>NZ_NEHO01000009.1 GCF_002113375.1 Pseudomonas sp. R37(2017) | reverse complement strand
CATTTCATTAGAGGGGGGGCCGGAAGTATCGGGCGAGGGTTAACCCCGCTCCACCACCACGCCACTCATCGACGGTTTGGCCAGCGCGTAATAGATCACCCCCGGCACGAGCAGCCCGACGATCCAGGAAATATCCACGCCGCCCAGTTGCGCCACCATCGGTCCGGAGTAGAAATGGGTGTCGACGAAGGGCAGCTGGACCAGCACGCCGATCACATAGACGCTGATCCCCAGCACGTTCCAGCGACCGTAGCGCCCGCTCGGGTCGGACAGTGCCGGGATGTCGTAGCGTTCCTTGTTGATGAAGTAGTAATCCACCAGGTTGATCGCGCTCCACGGGGTGAAAAACGTCAGCAAAAACAGGATGAAATACTTGAACGAGTTGAGGAACGAGTACTGCCCCAGCAGCGCCAGCGAGGTGGATGCCGCGACAATCAGCAGCACGAACAGCATGCGCTGGCGGGCGGTGATTTCCAGGCGACGACGAAAGCCGCTGATGATGGTGGCGATGCACATGAAACTGCCGTAGGCGTTGAGGGTGGACACCGTGACCTTGCCGAAGACAATGCTCAGGTACAGCAAGGACGCGATCACCCCGGTGCTGCCCAGGCCGACAATGGTCGCCACTTCATGGCCTCGGAAATTCGCCCCGGCCAGTGCCGCGGCGAACACGCCCAGCACCATCGATGCCTGAGCCCCCACTACAGTGCCGAGGCCGACGGCGGCGAAGGTTTTCCACGACGAAGTCTTGCTCGGCAGGTAGCGCGAGTAGTCCGCCACATAGGGGCCGAAAGCGATCTGCCAGGACGCCGAGAGCGACACCGCCAGCAGGAAAGTGCTCCAGCCGAAGTGACGGTTATCGAGCAACAGGCCGATGTCGTTGAGGGTCATCAACCGGGTGAACAGGTACGCGAACGCGATGATGCCCAGCACGCTGGCCACCCGCCCGACCAGGTGAATCACCCGATAACCGAAGATCGTCAGGAACGCGATGCACGCGGCGAAAATCAGGATGCCGGCACTGTCGCTGACGCTGATCAATTGCGCAATCGCCTGCCCCGACAGCACCGCGCCGGTGGCGCTGAAACCGAGGTACATCAGGCACACCAGGACAATCGGGATGGCCGCGCCATACACCCCGAACTGCACTCGGCTGGAGATCATCTGCGGCAGCCCGAGCTTCGGTCCTTGCGCCGCGTGCAGCGCCACCACGGCACCGCCCAGTACTTGCCCGATCAGCAAGCCGATCAGTGACCAGAACACATCGCCGCCCAGCACCACGGCGAGGGCGCCGGTGACGATGGCGGTGATCTGCAGGTTGGCGCCGAGCCACAAGGTGAACTGGCTGTAGAGGCTGCCGTGACGCTCGGCCTCGGGAATGAAATCGATCGAGCGGGTCTCGATCAGGGGACTTCGTTGCGCACTCATGAAAGTGTTTCCTTTGAGGAACTGTTTTTGTTGTCAGGGATGAACATCAAAATGTCTTGGTGGCGCTGGCTACAACCGTCGCCGAGCAGAGGTCGTCGAAGCCGTACCAACTGCTGCACTCGCTTTTCGACAAGTCGGTGTCGATGTAGCTCAGGCCCCAGGTCACGCCAACGAAGTCGCGGGTCAGCTTGGCTTCCCACTCGTAGTAGGACTCGCGGCTATCGCCACTGGCGGACCAGAACGCGGGGTCATTCACATCGTTGCGCCCAAAGCGCAGGTCCAGGCCAACTTCGGCCGGCAAATCGATTTTGTAGCCCAGGTAGGTGTAGAGGGTGTCCTGGTCCTCGCCGAAGAGATTCGGCGTGTCCCTGGAGTAATTGGCACCCAGCTTCACGCCGTACAGGTCGAGAACGGCGTACACCTCGCTGAGGTTGAATTCGGAGTTTTTCGGATAGTCGTACTTGATGTAGCCCAGATCCAGGCTGATGGCGTCCGTCGCCTGCCAGTAGTAACCGGCGAAGTACTCAAGCTCCTGCCGGGTGTCGAAGCCGCCGCCGAAATCGACGTTGGAGGTCCAGGTACCGATGTACAGGCCGCTGCTGTGCAGCAGCGTTGCACCGCCCTGCACCGCCGGGTCGCCCAGGGTTTGCGAGATGCCGCGGGAACGGTAGTCGCTGACGACGCCCAGGGTCATGTCCAGGCTGAAGTCATCGTTGAGGGCAAGGGCCTGGCTCGTCAGGGGGGCCAGTGCCAGTGCGGCGAGGGTCAATGCTGAAAATGCGTTCATACAGTTCTCTTGTTGTTATGGCGTACGGGAATTTCAGGCATGGCGATGCCACGCCCCTTGCGGTACAAGGGGCTGGCGGTTTTTACGGGTATTGGGGGTACGCAGGTCAGGACGCGGGGGCGTAGACCTGCTTGCCGGCGAAGAAGGTGTTCAGGACTTTGGTTTCGAACAGTTCGTCATCGCTGACCTTGAACACATCGCGGTCGAGGATGATCAGGTCGGCCTGCTTGCCCGGTGCCAGCGAACCGATCTGCTTCTCCAGGCGCAGGGTTTTCGCCGCGTTGAGGGTATAGGCCTGGAACATGGTCTGGCGGTCGATGCTTTCCTTGGCATTGAGAATGCCCAACGGACCTTTGCGCGTGCTGGCCTGGGCAATGGCGTTGAACGGATTGGCGCTCGACACTGGCCAGTCGCTGCCACCGGCAATCGTCGCGCCGGCGTTATGCAAGGAGCGCGCGGGATACTGGTAACCGTAGGCAAAGGCGCTGATGTAGGGCTTGACCAACTCGACGGTGTAAGACTCGCCGGTGGCCCACAGCAGTTGCATCGAGGCAATCACGCCCAGTTGCTTGAAGCGCGGAAACTCCTTGGGATTGACCAGTTGCAGGTGCGCAATGCTGTGGGGCACGGGTGTCGGGCTGAGTTTGCGCGCATAGGCCACGCCATTGAGCGCTTCACGCACCGCGCGGTCGCCGACGGCGTGCATATGCACGATCCAGCCACGTTTTTCCGCCGCCACCACCAGTTCGCCAAAGTGCGCCGGGTCGGTCAGCAGTTGGCCGTTCTTGTGGCTGTTCTTGTACGGCACGACGACCGCCGCTGTTTGCCCGGGGAATTCGAGAATGCCGTCGACAAACACCTTGATGCCGGGGAACGTCAGGTTAGGCACGCCCTGGAATTGCTTGATCACCGTGTCGATCACCTCCAGGTCGGCAGGCTTGCTCTTCGGATTGGTGACCATCAACGCGGCGACGTGGGCACTGAGTTCGCCGTTCTGCGCCAGCTCCTTGTACAGCGGCAGCACGCCGACACTTTGCGCGGTGGCATGGAAATCGAACAGCGAATCTTCGCTGCCGCCGTTCGCCGCCGCGTCCATCCAGGCGGTGACGCCGAATTGATTGTTGATCTTCACCGCCTCGCGAGCGGCCTTGAGCATCACCTCCGGGGTGGGCGCCGGAATACCGTTGCGCACCACGTCCCAGCGGGACTCGGCAAAGTAGCCGTTGGGAGTGAAGTCCGTTTCATGGCCGATGTACCCGCGCTCTTTCTCCGGCAGGCTCTTGACCAGTGCCGCGTCGATGTTCAGACGCTTGAGCATCGCGTTGTTGGCCCAACCGGTGTGCCCGTCGATACCGCTGAAGACAATCGGTTGATCCGCCCAGCGGCCCTGGTTGAACACCTTGCCCAGTTCACGACTTTTCTCCCAGTAGGCCGAACTGACCCCGGCGACGCTGATCACATCACCGGCCCGGGCGCGCCCGGCCTTGTCCTCTTCGATCAACCATTGTTCCAGTTCCGGCAAGGGTTTGACCTCGTCCAGCAGGTTGGCCTTCATGCTGTCGAACGCCCCCACCACCGGATGGCTGTGGGTGTCGATCATGCCTGGCATCAGCACCTTGCCCGCCAGGTCGATACGTTGGGTCCTGGCGTCGGCCAGGGCATTGATTTCAGCATCGCTGCCCACTTTCAGAATCTTGCCGTCTTGCACCGCGACAGCCTGCACCAACGCCTGGCCGGGTTCGGCGGTGAACACTTTGCCGTTGAACAACACCAGGTCAGCGGCGGCCATCGCTTGTACCGAGGACAATGCCAGCGCGGCGGCCAACAGGTTTGGAATGAATCGCATCGGAACGCTCTCTAGTTTTTATTGGACGGATCGGGAAGTGACAACCTGGGAAGCAACCTGTGGCGCCAGTCCCAGGAACGGCGCCTTGGCCCACACGACCTTGCCGCCGACCAACGTCAGCAGCACGTCATTGCGACCCAGTTCCTCCTCGGGCACCTGCATGAAGTTCTTGTCGAGCACGATCAGGTCAGCCAGCTTGCCGACTTCCACCGAGCCCAGCAGCGCATCCAGCTTCAGCTGTTCGGCGGAACTGAGGGTGATGCTGCGCAGCACTTCGGCTCGCGTCAGCGCCGGATCGTTGTTGAGTCGCCCGGCGTACTTGGGCCCATAGCTGTGCGGATTGGTCGGATCGCCGGAACGGGTGACACCAACCTTCAAGGCGAGGAACTCATCCAGCGGATCGACCGGCCAGTCGCTGCCAAACGCCACGCGACCACCGGCATGGGCGATGCTGCCCGAGGGTTCCATGCGTTCGAATCGCTCGGCGCCGAGGTGATCACTGGTGCCGTCGACCGTGAACGGTGCCTGCTGCCCCCACTGGAACGACATGGTGGCCGTGACGTCCAGCGCCTTGAAACGCGAATAGTCGGCAGGGGCCACCGTCTCGGCATGCGCGATGGCCGGGCGGAAGTCTTGACCGGGCAGCGCCTTGCGCACGTAGGCGACGCTGTCCAGTGCATCGCGCACCGCGCGTTCGCCAGTGGCGTGCAGGTGCGGATCGAAACCGGCCTTGACCGCTTGCAGCAACAGCGGGTTGAGCACTTGCGGCGGGAAGTACAGTTCGCCCAGGTTCTTGCCCGGCGTCCACTTCGGCGCCTGGTCGGTGCCGCTGTTGTGCAGGTACGGGGTCAACATGGCTCCGGTGTCCGCCGGGGCATTGATGATGCCGTCCATGAACAGTTTGACGTGGCGCATGCTCACGCCCGGCGCGGTTTTCACTTCGCCCTGGTCGTAGCGGCTGGCCAGGGTCTTGGCTTCGGCGATGGTTTTGGCCGGATCGGCGGCCGCGGCGGCCGGGTCCAGCTTGATCGCCAGCAAGGCCCGGGCGGTCAGTTCACCCGACTGTTGCAAGCGGGTAAACGCCTGAGCATTTTCCGGCCCCGACAGGGCATCGAAGAAACTGGTAATGCCTTGCCGGCGCATGGCGTCGAGGGCCGCTCGAACCTGATTGAGTTTTTCCGCATCGGTGGCGGGCGGCACCACGGCGGCCATCGATTCCGCCGCACCGTCTTCGCAGATACCGTTCGGGTTACCGGCCTTGTCGCGCCGGTATTTACCGTCCTTGGGGTCGACCGTGTGCTGGTTGATCCCGGCCAGTTCCAGACCGCGAGAGTTGGTCAGCACCGTATGGAAGTCGGTGGAACGCACCTGGATCGGACGCTTGGTGTCGAGTGCGTCCAGGGTCGATTTGTCAGCGTCGCCATCGAGCCCGGTCATGCCCATGCGGTCCCAACTGCCCACTTCCAGCCAGGCATCCGGGCCCTTGTCCTTGTCGGCATCGAGGCAGGCCTGGATGCTCGCCTGAAACTGTGCGCGAGTCAGCGCCTGGTATTTCAGGTCGCACAGCGACATGGCGCGACCGCCATCCCCCGGGTGCATGTGCGCATCGACGAAGCCCGGCATCAACATGCGCCCGGCCAGGTCGATCAGTTGTGTCTGCTTGCCGATGTAGCCGTCGACACCGGCATCGCTGCCGACATAGACGATCTTGCCGCCCGAAATGGCGATGGCCTGCTGCACGGAGCCCTGGCCATCGACGGTGTAGACGTAGCCATTGCGCATGACCGTGTCGGCGGGTGTCGCCGCCAATGCCATGCAGGAAAACGCCGTGGTCGATGCAACGGCGATGAACAACCTGGAAAGTCTCAAATGCCTCACCCCTGTTCTTATTGTTTTGAAGCGGCCCGAAGCGACTGCGCCAGCCCCTGACAACCCTATAGGGCGCGGCGCGCGAATGGACCTCTGCAAATGAGGAGGGGTCAGGTAAATAATTGATAGGGCTGGGATTAATCCCGGCGCATGGACTCCGTCAGCCCACCCGGCGAACGCAGGACGGAGCCCAGTTCGACCTTGCTTTTCACACCGAGCTGCACGTAGCAGTTGCGCAAGTAAGTGCGCACGGTCGCGGGGCTCAGGGCGAGCATCCTGGCGATTTCCTTGTAGGAGTGGCCGGCGGCGAACAACATCGCTGCGGTGCGCTCCCGTGGCGCCAGGCCATCCCCGCCCGAGGGGGCCTCGAGGGACAGGATGATGTGTCCGGCGTTAGGACTCAGGGTCAGCGCGCAGCGGCCCAGGCGGAACACACAGGGTGCCTTCGGCAGTTGTGCAATCACTTCGGCTGGCAGCGTGGAACCGCTCCAGCCAGGTAATTCGCGTTGAATGGCGGCGCACAACCTGGCTCCGACATACAGCAGGCTGCCGTCCAGGCGTGCGACGCCAAAATCACTCGCTCCGTTTTCGCTGTCGAAGCGAATCATGTCCTGTACCTGAAACCGCCACAGCTGGAACAGGTGATCGCAGAACGCCGAAAACAGCTCGGCTTCGCACTCCCCGAACGCCTGTTCATCCTGACCACGGTAGAGGCAGACGAAAAACATCAGGCCGCTTTCGGGGAGCTCGTACGTGATGCTCATCAAGTGATAGAGATCGTAGCGCCGGGCGAAGTCGTTGACCGCCTCGCACGGGTCGTTGAACCCCTCGTCGCGCAGCACCTCGCCTGGACGATTGAGCGTGGCGTGGGAAAACTGATCGTTGGCCGCCACCGGATGCCATTCGGTGGCAAAGGATTCGGGGAGATTGATGCTGCCGTGCATCCAGCTCTGCGGGGGAACATCAGGACCTGGCGTCGACATCTCGCCCCACCAGGCAGACGCGAAGGGCACCAGTTGACCGAAAGCCTGCAGGCCGTCGGCAATGAACCGCGACGCCCCGTTCTCCCGCGCCAGCCGCCCGAGGTGCAGCACACAATGATTGAATGCCTTGAGCGTTGCCATCGTCGCGTCGCCGCCGACCTTGTTGCCCTCCTCCATCATTGCAATCCCGTTCACTGCATGGCTTTTCGTTTCGACGATGCCATAGGCCCGTGACGGGCGTCCAGCAAACAATGACATCAACGGTTACAAAGTGCTGTTCAGCCCGTACAACTGTGGCCGGCGGTCCCGATGCAGGTCGTTACGGGCACTGATGCGCTTGTTGCGCGCCTCGGCGAGATTCAGGCTGGCCAGCAACAACTGCTCGCCGCCCTGCTCCGCCGGCCCGGCCAATGGGTAACCGTCGGCATCGACGATGACCGAACCCTGGACCCAGCCGACCCCACGCTCATGGCCATAGCGATCACAGGCGGCGATGAACATGCGGTTCACCGAGGCATTGGCCTGCACCCGCAGCACTTCGGCCGGACGCTCGGTCTGCGGCCGCGGACCGTCGGGCCAATTGACCGGTGCACAGAGCAGATCGGCCCCGGCCAGTGCCGCAAGACGCACCCATTCAGGGAATTCCAGGTCGTAGCAAATCAACATGCCGAGCCGCCCGTGCAGCGTCTCGACCACGGGCGGTGGAGCATCGCCGGCGGTGAAAATATCCTTCTCGGCATCCCATAAATGCGCCTTGCGGTACACCGCGCGCAGGCCATTGGCGTCGATCATCGCAGCGCTGTTGGCCAACTCATCACCGGGCAGGCGCTCGCAAAAGCCGCCGACGATCACCAGGTTCAGCTCACGGGCCAGGGTTTTCCACAGTTGCAAGGTCAGACCGTCAACGGTTTCCGCCAGACCCAAGGCTTCGTCGCGGTCGGCAAACAGATAGCCGCTCTGCACCAGCTCGGGTAGCACCACGATTTGCGCGCCCTGAAAGGCTGCCTGGCGAATCGCGCGCTCGGTGAGCGTGCGGTTGTGGGCCAGGTCAGCTATTTTCGGCGCCAGTTGGCAACAGGCGACCACGGTATTTTTTACGCTGCTCAACGTCCTGCCTCCGCAGATGAATGGGTCATGGCGACGATGTCGCTTTCAGTCAGTGCATCGATCACCCGGCGCTCGGCGGCCAGATCGAGCGAGCGGCTCAGCAGGTAATAGGTCAGCCCCGAAACCACCAGGCCCACCAGCCAGGCAATGTCCACGCCTTCGAGTATCCGCGCCAGCGGGCCAACGAAAACCTCTTTGCCGGCGGCGGCATCGAAGATGTAGAAGAACGGCACCATCGCGGCAAAGCCGATCAGGTACGAAACGATGCCGCGAAATTGCCAGGCGCCGTAAATGCCGTTTGGCGTGAAGAAATGCGGAATCGCATAACGGCCCTTGCGCACGAAGAAATAGTCCACCAGGTTGACGGCGGTCCAGGGCACGAGGAAGTACAGCAACAGCACCAGGAAGGTGTTCAACAGTGCGATGCCGTCACCCTTGATCGACAGCACGCAGGTCAGCAGGATGATGCTGATCACACCGATCGACAGCACACGGGCGCGGGGTGTCGGGGAGATTTTCCTGATCGAGTCGACACCGGTCAGCAGCGTCAACATGGCGCTGTAGGTGTTGAGCGCGATGATCGGCAGGAAACCCGCCACCGAGACGATCACCAGCAGATTGCCCAGCCCCGGCACCATCGAGGAGCCGACCTGATTCAATGCCACCAGCGCATCCGCTGCTTTCAACGCCTGCGCCAACCAGGCGCCCAGGCCGATCATCCAGCTGCCGGACAACGAGGCGCCGATGAACACCGCCGCAATCAGTTTCGTCCGGCTGGTGTTTTTCGGCAGGTAACGGGAATAGTCGGACACGTAGGGCGCATAGGAAATGTTGTAGCTGGCACCGATGGCGAACAGCGTAGCGAAGGCCACCCAGTTGAAGCCCAGATCGGTCGCCGGAGTGACGCCTTCGGCACCTGCACCGAACATCAGGGCGATGGTCACCAGTGCATAGAGCGGCAAGGTTGCCAGCAAGGCCCACTTGAAGGCCTTGTGCATCAGGTCGTGGCCGTAGATCGACAACAGCGCGCCGATCAGCACCACGGATACGGCGACGATGGTCGGGTCGATGCCGAACACATGCTCAAGGCCGTTCATGATCAACGAGATGTTGACCACGTTGAAGCCGACGAACACAAACATCGTCGCCATCAACGCCAGGATCACCCCGCGATAGCCGAATTGGGCGCGGGACTGGATCATTTGCGGCAGGCCCATTTCCGGCCCCTGGGAGCCGTGAAACGCCATGAAGACGGTGCCGAACATGATGCCCAGGGCACCGGCAAGCAGGGTCCACAGCGCGGACAAACCGAGGCTGGGGCCGACAAAGCCGATGGAGAGGGTGAAGAAGTGGAAGTTGCCGAGGAACCAGAATGGCCCCTGGCTGGCGAGTTTGGCGTGACGTTCGTTTTCCGGGATGTAGTCGATGGAATGGCCTTCGATGGCCAACCCGCCGCTCGCCTCGCCGGCGTGCGCAGACACTGGGGAACCTGACATACGATTGTTCCTATGCTGTTGTTTGTTGTTTTTGTGGGTACAGCGCTCGCTACGACGTCCAGATCAGGTGAAACTCCATACATATCTGACGATGGCGCTGGTTTCACGGCAATGTAGGGCGTGGGTCCAGGCAGTAAAATATCGCAGGCACACTGTTCACATAGATCCGCATCTATGTAACCGAGAATCGGGAGCCCCCATGCTGGGAACTGTAACGGAGCTGGATCTGCGTCTGATCCGGGTCTTTCTGACCGTCGTCGAAGCAGGCGGCATCTCGGCGGCACAAACCGCCCTCAACACCACGCAACCCACGATCAGCGCGCAACTGGCGACGCTGGAAGCCAGGGTCGGTTTCCGCTTGTGCGAGCGTGGGCGCGGTGGGTTTTCGGTGACGCCCAAAGGCACTCAGTTCATCGACGCGGCCCGCCGTTTGTTGGCGGCGGCCGAGGGCTTCCGGGTCGAGGTGCAGCACATCAACCGCAAGGTCTCGGGCAATATCAACATCGGCCTGCTGGGGCAAATCGATCCGGTGGCGAACAAGAAAATCGGCCAGGCCATTGCCCGCTTGCGGGCGCGGCACGAGGGGCTGTACTTCCATTTCACCGAGCTGTCATCGTCGCTGCTGGAAGAAAAAATCATCAACGGCCATATCGACCTGGCCATCGGTTACTTCTGGCACCGCTTGCCCAACATCGATTACTTTGCGCTGTTCCCGGAAACCCAGATTGCCTATTGCGCGCCGTCCCATCCGCTGTTCGACCAGGTCGGTGCGCTGACCCGCGAAGATGTCAGCGAGTTCGACTGGGTCTGGCCGAGCCATCCGCTGCCGGAAATGCCGGCCCCCACGTCCATCGAACGCCTGACCGTGCTCACCGACAGCATGGACGGCGCGGCCCTGCTGATCCTGTCCGGCCAGCACCTGGGGTTTCTGCCGCAGCACTACGCGACCCGTCATGAACAGTTGGGGCAGTTGCACCCGCTGAACCCGGATCTGCTGCGTTATGAGGTGAGCTTTCATGCGGCGGTGCGGCACTCCTCGCGCCAGCGCGACCTGGTGAGTGCATTCCTGAACGAGTTGATCGAGATTTTCGGAGCGGTGTAGGCCACCGAAATTATTAAATTACTGTAGGAGCGAGCATGCTCGCGATGGCGTCGTTACCGTCAACATCGAAGCTCTCTGACCTGACGCCATCGCGAGCGTGCTCGCTCCTACAGGGGAATGTGGTGGTTTCAGAAGTGGATGTCCCTGGCCGGTATCACATCGATCCGCGCCACGGAACCGGTCAGGCGCGCCAGGTCCTTGTTGTGCTCGGCGATGATTCCTTCGGCGCTGAGATTGCCGTTGTCGACAGTGGAATGTGCGTCGCCTGCCAGCACCACGTCGTAGCCCAGTTTCAGCGCCTGGCGCACAGTGGCATTGACGCAATAGTCAGTCTGCAGACCGCAGATGACCAGACACTCGAAGTCCTCTTTCGGCAACAGCTTCTGCAGGTTGGTCTGGTAGAACGAATCCCCGGTGGTCTTGCGTACACGCAGGTCCTTGGGCGAGGTTTGCAGCCCTTCGGCCAGTTGCCAGCCCGGGGCGCCATGCTTGAACAGTTCGCCCTCTTCGTGCTGGATCAGCACCACGGGAGCGCCGGCCTGGCGCGCCCGGGCGGACAGGTCATTGATGGTGTCGATGACCCGTCCGATCTCGAAGCACTCGTACTCGCCGGAACACAGGGCTTGTTGGACGTCGATGATTAACAACGCAGTGGCCATGATTTCCTTCCTTGATATGTCGAGGGATCAGGGGACGAACATAAGCCCGTCCCCATTCGGACACAACCTTCAATAGCCCAGCGACAACCCGGTATTGCGCCGTGGGTCGTTCGCCCCGTAGAAACGATTCTTGCCCACCGGTTTGCCCCCCAGGGATGGCGCGCCGACCAGGATCGCCGCCAGGTGGTTGGCGTCCTGGGGACCGGCAAACTTGTGGCCCCAGCTTTCGAGGATTTTCACCGTGTCAGGGCTGGTGGTGAAGGCTTCCAGGTTGGTTTCCTCCGGCAGCCACTGCTGGTGGAATCGCGGTGCGTCGACCGCTTCCTGGATATTCATGCCGTAGTCGATCACGTTGAGCATGGTCAGCAAGGTCGCGGTGATGATGCGGCTGCCACCTGGCGTACCGACCACCATCACCACTTTGCCGTCCTTGGTGACGATGGTCGGGCTCATGGACGACAGCGGTGCCTTGCCGGGTGCGATGGCGTTGGCTTCGCCCTGGACCAGGCCGTACATGTTCGGCACGCCGACTTTCGAGGTGAAGTCGTCCATTTCATCGTTGAGGATGACCCCGGTCTTGCTCGCCATCACGCCGGCACCGAACCAGTCGTTGAGGGTGTAGGTCACCGACACCGCGTTGCCCCACTTGTCGACGATGGAGTAATGGGTGGTGTTGTTGCCTTCGTGGGGCGCTACACCGGGCTTGAGTTCGCTGGATACCGCGGCTTTTTGTGGGTTGATGGCTGCGCGCAACTTGGTCGCGTAGTTTTTATCCAGCAGGTGGGCGATCGGGTTCTTCACGAAATCCGGGTCACCCAGGTAGCTGTTGCGGTCCACATAGGCGTGGCGCATCGCTTCGATCTGATAGTGCATGCCCTGGGCCGAATGGTAGCCCAGGTCCTTCATCGGATAGCCTTCGAGGATGTTCATGATCTCGCAGATCACCACACCGCCGGAGCTCGGTGGCGGCGCCGAGACCACGTGGTAGCCACGGTAGTCGCACTCGATGGGCGCCAGTTCGCGGGTCTTGTATTTGTCGAGGTCGGCCTGGGTGATGATGCCCTTGTTGGCCTGGCTGGAGGTGACGATGGCATCGGCCACCCAACCTTTATAGAAACCGTCGGCGCCCTTCTCGGAGATCTCCCGCAAGGTCTTGCTCAGGTCCTTTTGCACCAGTTTCTGGCCGACCTGCATTGGCTCGCCGTTACTCAAGAAGATCGAGCCGGAATCCTTCATGTCCTTCTTGAACATGTCGGTGGCGTAGTCCAGCAGATCGACGTCGCCCTGCTCCAGAACAAAACCGTCTTCAGCCAGCTTGATGGCCGGGGCGATGATTTCCTTGCGCGGCTTGGTGCCGTATTTGGACAACGCCAGTTCCATGCCCGAAACGGTGCCCGGCACCCCCACGGCCAGGTGACCACGGGTACTCAAGTCGGGAACGACGTTGCCCTCTTTGTCCAGGTACATGTTGGCGGTAGCGGCCAACGGTGCTTTTTCGCGGAAGTCGAGGAAGGTCTTGCGCCCGTCCGCCAGTTGAATGGTCATGAAACCACCGCCGCCGAGGTTGCCTGCCGCGGGGTACACCACCGCCAGCGCATAGCCGACCGCGACCGCCGCATCCACGGCGTTGCCGCCGCTCTTGAGTACATCAACGCCCACATGGCTGGCCAGGTGCTGGGCCGTGACCACCATGCCGTTTTCCCCCGTCGCCGGGGCCACGGAGGCGGCGTGAGCAGTCAGGCAGCTGAGTGCCAATGAGGTCGCAATCAGCGATTTGGCAAAAGGTTCGTACTTCATGAGTCGGTCTCTTCTTGTTATTACGTAGGAAAACGCTTCAAAAGCCGTAGCCAAGTATGGTCGGGATTACGTATTGCGCCTCCCCATCGAGACAGTATCCTTAACGCTTGTTCAGCAACTTCACGTGTGCCCTGACATGAGCTATACCTGCACCACCGTGGCTTCCCCCGTGGGCCAGCTGAAGCTGGTGGCGAACGGTTCACGACTGGCAGCCATCCTCTGGGAAAACGACAAACCCGGGCGGGTGCGCCTCGGCCCGATGAGCGAGGCGCCGGATAACCCGGTCCTGGTGCGTACCGCCGCGCAGTTACGCGAATATTTTTCCGGGACCCGCGATCGCTTCGAACTGGATCTGGATTTCGCCGGCACGGAATTTCAGAAGAAGGTCTGGGCGGCGCTGTTGACCATCCCGTTCGGCGAGACCCGCACCTACAGCCAGATCGCCGAGCAGATCGGCAACCCGGCAGCGGTCAGGGCGGTGGGCGCGGCGAATGGCAAGAATCCGATTTCGATTGTCGCCCCGTGCCATCGAGTGATCGGCGCATCGGGCAAGCTCACCGGGTTTGCCGGGGGGCTTGAGGCGAAAGCGTTGTTGCTGGCCCTGGAGGGTGGAGGCACGGCACGTCTGCCAGGCTTTTGATCATGCCTGGGCAAAGAGGTTTTTCATCGCTGCGTACTGCAACAGCATGATGGTCTTGGCATCGCAGATCTCGCCACGGTCGAACGCCTGGAGCGCGTCTTCGAACGCCCACTCCAGCACTTCCAGTTCCTCGGTTTCCGCCTCCAGCCCACCGCCGGCGCTGACTTTCGAACTGGCGTCGTATTCGGCAATGAAGAAGTGCAGCTTTTCCGTCACCGAGCCGGGGCTCATGTACGCCTCGAATACCTTTTGCACATGGTGCACGCGATAACCGGTCTCTTCCTCAGCTTCATCGCGGATGCGGTCTTCAGGTGCCGCGCCTTCCAGCAGCCCCGCCGCCACTTCGATCAACAGCCCATCGTGTCCGTTGACGAATACCGGCAGGCGAAATTGCCGGGTCAGTACCACGGTTCGCTTTTCGCGGTTGTACAGGAGAATCGCCGCGCCATTGCCACGGTCGTAGACTTCGCGGGTCTGGCGTTGCCACTCGCCGTTGTTGCGCTGGTAATCGAAGGTGATTTTCTTGAGCAGGTACCAGTCGTGGGACAACACCTGAGACTCGACGATGTTGACCCGTTCGGCCGTGTTCGACATGACAATACGTCCTGTTATTGGTCTGATGCTCCACATGTTAAGTGAAAACGAACAGCATTTGCCCGCTCACACAAACTGCGCGTTGGCGGCGGTTCAAATTTTTCGGGAATGGAACAATCGCGACAACCGGGATAGGCTGCGACTTCAATGCCATAAGGATATAGCCATGGACCTGCGTATCGAGCTGTCGCAAAACCCCACGGAAGAACAACGCCTGGCCATCCTCAAGCCATTGCGCGCCTACAACGGCTCGAAGGCCGAAGGTAACGTGCCTGAGCACTTCGCGTTGCTGGTGCGCGATGACAACGACGAAATCCTCGGCGGCCTGCATGGCCGATTGTTTTACCAGTGGCTGTACATCGACTTGCTGGTGGTGCCGGAACAGGCCCGGGGGCTGGGCCTGGGTTCGAAACTGATGCAGATGGCCGAGGACCTGGCGCGGGAACGGCGCTGCGTCGGGCTGTGGCTCGACACCTTTGAATTCCAGGCGCCGGAGTTCTACAGGAAATGCGGCTACAGCGAGATCGGACACATTGCCGATTACCCGCCAGGGCACAAGCACTTCTTTTTCCAGAAGCGCCTGAGCTACTGACCGACACACAGAACCCCTGCTCCCACAGGGGCAATGCACAAGTCTTCAGGTCACAGGCAAGTCGCCAACGCCGCCAGCCGGCGCTTGGCCACGAAATCATCCGTTTGTGCGTAGTAGCTCAACACCGTGCCCGAGGCATCGGTGGTCACGTCCACGAACGACTCTGCCGAACGGGTGTAAACGGTCGTGCCGCCCTTCTCGCCAGGCTCCAGATAGGCCGCGGCATCGACGCCGAACACCGCCTCGTCCTGCCAGGAAAACTGCACGCACTGGGCGACGTCTTTTGCCGGCTTTTCCGAGTTCAGGGTCTTGTACGGGGCCTTGGTGCGGGCATCCTTCATCGCCGAACCCGCGCATCCCGCCAGCAAAGTCACGGCCAGCGCCACCATCAGAATTCGCATTGCATACACTCATCAGGAAAAAGCGGACTTTATCACCCCGACAGCCGGTATCGTTCTGCTTTACTTCATTTTATGCAGCGACATGACGCGACGATTCGCGCACTCTGTCGTGCCTGTATTCAAGGATGCCATCACCGATGCTGCCCAACACCACCAGGACCCACGCCAGCCCCGGTCATTTGCACACGCAGAAATGGCGCGGGCGCATTGGCCTGAGCCTGGTGGCCATGCTCTCGGTACTCGCCGGCATGACCGACGCTATCGGCTTCATGGCCAGCGGCGACTTCGTCTCGTTCATGAGCGGCAATACCACGCGAATGGCCGTTGCCATCAGTACTGGTGACCTTGGCTTGACCCTGCGTCTGGTGATCCTCGTCGCTACCTTCATCGTCGGCAACGCGCTGGGCATTATCGTCAGCCGCCTGGGTGGCCGCCGGGCCCTGCCCTTGTTGTTGTGCATTGCCACCCTGCTGTGCGCCGCCGCGGCCTGGCCATTTGATGCGCAGCTGCCAGCCCTGTTGGCGGCGATCGTTGCAATGGGCATGCTCAACGCCGCGGTGGAAGAAGTGAACGGCCTGCCAGTGGGCCTGACTTACGTCACCGGTGCCTTGTCGCGTTTCGGTCGCGGACTGGGGCGCTGGATGCTCGGCGAACGCCGTAACGGCTGGCGCGTGCAATTGATTCCCTGGACCGGCATGTTCGCTGGCGCGGTACTGGGTGCCGTGCTGGAACATTACCTGGGGCTCAAGGCGTTGTTTGCCAGCGGCCTGCTGGCTGCCGCGCTCGGCGTGTTGTCGTTGAAGATCCCGCGACGCTGGCAGTTGGGGTATATGCCACGCTGACCGAGTGATCAGATCCGACATTTAAATTGCCCGGCAGTCCCCCTTCGCGAGCAAGCCCGCTCCCACATTTGATCTCCAGTGTTCACACGATCAATGTGGGAGCGGGCTTGCTCGCGAAGGGGGCGACACGGTCTACGAGTAAACGCTCTTCGCCGCACCACCGATAAAGCATTATCATGGCCGCAGTTTCGCTGATCGAGTCCGTCATGAAATTCGCCATCGCCGTATTTTCCGCCGCCCATGCGCCCTCCTCTCGCCGCGCCTTGCTGTTCGCCCAGGCAGCGCTGGCCGGCGGGCACGAGATTGTCCGGCTGTTTTTCTATCAGGACGGCATCTACAACGCGTCCGCCAGCGTGGTCACGCCCCAGGATGAACCGGACTTGCCCAGACAATGGCGTGCATTCGTCAGCGAGCATCGACTCGATGGCGTAGTGTGCATCGCCGCCGCGCTGCGTCGTGGTGTCTTGAATGAAGAAGAAGCCAAGCGCTATCAGCGCGAGGCCGTAGCCGTCGGTGCACCGTGGGAATTGTCCGGCCTCGGCCAATTGCATGACGCGGCGCAGGATGCCGACCGCCTGATCTGTTTCGGAGGCGCATGACATGGCCAAATCCCTGTTGATCATCAGCCGTCAATCGCCGTGGTCCGGCCCGGGCGCGCGGGAAGCGCTGGATATCGTGCTGGCCGGCGGCGCCTTCGATCTGCCGATTGGCCTGTTGTTTCTCGACGACGGCGTGTTCCAGCTGGCCGCCGGCCAGAACGCCAAGGCCCTGCAACAGAAAGACCTGAGCGCCAACCTCCAGGCCCTGCCGATGTTCGGTGTCGAGGAGCTGTATGCCTGCGCCGACAGCATCACCCAACGCGGCCTCGACCCGAGCGGCCTGTCGCTGGAAGAGGCCCGGGTGTTGGCCGCCCACGAAATCACCGCCCTCATTGACCGTTACGACCAGGTGATCACCCTCTGATGTCGACTTTGCATGTGTTGTCTCATTCCCCGTTCGGCGACGAACGCCTGACCAGTTGCCTGCGCGTGATTGGCGCCAACGATGGCTTGCTGCTGTCCGGTGATGCGGCCTACGCGTTGCAGCCAGGCACCGCGCCGTTCACTGTGCTCAGCGCCCGCGGCCTGACACTGTTCGTCCTGGCCGAAGATGCCCAGGCCCGTGGGCTTGCGGTTCCCGACTGGGCCAGGGCCATCGACTACCCGGCCTTCGTCGAGCTGTCGATTCACTACGACAAGGTCAACAGCTGGCTATGAATGCATTGACAGTCGGCGCCCGCGCCATCGCGCTGGACAAGGATGGTTTCCTGGTCGAACTCAGTGACTGGTCTGCCGATGTCGCCAGTGCCCTGGCGGCTGCCGAAGACATCGAGTTGACGCCCGAACATTGGGAAGTACTCGAACTGCTGCGCAACTTCTACGCCGAGTTCCAGCTGTCGCCGGCCACTCGCCCGTTGATCAAGTACGCCGCCCTGAAACTCGGCCCGGAAAAAGGCAACAGCCTGCACCTGAACCGACTGTTCAAAGGCACTCCCGCCAAACTCGCCGCGAAACTGGCGGGCCTGCCCAAACCGACGAATTGCTTATGACCGATTACCCCGCACTGACACTCGAAACACCCGCCGAGCATCCGTTCGCCCAGTTCGTGCGGATCCTTGGCAAAGGCAAACGCGGAGCCCGCGACCTGACCCGCGATGAGGCCCGCGAAGCCATGGGCATGGTGCTCGATGAAAAAGTCGAGGAGACCCAGCTCGGCGCGTTCCTGATGTTGTTGCGGCACAAGGAAGAAAGCGCGCAAGAGATGGCCGGCTTCACCGAGGCATTGCGCGAACGCCTGAACCTTCCGGCACTGGCGGTGGATCTGGATTGGCCGACCTACGCCGGCAAGAAGCGGCACTTGCCGTGGTATCTGTTGGCGGCCAAGTGCCTGGCACAAAATGGCATGCGGATCTTCATGCACGGCGGCGGCGCCCACACGGCCGGCCGCCTGTACAGCGAGCAACTGCTGGGCGAATTGAGCATCCCACTGTGCCGCAACTGGCAACAGGTCGGCGCGGCGCTGGATAATGGCGGATTGGCCTTCATGCCATTGATGGACTGGGCGCCGCAGCTGCAACGGATGATCGACCTGCGCAACACCCTCGGCCTGCGCTCGCCGATCCACTCGCTGGCACGGATTCTCAATCCGCTGGGCGCGCGTTGCGGCCTGCAGAGCATTTTCCACCCGGGCTATCAGGCCGTGCACCGCGAAGCCAGCGGACTGCTGGGTGATACAGCCATCGTGATCAAGGGTGACGGCGGCGAAATCGAGATCAACCCGGACGCCGACAGCCACCTGTACGGCACCACCGGCGGCGCAAGCTGGGACGAAGAATGGCCGCAATTGTCCGCGCAACGTCATGTCAAACCCGCCGCGCTCGATCCCGAGCACTTGAAAGCGGTATGGCGTGGCGACGTGGTCGACAGCTACCCGCAAATGGCCTTGATTTCGACCATGGCCCTGGCCTTGCGCGGCCTCGGCCAGAGCCGTGAACAGGCCTTCGAAACCGCTGGGCAATACTGGGCCGCGCGGGATAAATCGATTTAATCGATCATTCACGCCCGATCTTTGCGCTTTTTGTTCGAACTCATCGGAATAGACTCAACTCCAACGATTATTGGTTTTCAGGAGTCTTGAACATGGGTTTGTTAGTCGATGGCCGCTGGCAGGACAAGTGGTACGAAAGCAGCAAGGACGGCGCGTTCCAGCGCGAACAGGCGCAACGCCGCAACTGGTTGACCGCTGACGGCAAGCCCGGACCGACCGGTGTCGGCGGTTTCGCCGCCGAACCCGGGCGTTATCACCTGTACGTGTCCCTGGCCTGCCCATGGGCGCACCGCACGCTGATCCTGCGCAAACTCAAAGGCCTCGAGCACCTGATCGATGTTTCGGTGGTCAGTTGGTCGATGCTGGAAAACGGCTGGACCTTCGACCAGGGCCTCGGGTCGACCGGCGACAAGCTCGATCACCTGGACTTTCTGCACCAGCGCTATACCGCCGACACCGCCGACTACACCGGCCGCGTCACCGTACCGGTGCTGTGGGACAAACGGCACAAGCGCATCGTCAACAATGAATCCTCGGAAATCATCCGCATGTTCAATGGCGCCTTCGACGAGTTGACCGGTAACGACCTGGACTTCTACCCGGCACCGCTACGCGGTGAGATCGATGCGCTGAACGAGCGGATTTACCCGGCGGTGAACAACGGCGTGTATCGCGCCGGGTTTGCCACGTCGCAACAGGCTTATGAAGAAGCCTTCGACGATGTGTTTGCCGAACTGGACCGTTTGGAGTTGCTGCTGGGCGCCAACCGCTATCTGGCGGGCGAGTACCTGACCGAAGCGGACATCCGCCTGTTCACCACGCTGATTCGTTTTGACGCGGTGTACTACGGGCACTTCAAGTGCAACCTGCGGCGGATTGCCGATTATCCGAACCTGTCGAACTGGCTGCGGGAGATCTATCAGTGGCCAGGCATTGCCGAGACGGTGGACTTTACCCACATCAAGCACCACTACTACGCCAGCCACCGCACCATCAACCCGACGGGCGTAGTGCCCAAAGGCCCGGAACAGGACTTCACCGCGCCCCATGATCGGGATCGGTTGAGCGGGAAAGGGGTTTGGCGCAGGGCCTGAGATTCGTGCAGGTTTTGATGGCCCTTTCGCGAGCAGGCTCGCTCCCACAGGGGATTTGTGAACGACACAAATCAAATGTGGGAGCGAGCCTGCTCGCGAATGGGGCAACTCGGTCCTCAGACCTGCCCCTGAGCCCCTTCGAACCACGCCAGTTTCTCGCGCAACTGCACCACTTCACCGACGATCACCAATGTCGGCGCATGCACTTCATGCTCCGCCACCAGCCGCGGCAGGTCCGCCAGGGTGCCGGTAAACACCCGCTGGTTGACCGTGGTGCCCTGCTGGATCAGTGCCGCCGGGGTATCGGCGGCGCGACCATGCTTGATCAATTGCTCGCAGATGACCGGCAGGCCCACCAAGCCCATGTAGAACACCAGGGTTTGCGCAGGCGCGACCAGGTCGGCCCATGGCAAATCGCTGGAGCCGTCCTTGAGGTGGCCGGTGATGAAACGAACCGATTGCGCATAATCGCGGTGGGTCAGCGGAATCCCGGCATAGGCCGCGCAGCCACTGGCCGCCGTGATCCCCGGCACCACCTGGAACGGGATGCCCTGGGCCGCCAGCTCCTCGATCTCTTCACCGCCACGACCGAAGATGAACGGATCGCCGCCCTTCAACCGCACCACTCGCTTGCCCTGTTTGGCCAGGTCCACCAATTGCTGGTTGATCTGGTCCTGTGGCACTGCGTGATCGGCGCGACGTTTGCCGACGTAAACCCGTTCGGCATCACGACGGCACAGTTCGAGAATCGCCGGGGCGACCAAGCGGTCGTACAACACCACGTCGGCTTGCTGCATCAGACGCAAGGCGCGGAACGTCAGCAGGTCGGGATCGCCCGGCCCTGCGCCCACCAGATAGACTTCGCCGGTGGCCACTGGCGCTTCGCCATCGATCTTCGCCTGCAACAAGCGCTCGGCTTCAGCGCCCTGCCCGGCCAGTTGCCGGTCGGCAACCGGGCCCTGGAAAACATCTTCCCAGAACGCCCGACGCTGCTGCACATCGGGAAACAGGCCTTTGACCTGATGACGAAAACGCGCCGCCAATCCGGCCAGGTGACCGTAGGTGGAAGGAATCCAGGTTTCGATCTTGGCGCGGATCAAACGCGCCAGCACCGGCGCATCGCCACCGCTGGACACTGCAATGATCAGCGGGGAGCGGTCGACGATGGCCGGAAAAATCACGCTGCACAGGGCTGGCGCGTCCACCACGTTGACCGGCACGCAACGCCGATGGGCATCGGCGGAGACTTGTGCATTCAGCGCTTCGTCGTCGGTGGCGGCGATGATCAGCCCGCAACCGTCCAGATCCGCCTCGACGTAACCACGCAGCAGGCATTCGCCAGCGCTGGCGGTAACCAGCTCGCGCAGTTGCGCTTCGATTTCAGGTGCAACCACCCGCAGCAGCGCACCGGCATCGGCCAGCAGGCGGGATTTGCGCAAGGCAATTTCCCCCCCGCCGACGACCAACACACGACTGCCGCGCAGGTTGTGAAACAGCGGCAGATAGTTCATTTAGCCGATGACCTCGAGGCCACCCATGTACGGCTTGAGCACTTGCGGCACGCGGATCGAGCCGTCGGCCTGCTGGTAGTTCTCCAGCACCGCCACCAGGGTACGGCCCACTGCCAGGCCGGAGCCGTTCAGGGTGTGCACCAGTTCCGGCTTGCCGGTTTCCGGGTTGCGGAAGCGCGCTTGCATGCGACGGGCCTGGAAATCGCCGCAGTTGGAGCACGACGAAATCTCGCGGTACTTGTCCTGGCTCGGGATCCACACTTCAAGGTCGTAGGTCTTGACCGCGCTGAAGCCCATGTCGCCGGTGCACAGCGCCAGGGTGCGGTAAGGCAGCTCCAGCAGTTGCAGGACTTTCTCGGCGTTGGCGGTCAGGCCTTCCAGTGCTTCCATCGACTTCGACGGCTCGACGATCTGTACCATTTCAACTTTGTCGAACTGGTGCTGGCGGATCATGCCGCGGGTGTCACGACCCGATGCGCCGGCCTCGCTGCGGAAGCACGGGGTGTGGGCAACGAACTTGATCGGCAGCAGTTTCGAATCGACGATTTCGCCGGCCACGATGTTGGTCAGCGACACTTCGGCGGTCGGGATCAGGTACAGGTCGGATTCGCCTTCGCGCGCGATCTTGAACAGGTCATCTTCGAACTTCGGCAGTTGACCGGTGCCTTGCAGCGCCGGGGCCTGGACCAGATAAGGCGTGTAGGCCTCTTCATAGCCGTGCTCGCTGACGTGCAGGTTGATCATGAACTGCGCCAGGGCGCGGTGCAGACGAGCGATCGGGCCGCGCAGCAGGGCGAAACGGGCGCCGGACAGCTTGGCGGCGGTTTCGAAATCCAGCCAGCCGAACTTCTCGCCCAGGGCCACGTGGTCCTGAACCGGGAAGTCGAAGGTCGTCGGGGTGCCCCAGCGACGCACTTCGACGTTGCCGTCTTCGTCTTCGCCAACCGGCACGGATTCGTGCGGCAGGTTAGGGATACCCAGCAGGATCGAGTCCAGTTCGCTCTGGATCGCGTCCAGTTCGACTTTACCGGCGCTCAATTCACCCGCCATGCGCTCGACATCCGCCATCAGAGGCGCGATGTCTTCGCCGCGCTGCTTGGCCTGACCGATGGATTTGGAGCGCGCGTTACGTTCAGCCTGCAGTGCTTCGGTGCGGGTCTGGACGGTCTTGCGCTGTTCTTCCAGCGCTTCGATGCGCGCAACATCCAGCACAAAGCCACGGGATGCCAGGCGGTCCGCTACGTCCTGAAGGTTGCTACGTAACAGTTTGGAATCGAGCATGTCGGTTTCTCGTTTATCAAAGTTTGGTCAAGGACAGGCCGGCCCAGGTGGCAAGCAGCCCGCCGAATACGCTGAGCGCCGCATAGCCCAGGGCCAGCGGCACCTGCCCGCTTTCCAGCAGGCGCACCGTATCCAGTGAAAAGGATGAAAAAGTCGTCAGCCCCCCGAGGAAGCCAACGATCAACCCGGCGCGAATCTCGATCGGCACCTCCGGGCGTATCAAAAACAGACCGTATAGAACACCGATCAGCAAACAGCCCACGATATTAACGGCCAGCGTCGCGGTATAGAAGTGCCGCGGCCAATTCGCGTTGATCCAGTTGCCCGTGGCAAAGCGCAATAACGTGCCGGCGATCCCGCCGACGGAAACCGCAACGATCAAGGGAAGCACTATTTTCTCCGCTGCCGGGGGCTTGAACGGTCGAGTTTTGCCAGGTGATTGAGCTTTTCACCGATCTTCAACTCCAGGCCACGGGGCACCGGCTGATAGAACGGAATCGGCTCCAGCTCCTCCGGGAAATAGTCTTCCCCGGCGGCGTAAGCATCCGGTTCGTCGTGGGCATAGCGGTATTCGTCGCCGTAGCCCAACTGCTTCATCAACTTGGTTGGCGCGTTGCGCAGGTGCTGCGGCACTTCCAGCGAACCGTGCTCGGCGGCGGCGCGCAAGGCCGTCTTGAAGCCCATGTACACCGCATTGCTCTTTGGCGCACAAGCCAGGTAGGTGATGGCCTGGGCTACCGCCAGTTCGCCTTCGGGGCTGCCGAGACGCTCCTGCACTTCCCACGCCGCCAGGCACAGGCTCAGGGCGCGCGGGTCGGCATTGCCGATGTCCTCACTGGCCATGCGCACCACGCGGCGAGCCAGGTACAGCGGATCGCAACCGCCATCGATCATGCGTGCGAACCAGTACAATGCGCCGTCGGGGTTGGAGCCGCGAACCGATTTGTGCAGCGCGGATATCTGATCGTAAAAGGCCTCGCCACCCTTGTCGAAACGCCGCCGGGTATCGCCGAGCAGGCTTTGCAGGAGCTCGGTGCCGATTTCGCTGTTGTCTTCAGCCAGGTCCGAGGCGTTTTCCAGCAGATTGAGCAAGCGCCGGCCGTCACCATCGGCGGCCGACAGCAGCATCTGGAAAGCTTCGTCGCCGAGGGTCAGGTTGCGTTTGCCCAGGCCCCGCTCTTCGGTCAGCGCACGCTGCACCAGTTTGCGCAGCGCCACTTCGTCCAGGCTTTTGAGCACATAGACCCGCGCCCGCGACAGCAGAGCGTTGTTGAGTTCGAACGAAGGATTTTCCGTGGTAGCGCCGATGAAAATCAGCGTTCCGTCTTCGACATAGGGCAGGAACGCATCCTGCTGCGACTTGTTGAAGCGATGCACTTCATCGACGAACAGGATGGTGCGACGGCCATACTGCGCGGCCTGTTGCTTGGCGATTTCCACCGCCTGACGGATTTCCTTGACCCCGGCCAGCACCGCCGAGACTGTTTCGAAGTGTGCATCCGAGACTTCCGCGAGCAGCCGCGCCAGGGTGGTTTTGCCCACGCCCGGCGGCCCCCAGAAAATCATCGAATGCAGGGCACCCTGCTCCAGCGCTTCGCGCAAGGGCTTGCCGCGAGCGAGCACGTGCTCTTGACCGACGTACTCGTCCAGATTGGTCGCGCGCAAGCGAGCGGCCAGTGGCTGGGAGATCGGGGCGCTGCGAAACAGGTCCATCACGTACCGTTGAAACCTCGTTTGATCTGGGTATTGCCCCCTGTAGGAGCGAATTCATTCGCGATGGTCTCAAGGACACCACTGGGTGTCAGGTTACCAGCGTTATCGTTGACGACCATCGCGAATGAATTCGCTCCTACAGGGGGGCTGCGTTTATTCCTGGATCACGTCCGCACCCTTGGGGATGTCGAACTTGAACCTGGACGCCGGGATCGGCTCGTTGGCCTTCACCCCGGTGAACAGGATATTGGTGCGCTGGCCGACGCTGTCGATCAGCTGCATGTCATTGACCAGCCCGTTGCGGAACGACAGGCGCAGGCTGTCGAACAGGGTGTCCTTGGTTTTCGGCTTCAAGGTGAAGTCGATCACGCCGCCGGCTTCCTTGGCGCTGATGGCGAAGCTCTGGCTGATCTTGGAAACATCGCCGGACAGCAGCAACGCCGGGGTCTGGCTCAGACGCAGGTCGAGCGTCTTGATGGTGGCCTGCTCCAGGTCCGGGTCCCACAGGGTGACCTTCTTGCCATCGGAAACCACCACCTGCTCGGCCGGTGCATCGGTGTGCCAGTAGAACAGGCCCGGGCGCTGCACAGACATTTCACCGGCTGTTTCCTGCAACTGGGTGCCGGTGCCATCCAGGGTCAGTTGCGAGAAACGTGCGGTCAGGGTCTGGGATTTTTCCAGCATTTGGGTCAGGCGTGCCACGTCCTTGTCATCGGCGTTAGCCTGGAGCGTGGTCAGAGCCAGTACCGGCAGCAACAGCATGCGGATCAGACGCATGGGAGTCCTCATAACATTCGTGGGAGTGCGGGTGGCGCCGGTGGACGCCACCCCTTTCAAACTCGGGTCAGTCGCGCACCGGGCCCGGGGCCAGGACTTCACGCGAACCGTTGGTGTTCATGGACGTCACGACCCCGGCCATTTCCATGGCTTCGATCATGCGCGCGGCGCGGTTGTAACCGATCTTCAGCTTGCGCTGAACCGCGGAAATGGAAGCGCGACGGCTTTCCAGGACGAACTGGACCGCTTCGTCGTACAGCGCGTCGGCCTCGGGATCGTCGCCTTCGCCACCGCCGCTGCTGCCTTCGAAGCCGCTGCCGGCCTCTTCGACGCCATTGAGGATGTCGTCGTTGTATTCCGGTGCGCCACGCAGTTTCCAGGCCTCCACCACGCGGTGAACCTCATCGTCGGACACGAAAGCACCGTGAACACGAATCGGCAGGCTGGTACCCGGCGGCATGTAGAGCATGTCACCGTGACCCAGCAGTTGCTCGGCACCGCCCTGGTCGATGATGGTCCGGGAGTCGATCTTGCTCGATACCTGGAACGCCATGCGGGTCGGAATGTTGGCCTTGATCAGACCGGTGATCACATCCACCGACGGACGCTGGGTCGCAAGGATCAAGTGGATACCGGCGGCACGAGCCTTTTGCGCGATTCGGGCAATCAGTTCTTCAACCTTCTTGCCGACGATCATCATCATGTCGGCGAATTCGTCGACCACGACCACGATGGTCGGCAGCTTGCTCAGCAGCGGCGCTTCGTCGTGGATGCTCTCGCGCTTGTACAGCGGATCGCTCAACGGCTCGCCGGCGTCCTGGGCCTCCTTGACCTTGGCGTTGAAGCCCGACAGGTTTCGCACGCCCAACTTGGCCATCAGCTTGTAGCGTCGCTCCATCTCGGCAACGCTCCAGCGCAGGGCGTTGGCGGCGTCCTTCATGTCGGTGACCACCGGGCACAGCAGGTGCGGAATGCCTTCGTAGATCGACAGTTCCAACATTTTCGGGTCGATCATGATCAGCTTGGCGTCTTCCGGGCCGGACTTGAACAGGATCGACAGGATCATCGCGTTCACACCCACCGACTTACCGGAACCGGTAGTACCGGCCACCAGCAGGTGGGGCATCTTCGCCAGGTCGGTGATGACCGGCTTGCCGCCGATGTCGTGGCCCAGGGCCAGTGTCACCGGGGATTTGAAGTTGTCGTACTCGGGAGTCGACAACACCTCGGAGAAACGCACGATCTGCCGGTCTTCGTTGGGGATCTCGATACCGACCGTGGTCTTGCCCGGGATCACTTCCACCACGCGCACGCTGGTCACGGCCAGGGAACGGGCCAGGTCCTTGGCCAGGTTGGCGATGCGGCTGACCTTGACGCCGGCCGCCGGCTGGATTTCGTAACGGGTAATCACCGGACCCGGGTGGATCGAATCGACCGCGACTTCAACGCCGAATTCCTTGAGCTTGATTTCCAGCAAGTGGCCAACCGCAGCCAGGGACTCGGGGGAGTAATTGAGCTGTTTCTTTTCCGCCGGGTCGAGAATCGAGATCGGTGGCAAGGTGCCTTCCACGGCGCTGTCGACGAACAGCGGTGCCTGTTTCTCTTTTTCGACGCGTTTGCTCGGTGCGGCAGGTTTTGGCGGTGCGGGTGCAATCACCGGCGGCACCTGCTTCTCGCGCTCGGACATGTGCTTGCTGAGGGCTTGCTCGCGCTCGATCAAGCGCTCCTTGACCTTGGCCTGCTCACGCTTGTCGGCGACGGTCGGCGCGACCACTTCATCCATACGGTCGTCGACTTCACGCAACTGGGCAACCAGTTGTTTACGCTCGGTACGGGCCGCCCACCAGCGATTGGCCGCGCCCTGGAACAGTTCGAACAGATCGAGGGTGATCTTGCCAGTGACGTCCATCACCTTGAACCACGACAGGTCGGTAAACACGGTCAGGCCGAACAGGAACAACGCAATGAACAACAGCGTGCTGCCCTGGATATTCAGGGCGTTCCTGGCCAGTTCGCCGAGGCTTTCACCCAGCGCACCGCCCGCTCCGGCCGGCAGGCCGGTCGCCGCATGGAAATGGATATGGGCCAGAGCGGCACCCGACAACACCAGGAACACCAGGCCGATCAGGCGCCAGGAGAACAGCCAGCCGCTCCACTGCCACGGCTCGTGACGCTGGCGGAAGATCTGGTACGCCTTGATCGCCAGCAGTAACGGGAAGATGTAGGCAAAGTAACCCAGCACCATGAACAGGATATCGGCGCTGTAGGAGCCCGCTGGCCCGCCGAAGTTCTGCACGTCGTCGATCTTGCTGTTATGACTCCAGCCCGGATCGTCCTTGCCATAGGTCAGCAAGGCCATCATCAGGAACAGGCACAGGGCACCGATGGCGATCAGCGCACCTTCCTTGAGTCGGTAGTGCAAGTGCTGGCGCCAGAGCGGAACGACGGCTGGTTTAGGTGCTGCGGTGGATTTCTTCAAAACGCTTCTTTTCCTGCGCCACGGGCGCGTCCATCTGGTGAATGTCTATAAAAACTGCCAAAAAACCGCCCAATCCAGGCAGGTAAAAAAGTTAATACGTGTAACCGGGACTACTTTTAACACTGCGCATCGGCTTTTATAAACACGGCGCACACTGAATATATGTAACACGCAGGGCATTGTACGGGTTTGTGCGCACGACGCCATGCTTGAGACCCTTGGGTGTAGCATAGTCAACAGCACATGACATGCTGTTCAATTTGAGCACGCATTCTCTTTTGTGACAAAGGCTTATGAGGTGTTTTTATGAGCGAAGCGAAGCATTCCCGCCTGATTGTCCTGGGCTCCGGCCCCGCCGGTTACAGCGCAGCCGTTTATGCCGCCCGTGCCAACCTCAAGCCCGTTGTCATTACCGGCCTACAGGCAGGTGGCCAACTCACCACCACCGTCGAAGTCGATAACTGGCCAGGTGACGTCGAAGGCCTGACTGGACCGGTGTTGATGGAGCGCATGCAAAAACACGCCGAACGCTTTGCCACCGAGATCGTTTACGACCACATCCATACTGCCAAGTTGCAACAACGGCCGTTCGAGCTGATCGGCGATAGCGGCACCTACACCTGCGACGCCTTGATCATTGCCACCGGCGCCTCCGCGCAATACCTGGGCCTGGCATCGGAAGAAGCGTTTGCCGGCAAAGGGGTTTCGGCGTGCGCCACCTGTGACGGATTTTTCTATCGCAATCAGGTGGTTGCGGTGGTCGGCGGCGGCAATACGGCGGTCGAGGAAGCCTTGTACCTGTCCAATATTGCCAAAGAAGTTCACCTGATCCATCGGCGCGACAAACTGCGCGCGGAGAAAATCCTCCAGGACAAGCTCTTCGAAAAGGCCGCCAACGGCAATGTACGCCTGCACTGGAACCAGAATCTGGACGAAGTGCTCGGCGACGCCAGCGGCGTGACCGGCGCCCGCCTGCGCGACAGCCACACCGGCGAAACCAGGGAGCTGCCGCTGGCCGGGGTGTTTATCGCCATCGGCCATAAACCCAACACCGACCTGTTCACGGGCCAACTGGAAATGCGCGACGGGTATCTGCTGGTCAAGGGCGGCAGTGAAGGCGATGCCACCGCCACGGCGATTGCGGGCGTGTTTGCCGCCGGCGACGTGGCCGACCACGTTTATCGCCAGGCCGTTACGTCTGCCGGGGCCGGTTGCATGGCGGCACTGGACGCCGAAAAATACCTCGACGACATTCCTGCCGTTTGAAGGCAAACTTTACGGCGGGCCAACACCCGCCACCGCCCTCCCCTTCTGCAAGCCCGGATGCCATGCTGACTTGGTTACAACGCAACACCTTGCATTTCCCACCGCTGGAAAAGGCCATGCGCGACCCCAACGGGCTTCTGGCTGCCGGTGGCGATCTGTCCGCCGATCGGCTGGTCTCGGCTTATCGCCACGGTTGCTTCCCCTGGTTCTCCGAAGGCCAGCCGATCTTGTGGTGGTCTCCGGATCCGCGCACTGTCTTGTTTCCCGACGAATTGCACATCTCGCGCAGCCTGAACAAACTGCTGCGCCAGCAACGCTATCAAGTGACCTTTGACGAGGACTTCGCCGCCGTCATCCGCGCCTGCGCCGCGCCCCGGGACTACGCCGACGGTACCTGGATCACCGAGGCGATGCAGGATGCCTACATCGAACTGCACAGGCGTGGTCACGCGCACTCGGTGGAAGTGTGGGACGGGGACGAATTGGTTGGCGGGCTGTATGGCCTGGCGATGGGCCGTTTGTTTTTTGGCGAATCCATGTTCAGCCGCGCAGACAACGCCTCGAAATTCGGCTTTGCCACTTTGGTTCGACACCTGAAAGACTCGGGATTTGTGCTGATCGATTGCCAGATGCCCACCGACCACCTGCACAGCCTGGGCGCCCGGGCGATACCACGCCGTGAGTTTGCCAACTACCTGGCTCAGTATCTGGACCAACCCAATCGTGCCACCTGGGTTTGCTGAGCGACTTTTGCACAGGTGGCTTACACTTACTCAAAAGCATTATCCCGAGGGTTGATCATGACCGAGTTGGCGCGTTTGAAGTTCTATGCCACTCAGCCGCACTCTTGCAGTTATCTGCCCGAGGAGCAGGCCACAACCCTGTTCCTCGACCCTAGCCAGCCCATGGATGTGCATGTCTATGCAGACCTGTCGGAGATGGGTTTTCGTCGCAGTGGCGACCATCTCTACCGGCCGCATTGCCAGAATTGCAATGCCTGCGTTCCGGCGCGCATTCCCGTGGGGCAGTTCGCGCCCAACCGGCAACAGAAACGCATCTTCAAGCGCAACGCGGATTTGCAGGTGCGCCCGGCCAAACCCTGCTTCAGCGAAGAGTACTTCGACCTTTACCAGCGCTATATCGAACAGCGTCACGCCGATGGCGATATGTACCCGCCAAGTCGCGACCAGTTCTCCACATTTCTGGTGCGGGACCTGCCGTTTTCACGCTTTTACGAGTTCCGCCTGAACGGCCGGCTGCTGGCCGTCGCCGTTACCGATTTACTGCCGAACGGCATTTCGGCGGTTTACACCTTTTACGAGCCTTCCGAAGAGCGTCGCAGCCTTGGGCGTTTCGCAATCCTCTGGCAAATCGCCGAGGCCAGGCGACTGGGACTGGATGCGGTCTACCTCGGCTACTGGATCAAAAACTGCAAAAAGATGAACTACAAGACCCAATATCGCCCCATTGAGCTGCTGATTAATCAGCGTTGGGTGGTTCTAAACTAGAGCCGCCCCTAAATTTCTTGGCTTGAACCCCACTTTTCGGGCACAATGCACGCCGCTTTTGCCTGGCGCAGTTGCACCGGGCCATTCATTGGACACCGAGGGCTTTACTGCATGTCGAAAGAAGACAGCTTCGAAATGGAAGGCACTGTCGTCGACACCCTGCCCAACACCATGTTTCGTGTGGAGTTGGAAAATGGGCACGTCGTAACCGCGCACATCTCCGGCAAGATGCGCAAGAACTACATTCGTATTCTTACCGGCGACAAAGTGCGCGTCGAGCTGACTCCCTATGACTTGAGCAAAGGGCGCATCACTTACCGCGCTCGCTAATCATGTCAATACAAGACGCCCGGCTTATGCCGGGCGTTTTTGTTTGCCCCCCTGTAGGAGCGAGCATGCTCGCGATGAGGTCATCAGATCCAATATCTTCGTTGGCCGATACACCGCCATCGCGAGCATGCTCGCTCCTACAGAGGAGGGGGAGGAAACAGACAGCAAAAAGGCGCCAAAAGGCGCCTTTTTGCTGACTTGCAGTTAACGTCAGGCCATCTCGGCCGTGGTCTCGAACTCGAAGGTCAGCTCGCCATCCTTGATGTCGATGTGCACTACACCGCCATGTTCGGCCAGTTCGCCAAAGAGAATCTCCTCCGCCAGCGGACGCTTGATCTTGTCCTGGATCAGGCGAGCCATTGGGCGAGCCCCCATCGCCGCGTCGTAACCACCTTCGGCCAGCCAGTTGCGGGCAGCGTCGGTGACTTCCAGCAACACCCGCTTGTCTTCCAGTTGCGCCTGAAGCTCGGTAAGGAACTTGTCCACCACGCTCTTGATGACCTCATGGCTGAGACGACCAAACTGGATGATGGTATCCAGGCGGTTGCGGAACTCCGGCGTAAAGCTCTTCTTGATCACTTCCATCGCATCGGACGAGTGGTCCTGATAGGTGAAACCGATCGAAGCGCGAGCTGCGGTCTCGGCACCGGCGTTGGTCGTCATGATGACGATCACGTTACGGAAATCCGCCTTGCGCCCGTTGTTATCGGTCAACGTACCGTGGTCCATGACCTGCAGCAGCAGGTTGAAGACTTCCGGATGCGCCTTTTCGATTTCATCGAGCAACAGCACACAGTGTGGCTGCTTGGTGATGGCTTCAGTCAACAGACCGCCCTGATCGAATCCGACATAACCCGGAGGCGCACCGATCAGACGCGATACGGTGTGGCGCTCCATGTACTCGGACATATCGAAACGAATCAGTTCGACACCCAACGCCTTGGCCAACTGACGCGCGGCTTCGGTTTTACCGACACCGGTAGGCCCGGCGAACAGGAACGAACCGACAGGCTTGTCAGGGGACTTGAGGCCGGCACGGGACAGCTTGATCGCGGTGGCCAGCGAATCGATCGCGGCATCCTGACCAAACACGGTCAACTTCAGGTCACGCTCGAGGTTACGCAGCAGTTCCTTGTCGGAACTGGTGACGTGTTTTGGTGGAATCCGCGCGATTTTCGCGACGATGTCCTCGACTTGAGGCACTTCGATACGCTTGACGCGCACTTCGAGCGGTTGCAGGCGCTGGTAGGCACCCGCCTCGTCGATCACATCGATCGCCTTGTCCGGCATGTGCCGGTCATTGATATAACGCGAAGCCAGTTCAGCGGCGGCGCGCAGGGCTTCATCGCTGTACTCGATACTGTGATGCTGCTCGAAGCGCCCTTTCAGACCACGCAGGATACCGACAGTGTCTTCCACGGAAGGCTCCGACACATCGACCTTCTGGAAGCGCCGAGCCAGAGCACGGTCCTTCTCGAAGATGCCGCGGAATTCCTGGAAGGTGGTCGAGCCGATGCAACGGATATCACCCGAGGACAGCAGTGGCTTGAGCAGGTTCGAAGCATCCATGACACCACCGGATGCGGCACCCGCCCCGATGATGGTGTGGATCTCGTCGATGAACAGGATCGCCTGCGGACGTTTTTTCAGCTCATTGAGCAACGCCTTGAAGCGCTTCTCGAAATCGCCACGGTACTTGGTACCGGCGAGCAAGGCACCCAGATCCAGGGAGTAAACCACGCTGTTGGCCAGCAGGTCCGGCACCTGGTTGTCGACAATGCGCTTGGCCAGGCCTTCGGCAATCGCGGTTTTACCCACGCCCGCCTCGCCCACCAGCAACGGATTGTTCTTGCGACGACGCGCGAGGATCTGCGCGACACGCTCGACCTCCAGCTCACGCCCCACCAACGGATCGATACGACCCTGGCGCGCGAGTTCATTGAGATTGCTGGCATAGGCATCCAGCGGATTGCCTGAGGAAGAAGACTCACCGCCCTCGTCGTCCTGCATATCTTGCTCACCTTCAGAGTGATCGCCATGCCCCGGCACCTTGGAAATGCCATGGGCGATGTAGTTGACGACATCTATACGGGCAACGCTCTGCTGTTTCAGCAGGAACACCGCCTGACTCTCTTGCTCACTGAAGATCGCGACCAGCACATTGGCGCCAGTCACTTCGCGTTTGCCCGAGCTCTGTACGTGAAACACAGCACGCTGCAGGACACGCTGGAAGCCCAGGGTTGGCTGGGTTTCGCGATCCTCGTCATGCACGGGGATCAATGGCGTGGTGGAGTCGATGAACTCCTGCAGGTCATGCTTGAGTTTGTCGAGGTTCGCGCCGCAGGCACGCAAAACGGTGGCGGCAGCCTCATTGTCCAATAGGGCCAACAGCAGGTGTTCGACGGTCATGAATTCATGACGCTTCGAACGAGCCTCCTTGAAGGCAAGATTGAGGGTGACTTCGAGCTCGCGGTTTAACATAGCTTCACCTCATACCCAAGTGTCCGGCGATTAACCGTCCTTCTCGATTTCACAGAGTAGCGGATGCTGGCTTTCCCTGGCGTACTGGTTGACCTGCATGGCCTTGGTCTCGGCGATGTCGCGGGTAAACACTCCACATACTGCCCGCCCTTCTGTATGGACGGCCAGCATGACCTTGGTCGCCAGCTCGCGATTCAGGTTAAAAAACACCTCGAGCACTTCGACGACGAAATCCATCGGTGTGTAGTCATCGTTGAACAAAACCACCTTGTACATCGGCGGCGCCTGAAGTGCAGGCTTTGCCTCCTGAACTGCAATGCCTGCGGAATCGTCGTCGTGTAAATCAGGGCGATCCTGATTGAATGTTAGTCGAATCTGGCTGATTGCATGCATGGAAAGAAAGGTTCGTCAGTTGTTCAAATACAGTGGTGGGGGCGGCTATCAGCGATTTCAATACCGACTGCTAGGTCAGCTTGACTATCGGCAAAACGGTGTTACAACCAATAGAGCCCACAGTGGGTAAAAAAGGTCCGCGGAGTCAATCCTGTTTTCAGATTCGACTGCGGATGTACTGGATGATACTCCAGTGATGGAGTCTGTTGCAGAGGGAGTTGGGTATGGCAGTCGGCAAAGTGAAGTGGTTCAACAATGCCAAGGGTTTCGGATTCATCAACGAGGACGGCAAGACAGAAGACCTGTTTGCCCACTACTCGGCCATTAAAATGGATGGCTATAAAACCCTGAAAGCCGGACAAGCTGTCGTATTCGACATCATCCAGGCCCCAAAAGGCTTTCATGCGGTCAACATCGTCAATCCGGTGAATGCTTCAAAAGAAACGACATCCGCTGCTGAACAGACCGTTACGGTCTAACGCCGAAACGTCATCCAGCCATAAAAAACCGCCTGACTCAATTTGTTGAACCAGGCGGTTTTCGTGTGCTCGCGCCTTCTTACATGTGCGAGATCAGCGCATCACCGAAACCGGAAGACGACACCAGTTTCGCCCCCTCCATCAGACGTTCGAAGTCATAGGTCACGGTCCTGGCCTTGATCGCGCCATTGGTGCCCTTGATGATCAGATCGGCCGCTTCGGTCCAGCCCAGGTGACGCAGCATCATCTCCGCCGAAAGGATCACCGACCCCGGGTTGACCTGGTCCTTGCCGGCATATTTCGGCGCAGTGCCATGGGTGGCCTCGAACATGGCCACGGTGTCCGACAGGTTGGCCCCCGGCGCGATACCGATACCGCCCACTTCCGCCGCCAGTGCATCGGACAGGTAGTCACCGTTGAGGTTCAGGGTGGCGATCACGTCGTATTCGGCCGGACGCAGCAGGATCTGCTGGAGCATGGCGTCGGCGATGGCATCCTTGACGATGACTTCGCGACCGGTCTTGGGGTTCTTGAACTTCATCCACGGGCCACCGTCGAGCAGCTCGGCGCCGAATTCGTTCTTCGCCACCTCGTAACCCCAGTCCTTGAAGGCGCCTTCGGTGAACTTCATGATATTGCCCTTGTGCACGATGGTCAGCGACTTGCGGTCGTTGTCCACCACGTACTGCAAGGCCTTGCGCACCAGGCGCTGGGTACCTTCTTTCGACACAGGCTTGATGCCGATGCCGCAATCCTGATCGAAACGGATCTTGGTAACGCCCATTTCTTCTTTCAGGAACTTGATGACTTTAGTGGCTTCAGGCGAGCCGGCCTTCCACTCGATACCGGCATAAATGTCTTCGGAGTTTTCGCGGAAAATCACCATGTCGACGTCGCCAGGCTTTTTCACCGGGCTTGGTACGCCGTCGAACCATACGACCGGGCGCAGGCAGACGTACAGGTCCAACTGCTGACGCAGGGCAACGTTGAGGGAGCGGATACCACCGCCGACGGGCGTGGTCAGCGGCCCCTTGATGGAGACCACGTAATCTTTCACGGCATCCAGGGTTTCCTGAGGCAGCCAGGTGTCCTGGTCATAGACCTGGGTAGCTTTCTCGCCGGCATAGACTTCCATCCAGGAAATCCTGCGCTTGCCCCCATAGGCCTTTTCCACGGCAGCATCAACCACTTTGATCATTACGGGACTGACGTCGACGCCAATACCGTCGCCTTCGATGAACGGGATGATCGGATTGTCAGGAACATTGAGAGAATGGTCTGCATTGACGGTGATTTTGTCGCCGACGGCTGGAACCTGAATCTTCTTGTAACCCATGCTGAACTCCATTGATTGGATTGAACATCTGGCTTGGTTCGAGCGTAACCCAGTTGAATCAGCGCGCAAACCCTATGTTCCTTCCATCTGCCGCAAAGCCTTGCAACTCGTGAGCTACAAGCCTGAAAGCAAAGGGAAAAACGCCAAACTCAAGCACGACGAATGACCTTGCGCCCCGCTCGCCCCATGCGACCTTTAGACCAATGGACGACATTCGTTGTGTATGAACCATCGGCAGATTGCCAGCTACCTATGTATAATGCCGCCGCTGACTAAAGGGTCACGTCAGGTTGAACAGCTCTACGACGAGCGTTTCCGCCACTCAAGCCGGTCTGTTACCGCAGCCCGGCTACTTGACACCCTACTGATGCACCCAACATCACAGCAACGAAACCTCGATATTCGGCTCATGGATGACTTTGAACGAACGCGCTTACCCGGCGCCCTCGAGTTTCTGCGCACGCTTTAGCAAAGAAGAGAGAGTTAATCCGAATATGCCCACCCGCTCGAAGATCATCTATACCTTCACCGACGAAGCCCCAGCCCTCGCCACCTATTCACTGTTGCCTATCATCGAGGCCTACACCGCTTCGGCCGATATCGCTGTTGAAACCCGCGATATCTCTCTTGCAGGGCGCATCCTGGCCAGCTTCCCCGAGCAACTGGGCGACAAAGCCGTAGCCGACCACCTCGCCGAACTGGGCGCCCTGGCCGTTACGCCTGACGCCAACATCATCAAGCTGCCGAACATCAGCGCCTCGGTTCCACAACTGCAAGCCGCGATCAAGGAACTGCAAGCCCAGGGCTACAACCTGCCGGACTACCCGGAAACCGTGACCTGCGACGCCGACAAAGAAGCCAAGGCGCGCTACGACAAGGTCAAGGGCAGCGCCGTGAACCCGGTTCTGCGCGAAGGCAACTCCGACCGCCGCGCACCGCTGTCGGTCAAGAACTACGCACGCAAGCACCCGCACAAAATGGGCGCCTGGGCCAAGGACTCCAAGTCCCACGTCGCGCACATGAGCAGCGGCGACTTCTACGGCAGCGAAAAAGCCGCCCTGATCGACGCCGCTGGCGCCGTGAAAATCGAGCTGATCGCTCAAGACGGCACCACCACCGTCCTGAAAGAAAAAACCACCGTTCAGGCTGGCGAGATCCTCGACTGCGCCGTCATGAGCAAAAACGCGCTGCGTGCTTTCATTGCCGCTGAAATCGAAAGCGCCAAGGCCCAGGGCGTGCTGCTGTCGGTACACCTGAAAGCCACCATGATGAAGGTCTCCGACCCGATCATGTTCGGCCAGATCGTTGCCGAATTCTATAAAGATGCACTGGCCAAGCACGCTGACGTGCTGGCACAGATCGGCTTCAACCTGAACAACGGCATCGGCGACCTGTACACCCGCATCAAGGCCTTGCCTGCCGAGCAGCAAGCGGCCATCGAAGCTGACATCCAGGCGGTCTACGCCGTTCGCCCTGCCCTGGCGATGGTCAACTCCGACAAAGGCATCACCAACCTGCACGTGCCGAGCGACGTGATCGTCGACGCCTCGATGCCAGCCATGATCCGTGACTCCGGCAAGATGTGGGGCACCGACGGCCAGTTGCACGACACCAAGGCCGTGATCCCGGATCGCTGCTACGCCACCATCTACCAGGCAGTGATCGAAGACTGCAAGGCCAATGGCGCATTCGATCCGACCACCATGGGCAGCGTGCCGAACGTTGGCCTTATGGCGAAGAAAGCCGAAGAGTACGGCTCCCACGACAAGACTTTCCAGATCAAGGCTGACGGCGTCGTTCGCGTCACCGACAGCAACGGCAAGCTGCTGCTGGAGCAGTCGGTCGAGGCCGGCGACATCTTCCGCATGTGCCAGACCAAAGACGCGCCGATCCAGGACTGGGTCAAACTGGCCGTCAACCGTGCTCGCGCAAGCGCGACCCCGGCGATTTTCTGGCTGGACCCAATGCGCGCCCACGATGGCGTGGTGATCGAGAAAGTTCAGGCTTACCTGAAGGATCACGATACTGCCGGCCTGGACATCCAGATCATGTCGCCTGTCGAGGCGATGAAGTACACCCTGCAGCGTACCCGCGAAGGCAAGGACACCATCTCGGTGACCGGCAACGTACTGCGCGACTACCTGACCGACCTGTTCCCGATCATGGAACTGGGCACCAGCGCCAAGATGCTGTCGATCGTTCCGCTGATGAACGGCGGCGGTCTGTTCGAAACCGGCGCCGGCGGTTCGGCACCCAAGCACGTTCAGCAACTGCTGGAAGAAAACTTCCTGCGCTGGGACTCGCTGGGTGAATTCCTGGCCCTGGCCGCGTCCCTGGAACACCTGGGCGTGACCTACAACAATCCAAAGGCGCTGGTTCTGGCCAAGACCCTGGACCAGGCCACCGGCCAGTTCCTGGACAACAACAAGTCGCCATCGCGCAAAGTCGGCAACATCGACAACCGCGGCAGCCACTTCTACCTGGCGCTGTACTGGGCTCAGGCCCTGGCTGCCCAGACCGAAGACACTGCACTGCAAGCGCAGTTCGCGACCCTGGCCAAAACCCTGACCGAGAACGAGGCGACCATCGTTGCCGAACTCAACGCCGTCCAGGGCAAGCCAGTGGACATCGGCGGTTACTACCACGCCGACGCCGAGCTGATCAGCAAGGCCATGCGTCCAAGCGCAACTTTCAACGCGGCTGTAGCTGCGCTGGTTTAAGGTTGTAAGGGAACATCACAAACCCCGGCCCTGCGCCGGGGTTTGTGTTTTTGGTGTTTGCTACAACTCAAATGTGGACACTAACCCCTGTGGGAGCGAGCCTGCTCGCGAATGCGGCTTATCATCCAACACTGATATTGACTGACCCACTGCTTTCGCGAGCAGGCTCGCTCCCACAAGGGGCCGCGTTTCACCAATTAAATCGAGGAAGATTTATGGACTGGCACCCCCACATCACCGTCGCCACCATCGTCGAGGACAACGGCCGCTTTCTCATGGTCGAAGAATCCAAGCACGGCCGTAACGTGCTCAACCAACCCGCCGGCCACCTGGACCCGGACGAAACCCTGATTGAAGCCGCCGTACGCGAAACCCTCGAAGAAACCGGCTGGGACGTCGAGCCGACCGGCGTACTGGGCATTTACCTGTACACCGCCCCCAGCAACGGCGTGACCTATCAACGGATCTGCTTCATCGCCAAAGCGATCAAACACCACCCGCAATATCAACTGGACGACGGCATCGTCGGCGCCAAGTGGTTGACCCGCGAAGAATTAATCGAGCAGCGCGACAACTGGCGCAGCGAGCTGATCATCCGTTGCATCGACGACTATCTGGCAGGCAATCGCTTCGACCTCGAACTGATCCGTCCTTCTCTTTAGCCTTGCGGGCCCGACCCTGTTAGAATCGCGTCCTTTTTCAAGACACTCATTGAATCCCTATGCGTGATCCAGCCCCTTCTGACACACAAAAGAAGCGCGTCATTGTCGGCATGTCCGGCGGCGTGGACTCTTCCGTTTCCGCCCTCCTGCTGATCGAGCAGGGCTATGAGGTGGAAGGCCTGTTCATGAAGAACTGGGAAGAAGACGATGGAACGGAATACTGCACCGCCATGGATGACCTGGCGGACGCCCAGGCCGTATGCGACAAGATTGGCATCAAGCTGCACACCGCCAACTTCGCCGCCGAGTACTGGGACAACGTCTTCGAGCATTTCCTGGCCGAATACAAGGCCGGACGCACGCCGAACCCGGACATCCTGTGCAACCGCGAGATCAAGTTCAAGGCGTTCCTCGACTACGCCATGATGCTTGGCGCCGACCTGATCGCCACCGGTCATTATGTGCGCCGCCGCGACATCGATGGCCGCACCGAGCTGCTCAAGGGTCTGGACCCGAACAAGGACCAGAGCTACTTCCTGCACGCCGTCGGCGGCGAACAGATCGCCAAGACCCTGTTCCCGGTTGGCGAGCTGGAAAAACCGCAAGTGCGTGCCATTGCCGAGAAATACGAGCTGGCGACTGCAAAAAAGAAGGATTCCACCGGGATCTGCTTTATCGGCGAACGCCGCTTCAGCGATTTCCTCAAGCAGTACCTGCCGGCGCAACCGGGCGAGATCAAAACCACCGAAGGCGAAATCATCGGCCGCCACCACGGCCTGATGTACCACACCATCGGCCAGCGCCAGGGCCTTGGCATTGGCGGACTGAAGGATGCCAGCGACGAGCCGTGGTACGTGCTGATCAAGGACCTGGAGCACAACGAGCTGATCGTTGGCCAGGGCAATGACCACCCGTACCTGTTCTCCCGCGCCCTGCTCGCCTCGGACATTTATTGGGTCAACCCGATAGATCTGAGCCAGCCGCGCAAGCTGACCGCCAAAGTGCGATATCGCCAGAGCGACCAGCCTTGCACCCTGGAAAAAACCGCCACCGGTTATCGCGCAACCTTCGATGATCCACAGCGCGCAGTCACCCCGGGTCAGTCCGTGGTGTTCTACGACGGCGAAATCTGCCTCGGTGGCGGCGTGATTGAAGTGGCTGAACCCTGGACCAGCAAGGACACTCCCAAAGGCGAGCAACAATGAGCCCCATTCAGGAGCAATTGACAGCACTGGGCGGCGTGTTTCTCGCCGCCGTGCTGGTGGACAGGATCGCCAAGACCGGCCAGACCCACGAGGCGGGCCTGACCTGCATGCTCGGCAGCCTGCTGATTCGCGACCCCAGGGACACGCTGGAAGTCTACGGTGGCGACGACATCAATCTGCGCGAAGGCTATCGCGCATTGATCGGCGCCCTGGAACGCGACCCGAGCGCCCTGCAGCGCGAGCCGCTGCGCTACGCCCTGGCCATGCTCGGCCTTGAGCGCCAACTGGCCAAGCGCGGGGACATGCTCGACGTGATCGGCAAACGCCTGCCGCAAATCCAGTCCCAGGTCGAACACTTCGGCCCGGCCCACGAAAACGTGATCGCCGCCTGCGGCGCGCTGTATCAGGACACTTTGAGCACCCTGCGCCAACGCATCCAGGTGCACGGTGACATGCGCAACCTGCAACAACCGAGCAACGCCTCGAAAATTCGCGCCCTGCTGCTGGCCGGCATTCGTTCTGCACGCTTGTGGCGGCAATTGGGCGGTCATCGCTGGCAGTTGGTGATCAGCCGCCGCAAATTGCTCAAAGAGCTTTACCCATTGATGCGTAACGAATAACCCGCATCGACAGCACCGAACCTTGCAATACGCGTAATACGCCGGTCAGTTGGCGACGGACCGGCGGATTTTTTCATGTATGATACGCGCCCCATTTCGTTGCCCGACTGTCCGAGAACACCCCATGCAGCTCTCTTCGCTCACTGCGGTTTCCCCTGTTGACGGCCGCTACGCCGGCAAAACCCAGGCCCTGCGCCCAATTTTCAGCGAGTACGGCCTGATCCGTGCCCGCGTCCTGGTTGAAGTGCGCTGGCTCCAGCGCCTGGCCGCTCACCCTGCCATCAGCGAAGTGCCGGCGTTCTCCGCCGAAGCCAACGCTGTGCTGAACGCCCTGGCGGAAAACTTCTCTCTGGAACACGCCGAGCGCGTCAAAGAGATCGAGCGCACCACCAACCACGACGTCAAGGCCATTGAATACCTGCTCAAAGAGCAGGCGGCCAAGCTGCCGGAACTGGCCAAGGTCAGCGAATTCATCCACTTTGCCTGCACCAGCGAGGACATCAACAACCTGTCCCACGCCCTGATGCTGCGCGAAGGCCGTGATGACGTGATGCTGCCGCTGATGCGCCAGACCGCCAATGCCATCCGTGAGCTGGCCATCCGTTTCGCCGACGTGCCGATGCTGTCGCGCACCCACGGCCAACCGGCCTCGCCGACCACCCTGGGCAAAGAACTGGCGAACGTGGTTTACCGCCTGGAGCGTCAGATCGCTCAAGTCGCTGCCGTACCCCTGCTGGGCAAGATCAACGGCGCTGTCGGCAACTACAACGCACACCTGTCGGCCTACCCCGAGATCGACTGGGAAGCCAACGCCCGCGCCTTCATCGAAGATGAACTGGGCCTGAACTTCAACCCGTACACCACGCAGATCGAACCGCACGACTACATTGCCGAGCTGTTCGACGCGATCGCACGTTTCAACACCATCCTGATCGACTTCGACCGCGACATCTGGGGCTACATTTCCCTGGGCTACTTCAAGCAGCGCACCATCGCTGGTGAAATCGGTTCGTCGACCATGCCGCACAAGGTCAACCCGATCGACTTCGAAAACTCCGAAGGCAACCTGGGTATCGCCAACGCCCTGTTCCAGCACCTGGCGAGCAAACTGCCGATCTCCCGCTGGCAGCGCGACCTGACCGACTCCACCGTACTGCGCAACCTCGGTGTCGGCTTCGCCCACAGCGTGATCGCGTACGAAGCCAGCCTCAAGGGCATCGGCAAACTGGAGCTCAACGAGCAGAAGATCGCCGCCGACCTGGACGCCTGCTGGGAAGTATTGGCCGAGCCGATCCAGACCGTGATGCGTCGCTACAACATCGAAAACCCGTACGAAAAGCTGAAAGAACTGACCCGTGGCAAGGGCATCAGCCCTGAAGCACTGCAGACTTTCATCGATGGTCTGGACATGCCAGCCGCCGCCAAGGCCGAACTGAAGCTGCTCACCCCGGCCAACTACATCGGCAACGCTGTAGCGCAAGCCAAGCGCATCTGATCGACCGCCAGGCTCCTTCAAGACGCCCGGCAGCGCCGGGCGTTTTTATTCCCGTATGAAAAGTGCATTTTTTCAATAGGTTACACATGAATCCTGACACTCCTCTTCAACTTCTGGGCGGCATCACTGCACGGGAATTCCTACGCGACTACTGGCAGAAAAAGCCACTGCTGATCCGTCAGGCAATCCCTGATTTCGAAAGCCCGATCGACGCCGACGAACTGGCTGGCCTGGCGCTGGAAGAAGAAGTCGAATCGCGCCTGATCATCGAGAATGGCGAGCGCCCATGGGAATTGCGTCGCGGCCCGTTCGCCGAAGATGAATTCAGCAAATTGCCTGAACGCGAATGGACCCTGCTGGTTCAAGCCGTGGATCAGTTCGTGCCGGAAGTCAGCGAACTTCTGGAAAACTTCCGCTTTCTGCCGAGCTGGCGCATCGACGACGTGATGATCAGCTACGCCGCGCCCGGTGGCAGCGTCGGTCCGCACTTCGACAACTACGACGTGTTCCTGCTGCAGGGCCACGGCAAGCGCAACTGGAAAATCGGCCAGATGTGCAACACCGAAAGCCCGCTGCTGGCCCACGCCGACTTGCGCATCCTCGCCGAATTCGAAGCGACCGACGAATGGGTGCTGGAACCGGGCGACATGCTGTACCTGCCACCGCGCCTGGCCCACTGCGGCGTCGCCGTCGATGACTGCATGACCTATTCCGTCGGCTTCCGTGCGCCGAGCGCCGCTGAAGTGCTGACCCACTTCACCGACTTCCTCAGCCAGTTCCTGTCGGACGAAGAACGCTATACCGACGCCGACGCGGTGCCGACAACCGATCCTCACCAGATCCAGCGCGATGCACTCGACCGCTTGAAAGGCCTGCTGGCCGAGCACATGAGCGACGAACGCCTGCTGCTGACCTGGTTCGGCCAGTTCATGACCGAGCCACGCTACCCGGAACTGGTGGTAGGCCCGGAAGAAGTCGAAGAAGACGACTTCATCAACGACCTGGAGCAAGGCGCGATCCTGATCCGCAACCCGAGTGCACGACTGGCGTGGTCCGAAGTCGACGACGACCTGCTGCTGTTCGCCAGCGGCCAGAGCCGATATCTGCCAGGCAAACTGCGTGAACTGCTGAAGATGATCTGCGCCGCCGACGCACTGCACGCCGACAACCTCGGCGAATGGCTGAAGGATGAAGACGGCCGCGGCCTGCTGTGTGAACTGGTCAAGCAAGGAAGCCTGGGGTTTGCCGATGAATAAGATTCACGTACGTGTCGCAGACTGGCAAAAGGACAACGCCGAGATCCGGCGCATTCGTGAAGCGGTGTTCGTCGCCGAGCAGTCCGTTCCGCCAGAACTGGAATGGGATGCCGACGACGTGACTGCCGTGCACTTCCTCGCCCTCGAAGGCGATTTCCCCATCGGCACCGCCCGCTTGCTGCCTGATGGCCACGTCGGCCGGGTGTCGGTACTCAAGGACTGGCGCGGCCTGAAAGTCGGCGATGCACTGATGCACGCGGTGATCGACGAAGCCGAGAAGCGCGGACTGAAGCAGCAAATGCTCAGTGCCCAGGTGCAAGCCACGGCGTTCTATGAGCGTCTGGGCTTCAACATGGTCAGCGAGGAGTTCCTGGAAGCCGGGATTCCCCATGTGGACATGGTGCGGCACTCGGCCTGAGATCTTGTGGCGAGGGGGCTTGCCCCCGTTGGGTCGCGAAGCTGCCCCAAGATTTTAGGGCGGCTGCGCAGCCCAACGGGGGCAAGCCTCCTCGCCACAGAGAACACCACAAAACGCCCCGCTATCTTCGGATACCGGGGCGTTTTGCTGTCTGCGATTCAACTAGCGCCACCCCGGGCCGACAAACTGGCACTATCATCAGTTCAAGTTGGCGGAGATAACGGATATGTCCCTACGCACCCTGCTCAGTACCTTGCTGGTGGCCTGCAGTTTTTCGGTCATGGCAGCCACAGAAATCGTCCCCCTCAACTACCGCACCAGCGCCGACCTGCTGCCGGTAGCGCAAGACTTCATCGGCAAGGACGGACAGGTCAGCGCCTACGGCAATCAACTGATCGTCAACGCCGATCAACGCAAGATCGACGAACTTAAAGCCCTTCTTTCGCAACTCGATACAGCACCCAAACGCCTGCTGATCACTGTCGATACCAGCGACAACAACGTCCAGGGCGACCAGGGTTATTCGGTGAACGGTGCCAAGCCCAGCCAGACCCGCATCATCAACTACAGCACCGACAGTCGCGACGGCGGTATCCAGCAGGTGCAGGCCAGCGAAGGCGCACCGGCGCTGATCCAGGTGGGCCAAAGCGTACCGCTGACCAGTTCGCAAGTCGACTCCTACGGCGACCTGCGCAGCCAGACCGAATACCGCAATGTCACCCAGGGTTTCTACGTCACCGCAAACGTCACCGGCGACATCGTTCACCTGTCGATCAGTACCAATCGTGACCGCATGAGCCAGGAACGTCCCGATGTAGTGAACGTGCAAAGTACCGACACAACTGTCACCGGCCACCTTGGCGAGTGGATCCTGCTGGCCGGGGTGAATGGCCAGACCCAGGCCGACAAACAGGGCCAGACCCGCAGCTACTCAACTCAAAGCCGCAACGACATGACCCTGCGGGTGAAAGTCGATACTTTGGACTGAGACACCAGAAACTGACTCACGAGTCGTATTAGACCAAAGATGTAGTGCTTGAAAAAAAGCACTACAAAACGTTTGACGAGTCAAAAAAGCGAAGGCATGATGGCCTCGCTCCCGCTAATCAGGGGCCCTGGCAAGGGCCTTCGAGGCGATGTTCGCAACCTACCCCCGCGAACCGCTTCGTGTCTGTACCGCCCACAAGGTGTGTTTGACGAGGTTGTCGACTGGAACGAAGTTGTCCCGAGGGACGGAAGCGTAATTAGGTAACCCGGCAGCACACTGATGTTCGTACCAAGGCCCACGACGCCCGAATGCGCCCGCAGTTCGCCTTTACCTGCTCACTTCCCCTCGAGCCTGTCGTTCATCCCGTCGCCCTCCCCGCCGAATCCGACTTGACCATCCAAACCTCTGGTCAGCGAGCGCAGGAATTTTCCACCGCAGAACAACTTTTCATAAAGACGCGACGAGGTTTATCTCCCATGGCACTGACACGCGAACAGCAAATTGCAGCCCTCGAAAAAGACTGGGCTGAAAACCCGCGCTGGAAAGGCGTGACACGCACTTACTCCGCTGCTGACGTCGTCCGCCTGCGTGGCTCGGTTCAACCTGAGCACACCTTTGCAAAAATGGGCGCCGAGAAGCTGTGGAACCTGGTCACCCAGGGTGCCAAGCCGGCCTTCCGTCCTGAAAAAGATTTCGTCAACTGCATGGGCGCCCTGACCGGCGGCCAGGCTGTACAACAAGTCAAAGCCGGCATCCAGGCGATCTACCTGTCAGGCTGGCAAGTGGCTGCGGACAACAACTCCGCCGAATCGATGTACCCGGACCAGTCGCTGTACCCGGTGGACTCGGTTCCAACCGTGGTCAAGCGCATCAACAACTCGTTCCGTCGTGCCGACCAGATCCAGTGGAAAGCCGGCAAGAACCCGGGCGACGCTGGCTACATCGACTACTTCGCACCCATCGTGGCTGACGCCGAAGCCGGTTTCGGCGGCGTACTGAACGCTTACGAGCTGATGAAGAGCATGATCGAAGCAGGCGCCGCCGGCGTTCACTTCGAAGACCAACTGGCTTCCGTGAAGAAATGCGGCCACATGGGCGGCAAGGTACTGGTTCCTACCCAGGAAGCCGTACAGAAGCTGGTCGCTGCCCGTCTGGCAGCTGACGTCGCCGGTACTCCGACCATCATCCTGGCCCGTACCGACGCCAACGCCGCCGACCTGCTGACCTCCGACTGCGACCCGTACGACCAGCCATTCGTGACTGGCGAACGTACCCAGGAAGGCTTCTACAAAGTGCGCGCCGGCCTGGACCAGGCCATCGCTCGCGGCCTGGCTTACGCTCCGTACGCCGACCTGATCTGGTGCGAAACCGCCAAGCCGGATCTGGAAGAAGCCCGTCGCTTTGCCGAAGCGATCAAGAAGGAATACCCGGACCAACTGCTGTCGTACAACTGCTCGCCTTCCTTCAACTGGAAGAAAAACCTGGACGACGCGACCATCGCCAAGTTCCAGCGCGAACTGTCCGCCATGGGCTACAAGCACCAGTTCATCACCCTGGCCGGCATTCACAACATGTGGCACAGCATGTTCAACCTGGCGCACGACTACGCCCGCAACGACATGACTGCCTACGTGAAACTGCAAGAGCAGGAATTCGCTGACGCCGCCAAAGGCTACACCTTCGTGGCTCACCAGCAGGAAGTGGGCACCGGCTACTTCGACGACATGACCACTGTTATCCAGGGTGGCTCGTCTTCGGTAACCGCACTGACCGGTTCGACTGAAGAAGAACAGTTCCACTGATCCGCTTCTTGAGCAAACAGCCGCTGCAGACCTGATGGAAAGCTAACCGCAGCGCTGCACATCTGACGCCCCGACTGGTTCGGGGCGTTTTTTTTTGCATCATCCAGAACACGACACCTGTAGGAGCGAGCATGCTCGCGAAGAATCTCGAGGCGCCGCGGGCATTCAGGTATCCCTCGTTATCGCTGGCCTCCATCGCGAGCATGCTCGCTCCTACAGGGGCGCATATAAGGCAACTTTCCGAATCGCCTCAAATAGAGCAGATTAAAATCGCATCAAACAATAACAATTATCATTTAGATAAAAACATGTTCGTTACATTACCTACAAAACATTATTGATGAAAAATCGGCTAATGCCCGCAACGCAAGGGCTACAGAGGTTTTTGGGGTTTGGGATGTCCTTATTCCTATAAATAATTTCGCTATAGGAATTTTACTTGCAGGGTGTTTAGCCATAAAATCAGCGGGATTGATTGCTGCGACATATCGTCACTGCTTTTGTTTCTTTCAAGCTCAGAGACCCTTGCTCTCTGTTAAGGATTACCAGCATGCCCGAAGCGACAGGACTCATGGCCCACAACTGGGGCTTTGCCATTTTCCTTCTAGGCGTCGTCGGCCTCTGTGCCTTCATGCTGGGCGTTTCCAGCCTCCTCGGGTCAAAAGCCTGGGGCCGCAGCAAAAACGAACCGTTCGAGTCCGGCATGCTACCTACAGGTGGCGCCCGCTTACGGCTCTCAGCCAAATTCTATCTGGTCGCGATGCTCTTCGTGATCTTCGATATCGAAGCCCTCTTTCTCTTTGCATGGTCTGTGTCCGTCCGCGAAAGCGGCTGGACCGGATTCGTCGAAGCTCTCGTTTTCATAGCAATTCTGTTGGCAGGTCTTGTCTACCTATTCCGAGTGGGCGCCCTTGACTGGGCTCCGGAAGCTCGGCGCAAGCGGCAAGCGAAGCTGAAACAATGAGGCTTTGGCAATGCAATACAATCTCACCAGGATCGACCCCGATGCTCCTAACGAGCAGTATCCGATTGGCCAACGGGAAACCGTTTCCGATCCGTTAGAAGATCAAGTCCACAAAAACATTTTCATGGGCAAGCTCGAAGACGTGCTTGGCGGCGCCATCAACTGGGGTCGCAAGAACTCCCTGTGGCCGTATAACTTCGGCCTTTCGTGCTGCTACGTGGAAATGACCACCGCCTTCACGGCGCCCCACGACATCGCGCGCTTTGGCGCCGAGGTTATCCGGGCATCGCCGCGTCAGGCGGATTTCATGGTTATCGCCGGTACCTGCTTCGTCAAGATGGCGCCGATCATCCAGCGTCTCTACGAGCAGATGCTCGAACCGAAATGGGTTATCTCCATGGGTTCGTGCGCCAACTCCGGTGGCATGTACGACATCTACTCCGTGGTTCAAGGGGTGGACAAGTTCCTGCCCGTTGACGTCTATGTGCCTGGCTGCCCGCCCCGCCCTGAAGCTTTCCTGCAAGGCCTGATGCTGTTGCAGGAGTCGATTGGCCAGGAGCGCCGCCCACTTTCCTGGGTCGTTGGCGATCAAGGCGTGTACCGCGCCGAGATGCCTTCGGAAAAGGAAAAGCGCCGCGAACAGCGCATTCAGGTAACCAACCTGCGCAGCCCCGACGAAGTCTGATCCAGTTCCGCTGTTTCAAAGAAACGAAAAACTGGCTTCATTCTTTACGTTGACCGAAAGCGATAAAATAACCATGACTACAGGCAGTGCTCTGTACATCCCGCCTTACAAGGCAGACGACCAGGATGTGGTCGTCGAACTGAACAACCGTTTTGGCCCCGAGGCGTTCACCGCCCAGCCTACCCGCACCGGCATGCCGGTGCTTTGGGTTGCCCGCGCCAAACTCGTCGAAGTCCTGACCTTCCTGCGCAACCTGCCCAAGCCGTACGTCATGCTCTATGACCTGCACGGCGTGGACGAGCGTCTGCGCACCAAGCGTCAAGGTCTGCCGAGCGGCGCCGACTTCTCCGTGTTCTATCACTTGATGTCGATCGAGCGTAATAGTGACGTAATGATCAAGGTCGCCTTGTCCGAAAGCGACCTCAGCTTGCCGAGCGTCACCAGCATCTGGCCGAACGCCAACTGGTACGAGCGTGAAGTCTGGGACATGTACGGCATCGACTTCAAAGGCCACCCGCACCTGTCGCGCATCATGATGCCGCCGACCTGGGAAGGTCACCCGCTGCGCAAGGACTTCCCTGCCCGCGCCACCGAGTTCGACCCGTTCACCCTGAACCTGGCCAAGCAGCAGCTCGAAGAAGAGTCCGCGCGCTTCAAGCCGGAAGACTGGGGCATGAAACGTTCCGGCCCGAACGAGGACTACATGTTCCTCAACCTCGGCCCGAACCACCCGTCCGCGCACGGTGCGTTCCGCATCATCCTGCAGCTGGACGGTGAAGAGATCGTCGATTGCGTCCCGGACATCGGCTACCACCACCGTGGTGCCGAGAAGATGGCCGAGCGCCAATCCTGGCACAGCTTCATCCCGTACACCGACCGTATCGACTACCTCGGCGGCGTGATGAACAACCTGCCGTACGTGCTCTCGGTCGAGAAGCTGGCCGGCATCAAGGTGCCAGAGAAGGTCGACGTCATCCGCATCATGATGGCCGAGTTCTTCCGGATCACCAGCCACCTGCTGTTCCTGGGTACCTATATCCAGGACGTCGGCGCCATGACCCCGGTGTTCTTCACCTTCACCGACCGCCAGCGCGCGTACACGGTGATCGAAGCCATTACCGGTTTCCGTCTGCACCCGGCCTGGTACCGCATCGGTGGCGTCGCCCACGACCTGCCGCGCGGCTGGGAAAAACTGGTCAAGGACTTCGTCGAATGGATGCCCAAGCGTCTGGACGAATACCAGAAAGCCGCACTGGACAACAGCATCCTGCGTGGCCGGACCATCGGCGTCGCCGACTACAACACCAAGCAAGCCCTGGAATGGGGTGTCACCGGTGCCGGCCTGCGTTCCACCGGTTGCGACTTCGACCTGCGCAAGGCGCGTCCGTACTCGGGCTACGAGAACTTCGAGTTCGAAGTGCCGCTGGCCGCCAATGGCGATGCCTACGACCGTTGCATCGTGCGCGTGGAAGAAATGCGCCAGAGCATCCGGATCATCGACCAGTGCCTGCGCAACATGCCGGAAGGCCCGTACAAGGCGGATCATCCGCTGACCACGCCGCCGCCGAAAGAGCGCACCCTGCAGCACATCGAAACCTTGATCACGCACTTCCTGCAGGTTTCGTGGGGCCCGGTCATGCCGGCCAACGAATCCTTCCAGATGATCGAAGCGACCAAGGGCATCAACAGTTATTACCTGACGAGCGATGGCGGCACCATGAGCTACCGCACCCGGATTCGTACCCCAAGCTTCGCCCACCTGCAGCAGATCCCTTCGGTGATCAAAGGCAGCATGGTCGCGGACTTGATCGCGTACCTGGGTAGTATCGACTTCGTTATGGCCGACGTGGACCGCTAAGCATGAACAGCACGCTTATCCAGACAGACCGTTTCACCTTGAGTGAAACCGAGCGCTCGGCCATCGAGCACGAGTTGCATCACTACGAAGACCCGCGCGCGGCGTCGATCGAAGCCCTGAAGATCGTCCAGAAGGAACGTGGCTGGGTGCCGGACGGCGCCTTGTACGCCATCGGCGAGATCCTCGGCATCCCCGCCAGCGACGTTGAAGGCGTGGCGACGTTCTACAGCCAGATCTTCCGTCAGCCAGTCGGCCGTCACATCATTCGCGTCTGCGACAGCATGGTCTGCTACATCGGCGGCCACGAGTCCGTGGTCAGCGAAATCCAGAGCAAGCTCGGCATCGGCCTGGGTCAGACCACCGCCGACGGTCGTTTCACCCTGCTGCCGGTCTGCTGCCTCGGCAACTGCGACAAGGCGCCAGCGCTGATGATCGACGACGACACTTTCGGTGATGTGCAGCCAGCAGGCGTTGCCAAATTGCTCGAGGGCTACGTATGACCCTGACTTCCTTCGGTCCGGCCAACCGCATCAAGCGTTCGGCCGAGACTCACCCGCTCACCTGGCGTCTGCGTGACGACGGCGAAGCCGTCTGGCTCGACGAGTACCAGGCCAAGAACGGTTACGCCGCTGCCCGCAAGGCCTTCGCCGACATGGCTCAGGACGACATCGTCCAGACCGTGAAAGACTCCGGCCTCAAGGGCCGCGGCGGTGCAGGCTTCCCCACTGGAGTGAAGTGGGGCCTGATGCCAAAGGACGAATCCATCAACATCCGCTACCTGCTGTGCAACGCGGATGAAATGGAACCGAACACCTGGAAAGACCGCATGCTGATGGAGCAACTGCCCCATCTGCTGATCGAAGGCATGCTGATCAGTGCCCGCGCGCTGAAAACCTATCGTGGCTACATCTTCCTGCGTGGCGAGTACACCACCGCCGCCAGGCACCTGAACCGTGCCGTGGAAGAAGCCAAGGCAGCGGGCCTGCTGGGCAAGAACATCCTGGGCAGCGGCTTCGATTTCGAACTGTTCGTCCACACCGGTGCCGGACGTTACATCTGCGGCGAAGAAACCGCACTGATCAACTCGCTGGAAGGCCGCCGCGCCAACCCTCGCTCCAAGCCGCCCTTCCCTGCCGCCGTTGGCGTGTGGGGCAAGCCGACTTGCGTGAACAACGTCGAGACCCTGTGCAACGTGCCGGCGATCATCGCCGACGGCGTGGACTGGTACAAATCGTTGGCTCGCGAAGGCAGCGAAGACATGGGCACCAAGCTCATGGGCTTCTCCGGCAAGGTCAAGAACCCGGGCCTGTGGGAATTGCCGTTCGGCGTCACCGGTCGCGAACTGTTCGAAGACTACGCCGGCGGCATGCGCGACGGTTACAAGCTCAAGTGCTGGCAGCCTGGCGGCGCCGGTACCGGTTTCCTGTTGCCGGAACACCTGGACGCACAAATGTATGCCGGCGGCATCGCCAAGGTGGGCACCCGTATGGGTACCGGCCTGGCCATGGCGGTGGACGACAGCATCAACATGGTGTCCCTGCTGCGCAATATGGAGCAGTTCTTCGCCCGCGAATCCTGTGGTTTCTGCACTCCGTGCCGCGACGGCTTGCCATGGAGCGTCAAGCTCCTGATGGCCATCGAGAACGGCCAGGGTCAGCCAGGCGACATCGAGACCCTGCTGGGCCTGGTCGGTTTCCTCGGCCCGGGCAAGACCTTCTGTGCTCACGCACCGGGCGCCGTGGAGCCATTGGGCAGCGCAATCAAATACTTCCGTCCAGAGTTCGAAGCCGGTATCGCGCCTGTCAGCGCCGCCGTCCCGCCTCTGGCAAGGCCGATCGTAGTCGGCGCGTAAACGCTTAAAAAGGCGAAGGGTCCGTGCCCTTCGCTTTTCGTGTGATGACGCCTTCAACGGCTGTGTTGATTCACGCGGATAACAAGATTCCATTAGCCACGCCCGCTGACACCGGGCCAACGAAGAACTTTGAACCATGGCCACTATCCACGTAGACGGCAAAGAGCTCGAAGTCGATGGGGCAGACAACCTGTTACAGGCATGTCTGTCGCTAGGCCTCGATATCCCTTATTTCTGCTGGCACCCTGCCCTTGGCAGCGTTGGCGCTTGCCGCCAGTGCGCGGTCAAGCAGTACACCGACGAGAACGACACCCGTGGTCGTATCGTCATGTCCTGCATGACCCCTGCCACCGACAACACCTGGATCTCCATCGAAGATGAAGAGTCCAAGGCCTTCCGCGCCAGTGTCGTCGAATGGCTGATGACCAACCACCCTCACGACTGCCCGGTCTGTGAGGAAGGCGGTCACTGCCACCTGCAAGACATGACGGTAATGACCGGCCACAACGAGCGCCGTTACCGCTTCACCAAGCGTACCCACCAGAACCAGCAACTGGGCCCGTTCATTTCCCACGAAATGAACCGCTGCATCGCTTGCTACCGCTGCGTGCGCTTCTACAAGGACTACGCCGGTGGCACCGACCTGGGTGTGTACGGCGCCCACGACAACGTGTACTTCGGTCGCGTTGAAGACGGCGTGCTGGAAAGCGAGTTCTCCGGCAACCTCACCGAGGTCTGCCCGACCGGTGTGTTCACCGACAAGACTCACTCCGAGCGCTACAACCGCAAGTGGGACATGCAGTTCTCGCCGAGCATCTGCCATGGCTGCTCCAGCGGTTGCAACATCTCCCCGGGCGAGCGTTACGGCGAGCTGCGTCGCATCGAAAACCGCTACAACGGTTCGGTGAACCAGTACTTCCTGTGCGACCGTGGCCGTTTCGGCTATGGCTACGTCAACCGCAAGGACCGTCCACGTCAGCCACTGCTGGCCAACGGCGCCAAGCTGAGCCTGGACGAAGCACTGGACAAGGCCGCCGACCTGCTGCGCGGTCGCAACATCGTCGGCATCGGTTCGCCACGTGCCAGCCTCGAAAGCAACTACGCGTTGCGCGAACTGGTCGGTGCCGAGCACTTCTACTCCGGTATCGAAGCCGGTGAGCTGGAACGCATCCGTCTGGTCCTGCAGGTGCTCAAAGAAAGCCCTCTGCCAGTGCCGAACATGCGCGACATCGAAGACCACGACGCCGTGTTCGTCCTCGGTGAAGACCTGACCCAGACTGCTGCGCGCATGGCTTTGGCCCTGCGTCAATCGGTCAAGGGCAAGGCCGAAGACATGGCCGACGCCATGCGTGTCCAGCCTTGGCTCGACGCCGCCGTGAAGAACATCGGCCAGCATGCGCTGAACCCGCTGTTCATCGCCAGCCTGGCTGAAACCAAGCTCGACGACATCGCCGAAGAGTGCGTTCACGCCGCTCCCGACGACCTGGCCCGCATCGGTTTCGCCGTGGCTCACGCCCTCGACGCCAGCGCTCCAGCCGTTGAAGGCCTTGACGCTGAAGCCCTCGAATTGGCCAAGCGCATTGCCGATGCCCTGCTCGCGGCCAAGCGCCCGCTGATCATCGCCGGTACTTCCCTGGGTTCCAAAGCGCTGATCGAGGCTGCTGCCAACATTGCCAAAGCCCTTAAGCTGCGCGAGAAGAACGGCTCCATCAGCCTGATCGTGCCAGAGGCCAACAGCCTCGGCCTGGCCATGCTCGGTGGCGAATCGGTCGACGCCGCGCTGCAAGCCGTGATCGACGGTAAAGCCGACGCCGTCGTCGTGCTGGAAAACGATCTGTACACCCGTACCGACAAGGCCCGTGTCGATGCTGCCCTGACCGCCGCCAAGGTGCTGATCGTCGCCGACCATCAGAAGACCGCCACCACTGACCGCGCTCACCTGGTCCTGCCAGCCGCCAGCTTCGCTGAAGGCGACGGTACCCTGGTCAGCCAGGAAGGCCGCGCCCAGCGCTTCTTCCAGGTGTTCGACCCGCAATACATGGATGCGAGCATCCTGGTTCACGAAGGCTGGCGCTGGCTGCATGCCTTGCGCGCAACCTTGCTGAACCAGGCGATCGACTGGACCCAACTGGACCACGTCACCGCTGCGGTCGCTTCGAGCACTCCGCAACTGGCCGCCATCGTAGACGCCGCACCGTCCGCCGCGTTCCGCATCAAAGGTCTGAAACTGGCCCGTGAGCCGCTGCGTTACTCCGGTCGTACCGCCATGCGCGCCGACATCAGCGTGCACGAACCGCGTACCCCGCAGGACAAGGACACCGCGTTCGCCTTCTCCATGGAAGGTTACTCGGGCTCGGCCGAACCGCGTCAGCAAGTGCCATTCGCCTGGTCTCCGGGCTGGAACTCGCCGCAGGCCTGGAACAAGTTCCAGGACGAAGTCGGTGGTCACATCCGCGCTGGCGACCCGGGCACTCGCCTGATCGAAAGCACCGGTGACTCGCTGAACTGGTTCGCCTCTGTTCCAAGGGCATTCAACCCGGCGCAAGGCACCTGGCAGGCCGTACCGTTCTTCCACCTGTTCGGCAGCGAAGAGAACTCTTCGAAAGCCGCGCCGGTTCAGGAGCGCATTCCGGCTGCTTATGTTGCACTGGCCAAGTCCGAAGCCGACCGCCTGGGCGTCAACGACGGTGCCATGCTGAGCCTGAACGTGGCCGGCCAGACCCTGCGTCTGCCGCTGCGCATCAATGAAGAACTGGGCGCAGGCCTGGTGGCATTGCCTGCGGGCATCGCCGGCATTCCGCCAGCGATTTTCGGTAAATCCGTTGACGGTCTGCAGGAGGCAGCTCAATGACCTGGTTCACTCCTGAAGTGATCGATGTGATCATCGCGGTCCTCAAGGCCGTGGTGATCCTGCTCGCCGTAGTGATCTGCGGCGCCCTGCTCAGCTGGGTCGAGCGTCGCTTGCTCGCCCTCTGGCAGGACCGTTACGGTCCGAACCGCGTAGGTCCGTTCGGTGCGTTCCAGATCGCCGCCGACATGATCAAGATGTTCTTCAAGGAAGACTGGACGCCGCCGTTCGCCGACAAGATGATCTTCACCCTGGCACCGGTCGTGGCCATGAGCGCCCTGCTGATTGCCTTCGCGATCATCCCGATCACCCCGACCTGGGGCGTGGCGGACATCAACATCGGCATCCTGTTCTTCTTCGCCATGGCGGGCCTGTCGGTCTACGCGGTGTTGTTCGCCGGTTGGTCGAGCAACAACAAGTTCGCCCTGCTGGGCAGCTTGCGTGCCTCGGCGCAAACCGTGTCGTACGAAGTGTTCATGGGCCTGTCGCTGATGGGCATCGTGATCCAGGTCGGCTCGTTCAACATGCGCGACATCGTTGAATATCAAGCGCAGAACATGTGGTTCATCATTCCGCAGATCTTCGGCTTCCTGACCTTCTTCATCGCTGGCGTGGCCGTGACTCACCGTCACCCGTTCGACCAGCCGGAAGCGGAACAGGAACTGGCCGACGGCTACCACATTGAATACGCCGGCATGAAATGGGGCATGTTCTTCGTCGGCGAGTACATCGGTATCGTGCTGATCTCGGCACTGCTGGTGACCTTGTTCTTCGGTGGCTGGCACGGTCCGTTCGACATCCTGCCGCAGATCCCGTTCATCTGGTTCGCGCTGAAAACCGGTTTCTTCATCATGATGTTCATCCTGCTGCGCGCTTCGATCCCGCGCCCACGGTATGACCAGGTGATGGATTTCAGCTGGAAGTTCTGCTTGCCGCTGACCCTCGTCAACATGCTGGTGACCGCTGCGCTCGTGTTGCTCAACACGCCCGCCGTCGCGGCTCAGTGAGGATAGAGAATCATGAAGTACATTCTAGATATCGTGCATGGCCTCTACACCCAGCTTCGCAGCCTGGTGATGATTTTCGGCCACGCCTTCCGCAAGCGCGACACGCTGCAGTACCCGGAAGAACCGGTCTACCTGCCGCCGCGCTACCGTGGGCGTATCGTCCTGACCCGCGACCCCGACGGTGAAGAGCGTTGTGTAGCGTGCAACCTGTGCGCCGTGGCTTGCCCGGTCGGTTGCATCTCGCTGCAGAAAGCTGAAACCGAAGACGGTCGCTGGTACCCGGACTTCTTCCGCATCAACTTCTCGCGCTGCATTTTCTGCGGCCTCTGCGAGGAAGCCTGCCCGACCACCGCGATCCAGCTGACGCCGGATTTCGAAATGGCCGAGTTCAAACGTCAGGACCTGGTTTACGAGAAAGAAGATCTGCTGATCTCCGGCCCCGGCAAAAACCCTGATTACAACTTCTATCGTGTTGCTGGTATGGCGATTGCCGGGAAGCCGAAAGGCTCCGCGCAGAATGAAGCCGAACCGATCAACGTGAAGAGCTTGCTGCCTTAAGGAAGAAAGATGGAATTCGCTTTCTATTTCGCATCGGGTATCGCTGTGGTGTCCACGCTTCGCGTAATCACCAACACCAACCCCGTGCATGCCCTGCTCTACCTGATCATTTCGCTGATCGCCGTGGCGATGACGTTCTTCGCCCTTGGCGCGCCGTTTGCCGGTGTCCTGGAAGTGATCGCCTACGCTGGCGCCATCATGGTGCTGTTCGTGTTCGTGGTGATGATGCTGAACCTGGGGCCTGCCTCGGTTCAGCAAGAGCGCGTCTGGCTCAAGCCCGGTATCTGGGGTGGCCCGGTCCTGCTCGCCGCACTGCTGCTGGTGGAACTGCTGTATGTGCTGTTCTCCCACCAGAGCGGCCAGGCCGTCGGCCACTCCACCGTAGACGCCAAGGCCGTGGGCATCAGCCTGTTCGGTCCTTACCTGCTGGTGGTCGAACTCGCCTCGATGCTGCTGCTCGCCGCAGCCGTCACGGCGTTCCATTTGGGCCGTAACGAAGCCAAGGAGCAATGACGATGCCTGCTATCCCCATGGAGCATGGTCTGGCGGTCGCCGGCATCCTGTTCTGCCTCGGCCTGGTCGGCCTGATGGTCCGCCGCAACATCCTCTTCGTGCTGATGAGCCTGGAGGTCATGATGAATGCCTCCGCCTTGGCGTTCATCGTTGCCGGAAGCCGCTGGGCGCAGCCGGACGGACAGATCATGTTCGTCCTGGTGATCAGCCTCGCAGCCGCCGAGGCCAGTATCGGCCTGGCGATCCTGCTGCAACTGTATCGCCGCTTCCACACGCTCGATATCGACGCTGCCAGTGAGATGCGCGGATGAACCTACTCTTTCTGACTTTCGTATTCCCTCTCATCGGTTTCCTGTTGCTGTCGTTCTCGCGCGGCCGCATTTCGGAAAACCTGGCCGCGCTGATCGGCGTTGGTTCCGTCGGCCTGTCGGCCATCGTCGCCGCCTACGTGATCTGGCAGTTCAACGTCGCCCCACCGGAAGGTGGAGCCTATGTGCAAGTGCTGTGGCGCTGGATTTCCGTGGAAGGCTTCCAGCCGAACTTCGCCCTGCACCTGGATGGTCTGTCCGTGACCATGCTGGGCGTGGTGGTGGGCGTGGGCTTCCTGATCCACCTGTTCGCGTCCTGGTACATGCGCGGTGAAGACGGCTACTCGCGTTTCTTCGCCTACACCAACCTGTTCATCGCCAGCATGCTGTTCCTGGTCCTGGCCGATAACCTGTTGTTCGTGTACTTCGGCTGGGAAGGCGTGGGCCTGTGCTCGTACCTGTTGATCGGTTTCTACTACAGCAACCGCAACAACGGTAACGCCGCACTCAAAGCCTTCATCGTGACCCGTATCGGCGACGTGTTCATGGCCATCGGCCTGTTCATTCTGTTTGCCCAACTGGGCACCCTGAACGTCCAGGAGCTGTTGGTGCTGGCACCGCAGAAATTCCAGTCCGGTGATTTCTGGATGGTCGTGGCCACCCTGATGCTGCTGGGCGGCGCTGTCGGTAAATCCGCGCAACTGCCGCTGCAGACCTGGCTGGCGGATGCGATGGCCGGTCCTACCCCGGTTTCGGCACTGATCCACGCCGCAACCATGGTGACCGCGGGCGTCTACCTGATCGCCCGTACCCACGGCCTGTTCACCCTGGCGCCGGAAATCCTGCACCTGGTGGGCATCGTCGGCGGCGTGACCCTGGTCCTGGCCGGCTTTGCAGCCCTGGTCCAGACCGACATCAAGCGTATCCTCGCCTACTCGACCATGAGCCAGATCGGCTACATGTTCCTGGCCCTTGGCGTGGGTGCCTGGGATGGCGCGATCTTCCACCTGATGACCCACGCTTTCTTCAAGGCCCTGTTGTTCCTTGCGTCCGGTGCGGTGATCGTTGCCTGCCACCACGAGCAGGACATCTTCAAGATGGGCGGTCTGTGGAAGAAACTGCCACTGGCCTATGCCAGCTTCATCGTCGGCGGCGCGGCCCTGGCGGCCCTGCCTCTGGTGACCGCGGGCTTCTACTCGAAGGACGAAATCCTCTGGGAAGCGTTCGCCAGCGGCAACAACGGCCTGCTCTACGCCGGCCTGGTCGGCGCGTTCATGACCTCGCTCTACACCTTCCGCCTGATCTTCATCGCGTTCCACGGTGAAGCGAAGACCGAAGCCCACGCCGGTCACGGCATCGCCCACTGGCTGCCACTGTCGGTGCTGATCGTATTGTCCACCGCTATCGGCGCGATGATCGTTCCACCGCTGCACGGCGTGTTGCCAGAAAGCGTCGGCCATGCCGGCGGCGAAGCCAAGCACAGCCTGGAAATCGCTTCGGGCGCCATCGCCCTGGCCGGTATCCTGCTGGCCGCGCTGCTGTTCCTCGGCAAGCGTCGCTTCGTCACCGCCGTCGCCAACAGCGGCATCGGCCGCCTCCTTTCGGCCTGGTGGTTCGCTGCCTGGGGCTTCGACTGGATCTACGACAAACTGTTCGTCAAGCCTTACCTGGCGATCAGCCACATCCTGCGCAAAGACCCGCTCGACCAGACCATCGGTCTGATCCCGCGCATGGCCAAAGGCGGTCACACCGCCCTGAGCCGTACCGAGACCGGTCAACTGCGTTGGTATGCCGCCTCGATGGCTGCTGGTGCCGTGCTGGTAATTGGCGCCGTCGTGCTGGTAGCGGTCTGATATGAACCTTGCGAATTTGCGAAAGGAAACGAGCCCGTCATGATTCTGCCCTGGCTAATCCTGATCCCCTTCATCGGCGGCCTGCTGTGCTGGATGGGTGAGCGCTTCGGCGCCACCCTCCCCCGCTGGATTGCGCTGATCACCATGTCCCTGCTGCTCTCCCTCGGCCTCTGGCTGTGGGCCAACGGTGACTATTCATTTGCCCCGGCGCCTGGCGCCGATCCGACCTGGGTGATTGAGTTCAAGCACGTCTGGATCCAGCGCTTCGGCATCAACGTGCACCTGGCCCTCGACGGCCTGTCGCTGTTGATGATCCTGCTGACCGGCCTGCTGGGTGTTCTCTCGGTACTCTGCTCGTGGAAAGAGATCCAGCGTCACGTCGGCTTCTTCCACCTGAACCTGATGTGGATCCTGGGCGGTGTCGTCGGCGTGTTCCTCGCCCTCGACCTGTTCATGTTCTTCTTCTTCTGGGAAATGATGCTGGTGCCGATGTACTTCCTCATCGCGCTCTGGGGTCACAGCTCTTCGGACGGCAAGAAAACCCGGATCTACGCGGCGACCAAGTTCTTCATCTTCACTCAGGCTTCCGGCCTGATCATGCTGGTGGCGATCCTGGGCCTGGTACTGGTCAACTTCAACGACACCGGCGTGATTACCTTCAACTACGCCGACCTGTTGAAGACCAAGATGTCGACGACTACCGAGTACATCCTGATGCTCGGCTTCTTCATCGCCTTCGCGGTCAAGCTGCCAGTGGTTCCGTTCCACTCCTGGCTGCCTGATGCCCACGCCCAGGCACCGACCGCGGGTTCCGTCGACCTCGCCGGTATCTTGCTGAAAACCGCTGCCTACGGCCTGCTGCGTTTCGCCCTGCCGCTGTTCCCGAACGCCTCGGCCGAGTTTGCGCCGTTCGCCATGACCCTGGGTCTGATCGGGATCTTCTACGGTGCGTTCCTGGCGTTCGCGCAAACCGACATCAAGCGTCTGATTGCCTTCTCGTCCGTTTCCCACATGGGCTTCGTACTGATCGGCATCTACTCGGGCAGCCAACTGGCGCTGCAGGGCGCAGTGATGCAGATGCTCGCCCACGGCCTGTCGGCGGCGGCACTCTTTATCCTGAGTGGCCAGCTGTACGAACGCACCCACACCCGCGACATGCGTGAAATGGGTGGCCTGTGGTCGAAGATCGCTTACCTGCCGGCCCTCAGCCTGTTCTTCGCGGCAGCGTCGCTGGGCTTGCCGGGTACCGGCAACTTCGTCGGTGAGTTCCTGATCCTGATCGGCACCTTCCCGTTCGCTCCATGGGTCACCATCATCGCCACGTCCGGCCTGGTATTCGGTTCGGTCTACTCGCTGATCATGATCCACCGTGCGTACTTCGGTCCGGCCAAATCGGACGCGGTGCTGCATGGCATGGACGGTCGCGAAATGATCATGGTGGTCGGTCTGGCCGCACTGCTGATTTACATCGGCGTGTACCCGCAACCGTTCCTCGATACCTCTGCCGCTACGATGCATGGCGTGCAGCAATGGCTCGGCACCGCCTTCACTCAACTCGCTTCGGCCCGGTAAGAGCGCTATGGAATTCACGACTCAACACTTTATCGCGCTAGCGCCGCTGTTGATTACCAGCGCCACGATCATCGTGGTGATGCTGGCGATCGCCTGGCGCCGCAACCACTCCCAGACCTTCCTGCTGTCAGTGGCGGGTCTGAACCTGGCATTGCTGTCGATCCTGCCGGCCTTGAAAGTCGCGCCCCTGGCCGTGACGCCATTGCTGCAGATCGACACCTTCGCCTGCCTGTACATGGCGCTGATCCTGGTCGCCACGCTCGCCTGCGTCACCCTCGCCCACGCCTACCTCGGCGATGGCGGTTCGGGTTACCCGGGCAACCGTGAAGAACTGTACCTGCTGATCCTGATGGCCGCCGCCGGTGGCCTGGTGTTGGTCAGCGCGCAGCACCTGGCCGGGTTGTTCGTCGGTCTGGAACTGCTCTCGGTGCCGGTCTACGGTCTGGTGGCCTATGCCTTCTTCAACAAGCGCTCGCTGGAAGCCGGTATCAAGTACATGGTGCTGTCGGCGGCCGGTTCCGCGTTCCTGTTGTTCGGTATGGCCCTGCTCTACGCTGACGCCGGCTCCCTGAGCTTCGTCGGCATCGGCCAGGCGCTGGCGGCTACCGGGCTGCCAAGCTCGCTGGCACAACTGGGCCTGGGCATGATGCTGATCGGCCTGGCGTTCAAGCTGTCGCTGGTCCCCTTCCACCTGTGGACGCCGGACGTCTACGAAGGTGCTCCGGCGCCGGTCGCGGCGTTCCTGGCTACCGCTTCCAAAGTGGCTGTGTTCGCGGTGATGGTGCGCCTGTTCCAGATCTCCCCTGCTGCAAGCAGCGGCGTGCTGAGCAACGTACTGACCCTCATCGCCATCGCGTCGATCCTGTTCGGCAACCTGCTGGCCCTGACCCAGAGCAACCTCAAGCGTCTGCTGGGTTACTCGTCCATCGCCCACTTCGGCTACCTGCTGATCGCCCTGGTGGCGAGCAAGGGCCTGGCCGTGGAAGCCATCGGCGTGTACCTGGTCACCTACGTGATCACCAGCCTCGGCGCCTTCGGCGTGATCACCCTGATGTCCTCGCCGTACAACGGCCGTGACGCGGACGCCCTGTACGAATACCGCGGCCTGTTCTGGCGCCGTCCGTACCTGACCGCCGTACTGACCGTGATGATGCTGTCCCTGGCCGGTATCCCGCTGACCGCGGGCTTCATCGGCAAGTTCTACATCATCGCCACCGGCGTCGAGTCCCATCAGTGGTGGCTGGTCGCTTCCCTGGTACTGGGCAGCGCCATCGGCGTGTTCTACTACCTGCGAGTGATGGTCACCCTGTACCTGATCGAACCGAACCTGCGTCGCCACGATGCGCAACTGCACTGGGAACAACGTGCAGGCGGCGTGATGCTGCTGGCCATCGCGGTACTGGCCTTCTTCCTCGGCCTGTACCCACAACCGCTGCTGAACCTGGTTCAACAGTCGGGCCTGGCGGGTTGATCGCTTAGTTACACGCGGCAGTAAACAGAACGGCACCTTCGGGTGCCGTTTTTGCGTTTGGGCTTCAAGAAAGAAATCAGCTATCGAATGAGATTGCGAAGCGGCTGATCTGTTGGAGGCCTTTGAAGCAGGACCAGCCTGAGGGCTACGTTCGACATCCCACCCACCTAACGAAATTGTAATCCCCCCATCACCCTGGCGTTATCCGCAGCTTGCAACCATGTCGTCCGGCGACCATGCCGGCGGGCCTTTGTCCGCCGAACAATAAAACCTGCGCCGAGGCACGTTGCGATCTGCCGTACCCAAGGAGTGATTGATGCTTAAAAATTCAAAAATACCGATGGCCGCTTTAGCGATGGTTATCGGCTTCGGGCCGACCATGGTGTATGCGCAAGACCAAGCCGAGGGGTTTGTCGAGGGCAGCAGCCTGACCGTGCTCAACCGCAACTTCTACTTCAATCGTGATTACCGCAAGGGCCAGTCCAGTCCTACCGGCAATGGTTATTCCGAAGCCTGGGCACAAGGCATCATCGGTCAGTTCGAATCCGGCTTTACTCACGGCACCGTTGGAGTGGGTGTCGATGCCTTTGCAATGATGGGTGTGAAACTCGACACCGGTGACGGCCGCAATGGTGGCCGAAGTTCGTTCGATGTACTGCCGGTCGACAGTGACGGCGAGGCACGGGACGAATACACCAAGGTCGGTGGCGCCGTGAAAGTGCGGGCCTTCGATACCGTGGTCAAGGTTGGCGACGTGTTCCCGGCCACCCCGGTGGTGGCGGCAGGTGATTCGCGACTGCTGCCGGAAAGCTTCCGTGGCGTCACGGCCACCAACACCAGCATCGAAGGCCTTTCGATCCAGGGCGGTCGACTGCATGCCATGAACCAACCGGTGTCCAGCGACATGCGCGAGAATTTCGAGACTTTCTATGCCGGCCCGGTCGACTCGCCATGGATCGCTTACTTTGGTGGCGACTACTCGTTGAACAAGAACCTCAGCTTCAGTCTGTATTCAAGCCGACTCAAGGATGCCTGGAACCAGTACTACGCGGGCAACGCCTGGACTTATCCGCTATCGGATGACGTGTCGCTGTTTGGTGGCCTGAACTATTACAAGGCGGTCGACGAAGGCAAAAAACTGCTCGGCGAGTTCGACAACAATATCTGGAGCGGCCGGGTCGGGGTGAAATTCGGCGCGCATTCCGTGGCCCTCTCGCATCAACGCAACAATGGCAATGACGACTTCGATTATCTGCGCCAATCCGACTCGATCTTCCTCGACAACTCCATCCAGTACAGCGACTTCAACTCGCCCAAGGAGCGTTCATGGATGGTGCGCTACGACCTCGACATGAACAGCTACGGCGTGCCGGGCCTGTCGTTCATGACCCGTTATGCCCAGGGCACCGACGCCGACTACTCCAACGCCAACGCCACCTACATGCGCCGCGATGCCGACGGCAACCCGTTGACGGATCAGAAGCGCTGGGAGCGGGACATCGAAGTCAAATACGTGGTGCAGACCGGTTCGCTGAAAGACCTGTCGCTGCGCCTGCGCCAGGCCACTACCCGCGCTACGGCGTTTGAATCGGATCTGGATGAGGTTCGGGTGATCATCGAATATCCATTGGCGATTCTCTGACGCCACGGTTGATACAAATTCACCTCACGAAGCTCCTTGCTCCTTTGGCAGGAGGTGAATCCTTTGGCGTCCTTCGGGGCGCCTTTTTTGTAAGCGCAACATTTCAATTGCCAATGCAGCAAGATCGGGCATCAACCACCACGCTTGCCGCAATCCCCCGCCACGCTGTACCTGAGGGTGTTGAGCTGCCCTTGTGAATCTTCGTAGGTCATTGCGGCAGGCACTACAGAGCAGGCGACTGGCGGCCGTACGACGCTCACCACCTTCACCACATCCAGCTTCATCCCGTATTCATAGTCCCTCACCACAGGTGCCGGCTTGCCCCGGTTGGCAGCGTACAACGCCATGGCTCTGGCGTTGGCACTGAACGCCTTCTCAAAGGCCCTGTCCCCGCCACCTTCGGCGAGCGCATCCAGGGACAACGTCATGACTGCGGCAAACATCATCGACTTGAGCAAGTTCATCTCCACTTCCCTTTAAAAATCCGACTCAAAAAAAAGCCCGGCATCGACAATCGATGACGGGCCAGTGAAGTGCGACACGCTTACAAGTCTTTAGTCTTGTCGTCTTTCTTTTCATTCACGACGACGGGATCACGGGCCTGCTCCCTGGCGACAGACAGCGCCACCGAGCGGTCATTGGCTGCCATCATTCTTGCGAAAGTTCGATCACCACCGCCGGCAGCCAACACCACGCCAGACATTAGCAACGCCGCTGCAAAGGTACCCAGTTGTGCAAGTTTCATGTTTTCAGACCTCATTTGGTTAACGAGATCAGGTTAACAATCCGAACCTTTCGTGACGGTGGCGTGGAAATTACATATCCGTCATTTCGTGGTAGCTGATTTAACCGGGATAACCTCTTCTTCCCGCCGATGAGCCAGTTGATACAGCGCCGGCAGGATCAGCAAAGTAAGGATGGTCGAAGACAGGATTCCGCCGATCACCACCGTCGCCAGCGGCCGCTGTACCTCCGCACCGGTGCCGGTCGCCAGGGCCATTGGAATAAAGCCCAGGGACGCCACCAATGCGGTCATCAACACCGGGCGCAGTCGTGTCAAAGCGCCCTCGTTGATTGCATCGCAGAGAGAACGCCCCTCCTCCCTCAGGTTGCGAATGAACGCGATCATCACCAATCCATTGAGTACCGCCACCCCCGACAGCGCAATGAAGCCGACACCCGCCGAAATCGATAACGGGATATCGCGCAACCACAACGCCATGACGCCGCCGGTCAACGCAAACGGAATCCCGGTGAATACCAGCAAGCCATCCCTGAGGTTGTTGAACATCATGAACAGCAAGCCGAACACCATCAACAACGCTACCGGCACTACGATCTGCAAGCGCTTGGCCGCCGATTGCATCTGCTCGAACTGCCCGCCCCAACCGGTCCAGTAACCGGCGGGTATCTGCACATCGCGCTCGATCACCTCGCCCGCCTCTGCGACAAACGAACCGATATCGCGCCCGCGTACGTTGGCGCTGACGATCATCAGCCGCTTGCCGTTTTCGCGACTGACCTGATTCGGGCCCAGTTCCAGATCGAGACTGGCAACCTCCTTGAGCGCGATGAATCCGATCTGCCCGGCATCGCCATTGAGCGGTGCCGGCACGGGAATCAGCAGCGCCGACAGACCTTCGATGTCCTGGCGCATGGCATCGGACAAACGCACCACCATGTCGAAACGTCGGTCGCCCTCATACAACGTGCCCGCCTGGCTTCCACCTACGGCGACGGCGACGGTGTCCTGCACATCGCCGACATTGAGTCCGTAACGCGCTGCCTTGTCGCGGTCGATATTGATGGTCAGCACCGGTAGACCGGTGGTTTGCTCGACCTTGACCTCGGAGGCGCCATCGACCTTTTGCAGGGCGCTGGCAATCTTCGTCGCCGTGGCGTTGAGCACTTCCATGTCATCACCGAACACCTTGACTGCCACGTCGCTGCGCACCCCGGAGATCAGCTCGTTGAAGCGCAACTGGATCGGCTGTGACAGTTCGTAGTTGCTGCCAGGCAGTGATGCAGCGGCTTGCTGCAATTCGGCCATCAGGGTTTCCCGGGACTTGTCCGGGTCTGGCCACTGTGCCTTCGGCTTGAGCATCACGTAGCTGTCGGAGATGTTCGGCGGCATGGGGTCGGAGGCGATTTCCGCGGTGCCGGTACGGGCAAACACGCGCTCGACTTCCGGCACTTTGCCGAGGATCTGCGTTTCCAGGCGCTGCTGCATATCCACCGACTGTGTCAGGCTGGTGCCCGGCACGCGCAAGGCTTGCAGGGCAAAATCACCTTCGCCGAGGCTCGGTACGAACTCGCTGCCCATACGACTGGTCACCACGCCGCTGAGTACAATCACACCCAGCGCCATGCCCATCGCAAGCGCCCGATGGCCCATCACCCAGGCCAGCGCCGGAGCATAGACCTGGCGTGCGCCACGCATGACCACGCCTTCCTCTTCCTTGATCTTGCCGGTGACAAACATCGCGATTGCCGCCGGAACGAAGGTCACCGACAACAACATGGCGCCGAGTAGCGCGATCACTACCGTGAACGCCATCGGGTGGAACATTTTCCCTTCGACACCGCTCAGCGCGAAGATCGGCAGGTACACGACCATGATGATCAACTGGCCGTAAATCAGCGGTCGCCGCGCTTCTTTGGCGGCCGCAAAGACTTCGTGGAAACGCTCGGATCGCGTCAGCAATCGCCCGTGATGCCGCTGCGCATGGGCCAACCGGCGCAGGGTGTTTTCAACGATCACCACCGCGCCGTCGACGATGATGCCGAAGTCGAGCGCGCCGAGGCTCATCAGGTTGGCGCTGACCTTGTTGCTGAACATCCCGGTGAAGGTGAACAGCATCGACAGCGGAATCACCATCGCGGTAATCAGCGCCGCACGAATGTTGCCCAGAAACAGGAACAGGATGGCGATGACCAGGATCGCGCCTTCCACCAGGTTTTTCTTCACCGTGGCGATGGCCTTGTCCACAAGGTGGGTACGGTCGTAAACCGCTGTGGCAACCACGCCGTCGGGCAATGAGCGGTTGATCTGTTCGAGCCTGGCGGCCACGGCCTGGGAGACGACACGGCTGTTTTCACCGATCAGCATGAACACGGTGCCGAGGACCACTTCGCGCCCGTTTTCGGTCGCGGCACCGCTGCGCAATTCGCGGCCGACCTCCACCGTGGCGACGTTCTTGATCCGGATCGGCGTGCCGTCGACGTTGGCCATGACAATATTGGCAATGTCATCGGTGCTCGCCACCTGGCCTGGTGCGCGGATCAACAGTTGTTCGCCGCTACGCTCGATGTAGCCGGCGCCAACGTTGGCGTTGTTGCGCCCCAGTGCTGTCACCAGGTCAGTGAGGGTCAGTTTGTAGGCAGCGAGTTTTTTCGGATCGGGCGCAATCTGGTACTCCTTGGCGAATCCACCGATGGTATTGACCTCGGCCACGCCGGGGACGTTGCGCAACTGTGGCTTGATGATCCAGTCCTGAATGACCCGCAGATCGGTCGGCGTATAGGGTGTGCCGTCCTCCTTCAGCGCACCTTCTCGCGCCTCCACCGTCCACAGAAAAATCTCCCCGAGACCAGTGGATATCGGCCCCATTACCGCTTCCGTGCCGTGGGGTAATTGCTCCTTGGCGATCTGCAGCCGCTCGTTGACCAATTGCCGGGCGAAGAACAGATCGGTGCCGTCCTTGAAAATCACCGTGACCTGCGACAGCCCCGAGCGCGATAGCGAGCGGGTCTGCTCCAGGAACGGCAGGCCGGCCATGGCGGTTTCAATCGGGAACGTGATGCGTTGTTCGGTTTCCAGCGGCGAGAAGCCCGCGGCGCCGGCGTTGATTTGCACCTGGACGTTAGTGATATCGGGCACGGCATCGATCGGCAGTTTTTGATAACTGGCGATGCCGAGGCCGGCCATGAGCAGAACGGCGAGCAGCACGATGAAGCGCTGCTCGATGGCAAACTGGATCAGGCGTTCGAACATGAGAACCTTCTCGTCGAGGGAACGGATCGGTGGGCGTTTTTAGTGGGAATCTATTAATGAGCGTGCTCAGCCGAGGCTTTACCCAGTTCCGATTTGAGAACGAAGCTGCCGGCGGCGGCGACTTGCACACCGGGCTTCAGCCCCTGGGTGACCTCCACCTGCCCGTCCGCACGACTGCCCAGTTCCACCGCCTGTGCCTTGAAGCCGTCATCAGTGCGCACGAACACCGTGGGTTTGTTCTCGACGGTCTGGATCGCGGTTTCCGGTACGACGACGTTGGCCTGGCGGCTGTCGGTGGCGACCAATGCAGTGACGAACAGCCCCGGACGCCACGCGCCCTGGGGGTTTTCCAGGGTGACGCGGACCGTGGCGGTGCGCGTCTGCTCGCCGAGCAAACTGCCGACATAGGACACGCTGCCAGCCACCTCGGCGTTCAGTTCCGGGGCACTGATCGTCACGGGGCGGCCTACCTTCACCTGGGTCAGATCCTTGGGTGAAACGCCGAAGGTCACCCACACCCGGGACAGATCGGTGAGGGTGAAAGCATTGCTGGTTTCGTCCACCACCTCTCCCGGCGTCAGGTGTTTTTCCACCACCACGCCATCGAACGGCGCGCGCAGTTCATAGCGATTGCCGCCAGTGGCGACCACGCTGCCGCTGAGCGCGCTGATTTTCTGCCGAGCATTGTTCAGGGCAATTTCAGCCTCTTGCAGCGCCTGTCGGGCCTGGAGGAAATCCTGTTCGGCGGAAATCTTGTCCTGCCACAACCGTTTTTCGCGCTCATAAGTGGTACGCGCCAATGCCAGACGCTGTTGCGCGGCCGCCTGTTCGCTACGCTGATCAGAGATCTGCTGACTGGCGATCACCGCCAGCAACTGGCCCTTTTTCACCGACTGCCCGAGATTGACCGACACCGCCTCAACCACACCGGGTACTCGCGGCACCAGGTGTGCCGTGCGGTCCTCGTCGAAGCGCACTTCACCGGGGAATGGCAAGCTGAGGTTGATGCGCTGCGCGCCGGCTTCGGCCAAGTGAATGCCCGCCGCCGCGATCTGCTCGGAACTCAAGGCCAGATGTCCCTCTTCGCCCTCCCCCTGGGCATGCTCGCCGTCGGCAGCAGCGCCTTTTTCGGTATGGTCGGCATGCGCCGCCGCTTCATCGGCGCGGGCGTCGACGGACGAGCTGTTCGTCCACATCGAACCGATGCCAATGCCCAGTGCCAACGTCACCGCAATGACAACGATGTGTTTTTTTTCCATGGAAACTCCTCTGCGCCATGACATCGCGCAGTTATCTGAGAGGTGAAGTTCAGGGGCTGACGGCGAATACACCGAGATCGCCGAAGATGCGCTCGATGCGCACCCGGGCGTCTGTCGCCTCGGCAACCGCCTGGATGTATTGGGTGCGGGCGCTGATCAGGGTGCGCTGGGCATCGAGCACCTCGAGGAATGTGAACTTGCCCATCTCGAATCCGCGAGTAGCGCTGTCGACCGCACTTTGTGCCGCAGGCAGGATGCTCTGGTTGAACGCTTTGACTTCATCGTTGGCGGTCTGCCACTGCTCCAGGGCGGTCTGGGTTTCCGTGCGCAAACGCAGCTCGGTGGCGTTACGCAAGTCCCGCGCCTGGTCGGCGCGTCGAGCGGCCGCCAGCACATTGCCCTGATTACGGTTGAACAATGGAATCGGCATCGACAACCCGACTACGTTGACCCACTCGCGCTCCGTTTCGTCGTACTGACTGCCGACGCTCACGGTCAGGTCGGGAATCCGCTGCGCCTTTTCCAGCCCCAACGAAGCCTCGCGCTGATCGATCTGCAATTTCGCCAGGCGCAGCTCGGCAGTGTCGTTCAGGCGCTCCAGCAAACGGCTCGGCGGCACGATGAGCGTGTTTTGCCGGGCAGCCTGCACATCCACCGACGCGGGGATGGGTGTGCCCATGACCTGGACCAGTTGCTGATAGGCGGTGGCCTTATCGCGCTCGGCCCGACTCAGCTCAAGTCGTACCTCGGACAATTGCACCTGCGCCCGCGTACCTTCGATCGGTGATGACTTGCCCGCCTCGATACGGCCCTGGGCCACGCGCACACCCTGCTCGGCGATTTGCAGCGACTGACGGGACAACTGCAACCGGTGCTGTGCCGTTTGCACAGCGGAAAAGGCCTGAATCACATCCGCGCGCAAGGTATTGCGCCTGCGCTCCAGTTCGATCCCGGCGGCATCCTGCGCGCGGCTGGCGACATCGATTCGTGCGCCGCGCTTGCCGCCCAGCTCGATCGGCTGGCTGAGCATCACCGTGGTGGTTCGCGAATCGCGCCGGGTGTCTTCGGCCTCCCAGGATACTTCGGGGTTGGGAATCAAGCCGGCCTGCTGTCGATCGCCCTCGGCAATGCCGATTTCCCACTGCGCCGCCGCCAACTCGGGGTTGTCGGCGAACGCCGATTGCAACGCCTGGTCGAGGGTCAGTGTCGATGTCGATGAGCCGGCCGCAAAACCAGGACCGGCCAGTAACAGAAGGCCGGTGGTGGTCACGACCCGCAGCGTGTTTTTCAGGCGTGATCGCGCCGTCAGTTCTCTTGGACCGGGCAATTGAATACTTCCTTCTTGGATCAAAGAATGTCGATAGCGCCACGGTAGGGTTTTGAACTTATCGACAAGGTGACTGGAACATTACAAATCCGTCATCCACGGCCACAGCAAGTTGCATTGCACTAACATTCGAAGTTCGCAAACCAATACAGCAATACATAGAAACAAATATCCTGAATTATCCGTCGAACAGTACTTGCGCCATATCAGCGCCCGTGAGGCTGAAGGATTACCAGCACCACCAACTGCGACAGGCTGTCGCAGAGCATTGATTTAGAGCCACAAAACCAAGAGACCTGCTTGACCCTGAAGCTACTACAGCCTTTATCGTGCCTATCACGAACCCGCATAACCTTCGAAACAAATCAGCAGGAAACGTACTTATCAATTATTGAGTCAGGCTCGGAAGTCCTTACAAAAACAATAACTTTCCCGATCTCCTTGATTATTTATCCATTAAATATAAGTGGTGATTAACCATGCGAATCCTTGTCATTGAAGACGAGCTTAAAGCTGCCGAGTACTTGCATCAGGGACTGACCGAAAGTGGCTATATCGTTGACCGCGCGACAACCGGTGCCGATGGCCTGCACCTGGCCCGGCAACAGCCTTATGACCTGATCATCCTGGACGTCAATCTGCCGGAACTGGATGGTTGGGGCGTGCTTGAACAATTGCGTCGTACCCACGCCACCCGGGTCATGATGCTTACCGCGCGCGGGCGCCTGGCGGACAAGATCCGCGGCCTGGATCTGGGCGCCGATGATTACCTGGTCAAGCCGTTCGAATTTCCGGAGCTGCTGGCAAGGGTGCGTACCCTGATGCGCCGCAGCGAAAACATCCCGGTTCCGCAAGTGCTCAAGGTCGCCGACCTGGAACTTGATCCGGGACGGCACAGGGCCTTTCGTGGTGAACAACGCATCGACCTGACCACCAAGGAATTCGCCCTGCTGCATCTGCTGATACGCCAATCCGGCGAAGTGCTGACCCGCACCCAGATCATTTCCCTGGTGTGGGACATGAACTTCGATTGCGACACCAACGTGGTCGAAGTCTCGATCCGGCGTCTGCGGGCGAAGATCGACGACCCCTTCGACAACAAGCTGATTCACACACTGCGTGGTGTCGGTTATGTGCTGGAGGCGCGGGAATGAAACCGGCCAGCCTGTCACTGCGCCTGGGGTTGACGGTGAGTATTCTCGGTGCGCTGCTGGTGGTGTTCCTCGCCATCCTGGCCTACCTGGCCCTGACCCATGAATTGAACGCGTTAACCAGGGACAGCCTGGAAAAGAAGTTGGAACAGGTGGAGCACAGCTTGTCGCTGTACGGCGATACCCGTGAGATCCGTGACAAACCGCATATTCTGCTCGATCAAGTCATGGGGCATGACAACCTCACGCTAACCATTTACGAGCCGGACAATCTGCGCAGCCCGCTGCTCAAGTCCGGCTCCGGTATGGCTGATACGCGCCTGGAACTGAAAGCGCTGCGAGCGGCTACCGAGCAATTGGCCTTTTCCAGCAGCACTGACGCCAAGGGTACAAAGTTTCTCACCGCGTCCAGACTGATCCGCGTCAAGGACGGGACCCGCGTGCCGCTCCTGTTATCGACCGACAATGCCCACGATCAGGCCATGCTCAGCGCCTGGCTGCGCTCGACGCTGATAGCCTTGCCGTTGCTGCTGATCCTGATCGGCCTCAGTGCCTGGGGTGCCGTGCAACGAGGCCTGGCACCGTTGCGTGAGTTTCGCAAAGTGGCGGCAAGCGTGACCACCCGAGATCTCGACCATCGTCTGTCGGTGGCGGGCTTGCCCCAGGAACTCAACGAACTGGCCCAGGGCATCAATTTCATGCTGCACCGCCTCGACACGGGCGTGCAGCAGTTGTCGCAGTTCTCCGACGACCTGGCCCACGAACTGCGCACGCCGATCAACAACCTGATGGGCAAGGCCCAGGTGACGCTCGCGCGCGAGCGCACGACCGAGGAATACAAGAACGTTCTGGTGTCGTGCATCGAAGAACTGGAGCGCGTCGCGCGGATTGTCAGCGACATGCTGTTTCTGGCGCAGACCAGCCAGCCGACGGCGCAAACGCCTTTCGAGTCGATTGCCCTGGAAGACGAAACACGCAAAGTGGCCGAGCTGTTTTCCCTGTCGGCTCAGGACAAGCAGATCAACCTGAACGTGGTCGGCAGCGCACGGGTAATGGGCGACCGCTTGATGATTCAGCGGGCGATCTCGAACCTGCTGTCCAACGCCCTGCGCCACTGCCCGGCCCGTAACACGATTTCGCTGCTCATTGAGTCCGGCGCGAGCCAGATTTCACTGTCTGTCAGCAACCCCGGCGCGGGTATCGAGGCGCGACACTTGCCGCATCTGTTCGACCGTTTCTACCGGGTAGACAGCAGCCGCACCCGTTCGCAGGGCAGTACCGGATTGGGTTTGGCCATTGTGCGCTCGATCATGAGCCTGCATCAGGGTGTTGCACACGTTGAAAGCCAGGCAGGCGGGATGACGGTGTTCAGACTGGGCTTTCCGGCGGTCAAGAACGTAGCGCACTGAAGCGACAGGCCGGACAAACCAGAACGGCACCTTGCGGTGCCGTTTGTCTTTCATGGTTCAGCCTTTATTTACGCGCCGCCTCCCAGGATTTCAGCAGTTCGGCGTAGCTCACGGTCTCGCCTTTAGGCTTCTCGTTTTCCAGTTTCGGCTTCGGTGCGCCCGGCTGGTCGAACCAGTATTGCGCGTCGCGCTCGGGGTTCATTTTCGGCGCGCAGGTGCCTTGTGCCTTGGAGCGTTCCAGGCGAGTCATGATCGCGTCCTGATCCTTGGCCAGGCCGTCGAGTGCCTGTTGCGGGGTTTTCTCGCCGCTGGCGGCTTCGGCAATGTGGCTCCACCACAGTTGCGCGAGGCGCGGATAGTCCGGCACGTTGGTCCCGGTCGGGGTCCATTGCACACGGGCCGGGCTGCGGTAGAACTCCACCAGGCCACCGAGTTTGGGCGCCAGGTCGGTCATCGCCTGGGAGTTGATGTCCGACTCGCGGATAGGCGTCAGGCCGACGATGGTTTTCTTCAGTGACACGGTTTTCGATGTCACGAACTGCGCGTACAGCCAGGCGGCGAGTTTCTGCTTCTCGGGCGTGGATTTCATGAAGGTCCAGGAGCCCACGTCCTGATAGCCTAGTTTCATGCCCTCTTCCCAATAAGGACCGCGGGGTGACGGCGCCATGCGCCATTTCGGCGTGCCGTCGGCGTTCATCACCGCCAGACCCGGTTTGGTCATGTCGGCGGTGAAGGCGGTGTACCAGAAAATCTGCTGGGCGATATTGCCCTGGGATGGCACGGGCCCCGATTCGGAGAAGGTCATGCCCGCCGCTTCCGGCGGCGCGTATTTCTTCAACCAGTCGACGTACTTGGTGGTGGCGAACACCGCCGCCGGACCATTGGTGTCGCCGCCGCGGGTCACACTGGAACCCACCGGATGGCAGTCCTCGACACGAATGCCCCACTCGTCCACCGGCAAGCCATTGGGGATGCCCTTGTCGCCGCCACCGGCCATGGAGAACCAGGCATCGGTGAAGCGCCAGCCCAGGGACGGATCTTTCTTGCCGTAATCCATGTGCCCGTAGACACGCTTGCCGTCGATCTCCTTGACGTCTTCGCTGAAGAACCTGGCGATGTCTTCATAGGCTGACCAGTTCACCGGCACGCCCAGGTCGTAGCCGTACTTCTCCTTGAACCTGGCCTTGAGGTCCGCGCGTTCGAACCAGTCGGCGCGGAACCAGTAGAGGTTGGCGAACTGCTGGTCGGGCAATTGATAGATCTTGCCGTCCGGCGCAGTGGTGAACGAGATGCCGATGAAGTCCTTGATGTCCAGGGTTGGCGAAGTGAAGTCCTTGCCTTCGTTGGCCATCAGGTCGGTGATCGATTCGGTCTTGCCGTAGCGAAAGTGCGTACCGATCAGGTCCGAGTCGTTGACCCAGCCATCATAGATACTCTTGTCCGACTGCATCACGGTCTGCAGCTTTTCCACCACGTCGCCTTCCTGCAGCAGGTCGTGGGTCAGCTTGATCCCGGTGATTTCAGTGAAAGCCTTGGCCAGCACCTTGGACTCGTACTCGTGGGTGGCAATGGTTTCCGACACCACCTTGATGTTCATCCCCCGGAACGGCTCCGCCGCCTTGATGAACCACTTCAACTCTTCCAGTTGCTGTTCGGCCGTGAGTGTGGACGGCTTGAACTCACTGCCAATCCATTTTTTCGCGGCATCTTCGTAGGCATCGGCCCAGGCCGAAGCGCTCAAACCGCCGAGTGCCAGCATGGCTGCCAATGAAATGCTATGTCGCAGCTTATTGTTTTTATCGAACATAAGACCTCCTTATTGAGTTTCGGAGCAACATTGCCGAGCGATTCGACTAGCCCCAACGCATCACAGCCAACAGCCACACCAGGGACAACGCGAACGCCACCCAGATGCTCCAGTCGGTGACGCCGATTACCAGCAAGTGCAGGTAGGCGCTGCCGAGAAGACCGATAAACAAGCGATCGCCACGGGTGGTGGCAATCGGCAGAAAACCACGCCGAAGGATGCTCGGCGAACGCAGTTCCCAAGTGGTCATGACCACCAGGATCAGGACAATCACGCTGAAGAATGCCGCCGTGGGGACGGTCCAGCTCATCCATTCCATCATCAGTTCCTCATACCCGGCCGAGGGCAAAGCCCTTGGCCACATGGTTGCGCACGAACCAGATCACCAGCATGCCCGGCAGGATGGTCAACACCCCCGCCGCTGCCAGCACCCCCCAGTCGATGCCCGACGCCGAGACCGTGCGGGTCATCACCGCGGCGATCGGTTTGGCGTTCACCGAGGTAAGGGTTCGCGCCAGCAGCAGTTCGACCCAGGAAAACATGAAGCAGAAAAACGCCGTGACACCGATGCCGGAGCCAATCAGCGGGATGAAAATCTTCACGAAGAACTTGGGAAAGCTGTAGCCATCGATGTAGGCGGTTTCATCGATTTCCTTGGGCACCCCGGACATGAAACCTTCGAGAATCCACACCGCCAGCGGCACGTTGAACAGGCAATGGGCCAGGGCCACGGCGATGTGGGTGTCGAACAGCCCGATCGAGGAATACAGCTGGAAGAACGGCAGCAGGAACACTGCCGGTGGCGCCATGCGGTTGGTCAGCAGCCAGAAGAACAGGTGCTTGTCACCGAGGAATCGGTAACGCGAGAAGGCATAGGCCGCCGGCAGTGCCACGGTCAGGGAAATGATCGTGTTCAGGCTCACGTAGTACGCCGAGTTGATGTAGCCGGTGTACCAGCTCGGATCGGTGAAGATCACCTTGTAGTTGGCCAGGGTGAAATCCTGTGGGAACAGCGTCAGGCCACCGAGGATTTCGCTGTTGCTCTTGAAGGACATGTTCAGCAGCCAGTAGATCGGCACCAGCAGGAACAGGATGTAGAGCAGCAAGGGGATCAGCTTTCTTTTGCTCATGGCGCGGGCCTCAACGGTTGGCGTCAGAGTGAGTCATGGCGGTGTAGAACAGCCAGGACACCAACAGGATGATCAGGAAGTACACCAGCGAGAACGCGGCGGCCGGCCCCAGGTCGAACTGCCCGACCGCCATCTGGGTCAGGGTCTGGCTGAGGAAGGTCGTGGCATTGCCCGGACCGCCGCCCGTGAGCACGAAGGGTTCGGTGTAAATCATGAAGCTGTCCATGAAGCGCAGCATCACGGCGATCAGCAGCACACTCTTGAGCTTGGGCAACTGGATATGCCGGAACACCGCCCAGGCCGAGGCCCGGTCGATCCGCGCCGCCTGGTAATACACATCCGGAATCGCCCGCAACCCGGAGAAGCACAACAGCGCCACCAGCGAGGTCCAGTGCCAGACGTCCATGACCAGCACGGTCACCCAGGCATCCATGGTGTTCGCCGCATAGTTGTAGCTGATGCCCATGGCATTGAGGCTCGAACCCAGCAGGCCGATATCGGCGCGACCGAAGATCTGCCAGATGGTGCCGACCACGTTCCACGGGATCAGCAGCGGGATCGCCAGCACGATCAACACCACCGAAGACCAGCGGCCCTTGGTCGGCATGGTCAGGGCGATGGCGATGCCCAGGGGAATCTCGATCAGCAGCACACAGGCGGAATAGATGAACTGGCGCAACAACGAGTCATGCAGGCGCGGGTCGAGCAGCACCTGTTTGTACCAGTCGGCGCCGACGAAATAGCGGCTGGACTGGTCGAAGATGTCCTGCACCGAATAGTTGACCACGGTCATCATCGGGATCACCGCACTGAACGCCACCAGCAGGAACACCGGCAGCACCAGCCACCAGGCCTTGTTGTTCTGCACCTTGTTCATGGCTGCACCTCGATGTTGGCTTGGGTTTCCAGGAGGAACTCATCGGCATAGACCATCAGCCACTGGGTTGGAAAACTGATCCACGCCGTGCCTTGCGGCACCGGCTTGTCTTCGGCCAGGCGCACCTTCAGGGTGGCGCCATCGAGGTTGAGGGTCATGATCTTGTAGGTGCCCAGGTCTTCGACATGTACGACCTGTGCCCGCAGCGCGTCATCAAAGGCTTCGTCCCACACATGGACGAACTCCGGACGAATGCCGACCTTGAGGGTTTTCCATTCGGCTTGTGCAATACGTTGCTGCATGGCCTCGGACAGCGGCAGGTAAGTCGAGGCAAACCCGACGCCGCCCGGCTGCGGCCGCACCTCGATCAGGTTCATCCCAGGGCTGCCGATGAAGTAGCCGACAAAGGTATGACTGGGTCGCTCGAACAACTCCCTTGGCGTGCCGAACTGCACGATCTGCCCGCCGTACATCACCGCGATCTTGTCGGCGAAGGTCGAGGCCTCGAGCTGGTCGTGGGTGACATAGACCATGGTGATGTTGAACTGCTCGTGAATCTGCTTGAGCTTGCGCCGCAGTTTCCACTTCAGGTGCGGGTCGATCACCGTCAGCGGCTCGTCGAACAGGATCGCCGATACGTCGTCGCGCACCAGCCCACGCCCCATGGAGACTTTCTGTTTTTCGTCGGCGGTGAGGTTGCGCGCCTTTTTGCCCAGCAGGTTCTGCAGGTCAAGGACTTCGGCGATCTCCTGGACCTTGCTGTGAATCCTCGCCTCGGCCATGCCCTGGTTGCGCAGCGGGAAAGCCAGGTTGTCGAACACCGTCATGGTGTCGTAGACCACCGGAAACTGGAAAACCTGGGCGATGTTGCGCTTCTCCGGCGTCAGGTCGTTGACCGCTTTGCCGTCGAACAGCACATGGCCCTGGGACGGGCTGAGCAACCCGGAAATGATGTTGAGCAAGGTCGACTTGCCGCAGCCCGATGGACCGAGCAACGCATAGGCGCCACCCTGCTCCCAGATATGATCCATCTCGCGGATTGCGTAATCCTCAGGTCCAGCCGGGGTTTTGGTGTAGCTGTGGGCGAGGTGCTGCAAGCGGATTTCGGCCATCAGGCAACCCTCGCGACACGCCGGCCCGGCGCCTGGACCAGGCGCCCCTGCGTATCGAACACAAACAGTTTATGGGTCGGGATGTAGATACGGATCGGCGCATCGACGTCGTATTCGTGAACACCCGGCAAATGCAGCACAAGCAGGAAATGCTCGTTGCGCACGTGGAGGAAGGTTTCCGAGCCGCTGATTTCCGCGACCTCGACGGTCACCGCCAGTTCGAGGTCGTCATCATTGCTCGGCACCAGCGATATGTGGCTGGGGCGCACGCCGAAGCGGAACTCGCCCTCGCCCACCGGACGCAGATCGACGTTCAACGGAAAATGCACGAAGTTGGCGAAACTCACTTCGTTGCCGGCAATGCGACCGGGCATCAGGTTGATCGGCGGCTCGGAGAACAGCTCGGCCGCCAGCACCGTTTGCGGTTGGTGATAGACCGATGAAGACTGACCACTCTGGATCACACGACCTTCATGAACAATGGTCGTGGTGCCGCCCAGGGCCAGGGCCTCGTTGGGTTCGGTGGTGGCATAGATCGCGATGGTATGGCGCGCCTTGAACAGTTCGCGCATTTCCTGGCGCAGCTCCTCGCGCAACTTGTAGTCGAGGTTGACCAGCGGTTCGTCGAACAGGATCAGTTCGGCATCCTTGACCAGCGCCCGGGCCATTGCCGTGCGCTGCTGCTGACCGCCGGAAAGCTCCAGCGGATAGCGCGTGAGAAACTTTTCGATGCGCAGCATCTTTGCGGTTTCCAGCACCTTGCTCTGGATCAGCTCGCTGGCTACACCGGCCTGACGCAAGGGTGAGGCGATGTTCTCGAACACCGTCATGGTCGGGTAGTTGATGAACTGCTGATAGACCATCGACACGTTGCGCAAACGCACCGGGCGTTGGGTGACGTCGACGCCGTTCATCAGGATGCGCCCGCTGTCGGGCTTGTCCAGGCCGGCCATCAGGCGCATCAGGCTGGTTTTGCCGGACAAGGTGCGCCCCAGCAAAACGTTGAAGGAACCGGGTTCAAAACTCAGGTTGGCATCGTCGATCCAGATCTGGCCCTCGACGGTGCGGCTGACGTGCTCCAGGGTGAGTGACATGGCTCGGCCTTTTTTATAATTGGAGTCAAGCGACCGGAGCTACAGAGCGATATTTGTGCCAGAAATCACATGCCATTGATAAAGCTGAAGATTATTGAAAATGAAGCGCGATTGGCTTTCGATGCTGAACACAAATGAACAATCGGAAATGAACAATTGAACAGTTCACCCGTTGACAGTGAACATTAGTGAACAACACTCTATGGACTGTTCACGCCCCCTGTAGGAGCGGGTGCCCGCTTGCGGCACGCTCGCGATAGCGGTGGGTCAGGCGCCATCTGTGTTGAATGTGATGGCCCCATCGCGAGCATGCTCGCTCCTACAGGGACCGTGTGTAGCTGAAGTCACCATAAAAACAATAAAAGCCAGCCCAGAGATCGACTGCCATGGCCGCACCCGCCTCGCCGCTGTCCCACGACGCCATCATCCAGGACTCCTGGTCCCGATGCCGCGCGTTCGGCCTCAGTCACCAGAGCACGCCGGCATTCGACCAGTTGCCGGCCGCAGGCATTGCGCAACTGCTGGAGAGCCAGCACTCGCTGGTGCAAACCACCCATCAGGAAGTGCTGCCCTACTACGAGAACATCCTCAGCAATTCCAATTGCCTGATCATGCTCGCCGACCACCAGGGCCAGGTGCTCACCTCCTGGGGCACCCAGCGCTTCATCGAACCCAAACTGGCCCGCGGCTTCAGCGCCGGCGCCAGCTGGATGGAGCGCTGCAGCGGCACCAACGCCATTGGCACCGCCCTGGCCTGCGAGCAAGCCGTGCATATCGAGCACGATGAACACTTCCTTAAAGCCAACCGTTTCATGACCGGCTCCGCCGCGCCGATTTTCGATGCCGAGCGCAAGGTGATCGCGGTGCTGGACGTGTCCAGTGACAGCTACCTGCCGCCCTCCCACACACTGGGCATGGTCAAGATGATGAGCCAGACCGTGGAAAACCGGCTGATCCTCAACCTGTTCCATGGCCAGCATTTCCAACTGACGTTCAATACCGGCCTGAACAACCTCGACAGCCAATGGGCCGGCTTGCTGATCTTCGATGAAACCGGCCAGGTGCTGTCGGCCAATCGCCGGGCCGACAACCTGCTGGGCCTCAGCCTGTCGCGGGTCAGCGTCGAAAGCCTGTTCAAGGTCTCGCTGCTGGAATTGCTGAACCAGCCCGAAGGCCTGCCCTTCGCTCTGCAAACTTCGGGGCGCAATCGGTTCCAGTGCGTGCTGAAAAGACCGAAACAGGTTCCGATTCAGCCGCGGCTTTTTTCAGATAGCAAGCGTGCTGAAAACAAGGGCGCGTCACCCGCCGTGACGAACCCGGCACCGACGGCCATAAGCCTCAAAACCCTGCATTACGGCGACAGCCGCGTGGAAAAAGCCGTGCGGCAGGCCGAGCGCTTGCTGGAAAAGGACATTCCGCTGCTGATCCATGGTGAAACCGGAGTTGGCAAGGAAGTGTTCGTCAAAGCCCTGCACCAGGCCAGCTCGCGCAGCAAACAAGCGCTCATCGCCGTCAACTGTGCGGCGATTCCCGCCGAACTGGTGGAATCCGAGCTGTTTGGTTATGAGAAAGGCGCGTTCACCGGCGCCAACCAGAAAGGCAGCATCGGTCTGATCCGCAAGGCGGATAAAGGCACGCTGTTCCTCGATGAAATCGGCGACATGCCACTGCCAACGCAGGCAAGACTGTTGCGAGTGCTGCAGGAGCGCTGTGTGCAGCCGGTCGGTAGCAGCGAGTTGTTCCCGGTGGACCTGCGAATTATCTCCGCCACTAACCGTTCACTGCGCGAACAGGTGCAACTGGGGCGTTTTCGTGAGGACCTGTACTACCGCATCGGCGGCCTGACCCTGGAATTGCCCCCCCTGAGAGAGCGCAGCGATAAAGAGGCGCTGTTCAAACGCCTGTGGGAACAGCATCGCGAACCCGGCCAATGGGCTGGACTGAGCCGTGAGGTATTGGAACTGTTCGACCGCCACCCGTGGCCGGGCAATCTGCGCCAGGTCAGCAGCGTTATGCAGGTGGCGTTGGCCATGGCCGAGGAACAACCCATAAGGCCGGAGCATTTGCCGGATGATTTTTTTGTTGATCTGGAGATGGAACCGGTCGATACGCCGGAACCGTTGGCCGTGGATCTGAATGATGCCGAGGATTTGAATCGGCAGTTGCAGGCGGCCGGGGGAAATATTTCGTATCTGGCGCGGCGGTTGGGGGTTAGTCGCAATACCCTTTACAAGCGGTTGCGCCAGACTGAATGACGCGTTCGCCGCACTGGCGGGGTTCGGATTCTGTGCAATGGCGCCCCGTCAGGGGCACCACCCTTGCAGATCAATAAGCCTGCGCAGCAGCCTTCGATTCGCGATGCTCAACCTGAGCGACACTCTGCCCCTGCAAAACATCGAGTGCAGGCGTCCACGCCGGCACGCTCGGCATTTCCTTGCGCAAGCTATGAATCAACGTGTACGACATGACTGACAAAAGCATGGCAATCGGCAACCCCGCGGCAATACTCGCCATCTGAATCGCTTTTAGCCCTCCGGCTAACAACAGCCCCGCAGCAATGGCGCCTTCCAGAATGCACCACAACAACCTGATCCAGTTTGGCGGGCTGGTGCTGCCCAACGCACACAGTGTGCACAACACTTGAGTTCCGGCATCGGCCGTGGTCACAAAATGCACTCCGAGCAGCACACACACCAGGATCGACAGCGCGGCGCCAATGGTCTGGCCATCCAGCGTTTGCAGCAGCGTGAACATCGCCGCTGTGGTTTCTTTCTTGGTGGCCAGCAGTACGGTGCCGCCTTCGAACTTCGGTTGTTCTTGAGCTTGAGCCACCTGCTGAGTCGCAACGGATGCCTGGTAAGCCTGGCGATCCTGCTGCTCATTCTTCAACGCCGCACCACCGAACACGGACATCCACAGAATGGTCACCATGGTCGGCACCACCAGCGCTCCGATCACCAGTTCACGGATGGTCCGGCCCTTGGAGATGCGCGCAATGAACAGACCAACGAAAGGCCCCCAGGTCATCCACCACGGCCAGTAGAACGCCGTCCACCAGTTCTGCCATTCAGTGTCTTTCTGAGTGTCCATCCAGAAGCTCAAGCCCACGATGTTTTGGACATAGTCCCCGGTCGATTCAAACATCAAGTTAAGAATGTAACGGGTCGGCCCAAGAGCCAGTACTGCAAACATCAAAATGAAAGACAGGTACATATTGAGTGTGGATATACGCTTCATGCCTTTGGACAAACCGGCAACCAGCGAAATACACGCCACAACACTCACAAACAGAATGATGGACAACTGCAAGGCAACACTGATCGGAACACCAAAGACATTATGCAATCCGGTATTTATTTGAACTACGCCCAAACCCAGAGATTGGGAAACACCAAAGGCAGTAATAATCACGCCCATGATGTCGACCACATGACCAATCCAGCCATAAATACGCTCGCCAATCAGCGGGTACAGCAGTGAGCGAAGCGCCAACGGCAAACCCTTGCGGTAAGCGAAGTAAGCGAGGCTCAGGCCGATCATCGAAAAGATCGCCCAAGGGTGCAGGCCCCAGTGGAACAGTGTGATACGCATCGCCAGGGTCGCCGATTCGTCGGTCAAACCCTTGGAAAACGGGTTATCGGCGTAGTGCAGCATCGGCTCTGCCACCGACCAGAAAATCAGGCCAATGCCCATTCCTGCGCTGAACAGCATCGCAATCCATGAGGCGAAGCTGAACTCGGGCCGGTCATGTTCACCACCCAGTTTGAGATTACCGAAACGACTGACGGAGATATAAAGCAGCAGGCCAAGCACGCCGCTGATCAGAGCCAGGTAATACCACTTGAAGTTGTGCAGAATAAACGTAGAAGCCGCTTCGAAAGCCTTGGCAGCCTGTTCATCTTTAAACGCACAAAATAGAACGAATATGACAACTCCTAATATGGAGGCCACTGTCACATTCGGATTAAGGCCTTTCAACATGCCGGATTGCGCACGCATTGTTTTCCCCTTTTGTTTTTGTTTAAGGGTGTAGTTACTGTCCGCAGGTATTTAACTGCAGGTTAATTCCGGTCTATCTCGGTTTGGGCAGCATCGCCAAGATGATTGAATCCTGAGCATCGCTCAAACCATTTTTAATCACCGTTTCATGAGAAAAACGCATCAATAAAACCGCCTGAGTTTCGCTGTAGGCCCTCCTCCTGTTAACGTCTGTCAATGCACTCAACCACCGGGTCGCCTACCGACACGAGGTTTGAACTGGCTATGCCGTTCGGCGTCACCGGGTGCTGCAACGGCGCATCCTTTTGCAGGTGCTTGCCCGTGACATTCGCCTGGCCCACGCGCAACGCGAGCAGCAGCGCACTGCCGGCGTAGAAATAGTAAAAACTGGGTGCACCGAGGTACTCCATCAGCGCGCCGGCGATCAGTGGCCCGAAACAGGCACCGACACCAAAAGTGATCAGCAGCATGCCCGAGAGTGACACACGCAACGCCGGCTCCATGTTGTCGTTGGCCAGCGCCACGCCCAATGGATACAGGCAGAACTGCAGGAAACCGACGCCCGCGCCGAACCACAGCAAGGTGGCAAACGAAGGACTCTGATTGAATGCCAGTGGCAGGCTGACAAGAATCAGCAACACCGCCACGGCGCGGATCAGACTGGCACGGGGCAAGCGATCAGAGAGCCAACCCAGGGGCAACTGCGCCAGCAACCCGGCCCCGATGGACAAGGCCATGAACTGTCCGACCTGCGCAGTCGGCAGTCCCTGCTTGCTCGCATAGATTGCGGCCAAACCATAGAAGGCACCATTGAGCATTCCCGACACCAGAATAGTCACCAGCGACTGAGGGATCCGGCGCAGGAACAAGCGCAGATCGATGGACGCCGCCGGTACCGTCGTCGGATGCATGCTTCGGGTCAGCGCCACCGGCACCAAACCCAGGGCGAACACCATGGCCACACCAAGCAATGCACGGATGCCCAACCCTTCATCCAGACTCAGGGCCAGATTGCCGAGCATCATGCCGACGTAACTGGCCACCATGTACAGCGCCAGGACACTGCCGCGCTGCTCGGTTTTGGCCTGGTCGTTGAGCCAGCTTTCCAGCACCATCATCTGACACATCATGGCCACCCCCACCAGTGCCCGTAGTACCAGCCAGAATGGCAAGGCGGCGCTGAACTCATGGGCCAATACCGCTGCTGCAATGATCCCGCCACAAGCTGCAAAAGTACGTATGTGCCCCACCTGCGCGATCAAACTGCGCCCGACCCAACCGCCCACCACCATGCCCAGGGCGTTGGCGGCCATCAAGGCACCGCCTGCTGTTTCCGATGCCCCCAGCACATTCAGACGCAACGCCAGAAAGGTCATCAGCAACATAGATCCCAGCTGCATCATCAGGCTGGACAAATACAGCGCGCCGAACGTTTTCGTCAGTCCAAACACGGTGCCGATTCCAAAAAAAGAAAATGCGAAACCCGGGTGCACACCCAGGCATTTGGCTCAGGTCAAGCCGTGAAGTTCTTTCCAGTTGCCTGGATGCACGACATAGCCGAATAAGGCATGCCCGCCGTAGACCAACTCGGTGCCTTCGGGAATCCACAGCAACTGGCCGGGCGCGACCTGGAACAATTCATCGCCGACCCGCAACTCGAAGCAGCCTTCGATGACAAAAATCACTTCGTCATACAGCACCGTCCAGGCCACCTGCGCCCCTTCCCAGCGAGCAAAGCCCACGCCGATGTTCGGCGAGATTTCATTGCTCAGGGCCCGGGCCACAAAGGCGGCGCCAGGTGGGCCGCCGCGAAAGGTGAAATCCAGATCCTTGTGGTCGATGTGCAGTACCCGACTCCTGCCTTTGTCGGGCGCGCTCATAACTCGCTCCGACTGTTCCAGGCGGCCAGATGAATGCGCGAACGCACGCCCAAGCCGAGGAAGGGTTCCGGCGGATTGAGCGACGGCATGCCGGTCACCGCGCGGATGTCGTTCAATTGCGCGGAATCGGAACCCACGGCCAGGTCCGCCAGCATCGTGCCGGAGATCGTGCCCCAGGCCGCGCCAACACCGTTGTCGCAGGCGGACGCGTGAACACCCGGTTCCAACTCGCCGAAGAAGTTGGTGAAATTGCGCGAGATCGCGTAAACCCCGCCCCAGGTGTGGCTGAACGGCACATCGGCCAACTGTGGGAAGCGCGCCTTGAACGCCTTGCGATGCGATTCGCGAATCTTCAAGCGCATGCCGTCGCTGGTGCTGCGCCCGTACTTGGGCACGTGCTTGTAGGTGTTGCGGATGATCAAGCGGCGATCCTGAGTCATGCGCACCGTGGTCCCGGCGTGGTCTGCCGGCGTCAGGCCCCAGTCCAGTTGACCGCCGTAGATGGCCAGTTCCGCATCGGTCAGCGGACGGGTCCAGCTGGCGAAGGTCATCACCGGCAGCAGGCGATTGCGCAGATAACCGAACTCCTGGGTGAAGATGCTGGTGCCCAGCAGCAGTTGTGGGGTGCGGATCTTCCCGTTGGTGCCATGCAGAATCCAGCCGCCGTGGCCGTCACGCTCCAGACGCTGGATCGGCGACTCCTGCAGCAGTTCGACGTTGCTCGGCAGCGTGCGGGCCAGACCGGTGACCAGCGCCGCCGGTTGCATCAGATAGCAGCCAGGGGTGTAGATCGCCCCACTGTAATGTTGCGTGCCCAAAACGCCCGCCAGCTCCGTGGTACCGACCCGACGAAACGGTTCGCCCAGGTCGGTCATCAACCGCTCGAAGTGATCCAGGTAGGCCATGCCACGGGGGCCGACGGCACCCTGATATTTGCCGGCGTGAGACCACTGGCAATCGATGCGGTGCTCCTCCACCAGCCCCTGCAACTGCGAAATCGCTGCACGATTGAGCGACAGCAGACGTTGTTTGTGCGCCGGGTCCGGATGCTCAAGGGCGAACTTGTGCGGCAGGTCGATGACGAACCCCGAGTTACGACCCGAGGCGCCATGGGCGACGCGCTGTGCGTCCACCAACAGAATGCGCGCCTGCGGATGATGCTGGGCCAGGCGCCGGGCAGCGGCCAGGCCGGCAAAGCCCGCCCCTATCACCGCGTAGTCGGCACGCTGCTCGCCGGACAGACGGGTGCAGGCCGGTTGTTCAGGCAAGGCTGCGTACCAGCCACAGCTCGAATCGTCGTAAGGCAAATTGATCGAATTTTTCATGTGTACGGCCTCAGGCGACAGCCTGCTGAGTGTTCTGACAGGACTGCAGCAATGCGCTGCGCTGCGTTTGCGCTTGGCGACCCAACAGGACAAAGCCGTTGAGCCTGCCCTCGGTGTCATAGAACCCGGCGCTCATACCGTCCTGGGTCGGTGTGCATCGCCATTCACCTTCGCCCGCCACTGCAGGCGCCAATAGGCACAGCGGTGCGGCCGGAGTTTTCACGGTGACCGGCATCAGCGGGTAATCCACCGCCGTAGGCTGACCGAGCAAGGTCTTGCTGAGCGCCTGGATCCCCTGATTGATCGGCGCCAGATACGGCAGCAACTGCCCGTCGATCTCGATGCAATCGCCCAAGGCATAGATGCCCGGTACCGAGGTTTGCAACTGCGCGTTGACATGAATGCCACGGCCAACCGCCAGACCAGCGCTTTGCGCCAGGCTCAGATCGGGACGCAGCCCGACCGCTGACAGCACCAGGTCAGCATTCAGGGTTTGGCCACCGGCGAGCTTTAGCACATAGCCCTGCCCGCTCGACTCGATGGCGTCGACGGTGTTCTGCAGATGCCACTTGACCCCCAGATCGCTCAACGCCCCTTGCAACACCTCCCCCGCTTCGACGGGCAACAGGCGCTCCATTGGCCACCGACCGAGACCAATGACATCCACGTCGAAACCGTTGTGGGCCAGGTCGTTGGCAAACTCGCAGCCGATCAGGCCATCGCCGAGGATCGCCACCCGCTGCACGCCGGTCAGGCGTTCGCGGAAGCCGTGGTAATCCTGCAGGTTATTGACGCTGAGCATCGCCGCCGCTTCACCCTGGATCGGCAGACGGATCGGTTGCGCGCCGCTGGCAATTACCAACTGGCCGTACTCCATGTCACCGAAGCTGGTGCGCAACACACGCGCCGAGCTGTCGATGGACTGCACGGTGCAATGCGGATAAACGCGAATGTTCAGGCGCTTTTCGATGGCCAGTGGAGGCTCGCCGGACAACGCCTCGGCGCTCTTGCCCTGGGACAAACCAATTGACAGTGCAGGCTTGGAATACAGGTGACCGGATTCCTGGGTCACTACGCGGATCTCGACCTCAGGGTCCGCCTTGCGCAACGCCTGTGCCAGACCGTAACCGGCGTAACCACTGCCAATGATCACGATCGGCTGGCGTGACGCTGCAGCGATAACAGGCGCGGTGACAGGCGCCACAAATGGGACCGCGACCGCTGCCGGCGGCGTGCCGACGGCGGTAACTGCCTGAGTGTGTTCACTGATATCGAGCATCTCGAAATCACTCTTGCCGACGTGACATTCCGGGCAGATCCAGTCCTCGGGCACATCTTCCCAGCGCGTGCCAGCGAGAATCCCGTCCTCGGGCCAGCCCAGTGCCTCGTCGTAAATCAGACCGCAAACGATGCAAAGCCAAGTCTTGAACATGGTGTTCACTCCCCAGCGATCCGGATCGCCACGTTTTTGGTGCGCACGTAGCTGTACAGCGCTTCCTGGCCTTTTTCCCGACCGAAGCCCGACAACCCGACCCCGCCGAACGGCGTTTCGATGCCGCCGGCATACCATTCGTTGATGAACACCTGGCCGGATTTCAAACGACGGGTGCAGCGCATGGCGCGGCTGATGTCCTGGGTGAACACCCCGGCCACCAGACCGAAATCGGTGCCGTTGGCAATGGCGATGGCCTCTTCTTCGCTGCCGAACGGTATGATTGCCAACACCGGTCCGAACACCTCTTCCTGGGCGATGCACATGTCTGGCGTGACGTCGCGGAACACAGTCGGGCGCATGAAGTGCCCGGCACGGTCAGCGAAGGCTTCGCCACCGGTAACCGCTACGGCGCCCTCTTCGATCGCCCGACGGCACAACGCTTCGATGCCCACCATCTGCCCGGCGCTGACCACCGGCGTGAGGTCGGCGTTGTCCTGGCCCAGACCGACGCTGAGCCCCTCGGTCATGGCCACCACTGCCGCGACCACCTCTTCATAAATCTCGCGTTGCACCAGCAGGCGCGACATGGCCGAACAAACCTGGCCGGCATTGAAGAAGATGCCCGATTGAACACTGGCCAGCAGTTGCTCAAGGTTGGCGTCGGCGAAGGCAATGGCCGCCGACTTGCCGCCCAGTTCCATTACGCTTGGAATTGCATGCTGCGCCGCGTCGCGCAAAATCGACTGGCCGGTGGGCACGGAGCCGGTGAACACGATCTGGTCGACGCCGCGATGACTGACCAGATGCGAGCCGACTTCGCGACCACGGCCACAAATAAGGTTGACCGCGCCGTCTGGCAGGCCGGCCTTGGCAATGGCGCGGATCAGCACGCACATGCCCAGCGGCGACAGTTCAGGCGACTTGATCACCACCGCGTTGCCGGCCGCCAGGGCCGGAGCCAGCGAACGGGCACAGATCGACACCGGGAAGTTCCAGGGCACGATCTGCGCCGAAACGCCCATGGGGTCGTACAGGGTGAAGTCCATGTAGCCATTGCCCAGCGGGATCGAGGTGCCCTCGATCTTGTCCGCCATGCCGGCGTAGTACTCGAAGTAGCGCGCCGCTTCGATGAACTCGTCCTTGGCATCCACCAGGCGCTTGCCGTTTTCCTGGCACAGCACCCAGGCGCCTTCATCCGCCACCGCACGAATTTCCTCGGCGATGCGCAGCAGCCAGGTGACTCGCTGCGCAGGACGTGCCCGGGTCAGCTCGCCACTGTCGGCGCAGCGACGCGCCGCCTGCAACGCACGCTCGGCATCGGCCACCGTGGCCTGGGCGATGGTCGCCAAAGGCTCGGCAGTGCCGGGATTGTTCACCGTCAGGCGCTGGACGCTGTCGACCCATTGCCCATCGATGTAGTTGAGCCAGTGAGAAGCTATCGGATACATGGCAGCTCTCCTCAGACCGACTCGGCGGTAGCGAGTAATTGACGTGCCGCCCACTGGTGGAAGAAGTGTGTCGGGATGTCCATTTCCGGGGAGAAGGCGCCGCCCTTGTAGCCCGGGGAGTAACGGCCTTTCTGCATGCCTTCCACGGAGCTGATGTCTTCGGCGAACACCACTTTCCAGGATTCCAGGATCGCATCGCGGCAGGCGCTGAACTCTTCGCTGCTGGCGGCTTCATCGCCGACATAGAAAAGGCGCAGGTGCTCGATAGTGCGGCCCGGCGATACGGGTTCCAGCTGCATGGCGAAGGCGTGGTCAGCCTGGATACCGAGCAAGACGTTGGGGAAAAACGCCACATATTCGGCATTGCGCAGACGGTCCAGCGGCCAGGCCGGGAATTTCGGCAAGTGGGTACCGGCCACGTCCGACAGGTTGTAGGCGTAGCTGCCCTGACCCGAGAAGTGCTCACCAACGATGATGTTGTAGTGGTCTTCCAGGCGCGAGTAGGAGTTCAGGCTCGGGTGTACCCACGGCAGGTGATAGGCCTCGCAGTAGTTCTCGACGGCCAGCTTCCAGTTGCAGTTGATGTCGAGGACGGTGGCGTCATGGCCAGGGCGACGGCTCAACAGACTCATGCCGTCTTCACCGAGGAACTGGCTCCAGCGCTCAGTCAGCGGCGCGAGCATTTCTTCCAGTGGCTGTGCGTCGCCGGACAGGTTGATGAACACCATGTCCATCCAGATCGCGCTGCGAATCGCCTTCAGGCCGTGTTTTTCACAGGCGAAGCGCTCGTCCTTGTGTTTGTCGATGCCGCCGACGTGAGGGGTGCCGCGCAGGCCGCCATTGAGGTCGTAAGTCCAGGAGTGGTAAGGGCAGCGAATCACGCCTTGCACCTCACCGGCCTCCTCGACGAGCTTCATGCCGCGGTGGCTGCAAACGTTATGGAACACTTGCACCAGGTTTTCGCGGTTGCGCATCAGCAGCAGCGGCAGGCCCATGAAATCGATTGGCTTGACCGAGCCGGCCTTGGCCAGGTCGCTGGCAAAACCGACGCAGGCCCAGGTCTTGCCCATGACCTGATCACGCTCAAGTTCGAAGTAGCGTTGTTCGGTGTAGAACTCGTTACTCAAGCCGGTCGCTTCGTGGATCGGATTGAGGACGGTTTCGAGGTTCTGGACTGGGATTTGTTGGAGGGTGGTCATTATTGTTTTCCCCTGCTGGGCACGGTATTGAATGATCGGCAGGCTCGCTGGCCTGGTCCGCTGGCAGCAATTCTGGAAAAACGGGGCCTGTCTCGACAAACGATATTTCCGGCGCAATTCATGACTTTTCATCATAAATAAACACGTACGAACGCACTGAAAGCACGGCTTTCGCTGGGCGAAAAAAACCGCTCGGCATTCAAAATGCCGAGGGATTCAAGGGGAATTCAGAGGGATGGTTTAGTAAACAGACGCACTCGTTACTTGTCTGCCGGTGCCGCCGGGAGTTGATTGAGCAACCAACTACGAAAGCGTTTTACGCTTTGCCGCATGCCGCCACGGGACAGCGGTTCCAGCAGGCAAAACTGCGCGTCGGTGCGCAATACCGCATCCAGCGGCCGTACCAGCGCGCCGCTTTGCAGATAGTCCTCGACCAGGTTGGACCACGCCAGCGCAATCCCCTGGCCATTGAGGGCCGACTGGATCACCATCGAGTAACTGTTGATATTGATCCGGCGCTTGGGCTCGATGTTTTTCAACCCCTGGCTTTGCAGCCAGTCCGCCCAGCCAAGCCAGTCACGCTGCGGGTCGTCGAGCACCAGCCAGGTACAGGCCGCCAGGTCTTCGGGCTTGTTCAAGGCAGGATACTTGGCCAGGTACGCAGGACTGCACACCGGGTAGACCTCTTCGGAGAACAACGGCGTGACCTGCATTTCCCTGGGCGGCGTACTGCAGTAATACAACGCCAGGTCGCAATCGAGCCGAGAGAAATCCTTGACCTGATCGTGGGCGATGATACGCAGATCGATTTCTTCGTTCTCACGCTGAAACTCGCTGACTTTAGGCAGTAACCACAACGAGGCCATCGCCGTACTGGTGGCTACCGTCACCTGCTCGGCGCCCTTCCAATGACGAATCTCGCCAGTGGCTTGGGCTACTTGCATCAAGGACGCACGGACTATTTCGTAATACTGACTGGCTGCCGGGCTGAGTTGAATGGTGCGGGTGGTGCGCTCGAACAAAACCTTGCCCAGATAGTCCTCAAGCAGTCGCACTTGTCGACTGATTGCCCCTTGAGTCACGTTCAGTTCTTGCGCGGCCAGGGTGAAACTCAAGTGGCGCGCTGCGGCTTCAAATGCGACCAGGCTGTTGAGAGGCGGCAGAGGATGGATTTTCATCAGGCAGTATCACGTCGTTATTTTGCTTATATCGTGAGAGTTTAGCTTTGAGCGTAGTAGGTGGACAGCGGTGCTCGCGATGGGGGCAAGACGGGCAATTTCAGTTTCGAATGATCGACCGCTTTCGCGAGCAAGCTTGTGTCTTTCAAAGGATCTGGAATGAGGATCAGAGCAGTGAATGGCCTTGGGCACGCTATCATGCTGAGATTCTTATTTCATATAAAACAATCAGTTATGTATAAAAAACCCGCACAAGGCGGGTTTTGTTTTGTAGCCGGTAACGCTATCAATCAGCAAGGCGCCAGGTCGTGCCGCCCTTGCCGTCTTCCAGTACCACGCCCATGGCGGTGAGCTGATCGCGGATGCGGTCGGACTCGGCCCAGTCCTTGCCGGCACGTGCCGCCAGGCGCGCAGCGATCAGCGCTTCGACTTCAGCTGCATCCACACGCCCTTCGGCGCCCGCTTGCAGGAAATCTTCGGCTTCAAGCTGCAACACACCCAACACGCTGGCCAGTTCTTTCAAGCGGGCTGCCAGACCGGCCGCTGCGTCGAGATCGCTCTCGCGCAGACGGTTGATCTCGCGAACCATCTCGAACAGCACCGCGCAGGCTTCCGGCGTGCCGAAATCGTCGTTCATCACCTGGGTGAAGCGCTCGACGAAGGCCTCGCCGCCAGCCGGCGCCACGTTCGGCAGGCCTTTCAACGCGTGGTAGAAACGCTCCAGTGCGCCCTTGGCGTCCTTGAGGTTGTCTTCCGAATAGTTGATCGCGCTGCGGTAGTGGCTCGACACCAGCAGGTAACGCACGACTTCCGGGTGGTACTTGTCGAGCACGTCGCGAATGGTGAAGAAGTTGTTCAAGGACTTGGACATCTTCTCGCCATTGATACGGATCATGCCGCAATGCATCCACGCGTTGGCGTAGGTCTTGCCGGTGGCCGCTTCGCTCTGGGCGATTTCGTTTTCGTGGTGCGGGAACTCAAGGTCGCTGCCGCCGCCATGAATGTCGAAGGTTTCGCCCAGGCAGCAGGTCGACATCACCGAGCACTCGATGTGCCAGCCCGGACGCCCGGCGCCCCACGGCGATTCCCAGCTAGGCTCGCCCGGCTTGGCGGCCTTCCACAATACGAAGTCCAGCGGATCCTGTTTGGACTCGTCGACTTCGATGCGCGCGCCGATGCGCAAGTCTTCGATCTTCTTGCGCGACAGTTTGCCGTAGCCCATGAACTTGCCGACGCGGTAGTACACGTCGCCATTGCCGGGGGCGTAGGCATAACCCTTGTCGATCAGGGTCTGGATCATCGCGTGCATGCCAGGGATATGATCCGTGGCACGCGGCTCCATGTCCGGCTTCTTGATGTTCAGGCGCGCTTCATCTTCGTGCATCGCCGCGATCATGCGCTCGGTCAGCGCTTCGAACGACTCGCCGTTCTCATTGGCCCGATTGATGATCTTGTCGTCAATGTCGGTGATGTTGCGCACATAAGTCAGGTCGTAACCGCTGAAGCGCAACCAGCGCGTCACCAGGTCGAACGCGACCATGCTGCGACCGTGGCCCAGGTGGCAGTAGTCGTACACGGTCATGCCGCACACGTACATGCGCACTTTGTTGCCATCGAGCGGCTTGAAGACTTCTTTGCTCTTGGTGAGCGTGTTGTAGATCGTAAGCACGTTAACTTCCTTGAATCACTGGCCCCACGAATCGCGCAGGGTCACGGTACGGTTGAATACCGGCTGACCTGGTTTCGAGTCCTTGAGATCGGCGACGAAGTAACCTTCGCGCTCGAACTGGAAACGGTCTTCCGGCTGTGCGTTGCCCAGCGAGGGTTCAGCACGACAACCAGTGAGTACCTGCAGCGAGTCAGGGTTGATGTTGTCCAGGAAACTGGCGCTGTCTTCGGCCTTCTCCGGATTCGCGGAGCGGAACAGGCGATCGTACAGACGCACTTCGCACTCGACGCTGGCAGCGGCCGGCACCCAGTGGATCACGCCTTTGACCTTGCGACCTTCCGGGTTCTTGCCCAGGGTGTCCGGATCGTACGAGCAGCGCAGTTCGACGATGTTGCCATCGGCGTCCTTGATCGCTTCGTCGGCACGGATCACGTAGCTGCCGCGCAGGCGCACTTCGCCGGCCGGCTCCAGGCGCTTGTAGCCTTTTGGCGGCTCTTCCATGAAGTCTTCACGGTCGATGTAGATTTCCCGGGCGAACGGCAGGACGCGCACGCCCATGTCTTCTTTCGGGTGGCACGGCAGTTCGAGGTTCTCGACCTGGCCTTGCGGGTAGTTGGTGATCACGACTTTCAGCGGACGCAGCACGCACATGGCGCGCGGGGCGCTCTGGTCGAGGTCGTCACGGATGCTGAATTCGAGCATGCCGAAGTCGACCACGCCGTCGGAACGGTTGGTACCGATCATTTCGCAGAAGTTGCGGATCGATTTCGGTGTGTAGCCACGGCGGCGGAAGCCCGACAGCGTGGACATGCGCGGATCGTCCCATCCATTGACGTGTTTCTCGTCCACAAGCTGCTTGAGCTTGCGCTTGCTGGTGATGGTGTAGTTCAGGTTCAGACGGCTGAACTCGTACTGGCGCGGGCTGGCCGGCACCGGCAAGTGCTCGAGGAACCACTCGTACAGCGGACGGTGGCTTTCGAACTCCAGGGTGCAGATCGAGTGGGTGATGCCTTCGATGGCGTCCGACTGACCGTGGGTGAAGTCGTAGTTCGGGTAGATGCACCACTTGTCACCGGTCTGGTGGTGATGAGCGTGGCGAATGCGATACATGATCGGGTCGCGCAGGTTCATGTTCGGCGAGGCCATGTCGATCTTGGCTCGCAGTACCCGTGCGCCGTCCTTGAACTCACCCGCTTTCATGCGGGCGAACAGGTCCAGGTTTTCTTCCACGGAGCGGTCGCGGAACGGGCTGTTCCTGCCCGGCTCGGTCAGGCTGCCACGGTATTCCTTGGCTTGCTCCGGAGTCAGGTCGTCGACATAGGCGTTGCCGGACTTGATCAGCTCGACGGCCCAGTCGTGCAACTGGTCGAAATACTGCGAGGCGTAGCGCACTTCACCGGACCATTCGAAGCCCAGCCATTTGACGTCGCGTTCGATCGCGTCGATGTATTCCTGGTCTTCCTTGGCCGGGTTGGTGTCGTCGAAACGCAGGTGCGTGACACCGCCGAACTCCTGGGCCAGGCCGAAGTTCACGCAGATCGACTTGGCGTGGCCGATGTGCAGGTAGCCGTTGGGTTCAGGCGGGAAACGGGTGACGATCTGCGTGTGCTTGCCCGAGTCCAGGTCTGCCTGGATGATCGGCCGCAGGAAGTTGACCGGCACGGCAGGGCCGGTCTTGGCATTCGAGGTAGGGTCGACAGTGGGCTTGCTCATAGGATCCTTGAACGTACAAGTGCGTGGCCGTAATGAAGGCCGGACAAAACAAAGCCGCTATCATAGCCGATGCCGTCAAGTACCTGACAGAGCGCACCCTGTAAACCGTCGTATTTAATAGGCCGTAAATGAAAAAACAGCCTCGAAATTCGCGTCTGGCGCGCTAAACTGCGCACCTTGGCCAAAACAGGCTGAACCGGTGGCGGGACGCGATGTTCCAACACCACGAATTCCTCTAGTGAGTAACGATCATGACCCAAGTCAAACTGACTACCAACTTCGGTGACATCGTCATCGAACTGAACGCCGAAAAAGCCCCGATCACCGTGGCCAACTTCGTCGAGTACGTTAAAGCCGGTCACTACGAAAACACTGTTTTCCACCGTGTCATCGGTAACTTCATGATCCAGGGCGGCGGTTTCGAGCCAGGCATGAAAGAAAAGAAAGACAAGCGCCCGAGCATCCAGAACGAAGCGGACAACGGTCTTTCCAACGACAAGTACACCATCGCCATGGCCCGCACCATGGAGCCGCATTCGGCTTCCGCTCAGTTCTTCATCAACGTGACGGACAACAGCTTCCTGAACCACAGCGGCAAGACCGTTCAAGGCTGGGGCTACGCGGTATTCGGCAAAGTGACTGCCGGCACCGACGTTGTCGACAAGATCAAAGGCGTGGCCACCACTTCCAAGGCCGGCCACCAGGACGTACCGGCAGAAGACGTGATCATCGAGAAAGCCGAGATCGTTGAGTGATATTGCTGATTTCAGACTTGCATCTGGAAGAGGAGCGCCCGGACATTACCCGGGCGTTTCTGGATTTGCTCGCCGGACGCGCCCGCTCGGCGAGTGCCCTGTACATTCTGGGCGATTTCTTCGAGGTGTGGATTGGCGACGACGCCATGACGCCCTTCCAGCGGTCCATCTGCCAGGCCCTGCGTGATCTCAGCGACAGCGGTACGGCCATATTCCTGATGCACGGCAATCGTGACTTCCTCCTCGGCAAGGCGTTCTGCAAAGAAGCCGGCTGCACCTTGCTGAAGGATCCGAGCGTCGTGCAACTCAACGGCGAGCCGGTGCTGTTGATGCACGGCGACAGCCTCTGCACCCGCGACGAAGCCTATATGAAGCTGCGTCGCTACCTGCGCAACCCCATCACCCTGTTCATCCTGCGGCACTTGCCACTGCGCACCCGGCACAAGCTGGCACGCAAGCTGCGCAGTGAAAGCCGCGCGCAAACGCGGATGAAGGCCAATGACATTGTCGATGTCACGCCGGAGGAAATTCCGCGGATCATGCAGCAGTACGGGGTGAAAACCCTGATTCACGGGCATACCCATCGTCCGGCGATTCACAAGTTGCAGATCGGCGACCTGGCCGCCCGGCGCATTGTGCTGGGGGATTGGGACAAGCAGGGCTGGGCATTGCAAGTCGACGAGAGCGGGTTTGCCCTCGCCCCCTTCGATTTCGCCCCGCCGCCGCAATTGGCTGCCCCCACCCACTGACTGCCGAACACACAATCCTGTAGGAGCGAGCATGCTCGCGATGAACCCGAGAACGACGTGGGGTATCAGGCACCCAGCGTTATCGTTGTCGTCCATCGCGAGTGAACTCGCTCCTACAGGGGTAATGCGGTGTTTAGTGTCCGGCGGATGCCACTGGCCCGGCCTTGGCGGTAAACGGCGGCCTGGCCAGCCACACAATCAGTATCAGCCCGAAGAACATCCAGCCCAGCAGGGTGAAGTAGTCCACCGTGGACATGATGTACGCCTGGCTGATCACCATCTGATCCAGCTGCGTATAAGCCTTGACCCCTGCCCCGCCCAGGTGGGTCAGTGCTTCGCGGGTTGCCGGATCGAACGGGGTGATGCTTTCGCTCAGGTAGGCGTGATGCTGATCCGCCCGGCGAATCCAGATCCAGGTGGTCAGCGACGCCGCGAAACTGCCGCCCAGGGTCCGCAAGAATGTCGCCAGCCCCGAACCGTCGGCAATCTGGCTTGGCGGCAGGTCCGACAGCAGGATGGTCAGGGTCGGCATGAAGAACAGGGCCACGCCGATCCCCATGAACAACTGCACCAGGGCGATGTGCTGGAAGTCCACTTCATTGGTAAACCCGGCGCGCATGAAACAGCTCAGGCCGATGGCCAGGAACGCCCCGCCCGCGAGCAGGCGCATGTCGAATTTCGGTGCGTATTTGCCGACGAACGGCGCCAGCAGCACTGGCAAAATCCCCAGCGGCGCCACGGCAAAACCGGCCCAGGTCGCGGTATAGCCCAGTCGCGTTTGCAGCCACTGCGGCAGGATCAGGTTGATCCCGAAGAACCCGGCATAGCCCAGGATCAGCACGATGGTGCCGTAACGGAAGTTGCGGTGGGCGAACAGACGCAGGTTGACCACTGGATGCTCGTCAGTCATTTCCCAGATCACGAAGAATGCCAGGGCGACCACCGAAATCACCGAGCCGATCACGATGAAACTTGATTCGAACCAGTCGGCATCGTTGCCCTTGTCGAGCACGATCTGCAACGCCCCGACGCCGATGATCAGCGCGATCAGGCCGACGTAATCCATCGGCTGGCGGCTGGTGACCACCGGGCGTTTTTTCATTTGTTGGGTGACCACCCACGCGGCGAACAGGCCGATTGGCACGTTGATGAAGAAAATCCACGGCCAGCTGTAGCTGTCAGTGATCCAACCGCCGAGTATCGGCCCGGCAATCGGCGCGACCACCGTGACCATTGCCAGCAACGCCAGTGCCAGCCCCCGTTTCGCCGGAGGGTAAACCGCAATCAGCAGGGTCTGGGTCATCGGATACAGAGGCCCCGCCACCACCCCTTGCAACACCCGAAAGCCCACCAGTTCCGGCATCGAGGTGGAAATCCCGCACAGGAACGAAGCCAGCACGAACAGCAATGTCGCCCAGACAAACAGCTTCACCTCGCCAAAACGGCGACTGAGCCACCCGGTCAGCGGCAGGGCGATGGCGTTGCTCACGGCGAACGAAGTGATGACCCAGGTGCCCTGCTCCGAACTCACGCCCAGGTTGCCGGAAATCGTCGGCAACGCCACGTTGGCGATGGTGGTGTCGAGCACTTGCATGAAAGTCGCCAGCGACAGCCCGATGGTGCTGAGCAGCAGGCTCGGTGGCGTAAAAGACGCGTTATTGCTCATCGCGAATCCTTTGAAACGGGTCTGGCGCCGCGCCCGTTACAGACGCAGCTAACCCTGTGGGAGCGGGCTGTGGCGAGGGGGCTTGCCCCCGTTGGGTTGCGTAGCAGCCCCAAAATTTCCGATATATCGAAGATCTTGTGAGTGCTGCGCACTCAAGCGGGGGCAAGCCCCCTCGCCACAGCTCCCACAGGGTCGAGGTGATGGCACATCAGCGTTGTGCGGTTTTGCCGACCGCGGCGCTGTTGTCGTGGATCAGTTGGGTGATCATCGCGTCGGCCTCGGCCAACTGACGGTCGTAGACGCTGGTGCTGAACGACGCCTTCTGCGGCGGCTGTTGCGCCAGCACCGGCCCGCTCTGGTCGTGCAGGTCCACATCGACAATGGTCGACAGGCCGACCCGCAGCGGATGTCTGGCCAGTTCCTCGGCATTGATGCGGACCCGCACCGGCACGCGCTGCACGATCTTGATCCAGTTACCGGTGGCGTTCTGCGCCGGCAGCAGGGCAAACGCACTGCCGGTCCCGGCGCCGAGGCTGTCGATGGTGCCGCTGTATTTCACGCTGCTGCCGTAGAGGTCAGTCTCGATTTCCACCGGTTGGCCGATGCGCATGTCACGCAACTGGGTTTCCTTGAAGTTGGCGTCGATCCACAGCTGATCCAGCGGGATAACCGCCATCAGCGCGGTGCCCGGCTGTACCCGCTGCCCCAGTTGTACAGAGCGCTTGGCGACGTAACCGGTGACCGGTGCAATCAGCACGCTGCGCGAGTTGTTCAGATAGGCCTGGCGCAGCTGCGCGGCGGCCGCCATCACGTCCGGATGCGATGAAACCACGGTGTCATCCACCAGTGCGCTGGTGGTCTTGAGCTTTTGCTCGGCGTTGGCCAGGGCGTTTTGCGCCGAGGTCAGGTCGTCGCGGGCGTGGGACAGTTCTTCCTGGGAAATCGCCCCGCCGGCGGCGAGGTTCCTGCGCCGGCTGAAGTTGTCCTGGGCCTTTTGCACTTCGGCTTTCTGCGCGTTGACCTGGGCCTTCATGCCATCCACATCGCTGTACAAGCCGCGTACCTGACGCACGGTACGCGCCAGATTGGCCTGGGCGTTTTGCAGGCCGATTTCGGCGTCGTTCGGATCGAAGCTCACCAGTACCTGACCTTCCTGGACCAGATCGCCATCATCGGCGCCAATGCTGACCACGGTGCCGGTGACCAGCGGCGTGATTTCCACCACGTTGCCGTTCACATAGGCGTCGTCGGTGCTTTCGCTCCAGCGACCGTAAAACTCGTGGTAGGCCCAGACGCCCGCGCCGCTGAGCACGACGGCGGCAGCGAGGACCAGCAGCATGAATTTGCGCTTGCCCGGGTTGGGATTGCCTTGAGTGTTTTCAGGGGATTGGGTTGTATCGGCAGTGGCCATGACAAATACCTTGAATTAGTGGGTCAGCGTGGCTGGCGTGGCGTTGGCCGAGGCAACGGCCTCAGGCTGGTAACCGCCGCCCAGCGCCTGCATCAGTTGGATCGACAGGTCGATCTGCTCGGCATTCAGGTTGGCCAACTGGCGCTGGGCCTGGAGCAATTGCTGCTCGATGCTGAGCACGTCCAGGTAGTTGCCGATGCCGGAACCGTAACGCTGGACCACGGTGTTGTAGGAATCCTGGGCGATGTCGGTGGCGTGCTGCTGGGCGGCGATCTGCCGGCCGATATCACGCAGCTGGTTGATGCTGTCGCTGACATCCCCCAGCGCCTTCACCAGGCTTTTGTTGTACTGCGCCACGGCGAGGTCGTAATCGGCGTCGCGTGAATCGAGGTCGGCGCGCAGGCGGCCACCATCGAAGATCGGCACCGAGATCGTCGGTGCAATGCTGAAGAAACGGCTGGCCGAACCAAACATCGCATCGCCCAACAAGGATTCGGCACCGGCGGCGGCGCTGAGGTTCAAGTTGGGATAGAACCGGGTCTTGCCGGCGTCGATGCTTTTGCTCGCGGCCTCGACCCGCCAGCGCGCAGCGACCAGGTCCGGGCGACGTCCGAGCAGTTCGGCCGGCAGCACCGAAGGTAGCGCTACCGCGCTCGGCTGAAGAATGTTCGGCCGGGCAATTTCATTGCCGCGATCCGGGCCTTTGCCGAGCAGCACCGCGAGGGCGATCTTTGCGCTGTTCAGGCGCTTCTGTGCATCGATCAGGTTGGCCTGGGAAGTGGCTTCCAGGCTTTCGGTCTGCTGGAACTGGTACTGGCTGTCGATCCCGGCAGTCAGGCGGCGCTGGCTGAGGTCGAGCATTTGCCGGGTGCGCTTGAGGTCTTCGCTGGACAGGTCGTAGACGATGTGTGCCTGGCCAAGATCGCTGTAGGCACGGGCGACATCGGCCGCCAGCGTCAGTTGCGCGGCCTGCTGGTCGACTTCGGCAGCGCGGGCCTGGCCGAGGGCGGCTTCCCAGGCATCGCGCTGACCGCCCCACAGGTCGAAGTTGTAATTGAAACCGGTGCTGATGTTGCGCACGGTGGCGTAGTGGTCGCCCTGCCCCTGAGGATCCTGATCCCGGGCCAGGCGCGAGCGACTGACACCGGCACTGGCATCCAGGGTCGGCATGCGCGCGGCGTCGGCGGCGGAAGCGGCGGCGCTGGCCTGATGGGCACGGGCATCGGCAATTTGCATGTCCGGGCTGTCGCGCAGGGCCTCGCGGATCAGACCGTCGAGTTGCGGGTCGCCGAGGCTTTTCCACCAGTCGCTTTTCGGCCAGGCCGCCGGCGACAGGGTCACGCCACTGAGGGATTGGCCTGCCTTCAGGCTCTTCGCGTCGAGGTTGACGCCTTCGGTTTTCAGGCCGCTGTAACTGGCGCAACCAGCGACGCTCATGGCCAACAGCACCAGGCTCAGTCCGGTACGCAAGGGGTTACCGCTCATTTGTCACCTACCCGCAGCAGGGTGATCGCGTCACCGGCTGCCAGCAAAATTTTCTTCAGGATCAACTCCAGGGTTTTCAATTCCTCCGGAGTGATGGCACCGGCCAGTTCATTCATGGCTTCGGCGCCAATGTGCGGCAACAGCCCGGCGAGCTTCTGCCCTTCTTCCGTGAGCACAAGCTGCACTTGCCGGCGATCCGCTTCGGAGCGTTGCCGGGCGAGAAAACCTTTCTGTTCCAGACGATCGAGCATGCGCGTCATCGAGCCACTGTCCAGGGACAGGTGACGGCACAACTCGCCCGGCGAATCGACGCCGTACTGGGCCATGATGATCAGCACCTTGAACTGCGCGGCGGTGATGCCGTGGGGTTCCATGCGGGTGTCGAGGATTCGGTCCTTGAGCAGCGCGGCACGTCCGAGCAACAGGCCGAGATGGCAATTGTGGAAATCGTCTGGAGAGAAATGCTTCATCTGACCACCAATTAGCTGCCTAGGCAGTGAATGTATGTCGAGATGTTACTGCCTAGGCAGCGAATGTCAACGTAATAGTTAGCTGGCTTTGCAAATAGTTGACCAATGGTGTCGGGTTTTCATCAGGCCCTGTGGCGAGGGGGCTTGCCCCCGTTCGGCTGCGAAGCAGTCGCTGCTTCTGATTTGCAGAGTTTCAGATAATTGCCGGAAGATGATTTTGGGGCCGCTTCGCGGCCCAACGGGGGCAAGCCCCCTCGCCACAGGGACCGCACCCGATGGGAGAACGGGGCTTAGAAATCCCGCTTGTAGAAGATGTCCAGCGAGCTGGCCACGCCGCCGGCGGCTTCGAGGTAGACCTTTTTACTCAGCTTGTAGCGCAAGGCAATGGTGTTGGCCGGTTCGAACACGCCGACGCCATAGCGCAGGCTGAGCTTCTCGGAAAGGTTGCCGCTGGCCACCACACTGGTGGAGTCGCCACTGCCCTGGGTGTCGAGCTGGAAGTCCTGGATGCCCAGGTTCCTGGCGATGCCGCTGGTGACCCCGGAACTGCCCATCAAGCCCAGACCGAGGGCCGCCTGGGCGAGCATGTTGTTGTCTTCGCCATTGCTGCTCAGCGGACGTCCGAGCACCAGATAGGACAGCGCCTGCTCCTGGCTCATGGCAGGTTCCGAGAAGATCTGCGTGGTCGGCTGCTCGGCGCTGCCACTGAGGCGAATGCCGGCGATGATGTCGTCGGTCTTGCGGATGGCTTCGATGTCCAGGTACGGCTGATCGATGGGACCTGCAAACAGCAAACGAGCCCGGCGCACCGAAAGCCGCTGGCCGTAGGCGCGGTATCGGCCATCGTTGAGCCACAGCTCGCCGCGGGTGTCCATGTTGTCGCCGATGTGCACATGGCCCTGCACATTCGCGGTCAGGCCAAATCCGGCAAAGCTCAGCTTGTCCTCGCCAACCAGCACTTCGATGTTCATCTTCATCGCCAGCGGCGGCTTGCCCTCCTCGGTCTGCTGACCGACGATCACCGTGTCATCGGAGACCTTGACCGTCGACGGCGGCAACTCGCGAATGGTGATTTCGCCCTTGGGCACCAGCACTTTGCCGGCGATGGCCAACTCGTCGCCCTGCATCGAGATTTTCAAGTCCGGTGCAACTTCCAGCTTGGCGTAAGGCTCGACGGTAACCGGCAACTGTGAGCCCTTGAGTGCCAGGTCCACCACCAGCGCCTGCCCCCAGGCGATGTTGCCGTTCAAGCTCCCCTGCCCGGCCTTGCCGCTGTTCCAGCCGCCGTTCAGATGCACGCTTTCACCCGCGATGAGCGCCTGGACGTGCAGGTTTTGCAGCTCCATCGGCAATTCAGACCCGGCAACCACGCCGTCACTCAGTTGCAGACTGCCATTGATCTGCGGCGCCAGCAGCCCGCCGGAAAGGGTGCCACTGCCATTCAGGCGCCCGGCCAGCTTCTCGACCATCGGCACGAACGGCCGCGCCACCGACAAATCCAGCCCGCTCAAGCGGAACGAGCCGCTCAACGGTTTGTTCTTCGGCAACGGATTGAGCTGCGCCTGCACCATCAGCTCACCGAGTTTGCCGCCGGCGAAATCGAGTTCGCTGTCGATGCGCTTGGGCGTGAGTTTGCTGGTGAGTTTCAGGGTCTGGTACGGGAAGTCCAGCCACTGGTCCTTTTCCTTGATACGCAAGATACCGCCACCGGCATCGACGCTGATCTGGCCGTTCGGACCACTGGCCGGCAAGTCCAGTTGCAGGTCGGCATTGAGCCGGCCCTGCCAGGCGAAATCCTTCGGCAACCACTGCGCGAGGCTGTCGATCGGGAATTGTTTGAGGTGATAACGCAGCTTGGGTTCGGGCATCAGGCGCGAGTCTTCACCGCACAGGCTGGCCGGGCCGGACACCCAGCAATGGGCGCCAAAGTTGATCTTGCCATCCGCCAGGCGTTCGAGTTTCGCCGGCCCTTGCAGCCTCCAGTCCTGACCACCGGCCTGGATATCACCGCTGGCCAGACGTCCGCGCCAATTGCCTTTGTCCAGCATACCGTCCAGGCCCAGCGCCAGTTTCAGCTTCGGCCCTTGCAGATCGAGGTTCAGTTTCTGGCTCCTGATGTCGCCCTGGCCGCTGGCGGTCAGTGTTCCCAGCGAAGTGTCACCGGCCTGGATGCCGCTGCCCTTGAGGTCGACTTTCGCCCGTTGCGCACTGTCCAGCGTGGCGTCCAGGTTCAGGCTTTGCAGGCGATTGTCCTGGAAAGCCAGTTGCGAGCCTTGCAAATCAAGCTTGCCTTGGGGCGCCTTGAGTGTGCCGGCGACATCCACGCGACCAATGAGTTGGCCGCGCAGCTCTGGCCAGAGTTGCGCCAGGCGCGGCAGCTTGAGATCGATCTGGCCGGCGAGTTTCTGTTGCAGGCTGCCTTTGCCACTGATGCTGTTGTCGCCCAGGCGAACTTGCAGGGTGTTGAGGTTCCATTGCTCGCCACGGCCATCGGCCTTGGCCTGGAACACCGCCGGTTGGCCGCGCAGTTTGCCCTTGAGGTCCAGATCGGCATTGAGGCTGAGCACTTCGTTTTTCATTTCGCCCTGGCTGCGCAACGGCCCGGCCAGGGTGCCCGGCAACTCCGCGACCCAGTACGCCGGGTTGATCGCCGACAGATCCAGCGCGGTGTCCCAGGCAATGCCGTCGGCGAACTGCAGGTTCAGGTGCCCTTCGGCCTTGCCCTGCCCGGCCTGGAGTTGAATCTGTTGCAGGTAGATTTTCGTCAGGTCGCCCGCGAACGGGCTGGCCAGGGTGAAAGCGCCGGCCGGACCATCCGCCGCCGCGTCAAAATGACCGAGGTACTTGCCGTCGGTGTAGGAGACTTCACCGGTGAGCGTGCGAAGTACGACTTGCGGCTCGTCGATCAGTGGATAGAGGCGGTGCCACGGGAAGTCCAGCCAGTCGATCTTCGCCTCGGCACTCAGGCCCTTGCTCCAATCCAGCTGTCCGCTGAGTTTAAGGCTTTGCTTGTCGCTGGCGGTCAGGTCCAGCGCGGCGATCTGCGCGCCGCTGGCGTCGACCTTGCCTTGCAGCGCCAGGGCGATCGGGCCTTGCTCGGCAGGCAATGTAGCGTTGCCTTGAATGGCATAACCGTTTTTCAGGTCGCCCGCGCCCGTGAGTTCAAGCTGATTGAGTTGCAGGGTATCTGGCAGATTGGCACTGGGCTTGAAGCCATCAGCGGTGATTCGCACCTTGGCCGGCAGGTTTTCCACCAAAGGTTGCAGTTCGCCACTCAGTTGCCCGTTGAGGTAACCGCTGCTGTCGGCTTTCAGGTTCAGGGTTTTGAGCAGGTCACCGTCGATCTTCAACGCCAGTGCGAGGGGATCGGGCGTGGACAACAGGGTCAAACTGCCGGAGGCGCTGAGGGGCCAGTTGCCGGAGGGTTGCAGCAGGCCGGACAGGTTCAGGCTCAAGTCATCGCGCTGCAGTGACACCGAGTCGATCTTCAAACCGGCCGTGGTCCAGTGCGCCGCCAGTTGCAGGCCCTTGAGTTCTTCACTGCCATTGAACAACAGGCTGCCGACCTTGATCGCGCCCAATTCGATGGCCAACGGCAATTTCAGATCCGGGAGCGTAATCGGGTCACTGCCTGGCTCCTCTGTGCCCGGGGGGAATGTCAGGCTGACCTGGTCGGCCTGCAATTGCTCGATGCACAAGGTCATGCGGGTCAGGCACGACGGCGACCAGGCGAAAATCACCTGGCTCAGTTCAACCTGGTTGTTGTCCTGCTGCCACAACACCCGGTCGGCGCTCCACTGCCCGCCCAGGCGGCCCTGGAAGTTGTCCAGGATCAAGCCCGGGACGAAGCCCAACACCCAGCGGCTGCCCGCCGCGGTACCCAACGCCGTGGCCAGCGTCAGAACAACCAGCATCGACAGTGCCGCTATCGCCAGCAGCGTTACCTTCACACCACGCTTCACAGCTCAGGCCCCATGGAAAAGTGCAGTCGAATACCGCCATCGTCGTCCAGCGCATGGGCCAGGTCGAGACGGATCGGTCCTACCGGCGATACCCAGCGCACGCCGATACCGACCCCGGTCTTGAGGTTCGGCAGTTCGAGTGTATTGAAGGAGTTGCCCTGATCGACGAAGGTCGCGATCCGCCATTTTTCGGCGATGGAATACTGATACTCCGCGCTGGCGGCAACCATGTAGCGGCCACCGATGCGATCGCCGTCGGAGTTTTCCGGGGACAGGCTCTGATAGTCGTAGCCACGCACGCTCTGATCGCCACCGGCGAAGAAGCGCAGCGATGGCGGTACCGATTTGAAGCCGTTGGTGGCACTGCCGCCGACCTGCACCCGACCGAGGAAACGATGCTTGTCGAACACCGTGGTCAAGCCTTTGACCAGTGCCGTGCCGTAGAGCACGTTGCTGTCGGAGCCCAAACCCTCCTTGGCCACTTTGGATTCGAATTGCAGCCGATAGCCGTTGTGCGGGTCGATGCGGTTATCGCTTTTGAGGTACGCATAGCTCACGCCAGGCATCAACAAGGTACTGAGTCCCGAGTCGTCGCCCAGTTGGTAATCCTCGCGCTGCCACTTCAGCGATACCACCCGTTGCCAACCGCTGGGCAACTTGCTGTGCCACTCGGGGCCGAGGGTCAACAGCTTGCTGTGGCTATCCTTGTCGGCGATTTCTTCATTCTGGTAGCCACCGGCAAAACGCAGTTTGTCGGTCAGAGGTGGGTCCAGCGGAATGTCGTAGAACAGCCCGACGTTTTGCCGCGGCGCCGAGACTTCGGCCTCCCAGCCGTAACTGTGCCCTTGGGCGTTGACCCAGTGCCGGGTCCAGTTGGCCTTGGCCCGTGGCCCCACGTCGGTGGAAAAGCCCAGGCCGAGCCCCATGGTCCGCGGCTTGCGGGTTTCGAGCTTGACGTCCACCGGGATCACGTCTTCCTTCGAGGCCGTTGGCGCCGCGTCCACCCGCACGCCTTCGAAATAGCCGCTCGATTGCAGGTTCTGATTGAGCTCGGCGATCAGTTCCGAGTCATAGGGCGTACCGGTCTTGAAGGGCACCATGCGTTGCAGCAACTCGTCATCGAACGGTGTATCACCCTCGAAACTGACCTTGCCCAAGGTATAGCGCGGACCACTTTCATAGATCAGCTCGATATCGGCGACGCCGGCCCGCGGGTCGACCGACAGTTTTGAACGGGTGAAGCGGCCGCTGAAAAAGCCATAGCGCGAAGCCTGATTCTGAATCAGGCGCTTGGCATCTTCGTAATGGCCATGATTGAGCACCGCACCGGGCTTGAGCACATCGCTTTTGGGAACCCGAAAGGCTTTGAGGGAGGCGGCCGGACCGTCGATACGCACCGTGACGTTGCGCAGATGCACCGGCTCGCCAGGGTCGACCGTGAGCACCAGGCGCGGCTTCTCGCCCCCTTTCACTTCGCTGTCGATGTGCGGTTGGTAATAGCCCAAGGCCTGTGCAGCCTTGCGCGCCTGCTCTTCAGCGCCACGGCTGAAGCGCAGCAACGCCTGCTCGTCGCGATCGCCGAGGCTGCCGATATAGCCCTCTATATTGGCCTTGAGCTCATCATTGGACGGTTTGATCCGTACATCCAATTCACTTTGAGCCAGCGCCGTGCAGCTGGTGATCAGCATCAGCACGCCGCTGGTAATTCTTCCTGGAAACTTCATAGGCGCGGATGCTATCACGAGCATCGATCATGAACATGGACGCGTGATAGAGCCTGACATGGAAAGAAAGTTCGCCGCTCAAGCCGTTGCCGTATGTAACACCTGGGGATTGGGGTGGAAAAACACGTGTTCGCGAATCGGTCCTATGGCAACTTCACCGATTTCCTCATAGCCCTGACGCTTGTAGAACTCCAGATAACGCGGATTCCCGGTGTCGAGGATCACGCCCTGTGAATGTTCATCCACCGCGCACCAGTTGTGCACGGCTTGCAGCAGTTGTTCGCCGAAATGCTTGCCCTGGAACTGCGGATGAACCCCCAGCAACGGCAACAAATGCACCGAATCGTTCGGCACGCAGGCCTCCACGGCGGCGTGATATTCAAGGTAGCGACGGGTGCAGCGAAACCCCGTACTGAGCACCATGCGCAAGCGCCAGGCCCAACTTTCGGTGACCCCGAGGCGACGTTGCGGCGGTGCGATCAGGGCGATGCCGATCAAACGGTCGTTGACCAGCAGACCGATAGCCGGCAGATCCTGGAGAAAATGCTGGGTCACCAGTTCACGCACGGTGGCGCGAACACGCTGTTCGTATCCGGGGCGCTCGGCCTCGAACAAATAGCCGAAGGTCGGTTCGTGTCGATAAGCCTGGTACAGCAGCGAACGCGCTTCGCGGGCGTAGCCGCTGTCGAGCATATGAATATCGGCGATGGCGGTCGAAGTTTCGGGCATGACGGTTGATCTCCCCCGGCACAGTTCGTTACAGATCCGCAATCAGTGTAGGCAATGAAATCGCCTTCGCGAGCAGGTGATGAGCCGGCCTGGCTTTTGTGGGAGCGGGCTTGCTCGCGAAAGGGCCATCACTGCCCATACACAACTGACTGACAAAACCGAATCTCCTCACCCCACACTGGCCCGTTTCCCACATGTCAGCTAGCATCGCCCTTTTGCCAGGACTGCCGACCATGAAGATCGTCTCCTTCAACATCAATGGGCTGCGCGCCCGTCCCCATCAGCTGGCGGCGCTGATCGAAAAGCACCAGCCCGATGTGATCGGTTTGCAGGAAACCAAGGTCCACGACGATCAATTCCCGCTGGCCGAAGTACAGGCCCTGGGCTACCACGTGCATTTCCACGGGCAAAAAGGCCACTACGGCGTCGCCCTGCTCTCGCGCCAGGAGCCGTTGGCCGTGCACAAAGGATTCGCCACTGACGAAGAAGACGCCCAGCGGCGCTTCATCTGGGGTACCTTCGCCGATGCCAACGGCGTGCCGGTGACCATCATGAACGGTTATTTCCCACAGGGCGAAAGCCGCGATCACCCGACCAAATTCCCCGCCAAGGAACGTTTCTACGGTGATTTGCAGCAACTGCTGGAAAGCCAGTTCAAGAACGATCAGCCGCTGGTGGTGATGGGCGACGTGAACATTTCCCCGGAAGACTGCGACATCGGCATCGGCCCGGACAACATGAAACGCTGGCTGAAAACCGGTAAATGCAGCTTCCTGCCGGAAGAGCGCGAGTGGATGGCCCGCCTGAAAAACTGGGGCCTGGTCGACAGTTTCCGCCACCTGAACCCGGACGTGGTCGACACCTTCAGCTGGTTCGACTACCGCAGCCGTGGCTTCGAAGACGAGCCCAAGCGCGGCCTGCGCATCGACCTGATCCTCGCCTCCCACGGCTTGCTGCCACGGGTGAAGGCCGCGGGTGTGGACTATGAACTGCGCGGTATGGAAAAGCCTTCGGACCATGCGCCGATCTGGCTTGAATTGAGCTGATCCCTGTCGGCTGGATCAATACCCTGTGGGACCAAGCTCCCACAGGGGACCACCATTGCAATTTGTCATTTTTCCGAAACCTTACTGACTTAATCTCCCGGCACCTCCTTTGGCTACTCAAGGTGCCGGCATGATGCTGCGCGTGTTGCTCCTGTTGATGCTGTGCGTGGGCTTGCCACCGGCGGCCTCGGCCGGCGACCTGCCGATCCCCGAACACGGCCCGGTGTTGCGCATCCAGGGCTCCAATACCATCGGCGCGGCATTGGGACCGGCGCTGGTCGAGGGCCTGCTGAGTGAACAGGGCTTGCGCAGAATCCACCGCGAAACCCCGGACACCGCCAACGAACTGCGCATTGTCGGTGAAACCGTCCAGGGTCGGCGGGTCGTGGTGGAGGTAACAGCCCATGGTTCCGCCACCGGATTCAGTGCGCTGAAAGCAGCCAGCGCCGATCTTGCCGCCTCGTCGCGCCCGATCAAGGACGGCGAACTGGCCAGCCTGCAGTCCCTCGGCGACCTGAAAAGCCCAAGCGCCGAACAGGTCATTGCCATCGATGGCCTGGCGATCATCCTTCACCCGGACAATCCGTTGAACCAACTGGACACCGTGCAACTGGCGCGCATATTCAGTGGCGAGGTGAAAACCTGGGAAGACCTCGGTGGCCGCGGCGGGCCGATTCATCTGTATGCTCGGGATGACCAGTCGGGGACTTACGACACCTTCAAGGAACTGGTCCTCAGTGGTCGCGGGAAAACCCTGAGCAACGCAGCGAAACGCTTCGAGTCCAGCGAACAACTGTCCGATGCGGTCAGCGCCGACCCGCAAGGCATCGGCTTCATCGGATTGCCCTACGTGCGCCAGGCCAAAGCCGTGGCCATTGTCGACGGTCAATCACAAGCCATGCTGCCGCTCAACAGCCTGATTGCCACGGAAGATTATCCGCTGTCCCGTCGATTGTTCTTTTACCTGCCGCCCAAGGGGAAGAATCCCTGGGCCAATGCCCTGGCGGCCTTTGCCCAGAGCAGCAAGGGTCAGACCATTGTCGCCGCCAACGGGTTTATCGCCCAAACCGTCCAGGCCATGGCCGTCACGCCGAATGCGCTGATGCCCGAGGGCTATCAGGCCCTGAGTCGACACGCTCAGCGACTATCGGTGAATTTCCGCTTCGAAGAAGGCAGCGCCACCCTGGACAACAAGGCCCGACAGGACCTGTGGCGAGTGCTCGACTATATGAAGCAGCACGACAAAACCACTGGCCAGGTAACACTGGTGGGCTTTGGCGATGCCAAGAGTGATCCGGCGCGCGCCGATCTGTTGTCGAAACTGCGAGCCATGGCGGTGCGACGGGAGTTGGTGAAGAGCGGTGTGGTGTTTCGCGAGATCCGCGGGTTTGGCGCGCAGATGCCGGTGGCGGCCAATAGCGCCGATGAGGGAAGGATCAGGAATCGGCGGGTTGAGGTTTGGGTGTATTGAGCCTGACTCTGTTGTGTTGAATCGGCTGACGCCATCGCGAGCAGGCTCGCTCCTACAGGGATTGCAGTGAACCTGTGGGAGCGAGCCTGCTCGCGAATGGCAACGCCGCGGTCTTAGTGCCCGCTACGCATCATCTCTTTCGGCACATACTTGCCGATTTCAAACTTGCCGATCGCCGCACGGTGCACTTCGTCCGGGCCGTCGGCCAGGCGCAGGGTGCGCTGCATCGCGTACATGTAGGCCAGCGGGAAATCGTTGGAAACCCCTGCCCCGCCATGGATCTGGATCGCCCGGTCGATTACTCGCAATGCCACGTTTGGCGCGACGACCTTGATCTGTGCGATCTCGCTTTTCGCCACTTTGTTGCCGACGGTGTCCATCATGTACGCCGCTTTCAAAGTCAGCAGGCGCGCCATGTCGATTTCCATCCGCGAGTCGGCGATCTTGTCGATGTTGCCGCCCAGGCGTGCCAGAGGCTTGCCGAATGCGGTACGGCTCACCGAGCGTTTGCACATCAGCTCCAGCGCGCGCTCGGCCATGCCGATCGAACGCATGCAGTGGTGAATCCGGCCAGGGCCAAGGCGGCCTTGAGCGATTTCGAAACCGCGCCCTTCGCCCAACAGGACGTTTTCGTACGGCACCCGCACGTTTTCGAAATGCACTTCGGCGTGCCCATGAGGCGCGTCGTCGTAACCGAATACCGGTAGTGGACGCACGATCTGCACACCGGGCGTATCCACCGGCACCAGAATCATCGAGTGCTGGGCGTGGCGCGGTGCATCCGGATTGCTCAGCCCCATGAAAATCAGGATCTTGCAGCGCGGGTCGCAAGCACCCGAAGTCCACCATTTCTTGCCGTTGATCACCCACTCATCACCATCACGCACGGCACGGGCGGCCATATTGGTGGCGTCGGAGGACGCAACGTCCGGTTCGGTCATGGCGAATGCGGAGCGGATCTCGCCGCGCAGCAGCGGCTCGAGCCAGCGTTGTTTCTGCTCCTCGTTGGCGTAACGCACCAGCACTTCCATGTTGCCGGTGTCCGGTGCCGAGCAGTTGAACGGCTCTGGCCCCAACAGCGAGCGGCCCATGATTTCCGCCAGCGGCGCGTATTCGAGGTTGGTCAGGCCGGCACCGAGCTCGGACTCAGGAAGAAACAAATTCCACAGGCCTTCCGCCTTGGCCTTGACTTTGAGCTCTTCCATGATCGCGGTCGGCTGCCAGCGATCGCCCTCGGCAACCTGACGCTCGAACACGGCTTCGGCGGGATAAACGTAGGTGTCCATGAACGCTGTTACGCGCTCACGCAGTTCCTGAACCTTGGGCGAATAAGCGAAATCCATGAGCGAGATACCTTCTTGGGGGAGGTTGTTTTAGGTCATGCATCGATGCTAGAACAGCGCTGATAATTTACCTAGCCTATTCTCGGCGTGTATAAACATTCATCACCGATATATGATCGGCTGATCGGCAAGGTCAGCCCGCCCACACAACAAGAGAGCCGCGTAATGAATCTGAGCAAGGTCGATCTCAACCTTTTCATCGTCTTCGACGCGATCTACACCGAAGCCAACCTGACCCGTGCCGGGCAGATTGTCGGCATCACCCAGCCGGCGGTGTCGAATGCGCTGGCGCGGTTGCGCGAGACCTTCAACGACCCGCTGTTCGTGCGCACCGCCCAGGGCATGGTGCCCACGCCCATGGCCCAGAACATCATCGGCCCGGTGCGCAACGCCCTCTCGCTGTTGCGTGTGTCGGTGCAGGAGAGCCGCATTTTCAACCCGCAGCAAGCGGTCAAGACCTACCGCATCAGCATGACCGACCTCACCGAAGCGGTGATCCTGCCGCCGCTGTTCCAGCGCCTGCGCCGCCTGGCGCCGACGGTGATCATCGAAAGCTTCCTGTCCAAACGCCGTGAAACCACCAAGGAACTGGCGGCCGGCCGCCTCGACTTCGCGGTCGATGCGCCGCTCAATACCGACCCGCAGGTGCGTCACGTCAAGTTGATGGAAGACCGCTATGTATGCGCCATGCGCAAGGAGCATCCGCTGGCGGGCAAGGAGAAGCTCACGCTGGATGATTACCTGGGCCTGACCCATATCCATATTTCCAGCCGTCGCAGCGGCCTCGGCTACGTCGACCTGGCGCTGGGCAAGATGGGCATCCAGCGCAAGATCGCCCTGCGCTCCCAGCACTACCTGATGGCCTCGCAAGTACTGCAACAGACGGACATGGTCATGACCGTGCCGGAACGTTTCGCGCGGCGTAACGATCTGCACGCCTTTTATCTGCCGGTCAACGATGTGCCGCCGGTGGAAACCCACCTTTACTGGCACGAAAGCACCGACCAGGACCCGGCGAACCGCTGGATGCGCGAGCAGATGATCGAGTTGTGCCAGCAGGTGACGGCGCAGGAGAGAAAGCTCGAGAAGGTGTAGGGCGTTAAACCGCGTTATCGTTCATCGCGAGCAGGCTCGCTCCTACAGGATCTGCTGTGAACACAAAATCTGTGTACGACGAAGATCCCCTGTAGGAGCGAGCATGCTCGCGATGAGGCCAGCAAGAACACTGAGAACTCACACCGCTTGACGTATACGTCAACCTGCCATTAGCTTAGCGCCATGACCTTTTGCGAGCGCTTCCATGAGCAGCCAGACCTACAGCATTTCCGACCTCGCCCGTGAGCTCGACATCACCACCCGGGCCATTCGCTTTTATGAAGAGCAAGGCCTGCTCAGCCCCGAGCGCCGGGGCCAGGAACGCATTTACTCGCCCCGCGACAAGGTCAGCCTGAAGCTGATCCTGCGGGGCAAACGCATCGGTTTCTCCCTGGCCGAATGCCGCGAGCTGATCGAGCTTTACGATCCGTCCAGCGGTAACACCAAACAGTTGCACAGCATGCTGGCGAAAATCAGCGAGCGTCGGGAACAGCTTGAACAGCAAATGCTGGATATCGAACAGATGAAACTGGAACTCGATACTGCCGAAGAGCGCTGTGTGCAGGCGCTGGAGCAGACGCTCAAAAGCCAGGAATCCATTCAGTAAATCCACACCGCCCCCTGCACATTCAGACAATCAGCACAGGTCGAATCCCCATGCCTCTCCCCACCCACGTACGCATTGTCGAAGTCGGCCCACGCGACGGCCTGCAAAACGAAGCCCAGCCCATCAGTGTTACCGACAAGGTGCAACTGGTCGATGCGCTGACCGCCGCCGGGCTCGGCTATATAGAGGTCGGCAGTTTCGTTTCGCCCAAGTGGGTGCCGCAAATGGCCGGCTCCGCCGAGGTCTTTGCGCAAATCCAGCGCAAACCGGGTGTGGTTTATGGCGCGCTCGCACCCAATCTGCGCGGCTTTGAAGATGCCCTCGCCTCCGGGGTCAAGGAAGTGGCCGTGTTCGCGGCGGCATCCGAGGCGTTTTCCCGGCGCAACATCAACTGCTCGATCAGTGAAAGCCTGGAGCGTTTCGTGCCGATCATGGACGCCGCGAAGCAACACGGGATAACCGTGCGCGGGTATGTGTCCTGTGTGCTGGGCTGTCCCTATGAAGGTCACATCGCCCCGGAGCAGGTCGCCCTGGTCGCCCGCGAGCTGTATGTCATGGGCTGCTACGAGGTCTCGCTGGGGGACACCATCGGCACCGGCACCGCTGGCGCAACCCGGAAAATGTTTGAAGTGGTATCAAAGGATGTACCCCGGGAAAAACTCGCCGGGCACTTCCACGATACCTACGGTCAGGCCGTGGCCAACATCTACGCCAGCTTGCTGGAAGGCATCTCGGTGTTCGACAGTTCCATCGCCGGTCTCGGCGGCTGCCCTTATGCCAAGGGGGCCAGCGGGAACGTCGCGACCGAAGACGTGGTTTACCTGCTCAACGGCCTGGGCATCGACACCGGAATCGACCTCGACGCGTTGATGATCGCCGGTCAACAGATTTGCACCGTATTGGGTCGTCCTACCGGTTCTCGTGTGGCCAGGGCTCGCAGCGCACAGTGAGTGCGCTGCGTGTATCCGGGTGTTACCGCACCGACTCAAACGTGGGCGCAAGCGAGTAACACGGAAACAAAAAGTAGGGTTTTGCCTGAGGCGGAAAACCCTACAAAACCGCAAACCATTGATTTTAAAGGCTTTTAAAAAGTTGGCACGAGCCCTGCTATATCTATCGCACAACAAGAATAAAAAATTGCGGCAAACCTAATAAAAACAAGACGTAACGACTCTGACATAACAAAAACAACACGGCAGAGACGCAGCTAACAGATTTTTTTGGAGAAGATGTGCTTTTCAGGGTGCTTTTCGGAGTTACCCGCAACCAGACAGAGAATAATAAAACTACCTTCAGGTAGCTCCAGAACTGGTTGGATCGCTTAGCGAGAAAGTAGATCAGCGCTCAAAAAAATACGTTTGCTCTTGATCCCGAATGGGGATCGCCAAAAACAGCGGTAAAGGGCAACGGTTGCCAAAAACAACAACAGACCGACCCTCAATAATAAAAAAAGAGCACGCGCAACGACAAATTAAAGGGGAGCTTCGGCTCCCCTTTGTGCTGTCTGGCGTTTGAGTTTGTCACCGCCCCCTGTGGGAGCGAGCTTGCTCGCGATAGCGGTGGATCAGCCAATATCCATGTTGAATGTGCTGCCGTCATCGCGGGCAAGCCCGCTCCCACAGGGTTACGCATCAACCCTGCCTGTTACGCAGCTCCTCGACACTGATCTCGCGCATGCGGAATTTCTGAATCTTGCCTGTTACCGTCATCGGAAACTCCTCGACGAACTTGAAGTAACGCGGCGTCTTGAAGTGTGCGATGCGCTCCTTGCACCACGCTTGCAGTTCCTGCTCGGTGGCGCTGTGACCGGGGTGGAACTTGATCCAGGCGACGATCTCTTCGCCGTAACGCGAGCAAGGAATGCCGATCACCTGCACATCGGCAACGGCTGGATGAGTGAAGAAGAATTCTTCCAGCTCCCGCGGGTAAATATTCTCACCGCCACGGATGATCATGTCCTTGTTGCGCCCGGCAATGCACACATACCCCTCGTCATTCATGCTGGCCAGGTCACCGGTGTGCATCCACCCTGCCTGATCGATGGCTTCCGCCGTGCCTTCGGGGTTGTTCCAGTAACCCAGCATCACGCTGTAACCGCGGGTGCACAGCTCGCCGATGGCGCCACGCGGCACCAGGTTGCCCGCTTCGTCGATGATCTTGCTTTCGAGTTGTGGCTGGGTGCGGCCGACGGTGGTCACGCGCAGTTCCAGCTCGTCTGAAGGACCGGTCTGCAATGACACCGGACTGGTTTCCGTCATGCCGTAGGCAATTTGCACTTCGCTCATGTGCATTTCGCTGATGACCCGGCGCATCACCTCGATAGGACAGGTTGCGCCCGCCATGATCCCCGTGCGCAGGCTCGACAGATCGAATTCGGCACGTTGCGGCTGATCGAGCATGGCGATGAACATGGTCGGCACGCCGTACAGTGCGGTGGCCTTTTCCTCGGCGACAGTGTTCAGGGTCAGCAGCGGATCGAAGGCATCGTTGGGGTAAATCATGGTGCTGCCATGGGTGATGCAGCCGAGGTTGCCCATGACCATGCCGAAGCAGTGATACAGCGGCACCGGGATCACCAGGCGATCGGCCGCCGTCAGGCCCAGGCTTTCGCCAACCATGTAACCGTTGTTGAGAATGTTGTAGTGACTGAGGGTCGCGCCCTTGGGAAAACCGGTGGTGCCAGAGGTGTACTGGATGTTCACCGCCTGGTCGAAATGCAGGCTTTCCTGACGCTCGCGCAATTGTTCAAGGGACACGCCGCCAGCCAGATCAGTCAGTTGCGACCACGGCAGGAAACCGCTGGGCGGCTGCACATCCAGGCTGATCACGCCACGCAACTGCGGCAACCGCTCGCTGAGCAATTTGCCGATGGACTGCTCCGCCAGTTCCGGCACCAGGCCCTGCAACATGGCGTGATAGTTGGAGGTCTTGAAGGCCCCGGCGCAGACCAGCCACTGGCAACCGGATTGCTTCAGGACGTACTCGAGCTCGGAACTGCGATAGGCCGGATTGATGTTGACCAGGATCACACCGATTTTCGCCGTGGCGATCTGAGTGATGCACCACTGCGCGCAGTTCGGTGCCCAGATGCCAAGGCGGTCTCCTGCTTGCAGCCCCAGCGCCAGCAGTGCCCTGGCGTGCAGGTCCGCAGCCTGCGCCAATTGCCGCCATGTGTAGCGCAGCTGCTGATGGCGTACTACCAGAGCCTCCCCGTCCGGGTACTGCGCGGCGGTGTTATCGAACGCCTGGCCGATGGTCATCGCCAGCAAGGCTTTGTCCTGGGAACCACGGGTGTAACTGCGTTGCGGGCTTGCACTGGGTTGATCCATGACGACCCCTATTGTCTTTATTGAATGGGCTACCGGCGGTTACCTGGACCTGTAGGAGCGAGCATGCTCGCGATGTAGGTCAACGATGACGCATACATGCCAGAAAAAATGCGTCGTTTTGAAGTTCATCGCGAGCATGCTCGCTCCTACAGGGTGGGTCCGCTGTTCTATCTTGAACTGGCTCTACTCTCGCTCAAGTTGACGTTAACGTAAAGGGCGATTGACAGCCATTCGTCACAGGCTTACGTTAACGTAAAGGTGAGAACCCATCGACAGTCTCGCCAACCGACAAAAAAGCCAAAAGGTGACCCATGAGCTACCCATCCCTGAATTTTGCCCTCGGTGAAACCATCGACATGCTGCGCGATCAGGTTCAGTCCTTCGTCGCCAGGGAGATCGCCCCGCGCGCCGCACAGATCGACACCGACAACCTGTTCCCCGCCGACCTGTGGCGCAAATTCGGCGACATGGGCCTGCTGGGCATCACCGTACCGGAAGAGTACGGCGGCGCTGGCCTGGGTTACCTGGCTCACGTCGTCGCAATGGAAGAAATCAGCCGTGGCTCGGCCTCGGTGGCCCTGTCCTACGGTGCGCACTCCAACCTGTGCGTCAACCAGATAAACCGCAACGGCAACCACGAGCAAAAATCCAGATACCTGCCGAAACTGATCAGCGGCGAGCACATCGGCGCCCTGGCCATGAGCGAACCGAACGCCGGTTCCGACGTGGTCTCGATGAAACTGCGCGCCGACAAACGCGGCGACAAGTACGTGCTCAACGGCAGCAAGACCTGGATCACCAACGGTCCGGACGCCAACACCTACGTGATCTACGCCAAGACCGATCTGGAAAAGGGTCCCCACGGCATCACCGCCTTCATCGTCGAGCGCGACTGGAAAGGCTTCAGCCGCAGCAACAAGTTCGACAAGCTCGGCATGCGCGGCTCGAACACCTGCGAGCTGTTTTTCGATGACGTCGAAGTGCCGGAAGAAAACATCCTCGGCGTACTCAATGGCGGCGTGAAAGTGCTGATGAGCGGCCTCGACTACGAGCGCGTCGTGCTCTCCGGTGGCCCGACCGGGATCATGCAGGCGTGCATGGACCTGATCGTGCCGTATATCCACGACCGCAAGCAGTTCGGCCAGAGCATCGGCGAATTCCAGCTGATCCAGGGCAAGGTCGCCGACATGTACACCCAGCTCAATGCCAGCCGTGCCTACCTGTATGCAGTGGCCCAGGCCTGCGAGCGTGGCGAAACCACGCGCAAGGACGCCGCTGGCGTGATCCTCTACAGCGCCGAACGCGCCACGCAAATGGCCCTCGACGCCATCCAGATTCTGGGTGGCAACGGCTACATCAACGAATTCCCTGCCGGTCGTCTGCTGCGTGACGCCAAGCTGTACGAAATCGGTGCCGGCACCAGTGAGATCCGTCGCATGCTGATTGGTCGCGAACTGTTTAACGAGACGAAATGAATTTCGTCAGCTGCAAGCGGCAAGCTTCAAGCGACAAGCAGAAGCGATCCCCTTGCAGCTTGAAGCTTGCCGCTTAAAGCTGCTTACGGAGTAAGCCATGATTCTGCACACCCAGCTCAACCCCCGCTCAGCGGAGTTCGCCGCCAACAGCGCGGCGATGCTCAAACAGGTCGACGCCCTGCATACCCTGCTCGCCCAAGTGGCGCAGGGTGGCGGCCCGAAGGCCCAGGAACGCCACACTTCGCGGGGCAAGCTGCTGCCTCGCGAGCGTATCAACCGCTTGCTCGATCCGGGTTCGCCGTTTCTGGAGATCAGCCAACTGGCGGCTTACGAGGTGTACGGTGAAGACGTCCCCGCCGCAGGCGTGATTGCCGGGATCGGCCGGGTCGAAGGCGTCGAATGCATGATCGTCGCCAACGACGCCACGGTCAAAGGTGGCTCGTATTACCCACTGACCGTGAAAAAACACCTGCGCGCCCAGACCATCGCCCAGCAGAACCGCCTGCCGTGCATCTATCTGGTGGACTCTGGCGGTGCCAACCTGCCACGTCAGGATGAAGTGTTTCCGGACCGTGAGCACTTCGGGCGGATCTTCTTCAACCAGGCCAACATGAGCGCCATGGGCATCCCGCAGATTGCCGTGGTCATGGGTTCCTGCACCGCTGGCGGCGCGTATGTACCGGCGATGGCCGACGAAGCGATCATGGTCCGCGAACAAGCGACCATCTTTCTCGCCGGCCCGCCGCTGGTGAAAGCCGCGACCGGTGAAGTGGTCAGTGCCGAAGACCTTGGCGGGGCCGATGTGCACTGCAAGATTTCCGGGGTGGCCGACCATTATGCCGAAAGCGATGAGCACGCACTGGCGCTGGCGCGGCGTAGCGTCGCCAACCTCAACTGGCACAAGCAGGGTGAGGTCCGGCAACGCACGCCGATCGCCCCGCTCTACAGCAGCGAAGAGTTGTACGGCGTGGTGCCGGCCGACGCCAAGCAGCCGTTCGACGTGCGCGAAGTGATTGCGCGCCTGGTGGACGGTTCGGTGTTCGACGAGTTCAAGGCGTTGTTCGGGACCACACTGGTCTGCGGTTTCGCCTACCTGCACGGTTACCCGATCGCAATCCTCGCCAACAACGGCATCCTCTTCGCCGAAGCGGCACAGAAAGGCGCGCACTTTATCGAGCTGGCGTGCCAGCGCGGCATCCCGCTGTTGTTCCTGCAAAACATCACCGGCTTCATGGTTGGCCAGAAGTACGAAGCCGGCGGCATCGCCAAGCACGGCGCAAAACTGGTGACCGCTGTAGCTTGCGCCAAGGTGCCGAAGTTCACCGTGATCATCGGTGGCAGTTTCGGTGCCGGTAACTACGGCATGTGTGGCCGCGCCTACGATCCGCGCTTTTTGTGGATGTGGCCGAACGCGCGCATCGGCGTGATGGGTGCCGAACAGGCGGCCGGTGTGCTGGTGCAGGTCAAGCGCGAACAGGCCGAGCGCAGTGGCCATGGTTTCAGCGCCGAACAGGAAGCCGAAATCAAGCAACCGATCCTCGACCAGTACGAAGAACAGGGTCACCCCTACTATTCCAGCGCGCGCCTGTGGGACGACGGTGTCATCGACCCGGCCCAGACCCGCGATGTACTGGCCCTGGCCTTGTCCGCGTCGCTGAACGCGCCAATCGAACCGAGCCGCTTCGGCGTGTTCCGGATGTGATCCTGCCCCTGTAGGAGCGGGTGCCCGCTTGCGGCACGCTCGCGATGGACTCAAGAACACCTCGGGGCCTCAGGTTTACAGCGTAATCGTTAACGACCATCGCGAGCATGCTCGCTCCTACAGTAAAAAGAGTGGAACTCATGAGCGACTTCAACACCCTCGAACTGCTGAGCGATCCAAGGGGTTTTGCGACTCTCTGGCTCAGCCGTGAAGAAAAGAACAACGCCTTCAATGCCGAAATGATCCGCGAGCTGATCCTTGCCCTCGACAAAGTCGCGAGCGATGCCAGCCTGCGGTTTCTGATCGTGCGTGGTCGCGGCAAACATTTCAGCGCCGGTGCCGATCTGGCATGGATGCAGCAATCGGCCGAACTCGATTACGCCACCAACCTCGATGACGCCCGGGAACTGGCGGAGTTGATGTACAACCTGGCCAAGCTGAAAGTCCCGACCCTGGCCGTGGTGCAAGGTGCAGCCTTTGGCGGTGCGCTGGGCCTGATCAGTTGCTGCGACATGGCCATTGGTGCCGATGACGCGCAATTCTGCCTTTCGGAAGTCCGCATCGGCCTGGCACCGGCGGTGATCAGCCCGTTCGTGGTGCAAGCCATTGGCGAGCGCGCCACCCGGCGTTATGCCTTGACCGCCGAGCGCTTCGGCGGCCAACGGGCACGGGAAATCGGTTTGTTGTCGGAGAGCTATCCGCTGGCGGAACTGGAACAGAAAGTCGAGCAGTGGATCGACAACCTGTTGCTCAACAGTCCAGCCGCGATGCGCGCCAGCAAGGATCTGCTGCGCGAAGTCGGCGATGGATCGCTGACCCCGGCACTGCGTCGCTACACCGAAAACGCCATCGCCCGCATCCGCGTCAGCCCGGAAGGCCAGGAAGGCTTGCGCGCATTCCTGCAAAAACGCCCGCCAAGCTGGCACGCACAAACCACCAAGGAGCCCCGTTGATGAGCGCACCTGTCCTCACCACCCTGCTGGTGGCCAACCGTGGCGAAATCGCTTGCCGGGTCATGCGTACCGCCAAGGCGCTGGGCCTGACTACCGTGGCCGTGCACAGCGCCACCGACCGTGACGCCCGGCACAGCCGCGAAGCCGATGTTCGCGTTGACCTGGGCGGCAGCAAAGCCGCCGACAGCTACCTGCAGATCGACAAACTGATCGCCGCCGCCAAGGCCAGCGGCGCCCAGGCGATTCATCCCGGCTATGGCTTCCTGTCGGAGAACGCCGGGTTCGCCCGCGCCATCGAAGCCGCTGGCCTGATTTTCCTTGGCCCGCCCGCCTCGGCCATCGACGCCATGGGCAGCAAGTCCGCCGCCAAAGCCTTGATGGAAACCGCCGGCGTGCCGTTGGTACCGGGTTATCACGGCGAAGCCCAGGACCTGGAAACCTTCCGCGCCGCCTGCGAACGCATCGGCTATCCGGTGCTGCTCAAGGCCACCGCCGGTGGTGGCGGCAAAGGCATGAAGGTGGTCGAAGACGTCAGCCAACTGGCCGAAGCCCTGGCCTCGGCACAGCGTGAGGCGCAGTCGTCGTTCGGCGACTCGCGGATGCTGGTGGAGAAATACCTGCTCAAGCCACGTCACGTGGAAATCCAGGTGTTCGCCGACCAACACGGCAACTGCCTGTACCTCAATGAGCGTGACTGCTCGATTCAGCGGCGACACCAGAAAGTCGTCGAAGAAGCCCCGGCGCCAGGCCTGAGCCCGGAACTGCGACGCGCCATGGGTGAAGCCGCCGTGCGTTCGGCACAAGCCATCGGCTATGTCGGTGCCGGCACCGTGGAGTTTTTGCTGGATGCGCGGGGCGAGTTCTTCTTCATGGAGATGAACACCCGCCTGCAAGTGGAGCACCCAGTCACCGAAGCCATCACCGGACTCGACCTGGTGGCCTGGCAGATTCGCGTGGCACGCGGCGAAGCATTGCCAATGACCCAGGATCAGGTACCGCTGGCAGGGCACGCGATCGAAGTGCGGTTGTATGCCGAAGACCCGGGCAATGATTTCCTGCCGGCGACCGGTCGCCTGGAGCTGTATCGCGAATCCGCCCAGGGACCGGGGCGTCGAGTGGACAGCGGCGTTGAAGAAGGCGATGAGATTTCGCCCTTCTACGACCCGATGCTCGGCAAGCTGATTGCCTGGGGCGAAGATCGTGAACAGGCACGCTTGCGCCTGCTGAGCATGCTGGACGAGTTCGCCATCAGCGGGCTGAAGACCAACATCAATTTCCTGCGGCGCATTATCGGTCATCCGGCGTTCGCCGCCGCCGAACTCGATACCGGCTTCATTCCACGCTATCAGGAACAGTTGCTGCCAGCGCCAGCGGAACTCAGCGAGGATTTCTGGCAAGCCGCCGCCCAGGCCTTTGCCCAGAGCCAGCCCCATGCAACCCGCACCGATGACCCGAGTTCGCCGTGGGCCGCACCCAACGGGCTGCGTGCCGGCTTGCCGAGAGAAATTACCCTTCACCTGAGCTGTGAAGGTCAGGACCGTGCGCTGACGCTGGGCGACATCGATGCCCACAGCGCACGCCTCAGGGGCGAGCAACTGCTGACCGAGCACGAAGGCGTGCGCCGTCAGCACCGGGCCATACGCCGTGGCGAATATCTGTACCTGCAGTGGAATGGCGAATTGCATCGCATCGAGTCTTACGACCCGATCAGCGCCGTCGAGGCCAGCCACAGCCATCAGGGCGGGCTCACCGCACCGATGAACGGCAGTATCGTCCGCGTCTTGGTGGAGGCCGGGCAATCGGTCGAAGCCGGGACGCAACTGGTGGTACTGGAAGCGATGAAGATGGAGCACAGCATTCGCGCACCCCATGCCGGCGTGATCAAGGCGCTGTACTGCCAGGAAGGCGAGATGGTCAGCGAAGGCAGTGCGCTGGTCGAACTGGAAGAAGCGTGAAATGAAGATCGGTCCTGCGCACTGCGTGGACCGATCCGATCAGAACCTGGCTGTTGCCTGAACCACTACGCCGATGATTCGACATTCGTCGGTGTACAAGGCTTTCGGATACGTCGGATTGAGCGGGACCAGGTAACGCTGCCCGCCCTCTTCGATCAACTTGCGAAAAGTCGCTTCGGCGCTGTCCGGCCACTGGGCAATGACCAGTTTGCCGGGCACCGCCTCCACCTCAGGGTCCACCAGGATCAGCATGCCTTGCGCAATGCTGATGCCGCTGGGTGCGGTCATCGCATCGCCCGTCACTCTCAACCAGAATGCCTGCCCCCGGGCGTGGTAATCGGATACCTCATAGAGCGCTTCTGCGTACATCGCGACCTCACCGTCGCGCAGCTCGGCAGGTTGGCGCCAGTCACTGATCGGGTAGCGAAAGTACGGGTTGTACTTCTGTGCCAGGGGCATTTCATCGTCCGTTGACGCCTGCGGTTCCCGGATCACCAGCGCCACTTCGAGAAACTCGAGACCCAGCGCCCGCAACACACGGTTCATGTCTTCGACGCCGGGTTCACGACGTTTGTTGAGCCAATGGCCAATGCCGCCCTGGGACATCCCGAGGCGCTCGGCGAGTATCTCTTGAGTGATTTTGAGTTCACTCATCTTGGCCTTGACCAATTCAATCCATTTATCCATGTGCGGCACGATACGTGGGCGACTCCTACCATCAAAACACAAATTGTAGTATTTAAACTATCGTCATAAATACATAACGTATTAATATCAATTCAAGGATCTGAATCCAACACGGAGCTTGCCATCGCCATGAACACACCCGCCAATGACCTGCCGGACCCGCAAATCGATACTACCCTCACCTCTTCCCTGGACTCTGCGGCGGCACAACGCGCGCTGGACTACTACTTGAAACCTGCTGTTTCGGAAGAGGTGGCCGAGTCGCGTTTTTTTGATGTGAACCGAAATATCAGCGGCGAAGAGGCGCTGGTCCATGCCCTGGACCTGTTGCGCTGTGCTGCTGCCACCGCGCACGAGTCAGCCAATCACCTGCACGGCGCAGACCGAGACCTGGCGTTTTCGACGGTGCACATGATCGACATGGCGAAGGCGATGGTCGATCGATCGCTGGAAAAGTATGAAAACCGTTAAGGAGAGAAGGTGAATCAAGAGGACAGGAAAGAATTTTCCTATCGCACAGGTGAAAACGTTTGACTTGCAAACGAGAATGATTATTATTGCACCAACTGATCGCGAGATCAGTCGATGGACCAGGCGACCTTAGGTCGGTCTCCTGGACTATCTCCTCATCAGGCTAATCACGGTTTTTGACCCGGCTTTTTGCCGGGTCTTTTTTTTGCCAGTTTTTCTGGCTTTTGGCTTCAGGCTAATGAAGTCTTCAGGTGTCGCAAATTCGATGGCGCGGATGATATCAAAAGAATATCGAATGGCAAGAAAAGCCCGGCACCATTGGTTCAAACCAGCGACAAATAGCACTTGAGAATCAATCGCACAGCCTCTAAGCTGCGACGGCGTCAAGGAAGACGCCCCCACCTCTGCACCCCGCAATTTCCCTCGGTTTCACCCTTCCCTGCGTGTAAAGTAGCGGCCATAAAAATCATGTTCAGGAACCGATTATGACCGTGACCAAATCCTCTTTCGATATCAGTGCCAATTTCGACAGCGGCAACATCCAAGTCATCGACATCAGCGATCCGCTCAAACCGCTTCTGGCCATCCGCCCGGATACCAAAAGCAACCATTTCCAGTGGTTCCACTTCAAGGCCAGCGGCCTGCATGTCGGCCAGGAACACTGGTTTCGCCTGAACAATGCCAGCCAATCTTCCTATAACAAAGCATGGACCGGTTATCAGGCGGTGGCGTCCTACGATCACGTCAACTGGTTCCGCGTTCCGACCATTTTCGAAGGCGACTGCCTGCGCTTCAGTCTCGAGGCCGAGCAGACCCACGCCTGGTTCGCCTACTTCGAACCCTACAGCCGCGGCCGCCACGACTGGCTGATCGAGCAGGCACTGAACAAGGCCGGCACCGAACTGCTGGCCACCGGCAAGAGCGTCGAAGGCCGCGACATCCAGTTGTTGCGCAAAGGCACCGGGGCCGAAGGCCGGCGCAAGGTGTGGATGATTGCCCAGCAACATCCGGGCGAGCACATGGCCGAGTGGTTCATGGAAGGCGTGATCGAGCGTCTGGAAAAACACGACGACCCGGTGTTGAACAAATTGCTGGCCAGCGCCGACCTGTACCTGGTGCCGAACATGAACCCGGACGGTGCCTTCCACGGCCACCTGCGCACCAACGCCATGGGCCAAGACCTCAATCGCGCCTGGCAGAGCGCCAGCCAGGAAATCAGCCCGGAAGTCCTGTTCGTTCAGCAGCAGATGGAAAAGTACGGCGTCGATATGTTCCTCGACGCCCATGGTGACGAGGAAATCCCCCACGTATTCACCGCCGGGTGCGAGGGCAACCCTGGTTACACACCGCGAATTGCCAAGCTCGAGGAGCACTTCCGTACTCATCTGAAGCACACCACCAAGGACTTTCAGACCAAGCACGGCTACACCCGCGACGAACCGGGCAAGGCCAACATGACACTGGCCTGCAACAGCGTCGGGCAGAAGTACGACTGCCTGTCACTGACCCTGGAAATGCCATTCAAGGATCACGACGACCACCCGAACGCGGAAACCGGATGGTCGGGCAAGCGCTCCAAACAGTTGGGCAAGGATGTGTTGACCACGCTTGCCGATATGGTCGATACCTTGCGTTGATTCGCTCACCAACTGCCTGTCAGTGGTGAGGGAGCTTGCTCTCTCACCAATGACAGTCTTCACCCTCGATCCTTACCCCGCAACATGCTATCGAGCACCCCATCACGCCGCACCCAACCGTGAAACAACGCTGCCGCAAAGTGCAGCAATACGGTCAGAAACAACAGATACGCCAGATACCCATGAGCCTTGCGCAAAAACGCAAAGACCTGCGCGTTCGCCGGCACAATCGACGGCAGCTGCAGCGAAGTGCCGAGCATTACCGGTTCGCCCGACGCCGAAATCATTGCCCAGCCCAAGAGCGGCAAGACCAGCATCAAGGCGTACAGCAACACATGCGAGGCCTTGGCTGCCAGAGCCTGCCAACCGGGCACGTCCGCTGGCAGCGGTGGCTGCGTGGTGGAAAAGCGCACCACCAGACGCACGATCACCAGCAACAAAATCGCGATACCCAGGGGTTTATGCAGGTGAATCAGCCATTCATGACGCTCGGACACAGAGGCAACCATGCCAGCCCCGATAAACAGCATGGCAATGATCATCAACGCCATCAGCCAGTGCAGCAGGCGCGCCAGTGGGGCGAAGTGGTTCGGTTGGGTGCTCATTGCTGTGCCTCCTGTTTGGCGGCGGGCAACTGACTGACTTCGCTGGTGCGACGCAGGTAGGAATTGGCGTAACCGGCTGAACGAGCGGCGAGCAACGGGTCGTCGGAACCTTCGATTCCAGCAGGCAACACCAGCGGATCGTAATTGATGTCACGGCATTCGCCGTTGAGCTGCGGCTGAGTCTTTTCAAGCACCAGCGTGCCAGCGTTCAACACCTTGCGCCCTTCGGGCCAGGCCTTGCTGGCGTCGTTGACCGGATCACCGGGGTCGGCCAGGGTGATGTTCAACTGCCAACGCAAGGGGCCTGCAGCGATTCGCTGAACCAGATCTTTCTCCAGAAAATCACTGCCTTGCGGTGTCGTGGCCCCCGGTGCGTCCTGGGCCAATGGCACCATGTTCCAGCGCACGGCCTGGCGTTGGCCTGTCGCGTTGACCAGGTAGAACGCATTGACGCTGTTGTAGTTTTCAGTCACGTAACTGGCCGACGGCTTGGCGGTTTTGATCCAGGCCAGGAAGGGTGCGGATTCGGGATGTGAACCAAAGAACGCCGGCACGGCCTTGGGGTCCGGTTTGCCGGTGGCCGGGTCTGGCGACTGGGCTTTTTGCAATTGATAGAACGCCTCGGGCGTGCCCACCGGGAACACCGGCATGCTGTTCATCCCGGTGCGCCATTGCTGTCCGTTAGCCTGGGTGAAGCGCAACGCCATGCTACGAATCGGCACGGCACCGTCCAGCGCGTAAGGATTGCCGGCCGCCAGGGCAAAACGGCCAACCACCGGCGTCCGCGCGTCGTTGAACACCTGAGCGATGGAATAGCTGCGCGCCTCGCCGCTGCTCTCGAAATGCCCGATCACGCACACACCTTTGGAGTGATTGCGACGGAACCCCGGGTGCACGCCATTGTTGGTTTCCAGCACATTGATCAGTTTCTTCGGGGTCAGGCGCTGTGGGTCGAGAGTGCCGTTGACGTAGGCAAACGCCCCGGCCACTGCGCCAACGACCACGGCAATGCCAGCCAGACGCAACGTCAGGCTGGCTGCGCTCAGGGGCGGCCGGGTTGGCGGTGATGATCGATCTACCATGAAAGACTCCAGGGCCATCGGCCACAAGTGAGAAGAATCAAGCAGACGAACCGCACGCAGGTTTATTCCCACACGCAGTTTTTATTTTTTCTGACGTGGAATAACCTCGAGTGCCGGGCGTCTTCCTAGTCCAAAGCGTAGTGAACAGTCAGAATCTGATGAACGATATCGACGAACAACTGAGAGAAATCATTCCTCGATTGCGGCGCTTTGCCGTGTCGTTGACGCGCAACACCAGCAGCGCTGACGACCTGGTACAAGCCTGCCTGGAGCGCGCGCTGTCGAATTGGGGCAGCAAACGCGCCGAGGGCGACTTGCGCGCCTGGCTGTTCTCGATTCTGTATCGACAGTTTCTCGATGCGCACCGCAGTTCCCGGCGCTATGCGCGCATGCTCGACTTTTTCACCGGCCGTGACGATGCCCAGCCCTCGGTGGAGCGCACGGTCATCGCCCAATCGACCCTCAACGCCTTCGACCGTTTGCCCACCGAACAACGCGCGCTGCTGCTCTGGGTGTCTGTCGAAGGCTTGAGCTACAAAGAGGTCGCCGAGATTCTCGAGGTTCCCACCGGCACCGTAATGTCCCGCCTGTCCCGGGCTCGCCAGGCCCTGCGCCAACTCAGCGATGGCGAAATCAACCGCCCTTCCCTGCGGAGACTCAAATGATCAGCATGCCCCCCAGCGAGCGTGACCTGCACGCCTACGTCGACCACCAATTGAGCGACGCCGACCGACGGCTGGTCGAGACTTTTCTGGCCAACAATCCCGAAATTTCCGCACAAGTGCGTGCCTGGCAATTGGACGCCCAGCAACTGCGCGCCGCCCTCGGTGGCGCCTTGCAGCAGCCAGCCAACCCGGACCTTGATCCGGCCGTGATACGCCAGCGCCTCAAACACCAGTCCCGTCGACACCTGGCCAGTGCCGCGGTGTTGCTGATTGCCGTCAGCGTCGGCGGCTTCAGCGGTTGGCAAGCGCGGGAGATGACACTCGCACCTCCCCAGCTTCCGATGACCGACGCACTGCAGGCCTATCGCCTGATTGCCCAGCAAGGCATCCTGCCGGCCGATTTCAAAGTCGGTGAGGACGGTGATATGCAAGGCTGGCTCGACCGTTATTTCACTCAGGCCAATCGCCTGCCCGACCTTTCGGATGCCGGCTTCAAACCGGTCAGCGGGCGTCTGCTGAGCACCGAGCAAGGTCCTGCGGCGATGGTGGTTTACCAGAATCAGGGTGGGCAGAAAGTCAGTTTCTACGTGCGCCCGCCAGGGCCGAAAAACTTCCTGCTACCCCGTGGCAGCCGTAGCGATGGCGGGTTGCAGGCCGAATACTGGTCGGGTGGCGGTTACAACTACGCGATGGTCAGCCCGACGGATACGCCGGCGGCGCGGATGCTCGGCAAAACCGTAAAGTTTTGATCCCCCTTGCTCGCGATTGCGGCCTGTCAGGCAACATCTCAGTGACTGTCAGGCCGTCATCGTCGGATCGCCGCCCGGAACAAGCTCGCTCCCACAGGATTTGCGATGTTCCTTTGGAACCCGGTGACGGTGACCCGGAATATGCCGACACCGCTGGAAGCAAAATACCTGCTCTGGTTACACTATCGCGCCGCGGGTTGGGGAGCCTGCCCGTACCAGAGGTGATATTTCAGTGGCCGTTCGACCGCCCAACCGTTCGCGAATCCAATCGCGCTGGCAAACGTTGCGTCGTCTTCTCGGCAAGGCACCGGCTGCTGTGAGCTGCATGGCAGGCCAAGTCATCCACGATTACTTTCGCCACCAGGCCCAATCCCGGGGTTATACCCTGAGTCACAGCCAACAGCGCGTGATCGACTGCATGGCACGGCAAGCCTGCAAGCTCATGGGTAATCCGCCGAATCCGCTGCCCGGCCTTTATTTGCATGGTGCCGTAGGGCGCGGCAAAAGCTGGCTGCTCGACGGGTTTTTCCGGGCCATTCCCCTCGCGGAAAAACACCGCCTGCACTTCCATGAGTTTTTCGCCCAACTGCATCAGGGCATGTTCAATCACCGCGAAGAGGCCGATGCCCTGGCGGTCACCCTCGATGAATTGCTCAGCGATTGCCGGGTGCTGTGTTTCGATGAGTTCCATGTGCACGACATCGGCGATGCGATGCTCATCACCCGGCTGTTCAAGGCGTTGTTCCAGCGCGGCATCCTGGTATTGGTGACCTCCAATTACCCGCCCGAAGGCCTGCTGCCCAACCCGCTGTACCACGCCCGCTTCAAACCGGTGATCGATTTGATCAATTCGCGCATGCAGGTCATGGAAGTCGGCGGGCCGCACGACTATCGAAGCCAGATCCGCAGCCACGCGCAACAGTTGTTCACCCAGGGCCATTACGTATGGCCGGCCAGTGTGGCGCAGCGTCAGTCTTTGAACCTACCGGGGCGCGATGCCCCAGCCGTTTCATTGCCCGTCGGCACCCGGCATTTCCGGGCGCGCCTGTGCGAAGAGCGCCGCATTGGTTTTACCTTCGCCGACCTGTGCGACCAACCCACGGCCGTGATGGACTATCTGGAGCTGTGCCGCCGCTTTGATCGCTGGATCATCGATGACCTGCCGCGGCTTGGCGAGTGCTCGATCGCCGCCCAACAGCGCTTCATCAACCTCATCGACGTGCTGTACGACCAGGACAAACACCTGACGCTGCTCGGCCAGCACGCTCTGCGCGAAAGCCTGGACGGCAATGCCATCGATCTGGCACGCACCCGCAGTCGATTGGGGCAACTGGTCGAAGTCAGCGAACCGGCCTGACAGTCGCCACATTTTTCCCGCTATCATGTCGCGCATTTGCGGGGCCACGCGCCTGTTCCTTGATCAATAGCGGATCTGTTCATGCATACCCTTGCTCAATTGCGTGCCGGCGAGTTGTCAGGCATCACACGGCTGGACCTGGTCGACGGCCTTACCGATTTCCCCCGAGAGATTTTCGATCTGGCGGACTCGCTGGAAGTGCTCAACCTCAGCGGCAATGCCTTGAGCGCCCTGCCCGAGGACTTGCATCGCCTGACTCGTTTGCGTGTACTGTTCTGTTCCGATAACCGCTTCACCGAGTTGCCGGCCTGCCTGGGCCAATGCGCCGCACTGACGATGATCGGCTTCAAGGCCAACCGCATCGCCCACGTGCCCGCCGCGGCGCTACCACCGCTGCTGCGCTGGCTGATCCTGACCGACAACAACATCGAAGTCTTGCCGGACGAACTGGGAGAGCGCCCGTTCCTGCAAAAGCTCATGCTCGCCGGCAACCGCTTGCAAACGCTGCCGGAGTCGTTGCGCCAGTGCCATCGGCTGGAGCTGATCCGCATCGCCGCCAACCAATTGACCGATCTGCCACAATGGCTGCTTGAACTGCCGAGCCTGACCTGGTTGGCGTACGCCGGTAACCCGCTGGAATCCGAAGCCGATGCCACGGCCCTGGACGCCACACCGCGCATTGACTGGTCAGCACTGCGCCTGGAGAAAAAACTCGGCGAAGGTGCGTCCGGGGTGATACATCAGGCCGTCTGGCAAGCGGTCGATAAGCCAGCCATGACCGTTGCGGTGAAGCTCTACAAGGGCGAAATGACCAGCGACGGTTCGCCACTGCACGAGATGAACGCCTGCATCACCGCCGGGCTGCACCCGAACCTGATCCGCGTCGAAGGGCGGATTGTCGATCACCCGCAACAAACGGCCGGGCTGGTGATGCAACTGATAGCACCGAGCTACCGCAACCTCGCCGCGCTGCCCAGCCTGGCGTCATGCAGCCGCGACATTTACCCCGACGACTTGCGCTTCAATGCAGCGGTGGCGCTACGCATTGCCGCGGGCATCGCCTCGGTGGCCGAGCATCTGCACGGCCATGGCATCACCCACGGCGACCTCTATGGACACAATATTCTGTGGAATGAACAGGGTGATTGCTTGCTGGGGGACTTTGGCGCGGCGTCGTTCCACGCCTTGTCCGACAGCCAGGAAAGCCGTGCCTTGCAGCGGATCGAGGTACGAGCATTCGGGGTGTTGCTGGGGGAATTGCTGGCGCGAATCGACTCAGGGTTGAGCGATGAGCTGCGTGGGGTGCTGGAGGATCTGGAGCAGCGTTGCTGTCAGCCGCAGGTGCTGGAGCGGCCTGGGTTTGGCGAGATCGTTCAGGAGTTGGCTGACCTCAAGAGCTAAATACAGAACCTGTGGCGAGGGGGCTTGCCCCCGTTGGACGGCGAAGCCGTCCGAAAAGCGACGGCTGCTTCGCAACCGAACGGGGGCAAGCCCCCCTCGCCACAAGTCAGCTCAAAGCCAGTACGATCAACCCGCCAAGCCGACAAACATTTCCTGCACGTCATCGTGGTTATCGAGGCCTTCGAGGAACGCTTCGACTTCCGCCATCTGTTCGTCACTCAGACCGCTGACCGGGTTCTTCGGCTGGTAGCCCAGCTTGGCCGACAGCACGGTGAAGCCTTGTTCGGGCAGGGCCTTCTGTACGGCGTCGAGGTCGGTCGGATCGGTCAGGAACAGGGTTGCGCCCTCTTCACCCGGCTCGAAATCCTGTGCACCGGCTTCGATGGCGGCCATTTCCGGATCGGCGTCCGGGGTGTCCGGCGACGCTTCGATCATGCCGACATGGTTGAAGTCCCAGGCCACGGAACCGGAAGCGCCCAGTTGGCCCTTGCGGAACGCCACGCGGATCTCGGCGACGGTGCGGTTGATGTTGTCCGTCACGCATTCAACGATCAACGGCACCTGATGCGGTGCGAAGCCTTCATAGGTCACGCGATGGTATTGCACGGTCTCGCCCAGCAGACCCGCACCCTTCTTGATGGCGCGATCCAGTGTTTCCTTGGGCATCGAAGCTTTCTTGGCCTGCTCGACCACCAGGCGCAAATGCGCGTTGGTGGCAACATCAGCGCCGTTGCGCGCAGCGATGGTGATTTCCTTCACCAGTTTGCCGAAGATCTTGCCCTTGGCATTGGCTGCCGCTTCTTTGTGTTTAACCTTCCACTGTGCGCCCATTTCTCACTCTCTTGTCTGTGGCATCTGTGGCGCCGAGACATCTATTGGCCGACGCATTGCGCAAGTTTATACGGCCTAAAGTTGGCAATCGACCAAAAATTCCCGACTTGCATCGACATCTTCACCAGCGGTTGTAGGGCGATTCGGAAATGTCGCTTTAGCATGCCCGCAATGCACTGGGGTTTCGTACGCTTTGCACCCTATTCCACGGCAGAAACGTGTTCGATGCACAACGATAAGGAAAGTCCCGCTACCCTGACGCTTCTCGATGACGACCTGAGTTTCCAGGTGGTCCGGTTCAGCGGTCATGAAGCACTCAACCAGCCCTATCGATTCGACATAGAGGTCATCGGGCTGGCGCCGGCCCTCAATCTCGAACGACTGCTGCACCAACCGGCGTTCCTCGAAATTGGCCATGACCAGGGCATTCATGGCGTGCTGGACAGCGCCGGCTGTGAACATCGAAGCGCGCACAGGGTGGCTTACAAACTGGGGCTGGTGCCCCGTCTCCAGGCGCTGGAACAGCAACGACGCCGACGAGTGCTCCAGCGTGCCAGCGTGCCCATGATCCTGCGCCAATTGTTCGAGGAACATCGATTGCCCGTCAGCAGCTATCGCATTGAATTGACAACCGGGCACTACCCCCTGCGACCTTTTTGCATTCAGTACGATGAAACCGACCTGGCGTTGCTGCAACGGCTGTGCGAGGAAGAAGGCATCCACTACCACTTCGAGCACCAACGTGACGGCCACGTGCTGGTGCTGGCCGATGACAGCCTGAGTTTTCCCCAGGAACCACTGCTCATGTCGACGAGCAGCGGCGCCCTCGGCGAACACCAGGAGCCAGTCATCAGCGAGCTGTTCCAGCGCCATGACCCTTCGCTCCCCACCGTGCGCCCAGGCGCGAGGAATCCTGGTGCAGCGGGCATCGGCGACGACGACGGCGCAGCCAATCACTCGTTCACCATGGCGAGACAGGCTCCCGCTCGGGAACAGCAGCATCGCGACCAACTCGGCCGGCGACAATTGGAACGCCTGCGTTGTCGGCACCTGCAAATCCACGGTCAAAGCAATCACGGCGCCCTACGATGCGGGCGGATCGTGCAGGTGGCTGAACATCCGCTGGCGAATTTCAATGATCAATGGCTGGTTACCGAAATTCGCCATCAGGGCCATCACCCATCCATTCTGCTCGATGACACACCTGACATGCCCCCCGGTTACCACAATGAATTCAGCGCCATCCCTTGGTCGACGGTGTTCAGGCCAGCGCTGAAACAACCCAGGCCGAGTATCCCCGGGTATCAGCCCGGCCGAGTGTGCGGACCGGCAGGGCAACCGGCGAAGGTGGACGAGGATGGCAGGGTTCAGGTGAACCTCTGGCCCGCCACACCTTCGGCCGCAGAGGGATCCGACAGCCTGTGGCTACCGCTGGCGCTGACCACCGCCGAGGACTGGATAGACCCGTCCCGCTTGCCCGTGGCCGGCAGTGAGGTACTGGTGATTTTCCTCGACAGTGACCCGGATCGTCCGGTGCTTTGTACGACTCTGGCCCCCCGGCCAAAACCCCATCGCCCTCACCCGCGAGAGCCCCAGGGCAATACCCGCCTGCTGTTCGACTGGCTGCTCACCCGCTCGGAACTTGCGCCCTGACGCTCAGCCGTAGTCAGCGGGTGGCGTTGCCCAGGGTTGCAGCCGCTGCAGGCAACGCGGGACAGGATTCAGCTGCGCAGGGGTTTGATGTTCAGCGCCCGATTCGGCACGAAGGGGTAGCGGGTTTTCAGGCCACCGGGACGGCTGTTCCAATGCGGGATCAGCACCAGCGCCGAAAACATGGCACAACCGGCGAAGACAATGAACACGGAGACGGTGTCGAAATAACCCGGTAGCAGGCCGCCGAGAATCGCTCCGACCGAGCCGCAGCCGTTGACGAAACCGGCAGCCGTGGCGCCGGCCCTGGCGGTGCCGAAGTCGATGGCCGCTGCGCCGCTGATCATCGAGTCCGGTCCATAGAGGGTCAGGCCCATGACAAACAGCAGCGCTACCACCAGCAGCACGCTACCGGTATGCAGGGCGCCCATGAAAAACGCCAGGGATACCGTTAGCGCCACCAGGCTGATCACACAAGCCGGCATGCGCCGGGCGCCGAACAGTTTGTCCGAGGCCAGGCCAATCAGGATCGGCCCGAGCAATCCGGCCAGTTCAAACGCGGTCGGTATGATCGCCGCACCGACCTTGCCCACCGAAGGCATCTGTTCGAAGACGATCACCGGTCCCCACAGCAGAATCGCGTAGCGCGCCGGCTTGAGCATGAAGTACGCCAGTCCCAACACCAGCACGGTGCGGTTGCGCAGAATGTCCTTCAACGGCTGCCACATGCCGATTTTGCTTTGTGCGTCAGCGTGTTCGCCGGTCGGCCCAGGTTCCGGCTCCACCGCCGGCAAACCGACGTCCTCCGGTTTGTTGCGTTGGAAAATAAAAAACAGCACGGCGACCAGCCCAACCACCGCCGCACTGGAAAAGAACGCCGCATGCCAGCTGCCGATGAGCGTGTACGCCCACCAACCGGCAAACGGCGACGCTACCAGACCACCGAAGGCGTAGCAGGAACTCCACAGGCCCAATACCCGCCCGCGCTGCCCTGAGGGAAAGAAACTGCCGAGGTTCTTGCACAGTCCCGACCAACCGGTGGACTGCGCCAGGCCTTGTATCAGCATGCAGGCAGCGAAAATCGGTAACGTTGCAAAGCTGCCCATCACCAGCGCCGCGCCAGCGGAAATCAGCAACCCGCCCAGCACGACAACGCGCGGGCCGAAGCGGTCGGCGACGATGCCCCAGGTGAATTGGCCGACGGCGTAGGCCGTCAGGTAGATGGCGTCGAGGTTGGCCATGGCCATTTTGTCGAGCATGAAGGTCGGGTCTTCGCCAATGCCGAGTTTGGCGACCGAGAACGCTTTGCGGGTGGAGTAGAACGCGGCGTAGGCGAGCCAGGTGATCGCGAAGATCTGCACGCGCCAACGCTTGAGGGTGCCGATGTGCCTGTTCATTGCGGTTCTGACCTCAGGGTGTGAGTGTGCCGGCAGAATTGGAAGAAAACGCCTGTGTTTTTATTGTTGAGCACTGTGAAATCACATTGTCCCTGAGGTGATTCCGGTCAGATGAGACCTGTCGTTGCACGCACAGGCTCATGGCACCCGCTGCTGTTCGACTGATCAGTCACCGAGGCTGAGGTGGATGAAAACAATTACTGATCGATAAGTGAAATCGATTTATCGTATTTCCAAAATAAGCCCAGATTGTTACTGGAGATCCCCATGTCGGTTTCCCACGCCCAGCTCAAAGCCTTCCACGCTGTCGCTGTGCATGGAAGTTTTACCAAAGCCTCCGAGCGACTTTTTCTGACGCAACCGGCGATTTCCGACCAGGTGCGCAAACTCGAAGAGCGCTATGGCGTTCTGCTGTTTCACCGCAACAAACGCTCGGTGCGCCTGACCGATCTGGGCGAACGTCTGCTGAGCGTCACCCAGCGGCTATTTGTGATTGAGGCAGAAGCCCAGGAGCTGCTACAGGACTCCCAGGCCTTGCAGACCGGCAGCCTGATTCTGGCGGTGGATGCGCCGGTGCACGTGCTGCCGCAGATTGCCCGCTTCTGTGAACGCTATCCTGGCATCAGTGTGAAGATCGAAACCGGCAACACCGACGAGTCGCTGTTTCGACTGTTCAACTATCAGGCCGACCTGGCGCTGCTGGGCCGTGACGTCAGCGATGAACGCCTGATCTCCCTGCCCCTGCGCAACGACCCGATGGTCGCATTCGTGTCGCGCAATCACCCGTGGGCCGACCGCGAATCCATCACCCTCGCGGACCTCGACGACACGCCACTGGTGTTGCGGGAAATCGGTTCGGTGACAAGGCAGACCCTGGAAGAGGAAATGACCGGTGCCGGGTTTCGCATCCGCCCGGCGATTCAGGTTGAAGGTCGCGAGGCAGCGCGTGAGGCCGTGGTGGTGGGGATTGGTGTGGGTGTGGTCTCGGCAGCCGAGTTTGGTGCGGACTCCCGGGTTTGCGCACTGCCGATTACCGATTGCAAACGCAGGCTGACTGAAACCCTGGTGTGCTTGCGCGAACAGAGTTCGCGGCGGCTGGTGGCGACTTTTCTGGAGATGGTGCGCGAGAGTCTTGTTTAAGCAGGTCTGACGCCTTCGCGAGCAGGCTCGCTCCTACGGTGGATCTGTGCCCTGTAGGAGCGAGCCTGCTCGCGATGATCGTTAACGATGACACTGGCTGCCTGACGCCCCGCGGTGCCTGTGCCACCATCGCGAGCGTGCCGCAAGCGGGCACCCGCTCCTACAGTAAATTTGCGTCGTGCACAAAACAGGCGATGCAGGCGACCCGGTCTACCTGACAGGTGCCAGCCCTAAAAACGCCTGAATCAAGCGTAAATCCCGTCTCCGCTCCACGCACCCGATCATGTGCCGGTTCACCAACCCTTCGCCAATGATCGGCACCGCCACCACCCGCGGGTCGTGGCTGACCTCCACCGAAGACACTACCCCTACTCCCAGTTCGGCGGCCACCGCTTCGGTCACCGCTTCGCGACTGTCCAGTTCCAGCAACACCCGTGGATTGACCCTGGCCTGGGCGCAAGCCTCATCGAAGGTGCGCCGGGTAATCGAACTCGGTTCGCGCAGCACCATGATCACCTGATCCAGCGCCTTGAGCTGCACGCCTTTGGTCTCCCGCACCCAAGGATGGCCTTCGGGTACCAGAGCGCATATCCGCGACTCGTTCAGCGCCTGCAGATGCAAGCCCTTGCGTGGCTCGACCTCGGTCAGCACCGCCACATCGGCATGTTCGGACAATAGCGCCGCCAGGGTTTCCTGGGCGTTGCCCAGGCGCAGGTTCACCGTGATCCCGGGATAGCGCGCACGCAGCCTGGCAAGCATCGGCATGACCATGTGCGGACCGTCCGCCGCCACCTCCAGACGCCCGGTCAGCAATTGCCGGTTGGCCTCAAGCATCACCTGCGCCTCCTCGGCCAGGCCGAACATCGCCCGGGTGATGGCCGCCAGTTTGGTGCCCTCCTCCGTCAACTCCACCCGTCGGGCGGTGCGGCGCAGCAAGGTGATCTGGTAGTGCTCCTCCAGGGCCTTGATGTGCCCGGTAACCGCCGGCTGGCTGATGAACAGCCGCGCCGCCGCCCGGGTAAAACTGCCCTCCCGGGCCACGGCATCGAAGGCGCGCAGCTGAAACAGGTTCATGAATAACTCTCACTGATGGTTGGCATAACAACAAACAATTTGATTGATAACACGGCAAATTGCAATTTAAGCCCCGTAGCTTCATCCCATCGATTGCGAGGACACGAGAATGAGTACTGCCGAGCCTATCCTGCTCACCCCCGGCCCATTGACCACTTCGGCCCGCACCCGCCAGGCGATGATGGTCGACTGGGGGTCATGGGATGACCGTTTCAATCAACTGACCGCCAGCCTCTGCGAGCAACTGCTGACGATCATCAACGGCGCCGCCACCCACCACTGCGTACCCCTGCAGGGCAGCGGCACCTTCGCGGTCGAGGCCGCGATCGGCACGCTGGTACCTCGCGCTGGCAAGGTTCTGGTGCTGATCAACGGTGCCTATGGCAAGCGACTGGCGAAAATCTGCGAAGTGCTCGGCCGCTCCTTCAGCACTTTCGAAACCGCCGAAGACGAGCCGACCACCGCCGCCGACGTCGACCGCCTGCTGCGCGCCGACACCGGCATCACCCACGTCGCCCTGATCCATTGTGAAACCAGCACCGGCATCCTCAATCCACTGCCAGAGATTGCCCATGTCGTTGCGCAACACGGCAAGCGGTTGATCATCGACGCCATGAGCTCCTTCGGGGCCCTGCCAGTGGACGCACAACAAGTGCCGTTCGACGCCCTGATCGCTGCATCGGGCAAATGCCTGGAAGGTGTGCCGGGCATGGGCTTTGTCTTCGCCCGCAAAGAATCGCTGGCCAGCGCCGCCGGTAATTCCCACTCGCTGGCCATGGACCTGCAGGACCAGCACGCCTACATGACCAAGACCGGCCAGTGGCGCTTCACCCCGCCGACCCATGTGGTCGCCGCGTTGCACGAGGCCCTGCTGCAATACAACGAAGAAGGTGGCTTGCCGGCGCGGCACGAACGCTACGCCGCCAACTGCCAGGCATTGATGGAAGAGATGGGCAAGCTGGGGCTGCGCAGCTTCCTGCCAGCGGCCATTCAGGCGCCGATCATCGCCACCTTTCACGCCCCGAAAGATCCGCGCTACCAGTTCAAGGAGTTCTACGAGCGGGTCAAGGCCAAGGGCTACATCCTCTACCCCGGCAAACTGACCCAGGTCGAAACCTTCCGTGTCGGCTGCATCGGTCACGTGCGACCGGCCGAAATGCGCGAGGCCGTGGCGGCCATTGGCGAAGTGTTGCGCGAGATGGAAGTGCTGGAAATCTAAACCACACCCCATTCCCCCTGTAGGAGCGAGCCTGCTCGCGATGAGGCCAAGTCAGTCGACACACATGCCGAATGAAAGACCGCTATCGCGAGCAGGCTCGCTCCTACAGAAAAGCTGAATTTCCGAACAGATCGATATCACAGGAACCCAAACGCCATGAACTACTCCAACCCAACCAGACTGCAAGCCGCCATCCTCGACTGGGCTGGCACCGTGGTCGACTTCGGCTCCTTTGCCCCGACGCAGATTTTCGTCGAGGCCTTCGCCGAGTTCGACGTACAGGTGTCCATCGAAGAAGCCCGTGGCCCGATGGGCATGGGCAAGTGGGACCACATTCGCACCCTGTGCGATCTGCCGGAAGTTGCCGAGCGTTATCGCAAAGTGTTCGGCCGCACGCCGACCGACGATGACGTGACCGCCATCTACCAGCGCTTCATGCCGCTGCAGATCGAAAAAATCGCCGAACACTCCGCGCTGATTCCGGGGGCACTGGAGACCATCGCCCACTTGCGCCGGCAAGACATCAAGATCGGCTCCTGCTCCGGTTACCCGAAACAGGTCATGGACAAGGTGGTCGAACTGGCCGCCACCAACGGTTACGTGGCCGATCACGTGGTCGCCACTGACGAAGTGCCGAATGGTCGTCCATGGCCTGCCCAGGCACTGGCCAACGTCATCGCGTTGGGCATCGACGATGTCGCCGCCTGCGTGAAGATCGACGATACCGTACCGGGCATTCTCGAAGGTCGCCGCGCCGGCATGTGGACCGTTGCGCTGATCTGCTCGGGCAACGCCCTGGGCCTGGACTACGAGGGTTATCGTGCTCTGGACAGCGTACAACTGGACAGCGAGCGCAAGCGCATCCACGCAATGTTCAAAGATTCGCGCCCGCACTACATGATCGACACCATCACCGATCTGCCGGAAGTGATCGCCGACATCAACAAGCGCCTGACCAACGGCGAAATGCCGCAATCGAGCTGAAAACGCAACGCCCCCCTGTAGGAGCGAGCATGCTCGCGATGGTCGCCAACGATAACGCGGGGAATCTGATGCCCCACAGTGCCTGAGCCTCCATCGCGAGCATGCCGCAAGCGGGCACCCGCTCCTACAGGGCTCAATGCATCCGCGACCAATCACCACAAGCAAACCCGGCGAAACAGGATTACAGTTAACGCACACCGTCGACCAAGAGCGGTGGCTTTAAACCGGATCTCTGAGGAACACCGAATGCCGTGGAAGAACTCTGCCTCGCGCTATAGCACCGTATCGATAGCGCTGCATTGGTTGATGCTGGTCCTGCTGGCACTGGTTTACGCCTGTATCGAGTTTCGCGGGATGTTTCCCAAGGGCAGTGGCGGGCGCACGCTGATCGTCGAATCCCACTTCATGCTCGGCCTGACCGTGTTCGTTCTGGTCTGGCTGCGCTTGTTCGCACGCAGTCTCGGCCCGGCGCCTGAGGTCTATCCGGCCTCTCCGCGATGGCAAACGTCGCTGGCCAGGCTGATGCACTGGGCGCTGTACATTTTCATGATCGCAACACCCATTCTCGGGTGGCTGGTCACCAGCGCCAAAGGCAATCAGGTGATGTTCTACGGTTTCGACCTGCCGATGCCAATAGCGGAAAACAAGGAGCTGGGCAAACAACTCCAGGGTTGGCACGAGCTCGGCGGCACTATCGGCTATTGGCTGATCGGCCTGCATGCCGCGGCCGCGCTGTATCACCATTACGTGGTAGGCGATAACACCTTGCTGCGAATGACGCCCAAGCGGGTAAACCGCGACACTTGAGGCCAATGAATTCCGATGTGGGAGCGGGCTTGCTCGCGAAGGCAGTGTGTCAGGCAATACAAAATCGACTGATAGTCCGCCTTCGCGAGCAAGCCCGCTCCCACACTGGATCGCAGCACCGCTCAGTTTTCTGAACTCAATCCCCGCCGCCCCTGCAAGCCGCCGGTGTGAACGAAGATCAGCCGTGTGCCACGGGCGAACTTTCCCGCTTCGACTTGTTGCCTGAGGGCCATGAGTGCCTTGCCGGTGTACAGCGGCTCCAGGGAAATGCCGCTGGCCTGCTCGGTCTGTTCGATGAAATCGAGCAACAGCGGATCGACCTTGGCGAAGCCGCCGCGACAAGCCTCGAGCAGCTCATACGCCGCATCGAACACAGCCGCCTCCTGCACGATTCTCTCGACCTGCTGCGCTACCCCATGATCGCCGGGCACCGCCAGGGCACCGTACACCGGATGCTCCCCCGCCTCGGCCAATACCAGGCCGGCCAGGGTCGTGCCGGTTCCGCAGGCCAGCCACCAGCCGTCGTAGTCGTTCCAGCCCAAGCCCTCCAGTTGCGCGCAAACGCTGGCCCGCAGTTGCATGCAACCCAGAGCGCCAAGCAAACCACCTCCCCCTTCAGGCACCGGATACAACGTCGGATATCGGGTTTGCCAGGGTTGCCAGAAATCCGCTTCATGCCGCGTTCGATAGCCTGCGTAACCCAGCCAGTGCAACTGCATGCCGTACGCCTGCAAGTCGTTGACCGTCGGGGTTTGCTGAGGGTGCCCGCGCAACAGGCCGACAGTGGAAAAACCTAAACGCTTGCCCGCCGCCGCCAACGCGTGGAGGTGATTGGAGTGCGCTCCACCCAGGCTGATGATGCCTTCGGCACCAACGCGGTCGGCGCTCTTCAGGTGTTCGATGAGCTTGAACCATTTGTTGCCACTGATCAGCGGGTCGATCTGGTCCAGGCGCAGGATCGCGACTTCGATGCCGGCGGTGGAGAGCCAGTCGAGGTGAAGATGTTCGAGCGAAGCCTGGGGCAGCCAGGTTTTAGGCGGGAGGAGCATCAATGCCGGCTCTGTATGAAGAGCCGGCATCTTAACAGCTGACAGACCTGCCTGTTAAAGCTCTGCCGCCAACCGCGATCCCTGATTGATCGCCCGCTTGGCATCCAGCTCAGCCGCGACATCCGCGCCACCGATCAGGTGTACGCTCTGCCCCGCCGCCACCAGGCCGTCATGCAACTCACGCAGCGGATCCTGCCCGGCGCAAATCACGATGTTGTCCACAGGCAGCACCTGCGGTTCGCCGGTTTCGCCGATGCGGATGTGCAGGCCTTCGTCATCGATCTTCAGGTACTCAACGCTGTTGAGCATCTGTACCTGCTTGTTCTTCAGGCCAGTGCGATGAATCCAGCCGGTGGTCTTGCCCAGGCCGTCGCCGACCTTGGACTTCTTGCGTTGCAGCAGGAACACCTCGCGAGCCGGCGCGTGGGGCGTGGCCTTGATACCGGCGACACCACCGCGTGCTTCAAGGTGGCTATCGATGCCCCATTCTTTCCAGAACGCAGCACGATCCTGACTGGTCGCGACACCTTCATGCACAAGGAACTCGGAGACGTCGAAACCGATACCACCGGCACCGATCACCGCGACACGCTGGCCGACCGGCTTGCGCTCCAGGAGCACATCCAGGTAGCTCAGCACCTTGGCGTGCTCCACCCCCGCAATGGCCGGCACGCGCGGCGCAATGCCGGTGGCCAGAATGATCTCGTCGTAGCCGCCCTCGACCAAGGCGGCCACATCGACGCGGGTGTTCAGGCACACCTCGACATGGGTGGTCTGCAGCTTGCGGCTGAAGTAGCGAATGGTTTCGTAGAACTCTTCCTTGCCCGGCACCCGCTTGGCGATGTTGAACTGACCGCCGATTTCGCTGGCCGAATCGAACAGCGTCACCTGATGACCACGCTCGGCGGCCACGGTCGCGGCGGACAAACCGGCAGGCCCGGCACCGACCACGGCGATTTTCTTCAACTGCTGCACGGGCAGGTAATTGAGTTCGGTTTCATGGCAGGCACGCGGGTTGACCAGGCAACTGGTCAGCTTGCCGCCAAAGGTGTGATCGAGGCAGGCCTGGTTGCAACCGATGCAGGTGTTGATTTCATCGGCGCGTCCAGCAGCAGCCTTGTTGACGAAATCCGGGTCGGCGAGGAACGGCCGCGCCATGGACACCATGTCGGCATCGCCCTCGGCGAGAATCTGCTCGGCCACTTCCGGCGTGTTGATACGGTTGGTGGTGATCAGCGGAATATTGACCGAACCACGCAGTTTGGCCGTGACCTTGCTGAACGCCGCACGCGGTACTTTGGTGGCGATGGTCGGAATCCGCGCTTCGTGCCAGCCGATACCGGTGTTGATGAGGGTCGCACCGGCTTGCTCGATGGCCTTGGCCAGTTGAACGATTTCGTCCCAGGTGCTGCCGCCTTCGACCAGGTCGAGCATCGACAGGCGGAAAATGATGATGAAGTTCGGACCAACCGCCTCACGTACGCGACGGACGATTTCCACCGGCAGGCGCATGCGGTTTTCATAGCTGCCACCCCAGCGATCGGTCCGGTGGTTGGTGTGGGCGGCGAGGAACTGGTTAATGAAATAGCCTTCGGAGCCCATGATTTCCACGCCGTCGTACTCGGCGGTTTGTGCCAGGACCGAGCAGGTGACGAAATCGCTGATCTGCTTTTCGATGCCTTCCTCGTCCAGTTCCTTGGGCTTGAACGGGTTGATCGGCGCCTGAATCGCACTTGGCGCGACCTGTTTCGGGCTGTAGGCATAACGACCGGCGTGGAGGATCTGCATGCAGATCTTGCCGCCTGCATCGTGCACGGCACGGGTGACGATGCGGTGTTTCAGCGCCTCTTCTTCAGTGGTCAGCTTGGCCGCGCCGGAATACACGCCACCTTCGTCGTTCGGACCGATACCGCCAGTGACCATCAGGCCGACACCGCCACGGGCACGCTCGGCGAAGTAGGCGGCCATGCGCTCGAACCCACCCGGTTTCTCTTCAAGGCCAGTGTGCATCGACCCCATCAGGGTGCGATTGCGCAGCGTGGTGAAACCCAGGTCCAGCGGAGCCAACAGGTGCGGGTATTGAGCGGCGGTCATCGGTAACTCCACATCGAGCGATCACGGAAAGTGCGGGAGCTCTACGGCCCCCATCAGTCATGTTCGACAGACTAAGAGTCGCGCTGCTGCCGCTCAATGACTGAAAATGACAACTTAATGATCGAAATGAGCAGTCACACCGTCAGCGAATGGACGTTCTGGTCGCTAATGCGATACGGCATATCCGCTATCTGTGGAAATATTCAAAACCCGAAGTAAACAAACGCCGTCACTGCAGCTATACCCCATGCGGCCAACGCCAGGACCGTTGAATTTTGCGGTAACCGGGATTCGTTGAATCGCTGCATGCCTGGCTTCGAAAATCCGCTCTGAGCACAATAGCAATGCTTGATGACCTGGTAGGTGTATCTGAGGCCGACCAACAGAAACAAGGTGATCAGGCCCAGGGCAAATCCACGCCTTATAGCCGGTTGACCCAATGCTGCGAGGTGGTCCAGCTCGCAAGCGACACTATTGAGTTGCGCAACGCTAATTCGTTGATAGTCCGTTGAAGTGCGCTTTTGGTCGATCTGGATCGCCGCCAGTTGCTCCAGATCCAACACCTGATACTTCCAGAGCGTTGACGATCCTTTTCGGCAGAAGGTAAATGCAGAAGGACTTGAGACCGAGACAATGAGCGCGTCGTTGATATCCAGTTTTTTCAGCGTTTCCATGGCCGACCTGGTGAAGTCCAGATCGAAGACCGAAGTAACCCCGGTGGCAGAAACCGCGAGCGAAACCAATAGGCCGCTCAAGACGCAGAACGCTGAAGTGTTCAAGACCGGGTTTCCTTTTTCCATTGCTTTTTGATTTCGCAGCTCGGTTCCAGCCTGCTTTTTTGAGCGTCATTACACTGCTGGCGCTCCGATACCCAACGGCATCGACGAACAGAAATCCCCCCTCGGGAAAAAGAAAGGGAGGGCATCCATTGCCCTCCCTTCCGTGGTCTGCGCTCCTTGCGACAGTGCCTGTCAGAACATCATGAAGCCAGGATGAAGTCTGTGGCCGACACGGTGTTCGGGTCGCCAACACCTACCAGGGTGATTGAGCCAGCGCCGAAGTTGAGCAACGTATCCGCACCGAGATCGACCATATTGACACTGCTGTTGAACGTCGCTGCCGTGATGTTGAGCCCGACGATATTGAGCAGATCCTGACCTCCCGCCGCATCGGTATCGAAGCCGAGGATCCGGTCGTTACCGAAGCCCGCCGCGAACACGAAGATATCGTCGCCACTGGCGGCATTCATCGTGTCGTTGCCGGCACCGCCAGCAACACTGTCGTTGCCGGCACCGCCATCGAGGAGGTCGTTGCCGGCGCCGCCGAGCAATGTGTCGTTGCCGCCCGCGCCGTTGAGGGTGTCGTTACCCACCCCACCGGTCATGACGTTGTTCGACGCGTTGCCGGTACCGACGAAGTTGCCGACCCCGGTGAAGAGCAGATGCTCGGCATCGGCACCCAGCGTGTAGCTGGTCAGCGACGTCTGTATCGAGTCCTCACCGTTACCCGCCAACTCGATGACCCCGTCCGCGGCAGAATCGACGCGGTAGGTGTCATTGCCGACTCCGCCTTCCATCCGGTCAGCGCCCGCATCGCCATTGAGGACGTCGTTGCCGACGCCACCGAGCAATGTGTCGTTGCCGCCACCACCGTTGAGGGTGTCATTACCCGCCCCGGCGGTGATGATGTTGTTCAACGCGTTGCCGGTACCGGTGAAGTTGCCGACTCCGTTGAAGAGCATGTGCTCGACATTGGCACCCAGCGTGTAGCTGTTGAGCGTCGTTTGTACGGAATCGGTACCTTCACCCGCCGTCTCGACCACCAGGTCCCCGGCCGAATCGACGCGGAAGGTATCGTTGCCGACTGCGCCGACCATCCGGTCATTGCCCGTACCGCCAGTGATGACATCGTTGCCGGCTCCACCGAGCAAGGTGTCGTTACCACCATCGCCGTTGATAGTGTCATTACCCACCCCGCCGGTGATGACGTTGTTCAACGCGTTGCCGTTGCCGGTGAAGTTGCCGGTGCCGGTGTAGAGCAGGTTCTCGACATTGGCGCCCAATGTGTAGCTGGTGAGCGTCGTCTGCACGGAATCGGAACCCTCACCCGCCGCCTCGGTCACCAGGTCCCCGGCTGAATCGACGCGGAAGGTATCGTTGCCGGCTCCGCCGACCATTGCATCATTACCCGCACCGCCGGTGAGGACGTCGTTGCCGGCACCCCCCATCAAGGTGTCGTTGCCGTCGCCGCCGTTGAGGGTGTCATTACCCGTCCCGCCGGTGATTACGTTGTTCAGCGCATTGCCGTTGCCGGTGAAGTTGGCGACTCCGAGGTAGAGCAGATGCTCCATGTTGGCGCCCAGCGTGAAGCTGTTGAGCGTGGTCTGTACGGAGTCGGCCCCCTCACCCGCCAACTCGATCAGCACGTCCCCGGCATTTTCGACGCGGTAGGTGTCGTTGCCGGCTCCACCCAGCATCTGGTCATTACCCGCACCGCCATTGAGGAAGTCGTTGCCATCCTCGCCATTGAGGAAGTCGTCGCCGTTCCCACCGCTGAGATTGTCGTCGCCGACGCCGCCAAACAACTGGTCGACACCATTGAGGCCAATGAGCGTATCGTTCCCGCCCAGGCCAAACAGCACATCACTACCTGCGCCACCGACAAGGGTGTTCGCCAGGGCGTCGCCCGTTTGCACCGCACCCTGCAGCAGGACCAGCGCCGTCGCCGCAGAGGTCACCGACTCCAGTGTGCCGAAGCCATCGGTGTAGCGCGCGATCACCCGGATTTGCTGGTTGACCTGCGCCGCCCCAGGGGTGAAGTTCACGTTGGTCGCACCGGCGATATTGGTGAAGGTAGTCCCGGTACCTTGCTGCCATTGATAGCTGAATGTGCCCACCCCGTCCGGATCGACAATCCCGGCCGTCAGCGCGGTCAGGGCCAGCCCTTGAGTCGGTGTCGTATTGTTGATCAGCAACGCACCTGTCGGTGCATCGTTGACATTGGCCACCGGAGCCGTGGCGTCAGACGCGATGCTTTCGGCCACGCCGAAGTTATCCACGAAACTGACTACCACGCGCACCTGATCGCCGACCTGAGCCTGGCCAAGCGTGAACGTGCTGCCGGTGGCTCCGGGGATGTCAACGAAAGTGACCCCGTTGGTCTCCTGCCACTGGAAGGTGAACTGCGGATTGGTCAGGCCATCGACATCGATGATGGTCGACGGGTCGGCGGTCAACACCTGGTTCTGCGCCACAAGCCCGAGGATCGTCGGCCCTGCGGTCGGCAGGTTGTTCGCCGACGAGTCGACGATCTCCAGCGTACCATTGCCATCCTGGTACACCGCCCGAACACGAATGTTCGAACCGGCGACATCATCCGCCACCCGGTAGGTGGCGCCCGTCGCCCGCGATACCTCGCCGGCGGCGATAAAGGTGATGTCTTCATAGATGCCCGAACCGGCAACGGTTTCGACCTGCCAGTAGTAAGACACCGCACCGGTAATTGCGCCGGTCGGATTGGTCGCACTCACGCTGTCCAGGTCGTGGACCGACTGGCTGCTGACGCGCAGCAGTTGGCCGGCGACAGGCGCTGGCTCACGCGCACCGGTGGTAGCGTCGAGGATCGCCAGACGCCCCACAGGTCCGTTGTTGACTGCGGTACCGACGAGTGTCGGTTGCGCCTGGTCGGAGAACTGCAGGCGCTCGATGCCCGTCAGGCGATCGGCGCCGTCACGGCCCGCCACCAGGTCGGTCACGATGACGGCATCGCCATCGCGGGTAATTGCGTACTCCGAGAAATTGCCGGAATACACCGCGGTGTCGAAGCTGTCAGCGCCGGTCAGAATCTCCCGCACGACGACCAGTTGGCCTGGGTTGTAGGTACCGTTGAGCATCAACGGTACCAACGGTTCCATGCTGTTGAACGTGGCGATTTCCGCACCAGTGCCATCAGCGTTTGCCCGTACGCTGATGCGTACGTTCAGCCACTTGTCGCCATCGATGATGTCGTCGCCACCGCGGCCTTCGATGAGGTCGCCGCCGCTGCCGCCGAGGATGATGTTGCCGCCAGCATAGAACGTCGATCCGACTGGCAGCAGGCCCGCCAGACCGTCGATCAGGTTGATGTTGGTCAGCACACTGCCGGTTGCACCTGCGGTAGGCAGCGACGTCGCATCTTCGTTGTCACCGCGCAGGAAGTCACCGTGTGTCGAACCCGACAGGCCTTCCATGATGTCGAAGCGCACCAGCGCCGAGGCACCGGAACCTGGCATCGGTGGCACATCGAAGAAGCGATCGCTGTAATCGATGCTCACGCCCTGGGCGAGGTCCTTGAAGGTCGCCCAGTCATAGCCGGAGCCGCCGATATAGCGGTCACCCATGCCGAGACTGCCGACCATGATGTCGTCACCGCCTTCGCCGTTGAACTTATCGTTCTCGTTGCCGCCGACGAATACATCGTTGCCGATGACCGGGTCGTTGCCGAGCGGATCGAAGTTGTCGCCAGGTGCACCGTCCGAGGTGCCCTTCTCGATCCAGTCGTCGCCTTCGTTACCCATGTCCTGTTCGTTGGCCTTGCTGCCCAGGATGAAGTCGTTGCCCTGGCCACCAATGGCTTCGGAGGCGTCCTCACCGGTCACGATGAAGTCGCTGCCGAACCCGCCAATGATCAGGTTGACACCGTTGCCTCCGTGCAGCACGTCGTTGCCGTCGCCACCCTGGATGTTATCGTCGCCACCGGTGTCGGTGATGATGTCGTTGCCATCGCCGCCACGCAGTTGGTCGTTGCCGTCCCCGCCGTCGATGCGGTCGTTGCCGGCATCACCCCAGACAGTGTCATCGCCTTCGCTGGAAATGAGGATGTCGTCGTTGTCGGTACCACCCAATACGATGTGCTCGGCACCGGTGTAGCGGATGAAGTTGGTGTCCGGGCCCACGGTCAGCGGGTTGTCGCGGAACACCACCTGCTCGCCGTCCGGGCCGAGCGGATCGGCAGCGAGCAGGCCTTCGTTGAATTGCTTGCCCGGGTCGACTTCCAGGTAGAAACCTGGGTCGGAGAACACCAGGCCCGGCAAGTGCGTGGCCGAGGTGTTGGCCATGATCAGCTTGGCGAACGAGTTGCTTTCCAGTTCGGCATTCATCGACAGGCCAGAGGTACGCTCCAGGTAGTAGAAGCGATCGCCGTCCTGCAGTTTTTCCAGCTGGTTCTCGAACACGAAGTTGAAGGTTGTGCCGAGCATGCCGCCGAACGGAGTTTTCTGTTCAGCCAGGCCGCCAATCCACATATCGATGGCATCGACGCCCGTGACCGTGACATTTCTCAGGTCATCGGCAGTGCCCGCGATCCCATCCCTGCCAGGCAGCGTCACGTTGGCAAAGGCACCGGTGCTGTTGAGGAAGTCCAGGCGGTCAGCCGGCGCCCCTACACCACCAAAGACCAGCGCCAGCGCTGCAGCACGTTTGCCCTCCAGCGTGGTCGCCGCCGTGATGGTGTCATGCGTACCATAGGCCGCGATGAAGTTGATCAACGACTCCGGATGCTTGAGGTGCTGCACCAGGTCGACCCAGCTGTTGTACGGCTTGAGTTGGGTGTCACCGGTTTGGCTGTAGATGTCGCGGCGGAACGCGTTGAGTGAAGGAATCCCCGCGTCGCGGCCACGGGCGATGTTGATCGCCGGCAGATCGAGCGGCAGGCCGAGCAGGTTATTGCGCAGCGCCTCGGTGACGAACTCGTCGATTTCGTTACCGGTTTGCCGGGTCACCCCGCGCACGATCGCACTGGTCGCATCCTCTGGCGACACGCCACTGGCGGCGTACGCCAACGGGTTGAGGAACGCCGCGATCAAGCCCAGTTGCTGATCGGGATTGGCGCTGGCCGGATCACCTATCACGTTGAAGTCGATATCGTAGCGATCGACAGTCTCGGTCAGCATCGAGTGGCCAAACCGGTACACGGTGTGGGCGAACTCGGCGACGATCGACGGATCGAGGTCGACGTCATAGACCTGGGTCGGAGCGAAGAACAGGTCGACGTTAGGCTGGATGGTCCGCGCAAACTCCTCGAACACCAGGTGCTGATACTGCATCTCGGTGCCGAACTTGGCAGCCTGGAACAAGCGCTCGCCATTCCACTGCAATGCATCGAACTCAGCCTGGGTGGTTGGCAACGCAGCCACCGGAGCGAGCAGCCACTCGTTGAGGAAGGCCACGTCTCCCGAATCGAGCACGGTGTCCTTGGTCTGCTGGACCAGGCGGTTGTGCTCGGAGTGGAAGATCGCATGCACTGCGGTCAGGCCGATGTTTTCGTTGACCCGACCGTCGCCGGCGATGTAGTGAGCATCGAGCAGTTCGTTGTCATAGGTCAGGTTGTTGCCGGCCCCGTCAACGGGCTGCGCATTGCCGACATCGGTGTCGGCATCCGCCTGTAGAACCCCACCTGCAGAAACCGGCACGGCGTTGTGGGCGATGTCGTTGAGGAAGGCATGGCCGGTGCGTACCGCGTTCACGAGGCTGACCGGATTGGCCGGATCGCCTTCGACAAGCGTAGTGACGTCATCGGCGGTGCCGGCAATGCCATCCGCCCCGTTGTTGACCCGAATGACAACCTGCGGGAAGCCGTTCGCCCCCTTGATGAAGTTGCCATAGGCGTCAGTCGCCAGCAGTGGGCCGCTATCGATATCGGCGTCAGTCAGATTGATGCCAAGAATGTCACGGGCCTGGGCCTTGACCACCTTCCAGGTTGCCATGCCACCGATTTCAACGTCGTCAGCGGTGCCAAACGTACCATCCGCCCCCAGGTCACGGTTAGTGATCAACCTGCCGGTGGCGACCGGTTCGCCCGCTGCGTTGAGCTCATAACCGCGCAGGAACACCTGATGCGACGGGTGCGAGCTGTAGGTCTGGTTCTGGTCCACGAACGGCGTGGTGGTGTTGGTATGCTCATGGATGTCGTCGGCCGTGCCAAGAACGCCATCCGGCCCTGGCTGGTTGGTTGCCCGGGTCAGGACCATGAAGTTCGTCGGACTGCCTGGGACAAAGAGCGGATCATCCGGCTGCAGCGGAATGAAGACGGTGCCCGAACCACCTTTGGTCACCAGGTCCAGGCCATGATCGAAGAACTGCCCGAAGAAGGTCATCCAGGCGTTGAACGGCGCGGACAATCCCGCGTCCGCCGCGGTGTTCTCGATCAGGAACACATCGTGGTCGTCGAGCGTACCGAACTGTCCATCCAGCCCGGGGCTCTTGACGATCTGTACGCCATCCTTGAGCACGTCGTCATTAAGCGGACCCACCACGCCGAAGTCGAGATGCCCGTTCAAGCCCGGGTCGAAAGCCGTGGCATAGGCCGCCGCATTGTTCGCCGTCTGGTCGACGATCAGGTTACTGATGGTGCGCGGCTGCGAGTCAATCACCAGACCGCTGGTCTGCGTGTACGACGTCCCGCCTTCCGCCGGATTGAAGACCGGATCGCTCAAGCGCGGAAAGACGTTGTCGGCGGCACCAAACTCGGTGTGATTGTTGCCGTTGAGGTTCAACAGGTTGTTGTTCGACCCGTCGACCGCACGCAGGCCCAAAGGCGAGCGAATATTCGGGATCAGCGAGAGGATGTCCTGACCAGACGCTTCAGCCTCGGCAATCTTGATCTGGTCAAGAATGAAGTTGAGGTCGGAGCGCACCATGTGCAGGCCCGCGCCACCCGAGGTGGCATCGACTACCGGGATCGGCGCCGTCGGTACCACCGGTGCGCCGGGAGCCACCAAGCCAGTCGGCTCCGAAAACACGATTTCAGTGGTGCCATGAGCATCCTGGTAGATCGCCTTGACCCGCAAATTCAGCCCGGCAAGGTCGGGAGATACCTTGAACGTGGTGCCGTCGGCACTCTGGAACGCCAGGTCGCCAGCCGGCAACAGGATGATGTCCTCGAAAACACCGCTGCCCGCAACTGCCTCGAACTGCCAGTAGTAGGACACGGAGCTATTGACCAGGCCCAGCGGATTTCCCGCCGCGATGTTGTCGGCATCGCGCAGCGCCGCCGCACTGACAGTCAGCGTGTCGCCCACCGTAATCACACCGCCAACCCCACCGGTGACCGTCGGACTGCCGGTCGGTTGGGCATTGAGCCCGTCCACCAGCACCATCTGCTGATCGGCAAATTGCAGGCGTTCGACATGCAGCAGGGTATCGGTGCCATCGCGACCCGCGACACTGTCGGTCACTGTATAGATATCGTCCGCCAGATCGGCGGTGCCGCGGTCGTCGACAGTCACCGTGTAGTCGAGTGCGACTCCGGAGTAAATGGCGGTGTCGAAAGCCGCCCCACCCGTCGAGACGCCGGGCATGATTTCCCGCACGGCCTTGAGCTGGCCAGGGTTGATGGTGCCGTCCAGCATGAACGGGATCATATCGGCCATGCTGTCGAAGCTAGCGATTTCAGGACCGAGATGGTTGACGTCGGCAGGGTCATATACGGCAATCCTGACGTTGATCCATTTGTCGCCATCGATCAGGTCATCGCCGCCGCGGCCCTCGACCAGGTCACTGCCATCGCCGCCGAGGATGATGTTGCCGGTGGCAAATCCGGTGACCGGCAGGCCGGCATCGGCCAGGAACTGATCCAGGCCGCGGATCAACGCGACATTGGTCAGCGCACTGCCCGTGGCGCCACCGTGGTTGACGATAGTGACTGCATCGACATCATCGCCTTTGAGCACATCGCCGAAACTCGAGCCGGACAAACCCTCGACCTCGGCAAAACGGTCGAGAATCGAGGCTGGCGAGGCGCCGACCGGATTGAACACCCCGGCGTTCTGGTTTGGTGTGTTGCCGTGAGGCTGAGCCAGTGCGGCCAGTCTCAGGTCAGCGGTCACGCCAACCTTGTCGTTCTTGTAGGTGATCCAGTCGAAGCCGGACATGCCGTCCATCTTGTCCTGGGCATCGCTGCCGACAAAGATGTCGTCGCCACCCTCGCCGATCATTTCGTCGAAGCCGCCACCCCCCACAAAGATGTCGTTGCCAATCACATCGTCATTGAGCAGCGGCGAGAAGTTATCGCCAGGCGCACCGTCCTGGGTGCCCTTCTCGATCCAGTCATCACCTTCGTTGCCGGTAGGTGGCAAGTTGGTCTTGGCACCCAGGATGAAGTCGTCACCCTGGCCGCCGAAGGTGGTACTGATGTCTTCGGTGGTGATGATGAAGTCCTGGCCGTCGCCACCCAGGATCAGGTTGCCTGCGGCAAGCATGCTGCCGGCGATGATCACATCGTTACCGGCATTGCCTTCCATACGGTTGTCGCCGAACGCGTCGCTGATGATGTCATCGCCATCGCCACCGAGTATCGCATCGTTCCCCGCACCGCCTTCGAGGCGGTCGTTGCCGGCGTCGCCGTAAAGGGTGTCATCGCCTTCACCGGAAATGATGATGTCATTGCCGGCGGTGCCGCCCATGACGATATGGTCTTCACCGGTGTACTGCAGATAATTGGTATCGGGACCTACGGTCTCGGGGTTGTCGCGAATCACCAGCGGCACGACTTCCACGCCGTTGATCATGATGCCGCCCGTCGGATCGGCCCTGCCATCCACGCCCTCTCCGGTGAACTGGCTGGCCTGATTCACTTCGAGGGTGAACGTAGGTGTCAGGAACACGGTGTTCGACAGGTGGGTGACATCGGTGTTGAGCATGATCAACTTGGCAAAGGAGTTGTTCTCAAGCTCAGTGCCGAAGTTCAGGCCCGCGGTACGCGACAGATAGTAGAAGCGGTCGCCGTTCTGCAACGCCTCCATCTGGGTTTCAAACACGAAGTTGAACGTCGAGCCGAGCATGCCGCCGAACGGCATTTTCTCTTCGGCGAGGCCACCGACCCAGAAATCAACGTCGTCGAGGCCCGTGATCGTCACACCCGTTATGTCGTCTGCGGTACCCAGTACTCCATCCTGGCCGGCCTGGGTCACGTTGGCCCAGGCACCGGTGCTGTTGAGGAAGTCCAGGCGGTCGGCAGGCGAACCTGCACCACCGAACACCAGCGCCAGGGCTGCTGCGCGTTTCTCTGCCAGCGTGGTCGCCGACGTGATCGAGCCATGGGTGCCATAGGCCGCAATGAAGTTGACCAGCGACTCGGGGTGCTTGAGGTGGTCCACCAGGTCAGCCCAACTGATGTACGGCTTCAGTTGGCTGTCGCCGGTCGCGGCGTACATCTCACGACGGGCTTCATTCAATGTAGGAATGCCAGTGTCGCGACCACGCGCCATGTTCAGGGCTGGCAAATCGAGTGGCAGACCGAGCAGGTTGTTGCGCAAGGCTTCAGTGACGAACTCGTCGATCTCGTTGCCGACCTGGCGGGTCACACCGCGAACGATCGCCCCTGCCGCCTGGTCAGCGGTCAGGCCGCTGCCGGCGAAGGCCAGCGGGTTGAGGAAAGCCGCGATCAGCCCCAGTTGCGAGTCCGGGTTGGTCGGATCGGTGAGCAGCGGATTGAAGTCGGGATCGAAGCGATCGACGGTCTCGGTCAACATCGAGTGACCGAAGCGGTACACCACGTGGGCGAACTCGGCGAGGATCGCCGGGTTGATCGAGGTGTCATAGCCGTTGGGCGCAAGGAACTCATCGACCTGCGGTTGAATGGTCCGCGCGAACTCTTCGAACACCAGGTGCTGGTACTGCATCTCGGTGCCGAACTTGGCGGCCTGGAACAGGCGTTCGCCGTCCCACACCAACGCTGCAATCTCAGCGGCTGTAGTCGGTATCGCGGTCACGTCGTCAACCAGCCACTCATTGAGGAAGGCCAGGTCGCCGGAGGCAAGGATGGTGTCCTTGGACTGCTGGACAAGACGGTTGTGCTCGGAGTGGAACACATGGTGCACGGTGGTCAGGCCGATGTTTTCGTTGACCCGGCCGTCACCGGCGATGTAGTGGGCGTCGAGCAGTTCGTTGTCATAGGTCAGGTTGTTGCCGGCCCCGTCAACGGGCTGAGCATTGCCGACAGTGGTGTCGGCATCCGCTTGCAAAACCCCGCCAACGACGACCGGCGCGGCATTGTGGGCGATGTCATCGAGGAAGCCATGTCCGGTGCTCACGGCATTGGCCAGACTGATAGGATTTGCCCGGTTGCCTTCAACCAGTTGAGTGACGTCATCGGCCGTGCCGGCGATGCCGTCGGCACCATTACTGATGCGAATCACTACCTGCGGCATGCCGTTAGGCCCGCGAATGAAGTTGCCGTACGCATCGGTTGCCAGCAACGGCACGTTGTGCACATCGGCGTCGGTCAGATTGATGCCAAGAATGTCACGGGCCTGCGCCTTGACCACTGCCCAGGTCGCCATGCCGCCATTTTCGCCTGTGCCATCATCGGCGGTGCCGAACCGGCCATCGGCGCCAAGATCGCGATTGGTAATCAGGCGCCCTGTGGCAACGGGGTCGCCTGCCGCGTTGATGACGTACTCGCGCAGGAACACCTGATGCGAAGGGTGCGAGCTGTAGGTCTGGCTTTGGTCGACGAACGGCGAGGTGGTGTTGGTCTGGCCATCATCGGCCGTGCCGACTACTCCGTCCGCCCCAGCGGTACGCACTGCACGCGGCAGCACCATGAAATTGGTCGGGCTGCCCGGTACGAACAACGGATCGTCCGGTTGCAGCGGAATGAACACGGTATCGGTAGCGCTCTTGGTGACAAGGTCAAGACCATGGTCGAAGAACTGCCCGAAGAACGTCATCCACGAGTTGAAGCTGGCGGTCAGGCCAACGTCCGGCGACACGTTGGGAAAGAGGAACACATCCTTGTCATCGGCAGTGCCGAACACCCCATCCAGACCGGGGCTGGCGACGATCTGTACGCCATCCTTGAGGACGTCGTCATTACCGGCACCCACCACACCGAAGTTGAGCACCCCGTCCAGTCCGGGGTCAAAGGCCGCTGCATAGGCCGCCGGATTGTTGGCGGTCTGGTCGACTACCAGGTTACTGATAATCCGTGGTTGCGGGTCGATCACCGGCCCTGTCCCGACATAATCGGGCAGGAACGAGGGTTGAAGCAGGCGCGGGAAAGTATTGTCCGCGGCGCCAAATTCGCTCTGGCCGGTCACCAGGTTATTGAGGCTGCCATCGACGGTACGCAGACCGAATGGCACCTGAGTGTTGGGTAGCAAATCATTGAGGCTGGCGCCGTCGGCTTGCGCTTCGGCGATAAAGATTTGTTTGAGGATGAACTCCAGGTCCGCTTTGTTGAAATTGGCCATTTTGAATTGCCCTCGATCTATCTGGGTAAAGGCGCGGGACGAGAAGGTCCTTCCGCGCCAAGTCATGTGCTGGCTTGTGCAGATTGTTGGTTTTGTTTTTCAGCGAGAGCTGGCGTTACCCGGAACTCGGGATACGCGCCTGGAATTCGCGTAATGAAAGGCTCGCCGCGTGATCAGGCAGAGCGGATGCGTGCCCTGGGCGGGCCATGGAAACAGGAGGTAAAGGCAAACTTGCTGGTAAGCCCCTTCACTCTGCAAAACAACGAAATGATCAACATGTTCTGCTCCTTCCGGGTGAATCACCGCGCCTTGCGCTGCCAAAGCGATGGCAAGCTTCAGGCGGGCAGGCCCCCCCGATAACTAAGACTAAAGTTCCATAGCAAAACTTTGTCAATATTACGTCGCTAAAACAGACGACTGGTGTTTTAGGCTTCCAACTAGCTGTTTTTAAAAGACATATAGGAAGTTGAGTGCAGGTATAGAGCGAAATGTTATTTCGGACTGTTTCGCAGCCACCTACGCTCCTGCATAAGGAGCAGCGCAGAGATTTCGGAAGACTCGCCATCCACAGAGCGACCCAGCCTGCGCGTGCATAAGTGGTTTAAGGAACTACATTTACTGTTAGCTGTTGCGCCACAAGGGCGACCGGCTTTTCGCAGTGGGAGGACCACCATGCCCAAACAGTCGAGCATCCGTTCCGAACTGGCCGACGCCCTTTTTCGCATGCGCCGCAGTTTTTATTCGCTGGCAGCGTTCAGCGGCGTCATAAACGTCATGATGTTGACGCCAGCTATTTATATGCTGCAGGTCTATGACCGAGCCCTGGTCAGTCGCAACGTCACGACGCTGACGATGTTGACTGTGCTGATAGTGGGGCTGTTCTTGCTGATGTCCACGCTGGAGATGATCCGCACGCGGGTTCTGATCCGGGTCGGCAACTGCCTCGACATGGAACTCAACCGACGCATTTTCAACGCAGCATTCGAGCGCAACCTGAGCCGCGCCGGTGGTAACCCGGCCCAGGCCCTGCAAGACCTCGCCCAGGTTCGCCAGTTCGTCACCGGCAACTCGCTGTTCGCTTTCTTCGACGCGCCGTGGACACCGATCTACCTGCTGGTCGCCTACCTGATCCACCCACTGCTCGGTCTGCTCACGCTGGTCGGCTCGCTGATCCTGATGGGCCTGGCTTATCTCACTGAAAAGGCGACACAGAAACCGCTGGCCGAAGCCAATCAGGCCGCGATGTCCTCCGCCCAATACGCCAACAACAACCTGCGCAATGCCGAGGTCATCGAGGCCATGGGCATGCTGCCGTCGATCAGCAAACGCTGGTACATGAGCCATTTGCGCATTCTGGAAATGCAGACCCTGGCCTCCGACCGCGCCGCCTTGATCAGCAGCACCGGGCGCTTCGTGCGTATCACCTTGCAGTCACTGATCCTCGGCGCCGGCGCGCTGCTGGCGATCGAAGGCAAGATCACCCCGGGGATGATGATCGCCTGCTCGATCCTCACCGGCCGCGCACTGGGCCCGGTGGAACAGGTCATCGCGTCGTGGAAGCAACTGCTCGGCTGCCGTTCGGCCTGGGGCCGGCTGAACGAGATGCTGCATGATTTCCCACGCCGGCCACCGAGCATGTCGCTGCAGCGGCCGCAGGGCATGCTGGCAGTGGAGAATGTGTATGCCGGCGCCCCAGGTACCAACAACACGATTCTGCGCGGAGTTGGCTTCAGCCTTGTCCCCGGCGAGAGCCTTGGCATTATCGGCCCATCCGCCTCGGGCAAATCCACCCTCGCCCGCCTGCTGGTTGGCGTCTGGCCGACGCAGGCCGGCAAGGTACGCCTGGATGGCGCGGACATATTCACCTGGAACAAAGGCGAACTTGGCCCCTGGATTGGCTACCTGCCACAGGACGTGGAGCTGTTCGAGGGCAACATTGCCGACAACATTGCGCGCTTTGGCGAAGTGGACAGCGAAGCGGTCATCCGCGCCGCCAGGATCACTGGCGTGCACGAGATGATCCTGCGTTTTCCCCAGGGTTATGACACCCGCCTGGGCACCGACGGCAGCCCGCTTTCCGGTGGCCAGAAGCAACGCATCGCCTTGGCTCGCGCGTTGTATGGCGAACCCAACCTGATCGTGCTGGATGAACCGAACGCCAACCTCGACGACGTCGGCGAAAAGGCCCTGGTCGATGCACTGGCCGAACTCAAGGCCCGTGGCGCCACCGTCATCCTGATTTCCCACCGTCCCAACGTCCTCTGCGCCGTCGATAAGGTGCTGATGCTGCGTGACGGCGGCGTGCAGATGCTCGGCACGCGCGATGAAGTATTCGCAGCGCTGCGCAAGGCCAGTGTGATACCTGCAGGCGCTTCGACTCCGCTGGCCTCCGTCAAAGCACGGGAGTGATCGATCATGCAAATGAGCCAACGCACCGATATGATTCAAGCCGACCCCAAGAACGTGGTGGATCTGGACGTCGCCAAACCCGCGCGCTGGGGCGTGTGGCTGGTGATCGCCGGCTTCGGCGGCTTCCTCCTGTGGTCCTGGCTGGCGCCGCTGGATGCCGGCGTGGTAGCGACAGGCACGGTCAAGGTCACCAGCAATCGCAAGGCCGTACAGCATCTGAGCGGCGGTACGGTTGAGGCCATTCTCGTTCGCGAAGGCGATATCGTGAAAAAAGGCCAGGAGGTGGTCCGCCTCGACTCATTGCGCGCTGCTTCCGAACAAGGCGCGGTCAGCGCCCAGTACATCGTCAGCAAGACCGTGGAAAACCGCCTGGAAGCGGAACGTGACGGCCGCGATGTGGTGAAGTTCGATCCCGAATTGCTCGAGCGCTTCAAGGGGGATCACCGCCTGGAGGCCGCCATGGACCTGCAACAGCGCCTGCTGGACACCCGGCGCGCCGGGCTCGCTGGCGAAATCAGCATCCTGCAGGAGAACCTCGCGGCGTCGGCAGTGCAGCTCAAGGGCCTGCAGCAGGTCTATGGTGCCCGCGCCTCGCAAATCAACTTCCTCAACCAGGAGCTGCAAGGCACCCGCGTTTTGACAGCCGAAGGCTATGTGCCGCGCAACCGTCTGCTTGAACTGGAACGCAGCAATGCCGACCTCTCCGCCGGCCAGGCCGAGAACCTCAACAACATCGCGCGCATACGCAGCCAGACCACCGAAATCAAACTGCGCATCCTGCAACGCCAGCACGATTACCTCAAGGAAGTCGAATCGCAGCTGACTGAAACCGCCAAGGAAAACACCACACTGGCCGACCGCTTGCGCGCACTCGACTATGAAGTGACCCACACGGTGATTCGCTCGCCGATCGACGGCATGGTCCAGGGCCTGAGCATTGCCACCGTCGGTGGGATCATTCAGCCCGGCTTCAAGATCATGGAAATCGTTCCGCTCAATGAACCACTGCAGGTCGACGCGATGATTCCCGTGCAGGCCATCGACAAGATGGTCCCCGGCCTGCCCGTGGACATTTCTTTCCCGGCTTTCAACCATGCCAAGACACCAAACATCCCCGGCCGCGTGCTGACCATCTCCGCCGACCGCCTGATGGACGAGGAAAACAAGCAGCCGTTCTATCTGGCCCAGGTGGAAGTCACGCCCGACGGCATGAGCCTGCTTGGCAAAAATCACATTCGCCCCGGCATGCCCGCCAGCGTCACCATCAAGACCGGCGAACGCAACATGATGAGCTATCTTCTTAAACCAATGCTCGAACGTGTGGACAGCTCATTCAAGGAACAATGAAATGGAACGTCGTTGCTTGCTCTTCTGCCTGCTGGGGTTGGCCCTGCCGGCCGACGCCATGGACCTCAAGCAAGCCTGGGACCTGTTGCAGTTCCAGGGCCCAATCTACCAGGCCTCCGTGCATGAAAAAGAGGCCGGCGAGGAAAACCGCGCCATTGGCAAGGCTGGCCTGCTACCGCAGATCAATGCCTCTGGCTACCACAACAAGGTCAATGGATCCCAAAGCCAGAGCGGCATCGACAGAGATCTCCATTACGACTCCAAGGGCGCCAACGTGCGCCTGCGCCAGCCGCTGTTCAACAAACAGAAAATGTCCGAATATCGGCAGGGTCAGCAGCGTGCCGACTACAGCGAAGCTGTATTCGATGCCAAGACCCAGGACGCCGCGGTGCGCCTGTCCGAGAGCTATTTCGATGTGCTCCTGGCCAGCGAAACCATCGTCCTGGCCAAGTCCAAGCTGAACGCCTTCGAAGAACAACTCGCCTCGGCGAAACGGCGCATGGAACTGGGGGCCGGCACCGTCACCGACATCGACGAGTCGGCCGCTCGCCGCGACCTCGCCGACGCCGAGCTGATCGAAGCGCAAGACAACCTGATCAACGCACGCCGCAAGCTCGAGGAATTCATCGGTGAAACCCCCGAGTCGCTGACCACCTTGCGCCCGAGCTTCGATACACCACCGCTGCTGCCGAGCAACCTGCAGGACTGGTTGGTCAAAGCCCAGGCCGATAGCCCGCTGATCCATGCGCGCCGTTATAACAGCGACCTCGCAGCAGAAGAAGTGAAGCGAGCCAGTGCCGGCCACTGGCCAACACTGGATTTCATTGCCGGCTACACCGCGGGTGAGAGCCAATCACTCTCCGAGTTGAATCAACGCAACCACTACGGCTCGATCGGGCTGGAAGTCAATATCCCGATATACAGCGGTGGTGGCGTCAGCGCGTTGACACGCCAGGCCAGTGCCAATAGCGACAAGGCCATGGACGAGCTCGACGCCGCGCGACAGGAAGTCATTACCGAAACCACCCGTGAGTATCAAGGCATCCTGAGCGGCGCCAAACGCATTCGCGCGCTGGAGACGGCTGTAGTGTCCAACGAACGCTCACTGGCATCGGCACGCAAGGGCTTCAAAGAGGGCGGTACCAGCACCAACTCGGACGTCCTCAATGCCGAAGAACTGCTCTTCGTTGCGCGCCACGATCTGTTCGAAGCAAAGGTACGCTATTTGATGTCGCGTCTGCGACTCGCCTCTTCGGTGGGCAGTCTGGGCGATGACGATATCAACCAGATCAACGACTACCTTGGCCCGGAACTGCTGGTCACCAAATAACGTTCATCTGCTACCCGGTCGAGCCAAACGCTGCCCACCGGGTCACTGATTCCTTTTATGCTCGATCCGGTTCCAAATGAACAGCCACGCCCGGTTCCAGGCTGTAAACTGTTTCCCCATGCGCAAACTTTTGTACCTGACCTTCTCCATGGCCTTGCTCGCCGCCCTCACGACCTACGCAATGTGGGCCGCGGACCGGCCAGCGGGTCATTACCTTTCGGACCTGCGGATCAACCTGGCTGTCGACCAGGGTACGCCAGCCGATCGTGGCAATCTGCTCGGCATCCAGCCCGAACTGTTTCCTACCGATTATCAAAGTCCCGAGCGTTTACACCGCAAGCTCGCGGCCTATCTGCAAGCAGCCCGGGACCAGGGGTTGTTGAACGGCAAGACCGTCGTCGTGTTGCCGGAGCATATCGGTACCTGGTTGATGGTCAGCGGCGAAAAGGATGAGTTGTATCAGGCCAGCACCCTCAAGGAGGCCATGAACTGGCTGGCGGTGAGCAATCCCCTGAAGTTCGCCAAGGCGTTGATCAGCGCCGAAGGTGGCAACCGCCTGGACGATGCTCATCTGCGCATGAAAGCCAAGGCGATGGCCAGAGACTACCAGGCATTGTTCGGTGGGCTGGCCAGGGAATTCCACGTGACGCTGGTCGCCGGCTCCATCGTGCTGCCCGAACCGAGCATCATCGACGGCACGTTGAAAATCGGCCGAGGCGCGTTGTACAACAGCAGTGTAGTGTTCAACAACGATGGCCAGCCGATCGGCCAGCCCCAGCGCCAGATGCACCCGTTCTTCGCAGAACAGAACGGGATCAAGGCAAACGGCGATCATTCGCTCAACGCCGTCGAGACTCCCGCAGGAAGATTGGGCGTATTGATCGGCCACGACAGTTGGTACCCGGAAAACTACCTCAAGCTCAACGACCAGAGCGTACAACTGGTTGCGGTACCGGCCTTTGTTGCCGGCCGTGGCACCTGGGATCAGCCGTGGCGTGGCTACAGGGGTTCAGCAGAGCCAGCCTCGGTCAACTTGAAGCCCGGAGAAGTCAGTGAAGGCCAGGCCTGGCAGCGCCTGACCCTTACGACCCGAATACCGGCCAGTCTGGCTGTCGCTGGCGTGAGTGTGTTCCTGCGGGGTCAGTTCTGGGATCAGGGCAGCGCCGGGAACAGCTTCCTCAGCCGCAATGGCCAGCACTTTGCCGACAGCAGCGCCCAGGGTGCGCGATTGCTGAACCTCTGGTTGTAAGCCATGAAACCGCAACCAATGCGCCTCGGCGATCTGTCGGTGGGTTTTGTACATAGCCTGGCGGATGCCGTGCGCAGTCATGGCGTCGATCCGCAGCCACTGCTCGATCAATACGGCCTCGATACCGCGCGCCTGAGCGAAGCGGGTGCCCGCCTGTCGATACCGCGCTACATGCGCCTGGGCCACAGCGCCATTCAACTGACCGACAACCCGGCCCTCGGCTTGCGCATGGGTCAGCTCAGTCGCCTGAGCCAGGCGGGCCTGGCCGGGGTCACCGCAGCCCAGGCACCGACTGTGCGTGAAGCCGCGCGTTGCCTGATCCGCTTCGAAGCCTTGTATGGTTCAAATTATCGGGGTCAATCCAGCTTTCACGAAGACCCTCAGGGCGCCTGGCTGCGCTTCTATTCGATCAGCCCCTATAACGCCTACAACCGCTTCGTGGTCGACTCGATCCTCGCCGGCTGGTTGCAGCAATTATCCAGTGTCAGCCCTGCCCCGCTGCGCGCCGAACGCATCGAGATCGAATTCGAGGAACCCGGTTACCGTGCAGCCTATGACGTTTTGGGTGACTGTCCGATTCAGTTTGGCAGCGAGCGCAATCAACTGCGCTTGAGCCTGGCAAGCCTCGCCCAACGCAACCCCGAACACTGCCCGAGCACCTGGCGCCATCTGCTGCAATTGTGTGAACAGGAACTGGAGCAATTGACACGCACCCGCAGCCTGCGTGAACGCATCATCGCGCTGCTGGGACCGTTGCTCAATGGCGGCCGGGAACCCGACCTGCAGGAGGTGGCGGCACGCTTGAAGCTGCCCACCTGGACCTTGCGCCGCAAGCTCGTCGAGGAAGGCACACAATTTCGTGCGATTCTCAACGACACCCGCCGCGACCTGGCGATGACTTACATACGCGACACAGAACTGGCGTTCGGAGAGATCGCCTACCTGTTGGGCTTTGCCTCAGCCGAAGCGTTTCAACGCGCATTCAAACGCTGGAACGGGCAGACACCTGGCGAATTTCGCCGCAGCCATAGAAAAACAGCCCAAAGCCTCTAGCTGCAAGCGACAAGTTGAAGCCTTAAAGCTCGGTCGCGTCTTCTGCTGGCTCCAGCGGATCCAGTTCAAACGCCTGATATTCGAGCAGCTCTTCTTGATAATCGTCCATTCTTGAATCCCCCAAACCCGTATTGAAAAAGCGTCTGAACAAATGACCCATTCCCTGAGCATAAAGTGCCCGCGTGAAAGAAACATGACGCGGATAACACACCCCGTTGCTACTGAATAAAACGTAGCAGTTGGTCAGGAATTTATCATTGGTTTTTTCGCGGGAAATCGCAGTACAGCGGACTTGCTTGATGCGGATCAATCTTCGGAGTGGCCTCAGGCTCGGGTCATCCGACCCGCGCCTGAGGTGTCACCCTCACTGGCCAGAGACAGGCATCGCTGGAATGGGTTCACTTGGCGGTGGCAAGTCAGTCGGATTCGACGGCGGCGTGATGATTTCCGGGGACAGTACGGGCGCCACACTCTCGACCGGTGTGATCGGAGCCGCTTCAGGGGGCGGGGCAACCGGCTCGGAGACGACAGGCATCGCTTCGGCGGGTGCAGGCGTTGACACTGCTGGTTCGATAGCGGGTGCCGCCGCCGGGGCCGGAGCCTGTGGTGCCGGAGCTGCCTGGGCTTCAGGCATGCCCAGGTCGGTTTTCGGCTTTTCGGTAATGTGCGCAGCCTTTTTCGCTTCAGGTGGCAGGAACAGTTCGACCAGAGCAAAGAAACGCTCGTAGAACTTGGCAGACGATACGGTTTCGCTGGCGACCTTGACCATCGAGTCATCTGAAGAACCGATCGGCATCGACACCGAGCCCAACACACCCACACCAAGACTGGCGGAGTTGTTGGTTTTCTTCAGTGCATAACGATCCTGCAGGGCGTTGGCAAACACCGTCGCGTGATGCCCTTCGCTGCCGTCATCGGCACAGACCACACTGAAGCTGATCTCCATGTGGTTCTCGCCGGTCTGCTGGAAGCTCTTGTGACCGCTGACCAGCTTCGAATCGTTGCTGGTGATGATGTAACCCTGGCTGAGCAAGGCGCGACGGGCGGCCTCACAGCTCTGGGTATCGGTGACCGGATAGTTGCGGGAAAAGGTTCCGGAATCGTCGAAATTCTCATGCTCGTAGATGGCGGTCTTGTTCGATGAACAACCGGCCGCAGTGGCAAGCACGGCAGTCAGCCCGACAACCCGCATGGGAAATGAATTAAACATTGAACATCCTGAGGAAAACGGTTCGGGGCATATTGTGCAACAGATCGATGCTTAGCGGAGCATCGATCGTGTCTTAAAACAGTTACAGGCTGATTGACCCCGGTTTTGCGCAAAAGTCACCGCAGCAAGTGACGTACGGCGCACAACAAAAAAACCCCGGCTTTCCGGCCGGGGTTTTCTGTGTAGCGCCAAACCTGTTCAGGCATCAGTATTTCTTGATGTCTGCCTGGCTTTCCAGTTGCTTGCGATACGCCGCAAAGTCTTGCTGACCGATGCGCGAAGCGAGGTAGCGACGGTACTGTGCCTTCTCTTCTTCGGTCGGCGCCGCTGCTTCGTTCACGCCATTGAGGCGCAGGATCATCAGACTGCCATCCGCCAGCGTCACGCTGGTGAAGGTCGGCTTGTCCCTGGTCGCCGGCTTCGCCATGCGGAACAGCGCTTGCAGCACCGCAGGGTCGACCCCTTCCTGAGCGCGAGTCGCCGCTTCGGTGACTTTCCAGGCCTGACCATCGACGGCCTGATCCAGCGGAGTCTTGCCATCGCGCAGGCTGGCAATCAGGGCTTCAGCCTTGGTCTTGGCATCAGCACTGGCGTGTTCCTTGGCCAATTGCCCGCGGATGGCGGCATCAACGCTTTCCAGTGGCAGTTGCGAAGGCTTGAGGTGCTCCTTGGCACGCAATACGACCACGGTTTCCGGATCCAACTCGATGGCGGTGCTGTTCGCACCCTCATCCAGGACTTCCGGGCTGAACGCTGCCGCGATCACCGCACGGTTGGCCGCAATACCTTCCCCACCTTCACGACCGAACGGCTTGGTGGTATGAACGGTCAGTTTCAGGTCCTGTGCAGGCTGTGCCAGATCGGACGCTTCGAACGAGGCGTCTTCCAGTTGCTTGCTCGCCTCGACAAAGCGCTGTTCGACCTGCTGGGTTTTCAGGGCGCGGGTCAGCTTGTCTTTCAGGCTGGCGAAGGTTGGCACTTCAGGCGCTTCCACGCCCAACAGCTTGATCAGGTGAAAACCGAAATCGGTGCGAACCGGTCCCGAAACCTGGTCCTGGGTCAACGAATAAAGGGCTTTTTCGAACGCCGGGTCGTAGACGCCAGGACCGGCATAACCCAGGTCACCGCCGTTGTTCGCCGAGCCCGGATCCTGGGAGAACTCCTTGGCAAGCGCCTCGAACTTCTCGCCCTTGGCCAGACGAGCCTGGATCTCTTCGATCTTCGCCTTGGCTTGCGCCTCGGTGGTCTTGTCGTTCACTTCAATCAGAATGTGCGCAGCCCGACGCTGCTCGGACAGGTTCGCGATTTCTTTCTGATAGGCTGCCTGCAGGTCTGCGTCGCTGACGCTGACCTGGTCGAAGAAGGACGCCTTCTTCAGCTCGAGGTAATCGATGACCACCTGATCCGGTGTCATGAATTCCTTGGCGTGCTCGTCGTAATAGGCTTTGACTTCATCGTCGGTCAGCTTCACAGCCGCCGAATCGGCCTTGATGTTCAGGGAGGCGAAATCGCGGGTCTGTTTTTCCAGACGGGCAAACGCCAGTACCTGTGCATCGGTGACGAAACCGCTACCTGCCAGGCCGGCACGCAGTTGGCCGATCAGCATTTCCTGAGCCAGCATCTGGCGGAATTGCATGCGGCTATAGCCGAGTTGGCGAATCACCTGGTCGAAACGCTCGGAACTGAACTTGCCGTCAACCTGAAACTCTGGTGTTTGCAGGATGACCTGATCAAGCGCCGCTTCGGAAAAAGCGAATTTCGATTTTTCTGCGCCTTGCAGCAGCAGCTTGCGATCGATCAGGCCCTTGAGAGCCGATTCGCGCAACATTTTTTCATCGAGCAAGGAAGCATCGAAATCCTTGCCCAGCTGTTGCATCAGCTGGCGGCGTTGCATATCGACCGCCTGGCTCAGCTCGTTCTGGCTGATCTCTTCGCCATTGACCTTGGCCGCATCATTACTGTGCGACGTGGCCTTGAAAATGGCGTCGAAACCGGTCAAAGCCATCAGAACAACGATGACCCCGATAATAGTCTTGGCAATCCAGCCTTGTGAATTGTCCCTGATATTCTGCAGCATGCGTCCCCCAGAAACGGTTGAACTTCAAAATTGGGCAACCGTGGAGCGTGGGTAGAATCCGGATAGAAGAAAGGCGCATCCGAGGATGCGCCTTCTCGTAACTGGCGGAGCGGATCGAGGGCTCGAACTGGCGACCCTCGGTGTCTTGAACCGGCGACCTGCAGTCAGGACTGCCGCTCCGCTGCCAAGTCAGGCATGACCCCGACCCGGATGGGTAAAAACCTGAATCGAACTTAGTTGACAGCTTCTTTCAGTGCTTTACCGGCTTTGAAACCTGGTTTTTTGGCTGCTGCGATTTCCAGCGTCTTACCGGTCTGTGGGTTACGACCAATGCGAGCTGGACGATCAGTTACGGAGAAAGTACCGAAACCAACCAGAACAACAGAGTCGCCAGCCTTGAGAGCGCCAGTGACGGATTCGATTACAGCGTCCAGCGCACGGCCAGCAGCAGCTTTCGGGATATCAGCGGATGCAGCGATAGCATCAATCAGTTCCGACTTGTTCACTCTAAGTCCCCTTATATCTATTTGAGTATGATTCTAAGTTTTTTGGTGAAAGCAAAAACGAGTGCTGAATGGCCTACAGACACTTAAGTGCCGCTTTATAACAAGGGCTCTAAAAAGCTGTCAAGAAAGCCCCCCAGGCAAATACGTACTAATGCGTGCTAATTCTTTCCTTAGAATCCGCGTCGCGTTTCTCATCCTTCGCGACTATCTCCGGAGCCACGTCCGGCAAGGGCTCCGGCGCGTATTGCAACGCAATTTGCAGGACCTCGTCAATCCATTTAACCGGTTTAATCTGTAGATCCTGCTTGATATTGTCCGGAATCTCTTTGAGATCGCGCACATTCTCTTCAGGAATGATCACCGTCTTGATTCCCCCGCGATGTGCCGCGAGCAGTTTTTCTTTCAAACCGCCAATCGCCAGCACCTGACCACGCAAAGTGATTTCGCCGGTCATGGCCACATCCGCGCGCACCGGAATGCTCGTCAATGCCGAAACCAGGGCCGTGCACATGCCCACACCGGCGCTGGGACCGTCTTTCGGGGTTGCCCCTTCCGGCATATGGATGTGCGTATCGCGCTTCTCATGGAAGTCCAGGGGAATGCCCAGGCTTTTCGCCCGGCTGCGAACCACGGTCAAGGCAGCGGTGATCGACTCGACCATCACGTCACCCAGGGAACCTGTCTTGATCAACTGACCCTTGCCCGGCACCACAGCGGCTTCAATGGTCAGCAGCTCGCCACCCACCTGAGTCCACGCCAGCCCGGTCACCTGACCGATCTGATCCTGCTGCTCGGCCAGGCCATAGCGGAATTTGCGCACGCCCAGGAAGTGCTCCAGCATGTCTGCGGTGACCTTCACCGAGAAGCGTTTTTCCAGCGCATGCTCCTTGACGGCCTTGCGGCAAACCTTGGCAATCTGCCGCTCCAGGCCACGCACACCCGCTTCACGGGTGTAGTAGCGGATGATGTCGCGGATCGCCTCGGCATCAAATTCCAGCTCACCCTTCTTCAGACCGTTGGCCGCGATCTGCTTCGGTGAAAGGTATTTGACGGCAATATTGATCTTTTCGTCTTCGGTGTAGCCCGGCAGACGAATCACTTCCATCCGATCCAGCAACGCCGGCGGGATGTTCATCGAGTTCGAGGTGCACAGGAACATCACATCGGACAGGTCGTAATCGACCTCCAGATAGTGATCGTTGAAGTTGTGATTCTGCTCGGGATCGAGCACTTCCAGCAACGCCGATGCGGGATCGCCACGCATGTCGCTGCCCATTTTGTCGATTTCATCGAGCAGGAACAGTGGGTTGCGGACACCCACTTTCGTCATTTTTTGAATCAATCTTCCTGGCATCGAACCGATGTAGGTACGGCGATGACCACGAATTTCCGCTTCATCACGCACGCCACCGAGGGCCATGCGCACGAACTTGCGGTTGGTGGCGTGAGCAATCGACTCCGCCAGGGACGTTTTACCCACCCCGGGAGGACCGACCAGGCACAACACCGGACCACGAATTTTCTTCACGCGCTTTTGCACGGCGAGGTATTCGAGGATGCGCTCTTTGACCTCTTCCAGGCCGTAGTGGTCGGCATCGAGAATGTCTTCTGCCCGCGCCAGATCCAGACGCACCTTGCTCTGGGCCTTCCACGGCACCTGAACGAGCCAGTCGATGTACGAACGCACCACGGTCGCTTCCGCGGACATCGGCGACATCTGCTTGAGCTTGTTCAGTTCGGCCGTAGCCTTGGCCAGCGCGTCTTTTGGCAGACCAGCGGCATCGATACGCTTTTTCAGGTCTTCGACTTCGTTGTGACCTTCGTCGCTGTCGCCGAGCTCTTTCTGAATGGCCTTCATCTGCTCATTCAGGTAGTACTCGCGCTGACTGCGCTCCATTTGCTTTTTGACACGGCCGCGAATGCGCTTTTCAACTTGCAGCAGATCGATCTCGGCATCCAGCAACGCCAGGACGTGCTCGACCCGGGCCGACAAATCGATGATTTCAAGGATTTCCTGCTTCTGTTCGATCTTCAGGGCCATGTGCGCAGCCATGGTGTCCACCAGGCGGCCTGGCTCGTCGATGCTGTTGAGCGACGACAGGACCTCAGCCGGGACTTTCTTGCCCAACTGCACGTATTGTTCGAACTGAGACAGCAGACTGCGAACGAAGACTTCCGACTCGCGCTCCGGCGCGTCGACTTCGTCGATCAGGGAGACTTCGGCACGGCAGTGGCCGTCCACTTCGCTGAAGCGCTCCACGGCGCCCCGCTGCTCGCCTTCGACCAGAACCTTGACCGTTCCGTCAGGCAGCTTGAGCAATTGCAGAACGGTGGCAATTGTGCCAACACGATACAGGGCGTCTTCACCAGGATCGTCGTCAGCCGGGTTTCGCTGGGCCAGCAGCAAAATCTGCTTGTCGCCCGTCATCGCAGCCTCGAGGGCTTCGATGGATTTCTCGCGCCCCACGAACAGCGGGATAACCATGTGCGGATACACAACAACATCACGCAATGGCAGGAGAGGCAATTCGATGGTTGTCTTCATGATTTCGCCTCTACGGCGGCCGCAAGGCCGTAATCAGATGGAAGTAAGCTTGAAACCAAGATGGGGGCTGCCTTCAAAAAAAACAAGCGCAAAGACAGTGTTAAAACGCACTAAAAGAAAAGGGGCCCGAAGGCCCCTTCTTTGTTCAAGCTGCGTGACGCTTATGCATCTGGCGCGGCCTTGGCGGTCGGCTCACTGTTTTCGTAGATATACAGTGGCTTGGACTTGCCTTCTATCACGCTTTCATCGATCACTACCTTGCTCACCTCCGATTGCGAAGGGATTTCATACATAGTGTCGAGCAACACACCTTCGAGAATCGAACGCAGGCCACGGGCACCGGTTTTACGCTCCAGGGCACGCTTGGCGACCGCCTTCAGCGCATCGGAACGGAATTCCAGATCAACGCCTTCCATCTCGAACAGCTTGGCATACTGCTTGGTCAGAGCATTTTTCGGCTCGGTGAGGATCTGCATCAACGCAGCCTCGTCAAGCTCGTCCAGCGTCGCGAGTACCGGCAGACGACCGACAAACTCCGGGATCAGACCGAACTTGACCAGATCGTCAGGCTCGACTTCACGCAGGGATTCACCGACTTTCTTGCCTTCTTCCTTGCTGCGCACTTCCGCGTTGAAGCCGATGCCGCCCTTGGTGGAACGGTTTTGAATAACCTTTTCCAGACCAGAGAACGCACCACCGCAGATGAACAGGATGTTACGGGTGTCGACCTGCAGGAACTCCTGCTGCGGATGCTTGCGACCACCTTGGGGCGGAACGGAAGCGACCGTGCCTTCGATCAACTTGAGCAAGGCCTGCTGCACGCCTTCACCGGAAACGTCCCGGGTAATCGACGGGTTGTCGGACTTGCGCGAAATCTTGTCGATTTCATCGATATAGACAATGCCCATCTGGGCTTTTTCTACGTCGTAATCGCATTTCTGCAGCAGCTTCTGAATGATGTTCTCGACATCTTCACCCACGTAACCCGCCTCGGTGAGGGTGGTCGCGTCAGCGATGGTGAACGGAACGTTCAGCAAGCGGGCCAGTGTTTCGGCAAGCAGGGTCTTACCCGAGCCTGTCGGGCCGATCAGCAAAATGTTGCTCTTGCCGAGTTCGACGTCGTCATTCTTTTTGTCACGCTGATTAAGGCGCTTGTAGTGGTTGTACACCGCTACGGCCAGAACCTTTTTCGCACGCTCCTGACCAATCACATACTGATCAAGGATGCCGCTGATTTCTTTAGGCGAAGGCAATTTATGCGCGCTGCTTTCGGCCTGTGCTTCCTGCACCTCCTCGCGGATGATGTCATTGCACAGGTCGACGCACTCGTCGCAGATAAAGACCGAGGGGCCGGCAATCAATTTGCGTACTTCATGCTGGCTTTTGCCACAGAAGGAGCAATAGAGCAGCTTGCCGTTGTCCTCGCCGTTGCGGGTGTCAGTCATTCGTTCGATCCAAATCCGATAGGCTTGCAACACAAGATGAAGGCTATTGCGGGCTTTTTCAAGCCCGCTGGTGATCGGACCCGCCGACCAACCCTATTTTGAGCTGCTTATTTTAAACAGGGCGCTGGCTGATCACTTCGTCGATCAACCCGTATTCACGTGCGGCGTCCGCACTCATGAAATTGTCACGGTTGGTGTCGCGCTCGATTTCTTCAAGAGTGCGCCCGCTGTGCTTGGCCATCAGCGTGTTGAGACGCTCACGGATGAAAAGGATTTCCTTGGCATGGATTTCGATATCCGATGCCTGACCCTGGAAACCGCCCAGTGGCTGGTGAATCATCACACGCGAGTTCGGCAGGCAGTAACGCTTGCCCTGGGCACCAGCTGTCAGCAGGAACGCGCCCATGCTGCACGCCTGACCGATACAAGTGGTCGACACGTTGGGCTTGATGAACTGCATGGTGTCGTAGATCGACATGCCCGCTGTCACCGAACCGCCAGGGGAGTTGATATAGAGATGGATGTCCTTGTCCGGGTTTTCCGCTTCAAGGAACAGCAGTTGCGCACAGATCAGGTTGGCCATGTAGTCCTCTACCGGACCCACCAGAAAGATCACTCGCTCCTTGAGCAGGCGCGAGTAGATGTCGTAGGCGCGCTCGCCACGAGCGGACTGCTCGACAACCATCGGGACCAGACCGCCTGCGGCCTGGATATCAGAGTTCTGCTGAATATAGGAATTACGGAACATGCTCTGCAGTCACTCCCAAATAGTTATGTCTTGAATACGCATAAGCCAGCACGAAGGCTGGCTTATGGTGTTTGCTTCTTACCGCAAAGGTGATCAGTCGGCTTTTGGTGCTTCTACCGGCTTGACCGCTTCTTCGTAAGAGACCGATTTGTCGGTCACGCTAGCTTTCTGCAGAACAGTATCCACAACTTGCTCTTCCAGCACAACCGAACGAACTTCGTTCAGTTGCTGGTCGTTTTTGTAGTACCAGGACACAACTTGCTCAGGCTCCTGGTAGGCGGAAGCCATTTCCTGAATCATCTCGCGAACGCGGGCTTCGTCAGGCTTCAGGTCGAATTGCTTGACCACTTCAGCCACGATCAGACCCAGTACTACGCGACGCTTGGCTTGCTCTTCGAACAGCTCGGCCGGCAGTTGGTCAGGCTTGATGTTGCCGCCGAACTGCTGAACAGCCTGCACGCGCAGACGGTCAACTTCGTTGGACAGCAGAGCCTTTGGCACTTCGATCGGGTTGGTGGCCAGCAGACCGTCCATTACCTGATTCTTGACCTTGGATTTGATCGCCTGACGCAGCTCGCGCTCCATGTTCTTGCGAACTTCGGCGCGGAAGCCTTCCAGACCGGTTTCCTTGATACCGAACTGAGCGAAGAATTCTTCGGTCAGTTCTGGCAGCTTCGGCTCGGAAACAGTGTTGACAGTCACGGTGAACTCGGCGGTTTTACCAGCCAGGTCCAGGTTCTGGTAGTCCTCTGGGAAAGTCAGGTTCAGAACGCGCTCTTCGCCGGCCTTGGCGCCAACCAGACCATCTTCGAAACCCGGGATCATGCGGCCGGAACCCAGAACCAGCTGAGTACCCTTGGCGGAACCACCTGCGAACACTTCACCGTCGACCTTGCCGACGAAATCGATGTTCAACTGATCTTCGTTCTGGGCAGCGCGTTCGGCCACTTCGAAACGGGTGTTCTGCTTGCGCAGGATTTCCAGCATCTTGTCCAAATCGGCATCAGCCACGTCAGCGCTCAGGCGCTCGACGGTGATACCTTCGAAACCGGCAACGGTGAACTCAGGGAACACTTCGAACACGGCTACGTATTCCAGGTCCTTGCCCGCTTCCAGGGATTTAGGCTCGATCGACGGCGAACCAGCCGGGTTCAGCTTCTGCTCAACCACAGCTTCATAGAAGGAAGACTGGATCACATCGCCTACAGCTTCCTGGCGAGCGTCAGCACCGAAACGGCGCTTGATTTCGCTCATTGGCACTTTGCCTGGACGGAAGCCAGCAATCTTGGCCTTTTGGGCAGTCTGCTGCAGACGCTTGTTGACCTGGCTCTCGATGCGCTCAGCCGGCACGGTGACGCTCATGCGGCGCTCAAGAGCAGTAGTATTTTCAACAGAAACTTGCATGGATATTCCTCGTTGCACAGACGTTAGCCGGCCGTTTCCGACCCCAGAATCAAGGGCATGCATTCTAGTGGGTCAAACTCAAGAAGTCACCCTACTGAAAACGGGTAAAAAAGCAGCAGGCAATTTAAAGGTGCGAATGCACGAATGCACTTCGCCCCGATGGCAAATACAACCAATCACGCCAGGGCTCTGCGCCAACCCTTCCTATATAGAAGCGGTCGCCAATCATCTCCCTGACAGCCGATCTCGCAAGCAAGGTCGGCGGACAGGACCGCATCATCGAGAAACATAAATACGACGAAACGCCCCACCCCTGCGACCCGGAACCTGCGGCCGCTGAAACAAAAAAGGCGCCAGACTTTTCAATCTGGCGCCTTTCGAAATATGGGGTGGACGATGGGGATCGAACCCACGACAACGGGAGTCACAATCCCGTGCTCTACCAACTGAGCTACGCCCACCATATTGCCTGTTAAAGAAGCCAAACAACTTCTTCATTAAGCTCCACCCAGACAAACAACCCGAGCGAAGCTTTATTTGGTGCGGATGAAGAGACTCGAACTCTTACGCCTCGCGGCGCTGGAACCTAAATCCAGTGTGTCTACCAATTCCACCACATCCGCGGATGAAGCTTTTTAAAGCAAAGGCGCCAGACTGTTAATCTGGCGCCTTTCGAAATATGGGGTGGACGATGGGGATCGAACCCACGACAACGGGAGTCACAATCCCGTGCTCTACCAACTGAGCTACGCCCACCATATAACGCTACTTGTGCCAATGCTGCCTAATGGCGCACCCGGCAGGACTCGAACCTGCGACCATCCGCTTAGAAGGCGGATGCTCTATCCAGCTGAGCTACGGGCGCCTTGTTAGCTGTACCCTTGGAGGACTACAAACTAAGTGCTTTCCAGTCTTGCAGAACCGTGATTCCACTCGACCTTCCCAACCAGTGCTAGGCTGTGCCCGACAAGTGCGACGAATAGTATAGAGCCCCCTGAAGGTCGTCAAATCATTTTTAAAAAAAATTCATTTAATTAAAGGAGTTAGGGGAATTTGCAGACCAAGCGCCTTTGCCCTCACCGCATGACATGCGAGAATGCGCTCTCTTTTTTTCCCCTCTCGATGGTTAATCACGCGCAATGACTGCACAACTAATCGACGGCAAATCGATCGCCGCCAGCCTGCGCCAGCAGATCGCCCAACGTGTCACCGAGCGTCGCGAGCAAGGCCTGCGCACGCCCGGCCTTGCGGTGATCCTGGTCGGCAGCGATCCTGCCTCTCAGGTTTATGTCTCGCACAAGCGTAAAGACTGTGAAGAGGTCGGCTTTCTATCCCAAGCTTACGACCTGCCTTCCGAAACCACTCAAGAAGCGCTGACCGAACTGATCGATCGCCTGAACGACGACCCTGCGATCGACGGTGTTCTGCTTCAGCTTCCGCTACCTGAACACCTGGACGCTTCCAAACTGCTGGAGCGCATTCGCCCGGATAAAGACGTCGACGGTTTCCATCCTTATAACGTCGGTCGCCTGGCCCAGCGCATTCCTCTGCTGCGCCCATGCACCCCCAAAGGCATCATGACCCTGCTGGAAAGCACCGGGGCCGATCTCTACGGGATGAATGCCGTGGTTGTCGGAGCATCCAATATCGTTGGCCGCCCGATGGCCATGGAATTGCTGCTGGCCGGTTGCACCGTGACCGTCACCCACCGTTTTACCAAGGACCTGGCCGGCCATGTCGGCCGTGCGGACCTGGTCGTCGTCGCCGCCGGCAAGCCAGGCCTGGTCAAGGGCGAATGGATCAAGGAAGGCGCGATCGTGATCGATGTCGGCATCAACCGTCAGGAAGACGGCAAGCTGGTCGGTGACGTGATCTACGAAACCGCCCTGCCCCGCGCCGGCTGGATTACCCCGGTACCGGGCGGCGTAGGTCCGATGACGCGTGCCTGCCTGCTGGAGAACACCCTGTACGCCGCTGAAGCCCTGCACAGCTGAATTTCAACGCGAACGTTGTCAGCGCAACGAGGAACCCCGCCATGGCGGGGTTTTTCATGCCCGAAAGAAACACCGACCGCCCGCCGGAAAATGACTTTTCTTTCATGTTTCTCAGGACTTTCACCTGTTACTTGAACAACCATCGACAGTTATTCAGCCATACTCCAGAATGTCGCGCTTTTCAGGAAACAGCCCGTTACAAAACGGCTTATCAACACCCTTTATGAGTCTGCCAGCGTGAAAATCCGTCTTTCCATCCTGAGTCTGTTTTTTGCAATTACCGGGACTTTCATCACGCCCCTCGCCAACGCTGGCGATACCACCGCTGCGCCGCGTGATACGAAGACACTCAAGCTCGCCTCCGGCAGCAGTTTGCTGCTGGACATGCAGACCAACAAAGTCATCTATGCCAGCAATCCTGACGTAGTGGTGCCGATCGCTTCCGTCAGCAAGTTGATGACTGGCCTGGTCGTGGTTGAATCTCGCCAGAACATGGACGAATACATCGACGTCAACATCAACGACACACCGGAAATGAAAGGCGTGTTCTCCCGGGTCAAGCTGCGCAGCGAACTGACGCGCCGGGAAATGCTGCTGATTGCCCTGATGTCCTCGGAAAACCGCGCCGCCGCGACTCTGGCGCACCACTATCCAGGCGGTTACGCCGCGTTCATTGCCGCAATGAACGCCAAGGCCCGGGCGCTGGGCATGACCAACACGCATTTCGTCGAGCCGACCGGTCTCTCCCCGCGCAACGTGTCGACCGCTCGTGACCTCAGCAAGCTGTTGATCGCCGCGCACAAGTACCCACTGCTGACCGAATTGAGTACGACCAAGGAAAAAACCGTTACGTTTCGCAAACCCAACTACAGCCTGGGTTTCCGCAACACCGACCATTTGGTCCGCAAGCCGGACTGGGACATCCAGCTGACAAAAACCGGTTTCACCAACGAAGCCGGTCACTGCCTGGTACTGGTGACCCGGATGGCCAACCGCCCGGTGGCCCTGGTGGTCCTTGACGCCTATGGCAAGTACACCCACTTTGCCGATGCCACGCGCATGCGCAACTGGGTCGAAACCGGGCACAGCGCTGACGTGCCTTCGGTGGCCCTGCAGTACAAATCGGATAAAAACCTCAAGCAACGCCAAAGCGGCGTGGTTGAAGCCTCGAAGTAACCAAACGCAATCAAAAGGCCCCGATCGTCCGGGGCTTTTTTTCGCCCGAGATTCAATCGTTCGGCAGCGGCATCTGGTCGTCGTCCGGTATCCCGTCACCGGCACTCGGATCTTTCCAACCCTTCGGCCGCTCAGTGGGCACTACCGTTGGCCGCGCCAGAGGATCCCGCAACGGGCTGTCCGGATCCATCACCGGATCGGTGCCTTGCTCGGGGGTTGTGGGGACAGTTTCCGGACGTTTGTCGTCGAAACTCGAATCAGTGGACATACACACCTCCTTTGAGCCTAGGGTTTCAGATCACCGAGTGGATCGTAGGGCTTGGCCGGAGTCTTGGGGTTGTCACCCGGCTTCACGTCTCTTGGTGCCTTGGCGGGCCCGATCGGGTCGACCTGTGGATCGCAAAGGTCTGGAGAATCCGGATCGAAACCCAGTTCATTGCCGGATGAATGCTCAGACGAGTGCGGACCGACGGGCGTAGTGGAATGAGCCATGGGCACCTCCTGATCTCGGCCCGGAACAATGACCCGGGCCCTTGGATATCAGAGGCTGTCGGCGAGCGATGGTGCCCGCCGGGTGACCAACGGGCTTAGTGTGCGGCCAAGGCCTTTTTAGCCTTCGCGGCCGCTTGTTCCTGGCCGGCCTGGGCCAGATCGTTGGCGGCCTTGAGCCAACGCTGCTGATCGACATTGGCCGGGATCTGCGTCGGACTCTGGATCAGCACGGCCCAACCGCCGGCGTCCCTGAACGCGGACTCGAAGGAGCCGAAGCTCATCAGTTCGCGGTGATTCATCCCGGCACGCAACAGGACTGTCTGCTTCTGGCGGTTGTAGCCGGAGAGAATGGCGTAACGCGGTTCGGCCCACATGGCCGAGCCTTCGGTGAAGCGCACCATCACCGGATAACCGGCGGCGACTTGCGTCAACAAGGCCGCAAGGTCGTTGTCGAGGGGATAAACGACCATTCCGTACTCGCGGGCCAGGTTCTGCATGCTCTGCTGCAATTGAGCCTCGCCCCCCGGCAGATGCAAGGGCTTGTCGAGCAGACCCGGGGTGATCACGACGCCCTGCTGGGACAGCATGCTGGCCAGCACCTGGGGCCCGCTTTGATAGGCATTGCCCCGGTAGAATCGGCCGCTGAGTTCGACGCGCTCCGGCAAACGCTTGATCTCGGGGGCAACGCTCCCGGCACAGCCCGCCAGGCTTGTCACGCAACCGGCGATCAGCATGGTCGACAAAAATCGAGAAAATACCCGCACCATCATCGCTCTCTTGTTCAGGTTCAAATGCCAGGCAATCCCATTCCCGGCTTGGTCGTCGATCATAGGGCGCCGCGCCGCTTCGGTATAGCTTAAAACGGCAGTCGAGCACATTCGATAGAGCAAACTGGTTAGTGACTGCCGACTTTCGGTCAATAGCCTGAAATGCACCAACGGCTAGACTGTTCCCTAAAGAGACGACAGCGAAGCGTGTGTGCTCGCAGCAGGGCAAAGAGGAGGCACAGATGAGCCTGACCCTGATCATTGCAATGTTGATAGGCGGATGGCTGGCTGTAGCCGCTGCCATGCTGTGGGGCGTACTGCGCATTACTCGCCGTCACCATCACCCTGTTCAGCCGGCACCTGCACCGCAGGCGGACGAGTCGCCCAGCCAACACGTCAACGCCCACTGACGAAGACTTTCAGCCGATATCCACAAAAAAACGGCCGCCTGCACTCCGGGAGTTCAGGCGGCCGTTTCGTTACAGCGGCGCTTAAGCTTCAGTCGCTAGCCGCTTCTGCCTGGCCCGGCGGGACATCATGTTCAACACCTCGATCGAAGCCGAGAATGCCATGGCCGCATAGACGTAGCCTTTCGGTACGTGGGCGCCGAAGCCTTCGGCGATCAGCGTCATGCCGATCATGATCAGGAAGCCCAGGGCCAGCATCACCACCGTCGGGTTGTCGTTGATGAACTTGGCCAGCGGATCGGCAGCCAGCAACATCACCAGTACCGACACCACCACCGCAATGACCATGATCGGCAAATGCTCGGTCATGCCGACAGCGGTAATGATGCTGTCGATGGAGAACACCATGTCCAGCATCAGGATCTGACCGATCGCAGCGGCAAAGCCCAGGGTCACGGTCGAGGTCGCCGTCTTCGGATCCTCCGGTGCCGGGTCCATGCTGTGATGGATCTCCGTGGTCGCCTTCCACAACAGGAACAGACCACCGGCAATCAGGATCATGTCTTTCCAGGAAAACGCGTGGCCGAGAATCTCGATCACCGGGGCCGTCAACTGCACGATGAACGCGATGGTGCTCAGCAGGCCCAGACGCAGGATCAACGCCATGCCGATACCGATGCGCCGTGCCCTCTGTCGATTGTGCAAGGGCAGCTTGTTGGTCAGGATCGAGATGAAGATCAGGTTATCGATGCCGAGCACGATTTCCATCACGACCAGGGTAGCCAGGGCGACCCAGGCGGTGGGGCTGGCGGCAAGTTGTAAAAGGTAGTCCATGGGTCAGTCCTGACTCGTTGTAATGCGGTTTAGATTTCCTGGGAGGAAGATTCGGACTTTTCCGCATCTTTTTCCGATGATTCTTTTTTGCTGTTCAACCCGCTGGTGGCATCGCTGAGGGCCTGTTGGGCGGCCTTGTGCGTATCGTCAATCGCCTGTTTGGCACTTTCGGCAGCCTTGCCCATCAACTGCTGCGCGCTTTTCTCGGCCTGGTCGCAACCGGCCAGTACCAGTAAAGACGTGAACAGCAGTGCCGTGGTTTTCAGCTTCATGATGCAATCCTCGATAGAACGAACGGGACCTGAACGATGGCCCGTTGATAGCGATGCATTCTAGGGAAGTGAATAGTTCAGGAAAATTCGTATTTTCAGCGGCTATACTTCGGTTTTTACGAACTATGGATCGCCATGCTCAACTATCGGCAATTGCATTACTTCTGGGTGGTGGCCAAGACCGGCAGCATCGTGCGCGCCTGCGAACAGCTCAATCTCACGCCGCAAACCATCAGCGGGCAGATTTCATTACTGGAACAGACCTTTGGAATCGAGTTGTTTCGGCGCGTCGGACGGCAACTCGAACTGACCGAGGCCGGGCGCCAGGCGCTGCCCTACGCCGAGCAAATGTTTCAGTTGGGGGGCGAACTGGAACTCATGCTGCGGGCACAACCCAATGAACAGCAGATCCTGTTTCGCGTAGGGGTGGCCGACGTGGTGCCCAAATCCATCGTCTATCGCCTGATTGCACCGACCATGGAGCTGAGCGAACCGCTGCGCATCACGTGCCGGGAAGACAAACTTGAACGTTTGTTGGCCGATCTGGCGATCCAGCGCCTGGACCTGGTGATATCCGACAGCCCGATGCCGTCGCACCTGGACATCAAGGGCTACAGCCAGAAACTCGGAGAGTGCGGGATCAGCTTTTTCGCCACCCCTGAGCTCGCGGCACGTTATGGACATGACTTCCCACGCAATCTGCACGGTGCGCCACTGCTGATTCCCGGTCCGGAAACCGTGGTGCGCAGTCGCTTGCAACGCTGGTTTGTCGAACAGCAGGTCCAGCCGCAGATCGTCGGCGAATTCGATGACAGCGCCCTGATGCAGGCCTTCGGCCAGTCCGGCAGCGGGATATTCATCGGCCCGAGCGTGATTGCCGATGAAGTGCAACGCCAATATGGCGTGGAAGTGATCGGCCAGACCGACACCGTGAGCGAGTCGTTCTATGCCATTTCAGTAGAGCGCAAGGTCAGGCACCCCGGCATTGTCGCCATTACCGAAGGTGCCCGACGCGAGCTGTTTACCGCGTTCTAGCGCCTCAGGCGCAGACCTCCCGAGGCTTGAAGGTCATCAGCGCGATCGCCAGCAGGATCGAGGCGAGGATAAACGCCGCCGCGGCGAAGCCAAGGCCTTGCAGGCCGACGCTGTCGATCACCCGCCCCCCGATCACCGCGCCCAGGCCGATACCGAGGTTGGCCCCGGCGATGTTCAGCGACGCGGCGAACGCTGGCGCTTCGGGCGCGGCTTTCATCAGGCGCACATGGCTGACCAGGAACAACGCCGCCTGAGTCACGCCCCAGATGCCCATCGCCGCCGCCAGGCCGACCGGCGAATGAATGTTCGGCACCAGCGCCACCAGGCCGGCAATCATGAACGCGCAGAACATCATCGATGCCATCAGTGGATGACGATCCACTGCCCGGCCGCCCAGGGAGTTGCCGATCAGCCCGACCGCGCCGAAGCCCATCAGGCACCAGCCGACCACAGTGCCGTTGAAACCGGCCAGGCGTTCGAGAATGTCGGCCAGGTAGGTGTAAGCCGTGAACATGCCGCTGAACACAATCACCGACAGCAACACATGCCCCAGCATCAGCGGGCTGCGCAGAATCCTGAACTGCGACAGGAAGCTCGCCTGGTGCTGGTGCAGATGGGTTTTCGGCAGGTAGATAAACAGCAGCAACGCCTTGGCAAAGGCGATGAATGCCAGAATCGCAAAGGCACTGCGCCAGCCGAACGCATCGGAAATCAGCGTGCCCACCGGAATCCCGAACACCGTGGCACAGACAATGCCGAAGCCGATCTTGGCGATGGCGCGCCCGGCGTAATCCGGCCCGACGATGTCCACCGCCGTCTCGCTGGCCAGCGCCCAGAACACCGGCAGCCCCAGCGCCGGGATCAACCGGGCAAACGCCATCACCCAGATGTTCGGCGCCAACGCCGCCAGCGTGTTGGCCAGGCCAAACATGATCAGCACCGAGATGAACAGCTTGCGCCGTTCGAAGCGGGCGAAGTACGCCGTCAGGAACGGCCCGAACGCGGCCACGGTGAAGGCGAACAAGGTCACCAGCAAACCGGCCTGCGGGATGCTGACGGCCAGGTCCCGGGCGATGGCCGGCAGCAGGCCGACGATGATGAATTCCGTGGTCAGCACCGTGAAACCGGCGGCAGACAACAGAAGAATGGGCAACAACATGCATGACTCCAGAAAAAACGACGACACCAGCGATAGCCCGAAGGCCCACTGGCAGACATGAAAATGAGGATGGCGAATCTTAACAGAGTGTTTTCGGATGCGGTTGCATGAACCTGCAATTCGCGTTGAATGCCAGGGTGGCAGTTCGTCACAGGTCTGAAGGATCCGGCCTGCGCTGTGATAAAGTCCGCGCCCCTTGTGGCGAGGGAACTTGCTCCCTCGCCACAGGAATCAGCGCTGGCATTAGCCACGTGTTGCTCTCTCGGTTTCCTGCCTGCGGCCTGCCCTGTTTGTCGCCGCCAGCCTGCGAAACCATGCACTTATAAAAAATCCGAGATGCCGTTTTATGACTGCTTCATCCCCTTCCCTGTTGCAACGCCTGAAACGCTTGAGCCTGGTCACCCAGATCGTGATCGGCCTGATCGCCGGTATTGCCCTGGCCCTGTTCGCCCCTGACGTGGCGAAGTCCACGGCGTTCATCGGCAAAGTGTTTGTCTCCGCGCTGAAAGCGGTCGCGCCGATTCTGGTGTTCGTGCTGGTCATGGCCTCCATCGCCAACCACAAGCACGGGCAGGAAACCCATATCCGGCCGATTCTGTTTTTGTATCTGCTGGGCACTTTCGCCGCCGCCGTGGTCGCGGTGATTGCCAGCATGATGTTCCCGTCGAGCCTGGTGCTTTCGACCCAGGACGTCGCGGTCACGGCACCCGGCGGGATTGGCGAAGTGTTGCAAAGCCTGTTGCTGAGCGTGGTCGATAATCCGGTCAGCGCCCTGATGAACGCCAACTTCATCGGCATTCTGGCCTGGGCCATCGGCATGGGTATCGCCATCCGCCATGCCGGTGACACCACCCGTGAAGTGCTCGGTGACTTGTCCAATGGCGTGACGGTGATCGTGCGCCTGGTGATCTGCTTCGCCCCGCTGGGCATCTTCGGCCTGGTGGCTTCGACCCTGGCCACTTCCGGCTTCGGTGCCCTGCTCGGCTACGCGCACCTGCTGGTCGTGCTGCTCGGCTGCATGCTGTTCGTCGCGCTGGTGATGAACCCGCTCATCGTGTTCTGGAAACTGCGCCGCAACCCGTACCCGCTGGTGCTGACCTGCCTGCGCGAGAGCGGCATCACCGCGTTCTTCACCCGCAGTTCGGCGGCGAACATTCCAGTCAACCTGGAACTGAGCAAACGCCTGGGCCTGCACGAAGACACCTACTCGGTATCGATCCCGCTGGGTGCAACCATCAACATGGCCGGTGCGGCGATCACCATCACCGTGCTGACCCTGGCAGCCGTGCATACCCTCGGCATCGCCGTGGACATTCCCACCGCGATCCTGCTGAGCGTCGTCGCGGCGATCTGCGCCTGCGGTGCTTCGGGTGTGGCCGGTGGTTCGCTGTTGCTGATTCCACTGGCGTGCAGCCTGTTCGGCATCCCGAGCGAAATCGCCATGCAGGTGGTGGCGGTCGGTTTCATCATCGGTGTGTTGCAGGATTCGGCCGAGACTGCGTTGAACTCGTCTACCGATGTGCTGTTCACCGCGGCGGCTTGCCTGGGTGAAGAGGCAAAGGCAGAACGCCTGGCCTGATAAAAATCCCTGTAGGAGCGAGCAAGCTCCGGGCGGCGTTCCGACGATGGTCGTCAACGATGACGCGGGCAGCCTGATACCCCGAGGTGCCTGGTCCACCATCGCGAGCTTGCCGCAAGCGGGCACCCGCTCCTACAGGAGGCGTGGTGCAGTTGAAAAAGCCCCCGCTGCCTGAGGCGACGGGGGCTTTTTTGTACCTGGACGGTTTAGAACGCGCCCATGTAATCACGCTTGCCCACTTCCACGCCGTTGTGGCGCAGCAGAGCGTAAGTGGTGGTGACGTGGAAGAAGAACTGCGGCAGGCCGTAGGTCAGCAGGTACGACTGGCCGCTGAAGCGCTTCTCTTTGGGCGTACCCGGACGGGTGACGATCTCGATGCCTTCCTTGCCGTTGATCTGCTCGGGCTTGAACTCACCGATATAAGCCAGAACCTTGGCGATCAGTGCTTGCAGCTCGGCGAAGGTGGTTTCAGTGTCGTCGTACTTCGGCAGTTCGACTTCGGCCAGACGCGAAGAAATGCCTTTGGCGAAATCAACGGCGATCTGCACCTGACGTACCAGCGGGAACATATCCGGGAACAGACGCGCTTGCAGGAACGCGTTCGGGTCGATGTTTTTCTCGGTGGCGTGGGCTTCGGCCTTTTTCAGCACACCGCTGAGGGCGTTGAGCATTTGCTGGAGAACTGGGATGGAAGCGTCGTACAGGGAAATGGTCATGGCAGGTCTCGTCAGGAGGGAGAATGGACACCTGTAGGAGCGAGCATGCTCGCGATGGAGGACTGAACACCGCGGGGTGTCAGGCAGCCAGCGTTATCGTTGACGACCCTCGCGAGCTTGCTCGCTCCTACAGGGTGATCGGTATCAGGGGCCGATTATAGCCGCGCACCGACCATCCGAGACCGTTCTTTTTCAGCTGCCGTAAACCTTCGCCGCGGGAACGGCCTCGGCCATCAACTGTGCAATCGCCTCACCCATCTCGCCCACCGCCCAGCGGCCCTGGCGATCCAGTTGCGGACCACGGCGCCAGCCGTCGGCGATCGACAAATTGCCGCCCTCGACTTCAAACATCTGCCCGGTCACCTCGGCGGAAGCCTCGGAACCCAGCCACACCACCAGCGGCGCGACGTTTTCCGGGGCGAAGTAATCGAAGCCCTCTTCTGGCTTTTTCATGGTTTCGGCGAACACTTGCTCGGTCATCCCGGTCCGTGCGGCCGGCGCCAGGGCGTTGGCGGTGATCCCGTAGCGGCGCAGTTCAGCGGCCTGCACCAGCGTCAGCGAAGCGATGCCGCCCTTGGCCGCGGCGTAGTTGGACTGGCCAATGGAGCCCTGCAAACCGGCGCCGGAACTGGTGTTGATGATCCGCGCAGCGACCCTGGCGCCCCCCTTGACCTGCTCGCGCCAGTACTTCACGGCGTGGCTGGAAATACAGAAGTGCCCTTTGAGGTGCACAGCCACCACGGCGTCCCAGTCGCCTTCGCTGAGGCTGGCGAACATGCGGTCGCGGCAGATGCCGGCGTTGTTGACCACCACGTTGAGGTCGCCGAAGGTTTCGATGGCCTGGCGCACGATCAACCCCGCCGAATCATAGCGGGTGATGTCGTCGCTGTTGGCCACGGCGCTGCCGCCCTGCCCGAGGATTTCGCCGACCACGGCCAATGCCGCTTCGCGGTTGATGTCGTTGACCACCACCTTCGCGCCTTCAGCGGCGAAGGCCAGTGCGTAGGCGCGGCCCAGGCCACCGCCGGCACCGGTGATGATCACGACGCGGTTTTCACAGATCTTCATGTTCTACATCCTTAAAATTCATCACAAGTCGACACAATCCCCTGTAGGAGCGAGCATGCTCGCGATGGTTGCCCAGACAACGCGGGCATCCAGAGACACCGCGTATTCGTTAACGACCATCGCGAGCGTGCTCGCTCCTACAGGTTCAGTGCGCGTGGAGTCACAAACGCTCGATGATCGTCACGTTGGCCTGACCACCGCCTTCGCACATGGTCTGCAGGCCGAAGCGACCGCCGCTGCGTTCCAGCTCATGCAGCAGGCTGCACATCAAACGGGTGCCGGTGGCGCCCAGCGGATGGCCGAGGGCGATCGCGCCGCCATTGACGTTGGTCTGGTCATGGGGGTAGCCCGTCTCTTTCAGCCAGGCCATGGCCACCGAAGCGAAGGCCTCGTTGATCTCTACGCGGTCGATGTCTTCGAGCTTCATGCCGGCGCGCTTGAGCGCGTAGGCGGTGGCCGGGATCGGTGCGGTAAGCATCCAGACCGGGTCTTCGGCGCGCACGCTCAGGTGGTGGATGCGTGCCCGTGGCGTCAGGCCGTAACGCTTGAGCGCCGCTTCCGAGACGATCAGCATCGCGCTGGCCGCGTCGCAGGTCTGGCTCGACACCGCGGCGGTCACCCGGTCGCAGCCGAACAGGAATTCCAGCTCGGCCATTTTCTCCAGGCTGGTCTGACGCGGCGTTTCGTCTTGCAACACACCGGCCAAGGGCACGATCTCGCGGTTGAAGCGACCCTGCGCGATCGCCTGCAAGGCACGTCGATGGGACTCCAGCGAATAGGCTTCGAGCTGCGCCCGGGACAGGTCCCACTTTTGCGCGATCATCTGCGCCGAGCGGAACTGGGTCGGTGGTTGCGCGCCATAGCGCCGTACCCAACCTTCGGAACCGCTGAACGGATCGGTGAAGCCCAACGGCTCGGCAGCGATCATCGCCGAGGAGATCGGGATCTGGGTCATGGTCTGCACGCCACCGGCAACCACCACATCCTGGGTGCCGCTCATCACCGCCTGGGCGGCGAAGTGCACCGCTTGCTGGGACGAACCGCACTGGCGATCAATGGTGGTGCCCGGCACCGATTGCGAAAGGCCGGCCGCCAGCCAGCTGGTGCGCGCAATGTCACCGGCCAGCGGGCCGATGGTGTCGACGCAACCGAAGATCACATCGTCGTAATCCTCGTCGGGAATGTCATTGCGCTCGACCAGTGCCCGCAATACGTGGGCGCCCAGGTCGGCGGCGTGAATCTGGCTCAGACCGCCCTTGCGCCGCCCGGTGGGCGTGCGCAGGGCGTCGACGATATAGGCTTCAGGCATGGTCTACCTCGGTGGAAAAATTGAAATCAGGCATTGAGAGCGCGGAAAACCTGTAGGAGCGAGCATGCTCGCGATGGCGTCAGCACATTCAACATCTTTGTCGACTGAACTATCGCTATCGCGAGCCTGCTCGCTCCTACAGGGATAGAGTCGCCCGGTTAGAACGTACTGCCGGCACCCAGCGCGAAGTCGCCATCGAACAGCGCCGCGCGAATCCGCCCTTTGTGATGACCGCGATCACCCCAGACCTTGTCCAGCGCCCAGGCGCGTTTCATGAACAGATGCAAATCGACTTCCCAGGTGTAACCCATGGCGCCGTGGGCCTGGATGGTGTTCTTCGCCGCGAGCATCGCCGCTTCCGCCGTTGCCAGCTTGGCGTGGGACACCAGCACGTCCTGCCCCGCCTGCTGCCCGGCCACCGCATGAGCGGCCCGGTAGAGCGGGCCTTTGGCGAACTCGATCTGCACCGCGACATTGGCCATCAAATGCTTGACCGCCTGGAACGAACCGACCGGCTTGCCGAACTGCTTGCGCTCGAAGGTGTAGTCCACCGCCAGGTCGACCATGCGTTTGGCCAGCCCCAACAGTTGCGCGGCACTGGCGAGGGCGCCACGGTTGCAGGCGGCCGCCCACAAGCGCCGGCCTTGTTCGCCGCTGGCGACACAGGTGGCGGATGCCGGCGTCCACTCGACCTGGAACAGCTGGCGGCTCGGATCGACCGACTCATTGCGGGTCAGGCGCACGGCATCACGCTCCAGTGCGTGCACTTCATCGCCATGGGCCAGCAACAGCAGATCGGCAACATGGGCATCGCTGACCAGCGGGTTGCCCGGCTCGGCAACCGCAAGCCGCGCGCTGCCTTCGGCGACCCGCGACAACCAGTATTGCTTGAGCGCTGCGTGTCGCTCATCGAGGGCGGCGAGCAACGGCACGCCGACCAGCATGGTGTCCACCAGCGGTTCGGGCAGTCCGGCGTAACCGCATTCCTGAGCGATCAGCACGAAGTCCAGCTCGTTCATGCCCATGCCGTCCTGAGCCTCGGGCACCGTCAGCGCGGTCAGGCCCAGTTCCACCAATTGCGCCCAGAGTCGTTCACTGCGCCCGCTATCGCTCTGCCACAGTTCGCGAATGCGTTCCGGGGTGACTTCGTTGATCAGGAAGCTGCGGACGTTGTCCTGGAACAGCAGTTGGTCGCGGCTGAAACTAAAGTCCATGGTCTATTCCTCAGGCTCGCGGCATGCCGAGCATGCGTTCGGCAATGATGTTGCGCTGGATCTCGTTGGTGCCGGCGTAGATCGGCCCGGCCTGGGCAAACAGGAAACCTTCCAGCCAATGGCCGACGTCACCGGCGGCGGGGGCATCGGGCAGCAGTTCGCCACGCAATCCGAGAATGCTCATGGCGGTGTCGTGCATGCGCTGATCGAGTTCGGACCAGAAGATCTTGTTGGTCGACGACTCCGGCCCGATCTTGCCGCCCTGCACCAGTTGCGAGGCGGTCATGTAGGTGCTCAGGGTGTAGGCCTCGGCATCGAGCCAGGCACGCATCACGGCCTCGCCTATGGCCGGGTCGCGGTCGGCCTGCTCGCGGTTGGCCAGGTACAGCTGCACCAGGCGCCTGGCGGTTTCCTGGAAGCGCGCTGGCGAACGCAGCAACAAGCCGCGCTCGAATCCGGCGGTGGACATCGCCACATGCCAGCCCATGCCTTCGCCACCCAGGGCGTTTTCCACCGGCACCTTGACGTCGTCGAAGAAGATCTCGGCGAAGCCCGGCAAGCCGTTGAGCTGTGGAATCGGACGCACGGTGATCCCCGGCGTGTCCAGCGGCAGCAGGATGAAGGTCAGGCCGTGATGACGCTGGGACTGCGAGTCGGTACGGAAAATACCGAACGCCCAGTCGGCCCACACCGCGCGGGTCGACCAGGTCTTCTGGCCGTTGATCACATAGTGGTCGCCCACCCGTTCAGCCCTGGAGCGGATCGCCGCCATGTCGGAACCGGCACCCGGCTCGGACCAGGCCTGGGCCCAGATGTCCTCTCCGGTGGCCATGCGCGGCAGAAACCGTGCCTTTTGTTCTGCGCTGCCGTACTCCATCAGGGTCGGACCGAGCAGGAAAATGCCGTTCTGGTTGACCCGGGCAGGTGCGCCGCAACGGTAGTATTCCTCTTCGAAAATCAGCCACTCGATCAGGTCGCAGCCGCGTCCGCCAAGTTCGGTCGGCCAGGTGACCATGCCCCAACGGCCTTCATTGAGTTTGGCTTCCCAGACGCGGTGCTGGGCAAAGCCTTGTTCGGTGTCGAACGATTGCAGCGGTTCACTGGGTACATTGGCCGCCAGCCAGGTCCGCGCCTCGGCACGAAAGGCCTGCTGGGCCGGGGTATAGGTCAGGTCCATGGATATGCCTTCAGCCGTTGAATCGGGCATCGCGTTTCTCGACGAACGAGTCGCGTGCTTCCTGAGAGTCCAGTGAGCGGTAGGCTTCGAGGGTGAAGCCCTGCTCCCAGCGGTATTTGTCTTCCAGATTGCCGTCTTCGATGCCGGTCAACGCTTCCTTGGCCAGGCCGATCATGCCCGGGCTCTTGGCAGCGATGGTGCGAGCGATCTGCAACGCGGCGTCGCGCAAGTCTTCGCGCTTGACCACGCGCTCCACGGCGCCCAGGCGGTACGCTTCGGCGGCATCGATGGCCTCGCCGGTGAAGTACATGTGGCGGACTTTCTGTACCGGGAACAGGCGCTGCAAGTGCGCACCGCCACCCATGGCGCCGCGATCCACTTCCGGCACGCCGAAGGTGGCGCACTCGGACGCGACAATGATGTCGGCGGCGCCGCAGATGCCGATGCCGCCACCCAGCACGAAGCCGTGCACGGCCACGATCACCGGTTTCGGATTGCGGTGGATCGCCTTGAAACTGTCGTAGTTGCCCTTGTTCACCGCGACGATCAGGTTGCCGTCGGCGGCCAGTTCCTTGATGTCGACCCCGGCGCAGAAGCCGCGACCTTCGGCCCGGATCACGATCACCCGCACATCACTGTTGCGGCCAAGGCTCTCGATCACGCTGGCGATATCGGCCCAGCCCTGGCAATTGAAGGCGTTGACCGGCGGTCGGTTGAAGACCAGTTCGGCAATGCCGTTATCGATGCTGACGCTAAATGGTTTCATGTCTTTTTTCCTTCACGACACACGGCGGCACAGCTCGCCCAGGCGCGCTTCGGCGTCGCGGACGATCTGTTCAATCAATTGGGCGCAGCTGGGCAAGCTGTCGATGGATGCGGCGATCTGCCCGGCGGGCAACACGCCCGCGGCCGGTTGCCCGTCGACCATGGCTTTCTGGATCACCATCGGCGCGTTGGCGGCCATGATGCTTTGCGCGGCGGTCAGTTCACCGCTGCCACGCATCTTCAGCGCGCTGCTCAGCAGTTGCGTCAGGCTCATGCCGGTGTGGCGGCGGTAAGCCAGGCCACTTTGCAACGCCAACAACAGGCGCTTGAGGCCGCCACTGCTCTCCAGCCGGTTGAGCAACTCGTTGCGGATCATCCGTTGCGGCATGCCGTCGATGGCACGGCTGATGATGATCGCCGCCGGATCCTTGACCGCCAGGTAGCGCGCCAGGGTCGCCTGGGGCACCGGGCTGTCGGCGCACATCAGGAAGCGCGTGCCCATGGCGATGCCTTCGGCGCCGTAGGCCAGGGCCGAGACCAGCCCCTTGCCATCCTTGAAACCACCGGCCGCCACCACGGGTACCGACACCGCGTTGACCACCTGATCAAGCAGCATCGAGGTGGGTACGGAGCCGGTGTGCCCACCGCCCTCGCCGCCTTGTACGGTCACCGCATCGGCGCCCATTTCCACGGCCTTCTGCGCATGCTTGAGCGCACCGACCGTGGGAATGCACACCACGCCGGCGTCCTTCAGGCGACTGATCATCTGTTTGCCCGGCGAACGGCTGTAGCTGACTGCCCGGACTTTGTGGCGCAACACCAGTTCGACAATCTCGCCGGCATTGGCCTGGTACATGTGGAAATTCACCCCGAACGGCTGATCGGTCAGGCGCCGGGTTTCGATAATCGCCGCTTCCATCCGCTGTGGCTCGATGGTCGCCCCGGCGAGAAAACCGAAGCCACCGGCATTGCCTGTGGCCGCCACCAGCTTCGGGTCGGCGACCCAGCCCATGGCGGTCTGGATGATCGGATAACGGCACCCGAGCAGCTGTGTCAAACGGGTATTCAACGAGATCGCCATGCTCACGCCCCGCCCGCTTTACGTTGCGAACTGGCCATGGCCTTGGCGTCGTAACCGCCGAGACGGTCACCGGACACCAGTTCATTGTGGGCATGGGCGAAGTGATGCAGGCCGAACACCATGTCCATGGTCGCGCGCTTGCCCATCAGGTCTTCGGCGTTGTTCACCGCTTGCTTGCTCAATTGCAGGCCCAGGCGCGGCATTTGTGCGATGCGCCCGGCGATGTCGAGGGTCTGTTGCTCCAGCTCGTCGCGAGGAACCACCCGGTTGAGCATGCCCATCTGATAGGCGCGCGGTGCCGGCATGCGCTCGCCGAGGAAGAGGAATTCCTTGGCGATGCGCGGGTTCAACTCATGCACGTGAGCGAAGTACTCGACCCCGGGGATACCCATGCGCACCACCGGATCGGCGAAGTAGGCATCCTCGCTGGCGACGATCAGATCGCACACCCAGGCCAGCATCAAGCCACCGGCGATGCACGCGCCCTGGACCATGGCGATGGTCGGCTTGGGCATCTCGCGCCAGCGCCTACACATGCCCAGATAGACTTCCTGCTCGCGGGCGTAGAGAAACTCGCCGCCCGGTTTGTTCACATGGTCATACCACAGGCTGGCGCGATCGAAGCTCTTGTCGACGTCGCGGCCCGGAGTGCCGATGTCGTGCCCGGCGGAGAAATGCTTGCCGGCGCCACGCAGCACGATGACCTTCACTTCATCGTCATCGCAGGCCCGGCGAAACGCCGCATCCAGCGCATAGGTCATCTGCGAGTTCTGCGCGTTGTGGAACTCGGGGCGATTCATGGTGACCAGGGCCACCGCGCCTTGCACTTCGTAAAGCACCACGTCGGCCAGGTCTTTATCGTTGTTTTCAGCCATCACTTTTCTCCGCAACGCGTTGCTCAGCGTTGGCCTGGCGGGTTGTCTTTGAGTTGCAGGGCGCGCAGGTTGTGCGGGTCCAGACGCTGGATCAGCTGCAACTGCTCGGCCGTCGGTGCAGCCGTGGTCGGGCAGTCGTCCGGCACGTGCAGCTCGAAACCGGTGTTGTCCTGGACCTGCGCCGCCGTCACGCCGGGGTGCAGCGAACGGATGCGCATCTGCCGCTGCGGGCCCTGGAAATCCAGGACGCAGAGGTCGGTGATGATCAGGCGGATATCGATATCGTCCAGCGACCAGCCCCGCGCCAGGCGGGCCGGGTTGTAGCCGACCGAGGCGACCATATCGACCTCGCCTTCGACGAACACCCGGCGGTTGTGGCTCGGCACGCAAAACGAGTTGGCGTGGCTGATCGAGTTGCCGGGAAAACCGCGCACACCCAGCATCTGCGCCTTGGGTTTGGCGTAGTCGCCGATGCAGGAAATGTTCGCCTGGCCGAAGCGGTCGATCTGGGTCGGGCCGACCAGTGCGTGGCGCTTGCCGCCCCAGACGTTGTCGAAAATCCGCGAGAAACCCATCCAGCTGTCGCGCTTGGGCTCATAGCCCTTGCGTGCGCCCAGGGGCACCGGTTCGGCGACCATATAGGCCTCGGAATCGGTCATCAGCAGTTGCGGGTTGCTGGTCAACATGGCCAGCGAAGCAGCCAGGCGCGGAATCACGCCGATGCCGGTGGCCAACACTTCGCCGTCTTCGCGCCAGGCTTCGGAGGCCGCGCAAATCATCAACTCAGCGAGGCTGAAATCAGTAGTGCTCATCGAAAGGCTCCTTAGAAAATCGGCAACGGCAGTTCACGGATCGCAGCCAGGCCGCCGACCTTTTCCAGATACTGTTCGTGGGTGCAGTCGACGTAGTCGCGGACATAGCCCTGCCAGCCGTCGGCCACCTGGACCGTGGCGTTGTAGGCCTTGAAGTGCGCAACATCGAAACCGTACAGCGGCGCGCAGGACGACGGGTGCGCCCCGCCCGGCACGTGGGCCACGGCGGTGGTCAGGTTGCGTTCCCAGAACACCTGGTGGGCGTGGGCGGCGTCCTGATGGAAATACTCGCTGTCGACCAGTTCATCGCAGGTCACGTAGCTGTGGGTCGCGGCCCGCACGAACAGGTCGTCCATGTAGTGATCCGGGCCGCTGATCTGGCACACGCCGCGTTTGTCGGCGCGGTCGACATGCACCAGTGCCGCGTCGAGCTTGAGCGCCGGCATGGCAACCCAATCCTTGCCATCGGCATAGGGCGAGGCGATCAACTTGATCTGGCGGTTGTGGCGCAGCACATCAGTACCCAGGCCCACCGCAGTTGGAATGAACGGTACGTTCATCGCCGCCGCCCGCAGACCGAGCAGCAACATGCCTTCGTCGATCTCCATCACCTCCAGCGCCGCTTCCTGGCGCGCCTTGCGGAAGTACGGCTCCAGCGGAATGAAATCCAGGGACACGAAGGCGAACACCAGTTTCTTGATCTTGCCGGCAGCGCAGAGCATGCCGACATCGGCGCCGCCGTAGGCGACTACCGTCAGGTCCTTGAGGTCCGAGCGCAGAATCTCGCGCACCAGCGCCATCGGCTTGCGGCGCGGCCCCCAGCCACCGATACCGATGGTCATGCCGTCACGCAGTTGGCCGACAATCTCGGCGGTGGTCATTTGCTTGTCCATCGTCTTGTTCCTCATTGGCGACCGACACTGAAGTCGTGGCCCCAGTGGCTGACCACGGTGCTTTCGAACGGCGTGTGGCGGTCCCAGTCGACCACCAGGCCATCGCAGCCGTACTCCAGGTCAAACCCGGACGGGGTCTTGATATAGAAAGAAATCATCTGGTCGTTGGTGTGCTGGCCAAGGGTGGCCGACAGCTTCACGCCATTGGCGTGGACGCGGTCCAGGGCGCGGCCGACTTCGTCCAGCGCGTTGACCTCGACCATCATGTGCACGCAACCGTGGGGCATCGGGCACTCGAAAATCGCCAGCGAGTGGTGGCGGCCGTTGTTGCAGTGCAGGAAGTGAATACGTTTTTGCGGCTCGGCCGGGTCCGGGGTGAAGCGGACTTTCATCAGGTCCGACAGGCCGAACCCCATCACCTGTTCGTAGAAATCGCGGCAGCGTTCGAAGGCCGGGGCTGGCAGCACCACGTGGCCCATGCCGAGGTCGTTGGTGACGAAACCTTTGACGCCCACCGGCGAAACGAAGCGGGCGAAGTCCTGCAACGGGCCCCAGAAGATTTCGTGGCGATTGCCATCCGGGTCGCTGAAGTGCACCAACTCCTGGACCTTGCGCAACTCGGCCTCGGCCACGCTGCCACGGGTCACCTGCACATCGGCCTGTTGCAACTCGCTGACCGCCTGTTCCAGCGCCGCTTTGCCAGCGACTTCCCAGCCGCAGGCACCGAAACCGTTGTCGGCGTTCTTCTGCACCAGGATGCGGTAGTGGCGCTCGTCCATCTTCAGGTACAGGTGCTCGTCGTCATCGCTGCCGATGACCATCATGCCCAGCACCTGGCTTGCGTAATGGCGCCATTGCGCCAGGTCGCTGGATAACAGGGTGACGTAACCCAGACCGCGGATATCCATGGATGCACTCCTCGTTTTTCTCAGGCGGTGCCGCCCTTCGGCGACTGCCGGGGGAGACTTTATGTAGGGCCTATTCAAACGGGTTCGGCGAGGGGCAACATCGTCCAATGGGACTAGCGGATTTGATGGGGTACGCACATCAAAAACTGTAGGAGCGAGTGCCCGCTTGCGGCATGCTCCGGGCGGCGTTCCGACGATGAAGGCGCACCAGCCAACATCAATGGTCCTGACAGACCGCTATCGCGAGCATGCTCGCTCCTACAGGGGTTGGTGGTGTTGCGGATTTATGCAGGTGGGTCGATTTGATCCAGCACACGGTTCGCCGTGATCTCGGCCAGCATGACGCTGTTGGAAATGCCCAACAGGGCATGGCGGTCACCGCCCTCCAGGTGATCAACCAGTTGATGCACCATCACGTCCACCGAGGCCAGGGTCTCGACCAGATAGACCACCAGGGTTTCGGTCGTGGCCTCGGGATCGACGCTGAACAGCGTGCTGATCGTTCGAGGGGTGGCTTTGATGTCGGCGGTCGAGGGGAAGGGGTAAGCGAGGGCACGCTCGGCGGCCTCGTTGAGTTTTTTTGAATCGGGTTCGTATGGGGATGCTGGATCGGAGTCCGGTGGATTGGGTGAAGGTTTGACCATGATTGCATGCTCCAAGATGTGGAGCCGTCACCGACTTGCGACTAAACAAGAAGGCGGCAGCTGTACGCAGGTTAGTCGACCGGTGGAGCGCGAAACCGGCGCGCCCGAAGGCGCCCTGCGCACAGCTACCATGAAGTGCAGGACATGAAATGGCCTGACTGTATGGGATGAAAATGCGCTTCGCGTCACAACGGGCGACTAAACCCGATCACTGATGAGCAGTGACGCGAATCAAGTTACCGAGGGGGTCCAAGGCGCACAAGCCGGCGGATTCTGGCGTACCTGTAGGCAACGACGCAAGGCGTTGTAGCTTTCATCAAGTAACGCTTACAGCCGTTAAACAGGCGCGAACTTGCGCAATAACCTGTAGGAGCGAGCATGCTCGCGATGAACGCCCAGACAACACGGGCATCCAGACGCCCCGCGTCATCGTTAACGACCATCGCGAGCATGCTCGCTCCTACAGAGGTATGTGGTGGTCAGGATTGGGGCGGGCATAAAAAAACGGGCCTTGGGGACCCGTTGGAAAGTTGGCCCGACGTCTGTGCCGGACCTGAAAAGCGATCAAACTGTGGGAGCGAGCCTGCTCGCGAAGGCGGTGTATCAGGCAACACAGATGTTGAATGTGCCGGCCTCTTCGCGAGCAACCTCGCTCCCACGGGGGTGATGCGGTGTTCACGCCTTTGGCGTCAACTTTCAACCCTTGCGGAAGTGCGGAATCACCTTCTCGCCAATGTTCTTCAAGGTCTCCAGCTGCGCCCACTGCGGCACGGTGCCCATCTGGCAGATGAACAGGATTTCATCGGCGCCGGCATCGATCAGGCGCTGCACGTAGCCGATGCAATCCTCGACGGTGCCGTAGGCGTGGTTCGGGTTCATCATGGCCATGGTCGGGTCGGAGAAGTCGACGCTGACTTCTTCGGACGCGAAGCGCGACTTGATCACGCTCTGGCCGTTGCCATCGACGAAGGTGTCGTCCTTCCACTTCTCCGGATCCGGACGCTCGCCGCCGCCGTACCAGTAGCCCAGGGATTCCATGAAGTAACGCTGGCCACGGATACCGATGCGGCGCGCTTCTGCGTTGTCGTCCAGCACGATGGCCGGGCACAGTGCGGCGATGTGACGGTTAGGGCGGAAACCGACCTGCTTTTTCTCATCGCGATTGTCGAACGCCTGGTGGTACACCTCGACCTTCTTGGCGATTTCTTCCGGGCCACCGAAGCCCAGCACCAGAGCACCCATGCCGCGACCGCCGGCATTTTTCAGCGACTCGGTGTTGGTGCACGCCAGGTACATCGGCGGGTGCGGGTCCTGGTAAGGCTTTGGATGGATCGGGCGCTTGGGGATCTGCACGAAGTCGCCGTTGTGCTCGATTTCGTCCTGCACGAACATCTTCGGGATCAGGTACATCATCTCGTCGATCTGCGGCTGCAAGGTCGCCAGGTCGTAGCCGAAAGTACCGGCTTCCTGCTGGGTGCCGCCCTTGCCCACGCCAAAGTGCACACGGCCCTTGGACAACAGGTCGAGGGTGGCGACGCGCTCGGCGACCTTGACCGGGTGGTTCATCGCCGGAGGCAGGCAGACCACGCCGTGGCCGATGCCGATGCGCTCGGTTTTACCGGCCACGAAAGCCAGCATGGTTTCCGGCGCGGACATGTGCGAGTAGTTGCTCAGCGCGGTGTGTTCCACGCACCAGAAAGTGTCGAAGCCGAGCTTGTCGGCGAGCACGGCCTGTTCGACGGTGTCCTGGAAAATCTTGCGGTCGCCTTCGCGGCTGGAATCCACCGTCTGGGCTTCGTAAATCAGGGAGAATTTCATGGTTGATCCTTGTGCTTATTTGGATGCGCAGTCGGCGCCGTAGACCTTCGCCTTACCCTCAATGCTCGTGCATCGACGGGGCGCTCGAATCACGCAAACGGACTAGCTGATTCAGGCGAAATCGTCAGAGGAAGAAATCGCTGCTGTCCTGCCCCATGCTCACGCCGCCGAGGTTCCAGGCGTACTTGGCCGGGCTGTTGGCGACGTGGGCGCGACCGGTGTGGATGTCGCGGAATGCACGGTTGATCGGATGGCTGCGGAAGATCGTCGAGGCGCCGCTGTTGAACATCAGCTCACCCGCGGCCCTGGCGCACTTGTCAGCCACCAGCGCCGAGTCGTAACGCATCTTCACCCGCTCGGGCATGCTCAACGGCTCGCCTTTTTGCGCGCGCTCCAACATCAGGGCGAAGTTGCGATGCAGCACGGTCTTGCACTCATCGACGCAAACCATGGCATTGGCCAGTGCCGATTGCGCAGCCGGGTCCTGGACCATCTTGCGACCGTCATTGACCCCGACCCGGGCACGGTTGTGCTCGACAAACTGATCCACCGCGCCTTGCAGGGCACCGATGGCGGACGACGAAACGGCACGCACGAAAATCTGCCCGAACGGCAAACGGAACAACGGTGCGGTGTTCACCGCGTTGCCCGGACTGTTCTGCATGAAACCGTCGAGCGCGCGATGGGTGCGGTACTCGGGAACGAAGGCGTTTTCCACCAGAATGTCGTGGGAGCCGGTGGCTTCCAGGCCCATGACGTTCCAGTTGTCGAGAATCCGGTAGTCGCTGCGCGGCACCAGGAACGTCCGATAATCCGGCGCCCCACCCGCCTCTGCAGGCGGCACCAGCGCACCGAGGAACGCCCAGTCGCAATGCTTGCTGCCGGAGGAAAAGCCCCAGCGCCCGCTCAACTTGAAACCACCGTCGACCCGCTCGACCTTGCCCACCGGCATATAGGAAGAGGAGATCAACACGCTGGAGTCGCTGCCCCAGACATCCTGGGCCGCGCGGTCATCGAACAGCGCCAATTGCCAATTGTGGATCGCCACCACCCCCAACACCCAGGCCGAGGACATGCAGCCCTCGGCCAGGGTCATCTGTACGTCGAAGAAATCCCTGGGCTCCAGCTCATAGCCTTCCCAACGGGACGGTTGCAGGATGCGAAAGAACCCGGCGTCGTGGAAATCCTTCAGGGTTTCTTCAGGCAACTGGCCGGCCTGCGCGGCGTTCAGGGCACGCTCACGCAGGATCGGCACCAACTCACGGGCACGTTGGCTCAGACGCTGGCGAATCAGGTCTTGATTGAGCATTTTTATTGTTCTCCTTTGTTCACCCCATCCGCCGGGGCGCGCGTGCAGCAGGGCGGGTGTAGCGCCCCTACACTGGCATTCAAACAATGCGCAAAGCGGCGGGCATCCCTCAAACGGACCATGTGGGGTTGGGGAACAGGGGTGTATCTGAAAGGGATGTGTTGTAGGAGCGAGCATGCTCGCGAAGAACGCCAGGACAACGCGGGCATTCAGGCAGTACGCGTTTTCGTTGACGTCCATCGCGAGCATGCTCGCTCCTACAGAAAAGGCCGCCAAGGCCGCCAAGCCTAGTCCCCTCGGACGATGCCCCGGACCAGAGCCAGCGCAAGAATCCATCGCACTCCCCCAACCAACAAAAAGGCCCAGTGCGATGAACGACGCCAACCTCAAAGCCGACATGCTCCAGGCCATGCGCCGCCTGGCCAAGTCCGTCACCATTATCAGCACCAGCAACGGCTCCGAACGCTTCGCCATGGCCGCCACGGCCGTCGACTCCCTGAGCACCGAGCCGCCGTCGCTGCTGATCTGCGTCAACAAGACCGCCTCGCCCCACGCAGCCCTGGCGACCGGCGCCGACTTCTGCGTGAACATCCTGGGCGTTGAACAACAAGACCTCGCAAACCTGTGCAGCGGTGCAATCAAGGGTGAAGCACGCTTCGACCGCGGCAACTGGCAGACCAGCCCCGGCGGCATCCCTTACCTGGGCGACGCACAATCGGCGATCCTCTGCCGCCAGGACGGCCACTTCAGCTACGGCACCCACACCGTGTTCATCGGTCGCATCCTGCAGATCCACACCACTGAAGCCATCACCCCGCTGGTGTACCTCGACGGCAGCTACACCACCACCGCCAAACCAGCACCCTCCTTAGCGGCCGCAGGCTGAACTGAACATGGACAGCCTGAACCGGTTGACGGCGTTGCGAGTGAACAGCGCCGACCAGTTGCCCTGGGATGACCGCTGCGATTTGCTGATCGTCGGGTTTGGCGGGGCCGGCGCCTGTGCCGCCATCGAAGCCAGCACTCGCGGCCTGTCAGTGCTCGCCCTGGATCGCTTCGAAGGCGGCGGCGCCACGGCGCTCAGCGGTGGCGTGGTCTATGCCGGCGGCGGTACGCCGTATCAGCGTCAGGCGGGTCATGAAGACACCAGCGATGCCATGTTCAATTATCTGCGTCAGGAAGTCGGCGAGGCCGTCAGCCACGAGACATTGCGGGCGTTCTGCGAAGGCAGCCGAGAACAACTGGCCTGGCTGGAGCGACAGGGCGCCGCCTTCGAAGCCAGCGTGCCGCCGCATAAAACCTCGTACCCGAGTGACCAGTACTACCTCTATTACTCCGGCAACGAAGCCGTACCGGCCTATGCCACCCACGCCAAACCGGCACCTCGCGGCCATCGCACCAAAGGCCCGGGCATGTCCGGCGCGAGCCTGTTCGCCCCGCTCAAGGCCAGTGCCCTGCGTCACGGTGCTCGTCTGCGTAGCCAGTGCGAAGTGCGGCGGCTGGTGCTCGACCTCGACGACAGGGTCATCGGCGTCGAAGCCTGGCAACTGCCCCCCGGTAGCCGCGCCGCCAGACAACATGCGCGCCTGTCACGCTGGGCCGCCGCCATTCATATGTACGCACCGGCGTTGGCCGACCGCTTGCGTGTCCGTCAGCGGCGCATCGAACAGACCGGCGCCATTCGGCAATTGATTCGCGCCGAACAGGCGGTGCTGTTGAGCAGCGGCGGATTTATCTTCAATCGCGATCTGGTGCGCCAGCACGCGCCGCAGTACCTGGCCGGCCTGCCACTGGGTGCCACCGGATGCAACGGCAGCGGCATCGCCCTGGGCCAGAGTGCCGGCGGCAGCGTGGCACGGATGGACAAGGTCAGCGCCTGGCGCTTCATCAACCCGCCTTTGGCCTGGGCGCGCGGGTTGATCGTCAATGCCCGTGGTCAACGTTACGCCAACGAAGAGGTCTACGGCGCGACCCTCGGCCACGCCATGGTCGAAGAGCAGGACGGTCGCGCCATCCTGATACTCAATCGCGCGCTGGTAGGCGAAGCGTTGCGTCAGGTCGGTCCGGGCAAGGTGTGGAATTTCCAGCGCCTGCCGGTGCTGCTCAACCTGGTGTTCAACGCTAAACGAAGCACCAGCCTGGCCGGGTTGGCCAAGCGCTGCAATCTGCCGCCGGAACTGCTGCGCCAGAGTGTCGAACGCTATAGCCGCGCGGCACGAGGCGAGGTTGCCGACGAGTTCGGCAAGTCTGCGGCGATGCTGACCGATCTCGATCAGGGACCGTGGTACGCCCTCGACCTGTCCTTCACCAGCCGCCTGTTTCCCTGCCCGGTCATCACCTTGGGCGGGCTGAAGGTCTGCGAGGCCAGTGGCCGGGTGCTGGACCACGCCGGCCAGCCAATAAACGGTCTCTACAGCGCCGGCCGCAATGCGGTCGGGGTCGCTTCCAACCTGTATGTCTCCGGCCTGTCCCTGGCCGATTGCATTTATTCCGGCCGCCGGGCTGCTGCCCACGTGGCTGACCAATTCGCACTTCAAACCGCACGATCAGGAGAACAACAATGCAACGTGTAGAAGGCAAAGTTTGCATCATCACCGGCGCCGCCAGCGGCATCGGTCGCGAAGACGCCCTGCTGCTGGCCCGCGAAGGCGCCAAGGTGGTATTGACCGACCTCAATGAGGAAGCCGGTCGCCAGGCCGCTGCGGAAATCGGTGCCAACGCGCTGTTCATCCGCCACGACATCGCCAGCGAAAGCGACTGGCAACACGTGATCAAAACCACTGTCGAACACTTCGGCCGCCTCGATGTACTGGTCAACAACGCCGCGATCCTGGCCCTGGGCAGCATCGAAGACACCACGTTGGAGCTGTGGCAGAAGGTGCAGAAGATCAACGGCGAAGGCTATTTCCTGGGCTGCAAGTACGCGATCCAGGCCATGAAGGAAACGGGTGGCGGCTCGATCATCAACATGTCGTCGGTCGCTGCGTTGGGCGCCATGCCGATGTTCTGCGCTTACTCGGCGTCCAAAGGCGCGGTGGCGGCGATGACCCGTTCCATCGCCTTGCACTGCAAGCAGCAGGGCTACCGCATCCGCTGCAACAGCGTGCACCCCGATGGCGTGAATACACCGATGACCCAGGCCCTGGCCGGTGGTCAGCCAATTCCGCAGGAAGCCCTCGATCAGGATCCGATGAACCGTATGGCCGCACCCCGGGACATTGCCAACGTGGTGCTGTTCCTGGCCACCGACGAGTCGCGATTCGTCAACGGCGCCGAGATCCGCGTCGACAACGCCCAACTGATCAGCGGGCTCTGAGGTCGAGGTGAATATGGGCACGCAACAACAGAACCTGACCCCCGCTGAATCGACGACGGGAAGTGTCTCATTGCAAGTGTGCGCGGTGATCGACGAGACCGCTGACGCGCGCTCGCTGGTGCTGGACGTACCGCCAAACCTGCGTGAGCGCTTTCGCTACAAACCGGGCCAGTTCCTGAGTTTTCGCGTGCCCTTCGCCGGCAAACTGTTGACCCGCTGCTATTCCATGGCCAGCTCGCCCCTCGCGGATGCGCTGCCCAAGGTCACGGTAAAACGGGTCGACGGTGGCCGGGTGTCGAACTGGATGAACGAAGTCCGGGTCGGCGACTGGCTGGAGGTTCTGCCACCGGCCGGGCTTTTCTGCCTGGACCCGCAGGCGGACACCGAAAGGCCCCTGGTCTTGTTCGGTGGCGGCTCGGGCATCACCCCGGTGTTCTCCATTCTCAAGTCGGTGCTGCACAGCAGCCGGCGGCCGATCAAATTGATCTACGCCAACCGCGATGAAGCGTCGGTGATTTTCAAGGACGAGCTGTGTCGGTTGATCAAGGCGCATCCTGATCAACTGCACGCGGTGCACGTCCTCGATTCGGTGCAGGGGTTCCTGACGGACCATCAGGTCCGTCATCTGCTGCGCGGATCGGCCGGCGGCGACTACTTCATCTGTGGACCCGGCCCGTTCATGGACACTGTGGAGCGTACGCTGTTGGCGCTGGGTGAAGCGGCCGAGCGGATTCATGTCGAACGTTTCGTCTCACCGCCTGACCCCGACGAACTGTTGGCCGAGGAGGCCCTCGCCCGCGAGGCAGCGATGGGGTCGCAGTGCGAAGCGCTGATCGTCGAACTCGACGGCCAGCAACACGAAATCGCCTGCCAGCCGGGTGACACCCTGCTGCAAAGTTGCAAGGCTGCCGGCCTGGACGTGCCGTCATCCTGTGAAGAAGGTTTCTGCGGGGCCTGCATGTGCGTGGTCAAGGAAGGCGAGGTCCAGTTGGCGCGCAACGACGTGTTGACGCCAAAGGAACTGGCCGACGGCTGGACACTGGCCTGCCAGAGCCGCCCGACCGGGGCCCGTGTGCGCCTGAAATTCCCCGACTGAAGATACGCATTCCCCTGTAGGAGCGAGCATGCTCGCGATGGTCGTCAACGATAACGCGGGGCGCCTGGATGCCCGTGTCGTCCGGGCGTCCATCGCGAGCATGCTCGCTCCTACAGCACTAGTCTCAATGGACGATCATGTCTGCCCGGTCTGCGGTTAGACTCGGCCACAGCATTAGCCCACAACAATAAAGAGGTGCAGTTATGGCTCGTTTGCAGAATAAGGTCGCGGTAGTCACTGGCGGCGCTTCGGGGATCGGTCTGGCCTGCGCGCGCCGTTTCGCGGCCGAAGGCGCGCAAGTGGTCGCACTGGACATCGGCAGCGCACCTGCGGACTTCCCCGGCCTGTTCATGACCCTCGACGTGCGTGACGAAGCGCAGGTACAGCAGGTCATGCAGGAAGTCATCAGCCGCTTCGGTCGCATCGATGTGCTGGTCAACGCCGCCGGCGTCGCCGATCAGGGCAGCGTGACCCAGACCACCACCGCCAATTGGCAACGGGTGATGGACATCAACCTGACCGGCAGCATGCTCACCAGCAAATACGCGCTGGCATCGATGGTCGAGCAGCGCAGTGGTTCGATCATCAACGTCGGTTCGATCTTCGGCCTGCAAGGCTGCGATGGCAACGTCGCCTACAACGTGTCCAAGGGTGGCATCAACCAGCTGACCCGCTCGATGGCCATCGACTTCGGCTACGCCAACGTTCGCGTCAACGGCCTGTGCCCGGGCCTGATCGAAACGCCGATGACCAGCATGGTCCGTGACAACGACGCGTTCCACGCGTTTTTCGCCTCGCAGCACATGCTCAACCGTTCCGGGCAACCAGACGAAGTAGCCAACGTCGCGCTGTTCCTGGCCTCGGACGAAGCGTCCTTTGTCAGCGGCCAGATGATCGCCGTGGACGGTGGTTTCTCCGCCGGCCGTCGTTTCGCCCCGCCCGCCCAGTAATTCTCGATCCGGCCGGGCGCCCTGCCCGGCCTACTCCCTTTTTCGTACTTGTCTTCTAACCGGGGAGGCCCCATGCCGCCTGTCGCCACCGCATCGACCATTGCTCAACTGTTCGCCAACGCCGCCCAGGCCTACGGCGACCGCCCGGCCATCGAGGACGCGGGCCACACCATCAGCTACCGACAACTGGACCAATTGCGCCGCCAGGCTGCCCGCGCACTCCTGGCCCTCGACGTACAGGTCGGCGACCGCGTGGCGATCTGGGCGCCGAACGTGTGGGAATGGATCGTCGCCGCCGGCGCCCTGCAAAGTGTCGGCGCGGCCCTGGTGCCGCTCAACACCCGGATGAAGGGCGCAGAGGCCGGCTACATCCTGCGCGAGAGCGGCACCTGCGTGCTGTTTGCCATCGGCGAATTCCTCGGCGCGGACTACCCCGCCATGTTGACCTCGGAAGACCTGCCTGAGCTGCGCCACATTGTCAGTGTGCGCGGCGCCAATGCGGGCACCCTGGCGTGGGAGCGGTTCATGGATCTGGCGGCCGACGTGCCGCACCTGGCCTTGCGCACCCGAGAGCAAAGCGTTGGCCCGCAGGCCTTGTCCGACGTGCTGTTTACCTCCGGCACCACTGGCAAACCCAAAGGCGTGATGACCAGCCACGGCCAGAACCTGCGCATCGTGCGCGACTGGAGCGATATCGTCGGTCTGCGCGAGAGCGATCGCTACCTGATCGTCAATCCGTTCTTCCATTCCTTCGGCTACAAGGCCGGCTGGCTTGCGGCGCTGATGCGTGGCTGCACCATCCTGCCGCAGCAGGTGTTCGACGTGCAGGCCGTGCTCGAATGCGTGCAGCGCGAACGCATCACCGTATTGCCCGGGCCACCGACGTTGTATCAGTCGTTGCTGGCCCATCCACAACGCAACGAATTCGACCTGAGCGCCTTGCGCGTGGCGGTGACCGGGGCGGCGGCGATTCCGGTGGAGATGATCCACCGCATGCGCGACGAACTGGGCTTCGCCACCATCGTCACAGCGTATGGCCTGACGGAAGTCTGCGGTTTCGCCACGATCTGCCGCTCCGGCGACTCGGCGGAACTGGTTGCCAATACCAGCGGCCGGGCGATGCCGGGGGTGGAAGTGCGTTGTGTCGGCAACAGCGGTCGCAGCCAATCGGCCAACATCCCCGGTGAGGTGCAGATTCGCGGCTACAACCTGATGCAGGGTTATCTCAACGACCCCGAAGCCAGCCAGGAAATACTCGACGCCGACGGCTGGCTGCACACCGGCGACATCGGCATGCTCGATGAACAGGGTTACCTGCGCATCACCGACCGCCTCAAGGACATGTTCATCACCGGCGGCTTCAATGTGTACCCGGCGGAGATCGAACAGTACCTGCTGACCTATCCGGGTGTGGCCCAGGCAGCAGTGATCGGTATTCCCGATGAGCGTCTTGGCGAGGTAGCGATGGCGTTTCTACTGCCTGCCCCCGGGATGGAAATCGAAAAGGCCCGATTCCTCGCCTGGTGCCGTGAACAGATGGCCAACTACAAGGTGCCGCGCCGCGTGCAGGTGCTGCAGAAGATGCCGATCAACGCGGCGGGCAAAGTGACCAAGAATGTATTGCGCGAGTGGGCGCTGCAGCCCGCAGATTAAACACAACCCCCTGTAGGAGCGAGCATGCTCGCGATTGCGGTAGAACATTCAACATCACTGTTGTCTGATCTGGCCCAATCGCGAGCATGCTCGCTCCTACAGGGGTCGGGGTGTACTCGGATTTCCCGCCCGACACAGTTTTTTGTGTATGCCCGGACGAATCAGACCACCCGCGCCGGATGCTGTTGGCGCGGGTCGCCGAGCATGGCGCGGTGGGACGGTGGCTGGCGGCCTTCGGCTTCGCTGATGCCGTAGCCAGGGGCGATTTCGGCGGTGATCAGGGTCTGCCCGGACAACGCCATCAACTGCGGATCATTGAGCAATGCGTGAATCACCCGCCCGTTGAATTGCGGGGTTTCGGCGTGAGCCAGGAACGCCTGGTACTGCTCGCCATGTTGCTCGCCGGCAATCTTCGTGCGTTCGGTCAGCTGCGGGCCGAGCCACAGCGACAACGCCGCCACGCCCTGCCCTTCGAAATCGATCGCCATGTCGGCCGCCAGCTTGTCGACCCCGGCCTTTTGCGCACCGTACGCCGGGCCGTGCATGTAACAGCCGGCACCGAACGACGAAGTGAAGCAAATCAGGCCTTGAGCACTTTTCAGCAACAGCGGCGCTGCGTAGTAACTGGCGATGTAGGCCGAGCGCAGACCGACGTCAAGAATGCGCACCAGTTCCAGCGGCTTGGCCCAGAACGGTCCCGGCTCGATCAATTGGTCATGGATGAACGCAGCGTTGTTCACCAGCAGATCCAGATACCCGCATTCCTCTTCGACCTGCGCAAACAGTGCCTGGACTTGCGCGTCATCGGCGTGATCACAGACCACCGCGATACCGCGCCCTCCGGCGGCGGTGATCGCGGCAGCGGTGTCCTGCAACGAACCGTTCAAGGCATGGCCGTACAGGTTCGACCCGCCCTGGGCCGGGGCACGACCGGTGACATACACCGTCATGCCCGCCGCCCCAAGGGCCAGGGCAATGCCCCGGCCCACTCCGCGACTGGCGCCAGTGACGACAGCGACTTGTTGACGTGGCTGATTCATTCAACACTCCCGAACAAGGTTTTCGCCGAAGCGGTTTCGCTCTGGCGCTTGATGTGATTGGCGGCCAGGTAGCCGAAGGTCATGGCCGGACCAATGGTCGAACCGGCACCCGGATAGGTGCGGCCCATCATCGAGGCGGCGCTGTTGCCGATGGCATACAGGCCGTTGATCGGTTGCCCGTCCTCGTGCAGTACGCGGGCGTGCACGTCGGTCAGCAGACCACCCTTGGTACCGATGTCCCCGGCGTCGATACGCACCGCGTAGAACGGTCCTTTGCGCAACGGCGCCAGGCAAGGATTGGGCTGCACGTTCGGGTCGCCGTAGTAGCGGTCGAACAACGAGTCGCCCTTGTGGAAATCCTCGTCGACGCCCTGCTCGGCCATGCCGTTGAAGCGTTGCACGGTGCGGACCAGCCCGGCGCCGTCGACGCCGATCTTCGTCGCCAGTTCTTCCAGGCTCGACGCCTTGTGGAAGTAGTCGCGAAGATGCTCGGGCAATTGCCAATCGCGCTGGGCATATCCCGGCAGCAAGGCACCGCACGGGTATTTGCGGCGGAACTCGGCGTCGAACACCATCCAGCACGGCACGCTCGCGGCGCCTTCGCGGTTGTTGGCGTACATCGCGTAAACGATGTCGGTATAGGGTGCGGCCTCATTGACGAAACGCTCGCCCGCGGCGTTGACCATCACGCAGCCCGGCAGGGTGCGTTCGACAAACAACGCACGTTGCTTTTCTTCGCCCTTGACGCAAGTGGTCGGCGCCCACCAGCTGTGTTCCATCAACGCGGTCCGCGCGCCGATGGCCTGGCCGGCGCGAATGCCGTCGCCGGTATTGTTCGGCGGCGTGGCGCTCCAGGTCGCCTGGGACGGTTGCGGCAGGTACTGCTCGCGCATCGCCTGGTTACGCTCGAAACCACCGGCGGCGATGATCACGCCATGGCGCGCCTTGACGTTGAGCACCTGGCCGTTGCGATTGACCCGTGCCCCGCCGACCCGGTCGCCGACCAGCACCAGCTCTTCGAACGCACAGTTGAGCCACAGCGACTTGCCGCGATCCTGCAACGAACAGCGCAAGGCACCGATCAAGGCATTGCCCAGGGTCAGGAAACGGTCTCGACGGGACAGACGCCGGCCCTCGCGATCACGCCAGTAGCGCCACATCACCCGCAGGGTCAGGCGCAACCAGCCGGGACCACGACACAACAGCACCTGCGCCTCTTTCATGGTCATCGCCATGCGCCCCATCATCAGGGTGCCCGGGGACGGAGGGCGCATGCGCAAAAATTCTTCGCCCAGTTCGGCGGCATCGAAGGGTTGCGGATCCATCGAGCGATAGCCCGGTTTGCCGCCTTCGACTTCCGGGTAGTAATCGGCATAGCGAGGCTGGGCCTCGAAGCGCACCCGGGTGTGTTTCTCCAGATATTCGACCATCTCCCGACCGTGCTCGACGTAGGCTTCGATACGCCCATCGTCGATTTCGCCATGGGTCACCGCACGGATGTAGGCAATCGCTTCGGCCGCCGAATCACTGCCACCCAGCGCCTTGATCCGGTGGTTGTCGGGAATCCAGATGCCGCCGCCGGACACCGCCGAAGTGCCGCCATATTCGCCGCTTTTCTCGATCAGCAGCGCGTTCAGCCCCAGGTCATGGGCACGCAGCGCAGCGGTCATGCCCCCGGCTCCCGAGCCAATCACCAACACATCACAGCACTCGTCCCATTTGATCCCGGCAGCGTTCATGCGATCACCCTTGTTCAGCGCCCATCAGGCAGAAACCGCCACCGCCGGATCTTCGCCCGGTGCAGTCGGTCTCGGGATTGTTCGCCGCGCGCGCCGGGTGTTCATCGTCCGATAAGACTAAGGCCGGGACTGCGTCCTCCCGTACAAATCGCTTAGTCCGCTTGGACGATGTTGCGCGCAAGTCGTGACTCCATAGTCGCCCACAGCACCAACAATCCCCTGAAATGCAGGTCAGGCAGGTCTGACCTGGGCCATGAGGACGACATGATAAAAACAATAATCGCCCCACCAACACAGCACACTCGCGTACAGCTTGTTCTATTGATGCTGGCTGGCGGACTAAGCGCTCAAGTCAACGCCATGAGCTTCCAGCCAAGCGAAGACTTGAGCATCGACTGGGACACCACACTGACCTACAGCCTCGCCTGGCGGACCGAGTCTCGCGATCACAAGTTGACCGCCAATGCCAACGCCAACGACGGCGACAACGCATTCGACAAAGGCAGCCTGATCAACAACCGCAGCGGCTTTCTCACCGAAGCCAACATCAAGTGGCAAGACGACTACGGCGTGTTCGTCCGGGCGACCGGCTTCTACGACAACGTTTACGATCAGGACAACGACAACACCACCGGCACCTCGAACTGCTTCGCCGGTGGCCATTGCAGCCAGCCTGACCGTTTTCCCCAGGACACCATCGACCAGCATCGCAATGAATTGCGCATGCTCGATTACTACGCCTATGGCACCTGGGACGTGAGCGGCCACGCCCTTAACGCGCGCCTGGGTAACCAGGTGGTGAGCTGGGGTGAGAGCCTGTTCTATCCGGGTATTTCCGCGGCCCAGAGCCCGGTGGACGCGACCAAGGCGACCACCCCGGGCGTCGAGGTCAAGGAAATCCTGCTGCCGGTCGGCCAACTGTTCACCCAGTTCGCCCTGACCGAAAGCCTGGGTGTCCAGGCCTACTACCAATACAAGTGGGAAAAGACCGAGCTGTTCGGCGTGGGTAGCTACTTCTCCACCACCGACTTCATCGATGAGGGCGGCTTCAACGACGCCTCCGGTTTCGTCACCCGCCTCAAGGATGACAAGCCGAGCGACAGCGGCCAGTACGGTCTGGCCTTTACCTACGCCGCCGAGTCGTTGAACAACACCGAGTTCGGTATCTACTACTCGCGTTACCACGACAAGACTCCGTCGCTGGACTTCGCCTCGACCCTGGGCCGTTACCAAGTGCGCTACTTCGACAACATCGACCTGTTCGGCGCGAGTTTCGCCACCGTGCTGGGCGACGTCAGCTGGGCCGGTGAAGTCAGCTACCGCGACGGTACGCCCGTGATGGTCGACAACGGTTTCTCCAGCCCCGTGCGTGGCAAGACCGTGCAGGCGCAAACGTCGATGATCTACGTGCTCGGCCCGACCTCCTTCGCCGACAACACCACCCTGACCGGCGAACTGGTCTACAACACCGTGGTCAGCAACGACAAGTCGCAGCCGGTCACCCTGGCGCCAGGCTTCGCGCTGCCGGGCACCGACAGCCTGGTCTACGACCGCGATGCCTGGGGCTACACGGTGCAGGCGAACTTTGACTACAACGACGTGTTCAGCGGTTGGGACATGTCGGTGCCTGTCACCTTCAGCGCCGCCGCCAACGGCGACAGCTCAATGGTCGGCTCGATCAACGCCGGCCAGAACGATAACCGCGCCAGCATCGGCAGCTCGTGGCGCTACCTGGGCAACTTCACCGTCGAGGCCCGCTACAACGCCTACCTCGGCAACGCCAACAACAGCCCGTTGGCCGACCGCGACAACGTCGCGCTCAACTTCAAGTACCGGTTCTGATTCCCCGATCGGAGGAGCACAGCATGTCCAGATTCACCCAAACATTATTGAGCACCGCACTGACCGTCGGCCTGCTCGGCAGTGGCCTGGCCTACGCCAAGGTCAGCCCCGAAGAAGCCGCCCGCCTGGGCCAGGACCTGACCCCGATGGGTGCCGAGAAAGCCGGCAACGCCGACGGCAGCATCCCGGCCTGGAGCGGCAAATGGCTTGGCCTGCCGCCGGGCCTCAAGTTCGACGGCCCCGGCACGCCATACCCGGACCCGTATGCGGCGGAAAAACCGCTGTTCGTGATCGACGCCAGGAACATGGACAAGTACGCCGACAACCTCACCGATGGCCAGAAGGCGTTGCTCAAACGCTACCCTGACACCTTCAAGATCCCGGTGTACCCAAGCCACCGTGATTTCCGCGTCGATCCGAAACTGGTAGAGGCGGTCAAGCAAAACGCCGTCAACGCTGAGCTGGTCAACGATAACAACGACACGAAAAATGCCTGGGCCGGTTCACCGTTCCCTATTCCCAAGAATGGCAGTGAGTTGATGTTCAACCACACCCTCGCCGGCCGTGCCGCCGCCGAAGAGGCCAACTACCGACAGGCCGTGGTGTACTCCAACAAGGAGCGAGTGATCGAAGAGGTCAACTACAAGATCTTCTCGATCTGGTCCAGCCCGGACAAAACCCTGGAGACATCCAACGGCATCCTCACCAACTTCCTGCTCACCACGCTGGAACCGGTGCGCAAGAAAGGCGAGATCATCGTCGGCCACGAGTTCATCAACCCGACCGCCTCGCCGCGCCAGGCCTGGCAGTACAGCCCGGGTCAGCGCCGGGTGCGTCGTGCGCCCACCGTGGGCTACGACTCGCCGACCGGTGCCGGTGGTTTTCGCGTGTACGACGAAGACCGTTTGTTCAACGGTGCACCGGACCGCTACAACTGGACCATCGTCGGCAAAAAGGAAATCTACATTCCTTATCACAACTACAAGATCGATGACCCGAGCGTGAGCACCGATCAGATCCTGGACACCATCGGCCACGTCGATCCGCAGTACATGCGCTATGAAAAACACCGCGTCTGGGTGCTGCAAGCCAACCTCAAGGAGGGTGCCCGCCACGTGTACGCCAAGCGTGTGATGTACCTGGACGAGGACACCTGGGCCGCGACCCTGGCCGACAACTACGACAGCCGTGGCCAGTTGTGGCGCACCAACATGCAGACGTCGATCTACGCCTACGAGATGCAGCGCTACCACGCTCGCCTCGGGATCTATCACGACCTGATCGCCGGTTCCTATCTGGTTGACCGGATGCTGATCGATCAGAAACCGGCCAAGCTCAACGCCACCGCCTTCACCGAAGACGAATTCACCCCAGGCAACCTGCGCAAACTCGGCACCCGCTAAAACCCTGACGCCCCGACCGATTCATTCGGTCGGGGCGTTATGCTTTGCACATCCGCTCCACCCACGGAAAACCGCTCATGAACAAACTCCTCACCGGCGTCATCGCCTTGGCCAGCGTTGGTCTGTCGATGCAAGCCAATGCGTTGAACATCCTGCTGACCAATGACGATGGCTGCCGCGCGCCCGGCATCGATGCGATGTACCGCGCCCTGACGGCCGCCGGGCACAAGGTCACGCTGGTCGGGCCGTTGAACGACAGCAGCGGCATCGGCGCCGCCAGCGTGGTCGTACCAGGCCAGGCCCTGGCGGTGACCGAACTGGCGCCGGGCCGGTTTTGCGTCGGCCCGCCGCAAGGCTACACACCGCCTGCAGGCAAGACCTCTGCAATCGGTACGCCTGTGGATGCGGTCAACGTCGGCCTCGATGTGATCCTCAAGGATTCACCGCCCGACCTGGTGGTGTCCGGCAGCAATTTTGGTGAAAACGTCGGCCCGTTGACGCAGATGTCCGGCACCCTCAACGCCGCCGTTCGCGCGATGTTCAAGGGGATACCCGCGGTGGCGGTGTCCACGGGTATCGATATGGACCTGATCATCCGTGACCAACAGGCAGGCTATCGCAAGACCCTCGACGCGATGGACGACACGGCGCGCTTTGCCGTGAAGGTCATCGAACAGGCGAGCCTGGCCGGTACCGAAGCCAAACAGGTTTGCGCGAAAAACAAACAGCATTGTGATTTGAACGTGCTTGGCCTGCCGGGTGTCAGCGGCCTGAACCTCAACTACCCGCCCCTGCCGCCCAGCGAAGTCAAAGGCGTGAGCTTCGCCCCGATCGGCAATTGGGACCGGGTGAACTTCACCTCGCAGCGCGGTGCCGACGGCGTGGTCCATGTCAACCTGGCCCCACCGTCGACACCGACCGAAGCCCAGCAAAAGGCCGATGCCTATCAACTCTGGCAGGGCCACGCGGTGATCACCGTGATCGACGGCAACATGACCGCGCCAGAGGCCGTGCAGGATCAGGCGAAGAAGATGTTGCGAGGGATCAAGCCTTAAACCAATACAGCTCCCCCGCAGGTGCACACAAAATCACTGTGGGAGCGAGCCTGCTCGCGAAAAGGCCGGCACATGCACCATCGATGTTGCCTGACACGCCGCCATCGCGAGCATGCTCGCTCCTACAGGGTCAACGAGTGCATGCAACATCTGCGGGCATACAAAAATCACTGTAGGAGCGAGCAGGCTCGCGATGAGGCTGGCACATTCAACATCGATATTGGCTGACACTCCGCCATCGCGAGCATGCTCGCTCCTACAGGGTCAACGAGTGCATGCAACATCCGCGGTTATCCAAAAATCACTGTAGGAGCGAGCATGCTCGCGATGAGGCCGGCACATGCAACATCGATGTTGACTGACACTCCGCCATCGCGAGCTTGCTCGCTCCTACAGGGTTATGTGTTGGTTTCAGACTGTTGGCTGGAACGGCACGAACTCGGTCACTTCCAGATCAAACCCGGACACGGCGGTGTACGGCACTGGCGAACTCATCAGACGTATTTTGCGCACGTTCTGGTCCCGCAGGATCTGCGCGCCAATGCCCAGGGTCCGTTGCGGAAACTGTGGCGGCCGGTGTTTGCCTCCACTGCGCTGACGCAATTGTTCGAGCACGCCCTCGGCGGATTCCTTTTGCGCCAGCAGCACCAACACGCCGCTACCGGCCGCTGCGATAGAGGCCAGCGAACGATCCAGGGTCCACTGTTCGCTTTCACAACCCAGCACATCACGCAACGTCTCGATGCCTTGCACCCGCACCAGCACTGGCTGGCTGCTGTCGATCCTGCCCTTGACCAGCGCCAGGTGCAGCGAGCCCTGGTAGGTGTCCTGATAGGTCGTCACCTGGAACTCACCGTGGCGGGTGCGCAACGGATATTCGCCACCGCGTTCGATCGTGCCTTCGTGAAGGATGCGGTAGTGAATCAGGTCGGCAATGGTGCCGATCCGCAAGCCGTGACGCTGGGCGAACTCATGCAACTCGGCGCCACGAGCCAGCTCACCGTCTTCGTTGAGAATGCCCACCAGGGCTGCCGCCGGTTGCAGTCCCGCCAGCCGCGTCAGATCGCAAGCCGCCTCGACATGCCCGGCGCGCTGCATCACGCCCCCGGGCAAGGCCTGCACCGGAAAGATATGCCCCGGTTGCACCAGGTCCGCCGGGCCGCTGGCCGGATCGACCGCCACCTGGATCGACCGCGCCCGATCCGCTGCCGAGATGCCGGTGGACACCCCGGTGGCGGCTTCGATCGAGCGGGTAAATCCCACGCCATGTTGCGCCCGGGAGTTGGGCACCATCAGGTCCAGGCCCAGCGCGCGGCAGCGCTGCTCGGTCAGGGCCAGGCAAATCAGCCCCCGTGCCTGCACCGCCATGAAGGTGACGGCCTCGGCCCCGGCCTGTTCGGCGGCCATCAGCAACGAGCCTTCGCCATTGTGTTCGTCGTCGGTGATCACCACCATCCGGCCGGCGCCGATGGCCTCGATCAGTTGCGGCACCGTGTTGAACGCCAGGCCGCTCATTTGAGTGCCCCGCGCAGATCGGCGCACGCTTCTGTCAGCGCCCAGGCCGCAGCCTCCACAAACGGCGCCATGCTGATAAAGCCGTGGATCATGCCTTCGTAACGCTGTACGCGTACCTGCACGCCTGCTTCGCGCAGGCACTCGGCCAATGCCTCGCCTTCGTCCCGCAGCGGATCGAAGCCGGCGGTGAACAACGTGGTCGGCGGCAAGCCTGCCAGGCTCTCGGCTCGCAATGGCGAGGCCAACGGATCATCCGCCTGGCCATCCTCTTGCAGGTATTGCTGCCAGAACCAGCGCATCGCCTTGGCGGATAGCAGATAGCTCTCGGCGAACTCCTCGAAGGACTGACTGTCGCATCCCGCATCGGTGACCGGGTAGAACAGGCATTGATAGCGGATCTTCGGTCCCTTGCGTTGCGCCGCCAATTGACTGACCGCCAGCGCCAGATTGCCACCGGCACTGTCGCCGGCCACGGCCAGTCGGCCACCATCTAAGCCAAGCTCGGCCGCATGCGCCACCAGCCAGCAGGTCGCCGCATAACAATCGAGCGGTGCGACCGGAAACTTGTGTTCAGGCGCCAATCGGTAGGCGACCGACACCACCACGGCCTCCGTTTGCCGGGCCAGCGAACGGCAGAGATTGTCGTGAGTATCGAGATTGCCCATGACGAATCCACCGCCATGGAAAAACACCAGCAACGGCAGGTTGGGCTGTTCCGATGGCCGGTACAGCCGCGCGTCCAGTTCACCGTCCGCGCCGGCCACCCGCAAGTCGCGAACCTCGCTCATTGGATCGCCGGGAATGGCCGGCAGCATATTGTCGGAGAACTGCCGGTACTGAGCGGCATCGACCTGGCTGTAATCGGGCTCCGGAATGTCGCGAAACTGCTGGAGAACCCCAGCGATCTGCTTATCGAGCGGCATGGGCATCGTCCTCTACGTCGGCCATTTGAAACTGCGGATTGGTCTCGCCCAGGATGCTTTGTACACGGCGCTCCAGGGCCGGTTTGAAACCCTTGTGGGGCAGGATCCAGAAACGTTTTTGCGCAACCGCGTCGAACACCTGCGCGGCCAGTTCCGCTGGGGTCATCCCCTGGCGAATGGTGCTGTCGAGCAGTTGACTGAAGTCGGTTCCGGCGCTGTCCACCACTTGGTTCGACGCCATGATTTCACTGGCCACCGGCCCCGGGCACAGCACTGAAACCGACACTGGCGCACCGAGCATGGCGAGTTCGTAATGCAAGGTTTCCGAGAGCGCGACCACGGCCTGCTTGGTCACGTTGTACGGCGCCATCAACGGGCTGCTGACCAAACCGGCAAGGGACGCCGTGTTGATCACATGGGCTGTCCGCCCCTGACTGAGCAACAGTGGCACGAAGCTGCGAATGCCGTTGATCACGCCGTTGAGGTTGACGTCCAGCATGCGCTGCCATTGCGCCTCGGTGATTTCCCAGCTGAAACCGGTCTGCATCACGCCAGCGTTGTTGAACAGCAGGTCGACCCCGCCAAAGTGCTCGACAGCCTGGTCACGCAAGCGCTCGACCTGCGCCGCATCACCGACATCGGTGACGCAGGCAATCGCCTGCACACCGCTGTCCTGCAATTGGTCGCAGAGGGCTTGCAGGCCCGCTGCATCCCGATCCGCCAGCACCAGGCGCATGCCCAGTGTCGCCGCGTGTTCGGCCAGACCTCGGCCAATACCGCTGGCGGCCCCGGTAATCACCGCTACCGGCCCTTGTTCATTACTCATCGCCTACTCCTGCCATGGGTCCAATGGCGCCAGTAGAGCGGGCCTGTCTAAAGCAGCCATCGTCCATTCAGACGATGCCCGCTTTTACAGGGGCGGCAGAATCCGTTACATGCGCCAACCCCGTGATCCCTTGGGAGAATAATAAGATGAGTACCCTGCACCGCATCGAAGCCAAACTGCTGGAAGAGCGCTATGCCCGTGGCTGGCACTGCCTGGGCCTGGCCGCGCAATACCGCGACGGCAAGGCCCATCGCCTGGACGTATTCGGCACCCGTCTGGTGGCGTTCCAGGGTGAAGACGGCGAACTGCACATCCTCGATGGCTACTGCCCGCACATGGGCGCCGACCTGAGCACCGGTTGCGTCGAAGGCAACTCTATCCGCTGCCCGTTCCACGCCTGGCGCTGGGGCGCCGATGGCGTGTGCGATGACATCCCTTATGCCAAGCGCATCCCGCCCCGGGCCAAAATCAAAAGCTGGCCGATCATGGAGGAGAACCAGCTGCTGTTCGTCTGGAACGACCCTGAAGGCAACCCGCCGCTGCCGGAACAGCGCATCCCGCGCATCGACGCCTGCTTCAGTGACGAGTGGGCGGCCTGGGAAGTTGCCGAATTGCAGATCGATACCAACTGCCGTGAGCTGATCGACAACGTCGCCGACATGGCGCACTTCGATACCGTGCATGGCGCGCCGATCGATGAGTTCAGCAACGTTTTCGAAGGCCATCTGGCCACGCAAGTCATGCGCGCTCGCAGCGAACGCCTGTCGGGTGACAGCGTGCTGACCACGGTCGCCACCTACTACGGCCCGGCCTACCAGATCACCGAAATGACCGGTGCCATGAACGGCCAGCCGATCCATTCGATCCTGCTCAACTGCCACGTGCCGATCGATCTGGACAGCTTCACCCTGCGCTACGGCGTGCTGGTGAAGAAGATCCCGGGGCTCAGCGAAGAGCAGAACCGGGAAATGGCCAAGGCCTACGTGGCGCAGGCTCAGGCAGCCTTCTACGAAGACGTGGCCATCTGGCACAGCAAGACCCGCGTCGACAACCCGCTGCTGTGTGACGGCGACGGTCCGGTCTACCAGTTGCGCCGCTGGTACGAGCAGTTCTACACCGACGTCGAAGCGCTGTCGGCGGACGTAAAGGACCACAAGAAGTTTGTCGTGCGCGCCGGCGAACCGGTCTGACGCCAGCGGCTTTTCGCCCGCCAGGGGCCTGAACGGCAGCCGCCCGTCAGGCCCTGAGCCCGAGCGTTGCAAGGAGTCGATACCGACGCTTATTCTCGGCCACCGCCAATGCTAAAAATAACAACGGTTTTCCCCTATGCAGCAGAGCCTCACCCTCGATACGTTCAGTGATTTGATCGGCAACCTCTATCAGGGTCCGCTGGAAAACATTCCCTGGGCCACCTTTCTCAATCAGCTCAACGTGTATCTGAACAGCAAGTACGTGACCTTCATCCTGCGTCCGCCCAGCGCCAACGTGGACGGCTTGATGGTCAACACCACCGGCACCTCGACCGAGGCGACCGCGTCGTACAACAAGCATTTTTTCAGCCTGGATCCATTCGTCGACCTGCCCAACCGCCAGGTCGTGACCCTCGCCGAGTTCGTCTCCAACGACGACTGGCAGAACTCCGAGTTCTACAAGAACTTCCTTGAACCGGTGGACGTGTTCCACATCCTCGGTGCCGACATCAACACGGTCGACGGCGCCCAGTGCCGCATTCGCATCAGTCGCGGACGTGACGACAAGCCTTTCGGCGATGACGAAAAGGCCATGCTCACGCATTTCATTCCGCACCTGGAACGCTCGATCAAGATCCACATGCAGCTCAACCGCATCGAAGCCGAACGCAACCTGTACGCTGGCGCCGTGAACCAGATGGCGGTCGGCACGATCATCCTCGACGAATCCGGCAAGGTGCTGCAGACCAACCAGGTCGCCGACCGGCTGATCCAGGAAAAGGACGGCATCAAACTGGTCAACGATGGCCTGCAGGTCGGTACGGCGCGTGATACCCAGGAGTTCCGTCGACTGGTCAAGCAGTCGCTGCTGTCGCAAAAGAGCAGCAACCCGTCGGTGGTCGAAGCCCTTCGTGTGCAGCGGCCGTCCGGCAAAGCGGACCTGGGGATCATCGTGCGCTCGGTGCCATTGACCGATTGGAGCGAAGGCAAGCAGTGCCCCACCGTGGTGATTTTCATCAGCGACCCGGAACAGCAGTCCAGCGCGCCCCAGGAGATCGTTCGCGCACTGTTCGACTTCACCCCGGCGGAAACCCAGCTGGCGATGTTGCTGGCCAACGGCCTGACCCTCGACGAAGCGTCGGAAGAACTGGGCATCAGCCGCAACACCTCGCGGGCGCACCTGCGCTCGACCTTCTCCAAGACCGGCGTGACCCGCCAGACCATGCTGGTGCGCCTTATCCTGCGCAGCGTGGCGACCCTCGGCTAGCCGTCGTTGCCGCCCTCGTCCACTCGGACGATGGCGGCCCCCGTTGTACAGCGCACAGTGTCCTTATCCCAAACAGGGGACTGCCCCATGCGCAATTGCCCAACCATCCTCAAGACTGAACTGCTGGCGCAAAGCGGCCACTTTCAGATCGAAGCCCTGCACCTGCAATTCAGCAACGGCCAGCAGCGGGTCTATGAACGCCTGCGCGGCACCGGTTATCGCTCGGTGATGCTGGTGGCGATGCCCGACCCACAGCACGTGCTGCTGGTGCGCGAATACGCGGTCGGTGTGGAAAAAAACATCCTCGGCCTGCCCAAGGGCGGCGCCGAGCCCGATGAAGACTACTTGCAGGCGGCGCAGCGCGAACTGAGCGAAGAAGTCGGCATGCGTGCCGAACGCCTCACCGAGCTGGGCGAACTGACCCTGGCGCCGGGGCACCTGTGCCACCGCTACCGGGTGGTACTGGCCGAACAACTGAGCCCCTGCCAACTGGAAGGTGACGAACCCGAACCCCTGGAAATCCTGCGTGTCCCCCTGACACAAATCCCCGAACTGGTGGCCCGTGGCGAACTGCATGAAGCCCGGGCGATTGCCGCCCTGTTCATGGCCATGGGCGCCCTCGCCCGGCGTGACTGACACCTTCAAAACCTGTGGTGCCTGACACACCGCCATCGCGAACAGGTTCGCTCCTACAGGGGATCACCGCCAGGCATAGATCCTGGCAACGCCCAACAAACCTGTAGGAGCGAGCACGCTCGCGATGAGGCCGGCACAGCCCAACATCTGCTTCGCCTGACACACCGCCATCGCGAGCAGGCTCGCTCCCACAGGGGGTTGCGGAGTGCCCAAGTCGACAACTAGTCCATTCGGACGAAGCCACTCCCGCGCCGCCGCCATAACCTGTTTCTACAACAATAAAACCGCTTCGAGACCCATCATGCGCAAATCCACTTGTGCTCTGTTCATCATCCTCTGTGCTGGTGCTTCCACCAGTCTTTGCCAACTGTTCAAGAATGAAGCCTATCGACCGAGCACGGCCTGGTTCAGCTGTTCGAGCGCGGCCATCAACTGTTACCCGCCAGTGGTGCGCAATCTGCTGCCTTGAACAGGGTTCCACCGGCAAAAAAAACCACCGAATCATCGGTGGTTTTTTCGTTGCCGCAATAATCAGGTCGGCAGCACGCCCCGCGCCCGCGACAGCGTCAGCGCCAGGTCTTCAATCATGTCTTCCTGACCGCCCACGGTTCCGCGCCGCCCCAACTCCACCAGCAGCTCACGCGCCGCGATGCCGTACTTCTGCTCTGCCCGCTTGGCGAACAGCAGGAACGAGCTGTAGACCCCGGCATACCCCAGCGTCAGGGCATCGCGGTCGAGGCGGATTGGCTGGTCCATCATCGGCACCACCAGGTCTTCGGCGACGTCCATGATCTTGTACAGGTCGACGCCACTGTTGACGCCCATGCGCTCCAGCACCGCGACGAACACTTCCAGCGGCGTGTTGCCCGCTCCCGCGCCAAGGCCTGCAACCGAGCCGTCGATCCGCGCAGCACCGGCCTCGATGGCGGCCAGGGAGTTGGCGATGGCCATGCCCATGTTGTGATGGCCGTGGAAGCCCACTTCAGTCCCGGCATTCAAGCCAGCGCGCAGGGCTCCGATCTTTTGCGTCACTTCATCGGGCAGCATGTAGCCGGCCGAGTCGGTGCAGTAGATGCAGTTGGCGCCGTAGCTTTCCATCAGGCGCGCCTGCTCCAGCAGTTTCTCCGGGCTGACCATGTGCGCCATCATCAGGAAGCCGACGGTGTCCAGGCCCATCTTCGCCGACATGCCGATATGCTGCCCGGACACGTCCGCCTCGGTGCAGTGAGTGGCCACGCGAATGGTCGACACGCCGTGCTCATGGGCCATTTTCAGGTGATCGAGGGTGCCGATACCCGGCAACAACAGGGCCGAGACCTTGGCCTGTTTCATTTTCGGGATCACCGCGGCGAAGTATTCCTCGTCGCTGTGGGCCGGGAAACCGTAGTTCAGCGACGCCCCGCCGAGGCCATCGCCGTGGGTGATTTCGATCAGCGGCACGCCGGCCGTATCGAGGCCGGTGGCCACCGAGACCATTTGTTCGATACTGATCTGGTGCTGTTTGGCGTGCATGCCGTCGCGCAGGCTCATGTCGTGCAGACGGACGCTCTTACCTTGCAAATTCATCGGGATTCTCCACTCAACGGACGGGCAGTTGCAGGGTGCCCTTGTGGGCTTCTTCGGCGAACATCTCGGCCGTGCGCAAGCCGGCGGCGGTCATGATGTCGAGGTTGCCGGCGGACTTGGGCAGGAAATCGCCGAGGCCTTCGACCTCGATGAAGATCGACACCTTGCGCCCGTCGAACACCGGCCCGTTGATCAGCTTGTAGCCGGGCACATAGCGCTGCACTTCGCGGACCATCTCCAGCACCGAGGTACGGATCGCGTCCTGGTTCGGCTCGTCATCGGTCAGGCAATGAATGGTGTCGCGCATCATCAGCGGCGGCTCGGCCGGATTGATCACAATGATCGCCTTGCCGCGCCGGGCGCCGCCGATCTTCTCCACCGCACCGGCGGTGGTGCGGGTGAACTCGTCGATGTTCTGCCGCGTGCCCGGACCGACCGAACCGGAGGACACCGTGGCGACGATTTCGCCGTAGCTCACCGCTTGCACCCGCGATACCGCCGCCACCATCGGGATGGTCGCCTGGCCACCGCAGGTGACCATGTTGACGTTCATCGCCAGGCTCGACGCATGCTCCTTGAGATTGACCGGCGGCACGCAATACGGGCCGATGGCCGCTGGCGTGAGGTCGATCATGATCACCCCGAGTTCGTTGAGCTTGCGGCTGTTTTGCGCGTGCACGTAGGCCGAGGTGGCATCGAAGGCGATGCGAATGTCATCGTCGAGCACGTGCGGCAACAAACCATCGACGCCACCGGCGGTGGTTTTGATGCCCATTTCGCGGGCACGCTTCAGGCCTTCGGATTCGGGGTCGACACCCACCATCCACACCGGCTCGATCCACTCCGATCGGCACATCTTCATCAGCAGGTCGGTGCCGATGTTGCCCGGGCCGATAATGGCCGCTCTGAGTTTTTTGCTCATGGGGTCAAACTCCAAAAGTCAGGCGCAGAAAGACACCCGGGCACTGCCCAGGCCATCGATAGTCAACGAAAAATGGTCGCCGGCGCGGGCCGGTTCCAGCGGTACCAGGGAGCCGGACAGGATGATTTCCCCGGCCTTGAACGGAATGCCGAAGGCGCCCAGGGTGTTGGCCAGCCAGGCCACCGCCGTCAACGGGTTGCCCTGCACGGCCGAACCCAGGCCCTCACTCAGCGGCTCTGCGTTCTTGAACACGCGCATGCGCAGGTTGGGCAAGTCCAGCTCACGGGGATCGACCTTGCTGTCGCCCAACACGAATACACCGCAGGAGGCGTTGTCGGCCACGGTGTCCTGGATGCGGATGCGCCAATCGTGAATCCGCGAGTCGACGATTTCGAAGCACGGCATCACGTATTCGGTGGCGTCCAGCACATCGGCTTCGGTGATGCCGGGGCCGACCAGATCATGTTTGAGCTTGAAGGCGATCTCGCCCTCGGCGCGGGGCTGGATCAGTTTGTTCGCGGACAGGGAAATCCGCGCGCCGTCTTCGAACGACATTTGCTGCGTGATGAAGCCGAAATCCGGCTGATGCACGTTGAGCATCTGCTGCACCGCCGCCGAGGTCACGCCGATTTTCTTGCCGACGATCCGGTCACCGGCCGCCACCCGACGCTCAATGGCGTACAGGGAAATGTGATAGGCGTCTTCGATGCTGATCGACGGCCAGCGCTCGGTCAGCGGCGCCAGGGTGGAGCCGCTGAGCAGCGCCTGATAAAGCTCCTCGCCGAACTCACGGCGCAATTGCACGCTCATCCGCGGGCCTCCTGAAGAAACGCCAGGCACTGGCGATTGAAAAAGTCACGGTGCTCGACCTGGACCCAATGCCCGCACTCGCTGAGCATCACGAAGCGGATACCGGAGCAGTTCTCGAGCATGGTCTGGGCACCGGAGGACGGGCAGAACTTGTCGTTCATGCCCCAGAAACCGAGGATCGGGCACTGCAACTCACCCAGGCGCGCAGTCATGTTCGGCACCTGCATGGTCGACAGCACGCACACCGGTTGCTGTTGCACCACCGCTACGCGCTCGTTGACCGTTTCGTCGCTGATCAGGGTTTCGTCGAACAGTTGCAGGGCCAGCAGGCGACGCATGCCTGCGGCGTCGTTCAGTTCACCTTTGGCGAAGGCCGCGCCCATTTTCTGGATGCCTTCCATCTGCAGGTAATACTGTTCTTTCTCCATCAGGCCACCGGGCGCCATCAGCACCAGGCGACTGACACGCTGCGGTTGGTCGAGGGCCAGTTTGATCGCGATCGCGCCGCCCAGGGAGTTGCCGACCAGTACGCAACGCTGGATATCCAGGGCGTCGAGCAGGCCGCTCAGCGCGGCGACGAAGAAGTCCAGGGTGTAGAGGGTCTCGGGTTTGTCCGAAGCGCCGTAGCCCGGCAAGTCGGGAACGATGACCCGGTAACCGGCCTCGGCGAACACCGGGTAGTTCTGCTTGAAGTTGCTGTGGCCGCTGGCGCCCGGCCCGCTGCCATGGATGAAAATCACCGGCTCGCCGTTGCCGACGTCACGATAGTGCAGCTGCAAACCATCCGGCAGCGTAACGAAGTGCCCTTGCGCTGAAGCGCCCATAAGGTGTCCTCCCGGCCTGTTGTTGTCGCCGGATTATTCCGAGCACCCGGGCAACCAACATCGTCCGACAGGACTACCCCCCTGTACTGTAGGAGCGAGCATGCTCGCGATGGTCGTCAACGATAACGCTGGATGCCTGATACTCCGCGGTGTCCTCAGGTCCATCGCGAGCATGCCGCAAGCGGGCACCCGCTCCTACAGATAGTCTCTAGTCTCATTGGACGTTGGCCTGCCAGGACGGTCGACCTAGCATCGATGACATTTCCCGAGCGACAGATAGAGAATCCCCATGCTTGATCCGATGGACTTTCGCGGCAAAGTGGTACTGGTCACCGGTGGTGGCAAAGGTGTGGGTCGCGGCATCAGCCAGCGCTTTCTCGAGTGCGGCGCCGAGGTGGTGATCTGCGGTCGAGAAGCGCCGCAATCCTTGCCTGCCAGCGGTGGGCGCGAGGCACTGTTCGTGCCCTGCGACCTGCGTGATGTCGAACAATCGGCAGGCCTGATCGCCCGGATCGCCGAGCGCTTCGGTCGCCTCGATGTGCTGGTCAACAACGCCGGTGGCTCGCCGAATGCCGATGCCGCCACGGCCTCTCCGCGTTTCAGCGAAGCGATCATCCGTCTCAATCTGATCGCGCCACTGAACCTGTGCCAGCAGGCCAACCAGGTGATGCAGGCCCAGGCCGATGGCGGTGCGATCATCAACATCTGCAGCGTCAGCGCCACCCGCCCTTCCCCCGGCACCGCCGCTTATGGCGCAGCCAAGGCCGGGCTGTTGAACCTGACCACTTCGCTGGCGGTGGAGTGGGCGCCGAAGGTGCGGGTCAACGCCGTGACCGCCGGGCTGATTCTCACCGAGCAGGCGGCCATGCATTATGGTGACGACGCGGGCATTGCCCGGGTGGCGGCGACCGTTCCGCTGCAACGCCTGGCGACCCCCGAAGATATCGGCGATACCTGCCTGTACCTGGCCTCGACGCTGGCTCGTTACGTCAGCGGCGCGGATATCGCAGTGCATGGCGCGGGTGAACGCCCGGCGTTTCTCGACGCGGCCCAATCCCATTCATAAGAGGACTTTCGACATGCCCGTAGCCAGCCACAGCGTTGTACTGAACCTCACGCAACCAGCAGCCTGGGCCAAACTGCGCGACCTGAGCCTCGCCCCGCACTATGTACCGGGCCTGACCGGCTACCAGTTTCATCCCGGTGCAACGGAGGGTGTCGGCGCCAGTCGCCGGGTGTTGCGCAAGGGCGGACAGTATCTGGATGAAAGCGTGGTGCAGTGGCAGGAAGGTACGGGGTTCGTGCTGCGGTTGCACAAGGGCGGCAATGACTCGCCCTTTCCGTTTCGCCAGGCGAGTTTCAGTTATGCCTTGCAAGCCGAAGGCAACTCGACCCGCATCACCCTGCAAATGAGTTACAGCCTGCGCGGTGGCAGGCTGTTTGAAAAGTTACTGGCCAAGGCCTTCGACAAGGTCGTGCAACAGATCGCCGAGAACCTCAAGGCCTATTACGAAACCGGCCGTACGCAGAATCCGGACAGAGCTGCCGGCACATCCAATATCAATGTTGCCTGACATGCCGCCATCGCGGGCAGGCCCGCTCCCACAGGGGATCGGGGGTGTTTGCAAATGCCGGGGTCACCACAAAAAACTGTGGGAGCAGGCTTGCCAGCGATGAGGCCGGCACATTCAACATTGATGTTGCCTGACACACCGCCTTCGCGGGCAAGCCCGCTCCCACAGGGGATGGGGATGTTTGCAAATGCCGGGGTCACCACAAAAACTGTGGGAGCTGGCTTGCCAGCGATGAGGCCGGCACATCAAACAACAATGTTGACCGATACACCGCCTTCGCGAGCAGGCTCGCTCCCACAGGTGCTACCTCTGGAGCGAGCGGTCTTCAGGAACGCGCCACTTCCGAGTGCGCGCGAAAGCAGGTGCTGACAATCTTCCATTGCCCGGCGATACGCTGGTAACGGTCCTGATAGAACCCGCCCAACTGCCGCGTCGCCCCGCTCTCGCCATCCAGGTTGAAATACCACAGGGCCCAACGGCCCTGGGCCTGATCCTCGTTCAGCACTTCGATTTCCGGGTTGGCGCCGTGATGCAGGTCGATCACCCGCTCGTGGCAGGCCAGTTCGCGGTACAGCGCGACAAAACTGTCGCGCTCACGAAAAGTCCCCAACGGACCGTAATCGATCAGCACTTCACCGTCGGCAAAGCAGTCGGCAATCACCTCGACCTGCTTGAGATCGCAGGCGTTGAGGTAGCGATGCTTGAGCTGGCGGATATCCTCCAGCGCTTCCAGGCGGACGATCCGCTGTTCCAGAGTCATGCCGCACCTCGCGCGATCACATTGACCTCACTCCAGAAGGCTTTCATCGAGCGGATCCGGCCGTCGGCATTGAACTCCATCACGTCGATCACATGCAGCGAGCACGGTTGCCCGCCCCACCCCATGTCGACCCGAAACGGCATCGCGCCGCACCCGTTGAGCGTCGCGCGCACCGGCCCGGTCAGGGTCGCGCAGACGTTCATCGCCCCCAACCCTTCACGGTAAAAGCGCGCAATGGCGTCGATGCCCTGCAATGGCGCGTGGCCGACCGGGTCTTCAACGGTGGCGTCGTCAGCGTAGAGCGCGAGGATGCCGTCGATATCGCCGGCGTCCACCAGTTCCACATAACGCGCCATGGTCGCCTGGATCTGCTGTGCGCTGATCATTCAGACCACCTCGAACAGCGCGGCAGCGCCCATGCCACCACCGATGCACATGCTCACCACCACGTATCGCAAGCCGCGACGCTGGCCTTCGATCAGCGCATGGCCGACCATGCGCGCCCCGGACATGCCGAACGGATGGCCGATGGAAATCGCCCCGCCGTTGACGTTCAGGCGTTCGGCCGCAATACCCAGGGTGTCGCGGCAGTACAGCACCTGGCAGGCGAAGGCTTCGTTCAACTCCCAGAGGCCGATGTGATCCATGGTCAGGCCGTGGCGCTTGAGCAACTTGGGGATCGCGTAGATCGGACCGATGCCCATCTCGTCGGAGTTGCAGCCGGCGACCGCCATGCCGCGATAGATCCCCAGGGGTTCCAGGCCACGTTTCTCGGCCATTTTCGCGCTCATCAATACCGAGGCCGACGCACCGTCGGACAACTGCGAGGCATTGCCGGCAGTGATGAAACGCCCCTTTTCGCTCCACTGACCGCCTGGCCATACCGGCTCCAGCGCCTTCAGGCTCTGGAGCGTGGTGTCGATGCGGTTGCACTCGTCGCGCAACAAGGTGACGGACTCATGGCGGGATTCGCCCGTGGCCTTGTCGACAATCAACTGGCGGCTGGTCAGCGGCGCCAGTTCGCGGTCGAAACGCCCGGCGGCCTGGGCCTGTGCGGTACGCAGCTGGCTCTGGTAGCTGTATTCGTCCTGCTCGTCGCGGGAGATGCCGTAGCGCGCGGAGACGATCTCGGCGGTTTCGATCATCGGAATGTACGCCTGCGGATCCAGCTCGATCACCGAACCAGACTGGTTGCGATACAGGTTCTTGTGCTTGTTCTGCACCAGGGAAATCGACTCCAGGCCGCCGGCCACGGCGATGTCGATTTCATCGCACATGATGCCTTTGGCGGCCATGGCGATGCTCATCAGGCCCGATGAGCACTGTCGCTCGACGGCCATCCCGGCGACCGATGCCGGCAAGCCGCCGGCAATCGCACACAGGCGCCCCAGGTTATAGGACTGGGTGCCCTGCTGTGCGGCGGCCCCCATGATCACGTCGTCCACTTCACCCGGCTCGATGCCGGCGCGACGCACGGCTTCGCGCACCACGTGTCCGCCCAGTTGCGGGGCTTCGGTGTCGTTGAAGGCACCGCGAAAGGCCTTGCCGATCGGAGTACGGGCGGTCGAAACGATGACGGCTTCTTTCATGTTCAGTTCCTCGAGAATTCTGCTGACAGGCTTAGGCGGGGTAGTAACGACTGATGGTGTCGACCACGCAGCCGGGGCGCTCTTCGCCATCGATTTCGACGCTGACGCGGATGGTCGCCTGAACGCCGCCCTTCACTTCCTCGACAGCGATCAATTGCGCGCTGCCACGAACCCGCGAGCCGACGCGCACCACCGAGGGAAAGCGCACCCGCTCGCAACCGTAATTGACGCCCATGGCCAGGCCACGGACCTCGACGATCTGCGGCAGGAACAGATTGACCAGCGCCAGGCTCAGGTAACCATGGGCAATGCAGGCGCCAAACGGGCCGCTGGCAGCCTTGAGCGGATCGACGTGAATCCACTGGTGATCGCCCGTGGCATCGGCGAAGCGGTCAATGCGGTCCTGTTCCAGCAACAGCCAGTCGCTGGCGCCGAGTGATTCGCCCACGGCGTCGAACAAGGCCATCGGCGTGTCGAAAATACGTGCCATGCTCACGCCCTCTGGCTGGATACCGACAACACTTCGCCGGTCATGTAGGAGCTGTAGTCGCTGGCCAGGAACATCATCACGTTGGCCACTTCCCAGACTTCGGCGGCGCGGCCGAAGGCTTCGTTGGCGGCCAGTTGATCGAGCACCGCCTGGGGCGCGGACTTGCGCAGGAAATCGTGCAGGGCAATGCTCGGGCTGACCGCGTTGATGCGGATGCCATGGTCGGCGGCCTCGACCGCCGCGCAGCGGGTCAACGCCATGACCCCGGCCTTGGCGGCGGCGTAGTGCGCCTGTTCTTTCTGCGCACGCCAGCCCAGCACCGAGGCGTTGTTGACGATGACGCCGGCACGCCGCTCCATCATTTTCGGCAGCATGGCGCGGGTCATGCGCATGGTGCCGGTGAGGGTCACGTCGATGACCCGATGCCACTCTTCGTCGGCCATCTCCACCAGCAAGCGCGAGCCACCGAGGCCGGCGTTATTGATCAACACATCGACACCTTGCAGGTCGCGCTCGGCGCTGGCGATCAGTTGCTGTACCTGGGCTTCGTCGGTGACGTTGCAGACCTGGCCGAACACCTGTTGCAGCCCGGTGGTTTCGCGGATCTTCAGCACCGCCTCGGCCAGGCGGCCCTCATGGATGTCGCTGATCATCAGCGCGCGGCAACCTTCCTCGGCAGCCCGCACGGCTGCGGAGAAACCGATCCCGGCACCCGCCGCCGCGGTGATCAGCACCGACTTGCCACGCAGCAGGCCGCGACCTTCAACATATTGAGGTACAGACATGAACTCTCTCCTTTCAGGCGCGCGGACGCGGCTCTTTGGGCATGCCAAGGGCACGCTCGGCAATGATGTTGCGCTGGATTTCGTTACTGCCGCCGTACAGGGTGTCGGCGCGGCTGAACAGGTACAGCGACTGCAAACGGGTCAGTTGGTAAGGCGCGGCTTCGAGCAATTCCGCCTCGGCGCCGAGGACGTCCATCGCCAGCTTGCCGAGGCTGGCGTGCCAGGTGGACCAGAACAATTTGTAGATGGTCGCCTCCTTGCGCAGCGAACCGTCCTGGCTGCCCGAGAGCATGCGCAGCGAGTTGTAGCGCATGATCCGCAGCCCGCTCCAGGCTTCGGCCAGGCGCTGACGCAGGATCGGGTCACGGTCGGCGCCATTGGACTTGGCGATGGCGATGATTTCGTTGAGCTCGTTCTGAAACTGCATCTGCTGGCCGAGCGTCGACACGCCTCGCTCGAACCCCAGCAGCGCCATGGCGATCTTCCAGCCGTCGCCCGGCGCGCCGATGATGTTGGCGGCGTCGGTGCGGGCATCGTCGAAGAACACTTCGTTGAATTCCGAGGTGCCGGTCAGTTGTTCGATGGGCCGTACGGTAATTTCCGCCTGGGCCATCGGCACCAGCAGGAACGACAGGCCGCGATGGCCGACGCTGCCCGGTTCGGTACGGGCGATGACAAAGCACCAATCCGATTCATGGGCCAGGGAGGTCCAGACCTTTTGCCCGTTGATCAGCCATTGGCCGCTCGCCTCGTCAAGCGTTGCGCGGGTCTTGACGTTGGCCAGGTCGGAACCGGCGCCCGGCTCTGAATAGCCCTGACACCAGAACGCCGTACCGCTGACGATCCCCGGCAAAAAGCGCTGTTGCTGTTCGAGCGTGCCGAACGCGGCAATGGTCGGCCCCGCCAGCCCTTCGCCGATATGGCCCATACGCCCGGGACCGCCGGCGCGGGCATATTCCTCGTGGAAAATCACCTGCTGGGTAATCGAAAGCCCACGCCCACCATGCTCCGGCGCCCAGCCGACGCAGGTCCAGCCACCCTCGGCGAGTTTGCGTTCCCAGGCTTTGCGCTCCTCGGGAAACATGTGCTCGTCGCCCGGACCGCCGCGAAAACGCAGGGCTTCGAACTCACCGCAAAGGTTGGCGCTCATCCAGTCGGCGACTTCCCGGCGGAAGCGCTCGTCCTGCTCACTGAAACTGATTTTCATGGCTGCTCTCCAAGAATCACCGCGGCAATCCGCTCGCGATGCCAGGCCGGTAGCCCGAGGAAGCTTTCGCTGGCGCGAGCGCGCTTGAAGTAGAGGTGCGGGTCGTATTCCCAGGTGAAACCGACGCCGCCATGCAATTGGATCGATTCGGATGCGCAAGAGAAGTAGGTTTCGGAGCACTGCGCCTTGGCCAGCGCCGCCGCCAGCGGCAATTGGGCCGCGACCTGCGGATCCCCCTGGGGATCGAGGACTTCCTGGGCCACGCACGCGGCGTAATAACTGGCCGAACGCGCGCATTCGACTTGCAGCATCATGTCGGCTGCACGGTGTTTGAGGGCCTGGAAGCTGGCAATCGGACGACCGAACTGTTGGCGTTCCTGCATGTAGGCCACGCTGAGGTCGAGTACCTGTTGCGCACCGCCGGTCTGCTCGGCGGCCAGGCCGATGCAGGCCAGTTGCAGGACTCGCTCAAGGTGCATCCAGCCGTTGCCGAACTCTCCCAGCAGGCAGTCGGCTTCAAGGTACAGGCCCTTGAGCTGGATCCGCGCCTGGCGCCGGGTCTGGTCCATGGTCGGCAGCATTTGCCGTTCGATGCCGGCCCGCTCGGCGCTCACGGCAAACAGGCTGATGCCCTGTTCGCCAGTGGTTGCGGGTTGTCGTGCGGCAATGATCAACAGGTCGGCACCCTGCCCGTCGAGCACATGCTTGAGGGTGCCGTCGAGGACAAAGCCTTCGCCCTCGGCCACCACCGTTGCCTGGACGTCGTCGGCGGACCAGCCATTGACACTGCTGAACGCCAGGGTCGCGGTGACACTGCCGTCGGCGATCGACGGCAACCAACGCTGCTTCTGTTCATCATTGGCAGCCAGCAACAGCGCAGGCGTGGCCATGCAGGCGGTGGCGAAGAACGGCGAGCACAGCAAACGCCGGCCCATCTGCTCCAGCAGGATCGTCAGCTCGACGAAGCCGAGGCCCAGGCCTCCATAGGTTTCGGGGATATGAATGGCTGGCCAGCACATTTCCTGGCACAGACGCTGCCAGAGGGCTTCGTCAAAACCCCGCTCACTGACCATTGCCGCGCGCACGGCGGCGGAATCCGAGACATCGGCGAGGAAACCCTCGGCCGATTCGCGGATCATTTCCTGTTCGTCGCTGAATGCAAACTCCATCGCGGCGCCTTCTGCTCGTTTGGCGGGGCGCGCGTGGCGCAGCACCCCTTCGAGCATGAAGTTTGGCGCCGCCCGGACGCGGCAGAATCGTTAGCCCTGCCTAGTCCGAACGGGTGATGCGGGGGCGTGAAGGCCGATCAGCGGCAGTCGCCCCCCATGCGCACCAGCAGCGCTGAACGGTGTGGTTTCAGGTACGGATTGATTTCACCAACTTTGCACGAAGCCAGGTTCTGCAGTTCCGGTGCGAGGGGTTCCTGTACGAACAACAGGCCTGCCGGGCGCGATTCGGCCTGCAACTGGGCCACCGTCAGCGGCGCCACCGGCCGCCCCATGTAGTAGACCAGACGGATATCCGGCTCACCGAGGGTGTAAGCCTTCTGACCCGGCTGCCCGTCGGCCAGCGCGGCCACTTGCTCAAGACCACCGAACCGGTGCGACAACACCCGTGCTTCGACGAACATGTAGAACACCACGAACCCGGCCAGCATCACGTAGGGCACCACCGCCAGGACCGTGCGCCAGCGCCCCTTGAGATCATCGAGCAGTGCCGACCAGTGCATCGCCAGCAGCAACGCCATGGACGGATAAACCGGCAACAGGTACTTGCCATGCTTTTCGGTGAACAGGGAAAACACCAGCAGCGGCAACAGCGTGCAGCACAGCAACATGGCGGCCTCGCGGCGCGCGCGGATCATTGCCCAGAACTTGCGCGGCTGTACGAACACGATGAGCCAGAACGGGAAGAAATCACCGGCCAGGTACAACAGGTAGGCATACCAGGCCTCGGCGCCCTGCCCGTCGATCTTCCTCACGATGTCTTCGCTGATGATCGAAGCCCAGATGCCCCAGCCCTGATTCACAGACACCGCCAGGTACCAGGAACTGCCCAGCACCAGAGCAATCAGCCAGCCCCAACCGTCGCACAGATAAGCCTTGGCCCGGGCATCCCGGTAGATCAAGGCATAGGCCAGGATCGGCGCTGTCACCCACAATAGGCAAACGGGGCCTTTGGTCAGCAGCGCGCAGCCCAGCAGCACATAGCTCAGTCGGCTCCAGAAGACCCGGCCCTGCAGGAAGATGAACTGCCAGGCAGCCAACAGTGCGCCGAAGCACAGCAGGGTCAACAGCATCTCGATTTCCGAGCGTCGTGCGAACAGGCTGAATGCACCGTTCGCGGCCAGGAACACCACGGCGAACAGACCGACCTGCCGCCCCGCCTGCCGGACGCCGTAGCGATAGGTGCCGATGCAGCACAGGGCGGCGGCCAACGCCGAAGGCAGGCGCACGCTCCACTCGGACACGCTGCCCAGCACCGCTGTCGAAACCAGGCCCGCCCAATAGAAAAACGGCGGCTTGGACAAGTACAAGTCGCCGTTCATGTAGGGCAACAGCCAGCTACCGGCCTCGCGCATTTCGCGCACGGTCACGGCGCGCCGGGCCTCGTTGACACTGAGGAACGGCACGCTGCCCAGCCCCCAGAAAAACAGCAACGCAATCGCGATAACCACCAGCAACGTAATATTTCGGGTCGATAACGATCCGCGCATGACCTACTCCTTCAGGCTTTTACTTTTAGCGATCAACTGCAGGTTGCGAAAATAGACAAGGGTGCCAAAGGCCTGCCCGGCGATGAACACCGGGTCCTGGCGGTAAATGGCGTAGGCCAGCAGCAAGGTGCTGCCGACGATGCTCAGGTACCAGAAGCTGGTCGGGATCACGCTGCGCTTCTTGTATTCGCTGTACAGCCACTGCAGGACAAACCGCCCGGTAAAGGCGATCTGGCCGATAAAACCGACGATCAGCCACAAGGCTTCGCGGGAGAGATTCATCCTTCAATCTCCTGGGCAATGGTGTTCAGCCGCGTGCGCTTGATCAGCCACCAGACCCCGAACAGATCGAGGATGCCCACCAGCGCGCGGTCGAGGTTGCCGTATTT
>NZ_NEHO01000008.1:42133-299733 GCF_002113375.1 Pseudomonas sp. R37(2017) | reverse complement strand
CAGGCTCCACAGCTACAACAACTACCTGTCGCCAATAGCCATGGAGCAGCAGGCGGCTTGATCACCGTAATCGGTGTCCGGAAAAACTTGACCAGAACAGCCTGCTCGCGAAAGCGGTGTGTCAGTCAGTATGGATGTCGCCGACACGCCGCCATCGCGAGCAGGCTCGCTCCTACAAGGGGAGTTTGTCGCTCACGAAATTGAGTCTGACTCCGGCAGCAGTTGCACACCGAGATACAACGCGAGCATGCCGTCCAGCCGCAACGGATCAACCCCGCTGAGTTCGGCAATCCGCTCCATGCGGTAACGCAGGCTGTTGCGATGAATTCCCAGTGCATCGGCGCAAGCCTGGCTCTGGCCGTCGTGCTCGCACCAACTGCGCAGGGTCGCCAGCAACTGGCCGTTACTGTCCTTGGCGATGACCTTGCGCAGCGGCGTGAGCAATTCGTCGAGGGCGTCGTCGTTGCGGTGACGCCAGAGCATGACCGGCAGCCGGTAGCGGTTCAGCGTCAGCAATCGGGAACGCGGCAGCACCTCGCGCCCGTAGGCCAGCAAGTCACCGACCCGGCGATAGCAGCGCCGCAACCCTGCCAGCCCGTCGGCTTGCCCACCCACGGCGATGCGCAGGATGTTCCAGCCCAGGCCATCGAGCTTGTCCAGCAAGCGCTCGTTCTCCAGCGACTGGCTGGCCGGCCGACACCAGAGCAACGAGGTTTTGGCCGAGCTCACGCACCAACTGTCGGGGTGACGGCTGGTCAACCAGGCGCTGAGTGCCTCGACGGTTTGCCCCGGTGCGTGTTCCTGGCCCAGTTCGAACAGGTACGGCACCCGGGTCATTTGGGGCTTGAGGCCCAACTGGGCGGCTTCATCGACCAGTCGCGGAGAATCCCCGGCTTCGCTGAGCAGCAGCGCCAGCAGATCATCGCAGCGCTGGCGCCGCCATTGCTGTTCGGCCTGCTGGTTGCGTTGGCCCACCAGCATTTCGGCGGTCATTCGCACCAGTTCGGCATAGGTACGCAGTTGCTCGGGTTCGCCGGTGATCCCCAGTACGCCGATCAGGCGCTGGTCCAGCAGCAATGGCAGGTTGATACCCGGCTGCACACCCTTGAGATGAATCGCCGTCTGCGCATCGATCTCCACCACCCGGCCATTGGCCAGGACCAGTTGCGCGCCTTCATGTCGGGTGTTGACCCGCTCCGGTTCACCGCTGCCCAGGATCAGGCCCTGGCTGTCCATGACGTTGACGTTATACGGCAGAATGGCCATCGCCCGGTCGACGATGTCCTGGGCCAGGTCGTGATCGAGTTCGAACATGCAAGTGATCCTTGAAGACGGTAATGAAACGGGTTGTTCACCCGCACAGGCCTTGGTGACAAACCCTGTGCTCAGGCACAAAGACAGCCACCCTGAGGGTGGTCGAGACTCTCTGGGCGATCAACGTTACCCTTTGCATCGCAAAAAATCATAATAAAGAGAGAGCCGCCATGACACAGAGCGCCGTAGCGTCCGAGGCCATCGCTGACGACAAAAACGCCGTCTACAAGCGCATCACCCTGCGTTTGATCCCCTTCATTTTCATCTGCTACCTGTTCAACTACCTCGACCGGGTAAACGTCGGGTTCGCCAAACTGCAGATGCTCGACGCGCTGAAGTTCAGCGAAACCGTCTACGGCCTCGGTGCCGGCATCTTCTTCATCGGTTACGTGTTGTGCGGCGTGCCAAGCAACCTGGCGCTGACCAGGTTCGGCCCGCGGCGCTGGATCGCGCTGATGATGATCACCTGGGGCACGCTATCGACCTGCCTGCTGTTCGTCACCACCCCGACCGAGTTCTATACCCTGCGCCTGTTCACCGGCGCCGCCGAAGCCGGGTTCTTCCCGGGCGTGGTGTTGTATCTCTCGCAGTGGTTCCCGACCTTCCGCCGTGGCCGCATCATGGCGTTGTTCATGTCGGCGATCCCGGTGTCCGGCCTGCTCGGCAGCCCGTTCTCCGGCTGGATTCTCAACCACTTCGCCGCAGGCCAGGGTGGTCTCGCTGGCTGGCAGTGGATGTTCCTGCTGCAAGGCATTCCGACCGTTGCCCTCGGCGCCCTGGCTTATTTCCTGCTCAGCGACGGTTACGCCAACGCCAAGTGGCTGACGCCGTTCGAGCGTTCGGTGCTGGAAGCCGACCACGCCTTCGACCTGGCCAACAAACCGAAAACCACGACCGATTCGCTGCTGGCGGTGTTCAAGAACCCGGCGATCTGGGCCTTCGGCCTGATCTACTTCTGCATCCAGAGTGGCGTATACGCGATCAACTTCTGGTTGCCATCGATCATCAAGAACCTGGGCTTCAGCGACAATCTGGTGATCGGCTGGCTCAGTGCGATTCCGTACCTGCTGGCCGCGGTGTTCATGCTGGTCGTCGGCCGCTCGGCGGACCTGCGCAAGGAACGACGCTGGCATCTGGTGGTGCCGATGTTGATGGGGGCACTGGGGCTGCTGATCGCGGTGAACTTCGCCGCCAATCCGGCCATCGCGATTCTTGGTTTGACCATCGCCACCATGGGTGCCCTCACCGGCCTGCCGATGTTCTGGCCGGTGCCGACCGCAATGCTCAGTGCCGGCGCCGCCGCGGGCGGCCTGGCGCTGATCAACTCCATGGGGCAGATGGCCGGTTTTCTCAGCCCGTACCTGGTGGGTTGGGTCAAGGACAGCACCGGTTCGACCGATGCCGCGCTGTACCTGTTGGCGGGCGTGATTGTCTGCGGCAGCTTGCTGGCATTGCGCATGACCCGGACCCTGCGCGCCTGATCACCACCCGTTTCCCCTGTAGGAGCGAGCATGCTCGCGATAACGGAATATCAGCCAACATCCGTGTTGAATGTGAAACCGCTATCGCGAGCAGGCTCGCTCCTACAGTTGATTCGAGTGTGTTCGAGATTTGCGTTTGCTCCCGGCCGTAGTTCTGGTATCTGATTGAGCCTTTCCCACTGGTAAAAGGATTTGCTCATGAGCTATCGCACGCTGGGTCATTCGGGTCTGCAGGTGTCCACCTTGACCCTGGGCACCATGATGTTCGGCGAACAGACCAGTACCGACGATTCCCTGCGAATCATCGACAAGGCCTGGGACCAGGGCATCAATTTCATCGACACCGCCGACGTCTACACCAATGGCCGTTCCGAGGAGATCGTCGGCGAGGCCATCGCCAGCCGCCGTCATGAATGGGTGCTGGCCACCAAGGTCGGCTTCGGTCCCGTGGACGGTGTCCCCAACCGCAGCGGCCTGAACCGCAAGCACCTGTTCAACGGTCTCGACGCCAGCCTGACGCGCCTGGGCAGCGACTATATCGACATCTACTACCTGCACCGCGAAGACCACAACACGCCGCTTGAAGTCACGGTATCCGCCATCGGCGACATGATCCGCCAGGGTAAAATCCGCTATTGGGGCCTGTCGAACTACCGTGGCTGGCGTATCGCCGAAGTCATCCGCGTGGCCGACAAACTGGGCATTGACCGGCCGGTGATCAGCCAGCCGCTGTATAACATCGTCAACCGCCAGGCTGAAACCGAGCAGATCACGGCTGCGCAAAACTACGGTCTGGGCGTAGTGCCCTACAGCCCGCTGGCACGCGGGGTGCTCAGCGGCAAGTACGCGCCGGATGTGAAGCCGGACGCCAACAGCCGTGCCGGGCGCCAGGACAAACGCATCCTGGAAACCGAATGGCGCGTCGAGTCCCTGCGCATCGCCCAGCAAATCCAGCAATACACCCGGCAACGCGGCGTTGGCATCGTCGAGTTCGCGATTGCCTGGGTGCTGAACAACAGCGCCGTGACCTCGGCCATTGTCGGGCCGCGTACCGAAGTGCAATGGGACGCCTACACTAAGGCGCAGGCGGTGCAGATCACGGCCGAGGACGAGGCGTTCATCGATTCGCTGGTGACGCCGGGGCATGCGTCGACACCGGGGTTCAATGATGTGAGCCATTTCGTGTCCGGCCGTAAACCGCGCAACACCTGAAAAATACAAAACAACTGTAGGAGCGAACCTGTTCGCGATAGCGCTACTACATTCAACAGAGATGTTGACTGGAAGATCGCTATCGCGAACAGGTTCGCTCCTACAGGGTCCATGTTGATCGATTGGTCAGTGTTCATCTGAAAAACCACGTATCCTCTGCGCCCGTTTCACTCTCACTCAAATTCACGCGAGGACAGCTTGTCTAAAGGTATCGCTCTATCGGTTTCAGCCTCGGTGCTGTTTGCCGTCATGTATTACTACACGTCGCTGCTCACCCCCTTGAGCGGCGTGGAAATCTTTGGTTGGCGCATGCTGTTGACCGTGCCATGCATGACCGTGTTCATGGTGTGGTCCGGGGAATGGAAACGCGTGCTGGAGATCGTTCAGCGCGCCATTGCCAACCCGAAACTGATGGGCGCGCTGATCGCCTCCTCTTTCCTGCTCGCCGTGCAACTGTGGCTATTCATGTGGGCGCCGCTGAACGGCTACAGCCTGGATGTGTCCCTGGGTTATTTCCTGCTGCCACTGACCATGGTTCTGACCGGGCGGATCGTTTATGGCGAGCGCCTGTCCTACCTGCAAAAAATCGCCGTAGTGTTCGCCTGCCTGGGCGTGATCAACGAGATGTATCAGGTCGGTGGTTTTTCCTGGGCGACCTTGCTGGTCTGTATTGGTTATCCAGCGTACTTTGTCGTTCGCAAACGGCTGGCGACGGACAACCTCGGTGGCTTGTGGCTGGACATGGCATTGACGCTGCCGGTGGCGTTCTGGTTCGTTCAGAGCGGCGCGCAAGGTTTTGGCGTGTTTGACCAGCATCCATGGTTGTCGCTATTGATCCCGCTGCTCGGCGTGATCAGCGCGTCGGCGCTGGTGGTCTACATCATTGCCAGTCGCCTGTTGCCTTTCAGCCTGTTCGGCTTGTTGAGCTACGTCGAACCGGTGCTGCTGCTGGGGGTGGCGTTGCTGCTGGGAGAAAGCATCAAGGCCGGCGAATGGCTGACCTACATCCCGATCTGGATGGCTGTGCTGGTGCTGGTGTTTGAAGGGTTCAAGCATCTGGTTCGGCAGCGCAGGCCTTAAGACCACGCAAAAACAAATGCGGGAGCGACGGTGTGGCGATCCGATTTGCTCGCGATGGCGGTGTTTCAGTCAACATTAATGTTGAATGTACGACCGCTATCGCGAGCATGCTCGCTCCTACAGTGACTGCATCGGCAAGGATTTAGTCAGTGGAGAGAACACCACGACGCACCTGGTCACGCTCGATGGATTCGAACAGCGCCTTGAAGTTGCCTTCGCCGAAACCGTCGTCGCCCTTGCGCTGGATGAACTCGAAGAACACCGGCCCCATCAGGGTTTCCGAGAAGATCTGCAGCAACAGGCGCTTGTCGCCCGCCTCGGAAGAACCGTCCAGCAAGATACCCCGTGCCTGCAATTCGCCCACCGGCTCGCCGTGGTTCGGCAAACGGCCTTCGAGCATTTCGTAGTAGGTGTCCGGCGGCGCGGTCATGAAACGCATGCCGATGCTTTTCAGGTGATCCCAGGTCTTGAGCAGGTCATCGGACAGGAAGGCAACGTGCTGGATGCCCTCGCCGTTGAACTGCATCAGGAACTCTTCGATCTGCCCTGCACCCTTGGACGATTCTTCGTTCAACGGGATGCGGATCATGCCATCGGGTGCGGTCATGGCCTTGGAAGTCAGGCCGGTGTACTCGCCCTTGATGTCGAAGTAGCGGATTTCGCGGAAGTTGAACAACTTCTCGTAGAAGTTGGCCCAGTAGGCCATGCGACCGCGATACACGTTGTGGGTCAGGTGATCGATGATCTTCAGGCCGGCACCGACCGGGTGGCGGTCAACGCCTTCGATGAATACGAAGTCGATGTCATAGATCGAGCTGCCTTCACCGAAACGGTCGATCAGGTACAGCGGCGCACCACCGATGCCTTTGATCGCTGGCAGGTTCAGTTCCATCGGGCCGGTTTCGATGTGGATCGGCTGGGCGCCGAGTTCCAGGGCACGCTTGTAGGCTTTTTGCGAATCCTTGACGCGGAATGCCATACCGCACACCGACGAACCGTGCTCGGCGGCAAAGTACGAGGCCACGCTGTGGGGTTCGTTGTTGAGGATCAGGTTGATCGCGCCCTGGCGATACAGGTGTACGTCCTTGGAACGGTGGGTTGCCACCTTGGTGAAGCCCATGATCTCGAAGATCGGCTCCAGGGTATTCGGGGTCGGCGATGCGAACTCGATGAATTCAAAGCCCATCAGGCCCATCGGGTTTTCGTATAGATCTGCCATGGTTGGCGCCTCATCATGCTTTTGGAATTAACAGCTGAAATTGACAAATGTCAGTTGCTGGCAATGCTGAGACCGGTGGGTGGCGCACAGGATATGCCCCGCACACTGCGGGCGAGAAAGACACCGTAGATCAGTTGAAACCCGAATATCTTCATTATCGACCCAAGGCTCTTGCGGGCGAGGCTTCTGCTGCCAGAAGACGATTATTATTGTATGCGTAACCTGATTCTACACAGCGTAAATCAGTTTGTCCGCCTTCTGTATCAAATCCCCTTTTTCCCCGCTCGCGCAAGGGGTTTATTGCACAGGAAAATCCCCGCCAGAATCAGCCCGCCACCCAGGCACATGGCCAGTGTCAGCGGCTCATCCAGCAACAGCGCCCCAAAGATCACCGCCGTCAACGGGTTCAAGGCAATGAACACCCCGGATCGCGTCGCGCCAATCCTGCGGATACCTTCGTAGTAGCCAATGTACGCCAGCGCCGAACCCAGCACGCCCAGGTACAAAAGGCTCAACCATTGTTGCGCCCCCAACTGGGCGATCGCAGCAACGCTCACCTCATCGCGCACGATGCAACTCATCCAAAGCATGACGGTGCCCAGCAGGACCGAATACGTCACTGTTTGTACCGGCCCGAGGGTCTGGTTCAGCTCTCTGGAAAACAGCGAATAGACACCCCAGCCGAGAACGCAACCGAAAATCAGCAGATCTCCGAGCCAGGCGTCGGCCCCGCCAGTCAACAACTGCGGGTTGCGGCTGACGATCACCATGCTCGCACCCGCTATACAAACCGCAATGCCGCCTACTTTGGCCCGGCTCAGACGCTCCTTGAACAGCAGCCAGGAAGCGAGGCCGATCACAGCCGGATTCAGCGCGACGATTAAAGAGGCCCGCGAAGCGTTGATGTAGTGCAGGCCATAAAAGAAGCACAGGTTGTAGAAAAAGATCCCGAAAAAGCCGAGCAACAGCAATTGCCGCCATTGCCGGGGGCTGGGCCAGACCAGCGTTATCCGCGCCATGCGTAAAAACACCAGCAACGCCACGCTGGCCAGCAGAAACCGCAGGCTGGCCGCCAGCAGTGGACTGAGATTGCCGGCCAGATAGCGCCCGGCAACAAAGGTGCCGCCCCACACCATGGTGACCGCCGCCAGTTTCAGGTACACCGGCAAATCGGAGGGTTTTGACAGGCTTGGCTCACAGATCGTCATTAGATTCCGGACCGTATATCGGAGAGATGACCTATGATTCTGCTAATACTTAGTCATCGTAAAATGAGCAAACACTCATGACCCTCACTCAACTGGAGATTTTCTCCCTCGTCGCCGAGCTCCACGGTTTCACAGCCGCGGCCAATCGCCTGGGTATTTCCCAATCGGCGGTATCCCATGCCTTGAAGTCCCTGGAGCAGGAGTTGGGTGTCGAGTTGCTCCTGCGGCATCAATCCCGGATCGAGTTGAGCGACATTGGCCAGCAGTTGTTACTGCGCGCCCGTGCGATGCTGGGCCTGGCCAACACCCTGCGCCAGGAAGCGGCCGATGCGAGAGGCATGAAACGCGGCACGCTGCGTATCGGCTCCTTCGGCCCGACTTCATCGATCAAATTGTTGCCGTTGATTCTGCAGCAGTACCGCGCCGCCCATCCCGCCATCGAAGTGCATATCGACGAAGGCCCCGACCGTCAGGTACTGCAGTGGCTGGAGGAGCGACGGATCGACATCGGCTTTGTGGTGTTGCCCGAGGAGCGTTTCGACACGGTTGCGCTGATCGAAGACCAGATGGTCGCGTTGCTGCCCGCCGGACATCCGTTGGCCAGTTACGACAGGCTGAGCCTGAAAGATCTGTGCCACACCCCGTTTGTACTGACCGAAGCCGGCTCGTCGGAACTGGTTTCGCGCCTGTTCACCGCTGCCCGCCTGACGCCCAACATCCGCTATCGCTGCTCGCAGTTGATGAGCACCCTGGATGTCGTGGCTCGTGGCGATGGGGTGACGGTGGTTGCCGAAGGTTCATTGCCCACTCAAATTGACAGTCGCTGCGTGAAAAAACCGCTGTCGCCGGCGGTGTTACGCCAGGTTGGCCTGGCGGTACTCGATCGACGCCAGGCATCGCCGGCGACCCTGGCCTTTATCAAGGTGGCCGAAAGTCTCGACCTGCGTTGAGCGGCGTAACCGCCAAGGGCCGACTATCATGGCCCATAGTCGAACTCTTCATGGGAGGCGTATTGCCCTGCCAGCCTTTGAGAGCCTTACCTCTTCGTGACAGGATTCGCGAATGCCGCTCAAAGCCATAACCCGCAATCGCCGCAGAAGAAATGCGGTCACCCTGATCAGTGGGTTGCTCCCGGTGCTCCTGGGGGCCGCCATTCTTTACATGCAGGCAGGGCGTGCACTCAAACACGACACCAAACAAACCGCCGAAGAAGGTGTTCGCCAGTTCGACTTGATGCTCGACAACACCGCCCAGGCCGCTCATGAACTTTTGCCGCTGGCTGGCCAGAGTTGCAGCGACGTCAAGCTGGCACTGCGCGAGCAAGTCACACGCCGCCCATTCGTACGCTCAACCAATCTGGTGTGGGACAACAACCTTTATTGCAGCTCGTTGTTCGGCGACTATCAGGAGAAGGTCAATCCGGGTGATTACACCCAGGGTGCCTTGTGGCTCATGAATGGCAACCCGGTAACACCCAATACCGCTTTGCTGGTGTACCGGCTGAGTGAAGACAAAAAAGGCGCGCTGACGACCCTCGACGGTTATCACTTGAGCAATGTCCTGCGCCTGATCGGCCGCAAGACTTTGCTGTTGCTGCAGGTTGGCCCGGGCTGGATGTCCACCGATGGCAAGGTTCACACCGGCACTGCGCCTATACTACCCGTTGCGCAGAGCCGCTTGACCTCCGGACGCTATGCTTTTGCCGTACAAGCCGGTTTCCCGAAAGGCGAAACCTGGCGATACATGAGCAGCGAGTATCCACCACTGTTCAGCTTGCTGATTTTCTTTGGGGTGATTGCCGGGTCAATCGGTCATTTCGTGCAAAAACGCGCCTCGGCACCTACCCAGGAAATGCAACGGGCACTGGAAGCCGCAGAGTTCATTCCTTATTTCCAACCGGTCGTGCATGGCGACAGTAAAAGCTGGTCCGGTGCTGAAGTGTTGATGCGCTGGAATCATCCGAAGGAAGGCCTGGTCCGTCCGGACCTGTTCATTCCGTTTGCCGAGCACTCGGGGCTGATCGTGCCGATGACCCGCTCGCTGATGAAACAGACCGCCGCCCTGCTCGGACCGCAATCCGCCAGGTTCAGCAAACCGTTTCACATTGGCCTGAACATCACCGCCAGCCATTGCCGAGACCTGGAGTTGGTCAGGGATTGCCGCGAGTTTCTCGCTGCGTTTGAACCGGACTCGATCCATCTGGTTCTGGAACTGACCGAGCGCGAACTGATCGAGCCCACGGCCATCACCCTGCAACTGTTCGAGCAACTTCGCGAACTGGGCGTGAAAATCGCCATCGACGATTTCGGTACAGGTCATTCAAGCCTTGGTTACCTGCGGCAGTTCAATGTTGACTTCCTGAAAATAGACCAGAGTTTTGTCGCCATGATCGGTATCGACACACTCTCCAGCCACATCCTCGACAGCATCATCGAGCTGGCAGTCAAGCTCGACCTCGCACTGGTGGCCGAAGGTGTCGAAACCCACGAGCAAAGTGATTACCTGAGCGCTCATCAGGTCAACTTCCTGCAGGGCTATCTGTTCGGCAAGCCCATGCCGGCTGCGGAGTTCATTAGTGCATTAAGCGACCATTAAATCGGGGGTTTAATCGATAAAACAACGACAGCAGGCACCAATATGAATCAAAAAACTACTGCCGTTACATGAAAAAAAAGACAGGATTTACTCTTGGCCAATTAACTACTACAATTTTTCATGCCTGTGCTAAATTGGCGGGTGAGCCACTATCACCGAGTCGCTTCAAGGCTCTTGGCTTATAGCTTTGTTTGCGGTTGGTATCAACCAAACACACTATTGGAGTAAAGATATTGTCCAGACTCGCTGAATTCCGTGCCGCCGAAAAGGCCCTTCAAGAACAGCTCAAGCAGTTGGAATCCCTGAAGAACGATGCCGGGCTCAAGAAAGAAATCGAATTCGAAGAGAAGCTCCAGGGCTTGATGAAAACCTATGGCAAGAGCCTGCGCGACATCATCGCCATTCTCGATCCAAATCCGGCAAAATCCGGCCTGCTGCAGGCGACCGCACCTAAAACCCGCCGCGCCCGCGTGGTCAAGGTTTACCAGAACCCGCACACCGGCGAGCTGATTGAAACCAAAGGCGGCAATCACCGCGGCCTGAAAGCCTGGAAAGAACAGTACGGCGCAGCCACCGTTGATTCCTGGCTGCGTGGCTAACTCTCGCGGCGACAAAAAAAGCCCTGCCGATGCAGGGCTTTTTCATGGGCCATCTAAACTCGAAAGCAGACACCGGACTACTACCTTACCACCTCAACTTTGTGCTTAATCCATTTGGATATCTAAAATTTTCTTCATGCATCAAAAAAGCACTGCCGCTTACTAAAGTTTCAAGCTGTTACGGACAACCTCTATTTCCTCCTGGCTCGCCTTATAAGCCTCGGCCTGCCCTGCGTAGGAAAGAACATAGGCCTTATCGGCATCCACCGCAGCCACCAATGTTTGAGAAAGCACATGCCTGCCGTTTTGCGTGACGGTGCAGGTTGTTTCCAACGCGGACAATCGACTCAAAGTAGTCGAATGAATTCGCGTGCAGACGCTTTGATACCCACCCTGAAAGAAGTCTTTTTGTACCGACTTGCGCATTTCCAGCAATACGCCTTCGAGGTTTACCTGATGATCGCTTTGTACCGGGCTCATGGTCAGCTCCATTACCAGGAGCGGCGATCCATTTCGGTCATTTTTCACCGCCCGCTGGCGGCTGACTCCCGACGCAGAGTCAGGCAGGGCTTCGATCTGCCAGCCTTGCGGCCAGGTCAGCACCGGCGCATCGGCGCGAGCAAAGCCAACCAGCGAAAGCACGCCGAGCAGGATGAATAGCATTTTACGGAGTCGAATCATTGCAATGAGCACTCACGGATCAAGCCGTAAAGTCTGGGCCCAGGCCGGCCGTCAGGCAATAGCCGACTGTTTCGGTTTGGTGATGTCCGATCCCTTGCGTATCATTGGCGTCATTCGTTAGCCCACATTTTTCCTGGAGGGCCCATGAGCCTGCACGAATTGAACACCTTCCCCGGCGTCACCGCCCAACCGGACACCGCGACGCAGAAGTTCGTCTTCAACCACACCATGCTGCGGGTCAAGGACATTACCAAGTCCCTGGATTTCTACACACGCATCCTCGGTTTTACGCTGGTGGAAAAACGCGACTTCCCGGAAGCCGAGTTCAGCCTGTATTTCCTGGCGCTGGTCGACAAAAACCAGATCCCGGCCGACGCCGCCGCGCGCACCGAATGGATGAAGTCCATCCCCGGCATCCTCGAACTGACCCACAACCACGGCACCGAGAACGACGCGAATTTCGCCTACCACAATGGCAACACCGATCCGCGCGGTTTTGGCCACATCTGCATCTCGGTGCCGGACATCGTCGCCGCCTGCGAGCGTTTTGAAGCACTGGGCTGCGATTTCCAGAAGCGCCTGAGCGATGGTCGGATGAAGAGCCTGGCGTTCATCAAGGACCCGGATGCTTACTGGGTCGAGATCATTCAGCCAACTCCACTCTAAGCTTCACCGCAAATCCCCTGTGGGAGCGGGCTTGCTCCCACATTTGTAATGTGCAAGACACAAAAAACCCCATGATCATTCATGGGGTTTTGTGTTTTCGGCGCCTGGACTCATGCCGGAGCCGAAGTACGGATCAAGTGATCGAAGGCGCTGAGAGAGGCTTTGGCGCCCTCGCCCACTGCGATCACGATCTGCTTGTACGGCACAGTGGTCACATCGCCGGCGGCGAACACACCCGGCACCGATGTTTCACCGCGAGCATCGACGATGATCTCGCCACGGGGCGACAACTCGATGGTGCCTTTGAGCCAGTCGGTGTTGGGCAGCAAACCGATCTGCACAAAGATCCCTTCCAGCTCCACACTGCGCAACTCGTCACTCTGACGGTCCTTGTAGCGCAGGCCGTTGACCTTCTGCCCATCACCGGTGACTTCAGTGGTTTGCGCACTGGTGATCACGGTGACATTCGGCAGGCTGTGCAACTTGCGCTGCAATACCGCATCGGCGCGCAACTGTACATCGAACTCCAGCAAGGTGACGTGGGACACGATACCGGCCAGGTCGATGGCTGCTTCGACGCCGGAATTACCGCCGCCAATGACCGCCACGCGCTTGCCCTTGAACAGCGGGCCGTCGCAGTGCGGGCAGTAGGCAACACCTTTGTTGCGGTATTGCTGTTCGCCCGGGACGTTCATTTCCCGCCACCGCGCACCGGTCGCCAGAATCACGGTTTTGGCTTTGAGCGATGCGCCGCTGGCGAACTGAATCTGGTGCAGCTCGCCATTCTTGCCGGGCACCAATTTGTCGGCGCGTTGCAGGTTCATGATGTCCACGTCGTACTGCTTGACGTGTTCTTCCAGGGCCACGGCCAGTTTCGGCCCTTCGGTTTCCTGCACCGAGATAAAGTTCTCGATAGCCATGGTATCCAGCACCTGCCCACCAAAACGCTCGGCCGCGACACCGGTGCGAATGCCTTTACGGGCCGCGTAGATTGCCGCCGAAGCACCGGCCGGGCCACCACCGACCACCAGCACGTCAAAGGCATCCTTGGCGCTGATTTTCTCGGCCTGGCGCTCGATGCCGCTGGTGTCGATTTTGGCGAGGATTTCTTCCAGACCCATGCGGCCCTGGCCAAAGTTCACACCATTGAGGTAGATGCTGGGTACCGCCATGATCTGGCGCTCATCGACTTCGGCCTGGAACAGCGCACCGTCAATGGCGACGTGGCGAATGTTCGGGTTCAACACCGCCATCAGGTTCAGTGCCTGGACCACATCCGGGCAGTTCTGGCACGACAGCGAGAAGTAGGTTTCGAAGCTGAACTCGCCTTTGAGCGAGCGGATCTGTTCGATCACTTCAACGCTGGCTTTCGACGGATGACCGCCGACTTGCAGCAAGGCCAGTACCAGGGACGTGAATTCGTGCCCCATCGGGATGCCGGCAAAACGCAGGCTGATATCGGCCCCGGGTCGATTGATCGAAAACGATGGCTTGCGTGCATCATCACCGTTATCGAGCAACGTAATCTGGGTGGAAAGACCGGCAACGTCTTTCAACAGTTCGAGCATTTCCTGGGATTTCGCACCGTCGTCGAGGGAAGCAACGATCTCGATCGGCTGAGTGACCCGTTCCAGGTACGATTTCAACTGGGCTTTAAGATTGGTGTCCAACATACGGGCGATTTCCTTTTTGCTGTTTCGTATAAAGCAGGCATAAAAAAACGCCCGAGCGAATCTCGCCCGGGCGTTTTTATTGGGCGGTGCAGCTTACTGAGTAGGTGCGGTAGTCCGCCCTGAGGAGCGTGTCACTGACTTAGATCTTGCCGACTAGGTCCAGGGACGGCGCCAGAGTGGCCTCGCCTTCTTTCCACTTGGCTGGGCAAACCTGACCCGGGTGAGCGGCGACGTATTGGGCAGCCTTGATCTTGCGCAGCAGCTCGGAAGCGTCACGACCTACACCGCCATCGTTCAGTTCAACGATCTTGATCTGGCCTTCAGGGTTGATCACGAAAGTGCCACGGTCAGCCAGGCCAGCTTCTTCGATCAGCACGTCGAAGTTGCGGGAGATCACGTGGGTCGGGTCGCCGATCATGGTGTACTGGATCTTGCCGATGGCTGGCGAAGTGTTGTGCCAGGCCGCGTGGGCAAAGTGAGTGTCGGTGGAAACGCTGTAGATCTCGACGCCCAGCTTCTGGAACGCGTCGTAGTTGTCAGCCAGGTCTTCCAGTTCGGTCGGGCAGACGAAGGTGAAGTCGGCCGGGTAGAAGAACACCACCGACCACTTGCCTTTCAGGTCAGCGTCCGAGACTTTTACGAAGTCGCCATTTTTGAATGCGTCAGCTTTGAACGGTTTAACTTGGCTGTTGATGATAGGCATCGTTGACTCTCCGTCAGGGGTTAAGAAGTTGATGGAAAGAACTTTACCCACTCGACGAACGGAAGGCTCATTGGCAAACCTGATGCTGCTGATTGGCTTTTGCTATTAGTCAGCCGTATTAATAGAAGAAAACGTTATCTCACGGACTTTTCTGTGATGCGCGCCATCCCGAGAAACGGACTGGCCTCGATGTAGCGCATGGCTGACTTCATGTCCTTCCAGCCCACATAACTCATCAGGGACTTCAAATCCCAGCCGCTCTGGTGAGCCCAGGTCGCAAAGCCACGCCGCAGGGAGTGGCTGGTGTAAAGCTCGCCGGCGATACCCGCCCGCACCAACGCCTGGCGCAATAGCGGAATCACACTGTTGGCGTGCAACCCCTCCTCACCCAGATGTCCCCAGCGATCGATGCTACGGAACACCGGCCCGCGCACCAATGCCGCCTCGGTGATCCAGTCGATATATGCCTTCACCGGACACAAGCGCTGCAAGGCCGGCGTCTGATAGGTCTTGCCGAGGTTATCGCGATCACTCTTGCTGCGCGGCAGATAGAGACTGATGCCGGAACCGGCGCTGGCCTGCACGTGTTCCACCTGAAGCCGGCACAACTCATCACTGCGAAAGCCGCGCCAGAAGCCCAGCAGGATCAACGCCATGTCGCGCCTGGCCCGCAGCAAACCCGGCTGGTCGCCTTCGGCCCTGGCGGTTTGCACTTCTTGCTCCAGGTAACTGACCACCTGCTCCAGATGCTGAAGTTGCAGCGGTTCGGCCTGTTTTTCCTGGACCGGATGCAGCGCGCGGATGCCCTTGAACACCTTGCGCACCACCGGTGCCTTGGTGGGATCGGCAAAGCCCTGGCTGTTGTGCCACTGCGCCAACGCCGAAAGGCGCAACTTGAGCGTATTGATCGACAGCACCCCGGCATGCGCCACCAGATAACGCGCCACGCTGTCACTGGTGGCCGGCAGAAACCCGCCCCATGTCACCTCAAAGTGTTCGATGGCCGCGCGATAGCTGCGACGAGTGTTGTCGCGCGTTGCAGCCTGCAGGTAACGATCCAGCTCGGTCATGGGGTCAACTCTTGAATTCATACCGTTTTGCCGGGTCAAAAACCGGTATTGGGTTCATCACACGGGGTAATACCAGTATATCCCGTGCTATAAACATTCAGTATTTAACTTTCAAAGTTGGATGGTACAATGTGTATTTACGTGGTACGTACCACATCATCAGAACCCGGGAGAACTCATGGCACGCGGCGGTGTAAATAAAGCGGTGGTTCAAGCCGCCCGGTTGGCGATCCTTGCTCGCGGCGAAAACCCCAGTATCGATGCCGTACGGATCGAGATGGGCAATACCGGTTCGAAAACCACGATTCATCGCTATCTCAAAGAGCTCGATGACAGGAACGAACCGGCCGAAGCGCCGGCGGAGCCGATAGACGACGAACTGATCGCGCTGGTGGCGCGGCTCGCACAAAGACTCAAGGAGCAGGCGCAAGAACCTATCGACCAGGCGCGCTCGCAGTACGAAGAACAACGCAAGACCCTGGAAAACCAGCTCGGCGAAGCGCAGGAGGCCAATAGCGAACTGCACCAGCAATACGAATTCCAGAGCCTTGCGCTGACTCAGGAGTCCGAAGCCCTGCAGGAAACCCGCGCCAGCTTGCAATCAGAGCAAACCCGCAACGCCGGACTGAACCAGGCGCTGGCCGATTTCGAACTACGCCTGAAAGACAAGGACGAGCAGATCCGCTCCCTTGAAGAAAAACACCTGCACACCCGTGACGCGCTGGAACACTACCGCAATGCGGTCAAGGAACAACGCGAGCAGGAATTGACTCGCCATGAAAGCCAGGTGCAACAGATACAGATGGAGCTGCGCCAGGCACAACAAAGCGCGCTGGTACGCCAGGACGAAATCACCCAGCTGCATCGCGACAATGAACGTCTGCTGACCGAAAACCGCGGTACGCTGCGCGAGTTGAGCCTGCTGCAAGAACAGCTCAAGCAAAGCAATACCCGCCAGGATCAGTTGCTGGAACAGGCCAGCCGCGTCGACAGCGAGCGCACCCTCCTCCAGGAACGCCTGCGCGTCGCCCTGCTGGAAAGCCAGGCACTCAAACAGAATGCCGATGAACTGTCGCAGATCAACAAGTCCCTGGAGCTGGATTTGGCCAAAGCCCGCACGGATCTGGAAGAACGCGTACGTCTGGCCGCGACCCTTGCGGCAGCGGCAGACGCAGCGAAGAAGGATTAACCGGCGACCGGCGTACGCAGGGTGACGAACTCTTCGGCGGCCGTCGGGTGCACCCCGATGGTTTCGTCGAAGTCGCGCTTGGTGGCGCCGGCCTTCAAGGCAATCGCCAACCCCTGGACGATCTCACCGGCATCCGGCCCGACCATGTGGCAGCCCAATACTTTGTCAGTTTGGGCGTCCACCACCAGCTTCATCAGCGTGCGCTCCTGGCATTCCGTCAGGGTCAGCTTCATCGGCCGGAAGCGGCTTTCGAATATCTGCACATCGTGGCCGGCTTCGCGAGCCTGCTCTTCAGTCAAGCCGACGGTGCCAATGTTTGGCAGGCTGAACACCGCAGTCGGGATCATCCTGTAATCCACCGGACGATACTGCTCCGGCTTGAACAGGCGTCGCGCCACCGCCATGCCTTCTGCCAGGGCAACCGGTGTCAGCTGAACGCGACCGATCACATCGCCCAGCGCCAGGATCGACGGCTCGGCGGTTTGATACAGCTCATCGACCTCGACGAAGCCCTTCTTGTCAAGCTTGACCCCAGTGTTCTCCAGCCCGAGATTGTCCAGCATCGGACGACGCCCCGTGGCGTAGAACACGCAATCGGCTTCCAACTGACGACCATCCTTGAGCGTGACTTTCAAGCTGCCATCGGCCTGCTTGTCGATGCGCTCGATGTCCGCATTGAATTGCAGGTTCATCCCGCGCTTGGTCAATTCTTCCTGCAAATGCTTGCGCACAGAACCGTCAAACCCGCGCAGGAACAGTTCGCCGCGGTACAGCAGTGTGGTTTCGGCGCCCAGGCCGTGGAAGATCCCGGCGAACTCCACCGCAATGTAGCCGCCACCCACGACCAAAACCCGCTTGGGCAGCTCTTTAAGGAAGAACGCCTGATTGGAACTGATGGCATGTTCGCGCCCCGGGATTTCCGGAATCTGCGGCCAGCCACCAGTGGCGATCAGAATATTTTTGGCGCTATAGCGCTCGCCATTGATCTCGACCTGATGCGGATCGACGATCTTCGCGTGCCCTTCATGCAGGGTCACGCCGCTGTTGACCAGCAAGTTGCGATAAATGCCATTGAGGCGATTGATCTCGCGGTCCTTGTTGGCGATCAAAGTCGCCCAGTCGAACTGCGCTTCATCCAGGCTCCAGCCAAAACCGGATGCCTGCTCGAAGTCTTCGGCGAAGTGGGCACCGTAGACCAGCAATTTTTTCGGCACGCAGCCGACGTTCACACAGGTGCCGCCCAGGTAGCGGCTCTCGGCCACAGCCACTTTCGCGCCGAACCCTGCGGCAAAGCGCGCAGCCCGTACACCGCCGGAACCGGCGCCAATCACATAAAGGTCAAAATCGTAGGCCATCTTCAATCTCCTCGGCAGGCCAACAGCATACCCTCAGACATTTGTGGGGCAAGCGCTGCAGTCGATATGGGGCCTGAAAATGAAAAAGCCACCCGAAGGTGGCCTTTCAAAACAATCAGGTCGCCAGCTATCAGTAAGCCTTGCCCGTCTTGTAGAAGTTCTCGAAGCAGAAGTTGGTCGCGTCGATGTAGCCTTCGGCGCCACCGCAGTCGAAACGCTTGCCCTTGAACTTGTAGGCAATCACGCAACCATCCTGCGCCTGTTTCATCAGGGCGTCGGTGATCTGGATCTCGCCACCTTTGCCTGGCTCGGTTTGCTCGATCAGGCTGAAGATGTCCGGCGTCATGATGTAACGGCCGATGATCGCCAGGTTCGATGGGGCATCTTCCGGCTTTGGCTTCTCGACCATGTTGCGCACGCGGTACAGGTCGTCACCAATCAGGTCGCCGGCAATCACGCCGTATTTGCTGGTTTCCTGCGGGTCTACTTCCATGATCGCGACGATGGTGCAGCGATACTGTTTGTACAGCTTGACCATCTGCTTGAGTACGCCGTCACCTTCCAGGTTGACGCACAGGTCATCCGCCAACACCACGGCGAACGGCTCGTCGCCGATCAGCGGACGGCCGGTCAGGATCGCATGGCCCAAACCTTTCATTTCAGTCTGGCGAGTGTAAGAGAACGAGCACTCGTCCAGCAGGCGGCGGATGCCGACCAGGTATTTCTCCTTGTCGGTGCCCTTGATCTGGTTCTCCAGTTCGTAGCTGATGTCGAAGTGGTCTTCCAGGGCGCGCTTGCCGCGACCGGTAACGATGGAGATTTCGTTCAAGCCGGCATCCAGTGCTTCTTCGACGCCGTACTGGATCAGTGGCTTGTTCACCACCGGCAGCATTTCTTTGGGCATGGCTTTAGTCGCTGGCAGGAAGCGAGTACCGTAACCGGCTGCTGGGAACAAGCATTTCTTGATCATAAAAGTCCTTGAAAGGGCTGTGTGTACGAGTTTCGGCGCAGTCTAATCAGGCGGCGTGCACCTTACAATGCCCCGCGCTGGCTAACCGATGTCAACATAGAGAAATATTCTTGCCGATAGTTCCCTGCGCGGTTGCACGGGTCACTTCGAAACCTCTTAGGCATAGCAGAAAGCTGTGTAATTGCACGGTTTTCGCTGCCCGCGGTGCCCCCACCTTACGCCCGTCGACACCTGTCGCGTGCGTTTGCCGGTATCATGGCGCGATTGAACCAGACAACGAGGCAAATAGATGTCCCAAGCAAAAAGCGTCAATGGATTCCTGATCAACAAGGTGAAAGACGGTCAATGGTGGGTGGCCAGTGTCGCCGGTGAAAACATCGCCGGACCTTTCCCTACCGAAGCCCTGGCGACCGAGGTGGCCTCGGTGCTGGAGCTTGAGCACCCGGAGCCCAAGCGACGCGGCAAGGACAAGAACTGATCGACGTCCGATGCGAGATGCGCGTAATGCTGCTCAGTCAAGGTCTTGAGCCAGGCCTGAGATGTTACCTATTCCTGTAGGAGCGAGCATGCTCGCGATGGAGGCTCAGACACCGCTGGCATCCAGACAGCCCACGTTATCGTTGACGACCATCGCGAGCATGCCGCAAGCGGGCACTCGCTCCTACAAGAGAGCGCCGCGGTTGCAACGCCTTACATATGGATTTCGGCGAATTTGATCCCAAGCCCGCGCACGGTGTCGATGAGGTCATCGAGGCGACTGAAGGACTCGACTTCATCATTGTCATCCACCAGGAAATAGCTGCGCCCGGCGCTCTTCTTGAAGAACACGATCCATTCCCCTCGCTCCGCCGGATTCTGAATCACATGGGTGGCAGAGATCAGTCCCTCTGCATGGCGTTCCCGGACCTGCTCACGCTTCATTGTTCGACTCCAGAAATAGCGATGCCGCCAAAGCCAGGCTTTGGCGGCATCGGTGCTGATGGTCGATAGTCTATCAGCCGGAAATGCACTCGGTGGCAGCCTTCTGTATATCCTTTGGGCGCACCGGGACATTGGACATGCTCTCGTGCAGCTTGATGCTGCTGCCGCCAGAACGCTCTTCGATGTCGAAAACGGCAGACGGCCCCGAGGAGTACTTGAGCGGCACAATCACACGCAAGCCATCCTTGTGCGGCTCGATTTGCAAGGCGCCACGACTGTCAGCCAGTTTTTCGCTGAGGCATTGCGCATATTCATGGGGTTTTTTGCCAGAAATCACGTTCATGGTCGGCAGCGACTCATTGATTTCAGAGACGTTCGCACAACCACTCACCAGCATCGCCAGGGAAAGACCCCACAAACCCCACTTCATATAAAACCTCCGATAAAGAGGCTCGGACAACGCAGATGCGTTTTTTCTCCGAGGCAAACTGCTTTATCGCTCATCAAATGTGAAATTAGCGTTTTTAATTGTCAAAGTGGCCGGATAATAAGGCCTGCGGACTGATAAACTGCGCCAATCGCCCATGCTATCGTTTTGATTTTGTAGAAAAAGCCCTTCTGGAGGCGCCTCATGAAATTTATCCATCAGCGCGAGCACCTCAATGAAGACGATATTGTCGTCATTCAATGCTCCCAAATGTGCAACATCCGCTTGATGAACGACGCCAACTTCCGCAGCTTCAAGAATGGCGGACGTCACACCTATCACGGCGGTGCCTTCGACACGTTTCCAGCCCGCATCACCGCGCCCAGCACCGGTTTCTGGAACATCACGATCGACACTGTGAGTCGCCGCGCCATCAGCGTGACCCGCAAACCCAACCTGACTCACTCGATCAAAATCATTCGCCGCTCCAGCTCCAAACTCAGCTGAACAACGAATCCGAAACACAAGACAGGCAGATACAACCGTGGCCCAAACGACCAAGTACGTCATCAAATACAAACTCAACGGTGAGCGCCGCTTCGAGTTCGCCCAGCTTGAAAACGGTACCGCAGAAGAAGCCAAGGCGGCGCTGGATGCCATTCATGGAAAAGACGACGTCATCAGCGAAATCAGCGTCAGCAAAGCGCTGTAACGCGATTCGGAGCGACAATGGACGTCGGCTCCCGTTCGCAATTCGACCGCAAGCAGCGGAGTGCCTGCGTCATCCTTGCCTTCCAGACTGGCCACCTCGACATCAAGAGGCCCGGCAATGAGCGAACACTATCTGGACAGGCTGGACTGGCTCCAGCTGGAACAACAACTTGACCAGGACGGTTACGCCGTCATCCCGTCACTGCTGAGCCACAAGGCTTGTGCGCAAATCAGCGCCTTGTACCCCCGTAACGAGCCCTTTCGCTCGCACGTGGTGATGGCTCGCCACGGGTTCGGCCGGGGCGAATACAAGTATTTCAACTACCCGTTGCCGGAACTTGTGGCTCGCCTGCGCAGCGCGCTCTACCCAAGACTGGTGCCCATCGCCAATCGCTGGCATGAGCAGATGGGGTTGCCAGACCGTTTTCCCGAATCCCATCCAAGCTTCCTCGAACGCTGCCATGCCGCCGGTCAGAACCGCCCTACGCCGTTGTTGCTGCAATACGGTCCGCAGGACTACAACTGCCTGCATCAGGATCTGTATGGTGAGCACGTTTTCCCGCTGCAAGTGGCGATTCTTCTGTCGGAACCCGAAGAAGACTTCACCGGCGGCGAGTTTGTCATGACTGAACAACGCCCGCGCATGCAGTCACGCCCGATGGTCATCGGCCTGAACAAAGGTGACGGACTGATCTTTGCCGTCAACCAACGACCGGTCAAAGGGACTCGCGGTTACTACCGCGTGACCCTGCGTCACGGCGTGAGTCGCCTGCACAGTGGCAAACGGCATACCCTTGGAATCATCTTTCACGATGCATCATGACCCCATGAATCCGCTGACTCTCGATCTGTTTGCCAATGCAGAACCCGAGCAACAACCCAGGCGCGAGCAGATCGGCGAACAGTCCTGGGTACTCAGAGGCTTTGCCCTGCCCTGGCTGGATCGTTTGCTGCCCGCCCTGGAGGCGGTGCTGGTGGCCGCGCCGTTTCGGCAGATGGTCACGCCCGGCGGCTTTACCATGTCGGTCGCCCTGAGCAGTTGCGGCACATTCGGCTGGACCACCGACCGCAGCGGTTATCGATACACTCGCCACGATCCGCAGACCGGCCACCCCTGGCCCGTGATGCCCGAGGTGTTTTTCCAACTGGCGCAAGCGGCAGCGCAGGCTGCGGGCTTCAGCGACTTTGTGCCTGACTCCTGCCTGATCAACCGCTACATTCCCGGGGCGAAAATGTCATTGCACCAGGACAAGGACGAGCATTCCTACGCAGCACCCATCGTTTCGGTCTCCCTGGGCTTGCCGGCGATGTTCCTGTTCGGCGGTTTTGCACGCGGCGACAAAAGCCAGCGCGTTCCCCTGCTGCATGGCGACATCGTGGTCTGGGGTGGTGTGGATCGCCTGCGTTATCACGGCGTGTTGCCGATCAAGGACGGGCAGCACCCGAGACTGGGCGAGCAGCGCATCAACTTTACCTTCCGTACCGCCGGATAGAGGCCGCGAATTTGACCGCAAGCGCCGGAGTGTGTGGCAATGGCCCCTTGGTTAATGTGCAGGCAACCCCTTAATGGACGTGACGCCATGACAACCCAATCGACCAGGACCACCACTGAAAACGATCCGCGCTGGGCCGCCGTGGTCGCACGCGACCCAAAGGCTGACGGGCAGTTTGTGTATGCCGTGAAGACCACAGGCATCTACTGTAATCCCAGCAGTCTCGCGCGCCTGCCCAAACCACAGAATGTCGAGTTCTTCGACAGCGCCGAACAGGCCCGGGCCGCGGGCTATCGTCCAAGCAAGCGCGCGGCAAGGGACCAGAGCGAACTCGCCGCGCAACATGCCGCCACCGTGGCCGCTGCCTGCCGACAGATCGAAAGCGCCGAAACGCTGCCGTCCCTCGGCGAATTGGCCGAAACGGCGGGACTGAGCAGCTTTCACTTCCATCGCGTGTTCAAAGCCGTCACCGGCCTGACGCCCAAGGGCTACGCCGATGCACATCGCTCTCGCAAGGTGCGCGAGCGACTGGCGGACGGCGGCTCGGTGACCGATGCCCTGTATGACGCCGGTTTCAACTCCAACAGCCGATTTTATGAAGCGGCAGACCAACTGCTGGGAATGAAGCCCGGGGATTACCGCGCCGCCGGGCAAAACAATGACATTCGATTTGCCATTGGCCAGTGCTCGCTGGGTGCGATTCTGGTGGCACAGAGTGATCGTGGAGTTTGTGCGATCCTGCTGGGCGATGATCCGCACCAACTGGTCTGTGACCTGCAAGACAAGTTCCGGCGCGCGAACTTGATTGGTGCCGATCATGAATTCGAGCAATTGATTGCCAGGGTCGTCGGCTTTATCGAGGCGCCGGCCATTGGCCTGGACCTGCCACTGGACGTGCGCGGCACCGCATTTCAAGAACGGGTCTGGCAAGCGCTGCGAGAGATTCCAGTCGGCAGCACGGCGAGCTACGCCGATATCGCCCTGCGCATCGGCTCGCCCAAAGCCGTTCGCGCCGTGGCCCAGGCCTGCGGCGCGAACAGCCTGGCCGTGGCGATCCCGTGCCATCGCGTGGTACGCAGCGATGGCAATCTTTCGGGCTATCGCTGGGGTGTCGAGCGCAAACGCCAGTTGCTGGAGCGTGAGTCGTCGTAGTCAGCGATTCCCATGCCCGCGCAACAGCAGTGGAGGCTTCCAGCGACGCTGCCACCACTGGCAAGCGGAAATGACGACTGGCCTTGCGCCAGTCGTTGCGTTACAAATCCTGTTCTACCGTCCCTGCCCTGTTTCAACGTCGGAGAACACAGCACATGAACCAATGGCCAGATACCCGCATTCTTGACCTGCTCGGGATCGAACTGCCGATCATTCAGGGGCCGATGGCCGGTGCCACAAACTCGGCCATGGTGATTGCAGCCTGCAATGCAGGCGGCCTGGGTTCGATGCCGGCGGCGATGCTCAGCACCGATCAACTGCGCGAAGAACTGAAGACCATCCGCCAACACACCCAGCGCCCGATCAACGTCAATTTTTTCTGCCATCAACCTCCAGCTCCCGACGAGCAACGCGCGCAGGACTGGAAAAACCTGCTGCAACCCTACTACCAGGAACTGGGCGCCGATTTCGATGCGCCAACCCCCGTGTCCAACCGGGCGCCGTTCGATAATGCGGCCTGTGAAGTGGTCGAAGCGTTCCGCCCTGAAGTCGTGAGTTTTCACTTCGGCCTGCCGGAAAAATCCCTGCTCGACCGGGTCAAGGCCACCGGTGCGAAAGTGCTGTCCTCAGCCACCAACGTCGAAGAAGCCATGTGGCTGGAGCAGCATGGCTGTGATGCAATCATTGCCATGGGTTTTGAGGCCGGCGGCCATCGCGGGATGTTTCTCAGCGATGACCTGAGTAGCCAGGTGGGGACGTTCGCCCTGGTGCCGCAAGTCGTCGATGCAGTGAAAGTGCCGGTGATTGCCGCTGGCGGCATCGCTGACGCCCGAGGCGTCGCCGCAGCCTTCATGCTCGGTGCTTCGGCGGTACAGGTGGGTACGGCATACCTGTTCACGCCAGAAGCCAGGGTCAGCCCGTCCCATCACAAAGCGCTGCGTACCGCGAAGGAAAGCGAGACGGCGGTCACCAACGTCTTCACCGGTCGCCCGGCCCGGGGCATCCTCAATCGGGTGATGCGCGAACTGGGACCGATGAGCGCCAAGGCCCCGGCCTTCCCCCTGGCCGGAGGCGCGCTGATGCCGCTGCGGGCGAAAGGTGAAGCCGACTTCAGCAACCTTTGGGCCGGCCAGGCATTTACCCTTGGCGTCGAATTGAGCACCGAGGCGCTGACTCGACAACTGGCTGAGGAAGGGCTGGCGAGACTTCTGCGTCGCTCCTGAGCATCGCCCGCACTGAAATTGTATACAATTTCACGAGCAGACATTCCGTTCAAAGGCAATTCGCTATATATTTCCGTACATAACGATTCACCCCCAGTTGCAATTGCCTTTGACGGAGCCGTTTCATGACCATTCGTGCCTCACGTTTTGCCCCTTCCTGCCTGGCGAGCCTTCTCGCCGTATTCGCCTTCGGCTCAGCCCAGGCGGACGAAGTCCAGGTGGCGGTCGCCGCCAACTTCACCGCCCCCATCCAGGCGATCGCCGCTGATTTCGAAAAAGACACCGGGCATAAACTGGTGACCTCCTTTGGTGCCACCGGCCAGTTCTACACCCAGATCAAAAACGGCGCGCCGTTCGAAGTGTTCCTCTCGGCGGACGACAGCACCCCGAAAAAACTTGAAGCCGAAGGTGACACCGTCAAGGGGTCGCGCTTCACCTACGCGGTCGGCACCCTGGCGCTGTGGTCGGCCAAAGAGGGCTACGTCGATGCCAAGGGCGATGTGCTGAAGAAGAACGAGTACCAGCACCTGTCCATCGCCAACCCGAAAGCCGCGCCTTACGGCCTGGCGGCTACCCAGGTGCTGGCCAAAGAAGGTCTGACCGACAAGGTCAAGGACAAGATCGTGGAAGGCCAGAACATCACCCAGGCCTACCAGTTCGTCTCCACCGGCAACGCCGAGCTGGGCTTTGTCGCCCTGTCGCAGATCTACAAGGACGGCAAGATCACCAACGGTTCGGCCTGGATCGTTCCCGCCAGCCTGCACGACCCAATCAAACAGGACGCGGTAATTCTCAACAAGGGCAAGGACAACCCGGCCGCCAAGGCATTGGTTGACTACCTCAAGGGGCCGAAAGCGGCCGCAGTCATCAAGTCCTACGGTTACGAAATCTAAATGTCGCTATCGAGTGCCGATTTTTCCGCCATTTGGCTGACCCTGAAACTGGCGTCCCTGACGACCGTCATCCTGCTGATTGTCGGCACTCCGATTGCGTTGTGGCTCTCGCGCACCCGCTCCTGGTTGCGCGGGCCGGTCGGGGCGATTGTCGCCCTGCCCCTGGTGCTGCCACCGACGGTGATTGGCTTTTATCTGTTGCTCGCCCTCGGCCCCCACGGATATATCGGCCAGCTCACCCAATCGCTCGGCCTTGGCACCCTCACTTTCAGTTTTGCAGGGCTGGTCATCGGTTCGGTGCTGTATTCGATGCCGTTTGTGGTCCAGCCACTGCAAAACGCTTTTTCCGCGATTGGCACGCGTCCGCTCGAAGTGGCCGCGACGCTGCGGGCCAACCCCTGGGACACCTTTTTCAGCGTGATGCTGCCCCTCGCTCGCCCGGGTTTCATTACTGCGGCCATTCTCGGTTTCGCCCATACCGTCGGCGAGTTCGGTGTGGTACTGATGATCGGCGGCAACATTCCCGAGAAGACCCGCGTGGTATCGGTGCAGATCTACGATCACGTCGAAGCCATGGAATACGCCCAGGCCCATTGGCTGGCCGGGGCGATGCTGGTGTTCTCGTTTGTCGTCTTGCTGGCGCTGTATTCCAGCCGAAAAACCAAAGCCGGCTGGAGCTGACCGATGATTCAAATGCGCCTGAAATTGCACTACCCGGGCTTTGCCCTAGACGTCGACCTGCAACTGCCGGGCCGTGGCGTCACCGCACTTTACGGTCATTCCGGCTCGGGCAAGACCACTTGCCTGCGCTGCATCGCCGGCCTGGAGCGGGCCGATCAAGGCTTTATCCAGGTCAACGATGAAGTCTGGCTGGACAGTGAAAACAAGGTCTTCGTCGCACCGCACAAGCGCGCACTGGGCTACGTGTTCCAGGAAGCCAGCCTGTTTCCCCATCTGTCGGTACTGGCCAATCTGGAGTTCGGCCTCAAGCGCATTGCAAAGACGCAGCGTCGGGTCGACATGGCCCACGCCACCGAACTGCTGGGCATCAGTCATTTGCTGGACCGGCAACCACAACACCTTTCGGGCGGTGAGCGACAGCGCGTCGGTATTGCCCGCGCCTTGCTCACCAGCCCGAAACTGCTGTTGATGGACGAGCCGCTGGCGGCGCTGGATGCCCAACGCAAAAATGAAATCCTGCCCTACTTGCAGCGCCTGCACGACGAACTCGACATCCCGGTGCTGTACGTCAGCCACTCCCAGGATGAAGTCGCGCGGCTGGCCGACCATATCGTGTTGCTCAGCAACGGCAAGGCACTGGCCAGCGGCCCGATCGGCCAGACCCTGGCGCGCCTCGATTTGCCCTTGGCGATGGGGGATGACGCCGGCGTGGTGATCGAAGGCCACGTCAGCGCCTATGACGCCGACTACCAACTGCTCAGCCTGCAATTACCCGGCACCCACCTCGACATTCGCGTGCCTCATACACCAATGGATACAGGCCAGGCATTGCGTTGCAAGGTCCAGGCGCGGGACGTGAGCCTGAGCCTGGACAGTGTCGGACAAAGCAGCATTCTCAATCGCCTGCCGGTCACCGTGATCAGTGAAATGAGCGCGGACAATGCCGCTCACGTATTGATTCGCCTGGACGCCGCAGGCTCGCCGCTGTTGGCGCGGATCACGCGCTATTCTCGCGACCAGCTCAACGTCCACCCTGGCCAGCAGCTCTGGGCACAAATCAAAGCGGTCGCGGTGCTGGCGTAAATCCGCCGGCCCTGTGCCACAAGTGTTGTATCCACCCGGGCGGGCCGAGGAAGTCGGGCTGGCGATCTTCCTTGAACGAATGGCGGCAGCGCCTGAACCGACGAATTGACCTGCCTGTTTTTTGCACGATTACCAATGGCTTCTATAGTTGATCTGAACAGGATTCAGCTGCGGAGACGCCATGGAAGACATTTTTGTCGTGAAGCGTTGCAACAAGATCATCATCCATGGTCGCCGCGAAGGTGAGAAAGAGCACCTTCCACCCGAAGCCGCAGTCTGGTACCGCATCGCCGATACCCGTACCCAAGGCTTCATCGGTGACGGCTACGATGTTGAAGAAGACGCACAGCGTGTTTGCCGGCAGTTGAACGCCAAATCACAAGTGACAGCCCGACAAAGCTGAGGACCTGTCAGCGCTTTTCAACAGGTCTATACTGATATGGCTGAAGGATCAGCGACCCCAACGGCAGAAAGCTCGCTCCAGGCGGGCTTTTTGTTGCCACACCCAGGTTTCTTGAACGGAGGTGTCTCCCATGTCCGAAAAAGAGTCCATCACCACCCTGCTCACCTTGCTGGATTCCCGTCAGGTCCGCCTGGCTGCTGCCTGCAAGGAAATCGCCGACTGGGTCGATCATCAAGGCGGACACCCCACCGCCCTCAGAATTCGTGATCGCCTGAACGACATCGAAAAGGATACGCCGCTGATCCGGCATACGCTGTCGTCTCTGCAACCTGTCGACCGGCCTCTGCCTCGGTTCAGATGATCCGTCACGGATTTACACTGCGAGGAAAGGTCCGATTCGGGCAGCATGACCGGAGACGGTGACGTTTCCGGACGTTTGCTTGCCTGTCAGGATTTCACCCTCACTCCCAACCCGGCCTGGCGCCGGGATTTTTGTTGGGCAAAAACCAACCGAACGTCACCGCTCACACGCCACGACAGAAGCGCTCCGATGGTTACTCATTTCAAACTCAACGGGCACCTGGCCTGCGGCAGGAGTGAACATTGGTTACCGCTGGTCGGCGTCCTTGCGCACGGGCTGCATGATTTCACGCAGGGACATACGCTTGAAAGCCTCGACCAGTGCTCGCCCTTCCTGGGGGGCGCAAGTGACCGCCAGGCGCATGGTCGCCTCACCCAGGTGCCAGATCAGAAACGCCGACTCCTGAACCTGTTGTTGATCGAGGTCGGGGTATACACGAAGCATTGCCTGGGCCAGCAGTGCTCCGGCCACCCGGCTCTCCACCAGCTCCAATTGCATTAACTGCTTGTCGGCCTGCATACCGGACCAGATGTCACGCATCACCGGTGTCGCCATCACGATCTCGTAATACAGATCGAGCAATTGCAGATAGGCTGCCTGCAAGCCTTGGGCATCCTGCACAGCTTCCATCGCCTCCGTAATGCAACGACGGCTTTCCGCGTTGTAGCGTTCGGCCAGCGTGCGAATAACGGAACTCTTGTCAGGAAAATACTGATAAAGGGAGCCGATCGAGATCCCGCAGCACTCGGCAATTTCACTCATTTTCAGTTGGTCGCTGCCCTTGTCCGCAATCAATCGAGTCGCCGCGGTCAGAATCCGCTCCTGACGTTCGCGACTGCGTTGTTGCGTGGGTTTGCGTCGAACGGCCTCTACAACAGGCTGTTCAAGGGCTTCAAGGGTCTTCTTGTGCACGAGTGAATTTCCCGCTCAATAACGTGACATGTACTCACCTTAGCATCGCCACTCCTCGCCCCCAATAACAGATGCCGTACGTCGGGGAGTTCGATTGAGCAGGTTGACGACAAAACATGAGGATCTATCATCTTTCAAACATGAGCATCACTCACATTAACTGATGGAGATGAACGCGATGAAAACCGATCAACCAATCACGCTGGTCCTCGGCGCCACGGGCAAAACCGGACGCAGAATCACCCAACGACTCGAGGCTGCCGGCCTGCCCGTTCGCCGAGGCTCCCGTGACGCCAATCCGCCTTTCGACTGGGAAGATCGATCCACCTGGGACGCGGTGATAGAGGGTGTTGATGCGGTCTACATTTCGTTCCAGCCTGATCTCGCCGTGCCTGGCGCCCTGCAAACCATCCAGGCGTTCACCGACCTGGCGGTGAAAAGCGGAGTGCGCAAACTGGTGCTGCTATCCGGACGCGGTGAGATCGAAGCGCAACAGGCCGAACGTGTTGTCCAGGACAGCGGGCTTGACTGGACGATTCTGCGGGCCAGTTGGTTTTGCCAGAACTTCAGCGAGGCACACTTTCTTGAGCCCATTGTGCAGGGCGAACTCGCGCTCCCCGTCGGCAATGTCGCCGAGCCCTTTGTCGATGCGGAGGACATTGCCGAGTGTGCCGTCGCAGCCCTGACCCAACCCGGACACACCCACCAGCTCTATGAGTTGACCGGCCCCCGGGCATTGACCTTTGCCGAAGCTGTCACCGAGATCGCCCACTCCACCCAGCGCAAGATCGATTTTGTGGCGGTACCGGCGGACGCCTACCGACAGGCAATGGAACAGGAACAACTTCCCGCGGAGTTGATCGATCTGGTGATGTATCTGTTCACGACCGTGCTCGACGGTCGCAACACATCCGTGGCCAATGGCGTACAACGGGCATTGGGGCGGCCGGCGCGCGACTTCAGCGACTACGTGCAGCGCACTGTGGCTGCGGGTACCTGGGAAAATGGTCGTCCGACGTAAAGCATTGGCGACAACAGGCTTCGTCGACTAGGGTCTCTTGCGTATCGAACTGTGGCGCCTTCATTGGCTGGAGCCTGATCAAGGAGGACCCCATGTCACTCAATCGTAGTGCCGAACAAACCTACCGCCAGTGGTCGACCCCGATCCTGCTGGAACTCAAGGAAAGAGAGCATGAAATGGATCCGTCAGACCGCCAGGCGTTGCAAAACGTACTGCTGGAAAGACGACTGATCAACACCGGCAATCCAACCGGCAGCGAGCGCCGCAAGACTGACCCGGCGTCCTGAAAACATCCGGTGACCACGATCAAGATGGAAGTAATGGTGCAGAAACCAACAAGGGTTTGCCTGGCTTTCGCTGGCAAACCCTTGTTTGCGAAGATCGCTCGACTGTCGCACTAAAACCAGCCACTACGTTCGTCTTCCAGTTCCTGGCGACACTGCTTGAGTTGAGCGTTGTAAATCTCCGATTGCTTTTGTACCTTCTGGGCAACCTGCATCAACCACGGTTTGCTGCGATAGGTATTGCGGCTGAAGCCGCCACGTCCCTCGTGGTAAGCCAGATACTGATTGTAAGTGTCCCATTTGGAGATTCCGAGCTGACGCTGGGTGCCAGTGGTGTACCAACCGATGAACATGATCGCGTCGTCGAAATTGTCACGCGAACCACCGTTGCCAGTATTGCCCTTGTACTCACTCCACACCGGATCTTGGGCCTGCGCATAACCGTAAGCCGAGCTGACTCGTCCCCAAGGGATCACCCAGAGCAGGTAGTCACGGGGCGGCAGTGCATCCGCCACGAAACTGCTTTCCTGCTTCATGATCGCCATGGCCACATGCAGAGGTGTCCCATACTCACTCTGCATTTGCACCGAGTCCTCGTACCAGTCGGGATACTCACGGTAAATGTTGCAAAGATTGCCTTGGTCTTTTGGCGGCATGGTCGTGCAACCCGTTAAAAACACAAACAACAAAGCCAACAGCAAAACCTGTCCTTGTTTCATTCCTTACTCTCAAAAATAACGGCATAAGGCACCCACCGTTTACTGCAAGGAGCCTGAGTCATGCAGGTGCAGGCAAAAACGTCAGAAGACATCCAGCTTGATCGCGTCACCCTTATCGAAAGGCTTCTTTGTAAGTCACTGTTTCACGGCGCCCTGACGCAAGTCTTGATCCGGGATTGAATGCTCACACCTGAACATGCCACCCTCGCACTGCCGCGGCGGCCTCCTCTACAGCACCCGCGCCTTCCAGTCGCGCAACCACTGCAAGCCGGAAGACGTATTTCCCCGCGGCCGATACTCGCACCCTACCCAGCCGTCATAACCCAATTGGTCCATCAGCTCGAACAGATAGGGATAATTGACTTCCCCCAGGTCCGGCTCATGCCGATCCGGCACGCCAGCGATCTGGATATGGCCGATACCGTCGAAGTCACGACGCAGCTTGGTCGCCAGGTCGCCCTCGACGATTTGGCAGTGGTAGCAGTCGAACTGAACCTTCAGGTTACTGGCGCCCACCTCCTTGCAAATGGCGTGGGCCTGATCCTGGCGGTTGAGGAAAAAACCCGGCATGTCTCGCGTATTGATCGGTTCGAGCAATACGGTGACGCCTGCCTTGGCCGCCCGGGCGGCAGCGTAGGCGAGGTTCTCCAGGTACACGGCATGATGCCGCTGGCGATCGCGTTCCGACGGTAACAACCCGGCCATCACATGGATGCGTGAATTGCCCAGTACGCTGGCGTACTCCAGGGCACGATCAAAACCGCTGCGGAATTCACTCTCCCGGCCCGGCAACGACACTGTACCCCGCTCTCCCGCCGCCCAATCACCGGGCGGCGCATTGAACAGTGCCTGCACCAGGCCGTTGTCGCTCAAGCGTTGCCTGAGTTCTTCAGCGCTGTAGTCATAGGGAAACAGATACTCCACCGCTTCGAAACCGTCAGAGGCAGCGGCGGCGAAGCGATCCAGAAACTCATGTTCCGGGTAGAGCATGCTGAGGTTGGCAGCAAAACGAGGCATGGTAGCTCCTGAGACAACAGGTTGGACAAAGGGCCGGATCAGCAGGGTAATACAGAAACCCAAGGTGCCAAGCAAGGCGGCCAACAGCAGCGAATCGAGGAACGGGGCATCCCTTCAGCGAAAGACCGCTATCGATTGAAGCGGCCCTTCTCGACCCCGGAAAATCCACGCCATCCATGGGCAAGCAGTTGCTACCAAAAGCGGGTGAAACAGGGTCGCTACACCCTCCATAAATGGGGAACTACACCCACCCAACCAGGTATCTACCAGCAAATTTGAGGAATATTCCCCCGCTCAACCTTTCTCTTGCTTGAAACCCTCGGAAACAGCCAGTTAATTAATTGGACATTTTCCCTGCCCTACCGAAATGGCTCATTAGTTGCACCACCTCTTGTGCCCCCCAACAGCTGTCGCCCCGGACATCATGGAGACAGCTGGACTCGCCAGGTTCGGCATGACGCGAGAGGTGAAAAATGAAACACACTACACCACCATGCAGTTCCGTCGCCTTGCCGCCCAGATCAAGCCCGCCCTGTGCTTTGCCTGATGTACGCCTTCCGGATCTATTCGATATTCCACGCAAAAGCGAGAATTGATGATGGCTTCCTCTGAAAGAGCAATTGCGCGAGTCACCAAATGGCCGCTGGCCCACTATAAACAACTCGCTGAGTTGAGCCTGTTGTTTTTTGGGTTGCTGATTATGCTGGTGTTGTCCGCTGCAGTAGCAATGGAGTGGACCCTGTGAGCAGTGCTCTGGAGAGCCTGATTAAAGTAGATAAAGGATGTTATCGACCGGGTTACAGCCAGGAAGTCCGGACTGAAGGTCCGGTCCACTCACGTGGTCGTCCAATAATTGCGGACCAGAAACGAACAAGGGTTTGCCTAGCTTTCGCCCGCAAACCCTTGAATTTAGATGGTGCCCGAAGCCGGAATCGAACCGGCACGCCCTTACGAGCGGGGGATTTTAAGTCCCAAAGGAAAATCAATCAGGCTGCGCTCTCCAATAGTTTTTCCGGGTCGCAATCACCACTATTTGACTGCCATGCAGCCCAATGTTTTCGCATACTCTTCAGAAATTGCGGACCAGAAAAACCACCTATTTCAAATGTCAAAGTACGCACTCTGCCCGAACCGATTTACACCGCAGGTATGCCGATTACGCATACTTCACCACCCCCAGCAGGAGCAAAGCGCGATCGCGGTGGGCGCGTAATACGGAGGAGTGATCACCTCGCTGAGGCGCTTCGGCACTGGTCCGTTCCAGCCAATCGGCTATGCGGCCCACCTGCAGCAACGGCAGCGGCTCGGCCGCCGAGGCTTCGCGGCGGTAATGGAGCAGCCGCAAAGGCGGACGACCGTCGCGATCGATCCCGTGTTCGGCCATCCTCCATATCCATGGCCGGAGCTTCACTTCGCGTCGTTATGGGGCGACCTCGATCACGACCTTGCCGAACACTCCCTCTCGCTGCGCCGCATAGGCCTTGGCCGCATCCTCGAAGGCGAAACGCGCACCGACCGGCGGCCGGATGCCATGCTCCTCAATGAAAGCGCGCAGCCGCTCGTAGGCCGCCGCACTGCCGACCAAGGTGCCGCGGATCGTTAGGGTGCGCGCCATGAAGTACATCGGGTTCGGCGGCCCATCCTGGCTCATCAGGCCCATGACGGCGATCTCGCCGCCCGGGCGCAGCGCCGCCATGGCGCGGTTGATCTCTCCGATGGGATCGATCACCTTGTCCACGCCACCCAGGCGCCGGAACACGTCATCGCCCCAGTCCGGCACGGCGCGGTGGTCGATCACCTCCGCCACCCCCATCTCCCGCAGCCTCGCCCGCTTGGCCTCGCTGCTCGACGTGCCGAACACTTCCGCCCCGGCAGCGCGTGCGAGCAGCAGCGCGAACAGCGCCACGCCCCCCGTGCCCGGCGCCATGAGTCGGGTGCCAGGACCGACCGGCTTGCCGTCGAACACTGCGCTCCAAGCTGTGAGGCCCGCGCAGGGCAGTGTCGCCGCCTCGGCCCAATCGAGCCCGGCCGGTGCCCGTGCGATGCGCGTCGCAGGTAGCACAATGTATTCGGCCAGGACGCCCTGTTCGCCGCCCGCACCGAGGCCGAAGGTCAGATCGAGCGGGGGCGTACCATCAATCCAGCCGCGTGAATAGAGCGTGACGGCGGCGTCGCCAATCGCCCAGCCCTCCACGCCTTCTCCGAGCGCGTCGACCTCGCCGCTCGCATCGGCAAGCGGCACGAGATCGGCATCGGGCCGCCAGCCGGGTGCCCCGTCCAGCACGAAGAGGTCGCGATAGTTGAGCGACACCGCGCGCACCCGCAGGCGGACTTCGCCGGGGCCAGGTTCGGGAAGGGTAGCATCGGTCTCCAGTCGGAGGGCTTCAATGCCTAGTTTGGAAGCGGGTAAGAGCCAGCGATGCATGAGCTTGTTCTCCTGTTGATGGATTTGCAGTCGCACGCCATCACGGCGACTTGTTCACGGGCCAGCCAAGAATTATTCACGGGCCAGCCAAGAAGCGAATTAAAAGTGTGTCAGCGGCACATCGAACAGGATGATGCAACTGTCGCTGTGTCAAAATAATTGGCGACCGACCTGGGCGCCAATCCGGTACTGGTGTGCAAGCTGCTGGCGCCCATCTTCAGGGCTCATCTTTTTTTCCCTTTTGCAAGGCTTCCGGGGCATCAACCCAGCGAAACACCCGTTAGTTTTTCGCTCAACGACCAGAGCTTGCGCGCAGCAGCGAGGTCGGTAGCCCAACGGCGGACGCCGGACGGGAGTGAGCCCGAACCGGCGACGGTGGCCTCGTCGTCGGAAATCAGGGCCGCAAAGTCGCAGTCTTCGCAATAAATACCACCTACGTCGTTCAGTAGAGGACTCGTCGCCGCCCAGATCGAGGTAGCTGCGCCTTGCTCTGTGTTTTTCATGCCACGGTTGAGGTCGACAATAGGGCGCCCCTGATCATCCAGACCGCCGGAACGCTGCAGCTCCTCACGGCTCATGTGTCGAGTCAGGTCGGTGATGATGAGGCCCGGGTGGACGGAGTACGCGTGTACGCCATGCGACGCGCCCAGTTCGTCCAGCGCCAGCGCGAAGAGCGCATTGGCCGTCTTGGACTGGCCGTACGCCACCCAGCGATCGTACTCGCGGCGCTCGAAGTTCCAGTCGTCGAAGTCAACCTGCGCAGAGTGATGACCCACCGAAGACAGCGAGACGACACGGGCACCCTGGGCACGCTTGAGTGCCTGCCAGAGGCGGGCTGCAAGCTGGAAATGCCCCAAGTGATTAGTCGCAAACTGCATCTCGTAGCCACGGGCGTCGCGCGCGAGCGGGCAGGCCATGATACCCGCGCTGTTGATCAGCAGATGGAGAGGAGCACCCGAGGTAAGGAAGGTTGATGCAAACCCGTCGATGGAAGCCGGGTCAGCGAGATCCATGACGACGAGCTCGACTTTCAAGCCGTCCAGGTTGGCCTTGGCCTTCGACATGTCACGCGTGGGGACAATGACTCGTGCTCCTGCACTGAGCAGCGCGCGGGTCGTTTCCACTCCGATGCCGGAATAGCCGCCCGTCACGATGGCGGTCTTGCCGGACAAATCGATACCGGCAATGACGTCATGGGCCGTTGAGGCGGCGCCAAAGCCGGAGTGGAGCGGGGACTGAGGATGAGGCATTTGTGGCACTCCTGGGGTGGATCCGTCGATCTTAGGTAGTCAGGCCTGGATGACGCCTGTCAACGCAACACGCAATAGATGCTCAAACATCTTGTGTCGCATGCTATGTGCTCGGCGGCTTTCGAGCTTGGCGCTTTCGGCCTAGCGGATTTCGTCTTTGTCTGTTGCTTCATTATGGTCAGCTCTCGAAGGAATGTTACGTAACGCGCTCTAACGGACACGACGAGACCGAATGTTTCATCGCATGCTCCTGACGGACTGCGGTGGTGCTCACTATAAGAAATATGCCACGACAACGATCTAGCAATTCGCGCCAGTCTCAATACGAAATGCGCCAGTCGAACCCGGGCGACTCGAATGACCAGGAGTGACGCCGTTTGCAGCCCTTGTGGCGCACTTTGAATTATTCAAAGTCCCCAAGCTCTCTATACTCGGTGTGTAGTTTGAATGGGGAGGTATGGCGCCCCGTTGAATGACGATGGAGTAGTAACCGTGCAAAACAATACCTTTCCAGTAGATATCGGCTGGCAGGCTATATTGAAGGACTTAGGCCTCCAGCCCGGTCATGTGTTGCGAAGGGCCGGGCTTCCTGACGATTTGCTTTCCCGTGGAGGACATGGGCTCTTTACCGAAGACTATTTCCGTTTCTGGCGCGCTTTGGAGGCCGAGGCAGGTGATGTCATGTTTCCCTTGCGCATCGTCGAAGCCCTCTCCGCCGAGTCTTTCGATCCCCCCCTATTCGCAGCGCTGTGCAGCGCCAATCTAATGCAGGCGGTACAGCGCATCGCTAAGTACAAGCAACTCGTTGCTCCCATGAGCCTGGAGGTGGACGTGAGTAAGGCGGGCGAACTGACGGTGGCACCTCGTTGGCTGTCGGCCCAAGCTGATGTGCCGTATTCGCTACAAGTGGCCGAGATCGCATTTTTCTTGCGACTGGCCCGACTCGCGACCCGCGAGCCCGTCAAGGCGCATCGGGTGGAGCTTCCGCAACTCCCGCCCAGCGCTTACGCCCGACGTTACGAGACCTTCTTCGGCGCACCCGTGCAACTCGGAGCAAGCCCAAGTATCACGTTCGCCGCTGTGGATGCCTTACTTCCATTTCTGACTGTCAACGAAGGCATGTGGCGTGTGTTCGAGCCTGATCTTGTCCGCCGACTCAGCGAGCTCGATGCGACGGCGACGACAGCGGAGCGCGTGCGTGCCGTTCTGCTGGAACTGCTGCCCAGCAACGCCGCCACCATCGAGAAGACCGCTGAACGCTTGGGCTTGAGCAAGCGCACGTTGCAGCGTCGCCTTGAAGACGAGGGGGAAAGTTTTCGTGCTGTGGTCAATGCTACGCGGGAGAGTCTAGCCCGCCATTACCTGGGGCACACCACAATGTCCAGCGGGGAGATCGCCTTTCTCCTCGGCTTCGAAGATCCCAATTCTTTCTATCGTGCATTCCAGGACTGGACTGGGCAGACCCCAGACAGAGCCCGTCATGCCATGTGCCGGAATTGAGGAGAAGCACACCTTGTCCACGTTTGTCGATCAATGAAAAGTGCTGCTGGCCGGTTGAATCCACAGCCACTACCGGCTCTTCTTTTGTGATCTGGGGAAGTCGACCTTTTCTAACAAAAGGGAGTTAACAAGTCTCCCTCTCACCCTTCGACTGATATGCTGAATGCTTCACGGAGGATTCGCGATGCCTAACTCAGACCTGCTCCCTTTCCTGCTGTTCAAGATCAACGAAAATCAACTTGCGCTGGAGGCCGCCATCATGGAGCTGACGCTTTGGGTTGAGCAAAGAGGATCAGCGGAGGTGGGCGGCAATGTTCGCAGTGCCCTGCAAACGATCGGCAATAATGAAGATTTTCTCAAAAAAAGCCTCGCAGTGCTCATGGCGCCGGAATGAGTACACAGGGCACCAATCTGCCAATAACTGCCTGAAAGGACTAGCAATGAACGACCAGAAATGGACATTGGACAGTGTTGGTAAAAGCACTGCGTATGTCATGCAACTCACATGACCTGCGAATGCCCAGGCAACGCTACGGAAATCGATGCAGCCAAGAGGACGAAGACGGTAGAAATCCACAGGCAGGCCTCCAGTCCATATGCCTGGAATACCCAGCCGGACAGCAGCGTTCCAATCAACCGGCCCAGGGCGTTGGACATGTAGTAGAACCCCACATCCAGCGACACGCCGTCTTCCTTGGCATAGCTGACGATCAGGTAGCTGTGCAGCGAGGAATTCACCGCGAACAGCACGCCGAAGAGCATCAGTCCGCCGAGCAACACGATCTGGGCTGACCAGCCTGTCGCGAGGCCGATGGCAATGGCGGCGGGTAACATCGCCAACAGACTGGCCCAGACAAACGCCGCACGCCCATCCGGGACATGGCCACGCTGCTTGCCGGTGATGGCCGGCGCGAGTGACTGGACTATGCCGTAGCCGATGATCCAGGCGGCAAGGAAACCACCCACCAGCCAGAAGTCCCAGCCGAACACCGTACTCAGGTACACCGGCAGCGCCACCACGAACCAGACGTCCCTCGCGCCGAAGAGGAACAACCGCGCGGCGGAGAGGATGTTGATCGCTTGGCTCTTGGACAGGATGTCTCGGAACTTCGGCTTGGCCTTGGCCTTGCCCAGATCTTTTTTCAGCATGACGAGACTGCCGATCCAGATCAGCGCGAGTACCGCCGCCATCGCAGCGACCGCCCCCTTGAATCCCAGAAGAGCCAGCAGAGCACCACCGAGGAAGAAGCCGACGCCCTTCAAGGCGTTCTTCGAGCCGGTGAGGATGGCCACCCATTGGTACAAGGTGCCCTGCTGGCTGTTCGGCACCAGGAGCTTGATCGAACTCTTGGCGCTCATCTTGTTGAGATCCTTGGCGATGCCCGACAGTGCTTGCGCACCCATCACCCACGGGATGGTCAGCCAGGGCGCCGGCACAGCCAGCATCAGCAAGGCTATGACCTGCATGCCCAGACCGAGATTCATGGTGCGGTTCAACCCCAGGTGCGCGCCCAGGTAACCACCCACCAGGTTGGTGATGACACCGAAGATTTCGTAGAACAGGAACAACGCGGCGATCTGCAACGGCGTGTAGCCCAACGTGTGGAAATGCAGCACCACCAGCATGCGCAAGGCGCCATCGGTGAGGGTGAAGGCCCAGTAGTTGCCGGTGACCAACAGGTACTGGCGGATTTCCGGGGAAAGGGCTGACAACGCACGCATGATCGCTACTCGCTCCCGTTCAGCCGGCCAGGCCGACCAGGCGGGCCAGTTCGACGGTGCGGTTGGCGTAGCCCCACTCGTTGTCGTACCAGGCGTAGAGCTTCACCTGGGTGCCATTGACCACCAGCGTCGACAGCGCATCAATGATCGCGGAGCGCGGATCGGTGCGGTAATCGATGGACACCAGCGGGCGCTCCTCAAAACCAAGGATGCCTTTCAGCTCGTTCTCGGCAGCCGACTTGAGCCACTGATTGACCTCCTCGATGCTGGTCGCGCGTTCCACTTCGAACACACAATCAGTCAGCGAGGCGTTGGCCAGTGGCACGCGCACAGCGTGACCATTCAGGCGACCGCGCAACTCGGGGAAGATTTCCGCGATGGCCGTGGCTGAGCCGGTCGTGGTTGGGATCAGGCTCATACCCGAGGCACGGGCACGGCGCAAATCCTTGTGTGGCTGGTCGAGGATGCTCTGGGTATTGGTCAGGTCGTGGATGGTGGTGATGGAGCCGTGGCGGATACCGAGCTTCTCGTGGATCACCTTGACCACCGGTGCCAGGCAGTTGGTGGTGCAGGACGCAGCGGTGACGATGCGATGCTCCGTCGCATTGAATAGGTGCTGATTGACACCCATGACCACGTTCAGTGCGCCCTTTTCCTTCACCGGAGCACTGACCACTACCCGCTTCACGCCGTGGTCGAGGTAGGCCTGGAGCACGGCCACGGTCTTCATTTTGCCGCTGGCCTCGATCACCAGATCGCAGTCCGACCAGTCGGTGTCGGCGATGGTCTGGCTGGCGGTGACACGAATACGCTTGCCGCCTATCACTACGCAGTCACTTTCGGCACCGGCTTCGTGGTGCCAGCGTCCATGCACCGAGTCGAAGTTCAACAGGTGGGCGTGGGTCGAGGCGTCACCTGCCGGGTCATTGATCCGGACGAACTCGAACTCCGGCCAGTCCCAGGCAGCGCGCAGCGCCAAGCGACCGATACGACCGAAGCCATTGATACCAATTTTGATACTCATGTTCGTGTTCTCAGATAGCTGTTGAGAGAAAGGAGAAGTTCCTGGCAGATGCTCAGCAGCAGGCGGCTACCCGCTCCGGGCGATCACCCATGGCGTTCAGGCGTCTGGTTTCGGGGGCCAACCACTGCTGGTTGGCGTCCAGCGCAGTACTCAGTACGCGGCGTACCCAGTCCGGGAGATCAGGGTGCAAGCGGTAATACACCCATTGGCCCTGGCGTCGATCCGCCAGCAACCCGCTCGTGCGCAACTGCGCGAGGTGGCGTGAAATCTTTGGCTGGCTTTCATCCAGGGCACAGGTCAGCTCGCAAACGCATAGTTCCTCTTCGCGGGTGATCAAGAGCATCAGGCGCAAACGGGTGTCGTCTGCCAGGCATTTGAATACGATGGTGGGGTTCATTTGGTCAGCCATTGCGGCCTCTGCGTTGGCATTTACTCTGCTGCGCCGCAGGTGGTCAGCAGTCATAACTACAGGAGGCGTGTTCGAAGCCCTGCCTCCTCAGTACATATGGAATACTGTATATGCGAATTTTCATATGTAAAGCAAGCATTGGAAGGTGAGGCAAGCAGCAATGGGCTGAGATAATGGCTTGATCGAAGCCCTACCTCAGGGCATCAGCTCCAATGTTCGAGGAGGAAATATTCGTTGCCCCAACGGCCACGTCTGGCCGATTTCTGTCTTTGGCCAACGACAGCTATGGGCCGACTCAGCGCTTCGCGAGGGCAACAAACGACCAATAGCGCCACGTTTGCCGCTAGCACCCCATATTGGGGACCTGATTTACCTAACATATTGTTTTAAAAGGATTAATACCTCTATTTAGGGTGGCAAAAAATCCACTTTTTTGTGATTTCGCAAACGATAATCCGCGGCTTCCAGCGGAGGTTTTGCGCACAACCATCCTCTCGCCCTGCTCCCTTGCCCGCCCTGATCAAGACCCGCTGCTACGCTGAAATCTCTACGGAGGATTCGCGATGCAAAATTCAGATCTACTCCCTTCCCTGCTCTTCAAGATCAACGAAAACCAGCTCGCCTTGGAAGCCGCCATCATGGAGCTGTCGAATTGGGTCGAGCAGCGCGGATCGGCTGACGTCGCCGACAACGTGCGCGGAGCCCTGGAAGCACTCGATAAGAATGAAGAGTTCATCAAAATGACGCTCGCGGTGATGATGGCGCCGGAATGACTGCAACCAATAGCGGCCGTTGGCGAGTGCCTGTTTCCGCCCCAAAGCCGACGCTTGACACCGCTCCAAATCCCCCCATCCTACCAGTCGCGACACCAGAAAGCGTTCGCCCCCTATCTGCCTTCGACGCCGAAGGCACCTTCGAATCCAGTCAAAGGCGATATGCGCCAACGTCGCCGTCGCCGTCGCCGTCGCCGAAGAGTCCTTGATGACTTAAGGCCCCGTCAGGGGCATTTTTTTGATTGTGGTAAATGTACTGAAAGCCAGCGATGATGGCGTGTCGCCAACATCACAAGAACACTGCAATGTCGGACCGTTTCCTGCTGTATATCGATATCCTCGGCTTTACCGAAATGGTGGCCAAAGACCCGCGCAAGGTGGCTCGTGTCTACTCGATCCTTGACACGTTGAACGTCCACAAGCACAACAGTTTCACAACGATTGTCTTTTCCGACACCATCCTGGTCTATAACAACGACGCACCCACCAACGATTACGACCGGAAGTATCTGGTCATGTATCTGACGGAGTTCGCGGAGGACCTTCATGACCGCTTGATCGGACAAGACATCTATTTCCGGGCAACGTTGGTCGCGGGGGAGTTCTTCCACTACGAACTGGACCATGTCGACTGCTTTTACGGAAGCGCGTTGATCAAGGCTCACAAGGCAGAGAAGGACATCCCCTCGCTTGGTCTATTCATGGACAACGAGTGTGTCAAGTTCAATCAGACCTTCCACCTGACCCGGTTCAACGATGAGTTTTCCTTTGTCTATCTGAATCAGCATCTGGAATACCTCAACAAACACGCTTTCGGCGTATTTCCAACAGTGTTTAACCCTCCCGTTGGCGATGTGGCTCCGGACGTATTCGGCCAGATCAAGTTTCTCCAGCACATCCATGACCAGATGCGCTCGCACCCCCTGCCCCACGTCAGAAGTAAGTTTCTGACGGCTTGGGACTTTCATAAGAAACGCTACCCGCAAATGCTGCGAGTCCTTGAGGACAATCAGTTCAAGGCTGACTCCCTTGGCGCCAGCAGCGACTGGTTGGATCTGGAAAGAGTGCACAACCAAAATGTTGCCTACTTTAAGCGAATCGGCAGTGGTACTCAGCTTTCCATGACCATTACTGGCACTGCCAAGAAAGCCGCCAAGCGATTGGCCAAGATTGTCGTATCGAAGCCTACTACTGCAGCTAAGCCACGAGTAGCCAGATCCTCAGTGGTCAAAAGCCAGCAAAAAAAATTAGCTCCAGTGACAGTAACGTCAAAGCCAAAACCGAAATCCGTAGCAAAGAAACCTTCACCATCCAAGCCCTAATGACTGCGGTGGTTTGATTTCCCGCCAGCATCCATTGGTCTGCACCGGATCTCGTGGAGGAGTCCATTGCCGGACGCTGGGAGGACGGAGGAGTTATGTGCGGAAGTGAAACCATGAGCGCGCTGAACCAGATGCGTAATTTTAGTAGGCAAAAAAAGATCTTTCCCCTATTTTGCACAGGAAGAAATATGAAGTTCATTGGTAAGTTTGGCGAGTACCTTGTTCTAACGCGCCTGCTTGAGAACGAAATTGAAGCATACCCCGCGATTAAAGTTAATCAAGATAGCTACGATATAACCGCGATCTCGGCGTCGGGACGAATCGTAAGAATTCAGGTCAAAGCTACCGAATTGCACAACAAGAGCACGAATAACACCATCGGATCGCTCGCGCGTGAGTTCGATTTTTTGGTTGTTGTTGTAGTCCACGGTGAACGAACAGCCGATTGCTACATCCTCACGCATGCCGAGGCCCAAGCGCTTCGCGGCACATCCAAGCAACTTGGAATCAGTCGCCTGGAGAAGCAGGCTTCGGTTGTAAAAAGCGAAATGGCTCAACACAAAGAGCAATGGAATCGAATCCGAGACGCTTGAATAGGCCCTATGCCCAATAGCCGCTTCTGGCCGATTCTGTTGAAAAAGTCGCTTTGCCGAAACGGTCTCATCGTTGATCGGTGAAAACGCTTTTTTTGCACGTTCCTGCGTGAAATCGGAGTGAGGAAGCCTCTGCTCAAAGTTAAGATTTCAATCTCACGCACGTACTTTTCTGCCGAGGAAACCGTGGCCGACTTTTTCAACAGAATCGGCCGTATGCATACCCTGGCGAGGGTCTATATTGGGTCGATTGCAGCCCTTCGTGATGGGCAGCAATGGCCAAAAGTGGACGTTCGACTATCTTGACAGCCTGCACATGTGCACAGCAAACAGAGCTGATCCTAAATTTGCTCTGCACTCAAAAATGTCAACGGAGGCGGAGTCTTGACCACCCACATGGCAGTCATGTGTGGACACGGCGGACTTTGCCACCTATCTTCACTAGACTGAATAGAACGGTGACGGAGTATGGAAGATCGTAACTCGTTTGTTGATTATTTTGTAGATCCTGAGTTCGTAGACAAATTCAATGAGTCTCTGCGAAAACTTCTCCATACACTTCAGCAACATGCAATGGCAAAATATGTTTCCCCTGAAAGCGCGCAACGTATTAAGCATGGAGCTACATTCAGCAACCCTGCTGCTCCTCAGGTATACAATGGTGGAATTGAAACCCACTCCACTCTATTTGAGATTGCGCTTGAGAGCATAATTTCCCATGACATAACAGTTCTAGAGAAGTGTTTCAACAGATTCCAAGAGGACATGGATGCACAGTTTGCTCGCATGATCTATGCCTCAATATCGAAAGTTTGTGATCAAACTGGTAACGTCGTAGATGCGACAAAATCTGGCTCCCTCCAGCAAGCCTTCTTGGAAATGCTTGAAAAAATCGAGTTCAGTGCTGATAAGACAGGAGAAGTGAAACTCCCAGAGATCCACCTTGGAACCGATGCGTTTAATGAGTTCGCAAGGACAATGCAAGAAAGCACTCCAGAGTATAACGAACTGGTCGAAGATATTAAGGAAAGAAAAATAACCGAAGCTTTGGAGAGAGAGATTGAGCGAAAAGCAAAGTTCGTGCGTTACGGAGAAAGTGAGCAATGAGGATCCTGCTTGCAATAGGATGTAACGAATACGAGCATTTAACGCCCCTAGACTCAGCAGAGGATGATGCAAAAAGAATATTTGATGCACTTGTGAAACCTGAAGTTGGTCAATTCGACTGCGACCACTCGCTATTTCTGCCGTCTCCGACTATTGAGGAAGTAAGATCGGCATTAAAAAAAACGCTTTTTGACAATCCACAAATAGAGAATTTCACATTTTTTTTTGCAGGGCATGGAGGCGTGAGTTCTGGAAGCTTCCATATGTGGCTCCGAGATACAAGTCCAAAAGTACAATCCATGACAGCCCTGTCTTTGAGTGAATTATTTAGATTCCTCAATGAAACTTCGCCAAAGCAAAGTAATATAATTATAGATGCTTGCCAGAGTGGCGGGCTCATATCAGACCTCGGAGTCCTATTAAAACCTGAACTCATTGGCGATGCTGGCACACCTGCTTTAACCCTGGTTGCCACCTCGGCAAAAAATCAAACTTCAGGCGAGACGCGCGCTGGGGGAATTGGTACGAATGCAATTCTCGATTGTATTGAAGGCAGAGACTTTGTTCAAGATAGCGCGAGCGTTTTGGATCTAGTCGAAATAGGTAGACGTATATCAAAAAAACTAGAAGCTTATGGGCAAAATGCAATCGTCTGGGGTCTGAACCTGTATGGACCTCCAAGCTTCTGCCGTAACCCGAGGTTTGAAACTGACCCGAATACATCCCTACGCAGCTTAATACACCACTGGCCCGCTGATCTCGATAATGCAATACGGGATAACTACAACAATATATGGAATGTATATGGCGTACTTGACAGGCAGTGGAATGCGCCGCAATTCATTTCCCTTGTCAATTCTGTATTAAATCCATGCCGCCAAAACGATTGGGTATTAGTTGGCTGCGCTGAACGGTTAGCTGTGACTTTTTCTGCAAAAGCTGTGCAAGCTAAAGATGTTTATCGGTCGCCATTAGTTACTGCAGGAATAGCGACTTGTTTGCTTCCCAGTCTAGGAACACCTGCAGTTGATGCAGGCGCCACACTCCTAATTAATAAGCTTGTTGATGATTTGCTAGCCGTCCACGAGTCCTTAATTAATTCATTAAAAGCAAACAAATACTGTTTACTACCAAGCGAGGGTGGAGGTTTTGTTGAGCTGTACCAATTACCTCTTCGTATCTCAAAGATTTTAGGATGGGCTGGAGCGACGTATCTTTGTGCGCCAGAATCACTCCAGGAAAAGGCAGGACTTCAATTTTCTGAGCTTCTAAAGCTTATACTTGAAAACTATTCTGGCTCCGTGGTTGCTTTGAGTGACGCTCAAGCATCTCACTGGGAGGTGTCTCTGGCCGTGGCCAAAGCGCTTAATCTCAATGATGAAGCCGAACAGGTTATAGGATTGCTATTTAATTCAGTTGTTAGCTGTAAAGGTAAGCTCTCAAGATACGACATGCCACCTGAAAAAGCTCTAAGCTACTTACTTTCCAGGGAGTATGAAAATTTTAAGAATAACTATGACCTAGTTGAGAGGCCAATTGAAACACTGGCCGTCCTATTGCGCGCAGCGAAGATTTTCAAACTTGAGGATGTTCTCGATGAAGATCTGTGGCAACTCGATGGTTTGAATTTCTCCTGTTATCAGCCAGCCACCTATGTTAATTACTCCTTGATGGTAATGGAGGGTGGTTCTAATGAAGGATGGCAAATAGGTTTTGACGTTTTTCGTATTGAAGACTTCATAAAGTCTTGGACGATATCGTGGCAAACTGGCGAGAAATTGGTTTACCAGCTTTCAATTATTGGATCATTACTGCTTGAAGATCGGGTTCCTTGGTTCTGTCTCGACTCTTTTCTTGCTAAGAATGCAAACTAAATCTTAACTAGTGCACGAGCATATGTGATACCCCCTATTGACAGAGCGTCATTCGTATTCGAATAGGTCAATGGGGGCATTCGGCTTGGCCGTAACCGCAGGAGCAAAACTCTAGTCTATCGCTATCAATGAATAGCATCACCGCGAAAATCGACGAAGTGAGCAAGTAGGCGCTGTGCTAATCCAATCTTTACCAATTCCTCTTTTTTATATCCCATCGAGCGCATCAGCTCGTTGTGACAAATGCTATTGAGTACGTGCAACACGGGCGGCTCACCTGCCTCAATGCTGAGGCGGTCTGTCATTATCGCCAAGAGACAATCTTCAGTAGGTGGCACAAGCATGCGTTTCTCTAATTCGACATACTGGCGTACGAAATCCGAATGAGCACGAGCCCGTTGTGCACTGCCGACCACCAAGTTAATGGAGGCCAGAACAGTAACGACCGCAGAAGACGCCAATGCAAGCACCTTCGCATTAGTATCCAGTATTCCGTAGACGGCAGTTGACCCGAATATCACAGAGAACATATTAGACAATTGGTCAAGGCGCTCGAAGAATGCCCTGCGGCGAAGATGGTAACGAATGGATCGACGAATGCCGAACAGCTGGTTATGCCACCGTAGTGAAAGCTCTTCAGCTGTTTGGGTCATCGCCTTTACCCCTTGCCAGGTCGTGGCTTTGGTGGCTCAAGTGTATCAAAGACGGCAGTACGATCCCGTTTCTCGAACGACTCGTTACTATCTCTATATACCTTCCCAGAATCTGGACGTGGGCCTCTGTTGCTGCTTTCGCTTTTCTCTCGACCTTTGTCCTTCGGTTTTTCTGCCATATCTCCCCCGTAATAGAGCATTTCTGAAATTCTTTCATTATGGCGACGAAAATACCACCCGCCTTCGTTCGGATCATGAACTATGTTTTCGGCAAACGACAACCACATTTTTTAATTCTGACTCATATTTGCCGGTAAGCATTGCATGTGATGCAAATCGCCCCCGTTTTTGTCATTACGAAGTGTCCGCTTTGGCCGATTTCTGCCAGTCACGACGGGTAGCAGACGACTCAGGCTGTCACGTCAAAATAGTCCTCCCAACGCTACCGGCTCCCAGTTCATGATCACCAGTTCGCCACTGACCTCGGCCTTGCCCTGCCGCTGGTTGGTCGTGGTGTAACGAATATCCAGCGTCTCAAAGTGAAAGCCTTCGAACACCCTGCGGATATCGGGGTGGTCGTTGATACTGACCATCACCCTGCCCTTGCAGCGGCGCATGAAGTCGGCCATGCGTTCGTAGTTTTCGAACGGAAAATCCACACCATAGCCCGCGGTCTGCCAGTACGGCGGATCCATGTAGTGGAAGGTATGGGCACGGTCGTAGCGTTCGGCACACTCCAGCCAGGGGAGGTTTTCGACATAGGTGCCAGACAGGCGTTGCCAGGCGGCCGAAAGGTTTTCTTCGATGCGCAACAGGTTGATGGCCGGGGCGGTGGTCGCGGTACCGAAGGTCTGCCCGGAGACCTTGCCGGCGAAGGCATGGTGCTGCAGGTAGAAAAATCGGGCGGCGCGCTGGATATCGGTGAGGGTTTCCGGTCGGGTCATTTTCTGCCACTCGAACACCTGCCGCGAACTGAGCGCCCATTTGAACTGGCGCACAAACTCTTCGAGGTGGTTCTGCACCACGCGGTACAGGGTCACCAGGTCACCGTTGATATCATTGAGCACTTCCACCGGTGCGGCTTGGGGCCGCATAAAATACAGCGCGGCGCCGCCAGCAAACACTTCGACGTAGCATTCATGCGGTGGAAACAGCGGAATAAGGCGATTGGCCAGACGGCGTTTGCCGCCCATCCAAGGGATGATGGGTGAAGACATGGATAGCAAGACCTTTACTGTATAAATAAACAGGTGCTAGGCTCGCTCCGCTTTGTGCACAGAGCAGGAGCCTTGGCGGGACTTGCAGGGACAATCTGCGGGGACGGTGGCCAGGCTGGATGTTGACGCATCCAGTCTGGCCGCTCCTTTTACTTTGATTTTTGAAACTCTGGCACGGGACGACTCACGCGCCCGGGCAATCAATTCGGCACTTCAAGTACAACGTTCTGCGGCTTACCCGAGGCCTTGGCCTTGCCTTCCTTTCCGCCATTGCACTCCACCGACACCGTCCACCCGGATGGGGTGAAGGTGTGATCGACCGACTCCACCAGGTATTCACCATCGAGCCCGCGCTTGAAGCCTTGCGCCTGGATCATGATTTCGGCAAACAGGTCGGTCCGGCCCGGTAGATCGAGACGCACCGAGGCAGTCGAACGATTAAACGCGGCCAAACGTGCCTTCGCGGCCTCGTCGGCCGCCGTCCGGTCCGGGTAGAGATGGCGGTCGGTGTGCACCGGCGGCAGGCCTTCCGGCACGTTGGGGTTGTCCAGGTGCGAGACCAATAGTTCGCCGCTGGCCGGGTCCTGGTACTGGGTGCTGACGCCCTGATGGGTGCTGCGATCGCTCAAGCGAAACTGCCAGCGGGTCACGTCACTACGCTGCAGGGTGATGACCGCCAAGGCCTTGCCACTCGCGCTCTGCCCACCCTGTCGCGGCAGGACCAGCAGTTTGCCGTCGGCCACCTTGGCGGTGCAGTCGTGCTTTTTGGCCAGCCGGGTGATGAAATTGAAGTCTGATTCATTCAATTGGTCCATGCGTGGTACCCGGGTGTCGACCGGGCACGATGGCTGCCAGCCATTGCGCGCTGCCACGTCACCGACAATCTGCGCCAGGCTGACGTCCTCCCAACTGCCGCTACGCGTGGTCTTGCCGCTGCCACGCATGTCGCTGGCCTTGCCGCTGATCACCAGCGTGTCCGGCGGGCCGGAAACCGTCACCTCGTCGACGGTGTAACGACCCATGCGCGTCAGGTCGGCGCCGGAATAGCCCAAGTAGATCTCGATACTGGCACCACGGGCAGGCAGCGACACCGCGCCGTCACGGTCATCAATGCGCAACTCGAACGAATCGGAGGCCATGCCGGGCCGATCGGATAGCTGCAGCGACACCAGTCGATCATTGATCAAGGTGGTGATGTCGGCACCGTCGGCGACGATACGGAAAAGTGGTTGCATGTCGACACCTCAGACAAGAAAAAGCCCGCACGCGGCGGGCTTGGTACGGGGATCAGTCCCACAGCGAAATCACACTGTCGGTCTCCACCACCAGCTCCGGCAGCGTGATCAGCAGGCCGGCCCGGAACGGCTGTGGTTCATCGGCCAGACCCTGATTGGCCGCTAGCACCGCCTCGACGCTGCGGTTCAGATGGCCGTAATAGTGGTGGCACAGGCTGTCGAGCAGATCCCCGTCAGCCGTTCTGCAGGTCATCGCCATACCGGACAAACTCCAATGAAAAGCCCTGCTTGCGCGGGATCGCCCCGGGCAGCAACGCGCTTTGTTCCTCGTCGATAGTGGTCAGGCACCAGTTGCCCAGCACCTCGCCATAACCCGTGGTGAGGTTCAGCGGCAGCAACTTGGCACCGATGCTGCGCAGCCTATCCAGCTGCTTCAGCCCACCTTTGAAGCTCGGGTAGATCGCGCCCTTGATGGTGATTTTCTCCTCACCCAGCCCCACCGCCTGTTGTGCCGGACGCCGGGTCAGGCGTTCCTGCGCGGCCCAGCGAAACGCCGTCTGCCGGCGCAGTTCGTCGAAGGCTGCGGTGTCCAGGTTGAAGTAGTACGGCCGCTCATTGGTCTTCAGCGGGTAGAGGATCAGCAGGTGCGGGAACGGCTTCACCGCATCGGGAATCGGTGTCATGTCGCTGGCAAACCATTCGGTGGGGAAGATGTTGCCTAATGTGGCATTGGCCTTGCCGGCGACCTTGTTGAACGCCGCGCCAAAGCGGCCGATCTGCTCAGTCAGGGCGGAAAAGTGCTCATCAAACTGGGCCAGGGCGCGCTGGGTCTGGTTGTAGTAGCTGGCCACCTTGCCGATCTTGGCCTGCGCCGAGTTGATCGCATCCTGCAGACGCCGGGTCTTGTCGCTCAGGTCCTCGCTGAGAAAGGGCAGACCTTCCAGTGCATCGGCCGCCCCGCTGATTTCATTGAGCGCGCCATTCATGGGCCCAGTCATTGACTCCAGGTCAGTGCGCCCGGCTTCACCGGCGTCGACCATGTACTTCAGCCCGCCCTGCAGGTGCTGCAGGTAGGTCTTTTCATCCGCCATCACACTTCCTCAGCCTACATGGGGCGCATCAAACAACTGACGGTCACGCGCCTCCCGGGCGAAGTCGTCAAACTGGCGCCGCAGGTACGGCATCATTTCCTGGACGAACTGGGCCGGGTCTTTCACATCGCCCTGCACCTGAAAAACCGGTGCCGGCGCGAAGGTAAATTGCTGATCAACCTTCGGCCATTCCGGTGTTTTGGCCGCCGTGGTCGTCATCAATGCCGCCGCCGTGACCGGTACGGTGGGAGCGCTGTCCATCGAGCGCACAACCGCGCCAACACCTTGGCCGGCGGCCATGGGTAAGATGCCGAGCGGTGCTTTAGGTACGACTGGTGTATCCGGCCCGCCAAACAAGGCCTTGCCCATGGTCGCGCCCACGTCACCACCGCCCCACGCGCCGAGCGCGCCACCGATCATTCCGCCAATTGCGGTTCCGAGCAGTGGGATGATCGAACCGATGGCCGCACCGGCCGCTGCACCTGCCAAGCCACCGGCCAGGCTACCCGCCGCCTCGCCGTAGCCTTCGGCCTTCTCATCGCGCGTGGTGGCGTTCTGGTAGGTGTCCAGCACTTGGATGCCGGCACCGACCACCGCAAGCGCCCCGCCCACTTTCATGCCACCGGACGGTCGATTGGCAGGGCCTTTTCTCCTTCGACCTGAATCGTAATCCAGCCCGTCGTCATCGCCGTCATTCGCGTTAGTCACGAACACCCGCTGCACGATGTTGGACCGGTCGCCGGCCGAACCGCGGGCGATGTTCACCAGCCCCCGGCCGATCTTCAGCGCAGCCCAAGCCTTGCCCAACACCAACGCACCGGCAGTCAGTGCCGCCAGGCCCAGCACCACCTTGGGCGTTTCCTCGGACAACGCGGTCAAGCCCCGTGCTGCCGTACCGATACCGGTGGCCAGCGCATCCGTTGCCGGCCGCAGGGCATCGCCGATCGCGCGCAGCGCATCGTTGAACGCCTGACCGGTTTCAGCCCAGCGTTGTGCTGACGACTCACGGCGCTCGCGCAGGTTTTTGTCGAGAATGTCCTTGCGCTGGCCGTTGGGGTCCGCGGCGTCTTTTTTCAGGTCCGCGTAGAGTTTCTTGTTCTGGGTGTACGCCATCAGCGCGGTTTTGACCTGCATGTCGGCAAACAGATCGCCGGTGCGCAGAGTGGCGGCCAGGGCATCGGCCATCGCTTGCGCCTTGGCTGGATCCGTCTCTTGGCTGATCTGGGTCAGGCCCTGCTCCAGCTGCTTGGCCTTTTTCGGGTCGGTCTTTTCCACATAGCGGCGGGCCAGTTCGAAACTGGCTTCGAAGGTCGACAAGCCCTTGGCAATGGCGGCGTTCATCGAGCCCTGATAATCGATCCCGGCATCGGCATAACCTTTGACGGTCTCCCCCGAACCGATTTTCGCAACCCAGTTTTTCAGGTTGTTGGCCGCCTCATCGGCGCTGCCGGCGCTCTTGATCTGCACTTGCAGCATGGCGCCCAGCTGGGTCACCGCTTCCTGGCCGGTGATGCCGCTGCTGGCCATCTGCGCCAACAGTTCCGGAAACCACTTGGCCATGTCGGCCGCCTCGAAGCTGCCTTGCTGGCCCAGCAGCGCGACCGATGCCAGGGCCTGTTCCATGCTCTTGGGGTCAGTGAGCTTGGCGTTGTTTTGCATCGCCAAAATCATTTTCGCGGTGTCGGTGCCCGACGCGCCCTGCCCGACCGCAAACTTGGCAGCCACCGGGGCATACTTCAGTGCCTGGGCCAACTCCATGCCGCCGCCGACCAACTGGTTCACCAAGTCGGCCACCTGGGTATTGGCCATGCCGGTGTCTTTGGAGGTCTGCACGATGTCGCGGGCGGTGTTCACTTCCTGCTGGGTATTCGCGGTACCGGACTTGATCGCGATGTCGCGAATGATCGCCTGAAAATCCGCGCTGACCTTGGTCGGTACAGCGGCCAGGGTGGTACCGGCCACCGCCGTGCCGAATCCGCTGCGCAGGCTCTCTTGTCCTTCCTGCACCTGTTCTATACCACGGGCCTTGAACTCGGCACTGCGCACCACCTTGCCCAGCGCCAGGTACTCCTGACGCAGGCGCCCGACTTCAATCCCCTGCTTGCGCAGACTGTTGGTGTTAGTCTCCAGTTTGCGCAGCAAGGCATCGGCATTGGCCGCCCCGCTGTCGTGGGCTTTCTTCCATTCATCGCGCAGGCGTATGGTCTCGCCGATAACTTTCTGCAGCCCCTTGGCACGGGTGGTTTGCACCTCGAGCTTTTTCATTTCGCCGCTGACGTTCTTGAAGGCGGCGCCGAGCGAAGAATCGACGGCACCGCCAATCACCAGCCCGAGCGAGAGTTTGTTCGCCATGCTTATCACCTACATGCGACGGCGTGGGCTCAATCCGTGAGCCACCAGACCATCTCGGAAAACGACAGCCCCTGAATCTCGGCCGCCGAAAAATTCAGCTCGACGGCCAGACGTTTGGCCAGGGCTTTTTGCAACTTGGGGTTAAACCCCGTCATCTGCTCCCAGACGAAAATAGGCGGTCTGCAGACGACGGTAATCACGCATCAGCAGCCCCTCCAGATCCGCGCGGCCGATGCTCGCCAGGCTGCAGAACAAGACCATCTCCTGCTCTTCTTCGTTGCTGCCGCCCTGCAGGGTGGCGGCGCGCATCTCGCGCACCGTCGGCTCGCGCAGGGTCAGTTTGTCGACCTTGATGCCGTTGGCCTCGCTCGGTTTGGACAAAATGACGGTGGCGATGCCATCGCCCAGTTGCAGCCACTTGGGCAGGGCGTTGTCTTTTGCGTTACTCATGGTGGTATTCCTTACATGCCCAGGGCAGACCGCACGGCGGCCAGTTGATCGGTGCCATCGATGACGCGGATCGAGTTGAGGGGATCGATTTCAAACATCACGCTGCCGTCGATTTCCAGCTTGTAATAGGTCACGGCGACGGCGTACTTGAACTCGCCTTTTTCACCCGGTTTCCAGTCCCCCGGGTCGACTTCCTTGAGGCTGCCGCGCAGGGTGGCGACCACCGACTTGACCACACCTTTCTGACCCTTGAAGGCACCGCGGAACGAGGCGTTGAACCCGGTCAGGTCGGACTGGCCAAAGAACTTCAGCACCTCGCGGCGCACGCCGTTGGTGAGGAAGCTGGCTTCCAGCTTCTCCATACCCATGTCGAGTTCGACCGCCGCGTCCATGCCGCCGGCACGGTATTCGTCGGTCTTGAGCGTCAGTTTGGGCAGGGTCAGGCTCGGCACATCGCCTTGCAGGCTGATGCCGTCAACGAACAGGTTGGTGTTGTAGAGCACTTCCGGAATCATGAAACAGCCTCCTTAGGCAGCGGTGTCCAGCACTTCAGTGATCCACTGATCGGTCACCTCCACGCGAAAGTTCGGGTTTTCGGCCGGCGGCACATCGGTGAACCGGATGTTCCAGTACACCTTGCCGTCGCTGAGTTCGCTGGAGGTGTTCAGCTCTTCGTCGGCGTAGACCTCGAAGTTGATGATCGCGCCCTGGTTCTTCAGGTCGCGCATGAACGCCTGCAGGCCTTCGGTCACGTCCTTGACGTAGGTCGCGGTGATCGAGCGGTCGACGGCCCACTTGTGCGCGTAGAGGATGGCGTCCATGACGATGTCCAACGTGCGCACGCGGGTGACGAACTTCCATTTCGGGTCGCTGGACAGCGTGCGGTTGCCCCACAGCCGGTAGCCGTCGTCGCGAATAATCGTGGTGATGTTGGCATTGTTCAGCACGTTGGCCCGGCAGGACGCATCGCCGTCGAGAAATTCGATCGGCCGCGTGGTGCCGGTGACGCCGACAAACTCCTTGTTCGACGGCGAGGCCCAGAAACCGTAGGTGGCATCGGTCCAGGCAAACAGGCCGGCGGTCCAGGCCGACGCCGGTGCGTTGACCGTGGCACTGGCCCCGGTGTCCCAGAACTGCACGCCGGGGTCGACCATGTAGGCGTGTTTGCTGCCGAAATTGCCGGCATAGGCGATCGCGGCTTCGTCGGTGGTGTTGGGCCCGTCGATGATGGCCATGGCCCGCATTTTGTCGCCCAAGGCGACCAACTCAGTGGCCACCGCCAGCGTCGCCGAATACCCCGGCGTCACCAACAACCGCGGCTGGGCGTTGAACTTGCTTTTGCCGTTGAGCAACGCCTGCATGCCAGTCCGGCTGCCGTCGGCCCAGACGCCGCCGATGATCGCCGACAGTTGTTCTGCTTCATCCTCAAGCACCGGCACACCGACGGCGACAATCACCGCTTTGGACCGCTTGAAAATGGCCTTGCAGTCCTGGGTAATCGCCGCGTCCGGGCCCCAGGCGGCGACCGCTTCGCTTTCGCGGGTGATCAGCAATAGTTCGTTGGCGGCGGCTGTGGCCGGCGGACCCACGGTGAAGGTGTTGCACAGGCCGATGATCGACGCGGACGGGGTGGCGATGTGGCGTGCCCCGGTATCCACCAAGGTCACGGTGACGCCGTGAAAGAAACTCATAGAGTGATGCTCCAGAAACGAAAATGCCTCGCATAAGCGAGGCCGTGGGGATGTGCGGTGACGTGCAGCATGGAAAAGAAAACGCCCCGGCAATGCGGGGCGTCAGGATGCGGTGCGGGTCTGCCCGTCCGGCTTTAGTGGCCGTTTATCACTGTCTGGAAAGTCTGGCGAAGTGGGCCAGTCCCGCAGTTCATTGCGGTAGGTGCGCCAGGCGGATTCCGTGCTGATCGCGCCCAGGTAAGCATCCTGATGCTTGTCGACCTCTCGGCCCGCCAACCGCAGTTCGCTTTCGATCCACGTCTGTTCTTGCTGGCTTTGAAGCTCGAGGTCCAGAGCAGCATCCAGCACCCAATCGAGACCACCCCAGACATAGGCCGCGCTCGGGCGCGGCAAGGTGGTCAGCTCGGGGGGCAACTCACCCGGCATCGAGTGTTCAACTTCGACGCCATCGGCCGTCTGATACGCCGGCCCACGATAGTCGGGCACCACCACCCACGCGCCATCTGTCCAGACGACCACCTCGCCGTCACCGGCTTCGGGCGGTTCCTCTAACGTGGAGCCCGCCGGCAGACCGCAGCCGGCAGTGACATAGGTTGCGTGTCGGCCGAGGTATTCCGCCGTAGTTTCACTGAAGGTGTAGACGTCGATCCACCCGCTTTCATCAAAAAAACCATCCACCAAAATTGGCATCAATACATCCTGCAAATGTAGTTAAACGCAACGTTTCTAGGCCGAGTTTCAGCACCACCAGCCGCAGCGGTTGCTGATGTTCCGTAGGTGGGGGCAGCAACACCGCCGCCATCCAAGACGTTACTTCCGGCGCCGACGGTCGTTAAAGAGTGAGCGTGCGATTCAAGCATTGCTTCTTGCCAGGAGAGCAACGTTCGACCCGGATCGGTACCGCGCCACGCATCCCAACCGCGAATCCATTCGCCGCGCAAATCTGGCAGGACGCCGGTGGGATACACGGCCAGCAAGGCTGGGTACCACTCGACATTGAATGGCTGACCCGTCATCGCCACGCAGTTTTCGGGAGGCGTTTGGGTTGGCCATGGAAACGGCACGCCGACAGGAACGGCAAAGATGGAAGCAGGATCAAAATTGCTTTCGGTCCAGATCTTCCCGAAGTCGGACGCATCAACCTGTAAACCCACGTCGCTCGAGGCGGGTCGATAACCAATGTAAACCTTGTTCGACTCCTGACCCGCCCCCCCGCCTTGCTGCACGGGGGTGAAGCCCAACGCAGGTTGATACGCAGCGGGGTTAAAGTTGTTACTGTCCCAACCGGTTCCCCACTCACTGAATACGTATCCCTCTGGGGTCTGAACACCGCCACGGGCATAGGTTGTACCGTTGTTGTAGCTGGTGATTTGTTGCCAGAGGGTGTCTTGACTGACCGCCACCAGCATGGGGGAGAATTGACCGCCAGGTGGAACGTTCGGTCCGCTGTTCACCCGGTAAATACCCACGGTGGTGATTGTGTTTAGATCGGTGCCGTCGGGAAGGACAATCCCCCCGTGACCGATACCATAAGCCCCCGTGAGCAATACACGGCCTGGCGTGTCATCTTGGGGGGAGGTTTGTTTAACCAGATTGGTTGAGTCCCAGATGCTTTCCCATTCGCCCCAAACACCGGCAGTCAAAGCCCGACGGTGTAGGGTGTGGTCGGCATTCCCATAAATCTCCTGGAAGGCGTATTGACCGGGTGTGATCGCCGAGACGCGCACCCAACCCTCATAGACTCCGCCTCCCGGCCCACCCGTGCCATTGCTGATGAAATAGAGGGCCGTCTCCGCGTTCAAGCCACCGATGTCCACATCACTGACCGCATAGGCGGGCCCGCCCCAGCCGAACGCTCCGACCTTCATCAGCGCATCAGGCGTTGCATCGTGCAGATCGACCTGCACAGCAGCGGTCGCGGCGGTGCCCAGCCCGAGGTTATTCCGAGCCTCGACCACATCCGCCACATCACCCAGGTTTTCACTCACCGCCAGGGCATCGGTGATGCCGTATCCGGCCAGGGTGGTCGGGTTGGTGCCAGCGATCACACGCCCAAGGGCATCGACGGTGACACTGCGAAACGTACCAATACCGACTCCACTGCCGCCCGCGATCATCTCGAACTGCAAACCGGTGGTGCCCAAGGTGATCGGCGCGTCGGTGATCAACTGCCAAAGGCTGTCGCCGTTGGTGGTGCCCTCTTCCACATGGATAAACAGCCCCGGGGTCACTTCCAGGCTGTTGTCGGCATCGACCGCCCGCGTCCAGCCGTCGGCGCTGACGACATAGAGACCGTTGTCCTGGGTTTCTGTCTGGGCGGTCACCAGCACCCGATCACCAACGACGACAGTCACGTCATCGATGGTCTGCACATTGCTCAGGGCGATGGCGGCGGTCGCCGCCACCCGCGCTGACTGTTTGTGATCGAGCTTGGCCAGCGCATCACTGATCGCCAGGTCGACGTATTCACGCGTAGCCAGCACCACGGCCGGGTCGATCTTCAACACGATGTTCGCCGAGCTGCTGACGATGAAGTTCATCCGCACCACTTGGGTCTTGCCACTGCCCTGGTCCAGCAACGGTTTATAGCTCGGCGCGCAGTTGGCCACCGCTACCAGATCGCCGTCGACATCGTACAGGCCGATCTCGCGAATCCATTCGCCGCCGACTTCAGGCGGAATGATCTGCTCGGTGATGACGGTGTTGGGGTTGGCCGGATCGACGCGGATCTGGTTGATCGGCGCCCGGCGCCATTCGTTGATCAACTGGGTCTGCAGGCGATCGGGAATCGGGTCAGTGCCGTTGGCATCACCCAGGCCCATCTCGGTGAACATCCAGTCCAGGCCCATGGCGATGGCATTGGCGTGCTTGGCTTCACCGACCGCCGTGAGGATGGCAAAAAACTGACTGGTCTTATCAATCATAGGGATAAACGTCCAAAGTATCGGTTTCATCGACGCAAAGCGCCGGGCCAAAAGAGCCGGTCACGTCGATGTCTTGTGGGGCCGGCGGGTACACGTCGATCTCTTCGCCCTCTTGCACGCACACGGCAATGCCCAGCACGCCCTCAGTCTGCAGGCTGAGCGCCAGGTTGGACATGTGCCGACTGACCGGGCGGGCGTCGTCAATCAACCACGCCAGTTCCTCATACAGTTCCTCGGTGATGCCGGCGTCGTTCAGCCCCACCTCGAGGGCGAAGGTACCGGGCACGCCTTCCGGCACGGTGTCGAACCACTCGACCACGTCGATCAGGTAGCCCAAAGGCTCGACCACCCGCCGCAACGACCCGATGGTGCCTTTGCGCGCATGCACGTCGTACGCCGAACGGATTGCCGTGCGCTTGGCCTCCTGCGTCCAGTTGTTGTTCCAGCGGTCCACCGACCAGGCCGACGCCAGATACGGCAACAGGTGTTCCGGGCAGGTGTCGGCGTTGTACAAACTGCGCAGCGGAATCAGCGTGTTTTCGTAGTTGGCCGCTTCCACGGCCAGCTCCAGCGGTGTGCTGTTGAGCGGTAGCTGACTGCTCATGTCAGGCCCCCAGCGTCACGCTGTAGCCGGTGCAGTACGCCGCCTCGGCCTTGCTTGGTCTGATGTCGGTCCAGCCCAGCAGCTCGACCCGGGCGATGCCGGGGACGTGCAACTGCGCATCGACGCCTGAACGCGCCACTTCCAGCCCCAAGCGGCGGCGCGGGTTGATCCACTCGCTCAGGCGTTTCTCACTTTCGGCCAGATAGGCTTCGTTTTCTGGGCCCGGTGCCTGCGGATACAGCACCGCTTCAATGCGGTAATCGATGACCACGGCGCTCTGCACCGTGAGCCGGTCGGCCACGGGCCGCACGTCCTCGTCATTCAGGTGCAGGCGGACCTGTTCGAGCAATTCCGGTGAAGCGGCGCCACTGCCTTCAAGGCTGAGCACGGTGACCACCACCACGGCCGGCGACGGACTTTCCGCTGTGGCATCGGCCACCAACCCGGAAGCGTTGCGCGCATGCAGGATGTAGCTGTTGCGCGGTCCCGCCGTGGTCAGCCCCTCATACGACAGCTGCACCCGCTCACGCAGGGCATCGTCCTCTTCGAGCACCTGCGGCGTCGGTGGCACCGTGCTCGGGTCTCCGGCCTGAATCACCAGGCGTTGCAGGTTGACGTTGGCGGCCAAGTGATCGAGGTCGGCGCGTTCGGCGTGGGCCAACAGCAAGGCCTTGCCCGCGTCGTTGACCCGCGCCCGGTTCTGCAAGGCGCCATACGCGGCCTGCTCGATCAGCTTGAGCACCGGGTCGCTTTCCAGCTCTGCGCTCCAGTTTTCGCCCATGCTCAGGCGGAAGGCTTCCAGCTTCTCCTGGTAAACCTCCTCAAAGTCGAGGTCCTCCAGCACTTGCGGCGGCGGCAGGGCCGCCAGTTCCATGGTCATGCGGACACCTCCAAAGTCACGTCGCTGCCCAGGTACTGCCCGGTCAGTTCAAAGGTGATACGCCCGTCGAGGATGGCCACGGCGCGCACCCGGCCCAGTTTCAGGCGCGGCTCCCAACGTCCGAGCGTGCTTGCCACTTCCGCCTGCACGGCACTTTTCCAGCCGTCATTCACCGGCAAGTCGACAAAGCGCCGCAGCTTGCTGCCGTACTCTGGGCGCATGCGCCGGCTGCCCAGCGGCGTCGACAAAATGTCTTCGATGGACTGGCGCAGGTGATCGAGGCCGGAAATGAGTTGGCCGGTGCGGCGGTCCAGTCCGATCATGGGATCAGCCCTCGACCGCGACAAAATCCTTGCGGCCGTGCAAATACTCGAGCGCGACCGTGTCATCCGAAGCCACCGCGACCTGGCCCTTTTCCACTTTCAAGGTGCGCTCGGCCTCCAGCAGGATCAGCACCCGCGAGGTGTACAGGGTGTCGCGAAAGATGCTCAGCGTGGCCGGAGCGGGTGCATCCGTGGCGGCGGGAGCGGCCTTGGTATTACTCGTCATGCTTTTTCTCCAGACATGAAAAAGCCCGCGCGCGGCGGGCTGAAGGTGAATGTTCACTCAATGCGAGTGGTTGCTGCTGTTCCCCCCGGTGTCCATGATCGTGCCGGCGCCGCTGATGTCGCCGGATACGCTCAGCGCACCGTCGATAGCCACCTCACCCGTCAGGGTGATCTGGCTGGCGATCACCTGGACCTGATCCGGTGTCACTTCGAACGACGCCCCGCCGACACGGATCGTCGCCTGGGTGCCGTTGGGCAGGTCAATGCTGTAGCTGCCGGCTTGCCAGTCGTAAACCAGTGAGCCGCCATCGTCGAAGTACCACGCCTCGACGTGATCGCGGTTGTCCGGTGGTGCCCCGGCGTTGCCATACAGCCCCGGGATAAAGGTGCCCATGGCCGGGTCCCCACTGGGGCTGAACAACACACCCTGCTCCCCCGTGCTCGGCGCCCGCCAATGGCGGGCCTTGCCGGCCGCGAGGCTGTGCCAACGCACCCAGGCACTGACCCAGGTGCCAGCCTTGACCCGCACCCGGCCGGCCAACAGATCGATTCCGACCACCACGCAGGGCAGCAGCATCGCGGCAATCATCCGGTCGTGTTCGGCGCTGGCGTATCCCATGCCAGATCCTCCGGCTGAAAGTAGTGATCTTCATTGCCGGTACCGGTGCAGCCATCGACGTTCAGGTACAGGGAACCGGGCGGCTCGACAGGCCATAACCATTCAACCTCACCGAGGTAAATCTGTTGGGTCCACTCCACCATCCACACGGTGTAGCCATCCAGCTCCGGCTTGGTCCAGTCCTGACGCGACGCCACAAACTGCGCCTGCTCGACGTTGTCCAGCCCCCAGGTTTGTGCTCTCAATAGAATGGCAAGTTGCGCTGCCAACTGCGCACCCAGTTGCTGGTGACGGGCCAACTCGGGCGCCACAATGACCCGCGCTTCAAAGCGAAGGACCAGCACCGTTTCACCGGTACCGATGTCTTGCCCGGGTTCAAACTCCACCGGTTCCAGAAAGACCGCCGGCAGTGCCACCCGGTCCTGAATGTCCGGACAGGTCGCGACAAAGCGCACCGTCGGCAGCGCTTGACGGATGTGCTCCTCGATGGCCGCATACAACGCATCCAGGGAAAAGGCAGGATCAGACACGGGCGTTCCCCTTCAGGTATTTATGCAGCTCAAAGTTCATCTCTTGCCTGAACACGACCAACAGACGTTCGTCGGCCTTGTTGGCCCAGGTGTAAAACGGACCCTCAACGTCTTCGAGTGAGACCTTGGCCTTGGCCAGTGGAAAACGGTTGTCGTGTTCCGCGATCCAGCCCGAGCTCGTGCCACCGCCCGCGGACACGCTGCTGCCGGGATAATCGTCCGAGTTGAAATGTTTGCTGGAGGTGCGGATCCAGATGTCCGCCTTGTTACCATACACACGCTTGTAAAAGGCACCCTGGTAACGCCGACCCGCCACCGAGACACCGGCCTTGCCCTGCCGGGGATTGCCAATCCGGCTGGCCTCCATCGGGTTGGTGCCGAACCAGAGTTTGCCCAACTGCCCCTGGCTTTTAATGGGATAGCTGCGCAGGCGCTGGCGCACTGCCCGCACAGCAATCCGCTCCTGCTTGCTGACATCGCGCGCCATGTGCGTGGCCAGCCAGCCCAACGTCTTGTTGATCGCCCGCCGTTGCGCTGCGGCAGCGGCCTTGGGCATCACCTTGGCCAGCTGATTAAAAGCCTGCAGATCGTCTGCGGAGAACTGCAGAGAAACCGGCACGGCACTCATGCTTTCAATCTCAAGGCCAACGCCACCAGACCATCTCCCGCCGGTTCCAGGTGAATCAGGGTGTACTCGCCACCACCGTCCAGGGCTGGCAAATCGATGAGCACCGTCTGCGTTTTTTCCACGCCCGCGGCGTCGGCCACGCGAATGTGAAAGCACGGCTCGCGCAGACCGGTGTTCAAGCGCCCAACCTTGGGTTGCAACCAAGGCGCCGAGAACATGCCCAGCACGCGACGGCCTTCGATGAAGCCGACATCGGCCAGGGTGTCGAACACCACGCTGTCGATCACCTCGACCAGGTCTCGAAAGGCCATGATCAGAGCGTCAGCAGGATCTGCGCCCGGGGACGCGTGCACAGATGCAACGGGTTGGACTGCGCTTCACCGGCCATGCCCTTGTTGAACGGCAATGGCTCCATCTTGCTGTAATACGGCAGGCCTTGGGTGTTTGCCGTTTCCATGTAGTCCGCCGGAGCAAAGCAGGAGATGTACAGATCCGGCACGCCTTCGGGAATCAACAGTGCTGTATCGTCATGAATAAACGACACGCCAGCGATGCGCCCGCGGTAGCGCTCCCAGACGATGCCGCCCAGCTCGAAGCTGTCCCGCGCATCACCACGCAATTCCGCGGCCTGGATCGTATTGAGGTAGGTTTCCTCAACCGATTTGTGCGTGATCAGCTTGTTCCAGAAGTTCTTGCCACAGAAAGCCCGCGCGCCCGAGCTGGTGACGCTACCCAGTTCATCGTCCTGCATGTCCAGCGCTTCGGCGCACTTGACCCGGATTTTGGTGGCCGAGTCGTTCAGGCCCATGGACAGCCTTTGTTGTTGCACACCAAACGCCTGATAAATGTTCAGCAGGACCGTCGAGCCGTCCGCATCCAGCACCAGGCCGTTCAGCGCGCCCATGCGTTGAAATTCATGGGTGGCGTCGAGTTGGCGCTTGGCTTTGCTCAGGCGCGTGTTGACCACGCCCTGCACGGCCTGCAGTTCGGTCGTCGTACCAAAGGCACGAATGCCCTGAATCTCGTCGGCCTTGATGGTGAAACGCTGCGGCAGGTGCACGGTGTTGAACGGGATCATTTGCCGCTTGCTGGCACCCACGACCAGACCTGAGGTACCGCGCTCACCTGCCGGCACCAGGGCCAGGGTGTTGCCGTCCTTTTCGATCTGCACGGTCAGGGTGCTGATGCCTTCCTCGCGAAACAAGCCCAGGCTGCTGATGCGACCCGGCAGGTACTCCTGCTCGTTGATCGCCGCGGTCAGCGAAGACACGGAAAAAACATCGTCGTTAAAAATGCCAATGTCGGCCATGAAGGGACTCTCCAGAAAAGCAAAACCCCGCACAAGGCGGGGTTGGGATAAAGGGGGGCTGGACTTAGCGGGCAATCACAAATTGAGCCGCCAAGGCGGCTTCCGCGTCAGCGTCGAAACCCGTCAAATGCACCTCGCTGACCTCGGCCAGCCGCACCACGGCACTGGCACGACGCTCTTCGGTCGATTCGCCCAGCGGCCCGTAGAGGATGCAGGCCGCCACTTCGGTACCGTCGGTGGCGGCGGGATCGTAGGGCGCAAACTCATTGGTCGCCGTGACCAGCCCCAGCACCTGGCCGGCATTCAGTGCGGCACCGGCGGCCACCAGAATGGATTCACGAGAGATATTCCCGGCCCCTTCGGAGAGCAGAAACTCGCCAGCGTGTAGCGTTTCGTACTTTACGGTCATGCGCGTGCTCCTTTGGCACTGTTGGATTGCCCCGCATGGGCGGCCTGACGGGCTGCCCAGATCGAAGATGGATTTGGTTGTTTCGCCTGCACCTTCGGTGCTGGGTCATCGTTGAGGGGCACGCTGTTGTCGATTTCAAAACCGTTGCCGCTGCTGACGATCTTGTCGAACAACCGTGCGCGCACCGAGGATTCATCAAGCCCGGCCGCCACAAACTCGGCGCAGAGCTCAGGCAGGCGTGCCGCCACACAAAGATCATTCACCGCCTTGACGCGAGTGAGTGCCGCCTGGACGGTGGCGGCATCCTTGAGCGCGGTGGACTGAATCAGCGGCTCGATCAGGTTACTGATTCCCGCCTGGGTACAACCCTGAGTGATCTGGAGTGCCAACTGGGCGGCATCCACCACAGGCGGAATAGGCGCATCGTCAAGCTTCGGTTCTGGCTCCGGTTCGGCGGGCTCATCCAGCTGCGCCAGCAATTCAGCTGGGGTGTGCTGGTAACGCTGCATCACCCCGCCCTGGCCCAGACAGGCTTTGACCTGAACGCCGTCACCCACTTCATCGGCCAGCCCCAGAGCCACCGCTTCACTGGCGGTCAGCCAGGTTTCCGCGGCCACCATATCGCGCAACTCTGCCTCATCGATGGTGGGTGCCTTGGCCTTATAGGCCGCGATGATCGCCTCCATGGTTTGGTCGAGGACATCGGCCACCTTGCGAAAGCTGTCGGCATCGCCGGCCGCATAGGTCCACGGGTTGTGGATCATCAACATCGCATTGGAGGCGATCACCACCTTGTGGGCACCGCACACGGCAACACTGGCCGCGCTCGCCGCCAAGGCATCGACACGTGCCGTGCACCGTTCGCCCAGCCGCGACAAGGTGTTGTGCATGGCCAATCCGTCGAACAGGTCACCACCGATGCTGTTGAATGCCGCGATCACCGGCGACACGCCGTCATCGACGGCGCGCAGATCCTGCATGAACTGACTGGCGGTAATGCCCCAGGTGCCGATCTCGCCATACACAAAGACTTCGATCACCCGCTCGGCGGCTTCGCCGCTGGCGTGTACGGCGTACCAGCTTTTGTCCTGCACCGGCACCTGCTGGCCGGCCTTGTTGTAAATGCGCGGAGGCGTGTTCTTGCTCATGCTTGCTCCTTGTCGTCGAGCGCCTGAAGCAGTTCGACGAGCGTGCTGTAATTAAGACCTTTGCCCCGAGCCCGCTCGGCATCGGCGGCGTTTTCTTCGTCCACCGTTTCCGCGTCATAGCCAGTACGCAGGACCATTTCGCTACGCGAGGCAAAGCCGGCGTTAACTTCCATCGTGCGTGACTGAACATCCTGAACCGGATGGATATAGGCCCAGCCTTGTGGCACCCAGCGCGTACGCAGGTACTCGCGGCGCCGCTGGGCATAGTCCGGCAACAGCACGGAGCCACTGAGCACCGCCATGTCCATCCACGCGGCCCGTACCGGGCGGCACAACTGGTGCACATACACACCGAATTGCAGCTGCTCCAATCGACGCCGGAACTCGGTGAGCACCACCCGCAACGCGCGGTCATTCACTTCGCGCATGTCGCCGGTGAGGATCTCGTACGGCATCCCGGCGCCGGCCGCCGCGGCCATCAATTGCTGACGCATAAAGTCGGGATAGTTGTTGCCGGCATCCGGCGGCGTGGAAAACTCGACCTCCTCGCCCGGCAACAACTCCTGCATGGTCCCGGGTTCCAACGCGACCATGGGCGTGAAACCATCCGAGGCGAGGTTCAGCGGCGCACCGGTCACCGGATCCACCGGGGTCTGGATGTCATCCGGAGACGGCTTCTTGATGAAGCCGGCGAACAGGTTGGCCACCTCCTGGCGGAACAACACCGCATCGTCGTAGTTGTCCAGGCTGCGCAGGCGCTTGAGCACCGGCGACAATCGCGGCAGACCGCGCAACTGCCCCGGCTCGACCGGTTCAAAAATGTGCAGCACCTGACTGGCCGGGACGCGTACCAGCTGGTTGTAGCCACTGTTCAAGGAGGAGGCATCGCCGGGGTGCGAGCGGTACATCCAGTAGGCGACCCGACGGCTGTCCGGACTGAACTCGATGCCGGCGCGGATGATGTTGCCGTTACGGGCCGTTTCGAACTTGTCGTGCGGCACGAACTCCGGCGCCAGTACCTGGAGTTGCAGCGGCACCACCAACCCCTCATCGAGGCTGCGCGGGCGCAGGCGGACAAAACATTCGCCGGCCGTTTCTACCGTTCGGGCGATCAGGGCCTGCTGCCCATAAAAGTCGGTCAGACCATCGGCGTCGGATTCTTCGACCCAATCGGACCAAAGCTCCTGAAGCAGATGCCGGAGCTCGTCGTCCTGGGTTTTCGGCCGCGGCGTGATGCCGGTACCGATCAGGTTGCTGACCCGTTTGTCGATGATGTTGAAGGCGTACGGGTCGTTACGCACCGCCGCCCGGGAGCGCGAACGCAGGTTGCGCAATGCCGGGATGGCAATGCTGTTGAAACCGGCGTCGGGCGCATCCCAGCTGGCAGAGCGGCGCCCTTCGGCAGCCCCTTCATAACTGGCCTTGATGTTCGACGGAATCAAGAAGCCGCCGCGACCCAGGGTAGGAAATGGATGCGCCATTACAATCCCTTGCCTCCATGGTAAAGCCGCACGATGCGCGACCGCGGACCGGCTGCCGCGATCAGCGAGCTACGAATTTCGTCGCGTGCCCTGAGCAATTCGTCGATGTCGCGGTACTCGACGTTGCGATCGGCGTAGCGCACGATCTTTTCGCCGCGCGCGATTGCCTTCTCGACCGCATCGAGTTGCTGTTGGGTAAAGGCCATGGGGATCGCTCTAAAGTAAAAAGACAACGTGGATAGCAGCTGCGCGTTTTCACTCAGCGTCGTTTTTTGAGGTAGCCGCTGCTGGAACTTCGACGCTGCGGGGGCCGTGCAATTGGCAGCGGTGCTGCTGCCGGCTTGGCCGGTGGTGGTACGGGATCAGCCACTTGCTGCTGGGGTGTCGCGGGGTTGCTGATACGCTCGGCCGACACGGCTTTTTCGCCCGAAGGCGTTGCCTGAAACAGGGCATTTCTCACCCGCTCCCAGTCGTGCTCCTTGTAGCGGTTCAACCCCAGGTAATGCGCCATCGCCAGGCTGTACACCATCAAGTCGAGGGCTTCGTTGCGCTCAGCCTTGCCCTTGACCCACTCGATTTTTTTGTAGCCTTTGACGTAGCGAGTCACCTTGCGCTCGGCGACGCACTGAGCGAAAAAATCATCTGGCAGGTCGTTGGCAAAGTGCAGCGCACCCGGACCGTCCTCCACCGGATAACGGTTATAGATCCAGTCCTTGGCGGTGTCGGTACCGACGAACCAGAGCTCGACGCCCTTGCGTTCAGTCAGGCCTTTCCAGGTGACATCCATCATCGATGGTCGCTGGGCGATCACCGGACGACCCGGCTTGCTCGCGCCCTTGACCGCAAAGATGTTGCGCCAGCGCCGCAGCCGGCAGAACTGGTACACCTCGTCGGTGTGGTTGCCGCCGGAGTCGATGCCGGCCGCCCGGATCGTCAGTTCCGCGCCACACGGATGCGGGTAACGCGCCTTGAGTTTGTCATCGAGCACCGACCAGGTGCGGTCGTCGGAGGGGTCGCCCCAGATCACCTGATAGTCGATGATCCAGCGCTCCATGCCGGCGCCCCACCCGACCACCATAAACTCCAGCCGGTTGGCTTGTACGTCGACCGAGGCCGTGAGCATCAACACGGCGGACGGCATGGAACCCAGCCCATAAGTTTCCAAACGGGCCCGCGCCATCAGGACATCGGCTTTGGTTTGCTCCTGGGCACTGTCCCAGACCTTGGCCAGACGGGTGTTGTAGAACACCTGCATGGGTTCCAAGTCACCGCGCGACATGGCCAGTTTGGCCTTCTCGAACTGCTTGGCCAATGCGGCCCAACCGGTCCAGCCCGGTGGCGAATACAGGGCATTGAGGTTGAAACCCACGGTTTCGCCGTCGCCCTGGGCATGGGCACGCCACTCGCCCTTGGCCAACATCTCGCCCTTGTGGTGTTCCTCGATCAGCACGTCACAGTCAGGCCCGGCACACTCGTAGTGCACCCGCTGATAATCCGTCGAGTAAAGCAGGCGCTCCCATTCCAGGACTTGCATGTGCCCGCAATTCGGACATGGCACGTAGTAAAAGCGCTGGTCGCTGGTCTCGAACAGATCGGCAATGCGCGAAGCGCCCCGGATCGTTGGCGAGCTGGAAAAGTAGAACTTGGCGTTACGGCCAAAGGTGCTGCCCCGGGTTTCAGCCAGCTCAATCGGGTCGCCCTCCTCGCCAACGTCCACCACCCAGCGATCGACTTCATCGCCATAGATGTATCGGGCCGATAACTCCGACAGGTTCGCTGCCGAACCGGCGGTGGTGACATACAGCGAACCACCTTCGAACTCTTTGGTGTCCATGGTGTTGCGCGCATCGCGCGAACGGGTGGCTGCCACTCGCTCGCGTAATTCCGGCGTCGCCTTGATGGTCTTGCCGATGCGCGACGACACCCGCTTGGCCAGACCGAGGCTGGGCAGCAAGGTCAAGATGTTCGACGGCGCCATATGGATCAGGCCGCCGATCCAGTTCAAGGCAATCTGGGTCTTCATCAACTGCGAGGCGACCATGGTCACCACACGTTTGCACGGGTGAGCCGGTGACAGGCAACGCATCGGTTCGCGGGCATACGGGGTACGTGCCGTGCGGTACTGGCCGGGTTCGGCGGCGCCGGCATCGCGTGGGATACGCATGTACTCGTCGGCCCACTGATCGATCCAGAGATCCGGGTCCGGTTGAAGCCCACGGAAATGCGCCTCGCGGTACACCACCGCACCGTTCGGGATCTCTGAGGGCATAGGTTTAGCTCGGGGTGATGGCGTGCTCTAGATCCGCCATAGACACTCGTTCCGCGTCTTCCAGTGCTTGCCGAATGGCCGCCGTCAGGAGCCTCTCGATTTGCCAGGGGTCGGTCATTCCTGCCATTTCCGGGGCCAGGCGCGGCGGTAATCCCAGCAACTGATCCCGCACCAGGCGGCCAGCACTGTAGGCCGCATTTTCGACCGCCTTTCGCTCGACGAGTGCACCCTGCTGGGTATGAAAGTTGGTCTGCTCTTGCAAAGCCAAATAGTGTTCCCGCATCGCGCGGGCCTTCTGAAAATCCGGGGCCAGTTCGACCTGTAGCGCCGCACTCTCTTCGCCTGCGTTGGGGGCGTCGCGCTGAAGTCGCAGCTGCTGGTGTCGAGCAACGACGCCGGCTTTACTCGGATCGCTCGTCATCGCCAGGAGCTGATCGCTGGCGTCCACGTCAATCAACCCGGTGTCGTTCAAAACCAGCCGTTCATTTTGGACCAATTTACTGATGTGCTGCCTCGACCAGCCCTTCAGTTCGCCGTATTCCTTGCGAGTTAACAAAGTCATACACCCTCACCTGTTTAATTCCAGTCAGCGCGTCAACCCTGTCAACTTAGTTGACAGGCTTTCCGAGCGTTTATCCGGGAGCTTTATTGGGACGGTCTGAACAGAGCCGATCAGGCGCCGCGACCAGGCGTAGCGGGCCTGTGATGAAAAATGATGGGGGGGATAACCCCAAATGTTGACTGCTCGAAATCAAGCATTCGTTGTCAACCTGTCAACCTGTGTCAACTAACTTTCAAACCCTGCCGCTAGCGCTTTTGCGCGAGTCTTATGCCCCGTGTTCCTTGGAAGTTTCCAGGGTCCCCGGCCACTGCCAAATGGCGTCGCTTCACAGCCGCGCCAGCAAAGCGACCGCAGTTCCAATGCCCAGCAGGAGCCCAAGCGCCAGTCCGGCTGCAAAGGGCCAGACAGCTGAACTGAGTTTGAGGTTTGCAGCTTCAGCGGGAGCGAACAACTCTGCTGGCTGACCCGGCATCAGACCATCGCTCAGGGTGTGTTCTCGCACCAGATCAGAACGAACCAAAAAGCCACGGTCAGAACTACGGCCGACCATTTGCTCGTCTTTGTGCAAGACCAACTCCCCCCCGTAATACACAAAGCTGTCAGCTTCAATGCAAACTGGGGCATAACGATCAGGAAGGTATACAGCGAACGTGGATTTGCTCATTGACTCACCTCATTGAGACAAAAAAGGCCCACCGTATAGGTGAGCCCAGAGAATATTGGCAAAGGCAGCGGCTGAGGTTTGGCACCTCATTGGCTGGAGTTTTGGCGTATTGAACCCGCGTCCCCTGTCTACCGGCATGCATAAATTGCCCGTCCTAGACGCATAAACTGGATATAAAAATCGAATCCCCCGTGATACCAAGACCTATTAGAAGGTTTCGCCCAGATACCTTCACGACGAGGGCAAGGAAATGCTAGTAGACATCTACCGTGATCAATCGCATGAAAAATATCTGATCGTTAAACACGATAAAGACATTACGAAGATCACGGCCGCAGATGCTGAGTTTCTGAATGATCTGAATCATTGGCGTCGCATTGATACCGACGTCGAAAACTTACCTACAGGCCTCCACACATACGAGGTGCTCATAGCAATGGAAGCTCGTGGTTATTACGCAGCCAGACGCAATGTGACCGTTCACGAAATAGAGATTTCTGACTAACTCGCAACATGCATTTCCCGAAGGAAAGATCGGGAGATGCCACAACCAAATCTTATGCAGATATCGCAGCAATCTGGCGGGCAATCTCGTCATGAATCAGTTTGGCTGACCAGGTATGCGCGATAACGTCGGTGCCGGCTTCCAGCATCGCGGCATCACCTTCGACGGGAATGGCAGGCAGATCAGTCAGATCGTTGTAGCTACCGGAGAAGTCCGAAGTTCCACTGCCTGTAGCTGCACGGGCAGCGGCAGCATCGACACTCACCAGCACGGCCTTACCGACATCCGAGGCGTCCGTAATGCTGTCCGAGGTGATATCGCCTGGAGTACCACCGACATTGCTCGATCCCTTCACCACAGCCTGAAGCACTTGAAAGCCTTCAGTGATGGAGACAGGACTTCCGTAAGGCTGCCAGCCATCGGCAATGGCTTGTGTCAGCTTGGCCGTCAACTCATCGGGAGTATTGGCGACGACGGTTTCGTATTGGGTGTAAGCCATTCTCTAAGTCTCACGATCGAATGATTGAGCGGCAAGCGGCTGGCATGCACGCGATTCACCACAATGGATAAAGCCCGTGGTGGCATAGGCCAGCAGGAGCACAAGAGGCAGCATCCAGGAGCGGCGCTTCATGGCGCCGAATCCGATTTAGGAAATTTGAAGTCGGCGAACCGATCAGCCAGATCGGCAATCTTCTTCACGCCAAGAAAACCGATGAACACCCCGGCCGCCGTGGCGAAGTTCTGCGGTAAACCGAAGTACTCCAGCAGCGGAATCAAACCAATGGTTATCAGGGTGCAGAGCGACGCCTCAAGCAAAGCCTGACGCCGAGTACCGCCGCCGTAGATGATGCGCAACGCACCGACGATGGCCGACAACGCACCGGCATAGATCGTTGGGGAATGCTGACTCAGCCAAGCGAGCACAAGTAGCCAAGTATCTGGTTTATCGGGCATGTTCCGCATCTCGGTTTCCTCCCTCGCGGGGAGCGGTATAGGTCCGGCTCCCGCAGCACTCCCAGCTCGGAGCGATGGGTGTGGCGGAGCCGAAAACGAAAAAGCCCCGCACGTTGGCGAGGCTCTGAATAGGTGCGCAGTTAACATGCGCAATGTATAAATCCAGTTTTCAACTTTATCGAAAGAGCCAAACAGCAATGCATGGACGACTTTTATCAGCAGTTATGCTGACCGTTCTTACCAATCTTTCGGGCGCGAGCGAAGATTTCCCCCCAGACAAAACTGGCTTCATGTGGGGGTTGATTTATGGAATGGCCAAAGTAGAGTGCGGCACTCTCCCTGACGACCTTGAAGCAGACTATTCAAAGTCTATCCGATTGCTTTCAGAGGCCAGTTCTACATTTGCCCCAACCTACCAAGAAGGCTTAATCAGCGGACAACGGAAACCCGATCCGAAAGTACGGCCACCGGTTTCAGCGGAAACACTGGAAGCTAGGTGCAATCAAGATCAGCACAACCTAAGGATGGCAGTGATGGTAGCCAGGGGCTGGTTTAGAGACGTTTGGTGAAATGGCTTGTCGCCCCTCATTGCGCCGCCTGTAGCTTTTCACTGCATCGTTGATCCTGCTTTGCGCCACCCTGCAAGCAATAATGGTGCAAGGTGCGTAGCCCGCCATCTTCACTCTTGAATAGGGGGATCAGCTCGTAGCTCCTGCATCGTGAGCAAACCCAACTTTCTGGGATTGCCACACATCCAGCAGGAACAGACCTTCCCATGGTTGGCAAAAAGCCCGGCGTTTTTCTCGCTGGTTGACCAGCATTCAAAAGCACGCTGCTTTGCATAAAAGCGAGACTTAATGCGCCGTGTATCGTGTCGGCGTTGTGCTCTGGACATAACTTTCTCCGTAGCCAAAGCCGACAAAGCCCCGGCAGATTTCTCTGGCGGGGCTTCTAAAATTTCGGTCAAGTTCGCCAAAGGCGAAACTCTAAATGTGGTGAAACAATACCTTCAGCCGAACATTTGGTCAATACGTATTTGGCGCACCCAGGCTTAACATTCACGCCGCCTCTTTCATCACGGTGATGCATCGAGAAACCGGCACCAACGCCTGCTTGTCCAAATCGTTGCACGCATCGAAACACTGTGCGACGAACCCCTCCCATTCCCGACCCCAGTTCTCAGACGGAAGCTTCACGCCGTGCTCAGCGAAAATCCAACCACGGAAAGCCTCCGAGGTTGGCAGCGGGTCGATGCCTTCGCTCTGTCCACCCTGGTGTATGCGGCGGTACCGGAACAACACCGTCGAAGCGACGTAGCGCGCCTTGATGAACTTCTTCGTCATCATCTTCGGCCCCATGACGTACGCAGCCATAAATAGGGCCTCTTCAGCCTCTTCCTTGTCATCGTCCGTGGCGAGAGGGCTGTACATATGGTTGCCGAAAGCCTTGAGGCCGGCCGGCAATGTGCAGATCGCGTGCTGGATGTGAGCCGACAGCGCCTGGTGCATAGCGTGCCGGCTATTCACGGACTTCTCGGTTTTCTGCACCGAGCAACCCAGCAGGCCGATCTGCTCTACGTGTGCGCCTTGACTATCCCATGGGGTGTACAAGGCATCGTGCCACGCCAAGCGTGCGCTATTCAGTTTCATCATTACGCGATCCCCCAATCAAAACGACAGCAATCAGTCGCCGGTGAAATTCGATCCGCCGGCACCGCGACGGTTGTTCTGTTGGTAGTACTCGGCCGGGCCAGGTATCGACACCCCCTGCTGGAGCACTTCAATTTCGTGCTGAGCCTGCTGCAATTTGAAGCTCAATTGGGTCACCAACTCGTCCGAAGAAAGCACCAACCTGCTACCCCGAATAACCCAACCTGAACCGTTGCAAGCAGTACAAATCAATTCATAAAACAGCCCCTTCACTACCGCTTTGCCCTTACAGGTCGGGCAAGGCTCTAGCTCGATCCGCTGTCTCTTAAAGCCAAGCCCCTGCCCTTTCTGCATGTTTTAAATCCTCTCCTATGGTTGTTTCTTGAAAGGCATCGCAGGCCTTGTTCTGTAAGGCCTCCAGAGCTTTACCGGAATCTCCGGATCTAACACCGGTCAACATATGAATCTGGTCAAATCCCTTCGTATCTAGATGCGCATGCCACTGCTCTAGGGCATCGCGCTTGCGGCCCATCACATCTGATTGGATGTACACCTTCACGTTGTGGCCCATCGCGTGGTTGATCAGCAACTCACCGATCAGGTGGTCAACGCCGAGGTCTGCCCAACCGGTACGGGCCAACTTGCGCAGGTCGTGACTGGTCCACTCACCCTGCCCCAACCGGGTGAACACCGCACTGGCCTGCCCTTCACTGAGTGTTTTGCCATTGCGCGCTGGGAACAGAAACTGACCGTCGTACCCTTTGATCAGTTGACTTTCGCGGTAGCGGATCAGAATCCCGCGCATCTGGTCCGTCAGCGGCAGATGATGCTCGACGCCAGTCTTGGTGTTCTCGGCAGGGATGAACCACTCGCGCTCAGCCAAACTGATATGTGACCAGCGTGTCTGCCGGGTCTCGCCAATGCGCGTGCCGTGACAAAGCATCATCAGCGCCAACATGGCGTCGGCCGGAGCGGTCAACAGGACGTGGCACAATTGCTCCAGCAGCTGCTGCAACTGAACGCCCCTCAACCGGGACGGCTTAGCTCCGACCTTAGCCTTGCTGAAGTCGCTGAACTTGATCCCGGCCATTGGGTTACTGCTGATAAAACCGAGCTTGAACGCTTGGCGCATCGCCTGGACCAGAAGCTTGAACACCAACTGTACATATCCAGTGGAGTAGCTTTCCTGCAACGGCCAGACCAGCTCGCCGTCGAGTGTGACTTTGTTGAGGTCGCTGAGAGGTAGATCTCCCAGACGCGGCAGCAAATGACGCTTGATGGCCGAGGCAGAGGTACTCTTCCGTTTGCTGGACAGGCTGCGATCACGGGCCATACGTTCGGCATACCATTCCAACAACTCGCCGGTGGTGACCCACTTGGACAGCGTCGAACCTTCATTGGCAGCCACCCGCAGACGCAGCGCCGGCAGTGCCGTGACCACTTGTTTGGTGCTCAAATCAGGGAAGCCGCCGATACGGTGCCAGGTGCGCTTGTTAAGTAGGTACCAGGAACCGCGGGAGCGATTTTTCGCAAAGCGAAAGTGCAATGCTGGGTGACTGGCATCGCGCAGATCGCGGACGTGCAATTTCTTGGCGTTGCGCTCGATCTCGGCGTCCGACAGCTTCACCGTAAGGGTTTTGATCAGGGCCGTCATTGTCGGGCACCGGTAGGATTTTCCAAGTCAACGACTTGAAAAGTGGAAGGCCACATCCAGGCGCCGTAGCGTTTGGCCATTGCCTGGTCAACGAACAGCGCCAATGCGTGATCGGGAGTGCTGCCCAGGTCCATCTTGAACGAGCAACAGAACACGGCAAACCGATAGTTTGCCGGATCTGGTATAGCCAAGCGGCGATCGAGCATCTCCAGCCTGATCCCCATGCGCTTGCCCATTAGCCCCCCTTCAGCAGAGATTGCAGCAGCTTGAATTTGTCGAGTGCTTCAGCGTTGACCTCGCGCTCGGCCTCAACCGAAAGCGCCACTTCCTCAATACGCGCGGCGAGCTTTTTCAAGCGCTGGCCGAACTCCTCTGCGAAGCTGATTACCTCGCCAGAGAGCACCGCCAATGTATCCAGAGCGCTACCCTCAGGTTTCACGGTGGTAGCCACGGCCGGCTTGGTATCTTTCGACATGATCTGTTCTCTTGAGGGCGTTATGGTGATGGCGGTGCGTTGGAAGTGGCCGTTAACGGGTTCGCGAATCAGACCTGCGTCCTTCAACTCGCCCAAGCCGCGACGGACCGCCGGGAACTGGGCACCCGTGGTTTCGGCAACCATCAACGTATTGAAAATATCGTGGGCACTCCAACGCTCCTGGATTGGCACGACTTGGAACACTTTGCGGGCGAGCGACGATTGCCCAGCGAGCATGTTTTGTTGCTTGGCGGCGTTCATCAGAAGCCCTCCTTACCGCGTTGAGATTCCCACTCGAATGCCACACCAATGCAGCCGTTTTCTCGGATGCGGTCGACACAGCGTGCCCCAAGGGCGTCGTTCAGTTCGGTGGGAGACAGGTTGCTGACGATGATCGTCGGACGGCATTGCTCGTAACGACCGTTGATGATGCTGAATAGGGTGGCCATCTCGAACTCGCTCTGCTTGGTCGTGCCGACTTCATCGAGCACCAGCAGGTCCGCGCCAATCACCTCACGCAAGATGTGCGCCTCGGACTCGCCTGAGCGCTCATTGAACGTCGCTCGGATCTCGCTGATGAGCGTGCCCACCGTGCGGTAAACCGCCTTGACCATGCATTCGTTGATCAGGTGATTGGCCGCGGCAATGGCCAGGTGGGTTTTGCCCGTGCCGACCTTCCCCAACAGCAGCATGCAGCGACCTTCACGGCGATGCTTTGAAAAGTTGTCGACGTAGTCGGTGCACGCATCGAGGGCAATCTGCTGGGCCGGATTCGACACGACGAAATCGGCAAAGGTCTTTTGTGCGAAACGCTTCGGAATCCGGGCGGTTGATTGCTGAACTATCCGAAACTGACTGCGCTTGCGCTCGAGCTCTTGCATGTCACGTTTGTTGCTGGCGCAGAGGGGGCAGCCAGACAGACCGCCGGCCTTGAGGATGACCGCCTCATACTCGCCATGATCCAAGCAGTTCGCTGGTTGACGGCCGATGACGCCGAATTTGCGGTCCATGTAAGCGCCGAAGTTAGAGACGGAAAGTGCCATTGGCGTTCTCCTTGGTGCCGGCCTTGTAATCGCGAGTGTCGAAGCCGGAGTGGCGATTGGCTGGAAGTGGATGTGCGGGGTGGGCCGTTTTGTCGGGGAAGATCCCCGTCCATCCGTTGCTGATCGAAAGGGCCAGCACCGAATCGGGGGCCGGATGGTTCGCCAAGGCCTTGGCTTGTTGTTCGCAGCTCTTGGCGGTGAGGGGTTTGTGGATTTCCTTGCGGTGCTGACACCAGTCAGCCCAAACCTCGACGCTGACGTTTTCCGGCTTGGCGGTCAGCGGGTCGAACTTTGGCGATTTGCCTGGCGCGTTAGCGCCCTGCTTCTCCTGATGACTGGTTACCTGATTGGTACCCTGATTACTGGTACCCTGATTTGTCGGAAATTTTTCCGATCCTCCTCGGATTTTTTTCCGACCCTGTTCGGATATTTTTCCGACCTTGCTCGGAGATTTTTCCGAGGTAGATCGGATTTTTTTCCGACCCTCAACCACATCAGAGGTCGGATATTTTTCCGACCCGTCCAGTTTGCGATTCCACTCTTTGGCCTTCTCGGTCAAACGAAACAAACTGATGTTTGCCGTGTGGGAGAGTTCGATCAGCCCAGCAGTCTCGAGCCCCTTGAGAAGTCGATACGCGGTATCTGGCTTGTCGGTGAGCAGGGGCAATTCCTCCACGATCTTTGCTTTGCTCAAGGCAAAGAAAATTCCGTTATCGGTCTTGATGGGTTTGGCCCAGCTAGGACACTCGTAGACAAACGAAAACAGCAGCGCCTGCTGGGAGTTCAACCCCCACTCCAGCGCTTTCACTTGGTTGATAGCGATCGTGAATTGCATATCAACGCTTCCCGCTTGACTGTCGGGTTGGGCGCTTCGATTTGTGCAACTCGATCAGTGCGGTCACCTCTTCGTGCCGGGCAGCCAAGTGCTTTGCGTGCAAGGCCAGAATCTCTGTGGCTTCCGCTGCAGTGATTTCACCGTCCTCCAACGCCAGGGCAAGAAACTGGTCAACCCGGCCGCGTTTCACGGAAGTACGCAAAGAGCGCTGGTGCATGTCTACGTTGTCCAGATCACCAACGTCAGGCAGGCGAACAAATACGCCCCCGTACATCGCGCAGATGTAGTCCGGTAGGAATGTGGTTTTGGCTTCAGTCTCAAGCGTGCAGACCTCATCGTCGGTGAGGGGCTTGACGCCTGCCGATTCGTAAATCCGGTTTTTGAAGCGCTTGAGATTCTCTTCGCCAAGAAAGTCAGAGGCGTATGCAAGCCCGCCAGGGAATGCATTGGCAGAGGCAATGACTGCTTTGCGACGGGTGTCTAGCACAGGCGATTTCATCGTCTAGTTTTCTCTCGGCGCCGCTGCGCTCAAAGTAGGCTCATAAGATGGGCGGCACCCGCGACGCGACCTTTTCGCGCTTTGAACCGGGAACGGCCTAAGCTCCTCAGCGGTAAAAGAACCATCTGCGTGTTCCGTAACTAAAACGTTCCTCCCTGCCTGCAGCGCTTTATTTATTGAACTTTGGGTCATGCCTAAAAAAATTCCGGCCTTGGTCTGCCCCTTCTCGGTAGCAAACTGGCTGAGGGTGAATTGACGCACTGTCCGGTCTCCGGTGGTGTATCTGAAGCAACAATATCTCCCATGGAGCTATTTTAATCAACTCCAAAGGAGATGGATAAGTATCTCCACCGGGAATACTCTTCGAAAATGAAAAACGACAGACGACCATTACTTGAGTGGGAAAAGACGGAGTGCGCCGCATTAAAAGCGGAGCTAGCTTCCTATAACGCGCGCGCGCCTAAAGGCGAGAAGCTGACTCAGGAAGAGATCGCACTCTCCGTAGGCATGAGCCAAGGCACGCTTAGCAGTCACTTGAACGGTAACCGTGCCCTCAATAAGGAAATGGCAGCTGAGATAGCTAAAATGCTCGGCATTCCCGTAGAGAGATTCAGCCCACGGATCGCAAGAGAAATCTCCGATTTGGCGATTGCAGCCAATGCTGTGCCACCAGTCGAATCATTGCAGTCAAACGTCGAGCCAGGCCCGCCGATCACCAGCGCTCCTCGTCGAATCGATATTGTTGGAACGGCGCAACTCGGTCACGAAGGCTACTGGACAAGCCTTGATCAGGCTGCTGGCTGGGTTGAGACCTATTCCAGGGATGAGGACGCCTATGCACTTCGGCTTAAGGGTGACTCAATGGCTCCGGCAATTCGTAGTGGCTGGATCGCAGTCTGCGAGCCCAATCATCGCCTGGTACCAGGTGAGTATGTAATGATCACTACGACTGATGGCCAAAGCATGGTCAAAGAACTTCTCTTTGAGACCGATGAAGAGGTCAGCCTCATGTCGATAAATACGGCATACGGTGAACGTCTTACGATCGCTCGGCCTGATATCGAGAATATTCATTACGTAGGAGCGATCCTTGCCCCCAGTAAAGTCCTGGGCAGGATCTAAATCTGATCCGATCAATTTGACGCCCCCCTTCCCCCCTAAGCCCGCAAATGTGGGCTTTTTATTAAATGATTGTTTTTAATCATTAATATTTAGCGTTAGCAAGGCAAACCGATCACTGTTTATCCATACACGAATGGAGCAGTGCTATGCCAAGACCACAAAACAAACCGACGTTGCCGGACTCATTTGAGCTTCTCTGTCTCCGCATCCACAAAATCATCCGCACCCCATCCGCCCAGAAACGAAAGACAGCTGTCATTCGTAAAAACGCAGATGAATGCCCACAAGATTGGAAGCGGCTCCTTGAGGACATAGCCGATACCGAAGACGTGACGTTGAGCCCAGAAGAAGGAGACGCCGTTCGAGTCTCCTGGAGGCTGCTAGCCAATATCTGATCACCATAAAAACTCGCGGAATGCGGGTTTTTTTATAGCCATCGGAATAATTATCTCCAACGGAGTTGACTTAATTAGCTCCTAGGGAGATATTTGAGTCGTCGCCACGAAACAAACCGCGACGCGGGTCTCCCGCCGCTCTTTAACAGTCAGCACAACAAACAACAGAACGCATTGCCTCTACCGGCGACCGGCGAGCAGACAGACCCGAAAGCGTGCCCACGACAGGAACAATCTGTGCGACTGCTCGATGGTGAAACGCCGAAACAGTGTGAATGACCCGGCAAGCAATGCGCGCCGCCCCTCCGACGGCAATAGAACGGACAGCATCACTGCTGCACCTTGGCGATAGGGTGCATCGGGATGTAACCCACACACACAAGGAAATGGACAATGCTGATTTTGACTCGCAAAGAAGGCGAAAGCATCAACATAGGCAACAACATCACGATCACAGTGCTGGGTGTTAGCGGCAAACAGGTACGTATCGGAACTAGCGCACCAAAGGATGTCCAGGTACATCGAGAAGAAATCACGCAGCGCATTCAGGCGGGTTCGTCGAAGCCCGCGATGGCGGCACCTGCGATCACTTAAGCAGGTCTTTGCGCGGCAAATAATGGCCCGGTTCCGATCGGGCTTTTTTACGCCTGCCTGTTATCAATCAGCACCCTCCCCTGACCAATTGCCAGCAGCAAGTGGTCGGAGTGCTGATGAATTCACCTAACCGACTCCGAGGGATAACCATGCATCCATCATTTCAAGAGCGCGCCGAAGAAGTCGGTGAATTGCTGCAACGAACAAAGGCCGCCCGCTCCGGGTTCTACAGTCGTATTGATCGACGAGCCCCAGCCAAACCGGTGCGCTACCAAATCGCTGGCGGAAGCTTCGGCATGTATCAGATTAAAGACCTCACCACCGGTAAGACTCATGCTTTCCGTAACGATTACAAGGCCGCTCACGACCTTGCCATGCAGTTTGAAGCCAAGGCCAATCGCCAGATTACGGTGGCGCTATGAAAAAGCGAAAGTCCAACAACATGCACAGGCGGATAGAGCGGACGAGCCGAGCACTGCTTAACGCCAATCACGTCGCGGTGGTCCACATCGACCCCAGCGGGCGTCAAGGGATGATCAACAGGAAGACCTGCAAGAGCATCCCGCCAGGACAGCGCATGGCCGAAGCAGTCTGCGACATTGCTCACCGCTGGACGATCTATGTCAGCGTCCAGTGTCGTGACCAGCGCGGCCACCGATACACCAAATCGATAGAAGTCGCACCTCAAGGCAACTATCTGGCTGCGCACCTCGAAGACGTGATCGAGGACACCTACAAAGCCCTGTCCGCCGAGAGCAATCCGAATCATCGAGTCGCGTCGGGCTGGATCGCCATTCCCGCCGAAATATCGCTGACTGAAGAACAGGCTGCACGAATGTTCGACGCCGTGGGTGTCTGGAATCAGCAGAGCGCAGCATGAGAAGCATCAGCAACCAGGTACGCCAGCGCCGACGACAGACATGGCTTGATCTACCGGCCCACAGAATTGAGGAGGCTGACCATGGCAGTAGATCAGAAAACCCGCTCAGCGAAGACTGCGGCGAAGAGAAAGAGCCCACCCCGCCGGTTGCCCGAGGGAAGGGAGCAGCATGCGAACGTCGCTCCCCCCAGCGGGGTGAACTACTAGACATTAACTCACGCACCAAAATATTGCATCCCAGCCTCAAACTCTCGCCGGTGCGGAGCCACGGCATTGAAGTGAAGGTCCACCCCGCCAGTCGCTTCAGGGGAGAGTGCGTGTAACGCAACTGGCGAGGTGAACCAATAAACCGTAGCTCACCCGTTCAGCTCGCCTGACGCCTCTCATCTGATTTCACAATCCACCTACCAGCCTGCCGGTAAACGTCGGGCGAGGAATCCTTATGACCAAAGAAAACCTGTACGACGAACAAATCAGCCCGCTGGTCCAAAAGATCATCGCGATCTGCCAAGAGCATGAGATCGCTCTACTGCTTTCCGCTCAGCTTGAGGACGAGGATAAGCGAGAGCTGTTCTGCACCACCATCCTCCCTGGCACTGATGAGGTGTCGTGCGAGAAGTTTGTCCAAGCGTTGAACATCATCCGGCCGCCAAGTGGACCTGTCATGTATCTCACCACCACTCATACCAATAGTAGCCAAACGCTAACCGCCATCATCTGACCCACCCCCACCCACTGCCACCACACACGGCATGGAGCAGCCCATGAACATCCAGTTTCTTTCCCACGAGGAGGTTTGCGAGCTCACGGGCGCGCGGACCAAGGCAGGACAAATCCTCAACCTGAAGAAAAACGGCGTCAGGCACACCATCAAGGTGAATGGCTGGCCAAGCGTCACCGCCATAGCCGTAACAGCGGTCGGAATATTTGAAGCGGAAAAACCAGAATGGAAACCACGCAAGGCTAGCTGACATGGGACGACGACCAAGTAAACCAGGCTCAATTGCCCGTCTGCGAGAGCGGAAAAAAGCCAGCGGCCGGATTTTCTATTACTACGAGATAGGCGGAAAGGACCGGAAAGAGATCGCACTGGGTAGCGATTACGGCCTTGCGATCATGGAATACGCCAAACTTGAGCGTGAACGCACAGCGACTGCCTTAGTCGCCAAAGTGATCACGTTCAGGTATGTGGCCGAAAAATACATGATCGACGTTGTGCCAACGAAAAAGCCGGCCACACAGAAGGACAATATCAGGGAGCTTAAGAACTTGATGTCGTTTTTCGATGATCCGCCAGCCCCCCTCGAAACAATCCAGCCACTGCACGTCCGCCAGTACCTGACATGGCGCAAGGCCGCACCGGTTCGCGCTAACCGCGAAAAGGCCCTGCTCAGCGCGATCTGGAACTTCGCCAGGGACGTTGGATATACGGCTCTGGCCAACCCATGTGCCGGGATTAAGGGCAACAAGGAAACAGGTAGAGACATCTACATCGAGGACGCGCTGTACAAACGAGTGTATGAGAAGGCAGATAGCGGCCTTCAGGATGCAATGGATCTTGCCTACCTCACCGGTCAGCGGGTCACAGACACACGCTTAATGGACGAACGAGATGTTCGCGATGGGCAAATCTGGGTGCTGCAGGGGAAAACAAACGCCAAACGGCGGATTGAGATCACAGGAGAACTTAAGGTTTTGATTGATCGAATCATGTCCCGAAAGTCAGAACATAAGGTCCGCTCAACGCGGCTGATCGTTACAGAGGATGGCACACCAATGTCGGTGGCAATGCTGCGAGGGAGATTTGACTTGGCCAGGGAAGCGGCTGGTGTTGCGAAGTCCGAGTTTCAAATGCGTGATTTACGCGCCAAAGCCGGTACGGACAAGGCGGAATCAAGCGGCGACATCTTGCAGGCCAGAGATCAACTTGGGCATACGACCGTAGTTATGACCGAGCAGTACATCCGCAACCGAATTGGCAAAAAAGTCTCGCCAACTAAGTGAATTGCGAACCAAATCTAAAATTGCGAACCGAAAACAAACAAGGGTTTGCATCAGCTTTCGCCCGCAAACCCTTGATTTTAAATGGTGCCCGAAGCCGGAATCGAACCGGCACGCCCTTACGAGCGGGGGATTTTAAGTCCCATGCGTCTACCAGTTTCGCCATTCGGGCGGTAGCGCGGTGAAGCGTCCAGTTTTTGCCAAACAACGGTCTGGCAGTTCTGACGCTTGTGCAGCAGAGGTGGAAATATATACATCCCGCCCCGGTGAAGCAAGTTCGCAAATAGCCTTTTCAAGGCTGAATTTTGCAGGCTGCTGAAAATAAAAAAGCTCCGTAAATCATGGATCTACGGAGCTTGTTTATTAGTGGAGGCCGAGGTCGGAATCGAACCGGCGTAGGCGGATTTGCAATCCGCTGCATAACCATTTTGCTACTCGGCCTCAAAACATTTGACATCTAGTAGCGCGACATCAAATGCGTACAAACTTGGAGCGGGAAACGAGACTCGAACTCGCGACCCCGACCTTGGCAAGGTCGTGCTCTACCAACTGAGCTATTCCCGCGTCTTGGTGTGGCGCATTCTATAGAATCCAGAAGCCCCGTCAACCCTTTGATTCAAAAAAGTTTTATTTCTTTTCAACGTCAGTCTTCAGATGTGGCCAGGCGGCCCGCAGGTACTGGACCATCGACCACAAAGTCAGGCCAGCCGACACCATCAGCAACGTATAACCCAGCAAGACCCAGAAGCTGAAGTCCTTGGGGTTGGCCAGCAGGATCACCAGCGCCAGCATTTGCGCGGCGGTTTTCCATTTGCCCAGGTTCGAAACGGCAACGTGGGCACGAGCGCCCAGTTCGGCCATCCACTCGCGCAGTGCCGAGACGACAATCTCACGACCGATGATCACGGCAGCAGGCAGCGTGAGCCAGAGGTTGCCGTGTTCTTGCACCAACAGTACCAATGCAACCGCAACCATCAGCTTGTCGGCAACCGGATCGAGGAATGCCCCGAACGGTGTGCTCTGCTCCAGACGGCGGGCCAGGTACCCGTCCAGCCAGTCAGTAGCGGCTGCGAACGCGAAGACCGAGGCGGAGGCCAGGTAACTCCATTGGTAAGGCAGGTAGAACAGCAAAATGAAGATCGGTATGAGCAGAACGCGTAGAACGGTAATCAGATTAGGGATATTCATCGGCACAACTGGCTACGAGGTGAGGGGGCATTCTACTCGCTGTGCAGATTTGCATAAATCAACTCTGCGAGCTTTTTACTGATCCCGGGGGCTTTGGCAATTTCTTCGATGCTTGCACGAGACAGCTCCTGCAATCCACCAAAATGTTTCAACAAATCCCGCCGACGTGTCGGGCCGACGCCAGCGACGCCTTCCAGTGTAGACGTCCGACGGGTTTTTCCACGCCGGGCGCGGTGCCCGGTGATGGCAAATCGGTGGGCCTCGTCGCGAATCTGCTGGATCAGGTGCAGCGCGGGGGAATCGCCGCGCAACGTGAATTCATGTGCAGCGTCGTTCAGGTACAGGGTTTCGAAACCGGCCTTGCGCGTCGCGCCTTTTGCCACGCCCAACAGAATCAGGTCAGGCACAGCCAGTTCATCGAGCACGTCGCGAGCCATGGACAACTGGCCTTTACCGCCGTCCACCAGCAGGATATCCGGCAGCTTGCCCTCCCCGTCCTTCAGTTTGCTGAAGCGTCGGGTCAACGCCTGATGCATCGCCGCGTAATCATCGCCGGCCGTAACGCCTTCGATGTTGTACCGGCGGTAATCGGACTTGATCGGACCTTCCGGGCCGAACACCACACAGGACGCCACCGTCGCCTCCCCACTGGAATGACTGATGTCGTAGCACTCAAGTCGTTGAGGGGGCTCGTCCAGTTTCAGCACTTCGGCCAATGCATCGAAGCGTGCCGTAATGTGCTGACGATTCGCCAGGCGCGCACTCAGTGCCTGCTCGGCATTGGTCACCGCCAATTGCTGCCATCGCGCCCGTGTACCACGCACGCGATAGCTGATGGTCAACTCACGGCCGCGCAACTCGTCGATGGCGGCGATCAGTGTTGGAAAGTCATCGTGGACCACATTGACGATCAGCTCGCTCGGCAGGTCGCGCTCGGGACTGCTGATGAAGTACTGGCCGAGAAATGCGGCCATGACTTCAGAAACGTCTTCTTCAATACCAACCTGAGGGAAGAAATTCTTGCTTCCCAATACCCGCCCGCCCCGCACGCTGATCAGGTGAACACAGGCACCACCCGGGTTGACGAAGGCGGCAATGACATCGACGTCCCCGGTCCCGCCTTCCATGCTCTGTTGATCCTGAACCCGACGCAACAGCGCAATCTGGTCCCGCAACTCGGCTGCTCGTTCGAACTCGAGATTGATCGCCGCCTCTTCCATCCCGGCGGACAACTCGTCAGTCAGCGCGTTGCTGCGCCCCTCGAGAAACATCACCGAATGGCGCACATCCTCGGCATACACCTGGGGCTCCACCAGCCCGACACAGGGCGCCTTGCAGCGTTTGATCTGGTATTGCAGGCAGGGACGGGTGCGGTTCTTGTAATAACTGTCTTCGCATTGCCGAACGAAAAAGGTCTTTTGCAACAGGCTCAGGCTTTCGCGAATCGCACCGGCGCTCGGGTAAGGCCCGAAATACTTGCCCTTGGCCTTTTTCGCTCCGCGATGAATGCTCAGGCGCGGAAACTCTCCGTCGGAGAGAAAGACGTAGGGGTAGGATTTATCGTCGCGCAGCAGGATGTTGTAGGGCGGGCGCCATTCCTTGATCAGCGTCTGCTCAAGCAGCAAGGCTTCGGTTTCGTTGGCCGTGATCGTCGTTTCGACCTGGGCGATACGCGCTACCAGCGCGGCGGTCTTGGGTGCCAGCCCGGTCTTGCGAAAGTAACTCGACAGGCGATTCTTGAGATTTTTCGCCTTGCCGACGTAAAGCAGACGCGCTTCGCTGTCGAACATGCGGTACACGCCGGGGCGCCCGCTAACGGTCGACAGAAAGGCGCTCGGATCAAAGGTTTCGGTCATTTTCAGAGACTGGCGTCGACCATGCCATGACGAACCGCCAACAGAGTCAACTCGACATCACTGCTGATCGAAAGTTTTTCGAAGATGCGGTAACGGTAGGTGTTCACGGTTTTCGGGGACAGGCACAATTTATCGGAAATGATCTGTACTTTCTGGCAGCCAACAATCATCAGCGCGATCTGGATTTCCCGCTCCGACAAGGCATCGAAAGGTGAGTCGTTGGTGGGCTGGAAGGACTTGATCGCCAGCTGCTGGGCAATTTGCGGACTGATATAGCGCTGCCCGGCGAACACCAGGCGAATGGCCTGGACCATTTCCGGCAAACCCGCTCCCTTGGTCAGGTAGCCTGCAGCCCCAGCCTGCAACAGCCGTGTAGGAAACGGATCTTCTTCACACACGGTCACCGCGACGACCTTGATATCCGGATGACTGCGCAATAACTTGCGAGTGGCCTCAAGACCACCGATACCTGGCATCTTGACGTCCATCAACACCACATCGGGTTTCAGCTCACGCGCCTTGAGCAGGGATTCCTCACCCGACTCTGCCTGGCCGACTACTTGCAGGCCATCGATGTCAGCCAGCATTCGTGTAATGCCTGTACGAACGAGATCATGGTCATCGACTACTAGCACCCTAATCAAGCAGACACCTCGCGATATGGTCTTATTGGGTTGCCAGACACCTTAGCAAAAAGCATCTGGCAGACCTAGCGGAAAGCGTCAGATTAAAAGTTTCAATTCATCTTGAAAGGCTTGTTTCAAGCGTGTTTCAGCAATCCCGGCCGGGGAGTGTCACAACGTTCAGGGCACTCAAGCGATAGTAAGCAGCATCGTTGGCCGATAGCATTTTCTGATTGAATCTGCGTGCCGCCCTCTAGTAAGCTCGGCTCATCCATCGGAGACAGACCATGTTGAACGCCCTCTTGCAGCTTCATACCGCCAGCGCCCTGCGCTCGGTTGCGGCTGTCCGGGCTAATGACGGTTGTGCTCCGGTCAGCTTTTATTTTGGGTATTGGTTTAGCCACTGGCGCGCCTGATACCCACACGGCGCCCACTTTGAACGGGTCGCCACCAGAGATTTCTCAACCCCCGGTCGGCCTCCCGACCGGGGGTTTTGTTTTTTCAGCGCCTGCAATTTTAGCGACACGCCAGACATCAAGAGGATTCAGAACATGAACTACGCCACTTATTACCGTTACGACAGTTTTACCGCCTGGCGATTTACCAGCCTCCGCTCGGGACAGCCTGCCGCCTCCGATCGGTCACCCACAGGTGGCAAGCACACACACGCAGCCAATTTGGCCAATTGTCGAACACCCCAGTAGGGCCGAGCGCGCGGGCATGAACCCGCCACCCGCCCAGGAAACCTTGAATATGAACTCGTCCGTCTCTGCACTGCCGCTGTCCAGCTTGAGCCCTGCCAATGAAGCGCTGACCCTGCGTCTGCCCAGCTCATTGCAACTCAAACAGCAATTGCCCCTCAGCAACGCCCTGACCCAGCAAGTCGCCGCCCACCGCCAGGCGGTCCGCGCGATCCTCAACGGTGAAGACTCCCGTCTGCTGGTCATCGTCGGTCCATGCTCGATACACGATCCGAAATCAGCCCTCGAATACGCCGGCAACCTTGCCCGCCTCGCCGCTGACGTCAGCGATGAAATGTTGCTGGTGATGCGCGCCTATGTCGAAAAACCCCGCACTACAGTTGGCTGGAAAGGCCTGGCCTACGACCCGCATCTGGATGGCAGCGATGACATGGCCGCCGGCCTGACATTGTCCCGCGAGCTGATGCGCGAAATGCTCCGCATGGGCTTGCCGGTTGCCACTGAACTGCTGCAACCGATGGCGGCCGGCTACTTCGATGATCTGTTGAGCTGGGTGGCCATTGGCGCTCGGACCACGGAGTCGCAAATCCATCGGGAAATGGCCAGCGGCCTGGGCATGCCTGTAGGGTTCAAGAACGGGACTGACGGCGGTGTCGCTGTCGCCAGTGATGCCATGCGTTCCGCGGCCCACCCCCATCGTCATTTCGGCGTCGATAGCCAGGGACATCCTGCGATCATTCAAACCCCAGGTAATGCGGACACTCACCTGGTATTGCGCGGCGGCCATCGCGGGCCGAACTACGACAGCGCCAGCGTCGCCCAAGTGAACAGCGACCTGACCAGGCTCAGGATTCCAGGTCGCATCATGGTCGATTGCAGTCACGCCAACAGCGGCAAAGACCCGTTGCGCCAGCCAGCCGTATTCAACGATGTACTTGAACAGCGTCTGCAAGGTGATCGCTCGCTGATCGGCATGATGATCGAGAGCCATTTGTTCGAGGGTTGCCAACCGTTGAGTTCGTCATTGCAATACGGTGTATCAGTGACCGATGGCTGCCTCGGATGGGTCGGAACAGAACAACTGTTGCTTGAAGCGGCAGATCGGCTGCGAGCGCAAGGCAACGCCCAATAGCCGGCATTATCCGGCCACCCTCCAGCCTTCCCGGGAAGTCTGGAGGGTAAAAGGAAATCGGAACCCCTACACTCAGCTGAAAATGACGCAATGGCATAGGCCAGGCACAGCGGATGCTACAGCCGTGATGTCGGCCTTTCACTCCGGCTTACTGGGAAAATCGATATATACGAAGTAGGTCCTTGCTCTGCAGCAATCGGATCGCCGTGAATTCCTCAAACTATTCCGACTAAAGCCTCTTCCACTTTTTAGCATTCACACTCGTTCTATTTCGCTTTCCGCAAGCTCCGACGGACTTTTCATACATCACGCCAACCTCGAGTGTTTTAGAGTGAAGCGCCATGCAGTCCCAACGAACTTCGGTGCAAAGGTATGAACATGCAAAGGAATGCAAGCACTCGTTTCCCGATATTGCTGGTCCACGGCCTTTTCGGCTTCAAGAGAATCGGCAAGTTCGAGCTCTTTCACGACATCAGGCAGGCGCTGAGGAACGCCGGAGCAAGGGTATTCGTTCCCTACTTGTCCGCCACCCATGACAACGAGGTTCGCGGTGACGAATTACTCACGCAGATCGAACGGGTACTGGAAGGAACCGGTGCACGCAAAGTCAACCTCATAGGCCATAGCCAAGGCGCACTGACCGCACGCTATGCTGCAGCGATTGCGCCAAAAAACGTGGCGTCGGTGACTTCCGTCAGCGGACCGAACCATGGCTCGGAACTGGCCGATTTCCTGCGCAAGGCATTGACACCGGGCAGCCTGCCGGAACAGGTTGGCGAGACAGTGATAACCCTCTTCGCCGACCTCCTCGCGACTTTAAGCGACAATCAATTCCAGCCACAGAACGCCATAGCGACCCTCAATGCACTGACCACCGACAGCGTAGGCACATTCAATGACAAATACCCGCAAGGATTGCCCAGCACCTGGGGTGGCAAGGGGCGTGAACGGGTCAACGGTGTTCGCTACTACTCGTGGAGCGGCGTGCTGCAGTCGAATGTTCTCGAAAAAGGGTGCAATACACTCGATCCGCTCCACGCCTTCTGTCAGGCGCTTTCTGGCTATTTCGTCACGGAAAGCGAGCAGAACGACGGGTTGGTCGGCCGCTTCAGTTCCCATCTGGGCACGGTAATACATTCCGACTACAAGCTGGATCATCTGGACACCATTGGCCAACCGACCGGCCAGTTGCGCACAGGTGTCGACCCGATTGAACTCTATGTCCAGCATGCCGAGCGCTTGAGAATCGCCGGCCTTTGAGGTGCCACTTGCCGGAGGCTCGCGTGGAACGGAACTTTGAGGAGAAATAGCGCACTGAATCCGGTAGGCTCTGCACTTTATCGAATATTGGAAGGAGTATTTTCCCATGGCTAAAGCCACTGCCCGTCACATCCTTGTTGCCTCGGAAGCCAAGTGCAACGAACTCAAGGCCCAAATCGAGGCTGGCGCCGATTTCGCCGAAGTTGCCAAGGCAAACTCCACCTGCCCTTCGAGCCGCCAGGGCGGTGATCTGGGTTCGTTCGGTCCGGGCCAGATGGTCAAGGAATTCGACACCGTGGTCTTCAGCGCGCCGATCAACGTGGTCCAGGGTCCGGTAAAGACCCAGTTCGGCTACCACCTGCTGGAAGTGACCAGCCGCCAGGACTGATCGACCCTTGCGCTACTCTCACAACGGCCCGCCTTTTGGTGGGCCGTTGTGTTTGCGATGCGTAATTCGGCTGGCGAGGGACGCGCCGCTAGCGTACAAATTGTCGTTAACGACCACCCGGCTCTAAGGCTGACAATGCGACTGGCTTTCCCTACCTTGTTGTTCACGGCCGTGGCCCTGCTGATGGGCACCACCGGCGCGAATGCTGAACCGCGGCATGCATTGACCGTTTACGGCGAACCGGCCAAGTACCCTGCCGGCTTCAGTCATTTTGCCTACACCAACCCGCTGGCGCCCAAGGGCGGTACGATGCGGCGCTCGGCGATCGAAATTGGTCAGTTCGACCATGTTTTGCCTTACATCGACAAAGGCATCGGCGTCACACAGATCGACGGCCTGCTCTATTCGCCGCTGGCCCAGCGTTCACTGGACGAGCCGTACACCGTCTACGGTCTGGTGGCAGAGAAGATGGAGCGTCCCGAGGACGGCCTGTCCCTGCGCTTTTACCTCAACCCAAAGGCGCGTTTTGCCGATGGCACACCCATAACGGCCGAAGACGTACGCTACACCTTCGACCTGCTGATGACCCAGGGCAGCCTGCGCTACCGCACCCAGTTCGCCGACGTCAAAGGCGTCGAAGTGGAATCGCCACTGACCGTGCGCTTTGATTTCAGGAACAACGAAAACCGCACCCTGCCCCTGGATATCGCGACCCTGCCGGTGTTTCCCGAGCACTGGTGGAAGAGCCGCGATTTCGCTGGCGGCGGCGGCTATGAAGCGCCCTTGGGCAGCGGTCCCTATAAAGTCGGCAAGATCGATTCCGGGCGCAGCATCACCTTCGAGCGCAACCCCGACTGGTGGGGCAAGGATCTGCCGGTCAGCCGTGGCCTGTACAACTTCGATCATTTCAGCATCGAGTACTTCGGCGATACCGACGTGGCGCGCCAGGTCCTGCGCGGTGGCGCCTATGACTACAATCGTGAATTTTCCGCCACGGCCTATTCCATCGGTTACGACAGTCCGGCCCTGAGCGATGGTCGCCTGCAAAAGGCCCACCTCGCCACCGAGGCACCGCAATCCGCCCAGGGTTTTGTGTTCAATCTGCAAAAACCCATGTTCCAGGACCGCCGCGTGCGCCAGGCGCTGGCGATGCTGTGGGACTTCGAGTGGAGCAACCGGCAGATGATGCGTGACATGTACATCCGCCAGCAGAGCTTTTTTTCCAATACCGATCTCGCGGCCCGGCAATTGCCGGACAGGGATGAACTGGCAATTCTCGAACCGTTGCGCGGGCAGATTCCCGACGAAGTCTTCACCACAGTGTTCGAAGCGCCGAAGACCGATGGCAGCGGCGTGATCCGCGACAAGCAACTGCAAGCCCTGGAACTGCTCGAGCAGGCCGGCTGGAAACCCGATGGCGACCAACTGGTCAATGCCGAAGGTGAGCCGTTGAGCTTCACTTTCCTGGTCAGTCAAAACGGCATGGACCGCTTGCTGCTGCCCTATAAACGCACGTTGAAACAGATCGGCATCGACCTCAACATCCGCCGCATCGACTCGTCCCAGTACGTCAATCGCCTGATGAGCCGTGACTACGACATGATCGTCACCGGCTACCCGGTCACCACTTCTCCAGGGAACGAACTGCTCAATTACTTCGGTTCGGCGGCGGCCACCGATCCAGGCTCCAACAACTACATGGTGTTGAAAAACCCGGCAGTGGACACCCTGATCACCGGATTGATCCGCGCCAATACCCAGGCCGACATGCTGCATTACGCCCATGCCCTGGACCGGGTCCTGCAATGGAACTACTACTGGATTCCCAACTATTACCCGCCGGGCACCTCGACGGTGTGGTGGAACCGCTTCGGCATCCCGAACGTGCAGGCGAGCAATGACGAAGCCATCGAGAGCTGGTGGGAGATGAGCACCACGCCATTGACCAACCAACAGATGACGGCCGAGCGTATCAGCCGTAGCAAACCCGGAGGGCCGCACTGATGTGGGCTTACATACTGCGGCGACTGCTGCTGATCATTCCGACGCTGGTGATCATTCTTCTGGTCAACTTCGTCATCGTCCAGGCTGCACCGGGCGGGCCGGTCGAACAGGCCATCGCGCACTTGCAGGGCATTAGCGGCGCCACGGTTGGCGGCGGCACCAGCGAAGCCGTGAGTGGCAAGTCCAGGGCCAGTCGCGGGCTCGATCCGCAACTGATCAAGGACATTGAAAAACAGTACGGTTTCGACAAGCCGGCACACGAGCGCCTCTGGCTGATGCTCACCAGCTACGCCCGCCTGGACTTCGGCAAGAGTTTTTTCCGCGGCGCCACCGTCACCGACCTGATCCTGGAAAAAATGCCGGTGACCATTTCCCTCGGGCTCTGGGCGACGCTGATCACCTATCTGGTGTCGATTCCCCTGGGCATCCGCAAGGCGGTGCACCATGGCAGCCATTTCGACATCTGGAGCAGCACCGCGATCATCATCGGTTATGCCATGCCCGCGTTCCTGTTTGCGATGTTCCTGATCGTGATCTTTGCCGGTGGCACTTCGCTGAACTGGTTCCCGGTTCGCGGACTGGTCTCGGACAACTTCGACTCGCTGTCGACCCTCGGCAAGGTTGCCGACTACTTCTGGCATCTGGTGTTACCGGTGACCGCGCTGGTAATCGGCGGATTCGCCACGCTGACCATCCTGACCAAGAACTCATTCCTCAATGAAATCACCCGCCAGTACGTGGTCACTGCCCGGGCCAAGGGTTTGAGTGAACGAAGGGTGCTCTATGGGCACGTGTTCCGCAATGCCATGCTGCTGGTGGTGTCGGGCATTCCCCAGGCGTTCATCAGCGTGTTTTTTGCCGGCTCGCTGCTGATCGAAGTGATCTTCTCCCTCGACGGCCTGGGCCGCATGAGCTACGAAGCGGCGGTATCCCGGGACTATCCGGTGGTGTTCGGCTCGTTGTTCATTTTCACCCTGTTTGGCCTTTTGATAAAACTGGTCGGCGACCTCTGCTACACCCTGGTCGACCCGCGTATCGACTTCGCCGCGAGGAACGCCTGATGTTCAAGCTTTCGCCGTTGGCGCGTCGCCGCTTTGCGCGCTTCAAGAAAAACCGCCGGGGCTGGTGGTCGCTCTGGCTGTTTATCGGCCTGTTCCTGATGACCCTGGGCGGTGAGTTGATCGCCAACGACAAACCGCTGATGGTGAGCTATCAGGGTCAGTGGTACTTCCCGGTTTTCAAGCGTCATACCGAACAGGAGTTCGGCGGGCAACTGCCGTTCCAGGCCGACTACCGCAGCGACTATGTGCAGAAGCTGATCAAGCAGGACGGTGGCTGGCTGCTGTTTCCGCCGATCCCGTTCAGTGACGACACGCCCAACTACGACCTGAACAAACCCGCCCCCAGTCCGCCCTCCAGTGTCAATTGGCTGGGCACTGACGACCAGGCACGGGACGTTCTGGCCCGGGTGATCTTCGGCGCCCGGGTGTCGATCCTGTTTGCCTTGATGCTGACGTTTGTCAGTGCCCTCATCGGTATCGCCGCCGGAGCCCTGCAAGGCTATTACGGCGGCTGGGTGGACTTGCTCGGCCAGCGCCTGCTGGAGGTGTGGTCCGGATTGCCGGTGCTGTACCTGCTGATCATCCTGTCGGGCTTCGTCGAGCCGAATTTCTGGTGGCTGCTGGGGATCATGGCGCTGTTTTCATGGCTGGCCCTGGTGGATGTGGTGCGTGCCGAGTTCCTGCGCGGGCGTAACCTGGAATACGTCAAGGCCGCGCGCGCGCTGGGCCTGACCGACCGCAAAGTCATCGTGCGGCACATCCTGCCCAACGCCATGAACGCGACCTTGAGCTATTTGCCCTTCATTCTCACCGGGGCGATTTCCACCCTGACGGCGCTGGATTTCCTCGGTTTCGGCATGCCCGCGGGCAGCGCTTCTCTGGGCGAACTGATCGACCAGGGCAAGCAGAACCTGCAAGCGCCGTGGCTGGGCCTGACAGCGTTTTTCACCCTGGCGCTGATTCTTTCTTTATTGGTATTCATTGGCGAAGCGTTGCGCGACGCTTTTGATCCCCGATCTTGATCCTGAGGCGGATGTTGATATGACCAACCTGATCGAAATCCGTGACCTCAGCGTGGCCTTCAATGGCCAGACAGCGGTGCGCAATCTGTGCCTGGACATCCACCCCGGCGAATGCCTGGCGCTGGTGGGCGAGTCGGGCTCGGGAAAGTCGGTGACGGCGCACTCGATCCTGCAATTGCTGCCGCCAACCGATACCGAGACAACGGGCAGCATTCGCTATCGAGGCCAGGAACTGGTGGGGGCGGATATCGGCAAGTTGCGCCAATTGCGCGGTAATCGCATCGCGATGATCTTCCAGGAGCCGATGACCTCCCTGAACCCGCTGCACTCCATCGAAAAACAGATCGGTGAAACCTTGCTGGTGCACAAGGGCCTGGCGGGCAAGGCGGCGCAAGCGCGCATCCTCGAATTGCTGCACCTGGTGGGCATCCAGAAACCCGAGGAGCGGCTCAAGGCCTACCCCCACCAGTTGTCCGGCGGCCAACGCCAGAGGGTGATGATCGCCATGGCCCTGGCCTGCGAGCCGGAGTTGCTGATCGCCGACGAACCGACCACCGCGCTGGATGTGACGGTGCAGCGCAAGATCCTGCTATTGCTCAAATCCCTGCAACAGCGGCTGGGCATGTCGCTGCTGCTGATCAGCCACGACCTCAATCTGGTGCGCAGCATCGCCCAGCGCGTGTGCGTGATGAAGGCCGGGGAAATCGTCGAGCAGGCGCCTTGCGAAATCCTTTTTACCGAACCCAGGCACCCCTACAGCTGTGTATTGCTGCACGCCGAACCCGAGGGCGAAGCCTTGCCCCGGGACGAGCGCGAAAACGTACTGGAGGTGGACAACCTGCAGGTACGGTTTCCCGTCAGTGGCGGCCTGTTTCAGCGCAAGACCTGGCTGCACGCCGTCAATGGCATCAGCCTGAACATTCAGCGCGGCAAGACCCTGGGCATTGTTGGCGAATCGGGTTCGGGCAAGTCCACCCTTGGCCAGGCCATCCTGCGCTTGCTCGACTCCGAAGGCAGCATCCGCTTTCAAGGCCAGTCGCTGGACGGCCTGACGCAGAAACAGCTTCAGCCTTGGCGCAAGAAAATGCAGGTCGTGTTCCAGGACCCCTTCGGCAGCCTCAGCCCGCGGATGTCGGTGGCGCAGATCATCAGCGAAGGGCTGGAGGTGCACAGCCAGTTGAGCACTGAAGAGTGCAACGCCGAAGTGATACGGGCACTGAGCGAAGTGGGCCTCGACCCGCAAAGTCGTGATCGCTATCCCCACGAGTTCTCCGGTGGCCAGCGCCAGCGCATTGCCATTGCCCGGGCGCTGGTGTTGAAGCCGGCACTGATCCTGCTCGACGAACCGACTTCGGCGCTGGACCGCACGGTACAAAAACAGGTAGTCGCCCTGCTCCGCCAGCTTCAGGAAAAACACGGCTTGACCTACCTTTTCATCAGCCATGACCTGGCGGTGGTGCGCGCCCTGGCCCACGACATGATCGTGATCAAGGATGGCAAGGTAGTGGAACGCGGCGCCAGCCATGAGGTGTTCGATTCACCGCAGCACCCGTACACCAAGGAGCTGTTGGCGGCAGCGTTGCTTGGGCAGGCATAATCCATGACCGAGGTGCGGCCTTCGCGAGCAGGCTCGCTCCCACAGGAGGTTTGTGAACGACACAGATCAACTGTGGGAGCGAGCCTGCTCGCGAAGGGGCCTGCACAGGCAAAACACAATCAGGATCAACCCCCATGAACACCACCGAAAGCCTCAAGGACTACCAGCGCGTTCGTTTGCTGGCGATCCGCTCTTTGTTCGAGATCATCGAGCAATCGAGCGAGGGCACGGTGATCGTCGACCGCGATGCCAACATCGTCTGGATGAACGAGCGATATGCCCGGCGCTTCGGCCTGCCATCGGCTGAAGTCGCAATTGGCAAGCCCTGCGAAAGCGTGATCCCCGGCAGCCTGCTGCGTGAAGTGGTGCGCACCGGCCGGCCGATTCTGCTGGATATGCAAGACACCTCCAAAGAGCCGCTGGTGGTCATGCGCCTGCCGATTCACGATGACGCCGGCGTGGTGATCGGTGCCATCGGTTTCGCCCTGTTCGACGAATTGCGCAGCCTGTCACCGATGCTCAAGCGCTACATGAGCATGCAGGAAGAACTGGCCTCCACCCGCTCGCTGTTGCGGGCACGACAGACCAAATACAACTTCGCCCATTTCATCGGCACCAGCGCCGCCAGCCTGGAAGTCAAACGCCGCGCCCGGCGCAGTGCGAGTACCGAATCACCGGTGCTGTTGCTTGGCGAAACCGGCACCGGCAAGGAATTGCTGGCCCAGGCGATCCACAATGCCTCGCCCCGTGCGCACAAGGCGTTTGTCAGCATCAACAGCGCGGCGATTCCCGAATCGCTGCTGGAGGCCGAATTTTTCGGCACCGTCCCTGGCGCGTTTACCGGAGCCGACCGCAAGGGCCGCGCCGGTAAACTGCAGATCGCCCAGGGCGGCACGCTGTTCCTCGATGAAATCGGCGACATGCCGCTGCCCCTGCAAAGCAAATTGTTGCGGGTGTTGCAGGAAAAAGAATTCGAGCCAGTGGGCTCCAACGACGTGATCCAGAGCGATGTGCGGGTAATCGCCGCGACCTCTACGGACCTCGAAGCCGCGATCAAACGCGGCGAATTCCGCGCCGACCTTTACTACCGGCTCAACGTTTTGCCGATTCAGGTACCGCCGCTGCGCGAGCGCCTGGATGACGTGCCGGCACTCACTGAAGCCATTCTCGAAGAGCTGCGCAGCCAGCATGAACTGCACCACGAAGCCCTGGAGTTATTGGGGCAACATGCCTGGCCGGGAAACATCCGCGAACTGCGCAATGTGCTGGAACGGGCGGCACTGCTCAGTGACGACTTGCGCCTGACGGTGGCGGACATCCGCGCAGCGATTGGTACGTTCACCCCGGTGGAGCGCGTGACACCCTTGACCATCGAACCGATTGCCCACGAGACCTTCAGCGCGGCGCGGGAGCGCTTTGACCGGCAACTGATCGAAACCACCCTCGCGCAATGCGGGGGCAAGGTGATCGATGCCGCGGCGCGGTTGGGGCTTGGTCGATCGACGTTGTACAAGAAGATGGTGGCGCTGGGGATAGCGGAGTCTCAATAAAGAGACATGCATCTCCATTGCTGGACAGACAATCGCGAGCGTGCTCGCTCCTACAGTAAATGCAGTTCTACTGACCAACTCGGTCAACTGTGGGAGCGGGCTTGCCCGCGAAGAGGCCAGCACTCCACACACAAGTCTCAATTCGAAGACAAAAACATCCGAAAATCTCCCCTACATTGAAATATATCCTTATATTTCAACAACTTAACAAGATGGCACAAAACTCGCTAAACGCCTCTCCTGCAACGTTTCACCCTACAAAAATAACAACTCCAGGAGACACACCATGAGTGTGATCATTGCCTTGGCAGCCCTCGCGCTGCTGATGCTGGCGGCCTACCGTGGCTACAGCGTTATCCTTTTTGCCCCGATCGCCGCCCTCGGTGCGGTCCTGTTGACCGACCCGTCTGCTGTCGCCCCTGCTTTCACCGGGGTGTTCATGGAAAAAATGGTCGGCTTCATCAAGCTGTATTTCCCGGTGTTCCTGCTTGGCGCGGTGTTCGGCAAGTTGATCGAACTGTCCGGCTTCTCGCGCTCCATCGTCGCAGCGGCGATTCGCCTGCTCGGCACCCGCCAGGCGATGCTGGTGATCGTGCTGGTCTGCGCCCTGCTGACCTACGGTGGTGTCTCGCTGTTCGTGGTGGTGTTCGCGGTCTATCCGTTTGCCGCCGAGATGTTCCGCCAGAGCAACATCCCCAAGCGCCTGATCCCGGCGACCATTGCCCTGGGCGCGTTCTCGTTCACCATGGACGCCCTGCCCGGTACGCCACAAATCCAGAACATCATTCCCAGCACCTTCTTCAACACCACCGCTTGGGCGGCGCCGTGGCTGGGGGTGATCGGCACGATCTTCGTGTTCTGCGCCGGCATGCTGTTTCTCCAGCGTCAGCGCAACAAGGCACTGCGCGCCGGTGAAGGTTACGGCTCCGACCTGCGCAACGAACCGGAAACCGCCGCAGATCTCAAGCTGCCGAACCCTTGGCTGGCGCTGTCGCCCCTGTTGGCGGTGGGCATCATGAACCTGCTGTTCACCCATTGGATTCCGCAGGTGTATGGCAAGACCCACAGCCTTGCGCTGCCGGGCATGGCCGCGCCGGTGACGACCGAAATCGCCAAGCTCACGGCGATCTGGGCGGTACAGGCGGCCCTGCTGGTCGGCATCCTCATGGTCCTGGTGTTTGGCTTCCAGGCGATTCGCAGCAAACTCGCCGAAGGCAGCAAAACCGCGGTCAGCGGTGCGCTGCTGGCAGCGATGAACACTGCCTCGGAATACGGTTTCGGCGCGGTGATCGCATCGCTGCCCGGCTTTCTGGTATTGGCCGACTGGCTCAAGAGCATTCCCAACCCACTGGTCAACGAAGCGATTACCGTGACCCTGCTGGCCGGCATCACCGGCTCCGCTTCGGGCGGCATGAGCATCGCGCTGGCAGCGATGTCCGAGCAGTTCATCAGCGCCGCCCATGCAGCAAACATTCCGCTGGAAGTGCTGCACCGGGTCGCCGCCATGGCCAGCGGCGGCATGGACACCCTGCCGCACAACGGCGCGGTGATTACCCTGCTGGCGGTGACCGGGCTGACCCACCGCGAAGCCTATAAAGACATTTTCTGTATTACGCTGATCAAGACCCTGGCCGTTTTCGTGGTGATCGGCACCTTCTACGCCACTGGCATTGTGTGAGGTATTCATGACGACTCTATCGGGCAAGACCGCACTGGTCACCGGCTCCACCAGCGGCATCGGCCTGGGGATCGCCCTCAGCCTGGCCAAGGCCGGGGCCAACCTGATCCTCAATGGCTTTGGCGATGCGTCCAGGGTCATCGCCGAGGTGCAGCAGTTCGGCGGCAAGGTCGGTCATCACCCGGCCGACGTCAGCGATCCGGCACAGATCGCCGACATGATCGCCTACGCCGAGCGCGAGTTCGGCGGCATCGACATTCTGGTCAACAACGCCGGCATTCAACATGTGGCGGCGGTGGATGAGTTCCCGGTGGAACGCTGGGATTCGATCATTGCCATCAACCTGTCGTCGGTGTTCCACAGCACCCGATTGAGCCTGCCAGGCATGCGCGCAAAGGGCTGGGGTCGGGTGATCAACATTGCCTCGGTGCATGGCCTGGTCGGTTCGGTGGGCAAGTCAGCCTATGTCGCGGCCAAGCACGGGGTGATTGGTTTGACCAAAGTGGTCGCACTGGAAACCGCGACCACCCAGATCACCTGCAATGCGATCTGCCCAGGCTGGGTATTGACGCCGCTGGTGCAAAAACAGATCGATGATCGCGCCGCCAGCGGCATTGATCCGCAGCAGGCTCAACGGGACCTGCTCGCTGAAAAGCAGCCTTCGCTGGAGTTCGTGACGCCGCCGCAACTGGGTGAGCTGGTGCTGTTCCTGTGCAGCGAAGCTGGCAGCCAGGTGCGTGGTGCGGCATGGAATGTCGATGGCGGGTGGCTGGCGCAGTAATATCGTTCATCGCGAGCAAGCTCGCTCCCACAAGGAAATGCGATCCCCTGTAGGAGCGAGCATGCTCGCGAATGGATCTAAAGACATAAGAAGAGGCAAACCATGTCCGACATCCTCTGGCAACCCGACCCCAAGCGCATTGGCAAGACCCGCATGGAGGCCTTCCGGCGCTTCATCAACCAGCGCTACCACCTCAAGATCGACGACTACCCGGCCCTGCACCAATGGTCCATCGATCAGCGCGCGGATTTCTGGCAGGCCATTGTCGATTTTTTCGACATCCGCTTCCACGAACAACCCGACGCAGTGCTGCTCGAAGGTCCGCAGATGCCCAGCGCCCAGTGGTTCCCCGGCGCAACGCTGAACTTTGCCGAACACCTGCTACAGCGCCGCGATGATGCTATCGCCGTGGTAGCCATCGGCGAAAACGGTCAGCGTGAACATTTGACCTGGGCCGAACTCGCGGAACATGTCGCCGGCTTTCAAAACAGCCTGAAAGCGGCCGGTGTCGGGGTTGGCGACCGGGTCGCCGCGTGCATGCCCAACACCTGGCAAACCCTGGTGGCCATGCTCGCCACCACCAGCCTTGGCGCTGTGTGGTCTTGTTCCTCGCCGGACTTCGGCACTCAAGGGGTGGTTGACCGTTTCGGCCAGATCGAGCCGAAAGTGCTGGTGACTTGCGCCGGTTATCACTATGCCGGCAAGGCGATCGACCAGACCGCCAAGGTCAACGAAATCCTCGAACGGCTGCCGTCGTTGCAGCAGTTGATCGTGGTCCCGTATGCGCGACCTAGGGCACACATCGTAGACTTCCACACCCAGGCCAACGTGACGCTGTGGGACGATTTCTACGAAACCGGCGGCGAACCGGATTTCGTCCCGGTACCCTTCGCCCACCCGCTGTACATCCTCTACTCCAGCGGCACCACCGGCGTGCCCAAATGCATCATCCACAGCACTGGCGGCGTACTCCTGCAACACGTCAAGGAGCACGGCCTGCATGGCGATCTGGGACCCGGTGAACGGCTGTTCTACTACACCACCTGCGGCTGGATGATGTGGAACTGGCTGGTATCGGCATTGGCGGTGGGCAGTGCGGTGGTGCTGTACGACGGCTCGCCGTTCCAGCCCGACCCGCAGCGCCTGATCGACCTGATCGACGATGAGGGCATCAGTGTCTTCGGCACCAGCCCGAAATTTCTCGCGACCCTGGAAAGCAGCGGTATCAAGCCACGCGAGAGCCATGACCTGAGCAGCCTCAAGACGCTGCTCTGCACCGGCTCGGCGCTGTCACCGCAGAGTTACGACTTTGTCTATCGCGACTTCAAGGCCGACGTGTGCCTGGCCTCGATGTCCGGTGGCACCGACATCGTCTCGTGCTTCGTCAACGGCAACCCGATGACATCGGTCAGGCGTGGCGAAATCATGGGCAAGAGCCTGGGCATGGCCGTCGAAGTGTGGAATGACGAAGGCCAACCGGTCATTGGCGAAAAGGGCGAGCTGGTTTGTACCCGGCACTTCCCGGCGATGCCTGTCGGTCTGTGGAACGACCCCGATGGCGACAAGCTGCGCAAATCCTATTTCAGCCTGTTCCCCGGCGTCTGGGCTCAGGGCGACTATGCCGAACAGTTGCCCCATGGCGGGATGATGATCCATGGCCGCTCCGATGCCGTGCTCAACCCTGGCGGCGTACGCATCGGTACGGCGGAAATCTATCGCCAGGTGGAAAAGATTCCACAGGTGCTCGACAGCGTGGCCATCGGTCAGCAATGGCAGGATGATGTACGAGTGGTGCTGTTCGTACGCTTGCGCGAGGGCCTCGAACTGGACGAGGCGCTGCAACAGCAGATCCGCCAGACCATTCGAACCAACACCACGCCGCGTCATGTACCGGCGAAGATTGTCGCGGTGACGGACATTCCCCGGACCATCAGCGGCAAGGTCGTCGAGCTGGCGGTACGCAATATGGTGCATGGGCTGAAGGTAAAGAACACCGATGCACTGGCCAATCCCGAAGCGCTGGAGCAGTACCGAGACAGGCCCGAACTGCTGGATTGAAACAAGGTCACCTGTAGGAGCGAGCACGCTCGCGATAGCGGGTTCTGAACCGCTCGCGCCTGCGAATCAACCCGGGCCTTTCACCTGTGCAAGAATAGACGCCAGCTAAAGCGAATCAGGCTCAGGACTCCCAGATGAACGCTACACCCACCGCCAGCGAAGCCCAGGCCTTGATCGCCCGGATCGACTGGGCAAACAGCCCGCTGGGCGCGGCCAGCACCTGGCCACAGAGCCTGCGAACCGCCGTGGACATCGTGATTCACTCACCGATGCCGATGTTGCTGCTGTGGGGCCCTGACCTGACGCAGATCTACAACGACGGCTTCGCCCTGCTCGCCGGAAACAAACACCCGCACGCTTTCGGCCAACCGGCACACCTGATCTGGCCAGAGTTGAAAAACTTTACCGATCCGATATACAGCGCCGTCCTGCAGGGTCAGGTACGGACCTACACCGAGCAGCGTTTTACCTTGCAACGTGAGGGTCGCGAATCCGACTTCTGGCTCGACCTGACCTACAGCCCGATTCGCAACGAAGCTGCCGAAGTGGCCGGGATCCTGGTCACCGCCATCGAAACCAACGAGCGTAGGCGCATCGCCCTCGAACTCGAACAGCGTTCGGCGGCCAGCCTCAAGGCCCATCGCGAAAGCGAGGAGCGCCTGCAACTGGCCCTTGCCGCCACCGATGCGGTCGGCACCTGGGACTGGGACATCAGCGAAGACCGTTTCATCGCCGATGCGCATTTTGCCCAACTGCACGGCATCGAGCCGGACATGGCCAGCCAGTTGCCGATCAGCGAGTACCTGCACGGCGTACACCCCGAAGACCGCGCCCTGATCGCCCGCAGCATCAAGCACTGCATCACCCATGGCAGCGAATACGCCGAGGAGTATCGCCTGCTGCAATCCGATGGCCAGATGCGCTGGGTGTTTGCCCGCGGCCGCTGCTACAAGGATCACCACGGCCGACCAATGCGCTTCCTCGGTGCCGCCCTGGACCTGACCGAGCGCAAGCGCACCGAGCAGGCCCTGCGCCAGAGCCAGACCGAGTTGCAACTGATCATCAACGCCATGCCGGTACTGATCAGCTATGTCGATCGCGAAGAGCGTTTTCGCCTGAACAATGCGGCGTACCTCGACTGGTACGGGCTGACTCCGCAAGAGCTTTACGGGCGAACCATACTTGAAGTGCTTGGCGAGGAAGCCTATGCGTTGCGCGCGCCGTACATCACTGAGGCACTGTCCGGCCGGCCTTGCTCTTTCAGCATCAGCACGCCACACCGCGACGGGAGCCTGCGCCAGGCCTTGATGAATTACCTGCCACGCCATGGCCCGGACGGTGCGGTGAACGGTTTCTACATCTTCGTGATCGACGAGACCGAACGCAAAGAGACCGAAGAAGCTCTGCGCAACCTCAATGAAACCCTTGAGGAACGGGTTGCCGCGCGCACCCGGCAATTGGCCGAGGCCAACGAACGTTTGCAAAACGAGATGTTCGAGCGTGAGCGTGCCGAGGACGCCTTGCGCCACGCCCAGAAAATGGAGGCCGTCGGTCAGCTTACCGGCGGCATCGCCCATGACTTCAACAACATGCTCACCGGCATCATCGGCAGCCTCGACCTGATGCAACGCTACATCGCCGACGGACGCGTCAACGAGATCGGCCGATTCACCGAGGCGGCGGTGTCCTCGGCCAATCGCGCCGCCGCCCTTACCCATCGCTTGCTGGCGTTCTCCCGACGCCAATCGCTCAACCGCAAGCCGCTGAACCCCAACGAGTTGATTCATTCGCTCGAAGACCTGTTCAGTCGTACCAAGGGCGACCACATCACACTCAAACTGCAACTGGCCGAGAACGTCTGGCGAGTCAGCACTGATGTCAGCCAGCTGGAAAACGCCCTGCTCAACCTGGTGATCAACGCCCGTGACGCCATGCCCAATGGCGGCGAGTTACAGATCGAAACCGCCAACGTGTACCTCGACGGCAGCGACATCACGATCCTGGAGCCGATCAAGGCCGGCGACTATGTGATGATTGCGGTGAGTGACAACGGCACCGGCATGACGCCCCTGGTGCTGGCCAAGGCCTTCGACCCATTCTTCACCACCAAGCCCATCGGCCAGGGCACCGGCTTGGGCCTATCGATGATTTACGGGTTCGCCCAGCAAACGGGGGGGCACGTCAGCCTGTTCAGCCTGCCCGGACGGGGCACCAGCGTACGCTTGTACCTGCCGCGCCTGCATTCGACCGAGCTGGACAACGTCCTGTCACCTGTCGTCGGCGACGCACCGGCGGCGATTGCCGGCGAAACCGTGATGCTGGTCGAAGACGATGCCGCGGTGCGCATGCTGGTACTGGACCTGCTCAAGGAGCTCGGTTATCGCGCCCATGAAGCCGAAGATGCCAAGGGCGCCCTGCCGGTGCTGGAATCAGACCTGCGGGTGGACCTGCTGGTAACCGACGTGGGGTTGCCGGGCATGAATGGGCGGCAACTGGCGGAAATCGCCCGCCAGCACCGTCCCGAACTGAAAGTGCTGTTCATGACCGGTTACGCGCAAATCGCCGCCGAGCGCCAGGGTTTCCTCGAAGAAGGCATGGACATGGTGGCCAAACCGTTTTCAATCGACCTGCTGGCCAACAAGATTCGCACGATGATCGGCCAACCGAACTGAGTTGAGGCATAATCGCGCCCCCGCCGACACCCACATGGCCCCTCACATAGCCACCCCCGTTGCAAGGTACCGCCACATGAAAGCTCAAGCCCGCCATATTCTGGTGAAAACCTCGGAAGAAGCCGAGCAGCTCAAACAACGCATCGCCAAGGGCGAAGCGTTCGATGTGCTGGCCAAGAAGTATTCGACCTGCCCCTCGGGCAAGCGCGGCGGCGACCTCGGCGAAGTGCGCCCGGGGCAGATGGTCGGCGTGATCGATGCGGTGATCTTCAAGAAACCGCTGCGGGTCGTGCATGGACCGATCAAGAGCAAGTTCGGCTATCACCTGGTGCAGGTGTTTTACCGGGATTGAGTGGCTGACCAGGCCACTGTGGCGAGGGGGCTTGCCCCCGTTCGAGTGCGCAGCACTCGTGAGATAGCTGCACTTGGCATCTGGTCGACAGGGTCTGTGGCTGCTTCGCAGCCCAACGGGGGCGAGCCCCCTCGCCACAAAAGCTCCCTCGCCACAGTGAGTGCATTCAATTTCTGGGAATCAACGCTCCCGGCACCTGAATCACCCTGCTCGCCAACCGATGCCCGGCCTCGGCGGCTTGCGCAGGGTCGCCGCCCTTGAGTCGCGCAGCCAGATATGCCGCACTGAACGAATCCCCCGCCGCCGTGGTGTCCACCACCCGCTCGACCTTCTGCGCCGGCACCTCGAATGACTCGCCATCACAACGAATCAGGCACGCTTGCGCGCCGCGCTTGAGCACCACTTCCGGCGTACCGATCTGCTCATACGCGGCAAACACCGCCTCACAGTCGGAGTAACCGAACAACGCCTGTTCGTCATCCACCGTCAGCAGTGCCATGTCGACATGCGGCAGTACCCTGCGATACGCCGCTTGTGCGTCCTCGACTGACGCCCACAGCCGTGGTCGGTAGTTGTTGTCGAACACGATTCGGGCATCGCGCTGGCGGGCTTCGATCAGGGTCTCCAGCAGTTTTTCCCGGCCTTGCGCACCGAGCACCGCCAGGGTGATGCCGCTGAAATACAGCACGTCGTAATCCGGCAACGCCGCGAGGATCGGCGCCGCGGCTGGCGTAGTGAAGCAATCGCGTACCGCCGCTTCATTGCGCCAGTACAGAAAACGCCGCTCGCCGGCCGCGTCAGTCTGGATGCAATACAAACCCGGCAGACGCCCGGGCAGGCGCTGAACCATGCCCAGCCCGATGTTTTCCGCCGCCCAGCTCTGGCACATGGCGTCACTGAAACTGTCATCGCCCAGGGCGGTGACGTAGTCCACGGAACCCTCCTTGCCCAGTTCACGGGACAGATACACGGCCGTATTGAGGGTGTCGCCACCGAAGTTTTGTTGCAGGCTGCCGTCCGCGCGATGCTGCAACTCGATCATGCATTCGCCGATCAGGGCGATGCGCGGGGCGTTGGGGCCGAGGGTGTTGATGGTGTTCATTGTTGTGGGGTCTCTGGCGATTCTTTGTTGTCCGGGCGGCCGCCTTCGCGAGCAGGCTCGCTCCCACAATGGATCTTCGGTGTACACAAAACCCTGTGGGAGCGAGCCTGCTCGCGAAGGCAGCGCTGCGGTTCCGGACCTAGAAACAGGTTTCCATGGTCTCGATGACGTTCAGGTGCTCATCCACCAGACAGCCGACACGCCACTTGTCGAACGTCAGGCACGGGTGCGACGTGCCGAACGAAATGATGTCGCCCACCCGCAGATCAACCCCCGGCGCCACGTTCATGAACGCATGCTGGTCCATCACGGCGGTCACCTTGCATGCACTGACATCATCGCCACTGGCCGGCACCACGCCAGCCTTGTAACGCCGCAACGGCACGGGCAGACCGGCGTCGTAGGCCACGTCGCGCTTGCCCAGGGCGATCACCGCGAACCCGGGCTCCGGCAACGACTGCACGTGCGCCCATACTTCAAGCGCCGGACGCAGGCCTTCGTGCAGGTCGCTGCGGCGGTCGAGTACACAGCACTGTGCTTCCTTGTAGATGCCATGGTCATGGGCCACGTAACTGCCGGGACGCAACACGCTGAGGAAACGCCCGGAGGCGTTCTGCGCCTCGAAGGATTCGGCGATCAGGTCATACCAGGCCGACCCCGACGCGGTGATGATCGGTTTGGCAATGGTGAACGCGCCGGCGTCCTGCAACTGCACCGCCAGGCGTACCAGCGATGCGGCGAAATCGCGGATGCCGGTCACGGCGTGATCGCCATGGATCACGCCCTCGTAGCCTTCGATCCCGGTCAGGGCCAGCGCCGGTTGCGCGGCGATGGCCTTGGCCAGGTCGAGTACTTCCTGTTCGCTGCGGCAACCGCATCGACCACCGACCACGCCATATTCGATCATCACGTTCAGGCGCACGCCACGGGAGGCAAAATAGGCGCCGAGGTCGGCAACGTTGTCCGGGTGATCGACCATGCAATAGAAGTCGAACGTCGGATCGGCCAACAGGTCGGCGATCAGCGCCATGTTCGGCGTGCCGACCAACTGGTTGGCCATCAGCACCCTGCGCACGCCATGGGCGTAGGCCGCACGGGTTTGTGTGGCGCTGGCCAGGGTGATGCCCCAGGCACCGGCGTCCAGTTGGCGACGGAACAACGCCGGGGTCATGCTGGTCTTGCCATGGGGCGCCAGTTCCGCGCCGCTGTCGCTGACGAAGGCCTGCATCCAGCGGATATTGTGCTCCAGCGCTTCACGGTGCAGTACCAGCGCCGGCAGGCTGACGTCACGCACCAGACTGGCGCCGGCCTGAGCGGCACCTTTGTCCACGTTGGCGGTAGTGGGGGCAGAAGACATGGTCGAACTCCTCATTCACGCGGCCGCGGGTAGCCGCGGTTATTCGTTGATGCGACGGGCCAGGCTGTTGGCGCTGTCGATCAGCACCCGGCGGTAGTCGTGGTAATTTTTCTTCGCATCCGCCCGTGGGGCGACGATGCACAGTGTCGCGATGGCCACGCCGTTGGGGTCTTTGACCGGCGCGGCGAAGCAATGGGTAAAGGTGTCGGCGACGCTATCGAATGAGAAGAATCCATCGATACCGGCCTGGCGGATTTCCTTGAGAAACTGTTCCAGCGGCAAATGTTCACCGTCTGGCAGGATGAAGTCGTCAGGGTCGATCAGATCGACGATTTGCTGGTCGCTCAGATGCGCCAGCAACAGGCGGCCCGAAGCGGTCCAGGGGATGGGCGCGTTTTCGCCGATGTCCGAGGAAATACGAAAATGCCGCTCCCCCTCCTTCATCAGCGCGACGGTGTACTTGCGCCCGTTGAGCAGGCACATCTGCGCGGTTTCGTGGGTCTGGCTGACGATGTCCTGCAGGGCGTGGTCGGCCTCGCGGGTAAGGTCGAAATGGCGCAAGTGGGCCTGGCCGAGAAAGTACAACTGACGACCGAGGTAGACGTGACCGTCCTTGCCCACCGGCTCCAGGATCCGCCGTTCCAGCAGCGAGGCCACCAGTTCGTAGACCGTGGATTTGGGACTGCCGATGCCGTTGGCGATGTCGTTAGGGCGCAGGGGCTGGCCGATCTCCTTGAGGAAATCGAGGATATCGAACGCCCGGTCCAGACCGCGTGCCCGGCGCTTGATGGTGTCTTCGGTCATTTCAGTGGTTCCCATTCCAGATGTCGGGAGTTTACCGAGCATGGCGGCTTGACCGACAGGCCGCCATCGCGAGCAAGCTCGCTCCCACAGGTTCTGTGTGCTGCAACAGATTGCCGACACACCATCAATACCTGTGGGAGCGTGGCTTGCCCGCGATGGGCGCGACTCGGTTCAAGCCTTTTTCTTGTACGCAATGCAGTCGATCTCGACCTTGCAGTCGACCATCATGTTCGCCTGCACGCAAGCACGGGCCGGGGCGTGTTCTGGCTTGAAGTACTCGGAGAAGACCTTGTTGAAACTCGTGAAATCCCGCGGATCCTCCAGCCACACGCCTGCACGCACCACATCTTCCAGGCCATAACCGGCCTCCTCGAGAATCGCGATCAGGTTCTTCATGGTCTGGTGGGTCTGTTCGACGATGCCACCCGTAATGATCTCGCCATCCACCGCCGGCACCTGCCCGGAAACATGCAGCCAGCCGTCGGCTTCAACGGCCCGGGCGAAAGGGCGAGGCTGGCCGCCAGCGGCGGTGCTGCCGGTGCCGTAACGAGTAATGCTCATGAGTGTTTCTCCTGATTGAAAATTGAAGGCTCAAAAACGCGTGCTCTTGAGAAATTCCGCCAGACGCGGCGATTGCGGGCGCTCGAACAATTCCTTGGGGGGCCCCTGCTCTTCGATACGTCCCTGATTCATGAATACGATCTTGTCGGAAACCTCGAAGGCAAAGCGCATTTCGTGGGTCACCAGCAGCATGGTCATGCCGTCTTCGGCCAGGCCCTTGATCACGTTCAACACTTCACCCACCAGTTCCGGGTCCAGCGCCGAGGTCACTTCGTCGAACAGCATCAGGCTCGGGTTCATCGCAATCGCGCGGGCAATCGCCACGCGCTGCTGCTGACCGCCGGACAACTGACCGGGAAAGTGATCGCGCCGTGCCAGCAGGCCGACGCGTTCCAGCCATTTCTCGGCCAGGGCCACGGCCTCGTCCTTGTGCAGCTTCTTGACCTTGAGCAGACCCAGGGTGACGTTCTGCAACGCGGTCAGGTGCGGGAACAGGTTGAACTGCTGGAACGCCATGCCCGTCATGGCGCGATGGCGTGCGATGACCTTTTCCGGGTGGCGAATGCGTTTGCCGTTGACCTCGTCATAACCGATGGATTCGCCGTCAAGCAGGATTTGCCCGCCCTGGAACTCTTCGAGCATGTTCACGCAGCGCAGCAGCGTGGTCTTGCCCGAGCCGCTGGAACCGATCAGCGTGACCACATTGCCACGCTGCATGCTCAGGTCGACCCCCTTGAGCACTTCGAGCTGGTCGTAACGCTTGTGCAGGCCGCGAATGTCCAGCAGGGGTTGGCCGTTTTGTGCATTGGTTTGAGTCTGAGTCATGGCAAAGCCACCCGCTTTTCAATGTGCCGGCCGAATATTTCGATGCCGTAGTTGATGACGAAAAACAGAAATCCGGCGAACAGGTAAAACTCCAGGGTCATGAAAGTCCGGGCGATGATCTGCTGGGTGCTGAGCAGCAACTCCGCCACGCCGATCACCGACAACAGGGTCGAAGCCTTGACGATCTCGGTGGACGAGTTGACCCAGGTCGGCAGGATCTGCCGCAATGCCTGGGGCAACAGCACATAACCCAGCGCCTGATAGAACGTCAGGCCGATGGCCTTGCTCGCTTCCATCTGCCCACGCGGCAATGCCTGTAAGGCACCGCGCACGATCTCGGCGACGTGGGAGCCGCAGAACAGTGTCAGCCCCAACGCACCGGCCTGGAACGCGCTGATCTGCCAGCCGAGCGCCGGCGCCATGTAAAAGCACGCCAGCACCAGCACGAACACCGGCGTACCACGGATCACATCGACATAAAAACGAAACGGCGCGCGCATCCAGAATGTGCCGTAGGTCAGCACCAGTCCGGTGACGACGCCAACCAGCGTGCCGAGCAAAATTGCCAGCACCGACACCTGGACACTGGTCAGAAAGCCTTGCCACAGCACTTCCCGCACCACCCACAACTCGTGCAACCAACTGGGGGATTCGTACATGGGGCCTCCTATCGGCGAATCGCCAGACGCTGTTCGAGGTAACGCAGCATCATGGCAATGAGGTAACAGGCCGCGACATACAACGCGGTGGTCACCAGCCAGGTTTCAATCACCCGGTAGCTCTCGACATTGATCTTGCGCGCGTAATACGTCAGCTCCGGTACGGCAATCGCGGCCGCCAGCGAGGTGTCCTTGAACAACGAAATGAAGTTGTTCGACAGGGCCGGCAACACATTGCGCAGCATCACCGGCACGGTGACGTAGGCCTTGACCTGCCACTCGCCCAGGCCAATGGCCAGGCCGGCTTCACGCTGGCCCTTGGGAATGCTCAGCAGACCGCCACGGAACACTTCGGTCAGGTAAGCCCCGGCGTACAGCGACAGGGTGATGATGAACGAGGGGATCTTGTCCAGACGGATCCCCAGGCTCGGCAACGCAAAGTAGATCAACAGAATCAACACCAGGATCGGCGTGTTACGAATCACCGTGACATACACCGACGCCAGTACCCGCAATGCGCGGTGCCTGGACAGCAAGGCAAATGCCATCATCAGGCCGATCACGCAGCCGAAGGCGATCGACACCAGGGCCAGTTCAAGACCCAGGCCGAGCCCCGCCAGCAAGGTGTCGAAATCGCGCCACACGGCGGCAAAGTTCAACTGATAGTTCATGGTCAGCAGTACCTTGAGCGGGGCGCATTCGAGCGCCCCGCTCTCACGGGATCATTTGAATTCGACAGGAAAACCGATGGCCGGGGTAGGCAGTTCTACGCCGAACCACTGCTTGAACGATGCCGCGTAAGTCGGGAACTCGACTCCGGTCATGGCTTCATGCAGGGTGGTGTTGACGAAGTTCAGCCAGTCCTGATCACCACGCTTGACCGCACACGCATAGGTTTGCGGGCTCCAGGCGTAGGCCGGGCTGCGATAGCGGCCAGGGTTCTGCACCATCAGGTATTTCACCGAAGACTGGTCAGTGGCCGCCGCGTCGGCACGGCCGGAATTCACGGCCTGGTACATCAGGTCCACGCTGTCGTACTGATCGACCTTGGCCTTAGGCAGCGCCTGGTGCACCAGCTCTTCGGCATAGACGTTTTGCAGCACCGCTACCGTCAGGCCATCACCGGCGGCGTTCATGTCATCGATTTCCTTGTACTTGCTGTTCGCCGGCAGCAGCAGGCCGACACCTTCGCGGTAATACGGCAGGGTAAACGCCACTTGCTGGGCGCGGCTGGCGGTCACGGTGATGAACTGGCAACTGATATCGACCTTGTCGGTCAGCAGGTTCGGAATCCGCGCATCGGACGACTGCACTACGTACTCAACCTTGCTCGGATCGTTGAACAACCCCTTGGCGATGATGTGCCCGATATCGATATCAAAGCCCTGCAACTTGCCGTCAGCGCCCTGGAAGTGCCACGGCGCATTGGTGCTGCCGGTGCCCACAATCAGTTTCCCGCGGGCCAGAACGCTGTCGAGCTTACTGTCCGCCGCCTGGGCCACGCCCATGGCAGCGGCTGAAGCTGCGAAAAGAAAAACACATGCTTTGAACAAGGATGGTCGGCGATGCATGGCAAGCACTCCAGATGATGTGTATTCCGCTATACCGGAATTTGGTATGTAACAACGGAATAGACAGCAGAAAGTGTGCCACAGGATGGAGAGCGTTCCCAGAGCATTTGAAAAATGAACACAATCAACAAGATGGCAATTCGCTGGAGCATCAGCGTTACCCATCGCCCCGACAGCAAGCGCTACCGTTGGCTACAGGAGACGGGTATTCGGGCCCCAATCATGTGCACGGTCGCGGCAGTTGCCCCGTTACCTGAACGCCTTTGCTTAAAGGTTTCACCTCCAATCCGCCAATGTGCCATCTGTCAGGGAATTTTTTTGGCAAATGGCCAACCTATCGCCTTTATCGACGGTCACCACCGCGCGGGTGATCGGCGTCCGGGCAGCCCGGAACCGGATTGGACAACCCCGGATTCGACTGCTTTCATTCAAGTTCACGATGGAATGAACGACTGCTGCCGACGCTTTGCGCCAGCCTTTCTCGATGCTCCAGGAGGGTTAATGTCTTTTAAGGTCATGATGGTATTCGGTACACGCCCGGAGGCCATCAAGATGGCTCCACTGGCGCGGGTCCTGCGCAACTGGCCCGGAATCGAACTGAACATCTGCTCCACCGGCCAGCACCGGGAAATGCTCAAACAAGTGCTCGACTCGTTCGAATTGACGGTCGACGAAGACTTGCAGGTGATGACTCAGGGCCAGACCCTCAACGGTCTCTCGGAACAACTGCTGGGCAAACTCGACAAAGTCTACGAGCGGGTGCAGCCGGATATCGTGCTGGTGCACGGCGACACCACCACCAGTTTCATTGCCGCCCTCGCCGCGTTCAATCGCCAGTTGCCCATCGGCCATGTCGAAGCCGGGTTGCGTACCGGCAACTTGCGCGCCCCCTGGCCGGAAGAAGCCAACCGGCACCTGACCGGCGTCATCGCCGACCTGCATTTCGCTCCGACCACCAAGAGCGAAGACAACCTGCTACGCGAAGGTGTGCCCAAGGCCAACATCGAGGTGACGGGCAATACCGTGATCGACGCCCTGGTATGGATGCGCGACCACCAGCAACAGACCCAATGGCATCCGGCCGCCGACTCGCCGCTGGCCGTACTCGATGAAAACCGGCGCATGGTGCTGATTACCGGGCACCGGCGGGAAAATTTCGGCGGTGGCTTCCGCAACATCTGCCTGGCGCTGGCCACCCTCGCCGAGCGCTACCCCGATGTGCAGTTCGTTTACCCGGTGCACCTCAATCCGCAGGTGCAAAACGCGGTCTACAGCGTGCTCTCGGACAAACCCAACATCTATCTGGTGGCCCCGCAGGACTACCAGCATTTCGTCTGGCTGATGGGGCGCGCGCACTTCATCCTCAGCGACTCCGGCGGCATCCAGGAGGAGGCGCCGGCCATTGGCAAGCCGCTGCTGGTACTGCGTGATGTCACCGAGCGGCCGTCGGTGCTCGAAGGCGGGACGGTGCTGCTGGTGGGCACCGATACCGACCGGATCGTCAAGCAGGCCAGCCTGTTGTTCGATGATGACGCTACGTTCCAGCGCATGAGCCGCATTCACAGCCCCTATGGCGACGGGCACGCCAGCGAGCGGATCGCCAATCGTCTCGGAGCCTGGCTCAAACATCGCGCGACATCGGGAAAAACCGTATGAGCCTGGGCTTGGTCGATTTTTTTGCCTATGTGCTGTTCGGACTCAAATACCTTGCGATTTTCCTGGCCCTGCTGATGTTCATACTCGGGCTCGATGACCTGTTCATCGACCTGGTGTACTGGACCCGCAAACTGATCCGCCGCTGGCGGATCTATGAAAAATTCGAGCGCGCCGATGAAGAGCGGCTCTACACCATCGGCGAAAAGCCCCTGGCGATCATGGTGCCGGCGTGGAATGAAGTCGGTGTGGTCGGCGAAATGGCACGCCTGGCCGCCTCGACCCTCGATTACGAGAACTACCAGATTTTCGTCGGCACCTACCCCAACGACGCCGAGACCCAGGCCGACGTCGATGCGGTGTGCCTACATTACCCCAACGTGCACAAAGTGGTGTGCGCGCGCCCTGGCCCGACCAGCAAGGCCGACTGCCTGAACAACGTGATCGACGCCATCCTGCGCTTTGAAAACGATGCAAAGATCCAGTTCGCCGGCTTCATCCTGCACGATGCCGAGGACGTGATTTCGCCCATGGAGTTGCGCCTGTTCAACTATTTGCTGCCGGCCAAGGACCTGATCCAGATTCCGGTCTACCCCTACGCACCAGAATGGAAAGGCTTCACCGCCGGGCACTATGTCGACGAGTTCGCCGAGAACCACGGCAAGGACGTCATCGTACGTGAAGCGCTGACCGGGCAGGTGCCCAGCGCCGGGGTCGGCACCTGTTTCAGCCGCAAGGCGATCAGTGCCCTGCTCGAGGACGGCGACGGTATCGCCTTCGACGTGCAGAGCCTCACCGAAGACTACGACATCGGTTTTCGCCTCAAGCAAAAAGGCATGAAGTGCATCTTTGCCCGCTATTCGGTGACCGACCCGAAACTGGCGCTCGAACAGCCTTGGGTGTTCGGCATGAACCGTGCCTTCTCCCAGGTCATCTGCGTGCGCGAGCACTTTCCCCGGGACTTGCAGCACGCGATTCGACAAAAATCACGCTGGATCGTCGGCATCGTATTCCAGGGCACCAAGAACCTTGGTTGGAGCCGCAAGGGCCTGCTCAACTACTTCCTGTGGCGCGACCGGCGCGGTTTGATTGCGTACATGTTGAGCTTCCTGGTCAACCTGCTGTTCGTGGTGCTGTTGACGATGTGGCTGGTGACGGTGATATCGCCTGACGCCTGGCGTTATCCGTCGATCCTTGCCGGCAGTTCACTGCTGACCACCTTGCTCTGGCTCAATGGTTTCATGCTGCTCAATCGGCTGTTCCAGCGCGGTTGGTTCGTCACGCGTTATTACGGTCTGGTCGAAGGGCTGCTGTCGGCCCCCCGAATGATGTGGAGCAATTTCGTCAATTTTTTCGCCAACCTGCGAGCGCTGCGCCAGGTCATGGAAATGGGTGACTCACGCCGCGTGGCCTGGGACAAGACCACCCACGAGTTCCCCGCCTTGACCCAGGCCCAGCGCACCCCTCTGGGGCATCGACTGGTGGAAAAAGGATTGCTGACCGAGGAACAACTGGAAGCCGCGGTGACCAACCCGGTGCGTCGACGCCTGGGCCGGGAACTGCTGCTGCGCGGGCACATCGATACCACGCAACTGGTGCAAGTCCTCGCCGAACAGTTGGACCTGGAATGGGCGCCGCTCAACCCGTTCAAACTCGACAAGCGACTGATCGATGCAGTGCCACGCAAGATTGCCACGCACTATGGCGTGCTGCCGGTCGCCGAGGAAGGCGACACCCTGGTGCTGGCGTCCGAAGGGCCGGTCAGCCAAGTGTCTCTGGGAGCCATCAGCCGTCAACTGAAACGCCCGGTGCGCTGCCGCCTTGCACCACAAGGCCGGGTTACGCTGGGGATCCGCTACTGGTACGCCAGCCCTCTGCAAAAAGAGGAAGTACGCCAGATGCTTCGGGTGCTTGAGCAACATCAGGACGACGAACACCTGATTGAACGCGTCAGCCATCACCAGGTGCTGCTGGGCAATCTGCTGCAGGTACGCGGCATGGTGCCGCCAACCCTGTTCAATCAGGCGCTGATCGATTTCGATACGGAAAAAATGTCTTTGGGCGAACACTTGATTGAGCGCGGCATGATCACCCGGCAAATCCTCGAACAGGCCCTGGTAGATCAGGCCAGCGAGCAGCAAGCGGCTTACCGCATTGCCCGGGAGGTCGCATGAGTGTAGGCCACCGTCACACCCTGTTGCTTGGCAGCCTGCTGCTGAGCCTGAGCGCGGCCACCTGGGTAAAGGCCGAGCCGCTCACCGACTTCGAACAGTTCCGCAGTTTCCCGTACATGGACCGCAGCTACCGCGAAGCGAAAAAAGGCAATTGGCGCGAAGTCGAACGACTGATGCGCCACCTGCTGGGCAAAGTGCCGAAAAACGATGAAGCGCGGGCGCTGCTGGTGCAATCACTGGCCAAGCAACGGCGCTACAAGGAAGCGGTGCAGGCATTGCCGGACAATCCGGCCAACAGCGACGCTCTGCTCAACCTGCGCCTGACCTGGATCGAACAGGACCCGCCCGGCAGCGACCAGGTTGAACAGTGGATCGCCACCAGCAACCTCAATCAGCGCATCCGTCTGTGGCAGGCCTACAGCCTGAGCCTGGCCAAGTTCGGCGGCGCGGCGCGTGCCCATGACTGGCTGGCGCAACTGGCGCCCAAAGGCGATGAGCGCATCCTGCGCCTGGCCCGGGCCAACTGGTCCGAACAATTGCGCGACTGGCACGGCACCATTGAAGAATTGGCCCCGCTCGCCGCGAAGAATCAGCTGGATGCACAGGGTTGGGAACGCCTGGCCAACGCCTACGTGCAACGCCTCGACGAGCAACCCTTGCAGCAATTACTGCAAACAGCACCCAGCCCCCAAGCCGCGCGCAAGGCGCGACTGGCCATGGTCGACCGGGCGATTGCCATGGGCCACATCGAGCAGGCGCAGCGCTGGATGCAGTCACTGCCGCCCGCCGACCTAACCGATCCAACGCAGCGCCAGCGTCTGTGGGAACTGGCGCGGCAAACCGGCGACAGCACCACGGTACAACGCTTGAGCGCCGAGTTGCAGCGACCCTGCCTGGAGACCGCCGACTGGCTGTCTCGCCATGATCCGCAAGCTGCGCTGACCCAACTGGAAAGTTGCCATCCGGAAGAAAACCCGCAGGCCTGGCTGATCCTCGCCCAGCGCCTGCAAGCTACCGAACTGCTGCAGACAACACGCCTGCCGGAACCCTGGGACACGCGACGCCGCGAACGCCTGCTGGACGTCTGGCAGGATGAGGGCCGCAGTGACAAAGTCATGGTCTACCTCGCCAGCCAGCCGCAAACCGCAGACGTAGTCAAACGCCGCGCCGAACTGCTCCAGGCATCGGGTCGCAACAGCGAAGCGGCGACCTTCTGGGAGCGGCATTACCAGCTGACCGGCAACCTCGATTCGTTGAACCAGGCCACCTATCTGGCGCTGAATGCCGGCCAACGGGAGCATGCGCAACAGCTGCTCGAGAACGCCTACGACCGCCACCGCGGCAAGCTGCCGGCGCCCCTGCTGCAACGCCTGGCGGGGTTGTATGCCGCGTCGACACCGACCGCGGCGCAGCAGCAACGCATCGCATCGCTGCTCAACCGCGTCGCCCCTGCCACTCGTGGACAACTGCTGGCGCAACTGGCGGAAAACGGTCAGTGCGGGGCGGTGCAACAGGCGATTGGCGATCACCCGCAAGCGGCGGGTGATTACCGCGCCCTCGGCCGTTGTGCGATGCCCGAGCGCCCCGGCGAAGCGGTGGTGTATTACCAGACCGCCGAAAAACTGGGTGACCGGAACAGCCGCCTGCCACTCGCCTACGCCCTGGAAGCCGCCGGCGACTCGGCGGGTGCCCTGGCCATCTGGCGCAGCATTGCCGACGCCGAACTCAGTGACAATGCCCGCCTGACCGCCAGTCGTAGCGCCCTGAACATCGGCGACACGCAAACAGCCGAACGTTACTGGCAACTCAGTCGCAACCGTGGCGCCAATGAGTGGGCGCTGGGCGCGGCGATCGCCGATGCCCGGGGCGATCACACCCTCGCGCTACAGCGCCAGCGTTCTGCCTTGCAACTGGCACCCGACGCCGAGCATTACTATGCAGCCTCGGTCACCGCGCAAAAGGCCGGCGAGCTGCAACAAAGCACCGAATGGCTGGCCGAGGCTGTGCGTCGCGATCCGGACAACCCCCGTTATCGCGCCGACTACGGCATGCGTCTGGCCGGCGCCGAGACCAAGGCAGAACGTGCCCAAGCCATTCCATACCTGCAACGCGCGACCCAGGACTTCCCGGAAGACTATCGCCTCGGCGAAACCCTGGCCTGGCGTTATGACGAGGTCGAGGACAGCGCCTCGGCGCGCAAGGAACTGGAGCGCGTGATCGACCTGGAACAAAACCCGGTAGCGGCCGACGACGAGGACGGCAGCATGCAAGCGCGACGCTATCGCCAGCGTCGCGCCCATGAAGCCCTGTCCCGGCGCGATACCCTGACCTTCGCCAGTACCTGGTCGCCTGCCGGCGTTTCGACCAACGACTTCGTGCGGTCTGATGACAGCGTCGGCTCTCGTCGGCGTTCGAACTCGCAGAACGTGCAACTGGCCATGTGGGACCATGCCCTCGGCGAAGAACCCAGCCGCGCTGGCAGTACGCTGTCGGCCTACGGACGGGTGCTGCTGGGAGGCCAGAGTCGATCGAGTTATGCCGAGTCCGTCGCCACCGGCGTGGGCCTGCGCTACAAACCCTGGGGTACGGCAAACATCAATTTCTACGGGGAGATCTACAAACAAAGCCAGTTCGATGACCAGGACAACCATGGCTTGAGCCTCGGCCAGATGCTGATCCCCGACAAGGTGAACGATCAGGCTGACGATCATCGTCAGGATGGCCACACCACCACCGATTACCTCCTGCGCGCTACTGCATCCTTCCTCGATCAGGGGCGATATCGCAACGACTGGCGCGTCGACGAAAGCGATTGGGAGGAACGTTTCCTCTATCTCGACGCGGCGTGGTGGACCAAGGCCGGAGATCATCAATGGTTGTCGCGCTTCCAGCAAGGGCACGCCTGGAAGCTGCCATTCAACAGCGCGCAAACAATCATGCCGTACGGTTTCCTCGAGTTCTCCAGCCAGGACCCGAGCAACGACTGGCGCCAGGATCTGCGCACCGGCCTTGGCCTGCGCTGGCAATGGTGGTTCAACGACAATATCTACAACGCCTACCGCGCCCACCTGTCGGTGCGCACCGAATATCAGCAATCCCTGGGCGGCAATCTGTATGAGGGCGGCAACGGTGTGCTGCTGGGCGTGGAGTTGAATTTCTGATGAGGCGACTACTTCTGGTTTTGTGCCTGCTACTGGGCGGCGGAGCGACCCTGGCCGACGAGCGGATTTTCTACCAACCGCTCAACGCCGACGCCAGCCTGAGCCAGGCGCAATGGCAGCGAATCTGGCAAGACACCGCCCACCAGGGCGTGCACACAGTGATCGTGCAATGGACGGCCTACGGCGACTCAGACTTCGGCGGCGCCAACGGCTGGCTCGCCGCCAGCCTGAAACTGGCCCGGGCCCAGGGTCTGAATCTGGTGCTGGGCCTGCGCATGGACCCGGCCTATTACCAACGCATCGACGAACTGGACAGCGCCGGGCTGGCAACCTACTGGCAGGCGCAACTGGGGCAGTCGCTGGCCCGGCAGCAGGCCCTGCGCAAGGACTGGAAACTGCCGGTCAGCGGCTGGTACTTGCCCCTGGAACTGGATGACCTGCACTTTCTGCCGCTCGATCGCCGGCAAACCCTGCAACGCCAGCTCAAGGATTTTGCCGGTAAGCTCGACGCGCCGTTGCACATCAGCGTATTCAGTGCGGGCAAGCTTTCGCCACAGGTGAATGGCCAGTGGCTGGGGGATTTGGCCAACACAGGGATCCAGGTGTGGTGGCAGGACGGTGCCGGCACAGGGCGCTTGCCTCCCTTGATTCGCAACGGCTATGCCAGTGCCCTGCCCTGCTCCGTTGGCATCGTCAGGGAAGCCTTCCGGCAAGTCAGCGCTGCCGGGCAACCCTTTGGTGCCGAACCGATGCCTCCCCAATCCACATCGCCGGGCTGCCATCCGACATCGGTTTTCTCCCTGCGCTACCGGCCGTGGGGCAAGGTGATTCTCGACAACCAGCACAATAACAAGGTCGGCGATGTACAAAACCATTGAAGACGAAGTACTGAAGAAATCGGCGCCGGCCAGGCTCAAAACCGAGTTTCTCCAGCATGAATTCGATCGGCTGCGCACCTTTTGCGCATTGATCTACATCGCCAGCATTGTGGTCTGGATTGCTTATGACCTGATCCTCAGTTTCATCGGCGGACAGCCATTCACCTGGCGTTCCCTGGTGTTCATCGGTGCTTTCTCGACGCTCGTCATTGCCCTTCGGTTGATCCGCGATGCCCGGCATTTCCAGACGCTGAACCTGCTGTTCGTATTCGCCATGGCCTTCGGCACGCGGCTGCTGACCGAAGGCCTGCCCGGCGATCACCAGCCCGCCTGGCTGTTGCTGGCGGCTTCGACCACCCTGTTTACCGCCTCGGTATTGCCGCTGAGCCGCTGGTCGTTCTTTGGCGCGCAAATCGTGACCTGGGCGTTTCTCAACCCTTTCTACAACACCGGTATCGAATACATGGGGCTGAGCGGGGTGATGGCCATCAGTTACTCTGCGTTCATCTGCGGCCTGACCATCTACAGTTTCCTGATACTGCGCAAAGCCAAGCTCTACAACTTCATCATGTCCAAGCTGCTGCTGGACCAGGCCTACATCGACACCCTCACCGAAATCCCCAATCGCCGTTCGTTCATGACCCGCGCCAACCAGCAATTGAACAATGCCCCGCGGGAAAACGACCACTACCTGGCAATGATCGATATCGACAATTTCAAGAAGGTCAACGACGTCCATGGCCATGACGTTGGCGACGAGGTGCTCAAGCGCGTCGCCCAGGACATCAAGTCGGTGATGGCCCACTACGAATATGCGCGGTTGGGGGGCGAGGAATTCGCGATTTACCTGGCCGGGGTTCGCCGCGAAGACGTCGAGGGGCTGGCAGGCGAATTGTGTCGGGTGGTGCGCGAGCAACCCACAAGGCACCCGGTAACCATCAGCATCGGCCTGGCCCGGGTGCAGGACGGCGACACGCTGAACCAGGTGCTGGTCAAGGCCGATGAAGCCTTGTATGAGTCAAAGCACACGGGCAAGGATCGCTATACGTTTCATTGCCCGGCTTGATTCGCCGGCATTGAATACGCCGCCTTCGCGAGCAGGCTCGCGCCCGCTCAATGCTTGAATGACGTCATCACCCGTTCGGCGTTTTCATCACAGCTCATGCCTTCCGGCCTGGCCTGGATGGTGTCGATCCATCCCAACAACTGAGCCTTGCTATGGGCCAGGCGCCGTTGCATCGCTTCGATCTGCTCCACCTTGCGATGCAAGCCGGCCATCAACTCATCGTGCTTGAACGTACCCGTCACATTATCCGGCAGCAACTGCTTGAGTTCCTCCAGAGTGAAACCGGCTTGTTGCGCGCACTGGATCAGTTGCAGGGTTTGCAGCGCCTGTTGCGAGTAACGCCGATAACCGTTGGCGGATCGCTCGACCTGACGAATCAAGCCCTGAGATTCGTAAAAACGAATGCGCGATGCGGCCAAACCGCTCAACTGTGCCAATTCACCAATCTTCATGGGGGTCTCATTTGCCTGCTTGACATTAAAGTTAACTTTAAGCTTAGCCTCTGCTCATCACTACGAGGAGTCAAGCATGTCGCCCTTTCAAGCATTGAATTTGCCTAACGGTCAGACCATCGCCAATCGCATTGCCAAAGCCGCGATGGAAGAAAACCTGGCCGATACCGATCAATTGCCTGACCACGGCCTGTTTCGCTTGTATCAGGCCTGGGCCGAAGGCGAAGCCGGCCTGTTGCTGAGCGGCAACGTGATGATCGACCGCCGCGCCATGACCGGTCCCGGTGGTGTAGCGCTGGAGGACGAACGCCACCTGGAACGCTTCCGGCAGTGGGCCCATGCCGGTCGGACCGGCGGTGCGCACTTCTGGGTGCAGCTCAACCACCCTGGTCGCCAGACCATGGCCAACCTCGGCCAGCAAGCGCTGGCGCCTTCGGCGGTTGCACTGGATCTCGGCCAGTTCTCGAAGATGTTCGCCGAGCCCAAACCCATGAGCGAGGACGACATCCAGGAAGTGATCCGTCGCTTCGCCACCAGCGCCGCGTTGGCAGAAAAAGCCGGTTTCACCGGTGTACAGATCCATGCCACCCACGGCTACCTGATCAGTCAGTTCCTTTCGCCGCTGACCAATCGGCGCACCGATCAATGGGGCGGATCCCTGGAAAATCGCGCACGCCTGCTGCTGTCCGTCGTCGACGCGGTTCGCCAGGTGGTGTCGCCGCAATTTTGTCTGTCGGTAAAGCTCAACTCAGCGGATTTCCAGCGCGGTGGTTTCGATGCCGACGATGCGCGGCAGGTGATCCAGTGGCTCAACGAACGAGCGATCGACCTGCTGGAATTGTCCGGCGGCAGTTACGAAGCACCGGCCATGCAAGGCGAAGCACGCGACGGCCGGACCCTGGCACGGGAGGCGTACTTTCTGGACATGGCCGGCGAACTGGCCCGCGTGGCGCGTATGCCGGTGATGGTGACGGGTGGGATCCGTCGCCTGGCAATCGTCGAACAGGTCCTCGACAGCGGCATCGCCATGGCCGGCATCGGCACCGCGCTGGCCGTGGAGCCGCACTTGGTCAAACATTGGCGCGAAGGCCGGAACAGCCATCCGCAATTGCCGCCAATCCACTGGAAGCGCAAGCCACTGGCGGCACTGGCAAACATGGCAGTGGTGAAATTCCAGCTGCATCGCTTGAGCCGCGGGCGCAAACCCCGACCTGAAGTCTCGGCGCTGTGGGCGTTGATTCTCGACCGCTTGTACATTGGCAAGCGTACCCGGCAGTACCGGCAGGCGATGGGCAAGTGATCCAGAGTCGAGGTTGACTGATCCACCGCTTTCGCGAGCAGGCTCGCTCCCACAAAACCTGTGCTCGACACATATCAATTGTGGGAGCGAGCCTGCTCGCGAAGAGGCCATTGCTGGCACGACTGATCTCAGCGAGGTATCAGCTCATCGATATGCCGATACTGCGTCTGCAACTGTGCCGCCAACACCTTGCTGCGCCCGAGCCGAATCGGTCCGCGCTCGATGTCGATCAACAGCCCCGGACACTCCAGCGTCGGCAGCAGCGGACAGTCCTTCAACCGGCCATCGGTCACCACCAACAACCGCTGCTGCTCAGCCGGAAAACGCTTCTGCCGTGCTGCAAGCCATTGCCCCGCTTCATTCAACGCCGCCAGCAGCGGCGTGCCGCCACCGGCGCCGAGGCCATCGAGCCACTGGCGCAACCCCGTCGAAGCCTTCAAGCCCTGCACCTGCCACCTGGGGGCAGCACCGCTGGCCGTGAGCAAGGCCAGTCGCGCACGCTGGCGATAGGCATCGTCGAACAACTGCGCCAGCAAGCCCTTGGCATCGCTCAATGCCTGATGGCGGCGGGTTGAAGCGGAGGCGTCAACGATCACCAGCCACAGTTCATGGGGCGAACGAGTACGCAGCTCAAACAGCAGGTCGTCACGCTGACGCGGCCGGCCCTTGAGCAAGGTGCCGGGCCAGTTGATCGAACCGCTGCGGGCTGCGTGACGCTTGCCCTGTTTACCGTGGTCCAGCCGCCCGGCGCGGGGTCTGGCATTCGCCCCCGCAACGGAGCGAGGGCGAATGCCTAGGGCTTTTTTGGCCAGCTCGGCACTTCACGTCGTGCACCGACCGCCAGCGCCTGGGCAGGCAATTCGCCCCACTGGCCCTGCCCTTCACTCGGGTTGGTGTGTTGCGGCGCTTGGGGTTGCGGCGTGCGGGATGGCTCAGGCGCCGGTGCCGAATGCTCGCGACGTCGATGACGCAAGGCGAACTCGGCGACTGCGTCGATATCTTCCTCGGCGATGGCGTTCGCCCCGCGCCAGGCAGCGTGAGCCCGGGCGGCCCGCAGCCAGACCAGATCGGCGCGCAAGCCATCGACGCCAGCGGCAAAGCAGCGTTCGGTGATGTGTGCCAACGCCTGATCGTCGAGTGGAATGCTGGCCAGTGCGTTGCGTGCATTCTGGCAACGTTCGCGCAGAGACGCCTGGGCAGATTCCCATTCGAGGCAGAAGCCTTGCGGATCGCTGTCGAAGTCCAGGCGACGGCGGATGATCTGCCCACGCTCGGCCGGCGCGGTGTGGCCACCAAGGGCGACGTTCAAACCGAAACGGTCGAGCAACTGCGGACGCAATTCACCCTCTTCCGGGTTCATGGTGCCAATCAGCACGAACTTCGCCGAGTGTCGATGGGAAATGCCGTCGCGCTCCACCAGATTGGTGCCGCTGGCGGCCACATCGAGCAGCAGGTCAACGAGGTGATCGGGCAACAGGTTGACCTCGTCGACGTAGAGCACGCCACCATCGGCCTTGGCCAGGACACCGGGGGAAAACTGTGCGCGACCTTCGCCCAATGCCGCGTCGAGGTCGAGGGTGCCGACCAGGCGTTCTTCGGTGGCACCCAGCGGCAACGTAACGAACTGACCGCTGGCCAGCAGGTCCGCCAGACCACGGGCCAGGGTCGACTTGGCCATGCCCCGCGGGCCTTCGATCAGCACGCCACCGATTTTCGGGTCGATGGCAGTCAGGTACAGGGCCAGCTTCAAATCGTCGGCGCCGACCACGGCGGAGAGCGGGAAATGCGGGGTGTCGGTCATATCGGGTTTCTCATCATGGTCGGGGATCTTCACAGGCATCTCAAACCCTGTAGGAGCGAGCATGCTCGCGATGGCAATTTTTCAGTCGAAAAAAATGTTGCCTGATAGACCGCTATCGCGAGCATGCTCGCTCCTACAGGATTGGCGGTGATTAGCCATCTTCTTCTATGTCCAGCAACAGATTCTCCAGTGCCTCGCGGTATTCACCCGGTTCCTTCCACAGCCCGCGCTGTTGCGCTTCGAGCATGCGCTCGGTCATGTCGCGCAGGGCATGGGGATTGTGTTCGCGAACAAAATCCCGGGTGTCCGGGTCGAGCAGATAGGCGTCGGCGAGCAAAGCGTACTGGTGATCGTCGATCAACTGCGTGGTGGCGTCGAAGGCGAACAGGTTATCGACTGTCGCGGCCATTTCGAACGCACCTTTGTAGCCGTGACGTTTAACGCCTTCGAGCCACTTGGGATTGGCCGCCCTGGAGCGGATCACCCGATTCAGTTCTTCCTTCAAGGTACGGATCTTCGGCAGGTCCGGCTGGCTGTGGTCGCCATGATAACTGGCCGCCGCCTCGCCTTTGAGGCTTTCCACCGCTGCGAGCATACCGCCCTGGAACTGGTAGTAATCGTTGGAGTCGAGCAAATCGTGCTCGCGGTTATCCTGGTTTTGCAGCACGGCCTGGACCTGGCTCAGTCGCTGGCTGAACTGTTCACGGGCGGCGGTGCCTTCATCGGCACCACCGTAAGCGTAGCCACCCCAGTTGAGGTAAACCTCGGCCAAGTCCTCGCGGCTTTGCCACAGGCGAGCGTCGATGGCGCCCTGCACGCCCGCGCCGTAGGCACCGGGTTTGGCACCGAAAATCCGCCAGCCGGCCTGACGTCGCGCAGCGTCTTCATCGAGCCCCGTTTGCAGCAAGGCTTCCCGCTCGGCACGTACCTTGGCAGCCAGCGGATTAAGATCGTCCGGCTCATCGAGGTCGGCCACCGCTTGCACCGCCGCGTCGAACAGGCGAATCAGGTTGGCAAAGGCATCGCGGAAGAAACCGGACACACGCAAGGTCACGTCCACCCGCGGACGGTCCAGCACACTCAATGGAAGAATTTCGAAATCGTCGACCCGTTGGCTGCCGGTGGCCCAGACCGGGCGCACGCCCATCAGCGCCATGGCCTGGGCGATGTCGTCGCCGCCGGTACGCATGGTCGCGGTGCCCCACACTGACAGGCCGAGCTGGCGCAAGTGATCGCCGTGGTCTTGCAGGTGCCGCTCGAGAATCAGGTTGGCCGACTGAAAACCGATGCGCCACGCCGTGGTGGTCGGCAGGTTGCGCACGTCCACCGAGTAAAAGTTGCGCCCGGTGGGCAGCACGTCCAGACGACCACGACTCGGTGCACCGCTGGGGCCGGCCGGGACGAAGCGACCGCTCAGGGCATCGAGCAATCCGCGCATTTCCGCCGGACCGCAGGCGTCCAGGCGCGGAGCGACCACCTCGCGCAGGTTGTCGATGATGGCGCTCACCTCTGCCCAGCCTGCCTCCTGTAGGAGCGAGCATGCTCGCGATGGAGTGTCAGTTGACATCAATGTGACTGACACTCCATCGCGAGCATGCTCGCTCCTACAGGGGTGATTCAAGGCGTCCGAAATCAACTGCGCGGCAAACAGCTCCAGACGCTCACGGGTATCGCCCGCCGTGCGCCAAGTCTCGTCGCTGATAAACAAAAGTGGTTCGGGACGCGGCCCGGTCCAGGGTTCGGCCAGCGTGCAATCCAGTGGGTCGAACCCCAGCGTGAAAGCCTTGGCCAACGCCCGCAGCAGGCTCGATTGCGCACCACGGCCATCGCCCCTTGGAATGCGCAGCAGAGCCAGCAAGGTGTCGATACGCAACCGCCCGACAGGCGATTCGCCGAACACATGCAGGCCATCGCGGATCTGTGACTCCTTGAGGTCGCACAGATAGGTGTCGAGTCGCGGCAACCAGATCGCTGCGTCAGTCTCGCTGTCGAGTTGATCGTCCAGTTGCAGTTCACGGTCGATGTGCGTGTCGCGCACCAGTTGCAGGATGTCGCGCTGCAACTCGCGAGCGCGGCGCGGATCGAGCAACTGCGCTTCGTAGTATTCGTCGGCCAACAGTTCGAGGTTGCGCAGCGGGCCGTAGGTTTCGGCCCGAGTCAGTGGCGGCATCAGGTGATCGATGATCACCGCCTGGGTACGCCGCTTGGCCTGGGCGCCCTCCCCCGGATCGTTGACGATGAACGGATAGATGTTCGGCAACGGACCGAGCAGTGCATCCGGCCAGCAGTTTTCCGACAACCCCACGCCCTTGCCCGGCAGCCATTCGAGGTTGCCGTGTTTGCCGACATGGATCACGCCGTGGGCGCCGTAGGTGTGGCGCAGCCAGAAGTAAAACGCCAGGTAGCCATGGGGCGGGACCAGGTCCGGGTCGTGATACACCGCGCTCGGGTCGACCTGATAACCCCGGGCCGGCTGGATACCGACGAAGGACAGGCCCAGGCGCAGGCCGGCGATCATCATCCGTCCGCCGCGGTACATCGGGTCGTCTTCCGCTGCGCCCCAACGCTCAAGCACCGCCGCGCGATTGGCTTCGGGCAGTGCGTTGAACATTGCCAGATAATCATCCATCGCCAGGCTTTGCTGACACGGGCGCAGGTCGAGGGTGTCGAGATCGTTGCTGACGCCGCCCAGCAACTGCTGGATCAGCGCGGTGCCGCTGTCCGGCAGGCCGGCCGGCAACGGGTATCCCTCGGCATGCAGCGCTCGCAGGATATTCAGCGCCGCGGCCGGAGTATCGAGGCCGACGCCATTGCCGATGCGCCCGTCGCGGGTCGGGTAATTGGCGAGAATCAAGGCAATGCGTTTTTCGGCGTTTGGAAGCCGCGCCAGATCGACCCAACGTCGCGCCAGTTCGGCCACGAAATCCATGCGTTCCGGCTGGGCCCGGTAGCAGACCACATCCGACTGACTGCGCTCACTGCGCCACGCCAGGTCCTTGAAACTGATCGGGCGGCTGATGATGCGTCCGTCCAGTTCCGGCAAGGCAATGTGCATCGCCAGGTCACGCGGGCCAAGGCCCTGTTCACTGGCGCGCCAACCGGGTTCGTTGTCCTGGGCGCAGATCGCCTGGATCACCGGGATATTGCGGCGAAACGGGCGCAGATGCGGTGCTTCGGGGCTCGATTGAGCAAAGCCCGTGGTGTTCAGAATCACCGCGGCGCTGGCCTCGTCGAGCCAGTCCTCGACCACGCCAAGGCAACCGGGCTCTTTCAGGCTCGCCAGTGCAATCGGCAACGGATTCAAGCCCGCCGCCTGCAAACGCTGGCAAAAAACATCAACGAAAGCGGTGTTCGCCGCCTGCAAATGCGAGCGGTAAAACAACACCGCCGCCACCGGTTGACCGGCGTGCCAGTCGGCTCGCCAGTCGCTCAGTGCGGCAGAACGTTTTTGCGGGTGGTAAATCGCCGTGCGTGGCAGGGTGTGCGGCTCCTCCCAGGTGTAGTCACGTCCCAGCCAGCGGTTGGCCAGGCAGCGGAAGAAATCCAGGGCATTGCCCATGCCGCCCTGGCGCAGAAACTGCCAGAGCCGGTCGCGATCCTCGGCCCCGACGGTGCTCAGGTCACTGAGTTCCGGGTCCGGGCGATCATCACCCGGCACCAGTATCACCTGCACGCCGCGCTGTGACAGTTCGACCAGGCGCTCGATGCCGTAACGCCAATAGGCGATGCCACCGTGCAGCGAAATCAGGATCACCTTCGCATGCCGAAGCACTTCATCGACGTACAAGTCGACCGAGGCATGGTTCTGTACCTGCATCGGGTTGGCCAGGCGCACGCTCGGGTAATCGTCGGGCAACTGCTGCGCCGCTTCGGCGAGCAGCGCCAGGCTGGAATCGCCACTGCACAGGACCACCAGCTCGGCGGGGGTTTGTCCAAGGTCGGCAATGTTGTCATCCGACACGAAACCGCCGGGCTGGGTCCTGAGCAGGTGCATGGCTTACACGCTGAGCGCGGCGCGCAGTTGCGCTTCTAGAACCGTGGCGTCCAGTTCCTGGCCGATCAGCACGAGTCGGGTGATGCGCGCTTCTTCGGCGCCCCACTGGCGGTCGAAATGCTTGTCGAAACGCGTACCCACGCCCTGGATCAGCAAGCGCATCGGTTTGTTCGGGATCGCAGCGAAGCCTTTGACGCGCAGGATGCCGTGCTGGACCACCAGTTGGGTCAGCGCATCCATCAGCAGGCTTTCGTCGGCTTGTGGCAGTTCGATGGAGATCGAATCGAAGGCATCGTGATCGTGGTCGTCATGGTCATCACCGTCGTGGTGGTGATCGTGATGGCTATGACGGCTGTCGATGTGTTCCTCGGAGCCGGCACCCAGGCCGATCAGCACGTCCAGCGGCAGGCGACCGCTGCTGGCTTCGATGATTTTCACCGCTGGCGGCAATTCTTCGGCGACTTCCAGGCGCACGCGAGCCAGGTCGGCCGGGCTGATCAGGTCGGATTTGTTGAGGATTACCAGGTCGGCGCTGGCCAGTTGGTCGGCGAACAATTCGTGCAGCGGCGATTCGTGGTCCAGGTTCGGATCGAGCTTGCGCTGGGCATCGACCTGGTCCGGGAACGCGGCGAAGGTGCCGGCGGCCACGGCCGGGCTGTCGACCACGGTGATCACCGCATCGACCGTGCAGGCGCTGCGGATTTCCGGCCACTGGAAGGCTTGCACCAGCGGCTTGGGCAGGGCCAGGCCGGAAGTTTCGATGAGGATGTGATCGAGATCGCCGCGACGGGCCACCAGTTCGCGCATCACCGGGAAGAACTCTTCCTGGACCGTGCAGCACAGGCAGCCATTGGCCAGCTCATAGACACGGCCGTTGGCTTCTTCTTCGGTGCAACCGATGGAGCACTGCTTGAGGATCTCGCCATCGATGCCCAATTCGCCGAATTCGTTGACGATCACCGCGATGCGACGACCCTGGGCGTTATCGAGCATGTGCCGCAGCAGCGTGGTTTTACCCGAGCCGAGAAAGCCTGTGACGATGGTGACGGGGAGTTTGGCCAGTGTTTTCATCGGATGCCCTATGGCTGGGTGGCGGGCATACGGGACGACAACCGGCAACGCGGGCGCGCGTGCCTGAAGAGTTCGCCACCGGATCACCCCGCCCGGTTGAAAGTGAGAATCTGTGACGAGGCAGGTCTCCTGGCTGACGGCGTGCCGGCCTCGGGCCTGGCATTCGCTGCGCCTTCCCGCCGGTCTCATGGTTTGAGTCAGCAGTGGCGTGGCAACGAACATCACCGTTCACAGTTGCGGGGGCAGCCGCGGCATTGACCGCGTTCCCTTCTTAGCTTCGACAAACCAATCGTCGAAGAACCTCGAAAGCGCAAGGCTACGCATGCTAGTGGGGCGGGTCAATGTTCGCTTGAAAGCGGCGGTGATCCCTTCGCGAGCAGGCTCGCTCCCACATTGGAATGTAATCCCCCTGTGGGAGCGAGCCTGCTCGCGAAAGAAGTCACCTCGGTCTTCAGTTGAGAACCCTTGCCAATTGACGCCCAACCCCCGCCCATGCTCTCCTACGCATCTTGTTACGGGTGCCCTTCACAGGGTGAAACGGGAAACCGGTGAATCATGTGCTTTACTCTAAAGCCATGTCAGTCCGGTGCTGCCCCCGCAACGGTAAGCGAGCGAAGCATCAGATCCACTGTGCCATTGCGGCATGGGAAGGTGATGCTTTCAGGATCAGGTATACACCTGTGCCCCTCGTGAGCCCGGAGACCGGCCCGCAACGCAAAGTGACCCATACGATCACTGAAACAACAAACCCGCGGTGGGCGGGCGCTGTTCGAAACGCTGCGCGCCTGCTCGTGCAGGTTTTTACATGCGCTCTTATTCCCCGCTGACTGACCAGAGGGAAATGCCATGTCGATCATCAGCAGCACCGGCCACACCACAACCAGCACCTCCTCTACCCTGGCCCAACGCCTGACCGCCGCCGTCTGCGCGTCGATTCTGGGCGCCTGCCTTGTGTATTTCGCCGGTTTCTCGCACATCGAAGCGGTACACAATGCCGCCCACGATACCCGTCACAGCGCCGCATTCCCGTGCCATTGAGACCTGCCCAGATGATCAAGCGTATCGCGCAAACCGCAGGCTTCACCGGCCTGCTGTCCGCCCTGCTGCTGACCCTGCTGCAAAGTTTCTGGGTTTCCCCCCTGATTCTGCAGGCCGAAACCTACGAAAAAGCCGAACCGGCCGCTGTTGAAATGCATGAGCACGCCGACGGCGCCATGGCTGCCCACACTCACGACGCCGAGGCCTGGGAACCGGAGGACGGCTGGCAGCGCGTGCTGTCGACCACCGGCGGCAACCTGGTGGTGGCCGTCGGTTTCGCCCTGATGCTGGCCGGCCTGTACACCTTGCGTGCACCGACCAAAACCTCTCAAGGCCTGCTCTGGGGCCTGGCCGGCTATGCGACGTTCGTGCTCGCCCCGACCCTCGGCCTGCCACCTGAATTGCCAGGGACTGCCGCAGCCGATCTGGCACAACGGCAACTGTGGTGGATCGGTACCGCCGCCTCCACCGCCGTCGGTATCGCCCTGATCGCGTTCAGTCGTCACTGGCTGATGAAAGTCCTCGGCGCGGCGATCATCGCCGTTCCCCATGTGATTGGCGCACCGCAACCGGAAGTGCATTCGATGCTCGCTCCGGAGGCGCTGGAGGCCCGGTTCAAAATCGCTTCGCAGCTGACCAACGTGGCGTTCTGGCTGGCCCTGGGCCTGATCAGCGCCTGGTTGTTCCGTCGCAAAAGCGATGGTCAATACCACGCATGACTGACGTCAGCACAGCGCCGACCCTGGTGGTCGGCCTGGGCTGCCAGCGGGGCTGCCCCGTCAGCACGTTGCTGGCGCTGCTCGACCAGGCGCTGGAGGCACACCGGATTGCCCGTCATGAAATCAAGGCGCTGGCCAGCATCGATTCGAAGCGCGACGAACCTGCGTTGATCGAACTGGCACAGCAACTTGGCCTTGAACTGAAGTATTTCAGTAGTGAGCAACTGGCCATCTATGAGCCTCGGCTCAGTCATCAATCGCAAATAGCGTTTGAACGCACCGGTTGCTACGGCGTGGCGGAAAGCGCCGCACTGGCCCTGGCCGAACAACTGGCCCAAGCCCCGGCAAAACTGCTGATCCCACGACAAAAATATGCCCAGGCAACACTGGCATTGGCCGGCGCGGCATAAAAACCCCGATAATCCCCGCTCTCGATCATGAACATTCTTCATCTGAAGCCTTGTTCAGCCCCTTTTTCCCCCACAGGAACCGACGATGACCGTCTACTTCATTGGTGCAGGTCCCGGCGACCCCGAGTTGATTACCGTCAAGGGCCAGCGCCTGATTCGCAGCTGTCCGGTGATCATTTACGCCGGTTCTCTGGTACCAGCCGCTGTACTGGAAGGTCATTGCGCCGAACAGGTGGTCAACAGCGCTGAACTGCATCTGGAGCAGATCATCGAGCTGATCAAGACCGCCCACGCCAAAGGCCAGGATGTTGCCCGGGTACACTCCGGCGATCCGAGCCTGTATGGCGCCATTGGCGAGCAGATTCGCTGTCTGCGTGAGCTGGGCATTGCCTTCGAAATCGTACCTGGCGTGACGGCCACAGCCGCTTGCGCAGCGCTTTTGGGCGCGGAACTGACGCTGCCGGACGTTTCACAGAGCGTGATCCTGACGCGCTACGCCGACAAGACCGCCATGCCTCCCGGAGAGGAATTCGCCAGCCTGGCACAGCATGGCGCGACCATGGCGATTCATCTGGGGGTCAATCACCTGCCGAAGATCGTTGAGGAACTGCTGCCGCATTACGGTGCCGATTGCCCGATTGCGGTGGTTCACCGCGCAAGCTGGCCGGATCAGGATTGGGTGGTGGGAACGCTTGAGGACATTGCCGGAAAGGTTCAAGCCAAGGGCTTTCGTCGTACGGCATTGATTCTGGTCGGTCGGGTACTGGGCAGTGACCACTTCAGCGAGTCATCGCTGTATCGCGCGGGGCATGCGCATCTCTATCGCCCATAAGGCCCTTCGCGAGCAGGCTCGCTCCCACATTGGAATACGGTCGTCTGTGGGCGAGCCTGCTCGCGAAGGCGTCAACGAATTCAGCCCATAAAAAAACGGCGCTCACGGGGCGCCGTTTTTTATGCCGCAGCGAACGCCTTAGTAGTAGGCGTTTTCTTTCTGCGTGTGGTCGGTCACGTCGCGAACGCCCTTGAGCTCGGGAATACGCTCGAGCAAGGTGCGCTCGATGCCTTCCTTCAGCGTCACGTCGGCCTGGCCGCAGCCCTGGCAACCACCGCCGAACTGCAGAACGGCGATGCCGTCATCGACTACGTCGATCAGGCTGACCTGACCGCCGTGGCTGGCCAGCCCCGGGTTGATCTCGGTTTGCAGGTAATAGTTGATGCGCTCGTTGATCGGGCTGTCGGCGTTGACCATCGGTACCTTGGCGTTTGGCGCCTTGATGGTCAGTTGGCCGCCCATGCGATCGGTGGCGTAGTCGACGACCGCGTCATCCAGGAAAGCTTCGCTGAACGAATCGATGTAAGCAGTGAAGCTTTTCAGCCCCAGCGCGGTGTCCTCGGGTTTTTCTTCACCAGGCTTGCAGTAGGCAATGCAGGTTTCGGCGTACTGGGTGCCAGGCTGGGTGATGAAGATGCGGATGCCGATGCCCGGGGTGTTCTGCTTGGAGAGCAGATCAGCCAGATAATCGTGGGCGGCGTCAGTGATGGTAATAGCGGTCATGGAAACTCCTCGCAGGCTTGGGCGCAGTTTACGCCAATCGACGCGCGGGACAAAGTCCTAGTATTTTTGTCGGGAAAGATTCCGATATCCGCCTTGTGGGAGCGGGCTTGCTCGCGAAAGCGGTGGGTCAGTCGCCATCAAGGCTGCCTGACACGACGTCTTCGCGAGCATGCTCGCTCCTACAGGGAATCGGCGATTATTCAGAGGTTCTCGAAGCGGTTCATGTCCAGCACGCCCTCTTCCACCGGATCGGTTTCGTGGATGTAGCGGCTCAGGTCATGGAAATACGCCCAGAATTGCGGATGACTGCGGCGTATACCCCAACGTTCGACGATCTTCTCGAAGCTGTCGGTATCCTTGGCGCTTTCCATTGCATCGACAAACGCCGGCACTTGTCCGGCCGGGATGTTGAACATGAAGTTCGGATAGCTGCTGAGCACGCCCGGAAAAATCGTCAGGGTGTCGAGCCCCGGCTGGTAACGCAGCGATTCACCGAGCAGGAATGCGACGTTGCTGTGGGCACGGTTGCGCAGCAGGCTGTAGATCTCACGCTTGCCGCTGCCGGTTTCGATACGCAGCATGGTGGCTTCCGGCAGTTGATCGATGACTTTAAGCCCCGCCGCCGGACGCGAAGTCAGGCGGCTCAACACCTGCTCGGCATTTTGCAGGTCCGGATCGATGTTCGGCCGTGAGCAGTAGGCGCCGTCGCAGCGGTTGATCGGGTCGGGCCTGGCATTGAGATCGCCATAACGGGCCAGCAATTGCGTGGCGAAGTCGCGCTTGGGATCCCGCGGATCAAGCTTCAGCGCAGTCGGTTTGTCATCGTCGATGGTCTCGTAGTCCAGCCACATCTTGAATTTGCCACTGTTCTGATACCAGTCGTCGAGATAGTCATCCCGGGAGTCGGCGGGCATCAGACGCAGGAAGTTCTGCTCGGCACCGTTGCGGATCAGGTCGAAATACAGGCGCGTCTGGGCTTGGTGGGACACGTTGCCGAACACATCGAAGTTCACTGCCAGTTGGTAGTAGGTGCGTTCCAGCAGCGGATAGTCAAACAACCACATCGTTTGCGGAACTTCGCCGATCAGCCCCTTGGTCACCGAAGCGCTGTCGAAATGGCGGAAGACACTCAGCAGCGCATTGTCATTGCCGGCCCACAGGGTCGACCAGCTCGGCGCCGGCTGGTCGGCGTAACTGTCGCGGCGCAAGGCTTCGTACTCGTTGCGTTTGTCGCGGTAGTCGTGCCACAGGCTGAGGACGCTGCCGACATCATCGTTCTGTCCCGGCATCGCCAGCAATGGCGTGGCCTGCCCGCGATAGTTCGGGTCGGTGATGTAGAGGTCGTGCTCAGGTGCCTGGAACAGCGCCCAGAAGTTGTCGCGAATGACATCCGTGGCGATCTGCCCGCGGCACACCGGGCCGCGGATAAACGTGCGCACAAAGTACTCGGCGTTATCGAGCATGAACTGATAACGCGCCTGGGCCGGAATCGCTTCGAAGGTGGCAAACGGGTTGGCCCGGCTTTGCGGCCCGTAGCCGGGCAACGCATTGGCTTGCCAGTTGCCGCTGTAGAACAGCGACTTGACCCGAGCCAGCTTCGCCGCGCTCAGCGCATAAGTGATGTGGGTCTTGTGTACGATCACGCCCTGCACCGGCCACAGGCGATAGTAGAACTGCGTGCCCGGATCATCGTTCGGTCGACGAGTGTTGATCAGGTCAATCGGCTGGCCCGTCGGCGTGCGTGAACGCACCCACTGGAAGAAATGCCCTGGCTGGCCATCCTTGAAGTACAGATGGGCAAGGAACCAGTGCTCGTACAGCCAGCGCCCCACCAGGCTTTCCCGGGCGCCCGGCGAATTGAGCAGGTTTTCCCACAGGACCACCTGACGGGATTCGTCTGCACTGGGGGCCAGGACCTGTTGATCGATAGGCGCCCCCGCCGCCAGCCAGCGTTGCAGCGTCTGGTATTGCTGGTCGGTCAGGCCGGTCACCGCCAGCGGCATGCCCTCCTTCGGATGCGCAGCGGCATAGCCACCAAACTCCGTGGGCATGGCGCACATGTTTTCCCGGTTCAACCCCAGGACAATGTCTTCGGGCAATTTGGCATTGGGCTGCAACGGGGTGTTATGGCCCAGTTCCAGCATCCGCGCCATCAATGCAGCCTGGCTACCCTGGGCATCGAGTACCGAATAGAAACCCTTCTGCTGCCAGGCGGTTTTGCCGGAGGCGTCCAGAAACAGCCGCGTCGGCGCCACTGCTTTGGTGCGGTCACCGTCATAGACCGGGACTTTCGTCGCGCCACGCGCCGCGCCCTCGCCACTGCCCAGATTGAGCTGACAGGCGGCGTCGTTGCAGGCATGGCAGGCCACGCACTTCTCAGTGAAGATCGGCTGGATGTCGCGGCTGTAGGAAATAGCGGGTGAAATGGTAGAGGACATCACCGGACTTTGCGCCACTGCGCCCCAGCTTGAAACCAACAGCAATGTGCCAATGACGAAGCGATACGACATGTCCCTGGTCCTGATTCCTGAAAAAACGCCGCGATTCTACCGGTCTGGCACCTCTGCCAACATGAACGATATTCATGCAAATTCGAGTCATGCTCTAAAAGCGCACAAGTTTGCTATCATCCGGGCCCTTCGTCATGGTCTTACCGAGTAGTCCAAATGTCCGATCGCAGCGTACGCCTTCAAGCTCTCAAGCACGCCCTCAAAGAGCGCATCCTGATTCTCGATGGTGGCATGGGCACGATGATCCAGAGCTACAAGCTCGAAGAGCAGGATTACCGTGGCAAACGCTTTGCTGACTGGCCGAGCGATGTCAAAGGCAACAACGATTTGCTGGTACTGACTCGCCCGGACGTGATTGGCGGCATTGAAAAAGCCTACCTCGACGCCGGCGCCGACATTCTGGAAACCAACACCTTCAACGCTACCCGGATCTCCCTGGCCGACTATGGCATGCAAGGCCTGGCGTATGAGTTAAACGTAGAAGGCGCACGCCTGGCGCGCAAGGTTGCCGACGCCAAGACCCTGGAAACCCCGGACAAGCCACGCTTCGTCGCCGGCGTGCTCGGCCCTACGAGCCGCACCTGCTCGTTGTCCCCGGATGTGAACAATCCCGGCTACCGCAACGTGACCTTCGATGAGCTGGTGGAAAACTACACCGAATCCACCAAAGGCCTGATCGAAGGCGGCGCCGACCTGATCCTGATCGAAACCATTTTCGACACCCTCAACGCCAAGGCCGCGATCTTCGCCGTACAAGGCGTGTTCGAAGAGCTGGGCATCGAACTGCCGATCATGATTTCCGGCACCATCACCGACGCTTCGGGCCGTACCCTGTCGGGCCAGACCACCGAAGCCTTCTGGAACTCCGTGGCCCACGCCAAGCCGATTTCCGTCGGCCTGAACTGCGCCCTCGGCGCCCGTGAATTGCGCCCTTACCTCGAAGAACTGTCGAACAAGGCCAGCACCCACGTTTCCGCGCACCCGAATGCCGGCCTGCCGAACGAATTCGGCGAGTACGACGAACTGCCCGCGCAAACCGCCAAGGTCATCGAAGAGTTCGCCCAGAGCGGCTTCCTCAACATCGTCGGCGGCTGCTGCGGCACCACGCCGGGCCACATCGAAGCCATCGCCAAGGCCGTGGCCGGTTATGCGCCGCGCGAGATTCCGGACATCCCCAAGGCTTGCCGCCTCTCGGGTCTGGAACCCTTCACCATCGATCGCAGTTCGCTGTTCGTCAACGTCGGCGAGCGCACCAACATCACCGGTTCCGCCAAGTTCGCCCGGCTGATCCGCGAGGACAACTACACCGAAGCCCTGGAAGTCGCCCTGCAGCAGGTCGAGGCCGGCGCCCAGGTGATCGACATCAACATGGACGAAGGGATGCTCGATTCGAAGAAGGCCATGGTGACCTTCCTCAATCTGATCGCCGGCGAACCGGACATCTCCCGCGTACCGATCATGATCGACTCCTCGAAATGGGATGTGATCGAAGCGGGCCTCAAATGCATCCAGGGCAAGGGCATCGTCAACTCGATCAGCATGAAGGAAGGCGTCGAGCAGTTCATTCACCATGCCAAACTGTGCAAGCGCTACGGCGCCGCGGTGGTGGTGATGGCCTTCGACGAAGCAGGCCAGGCCGACACCGAAGCGCGCAAGAAAGAAATCTGCAAACGCTCCTACGACATTCTGGTCAACGAAGTGGACTTCCCGCCGGAAGACATCATCTTCGACCCGAACATCTTCGCCGTGGCCACCGGTATCGAAGAGCACAACAACTACGCCGTCGACTTCATCAATGCCTGTGCCTACATCCGCGACGAGCTGCCGTATGCGTTGTCGTCGGGCGGCGTGTCCAACGTGTCGTTCTCGTTCCGTGGCAACAACCCGGTGCGTGAAGCGATCCACTCGGTGTTCCTGCTGTACGCGATCCGCGCCGGGCTGACCATGGGTATCGTCAACGCCGGCCAGTTGGAGATCTACGACCAGATCCCGCAAGAGCTGCGCGACGCCGTGGAGGACGTGATCCTCAACCGCACCCCGGAAGGCACCGACGCCCTCCTCGCCATCGCCGACAAATACAAAGGCGACGGCAGCGTCAAGGAAGCCGAGACCGAAGAGTGGCGCAACTGGGACGTCAACAAGCGTCTGGAGCACGCGCTGGTCAAGGGCATCACTACCCACATCGTCGAAGACACCGAAGAATCGCGCCTGTCGTTCGCCCGTCCGATCGAAGTGATCGAAGGCCCGTTGATGGCCGGGATGAACATCGTCGGCGACCTGTTCGGCGCCGGCAAAATGTTCCTGCCGCAGGTGGTGAAATCCGCCCGTGTGATGAAACAGGCCGTGGCGCACCTGATCCCGTTCATCGAACTGGAAAAAGGCGACAAGCCGGAAGCCAAGGGCAAGATCCTGATGGCCACGGTCAAAGGCGACGTGCACGACATCGGCAAGAACATCGTCGGCGTGGTGCTGGGCTGTAACGGCTACGACATCGTCGACCTCGGCGTGATGGTGCCGGCGGAAAAAATCCTCCAGGTGGCCAGGGACGAGAAGTGCGACATCATCGGCCTGTCCGGCCTGATCACCCCGTCGCTGGATGAAATGGTACACGTCGCCCGTGAAATGCAGCGCCAGGACTTCCACCTGCCGTTGATGATCGGTGGCGCTACCACCTCCAAGGCGCACACGGCGGTGAAGATCGAGCCGAAGTACAGCAACGATGCAGTGATCTACGTCACCGACGCCTCCCGCGCCGTGGGCGTGGCGACGCAGTTGCTGTCCAAGGATCTCAAGGCCGGTTTCGTCGAGAAAACCCGTCAGGACTACATCGACGTTCGCGAGCGCACCTCCAACCGCAGTGCCCGCACCGAACGCCTGAGCTACGGCGCGGCCATCGCCAAGAAACCGCAATTCGACTGGGCGACCTACACGCCGGTCAAACCGACGTTCACCGGGACGCGGGTGCTGGACAACATCGACCTCGACGTACTGGCCGAATACATCGACTGGACGCCGTTCTTCATCTCCTGGGACCTGGCCGGCAAGTTCCCGCGCATCCTCCAGGACGAAGTGGTCGGCGAAGCCGCCACCTCGCTGTACAACGATGCAAGGGACATGCTGCGCAAGTTGATCGACGAAAAGCTGATCAGCGCTCGCGCGGTGTTCGGCTTCTGGCCGGCCAACCAGGTGCATGACGACGACATCGAACTCTATGGCGATGACGGCAAGCCAATGGCCAGGCTGCATCACTTGCGCCAGCAGATCATCAAGACCGATGGCAAGCCGAACTTCTCCCTGGCCGACTTCGTCGCGCCGAAAGACAGTGAAGTGACCGACTACGTGGGTGGCTTCATTACCACAGCCGGCATCGGTGCCGAAGAAGTGGCCAAGGCTTACCAGGACGCTGGCGACGACTACAACTCGATCATGGTCAAGGCACTGGCCGACCGCCTGGCCGAGGCCTGCGCCGAGTGGCTGCACCAGCAGGTGCGTAAAGAACACTGGGGTTATGCCAAGGACGAGGCCCTCGACAACGAGGCGCTGATCAAGGAGCAGTACAGCGGCATCCGTCCGGCACCGGGTTACCCGGCCTGCCCGGACCACACCGAGAAGGCCCAGCTGTTCGCCCTGCTCGATCCGGAGGCCCAGGAAATGCGCGCAGGCCGCAGTGGCGTGTTCCTCACCGAGCACTACGCGATGTTCCCGGCGGCGGCGGTCAGCGGCTGGTACTTCGCCCACCCGCAGGCGCAATACTTTGCCGTGGGCAAGATCGACAAGGACCAGGTGCAGAGCTACACCTCGCGTAAAGGTCAGGAACTGAGCGTGACCGAACGCTGGTTGGCGCCGAACCTCGGCTACGACAACTGATTCAACACTCCAAAGCCCTCGACGTCGGGCAATCCGACGTCGAGGGCTGTGTCAGGGTTCAATCAACTGTTCTACGCGCCTCTTCACGCGACTCGACTCCAGCCAGTTCCGTGATTTCTTTGCGCGATAGTTCAATCATCTTCGCGTTGCGCGCCGCCGCATGATCGAAAAGCCGACTCAAGAACTCCGGGTCATCTGCGCTCACCGCGCCATCATCTCCCTCATCAAACGCCAGCTCATCCAGTGCGTTGAATTCTTCGGGGTAGTTCTCCTTGAGGTAGCTCACCCAATAGTCCCGCTGGATCAAGTCTTCAACAAAAGCATCGGACTGTTCTGCATTGACGATCTCGATACGCGCCTGCGCCAGTTGCTCGGGCGTGACTCCCGAGGCATAGGTCATGTGTCGTGGCTGCCCTGGCAGACTCAGGCCATCGCTCCATCCATCGGTAAGGCCAATTCGATAACCCAGGCGCACCTCGGCCTCATCCCTGCCGCTACGGGCGGCAGCTTTGGTTGCCAGATCGTCCACCTTGTCCAGCCGGAACAACTGCCTGGACAATTTCAAAAGTGCTTCGCCCTTTAACCCAGGACGCCCGGCGGGGATTTCCAGCAAGGCATTGTGGGTAAAGACTTTGCTTTCCAGCCCGCTGAACGTCAGGATTCGGCCGTCGACACAGGTTCCGTGGGTCGCGGAACTGGCGAATACAACTTCCCGAAGCTCAGTGTTGCTGGCTGCGGCTTCCATCACGGTCCACACTCGCCGAGTGAGATCGGCATTGGCCACCCTGAACTCCCTCGTATCCTGCAGACGAGCGATCAAATGAAAAAACGCCTCATTGCCCGGCTCTGCCAGCAGTTGGTTCCAGATTTCGCTTTTCCCGGCCACTTCCTCGGGCGGTGCGTTGGCTAGCCAGGGCTCTCTTTGTGCAGAATCAGGCTCGGTTTCAGGAAGCTCCTCATCGGACTCGTTGCTCTCGCTGCCTGGCTCTTCGCCCTGTGCTTCATCGATCAACTCATCCAGATCAGCGCGCGATAAACCCAGCACGGCATCGAGCAGCCCTGCTTCTCGGTAGGTTCTCAAGCGCTCGAGACTCTCAAGCGCAAGATTGTCGTTATCACTCAGGTCTGTACCGCTGAGCAGAAAATCATGGTCGCCGTTGAGTGCCTGAGCAGGAATCGAGGTTATGTCGTTACCAGAAAGATTCAGCGTCCTCAGGCGCAGGGCATCGAGCGCGGCGTCTGGCCATTCGGTCAGATTGTTGTTGCGCAGATCGAGGGTTTGCAAAGCCTCGAAAACACCGACATCAAAGCTATCCAGTTCGTTGTAACCCAGGTCCAGCCATTGCAAGCGCTCCAGATTGCTTAACGAGGAATACAACTGCTCGGCATCGCTCACCCGGTTCGAAGACATTTCCAGGCGCTCGAGCTCAACCATGCGTTCAACTGGCCCAGGTACTGCCTGCAGCCCGTTTCCGTTGAGTATCAGCGTCTTGAGTCGTGTAAATGCCTTGAGGAACCCATCGGAACCTTGAGCGGTCAGCTTTACACTCGTCAGGTTCAAGGTTTCCACATGACTGAACATGTCGGGCAACTCTGGCAGATCACCCAGTTGCAGACCGTTCAGATTCAACTCGGTGCCTGCGACACTTTGCGTACCGCTCAGGCCTTCGCGCCAACATTCAAGTATTCGTTCAGCGCCCAGCCTGCGAGTACTGGAGGAAACCATCCATCCAGCACCGCGAGAGCCACGTGTATAGAGCCAGCCATTCAATCGACGGGTGAGCGCTTCAAAGGTTTGTTCCCAATGGGCAAGCCGTTCGCTGATCAGCGCATCCGTCGCTGAACCTGCGCGCATCTGCTCAATCCATTGCAAAGCATCCCCCTCAGTGAGTGCAGGCTTTAGCCTTTGCAATCGTTTTGCCAGCAGCGTCGGTGTGTCCCCTGTCACAACTTCCGGCAGGGGCAGTAAATGACGAGCCATCGAGAAGTCGCTCTCGGACGGAGGAAACACGGAAGGTATTTCTTCCAGGTCGTACCGCTCCAGAGTCCCTTCCGGCAGGCCTTTGGCGAACTCCAGTCGCTGCCGGACCACCTTGATCGTTGCAACGGTCTGCTCGGTTAATGGCGCCCCCGTCAGGTTGGTCTTGAGCAACATTTCATCCGGCATCTGCACGGGCCATGAGGATATTTTGCTGTCACGCACATCCAGCCAGAACAACGACGGCAGATCTTGCACCCCAATTGGCCATTCCCGCAGACCTGTCGCCCGCGCATCAAGGGCTTGGAGGCGAGTCAATCCACTGACATCCAACGAGTGCAACGGGTTGTTTTGCAGGTTCAGGTATTCAAGGGACTGCAGCCCCTCGAAACTTTGCGTAGCCTCGACACCTATGAGGTTGTCGGAGAGGTCCAGATGGGTCAATTGCCCAAGCTGGCCGGGCACAAGCGGTACCTCTTTCAAAGCATTACCGCTCAAATCCAGAGCTTGAAGTTCGGTAAAACGACTGACAAAGCCGCGTATCTGCTCTAGAGGCGCACTGCAGCCTCTCAAGTTCAACCTTTGCACATGGGTGAATGCGCCGGCCGGCAGGTCAGGAAAGTCCGCCAATTGCAGATTCGACAACTCCAGCACCGAGGCATCGGCAGTAGCGCCATAGCGTTTGAATACACCGTTACGCCAGCAGGCTCTCAGGGAATGACTTGCTCTGACACGCGTTATCATCTCATTGACCGCGAGTGGCGCCTTTGCCCCCATGGACCAATCGTTGAGTTTCCCGTTGAGCTCGCGCTCCTGCTCACTCAAGGCTTCAACAGCCTCGAATCTGGCTTCGAATCCCGGCCATTGTTCGGCAAACCGATTGAACATCTCTTCGAATGAATCATTGATACCTTTGCCGAGACGTCGCAACTCTCCAAAGCTGTAGTCTCTGACCATTTCCTCGAGATCAACAAGGTGTTCAGGCTGACTCTTGACGTACTCATACGCTGGCTTGAAGTCCTGACGCAGGATATTCGACCAGTCCAGCGACAGTCCGGACCAGAGCATTTCATGCCCTTGGTAAATACCGGCGGGTAGCGTTCTGATGGCTGTGCCCTTGAGGTTCAGACGCTCAAGGCGCGGTAACTCAAGAACCCCCTCAGGCCAATCAAACATAGAAGGTGCGAAAACCTCAAGGCGGCGCAAATTGCGCAAACTCGATACATCCAGAGAAAGCGGCTCATGAGCGAATGTACAAACACTGAGTTCCTCAAGAGTCGTCAACGTGTTCAACCTCGACGAAAGGTCCGCCGCATAGGGAGCGACTGAAAAGAGGCTCAGGTCAGTGAGTTCCCGCATGTCCTTCAATACTTGAGGCACCTGGGTGAATTCATCTCCTGTGCCAGTGATACGCAGTCTTTTCAACCTGGGGAAGTTCGCCAAAAACGCATCGGCATTGGCCTCATTGATAACCCGCCCGCCAACTTTCAGATCACGCACATGGGAGAAATCCGCCGACAAGGGGGGTAGCGGGTCATCACAGACCAAATCAAGCTGACTGAATGCCGAGTTTTGCCCAGCCAACGGTGAGTTGCGCCAGCATTGCTTGAGGTTCTGCGCAATCAAGGCCCTGCCCCCTGCAAAGGATGTCGGCATCGGGTCGGCAACCCATTGATCGAGAGTCGATTCCAGTGATTGCCACTCGCGCATGCGCGTCTGCAAATGGCTATAAATCTGTGCATCGGTTTTGCCTGCCCGCAACTGTGCCAGGATAAAACCGTTGGCTTGCTGATCAGTGAGTGTCGGATAAACATCCCGCACCCGTGTCACCAGTGACGGATTCAAACCCTGCCCGCGCCCGCTCGCGTAGTAGCCCACCTGGCGCTCGGAGATACGTACCGGTGGCTTGAACGACTGACGAGTGCCGGCTCGCTCCGTCAGCAGTTGTGACAAATGCGCTCGATGGTCGTTGGCCGAGTCAATGACAGCCTTCCTCAGCTCCGCGCTTTGACTGACATGGGGGACACCCAGAGCCTGGCGAGATTCATCGGGCAAGGCGTGCATGATCGAGGCAAAAAAGTTGTCACCGACAGCGGGCACGCTATTGAGCGCTTCGCCACGCTCGTCAAACGCTCGATATGAAGGCCCCTGCTTGACGACATACTTGCGACTGGCGGCGTTTTCATTGCCGACTCCATCGATGAGCGGGCCATTGATGTGGCCGTCTCGAACCTCCAGTCGCACTTCGCCGGACCAGCCTGGCAATTTTTCCAGTGCATGCAGGGCAAGCCACCTGCTGTCAGGTGATGACATGCTCTCCCGGTGCAGGCCGGCGAAGGCTTCGGCCTGGCGCCCCTGCTGCGCATACCAGCGAGCCTCTTCGAGCATCTTCAATGGAATCCGGCGCGTCTTTTTCAGCCGTGTGAGTTCTTCTGCATTGGCATCGAGCAGAACCCTTCGTGCGGCGGACGCGCCAAGCCCTGGGCAGGCTCGTTGCAATCTGGAAACCAGCGGACTGCTGCCGCCACCATCGGTTTTGACCCGCTGCAATGCATCCGCCAGCTCCGGTGGCGGCGGCAGATGGTCCATGTGCATTTTGCGCAAGGCGTTGTCGTCGACACCACAGTCCTGGGCGATATCAAGCAATTGGTCATCGGAAAACGCATCGGTGACATGGCCCATTCGCCGCAACAGTGTCAGACGATCCCACGTAAGCGGACGCTCCAGCGAATGGCGCCAGGCGCCCTGCCCGTTGTGTTCGAGTATCGGCTGCCAGACCCGCGTATCAGTCGGATGGCGGATACGCCATTTGTTCAGCGTCGCATCAAACGTAGTCTCATAAACCTTGCCATCCTGACGCAGGTAGGTCTTGCGATTGACCCTGTACAGTCCCATCGCATCCGGGACCGGGTTGCGACCCAGCGAGTCGGCACTTTCATAGGTCGCCAAATCCGGTTTCCACAGTCGGGTCTTGCCATCGGCACGCTTGACTGGCTCCAGTCTCTCGATTCCCGGCTCGGATTTCGCTGCTGCCAGCTTACCCAACCCTTTGCCTGCTCCTGCCATTACACCCATCAGCGCCAGGTTTTCGGCGACGTCGATCAAATGCTCCTTGGCTGCATGGCGATCGCCCTCGCTCCACTCGATCGCGCCCTCGAAGGACTCGTAGAGCAGTTGGCCGGCCATCACCGTCATCATGATCTCGCCCAGCACCGGTACGAACATTGACACCAGGTTCAAACCCAACATGCCAATTTCCAGCAGATGATTGAGCTTTTCCGTGCGCACCTTTGCATCGACCTCTGCCGTGGGGACTGCGTGGCTGCGTGCATCACTGATGACTTTCTCGCGGTGCTGTTCGTAGAGATAACCCCACAGATCGGTATTGGGAGACCAGATACCGTCAGCGTCCTTTCGATTGATGTCGGACGGGTTCAGGTAAGGGTCGTCGACGACCTCCCTTCGGGCCTGAGGCTCAGGTGGTAATTCCTTGATACTGAAGACGGAAGAATATGGCGGAATCAACTGTACAGCCCTTACCCAGATCGAACGCAATGGGTCGGAAGGCGCATCCGCGGCTTTAGTGGTGAACTGACTGAAGTAATACGGTCGATCCCCATAAGCCACGAATTGGCTGAAAAACTGCTGATGGGGCGTTGGTACGGCACCGTCGGACGACGATTCATCCCGAGCCGTGAACTGCCGTTTGAACTCCTCACGCATCTGCTCGGGGGTGTAGCGTTTGAGCGGGTGCTGCGGATCATGGGGGATGTAGACGATGAATTCGTTGGTGTAGCGGTACTTTTCACAGATGCCGAACACTACGCAGCCGGTCATCCTGCGCTTCATCAAAGACAGGTCGCGAAACCAGACTGGCTTGCCGCCCAGCCTGGGGTGGACTTCGCCGTTAACGATCGAGAGGATCATTGCGTAGTCCCGGGCTTGAATATCCTTTTTCAGCAGTGCCAATTCGGCAGCGGCTTTGAGCATCGCCTTCTGATTGTTAATGAATTGGCGACGAAGTGTGATTCCAGCACTGTCATCAGCCGACTGGAAAAATGCTTTCACATAGGTCTGATACTGCGACCCGATATCCAGGGTGCGGCAGAGTGACAAGAATTGAGTGACCGTCATGTCGACACTGACCGCCTGAAACTCACCCGGTGTCGATGTTTGCGTGACAAACCCGGATTGAGCATGAAAGGCGCCGTTCCTGCATTCGGACTCTTCGAAATTATGCAGCGCTGCCTGTAGCAAGGAGAGTTTCATGACTTCGAACGTCGATATTTCGATTTCAACAGCGCCCACTTCCAGAGGCCGTCGCAGGCACACCAGGGTTTTATCAACGTCGACCTCGACACTGAACCGGTCCTTCAGGGCCTTGATGAGCAATGGCTTGGCGAAGATATCGATGTCCTGCAGCGCCGACATCGTTTTGTCCAGAAGCGTCTGGGTGGTGAAACTGGCGAGGGCACTTTCTCTCACAATCCGCTGATGCTCTTTGGATGCACTTTCATACCAGTCTGGCGGGCTTGTGCTGGCTGCTTTCAGGGCCGCCCGTCTGGCGGGTGTGGCATCGATCAGCCAATCGGGTGTGAGTTGCTCAAGAAGCTCGCCGTGAATGCTGCTTGTTGCTGGAGTCGAATCTTTACTGGACATGTTGTCTCTCCTGACATGGGGAGCGACAGGACATCACGGCAGTGGGCTCGATCTGCGGTAGATAGTTATGGTGATGATGAATTACCCATTGCATCAGTCGCGACCAGGTCGGCCAAGGCACGAACCCCTGGATTTGGCTATGCTCAGAAGACTCATTTTGTGACGAGGGGTTTATGGACGATCCAGTCGACAACAAGCCCCCGACCTTCTGGCAGATGCTGCACAGTGTCATGGCAGCCGCATTCGGGGTGCAGAGCGGGAAGAATCGCGCACGGGACTTCACCCATGGCAAACCCAGTCACTTCATCGTGCTGGGGATTCTGTTCACGGTGGTGTTTGCCCTGTCGTTGTTCGGCATCGTCAAGCTGGTGTTGATGCTGGCCCTGTAGGAGCGAGTGCCCGCTTGCGGCATGCTCGCGATGGACGTCAACGATAATGCTGGCAACCTGATTCCCCGCGGTGGCCGGGCCTCCATCGCGAGCATGCTCGCTCCTACAGGTGAGATGCCGATCTAATGCATCAGGGTTTGCAGGCTGAACGGATAACGATAAGACGTCGGCTGCCCCTTGGCCGAGAGCTTGCGAAATTCCACACCGAAGTTTTGCGCGTTGCCCATCGCCAGCAGCCGCCTGGCCTGAGCCCGATCGATCACCTGCAATAACGGAACCTGCCGGTCGCGCCCCCCATATTGGCTGACATCGACGCCCTGGTTGAAGTCATGCAGCTGCACCAACGCCCAGCCGCCCAGGGTGAAATGCCCGCCCAGCAACACACTCAAGCGATTGTCCAGCAATGCGCGCAATGCCGTTGGCGAATTGTTGATGGTGCCGAACAGCGCATCCTTGCCAGGCCTGCCGCCCGCTTCTTCGAAGGCCTGCATGACGCCCGAAGCCATTTCGTCGTTGGCCGACCAGACCAGCGATGTCTGCGGGTAGCGCTTGAACAGCACCTTGGCCTGCTCGTAGGCGCGTTCCCGGCTCCAACCACCGTAAACCCGCTGACGCAGACGCACTTCCGGGTGTTCGGCCAATGCCCGTCGCATGCCTTTCTCGCGCAACTGCGCAGCCGGCGTGACTTTCAATCCCGAGAAGGCCAACAGGTCAATCGTCTGGCCGGGGGCGACCTTGGGGTGCAGCCGAATCAGCTCCTTGAGCATCAGGTAGCCGCCCTCCTCGTCGTTGGGCACCAGGCTGCCCACCCAATCGGGATACTTGTCAGGGCGCGCGCCGAGCAAGTGCATCTGGTCCGGACTCAGCGCGTTGTTGACCAGGAACAGCTTCACACCGCTGCCTTTCGCCAGGCGCAAGATTTCCGGGGCGATATTTTGCTCGTTGACGAATACCAGGTAATCCGGGCGATTTGGCCCAAGCAGGGCTTCGCGCGCCTGCCTGATGTTGATTTCGGGCGTTCTGTCGGAGTACTCGATGCGCAAATCCATGTGCAGGTCACTGGCCGCAGCCTGCATGAATTGCGAGTAACTGGTCCAGAAAACTTCCCTGGGCGTTCCCGGATTCAGGAACAGCACCGACTCCGCCTGGACGCAAGGCCCCACGACCATGCCCAGCGTCAGTAATACGCCACACAGAAACTTCAACATTGGTCGTCCGAGCCCCCGGAAATTCGCCGCGCATTATAGCCAGCGAACTTCCGTAAAACGGCGACTTTTCCAGTTTTTGTCAGACAATCGTCGGAACCGGGCCCGGACGGGTCGTTTACTGATGGCTGACCCAGAAAACCGCCGTCCCCACGACCAGAATGATCAGGAACAAGATTGCCCAGGCATCAACGGTGCTATCGCTTTTCCGTGCTTTGGTTGGGTTGCTCATTGCATCGCCTCTTGTCGGTTTTATCGGTGATTGCATAAAGACTCGAGCAGAGTAAAGACGACGTTTGCCCGCACCACAAACAGGGGCTTTGCAACAACGATTCTCATTAGGCGATTTGGTTCTTTACATATGCTCAAACATCACTTTTACGCATAACTGCAAACTGTTATCGTGCCCCCCGGCTCCGAAGGGAGTGCGCGGCCGTGCGCGCAGAATTGCAGAGGCTCCTGGACTGCGGCAAGCACAAAAACGCAGCTGTATCCGAGCGACCCAAGCCTGAGAACAGGACTTATATGTACGTATACGACGAATACGATCAGCGAATCATCGAGGACCGCGTCAAGCAGTTCCGTGATCAGACCCGACGCTATCTGGCAGGCGAGCTGAGCGAAGAAGAATTCCGCCCCCTGCGCCTGCAAAATGGCCTGTATATCCAGCGCTTCGCGCCGATGTTGCGGGTTGCGGTGCCTTACGGCCAGCTGACTTCGCGCCAGATTCGAATGATGGCCAAAATTGCCCGTGACTACGATAAGGGCTACGCCCACATCAGTACCCGGCAGAACGTGCAGTTCAACTGGCCGGCGGTGGAAGACATTCCGGACATCCTGGCTGAACTGGCCACCGTGCAGATGCACGCGATCCAGACCAGCGGCAACTGCCTGCGCAACGTCACCACCGACCAGTTCGCCGGCGTCGCCGCCGACGAATTGATCGACCCGCGCCCGTGGTGCGAAATCGTTCGCCAGTGGACCACGTTCCACCCGGAATTCGCCTACCTGCCGCGTAAATTCAAGATTGCCATCAACGGTTCGACGTCCGACCGTGCCGCCATCGAAGTCCATGACATCGGCCTTGAGCCGGTGCACAACGCCGCTGGCGAACTGGGCTTCCGCGTGCTGGTCGGTGGTGGTCTGGGCCGTACGCCGGTCGTGGGCGCATTCATCAATGAGTTCCTGCCGTGGCAAGACCTGTTGAGCTACCTCGACGCCATCCTGCGGGTCTACAACCGTTATGGCCGTCGCGACAACAAGTACAAGGCGCGGATCAAGATCCTGGTCAAGGCGCTGACGCCTGAAGTCTTCGCACAGAAAGTCGATGCGGAAATGGAGCACCTGCGCGGTGGCCAGACCACGCTGACCGAAGCCGAAGTGCATCGCGTTGCCAAGCATTTCGTCGACCCGGACTACAAGGCCCTGGACGACCAGAGCGCGGCGCTGGCCGAGCTCGACAAGGAACACCCCGGTTTCGCCCGCTGGCGCACCCGTAACACCGTGGCGCACAAGAAGCCGGGTTATGTCGCCGTGACCCTGTCCCTGAAGCCGACCGGCGTTGCGCCGGGCGACATCACCGACAAGCAGCTCGACGCCGTGGCCGATCTGGCCGAGCGTTACAGCTTCGGTCAACTGCGCACCTCCCACGAACAGAACATCATCCTGGCCGACGTTGAACAGAGCCAGCTGTTCGCCATGTGGGGCGAGTTGCGCGAGCAAGGTTTCGCCACGCCGAACATCGGCCTGCTGACCGACATCATCTGCTGCCCGGGTGGTGACTTCTGCTCCCTGGCCAACGCCAAGTCGATCCCGATCGCCGAATCGATCCAGCGCCGTTTCGACGACCTGGACTACCTGTTCGACATCGGTGAACTGGACCTGAACATCTCCGGCTGCATGAACGCCTGTGGTCACCACCACGTCGGCCACATCGGCATCCTCGGGGTGGACAAGAAAGGCGAAGAGTTCTACCAGGTATCCCTCGGCGGCAGTGCCAGTCGCGACGCCAGCCTGGGCAAGATCCTCGGCCCGTCCTTCGCCCAGGAAGCCATGCCTGACGTGATCTCGAAGCTGATCGATGTGTACGTGGAACAACGTACCGAAGACGAACGCTTCATCGACACCTACCAGCGTATTGGCATCGACCTCTTCAAGGAACGCGTCTATGCAGAGAATAATTAAGAACAACGAGGTCGTTGACGAAACCTGGCACCTGCTGCCCAAGGACTTCAACATCGACGAAATCACCAACTGCGACGACTACATCGTCCCGTTGCAGCTGTGGCGCGAACACAGTCGCATGCTCCTGGCCCGCGATGGCGGCCTGGGCGTGTGGCTGGACGCCGGTGAAGAAGCCGAGGAAATCGGTGAAGACGTGGCGAATTTTCAAGTCATTGCCTTGAATTTCCCGGCCTTCACCGATGGCCGCAACTATTCCAACGCTCGCCTGCTGCGTGACCGTTATGGTTTCAAGGGCGAATTGCGGGCGATTGGCGATGTGCTGCGCGACCAGTTGTTCTACCTGCGTCGCTGCGGTTTCGATGCCTTTGCATTGCGCGCCGACAAGGACCCGTATGAAGCGCTGGAAAGCCTCCAGGACTTCTCGGTGACCTATCAGGCCGCCACCGACGAACCGCTGCCGCTGTTCCGTCGCCGCTGATCGTGGTGCCTTGAACCCCTGGCGGGGTTCAAGGCTGGCGATTGTCATCACTGCCCCTGCAATTCCTCAATTTCAAATGGCCTGCCCATGCGCAGCCAGTCCTTGTACAACCGAACCCTGTGCTCCAGCCGTGTGAAGCTGGCGAACGGGTTCTCCGCATCCAGTGCCGATAGCGCCACGTCGCTGCTCAACACCCCCCACAACTCATTCGACGCATCCGCCTCACCCAACACGTGCCAGAGCCGCGCCTGAATCAGGGGGTAGCTCACCCGGTAATCGGCGGTGCGAGTCAGGGGTTCGAACAGGCGCAAAAAGCGCGCGCCCCGAGGTTTTGCCAACAGCCGCTGCCAGATCATTTGCTTGAGCTCGCTGTCCGCTTGCGGCAGCCGTTGCAGCCAGGCCGCCGGTTGCGTAACGCTGGCGTCGGCCGTACTCAGCCAGAGGTTCAGGCCGGTCTGTTCGCGATGGCTGACGATGCGCCGCAAGCTGTCCTCATCAGTGAGCGGATTACCCCACAGCTGTACCCGATCCCTGGCCACCGCCTGAGCCAGCACCGCAGGCGGGAAGCGTCCGATGCGGTTGTCGCTGAGGTCGAGCAGCTCCATGGAGGGCTGTTCGGAAATGCCGACGGGACAATGACTGATGCCGGTGTTATGCAAATTCAGCCGTCGCAACTCATTCATCCCTGACACCAGTGGTGGCACAGCCAGCGGGTTGTCACTCAAATCCAGCGTGCGCAGATGCACCAGCCCTGATAGCCGGCCAGCGGTTTGCTCACTCAGCACCAGGCCGGTCGACTTGAGATTCAGCTCGGTCAGGTTCGGCATTTGCCAGATCGCACGTGGCAAACTGCCTTCAAGTACGCCCCGGGCATTGACCCCGCGCAGGTCGACACCTTCAAGGTTCAGGGTTCGCAGATTGGGAAAGCACTCCAGGAAATCCCACAGCGTTTCGGGCCGGGTAATTTGAAAACCCTTCATGGACAGTTCCAGGACATTGTCGAACCTGCCGCTCAATGCCGGTAGAGACACAAAGTGTTCGAAGTCCATGTCGAGTTTGTAACCCAGCAATTGCTCACCGGCCATGATGCGACTGCGGGCCTGTCCGATGTGTTGCCAGAAACCCATGAGCTCAATGACCAACCCCTTCCTTGCCTCGCGCTCGTAATGCAACGCCTCCTCGACACGTTCCAGATTCTCGTCGTCGATCTGAGCGACATCCATGCCTTGCGCGTCCTCATCGCCCACGCGCAACAACGGCACATCAAAGTCTTCCAGTTCCAGCACTGTACCGGTGACCCATTGATTGAAATCGGCATCCAGTTGGTTGAGCCGGGCTTCCAGACGCTCCAGCTCGGCCATCGCCCCGCCGCCCAGGGCCTCGAGGAAGTCGGCTGCCTGCTGGAAGCTCAAGCCGGGATAAATCCACCTGACCCGAAACAGCTCGACATCCCGCGACAGCCCCGCCCCACTTGCCGTCGCCGGGTAACCGCCGCCTCGCAGCCCCATGGCCTCGAACGTGAGCCCACTGTCCATACGCTGCAGGCCACTGATGAGTTGGGCACGCGGCAGCCTGTGCTCGCGAATTTTCAGTTGCAAGTCCTCGACCGCCCTCAACGGGTCGAGTTCGAGGGCCGCTCGCTCCGGCGCTGTCAGGAGGTCGTGAACCGCCTGATAGAAATTGTTGGCAGCCTGGCCGGCGCCCGGACCGAGGAAACCATCGCCAACCTTGATCAGCCGCCGGCAATCCGTTGACTCCACCGCCCCGACTCGATCCAGGACACGGCCACTGGCCGATCCGTCGAGAACTTCAATACTCAGCGCCCTGGGCCAACCCGGCAATCGGGTCAGGGAATGCAAGGCCAGTGTTTGCGTCTGCGGATTATCCAGCGATTGCAGGTAAAGCCCCTCATACGCACGTTGCAGCCGCACGTGTTGTTGATACTCGCTGAGCTTGCCATCCAGCTGGCGCATCAAACGTCGGCTTTCCAGCATCGACGGTGGCGCGTGGAGATCCACGCCAGAGCGCTCGAGTACCTGTTCGATGGCGTTTTTCGGCAAACCCGGGTACTGCTTCTGGAACAACTTCACCCACCGCGAGTCGCTGTGCTGGAGTGCAGCGTAACGTGCGTTGAAGGCCTGGCTACGGGCAAGGCCCACGTCCATCCCCGCCAGCTCCCGATCGATTCTGAAGCGCTCGAGGGTGTCGGCCAGTTGCGGCGTCGGCGGGCGGCGTCCGGCTTGCATCAGACGCAGCATGTCATCGTCCACCGTGCTGATATGGGCGATTTGCTGCAGCGCTTCATCGTCCAGTGACGCCACGGGTGCGCCAATGCCGCGTAACAGCTCCAGGCGTGTGGCTACTGAAGGGGCGGTGGTCGGCTGCACTTCGGGGGTTTCTGGATGGATCTCGGGGGCTTTCGAAGCCTGTACCGGCTCAACCGAGCGTTCCGAAACCACTTCGGCCACGCCCTCGCCGCGCAGTGCCGCCGTTGCGCCCAGCACTGGCAGCGCATTGAGCAGGCCGAACACAGTACGGGTCAATCCAGCCGAGCGATCATCCGGGTCATGGCCGTTGACGGCCTGGTCCAGGCCATAACCGGCATCGATGATGCCGGCCAGCGCCAGCAGCCCTTCCCCGCCCGGGACAAACAGGGCCAGCGGGGCGTAACGGTTGATCCATTGCACAACGGGCTCGACCACCGCACTCAGATCATCTCGATTGACCTGCGCGTCGTCGCGAATGGTTTGAACGCTGGCGATGGCCGCCTGTTTCATGCTCAAGACCAGTTGTGCGAACGGATCGGTGGACGCCGGTACCGTCTCGAGATGAATGTAATCGGCCGGATCCCAGTAACCGTCGTCATTGAAAAAACCATGACCCTTTTGCAGGTGGTGTTGCCGCGGATACAGGCGCATGCCATCCAGGGCGGTCAGCACCCCGGCGTGGAAAGTCCCATCTACACGATCGTCCTCGGCAAAGTGCGCCGCCAGGGCCTGCTTGCAGCTCGCGTCCGCGGCCTGCTGGACGATCCAGTGTCGCAACGCCTGGGTATCGGCGAACTCGTGCAAGGGCGAGGCATTGCCAGGAACGTAGAGCAGGACCCTCGATTGCGACGAATGACGAAAAACCCAGAGGTCATCGCTGGTGTAGCGATAAATCACCAGGCGCGACACTTCAAGCTCATGCAACCTACGGGTGGGCGCCTGCAACTGGTCGAGCGTCAACCGAGCCCAGCCCTGATCCACGGGCAACCCGGCCGCTTGCAGTGCCAGTTCAAGCCCGTCCTGCGTGAGGCTGTTCTCCTGCCGTTGCAAGTAGGCTGCCATGACGAACGCGGTCTTGACCGAGGTTCGCAGCGGACAAGATTGCGCAGCAGTGATGGAGGCGTCGTTGGGCCAGGCTTTATCCACGTAGGCGCTGTACTTGTCCTTGAGCTCGAGTCGCCACACCCAGTCTTTGAATTCGGCGGGCGTTATCTGCAGTTGCGTCTGCGGACCGTAGGTTTGCGGGAGCGTTTGCCGGTAGATACCTTCGTAGTTTGTGTGGTTGCCATTGCCGACATAGGCGAACTCATCGACATTGTCGACGATCCGCACGCAGGGGCCGATAACAGGCGGCGTGTACAGGCCGAACGCCGTCTCGCCGAAACGCCCGTCGCCGACGGTTTGATAATTGCTCAGCACCACCTGGGTCAGGCTCTGTGTGCTCTGCACCCGCCCCTGCTCCATGCCGTCAATCGCCGGATGGCCGTGATAGTCATAGTTGAGGTTGACCAGCAGGGTGCTCTGGGGATCGATGTCCTTGCCCCATCGCTCTTGAATGAGTTGGTTGGCGAACTGCGCGGGTGACAGTGGCAGTGTGTTATCGATTAACGCCTTGAGATCTTCGCGTTGTCGAGACTTGATCATGGTGCAATTCCTTTGCAGTGAGTCGGAAAGCGCGAGCCTAAGCCAATCGCCTCCTCGACCAATGCCGGAAAAACCACCTGCCCAGTCTTGAAATGTCCACGCTGACTGTCAGAAGTCCGAACCAATGAAAAAGCCCTGAAACAAGAGCGGAAGCTTTGTTTCAGGGCTTGAAGAAGGTGGGGATGTAGCCGACAAGCTTGACTTCACCAGAAGCGTTGTTGAGTCAAACGACTCCACCAGGTCAACAACAGGCGATCCACCGAACCGCTGGCCGCCAGCCCCACGCGCTCCTGCAGACTCTTGCGCTCGGAATAATGCAGGTGGAACAACTCGGCGCCCTTGGCGCGTTCGGCCAGATACTCATCGCTGGTCTTGAGCTCGTCCACCAACTGCCTGTCCAGTGCTGCGACACCGAGCCAGATTTCACCGGTGGCCACTTCGTCGATAGCCAATTGCGGCCGGTAGCGCGAGACAAAATTCTTGAACAGCTGATGGGTGATATCCAGGTCTTCCTGGAATTTTTCCCGACCTTTCTCGGTGTTTTCGCCAAACACGGTCAGGGTGCGCTTGTATTCACCGGCGGTCAGCACTTCGAAGTCGATGTCGTGCTTTTTCAGCAGGCGATTGACGTTAGGCAGCTGCGCCACCACGCCGATCGAACCGAGGATGGCGAAGGGTGCGCTGATGATCTTCTGGCCGATGCACGCCATCATGTAGCCACCACTGGCCGCGACCTTATCGATACACACGGTCAGGGGCACACCGGCTTCGCGGATACGTGCCAGTTGCGAGGAGGCCAGGCCGTAGCTATGGACCATGCCGCCACCGCTTTCCAGGCGCAGCACCACTTCGTCCTTCGGTGTGGCGAGGGTCAGCAAGGCGGTGATTTCGTGGCGCAGGCTTTCGGTGGCCGAAGCCTTGATATCGCCATTGAAATCCAACACGAACACCCGCGGTTTGGCTTCGGTTTTTTTCTTCTGTTTCTTGTCGGTTTTAGCCTGGGTCTTGCGCAGGGCCTTGAGTTGGTCCTTGTCGAGCAAGGTTTGCTCCAGGCGCTCGCGCAGTCCTTTGTAGAAATCATTGAGCTTGCTGACCTGCAACTGGCCGGACGACTTGCGCCGTCCCTTGCTGCGCAAGGCCGCAAAACTGGCCAGGACCACCAGGATGGCGATCACCAGGGTTACGGTCTTGGCCAGAAAAATGGCGTACTCGGAAAAAAACTCCACGGGGACTCCTCAAACGATGCGCGGCTTGAACGCGCGCGGGATACCTCCAGCATACCCATGCGTCGACCTTGCGACCAGCCGTTAAACCTGTGGCGACAGGCCTGTAACGGGCATTTCAAACAAGCGTATGTTTTTTCATTGACAGCACACCGCCATCCTCATAACCTCGCCAAACCTTCAACGTACCGGGAAGACGCGGACGTGGGCAGTATCTATCTGATTCGACATGGCCAGGCCTCCTTCGGTGCAGACGACTATGACGTCCTGTCGCCGACCGGCATTCTTCAGGCGGAAATCCTTGGCCGTCACCTGGCCGAACTGGGGATCAGCTTCGACCGTTGCCTGGCGGGCGACCTGCGCCGCCAGCAGCACACGGCCCGCAGCGCGCTGGACCAATTCGCCGCGGTGGGCCTGCCGGTGCCGATCCTGGAGACCGACTGCGCCTTCAACGAATTCGACGCCGATGCGGTGATCCGCGCTCTGTTGCCGGCCCTGCTGCCGGACGAACCCGAAGCGCTGGACATCTTGCGCAACGCCACGCAAAACCGTGGTGAGTTCCAGCGTATCTTCGCCCTGATCATCGAGCGCTGGCTTGCCGGCACCTATGACACACCGGGCCTGGAAAGCTGGCTGGGCTTTGTCGAGCGGGTGCGCGGCGGCTTGCATCGCATTCTCGACCAGGCCGACAACACCCAGAAAATCGCCGTGTTCACCTCCGGCGGTACCATCACTGCCCTGCTCCACCTGATTACGCAAATGCCTGCCCGGCAGGCCTTTGAATTGAACTGGCAAATCGTCAACACCTCGCTCAACCAGCTCAAGTTTCGCGGTCGCGAGGTGGCCCTGGCATCCTTCAATAGTCATGCGCACCTGCAACTGTTGAAGGCCCCGGAACTCATCACGTTTCGCTGAGTCCGGACTATTGTGACCCTGGCTGTAATCACCCAGCTCTTATTACCCAAAAAAGGATCGAACCATGACCTCCGTAGCAGACGCCGTACAAGCCATGAAAGCCAAGTTCAACCCAGCCGCTGCTGCCGGTCTGGACCTGGTCTTCGGTTTCCGCATCGACGACACCAAGAACTTCTCGTTGATCGTCAAGGACCAGACCTGCGAGCTGCAGGAAGGCGAGAACCCGGACGCCCAGGTGACCCTGGTGATGGACGGCGAAACCCTGCAAGGCATCGTCAGTGGCGAAACCGACGGCATGCAAGCGTTCATGGGCGGCAAACTGCGCGCTGAAGGCGACATGATGCTGGCGATGAAACTGTCCGAGCTGTTCCCGTCGTAAGCACCGGGCTCCCGATTGTCGGGAGCGTGCCTGCTGCAAACGAATCCCGCCCTTGGTGGCGGGATTCGTCGTTTTTGCCTGCCAGCCGCTGATCTGTGGCGAGGGGGCTTGCCCCCGTTGGGGCGCGAAGCGGCCCTTGGCGTCCTTCCGATAAGTCGAAATCACTGGTTGTGCGACTGCTTCGCAGTCGAACGGGGGCAAGCCCCCTCGCCACAGGTTCGGTGGTGCTCATACAATATCCGCACTCCCCACACCGGCCACCCCATGGATATCGACCTCGCCCGTACCTTCCTCGAAATCGTTCGCCATGGCAGCCTCGCCGCGGCGGCCGAGAAGCTCCATGTCACCCAGACCGCGATCACCGCGCGGGTGCAGAAACTCGAGAACCAACTGGGCAGCACACTGTTCGTGCGCAATCGTGCCGGCGCCCGCCTGACACCCAACGGCGAAGCATTCGTGGTGTACGCCAATCAACTGGTGCAAACCTGGGAAGCCGCGCAGCGTGACCTGCCATTGCCCGAGGGCTATCGCGATGTGCTGCACATCGGTGGCGAGGTGAGTCTGTGCAACCCGTTGATGCTCGGCTGGGCCAGCGAAATCCGCAAGCACATCCCCAGCCACGCCTTGCGCATGGAAATTCGTGACGGCGAACACCTGCTGCAACAACTGGAGTTGGGCGTTCTGGATGCCGCGCTGGTGTATCAGCCCGAGTATTGGCCGCGTTTGCAGGTGGAGCAGATTCTCGAAGAAAAACTGATTCTGGTGCGCCTGGCTGGCAAGCCCGAGCCTTATGTGTACATCGATTGGGGGGCTGATTTCCGACGCCAGCACGATGCCGCCCTGCCGGAAAAAGCCAGGGCTGCCCTGAGCTTCAACCTCGGCCCGCTGGGCTTGCAATACCTTCTCGAAAACGGCGGTAGCGGCTACTTCCGCACCCGTGTCGTGCAGAGTTATCTCGACAGCGGCGCCCTTGAACGGGTGCCCAAGGCTCCTGAATTCAACTACCCGACCTATCTGGTCTATTCGCGCGATCGTGACTCGCCGACGCTGCAACGCGCCTTCGACCTGCTGCGTGAAGTCATCGATTCCGACGAAGACTGGTCGCAACGCTGGGACCCGCTGACCTGAGACCGGTTTGCACCGGATCATGGCCGTTGCGTCCTTGAGGTTCACCCCGTCACATCACCGGGATCGGCTAATCTCAAGGAGATAACAACAACGACAGGTGATTGCAGTGAGGCAGACCACCGAAGGATTCCGCAGCCGCTACCGCGCCGACATTCATCCTCTCTACAACCCTTGGCTGCATGGCGCTTTTGTCCTGGTGTTCGGGGTGCTGGCGATCAGTGCTTTCTGGAGCGGTGTGTATCAGGTGCGGCCAACGGAATGGCTGGCGGTGCCCGTCACGCTGCTGTCGTTCAACCTCGGCGTGTACATGGTCCATCGCCATCTGGGGCATCATAAAAAGCGCTTCGCCCGGCTGTTTTATGCCCGTCACGCCGTCGACCACCACAGTTTTTTCACCCCCGGCCACATGACCTATGACAGCGCTCGCGACTGGCGGGTAATCCTGTTTCCGGCGTGGCTGATCGTGCTGCACACCCTCGTCGTCGCTCTGCCCGTCTGGGTGCTGCTCAAGCCATTGAATGCCAATGTCGCCGGATTGGCCGGCGGCTTTCTTGTCCTCGGCTACCTCGCTTATGAAGTGTTTCATGCCTGCGAGCACCTGCCGCCGCGCTACCCGGTCACGCGGTTGCCATGGATCCGCCAGATGCGCCGGCTGCACGAGTTGCACCACCGTCGTGAACTGATGCAGGAGCGTAACTTCAACATCGTTTTCCCGCTGATGGACTACCTGTTCGGCACCCTTTATTGGGAGCCGGAACCTGTGCCGCTCAACCCGACGAGACCGCCGATGACCCGCATGCAGCATCAGATTGTCATTGCCGGACACCCGATCAATGTACTTGCCTACGCCAGCACCGTGACCCTTTGGCCGCAATGGCATCCGTCATCGCTGCGTATCGATGGGCCGCAAGGCCCGTTGCACGCCGGCGCACGTTTCGAGGAAGACATCCGCGCCGGCGGCCGCTACGGGCACTTGAGCTGGGCGGTGATGGAGTACCTGCCCGGACGGCGCTGGAGCGCCCGGGCCCAGGGCGATCATGGTCTGTCGCTGGTGGTGACCTATGAATGCGATGCCACAGGCGACAACACCCGTTTCGTTCGCACGCTGGAGTATCAGTTCAGCGGTCTGGCGATGCAGATCGCCAACCGGTTGCTGCTCAAGCGGCGCATCGACCGGGAATCGGCGGCGTCGATGCAGGCGTTGCGCGACATGGCGCAGCAATACCTGCTGACAACAGGGGCCAGCGCGTGAGCAGAACCCTCAAATGCCTGTTGCTGGTCATCGTCGTCATCGGCGCCTTCTTGCTGCTGATGCCGACCAAGGTGCGACCGGTGGCCTGGGCGCCACAGCCTGCCCCCTCCCTCACCAGCGGGATCTACGCCGAAAATCAGCGGCTCAAAGACTTGGAACGCGTCGGTGCCGCCGGCATCGACGGGCCGGAAGCCTTGTTGCTGGAAAACGACATGCTCCTCACCGGACTGCACGACGGTCGCCTGATCCGCACCAGCCTGGATGGCAAGACCACCAAAGTCCTGGCCGATACCGGAGGCCGGCCATTGGGCCTGGCCCGGCATCCCAATGGTCTGTTGGTGATCGCCGATGCGATCAAAGGTTTGCTGTCGCTCGATGCCCAGGGGCGTCTGGTGGCCCTGGCTACAGAGGCCGGCGGCGTTCCCTTCGGGTTTACCGACGATGTGGTCATCGACAAACCGGGGCATTACGCCTATTTCAGCGATGCCTCGAGCCGCTTCGGCTACGGCCACGACGGTGAGGCCGTGATTGAACACGGCGGTGACGGTCGCCTGCTGCGTTACGATTTTCAGACCGGCAAGACATCGGTTGTGCTGGACAAGCTGGAGTTTGCCAACGGCGTGACCCTGGGACCGGACGATGCCTATGTCCTGGTCAATGAAACCGGCGCCTATCGCATCAGTCGTTATTGGCTCAGCGGTCCCAAGGCCGGTACCCGCGACCTGTTCATCGATAACTTGCCGGGACTCCCGGACAACCTGTCGTTCAATGACCACGACCGGTTCTGGGTCGCGTTGTACGCCCCCCGAAACGCCTTGCTCGACGGTACGGCGGCACATCCGTTCGTGCGCAAGATGATCGTGCGGGCCATGACGGTCTTGCCCAAACCCGTGGAAAAGCGCGGGTTTGCCCTGGGCCTGGACCTTGAAGGCAAGGTGATCGCCAACCTGCAGGATGACAGCAGTGACAACTACTCACCGATCACCACGGTGCGCGAGTATGGGGACTGGTTGTATTTCGGTTCGCTGAAAGCGCAGAACATGGCACGGTTGCCACTGAGCAAGGCGTTGCAATGAATCACCGCTGAGCCCTGTAGGAGCGAGCATGCTCGCGATGGTCGCCTGGACGACGCGGGTAACCTGATGCCCCGCGTTATCGTTAACGACCATCGCGAGCATGCCGCAAGCGGGCACCCGCTCCTACAGGAGGCAGTGTTCGCTTGGTGTCCGGCCCGGTGGGGCGGGGCTACGAGCCCAGTTGCCTGACGATCTTGTCCTTGACCTCCAAGCGCTTCGCCTTGAGCTTCGTCACTTGTTCATCGCTGGATTTGGCTTCCTCCGCCTTCACCACTTCGGCATCCGCCTGGGAATACTTGTTGAGCAGTGAATCCAGTAACGGATCCTTGGTGCGTTTCTGCTGGATTTCTTCCTTTGAACGTTTCAGATCCTGATAAAGGTCATGGGGCACCGGCATGGAACACCTCCGTTTGTTGATCGGCAGCGAAACGCGATCGATTGCGTTCGCCAACTATCAGAATGGCCTCGGTTAGGCGATTCTGTCGACCACCTGTCAGACCAGCGGTGCCCGTTCGTCGCCCTGTCGCACAGGCGCTGAAACCTTTGCCTGCGCCAGCATCTCCGGCGGTTTCAGCCGTTAAGCACCGTGCGCACCATCTGCCTGAGTGCTTCGGGATTGTAGGGTTTGCTCAGCAAGTAGGTGTCGGGGCTGAGCTGGTGATTGCGCGAGATGATGTCGCGGGTATGCCCCGAGGTGAACAGCACGGCCACCAGTGGTTCCTGCACCTTCGCCCAGGCCGCCAGGTCCGAGCTCTTGATCAGGCCTGGCATGACCACGTCGGTGAATATCAGGTCCACCTCCAGCCCTTCGAGCAACATTTGCATGGCGACGTCACCGTTGCTGGCCGTGAGGATCTGATAGCCCTCTTCACGCAACAGCTCCACCACCGACACCCGCACGGCCTCGTTGTCTTCGACGACCAGAATGCGTTCGTGCCCACCCCGCTGTGACACATCCGGGCCCGGCGTTTCACTGGGAGCCGTGCGCAGGGTGCGCGGGAAGTACAACTGCACCCGAGTCCCCTGCCCAACGTCGCTGGCGATTTCGATATGACCGCCACTCTGTTTGACGAAGCCAAAGACCATGCTCAAACCCAAGCCGGTGCCCTGCCCGTCGGCCTTGGTGGTGAAGAACGGCTCGAACGCCTGGGCCAGCACCTGCGGCGGCATGCCGACGCCGGTATCCGTCACGGACACCCGCACATAGTCCCCCGCAGCAATGTCCTTGCCGGTGCAGAATCCGTGATCGAGGACGATGTTTTCCGCGCAAAGGTCAATCCTGCCTTCGCCTTGAAGAGCGTCACGGGCATTGATCGCCAGATTGAGAATGGCGTTTTCCAGTTGGTTGCGATCGACAAACACATTCCACGCGTCTTCGAACGCCGTCATGTGAACTTGAAGCGTTTCACCCAGGGCACGCAGCAACAGCTCCGCCAGGCCATCGAAAATCTGCCGTAGTGTGAAGACCGCCGGCGACAACGGTTGGCGACGGGCGAAGGCAAGCAATTGCGAGGACAGTTTGGCACCGCGCTCGACCGCGGCAATTGACGCCGATACCCGGCGCTGCACATTGGCGTTATCGGGTTCATGGCGCGCGAGCAGATGCAGGTTGCCGGCGATCACTTGCAACAGGTTGTTGAAGTCGTGGGCCACACCGCCGGTGAGGCCGCCGATGGCTTCGAGTTTCTGAGACTGGCGCAGCTGCTCTTCCGCCGCCAGCCGCGCCTCGACCTCATCGGCCACCCGCTGTTCCAGATTGCGAGTGAACTTGAGCAGGGATTCTTCGGCGGTCTTGCGCTCGTGAATATCGATCAGCACGCCGGGAAAACGAAACGCCTCGCCTCGCTCATCGAACTCGCAACAACCGCTGGCCAGCACCCAGAGGTAACTGCCGTCGGGACGCCGGACCCGGTACTCGACGTTGTAGGGTTCACCCGTCTCGACCGACAGCGTGACCCGCTCCCGAACCCAGCCACGGTCGTCCGGATGGATCCGGCTTTCAGCGAGTTCCTGGGACAGGTTTTGCAAGTCTTGCCCGGGCGGATAGGAAAATGTGCGGACGAAACGCTCATCGCCCGACAGCACGTTGGTCTTGATGTCCCAGACAAAGGAACCGAGCAAGGCACCGGCGTTCAGCGCCAGGCGTACCCGTTCGCTGTCGGCGCGGCAGGCGTCCTCGGCCGCCTGTCGTCGGCGTTCGGATATCACCCGCTCGGTCGTTTCGACCACCATGGCCATGACTCCGGCCGGGCGCCCGTCGTCGTCGGCCACAGGGCTGTAATAGAGGTCGAGCCAGACATCCTCGGGAACGCCGTCGCGCAGCAACACCAGGACTTTATTGCGATAGGACAAGGTGCCGCCCGCCAGGCAGGTATCCACCACGTGACGGTTGAATTCGGCGACTTCGGGCCAGCCCAGTTCCACGGCAGAACCGAGCAGATAGGGATGACGCCCACCGGCAAACTTCGAGTAGGCGTCGTTGTAGATCATGTACCCGGACCGCCCCCAGAGCATCACCATCGGCAACGGTGAGGCGAGCATCAACTGCACAGCGCTGCCCAGGCTTTTCGACCATGAGTCGAGCGGGCCAAGTTCGGTCAGGCTCCAGTCGAACGCACGAATGCGCCCGGCCATTTCGCCGTTCCACCCGGCACACCCGTGGGTATCCGCTAGAAACTGCATCGGCTGGCTCTATCCCGGTAAATTGCACCCGTTTTTTTCGAGCATCCTGCGCGCTATTCGTTTCATAGAGGTATAGCTGATTCTCGGGGGCACTGGAGATCCCTTGTGGGAGCGAGCCTGCTCGCGAAGGCGGTGTGTCAGAGCACATCGATGTTGACTGTGACACCGCTTTCGCGAGCAGGCTCGCTCCCACAATTTGCTCCTCGGTAACCGACAGACCGCGCGCTACACCTCAATCAAGTGCTTGAGCGGGTTGTAACTGCTTTTCAGTGTGGCCGCGACATCCAGAATGGCCTTCTCGATACCGTTCAAGTGCATGCAGGTCAGCTCGATGGCCGCGCTCTGGTTGCCCGCCTCGATGTATTCGATCAGCCGCAGGTGTTCATCGTCGCGACAGGCTTCATGGCTGTCGTCATCCAGCGCGGCGGCATACAGCGACGCCCGGGAAATCAGTTTCTGGAACCAGTCGAGCAGCACCGGGTTGTTCAGGCTGCGGGCCAGTTTGATGTGGAACTCGCCAAGCAGGTGAATCAGCCGTTCGTGATCCCCGCTCTGATGCGCCTCGTCCTCGAGCAGCAAATGATCGCGCAGGTCCTGGGTCACCGCCGTATCGCGACGACGACACAGCTCGCTGACGATACCGATCTCCACCAGACGCCGGGTTTCGAACAGCGAGCGGATCTCCTCGTCACTGGGCAACGACACCGAAGCACCTTTATTGGGCTCGGTGGTGACCAGTCCGTCGGCCTCCAATTGCTTGAGCGCAGCCCGAACTGACGTGCGGCTGACATTGAACAGTTCGGCCAACGAGGCTTCACCGAGCTTCATGCCAGGACGCAACGAACGCTTGCTGATCGCCTCGTAAACCCCTTGGTAGACACGGTCGACCGTGGTTTCGAGTTTCTTTTCCGTCATTCATCAACTCCTCGCGCCCAGTGCAAACAGCCCTGGCGAGTCAATAGCCAGTGAAAAAGGGGCTTGCATGGGCAGATTAATCCGGGTATTTCTAAATTGCATCCAGATTTTGCATACAATAATTAGAGGAATGCACCATTATGGGTCATCCAGTTGCAATTGAAGTGCGAAACGTCTCCAAACGATACTCCGACGATCCAGGCTTGGCGCCTGCGCTGGACAATGTCTCGGTCGACATTGCCGACAACGAGTTCTTCACCCTGCTCGGCCCTTCCGGCTGTGGCAAGACCACCCTGCTGCGCACCATCGCCGGCTTCGAGCACGTCAGCGACGGTGAGATCCGCCTGGCGGGCGAGCCGGTCAACGATTTGCCGCCGTTCAAGCGTCGGGTCAACACGGTGTTCCAGAGTTACGCGCTGTTTCCGCACATGAGTGTTGCGCAGAATATCGCCTTCGGCCTCGAGATGCAGGGCCTTGATCGCAAACTGATCCCCCAGCGCGTCAATGAAATGCTCGCATTGGTGCAAATGCAGCACCTGGCCAAGCGCAAGCCGGCCGAACTGTCCGGCGGCCAACAGCAACGGGTGGCTCTGGCCCGGGCCCTGGCGCCGAAACCCAAAGTGTTGTTGCTGGACGAGCCGCTGTCGGCCCTGGATCTCAAGCTGCGCAAGGAAATGCAGGTCGAACTCAAGCGCGTGCAGAAAGAAGCGGGGATCACCTTCATTTTCGTCACCCACGACCAGGAAGAAGCCCTGACCCTGTCTGATCGCATCGCCGTGATGTCCGCCGGCAAGATCCTGCAAATCGGCACGCCCAACGAGATCTACGAGCGGCCGCAACACCAGTTCGTCGCGCAATTCATCGGCGACATCAATTTCCTTCCCGGCCACCTCAAGCGTGGCCAGCAGAACGAAAAGGTTTTCGTGCCCAACGGCATGCCCGTGGAAATCCCCTGCCCGGCCCAGGGCTTTGACGGCAGCAAGGTACAACTGGCTTTCCGTCCGGAGCGTTCGCAACTGGTCGAACCGACGCAGCCACATCATTTACGCGGTGTGATCGAAGCCGTGCTGTATGTCGGCACGGCCACGCTCTACCAATGCCGCCTGAACAACGACATCAAGGTCATGTTGCGCGAGAACAACGAAGGCCTGAACCACGGCCGAGTGGTCGGTGATCGCGTTGCGGTCCACCTGCCGCCCCACGCCTGCCTGCTGATGGAGGCCTGAGATGAGCGTCAGCAGCACTTCCCCGGCCCTCAACCGCGCGCTGTTGCTCAGCCCGGTGGTTCTGACCCTGCTGGCCCTGATCGCCATTCCGCTGGGCATCATGGGCTACATCAGCCTGCTGCCACGCAACGTGTATGGCGGCGTCGACTGGCAGGCCAACTGGCAATTGCAAAGCTATGTGCAACTGTTTTTCCAGGAAGGCTTCGACGGCGAACTGGAACTGAACTGGGTCTACGCCCAAGCGTTGCTGCGCTCGGTGTTCCAGGCCGGTGGCACCACGGTGCTGTGCTTCCTGTTCGGTTTCCCGGTGGCGTTGTGGATGTCGAGCCTGACACCGCGCCGGCGCAACCTGATGGTGTTGCTGATCACCATCCCGTTCTGGACCAACCTGCTGATCCGCAACTACGCGTGGCTGATCATCCTGCGCGAGCACGGCTGGGTCGCCCAGGGCCTCAATGCGCTGTTCCCCCAGGCCGGTGGCATCACCCTGCTCTACAACGACTTCGCGGTCAGCGTCGGGCTGGTCTACAGCTTTCTGCCGTTCATGATCCTGCCGATCTACTCGACCCTGGAGAAACTCGACTGGCGACTGGTCGAGGCGGCCTACGACCTGGGCGCCAACCGCTGGCACGCGTTGCGCCGGATCATCCTGCCGCTGTCGATGCCAGGGGTTATCGCCGGTGCGTTGCTGGTGTTCGTACCGAGCCTGGGTGCCTTCATTACCCCGGCCATCCTCGGCGGCGGCAAGACGCTGATGATCGGCAACCTGATCCAGCAGCAGTTCGGTACTGCGCGCAATTGGCCGCTGGGCAGTTCGCTGTCGTTCCTGTTGCTGGGAATCATGTTGCTGTCCCTGGTGCTGTACGCCCTCTATAGCCGCAGTGCCGCCAAGACCCAACGCCCGGGAGCCCAAGCATGATCGCCCTGCACCTGAAGAAACTGCCCCTGACCCGCGAAGTCAGCCTGTTGATGCTGGCCTATCTGTACCTGCCGATCTTCGTATTGATCGCCTACAGCTTCAACGCCAACCGCTCGGCAACGGTGTGGACCGAGTTTTCGTTCGACTGGTACGGACGCGTCCTTGCCAACCCGTCGATCCAGACCGCCGCACTGAACTCGATCATCGTCGCCGGCATCGCCACGGTCTGCGCCACGGCGATTGCCCTGCTCGCGGCGCTGGCGACCTACCGGCCGTTCTACGGGCAGAAAATGGTCGAGGGCGGGATCAACCTGCCGCTGATCCTGCCGGAGATCGTCACCGCCGTGGCCACCCTGCTGCTGTTCATGGCACTGGGGATCAAGCTCGGTTTGCTGACGGTGATCATCGCCCACATCGGCTTCTGCATTCCCTTTGCCTATCTGCCGATCCGTGCGCGGCTCAATGACCTGGACAAGAGCCTGCTGGAAGCGGCGAACGACCTGTACGCCAACCCGTGGCAGGTGTTTCGCCGGGTGACCTTGCCGTTGCTGTGGCCGGCGGTGCTGTCCGGTTCGGTGCTGGCGTTCGTGGTCAGCCTCGACGATTTCATCATGACCTTCTTCGTCGCCGGTCCTGGTTCGACCACCCTGCCGGTGTACATCTTCTCGGCGATCAAGGCCGGCGTGACGCCGGAGATCAACGCGATTTCAACGCTGATGCTGGTGATATCCATCGTGCTGGTAGTGCTGGCCTTCTGGCTGGGACAGCGCGGCAAACAACAATAAGCCCGGAGACTTCATTAATGAGCAAGAAAGTGAAAAGCCTGCGTTTTGCCGCTGCCAGTCTGGCCCTGAGTTGCTTCACCGCGCTCACTGCGTTCAGTGCCCAGGCCGCCGAGCCCAAGGAACTGTTCTTCTACAACTGGACCGACTACTACCCGGTCGACCTGCTGGCCAAGTTCGAAAAGGAGACCGGGATCAAGGTCACCATGGACGGCTACGACAGCAACGAAACCCTGCTGGCCAAGCTGCAGGCCGGCGGTGCCGCGTATGACGTGATCGTGCCGTCGCAATCGATCATGCGCACCCTGATCAACCAGGACCTGCTGCTGCAAATCGATGCCTCGACCCTGCCCAACTTCCAGTACGTCAAACCGGCGTTCCGCGACCCGGCCTTCGACCCGGGCCGCAAGTTCTCCGCACCGTACCTGTGGGGCAGCACCGGGTTCTCCTATGACAGCGCGCGGGTGCCCGGCGGCAAGCTCGAAGACTCGTGGAAAGAGTTCTTCGAGCCACGCAAGGAACTGCAAGGCCAGCTCGCCGCCCTCGACACCTCCAGCAGCGTGATCAACGCCGCCAGTCACTACCTGAATGTCGACGAATGCAGCGAAGACCCACAGGATGCCAAGCGCATTCTCGAACTGCTGCAAAAACAGAAACCCTTCCTGAAGATGTACAGCTCGGACAACACCGTCGACCGCATGGCCTCCGGTGAAGTGATCATGATGCAGAACTGGAACGGCTCGACAGCGCGGGCCACATTGCAGAAGAGCACCATCAAGTACGTGTATCCGAAGGAAGGCCTGGCAATGTTCCAGGACAACTTCGCCGTACCGAAAAGTGCGCCGCACCCCGGCAACGCGAAGATCTTCATCGACTGGATGATGAAACCGGAAAACGCCGCCGCCGTGTCCAACGCCATCGCCTACGCCAACGGCATCCAGAGCGACAAGCTGATCGACGCCAAATGGCGGGTAATGGACGCCATCAACATGCCCGAAGAATTCGCCTCGCGCCTGCGCCCCGAGAAGGAGTGCAGCAACAAGGCGCGGGAACTCCAGGATCGAATCTGGGCCAAGCTCAAGGGCTGATTGCCTTTAGACCGAGTCGCGCCCATCGCGAGCATGCTCGCTCCTACAGGGGGGCACCGAAGATCCTCTGTAGGAGCGAGCCTGCTCGCGAAGAGGCCCTCTCACACAACACTGAACTTGAGGTTTGTATGACCCACCCCCACTGGCTACGCAACGTGCGCCCCTACGGCGCCTCCGCCGAAGACCTGTTGATCGAAAACGGCCGTTTCAGTCAACGCCGTCCGGCCTCGGCCACCGAACTGCTCGCCACCGATATCGACGGCCAGAACCAACTGCTCACCCCGGCGCTGGTGGAAAGCCACGTGCATCTGGACAAAACCCTCTGGGGCCAGCCCTGGCGCCCCAACAGCGCCGGTCCGACCCTCAAGGACTACATTGCCAACGAACGGCGCGTCCTGCGGGAAGTCGAAACGCCCATTGCGCAACGCGCTGGCGCCCTGCTGGAAAACTGCATCGCCCGTGGCTCGCTGACCATGCGCTGCCACGTCGACATCGACCCGGAGTTCGGCCTGCGCCATGTCGAGGCCATGCAGCAACTGCGTGAGCACTACCGCGACCTGATCGACCTGCAACTGGTGGTGTTCCCGCAAACCGGCCTGATCAGTCGCCCCGGCACCGCCGAACTGATGCGCGAAGCCATGGCCCTGGGGGTGGAGAACGTCGGCGGACTGGACCCGTGCGGCATCGACAACGACCCGATTGCGCAACTGGATTTCGTCTTCAAACTGGCCAGCGAATTCGACCGTGGCGTCGACATTCACCTGCACGACAAGGGTGAACTGGGCCTGTGGCAGATCGCGCTGATCGCCGACTACACCGAACGCTTTGGCCGCCAGGGCCGGGTGATGATCAGCCACGCGTACTGCCTGGGCATGTTGCCGTGGAGCCAGGTCAAACCGGTGGCCGAACGCCTGGCGACGCTGGGTATTTCGCTGATGAGTTCGGCGCCGGCCGATACCGCGGTGCCGCCGTTCCTGGCCCTGCGCGAAGCCGGCGTGAATCTGTGCCTGGGTTCGGACGGTATTCGTGATGCCTGGTCGCCCATGGGCAACGGCGACATGCTGGAACGGGCAATGCTGCTGGCGTTCCGCTTCGATTTGAGCAAGGACGAAGAACTGGCGGCGGCATTCGAGGCGGCGAGCGGCAACGGCGCCCAGGCGCTGGGTAGCCAAGCCAATCGCCTGGACATCGGCCAGCCGGCGGACTTCCTGCTGATGCCCGTGCAAACCCTGGGTGAAGCGGTAGTGTCGCGACCGCAGCGTCAGGTCTATCGCGCGGGCCGATTGATCGCCGCGGGTGGTCGTCTGCTGGACAGCCGCCTGTGAAGCGCATTGGTTTGCGAGCCAGTTGCGTGGTCGGCTTCGACGGCACGCAGCATGTGCTGTGGCGCGACGGCGAAGTGGTGTTCGCAGGCTCGCGCATCGAGTTTGTCGGGCGTGGTTATCCAGGCCCGGTCGATCAGTGGATCGATTATGGCAATGCACTGATCGGTCCCGGCTTCATCGATCTGGATGCCCTCGGCGATCTCGACTCCACGGTGCTGACCCTGGACAACGGCGACGAGCGCGACATGGGCCGGATGTGGTCGGCGCAGTATCTGGCGCGTGGATCGCGGGAAAGCTACAACCCCGAAGAAGAAGTCTTCAAATACCGCTACGCCTTCACGCAACTGATCCGCAACGGCATCACCACGGCCATGCCGATCACCTCGATGTACTACCGCGAGTGGGCCGAGACCTACGACGAGTTTGCGGCAGTAGCCGGTGTGGCGACCGAGTTGGGACTGCGCACGTACCTCGGCCCCTGCTACATGAGCGGCATGAGTTACTGGCGCGCCGACGGCAGCCTGGCGCACCACTGGGACGAATCCCGGGGCATGGCCGGGCTCGATGCCAGCGCACGATTTTTTCGGGATTTCGATGGCGCCAACAACGGCCTGATTCGTGGTGCGCTGCTGCCCGATCGCATCCAGACCTGCACCCCGGCACTGCTGCAACGCACCGCCGCGCTGAGCCGGGAACTGAACGCGCCGATGCGTTTGCACTGTTGTCAGGGCCTGGGTGAGGTGGCGATGGTCGAGCAACTGCGTGGCGCCTCGCCACTGGGCTGGTTGCAACAGCTTGGCCTTTTGAACCCACGCAGTCTGTTGCCCCATGGCATTTACACCCGAGGCGATGACGACCTGCAACGCGTAGTCGATGGCGGCGCCAGCCTGGTGCATTGCCCGGTGGTGTTTGCCAGGGACGGCGAGGCGCTGAACTCGTTCGGGCGCTATCGGGCCAAGGGCATCAACTTCGCCCTGGGCACCGACACCTGGCCGGCGGACTTGCTGGACAACATGCGCCAGGGCTTGAACATCGCTCGACTGATGGAGGGCGGTAACGATCTGACCAGCACGCTGGACCTGTACAACGCCGCGACCCTCGGCGGTGCCAAGGCACTGGGCCGCGACGATCTCGGCCGGCTGGCACCGGGGTGCAAGGCCGACATCACCGTGTTCAACCTGCGGGGGATGCACCTGGGGCCGCTATTCGATCCGCTGAAGAACCTCGTGCTGGCCGGTCGCGGTGACGACTGCATCGCCAGCTACATCGACGGCCGCTGCGTGATGCGGGACGGCCAGGTGGCAGGCGTCGACTACCCCGCCCTGCAACGCCGGGCCCAACGCCAATTCGAAAAACTGATGCGCAGCCACAGCGATCGGGCTTCTGGCCAGCCGGACTGGAAAAGCCTGTTCCGGCCGGCCATCCCGTTTGCCGACGGCTACAGCGCGGACGCACCACTGAGTGTGATTGACCCTCTTCCTTAGGGAACCCTGCCTATGCAAAGCTTCGACTTCAGCGCACTGAGCCCACGAGACAAATACAAGATTCTGATCGGCAGCGTCGTGCCACGACCGATTGCCCTGGTCACCACCGTCGACCGCGAAGGCCGGGTCAACGCGGCACCCTTCAGCTTTTTCAATGCACTGTCGGCCGACCCGCCCATCCTCGCCCTGGGCGTGGAAAACTACGACGACCAAAGCCCCAAGGACACCACCCGCAACATTCAACTCAACCAGGAATTCACCGTGAACATCGTCAGTGATGCGCTGGTGGAAGCCATGAACGTCTGCGCCGTGCCCTTCGCCCCCGGCTTCGACGAGTTGACCGCCGCCGGCCTCACCGCCATCCCCGGCACCACGGTCAAATGCCCGCGCATCGGCGAAGCTCCGGTGGCGCTGGAGTGCCGGCGGATGATGGCACTGTCCATCGGCCAATCCCGGGAGATTATCTTGGGTGAAGTATTGATGGCTCATGTGCGGGACGAGTTGATCGATCCGCAAACCCTGTACATCGATCAATTGGGCCTGGATGCGATAGGACGCATGGGCGGCCATGGTTATGCGCGCACGCGGGATTACTTCGATTTGCCGACCCGTTCGCTGCAGGCCTGGACCGATGCGCCTGGAGGTGGCGAGCGGTTTTGGCCAAAGTGACTGCCCCCGTCCGTCCCTGTAGGAGCGAGCAAGCTCGCGATGGTCGCCAACGATAACGCGGGAAACCTGACACCCCGTGTTGTTCTCGGGCTCATCGCGAGCATGCTCGCTCCTACAGGGATCTGCGTCCGTGCCCAGGCTGGGTGTGGGTTAGTGAAAATCCCGGCTCCGTACGGTGATCCCATCCAGCAACTCACTCAGGTCACTCAAGCGCCCGGCAATCAGGTGCCGGACCTCCCCCTCCTTCTCCCAGCGCCCATCGACCTTGAGCAACTGCGAGCCGACCAGCACCTTGCGCTGTCGCTCGGCCAGGTCACGCCACACCACCACGTTGACGTTGCCGAACTCGTCCTCAAGGGTGACGAACGTCACACCGCTGGCAGTGGCCGGACGTTGTCGGCCGGTGACCAGCCCGGCGACGCTGACCGGCCGACCGTGCTCGACGTCCGGCAACTCCTTCGAACTGCGGCAGCGCCGCGCCTTCAACTCATTGCGTAACAGGGCCAACGGATGCGGCCCGAGGGTGGTGCCGACGCTGGCGTAATCGGCTTGCAGGTCCTCGCCCACGGTGGGCTTGGGCAACGCCACCGCATCCTCTTCCTGGCTCGGCAGGCCGGCAAACAGACCCAACTGCTTTTGTACCCCCGCCACTTCCCAGCGTGCCCGGTGCCGATCGCCGGCCAGGCCACGCAACGCACCGGCATCGGCCAGTTGTTCCTGGGCGCGGGCATCGAGTCGCGCCCGTTCGCCAAGGTCGGCGATGTCGGCAAACGCGCCGTTGGAACGGGCCACCTCGATGCGTCGGGCATCGTCCTCGCGAAAACCCTTGATCATGCGTAGCCCCAGGCGAATCGCCGGTTGCCCACCGCTGATCGGTTCCAGGCTGCAATCCCAGTCACTGGCGCGCACGTCCACCGGGCGAACCTGCAAATGATGACGCCGGACGTCCTGCAGAATCTGGTCCGGGCTGTAGAACCCCATTGGCCAACTGTTGATCAGCGCACAGGCGAAGGCCGCCGGCTCATGGCATTTCAACCAGCAACTGGCGTAGGTCAGCAAGGCGAAACTGGCCGCGTGGGACTCGGGGAAGCCGTAGCTGCCAAAGCCCTTGATCTGCTCGAAGATCTGCGCGGCGAACTCGGCGGTGTAGCCGTTTTTCTTCATCCCGGCAGCCAACCGCTCCTTGTGCGGTTCGAGCCCGCCGTGGCGTTTCCAGGCGGCCATGGAGCGGCGTAGCTGGTCGGCCTCGCCGGGGCTGTAGTCGGCGGCGACGATGGCGATCTGCATCACCTGCTCCTGAAACAGCGGCACGCCAAGGGTGCGCTTGAGCACCACCTCCAGCTCCGGCGACGGATACACCTCCGGCTCTTCCTTGTTCCGTCGCCGCAGGTACGGGTGCACCATGCCGCCCTGGATCGGCCCCGGTCGAACGATGGCGACCTCGATCACCAGATCGTAAAACGTCTTCGGCCTGAGCCTCGGCAGCATCGACATCTGTGCCCGGGACTCGATCTGGAACACGCCGATGGTGTCGGCCCGGCCGATCATTTCGTAGGTGGCCGCATCTTCGGACGGGATGGTCGCCAGGCTCAGGTCCTGGCCCCGGTGCCGGCGCAGCAGATCGAAACATCGACGAATCGCGCTGAGCATGCCCAGGGCCAGGATATCGACCTTGAGCAGGCCCACGGCGTCGAGGTCATCCTTGTCCCACTGAATGATGGTGCGCTCGGCCATGGCGGCATTTTCCACCGGCACCAGACTGTCCAGCGGCTGCTCGGAAATCACGAAACCGCCGGGGTGCTGCGACAAATGCCGGGGGAAGCCGATCAACTGCCCCGTCAGGCTCAGCACCCGCTGCAGCACCGGGCTCTGCGGGTCGAAACCACCTTCACGCAGGCGTTCAACGGGGGGTGTTTCATCGCTCCAGTGACCGCAACAATCGGCCAGGGCGTTGATCTGGTCCGGCGGCAAGCCCAGTGCCTTGGCCACATCCCGTACCGCACCGGCGGCGTGGTAAGTGCTGACCACCGCCGTCAACGCGGCCCGGGCCCGACCATAACGCTGGAACACGTACTGCAAGACTTCCTCGCGGCGCTCGTGTTCGAAATCGACGTCGATGTCCGGCGGTTCGTTACGCTCTTTGGACAGAAAGCGCTCGAACAGCAACGTGGTGCGATCCGGATCGATTTCGGTGATCCCCAGGGCGAAGCACACGGCCGAGTTGGCGGCAGAACCACGCCCCTGACAAAGAATCCGTTGCTGGCGGGCAAAGCGGACGATGTCGTGGACCGTCAGGAAATAACTTTCATAGCCCAGCTCCGCGATCAGTTGCAGCTCCTTGTCGATCTGCACCAGCACTTCGCTTTTCAGCCCTTTTGGCCAGCGCCACTCGATGCCTTCCTCGGTCAAATGACGCAGCCACGAGGTGGCCGAGTGCCCTTGCGGCACCAGTTCGCGGGGATATTGATAACGCAACTGGCCAAGGTCAAAGGTGCAACGCCGGGCGATGTTCAGCGTTTCCGCCAGCAAGGCTGGCGGATAAAGCGCCTGCAGCACCTCGAGGCTGCGCAGGTGGCGTTCGCCGTTGGGGTGCAGGCGCAACCCGGCATCGGCCACCGGCAGGTGATGACGGATCGCGGTCATGGTGTCCTGCAAGGCGCGCCGGCCGCGGGCGTGCATGTGCACATCGCCACTGGCCACGGCCGCAATGCGCAGTTCCCTGGCCAGTGTCAGCAGATCGTCCAGGCGCCGGGCATCGTCCTGACCGCGATGCAGCTGCACCGCCAGCCACAGGCGCTCGGCGAAGACCTGCTTGAGCCAGCGGCCTTGTTCAAAGGCATCGAGCGCATCCGGCACCCACAACGCCAGCAGCCCCGGCAAGGGTTCGCTGAAGTCTTCGCGCAACACCTGATACTGGCCTTTCTGCGTGCGGCGCCGGGCGCGGGTGATCAATCGGCACAGCGCCTGATAGCCCTCGAGGCTCTCCACCAGCAGCACCAGCTTCGGACCGTTCTCGACGCGCACTTCGCTGCCGATGATCAGCGGCAGCGCCACGGACTTCGCCGCTTGCCAGGCCCGCACGATGCCCGCCAGGGTGCATTCGTCGGTGATCGCCAGGGCTTGATAACCCTGCTTTTTCGCGCGCTGGAACAGCTCGAGGGCACTGGAGGCACCGCGCTGGAAGCTGAAGTTCGACAGACAGTGCAATTCGGCGTAGTCGATGCTCATGCGAACCAGCCCTGCAACCACAACGGGCCGCCCTCACCGACCGCCCGGTAGGCCCAGCCCTGTTGCCCGGACCGGGTTTCGATCAGGTAATAGTCACGGCGTACGTCGTCACCGTCCCACCAGCCGGACTCGATGCGCTCCGGCCCCATGAGGATGCGCGCCGAGCCCTGATGCACGGCCAGCGGCTCGGTCAGCAGCCAGCCCGGCCGCTTCACCGTGGCCGGCACCGCGCAAGGCTGGCTGTCGGCACTGGCCTGCCACGCGCACTCGGGGCGGTGATCGGCCTGGAAACGCAAGCCATGCACCGCGTCATCCCCCAGCCGTGCACGCAGGCGTTCGCGCAGTTGCTCCCAGGGCAAGGACTGCTGCGGGCGATCGTCGAACAGTTCCTGATGCTGGGGCACGAAGGTCGGCAGGTCTTCGGCACACAGGCGAAAGCCGCGCACCGGCGCCTCGACCCGGACTTGCTCCAGCCGCCCCCGGGCCAGCTCGAAGAGCATCGCCGGATCGCGCTCGGCGCTGAGCAGGCCAACCTTGATCAGCGTATCCGGCAACCCGGCGTGTTCCAGATGCAGATCGAAACGCTGAACGCCGCTGTCACGACCGCAGAGGAACGCCGACAGGTCGCCGGTCAATCGACGCAACGGAAACAGCAAGGCCTGATGGGACTGCACATCGAAGTTGAGCTCGATGCGCACATCGAAGCGGTCCGGCGGCAGGTAGAACGCCAGCGCCAGCCGTCGCACACCGGACAGGGCATCCAGATGCTTGAGCACCTGGGCCTCGAAACGCCGGGCCAGGCTCTGCCGGGGCAACGCCTGCACCTGGCTCAAGGTGCGCAAGCCCATGCGCGACAAGGCCGTGGCGACCGATGCCTCGAGGCCGATCCGGTCGACGGGCATTTGCCCCAGGTGATGCTGCAAGGCTCGATCGTCCGGCACCACCAGACCGTCATGGGCGTTGGCCAGCACCCGCGCCGCCACCGGGTTGGGCGCCGCCACGATGCGGTGCCGAAACCCCAGTTCGCCGAGCTCACGGCGCAAAAGCGCTTCGAATTGCGGCCACGCGCCGAACAGGCCGAGGCTGGATTCGATCTCGAACACCACGGCCCGGGGGTAATGCACACTGACCTGGGAACTGAAGCGATAGGCCCAGGCGGCGAGAAACTGCTGCCAGTGCTCGATGTCGGCGGTGTCGTATTCAGCCGTGGCAAAGCCTTTGCTCAAGGCCTGTGCCGCACTCATGGACTGACCGGGACGCAACCCCAGCGCCCGGGCCGTGTCGTTGACCGCCTGCAGCACCCGGCGCTGGGCCGGGCCGGTCAACAACGCCAGGGGTTCATCGGGATCGACGCGCTGACGCAATACTGCGTCCAGCGCCAATTGCGGGAAAACAATGCAGACCCAGCGCATGGCAACCTCAATGCCCCACGGCGAAGGCAATCGGCGCCGAACGGATCAGGCCGCCGCGACACTTGAGGACGCGCAATTGCGCGGGTCGGGCATCGATGGCGATGCGCAAGGCCGCCGGCGAAGGGTTGATGGCTTCACTGAGAGGACGGTAGGCGAAGGCCAGGGTCTGGCCGGTTTCCGCCGCCACCTGCAAGCGACGCAAGGCGCGGTCATCGGCCTTGTGCGGCCAGCACAGCACCGCGCCGCAACTGCCCGAGCGCAGGCATTGTTCGGCGGCCCACAGTGCATCGCGCTCGCCGGCCCGGATGATCGACAACTGACGCAGATCGACCCCGGCGCCCTGCCACGCCTGGGGATACGGCACATAAGGCGGCGCCACCAGCACGATGCGCTCGCCCGCCGCCGACAGCCGTGCCAGCGTCGGCCACACCAGTTGCAACTCGCCCACGCCCTGCCCGGCCAACAGGATTTCCGTCAGCGCCGCCTCCGGCCAGCCACCGCTGGGCAATGCGGCATCCAGCGCGGCATGCCCGGTGGGTTGCGGGCTGGCAGTCGGTGGCGCAGGCCGGCCCTTCCAGACCTGGCCGCCATTGAACAGCGTATCCAGCGCAACGACGGCACCCATCAACCTTGCCTCACCAGGCCGCAGAACACGCCTTCGATGGCCAGGTCCTGATCGGCGTTCACAATGATCGGCTGGTAGGCCGGGTTGCGTGGCAGCAGGCGAACCACATCGCCGACCCGCTCGAAGCGCTTGATGGTGACTTCACCGTCGAGCCGCGCCACGACGATCTGACCGTTAACGGCCTCGGGGCTGCGGTGCACGCCCACCAGATCACCGTCGAGAATGCCGTCCCCGATCATCGAATCACCCCGGACCCGCAACATGTAGTCCGGCACCCGCGAGAAGATCGACGGATCGAGCAGCAAGCGGCTGTGCACCTCGGCATCGGCACCGATGGGCGCACCGGCCGCCACCCGGCCAAGCACCGGGATGTCCAGCCACTCGGGACGCGGCGGCTGCCCGAGCAGGCGAATGCCCCGGGCCTGATGCGGGTTGACCTCGATGAAACCGGCTTCGGTCAGCGCCAGCACATGCTTGCGCGCCACACTGCGAGAGGCAAAACCAAACGCCTCGCTGATCTCAGCGAGGCTCGGAGACTGACCGTGCTCGGCGATGCGATCGCGGATGAAGGTCAGGATGGCGGTACGGCGGGGAGTCAGAGTCGTCATGGAGTACATTTGTACTCTTTTGGCTTTTTTCTGGCAAGGACCCTGTAGGAGCGGGTGCCCGCTCCTACAGGATTGAGTTGTGCCAGACGCAACGCCCTGCGCTCCTTGCTCGAACAAAACGGACGATCAAAACAAGAAAAGGCCTACCGTTCGTCGCCTTTCTAAAAGAATTAGCATCTGAAGAAAATAAAAACCCATAAAAAAGTAAAAACCGCACATTTACTCCTACAGAAACACCTTACTCAACACAGCAAGATTACTTCTGCTTACCGAAAACTAAAATATAGTTTTGAAAAGGAATTCCACAGATCTACGTCAAAAACCAGCCACACTAGAGAAAAACAAAACCATCAAGACTCCCAATATCATGTAGGGCGCATCTTAAAAGCTCATAGGAATCTCCCTACAACACAAAATCCACTCATTTGCATCCAACGCTAAAATAAACTAATTCTTGCACCACCACTTAACACCAAGCGCCCTACAAAAAAACAACAAACACGGAAAACCACCACTTGATGACTAAAAATATTATCCCCAGGACCTCAAGCCTAACCACAACACTCATAAAAGAACAACTAAAAGAACCCATCGCCTTTTTCTGGATCATGATTTCACCCTGCGCGATGTTCTATTTCCTTGCAACAACCAGGCAAGACCCCAACTACCTTTCGATTAATTACACTATTATTTCAGCATGGTTTTATGCCTACATCTCTTCCAGCGTCGCATTATTCGGATTCGCCTTTTATATAATCGGAAGAAGGGAAAGCGGATTCACCAGATCATTTATCTACTCCAAAGAGTCAAGACTGATTTTTCTTTTCTCGAATTTCACAGCCTACTCATTAATATCGATAGCTTATTGCGCAGCCTTTTACTTAACGACGAAATTCCCTTTCGGAAATTACAACCTCACCGAACTACTGAATATCGCCCTGCGCTTTTACATCTGCTTTATCATGTTTTGCTCAATCGGGGCTGTATTCTCTTTGCTACCGATCAATTTTCAGAACTCGAACACTCTGCTTTCCATTTTTTCGTTCTGCATGTTGATCCTCGGCGTAATGAGTGCCAGCAGATCGAACCCCATTACCGACGCTTTGAACCTCGCAAACCCATTGACACTTGCAAGCCAGATAATGGAGCAAGGCCTGGAGTCCAACAAACTCGCCATAACGGGAATAATTATTTTATTTATTTCAGTACTGCACAAAACCTTCAAGCACCTGAGAATCAATCCCGTATGGAGCCGATACTGATGAAAAAATTCACGGCGCAGAGCATTGACTTCTCTTACTCGGACAAGCCTCTTTTAACCCAGGCATCTCTTGAGGTTGCTCAAGGCGACATTGTCGGTATTCTGGGACCGAATGGATCTGGAAAAACAACTTTTTTCGATATTGTCTGTGACCTGAAAAAAGCAAAATCCGGCTGTATAAAAAACGACTTCAGTCGCTTTTTATACCTTTCTCAAATCATCACCACTCCCCCACCGCTGCGAATGCGCGACATTTTTAAAATGGTGACTGCGCTGTCATCAAGCGAGCCCATGACACAAGACAAGACCTTAGAAAAAATAAGTGCATGGAGCCCTGCGATAGTTGACCGATACCAAGACATATGGAACAAAAAATCATCGCTCTGCAGCTACGGAGAGACACGCTGGTTCTTTACCCTCTCTCTTCTTTCAATTTCTGCAGACTTCGTGATTCTCGACGAACCCACTGCCGGTGTAGATCCAGAATTTCGTCGGTATATTTGGCAATGCCTTCAGGGCGCCGCCAGGGAGGGCACGGCGATTCTGGTTTCCTCGCACAATGTCGATGAGGTCATTAACCACTGTGATTATTTTTACATGATCAGCCAGCGACGCTTCAATCGCTTTGCCAATGGTAGTGAGTTCATGAATCGGTACGGAGTAAAGACAGTGGACGATGCCTTTATCCGAGCCGTTACCGAACCTGTATTCGCAACATAAGCAACGCAAGCGCACACGGGGGAGCTGCCGCAGAGTGCGACAACTCCCGATGAGGAAAGGAATTCGATTCAGTCGGCAAGTCCAGCCAGATACGCCCACGGATAAATCCCCCGCTCATGCCCATCGCTGAACACCAGTTGCAGGCCATACCCCTGCGAGTGCATTTCGATCACCCGAACCCGCGCATCGACCATCGGCGCCGTCCCCCGCAAACGAAACGCCCGGCACTGCGAGCACGGGCACTGCCGGCGCAGTTCGGCATGATCCAGCAGTTGCTCGCGGCCATCCGGCCAGTTCAGTCGCAATTGCTGTTTGCTTCGAGAATTACCCACCGCCAGGGGATTCATTGCAGTTGACTCAAGGCAATGCGCACGGCCTTGCGCACTTCCGGGTCGCCGTCGTCCTGCGCGGCCTGCAGTGCGGTTATGGCCCGTGGCTCGTTCAATTCGCCGAGGGCCAGCGCGGCTTCCTTGCGCAGGTTGCTGATGCGGTGGCCGAGGGTGTCGATCAGCGCTTCGAGCGCAGGCACAAAACGCAAGCGACCGAGGCTGCGGGTGGCGCGCAGGCGCACTTGCCAGTAATCGTCGCCCAAGGCGTCGATCAGGGACGGGCCGGCGTCGAGGTGGCCGATCTTGCCCAGGGTGGTGGCGGCTTCTTCGCGGACTTGCCAGGCATCATCCTGCAAGGCCTGGTACAGGGCCGGCAGCACCTGCGCGTCAAACGCTAGGCCCAAGGCCCCGGTGGCGGCACGTCGCACGTCGATGTCCGGGTCAGCGCTGGCCAACCGTGCCAGGGCGGGCAAGGCATCGCGCTGCTTGAGCCAGCCGAGCACGCCCACCGCCTCGCGGCGCACACTGGCGCTCTCATCGTCCAGTGCCCGGGCAGCTGCCGTGGCAGCATCGGGGCAACGCAATTCGCGCAATGCCCTGAACGCGGCAATGCGCACGTCGATATCGGCGTGCCCGGTCCACGGCAGAATGACCCGGCCCGCCGCCTCGCTCTTGAGCAGGCTGAGGCTTTGCGCAGAGGCCGCCTGTACCGCCGGAGATGGATCGGTCAGCGCCTGGCACAAGGCTTCGACCACGAATTCGTCTTCCCAGGCTTCCAGCAACCGCGCGGCTTCGGCGCGAACCTCTGCAATCGGGTCTTCGGCCAGTCGATCGATCAACCACAGCAGGCCGTCCGGCTCCTCGAGATCGGCCAGTTCGATCAACGCGATCCGGCGTACGCCAGGGTCGTCGTCGGTCAGGCGCGGTTGCAGGGCAAGAATGTCGTCGTTATCGGTTACATCGAATAGTGAGGTCATAGGGCAAATCGCGGCAGTTTGTTTTCAGGGGGAAGTCCCAGCGGGTTCAGGCGCGGCAATTGCCGACCGTCTTCATGCCGCAGGAGTTCGAGGCAATGGCGCTTGAGGTACGAAAAGTCAGGGCGGGTCGTCAATTCCGCGCTGCGCGGCCTTGGAAAGTCCAGGCGCAGGTCTTCGATGATTCGCCCGGGGCGCGAGCTCATGACCAACAGACGATCGGCGAGGAACAACGCTTCGTCGATGTCATGGGTGACAAACACCACGGTGGTGCGGATGCGCGTCCAGATGTCCAGCAGCAGCTCCTGCATGTTCAACCGGGTCAGGGCATCGAGGGCGCCAAAGGGTTCGTCCATCAACAACAACCGTGGTCGGTTGACCAGCACCCGGGCAATTTCCACCCGTTGCTGCATGCCGCCGGAGAGCTGGTCTGGCCAACGCCCGGCAAAACCTTCGAGCCCCACCAGGGCGAGGATTTCATCTGCCGCCTTGTGCCGTTCGGCCTTCGCGATGCCACGCATCTTCAAGCCGAACGCCACGTTGTCACGCACCGTGCGCCACGGAAACAGGGTGTGCTGCTGGAACACCATGCCGCGTTGCGGCGATGGCCCCGAAACCGGCGCGCCATCCACCTTCAAGGTGCCGGTGCGCGGTTGCAGGTGGCCGGCCAGGGCGCCGAGCAAGGTGGACTTACCGCAACCGGACGGCCCGAGAATGCACACGAACTGGCCCGGCTCGATCTGACAATCGAGGCCCTGCACCGCTTCGAAAGCCGCGTGGCCCTCACCCAGGCTGATCGACAGCCCGCGAATATCGATGCGTCCTTCCAGGTGTTGATAAACGCTCATCAGGCTTTTCCTCGTGGTCGATGCCAAGGCGTGAACAGCCCGCCCAGACGCTTGATCAACAGGCTGCTGCCCATGCCGAGCACGCCGATCAGCAACATGCCGACGACAATGTCGGCGTAGTTCTGCAGGGTGTAGGACTCCCAGGTGTAATAGCCGATGCCGAATTGCCCGGAGATCATTTCCGCCGTCACCAGACAGAACCACGAGGTGCCCATGCCGATGGCCAAGCCGGTGATGATGCTCGGCGCGGCACCCGGAAGAATGACCTCCAGCAGGATGGCCCGGCGCCCTGCCCCGAGACTTTTCGCCGAGGCGATCAACCGTGGGTCGACACCTTCGACACCGTGCACGGTGTTGAGCAGGATCGGGAACAGTGCGCCGGTGAAGGTGATGAACACCATCGACAGTTCCGACGAGGGAAACATCAGGATCGCCAGGGGAATCCATGCCACCGCCGGGATCGGGCGCAGCACTTCCAGGGGCGGCAGCAACAGGTCCTCGGCCCATTTCGAGCGGCCGATGGCCAGGCCCAGCGCCACGCCTATGGTCAGTGCCGCGAGGTAGCCGGCGAACACCCGACCGAGACTGCTGCCCAGGTGCTGTGCGAGCTTGCCGGAGTCGCCGAGGCCGAGGGCGGCTTCAATGACCGCCAGGGGCGTCGGGACATTGGCGAAGGTCACGAGGCCAAGGTTCCAGTGGTGGCTGGCGGCGAGTTGCCAGAACAGCAGGCACAGCAGCAATGAAGCGGCTCGGGGAAGCCAGCGGTTAAATGATCCTTTCACGATTCTTCCTCTCAACCGGAATCCCTGTAGGAGCGAGCATGCTCGCGATGGCGGTGGGTCAGTCGACTTCACGTGAATGTGAAACCGCTATCGCGAGCGTGCTCGCTCCTACAGGGGGGGCGATGGTTAACGAACAGCCACGGCCTGGGCAGTGGCCTCGGTAAAGTCAAAGACCTTGCCGCCCTGGGCCGTGGCGAACTGCTGGGCCTGGCCTTTGAGCAGGAAGGCACTCAGTTGCCCTTTGCCATCGGTGGCGAACCACGCCTGGTCCGCCAGCAACTTGATCCCGCTGTCGCTGGCCTGGGCGTACACCGCGCGGATGTTTTTGCCTTCCTGCCTGAGGCCGGCCAGCGCGGCAAACGCCCCTTGCGCCGAGGCGTATTGGCGGACTTTCGGCTCGCCGCGCACCCAGATTTCCGCGACGCGACTGAAGTCGGTAATGGCTTTGCCGCTGGCGGCATCCACAGCCTTGAGTGGCGTCTGCCTGTAATCCGCAAGCTGTGCGCTGTAGTCCAGGTTCGAGGCCTTGAAGGCGGCGCGGATGTACTGGTCGTCGATGAACCGGTTGAGGTCGAGACCGCGATCGGCCTTCTTCAACAGTTTGAGGGTATCGATTGCAGTGCCCACGGCCTGGCGGTATTCCGGCTTCCAGCTCAGGTCGCGGGTCTGCACACCGAGAGGGCCATGGAACAGGTAATTGACCTCGGCATCGACCCCGGTGACCTTGGCGATCAATTCGCTGTATTTCTCCGGCTCGGCCGCCAGCAGCTGGTTAGCCTCGATGCTCGCCCGCAGGTAAGCGACGACGATTTCCGGGTACTTCTGCGCATAGACCTGATCGACCAGCGCACCGTGGAAGGTCGGCGCGCTGGCCTGGGAACCGTCATAAATCTTGCGCGCGAAGCCTCGGCTGGGGAACAGTTCGGCGAAGGGGACAAAGTCGGCGTGAGCATCGATCTTGCCGGCCTGCAATGCGGAGCCGGCGACTTCCGGCGGCTGGGCGATGATGTTCACGTCCTTGAGCGGGTCCCAGCCCTGGGCCGCGACGGCGCGCAGCAGCATGCCATGGGCGGTGGAAGCGAACGGTACGGAAATGGTCTTGCCCTTGAGCTCTGCCAGCGACTGCACGCCCGACGCACTCGGCACCACGATACCGTTGCCACTGCCCTTGGTGCTGCCCGACAGCACGCTGATGAACAGACTGTGCTTGCCCGCGGTTTCGAACGCCACGCCGTTGAACGCACCAGGGAAATCGGCCATGGCGCCGAAATCGAGTTTGCCGGCGACCATCTCGTTGGTCAGCGGTGCGCCGCTGGTGAAGTTTTTCCACTGCACGTCGTATTGGGCGTCCTTGTAGGGACCGTCGTGGGGCAGGTATTTGTCCAGCAACCCGAGTTCACGAATCAACAATCCGCCAGCGGCGCAGTTGATGGTGGTGTCCTGGGTGCCGATGGCAATGCGGATGGTTTCGGCCGAGGCCGACAGAGTGAATGAAGCCAGTACCAGACCGGCCAACGTTGCACGCAACATGAGTGTTTCCCCTCGAATCATTTACAGGATGTTCGTCTCCGCCACGATCAGGGCGTGGTGGGAAACGAGGGGTGTCTTGAATCAGGCGTCCGGTGGTGGCCGGATGGCTTTTGAAATTATTTGAACAGCCCACTATCCACTGTGGGAGCGAGCCTGCTCGCGAAGGCGTCCGGTCAGTCAATGGGGATGTCGCCGGTACGGGCCTCTTCGCGAGCAGGCTCGCTCCCACATTGATTTGTGTTTCAGCGCAGCAGGTATGGGATATCCACTTTCACCGCCCCCGTCGGGCAGTCCTTTTCACAGGGCATGCAGTACCAGCATTCATCGAAGGCCATGTAGGCCTTTTGCGTGGCCGGGTTGATCGCCAACAGGTCCATCGGGCAAACGTCGACGCACACGGTGCAGCCTTTGTGGGCGATGCATTTGTCCTCATCGACCGTAACGGGTGCGTTGGAGCGGAAGAAGATTTCCTGGGGTTGGTAAGCCATGTTCAGTCCCTCTTTCGTTGTCGGCATCAAGCCGCATCGGTACCGACCCGCAGCCGGTCGTAGGCCTGCATCTCGTCGGCATCCAGCGCGATGATGTAAGGCTCGACGGCTTTCCTGAAACTGCTCATCAAACCGTTTTCGTCCTTCTTCAGGTGGCAATGGCAAAACCAGTCGCGATCGTTGCGTTGTGGGTGATCGACGCGATGGTGGTACAGCCCCCAGCGGCTTTCGGTGCGGAACAGTGAAGCGCGGGCAGCCATTTCGGCGCAGTCGCGGATCATGCTGACTTCCATGGCGCGCATCAGTTCGTGGGCGTTGTGGGCCTTGATCTGGTCGAGATCGCGCTGGATGTCGCTGAAGCGTTGCAGGCCGATCTGCATCTTTTTGGTCACTTTCGGCGGTTGCAGGTAGTCGTTGACCAAGCGCCGCAGCTTGTACTCGACCTGGGCCGGTGGCAGGCCATGCTCGCGGTCCAGCGGCGCGTAGACCCGTTGCTTTTCGGCTTCGATCTGCCGGGCATCCAGTGCGGAAAACTCACGCCCGGCGACAAAGTCCGCCGCGTTGTTGCCGGCGAACCAGCCGTAGGTGAATGCGCCGAGCATGTAGTTGTGCGGCACTGCGGCCATGTCCCCCGCCGAGTACAGGCCCTTGACCGAGGTCTCGGCCTTTTCGTTGACCCACACCCCCGACGCCGAATGCCCGCTGCAAAAGCCGATTTCCGAGATGTGCATCTCGACCATCTGCGTGCGGTAGTCGGTGCCGCGATTGGCGTGGAACTGGCCGCGGCTCGGGCGCTCGTTGCTGTGCAGGATCTCTTCGATGTTCTGGATGGTTTCCTCGGCCAGGTGATCGAGCTTGAGGAACACCGGGCCGTTGCCGCTTTCCAGTTCCTGATGGAATTCCCACATCATCTGCCCGCTCCAGTAATCGCACTCGATGAAGCGTTCACCCTTGTTGTTGGCGGTGTAGCCACCCAAGGGACCCGTGACGTAGGCGCAGGCCGGGCCGTTGTAATCCTTGATCAGCGGGTTGATCTGGAAGCACTCCAGGTTCGCCAGTTCGGCACCGGCGTGATAGGCCATCGAGTAGCCGTCGCCGGCATTGGTCGGGTTTTCGTAGGTGCCCATCAGGTAGCCCGAGGACGGCAGTCCCAGACGTCCGGCGGCGCCGCAGGCGAGGATCACCGCCTTGGCCTTGATCACATGGAAGTCCGCCGTACGGCAATCGAAGCCCATCACGCCGTTGACCGCGCCCTCTTGATCCGTCAGCAATCGGGTGCAGACCAACCGATTGGTGATGCTCACTCGCGCACGCTTCAACTGGCGGTACAGGACTTTTTTGATGTCGTGCCCTTCCGGCATCGGCAACACATAAGCGCCCATGTGGTGAACCTTTTTCACCGCGTAGTCGCCGGTTTCGTCCTTCTCGAACTTCACCCCCCAGCGGTCCAGTTGCTCGATCGTCTCGAAGCTGTGGGTGGCATAGGCGTACACCGCGGCCTGATTGACGATGCCGTCGTTGGCGATGGTGATTTCCCTGGTGTACTGCTCCGGCGTCGAGTGGCCGGGAACGATCGCGTTGTTCAGGCCGTCCATGCCCATGCTGATCGCGCCGCTGCGCTTGACGTTGGCCTTGTCGATCAACAATACCCGCAGGTCGCGGTTGCGCTCCTTGGCCTTGATCGCCGCCATGGGACCGGCGGTGCCGCCGCCAATGACAACGATGTCGTATTCCTGCTCCAACGTGCTGCGCGTCATGCCTGCTCCCCTTTTTGCCGGTCGATCCGCAGGCGGTACTGGAAGGCATCGCCACGGTAGTAAAGGTGTTCGAAGTCCAGCGGTCGACCGTCGGCATCGTGGGTCAGGCGTTCGATGCGCATGATCGGCGAGCCAGGTTCAACGTTCAGCGCCCGAGTCAGGTCACTGTCGGCCAGTACCGCATCGATGGCCAGGTCGGCGTGCCCCAGGACCAGGCCGCAGTCGTTTTCCATGATCTGGAAAATGTCACGGGTGACCAGGTCGGCCTTTTCCAGGCGCTCGCCAACGGCCTTGGGCAGGTAAGTGATTTCCAGGGAAATCGGCTCGCGATTGATCAGGCGCACCCGTTTGACCTGCGCCACGATCTCGCCTTCGGCCACCTGCAAACGTTCGGCGACCTGCTTGTCGGCGACAATGAATTTGAAGCTGTGCAGGCGGTTGATCACCTCGTAGCCGCGACCGGTCATGGACTCGGCCAGGCCTTGCAGGGTGCTGACGTTCTGGAAGGTTTTCGGCTTGGCGACGAACGTGCCCTTGCCGTGGATCTTGAAGATCAGCCCTTCCTTTTGCAGATCGCCCAGGGCCTGGCGCACGGTGATGCGGCTGACCTTGAACAACGCGCCAAGCTCGCTTTCGGAAGGCATCTGGCTGTCTTGCGGGTATTCGCCGTCGAGGATGCGAGCGCGCAGCACGTCTCGCAACTGTGTGTGCAACGGGACGCTGCTCAGGGATAGAACGTTATCGGTCATGGCGGATCACTTGTTATAACGAGTTATGACGTGATCTTAGAGAGGTCATGACACGCTTGAGAAATACCGAATGCGCATAAGGTTAGATTTGTAGGAGCGAGCATGCTCGCGATGACATTGTGTCAGTCAACGTTTTTTGGGCTGACACTCCGCCATCGCGAGCATGCTCGCTCCTACAGGGGATTGTGTGTGGTCTGAGGGATCAGTGGCGCTTGAGGATCTGGTCCATCACCCAGTCGGTCTTCAGCGCTTCGCCGGCCACGGCGGGATGCTGCGCCTCGCCACGAATATGCGCATTCATGCCCAATACGTGGTGCCACTGAATGTGGGAGTGATGTTCGATGGTCAGGCTCAGGTGCTCATCGGCGTGCAACTCGACCGGATGCTCATCGAACACTGAAAAGCTGATCCGGCCTTTGCTGCCGATCACTTCGACCCGGTCTTCGCGACGGTCCGCGACGAAGTTCCAGCAACCCATGCCCATTGCTCCCGAAGCGAACCGCCAACAGGCGCTGACAGCATCTTCGGCCGCGTACAAACCGGCTTGCCGTGCGCTGAACCCGGCGACTTCGACGATATCGCCGAGCAGGTACTGAAACAGGTCCAGGCCATGGCTGGCCAGATCGGCAAAGTAGCCACCACCGGCAATCGCCGGATCGGTGCGCCAGTTATCGGCGCCGCTCTGATCCACTGCCGACGGGGCTTTGGTGAGGGTCCAGCTCAGGTGCCGGACCTCGCCGATCCGCCCCTCCTCCAGCCATTGCCGCACTTGCCGGAAGCGTGGAAGCGAACGCCGGTAATAGGACACGAACAGGTGCAGCCCGGCAGCGGCGAACACCTGCTGCATCTCACGGCTTTGCCCGGCGTTCAGCGCCATCGGTTTTTCGACGCAGCAATGCTTGCCCGCGGCGGCCACCTGCAAGGCATACGCGTGGTGGCTGTCAGGCGGCGTGGCGATGTACACCGCGTCGACCTCGGGATCGTTGATCAACGCTTGCGCATCGGTGTAGACCCGCGCGATACCGTGACGCGCGGCGTAGTCGGTGACGGCTTCCAGGCGCCGGCCCATCACCGCCACCAACGCCGATCCGGGGGCCTTGTAGAAGGCCGGCGCGCTTTTGCGCTCAGCGACACTGCCACAACCGATCATGCCCCAGCGCACCAGGTTCATAGGCTCTCCTTGATGTTCAACCGATGCGCAATGCGCGCAGGTCCAGTCGACCGTCCTTGAGCGGTGGGCACCAGTAGTAGCCGCCGGTGATCGGACGGCTGATGCGATACAGACCGTCGGTGATGCCGTCTTCCAGGCCACTCATGCGGCGCAGCTGGGCTTCGAAGGCGTCGAGGGAAAAACCAAAAGCCAGGAACATCAAGCCGGCACGCTCGCCTTCGATCCACGGCATCGAGCGGCGCACCACAAAGGCTTCAGGCGCGAAGCTTTCCTGGGCGGTACGTTTGACGTGGGCGGAAACCGGTGCGTCATCGATCTCTTCGTTATCGCTCAAGCGGCGCCCCATGATGTTGTCCTTCTCATGGGGCGGCATCGCGTGGAAGCCCTTGAGGTCATGCTGCCACTGCTGGATCGCGGCGAAACTGCCTCCGATCGTGCCGTCGGCGCCCTCGGCCACCAGCGCGGCGGCAACAGCGGCTTCGTCGTGAGGGTTCTCGGTGCCGTCTTCGTAGCCGGTCAGGTCATGGCCGGTCATGTGGCGGAAGGTTTCGTTGATCTGCACCAGGCGCAGCGCCGGGGCCAATGCCGTCGTAATGGCGTTGCTGCGGTTGAGCAATTCACCACGGTCTTCACCGTGCAGCCAGCACCAGAGCGCGTGCTGGGTCGACGGGTTTTCGACGCCCACACCGGTCAACGCCGGAAAGGTTCGCAGGCCATCGATCCGAGCGTGCAGTGCATTGACCAGCGATTCGCCAAAACCGGCGACTGCCGATTTCCCGTCCACCAGTTGCATCAAGTTCTCGAGCGCGACTGGCAATGCCTCGACCGATTCGAGCGCGAAGAACATATGGCGAGCTTGAGGCGGAACGGGGGTGGCGAGAATGCCCGGCTGGTAATGACTCATATGAACTCCTCGGAAAAAGAGCACGGAGTTTAACCGGAGTACGAAGGTTTGTGTGCCACCCGGGCCCAGGAACCCATGGCGAAGAGGGTTTCCGTGGCGAGGGGGCTTGCCCCCGTTGGAGCGCGTAGCGCTCCCCTGCATTTCAAGTCATACCGAGTCGACAGGTTTTGGGGCTGCTACGCAACCCAACGGGGGCAAGCCCCCTCGCCACAGAAGCCGTTTGCCTCGATAAATCAAACCACGCCGGGGCTTTCGTGGCGAAAGGCGCTCGGGCTCTTGCCGGTCCAGCGCTTGAAAGCCCGACGGAAGCTGCGCACGTCGCTGTAGCCGACTTCCTCGGTGATCCGCTCGATGGACATGTCCGGGTTGGCCAGCAGACTCATGGTGCGGGCCTGGCGCACTTGCTCCAGCAACGTTTCGAACGTCAGCGCGTGTTCGGTGAGGCGGCGGCGCAGGGTGCGGCTGCTCATGTTCAGGTCGCCAGCGATTTTCTCGATGTGGCTGCCCTCGGTCAGGTCCCGGGCAATCGCCCGCTCCACCGCCTGGATCAGATCCATTTTCTGGTGCACCTGCGCCGCTTCCAGTTCGAGCAGTTTCACCGCCTGGCGCAGGGCCAGGGAATGATGATTGGGCAACTGAACGTCCAGCCAGTGCGCATCGATCACCATGCGGTTTTGCAGGCAACCGAAACGCACGTCCGGTCCCAGTAGCCGCGAATACTCATTGAGATAGTCCGGCGCGGCATGCATGAACTCCACGGCCATCGGTTTGAAATCCGCCCCGGCCAGTGCCCGGCCGTACACCAGCAGGCTGGCGAAAAACTCCTCGACCGCGAACAACTGCACGTCGGCGAACGGCAAGCGGCATTCAACGTCGACAAACACCCGATCACCCGCCTCTTCCACGCTGGACACGACAATGCCCCCCGAGGTGTGCTGATGGCGAATGCCCAGTTCAAAGGCATCGCGCAAGGTCTTGCACAGCGACAACACATGCCCCAGCAACCCCAGCGTACCGAGCACATTCTGCGCCCCGACCCACAGGCCCAGGCCCTGATTGGGCAAGGCCTTGAGCGCGCGCTGAATCATGGCCACGGCCTGGCGATAGGAAATGCGCTGCGCCGGGTCCTGAAGATCCTCGAAGGTAAAACCCAGCCCTCGACACAGGCTCTGGGGATCGATGCCTTTTTGCTCGGCGACTTCGGCCAGGGTTTGCAGGAGAAACGGCGACACCAGCGCCAGTTCAAAGGTGGGATCAGTCACTTTCATTTGCATGGGGCTGTACATTCCGGGTCGAGCTGCATTCTTATTTTTGTAACCGGTTATGTCGAAGGAAGTTAGCACAGGGTTCAGAGGCTGTCCGCAGAAGCCCCCCTAAATGGCCGCCAATACCCTGCCTTGCAGGGCGCAGACCGCTTATTTCTATGGGGCGGCCCTCGTATGGATGCCGAAAAGCCCGCTAACAATAATAACGAGTACAGCCATGACCCCGACCCGCACGACACTTCCCCTACTGGTCATCAGCCTGGCCGGCGTCTGCGCCCTGCAACCGGCGCTGGCCACCGAGGCTGGCGTGGACAACATCGGCCCCGGCACCGACGGCTTTTTCGTGTTGCCGCTGTCCCCCGACAGCCTTCCGGACAACATGGTTGCCTTCAACCTCTACTACAACCACTACAAAGCCACGAAGCTGAACATCAGCTCGCTGGGCGGCAAGGTGCCGAACGTCGAGATCGAATCCACGGCGGTCATTCCGCGCCTGGACTACCTCAGCCCGGTGCGCGTGTTTGGCGGCCGGTTGGCCGGATACATCGCGCAGCCCTGGCTCAAGCAGGAAGTCTCGGTGTTCGGCCTGCCGCAGGACACCCGCGAAGGCATGGGCGACACCACGATCGCGCCGATCATTCTCTGGGACATGGGCCCGAACCTGACCCTCGGCGCCGCCATTGAAGTCACCGTGCCGACCGGCGAATACAGCGTCGATCGCCTGGCCAACACCAGCAACAACTTCTACACCTACAAACCCCTGTTCTCCTTCACCTGGCTGCCGACGGACAGAACCGAGGTGTCGATGAAGACCACCTACAGTTTCAACGAGAAAAACAAGGACACCGACTACAAGTCGGGGCAGATTTTCCACTTCGACTATTCGGCCAGTTTCAAGATCACCGACGACCTGATGCTCGGGTTGAACGGCTACTACCTCAAGCAAACCACCGACGACAAACAGTTCGGCCACACCGTGCAGTTCAATGGCGAGGATGTGAACGACGGGGTGCGCGGCCAGGTGTTCGCGATCGGCCCGGCGCTGCACTGGACCTTCCTCAAATACGCCAGCGCGGAGATTCGCTGGGCCAAGGAATTCGACGTGGAAAACCGGCCTGAAGGGGAAATGCTTTGGGCGAAGGTCAGTATTCCCTATGCGTTTTGATTGACCCTCTTCGCGAGCAGGCTCCCACAGGTATAAATGCGGTCCTTGTGGGAGCGAGCCTGCTCGCGAAGGCGGCGGAACTGACACTGAAAATCCTTCAGGAATACACCGACCAGGTATCCACAATCTTCCCACCCCGAACCGCCAGCAAATCCCCGAACTGCAACAACACCGATTCCGTCTGGGTCGGCCGCAGGAACACCTGATCCTCGACCGCCAGCCCCACCGCCGCCGAACCATTGACCATTTCCTGGTTCGAACTGCGACCATACACACCATTGCTCTGCAACCCCGCTGGCGATTCGAACTCGGCCATCCAGTTACCGCCATAGATGAAGAAGGTCTCGCGCTGATTGGCGTCCCACCAGGAAAACAGCCTGGACTTGTCATCCAGCGCCGGAATGTTCACCGCCCCGGTGCTTTTCAACACCGGTGTGGCGATGTAAGCGGCTGGCACATGCTCCACCAGCGATGGCAAGTCGTAGTGAGTGGGTTTGAGCATTGCCGTTCCCACCGACACTTCGCTGCTGAGCTGTTCGTGCTCGTGCATGCGATAGCTCGGACTGCCGGCCGTGTTGAGGGTCAACCCTTCTCGCCATAAAGCGGGGTATTGCCGGCGGGTGAAATCGACGCAGCGGTTGTAGATCAGCATCACTTTGGCGAACAGCGCTTCGGGCGAACCCAGAATCCCAGGCACCCCCATGCCCACGAACGGGTCGTAGCCCATGAACCCGGCGAACTCCAAATGCTGCGGATGCTGGCTGATCAGCGTCAGCATCTGCCCCAGCACGTCAGTATCGCCGACGCCACCGCGATGCAGCCCGACATCCAGTTCGATGTTCACCCGCATTCGCGTGCCCAGCCCCTGGGCCAGGGCGAGGTATTGCTGCAGGCGCTGCGGTGTGTCGAGCAACCATTGCAATTGCTTCGCAGGGTCGAAAGGTCCCTTGTGCGACTGATAGAACAACTCGGCCGAACGCACCGGCAGCGGCTTGCCCAACAGGATGTCGGCCTGGGGAAACTGCACGGCGTCATGATTGAGAAATGGCTGGTGAAACGACATCAGGCGTTGTGTGCCGGCGCGCTGGGCGATGTAGCTCAAGAGCCCCGGCGCCGGCAGCGATTTCTCCACCAGTCGCAGGTGTTTGCCACCGCGCTTGACCGATTGCATCACCACATCGATGTTGTGATCCAGCCGGTCAAGGTCGATAAGCATCACCGGTCGCATCGGGCCGTGGTCCTTGAGTTCGCGGTTCAGCGCTCGGAAGTAATCGCTATAGGGCGCACCTCTGTCACCCGGCCGCAGCCACGCCCCGAGCCCCACCACCAAGGCGCCGACACCCGCGGTGCCGAGCAAGAATTTGCGACGATTGACGGCCATCAGCTCACCCCCAGAATCGATGACAAATGCGCATTGAGGAATTTGCCGCTGGGGTCGAGTTCCTGCCGCACCTGGATGAATTCCTGCCAGCGCGGGTACAACGACTGCAGGTTTTTCGCGTTCAGGGTATGCAACTTGCCCCAGTGCGGCCGGCCGTTGTACTTCCAGAAAATCGGCTCGATGGCGGCGAAGAAGTTGTGATGATCCATCTGGTAGTGCTGGTGGACCGAGATCGAGCAGCTGTCGCGGCCTTCGAACATGCTCAGGGGAATGTCGTCGGCCTTGACGTAGCGGTATTCGATTGGAAACCAGGTGCGCAGGTCTTTGTCCTGAATCAGCTTGAGGATCTCGCGCAAACACGCCGGGCCGTATTCGGCCGGCACGGAATACTCCATTTCGTTGAAACGCACCGTGCGCACGTTGGCGTAGATGTCGAACGAGTCGCCCACCCGATCATCGAAACTGGCCAGGTGGCGCAGGCTATTGAGCATTGTGCGGCGCAGGTCCGGGAAGTCGCTGGCGTACTTGTCGATTTTCTCGATCAGCGTGACAAACTCGTTGCCACCCTCCTCATCCGCCGGGACCGGCGGTGTGGCCGGGTCGGTGGTTTCGTTCAGGGCGATCGACAGGGCGTAATCGGAATGGGTGACCACGAGCATTTCCCAGTGCTGGTTTTCCCGGGTGTTCTTGTCCAGGTCTTCGAGCAACTCTTCGGTCCTGGCGATCCACTGGCGCTCCCTCAAGCGATAGGCCGGGCGGTTTTGCAGACGAATTTTCGTGGCCACCCCGAGTGCGCCGAGCGACACACGCGCGGCGTTGAACACCTGCGGATGACGCGTACTGTCGCAGTCCAACACCTCGCCGCTGGCGGTCACCAACTGCAAGCCACAGACATGGGCCGAATAGGATTGAAAATGCTTGCCGGTCCCGTGGGTCGAGGTCGAGATCGCACCGGCAAGGGTCTGGTAATCGATGTCGGCCATGTTTTGCAGGGCCTGGCCAATGTCCTTGAGTGGCGCGCCCATGCGTGACATGGGCGTGCCGGCGGCAAACTCGGCCTGCAGCGTTTTCTCATCGTGATCGAGCAATCCGGTGAAGTAGCTCAGCGACAGCAAAGTACCGTCGGTGGGCACCAGTGCGCTGAAGGAATGCGCCGATCCCACTGGACGAATCCTGCCAGGAGCCTGGCGCACCACTTGCGTCAACTCATCCAGGTTCCTCGGTGCCAGCCGCGCCGCGGGCAGGCAACTCTGGGCGCCCGACCAGTTGCGCCAGGGAATCAGCCGCGGTGCGCGCAACAACTCGGCCAGTGCCGGTGTCGAGCCGAGCGCGGTAAAGGCGCCAATGACGCTCGCCCGTTGCAACAATTGACGCCGTGTCAGGTCCATCGTCATGAATCGCACCTTGCTTTCTTGTTATTGGATGGGCTGGCCGGACATAAAGGCGATCAGCGCCAGGAACTGCTCCTGCGAACACTGCATGCACATGCCCATCGGCGGCATGCCGTTGTAACCGTTGATCGCGTGATCGAGCAGCGTGTCGGCGCCCTGCAATACCCGTGGCTCCCAGGCCTTGATGTCGCCGGTCAGCGGTGCCCCGGCCGACGGGTTGGCGTGACAAAGCTTGCAACTGTTGTCGTAGACCTGCGCCAACTCGGCGTCGGCGGGCCTGGCGGCGCCCGCTTCGCTGCGGGTTGACGGGGTTTTCGGCTCGTCCCCGCACCCTGTCAGCAACACCGCAAAGACGCATCCCGCCAAAGCCAAACAAAGGCTAGGCTTTTCAGTTAATCGGCTTGCCCGCATGGCTGTCCTCTCATTGGCTGCCCGGCCAGCCGGGTGCAGCTTTTTTGTTGTGATCAAGGAGCGTCAACATTAAGGCACCCCGCGTGGGCGGGTTGAGGGCATTGGGGGCCAACAAGGGGAGCTTCTGAGGCCATGACGGAAAGCGTCGGTAAACACGCGATCGATCACCCTGTGCGACAAAACCCTGAGATGAGTCATGACAAGCGTTGCTGAGGTCTGCTAAAACGATTCATCAGTGCATCACCCAATCCTGAGGGGTAGCGACATGACCACAGCCAACATTCTCCAGAACCTGTTCCCGAGCCCCGCCGACATCCCGGAAAAGTACCGTCTTGACGGCCAGACCGAGCAGCGTGAGTACCTGGTCGATGGCGAACTCAGAACCTGGAACGGGCCACTGGCCCAGGTCCGCAGTCCGGTCTACCTGACCGGCGCCAACGGCGACGAGCAAGTGATCCTCGGCAGCACACCGCTGCTGGATGCCGACACCGCGTTGACCGCCCTCGACGCTGCAGTCCGCGCCTACGATCGCGGTCAGGGCCTGTGGCCGACCATGCGCGTGGCCGAACGCATCCAGCACGTCGAAACCTTCCTGGGGCGCATGCGCGAGCAGCGCGACGCCGTGGTCAAGTTGCTGATGTGGGAGATCGGCAAGAACCTCAAGGACTCGGAAAAGGAGTTCGACCGCACCTGCGACTACATCGTCGACACCATCAACGCGCTCAAGGAGCTCGACCGCCGCTCCAGCCGATTCGAACTGGAACAGGACACCCTCGGCCAGATCCGTCGTGTGCCGATGGGCGTCGCCCTGTGCATGGGGCCCTACAACTATCCGTTGAACGAAACCTTTACCACGCTGATCCCGGCACTGATCATGGGCAACACCGTGGTGTTCAAGCCGGCCAAACTCGGTGTGCTGTTGATTCGCCCGCTGCTGGAAGCCTTCCGTGACAGCTTCCCCAACGGGGTGATCAACGTCATCTACGGCAGTGGCCGCGAAACGGTCAGCGCGCTGATGGCCAGCGGCAAGATCGACATCTTTGCCTTCATCGGCACCAACAAGGCCGCCAGCGACCTGAAAAAGCTCCACCCCAGACCTCACCGCTTGCGCGCGGCGCTGGGCCTGGATGCGAAAAACCCTGGCATCGTCCTGCCGGAAGTGGATCTGGACAATGCAGTCAGTGAGGCGCTGACCGGCTCGCTGTCGTTCAATGGCCAGCGCTGCACGGCCCTGAAGATCCTGTTTGTTCATGAAGACGTGGTCGAGTCCTTCATCGACAAATTCAACGCCCGGCTCGCCCAGCTCAAACCCGGCATGCCCTGGGAAAGTGGCGTGGCCCTGACACCACTGCCGGAGTCGGGCAAGGTGGACTATCTGCATGCATTGGTGGCGGATGCCCAGAGCAAAGGCGCCAAGGTGGTCAACCCCAACGGCGGCGAGGCCCGTGCCTCGTTCTTCTACCCGGCGGTGCTGTACCCGGTCACACCACAGATGCGTGTTTATCAGGAAGAACAGTTCGGCCCGGTCATCCCCATCGTGCCGTATCGTCACCTGGATACCGTGATCGATTACGTGCTGGAGTCGGACTTCGGCCAGCAGTTGAGCATCTTCGGCACCAACCCGGTGGCGGTCGGCCGGCTGGTGGACACGTTCGCCAACCAGGTCGGGCGCATCAACCTCAACGCCCAGTGCCAGCGCGGCCCGGACACCTATCCGTTCAATGGTCGCAAGAACTCCGCGGAGGGCACCTTGTCGGTCCATGACGCGCTGCGGGTGTTTTCGATCCGCACACTGGTGGCCACCAAGTTCCAGGAAACCAACAAGGACCTGATCAGCGAAATCATCAGCGGCCGCAGTTCGAGCTTCCTGACCACCGACTACATCTTCTGAGGAGCGCCAGCCTGAGTACATCCAGAGCCCTGCGATTGCCACCGCTGCTGCGCCGATTGCTGCGTCCGTTGCTGGACCCGTACCGGCGCTATCGCCATGCCAGGGTGATCCATGCGGTGCGGGTGTCGCTCGGCTTGCTGGCGACAATCCTGCTGACCACCGGCATCCATCTGCCCCATGGTGAATGGGCGTCGGTGACGATGCTGGTGGTGATTGGCGGCTTGCAGCACCACGGCAACATCGGCAAGAAAGCCGCCGAGCGTGCCATCGGCACCCTGATCGGCGCCGGGGTCGGTCTGGTGTTGGTGGTACAACAGGCCTGGCTCGGGATGCCGTGGCTGACCTATTTTGCGATGTCGGTGGTCTGCGGTTTTTTCTCGTATCACGCCATCGGCAAGGGCGGCTACACCGCGCTGCTGTCGGCGATTACCGTGTTTATCGTCGCGGGGCACGGCGACAACCCGGTCACCGATGGTTTGTGGCGCGGCGTGGACATTCTGATCGGCATTGCCCTGGCCCTGGCGTTTTCCTTTGCCTTGCCGCTGTATGCCGTTTATTCCTGGCGCTACAACCTGGCCGATGCGCTGCGTGATTGCGCGAAAATCTACGGACGCATCATTGACGGCCAGGCCATCACCGCCGACGAACACCTCAAGCTCATGACTCGTCTGAACGCAGTGATGGTGCAACTTCGCTCGTTGATGCCGTCGGTGTCCAAGGAAGTGAAGATCTCCATGACCGATCTGGATGCTATCCAGCGCAACCTGCGCATGTGTGTCAGCACCCTGGAAATCCTCGGCAACACCCGACCGGACGCCAGCGACCCCGAGGCGATGAGGCTGCTGCAAACGGTACTCAAAGCCGAGCATCGACAGATTCGCGTGCAATTGATCGGCATGGCCCGGGCGCTGAAATCAGGTGCTGCCCAGCGGCTCAACCGGCCCGTGGATCTGCCGCTGATCAGCCTTGATGCACCGGTCTACAACACGCTGGACGGCTATCGCCTGCTGACTCAACAAATGGCCAGCAACATCGGCGAGATGCGCCAGCGACTGGCCAGGAGCGCGCAGCACTGGAACATCTGACGCCGATCTGGCGGGTTACGGCGTCACCGTGCGCCGAAATTTCAGCGACCAGCCTTGTTGCATGCCGGCGGCGGCCAGCAGAATCGCCGCGACCCCGATCCACTGCAGTGGCTCCAGGCGATGGCCGAAGGCAAACCAGTCAACGAAAATCGCCGCAATCGGGTAGATGAAGGACAGCGCCCCCGTCAGCGCAGTCGGCAGTTTTTGAATGGCGCCATACAGCAACACGTACATCACACCGGTGTGCACCATGCCCAGCGTCACCAGGCTGGCCCACGCGCTCGGTGCCTGGGGCAATACGGAAAGATTGGCGAAGGGCGCGAGCAACAACACGCCCGTGCTGACCTGGATCAGCGCAATCAAATGCGGCGGGGTTCCGGTCAGGCGCTTGATGATCAGCGCGGCAATCGCATAGAGAAACGCCGCCCCCAACGCCAGGGCAATGCCCGTCAGGTAATCGCCGCCGCTCTCACCCTGGCTGCCATGGGCGCTGACGATCGCCAGCATCCCGAGAAACGACACACCCAGCCAGGCCAGCTTCTGTGTCGTGATCTTCTCGTTGAGAAACAGCGCCGCCAGCCCGACCAGCATGAACGGCTGGACGTTATAGACAGCGGTGCCAATGGCAATTGACGCCCGGGAATAGGACGCGAACAACAGTACCCAGTTGCCGACAATCGCCACACCGCTGAGCACAGCGAGCAAAAACGTGGTGCGGGTCAGAATGCCGGGGCGCAGAAAGCCGAAAGCCGCGCAAATCAGCAGCAAGGTGCCGGCACCGAACAGGCAGCGCCAGAACACCACATCCAGCACCGGTTGCCCGGACACCAGCACGAACCAGCCGATGGTGCCGGAGATCAGCATGGCGGCCGTCATTTCGAACGAACCGCGGCGTAGGGTTTTGTCCATCATCAGACTCCTGTGTTTGTGGACAAAGTATGCCAAGGCCTCCCGGCGTCTCTCCATAGCTAAAAGCAGGCTAAACTCTGAATCGACCTTTTTTATAAAGGCCGTTTTTAAGAATTGCCTAATAGAGAATTTCGCCATGACCGACGACATCGACCAGGTGCTGATCACCGCCCTGATGGAAGACTCACGACGTTCGCTCAAGGCTCTGGCACAGATCAGCGGCCTGTCCTCCCCCAGTGTTGCCGAGCGTCTGCGCCGCCTGGAAGAACGAGGCGTGCTCAAGGGCTACACCGTTGAAATCGACCCGAAATGCTTTGGCTATCAACTCCAGGCCATCGTGCGCATTCGTCCGTTGCCGGGGCAATTGCAGGAGGTGGAACGGCAAATCGTGGCCATTCCCGAATTCACCGAGTGCGACAAGGTCACCGGCGACGATTGCTTCATCGCGCGCCTGCATGTGCGCTCGATGGAACAACTGGACACCCTGCTCGACCGCCTCAACACCCACGCCGAAACCAATACGGCAATCGTCAAGAAAACCCCGGTCAAACGCCGGCTGCCGCCCATGCCATGAGTGATATTTGTTTCCAGCTGGAGTAGTTTGGCGGTTTCCGGCGAAGGATTGACGGCATGAAAACTCAGGCAATGCTACTGGCGGCGATACTGCTTGCCGGTTGCGGCACGATTCAGACGGTTGTGCGCGGTGACGAAGTGGCCGCAAAAAGCCTCAAGGACCACAAGAGTTATTGCGGCGCGGTACCACGAATCTACAGCGGCGTGACCTACGACTTTTGCACGCTGAACGCGCCCCTGGAAAAAGGCCGCGATGCGCAGGTACATGATAGCGCCCCTGCCGTTGTGCTGATTGACGTGGTCCTCTCCGGTGCTCTCGATACCTTGCTGCTGCCCTATACCATTTACCGCCAGCAAGCCGATGGCAGCATTGTCATTGTCGAGTAGCCCTGAATTTCAGGTAATAAAAAACCCGCCTTGGCGGGTTTTTTACTTCAGGGCCGTTGATCAGTCATCGCGACCCATGATGCCAAACAGCTGCAACAGGCTGATGAACAGGTTGTAGATCGATACATACAGGCTGATGGTAGCCATGATGTAGTTACGCTCGCCGCCATGAATGATGGCGCTGGTCTGGAACAGGATGCAGACCGAGGAGAACAGCACGAAACCTGCGCTGATCGCCAGTTGCAGGCCGCTGATCTGGAAGAAGAAGCTCGCCAGCGTCGCACCCAGCAGCACGAAGAAGCCTGCCGTGATGAAACCGCCGAGGAAGCTCATGTCCTTGCGGGTGATCAGCACATACGCCGACAGGCCGCCGAACACCAGCGCCGTCATCGCAAACGCCGAGCTGACCACTTCAGCGCCGCCCTGCATACCCAGGTAGCGGTTGAGGATCGGGCCAAGCAGGAAACCCATGAATCCGGTCAGGGCAAATGCCGACACCAGGCCCCAGGCCGAATCACGGAGTTTGTTGGTGAGGAAGAAAAGACCGTAGAAGCCGATCAGCACCACGAAAATGTTCGGGTAGCCAACACGCATCTGCTGGGCAACGTAGGCCGTCACACCGCTGAAAGCCAGGGTCAGGGCGAGCAAGCCGTATGTGTTGCGCAGGACGCGGCTAACCTCTAGCTGCTCAGCCTGCACGCTGTTATTAACTGCGTAATCCTGTTCGCGCATGGCGACACTCCTGTTGGTTTGAAACGTTCAGTCGCAAAGATCATATCAGACGCCCTGTAACAAGCTATGCAGAGAGTTTGACAGTGTGTTTCATTCGGGTATTATGGCGCCCGCAAAGCAGTTTGGAAGCGTGGCCGAGTGGTTTAAGGCAACGGTCTTGAAAACCGTCGATGGGCAACTATCCTAGAGTTCGAATCTCTACGCTTCCGCCAAATTCGTATCGAAAGGCCCCATTTCATGGGGCCTTTTTGCTTTCTGTGATTTCTGTTCCCCCACTTGTTCCTCCGCCTTGCCTTTTACGTGATCAGGCAACAACTACTGCTTCGTCTTGCCCTGCCCCGGAAACAATGACTCGAATCGCGGTGTCGCCCGGGTAACGAAACTCTGTCCCTGTCGCATGATGAAAAAGGCAGCGATGTCATGCCGCTCGGCGAAGGCATAGCCTTCCTCCGGGCCGAGCACCATCAACAGGGTAGACAAGCCATCGGCATGCAGCGCCGAAGGGTCGACCACTGTCACTGCCGCCAGCGCGTGCTTTACCGGCCTGCCGACACGTGGATCGAAGGTGTGCGAGTAGCGTTGGCCACCTTCTTCGAAATAGTTGCGATAGTCGCCGGAAGTGGAAACGCCGTAGCCATCCAGTGCAACGGCGCGCTCCACTTGCTGTTCGCTTCCACCGCTCGGCACCTCCAGGGCGATGCGCCAGGGCGAGCCGTCCGGCTTGTGGCCGACTGCCTTGAGTTCGCCGGTGATCTCGACCAGATAGGCCTGGACGCCCAGGGCCGAAAGCCTGTCGCTGACCTGATCCACCGCATAGCCGGCGACTATGCTGTCGAAATCCAGTTGTACCGCCACATCCTTGCACAGCTTTTCGCCATCCAGGCGCAAGTGCTGATGCCCTACCCGTGCCTCCTCCCGTTCCAGCTCGCCAGCATCCGGCGAATGCTCCCCCCGTGACTTCGGACCGAAGCCCCAGAGGTTCATCAATGGCAGCACCGTCAGGTCGAATGCCCCGCCACTCTCGCGGGACAGAGACTCACCGTACGCCACCAGGCGACGCATATCGTCCGGCAACGCCTGACAGGCGCCGGCCGGCAGATCGTTGAAGCGGGATACCACGGAGTCGCCGCGCCAATTGGAGAACTGCTGGTCGAGCGCTCCGAGTATCGTCTCGACTTCGGTCTTTACTCGCTGCGAATCGGGCGTCTGCGCGGCGGGTACGTACTGGATCGTGTAAGTGCTCCCCATGGTCGGTCCGGAAACACGCTCGATCCGTTCGCCACAGCCATACAGCAACGTCAACAGCATCACCAGCAGGCTTGCACGCATCAATCAATACCTCTCTGATCCCGTGGGATGAGCGACCGTTCATCAGCAATCTTGTTCAAAAATTGAACAAAGCCTTCGTTGGGCGCTCTGATCTCCACGGGTGATCATTGTCCCCTCCCTATTCGCTTAACGTCCTGGAAGCAAAAAAAACATCATGTGCATTGGCGCACAGGGGTGTTTTTTGCCCAAAAATTGGAGGACAGAAAATGTCTAGCCATTCTTTGCAGAGCGCCGAACGCATACAGAGCCGCGTCCGCGCCCAGCGTCAGCCGCAACAGAAACCCTTCTGGCGCAGCCTGCTGACCATCGACTCATCCTCACAGCGTAGTTGGCGCGGAGGGATTGAGCTCAGAGGCTACAAAGAACTTTCCAACGCCAGGCCGGTTGCTCCGGTCGAGATCGCAAACATACAGCTGGCGATTCCGCTCGAGCGCGGTCGCCGGTCTGTCCAGCCTTGCGTGCAGCCTGGACAGCACGTGCGCAAGGGTGAAGTGATCGGTATTGGCGATGACAACACCCCTTGGGTACATGCCAGCACCTCCGGCATCGTGGAACGGATTGATCTCGCCTTCGCGGCCGACTCGGCCGAGCCGGTCATGGCCGTCATTCTGAACGCAGATGGTCTGGATGAGTGGATCGAGCGCCCATTGCCGGGGCTGCCGCAAACGCCTGAGGCGCTGATCGAACGCGCATTGCAGATGGGCATAGTCGGCCTTGGTGGGGCGGGCTTCCCGACGGCCCTCAAGCTGGCCGGCGCCCGGCAGCCTGATCTTCTGCTGATCAACGGTGCCGAATGCGAGCCCTTCCTTACCTGCGATGACCGTCTCATGCGCGAACGTGCCGAGGCACTGATCGAGACCGCCGACTATGTCGCCGCACTGATGGGAGTAACGCAGACCCGCTTCGGTATCGAAACCAACAAACCTGAGGCGATGGCCACGTTACGCGCCGCCGCTCGCCGGGCGCGCACCCGGGTCGAGATCTGTCCGCTACCGGCGCGCTACCCGGCAGGGGGGCAGCCGTTGATGATCAAGAGCCTTAGCGGCCGCAACCTGGCGCCAGGGACCCTGCCCGCCGATATCGGCGTACTGGCGCTGAATGTCGCGACGCTCTACGCACTGGGCCGGGCCGTCTTCCACGGCGAACCACTGGTAAGACGCGTGCTGACGCTGACCGGGGACTGCGAGCGCCCGGGCAATTTCCTGGTGCCGGTGGGTTACCCGGTCAGCGCACTGCGCGCAGTGGCTGGCGCGGCCCCCGAAGGCCAGTTCACCCAGGTTGGCGGGCCGATGATGGGCCAGCCGTTACCGGACCCTGCCGCTGTCATCAGCAAGACCAGTAGTTGCCTGATATTCGGCGCCGAGCGTTACTTGCCGGCGACTCAGCCCGCAGGCAGTTGCGTTCGCTGCACGCGCTGTGTGGATGTCTGCCCGATGTCGCTCAGACCGCTGGATCTCTACGTTGCTGCCGAACGCCATGACAAGGCCAGCCTGCAGGAACTGCGATTGGATGCCTGTATCGAATGCGGCAGCTGCAGCAGCACCTGCCCGAGCCATATCCCGCTGCGCGAACGTTTCCGCCAGAGCAAAGCGGAGCTGCGTGCATGAGCCTGATACTCCGTCCTGCTGCGCACCGACCGCTGCGCACAATCATGCTGCTGGTCAGCCTGTGCCTCCTGCCGGGCACCGCCCTGTACGCCTGGCAATTCGGCATCGTGGTCTGGATGCAGACCTTCTGGTGCGTGCTGCTCGCCCTGGGCTTCGAAGCCGGCCTGCTGCGCCTGCGCGGACGTAATGTCCGCGAGGGTTTGAGCGACCTGAGCTGGCTGGTGCTGGGCCTGATACTGGCTCGGGCATTGCCGCTGATGGTGCCGCTGTGGATGATCACCGTGGCCAGTTTTGCCGCGCTCGCACTGTGTAAACACGGCAGTGGCGGCCTGGGTCGCAACCGCCTCAACCCCGCCATGGTCGGCCTGGGGATCATCGCAATCTGCTTCTACCAGCAGTTGTACCCTGCGCCTTCGAACTATGCCCCCTGGACGCTCACCCTGGACGCCAAGGCGGTTCTTCTACAGCAGTTACAACTGGCGCCACGCCTTGAACTCGATGCGTTCGCCGGCGCGACCCAGCTGGCCAAGAACCAGTTCACACTGATCACCCCCAATCTGTCGGGGTACGGCTACATTGCCAGCGGTTTGATACTGGCAGCCCTGCGGGTGATCCGGATCGAGATTCCGCTGGCGATGCTCACGAGCACAGTATTGCTGTGCATGGCAGCCGGCCACAGCCTGCAAGAAGCCGTGTACAACCTCAGTCTCGGTGGCCTTCTCTTCACCGCCTTCTTCATCGCCACCGATCCGGTCACCAGTCCCGATACACGCACCGGTCGCATCCTCTTCGCCGCCGCCATTGGCGCGGTGACTGAATTGATTCGCGAATTCGGGCTTTATGCCGATGGTCTGTGCTTCGCCGTGCTGGCCGCCAATCTGCTGGTGCCGCAGTTCGACCGGTTGGTGCTGCGCATACAGCGCCCCTGGTACGTAAGAAGGCCTGCCGCTCAGAGCGTGCACAGCGGGTAGTCCAGGCATTTTCGGCGGGTCCCCCCATACTCGCTGGCGAAAAACGGCTGTCCGTGCCGGGCAGCTGGCAAAGCCCTGATTATTCAGGGCTTTGTCGTTTCCGGGGCTTAGAAAAAAGCTGCCAGCCCACACTTCGCCCCCTGCCCTGGTCGTTTTAATGTCCGCGAATATAGTGTTCCAGTTGCCGGATCAGTTCGGCCTGCTCGACGATGGCTTCTTTGACCAGATCGCCGATCGACAACAGGCCAATCAGTTGGTCGCCCTCCACCACCGGTAGATGGCGCAGATGGCTGTCGGTCATGACCGCCATGCAACGCTCGATGCTCTGCTGACTGTCTGCCGTGACGACGGGCGCGCTCATGATGGCCCGCACCGGCGTACCGACCGAAGAACGCCCCTGTAGAACGACCTTGCGCGCATAGTCGCGTTCGCTGATAACGCCGACCACCTGCCCCTCCTCCATGACGGGTAGAGCCCCGACGTTTTTTTCGGCCATCAGCTTCAACGCTTCAAGCACCATCTGGTCTGGCGCGATGCTGTGTACCCGCTGGTTCTGCACGGCCTTGAGCTTGAGCAGTTGTGCGGCTGTTTTCATACGAGCCTCCGATACTGTTTGTCATTGATCATCGACTCCGCCGGAACCTGGCATGAATCATTCATTGAATGAGCGCCCGGACGCCGGCGAAATCCATGGGGTCAGGCCACCGCGACTTCCACCTGGCCTGCGTTCAAGCGCACCGGCCAGACCCGCAGGCGCTGCTGCGGATATTCCAGGCAACTGCCGTCCTCAAGGCGGAAATGCTGTTTGTAGAGTGGCGAGGCAATCACCAGATCGCCCTTGATGCTGCCGATCAGTCCGCGACCGATGACATTCGCCCCGGATTGCGGGTCATGATTGTCGATGGCATAGAGGGTCTGGCCTTCGGCAGCCGGCAGGTAGAACAGTGCCACTTGTGCGCCGTCGAGCCAGACGACGACGCCGGAGTTACTCACCAGATCCTCCTGGCTGCACACTGTTTGCCAAGCTTGGGGATTGGCCAGGGAGGAATTGGAACAGGCTCGCAGGGTATCGGACTGGCTCATCAGGCAATCTCCTCAATGACGGGGATAAGGTGGAGTTCAGCGGCCATGATCGGCCGGCGCTGACCGCGTTCCTGGACAAAATGGATGTCCGGGTCCGGTCGTTGATCGTTGACGAACGTGCGGAAGCGCTTGAGTTTTTCCGGGTCTTTAAGGGCGTTGGCCCATTCGCATTCGTAGCGGTTGACCACCAGTTGCATCTGCGCTTCGAGCTCGGAGCCAAGCCCCAGGCTGTCGTTGATGACCACGTCCTTGAGGTAATCCAGACCGCCCTCCAGGCTCTCGCGCCAGACCGAGGTGCGCTGCAACTTGTCGGCGGTGCGGATGTAGAACATCAGGAAACGGTCGATGTAACGAATCAGGGTGGCGTCATCGAGGTCGGTGGCGAACAACTCGGCGTGGCGCGGGCGCATGCCGCCGTTACCGCACACATAGAGGTTCCAGCCTTTCTCGGTGGCGATCACGCCCACGTCCTTGCTCTGTGCCTCGGCGCACTCACGGGTGCAACCGGAAACCGCGAACTTGAGCTTGTGCGGTGAACGCAGGCCCTTGTAGCGATCCTCGAGGGTCAGGGCCATTTGCACGCTGTCCTGTACGCCGTAACGGCACCAGGTGCTGCCGACGCAGGATTTCACCGTCCGGGTCGATTTGCCGTAGGCGTGCCCGGTTTCGAAACCCGCTGCAATCAGCTCGGCCCAGATGTCCGGCAACTGATGCAACTGAGCGCCGAACAGGTCGATGCGCTGGCCGCCGGTGATTTTTGTGTAAAGGTCGTATTTCTTCGCCACCACGCCAATCGCGATCAGCTTGTCAGCCGTGATCTCGCCACCGGGAATGCGTGGCACCACCGAATAAGTGCCGTTTTTCTGCATGTTGGCCATGAAGGTATCGTTGGTGTCCTGCAACGGCACCAGCGACGTATCCATGATCGGCTGGTTCCAGCACGAGGCAAGGATCGAGCCCACCGCCGGTTTGCAGACGTCGCAACCAGTGTGGCCACGGCCATGTTTGGCCAACAGTTCGTCGAAGGTGATCACCCCTTCTACCCGCACCAGCGCATACAGCTCCTGGCGGGTGTAGGCGAAGTGTTCGCACAGGCTCTTGTCGACACTGACGCCACGGGCAATCAGCTCATGCTCGAACACTTGCTTGAGCAAGCCGGCGCAACCGCCGCAGCCGGTACAGGCCTTGGTCTGCGACTTGAGCTGGCCCAGGTCGGTGCAACCGCCATCGATGGCCGAACAAATGGAGCCCTTGGTGACGTTATGACATGAACACACCGTAGCCGATTCGGGCAGCGCACCCGGGCCCAGGGTCGGCGCGCCTTCAGAGGACGGCAGGATCAGGCTGGCGGGTTCTGCTGGCAGGACGATGCCGTTCTGCATGTATTGCAGCAAGGTGTCGTAATAGCTGTTGTCACCGACCAGCACTGCACCGAGGACCCGCTTGCCACTCGCATCCACCACCAGGCGGCGATAGCTGGCGCTGGTTTCGTCGATGAATTGATAGCTGCGCGCGCCCGGGGTATTGCCGTGGGCGTCGCCAATGGAGCCGACATCCACCCCCAGCAACTTGAGCTTGGTCGACATGTCGGCACCGCTGAACGGCTCGGCGACTTCGTTGCACAGACGGGCCGCGACGCTGCGCGCCATCTGGTAGCCCGGCGCCACCAGGCCGAACAGGCTGCCGTTCCATGAAGCGCATTCACCGATGGCGTAAATGTTCGGGTCGCAACTCAGGCACGTGTCATCGATCACCACGCCACCGCGCGGACCGATCTCCAGCGCGCATTGGCGTGCCAGCGCGTCTTGGGCGCGGATACCGGCGGAAAACACGATCAGATCGGTTTCGAGGAATTCGTCATTGGCGAAGTTCATGCGATAGCGGTACTGCTCGCCAACGCTGATCGATTGAGTGGCGCGGGACAGGTGTACACCGACGCCCAATCGTTCGATCTGCGCCTTGAGCGCCTGGCCACCGAGGTCATCCAGTTGTACCGGCATCAAGCGCGGTGCGAATTCCACCACGTGGGCTTCAAGGCCCAGGCTCTTCAACGCGTTCGCGGCTTCCAGGCCCAGCAAGCCACCGCCGACCACCACGCCGCGCCGGGCATTGGCCGCCGCGGCCCGAATGGCGTCGAGGTCTTCCAGGGTGCGATAGACCAGACGCGATTCACCTTCGGCGCCTTCGATGGGTGGGACAAACGGATAAGAACCGGTGGCCAGGACCAATTTGTCGTACGTGAAACTGCCTTGCGAGGTGACCACCTGGCAATGGGCACGGTCGATTTCCACCACCGGCACACCCAAATGCAGGGTAACGCCGGGCGTCTGGTAGAGCGACGCATCGGACAGCGCCAGCGACTCGGCATCACGACCGGAGAAGTACTCGGAAAGATGCACACGGTCATAGGCGCGCATCGGCTCTTCACTGAACACGTGCAGCCGGTAATGCTCAAGCGCTCCCCGCTCGATCAGTTGTTCGACACAATGATGTCCGACCATGCCGTTACCGATCACGATCAGCGTTTGCATCTTGTTCAACGTGGCAACATTGGATTTCATAGAAAGCACCCAGCCCGAGCGGTTTTAAAAGCAAAAAAAAACGCCTGAAACCTTGCGGTTCCAGGCGTCTTTGCCTGTTCTTTTGCGGTGTAGAAACCAGACTCCCACGCCTGATTCACCGATGCTGCCCACGACCTGTTCGGCCAATCGATCGTCGTTGACCGAGGGGGCTGTCCACACGAATGCGTTCCGGGTGGACCTGATGTCAGCCTTGCAGCCTTTGTGCCAGTCAGCCACAGAGAGACTTCAACACTCTGCAAACACTGACTCTTGAGCGAAGGGGATTGTCACGGGGATTGCTGTGCAGGCACGTTTGGGCAAGCGAGGGCTGACTTGCAGGAAAGGTGAATCGATAAGGGCAAGCATTCGAGACACTGGAGCTACCGCAGGCGAAAGCGCTTTGCTGCGCTTCCGACTGGTGCACGTTGTTACGCGTAGCGCCTTATAAAAGTGCATCCTCAGCCAAAACCAGAATACCAAGTGCTCAGTCAAACGCCTGACCGGGGGGAACTTCCCCCGCCGGCCGAGGATAGTGAACTATCAATTACCCGAAGTAGTCATGGAGACAGGCACCTATCGCTTCCCCTTCATGCAGACTACGGAAAGATAGGCCCCCCAAAGAACACCACCCAGGGCGAGTATCAGCTCAGGACTGAAAATGCTCTGATCGGCCGGTGCCACCAGGATTTCGCTGTAAAGGCACAAGGCCCCCGCGATCAGCGCCAAAAAGTAATTGGTCCGGTTTCTGGTCCGGCGCAGCAACAGAACCTTTTTCAGACCCTCGTCTTTCCATTCTTGAGGGGGTATGCATTGTATTTCCTCCAGCAGTACAAAACCCCACAGCAACGCGCACAACCAATAGCCGATCATCATGGTTTTTCTCCAGTTGGAACATTGATTCAACAAGAATGCAGCGCACACTTCGCGCTCAACTTGCGAATATCGATTCAGCGTCTTTTCTGACTCGGGCAACTTGCTCCCATATGCATATCCTGAAGCAGTCGAGAACGTTCAAGCGGCTGCAGCACGGCTAGAAAGTCGTGTTCTTTACCGATTGGTTCCATGGGGTACTGCTCCCATTGGGGGATGATTGCCAGCAGGAAAAATCCTCGGGTAACAAGAACTTGGCCAAACGCTCCAACATGCGGCACATGATGGCCAGTTCACGGTTCTTGTCGTAGAAGGCGTAGGCTCCCGCTTTTGTGAAGTACTTCCAATGTGTCGGTTCGGCGCGATTGCTGACCACTATGACTTTTGTCAGCGGATACTCGGCTGCGACCAGACGCAATACTTCCATGCCCTGACCGTCGCCGAGGTTGACGTCCAGCAGGACGACATCGGGCGGTTCACGCCGGATGGCGACGATCGCGGCCGTTGCGCGGTGGAACATCCCGGCAAGTGACAGGCCGGTGATCCGTGGCAACACCGTGCGCCACAGCGCTGGCACGGCGTTGGAATCCTCAACGATAAACAGACGCAAAGAGCCTGTATCTCTGGCAGGCATCAGTGCCCTCAATGGTTCTGTGTGGGTGACCTGCATGACTTCACCTCTCATACATGACATGGCGGTACAACACACTGACGAAGACAACTCCATTCAGCGGACGACATTTTTCGAGAGGTAAATATGCTTAAGTGCAACAGATCCCACTATCGACGTTAGCGGGACTTCTTTGTAGAGATATCGGCCAAGCGCTTGTAGTGGTTCCACTACAAGCAGGCTGGGCGCTCTAGGTCAACAGGCCGTTTTCGAGTGCATAGCGGGCCAGTTTCGCGTTGCTGTCCAGCCCTGTTTTTTCCAGGATGCGTGCCCGGTACGTCGTGACGGTACTCGGGCTCAAGTGCAATATCTGAGCGATGCGAACGATTTTCTCGCCTGAAGCCAGGAGCTTCAGCACTTCAAGCTCCCGGTCGGATAGCGCTTCGTGGGGGGCCGCATCGCCTTTGCCGATAACGTTCACCAGCTTTTCTGCCAGCTCAGGACTGACATGCTTGCCGCCCGAGGCCACCTTGCGAACTGCCGCAACCAGGGTGGCGGCGGAAATATCTTTGGTGAGGTACCCCGCAGCACCCAGCTTGATTGCGCGTAACGCATAGGCCTCGACCGAATGCATGCTCAACATCAGAACCGCGAGCCTGGGCTTTTCCGCACGCATGAGCTTGAGGAGTTGGAGGCCGGTCTTGTCGGGCAGTTGAATATCGACCAGCGCCACGTCGAAATCCTGCTCCCGGACCAGCAGCATTGCGTCTTGCGCCGTCCCGGCCTCACCCGTTACGTCGATCTCGCTGGCAGTCTCCAGCATGCGTCGCACGCCGCTGCGCACGATGCTGTGATCATCTACCAGCAAGACTCTGATTTTGCGATCAATCATCACGCAAGGCCCTGGTCGTATCGTGTCTCGATGCACAGATGACGTTGAGCCCGCCGACACGGTGGAGCGCGCTCATGCATTCCCACCCTAACCCTGCGGCCAGTGGCCAGCAAGCCATGGAATCTACTGCAGAGCTTGACGTTAGCAGTCCCGTAGCGCACTCGCACTTTTGTCTCAGGATCAGGGGCATCGCGCCAACCTTGCTAATATTTCGTAACGCAACGCTCGGTTTTCAGCAGGGTCAATACTGCAATGCTGGCTCCTGCATGACGCCTTGCGCGTGGCATCAAACCTGACTGGACATAGACATGGCCACAGTGACGACACCGATCGAAGATTTCGACATGAATACGTTGCTGGCAGCGCTGAAGTCCTTGCGCAAAGGTGACTTCACCACGCGTATGCCGCAAGACTGGACCGGCGTGCCGGGCAAGATCGCCGACACACTCAATGAAATCATCGACATGGCAGCCGACACCACCACCGAATTCGAACGCGTGGCGCGGCTGATCGGCAAGCAGGGCAAGGTCGACGAACGTATCGAATTGCCAATGATGAAAGGCTCATGGCAAAAGATCGTCAACTCGAGCAATACGCTCACCAGCGACCTCATCCGCCCGATGAACGAGATCATTCGCGTTGTCGGTTCGGTTGCCGAGGGTAATCTGAGCCAGCAGGTCCCGCCCGTGCTCGACGGCCTGAAACTCCGGGGCCAGTTCCTCAAATCCGCCGAGATCGTCAACACCATGGTCACGCGACTGGGCTCCTTCGCCTCCGAGGTGACCCGCGTGGCGCGCGAAGTCGGCACCGAAGGGATTCTCGGCGGGCAGGCCAATGTCAAAGGGGTGTCCGGCACCTGGAAAGACCTGACCGACTCCGTCAATGACATGGCCGCCAATCTGACCACCCAGATGCGCAACATCGCTTACGTGACGACCGCGGTGGCCAACGGCGATCTGGGCAAGACGATTACCGTGGAAGTCAGGGGTGAGATTCTCGAGCTGAAAAACACCATCAACACGATGGTCGGCCAGCTCTCGAGCTTCGCCGCGGAGGTGACCCGCGTGGCGCTGGAGGTCGGTACCGAAGGCAAGTTGGGCGGTCAGGCGGAAGTGCGCGACGTATCCGGCACCTGGCGCGACCTGACCGAATCGGTCAACGGCATGGCGGCCAACCTGACCACCCAGGTGCGCAACCTGGCACAGGTGACGACGGCAGTGGCGCGCGGCGACCTCGGCAAGAAAATTACCGTTGAAGCCAAGGGCGAGATTCTCGAACTGAAAAACACCATCAACACGATGGTCGACCAACTCTCGAGCTTCGCCGCAGAGGTGACCCGCGTTGCGCTGGAGGTCGGTACCGAGGGCAAACTGGGCGGACAGGCCGAAGTGACCGGCGTGTCCGGCACCTGGAAGGACTTGACCAATTCGGTCAACGGCATGGCGGCCAACCTGACCACCCAGGTGCGCAACATTGCCGACGTGACGACGGCGGTGGCCAACGGCGACCTGTCGCACAAGATCACAGCCGCAGCGCAAGGTGAAGTGCTCCAACTCAAGGAAACCATCAACACCATGGTGGACCAACTCTCGACCTTTGCCGACGAAGTGACCCGCATGGCGCGGGAAGTGGGGACTGACGGCAAGCTCGGCGGTCAGGCCAAGGTGGCGGGTGTCGGTGGAACCTGGAAAGACTTGACCGACTCGGTCAACAGCATGGCGGCCAACCTGACCAATCAGGTACGCAACATCGCCGATGTGACCACGGCGGTGGCCAAAGGCGATCTGGGGCGCAAGATTACCGTGGAAGCCAGGGGCGAAATCATGGAGCTGAAGAACACCATCAACACCATGGTGGACCAGCTCAATAGCTTTGCCGCCGAAGTGACGCGGGTAGCGCGCGAAGTCGGCACCGAAGGAAAGCTCGGGGGACAGGCACAGGTGCAAGGCGTGTCCGGCACCTGGAAGGATTTGACCGAAAACGTGAACTTCATGGCGGCCAATCTGACCAGCCAGGTGCGAGGCATCGCGAAAGTGGTGACCGCGGTAGCCAACGGCGACATGAAGAAGAAACTGACACTGCAGGCCAAGGGCGAGATCGCCGAACTGGCCGACACCATCAACGGTATGACCGATACGCTGGCGCTGTTCTCCGATCAGGTGACCTCCGTGGCGCGCGAAGTGGGCGTCGAGGGCAAGCTGGGCGGCCAGGCCAACGTGCCGGGTGCCGCTGGCACCTGGCGCGATCTGACCGACAACGTGAACGGTCTGGCGGCCAACCTGACCAATCAGGTGCGCGCCATTGCCGATGTGGCGACTGCCGTGACCAAGGGCGATCTGACGCGTTACGTGGAGGTGGAGGCAAAGGGTGAAGTGGCGGAGCTGAAGGACAACGTCAACGAGATGATCCGCAACCTGCGGGAAACCACGCGGCAAAACGCTGAACAGGATTGGCTCAAGACCAATCTCGCGAAATTTACCCGCCTGCTGCAGGGCCAGCGCGATCTGGAGGCAGTCTCCAAGATGGTGCTGTCAGAACTGGCTCCACTGATCAACGCCCAGCACGGTGTGTTCTACATGATGAACGAGAACCCACCCGATGCTCCGAAGCTCAAACTGCTATCGGCTTATGCGTACAAGGGAAACATCAATGTGAACGATGAGTGGCGGCTCGGCGAGGGCCTGGTCGGGCAATGCGCTTATGAAAAGCGGCGCATCCTGCTGACCGATGTACCCGCAAGTTACGTCGCGATTTCATCGGGGCTGGGTGCGGCCGCCCCGCTGAATATCATCGTGTTGCCGATCCTGTTCGAGAGCAAGGTCAAGGCCGTCGTCGAATTGGCGTCGTTCACGCGCTACAACGTCATTCATCAAACCTTCCTTGATCAACTGGCTGAATCGATTGGGATCCTGCTCAACACGATCGAAGCCAACATGCGTACCGAAGAACTGCTCAAGCAGTCGCAATCGCTGGCGCAGGAGCTGCAAAGGCAACAGGAAGAATTGAGACAGACCAACGAGGAGCTGGAGGACAAGGCTGGACTGCTGGCAGAGCAGAAAGCCGAAGTCGAGCGCAAGAACCGCGAAGTCGAAATCACCAAGCTGTCGCTGGAGGAGAAGGCGGAACAACTGATGCTGACCTCCAAGTACAAGTCCGAATTCCTCTCCAGTATGTCCCATGAGCTCAGAACGCCATTGAACAGCTTGCTGATCCTGGCCCGGCAGCTCAGCGACAACGCGGAACACAATCTCACCCCCAGGCAGGTCGAATATGCCAGGACCATCCGTAGCGCGGGCAAAGACCTGCTGGAACTGATCGACGAGATTCTCTATCTGTCCAAGATCGAGTCGGGTACGGTCACACTGCATCTGAATGAAGCGCTGTTCGCCGATCTGCACCACCAGATCGAACGCACCTTCCGGCCGGTCGCCGAAAGCCGAGGCCTGGACTTCACGATTGAACTGGCGCCTACCCTGCCCCCCGTCATCTGGACCGACGAAAAGCGCCTGCTGCAGGTGGTCAAGAACCTGCTGTCCAACGCCTTCAAATTCACTGAGCAAGGCAGTGTCAAGATCAGCATCGAACCCGCTGTGTCCGGGTGGAGCGTGGATCACACCGAACTCAATCGCACCGATGCGGTGATCGCCTTCGTGGTCACCGACACCGGCATTGGCGTAGCGGCCGACAAACAGAAGCTTATCTTCGAGGCATTCCAGCAAGCAGATACCGGAACCTCACGCAAATACGGCGGCACCGGCCTCGGCCTGTCGATCAGCCGCGAGCTCGCGCATCGGCTGGGCGGTGAGCTGCGGCTGATCCCCGGTGAGATCGGCAAGGGCAGCACTTTCGCGCTGTACGTGCCCTTGCATGCACGGGATGCCCTGCGTCAAACGCTGGACGAATCAGCGACAGAGACGGTGCCGGGCCAAGGCAAGCGCGATCCTGTGCCAGACCTGCCTGTACAGATACTCGACGACCGCGAGTCTGTCCAACCCGGGGACCAGGTGCTGCTGATGCTCGAGGGCGACGCCCGATTCGCCAGCATTCTGCTCGAAGCCGCGCGCCATAAGGGGTTCAGGGCCATCGTCACGACTCGTGGCTCGGATGCGCTGGAGCTTGTCGAGCGTTTCAAACCCGCCGCGATCACGCTGGACCCGGGCCTGACGGACACCGACGGTTGGTCGCTACTCGAGCAGTTGAAGCGAAATTTCGCCACGCGTCACATCCCGGTCCAGATCATCTCGATCGCCGACGACCACACACGCGGGCTGCGCTATGGCGCTTTCGACTATCTGCTCAAGCCGGTCACAGCCGACGAGATTCAAAATGCGCTGGTCGCAATCGTGGCATTCGCTGGGCGCAAGACCAGGAATCTGCTGCTCATCGACGGCGACGAAGGGAGCCGCACCCGCATCCTCGATCTGCTCGGCAACTCCGATGTGCAGATCGCAACGGCCGGCAGCGGCGCTGAAGCCTTGAAGATACTGGCAACGAAACGCTTCGAGTGCATGGCAATCAATATCAACCTGCCCGACACATCCGGCATCAGGTTTCTCGAAGCGTTGCAGGAAGACCCCGCAATGCGTGAATCGCCGATCGTCGTCTATGGTGCGCAGACACTGACCAGGCCGGAACACGAGCGTTTCAGGACACTGCTCGGCAAGGGCGTCATCAAGGCCGTTCAATCCCCCGAGCGCATACTCGACGAAACCGCGCTGTTTCTCCACCGCGTCATAGCCACGCTGACACCGACCCAGCGCAGGATGCTGGAAAAACTCTATGCGGGTTCGGACAGTCTCGAGGGTAAAAAGGCCCTGGTGGTCGACGATGACGTGCGCAATATTTTTGCCCTGACCAGCGTGCTTGAGTGCAACAAAATGCTGGTGGCCACGGCCGAAAACGGCCGAACCGCCATAGAACTGCTGCAGCAGCAGCCCGATACCGACATCGTGCTGATGGACATCATGATGCCGGAGATGGATGGTTTTGAAACCATGCGCCAGATTCGTACATTCAAAAGATTTGAAACCCTGCCCATGATTGCGCTGACAGCCAAGGCGATGATGGGTGACCGTGAAAAGTGCATCGAGGCAGGAGCATCGGACTATGTCAGCAAGCCGGTGGATACCGACCAGTTGCTGTCACTGATGCGCAAATGGCTCTATCGATGACGCTGTACCGCGCTGATTGCGCGACAGTTCTAACCGAAGTGACATGAATATGCAGCAGGAACCCCCGGTATTCAAAGAAAGAGCCCAGGTGCGGCAACCGCTCCCGCCCGATGGCGTGCCAGCCCCCGTGTTGCTGGTGGATGACAATCCCGCCAAGCTTGCGGCGCTTGCCGCGGTGATTGCCGACATGGGCCTCGATACTGCCATGGCGACTTCCGGTCGCGAGGCACTGCGCCTGCTGTTGCAGCGCGACTTCGCCGTCATTCTGCTCGATGTGAAAATGCCGGTGATGGACGGTTTTGAAACCGCGGCACTCATACACGGCCGTCCGAAGTCGGCCCACACGCCCATCATCTTCGTCACGGCTGAGGCCGATACGGATTCCGAGCGTTTCCACGGTTATACGTCCGGCGCAGTGGATTACATCTTCTCGCCGATCGTGGCCGAGGTTCTTCGCGCCAAGATCCGGGTGTTTGTCGACCTGTTCTACCTGCAGCGCAAATTGACGATGCAGGCCGAAGAATTGCTGCAATCGAAGCGGCTGCTGCGTGAACTGGCCTCTTATCAGGAACACATCAAGGAAGAAGAGCGAAAGCGGATCGCACGCGACATCCATGACGAACTGGGACAGAGTCTGCTGGCGTTGCGAATGGATGTTTCCATGCTGCAGGCGCGCACCAGTGCCATGCACCCCAGGCTCAATGAAAAGGCCAGCGATGCCCTGAACCATCTCGATACAGCCATCCGCAGCGTCCGCAGCATCATCAATGATCTTCGGCCGCCCGTACTCGATCTGGGATTGCAGGCCGCGATCGAGTGGCAGCTTGAAGAGTTCCGGCAGCGCAGCGCGATCGATTGCACGATGTCGGTGAAAGAGCAGAATTACCGTTGCGATCTGAATGAAAAGTCCGCCACGACGCTGTTCCGCATCGTGCAGGAATCGCTGTCGAATATTGCCCGGCACGCACAAGCGACACAGGTGCATGTCGAACTCTACAAGGAGGATCACCGGCTTTACCTGCAGATCGAAGACAATGGCATTGGCATGACGGATCGCAAAAAATTGAACTCGTTCGGGTTGGTGGGGATGAAGGAACGCATCAGCATGCTGGGCGGGGAATTGACGATCGACAGCGCACCGGACAAAGGAACGAGATTGACGATATCGCTGCCACTCGACTGACTTGGGTTTCCAGGATCAAGAAGCCCGCGGCCCCAGCTCCTGGGCAAGTCCGATGAGAATTCCTTCGGGACCGCGGATGTAACACAGACGATACATGTCTTCGTACCGGGCCACTTTGCCGACGAGCTCCGCGCCGCGCTTTTTGAGCCTGGCGAGCGTGTCGTCGATGTCCTCCACGGTGAACATGACGCGCAGGTAGCCGAGCGCGTTCACCGGGGCGCTTCGGTGGTCGGCGACCACAGGTGGTGCGAGGAATCGGGACAACTCGAGGCGGCTGTAACTGTCCGGCGTACGCATCATGGCAATCTCGACGCGCATGCCGCGCAATCCAGTGACACCATCTGCCCAGTCACCTTCGATTGGAGCGCGTCCCTCGAACTCAAGCCCCAGCTCGGTAAAGAATTCAATGGCGGCATCGATGTCTTCGACAACGATACCGATGTTATCCATACGCTTGACCGTCATGATCTCTCCTCGGCGTCTTGGACGACGAAATGAACCGGGCCATCGTCAAGATCCAGCGTCCCTCGTTGAAAGGTCGGCTACTGATCGTGTGTAGGCCGCCGTCGCAATTTCGATCAGTGTGTTGCGCTCTGACCTGTCGATGACGCCTCGACATCGAAAGTCGTCAGCCAGCTTGAGCAACTCGTCATATCGTTCTTGCGCACCTATCAGGATTTCGGGATCCGTCAAAAGTTCGTGCCATTTGCCGAAGGCCAGCATTTTCGCTTCGCTGTACATGACTGCATCGCTCCGTCGTCTTTGTTCAGTAGAGGGCGACGGCAAATGCTCGTTCATTGCGATAGACGGATGGCGTTGCGGAGTTGGGTTTAAGGACCGCGGCTCGGCGATGGAGCCCCGACGAGCAGCCGTCACTGCTCGAACACTGCCCGCCAGCAAAGACAGACAAGAGGCGCAGACCCCATGAAAGCGGGCGCCTCTTCACTTCTCAGTGCGCCACCGTACTCTCGGAATACTGATCAGCGGCTCGATAAACGGCACAAAATTTGCACACATGCAGCGCCATGACGGCTTTCTGTCGCCAGTGAAGCCAATGTAGTGGCCACTGATATGTTTTGTAACAAAGCTGTGATTTAATCGCCGCCCTCCTCCGGGCTCGACCTGCCAGACAACCGCAATGGAGTGCTTGATGCGCGCCGCACATATACAAAACCTGACCGGGTTACGGGGATTCGCCGCCCTGTCGGTCCTGCTGCTTCACATTCGATACGGCGAGCTCGCCAATGCCTACGGCAGCCTGGCATTTCTCTTCCAAACGAGAGGCCTCGGCGTCGATGTATTTTTTGTCCTGTCCGGTTTCATTCTGGCCTATGTCCACGGCAAAGACTTTGCAGACGGTGTCAGTCCAAGGGCAGCGAAAAATTTCTGGGTAGCCAGGCTTGCCCGGATCTACCCGGTGCACTTGTTCATGCTGGTCGGTACAGCCTTCATTCTGCCGATGCATCGTCTATATGAATGGTCGCCGGTCGACAGTGCCTACACGTTCTACGCGAACCTGTTTCTGGTGCACGCATGGGGCATAACCCCCGACCTGACATTCAACCAGCCTTCGTGGTCGATCAGTTGCGAGTGGGCGGCATACCTGACCTTTCCGTTTGTCGCCTATTTCACGAGAAAGTGGGGAAAGATTTCGTTCTCACTGCTTTTGATCGGTCTGGCACTCTATGCGCCCTTCCTGCAACCGAATTTGCTTGCCAATGGCATCTGGACCATCAAGTGCATCGTCTACTTTGTAGCCGGATACTGCACCTACCAGGTATGCCATGACCTGCCGGACTCCAGACTCTGGAGAGTCATCGCAATCGCGATAGCCCCGCTGATCCTGCTGATGCTCTGGGCAACCAGCATCCAGTACTACTTCAACATTGTTTTCCCGTTCCTCGTGATCGTGATGATTGCCAGTCTGTTCCGTGCAGGCCCGATCTGGGCGTTTTCCAACCCAGTCTCGGTCTATCTCGGGAAAATCAGTTTCAGCCTCTACATGTGTCACATCATGGTGCTGTTTGTTGAGCGCAAGCTGTTTGGCATGATGGATCTGAAGTATGAGATCCCTATCATCCTCGCCTTCTCGATGTTCCTGTACCACTGCGTTGAAGAGCCGGCGCGCAAAGTTATCCGGATGGTGTCCGAAGGTGGTCAGAAAGAGCCCCGCCAGAAAAACTTCGCCGATAGCTTCGCAGTGCCAGCTCCTGCAGCGGAGCCGGAACCACAGAAAGAGCGCCCGGCGCTCGTGTAACAAAGAGGCCCGCCACATCGGCGGGCCTTTTTTTGCGCAGTAAAAACCTGCGAAAGACCTGGCTAACGGCCCCGGGCCTTGACGTCGTTCACGCGTTGCAGAGGGAGCAAGCCACGGCGCGGCTCCTGGACAATGCAGGAGCGGCTAGGCTGTCCTCAGTGTTGATGATCAGGTAGCTGCCAGCACCAGCAAGGCTGGCATTTAGCCTATCGACCGTTCATTGACACAGGTCTAAACAATGAACGACCGAATCCTGATAATGATTTTTCAGTTTTTAGGCAGGCCTTAAATGACTTCACAGATCTTCCAGGTTCACGGTCTCGTGAGCTTTACACTCGCCATCCTTCTGCTTTTCCTCGGCAAGACCCTCGTCCAGCACAACACCTTTCTACGTCAATACTGTATCCCCGAGTCGGTCGTCGGCGGCTTCGTCTGTGCGGCGGTGACGTCCCTGCTTTACTTCGGCCTGAATGTCCAGATCGAATTCGATTTACAGGTTCGCGACACCCTGCTGCTCTATTTCTTTGCCGGCATTGGCTTGAAATCGGACATGCGCCAACTGCTCAAAGGTGGGCGCCCGCTGCTGATCCTGCTGTTACTCGCCGCTGTATTCATTCTTCTGCAGAACTCGCTGGGCATGGGTGTGGCCGAGGCGTTCGGGCTTGATCCCAAGGCGGGCTTGATGGTGGGCTCCATTTCCCTCACGGGTGGGGTGGGCACGACCCTGGCCTGGGCCCCGCTGTTCGTGGAAAAGCTGGGAATCGGTAACGCACACGAACTGGGCATCGCCAGCAACACCGTCGGCCTGATTGCCGCTTGCGTCATTGGCGGCCCGATCGCCAACCGACTGATACATCGTTACCACCTGTCAACCTCCGGGGATGCGGCACTGGAAGTTGGCATTCTCGACCAACAACCGAGCAAGCCACTGGATTACTACGACGTGCTCTGGGCCTGGATGTGGCTCAACCTGACCCTGATGGCCGGCTATGGGCTCAACCTGCTGCTGGTCGATGCCGGCGTCACCCTGCCCAAATTTGTCAGTTGCCTGTTCGCGGGCATCGTCATTCACCACCTCGTTCTCGCCTTTGTGGGTGATCAACGACTGAAAACCTGGAGCGGTGCCAGCCTGGGTCTGTCGCTGATCTCCGATATCTGCCTGGGCATGTTCTTGACCATGGCCCTGATGGGGCTGCAACTATGGCAACTGAGCGGCGCCTTGATGTTCATCCTGTGCGCGCTGACCCTGCAAATTCTGCTGACGGTCGCCTATACCTACTTCGTGGTCTTCCGCTGCATGGGGCGCGATTACGAAGCCAGCGTGATTGCTTCGGGATTCGGCGGGATCGCCCTCGGATCCACCGCAACGGCCATCGTCAACATGTCGACCGTGACGCAAAAATACGGTGCGGCGCACCAGGCCTTCCTGATCGTGCCCTTGGTATGCGGCTTTTTCATTGACCTGGTCAACGCCGTGATCATCAGTATGTTCAGCGGTTTGTAGCGCTACGATTGGTCCTGTGAATGGCATAATCGCTACCGGTTCATAACAGGTGCGAATAAATGACCGTCGAAAGCTACGACCAATTGGCAATCTTCTCGGCCGTGGCACAGGAGCGCAGCTTCACCCGTGCCGCCGCCAGGCTGGGCATGTCGCAACCGGCCTTGAGCCGGGCCATGCGCCAGCTCGAGGATCGGCTGGGCGTCAGGTTGCTGTCGCGTACCACGCGCAGCGTTTCACCGACCGAAGCCGGTGAGCATCTGCTGCGGGTGATCGCCCCCCGATTCGAAGAAATCGACACCGAGCTGGCCTTGCTCAGTGAATTCCGCGACAAGCCCGCCGGCAAACTGCGGATCACCGCCGGCGAGCATTCGGCGATCACTGTTCTGCACCCCGTGCTCGCAAAATTGCTGCCGGACAATCCCGACCTCAACATCGAAATCATCGTCGACTACGGTTTTACCGACATCGTGGCGGAAGGCTTCGATGCCGGCGTTCGATTGGGTGAGCAGGTCGCCAAGGACATGATCGCCATGCGCATCGGCCCCGACATGCGCATGGCGGTGGTCGGCTCCCCGGCGTATTTCGCCCGATACTCGAAGCCAGTCGTGCCGATTGATCTGATGCAGCACAACTGCATCACCCTGCGCATGCCGACTTACGGCGGGCTGTATCTATGGGAGTTCGAGAAGAATGGCCAGGAACTGAAAGTCCGCGTCGAAGGCCAACTGGTGTTCAACAACATTGCCATGCGCCTGGAGGCCGCCCTCCAGGGGTTGGGTCTGGCTTACATGCCGCAAGACCTGGTGCAGGAGCATGTCGCGCAGGGGCGCTTGATCCACGTGCTCGCGGATTGGTGCGAGCCGTTCTCTGGCTACCACCTCTATTACCCGAGCCGACGCCAGAGCTCACCGGCCTTTACCTTGCTGCGCGAAGCCCTGCGCTATCCGGGCTGATTGGCCTGGGTGGCGTCGAGCGCCTCGGTGGCCCGCTTCGCCGCATCGGCATCGCCCTGTTCCGCCAGTAGCCCGGTCAACTGACGCAATTGCGCGACGGTCAACCCGACCCGCAGGCTGGCGGCCATGTGCGAACGCAGTTGTGACTCCACACCCGGCGTAGCGGCCAGCGCTGCGACGGTCGCCAGTTCCCGGCTTTGCCAGTCAAGGTTGTCTCGCTCGAAAATATCGCCGAACAAATGCGCTTGCAGGTACTGGTTGATGACGGGAACGAAATCGAACAGCGGCCCCTGCACCGGCGCCCCGGCAATGCGCGTCTGGTTGGCCTTGCCGACCGACAGCAGCTCATCGCCGACAGGGATCATGCGACCCGGCTCACGCCCGGGATCGTCCTGCACGCCGCGCTGTTTACGCGCCTCCACCACTTTCATCAACTCGCCAAGGGCATTGAGGCTGCGCGGAAAGCCACTGTAGGCGTAAAGCTGGACCAGTATTTCCTTGGCCTCGCTGACTGTCATCCCGGCATCCAGCCCCTGGTTCAGGGCAACGTTGAGCCGGGGAATATCGCTCGTGGCCATGGCGGCGGCAATCAAGGGGATGGCCTGCTGTTTGCCGGACAATGTCTGCGATGCGGGTTGAGCCACCGTCTGCGGTGCTTTGGAACCCTGGGCGCCGTACTGCGCATCGGTGACTTTCTCCAGCCACTGCACGCTTTTGCCCTCTACCGAACCGGTCACGGCCAGGTGCGTCATGGTGCTTGCCGGAGCGGCACCATGCCAGTGCTTGACGCCCGGCGGGCAGACAATCACATCGCCCGGATGGATTTCCTGAACGGGCTTGCCCCACTCCTGCGTCAGCCCCACACCGGACATCACGACCAACCGCTGGCCGGCAGGATGGGTATGCCAGGCCGATCGCGCGCCGGGCTCGAAAGTGACGTAAGCGCCAGACGCATTGTTTTCGCCAGTGGCGGCAAACAACGGATCGACGCGCACCCGGCCGGTGAAGTATTCCTCGGGACCCGCGACCGAAGCCTGGCTGCCTGCACGGCTGATCTGCTGGGCAGCCCCGGGCTGGCTGAGACTGTCTGACCCGGCTGCATCGGCGAAAGGCGCCGCGACGCACACGGCGATGCCAAAAAGCGTGTTTTTCATGATGGAAACTCCTTCAAGTCAGAGCGTTCGGGTGTAAAACGCAGTCAACTGGGCAATGGCGACATCCACATACTCAGGCACCCAATAGGTTTCGATATGGGTCGCGCCATCGATGGTGAACAGTTTCTTATCCCGGGTTCCGCTGGCCTTGGCGAACGCTTGTTCCGACATGTACAGGCTGTCGGCCTTGCTGCCGGCGATCATCAGCAACGGCTTGTCGATCAGTTCGATCTGGTCCGTGGCATCGAAACTCATCAGGTCCAGCAGACTGCTCTGGGTGTACCGGAAGGTCGAATTCGGGTGCGCGTGGGTCTTGCCGTAATACTCGAACCCCTGCCGATACAGATCGAACGGCAACCTGGCGATCTGCTCATCGGTCAGTCTGGCGTCGCCTACATAGTGCACCTCCCCGCCCGCCGCTTCCTCTGCGCGGGCCGCCGAAGCCTGTTGCAAACGCTCCTGAATCGTCGACAGTTGCGAGTCCTGGTAGCCGTTGCGACGCACCAGTCCGGAGTTGAACATGCTCAGGGTCGCAATCGACTGGAAGCGCTTGTCGGTTTGCGCTGCCTTCAGCGAATAGCCCCCGCCGCCGCAGATGCCGAGCAAGCCCAGTCGCGTGTTATCGACGCCAGGATAGCGGGCGATGAAATCCGCCATGCCATGGATATCCTCGATGCGATACGCAGGCTTGTCGATGTTGCGCGGTTCGCCACCGCTGGCGCCCTGATACGCCGCATCCGCCGCGATCGTTATGTAGCCCTGATCGGCCAGGCGCTGGGCGTACAGGCCGGCGACCTGCTCTTTCACCCCGCCATTGGGATGCGCGACGACAACGGCCGGATACTTTTTCGCGGCGTCATAATTGGCCGGGGTGTAGACGTTGGCGGCAATGTCCAGGCCATCGAGTTTGTAGGTGACCGGGTGGATGTTGACCTTGCCCGGCTCGTTCTTCACCAGCGCGCCGGCGTAGGCCAGGGTATAGGGATTCTGTTTGTAGTCCGCCGCCTCGGCTTCAACACCGGACATGCCAATCATGGCGGCCATGAGGGTGGCCTTTATCGTGGTTCGCATCATGTGAATACTCCTGACGATTGCTGTTTGCAAAGGTGTGCGGCAGCGATTGCCATGCTCGTTGTCAATTCAGGTTTTTCTCGGCGAGAAACCGCGAAACCAGGTCCGCAATCTCGACGTTGTTCAGGTCGGAAAACGGAAAGTGGCTGTTGCCCCTGATGCCGATCTCGGGCAAGTGAACGAGCCGCACGTCCCCGCCATGGCGGTTCACGGCGTCTCGCCACAGTCGAGCCATTTCAAGCCGGGCACGCCAGCTGTCCTGTGCCGGCAAACGAACCGGATGGTCCGGAATGTTGTCGCCGTAGATGATCAGGATGGGGATATGGGTCAGCGCCTCGAACTGCGCCTTCGATACGACCTGCGCCGTGAGCGTGTCGAACGCGCTGGGAATCGGCGCGGGCACTTCGCCTTCGGGAAACACGAAGCTGCTTCCCGGCTCGAACGCCACAATGCTGCGCACATTGCGGCTCTTGATCGCCGTCATCCAGCCGGGGCCACCGCCCTGCGAATGGGTGAACAGTATCGCCGGCCCGGTCTTTTCCAGTAGCGCGGATACGCCGTCGGAGGCGACTTCGATGTCGTAAGGGCCGGTATTGGGCGTCATCGAACGGAAGAACTGCTCCAGCGCCTGCGGCCCACGGGGAAACTGACTGCCTGCGAAGATCTCGGGCCACAGGCCAATGCGGAACTGGTTGAACCACAGTTGTTCGTCCGGCACAGGCTTGATCGTCGCTTCCACCAGGCTACGCCCGGCGTCGCCCCGGCGCGGCTGGTCGACCAGGTAAGTGGAGAAACCGCGCCGCAGGAAGATGTTCTGGAACCCTTCGCGGCCATCGGCCGTGGTTTCCCAGGACTTTGCCGATTGCCCTGCGCCATGCCACATGACGATGGGCAACGGGTGAGCGTCGACCGGCACCTGATAGAACGCGTACACGTGGTCGCCATGGTAGGTCTGGCCATCAGGCATCATCGGTTTGTAAGGGTCGAAGCGACCCGGCTGGGTAATCAGCCCTCCGCCGGCCATCAGGCTTCCCTGATCCTTGATGATCAGCGGGCTACGCTCGACAGCGTCCACGAGTGCACTGGTAGTCAGACTGAAACAAAGCGCTCCCACCCTGACTGCGGCGTGTGCGGACTTGCGGATGGAATCCCGGGTCATGAGTTGCTCTCGATCTGTCATCACAGAGAGGCAACTTACCGTTCAGGTATTAATTTATGAATAGATGCAATCGGATAGCACTGATACCAAAAACACATAAACAAGAAGTGTGAGACAGAAACCCACTGGCGGCGGATGATGGTTAGACAGGGCTCTGACCTGAGCCCGTTGATACAGGGGAACCGAGATGACCGGGCAATCGGCACGACAATCCTCGCCATGGGTCCTGCTTTCGCTGCTCGCCATCGACCTGGCGCTGACAGCCGGATGCTCAGGCAAATCCAGCACAGTTGCAGCGCCCTATTCCCCCCCAGGCACCGGCTCGACCTGCTATGCAAAAGCCCTCCCCACAGTAGGCGAAGGTGGCCTCGCCTGGGCTGACACCTTGAGCATGGCCCGGCAAAAATCCCTGGACAATTGCATACGTTATGCCGGCCGATCCGGCGGTACGCCGAATACCTGCAAGGTGGTGCTGGCGGAATGCAAACCTTGATAGAGCGGTTTTTCGTTTCTGCGCCGCTTTTGCATTTCTGTGCGACAGATCCCACTTCAGGGGCTCCCGTTTCACGCGCGCGGGGTGTTAGTTTTGAAAGGTTTCTGATCAAGCAATCAGATATTTCTTACAAACCGCCTGCAAAGGAATGCCCCCAGCAATGGATTTTTCACTCAAGCACCTGGCTGCGACCACCCTCATGCTCGCCAGCCTTTCGTCGTTCACCACCGCCGTGCAAGCCAACATCGCCCCGGAACAGAGCACCGTCATCCTCAAGACCTTCAACGATGCCTCGGTCAAGGATTTCAGGCAGTTCCTGGAAAGTCTGGCCAAGAGCGATGTCGCCAGAACCGACGACCTCGGCCCGGCCATCCGTGGGTTTCTCGACAACAAGACGCTGTCCGCTGAGCAACAAAACGAAATCCATCGCCTGCTTGGCCTCTATGCCCGGGTGAAATACGGCAGCGCGGCCACCGAAACCTTGAAAGAGCTGGTGGCCATTCCAACCGTGCGCGTGGACGGTGTCGAGCAGCACGACAATCCGGAATTCCTCAAGATTGCCGAGAAGATCAAGGGCCTCGCCCAGGCCTTCGACCTGAACTTTCGCAACATCGACAACCGCGTATATGAGATTTCCCTCGAAGGCAGTGGCGATGAAGTCGTGGGCATTCACGCCCATGCCGATGTGGTGCCGGTGACTCCGGAGAACTGGGTGCTGCAGGACGGCACCCGCCTCGATCCGTTCAAGGTCACCCTGATCGGTGATCGCATGTATGGCCGTGGCACCGAAGATGACAAGAACGGCATCGTGGTGACGCTCTACGCCATGAAGATCATCAAGGAAGAAAAGCTGCCGCTGGCCCGCCACTTCAAGCTGCTGGTCGACACCACCGAAGAGACCACGGGCGACGCCATTCCCTACTACTTCGAACGCAACCCGACGCCGAACTACAACCTGGCGCTGGATGGCGGCTACCCGGTGGTGATCGCCGAGAAAGGCTACGGCACGGTCATGGCCAGCTTCGCCAAACGCAAGGCTGAAGGCAAAGGCGCAGAAATCATCTCGATGACGGGCGGCCTGGCCACCAACCAGATTCCGTCGACATCGGTCGCGACCCTGGTGACCGACAAGCCCGCCGATCTGGCTGCCAGCCTGCAAAAGGCCGGCACCGAGTATGCCAAGCGCAATGGTGGCAATTTCGAAGTGACGGCCAAGGTCGACGGCAAGGACGTCAAACTGACGGTCACCGGCGTTTCCGCGCACTCCTCCGACCCTGAGTCCGGCGTCAACCCGGTGGCCAGGATGCTCGATTTCATCAATGGTCTCGACGGCAAGGTCGCGCTCAAGCACAACCCGATCACTGACGCCGCCCGCTATGCCGCCGACAACTGGGGGCTGGATTATCTGGGCGGCAAGTTGGGGGTCGGTTTTTCCGATGAATTCATGGGTCCGCTGACCACGTCCCTGACCTATGTCGGGATGGACGACAACGCCTTCAAGCTCGCGGTCAACCTGCGCGTTCCGAAGGGCAAGTCGCCGCAAGCGCTGAAGTCCGAAATCGCCGCCAAGCTGGACGCCTGGAGCAAGAAGACCGGCATCGCGCCGGTCTTCGACCTGTCGATTGCCGAACCGATGTACCGCAACCCCGAGGGTGAATGGGTCAAGGCCCTGCTGGCGGTGGCCAGCGAAAACCTCGGCATGGAACACAAGTTCGGTACTTCGGCAGGCGCTACGTCCGTGCATGAACTGCCCAACGGCGTGCAATTCGGCCTGGCCATGCCGAACGTCAAATACACCGGTCACAACGACAACGAGTTCAAGACCACCGAGCAGTTCCTGCTGGACCTGCAGATCGTCACCGAAATGATGGGCCGCATCGGGCAATTGCCGAAGCTGTGATCATCCTTCGGGCCCGCCTTTGTGGCGGGTCCGATTGCAGGCCTGTGACGAGGCGCCTGGCATTTGGCGCACGATATACCTCCACCTGATGGATCAGGACAGGCTTTCCAGTAATTCCAGCGCCTGATCGAAATCGAAGCACTGCGCTTGCTGGACAACCCGATGCAATTGCTCGGCCATCCGCGGGTCTGAAGCCAGCCTCTGCAGCTCAAGCAAGGCAGTCAGGGCCTGGGTGTCGCTCTCGGCCAGCAGAGACCGGGTGTGGGCCAGTTGCACATGCCATTCGCTGTCGAGTGGCGGGGTTGACGAGTCTGCGCAGGAAGCCGCTTCGCCGAGCACCGCTAATCCTTCCAGCACAGGTGTCAGGCAGCGTTCGACCTCCGCCAGCCGGTCAGCCAGGTCCTGCTGCGCCCCATCGTTTTGACACGCCAGCTCCAGCGCAGCGGCAGCGTTCGCCACCTCGATGGCACCCATGTTGCCCGCCGTACCCCGCAAGGTATGGGCCAGCCTGGCCGCCGCCAAAGGATCGCCCTGATCTCGGGCTGCCTGGAACTCGCTGCAAAAAGCCTGGTGGCTGGAGCGAAACCTGCGCAGCAGGCGCAGGTAGAGTTCGACCTTGCCCATGCAGGTGCCCAGGCCCGCTTGCATATCGATACCGGGAAGGCTGGCTGGCAGGCTCGCCGCCGACTCCGTGGTGACTGGCAAAACGTCGGCCGGCATCGCGCCACGGCCAGGCCGCGGGTGTATCCACTTGGCCAGCGTGACGAACATGTCCTCGACGTTCAAGGGTTTGCAAATGTGGTCGTTCATACCGCAGGCCAGGGCCCGTTCACGGTCTCCGGCCATGGCGTTGGCCGTCATGGCGATCACCGGCAGGTTCGCCCAACGTGACTGCTCGCGTATCTTGCCGGTCGCGGTATAACCGTCCATCACCGGCATCTGGCAGTCCATCAGCACACCATCGAATGGCCCGCCACGTTCCAGTTGCGCGAGCGCTTCTGCGCCGTGAATGGCCAGGCACAGTTCGATCCCGGCGCTTTCCAGCAGTTCACAGGCAAGCTCGCGATTCAGCTCATTGTCTTCCACCAGCAGCAGCCGCGCGCCGCGCAGGCTGGCCATGGCGCTGGCACTCTGGCCGGATCGCTCGCTGGCGCGGGTATCGGCCTGGGGTATCTTGCCGAGCACCGTACCCAGCGCCTCAAGCAAAGTAGACGGCGTCACCGGCTTGGTCAGGACCACCGGCAATTGAATGCCGTGTCGCCTGGCTTCTTCGCGGGCCTCTTCGCGACCGAAAGCCGTGACCATGATCACCGACGGCGTTTGCGCCAGCCTGGCGGCATGCATCTGCCGCACCGTCTCCACACCATCCATGCCAGGCATGCGCCAATCCATCAGCACCAGATCGTAAGGCAGCACCTTCGCTTCGGCCTCCACCAACATGGCCAGTGCGGTCCGGCCACTTTGCGCGACGTCCACCTCCACGCCAAAGCTGCGCGCCATGCCGGACAGGATCTCGCGCGCGCTGGCATTGTCATCGACCACCAACACTCGGGTGCCCAGTAATTCGTCGGCGGTTACCATACGCCGCAACTGGCTGTCGTGCTGCACGCCCAGGCTCACCTCGAAATGAAAGGTGGAACCCTGGCCCGGCTCGCTCTCGACCCAGATGTGTCCGCCCATCAGTTCCACCAGATGCCGGGAGATGGCCAGGCCCAACCCGGTGCCACCGTACTTGCGGGTGGTGGAGCTATCGGCCTGGCTGAACGGTTGAAACAGGCGCGAACACTGCTCGGTGCTCATGCCGATCCCGCTGTCGCGTACCCAGAAATGCAACTGCACTTGCTCTGCCACCGAGCCGCGCCGCTCGACACCGAGCACGATCTCGCCCTGCTCGGTGAATTTTGTCGCATTGTTACCCAGGTTGATCAGCACCTGGCCCAGTCGCAGTGGATCGCCGATCAAGGCCGTCGGCAGATCGGCATCGGTGCTGAACAGCAATTCCAGGCCTTTGTCTTCCGCTTTCAGGCCAATCATGCTGGCAAAGCCATCCAGCACGTCCTCAAGGTGGAAGGGAATGTGCTCCAGGAGCATCTTGCCGGCTTCGATCCTGGAGAAGTCGAGGATATCGTTGATGATCACCAGCAGATATTCCGCCGAGCGATGGACCTTTTCGATGTAGTTGCGTTGGCGGTGGTCGAGCTCGGTGCGTAATGCCAGATAGCTCATGCCGATGATGGCGTTCATCGGTGTGCGGATCTCGTGGCTCATCGTGGCCAAAAAGTTGCTTTTGGCCCGGGTCGCTTCTTCCGCGGCCTCGCGCGCACGCTGAACCTCGGCTTCAGCGGCCTTGCGGTCGGTGATGTCGAAGTACCAGTTGGCCTTGATATGACGCTCGCCCAGCGTCAGGGTGACGGCCGAGACCAGTACGTCGAAGCGTTCGCCTCCAAGGCGTTGCAGGCTGGCCTCGAAGTTGACCACCGGACCTTGCGCCGCTGCGGCGGTAAAGCGCTGGTGTGCCTGCGGGTCAACCCAGAACTGCCCCAGATCCATGGCCTTGAGTTGCTCAAGACGCGTCGCGAACAAGCTGTCGAACTGCGGATTACTGTAGGTCGGACGACCACCGACATCCTTGATCAACATGGCCACCGGGCTGCTGTCGAGTACTGCGCGCAACTGCGCCTCGCTGGCCTTGAGCGCCGCCTGCAACTGACGGCGCTCACTGACATCACGCACCGAAGCGCACACGCAGACGCCCCCCCCTTCAAGGCTTGGAAGATGCGAAAGGCTGATCTCGGCAGAGAACAGACTTCCGTCTTTGCGCACGCCTTGCAGATCGTCCAGGTTGGCGCCCATTTGTCGGGTTTCACCCTGGGCCATGAATCCCTGGCGCAGCGTCTTGTGGTGTCCTCGGCTCTTCAGCGGCACCAGGCGTTCGATCGGCTCACCGATCAACTCACCGGCGCTGTAGCCGAACAGTTGATCCAGTTGGCGATTGGTCCGCAGGATGTGCCCCTCGGCATCCACCACCAGCATGCCGTCCGGTGCCGCTTCGATGATCCCGCGATACCAGGCCTCGGTAGCACGCAACGCCGACTGCTGGTTTTCCAGCGCTTGCGCCTGCGCCTCCAGTCGCAGCGACTGTTCCGCCATTTCATTGGCCTGGCGCCGGGTTTCCGCCAACAGGTTCTTGACCGCCTGATTACGCTCCAGAATCGCCATGGCGGCCGCCAGACGTGACGTTGCTTCCTGCAACAGGAGCATTTCCCGCTCGCCCAACGGCTCCAGCCCAGCCAACTCGAGCACGCCCAGCAGCCGCTCGCCACGCACAATCGGTTGCAGCAGCAGATAATTGGCCGGGGTCTCGCCAAGCGGCGAACGCAAACGCCAGGAATGCTCCGGCATGGCTTGCAACTGACGCTGCAGGCGATCCACCGCACACTGCCCCAGCAGGCCATCGCCGAACCTGACTTGCGCCTCGGGCGGTCGCTCGGAATCGGTGGCATAGCGACCCATCAGCAGCAACGTGGCGCACTCCTCGTTGGCGCTGTAAAGCACGCCCTGGCAAATACCGTGCAGGCTCGCCATATGCTGCAAAAAGACCTGGGCCAGTTCCGCTGGCGTTTCGGCCTGCTGCAGATCGACCTGTAGTTGCGCGGTATGCGCTTTGATCCAGCGTTGACGCTCCAGTTGCTGGGACTCGGTCTGGAGTTTGGCAATGGCCCGCGCCAGATCGCCCGTTTCGTTGTTCAAGTCGGTATGAGGAATCGGCTGATCGAGCTGCCCTGCGGCCAAATGGTCGACCGCAGCCCGCACCCGATTGAGCGGATTGCGGATCGACTGACTGACCAGCCAGGACAACAGCAACGCCAGCGACAAACCACCGAACAAGAGTATGTAGGTCAGCTTGGTGCTGCGCTCGGCAAAGTCGGCGAGGTCCTTGGCCGTGTCGCGAATCGCCGCCTCCTTGACCTGGGATATCGCGTCCAGAAGCGTGTCGGCCTGCTGATCGAGTTGCTGGAACTCACTGCTGTTGAGCAGCAGCAGCGCCTGGCCCTGGCGCCCCTGATCGATCAGCAGAAAGACTTGTTCGCTGCCGCTTTCCAGCTGTTGCAGCAGCAAATCGAATTCGGCAAGGCGCGCCAGGTTCTCCGGGCGTGTGAGGGTCAGCTTGGCATGGGCAAGCGCCAACTGCAGGCGATTGCGGGTGTCACGAAGTTGCTGCAGGGACTCAATGCGTATCTGCGCGTTGTTGGTGCCCACGGCACGCTGCAGCGCTTGCACCAGGTGAGGCAGATGCACTCGTGCCTCACTCAAGTGTTCCATCCCGACCAGTTCCTGGAGATAGAGCGTCTGCATGTCCCGCTTCAGGGACTCCAGGGTACGCAGGCTTTGCACGCCGAGCACCAGCACCAACAACAGCAGTGCCGCGAATCCCAGGATCAGTTTGTGCAGAAGCGCCAGACGCTCGAGCACGGAGCGCAGTCCGGTCATGGATTATCCTCGTGGACCTGATGAAAGCTGCAACGGTGCAAGTGCGGGCTCACTGAGTCTGGCCGATACGCTCCAGCGCAGCCCGCTTGACCGCCATGTCCTGGTCGGTATCGGCGAAGTGCTCGGCAATCGCCTGGAACTGCTCGAGGCAGGCCAGGAAGGCATCGCAGATATCAGGGTCGAAATGCGTGCCCCGGCCCAGGCGGATAATCTCGACGGCCTGCTCATGGGGCATCCCGGGTTTATAGACCCGACGGCTTATCAGCGCGTCATAGACGTCAGCCACGGCCATCAAGCGTGCACTGATGGGGATGGCGTCTCCCGCCAGCCCTTGCGGATAGCCGCTGCCGTCCCATTTTTCCTGATGACTGTAGGCAATCTCCTTGGCCAGGCTGAGGAACTGCGCGCGAATGCCAAGTTGATCCTCGGCATGCTGGATGGCGTCACGTCCCAGCGTTGTATGGGTCTTCATGATCTCGAATTCCGCCTCGGTGTAGCGTCCAGGCTTGAGAAGAATATGGTCGGGAATGCCGATCTTGCCGATGTCGTGCAGCGGCGCCGACTTGAACAGCAACTTGATGGTGTCATCGCTGAGAAAGTGGCTGAATCGCGGGTGATCACGCAAATGTTCCGCCAGCACCTTGATGTAGTGCTGGGTCCGCCGGATATGGTTGCCCGTTTCGTTGTCGCGAGTCTCGGCCAGTGAAGCCATGGCCTGGATGGCCACATCCTGGATCGCAATGACCTCGCGGGTCCGACGCGCCACTTCCTGCTCCAGATAGTCGTTGTGATCCCGCAGGAAGTCTTGCGCGGCCTTGAGCTTGAGCTGGGTATCCACCCGCGCCAGGACCAGCGCCGGCCTGATCGGTTTGGTGATGTAGTCGACGGCGCCCAGTTCCAGGCCAACGATCTCGTCTTCGGTCGCGGCCATGGCCGTCAGAAAGATAATCGGGATGTCACGGGTACGCGGGTCGCCCTTGAGTTGCCGCGCCACCTCATGGCCCGAGAGCCCAGGCATCATCACATCAAGCAGGATAAGGTCCGGAAGTGTATCGCCCTGAAGTACGCGTAACGCCTTTTCACCGCTATTGGCGGCCTTGACCCGGTAGCGATCCTTGAGCAGATCAGTCATCAGCATCAGGTTATCGGGCGTGTCATCGACCACCAGGAGGGTCGGTGGGCTGTAACGACTCTGTTCGGCACTCATGGCGCATGGCTCCCTTGCCCGACATAGACACTCCAAGGCAACACTTCTCACTGCCGCCCCAGCGCAGGAAAGCTTAGCTGCTGTTCTGCAGGGCTGCCCGATGTCGAGCGACGTGCAGAGAGGCTCGGCGACTGCGCAAGGCGTTGTGCCCAGGGCAAGACGCCAGGATAACGCGGGCATTCAGACAGCCCGCGTTATCGTTGACGTCCATCGCGAGCGTGCTCGCTCCTACAGGGTTTTGTGCAACACCACAGATTTACTGTAGGAGCGAGCATGCTCGCGATGGTCGTCAACGATGACACTGGCTACCTGACACCCCGCGGAGCCTGCGCCTCCATCGCGAGCGTGTGCCAGTCGCTGGTTCACGTATCCCATGAGCAGACCAACAGGTTCGTGGCGGTACGGTTCACCTTCTTTTGCATCCAGTTGCTGTGCTTTCTCGCACTTATCGGCATAGCCGCTTGTTACAGCCTTTGAGTGCCACTGTAACGGCTGGTGATTCGTGCTGCGCTTGTTAATTCAATCGGTTATTTGGGTGAGGAGCATTCGTTCTATGGGTCCCGGTATTGATAGCTAATCTACTGAGGTCACAAGGAACAACCTTCAGAAAGGCGCAAGCATATGGACGCAAATCTGATCGAAACCGACTATCTGATCATCGGTGCTGGCGCGATGGCCATGGCTTTCGTCGATACACTGCTCGAGGAAACCAATGCAAGCATCGTGATGGTGGATCGGCACGACCGGCCTGGCGGGCACTGGAATGATGCCTACCCTTTCGTCCGCTTACACCAGCCTTCGGCTTTCTATGGCGTCAACTCACGGGAACTGAGCAGCGGGAAGAAAGACCATGCGCAATTGAACCAAGGCTTGTATGAGCTGGCTTCTGGCGCCGAGGTGGTGAGCTACTACGACCAGGTGATGAACCAGCAGTTTCTGCCGTCAGGCCGAGTCCGTTACTTCCCCATGTGCGACTACACCGGCGACCGCATTGACGACCATCGCTTTACCTCGCTGGTCAGCGGCGCAAACCATCAGGTGCGGGTCCACAAAAAGGTGGTGGACGCCACCCATACCCAGACCGCTGTGCCCTCGACCCACCCGCCCAGGTACAAGGTGGAGCCCGGCGTGCAATGCGTACCACTGAACAACCTGCCGAAGATCCAGCGCCCGCACTCCAGCTACGTAGTGGTGGGATCCGGCAAGACCGGGATCGACGCTTGCCTGTGGTGTCTGCAAAGCGGTATTGCGCCCGCAAACATCTGCTGGATCATGCCGAACGATCCGTGGTTGATCGACCGGGCCAACCTGCAACCGGGCCTCGATAGCTTCGAACGGACAATCGGCGGCCTCACGGCACAATTCGAGGCCATCGCGGCCGCCGACTCGATCCCTGACCTGTTCTCCAGGCTTGAGGCGTCGGGCCAGTTCCTGCGCATGGATAAGTCCGTCGAACCGACGGCCTTCCGCTGCGCCATCGTTACACAGGCAGAATTACGTGAACTGCGGCGCATCGACAACATTGTGCGCCTGGGGAGGGTACGGATTATCGAGCCAACGCGCATCGTGCTCGAGAAAGGCAGCATCGCTACCAGTGCAAATGCTCTGCATATTGACTGCAGCGCCAGTGCCATCCCGACACTGCCTGAAATGAAGGTGTTCGATGGGAACAAGATCAACCTGTTGATGGTAAGCAGCTGCCAGCCCTTGTTCAGCGCAGCCTTGATCGCCTATGTCGAAAGCCATCTGGCCGATCAGGAGGAAATGAACGCCCTTTGCACCATGGTCCCCCCGCCTCACGTCCCCACGGACTGGATCAGAATGTGGGCGGTCTACCTGGGTAACCAACTACGCTGGGGAGAACATGAAGGCCTGACGCGCTGGATCAGGCAGTCGCGCTTGTACTTCCTGACGTCGGTGGTCAGGGGCTTGCAAGAAACCGACACCGAGAAACTGGCACAGCTGCATCGGCTCTCCGTCAGCAAGCAGCAGGCTCTGACCAGACTGCCACGGTTGCTGGAGTCCATCGCTTGAACTGCAGGGAGCGCACATGAACGAACCACAACTCGAAACGCTCGACATCAATGGCATCCGCATGCAGGTAGCCTCCCAGGGCTCAGGTCCGCTGGTCCTGCTTTGCCACGGTTTCCCGGAGCTGTGGTACTCCTGGCGCAATCAGCTGACCGCGCTGGCGGCCGCCGGCTACAGGGCGGTCGCGCCCGACATGCGTGGCTATGGCGGCACGGATGCGCCGGTCGAACCCGACGCCTACACCACACTCCACCTGGTGGGCGACATGGTGGAGTTGGTCAACGCACTCGGTGAACAGCAAGCCGTGATCGTCGGTCATGACTGGGGCGCACTGGTGGCCTGGAGCGCAGCATTGATGCGACCCGATCTGTTCCGTGCCGTGGTCGGCATGAGCGTCCCCTACTCGCCACCGGGGCGCGTGGAGCCCCTGAGCGCGCTGGCCTCGCGGGGTATCAGCGACTTCTACATCCAGTATTTCCAGACGCCGGGTGTGGCCGAGGCCGAGCTGGAAAGGGACGTCGAGTCGTCGATCCGACGCATCTATTTCAATGGCTCGGGTGACGGGCCCGATTGGCCGGTGTTCGGCCAACTGCAGGCGGGCAAAGGCTTCCTGGGGAGAATGATCGAACCGGAAACCTTGCCAGCCTGGCTGAGCCTCGAGGACATCGCCTACTACACCGGCGAATTCACCCGCAGCGGATTTCGCGGCGGCTTGAACTGGTACCGCAACATGACACGCTCATGGGCACTGCTGGCGCCCTGGCGCGGCTGCAGTATCCGGCAGCCGTCGATGTTCATTGCCGGAAGCCGCGACGGCGTACTGAAGTTTCCGGGCTCCCCGCGGCAGATCGAAGCCTTCGCGCAGACACTGCCAGGACTGCGCGGGTGCCATATCCTTGAAGGTGCTGGCCACTGGATACAACGAGAACGCGCGACAGAGGTCAATGAACTGTTACTGGGATTCCTCGAAAAACTCTGATGTTTGATCGCAATGAACGCGTTCCCTGTAGGAGCGGGTGCCCGCTTGCGGCATGCTCGCGATGTACGTCAACGATAACGCGGGAAGCCTGATGCCCCGCGGTGTTCCCGCGTCCATCGCGAGCATGCTCGCTCCTACAGGGGGCGGAGACCAACCTGTGGGAGAGCCGGCATGGCAACCCTGAGAACCAAGCCCGCCAAAAAACCAAACCTGACGGCGGAACTTGTCGCTCGCGTCGAGCGTTTTGAGCCCGATCCCGGCCCCGAGCCGGGCACGACCGAACACACCGAAGCAGAGTTCGATGCAATGGTGGAAGCACTGTTGTTCGAATACAAACCGCAGGAGCTTTGGATTTTTGCTTATGGCTCACTGATCTGGAATCCGGAGTTCGATGTTTTGGAGAGCCGTAGCGCCACCGCCTTCGGCTGGCATCGATCGTTCTGCCTCAAACTGACTCGCTGGCGCGGCACGCGCGAACTGCCGGCCCTGATGTTGGCCCTCGACCGGGGCGGAAGCTGCAACGGGTTGGCATACCGGCTTCCCGCGCAAGACCATTTCAAGCAATTGGGACTGTTGATGGTGCGGGAAATAGACGCCAACCCACCGACCAATGTCCCACGCTGGATTTCGGTTAAAACCGAATCAGGGACAGTGCGTGCCCTGGCCTTTGTCGCAGCACGCGACGGAATGGCCTATGCCGGAAAGTTGCCCATGGAACAGGTTGCCCATGTACTGGCCCGCGCAGCCGGGCACTGGGGTTCGGCGGCCCAGTACCTGTTCCGGACAGTCACAATGCTGGAGGAGCATGGCATTCGGGACCGCAACATGTGGCGAATACAAAGCCTTGTCGCACAGGAAATCGAAGATGCCGTGCTTGCTGGGAAATAGCCAGGTCGGGTGAGTGAATCCCGCCGATCATTGACCCTCGTGTAAACCGTCACTCATGAAAGGCCTTCACCCGAGGCCGAGCACCTTGATCGCATTCTCTTTCAAAATCAGTGAATGGACTTCCTCCTTGAAACCAGCCTCGGTGAAATCCTTCATCCAGCGATCAGGTGTAATCAACGGATAGTCGGAACCAAACAACATCTTATGTTTGAGCAAGGTATTGGCATACTGCACCAGCTGAGGCGGGAAGTACTTGGGCGACCATCCCGACAGATCGATGTAGACATTGGGTTTGTGCAAGCACACCGAAAGCGCCTCGTCCTGCCAGGGCCACGAAGGATGCGCCAGGATAATTTTCATATCAGGAAAATCCGCCGCGACATCGTCCAGGTGCATGGGGTTGGAGTACTTCAAACGCAACCCTCCTCCCCCGGGCATTCCGCTGCCAACACCAGAATGGCCGCTGTGGAAAATGGCCGGCAAGCCGTACTCCGCGATAACCTCGTACAGTTGATAGGCCATGCGGTCGTTCGGAAAAAAGCCTTGGCATGTCGGGTGGAACTTGAAGCCCTTGATGCCGAAATCCTCGATCAACCGGCGCATTTCCCGCACCCCCATTTTTCCCTTGTGGGGATCCACGCTGGCAAACGCCATCATCATGTCCGCATTGTCCTGGGCGGCACGGGCAACCTCTTCGTTGGGCACCCTCCTGCGTCCGATCTCGAACTCCCAGTCCACGGTAAACATCACCAGGCCAATCTTGCGCTCACGGTAATAGGCAATGGTTTCGCCGATGGAAGGCGGTGAGCCGGATTTAAAGTATTTGCGCTTGGCGTCTTCAAATTCGATGCGATAGTCATCATCCGGTTCATGACAGGAGAACTCGGCATGGGTGTGGACATCGATAGCGACCAGATCGGCAATGTTCATCTCAGTTCCTTCAACAATCAGGCAAAAAGCGAAGCAGCAGCGTTATTGACACGCGCAGGCGGTCGCTGGCTTCAAGCAGTAGGTAAGCGGGATGTGCGGTGTGCGAAAAACCGACTCAGCGAAGACTCGCCAGTTGCCGATCCGGATCGCTGCCGGCATACAGCGCCTCGATTTTTTCGGCACGATGGGACATCACCGCTCGCTGATTGATCGAGCCTTTGTCCGTCAGCTCGCCGCGATCCAACGAAGCCGGCTCATCGAGCAATGCAGCCCAGTCCACGCGCGTTGCGACACCCGTCGCCGCACCATTGAGTCCATCGATGAGTTGCAGCAGCCATTGTTTGACTGTGGCACTGCTCACGGCTTCACGCAGGGAAGCGCCGGACTCGACTCCCGCCAGTTGGCGAATCTCGACGGGGCGCGGAAAAATCAACAGGCCAATGTGCTTGCGATCAGGCCCGGTGACCACCACGTCATGGATGTAGGGAGCGCCCTGCGCAATCACTCGCGCTCGCAAAGGACCCACGCTGACAAATCCTCCCGAAGACAGCTTGAAGTCCTCGGCGATGCGGCCATCGAACATCAACCCCAGATGCGGGGAGTCCGGGTCGGCGAATCTGACGGCGTCACCTGTGCGGTAAAAGCCTTCCTCGTCGAACGCTTGTGCCGTCTGCTCCGGTGATCGCCAGTATCCGGGCATGACATGGGGTCCGCGGAAACGCACTTCGAGCTTCCCGTCCATGGGAACCATCTTCACTTCACATCCGGGTGCAGGCAAACCGATGTAGCCCGCAACGGAAAGTGGGCCGGTGGTGAAGGTACAGCTGGGCGCCGTTTCGGTCATGCCCAGGCTGGCCATGATCTGGATGCGCTCTCCACAATGCTCCGTCGCCACTTTTTCCAGGCGGTTCCAGACTGACTGGGACAACCCGGCCCCGGCGAAAAAGAACAGCTTCATGCGCGCAAAAAAGCGCTCCCTCAGTTGTGAGTCCGTTTCCAGCGCCGACGCAAGCTCCTCCCAGCCCTTGGGCACGGTCAGGTAAGCGGTGGGCGAGATTTCACCCAGATTGCGCAGAGTCTCTGCAAAATGCTGGGCTGTTGGCTTGCCATCATCGATGTAATAGCTGCCACCGTTGTACAGCACGATACCGACGTTATGGCTGCCCCCGAAGGTGTGATTCCACGGCAACCAGTCAACCAGCAGCGGAGGCTCGAGGGTGAACTCCGGGAAGGTCTGGCTGAGCATCTGCTGGTTTGCACAGAGCATCTGCTGCGTGGTGATGACCGCCTTGGGCAGTCTGGTCGAGCCGGAAGTGAACAGGAACTTGGCAATCGTCGAAGGCTGCACCGCCTCGAAAGCGGCGTCGGCATCGGCGCACTGCGTCTGCCCCAGCAGCTCATCGAAAAACATGTGCGCGCGCTCGGACAACCCGCCCGTCGTCAACAGCACCGGCGTATCCGCCGCAACGACAGCCTCGATGGCGCGAGCGTAGGTATCGCCCTCGGCGGCGAAGACCAATCCCGGTTCAAGGGTCGAGATGATGTGCCTGAGCTTCTCGAAATCCCGGGAAACCGTCGAGTACGCGGGAGAAACCGGGCAGTACGCAATGCCGCAGTACATCGCCGCACAGGCCAGTTGCAGGTGCTCCAGGTCATTGCCCGAGAGGATCACCAAAGGACGTTCCTGGCTGAGCTCGAACCCCATCAGGTGCTGCGCGATGGAACGCACTCGCTCGAGCATTTGCGAGTAGGTGATGTATTGCCATTGCCCGGTGGCGTCACGCCGGGCGACGAAGGTCTGGTCAGGTTTGACCTGTGCCCAGTGAATCAGTCGCTCCATCAACCGGCGAGGATAAGGCCCCAGTGGCTCGGTGGAGCGCAGGTAGGTCACGTCCCCTTTTCGCTCGATGGCGACACCGGGCCGCCCTATCGCGACGGCGCGAAAGGGTGCAACCTGGGCAAGTGGCGCATGGTCGGCAAGCAAAGACGGCGCTTGCGCCGGGTATTCGATATTCACGTGTTGAACCTCTGCAAAGGTTGCAACGCAACGTCGGGCCAAACGGACTTGGCCAAGGACATCAGCTGCATGGGGTAGCGCCGGACTACGGGCGCGCCCTGTTGTTTTTATTCGTAGCTGTCGTTGTGAGGGCTTGCTGCCTGAAGCCCTCGATCAGATCGGATAATGCCGCGGCCCCTGATGCAAAGTAACCCAACGCAACTGGGTGAATTGCTCAATGGCGGTCTTGCCACCAAAACTCCCATAGCCGCTGGCCTTGACCCCACCAAAGGGCATCTGTGCTTCATCGTGTACCGTCGGCCCGTTGATGTGACAAATGCCCGATTCCATTCGCTGTGCCAGCGACAGGGCGCGACTGGTATCGCGGCTGAAAATGGCGGCGGCCAAACCGAACTCTGAATCATTGGCCAGGCGCAGCAGTTGCTCGTCACCCGTGCCGCGGATCACTACCGCCACCGGACCAAAAGACTCTTCCCGGTACAGGCGCATACGGTCGTCGACGTTATCGAGCAGGGTCGGTTGCATGATGCTGCCTTCCACCTGGCCACCGCAGATCAGCCGCGCCCCTTTACCCAGCGCATCGTCGACCAACTGCTTGATGCGTTGCCCGGCGGACGCATCGATCAGCGAACCCAGCACCGACTGTTCATCGCCCGGATCACCGGCGCGCAACGTGGCAACCTTGCGCGCCAGTTTATCGATGAAGTCATCGGCAACCGCTTCGTCGACAATCAAGCGCTCCGTGGACATGCAGATCTGGCCCTGGTTGAAGTAGGCACCAAAGGCTGCCGCTTCGACCGCCGCATCGAGGTCGGCATCGGCCAACACCATCATCGGAGCCTTGCCCCCCAACTCCAGCAAAGCGGGCTTGAGATGACGCGCGCACAGCTCGCCAACAATTCTGCCCACATGGGTGGAACCTGTGAAGTTGACGCGGCGCACTGCCGGGTTGGCGATCAGTCGCTCGACGATCGCCGCGGCATCCTGCGGCGCATTGCTGATCACGTTGACGACACCCTCGCCCAGGCCGGCATCATGCATGACCTGCCCGATCAAGCGGTGGACGGCCGGGCTGAGCTCGGACGACTTGAGGACCACGGTGTTCCCGCAGGCCAGCGGCATGGCGATCGCTCGGGTACCGAGAATCACCGGGGCGTTCCAGGGGGCGATCCCCAGCACGACGCCGCATGGCTGGCGCAGCGCCATGGAAAAGCTTCCCGGCAGGTCGGAAGGAATGACCTCGCCGTTGATCTGGGTGGTCAAGGATGCCGCTTCACGCAAAATGTTGGCCGCCAGCTTGACGTTGAACCCGTACCAATTGCCCATCGCGCCGGTTTCACCTGCCATCTCAATGAACAAGGCGCTTCGAGCCTGCATCAGGTCCGCAGCCCGCAACAGGCGGGTGCGGCGCTCATTGGGCGCCAACGCGGACCATGCCGGGAAAGCGGCCTTGGCCGCGGCCACAGCGGCATCGGCATCCTCGAGCGTGGCGGCTGCGACAGTCGAGACGACTTCGCCGCAGACCGGATGACGACGCTCGAAGGTCCGTCCATCGCCACCAGGACAAGGTTGACCTGCAATCAACAAGGGCACGTCGAACATGAATCATTCCTCGATTGTTCTTGAATACTGGAATGGTTGATTTCAGATCAGTGCGTGGGCAAACGCAGCCGCAAAGGATCATGCCGCCTGGCGAAAGGGATCAAGCACCGACCTGAAACGGGCTTAACGCTTGTAGGCCTGCAGCCCCGGCTTGATGCTCTTGTCGTCCAGAAACTGCTTGAGGCCCTGTTCGCGCCCGTGTTCCGGGTCACGCAGTTGCGCCTGGTCGAGCTTGGCGTACAGGTAGTCCTCATTCTGCTCCCACGTCAGCTCACGGCAGCGCTTGAAGCCGATCTTGGCTGCGCGCAGCACCACGGGGTTCTTGTCCAGGAGATCCTGGGCCAGCAGGATCACTTCTTCACGCAGTTGCGCCAGGGGCACGCTACGGTTGACCAGGCCCATCTCGGCGGCTTTCGCTCCTCCGAAGGTCTTGCCGGTCATGATGTAGTAAAGCGACTCGCGGTGGCCGACCGTGTCCGCCATCGCCTTGCTGACCAGGTTGCCCGGTGGGATACCCCAGTTGATTTCCGACAAGCCAAAGGTCGCTTCGTCGGCACAAATCGCCAGGTCACACGCCACCAGCGGGCTGAAGCCACCGCCGAAACACCAGCCATTGACCATGGCGATCGTCGGCTTGCTGTACATGCGCAGCAGTTTCCACTGCCACTCGGAAGCATCACGACGAATGCGCTCCTGAAGAATCTCGGGGCCACCATCGACCTCACGGAAATACTCCTTCAAATCCATCCCGGCGGTCCAGGCAGTGCCGGCCCCTGTCAACACCAGCACCTTGGCATCGGCATCCTGCTCAACGGTCTCCAGCACATCACGCATTTCCCGGTTCAAGGTCGGGCTCATGGCATTGCGCTTTTCCGGGCGATTCAAGGTCACCCAGGCGATGCCGTCCTGCACGTCGACATTGACGGTTTTCCAGCGATTCTCGTACTTGCTCATGTCCCACCCCGTTTCCTGGCTTGTCTGCCGTTTTTGTTGGAACGAAATTAGCTTCGCAATTTAGTTATGTCAATTAATCATTATTTAAATTAATCAAATTCCCTGCTGGCTGGCCCTGATCCCTTGAATGGTGCGATAATCGAAACATTCCCTTAATCCCAGTAACTGATGAGATCGCGGTGGATATGCCTCCCCAGAATGACAATCCCGAGGTTTCGCTGGACACATTGATCGGCTACGCGCTGCGTAAAGCGCAGCTGAAGGTATTCCAACACCTGGTCAATGAGCTTGAAAAATTCGACCTCAGACCCGCGCAGTTTTCCGCATTGGCCATCATCGATCAGAACCCGGGCCTGGTGCAGGCCGACCTTGCCCGCGCGCTCGACATCGAGCCACCGCAACTGGTGCCATTACTTAACAAGCTGGAAGCGCGAGCGTTAGCGGTGCGCGTTCGCTGCAAACCCGACAAGCGCGCCTATGGCCTGTTCCTGAGCAAGGCTGGCGAGCAGCTTCTCAAGGAATTGAAAGTCATCGCGCAGCAGAGCGATGAAGCCTCCACCGCGACCCTCGACGACGCCGAGCGCGCGCAGTTACTGGGCTTGCTGCAGAAAATCAATCGCAACCACGACTGCCTCTAGCCCTCCCCTTTACACGACCGCCCTCCCCTGACCGCCCCAAACCCAGTCGTTTGGGGGCGTGTCCGTGTCCGCTCGAAATCAGATCGTTTTGGCGTTGACGAGATTGTTCTCGAGATCTACCATCGAAAACACGTTAATAGACATAACTAGTTTCGTACAACAACAATACAAAACGAGAACATCCATGCCCAAGCCTTCCGAAAGTGTCGTGCCAATCAAGCTCACCACAGCCATTGCCCACACCAGCAGACTCGCTCGAATCACGCCAGCACGCGCTATTCGGTTGCCTGCTTGCAGGGAGGTCGCATGAACCGTTCGCCAAAGGGTTTGACCGTCATCACCGTTCTGCTGTGTTTTGTCGTGGCGCTGCTGGAGGGCATCGATATCCAGTCCGCCGGCATCGCCGGTCCGGGTATAGCCGCAGCGTTTGGCCTGGATAGAGCGCAGATGGGCTGGGTGTTCAGTGCGAGCATCCTGGGGTTGCTGCCCGGGGCTTTTCTGGGCGGCCTGATGGCTGACAGGATCGGCCGCAAATACGTGCTGATTGGTTCAGTGATTCTGTTCGGGTGCTTCTCACTGATCACCACGGCGACCTGGGATCTTCCTGGCTTACTGGTCGCGCGCTTCATGACCGGCCTGGGCCTCGGAGCCGCATTACCCAACCTGATAGCCCTTTCTTCCGAGTCCGCCGATGATTCGGCAAGGGCGACTGCGGTCAGCCTCATGTACTGCGGCGTGCCTCTGGGTGGCGCACTGGCTTCGCTGGCGAGTCTGTTCGGGGGCATAGAGAACTGGAAACTGGTGTTCCATGTGGGTGGCTGGACACCCCTGCTGGTTGCGCCGCTGTTGCACGTTCTGCTTCCTGAATCGGCGGCTTACAAAGGCCAAGCGCAAACCGGCACTACGCCTCGCCCCAGCGTTTGGCAGGGCCTCTTCCGGGAAGGACAGGCGCTCTCCACACTGCTGCTGTGGGTCAGTTGCTTCTTCACCCTGACCGTGGTGTACATGCTGCTCAACTGGTTGCCCTCCTTGCTGATCGGCCAGGGCTTCACTCGACCGCAGGCGGGCATGGTCCAGCTGCTGCTGAACCTCGGCATGGCGGCAGGTTCGGTTCTCGCAGGGCTGCTGCTGGACCGGTGGCGCGCCAGCCTGCTCGTCAGCCTGATCTACATCGGCATCCTGGTATCGCTTCTGGCGCTCGGCCGTTCGAGCGACCTGACCGGCATGCTGCTGGCGGGCTTTGCCGCAGGCTTCTTCGTCCTCGCCGCGCAGTTGATTCTGTATGCGCTGGCACCCCAGCTCTACCCGGCACAGGTTCGTGCCACGGGTGTCGGTTCGGCCGTGGCCGTCGGACGGCTGGGTTCAATCAGCGGCCCCTTGATCGCAGGCCAGATGTTGGCCACCGGCGCCGGTGCATCCGGGCTGATGCTGGCTGCGTCCCCAGGCATCGTGATCGCCGCCGTTGGCCTGATCGTTCTCCTGCGTCAGCGCAACGCAGGCCTGAGCCATTCGCCAGCTCCGTAGAAACCGAGCCTGGCTCCGAGACACCTTGCACGCTCAAACGACTGACAAAAAAAGAGGTTCACCCATGAAAGGCTTCACCCCCACTTTGCTGGCCCTGGCGCTGGCTTTTTCCTCAACGCAGTCCATGGCCGCGGCCGACCTCATCCTGTTCAATGGCAAAGTATTCACCGCAGAACCCGGCCAGGCCCTGGCCCAGGCGGTAGCAGTGGAAGACGGCAAGATCCTCAAGGTCGGCAGCAATGCCGAAATTCAGGGGCTCGCCGATGCCGCCACGCAACGCATCGACCTCGGTGGCAAGGTGTTGATGCCAGGCATGATCGATACCCATAGCCACCCGGTGATGGGCGCCTTCGACAGCATGGGCTCGAACCTCCACGACGAAATCAAGCCGCTGGCCGAGCTCGAACAATGGGTGATGGCCGAGGACCAGGCCGGGCGTGCGCGCAAGGCTGACGTAATCAATATTTCCGGGGTCAATTCAGCTTATTGGGAGCAAAGCCGCGAACTGGGCAAAATCTTCAACCACGGCCGCTGGGCCGGGCAGCCTGTGGTCCTCAGCGGCGTCGATGGCCATACCGGCTGGGCCAACGACGCCATGCTCAAGCGAGCGAAAATCGACGCGGCGCTGGTCAAGAGCCTGTCGGAAAAAGACCGCAGCTATATCGCCCACGACGCCGATTTCACCCCTACAGGCTACATGGCCGAGGGCGGCTGGGACCGCGTGCGCAACCAACTCCCCGGCCCTACCGAAGCGACGATGCTCGAGGCTGCCCGCAAGGCCGTACAGATCAACATCCAGTATGGCGTAACGGCCTGGATGGACGCCGCCGCCAATGCCGGCCATAGCGATTCGACGTTCGAGATGCACCCCACCGAAAACGACCTCGGGGTACTGCCGCTCTACAGCCAGTTGGCGCAGAACGGCGAACTCAGCGCCCACGTCGCCGCCCTGCTGATCGCCAACCCGAAAAGCGAACCGGCCGACCTGGAAGTGCTCGGCAAGGTCATGCACAAATACCAGGGCATTCCAAACCTGACCTTCCCCGGCATCAAGATCTTTGCCGACGGGGTCATGGAGTTTCCGGGGCAGACAGCTGCGGTCATCGAACCGTACAAGAACAGCCAAAAGCGTGGTCAGTTGCTGATCGACCCGGCCAGCTTCGGCCCGTTGGTCGTGGCAGCCGAGCAGCATGACTGGATCGTGCACGTACATGCCGTAGGCGACCGTGCCGTGCACGAGGCGTTGAACGGCTTCGACTACGCACGCAAGCTCAACCCAACCCCGCCCGTGGCGCACAGCATCACCCACCTGCAACTGGTCGAACCCGCGGACTACCCGCGCTTCAAGCAGCTCGGCGTGATTGCTTCGATGCAACTGCTGTGGGCCACCGCCGAAAGCTATACCGAGACGTTGGTCAAACCCTACATCAGTGCGTCGGCCTACCAGCGCCAGTACCCGGCCCATTCGCTGTTGGCGGCCGGGGCGACCATCTCCGGTGCCAGCGACTGGCCAGTCTCGAGCCCCAACCCGTGGCTCGCCATCGCCCAGGCCGTCACCCGCAAAGGCCCGTTCGGCGTGCTCAACGGCGCCGAAAGAATGGATCGCGACAGCATGTTCCGGGCCTACACCCTCAATGCCGCCAAGACGCTGCGCCTGGAACGGCAGATCGGCTCCCTGGCGCCCGGCAAACAGGCTGACCTGATCGTCCTTGACCGTGATGTGTTCAAGGTCAGCGACCAGGAGCTGTCTGACACCCAGGTCCTGCAGACCTTCTTTGCCGGCAAGCAGGTGTACGCCCCCGCCTCCTGATACACCCACGCCAATAAACGCCTGACTCCCTGCCTCACGGCGGGGGGAATGGCGAAGCCATGTCCAGACAAACGTGCCCCAATAACAATAAGGAAAACCCCATGCACGCAACACAAGCACTCATCCTCGCCGGCCTTGCGTTGGCCTCTCAGGCCTCCCAGGCCGTGCCCCTCAGTGAAGATTTCAATCTCCAGGTCAAGCTGACCGCCGTCAGCGATTATCGCAGCCGCGGCATCAGCCAGACCCTCGGCGACCCGGCCGCGCAGCTTGAACTGACCCTGCTCCACAACAGTGGCCTGTATGCCGGCGTCTGGACCTCGAACGTCGATTTCGGTTCTGCCATCGACGCCGAAGGTAACCGGCAAACGCTCAAGACCCGCCAGGAACTCGACTCATACGCCGGCTATTACTGGCAGATCAGCGATGTTTTCAACCTCGACCTGGGCTACATGAAATACAGTTACCCGAAGAACAGCGAGTTCAACATGAGCGAGGTCTACGCCGTGCTCGGCGCGTATGACGCACAGTTGGGCGTCAGTTACTCCAACGATGTCGAGAACTTCTTCGGCAAGCATCAGGACACCCTCTATACCTGGCTGGGCTACAAGACCGTACTTCCGGCCGAAGTCGGCCTCGAACTGCGCTACGGGCGCAATGACATGAAGGACCCGGCATTTTTCGCCCACGACGGCAGCAGCCGCGACGCTTACCGTGAGTGGCAAGTACGCCTGACCCGCGACTTCATCGGATTGACCTGGGGCTTGAGTTACATCGACACCGATTTGTCACAGAGCGAATGCGCCAGCTGGTACGGCTATGGAGACTCGTGCAGCGCAACCGTAGTCGCCAGCGTCAGCAAGACGTTCTGAGGCTGATCTGAAGAGGGTATTGAGCAAATTACCCTGTTCGACCCAGCACCTGAGGGGGGGCGCAGCCAGAGATGGGTAGGACCTGCCTGCCCCCACCCCATACCGCCTATAAAAAGCGACAGGCACCGAACGGCCAGAAGCGGCAATGAGCACCTGTCACTCTCCCCCCCTCACAAACTGGTTACGTCCCGACGCCTTGGCGTTATACAGAGCCTGATCAGCCACCTTGATCAACCCTTGCAGATGGTTCAATCGAGAACCCATGGCTGCAGCAATGCCGATGCTCACAGTCAGCCGCCCGAACGGGCTGGAGTCGTGCGCAATATTCTCCTGCATCAAACGGTCGAGGATAAGCTGCGCCACCACCGCAGCACCGTCGCTGTCGGTGTCAGGCATGATGATGCCAATCTCCTCTCCGCCATAACGTGCCACCAGATCCGACGGTCGCCTTACGCATGCCTCGAAAATCCCGCCAATCGTCTGCAGGCATGCGTCTCCAGCCACATGTCCGAGGGTGTCGTTAAAACGCTTGAAGTAGTCGATATCAATCATCAGCAATGCCAACGTCGTTCCCTCACGCTGTGCTCGCCGAGCTTCCATGGCAAGGCTCTCATCAAAGCAGCGCCGGTTTGCCAAACCGGTAAGGGCATCCTTCATCGCAAGCAGCTCAAGTTGCCGATTCGATGAGAGCAACTGCTGCTGAGCCCCACGCAACTGATCCTCTGCTCTGGTACGCCGGCGGATATCCAGGATCAGAAACCAACCGATGAGACCGGTGAGGCCCAGCAGACCCGTCACCACCACCGCGGACAGCAATGCCTCCGTTCGCCACGCGGCGAGGGCTTCGTGCTTGCCGAGTGCCACAGTAGTGACCAGCGGCAGCAGCTCGCTCTTCCGGAAGGCGTAAAGCCGTTCCACGCCGTCCAGGCTGGAGGTGAACGAAGCGGTGCCGACTGATCGATCGACCAGATACTTTTCGTAGATGGGTGACTTGGAAAAGTTACGCCCCATATCCTGCTCGCGGAAAGGATAGCGAACCAGCAACGTACCGTCGGTATAGGACAAGCCAATAGCGCCCTCCTGCCCTACATCGATCTTTCCAAACAACCGCAGGAAATTTTCGATCCCCAGGGTGACCGCCACGACGCCGGCAAACTCGCCGCGAGGACCATTGAAACGACGGCTGACGGTGATCACCCATTCGTGATTGGAACGGCTCTGGATTGGCGGACCGACAAAGATCTCACGGGATGGATCGTCGCGGTGATGAACGAAATAGGCGCGATCAGCGCTGTTCGCCCCGGCGGGAATCGGCCTGTTGGAGGACATCAACCAGCGTCCCTGATTATCGTAGATCGCGATACCACTGAGTTGGGGCATCAGCGGCACCTGGCGGTTGACCAATGCGCTGAGCCGCTGAATCTGCGCAGGGCCGCTACCTTCGGTTTCCAGGCGTTCGACAAGCCCGAGCAAAAGCAGCGAGCTTTGACGGACAATGCCCTCCGAATAAGTAGCGAGCGCCTGGGTAAGGTTCAAGCCATGGACATCCACTTCCTCCAGTGCTCGATCACGAGAGGCCAACACCTTCCAGACGGTCAGTGACGCCAGGGAACAACCGATGACCAACAACAAAAGCACAACAAGATGGGTATCACGCTTCACGTTACTACCTTAGAAAAAGTCCGCTTTTCCGCTCCAGCGACCAAGGGGCCAAGCCCATCTCTGCAGCCATTCGTCCTTGAACAAGGGTACAAGTAGAGATGAACCGTTGCAGCAACTGATTTTATGAGGCTGTTCGCTCGAAGAGCTGCTCGTTCGGCGGCCAGGCAATACGCCTGACACCTGTCCCCGACGGATTGTGGATTCAATCGGTCGCGACGGGCAGGAAGCGACCAGAAGCGATCAGTCGCTCAAAAAGACTTAAATACCACTGATTGCCAAAGTAATCAGAACCCGAAAATAGCTCACTTGGTCGAAGGGACGGAAGGGAGAAGTCAGAGGGCCTGGCCCTTCGCTATGCAATATGAATTGACGAACGTTGCAGTGTGCTGCAATGACTGACGTATATCCGGCTTGGCTATTCCATGCCTGTTGGCAAATTGCTCGACCGCTGCTGTATCAAAACGAGTGGTCTGGATAAAGTCCAAGGCTTCGGGTTTTGTATTCAAAAACCACGCGACGGGAGGAATACTCAGTAGCAACTTCAGTAGTCGGAGTGAAATGTAATGTTTGGGAGACTTCAAGCCCAAAGGTTGTGCCACCTGTACCAGGAGTTCTCGCAAGTTTGGAGTCTGGTCATCAAGCGCCAGCAGTTCCTGGCCCACCATGGCAGGATCAAAAGCGCAAACCGCCACCAGCTCGACCAGGTAATCCACGGTAACCAGTGGCAGCCAGTGCTTGGCGGTACCGGGCACTGCTGTCAGCTTTCCCTGCACGAGGTTGCGTATCAGTTCCACCAGCGGCTGACCGTCAAGGATATGCCCCGTGCGGCTGTGACCACAAACTGTCGCAGGATGGACAACGGTAATATCCCCACCCTTGGCAGACATGACCTCAAGGGTCGCAAAATGCGCCTCCAGCTTGCTTCCCTCGTAACCACCGACCTGTCGGTAGACGGCAGGCCAATTCGTCAACTCCGGACGACGTGGATCAATTCCGATGCGTTGCAGATGCTCATGATTTTTCAGCATGTAGCCACCGATCATCACTAACCGGCTCTTTTGCTCAGCCGCCAACAACGCCACGCGCTTTGCCCCTTCCACATTCACTGCACGAGAATGCTCCACTGAAAGCCCCCATGCGAAGTGGGCGCCCAGGTGGAATATGACTCTGGCGCGCTTCAGCACTTCTCGGTCGGCAAGACTCAGCCCGAGGTTGTCCCGTTCCAGATCGCCAGCTACGGCAAATACCCGGGCTGCGCACCCGCCCAAATTGTCGACCTGCTCCCGCAGTGCAGCGAGTCGCTCCGGTCGACGCATCAACACCCGAATGGTGTGACCTTTTGCACTCAGATTCGCCAGCAAATGTTGACCGATAAAGCCGGTCCCCCCCGTGACAAAGCACTCCACGCTCATTTCCCTGTTCCTTGTTCAAGGTGAGAAATCAAGCGTAAACTATCGAGCCAACTCTATAGTCAAGCGGTGTTTTCATGAAAATCGGAGAACTCGAGGCCCGCAGCGGCGCCAGCCGCCATACGCTGCGTTACTACGAGCAAATCGGCCTGATCTCACCGCTGCGGCAAACTAACAACTATCGCGTTTACTCAGCGCAAACTCTGCAGGATCTGGACTTTATCCAGCGTGCGCAAAGCATGGGGTTTTCCCTCGGGGAAATAGGCGAGATTCTGGATGCGCAGCGCAACAAGCTGATTGATTGTGCTGACGGCGCCAGGCTAATTGAAAAAAAAATGGCAGAGATCAAACAGAAAATCACCAACCTTCAAGGCATTTATCGGTATCTGGATGAAGAGCGTGCAAATCTCGAAGCCAGTGCCGCCAAGCAACTTGAGCTTCAGCAGTTGAGCAACTCTTCCAACTGAACTGTCAGCATCCGGGAACCGGAAGCTGCAGCCTGCTCCCGGTTTCACGCCCATCGCTTACGCATTTTCCAAAACCTTGTGGCCAGGCCCTGGGCATTAAGCGTCCGCCAAAAAGACCTTGCGTGGTTAAACGGGCGCCCATCTTTTCGGCAGCTACCTGATAAATTCACTCAGCTTCTGCATCGGCAGCCCCGTGAGCACGCCCCCTTAAATACGCATACGGATAATGGCAATTTAGCCGTGCCGACTGGTTCAAACGCATCATCACGGCCGCACGTTTGCCGCTGCGTAAAGAGCACGCGAATAGCCAGTTTGAACGCCCGAAAGTCCACGGCCGGATTCGATTTCCCCATCAGTGAATTGCTCCGGATTTGCCAGACACATGATGTCTGCTTTGGGTCGCTTTTTGCCTCTCGCGACGGGCAGGAAGCTGCCGATTCTGTTGCAAAAGTCGGTCTATCCAAACTGCCTGATCATTGACTGGTGAAAACGCCTTTTTTGCACGCGGCTACGTGAAATCCGAGTCCGAAAGCCTCTACCAAAAATAAGGACTTCAATCTCGGGCGCGTATTTTTCTGATGGGCAAACCATGGTCGACTTTTTCAACAGAATCGGCCAGGAGCGGAAACTCAGAGTGTCCGGTCCTGAAATGGGTTTACACCTGTGTCACCCAACAACCGGCGCATGCTCGGCCATCAATTCCATTACCCAGTCGATAAATACCCGCATCTTGGCGCTGACATGGCGATTCGGCGGGAATGCCAGATACATCGGCATTGGCGCCATGTGCCAGTCTTCAAACAGTGGCAGCAGTTCGCCGCTAACCAGGTGCGGTCTGGCCATGTACTGCGGTAGCCAGAGCATGCCCAGACCAGCCAAGCCGGCGGCGAGGTACGCATTGCCGTCGTCGACCGTCAGTTGCGGGCGGCCCTGGGCCTCTATACGCTCCTCACCCCGCTGCATCGCGTAGGGCAAGGTTTTGCCTGTGCGAAACCAGAGGAAACCGACGGTGTTGTGCCGGCCCTCCTCCAGCTCACGGGGATGCACCGGCGTACCGAAGCGCTGCAAATAACCGGGCGCGGCATAGATGCCGAGTTTCAAATCGCCCACATGCCTTGCCACCAAGGACTGATCGGTGATCTCGCCGCCACGCACCACGCAGTCGACGTTTTCACCAATGATGTCGACGATGCGATCGCTCACGCCCAAGGTCAGCTGAATTTCTGGATAACGTGCAAAGAACCCCGGCAAAGCTGGTATCAGCAGCATGCGCGCCAGTGGGCTGGGTACATCCACCCGCAGCCGCCCGCGCGGTGTCATCGACGCGCTGGACAAGCTGGTCTCGGCGTCGTCCATGTCGACCAGTAGCCGGACGACGCGTTCGTAGTAGGCCGCGCCGTCGGCGGTGACATTGACCTTGCGTGTGGTGCGGTTGAGCAGGCGCACGCGCAGCCTGGCTTCCAGCTGCTGAACGAGCTGCGTCACGGTGGTCTTGCTCATGTGCAGGGTGGCTGCCGCCTTGGTGAAGCTGCCAGTTTCCACCACTCGGGCAAACGCCTGCATTGCATCGAAACGGTCCATTTCACGCCTCACTCGGGTCTGGATTGTTTGGATTCTACAAACAGTCATGACCAGAGCTGCGCGTTTATTCAGGTCGGTGGCCTTTTTTATAGTGGCTTCACCATAAACACCGGGCCGCGATGGCCCCGAAGGAGGTATGCAATGACCAGCAAACGTGATGTCGTTTTCCCGCCTGACCGCCATGCATTGTACGAGCTCCACCGCTACTCGCCGGCGATTCGCTCCAACGGTTTTCTGTTCGTATCCGGTCAGGTCGGCAGTCGCAAGGATGGCTCGGCGGAGCCGGACCTCGCGGCACAGGTTCGCATGGCCTTCGCCAACCTCAACGCGATCCTGGCCGAGGCCGGCAGTAGTTTCGAGGATGTGGTCGACACGACTATCTTCATGGTCGACCCCGACTTGAAATTCGAAACCATCTGGGAGGTGGCGGCCGAGTACTGGGGCGAAGCTCCCTACCCCACGGCGACCGCTATCGGCGTGACCTGGCTGTCCGGCTTCGACTTCGAAATCAAGGTGATCGCCAGACTACCGCAATAGAGTCGGTCAAACCTCAGCCGTGCACCAGGTAGGCCCCTGACGGAACCCGATGTCGCAGCTTCTTGCATTTGCCGGGTGCAGGCTGATGCCCCGGCGGGCGGTCAGGAAACCAGATTCGGCATTTACCCGGAGGCGGCATATGGCCACGGGGAATCTCAACCTCGGTGTACGCCGGCTCAGGCTCGACATTGACCATTTGTAATTGTCCTTCGGGCTCGGCTCTGCCAGCCGCCGGCGCATCCTAAAGCCGATCTGTCTCTGCACCAGCGAAGTTGCCAGCGTCGCGCCCGGTGTCCGGATTGGATTGCTCAAAAACCGCCATTTCCGCTTTGCGGCGCCTCTGGGTCTCCTCTTCCAGCCCCTTCTGTACCGCGACCAGGTCCTCTTTGGCATTGGGTTTCGCTCCCGAAGCCTGGGCCTGCTGCGCCGCCTGGATCAGTTGGAAGTTGCGGTTGCGCAATGCGACGTTGCCACCAACCCGCAAGTTCGAGCGCGCCGCCAGGGTTTCAGCCTGCTGGTACTGCCCCTGCTGAAGACGCAACACACCGAGGTAATGCAGCGTCGCGGGATTGTTCGGCTGGATATGCAGGGCACGCTCCAACGTGGCAGCGGCCTGGTCCAGTTGGCCATTTTCATACTGCCGCGAGGCGGTTTCGATCAGGGTGGTTGATGCATTGTTGCTTTGCGCGGACACCCTTCGCTCGGCAGCAACCGAACAAAGCGACGCGACGGCGCAGTACGCCAGGATGAGTCCGGACAGAAAACTCTTGGTTGGCATCAGGGGGCGAACTCGGCTGACCTCGGACGGCACTGAAGTAAAACAGGCCATAGCGCTGCTCGGCATCTGCGATACAGGGCCCCAATTGACCTGGGCAGTGCCCTGAAGTTCCCGCTGCACAGGCCACCGCGGCCAGGACTTTACCGCCAACAGAGCCCATCGCGAATGTGTTCGCGATGGGCTCCGCAACCGCGCAGCAACGCGCGGTCAGCAGCAAAAGCATCATGTCGCCAGGATAAAGTCCGTCTGATCGATACCTGCACTGTCAACACCGACAAGGCGAATCGTGTCCACTCCGATCCCGATCACTGTGTCCGCCCCGTCAGACGCAATGCTCACGTTGGCAGCGAATGTCTCGCTGCTGATCCCCAGCCCCGCGATATTGAGCAAGTCCTGCCCTCCGGCCGGATTGATATCGAAGTCCTGGATCGAGTCGTTGCCGAAGTCTGCCGCAGCAAACACGAAGGTATCGTTGCCAAGACCGCCGATGAGCATGTCGTTGCCCTGCCCGCCGACGAACAGATCGTCACCCGCACCGCCAACCAGAGTGTCGTTGGCCAGGCCACCCAGCATCGTGTGATTGGCCGCCGCAGCATCGTAGGCCAACTCACTGCCGCCGCCCTCGGCGTTCGCCTGCAACCCCGCCGCCACGTATTGGCCATTCATCGCGACCTGCGTCAAATGTGCACCGTCGCTCAGGGTCAGCATGCCGCCGGTGCCTGTGTCATTCGCCGCATAGGTGATCTGCGTATTGGCGCCGAACGCAATATCGCCAAAGTCCAGCCTGTCACCTGCGGTAAAACCGCTGACGCTGCCACTGAACGCCGTGGACTCATCAAGCTTGAGCGTGCCGGCCGCGCCGCTGTCGAACGTCACATGCTGATCGGAGGCAGCACCGAATTCCAGGATCGCCGAACCGCTGATCGTCGCCCTTCCTGCGCCACTGGCATCGGCGTGGACAGTGATGTTGCCATCGTTCGCCCACAGGCTGCCGCTGTTGAGGAGCGCACTTTCAATCACCAGTCCGCCGCTGCCGCTGGCTTGCAGCACACCCGTGTTGGTAACGGCGCTGCTACCGGTATCGATCACCAGCGCATTGACGCCGCTGGCCAGGATCTGGCTCGAGTTGACCAGCATCATCTGCCCCGTACCCAATTGGCCGGCACCCGAGATGGTGTTGTCGGCATTGGTGAGCACCGTGTCGGCGCTGCCACCAAAGATCACGTTCTGCGCGCTGTCGGACAGCACCACTTGCCCGCCGCCGGTCAATGTCGCGCCACGGAACAGAATCTCGAGATCGGTCCTGCTGCCGGTGGAGCCGAGCGCTATGGTGCCGCTGTTGTCGATGCGGCCACCGAACGGCATGATCGCGCCGTCGGCAATGGTGATGGTGCCCGTATTGGTTGTGACCGGGTCCACATCGAACATTAAATTGGCCGCGCTCAACGCCGCCGCATCCACGCCGTTGACCGTGATCGTCTGATGGTCGCTGATGCTGAGCACGGCATTGCCGCTCGCGTCGTTGGCGATAGACACATCCGCAAAATCGTTGACGCCTGTGAAGCCGATCAAATCGATCTTGTCCGCCGCCGCGTCGAAACTGTAAATGACGTTGTCGCCGATCGGCTGGGCGAACACGAAGGTGTCGGCAGCGGACGAGCCGGTCAGGTTGTCGTCGGCGGACAAGGCGAAGATCGGTGCGCCTGGGGCATAGATTTCGACGTTGTTGAACACATAGGCGCTGGCGCTGCTGCCGTCGCTGTTGTTCCAGTACATGTTGACATCGAGCACCAACGCACCGGCGAATTCGCTTGGAGTTGTCACAGTCAATGCGCCGGGATCGCTGGTCTGCACGGTCCAGGTGCCATCGCCATTGTCGGTTCCTGCATTGAATACCCACCCCGAAGGAGCACCGCTGATGGTCACCGTCACGGGGCCGCTGATATCGGCCCGTGGAACGTTGAGGGCCAGATTGATGGGTTCGCCGGCAACGCCTGCCGGAAGGTTTGCACTGCTCCCGGCCGCACCAGGATTACCCGCCAGGTCGGTGTAGCTGTTCGCGGCAACGTCGACTTTTATGCTACCGCCCAGCGTTCTGGTCAGCGTTGCCGTGTAGGTATCGCCGTCAACCTGGGTAAAGTTACTGAAGGTTCCCCGTGGCGTTCCGCTCGTTGTCGTCATTGATACATCAGCCAGGCTGAAACCGCTCACCGTCTCACTGAACTGGAATGTGACCGTCGACGTTGAACCCGCCGAACTGCCCAAGGCAGTCCCTGTCACTATCACCGTTGGCGCCACGGTATCAACGGGCGTCTCAACGACGTTCTGCACGTTCACCGTAATCGTCTGCGTGTCGACTCCGCCATTGCCGTCGGACACCTGAACGTCCACAACGTAGGCATTGTCACCGTCGGTACCACCGACATCCTGGGGATTCTCGTAATCGGGCGCCGAGTTGAACGTCAGTACCCCGTTCGAACTGATCGAGAACTTGTTGAAGTCCGTCCCGGCCGTGTTCAGCAGCGAGTAGCTGAGCGTCTGCGCCGGCAGATCGGCATCGGTCGCCACCACCGTCGTAACCGCCGTGGTGTTTTCCGCCACATTGACCGAAGCCGTCGCACCACCACCGTTGGAGGTGATCACCGGGGCATTGTCGTTGACTCCCGTCACAGTTACCGCGATTGCCTGGTCGTCAAACAGCGTGCCGTCCGACGCCCGCACAATCAGGTCATAAACGTTGTTCGCTCCCGAATCAGTCGGTGCTTCAAAGTTGGGTGCAGAAATAAAGCTCAGCACGCCTGTGCCCGAAACGATCGAGAACTTCGCGGCATCCGCTCCGCCGACGATGCTGTAGCTCAGCGTTTGTGCCGGCAGATCAATATCGGTCGCCGCCACTGTCGAGACCGCCGTGGTGTTCTCCGCCACGTTGATCGACGCCGTCGCCCCGCCACCGTTGGAAGTGATCGTCGGTGCGTCGTTGCTGCCGGTGACGGTGATCGTCACCAGCTGGGTGTCGATGCCACCGAGGCCGTCGCTGACCTGCACCGTGAACACTTCGTTGTGACTCTCGCCGGCCTTCAGCGATTGCACGGCACTGGCAACGCCGTCGCTGCCATTGGCCAGGGTGTAGGTCCATTGGCCGCTGTTGTTCACGGCGATCGAACCGTAGGTGCCGGTGGACGCGCCATTGATGCTCCAGGTCGCCGTGGCGTCGTGATCGACATCGGTCGAGCTGAACTGACCGCTGACGCTGAGGGTGGTGTCTTCCTGCACGGCGCCGGCATCATTGCCAGTGGCGAAGCTGAGCACCGGTGCGTCATTGCTGCCAGTGACGGTGATGGTCACCAGCTGGGTATCGACGCCGCCGAGGCCATCGCTGACCTGCACCGTAAACACTTCGTTGTGACTCTCGCCGGCCTTCAGCGACTGCACCGCACTGGCAACGCCGTCGCTGCCGTTGGCCAGGGTGTAGGTCCACTGGCCGCTGGTGTTCACGGCGATCGAACCGTAGGTGCCGATATTTGACCCGGCAATACTCCAAGTGGCAGTGGCATCGTGATCGATGTCGGTCGAGCTGAACTGGCCGCTGACGCTGAGGGTGGTGTCCTCCTGCACGGCACCGGCATCGTTGCCGGTGGCAAAACTGAGCACCGGTGCGTCATTGCTGCCAGTGACGGTGACGGTCACCAGCTGGGTGTCGACGCCGCCGAGGCCGTCGCTGACCTGCACCGTAAACACCTCGTTGTGACTCTCGCCGGCCTTCAGCGACTGCACGGCACTGGCAACGCCGTCGCTGCCGTTGGCCAGGGTGTAGGTCCATTGGCCGCTGTTGTTCACCGCGATCGAACCGTAGGTGCCGGAATTTGAACCGGCAATACTCCAGGTCGCCGTGGCATCGTGATCGATGTCGGTCGAGCTGAACTGGCCGCTGACGCTGAGGGTGGTGTCTTCCTGCACGGCACCGGCATCGTTGTCGGTGGCGAAACTGAGCACCGGCGCGTCGTTGCTGCCGGTGACGGTGACGGTCACCAGCTGGGTATCGACACCGCCGAGGCCGTCGCTGACCTGCACCGTAAACACTTCATCGTGACTCTCACCGGCCTTCAGCGACTGCACCGCACTGGCAACGCCGTCGCTGCCGTTGGCCAGGGTGTAGGTCCACTGGCCGCTGGTGTCCACGGCGATCGAACCGTAGGTTCCCGTTGGCGAGCCATTGATGCTCCAGGTCGCCGTGGCATCGTGATCGATGTCGGTCGAGCTGAACTGGCCGCTGACACTGAGCGTGGTGTCTTCCTGCACCGCGCCAACATCATTGCCGGTGGCAAAACTGAGCACGGGTGCATCGTTGCTGCCGGTGACAGTGACGGTCACCAGCTGGGTATCGACGCCACCGAGGCCATCGCTGACCTGCACCGTGAACACCTCATCGTGACTCTCGCCGGCCTTCAGCGATTGCACGGCACTGGCGACGCCGTCGCTGCCATTGGCCAGGGTGTAGGTCCATTGGCCGCTGGTGTTCACGGCGATCGAACCGTAGGTGCCGGTATTTGCCCCGGCAATACTCCAGGTCGCCGTGGCATCGTGATCGATGTCGGTCGAGCTGAATTGACCGCTGACGCTGAGGGTGGTGTCCTCCTGCACGGCACCGGCATCGTTGCCGGTGGCAAAACTGAGCACCGGTGCGTCATTGCTGCCAGTGACGGTGACGGTCACCAGCTGGGTGTCGACGCCGCCCAGGCCGTCGCTGACCTGCACCGTGAACACCTCGTTGTGACTCTCGCCGGCCTTCAGCGACTGTACCGCACTGGCAACGCCGTCGCTGCCGTTGGCCAGGGTGTAAGTCCATTGACCGCTGTTGTTTACGGCGATCGAACCGTAGGTGCCGATATTTGCCCCGGCAATACTCCAGGTCGCCGTGGCATCGTGATCGATGTCGGTCGAGCTGAACTGGCCGCTGACGCTGAGGGTGGTGTCTTCCTGCACGGCACCGGCATCATTGCCGGTGGCGAAACTGAGCACCGGCGCGTCGTTGCTGCCAGTGACGGTGATGGTCACCAGCTGGGTATCGACGCCGCCGAGGCCATCGCTGACCTGCACCGTAAACACTTCGTTGTGACTTTCGCCGGCCTTCAGCGATTGCACCGCACTGGCGACCCCGTCGCTGCCGTTGGCCAGGGTGTAGGTCCATTGGCCGCTGGTGTCGACGGCGATCGAACCGTAGGTGCCGGTGGACGCGCCATTGATGCTCCAGGTCGCGGTGGCGTCGTGATCGATGTCGGTCGAGCTGAACTGGCCGCTGACGCTGAGGGTGGTGTCCTCCTGCACGGCACCGGCATCGTTGCCGGTGGCAAAACTGAGCACCGGTGCGTCATTGCTGCC
>NZ_NEHO01000008.1:0-41368 GCF_002113375.1 Pseudomonas sp. R37(2017) | reverse complement strand
GGGTGCGTCATTGCTGCCAGTGACGGTGACGGTCACCAGCTGGGTGTCGACGCCGCCGAGGCCGTCGCTGACCTGCACCGTAAACACCTCGTTGTGACTCTCGCCGGCCTTCAGCGATTGCACCGCACTGGCAACGCCGTCGCTGCCATTGGCCAGGGTGTAAGTCCACTGGCCGCTGGTGTTCACGGCGATCGAACCGTAGGTGCCGGTGGACGCGCCATTGATGCTCCAGGTCGCCGTGGCATCGTGATCGATGTCGGTCGAGCTGAACTGGCCAGTCACGCTGAGGGTGGTGTCTTCCTGCACGGTGCCAACATCATTGCCGGTGGCGAAACTGAGCACCGGTGCGTCGTTGCTGCCGGTGACGGTGACGGTCACCAGCTGGGTATCCACGCCACCGAGGCCGTCGCTGACCTGCACCGTGAACACCTCGTTGTGACTCTCGCCGGCCTTCAGCGATTGCACCGCACTGGCAACGCCGTCGCTGCCGTTGGCCAGGGTGTAGGTCCATTGGCCGCTGGTGTCGACGGCGATCGAACCGTAGGTGCCGGTGGACGCGCCATTGATGCTCCAGGTCGCCGTGGCGTCGTGATCGATGTCGGTCGAGCTGAACTGGCCGCTGACGCTGAGGGTGGTGTCCTCCTGCACGGCACCGGCATCGTTGCCGGTGGCAAAACTGAGCACCGGTGCGTCATTGCTGCCAGTGACGGTGACGGTCACCAGCTGGGTGTCGACGCCGCCGAGGCCGTCGCTGACCTGCACCGTAAACACCTCGTTGTGACTCTCGCCGGCCTTCAGCGATTGCACGGCACTGGCAACGCCATCGGTGCCGTTGGCCAGGGTGTAAGTCCATTGACCGCTGTTGTTTACGGCGATCGAACCGTAGATGCCGGTATTTGACCCGGCAATACTCCAAGTGGCAGTGGCATCGTGATCGATATCGGTCGAGCTGAACTGGCCGCTGACGCTGAGGGTGGTGTCTTCCTGCACGGCACCGGCATCGTTGCCGGTGGCGAAACTGAGCACCGGCGCGTCGTTGCTGCCGGTGACGGTGATGGTCACCAGCTGGGTATCGACGCCGCCCAGGCCATCGCTGACCTGCACCGTAAACACCTCGTTGTGACTCTCGCCGGCCTTCAGCGATTGCACGGCACTGGCAACGCCGTCGGTGCCATTGGCCAGGGTGTAGGTCCACTGGCCGCTGTTGTTCACGGCGATCGAACCGTAGGTGCCGATATTTGCCCCGGCAATACTCCAGGTCGCCGTGGCATCGTGATCGATATCGGTCGAGCTGAACTGGCCGCTGACGCTGAGGGTGGTGTCCTCCTGCACGGCACCGGCATCATTGCCGGTAGCAAAACTGAGCACCGGTGCGTCGTTGCTGCCGGTGACGGTAATCGTCACCAGCTGGGTATCGACGCCACCGAGGCCATCGCTGACCTGCACACTGAACACTTCGTTGTGGCTCTCGCCTGCCTTCAACGACTGCACGGCACTGGCAACGCCGTCGCTGCCATTGGCCAGGGTGTAGGTCCATTGGCCGCTGTTGTCCACGGCAATCGAGCCGTAGGTGCCCGTATTTGACCCGGCAATACTCCAAGTGGCAGTGGCATCGTGATCGATGTCGGTCGAACTGAACTGACCGCTGACGCTGAGCGCGGTGTCTTCCTGCACCGCACCGGCATCGTTACCGGTGGCAAAACTGAGCACCGGTGCGTCGTTGCTGCCGGTGATGGTGATCGTCACGGCCTTGGTCACCGTCGCCCCGAAATCGTCAGTCAGCGTCACCGTGAACACTTCGGTCTTGGTCTGGCCCTCAGCCAGGTACTGCGCCGCGCTGTTGTTCAGCGTATAGGTCCAGCCCACGGTGCCCGCCGCGTCGCCGGTGCTCTCGTCGCTGACATTGGCCACCAGCGTACCCAGCGCACCGGATGGCGCGCTCACGCTGGTCACATGGGCGTCATCGGCCAGGTCCACGTCGCCGAAGGCGAAACTGCCGCCGGCCACCGTGGTGCCGTCCTCGGTCACCGCACCGTTTTCGAGTTCTGCCGCCGACACCGTTGGTCCGTCATTGGTGCCGGTGATAGTGATAGTCACATTCTGCGTTGCCGACGAACCATGACCATCACTGATAGTGACCAGGTAGGTTTCGGTGACTGTCTGTCCGTGGGCCAGGTACTGCGCCGCCGCATTGCTCAGGTTGTACGTCCATTGCACCGATCCGTCGGCCGCATTCGCAGCTTCGCTTACCGGCGAGAGCACGAACGTACCAAGATGAGTAGTGTTGCCCTGCGCCGCCGCGAACGTCGCTGTGTGCGTGTCACTCAGGTCGATGTCGTTGAAGGCAATCGTGCCGCTGGTCGTCAGCGAGTCGGTCGTGTTCGCAGTGGTATCGGCATCCTCGGTCACGATGCCGGCCTGCGCGCCGAGGCTGATTGTCACACCATCATTCACGCCCGAAAACTGCACGGTCGCGGTGGCCCAACTGAGCGTTCCGTTGCCGAGACGTATCGCATAGGTAAAGCTGTCCGTCAGAAGCTCGCCAGTAGCAAGCGCCTGGAGTTGTGCCTTGAAAGCAGAGGTGAAGGTAGCGGCGTCGTAGCCGACCTTACCGTCCGAGGTGATCCAGATCTTTGCACCATTCAAACTGGTGTCAGAGCTCGTCGCCTCGGCCCGCGCCGTATCCTGGGTCAGAAGGTCGGCCGGAGCATAAGTCTTGGTGGTAGCAGAAAGACTGTCCGCGTTGTCGATTGACCAGAGTGTCTTCGCGTTACCGCCGAGGTCATTGGACATGACGTCCCAATACATGATCCCCTGCAGATTTTCAGTGGTTGTGAAGACGTCGTCCTTCGCCTGCGGCGTGTTGGAAAACGAGGTAACGGTCCCGCCGCTGGTAGTTGTAGTGCTAGCCATGTCTTTCTCCCTAGAGTGTCACCCTGAGTGAAAAACCGCTGTGGGCCGCTATCAGCCACAAGTCGATTCTTCCTCCAACCACGAACACATCAATCCATCGGTACCAGCCGGCTGGCCAGCAACTTCACGCCCACCCCGGTCCTGCCGCCCTGCGGTTCAATACGCACGATTTGTCCTTGCGCCTTGAACTTCATGGGGCCGCCGGGAGTGTCGAGTTCGATCTCGAAGTCAATAACGCTACCCACCTGCTGCTCGTAATCGGTTTCGAAATACAAACCGGAGGCGCTGATGTCACGGGTGACACCGCTACCCCCGCCGATCAGTTGCAGCGACAGGGTGACTTGTTCACGGGGCTCAATTCGGTGTGCGTCTTTCATGGCGGCAGTCTAAAAACGACTGCTGTTTTCTACATGAGCGCGCTATCCCTTTTTTCTAGGAGTCAATCAGCCGTAAAACCGTGCTTTCATAGGACAAATGTCATGGGAGGGGTTGCCTGATGCGTTATGGAAAAAGGCGACAGGCAGCAACGATTGCTATCATCATCAGCTAACACAACCCGCCTAAAGAGGCAGCGAGCCGCATGCCAATTCAAGTCCTGTTAGTCGCTCTACCGCTCGTGGCCTGGGGCCTTGAGCGTCTGGTCGAAAGCGCTCAACCGAGGTTGGCGCTGGCGGGTTCGACAGCGTCGGTGGCGCAATACCTGCTTTCGCTGCACCAATACGCACCGGATGTGGTGGTACTGGACCTGGACAGCGAGGACTGTATCGAGTCGCTGGCCGACCTGCACAGCCGGACCAAAGCCAAGATTCTGGTAGTGACAGGGTCGAGTGACTCGGCACTGCATGACAGTGCGGTGCTGGCGGGTGCACGTGGCGTGGTGGATAAGCGGGAGTCGGCATCGGCCTCGATATTGCTCAAAGCCATAGAAAAAGTGCATGAAGGCGAACTGTGGATTGACCGCAATGCGACCAGCCGTATCTTCCTTGAACTGGCGCGCAAGAAAACCGAGCGCGATTCTGACCCGGAGCAACACAAAATCGCCAAGCTGACGCGCCGCGAACAGCAAACCATTGCATCGTTGGCCAGAGACCCCTCTGCCCCTGGCAAGTTGGTGGCCGAGAAGCTGCACATCAGCGAGCACACGCTGCGCAACCATTTGACCTCGATCTACAGCAAGCTGGGCCTGACGAACCGCGTGGATCTATACGCCTACGCACACAAGCATGGGCTTTCCACAGGCGACTGAGGGCTGTGCCTGGTTTGTTGCCGGACCCTGTCAGCAACATCGTGAAAGGAGGCGTTTGAAATGCAACTCATCACGTTGAAAATCGATAAGCCTGAATTGACGAACTTCATTCTGGGCCAGACGCACTTCATCAAATCCGTCGAGGACATCCACGAAGCGCTGGTCAATGCCGTGCCAGGCATCCAGTTTGGCGTGGCCTTTTGTGAAGCCTCTGGCCAATGCCTGGTGCGATGGTCTGGCACCGATGCCTCGATGATCAAGCTGGCACAGGACAATGCGAAAGAAATCGCCGCGGGTCACAGTTTCATCATTTTCCTGGGCGACGGTTTCTATCCGCTGAACGTGCTGAACGCCATCAAAATGGTGCCAGAGGTATGCCGCATTTTTTGTGCAACCGCCAACCCAACAGAAGTGATTCTCGCCGAGACGAGCCAAGGGCGAGCCATTCTGGGCGTAGTGGATGGCTTCCCTACCCAAGGCATTGAAGACGATAACGACGTCCAGTGGCGCAAGAATCTGTTGCGGCAGATCGGCTACAAGCAGTGAGTTGCAGAGCGGGGCCTGCGCAGAGTGTCCGGACCAGACGCGCAGACCCTGCAGCCCTGCCATACTGTCAAGCATGACCAGTGCAACTTTCCGCTTCTATGAGGAACTCAACGATTTCCTGCCGGCCGAACGGCGGCGGCAATCCTTCACCTGCGAGTGCGCGCAAGGGGCGACGATCAAGCACATGATCGAGGCGCTCGGGGTGCCGCACACCGAGGTCGAACTGGTGCTGCTCAACGGCGAGTCGGTGAGCTTCAATCGGATGATCCTCGACAGTGACCGGCTGGCGGTGTATCCCAAGTTCGAAGCGCTGGACATCAGCCCGCTGCTGAAGGTTCGTGCGCAACCCCTGCGGGTGCTGCGTTTCGTCGCTGATGCGCACCTTGGCGGGTTGGCCAGCCTGCTGCGCATGAGCGGCTTCGACACGCTCTACGACAATGGCTTCGAGGATGGCGAGATCGCCGAGATCGCCGCCACGCAAGGGCGCATCGTGCTGACCCGCGACCGCGAACTGCTCAAGCGGCGAATCATCAGCCACGGCTGTTATGTGCATGCCCTGAAACCGTCGCTGCAGTTGCGCGAACTGTACGAGCGCCTCGACCTGGCACGCAGCGCGCGGCCCTTCAGCCTGTGCCTGCATTGCAACCTGCCGCTGCACGAGATCAGCCCGGAACTGGCTCGGCTGCTGGTGCCGCCACGCATCGGCACTCTCTATTCGCACTTCCTGCGCTGCGACGCCTGCCAACGGGTTTACTGGGAAGGTTCGCACTGGCGCGGCATGTGCGCATTGCTGGCACCCCTGCTGAACCGATAACCGCCAGCCCTTGGTGGACACAAAAAAACAAAATTGCCCTGTGCTCCCTTCGTTCCTTCTTGCGTCGCACTGTTCATTGCCCGTTCCCGTACGTCTGGAGTTTCCCCCATGTCCTCGCCCGAATACTTGCCCACTGTACTGCTGGGCCTGGCCCTCGTTTGTCCGGCCATGGCCGAGGCTCAGGGCCTGGAACTGGGACAAGTGCTGATCGGGGCCGAAGACCAGAGTGATGAAGACCAGGTGATCGAGGACGCCAAGGCGCGGCTGGCCCAGGTGCCCGGCGGCACCAATGTTGTCGACATGCGCCGCCCGCTGCAGGGTCGCGTCGCCAGCAACCAGGATGTGCTGGCTTACCAGCCGGGCATCTATGCCCAGTCGGCAGGCAACGAAGGGGTGAAGATCTCGATCCGTGGATCGGGCATCAACCGCGCCCCGGGCGCCCATGCCTCGGGGTTGTACACCCTGCTCGACGGCCTGCCGCTGACCGGCCCTGGCGGCACGCCTTATGAATTGCTGGAGCCGCTGTGGCTCGACCATGTGGAAGTGCTGCGCGGCGCCAACGGATTCGACCGCGGCGCCCTTGCCCTGGGCGGGGCCATCGATTACGTCAGCCACACCGGCTACGACGCGCCAAAGTTGCAGGTGCGCTACGCGACCGGTAGCCACGGTTATCAGCAACGCCAGGTCAGCTCCGGTCAGGTGCTGGGGAACTTCGACTATTACCTGGCCATGACCGACGCCAACGCCGACGGCTACCAGGACCACACGGCCAGCGAGAGCCAGGGCGTCATCGCCAACTTCGGTTATCGCTTCAATCCCGACCTGGAAACGCGCTTTTACCTGCGTCACCGCCAGACCGACAACGATCTGGCGGGACGGGTGACCAAGCACTCCATCGAGCACGACCCACGGGCGGCCAACCCCGCGTACGTGGCGCGGGACGACCGCCGCGACGAGCCGGGCAGCACCTTTATCGGCAACAAGACCACCTACTACATCGATGACGATTCGAGCATCCAGGCCGGGCTTGTCTACCACGACTACCCAATGGATTTGCGTGAGGGCCCCAACCGCCTGAAGGTGGCGTACACCGATGTCAGCGGCACGTTCGACTACAAGCGCCGCGACACGCTCCGGGGCCTGGAAAGTGTCAGCACTGTGGGTCTGCGAACAACCAGGCACCTGCCCAATGCCGGCGCCAGCGAGTTCGTGCGCATCCCCACCGGCAACACCGCCGGCTATGCGCCAGGCACGTTGATGCGCAATTTCACCTACCAGGGTTCGGACAGCGTCCTGCATGTGGGTAACGACCTGGAGATCGCCGACGACCTGTGGCTCACCACCGGCCTCGCCGCCATCTACACCCGCCGAGAAAGCGATGTCACCTATCCGCAAGCGGGCGGCAAGACCAGCCTGCACGACTGGGACTACGCCCCGCGCGTGGGCCTGCGCTATCAGCTGACGCCCGACCTGCAACTGTTCGGCAATCTCAGTCGCTCGGTGGAAGCACCGCATCCGTGGTCGCTGATCTATAGCTCGAACATTCGCTTCCCCGCAGGCAGCGGTCCCGCCACAGGCACCCAGCGTGATCCGGTCAAGCTGCAAAACCAGACCGCCACCACCCTGGAAATCGGCGGTCGCGGCGACAGCGCGCTGGGGCAGTGGAGCCTGGCCTGGTACTACGCCCAGGTGCGCCACGAACTGCTTTCGGTGTTGCCGGACGCCAACGCCACGACGCCCTACGAACTCAACGCCAGCCCCACCGTGCACCAGGGCGTGGAAGCCAGCCTGCTGAGCCCCCTCTGGTCGCCGGACAATGGCGGCCGGTTGAGCCTGCGCCAGAGCTATACCTTCAGTGACTTCCACTACCGCGACGATGACCGCTTCGGCGACAACCGCCTGCCGGGCCTGCCGATGCACTATTACCAGGGCGAACTGCGCTACGACTGGCCCCAGGGTTTTTTCGCCGCGCTGAACACGCAATGGGTGTCGAAAGTGGCGGTCGATTACGCCAACAGCTACTACGCCGATCCCTACGCAATATTCGGCGCGACCCTGGGCTACAACGCGCCCAAGGGCGACTGGCAGACCTGGCTGGACCTGCGCAACCTGACCGACAAGCACTATGCCGCCACGGTCACGCCCGGCTACGACGACAAAGGTCTGGACGCCGCACGGTCCACGCCTGGCGAGGGCATGGCGATGTACGTCGGGGTTTCGTGGAGCCTGCTCTGAGACCGGATCAGCCGGCCGCAGGGCTCCTGGAAAAACACGCTCACGGGGTACTGAAAGGCACCGCTCGGTGCCCGTCCCCTGCTCTCGTCGGGAGAATCGATTCACCTGAAACATTTCGAAAATATAGATAGCTGACTAATTACAAGCTCAACTATGATGAGCTGACTCTAGCGCAGCAGATACCTCCATGACTGACATATTGACCCTTGGTTTTGCCCTGCACGACAGCGCCCGGCTGATGCGCAAGCGGTTCGAGCAACGCGCGCGGCATGTCGGCCTCACGCGCTCGCAATGGCAAGTGCTGGCCATGCTGTCGACCAACGAGGGCATCCATCAAAAAGGCCTCGCCGATCTACTGGAACTGGAATCGATCACCCTCGTGCGTCTGCTGGACAAAATGGCCGAACGCGGCCTGGTCGAGCGCCGTCGTCACCCTACGGATCGCCGCCTGTCCCTGCTGTTCTTGACGGAACAGGCCCATCCATTGCTGGAACTGATGCGTGACATGGGCCGAACGACCCGCGAGGAAGCCACGCGCGGGTTCTCTGCCGAAGAGGAACAACTGCTGCTGCAGATGATGAAGCGGATGAGGTCCAACCTGATCGAAGCCTGCAGTCTTCCCGTTGAAGAACAGGAGCATCGTCATGATTGAGAGACGGCAACTGGTGCGTACCACGCTTTTTGCCTTGCTGCCCATCGCGCTGCTGGTCGGCGGTTACCTGTATGTCACCGGCGGGCAGATCGTTTCCACCGACAATGCCTACATACAGGCCGATCGTGTCGGCGTCTCCACCGATGTCTCGGGGCTGGTCGCCTCGGTGGATGTCAAAGACAACCAGCAGGTGGTCAAGGGTCAAGTCCTGTTCACCCTCAAGCCCGAGCCCTTCGAGATCGCGCTGGCCAGTGCCCGGGCGCAACTGAGCAATGTGCGTAACCAGGTCCTCAATCTCCAGGCCAATTACAGGCAGGCGCAGGCCGAAATCGACCAGGCCCAAATCGACCTGGCGTACTACCAGGCCAGCTTCCAGCGCCAGCAAACCCTGCTCAGTGTCTCGGCAGTGTCCAGAACCAACTATGACGATGCCAAGCACGCGCTGGACAGCACCCGGCAGAAAATCACCGTGGCCAGGGCCACGGCACAAATGGTGCTGGCGCAACTGGGCGGGAACATCGAGACCCCCGTCGAACAACAATCCACCTATCTGATTGCACAGGCCGCCGTCGACGAAGCGCAGCGCAACCTGGACAACTCGGTGGTCAGGGCTTCGTTCGACGGTGTCGTGACCAACGTGGATTCGTTGCAGGTCGGCGCCTACCTGCAACCGCCACAATCGGGCATCAGCCTGGTGTCGGCCGACCACCTGTGGGTCGCCGCCTCCCCCAAGGAAACCGAACTGACCCACATGAAACCCGGTCAGTCCGTCGAGATCAGCGTCGACAGCTATCCCGGCGTGCAGTGGCACGGCACCGTCGACAGCATCAGCCCGGCGTCGGGCTCCAGCTTCTCGCTGCTGCCGGCACAAAACACCACGGGCAATTGGGTCAAGGTCGTGCAACGGATTCCCGTGCGCATCAGCATCGATGATGCCGCGCAGAAACCGCCTCTGCGCACCGGCATGAGTGTGCAGGCAGACATCCATACCGGTTCGGCACGTGGCCTGCCGCACCTGTTCTCGGGTCTGCTGGCGAGCAAGGCCCCGGCTCTGGCCCATGAGTAGCCCGGCACCGACCGAGCCGGTGGCCCATCGCGGGATGATCACCGCTTGCGTCGTGCTGGCGGTGATCATGCAAGCGCTCGACACCACCATTGCCAACGTCGCCCTGCCCTACATGCAAGGCAGCATCTCGGCCAGTTCGGACCAGATCAACTGGGTGCTGACCTCCTACATCGTCGCCGCCATCATGACGCCGCCGTCGGCCTTTCTGGCCCGGCGTTTCGGGCGCAAACGGGTGCTGCTGTGGGCGATTGTCGGCTTCGTGGTCTCATCGATCCTTTGCGGCCTGGCGCAGTCGCTGGAAGAAATCATCCTCGCCCGCCTGCTGCAGGGCCTGGCGGGCGCGGCGCTGGTGCCGCTGTCCCAGGGCATTCTGCTGGACATCTACAGCCTCAAGGAACGCGGCTCAGCCATGGCGCTGTTCGGCGTGTCGGTCATGGTCGGCCCCGTCCTGGGGCCGATGCTCGGCGGCTGGCTGACCGAGAATTTCAGCTGGCGCTGGGTATTCTTCATCAATTTGCCCATTGGTCTGGTGGCGCTGGCCGGGATCGTCTATTACGTCAGCGAAACCACCACCGACACAACTACCCGTCTGGACTGGCTCGGCTTTGGTTCGCTGAGCGTGGCGATCATGGCCCTGCAACTGTTCCTGGACCGGGGTGAGCAACTGGGCTGGTTCGCCAGCGGTGAAATCCTCGTCGAGGCGATAGTGGCCGCTGTCGCCCTGTATGTGTTCGTGGTCCACACCTTCACCACCGACAACCCCTTCATCAGCCCGAAGCTGTTCAAGGACCGTAACTTCTCGATCAGCGTGGTCTTTATTTTCATCGTCGGCATCACCTACCTCGCCTCACTGGCGTTGATGACCCCTTACCTGCAAACCCTGATGGGCTATCCGGTGCTGACCGCCGGCATGGTGATGGGCCCGCGCGGCCTGGGCACGATGCTGACCATGTTCCTTGCAGGCCGACTGCTGGGCAAAGTCGATACCCGCCTGCTGTTGCTGACGGGCCTCGGGCTGTCAGCACTGTCGATGGGGCTGATGACCGGCTGGACACCTGACGTGTCGATGCAGACTGTCATCTGGGTCGGCTTCATCCAGGGCACCAGCCTGGGCATGCTGTTCGTGCCCTTGACCACGGTGGCTTTCGCGACCTTGCCCGCCGCCTTGCGCGCCGAAGGCACCGGGCTCTACAGCCTGTCGCGAAACGTCGGTTCCAGCGTCGGCATCTCCATCGTGACCGTGCTGCTCACCCAGAACATCCAGATCAACCACGAGCAGATCGGTGCCTACGTCACCCCCTTCAACCGCGCGTTCGATGCAGGGGCGATCAAGAGTTACCTGGACCCGATGGCCGCCTCCGGCCGCGCGACCCTGGACGCGCTGGTCACCGTGCAAGCCAGCTGGGTCGCCTACGTCGACGACTTCAAATTGCTGATGCTGTTGTCACTGGCGGTCATGCCGTTGTTGCTGATTATCAGGACGCCAAAAGCCCAGGCCCATGAAGAACCGGCACCGGTGATGGAGTAAGGGCAGGCTTGCAGCGAACTTCGCAAACGTAAAACCGGATTACCCGAGCCGCCGTCATGTGCCCGCAGCGCTCAAGGCATTCATCGACTTTGCTCGCACGGTTCGCCAGCCCGACACGTGATGACTAAGCTTTTGGAATGCCACCTCGTCCTTCAGGAAGATATCCATGAGCGCCGCCGACCTGTCCGAACTCGATGCCGCCCTGCCCGGTCTGACCCGCAAGATCCGCGTGCTCGATGCCCTGTCCTGGCCCGATGGGGTCGAGGAAGACTTTCTGGCGAAATGGCGTGGCGGGCGGGCGCAGTTACCCAGGGTCGAGTTGCAGCCCCGCGACCACAGCGCCGACATCGCCGCCCTGGAAACTTTTATCGGACAATGCGATACAGGGCATCCGGCCGGGAATTTCCTGGCCATGACCGCCCGCAGCTATGCCACCGCCGGTCACATGCTGGGGGCCATTGGCACGCCTGCGTTCACGCAATATTCGTCGGCACTGTACCGGCGCCCGGACTTCTACTACGCGCGCTTGCAACTGAGCATGCTCGACGCGGCGCGATTCTTCCTCAAGACCACCGACGCCCTGCTCGGCGGTTCGCGAATTCCACCCAGCCCGGCCGAGATTCCGGCCAAGGCGTTCGCCGCCTGGATTCAACCGGAACTGGACCGCTTCTTCGGCGTCGGGCAGATCACGGTCGTACTCGATCCAAACCTGGCCGCCAAGGCCATCGCCGGCTCGAGCCGCATTCGCCTGCGGGCCAGCGCGCTGTTTTCGGAGCTGGACAAGAATCAGCTGTTGCAACACGAGGCCTTCGTGCATGTCGCAACCGCACAAAATGGCGCGCGGCAGCCCAACCTCACAAGCCTCGGCCTGGGAGCGCCCCGCACGACCCAGACCCAGGAGGGCATTGCCACCCTGGCCGAACTGTTCACCGGCAGCATGGACATCAACCGCCTGCGTCGCCTGGCCCTGCGCGTATTGGCCGTCCAGCAGGCGCTCGAGGGTGCCGACTTCATCCAGGTGTTCGAAGGTTTTCTGGCGGCCGGGCAGTCGCAAGAGGAATCTTTCCGCTCAACCCAACGGGTGTTTCGCGGGGCCGATCTGCGAGGTGGTTCGGCGTTTACCAAGGACGCCGCCTACCTGACCGGGCTGCTCGGCGTTCACACCCTGCTGCGCATCGCCATCCGCGATAACCGGCCGGAACTGGTGGGGCATTTGTTTGCCGGGCGCCTCAGCCTGGGGGACACCGTGCGCCTGGCGCCGCTATTCGAGTCCGGCTGGCTCAAGGGACCTGCCTACGTTCCGGCCTGGGCCAGCGACCTGCGCCTGCTGGCGGCCAATCTGGCCTTCTCGGCGTTCATCGCCCAGATCAAGCTGGATGTGCTGGACCTGGATGTACTCATGGCGTTCGCCGAAGAACACGAAAGCGATGCCAGCGCCCAGTGATCGACGCTCAATTCTACAGGCAGCCTTGACTCTTCAAATCAACTGCTACCATTAGGAAGCGGTGTCGAGGCCGGGCTCTGTGGCTTGCAAAGTCGGCTTCTACCGCCAGGGATGGGTCCACTCACTTCAAGCCTGCCTGACCCCATGGGGGGTGCAATGTGCACAATCCATTAGTTTACGCGTTGTCGGCTGTACTGTTCTTGAGCGGATCTTCCTGCCTGGCACTGGGTTCGGATGGTACCGCCGCCGCACCGGCACCCGCCGCAGCCCCCGCTCCGGCCAGCGCGACCACGGCAGCGCCAGCCGCCCCGGTGGCCAAGGATCCGGTGTTCAACGAGGAACAGCTGGATCAGATGCTGGCGCCCATTGCGCTTTACCCGGACCCACTGTTTGCACAGGTGCTGATGGCCACCACCTACCCCGGGGAAGTCGGCGAGGCGGTCGCTTGGTCCAAGGCGCACCCCGACGCCAAGGGTGACGATGCGGTCAAACAGGTGGCGAACCAGCCCTGGGATCCGAGCGTGCAGGCATTGGTCGCCTTCCCGCAGGTTCTGGTATTGCTGGGACAGGATCCCGTCTGGGTCCAACGCTTGGGTGATGCCTTCCTGGCGCAGCCCGACGATGTCATGCAAAGCGCGCAACGCTTGCGTCGCCAGGCACAGGCAGCCGGCAATCTGGAGAGCAACCAGTATCAGAACGTGACGATCCAGAATGTCGCGCCTTCAGCACCGGCGACCACGAACGCGGCACCAGCCCCTGAAGCGGCCCCGGCCAGCAATTCCACCATCATCATTCAACCCGCTGATCCGCAGGTGGTGTACGTCCCCACCTATAACCCCACAACCACCTACGGCACCTGGGCCTACCCGGCGTCGCCGCCCGCGTACTATCCACCGCCACCGGCCTATTACCCTGGTCAGGCGCTGATGACCGGACTCGCGTTTGGTGCCGGTGTGGCGATCATTGGATCCTTGTGGGGTGACTGTGACTGGGGCAACAACGACGTCGACATCGACGTCAATCGCTACAACAACATCAATGCAAACAACCGGATCAACAGCAACAAATGGCAGCACAACCCGGTGCACCGCAATGGGGTGCCCTATCGGGACAATGCGAGCCGTGCCCAGTACGGCCGGCAACTCAACGGTGCCAATCAGCGCGAAGCCTACCGCGGGGACAATGCCCAACGTGCCCAGGCCCGTGAAAATGCCCGCACCTCAATGGACAGGCACGGTATCGAGCGACCAGCCACCAGCAACCGCGAAGCCCGTGATCAAACGCGCAAACTCCAGTCCGCAACCGCAGGCGGCGACCGGCTGCAGGCCGGTGCAGACAGGCCCAAGGCGGCTGACAGAGGCCAGGGCACTGCCAGAAACACCCGGGAGAACCAGCAACCCCGCAGACAGGCTGCTGAAGGCAATCTGCAGTCCAGAAACCAGAGCTCCCAGTTGAATCAGCGCAGAGAAGGCTCCGCGCAAACGCGCCAAGCGACCAATAAACGGCCCGCTGCCAGTGCCGGCAGTGCCCGCAACAATGCGTTCGCCGGCGCACGCTCGCCGTCACAGGCCAACATGCAGGCCAATCGTGGCCGGGCCAGCCAGGCATCCGCCCAACGCCCAAGCGCCTCGCGATCGGCCGGTCACCAGGTCAGCCGGCCGTCCAATCCACCAGCGCGTCAAAGGGGGGGCCGCCGTTGAACAATCATCCGCGTGTGAAGGGACTGACGGGCTTGCTCCCACAGGTCCTTGCGATAGCAGCCGGCTTGGTGTGGTCATGCATGGCGACGGCGCAGGAGGCCTTTCCAACACCGGAAAAGGCCGCAGAAGCCTTCGTCGAAGCACTGGGCACGGATCACTCCGACCAGGCCCGCCTGACCGAGCTGCTGGGCAGCGACTGGCACAGCTACATTCCCCGTGAAGGCGTACAGCGCGAAGATGTGGATGCGTTCTTGCAGCAATACCGCGAGCAACATCACATTGAAAACGCCAGCGAGCGCAAGGCAATCCTGGCGGTTGGCAAGGATAACTGGACACTGCCCATCCCCATGACGAAAGACGCCAGCGGTTGGCGCTTCGACTTGAAGGCCGGCAGTGCCGAAATCCGCACCCGTCGAATCGGCCGCAATGAACTGGCCGCCGTGCAATCGGTGCTGGCCTATCACGATGCCCAGATGGACTACGCGTCCGTCGATCGTGACGGTGACGGCGCGCTCGAATATGCGCAGAAAATCGTCAGCACCCCCGGCAAGCACGACGGACTCTATTGGGTGGAGGACGACAGCGACCAGATCAGCCCGCTGGGGCCTTCGTTCGGCAAAGCCGTCGCCGACGAAGAATGGCATGGATACCGCTTCCGCATCCTGCATGGCCAGGGTCCTTCGGCCCCGGGTGGCGCCTACAGCTACCTCATCGGTGACAAGATGAGCCGGGGCTTTGCACTGATCGCCTGGCCGGCGAAATACGACGACACCGGGGTGATGAGTTTCATGATCAGCCATGAGGGACAGGTGTTCGAGAAAGACCTGGGGCCCGATGGGGAAAAACTGGCGAAAGCGATGAAAAGCTTCGACCCGGATGACAGTTGGAAAGAAGTGCCGGACGATCAGGCGCAGCAGGAGTGACCGGGACGAGCCTTCCCCTTTCTCGAATCCGAGTGGCTTGCAGGCAACAGCCAAGGCCAAAGCGACCGGTCTGCTGGCTAGCTTGATCGCAATTGAACCCGTTTCCCTGTAGGAGCGAGCATGCTCGCGATGCACGCCAGGACAACGCGGGCATTCAGGCAGCACGCGTTATCGTTGACGTCCATCGCGAGCATGCCGCAAGCGGGCACCCGCTCCTACAAAAAAGCAGAACAAAGGCAGGACCGCGTACCCCCTCGCAACGCAATGTCGCTTGGCAGTCTTCAAAATGATGTCGTAATACCGGCACCCCTCGCTAATACCCAACGTAGACAAATATTCGCCAGCAAAATCCATCCTCGTACGCGGGATAGATAGCCAGCTATTCGTTGATAAAAGTCTGAAGTATTCATTTGAACTTTCGGATTCTTTCGTCACTCGGCCTGTGCCTAACATCGGCTCCACAGCGAACCAGCCTCGACAGGCTGGCACCGTCGAAGTGCTTTTGCAGTAGGCCCTGGGATTTTTGAGGATCACCGATGAAGCTGGAAATTTTTCGCACGCTGTGGGGTTACACCGCCAGCAAGGCTCAGGCACTCGAGGAGATGCTGCAAGCGGGCTTTGATGGCATGGAGGCACGCCTGCCACTGGACGCCCGTGAACGGGCCGAGTTTGGCGCCTTTCTCCAGGCCAATCGCCTGGGTTATATCAGTACAGTCTTCACCGCGTACGACGTGCTTCCGGACCAGTCGGCAACGCCTGCCGTGCATCTCAATGACCTGGAGCAAAAACTCGCCTGGGCCGCCGAACTCGGTCCACGCTTCGTCAACGTACTGGCGGGCAACGACCGCTGGTCCTTGCCGCAACAAGTGGAGTTTTTTGGCCAGGCGCTGGATCTGGCGCGCAAGCACGGCCAGGTCTGCAGTTTCGAAACCCACCGCTCGCGTTCGCTGTTCAACCCCTGGGTGACCCTGGAGTTGATCCGGCAATTGCCCGATCTGTTGTTCACCAGTGACATCAGCCATTGGGTCGTGACCTGCGAGCGTCTGTTGAATGACCCGGCCGATGACCTCAGCGCTTTCATCGAGCGGGTTCACCATATCCAGGCCCGGGTCGGCTACGACCAGGGTCCGCAGGTTCCGCACCCGGCGGCACCCGAGTATGCAAAAGAACTGGCCTTCCATCAGCAGCACTGGGAAAGCATCTGGCGCTCGCAGCAGGCCCGCGGTTATCAGGTCAGCACCCTGACCCCGGAATTCGGCGCCGACGGCTACCTGCATCATTTGCCCTTCACCAATGTCCCGGTCGCCGACCTGTGGTCATTGAACGTGTGGATGGGCCAGACCGAGCGCGAACACTTCGAGCGTTTCCACCACTCAAGCCATCCTTAGGGAGCCGATGCGTCATGCCTGACAATAAAAACAACAGCGCCAGCACTGACACACACAAAGCCAACTTCAACAGCATCCCGGTGATCAACATCGCCGGTCTGTTCAGTTTTGAACTGGAACACCGCCTGGCCGTGGCCGAACAATTGGGGCGCGCCGCCAGCGAAGTCGGGTTCCTCTATATCACCCATCACGGTATCGACCCGCAACTGATCGCCAACCTGCGCAAGGCGGCCAAGGACTTCTTCGACCAGCCCCTCGACACCAAGATGCGCCACTACATCGGCACGTCGCAAACCCACAAGGGCTTTGTGCCCGAGGGCGAAGAGGTCTATTCCAAAGGCAAGCCGGACCACAAGGAAGCCTTCGACGTCGGCTTTGAAGTCCCGGCCGATGACCCACTGGTGCTGGCCAACACTCCGTTGCTGGGGCCCAACGACTGGCCGCAACTGGCAGGCTTCAAGGCGTCGGTACAGGCCTACTATGAAGCGATCTTCGCCCTGGGCCGGCGCCTGTTCGGCGGCTTCGCCCTGACCCTGGGCCTGGAAGAAAACTACTTCGACAGCCTGGTCACCCGTCCGCCATCCAAGCTGCGCCTGATCCACTACCCCTACGACGGTGCCGCCCATGACGCACCGGGGCTTGGCGCCCATACTGATTACGAGTGCTTCACCATCCTCCTGGCCGATAAACCCGGCCTCGAGGTGATGAACAATCTCGGACAATGGATCGATGCACCACCGATTGCCGATGCCTTTGTGGTCAACATCGGCGACATGCTGGAGGTGATGACCGCAGGTGCATTCGTTGCCACCGCGCACCGGGTGCGCAGCGTGAAGGAGGAACGCTATTCCTTCCCGCTGTTTTATGCCTGCGACTATCACACCCAGATCAAACCGCTGCCCGGCTTCGCCGAGGCAGGCAACGACTACGAAGAGATCACCATCGGCGAACACATGTATGGCCAGGCGCTGCAGACCTATCAGTATCTGCGCCAGAGGGTGGCCAACGGGGACGTTCAGCTGCCAGGCAAGGCACGCAAGCCCGCCAGTTTCGGACATTTGAAAAATCAGGCGCAACCGTCCTGATTGAAGTTTTCAGCCAACCCCCTACCTACGCCGGAGTCGGAAAAATGAAAAACAACAAGAAAAACCTGGTGAGCCTGGCCGTATTGGCAGCCGGCATGTTCGCTGCCTCGATGAGCATGGCCGCGACAGACACGTTCAAGGTCGGCATGGAAATCACCTACCCGCCTTTCGAATCCTACGACAAGGACAAGAATGTAGTGGGCTCGGACCCCGAGCTGGCAACGGCGCTGGCCAAACACATGAACGCCAATGTCGAGTTCGTCGACACCAAGTTCCCGAGCCTGATCCTGGGCCTGAACTCCGGCAAGTACGACGCAGTCATTTCCGGCATGTACATCACGCCGGAGCGCCAGACTCAAGCCCAGACCATCGCCTACGCCAACACCGGCGCCGCGGTCATGGTGCCCAACGGCAGCGAGATCAATGCGAAGAAGCCTGAAGACCTGTGTGGCTTGAAGCTGGGCCTGGAACAGGGCACGACCTGGGTCAAGGAATTCAGGAAGCTGTCCGACGAATACTGCGTGCCGAACAACAAAGGCGCCATCACCGTCAGCGAGTACCCTTCGGCCCCTGAAGTGACCCAGGCCCTGCTGTCCAAAAACATCCAGGCCCAGGTCGAAATCGCCGGCGCGGCAAAAATGATCGCGGAAAAGACCAACGGCCGGGTCGTGATCACCACCGAGCATCCGATCTATCAGCAAACCCTGGGCATCTTCGTCAAGAAAGGTAACGAGCAAACCTACCAGGCCGTGCAAAAGGCCTTCGAGGAAACGAAAAAGAGCGGAGAATATGCCGCAATCCTCAAGAAATATGGCTTGGAAGAACCGACGGCCAACTAAGAACCTGTCCCAGTAGTCTGGTTATCTGCCGCCCCTGCACCGGGGCGGCAGATCGAGGTGTCCCATGCAATTCGATTGGTCGTATTTCCTTTCCCTGTTCTCCCTGCCGGACTTCTGGAATGCCTGCGTCACGGTGATCCAGCTCAGTGCCCTGGCCTGGTTCATCGGCATGCTGCTGGGGTTTGTCCTGGCCACGGCCAAGCTGTCCCAATCGCCCTTGCTGCGCATTCCCGCTGCGGTCTACATCTGGTTCTTCCGCAGCATCCCGTTGCTGGTGCTGGTGGTGTTCGTCTACAACCTGCCGCAACTGTTTCCCGGCAGCGGACCGATTCTGTCCAACCCCTTCTACGCAGGCTTGCTGGCCCTGGTGGTGACGGAAGCTGCGTACATGGCGGAAATCCATCGTGGCGGCCTGATCTCCGTGGCCAAGGGCCAAAGGGAGGCCGGGCGCGCGCTGGGTGTCGGCCTGTTCGGCATGCAACGCCTGATCGTGATCCCCCAGGCGTTCCGCATTTCTCTGCCCACGCTGATCAATGAATACATCACGGTGGTCAAGCTGACATCGCTGGTCTCGGTCATCTCCCTGACTGAAATCCTCACGGTCGGCCAACGCCTCTATGCCACCAACTTCCTGGTCATGGAGACCCTGGCGGCGGTAGGCGTCTACTACGTGTTGATCGTCACCGTGTTCGGCTACTTCCTGCAGCGCCTGGAGCGCTACCTGGACCTGAACTTCCGCAAGCCGCACACACTCGACGCCGCCACCATCGCCAGGTTCAAGGCCAGCGCCGAAGCGTTGCCCGACACGGCGCGCAAGGCCGCCTGCAACAACACAACGCCCATCCTGCAACTGAACAACATCCAGAAGAGCTATGGCACGCACAAGGTGCTGCTGGGTATCGACCTGAATGTCGATTACGGCCAGGTGGTCTCGATCATCGGGCCATCCGGCTCCGGCAAGACTTCGCTGATCCGCACGGTCAACGGACTGGAAAGCATCGATACCGGCGACATTCTGTTGTTCGGCGAAAAATTCATCGAGGCGTCGGACAAACCCAACAGCTCCCGCCTGCGCAAAGGCGTACGGCACATCGGCATGGTGTTCCAGAACTTCAACCTGTTCCCGCACCGCACCATTCTCGACAACGTCACGCTGGCGCCGCGTTACCACGGCCAGCCGGGCGAGCTGAGTGAACATCGTGCCTATGCGCTGCTGGACAAGGTCGGCCTGCTGGCCCATGCCCACAAGTACCCGCACCAACTCTCCGGCGGGCAGCAACAACGGGTGGCGATCGCCCGTGCCCTGGCGATGGAACCGCAGATCATGCTGTTCGACGAGCCGACTTCGGCCCTCGACCCGGAACTGGTCAATGACGTGCTCAACGTGATTCGCGACCTCGCGAAGGAAGGCATGACCATGCTGATCGTGACCCACGAAATGGACTTCGCCATGTCGATCTCCGATCGGGTGATCTTCATGGAAAACGGCAATATTCAACTCGATGCCGCACCTGAAACCATACGCTGCGATGCCGTAGGAGAACGGGTGCGGCGCTTCATGGGTATCGAAGCCCGATCGCCAAACCTGTCCGCAGCGGTGGATCACGCATGACCGGGCAACGACTTTCCCTGGGTTTCTTTCTGTCAGGAACACACGCGTGAATCTTGGAATTGCAGGACGCTGGGCGCTGGTGTGCGCCGCCAGCAAAGGCCTGGGCAAAGCCTGCGCACAGGCACTCGTACGCGAAGGCGTGAACGTGGTGATCACCGCACGGGGCGAACACACGCTCAATGAAACGGCCCGTCAACTCAGGGCGATAAACCCTGAAGTGACGGTCATCGCCGTGGCCGGAGACATTTCCACGCCCGAGGGGCGAACGGCAGCGCTCAAGGCCCATGAGCATTTCGATATCCTGATCAATAACGCCGGAGGCCCTCCCCCCGGGGATTTTCGCGAATGGAATCGCGATGCCTGGCTCAAGGCGCTGGACGCCAACATGCTGACCCCCATCGAATTGATCAAGGCAACGGTAGACGGCATGGCGGCACGGGGTTTTGGCCGGATCATCAACATCACGTCCAGTGCCGTGAAGTCCCCTATCGAAAGCCTGGGCCTGTCCAATGGCGCCCGCAGTGGCCTGACGGGGTTCATCGCCGGGCTTGCCCGGCAAGACAACATCGCCAACCGCAATGTGACGATCAACAACCTGCAGCCGGGCTCGTTCGACACCGATCGACTGCGTGACAACCTGATCGCCGCCGCCCAGGAGTCGGGGCAAGACGGTGAGGCGTTCCTTGAGGAATGCCGTCGCGAAATCCCCGCCAGGCGCTTCGGCACGCCCGAGGAATTCGGTGCGCTGTGTGCCTTCGTTTGCAGCAGCCATGCCGGCTACCTGACCGGACAGAACCTGTTGATCGATGGCGGCGCCATTCGCTCCAGCCACTGATACCCCCTGTAGGAGCGAGCATGCTCGCGATGGTCGCCTGAACGACACGGGGTAACCTGATGCCCCGCGTTATCGTTGACGACCATCGCGAGCATGCTCGCTCCTACAGTTGAACAGCCTTACGCCCCCCCACAAAACCGCTCGCTAATGCCCACACCATTGGTGCGCTTTGTCACGCCCGGGACTGATATGTTTTTTTTCAGTTATCTTGATTATTGATTTTTGTTGTGTCATTTATAGTCCCGCCGATCACAGGAGTGATCCACCGCGCCAACCCGGATGGCGGGCAGCCGTTCCCCTCCAACGCCCTCCAGGGAGTCAACAACATGAACAAGACAGAACTTCTAGGTGCTCTGGCGCTGTGCGCTTTCAGCTTTCTGGCACACGCCGACGAAGACAGCCTGCGTATCGGTATCGAAGCCGCCTACCCGCCCTTCTCCTTCAAGACACCCGAGGGCAACGTCAGCGGTTTCGATTACGACATCGGCAACGCCTTGTGCGAAGAAATGAAGGTCAAGTGCGAGTGGGTCATTCAGGAGTTCGACGGCATGATCCCGTCGCTCAAGGTGCGCAAGATCGATGCCGTGCTGTCGTCGATGTCCATCACCGAAGACCGGATGAAGTCCGTGGACTTCAGCAAAAAGTACTACCACACACCGGGCAAGTTCGCGATGAAGGCCGGCAGCGTGATCAATGACCCTGCGGTGGACCTCAAGGGCAAGAAACTCGGCGTGCAACGCTCCTCGACCTACGATCGCTTTGCCACCGAGCAACTGGAAAAAGCCGGTGTCGTCGTGGTGCGTTACGGCTCGCAGAATGAGGCGTTCCTCGACCTGGCCTCGGGTCGTCTGGACGCCACCCTCGCCGACATCGTCAACACCGACGAGAGCTTCATCAAGACACCGGCTGGCCAGGGCTTCGCACTGACAGGGCCAGACATCAACGACCCGAAATACTTCGGCCGGGGCGCCGGGATCGCCGTGCGCAAAGGCGACAGTGCCAACGTTGCGCGCCTGAGTGCCGCGATCGACGCCATTCGCGCCAACGGCAAGTACCAGCAAGTGATGGCCAGGTACTTCGCGTTCGATATCTACGGCGAGTAAGCCTTAACCCTGCCCGTTGACCCCAGCCCCGACGTCGGCCCGTGCCGGCGTCACCCGGGGCTTGTCTTGCGCGCCTCGCGGCGCTCGCTTGAGGAACTTCATCATGCTCCACGGCTACGGATCGAGCATTCTCGATGGCGCCTGGCTGACCATAAACCTGGCGCTGACCTCCATGTCCCTGGCGATTACCCTGGGCCTGATCGGCGCGGCCTTTCGCTTGTCGCCGCTCAAATGGCTGGCCATGCTCGGGGAAAGCTACACCACCCTGATTCGCGGCATTCCCGACCTAGTGTTGATCCTGCTGATCTTCTACGGCGGCCAGGACCTGGTGAACCGCATTGCCCTGGCACTCGGTTACACCCGCTACATAGACATCAATCCCTTCATCGCCGGCGTCTGCACCATGGGCTTCATTTTTGGCGCCTATCTCTCGGAAACCTTTCGCGGCGCCTTCATGGCGATCCCCAAGGGCCAGGCCGAAGCTGGCGTGGCCTATGGCATGGGCGGTGCGCAGGTGTTCTGGCGAATTCTGGTGCCACAGATGATTCGTTTCGCCATTCCCGGGTTCACCAACAATTGGCTGGTGCTGACCAAATCCACCGCGCTGATCTCGGTGATCGGCCTGCAAGACATGATGTTCAAAGCCAAGAACGCAGCGGATGCCACACACGAACCATTCACGTTTTTCCTCACGGTGGCGGCGCTGTACCTGATGCTCACCAGCCTGTCCTTGCTGGTGCTGCGCTATCTGGAAAAACACTGGTCGGTCGGCATCAAAGCCGCCGAATTGTGAGGGGAAGCACCGATGATTCTCGACTACAACCTGATCTGGGAAAACCTGCCGCTGTACTTCAATGGCGCCTTGTTGACCCTCAAAGTCCTGCTCATTTCCCTGGCCCTGGGCCTGGTATTGGCGATTCCCCTGGCGCTGATGCGGGTGTCGCGCTCGCCGCTGATCAACTTCCCGGCCTGGCTCTATACCTACGTGATTCGCGGCACGCCGATGCTGGTGCAATTGTTCCTGATCTACTACGGCCTGGCGCAGTTCGAAGCCGTGCGCCAAAGCATGCTCTGGCCTTACCTCTCCAGCGCCACCTTTTGCGCCTGCCTGGCGTTCGCGATCAACACCAGTGCCTATAGCGCGGAACTGCTGGCCGGCAGTCTGAAATCCACCCACCCTGGCGAGATCGAAGCGGCCAGGGCCATGGGCATGTCACGCCTGACCCTGTACCGCCGCATTCTCCTTCCGTCGGCCTTGCGCCGGGCATTGCCGCAGTACAGCAACGAAGTGCTGATGATGCTGCAAACCACCAGCCTGGCTTCCATCGTCACCCTCGTCGACATCACCGGGGCCGCACGCACGATCAGTTCACGGTTCTACCTGCCATTCGAGGCGTTCATCACCGCCGGGCTTATCTACCTCGCCCTGACCTTCATTCTGGTGCGTCTGTTCAAGCTGGCCGAGCGCCGCTGGCTGGCGTACCTGGCACCGCGCAAGCACTAAGGAGCTGCCATGGAGCACATTCAATATCTGTTGCCGTGGAGTGCCTCGGGCACCGAACGGACACTGTCGCTGTTTCGTTTTGGCAGCGGGCCACGCAAGGCCTACATCCAGGCGTCCCTGCATGCCGATGAGTTGCCGGGGATGCGCGTCGCCGTCGAACTCAAGCGCCGCCTTCTGGAACTGGAAGCACAAGGCCGCCTGACCGGGGTGATCGAGTTGGTGCCAATGGCCAATCCGATCGGTATCGCCCAGATGTTCCAGGCGACCCATCAAGGGCGCTTCGAGTTTTCCAGCGGCAAGAACTTCAATCGCGACTTTCCGGTGTTGGCCGATGCGGTTGCACCGCTGCTCGAAGGCCGACTGACAGACGATGCCGACGCCAACATCGCACTCATCCGCCGCGCCATGGGCGAAGCCCTTGCCGCCATGCCAGCGCCAGACTCGGAACTCGACGGCCTGCGCCGCCTGTTGCTGCAACATGCCTGTGACGCCGATGTGGTGCTGGACCTGCACTGCGATTTCGAATCGATCATGCTGTTGTATGCGATGCCGCAGCACTGGCCACGCTTGCAGTCGCTGGCCGCTCGCCTCGGTGCCGGGGTCACGCTGCTGGCCGAAGATGCGGGCGGCAGCGCCTTCGACGAAGCCTGTGCCATCGCATGGCTACGCCTGGCCGAACTGTTTCCCGAAGCCAATATTCCCCTGGCCTGCACGGCCACCACCATCGAATTGCGGGGCATGGCGGACACCGAGCGCGAGCAATGCGCCGACAGCGCCCAAGCCATTCTCGGCTATCTCGCCGACCAGGGCCTGATCAGCGGTGACTGGCCAGCGGCACCGCCGAGCCATTGCCAGGCCATGCCATTCGCTGGCGCGCAGTACGCCTGTGCGCCCCATCCGGGCGTGGTGAGTTTTCTGCAACCGCTGGGCGCCCAGGTCAAGGTCGGCGATCCGCTGTTCGAGGTCATCGACCCGCTGACCGACCGCCATAGCGTGGTGCGCGCCAGCACCGACGGCATTCTCTATGCCCGCGAACGGCTGCGCTTTGCCCAGCCTGGATTGTGGCTGGCCAAGGTCGCCGGCTCCACCCCCATTCGCCAGGGTCGCTTGCTCAGCGACTGATTCCAGAGAGTTCAAACCATGTACAAACTTGAAGTTCAGGACCTGCATAAAAGTTACGGCGCGCACCAGGTGCTCAAGGGCGTGTCCCTGCAGGCACAGGCCGGTGACGTGATCAGCATCATCGGTTCCAGCGGCTCTGGCAAAAGCACGTTCTTGCGCTGCATCAACCTGCTGGAGCAACCCAATGCAGGCAACATCGTGCTCAATGGCGAACCGCTCAAGCTGGTGGCCAACAAGGCTGGCGGGCTGAAGGCCGCCGAACCCAGGCAGTTGCAACGCATGCGCTCGCAACTGTCGATGGTGTTTCAACACTTCAACCTCTGGTCGCACATGAGCGCCCTGGAAAACGTCATGGAAGCGCCGGTGCATGTGCTGGGCCTGTGCAAGAAAGTGGCACGGGAAAAGGCCGAGCACTATCTGAACAAAGTCGGTGTGGCACACCGCATGAACGCCTGGCCGGCGCATATGTCCGGTGGCGAGCAGCAGCGCGTGGCCATTGCCCGCGCATTGGCGATGGAGCCGCAAGTGATGCTGTTCGATGAGCCGACATCCGCGCTCGACCCCGAACTGGTCGGTGAAGTGCTTAAAGTCATGCAGGACCTGGCACAGGAAGGTCGCACCATGGTGGTGGTGACTCACGAAATGGGCTTTGCCCGCGAAGTGTCCAACCAACTGGTGTTCCTGCACAAAGGCGTTGTCCAGGAGCGCGGCGACCCGCGCGAGGTGCTGGTCAACCCGCAGTCCGAACGCCTCCAGCAGTTTCTGGCCGGGAGCTTGAAGTAACACCGCCGCTCCCCGTCCACTGCTCGGCGCTGCCCTGACAGGTTGGCTTCGGATACACTCCAGCCAACCTTGTCAGGGCATCAGGCACAGCCCTGCCCTCACCTTCAGGAACCGTTGAGCCGGATATGCCCACCCCATCGAAAGACACCACCGTCTATGCCGCGCCGGTCATGCGCAAACTCACGGAAATCGTTTCCGAACTGCCGCCGTCACTGCGCAAGGTGGCGGACTTTATCTTGCGTCATCCGCTCAAGGCCGCGACGCTGACCATCGAAGAGATGGCCCTCGAAACATTGACCTCACCTGCCGCCGTCAACCGCCTGGCCAAAGCGCTGGACCTCGGTGGCTACAGCGGCATGAAGGCCGAGCTGGTCGCAACGTTGCAGCAGATGGTCTCGCCGGTGGACAAACTGCGCAACGAGCTTGCCCATCGCCCGGGCGGCGCGTTTGGCCTGCATGAGCAACTCCAGAGCGCCAGCAGCAACCTGGCCACGGCAACGACCAACAACCACGCCGACACCTTCGAAGCCTTCGTCACTCGCCTGACCGAAGCGCGCAAAATCTACATCCTGGGCTTTGGCAACAGTGTCTACTTCGCCGGCCTCGCCGCCTCGACCCTGATGCCTTTCTGTGCGGACGCCACGGCCATCAGCATGGAGGGCGGCAACGAAAATGCCGCGTATCGACTGGCCGCGATCACCGATCGAGACGTGCTGCTGGCAATCTCCCTGCCCCGCTACTCCCTCGACACCCTGCAACTGGCTCGCTTCGCCAATGAGCGCGGCGCATCGGTGCTGGCGATTACCGACTCACCCGCCTCGCCGCTCACCGGCATTGCCGAGCACACACTGTTCGCGCCTTGCGATCACCCGGTGCTGACCAGTTCCAACATCGCCATGCTGGCCCTGATCGAAGGCCTGGTCGCCGGTGTGATGGCGCGCAACAAAGAGGCGGTCAAACTGGCGACCGAACTGACTGAAAGCGTGATGTCGTACCTGCATATCCCTGCCAGCGGTAAACCGGCGAAAAAGTGATGCGTTGCGGTTTTGTCTGCCGGCCACGACAGCCTGTAATCGGCCATCGAAACCTTTAAAGATGGCCACTCCTCGTTGCCCCAAATCGCCCCCTGTATTGGGGGATATTCCCCGACATCGAGGCTTTCATCCTGGCTTCTCCTGCGTCTGCCTGAAGCCAACTGACAAGGGAAACATGGCGTAGAGCCATTAGCCACCTCCTGTCACTTTCGGCAGGAAATATGCATCGCCCGCATCCCGGCACGAAATCAATCAAACGTTTCGCCAGCCGGGCTGGAAGCAGTGGCTCGTTGCCCACGTATTGCCACTCGCCCCGCCGAACCTGCCAGAGGTGTTTGCGATGAAACTGGATACAGGAAGATTGAAACCTGGTTCCTTGTCCAAAACCAGACTGGCGCTGAGTATCTCTGCTGCCGCGATCATGTTGGGGCTGGGCTTGTCCCAGGCCCGGGCAGTCCCCCTCGACAACACCGATCCACCGCCGCCTACCGACCCATCGGCGTTCACCAATCCGCCCGCCGATCCCAATGCCGCATTGAGGGACCTGCTCAAGCTGCCCCCGGCCAATGTCGGCGCCTTCGATTTGCCTAACGGGGTGATCGGTAATCATACAACCCCGCTGGTCGACAATGTGCTGCCACCCAATCTGCAAACCAGCTTCAACATCCCCACCAACGGTAATGCCAGCCCACTGTTCGGGGCTCAACCGTTCACCCAGAAGCTCGAGCTTTTCGAAGAGTTCGGCTCGAACAGACTGGACGCGACCGACCCGCCATCACCCGTTCCGTTTCCGGTTCCGACGGTAGGCCCCGCACCGGCGCAAGATCCTTTGAACGTGGCGCGTAGCGGTCCGTCGCCAGATGCACTGGATGCCTTTCTCAGGCAGCCGGCATTGACGCCCTTCCCGACAGAATTCTCCAATGTACTGGACCGCAACCCCTGGAAGGCGCAGATCGAGGATTTCCTCAATCGCCGAGTCGATTCGCCCGCGGAAGGCCGGCCACCGGGAAAAGGCTGGTCGCACCAGCGTTTCAATGAGTTTTTCCCGCGCAACGCCTTCAAGACGGTGCAAGCGGGCGCGCACGTCAACAGCGGCTTGCGTGATCACATGCAACGGCATAACTACGCCGTGGGGGAATTTGCCCCGGGCGGGCTTTATCACAACACCAACGGCAACCCGGCCAACGAGGGCACCACCAAGGGCATTCAGGTGCAGTTTCACCCCAACATGCCTGTCCAGGACCACAATGCGTTGTGGACATTCGACGGCACCTTTCCGCCCAAACTGCTTCAAGTGCGCTATGGCCAAGCGATGTTGATGCGTCATTACGATGCCTTGCCCATTGACCCATCGGCCAACCGGGGCTTTGGCCTGCACACCCTCACCACCCATGAACATAACGGCCACTCGCCCGCGGAAAGCGACGGTTTTACCAACGCGTTCTTCTTCCCGGGCCAGTTCTACGACTATCGCTGGCCGATCCAGTTGGCCGGCTATGACAGCATCAACACCAGCGCTCTGGACCCGCGCGCGGCGTTCCCGTGCGACCCTGGTGAAAGCATTTTCGTCAACGATGCCAATCCGGGCCTCAAGACGTGCAACAACGGCACCATCAAGATCCGTGGCGACTGGCGCGAAACCATGAGCACCCACTGGTTCCACGACCACATGCTCGATTTCACCGCGCAGAATGTCTACAAGGGCAATGCGACGATGATGAACTACTACAGCGCCGTGGACCGCGGCAACGAGGCGGTCGACGACGGGGTCAACCTGCGCGTGGCCAGTGGTTCGGCGCTGGGGTGGGGTAACCGCGACTATGACGTCAACCTGACGATCGCCGACAAGGCCTGGGACCAGACCGGCCAGTTGTGGTTCAACCCCTTCAACACCGACGGCTTTCTCGGTGACCAGGTGCTGACCAACTGGGAGTACAAGCCGTTCCTGGACGTACGTGCCCGCCGTTACCGTTTCCGCATTCTCAACGGCGCGGTTTCCCGCTACTTCAAACTGGCGGTGGTGCGTCAGGTCAATGGTAATGGTGGCGAGTTTCCCGGCCCGAAAAACTCCGGGGTTTCCTATAACCGGGTGCCGTTCCACATGATTGCCAACGACGGCAACCTCATGGAGCACGCGGTGCCGTTCGACGGGACCCTGGATCTGAATGGCGATGGCGACAATCAGGACAACAATGCCATTCTGCCAATGCAGGGCATTGCCGAACGCTATGACATCGTCATCGATTTCGCGAAAAACGGCATCAAGCCAGGCGACAAGATTTACTTCGTCAACATCGAGGAGCATGAAAACGGCAGGCGTCCCCAACGCGACATTCCATTGGCCGATATTCTGTCCGAGCAGTATCGGCCCGTGGTCAGGCAAACCAGCCACGGGCCACAGTGGGTCAATGGAGACCCGGGCGTGGGCCTGTTCCTGCAGCTGAACGTCAAGCCCTACACCGGTCAGGATGTCAGCATGAATCCGGTCGACTTCGAGCCCGCCAAGCCTGGCAAGCCCGCGGGCAAGTTCATGATCCCGCTGCCCATGCACCGTGATGACCCTGCCGATATCGCCCGGTTTGCCCAGGCGCGGCACCGCACCTTTATCTTTGGTCGTTCCGACGGCACCGATGAGAAGCCCTGGACGATCAAGACCGATGGCGGCCCAGGCTTCAACATGGACCCGCGGCGGATTTCAGCCGCGCCACAACTGGCCACCGGTCCGACACCGGCAGGGTTCAAAGGTGAAGGCACGCTGGAAATCTGGAAGATCCAGAACGGCGGCAATGGCTGGGATCACCCGGTGCATGTGCACTTCGAGGAAGGGGTCATTCTCAGTCGAGGTGGCAGGACGCCACCAGAATGGGAAAAAGGGGCACGCAAAGATATGTACCGTATAGGCCCCGATCCTGACAGCCGAGACAATGTCGAAATGGCCATCCACATCCGTGAGTTTGCCGGGACCTACATGGAGCACTGCCACAACACTCAGCATGAGGACACGGCGATGCTGCTGCGCTGGGACTCCGAGCACCCGGGTCAGTTCCAGTTGATGCCCACGCCATTGCCCAGCTGGGACGGCGTGAAATTCGTCAACTCGGTTGCGCTGCCGACATTCCGTACGGGAGACGGCGTCGGGCCACAGGTCAAGGTCAACAATAACCAGGGAGACAGCAGCGGTAGCGGTAGCGGCGGTGTCAGCGGAGGTAAAGGCTGACGTCGTCTATCAAACGCAAACCCAAAGCCGCCTCTCATTCCAGTCGGCTTTGGGTCGATGACGCATTGGCAGGTCAGTCGCCCATAGATCCCAGGAGCCACTGCCGAAATATCTCGGCAGCGGCGGAACGCTTGCGATGCTTGAGCGACACCAGGAACTCGCCTTTGCCCGTCACGCACTCGAAAGGCGCAACCCGCTGCAATTCTCCCTTGGCCAGCGCTTCGTCAGCCATGAACGTCCAGGCCAGGCCGATGCCCATGCCTTGCTGAACGGCCCGATAAGCCAATGTCAGCTGGTTGAAGACCGGGGCCTTGTCCCGCGGTGTGTAGTCGATGCCAAAGTGGCCAAACCATTGATGCCAGTCCAGACACTGCCAGGCGCACGTGTCGATCTGCACCAGGTTGGCCTGCGCCAATTGCTCCAGGGTCTTGATCCCCGAAACATCCAACGAAGGATGAGCCACGGCATAGACGATTTCCGGCAGCAGGAAATCGCTGTCCAGTGAGGGCCATTCGCCAGAACCATAGAGAATGCCCACGTCGAAATCATTGAGGCTGGCCTCATCGAATTCGTTGATCGCGTGAACGTGCACGGCGATATCGGGATAGGCCTTGTTGAACTCGATCAGTTTCGGGAACAGCCAGAACTGGGCCAGGGCATGGGTCGCCAGCACCGAGACGGCGTTGGATTGGTGGACATTGCGAATTCGCGTGACGCTTTGGTACATCGTGGAGAGAAGCACGTTGACTGTCATCAGCAGTTCATCCCCTGCGCTGGTCAACTTGACTCCCCTCGGTTTGCGCTCGAAGAGCGGGACGCCCATGCAGTCCTCGAGCTGGCGCATCTGTTTGCTCACGGCGCTCTGGGTCAGAAACAGCTCGCCTGCAGCACCCGTGAAACTGGCATGTCGTCCCACGGCCTCGAATGTGATCAGGGTTTCCAATGGGGGCAAGGTACGCAGGTAACGGTTAATGTGGGTTCTCCTGAGGGGGTGATTGCGACCCGATATTCCGCAGCGGAATGGGTGGCCAACTATTTATCGCAGGTGGCGCTTGTATACCATGGCTAGAATGCCGCTAAACAGCCTGTCAGAGCCGAGATGATGAACAGTGGGATTGTATTTGCGATTTTGGCGGGTGCCATCTGGGGAGGGGTGATTCTCGCCCCATCGTTGCTGCCGGAATTCAATGCCGTGCTGATCAGCAGTGTGCGGTTTGCGCTGTACGGGCTGATTTCGCTCCTCGTGGCGTTACCGATTGCATCACGCCTGCTCTCTCAGTTGACGCGTCGCGATGCCTTGATGCTGCTTCGCCTTTCATTCACCGGGAACATCCTGAACTACGCGCTGCTGGGCGCTTCCGTACAACTGAGCGGGGTGACGGCCGCCGCCCTTATCAACGGCATGATGCCGGTTGCCATTACCTTCCTGGGGCGTGGCGACGCCGGATCCCTGCCCCTGACAAAGCTCAAGCTGCCCCTGTTGCTGGTATTCCTGGGCATCGTATCGGTCAGCCTGGAACACTCAGGCGCGCAGGCGGCGAACACCTCGCTGTTTTCCCAGTTGCTGGGCCTGGCCTGCGGGATCAGCGGTGTGGTCTGTTGGTCGTGGTACGCGACCCACAATGCCCGTTATCTCAAACAAAGCCATTTCAACAGTAGCGAATGGTCGACACTACTGGGCATCGTGACGGGTGTCGTGGCGGTCGTGTTCGGCATCGCTGCCTTGATGCTGTTCCCGAACCTGGTACCCGCCCAGCTTGAAAACAGCCGCTGGATGGCTCTGCTGTGGGTCTGCCTGTTCCTGGCACTCTGTGGATCATGGGTTGCCAATGGGCTGTGGAACGCCTGCTCGCGTCGCATGGCCACATCGTTGAGCGGCCAGATGATCGTGTTCGAAACGCTGTTTGCCTGTGTCTACGGTTTTCTGTTCAGCCAGCGGGTGCCTGGCTTGATGGAGGTGACGTCAATCGTGCTGTTGGTGGGTGGAGTCGTCTGGGCGGCGAAGCGGCACCAGATAGCGGTCCCCTGCAGGAGCGAGCATGTCGAATCGTCGCACCGTCGCGATGGACGTCAACGATAACGCGTGCTGCCTGAATGCCCGCGTTATCGTTGACGTCCATCGCGAGCTTGCTCGCTCCTACAGGTTGATCTGTCGCACCGTAATCAATCGACCAACTGCCGACTTTCAACGCTGGCACGCGGTTATGATCAGGGACTGTCAGGCGCCCTTGGACCCACGCTCATGCCAGCCTCGCAAATCCGCCCCACACCCGCTCCACTGCTCGAACCAGGCGAGACGGTGGTCTTGTTCGACGGTGTCTGCAAGCTGTGCAATGGCTGGGTGAGGTTCGTGATTCGCCATGACCGCCAGCGCCACCTGCGCCTGGCGGCGGTTCAGTCACCCGAGGGACAGGCCCTGCTCGCGTGGGCAGGTATGCCCATTGATCAATTCGACACCATGGCGGTGATCCGCGGCCGACACTACTGGGTGCGTTCACAAGCATTTTTCGAAATCTTTGCCCGGTTGCCCGCACGCTGGCGCCCCGTGAACCTGCTGCGCATCTTCCCTCGCAAGGTTCTGGATTGGGCGTACGATCGCATTGCGCTCAATCGTTATCGGCTTTTCGGCAAATACGACACCTGCCTGTTGCCTGATCCTGATCATGAACAGCGCTTTTTGAAAGCGCCCCTGTGAACGCCTGCAGGTGACGTGACAGCCTGGATCAATACGCGGGTTGAAGCTATACCGAAAGGGTTCAGAGTGCGACTGAGGAGAGCTTCGCGGTGTCGAACCAGCTGGTCATACGCAACATGACCCGTCCCGAGCTGGACGAGCTCGTCGACTGGGCTGCCCGTGAGGGTTGGAACCCCGGCTTTCACGATGCCGAGCTGTTCTGGGCTACGGACCCTGCCGCCTTTATCGCGGCTACCCAGGGCGACGAATTGATCGGCGGCGGTGCCATCACCTCCTACAGCGGCGAATTCGGTTTCATGGGTTTTTTCATCGTTCGGCCTGAGTACCGTGGTCAAGGCCTGGGCAATACCCTCTGGCACGCACGTCGCGAACGTCTCCTCGCCCGCCTGCGCCCAGGCGCGAGCATCGGCATGGACGGCGTCTTCGCGATGCAGGACTACTACGCCAAGGGTGGTTTCGTCTTCTCCCATCGCAACATGCGTTTTCTTGCCACGACCACCGAACGCCCGTCGAGCTCGCAGACAGGCGACCAGGACATCATCCCGTTGGCCACCTTCCCGTTCGATCAGGTTGTCGATTACGACCGCAGCTGTTTCCCCGCCCCGCGCGCAATCTTCCTGAGTGGGTGGATAGCCCAGGCCGGTGCGCTGGCCCTGGGTTGCCGGCGCGATGGCAGGCTAAGCGGCTATGGCGTCGTCAGGCGCTGCCGGGAAGGCTGCAAGATCGGCCCCTTGTTCGCCGATGACGCCCTGGCAGCCAATGCCCTCTACGCGCGCCTGGCGGAATTTGCGCAGGGTGGCCCGCTGTTTCTCGATGCCCCGGAGAACAACCCCGCTGCGATGGCGCTCGTGCACCAACAGGGCATGACCGAGGTGTTCGGCTGCGCACGCATGTACCTCGGCCCTCCTCCGGCGATCGCGCACGAACGTGTGTTCGGCGTCACGACCTTCGAGCTGGGCTGATGTCCGCGCGCGACCTTGTCGGTTATGGCGGTTGCCCACCCCATCCGCAATGGCCCGGTGGGGCGCGCGTCGCGGTCCAGTTCGTACTCAACATCGAAGAAGGCGCGGAGTCATGCATCCTCAATGGCGATGCACAATCGGAGGCCTGGCTTCACGAGCTACCGGGTCGCCCGCCACGTGTGGGGGAACCGGACCTGAGCGTCGAAGGCATGTACGAATACGGATCACGCGCAGGGGTGTGGCGCATTCTGGAGCTGTTCAACGCCCGGGGCTTGCCGCTGACCGCCTTTGCCGTCGGCCGGGCACTGGAACTCACCCCGGCGATTGGCCATGCGCTCTGCGCTGCCGGGCATGAGATTGCCGGGCATGGCTACCGTTGGCTGGACTATCGCGACATGCCTGAAGACCAGGAGCGGCGCCATATCCGCCTCACCCTCGACGTGATCGAGCAGATCTGCGGTAAACGCCCCGCAGGTTGGTACACAGGCAGGGTCAGCCAGAACACCCGCCGCCTGTTGCGTGAGGAAGGTGGGTTTCTCTACAGCTCGGACGCCTATAACGACGACCTGCCCTATTGGCTCCCAGGCTCGCCCGCCCACCTGGTGATCCCCTACACACTGGTCAACAACGACGCACGCTATCTGCTGCCCAATGGTTTCGCCTGCGGTGAAGACTTCTTCCGGCTGCTCAAGGATGCGTTCGACCTGCTGTGGCAGGAAGGCGCGCAACACCCGAAGATGATGAGCGTCGGCCTGCATGGACGGATCAGTGGCCACCCCGGCCGTGCGATGGCGCTGGCGCGCTTTCTCGATTACGTGCAAGGCCACGACGCGGTGTGGATCTGCCGGCGCGAAGAGATTGCCAGACACTGGATCGCCCGATTCCCGGCCGAATGCTCATCGGATAAAAATTGATTGGGTCAGGACTGACGATAAAAGTCTTTGGGTATTAGTTCAGCCAATCAACTTGCTTGATACCAGGTGAGCGGCCTCTCGATATACCCAGTAAGCGTTGCCGGAGTAGCGAGGCGCACTGCACGACGCAATTGACTGTCCGGAATGTGCTTTTTTCGAGGGGAAACGGGAGTTCATTGACCTGGTTTTTTACCCCGGCCAAGGCTTTTTTGAGGGCTGATTGGCTTATAACCACCGATTTTCCCTATGGAATATGGAAAAAAGCACGAAAAAATTTGAACGACTTTCATCGGCCTCCCGATTCGCCGAAAGCCAGTCATGGTGCTGGTTGCGCCCTCCAGTAATGGCAATGTGCGACCAATCAGGAGACTGCCGTTGGTCAGTAAAACTGATCAAAAAATGAACGGATTCGGATTTTTTCGTTCAGACTACGCAGCAGGTGACACGGGCTGCGAGCCTCACCTACCCCCCCAGAAGCGGAAGTTAAACCTCACCAATGCGCCAAGTGCGAATGAGGTTTTTGTTACCTGAAAATGGAACTTGTCGAATGAATAAAAGTTCATTCGAGAAACTCGCTTTTTTCTTCGCAGCGTAATGCCGCAAGATTAAATAATAGAAATTGCTGGATCCTGACTGCGGTCAGCAACGGAAAAAACCAACTAAGCCGTGCTGAAGTCAAGTTGATCCACTATTAGTACAAAGAGGTCGTCATGGAGCTTGGTTTTCTTACTTCGCCAGCCGCGGAATATGTACGCCTGGGCGTTGTTTATTTTCATCTTATCGCCTGTTGTGTGGCAATCGGGCTGGTGTTGACCAGTGACATTGCAATGGTCAAGCAACTCCTGAAAGGGGATGTGTCGGGTCACCATGATGACGCGCACATGGACAGCCTGCAAAAAACCGTATCCCATGCACTTGTTGTACTCTGGATTACGGGCATTGCTATTATCGGGATCGATTATGCCGGCAAGGGAATGGAATATTTCCTCAATCCAAAGTTGCAAGCCAAAATCGGCATCGTTGTGCTGTTGACCTTTAACGGCTTCCTGTTGCACAGCGCTGTATTGCCGGCCCTGAAAAAAGCCGGTTCGCTTCTCAACCTCTCCTTCAGCCTGAGCATGCTGGCACTGTTCTCCGGCGCCTTCTCTGCCGTGTCGTGGTTCTATGCCGCCATGCTCGGTGTCGGTCGCCCGCTGGCCTGGAAATACTCGCTGGTCGAGTTGCTGGCAGCCTATCCGGTTCTCATCGTCGGTGGCTTTGCAACGATGGTGCTGCTCACCGCCTGGGCAAAGAACAAAAACGCTCAAGGCCGTATGGAGCAAGACTCCTGGGACAACAAAAACGCCGCCCTGGCTGGCTGGTAATGCCAGGCAAGTTCAGCTTTGGCCAATGAATTGTGCTGTTAACCCTTTACTGAATCTCACTTTCTTACTTGAGGAAACCCAAATGAAATCCATGAAAGCTCTCTTCGTCATCGCTGCTCTGACCGCTTCTTCCCTGGCCATGGCCACAGGGGGTGGTGACAAGACTTTCAATCGCATGGAATCGGCCCGCAAAGTCTCGATGGAAGCCTTCCACGTTGCGCAGAAACAAAAGGCTGAAGCCGCGGTAGCGCAAAGCAAGGCCAAGGCAAGCGATCGCACCAACGGCTGATCTGTGTAGCGCGTGCGCGGTCTGACAGGCTGGAATTGATTGCTCTGACATTTCGAACCGCGCAACACGATGGCAAAAAAAGAAGTCGCAAACCCCGAAACTGCTTGGGGTTTGCGACTTTTTTTCGCTACGTCCTCTAAACTCCCGGGACGTTTTTCATGGGTACGCCTGCGCGTCGCGCGCTGGCCTAGTGCTCAACCTCAACCACGTCGATATCCGGCGCGTCTACGGCATCCGGTGCGTCATCCGCATCCTCTCTGGCGGCCTTCGCGTCAGCTTTGGCAGCCTCTTTGGCTGCCTTCGCGTCAGCTTTCGCGGCGTTTCTGGCTGCATCGGCGTCTGCCTTGGCGGCGTCCCTGGCATCGTCTGCGGCAGCCCTCGCGGCGTCCCTGGCGGCATCCGCCGCAGCTCTCGCGGCATCTCTGGCTGCATTTGCATCTTTATCCGGTACGCCAGCCGCTCTTGCAGCGTCCCTGGCAGCATCCGCCTTGGCTCTGGCGGCATCTCTGGCTGCATCCGCCTCAGCTCTGGCGGCGTCCCGGGCTGCATCTGCATCAGCCTTGGCCGCGTCTCTGGCTATATCAGCGTCATTTCTTGCAGCGCCTCTGTCTTCCGCGGCTTCCCTGGCAGCGTCCCTGGCGTCTTCTGCGGCTTCCCTGGCTGCATCGTTAGCATTTTCTGCGGCTTCCCTGGCTGCCTCATTAGCGTCTTCTGCGGCTTCTCTGGCTGCATCATTAGCGTTTTCAGCAGCTTCCCTGGCTGCATCGGCGGCGTTATCCGCGTCGTTGTCATCGTCATTGTCGCGAGCGTCGTGGTTACGCGCATTGCCCGGGCCTCTGTTCCCGACCATTCCGCCATGGTCATCGTCGTTGTCGCGCGCATTGCCCGGGCCCCTGTTACCGGCCATGCCACCATGGTCGGCATTGCCGCGACCGTCACCACCATGGCCTGCTGCACCATGACCGCCACCGCCGTCACCACCATGGCCACCGCCTCCGGAGCCTCCACTGCCGGAGCCACCGCCGCCACCACCGTGACCGCCTCCAGAACCTCCGCTGCCGGAGCCACCGCCGCCACCGTGACCACCTCCGTCACCACCGTGACCGCCTCCTGAACCTCCGGAGCCTCCGCCACCACCGTGACCTCCACCTCCGGAGCCACCGCCTCCGCCGTGACCACCACCGCCTCCGCCCCCACCACCGCTGCCACCATCCTTGGCATACACGCTGGAGAAGCTACCGATGTAATCAGGCACCAGGACAGTCGAAGCCGACAGGACCCCGCCAATCGCCAGAGCCAGCAAACATTTCTTGAGCAGCATAATGCACCTCCGCTTGGAGTTGCGCCGTCATCTCCGAATCGAGCGCAAAGTCCAATGAGTTCCCGGCCGCCCATTGGAGCGGCCAGCCAACCGGCATGGCCATTAATCTGCAGCAACAACGAGCAACTGCGCTTTCCGAACGATCCTTCAGAGCCAGTCAGCATTTGGACGTGGGAAATATTCCCACATCTTTAGATTAGACCTGTCAGTCCGAGTGTCAACGACCGAACATCAGATCCGAGGCAGGCGGTGGCCTGGGTCAAGGCGACGTACCCATCAAAGCGGGGAAAAAGGCAGGTATCAGTAGGTGTGGCTGAACACCAGTCCAGCCTCGCCATCGGGGCTGGCATCGGAAAACCCCTTGACGGCATATAACTGAAACTTCCAGTTCTGATTGAGCTTATGGGTGAGAAAGAGGGTCAGTTCCTTGATCTCGTCGCCCGTGGAAACGACCTTCTGCCGCCAGTCGTAGGACACCCCCGCCGTGGTGCGCGCAAACACGGGCATGGCGAGGCCGAGGCCGGCGAATATCGGGTCGTCGAAGTCAGAGCCCGACGGGTCGCCGAATTTTTTCCAGCCCAGGGTGGCGAATCCGGTTACCCGGCCGAAGGCCTTGGCGACATCGACCTGGGCGGAATAGTCGGTTTTGCCGGTGCCCAGGCACTCGTCTTCGTCGGCGGTGGGCAACTTGACCTTGCCGATCAGGTCCACGAACAGCCCGTCGATGTTGCCGTCGAGCACGGCATAGTCGGCACCGACGACTGTGTCGCCCAAACCGCTTTCCACTTTGCCGCACCCGCCGGGCAACGGCTCGCCGTCAGGGCCGACCGATGGATTGGTGATGCGCAGCCAGGGCACCGTGAGCTTGTAGGTCATGGGACCGGTTTCGTATTTACCCACCAGCGGGACGTACCAGGTTTCGGAAGTGGTGCCAGTGCCATAATCGCCCCGGGAGTAGTCGGTTCCGATCGAGGTCGAGAAGGTATCGGCCAGGGCCGGCAAGGCCAGGCTGGCAAGCCAACCGACGAGCAGGATGCGCTTGGGGTCCATGTTCACCTCGTGTCTTGCGTCATCGAAGCTCACGCGCATGCTTTGTTGCGTGATTTACTCAGCCTAGTGACTTATGGCAAAAGTGCATCATGCCTGTACTGTTTAACCCGACCTGCCAGAGTGGTCGACCTTTTCAACCTTCTCGATTTTTTCGACTTTGTCGACCTTCTCGACTTTTTCTGGTCGATCGACTTTGTCCACTTTTTCAACCTTTTCCGGCCGATCGACTTTCTCGACTTTCTCGGGACGTTCGACCTTTTCGACTTTCTCTACCCGCTCTACCCTCTCCACTCTCTCGCTTTTGCCGGATTGATCGACCCTCTCGACTCGCTCTGACTTGCCTGAGTTGTCCACGTCTACGCGTTCTATTGTGTCGCTACCGCCATGACTGTCATTGCCCCCGTGACGAGTATCGTCGACAACGTTGCTCTCGTTCTCGGAGCGACCGCTCCTGTCACTGCCCGAGTTCCCTGAGCTCCCTGAGTTCCCCGAATCCCCCGAGCTGCCGGAGTTGTTGGAGCCGCTCGAGTCGCCCGAATTGCCCGAACCACTCGAGTCGTCCGATTCTTGCTCGCTGCTTCGAACTCGTCCGTGCCGGTTGCCGGCTGACGAATCGGAGCGCTCGCGGGGCAATTCGATACGCGTGGCCTGTATGTCCCGTGCGCCGCTGAACACGCCGATGACCCGAACGCGTCGATCCAGCGCCAGCTCCGAAGACTGCACACCGACAAACGCGGTGTCGCGCGCCAGCGTCACATTAAAGCCACCCACCACCAAACGGCGGTCCTGCCGGCTCTGTACCAGGCCCTCGATCACCGCATTGTGTACTCGACCAATGAAGGGCAGGCTCGGGTCGGGGCGACTCTGGCTCACGTCCAGCTCGCGGCCGGACCAGTGGCCGCGCACCAGCATTTCCTGCGCCGGCCCTGTGTGATTGCTGAGTTTGAGCCCCTGCAGATAACCGCTGCGATCCACCGGGCCGATGGCACTGGCGTCCTTGAGGCCGGGCGCTCGATCGATGCGGCTGGCCACCACTTCACCACGGGCATCGCGCAACCCGCTGACCCGTACGGGATCACCCGGACGCAGACCGGCAGCGACTTGAGCACCATTGGCCAGTCGTACCGGTTGCCCCATGACACGCATGGGCATGGAATCTCGAGGCAAGGATGTCAAAGGGCCTTCGTAGACGTGCAGGATCGAAATGCGTCCGGCCTCCAGACCTCGCCGGGAGTTGAACGCCTGCACGGCAACCACTTGGCCGATCGCCAGGCGGGTGCTGGTGGCGGCCACGCCGTTCTCGCTGACAGGAACGTTATTGTCGAAGTGCACTTCCAGGCCATTGACGCAGATCGAGGCAAACCCGGTGATGGTGCCGACAATGCCAGTACCGCCGATCCCGCCGTTGTCGTCGCTGATGCCCGTGCCACCCACGCCGCCTGCAACGGCACCGGTACCGCCAATGCCGCCGGGGCGTTTTTTCAGCGGCGCGCCGGTACCGCCCATCCCGCCGGTGTCGGTACTGATGCCAGTGCCACCCATGCCGCCAGGCGCCGCCCCCGTACCGCCGGTGCCACCCGGATCCTGGATGACCGGTACCTCAATGGTGCCCGCTTCATTCTGACTCACGCAGGCTGGGGCGGCTTGCAACACAATCGCAAACCCGAGGCCCAGTGCGAGGGCCACTGCTCGGATCAGGCACAATTTACTGGTCATGGCTTGGGAGCCGTTGGCAAGTCGGGATCGGAAGTTTCAGTGTAGAAGTAAAGTCCGACCGTGATGCGCTGTCGCGGTTCAAGGCTGGGCAGATCGCGGAATTCCATCTCGGCGGCGAGTCGATTGAAGCTCAACAGGGCCTGCATGCCCTCGCTGGCAACGGCGTCGCGCAGCGCCTCGACGCTCATTGGGGTCAGCGCGTCATAGTGGACGCTGCGTTCAAAGAAGGCCGGTCCCTCGCTGCTCAGGTTGTGTACCGCGGCGCAGGCATGATCGTGCAGGTTATGCCCCAGGTAAGCCGCTTTCTCGTCGAAGCCCTTTTGCGGCACGAAGGCCTGGGCTTCGAGGTGCACGCACTCTTGTTCGTCAAGGCGCACGACCCCCAGGCGCAACCACTCGTCCAGTACCACCCGCGCCCTGATATCCGTACTGACCTTCGCCACCAGGGCGTCAAAGGAACGGTCGCCGCCGACACTGGCCAATCGAGGCAGCGGCAGTGGCTGGCCGGCGTCGTTGCAGAACGGTGCGCAGGTCCAGGCATTGACCAGTTGCGCGCCGAAGGTGATGTTTTCCGGAAGGGTGGAGGATGCGGGGTCGCTGGTGTTGCGCAAACGCCGTACGTCCTTGCGGTGCACGCCGGTAAGCAGGCTGATGCGGCTGTCGGTCGGTGCCTTGTCGCCCAGACGGAACTCACGGTCCGCCACGTCGACGAAAACCTCCTTGAGCAGGTCGACAAATACCAGATAAGTGACACCTTTGCGCAGCATCAGGCGTACCAGCGGCCGCATGACGTGCCGCAGGGCTTTGAGGAGCGAGGTGGGCAAGGTAGACGATTGCATTCAGCGCATTCCTGGACAGTTAACCCCAGTATAGCTGCGTGGGAATTAATCCCATGAAGGCTGGCGCTTTTTTTGCCGTGCCTCATGCAAAACCGCTCTGCACGGTTTTGCATGAGGTCATCAGGCCGCTTCAGATCCGGCTGTTGTCGTCGCCTGGTTCGCCGCCAGCATGGTTGCCATTGTCGTCGCCCGGCTCACCGCCGACATGGACGCCACGATCGTCACCCGGCTCGCCGCCGACATGAACGCCACGATCATCACCCGGCTCGCCACCGACATGAACACCACGATCATCACCCGGCTCGCCGCCGACATGAACGCCATGATCGTCACCCGGCTCGCCACCGACGTGAACGCCATGATCGTCACCCGGTTCTGCATGGGTACCACTGCGACCCGAGTTCGAGTTTCCGGAATTGCCATGGCCTGAATTGCCATTGCCATGGTCGCTGCCGCTATGACCGCTGTTGCCACCGTGGCCACTGTTGCCGCCATTGCCACCGCTGTTACCGCCGTGGCTTCCGCCACCGCCACCACCATTGCCACCACCGCCGTTACCGCCGTGGCTTCCACCACCGCCACCACCATTGCCGCCACCGCCGTTACCACCGTGGCTTCCACCGCCGCCA
>NZ_NEHO01000052.1 GCF_002113375.1 Pseudomonas sp. R37(2017) | reverse complement strand
GGCGAGAGTGACTCCATGAGCCAAGACATTTTTGTATCCGTACTGATTCCCGCCAAGAACGAAGCGAACAACCTCAAGCCATTGCTCGAGGAAATCCGCGTGGCGCTGGCCGACGAATCCTACGAAATCATCGTGGTCGACGATGGCAGCACCGACGCGACCCTGCATGAACTGCGGCAGATCCGCAACGATGGCTTGAATACCTTGCGCATCCTCCATCACGAGCGTTCGCTGGGGCAGAGCACTTCGCTGTACCACGCCGCCCGGGAGGCCCGTGGGCAGTGGCTGGCCACCCTCGATGGCGACGGCCAGAACGACCCGGCGGACATCCCCGGCATGCTCGCGCTGGTGCGCGGCCAGCCGGGCCAGGTCGATGTGCAACTGGTCGCCGGGCACCGGGTCAATCGCCGCGACACCGCGAGCAAGCGCTACGCCTCGCGTTTCGCCAACAACCTGCGCCGGCGCCTGCTCAAGGACGCCACGCCGGACACCGGTTGCGGCCTGAAGCTGATCGAGCGCGCGGCGTTCCTGCGCCTGCCGTACTTCGATCACATGCATCGCTATATTCCGGCGCTGATCCAGCGCCACAACGGGCGCATGATCGTGCACCCGGTCAACCACCGGCCGCGCACGGCCGGGGTGTCGAAATACGGCAACCTCGACCGCGCGCTGGTGGGCATCCTCGATCTGTTCGGGGTCTGGTGGCTGATCAAGCGCACGCGGCTGAACACCATTGCCCAGGAG
>NZ_NEHO01000051.1 GCF_002113375.1 Pseudomonas sp. R37(2017) | reverse complement strand
CCGCCCTGGGCACCGGGGAATACCGCGGCGTTGAGCTTCTTCTCGATTTCTTCGTTGGCCTTGGCCAGGATCAGGCCACCACGGGGACCGCGCAGGGTCTTGTGGGTGGTGGTGGTCACCACGTCGGCAAACGGGATCGGGTTCGGGTACAGGCCGGCAGCGACCAGACCGGCCACGTGGGCCATGTCGACGAACAGCAGCGCACCGACCTTGTCGGCGATCTGACGGAAGCGTGGGAAGTCGAGGGTCTTGGAGTAGGCCGAGAAGCCGGCGACGATCATCTTCGGCTTGTGCTCGACGGCCAGACGCTCGACTTCGTCGTAATCGATCAGGCCGGTGTTGGTGTCGATACCGTACTGCACGGCGTTGTACAGCTTGCCCGAGGACGACACCTTGGCACCGTGGGTCAGGTGACCGCCATGGGCCAGGCTCATGCCCAGGATGGTGTCGCCGGCTTGCAGCAGGGCCAGGTACACGGCGCTGTTGGCCGAGGAGCCGGAGTGCGGCTGGACGTTGGCGTAATCGGCGCCGAACAGTTGCTTGGCGCGTTCGATGGCCAGGGCTTCGACCTTGTCCACGTGTTCGCAGCCACCGTAGTAGCGCTTGCCCGGATAGCCTTCGGCGTACTTGTTGGTCAGGCCGCTGCCTTGCGCCTGCATGACGCGCTTGCTGGTGTAGTTCTCCGACGCGATCAGCTCGATGTGATCTTCCTGACGTTGCTCTTCGGCATTCATCGCCGCCAGCAGT
>NZ_NEHO01000007.1 GCF_002113375.1 Pseudomonas sp. R37(2017) | reverse complement strand
CAACTCGGTCTAGAGCCCTGCAATCAAATCCAGATAATCCCCGACCGCCGCAAACTCCGCCGTATCCTTCGGCCCCTTGCGGCTGTCCGGTTCGCGCACGGCCAGCAAATGCGCGACGCCAAAGTCCCTTGCGCTGCGCAGGATCGGCAAAGTGTCGTCGATGAACAGGCTGCGCGCCGGATCGAAACCGATGTCGGTTTGCAACGCATCCCAGAACTGCGGGTTTTCCTTGGGGAAGCCGTAGTCATGGGAACTGATCAACCGCTCGAAGTACGGCGCCAGTTCGATTTTTTCCAGCTTTAAGGACAGTGCATCCCGATGGGCATTGGTGATCAGCACCACGCGCTTGCCGGCCCGTTTGATCGCCGCCAGAAAGGTATCGGCATCCGGTCGCAGGGCGATCAGATGGGCGGTTTCCAGTTTCAGGTCGCGCACCGAAAGCTTCAGTTCGGCGCTCCAGAAGTCCAGGCAGTACCACTGCAACTGGCCGGCATTGCGCTCGAACAACGGCTGCAATTCCATCTCGGCCATGGCCCGGCTGACCCCGTGCAGTTCGGCGTAACGCTGGGGCAGGTGCTCCATCCAGAAGTGGTTGTCGAAATGCAGGTCCAGAAGCGTGCCGTCCATGTCCAGAAGAACGGTATCGATGTCGGACCAGGGTAATGAAGGCATGGCAACGTCTCGGGCAGTAGAAAGATTTCTGGCGTAAACAATCGGGAAAGCCGCGTTATAGTAGCGCGTTCACGCCAAGGAGCTTTGCATGCGCCAGAAACCCACCCTACTCGCCCGCGAAATTGTCGCCACCAGTCGATTGTTCTGCGTCGAAGAGCTGAAGTTGCGCTTTTCCAACGGCGTAGAGCGCACCTATGAACGGCTGGTCGGCAAGGGGGCCGGGTACGGCGCGGTGATGATTGTGGCGATGCTCGATGCCGAGCATGCGGTGCTGGTCGAGGAGTATTGCGGCGGTACGGATGAATATGAAATGTCGTTGCCCAAGGGCTTGATCGAACCGGGTGAAGACGTGCTGGCGGCGGCCGAGCGTGAGCTCAAGGAAGAGGCCGGTTTCGGCGCGCGGCAACTGGAGCACCTGACCGAGTTGTCGCTGTCTCCCGGATACATGAGCCAGAAGATCCAGGTGGTGCTGGCCACTGACCTCTACGAAGAGCGTCTGGAGGGTGACGAACCCGAGCCGATGCGGGTGGACAAGGTCAATCTGCGTGAACTCTCGGCGTTGGCGCAAAACCCGCAATTCACTGAAGGCCGTGCCTTGGCGGCGCTGTATCTGGCCCGAGATCTGTTGACTCAGCGTGGAGCGTTCCAGCCATGAATTTCCCGCACCCGTTGATGGCGCCGGTGGTTGAACTGGCCTTGCAGGCCGGTGACGCGATCCTGCCGTTCTGGCGCACAGGCACCGCCGTCACGGCAAAGGCTGATGATTCGCCGGTGACCGCGGCCGACCTGGCTGCGCATCACCTGATCCTGGCCGGGCTGACGGCGCTCGATCCGGGCATCCCGGTGCTCTCCGAAGAGGACGCCAACATTCCCCAAAGCGTGCGGGCTGGATGGCAGCGCTGGTGGTTGGTCGATCCGCTGGACGGCACCAAGGAGTTCATCAGCGGCAGCGAAGAGTTCACCGTCAACATCGCCCTGATCGAAAAAGGTCGAGTGGTGTTCGGCGTGGTGTCGATGCCGACCAACGGTCGCTTCTATGTTGGTGGCGCCGGCCTCGGTGCCTGGCGTGGCGATAAAGGTGACACGCCCGTGGCGATCAAGGTGCGTGATGCGCTGGCGCCAGGTGAGTCATTCACAGTGGTCGCCAGCCGTCGCCATTCGAGCCCGGAGCAGGAGCGTTTGCTGGCGGGTTTGAGCGCAAGCCTTGGCGAGCTGCAACTGGCCAATATCGGCAGTTCGCTGAAATTTTGTCTGCTGGCTGAAGGGGTCGCGGATTGTTATCCGCGCCTGGCGCCGACTTCGCAGTGGGACACGGCGGCGGCGCAAGGTGTGCTGGAAGGCGCGGGCGGTGAAGTGCTGGAGCTGAGTGGCGAGCCGTTCAGCTATCCGGCGCGGGAGTCGCTGTTGAACCCGTTCTTTCTGGCGTTGCCGGCCAAGGCGGCGTGGCGGGAGAAACTGCTGGCGCTCGCAGCCCTGTAGGAGCGAGTGCCCGCTTGCGGCATGCTCGCGATGGAGGACCAGGCACCGCGGGGTGTCAGGTTGCCCGCATTATCGTTGACGACCATCGCGAGCGTGCCGCAAGCGGGCACTCGCTCCTACAGGAGTAATGGTGCTTAACGGTGCAGTACGTACTGCCCGACAAACCTCACCGCATCCTCATCACGGCCGTCATTGACGACCCGCGTATTGAGCGTCAATCGCGCTCGGCCATATCGCTGGAAGGTGGTCAGGAATTTCTTCCAGATCACCGGGTCCGGTGCCTGGCAAATGGCGTTGGCATCGCCCGTCACCGGCAGCGGATAGCTGATCTGCCCTTCCTGAATCACGATGTGCCCGTCGGTAATGCCTTCTTCCTTGAGGCGCAAATGCAGCCAGCCCCAACCGACCAGGACCGCGCCACAATACAGGCTGCCGCCGAACATGGTGCTCTTGTGGTTGACGTTGGCTTCCAGCGGCAAGTACAGGCGCAGTTGCTGGTCATGCCAGTCGAGCACTTTGAGACCCATGTCCCGGGTGAGGGGAATGTCGTGATGGAGGACTGATTCCAGTTGTCGACTGTCGCGGCTCATTCAGGGGCCTCTTGTTTCAAGTGGATGATTGGACGGTGGCTCAGTCGAGGTCGTCAGAGTGGGCCGAGGCGCCACCGTCGGCGAAGCTCAGGCCGTGTTTGCGCAGCTTGTCGTGCAAGGTCTTGCGCGGAATGCCGAGGGCTTCGGCGACGCTGCGCACGGAGCTGTGCGAGCGCGCCAGTTCAGCGGCGATGAGTGTTTTTTCGAAGTTCTCGACTTGCTCGCTCAATCCTCCGCTGACGGCTGCAACCCGGTTGTCGGCGCTGCCATCCGGCGAGTTGTTGTCGAGGGCCAGTTCCAGTCCAAGGGCAAAGCGCTCGGCGGCGTTTTGCAGCTCGCGAACGTTGCCGGGCCAGGTGTGGCGCAGCAGCAAGGCACGTTGCCCCGGTTGCAGTTCATGGGGCGGCAAACCGTGGCGGGCACTGGCTTCATCGGCAAAATGCTGGAACAGCATCAGCGCATCCTCGCCCCGTTCGCGCAGTGGTGGAATTCGTAGCGGCGCAACGTTCAGGCGGTAATACAGGTCGGCACGGAAACGCCCTTGATCGGCCGCCTGGCGCAGGTCTTCCTTGGTAGCGGCGATGATGCGGATGTCCAGCGGAATCAGTTGATTGCCACCCAGGCGTTCGACCACCCGCTCTTGCAGCAAGCGCAGCAGTTTGACCTGTACATCCAGGCTCATGCTTTCGATTTCATCGAGGAACAGCGTGCCGCCGTTGGCGAATTCGAACTTGCCGATGCGGCGTTTCTGCGCGCCGGTGAAGGCGCCGGGCTCGTGACCGAACAGCTCGCTTTCGACCACCGATTCGGCCAGGGCACCGGCATTGATCGCCACGAACGGTCCGTTGCGGCGGTTGGATAAATCGTGCAACGCCCGGGCCACGACTTCTTTGCCTGCGCCGGTTTCGCCGAGGATCAGCACATCGGCCTTGGTCGCGGCCAGGGCGCCGATCTGCTCGCGCAGGCGCAGCATCGAAGGTGAGTGACCAACCAGGCGGGTGCTCAGTTCATTGCGGTCGCTCAAGGCCAGCCGCAGGCTGCGGTTGTCCAGCACCAGCCGGCGCAGGGCCAGCGCGCGACGCACGCTGTCGAGCAGGGCGTCGCTGGCGAAGGGTTTTTCCAGGAAGTCATAGGCCCCGGCGCGCATGGCCTGTACCGCCAACGGCACATCGCCGTGGCCGGTGATCAGCAGCACCGGCAGCTCGGGGTCCTGGGCATGCAATTCGGTCAGCAGTTCCAGACCGTCCATGCCGGGCATGCGGATGTCGCTGACCACCACACCCGGCCAGTCACGCTCCAGTTGCGCGGCCAGGCCCTTGGCTTCGGCCAGCGGCAGGATTTTCAGGCCGGCCAGGTCCAGCGTCTGGCTCAGGGCTTGGCGCAGGTGGGGATCGTCGTCGATCAACACGACCTGAATGCGGTTGTCGATGGTCATGCACTTCGGTCCTCGGACGGTTGCAGGCTCACGCCGGGTGCGCCTGCGCGCAGCTTCAGGGTAATCAAAGCGCCGCCCTCTTTGTGATTGGCGAACGACAGTTCACCACCGAAGGCGCGCATCAGGGTTTCGCAAATCGCCAGCCCCAGACCCAGGCCCTGGGTGCGGGTCTTGGTGGTGTAGAACGGCTCGCTGGCGCGCCCGAGGGCTTCCATGCAAAAACCGGGACCGTTGTCGCGAATGTACAGGTTGACGCCATCGGCCGTGGATTGGGCACTTAGCCAGAGTTTACGTGGCGGGCCTTTTTCCGTCAGGGCATCCAGGGCGTTGGCCAGCAGATTGCCGAGCACCTGGCGCAGGCGGGTTTCCCCGGCCTCGACCCACAGGGTGGCGGCGGGCAAGTCGCGGATCAGCTCGACGTCCATGCTGCGTCGACGCTTGGCCAGCAAGGCCAGGGCATCGTCCAGCGCCGGTTGCAGGGCGACGCTTTCCGGGGCGTGGCGGTCGCGCCGGGCGAAGGCGCGCAGGTGGGCGATGATCGAGGCCATGCGACCGGTCAATTCGCTGATCAGCTTGAGGTTGCCGCGGGCATCGTCGGTGCGCTGGTGATCGAGCAGTACCTCGGCGTTTTCCGCGTAGCTGCGAATCGCTGCCAGCGGCTGATTGAGTTCGTGGCTGATGCTCGCCGACATCGTGCCCAGTGCCGACAACTTGCCGGCCTGCACCAGATCATCCTGGGCGCGTACCAGTTCCTGCTGGGCCTGTTCACGCTCCAGCACTTCCTGTTTCAGGCGCCGGTTCAGGCCTTCGAGATCGCTGGTGCGCTCGGCGACCCGGCCTTCCAGCTCGCGGCGGGCCTTGGCTTCGAAAGCAATGCGTTCGAGATAATGGCGACGGCGCTGCATCATCAGGCCGAGCAGCAGCATCAACACCAGCAACGCTGCGCCACCGATGGCCACCACCGTGCGCACCGGGCGGTCGATCAAGGTGCGCGGGGCGAGGATGCTGACGTCCCAGCCGGTTTCGGCAATCTGCCGGGTCTGGGTCAGCCAGGCATTGGGGTTGAGCTTCAGCGGTTTGGGCTCGCGGGTTGGGTAGGGTTGTATCGCCGTAATGGCTTTGCTTTCGTTCTCGTTCAGCGGGCGTGTCGAACGGAATCGCCACTCCGGTCGCGAGGTGAGAATGACCACGCCATTGTGGTCGGTCAGCAGCAGTTGTTCCGGGGTTTTGCCCCAGAGGCTTTCGGTGTGGTCGAGGTCAACCTTGACCACCAGCACACCGACAATTTTTTCGCCATCGCGTACACCGGCGGCGAAGAAGTAACCGCGCTTGGCGGAGGTAGTGCCCAAACCGAAAAAGCGCCCGAGCCGCCCGGCCATGGCTTCGCTGAAATATGGCCGGAAGGAAAAATTGCGCCCGACGAAGCTGTCGTGCTTGTCCCAGTTGGAGGCGGCCAGGGTCTTGCCGGTGGCGTCCATCAGGTACATGACTTCGGCGCCGGTCTGGGTGGCGATATTTTTCAGCAGGCGGTTGGCGTTGCCCTGGGTAACGCCATCGTCCGGTGCACCGAGCACGGCGCGCAGGGCCGGCAGGTCGCCGAGGATCTGCGGCAACACTTCATAGCGGTGCAGGGTACCCAACAGGTTGGCGACATAGAGGTCGAGGGTCTGACGATTCTGACTGGCCAACTCGCTGCGGTAATAACGCTCGGCCAGATGCTCCAGCGGCCACAGCAAGGGGGCCAGGCACAGTGCCAGCAGGGCCAGGCTGCGCCAACGGGGTCTGGGGGGAAGGGTAGGAGTCATGAGCATCGGGCGCCTGTGGGTACAGGCGCATTATGCCTAGGCTTGCACGCCTTGGGTCAGCTGCATCTTGATCGACGAGCGTTGGCCGGTGTTTCAGGCAAAGACGTCGGCATCCTTGAAAAACACGCCGGCCTGATCTTTCGCCGACAGCTGCGGTGTGCCTTCCAGTTGCCAGTCGATGGCCAGGTCCGGGTCGTCCCAGCGAATGCTGCGCTCGGCCGATGGCGTGTAATAGTCGGTGGTTTTGTACAGGAATTCGGCAAATTCGCTCAGTACGACGAACCCGTGGGCGAAACCTTCCGGGACCCAGAGCTGGCGATGGTTGTCGGAGGACAGGCGCACGGCGACCCATTTACCGAAATGCGGCGAGCTGCGACGGATGTCTACGGCCACGTCCAGCACTTCACCCACCGTGACGCGGACCAGTTTTCCCTGGGTATTTTCCAGTTGGTAATGCAGTCCGCGCAGCACGCCTTTCTGTGAACGGGAGTGATTGTCTTGAACGAACTCGGTATCCAGTCCGGTGGCCTCTTTGAAGGCCCTGGCGTTGAAGCTTTCGTAGAAGAAACCACGTTCGTCACCAAAGACCTTGGGTTCGAGGATCAGAACACCGGGCAGGTCGGTGGTCACTACATTCATGGTTGCTCTCCAGAGGCATGCGTTTAATGGCCGTCATTCTTGCGCAAAGCGTTGATCGAGGCGAGTACCAGAGCAAGCCTGCCCCCACAAATGCCCTCATACCGGCCCCCGGGGGGGTTGCGTATCGCCCGAAGCAGTGGCGATATAGGCGCCTGACAAATTTTCAGGGGTCGTTGTATGCCGCTCGCCACGTTGATTCATCGCGCCAGTTTGCCCAGCCCGCAAGTGACTGCGGAGCAAGCGCTAGAGCTGCTGGAAGAACATTACGGGCTCAGCGGAAAGTTGCACGCCCTTGGCAGCCAGCAAGACCTCAACTACCGCGTCGACAGCGAACAGGGACGTTTCGTCCTGAAAATCTGCCGTGGCGACTACTCGGTACTGGAGCTGCAGGCACAACATGCCGGGCTCAAACACCTGGGCGCGCACCCCGATGTCCATGTGCCGCGTGTCATCGCCGCAAAAAACGGTGCAGACCTGCTGTCTCTGGATGTGGGGGGCCAGGCGGTACAGGTTCGCCTGCTCGATTACATCGAAGGCCAGCCGCTGACCAGCCTCGAGTATTTCACCCCCGCGGTGGTCTCCGGTTTCGGCCGCCTGTGCGGCGAAATGGACCTGGCCCTGGCGGATTTCGACCATCCAGGCCTGGAACGAACCCTGCAGTGGGACGCCCGCCATGCTCACGCCTTGATCGCGCACTTGTTGCCAGTGATCAAGGATGAAGCCCAGCGCAAATTGATCGTCGAAGCGTCCGCACAGGCCGAACGGCATTTGCAGCCGTTGGAAGCCAGGCTGCCGGTGCAGGCCATTCACATGGACATCACCGACGACAACGTGGTGTGGCAGCGCGATGCGCAACGCCATTGGCAGTTGCAAGGCGTGATCGATTTCGGCGACCTGGTGCGCACCTGGCGCATTACCGATCTGTCGGTGACCTGCGCGGCGCTGCTGCATCATGGCGAGGGCGATCCGTTCTGCATTTTGCCGGCAATCCAGGCCTATCACGCGGTCAACCCGTTGCAACATGAAGAACTGCTGGCACTGTGGCCGCTGATCGTCGCCCGCGCGGCGGTGCTGGTGCTCAGTGGCGAACAGCAGGTCAGCATCGACCCGGGCAATGCCTACAGCCGCGATAATCTGGTCCATGAGTGGGAAATCTTCCGTGTGGCCACGTCGGTGCCGTTGGCATTGATGGAAGCGGCGATCCTCACGGCCGTCGGCCAGCATTTGCCCGCCATTGGCAGCGAAGGTTTCGTGCCGCTGTTGCCGAGCCTGGTAGGGCGTGAGTTCGCCTTGATCGACCTGGGTGTGCTCAGCCCGCATTTCGAGGCCGGGAACTGGGAACAGGAGGGTGTCGATCAGCGCCTGCTGGATGAAGCGGCCGCGGTACACGGCCTGGCGGCCAGCCGCTATGGACAATACCGCCTGTCCCGCACCCGACCGGACAGTGCCACTGAACCGGACACTTGCCCGTTGCACGTCGAGTTGCGCGTGCCTCAGGGCACGGCGGTCGAAGCGCCGTTTGCCGGGGTGGTGCATCACCCATCGGCGGGCGTGCTGCAACTGGACGGTCCGCAGTCGAGTGTGCGGCTTTGGGGCGTCACGCCGTCGCTGCACAGTGGCGCGGCAGTGGTCAAAGGCCAGGTACTGGGCTCGGTCGACGGGCCTTTGATCGTGCAGTTGTGCCGTGGCGCGTCGGTCGATGCGCCGTTGTTCTGCGCACCTTCGCGCGCGGCGGCCTGGCAAGCGTTGTGCCCATCGCCGGCGGCACTGCTGGGGCTGGCCTGTGATGCCGAAGCCGAGCTCGACGGAGCGACCTTGCTGGCCCGGCGCGATGCCAGCTTTGCCCGCACGCAGAAACACTATTACGTTGACCCGCCGCGCATCGAACGCGGCTGGCGCAACCATTTGATCGACATGCAGGGCCGCTCCTATCTCGACATGCTCAACAACGTCGCGGTATTGGGTCACGGTCACCCGCGCATGGCAGCGGTCGCCAGCCGCCAGTGGTCCCTGCTCAACACCAACTCGCGCTTCAACTACGCAGCCGTGGCCGAGTTCTCCGAGCGGTTGTTGAAGCTGTCCCCTGACGGCATGGATCGTGTGTTCCTGGTCAACAGCGGCAGCGAGGCCAACGACCTGGCGATTCGCCTGGCATGGGCCTACAGCGGCGGCCGCGACATGCTCAGCGTGCTGGAGGCCTATCACGGCTGGACGGTCGGCGCGGATTCGGTGTCGACCTCGATCGCCGATAACCCCAAGGCACTGAGCAGCCGCCCGGACTGGGTACACCCGGTGACCGCGCCAAACACCTATCGCGGTGAATTCCGTGGGCCAGACAGTACGCCTGACTACGTGCGCAGCGTCGAACACAACCTGGCGAAAATCGCCGAGCAGAAACGCCAACTGGGCGGTTTCATCTGCGAGCCGGTGTACGGAAATGCTGGCGGTATCTCGCTGCCACCGGGCTACTTGAAGCAGGTCTATGGCATGGTCCGGGCCCGGGGCGGTGTATGCATCGCCGACGAAGTGCAGGTCGGCTACGGGCGCATGGGCGATTTTTTCTGGGGCTTCGAAGAACAGGGCGTGGTACCGGACATCATCACCATGGCCAAGGGCATGGGCAACGGCCAGCCACTGGGCGCGGTCATCACTCGCCGGGAAATCGCCGAGGCGCTGGAGGCCGAGGGTTACTTCTTCTCGTCCGCCGGTGGCAGCCCGGTCAGTTGCCAGGTCGGCATGGCCGTGCTGGATGTGATGGAAGAAGAAAAACTCTGGGAGAACGCCCAGATCGTTGGCGGGCACTTCAAGAAGCGCCTCGAAGCCTTGATCGATATTCATCCGTTAGTGGGCGCGGTGCACGGTTCCGGTTTCTACCTGGGCGTCGAACTGATCCGCAACCGCGAAACCCTGGAGCCGGCCACCGAAGAAACCACCGCACTGTGCGATCGCTTGCGTGAACTGGGGATCTTCATGCAGCCGACCGGCGACTACCTGAACATCCTCAAGATCAAGCCACCGATGGTCACTTCGCGCCAGAGCGTGGATTTCTTCGTGGACATGCTGTCGAAGGTGCTTGCGGAAGGGCTGTAAGCCGATCCACCTGTGAATGAGGGCCAATGTGGGATCGCCGCACCGCCGCTCCCACAGAGGCGGTGAGTTTAGTTCGATTGATATCGGCCTTTTATCGATTAATTTTGTAACCGTGGATTGAGTACGCTTTAAAAGCCGATATTTATCGGCTATAAAGTGACACAGTCCACGGCGTGTAGCACTGCGCTTTCCTTTTCTGTCAGGCATCAATGCCACTCTGGAGTCCTGAGCCATGACTACGTTGAACAGCACCCCTCGCGCCGACGGCTTCTACATGCCGGCCGAATGGGCACCCCAAACCCAAACCTGGATGATCTGGCCCGAGCGCCCGGACAACTGGCGCCTGGGAGGCAAGCCGGCACAAGCCGCGCACGTGGCGGTGGCCAAGGCCATCGCCCGTTTCGAACCGGTAACCGTGGCGGTTTCCGCTGGCCAGTACGAAAACGCCCGTACCCGTCTGGACGTGCCGAACATTCGTGTTGTGGAAATGTCGAGTGACGACGCCTGGGTCCGCGATACCGGCCCGACCTTTGTCATCAATAACAAGGGTGAAGTCCGTGGTGTGAACTGGGACTTCAATTCGTGGGGCGGCTTCGACGGCGGCCTGTATTCGCCATGGAACCGCGACTCGCAGGTTGGCGGCAAGATCCTCGAGATCGAGCGCAGCGCGCGTTACCGTACCGAAGGCTTCGTGCTTGAAGGCGGCTCGATTCACGTCGACGGCGAAGGCACCCTGATTACCACCGAAGAATGCCTGCTCAACCGCAATCGCAACCCGCACATGAATCGTGCGGAAATCGAAGCGGTCCTGAGTGCGAACCTGGCTGTGGATAAAATCATCTGGCTGCCGGACGGCTTGTTCAACGACGAAACCGACGGGCATGTGGATAACTTCTGCTGCTACGTACGTCCGGGTGAAGTGCTGCTGGCCTGGACCGATGATCCGCAGGACCCGAACTACCCGCGCTGCCAGGCCGCGATGAAAGTGCTGCAAAGCAGCACCGACGCCAAGGGTCGCCCGTTCATTGTGCACAAAATGCCGATCCCGGGTCCGCTGTTTGCGACTGAGGAAGAGTGTGCCGGTGTCGACCCGGTGGACGGTACCCAGGAACGTAACCCGACTGTTCGCCTGGCCGGTTCCTATGTGAACTTCCTGATCGTCAACGGCGGCATCATCGCGCCGTGCTTTGATGACCCACAGGATGGCCCGGCAAAGGAAATCCTGCAGAACCTGTTCCCACAGCATGAAGTGGTGATGGTGCCTGGCCGCGAACTGTTACTGGGGGGTGGCAATATTCACTGCCTTACCCAGCAGCAACCCGCGCCGCACAAAGAGTGAGTGAGGTTGTAACAGCTTGAGTTGATTGCGAAATTCCTCAAGCTGTCGATCAGCCTTCAGTGATGCGCAGAGCCCGCGGCCCATAAGGGTCGCGGGCTTTTTTGCATCCACTTCCCCACACTTCGGAAACCTTGGCACAGCTCTTGTATCTCTGCTTTTGTAACTCGGGGAGGGGGAGGACTTCGATGTTCTGTCATAAACCTTGGATAAGTTAGCCGCTCACAAACCGGGAGAGAGCGCTGAAATGAACGCCGAAGTGAACGTGGTGAGCGACAAGGCGTTGCATCCCCTGGCAGTAAACAGCGAATCGCTCCAGATTCTGGCGCACTGGTTCAAGTCCAATGGAATGCGTCAGATCAGCGAAACTGATCCGCGCCGGACGATGATCGAGCGCTACCCCGCTGGTTTTTTCAGCGAGGCGGAACTGGATGCGTTGTGGGATGTAATGGAAGGATAAGAAGAACAACAACGGATTGATCAAAAAAAAGCGCTGCCGGGATGGCAGCGCTTTTTTTTGTGCGCAGATTCATGCAATCACCGCTATTGCGAACGGACCTGGGTTTTGTGGCAAAGCCATTCGACCGATTCAAGCAACAGTCTGAAAGCCGATCCGGCGTTTTTCCGGGACTGCTGAGGCACTAATCTGTCGACATCGAATTTTCCCCAATTTCTGTCGGAGCCTTCCCATGGTCCTGCATTACATCTACGACCCGTTGTGCGGTTGGTGCTACGGAGCCAAACCGCTGGTGCAAGCCGCCCAGGCTGTGCTGCCCGTGATTGCCCACGGCGGTGGCATGATGACGGGTGCCAATCGGCAAAAGGTTTCGCCACAACTGCGCAATTACGTCATGCCCCACGACCGGCGCATTGCCGAATACAGCGGGCAGCCGTTCGGTGAAGCCTATTTCGAAGGTTTGCTGCGTGATCACAGCGCTGTGTTCGATTCGGCGCCACCCATCGCTGCGGTACTGGCTGCCGAGCAAATGGCCGGTCGCGGGTTGGAATTATTGGGGCGTTTGCAAAGTGCTCACTACGTGGAAGGGCGCCGCATTGCCGACGAATCGGTACTGTTTGAACTGGCCCGTGGCATGGGACTGGACCCTCAAGCCTTCGAAGGAGCCTTCCGGGCGGCCGACACCGAAGGTCATATCAGGAGCAGCCGGGCGTTCCTGGCAAAAGTTGGCGGGCAGGGCTTTCCGACCCTGGTGCTTGAGCACAATGACCAATTCACCCTGATCGATATCGGGCCATGGCTGGGCAAACCTCAGGCATTTGCACAATGGTTGGGTCAGTCGCTTCCGGATCAGGACTCATCCAGTTCCGTAGCAACTTGCGGCCTCGAAGGTTGTGTCGATTGAATATTCCTGCCGCGTAAAGCAGTTTCTTAGACGTTTTTTGCCTATTTGTAGAAGATTCATGAAATTGACACGCTCTTAAGGGCGCGGCTACGATTCGGCCCAACGCCTGTGGCCGACTGCCACGACTCAAAAACAATAAAAGGCCCGCCGCGAGAAATCGTGGGCGGGCCTTTTTGTTTTCGCCTTGAAACAAGAGCGCGATAGCGCCGTTTCGGCCGTTCGACACAGCGCGTATCAACCGTATCAAGGAAAAAAATAATGTTGAACAAGCGAATCAGCCTGATCGCTCTGGGGATGTTGAGCGCAACGCCGGCCATGGCGAACGACCAGGCCGAATCCAAGGGTTTTGTTGCAGACAGCAGCCTCAAAGTGCTGCTGCGCAACGCCTACATCAATCGTGATTTCAAAGACGGCAACCCGGATAAATCCGAGTGGGGCCAGGCGGCCATCGGTACGTTCTCGTCCGGCTTCACCCAAGGCACCGTGGGTGTGGGGGTGGACGCGTTCGGTCTGTACGCATTGAACCTGGAGCGCAGCGAAGACCGTAGCGGCGCGCAAGGCATCGATTTCTTCAAGAAGGGCGACAGTGGCCAGCCGGCTGACGACTTGTCCAAAGGCGGCGCGGCGATCAAGTTCCGCCTGTCCAGCACCACCCTGACCTACGGCGACCAGATGCCGGCCCTGCCGGTACTGAACTACGACAACTCGCGCCTGCTGCCAGAAAGCTACACCGGCACCCTGATCACTTCCAAAGAGATCAACGGCCTGCAACTGGACGCCGGTCGCTTCACCGCCGAGTCGCGTAAAAGCGCTGAAGGCCGTGACAGCGGTGGCTTGAAGTCGATCAACGTGTTGGGCGGTAGCTACCAGTTCACTGAACAGTTCAAGGCTGCGCTGTACGCTTCCGACGTCGAAGACGTGCTGAAGAAGCAATACGTGAACGCCAACTACGTGTTCCCGATCGACAAGGATCAGTCCCTGACCCTGGACTTCAACGGCTACCGCACCAAGCTGGACGATTCCTACGTCCGCGAAAACGGTATCACCGGCGACGACAACAAGATCTGGAGCCTGGCCGCCACCTTCATCACCGGCCCGCACTCGTTCACCCTCGCACACCAGCGCAGCACCGGCGACAGCAACCTGGGCTACGCCTACGGCGGCTACCAGAAAGACCAGGGTCGCGTCGGCGACGGTGGCAACACCATCTACCTGGCGAACTCCTACTGGTCCGACTTCAACGCCGAAGACGAACGCAGCTGGCAGCTGGGCTACGGCCTGGACTTCAGCACCTTCGGTGTACCGGGCCTGAGCTACAACGTGGCCTACGTGCGCGGTGACAACATCACCACCTCCACCAGCGAAGGCGGCACCGAGCGCGAGATCTTCAACCAGATCAAATACGTCGTCCAAAGCGGCCCGGCCAAAGACCTCAGCGTGAAACTGCGCAGCTCGGTCCTGCGCGTGTCGCAGAAGTCGAGCGAATACAACGTCAGCGGCAACGAAGTGCGTGTGTTCGTGGATTACCCGATCAACGTCTTCTGATGATGGGTTGTGGTGTCGAGGCCTGATCAAAGGCTGAGAAAAAAGAAGAAGCCCCGACTGGTTCGGGGCTCTTTTTTGGTTTAGGGCTTTTCCAAGCGGCTCTTTCAATGGCAATGGCGATGCCCTTCAAGATTGTCGGAAGTCTCTGAGGAAAAAAGAGGACCTACCTGATTTCTCGTGACGATTCAACAAGCTGAAATAGCAGTTGTTATCGTGAGAGATCACCGAATGAAAGCTCCAGGGGTAAAGGAAGCTCCTGATCAGGAAAACTGGAGGGATTTAGGTTTGCCGGATCTGCGGGACATGCCGATACCCTTGGAAAACAAGGTGATTCGAGAGCTACCTGGAGCCGTTGATGTCTGCTCCGCTCTAAGGCAAGTAGCACTGGGTTTTGGATTGCATGAAGGGACTGACACGGTGCTGATCGAAACGCCATATTTACCCGTGACAGTTCGGCTTGAGCATCTACGTCACATTGTGGAAAAGCGCCCGAACGCCCGAGAGCGCTTCACTGAATTTGCTGTAGATACGCTGAATAATCCATTGGAAATCTGGCGGGTTTCCTACAGCGATGGTTCCTATCGTCTCGCCTTCATTGGCATATACCCCACAAAGTACCAAATGTTGGTAGTAATCCATGTTGACCGTGGGTATGTACTTTGGAACTTCATGAATTGTGACAAAAAGGCGCTGAACAAGCACCGGCACGGCGGATTGGTTTATCAGCGTTACCTACTATCCAAACAAAAAAAGCAGCCTGAGTAGGCTGCTTTTTTTGAGAAGCTTGCTTGATATTTTGCTCCCTCAAGCAAGGGAGAAGAGGTCTCACCCGAGCGCTGATTTTCAGGTCATCAACGGGGTTCCTAACGCCGACTATTGCCACCTGAAGGCAGTCGGTTTCGCGCTCTTGGGCAAATTCTCTGTCACAGATGATGGGTGTGTCAACCGCGAGCTGCAGCCTTGTGGTGGTCAGATCGGCGAAGTCGCGCGTATCAAATGGACGACAGAAAAAACGGTATAGAATCCAATAAAATTCATTACACCACGTAATGAATGAAGTTCCCGTCCCCACCTTTATCCCCTCCAGCCAACCTCCTACATTCACCTCCAACACCTCTCCCATCATCCCGACGGGAAGGTCACTGGAGTTTCCCTCATGCCTTTCGTATCCGTACGCATCACCCGCGATGGCGTTACTACCGAGCAGAAAGCTCAGGTGATTGCCGAGATCACTGAAACACTGGAGCGCGTCCTCAACAAACGCCCTGACCTGACCCACATCGTGATCGAGGAAGTCGATACCGATAACTGGGGCTACGCCGGCATCACCACCACCCAGTACCGCAAGCAACTGGCCGAGGCGGAGGAGAAGTCATGACGGCCTCCGTCACCATCGATTTCATTTCCGATGTGGTGTGCCCCTGGTGCGCGCTGGGGGTGACGGCGCTGGAACAAGCGATTGAAAACGTGGCCGGGGAAGTCTCGGTCGAGCTGACCTACAAGCCGTTCGAGTTGAACCCGAACATGCCGGCCGAAGGTGAGCAAGCGGTCGAGCACCTGATGCGCAAGTACGGCAGAACCACCGACGACATCGCCGCTGGCAAGGTCATGCAGATCGCTCGCGGCGAGGCCATCGGCTTCAAGTTCGATCTGGAGAAGCGTACGCATTTCTACAACACCTTCGATGCGCACCGTTTGTTGCTGTGGGCGTTGCAGGAGGGGCGGCAAGTCGAGCTGAAGAAGGTGCTGCTACGGGCCTACTTCAGCGAAGGCCAGAACCCGAGTGATCAGTCGACACTGGTGCGGCTGGCGACTGAAGCGGGGCTGGATGGGGCAAGTGCACAAGAGGTGCTGGCGTCCGGTGCGTTCGCCGATGAGGTGCGGGCGCTTGAAGCGTACTACCAGCAGCGTGGCATCAATTCGGTCCCGGCCTTGGTGCTCAACGGTCGCCACCTGGTGTCCGGCTCGCAATCGGTCGAGTACTACGAACAAATGTTGCGACAAATGGCCAAGGCAGCGGCCGAAGTTTGATTACCGATTTTCTATCCCACTTTTAATGGTCAGAGGTCTTCATCATGAGCATTTCGAAAAAAGTCATCGTAATCACCGGCGCCTCCCAGGGTCTCGGCGACGGTATGGTCAAAGCCTTTCGTGAACTTGGTTACCGTATCGTCGCCACTTCGCGCTCGATCAAACCGTCCACCGATCCGGACATCCTCACCGTGGCCGGCGACATCGGCGAGCCGGAAACCGCCCGGCGCGTCATCCGTGAAGCGATCTCCCGTTTCGGCCGCATCGATACCCTGGTCAACAACGCCGGGATCTTCGTCGCCAAACCGTTCACCGCGTACACCGCAGAAGACTACGCCAATGTGCTGTCAGTGAACCTCAATGGCTTCTTCTACATCACCCAACTCGCCATCGCCGAGATGGAAAAACAGGGCAGCGGCCACGTCGTCAACATCACCACCAGCCTGGTGGACCACGCCATCGACGGCGTGCCATCGGTGTTGGCATCGCTGACCAAGGGCGGCCTCAACGCGGCAACCAAATCCCTGGCCATCGAATACGCCAAGCGCGGGATTCGGGTGAACGCTGTCAGCCCCGGCATCATCAAGACCCCGATGCACGGCGAAGAAACCCATGCAGCACTGGGCAATCTGCACCCGGTCGGGCACATGGGCGAGGTCGATGATATTGCGCAAGCGGTCGTGTATCTGGACGGCGCCAAGTTCGTCACTGGCGAAATCCTGCACGTGGACGGAGGTCAGAGCGCGGGACACTAAAAGCGCTTTTCCAGGCCCCGGATACAACAAAGCCCCTGCATTGCTGCGGGGGCTTTGTTTTGTATGGTGCCCGACGCCAGGCATCGCCCCGGTGAACTACCGATTACAAGCGGTTTGCCCCGGCGTTTTTCCATGATTCACCAGGTAACTAAAACCAGAAAAAGCCTTTGTATTCATGGTCTTTTCCTTATTTCGTTGTTTCGCTTCGTTGCACGTTGTAGTCTTCAGCCGTCCGAGAAGCTGGCACCAATTATCCCAAGCGTATTGCGAATACTGGAATAGATGAACTTTATAAAAAATAATAAGCTGTTCTCCTGCTTATACTTGCTGGCAGTCGTCATAACCATCGGCGTGGTGTACTCACTGGGCTTCCAGGAGGCGGCAAGCCAGATTGCGAGCGCGCCCGAGCGCCTGAGAAACTTCACGTTCCCCATCTGGGAGCAAAACACTTTTTCGCAGCACGGTTTCCTCGTCTTCTATTCGATGGAGAACTACGCAAACAAGATTGCGTATTCCAACCACGCCACGGCTTATCTGTTCTACATGTACGCCCTCTATAAAGTGGAAATGTTTGTGCCGGCGTTACCGATGAGAGTGACAGGGGCTTTCCTGAACATCATTTCGCTGGCGGGCGTTACGTTCTTTTTTCTGTCCCGCCTGGTGGAAAAGCGCCTGGCATTCGGTCAGGGACTGCTGATTCTGTTATCGGTCGTATTCATGGTGTCGATGCCGGGATTCTGGATTTCTTCGGCCAGATTCAACGTCGACAATACGTTCCCATTGATATTTGCGCTCCAGGCGCTGGCTGCATTCTTGATCTGGAAAAATCGGGAACGGTCCGCAACAGCCATGACAGTGATCGTGATTTTTGCCGTGTTTTCTCCGATCTCGGCGGCGTTGCTGGGCGCCGCCTTGCTGGTTTGGGCATGCCGCACCGACGGTCTCGACAGACGGATGTGTCTTCTGGCATTGGTGGCCCTTGTCGCGGCCGTTGCCTTCTATCTGCCGTCCCCACTGATATCGAAGGCACTGGGTTTCACCTCGTCCAACAGCGGCTGGCTGTTTCGCGCGGGCCTGGATGGCGACACCACTTATTTCAACAACATCTTGAAGTCGATACTTGATCCGCAGTTTCCGCGGCCAATTCCGACCATTGCCGTGCCGATCCTGTTCCTGGTGGCCCAGTTGGCGTTTTTCCGCATGATCAAACGGCGTGAACCTGCCGGCGTTGCGGCACCGGCGGGGGCGTCCCCGTTGGCTGGCATCAGCCTGTTCTACTACCTGCTTTTTTCGCAATACGTGATGACCAGCCTGCTGTGGCCACAGGCAGTTGCCATTCATCCGTACCTGTATGACTACCTGCTGATGGCACCGGTTTTCGTCGCGATTGCGCTGAATTTTGCATTCAAACCTTCACCGGCTGCGTTGCGTTTCTGGGCACTGGCGCTGTTGTTCTGCATTTCCTTCCATTTCCAGCAGGTCGCGCAGGCAAAATGCCAGGGGTGTTACTACCCGGCTGCCTGGGACGTGAGCATCAAGCAACCATGAAGACCGTTGCCATTCTCCAGTCGAACTACATACCCTGGAAGGGCTATTTCGACATGATCGCCGCGGTCGATGAGTTCATCCTCTATGACGACATGCAGTTCACCAAGAACGACTGGCGCAATCGCAACCTGATCAAGACGCCGCAAGGCGTCCAATGGCTCAGCGTGCCTGTCGGGCAAGGCATCAGTCGCCGCATTCGCGATGTCGAACTGGCCCCCGCCTGGCAGGTCAAGCACTGGAAAACGTTACAGAGCAACTATCGGCGAGCGCCTTTCTTCGATGAGGTCGCCCAGTGGCTCGAGCCGCTCTATCTGGTGGAGACCCATACGGGTTTGTCGCCGATGAACCGGAAGTTCATGGAAGCGATTTGCCAATACATCGGTATTGAAACCCGCATTACCAATTGCTGGGACTACATGTCCACCGGCGATAAAACCCGGACTGCCCGGCTGGTGGACCTTTGTCAGCAGGCCGGCGCGACGCAATACCTGTCGGGGCCGGCGGCAAAGGATTACATTGAGGCGCCGCTGTTCGACGACGCCGGCATTGCGCTGCAATGGTTCGATTACGCCGGCTTCCCCGAGTATCCGCAGCTCTGGGGGGAATTCACCCATGGCGTCACCGTCCTGGATCTGCTGTTCAATTGCGGCAAGGACGCGCACCGTTACATGAGGCATGTCAAAGCATGAAGCTGTCCATCGTCTCCACGCTTTACCGCTCGGCCAAGTTCCTCGAGCAGTTCCATCTCCGTGCAAGCCAGGCGGCACAACAACTGGTCGGAGATGATTACGAAATCGTACTGGTCAACGACGGTTCGCCCGATTCAAGCCTGGAACTGGCCGTCCAGTTGACCGAAACCGATCACCACGTGGTGGTCGTCGATCTCTCGCGCAACTTTGGCCACCACAAGGCCATGATGACGGGCCTGCGACATGCCCGCGGTGAACGTGTCTTCCTGATCGATAGCGACCTGGAGGAAGATCCGGCATGGTTGCTCTCGTTCAGCGAGCAGATGGAGCGCGAAAAGGCCGATGTGGTCTACGGTGTCCAGCAGCAGCGAAAAGGCAAGCACTTCGAGCGCTGGACCGGGCAGGTGTTCTACAAACTCTTCCGTTTCCTCAGCGGGCTGGATATGCCCGACAATATCGTCGTCGCCAGGCTGATGTCGCGCCGCTATGTGGACGCGCTGATTCAGCATGACGAACGCGAGCTGTTCATGGCGGGTCTGTGGGTCATCACCGGCTTCGATCAGCGTGCGCAGACCATCGTCAAGAGCAGTCGTGACGAGACGACCTACACGCTGGGAAAGAAAGTGGCGCAACTGGTCAATTCGATTACTGCCTTCAGCAGTGCACCGCTGGTGGGAATCTTCGTCGTGGGCTGCGCGATCTTCCTGCTGTCGGCCGCCTACACGAGCTTTCTCATCGTCAACTGGCTGCTCCTGGCGAACCCGCCCAGCGGCTATACGTCGCTGATGGCTTCGATCTGGCTGCTCGGCGGCCTGATCATCGCATTCGTCGGCGTGGTCGGGATTTATCTCGCCAAGATCTATTCCGAAGTCAAACAGAGACCCTACACTATCGTCCGGAACGTCTACCGTCAGGCTGAGGTGCGGAACATCGAATGAAAAAACTCATAATTTTTGGTCTCACCGACGCCGCCGAGCTCGCGCTCTATTATTTTTCCAACGACTCCGACTATCAGGTCGAGGCGTTTGCCGTCGATCCCGCCTACATGCCGGCCGACAAGAGCTTCAAGGGATTTCCGGTGGTGGCATTCGATGAAGTCACCCAGATCTACCCGCCCGACCGGTATGCCTTTTTCGTCGCGCTCGGCTATTCCAAACTCAACCAGATGCGCAAGGAAAAGTATCTGGCAGTCAAGGCGCTGGGCTACGAAATGGTCAGCTACATCAGTTCGCGAGCCTCGGTGCTGACAGAGGACATCGGCGAAAACTGCTTCATCCTGGAAGACAATACCATTCAGCCCTTCGTGCGCATCGGCAACAACGTGACCCTGTGGAGCGGCAATCACATCGGACATCATTCGCGTATCGAAGACCACTGTTTCCTGGCCTCGCACATCGTCGTATCCGGCCGTGTGACGATCGGGGAAAGCTGTTTTCTCGGCGTCAACGCGACCCTTCGCGATCACGTCACCATTGGCGAGAAATGCATCATCGGCGCCGGCGCCCTGATACTTGGAGATGTCGCTGCCGAAGGCGTGTACGTCGGACAAGCCACCGAACGGTCGCGCGTACCGAGTACCCGCGTCAGGAACATCTAAAGAACATCATCATTGGTTTGAAGAAATCCCATGTGGAAAAAACTAGGAAAGATATTCTGCGCAGAAGGGCAGAGCGACTGGTTGTATTCTCACGCGATGATTCCCATTGCCGAGCAGGTGAACGGCGACCTGTATCGCATCTATTTCTCATCGCGTGACAAGAACAATCGCGGACACGGCGGCTTCCTCGAGATCGACATGCGGGACCCGACCAAGGTCTTGAGCGTCCATCCGGATCCGGTCCTTGAACCGGGTGACCTCGGATGTTTCGACGACAGTGGCGCCTTGCCCAATTCGATCGTCAACGTCGGTGGCCGCAAGCTGCTGTACTACACCGGGATCAACCTGGGCGTGACGGTGAAGATCCGCAATTCCATCGGCCTGGCCGAATGGAACGAGGCCACCCAGCGCTTCGAGAAGCTGTTCCGCGGCCCCGTCATCGACCGCACCCGCGATCTTCCTCACTTCGTCGCCACCCCCGAGGTGCAGTTCGAGGCCGGACGATTCCGGGCCTGGTTCACCTCCTGTGTGCGATGGGAGCAAGGCCCTTCGGAAGCGAAGCACTTCTATCATCTCGAGTATGCCGAGTCCGCCGACGGGATCGAGTGGGAGCGCGACGGCACGGTTGCCATCGGGTTCCGTGACGAACACGAGTACGCCCTGGGTGTGCCGCGTGTGCTCAAGGATGCGGACATGTACCGGATGTGGTTCTGCTCCCGGGCCACGAAAGACTGCCCCACCTACCGGATCCGCTACGCAACCTCGTCCGATGGCGTGCAATGGACGCGACACGATGAGCAGGTGGGAATCGACGTATCGGAGTCGGGTTGGGACTCGGAGATGATCTGTTACCCGTTCGTCTTCGATCATGCCGGTCGCCGCTACATGCTTTATAACGGCAACGGCTATGGCAAGACCGGTTTCGGGATCGCCGTCTGGGGAGATGAGTGATTCCAATGCAGCGCTGGCGACCCGTGATCCGGCCCATTCTCCGTTACGCAGTCGTCGGCGTCGCCTGCAATGCCGTCGGCTATGCGGCCTACCTGGCGTTGACGTGGCTGGGCATCCCATTCAAGCTGGCCATGAGCTTCCTGTATGTGCTTGGCATCTGCATCAGCTTCCTGGGCAACCGCAATTGGGCGTTCGAGCATCGCGGCAACGTCGTGGGGACGGCCTGGCGCTTCGGCCTGGCGCACGCAGCCGGCTATCTGCTCAACCTGGCCTTGCTGACGGTGTTGGTCGACAAGCTGGGATATCCTCATCAGTGGGTCCAGGCCGCTGCCATTTTCGTTGTAGGAGGTTTCTTGTTCGTCGTCTTCAAGTTGTTCGTCTTTCGACATGACCAACCGGATGGGACCCAGGCGTGAAGATCTGTTCTGAATGCGAGACGCCGTACGCCTCGGAGCAATGGGCATGCGTCCAGTGTGGACATCAGGTGGCTCGAAAGAACGGTTTTGCCGCGTTTGCGCCGGAACTCGAGGACAAGCAGGAGGGCTTCAAGGCCGACTTCTACGAGACCTACGCGCATCTTGAAAGCGGCCATTTCTGGTTCCGGGCCCGTGGCAGGTTGATTACATGGGCGCTGACGAAATATGCGCCGCGCATGCGTTCATTTCTGGAAATCGGGTGCGGTACCGGCTTCATCCTGAGTCGGGTCGCCTCGGCGTTTCCGAAGGCCACGTTGCTTGGCAGCGAGATGTTCTCGACCGGGTTGAAGTTTGCCTCCTCTCGCTTGCCCGGTGCCGAGTTCGTGCAGATGGATGCGCGTGATATCCCCTACATCGACGAGTTCGAAGTGATTGGCGCGTTCGATGTCATCGAGCACATCGAGGCGGATACCCTGGTGCTCCAGCAGATGCACCGTGCCCTGAAGCCCGGGGGCATCGTGTTGTTGACCGTGCCCCAGCATCAGTGGCTGTGGAGCCAGGTGGATGAATATTCCTGCCACGTGCGACGCTACGATGCCGCCGACCTGCATCGCAAGATGGAAGAGGCGGGGTTTTCTGTCGTGCGCAGCACATCGTTCGTCTCGTTACTGCTGCCGGCAATGATGATTTCGCGCGGCGCCAAGAAGCAACAGCGGGGCGATACGAGCGAGACCGCCGAATTAGCGGTACCCAGGGCGCTCAATGTGCTGTTTGGTTTCGTGATGTGGCTGGAGTGTTTGCTCATCAAGGTGGGAGTGAGTTTTCCGGTCGGTGCTTCCAGGCTGCTTGTCGCCCGGAAAAAGAGTTGATGCTCCCCCGCTTTGCATAACGACGTGATGTCCGGTTCGACCCGATTAAAATTTGCGCGCGAAGGCTCAAACGGTGGAAGACAAAAAGATCCAGTTCAATCGCCCCTACATGACGGGGAAAGAACTTTATTACATCGCTGAAGCCAAGTTCGGCAATATTCTCGCCGGCGATGGCCCGTTCACCAAGCGGTGCCATGAGTGGTTGACCGAACGTACCGGCTCGAGCAAGGCCTTGCTGACCCACTCGTGCACGGCAGCGCTGGAAATGTCCGCGTTGTTGTTGGACATCCAGCCGGGCGACGAGGTCATCATGCCCTCGTTCACGTTCGTTTCCACGGCCAATGCCTTCGTTTTGCGCGGCGGCGTTCCCGTGTTCGTCGATATCCGTCCGGACACCCTGAACCTGGATGAGACGCTGATCGAAGCGGCCATCACACCGCGCACCAAGGCAATCGTGCCGGTTCATTATGCGGGAGTGAGTTGCGAGATGGATACGATCATGGAGATCGCCCGGCGTCACAACCTCAAGGTGGTCGAGGATGCGGCACAGGGGGTCATGGCCGCATACAAGGGCCGGGCTCTGGGCAGTATCGGGGACCTCGGCGCCTTCAGCTTCCATGAAACCAAGAACGTCATTTCGGGCGAGGGCGGCGCATTGCTCGTCAATGATCCTGCGTACGTGTTGCGCGCAGAAATCATTCGCGAAAAAGGCACTGACCGTAGCCGTTTCTTCCGCGGCGAGGTCGACAAGTACACTTGGCAGGAAGTCGGGTCGTCATTCCTTCCAGGGGACGTGACTGCCGCGTTTCTCTGGGCACAGTTGGAAGAGGCCGAACACATCACGCAGGCGCGGCTTGCCATCTGGCAGCGGTATCACGAATTGCTGGCGCCGCTGGAAACCAGCGGGGCACTGCGCCGGCCTATCGTGCCGGCCGACTGCCAGCACAACGCGCACATGTACTACGTGCTGCTGCCCGCAGACGTGCCGCGACAACCGGTGCTCGATGCCCTCAAGCGAGAGGGCATCAATTCGGTCTTCCATTACGTGCCCCTCCACTCCTCGCCGGCTGGCCAGCGTTACGGCCGTGTCCATGGCGCCATGGACAACACGGTGAGCCTCTCGGAACGCTTGCTGCGACTGCCGCTGTGGGTAGGTATGTCGATCGAGCAGCAGGAACGCGTGGTGGAGGTCTTGCGGAACGAACTGTGTCGCTGATTCGACAAGCACACCTGCCGGAGTTCGGCACGATCCGAGTCTGCGGTTAATCGCAGCAGCTTGCGGCTCGGCGCGTTCCTTGTAGCCTTGCGACGCATATCTGGTCGAGGTGGCTTGGCCCGCCGGACGCTAATCGCACTTTGGGAGAACCACCACGGCGTGGCTTAGCCTAAAAGGTTCTGGCTACCTGGGTTGCTGTCGACGACAGTTCATTGCCCGATCTTTTCTACGTCTGTGGATAATTCGGGTCAGGGTTCGAATGTTCGAGAGATCTGCGGCTATGGATGAAATTATCCATCGGTGGAAATCAGTGTTTTCCACAGACGTTTGCGTGGGCTTTAGATTTTTTGAATAAGGTCCGTCCAGGCAGGGCGGCTTTGTAGCCCGCTTGGATACGCCACGACTATTTTGTAGGGCGGTAATGTTTTTGCCGACCGGGTGAGGGAGTTCATCGACTCGATGGGAACAGACCACGGTTTTTGGCTTGAGTGATCGAGCAGGAAACCAATCGTGGTTTATTTCTGACTTCCTTACTCCAAATACCATTGCTGCAGACGTTTCCAATCATTTGGAAATCCCATGAGTCTCAAGTAACCCGGTTCCTGCTGATCCATGATTTCGGCCAGGCGAAATTTCCACTGGCTGTCTGGACTGATCAAGTCGGTTAGATAAGCCAGCATGGTCAATACGATGTATAGCCGCTGCTTGGGTTGAGGCCAGTCGACAGGCGCATTTGGGATGATCCATTCTTTGGGTAAGGATGGTCGAATCGAAAGTTCTCGGTTCCATAGTCGTGAGTGGTGGGCGCAGCAGTTTCGAATGAAGGTCAGGGTGTGGAGCCAAGAGGCCAGTACTTCGAAGGGCAGATTGAATCTGCTGGCGATCGCTTTCTTGTCGACGCTTTTGCCTATGGCATTGAAGAGGGTAGATACCGTTCCGAGGCTGAGTTCTTCCAGAACAGCCCAAGCGGGTGGCAATTCAGGATGGGCATAAGTCGACCCGTAGAATCGAAAATAGTTATCGCGCATGCGGTTTTCAATCCGCTGTTTCTGGACGCTATCGGCCTGACGACTCTTTTTTATGCGATCAATCTCGCGTCCAAGTTTGTTCCGTTCCTTGCTCAGCTGATCTCGCAGAGGGCGCAGTAGATCGGAATGTGAATATGACGAGGAGAAGATTGACGCGTCAGCTATCCAGTCAGGCCCATACTTGGGGCACATGTGATTGCTGATGGTCGCGCGTATGGCGACTTCGATACGTTCTATGGCGTCCATGGTCATGCGGCGCAACGAACCATCGAATCGGTAGATGTCGACGACTGCTTTCAGAGTGCTACCGGGCTTGAAGGTATGCTCAGGGCCTGGCTCCTGGAAGGGGCGCATGTAGGGGCTCGGGCGAAACAGCGTGACCACTTCAAGAAAGCGCATAGCCCGATCGTCGTTGGCGACGTGCAGGCCTCGTTGCTTTAGCAGTTCCAATTGCTGTTCTACGCTGAGGGCCGGCTTGTCGAAGGGCCTCATGTAGTTTTCTCCGGGCAAAAAAAACCCGCACGATTTGAGCTTGCTGACTGGGTCAACCTAGGCTTGGCGGGTGTGTTGGGGTGCATTATAGGTAGGTGTAAGAGCCCGTCAACGTCGCGCTGATGTGAAGTTGTAACGGGGAGGCGCGTGGGCAATGTTTGGTCTTGAGACAGTGCTGGTCTTGTCGCAGCAATCTGGCCGCTTCCAGGAAAGTTTCCCAACCCCGGAAACAACAAAGCCCCTGCATTTCTGCGGGGGCTTTGTTTTGTATGGTGCGGCACCAAACGAACGGTAGCCTTAGGCGAGGCCAGGTTTTCTGCGGGTCTGGAATTCGGTGGAAAATTTGGCGTACCCCTACTAGTAACTATTAATAAATCAGCTAGTTATGGCTTTCGGTGGAATCGAAGTGGGGACGTAAAAGGGCTGCGCCCCTGGCCGGAATACCGGCAATGTGGTGAAGGTCAGCGAGGCGGCATTTCTTACGCAGAGGCTTGCAATCCACCTCGTGCATTCGAATAACCCGATGATCAACAGCTTCTATTTGCTCTTGTGATGCATGCTCTGGTAATACACGCTGGATGTTGACGAGTTGCTTGAACTGCTCATTCGGTTGCTCTGGTTACGGCTCAGAACGAAACCGACGTTGCTGCCTTGCGGTCGGCGCTGAAGCCAGCGAAGGGACCGGGCAATTTCCGTAACATCTTCATGTACGCACTAGGTGGAAAGAAAGACGGTCTTCAGCTGATACCTGTCAATGAGGTAGCGGCGAAGGATGAGTTCGGTTCGATCAAGAACATCAGCCGCGACGACATGCTGGCCGGCCTGCAGATACCGCCGCAGATGATGGTCATCGTGCTGCAAAACGCGGGTGGGTTCGGATAGATCAAGGAAGCGGCCCAGATCTGGGCGATGCGCCATCAGCTAGACAGAAATCATGAATCGTGTGAAATGCATATCTCTCCTCAACTAGCTGTATACGTTGCTCGCCATAAATTTGTTTCAAATAAATAATTGTATCTTCTTGTAGGCGAAAAAGTTGAGCGCCGGATCGATGTACCCGTTCCTTGTCTTTATCTTGTTCGCGGCGTTTAGATATTTCATTCGGGTCGGTTTTTAGAAAAAATATTCTGTCTAGCTCGAGGTTTTTCAGAGTGCTGGCAGGTACCCAATAAAGTGAATCAGAAGTTTCAATAACTGCATGTAGCTCTATTATTGTGTTTTTTGTTATTTCCCTAAGCTGACGGTATTCTTCAACGAGTACATCTTGATTGGCTGGTAGATGTTTTGCTGCTAGCTCCCTAAGAGTGGTAGTCCGGCCACGTATACGTAGCAGGTGTGATGCTGATGTGCTAGTATAGTCGGTGTGCATTGCAGCTAGGCGCCTGGTAAGTGTGGTTTTACCCGAGCCCGAGAGGCCAAAAATTCCGATATGCATTCAATACCCCCTCATGAGTGAAGCGTGTTCTTCATTAAGATAGCTGAAAGACTGAGGAGGGGTTATGCCTTTGGCGCGAAGCACTGGTAGAGGGATTTTTTTTTCGTATTCTCTAACATTTTTTAGAAAAATCGCATATCCTTTCGGGCTGCCCTTGAAATATTCATCGAATGCCGCGTGTGTTATGCCAGCAATAGCGAAAAGCTGTTTTTTTATTTGTTCTGGAGATGCGCAAAGAATTTCTCCGATCTCAGCTTCACCGGTCAACATTTTTACTGGAGATGAAGAGTAGATGTATAATTTACAGCCTCTCTGGAAATCTTTTCCTATCCGTTTTCGTAGCTCCACCGTTTTTTCACCGTCATAAATTTTAGACGCGTATTCCGGTTTTATGCTGATAAGAATTTTCTTCACAAAATCTATCCTGTGAGGTTGTAGTGGCCAAGAGTTTAGCATTTTGGATCGATGGTAACACGTCGGGAAAAGTCCCTGAAATCGATTTGCATATTAATTATTGGTTGTTAAATCAAAATACTATTCATGAGTTCAATTACCTCGATATAGGGGTAAGGTTCGTAAGTTTAAGTTTTGATGCCGTAATTAATATATACTTCCCATTCAAGATTACATCAGATCAGTATATTCCGGGGTTGGGGGAGCTTATATGTTCTCGCACCGATTTGATTCAAACCATCTTTAATGCTAGGCAACTATCTACGAAGACTAGTTCCAATACTTCTGTCGATATTGAGTTTGAAGGTGATGGGGTTCTTCGTATTCATAAGCAAATTGCTTTGGGTCCTCAAAGCGGGAATGTATCTATCATTGATATCGCTGAGGGATCCATTCTTTCATTTCCTCTCGCATCAATGCATCATAGCGTCTCCCAAGACGCAGATGAACTGCCAGGATATTTTCGCTTTAGAATAAACATGGACCGAGTTGAAGCTAGAAAGGAAATTTCTCAGAGTTATAAGCATAGCGATAGTTTTATTCTTAGTAGACTAGAATCTACGGAGATTGTCGACTTTCGAATCAACGAGGTCAGAGATCTTCCGGGAATTATACAATCCAAAAATCTTCTAGGGACCGAGAACCATCTAGGGGCTGGTATAAAAAATATTCATTTTTTCTTAATCAGAGAAGTAGATTCGGAATTCAAGCAAGCACATGCCAATTTTCATCGCTGTCGTTTACTTGAAAAGGAGCTATGGAGTGACTACCTTACCTCCTTTGATGAAAAGAAAGTCATCTTGCCTAAGCAAATGCTCATCTATCATTGGCGTGAATCGGTAGATAAGGAGAAGCTCAAGATTAATGCCAATCTAAGAATTGAGAAGTTCAACGCTTTTGCCAAGTTTGGTAAGATTACCGTTACGACTTATACATTCATTTGGTTTATTTTGTTCGCGCTACTTCTCGGTGCCTTTGGAGGAATTTTGGGTGATTTCTTAGTCGACTGGTTAGGACCAAAATTTAATGCGTTCAGCCTTTTTTTACGCAATCTTATAATTGTACATATCCAATAGAATAGATCTGTTCAACTTGCTTTAGTTGAATGGTTTAGCTATAATGCCCGATAATATAGACCATGGCTGGGGAAAACCATGACTGCGCTAAAAATCCAACCACAAGTAAGCTTTGCTTACTTACATGCTTCTGGTGGTGATTTTAGAAAAGTCGCTTACCTTCTAAGTGATGTGGCGCCGCTTTATCCAAATTTTAAGGAATGGTTGTTTTTTAAGTTTCAACCAGAAGCTAGACTCGGAATGCGTGAAGTTTTGCTAGCATGCGTCGACGACCAGATTGTGGGTTTGTCATTGCTCAAGAAGACAGCCGCTGAGCGTAAAATTTGCACCTTCTATGTTGTTCCTAGTTTCCGGGGTAGGGGGCTAGCTTATGATTTAATGGATCGTAGTATCTCTACCCTTGGCGGATCAGATACATTGATTACCGTTTCTGAAGAGCGTGATGCCGAGTTGTTTCCCACGCTGAGTAAATTTGGCTTCGAACTTTCAGATTCCGTTCAGGGTATGTACCGTCCTGGTAAAAAAGAGAATATTTATAGAGTTGGCTAAATTTTCCTGCTGCGTATGGATCTCTTCGTGCGCAGCAGTTTCACTGATCAAATTTTGTCGTAATGTGATTTTTAAACTCCGCTCTCCGCTCTCCGCTCTCCGCTCTCCGCTCTCCGCTCTCCGCTCTCCGCTCTAAAGCCTATCCTCCGTTCTCAGTTTTCTGTTACAGATCCTCAATATATTATTCGTTGCATAATCAGTTACCGTCTTAATTAATATTGTATGTCCAATAAAAAACCATCACCAAGTGCATTTAGGCGGACTACATTGCTTTGCGTTATGGCAACTGAAACTTTATTAAAATAATGGATCTTAGTAACTCGCAATTTTTATATTAGCTCCAATTCTAGTTGTTGAAACGTAAGTGAGGCGCCCTGTTTTCTAAGATTTTCACTTGCGGTTCTAAATCTTGTATGTATGTCTAAGTGCTCGTAATGTTTTAATTTTTCAAATAGTTTGTATATTGTCGGTTCAATAAGTGAATTTCCGTAACTTAGAAATTCGCTGTTTTTTATGGTGGGCAGAGAGTACGTCAGTGTGCAGTTTGCCAAATATTCCGCTACAGCGGGAGTTATGCTTTTGGCGTCCTTTGCGCATAAATGCCTAAACACCCGAACGGCCATTCCAAGTGGATTTGGATTGGCTTCAAGTACGATGTCCATGGCTCTTTCTTTTAAGTCCTTTAGGTAGTTTTTTTGACAAATAAATTCGTGGGTGCGCCAGTTCATCAATATGGCGTCCCAATTGAGTACCGTGGTTTTTGTTAGTGAGGCTATATTCTCATAATTAACTAAGCCTTCGGTGATGGCCCAAGTATTTTCTGCGCGCCATATATCGATCGGCCAACCGTTTACTTCTAGCCGGTATCCACCAAACTTATTTTTATATGAATTTAAGGATAGGAGCAGATTTTCGCAACTTTCCCAGTCCCCATCCACGACTAGATCTATATCGGAGTTGAAACCACTTCGACCTGCCAATGCTAGATCTCGAAGCACACCTCCGAACAAGTACACATCGCCAAATTTTAGGGTGTCAGAAATACTATTAATGAATACTGCTATTTCCCTGCGCGTCCGGATACGTTTTTTTGGAACGCTCACGTTATCCTGTAACTCTAGCCGTAGCTGCGCGCTCGTATGAGCGCGCCGTTTTGGAGATGTGAATAGCCGCTCGACTCTACGCCTGAGATTGTCGAAAGTAACAACTGGCTTTAATTTAAGTGACATTTTTTAGAGCGTTAAATTCGGTATGTTTTTTCATCAGGTAGGACTCTGTCATCCCTGATAATGCGTCGCAAACCAGTTGGCATTTTGCATATGTTGACTTGTCGGAAGTCATATAAATCCTTCTGTAATTTTCCGAGATTTCGCCAAATACATAACGTTCAAATGGAAAGTCAGGGTTTCCTTCTTTTTCTACCGCATTCCAAAGCATGTTCATCATGCTTTTAATGTAGTTGCTGCCTTGTAGTTCTAGCTTCAAGACGTCTTTATGCTGGAATCCATGGCTATAGTCAAACTTCTTCGTTGCTGCACATAGCCTTGCGCAGCTTGAGTTTTTTATGAGTTCGAAGCCTGGTTCGATAGTTCCTGACAGTATTTTATCAATGTTTTCAACGAAAACGGCAGTTGCCGACGCCACCATTTCGGAAATGGCTTTGACTCTAAACATCTGCATGGATATATCATTTAACTCACGCGAGCTTAATTCTTCACGCTTGAATTCCGTGTTTTTCTTTCTTGCGGCGCTCACTACACCCTGAATTACCTCATCTGCACTGTCATAGCTTTCAAGGTAGTCCATAAGATCATAAAAAGAAGCATATCCTTTTTTAACGGTGTCTTCCGCATCAATCACTGAATAAGCAATGTCATCGCAAGCTTCCATTACGTAGGCAAGAGGGTGCCGAATGCCCTCAACTAGTCCGGTTTGCGACCAGACCTCATTTATTATCGCTTCTTCGCTTTTAAATATTCCGTGTTTTTTGAATCCGCCTTTATTGGTCGATCCATAAACGCTAGGATATTTGATTAGTGCTGCTAAAGTCCCTACGGTTAAATTTAGCCCGAATTGATCGTTTAGTAGTTGGAGGCGCGTTAAAAGCCGGAATGTTTGGGCGTTTCCGTCGAACTTAAGAAAGTCGTCAGAAATAGAAAGTGTCTCTTTTTTTTCTGTAAACCATTGCTGTATTGCTAGTTCACCTTGGTGGCCGAATGGGGGGTTTCCTAAGTCGTGGGCTAACCCCACGGCGGCAAGTAGTGAAGGTATGTTCCTCTTTACTTGTAGAGCTTCATGATTTTTTCCGAATACTTTTTCTTCATACTCAAATGCAAGTCTTACTCCTATGCTTCGTGCTAGGTTACTTACCTCAAATGAATGGGTAAGCCTAGTCCTGACTGAGTCGTTCTCCTCCATCGGGAACACTTGAGTTTTGTCTGCAAGCCTTCGGGTTGGAGTCGCAAAAAGTATCCGATCATAATCCCGCTCGAATTCAGTTCTCCCTACCCCTGTACCGATTGATTCTTTTGATCCGTGTAGCTCTTTTCGCCTGGTTTGATTTAATAATGTTTCCCAGCTATACATGTGTTCCCTCACTTTTGAAATATGATGTGCATTGCACTGTCGTAAGTTTATTGTAGGCTTCCCCGAATTACGGTGTCCTTATTGAGTAAGAATACTCCTCTAGTACGGGGTTTTTGGTCATTTTGAGTGTCGTTGGCTAGCTTTCGAAGTTTTCGTAAATTGGTGTTCCTCAAATACCGATTGCTCAGTCGTCAAGTCGTCATTTCTCATCGACGCTAGCAAAATGCTCTATCCAAGTCTACTGCCCCCATGTGCCCCAAAGCGCCTTACCTACCCTCCACCTCATCCCGCCAAGAATGTTGAGTGTTATCAGGGATCAAGGCCCCTGCGACCTGTGAGGGTTGTCCACTAACGCGGGACTGGCGGCTCCTTAGGGCCGGGAGCTTGGGCATCTCATGATCTGGCCTCCTGAACACTTCCGAAGAAGTGGGCGGGTGGAGGCTGCACTGGTTGACGAGACCAATGCCGCGAGATCCTGAGTCGGGTGAAGGCAGCGATGCGATGACCGGGGCGTGCCTGACTGTCAGCCAGGTGCAGTCCATTCCTTAGGCCGCGGCACCATCATCTGCATCGCTGTTGCTGGTGGCTTCGGTGTTTGTCACGCCGATTGTCACGAGGGGGAATGCCGCAAAGCCTTGTACGAGCTGGGCTGCAGCAGTGTTAGGAGCGCCCGTCTCTTTCCGGTAGAAAGAGACGGGCGCAGGTTGGCGCTGTGAAATGGCCAAGCGGAAAGGTTGCTGCAGGGCAGCTGGGTAGGGGGATGTATTTGCCGCAATGGCAATGATCTGAAGTAGGCATCCATCACTCGGTGAGTGACCGTGCGAGCCGCCGGACGCTAATCGCACTTTGGGAGAACCACCACGGTGTGGCGTAGCCTTAAAGGTCCTGGCTACCTGGGTTGCTGTCAACGACAGCGCTTTGCCCGATCTTTTCTACGCCTGTGGATAATTCGGGTCAAGGCCAGAAATATCGGGAGTTCTGCGGCTGTGGATGAAACTATCCACCGGTGGAAATCTGTGGTTTTCCACAGACAGTTTGCGTGGGCTTTAGATTTTTTAAATGAGGTCCATCCAAGCAGGGCGGCTTCGCAGCCCCGCTTGGATGGACCCGCGTGGAAGGGCGGACTGCGGTGATCTCATTGGCTTACCCATGTTTGGATGCGCCACGGTTATTTTGTAGGGCGGTAATGTTGTCGCCGACCGGGTGAGCGAATTCGTGGGGCGTCACATGCCCATGGCGGTTAGCGTCGATGTAGTTGCTCCACCATGCCATAATCAGCCGACGCTGCTCCAGAAATTCAGCTTTGTGGATATACGCGGCGCGCACGCGGTTGCGTTCCTTGTGGCTCATTTGCCGTTCGATGGCTGCGTCGGTCCATAACCCGGACTCCAGCAGGGCGCTACAGGCCATGGTTCTGAAGCCGTGGCCGCATACGTCCTTGCTGGTGTCATAGCCGACGTTGCGGAGCATGGTGTTCACCGTGTTCTCGGACATGGGCTTCCAGTACTTGTGGTCACCCGGTAGCACTAACTCTGAAAAACGACTGAGGCTGCGCAGGCGCTCCAGTATTTCGATGACCTGCGGCGAAAGCGGAACCATTTGAATGTCGCCGTTCATTTTGGTCCCGCGTGTGGAGTTGCGTACCCCTTCAATCGGTGCGCGGGTATCGGGGATTTCCCACATGGCGCGTTGAAGGTCGAACTCACTCCATCGAGCGAAACGCAGTTCGCTGGAGCGGACGAATACATGCAACGTCAACAGGACGGCGAGGCGCGTCAGCTCGCGGCCGTTGTAGTTGTCGATACGGTGTAGCAGTTCGGGCAGGCGGTTGAGGGAGAGGGCCGGGCGATGGATTGTGCGCGGCGCGTGAATCGAGCCTGCCAGATCCAGTGCAGGATTCATGGTGATCTGCCGAGCCCTTTTGGCACCGCGCATGATGGTGGATAAGTAGTTCTGTACCCTTAACGCCACATCCATGGTGCCGCGTTCCTTGATGCGCTGGGTGATCTCTAGCAGGTCGTGGGTATCGAGTTCTGCAATGGGGCGTTGGCCGATCAGTGGGAAGACATGGGTGCGCAGTCGGCTCATTACGGTTTTTGCGTGGCCTTCGGTCCAGCGACGGGACATATCAGCGTGCCACTCAAGGGCAACGGTTTCGAAAAGCAGTGCCGCCCGCTGGGCTACGATCTTGGCCTTTTTCTTTTCTTCCATTGGGTCGAGGTTGTCTAGCAGCAACGCCTTGGCTTCGTCTCGCTTACGTCGTGCGACGGAAAGGGTAACGATGGGGTAATTGCCGATGATGAGCGTACCTTCCTTGCCGCTGGGCTTGGTGTACTTCAAGCGCCAGGTCTTCACGCCATTGGGTTTGACGAAAAGGTACATACCGCCGCCGTCGAACAGTTTGTAGGCGCGTTCGCGGGTTTTGGCCGTGCGGCATTGCAGGTCGCTGAGGGGGATCGCTAGACGTGGCATAGGGGTACGCGCTCCTGACCGGAAAATCGCAGTACCCCTAACATACCCTCGGGGAAGGGGGATTTTGTTGGATCCCGACGGAGGGTCCTGGAACGAAAAAACCCGCCAAAGGGCGGGTTTTCGGGGCTTCCAGAGCATTCGGTGGAATGTAATGGAGCCTAATGTGGTGCCGGCACCAGGAATCGAACCCGGGACCTACTGATTACAAGTCAGTTGCTCTACCATCTGAGCTATACCGGCATGTCAGGGCGACGATTATAGCGATTGGATGAGTTCTGTAAACCCCTGAATTCTGACTATTTTTGCGCGAGCTTCGGGTCAGGCGCGCAGCAGGGTTTTCTTGAGTTTCTGGATGGCTTGCCAGGTTCGACTGTTCTGCATTGCGCGCAGCTGTGCTTCGGCCTGTTCGGCGCGTTGCAGGGCGGCGGCGAGTTGGTGTTCGGCGTCGCTGACGGGGTGGCTGAACTTGTGGCCTTTGCAGAGCTGGAACTCGTCCAGGTTGCACGGCGGGATGTCGAAGGCGGGTTTGAGGTTCAGGTGTTCTTCGGCGAGGTAGTAGGTGTTGATGCCGTCGAACAGGATCGAGTGGTAACCGGCGTCAATGACCAGGTGTTCCCAGGTCTGGTCGCGCTCCCATGGGGTTTCGATGAGGATCACCCATGGCCGCCATTGGCTGAAGTCCATGCCGCGCAGGACGGTTTCTTCGTGGCCTTCGACATCGATTTTCAGGAAGTGGATGGCGCGGTCACCGGCGTGTTCTTCGCAGATGGAACTCAGTGTGCGGGACTTGATCGTTTGGCTGCGCACGTCCATGCCGGCGTCTTTGTGCATTTTCGCCATGGCCGGGTCGAGGGTCGAGAGGCCGGTGCCGGCGATGCCGTAGAAGGTCAGTTCGTCCGCGCTTTCCCCGGCTGCACATTGCAGGTTGGTGTCTTTGGGACGTTGCTGGCACAGGGCTTCGAAGTAGTTGGGCATCGGTTCGACGTTGATGCCGGTCCAGCCGTTGTCGTAGAACGCCTTGGTGACCGAGTCATGGGTGGGGTCGTTCGCCCCGACGTCGATGTAGAAGCCGTTCTCGACGGTTTTGAGGGCGCGCCACAGGCGGATGTCTTCGAAATTCTGTGCGTAGGAAATGAACGTCACTGGCGCATCCTGTCGGAATAGTGTTCTTGTTCGTGGTCGCGCTGCCGGCGCCCTGGCGTTTGTGTATATCAAGAGAAGTGCAGCGGTGCAATTTCCCTCGTCAGTGGTCCCGGATTAGGCATTTATGTCGTTTTCATTAAATGCTTATGCACATTGCAATTGGCTGCGCACCTGGTTTAGGCCGAAAGTGTGGATCCGTTCTCATTTGTTCGCAAATGCCTGTTTTTTCGGTTTTTTTAGTGCCTGTTCAAAAAATGAACAGTAGGGATTTACGTCTGAAACTGGCATGGATATTGGATCCATGACAATTCCATCAACAGAGTTATCCACAGGTTGAGTGTGTTTAAGCGCGTTCGGCCAGGAGCAGGAAATTACGCGGCGTGAGCAAGGGTTCGCAGAAGGTGCCGACACGAACGCTGTAGCCCTGCTCGGCGAGGAAAAGTGCCCGGTCAAGCACCAGCCAAAGTTCCAGCGGACGTCGGAAAAGTCCGCGTAGTAGTTCCAGGTTGCGCACCTCGGCCAGTCGCTGCCAGCCGGCGGCTTCCAGGGCTGGCCAATCTTGCGGGCCGATTGTGGATAACTCTTTGAGTGCGGCCAGGTGATGGCAGTAATCGGCGAAAGATTTATCCAGCCAGGCACTGGGCAGGGACGGGGTTGGCAGGTACTCGTCCAGGCCACGCAGTTGCCGTTGCAGCAAGTCGAAACCCAGGCGCCTGGCCATGGAGGTGTCGCGTTGTCGTCGCACGCGGGCGCCGGCGGTGACCGTTTCGCTCATCGGCAGCGCAAGGTCGTCGAGGGAAAGTTGCAAGCCGGAGCCTTTGGCCGCCGAGGAAATCGGCGAGTATTGGGCAAGACTGATCCGGTTGTAGCAGCACGGCGCAACGGCCAGTTGTTTACAGCCTGTGGCGCTGGCGAGTTGAATCAGCCGCACATGCAAATCACCGCAGGCGTGAAGCGCGACGGGAGTGTGGTGCTCACTCAATAAAGAGGCGGCGTCTGCTGCGAGTACGTCCTGTTCAATATGCAGGGCATGCAGGTGATGACGCTGGCTGAGCGCCTGGCCGCTGGTGACCAGGACCGGGTCGTATTCCAGGCATGTCAGTTGTTGCCCCGTTTGCAGCAGGCGACGCCCCAGATGGCCCTTGCCCGAGCACCAGTCCAGCCAATGCAGCGGCGCCTCGGAAAATTGCAATCGGCTGGAGAAGGCTTCGATCTGCTGCCATTTACGTCCCGGCACATCGACGTTCAATCGATGCCTCGCTGCATCAATGACGCGTGGGGGCAATTCATCCACAGTACTCAAGGCAACCGACATCTTTGCCAGGGACGCAAAGGGTTCCGGTGCATTGAGAAGGGCGGGTTGGTTGTGAGCGTTTTCCGCGTCGTCCAGCGTTCGCCCGCGTAGCCATGAGGCTAATTCCGGGTAGGACGCTTCCCAGGGAAGTCGCAGATGAGTGAACGGGCGAGGCTTCCACAGGGCTTGATGCTCTGTCAGAAAAGCATCCAGCGCGGTGAAACGGGCGAGCAGCGCCTCGCCCGTCAACACGCTGGGTTCAACGCCCCTGGCAGGCATCGACGCGCAACCAGCGCTCCAGCAGCTTGAAGCCGCGCACCAGCACGTAAGCCATCACCAGGTAGAACATGCCCGCGGCGAAGAAGATCTCCACCGGCAGGTAGGTCCGGGCAATGATGGTGCGGGCCATGCCGGTCAGTTCCAGCAACGTCACGGTGCTGGCCAGGGCGCTGGCCTTGAGCATCAGGATCACTTCGTTGCTGTAGGCCGGCAAGCCGATGCGCGCGGCACGCGGCAGCATGATGAAGAACAGCGCCTTGGGTTTGGACATGCCCAGCGCTCGTGCCGCTTCGATCTCGCCCGGTGGAATCGCCTGAATGGCGCCGCGCAGGATTTCCGCAATGTAGGCCGCCGTGTGCAGAGTCATGGTCGCCGTGGCGCACCAGAAAGGATCGCGCAGGTACGGCCACATCGAGCTGTTACGGACCACGTCGAACTGTGCCAGGCCGTAGTAGACCAGGAACAGTTGAACCAGCAGCGGAGTGCCACGGAAAAAGAAGATGTAGCCGTAGGGAAATGCCCGCACCCACCACAGGCGCGACGAGCGGGCGATGCCCAGCGGAATGGCCAGCAGCAAACCGGCGATCACGGCGATGGCCACCAGTTCCAGGGTCAGGGTCGCGCCCTGGGCCAGTTTCGGCAGCCACTTGATGATGACTTCCCAGTTCATTAAGCGCTCCTCGCAAAGCCGCGAGCGGCGCGTTTTTCCAGGAGGTGCATGCCGGTCATCGCCAGCACTGTCAGGCCCAGGTACATGAACGCGGCCACCATATAGAAGGTGAACGGCTGTTTGGAGACGGTCACGCCGATTTGCGCGTGACGCATGATTTCTTCCAGGCCGATCACCGACACCAGCGCGGTGTCTTTCATCAGGATCATGAACAGGTTGCCCAGGCCGGGCAGGGCGATGCGCCACATCTGCGGCATGATCAACCTGGTGAAGATGCGCCATTTCGACAGGCCCAGGGCCATGCCGGCTTCACGATGGCCTTTGGGGATGGCGAGGATCGCGCCGCGAAACACTTCCGTGGCGTAGGCGCCGAAGCACAGGCCCAGCGCAATCACACCGGCGGCGAAGGCGCTGAGTTCGAGATCAGGGTTGCCGAAAAACTCGCCCAGGGCCCGCATCAAATTGACTGTGCCGAAGTAGATCAACAGCACCCAGAGCAATTCCGGGATACCACGAACCAGGGTCGAGTAAGTGCCGCCAAGCCATTGCAGCGGCTTGTACGGGGAAGTCTTGGCCAAGGCGCCGAGCAGACCGAGCACCAGCCCCAGGCACAGGGCCGAGAGTGCCAGTTTCACAGTCATCAGCGCGCCAGCGGCGAGCGCCGGGCCGAATCCGTAGAGGTCGATAATCATGGATTTCTTTTCAAATCGCGGCAGGCAAGGCCGGGGACCGGCACCGTCCGAGGAGGGTGCCGGTCCGGCAGGTCAGAATCAGTAGATGCTGAACGGGAAGTACTTGTCGTTGATTTTCTTGTAGGTGCCGTCAGCCACGATTTCTTTCAGCGCGGTGTTCAGCTTCTCGCGGATCGGGTCCTTCTTGCGCACGGCAATACCGATCTTGTCGCTTTCTTCCACAGGCTCGCCCTTGAATTCGTAGGACTTGCCGGCGTCGCTTTTCAGCCACTCGTAGTTGACGTACTTGTCGGCCAGGATGCCGTCGACGCGTCCGGCGGTCAGGTCGAGGTAGGCGTTTTCCTGGGTGTCGTAGAGCTTCACTTCAACGCCAGGCATGTGGTCTTCCATCCAGGTACCGGCGAGGGTCGCACGTTGGGCGCCGATCACTTTGCCTTTCAGAGAGGCCTCGTCGGTTTTGAAGTCGACATCTTTCCTGGCGATGAACTGCAGCTTGTTGGAGTAGTACGGGTCGGTGAAGTCCACTGCTTGCTTGCGCTCGTCGGTGATCGACATCGAGGAGATCAGGAAGTCGAACTTCTTCGCGTTCAGGGCCGGGATGATGCCGTCCCAGTCGGAGGTCACGACGGTGCACTCGACTTTCATCTTGGCGCACAGGGCGTCGCCGATTTCTTTGTCGAAGCCGACGACATTGCCACTGGCATCTTTATTGTTGAACGGCGGATAAGCCGCTTCGATGCCCATCTTCAGGGTTTCGGCCATGGCACCGGCGCTGAACGCCAGGGTGACGGCGGCGGCCAGGAAGACCTTTTTGTAGTTCTGCATGTGGTTAGCTCCGTTAGCGGTTGCTGGACATGAATTGTTTGCAGCGCGCCGAAAGCGGGTTTTCAAACACCTGCTGTGGCGATCCTTGCTCTTCTACAAGGCCCTGGTGAAGGAACACCACTTCGCTGGAGACCTGACGAGCGAAGCTCATTTCGTGGGTCACGAGCAGCATGGTGCGGCCTTCTTCGGCCAGTGCGCGGATGACATTAAGTACTTCCTGGACCATTTCCGGGTCAAGCGCCGAGGTGGGCTCGTCGAACAGGATGACCTTGGGCTGCATGGCCAGGGTGCGGGCGATGGCTGCCCGTTGTTGCTGGCCACCGGACAACTGCGCCGGGTAGGCATGGCGCTTGTCGGCGATGCCGACCTTGGCCAGCAGGGCTTCGGCGATTTCGATGGCTTCGGCCTTGCTCTGGCCGAGCACGCGGCGCGGGGCTTCGATGATGTTGTCGAGCACGCTCATGTGCGGCCATAGGTTAAAGTTTTGAAACACAAAACCGATTTCGCTGCGCAGGCGATTGATCTGCTTGCCGTCGGCGGCAACCAGTTCACCGTTCTTCGCGGCCTTGAGCTTGAGTTCTTCGCCGGCGACCAGGATCTGACCCTGGTGCGGGTTTTCCAGCAGGTTGATGCAACGCAGGAACGTGGACTTGCCGGAGCCGGAAGAACCCAGGATCGAGATCACGTCGCCGTCGCGGGCGGTCAGCGAGATGCCTTTGAGCACCTCCAGCGAACCGTAGCGTTTGTGCAAGTTGCGGATTTCAAGCGCGGGCGTGGCCTCAGCCATGTGCGTTCCTCATATATGTTGCGCTCCTGCTGTTGGCGGCCTTCCTGGCGAGGCGGCCAACCTAGCATAGCGTTTCAATGGCAGCCAACAGCGCTACGGGCGGTAAACGGCTGGCGTGTGGCAGGTTGTCGCATCGGCGCAGCAGACTGTCGCCCCATCAACAACCGAACAGCCGTTTGAACCTTGCCTGTCGATGAAAAGCGCGGTGGCTGTCGCAAAAAAAGGCGCGATGTTGCCAGCTTTGGCAGGGTGTTGGAAGCGCTATCCGGCCAAATGCACTGCTTGTGCACTTTTAATGTGCGCGGAGCCATTTTCAGGTGTGTTTCCGGTGCGCGGATTTGCCCCGCAATGTGGGTCGCAGGGTAACGCTCTGGCAAAGTGCCATTAAATTCAATGGGTTGCGATGACTGTCCGGTCGAGACGAGATCACCGGTCTAGAGGGTTCTGAAACATTTTGGCGCAATTATTGCGTGCAGAATCCAGAACGCCCCGTTGGCTTCTTTTTACGAGAAGGATGCCGAACGGGATGCACGCATTCGCTTCTCCTTACAAAGGTAGTTTCAATGAGCAGTACCCAAAGCTCTAATGGCCTCGAACAGGGGCTCAAACCGCGCCACGTGACCATGCTGTCGATTGCCGGGGTTATCGGCGCCGGTTTGTTCGTCGGTTCGGGACACGCCATCGCCGCTGCAGGTCCGGCTGTGCTGTTGGCTTACGCCGCCGCCGGTATGTTGGTGGTGTTGGTAATGCGCATGCTCGGCGAAATGGCCGTTGCCTCGCCGGACACTGGTTCGTTTTCGACTTATGCCGACCGTGCGATCGGTCACTGGGCCGGTTTCACCATCGGCTGGCTGTACTGGTGGTTCTGGGTGCTGGTGATTCCACTGGAAGCCAACGCCGCCGCGACCATCCTGCATGCCTGGTTCCCTGGCGTGGACATCTGGGCCTTCGCTCTGGTCATCACGATGTTGCTGACCGCGACCAACCTGTTCAGCGTAAAAAACTACGGTGAGTTCGAGTTCTGGTTCGCCCTGATGAAGGTTGTGGCAATCATTGGTTTCATTGTTCTGGGCGTTCTGGCGATCTTCGGCTTCCTGCCGACCAGCCAGGTCAGCGGCGTTTCGCACCTGTTCGATACCCAGGGCTTCCTGCCAAACGGCATGGGCGCGGTGCTGGGTGCGATCCTGACCACCATGTTTTCCTTCATGGGCACCGAGATCGTGACCATCGCGGCCGCGGAATCGAAGGACCCGGGCAAACAGATCTCCAAGGCCACCAATTCGGTGATCTGGCGGATCGGCTTGTTCTACCTCGTGTCGATCTTCATCGTTGTGGCCCTGGTGCCATGGAACGATCCGATCCTGGCCAGCGTTGGCTCCTACCAGACCGTACTTGAGCGCATGGGCATCCCGAACGCCAAGTTGATCGTCGACATTGTGGTACTGGTTGCCGTGACCAGTTGCCTGAACTCGGCGCTCTACACGTCGTCGCGCATGATGTTTTCCCTGGGCAAGCGCGGCGATGCGCCAGCGATGTCCACGCGTACCAACAAAAGTGGCACGCCATACTGGGCAGTGATGTTGTCCACTGGCGCTGCGTTCCTGGCAACATTCGCCAACTACGTGGCCCCGGCTGCCGTGTTCGAATTCCTGCTGGCCAGCTCCGGTGCCATCGCACTGCTGGTGTACCTGGTGATTGCGTTTTCGCAACTGCGCATGCGTAAGCAGCGTATGGCGCGCGGGGAGAAAATCGCCTTCAGCATGTGGCTGTTCCCGGGCCTGACCTATGCGGTGATCCTGTTCATCATCGCGGCGCTGACCATCATGCTGTTCCAGGATGCCCACCGTGTGGAAATCCTCGCGACCGGCTTGCTCAGTGCCCTGGTAGTAGCGGCCGGCTTGCTGGTGTCGCGTCGTCGCAATCTGGAAAAGCGCGGCGCGGTGGTGCTGAACTGATCCATACCGCGTAACGCAAAACGGCCGCTGTCAGTGATGACACGCGGCCGTTTTTGTTTCTGTCGATTGTCTGTGTTCAGTCGATATGAACCCAGTCTTCTACACGTAGTCCTGGAACGCGCTCAAACTCCCGCAGGTTGTTGGTGACCACGATAAAACCGCGTGAGCGTGCGTGCCCGGCAATCATTTGGTCGTACGGGCCTATGGGTGTGCCGGCCTTTGCCAGTTCGGATCGAATCATTGCGCTGTGCGCTGCTGCTTCGTTGTCGAAGGGCAGGACCTCAAGCCGGGCGGCGAAGCCTTCGATGACCGCCAGGTTTTTTTCGGGGGCTGCTGATTTTTCCGCGCCGTAAATCAGCTCCATCAACGTTACCGAACTGATGCACAGCTGGCCGTTATGACGGTTGAATGCCTCCCGTACCACCTGTGGTTTGTTCTTGATGGTGAAGATGCAGATATTGGTGTCCAGCATGTACTTGATCATCAGAACGACTCACGTTCCTGATCGGCGGGTTGCTCGCGGTCGCTCATGAAGTCTGCGGTGACGCTTTCGCCTTCAAACCAACTGTCCCAGGTTTCACCGGCAGGCGTGATGATGCGTGTTCTGCCGACGGCGATGACATCGACTCGTTTCACGTCGCCTGGCATGGCTACAGCTTTCGGCAGGCGAACGGCCTGGCTTCGATTGCTCATGAAAAGGGTTGTCTGTTCCATTTGGACCTCCTGCGCGTTTGCTGGCTTGATGAGTCCAAAGGATAGGGCTTACGCTGGATATGTCAACGGGATATACGTGATGCCTGATGGAAGGAAAATGCCCGAATCAGAGCCAAAAAACGGCCGCTGCCAGTGATGACAAGCGGCCGTTTTTTTGAGTCGTAACCCTTACTCGGTTTTTTCCTGCGGTGCTTCCTGCGACTCGCGGTAGGCATCCAGCGCAGTGCCGAAGTCAGCAATGAACTGTGGCTCGCTCAGCCATGCCTGGGCGGCGTCGCGGTCCATGCCGTCGGCCCACATGCGGTAGTCGATGAGCATGTCGGCGGCCAGGTGAGTCGCGGCCATGCCTTCGTCTTCGGCGTTTTCCATGTCCAGCAGTTCTGGATGGTCGACGATGATAAAGGCGAGGTTCGTCAGCAGCACCGAGAGCATTTCGCTGCGGCTGACGGCTTCCGCGTCACGCATTTTGCTGAACATCGCCAGGGTGTATTCCGGGATCGGTTCGGCGAGGTGGCCGAGTTCATCATTGTCCAGTGCGGCGGGTTTTCTGCCGTGGATATTGATCTGCTTGGCTTTGGCTTTTGCGCGCCTGGCGCGTTTCTGTTGCTTGTTCAGGGAGGCCATGGGAACTCAGTTCGGTTTCTGTTGGGATTGCGCGGCAATGGCGTCGGACGCTGCCACGTAGTCAGTCTGGAAGGCTGGCGATTCGATCCACGCCAGGGCGCCCGCCTCGTCGGTTTCGGTGGACCACTGGCGATATTCGATCAGCGCGGCGAGGATGAAGTCCATCGCGCCTTCTTCGCCTTCCTGCTCGTACACCAGTTCCAGCAAAGGGTCTTCAAGGAAGGCCGTGCACATGGCTTGCTGGCTGATCTTTTCGGCGTCGATCATTTTCTTGAACATTTCGGTCAGGTCCACCGACTCGAAGTCGATGCGATCATCGTTCGGGTCCGGTTCAACCGGCGCGGCAGCCCGCTGGGTGCGGTTCTGCTTGGCTTTGGCCTTGGCGCGGGAGGCGCGTTTCTGCTGCTTGTTGGCGGAAGCCATGGGCGTCGTTCCGTATTCGTTGAAAGGGTAAATGGGCTAGCTGCGTGGCATTCGCCGCCCGGGGGTATCGGGGGCCAGTTCGCCGTGTCGCAGCCAGGCCAATGCAATGGGCCATAGTGTGGCTTGGTATGGGCTGCGAAAAAAGGCGAAATGTCCGACTTCTTCTTCGCCGATGTCTTCGGGGTGGATACGCAGGTGCGCGTTTGTACTGCCGGTGAAGTAGCCGAGCAGGCGTTCAATGGCCGGGACAGTGCCGTAGGGATCGTCGCTGATGCTGATGGCCAGGGTTTGCGCGGTGACCCTGGCAAAGGGCATCTGCCCGGAGGTCGTGCTGATCGCGCGGCCGCTGGAGCGATTTTCGTAACGTGCAGTGGAGAGGCTCCAGTCACGGACCACGCCAGCGGGCGTGTCTTCCAGCCAGCCAAGGCGTTTGCCCGGAAAGTAGCCACAGACCATCGTCACCAGTGGCATCAGCACATGCCACTTGGCGAACATGCGCCAGCGATGGGCCGGCGCATAGTCGCGCCAGTAGGCGAATTGCGCACCGACCGTCACCAGGCGCCGAATTAGGTGCCCGGACGCCCCCAGCCCCGCTGCGCAGCCGCCAAAGCTGTGACCGACCACATCGATAGGCTGCCCGGCGAACTCCCGCTGTACACGCTTGAGCATCGCCTCGAAATCCAGCGCTCCCCAATCGGTCCATGAAGCCTTGAGGCCTTTGAGCGATGCCGGCCTCGACTCGCCGATGCCGCGGTAGTCATAGGTGACGACATCGAAGCCATGGTCGAACAGATAGTCGGCGAAGCGCGAGTAATGGCGACAACGGACAGAGGTGGCGGCATTGATGATAACGACCGGACGAGCGGCGTCCCTGGCGGGGTGGCGCCAGGTGAAGCCACCGAGGACAAAGCCGTCTGCAGCGGTTTCCTTGAACGGCTCATCGCACGCAACGCGTTGCAATGGCAACTCGATTTGAGTGGGGACGAGTGAAGGCGTTTCCTGCAGACTCATCAGCGTCGGACCTTTGCGGGTAGCTGCCAACAATAGTCTTGATGCCGTTGATGAACAATCCATTGGCCTCAATGCAGTGGTTGATCGAGCAATCGTTCTTCAAGTGCCGCCCGTTCCCGATCCAGTTCGTTACGCAGTTCCTCTTCACTCGGCAGGACGAGCTTGTACTTGCTGGCGAACAGCTGCTCGTTGCCTTCAAGCACTGAGTAACGCACCACGGATTCATCCTTTTGTGCACAGAGAATGATGCCGACGGTTGGGCCGTCTTCCTCGCCGCGTTTGAGGTCGTCGTACATGCGCACGTACATGTCCATCTGCCCCACATCCTGGTGGGTCAGTTCACCGCGCTTGATATCGAAGATGACGAAGCACTTGAGCAAGTAGTTGTAGAACACCAGGTCGATGTAGAAGTCTTTGCTGTCGGTGCTGATGCGTTGTTGGCGGGCAATGAACGCAAAGCCCTTTCCCAGCTCCAGCAAGAAACCCTGCAGTTGTTCGATCAGTGCTTGTTCGATTTCGCTCTCCTGAAGTTTGCCGGCATTGGGCAAGCCAAGAAACTCCAGTACTACCGGATCACGGATGAAATCCCGAGGGCTGGCCTTCATGTTTTGAATGTTGGTGGCGGCCTCCTGCTTGACGCTGTTGCGATCGCGGCTTGCCAGCAGGCGTTCGTAGTACAACGTATTGATCTGGCGTTCCAGGGCGCGGCTTGACCAGTTCTGGGTGGCTGATTCGTTCATGTACCAGAGGCGAGCGCTGTCGTTGTCGACCCGAAGCAGGCGGCGGTAGTGGGTCCAGCTCAATTCGTGACGCAGTGCGTCACGAATTGGAAAGGCTCGATAGAACAGACGCATGTACCGAAGGTTGGAAGCGTCAAATCCCTTGCCGAATTGCGCAGTCAGCACTTTGGCCAAAGTCGGCAGTAACTCTTTGCCATACCTCGCCCGCCGAGCCCCTCCCTGCTCGAACTCGACAATATGTCGCCCGATCTGCCAACAGGTTTGCACCTGAACGGTATCGACCGCCCGAAGCACCTTCTGGCGCGCCTGATGGATCAATTTTCCAAGGCTATCGAGCAGCGATGCCAGATAGGGGTCGTGAATGTCGTTGGGTGTGAGGTCCGTCATGATCTCTTCCGCCGCAGGTTGAACAGCGAAAAGAATGACAAGCGAGTCCTCTACGAGGCTGCCGGGAGTTACTGAAAAACAGGCAGGAAATACCCGGTTTGCTGGCAGGACGTGTCGGAGGGCAGGCGAGGGGCGAGGAATAAATGGCGTAGTACGTTTCGTACTCAGACCAAATCAATCTAAACGCCTCTCTGCGATCGGAAATCCAAAAAGTGTAACGATTGGGTTCTGTAGAACCCGGGAGTCGTCATCATGAAGTACCTCCATTCACTTCTGTTGCCACTCACCGCTGTCGGCGTGTTGATGTTTCCATCGATGTCGCCCGCCACCAGCCTTGATCCAATCGACAACTCTGGCGTACAGGTACAAAGCCAGGAGCAAAACGGCATCGCCTACTTGTCCGGCGGTATCGGCGAGGATGAGTCCAGGGCCATCCAGCGGACCACCGGCTACAACCTGCACATGACGTTCTCTGTCGGGACGCAAAATGAATACATTCCTGACGTGAAAGTGGTTATCCAGAAAGCCCCGGGGCAAACCGTGCTGGCGCTCAATGACGCCGGTCCGCTGGTTTACGTGAAGCTGCCCGCCGGTAAATACACGGTGATTGCGACGCGCAACGGTGAAACACGGCAGGACGTTGCCAATGTCGGCAGTGGCGCAGCCCGCAACCTGGTTTTTCACTGGAATGACGCGACTTAACGAGAGGCTCTGAACCAGGGATCGGACATAAACCCTGAATCATGCGATTCGGGGTTTTTCTTTTCAAAGCATGAGGTCCGCCGTCGTAATGCTGCCAATACCGACTACCTGAATGGCGAACTCGGCGGCGCTGTCCGCATCGGTGTTGCCGTAGAGCACTCCCCCTGCAAACTTCAACTGTCCGGCCGCACTGAAGGCAGCGGTACTGCCGATGATCGAGGCGAAGGCTTCATTGGTGGCCGTCGCCGTGTTGGCATCGAGCGTCGACAGATCAATCTTGTCGGCTCCCCGGGTGAAGTCGGTGATGATGTCCCAGGTGGCGCTGGTCAGCCCCGTTTCAGAGAGGGCATTGAAATCGAAGATATCGTTGCCGACGCCGCCGGTGAGACCATCCTTGCCCGTGCCGCCGATCAGGATGTCGTTCCCGCCCCCACCCAGCAATGTGTCATTGCCGGCGCCGCCGTTGAGCAGGTTGGCGGCGGCGTTGCCCGTGAGCCTGTCGTTGTAGTTGGAGCCCGTGAGGTTTTCGACGGCGATCAAGGTGTCGGCGCCAGAGCCACCGGTGGCCTGGGTCGTGGTCACGGCCAGGCTGGCGGTAACTGCACTGCCGGCATAGAGGTAGGAGGCGGTGTCGACGCCGGTGCTGCCATTGAGGACGTTGTTGCCAGCTCCGGCATAGAGGGTGTTGTCGAGGCTGTTACCCGTCAGGCTGGCGACTCCGGTGGCGAGGAGGCGACCACTCTCGACATTGGCGCCGAGGCTGTAGGCGCCGAGAAAGCTGTAGACCGTATCGCTGCCGCCGGTGCTGGTTGTCGCATTGGTTTCAATCACGACGTCGCCGGTGTTGTCGACGTAGTAGAGGTCGGAGCCATCGCCACCGATCAGGCGGTCGGCACCGGCGGCGCCGTTGAGGGTGTCGTTGCCCAGGCCACCATTGAGGGTATTGGCAAGCGAACTTCCGGTCAGTTTGTCGTGATAGTTGCTGCCCGTGAGATTCTCGAAGTTCAACAGGGTGTCAGCGCCAGAACCACCGGTGGCTTGCGCGGTGGTCAGCCCCAGGTTGGCCGTGACCGCAGCAGTGGCGAAGGCATAGGACAAGGTATCGATACCGGTGCTGCCATTGAGGACGTTGTTGCCGGCTCCGGCATAGAGGGTGTTGTTGAGGCTGTTGCCCGTCAGGGCGGCGATCCCGGCAGCGACGATGCTACCGTTCTCGACATTGGCACCGAGAGTGTAGGCGCTGAGATAGCTGTAGACCGTGTCGCTGCCGCCGGTGCTGGTCGTCGCATTGCTTTCAATCACGACATCGCCTGCGTTCTCGACGTGGTAGGCATCGGAACCATCACCGCCCGTCATCCGGTCCAGGCCTGTGCCTCCATCGAATACGTCATTGCCCGCACCACCGTCGAGCGTATCGTTACCGGCGCCACCGCTCAGCAGGTTGGCGGCAGCGTTGCCCGTGAGCCTGTCGTTGTAGTTGGAGCCCGTAAGGTTTTCGATGGCTAGCAGAGTGTCGGCGCCTGACCCGCCGGTGGCCTGGGCCGTGGTCACGGCCAGGCTGACGGCGACTGCGCTGGTGGCATAGAGGTAGGAGGCGCTGTCGATGCCGGTGCTGCCATTGAGGACGTTGTTGCCGACCCCGGCATAGAGGGTGTTGTTGAGGCTGTTGCCCGTAAGGTTGGCGGCCCCGGTCGAGAGGAGGCGACCTTGCTCGACATTGGCGCCGAGGGTATAGGCGCTGAGAAAACTGTAGACCGTGTCCTTGCCGCCGGTGCCGACCGAGGCATTGGTTTCAATCACGACATCGCCGATGTTGTCGACGTAGTAGAGGTCGGAACCATCGCCGCCAATCATCCTGTCGACGCCTGCGCCGCCATTCAGCACATCGTTGCCAGCGAATCCCGATAGCAGGTCATTGCCGGCCATTCCTGAGAAGTTGTCCGCGCCTCCCTGGCCAATCAGCACGTCGTGGCTTGTGCCTCCGATCAGGGTGTCCCCGCGGGAAGCGCCCAGAACGGCAACGCGATGCCCGATTGGTGCTGTGAAGGAGGCTGCTGTGTCGGTGCTTTGGACGGCGAAGGTCAGGTCGCTGTGCTGGAGAAAGATGCGTGCTTTCTCGATGGCCTTGCCGACGCTGCCGACGTTGCCACCGAGGTTTTTGATCAGGGCGGTTTGCAGGTCTTGCGCGAAAGTGTTGGTTCTGTTCCAGACCTGGCTATCATCCCAGCTGCCGCCCCCGCCAACGGCATCGATGCCGTGGTTGAGTTCGACAAGCGTGTCCGTGAGCCAGCCTTTCATCAGGCCCGATAGCGAATTGACGTTTTTGACTGGCGTTTGGAACTGACTCAGGGCGTTAAAGACGCCGGTAGGAATGTTGGGTTTGATGATCTCATTGACAATGACATTGGTCATTTCCCTGGTGATGCCGTCCAGCAACGCTGATATACCGACACCGGTATAAAATTTAACATCCTCGACAGGGATGTTCGGCAAGTCACTGGGCAGCAGGTTTGAAAGTTTCCACTCATTGGTTGTGTTGTTGACACTAAATGAAGGGGACTCGAAGTTAACGCCGGAGTCCACGCTTCCGGGTGGTTGTTGCCACTGAAGATCGTCAGGCACATAAAATTGCGGGTTGCTGGCGTTGGTTATCGAATTGGTCTGGATCAATTGCACCAGCGCGTCATAGACGCTGGTGGCCGGATTGAACTGGCTCAACAGGGCAATACCTTCGTCAACCGCGTCAGCGGGGATGGTGCCCATGGCAAGGATGCTGGCGAGTTCCGCAGGGTCCAGATTGGCCAGAAGATCGCCGATGGTCAGGCTGCTCAAGGTGTCTTTGAATTGCGCCAGTGCATCCAGCGCACCGTGGGGAGTGGTGTATTCGACCAGAACACCCAGCAAGGCATCGTTCTGGCTGGCTGTGCCCACATAGCTTGCGCTGCTGCCCAGGCCGAATGACTCATACAGCTGAGCCCGAGTGCTGATCGGGGGAAGGGTCAAACCGATACTGGTATAGAACTCGAACAGGGTAGTGGGCGTTGCCATGGGTCGAAGCTCCTTGGAAGGGCTGCTTGGACGTGTTCTTTGAACCTTTTCACCAGGCGGTCAAGTCGAGGGGCATGCCTCTGCAATGCCCCCCTCCTTTGGGTCAGACGATGAAGTCCGACGTTGCCAGGGTATTGATGCCGGTGATCTGAATGGCGAACTCGGCGGCGCTGTCTGCATCGGTATTGCCGTAGAGCACTCCCCCCGCAAACTTCAACTGTCCGGCCACACTGAAGGCAGCGGTACTGCCGATGACCGTGTGGAAGGCTTCATTGGTGGCCGTCGCCGTGTTGGCATCGAGCGTCGACAGATCAATCTTGTCGGCTCCCCGGGTGAAGTCGGTGATGATGTCCCAGGTGGCGCTGGTCAGCCCCGTTTCAGAGAGGGCATTGAAATCGAAGATATCGTTGCCGGCACCGCCAGTGAGAACATCCTTGCCCATACCGCCGACCAGGATGTCGCTCCCGCTCCCACCGTTGAGCAGGTTGGCGGCGGCGTTGCCCGTGAGTTTGTCGTTGTAGTTGGACCCGGTGAGGTTTTCGATGGCGACCAGGGTGTCGGCACCTGAGCCACCGGTGGCCTGGGCCGTGGTCACGGCCAGGCTGGCGCTGACGGCGCTGCTGGCATAGGCGTAGGAGACCGTGTCGACGCCGGTGCTGCCATTGAGGACGTTGTTGCCGGCTCCGGCATAGAGGGTGTTGTCGAGGTTGTTGCCCGTCAGGCTGGCGACCCCGGTGGCGAGGAGACGACCGCTCTCGACATTGGCGCCGAGGGTGTAGGCGCTGAGCGTGCTGAAGACCGTATCGCTGCCGCCGATGCTGGTTGTCGCATTGGTTTCAATGACGACGTCGCCGGTGTTGTCGACGTAGTAGATGTCAGACCCATCACCGCCCGTCATCCGGTCGAGGCCTGTGCCGCCGTCCAAAACGTCATTGCCCGCCCCACTGTCGAGCGTATCGTTACCGGCGCCACCGTTGAGCGTGTTGGGGGCGGCGTTGCCCGTGAGCCTGTCATTGTAGTTCGAGCCGGTGAGGCTCTCGAAATTCAACAGGGTGTCCGTGCCAGAACCACCGGTGGCTTGCGCGGTGGTCAGCCCCAGGTTGACCGTGACGGCCGCAGTGGTAAAGGCATAGGACAAGGTATCGGCCCCGATGCCGCCATCGAGGGCGTTGTTGCCGGCTCCGGCATAGAGGGTGTTGTTGAGGCTGTTGCCTGTCAGGGCGGCGACCCCGGTGGCGAGGATGCTACCGTTCTCGACATTGGCGCCGAGGGTGTAGGCGCTGAGATAGCTGTAGACCGTGTCGCTGCCGCCAGTGCTGGTCGTCGCATTGGTTTCAATCACGACATCGCCCGTGTTCTCGACGTGGTAGGCATCGGAACCATCGCCACCCGTCATCCGGTCCAGGCCTGTGCCACCATCGAACACGTCATTGCCCGCACCACCGTTGAGCGTATCGTTACCGGCGCCACCGCTCAGCAGGTTGGCGGCGGCGTCACCCGTGAGCGTGTCGTTGTAGTTGGAGCCCGCGAGGTTTTCGATAGCGATCAGGGTGTCGGCGCCGGACCCGCCAGTGGCCTGGGCCGTGGTCACGGCCAGGCTGACAGCGACTGCGCTGGTGGCATAGAGGTAGGAGGCGCTGTCGATGCCGGTGCTGCCATTGAGGACGTTGTTGCCGACCCCGGCATAGAGGGTGTTGTTGAGGCTGTTGCCCGTAAGGTTGGCGGCCCCGGTCGAGAGGAGGCGACCTTGCTCGACATTGGCGCCGAGGGTATAGGCGCTGAGAAAACTGTAGACCGTGTCCTTGCCGCCGATGCTGGCCGTGGCATTGGTTTCGCTGACGACGTCGCCGATGTTGTCGACGTAGTAGAGGTCGTCGCCGAGTCCGCCGATCAAGGTGTCCGCACCCGCCCCGCCGTTGAGGGAGTTGGCCGTATTGTCGCCGGTCAGAACATCGCCGAACCTGCTGCCGACGATGTTTTCGATGCTGACCAGATGGTCGGCAAAGTCGAAGATGGCTTCTTCCACGGAAGTGATGAAATCCCCGCCGCTGGTGACCAGAGGGTAAGGCACGTTGTCGAGCTGTGAAATGGCGCCCGTTGCATACCCAAGCCCGCTGACCAGGTTCACGACCACGCCGGTTTGGGCATTGGCATAACTGACGCTATCGCTGCCGGTACCGCCGTCGAGGGTTTCGCCTATGTAGTAATAGACATCAAAGCCGCCAATCGGATTGCCAAACTCATCGAATGTATGCCCGGCACTCGACCAGGTAAACGACGCCGAATATCCCCCTTCAGCCATCAGGGTATCGTTGCCGCCTCCTCCCAAGACAAGATCGAAGCCGACATTGCCGTCCAGGGTATTGGCATCCGCGTTGCCCGTCAGGGTGTCGTTGAGCTGACTGCCGGTCACCGACTCGATGTTTTTCAGGGTGTCCGTACCGGAGCCACCTGTGGCTTGTACGCCGGTGATGCCCAGATTGACGGTGACAGGGCCCGCATAGTGGTATGAAACGGTATCGAGGCCTGCGCCGCCGTCGAGAATATTGTTGCCGCTACCTGCATAAAGCACGTTGTTGAGAGCGTTGCCGGTCAGGTTGGCGCTTGCGGTCGAGAGAATGCGGCCATTCTCGATATTGGCGCCCAGGGTGTAGTTGGCGAGGGAGTGGGCGACCAGGTCAACGCCGCCCGTGCTGGTTTCGCTGACCACATCACCGACATTGTCGACGTAATAGGTGTCGGCCCCGTCGCCGCCCTGCATCACGTCGGCACCCGTGCCTCCGTCGAGGATATCGTCGCCACCGTAGCCCGCCAGGGTATTGGCGCCGCTGTTACCGGTGAGCCGATTATTCAGGTTGTTACCAAAGCCATTGATATTTTCGCTGCCAGTCAGCTCCAGGTTTTCCAGGCTGCTGCCCAGGGTATAGCTGTCCAGGCTGGACTTGACCAGATCGGTACCGCCACTGTCCTGAACGATTTGATCGACGTGGTAGTTGTAGAAAAAGCTTTCTCCGATAGCCGCTTCGGAGGCTAATCCCCCCGCGGATGCAAAGGAAAACCACTGGGTGACAAAGCTGCCGTTGGCGGTGTAGTAGCTGCCTTGGCCCCAATACAGTCCGGATGAGTCAGAAAAGTAGATAGCGTCGATTTGCAGCTGATCGGTACCCGGCCAGTGATTGAACATGGCGTAGGTGGGGCTTGTGAGGCCGGAAATTCCGGACACGGAAGTAAAGTCAGACTTCAGTTCGGCAATCTTGTCGAGAATATAGGTGTCGTTCCCGCTGCCGCCGTCCAGCGTGTCCAGGCCCGCACCACCGTCGAGAATGTCATCCCCCGCCTGGCCGGTAATGCTGTCGGGCTCACTTGTCCCGAGTAGAGCGTCGTTGCTCGTAGTGCCTGTTATCACGGCCATGTCTGATTTCCTTGATTCAGTGCAGCGAGTGGAAATCCACGCAGCTGCGTCATTTGTTGTTTTCTATGAATGGCGGGGGGTAAACCGCCGGGCACCCAGTTCGCAACCTTCAACTTACGGGTCGTACAGATAATGGGACTCATTGTAAGTAGCCATTTGCCATATTGCTTGCCCGGTCGTCGCCTCGCATGCGCTGTGTGCCGGGTTTCCGGGATGGCTTTCGTCCGATAAGGCAACCGCCAGAAAAACAAAAGGCTGCCCATGGCAGCCTTTTGTCATAACCGTACGATCACCCTCTATCAGGCAATCAGGTCGGTAGTTTGCAAGTTGCTCACACCCACCAACTGAATTTCGAATTCCGCGGCGGTGTCGGCGTCGGTGCTGCCGTAGAGAATGCCGCCGGCGAACCGTAGCTGCCCTGTGGCATTGCTGCTGAACGCGCTGGAGCCGATGAAACTGAACGCATCGTTGGCTGCCGTCGCCAGGTTGGCGTCCAGGGTCGAGAGGTCGATCTTGTCGCCTTCGCTGCTCTTGAAATCGCCAATGACATCGCGCAGGGCGGCGCCCAGGCCCATTTCATTCAAGGCATTGAAGTCGAATGTATCGGCCCCGGTGCCACCATAAAGCTTGTCCAGGCCCGTGCCGCCGATCAGCAGGTCGTTGCCGGCGCCACCGGTGAGTGTGTCATTGCCGGCACCGCCGTTGAGGGTATTGGCGAGCGCGTTACCGGTCAGCTTGTCGTGATAGTTACTGCCCGTGATGTTCTCGAAGTTCAACAGGGTGTCTGAACCGGAACCAACGGTGGCTTGCGTGGTGGTCAGCCCCAGGTTGGCGGTTACCGCCGCCGTGGCATAGGCGTAGGACAAGGTATCGATACCGGCGCCGCCATTGAGGACGTTGTTGCCGGCCCCGGCGTCGATGACGTTATTGAGGCTGTTACCGGTGCCGTTGGCAGTGCCGGTCGACAGCAGGCGCAGGTTCTCGACGTTGTCACCCAGGGTGTAGGCGCCGAGGAAGCTGTAAACGGTATCGATGCCACCCGTGCCGACGACGGCATTGGTTTCACTGACGACATCGCCGGCATTGTCGACGTAGTAGAGGTCGGAGCCATCGCCGCCGATCATGCGGTCGGCACCGGCGGCGCCGTTGAGTTGGTCGCTGCCCAGGCCGCCGCTGAGTGTGTTGGCGGCCGCGTTACCGGTCAGCTTGTCGTGATAGTTGCTGCCCGTGAGGTTCTCGAAGTTCAACAGGGTGTCTGTGCCAGAACCACCGGTGGCTTGTGCGGTGGTCAACCCCAGGTTGGCCGTGACCGCCGCCGTGGCATAGGCATAGGACAAGGTATCGATACCGGCGCCGCCATTGAGGACGTTGTTGCCGGCCCCGGCGTCGATGACGTTGTTGAGGCTGTTACCGGTGCCGTTGGCAGCGCCGGCCGACAGCAGGCGCAGGTTCTCGACATTGTCAGCCAGGGTGTAGGCACTGAGGTAGCTGAAAACGGTATCGATGCCACCGGTGACAGCATTGGTTTCGCTGACGACATCGCCGGTATTGTCGACGTAGTAGAGGTCGGAACCATCGCCGCCGATCATGCGGTCGGCACCGGCGCCGCCGTTGAGTTGGTCGCCGCCCAGGCCACCGCTGAGTGTATTGGCGGCTGCGTTACCGGTCAGTTTGTCGTGATAGTTGCTGCCCGTGAGGTTCTCGAAGTTCAACAGGGTGTCTGAACCGGAACCGCCGGTGGCTTGCGCAGTGGTCAGTCCCAGGTTGACCGTGACCGCTGCGGTGGCAAGGGCATAGGACAAGGTATCGACGCCGGTGCCGCCATTGAGGACGTTGTTGCCGGCGCCGGCTTCGATGATGTTGTTGAGGCCGTTACCGGTGCCGTTGGCAGCGCCGGTCGACAGCAGGCGCAGGTTCTCGACGTTGTCACCCAGGGTGTAGGCGTCGAGGTAGCTATAGACGCTATCGGTGCCGCCGGTGCTGGCCGTGGCGTTGGTTTCACTGACGATATCGCCGACATTGTCGACGTAGTAGATGTCAGAGCCTTCACCGCCCGTCATGCGGTCGACGCCACTGCCGCCATCGAGGGTGTCGTTGCCGGCTCCGCCATTGAGGGTGTCGTTGTCTGCGCCGCCGTAAAGGATATTGGCCAGGGCGTTGCCGGTCAGTGTGTCGGAATCATCAGTACCGATCACGCCCTCGATGGACACGAAAGTATCGTAGCCTTGATAGGAGTTATATTGTGAGCCGGTGTTGGACAGATCGACGCTGACGCCATAGTTGGAATAGGCATACGAAACAAAGTCGGTGCCCCCCGCGCCATTGAAAATATTGTTGTACGAGTTGCCGACAAAGGTGTTGTTCAGTGCGTTACCTGTGCCGTTGATACTGCTGTTACCAGTCAGGATCAGGTTCTCCAGGTTGTCACCGAGCGTATAGCTGATTTCTGACTGAACGACGTCGGTACCCTGGTTGGCAAGTTCGACAAGCGTATCCAGCGCATCCACGATATAGGTGTCGTCTCCCAGGCCACCCAAGAGCCTGTCGCTGCCCGCTGCGCCGTAGAGGACGTCATTTCCGGCATAGCCATTGATGATGTCATTGCCGGAAGAGCCATAGAGCGAGTCATTCCCGGCAGTGCCTTGCATGTTGTCATTGCCGGATGTACCGCTGACGATGCTGAATTTGTAGTAACCGGCTACCCCTGTGTTACCTGGCGTGGTTTCCAGCCCGAGAATGGCGGATTCATTGCCCGATTGCGGCAGTTCATACCAGGATGAGCCATCGCCAGTCGAGTAACCGGCACGGGCGACGGTTCCTCCCAGGCCAGCGGTGCCGCCACTGGCGCTACCGGTCGTCCAGTTGATGGTTTCATATCTGAAGATGACATCGAAGTTGCCGTTGCCCTTTCCAACCAGCTGGAGTTGGAATGCATTGAGCTTGTCTACCTTGCTGTTGTAGTAACCGACGTCATCCCAGGTAACGGTCAGCGTGCCATTGCCTGCGGTATTGAAGTCGTAATAGACCAGGTTGCTGCCCGTCGATGTGCCGCCCGACGTGGCGCCGACCGGTCCGCCACGGGTATCGACGTCGGCAAAGAAGGGCGCAATCATCGGCCTGCTGGAATCTTGCATGCCGTAGGGGGTATAGGTGGAAAGACCACTGCCAAATGTGATGTTTCCGTTGTTGTTTACGGAAATATCGGTGTAGTTGGTGCCGAAGAAATTGAGTCCGCTCGCCCCGAAAACAGTGCTGATATCGATGTAGGAGGTGTAGCTGTCATCGTTTCGAGTCAGCTGATTCTCCCCGAAACCCGCTGCACCACCCAGACCGTTTATCAAACTAGCCATATCAACACCCCTGTCGTTTGTTTAGAACTTTCTTGTCGGTTTGTTTTCGGGACAACCATGAAACATCGGATATGCAACATCTGGCCGATCAGGCAATCAGGTCGGCGGTTTGCAAGTTGCTGACACCCAGCAATTGAATTTCGAACTCCGCGGCGGTGTCGGCGTCGGTGCTGCCGTAGAGAATGCCGCCGGCAAACCGTAGCTGCCCTGTGGCATTGCTGCTGAATGCGCTGGAGCCAATGAAACTGAACGCGTCGTTCGCCGCCGTCGCCAGGTTGGCGTCCAGGGTCGAGAGGTCGATCTTGTCGCCCTCGCTGTGTTTGAAATCGCCAATGACATCGCGCAGGGCGGCGCCCAGGCCCATTTCATTCAAGGCATTGAAGTCGAATGTGTCGGCCCCGGCGCCGCCATAAAGTTTGTCCAGGCCCGTGCCGCCGATCAGCAGGTCGTTACCGACTCCACCGATGAGGGTGTCGTTGCCCGCTCCACCGGTCAGTGTGTCGTTGCCGGCACCGCCAGTGAGGGTGTTGGCAAGCGCATTGCCGGTCAGCTTGTCGTGATAGGCGCTGCCCGTGAGGTTCTCGAAGTTCAACAGGGTGTCCGTGCCAGAACCACCGGTGGCTTGCGCGGTGGTCAGCCCCAGGTTGACCGTGACCGCGGCGGAGGCATAGGCATAGGACAGCGTATCGACGCCGGCACCGCCATTGAGGATGTTGTTGCCAGCTCCGGCGTCGATGATGTTGTTGAGGCTGTTGCCGGTGCCATTGGCAGCGCCGGTCGACAGCAGGCGCAGGTTCTCGACGTTGTCGCCCAGGGTGTAGGCGCCGAGGAAGCTGTAGACGCTGTCGGTGCCGCCGGTGCTGGCGGTGGCATTGGTTTCGCTGACGATATCGCCGGTATTGTCGACGTAGTAGAGGTCGGAGCCATCGCCGCCGATCATGCGGTCGGCACCGGCGGCGCCGTTGAGCGAGTCATTGCCGACGCCACCGTTCAGGTGGTCGTTGGCGCGACCTCCTGTAAGCGCGTCGTTGCCCGCGCCGCCGTCGATGATCACGCTGCCGGCGCCGGTCCAGGTCAGGGTGTTGGCCAGTGCATCGCCTGTCAGGCTGGAAACCTTGTTGCCGTTCGCGTCGAAACGCTGGGTGTAAACGTCAACTTGGCCATTGACCACGGAGGACTCCCAGGCAACCACATAGCCGCCATCGGCCAATGTCGTCACCTGAGAGAACGATTGATTGCCGGTGGTGGATGTGTTGAGGCGGGTTTCGCTACCCACCTTGACGCCGCTGGCATTGAAGAGTTGGCAGAAGATGCCATTTACATCACCGGTGCCTTGGCCTGCCCAGGTCACCAGATAACCGCCATTGGTCATGGCGGTGACATTGGGTTCTTCCTGATTGCCTGCGGTGGTGGTGTTCACCCGGGTTTCCGCACCCACTTTTACGCCAGCGGCATTGAAAAGCTGCGCGTAGATGTCGGCAGGGGCATCGGTTTCGTCGTTGCCATCGCCATCGTCGGGAGCCGATTGCCAGGTGACGACATAGCTACCGTTGCTCAGAACCTTGACGACGGGGTCTGTCTGATCGTCCGTTACCCTGGTATTGATACGAATCTCTGCGCCCGACTTGCTGCCGTCGGCCTTGAACCGCTGACCGAAGATGCCACTTGTATCGTCTTTTCCGTTGCCCTCCCAAACCACCATCATGCCGCCATCGGCAAGGCCGGTGACGGTAGGGCCATCCTGGTCGTACTGAGTGGTGGTCGAGACGCGTGTTTCTACACCAACCTTCGCCCCGCTGGCGTTATAGCGCTGCAGGTAACCGCCCCAGCCGCTGCCGTCCTGGCCGTACGAAGACCAGGACACCACAAAACCGCCGTCATTGAGCGCGGTGATCTGCGCGCTGTCTTGCATGCCGGTTTTGGTCGTGTTGACGATGAACTCGCTTCCAACCTTGACGCCATTGGCGTTGTAGACCTGGGCGGCGATGTCCGACATATCGTCGAAAGTATCCGATTGCCAGGCGACCACGTAGCCACCGTTGGCCAATGCGGTAATGGTGGGATCTTCCTGCGCGCTGTTCGTAACCGCGTTGACGAGGGCTGGTCCGCCTACCTTCACGCCACTGGCGTTATAGCGTTGGGTGAAGATGTAATCGGTGGTGCTTGTTCCCTGGTCGCTCCACGCCACGATGTAACCACCATCTTTCAGGGCCGTGAGGGAGGGCTCGGAATGATAGCCAGTTGTAGAGTTGACGCGGATTTCGCCCAGGGTTGGCATTGCAAATTCCTTTTACGCAACGTGAAAACGGAAGTGGCTGGCAGTTTACCGCGCAAAACGATAGCGTCAAATTGCCATTATTTTGGCGATCAAGTTGGTGGTTTCAGGTTGCTTGCAAATGTTGCTGATGGCCTCAAAAGCTTCTGGACGTATCGCAGGAGCGCCGGAGCGGTGCAGGCTGAGTCGAGCCAAAGCCTTCACTGATTTTGCATGGCGCTCATCCAGAGCTCTTTCATTTTCACTCCAATGCAGCAGTCAGATAGTCTGTCCGAGCTTGATTGAAGCACGTTGGCGGAGTTCTGTAAGGGCGGTACGTGTAGAAGTCGCATCGGTCAATGTTGATAGGCACAAGGTCTCGCCATAAGCGCGATAGCCAGGATTGTCGTCACACACTGCAACCTCACAAAGTGGGGGATAATTTGTTTTAGCCCATACCTGGCTGTACCAGTTGTATGACTTCTCCAGAGGGACGACACACTGGAAAAAGTAAATACGCAACTCGCTTCGGCTTTGTTCCGCCGATTGTGCCGGCTCATTGTCTGTGCCGTTGCCTGTGTCACTACGCACCCATATGTCGATCAATAAGTCATCTTTCTGATGAAAATGAACGGGATCTTCCTGGCCGGTATTACGGAGCCACAGTACCGAAATATCGTTGAACGGCAAAAAGCGTTGCCCCACATTATTACTAGTGTCTATACCTTCCAGGTTGCGCGGTATGCGGTTACGGGGAACCTGATGATAATGATCTGCACTTAGTTCCTTTCGAATAAAGCCCAGTAATTCCAGGACCCGTTGTTGGTAGTCGGCCAGAAAACGATAAGCCTTGCGCACGTCCAGCAGTGCATCATCAATAGTTGTTGCGGTATTCAAGGTGTGAGGCTCCATTCTTTAACAGGAAAAGCAACGAAGGCGATACTGGGTACAGGCAATTGAGAGAGCGGATAGCTGAGTTCAGGTTGTTTCAAACAAGGTGTACTTGCCATTGGCTTGAAGTCGTAAAAAGGGAACGGGGTGATTTGAATTGATACGGGTTTCAATTGCCCTAGCCATCGCCGGGCCTGCGTACGTAGACCGTGCCACTCAAAAGTAGAGGCGATGTCATCAAGCAAACGTTGCAGTCCTGGCGAGGTATCTTTATCGGCATCAGCTATGGCTGCCTCCAGGGCTTGATACACCTGATGCCAGCTTCGACAAATCAGCTCGTAATCCGGGCCTGTCATGTCCAGTTCGCCATCAATCTGTGCCCTGAGCACCGCAGCAGTTTCCTGTGAGTAGTCTTGCAAACCGCCAATAGTGAGAAGCAGGGGGGCATTGCCTAAACGCCCGCACTCCCAGCCTGCCTTCAGTTCATTGGCTAGCTGTAGCGCGTACTGTTGGTTGCTGTCGTCGTAGCGCTTGGCTTCAATCAGCAAAGTGCGTTCGCTGCCATATAGCACCACATCAGGCTCAACACGCTTGCCGTCGAGCGACCATGATGGCCAGAATTCGATGAAGTCCAAGGTGCCGATCGGCTCCTCCACCTCCAGCAGGTGACTGAAAAATGTAGCTGAAACCGATTCTGGAAGGTAAGCCAGACGTTCAAATATTGTGGCTGTCAGAATATCTTCCGCACCCTCTGTACTACCCAGTATCAGCTGTTTACCTGCTACTCCGCTTCCGCGACGTTTTCCATTCAATATCGCTGCAAGCATTCTATCTCCTGTTTTATCTGAGCGCGCTGCGTCAAAAAACTCCGGACGGACCGCAGGAGCTCCGGGTGGGGCTGCAGATGGTGCTTTGGTGATTATCCAACTTTTGCAGATTTCCACTCTAGTCCGGGGTGATGTGTGTCAAGTATTGAGGCAAGTTTGGAAAAGGTGGTGATATCGTGGCGCCTGCCGGTCGCCAGATAGGCCGTCAGCTTATGACAGTTATTGTCGATCAGGTGATAGCCAGCGTCTGTCCCGACCACCTCTCGTGCACGTTTTGCAATTTCTGGGCTGGCTATGAGCCTGCCATTCGCACACGCCGCGTAGAGCGTAACCCCGGTTCTCAGTGTTGAAGCGTTGATAAAGGTTGTTATTGAGACTTTTCTGATGTTGCCATCCCCATTGCGCTCAACAATTTGATTTTGGCCTATATAAATTCCGGTGTGATCCAGCAGTCCAAGACCAAGATCGCAAGCCACAATACTTCCTGGAAGCAAGATGCATTGAGAGTCAAAGACTTCCTCGAGAATGGTGTTGATAGCGCTTCGTTCAGTTCTTCTTCTCTCGGCGTCGATTTTTTCCTGGTCTGGTCTTCTGACAACGGTGGGCGTGATGGTGGGGCTAATTAAAGTTTTGAACAGGCTCATTTTTTCAAGTCTCTCGTTGGCATGCTTAAGTGAACCTTCCAGAGATTCTATTCCAGTTGGTAGTACTGCGACTGGAGCTTGGTTGTAAATTCCGGCAGCAACTCCTTGAGGAAGCCGTAAGGGTTCTCGTCGAAGAAAAAAATGATGACCTCACTTTCTCGCACGCCCTTGTTTGAAAGCTTGCCGGGCTTCAGGTCGTAATGACCGCTGATATCAGAGGCCAGCTCGCGCAAAGCCTTTAGACGTTGCTTTTTATGAGCAACAACTTCGGGGCGGTCAACAGGGATGGCAGCGTACTGGTTGATTCGTAGATAGGTTCGCCCGGCACGGGAGTCTACTCTCCAGAATAATGTTTCGTTTGTGCCTTCGTAGTAGTCCTTGCGTCGACAAAAATCCAGCTGGGTCCAGGGTGACCCATTGATGTTGGAGCCCTTCTTGAATTTCAAAAACGGGTCGCTGCCCTTTAGTTGGTCGTAGAGCTCACCGATGAGGTACCGCTGACCTATCGCACTTTCAAATGCTGTTGGGCAAGAGATGGCCAAGCGCTGGAATACCTTTTCCTCTTTGGAAAGCCAGGCGTCTTTCAGGAATACACAGTACTGATGAATAAGTGGGTGAAATGGGGCTAAAAAACTGACTGCTTGATGAAAGTCATGCGCCGAGATGAGCTGATATCCCTCTAGGTTCTGACGTTCCCATGTGTCGATATAGCCGATTTTAAAGTAAATGTACTTGTCGCAATTCGGAAAACGCTCCCGATAGCGCTTGAGCTGATCAGAATGGAAGGTTGACGAGGTCTTGTTCTCAAACAGAATGCGGCGAGCCGTGTTGTTGACTTCAAAACTCAAAATTAAATCGACGTTGTCAGATTGAAGCACCGGTTCAACTTTTACGGGCGTTTCGTCTTCGGCAACGAGCCCCAGAGCGTGAAATACCTGAGAACGATAATCCGCGATGTCTGGGTTGACCTCCAATTCCTTGAAAAACCAGGCTAGAAAAGCATCCGTGCTGAGCTCCTTGGGCGCGTACATGAACAGATTATTCAACGTTACTTCCTTGTGTGGGAGGTGAGGGCAGGGCGCGCGGACTGTTATCCGCTGAGCTCGTCTTCTCCCAAGCTTACTGTATGCCGGATTTCCGGCTTGATCCTTTCTCTGCCTGATGACTCATGACGCCGATTCCATGGTTGCGCCAGGCAGGTGGTCCAAGTGGAGTGCAATTGCGCACAGGTGAAGGTTGGGTATGCCGTGTGACGTTCACTCGGCGACATTTCCACAAGAAGAGAAGGTGGCGGTCGACCCGAAAAGCACGATGGTGAGGAAAGGGGCAAAACTGTGGTGGGGCGCATTGGAGAGCGCGGTATCAATCCCCTTCTCAGGCTCCTGCAGGCGTCGCTGGGAATGGATGGATGATGCTCAGTATCTGGAGGAGGGTGGTGCTATCAATGCTTCAGGATCGAATCTGAGCGTCCCGCTGGAACTTGGCCCGCAAAGGGGCCGGCGACCATAAAATGACAGGCAATAAAAAAGCCCCAAGGAATCATCTTCACTTGGGGCTTTTCGGTATTTTGGTGCCCAGAGACGGAATCGAACCGCCGACACGGGGATTTTCAATCCCCTGCTCTACCGACTGAGCTATCTGGGCAACGGGGCGCATTAAACGGGTTTTTCAGGGGGTCGTCAAGCAAGTTTTCAAAAAAATTTTAATTATTACCGTCGCTTACGTTCCGACCCCCGATAAATCGGGGTTATTCCGACGGCGGCACGTAGCCTTCGGCCTTGGCGTAATCCTCGCCGGAGAAGTACTTGTCCATCTCGCCCTGCAGATATTTGCGATCTTCGGCGTTCATCATGTTCAGGCGTTTTTCGTTGATGAGCAGGGTCTGGTGCTTCTGCCAGTCGGCCCAGGCCTTTTGCGAGACGTGGTCAAAAATGTCCTGGCCTTTGGCGCCAGGGAAGGGCGCGCGCTCCAGGCCTGGCAATTCTTCTTTGTACTTGCGGCACATGATGGTGCGGGTCATGACGACTCTCCTGCGTTCAATACGGCGGCCGCGCGTTCGAGCAAGGTTTTGACCGGGGCGGCGAGGCCCAGGCGCGGCGGGGTGGCGAGGTTATACCAGAGCCAGTCGGCCTCGGCCATGTGATGGCCGATCTCCTGGACCTGAACCAGCCAGGGTTCGATGGATAACTGAAAATGGCTGAAGGTGTGCACCAGGCTTGGCAATGCCTGTTGTGCGCCCAGTTCCAGCGAGTGCTGCGTTGCCAGATGTTCCAGGTCGTCGAGGCCGTCGAGTTCCGGCAGGCTCCACAAGCCGCCCCACAGGCCCGTGGAAGGGCGACGGTAAAGCAGAATGGCGCCCTCGGCGTTGGCGAGCATCGGCATCAGCGTGCGCTTCTGTGGGATGGCTTTGCGCGGCTTGGGGATCGGATAACGGGTTTCCAGGCCGAGCATGTGCGCCTCACAGCCTTTTTCCAGGGGGCAGAGCAGGCAACTCGGTTTGCTGCGGGTGCAGAGCGTGGCACCGAGGTCCATCATCGCCTGGGTGTAGGCGTTCACTCGGTCGTGTGGTGTAAAGCGCTCAGCGCTGGCCCAAAGCTGTTTGGCCACCTTCGGCTCGCCGGGGTAGCCCTCTTGTGCGGTAAAGCGCGCCAGGACGCGTTTGACGTTGCCGTCGAGGATCGGCGCGCGCAGGCCCATGCTGATGCTGGCAATGGCGCCAGCGGTGGACAGGCCGATGCCCGGCAAGTCAGTGAGTTTTTCCACGTCCCGGGGAAATTCGCCGCCGTACTGCTCGACGACGATTTTCGCGGCCTTCTGCAAGTTGCGCGCGCGGGTGTAGTAACCCAGGCCCGTCCACAGGTGCAGCACTTCGTCCTCCGGCGCCGCCGCCAGGGCCTCGACCGTTGGCAGCGAGGCCATGAAACGGTCGAAGTAGTTCAGCACGGTGCTGACCTGGGTTTGCTGGAGCATGATTTCCGAGACCCACACCCGATACGGGTTGATGTCCTGCTGCCAGGGTAGATCGTGACGGCCGTGGCGGTCGAACCAGTCCAGCACCGCCGTTGAAAACTGCTCGGCTTTCATCGCTTGAACAGGTCCTTGAGCGCGTCTTTCAGTTTCGGGTCGACTTTGTCGCCCCATTTTTCTTCGATTTTTTCGCTGATCCTGTCGCCGGCCAGTTTGGACGCCACCTGGCTCATGCGGTCGTTATCCACCCGGCAAGCCTTGGCGCCCAGTTCCAGCGGGCCGCGGCAGCGCAGTGGCCACTCGATGCCGACAAACTTGTCGCCGACCTGGCAGGCCGGGTCCGGCATGGCGCTGGTGTCGCCTTCGACGATAATGCCGACGCGGTAATCCATGCCCAGCACCCGCAGATCGATGTCACCGTTGCCGTTGACGGTCATGCCCGGGATGCGCACTTTGAGGTCGGGGTTGCTGGCCACGCCATTACGCAAGGTCAGGTTACCCTTGAGCTCCTGGAACGGTGTGTCCTTGCCCCGTGGCTCGCCGCTGAGGGTTTTGCGGTTGAGCGTGGCGATGCCTTTGCACAGCTGTTGCTCAAGGTTGGCGTTGAGCAGCACGCCATTGTTGATGACGATACTGGCGTTGCCGTTGAGGGTCTCGATCAACGCTTTCTGGCTGTTGCCGTTGCCGGTCAGGCTGCTGTTGAGGGTGACCAGGCCCTTGACCGGTGGATTCTTGCCCTGGCTTTCGAGGATTTTTTCTGCCGGTACCCGGCTGATCTTCGTCTGCAGATTCAGCGCCGGCACCGCCTGGCGCACATCGAGCGTGCCGGTGCTTTCGAAGTTGCCCTCGTACAGATCGCCGCGCAGGTTGGCCAGGGTCAGCAGGCCGCCCTGGCCGGTGGCCTTGAGCGCTGCGTTGTGGATCGGCAATTTTTCCAGGGTCAGCTGGCCGAAGGTCAGGTCGGCATCCACATCGAGCTTGCTCAAGCGTTCCACTGGCAACAGGCGTTCATTGCTCCACGCGTCCTTGGTCGGTGCGGGTGGCAGTGGTGTGCTGCCGGCGGCGGCCATGGCATCGGCTTCGGTGCTGGCGACTTCGGCCTGGCGAACCTGCGTGGCGCTATTGGCCTCGGCGGACTTTGGCGGCAGGTAACGGTCGACGTTGAAGGTGTCGGCCTTGAGCACGGCGCGTAGCGATTGCTTGGCGAAGTCCTCGACGGCAATGCGGCCGCTGAAGGTGCTGTCGTCGACTTTCAGGTTGAGGTTGTCGAGCACCAGGCTGGTCGGTGTCGCTGCCAGTCGGCTGACCAGCTCGACTTTGCTCAGGCTGCCCTCGGCCATGGCCGGGAGTTTCTGGCCAATGCTGTCGACGAATTTCGCCAGGTCGAACTGGGCAATCGAGATACCGCCGCTGACTTGTGGCGTTTTGTCGAGGTCGTTGACCTTCAGTTCGCCCAGTGCCCGCAATTGGTTGGCGGAGATCTTGATACCGGTCCACTCGGCAACGTTGGCGGCCTTGTCCAGCACCAGTTGGCCCTGGGCGGAGAAGGTCATGCTCTTGCCTTGAAGCGGGTCGCCGGTCACTTCGCCGGACAATTTCATGTCTTCGAACTGATAGCGCTGCAGTGCACGTGCGATGCGCAGTTCGCCATTGAGCTCGGTGCGCACTCGCAATGCAGGCTGGTTGGCTGACAGGAACGCCGTGAGCTTGAGCGGGATGTTGACGGAGTCGTGAACCGCACCGGTGCTCAACTGAATACTTTCGGCGCTGAAGCTCTTGCCGGTTCGTTCGTCGGTGTATTCAACCCGCGCGTTGTTCACGGTCAGGCTGTCGATGTCCAGGCGGATCGGCTGGGGCGTTTTTTCCGCCGCGACGCTGGCGTCGGGCGCAGGTTCGCTGGCGGCTGGCGGGGTGCCGGGCGCGACGGTGCCGGCCGTTGCAGCAGGCAGCTTGCCGATGTCCTCCCAATTGCCGTGACCGTCCTTGTCGCGGTTCAGGCGCAGGTTCAGGCCTTCCACGCGCACGTCGCTCATCTGTACTTCACGACGCAGCAGCGGCAGTACGCGCACCGACAGACCGAGCATCTGCAAGTCGGCGTACGGTTCGGTCGGTTTGACCATGGTCGCGACACTGGCGTCGTGCAGTTCCAGGCCCAGCCACGGGAACAGGCTCCAGCCGATATCGCCATTGAGCGTCAGCTCGATGTGGGCCTTGTCGCGGGCAATCTGGCGAATCTCGTCTTTGTAGTCGTTGGGATCGAAGAGGTGGGTCAGGGCAAAGCCCAATGCCACAATGATCAGCAACAGCCCGAGAAGTACCAGACCCAGGATTTTGCCGAACGCTTTCATGGGCGAGTCCTTGTAGTTAATCGAATTCAAAATTTAGCCGAGGAGTATAGCGCTCCGCAGCGGACGACCGGTCGCTGATCACGCCGGCAATACATCCAGCGGCAGTTTCAGCTTGGCGGCCAGTGCCTGGGCCTCCAGATGCCCGGCAGGCGCCAGCAGGCGCAGTGTCTTGCCCGATTGCGCGGCCATTTTCCGGGCTTCGGCCACCAGTCGCTCGGCAACGCCACGGCGGCGGGTAATTTTTCGCACACATAGGTGTGACAAATGCCAGGCGTCTTGGTGCCTTTGCAAGCGGGCTGCGCCCAGCAGGCGATCATTGAAGCGTCCGGCGATCAGGGTGTCGTCGTGCAAACAGTCTTCGATCAACTGCGATTGCCCGGAAAAAGGGGCGAACAGCCAGTCCGGCGCGTCGTGGTAGATCTTCTGCAGATCCTGCCGATCCTGGGCAGTGGCTTGGTTCAGCGGCTCGACAATGATCGGCATGGTGATTCCTGTGAGGTCATGAAGCGATGGAGATCAGATGACTTGCAAAACGTGATGTCAGTTTGGTTTTTGGGTCACTTGCAGATGGTAACCTTTGCCCGTTCGTCCGTCCTTCTGCGACCTGTTGTCGCACACCAATGTGCTCCATCGAAAAAACGGTCATGCCTGCGTGCATAGAGGCCGGGTGTGAGCCATGGCTGGCGAACCCTACTGACAATTGGGGGATACACAATGACCACGAGCATCACGGCGGACGGCTTGAGTGCCGACCAGCCTGCGTTCCTGTCCAAGGAGCGGATCATCGCCAGGCCCGGTTTCAACCGTTGGCTGGTACCACCGGCTGCCTTGGCCATCCATCTGTGCATCGGCATGGCCTACGGCTTTTCGGTGTTCTGGTTGCCGCTGTCCAAGGCGCTGGGCATCACTGCTGCGGTGGCCTGCGCGCCAGACATGAGTTTTATCGCACAGGTCTTTTCGTCCCAGTGCGACTGGCCGATCTCGATGCTCGGCTGGATCTACACCCTGTTCTTCATCTTCCTGGGTTGTTCGGCGGCCATCTGGGGTGGCTGGCTGGAACATGCCGGGCCGCGCAAGGCCGGTGTCGTATCGGCGCTGTGCTGGTGCGGTGGCCTGCTGATTTCGGCGCTGGGGGTGTATACCCACCAGATCTGGCTGATGTGGATCGGCTCCGGGGTCATTGGCGGTATCGGCCTGGGGCTGGGCTACATCTCGCCGGTGTCGACCCTGATCAAGTGGTTCCCAGACAAGCGCGGCATGGCCACCGGCATGGCAATCATGGGCTTCGGCGGCGGCGCGATGGTCGGCGCTCCATTGGCGGCGGCGCTGATGGGGCATTTCGCCTCGCCTACCAGCGTTGGTGTGTGGCAAAGCTTCCTGGTGATGGCCGCGATCTACTTCGTGTTCATGATCGGAGGTGCGCTGTCCTATCGCGTGCCGCCAACCGGGTGGAAGCCCGAGGGCTGGACCGCTCCGGCGAAAAAAGCCTCGAACGCCATGATCACCCATCGTCATGTCCACGTGAATGTGGCCTGGAAAACCCCGCAGTTCCGCCTGGTCTGGCTGGTGCTGTGCCTGAACGTATCGGCCGGTATCGGCATCCTTGGCATGGCATCGCCACTGTTGCAGGAGGTGTTCGGTGGCAAGTTGCTGGGCAATGACCTGGCGTTCGGCCAACTCGACGCTTCGCAGTTGGCTTCGATCGCCGCCATCGCTGCCGGGTTCACCGGTTTGCTCAGCTTGTTCAACATCGGCGGGCGTTTCTTCTGGGCCTCGTTCTCGGATTACCTGGGTCGCAAAAACACTTATTTCGTGTTCTTCGCCCTGGGCTTTGCCCTGTACGGCCTGATTCCGAACCTCGGCCACCTGGGTAGCGTGGCGCTGTTCGTCGCAGCGTTCTGCATCATCCTGTCGATGTACGGCGGTGGTTTCGCGACCGTTCCGGCGTATCTGGCGGATCTGTTCGGTACGCAAATGGTCGGTGCGATCCACGGTCGCCTGCTGACGGCGTGGGCGGCTGCCGGTGTGCTCGGTCCGGTGCTGGTGAACTACCTGCGTGAGTATCAGCTGAGCATTGGCGTCGAGCGCGCAGCGGCCTACGACATCACCCTGTACATCCTCGCCGGCCTGTTGGTGCTGGGCTTCCTGTGCAATCTGCTGGTGCGTCCGGTGGCGGACAAGTACTTCATGACCGACGCCGAACTGGCCGCCGAGCAGGCGCTGGGTCATGACAAAGGCACTGACGGCAGTACCGTGCTGGAGTGGAAAGCCGCGCCGGGCACCAGGCCGCTGGCGATTGCAGCGTGGCTGGTGGTGGGTATTCCGCTGGCGTGGGGAGTGTGGGTGACCCTGCAGAAGACGGCGGTACTTTTTCACTAAGGGACTGGCCTGAAAACTCTCAGGCCGACACCCAACCTGTGGGAGCGAGCCCGCTCGCGAAGAGGGAGTGTCAGTCGACATAAGTGTTGGCTGGGCCACCGCTTTCGCGAGCAGGCTCGCTCCCACATATTGTTTTGCGGTGTACCAAATGGCTTGTATGGACATGTCTATCGGTCGCGGCGCCGAATTCACTCCGTCAGCGATATCACCTCCCGTGTTTCTGTTTGGCGCCCGCACGCCTATAATGACTGCCTTTTTCGCCCAATGATTTTGCGGAGCTGGTGATGGCCGAACGTATGGCGTCTGTCGAGCGCGACACTCTGGAAACCCAGATCAAAGCCTCGATCAACCTCGATGGCACCGGAAAGGCCCGATTTGATATCGGTGTTCCTTTTCTTGAGCACATGCTGGACCAGATCGCCCGTCACGGGCTGATCGACCTGGATATTGTCAGCAAGGGCGACCTGCATATCGATGACCACCATACCGTGGAAGACGTCGGTATCACCCTCGGCCAGGCTTTCACCAAGGCTATCGGCGACAAGAAGGGCATCCGTCGCTACGGTCACGCCTACGTGCCGCTCGATGAAGCGCTGTCGCGCGTGGTGATCGATTTCTCCGGCCGTCCGGGCCTGCAGATGCATGTTCCGTACACCCGTGCCACCGTCGGCGGCTTCGACGTTGACCTGTTCCAGGAGTTCTTCCAGGGCTTCGTCAACCACGCCAACGTTACCCTGCACATCGACAATCTGCGTGGGCACAACACCCACCACCAGATCGAAACCGTGTTCAAGGCTTTCGGCCGCGCCCTGCGCATGGCCGTGGAGCTCGATGAGCGCATGGCCGGGCAAATGCCTTCGACCAAGGGCGTCCTGTAATGCAGACAGTCGCGGTTATCGACTACGGCATGGGCAACCTGCACTCGGTGGCCAAGGCCCTCGAGCACGTGGGTGCAGGCAAGGTGCTGATCACCAGCGATGCCAACGTGATTCGCGAAGCCGACCGGGTGGTTTTCCCCGGCGTTGGCGCGATCCGCGATTGCATGGCGGAGATCCGTCGTCTCGGCTTCGATTCGCTGGTACGTGAAGTCAGCCAGGACCGTCCGTTCCTTGGCATCTGCGTGGGCATGCAAGCCTTGCTCGACACCAGCGAAGAGAACGACGGCGTCGACTGCATCGGCCTGTTTCCGGGCCAGGTGAAGTTCTTCGGCAAGAATCTGGTCGAGGACGGTGAACACCTGAAAGTCCCGCACATGGGCTGGAACGAAGTGAAGCAGAAGGTGAGTCACCCGCTGTGGCACGACATTCCTGACCTGGCACGGTTCTACTTCGTGCACAGCTACTACATCGCTGCCGCCAATGCGCGCCAGGTGGTGGGCAGCGGTCACTACGGTGTCGATTTCGCCGCGGCGCTGGCCGAAGGCTCGCGTTTCGCCGTGCAGTTCCACCCGGAGAAAAGCCATACCCACGGCCTGCAATTGCTGCAGAACTTCGCTGCGTGGGACGGTCGTTGGTAAATGGCCGTCAAGAAATCCAGGCCGCCCATTCTCACGCTCACCCCTGAGCAAGAGAGCGAGGCCAATCGCAAGATCAAGCGTTTCATGGAAGACCGCTTTGAACTCGATCTCGGCTCGTTCGAGGCGGCGGAGATTCTTGAGCTGTTTACCCGTGAAATTGCTCCGCACTATTACAACAGGGCGATTTTCGATGTGCAGGCGCACCTCAAAGAGAGGTTCGAAAGCATCGAAAGCGACCTGTGGGCGCTCGAGAAAGAATAGGAGCAGCTTCAAGCCGCAAGCTTCAAGCTGCAAGAATTGGTACACCGCTCGCTTGCAGCTTGTAGCTTGCAGCTTGCCGCTCTTTGACGAAGGAAAAGCATGCTAATTATTCCCGCTATCGATCTTAAAGACGGTGCCTGTGTTCGTCTGCGCCAGGGCCGCATGGAAGATTCCACAGTGTTCTCCGATGACCCGGTGAGCATGGCTGCCAAGTGGGTGGAGGGCGGTTGCCGTCGTCTGCATCTGGTCGACCTGAACGGGGCCTTCGAAGGCCAGCCGGTCAATGGTGAGGTGGTCACCGCCATCGCCAAGCGCTACCCGAACCTGCCGATCCAGATCGGCGGCGGCATCCGTTCGCTGGAAACCATCGAGCACTACGTGAAAGCGGGTGTGAGCTACGTGATCATCGGCACCAAGGCGGTGAAGGAACCGGAGTTCGTCGCCGAAGCCTGCCGCGCCTTCCCGGGCAAGGTCATCGTCGGCCTGGACGCCAAGGACGGATTCGTCGCCACCGACGGCTGGGCCGAGGTCAGCTCGGTGCAGGTGATCGACCTGGCCAAGCGTTTCGAATCCGACGGCGTTTCCGCCATCGTCTACACCGACATCGCCAAAGACGGCATGATGCAGGGCTGCAACGTACCGTTCACCGCCGCACTGGCTGCTGCCACGTCCATCCCGGTCATCGCTTCCGGCGGCATCCACAATCTGGGCGACATCAAGACCCTGCTCGACGCCAGGGCACCGGGCATCATCGGCGCGATCACTGGCCGCGCGATTTATGAGGGCACTCTGGATGTTGCTGAGGCTCAAGCTTTTTGTGATGGCTACGCGGCCAGCTCCAAGCTGTAAGCTGCAAGCTGCAAGCTGCATGTTAAAGCGTGACGGTGATCCGCTCTCTCTTGCAGCTTGAAGCTTGCAGCTTCTTAATCGGAGATTAAGTCTTATGGCTTTAGCCAAGCGCATCATCCCTTGCCTGGACGTGGACAACGGCCGCGTGGTCAAGGGTGTGAAATTCGAAAACATCCGCGACGCCGGTGATCCGGTGGAAATCGCTCGTCGCTACGACGAGCAGGGCGCCGACGAGATTACTTTTCTCGACATCACCGCCAGCGTCGATGGCCGCGACACCACGCTGCACACCGTCGAACGGATGGCCAGCCAGGTGTTCATCCCGCTGACCGTGGGCGGTGGCGTACGCACCGTGCAAGACATCCGCAACCTGCTCAACGCCGGTGCGGACAAGGTTTCGATCAACACCGCCGCGGTGTTCAATCCGGAATTCGTCGGCGAAGCCGCAGAGCATTTCGGTTCGCAGTGCATCGTCGTCGCCATCGACGCGAAGAAGGTTTCCGGGCCGGGCGAAACCCCGCGCTGGGAAATCTTCACCCACGGCGGGCGCAAGCCAACCGGCCTCGACGCCGTGGAGTGGGCGAAGAAAATGGAAGGCCTGGGGGCCGGTGAAATCCTGCTGACCAGCATGGACCAGGACGGCATGAAAAACGGCTTCGACCTGGGCGTCACCCGTGCCATCAGCGATGCGCTGGGCATTCCGGTGATCGCCTCCGGCGGTGTCGGCAACCTGCAGCACCTGGCCGACGGCATTATCGAAGGCCACGCCAGTGCGGTCTTGGCGGCGAGTATTTTCCACTTTGGCGAATACACCGTTCAGGAAGCCAAGGCGTACATGGCCCATCGCGGAATCGTGATGCGTTAAACAATCCAGTGCAGGCCAGTGGACATCATGGCGTGCCCAAGGCACTCTTGGGTACGCCATGGATTTCGGTAGCCAGACATGCTTAAACGCTTTCTTCTTGTCCTTGCCAGCGCCTCTCTGTTGTTGATCAACGGAGCGCACGCTAAAGACAGTCCCGATACCGACCTGGTGTTGCTGACGGAAAACTTCCCGCCGTACAACATGGCGAAGAACGGCAAGAACTTCGCTCAGGACGAGAACATCAATGGCATCGCCACGGACATCGTCCGCGAGATGTTCAAGCGCGCCGATATTACCTACAGCCTGACCCTGCGTTTCCCTTGGGAGCGAGTCTACAAGCTCGCCCTGGAAAACCCCGGTTACGGGGCTTTCGTGATGGCGCGCCTGCCGGACCGCGAAAACCTGTTCAAGTGGGTCGGGCCGATCGGCCCGGACGACTGGATCATGCTGGCCAAGGCTGACAGCAAGATCACCCTCGAAACCCTGGAGGACGCGCGCAAGTACAAGATTGGCGCCTACAAGGGTGATGCCATTGCCATGACGCTGGCCAAGCAGGGCTTGAAGCCGATGGTAGTGCTGCGCGATCAGGACAACGCGAAGAAGCTGATCAGCGGTCAGATCGATCTGTGGGCCACCGGTGACCCGGCCGGGCGCTACCTGGCGCGCCAGGACGGGGTAACCGGACTCAAGACGGTACTTCGCTTTAACAGCGCCGAGCTGTACCTGGTGCTGAACAAGAATGTGCCGGACGAAACTGTTGCCAGGCTGCAGGCCGCGCTGGATCAGATGCGCAAGGACGGGCGGGTGGACGAGATCATGGCGCAGTACCTGTAGAACCCAGCACATATCAATGTGGGAACGAGCCTGCTCGCTCCCACAGGCGGATTAGCGGTACACCCCATCCTTCCCATGGGCAGCCGTCGCCCGATTACCGCGCACGCTGATCATTTGCTTGATATCGATCCACTCGATCCCCTGGGCCTTCAACTTGGGCAGCTCTCGCTCCAGAACCGCCAGTGTCTGCGGATACGGATGACCGATCATCACCGCCGAACCCTGCTTGTGCGCGAGACTGATCGCGGTCTGCAACTGGGTCAGGATCGCTGCCTCAGTGCGTTCATCGTCCAGGAACACATCCCGCGAAACGCTCGCCAGACCGATTTTCTGCGCTTGGGCAGCGGCCACGGTCTGGGCGCTGGTGCGACTGTCGACGAAGAATTTGTGCCGTCGTTGCAAGTCCGCCATCAGCCAGGCCATGGCGACCGGTTGTGCTGTCATGCGGCTGCCCATGTGGTTGTTGATGCCACTGGTGTACGGGACCATTCTGAACGCCGCGTTCAGGCGCTTTTCCAGTTCATCGATGGGCAACTCGGGATGCCAGGCGAATGGTCCGGTGGCAGGATCCATGGGCATGTGCAGGATGACGATTTTGCCGGCGCGATGGGCTTCGCGGGCGAATTCGGTGGCGTGGGGCGTATCCGGCATGATCGCCGTGGTCACTGGGCCGGGCAGGGCCAGCACCCGGCGATCCCGAGGCAGGTTCTGCCCCAGGTCATCGATGATCAGGCTCAGGTAGGCTTTGTGGGGCGTCGATCCGGCGGGCTCTGCGTGAGCAACACCCGCCAGGCAACACAACAGACCGATCAGCAACCGCAGAAACATCTCAACGGCCGGACGTGATGCTCAGCCCTTTGAGCAGGCTCAGGGCCTGGGCCAGTTGGTAATCATCGTCCTGTGGCATCGGCTTGGCTTTGCTGCTGGAGCCGGTCGGTTTGTCGGCACCGCCGTTGCCATTGCCCAGGTGCCCCTGCAAGTCGGCTTCCTTGAAGTAGTCGTTGTCTTGCTCGCTGGTGATCCTGGCCTTGCGCACTTCAATGTCCGGGACGATGCCCTGGGCCTGGATCGAGCGGCCGTTCGGCGTGTAATACAGCGCCGTGGTGATCTTCAAGGCGCGTTCATTGTTCAGTGGCAGCACGGTTTGCACAGAACCTTTGCCGAAACTGGTGGTGCCCATCAGCACGGCGCGTTTCTGGTCCTGCAGGGCGCCGGCGACAATTTCCGAAGCCGAGGCGCTGCCGCCGTTGATCAGCACGACCATTGGCACGGCTTCGCTTTCGTCCTTGCCGGTAGCAGAGAAGCGCAGCTCGGAGTTGGCGATGCGGCCCTTGGTGTAAACGATCAGGCCCTTGGTGATGAAGTGGTCGACCACTTCCACCGCCGCCTGCAGCACGCCACCCGGGTTGTTGCGCAGGTCGAGAATGATGCCCTTGAGCTTCTTGCCGTTCTCCTTGCGCAGCTTGGCCAGGGCCTTGGAGACTTCTTCGCCGGTCTTGACCTGGAACTGGGTGATGCGGATGTAGCCGTAGCCCGACTCCAGCAACTGGCTCTTCACGCTCTTCACTTGAATGACGGCGCGGGCCAGGGTCACGTCGAACGGCGTGCCGCCGTCGCGTACCAGGGTCAGGGTGATTTTTTCGCCGATCTTGCCGCGCATCTTGTCCACGGCTTCGGTCATGCTCTGGCCGCGGGTGGGCTGGCCGTTGATCTTGACGATGAAGTCGCCGGCCTGAATGCCAGCCTTGGAGGCCGGCGTGTCATCAATGGGCGAAACCACCTTGATGAAGCCGTCTTCGGCGCCGACTTCGATGCCCAGGCCGCCGAATTCACCGCTGGTGCTTTCCTGCAGCTCGGCGAAATCTTCAGGGCCGAGGTAGGCCGAATGCGGATCAAGGTTGCTGAGCATGCCCTTGATGGCGTTTTCCAGCAGGGTCTTGTCGTCCACCGGCTCGACATAGGCGGCCTTGATCCGGTCCATCACCTCGGCAAAGGTGCGCAACTCATCCAGCGGCAGGGGTGCCTTGGTGGTCGCGGCAGTGCCCGCAGGCGCGACCGCCGGGGCTGGTTGAGCGGCGAACGCCAGGGGCGCGCCAATCACCAGGGCGATCGTCAGGGCCAGCGAGGTAAGGCGGGACAAATGCAGCATGTCAAACGAACTCCTGAATTAGGCGACGCGCCTATCCTTGCGCGTGGCACCATTGCGCAGGGTCACTCGGCTGACCCTGCTGACGAATTGCGAAATACAGCGCTGGTGTGTCCTGCCCGCCACTGTTACCGACAGTGGAAATGGGTTCACCGGCTTTTACAACGTCACCGGCAGACTTGAGCAACGTCTGGTTGTGACCGTACAGACTCAGATAGCCATTGCCGTGGTCGAGAATCACCAGCAGCCCGGCGCCGCGCAACCAGTCGGCGAACACCACTCGACCACCGTGTACGGCATGCACCGCACTGCCGGCGGACGCGCCGATCATCACGCCATCCCACTTGGTCCTTGCATCGTCGCCACGGCTTTCACCGAAGCGCGCCAGCAATCGACCATCGACAGGCCAGGGAAGTTTGCCGCGGGTTGATGAAAACGGGCCGCCAAAGGTTTCGCCGGAGCTGGAAACCAGTGCGCCAGGTGTCGATCTGACCGGTTTGCGTGGGGCGTCGTCGCTGGCATCCGCCTGCGCCTGGGCCTCACGTAAACGCTTTTTTTCGGCTTCCTGCTGGGCAATCAGCGCTTTTTTTCGCGCTTCTTCTGCCTCACGGGCCTGGCGGGCCAGGGTTTCTTCAATGGTTTTAAGGACTTTAGACAGGTCTGCCTGATCCTGCTCGCGCGCCGCCAGTTTTTGATCGCGAGCCTTTACGTCTTCATTGAGCTTGGCCAGGACTTGCTGGCGCTCCTGGCGAACTTTCTCGAGTTCGCCACGCTGAGTGTCGAGGCTGCTTTGTTGCACCAGCAATTGTGCCTGCTGCATGGCAATGTCTTTTTCGACATTGCTCAGTTGGCGCAGGGTTTCGTTGAAACTCTTCAACTGCTCCAGGCGGGCCTGGCTCAGATAATCGTAATAGGTGAGGGTACGGGCGAATTTTTCCGGATTCTGCTGGTTGAGCAGCAGCTTGAGGTACTCCTGACGACCGTTCTGGTAGGCCGCCCGGGCCTGCATGGCGATCAGTCGTTGCTGTTCAGTGCGCGCGCTCTGGAGTTTTTTTTTCTCTGCATCGAGGCGCTGTAGCTCGGCTTCGCTTTTCTTCAGCTCTTTTTGCAGGGCTTCGACCTGCTTCTCGAGCTTGCCCATTTCGGTTTCGGTGCCCTTGAGCTCTTTCTGCACGCCGGACTTTTCTTCCTGCAGCTTGCCCAGCATTTTCTTCAGCTCGGCAATGTCCTGACGCGTGGCGTCCAACTGTTGTTGGGTTTCTGCACGCTCGTCAGCAAAGGCCGGTTGGAGCAGGCATGTCAGGGCGAGGGCTATCAGGACGCGAAGCATAGGGGCAGGCGGCACCAGGGAAAGGGACGGCCTAGTATGCCCGCCATGGACGGCAAAAAAAATGCCCATTTCTGACTGTGTGATAACTGGGCTGGAGTTGCATCTAAAAACACCCCAAAACCAATGTGGGAGCGAGCCTGCTCGCCAAAGCGGTGCGTCAGGCAACAATGATGTCGACTGATGCTCCGTATTCGCGAGCAGGCTCGCTCCCACAAGGTTATTCGGTGTTTGGGATATCCCGGTTACACCAGAATCGAAGTCCCGGTCATTTCCGCCGGTTGTTCAAGGCCCAACAGCTTCAGCATGGTCGGCGCCACGTCCGCCAGCACGCCGCCTTCGCGGACCTTCAAGTCGCGCTTGCCGACATAGATGAAAGGCACCGGCTCGGTGGTATGCGCAGTGTGCGCCTGGCCAGTGGTTTCATCGGCCATTTGCTCGACGTTGCCGTGGTCTGCGGTGATCAAGGCTTCGCCGCCGACCTTTTCCAGGGCGTCGACGATGCGACCCACGCACTGGTCCAGGCATTCAACGGCCTTGACCGCCGCTTCGAACACGCCGCTGTGGCCGACCATGTCGCCGTTGGCGTAGTTGACCACGATCACGTCGTAACGCAGGTTCTCGATGGCATCGACGATGCGGTCGGTGACTTCCGGTGCGCTCATTTCCGGTTGCAAGTCATAGGTGGCGACTTTCGGCGACGGAATCAGGATGCGCTCTTCGCCCGGGAACGGTTCTTCGCGGCCACCGGAGAAGAAGAAGGTCACGTGGGCGTATTTTTCGGTTTCAGCGATGCGCAGCTGGGTCTTGCCGTTTTTCGCCAGGTAGTCGCCCAGCACGTTTTCCAGGCTGCCGGCAACGAAAGCCGACGGCGCAGGGATGCTGGCGGCGTACTGGGTCAGCATGACGAAACCGGCCAGTTTCGACTGGCGGGCGCGCTCGAACTCACTGAAGTCGTCTTCGACGAACACGCGGGTCAGCTCGCGGGCGCGGTCGGCGCGGAAGTTCATGAACACCACGGCATCGCCATCTTCGACTTTCACCGGCTCGCCGATGGTGGTTGCCTTGACGAATTCGTCGCTCTCGCCGCGCTCGTAGGCGGCTTGCAGGCCTTCCTGGGCGGTGGCGGCGCTGAACTCGCCCTGGCCATCGACAATCAGGTTGTAGGCCTGGGAAACGCGGTCCCAACGGTTGTCGCGGTCCATGGCGTAGTAACGGCCGATCAGGCTGGCGATCCGGCCTTTGCCCAGGGCCTGGAAGGTCGCGTCGAGCAATTCGATCGACGATTGCGCGCTTTTCGGCGGAGTGTCGCGGCCGTCGAGGAAGGCGTGCAGGTAGATGTTTTGCGCGCCGCGCTTGAAGGCCAGTTCGGCCATGGCGACCAGGTGATCCTGGTGGCTATGCACGCCGCCATCGGACAGCAGGCCCATGAAATGCACGGCCTTGCCGGCGGCGACGGCTTTGTCCACGGCGGCGCAGATGGTCGGGTTCTCGAAAAACTCGCCGTCGCGGATCGATTTGGTCACGCGAGTGAAGTCCTGATACACCACGCGGCCGGCGCCCAGGTTCATGTGGCCGACTTCCGAGTTGCCCATCTGGCCATCCGGCAGGCCGACGTCCATGCCGCTGCCCGAGATCAGGCCGTTCGGCACGGTGGCCCACAAACGGTCGAGTACGGGCTTCCTGGCCGCATAGATGGCATTGGATTCGGGGCTGTCACTGTGACCGAAGCCGTCGAGAATCATCAGGACCAAAGGTTTAGGCGTGGTAGTCATGGAATCCACTCGTGGCTGAATTGAAAGAGGCGATGGAAAAGGGAGTGGCAGTTTAAAGCGAAGTTCCGGCCACGTCACCGCCGGACGGGGTTTGGCCGACCATAGTGGCTGTGTATACTGGCCGACATTTTAACGCCCTGGATCCTCCTTCGATGGTTGCTCACCTGATTGAATTCGCCACTAACCACTACATTCTCGTCGGTATCTTCGTCGTACTGCTGGCGTTGCTGATTGCCTATCAAATGCAGGGCGGCGGCCGCAGCCTGAGCACCGGCGAACTGACCGGCCTGGTCAACAAGGACGCAGGCCTTGTGGTCGATATTCGTCCGAGCAAGGATTTCGCCGCCGGTCACATTGTCGGTGCGGTGAACATTCCCCAGGACAAACTGGCCGCCCGCGTTGGCGAACTGGAAAAGCACAAGGCCAAGACCATCATCCTGGTCGACGCCATGGGCCAGACCGCCGGCACCCACGCCCGCGAACTGATGAAATCCGGCTTCACCGCCGCCAAGCTGTCCGGCGGTATTTCCAGCTGGAAAGCCGACAATCTGCCGCTGGTGAAGTGATATGAGTAGCGTCGTCGTCTATTCCAGTGATTACTGCGGTTATTGTTCCCGGGCCAAGCATCTGCTCGCGAGCAAAGGCGTGGCGTTCGAGGAGATCAAGGTCGATGGCAAGCCGCAGGTGCGCGCTGCGATGGCCCAGAAGGCCGGACGTACGTCCGTGCCGCAAATCTGGATCGGCAGCACCCACGTCGGCGGTTGTGATGATTTGTTCGCCCTGGAGCGCGCCGGCAAGCTCGACGCGCTGCTCAAGGCCTGACGGCAATACCCCCAAACCAGCAAACCTAAAAGAACCCTGGATCAAGAAGGATCTGCGATGACTGACCAACAGAACACTGCTGCGAACGAAGAAGAAACTGCACCGCAATTCTCCTTGCAGCGCATTTATGTGCGTGACCTGTCCTTCGAAGCTCCGAAAAGCCCGGCGATCTTCCGCCAGCAGTGGGAGCCTAGCGTCGCGCTGGATCTGAACACCCGTCAAAAGGCGCTGGAAGCCGACTTCCACGAAGTCGTGCTGACCCTGTCGGTTACCGTGAAAAATGGTGACGAAGTGGCGTTCATCGCTGAAGTGCAACAGGCCGGGATCTTCCTGATCAAGAACCTGGACGCCGCTTCGATGAGCCACACCCTGGGTGCGTTCTGCCCGAACATCCTGTTCCCGTACGCTCGCGAAACCCTGGACAGCCTGGTGACCCGCGGTTCGTTCCCGGCATTGATGCTGGCGCCGGTGAACTTCGATGCGCTGTACGCGCAAGAGCTGCAACGCATGCAGGCGGCTGGCGAGACTCCGACCGTTCAGTAAGCGGTTCCAATCGCCACAGCAATTCAATGTGGGAGCGAGCCTGCTCGCGAAGAGGGCGTATCGGATGACATCAATGTCGCCTGGTACACCGCTTTCGCGAGCAGGCTCGCTCCCACATTTTTTATGCGGTGTTACTTGAAGCCGTTCTGGCGCCAGGCCTCGTACACGGCTACAGCCACGGTATTCGACAGGTTCAGGCTGCGGCAACCTTCGCGCATCGGCAGGCGCAGACGTTGGTCGCCAGGCAGGGCATCCAGCACTTCGGCGGGCAGGCCACGGCTTTCCGGGCCAAACAGGAAGGCGTCGCCCGGGGCGAAGCTCACGTCGTGGAACGGCCGCGAACCCTTGGTGGTGAACGCGAACAGTCGTGGATGGCCGAGGCTCTCCAGGCAGCTGGCAAGGTCCGCGTGGCGTTGCAGGGTGGCATACTCGTGGTAATCGAGGCCGGCCCGGCGCAGGCGCTTGTCGTCCATCTCGAAGCCCAGCGGTTCGATCAAATGCAGGTGGCAGCCACTGTTGGCGCACAGCCTGATAACGTTGCCGGTATTCGGCGGAATTTCTGGTTGGAAAAGGATGACGTGAAACATGCACGGCTCCGAAGGTAAAGATGACGCGCATTCTACGCCGCCAGAAGGCGTGCGTTCGAAACTATTCCTGCGGGTGATGGGCTCGCTGGCGATTGTCGGGGTGATGGTCGGGTTGATGATCGGTCGCCTGACCGCGCCAGACCCCAGTCAGTTGCAGCAGGTTGAAGTGACCGGCGACGGACTGGTGGTGTGGTTCAACAACGAACCCAAGACCCATGGCGAAATCGTCGACGGCAGTGTCGCGCTGCTGTTTGGTGCCGAGGGCAAGGCGCAGAAAGGCCAGCTCAAGCTCGACGGCAAGGACGTGAACTGGCGGGTACGCTTGAGCGATGGGGGGCTGTTGCTGACGCTCGTGGCGGCCCGGCCCCTGCGGGGCGAGTGGACCGGTAGCGAGGTCGATGACCGCTGGCGGCTGGAGATCCATCTCCGGGAGCAATAAAAGAGGGAATCCCCGGCCTGCCTGTACCAGGGTTCCCGAAACGGGAGGCTCGTCGCGAGTGCGGTGTGAGCCCGATGTAAAGAGGGGAATCCCCGGCCTGCCTGTACCAAGGTCCCCGAAACCGGGTAGGTGAACTGATTCACCTGACAGGGTTATTGCAGGGGGCGTGCCAGGTTTTAATAAGTTGAAACAGAAACTCGCGTATAACGTCGAAAGCCCCGTAATCCGGGGCTTTCGTGCTTTTTTTCGATAGGGGTTCGATTGTGAGCGCACACAGGTTTTCGGGTCGGTTACCGTGCGCGATTGCGGTTCACGGTGCATTCAGTCGGTGCACTTCAGCCCCTAAAAGCATCGCGGGCAAGCCCGCTCCCACAATGGATTTTCGGTGTTCATACGATCGAATGAACACCCGTTAACCTTGTGGGAGCGGGCTTGCCCGCGATTGGCTCTTACGATCAGCGAATAACTACAGGCTGTTTAACCCTCATCCCCCTCATCATCATCCCCACCATCAACCTTCATCCCCAATTCCTTGATCTTGCGCGTCAGGGTATTACGCCCCCAACCCAGCAAGACGGCGGCATCGCGGCGGCGACCGGCGGTGTGTTTGAGGGCGGTCTCGATCATGATCCGCTCGAAGGCCGGCACGGCGCTGTCGAGCAGGCTCGACTGGCCACGGGCCAGCGCCTGGTCGGCCCACTGGCGCAGGGCCTGTTCCCAGTTGGTCACGGGGGCCGAGTCCTGTGGCAGGCTCAGCAGTTCCGGCGGCAGGTCGCCGATGTGCACTTCGCGACCCGAAGCCATCACGGTGATCCAGCGGCAGGTGTTCTCCAGCTGCCGCACGTTGCCGGGCCATGGCAAGTTCTTCAGGTATTCCTCGGTTTCGTTTTTCAGCAGCTTCGGCTCGACGGCCAGCTCCTGGGCGGCGCGGCTGAGGAAGTGCCTGGCCAGGGTCGGAATGTCTTCGCGACGGTCCGACAGGCGCGGGATGTGGATGCGGATCACGTTGAGGCGATGGAACAAGTCCTCGCGGAATTTCCCGGCATGCACCAGGGTTTCCAGGTTCTGGTGAGTCGCGGCGATGATGCGCACATCGACCTTCACCGGCACATGACCGCCGACGCGGTAGAACTCGCCGTCAGCCAGTACGCGCAGCAAGCGGGTCTGGGTGTCTGCCGGCATGTCGCCGATTTCATCGAGGAACAGCGTACCGCCGTCCGCCTGTTCGAAGCGCCCGCGGCGCAGGTTGGCCGCGCCGGTAAATGCGCCTTTTTCATGGCCGAACAGTTCGGATTCCATCAGGTCTTTGGGGATCGCCGCCATGTTCAGTGCGATGAACGGCGAGGCGGCCCGCGGGCTGTGGCGGTGCAGGGCGTGGGCGACCAGCTCTTTGCCGGTGCCGGATTCGCCGTTGATCAGCACGGTGATGTTGGAATGGCTCAGGCGGCCGATGGCGCGAAACACCTCCTGCATCGCCGGCGCTTCGCCGATGATTTCCGGGGTGCTGGTCAATGCCGGGGCAACTTCCAGGCCCTGTTGCTCCTGGGCGTGCTGGTTGGCGCGCTTGACCAGTGAAACCGCTTCATCGACATCGAACGGCTTGGGCAGGTACTCGAAGGCACCGCCCTGATAGGACGCGACAGCGCTGTCCAGATCGGAGTGAGCGGTCATGATGATGACCGGCAGTCGGGGGTGCTGCTCGCGGATCCGCGCCAGAAGGTCCAGGCCGCTGACGCCCGGCATGCGGATGTCAGAGATGATCACGTCCGGCTGCTGGCGCGCCAGACGGCTCATCACGCCGTCGGCGCTGTCGAAGCTTTGCGTGGTCATGCCTTCCTGTTGCAAGGCTTTTTCCAGGACCCAACGGATAGAACGGTCGTCATCGACGATCCACACGGTTTCACTACGGCTCATGTCGATGTGGCTCCTTGTTCCAGTGGCAGAAAGATCGAGAAAGTGGTGTGGCCGGGGTGGCTGTCACATTCGATCAGGCCCTGGTGCTGGCTGATGATGTTCTGGGTAATGGCCAGGCCCAGCCCGGTACCGTCCGGACGACCGCTGACCATGGGAAAGAAGATGGTTTCCTGAAGTTCCGCGGGAATGCCCGGGCCGTTGTCGATGATCTCGATCTTGGTCACCAGGCGATGGCGTACATGGCCGATGGTGAACTGGCGCATGGTACGGGTGCGCAGGCTGATGCGGCCCAGGCGCAGCTCGTTCTGGCTGCTGATGGCCTGCATCGCGTTGCGCACGATGTTCAGGACCGCCTGGATCATTTGCTCGCGGTCGATCAGGACGTCGGGGATGCTCGGGTCGTAGTCGCGCACCAGGGTGATGCAGCCCTGGCTTTCGGCTTCCACCAGATGGCAGACACGTTCAAGCACTTCGTGGACATTGCACATGGCCAGCGAAGGCAGCTTGTTGGAGCCGAGCATGCGGTCCACCAGGTTACGCAGGCGGTCGGCTTCTTCGATGATGACGTTGGTGTAGTCGCGCAGGCTTTCTTCCGGCAGCTCCCGGGCCAGCAACTGAGCTGCGCCGCGAATCCCGCCCAAGGGATTCTTGATTTCATGGGCCAGGCCGCGCACCAGCATCTTGCTGGTTTCCTGTTTGGAAAGCTGTGCCTCTTCCTTGGTGATTCGCAGCAGGCGGTCACGGGGGTGGACTTCGAGCAGCAGCATCGTGTGGCCATCGCTCAGAATCGGCGTTACCGCGTAGTCGACGGTCAGGGTCTGGCCGGTGAGGGCGGTGAGCATGGCTTCGCGCTTGGTGAACGGGTGCGCTTGTTCGACGGCCTGGCGCAAGGAGTTCAGCGCTTCGGTCGATTCGGTAAACAGTTCACTGATGAACTGCCCATGGCTGCGCTGACCGCTGATGGCCAGCAGCATTTCAGCCGCCGGGTTCATGTACTCGAGGCGCAGTTCGGCGTCGAGCAGGATGGTGGCGGTGGTGAGGTTGTCGAGTAGCAAACGGTGGAGAGCGTCGCTAATAGTCATCGGGACCTCTTTTGGGGCGGAGCATGCGCAAGAAACAAGCGTTGATGCGGGGAAAATGCAAAAACCAAACCAAGGCTCCGAAAAGAAGCGCCAAAGCCCTGAAACAGGCGTTTGACGCTCGTTTGCGTGGCGCTTTGCCAGCTTTTGCGAATGGTTTCGAACCAAAATGGGTTGTAATTCAGTTTAGGCGCAACTTCTCGCACCAATATAGTGCGCAAGCCTGAGCAGGGCTTGAAATCCTCACATTCAAGGCTTTCGCGCGCGCTGCAAGGTGAAAGTTACGGTCGGGCTCTGCTGCACGATGGATTTGCCGTCGATCACCTGCACCGCAAGACGGTGTTCGCCGCGATCGATGTTCACCAGTTGCAGGGTCGGTACGTTGCCTGGCTGGCCGTAGGGCTGGCCGTCCAGTAGCAGACGCAGCAGATGGGGGCTTTGCAGGCGTGGCTTGATCAGTACCGTTACGGTGAATGTTCCGTCGTTGGCGCGCAGGGCTTCGCTGGTGGGCAGGCCGATCAGCTCCAGCGCTTCATAAGCCTTGTGGGGTTGTGCATTGCGTGTGGCTTGAGTCGTGGGTGCGGTTTCGCCGGGAGGCTGGCGTTCGATGCTGTTGAGGGGCGGCAAGTCGACCGGTTCGGCGCTGACGTCGTCAGGCGGTTGATTGCTGTAGGTGGTGGCGCCGCTGGCGTCCGTGTACTTGTAGATCTGCGCCGTGGCGGGCAGAGCGATCAGCAGCAGGATGAAGAGAAAACAACGACCCATGGAATCGACCGGCAGCGAAAATGTTGGGTGGCAGCATAGGTCAGGCTTGGTGCTTATCCCAAACCGCTAAACATTTGGGCATGATTTGCCGAGATCCGCCGGGCAGCGGAAATCCGTGAAGAACCATAAAAAAAGGCCTCCCGAAGGAGGCCTCTCGTTCACGCCGCTTGCGCAGGCGCTACCGGATCAGCAGCTGTAGTACAGCTCGTATTCCAGTGGGTGTACGAAGGTACGTACCTTGATTTCTTCTTCGCTTTTCAGAGCGATGTAAGCGTCGATGAAGTCGTCGCTGAAAACGCCGCCTTTGGTCAGGAACGCACGACCTTTGTCCAGCTCTTCCAGGGCTTCTTTCAGGCTGCCGCAAACTTGTGGGATCTCTTTCGCCTCTTCAGGCGGCAGGTCGTACAGGTTTTTGTCAGCAGCGTCGCCAGGGTGGATCTTGTTCTGGATGCCGTCCAGGCCAGCCATCAACAGTGCCGCGAAGCACAGGTATGGGTTGGCGGCCGGATCCGGGAAGCGTGCTTCGATACGGCGGGCTTTCGGGCTCGACACGTAAGGAATACGGATCGAAGCGGAACGGTTGCGAGCCGAGTAGGCCAGCATCACTGGAGCTTCGAAGCCTGGAACCAGACGCTTGTAGGAGTTGGTGGCCGGGTTGGTGAAGCCGTTCAGGGCCTTACCGTGCTTGATGATGCCGCCGATGAAGTACAGGGCGGTGTCGGACAGGCCGGCATAGCCTTCGCCAGCGAAGGTGTTCTTGCCTTCTTTCCAGATCGACATGTGTACGTGCATGCCCGAGCCGTTGTCGCCGTACAGAGGCTTAGGCATGAAGGTAGCGGTGCGGCCGTAGGCATCGGCTACGTTGTGCACAACGTATTTCAGGGTTTGGGTTTCGTCGGCTTTCTTCACCAGGGTGTTGAACTTGACGCCGATTTCGTTCTGGCCGGCAGTTGCCACTTCGTGGTGGTGAACTTCGACGGTCAGGCCCATTTCTTCCAGTGCGTTGCACATGGAGGTACGGATTTCGTGGTCGTGGTCGAACGGTGGAACCGGGAAGTAGCCGCCTTTGACGCCTGGACGGTGGCCTTTGTTGCCGCCTTCCACGTCCTGGTCGGACATCCACGAACCTTGTTCGGAGTAGATCTTGAACATGGAGCCGGAAATGTCGGACTTGAACTTCACTTGGTCAAAGATGAAGAACTCTGGCTCTGGACCGGCGAATACGGTGTCACCGATACCGGTGGCTTTCAGGTGCTCTTCGGCGCGCTTGGCGATCGCACGTGGGTCGCGGTCGTAGCCTTGCATGCTCGAAGGTTCGATGATGTCGCAGACCAGGATCAGGGTCGGCTCTTCGGTGAACGGGTCCAGAACAGCGGTGGAGTCGTCCGGCATCAGGATCATGTCGGAGGCTTCGATGCCTTTCCAGCCAGCGATGGAGGAACCGTCGAACATTTTGCCGACTTCGAAGAAGTCGTCATCCAGCGCATCGCGAGCCGGCATGGTCACGTGGTGCTGAGTGCCTTTGGTGTCCGTGAAGCGCAGATCAATCCACTTGACGTCATGATCTTTGATGAGTTGAACCGACTTCGACATAGTGTCCTCCGGGTGGCTTCGGGCTAGTAATGGATGCCCTTAAATGTGGGTGATGCCGGCGCGAATACTCTGCCAAGGCAACCTGCCTCACAAGGGAGCAAATTGCATGCCAGTGCCCCACCATGGGTTTTTTGCCCCAAATTCACGCTTCGCGGGCGCAAAAGCGCGTTAAAGCGGAAAATCTCGCCCTACAATGTGGCGTTAATTACAGGAAATGACCTGTTTTGGTGCGTGCAAAACCTTCTGCACATTAATTGGTTAAACCTTGAGCAATTTCCGCTATAATCCGCGCCCCCCTTTTTCGGCAGGCCCTGCGCGCGCTGTTTTCATGAAACTAATCGTAAAAGTCTTTCCCGAGATCACCATCAAGAGCCGCCCGGTACGGACGCGTTTCATCCGTCAGCTGGCCAAGAACATCCGTGCCGTGCTCCGCGATCTGGACCCGGCTGTGGTGGTGAACGGCGTATGGGACAACCTCGAGCTGGAAACCCGCGTCAGTGACCCCAGGGCCCTGAAGGAGATGGGCGAGCGCCTGCGCTGCATGCCGGGCATCGCGCACTTCCTGCAAATCGACGAATACCCGCTGGGCGATTTCGACGACATCGTTGAAAAGTGCAAGCAGCACTACGGTGATGCACTGGCCGGCAAGATCTTTTCGGTGCGCTGCAAGCGCGCCGGCAAGCACCCCTTCAGCTCGATCGATGTCGAGAAATATGTCGGCAGCCAGTTGCGCCGTCAGTGCGGTGCCGCCGGGATCGACCTGAAAAAGCCTGAAGTCGAAGTCCGCATCGAAGTTCGCGACCAACGGTTGTTCGTGATCCATAGCCAGCACAACGGCATCGGCGGATATCCGCTGGGCGCCCTGGAGCAGACGCTGGTGCTGATGTCCGGCGGCTTCGACTCCACCGTGGCGGCCTACCAGATCATGCGCCGCGGCCTGATGGCGCATTTCTGCTTCTTCAATCTGGGCGGACGTGCCCACGAACTGGGCGTCATGGAAGTCGCGCATTTCATCTGGAAGAAGTACGGCAGTTCCCAACGCGTGCTATTTGTCAGTGTGCCGTTCGAGGAAGTGCTCGGCGAAATTCTCGGCAAAGTCGATAACAGTCATATGGGCGTGGTATTGAAGCGTATGATGTTGCGCGCTTCCGAACGAATTGCCGACCGACTGCACATCGAGGCGCTGGTGACCGGTGAGGCGATCTCCCAGGTGTCGAGCCAGACGCTGCCGAACCTCAACGTGATCGACTGCGTGACCGACAAGCTGGTCCTGCGTCCGCTGATCGCCAGCCACAAGCAGGACATCATCGATACGGCCATCGAGATCGGCACCGCCGATTTCGCCCGGCACATGCCGGAGTACTGCGGCGTCATCTCGGTCAATCCGAAGACCGCAGCCAAGCGCTATCGCGTCGAGCATGAAGAGAAAGAGTTCGATATGGCGATCCTTGAGCGTGCGCTCGAGAACGCCAGGCTGGTACCGATCGATCGCGTGATCGACGAATTGGGCCAGGACTTGCAGATTGAAGAAGTCAGCGAAGCGCTGGCCGGTCAGATTGTCATCGACATCCGTCACCCTGATGCCGCTGAAGACGACCCGCTGGAGCTTGCTGGCATCGAGGTACAAACGATGCCGTTTTATGCAGTGAACGCTCGTTTCAAGGAACTGGACCCTACTCGCCAGTACCTGCTGTATTGCGACAAAGGCGTGATGAGTCGCCTGCATGCCCACCATCTGCTCAGTGAGGGGCATGCCAATGTGCGCGTTTATCGACCGAGCTAAGTGCCCGGGGCTGTTTGCCTGTGGCCTGCGTCACCGGCCCCCCGATGCCACCGTCAAGCTGTAACGGCTTTCACGGACGCTACTGTTAATCGCTGCCAAGACTTGTCAGCACACCGAATCCTCTGATCGAGATACACAAGTGATCGAAAATCTACGCAACATCGCCATCATTGCCCACGTTGACCATGGCAAGACCACCCTGGTAGACAAACTCCTGCGTCAATCCGGCACCCTGGAGCGCAACGAGCTCAACGACGAGCGCGTGATGGACTCCAACGACCAGGAAAAAGAGCGCGGCATTACCATTCTGGCGAAAAACACCGCCATCAACTGGAACGGCTACCACATCAACATCGTGGACACCCCGGGCCACGCCGACTTCGGCGGCGAAGTTGAACGCGTAATGTCGATGGTCGACTCCGTTCTGCTGCTGGTCGACGCTCAAGACGGCCCTATGCCGCAAACCCGTTTCGTGACCAAGAAGGCTTTCGAAGCCGGTCTGAAGCCAATCGTCGTGATCAACAAGGTTGACCGTCCGGGCGCGCGTCCTGACTGGGTTCTGGACCAGATCTTCGACCTGTTCGACAACCTGGGTGCCACCGACGAACAGCTGGACTTCAAAGTCGTCTACGCCTCGGCCCTGAACGGCATCGCCGGTCTGGACCACACCGACATGGCCGCAGACATGACCCCGCTGTACCAGTCGATCGTCGACAACGTTCCAGCGCCGGCTGTTGACCGTGACGGTCCGTTCCAGATGCAGATCTCCGCTCTGGACTACAACAGCTTCCTGGGTGTGATCGGCGTTGGCCGTATCGCTCGCGGTCGCGTCAAGCCGAACACTCCGGTTGTCGCCATCGACACCGAAGGCAAGAAGCGCAACGGCCGTATCCTGAAGCTGATGGGTCACCACGGTCTGCACCGCATCGACGTTGAAGAAGCGGCTGCCGGCGACATCGTCTGCATCAGCGGCTTCGAAGAGCTGTTCATCTCCGACACCCTGTGCGACATGAACAACGTTGAAGCGATGAAGCCGCTGACCGTTGACGAGCCGACCGTTTCCATGACCTTCCAGGTAAACGACTCGCCGTTCTGCGGTAAAGAAGGCAAGTTCGTGACCTCCCGTAACATCAAGGAGCGTCTGGACAAGGAACTGCTGTACAACGTTGCCCTGAAAGTTGAAGAAGGCGACTCGGCCGACAAGTTCAAGGTATCCGGCCGTGGTGAGCTGCACCTGTCGGTTCTGATCGAAACCATGCGTCGCGAAGGCTTCGAGATGGCTGTAGGCCGTCCTGAAGTAATCATCCGCGAAGTGAACGGCACCAAGCAGGAACCGTTCGAAAACGTGACCATCGACATCCCTGAAGAGTCCCAGGGCAAGGTCATGGAAGAAATGGGTCTGCGTAAAGGCGACCTGACCAACATGTCCCCGGATGGCAAGGGCCGTGTGCGTCTGGAGTACAACATTCCAGCACGTGGTCTGATCGGTTTCCGTAACCAGTTCCTGACCCTGACCAACGGTGCAGGCATCCTGACCTCGATCTTCGATCGCTACGACACCATGAAGTCCGGCCACATGTCCGGCCGTCAGAACGGTGTTCTGGTATCGGTAGAGACCGGCAAGGCGCTGACCTACTCCCTGGAAACCCTGCAGGCGCGCGGCAAGCTGTTCGTCGAGCACGGTCAGGAAATCTACAACGGTCAGATCGTCGGCCTGAACAGCCGCGACAACGACCTGGGCGTCAACCCTACCAAGGGCAAGAAGCTCGACAACATGCGTGCTTCGGGTAAAGACGAAACCATCGCCCTGGTTCCACCTGTTCGCTTCACCCTGGAACAGGCTCTGGAATTCATCCAGGACGACGAGCTGTGCGAAGTCACTCCGAAGTCCATCCGTCTTCGCAAGAAGATCCTGGACGAAGGCGAGCGTACCCGTGCTGCCAAGAAAGCCAAGGCATAAGATTTAGCCCCGGCTGAACGAAAACGCCCCCGGTCGAAAGGCCGGGGGCGTTTTTGTTTGTCTGGGGTTGTACGGTGTTTGTTCTGGCCCCATCGCGAGCAGGCTCGCTCCCACAGGGTTCGAGGTGAGCCACAAATTGAGGGAACACCACAGAACCCCTGTGGGAGCGAGCCTGCTCGCGATGGCGGCTTATCAGTCGCCAAAAAAATCAGGAAAAATCAGAACCGCTCGATACTCCGCGAATTCCGCTCGCGCTCCACTTCCTTCGGCTTGTACGCGCAATACCCCGGCCGCGGGCCGATTTTCGGGTGGTTGCGGCAAGTATCCGGGCGCTTTTCATAAATAGTGCACAGACGGCTCTTACGATCCAGGTAGTAGCAATCGTTGTTGCTCATGCGCTGGAGGGTGAAGATTCCTGACTTCTGGTTGAAGCGCTCGACCAGGCCTTCCTTTTGCAGGCGTTTGGCGATGTTCTTTGGCGGATCGCCAAGCTCGAACTCGTCGACCACACCGATGCGCACCAGATCCTTGATCTTGACCTCGACCGGCAGGGTGCAGCAGCTGGACATGCACGAGCCGCACATCGGGGCAGAATACTTGGCCCAGGTATCGAGGCGGTCGATCTCTGCGGCAGCGATCAGGTTCGGCTTCATCATCGTTTGTTACCAGCGTGTGCATCAGGGCGCGCGATCATACCGGGACTGGTGGATTTTTGAACAACCTTTCGCCAGTTTTTTTGCAGACGGTGCAAGCAGCCGGAAAACAGGCACGAGCCCTGCATCCATTCAGGGACATGACAACGCAACGTCGATCCAGCTCGTCTTCAAGGGAACAACTGCCGAATCAGAGCCTCTACCGCCTGTCAGACCGTCTAGGCTCAGACAACTCCAAGCTCGCTCGAGGTCCTATCGATGACTCAAGAACCACTTGTTCGCGAAGCAGAGGTGGCCGCATTCCGCGACGCCGTCTTGACCAAACTCACTTATGCAGTGGGTAAAGACCCGGATCACGCCTTCGACCATGACTGGTTCGAAGCCATCGCCCTGGCGGCGCGGGATCACATGGTCGAGCACTGGATGGACCACACGCGGCAGATCTACCGCAAAGGTCAGAAGCGCGTTTATTACCTCTCCCTGGAATTTCTCATCGGCCGACTGCTGTTCGACAGCCTGAGTAACCTCGGCCTGCTCGACGTGGCCCGCGAAGCGCTGACCGAACTCGGCGTCGACCTTGAGCGCATCCGCTTGCTGGAGCCCGATGCGGCCCTGGGCAACGGCGGCCTCGGGCGTCTGGCGGCGTGCTTCCTGGAAAGCATGTCGACCCTCGGTATCGCTGCTCATGGCTACGGCATCCGCTATGAGCACGGGTTGTTCCGCCAGGCTATTGTCGACGGCTGGCAGCAGGAGCAAACCGAGCACTGGCTGGATTTCGGCAACCCGTGGGAGTTCGAGCGACCGGAGGTGGTGTACCCGATCGGCTTTGGCGGCGGCGTTGAAACCGTGATCGATGACAGCGGCAAGTCCAGGCAAGTTTGGCACCCGGCGGAAACCGTCCGGGCCATTGCCTACGACACGCCGGTGGTCGGCTGGCGCGGGGCGAGCGTCAACACGCTGCGCCTGTGGCGTGCCCGGGCCATGGAAGAACTGCATCTGGAGCGTTTCAACGCCGGCGACCACCTGGGTGCCGTGGCCGAAGTGGCTCGGGCCGAGAGCATCTCCCGGGTACTGTACCCGGCGGACAGTACCGAGGCCGGCCAGGAGTTGCGCCTGCGCCAGGAGTATTTCTTCGTCGCCGCCTCATTGCAGGATCTGCTGCGTCGCCATCGCAATATGCACACCTCGGTGCTGACCCTGGGCGATCACGCTTCGATCCAGCTCAACGACACTCACCCCTCGATTGCCGTGGCCGAGCTGATGCGGCAACTGGTCGACGTCTATGACGTGGCGTGGGATGCGGCGTGGCAGGTCACCGTCGATACGTTGTCCTACACCAACCACACATTGCTGCCCGAAGCGCTGGAAACCTGGCCGGTCGGCTTGATGGAGCGCATGCTGCCGCGGCACATGCAGATCATCTACCTGATCAACGCCCAGCACATCGATTCCCTGCGCGCCAAGGGCATTCACGACTTCGACGTGCTGCGCGCGGTGTCGCTGATCGAGGAAGACAACGGTCGTCGGGTGCGCATGGGCAACCTGGCGTTTCTCGGCTCCCACAGCGTCAACGGCGTTTCCGCTCTGCACACGCAACTGATGCGCAAGACGGTGTTCTCCGAACTGCACAAGCTCTACCCGGAGCGAATCAACAACAAGACCAACGGCATCACCTTCCGCCGCTGGCTGTACCAGGCCAACCCCGAGCTGACCTCGATGCTGGTCGATACCCTGGGCTCCGAGGTGCTGGACAACCCGCAGGAGCGCTTGCTCGCCCTGGAGCCGTTCGCCGAGAAAAACACATTCCGCAAGGCGTTCGCCGAGCAACGCCTGCACAACAAGAAAGCCCTGGCCTACCTGATCCATGAGCGGCTGGGCGTGGCGGTCAACCCGGCGGCGATGTTCGACGTGCAGGTCAAGCGGATCCACGAGTACAAACGCCAGTTGCTCAACCTGATGCACACCGTGGCGTTGTACCAGGCGATCCGCGCGGAGCCGGAAATCGACTGGGTGCCGCGGGTGAAAATCTTCGCCGGCAAGGCCGCCGCGAGTTATCACCAGGCCAAGCTGATCATCAAGCTGACCAATGACATCGCCCGGGTGGTGAACAACGACCCGACCGTGCGCGGCTTGCTCAAGGTGGTGTTCCTGCCCAACTACAACGTCAGCCTGGCGGAGAGCATCATTCCGGCGGCGGATTTGTCCGAGCAGATCTCCACCGCCGGTTTCGAAGCCTCAGGCACCAGCAACATGAAGTTCGGCCTGAACGGCGCGCTGACCATCGGCACCCTGGACGGGGCCAACGTGGAAATGAGCGAGCGCATCGGCACCGAGCACATGTTCATCTTCGGTCTCAGCGCGCAGCAGGTGGAGGCGCGCAAGCAGAACCATGAGTTCAATGCGGCACCGGACATTGCCGCGTCCCATCGTCTGAACGATGTGCTGCAAGCGATCCGTGGCGGGGTGTTCTCGCCGGATGATCCGTCCCGTTACACCGGCCTGATCGATTCGCTGGTGGATTACGACCGTTTCCTGGTCTGCGCCGATTTCGACTCGTACTGGAATGCACAGATGCGCGTCGAAGCCCATTGGCACGATTCGAAAGAATGGTGGCGTTCGGCGGTGTTGAGCACGGCGCGGATGGGTTGGTTCTCGTCGGACCGGACCATTGGCGAGTACGCCACGGAGATCTGGAAGGCGCTGGAGTAATTTTCAGCCAGAACTGCGAGCAAGGCCCGGTTGTTGCCGGGCCGGATCGATATACTGGGTGACGGATTACCGAGCGGCAGGGTCAAGCGGATTCTGAACACTCCACAACCCCTGTGGGAGCAAGCTGGCTCCCACAGGGGTTGTGGCGTTTTCACACTAGACTGATCAGACACTGTACCGCTTGGACTTGCCCCATGATGGGGCCACCTAGGGATATCAACCATGCAATGGATTTTCATGCTGATCGGGCTGGTGCTCGGCTGGATACTCGACGAGTCATTCAGCGATGCGCTGCTGGGCGCGTTACTCGGATTGGGTCTGGGCCAGGCCCTTCGCCTGGCTCGCATGGACTCGCAGGCCATCGAACAGCAACGCTTGCTGGAACAGGCGCAGGTTGCGTTGCATGCAGTCGAGCAACGACTGGCGCTGCTCGAAGCAGCGGGCGTCAAGGCGCCGGAAACCCGCGAGCCGCTTGTCTCACCCGAAACCATCCTCGAAGAAGCACCTGCCACAGCTCCGGAATTGATCTGGGAGCTGCCGCCCGAGCTCGAGCCACTCCCCTCGGCGGCCAGCGAAATCATTCGTCCGACCGCCGACGCCTGGAAAGCCGAGCCGAGCGCCCGGGAAGCACAACAGCCTGTCACGCCACGTGGCCCAAGCGTCTTCGACCGCGCTATCAGTCGTGCCCGAGCCTGGCTGTTCGGCGGCAATACCGTGTTGCGGGTCGGCGTGGTGCTGCTGTTCCTCGGCCTGGCCTTTTTGCTGCGCTACGCCACTGAAGGCGTGGTGGTGCCCCTTGAGTTGCGCTACGCAAGTGTTGCGGCGGCAGCCTTGGGGTTGCTCGGATTGGGTTGGTGGCTGCGAGCGCGCAACGGTAGTTACGCGTTGATCCTGCAGGGCACCGGGATCGCCGTGTTGTACCTGACGGTGTTTGCCGCGATGCGCCTGCATCCGCTGCTCGATCCCTCGGCGGCGTTTGGCCTGCTGGTGGCGGTGACGGTCTGTTCGGCGATTCTCGCCATTACCCAGGACTCCCTGGGGCTGGCCGCCGCTGCCGCGTTGGGCGGATTCGCCGCGCCCATCCTGGCCTCCACCGGCGCCGGCAGCCACGTCGCGCTGTTCAGCTATTTCATCTTGCTCAACACCGGCATCCTGGCCATCGCCTGGTTCAAGGCCTGGCGGCTGTTGAATGTCATCGGCTTCACCGGCACCTTCGGCATCGGTTTCGCCTGGGGACTGCGCTCCTACTCGCCGGAGTTGCTATGGAGCACCGAGCCGTTTTTGCTTGTGTTTTTCCTGATGTACCTGGTCATTGGCCTGCTGTACGCCCGGCGCAAGTTGATGCAGATGGGCGATGCACCGGAGCAGAGCAGTCGCCAGGCTCTGCTGCAGTGGTCGGCGGGCAAGGGCGACTACGTCGACGGCACGTTGCTGTTCGGCCCGCCGTTGGTGGGTTTCGGCTTGCAGTTCACGCTGGTGCAGCATTTGGAGTTCGCTGCGGCGTTCAGTGCCTTGGCGCTGGGCATGATTTACATGGGGCTCGCCCGTTGGCTGATGGTCGGGCGCACCTTGCTGCTGGGGGAAACCTGCCTGGCGTTGGGGGTGATCTTCGCCAGCCTGGCGATTCCGCTGGGGCTCGATGCGCGCTGGACGACGGCGGCGTGGGCGGTGGAGGGTGCGGGGATCTTCTGGCTCGGTCTGCGTCAGCAAAGACCCTTGGCGCGGGCCTTTGCCTTGCTCCTGCAACTGGGTTCGGCACTGACGTTCCTCAGCGAGTTGCACAGCAGCGAGAGCAGCCTGCTCGGTGGTGTCCCGTTAGGTGCGCTGTTGCTGGGCGTCGCGTTGCTGTTCAGTTTCTACCAGTTGCGTAAAGCCTTGCCGGAACAGATCAAGTCTTGGGAGCTGAAAGGCCTGCCAGTCCTGGCTTGCCTTGGGCTGGCGTTTCTCTATTTGCTGGCACCGCTGTTCTTTTTCAGCCACGGCACGGTGATCAGTTGGGCCCTGGCCGGGGCGCTGACGTTGTGGGTCGGGTTGCACCTGCTATCGCGCACGTTCGTGTTCACTGCACTCGTTGTGCAACTGTTGGCTGGCGCATTGTTCCTGATCACGGGGCCGCTGTTCAGTGATGGACTGAACCCATTGGCCCATGCTGGATTCTGGGCGCCGCTGGTGGTGGGGCTGGCGGCGATGGTCGGGGCCTGGCGTTTGCAGGTGGGGCATTCCCTCGCGGCTTTCGAAGGCCTGAGCCTGTTGCGATTGTCCCTGGCGTTGCTGGCGTGGGGCGCGGGCTGGTGGGCGTTGGCCTGGATCATCGAAGTGCTGCATTTTGCACCCTGGCCGATACAGGGGACCCTGTTGTTGGGCATCGCTGCCGTGAGTGTGGCGCTGTGGACGGTGTTGGCGCTGCGCCTGAAATGGCCATCACTGGGCGTGCTCTGCACGGCGTTGGTTCCCGCGGCAGCGCTGGTGCTGCTCGCAGCCTGGCACTCGCGTTATCACCCGGCGGCCAACGTCGGCTGGCTGGCGTGGGCCGCCGTGTTCGTCGTGCATTTCATCTCCCTGCGGCGCCTGGCGCCCGTGTTGCCGGCACGTGTGACGAGCGTCGCCCATGTGCTCGGCTGCTGGCTGTTGATGGGGGTACTGGCTCTGGAGCTGCGTTACGCCTTGCTGGTGTTGTCCGAGCAATACAACGCCTGGCGCTGGCTGGGTTGGGCGATTCTGCCAGGTGTGTATCTGGTGTTGATGGCGGCACCTCGCGCGTGGCCTTGGCCAGTGTCGGCGTATCCACGCGAATATCGTGTATTCGCCGCCGCACCGCTGGCGCTGCTGATGCTCGGCTGGTTCTGGCTGGCGAATGTCGCCAGTGACGGCAACGCCGAGCCACTGCCCTATGTGCCATTGATCAACCCGCTGGAGTTGGGCCTGTTGTTCGCGTTGTTCGGCGTCTATGTCTGGTCCCGCAGCGCCATGCCACAACTGGCGGTCCGCGAGGATTACACCGTCATCGCCACGCAAGGGGTCGCAGGTGCTTCGCTGTTCGTGTTCTTTACCGCGCTGGTGATGCGCACTGCGCACCATTGGAGCGGGGTGCCGTTTGAGCTGGATATGTTGCTGGCGTCGATGCGTGTACAAGCCGGCCTTTCCATCGTCTGGACCTTGATTGCCCTGAGCCTGATGATCGGCGGCCATCTGCGTCAACGCCGCGAAGTCTGGCTGATCGGTGCCGCCTTGATTGGCGTGGTCGTGGCCAAGCTGTTCTTTGTCGAGCTGAGTAATCGCGGCGGGCTGGAGCGGATCGTGTCGTTTATTGGCGTCGGCGTGTTGCTGTTGGTGGTGGGCTATTTCGCCCCGCTGCCGCCCAAGCGCGTCGAAGCCATGCCGGACACCGGCAAACCGATCGCCGAATCCGAAGGAGTGTCATCTTGAGTCAGAAGCTGAATTTGGGTTGGCTGGGCGCTGTTGCCATGGGTGTGGTGTTATCGGTGGCTGCCCAGGATAAACCGGCGGACTTCACCACCCAAGTGCCCTTGTCGGTAACGGGCGAAGGCCCCTGGTATCGCCTTGAGCTGCCCCTGAGTGTGCAACTCAATGCACGGCAGGCCGATCTGAGCGATGTGCGTGTGTTCAATGCCGTGGGCGATGTCCAGGCGTATGCCTTGGCCCGGGAGGCGGCGCAGAGCAGTGAAACGCGCACCTTGACCGAGGTGAAATGGTTTCCGTTGTACAGCTCGATGGACGCCACCGAAACCGCGCCGAGCGTGCGTGTGCAATCGCGCACCGACGGCACCCTGGTCGAGGTACAACCCTCGAGCCAACTGGAGGCGGGAGAGGAGGAGTTGCGCGGCTGGCTGCTCGATGCTTCTGCGATCAAGGCGCCGTTGCAGCAGTTGATTCTCGACTGGACCAGCGAGCGCGACGGCTTTCAGCGCTTCACCCTGGAAGCCAGCGATGATTTGCAGCATTGGCAGTCCTGGGGCGAAGGGCAGGTGGCGCGCCTGACCTTTTCCGAGGAGCGGGTCGAACAGCATGAAGTCGGCCTGCCAGGCCAGTCGGCGCGTTACTTGCGGTTGCTGTGGATCAACCCGCATTCGGCACCGACACTGACATCGGCGCAACTGCAGAGCGCCAGCACCCGCAGCCTGCCGCTGCCGTTGGTCTGGTCCCAGCCATTGGCCGGCAGCAGCGTGAAGGCGGGTGAATACACCTGGCAGTTGCCGATGGGGCTGAATGTCGAGCGGGTGCAGGTCGAGTTGAGCCAGCCCAACAGCCTGGCGCCGGTGAGCCTGGCCGGTCGACGCGACAGCAGCCTGCCATGGCAGCCGTTGAGTAGCGGTTTGCTCTATCGCCTGTCCCAGAACGGTCAGGACGTGGTGCAAAACGAATTGCCGCTGTCAGGGCAAATCGTCCAGCAATTGAAACTGAGCGTGGACGAACGCGGCGGCGGCCTGGGGGAGCAGGCACCGACGCTGAAGTTTGCCGTGCGCGCCACACAACTGGTGTTCCTGGCACGCGGGCCAGGGCCTTACACGCTGGTCGTGGGGAATGCGACGGCAAAGCCGGCGAACTTGCCGCTGTCGACACTGATTCCAGACTACAGCCCGGCGAAGCTCGCGACGCTGGGCCGGGCCATGGTGGATGTCGGGGCGGTGAAGACGCAGCCGTCGACAGCTGCCGTCTCTGCGCCGATCGATACCAACTGGAAGAAATTCGGGTTGTGGGCGGTGTTGTTGCTCTGCGTGGTGTTCCTGGTGGCGATGGCGTTCAGTTTGCTGCGCAAACCCTCTGCCAAATCCTGAAAAGGCTGGCGCTGCGCGCCATTCGCGAGCAGGCCGCAAGCGGGCACCCGCTCCCACAGTGGAACGCGTATCCCTGTGGGAGCGAGCCTGCTCGCGAAAGCATTCGCTCAGTCAACAAAAATGCCGAAATGAGCGCAGTTCCCAGGCTCACACCCAGCCCTTTTCCAACTACGCTCATCCCCGCGCATGAACTCTCTTCCGCCGATTGCGTCTGATAGGAGGAAATGCGCCCCGACTCGCGCTAAACTGCGCGGGTTTTTAGCCCCCCATTCCTCGGAGCCTTCCATGTCCCGCGTTACCTTGAGTCGCTATTTGATTGAGCAGACCCGCAGCAACAACACTCCTGCCGATCTGCGCTTCCTGATCGAAGTGGTGGCGCGTGCCTGCAAGGAGATCAGCCACGCCGTTTCCAAAGGCGCCCTGGGCGGCGTCCTGGGCAGCATGGGCACTGAAAACGTCCAGGGCGAAGTGCAGAAGAAGCTCGACGTGATCTCCAACGAAATCCTGCTCGAAGCCAACGAATGGGGCGGTCACCTGGCCGGCATGGCGTCCGAAGAAATGGACAATGCCTACCAGATCCCGGGCAAATACCCCAAAGGCGCCTACCTGCTGGTATTCGACCCGCTGGACGGCTCGTCGAACATCGACATCAACGCCCCGGTCGGCACCATCTTCTCGGTACTGCGTTGCCCTAACGAATACCTGAGCCAGAACGAAGCCCTGAACGAAAAGGCCTTCCTGCAGCCGGGCACCCAGCAGGTCGCCGCCGGTTACGCGATCTACGGTCCACAGACCATGCTGGTGCTGACCCTGGGCGACGGCGTGAAAGGCTTCACCCTCGACCGCGAAATGGGCAGCTTCGTCCTGACCCACGAAAACATCACCATTCCTGAGTCCACCCAGGAATTCGCGATCAACATGTCCAACCAGCGTCACTGGGAAGCTCCGGTACAGCGCTATGTCAGCGAACTACTGGCAGGCGAGGAAGGCCCGCTGAAGAAGAACTACAACATGCGCTGGGTTGCCGCGATGGTGGCGGACGTGCACCGCATCCTGAACCGTGGTGGCCTGTTCATGTACCCACGCGACGCCCGTGAGCCATCCAAGCCGGGCAAGCTGCGTCTGATGTACGAAGCCAACCCGATGTCGTTCCTCGTGGAACAGGCGGGCGGTGCCTCCACCGACGGCCACCAGCGCATCCTCGACATCAAGCCTGAAGGCCTGCACCAGCGTTGTGCGGTGTTCCTCGGTTCGAAGGAAGAAGTGGCCCGCGCCACGGCTTACCACAAGGAGTAAACCATGAATGAGCCCTGGCAGCCGTTGCTCGAATGGTGGTTCGGAACGTCCGGATCAGCGAAGGAAGTGGCGGCGCTGAAGGGCAAGTTGTGGTTCGGCAAGCGCGACAGCCAGGACCTCGAAGCGCGTGAGCGTTTCGGGGACTGGGTCGAGCAGGCACTGGCCGGCGGATTGACCGAGTGGGCGCAACGCCCCGAAGGTTGGCTGGCTTTGGTGCTGCTGCTCGATCAACTCCCGCGAATGATCTTTCGCGATACTCCCAAAGCCTTTGCAGGCGATCTCCGGGCGCAGCAGCTGGTAGCCCAAGGCATTGCCGCGGATTACGACCGGCAGTTGCAGCCGATCCAGCGGGTGTTCATCCTCCTGGTGTTCGAGCACAGCGAAGATCTTGCCGTGCAAAACGAAGGCGTCTCGCGCCACATCGAACTGATGGCGCAGCAGCCGGAGACTGATCGGGCATTGTTCAGCGATTACCTGGACTATGCCGAACGGCACCAGAAAGTGATTAAGCAGTTTGGGCGGTTTCCCCATCGCAATGAGGTGTTGGGAAGGGAGTCTACTTCTGAAGAGCAGGAATTTCTGAGTAAACCCGGGTCGCGCTTCTAATGGCTTACTGAACTCACTGCTTATCTTGAAGAAGCCGCTTCATCAGTAGTGCAGGCAGGCTTTTTCGCGTATCGGCAATGATGTGGACGAAGACGGTTTGTCCACGAATCTCATAAATGACTCGGTTCATTCCCGAAAGGATTTGTCGGTATTGGCTTAGATTGAGCTTATCGATCTCTTCCGGGATCGACCCTGCAAGGGGCTGAATGCCCAGATTGCGAATGGCGACTTTCAGGTTGGCATAGGTGCTTTGCCACGTTTGGTTTGAGAATTGTTTGATGAGGTAGTTGCGAAGCTCTTTAAGGTCTGTTTCGGCTGACTGAAGAATGACGACCTTTAGACTCATTGATTGTCAGCCTTGTCCAGGTCAGCGAAAACATCCTCGGCATCGCGGAACTTGCCTTCTTCAATCTCACGATTACCCATCGCCAGGAGCTTTAGAAGCGCCATCGTGTCTTCTTGCTCTTCAAAGCTTTTCACATCCATGACCACCAGCTTTGCTTCACCGTTTTGGGTGATCACCAGAGGTTCACGGCTTTCTGAGAGTGTTTTGACGATCTCGGCAGTATGACTTTTCAGATAGCTGATCGGCTTGATTTGAGAAGAAAGCTTCATGGGAGGGCTCACCATATTGAGTAGGACTGAGTTTAGTCCTAATTCAGTCTTGCGTCAGATTGAGCCGACCAATGTTTTTAGAAAAAAGTGTTGTTGCTGATGCCGCCATCGCGAGCAGGCTCGCTCCTACAGGGATCTTTGTCGCGCCGGAGATCCAATGTGGGAGCGAGCCTGTTCGCGAAGAGGCCGGTGAGGGCGCCTTAGATCCTGAAGCTACCCACCAACTGCTTCAACCGCGCTGCCTGCCGCTCAAGATCGGCACAGGCACGCAAGGTCGCCTGCAGGTTCTCCACCCCTTCCTGGTTCAACGTGTTGATCTCGGTGATGTCGACGTTGATCGACTCCACCACGGCGGTCTGTTCTTCAGTGGCAGTGGCGACCGACTGGTTCATGCCGTCGATTTCGCCGATGCGCTGGGTCACGCTGCCCAGGCGTTCGCCCGCCTGGTTGGCGATACCGACGCTGCTTTCACTCTGGCGCTGGCTGTCGGTCATGATGCCCACCGCTGCCCGGGCGCCGACTTGCAGCTCTTCGATCATCGTCTGGACTTGCTGCGCTGAGTCCTGGGTGCGGTGAGCGAGGTTGCGCACTTCGTCGGCGACCACTGCAAAGCCACGTCCGGCCTCGCCGGCACGTGCCGCTTCGATGGCCGCGTTCAGTGCCAGCAAGTTGGTCTGCTGGGAGATGCTGGTGATCACTTCCAGAATCTGCCCGATGTTGACCGTGTTGCTGTTGAGCGTCTCGATGTTGCCGCACGAGTCGCTGATCTTCGCCGAGAGCTGCTGCATGGCCGCGATGGTTTTATCCACCACCTGTTGGCCGTCTTCGGCCAGGCTGCGGGCATCGCTGGAGTGCTGCGAGGCGAGGGCTGCGTTCTGGGCGATTTCCTGGGCGGCGGCGCCGAGCTGGTTGATCGCTGCGGCCACGCTGCTGGTGCGCGAGGCCTGCTGATCGGAGTTGAACATCGACGAGTTCGATGCGGCCACCACACGCAGCGCCACTTCGTTGACCTGGCCGGTGGCCGAGGACACTTCGATGATCGAAGTGTGAATACGCTCGACGAAGCGGTTGAACGACAACCCCAGCGCGCCGAACTCGTCGTGGCCGTGGATGGTCAGGCGTTTGGTCAGGTCCCCTTCGCCTTCGGCGATGTCGTGCATGGCGCGGCCCATGGTCAGCAGCGGCTGCATCAGCAGGCTGATCAGCATGCCCAGCAGGGCGATGATGATCACCACGGCAATCACCATGGCGATGATCGCCGAGGTGCGGAACTCGCTGAGCATCGAGAACGCCGTTTCCTGGTCGAGCACCAGCGCCACGTACCAGTCCGCCGATGGCACGCCGTTGACGTGGGTGAAGGAGATGAACTGGCGCTTGCCGTCGATCTCGACCTCTTTCATGCCTGTGCTGACCTTCAGTGTGTCGCCCGGATAGGCCTCGGCCAGGCTCTTGAGCACCAGCTTGTTGTCCGGGTGAATCAGGATCTTGCCGTCGGCACTGACGATGAACGCATGGCCGTGGCCACCGAAGTTCAGCGAATTGATGATCGCGCTGACGCTGGACAGGTCGATATCCGCACCGGCCACGCCAATCATCTGGCCCTGACGCTGCACCGGGGTGGCCACGGTGATCACCAGTTTGCCGGACGACGCGGCAATGTACGGTTCGGTGACGATGGTCTGTTGTGCGCTGTTGGCCGCCTTGTACCAGCCGCGGGCGCGTGGGTCGTAGTCCGCGGCTCGGTTGCCCGCCGGGACGGAGAACATCACGCCGTCGGCGCCCCCGAAGTAGCTCAGCTGGAAATTGCCGGTGTAGGCGGGCAGGTCGATGATCCGTTTCAGGCTGGCGGGAGCATTGCCATCGGCGGTGACTTGTTGGGCCATCGATTGCAGCAATTGCATGCGGCTTTCCAGCCAGGTCTGGATGTTGCTGGTGGTCAGGCTGCCGAGTTCCTGCATCGAGGCTTCGGTACTGCTGCGCAAGGTTTCGCGCTGGCGATAGTCGTTGAACAGGATGAAACAAGCGAATGCGACGGCCACCACGAGGGCGGCAGCCAGCAAGATCTTGTGGCTGAACTTCATGTTTCTGGTCATGGATGAGCTACGCAGAGGGTCTGGTCAACAAAAAGGGGGAGCAAATGCCACCGATGTGGCATTGCGTTGCATGTATGTCGACTGAACGGCGCCAAAGATTAGGCGGATTTGCTGAAAGTCGACGAAATACCCGGTAAACAATGAAAGCGACGGTTTTTCGGCAAAAGGTAGACGAGTGGCCCGATAAATAGCCTGTCGGGCAGGGAACCTGACAGGGGTTTTCACTTCTAAGGTTCTGCTTGGCAGCCATGCCAATCCCCTACGCCCCCCGGAGTTTCACCATGTCGTTGCGTTCCATCGCCCTGCTTTCGTTTTGCGTGTTGCTGGCTGCCTGCAGCAAGGTCAATCAGGAAAACTACTCGAAGCTCTCTTCTGGCATGGCCAAGGCCGATGTGGAGACCCTGTTGGGCAAACCCGCCGATTGTTCAGGCGCGCTGGGCATGTCCAGTTGCACCTGGGGCGACAAGAACAGCTTTATCAGCGTGCAGTTCGCCGGTGACAAAGTGCTGATGTTTTCCGGCCAAGGCCTGAAGTAAACCGGGGCGATTGCCCTCGGGAGAAAAATAATGAAGCGGTTGTTGATCATCCTTTTCGCCGGCCTGGTGTTGGCCGGTTGTGCCACGTCTGGCCAGGACCCCTTGGCACCGAAGACTGTCAAAAGCGTCAGCCTCAAACGTTACCAGGGCACCTGGTACGAGCTGGCTCGCATGCCGATGTACTTTCAGCGCGACTGCGCGCAATCCGAAGCTCATTACACGCTCAAGCCCGACGGTAACGTCGCGGTATTGAACCGCTGCCTGACGCCGCAGTGGCAATGGGAAGAGGTCAAGGGCACGGCTTATCCACAGGTGCCCGGCAAGGGCGACAAGCTGTGGGTCGAGTTCGATACCTGGTTCTCCAGGCTGATCCCGGGTACGTCGAAGGGAGAATACTGGGTGCTGTATGTCAGCGATGACTACAAGACCGCCATTGTCGGCGATCCGAGCCGCAAATACCTGTGGCTGCTGTCGCGCACACCGACCGTCAATGGCGTGGTGCGTGAGGAGCTGTTGAGCAAGGCGCGTCAGCAGGGTTACGACACCACGCGACTGATCTGGCGGGCGTCGGAACAGCAGATGGCCAAGACGTCCAACTAACAAATACACAAAACCAATGTGGGAGCGAGCCTGCTCGCGAAGAGGGCGTGTCAGTTGACAGAGTTGTTGACTGATACACCGCTTTCGCGAGGAGGCTCGCTCCCACAGGTTTTTGGTGTCAGCCTAAAAGATCGCGCAGGACCTGGGTAAAGGCGCGATTGCTTTCTTCTTCACCGGCATGGCGGCCATCGCGCACCACCCACTGGCCGTTCACCAGCACATCCCGCACCTGACGATCGCCACCGGCAAACAGCCAGCGGTTGAGAATGGCGTCGCCGCTGGCCGTTGCCAGATACGGATCGTTGCCGTCGAGCACCAGCCAGTCGGCGCGCTTGCCGACTTGCAGCGCACCAATCGACTGGCCCAGCGCCTGGGCACCGCCATCCAGTGCGGCATCGAACAGCGTACGGCCGACCATCGGTTGGTCCGCGCCATACAAGCGATTACGCCGCTGGTCGCGCAGACGCTGGCCGTATTCCAGCCAACGCAATTCTTCCACCACGCTTAGCGACACATGGCTGTCGGAACCGATACCCATGCGCCCGCCCTGGGCCAGGAAGTCCACAGCCGGGAAAATCCCGTCGCCCAGGTTGGCTTCGGTGGTCAGGCACAGGCCGGCGATGGCGCGACTCTTGGCCATCGACGTGACTTCTTCCGGGTTGGCGTGGGTCGCGTGGACCAGGCACCAGCGCTGGTCGACATCGATGTTTTCGTACAGCCATTGCAGCGGACGACGACCGCTCCAGGTCAGGCAGTCGTCGACTTCCTTCTGCTGTTCGGCGATATGGATATGAACCGGGCATTGCTTGTCACTGGCCGCCAGCACTTCGTTGATCTGCTGCGGCGTGACCGCGCGCAACGAGTGGAAGCACAAGCCGAGGGACTGCGCCTTCTGTTGCGCGAGGATCGGCTGCAAGCGCGATTGCAGCTTCAGGTAGTTTTCGGTGCTGTTGATAAAGCGACGCTGGCCTTCGTTCGGCGTTTGGCCACCGAAGCCAGAGTGGCTGTAGAGCACCGGCAGCAGGGTCAGACCGATGCCGGCAGAGCTGGCAGCCTGGCTGATACGCAAGGCCAGTTCGGCCGGATCCGCGTAAGGCTGACCACTGACATCGTGATGCACATAGTGAAATTCCGCGACCGAGGTGTAACCGGCCTTGAGCATTTCGATGTACAGCTGACGAGCGATGACGCCGAGTTGCTCCGGGCTGATTTTTCCGACGAGGCGATACATCAGGTCGCGCCAGGTCCAGAAACTGTCGTTCGGATTGCCCGCCACTTCCGCCAGCCCGGCCATGGCCCGCTGGAAGGCGTGTGAGTGCAGGTTCGGCATGCCAGGCAGCAGCGGACCGCTTAACCGCTCGGCGCCATCTGCATGGGAATCGGCCTGGATATGGGTCAATACGCCGTCGGCGCTGACCTCAAGACGTACATTGTTGGCCCATCCACTAGGCAGCAGCGCGCGTTCGGCAAAGAAGGCGGACATGGTTCAAAACCCCATCGTGTGTTATTTGTATATACATATACAGACGTTTGCCTGCCGGGTAAACTCCGGCAAGCTACCAACCCTCACCAAATGAACAGGGATTAACCGTGCCGACTCCGCCTCCAGTCTCTCCGTTGGCCGCGAACATGGGCGACAGTCCGGCGCCCTTGTACGCCCGCGTCAAACAAATGATCACCCAGCAAATCGACAGTGGAAACTGGCCGCCGCACTACCGCGTTCCGTCGGAAAGCGAGCTGGTCAGCCAGCTCGGCTTCAGCCGCATGACCATCAACCGCGCGCTGCGCGAGATGACTGCCGAGGGTCTGTTGGTACGCATGCAAGGCGTCGGTACGTTCGTCGCCGAGCCCAAAGGCCAGTCCGCGCTGTTTGAAGTGCACAACATTGCCGACGAAATCGCCTCTCGCGGCCATCGCCACACCTGCAAGGTCATCATCCTTGAAGAAGAGGCCGCCGGCTCCGAGCGCGCCCTGGCCCTGGACATGCGCGAAGGGCAGAAGGTGTTTCACTCGCTGATCGTGCATTTCGAAAACGATATTCCAGTGCAAATCGAAGACCGTTTCGTCAATGCGCTGGTGGCGCCGGACTACCTCAAGCAGGACTTCACCCTGCAAACGCCATATGCCTATCTGAACCAGGTCGCGCCGCTGACCGAAGGCGAGCACGTGGTCGAGGCGATCCTGGCCGAGTCGTCCGAATGCAAATTGCTGCAGATTGAAAAGGGCGAGCCGTGCCTGCTGATCCGTCGCCGCACCTGGTCCGGTCGTCAACCGGTGACCGCTGCCCGTTTGATCCACCCCGGTTCCCGTCATCGTCTGGAAGGACGGTTCCATAAATAGAGAGCCATAAATGAGTCAGTTGAAGGTTTTACGCGCCAAGGATTACCCGCGCATGCCATGGAAAAACGGCGGCGGCAGCACCGAAGAAATTACCCGCGATGCCGGCACTGGCCTGGATGGCTTTGGCTGGCGCCTGTCGATTGCCGACATCGGTGAGTCGGGCGGGTTTTCCACCTTCGCCGGCTACGAGCGAGTGATTACCGTACTGCAAGGCGAAGGCATGACCCTGACGGTGGATGGTCAGGACACACGGCCACTGCTACCGCTGGACCCCTTTGCCTTCAGCGGTGAAAGCAAGGTTAACTGCACACTGCTGGGTGGTCCGATTCGCGATTTCAACCTGATCTATGCGCCGCAGCGCTATAGCGCGCGGTTGCAGTGGTTGTCGGGCGAGCAGCGGTTCTTCAGCTCGGCGGGCACGGTGCTGGTATTCAGCATGAGCGAGCAGGTCGAGGTGTCTATCGATAACAACGCCCGGCAATTGGGCCGCCATGATTGCCTGCAATTGGAGTCTGATGCCGGACTGCTGGACGTCGCCATCAACGGGCTGTGCTGCGTAATCGAACTGACGCAGTGCGACTGATCCCGGTCATTCCCGTTCGAGGGTAAAGCCTCGAACGGTCGCCTCCAGCTCACTCGACATCTGTTTCAGTGCCTGGATGGTTTTCACCGCCTCCTGCTGCGCCGTGACATTTTCCTCGACCCGCTGCGCCACGTTTTCCACAGTGCGCGCCACGTCTTCGCTGGCCACACGCTGTTCCTGCAAGGCATTGGATATCTGGCTGACTGCATTGAGCGACGCGTTGAGCGCGGCCTTGACGTCATTCATCGACGCGCCGGCGCAGTCAATCAGTTGTTGGCCCTGAAGGACGCGTTCGCGGCCAGCGCTCATGCTGCTGTTGGCCTTTCTCATGCCGCCTTGAATGGTGCTCACCAGCCCCACAATCTCGTCGGTAGAGCGGGTCGTGCGGGTTGCCAGCTCTCGCACTTCGTCAGCCACCACGGCAAACCCGCGCCCTTGCTCGCCGGCCCGCGCCGCCTCGATGGTGGCATTGAGTGCGAGCAGATTGGTCTGTTCGGCAATGCTGTGGATCATGCCGACAATTTTCCCGATGGCGTTGGAGTGCAGGGTCAATTGGTCGATTTCATCCGACGTCTGGGTCACCAGTTGGGCGATCTGCTGCATTTCGATGATAGAGCGGTCCATGGTGGCAATGCCGCAAGCGGTGATCTGTTCGGCCTTTTGTGTGGTGTCGTGGGCCTGCGCGGCGTTCTCGGCGATGTGCGTAATGTTGGCTGACATCTGTTCCGCAGCGGCGGCAATGGAAGAGGCTGCGCCATTTTGCTCGGCGGCCTGCTTCAGGCCCTGTTCAGACGAGATGCTCAGGTTCAGGGTCGAAGACTCGATATGCTGCGAGGCCTCGCGCACCTTGCCGATCATGCTCGCGAGGCTGCGCCGCATGGCCTCGACCGATTGCATGACACCCGTTGATGTCGCGTTATCGATCACGGGATCACCGAGCCTGCCCTGGGCAATCCTTGTGCTGATACTGGCCAGCTCGTGAGGCTCGGCGCCCAGGGTTCGTGCCAGTCTGGCGCTGAACAGCAGGGCATAAAGGCTGCCAAACAACAGCGCGAAGCCCAGCACCCCGGCCATCAGCCTTATATCGACCTCGTAGCGTGCCTGGCTGAGTTCGAACTGTTGGCGAGCTTCTTTGAGTTGAGCATCGGTCATTTGCGAAAGCAGTGAGGTCAACGGGTCGATCAGCGGATACAGCTGATGCGAGGCGAAATCCTCCAGGCTCTGACTGGCGGTGCGGTTGCGGTTCAAGGCCGCCTGCAGACGCTGGAGCGGCACTTCGGCAGCCTGCATCAACGGTGTGATTTCGCCGATCAGTCGTACCTCTTCCTCGGTCAATCGGGTCGACAGGACGGTGCGCCAGAGCGGCGCGATTTCAAGCGTCGCTTGTCGTATTTGTTGCGCCGCGTCGACGCCGCTGTGGATGCCATCGCGGGCCTTGTGGATGGCGTCGACGATTCGCACGGAATACAGCTCGGAAATTTTCTTCAGGTCCTGTTGCGGGATGACCCGGTCGAGGTAAACCGTTTCCAGTCCCTGGACCGTGGCGCGCATGCCGTAAAGGCCCAGTGCGCCGATGCCGGTCAGGCTACCCAGCAGAATGCCAGCCAGCAGCAAGAGGTGGGTTCTGACTTTCCATTGTTTCATTGCGCGTCCTCGCAGGAGTGACTTCAGTGGGCTTGGCCATGGAGTCGGCGAGGATCAGTGGAGGTGGAGTCGGATGTTTCTGATGAGGTTGTAGGGTGTTTCTGGAATGCGCTCAATTGGGTATCAGGTGTTACCGAACGCCCCAGTGTGGCGCAAAGTCGCGCTCAGGTAACAAACTCCCATCGCCACAAAAAATCCCCCGGAAAAATTTCATCATCGCCAGAACCCTTGTTCCAGGCGCTCTCCAGCCGTTTCTGGATTTTTCTTGAATGCTCATCCAACAAGTTGGCCGCTTGATTGCATATGCTTGTATGTACAAGTAAAGACGTATGTGTATGAGTCACGAGGACTCAACCATCGTCCACTGATTCGCCGATGTGCACTGATGCCCATTGGCTTGCTCGCCCACTGCCTGGGTTGGTTTTGGATTGATTGCTGAGGAGTTTTTTTCGTGACCAAATTTCGTGACGTCGAAATCCGCGCTGCCCGCGGTAACAAGCTGACCGCCAAGAGCTGGCTGACCGAAGCGCCGCTGCGCATGTTGATGAACAACCTCGACCCTGAAGTCGCCGAGAACCCCAAGGAACTGGTGGTCTACGGTGGTATCGGTCGTGCTGCGCGTAACTGGGAGTGCTACGACAAGATCGTTGAAAGCCTGACCAACCTGAACGACGACGAGACCCTGCTGGTGCAATCCGGCAAGCCGGTCGGCGTGTTCAAGACCCACGCGAACGCCCCGCGCGTACTGATCGCCAACTCCAACCTGGTGCCGCACTGGGCCACCTGGGAACACTTCAACGAACTGGACGCCAAGGGCCTGGCCATGTACGGCCAGATGACCGCCGGCAGCTGGATCTACATCGGCAGCCAGGGCATCGTCCAGGGCACCTACGAAACCTTCGTCGAAGCCGGTCGCCAGCACTACAACGACAACCTGACCGGCAAGTGGGTCCTGACCGCCGGTCTGGGCGGCATGGGCGGTGCCCAGCCACTGGCCGCGACCCTGGCCGGTGCCTGCTCGCTGAACATCGAATGCCAGCAGGTCAGCATCGATTTCCGCCTGAAAACCCGCTACGTCGACGAGCAAGCCAAAGACCTCGACGACGCCCTGGCGCGTATTGCCAAGTACACCAAGGAAGGCAAGGCGATCTCCATCGCCCTGTGCGGTAACGCCGCGGAAATCCTCCCGGAACTGGTGCGTCGCGGCGTGCGCCCGGACATGGTCACCGACCAGACCAGCGCCCACGACCCGCTCAACGGCTACCTGCCGGCTGGCTGGACCTGGGACCAGTACCGTGCTCGCGCCAAGACCGAGCCGGCCGCTGTGATCAAAGCCGCCAAGCAATCGATGGCCGTGCACGTCAAAGCGATGCTCGACTTCCAGAAAATGGGCGTGCCGACCTTCGACTACGGCAACAACATCCGTCAGATGGCGCAAGAAGAGGGCGTGGAAAACGCTTTCGACTTCCCTGGCTTCGTACCGGCCTACATCCGTCCGCTGTTCTGCCGCGGTATCGGTCCGTTCCGTTGGGCGGCACTGTCGGGCAACGCTGAAGACATCTACAAGACCGACGCCAAGGTCAAGGAACTGATCCCGGACGACGCCCACCTGCACAACTGGCTGGACATGGCCCGCGAGCGCATCAGCTTCCAGGGTCTGCCGGCACGTATCTGCTGGGTTGGCCTGGGTCTGCGCGCCAAGCTGGGCCTGGCGTTCAACGAAATGGTCCGTAGCGGCGAGCTGTCCGCGCCAATCGTTATCGGCCGCGATCACCTGGACTCCGGTTCGGTATCGAGCCCGAACCGCGAAACCGAATCGATGCAGGACGGTTCCGATGCGGTTTCCGACTGGCCACTGCTCAACGCCTTGCTCAACACCGCGAGCGGCGCGACCTGGGTTTCCCTGCACCACGGCGGCGGCGTCGGCATGGGCTTCTCCCAGCACTCGGGCATGGTGATCGTCTGCGACGGTACTGATGAAGCGGCCGAGCGTATCGCTCGCGTGCTGCACAACGACCCGGCCACTGGCGTCATGCGTCACGCCGATGCCGGTTACCAGATCGCCATCGACTGCGCCAAGGAACAAGGGCTGAACCTGCCGATGATTACCGGCAAGTAAGGCTTGCCCTGTAGGAGCGAGCAAGCTCGCGATAAGGCCGGCACATTCAACATCTCTGTTGACTGACAAACCGCTATCGCGAGCATGCTCGCTCCTACAGGGGCCAGCGCAAAAACAATACCCAGAACAATCCACAGAGGTTGAATCATGGCTGTCAACAGCGAGCGTGCAGGTAACAAACCGTTGATCGAGAAGCGCTCGATCGACTACATCCCGGAAGCGGAAAGACACGGTCGTCTGTTTAGCCAATTCACCCTGTGGATGGGCGCCAACCTGCAAATCACTGCGATTGTCACCGGGGCCCTGGCCGTGGTGCTGGGCGGTGATGTGTTCTGGTCGTTGATCGGTCTGTTGATCGGTCAACTGCTCGGCGGTGGCGTGATGGCGCTGCATGCCGCGCAAGGACCCAAGCTCGGCCTGCCGCAGATGATCTCCAGCCGGGTGCAGTTCGGTGTCTATGGCGCGGCCATCCCGATCGTGCTGGTGTGCCTGATGTACCTGGGCTTTACCGCAACGGGTACCGTACTTTCCGGCCAGGCGCTGGGCCAGTTGTTTGGCGTCAGCGACACGGTCGGCATTCTTCTTTTCGCCAGTGTCATCGTGCTGGTCACGGTGCTCGGTTATCGGGTGATCCATTGGATCGGCCGTGTTGCCAGTGTCATTGGCGTGATTGCCTTTGTTTATCTGTTCAGCCGCCTGATGAGCCAGGTCGATGTTGGCGCGCTGTTGCAAATCCGCCACTTCAGCTGGAGCAGTTTCCTGCTGGCGGTGTCGCTCGCGGCATCCTGGCAGATCGCCTTCGGCCCTTATGTGGCTGACTATTCTCGCTACCTGCCGAGCAAGGTTTCCTCGGTGAAAACCTTTTTCGCCGCAGGCGGCGGTTCGGTCATTGGTGCACAGGTGGCGATGGTCCTCGGTGTGTTTGCCGCCGCTTCGGCCAACGGGCAATACGCCGGCCATGAAGTGGCCTACATCGTTGGCCTGGGCGGGACCGGTGCCACCGCTGCGCTGCTGTACTTCAGCATCGCGTTCGGCAAGGTGACCATTTCCACGCTGAACTCCTACGGCAGCTTCATGTGCATTGCGACCATCATCAGCGGTTTCCGGGGTGACCTGAAGGTAACCCGCTTGCAGCGCCTGGTCTTCGTGCTGGCCATCGTCGGTGCTGCGACCCTGATGGCGTTGCTCGGTCAGCACTCGTTCCTCGGTGCGTTCAAGTCCTTCATCCTGTTCCTGCTGGCGTTCTTCACGCCGTGGAGCGCGATCAACCTGGTGGACTACTACTGCATTACCCGCGAGCGCTATGACGTACCGGCGCTGGCCGATCCGAACGGTCGCTATGGCCGTTGGAACCTCCTCGGTATCGGCGTCTATGTGTTCGGTGTGCTGGTGCAGTTGCCGTTCATTTCCACCAAGTTCTATACCGGTTCGCTGGTGGCCGCCCTCGGTGATGTGGACATTTCCTGGATCATCGGTCTGGTGCTGCCTGCAGCCCTGTATTACCTGTGCGCTAAAAAATGGCACGGCACAGTGCCAGATCAACTGATTCTGCCGGTCGAGCAGGACAGTGTTGTACAACCTGATAAAAGCGGGACCGGTCGCGCTGCGGCGCAGGCCTGATTGGACGTGGACAGGGCTGGATGCCTCTTGACTGCCGTAAGCCAATTCATGATTAGGAGCGTCACAATAATGAAATCGAAAAAGACCCTGCTGACCACATTGCTTTCCATGGGCCTGCTGGCCAGCGCCGGCGCCACTCAGGCGGCGGGTTGGTGCGAATCTGGTAAACCGGTGAAGTTCGCCGGCTTGAACTGGGAAAGCGCGATGCTCCTGACCGACGTGATGCAAGTCGTGCTGGAGAAAGGCTACGACTGCAAGACCGACAGCCTGCCGGGCAACTCCATCGCCATGGAAAACGCCCTGAGCAGCAACGATATTCAAGTGTTTGCCGAAGAATGGGTCGGCCGTAGCGAAGTCTGGAACAAGGCCGAGAAGGCCGGCAAGGTCGTCGGTGTCGGCGCGCCGGTTGTGGGTGCGATCGAAGGCTGGTACGTGCCACGCTACGTGATCGAAGGCGACGCCAAGCGCAAGCTGGAAGCCAAGGCTCCAGACCTGAAGAACATTGCTGACCTGGGCAAATACTCAACGGTGTTCAAGGACGCCGAAGAGCCATCCAAGGGCCGTTTCTACAACTGCCCGGCCGGCTGGACCTGTGAGCTGGACAACAGCGAAATGCTGAAAAGCTACGGCCTGGAAAGCGCCTACACCAACTTCCGTCCAGGCACCGGCCCGGCGCTGGATGCCGCCGTGCTGTCGAGCTACAAGCGTGGCGAGCCGATCCTGTTCTACTACTGGTCGCCAACGCCGCTGATGGGCCAGATCGACGCGGTGAAACTCGACGAGAAACCAGGCGTGAACAAGTCCGTGACCATCAAGGTCGGCCTGTCCAAGACCTTCCACGACGAAGCGCCAGAACTGGTCGCCGTTCTGGAAAAGGTCAACGTGCCAATCGACGTGCTGAACCAGAACCTGGGGCGCATGACCAAAGAGCGGATCGAGTCGCCAAAACTGGCGAAGATCTTCTTGAAGGAACATCCTGAAGTCTGGCATGCGTGGGTAAGCGAAGACGCAGCCAAGAAAATCGACGCGGCCTTGTAGGTTGAGCTTCTCCGGCTGTCGACAACGGCAGTCGGATGCTTGATCGCAACCCCTTGATTGAGAGTCTCTTATGTTTCCCGAAAGCTTTACCTTTTCCATCGCCGACTGGGTCAACGGTTGGGTCGATTCGCTGGTCACCAACTACGGCGACGTGTTCCGGCACATCTCTGACACCCTGTTGTGGGCCATCGTCAATCTTGAAAGCCTGCTGCGTGCGGCACCCTGGTGGCTGATGCTGGCCATCGTGGCGGGCGTGGCCTGGCACGCGACCCGTAAAGTCGTGACCACTGCCGTGATCGTCGGCCTGCTGTTCCTGGTGGGCGCGGTCGGCCTCTGGGACAAGCTGATGCAAACCCTGGCGCTGATGCTGGTGGCGACGATCATCTCGGTGTTGATCGGCGTTCCGCTGGGCATTCTCTCGGCCCGCAGCAATCGCTTGCGTTCGGTGCTGATGCCATTGCTGGACATCATGCAGACCATGCCGAGCTTCGTGTACCTGATCCCGGTGCTGATGCTGTTCGGCCTGGGCAAGGTCCCGGCGATTTTCGCCACGGTGATCTACGCCGCGCCGCCGCTGATCCGCCTGACCGATCTGGGTATTCGCCAGGTCGACGGCGAAGTGATGGAAGCCATCAACGCCTTTGGTGCCAACCGCTGGCAGCAACTGTTCGGCGTGCAATTGCCGCTGGCCCTGCCGAGCATCATGGCCGGGATCAACCAGACCACCATGATGGCCCTGTCGATGGTGGTGATCGCCTCGATGATCGGTGCCCGTGGCCTGGGTGAAGACGTGCTGGTGGGGATTCAGACCCTCAACGTCGGACGCGGCCTCGAAGCCGGTCTGGCGATCGTGATTCTGGCTGTGGTGATCGACCGCATTACGCAGGCGTACGGTCGTGCACGGCATGAGGTGAGCAAATGAACAAGGCAACCGTAAGCAAGATCGAAGTCAAAAACGTCTTCAAGATTTTCGGCAACCGCTCCAAGGACGCGCTGGCCATGGTCGGCCAGGGCAAGACCAAGGATCAGGTGCTGGCCGAAACCGGCTGCGTGGTCGGCGTGAACGACCTGTCGCTGAGCATCGGCAGCGGTGAGATCTTCGTGATCATGGGCCTGTCGGGTTCCGGCAAATCGACCCTGGTACGTCACTTCAACCGCCTGATCGACCCGACCAGCGGCGCGATCCTGGTGGACGGCGTGGACATCCTGCAATACGACATGGAAGCCCTGCGCGAATTTCGCCGGCGCAAGATCAGCATGGTGTTCCAGAGCTTCGGCCTGTTGCCGCACAGGACGGTGCTCGACAACGTCGCCTACGGGCTGAAAATCCGTGGCGAAAGCAAAGCCCTGTGTGCCGAACGTGCGCTGCACTGGATCAACACCGTGGGCCTCAAGGGCTACGAAAACAAATACCCGCATCAGCTTTCCGGCGGTATGCGCCAGCGTGTGGGCCTGGCTCGTGCCCTGGCGGCGGACACCGACATCATCCTGATGGACGAAGCGTTCAGCGCCCTCGATCCGCTGATCCGCGCGGAGATGCAGGACCAGTTGCTGGAGCTGCAAAAGACCTTGCACAAGACCATCGTCTTCATCACCCACGACCTCGACGAAGCCGTGCGCATTGGCAACCGCATCGCGATCCTCAAGGACGGCCGCCTGATCCAGGTCGGTACGCCGAGAGAGATCCTGCATTCGCCGGCGGATGAGTATGTCGACCGCTTTGTGCAGCGTCGGGCGGCGGTGGTCTGAGAAATTTGCAGTGAGTGAGCTGGCCTCTTCGCGAGCAGGCTCGCTCCCACAGGGAAATGCATTCCAATGTGGGAGCGAGCCTGCTCGCGAAGACGGCGGTGAAGCTGAACCAGAATTTGGATGAGGTTGAAGATGTCCCAGGCTGAAAAAATCGTTATCACCGAAGCGCAGGTTACCTGGCGGGACGTAGTCGCTGTCGCCCGTGATGGCGCACAGCTTGAGCTGTCGGCGCCGATCTGGGCGCGCATCGAAAACGCGCAGGCCATCGTCCAGCGCATCGTCACCAGCGGCGAACGTGCCTATGGCATCAACACCGGCCTGGGTGCGCTGTGCAACGTCTCGCTGCAGGACGAACAACTCAGCCAGTTATCGCGCAACACCTTGCTGAGCCATGCTTGTGGCGTGGGTGCGCCGCTGACGAACGAGCAGACCCGCTCGATCATGTGCGCAGCCATCGTCAACTTCAGCCATGGCAAATCCGGCCTGCACCGTCAGGTCGTCGAAGCACTGCTGGCGTTGCTCAACCGGGGCATCACCCCGCAAGTGCCGTCCCAGGGGTCCGTGGGCTACCTGACGCACATGGCACACATCGGCATCGCGCTGCTGGGCGTGGGCAATGTCAGCTATCGCGGGCAGATCGTTTCCGCGCAGCAAGCGCTGGCTGAAGAAGGCCTGCAACCCGTCAAGCTCGGTGCCAAGGACGGATTGTGCCTGGTCAACGGTACGCCTTGCATGAGCGGCCTGAGCTGCCTGGCGATTGCCGATGCCACGCGCCTGCTGGAATGGGCCGACGTGATCGGTGCCATGAGCTTCGAAGCCCAGCGCGGACAGATCGATGCGTTCGACGCAGAGATCATCGCGCTCAAGCCGCACCCGGGCATGCAACAGGTCGGGATCAACCTTCGGGCCTTGCTCGATGGCAGCGAAGTGATTGCCCAGAGCAAAGGCATTCGTACCCAGGATGCCCTGAGCATTCGCTCGATCCCGCAGGTTCACGGTGCTGCGCGCGATCAACTGGTGCACGCGATCAAACAGATCGAAACCGAGCTCAACGGCGCCACCGACAACCCGCTGGTGCTGGGCACCACGGACAATTACCGGGTGGTGTCCCAGGCCAACCCTCACGGCCAGTCCGTGGCAATGGCGGCGGACCTGCTGGCGATCGCCATGGCGGAAATCGGCTCCATCGCCGAGCGTCGCCTGGACCGTTTGATCAACCCGCACGTCAGCGGTCTGCCGGCTTTCCTGGTGGCCAACCCGGGCGTGAACTCCGGGATGATGATCGTGCAATACGTGGCCGCTTCGCTGTGCGCGGAGAACCGTCAACTGGCGCAACCGGCCGTCCTCGACAATTACGTCACATCAGGTCTTCAGGAAGATCACCTGAGCATGGGCACCAACGCTGCGCTGAAGCTGCATCGCGCCCTGGAAAACTGCACGCAGATCCTCGCCATCGAGTATTTGCTGGCGGCCCAGGCGTTTGAGTTCCTGAAAGAACAACGCTTCGGCGCGGGCACCGATGCCGCCTGGCGTCTGCTGCGCGAGCGAGTGCCTGCCTACGACCAGGACCGTTGGCTGGCGCCCGACATTGCCACCGCCGCCAGTGTTCTGAAAGACCCTGTTTTGCTGCAAAAAGCCTTACCGAACTTGAACTGATTTCCCTACACGACCAGCGTGCCAAGGCGCTTACCCCCTCAAAAAGGGGAAGCGACGGACAACGGATATCTCCGGAGCGTCTGGTTAGTTAATCGCTAACTCTCAAAAGGAGCACAAAAATGACTTCGCTAAACCTGATTCCCGGCCAACTGAGCCTCGCCCAACTGCGTGACGTCTATCAGCAACCGGTGAAACTGACCCTCGACAACAGCGCTTCGGCCCAGATCGAAGCCAGCGTCGCCTGCGTGGAACAGATCATCGCCGAGAACCGCACCGCCTACGGCATCAACACCGGTTTCGGTCTGCTGGCCTCGACCCGTATCGCCAGCGAAGACCTGGAAAACCTGCAGCGCTCGCTGGTGCTGTCCCACGCCGCCGGTGTCGGCCAGCCAATCAGCGACGACCTGGTGCGCTTGATCATGGTGCTCAAGGTCAACAGCCTGAGCCGTGGTTTTTCCGGTATCCGCCGTGTGGTGATCGACGCGCTGATCGCCCTGATCAATGCCGAGGTTTACCCGCACATTCCGCTGAAAGGTTCGGTCGGTGCTTCCGGTGACCTGGCGCCTTTGGCCCACATGTCGCTGGTGCTGCTGGGCGAAGGCAAGGCACGCTACAAAGGCGAGTGGATGGAAGCCACCGAAGCGCTGAAAGTCGCCGGTCTCACTCCGCTGACCCTGGCCGCGAAAGAAGGCCTGGCGCTGCTCAACGGCACCCAGGTGTCCACCGCGTTTGCCCTGCGTGGCCTGTTCGAAGGTGAAGACCTGTTCGCCGGTGCCCTGGCGCTGGGTGGCCTGACCGTTGAAGCGGTGCTGGGTTCGCGCTCGCCGTTCGACGCACGCATCCACGCCGCCCGTGGACAGAAAGGCCAGATCGACGCCGCCGCCGCGTACCGCGATCTGCTGGGCGAGCGCAGCCAAGTCTCCGACTCCCACGAAAACTGCGAGAAGGTCCAGGACCCGTACTCCCTGCGTTGCCAGCCGCAAGTCATGGGCGCCTGCCTGACTCAGTTCCGCCAGGCCGCCGAAGTGCTGGCGATCGAAGCCAACGCCGTATCGGACAACCCGCTGGTGTTCGCCGCTGAAGGCGATGTGATCTCTGGCGGCAACTTCCACGCCGAGCCGGTGGCCATGGCCGCCGACAACATCGCCCTGGCCATCGCTGAAATCGGTTCCCTGAGCGAGCGTCGCATCTCGTTGATGATGGACAAGCACATGTCGCAGTTGCCGCCATTCCTGGTGGCCAACGGTGGCGTGAACTCCGGCTTCATGATCGCCCAGGTGACCGCGGCGGCACTGGCCAGCGAGAACAAGGCGTTGGCCCATCCGCATTCGGTGGACAGCCTGCCGACTTCCGCCAACCAGGAAGACCACGTGTCGATGGCTCCGGCAGCGGGCAAGCGTCTGTGGGAAATGGCCGAGAACACCCGTGGGATTCTCGCCGTTGAATGGCTGGCCGCCGCCCAGGGCCTGGACCTGCGCAATGGCCTGAAGACCTCGCCGAAGCTGGAAAAGGTTCGCGCCATCCTGCGTAACGAAGTGACGACCTACGAGAAAGACCGTTTCTTCGCGCCGGACATCAATGCGGCGTCTGAATTGTTGGCTTCGCGTTGCCTGAACGAACTGGTGACGGCGAAGTTGCTGCCTAGCCTGTAATGGCCCTTCGCGAGCAGGTTCGCTCCCACAGGGTTCATGCAATCCAATGTGCGGACGAGCTTGCTCGCGATTCGTTTTAACGTCGAATAAGAATAATTGGGACGAGAAATGCAACAGCCTGAAAAAGGTTTGAAACGCGGGCTTTCCGCCCGACATATTCGCTTCATGGCGCTGGGGTCGGCAATCGGCACCGGGCTGTTTTACGGTTCTGCCTCGGCCATTCAAATGGCCGGGCCTGCGGTGCTGCTCGCGTACCTGATCGGTGGCGCGGCGGTGTTCATGGTCATGCGCGCCCTCGGTGAGATGGCGGTGCACAACCCGGTGGCCGGTTCCTTTGGCCAGTACGCCAGCACTTACCTGGGGCCGATGGCGGGCTTCATCCTCGGTTGGACCTACGCCTTCGAAATGGTCATCGTCGGCATGGCCGACGTGACCGCGTTCGGGATTTACATGGGCTTCTGGTTCCCGGAGGTTTCCCGCTGGATCTGGGTGCTGGGGGTCGTTTCCATCGTCGGCGGCTTGAACCTGTGCAATGTCAAAGTCTTCGGTGAAATGGAGTTCTGGCTGTCGCTGCTCAAGGTCGCGGCCATCGTCGCGATGATCCTGGGTGGTTTCGGCATCATGCTGTTCGGCATCAGCACGGCCCCGGGCCAGGCGACCGATATCAGTAACCTCTGGACCCAGGGCGGCTTCATGCCCAATGGCATCGGCGGTCTGATCGCTTCGTTCGCGGTGGTGATGTTTGCGTTTGGCGGCATCGAAATCATCGGCGTAACGGCAGGTGAAGCCAAGGACCCGCAGCACGTGCTGCCCCGGGCGATCAATGCCGTACCGTTGCGGATCCTGCTGTTTTACGTGCTGACGATGCTGGTGCTGATGTCGATCTTTCCTTGGCAGCAGATCGGCAGCCAGGGCAGCCCGTTCGTGCAGATCTTCGACAAGCTGGGGATCGGCTCGGCGGCCACTATCCTCAATATCGTGGTGATCACGGCGGCGATTTCGGCGATCAACAGTGACATCTTCGGCGCTGGCCGCATGATGTTCGGCCTGGCCCAGCAAGGCCATGCACCCAAGGGCTTCGCCCGCCTGTCGCGCAATGGCGTGCCATGGATGACGGTCGTGGTGATGAGTGCCGCGCTGTTGCTGGGCGTGTTGCTGAACTACTTGATCCCGGAAAACGTGTTCCTGTTGATCGCGTCCATCGCCACCTTTGCCACGGTGTGGGTCTGGCTGATGATTCTGGTGACCCAGGTGGCCATGCGCCGGTCCATGACTGCCGAGCAGGTGGCACAACTGAAGTTCCCGGTACCGTTCTGGCCCTATGCGCCGGCGGCGGCGATTGTCTTCATGCTGTTCATTTTCGGCGTGCTGGGCTATTTCCCGGACACCCAGGCAGCGCTGATCGTCGGGGTGGTGTGGATCGTCTTGCTGGTGCTGGCTTACCTGACGTGGGTGAAACCGGCGGCGGGTCAGGCAGCCCTGGTGACGCAGGATCCAACTTTTTCTCATCGATAACCTAATGGAGGCCAAGGATGAAAACTCTCTGGCAACACTGTCACGTCGCAACCATGGCACAAGGCGTCTACTCGATCATCGAGGACGCGGCCATCGTGACGTCAGGAGCGCACATTGAGTGGATTGGCCCGCGCGGCGAGTTGCCGGCGGGCGAGTATCCGGCCGTCAATGATCTGAACGGGGCCTGGGTCACGCCAGGCCTGATCGACTGCCACACTCACACGGTGTTCGGCGGCAACCGCAGCGGCGAATTCGAAAAGCGCCTGCAAGGCGTCAGCTACGCGGAAATCGCCGCCAGCGGTGGCGGCATCGCCAGTACCGTGCGGGCTACCCGCGCGGCCAGCGAAGACGAGTTGTTCGCCAGTGCCGCCAAGCGCCTGAAAAGCCTGATGCGCGATGGTGTCACCAGCATCGAAATCAAGTCCGGCTACGGCCTGGACCTGGCCAACGAGCGCAAGATGCTGCGCGTGGCCCGTCGTCTCGGCGCCGAATTGCCGGTCAGCGTGCGCAGCACCTGCCTGGCGGCTCACGCCTTGCCGCCGGAATACGCCGATCGCGCTGATGACTACATCGATCACATCTGCGCCGACATGCTCCCGGCCCTGGCCGCCGAGGGGCTGGTCGATGCCGTGGATGCGTTCTGCGAGTACCTGGCGTTCTCCCCGGCGCAGGTCGAGCGGGTGTTCATTACCGCTCAGGAACTGGGCTTGCCAGTTAAGCTGCATGCCGAACAGTTGTCGTCGCTGCACGGCTCGAGCCTGGCGGCGCGTTACCACGCGTTGTCCGCCGATCACCTGGAGTTCATGACCGAGGACGACGCCATCGCCATGGCCAAGTCCGGGACTGTCGCGGTGCTGTTGCCCGGTGCCTTTTACTTCCTGCGCGAGACCCAATTGCCGCCAATGGATGCCTTGCGCAAGCACGGTGTGAAAATCGCCGTCGCCAGCGACCTCAACCCGGGCACATCGCCGGCACTGTCGTTGCGCCTGATGCTGAACATGGCTTGCACCTGCTTCCGCATGACCCCGGAAGAAGCCTTGGCCGGCGCGACGATTCATGCTGCCTCTGCACTGGGCATGGCGGACACCCATGGTTCGCTGGAGGTGGGCAAGGTTGCGGATTTCGTCGCCTGGCAAATCGAACGTCCGGCCGACCTGTCGTACTGGCTGGGCGGCGACCTGGAAAAACGCGTCGTGCGCCACGGCGTCGAAACGAGTCTGTAGGAGATCTGCTGTGGATAAGGTTCTGAACTTCAAACAAGGCCGCGTACCGCTGCTGATCAGCATGCCTCATGCCGGTGTGCGCCTCACCCCTGCGGTCGAGTCCGGGCTGATCCCTGACGCGAAAAGCCTGCCGGACACCGACTGGCACATTCCGCAGCTGTACGATTTTGCCGCCGAACTGGGGGCCAGCACCCTGGCCGCCGAGTACTCGCGGTTCGTCATCGACCTGAACCGGCCGTCCGACGACAAGCCCTTGTACGCGGGTGCAACCACTGGCTTGTACCCGGCCACACTGTTCGACGGCGTGCCGTTGTTCCGTGACGGCCTGGAGCCATCGAAAGAAGAACGTGCGACTTACCTTGAGCGGATCTGGACGCCGTACCACAGCACCTTGCAGCAGGAACTGGCGCGATTGAAGGCCGAGTTCGGCTACGCACTGCTGTTCGATGCCCACTCGATCCGCTCGATCATCCCGCACCTGTTCGACGGCAAGTTGCCGGACTTCAACTTCGGCACCTTCAATGGCGCCAGTTGCGATCCTCAATTGGCGACGCAGCTCGAAGCGATTTGCGCGCGTCACGATAACTACACCCACGTGCTGAACGGACGCTTCAAAGGCGGCCACATCACTCGCCATTACGGCAATCCGGCCGAGAACATTCACGCCGTTCAGCTGGAATTGGGGCAGTGCACTTATATGGAAGAGTTCGAGCCGTTCCGTTATCGCGCGGACCTGGCGGAGCCGACGCGGGTGGTGTTGAAAGAATTGCTGCAAGGCCTGCTCACCTGGGGTCAGGAGCGCTACGGCGCCTGACTCGCCTTCTGTAGGAGCGAGCTTGCTCGCGATGGACGCCAACGATAACTCTGGCTACCTGAATGCCCGCGTTGTCTGAACGTCCATCGTGAGCTCGCTCCTGCAGAGGCAGGGTTCACGGTGGGTCAAGGTTATCCAACACTCGATTCACCGCCATTTCCCCCAACATGATCGACTGCTGAATCCCCAACAGAATGTGGCCATCCGATTCCCTCATGTCTCGGGCGAAGTCGCTGGCCATGGCGCTGGCCGAGGCCAGGGAAACGCAGGCGTATTCGAGCAGGGTGTGGTTGTCGATACCGGGAGCGAGGTGGAAGAGGCGGCTGAGTTGGCGTGCAGTGCCGTTCGTATTGGTCATGATTCAGGTCCTTGAAGAATAGGGAGCATGAATGGCAGCCAACACCGAATCGCGACTAATCAAGAGGGTGGCAGCTGTGCGCAGGTTAGTAGACCGGGCAAAGAAAACCGGCGCGCCCGAAGGCGCCCTGCGCACGGCTGCCGTCAAGGGCAGGTATGGACATACCTGCCTTTCAGGAGCGCAAATGCGCTTTCTTTGCAGTGGGCTACTAAACCCAATCACTGGTAATCAGTGACCCGAATCAAGTTAGCGACAGCCCTCGAAGCGCACAAGCTGGCGGATTCTGGAGCAGTTGTAGGTAACGCCGCAAGGCGCTGTAGCCTGTCGGAAGGGTTTCAGAAATGTCCTACTAGCGAGGGTGAAATGTCTGAGGAGTCGCTGCCAGGCTGAGGCTTTTGGATCTTCTGGTCCGCAAAGGGCCACGTAGCAGTCACAACAGAAAAATCTCTCCCCACCAAGCACATGCTCATTGACGTAATTCGGGTTTATGATGCCGGACGGCAGAATAATAGAAGTCCCCCCAGGGATGAACTCGACCCCTTACGGAGTGCGCAATGCAGACTTTGTACCCGCAGATCAAACCCCACGCCCGGCACGATCTGGCCGTCGACGAAACCCACACGCTGTATGTCGACGAAAGCGGTTCACCGGAAGGTTTGCCGGTCGTGTTCATCCACGGCGGACCCGGCGCCGGATGCGATGCGGCGAGTCGCTGCTACTTCGATCCAAATCTGTATCGCATCGTCACCTTCGATCAGCGCGGTTGCGGTCGCTCCACTCCCCACGCCAGCCTGGAAAACAATACCACCTGGGATCTGGTCGCCGACCTTGAGCGAATTCGCCAGCACCTGGGTATCGACAAATGGGTGCTGTTTGGCGGCTCCTGGGGTTCGACCCTGGCGCTGGCCTATGCGCAAACCCATCCTGAACGTGTACACGGCCTGATCCTGCGCGGGATCTTTCTGTGCCGTCCGCAGGAAATCGAATGGTTCTACCAGGCCGGCGCCAGTCGACTGTTCCCCGATTACTGGCAGGACTACATCGCGCCGATTCCGCTGGACGAGCGCGACGATTTGCTTGCCGCGTTCCACAAGCGTCTGGTGGGCAACGACCAGATTGCCCAGATGCACGCGGCCAAGGCCTGGTCCACCTGGGAGGGGCGCACCGCGACCCTGCGTCCGAACCCGCTGGTAGTCGATCGCTTCTCCGAGCCACAACGTGCCTTGTCGATTGCCCGCATCGAGTGCCACTACTTCAGCAACAACGCTTTCCTGGAACCGAACCAGTTGATCCGCGACATGGGCAAGATCGCCCATTTGCCCGGCGTGATCATCCATGGTCGTTATGACGTGATCTGTCCGCTGGATAACGCCTGGGAATTGCACCAGGCCTGGCCGAACAGCGAACTGCAGGTCATCCGCGATGCCGGTCATGCCGCCTCCGAACCGGGCATTACCGACGCGCTGGTACGCGCCGCCAATCTGATGGCCCGGCGTCTGCTCGACCTGCCGCCCGAAGAAGCATGAAGGGCCTGCTGCAACGGGTGCGTGGCGCACGAGTAGAGGTGGCGGGCGAGGTCGTGGGTGCCGTCGATCAGGGATTGTTGGTCCTGGTGGCCGTCGAGCCCGACGATACGCGGGCCAGCGCCGACAAACTTCTCAATAAGCTGCTTAACTATCGAGTGTTCAGTGACGCTGAGGGCAAGATGAATCTGTCCCTGGCGGACGTGGGCGGTGGGCTGTTGCTGGTCTCTCAGTTCACCCTGGCTGCCGATACCAAAAGCGGGCTGCGTCCGAGTTTCTCGACCGCGGCCCCTCCGGCACTGGGAGAGGAATTGTTCGACTATCTGTTAAGCAAAGCGAAACAGGTGCATGGCATTGTGGCATCAGGTAGATTCGGCGCGGATATGCAGGTGCACCTGGTCAATGATGGCCCGGTAACCTTCCTGTTACAGACCTGAAAGCGCTTGAAACAAGTTTTTAAGCTCATTTCGACCGGAAACAGGGCTTTATCGCGATAAATACTTTGTTACCCCTGATGCGTTGTAACGCGGCCTGCTAGATAATCGCGCGCTACGGGGATCAGCGTTCGTTGGTCCATTTTGACTTAGGTAGAGACTTGTCCGGATCCGATTGGGGAATCATTTCGCCCCAGCGGAGTCGGAACAATGCTCGCCAACTTGGCAAGAGTGGTTTGCAAGGTCGGTTTTCCCATGCCGTACACCGTGCAGACCCTTTAACTGGCCGTTGGTTTTTTGATCTGTTTTCGGCGAGGGTTGCTCGTGATTGTTAGTCCCTGTAACGCACCAAAATTGTCTGCCAAACGGTTGCGCAGCGCCCTGGTAGCGGGCTCTGCACTGCTTGGCCTGCTCAGCGCCGGCCAGCTTTGGGCATTCAGTCTGGATGATGTCTCGGTCAAGGCAAAAGAGCTGGCCGCGCAGAAGTACGAAGCGCCGCGCAGTAACCTGCCGAACGAGTTCCGCGAAATGAAATTCGCGGACTATCAGAAAATTCGTTTTCTGACGGAAAAAGCCGAATGGGCTGATCAGAAGACGCCGTTCAAGCTGTCCTTCTATCACCAGGGCATGCATTTCGATACGCCGGTGAAAATCAACGAAATCACCGCGAACACCGTCGAAGAGATCAAATACGATCCGAGTCGTTTCGACTTCGGCGACATGAAGTTCGATCCAAAGGCCACCGAACAACTGGGTTATGCCGGTTTCCGTGTGCTGTATCCGGTCAACAAGGCCGACAAGCAGGACGAAATCATGACCATGCTTGGCGCGAGCTACTTCCGCGTTGTCGGCAAGGGTCACGTCTACGGCTTGTCCGCTCGTGGCATGGCCATCGATACCGCCTTGCCGTCCGGTGAAGAATTCCCGCGTTTCCGCGAGTTCTGGATTCAACAACCCAAGCCGGGCGACAAGCATCTGGTGATCTTCGCCCTGCTGGACTCCCCTCGTGCCACTGGCGCCTATCGCCTGATCCTGCGTCCGGGCAGCGACACCATCGTCGACGTCAAGGCGCAGATGTTCCTGCGCGACAAGGTCGGCAAACTGGGCATCGCTCCGTTGACCAGCATGTACCTGTTCGGCGCCAACCAGCCGTCGAAGGTGCTGAACTACCGCCGCGAACTGCACGACTCCAGCGGTCTGGCGATCCATGCCGGCAACGGCGAGTGGATCTGGCGTCCGCTGAACAACCCGAAACACCTGGCCGTGAGCAACTTCAGCGTGGAAAACCCGCGGGGCTTCGGTCTGCTGCAACGTGGCCGCGACTTCAGCCAGTATGAAGACCTCGACGATCGCTACGACAAGCGCCCAAGTGCCTGGATCGAGCCGAAAGGCGAGTGGGGCAAGGGCACGGTCGACCTGGTCGAGATTCCAACCGCCGACGAAACCAACGACAACATCGTCGCGTTCTGGAACCCGGAGAAATTGCCGGAACCTGGCCAGCCTCTCGATGTCGCTTATCGTATGCACTGGACCATGGATGAATCGGCGATTCACGCGCCGGACAGCGCCTGGGTCAAGCAGACCCTGCGTTCGACCGGTGATGTCAAGCAGTCCAACCTGATCCGTCAGCCGGACGGCAGCGTTGCCTACCTGGTGGACTTCGAAGGCCCGTCCCTGGCGGCATTGCCGGCCGAAGCGGAAGTTCGCAGCCAGGTCAGCGTCGGCGACAACGCCGAGCTGGTGGAAAACAGCGTGCGCTACAACCCTGAAACCAAGGGCTGGCGCCTGACTCTGCGGATGAAGATCAAGGATCCGAGCAAGGCCACTGAAATGCGTGCCGCGCTGGTGCAGAACATCGTGCCTGCGGACCTGGCCAAGACTTCGATTCCGTCGTCGAACTCCTCGGTCGCCAAGGCCGACAAGGTCGCCGCCAAGCAACAAGAGAAAGAAGACAAGGACGCCAAGCAAGCGGAGGCCAAGCAGGCTGAAGCCAAGCCTGTTGCAGAGGCCAAGGACAAGGCCAACAAAGACGCCAAGCAGCCTGTCGCTGCCGAAGCGGCCCCAGCCACACCGGAATCGGCCCCGACTGAAGAAGTCCTGACCGAGACCTGGAGCTATCAGTTGCCTGCCGATGAGTAACTCTCAAGTACGGCCAGAAACTCTTTCCGAGTATCTGGCGCATCTGCCAATGACCGACGAACAGCGCGCGGAACTCGCGGGCTGCCAGTCTTTCAGCGAATTGCACGAACGCCTGTCGTCATCGACGTTCGACGCTCCGACCGAAGCCGCCCAGGCTTCGGTCGGCAAACGCCTGACCCTGAGCACCGCCGAAGAGCTGCAGGACGCGGAAATGCTGGTACTCGACGCCAGCGGCCGGGTCTGCCTCAAGGCAACCCCGCCGATCCGGCGGACCAAGGTCGTGCCGGAGCCGTGGCGTACCAACATCCTGGTACGTGGCTGGCGTCGCATGACAGGTCGTACCAACCCGCCGAAGCCGCCGAAGGACGAACGTGTCCTGCCGGCCGCACGCTGGCGTACCGTGGGTTCGATCCGTCGCTACATCCTGTTGCTGCTGATGCTCGGCCAGACCATCGTCGCCGGCTGGTACATGAAAGGCATCATGCCGTACCAGGGCTGGTCGTTCGTCGACCTTAACGAAGTGTTGCACCAACCGCTGTTGCAAACCGCCACGCAAGTGCTGCCCTACGCCCTGCAAACCAGCATCCTGATCCTGTTCGGGATTCTGTTCTGCTGGGTATCGGCCGGTTTCTGGACCGCGCTGATGGGCTTCCTCGAGTTGCTCACGGGTCACGATAAGTACCGGATCTCCGGTAAAAGTGCCGGCAATGAGCCAATTCCGAAGGAAGCGCGCACCGCTCTGGTGATGCCGATCTGCAACGAAGATGTGCCTCGGGTATTCGCCGGTCTGCGGGCGACCTTCGAGTCGGTTGCAGCCACGGGTGACCTGGACCGTTTCGACTTCTTTGTCCTCAGTGACAGTAACGACGCCGATATCTGTGTTGGCGAGCAGCAGGCCTGGCTGGATGTCTGCCGTGAAGCCGGGGGCTTCGGCAAGATCTTCTATCGTCGCCGTCGCCGCCGCGTAAAGCGCAAGAGCGGCAACCTCGACGACTTCTGCCGTCGCTGGGGCGGTGACTACAAGTACATGGTCGTGCTCGACGCCGACTCCGTGATGAGCGGTGAGTGCCTGACCAGTCTGGTGCGCCTGATGGAAGCCACGCCGGACGCCGGGATCATCCAGACCGCGCCACGTGCGTCGGGCATGGACACCCTGTATGCACGCATGCAGCAGTTCGCCACTCGCGTGTATGGCCCGCTGTTCACCGCTGGCCTGCACTTCTGGCAACTGGGCGAGTCGCACTACTGGGGTCACAACGCGATCATTCGCATGAAGCCGTTCATCGATCACTGCGCCCTGGCGCCGTTGCCCGGTAAAGGTGCGTTCTCCGGCTCGATCCTGTCCCACGACTTCGTTGAAGCCGCGTTGATGCGCCGTGCCGGTTGGGGCGTGTGGATTGCCTACGACTTGCCGGGCAGCTACGAAGAACTGCCGCCAAACCTGCTGGACGAACTCAAGCGTGACCGTCGCTGGTGCCACGGCAACCTGATGAACTTCCGCCTGTTCCTGGTCAAGGGCATGCACCCGGTACACCGCGCGGTGTTCCTGACCGGCGTGATGTCCTACCTGTCGGCGCCGTTGTGGTTCTTCTTCCTGGTGTTGTCGACAGCGCTTTTGGCGGTCAACACGCTAATGGAACCGCAGTACTTCCTCGAACCGCGTCAGCTCTATCCGTTGTGGCCGCAATGGCACCCGGACAAGGCGATTGCCCTGTTCTCGACCACCATCGTGCTGCTGTTCCTGCCGAAGCTGCTGAGCATCATCCTGATCTGGGCCAAAGGCGCGAAAGAGTTCGGCGGCAAGTTCAAGGTGACCCTGTCGATGCTGCTGGAGATGCTGTTCTCCATGCTGTTGGCGCCGGTGCGGATGATTTTCCACACCCGTTTCGTCCTTGCCGCGTTCCTCGGCTGGGCCGCGACCTGGAACTCGCCGCAACGTGACGACGACTCCACGCCGTGGAGCGAAGCGATCAAGCGTCATGGTCCGCAAACCCTGCTGGGCTTCTTCTGGGCGTTGCTGGTGATCTGGCTGAACCCGAGCTTCCTGTGGTGGCTGGTGCCTATCGTCGGTTCGTTGATGCTGTCGATCCCGGTGTCGGTGATTTCCAGCCGCGTCGGCCTGGGCCTCAAGTCCCGTGACGAGAGCCTGTTCCTGATCCCCGAGGAATACAATCCGCCGCAGGCGTTGCTGGCCACCGACCAGTACACCCACGAAAACCGCTGGCACGCGCTGCACGACGGCTTCGTCCGTTCGGTGGTCGATCCACAGCAGAACGCCCTGGCGTGCTCGCTGGCGACCTCCCGTCACCGTGAGGCCGAGCCGATCGAATGGCTGCGGATCGAGCGGGTGCGGCATGCGATGAAAGTAGGGCCTGAAGGGCTTTCCAACAATGATCGTGTGCAGTTGTTGAGCGACCCGGTGGCATTGGCCCGACTGCATGAGCAGGTCTGGAGCGAAGGTCATGCCGAGTGGCTCGGCGCATGGCGCAAGTCGGTCAAGGCCGATCCCCATGCACCGTTGCTGCCGTTAAAGCCGATAGGCTTACAGCCTCAGATGGCGTAATGAAAAAACCCGCGAAAGCGGGTTTTTTCATGGCTTGAGGTTTGTACTTTTGTTTGCGGCAGACTCAATCACTGCATCGTCTGGTCGACCGCTTTCGCGGGCCGAGGCATGCGGATCACCTCAAACCCTGAACTTGCCCACCAGCATCTGCAAATGCGTCCCCAATCGCGCCAGTTCAACGCTGGAGGCGGCGGTCTCTTCACTGGCTGCCGAGGTCTGGTCCGAGACATCGCGCACGTTCAGCACGCTGCGGTTGATCTCTTTGGCCACGGCGCTTTGCTGTTCGGCGGCAGCGGCGATCTGCTGGTTCATCGCCTGGATCGCCGAGACAGTGCGGGTGATGCTGTCCAGCGAGCCGCCGGCGCGGCGGGTCAGTTCGACACTGCTGTCGGTCAGGGTGCGGCTGTTGTCCATGATGGTTGCGACTTGCTGCGTGCCATTTTGCAGGCCGACGATCAGTTCTTCGATCTCTTCGGTGGACTTCTGCGTGCGCTGGGCCAGGCTGCGGACTTCGTCGGCGACCACGGCAAAACCACGTCCGGCTTCACCGGCACGGGCAGCTTCAATCGCGGCGTTGAGGGCCAGCAGGTTGGTTTGCTGGGCCACGGACTTGATGACGTCGAGCACGCTGCCGATCTTGTCGCTTTCGCGCTTGAGTTCACCCATGGCCTCGGTGGAGTGACCGACTTCGGCGGCCAGGCGCTCGATCTGGGCGATCGCTTCCCCGACCACTTTGTCACCCTCGCGGGCCTGCTGGTCGGCGGCGACGGCGGCTTCGGAAGCTTCTTCGGCGTTGCGCGCAACTTCCTGCACGGTGGCGGCCATTTCGTTCATGGCCGTCGCGACCTGATCGGTCTCGACCTTCTGGCTGTTGACCCCGGCGCTGGTCTGCTCGGTGACGGCGGACAGCTCTTCGGCGGCGCTGGCGATCTGCGTGACGCCATCGCTGATGCCGCCGATCAGTTCGCGCAAGCCCTGGGTCATGCTCTGCATGGCACGCTGCAACTGACCGAGTTCGTCACGGCGCTGCGACGTCAGGTTGTGGGTCAGGTCGCCGCTGGCAACGCGTTCGGCGACGCTCAGGGTCTGATTCAGAGGAATGATGATCTGCCGGGTGATCGCCCACGCGGCCAGCAGGCCGAAGGCGATGGCCAGCACAGTGGCGAGGCTCAGCATGTTCTTGGCATGGGCGGCATCGGTGTCACGCACGACGGTTTGCGAGACGGTGAGTTTCTGGCTCATGTCCAACAGGATGTTGCCTTGGGCAGACATGCGCGCCAGGGCCTTGGCGCTGGCCACCTGGGAGTCGCGGAACTGGCTGACAGCGGCGCGGTAGGCCTTCAGCGAATCAGTCGCCTGTTGCAGGTTGGCGATGTGTTCTTCAGGCAGTTTGGCCGGCAGGCTCTCGAGGTTCTTCAGGGCGTTGTCGATCGCATCGAGGGCCGGCTGTTCGGCCTCACTCTTGCCGCTGTAGGTGTAGCCACGCACCTGGAAGCGCGCCTGCTGGATCAGTTTGCTCAGGTCGATGACCAGGTTGAAGGCGGTCACGCTATCGCCTTGCAACATGGACTTTTCCACTTCGGCGACGCGGGCCACGGCGTTGTCGGCGGTCGCGCCGAGTTTGCTGCGGGCGTCTTCACGCTGGGCGCCGGCCTGGGTCATGTCGCCGAAGGCGCGACGGTATTCGGCGACAGCGGCCAGTTGTTGATCGACCATGGCCGCATCGGCCGGTTGCTCGATCAGGCCTCGGGCGGTCTGCAGGCCGCTTTCGAGTTTGCCCAACAGATCGTTGACGGCGCCGGGACCTTGTTCGCCGCGACGCATCTCGTAATCCAGGCGCGCGATGCGCAGGTCCTTGGTCAGGTCGTTGAGGCTGGCGATGAACCCCAGTTTATCGCCGCGGCTGGTAACGCCGCTCAGGCCGCTCCAGCCGGTGAAGGTGATCAGCAGGGTCAGTAGCAGCACCAGACCGAAGCCGATTCCCAGCTTGCGTTTGACGCTGACGTTTCCCAGATTCTCGGCTAGCCATTGGTACATGCTGAAACTCCCCGGACCACAATTTGGTTTTATGGGGGATGTATCGGCAGAAGCGCCTGAATCTGTAGGCGCTACCCGATGTTCGGGCGAATGATGACCTGTAGGAGCGAGCATGCTCGCGATGGCGGCTGATCAGCCGGCATTGATGTGGCTGGTACACCGCTATCGCGAGCATGCTCGCTCCTACAGGGTAAATGTGTGGTGTCAGAAAAGTCGCGCCAGCAGTGCGGTCACAGCGGTTTCGACGCGCAGGATGCGTTCGCCCAGTTGTACCGGTTGCAGGCCGGACTTGCCCAGCAGGTCGATCTCGTAGGGAATCCAGCCGCCCTCGGGGCCGATGGCCAGGGTCACCGGTTCGCTGAGTGCGCGAGGGCAGGGCGGATAATTGCCCGGATGCCCCACCAGGCCGAGGGTGCCGTCGGTGATCGCCGGCAATCGGTCTTCGACGAACGGCTTGAAGCGTTTCTCGATGACGACTTCCGGCAGCACGCTGTCCCGGGCTTGTTCGAGGCCGAGGATCAACTGCTCGCGAATCGCCTCGGGTTCCAGGAAGGGGGTCTGCCAGAAGCTCTTCTCGACGCGATAGCTGTTGACCAGCACGACACGTGGTACACCCATGGCTGCCACGGTCTGGAACACCCTGCGCAGCATCTTGGGGCGTGGCAGGGCCAATATCAGGGTCAATGGCAGCTTGGCGGGTGGTGGCTGGTCGAGGGTGACGCGCAATTCCGCTTCGCCGGCGTCCAGGCGCAGCACTTCGGCCGAGCCCATCAGGCCGCCGATTCGCCCGACACGCATGCTGTCGCCCACTTCGCAGCGGTGGACTTCCTGCATGTGGGTCAATCGGCGATCACGCAGGATCGCCCGGTCGGCCGCAATGAAGTCGGCCTCCTCGAGGAGCAGCAGGTTCACGCTTGGGTCGCTGGCGGCTGGTCGTTGTGATCGTCGGCCGGCTGGTCGTCCGGATGCTCGCCACGCTTGCTGATCAGGCTGCCGAACAGGATGCCGATTTCGAACAGCAACCACATCGGCACGGCCAGCAAGGTCTGCGAGAAGATGTCCGGCGGTGTGAGGATCATGCCGACCACGAAGCAGCCGATGATCACGTACGGGCGGATTTTCTTCAGGTATTTGACGTCGACCACGCCGATCCACACCAGCAGGACCACGGCCACCGGGATTTCGAACGCCACGCCAAAGGCGAAGAACAGCGTCATGACGAAGTCGAGGTAGCTGGTGATGTCGGTCATCATTTCCACACCGGCCGGGGTGGCGGCGGCGAAGAACTTGAAGATCAGCGGGAACACCAGGAAATACGCGAAGGCCATGCCGGCGTAGAACAAAACGATGCTCGAGCAGAGCAAGGGCACGGCGATGCGTTTTTCATGCTTGTACAGGCCCGGGGCGATGAAACCCCAGATCTGGTGCAGGATCACCGGGATGGCCAGGAACAGCGAGACCATCATGGTCAGCTTCAGTGGCGTCAGGAACGGCGACGACACGTCAGTGGCAATCATCGTCGCGCCAGCGGGCAGGTACGCACGCAGAGGCGTGGAGACGAAGGTGTAGATCTGCTGGGTGAAGGCAAACAGCCCGGCAAAGATGATGAAGATCGCCGCTACGCAGCGCAGCAGTCGGGTACGCAACTCGGTGAGGTGCGAAACCAGCGGCATGTGCTGGTCGTTTTCAGGGAGATCGCTCATGGGGCTCGCGGCGGCAAAGTGGTGTCGTTAGGCGCTGGCGTGGTCGGCGCGGCGGTTGGAGCAACGGGATCAACCGGAGTCGCTGCCACAACGGGCGCAGGCTCCGTAGCCGCTACGACAGGTGCAGGTGTTGTTGTGGCAGCAGTGACAGGTGCACTGATTGTCTGCGCGCCCACATGCTCCACCGGCGTCGGCTCCTGCTGGGTCGGCGTGAAGATTTTCCGCGCCTCCTGCTCAAGCGACAGGATATGTTCGTTGTGCAGTTGCCGACGAATCTCGTCGGCACCGATTTCACGTTCAACTTCCTGCTTTATCGCGTTGAAGCTGCGCTTCAGGCGCCCGACCCACAGGCCCGCGGTGCGCGCAGCGCCCGGCAAGCGCTCGGGACCCAGCACCAGCAGAGCGACGAGGCCGACGAGCAGCAGTTCAGAGAAGCTGATACCAAACATTAGTCAGTGCTCACACGTCTTTGCGAATCGGCTCTTCGACTTTCTGGGCCTGCACGTCGATGGTGTGCGGCTGGTTTACAGAGGTCTGAGGCTGTACCGGCGGAACCGGTTGGGTCGGGGTCGCATTCGGCTCGGCGGGCTTTTCGTCGTCGTTCATGGCTTTCTTGAAGCCCTTGATCGACTCGCCGACGTCGGTGCCGAGGTTCTTCAGCTTCTTGGTGCCGAACACCAGTACCACGACAACCAGGATGACGATCCAGTGTTTCCAGTCAAAAATGCCCATGCTGCTGCTCCTCTCTAATAGTTATTCAGGCGGACGGGCGCGAGGCTTTCTCGGCGTGTCCGGAGAGACCGAAACGACGGTCCAGTTCATCGAGTACAGCCTGTGGATGCTGCCCCAACTGGGCGAGCATGACCATGCTGTGGAACCACAAATCGGCGGTTTCGTAGATCACATCGCTGCAGTCGCCACTGACGGCGGCGTCCTTGGCGGCAATGATGGTCTCGACCGACTCTTCGCCGACTTTTTCCAGAATCTTGTTCAAGCCCTTGTGGTACAGGCTGGCGACATACGAGCTGTCGGCGGCGGCGCCTTTGCGCGCTTCCAGTACCTCGGCGAGGCGGGTGAGAGTGTCACTCATGTGTGTGCCCTGCGGAATAGATGGCGTGCGGATCTTTCAGGACCGGGTCGACCGTTGTCCAGTCGCCGTTCTCGTAGACGCGATAGAAGCAGCTCTGGCGGCCGGTATGGCAGGCGATGTCGCCGATTTGTTCGACCATCAGGATGATGACGTCGGCGTCGCAGTCCAGGCGCATCTCGTGCAGGGTTTGCACGTGGCCGGACTCTTCGCCCTTGCGCCACAGCTTGCCACGGGAGCGCGACCAGTAGATCGCGCGGTTCTCGGCGGCGGTCAGTTCCAGTGCTTCACGGTTCATCCAGGCCATCATCAGGACGCGCCCGGTCTTGTGATCCTGGGCAATCGCTGGCACCAGGCCGTCGGCGTCCCACTTGATCTCGTCCAGCCAGTTTTTCATCTTCAGTTCCTGAAGCAGCTCCAAGCCTTAAGCTTCAAGCCGCAAGTAAAAGCCAGTGCGCTTCGATCCTTCGAATTGTGCAACGCATATCTACAGGCGTGAATTAAACGTGAGTGCTACGAACATCGCTTGAAGCTTGAAGCTTATAACTTGCAGCTGATTCATGCTATCGACGAACGACCAGATACAAACCGACCGCCATCATGATGCCAGCAGGCCAGTAAGCCAACTGGTTCAACGGACCGCCAGCGGCAAGGATGGCGCCCCCGGCCAGGTGAGCCGTGCCGAGCAGACGCAGGAACCAGTCGTCCCGGCGTCGATGCCAGGGTGGCGGCGGGTCGTAGGCGTGGGGTCGGGACATGCGTTCGAGCAGGTCACGGGCCATGTTGGCCAGGTGCGGGATCTGTTCGAACTGGCTGTGCACGTTGCCGAGCAGGGCTTTGGGGCTGACGCGCTCGCGCATCCAGCGCTCGAGGAACGGCTGCGCGGTGTTCCACAGGTCGAGGTCCGGGTACAGCTGGCGGCCCAGGCCTTCGATGTTCAACAGGGTCTTCTGCAAAAGAACAAGCTGCGGCTGCACTTCCATGTTGAAGCGTCGCGCGGTCTGGAACAGGCGCATCAACACCTGGCCGAAGGAAATATCCTTTAACGGTTTTTCGAAGATCGGCTCGCACACGGTGCGGATCGCGGCTTCGAATTCGTTGAGTTTGGTTTCCGCCGGCACCCAGCCCGAATCGATGTGCAACTGCGCCACGCGACGGTAATCGCGCTTGAAGAAGGCGAACAAGTTGCGCGCCAGGTAATCCTGGTCTTCCGGGGTCAGGCTGCCGACGATGCCGCAGTCGATGGCGATGTACTGCGGACTCCACGGATTCACGGTGCTGACGAAAATGTTGCCGGGGTGCATGTCGGCGTGGAAGAAGCTATCGCGGAACACCTGGGTAAAGAAGATCTCCACGCCACGTTCGGCGAGCATTTTCATGTCGGTACGCTGGTCGGCCAGGGTCGCCAGATCGGTGACCTGAATGCCGTAGATGCGTTCCATCACCAACACTTTCGGGCGACACCAGTCCCAATAGACTTGCGGCACGTACAGCAGCGGCGAGCCATCGAAGTTGCGCTTCAACTGGCTGGCGTTGGCCGCTTCGCGCAGCAGGTCGAGTTCGTCGTAGATGGTCTTTTCGTAGTCGCTGACCACGTCCACCGGGTGCAGCAGACGCGCATCGGCCGAGAGTTTTTCGGCGGCGCGGGCGAGGATGAACAGCCACGCCAGGTCCTGGGCGATCACCGGTTTGAGGCCGGGACGGATCACCTTGACCACCACTTCTTCGCCGGTTTTCAGTTGCGCGGCATGCACCTGCGCCACCGAGGCCGAGGCCAGCGGTTCGACGTCGAAACGGCTGAATACGTCGTTGATTTTCTTGCCCAGCTGTTCTTCGATCAGCTTCACCGACACCTGCGAATCGAACGGCGGCACGCGGTCCTGCAGTTTCATCAGCTCGTCGGCGATGTCTTCGGGCAGCAGGTCGCGGCGAGTGGACAGGATCTGTCCGAACTTGATGAAGATCGGCCCCAGATCCTGCAGCGCCAGGCGCAAGCGCGCGCCACGGCTCAGGTCCAGGGGCTTGCGCGGGAACCAGCGCCACGGCAAGGCATAACGCAACGCCCGCAGGAACCAGGGCAGCGGCAGGGCGAACAGCAGGTCATCGAGGCGGTAGCGGATCACGACGCGCTGGATGCGCAACAAACGGCGGACGGCAAGCAGCTTCATGCGTTATCGCTTGGGTCGAGGGATCGGGAAAGGCGCTCGAAACGCGCCTCGAGACGTTCCAGATCAAGCTTGATCCGGTCCAGTTCACTGAATCGGGCTTCGGCTTCGCGCTGACCAACAAGCGTGCGCGATTCTTCGGCCAGGTATTCGCCCAGGTTCTGGCCCAGGCTGGCAAAGCCCTGCTGATACCAGCGGGCGCGGCTGCGCAGGTGACCGCCAACCAGTTGCGTGGCGACCGGGCCGAGCCAGCGCGAAAGTTCATACTCCCAGTCCAGCTCGAGGTCCTGGAGGATGGCCGCCAGTTCCAGCAGCACGCCGCTGTCGCCATCGAGCTCGACTTCAGGGGCATGCAGCACCGAGGTCTTGTCTTTGCTCATCGCCAGTTTCAGCAGGCTCGAGGCCGGAGCACGCAAGGTGCAATCGGCGCCGGTTTCCCACTGGGAGGCGAGCATCAGGCCTTCGTCGCTGGGCAGGATGAACAGGTGCAGCGCCGGGCTGCGGCAATCGATGGTAATCACCTTGCCGCTCAAATGTGCCAGCCGCGGCAGTGCCGTGCTGTCGAGACGCAGCACTCGGTTTAGGCCGAGTTCGACGCTGGCGAGCAGGCCGGCGAGCAGCATCAGGGCTTGATGCCGCGGTGCAGGGCAACGATGCCTGCGGTCATGTTGTGATAGGTCACGCGGTCGAAACCGGCTTCGACCATCATCGACTTCAGGGTTTCCTGGTTCGGGTGCATGCGGATCGATTCGGCCAGGTAACGATAACTTTCCGAGTCGTTGGTGATCAGCTTGCCCATCAACGGCATGAAGGCGAACGAGTAGGCGTCGTAGGCCTTGGACATCAGCGCGTTGGTTGGCTTGGAGAATTCCAGCACCAGCAAGCGGCCGCCCGGCTTGAGCACGCGCAGCATCGAGCGCAGGGCATCTTCCTTGTGGGTCACGTTGCGCAGGCCGAAGGCGATGGTCACGCAGTCGAAATGGTTGTCCGGGAACGGCAGTTTTTCCGCATCGGCCTGGACGAACTCGACGTTGCCGGCCACGCCAAGGTCCAGCAGGCGGTCACGACCGACCTTGAGCATGGATTCGTTGATGTCGGCCAACACGACCTGGCCGGTGGGGCCAACCAGGTGCGAGAACTTGCGGGTCAGGTCGCCGGTGCCGCCAGCGATGTCCAGTACGCGGTTGCCGGCGCGCACGCCCGACAGTTCGATCGCGAAGCGCTTCCACAGACGGTGCATGCCGCCCGACAGAAGGTCGTTCATCAGGTCGTACTTGGCGGCTACCGAGTGGAATACCTCAGCGACTTTTTCCGCTTTCTGGCTTTCCGGAACGTTTTTGAAGCCGAAGTGAGTGGTGGGTTCGGCATCGCTGCCTTTGCGCTGATCAGTCATATCGCTGTCACCAAAAGAGAATGCGCGACATTCTAATCCCCAAGGCATGCTTTGTCTTGGCAAGGCTGAAGGTAAGATGGGCAACCATCGGGACGTTTTGACGCAGCAGAGGTCAAAATGTCTCGGGAACGCATCCATAAAGCAGGAGTCATTCGATGGCCAGTATCAGTGTTGAACGTGCCCATGGCCTGGGTAAGGAAGCGGCTCGCGAAAAGGCCGACAAGCTGGCGCAGAAACTGTCCGATCAGTATGGCCTGGAGCCGCAGTGGTCCGGCGATACCCTGAACCTGAAGCGCTCGGGTGTGAAGGGCGCGGTGCATGTCGCCGACGATTCGATTCGCGTCGAAGTGGAACTGGGCCTGATGATGTCGGCCATGAGCGGCATGATCAAGGCTGAAATCGAAAAGGCGCTGGACAAGGCGCTGGTCTGATTTCTGTTTGAAATGAGATCCCCTGTGGGAGCGAGCCTGCTCCCACATTTGTTTTGTGGTGCCTCTGCTGTTTATGTCAGTTGTTAGGGTGCCGTTTCTAATTTTTCTCCCTACTTTGTGCCAGAGCCCGACACTTGTCCGGGTAGTTCTTCAAACCTTTTGCGCGTGAGGTGCACCATGGCCAAAGTTATTGTGAAGAAAAAAATCGACGCACCGACCAGCACGCTGGGCGATGTCAAATCCTATGCCCGCAAGATCTGGCTGGCAGGCCTGGGTGCCTACGCCAAGGTCGGTCAGGAGGGCAGCGAATACTTTCAGGAGCTGATCAAGGCTGGTCAGGCTGTTGAAAAGAAAGGCAAAAAAGTAGTTGCCGAGAAACTTGAAGCGGCCAATGCCGAGATTGATGAAGTCAAGAGTGAAGTCAGCACTTTCAAAGGTCGCGTCGAAGTTCAGCTCGACAAGGTCGAGAAGGCGTTCGACACGCGTGTCGCAAGTGCCTTGAATCGTATCGGCATTCCGTCTAAACATGACGTTGAGACACTCTCTGCTAAGCTCGATGAGCTGACGGCATTGCTCGAACGTGTCGCGCGTAAATCTTAAGGAGAACGGGATGGCTGTTAAAAAGAAAACCGAAAAAGAAGGCAGCTCGTGGATCGGGAAAGTTGAAGATTACTCCCGAAAAATCTGGCTGGCTGGTTTAGGCGTGTACTCGAAGATCGACACTGACGGCAGCAAACTCTTCGATGCATTGGTTAAGGACGGCGAGAAAGCCGAGAAGCTCACCAAGAGCGCTGTTGGCAAGACAGTCGACGCCGCCAAGGACTCCGCTTCTTCGGCCAAATCGCGCATCAGCGGCGTGAAAGATCGCGCACTGGGCAAGTGGGATGAGCTGGAAGGCGCTTTCGACAAGCGTCTGAACAGTGCCATTTCGCGCCTGGGTGTTCCGAGCCGCAATGAAGTCAAGGCACTGCACAGCAAGGTCGAGATCCTGACCAAGCAAATCGAAAAACTGACCGGTGCCAAGGTTGCGCCTGTTGCGGCGAAAACCGCGGCGGCCAAACCTGCTGCCAAGACTGCCGCCGCCAAGCCGGCAGCGAAAACGGCTGCCAAGCCACTGGCCAAGGCAGCGGCTAAACCTGCTGCCAAGCCTGCCGCTAAAACGGCAGCGGCCAAACCGGCAGCGGCCAAGCCTGCGGCCAAACCGGTTGCTGCGAAAGCTGCCGCCAAACCGGCTGCCAAGCCAGCAGCTAAAACGGCTGCTGCAAAACCAGCCGCCGCCAAGCCGGCAGCCAAACCCGCTGCGGCGAAAAAACCTGCAGTGAAGAAGCCGGCAGCTCCAAAAGCCGCCGCGCCAAAACCAGCAGTAGCTGCGGCAGCCCCGGCAACTCCGGCAGCCGCTCCGGTCAGCGCATCGAACTCCGCGATCGCACCGGCCCCTGCTGTCACCCCGACTGCCGCGCCAGCTCCATCGACGCCAACCAGTCAGTCCTGATTTTCAGGGCTCAAGAAAACGCCCGGCCTGCCAAGGTCGGGCGTTTTTGTTTGTGCGCGAATCTCTGAGCGACACCCCCCCCTGTAGGAGCGGGTGCCCGCTTGCGGCATGCTCGCGATGAGGCCATCACATCCAGTATTGATGTTGGCTGATCCACCGCTATCGCGAGCGTGCTCGCTCCTACAGGGGAGCGTTGTGGGCAGAGCTACTCGTGGTCTTCCAGATACTCCATCGCCATCTGTTCGGTCGCAGCCTTCATCGATGGCAGCAGGTGTGGCGCGACCAGCATCATGATCTGGTAGACCACCAGCCGCACCTCGCCTTCACGATCAAGAATCCGCTGATAATCCAGCGAAAACAGCAATGTCAGGGTGATCTGCTCCACCAGTTGTCCCAATGCCTGGGTTTCACTGACCAGCAACCCTTGTGCCTTCAGTCGCGCCAGCAGCGACGCCAATGTGCGCTTGAGTGCATTGAGCAGATTGCGGATGCCCTTGGCCAGTTTCGGCAGGCGCCCGGCGAGGTTCGACAGGTCCTGGAAGAGGAACCGGTAGTGGGACAGGCGTTCGACGATCAGGTGCAGGAACAGCCAGTATTCTTCGGGGGCCAGTTCGACATCGGCCGGCGGATCGAGCAGCGGGGCCAGTTCGCCCTGGAAGCGTTCGAACAGCCCGAGTATCAGTGGTTCCTTGCCGTGGAAGTGGTAGTAAAGGTTGCCCGGGCTGATGCCCATTTCATTGGCAACTTCCATGGTGGAGACATTGGGTTCGCCCTTTTGATTGAACAATTGCAGGGCACATTCGAGGATCCGGTCGCGGGTTTTCATCCAGTCTTCTTAATGTTCGTGCCAGGCCAGCCTCCAGTCCTGTAGGAGCGAGCATGCTCGCGATGGTCGTTAACGATTACGCGGGCTACCTGGTTGCCCGCGGCGTCTGGATGTCCATCGCGAGCCTGCTCGCTCCTGCCGGGTCGGAGACTGACTGTGGCCTTTTTAGGTTCAGCGCACGCGCACGTAAGTGCCGGGTGCAGCCTCCATCGGTGGATAGTTCTGGTTGCCGAGCGCCATGTGGGTTTCCTTCTGCGCGCCGGAGCGTTCCTGGATCCAGGCCAGCCATTGGCTCCACCAGCTGCCATCGACATGTTTGGCGTCGTAGTACCAGGCACGGGGGTCGCTGCTCAGTTTGCCGTTCTCGACGTAGTTGGCTTTCGGGTTGCTCGGTGGGTTGAGGATGCTCTGCACATGGCCGCTGTTGGACAGTACGAAGCGCCGCTCGCCACCGAGCAGCAACGTCGAGCGATACACCGCATCCCATGGCGTGATGTGATCGTTGATGCCGGCGACGCTGAAGCTGTCGACGGTGACCTTCTGCAGATCGATAGGCGTGCCGCACACTTCCAGCCCTCCCGGGTGGGTCAGCGGGTTGTGCTTGAAGAAGTCCAGCAAATCGCCATGCAGGGCCGCGGGCAGGCGGGTGTTGTCGTTGTTCCAGTAGAGAATGTCGAACGCCGGTGGCTCCTTGCCCAACAGGTAGTTGTTGACGAAGTAGCTCCAGATCAAATCGTTGGGGCGCATCCAGGCGAAGACCTTGGCCATGTCACGGCCGTCCAGTACGCCTTTCTGATAGGAACGGCGCTTGGCGGCCTCCAGGGTCTGCTCGTCGGCGAACAGCGTGGCGGGGCTGTCCAGCTGACTGTCGAGCAGGCTCACCAGGTACGTCGCGCTGGACACCCTGCGTAGTTGCCGTTTGGCCTGCAGATGGCCTTGCAGCGCGGCAATGGTCAGCCCGCCGGCGCAGGCGCCCATCAGGTTGACTTCGCGTGCGCCGGTGATCGCCCGGCAGACATTCATCGCCGCCTCCACGGCCTCCACGTAGGTCGAGAGTCCCCATTCGCGGTGACGCACATCCGGGTTGCGCCAACTGATCATGAAGGTCTGCAGGCCGTTTTTCAGGGCGTACTGGACGAAGCTGTTGTGGGGGCTCAGGTCGAAAATGTAGTACTTGTTGATTTGTGGCGGCACCACCAGCAGGGGCTTGGAGTACTGCTTTTCGCTCATTGGCTTGTACTGGATCAACTCCAGCAGTTCGTTGCGAAATACCACTGCGCCTGGGGTCGTGGCGACCGTCCGGCCGACCTCGAACGCTTGCTTGGTGACTTGTCGGGGCAGTCCGTCGTTGTGCAGCAGGTCGTCCAGCAAATGGCTGATGCCGCGCACCAGGCTGTTGCCGCCGGAATTGAACAGTTCCTTGACCGCCAGTGGATTGAGCAGGGTATTGGAGGGCGATACGGCATCGTTGAGCAAGGCGAAAGCGAAGTGCGCGCGGGCGCGGTCGTCCGGGCTCATGTTGCTGTCGTCGATCCAGCTTTTGACCTGTTTCTGCCAGCTCAGGTAGGCCTGCAGGCTGCGGCGGTAAAACGGGTTGAGGCTCCACGCCGGGTCGGCGAAGCGAGCGTCCTGCGGGTTGGTCGGGTGCAGGGTTTCGCCGAGCAGCACACGACCAAGCTGACCGCCGAGTTTGAGGGCATGTCGGGCGCTGTGCACCGGATTGCGCAAGCCATGGGCGGCCACACTGCGCAGGGTCGACAGCAGGTCCCGGCCACGCAGGCCGGTAATCGCACTCTGTGCATTGATGAACGCGGCGGGAGTCGGTAAGGAATCCCTCGCTGGTTTCTCGCGCATGAGTCAACACTCCTTCGTCTTCAGGCCAAAACAAATACACCGAAGCAGAACACCATAGACGCTGTAACGGGTTGTTGCGCGGCGTGGCGTCCTGCCGAGCGCCGATGCAACGCTTTAGCCGCCCAAAGGCGCCGGACGCGGATGCATCACCGCGCGCTGGCGCTCCTCTTCCAGGAATTTCATGATGATCGGGGCCACCGCTTCGGCCCGGGTAATCAGGAACAGGTGCCCGTCATCGATGATGTGCAACTGGGCATTGGGAATCCGCCAGGCCAGCAAGCGCATGTTGACCAGCGGGATCAGCGGGTCGTCGTCGCCGGCCAGTACCAGGGTCGGCTGGCGGATCTTGTGCAGCCAGTGAATGCTGGTCCAGCCGAGGCCGGCGAACAGCTGCCAGTAGTAACCGAGCTTGCCCGCCGAGCGCACCTTGGCTGCATGGCTCGCGGCCAGCGTCGGGTCGCGACGGAAGGCGCCGCCGTAGATCATCGGCGCAATGCGGATCACATGGGACGGCTGGATGTAACGGCGCGGACTGGCCATCATCCACAACACTTTCGGCTTGCCCGGTACCATCACCGCACCCGCCGCCGTTGCCGCCAGCAGGAGTTTCTTGCAGCGCTCCGGATAGTCGTAAGCGAACTGTTGTGCCAGGGCGCCACCCCAGGACACACCGATGACGTTGACCTGCCCGTAGTCGAGATAGTCGAGCATCCGCGCGGTGAGCTTGGCCAGCCCGGGAAAACGATACGGCCGGTTCGGCGTCGACGAGCCACCGACACCGGGTACGTCGAAGGCGATGACCTCCAGGTCCGGGTCCAGCGCCGCGATGAAGGGGAACACCAGCTCCAGGTTGGCGCCGATGCCATTGAAAATCAGCAGGGGCGTCAAGTGAGGCTTGCCGGGGCGTACCGCCGTGCGGAGCGTCTGGCCATCCAGATCGACGGTACGGAATATGAAGGGTTGCGGCATGCTTCTGGCCCTGTGGGTCTCTCAAGTTCTTCCCCGTCCCTCTCCCCCTGTAGGAGCGAGCATGCTCGCGATGGACGTCAACGAAAACTCGGGGCATCTGATACCCCGCGGTGCTCCGGACTCCATCGCGAGCTTGCTCGCTCCTACAGGGGTAGGGCGAGGTGTGTCAGTTACCGCTCGTGCACATAGGTGCCTGGTGCTGCTTCACCCGCTGGATTGGCTTTGTTGCCCAATTTCAACGGCGCTTTTTTCAAGTTGCCCGAACGCTGTGCCAGCCAGGCCTGCCAATGCAGCCACCACGAATCGGCGTGCTTGGTCGACTCTACCTGCCAGTCATCGGCATTGGCGGTCATTTCGGTGCTGGTCATGTAGCGCGATTTCGGATTGCCCGGCGGGTTCAGAATGCTCTGGATATGCCCACTGCTGGACAGCACGAATTCAACATTGCCGCCGAACAGTTGCGCCGACTTGTAGCAGGAGCGCCACGGGGTGATGTGATCGCTGGTCCCGGCCAGGGAAAAGATATCGGCAGTGACCTGCTTCAGATCGATCGGCGTGCCGCACACTTCCAGTGCATTCGGACGAATCAATGGGTTGCTTTTGAACATTTCAATCAGGTCGCCGTGGAACGCCGCCGGTAACCGGGTGGTGTCGTTGTTCCAGAACAGGATGTCGAACACCGGTGGTTCGTTGCCCAACAGGTAATTATTGACCCAGTAGTTCCAGATCAGGTCGTTGGGACGCATCCAGGCGAAGACTTTCGCCATGTCGCGGCCTTCCAGCACGCCGGCCTGATAGGAGTGGCGCTTGGCGCTTTCGAGGGTTTGCTCATCGACGAACAGCGCCACATCGCTGTCCAGGGTGGTGTCGAGCACGCTGACCAGCAGGGTGAGGGCGTTGACCTTGTTTTCGCCAATCGCTGCGTAATGGCCCAGCAGCGCGGTGCAGGTGATACCGCCGGAGCAGGCGCCGAGCATGTTCACGTCCTTGCTGCCGGTGATCGCAGTGACCACGTCGACCGCTTCCTTGAGCGCCTCGATGTAAGTCGACAGACCCCACTCGCGCTGCTCCTTGGTCGGATTGCGCCAACTGACGATGAAGGTTTGCACGTTGCTGCGCAGGCAGAACCGCGCCAGGCTTTTCTCCGGGCTGAGGTCGAAAACGTAGAACTTGTTGATTTGCGGTGGCACCACCAGCAGCGGGCGTTCGTGCACCTGTTCGGTGATGGGCTTGTACTGGATCAGCTCCAGCACATCGTTGCGAAACACCACTGCACCTTCGGTCACGGCCAGGGTCTTGCCGACCTCGAATGCGCCCATGTTGACCTGGCTCGGCATGCCGCCGTTGTGTACCAGGTCCTTGGCCAGATGCGAGAGGCCGTCGAGCAGGCTTTTACCACCGGTTTCGAAGAAGCGTTTGACCGCCGCCGGGTTGGCCGCCGTGTTGGTCGGGGCGAAGGCTTCGGTCATGAGGTTGATCACGAAGTGGCCGCGACTGACGTCCTTGGCCGGCAGGTTGCTGTCGTCGATCCAGTCGTGGAGCTCCTTGCGCCACGCCAGGTAGGTTTGCAAATAACGTTTGTAAAGCGGGTTCTGGCTCCAGGCCGGATCGGCAAAGCGACGGTCATCGCTGTTCGGTAGCAGCTCGGATTTGCCTAACAGTACGTTCTTGAGCTCAAGGCCGAAATGAGCGACATGCTTTGCGCTGTGAATCGGTTGTTTGATGGCCTGTCTGAGCACCATGCGAGCAGAAGCCAGTAGATCTTTTCCACGCAATCCAACGACAGGATTCAGCCCCAAGGTGTTTTCGGAGGCTTGCTGCTTCAAGTCATCGTTATTCTTGTTACTCATCTACGACGCTCCATTGTCCTGAGACGAGTACCCGGGTCCTGCTGTGCAGTCACACAACCAATGCCAGGTACTGCTGCTCGGGTGACTGTTAATACTGCATCGCTGCTTTTTGTTCACAGAGAGCACTGCAGGGAACTTGCCAGTTCCATTGGTTACCCGAGTTTAATTTTTTTCGCAAGCAGGCCAATCGGTGGCCCTGGAGCGGAGCATTCAAACAGATGAAATTAGAAAATGCGCTCTAAAGAGCAAGAGGCTCGGACTAGAGCATCAGCTTGACGACGGATTCGTTCGGGTCGCGGCTTTTTCCGGCGGCTTTGAGCTCGGCAAGATAATCCTCCCAGAGTGCGTCATAACGTCGCCCCAGCTCGTAGAGGTATTCCCAGGTGAACAGGCCGCTGTCATGGCCGTCGTCGAAGGTCAGTTTCAAGGCGTACTGACCGGCCGGTTCTATCTTCGTCAGGCCGACGTTGATCTTGCCAAATTGCAGGATGGGTTTGCCGTGGCCCTGGACCTCGGCGGAGGGAGAGTGCACGCGCAGGAACTCGGCGGGCAGGGTGTATTCCTCGCCGGACGCGTATTTCAGCGACAGGGTTTTCGAGGCTTTGTGCAGTTTGATGTCGGTAGGGATCATGGCCAAAGTTCCGTTGAGGATGGAACCCTGTAGGAGCGAGCAAGCTCGCGAAGGAGGTCAACGATGACGCGGGCTGTCTGTAGGCCCGCGTCGCCTGATACGCCATCGCGAGCTTGCTCGCTCCTACAGGTCTTGGCTTACAGGATATAACGGGACAGGTCTTCGTTCTGCGCCAATTCACCCAGATGGCTGTTGACGTAGTCGGCGTCGATCTGGATCACCTTGTCGTCATGGGCGCTGGCCAGGTCGCCGGCGCTGAACGACACCTCTTCGAGCAGGCGCTCGAGCAGGGTGTGCAGGCGACGGGCACCGATGTTTTCGGTTTTCTCGTTGACCTGCCAGGCAATCTCGGCGATGCGCTTGATACCGCTTGGCTGGAACTCGATACCCAGGCCTTCGGTTTTCAACAGCGCGCAATATTGCTCGGTGAGAGAGGCGTGAGGCTCACTGAGGATGCGTTCGAAATCTTCAGGGCTCAGGGCCTTGAGTTCGACACGGATCGGCAGGCGGCCTTGCAGCTCCGGCACCAGATCGCTCGGCTTGCTCAGGTGGAATGCACCGGAAGCGATGAACAGAATGTGGTCGGTCTTGACCATGCCCAGCTTGGTGTTGACGGTGCAGCCTTCGATCAGCGGCAGCAGGTCGCGCTGCACGCCTTCGCGGGATACATCCACGCCACCGGAGTTGCCACGCTTGGCGACCTTGTCGATTTCGTCGATGAACACGATGCCGTGCTGCTCGACGGCCTCCAGGGCCTTGGCCTTCAATTCTTCGTCGTTGACCAGGCGGCTGGCTTCTTCGTCGCGCACCATCTTCAGCGCTTCTTTGACCTTGAGCTTGCGGGCCTTCTTCTTGCCCTTGCCCATGTTGGCGAACAGGCTCTGCAACTGGTTGGTCATTTCTTCCATGCCCGGTGGCGCGGAGATGTCGACGCCGGCCATTTCGGCGACTTCGATTTCGATCTCCTTGTCATCCAGCTGGCCTTCGCGCAGGCGCTTGCGGAACAGCTGACGGGTGTTGGAATCGGCAGTCGGGGCGTCGTCATTGCCGAAGCCCATGCGTGCCGGGGGCAGCAACGCATCGAGGATGCGTTCTTCGGCGGCATCTTCGGCGCGGTGGCGAACCTTGACGATTTCCTGCTCGCGCAGCAGCTTGATCGCCGCATCGGCCAGATCACGAATGATCGATTCGACGTCGCGGCCGACATAGCCGACTTCGGTGAATTTGGTCGCTTCGACCTTGATGAACGGCGCATTGGCCAGTTTGGCCAGGCGACGGGCGATCTCGGTTTTACCGACACCGGTCGGGCCGATCATCAGGATGTTCTTTGGCGTTACTTCAACGCGCAGCTCTTCAGGCAGTTGCATGCGGCGCCAGCGGTTGCGCAAGGCAATGGCGACGGCGCGCTTGGCATCGTCCTGGCCAATGATGTGGCGGTTGAGTTCGTGGACGATTTCACGGGGAGTCATGGACATAATATTCAGTGGACCTCAAGCAAGAATGGGCCGTGGTGCGATGGGCTGCACGGGCTTATTCGGCGCAGTCCTGCTCCTCGATGGTCTGGGTGTGGTTGGTGAATACACAGATGTCGCCGGCGATACCGAGGGCGGTTTCGACGATTTCCCGGGCCGACAGATCAGTCTTTTTCAGCAGCGCGCTGGCGGCTGCCTGAGCGTAGGCGCCACCGGAACCCATGGCGATCAGGCCGTCTTCAGGTTCGACCACGTCGCCGTTGCCGGTGATGATCAGGGAGGCGTCTTTGTTGGCGACGGCGAGCATGGCTTCGAGGCGGCTCAGGGATCGGTCGGTGCGCCATTCTTTGGCGAGTTCGACAGCGGCGCGAACCAGGTGCCCTTGATGTTTCTCCAACTGGCCTTCGAAGCGCTCGAAGAGGGTAAAGGCGTCAGCGGTGGCGCCGGCAAACCCGGCGATGACCTGGCCGTGGTACAGGCGACGAACTTTTTTCGCGTTGCCTTTCATCACGGTATTGCCAAGGGAAACCTGGCCGTCGCCGCCCATGACGACTTTGCCGTGGCGGCGAACTGAAACGATGGTGGTCAAGGGAAGAGTCTCCACGCAGCGGGGCGAAAATGCCTTATGCCAACCCATATGGGGGTGGTGGAGTGGATTTCAACTGCAGGGAGGGAGAGGGGACGAGTGGTGTGAGACAGACGGGACTGTAGTGTTAATCAGAATGCCTTCGCGAGCAGGCTCGCTCCCACAGGATATGCACGAACCCTGTGGGAGCGAGCCTGCTCGCGAAAACGGTGGCGCGGTGGTTCTGAAGGGGGGTCAACGGCTCTGGCGTTGTTGTAACAGCAAGTTGCTGAAACCGGCGCCCGACAGTTGTTTCTGCGCTGTGGTCAGTTGTTCGCGGTTGCTGAACGGTCCGACCAATACCCGATACCAGGTTTCGTCCTTCACCGTCCCGGACTCGACCGCCACAGCCTGGCCGAGCAGGATGATCTGCGCGCGTACCTTGTCCGCGTCAGCTTCCTTGCGGAACGAGCCGGCCTGCAGGAAGAACTTGGTCACCGGTGCCGCCTTGACCGGAGGCGCTGGTGGTGGCGTGATCCCGGCCAGGGCCGCCTGGGCGCGGGCCGTGTCGATCTTCGCCGCTTCGGCCGGGGTCACCGGCGTGGTCGGAATGGCCGGCACTTGTGGCGTCGGCAGGGTTTTCTCCGGCACGGCATCCGGCGGCACGATGACTTCCGATTCCGGCAGCAAGGTGTAGAAGTCGTACTTCGGCTTCACCGGTTGCGTCGGGCTCGGCGGGGTCTTGTTGGCTTCGGCGACCTTGCTGGCTTTCTGCTGTTGCTGTTGCTCGACCTTTTCACGCTTGACCGTGTCGCTGCCCTTGCCCGGTTCCAGTTTCATCAGAAACACGATGAAAGCGCCGACCGTCAGGCCGATGGCCATCCACAGCCAGCCCGGGATCGGTTGCTTTGCAGGAGCTTGGTAACGGCTGGCGCCACGCTTGGGTGCAGGTTTTTTCTTGGCAGCCAACTTACATACGCTCCAGAGTTTCCAGGCCCAAGAGTTCCAGGCCTTGCTTGAGGGTGCGTCCGGTCAGCGCGGCAAGGCGCAGGCGGCTCTGCATTTGTGCCGGGGTGTCGGCGGCGAGGATCGGGCAGTTCTCGTAGAAGCTGGAGAACAGGCCGGCGACGTCGTACAGGTAAGTGCAGAGGATGTGCGGGGTGCCTTTTTCGGACACGTTGTTCAGGATTTCACCGAACTGCGCCAGTTTCGCCGCCAGTTCGTGCTCGTGCGGCGCTTCCAGGACGATCTGGCCGTCGACTTCGCTGAAGTCCTTGCCGAGCTTGCGGAACACGCCGGCGACGCGGGTGTAGGCGTACAGCAGGTACGGCGCGGTGTTGCCTTCGAAGTTGAGCATCAGGTCGAAGTTGAAGCTGTAGTCACTGGTGCGGTGCTTGGACAGGTCGGCATATTTTACAGCGCCGATGCCCACGACTTTGGCGATGTTGCGCAGCTCGGCTTCAGCCAGTTCCGGGTTCTTGTCCTTGACCAGTGTATAGGCGCGTTCCCGGGCTTCGGTCAGCAGGTCGATCAGCTTCACGGTGCCGCCATCGCGGGTCTTGAACGGGCGGCCGTCGGCGCCGTTCATGGTACCGAAGCCCATGTGTTCGATTTCCATCGGATGGGTCACGAAACCAGCCTTGCGCGCCACGGCGAACACTTGCTGGAAGTGCAGGGCCTGGCGCTGGTCGACGAAGTACAGCGCGCGATCTGCCTTGAGCTTGCCGCTGCGGTAGCGCACGGCCGCCAGGTCGGTGGTGGCGTAGAGGTAGCCGCCGTCTGCCTTGACGATGATCACCGGCAGCGGATCGCCCTCGGCATTCTTGAATTCGTCGAGGAACACGCACTGGGCGCCGTTGCTCTCGACCAGCATGCCCGCGGCCTTCAGATCGTTGACCACGTTGATCAGGTCATCGTTGTAGGCGCTTTCGCCCATCACGTCGGCCATGGTCAGTTTGACGTTGAGCAGTTCGTAGATTTTCTGGCAGTGCGACAGCGAGATGTCCTTGAACCTGGTCCAAAGCGCCAGGCAGTCGGCATCGCCGGCCTGCAACTTGACCACCAGGCCACGGGCGCGGTCGGCGAACTCTTCGGACTCGTCAAAGCGCTGCTTGGCGGCACGGTAGAAGTTTTCCAGGTCCGACAGTTCGTCGCTGGTGATCGGGTTTTCCTGCAGGTAAGCCATCAGCATGCCGAACTGGGTGCCCCAGTCGCCGACGTGGTTCTGACGGATCACGGTGTCGCCGAGGAATTCGAGAACGCGGGCCACGCCGTCGCCGATGATGGTCGAGCGCAGGTGGCCGACGTGCATCTCTTTGGCCAGGTTCGGTGCCGACAGGTCGACCACGGTGCGCTGTACCGGACCGGCCTTGCGCACGCCGATGTGGGCGTCGGCCAGGGCCGCGTCCAGGCGAGCCGCCAGGGCGTCGGTGTTCTGGAAGAAGTTCAGGAAGCCTGGGCCGGCGATTTCGGTCTTGGCGACGTTTTCGTCAGCCGGCAGCGCGGCGATGATTTTTTCCGCCAGATCGCGGGGCTTCATGCCGGCCGGCTTGGCCAGCATCATGGCGATGTTGCTGGCGAAATCGCCGTTCTTCTTGTCGCGGGAATTTTCCACCTGGATCGCCGGCGACAGGCCTTCAGGCAACACGCCTTCGTTGACGAGTTGGGTGATGGCTTGTTGGATCAGCTGGCGAATGGTGTCTTTCATGGTCTTCTCTTTCGACCGCAGGCGCGGCGGCGCATCGTGCGCTGGTGGAAAAACTGGGCATTATCCGTTGCGAAGACGGGCTTGCCAACCTTAGCAGGCAGGATGTGGATGTGTGGTGACAATTCGACCGCTTTCGCGAGCAGGCTCGCTCCCACAGGGGATTTGTGTCGCACAGTCATCCAATGTGGGAGCGAGCCCGCTCGCGAAGGCGATCTTCAGATCAATATAAATCCACAGGATCTACATCCAAAGACCAACGCACCGCCCGTCCGCTCGGCATCTGTTCCAGCACCATCAACCAACCGGCCAGCAATCGATGCAACGGTGCCCGCGCCGTAGCCTGCAGCAACAGTTGCGCTCGATAGCGCCCGGCCCGGCGCTCCATCGGTGCCGGGACCGGTCCCAACAACTCGATCCCCGTCAGATTCTGCTCGGCCAGCAAGCGCTCTGCCTCGCTGCACGCCTCATCCAGGAAGCCTTCGGCCTGACCCGGCTTGTGCGCCTCGGCCCGCAGCAGCGCCAGGTGCGCGAACGGCGGCAAGCCGGCCGCGCGGCGTTCGCTCAAGGCCTGTTCGGCAAAGGCGAAATAACCTTGCTCGGTCAGTTGCACCAGCAACGGGTGGTCGGCCAGGTGCGTCTGGATAATCACTTTGCCCGGTTCTTCGGCGCGGCCGGCACGGCCTGCGACCTGGACGATCAATTGAGCCATGCGCTCGCTGGCGCGGAAGTCTCCGGAAAACAGGCCGCCGTCGGCGTCGAGGATCGACACCAGCGTCACCCGTGGAAAATGGTGGCCTTTGGCAAGCATTTGCGTGCCGATCAAAATGCACGGTTGGCCTTTTTGAATCGTCGCGAACAACTGGTTCATCGCGTCCTTGCGCGATGTGCTGTCGCGGTCGACCCGCAGCACCGGATAGTCCGGGAACAGAATCGCCAGGCGTTCCTCGGCCCGTTCGGTGCCGGCGCCAACGGGGCGCAGATCGACCTTGTTGCATTTCGGGCACTGGCGCGGCACGCGTTCGACGTAGCCGCAATGGTGGCAGCGCAGTTCGCCGTAACGCTGATGCACGGTCATGCGCGCGTCACAGCGCTGGCACTCGGACATCCAGCCGCAGTCATGGCACAGCAGGGTCGGGGCGAAGCCGCGGCGGTTGAGAAACACCAGTACCTGCTGCCCGGCGGCCAGCGTCTGGCCGATGGCTTGTTGCATTGGCCCGGAAATACCGCTGTCCAACGGTCGACTTTTGACATCCAGGCGCAGGAAGCGCGGCTGCTTGGCACCGCCGGCGCGTTCATTCAGGCGCAGCAGTCCATAGCGGCCGGTGTAGGCGTTGTGCAGACTTTCCAGTGAGGGAGTGGCGGAGCCGAGGACGATCGGGATGTTTTCCTGTCGTGCCCGTACCAGTGCCAGGTCACGGGCGTGATAGCGCAAGCCTTCTTGCTGCTTATAGGAGCCGTCGTGCTCTTCGTCGATGATGATCAGGCCGGGGTTCTTCATCGGCGTGAACAGGGCTGAGCGGGTGCCGATAATAATGTCGGCCTCGCCGTCCCGGGCGGCCAGCCAGGCATCGAGGCGTTCGCGGTCATTGACGCCGGAATGGATCAGCGCGATGCGGGCATTGAAACGCTGTTCGAAGCGCGCCAGGGTCTGCGGGCCCAGGTTGATTTCCGGGATCAGCACCAGCGCTTGCTTGCCGGCCTCCAGGGTTTCGCGGATCAACTGCAAATAGACTTCGGTCTTGCCGCTGCCGGTAACCCCGGCCAGCAGGAAGGCATGGTAACTGCCAAAACCGGCGCGAATCGCCTCATAGGCGGCACGCTGCTCCGGGTTCAGTGGCAGTTCCGGTTGCGCCAGCCAGTGTTCATGGCGTCCACCCGGGGCGTGCCGACGGATCTCGATCTGCACCAGGTCCTTGGCCAGCAGCAAATCAAGGCTGTCCTTGCTCAGCATCAATTTGCTCAGCAATTGATGGGCGACGCCGTGGGGATGTTGCGCCAGCGTGGCCAGGGCCTCGCGCTGGCGCGGGGCGCGGGCGATGCGCGGATCATCGAGGCTGGCGCCCGGCGCGACGGACCAGAAGCGTTCCTGGCGTGCCTCGGCCAGCTCACCCTGGCGCAGCAGGACCGGCAACGCCCAGCTCAGGGTGTCGCCCAGGCTGTGCTGATAGTACTGTGAGGTCCACAGGCACAGTTTGAACAGCGCCGGCGGCAGCGGTGGCGTGGCGTCGAGCAGGGCCAGGGCTGGCTTGAGCTTCTCGGCGGGCACTTCGCTGGTGTCGGTGACTTCCACCAGTATTCCGATCATCTCGCGCCGGCCGAACGGCACCCGCAGGCGCATGCCGGGGTGCAGCCGGGCGCGCAGGACGCCGGCCGGAGCGCGGTAGTCGAACAGGCGGCGCAGCGGCGAGGGCAGGGCGAGGCGCAGGATGGCGTCGGGCACGCGGGGATCTCGATCAAAACAATTAGGGGCGTGACTACAGCCTGTAGGAGCGAGCATGCTCGCGATAGCAATCTTGCAGTCGACATTGCGGTGGCTGGCAGACCGCTTTCGCGAGCATGCTCGCTCCTACAGGGGATCGCGTATTGGGCCGGGAGCCTAGCAGACGGTCGGTAGAAGCGACAGCTTGCGTGAATGGGATTGTCTGGTAGAATCCGCGGCCTAATTACGTGCGGTACTTAACAATAGTGTTGGGTGGCGGCACGCTAGCCTGAGGAAAACACCATGAAAGCTGATATCCATCCAGAATACCCAGCAGTTGCTGTTACCTGCAGCTGCGGCAACAAGTTCGAAACCCGTTCGACCTTCGGCAAAGCCCTGGCGATCGACGTTTGCAACGAATGCCACCCGTTCTACACCGGTAAGCAGAAGACTCTGGACACCGGTGGTCGCGTACAGAAGTTCGCCGACCGTTTCGGTGCTTTCGGCGCGAAAAAGGCCTAAGGCCGATCAACTTGGGAAGCCACTGCGGTTTTTCCATGCTGATGAAAAAGGCGTCCCTCGCGGGCGCCTTTTTTGTGTCCGCGATTTGGCTGTCTGGCGCCCAGGCCTTTTGCCCGACGCCAGGCGACCTGGCGCCCGTCGCGGTGCAGCGGGTGGTGGATGGTGACACCCTGCGCCTGAGCGATGGCCGCAACGTGCGCATGATTGGCTTGAACACCCCGGAACTGGGCAAGAAGGGCCGTTCCGACGAGCCGTTCGCCGTGGCCGCGCGCAAACGCCTCGAAGCCCTGGTGGCGGCGAGCGACGGTCAGGTTGGCTTGCTGCCGGGTAAAGAAAGCCAAGACCATTACGGCCGCACTCTGGCCCATGTCTACGGTGCCGATGGCGCCAACCTCGAAGCGCAAATGCTCGCCGAAGGCCTGGGTTTTCTGGTGGCCGTGGCACCGAACGTCGATTTGGTCGCCTGTCAGCAAGCGGCTGAGCGCAGTGCGCGCCAGGCTGGCCTGGGGTTGTGGCGGCAGTCACCTGTACTGAAAGCGGAGCAGATATCCACTTCCGGTTTTGCCGTGCTCAGCGGTCGTGTGAGCAAGGTGCAGCGCAATCGCGGTGGGGTTTGGATCGAATTGCAGGACTCGGTTGTATTGCGCGTTGCACCCAATCTACTGACGCGTTTCGATATGAATTCCCTGGAAGGCCTCGAGGGCAAGCAGGTAGAGGCGCGCGGCTGGGTATTGGATCGCTCGCGCAAAGGCGGTCTCAAGAGTGGCCAGGCACGCTGGATGTTGCCATTGACCGACCCGGCAATGCTTCAAGTGGCGCAGTGATAAAAAATTGTAGACATTTTTTCTTCCGATTGTGAACAGTCTAGCCCTTGTGTGCCGTGGCTCTTGGCCCAAAGTCGTAGGGCCGGGCGCTTGACAGGGGTGACCCGTCAGTCTTGTGGGGACTTTGCGAGGCGCGTATCCTCGCTGACCAGTCTGTCCAACAGTAAAAAGCGGAATGCCAAAATGTCTGATCTGAAAACTGCCGCTCTCGAATATCACGCCAATCCTCGTCCAGGTAAGCTGAGTGTCGAGCTCACCAAGGCCACTGCTACCGCTCGCGACCTGTCGCTGGCCTACAGCCCGGGTGTAGCCGAACCAGTACGCGAGATCGCCCGCGATCCTGAGCTGGCCTACAAGTACACCGGCAAAGGCAACCTGGTTGCAGTCATTTCCGATGGCACCGCGATTCTCGGCCTGGGTAACCTCGGCCCATTGGCTTCCAAGCCGGTGATGGAAGGTAAAGGCGTACTGTTCAAGCGCTTCGCCGGCATCGACGTTTTCGACATCGAAGTCGACTCCGAAAGCCCGCAGGCCTTCATCGACACCGTCAAGCGCATCTCCATCACCTTCGGTGGCATCAACCTGGAAGACATCAAGGCACCCGAGTGCTTTGAAATCGAACGCGCTCTGATCGAGCAGTGCGATATTCCGGTATTCCACGATGACCAGCACGGTACCGCCATCGTGACCGCCGCCGGCATGATCAACGCCCTGGAAATCGCTGGCAAAACCCTGCCGCAAGCCAAGATCGTCTGCCTGGGTGCCGGTGCTGCCGCCATCTCCTGCATGAAGTTGCTGGTGAGCATGGGCGCCAACATCGAAAACATCTACATGGTTGACCGTACCGGTGTGATCCACTCCGGCCGTGACGACCTGAACCAGTACAAGGCCGTGTTCGCTCATGCGACCGACAAGCGCACCCTGGCTGACGCCCTGCAAGGCGCTGACGTGTTCGTAGGCCTGTCGGGCCCGAACCTGCTGAGCCCTGAAGGCCTGCTGTCCATGGCGGCCAACCCGATCGTGTTCGCGTGCTCGAACCCTGATCCGGAAATCTCCCCGGAGCTGGCACACGCTACCCGTAGCGACGTGATCATGGCCACCGGTCGTTCCGACTACCCGAACCAGGTCAACAACGTACTGGGCTTCCCGTTCATCTTCCGTGGTGCCCTGGACGTTCGCGCCAAGCGCATCAACGAAGAAATGAAAGTGGCTGCGGCCAACGCCCTGCGTGAACTGGCCAAGCTGCCGGTGCCTCAGGAAGTGTGCGACGCCTATGGCGGCATCAAGCTGGAATTCGGTCGTGAGTACATCATTCCGAAGCCAATGGATGCTCGCTTGATCACCGTGATCTCCGATGCTGTGGCGAAAGCCGCTATCGAGACCGGTGTGGCGACCCTGCCGTATCCGAAGAACTACCCGCTCAAAAGCGTGGATGACGTGTTCAACGGCTAAGCCGTTGTAGCGCTTCAATTGAAAGCCCCGGCTTGTGAGAGTCGGGGCTTTTTTATGCCTCGGGGTTTTGTGTTGCTTGCACCGGCGCCTTCGCGAGCAGGCGGGTTTAATCGATGCAAAGCGGTCAGGCAAAAAAAGCCCCGCGCTTCTCTCGAAGGCGGGGCTTTTCAATCTTGCCGGAATCAGAAGAGGTCGATCGGCGCCGCTTCATCCGCCGGCAGCGGGCTGCCCGGTGCCGAGCCATTGCTCAGTTCGTTGACCGACGGAGGCGTATCTTCGGCCTTGAACAGTTCGAAGTAGGCCCCTGGTGTGCCCGGGGTGGCTGCGCGGCCGCTGATCGGGTCGACTCGCAGGCTGAGGATGCCTTCCGGCTCCGGTTGTGTATGCGGTGGCTTGCCTTTGAGCGCGGCGCCCATGTAGTTCATCCAGATCGGCAGCGCGACGGTGCCGCCGAACTCCTTGCGGCCCAGGCTTTCCGGTTGATCGAAACCGGTCCACACGGTCGTCACGTAATCGGCGTTGTAGCCGGAGAACCAGGCATCCTTGGACTCGTTGGTCGTACCGGTCTTGCCGGCGATGTCAGGGCGACCCAGGGCCAGTGCGCGGCGGCCGGTGCCGAGCTTGATCACGTCCTCGAGCATGCTGTTGAGGATGTACGTGGTGCGCCCGTCAACGACGCGTTCGGCCACGGCGGGTGCTTGTGGCATCGGCGTAGTACCCGGGACCTCACCCGGTGTTGCGTTGACCGTGAAGGCTTGTGGGGCTGGTGCGGCAATACCGTCGCTGGCAGCGCCGCCCTGAGGCACGCTCGGCGGGTTGGCGACGAACAGCGTGTCGCCGTTGCGGCTTTCGATCTTGTCGATGATGTAGGGGGTGATCTTGTAGCCGCCGTTGGCGAAGGTGCTCCAGCCGGTGGCGATCTCCATTGGCGTCAGGGTCGCGGTGCCCAGCGCCAGGGACAGGTTGGGCGGCAGGTCCTGCTTGTTGAAGCCGAAGCGAGTGATGTAGTCGATGGTCTTGCCTACACCCATCGCTTGCAGCAAGCGGATCGACACCAGGTTGCGCGACTTGTACAGCGCTTCACGCAGACGAATCGGGCCGAGGAAGGTGTTGGTGTCATTCTTCGGACGCCAGACTTTGTCCAGGTACTCGTCGACGAACACGATCGGTGCATCGTTCACCAGGCTGGAGGCGGTGTAGCCGTTATCCAGGGCGGCGGCGTAGACGAACGGCTTGAAGCTCGATCCCGGCTGGCGCTTGGCCTGCAGTGCGCGGTTGTAGTTGCTCTGCTCGAAGGCGAAACCGCCGACCAGCGAGCGAATGGCACCGTTCTGCGGGTCCAGGGACACCAGCGCGCCCTGGGCCTGCGGGATCTGGCAGAACTTCAGCGAGTTGTCCGCCTGGCGCTGCACGCGAATCAGGTCGCCGACCTGGGCTACGTCCGATGGTTGTTTCGGATTGGCGCCCATGCTGTTGGTGTTCAAGAACGGCCGGGCCCACTTCATGGAGTCCCAGCTCACGTGTTCCTGGCCGGTGCGGGTCAGTACTTGCAGGCCGTTCTTGTCGACCTGGGTCACGATGGCCGGTTCAAGGCCGCTGATGGTGCGTTGCTTGGTCAGCTCGATCGCCCAGGCTTCGCGAGTCTTGCCCGGCAGCCGCGACTCGGGGCCGCGATAGCCGTGGCGCTGGTCGTAGGTCATCAGGCCTTCGTGGACCGCGGTGTTTGCCAGTTCCTGGAGGTCGCTTGGCACCGTGGTGGTGACGCGGAAGCCTTCGGTATAGGCGTCGCTGCCATAACGCCCGACCATTTCGGCGCGGGCCATTTCGGCGATGTATGGCGCGTTCACTTCCGGAGTCGGCACGTGATAGCTGGCGTTCAGCGGTTCGTTGATCGCCGCGGTGTAGTCGGCCTCGCTGATTTTTCCGAGCTTGTACATGCGCCCCAGGATCCAGTCGCGACGCTCCTTGCTGCGCGCCGGGTTGGCCAGCGGGTTGAAGCGTGACGGCGCCTTGGGCAGGCCGGCGATCATCGCCATCTGCGCCAGGCTGACATCGCGGATCGATTTGCCGTAATAGACCTGCGCCGCCGCCTCGATGCCGTACGCACGGTTACCCAGGTAGATCTTGTTGACGTACAGCTCGAGGATCTCGTCCTTGGTCAACTGCCGTTCGATCTGCAAGGCAAGGAGGATTTCGGTGGTCTTGCGCGAGAAGCTGCGTTCGCTGGTCAGGAAGAAGTTCTTCGCCACCTGCATGGTGATCGTGCTGCCGCCGGACTGGATGTGTCCGCTTTTGACCAGCTGGGTCGCGGCACGCATCAGGCTGCTCGGATCGACACCGTAGTGATTGGCGAAATTGTCGTCTTCAGCACTTAGTAACGCATTGATGAAGTTGGGGGGAATGTCGGCGAAACGGATCGGTGTGCGGCGCATTTCGCCGAATTCTGCGATCAACTTGTTATCGCTGCTGTAGACCCGCAAAGGGATCTGCAACTGGATGCTTCTCAGCGCCTCCACGGACGGCAGCCCGGGACTAAGGTAGAGGTACGCCCCGCTCAGACCCAGAAGGAGTCCGCAGAAAACCGCGACGATGGACCAACCGAAAAACTTCAGCAGACGAATCAAGGCTTTTGGACATCCAGGGCAAAAATGAATTGGGCAACAGGGCTCAAGCTAAATGAGAACGACCCGCGCTTGAGCAAATGCGGAAAAAAACGCTGGGCATTATAAGCATTTTTCTGATCGGGAGCGTGGTTGGCGCCTCTGTCAAGACGGGCGGATTGAACGCAATGGACATTGCATAGTCCGTAACTCACGGAAAGTCATAGGGAATTGGTCGTGCCAGGACTCTTCAACAAAAAAACCAATGCGCTCCTTGGAATCGATATCAGTTCCACCTCGGTGAAGCTTCTGGAATTGAGCCGTCAGGGCGAGCGTTACCGGGTCGAGGCTTATGCGGTCGAGCCGTTGCCGGTCGGTGCGGTGGTCGAAAAGAACATCGCCGAACTCGAAGGCGTGGGGCTGACCCTAACCCGCGCACTGGCCAGGGCCAGGACCGGTCTCAAGAACGTGGCCGTGGCGGTGGCAGGTTCGGCGGTGATCACCAAGATCATCGAGATGGATGCCGGGCTTCGCGAAGACGAGATGGAAAGCCAGCTGAAGATCGAGGCCGATCAATACATTCCCTATCCCCTGGATGAAGTAGCGATCGACTTTGAAGTCCAGGGCGCCTCCGTGCGCAATCCGGAACGCGTCAACGTCCTGCTGGCCGCTTGCCGCAAGGAAAACGTCGAAGTCCGCGAGGCCGCCCTGACCCTGGCGGGGCTGACCGCTCGCGTGGTCGATGTCGAGGCTTACGCGCTGGAGCGCTCATTCGGGTTGCTGGCCGGTCGGCTCGCCGGGGAGCGTTCGACCGTCGCCGTGGTGGATATCGGCGCCACCATGACCACCCTGAGCGTGTTGCACAACGGGCGGATTATCTACACCCGTGAACAACTGTTCGGCGGTCGGCAGTTGACCGAGGAAATCCAGCGTCGCTACGGCCTGACGCTGGAGCAGGCGGGGCTGGTGCAAAGGAAGGGTGGCCTGCCGGATGACTATGTCGCTGAAGTCTTGCAGCCATTTCAAGGGGCGCTGGTGCAGCAGGTGACGCGCTCGCTGCAGTTTTTCTTTGCCAGTGGCCAGTACAGCGCCGTCGACCACGTCCTGCTGGCGGGTGGTACAGCGTCGATCCCGGGGCTGGACCGCTTGATCGAGCAGCAATTGGGCACGCCGACCCAGGTCGCGAATCCTTTTTCCGAAATGACGCTGGGCAGCAAGGTCAATGGTGCTGCCCTGGCGAGCGATGCCCCGGCGCTGATGATCGCCTGTGGTCTGGCCCTCAGGAGCTTCGATTGATGGCACGGATCAACCTTTTACCTTGGCGCGAAGAGCGGCGTGAAGCCCGCCGCAAGCGCTTCCTGCTGGTTCTGGTGGCTGCAACGGTGGGCACTATGGGGGCGGTGCTGGTTGCCAACCAGGTCATCGGCGGTGCCATCGATCGGCAAGTCGCCCGTAACGACTATATCGGCAAGCAAATCACCGTGGTCGATGAGCGAATCGCACAGATCAATGATCTCAAGGCGCGTCGTCAGCAACTGGTCGAGCGCATGCGCATCATCCAGGACCTGCAAGGCAACCGCCCAATCAGCGGGCGAATATTTGACCAGTTGGCGCGAGCCCTGCCTGACGGCGTGTATTTCACCGAAGTGAAAATGACTGAAAAGACCTTGTCCATCAGCGGCGCCGCGCAATCCAACAACCGTGTTTCAGACTTGATGCGCAATCTCGAGGCATCGGACTGGTTCGATGCGCCGAGCCTGACCGAAGTCAAGGCCGCAGCTGCCGGCCAGGTCGAGCAGGCCAATGTCTTCCAATTGACCGTTCGCCAGACTCGGCCCTTGGCACCGGAGGAAGGCAAATGAGTCCATCCGAGTGGTTCGAAGAGCTGCGCAAGATCGATATCAATGAGCTGGATACCAGCAACATGGGCACCTGGCCGCCGGCGATCAAGTTTCTGGTGGCCGCTTTGCTCATGCTTGTGGTGCTGGCGCTGGGCTACAACTTTTCCACTCGCGATCTTGAGAGCGAGCTCGATCTCAAGCGAGAGGAGGAGTCGATGCTCAAGGGGCAGTTCGCTGATAAAACTCGCATGGCCGCGAATCTGGATCTCTACACCCGGCAATTGCAGGAGATGGAGAGCACTTTCGATGCGCTGTTGCGGCAACTGCCCGGCGACACCGAGGTGCCTGGCTTGCTGGAAGACATCACGCGTACCGGTCTGGGCAGCGGCCTTGAGTTTGAAGAGATCAAGTTGCTGCCAGAGGTTGCCCAGCCGTTCTATGTCGAGCTGCCGATCCAGATCACGGTCACCGGCGATTACCACGACCTGGCCACCTTCGTCAGTGGTGTGGCCGGGTTGCCGCGAATCGTCACCTTGCACGATTTCGACCTTGCTCCGGTCAGCCCCCAGGGAGCTCCAAAACTGCGCTTGAGCATCCTCGCCAAGACCTATCGCTACAGCGACAAGGGGCAGGATCAATGAGTCTGGCACGTTGTTTTTCGGCGATGGCGCTGCTGTCCGCTCTGTCCGGTTGTGGCGCGGGCGAAGACTACGACGATCTGGACGCGTACATGAGCGAAATGCGTTTGCGCGGGCCGGGCAGGATTGAACCAATGCCGGTATTTCGGTCTTACCCGGCGTTCACCTATGACGCGGCGAATCTGCGCAGTCCGTTTTCGCCGCAGATCAGCACTGATCCGGCGGCTCGCCGCAAGGGGTCGCATGACGTCAGGCCCGACCCTGATCGGGTCAGGCAATACCTCGAAGGTTTCAATATCGAGCAGTTTGAAATGGTCGGCACCCTTTCCAATGCAACGGGCTCCTATGCCCTGTTGCGCGGGGCTGGCGGGGTGCACCGGCTGAAAGTCGGTGATTTCCTTGGGCGTAATGACGGACGAATCGTTGCGATCAGCAGCACGCAGGTCGATGTGGTTGAAATTGTCCCAGATGGTCAGGGCGCGTGGCTGGAGCGTTCCCGGACCATCCCTTTGAAAGAACACTCATAGTGGAACTCGAATAATGAACAGGATTTTCTCCGCCGTCGGCCTTTCGCTATGGATAGCGTTGATGTCGCCGATGGTTCAAGCGGTCAACCTCAAGGCGCTGGATGTCGCCGCGCTGCCAGGAGACCGTGTCGAGTTGAAGTTGTCGTTCGATGAGCCGCCTCCCGTGCCCCATGGCTACACGACGGCGTCGCCGGCCCGGATTGCGCTGGATTTGCCGGGTGTCGCCAGTCAACTGGCCAGCAAGACTCGCGATCTCGGCGGTGGAAATGCCCGCAGTGCAACGGTGGTGGAGACCCGTGATCGTACGCGGTTGATCATCAACCTGAACCAGTCGGCCCCGTACGACTCGCGAATTGAAGGCAACAATTTGCTGGTGGTTGTCGGGCAGGGGGTCGAGTCGGCGACCTCCAGGCCGGTGGCCGCGGCAATGCCGGTTCCGGCACGAGTCACTGCGACGCCAGGCAAGGCCATTCGGGGGGTGGATTTTCAGCGAGGAACACAAGGCGAGGGCAATGTGCTGATCGACTTGTCGGATCCTTCAATTGCCCCCGACATCCAGGTGCGCGACGGCAAGATCCTTGTCGGGTTTGCCAAGACCCGATTGCCCGAGCCGTTGCGCGTGCGTCTGGATGTGAAGGACTTCGCCACGCCAGTGCAGTTTGTCAATGCAAGTGCGAGCGGCGATCGAGCCACCATCAGCATCGAGCCCGGCGGCACGTTCGATTATTCGACCTATCAGACTGACAGCAAGCTTACGGTCAGTGTTCGCCCGGCGACGGTCGACAACCTGCAAAAGCGCAGTGCCGGTCAGCAGGCCTACAGTGGCGAGAAGCTTTCGCTGAATTTCCAGGACATCGATGTGCGTTCAGTTCTGCAACTGATCGCCGACTTCACCAACCTCAACCTGGTCGCCAGCGACACGGTGCAGGGCGGCATCACTTTACGCCTGCAGAACGTGCCGTGGGATCAGGCGCTGGATCTGGTGCTGAAAACCAAGGGGCTGGACAAGCGCAAGGTCGGCAATGTCCTGCTTGTCGCGCCGGCCGATGAGATTGCTGCCCGTGAGCGTCAGGAGCTGGAGTCACAAAAGCAAATTGCCGACCTGGCGCCGCTGCGCCGGGAGCTGTTGCAAGTGAATTATGCCAAGGCGGCGGACATCGCCAAGCTCTTCCAGTCTGTGACCAGTGCCGAGGCGAAACCCGACGAGCGGGGGTCGATCACCGTCGATGAGCGCACCAACAACATCATTGCCTACCAGACACAGGACCGGCTTGATGAACTGCGCCGGATCGTCACGCAACTGGATATCCCTGTGCGTCAGGTCATGATCGAGGCGCGTATTGTCGAAGCCAACGTCGACTATGACAAAAGCCTCGGGGTGCGTTGGGGTGGTTCGGTGCGAAAGGGGAACTGGAACACTTCCGGGGTCAATAACGGGCTCAATGCTTCGACGACCATCGGAACGCCCGGCAGTACGAGCGCCAACTCACCGTTCGTCGACTTGGGTGTGGCCAATAATACTTCGGGAATCGGCATCGCGTTCATCACCGATAACGTCTTGCTGGATCTGGAGCTGTCAGCCATGGAGAAAACCGGCAACGGGGAAATCGTCTCGCAACCCAAGGTGGTCACGTCCGACAAGGAAACCGCCAAAATCCTCAAGGGCACCGAAATTCCCTACCAGGAAGCCAGTTCCAGCGGCGCGACTTCGGTGTCGTTCAAGGAGGCTTCGCTGTCGCTGGAGGTGACGCCGCAGATCACCCCCGACAACCGGATCATCATGGACGTCAAGGTGACCAAGGACGAGCCGGACTTCCTGAACAAGGTCCAGGATGTACCGCCCATCAAGAAAAACGAGGTCAACGCCAAGGTCCTGGTCAACGATGGCGAGACCATCGTCATTGGCGGGGTTTTCTCAAATACTCAGAGCAAGGTTGTAGATAAGGTGCCATTTCTTGGCGATGTGCCGTATCTTGGCCGCCTTTTCCGGCGTGATGTGGTCTCGGATAAAAAATCCGAGCTGCTGGTGTTCCTCACTCCGCGTATCATGAACAATCAGGCGATTGCTGTGAGTCATTGATTCTGTGCGAAATTTGATTCTTGTTGGACCGATGGGTGCTGGAAAAAGCACCATCGGCCGGTTGCTGGCCAAAGAACTGCGCTTGCCATTCAAAGATTCCGATAAGGAAATTGAATTGCGCACGGGCGCCAATATCCCTTGGATCTTCGATAAAGAAGGCGAACCGGGCTTTCGTGATCGCGAGCAGGCAATGATTGCCGAGCTGTGCGATTACGACGGTGTGGTGCTGGCGACAGGTGGGGGCGCGGTCATGCGCGAAGCCAATCGTCGGGCACTGCATGCCGGTGGGCGAGTGGTTTATCTGCATGCGTCGGTCGAGCAGCAGGTCGGCCGCACGGCCCGCGACCGCAATCGCCCGCTGTTGCGTACTGCCGATCCGGCCAAGACCCTTCGGGACCTGTTGGCGATCCGCGACCCGCTTTATCGGGAAATTGCTGACCTGGTGGTCGAAACCGATGAGCGGCCGCCACGAATGGTCGTACTCGACATTCTAGAGCGCCTGCAGCAGTTGCCACCCCGTTAAAGCGTCGCACGAAATGCGCTATCCTCGGCGTTCTGCCATGACCGCTCAAGGTTGTGGCGGATGGCCACCGAACAGCGTCACACCAGCAGATGCCGTGGATATTCGATAACTCAAGGCAGGACGCCTGATTCATCTTCACTGTGGGGACACATGCAGACACTCAAAGTTGATCTGGGCGAGCGCAGCTACCCGATTCATATTGGCGAAGGTTTGTTGGATCAGCCTGAGCTGCTGGCCCCGCACATTCGCGGACGGCAAGTAGCGATCATCTCCAACGAGACTGTCGCACCGCTCTATCTCGAGCGTCTGACCCGCAGCCTGGCGCAGTTCTCGGTGATTTCCGTGGTGTTGCCCGACGGCGAAGCCTTCAAGACCTGGGAAACCCTGCAACTGATTTTCGACGGCCTGCTGACCGCACGGCATGACCGCCGCACCACGGTGATCGCCCTCGGTGGCGGTGTGATCGGTGACATGGCCGGCTTTGCCGCTGCCTGCTACCAGCGCGGCGTCGATTTCATCCAGATTCCGACCACGTTGCTGTCGCAGGTCGACTCCTCGGTGGGCGGCAAGACCGGGATCAACCATCCGCTGGGAAAAAACATGGTCGGCGCCTTCTATCAGCCGAACGTGGTGCTGATCGATACCGCCAGCCTCAATACCTTGCCGGCGCGCGAACTGTCCGCCGGGTTGGCCGAAGTCATCAAGTACGGACTGATCTGCGATGAGCCGTTCCTGACCTGGCTCGAAGACAATGTCGATCGCCTGCGCAATCTGGATCAGCAAGCGCTGACCTACGCCATCGAGCGTTCCTGCGCGGCCAAGGCGGCGGTGGTCGGTGCCGACGAGAAAGAGACGGGTGTTCGTGCCACGTTGAACCTGGGCCACACGTTTGGCCACGCCATCGAAACCCACATGGGCTATGGTGTGTGGCTTCATGGTGAGGCTGTGGCTGCTGGCACGGTAATGGCGCTGGAAATGTCCGCGCGACTGGGCTGGATCAGCGAACAGGAGCGTGATCGCGGCATTCGTCTGTTCCAGCGTGCGGGGCTGCCGGTCATTCCGCCAGAAGAGATGACAGAAGCCGATTTCCTCGAACATATGTCCATTGATAAAAAAGTGATCGACGGTCGTTTGCGCCTGGTGTTGCTGCGCCGCATGGGTGAAGCGGTGGTGACCGACGATTATCCGAAAGAGGTTCTACAGGCCACGCTGGGGGCAGACTACCGCGCCCTGGCCCAGCTTAAAGGTTAATAAGAACACAATGACTAGTTTGCACGCCGACGAGGCTTTCCTCGGCCATTACCAGTTGAGCCATGACCCTTTTGCTCCAAGGGTGCCCGGCTTCAAATTTTTCCCGGCCCAGCGCAAACCCGTGCTGGGACAACTGCATCATCTGGCCCGTTACAGTCAGTTGCTGCTGGTGGTCACCGGCCCCGAGGGCAGTGGCAAGACCCTGTTGCGCCAGGCCCTGGTCGCCAGTACCAACAAGCAGTCGGTACAAAGTGTGGTGGTGTCCGCCCGCGGTGCCGGCGATGCGGCCGGGGTGCTGCGTCAGGTGGCTCAGGCGCTGAATGTCGCCCATGCCGATGCCGACGCTATTCTGGCCCAGGTGGTGCAGCTTGCTCTGACCGGGCAGGAAGTCTATCTGCTGGTCGATGACGCCGAGCAACTCGACGAGTCCGGGCTCGAGGCACTGATGATCCTGGCTGCCGGCGCGCCTGAAGGTCGCCCGCATGTGTTCCTGTTTGGTGAAACCTCGCTGATTGCCCAGCTTGAGGCTTTGCACCTCGAGGAAGAGCGTTTCCATGTCATCGAGCTGCAGCCCTACACCGAGGAAGAAACCCGCGAGTATCTGGAGCAGCGGCTTGAGGGCGCTGGCCGCGGCATCGAACTTTTTACCGCGGATCAGATCTCTGATATTCACGAAAGCTCCGAAGGCTGGCCTGGCAGCATCAATCAGGTCGCCCGCGATGCAATGATCGAAGCCATGATCGCCAGCCGCTCAGCGGTCAAGCGTCCAAAAATGGGGTTCAATATGCCGAAGAAACACGTATTGGCGATTTCCGCCGTGGTCGTGGTCGCGGTAGCTGCCGCCTGGTTGATGCCGGGTCGCAACAAGGCACCGACCGCGGGTGCACCGGCCAACGAACAGGCGCAACTGCCGCTTGGCCAGGGGCAACCAACCGCCAATGGCGGTGCTCCGGCCGTCGAATTCGCCGGTAACACCCAGCCAATGCCATTGCCGTTGGTCGGTAACTCGCAACCGGTCATGCGTGGCCCGCTGGCTGAAGCCGCAGGCGGCATCACCGAAGGCGATGATGGTGTGCCGGTCGAAGGCTCCAGCGCTACGCCGCCGACCGTTACCACAACCGCACCACCCGTAGGCGTTCCGGCCGGTCCTGCGCCGACGCCTGCGCCAGCGCCAGTGGCCAAGCCGACGCCTGCGCCGACCCAGGTTGCCGTCGCCAAGCCAGCGCCTGCACCAGTGGCCAAGCCTGCTCCCGCACCAGCCAAGCCGGCCGTTGCCGCGACGGCCAAGCCTGTCGAGAAGCCGGCTCCAGCGGCCAAGGCGGCTGGCGGTACCTGGTATGCCGGTCAGGCGCCTGGTAACTACGTGGTGCAGATCCTCGGCACCAGCTCCGAAGCGACCGCGCAAAGCTTCGTCAAGGAGCAGGGCGGCGAGTACCGTTACTTCAAGAAAGTCCTCAACGGCAAGCCGCTCTATGTGATCACCTACGGCAACTTCGCCAACCGTGATGCAGCCGTTTCCGCCATCAAGGCCTTGCCAGCGAAGGTTCAGGCTGGTAAACCTTGGCCTCGCACTGTCGCCAGCGTCCAACAGGAACTGGCAACAACTCGCTGAAGATTCGGCGGCCTTACCCAGGCCGCCTCTCCAAGCACCTCAAAATTTCTACAAGTGCGCGCAGCCCTCCAGGCTGCGTGCCTTGTGGTGTCTGCGTCACAGTAGTCTTTGAGTCGTTGCGGTCAAAATTAAAAAAGTTTTGACTAGCACAGCAGATCGCTTTAAACCTTTCACAAATGCGACATGAATTTGCGACATTTCGTCGTCAAATTTGTGAGGCCAAGTGTCGGTGTGTACAATGACCTCCCTTTTGCCCCCGCAAAGCTGGCGTACGTTCAGCGCAGATGGCAAGTGGTTGAATTGAAAAGAAATTTGCCTCGATCAGAGGCAGCCTGGTGAGAAAGTGTCTATGAAAGCAGGTCTGTACCAACCAGATGAATTCAAGGATAACTGCGGTTTCGGCCTGATAGCCCATATGCAGGGCGAGCCCAGTCATACCCTTTTGCAAACGGCCATCGAGGCCCTGACCTGCATGACCCACCGTGGTGGGATTAATGCCGACGGCAAGACCGGTGACGGTTGCGGTCTGCTGATTCAAAAGCCGGATGCGTTCCTGCGAGCCATTGCCCGGGAAACCTTCGGCGTCGAAATGCCCAAGCAATATGCCGTGGGCATGGTCTTCTTCAACCAGGACCCGGTCAAAGCCGAAGCCGCTCGCGAGAACATGAACCGCGAGATCCTGGCCGCCGGCCTGCAACTGATCGGTTGGCGCAAAGTGCCGATCGACACCAGCGTCCTCGGCCGCCTGGCCCTTGAGCGCCTGCCGCAGATCGAGCAGGTGTACATCGGCGGTGAAGGCCTGAGCGACCAGGACATGGCCGTCAAGCTGTTCACTTCCCGTCGTCGCTCGTCCGTGGCCAATGCCGCCGACGTCGATCACTACGTGTGCAGCTTTTCCCACAAGACCATCATTTACAAAGGCCTGATGATGCCGGCGGACTTGGCCGCCTTCTATCCAGACCTGAGCGATGAGCGCCTGCAAACTTCGATTTGCGTATTCCACCAGCGCTTCTCCACCAACACCCTGCCGAAATGGCCGCTGGCTCAACCGTTCCGCTTCCTGGCGCACAACGGCGAGATCAACACCATCACCGGCAACCGCAACTGGGCCGTGGCCCGTCGCACCAAGTTCGCCAACGATCTGATGGACCTGGAAGAGCTCGGCCCGCTGGTCAACCGCGTGGGTTCCGACTCTTCGAGCATGGACAACATGCTGGAACTGATGGTCACCGGTGGCATCGACCTGTTCCGTGGCGTGCGGATGATCATTCCGCCTGCGTGGCAGAACGTCGAAACCATGGACCCGGATCTGCGTGCGTTCTACGAATACAACTCGATGCACATGGAGCCGTGGGACGGCCCGGCCGGCGTGGTAATGACCGACGGTCGCTACGCGGTGTGCCTGCTCGACCGTAACGGTCTGCGTCCGGCGCGTTGGGTCACCACCAAGAACGGCTTCATCACCCTGGCCTCGGAAATCGGTGTCTGGAACTATCAGCCTGAAGACGTGATCGCCAAGGGCCGCGTTGGTCCTGGCCAGATCTTTGCCGTGGACACCGAAACCGGTCAGATCCTCGACACCGACGCTATCGACAACCGCCTGAAGTCCCGTCATCCGTACAAGCAATGGCTGCGCAAGAATGCCCTGCGCATCCAGGCGACCATGGAAGACAACGACCACGGTTCGGCGTTCTACGACGTCGATCAGCTCAAGCAATACATGAAGATGTACCAGGTCACGTTCGAAGAGCGCGACCAGGTGCTGCGTCCGCTCGGCGAGCAAGGCTATGAAGCTGTGGGCTCGATGGGCGACGACACGCCGATGGCCGTGCTGTCCCAGCGCGTGCGCACGCCGTACGACTATTTCCGCCAGCAGTTCGCGCAGGTGACCAACCCGCCGATCGACCCGCTGCGTGAAGCTATCGTCATGTCGCTGGAGATCTGCCTCGGTGCCGAGCGCAACATCTTCCAGGAGTCGCCGGAGCACGCTTCGCGCGTGATCCTCAGCTCGCCGATCATTTCCCCGGCCAAGTGGCGCTCGCTGATGAACCTCGACCGTCCGGGTTTCGAGCGGGCGATCATCGACCTCAACTACGACGAAAGCGTCGGCCTCGAAGCCGCCATCCGCAGCGTTGCCGATCAGGCCGAGGAAGCCGTGCGCTCCGGTCGTACCCAGGTCGTGCTGAGTGACCGTCACATTGCCCCGGGCAAGTTGCCGATCCACGCTTCCCTGGCGACTGGCGCGGTACACCACCGCCTGACCGAAAAAGGCCTGCGTTGCGACTCCAACATCCTGGTGGAAACCGCGACCGCTCGCGATCCGCATCACTTCGCCGTGCTGGTCGGTTTCGGTGCCTCCGCCGTTTATCCGTTCCTGGCCTACGAAGTGCTGGGCGACCTGATCCGTACCGGTGAAGTGCTGGGCGACCTCTATGAGGTGTTCAAGAACTACCGCAAAGGCATCACCAAGGGCCTGCTCAAGATCCTGTCGAAGATGGGTATCTCGACCATTACCTCCTATCGCGGAGCACAACTGTTCGAAGCGATCGGCTTGTCCGAAGAAGTCTGCAGCCTGAGCTTCAAGGGCGTGCCAAGCCGCATCAAGGGTGCGCGTTTCGTCGACATCGAAGCCGAGCAGAAAGCCCTGGCCACCGAAGCCTGGAGCCCGCGCAAGCCGATCCAGCAAGGCGGCCTGCTGAAGTTCGTCCACGGTGGCGAATATCACGCGTACAACCCGGACGTGGTCAACACCCTGCAGGCCGCCGTGCAGCAGGGCGACTACGCCAAGTTCAAGGAATACACGTCGCTGGTGGACAACCGTCCGGTGTCGATGATCCGCGACCTGCTGAAAGTCAAAACCCTCGATACGCCGCTGGATATCAGTGAAGTCGAGCCGCTGGAGTCGGTGCTCAAGCGCTTCGACTCCGCCGGCATCTCGCTGGGCGCCCTGTCGCCGGAAGCTCACGAAGCCCTGGCCGAAGCCATGAACCGCCTCGGTGCGCGTTCCAACTCCGGCGAAGGCGGCGAAGACCCGGCGCGATACGGCACCATCAAGAGCTCGAAAATCAAGCAAGTGGCCACCGGCCGTTTCGGTGTGACCCCGGAATACCTGGTCAACGCCGAAGTGCTGCAGATCAAGGTCGCCCAGGGCGCCAAGCCGGGCGAAGGCGGTCAGTTGCCAGGCGGCAAGGTCAACGGTCTGATCGCCAGGCTGCGTTATGCAGTGCCGGGCGTGACCCTGATCTCGCCTCCGCCGCATCACGACATCTACTCGATCGAAGACTTGTCGCAGCTGATTTTCGACCTGAAACAGGTCAATCCGCAGGCGCTGGTCTCGGTGAAGCTGGTAGCAGAAGCAGGCGTCGGCACCATCGCTGCCGGTGTGGCCAAGGCCTACGCGGACTTGATCACCATCTCCGGCTACGACGGCGGCACCGGCGCATCGCCGCTGACCTCGATCAAATACGCGGGTGCTCCGTGGGAACTCGGCCTGGCCGAAACCCACCAGACCCTGCGTGGCAACGATCTGCGCGGCAAAGTCCGGGTACAAACCGACGGTGGCCTGAAAACCGGCCTCGACGTGATCAAGGCCGCCATCCTCGGCGCTGAAAGCTTCGGCTTCGGCACCGCGCCAATGATCGCCCTGGGCTGCAAATACCTGCGTATCTGCCACCTGAACAACTGCGCTACCGGCGTCGCGACTCAGAACGAGAAGCTGCGCAAGGACCACTACATCGGTACCGTCGACATGGTGGTGAATTTCTTCACCTACGTCGCCGAGGAAACCCGTGAGTGGCTGGCCAAGCTGGGCGTGCGCTCCCTCGAAGAGCTGATCGGCCGTACCGATCTGCTGGACATCATCGAAGGCCAGACCACCAAGCAACATCACCTGGACCTGACCCCGTTGCTGGGCAGCGACCACGTGCCGGCGGACAAACCGCAGTTCTGTGGCGTGGACCGCAACCCGCCATTCGACCAGGGCCTGCTGGCCGAGAAAATGGTCGACATGGCCACCTCGGCGATCAACGACCTGAGCGGCGCCGAATTCGCCCTGGACATCTGCAACTGCGACCGTTCCATCGGCGCGCGGATCTCCGGTGAAATCGCGCGCAAGCACGGCAACCAGGGCATGGCCAACGCGCCGATCACGTTCCGCTTCAAAGGCACGGCCGGGCAGAGTTTCGGCGTGTGGAACGCCGGCGGCCTGAACATGTACCTGGAAGGCGACGCCAACGACTACGTCGGCAAGGGCATGACCGGCGGCAAGCTGGTGATCGTTCCGCCGAAGGGCAGCGTCTACCGCACCCAGGACAGTGCCATCATCGGCAACACTTGCCTCTACGGCGCCACCGGCGGCAAGCTGTTCGCCGCAGGCACCGCGGGCGAGCGTTTCGCCGTGCGTAACTCCGGTGCCCACACCGTCGTGGAAGGCACTGGCGATCACTGCTGCGAGTACATGACCGGTGGCTTCGTCTGCGTTCTGGGCAAGACCGGTTACAACTTCGGCTCTGGCATGACCGGCGGTTTCGCCTACGTGCTCGACCAGGACAACACCTTCGTTGACCGGGTCAACCACGAACTGGTGGAAATCCAGCGGATCAGCGGCGAGGCGATGGAAGCCTACCGTAGCCACCTGCAGCGCGTGCTGAACGAGTACGTCGAGGAAACCGACAGCGAGTGGGGTCGTGAACTCGCCGAGAACCTCGATGATTACGTGCGTCGTTTCTGGCTGGTCAAGCCCAAGGCTGCCAACCTGAATTCGTTGCTTTCCAGCACCCGTGCCAATCCGCAATAACGACGCAGTTGCCAGCGGCAAGCTTTAAGCCGCAAGTTAACAACAGTGCGCGTTGTGTGTGCCACCGTGATTGTCTTGCAGCTTCAAGCTTGTAGCTTGGAGCTGTCGTGTAAGAGGTTTTGAAGATGGGCGAACGTCTGAATAACGACTTCCAATTCATCGAGGTCGGGCGCAAGGATCCGAAGAAGAAACTGTTGCGTCAGCGCAAGAAAGAGTTCGTGGAAATCTACGAACCCTTCAAACCCCAGCAGTCGGCCGACCAGGCCCACCGCTGCCTGGGTTGCGGTAACCCGTATTGCGAATGGAAGTGCCCGGTGCACAACTTCATTCCCAACTGGCTGAAGCTGGTGGCCGAGGGCAACATCCTCCAGGCCGCCGAGTTGTCGCACCAGACCAACACCCTGCCTGAAGTCTGCGGCCGGGTGTGCCCGCAGGACCGTCTGTGCGAGGGTGCCTGCACGCTCAACGACGGTTTCGGCGCGGTGACCATCGGTTCGGTGGAGAAGTACATCACCGACACCGCCTTCGCCATGGGCTGGCGCCCGGACATGTCCAAGGTCAAACCGACCGGCAAGCGTGTCGCGATCATCGGTGCCGGGCCTGCTGGCCTGGGCTGTGCCGATGTACTGGTGCGCGGCGGCGTGACCCCGGTGGTGTTCGACAAGAACCCGGAAATCGGCGGTCTGCTGACCTTCGGCATCCCTGAGTTCAAGCTCGAGAAGACTGTGCTGAGCAATCGTCGCGAAGTCTTCACCGGCATGGGCATCGAGTTCCGCCTCAACACCGAGGTGGGCAAGGACGTGACCATGGAGCAATTGCTCGCCGAATACGATGCCGTGTTCATGGGCATGGGCACCTACACCTACATGAAGGGCGGTTTTGCCGGCGAGGACCTGCCGGGCGTGTATGACGCCCTGGACTTCCTGATCGCCAACGTCAACCGCAACCTGGGCTTTGAAAAGTCGCCGGAAGATTTCGTCGACATGAAAGGCAAGAAGGTCGTGGTACTGGGCGGCGGCGACACGGCGATGGACTGCAATCGTACGTCGATTCGCCAGGGCGCCAAGTCGGTGACCTGTGCTTATCGTCGTGACGAAGCGAACATGCCGGGCTCGCGCAAAGAGGTGAAGAACGCCAAGGAAGAAGGCGTGAAATTCCTCTACAACCGCCAGCCGATCGCCATCGTTGGCGAAGACAAGGTCGAAGGTGTGAAGGTGGTCGAGACCCGTCTCGGCGAGCCGGACGCCCGTGGCCGTCGCAGCCCCGAGCCGATTCCGGGCTCCGAAGAGATCATCCCGGCCGACGCCGTGGTCATCGCCTTCGGTTTCCGTCCGAGCCCGGCACCGTGGTTCGAGCAGTTCGAGATCCAGACCGACAGCCAGGGCCGCGTCGTGGCACCGGAGCAGGGGCAGTACAAGCACCAGACCAGCAACCCGAAAATCTTCGCCGGTGGCGACATGGTGCGCGGGTCCGACCTGGTGGTGACGGCGATCTTCGAAGGCCGCAATGCGGCGGAAGGGATCCTGGATTATCTGGGCGTCTGACCCCGGACCCAGAGTGAAATGCTGTAACCCCCTGTGGGAGCGAGCCTGCTCGCGAAAGCGGTCTGTCAGCCAACTTCAAGGTTGGATGTGCCGGCCTCTTCGCGAGCAGGCTCGCTCCCACAGTCGTTTTGTAGTGAGGCAAATACTGCATCCACCGCGACAATTTGACTCGATAGACAAAAGGCTGACCTGCATCCGTGCCTTTTCCCTCGCGCTCTGAGAAAATGCCCTCACTTTTTTTCCGGATGCCGACATGACTGCCCTGAAGAACGACCGTTTCCTGCGCGCCCTGCTCAAGCAACCCGTAGACGTCACCCCCGTGTGGATGATGCGTCAGGCCGGTCGCTACCTGCCTGAATACCGCGCCAGCCGTGCCAAGGCCGGCGATTTCATGAGCCTGTGCATGAACCCGGCGTTCGCTTGCGAAGTCACGCTGCAGCCGCTCGACCGCTATCCGCAACTGGACGCAGCGATCCTCTTCTCCGACATCCTGACCATCCCCGATGCCATGGGCCAGGGTCTGTATTTCGAGACCGGCGAAGGTCCGCGCTTCAAGAAAGTCGTCAGCACCCTGGCTGACATCGAAGCCCTGCCGATTCCTGATGCACAGAAAGACCTGGGCTACGTGATGGACGCGGTCAGCACCATCCGCCGCGAACTGAATGGCCGTGTGCCGCTGATCGGTTTCTCCGGCAGCCCGTGGACCCTGGCCACCTACATGGTCGAAGGCGGCTCGTCGAAAGACTACCGCAAGACCAAAACCATGCTCTACGACAACCCGCAGGCCCTGCACCTGCTGCTGGACAAGCTCGCCCAGACCGTCACCAGCTACCTCAACGGCCAGATCCTGGCTGGTGCGCAAGCGGTGCAGATCTTCGACAGTTGGGGCGGCAGCCTGTCGGCGGCGGCGTACCAGGAGTTCTCCCTGGCCTACATGAAGAAAATCGTCAGCGGCCTGATCCGCGAGCACGAAGGCCGCAAGGTGCCGGTGATCCTGTTCACCAAGAGCGGCGGCCTGTGGCTGGAAAGCCTCGCCGACGCCGGTGCCGATGCACTGGGCCTGGACTGGACCTGCGACATCGGCAGCGCCCGTGCCCGTGTCGGCGACAAGGTCGCACTGCAAGGCAACATGGACCCGGCCGTGCTTCACGCCAAACCGGAAGCCATCCGCGCGGAGGTCGGGCGTATTCTGGCCAGCTACGGCAAGGGCAGCGGCCACGTGTTCAACCTCGGCCACGGCATCACGCCGGAAGTCGACCCGGAACACGCCGGTGCATTCCTGCGGGCCGTGCATGAATTGTCGGCGCAGTATCACCAGTGATCGCTGCTCAATAAAAAAACCGGTTTTTCTGTGGGAGCGAGCTTGCTCGCGATAGCGGCATATCAGTCAACAGTGATGTTGAATGTGAAGCCCTCATCGCGAGCAAGCTCGCTCCCACAGTGGTTTGTGGCTGGCGGAAAAAGGCTTGTCTCAGGCCTTTACACCACCTAAAGGCGGCAACTTCGCCAGTTTCAACGCGGTCAGCAGCGCAATCACCAGCAGCGTGCCGATGAACAGCCCGATCCCGTTCCACCCGGCCAGGTGCCAGAACACGCCCCCCGTCGTACCCGCAATACTGGATCCGGCGTAGTAGCTGAACAGGTACAGCGAGGATGCCTGCCCCTTGGCCTTGGTGGCGCGGCGGCCGATCCAGCTGCTGGCCACCGAATGGGCGCCGAAGAAGCCGAAGGTGAACACCAGCATGCCGATGATCACCAGCGGTAGCGGCGTGAACATCGTCAGGGCCAGGCCGGCGATCATCAGTGCAATGGTGCTCCAGAGCATTTTGCGCCGACCGAGCTTGTCGGCCAGGGCGCCGATTTTCGCCGAGCTGTAGATGCCCGACAGGTACACCACCGAGAGCAAGCCGACGAAGGCCTGTTCCATGTGGTACGGCTCGGCCAGCAGGCGATAGCCGATGTAGTTGAACAGCGTGACGAACGCGCCCATCAACACGAAGGCTTCAAGAAACAGCAGCGGCAGGCCGGCGTCGCGAAAGTGCATGGTGAAACCGTCGAGCAGGCTGCGCGGGTGCAGCGAGCGGGAGCGGAAGTTGCGCGATTGCGGGAGGATTTTCCAGAACACCGCCGCGGCAATCAGCGCCAGGCCGCCGATCACCAGCATCGCCGTGTGCCAGCTGACGAAGTCGATCAATACCCCGGTGATCAAGCGCCCGCTCATCCCGCCAATCGCGTTGCCAGCGATGTACAACCCCATGGCGAGGCCGATGTGCTGTGGGTGGATCTCTTCGCTCAAGTAAGTCATCGCCACCGCGGCCAGACCGCTCAACGACAACCCGATCAACGCACGCATCAGCAGCACACCGTGCCAGCTCGGCATCATCGCACTGGCCATGGTGCACAGCGCAGCGGCGAACAGTGCTGCCACCATCACCGGTTTACGCCCGACGCGGTCGGAGACAGGGCCGGTGATCAGCAGGCCGAAAGCGAGCATGCCGGTGGCGATAGACAGGATCAGGCTGCTCTGCGCCGCGTTGATCGAGTACTCCTGAGACAGCAACGGCATCATCGGCTGCACGCAATAGAGCAAGGCGAACGTCGCGAAGCCGCCGCAGAACAACGCCAGCACCGTACGCATGAACGCCGGGGTGCCTTTTTCGATGTAGATCTCCGCCAGCTCAACGGCGATTGCGTCCGGCGCTGCGGTAGGAACTTCATGGGCGAGTGGAGCGACAGCAGTTTTCACGATGGACCTCGGAGGACGCAGCCGGTCAGGCAATGAAAAAAGCATATAGCTGGCTAATGATTCAATCCAATATATTGTTCGACCTGTTTGATAGCTTTCACGACCTAATGGGGTTTCCATGGAATTGCGTCATCTGCGCTACTTCATCGCCGTCGCCGAAGAACTGCACTTCGGCCGCGCCGCACAGGTGCTGGGGATCTCTCAGCCACCCTTGAGCCAGCAAATCCAGGCGCTGGAACAGGAAGTCGGCGCCCGGCTGTTCGAACGTACCAATCGTCGGGTCGAGCTGAGCGAGGCCGGTCGGCTGTTCCTGGAAGAGGCGCGGCTGGTGCTGGCGCAGGTCGACAAAGCGGCGGATGTCGCGCGACGGGCGCAGCTGGGTGAATTGGGCGAACTGAAGATTGGCTTCACCTCATCCGCCCCGTTCAACTCGACCATTCCCCAGGCGATTTTCGCTTTCCGTCAGCGCTTCCCGGCGGTGCATCTGAACCTGCGGGAAATGAGCAGCACCCAAGTGGCCGATGCGCTGGTGGACGAGTCGATCGAGGTCGGCATCATGCGCCCGCTCGGCTTGCCGGACTGCCTCAGCGTGGTCGAGCTGATGCGTGAACCGCTGGTCGCGGTGCTCAGCTCCAAGCACCCGTTGGTAGAGGGCAGCGAAGAGGGCTTGTTTCTGTCAGCCCTGGCCCTCGAACCTTTCGTGTTCTTCCCGCGCAGCTACGGCAGTGGCCTGTATGCGCAGCTGCTCAGCCTGGCCCGGGACGCTGGTTTCACTCCGCATTTTGCACAAGAGGCTGGCGAGGCGATGACCATCATCGGCCTGGTCGCTGCGGGGCTGGGCGTATCGGTAATGCCGGCGTCTTATCGGCGGATGCGTATTGACGGCGTGGTTTATCGACCGTTGCTCGATCCGGCGGCGGTGTCGGCGGTGTGGCTGGTGCAGCGCGAGGATCAGAAATCGGCAATGGCGAAGGCGTTTGTGGAGTTGTTGACGAGGAAGGTTGAGTCCATCGCGTGAAAAAACCTAATGGTGCCCTGTCAACCTGATCACCCCGTTTGGGGGCCTTGTTTTACTGGCGAGAGGAGTTTTTTGTATAAGTTGAATTGCTGGAACAGATAGCTCGCGAGTGTGATGAAGTACAGAGTGGATAAGGTGAAGTGATTTGGGCTGAACCAGTAATTTGTACTTTCGATTAGCAGGATGGATGAAACCAACGTTGCGAACAGCGCTGATGAAGTTGCAGGCAAGCTTGATGGCTTTGCGGATTTCAGCCGTTTGTATAGTGGATGTTGGCTTAGAGTCAACAGTAAAAGTATCGCCAATAACGCGGTTGTAGTGACAAGTGGGATTGCTATCGTGTCTTGGTCGGTCGGGTAGAAACCATTGGTGTAATTTGAAATGACCAGGTAATAGTTCATCGCACTGGAGATTACCAATGTCGTGAGGTACAACGCAGGATGGCTTGTATTGATCGTAATCATGGTGGCGGGTGTTCCGAGATATCGCTTGGGGTTATTGACCTTAGCGCGACGCTCGAATTCTGACTGTGGGTTGTTTCCGAAATGAAGTACACCGGTTTCCGAACGTGTCATTTCTTTGCAGTGGAATTGGGAGATCGCAGCCTGCGTCAATTCGACCACGTGTCGTAGGAAATTTCATGAGTCCTTCGCAACAACTGCCACCCTTTTGATTCGTAGCGTCTCGGTGTCGGCTCCACACTCTACTGGGCATTCAGCAATCGATCATGCTGGGGGAAATGGCGGTGAATCGGGTGTTGGATAACCTTGACCCACGTTAACGAGTCGCTTTACTGAAGATATTTCCTATCCACTTCAAAGCAATTTCCTCGCACTCGAAACGTCTCTTCTGTCAGCAACTTCTGATTTTCGGCCTACGTGATCTCAGCGGGATCTACGGTTGTTAGGATCCGGTGTTTCAAAGGTCCCCCCAGCGATGAACAGCTTTGCAGACGCGGAAGAGCAGCACTTCTTTTTGCGGTGACTCTTCGGCACTCGCAAATGGATTTGACTTGGATAGAGTACCGACGATGCCCCGGAAGTTGTCTGAGGAAAGTGATGAATCGCTCAAGCGCCAAGGGTTGATTCGGTCTAAAACATGGCCCTATGTCCTTCGTGTTTTGCCGCTCGAAGTGAAGGCATCCAGGCCCACTAAAGTAAAAACTGCCTTAGAGCGTGAGCAGGAACAAAAGGAAGAGATACGTCGATATGAAGCGCTTCAAATAGCCGAGCGTGCTCGACAGGATGAATTCCTTCGCCGATGTGATGAACGTGAAAAAGCCGAGCAACTGAAATCACCTCCCGTCCAGGACTGCACATTCGCCAAATCCACTAGTGTGGCTAAGGGGCAGGTCTGCCATCCCTACGGCGCTGCCCCATTTGAGGGCCTGGACAAATACGGCACCTACGCGGTGCTCAGCACCCGTGAGTCCATCACCTCGGCGGGTACACCGCTCCAACTGGTTGGTGGCTCAGCCTCGGCACTGACCCTGGCTGCGCGAGTCGGTGGCTCGTTGTCGCTGGGGTTGTCCGGTGGAGCGCTCAGCGCAGGCGTTGTGGCAGGCGGTATTGCAGGCACTGTCGCCATGCTCTGGCCCAATAACTTTGCCTCGGACACTGCGTTTTACAGTACCGAAGAATTTGCCAATCTGACTGTGGCCAACATCGGGGTACGGGTCAACGTCAAACACTTGCCCGGAGAATCGGTCAGCGCGTTTGGGGTATACACCGGTCACAACTCTGCGTGGCGAAGTGTCCCGGTGATTGCCGCCACTGCACGCGGTGATCAACTCGTCGCGGACTTGGGCGACGGCGTAGAGTTGATCTGGACACCTGCCGTCGATACCGACAGGGTGTTGGGCATTCCAGCGCTGGAAGGTGCTCCGCCATTAGGGGTTGCGTTTGTCTTTCCTGTAGCCGAACAGGCCGAGCAACGCTATGAACATCCGGCAAACCCAGCGGACTTTCGGGATGCCATTATCTGGTTCCCGGGGCAGCTGCAAATCCTGCCGCTCTATATCTCGCTCAACGTGCGTGGTGCGCCGGGTGTGGTGACAGGTGTGACGGGAAATTGGCTCGCCGGGGCAAGTGCCGGAGAGGGTTCGCCAGTCCCAACGCGAATTGCCGACCAGCTCAGAGGTCGTGAGTTTGCTAGTTTCGATGCGTTTAGGAAGGCGTTTTGGAAAGCCGTTGCTGCTGACTCAGAATTGAGCCGACAATTCAAACCACGCAATCTCGCGGATATGGCGAAGGGTTTTGCCCCTGCAGCACCTAAGAATGAGCATGCAGGTAAACGTATTTCCTTCGAGTTGCACCACGTTGAGCTTATTAAAGATGGAGGTGCTGTGTACGACGTTGATAATCTGCGAGCTGTTACATCAAAGCACCATATCAACATACACCGAGGGACGAAGTGATGAGGTTGAAGACCAACCTTGCGGATTACACGGAACAGGAATTCAAAGCGTTGATCAGAGCTATCGACGATTCGGGAAGTGAAGAGGAACGAGGTGCGTTAGTAGAACATTTCAACAAAGTCGTGCCTCACCCAGCAGGATCGGATCTTCTTTACTATCCAGAAGACGGTACCGATGACTCGCCTGAAGGCGTCGTGCAAATAATTCAGGCTTGGTGCTTGGCCAATGGTCTACCAGGCTTTAAACCGCGCTTCTGATTGTATTGCTGATCAGTTTGGCAATACACCGAGCGCCAAGTAATGACGGATGAAGTATCCGTCATGTCTGAAGCTTCACCACTCGTTGTGGGACATTTCCGAAATCCCTCTGAACGGCTACAGCGCCTTGCGACGTTGCCTGCAACTACTCCAGAATCCGCCGGCTTGTGCGCTCTGGGGGCCATCGCTAACTTGATCCGCGTCACTGATGGTCAGTGATCGGGTTTAGCAGCCCGTCTCGAAGTAAAGCGCATTTGTGCTCCCGATAGGCAGGTATGTCCATACCTGCCCTTGACGGTAGCTGTGCGCAGGGCGCCTTCGGGCGCGCCGGTTTGTGCTTCGTCCGGTCTGCTAACCTGCGTACAGCTGCCACCCTTCTGATTCTTAGCGACTCGGTGTCGGCTCCACTTTTCCGGGCACTGAATCATGGCCAAAAAAGCAAAAAATCCGCCGGACACTTCACGCCAACCCAGCAATATCTTCGTCATCGCTCCCGATATCGACAACCACACCCTGCTGGAATACGCCTGTGTGTCGTTGGCCTCGGCCAATGTCATGGCGAGCGACTTCGCGAGGAGTTTGAGCGGGTCGCAGAGCGTCACTCTGCTGGGCATTCAGCAATCGATCATGCTGGGGGAAATGGCGGTGAATCGGGTGCTGGATAACCTCGACCCACCGTGATCGTCCGGGGGAAACGAGAACCCCTGTGGGAGCGAGCCTGCTCGCGAAAAACGTTCAAGCAACGTGGTCATTCAGGCAGCCCGCGTTATCGTTGACGACCATCGCGAGCAGGCTCGCTCCCACAGGAGGGGATGTGGTTTCGGTCAGGACCAGCGCTTGAAAATCAGCGACGTGTTCACCCCGCCAAACGCGAAGTTGTTGTTCATCACGTACTGGTTGCTCATCTGCCGAAACTCGCCGCGCAGGTAATCGAGCTTGCCGCAATGCGGGTCGACTTCGTCGAGGTTGAATGTGTGTGCGTAGAGGTCGCGGTTCATCATTTCGATGCTGAACCACGATTCCAGCGCACCACAGGCGCCGAGGGTGTGGCCGAGGAAGCTTTTCTGCGAGCTGATCGGCATGTGCTCGCCGAACAGGCTGCTGGTGGCCAGGGTTTCGGCGATGTCGCCCTGTTCGGTGGCGGTGCCGTGGCCGTTGACGTAGCCAATGTCCGACGGTTTCAGCCCGGCGTCTTCCAGGGCCAGTTCCATGGCCCGGCGCATGGTGATCTGCTCGGGACGGGTGGTGTGCTGGCCGTCGGCGTTGCTGCCGAAACCGACGATCTCGGCATGGATGCGTGCGCCGCGGGCCAGGGCATGTTCCAGTTCTTCGAGCACCAGCATGCCGCCGCCTTCGCCGATCACCAGGCCGTCCCGTGCGCTGTCGTAAGGGCGCGGGCTGCGTTGTGGGGTGTCGTTTTTCAGGCTGGTGGCGTAGAGCGCGTCGAAGACCATGGCTTCGGTCGGGCACAGTTCTTCGGCGCCACCGGCGAGCATCAGGGGCAGGCGGCCGAACTTGATCGCCTCGTAGGCATAGCCAATGCCCTGGCTGCCGCTGGTGCAGGCGCTGGAGGTCGGGATCAGGCGACCGGTGAGGCCGAAGAAGATACTGATGTTCGCTGCCGTGGTGTGCGGCATCATGCGCACGTAGGAGTTGGCGTTCAGGCCTTCGGCCATCGAGTTGAGCAGCATGTTGCCGAACGCCTTGATCTCGTCGGTGCTGCCGGTGGAGGAGCCGCAGGCGACGCCCATGCCCCCGTCCTTGATCGACTCGTCGCCCAACAGGCCGGCGTCGGCCAGGGCCATTTCCGCTGCACCTACCGCAAGCCTTGAAACCCGGCCCATGCTGCGCAGTTGCTTGCGGGTCCAGTGGCCGGGCACCTTGAAGTCATCGATGGGGCCGGCCAGGCGCGTGTTGAGTTCGGTGAAACGGTCCCATTCGTCCATCCGGCGGATGCCGCTGCGGTTGGCCGCGAAGTTGCCGGCGATGGTCTCCCAATCGCTGCCCAGCGAGGTAATGCCGGCCATGCCGGTGACGACGACGCGCTTCATCAGCACAGGCCTCCGTTGACGGCCAGAACCTGCCGGGTGATGTACGAGGCTTCCGCCGACATCAGGAAATTCACCGCGCCGGCCACCTCTTCAGGGGTGCCCATGCGTTGTGCGGGGATCATTTTCATCAGTTCTTCCACCGGCACGTTTTCATCGAGCATGGCTGTGTCGATCAGGCCGGGTGCGACACAGTTAACGGTGATTTTGCGCTTGCCCAGTTCGATCGCCAATGCCTTGGCCGCGCCGATCAGCCCGGCCTTGGAGGCGCTGTAGTTGACCTGGCCACGGTTGCCGATCAGGCCGGATACCGAGGTGATGCAGACAATTCGCCCGGCGGCGCGGCGACGAATCATCGGCATCATCACCGGGTGCAGCACGTTGTAGAAACCGTCGAGATTGGTGCGCATCACCCCATCCCAGTCTTCCTCGCTCAAGGCCGGAAAAGCACCGTCGCGGGTCAGGCCGGCATTGAGCACAACGCCGTAATAGGCGCCGTGGGTTTCGACGTCGGCTTCAAGCACTTCCTTGCAACGGGCGCGGTCGGCCACATCGAACTGCAGGATACGCGCACCACGGCCCAAGGCCTCGACTTCAGTCTTGACGGCTTCGGCGTCGGTGAGGCCGCTGCGGCAATGCAGCACGATGTCGTGCCCGGCCCGGGCCAGACGCAGGGCGATGGCGCGGCCGATGCCACGGCTGGAACCGGTGACCAGTACGGATTCAGTCATGACTGGACTCCTTCGGGTTCATGCAGATATTGAGCGGCCTGGGGTGGGCGATACACGTTCAGACGGGCGGTGGCGTGAATGTCGGGGGCGTTGATGTGGCACTCGAACACGCCCATGCCGTTGTCGTCTTCCAGTGAGCGAATGCCGTGGATGGTCAACTCGGCGCCGGCCGGGAAACTTTCGACGTTGCATTCGAATTTACGGCTGCCGAGCAGGAAGCCCAGTTCCACTTCATCCCCGCGCTGGCGCGCACGGCAACCGGCGAAGGCGGCCACCGTCTGGGCCATCAGTTCGATGCCGACCCAGGCGGGCAGGCTGCCGTCGGGGAGACTGAACAGGCCATCGGGCTTGACGGTCAGGCGGGTGTGAATCTGCTCTTCATCGAACGCCAGGATCTGATCGATAAGGATCATGTCGCCAGCGTGGGGCAGCAGTTCGGCGAGCGGCCAGTCAATCATGGGGCGTCTCCGATAATCAGGCTGACGTTATTGCCCCCGAAGGCGAAGGAATTGCTCATCAGGTAGCGGGGTGCAATGGACGTCAGGCGAGTGGCCGGGGTCACCCATTGCAGCGGCGGCAGTTCGGGGTCGGGCTGCCCGTCCCAGACATGCGGTGGCAGGGCATGTTCGCGATTGTCAGTGCTCAGGCTCAACCAGCAGAACGCCGCTTCCAATGCACCGGCGGCGCCAAGGGTGTGGCCGGTCATGGGTTTGCTCGAGGAACACAGCACGCCAGCCGGGAACAGCGTCGCCACGGCCTGGCTTTCCATGGCGTCGTTGTGTGGGGTGGCGGTGCCGTGCAGGTTCAGATAAGCGATCTGCTCCGGTTGCAGGTTGGCGCGGCCCAAGGCTTTGCGCATGGCTTGCAGGGCGCCGCGTCCCGTCGGCTCCGGGGCGGAAATGTGATGGGCATCGGAGCTGGCGCCGCAGCCGAGCAGGGCAATCGGTTGGCTGTCGCCTGCACCTTTGGTCATCAGGAACAGTACCGCCGCTTCGCCAATGTTGATGCCGTTGCGGTTCACCGAAAACGGATTGCAGCGCTGCTGCGAAACCGCTTCCAGCGCAGAGAAACCATTGAGGGTCAGCTTGCACAGGGTATCGACACCGCCACACAGCACAGCGTCGCAAATGCCCAGGTCCAACAGGCGCTGGGCGCTCATCAGGGCTCGGGCACTGGAAGTGCAAGCGGTGGAAATGACGTAGGCCGGCCCGCTCAATTGCAGCCACTCGGCGAGGAAGTTCGCCGGCGCACCGAGTTCCTGTTGCTGGTAGTCGTACTCGGCAGGGAACCGTTTTTCGCGCAGGTAATGCGCCAGGCCCTGGCTGGCTTCGTCGATACCCGAGGTGCTGGTACCCAGCACGACGCCGATGCGGTCGCGACCGTAGGCCTGGATTGCGCTGTCGATGTCCGCGCGGATTTGCAGCGTGGCTTCCAGCAACAACTGATTATTGCGACTGTGATGGCGCGACATCTCGACGGGAAGACTTGCCAGGTTGCCCTGGACCGCGCCGACCGGCAGCGTGCGTTGCGGCACCCACCCGGTCTGTTCGCGCATGCCGCCGCAGTCGCCGGCAAACAGCTTGCGGGCCACTTCCTGCTTGTCGCGGCCCAACGCGCAGACCAATCCGAGGGCATTGAGGTAAGCCGTCATGGCGTTTCACCGCTCAGGGGTGTGACTTGATAGGCCGGACCATTTGGAAGCTTCAATTCAAAATTCTGCGGTTGTGTGTAGCGAATGTCCCAGCGCTCGGGCAGGGACCGTTGTGTACCGTGCTGCCAGGCACCGGGATAGTTGTCCGCCAGTTCATCGTCCGGCGTCAGCGCAAACAGCAACGCCGCGAACAGCTCGCGGGCTTGCGGATTGGGTGGCAGGAAACCATCGGACTCCCAGGTTTTGTCGATCAACTTCTGGCGGGCCTTGGGAATGCCCAACAGGTCCATCATCGACCAGCGAATAGCCGATTCCTCACGCTGGATCACCAGTACCCAGTCCTGGCGATCGTCGGGCTGCAAGAGCTGGATGTGCAATTGCAGCGGCAACGGCAGATCCGGATTTTTCTCGGGCAGCGGCGCCCGGCTGGCGCAGGCGCTCAGCAGCAGGGCTGCGGCAAGAAACAGAAATCGCATGACACCCGTTAACCCTGTGGGAGCGAGCCTGCTCGCGAATGCGGACTGACATTCAACATTGATGTTGGCTGACAAGACGCCTTCGCGAGCAGGCTCGCTCCCACAGGTTGGGTGCGTCGAGCGGTTGGCAATGAACATCACACAGTCCCTTCAAACGGTTTGCGCGCCACCACATTGACCAGGGTCTCTTCCCGCTGGCCAAAGGGCTTTGGCTTGCACACACCCAGGTATTCAAGCAGGCCGAAATCCGTGGCGCGACTCCACCACAGATACGGATAAGACACGTTTTGCGCGGTAAATTCGAAACCCTGCCGGCGAATCATTTGCAGATACTGCGCCGCGCTTTTCTGCACGTGCATGGGGTGGCGGAACAACCAGCGGATCACCCAGGTATCAATGTAGGCCTCGGTGGATTCGGCGAACAGCAGATAACCGCCGGGCTTGAGCACGCGGTAGAACTCGGCCAGTGCCTGTTCCTGTTCCACCAGGTGATGGAAGGTCTGGTGACAGAACAGCAGGTCGATACTGGCGTCCGGCAGGTTGAGGCTGGCGCAGTCGCCGCCGAGCAACTCCACATCCATTGCCTGACGGAGCGCTTCTGCGCGGCTCTGCTCCAGGCTCTGGGGATCGGCATCGACGCCAATCAGGCGAGCGGGCGCAAAGGCCTGGCGCAGCAGCGCGAATGACTTGCCCTGGCCACAACCGGCATCCAGCAGAACCGGGCTGGTGGGCAGCGCTTCGCTGAACAGGTTGCGCAAATCGTCGATCGCCAACCGCAGCACATACTGTTGCCAGATCCAGCTGCGCAGGAACCACAAACCGAAACGGGTTTCTTCGACGTAGTTGTCGCTCAAGTGGTTCATGAGCCATCCCTTGCACAGAATTCCGATATCACTTTCAACCGGCGCCTGGCTTCACTGACGAACGGATTGTTTGAGTCCCAGGCATATCCGGCAAGGATGGAGCTGATCATCCCGCGAATTTCCGGCGAACTGCTTTCATGGAAGATCACATCCTGAAAGGTCCCGGCGTACCAGCCTTCGACGTAGCAACGGAACGTGTCGACGCCGCGCTTGAGGGGGGCAGCGAACTCGGTTTGCCAGTCGACGGCTTCGCCTTGCAGCTGGCGGTGCAACACGCCGGCGGCCATGCTCGCCGAACGCATGGCGATGGTCACGCCGGAGGAGAACACCGGATCGAGGAACTCCGCGGCATTGCCCAGCAGCGCGAAGCCCGGACCGTGCAGGGTCTTGACGTTGGCCGAGTACCCACCGATGGTTCGGGCTGCGGTGTCCCACTGCGCATTTTGCAACACGCTGGCCAGGCTTGGCGCCTCGGCGATAAAGCCGCGCAGGCACTCGTCCAGATTGTCGCTGCGGCCGGCGAAACGTTCCTCGGCGGCGACCACGCCGACCGAGCAGCGCCCATTGCTGAACGGTATGGTCCAGAACCACAGGTCGCGCTGGGTCGGATGCGTGGTCACGAGGATCTTGCTGCGGTCGAAGGCCGGGTGGTCGATACGGTCTTCGACGTGCGTGAACACGGCCTGGCGCACCGGGAAGTTCGACGGTGCCTCGAGGTCGAGCAAGCGCGGCAGCACGCGGCCGTAACCGCTCGCATCGAGCAGGAAATCAGCCTCGACACGGTACTCGCTGCCGTCTTCGCGGCGCACGCCGAGCTGCGGTTTTTCCGGGGCAGTGTCAACGCTGACGATGGTTTCGCCATAGCGGATCTCCACGCCTTGCAGCGTGGCCTGATCGGCCAGCAGCTTATCGAAGTCGGCGCGCTGGACCTGGAATGTCGTCGATTTGCCATGACTGAAGGTTTCGCTGAAATCGAAGGCGCTGTAGCGCTCGCCCCAGGCAAAGGCGGCACCGGTTTTCAGCTGGAAACCGGCGGCGTTGACGGCGTCGAGCATGCCCGCTTCTTCGACGAAATCCAGGCAGTGCGCCAGCAGGCTTTCACCGATGGAAAAGCGTGGAAAATGCTGACGCTCGATCACCAGTACATCGTGGCCCTTGCGCTTGAGCAACGCAGCGGCGATGGCGCCGGAAGGACCGGCACCGATGACCACGACCTGGCGGCATTCCATTTCAACGGTTGGCATGCGGGCTCCTTGCCGAAACAGTGGCTTTCAGGGGGATTCGGTGCATGCCGGCCAGGGCTGGCAGCAGGGTGGCGATCAGGCCCATCAGCATCAGGGCAAAGTACAGCGGCGGGCTGATGAGTTGCTGTTGCAGCAGCAGGTTGAGAAAAACGATTTCGCTCAAACCGCGGATGTTCAGCAGCACACTTTCCCGCCAGCGACTGGCGCCAGCGAACGAGGCACCGGCCCAGCCGAGGCCGAGCCAGTTACCCAGCAGTTTGCTCAGCATCGGCAACAATAGCAGGGCCAGCAGTTGCACCCAGCCGAGGCTGTCGATCGCGCTGTGTACGTTGATCTGCACGATGCCGAACGTAAGGATCAGCGGGATCGCGAAGTACGTCTGCAAGCGGCTCATCCACAGAGCCGGCAGCGGCAGGACCAGCGGTGCTTTCAGCGCGGCCATGATCAGCACATAACCGATGCCGAAGATCAGCGCATTGAGCTTGTAGTGCTCGGCGACCACCAGCAGGGCGAAAAAAAACAGGCTGTAAAGCCACGTCTGGCGCAAGCCGAGCAACCGCAACAGTACCGGCAGGCAGGCACCCGCCAGGGGCAGCAACAGACTGCTCAGGTGCAGGCTGCCCTGGGCGATGCCGAACAGGCTCCAGCAGGCAAGGTCGATGAGGATCGCGGTTTGCACCAGGCGCCGGGTGGCGGCGGGTGGGTAATCGATGTGCCGCAAGTACAGGTACAGCACTGGAATCGCGGTGATGGCGAACAACAGGCCGACGGCCAGCGAACTGATCCAGGGTTGCGGCGGCAACAACCAGACGGCCGTGGCCAGGCCGCAGGCGAACGGAATGAAAAAGCTGGGCAGGGCGATTTTCAGGCTCCGGCGATCCAGTTGCAGGTCGATCACATCACTGAGGATGTAACCCAGCAACAGGGCAAAGCTCAGGCTGTAGAGGTTTTTCAGCCAGCCTGGCGACACCAGCAGCGCACCGCTCAATTGCCATTGGGGCTCGATCCAGACATACATCAACAGCGGCAAGCCAAGGGTCGCCAGCAGCAACTGACTGACGATGGGAATCAGGCCGAAATGCCGGCCGACGCGGGTCGCCACGGCGAACAAGACCAGCGCCATCGCCCAGAACAGCACGACCATCATGACGCACGCTCCATGGCCGTCGCCCCATGGGCCTGTCGACCGGCCCAAGGCGCGAGCAGGAAACTGAAGATCAGGCCCAGGCTCACCGACAGTCCGAAGTTGCTCACCGCCGGGGTGCTCGACACCGCCAGCAGGCCGAACGACAGCCAGGTGGTCAAGGCCGCCAGCAGGGTACCCAGCAGGCTCACGGCCGCACCGCCGACCTGTTCGCGCATCAGGATCGCGTAATCGACGCTGATCGCCGTCACCAGCAACAGGCCGAACAGACTGAACAGGGTCAACGGCTGCCCGAGCCAGCCGAGGCTGGCCAGGCTGCACAAGGCCGCCAGCAGCGGCAGGGATACGATACGCAACGCACCGCCGAGGCCGAACGGCAGGGTCAGCACCAGCACGATCAGCACGCAGGAGGCGAGCTTCAGTTCGGCGGCACTGATTTGGGTGGCGGCGAAGACATTGTTCAATTCGCCCAGTCGATCCACCAGTGTCACGCCGGGTAGATCCTCACCTTGAAGCCGCAGCAGGGCCGGGTTGTTGATGCCTTGCAGGCTGACCATTGCCGCCACGCCGTCATCGGTCGGCCCCAGCCACAGGGCCCGGTAAGGCTCTGCCAGGGGGCCGCTGAGCGCGGTGTCGATGTCGAGGGTCGGCAAGGCCTGTAGCTTCGTCAGCTCGGCTTGCAGCGCCTCGGCCGGTACGCCGATGTCGAGCAACGGCTGCCAGAACGAAGGCAGTTTGTTCAGCGCTTCGCGAACCTGTTGCTGTTCGCTGGGCGGGCTGACCAGTTGATTGAGCGACAGGTAACCCTGGAGTTTTTCCAGACCGATCAGTTGATCCAGTCGTTCGTTCAGGGCGGTCTGGCGATCGAGCAGTTGCTGCTGGTTGGCGGCGCGTATCAGGAAGAACTGGCTGGTGGGTTGATAGCCGGTGATCCGGGCAATGGTGCGAGCTTCGTCGGTCAATTGTTGCGGCGCACTGATCCACTGGCGGATGTCGTTTTTGCTGTTCAGCTGCAACAGGCCGCCCACGCAAAAGGCGATCAGCAGTGCCAGCAGGACCGGTGTTTTCAGCTGTTTGAGCAGCGCATCGCGACAGCCCAGCAAAAGCTCGGACACCTGTAATGGCCATTGCGCCGGGCGCAGCTCTACACCCTTGAGCAAGGCCGGCAACAGGCACACGGCGCAGAGATAGGCACCAAGCAGACCGGCGGCAGAGAACGCGGCAATCTGGGTCAGTGCCGGGAAGGGTGTCCAGGCCAGGGCCAGGTAACCGATGCCGCTGGTGATCAGGCTCAGGGTCAACCCGGGCAAGGTCATGCGCAGGGCGGGCCAACTGTGCCAGGGCTTGAGGCTCCAACTCTTGGACAGGTAGTGCAGTGGGTAGTCGACCGCGACACCGATCAGGCTCGAGCCAAGTACCAGCGTCATCACGTGCATATGGCCGAACAACGCCACGCAGGCCACCGCTCCGAAGAGCATCCCGACCAGCACCGGTACGAACGCCAGCAAGACACGCCAGCGCCGGAAGGCCAACAGCAGCAGCAACAGGATCCCGACGGTGGCACCGCCGCCGACCCAGGTGATTTCCCGGCTGGCTTGTTGTTGCCCGTTGGCCGCGTACAGCAAGCCGCTGGCGGCGAGCAGTTGCACGTCGCGACGGGCGGCTTCTTCGCGGCTGTGCTTGAGCAGGTCGGCCACTTGCAGCGGCAGATTCATGTCGAAGGCGTTGCCGGTGGTGCGCGCGCGCATCAGCACCCAGCTCTTGCCATCGGCATCGGCGACCAAGGCGCCGCTGCCGATGTCCAGTTGCACCGAACCGCGTTGTGGCTGGCTGTTCTGGATGCGCCCGGTCAGGCCCAGCCAGTCCTCCTGGCTCGGCACCAGGCTGTAACCGTTGAACGGGTCGAACAACGCTTGCACGCGCTGCTGGATAAAGGTGTCGGGGTGCTCGATCAGCAGTTGTCGGTCCGTCGCCTGGAGCATCGCCAGGCGACCGTGCAGCAATTGCGTGCGCAGCGCCGGCAAGTCGGCTTGCAAGGTCCACTGGACCTTTTCGAACAATCCGCTGGCCTGCCATTGTTCGCCGAGGGTTTGCGCCATGGCGACGGCCTGCTGGCGATCGGTGTGGCCGACCAGCACCAGCATTTCGCGATTCAGTGGCTCTTGCATGCGTTGTTCGGCGCGCAGTTCCAGGGCATCGGGTGTCGTGCCGGGTGCCAGTTCCATGAGATTGGCCGACAGTGGCGCGCCATCACGCCATTGCCAGCCGGCGAGCGCCAGCACTGCCAGCAGCAGGACCAGAAACAGCCGTGGCAACCACCGTTCACTCGGCAAAGTCATGCTGCTCCGTGTCACTCAACGGTTGCGCGCCGGTGCTGTCCTGCATGCGCAACAACGTACTGTCGCCCTGGGTTTCGAGCAGTTCGATGCTGTGCACCAGTTCTGCGCCGGTAATGTTGATCTGGCTGAACACCTGCTTGAGCAGCATCGAGCGCGGTACCAGCGTGAGCTTCCAGTTCTGCGCATCGCCGCTCAGGGACAGCTCGAAGTCCCGTTGCAGGCCACTGCTGTCTCCTTGCAGCACGGCCAGGAACAAACGGTTCTGCTCGGCACCGGCGCTTTTGCCCGGCAGCATCTGCCAGACACTGCCGTCTCGCCGGGCAATGCCCTTGGCGGTGATGCGATAGTCCTGTTGCAGTGGCGATTTGAGCAGCCATAACAGGCCGTGGTTCTTCGCCAGGACGAACGTGCCCTTGCTGGTCAGCGGCTGGGGCAGGGCACGCAGGTGTTTTTCCTGGATGAAGTTGCCGTGGATCACCTCGGGCCGGGCCAGTTGATCGCTGAGCTGTTGCAGGTCGAAGGCATGGGCCAGTCCAGGAATACCCAGTAACACGCATAACACTGTAGGAGCGAGCATGCTCGCGATGCGCGCAAGGACACCGCGGGGCGTCTGATCTCCCGCGTTATCGTTGACGACCATCGCGAGCGTGCTCGCTCCTACGGCTTCGGTGAACACTTTGGGCCGGGCTGTAGGAGCGAGCATGCTCGCGATGCACGCAAGGACACCGCGGGGCGTCTGATCTCCCGCGTTATCGTTGACGACCATCGCGAGCGTGCTCGCTCCTACAGGGGGGTGGGAGGGGCGGAAAGTCATCGTAGAGCTCTCTCTACGGCTTCGGTGAACACTTTCGGCGAGGCCAGTTGCATCTCGCGGCTGGCGAGGTTGACGGCGACTTGCACCGACAGGGCCCGGGTCAGGCGTTCACCGGTTTGCAGGTCGCTGATCAGGTAGTTGATCTTCAAGCGGTTCTCCCACTCCACCAGGTTGGCGCGCACGTTGAGTGTCTGGCCGAAAACCGCGCCGCGCACGTAGCGCAATTGCAGGTCGATCACCGGCCAGGCATAGCCTGATTCGTTCATCGCGGTGTAGTTATGGCCGATCTTGTCCAGTAGCGCGCAGCGGGCCACTTCCAGGTATTTGACGTAATGGCCGTGCCAGACCACGTGCATGCTGTCGACGTCAAAGAACGGTACGACGATTTCCGTGTCGGTGTGCAGGAATCCCTTGCTACGCATGCAGCCTCCAGTGTTGTTCGGCGATGCGTTGCAGGCACAGGCGCAACTCGCCTTCCAGGGCACGGTCTTCGATGACCGGTGCGAAGTCCTTGGCCAGTGCTTCGTGCATGGCAGCCAAAGCGGGTGGCAGCGGTCGTGCCTCTTCAGCCTGGCATCGCAGCCAGACACCCTGATTGGCTGCCAGCAATGTGGCGGCCGCCACCTGCTCGGTGAGTTCCAGTACGCGGATCGCATCCCGGGCGGCGATGGTGCCCATGCTGACTTTGTCCTGGTTGTGGCATTCGGTGGAGCGCGAGAAGACGCTGGCCGGCAGGGTGTTCTTCAGCGCTTCGGCGGTCCAGGCACTGGCGCCGATCTGCACTGCCTTGAAGCCATGGTTGAGCATGGCGCGGTCAGCCGTGGAGCCGGACAGATTGCTCGGCAGGCCATGGTTGTAGCGCTCATCCACCAGCAGCGCGAGTTGCCGATCCAGCAGGTCGGCGACATTGGCCACGAGGTTTTTCAGGCTGTCCATGGCGAACGCGATGTGTCCGCCGTAGAAGTGCCCGCCGTGCAGCACGCGTTCGGCTTCGGCATCGATGATCGGGTTGTCGTTGGCGCTGTTGAGCTCGATCTCGATGAAAGAGCGCAGCCAGTTCAGGCTGTCGGCCAGCACGCCCAGCACATGGGGCGCGCAGCGCAGGGAATAGCGATCCTGCAGGCGATGCAGCGGCGCGGTCGGCGCATCGATGGCCAGATCCTTGCGCAGCCACGCGGCGACCTGCATCTGCCCCGGATGTGGCTTGGCGGCGAACAGGCGCTCGTCGAAATGTTCCGGGTTGCCTTGCAGGGCGACAACATTGAGCGCGGTGATGCGCGTGGCCAGTTGCAGCAGGTAATCGGCGCGGGCGAATGCCAGGCAGGCCAGGCCGGTCATCACGGCGGTGCCGTTCATCAATGCCAGGGCTTCCTTGGGGCGCAACACCAGTGGCTGCCAGCCAAGTTCGCGGTGCACGTCGGCGGCCTGGCGGCGTTCGCCGCGGAACATCACTTCGCGTTCGCCGGACAGCGTGGCGGCCACGTACGACAGCGGCGTCAGATCACCACTGGCACCCACCGAGCCCTCTTCCGGAATCAGCGGCAGGATGTCGTGCTCAAGGAACGCCTGCAGGCGCTCCAACAACTCTACGCGCACCCCGGAAACGCCATGGCACAACGACTGCAAGCGCGCGGCCAGTACCGCACGGGTGGCCTGGGCATCGAGCAGTTTGCCTAAGCCACAACCGTGAAACGTGTACAGGTGACGGGGCAGCGCCTCGACGTGATGCAGCGGCACCGCGACCACGCAAGAGTCGCCATAACCGGTGGTGACGCCGTAGATCACGCCTTCCTTGTCCAGCAGGGAGTCCAGAAAACGCGCGCCCCTGGCGATGCGCTCGCGGTAGGCGGGATCGCTTTGCAACTGCGTCGGCACTTTGCGGTTGGCCAGTGCCAGCACGTCTTCAATGCGCAAAGGGCGTTCGCCGAAGGTTACCGGCTCAAGCGTTGGCGTCGTCATCGGTCTTCCAGAAAGGGTAAAAGTTGAACCATTGTTGGGGCGCTTCGAGGCAATAGTGACTCAGGCGCTCAGCGTAGCGGGACGCCCACTGATGAATGACCTGTTCGCGATCGCTGCGTTTCCAGGCGATTGCATCAGCGAAGGGCTCTATGGTCAGTCGATAGTCGCCGTCGGGCTTTTTCAGGCACAGCAGCAGGTTGATCGGGCATTTCAACAACCCGGCCAGCAGCCACGGGCCCTGGGGGAACCTGGCCGGATGACCGAGGAAGTCCACGGTCACGCTGCGCCCGCCATGCAGCGGCACGCGATCGCCGGCAATCGCCAACCACTCGCCGCGCTCCAGGCGTTCGCTCAATTGCAGCATGATCCCGGGGTCGAGTTCGCTGACCTGAATCAACCGGAGGTTGGTCGCGCCGGCTTCGCCCAGCAGGCGATTGAACTGTTCGGCGTGCTTGGTGTGCACCAGCACGTTCATCGTGACTTTTTCGCCGATCTCCGCCAGCGCACGACAGATTTCCAGATTGCCCAGGTGCGCGCCCACCAGCATCTGCCCGCGTGTCCCGCGCAATTGATCGCGCAGCAGCGCCGGGTCGATGATTTCGATCTGCTCGATGCTCAGACGGCCGTTCCACACGTCGAGCTTGTCGAGCATGGAGTCGGCGAAGGCCATGAATTGGCCGAATACCCGCCAATGGCTCGGGCGCAATTCACTGCGGCCGCTCCAGTCGGCCAGGCGTCGCTGGTATTGCCAGGCACTGTGGCGGGCGCTGCGACCGAACAGGAAAAAGTACAACACGATGCCGTACAGCACGGGGCTCAGTAGTCGACGGCCCAGCACTTTTGCGCCGAATGCGGTGAGTTTCATCAGCCAGAAACTGCCGCGCTCTTCGCGGTCGGCCCAGTGCTGCCTGTCCGCGTTCATGCCCGCCACCGCCGCCAGAGGATCACTGGCGCACGCAGCAACATGCCGAAGAACAGCCGCGTGTGCATGCTGGAAATCAGGACGTTGTCGTGGAACATACGAAAATGCGAAACGCCGTCCAGTGGGTAATGGACTTTGGTTTGCAGCCATTGCATCGGCTGATTGCGCCAGGCCAGGCGCACCAGAATGTCCGAGTCGAAGTCCATGCGCTTGCCGATTTTCGCTGACTCGATCAGGTCAAGCACCGGGGGCAACGGATAGACGCGGAAGCCGCACATGGAGTCGCGGATCTGCAACGACAGGGTATTGATCCAGACCATGACGTGGGTCAGGTAGCGTGCATACAAACGGCCTTTTGGCACGCTGGCGTCATACAGCGGATAGCCGCAAATCACCGCCCGTGGGTGGCGGCGCGATTGTTCGATGAAGCGCTTGATATCCTGCAGATCGTGCTGACCGTCGGCATCCACCTGCAAGGCATGGCTGAAACCCAGCCGCGAAGCTTCGCGCAAGCCGGTCATGACCGCGCCACCCTTGCCCTGGTTTTCGGCGAGGCGGATCAGGTAGACCATCTCACGCTGCGCCAGGCGATCGAGCACCCGGGCGCAGCGCGTGCTGCTGGCATCGTCCACCAGAATGCACGGCAGGTTGCTGGCGATCAGCGCGTCGACCACCGTGGTGATTGCGTCTTCGTGGTTGTACACCGGGACGATGGCGCAGGGGCTATGCATGTTGGCGTACACCTGAAAGACCGAGGTGTCTGTTTCGCGAGCAAGCCCGCTCCCACACTGGATCTGTGAACGACACTGCTTCCCTGTGGGAGCGGCGGTGCGACGATTCGACTTGCTCGCGAAGGAGTGCGCAGCACTCTCCAAACTTATGCATCTGCCGCCTCCAGCGATATCCGCCCGCTCGAGCAGGTGGCGGTTTCGTTGCGATAGGCGAAATACAATTTGCCGCGCGCCGGGTCGAAGCGCAGGTGCAGCTGGATTTCATCACCCGGGCGCACCAGTTGCTGGAATTTCAAGACTTCCATGCCGGCGAATTTTTTCGGCAGGTTCATCAGGTGCAGGCCCAGGTTCAACGCCCATTCCACCTGCACCACGCCAGGCAATACCGGCGCCGTGGGGAAGTGACCGCTGAAGTAGGCCAGGTCCGGTGGCACGGCCAGTTGCAGGCTCCACTCGCCATTGCTTTCGACTTGCTCCAGCACCTCTGGGGCTTTGGGGCGCGGCGCCAGCAGCAGGGCGTCGACGTCGGCCTGGGGCAGTTTGCCCTGGGTGTTCAGTGGCAGTTGTCGCAGCAGACGCCAGCGTCTTGGCAGGGCCAGGGTTTCGCAGTGTTGGCTCAGGTGTTGGCGCAATTGCTCGGTGAGGTTGCGTCGACCCTGATTGCGCAGCACATGCAAGCCGGCCTCGCTCAGCACCAGCAACGCTCCGAGGGAGGCGCGGTTTTCCTGAACGACACCGAGCCGCGCTTCGACGACCCATTCATGGGACATCAGCGCCTGTTCCAGCATCGGCAGCGAGATGCGTTTTTCTTCCAGTTTGACGATCCGGTCCAGTCGCCCGAGCAACTGGAAGCGACCATCGACGGCGATGCGCGCTGCATCGGCAGTGTGTTCGACGTGACCGACAGGCAAGTAGGGCGAAGCGATCAACAGCGCACCCTCACTGTCTTGAGTCAGCGTGACATCGGCAAAGGGCCGCCAGAGTTCAGCACCCTGACGCCAGGCGATGCCGCCGGTTTCCGAACTGCCGAAGATTTCCGTCGGCCATTGGCCCAGCCGCTCATGCAGGCGCTGTGCGGCCTCGACTGGCAATGCGCCGCCGGAGGAAAACACTCGGCGTACGGAGCGCAAGGCAGGCCAGTCGAGGTTGTCGCCCATGCGCTTGAGCAGCGCCGGGCTGGCGACCCAGGCGAAGGCCGGGTACTGGCGGCTGGCGCGTTGCAGGTCTTCGGGAAAGGCCAGTTGCCGACGTACGAACGGGCGCCCGGCGCACAGTGGCCACAACACCCGGAACAACAGGCCGTAGATGTGCTGGGTGGCAACGCTGCCGATGATGCACGCCGGGCCCAGATCAGCGCCCCATAACGTCTCCAGGGCTTCGACTTCATTGATCAGCTGGCGCAGGCTCTTTTCGATGCGCTTGGGTTCGCCGCTGGAGCCGGATGTGCACAGGCTCAGGAAGCAGCGATCCGGATCCAGTGCGGCGGCGTCGAGCGGCGGATGCTGGAAGTCATTCAGGTGTGCATCGTCGGGCTGATCGGTCAGCCACAGGTCGACTTCGTTCGACCAGCGCTGGCGGGTCTGCGGCTGCAGGTCGGACGGCAGCAATACGCTGATCCCGGCACGCCAGGCACCGAGCAGTGCAACCGCCAGGTCGGCGGCATCTTCCAGGTGCACGGCAATGCGCCGCACGCCGCGAGCTTGCAGGCCAGCGGCCAGGCACAGGGCCTGTTCGCACAGTTGCCCGTGGCTCAATGCCGGTGAGGTCGCTACGACACGTTCCGGCCGGGCCTTGAGCAACAGCTGCTCAAGTTTTATCCAATTCATATACGGCCTCTTACCCGTATCCGTATGAGCAGCTCGATGGCAAACATCAGGCCTATCAATCCGTAGGAAATCAGGCCGGTGTACAACATCCACCAGCTCAGCGGCGCCCAAAGCGTCAGGGCGGCGGCACACAAACCATTGCACAGAAAAAACACGCTCCAGGCGACGGTCACCTGGCGGGTGTAGCGAATGCCCTCGTCCGGCAGGTCCGGCTCACGCACACGGGCCAGGCGTTCAACCACCGGCTGGCCGTAAACCAGGCTCCCGCCAAACAGCGCCAGCATGAAAACGCTGATCAGTACCGGGTACCAGCGCAACAGTGCCGGGTTGTCGAACAGCGCCAGCAACAGGCAAAAAACGATGGCCACCGCGGCCATCCACAAATTGTCGGGTCGTCGTTTACCAGTCAGCACCCGGGCCAGCCACAGGCTGCCCAGCAGCAGGCCGAACTGCCACGGGGCGAAGTGCTCCATGCCGAAATACACCGCAAAGGGGTAGAGCAGGCCCGCCAGCAGCAGGCCGAGGCCAATCAGTCGATTCATGCGGCCGGTTGAACCAGACGGTAGACCGCCTCGACCACGTCACTGACGGTACGCACCGATTTGAACTCTTCGGCGGCGATTTTCTTGCCAGTCTGGCGTTTGATGTGATCAATCAGGTCGACCGCGTCGATGCTGTCGATTTCCAGGTCCTGATACAGGTTGGATTCCAGGCTCACCCGCTCGGGGTCCAGCTCGAAGAGCTCGACCAGGGCATCGCGCAGGGTGTTGAAAATGTCGTCACGAGTTTGCATGGTCCGGTCTCAAGCTGCCTGTTTTGCGCTGACGAACGCTGCAAGGCTCGCCACGTTGCTGAAGTGATTACGGGTGTCTTTGGCATCGGCATCGATTTTGATGCCGTACTTTTTCTGGATGGCCAGGCCCAGTTCCAGGGCGTCCACCGAGTCCAGGCCCAGGCCTTCGCCGAACAGCGTCTGCTCGTTGCCGATGTCTTCGGCGCTGATGTCTTCGAGGCCCAGGGCGTCGATGATCAGCTCTTTGATTTCCAGCACCAGGCTATGGGTGTTCAGATCGCTCATCTTCGGCGAGCTCCTTGATGAAGTAAGAATGCAAATAATCGTTGAGCTTGCGCGAGGCTTGCGGAGCCGGCCCCTGCGTGGCGAAAGTCTGTGGGTCCACGTCGGCCCCGACCCGGAAACTGAAGTGCACGCGCCGCTTGGGGATGCGGTACCAGGGCTCGGCCTTGGTCAATGTGGTCGGGCTGACCTTGATAATGACCGGGGTGAGGATTTTCGCACCCCGCAGGGCGATTGCCGCACCACCCCGATGAAAGGCCGGAGCCTGGCCGGGCCGGGTGCGCGTGCCTTCGGGGAATATGATCAGGGTCTGACCGTCTTTCAGTGCGTCGGCAGCGGCGTCGAGCATGTCCATGCTGCCGTCGTTGCTGATGTATTCGGTGCAGCGCAGCGGTCCACGGGTGAAGGGGTTTTCCCAGAGGCTTTGCTTGACCACGCAGTTGGCGTGACGCACCAGGCCGATCAGAAACACCACATCGATCAGCGACGGGTGATTGGCGATGATCATTTGCCCGGGACGACCGAGTTTTTCCGCGCCATCAATGGTGTAGGTCAGCACCCCGGTGCGGGCCATGAAGCGCACAAAGATCCAGAAGCAACGGCTGACCGTTTGCCTGGCCCGCAGTCGATGGGTCCGGGCGTCGCCAGGCAGGCAGTTCAGTACAGGGAAAATCACCAGGCGCAGGCATAGCCCGCCCAACCCGAACAGGGCAAAGCTCGCGGCGGTGGCCAGCAAGCGCCAGTAATAGGCGTCGCGGTTTTTCTCTGTCACGGGTTGCGTCGCCAGGTCCATACACGATTTTTCCAGGCATGTTGGCAGGTGGTTTGCTGGCCGAGCAACGTGGGCAACAGATTCAGCGCGTGTGGCCAGCGGGGTTTGGACAACGCATCCGAGTGCCTGTTCAGGGACAACTGCCAGTCGGTACCGGGAGTGATCAGCAGGCCGACGGCATAAGGGAACGGCACGTCGTCGATCCAGGTTGAATAAGCCTCCGGCGGCTGCTCTTCGGTGACCACCAGCAATACCGCGCGAGCGCCTTCAGCCAACAGCGCAGTGGCTTCCAGCATGCCGTGTTCCAGGCCATCGCCAGCGGCAGCCAGGGCCGTCATTTCGCTGGTTTCACCGCGCATGATCGACCACAGGCCAATAATGGCGTTATGCACGGACAAGCTGAACTGGGTCGGCGACAACGGCTGATCGGCGGCCAGATCACTGAGAATGTCGACGGTGCGGGGTGTTTCGCCGTGACGGGAAACAAAGACCAATGGCAGCTCCTGCCGACCTTCGGCCAATGGCCAGCCGACACTGAATGCCATCCGCGCCAGGCGGCTGAGTCGTCGGCGCTGCATGGCCGGCAGAAAGGAAACGTCGGGAGCGGCATCGCTGTCCGGCAGCACGACCGGATGTCGGCTCCAGGCCTGCCAATCGTTCACGCTCTCAAGCCCGGGGGCCCAGGCGCGCCATTGGGCGATGTTGAAGTTGATCACAGACATTCATCCCACCCTCACGGGCTTACTTGACACGGGGGAGTGGCCGAGAGCCGAAACTCGCCCTGCGTGGCGTTTGGCGCCGTGTGGCGCGCATTATCCCGGTGCCGGGAACGCGTAGCAAATGCTGGTTACATTTTGCTCAGCAAGATGAAGCGGCTGGTCCACAAAAACTGAATAATTGGTAATTATTCACACCAACACTGCTCCGTCTGTCGGTTCCTGCGTCAAACCATTGGGCTGTTCAGGGCTTTTCAAGCAAGTGAAGGTAACTGACTGTGTAGTCCCTGTGCCGACAAGGTAGCGAAGCAATGCCGTGGACCACTACACTCGGTCATTCTTTGATACACGGAGGTTTTGACATGCGGCGCGTGGTGTTCAATCAGAAAGGTGGCGTTGGCAAGTCCAGCATTGCCTGCAATCTGGCGGCGGTCAGTGCCAGCGAGGGTTTTCGCACCTTGCTGGTGGACCTCGACGCTCAGGCCAACTCCACCCAGTACCTGACGGGGCTTACCGGTAACGACATTCCGATGGGTATCGCCGATTTTTTCAAGCAGACGCTGTCATCCGGGCCGTTCTCGAAAAAGAATCAGGTCGACATCTACGAAACCCCGTTCGACAACCTCCATGTCATTACCGCCACCGCCGAACTGGCGGACTTGCAGCCAAAGCTTGAAGCCAAGCACAAGATCAACAAGCTGCGTAAGTTGCTGGAGGAACTGAGCGAAGACTACGACAGGATCTACCTCGATACGCCGCCAGCGCTGAACTTCTATGCCGTATCGGCGTTGATTGCCGCCGATCGCGTGTTGATCCCTTTCGACTGCGACAGCTTTTCCCGCCAGGCACTGTACGGTCTGATGGCGGAAATCGAAGAGTTGAAGGACGACCATAACGAGGGCCTGGAAGTCGAAGGCATCGTCGTCAACCAGTTCCAGGCCCGCGCCAGCCTGCCCCAGCAAATGCTCGACGAACTGATTGCCGAAGGCCTGCCGGTGTTGCCGGTGTACCTGGCCAGCTCGGTACGCATGCGCGAATCCCACCAGGCCAATACACCGCTGATCCACCTCGACCCACGGCACAAGCTGACGCAGCAGTTTGTCGAGTTGCACAACCTGCTGGAAAACGCCTGAACCGGGCGGACAACCAAAACAAATGTGGGAGCGGGCTTGCTCGCGAAGAGGCCGTTACATTCAACATCTATGTTGACTGATACGACGCCTTCGCGAGCAAGCCCGCTCCCACATTTGTTTTGTGTTGTTTCAGATGCCCTGGCTACGCAACCAGCTCATCAGTTGCGGCAATGGGAAAGCCCCGCTCTGCCGTGCAACCTCCCGGCCGTTCTTGAACAGGATCAGGCTCGGAATCGAGCGAATCCCCAATTGCGCCGACAGTTGCTGGTTCGCCTCGCTGTCCAGCTTCGCCAACCGACACTTGCCTTCCAGTTGCCCGGCGGCCTGCTCGAACACCGGTGCAAACGACTTGCACGGCCCGCACCAGTCCGCCCAGACGTCCACCAGCAGCGGCAGATCGCCCTTGATCTGGCTGGCGTAGTCGCCTTGCTTCAATTCAAACGGTTTGCTCAGCAGGACTTCGGCCTTGCAGCGTCCGCATTTTGGATGGTCGGCGAGGCGCTCGGCGGGAATGCGGTTGAGGCCATTGCAGTGGGGGCAGGGGATGAGGAGTGGGTCGGTCATGACGGCTGGTCCAGTAAGAAGCGGGTAGTCTCTATCTGGAGCCACCCGCCCGGATTTTCAATCGTGCATCAACTCACGACGAACAACTGATCTCCAGATGCTTGCCCCATTCCGGCGGCCTTTCGGCGTAGCTTTCCATCCCCGGTTGTTCCTCGAACGGATTGCACAGCACCGCGTGCAGTCGGCGGACTTCCGCGTAGTCGCCGCTTTCAGCCGCATCGATGGCCTTTTGCGCCAGGTAGTTGCGCAGGACGTACAGCGGGTTGACCGCGTGCATCCGCTGGCGGCGCTGCTCCTGATCGTGGGTGCCTTCACGGGCTACCCGGGCAACGTAGCGTTCGCCCCAGGCATCGAAGCCCTTGAGGTCGACGAAGTCATCACGCAGGCGGGTGATGGCCTGTTCTGATGTTTCATCACCCAGGCGACGGAAAAACAGGCTGTAATCGACGCCGCTGTTCTGCATCAGTTGCAGCAGGTTCTCCACCAGTGTCTGGTCATCGTCTTCGGCCGTGGTGAGGCCGAGGCGGCGGCGCATCAGGTCCAGGTAATGGGCCTGGAACAGCGGCAGGTACAGACCAAGGGTTTCGCGCAGAGCATCGACGCTGATGAACGGCGTCAGGGCCTGCGCGAGCGCGCTGAGGTTCCACTGGCCAATCGGCACCTGATTGCTGAAAGAGTAACGGCCCTGGTCGTCGGAGTGGTTGCAGATGAAGTTGGCGTCAAAGTCGTCGAGGAAGGCGAATGGGCCAAAATCGAAGGTGATGCCGAGAATCGACATGTTGTCGGTGTTCATCACCCCGTGGCAGAAGCCGTAGGCCTGCCATTTGGCGATCAGTTCGGCATTGCGCTCGACCACTTCACGGAACATCGCCAGGTACGGTTCCGGTTGTTCCAGGCATTGCGGGAAATGCATGGCCAGCACGTGGTCGCCCAGCTCTTTCTGCTGCTCCGGACGCTTGGTGTAGTAGAAGTATTCGAAGTGACCGAAGCGCACATGGCTTGGCGCCAGACGCAGGAGCATGGCCGCACGCTCCTGCTTTTCGCGCCAGACCGGTGTGTCGGAGCCGATCACGCACAGGGCGCGGGTGGTCGGGATGTTCAGGGCGTGCAGGGCTTCGGAGGCGAGGAATTCGCGGATCGATGAACGCAGTACTGCGCGGCCGTCGCCCATGCGTGAAAACGGTGTCTGGCCGGCGCCCTTGAGATGCAGGTCCCAGTGTTCGCCGGCTGCGTTGCAGACCTCGCCCAGCAACAGGCCGCGACCGTCGCCCAGTTGCGGGTTGTAGTAGCCGAACTGATGCCCGGAATAGACCATCGCCCTTGGAATCGCGTCAGCCCATAGCTTGTGGCCGCTGAACAGTTCGGCGAACTCCGGGCTTTCGGCCACGGCCGGGTCGAGGTCCAGCAGCGCCATGGCGGCGGGGCTGGCCACGACCAGGCGCGGATTATCGATGGGCTCGGGCAGTACATGGGCGGAAAACGCATCGCCCAGGCGGTCGAAGCGATTATCGAAAGTGAGTTCGTCGAGGGCTTTCAAGGGCCGGCTCCAGCAGAATGTCCGAGCATTCTGCTGGGGAAAGGCCGGTTAGTCGAGTTTGGCGGCGGGCGGCTCTTGCCCCGGCTTGCCATCTACGATTGGCACGATGGTCTTCGCTTCCGGCTCGATGGGCACCATCTTGTATTCCTGGCCGTGCAGGTTCTTGAGGTAAACCTCCATCTGCCGGAACGAGATGTTGATGTGCTGTTTCTTGAACTCGCGGTTGATGAAGCGGTTGACCTCATCGAGCACCGGGTTGCGGTCGCCGAGGTCGCGCACGTGCATGCGCAGCTCGTGGTCGAGGGTGCTTTCGCCGAAGTTCAGGAAGTACACGTGGGGTTCCGGATCTTTCAATACGCGCGGGTTGTCGCGCGCGGCCTTGAGCAGCAGTTCCTTCACCAGGTCCAGGTCCGAACCGTAGTCGACGCCGAGCTTGAGGGTCACCCGGGTGATGGTGTCGGTCAGCGACCAGTTGATCAGTTGCCCGGTAATGAACGTCTTGTTCGGGACGATGATGTCCTTGCGGTCGAAGTCGGTGATGGTCGTGGCACGGATGCGAATCTTGCTTACGGTGCCCGAGAGGTTGCCGATGGTGATGGTGTCACCGATCCGCACCGGGCGTTCGAACAGGATCATGATGCCGGAAATGAAGTTGGCGAAGATTTCCTGCATGCCGAAACCGAGGCCGACCGACAGTGCCGCCACCAGCCATTGCAACTTGTCCCAGCTCACGCCGAGGGTCGACAGCGTCGAAACGAAACCGACGCCGGCGATCACGTACGACAGTAGCGTGGTGGTGGCGTAGGCGCTGCCCTGGGCCAGGTTGAGCTTTGACAGGACGAACACTTCGAGCAAGCCCGGCAGGTTGCGCGCCAGGGCAACGGTGATGCCGATGATGATCAGTGCGCCGAGCATGTCGCCGATGCTGATCGGTACCATGCTCATGTTGGCGCCGGTGCCGCTGGTGTATTCGTAGAGGGTGATGTTGTCCAGGTACGAGAACACTGTGATCAGGTCGGCCCAGACCCAATACAGTGCCGCCATGAAGCCGCCGAGCAGGGCCAGGCGGATCAGGCGCAGGGACTGTTCGTTGACCTTCTCGATGTCCATCGCCGGTTCTTCGATCACCGCTTCGCCGTCGCCGGCCTCCTTGGCGGCCAGTCGCTTGGCCAGAGCGCGCTGGTAGGCCAGGCGCCGGGCCGCCACGCTGAGGCCACGCACGAAGGTGGCTTCGATCACCAGCCAGAACATCAGCAGGTACAGGGTGTTGATCAGGCGGTCGGTGAGCTTCAGTGCGGTGTAGTAGTAACCGAAGCACACCGCCACGAACAGCGCGACGGGCAGGGCGGTGAACAGGATCCCCACGAGCTTGCGGAACAGCGAGGCGTTCTCGTGGGTCGGGCTGCTGATGAGCAGGCGGCTGAGCAGCAGGGTCATCAAGGCGTAGCAGGTGAGCACCACCGGCATGCCCATCACATCATCGGCCAGCGCCGCCGGTTGCAGCTCGGCAACGGCTACTACGGTCACCAGTGCCATCACCACGATGCCCAGGCGGCGGATCCATCTGCGCAAGAACTCCACCTGGGGCTTTTCCCAGCGGAAATGCAGTTCTGCCACGCCACCCGGCGCGAGGATCCGGTAGGCGGTGTAGAACACCAGCCAGGCCCCGGCCATTTGCAGCAGTGCCGCGCCCATGTTGGCGTTCTGCCCGCGGGCGTCGATTTGCAGGGCCAGCCCGCACAATGCGAGGCCCAGGGAAACCGGCATCGCCAGCAGAATATTGACCAGGATGGCCTGCGGCGTGTGCCACTGGCTATCGCGTTTGAAGTGGCCGATGTCCTGGTGAACCTTGTTCAGTCGCGCGTACAGGTGCTTGCGGCGCCACAGCAGCGCGCCGATCAGCAGCGCGAGCGGCAGGAACAGCAGCGGTCGCTGGGTCAGGCCGTCGGCCAGTTCGCTCAGGCTTGACAGTACCGGCAGCGAATCGAGTTGCCGCTGGAGGCGATCCGGCACACCGTGAATCCACTCCAGGTCCAGCGGCTTGTTGCTCGGAATCCAGAACATCTGCTCATCGAGCGTCGCCCGCAGGCTTTGCGCCGTGCTGAGCAGCTGCTTCTGATTCAGTTGCAGGGTGATGGATTCATTGAGCACCGCACTCAGTTCGCGATTGAGGCGCTCCAGCAGGTCGGCGCGGGTGGTGGCCAGCTCCATCAGGCTTTTGCGCAGTTGCGGTGTGACTTGCTCGGGCGGCTGGGTCGACAGCAGGTTGTCGACGTAGGTGGTCGGATTGCTCAGCAACTCCCGCTGCTGGCTGACTTCGAACTGATACAGGCGAATGTCGGCGATCTGGTCGGCCAGGTTGCGGTCGAGCCGCAGGCGCGGCAACGCCTGTTTCTGTTTATAGAGAATCTTCGAGAGCAGCAGGCTGCCTTTGAGCACGTTGATTTGCTCGTCCAGGGCCGAGTCGCTCTGGGTCAGGCTGTCCAGTTGTTGCTTGGTCTGCAGGTTTTGCTGGGTGACTTCGTTGAGGCGGTCGGTACTTTTGAGCAGGTAGTCCGAGAGTTTCAGGTTGGCCGCGCTTTCGGTGGCCAGCAGGCTGCTGCCGCCAGCCTTCTGCGCTTCGATTGATTGCTGGGTAACGGTTTCCTGGGACAACGCCAGACGCTTCTGGTTGATCAGGGTTTGCAGTTCCTGGATTTCCCGATCCAGGCGGTCGGATCGCTCCGACAGCAGGTCATGCTGGCTGTTGCCGAGGTCTTGCAATTGAGTATTGCCGGCCAGTTCCTGGCGCCGCAGCGGGATCAGGGCGTTCAGCGCTGCCAGCTCGGCATTGAGCAGGTCGCGCTGCTCGGCGCTCAAGGTCTTGCCGGCGTCCTTGCCGTTCTTGAGGACGGTATTGATCTGCTGAATGCGCGTCTGGCTGCTGGAAATCTCCGCCTGGGCGCGCTCGGGGCGGGTCTGGGCAGTGATGATCAGGGTGTTGGCATCGGCCAGGGCTTTTTGCAGGTCGTTTTGCTGGGTGGAGCGCTCGGTGAGCAATTGCTCCAGCTGCTGGATCGGCTCTTTGGCGAAACGCTGCGCCACCGGCACCACGGTGCTGGCCTTTAGGCGGGTCAGTTCGCGCTGGTTCTCGAGCGTCAGCTTGGGAGCAGAGCTCAAGGTTTGCTTGAGATCGGTCAGCTTCTGCTCGTAATCACGCTTGCTGTTGAGCTGGCTCAGTGTGTTTTGCAGGACGGTTTGCAGGGCCTTCTGATCGGCCTCCGGCAATTTGCGGTCGGCGATCTTGTCCAGGCTCGCCTGCACGGCTTCGCTGGAGGGCGGTTCGGCTGCTTGCAATGTACCGACAGTACCGACAGAGAGACTCAAGCCCAACAGGGCGATGGCGAAAAAAGAGCGCAGGTTAGGCATAAAGACCGGTCAAGCAAGTGAGAGTGGAAGCAGTTTAGAGGAAGAGACCGGGACCCGGGCGACTTCCTTCGGGGAATCTGACGCCCACTTTGCCGATCTTGTTCCCGTCCATGACCGCCACGGTCCAGATGGTGCTGTTCCATTCGACCTGGTCGCCCACTACCGGCGCGCCGCCAACTTTCTGGGCAATGAACTGGCCCAGGGACATCTGCGGATCGATGCCTTCGACCTTCAGTCCGTACAGGGCCGCAACCGCGGCCAGCTGGGCGTCTCCTTCAAGTACGAAGTCGCCGAAGAAGCGCAGATCGAGGCCCCGTTGTGGCGCCTGGCTGAAGAGTTTTCCGAGGGCCGGCAGGTTGTGTTCATGGCCGATGACACACAGCAGATCATCGACTTCGAGCACCGTACTACCCGACGGATGGAGCAGTTGCTGGCCTCGAAACAGGGCCGCGATACGAGTGCCTTCGGGCATTTTCAGCTCGCGCAGGGGCGAACCGATGCACCATTTCTCCGCGCCGAGGCGATAAACGAACAGTTCCCACTCGCTCGTGACGTGCACTTCCAGGGCCGAACGCGAAATGGGCGCAGGCTCCGGGGGCACCGTGACCTTCAACAGCTTGGCGACCCACGGCAGGCTCGTGCCCTGGACCAGCAGCGACACCAGTACGATAAAGAACGCGAGGTTGAAGTACAGCTGGGCGTTGGGCAGGCCGGCCATCAACGGGAACACCGCCAGAATGATCGGGACCGCGCCGCGCAGGCCGACCCATGAAATGAACGCTTTCTCGCGTCCATGGAAGGCTTTGAACGGCAGCAGGCCAGCCACCACCGACAATGGCCGGGCAAACAGAATCATCCACAGCGCCAGTGCCAGTGCCGGCAAGGCTATAGGCAGCAGGTCGTGAGGCGTCACCAGCAACCCCAGCACCAGGAACATGCCGATCTGCGCCAGCCAGGCCATGCCGTCGAGCATGTGCAAGATGCCGTGGCGGCTGCGCACGGGACGGTTGCCGATCACCAGGCCGCACAGGTACACAGCGAGGAAACCACTGCCATGCAGGGCGTTGGTCAGGGCAAACACCACCAGGCCACCGGCGATGACCAGGATCGGATACAGCCCGGTGGCCAGGTTGATTCGGTTGACCAGTTGCAGCATCAGCCAGCCGCCGGCCAGGCCGATGACGCCGCCAATGCCGAATTCGCGGATCAGGTGGGTCAGCAGGCTCCAGTGCAGGCCGGTCTGGCCGCTGGCGAGCATGTCGATCAGGGTGACGGTGAGGAACACCGCCATCGGGTCGTTGCTGCCGGATTCGATTTCAAGGCTGGCGGTGACCCGTTCGTTCAGGCCTTTGCCGCCCAATAGCGAGAACACCGCCGCAGCGTCGGTGGAGCCGACAATGGCACCGATCAGCAGGCCCTGGATCAGGTTCAGGTTGAACAGCCATGCCGCCGCCATGCCGGTCAATCCGGTGGTAATCAGCACGCCGACCGTGGCGAGGGACAGCGCCGGCCATAACGCCACGCGGAAACTCGACACCCGGGTGCGCAAGCCGCCGTCGAGCAGGATCACCGCCAGCGCGAGGTTGCCGACCAGATAAGCCGTGGGGTAGTTGTCGAAAATAATGCCGCCGCCATCGACGCCGGCCGCCATGCCGACGGCCAGGATGATCACCAGGATCGGGATACCGAGGCGTGACGAAAGTGAGCTCACCAGAATGCTCGCACCTACCAGCAACGCGCCGATCAAGAACAGGCTGTTGATGGTCGTCGCATTCAAAGGCAGTACTCCAGAAAGCTGAAAGGCGGGCACAAACTGACCATGCAGTCTGCGTGCCATCGATTCTAACCTGTTGAAATGTGAAGCTGTCAAAAAGCTTTTGGATTACCGCCCCCTCCCTGTAGGAGCGAGCATGCTCGCGATGGACGTCAACGATAACGCGTGCTGCTTGAATCAACGCGTCGTCCTTGAGTTCTTCGCGAGCATGCCGCAAGCGGGCACCCGCTCCTACAGGGGGCAGCCAGTGAAAGTCTTGAGTCGGTGTGTTTTGGCCGGTTGCACCTTGTGGCGACGAAGTGCAGGAACCAGATCGGCCAATCACAGTCTTTAAAACTCACGAGGAAGGTCGCCCGTCAGCAGAATCAAGGCTTTGCGCCTGTATAACCCTGGCATCCACGGTGACTTTTCTTTATCGTACGCGCCCTTTGAAAATGCCCGGAAAATCAAAATGTTGGAAGCATCCCTAAGCCAATTGGAACAACTGGTCAGTGACCTGGTGCAACAGAACCAGACGTTGCTCGGCACCAACCAGACCCTGACTGCAGAACTGGCCCAGGCCAAGGATGAAAACGAAAGCCTGCAATTGAGCCTGATGGAGCACGAAGAGAAGCAAGGCGCCACGGCGGCTCGCATCCAGGCCCTGGTTGAGCGCGTCAGCGCAGGTCCTGTCAGCGCATGAGTTACAACGCCGCGGGGGTAAAAGTCGTCTCGATCCTGGGGGAGGACTATTCGATCAAGGCACCGGCCGGGGAGGAACAGACCCTGCTGGACGCCGCGATGATGTTGAAGGCAGCCCTGGCCGAAACCAAAAGAAAATACCCGACGCTGATCGGTGACCGACTGCTGGTGCTGGCGGCGATGAATCTGTGCTCCCAGCAGATTGAAATGCAGAAACAGCACAAGCTCGAACTCGACCGTTACCAAGAGCAAGTCAGCGCCACGGTTGAAGTGATCTCCAAGACGATCAATCAGGCCTGATCGGCTTTGCGCACAACCAAAGAATAGATTGTCGATTTGTTTGTATACAATCGGCACGGCTGTTGCAGTGTTTCAGCCTCTTATTCTTTGGGGGTGTTCCATGCAATTCTGGCGACGCAGTATTCAATGGCAGTTGATCCTGAGTATGGGCACGGCCCTGCTCGTCAGTATTGTGATCGTGGTTGGCATTTATACCCTGGTGGTCAACCGTCTCGCCCAGAGCTATCTGGTCGAGCAAGCCTTGCCATCGAGCATCGAAGCGATGCGCAACGACATCGAGCGCATCCTCGTCCAGCCCCTCACCGCCGCCAAGGACATTGCCAGCAACAGCATGGTGCGCGACTGGCTTGCCGGGGGTGAAGACAGTGCCCAGGCCGGCACGTTTACGACCTATCTAGAAGGCATCCGCGCCGAGCACAAAGCCTTTACCGCGCTGATTGTCGGCACTGCGTCCAACCACTATTTCACCGAAAAAGGCCTGGACCGGACCCTCAGTCGTTCCAATCCCAAAGACGCCTGGTTCTATGCGTTTCTCGACAGCAACCAGCCGCGCACCCTCAATATCGACAACGACACGGCCACCGGAGAATTGGCGCTTTTCATTGACCTCAAGGTCGAACAGGCCGGTAAAGTCGTGGGCGTTGCCGGGCTTGGCCTGAGCATGAAAGAGCTGTCGGAGTTGATCCACGACTTCAGCTTCGGTGAGCGCGGCAAGTTCTATCTCGTGCGTTCCGATGGTTTGATCCAGGTGCATCCTGAAGCGCAATTCAGCGGAAAGCGCACCTTGACCGAGCAGATTGGCGAATCGGCAGCGCAGGCGGTCATTGGTCAAAAAACCGCCACAAGTAGCCGCTTTGTCCGTGACGGCGAAGACTTCCTCGCTTTGAGCCTACCGTTGCGCGATCTCGGCTGGACCCTGGTGGCCGAAGTGCCGCAGTCGCAGATCTACGCCGAGGCCCGCCGCGCCATGTGGATGAGCAGCGGCATCGGCCTGGCGGTGGCGATTGTGTGCCTGTTGCTGGTGGTGTTGCTGGCTCGTGGGTTGGTACGACCGATTCGTCAGGTAACAGCGGCGCTGGTTGCCATCGGTAGCGGTGGTGGAGATTTGACCCAACGGTTGGATTCCAGTCGCGCCGATGAGCTGGGCGATCTGGCTCGCGGTTTCAATCGGTTCCTGGACAGTCAGCGCGACATGATTGGTGAAGTGCTGAGCACCAGCGAACGTTTGCGTACCGCCGTGGGGCAAGTGGCCAGGGTTGTGGATAACACCGCTGAGCGCTCCGGGCGCCAACAGGAAATGACCGACATGGTCGCCACAGCGGTTCACGAAATGGGCCTGACCGTTCAGGAGATCGCCCAGAACGCCGGCAACGCGGCGGTCGCCTCGCAAACGGCTCGGGATGAGGCCTTGCAGGCGCGGGAAGTGGTCGGTGGCTCGATCCGTCACATTGAAAGCATGTCCGACGAAATCGGTGTCGCCGCCAGCGCGGTGGGTGAACTGGCCCATCAAGTGGCGTCCATCGATCAAGTGCTGGCGGTGATTCGCGGGATTTCCGAGCAGACCAACCTGCTGGCGCTCAACGCCGCCATCGAAGCGGCACGGGCCGGGGAGATGGGGCGCGGGTTCGCGGTGGTCGCCGATGAAGTGCGCACCCTGGCACGGCGTACGCAGTCGTCCACAGACGAGATCCAGCAGATGATTGGCAGTCTCAAGCAGGGCGCGGAAAACGCCGTCTCATCGATGCACAGCGGTCAAGCCGCGACGGGTACGGGGGTCGCGTCGAGCCAGCGCACCGGAGCCTCGTTGACCGCCATTACCGGACAGGTCGAGCGCATCAGCGACATGAACCATCAGGTGGCGGCGGCCACGGAAGAGCAATCGGTGGTGACTGAAGAAATCAACCGTAACGTGCAGGGTATTTCCGATCTGGCCCGGGCGACAGCGGGGGAGGTCAGGGCTTGCCGTGAGGATTGCCAGACATTGCAGCGGTTGGCGGATGATCTGGCGCGGCAGATGGGTGGGTTCAAGCTGGGCTGATGTGTTGATAGTGCTGACCCCATCGCGAGCCTGCTCGCTCCTACAGGGTTTCATGTTACCTGTAGGAGCGAACACACTCGCGATTGGTTTTCAGCAACCCCATAAAATCCGTGATCAGAACCACTCGTCCTGCATGCCCAGGCAAACATCATCCCGCGTCTCAAGAATCGTCAGTTCATGGTGGCAACCCGGCACTTCCCAGGTCAGGAAGTAGCGCGCCGCTTGCAGCTTGCCTTTATAGAAACCGACATCCGCCGCATTGCCCCTGGCCAAGCCTTCTTCGGCACGAATAGCCTGCTCCAGCCAGCGCCAGCCAATGACGGTGTGACCGAACACCTTCAGGTACAACGCCGAGTTCGCCAGGCTGGAGTTCACCTTGCCCTGTGCCAGGTCGGTCAACAGGCCGATGGTCACGGTTTGCAGGCGCGCCACCAGTTTCTCCAGCGGCTCGCGCAGCGGTGTCAGTGAGTCGAACCCCTGGGCACGTTCGGCGGTGTCGGCGATCAGGCGGATCAGTTGCTTGAGCCCCGCACCACCGTTCTGCGCCAGTTTGCGGCCCAGCAGGTCCAGCGATTGAATGCCGTGGGTGCCTTCGTGGATCGGGTTCAGGCGGTTGTCGCGGTAGTACTGTTCCACCGGGTATTCACGGGTGTAGCCGTGACCGCCGAGGATCTGGATCGCCAGTTCGTTGGCCTTCAGGCAGAACTCCGACGGCCAGGATTTGACGATTGGCGTCAGCAGGTCCAGCAATTCATGGGCCTGCTTGCGCTCGGCTTCGGTCGCAAGCGTGGTGGTGTCATCGAACAGCCGCGCCGCGTAAAGGCCGAGGTCGAAAGCGCCTTCGACATAGGCCTTTTGCGTCAGCAGCATGCGTTTGATGTCGGCGTGCTGAATGATCGCCACCGGTGCGGTGTTCGGGTCCTTGCTGTCCGGCACGCGGCCTTGCGGGCGTTCGCGGGCATACTCCAGGGAATACAGGTAACCGGCGTAGCCGAGCATCACCGCGCCCATGCCGACGCCGATCCGCGCTTCGTTCATCATCTGGAACATGTAACTCAAGCCGTGGTGCGGCTTGCCCACCAGATAGCCGACGCACTCGCCGTTATCGCCGAAGTTCAGCGCGGTGGACGTGGTGCCACGCCAGCCCATCTTGTGGAACAGACCGGCCAGCAGCACATCGTTGCGCTTGCCGAGGCTGCCGTCGTCGTTGACCAGGAACTTGGGCACGATGAACAGCGAAATCCCCTTCACCCCGGCCGGTGCATCCGGCAGCTTGGCCAGCACCATGTGCACGATGTTTTCCGACAGCGAATGATCGCCGCCGGAGATGAATATCTTGTTGCCCTTGAGGCGATAAGTGCCGTCGGCCGCAGGTTCGGCGCGGGTACGAATATCCGACAGCGACGAGCCCGCGTGGGGTTCGGTCAGGGCCATGGTGCCGAAGAAGCGGCCGTCGATCATCGGTTGCAGGAAGCGACGCTTCTGCTCGTCGGTGCCGAAACTTTCGATCAGGTTCGCCGCGCCCATGGTCAGGAACGGATAGGAGGTCGACGCCGCGTTGGCCGACTGGAAGTGCGAAAAGCAGGCCTGCGAAAGCAGTGTGGGAAGTTGCATGCCGCCTGCGTCGAAACTGCGCGCGGCGTTGAGGAAGCCGGCTTCGAGGAAGGCATCCACCGCCGGCTTCACTTCCGGAATCAGAATCGCTTGACCGTTTTCATAGCGCGGTTCGTTCTCGTCGCCCTTGCGGTTGTGCGGGGCGAAGAACTTCTCGGCAATGCTGCGGGCGGTGCCGATGGCTGCATCGAAGGTTTCGCGGTTGTGCTCGGCGAAACGCTCGCGCTGGGTCAGGCCCTCGGCATCAAGGACTTCATACAGCTCGAAAGCCAGATTGCGGGAACTGAGCAACGTCTCGGACATGGCGGCCTACCTTTTGTTGGAATGGGCCGAGTCTAAGGTGGGGGAATGGAGGAGGTATAGGATGATTGATGAGCGTGATGGTGAGTTGCGGGCACCGCTAATCAAATGTGGGAGCGGGCTTGCTCGCGAAGGCGTCAGGTCATTCAACATTGATGTCGACTGACACACCGCTTTCGCGAGCAAGCCCGCTCCCACAGGGGATTTGTGCAAACCGGGCACCTTGTGGGTGCCCGGAGGTATTGCGGTTTAGCCGATCGTCATCAAGCTGGCATTACCACCCGCCGCAGCGGTGTTGACGCTCAATGCACGCTCGATCACCAGACGCTCCAGCGCAATGTTGGTTTCGCCTTGCGACAGACCCTGCACGCCGACGATGGCGCCGGCGCGCTTGGCAACCTGCTGGCACACCGCGCGCAACTGGTCGGAATGGCCATGATGCAGAACCGCATCAAACACCACTTCGTCCTTGTTCCAGTCGGAAACCAGCTTGATGCGCGCCTGAATGTCCTTCGGCAGGCGTGCGAACAGTGCCTTGGTCAGTTCACCCTCCGGCCAGACCGCCGAACCACCGACTGCCAATACCGCTGCCAGTTGAGTCAACAGGTCGCCTTCGACTTCCGCCAGGCACAGTACGTGCTCACGCGGCAGGATCGCGTAGCTGTTGCGCTCGCCGGTCGGGCCGGCCAGTACGCGGGTGATGCCGCTTTGCGACTGCGCTGCGAACTGCACGCACAGGGTGCTCAGGTCGGCGAACTTGTGGTTGTCTGCCCAGGCTTTCAGGGCAGTCAGCGGCTTGCTCATGGCATCGCGCAGTCGAACGTCCAGTGCTGCGGCAGCATCGCTGCGAGCGAAGGATTGTTCGATCGCATCGGTAGGTCGGGTCGACAGCAGGCGGTACAGGTACAGCGGGCCACCAGCCTTCGGGCCGGTGCCCGACAGGCCTTCGCCGCCGAACGGCTGCACACCGACCACGGCGCCGACGATGTTGCGGTTGACGTAGACGTTACCGGCGTTGACGTTGTCGATCACCTTGGCGATGGTCTCGTCGATGCGGGTGTGTACGCCCAGGGTCAGGCCGTAGCCGGACGCGTTGATCTGGCCGATCAGTTGATCGATGTCCTTGCGCTTGTAGCGGACCACGTGCAGCACCGGACCAAAGATTTCACGCTGCAGTTCGTCGAAGCTTTCCAGTTCGATCAGCGTCGGCATCACGAAGGTGCCGCGTTTGACTTCTTCGGCGTCGGCGATTGCCACCTGGTACACGCTGCGACCTTTGTCGCGCATGGCCTGGATGTGTTTCTCGATGCCAGCCTTGGCTTCAGCGTCGATCACCGGGCCGATGTCCACGGACAGGCGTTCAGGGTTGCCGAGACGGCTTTCAGACATGGCGCCCTTGAGCATTTCGATGACGCGGTCGGCGGAATCTTCCTGCAGGCACAAGACGCGCAGGGCCGAGCAACGTTGACCGGCGCTGTCGAAAGCCGAGGAAACCACGTCGATCACCACTTGTTCGGTCAGCGCCGAAGAGTCAACGATCATCGCGTTCTGGCCACCGGTTTCGGCGATCAGCGGGATAGGACGGCCCTGGCTGTCCAGGCGGCCGGCAATGTTGCGTTGCAGCAAGCGAGCAACTTCGGTGGAGCCGGTGAACATAACGCCTTTGACGCGATCGTCGCCGACCAGGCCGGCACCGACGGTTTCGCCACGGCCCGGCAGCAATTGCAGCACGCCTTCCGGGATCCCGGCTTCGAGCAGCAGGCGCACGGCCTGGGCGGCGACCAGCGGGGTCTGTTCCGCAGGCTTGGCCAATACCGGGTTACCGGCGGCCAATGCCGCAGCCACTTGACCGCTGAAGATCGCCAGCGGGAAGTTCCATGGGCTGATGCACACCACTGGACCCAGCGGGCGGTGGGCGTCGTTGCTGAAATCGTTGCGTGCCTGTACGGCGTAGTAGCGCAGGAAGTCCACGGCTTCACGCACTTCGGCGATGGCGTTGGCGAAGGTCTTGCCGGCTTCGCGAGCCAGCAGGCCCATCAGCGGCTGGATCTCGGCTTCCATCAGGTCGGCGGCGCGTTCCAGGATCGCGGCGCGCTCGGCGGGCGGGGTGGCCTGCCAGATAGGCGCAGCGTTCAGCGCGCACTGGATTGCATTGTCGACATCTTCGACGGTCGCTTCCTGTACGTGGCCGACCACGTCACGCAGGTCGGATGGGTTCAGGACAGGCGCTGGCGCTTCGTTGCTGGAAGCGCAGCCGAGCATCGGCGCTGCTTTCCAGTTGTTGTGCGCGGTGGCGAGAAGCGCGCAGGACAGGGACGCCAAACGATGTTCGTTGGCCATGTCGATGCCGCTGGAGTTGGCGCGCTCGGAGCCGTACAGGTCACGCGGCAGTGGAATGCGCGGGTGCGGCAGGCCAAAACCACCTTCCACGGTCGCCATTTGCTCGATGCTGGCTACCGGGTCGGCCACCAGTTCCTGAATCGAAATCGACTGGTCGGCGATGCGGTTGACGAACGAGGTGTTTGCACCGTTTTCCAGCAGGCGGCGTACCAGGTAAGCCAGCAGGGTTTCGTGGGTACCGACCGGTGCGTACACGCGGCACGGACGGTTCAGCTTGCCTTCGGAAACTTTGCCTACAACCTGTTCGTACAGCGGTTCACCCATGCCGTGCAGGCACTGGAACTCGTACTGGCCTGGGTAGTAGTTCTGACCGGCGATGTGATAAATGGCCGACAGAGTGTGGGCGTTGTGCGTGGCGAACTGCGGGTAGATGACTTCCGGCACCGACAGCAGCTTGCGCGCGCAAGCGATGTAGGAAACGTCGGTGTACACCTTGCGGGTGTAGACCGGGTAGCCCTCCAGGCCTTCGACCTGGGCGCGCTTGATTTCGCTGTCCCAGTACGCGCCTTTCACCAGGCGGATCATCAGGCGATGACGGCTGCGGCGAGCCAGGTCGATCACGTAGTCGATCACGTACGGGCAACGCTTCTGGTAGGCCTGGATGACGAAACCGATGCCGTTCCAGCCCGTCAGTTGCGGCTCGAAGCACAGGCGCTCGAGCAGGTCCAGCGACAGCTCGAGGCGGTCGGCTTCTTCGGCGTCGATGTTCAGGCCGATGTCGTATTGCTTGGCCAGCAGGGTCAGCGACAGCAGGCGCGGGTACAGCTCGTCCATCACGCGCTCGTACTGCGCGCGGCTGTAGCGCGGATGCAGGGCGGACAGCTTGATCGAAATGCCCGGGCCTTCATAAATCCCGCGACCGTGGGAGGCTTTGCCGATCGAGTGGATGGCTTGTTCGTACGAGGCCAGGTACTTCTGTGCGTCGTGCTCGGTGAGTGCGGCTTCACCCAGCATGTCGTAGGAATAGCGGAAGCCCTTGGCTTCGAATTTGCTCGCGTTGGCCAGGGCTTCGGCGATGGTTTCGCCGGTCACGAACTGTTCGCCCATCAGGCGCATGGCCATGTCGACGCCCTTGCGGATCATCGGCTCGCCGCTCTTGCCGATGATGCGGCTCAGGGACGAAGTCAGGCCGGCTTCATTGTGCGTGGACACCAGCTTGCCAGTCAGCAACAGGCCCCAGGTGGCGGCGTTGACGAACAGCGACGGGCTGTTACCCAGGTGCGGCTGCCAGTTGCCGGTGCTGATCTTGTCGCGGATCAGCGCGTCGCGGGTGCCTTTGTCCGGGATACGCAGCAGCGCTTCGGCCAGGCACATCAGTGCCACGCCTTCCTGGGACGACAGGGAGAATTCCTGCAGCAGGCCCTGAACGATACCTGCACGGCCACCAGCGCTCTTCTGGTTGCGCAGTTTTTCGGCAATCGAAGCGGCGAGTTTGTTGGTTGCTTCGGCCATTGGTGCCGGCAGGCGTGCCTGCTCAATCAGCATCGGCACGACTTCCGGCTCAGGGCGACGGTAAGCGGCGGTGATCGAGGCGCGCAGTACCGATTGCGGCAGGATGCTTTCGGCGAATTCGAGGAAGCACTGGTGGGCGTGATCCAGAGGCGCGTCGACGGAGTCGTCGGAATCCTTGGTCAAACCGCTCAGCTCGGTCAGGGTTGCACCACCCTCGAGTTTTTCCAGGTAATTGAAGATTGCCTGCTTGATCAGCCAGTGCGGCGTGCGATCAATCGAAGTCGCGGCGGCCTTGAGGCGTTCGCGGGTCGGGTCGTCAAGTTTGACCCCGAGGGTGGTGGTAGCCATGTTTTTATCCTCATGTTTGCCACGACCGCGTGGCATCAGCTGGCGGCAAGATTAGCCGTGCGATTGACGAGGTGCAACCGGGTGCAACCCTTTTTTTGTCGGAATATTCGGCAGCTCGTCAGGAAATAAATTCTGGTACGCCGGTGCGGCATCTGCTTGGTGCTTTTTGGTTGGGATGGCGAAGCTTCTTGCTCCGAAAAGGAGCAAAAACATCGCTTTACAATGTTTTTTCGATTGGGTGCAACTAATTCTCCAGAAATGGGTTGCACCTTATTTGTGTTGTTGAATAGCATTCGCGCCCCAAGGTGCAACCTGACGGAACGTCTGGTGTGCCGGCTGATGGCTTTCCTGGGGAAACATCAGTCATAAACGCGCGGGACCCCGGATCGTCTGTCAAACGTCACCGTTTGCGAGCGGTTCACCAGCCGCTGCTACATAAAAACAAAGCCAGGGCGTAACTTAATGAGCGTAAGCAATCCAACCCTGATCACGTTCGTGATCTACATCGCAGCAATGGTGCTGATCGGCTTGATGGCCTATCGCTCCACCAACAACCTTTCCGACTACATTCTGGGCGGCCGTAGCCTGGGCAGCGTCGTGACCGCACTGTCCGCCGGTGCTTCCGACATGAGCGGCTGGTTGTTGATGGGCTTGCCCGGCGCTATCTACATGTCCGGTCTTTCCGAAAGCTGGATCGCCATCGGCCTGATCGTCGGCGCCTACTTGAACTGGCTGTTCGTCGCCGGCCGTCTGCGCGTGCAGACCGAGCACAACGGTGATGCACTGACCCTGCCGGACTACTTCGCCAGCCGTTTCGAAGACAAAAGCGGCCTGCTGCGGATCATCTCCGCCGTCGTGATCCTGGTGTTCTTCACCATCTACTGCGCTTCCGGCATCGTGGCCGGTGCCCGACTGTTCGAAAGCACCTTCGGCATGTCCTACGAGTCGGCACTGTGGGCCGGTGCCGCGGCGACGATTGCCTACACCTTTATCGGCGGATTCCTGGCCGTGAGCTGGACCGATACCGTACAAGCCACCCTGATGATCTTCGCGTTGATCCTGACGCCGATCATCGTGCTGCTGGCCACTGGCGGCGTCGACACCACTTTCCTGGCCATCGAAGCGCAAGATCCAAGCAACTTCGACATGCTCAAGGGCACCACGTTCATCGGCATCATCTCGCTGATGGGCTGGGGCCTGGGCTACTTCGGCCAGCCGCACATCCTGGCGCGTTTCATGGCCGCCGATTCGGTTAAATCGATCGCCAGTGCCCGTCGCATCTCCATGACCTGGATGATCCTGTGCCTGGGCGGCACCGTAGCCGTGGGCTTCTTCGGTATCGCCTACTTCTCGGCACACCCGGACGTGGCGGGCGCGGTCTCCGAGAACCACGAGCGTGTGTTCATCGAACTGGCCAAGATCCTGTTCAACCCATGGGTCGCGGGTATCCTGCTGTCGGCCATTCTGGCTGCGGTGATGAGCACCCTGAGCTGCCAGTTGCTGGTGTGCTCGAGCGCGCTGACCGAAGACTTCTACAAGACCTTCCTGCGTAAATCCGCTTCCCAGGTTGAACTCGTCTGGGTCGGTCGCGCCATGGTGCTGTTGGTTGCGCTGATCGCCATCGCGATGGCCGCTAACCCGGAAAACCGTGTACTGGGTCTGGTGAGCTATGCCTGGGCCGGTTTCGGTGCCGCATTCGGTCCGGTCGTACTGATCTCCGTGATCTGGAAAGACATGACCCGCAATGGCGCACTGGCCGGCATCCTGGTCGGCGCGATCACCGTGATCGTGTGGAAACACTTCGAACTGCTGGGCCTGTACGAAATCATCCCTGGTTTCATCTTCGCCAGCCTGGCGATCTACTTCGTCAGCAAGATGGGCACGCCGACTGCTGGCATGTTCCAGCGCTTTGCGGCTGCCGAGAGTGATTATCGACTGAACAGGTAATCGGGGGTGAGCGCATGCTCTGACCCGATGGCTTGATTGAAAAATGGCCCGCTTCTTTCTGGAAGCGGGCCATTTTTTTGCGTGTTCACTGCTGTGCTCCCCCCCGGATCGCCCGCTCAGCCACCAACCCCTGACTTGCCGGCCGGTAAAAGGTAAACTTCCCGGCCTTCGCAGGAGCAGCCATGAATTATCGTCACGCCTTCCATGCCGGCAATCACGCCGATGTGTTCAAACACCTGACCTTGACCCGCCTCATCGCCCTGATGTCGCGCAAGGAGCAGCCGTTTGCCTATCTCGACACCCACGCCGGCATCGGTCTGTACGACCTTCAGGGTGACCAGGCCAGCCGTACCGGTGAGTACCTGGAAGGTATTGCGCGTTTGTGGGATCAGCCGGATCTGCCGATCCTGACCGCCGGTTACATGCAGGTGCTGCACGAGATGAACCCGGATGGCCAATTGCGCTATTACCCGGGGTCGCCGGAGCTGGCGCGGCGCCTGACCCGGCCGCAGGACCGGGTGCTGATCAATGAGAAGCATCCCGAGGATGGCTTGCTGCTCAAGGAGAACATGGCCGGCGATCGTCGGGTCAAGGTGCACCTGGGCGAAGGCTGGCATGTGTCCCGGGCCTTGCTTCCGGTGCCGGAGAAGCGTGCGGTGATGCTGATCGATCCGCCGTTCGAAAAGCTCGACGAGATGCAGCGCTGCGCGTTGTCGATGAAAGAGGCGATCGGCCGGATGCGCCAGACTGTGGCGGCGATCTGGTACCCGGTGAAGGATCAGCGCGCGCTGCGTCGTTTCTACCAGGACCTGGCCGGCACCGGTGCGCCGAAGTTGTTGCGCGTGGAGTTGTTGGTGCATCCGCTGGATACGCCGAACAGCCTGAACGGTTCCGGGCTGGCGATTGCCAATCCGCCGTGGGGGCTGGAGGAAGAATTGCGTGAGCTGCTGCCGTGGCTGTCCGAGAAGCTTGGGCAGACCCAGGGCGGGTGGCGGATGGATTGGTTGATTGCTGAGTAGCAGCTGCAAGTTTCAAGCTACAAGCTGCAAGTTAAAGCGGCGAGCACAGAGCTTGCAGCTTGAGGCTTGCAGCTTGTCTCTGCTTATATAGGGCAGGTCACGCCTGTACCGCCGATCCCGCAATAGCCTTCCGGATTCTTGGCCAGGTACTGCTGGTGATACGCCTCGGCAAAGTAGACCGTCGGGGCCTGGTCGATTTCGGTGCTGATTTCACCGAGACCGGCCTTGGACAGTTCAGTCTGATAGGCTTCTTTGCTCTTGAGCGCTGCATCCAGTTGTTCAGGTGTGGTGGCGTAGATCACCGAACGGTATTGGGTGCCGATGTCATTGCCCTGGCGCATGCCCTGGGTCGGGTTGTGCAGTTCCCAGAACATCTTCAGCAGTTCTTCGTAGCTGACCTTGGCCTTGTCATACACCACCAGTACCACTTCGGAGTGGCCGGTCAGGCCCGAGCAGACTTCTTCGTAGGTCGGGTTCGGCGTGAAACCGCCAGCGTAGCCGACCACGGTGCTGACCACGCCTTCACGCTGCCAGAAACGGCGTTCCGCACCCCAGAAACAGCCCAGGCCGAAGATCGCAAAGTCGACATCTTCGAAGAACGGGCCGAGCAAGGGGGTGTCTTTGAACACAAAGTGCTTTTCAGGCAGGGTCATCGCGGTTTCACGGCCAGGCAGAGCTTGTTCTTTAGTAGGGAGCACGTTTTTGTTCACCAGAATTTCCGAGCGCAGAACCATGATCAGTCCTCTCAGTCAGGATAATGAGTCAGACAAGCAGTTTGCCCGAGAGTTGGATCGCTGTCAGGCGATTGGGCCACGCGGGTAGCGTTTGAGCTTTTCGATCAGCTCGTTGCCCGGGATCGGACGGTCGAACAGGTAGCCCTGGCCGACGTCGCAGCGGTGACGGCGCAGGAACGACAACTGCTCGGCTGTTTCGACGCCTTCAGCCACGACCTTGAGTTTCAGGTTGTGGGCCATGGCGATCACCGCGGAGGTGATTTCCATGTCGTCCTGGTTGTCCGGGATTTCGTGGATGAAGCTTCGATCGATCTTAATGATGTCGATGGGGAATTTTTTCAAGTAACTGAGCGACGAGTAGCCGGTGCCGAAGTCGTCCATGGCCAGGGTCAGGCCCAGGCGCTTGAGCTGGTCGAGCTGCAGGTGGGTGTCTTCGGTGGCTTCCAGCAGCAGGCCTTCGGTCAGCTCCAGCTCCAGCAGATGGGCCGGCAGCGCTTCTTCCTTGAGAATGGTGGCGATGGAGGCCACCAGGTCGGGATCCGAGAACTGCTTGGGCGACAGGTTGATCGCCACTTGCAGGTTGCCCAGGCCGACCGCGGTCAACGCTTTGCTCATGCGACAGGCCTGGCGGGCGATCCATTTGCCGATGGGAATGATCAAGCCGGTTTCTTCGGCGACGCTGATGAACTGATCCGGGCGGATCATGCCCTTTTCCGGATGATCCCAGCGCAGCAATGCTTCCATGCCCAGCAGTCGACCGCTGCGCAGGCAGAGCTTGGGCTGGTAGAACACGTCGAGTTCGTTCTGGGTCAGGGCGCGGCGCAGGTTGTTTTCGACGAACAGCTTGTAGCTGGCTTCGGCGTTCAGCGCTTCGGTGAACACTTGCACCTGGTGTTTGCCGTTGGCCTTGGCCTTGTGCAGCGCCAGCCCGGCGTTGCGCATCAGGGTTTGCGGGTCGCGCCCGTGCAGAGGCGCACAGGCCAGGCCCACGGAGCCGGTGACGCTGATCAACTGGTTGTCGACGAACATCGGTTTGTCGAGAGTCGCCAGCAGCTGGTTGGCCACTTGCTGGCCCACCGTGAGGTCGCTGTTGTCCAGCAACACGGCGAATTCGTTACTGGCGAAGCGTGCCAGGCTGCCGCTCGGGACCAAGCTGTTGCGCAGGCGCCGGGCCAGGCTGATCAGCAGCTTGTCGCCGGTCTGGTGGCCGAGGCTGTCGTTGATGCGCTTGAAGTTGTCGATGTCCACCAGCAACAGGCTGATCGGCGTATCGCTGTCTCGGGCGAAACGTTCATCGAGGTTGCGGATGAATGCCGGACGGTTGCCAAGATTGGTCAGGTTGTCGGTGTAGGCCAGTCGCTCGATACGCTGCTGAGCGAGCTTGGTCTGGGTGATGTCTTCGTAGATGCCGATGTAGTGGGTCAGCTCGCGGTTGTCGCCGTAAACCTTGGATATCGACAGCTGGCCCCAGTAGGGTTCGAGGTTTTTTCGGCGGCTCTTGAATTCACCCTGCCAACTATTGCTCTTGGCCAACGCCGAAGGCGCGTCGAACAGCAGCTCGCTGAGGTTTTCCAGGGCCGGCAGTTCCGACAGGCGCTGGCCGTGCACTTCTTCGGTGGAGTACTGGGTGATTGCGGTGAAGCTCGGGTTTACGTATTCCACCACGCCGTCGCAATTGACCAGCAGAAAGGCGTTGGCACTCTGTTCGACGGCGCGCTGAAACAGGTGCAGGGCGCTGGTGGCGGCCCGCCGGTTGTGGTTGCTGATGACCTGGGCGAACTGGTCCGCCAGTTCCCCGGCGAAGGCGATTTCATCCGACTGCCAGGCGCGTGTCGCGCCGGTCTGCTCCAGGCACAAAACGCCGACGACCTGGCCATCCACGCGGATGCTGGCGTCGAGCATTGCATTGACGTCGCGCGGACGCAGGCTTTCAGCCATCTCCCGGGTGCGCGGGTCACGCATGGCGTTATGGGCGTCGATGGCGCGACCTGTGTGCAAGGCGTCCAGGTAATCAGGAAAAACACTGACGTCGATCGGCTGCGGCAGCAGGTACTCCTGACTCGTGCGGTGATAGGCCGAGATCGGCACCAGCTTCGAACCATCGAGGTGCCACAGGCTGGCGCAGTCGATCTGGTAAATGTCGCAGGCGCTACGGGTGATGAGCTCGGCCGCTTCCTGCAAGGAATTGTTGCTGCTGTAGCGTTGACGGGTGAGTAGCAGGATCAGGTCCTGTTGGGCACGCGCCCGGTCCAGGTGCAGCAGTTGCTCCTGCTGTGCACGTTGATTGAGCTCCAGGGCGATTTGCAGGCGCGAGTTCTGGGTTTCCAGGTCCAGGGCCGGTTGCAGCGGGTCATTCTCGAACAGGCCGTCAATGACCAGCAGGTAGCCGCGCAACAGGTGTCGATTGTGTTGTTTGTAGGCTTCGCCCATTTCCAGCAGGCTCAGGGAGCCCGAGGCGGTATGCAGGGTGTAGCGAATCAGGTAATGCGTGCCTTCAGTCAGTTGCTGCTGGATCGCATCGTGCAGTTGATAGCGCGCTTCCGGCTCCATCAGGCTGGCGTAGGGCGAGCCGACCAAGGCACATAGCTCCGTGGCCGGCAGGCCGAACTGGCGTTCACAATTGGGGTCGAGAAACAGCAGCGCCCAGCTGGGTTCATTAAGCCGTTCGAAACGCAGCATGCCGAGCCGCGAGGGCACAGGCAACTGCGTCACTACCTCGGCCACCATACGGCTGGCGGCATCGGGTTGGCTTTTCATGGAGGGAAACTCGCTTCGAATATGCTGAACGCGCCGGGCTCTCGCCCTCTTTACTGTTGCCTGCGGCAAGGTTGCATCATTGCGGCACCGACTGACAAGAGAGATGAAGGCCAAGTGCTATAAGAATATGTCGGCAGGAGCGAAGATTTCTGCAGTTTCGGCAAAAAGTATTGCTATTGATCAGGTCGCAGCCTTCGAGGCCGTCCCGAAGGCTGTGTTTTTTTGCCATCAACGCAATTTGATGCCTGTCGATTGCAGCAGCTGGCCATCCCGGTCGTGGTAATTGACCTGAATGCGATCCGTATCGATGACCACGTGCGCGAAATTGTCCTGACTGATGACTTTACTGGTTAATTCTTGCCGAAATTCGCCCGCGGCGTTTCTTTCCAGCGGCCGGTCGAGGATAAAGCTGGATTGACTGGCATAGGGCATCAGTTTGCTGTTGAACAATGGCGACGACACAATGGTGTGCACCTCGAAGTCGGGGTCTTCGCTGTGGGTCAGTCGGCTGGTCAAGGAGGCGTGGATGTCGCCGGAAACGAAAATGACATTCTTCAGCCGGTGCAAACGAATGGTCTCCAGCAACCGCAGCCGTTGTCCGGCAAATCCGCCCCAGGCGTCATCCCCGTTGTGTTTGGCGTCCGGAAAGAACATCACACTGGTGACCACTAGCTTGACCCGGGCGCAGCTGTGGATCAGCCACTGGCACAAGGCATTTTCCTGTTCAGTATCAAGGATGCGTCGATCATCGGCGGACAGATTGCGTCGGGTGCGGCTATCGGTAACGAACCATTCGATATCGCCATCGGTGAATTGATACCAATAGTGCTTCGGGCGCCGGCTGATCCGGCCATCGTCAAGTAATTCAAATGCCGGGCTGTGGCTGGCTTGATATAACTCATAGGCAGTGATGGCGTTTTTATATAGAACATCATCGCCTGATCTTTTCTTGTCTGGCCAGTTATCTTCGATTTCGTGATCGTCGAGGATCATGTAAGTGGATAAGTTGGCCATTAACCTGGAAATATGCGGTTGAGCGAAAGCCGCACGGTATTTCGCGAGTATTTGCTGGTATTCGCGGTCAGGCGCGAAAAAATTCAAGTCGTCGACATAGATCTGATCTCCGGTCATCAGCATTGCGCTGACCGGTGGGTCGGCTTGTTGCGCCAATGTTGTAATCGAGGCAAATATTCGGTCGCCCAAGTGCGGCGCCGACGCAATACCGGCGGTCATCCGCAAGTAGCGACATGAGCCGACGAAGTAGGCGCGTGGCGTGCCGGGAGTGCTGGATCGGGTGCGCAAGCGAAAGAGTTCCTGCGGCCATTGCAGCGGCAGTTCCTGCAACGAATCCAGGCTGTGCCCGGTGCTCGTGGTGCTGAACCAGCCGGCCTGGTATTCGTATTCGGTATCGGCCGCCAGGTTATCGAGAACAATGACATCGGACATATCTTGCAGGTTTGTCAGCCTTGCGAAGTTGGTTTTGAGCCATTGTTCATGTCCGGATCTTCGATAACGAATGCCGGCATATACGTGGTCATCTTTTTTTGCTTCTCCGCGCACAAAAATACGCGCGTGATCAGTTGTTGTATGGCCGATAATCGGGCCGACAGTTGGTTTGAGCATGATCGAGTCCATTCGTTGGCAGTTAATCAGGTGGTTGGTTGTTTTGGATGTAATAGAGCATGCAATCAAGACTAATTATTTGGCCTGAATAAATGCCTGGCAGAAATGGATTCGAGTTGTGGGCGATATCAGCCACAAATGTAGGAAGGCGTTTTAAACATAAACTTCAGGCAAAAAAAAGCCCCGCCAAATTGGCGGGGTTGAGGTACGAGCGTGGCGCTCGGAAACGTGGAACGCGATCGGCCCTCCGGTGAAGGAGGGCCGGTCGGTATTACAGGAGCATGGTGCGGATGTCGCCCAGCAGATCGCTCAGACGCTTGGTGAAGCGTGCGGCAGCGGCGCCGTTGATCACGCGGTGATCGTAGGACAGCGACAGTGGCAGCATCAGTTTCGGCTGGAAGGCTTTGCCGTCCCAGACTGGCTGGATGGTTGCCTTGGAAACGCCGAGGATCGCCACTTCCGGCGCGTTGACGATCGGCGTGAAGCCGGTGCCGCCAATGTGGCCGAGGCTGGAAATGGTGAAGCAGGCGCCTTGCATCTCATCCGACGAAAGCTTCTTGGTCCGGGCTTTTTCAGCCAGGGAAGCCGCTTCGGCCGCCAGTTGCAGCAGGCTCTTCTGGTCGACGTTCTTGATGACCGGTACCAGCAGGCCATCCGGGGTGTCGACGGCGAAGCCGATGTTCACGTATTTCTTGCGGATGATCGCTTTGCCGCTTGGTGCCAGCGAGCTGTTGAAGTCCGGCAGTTCCTTGAGCAGGTGTGCGCAGGACTTGAGCAGCAATGGCAGGACGGTCAGCTTGACGCCGGCCTTCTCTGCAACGGCTTTCTGGGCAACACGGAACGCTTCGAGTTCGGTGATGTCCGCCGAGTCGAATTGCGTCACGTGCGGCACGTTCAGCCAGCTGCGGTGCAGGTTGGCAGCGCCGACCTGCATCAGGCGGGTCATCGGCACTTCTTCGATTTCACCGAAGCGGCTGAAGTCCACGACCGGAATCGGCGGAATGCCCGCGCCACCGGTTGCGCCAGCAGCAGCGGCCGGTGCTTCCTTGGCCTTCTGCATCATGGCTTTGACGTAAACCTGCACGTCTTCTTTCAGGATGCGACCATGCGGACCGCTGGCGCCAACGGCGCTCAGCTCGACACCGAATTCGCGGGCCAGTTGACGCACGGCAGGACCGGCGTGAACTTTCGCGCCTGGCTTGGCAGGTGCGGCGGCTGGAGCGGCAACAGGTGCAGCGGCAGCAGGAGCAGCAGCGGCCGGAGCAGGTGCGCTCGGAGCGGCAGCGGCAGGTGCGGTTGCAGCAACAGGTGCAGCCGGGGCGGCGCCTTTGACTTTCAACTTGAGGATCAGGTCGCCGGTGCCGACTTCGTCATCGAGCTTGATGGAAACGCTTTCCACCACGCCAGCGGCAGGCGACGGGATTTCCATGCTCGCCTTGTCGGATTCCAACGTGATCAGCGACTGGTCGGCGGCAACGGTGTCGCCGGCCTTGACCAGGACTTCGATGATCTTGGCCTTGCCCGCCGAACCGATGTCCGGAACGTGGATGTCCTGAACGCTGTCGGCCACTGGAGCGGCCGGTGCGGCAGCGGCAGGCGCCGGAGCAGCAGCGGCAGGCGCGGCCGCCTGAGCTGGAACGGCAGCAGCCGGTGCAGCAGCACCCGCCACTTCCAGGTCCAGGATCAGGTCGCCGGTGCCGACTTCGTCGTTGAGCTTGACGCTGATGGCCTTGACCACGCCAGCGGCAGGCGACGGGATTTCCATGCTCGCCTTGTCGGATTCCAGGGTGATCAGCGACTGATCAGCCGCGACAGTGTCGCCGACCTTGACCTGGATCTCGATGATCTGGGCCTTGCCCGAAGAGCCGATATCCGGCACGTGCACTTGCTGAACCGAAGCGGCAGCAGGTGCAGCGGCTGGTGCAGCAGCGGGTGCGGCGGCCGGAGCCGGCGCAGCTTTTGCCGCCGGAGCAGCGGCAGGCGCAGGGGCTGCAGCAGCACCTTCGACTTCCAGCTCCAGCAGTTCGTCGCCTTCTTTCAGGCGATCGCCCAGCTTGACCTTCAGGCTCTTGATGATACCGGCCTTCGGCGCCGGCACTTCCATGCTCGCCTTGTCCGATTCCAGCGTCAGGATGCTCTGGTCGGCTTCGATGCGGTCGCCGACCTTCACAAACAGTTCAATTACTTCACCTTCACCGCTGCCGATGTCAGGTACGCGAATGAGTTCGCTCACAGAATCTCTCCTCAGCAGTCCAGTGGGTTGCGTTTTTCCGGGTTGATACCGAACTTGACGATGGCCTCGGCCACCACTTTAGGTTCGATGTCACCACGGTCAGCCAGTGCTTCCAGGGCTGCCAACACCACGAAATGACGGTCGACTTCGAAGAAATGACGCAGTTTCTTGCGGCTGTCGCTGCGGCCGAAGCCGTCGGTGCCCAGGACTTTGAATTCCTTGGACGGTACCCACTGACGGATCTGCTCGGCGAACAGCTTCATGTAGTCGGTAGACGCGATGACCGGACCTTTACGGCCGTTCAGGCACTCTTCCACATAGCTCAGCTTAGGCTTCTGGCCTGGGTGCAGACGGTTGGTGCGCTCAACGGCCAGGCCGTCGCGACGCAGTTCGTTGAAGCTGGTAACGCTCCACACGTCGGCGCCGACGTTGAACTCTTCGCGCAGGATCTTCGCGGCTTCACGGACTTCACGCAGGATGGTGCCGGAGCCCATCAGCTGAACGTGGTGCGCCGCTTCGCGGTTGTCTTCTTCGAGCAGGTACATGCCTTTCTTGATGCCTTCTTCGGCACCGGCCGGCATGGCTGGCTGCTGGTACGACTCGTTCATCACGGTGATGTAGTAGAAGACGTCCTGTTGCTCTTCGGTCATCTTCTTCATGCCGTCCTGAATGATCACCGCCAGCTCGTAGCCGTAGGTTGGATCGTAGGTGCGGCAGTTCGGGATGGTGGCAGCCAGCAGGTGGCTGTGACCGTCTTCGTGTTGCAGGCCTTCACCGTTCAGGGTGGTACGGCCGGCGGTGCCGCCGATCAGGAAGCCACGGGTACGGCTGTCGCCAGCGGCCCAGGCCAGGTCGCCGATACGCTGGAAGCCGAACATCGAGTAGAAGATGTAGAACGGCAGCATCGGCTGGTTGTGGCTGGAGTACGAAGTACCGGCAGCGACGAAGGAGCTCATGGCGCCTGCTTCGTTGATGCCTTCTTCGAGGATCTGGCCTTTCTGGTCTTCCTTGTAGAACATCACCTGGTCTTTATCGACTGGCTCGTAGAGCTGGCCGACGGAGGAGTAGATGCCCAACTGACGGAACATGCCTTCCATACCGAAGGTACGGGCTTCGTCCGGGATGATCGGTACGATGCGCGGGCCGATTTCCTTGTCCTTGACCAGTTGCGCGAGGATCCGCACGAAGGCCATGGTGGTGGAGATTTCACGGTCGCCCGAGCCGTCCAGGATCGCCTTGAGGGTGTCCAGTGGCGGGGTCGGAATGTTGAAGCTTTGCGCGCGACGCTGTGGCACGAAACCGCCCAGTGCGGCACGGCGCTCGCTCAGGTAACGGGCTTCGGCGCTGCCTTCTTCCGGTTTGAAGAACGGCAGGTTTTCCAGTTCGTCGTCCTTGACCGGGATGTCGAAACGATCGCGGAACAACTTCAGGCTCTCGACGTCGACCTTCTTGGTGTTGTGCGCGGTGTTCTTCGCTTCGCCGGCACCGGTGCCATAACCCTTGATGGTCTTGGCCAGGATAACGGTCGGCTGTTCTTTGTGGTTGACCGCTTCGTGATACGCCGCGTAGACCTTGTACGGGTCGTGGCCGCCACGGTTGAGTTTCCAGATCTCGTCGTCGGACAGGTCGGCAACCATCGCCTTGAGTTCTGGCGTGTTGAAGAAGTGTTCACGAACGAACGCGCCGTCTTTGGCTTTGTAGTTCTGGTACTCGCCGTCGATGACTTCGTCCATGCGGCGTTGCAGGATGCCGTCGACGTCCTTGGCCAGCAGTGGGTCCCAGAAGCGGCCCCAGATGACTTTGGTCACGTTCCACTGAGCACCGCGGAACACGCCTTCGAGTTCCTGGATGATCTTGCCGTTGCCGCGAACCGGGCCGTCGAGGCGCTGCAGGTTGCAGTTGATGACGAAGATCAGGTTGTCCAGCTTCTCGCGGCCGGCCAGGGAGATGGCGCCCAGGGATTCCGGCTCGTCGCACTCGCCGTCGCCCAGGAAGCACCAGACTTTCTGTTTGCCTGGCTGGATGAAGCCTCGGTGTTCCAGGTACTTCATGAAGCGTGCCTGGTAGATCGCCTGGATCGGGCCCAGACCCATGGATACGGTCGGGAACTGCCAGAAGTCAGGCATCAGCCAAGGGTGCGGGTAGGACGACAGGCCCTGACCGTCGACTTCCTGGCGGAAGTTGTTCATCTGGTCTTCGGTGATGCGGCCTTCCATGAAAGCGCGGGCGTAAACGCCTGGCGAGGTGTGGCCCTGGAAGTAGATCAGGTCGCCGCCATGTTCGTCGGTCGGGGCCTGGAAGAAGTAGTTGAAGCCGATGTCATACAGGGTCGCACTGGAGGCGAAGCTGGAGATGTGACCGCCGAGGTCAGAATCTTTCAGGTTCGTACGCATTACCATGGCCATCGCGTTCCAGCGTACCAACGAGCGAATGCGGCGTTCCATGAACAGGTCGCCAGGCATGCGTGCTTCGTGGGTTACGGGGATCGTGTTGCGGTAAGGCGTGGTTATGGCGTAAGGCAACTGCGAACCGCTGCGGGTCGCGAGTTCACCCATACGGGTCATCAGATAGTGAGCACGGTCTTCGCCTTCTTTGTCGAGAACCGATTCCAGGGCGTCCAGCCATTCCTGGGTTTCGACGGGATCGAGGTCTTGCATGGCTTGCTCCAGGGCGGAAAGGCTACCAGAATCGGTTGCCTGAGTTAGCGACTGGCCTTGTGGGCAGACGTTATGAATTCTTGGATTGCCGACAGGTTGTTCCGGCGGCGTGTAGTTTTACTACAAATCTTCCGGCATTTCAGCCCGGCTAATGTATATACGAGTAGTAAAACTACAGAAGAGCGGCTTGTGGCCCCCGGCTGCGTTGTGAGAATAATCGTTAAGGTTGGTCTTTTTCCAACTTAAAAAGGTGAAAGCTTGATGCTGGCTGCCAAAATAAAAGAATTTTCAGCTATTTCTAACTTTTGTTCGACAGTCCCTCAGGTAGTGGGTTTTCGAAAACCACTACATGCAGTCCGTTGCACGCCGATCAAGGATAGACCATGAGCCTCCCTTCGCTTACCGAACTGCCCGCCATTCTGCTGCCGTTGGTCACCCGCGCCGAGCAGTCCTTCCGGGCTGCCGTCACCGCCCTGGACGATGACCACGGGCTGTCTGCCTGGACACCGGAACGCTGGGCGCAATTTGCCCGCGTCACCGCCGCCAGCGATTTCGTGATTGAACAATGTGTTCGTGACCCTTTGATGTTGCTGGAACTGGTTCGCTCTGGCGAACTGGACCGCAGCTTCGCTCCCGGTGAACTGTGCGCTCAGATCGCCACCGCCGTGAGTGTGGTCGAGACCGAAGATCAACTTGGTCGCGTCTTGCGCCGTCAACGTGCACGCCACCAGGTGCGGATCATCTGGCGCGACCTGACTCGTCAGGCCGACTTGATCCAGACCTGCCGCGACCTCTCGGACATGGCCGATGCCAGCATCGATCAGGCCTACCAATGGTTGTACGTGCGGCATTGCCAGCAATTCGGCGTACCGACCGGCCGGCGCAGCGGCGAGCCGCAGCAGATGGTTATCCTCGGCATGGGCAAGCTCGGCGCGGTGGAGTTGAACCTGTCGTCGGACATCGACCTGATTTTTGCCTATCCCGAGGGTGGCGAAACCGTTGGCGTCAAACGCCCGCTGGATAACCAGGAGTTCTTCATTCGTCTGGGCCAGCGGCTGATCAAGGCCCTGGACCCGATGACCGTCGACGGCTTTGTATTCCGCGTAGACATGCGCTTGCGCCCCTATGGTTCGGCGGGTGCGCTGGTGCTGAGCTTCAATGCGCTGGAACAGTATTACCAGGATCAGGGTCGCGACTGGGAACGCTACGCGATGATCAAGTCGCGGGTAGTGGCTGGCGATCAAGTGGCCGGCGCGCAACTGCAGGACATGCTGCGACCGTTCGTCTACCGGCGTTACCTGGATTTCTCGGCCATCGAAGCGCTGCGGACCATGAAGCAACTGATCCAGCAGGAAGTGCGGCGCAAGGGCATGGCCGACAACATCAAGCTTGGATCCGGCGGCATTCGCGAGGTCGAGTTCATTGCCCAGGCGTTCCAGTTGATTCATGGCGGCCGCGATTTGAGTTTGCAGCAGCGCCCACTATTAAAGGTGCTGAGCACGCTGGAAGGCCAGGGTTACCTGCCGCCCGCCGTGATCAGTGAGTTGCGTGAAGGTTACGAATTCCTGCGTTACACCGAACACGCGATCCAGGCGATTGCCGATCGCCAGACACAAATGTTGCCCGATGGCGAGCAGGATCAGGCGCGCATCGCCTTTATGCTGGGTTTCGCCAACTGGACCGCTTTCCACGAACAACTGATGTATTGGCGTGGCCGCGTGGCCTGGCACTTCGGACAGGTGATCGCCGATCCCGACGAAGAGCAGGGCGCCGAAAGCGAGGTGGTCGTCGGCGGTGAGTGGTTGCCGCTGTGGGAAGAGGCTCAGGACGATGAGGCCGCCTGCCGCCAGCTGGAGGAGGGTGGTTTCAAGGATGCCCCCAGGGCCCTGAATGCCTTGGCCGGCTTGCGCGGCAGCCCGCAATTGAGGGCGATGCAGCGACTGGGGCGCGAACGTCTCGATGCATTCATACCGCGTTTGCTCGCGCAGGCCGTGGAACATGCCAATCCGGACCTGGTGCTGGAGCGCGTGCTGCCGCTGGTTGAGGCTGTGGCCCGTCGTTCTGCGTACCTGGTGCTGTTGACCGAGAACCCCGGTGCGCTGCGGCGTTTGCTGACGCTGTGCGCGGCGAGTCCGTGGATCGCCGAGCAAATCACCCGTTTTCCACTGCTGCTCGACGAATTGCTCAACGAAGGCCGGCTGTTCAAGCCTCCGCTGGCGCCTGAACTGGCCGCCGAACTGCGTGAGCGCCTGACGCGGATTCCCGAGGACGACCTCGAACAGCAAATGGAAGCCCTGCGCCACTTCAAGCTGGCGCACCGCTTGCGGGTAGCGGCATCGGAAATCGCCGGCAGCCTGCCGTTGATGAAAGTCAGCGACTACCTGACCTGGCTCGCCGAAGCCATCCTGGAGCAGGTGCTGGCACTGGCCTGGCGGCAAACCGTGGGCAAATACGGTACGCCGCTGCGCTCTGACGGCACCTTGTGCGATCCCGGCTTCATCATTGTCGGTTATGGGAAAGTCGGCGGCCTGGAACTCGGGCATGGTTCGGACCTGGACCTGGTGTTCATCCACGACGGCGATCCACAGGCCGAGACCGATGGACCCAAATCCATCGATGGCGCGCAGTTTTTCACGCGTCTGGGGCAACGGATCATTCACTTGCTGACGGCGCAGACCAACTCCGGGCAGTTGTATGAAGTGGACATGCGTCTGCGACCGTCCGGTGCGTCGGGGTTGCTGGTGAGTTCCCTGGGGGCGTTTGCCCGTTATCAGGAGAACGAAGCCTGGACCTGGGAGCATCAGGCGCTGGTGCGAGCGAGGGTGCTGGTGGGCAGTCAGGATGTCGGTCAGGCCTTCGAGAAAGTCCGAGCCACTATATTGGGCAAGGCGCGCGATCTGCCGACCCTGCGCCAGGAGGTCAGCGAGATGCGCGCCAAGATGCGCGACAACCTCGGCAGCAAGAGCACGGCGGCCGGCACCGGGGCAAATGCCTTCGAAGCCACGGCGCCGTTCGATATCAAGCAGGATGCCGGAGGTATCGTCGATATTGAATTTATGGTGCAATACGCGGCCCTGGCGTGGTCTGAAACTCACCCGCCATTGCTGCGCTGGACGGACAACATCCGCATTCTGGAAGAGCTGGAGCATGAAGGGCTGATGCCCGTCGAAGATGCCGGCCTGTTGCGTGAAGTGTACAAGGCGTACCGTTCCGCCGCCCACCGGCAGGCTCTGCAGAAGAACCCGGGGGTGATCCCGGCTGACCAGTTCGTGGACGAACGGCGGCAGGTCATGCGGATCTGGCGTGAGCTGGGGCTAGGCTGAAACGGGATATTTGCAACGCCAAATACCCCTGTGGGAGCGAGCTTGTGGCGAGGGGGCTTGCCCCCGTTTGAGTGTGTAGCACTCACAAGATCTTTGGTACATCAGAGTTTTTGGGGCCGCTTTGCAGCCCAACGGGGGCAAGCCCCCTCACCACAAGCTCGCTCCTACAGTTGCCTTGCGGTGTTTTGTAGAATTCTCGAGGCGGGGAGGCGTAGGCCTCCCCGGTTCGTTTATGGAAACCACATGAAAATTCTGATCGTTGGGCCCAGTTGGGTCGGTGACATGGTGATGGCGCAGACACTTTTCCAGTGTCTGAAACAACGCCACCCGCATTGCGAAATCGACGTGCTGGCCCCCGAGTGGAGCCGGCCGATTCTTGAGCGCATGCCCGAAGTCCGCCAGGCCTTGAGCTTTCCGCTCGGTCACGGCGTCCTGGAATTGGCGACGCGTCGGCGCATCGGCAAATCCCTGGCTGGCAAATACGACCAGGCGATCCTGTTGCCCAACTCCCTGAAGTCGGCGTTGGTGCCGTTCTTTGCCGGCATCCCGAAACGCACCGGTTGGCGTGGCGAATTCCGCTATGGCCTGCTCAATGACGTGCGCACGCTGGACAAGGATCGTTATCCACTGATGATCGAGCGCTTCATGGCCCTGGCTTGCGAGCCGGGCGTCGAGCTGCCAAAACCCTATCCGCGCCCGACGCTGCGGATCGACCCGGTATCCCGCGAGGCGGCACTGGCCAAATTCGGCCTGACCCTCGACCGTCCGGTGTTGGCCCTGTGCCCCGGCGCGGAGTTTGGCGAGTCCAAGCGCTGGCCGTCCGAGCATTACGCCAAGGTGGCCGAGGCGAAGATCCGTGAAGGCTGGCAAGTCTGGCTGTTCGGTTCGAAAAACGACCACGCCGTGGGCGAAGACATCCGCGCGCGGCTGATTCCCGGGCTGCGTGAAGAGTCGGTCAATCTCAGCGGGGGCACCTCGCTGGCCGAAGCCATTGACCTGTTGTCCTGTGCCGATTCCGTAGTGTCCAACGACTCCGGCCTGATGCACGTCGCCGCCGCGCTGAATCGTCCGCTGGTCGCGGTCTACGGCTCGACTTCGCCGGGCTTCACGCCACCGTTGGCCGAGCACGTGGAAATCGTCCGCCTGGGCATCGAGTGCAGTCCGTGCTTCGACCGCACTTGCCGTTTCGGTCATTACAACTGCCTGCGCCAGCTCATGCCGCAGGCCGTGAACGACGCCTTGCAGCGGTTGCAAGGCACTGTGGTCGAGGTCAAATAGCTTGCGGGTTCTGTTGATCAAGACATCTTCGCTGGGCGACGTGATTCACGCGTTGCCGGCGCTGACCGACGCGGCGCGGGCGATTCCCGGCATCAAATTCGACTGGGTGGTGGAAGAAGGCTTTGCCGAGATCCCGACCTGGCATCCGGCGGTGGGCAAGGTGATTCCGGTGGCGATCCGTCGCTGGCGCAAAAACATCTGGCAGACCATCAAGAGCGGTGAGTGGAAGCGCTTCAAGCAAAGCGTACGCGCCACCCAATATGACTTGGTGATCGACGCCCAGGGCTTGTTGAAAAGCGCCTGGCTGACCCGTTACGTCAAGGCACCGGTGGCCGGCCTCGATAAAAATTCGGCGCGCGAGCCCATCGCAGCGCGCTTTTACGACCGACGTCTGGCCGTTGCCCGTGGACAGCATGCGGTGGAGCGAGTGCGTCAGTTGTTCGCCATCGCGTTGGGCTATGACTTGCCCAAGGGGCTGGGCGACTACGGCTTGAACGTCGAGCGCCTGGTGGAATTGCCGCGCAAGAACCCGTACGTGGTGTTTCTGCACGGTACCACCTGGGGCACCAAGCACTGGCCCGAAGCCTACTGGCGTGAGCTGACTGAACGGGTCGGCTATCTCGGGGCAGGCGTGAAGCTGCCGTGGGGCAATCCGCTGGAGAAGGCCCGGGCCGAGCGCATCGCTGCCGGTTTCAAACACGCCGAAGTGTTGCCGAAGCTGAACCTGGCGGGTGTCGGCAAGGTGCTGGCCGGCGCCCAGGCCTGCGTGGCGGTGGACACAGGCCTGGGCCATCTGGCCGCGGCACTGGATGTGCCGACGCTGTCGCTGTTCGGCCCGACCAATCCCGGCCTGACCGGTGCCTATGGCAAGGTGCAGATTCACCTGGCCAGCGACTTCCCTTGTGCGCCGTGCCTGCAAAAGAAATGCACCTATCAACCGACGGCCGAAGATGCCCGTCAATTTGACCTGAAACGCGAGTGGCCATTGTGCTTCACGCGTCTGACCCCCGAGCGTGTCGCCAGCCGACTGAGCACGTTGTTAATGGCTGAGGAGCTGCGCTGATGCAATTGGCATTTGTCCTGTACAAATATTTTCCGTTTGGCGGCTTGCAGCGCGATTTCATGCGAATCGCCCTGGAGTGCCAGAAGCGCGGTCATCGGATTCGCGTCTACACGCTGATCTGGGAAGGCGACGTACCGCCGGGCTTCGAAGTGCTGGTGGCGCCGGTCAAGGCGTTCTTCAACCATCGCCGCAATGAAAAACTCAGCGAATGGATGGAAGCAGATCTGGCCAGGCGTCCGGTCGACCGCCTGATCGGCTTCAACAAGATGCCGGGCCTGGACGTCTACTACGCCGCCGACGGCTGTTTCGAAGACAAGGCGCAGAACCTGCGCAATTCGCTGTACCGCCGCTGGGGCCGCTATCGTCACTTCGCCGAGTACGAGCGAGCGGTGTTCGCCAGGGATGCCAGGACAGAAGTGCTGATGATTTCCGAGGTCCAGCAGCCGCTGTTCATCAAGCATTACGACACGCCGCTGGAGCGTTTCCACTTGCTGCCACCGGGTATCGCCCAGGACCGTCGCCGACCGGCCGATGCCGATGAAATTCGCGCCGGGTTCCGCGCGGAATTCGATCTCAAGGACGACGAACTGCTGCTGGTGCAGATCGGCTCCGGGTTCAAGACCAAGGGCGTTGACCGCAGCCTCAAGGCGCTGGCGGCATTGCCTGCCGAGTTGAGGAAGCGCACCCGGCTGTTTGTAATTGGCCAGGATGACCCCAAGTTATTCCAGATGCAGAGCGCAACATTGGGGCTTGGCGACAACGTCACGTTCCTCAAGGGACGCAGCGATATCCCGCGTTTCCTGCTGGGTGCCGACCTGTTGATCCACCCGGCGTACAACGAAAATACCGGCACTGTGCTGCTCGAAGCGCTGGTGGCCGGTTTGCCGGTGCTGGTGAGCGCGGTGTGCGGTTACGCCCATTACATTGCCGAGGCCGATGCTGGCCTGGTGCTGGACGAACCGTTCGATCAGGCGCAACTGACGCAATACCTGACCGGCATGTTGAACGACGCTCAAGCAAGGGCGGCCTGGAGCCGCAATGGTCTGGCCTTCGCCGAGACGGCCGACCTCTACAGCATGCCGCAGCACGCGGCCGATGTGATTCTGGCGGAGCACGTTTGAATGAAGTTGATGCTGGCTGAACCGTTCAAGAGCCTCTGGGCCGGACGCGACCCGTTCGCCGAAGTCGAGGGGCTCAAGGGCGAGGTGTACCGCGAGCTGGAAGCGCGCCGGACATTACGCACGGAAGTCGACGGCAACGGGTTTTTCGTGAAAATCCACCGTGGCATCGGCTGGGGCGAAATCTTCAAGAACCTGCTCACCGCCAAGCTGCCGGTTCTCGGCGCGGGCCAGGAGTGGAAGGCGATTCAGCGCCTGCAGGAAGCCGGCGTGCCGACCATGACCGCCGTCGCGTATGGCGAGAGGGGCAGCAACCCGGCCGACCAGCACTCGTTCATCGTTACCGAAGAGCTGGCGCCGACGGTCAGCCTCGAAGACTTCAGCATTGACTGGACCAGGCAGCCGCCCGAGCCAAAGCTCAAGCGCGCGCTGATCGCCGAGGTCGCGCGCATGACCGGCATGATGCACCGCGCCGGGGTCAATCACCGCGACTGCTACATCTGCCATTTCCTGCTGCACACCGACAAGCCGGTGACCGCGGATGACTTCAAGCTTTCGGTGATCGACCTGCACCGCGCCCAGACCCGCCCGGCGATTACCTCGCGCTGGCGCAACAAGGATCTGGCGGCGCTGTACTTTTCCGCCCTGGACATCGGTCTGACCCGCCGCGACAAATTGCGCTTCCTCAAGGGCTACTTCCAGCAACCGTTGCGGCAGATCCTGAGCGAAGAGGCCAGGCTGCTGGGCTGGCTCGAAGGAAAGGCCAACAAGCTTTACGAACGTAAACAACGATACGGGGATGCGCTCTGATGTCGGGTTGGAAACTGGAGCCGGCCTACAGCCACCTGGCCGACGACTTCGGCAGCCTTGAGGCCGTGTTTGCGCTGCAAGGCGAGCGTTTGACCAAGGATCTGCTGTCGGAAGTCATTCGCGTGCAGCGCAACGGCGTCAACTATTACGTCAAGCGCTACGTGGGCGCTGGAAAAGGCTTGCGCCGTTACCTCGGCAAGCCACGGGTGAAAATGGAGTGGCAGAACCTCAAGCGTTTCGCCAAGTGGGGTATTCCCACTGCCGAAGTGGTGGCCTGGGGGCTGGAGCGACGCGGCGCGGCTTACGCTCGCGGCGCAATGATCACCCGGGAGCTGCCGCGCACCGAAGACTTGTCGGCACTGGCCGAGCGACACGATCCTAAATTGTCGGATCGCGCATGGGTCGATGCCGTCAGTCGTCAGTTGGCGCAGTACACCCGGACCATGCATGACCACCGCTTCACCCATAATGATCTGAAGTGGCGCAATCTGTTGATCGACGATGAGGCTCGACTGTTTTTGATCGATTGCCCCAACGGTGATTTCTGGCGCGGTTTCTGGCTCAAGTACCGCATCACCAAGGATCTGGCGTGCCTGGACAAGGTCGCCAAGTATCAATTGTCGGCTACCCAGCGCCTGCGCTTTTACCTGCAATACCGCAACCGGACCCGGCTCAACGCTGCGGACAAAAAACGTATCCGGCACGTGGTGAGATTTTTCGAGGGACGCGAATGACTGATTTTCTGGCCGCTGAGGACCGTGCGCTGCTTGAGCGCCATGGCCTCGGCACGTTCGAGGCACTCTGGGCCAAGCAGCTCGATGCGGTGGATGAACCCAACACCGGTCGCGGCGGCTGGAGCAGCGTGTTTCGGCTGGATCTGGAAGGTCATGGCTACTACCTCAAGCGTCAAAGCAACTACCTGACCCGTACGTTGCGCGCACCTTTCGGCGAGCCGAGTTTCGCTCGTGAGTTTCGCAACATCTCCCGTTACCGGAAGATGGGCATTCCGGCGCTGGAGGCGGTGTTCTACGGGGAGCGCAAGGTCAATGGCGAAGTCCGTGCGATCCTGCTGACCCGTGCCCTGGATGGTTGGGACGACCTCGACTCGCTGTTGCAGCGCTGGGCTCAATTGAGCCCCGAGCAGCACTCGGAGATCCTCAAGGCCAGTGGTGAACTGGCCCGGCAACTGCACGCTGCGCGCCAGGTGCACGGGTGCTTCTATCCCAAGCACATTTTCATGCGCGCCACCGGCAAGGGCTATCAGGCGCAATTGATCGACCTGGAAAAGACCCGCCCGCTGCTGTACGGGCAGCGTGATCGAATCAAGGATCTGGAACCGCTGACGCGTCGCGCACCCGAGTGGGGCGAGTCGCAACTGCGGCAATTGCTGGCCGCCTACCTGGATCAGCCGCAGGACAGCTCGCTGATCGACAGCTGGCTGCAGCGATTGACGGCGCGGCGCAGCCAGAAGGGGCCACGCTGATGCGTTTGTCTGAACTGAAGGCCGCTGGCCGCAATCCGGTTTTGCCGCTGAGCGTATCGCTGGCTGACGCCGCCGGCCCCGCCGATCTGCAGCTGCTAAGCCTGTTGCGGGTGTTGCCGGGGCAGCGTTATGTCGGTGCCGGCGTCTGGCGTGGCCGGCCGGTGTTGGCCAAGTTGCTGGTCGGCGGCAAGGCCGCGCGGCATTTTCAGCGTGAGCTGGACGGTGTGCGCCTGCTCTCTGCTCAGGGGCTGACCACGCCGCAGCTGTTGGCCGATGGCCTGAAGGACGGCGAGGGTGGCTGGCTGCTGTTCGAGTTTCTGGAAGGCGCCGAAAGCCTGGGTGAAACCTGGAAACAGGTTGAGCAGCAGCCCGTACTGTCCGATGGACAAGGGGCGGTGCTGGCCGAGGCGTTGGGCGCCATCGGCCAGATGCATCGCAAGGGCCTGTGGCAGGAAGACCTGCATCTGGACAACCTGCTGCGCCAGCGTGGTCGTCTTTTTTTGATCGACGGCGCCGGGATTTGCTCCGAAACGCCGGGGCAGCCGCTGTCGCGGCAGAAAGTCCTGGAAAACCTCGGGGTGTTTTTCGCCCAGTTGCCCAAATCGCTTGAGCCCTTCATCGAAGAGTTGCTGGTGTATTACCTGCTCAGCAACGGCGAGCATGCCCTGCCCATGGAAGCGCTGCAGAAGCAGATCGACAAGGTCCGCAGCTGGCGCCTCAAGGACTATCTGATCAAGGTTGGCCGTGAATGCACACTGTTCAGCGTGCAGCGCGGAGCCTTCGGTTTGCAGGCGATTCGTCGCGAGGAAGAGGCCGCCATGTTGCCGGTGCTGGAGCAGGCCGACGCCTTGCTCGACCGGGGGCATCTGTACAAGACCGGCGGTGCGGCGAGCGTCGGCAAGGTCGAGGTGGATGGCCGTACGCTGGTCATCAAGCGCTACAACATCAAGGGTTTCGCCCATTGGCTCAAGCGCTTCTGGCGTCCGACCCGGGCCTGGCATTCATGGCGCGAAGGCAATCGCCTGGCGTTCCTCGGGATTGCCACACCCAAGCCGCTGGCGTTGCTGGAGAAGCGTTTTCTGTGGCTGCGCAGCCGTGCCTACTTGATCACCGAGTACCTGCCGGGGCCGGACATCATTGAGCGTTTTGCGCCCTATGTCGAAAGCGGTGATGCACCGGAGTCCGAGCTGGCCGCGCTGGGTCATCTGTTTGCCGAACTGATTCGTGAACGCATCAGCCATGGCGACTTCAAGGGGCATAACCTGTTCTGGCAGCAGGATCGCTGGGCGTTGATCGACCTCGACTCGATGTGCCAGCACGGCTCCCTCGGCAGTTTCGCCCCGGCCTACGCAAGGGATCGTGCGCGGTTCATGCGCAACTGGCCGGAAGGCAGTGCGCTGTATCAGGTCATCGATCAGCGTCTTCCCAAGGACATCTCCAGCACTGACTGAACCCTTTTCGCGAGCAGGCTCGCTCCCACCGGGAAGGTTGGTGAACACAAAACCTGTGAACACCTTGGTTCAAGTGTGGGAGCGAGCCTGCTCGCGAATGGTTTTTGCTCCAGCTCGGTTTCGACGCGTGCCCCGGGATTTATGGGTCCCCAGGAGCTTGCCATTCGCGGCTAGAGGCTAGCCGCTGCTTTTACGCTATAATCCCGCCCTTTAGCTGTCTCTCGCCCATTGCGAGGGCACATTAATTTTTGAGGCGCTTGCGCCTGCATGCAGACTAAAGAGGCTAGACCCCTGTGGCATTGACGATTCTTGGCCTGTCCGGCGCCCTTAGCCATGATCCTTCCGCAGCCTTGTATATCGACGGCAAGCTGGTCGCGGCGGCTGAAGAAGAGCGCTTCGTACGCGATAAACATGCAAAGAACCGCATGCCCTACGAATCGGCGAAGTTCTGCCTGGAACAGGCCGGCATCAAACCGTCCGACGTTGACGTGGTCGCGATCCCGTTCGCCCCGATCAGCTTGTTCGGCAAGGCCCGCTGGCAGTACGCCAAGCGTTACTGGTACGCCCCGGACCGCGCCCTCGACGCGATCCTGATGGGCAACCGTCGCTACAAGCGCTATCGCAAGAAAATCGTCTGGTGCCTGGAGCAATTGGGTTTTGATCCGAAGAAGATCAAGATCGAGCCGGTTGAACACCACCTGGCCCATGCCTCCAGCGCTTACCACTGCTCCGGTTTCAAAGAGAAAACCGCGATCCTGGGCATCGACGGCAAGGGCGAATACGCCACGACCTTCTTCGGTTATGGCGAGAACGGCAAGATCCACAAGATCAAGGAATTCTTCGATCCGGACTCCCTCGGCGGCCTGTACGGTGCAATCACCGAGTTCCTCGGTTTCGACATGCTCGACGGTGAGTTCAAGGTCATGGGCATGGCGCCGTACGGCGATGCCAGCAAATACGATTTCTCGCGCCTGGCTTCGTTCGAAAACGGCGAGTTGGTGATCAACACCGACTACGCCAACGTCATCGGCCTGCGTCGCTACAAAGAAAAGGGCAAGGGTTACTACTTCTCGCCCAAGCTGATCGAGTGGCTGGGTCCGAAGCGCGAAGGCGACATCGCCGATGAGCCTTACATTCACTACGCCGCCAGCATTCAAGCGCTGTTCGAAAAAATTGCGTTGCAGATGATCGACTATTATCTGGGCGACGTGCTCAAGCAAACCGGCAAGCTGGCCTACGCCGGTGGCTGTGCGTTGAACGTCAAGCTGAACCAGAAAATCATCGCCCGCGACGATGTCAAAGAGCTGTTCGTGCAGCCTGCGTCCGGCGACGCCGGTACCGCGGTGGGCGCGGCAGCCTATGTGTCCCACGCCCGTGGCGTACCGGTCGAGAAGATGGAGCACGTCTACCTCGGCCCGTCGTACAGCAACGAAGATGTCATCGCCGCGTGCGCCCGTCACGAGAACAAGCCGGTCTGGCGCAAGCTCGACAACATGCCGGAGCAGATCGCCAAGATCATGGTCGATGGCAACCCGGTGGCCTGGTTCCAGGGCCGCATGGAGTTCGGTCCGCGTGCACTGGGCGGTCGTTCTATCATCGGTTGCCCGAGCGTGGCCGGCGTGGCTGATCGTATCAACCACCAGATCAAGTTCCGCGAGCGCTGGAGGCCTTTCTGCCCGTCGATGCTCGACACCGTCGCGCCACAAATGATCAAGATCGATCACCCGGCTCCGTTCATGACCTTCACTTTCGAAGTGGCGGAAGAATGGAAAACCCGCGTGCCGGAAGTCGTCCACGAAGACGGCACTTCCCGTGCACAGGTGCTCAAGCGCGAATACAACCCGCGCTACTACGACATGATGAAGGCGCTGGAAGTGCTCACCGGCAACGGTGTGTCGCTCAACACCTCGCTCAACCGTCGCGGCGAACCGATGATCTGCTCGCCGACCGATGCGCTGAACATGTTCTTCGGTTCGGATCTACAGTATCTGATCATGGAAGACATCCTGGTGGTCAAAGAGGGCGCGAACGCCTATGACACGTTCGGCTGAACGCCATGTGCTGCAGTTCTGTCACGGTTATGACGGGCCGTTCCTGGACTGCGCACGGCAGTACGCCAGCCTGTTCGCGGGGACCGGCTATCGCGTGACCACGGTGTTTCTCACCGGGGTTGCCGATGCCGAGGTTGCCGCGGGCTGCGCCTCGGACGAAGTGCTGTTCATGGAGTACAGCTCCAAGGCCATTCGCGGCCTGAAGCTGGGAGCCATCGGCGATCTGCGCAAGATCGCCGCGTCGCGCAACTTCAGTTTCTGCATCGCTCACCGCTTCAAGCCCATCTATATCGCCTTGCTCGGTACGTCGTTGCCGGTCATTGGCGTGCACCACGGGTTTGAGGACTACAAGCGCGGCAGCCGCAAACTCTTTGCGCACATATTCCGCAAGCGTTTGAGTCTGCTCGGTGTGTCCGACGCGGTGCGTGACGACATGCGCGATTGCCTGCCGAAGTGGCCGGCTTCGCGAATTCAGACCTTGTACAACCGTATCGACGTGGATGCCTTGCAAGTCACGCAGGTGTCGGCTCGCGAAGCCCGGGAAACCCTGGGGCTGGCGGCGGATGCCTGGATCGTCGGCAACGTCGGACGGCTGCATCCGGACAAGGACCAGGCCACGCTGTTGCAGGGTTTCGCCGAGGCGTTGCCGGGATTGCCGGCCAACAGCCAATTGGTGATTCTCGGTAAAGGGCGCCTGGAGGAAAAACTCAAGGCTCAAGCCCGGGAGCTGGGTATTGGGGACCGGGTGCTGTTCCTCGGTCAGGTGCCGGATGCGCGCAACTACTTCCGGGCTTTCGATGTATTCGCCCTGAGTTCCGATCACGAACCGTTCGGCATGGTGCTGCTGGAGGCCATGGCCGCCGGCGTACCCTTGCTCGCCACGGCGTGCGGCGGAGCGAAGGAAGTGGTCGAAGGCGTGGGCATCCTGTTCCCGTTGGGCGATGCCGGGCATCTGGCCCAGGGGCTGCAACACCTGGCTGGCATGGATGATCAGCAACGTCGACAGTGTGCCGAGTTGATGCTCGAGCGCTTGCGCGAACGCTTCTCCGATCGCGCGGTGCGCGATGCTTTCTGGCACTTGCCACACGTTACCGAACTGGCACAGAGGGGCTGATGCTCAACCGATTTCAAGGCTGGCGCGAGCGTGGCTGGGCGGTAGTCGACGCCTCGACTTACGCCGAAACCTGGCAGCGATATGGCGGCAGCGTCGCGACTCATCCGACGGTGGTCGAACGACTGGCGCACTTGGCCGACATTCCGGTGCGTTACCTGGCCTGGGTGCAGGGCGACGAGGTCAAGGCGGCGATCCCGACCTGGGGGCGCGACCTGGCCTTGTCCAAGGATGTGCTCAAGCGTCGCGGCAAGAAAGGGCTGTTCGACCTGGGCAATGCCGAGATCATCCTGCCCGCCGCTGCTGATGCCCAGGTACCTTTGCGTCATCGCGCGCGGTATCTGTCGGCATTGAACGAAGGCCGTTTCACCGGTATCAGGTTGCAGACCGAACAGCTGGCCATGGCCCGCACTCCGGAAGAACTGTCGAAAAAGTTTCGCTACAACCAGCGTCGCGAATTGCGCTTGCTCGAAGAGGCCGGTGGCGTGGTGCGGTCGGTGAGCGAATTTTCCAGCGTGGAGCTGGCGGCGATTTACTGCGACCTGTTCCAGCGCCGTTGGGGATTTGCGGCGACGGGTGCCGAACGCATGGCCGAGGTCATCGAGTTGCTGCGCGAATTGCTGATCGGTTCGGTGATTTTCCTCAACGATGCGCCGATTGCGATTCAATTGGTGTACCGCGTAGAAACCCCGCAGTGGATCAGCGTGGAGTACATCAACGGCGGGGTCGATCCAGAGACTCGTGAGTTCAGCCCTGGCAGTGTGTTGAGTTTCCTCAATACGCAAAGCGCCTGGGAGCATGCCCGGGCGCAGGATAAGCCGTTGCGCTTTTCTTTCGGTCGCGCCGATCGTGAATACAAGGATCGCTGGTGCAACCCTGTGCCGGTCTTCACCGTATGAGCCAACCCATGAGCCGCAAACAGCAACTGCTCAAGCGCCATCGGCGCAATAAACGCATCGGCCTGTTGATTGCGCTGGCGCTGTTGATTGTCATGGGCGTGCTGGTGGCCTGGTGGCTGCCGCTGGTACTGGCGGTACTCGGCTGGATCGCCCACGAAGCCTGGTTTGCCGACCATCTGTTCTACTCACCGAAAGACGATTACCAGTACAGCTTTCCTCCCTACACGCCCCAGCCCAAGGTGCACCTGAGCGGTGAACACTTGCGCCTGGACGAAGGCGTGATGCTGGTCGACGACGCGACGCTGGTGTTGGCCCTGCGGGTAAAAAGCACCTGGCTGGGACGATTTATCGATCCGGCGGTCGAGTTGGCAGGGGGCGATAACCCTGATCGGCAAACCTTCGAGCGGGGCGTGAACGGCCTGCGTTACCTCAATCTCAGTGGTCAGGCCCAGGCGCTGTCCCGCGGTGACCTGCGCTTGCGCGGGCGCTTCTGCCGCGTGCTCGGCGAGCCGCTGCTGTGGGCGTTCGAGCATCCGGATTACCGGCGTCAGCGGGTGATGGTCATCGCGCCCCATGCCGATGACGCCGAACTGGCGGCCTATGGTCTGTACAGTCAGGCCGACGAAACCTGGATCGTCACGCTGACCGCCGGTGAAATCGAGGCCGAACACTATCGGCAAATGGGCCTGGACAAGGCTGAGGCGGCTCGTTTGAAAGGCCGTCTGCGGGCCTGGGACAGTATTGCCGTGCCACGTTGGGCCGGTGTGCCCGAGGCTCACTGCGTGCAACTGGGTTACTTCTGCCTGCAACTGGCGAGCATGCAGGCTGCGCCTGGCGTACCGGCGGGATCGCGGGAAGCGGATATGAGTGATACCCGGTTGTTCCGCCGGTTGAATCCTTTCTTGCTGCCCGGCGATGCCGATGGCGCGCCGACCTGGAACAATCTGCTGGCTGACCTGCGTGAGCTGCTGCTGCGGGCCCGGCCCGAGGTCATCGTCCTGCCGCATCCGACCCTGGACCCGCATCCCGATCATATCTGTGCACAGGCGGCAGTCCTCGAAGCCTTGCAAGGCCTGGACTGGCAGCCGACCACACTCTTGGGTTATGCCAACCACTTGCACGACAACGACCGCTGGCCGATGGGCGATACCGGTGATGGCATCGCCTTGCCGCCGGCCTTTGATCCGGCCCGGCCGATGCAGCCTTGCTGCCTGCCGATGTCGCTGGAGCAACAGCGAGACAAGGCCATGGCGTTGGGCATGATGCACGACCTGCAACCGGATATGCCGTTCAAGCGCCGCTTGCGTCGGTTGATCCAGCGGTTGTTGGCTGGCCGGTTGCCGCCAACCCATGGCCAGAACGAATTCTTTCGCAAGGCAGTCCGGCGCCACGAGCTTTTGTGGTCCCTCCAGCACACACCAGGCAATGTTTCTCAGCGGGGAGAGTTATGAGTCAGCGTTCAAAGGTCCTGCAGCTGCAGCCTGACTACAACGTCAAAGCCCATGATTTCGCCGACCTCGCGGAGCAGATCGTCAAGGCCCTGCCCAGTGATCGCTATGAAGTGACCGCCGCGTTTTTGCGCGGTAAACCCGGACCGGGCGAAGCGGTGAGCCGAGCCGACCGTTCGGTGTATTTCGAGTTTTCCGACAAGTCCCTCAAGGGCATGCGCCTGCGGGCGATGTGGCAGCTGTACAAATTCTGCCGTCGGGAAAAGTTCGATGTGGTGATCTGCAATCGCTTCAAGCCGGTGAACATGATGCTGGCCCTCAACCGCTGGTTGAAAGTGCCGTTGTGCATTGGCATTTCCCACGGCTTTGGCGAGTACGACCGTTTTTACCGGCGTCGCCAGACCCAGCGCCTGATCGATCGTCACTGGCGCTTCGTCGGCGTGTCGCCAGCGGTGAAGCAGTACCTGTTGGACTGTGAATGCGGCTTCACCGACCGGAACACCTTCGCCATCACCAATGCCATCGACATCGAGCAAGCCGAAGGTCTGCAACACAGTCGTGAAAAGGCCCGTGAAATGCTGGGCATCGATCCGTCGGTGCGGCTGATCGGTGCGTTGGGGCGCCTGGTGCCGGTCAAGGGCCATATCTATCTGCTGCAGGCCTTTGCCGCACTCAAGGACAAATACCCCAATACCCAGCTGGCGATCATTGGTGCCGGCCGCGAAGAGTCGCGCCTGGCGGCGGAAATCGACCGCCTCGGCCTCAGCGGTCGCGCCCATTTGCTCGGGTTCAGGGAAATTGCCCTGCAGTACATTCGCGCTTTCGATATCTGGACCATGCCTTCCTTGGCCGAAGGCCTCGGGCTGGCGCTGCTTGAAGGCATGAGCGGGCATTTGCCGGTGATTGCCTCGAACGTGCCGGCCATGTTGCCGCTCATCGAGGGGGCCGGAGGCCTGGCGATTACGCCGAAGGATGTGCCGACGTTGCAGGCTGCGCTGGACGCTTACCTCGGGCTGCCGGATGACCAGCTCAAGGCCAAGGGCGAGCAGGCCTTCCGTTATCTGCAACAACACCATGACATCGAGGAATTCCGTCGTGAATACCTCAATCTGATCGATACCGGCCTGGAACAGGCCCGCAAGGAACAGCCATGAACGACGCGCAACCCATCGTCACGGTCATTATCGCGTCGTACAACCACGCCCCTTACATCGAGGAAAGCATTCTCAGCGTCCTCAACCAGACCTATCGGAACATTGAGTTGCTGGTGGTCGACGATGGCTCGAAGGATGACAGTGTCGAGCGGATCAAGGCGCTGCAGGCCATCCATGGTTTCGACTTCCGGGTCCAGGCAAACCAGGGGCTGACCAATACCCTCAACGGTGCGATTGCCCGGGCAAAGGGCAGCCTGATCGTGCCGTTCGGTTCGGATGACATCATGTTGCCGGAGCGAATCGCCACCCAGGTCGCGCATATGGACGGCAAGCCCGAGGTCGGAATCTGCGCCGGTAACATCGAGCTGATCGATGCCGACGGCAATCTCTACCCGGAAAAGCGCCAGCGTCGGGATGTGCCGTTCCGTCGCCTGGACTTCGATGACATGTTCCTGGAGCGCAAGCCCTATCCTCCGGCACCGACCCTGATGATCCGGCGCGAAGCGCTGGAGAAAGTGGGCGGTTTCGACCCGACCATTCGCCTGGAAGACTTGCTGATCGAGTTGAAGGTGACCCATGCCGGTTACTTCATCGACGGTCTGAATGTGTTGATGGCGCGCTATCGCAAGCACGCCACCAACTCCTACAAGAACCACCGCTTCATGATCGACAGCATCCTGCGCACCTACGCGCTCTTCAGCGATCACCCGCTGTATGACGAGGTGCGCTACAAGTTTCTCAACTCCATGTTCCTCAAGACAGCCAACCGCGATCGCAAGCTGGCGCGTGAGTTGCTGGCGCAGATTCCGTTCAAGGCCTGGAACAAGAAAACCTGGCGTGGGTTGGGCCGGATGTATTTCTCACGGCTGGAGAAAGACTGAGCCAATGCGGCGATCGCGATCGCCGCATTGGCTACTGTCATTGACGAGTCTGGGCCGGAGTGCTCCCGGCCAGTACTTGCCTGTGTAAATTGTCCGCGTCGGTTTTCGAAGCTGCCACGGCGTATCCCCGCAACAGTGCTTCCAAATGGTCTTCGAACAACCAGCGCCGATCTTCTGCGTAGCGCTGCATATGGCGCAGATTGCGTCGACGCAGGGAAGGGCTCAGTGATGAGGGGTAAATTCGCAGGTCGGCCAGGTCGATCAGGCCGAACTCGCCGTCTTCCAGCACCAGTACATTGCCCAGGTGCAGGGAGCGGAAGTAGATCCCTTGCTGATGCAGTTGAGCCATGAACTTGCCGAAACGCTCCACCAGTGCCTGGCGTACCGCCGGAGCGGTGATGCCTTGCAGGATCTGGCGCAGGGTGTTGCCCGGCAACGGAGAGTAGTGCACGGCGGTACTGCCGTCTTCGAACCGGTATAGGTCGAGGATGTCCGGTGTCGGGATGCCCATGCTGCGCAGCTGCACGCTGTTTACGGCAAAACGATCGGAGTAGGGGGTGAAGCTGCCCGAGGTATACCAGCGGCGGCGGCGGAACAGCTTGAGAAAGCTGCCGTCGGTCAGGCGCAGGACTTTGGGGCCCAAACCGTCTTCCTCGATGACCCTGGCATCGGCAGTCAGCTGTTGCAGGGCACTTGGCGACGCGGTCTTGACCGGCTTGTCCAGCAGGCGCCGGGCCCGTTGATTGATGCTCAATGCGGCAATCAGCGCCAAGGGAATCCACAGCAGGAACCAGTGTTCCTTGGGGCGAGAGATAATCCCGCCGCCTTCGGTCAGGCCGGCACCGAAGCCGAAGGCCAGCCAGGCCGAGGCAATGATGAGCAGCGGCTGTACGCGATGGCGCAGGCTGCCGGTGAAGCTTCGCACGAAGAAGAACAGCCAGGGCAGCAAACCGATAATGCCAACGTAGTAGAGCACGCCAAGGGCAAAGCTATGGGGCTCCGAAAGGGGGTAGCCGACGCCTGGGTCCAGGCTCAACTCGGCGTTGTAGCCGTGCCCGATCCATGGATGTTCAGCGATCCGGTCCAGGGCCAATTGCCAAAGCTCAAGACGGAAGGAGCTGCCTCTTTGGAGGATTTTGTCCGCAAACAGCGCGAAAGTCGCCGCTCCGGCGATGAACATGGCACCAAGCAGGAGGACCGAGCGTCGATTCCAGCAGATGAAACACAGCCACAGCGCAGCCAGCGTCAGTGCAACCAGTGGGGTCCTGGAGCCGGTGGCCAGCACTGTGGCGAACATGATCGCCATCGCAGGCAGGCTCAACCAAAGTACCTGGCGTCGTTTGCACGTCATGCTCAGGCTCAGCCAGTAGGTACAGAAAAAGCCGAAGACGTGGGAGCTGAGCAGTGGATTGTCGAACGCGCCGACACCGATCAGGCGCATTTCCGGCTGGTAGATCAGGCCGAACCTGTACAGGTTGTAGACAGAGATGATCAACGCCACCGTCGCGGCGCAGAACAGCAGGGGCTGAATGATTTCGCTGCGATAGCGCACCAGCAGGTAGCAGCCAACGAACAGCATCAGGGTATGCAATGACGGTTTGACCTGGCCAAAGTCGATTTCGTCGCCCGGCCCCCAGCTCAGGCTGAGCAGTGCCCACGCCAAAAACAACAGGACTGCAACGACGATCGGTTCGTGCAGCAATTCCTTGGCGAGCCGCGGACGCAAGCACAGTGCAATCAGTGTCGGAATGCTGAACAGGCCATAGTAAAGCTTGTGATGCACACTGCGCCCCGGCAGGAAAAACAGGGCACAAAGCAACAATAAGTAACCGAGCGGAAGGATCCACAAACAAATGAAATCGAAAATTCTATTGGACGTGCTGTTCAAAGCGTTTGATTGCATGCTGAGTAACTTATTCCTGAATTGAGCGACAGTACCAAGGCAAGGACATCGGGTGGCTATTTGACGCGCCACAATACACAGACTGTATGCGATTGCCAGAACCCTGAGGAAGCTGTGCTAAAGTCAGCGTCCTTTTCATCGACATTCGCGTGATATGACCGACTCCAGTCTCTCCGCAAGCCCTTCGAGCTTGAAAATCTACTTCCGTCTGCTCAGCTATGTCCGGCCGTACATCAGCCTGTTCCTGATCAGCATCGTCGGTTTTCTGATTTTCGCTTCGACGCAGCCAATGCTGGGCTACATCCTCAAGTACTTCGTCGACGGTCTGTCCAATCCTGAAGCGGCGCTGTTTCCAACCGTGCCCTACCTGCGGGATCTGCAACTGCTGCAGGCGGTGCCGTTGTTGATCATCCTGATCGCCGCATGGCAGGGCCTGGGGTCGTACCTGGGCAACTACTTCCTGGCCAAGGTTTCCCTTGGCCTGGTCCATGACTTGCGGGTCCAGTTGTTCAACAACCTGCTGGTGTTGCCGAACCGGTATTTCGACAAGCATAACTCGGGGCACCTGATTTCACGTATCACCTTCAACGTGACCATGGTCACGGGGGCGGCAACAGATGCGATAAAGGTCGTAATTCGTGAAGGCATGACAGTGATCTTCCTGTTTGCCTCGCTGTTGTTCATGAACTGGCGCCTGACGCTGGTCATGGTCGCCATCCTGCCGCTGATCGCCTTCATGGTGCGTACGGCCAGCAAGAAATTCCGCAAGCAGAGCAAGAAAATCCAGATGGCCATGGGGGACGTGACGCATGTGGCGTCCGAAACGATCCAGGGCTATCGCGTGGTGCGCAGCTTCGGCGGTGAACAGTACGAAGAGAAACGCTTTTTCGATGCCAGCCAGGGCAACACCGACAAACAACTGCGCATGACCCGCACCGGCGCCATCTACACGCCGCTGCTGCAGCTGGTGATCTACACCGCCATGGCCGTGCTGATGTTCCTCGTGCTGTTCCTGCGTGGCGATGCTTCCGCCGGCGACATGGTGGCCTACATCACCCTGGCTGGTCTGCTGCCCAAGCCGATTCGCCAGCTGTCCGAAGTCAGCTCGACCATCCAGAAGGGTGTGGCCGGTGCCGAAAGTATCTTCGAGCAACTGGATGTAGAACCCGAAATCGATACCGGTACCGTCGAGCGCGATGTCGTCAGCGGCCGCCTGGACGTGCGCAATCTGAGTTTCACCTACCCCGACACCGAACGTCAGGTGCTCAATGACATCAGCTTCTCGGTCGAGCCGGGGCAAATGGTGGCATTGGTGGGGCGTTCCGGCAGCGGCAAGTCGACCCTGGCCAACCTGATTCCACGCTTCTATCACCACGACAAGGGCGAGATCCTCATCGATGGCGTCGAAGTGGAGCAGTACAAGCTGTTGAACCTGCGCAAGCACATCGCCCAGGTGACTCAGCACGTGACCCTGTTCAGCGACACCGTGGCCAACAACATCGCTTATGGCGACCTGGCCGGCGCACCCCGTGAAGACATTGAAAAAGCGGCCCGGGACGCCTACGCAATGGATTTCATCGCTCAATTGCCTGAAGGCCTGGACACCCAGGTCGGGGAAAACGGCGTGCTGCTGTCCGGTGGCCAGCGCCAGCGCCTGGCGATTGCCCGGGCGCTGTTGAAGAATGCTCCGCTGCTGATTCTCGATGAGGCGACATCGGCACTCGATACCGAGTCCGAGCGGCATATCCAGGCAGCCCTGGATCAGGTCATGAAAGGTCGCACCACACTGGTGATCGCTCACCGCCTGTCGACCATCGAAAAAGCCGACCTGATCCTGGTCATGGATCAGGGGAAAATCGTCGAGCGCGGCACCCACGATCAACTGCTGGCGCAAAACGGCTACTACTCGCGCCTCAATGCGATGGGCCTCGACGCCCCGGCCGAAGACATCGCCTGACCCGGGTCACCAGCCGTTGTACGGGGGGCCGGCAACGGTTTCCCGAGCAGTTAGCCGCCAGGGGGCGTGTTGTCGCCTGGCGGCTTTTCTGTTCAAAAAATGAGCAATAAAGCCCGGCGAATCATCCGGTTGCAGCCACCGCACAAGCCGACACCAACCCTGTGTTAATATCGCGCCCCTGTTCATTCTGTATGTGGGTTGCACCATGAAGTTGTCCATGCCGCGATTCGATCAAGCCCCTGTCTTGGTGGTCGGCGATGTCATGCTCGACCGCTACTGGCATGGTGGTACCTCACGGATTTCTCCTGAGGCGCCGGTGCCGGTGGTCAAGGTCGATCATATCGAAGACCGTCCGGGCGGCGCTGCCAACGTTGCCTTGAACATTGCCGCCCTGGGGGCTCCAGCCTCGCTGGTCGGCGTAACCGGTGACGATGAAGCCGCCAACAGCCTGGCCAACAGTCTCAAGGGCGCCGGCGTGCAGGCCATCTTCCAGCGCATTGCGCACCAGCCGACCATCGTCAAGCTGCGGGTCATGAGCCGTCACCAGCAATTGCTGCGTATCGACTTCGAAGAACCCTTCGCCACCGATGCGCTGGCGCTGGCAGCGCAGGTCGATGACTTGCTCGAAGGCATCAAGGTGCTGGTGCTCTCCGATTACGGCAAGGGCGCGCTGAAAAACCATCAGGCGCTGATCCAGGCCGCCCGAGCCCGTGGCATTCCGGTGCTGGCCGACCCCAAGGGCAGGGACTTCTCGATCTACCGCGGTGCGAGCCTGATCACGCCAAACCTCAACGAATTCGAAACCATCGTCGGTGGTTGCGCCGATGAGCACGAGCTGGTCAACAAGGGCGCGCAACTGATGCACGACCTGGACCTCGGTGCCTTGCTGGTGACCCGTGGCGAGCACGGCATGACCTTGCTGCGCCCGGATCATCCGGCGCTGCACTTGCCGGCCCGTGCCCGTGAAGTGTTCGACGTGACCGGTGCCGGCGATACGGTGATTTCCACCCTGGCGGCCGCGATTGCCGCTGGTGAAGAGCTGCCTCACGCGGTGGCCCTGGCCAACCTGGCGGCCGGTATCGTGGTCGGCAAGCTCGGTACGGCAGCCATCAGTGCGCCGGAACTGCGTCGTGCAATCCAGCGCGAGGAGGGTTCCGAGCGTGGTGTGCTGGGGCTTGAGCAGTTGTTGCTGGCGGTCGATGATGCCCGCGCGCACAACGAGCGGATCGTGTTCACCAACGGTTGCTTCGACATCCTGCACGCCGGTCACGTGACCTACCTGGAGCAGGCGCGGGCCCAGGGCGATCGCCTGATCGTGGCGATCAACGACGATGCATCGGTCAGCCGCCTGAAAGGGCCGGGCCGCCCAATCAACAGCGTCGACCGGCGCATGGCGGTACTGGCCGGTCTGGGCGCGGTGGACTGGGTGATCAGCTTCTCTGAAGGCACACCGGAAAACCTGCTGAGCGCGGTCAAGCCGGACGTGCTGGTCAAGGGTGGCGACTACGGGATCGACCAGGTGGTCGGCGCGGACATCGTGAAGGCCTATGGCGGTACCGTGAAAGTGCTGGGGCTGGTGGAAAACAGCTCGACCACCGCGATTGTCGAGAAGATCCGCAAGTCCTGATATCAACGCGGGCTTGCTGTGGTTGGGGGCTTTTGTGGCGAGGGGGCTTGCCCCCGTTCGGCTGCGAAGCAGTCGTAGAACCATACTCTGCGGTATATCAGGTACATCACCGTTGCAGGTTTTAGGGCCGCTTCGCGCCCCAACGGGGGCAAGCCCCCTAGCCACAAAAGCTCCGCCACAGAAGCGCGCTAGTCGCCTTATCGTGCCGCCTTGCGCGGCACGATTTTCTTCAGCAGTAACCTGGCCTTGCCACGCAACCGCGCCAGACCCGTATCTTTCCCCGGCGGGGTCAAACCCTGCTGCCTCACCCAGTCCTTCCAGCGAATTCGCTCATCGCGCACCAGCCAGCCTTCCTGTCGGGCAAAACTCTCGGCCAGGTACAGACCGCGCGTGCTGGCCGGGTACAACTGATCCTTTTTCAAGGTGTAGAGCTCAGCCATCGGATGGCCGTCCTGCAAGGGCATCAAGTACAGGTCGGGGCGCTTGCGGTCGAGGCGAGCGACGAGTTGATCGCCTTCCAGTCTTTCATCGACATGGAACAGGCTCAGGGATTTGGCTTCCCTGGGAACGTCCAGGCGCAAGTCGTAGATCAGTTGCAGTGACGCCGTGGGCAAATGCACATAAGCCCGCGGGCGTTCCATCAGCATCAGGTTGGCGCAGCGTACCGGCCGGGCCGAGCCGGACAATGGCGACAAGCGAAACGGCAGGGCTTCGCGGTAATGCAGGGCGGCCGAGTAGGGCGCCGGCAGCCAGGTGTCGTTGAAGCGCCCGCTGAGCCAGCCTTCGGGCGTTTCCAGCAGGCACTCTTCGGCAATCTCCTGGATCGCCGTGTGCAAGGGCAGGTTCAGTTCATGGGCTGGCACGTAGCCGGAGATCAGCTTGAGCACCACGTCGCCACGGTCCTGCCGGCGTTGGCGGACCAGCACCCAATAGTCACGATTCTGCCAGTGCAGGGTCAGGCGCACCGAAACCCCGAGATTGGCCAGTTCGAGCGCAAACCGTTCGCTGTCGCCGACCGTCACCGGCCGACGACGTTGCAGGGTCTGGGAGAAATTCAGCGGCCTGCCGACGCTCTGGTAAGCCAGGCTTTCGGGGGTCGCTTCGACGAATAACGGCAGGGTCTTGAAGTTGCTCGGGTTCTTTCTGATGAGCGTACGCGACATGTCGGCTCCTGCTTAAGGCCGCGCGGGCGGCGTCAGTGGCTACGTAGGACCTGGGCAACGGTCGCGACATTGTGGGCGAGGTGCAGCGGATTGATGGTCCCGACAATAGCACTGGCAACACCCGGATGTTCAAACAACAACTCGAAACTGGCGCGCACCGGATCCACGCCCGGACTCAGGCAGGCATGACCGCTGGCGAGGGCTTTCTTGACCAGAATGGCTTTGCCGTGTGCAGCAGCATAGTCAATGACGGCCTTCTCGTTTTGTTCGTTCAGATTGTAGGTGACCATTGCGCAATCGCCTTGCTCGAGTGCCTTCAGGCCGCCGTCGACGGTTTTGCCGGAAAAGCCGAAGCCGCGAATCTTGCCTTCGGCCTTGAGCTGGGCGAGGGTGTCGTAGACTTCGCAGTCATTGAGGATTGCCAGGTCGTTGCCGTCGGAGTGCACCAGCACCAGATCGATGAAGTCCGTTTCCAGGCGTTGCAGGCTGCGCTCCACCGACATTCGCGTGTGTGCGGCGCTGAAGTCGTGACGGGACTGGCCATCGGCAAACTCTTCGCCCACCTTGCTGACAATCACCCAATCCTGACGCTGGCCGCGCAGCAGAGGACCGAGGCGCTCTTCGCTGCGACCATAGGCCGGGGCGGTGTCGATCAGGTTGATGCCCAGGTCGCGGGTGAGGTTGAGCAGCATGCGCGCTTCATCATCATCGGGAATCCGGAAGCCGTTGGGGTACTTCACGCCTTGGTCGCGGCCCAGTTTCACCGTGCCCAGGCCCAGGGGGGAAACCAGCAGGCCGGTACTGCCCAACGGGCGATGCAGATCGTGCAGGGTCGGTTGGCTCATGGCAGCAGTTGCTCCCAGGCAGGCACGCCCATGGGCGGCCTCGGTAGTTCAGGCAGCGCTGCCGGGTGGCCTGGCTGGATACCGTCGCGGGTCAGGCTGGCGATCACGCGGTCGGCGAAGTCTGGCGCCAGGGCGAGCTTGGTAGGCCAGCCCACCAGCAGTCGGCCTTGCTCGGCAACAAAGGCGTTGTCGGGGCGGGTCAGGCCCGATTGCAGCGGTTCGGCGCGATCCACGCGCAAAGTCGCCCATTGCACGGTGCTCAGGTCGATCCATGGCAGCAATTGGCCGAGTTCTTTCTGGGCGGTGGCGATCTGCTCGGCGGGCTCACGGGCTACGCCTTCGGATTCCGCGATGTCGCCGCCGAGGTACCAGACCCATTGGCCATCCGCTGCCGGGTGTGTGGTCACGGTAATACGCGGTTTGGTGCCGCCGCCCAGGCAGTGGGCATAGAGCGGTTTGAGGCTTGGCCCTTTGGCGATGATCATGTGCAACGGCCGGCGTTGCATGGCGGGCTGGCTCAGGCCCAGAGTTTCTAGCAATGCCGCGGTCCCGGCGCCGGCGCTGAGGACGATGCGCTGGGCGCGGATCTCGCGGTCATCGACTTTCAAGCCGACCAGCACGCCGCCTTCCAGCAATGGCTCGATCTTCTGGCCGGCGAGCAAGCCATCCCCCGCGAGGTCGGCCAGGCGCTGGATCAGGCTCGGCACATCGATCACCAGTTCCGCCAGGCGATAGACCTTGCCCTTGAAGCGCTTGTCCTGCAGGGCTGGCGGCAATTGCTCGCCCTTGACCTGGTCGACGCGACCGCGCACGGCCTTGCTGGCAAAGAAGCTGGTGAGGTTGCCGGCGAGGCTGCCGGGGGACCAGAGGTAATGGGCTTCGGACAGCAGGCGCACGCCGGACAGGTCCAGCTCGCCGTCACCGGCCAGGGCTTCGCGCCAGCGGCGCGGCATGTCGGCGATGGCTTCCGAGGCGCCGGTCAGGGCGCCGTGCAGCGCGTATTTGGCACCGCCGTGGATGATGCCCTGGGACTTCACGCTCTGCCCGCCGCCGAGGCTGGCGCTTTCCACCAGCACGGTCGAAAAACCCTGGCGGCGCAGGCGCGCATTCAGCCAGAGGCCGGCGACACCAGCGCCGACAATCAGAACGTCGGTGGAAATAACGGATGGCATGCAGCGACCTCTGTGCTTGAGCGAAGCTGCAAGTTTCAAGCTTCAAGCTTCAAGCTGCAAGCAAGTGCAGGAGAATATCCCTCTTGCAGCTTGCAGCTTGCAGCTTGCAGCTTGCAGCTTGCAGCTTGCAGCTTGCAGCTTGCAGCTTGCAGCTTGTAACTGCTCCTAATGCCCCGCAGTTTTGGAGAAGAGCTGGATGACCACCACGCCCAGCACAATCATCGCCATCCCCAGCATTGCCGGCACGTCCAGCTTCTGCCCATAGATAAACAGTGCCGCAACGCTGACCATCACGATGCCCATGCCGGCCCACACGGCATAGGCCACACCCACCGGAACGCTGCGCACCACCAGGGTCAGCATCCAGAAGGCAATACCGTAGCCGAGGATGACCAGCACCAATGGCAGCGGGGTGCTGAGACCCTTGACGGCTTTCATCGAAACAGTGGCAATCACTTCGGCGCAGATGGCAATGGCCAGGTAGTAGTAAGCGGTCATGGTTCGATCCTCGTGTGAAGTGTTGCTCTCTTGGGTCGGCATTCTAGTGATTCGCCAGATGCGGTAAAGTCATTACCTATCTGTTACTGAGATGGGTTGAGCCATGAGCATGCATTGGAATCTGGAGCAACTGCGATTGTTTGTCAGCGTAGCGGAGCAGCGCTCGTTTTCTGCCGTGGCGCGGGATCAGCGCAAGGCGCAGTCGGCGGTCAGCAGTTCGATAGCGTTGCTGGAAGAAGACCTGGGCGTCAGCCTGTTCGATCGCAGCAGCGGCCGTCAGCCGACACTCACTGAGGCTGGTACGGCTTTGCTGGACGAAGCGCGGGAAGTGTTGCGCCAGTGCGAACGACTCAACGGCCGGGCGCTGGCGATGATGCGCGGCCAGGAAGCGCGATTGCGTGTGGCGCAGGATGAAGCGATGCCTTATCAGCCGATCATTGAAAGCTTCGAGGCCCTGGCGGAAAAATTTCCCAGCCTTGAGGTGCAACTGACCAGCGCCGCCCAGGGTGATGTCGCGCGCAAGCTGGTGGAGCGGCGCGCCGATCTGGGGCTGTTGTTCTTTCACGATCAGATTCCCGAGGCCCTTGAGCGGCGGGTGCTGGGCAGCGTGGAAATGGTCACGGTGTGTGGCAAGGATCATCCGTTGGCGGGCAAAGGCTCGGTGGATGGGCAACAACTGGCGCAACATCGGCAGTTGTTGATGTCCACGGAGTCAAGCATTTATCCCGGCAGTGATCCCGCCAGCCCGCAAGTCTGGCGCGCCGACAGTTTCTATGTGATGGCCGAATGGCTGGTGCGTGGCCTGGGCTGGGCCTGGTTGCCGCGCCACGTGGTGCAGTACCCGACGTATCAGAATCAGATGGTCGAACTGGTCAGTGAATGGACCCCGCCGGCCCTGGTGGTGGAGTTGGTATGGCGTCGGGACGATCCGCTCGGTCCGGCCGCGCGCTGGCTCGCCGAACGTTTTGCCGTGCACTTGCAGACGATTGGCGAAAAAAGCCGATAAACTCCGCCGCCATGAATAGAACTCTCTACACCGCGCTTTTTTATCTGGGGCTGCCATTGGTAGCGATTCGGCTTTGGCTGCGTGCGCGCAAGGCGCCGGCGTATGCCCGGCGCATCGGCGAGCGTTTCTCCTGCGCGATGCCGCCGATGAAACCGGGCGGCATCTGGGTTCACGCAGTCTCGGTGGGCGAAAGCATTGCTGCCGCACCGATGATCCGCGCCTTGCTGGCGCGTTATCCGGATCTGCCGATCACCGTGACCTGCATGACGCCGACGGGTTCGGAACGCATCCTGGCACTGTTCGCCAATGAGCCGCGCATCCAGCACTGTTATCTGCCTTATGACCTGCCTTGCGCTGCACGGCGCTTCCTCGATCGGGTCCAGCCAAAACTGGCGGTGATCATGGAAACCGAACTGTGGCCCAACCATATTCATCAATGTGCCAGACGCGGGATTCCTGTGGCGTTGGCCAATGCGCGGTTGTCCGAGCGGTCGGCGAGGGGCTACGGCCGGTTCCGCAAACTGACCCAGCCGATGCTCACCGAGATGAGCCTGTTCGCGGTGCAGACCGAAGCCGAAGCCCAACGCTTCCGCAATCTCGGCGCACGGGCGGAAACCGTCGAAGTGACCGGTTCGATCAAGTTCGACCTGACCATCGACCCACAACTGCTTGAACGCGCCAGCCATCTGCGCGGGCAATGGCAAGCGCTGGAGCGGCCGGTGTGGATCGCGGCCAGTACCCATGACGGCGAAGACGAAGTGGTGCTGGCGGCCCATCGTCGGTTGCTGGCCAATCACCCCGATGCCTTGCTGATTCTGGTGCCGCGTCATCCGGAGCGCTTCAATTCGGTGTACGGGTTGTGCCAGCAACAAGGGTTCGGCACGGTCCGGCGTTCCAGTGGCGATGCGGTCAGCGCGAATATTTCAGTGCTGCTGGGCGACACCATGGGCGAGTTGCTGTTTCTCTACGCCCTGGCTGACAGTGCATTCGTCGGCGGCAGCCTGGTGCCCAATGGCGGGCATAACCTGCTGGAGCCGGCGGCCCTGGCCAAACCGGTGCTGAGCGGGCCGCATCTTTTCAACTTCCTCGAAATCGCCGCGCAGTTGCGCAGTGCCGGGGCGTTGCAGGAAGTGGAGGATGCCGAAGGGCTGGCGGTGGCGGTGCAGCGACTGTTCGAACTGCCCCGTGATGCACAGCGCATGGCAGAGGCCGGGTTGAAAGTGATGCGCACCAATCAGGGTGCGTTGCAGCGGTTGCTGGATGGGTTGGGGCGGTTGATCGGTCGTTAGACCGCGTTGTACTCATTCGCGAGCATGCTCGCTCCTACAGTGAATCTGTGGTGTTGCACAAAACCCTGTAGGAGCGAGCACGCTCGCGAAGCTTTTACCTTTACTGCTCAGGCCGCGCCTTCAACTGCTCTTCGGCCGCCTTGGCCAGATCCGGTGGCAGGAAGTCCTTGTCCGGGTTGTAGTTCGGATTGAGCCAGCGTGCCAGGTTTTGCAGGTCGCCGGGATTCAACGTACCGGCCTGTTGCTTCAAGCGCAGGGTGTCGAGGATGTAGTCGTAGCGGGTGTTGTTGTAGTCGCGCACCGAGGTGTAGAGCTGACGTTGCGCATCGAGCACGTCGACGATGTTTCGCGTACCCACCTGATAGCCGATTTCAGTCGCTTCCACCGCGCTCTGGTTGGAGATGATCGATTGCTTGCGCGCCTGTACCTGTTCGACATCGGTGTTCACCGCGCGGTGCAGGTCGCGGGTGTTTTCCACGATGCTGCGGCGCAGGGATTCGCGTTGCTGCTCGGTCTGGTCCAGTTGTGCATAGGATTGGCGCACCTGGGAGCTGATCAGGCCACCACTGTAGATCGGGATGTTCAGTTGCAGGCCCACGGTCGTTTGCTCGACGTTGCCACCGTACGGCACGGGCTGGTTGTTCGGGTTGCTGAAACCCAGTGCGTCGTTGTCGCCTTTCTCGTACTGGGCTATCGCGTCAACCGTCGGCAAGTGCCCGGACTTGCGTTGCTTGAGGGTCTGCTCGGCGGCACTGACGGCATAGTTGCTGGCCAGCAGATTGAGGTTCTGCCTGCCCGCTGTTTCGACCCAGGCCTTGGCGTCATTCGGAGCTGGCGGCAGGATCGGCAAATTATGGCTGATGCCCCAGATCGAGTTGTACTGACGGTTGGTCAGGGTAATCAATGCTTCAAAGGCGTCGTCCACCTGGCGCTGCGCAACGATGCGGTTGGCGCGTGCGGTGTCGTAGCTGGCTTGTGAGTTCAAAACGTCGGTCTTGTCCGAGAGGCCGACATCGTAACGCTCGTTGGATTGATCGAGCTGGCGTTTGAACGCCGCTTCTTCGGCCTTGGTCGAGGCCAGGTTGTCCTGGGTGCGCAACACGTTGAAATAACTGTTGGCGGTTTGCAGGATCAGGTTCTGCTCGGTCGCCGAGAGTTGCAGGGCGGCCTGTTCGTTGACGTCCTTGGCGGCCTGGAACTGGAACCAGCGATCAGCCCGGAACAGCGGTTGCGCCAAGGTGGCCTGGTAAGAGTGAGCGTCGCGGTTGGACGTGGCGGACGGCTGATCGAGATCCGTACGCACCTCGGAAATATTCGCGCCGCCCGAAAGGTTCGGCAGCAGTCCGGCGCGGGCCTGGGGTACGACTTCCTTCTGCGCGCCGTATTGGGCGATGGCAGCCGCCAGGTCGGCGTTGTTGTTGACCGCTTCCTGATAAACGCTGACAAGGTCCGTCTTGTTCGATAAGGGCGCATCTGCTGCCCAGGCCAATCCGTTGGACGCACAAGACACGGCAAGGGCCAGTGAGAGTTTGCGCAGCATAGACGATCCCTAGAATTGATATTACAGAGGTAATTTGAGCGCCAAGGCTAAGGCCCTGCTATGACAGCGTCAATGCTCGGCTCAGCGTAGCGAGTGTAGTTGTGCATTCGGGCGGCAACAATCCTGATACTGCGTGTAATAACGCCATTCATCATGGTATTTGCAGTGGGGTTGGCGTTCTTTGCCAGTTGTGTCTAGACTGCTCGGGTTCTTGTCGGGGTGCCTTGATATGAGGCTGAGATCGAATAATTTCGGATCCCGTTGAACCTGATCAGGTTAGCGCCTGCGTAGGGAACAAGATTTCTCGTCACCCGGCGAGTCCTCTTGTGCTTCGTCCGGGAAATTGTTCGACAATCGAACGTTCTCCGTGTGACGACGCACAGCACCAGTCCTGGTGCGTCCGTGCCTTTCAGGTTCTGCTCCGACAATCCACTGCCTGGATGCTGTCTGGAGAGCCCGTGATGACCATAAAAGCAAAAAACGCGATCAACCTGAGTGAATCGGCCAAGGTTGATGAACAGTCGGTTCAACCCTTTACCCGTTCGCAAAAAGTCTACGTCCAGGGCTCTCGTCCGGACATCCGTGTGCCGATGCGGGAAATCACCCTGGACGTGACGCCCACCGACTTTGGCGGCGAAATCAATGCTCCGGTTACGGTCTACGACACTTCCGGTCCTTACACCGACCCCAACGTCGTGATCGACGTGCGCAAGGGTTTGGGTGATGTGCGTTCGGCGTGGATCGACGATCGTGGCGACACCGAGCGCTTGAGTGGCCTGAGTTCGAACTTCGGCCAGGAGCGCCTTGCCGATCCGGAACTGACCAAACTGCGCTTTGCCCACGTGAACAACCCGCGTCGTGCCAAGGCCGGGGCCAACGTCAGCCAGATGCACTACGCGCGCAAAGGCATCATCACCGCTGAGATGGAGTACGTTGCCATCCGCGAAAACATGAAGCTGCAAGAGGCCCGCGCCGCTGGCCTGTTGAAGGAGCAGCATGCCGGCCACAGTTTCGGCGCGAGCATCCCGAAAGAAATCACCCCCGAGTTCGTCCGCGAGGAAATCGCCCGTGGCCGCGCGATCATCCCGGCCAACATCAACCACACCGAACTGGAACCGATGATCATCGGCCGGAACTTCCTGGTGAAGATCAACGGCAACATCGGCAACAGTGCCCTGGGCTCGTCCATCGAAGAAGAAGTGGCGAAGCTGACCTGGGGTATCCGCTGGGGTTCGGACACGGTCATGGACCTGTCCACAGGCAAACACATTCACGAAACCCGCGAGTGGATCATCCGCAACTCGCCGGTGCCGATCGGGACCGTACCGATCTACCAGGCCCTGGAAAAAGTCGGCGGCGTGGCCGAAGACCTGACCTGGGAACTGTTCCGCGACACGCTGATCGAGCAGGCCGAGCAAGGCGTCGACTACTTCACTATTCACGCCGGCGTGCTGTTGCGCTACGTGCCGATGACCGCCAAGCGCGTGACCGGCATCGTCTCCCGTGGCGGTTCGATCATGGCCAAGTGGTGCCTGGCGCACCACAAGGAGAACTTCCTCTACACCCATTTCGAAGAAATCTGCGAAATCATGAAGGCCTACGACGTCAGCTTCTCGCTGGGCGATGGCCTGCGTCCGGGCTCGATTGCCGACGCCAACGACGAAGCGCAGTTCGGCGAGCTGGAAACCCTCGGCGATCTGACCAAGATTGCCTGGAAGCACGACGTGCAGTGCATGATCGAAGGCCCGGGCCACGTGCCGATGCAATTGATCAAAGAGAACATGGACAAGCAGCTGGAGTGCTGCGACGAGGCGCCGTTCTACACCCTTGGCCCGCTGACCACCGACATCGCGCCAGGCTACGACCACATCACCTCCGGTATCGGTGCGGCGATGATCGGCTGGTTCGGTTGCGCCATGCTCTGCTACGTGACGCCGAAAGAGCACCTGGGCCTGCCGAACAAGGATGACGTGAAGACCGGGATCATCACCTACAAGATCGCCGCGCATGCCGCCGATCTGGCCAAGGGGCATCCGGGCGCGCAGATCCGCGACAATGCCTTGAGCAAGGCGCGTTTCGAGTTCCGCTGGGAAGATCAGTTCAACCTGGGCCTGGACCCGGACACCGCTCGTTCGTATCACGATGAGACGCTGCCGAAGGATTCGGCCAAGGTCGCGCATTTCTGCTCGATGTGCGGACCAAAGTTCTGCTCGATGAAGATCACCCAGGAAGTTCGCGAGTACGCGGCCAACCAACGGATCGATGCGGTCGACGTGGACGTCGCGCAAGGCATGGCCGAACAGGCCGAGCGCTTCAAGCAGGAAGGCAGTCAGCTTTACCAAAAGGTTTAAGCAACAAGCTGCAAGCTGCAAGTTAGAAGCACGTGTGACGCCGGCTTTTTCTTGCAGCTTGACGCTTGCGGCTTGTGGCTATCATCTCTATGAGTCAACCCCCTTGAGTATTCAACCCAGCACTTACTCCCCCGATATCGCGGTGCCGACCGACAAACGTGTCTTCGGCGGTCGTGATCTGTTTTCCCTGTGGTTCTCCCTCGGCATCGGCCTGATGGTGTTGCAGACCGGTGCATTGCTCGCACCGGGCCTGGGCCTGTCCGGTTCGTTGCTGGCGATTTTTCTCGGTACCCTGGTCGGCGTTCTGCTGCTGGCGGCGGTCGGGGTAATCGGCAGTGACACCGGCCTGTCGTCGATGGCCGCGCTCAAGCTCAGCCTCGGCACCAAAGGCGCGAGCCTGCCGGCGGTGCTGAACCTGCTGCAATTGATCGGCTGGGGTTCGTTCGAAATCATCGTCATGCGCGATGCCGCCAGCCTGTTGGGCGCCAAGGCCTTCAGTGAAGGCAGCCTGATGTCCAATCCCGTGCTCTGGACCCTGTTCTTCGGCGCCCTGGCGACCTTGCTGGCGGTCAGCGGTCCGTTGACGTTCGTGCGCCAGATCCTGCGCAAATGGGGTATCTGGCTGCTGCTGGCCGCTTGCACCTGGCTGACCTGGAACCTGTTCGCCAAGACCGATCTGGCTGCATTGTGGGCCCAGGCCGGCGATGGTTCGATGCCGTTTGCCGTGGGGTTCGACATTGCCATTGCCATGCCGCTGTCGTGGTTGCCGCTGATCGCCGACTACTCGCGCTTCGGCAAGCGGGCGAAAAACGTCTTCGGTGGCACTGCCATCGGTTTCTTCATCGGTAATTTCTGGCTGATGAGCCTGGGCGTGGCCTACACCCTGGCGTTTGCGCCGAGCGGTGAAGTCAATGCCTTGCTGCTGGCGCTGGCCGGTGCCGGCCTGGGCATTCCGCTGTTGCTGATTCTGCTGGATGAATCGGAAAACGCCTTTGCCGATATTCACTCGGCGGCGGTGTCCAGCGGGATCCTGTTGCGTGCCAAAGTCGAGCACCTGGCCCTGGCCATTGGCGTCATCTGCACGCTGATTGCCCTGCTGGCACCGCTGGCCCAGTACCAGAACTTCCTGCTGCTGATCGGTTCGGTATTCGCGCCTTTGTTCGGCGTGGTGCTGGTTGACCACTTCATCCTGCGCAAACGCAGCGGCCAGGTAGCCTCGACAGCGCTACGCTGGCCCGCACTGCTCGCCTGGCTGGGCGGGATCAGCACCTATCATTTGCTGGCCAACCTGTACCCGGATGTCGGCGCCACCCTGCCGGCGCTGGTCCTGGCAGGGCTGCTGCAGTTTGTGCTGGGGCGGGCCTTCAGTTACGGCCGGGAAACAGCTCGGGCTTGATGATGCCGTTCAGGCGAGGGTAGGGGATCTTCAGTTCGACATGGCCCAGCGCGTAGGGCGCGATGGTGCTGGTTTCGTACTTGAGGATCACCCCGCCATAGGTCAGCGCCACGTTCCGGGTTTTCTGGAACGGCCAGCTCTTCACGAACTCCGGTTCCTGATCGAGCTTGGTGCTGATCAGCCAGCTGTTATGCGCAACTTGCGCCGCTTTCCAGAACGCGTCTTCCTGGCCCGGTACCAGCATGTCCGACAGTGTCAGCACTTTGTGCTGCTGGCGCGAATAGTTGATGAAGCCTCGGCCCGGAGTGCCATGGTCGCCGCCGGTGTCCAGGTAACTGGACAATTCGACGATCACCAAGCCGTCATGCTGCTCGCGTACCTTGGCCTGCAGATAGCTGCTGTTGCGCGGGCCGGCGGAGCGCAGGAACTCTTCGCGATAGGCCGCCAGGGTCGGAGCCACCGGAGCATCGGGCGAGGTGCGGGTCATTTGCAGCAGGCGTTTTTCGATGATGCCGTCCAATTGCGGCTCGGACGGGAAGTGCAGGGTATCGATATTGACCAGCGGGCAATCCGGGTTGCTGCAACCGGGCTTGAGTTGCTCGGAGGCGTCGCGGGTGGTTTCCAGCGGTGTCCGGTAGTTGGGCTTGAACAGACTCGCACAAGCGCCCAGGGTCAGGGCGATAACGGCCACGGAGGCGATTTTGAAAAGCGACATGAGCGTCCTTTCTGAAACAGGGGAAGGCAAAAAGTTACCGGCTTCGACTCTCAACGAAGCAGTCAGTTCGCCACTAAGCTAATTAGAGTGGGTTTCGCCCTCACCGTCCATCCCGCTGACGGGAAAGGGGCTGCATCAAACGTCACGGGCGCGTTAGGATGGCGCGAAGTCGAGGTGGGAGCCTCGTTGAGGATTTGCAGTAACGAGGACAGTCATGACGGATTTTGCCAATACCATTCCGACCACCGTTGATATCGTACGGCGCGAAAAGTGCTACGAGGGCTTCTACAAACTCGAACGCGTGCACTTGCGCCACGAATTGTTCGCCGGGGGCATGAGCCGCGAGATCAATCGGGAAGTGTTCGTTCGCCATGACGCGGTCTGCATGCTGCCTTACGACCCGCAGCGCGATGAAGTGGTGCTGATCGAGCAGTTCCGCGTCGGCGCCCTGGGCAAGACCGACAACCCGTGGCTGATCGAGCTGGTCGCCGGTCTGATCGACAAGGATGAAGTACCCGAAGCAGTTGCTCACCGCGAGGCGCAGGAGGAAGCTGGGCTGGTGATCGGGGCGCTCTGGCCGATGCTCAAATACTTTCCGTCGCCGGGCGGCAGCAACGAATTCGTCCACCTGTACCTGGGGCGTTGCGACAGTAACGGGGTTGGCGGCCTGCATGGGCTGGAGGAAGAGGCGGAAGACATCCGCGTCACGGTCTGGGCTTTCGACGATGCCCTGCAAGCCGTGCGCGACGGGCGTATTGCCAACGCGGCGAGCATCATTGCCTTGCAATGGCTGGCTTTGAACCGCGTTGAAGTGAGGGGGTTATGGTCGTAAACAAGCTGCGCGATCGCTATCGGGTGGACCTGGTGGGGCTGCAAGCGTCCTGCGAGGCGAACTATGCGCGCTTGATGCGACTGTTGCCGGACATGCGCAGCGAGCCCGCCGCGCGGCGCATCGCCGTGACCCATGGCGACCAGATGCTCGGCGTGCTGGCGCTGGAAGTGCTGCTGACCTGTCCTTACACCACGACCCTGCAAGTGCGTCAGGAACACAGCCTGCCGTGGCTGCCGGTGCCGCAACTGGAAGTGCAGGTCTATCACGACGCGCGCATGGCCGAAGTGGTCAGCGCCGAACATGCGCGACGCTTCCGCGGCATCTATCCTTATCCGAACGCCTCGATGCACCAGCCGGACGAGAAGGCCCAGCTGAACATGTTTCTGGGCGAATGGCTGAGCCATTGCCTGGCGCTGGGGCATGAGTACGAAGTAGTACGTTAACTCTGAAGCGCGGTTGTGAACTGTGTCAGGTTCGCAGGTTTCCCCTTTCGATCATCCCCCAGCATAATTGCCGCACTGACCCATTCCTCGTGATCATGCCCTGGGAGAACGCCTTGCCGAGCGTATCCACATTGACCACCGCCGATCCGGCGTTGCTGGTGCAACTCTCCGACAGCCATCTGTTCGCCGAAGCGGACGGCGCGTTGCTGGGCATGAACACCCGCGACAGCCTGCAAAAGGTCATCGATCTGGTGCGTGCGCAACAGCCGCGGATCGATTTGATCCTGGCCACGGGGGATCTGTCCCAGGACGGGACGCTGGAGTCCTACCGGCAATTTCGCAACATGACGCGTCAGCTCGATGCGCCGGCACGCTGGATTCCCGGCAATCACGACGAACCGCAGATCATGGCCGAGGCGGCGGTGCAGAGCGCCTTGCTCGAACCGATGGTGGATATCGGCAACTGGCGGGTCACGTTGCTCGATTCGGCGGTGCCGGGTTCGGTGCCTGGGTATTTGCAGGACGAACAATTGCAGTTGCTCGCCCGCTCGTTGAGTGAAGCGCCGGAACGCCATCATCTGGTGTGCTTCCACCATCATCCGGTGTCGATTGGTTGCGCATGGATGGAGCCTATCGGCCTGCGCAATCCCGAGGCGTTTTTCGAAGTGCTGGATCGTTTTCCACAGGTGCGTGCCGTGCTGTGGGGGCATGTGCATCAAGAGATCGATCAATTACGTAAAGGCGTGCGTCTGATCGCCTCGCCCTCGACCTGCATCCAGTTCGAGCCAGGCAGCGAAGATTTCAAGGTCGGGGAACAGGCGCCGGGCTATCGCTGGTTGCGACTGCTGCCCGATGGGCGGCTGGAAACCGGTATTGAGCGGGTTACCGGGTTCGAATTCACCGTGGATTACGGTTCCAACGGTTACTGAATTTCCAGGAAGGTCCAGTCGCGGCCTTCGCGAGCAGGCTCGCTCCCACAAGGGGCTTGTGACCGACGCAGGTCCGGTGTGGGAGCGGGCTTGCTCCGGGCGGCGCTCCGACGAAGGCGTCTGTACAGACGCCATGAATTCCGCGAATACCCCGATTCCCCCGGGTCCCTGTAAACTCCGCCTCTTTAGCCGACGCACAGGGGGCTCAAATGTCCGGTTCGATCCTTTATATCCACGGCTTCAACAGCTCGCCCTTGTCGAAAAAGGCCTGTCAGTTGGTCGAGGTAATGGAGCGCCTGGGCCTGAGCGAACATTTGCGCGTCCCGGCCTTGCATCACCATCCCCGCGAAGCCATCGGCCAGCTGGAGCAGGCGATTGCCGAGCTCGGGCGGCCATTGCTGGTCGGCAGCTCACTCGGCGGCTACTATGCCACTCACCTGGCCGAGCGCCATGGCTTGAAAGCCCTGTTGATCAATCCTGCCGTCAGCCCGCATCGGATGTTCGACGGCTTTCTCGGGACGCAGAAAAACCTGTATACCGAAGAAACCTGGGAAATGACCCACGACCACGTGACGGCCCTGGCCGAACTGGAAGTGCCGGCACTCCGGGAGCCACAGCGATATCAGGTATGGTTGCAGACAGCTGACGAAACGCTGGACTATCGCCTCGCCCAGCGGTATTACCGGGCATGCGCCTTGCGTATCCAGGCCGGCGGCGACCACGGTTTCCAGGGTTTTGCCTCGCGACTGCCGGCCATGTTGAGTTTTGCCGGCATTGGCGCCGATTTGTATCAGGCCATCGATTTCAGCGCATTGTGAGCGATAGCCCCATGAATTGTTTTTTCACCGAACTTTGACGACGAGAACCCATGGCCACTCCCAGCGCTAGCTCTTATAACGCAGACGCCATCGAAGTCCTCTCGGGCCTCGACCCGGTGCGCAAACGCCCCGGCATGTACACCGACACCAGTCGGCCGAACCACCTTGCCCAGGAAGTCATCGACAACAGTGTCGACGAAGCCTTGGCCGGGCACGCCAAATCGGTGCAGGTCATCCTGCACGCCGACCATTCCCTGGAAGTCAGCGATGACGGCCGTGGCATGCCGGTGGACATTCACCCAGAAGAGGGCGTGTCGGGCGTCGAGTTGATCCTCACCAAGCTTCATGCCGGCGGCAAGTTTTCCAACAAGAACTACCAGTTCTCCGGCGGTCTGCACGGGGTGGGTATTTCGGTGGTCAACGCCTTGTCCACCGAAGTGCGGGTGCGGGTCAAGCGTGATGGCAACGAATACCAGATGACCTTCAAGGATGGCTACAAGGCCACCGAGTTGGAAATCGTTGGTACGGTCGGCAAACGCAACACCGGTACCAGCGTGTTCTTCGCGCCGGATCCGAAATACTTCGACTCCCCCAAGTTCTCCATCAGCCGCCTCAAGCACGTGCTCAAGGCCAAGGCCGTACTGTGCCCGGGGCTGCTGGTCAGCTTTGAAGACAAGGCCACCGGCGAGAAGGTCGAGTGGCATTACGAAGACGGCCTGCGTTCCTACCTGGTGGATGCGGTCAGCGAATTCGAGCGCCTGCCGGACGAGCCGTTCTGCGGCGCCTTCGCCGGTAACAAGGAAGCGGTCGACTGGGCACTGCTGTGGCTGCCGGAAGGTGGCGACGCGGTGCAGGAAAGCTACGTCAACCTGATCCCGACCGCCCAGGGCGGTACTCATGTCAACGGTTTGCGTCAGGGCCTGCTCGACGCCATGCGCGAATTCTGCGAATTCCGCAGCCTGTTGCCGCGCGGTGTGAAGCTGGCGCCGGAAGATGTCTGGGAGCGCATTGCCTTCGTGTTGTCGATGAAGATGCAGGAGCCGCAATTCTCCGGCCAGACCAAAGAGCGCCTGTCGTCCCGCGAAGCGGCGGCGTTCGTCTCCGGTGTGGTCAAGGATGCATTCAGCCTGTGGCTCAACGCCAACCCGGAAACCGGCATGTTGCTGGCGGAGCTGGCGATCAACAACGCCGGCCGTCGTCTCAAGGCGAGCAAGAAGGTCGAGCGCAAGCGCGTCACCCAGGGCCCGGCGCTACCGGGCAAACTGGCGGATTGCGCCGGACAGGACCCGATGCGCGCCGAACTGTTCCTGGTGGAAGGTGATTCCGCCGGCGGTTCTGCCAAACAAGCGCGGGACAAAGAGTTCCAGGCGATCCTGCCGTTGCGCGGCAAGATCCTCAACACCTGGGAAGTGGACGGCAGCGAAGTGCTGGCCAGCCAGGAAGTGCACAACATCGCCGTGGCCATCGGTGTCGATCCGGGCGCTACGGACATGAGCCAGCTGCGCTACGGCAAGATCTGCATCCTCGCCGACGCCGACTCCGACGGTCTGCACATCGCCACTTTGTTGTGTGCGTTGTTCGTCCAGCATTTCCGCACGCTGGTGGATGAAGGTCACGTCTACGTGGCCATGCCGCCGCTGTACCGCATCGACCTGGGCAAGGAAATCTACTACGCCCTCGACGAAGCCGAGCGCGATGGCATCCTCGATCGTCTGGTGGCCGAGAAGAAGCGCGGCAAGCCGCAGGTCACGCGATTCAAGGGGCTGGGCGAAATGAACCCGCCGCAGCTGCGCGAGACCACCATGGACCCGAACACCCGCCGCCTGGTGCAATTGACCCTGGAAGATTTCGAAGCGACGTCGGAAATCATGGACATGCTGCTGGCGAAGAAGCGCGCCGGTGACCGCAAGACCTGGCTGGAGTCCAAGGGCAACCTGGCCGAGGTGCTGGGCTGATGCGTCTGGGCTTTGCCCTGGCCTGTGGGTTGCTGCTGACGTCGATTACGGTTCGCGCCGAGCCGGTGCCAGAATTGCGCCTGTTGTCCGGGCATGTCGTCAACGGCATGCGCGGTGGCAACCTGTCCGGGCTGGCGCAATGTGGCAACGAGCTGTGGGCGGTTTCCGACCGCGACGATGACCAGATCTATCGCCTCGATACCCGTGAACCAGCCTGGGAGGCCGAAACGGTGCATATCGATGTACCGCCGGTGCCTGACAGCGGCTTGCCCTGGGGGCTGAAATCCAGTGTCTGGGGCGCTTCGTTCGTACGTGGCGGCGATCTGGACTTCGAAGGCATCACCTGCGACAGCGCTGGCAATCGTTACATCGTCAGCGAAGGCCATGCCGCTGTCTTGCAGGTGCCATCAACGGGGCCCGCTGCCTGGTTGAAAATCTCGCCGATGATGGTTCGCGAGGCGCGAGCCAGAGGCTTGCTGTTGCAATTCAATGCGCTGTTTGAAGGGTTGGCTATCAATCCGGCGGGGGACCAGATATGGCTTGCCGCCGAGCGCCAGGGCCGCGGACTGCTATTGGTCAAGCGCCAGCAGGCGACGTGGGATTGCGACGGTGGCTGCGTGTTGCTGAGCGAGGCGGGCATGGAGATGCAGCCTGAGCAGTTTCCTCGCGCCAAAGCTGTCCCGCGGGATTTTTCTGACCTGTCGCTGTTCAATGGCAAGCTGTTCACCCTGGAGCGCAACGTCTACCGGATTTGCCGCCGGGATGCTCAGACAGCCAAGGTCGAGCGCTGCTGGTCATACGCTGCCGAGTTGTTGCAGGGCGACCGTCGTTATCCGCAGAACTACGGGCTGGAAGAAGCGCTGATAGTGGATGCCGATGGCGCCTGGATCGGTGTCGACAATAATTTCGGCCCGCGCGTCGATGGCGAGGTGCGTCCAGTGGTCTGGCGCTTTGCCGCACCGGAAGGTGGCTGGAGCGCCAGGCCATGAGGCAACAAAGCCCGGGGCAGCGCATTGGTCGAGTGTTCATGGTGCTGGCCTGGTGTGCCGGGCTGTTCCTGGCCACGCGGTTTTTCGGCCAGTGGGAAGCACGACAGCAAAATCCGAATGTGGTGGTCAGTTCGGAGCAAGGCGAAGGTTTCATTGAAGTGAAGTTGGTCGGCAATGTGCAGGGGCATTTCGTCGCCAGCGGCCAGATCAACGGCCAGCCGGTGAACTTCATGCTCGACACCGGTGCGACCGATGTGTCGATCCCGGCGGACCTGGCAAAGCGATTGAAGCTCGAAGAAGGATTTGGCGTAACCGTGAGCACGGCCAATGGCCTGAGCCAGGGCTATCGCACCCGTATCGAACGCCTGCAGTTGGGCGACATCGTGTTGCACGACGTACGTGCACTGGTGGCCCCCGGTCTGCAAGGCGATCAAGTGTTGCTCGGCATGAGCGCACTGAACAAACTTGAATTTACCCAGCGCGGTGGCACCATGCTGCTGCGCCAGACAACGAACCGATGAGGCCCGCATGAGCGACTCCCTTGATCTCAGCCTGGACGGTGTAGAGCGCCGGTCACTGGCTGACTTCACCGAAAATGCCTACCTCAACTACTCCATGTACGTGATCATGGACCGTGCCTTGCCGCATATCGGCGACGGTCTGAAGCCGGTACAGCGGCGTATCGTCTACGCCATGAGCGAGCTGGGGCTGGACGCCGACTCCAAGCACAAAAAATCGGCGCGTACCGTCGGTGACGTGCTCGGTAAATTCCATCCCCACGGCGATTCGGCCTGCTACGAAGCCATGGTGCTGATGGCCCAGCCGTTCAGCTATCGCTATACGCTGGTCGACGGGCAGGGTAACTGGGGGGCGCCGGATGATCCCAAGTCCTTCGCCGCCATGCGCTACACCGAGGCGCGATTGTCGCGTTACTCCGAAGTGCTGCTCAGCGAGCTGGGCCAGGGCACGGCGGACTGGGGGCCGAACTTCGACGGCACGCTGGACGAGCCGCTGGTCTTGCCGGCCCGTCTGCCGAACATTCTGCTCAACGGTACCACCGGTATCGCCGTGGGCATGGCCACCGACGTTCCGCCGCACAACCTGCGCGAAGTTGCCACCGCCTGCGTGCGCTTGCTCGACGAGCCCAAGGCCACGGTCGAACAGCTCTGTGAACACATTCAGGGTCCGGACTATCCGACCGAAGCGGAAATCATCACGCCGCGCGCCGATCTGCTGAAAATCTACGAAACCGGCCGCGGCTCGGTGCGCATGCGTGCCGTGTATCACATCGAAGACGGCGACATTATCGTCACCGCGCTGCCGCATCAGGTTTCGGGTGCCAAGGTGCTGGAACAGATCGCCGCGATGATGCAGGCCAAACCGTCCAAGGCGCCGCAAATTGCCGATCTGCGTGACGAGTCCGACCACGAAAACCCTTGCCGGATCGTGATCATTCCGGTTGCCCGGAAAAACTTCGACCACGATGCGCTGATGCAGCACTTGTTCGCCAGCACCGATCTGGAGTCGAGCTACCGGGTCAACATCAACATCATTGGCCTGGATGGCAAGCCGCAGCTGAAAAACCTGCGAGCGCTGCTGGTCGAATGGCTGGAATTCCGGGTGCAGACCGTGCGTCGTCGCCTGCAATTCCGCCTCGACAAGGTCGAGCGTCGTCTGCACCTGTTGGACGGTTTGTTGATTGCCTACCTCAACCTGGATGAAGTGATCCACATCATCCGTACCGAGGAGCATCCACGAGCCAAGCTGATTGAACGCTTCGCCCTCAGCGAAATCCAGGCCGACTACATTCTCGACACTCGTCTGCGTCAGTTGGCGCGACTGGAAGAGATGAAGCTGCGTGCCGAGCAGGATGAGCTGCTCAAGGAACAAGCCAAGCTGCAGGCCTTGCTGAGCAGCGAAGCCAAGTTGAAGAAACTGGTGCGCAGTGAGCTGATCAAGGACGCGGAAACCTACGGTGACGACCGCCGTTCGCCAATTGTCGAGCGCGCCGAGGCCAAGGCCCTGACCGAGCACGATCTGTTGCCGAACGAGAAAGTGACGGTCGTGCTGTCGGAAAAAGGCTGGATTCGCTCCGCCAAAGGCCACGAGATCGATGCCACCGGCCTTTCCTACAAGGCAGGGGACGGTTTCAAGGCCTTGGCAGCCGGGCGCTCCAACCAGTTTGCCGTGTTTATCGACTCCACCGGCCGCAGTTATTCGGTGGCAGCCCATACCCTGCCGTCGGCCCGTGGCCAGGGCGAGCCGCTGACCGGTCGCCTGACGCCGCCGCCAGGGGCGAGTTTCGAATGCGTGATGATGCCCGAAGACGATGCGCTGTATGTGATCGCCTCCGACGCCGGCTACGGTTTCGTGGTCAAGGGTGAAGACCTGCAGGCCAAGAACAAGGCGGGCAAGGCGCTGCTGAGTCTGCCGAACAACGCCAAGGTCATGCTGCCGCGCCCCGTGGCCGATCGTGAGCAGAACTGGCTGGCGTCGGTGACGACCGAAGGTCGCCTGCTGATATTCAAGATCGCCGACCTGCCACAATTAGGTAAGGGCAAAGGCAACAAGATCATCGGGATTCCCGGTGAACGAGTGGCCAGTCGCGAAGAGTATGTGACGGACATCGCCGTATTGCCGGACGGTGCAACACTGGTGTTGCAGGCCGGGAAACGTACATTGTCACTGAAAGCGGACGACCTCGAACACTACAAGGGTGAGCGCGGTCGTCGTGGCAACAAATTGCCGCGTGGCTTCCAGAGGGTAGATGCACTGCTCGTCGAAAACCTCAATTAGGCGACCTGGGGGCGTTCTTGACTGGTTTCACCCGCGCGTGGAAGTTGATCGAGAGCGCCCCTGGAGGCGTCAATCTGCGATTTAACCCGTAGTTCGGCGCTTTGCGCTGGAGTCGGAACGCATATTCACGGATGATATGGCCTTTCCAGCGCCGGCAGTGCCGCGCGTTCTTCATATTTATTGAGTATTTTCACTGTGATCAGCCTTTTAACGATCACCTGGATGGGACGATGACTGCTCTGCGCCTTCCTTTTATTCTCATGCTCGTCGGCGTTCTTGGCCTGGCGGGTTGCAGCGTTCACCAGCCGGTGTCGTTGTATCAGCTTGACGCTGGAAGTCCGGTTGAGCCTGCACAGAGCGCGGGCATGGCGGTATTGCTGGGGCCGGTCACCGTGGCCGACTACCTGCAACGCGAAACCCTGTTGCAGCGTCAGCCGGACGGCAGCTTGCAAGCCTCGACCGACGGTCGTTGGGCCGGCAGCCTTTCGTCGGATATCGATCAACTGTTGCTGCGTCAGGTCGCAGGTCACCTGGACAGCCAGCGCGTAGTCTTGGCCCCGGCGACAGTGGGTTTCACCCCGGATGTTCAGGTGCTGCTGACCATCACGCGCCTGGATTCGGGGGAAAAGCAACCGGCTATCCTCGACGCGCAATGGCGTTTGATCGACCGTCGCGGGCAGGTTCGCGACAACCGCATCGTCCATCTGCAGGAACAGCATGCCGGTAGTACGGCTGCTCAGGTCCAGGCTCAGGGTGTGTTGCTGCAACGCCTGGCCGAGCAACTGTCGGTGGCGATCAAGCCGCTGGCCAATCAGCAGCCGATCGCCGAAGTCCCGCGCAAGCCGGCAGCCAAGGCGGCAGCCCCTGCGGTAGAACAGGAAAAGCAGCCGAAGATCCCGATGGCCGCACCTGTTCGTACGGATATGGAAGTGTTCCGCTTCTAAGCCTGGAATGATTCAAGGCAAAGCCCGCATTGATGCGGGCTTTGTTGTTTCTGCGGGCTGGAGATATCTGGCGCCTGGACTGGCCTCTTCGCGAGCAGGCTCGCTCCCACAGTGTTCGTGTCGTACACAAATTATATGAACGCCCCAGAGCCCGTGGGAGCGAGCCTGCTCGCGAAGAGGGCAGAGCAGACAACAAAAAAGCCCGCAGACGATCACTCATCTGCGGGCTTCTTCACATCGAGGTCAAGGCTTACGCCCGGCGCTCATGCATCCGCGCCAGTTGCCGCTCCAGCATCGATGGATACGGCTCCATCAACCGTTCCACGCAGCAAGCACCCTCAGGGCTGGCGATAGGGCGGATCCGCGCGCGCTGGCGAATCAACGTGTCGTCACTGATCTTGCGCTCTACCAGCAGCAGATTGCGGCTGTGTTGCGACAAGGCCAGTGCGTCCTGGGCGGAGTCGGTCAGCAGCAGGTCGATCTGGCTCAGGCCGAACAGTTCGTCGCCGAGGGTCAGGCCCAGTTGCAGTTGCAGGGTGATGCCGCTGTCCGCGACTTCAATCTGCAACTGGTGCCCCAGGGCCCGCAGCAATTCGCCACAGCAAATGGCATTGGTCAGGTAATCGTCGCCGCAGTCTTCGGTGTGGAACAGCATCAACGTGCTGCCATCGTTCAAGGTCTCCACTTCGCCTTGATACAGCGACGCGGCCTGGTCGAGGCAGTCGCCATAGCGTTCGAGCAGTTCTTCCAGGCGTGCCCGTGGCAGGCGTCGCAGCTGTTCCTGGGAACCCAGTTGCACCGCCAGCACCGCGCTGTGTTGTGGCACGCTTGGCGTGGCCTTGCGGATTACCGGTTGCGGCGTGCTGTCCAGCGACTCGTCGCGCAGGTCGGAGAACGGGTCTTCGTCATCGTCGTCTTCGACGGTGCTGACGATCTGCCGAGGCGCTGGCTTGAGCGCCGCTACCGGGCGGCTCTCGTCGAAACTCGGGTCGCGCAGGTTACGGACTTCGAAGGCCGGTTCGGCCTCGTCATCGACGTCGTCGAGTTCCGGTTCCGGTTCAGGCATCGGCGCTGGTTCCGGGGCGAAGTTGGCGTGCAGTTGCCGCGCCAGGTCGCCGATTTCATCCTGGCGGTCCGTCGCCGGGGTGTATTCGTCGATATTGCGCAGCCACATCCGCAATTGCAGCAGCGGCGTGGAGAGATAGCGCCCCGTGCGCAGGCTCAAGGCCAGGGACAACGCCAGCAGGATGGCGCTCAGGATGCCCATGCTTTGCAGGCTGATGGTCATCGGCAGTTGAAACTGATCCATGTCCAGGCTGATGCGCAATTGCCCGGCAGTCACGTCCTGGAAGGTGATCTTGCTCTGGTACATGCCCTCGGCTTCGCCCAACAGGCCATGCTTGGGACGCTGGCCCGATTCGGCGAGGATGCGGTTGTCCGGGCTGTAGATGGCGGCGTGGGCCACCAGCTTGTTCTTGGTCAGGTTGTTGAGCAGCACATTGAGGCTGAGGATGTCGTTGGACACCAACAGCTCGGTGGCCGAGGTGGCCGTCTGCGTGGTCAGGCTTTCGCCCAGCGCATCCGCCTGCTCGTGCATGGCCTGCTTGAACTGCAAGCCCATCACGCCGGCATAGATGACCAGGGCCAGGGCGACCAGGATCACGTTATGGCTGGCAATGCGCAATGCAATCGGTACACGGCGGTGGCGCAGTGCCCGGAAGATCAGCAGGAAGAAGTTATCGGTTTTTACTGGCGTGGGCCGGTTCACTTGAGCTCGGCTCTTTTGTCCGTGAAGTTGACGCGCAGTATAGCGACAGGCCCTAGGCCGTCAAAGCGCTCACGGTGCCCGATGGTCACTGAAAGTGGGTAGAATGCGGTTTTTTTCCACTTGCGGGGGTGCGCCTTGCGCGAAATCGTCCTGATAAACATCACGGGATCCGATCGTCCGGGTCTGACTGCGGCCATTACCGGCGTTCTGGCCCAAGGTGGTGTGAACATTCTCGACATCGGTCAGGCGGTGATCCACGACACCTTGTCGTTCGGCATCCTGGTTGAAATTCCCGACACCGAGCAAGGCAAGTCCGTGCTCAAGGACATCCTGTTCAAGGGCTATGAACTCGATCAACAAGTGCGTTTCACGCCGGTATCCGAAGTGGATTACCAGCAGTGGGTCGGCAACCAGGGCAAAAAACGCCACATCGTGACCCTGTTGACCCGCAAGGTGACAGCCGGGCAGTTGCAGGCCGTGAGCTCGATCACCGCCAAATATGGCCTGAACATCGACCACATCGATCGTCTGTCCGGGCGCATGCCGCTGGACACGCCGGCCGACAAGGGCAAGGGTTGCATCGAGTTTTCCGTGCGTGGCGAGGCGGCTGATCCGCAGGCGCTGCGGGCCGAATTCCTCAGCGTCGCCCAGGAACTGAACGTCGACATCGCCTTCCAGGAAGATTCGCTGTTCCGTCGCAACCGTCGTCTGGCGGTATTCGACATGGATTCGACGCTGATCGAGGCCGAAGTGATCGACGAACTGGCCAAGGCGGCTGGCGTGGGTGACAAGGTCTCGGAAATCACCGAGCGGGCGATGGCCGGTGAGCTGGACTTCCGCGCCAGTTTCAAAGAGCGTTTGGCCTTGCTCAAAGGCCTGGACGTCAAGGTGCTGGACTCCATCGGCGCCTCGCTGCGCTTGACCGAAGGTGCCGAAACCCTGTTCGCCGAACTCAAGCGCCTGGGCTACAAGACCGCGATTCTGTCGGGTGGCTTCACCTACTTTGCCAAGCAATTGCAGGCCAAGCTGGGGATCGACTATGTGTTTGCCAACGAACTGGAAGTGGTCGACGGCAAAGTCACCGGCGTGGCGGTCGAGCCGATTGTCGATGCGCAGCGCAAGGCGGATTTGCTCAAAGAGCTGGCGCACAAGGAAGGTTTGCGCCTGGAGCAGACCATTGCTGTCGGCGATGGTGCCAATGACTTGCCGATGCTGGCGATTGCCGGGCTGGGCGTGGCGTTCCGCGCCAAGCCGCTGGTGAAACAGTCGGCCAAGCAGGCGATTTCCACCCTGGGGCTGGATGGCGTGCTGTATCTGCTGGGCTTCCGCGATCGCGACGGCCAACTGTAACACCGCAAAACTACTGTAGGAGCGAGCCTGCTCGCGATGGTCGTCAACGAAGACGCGGGCGTTCTGAATGCCCGCGTCGCACTATGGTTCATCGCGACCAGGCCGCAAGCGGGCACCCGCTCCTACAGGTGTGTGTCGATCAGGCTTTTGGCGAGCCCATGCCCTGACCCATCTGCACCGCCGCACCGGCGGTCATTTCTTCAGCCCACTTCACCTGATCCGGCCCGAACAGCACGACAGCGGTCGAACCCAGCTTGAAGCGACCCAGTTCCGCACCTTTTTCCAGGTGGATCGGCGCGCGGGCGGCTTCGTCGTAACGGAAGGTTTTCAACTCGCGCTTCGGCGGAGTCACCAGACCGGCCCAGACGGTTTCAATCGAGGCCACGATCATCGCGCCCACCAGCACAACGGCCATCGGCCCGCGCTCGGTGTCGAAAATGCACGCTACGCGCTCGTTGCGGGCGAACAGTTCCGGAACGTTTTCAGCGGTGGTCTGGTTGACCGAGAACAGGCGACCCGGGATGTAGACCATTTCGCGCAGGGTGCCGGCCAGCGGCATGTGCACGCGGTGGTAGTCCTTCGGCGACAGGTAGATGGTCGCGAAGTCGCCACCCATGAACGGCGCAGCGTTTGCCGCATCGCCGCCCAACAGCTCCAGCACGCTGAAACTGTGGCCCTTGGCCTGGAACACGCGGCCGTGCTCGATCGGGCCGAGCTGGCTGATCGCGCCGTCGGCCGGGCTGAGGATCGCGCCCGGGGTTTCGTCCAGCGGACGGGCACCGTCTTTCAGCGCGCGGGTGAAGAACGCGTTGAAGTGCTCGTAGGCGGTCAGGTCTTCGACCAGCGCCTGGGACATGTCTACCTGATAACGCTTGGCGAACCAGGCGGTAAAGGCATTCTTGAACCAGCGCACGCGGCATTCGGCGATGCAGCCGGCCAGTCGCGAGAGCAAATTGTGGGGCAGCAGGTACTGGCTGAGGATAAACAGACGCTTGTTCATTAACTGTCCTTAAAAACCTTGGATCTCTACGGGCGTGTCGGGATGGTTGCCCCATTCGCCCCAGGAGCCGGCGTAGCCTTTGACCCGCGGATAACCGAGAGACTTGGCCACCAGATAGGTGAAGCCAGAACGATGGTGGGTCTGGCAGTGGGTAATCACTTCTTTGTCTTTGCTGATCCCGAGTTGTTCGAGGATCTGCGGCATGTCGGTGCGGATGCGCAGCTGGCGTGCCTGGTCCATGCCGGCGGTCCATTCGAAATTGATCGCACCGGGGATGTGTCCGCCTTTTGCCGCGAGGACTTTCTCGCCGGAGTACTCCAACGGCCCGCGTGCATCCCAGATCGCCAGGTCGGCGGCGCCGAGACGGCTTTGCAGGTATTCGCGGGTGGCGGTGGGTTCATCATGCAAGGTCAATGAAACCGGGCCACCCGCCGATGGCGGGATCTGGATCGACATGGGCAAGCCTTCTGCCAGCCAGGCCGGCAGGCCGCCGTCTATATAGTGGTACTTGCTGTGGCCGATGACATCCAGCAGCCAGATGAAGCGTCCGGCCCAACCCCCGCCTTCGTCGTCATAGACCACGTAGACCGCATCGGGATTGTGTCCCAGCTCGCCAAACAGCGTTTCGAGTGCTGCCTGCGGGGGCATCAGTCCCGGGGCGGGAGGCTGGCCGAGTTGCGTGCGTTTCGGATCGACGAAGCGCGCGCCTGGGATGTGTCCTTCGGCGTAGCGGGCGGCACTGGTCAGGTCCACCAGAATCAGTTCGCGGGCTTCGAGGCGAGGGAGCAAGTCGCTCGGCTCGATCACCAGCGGCAAGCCAGAGAAGTCAGACATGTGAGGTCTCCAGAGCACAAAAGGGAGGATTGTAGCGCAGCTTATTGGCCGCGGTGGCTAAAGCTGTGCAGGGCTTTTTCGATGCACTGCGCGGTTTTGCCGAAAGCCTGTACCGAAATTTCCGAAAACGGCCCGCCGCCCTGATCCGCCAGGACGATCATGATCACTCGGCCATTGTTGACCAGCGAACGCAGCAACAGATGTTCACCGCTGAACTGCGATCGCAGGCTGTTGGGCAGCAGGGCCGAGAATTGCGCGTTGTTGGCCGGTGTCAGGCGGACCTGGGCCTGTTGCGCGAGCAGGCGTTGCAATACGTTGCTCTGGCTGACCACGAAGTTCAATCCGGCCGCTTCCTTCGGCAGGCCGGCCGTTTGGTGCACACGCAGGTTGGCGTGGGTGCGGTCGGCCATCAGGATCATCACCCGGCGCATGCCGCAAGCCACGAGGGCGTCCCGGGCGGCGATGGTCAAGTGCATGGCATTGGTGAAACGGCTCGGCTCGACCAGCAACTCGCTGCATTGCTTGCGCCATTTCGCCAGGTCTTCGGCAGTCGGTGCCGCGGCTGGCAGCAGTCCGGCGTGGATACGATTCATGCCCCACGGCCAGATCAGCGATTCGGCGGGGTGCCAGAGGTCCGGCAAGGCGTGATGGCGCGCGCTGTTGGCGGCTTGCTGGTGCAGTTGTTGTTGCACTTCGTCCATCGGCATTTGCAGGTAAAGGCTGGTCAGGTACTGCCAGCGTTCACTGTGCGGGCTGTCCCAGGCGTGTTGTGCCGACAGCGCCAGACCGTTGGCCAGCAGCACCGTATTGGCCGGTTGGTTGAGCCAGCGGCGCAGGGTCGGATCGTCATCGAGGCGGTTCTGCTGGCGCAACGGATGCTCGCTGTCACGGGCGATGCGCAGCACTTTCACCAGCTCCCGCTGCTCGTTGAGCAGCAGGCGATAACCCTGCTGCACCCAGATCGGCAAGCGCCAGACCTCCACCAGCGCCTGGCCGATGTCCAGCAAACGTACGCCAAACAATTGCTTTTCGACTTTGCGTGCCGACTCACCTTTATGGATGACCCGCAGCTCCCATTCTTCGAGCAATTTTGGATGGGTCAGCGCCAAAGGCCACAAGGGCGAAAGAAACAGCAGGCTGCCCCAATGGATGTCCTGCCACAGGCGCGCCAGGCGACTGGCAAAAAAACCGTTGGCCTGTTGCATGGCGTGCTGGCTGATCATCTGCAACTGACGCAAGGCTGTGGGGATTTCGGACCGGGGTTTGGCGGGCAGGCGCGCGAGCAGCTCTTCGGTGCGCTTCAGACCGAGGCGATTGATCGCAATCTCGAGGTTTTCCGCGGGCTCTGTCATGCCGCCATGGGTGTGTCGGTTGGCTTCGCGAATCACGCTCAAGGCCAGGGCGGGGCTGCCTTGCATGAGGTCGGCGATATCGCGCAGCGAGCTGCGATTGTCGCGGATGGCCTTGCAGACACGGTCGTGGCTGGCTTGTGGAACAGGAAGGCGTACGCCATCGAGCAGCTTGACCCAGCCTTCGAGTGTCGTCGGTTTTGGTGTTGGAACGTTCGTTTCGTTAACCATGGTGGGAGGCGATCATTATCAACATTACCTGTGCCCGGATTGGGTCGAATTAGCTTTTCGCCTGAACTGGCTATAGTCTGGCGCAGTTTTGCCGATAAGTAGAAGAAGAGATTTTTTAACTTCCGAATATGACCTTGAACCCGACTCAGTAAGTGCTCTCCTAACCTATGGCTAAAATTATCGGCATCATCGTCGTATTCGCGAGCGTGCTCGGCGGATACGTGCTTTCTCACGGCAAGATTGCCGCCCTGATCCAACCTTTCGAGGTCATGATCATCGGCGGCGCGGCCCTCGGCGCATTCTTGCAAGCCAACCCCGGCCACATGACGATGCACGTGCTCAAGAAGTCCCTGGGCATGTTCAGTTCGCGGTTCAACCACGGTTTCTACCTTGAAGTGCTGGGTCTTATCTACGAGATCCTCAACAAGAGTCGCCGCGAGGGCATGATGGCCATCGAGGGCGACATTGAAGATGCCGCCGCGAGCCCGATCTTCGCCAAGTACCCGACGGTCCTCAAGGATGAGCGCATGACCGCGTTCATCTGCGATTACCTGCGCATCATGTCTTCCGGCAACATGGCCCCGCACGAGCTGGAAGGCCTGTTCGACATGGAGTTGCTCAGCCTCAAGGAAGAGCTGGAGCATCCGTCCCACGCCGTGAACGGCATCGCCGACGGCATGCCCGGTTTCGGTATCGTCGCGGCGGTACTGGGTATCGTGGTGACCATGGCTTCGCTGGGCGATGGCGACCAGAAGTCCATCGGCCTGCACGTGGGTGCGGCGCTGGTCGGCACCTTCTTCGGTATTCTCGCCGCCTACGGCTTCTTTGGTCCGCTGGCCCATTCCCTGGCCCACGATGCCAAGGAAGAGCTGAACGTCTACGAAGCCATCAAGGCCTCACTGGTGGCTTCGGCTTCCGGCATGCCGCCGTCGCTGGCCGTGGAGTTCGGGCGCAAGGTGCTGTACCCGGCGCACCGTCCAAGCTTCGCCGAGCTGGAACAAGCGGTTCGCGGGCGTTAAGTCATGGAGAATAACCAGCCGATAATCATCAAGCGCGTCAAGCGCTACGGCGGCGGGCATCACGGCGGCGCGTGGAAAATCGCCTTCGCCGACTTCGCCACGGCGATGATGGCGTTCTTCCTGGTGTTGTGGCTGCTGTCCACCGCCACGCCGGAGCAGAAGATCGCCATTGCCGGTTACTTCAAGGACCCGATCGGCTTTTCCGAAAGCGGCACGCCATACATCATCGATCTGGGCGGTACGCCGACCATGGCGCCGGAAAACACCCTCAACCCCGAGGTCAAGTCCCAGCCACAACCGGACAAGGTGACTGTCGATACCGACCAGGTCGAAGGCATGGCCGAGCAGGTTGAAAAGGAACGCCTCGAACTGTTGCTGCAAGAACTGCAGAACAAGGTTGACGAGAACCCGCAACTGCAGAAGTTCAAGGACCAGATCCTGTTCGAAATTACCCCGGATGGCCTGCGTATCCAGATCATGGATGCGGAAAACCGCCCGATGTTCGACTCGGGTTCGGCTCGTCTGAAACCGTATTTCGAAGACATCCTGCTGGCCATGGCCGACACCATCAAGGCGGTGCCGAACAAGATCAGCATCAGCGGCCACACCGATGCCAAGCCGTACACCGGCACCGGTGATTTCGGTAACTGGGAGCTTTCGGCCAACCGTGCCAACGCCGCGCGTCGTGCGCTGGTGGCGGGCAGCTATCCGGATGCGCAGGTGGCGCGCGTGGTCGGTTATGCCTCGTCGGCCCTGTTCGATCGCGAGCATCCGTTCAATCCGGTGAACCGTCGCATCGACATCGTGGTGCTGACCAAGAAAGCACAACGTGCAATCGAAGGTTCGCAAGGTGCCGAGCCAGCTCCTGATGCGCCGCAAGGTTCAGCTGCTCCGGGAGCCGCGCCGGCTGCTGCACCGGTCGACCCGAACGCGTTGCCGGCAGACAAGGAACCGCTGCCGGCCCACGAAGTGCGCGAGCGCCTGAACCTGTTCGACGACCCGGCACCGAAACCGGGTGAACCAGCCAAGCCGGCTGAACCGCCGAAGCAGTGACAAACAAAAAAGCCGACAGTGATGTCGGCTTTTTTGTCGTTCCTACATTAAAAACCTCGGGTGATTCGGGATTTAAGCTCGGCGTGAAAGCGATCGGCATTGGATTTGTTGACGCTGCGCACCGACTCGCTACCGGTCACCGAATCCAGTGTCATCGCACGCTTGAGCATCGTTTCGTTGCGATAGGCATCGATGAAAAACTCGATGTCCCGTTCGCTGGTCAGCTTCGGCCACTTGTCGAGGTACAGCGGCAGTTCTGCCGGGCCAGTCTTGAACGAACAGATGCGCCGGTTGGTGATGGTCGCTTCACCGATTTCGAATGGCACCCACCAGGACAGCGCAGTTCTCTCCGACACCACCGCCAGCAGGTGCGTGCATTCGCTGATGTTGCGGGTGATCACGGCGGTGATGTCGTCCGTGGTCTGGGATTCGGCATCCAGCACGTCGAGGTAAGTCTTGATGCTGGCCTGCATCAGGCGCGCGTTGATTTTGACCGCGAGGGCGCGGTCCATGTGGCGGTAGCTGATAAACACTGGCATCAGAAATGTCCCTTGATCGCGAGTTCACGGTAATAGGCGCCGAGGGCAGTGAGGCGGCAGCCGGTGGAGTGGATGGCGGCGTAGTACATGTGTTCGGCGTCCACCGGTTCGACCAGGCTGTGGCGGTTGCACTTTTGCAATTGGGCGAAGACCTCGCCTTGTTCCGGGTTGAACTCGGGTTCGGTGGGCTCAAAGCTGGGTGCAAGGGGGTAGACCGACTCCGCTTCGGCGAACCAGTCGGGGAGTTTGCGCAGGATCTCCTTGGGGATCAGTGGCGAAACTTCGCGCAGGGAGATGAACTGCGACACGTTGGTCTTGAACACCGGGCGTTGTTCCCAGGCGTCGAGGGCGTTGTCGACAAATGAATAGAGGCTGCCGGGGGTGATCTTGCCCAGGATGTTCGCCGCGCCGCCGTGCAGGGCCTGGAGCAGCAGTCCGGTGAAAACACCGTGCTGCCCCCCCTCCATCGCGGGCTCTTCCTTTTTGCAGGCGGTCAGAATGGTCATGCCTTCGCCGACCACGCTGCCTTCACTGCGCAAGGCGCGCAGTTCGCCGGCCGAGCCGCTCTGGCAGCAGTCGAGAATGATCACTTTGTTTTTGATCTTCGTGGCTTTGCTCGCCCAGTTGAGAATGTCGCTGAGGCGAATCCCGTCCTTGGCGCTCTTGTAGTCCTGCGGGATCAGCATGCCTTCGTCGGTATCGGTATCGAAGCTGCCGTGGCCGGCGAAGTACAGCAGCGCGACATTACAGTCCCCGGAAAACAGCTCGCGGATCTGGTCTTCGAGCTTCTCCCGGCTCAGGTAGTCCTCGGCGGAGGTCAGGACGATGTTCTTGAAGTTCGGATCGCCGTTGGCATCGGTCTTCAGCACCGAAGCCATGGCCATGGCGTCATTGCTGCAACCGCTCAATTGCGAAACATGGGTGTAGTCGTTGATGCCGATAAACAGTCCCTTGCGCATGGTTACACCGCCGTATGCTGGCGAATCGCATTGACGATGCTGTTGGTGTTCCACGCACATTCGGCGTGTGCCGCTTCGCGTACCACCGTGGAAATGCGCTCGGCGCCGAACGGCTTGATTGCAATGATCACCTTGCCCATGCGCTTGGCGATCTCGATCTCCTTGTTGATCCATTTGCTGTAGGTGGAGTACATCCCGGCCATGATCAATACCGCCGAACAGGGGCGGATCTTGTTTTCGATGGCCTCCTCAAGTTGTTTGTCGGTTTTCGCGCCGACAATCGGGTTGTCCGGTGGCACTGAAAAATTCTTGTAGGTGAAACCGGGCTTGGCGTTGAGCAGGCGCACGAGATTGTCGTGGGCGTCGGAGTAGTTCCACGAGTGGCTGATGAACAGATGGTAGGTTTGCATGGGTATCCCTCGGTGTCGCTGGAGTGCGAAGAGGGTCTGAAACTAGGCTATTGGCTGGCGGCTACAAGGGGAGGCGATTTAAAGAGAAATGCCCTACAAGAGTCCCTGCTGGTGTCTTACGGAAAGGTCTGATGTTTAAGTGGTGGATGATCCAGCCGCTGGCCAGCCCCGCTGGAGGCAGGGCGGCCGGCGTGCATGTTTAGTAGCCGTTTTCCGGCAGGCTGGCGATGATCGAGCGATAGCTGTTCATCCGTTGCTGCTGCACGCGGCCGTCCTCCAGGGCCTTGAGCAAGGCGCAACCGGGTTCACGGTCATGCTTGCAGTCGCGGAAGCGGCAGGTGCCAAGCAGGTCGTTGAACTCGATGAAGCCGGCTTCGACGTCGGCTCGGCTGACGTGGCCCAGGCCGAATTCGCGGATACCCGGGGAGTCGATCAACTCGCCGCCGCCGGGAAAGTGGAACAGTCGCGCGGTGGTGGTGGTATGGGTGCCCTGGCCGGACAGCTCGGACAGCGGACCGACGCGGGTTTCGACATCCGGCAGCAGGCTGTTGACCAGCGACGACTTGCCGACACCGGACTGGCCGACGAACACGCTGATGCGCCCGTCCAGTTGCGCCTGCAATTGTTCCATGCCGTTGCCGTGGTGGGCCGACACTTCCAGCACCGGATAGCCGAGGGTGCGATACACCGCGAGCAAGGCATTGAGCGCCGGGGCGTTGTGTTCGTCGATCAGGTCGAACTTGTTCAGCAGCAACAGCGGCTTGATGCCCGCATGTTCGGCCGCCACCAGATAGCGGTCGATCAGATTGGCGTGGGGCTCGGGCAGCGGAGCAAACACGATGACGATCATGTCGACGTTGGCCGCCACGGGCTTGAGCTGGCCGCGGGTGTCCGGGCGGCACAGCTCGGTGTTGCGCGGCAGTTGCGCCACGATCACGCCAATACCCTGGTTGCCGGCACGCCAGACCACCTGATCGCCGGTCACCAGCGCTGGCAGGTTGGCGCGCAGGTGGCAACGGAACACCTGGCCGGCCAGTTCGCCGTCACGGGCCTCGACCTCGACCTGCACACCGAAGTGCGCGATCACCAGGCCATGCTGTTCCGGGCCCAGGTCGCCGCCCTCAAGTGCCTCGACAGCCGAGGACTCGCGTTTGGCGGCGCGGGCAGCGCGTTCGCCCTGAATCTTTTCGATGCGCCAGTTCTGGCGGCGATTGAGTTGGCGTTTGGCCATGGGTGTTCCGTATAAAGAATGCAGCGATTAGGTAAAACGGCCGCGAGTTTAGCACGCCCGGCCACCGGCCTAGGCTAAACTGCGCAGCATTGCCTAGGAGCCGACACATGCAAAACGCGCAGAACCTGATCTGGATCGACCTGGAAATGACCGGTCTGAACCCGGACACCGACGTCATCATCGAAATGGCCACCATCGTCACCGACAGTGAGCTCAATACCCTGGCCGAAGGCCCGGTAATCGCCATTCACCACAGCGATGAAGTCCTCGCTACCATGGATGAGTGGAACACCCGTACTCACGGCAACTCGGGCCTGACCCAACGTGTGCGCGACAGCCGTATCAGCATGGCCGAAGCCGAAGCCGAAACCATCGCTTTCCTGGAGAAGTGGGTGCCGAAGGGCAAGTCGCCGATCTGTGGCAACAGCATCTGCCAGGACCGTCGCTTCCTTTATACCCACATGAAATCCTTGGAAAGCTATTTCCATTACCGCAATCTCGACGTGTCGACGCTCAAGGAGCTGGCCGCGCGCTGGGCGCCGGACGTGCGCGACAGCTTCAAGAAGGGCAGCACCCACCTGGCCCTGGATGACATTCGCGAATCCATCGCCGAGTTGCAGCACTACCGCAAACATTTCATCAAGGTCTGACTTTGTGGCGGTTGGGCCGACGCCGCGAAAGATTCAGCGCGGCGTAACCGAAAGCGCTCTTTTGGTGCTTCGGCGAAGTCAGTAGACTGCGCGCCTTTTTGCAAGGACCGCCACCATGTTGTTGATGCTTTACCTGATCGCCATCACCGCCGAAGCCATGACCGGTGCCTTGTCTGCCGGTCGTCGAGGGATGGACTGGTTTGGCGTGGTGCTGATTGCGTGCGTCACGGCGCTGGGTGGCGGGTCGGTGCGCGATGTGTTGCTCGGGCACTACCCGCTGACTTGGGTCAAGCACCCGGAATACCTGGTGCTGACCACGGTTGCTGCGATGATCACCGTGTTCACCGCGCGCTGGATGCGACATCTGCGTTCGCTGTTTCTGGTGCTCGATGCCATGGGTCTGGTGGCGTTTACGCTGATTGGTTGCATTATTGCCCTGGAAATGGGGCACGGCATGTTGGTGGCGTCGGTCAGCGGTGTGATCACCGGTGTATTCGGTGGAATCTTGCGGGACATCTTCTGCAACGACATTCCGCTGGTTTTCCGTCGCGAACTTTACGCCAGCGTGTCTTTCGTCTCGGCATGGTGTTACATGCTCTGCATCTATCTGCAATTACCCAATGAACAATCGATTCTGATCACCTTGTTCGGCGGTTTTCTGTTGCGATTGCTGGCGATCCGTTTTCATTGGGAAATGCCCAAGTTCGTCTACAACGACGAAGCCTGACGCTCGGCATGTTGTCGCAACGCCCACTCGACATGTTCACGTACCAGTTCTGAAGGGTGCTCCCGGCGCGCCTTCAGCGCCTCCAGCACTGGAATCGTTGAAGGTGCATTCCCCAACCCTACCGCCAGGTTGCGCAACCAGTTTTCGTAACCGGTCCGGCGCAGCGGCGAGCCTTCGGTACTGCTGAGAAACTTCTCTTCATCCCACATGAACAGTTCCGCCAGCCCGGCATTGTCCAGATTGTGACGAGGTTTGAAGTCGTTTTCACCGGAAGGCCGGGCGAAGCGGTTCCATGGGCAGACAATCTGGCAATCATCGCAACCGAACACCCGATTGCCGATCAGCGGCCGCAGGTCTTCAGGGATCGCGCCCTTGAGTTCGATGGTCAGGTAGGAAATGCAGCGCCGGGCGTCCAGCACATAGGGGCCAATGAAGGCATTGGTCGGGCAGATGTCGAGGCACGCGCTGCATCGCCCGCAATGCTCGGTGGCGTGGGGCGGATCCACCGGCAGCGGCAAATCAACGAACAGTTCGGCGAGGAAGAAATAGCTGCCTGCCTTGCGATTCAACACCAGGGTGTTTTTGCCGATCCAGCCCAGGCCGGCCTGTTCGGCGATGGCTTTTTCCAGCACCGGGGCACTGTCGACGAATGCGCGATAACCGAAAGGCCCGATGACCGCCTGAATCTTTTCCGCCAGTTGTTGCACGCGTTTACGGATCAACTTGTGGTAATCGCGCCCCAGGGCATAGCGCGAGACGTAGGCTTTTTCCGGCTGGGCGAGCATTTTCGCCATGTGGGTATCGCCCGCCAGGTAGTCCATGCGTAGTGAAACCACGCGTAACGTGCCGGGCACCAGCTCTTCCGGGTGCGAGCGTTTACTGCCATGGGCGCCCATGTAGTCCATTTCGCCGTGGTAGCCGGCGGCGAGCCAGCGATCCAGGTGCTGCTCATGCTCGCCCAGGTCGAGGCCGCTGATGCCGACTTGCTGAAAGCCCAGCTCGCGGCCCCAGTCCTTGATGGATTGGGCGAGAGCAGGAAGGTCTGTGGTAATAGCGGGCATGAGGCGAGAGAAACCGGAGCTGAGGTGCGTATAATTCTGCCAGACATCGGAGCCCGAAGACGCATGCCGCACACTAAAGATGAATTTCCCGACGCGCTGTACAGCGCCGCGCAGGTCCGAGGGCTCGACGCGAGCCTGATCGCCGCCGGCACACCAGGCTTCGAACTGATGCAGCGCGCCGCGCGGGCGACGTGGCGGGCGCTGGTGCGACAATGGCCGACAGCGAACGAACTGAGTGTACTGACCGGTCACGGCAACAACGCCGGAGACGGGTATCTGGTGGCCGCATTGGCCCAGCGTGCCGGTTGGTCGGTTCGGGTGCTGGCGGTGGGGGATCGGCAACGTCTGCAGGGGGATGCGGCATTGGCCCATGCCGAGGCGGTGTCTGAAAGCGTCACCATCGAGTCCTGGGGTGTCCGGTCCGAGTTGCGTGGCATTGTGCTGGACGCCTTGTTGGGTACTGGCCTGACCGGTGAGGTGCGCGAGCCGTACGCCAGTGTCATCGCCGCGATCAATGCCAGTGGACTGCCAGTCGTGGCGGTAGATATCCCTTCCGGCTTATGCGCCGATACCGGTCGCCTCCTCGGCTGCGCGGTGCGAGCAAATCTGACGGTCACCTTCATCGGCCTGAAACTGGGCTTGTTCACCGGTGATGCGGCGGATGTCGTGGGTGAGCTGGTTTTCAATGACCTGCACGCCGATCCGCAGGTGCTTGGGGGGGCGCCGACCAGTGCCCGTCGTCTCACGGCTGATAATCTGCCGCGCCTGGCCCCCCGGGCCCCTGCTTCCCATAAGGGCCGATTCGGGCATGTGCTGCTGATCGGCGGTGATCGCGGGTTCGGTGGTGCAATCCTGCTCAGTGCCCAAAGCGCCCTGCGCAGCGGCGCGGGCATGGTCTCGGTGGCGACTCGCAGCGAACATGTCCCCGCCGCACTGGCGCGGTTGCCCGAGGCGATGGTGCTGGGCACTTCGTCAGCCAATCAGTTGATGGGTTTGCTTCAAAAAGTTTCTGTACTGGTTGTCGGTCCGGGACTGGGGCAGGCTGGTTGGGGGTGCAGCCTGTTATCGGCCGCCGCCAACGCACCGCTACCGCAAGTCTGGGACGCCGATGCACTGAATATGTTGGCTGGGGAGCGTGTGAGTTTGCCCGCGGACTGCGTGATCACGCCACATCCGGGGGAGGCCGCGCGTTTGCTCGGAATGAGTACGGCCCAGGTTCAGGCGGATCGACCGGCTGCGGCCCATGCGTTGAGCAAAAAATATACAGCGGTCGTGGTGCTCAAGGGCGCGGGGAGTCTGGTCGCCAGTCCTGACGGGCGCCTGGCGTTGTGTCATCAGGGTCATCCGGCGATGGCTACCGCCGGTTTGGGTGATGTTCTGGCCGGTGTGATCGGCGCGTTGCTGGCCCAGGGCATGGAGGCATTCGACGCAGCCTGCCTGGCGGTCTGGCTGCACGCCAATGCCGGTGAGCAACAAGGTAAATCGGGCCGTGGGCTGGCGGCCAGTGATCTGATACCAGCCATTCGTCAGTTGTTGGAGGAGCATGCACCGTGTCTGAAGTAACCCTGTACCTGGCGGATGAAGAGGCGATGACCGCGTTTGGCGCGCGTATCGCACAGATCACAAAAGGGCATGGCCTGATTTTCCTCGAGGGCAACCTGGGAATGGGCAAAACCACGTTGTCCCGAGGCATCATCCGCGGACTTGGACATGTCGGGGCCGTGAAAAGCCCGACCTTCACCCTGGTTGAGCCCTATGTGGTCGGCGACGTTCGTGCCTTCCATTTCGATTTGTACCGTCTGGTCGATCCGGAAGAACTGGAGTTCCTCGGTATCCGCGACTATTTCGAAGACGATGCACTGTGTCTGATCGAGTGGCCCGACAAAGGTGAAGGCTTTTTGCCAAAGCCGGACCTGACCATTACCATTAGCCCGCAAGACAGCGGGCGTTCGCTGACAATTTTATCCCAGGGTTCGCGTGGCGAGGCCTGGTGTGCCGCCTTGGCATTGGAATCCAAATAGATGATGGGGTTAGGTATGCGCTTTCGAGCGTTGGTGGCTGCCGTAGGGGTGTTGTTTTTGGCGGTGACCGTCGACGCTGTGGCCGATTCGAAGGTCAACAGTGTTCGTCTGTGGCGAGCACCGGACAACACACGACTGGTGTTTGACCTGACCGGGCCGGTGCAGCACAGCGTCTTTACCCTGACGGCTCCGGATCGCCTGGTCATCGACATCAATGGCGCGACCCTCGGTGCGCCGCTCAACGTCAACACCTCGAACACCCCGATTACCGCCATGCGCTCGGCTCAACGCACGCCGACCGACCTGCGGGTGGTCATCGACCTGAAAAAGGCGGTAACGCCGAAAAGCTTCTCCCTGGCGCCGAACGCCCAGTATGGCAACCGCCTGGTGGTCGATCTGTTCGATAACGCCGCGGATGCCGCGCCTCCTCCCGCGCCCACACCGTCGGTCGCCACCGTGCCTGCAGTGCCGGTCACGCCAGTCGAGCCGGCAATCAAGTTGCCACCGGCCCCGGCCGGCAAGCGCGACATCATTGTGGTCATCGATGCCGGACACGGTGGCGAAGACCCAGGAGCATCGGGTTCTCGCGGTCAGCGTGAGAAAGACGTGGTGTTGCAGATCGCCCGCGAACTACAGCGTCAGATCAACGGCATGAAAGGCTTCCGCGCTGAACTGACCCGTACCGGCGACTACTTCATTCCGTTGCGCGGCCGTACCGAAATCGCCCGCAAGAAAGGCGCCGACCTGTTCGTCTCGATCCACGCCGACGCCGCGCCTTCCGCCGCCGCTTTCGGTGCTTCGGTATTTGCCCTGTCCGATCGCGGCGCGACTTCGGAGACGGCCCGCTGGCTGGCCGATAGCGAAAACCGCTCCGACCTGATCGGTGGCGCCGGTAACGTCAGCCTCGATGACAAGGACCGCATGCTTGCCGGGGTGCTGCTTGACCTGTCGATGACGGCATCCCTGACATCCAGCCTTAACGTTGGCCAGAAGGTGCTGAGCAACATCGGCCGGGTGACCCCTCTGCACAAGCAGCGGGTCGAACAGGCCGGGTTCATGGTGCTGAAGTCGCCGGATATTCCGTCGATCCTGGTGGAAACCGGGTTTATCTCCAACGCCAACGAAGCCTCTAAGCTCGCCGCATCAAGCCACCAGCAGGCACTGGCGCGTTCGATCAGCAGCGGCGTGCGCCAGTTCTTCCAGCAGAACCCGCCACCCGGCACTTACATCGCCTGGCTGCGTGACTCTGGCAAGATTGTGCAGGGTCCACGTGACCACCGCGTCAACCCGGGCGAGACCCTGGCAATGATCGCCGTGCGCTATCAGGTATCGCCCGCGACCCTGCGCAGCGCCAACAACCTGTCGAGCGATGAGCTCAAGATCGGTCAGCACCTGACTATCCCGGGCACTGAATTGGCGGCCAAAGAATGAACCAGGTCGTGAACAACGGCGCGCGAATCGAGCTGCTCAGTCCGCGACTGGCGAACCAGATTGCCGCGGGTGAGGTGGTCGAGCGCCCGGCTTCGGTGATCAAGGAGCTGCTGGAAAACAGCCTTGACTCCGGTGCCAGGCGCATCGACGTCGATGTGGAGCAGGGTGGTGTCAAGCTGCTGCGGGTGCGCGACGATGGCAGCGGAATTTCCGCCGACGATCTGCCCCTGGCCCTGGCTCGTCACGCCACCAGCAAGATCCGCAACCTGGAAGACCTCGAACAGGTCATGAGCCTGGGTTTTCGCGGCGAGGCCCTGGCATCGATCAGCTCCGTCGCGCGCCTGACCCTGACCTCCCGGACCCGCGACGCCGATCAGGCATGGCAGGTCGAGACCGAGGGCCGTGAAATGGCGGCCCGGGTACAGCCGGCGGCTCATCCGGTGGGCACATCGGTGGAAGTGCGCGATCTGTTTTTCAATACGCCGGCACGACGCAAGTTTCTCAAAAGCGAAAAAACCGAATTCGATCACCTGCAAGAAGTGATCAGGCGTCTGGCGCTGGCGCGCTTCGATGTGGCGTTCCATTTGCGCCACAACGGCAAGACCATCCTCAGTCTGCACGAAGCCCGGGATGAAGCGGCCCGCGCCCGGCGCGTGGCGGCGATCTGCGGTCCTGGATTCCTGGAGCAGGCACTGCCGATAGAAATCGAGCGCAACGGTCTGCGTCTGTGGGGTTGGGTTGGCTTGCCGACCTTCAATCGCAGCCAGGCCGACTTGCAGTATTTCTTCGTCAATGGCCGTGCCGTGCGCGACAAGCTGGTGGCCCACGCGGTACGCCAGGCTTATCGCGACGTGCTGTTCAACGGTCGGCACCCGACCTTCGTACTGTTTTTCGAAGTCGATCCGACCGGCGTCGACGTCAATGTGCACCCGACCAAGCACGAAGTGCGCTTCCGTGAAGGGCGCATGGTTCACGACTTCCTCTACGGCACCTTGCACCGCGCCCTGGGCGATGTGCGACCGGACGACCATCTGGCGACGCCGGTTGCCACTGCCATCGTTCGGCCCACCGGCCTCGAAGCCGGCGAGTTCGGGCCTCAGGGCGAAATGCGCCTGGCCGCCAACGCACTGCTGGAGCAGCCCCAGGCTCAGCCGTCGTTCAATACGCCGGCGGGGTCGGGTTCTGGCGCGGGTTATCAGTATCAATACACCCCGCGTCCGCAGTCCGGTGTGCCTGTCGCTGAAGCGAAGGCCGCCTATCGCGAGTTTTTTGCACCGCTGCCCGAGGCCAATGCTGTCGCGCTACCGGCCGGGCAGGATGACATTCCGCCGCTGGGTTATGCGCTGGCACAACTCAAGGGTATCTACATCCTTTCGGAGAATGCCCAGGGCCTGGTGCTGGTGGACATGCATGCCGCGCATGAGCGGATCATGTACGAACGTCTGAAGGTCGCCATGGCCAGCGAAGGCTTGAGTGGCCAGCCGTTGTTGGTGCCGGAATCCCTGGCCGTCAGCCAGCGTGAAGCCGATTGCGCCGAGGAGCATGTCGCCTGGTTCCAGCGCCTGGGCTTTGAGTTGCAGCGCCTGGGCCCGGAAACCCTGGCGATCCGGCAGATCCCGGCACTGCTCAAACAGGCCGAAGCCAACCGGCTGGTCGCCGACGTACTGGCTGATCTGATGGAGTTCGGCACCAGTGATCGCATTCAGGCGCACCTGAACGAATTGCTCGGGACCATGGCCTGCCACGGCGCGGTTCGCGCGAATCGGCGCCTGGCCCTGCCGGAAATGAACGGTCTGCTGCGTGACATGGAAAACACCGAGCGCAGCGGTCAATGCAACCATGGCCGACCGACCTGGACCCAGCTGGGCCTTGACGATCTGGACAAACTGTTTTTGCGCGGTCGTTGATGAGCCAGTTCCCACCTGCGATTTTCCTGATGGGTCCGACCGCCGCCGGCAAGACCGACCTGGCCATCGAACTCAGCAAAGTCCTGCCGTGCGAGTTGATCAGCGTCGATTCGGCACTGGTCTACCGTGGCATGGACATCGGTACCGCCAAGCCTTCCAAAGAGCTGCTGGCACAGTATCCGCATCGCCTGATCGATATTCTCGACCCGGCCGAAAGCTATTCGGCCGCGGATTTCCGCCGCGACGCCCTGGAAGCCATGGCCGATATCACCGCGCGCGGAAAAATTCCGCTGCTGGTGGGCGGCACCATGCTTTATTACAAGGCTTTGGTTGAAGGTCTGGCGGATATGCCGGCTGCCGACCCCGACGTCCGTGCGCAAATCGAAGAAGAGGCTGCGCGCCTTGGCTGGCAAGCCTTGCACGAACAATTGGCGGTGATCGATCCGGAGTCTGCGGCGCGAATACATCCGAACGATCCCCAGCGTTTGAGTCGAGCGCTGGAAGTTTATCGTGTCAGCGGTCAAAGCATGACTGCCCTGCGATTGAAACAATCTGTGCAAAGTACTGAAGCAGCCGCTTCGGGGCGGCAACAATTGCCCTATACTGTTGCAAACTTGGCTATTGCCCCGGCAAATCGCCAGGTACTGCACGAGCGAATTAAACAAAGATTCACTTTAATGTTGGAACAGGGATTCATTGACGAGGTCGTAGCCCTGCGCAAGAGAAGTGACCTGCATGCCGGGTTGCCGTCTATACGTGCAGTAGGCTACCGCCAAGTCTGGGACTACCTGGATGGCAAGCTGACGTCAGCCGAGATGCAGGAGCGTGGAATCATTGCCACGCGCCAATTGGCGAAACGCCAGTTCACCTGGCTGCGCAGTTGGACTGATCTGCATTGGCTGGACAGTCTGGATTGCGACAATCTGCCACGCGCCTTGAAATACCTAGGGACCATCTCCATATTGAGCTGAGTCCTTGCAATTGCCGTCTATCCTTGGGGGTGTGGCGGCTGAAGCCATCTGTTTACCTATTTTTTTATATTGAATCCTTAAAGGAGTGCGGCACATGTCAAAAGGGCATTCGCTACAAGACCCTTACTTGAATACTTTACGTAAAGAGAAAGTTGGGGTGTCCATCTACCTGGTCAACGGTATCAAACTGCAAGGTACGATCGAGTCGTTCGACCAGTTCGTCATCCTGCTGAAAAACACCGTAAGCCAGATGGTCTACAAACACGCTATCTCTACAGTGGTGCCGGTGCGTCCAATTCGTCTGCCTAGCGCGACCGAATCCGATGCAGGTGACGCTGAGCCAGGTAACGCCTGATAGGAGTCTCCTTTGTTCTTTGAGCGCCACGGTGGTGGTGAGCGAGCCATTCTCGTTCACTTGGATGGTCAGGACCCTGAGGCGCGCGAAGATCCGCAGGAGTTCCAGGAGTTGGCAACGTCGGCTGGCGCCGAGACCGCCGCGTTTTTCAACGTGCCGCGCAATCGGCCAACCGCCAAATACCTGATTGGCAGCGGCAAGGTCGAGGAACTTCGCGACCTGGTCAAAGCCGAGCAGGCAGATCTGGTGATTTTCAATCACATCCTCACGCCCAGTCAGGAACGTAACCTCGAACGTGTTTTCGAGTGTCGCGTGATCGACCGCACGGGTCTGATTCTCGATATCTTCGCCCAACGCGCCCGTACCCATGAAGGCAAGCTCCAGGTCGAACTGGCCCAGCTTGAGCACATGAGCACGCGGCTGGTTCGCGGCTGGACTCACCTCGAGCGACAGAAAGGCGGTATCGGTCTGCGCGGTCCGGGTGAAACCCAGCTGGAAACCGACCGGCGCCTGTTGCGAGTGCGCCTGAGGCAAATCAAGGGACGCCTGGAAAAGGTTCGCAGCCAGCGCGAGCAGTCACGTCGCGGCCGCAAGCGGGCTGACATTCCGACGGTTTCCCTGGTGGGTTATACCAACGCCGGCAAATCGACGCTGTTCAACTCGGTCACCGATTCCGAAGTCTTCGCAGCTGACCAATTGTTCGCCACCCTCGATCCGACCTTGCGCCGACTCGAACTCGAGGATCTGGGCCCGATCGTGCTGGCGGACACCGTGGGCTTCATTCGGCATTTGCCGCACAAGCTGGTCGAGGCATTTCGAGCTACGCTCGAAGAGTCGAGCAACTCCGATCTGTTGCTGCACGTGATCGACTCCCATGAGCCTGAGCGTATGGCCCAGATTGAACAGGTCATGGTGGTGCTCGGAGAGATCGGGGCTCAAGACTTGCCGATCCTGGAGGTCTATAACAAACTCGATTTGCTCGAGGGCGTGGAGCCGCAGATCCAGCGCGATGCCGATGGCAAGCCGCAACGGGTCTGGCTTTCGGCGAAAGATGGTACAGGTCTGGACCTGCTCAGGCAGGCCGTGGCCGAGTTGCTTGGCGAGGAGTTGTTTGTTGGCACCTTGCGCCTGCCCAGCCGTTTTGCTCGACTGCGTGCGCAGTTTTTCGAACTCGGTGCGGTACAGAAAGAAGAACACGATGACGAAGGCATCAGTTTACTGGCCGTTCGTTTGCCACGGGCCGAATTGAATCGGCTGGTGAGCCGCGAAGGTTTGCAACCGATGGAATTCATCGAGCAACACACTTTGCAATAAAAGCCTGAGAAAGCGGTTGTGCCGTGGTGACAGGCATTCTGTAGCATTGGTCGGCGCGCCGTGGGTGCGTCTTTGCTTTATCAGATGGAGAGCGCTATGGCTTGGAATGAGCCGGGTGGCAACTCGAATAATCAGGATCCCTGGGGTGGCAAGCGTCGTAACAACGGCGACCGCAAGGGACCACCGGATCTCGACGAGGCCTTCCGAAAGCTGCAGGAAAGCCTGAACGGTTTGTTCGGTGGTGGTAAGAAACGTGGTGGCGACGACGGCGGTGGTCCGGGCAAGAGTGGCGGCTTTGGCGGCTTGCTCGGCATCGGCCTGGTCGTGTTGGCCGCCGTTTGGCTGTACAGCGCGGTTTATGTCGTCGACGAACAGGAGCAAGCCGTGGTGCTGCGCTTCGGCAAGTACTACGAAACCGTGGGGCCGGGCCTGAATATCTACTTCCCGCCGATCGACAAGAAGTACATGGAAAACGTCACGCGCGAGCGTGCCTACACCAAGCAGGGCCAGATGCTGACTGAAGACGAAAACATCGTCGAAGTGCCGCTGACCGTGCAGTACAGGATCAGCAACCTGCAGGACTTCGTGCTGAGCGTCGATCAGCCGGAAATCAGCCTGCAGCACGCGACCGACAGCGCCTTGCGCCATGTGGTGGGCTCCACCGCGATGGACCAGGTGCTGACCGAGGGTCGTGAGTTGATGGCCAGTGAGATCAAGGAGCGTCTGCAGCGCTTCATGGATACCTATCGCACCGGTATCACCGTCACCCAGGTCAACGTTCAGAGCGCAGCGGCACCGCGTGAAGTCCAGGAAGCCTTCGATGACGTGATCCGCGCCCGGGAAGACGAGCAGCGTTCGCGCAACCAGGCTGAAACCTATGCCAACGGCGTTGTGCCGGAAGCGCGTGGTCAGGCCCAGCGCATCCTTGAGGATGCCAATGGTTACCGTGACGAAACCGTCTCGCGCGCCAAGGGTGAGGCCGATCGCTTCACCAAGCTGGTCGCCGAGTACCGCAAGGCACCTGAAGTCACCCGCCAGCGTCTGTACCTGGACACCATGCAGGAAGTCTTCAGCAGCACCAGCAAGGTACTCGTGACCGGCAACAAGAATGGCCAGAGCAACCTGCTGTACCTGCCGCTGGACAAGATGGTCGAAAGTGGACGCAGCGTCAGTGCTCCGATCAGCAGTTCGGCAGCCACCAGCAATGAAGCGAATGTGCGTGCGGCAGCAGACCTGCAGCAACAGCAAGCACGTACCAGGGAGAGTCGCTGATGAGCAATAAATCGCTGATCGCCCTTATTGTCGGCGTCGTCGTGGCGATCGCTGCCTGGAACTGCTTCTACATCGTGGCTCAGACCGAGCGTGCGGTGTTGCTGCAGTTCGGTCGCGTGGTTCAGACCGATGTTCAGCCAGGCCTGCATGTGAAAGTGCCTTACGTTAACCAGGTGCGTAAATTCGACGCACGCCTGATGACGCTGGATGCACCGACGCAGCGCTTCCTGACGCTGGAAAAGAAAGCCGTGATGGTCGATGCCTATGCCAAGTGGCGCGTGAAGGACGCGGAGCGTTACTACACCGCGACTTCCGGCCTCAAGCAGATCGCCGACGAGCGTCTGTCCCGTCGTCTGGAATCGGGCCTGCGTGACCAGTTCGGTAAGCGCACCCTGCATGAAGTGGTCTCTGGTGAGCGCGATGCGCTGATGGCGGATATCACGGCTTCGCTGAACAAGATGGCCGAGAAAGAGTTGGGCATCGAAGTTGTCGATGTCCGGGTCAAGGCCATCGACTTGCCGAAAGAAGTGAACCGCAGTGTGTTCGAGCGTATGAGCACCGAGCGTGAGCGTGAAGCTCGCGAGCACCGCGCCAAGGGTAACGAGCTGGCCGAGGGCATCCGTGCCGACGCCGATCGTCAGCGCCGCGTGCTGCTGGCTGAAGCCTATCGTGAATCCGAAGAGGTTCGCGGTGATGGCGATGCCCAGGCTGCTGCGATCTATTCCAAGGCCTACGGTCAGGATCAGGAGTTCTACGCGTTCTATCGTAGCCTGCGTGCCTACCGTGAAAGTTTCGCGAACAAATCCGACGTCATGGTCCTCGACCCAAGCAGCGACTTCTTCCGCTACCTGGAAAAAGCCAAGCCTTGATACGACGTTGACCTGAATCACTCCGCCGGGCGGCTAAAAGCTCTGGCGGGGTGATCCTTTGGGAAAACGTGTGTATGATGCGGCAGCCGGGAAATTCCCGGCTTTTTTGCGTCTGCACGTTTGATTGCTGTTTTTTGAGCAGATGCCGGGCCAATTGGCTCGACAGTTTTTCGAGGAAAGTGGTTGGCGAAGCCGGTAAAGGCTTTTCGCTTCGTCGCTCATGCCCGTGGTTTGTGCATGAGCCGATCATTTTCTGCTTCACTCAAGGCTCGCCGACAGGCTGGCTGCCCGGAGATAGGGGAAGGCGTAATGGCAACGGTAGACCGCTGGCTTCTGCCAGATGGCATCGAAGAAGTACTGCCACCGGAAGCTGCGCGTATTGAAGTCGCGCGTCGTCAGGTGTTGGATCTGTTCCAGAGCTGGGGTTACGAGTTTGTCGTGACTCCCCATATCGAGTACCTGGAATCCCTGCTGACTGGCGCAGGCCAGGATCTGGATCTGCGCACCTTCAAGGTCATCGACCCGCAATCGGGTCGGCAGATGGGTTTCCGGGCTGACATCACGCCGCAAGTGGCGCGCATCGATGCGCATACCCTGCGCCGGGAAGGTCCGAGCCGCCTGTGCTATGCCGGTAGCGTGCTGCATGCCCAGCCTCGTGCATTGTCGTCCTCGCGCAGCCCGATTCAACTGGGTGCCGAGCTGTACGGCGACGCTAGCCCAGGCAGCGACGTCGAAGTCATCAGTCTGATGCTGGCCATGCTGCAACTGGCCGATGTGCCGGATGTGCACATGGACCTGGGTCATGTTGGCATCTACCGTGGCCTGGCCCGCGCGGCTGGTTTGTCTGGTGAAGTCGAGCAGCAGTTGTTCGATGCTTTGCAACGCAAGGCCATCGATGAGGTCATTACCTTGACCGAAGGCTTGCCTGCCGATCTGTCGGGCATGTTGCGTGCGTTGGTCGATCTGTGTGGCGGTCGTGAAGTATTGAGCGCAGCCCGCGAGCGTCTGGCCAAGGCGCCGGCCCCTGTACTGGCGGCGCTGGACGACTTGCTGGCGATTGCCGAGCGGCTGTCCGTGCGTTTCCCTGAGCTGCCGCTGTATTTCGATCTGGGCGAGCTGCGCGGTTACCACTACCACACCGGTGTGGTGTTCGCCGTGTTCGTACCGGGTGTTGGTCAGTCCATTGCCCAGGGCGGTCGTTACGACGACATCGGCGCCGACTTCGGTCGTGCCCGTCCGGCAACCGGTTTCTCTACCGATTTGAAAACCCTGGTGACCCTGGGGCGTGCTGAGATCGAGCTACCGTCTGGCGGTATCTGGATGCCTGACAGTACGGATGCGGCACTCTGGCAGCAGGTTTGCCAGTTGCGCAGTGAGGGTCAGCGTGTCGTTCAGGCTTTGCCTGGACAACCTTTGGCCGCCGCCCGTGAAGCGGACTGCGACCGTCAATTGATTCAGCAGAACGGGCTTTGGCAAGTATCGCCACTGGCTTCTTGAGTTTTCCCGCCGGCTGCCGCCGGCACCAAGTTTGCGCGAATGAGGACAAGTGTTATGGGTAAGAATGTCGTAGTCCTGGGCACCCAGTGGGGTGATGAGGGCAAAGGCAAGATCGTTGATCTGCTGACCGAACATGCTGCCGCCGTAGTGCGCTACCAAGGTGGCCACAACGCTGGCCACACTCTGGTGATCGACGGTGAAAAGACCGTTCTGCACCTGATTCCGTCGGGCGTGCTGCGCGAAGGTGTGCAGTGCCTGATCGGCAATGGCGTGGTGGTTGCACCTGACGCCTTGATGCGGGAAATCGTCAAGCTGGAAGAGAAAGGCGTACCGGTGCGCGAGCGCCTGCGTATCAGCCCTTCCTGCCCGCTGATCCTGTCCTTCCACGTTGCGCTGGACCAGGCCCGTGAAAAGGCCCGTGGCGAGCTGAAGATCGGTACTACCGGTCGCGGCATCGGTCCGGCCTACGAAGACAAGGTTGCACGTCGTGGCCTGCGTGTGGGCGACCTGCTCAACATGCCGCGCTTTGAAGACAAGCTGCGTGAACTGGTGGATTACCACAACTTCATGCTGGTGGGTTACTACAAAGAGCCGGCCATCGAATTCGACAAGACCCTGGCCGAATGCAAAGAATACGCTGAGCTGCTCAAGCCGCTGATGCTGGACGTGACCGCTGAGCTGCACGACCTGCGTCGCGCTGGCAAAGACATCATGTTCGAAGGCGCCCAAGGCTCTCTGCTGGACATCGACCACGGTACCTACCCGTACGTGACCAGCTCCAACACCACCGCTGGCGGCGTTGCTACCGGTTCGGGCGTTGGTCCCATGTTCCTTGACTACATCCTGGGCATCACCAAGGCTTACACCACGCGTGTAGGTTCGGGTCCATTCCCGACTGAGCTGTTCGACGAAGTCGGTGCGCACCTGGCTAAACAAGGTCACGAGTTCGGTGCGACAACCGGCCGTGCACGTCGTTGTGGCTGGTTCGACGCTGTTATCCTGCGTCGCGCTATCGATGTGAATAGCATCTCGGGCATCTGCCTGACCAAGCTGGACGTGCTCGACGGTCTGGAAACCATCAACATCTGCGTCGGCTACAAGGATGCGGAAGGCAAGGCCGTTGCCCCGACTGATGCTGACAGCTACGTGGGCCTGCAGCCTGTGTACGAAGAAGTACCGGGCTGGACCGAGTCGACCGTGGGTGCCAAAACCCTCGAAGAGCTGCCAGCTAACGCCCGTGCTTACATCAAGCGCGTCGAAGAGCTGATCGGTGCGCCGATCGACATTATTTCGACGGGGCCGGACCGCAACGAAACCATCGTTCTGCGTCATCCGTTTGCTTGATAAGTTGTTGATGTAAAACACAAAGGCTCCTTGATCGGGGCCTTTGTCGTATTTGTCTGCAGGACGGCATGACCTTTGCTGGGAACATTAAAAAAAGCATTGCTTCCGGCGTGCTATCAATTTAATGGCGCCAAAGCAGAGGGATTTCAGATGTCTGCCGTTCTCTCGTTGTTACAAAGCCGTTTGTTGCGGCCCGTGTTCGTTACCCTTGGTATCGCCCTTTTGGTGCAGGTGCTGGTAGCTGTTGCTCTGACCCGGAGCACGGTGACCGCATTGGAAGCCGATTTGAGTAAGCGCCTGGGCGTGGACAGCCAAAAGCTTTCTACGGAGCTTGAGCAGGCAGGGCGCGAAGTGACGTCCAGTCTGGACAGTCTCTCTACCAGTACCCGTCAACGCCTCACGGCCGGTTTGTCCTCGCGACTTGAGGAAGAGCAGGCGCAATTGCGTTCGACCCTGGAAAAGGACCTGAAGGATTCCGCCAGCGATATGGCGCAGCTTCTGGCTTCGGTCGCGCCCCGCGCCATGTGGGACAACGACATTCCGACACTGTCTGAATTCGCCCGTCGGGCCCAACGCAATCCGAATGTGCTGTTCGTGGTGTATGACGATGCCACCGGCCAGCACTTGACGCGCTACCTCAACCGGGAAAATCCGATCAACAAGGCGCTGCTGGAAAAAGGCCAGGGCGAGCGGGCGCTCGACAAGGTACTGGATGCGGCGAAGAACGATCCTTCGGTCTTCTACATCGAGGCTTCGATCAACCCCAATGGCGTGGAAATCGGCAAGGTTTTGATGGGGGTCTCGACCGCTTCGGTGGAGGCCGATCTCGCGGCTCTGGACAAGCGCTTCTCGGCGTTGATCGCCAGTAGTGATCAACTGGTAGGCGACAGCCTCAAAGGCGCGGCGGCTGACAGCGCGGCGGCCATGCGCTCGCGTCTGCAGTCGGCTCAGTCCACGGCGGCCGAAATGAAAGCCAACACCACCAGCACCGTGCAGGAAGCGGCTGCGACTTTGCGCTGGCGCATCGGTGTGTGCCTGGCGGTAGTGGGTTTTGGTGTTCTGCTGTTGTTGGCGGTGGTGCTCGGTCGCCGAGTGGTCAATCGCCTGAAAATGCTGATCGTCGCCATGGATGACCTGGCGGCGGGCGAGGGTGATCTGACCAAGCGTGTGCAGATCAACAGCAAGGATGAAATCGGCGACATGGCCTCGGCGGTCAATCGCTTTGTGGATAAGTTGCAGCCGATCGTGCGCGAGGCAGGCGATGTGGCTCAGCGTACCGGTGTGGAAATTGGCGCCATGACCTTGCGCAATGCTGGCGCGGATGCGGCTGCTGGCATGCAGCGTGACGAGGTGGCGGAGAGTTTGCGTGCGCTGTCGCAAATGGCCGATGAGGCGCAGTCGGAAAGCCATGCCATGCAGGCGGCGCTGAAGCAGGTGGTGGACATTCGTCAGGCCACTGATGAAAACACTCGAACTTCGGCGAAGGTCGGCAGCCTGATTGAGGCGTTGGCCGGTCAGGTCGATACCGGGGCGCAGGTCATCGAGCGCCTGGCGCAGCAAAGTGAACAGATTGAGGTGGTGTTGACGGTGATTCATGGCATCGCCGAGCAGACCAACCTGCTGGCACTGAACGCGGCTATTGAGGCAGCACGTGCCGGCGAGACCGGGCGCGGGTTCGCGGTGGTGGCCGACGAGGTGCGGGCGCTGGCGAGCAAGACGCAAAGCTCCACCGGCGATATTCAGGCGCACATCGTTGCGCTGCAGCAAGGCGCGCGTGAGGCGGTGGCGGCGATTGGTCAGGCCGGGCGCCAGGCCAGTGAAGGCTTGCTGGTGTTGCGTGACAGTGCGCGGTTGCAGCAGTCGGTGCAGGCATCGGTCGAGCAGGTGCATGCGGCGATTGGCCTGGCTACCCAGGCTGCGGCGCATCAGGCTCAGGGCGCGCAGGCAGTGCGGGGGCGGGTCCAGACCATTCACGCCCAGGCCGAGAAAGCGGCGCAAGCCGTCGTGGAGACCACGGCGAGCGGCAAGGTGCTGGATGGCCTGGCGGCGCAGTTGAAGGCGAGCCTGGGGCAGTTCAGAGCGTGATCGGTTGTTGGTGCCGGCCCCTTCGCGAGCAGGCTCGCTCCCACATTTGACCCGGGGTGTTCACAAACTTTGTGTTCACCATCGAAACCTGTGGGAGCGAGCCTGCTCGCGAAAGCGGTTTCAGCGGCTCAGATACATCCGGGTCGTCAGCAGATAGACCGGCAACCCCGACACCACAATCAACAACGCCGCATAAGGCGCCGCCGCCGCAAACTCAACGTTCGCGGTATGAGCCCAGACCTCGGTCGCCAATGTATTGAGCCCGGTCGGACTCAGCAGCAAAGTCGCCGTCAGTTCCTTCATCGCATCCAGAAACACCAGCGCAAACGCCGCCCCCAGCGCCGGGAAAATGATCGGCAGTGTCACCCGGCAAAAGGCGCTGAAAGACGAGGCGCCCAGCGTGCGTGCCGCCTCTTCGAGCTGCGGTGCTGCCTTGTTCAGGGCGGTGCGGATGGGTGCCTGGGCCAGCGGCAGAAACAGCAAGGCGTAGGCGATCAGCAGCAGTGCCGAGGTCTGGTACAGCATCGGTACATAGTGCAGGGCGAAATACACCAGAGTCAGGGCAATGACCAGTCCCGGCAGAGCATGAAGCAAGTACGGCAAGCGCTCGGCCCAGATCGCCAATTGACCTTTGTAGCGCACCACCAGCAGGCCGACCGGCACCGCCAGTACCAGGCAAACCGCAGCGCCACCCAGCGACAGTGCGAGGGATGACAGCAATGCTTCAACGATGGCCGCCACGGGAAACGCTGCCGATGAACCCACCGCCAACCAGTACGCCAGCATGCCCAGCGGAATCCCGCTGCCGATGATGGCCAGCATCAGGCAATAAAGCTGTCCTGCCACTGCCCACGGCCCCAATTGAACCTGCTCCGCCTGTCGCGCGGCGCCCTGGCCGGTGCGTACGTGTCGACCTCTGCCGCGCGCGCGCAACTCCAGCCACAACAGCGCCAGACACAGTATCAACAGTACGGCGGAGAGCATCGCCGCGTTGGCATTGCTGAACTCCAGCTCGAATTGTTGATAGATCGCGGTGGTGAAGGTTTGCAGGCCGATGATCGACAGCGCGCCGAATTCCACCAGCATGTGCAGGGCAATCAGCAAGGAGCCAGCGAGCAGTGAAGGCCAGAGCAAGGGTAGGGTGACCTTGAAGAATACGCCCCAGCGGTTTTGTCCCAGCGTGCGCGCAGACTCTTCCAGTGAGGGGTCGAGATTACGCAGGGTCGCCGCCACCGGCAGGAAAATCAGCGGGTATTTGGAGAGCGTCATCACCAGGATTGCCCCGCCGAGCCCTTCGAAATGCGCGCTCAATGAAACCCAGGTAAAGCTGCTGACAAACGCCGGTACCGCAAATGGCAGGCACAGGATCACGCCCCACAGGCGCCGGCCTGGAAGGTTGCTGCGCTCCAGCAACCACGCCAGCGACAGGCCGATAACGCCGCAGGCCAGTGTCACCCCGACCATCAGTGCCAGGGTGTTGCGCAACAGTCCGAACACATAGGGGCGCCACAGCAAATGCAGTGCCTCGGCCCAGCCTGCTTGCCAGGCCTTGAGTCCTACATAGGCCAACGGCAGCAGGCTGAGCACCACCAGTAGCAAAACCGGCAGGACCAACCAGATAGACGGCCGCTTGCGCCGTGGCGCGTACCCGTCATGCGCGGAAAGCGATGCGCTCATCAGTTCAGGCCAACGTCACGTTCCAGGTCCAGGGCCTCTTCGGCATTGCCCAGGTCGGCTGGCGTGACTTTCGGTGCTTCCAGTTCGCTGAATGGCTTGAGCCCGCGATCGGATTCCATGCCTTTGTGCAGGGGGTATTCGGCGGTGGTTTGGGTGATCACGCGCTGGCCTTCCTCACTGGCCATGTAGGCGAGCAATTGCTGTGCTTCTTTCGGGTGTTTGCTGGATTTCAGCACTGCTGCACTGGAAACGGTGATCAGCCCGCCGACGTCGCCGCCGGTGAAATAATGCAGTTTGGAATCGAGCTGGCCTTTTTCGCGCTGCAAGGCAAACCAGTAGTAGTTGTTGACCAGTACGGTGGCCACTTCGCCATTTTCCACGGCTTTGAGTGCAACCATGTTGTTGCTGTAGGTTTTACCGAATGCGCGCAGCCCGGTCAGCCATTCTTCCGCGGCGTCCATGCCGTGCACCTTGATGATCGCAACGGCTTGTTCCTGGAAGGCGCCACTGGTGGGTACAAATCCGACCTTGCCTTGCCATTTTGGATTGGAGAACTCCATCACCGACTTCGGCAGATCTTTTTCGTCGATCAGTTTGGGGTTGAACGCGACGACGCGCACTCGGGCGGTCACGCCAATCCAGGTGCCATTGCCGGCGACGTATTCCTTGGGCAGAACGGCCAGCGTGGCGTCATCCGCCTTGGCCAGCAGGCCTTGCTCACCCAGTTTGTTCAGTGGAGGCGATTCTTCGGTGTAGATCACGTCGGCAGGGGAGCGATCGCCTTCTTCGACGACCTGGCTGGCGAGTTGGTTGCTGCTGCCTTTGCGTACATTGACGTGGATGCCGGTCTTGGTTTCGAAGGCTTTGGCGACTGCGTCACCGACTTCTTTGTGTTGGCCGTTGTAGAGGGTCAGGGAAACCGGGTCGGCGGCTTGGGTGAGGGGGGAGGCAAGTGCCAGGCCGAGCAGGGTAGTGGTCAAGCCGCGGCGCAGGGTATTTCGAAGCATCATTCGCAGGGTTCCTCACTGTCGCATTGCAAAAACTTGCAACAATGATAAACGATATTGTTTCTCAAATGCGCCTTGCGTGGTCCATCTCTTTTCTGTAGGAGCGAGCACGCTCGCGATGGACGCAGTGGTGCCGAGGAGTGTCAGGCAGCCAGCATCATCGTTAACGTCCATCGCGAGCATGCTCGCTCCTACATCTATGGTTACCCCCTTTTCTGCAATACTGTTTTTGATGTTGTGTTTGGCTTGCTTTCATCTATCCGGCGTCTGAGTGGGGGTGT
>NZ_NEHO01000050.1 GCF_002113375.1 Pseudomonas sp. R37(2017) | reverse complement strand
ATGGTGGCCGTGCTGCCCGCAGCGTAGGTGGTTTCACCAATAGTGAAGTTCACCACACTGACGGGGCCATCGACGCTCGAGGTGCCGGTCAACACACTGCCGCTGACGGCGGTGTCTTCGGCGGTGCTCACGCTTTCACTGAGGTCGGTGAAGCTGTCGTCAACCGGGGTGACGTTGATAGTCAGGGTTGAAGTGACATTGCTACCCGAGCCGTCGGTGACGGTGTAGCTCACGGTTGGCACCGTGCCGTTGTAGTTGGCATCCGGGGTAAAGGTGTAGGCGCCGTTGGCGCCGATGACCAAGGTGCCGACATTGGCGATGGTCGCGGTCTGGCCGGCGTTGAACGTGCCAGGCACGCCGTCGATGGTGAAGTTCACCACGCTGACTGGGCCATCGACACTCGAGGTGCCGGTCAACACGCTACCGGAAATGCCCGTGTCTTCGGCGGTGCTCACGCTTTCGCTGAGGTCGGTGAAGCTGTCATCGACCGGGGTGACGCTGATGGTCAGGGTCGAAGTGACGTTGCTGCCGGAACCGTCGGTGACGGTGTAGCTGACCGTCGGCACGCTGCCGTTGTAGTTGGCGTCCGGGGTGAAGGTGTAGGTCCCGTTCGCCGCGATCACCAGGGTGCCAACGTTGGCAATGGTGGCCGTGCTGCCCGCAGCGTAGGTGGTTTCACCAATAGTGAAGTTCACCACACTGACGGGGCCATCGACGCTCGAGGTGCCGGTCAACACACTGCCGCTGACGGCGGTGTCTTCGGCGGTGCTCACGCTTTCACTGAGGTCGGTGAAGCTGTCGTC
>NZ_NEHO01000006.1 GCF_002113375.1 Pseudomonas sp. R37(2017) | reverse complement strand
GTGACCGGGGCAGGCGAAGGTCGCGTTGGCGGATTCGGTGTAGTGCTTGAGCGAGTCGAAGAACGGCGGCAGCAGGCTGTCTTCGTAGGCTTTGGCGGCTGTTTCCAGTTGGTTGCCGTAGTACTGGGCATTATTGCTGGACACATCAAAGACACCATTGACCTGCAAAATCACATCCTGCAGTTGTTTGTAGACCTCCAGGGAGCGATTGCTGTGGACCTTCCTGGCCACCAGAAAGATAGGGATGTCGAAACCGGTACGCTTGATGGCGTCCAGTGACCCTGCTGCCAAGTCTTCTATCGAGAGCACGGCAACCGCGACATCGGTAAAGTCAGTCTGGTCGAGCCGGACAATTTCACGGGGATTGCTGAAGCAATCTCGAACCGCATCGCTGGCTGCAATTTTCAAGGCGTTCATAACCACAATCCCTCGATTTGTATGACGTTGAAGTTCTTGGGACGATCATCTTCAGTGCCATCATGTCCCGGGGGTGGGGAGGCAGGAGCGACTGCCCCTATTGGGTATAGTTCATTTTTATTATTTGTTACTTCTTGCCGGATATATTTCATTGACCCACTTTTCTGTGGACCGAATGAAAAAGCAGCTGGACCTTGCAGGCCTGCGTACAAATTCCGGGTTGTTCAAAAGATGACTTATCCAGCCCTGCTCGATACCCTTTCTCCTCCGGTGCCTGACAGCGATTCAGGCCAATTCACACGCCATCCAGACGAACGAAATAATGAAATCCTCCACCGGTTTGCTGTTGTCAGGTATCGAGCTGGACCGTGCCAGTTCAATCCCCTTGTACCGCCAACTCTACTTGCAGATTCGCAAACAGATTCTCAGCGGCAGGATTCAGGGCGGGGTACGACTGCCTTCCACCCGGACCTTGAGCAAAGAACTGCAGCTGTCTCGAATCAGCATTCTCAATGCGTTCGATCAGTTGATTGCCGAAGGTTTTCTGACGTCGCGCACCGGGGCCGGGACTTATGTCGGCGATGAATGGGAGAGCCGCGGCATCGATGACGAAGAAAGCCAGCGCCAGCCTCCCCGCCTGTCCAATCTGAGCCAGTCCATGCTGTCGTTGCGCAGCGATCATTTTCGTGGCGTTTCCTATGCGGACTGGGCAACCGGAAGCCCGACTTCTTTCCTGCCCAGCCACAGCGCTTATGACGCATTTCCGCAATCGGTCTGGAAGCGGCTGATGAACCGCCACCTGCACAAGCCGACCAAGGCCATGCTCGGTTATGGCGAACTGCAAGGTTTGCTGGCCCTGCGCGAGGCGATTGCCGAGTATGTGTTCGATGCCCGGGGCATCGATTGCACTGCCGAACAGGTGGTCATCGTTTCCGGCGCCCAGCAAGCCTTCAACCTGCTGGGCATGCTGTTGCTCAATCCGCAGGACAGTTTCTGGATGGAAGATCCGGGGCATATCGCGGCGCGCATTGCGCTCCAGGCCCAGGGTGGTCTGGTCGTGCCGCTGCGTATCGACGATCAGGGGATCGATGTCCGGCAAGGCCTGTCGCTGTGTCCTGACGCCCGTCTGGTGTTTACCACACCTTCGCGTCAGCATCCGTTGGGCATCACCATGAGTTATGCGCGGCGCCAGGAACTCATCGATTGGGCCGCCCACAATCAAAGCTGGATCATCGAAGACGACTGCGACAGCGAGTTTCGCTACAACGGCCGCCCCCTGCCGGCACTCTATGCCATGGACCAATGGGCCCGAGTCATCTATGCCGGGACGTTCAGCAAAGTACTGTTCCCCTCGCTGCGGCTGGGTTACGTGATACTGCCCAACGCCTTGATCGAACCCTTCTGTACCCTGCGCGCGGTCATGGACCGCAGCCCGCCCACACTGCTGCAGGCGGTCACGGCAGACTTCATGCGCGAAGGCCACTTTATCGGTCATATTCGTCGAATGCGTGCGCTGTACCAGGCACGCCAGCAAGCGCTGGTCGAACAACTGCAGCAACGCTTGGGCTCGTTCTTCAGGATCACGCCGGTGGAAGCCGGTATGCACCTGATCGCCTGGTTGCCCGCGCATCTTGATGACGACACCCTGGCCAGGGAGCTCGGCCAGCAGGGCATTCATACCTATCCGTTGAGTGACTATTGTCTCGAACATGTCCTGCCGCCGGCGCTGCTGATCGGTTTTGCCAGTACCCCCGAGGACCAGGCCCAGGCGCGAGTCGAAGCGCTGGCCCAGGCCTTGAGCTCAATGGGCTATCTGCAACAGGCCACTTGACGCGAGGCAAGTGGTCTTAAGATTTAACCGATAATGGATCTATCGAGAGTTCCTGACTGGCGCGATAAAGACTGCGCCGGTAGACCCGGCGTCTGAACCAGGAACGACTCGAATGAACAATAAGATCCAGGAACGATTCAACGCCTTGCTCAGCCACAAGGCTGCCGAGGCCGAAACGCCCCCCCTGCTGACCGAGGCACTGGCTCGCCAGTTGCTCGACCGACTGGCGCAACTGCGCCTGTTTGCCCATGCCTATCCCTTGCTGACCAACCTGACCCATGGCCGCGTGACACCCGCCGACCTGCTGGACTTCGCCTGGCGCCACGAGTTGCAGGGGCTGAGCCTGCACTTGCTCGACGGGGAAGAAAACAGCCTGAGTCAAATGGCGCCTGCGCAACTTCAGGCGTTTGCAGACAAGGCCAGGGCACTCGGGCTGGATGTGCATCTGGAAATCAGCAGCACCTTGAAAAAAGATGTCGATCAGGTGATCGCCATTGCCAAGGCGCTGGGCACCCGCAATATCCGTGTCTACTCACGCTACGAAGGGGCGCTGTCCCGGGTCATGGACGTGATCGAGTCAGACCTGCACTACCTCGCGCAGCAGGCAGACGAGCACGACCTGTACTTCGACTTCGAGCAGCATGAGGAACTCAAGAGCGGCGAGATCGCGCAACTGCTGAACCGCCTGAACCACCCTCGCCTGCACGCCCTCTTCGACTTCGGCAACATGATCAATGCCTGCGAGCAGCCCCTTGCGGCGCTGCGCAACCTGGCGCCGCACATACGCCAGACCCACCTCAAGGGTGTACGCATCGTCCCCGAGCAAAACGGCTTCGGGCATTACGGCGTGCTGCAAGGCAGCGACGAAGACGACCTGCCCAACGCTCGCCTGTTGTTCGAACTGCTGATGCTCGGTGAATCGACCCCGCAAGTGATCGCCTTCATTCTCGAGCAGGAAAACCACTACGTTGCCCCGGCGTTCCGCCAGCTCGACGAAGCCGCCGACCCGTTCATTGCCTACCGGGAGATGAGTGAAACAGCACTGCCGGAAGGCTTCTCGCTGGACCAGATGCTCGCCGGTGAACACCGTTGGGCCAACAACCAGGTCGCCTATGTACGAAGCCTGTTGGCGGAGTTTCGAACCCTGGCCGAGCTGACCCTGGCCCATTGCACTGACGCCTGAACCTGACGTGCCTTGCGGCACTGCCTACCCAATCAAGCCTGGAGAACAATAATGACATCCCACGACAAGGCCAAATGGCTCAGATTCCTGATTCTCATCCTCGGTGGCGGCACCATCTACAAGCTGGCGAATCTCAAGGACGCCTTCTATATCCCCATGCAGGAATTCATGGGGCTGACCCACACCGAAATCGGCGTGCTGCTGAGCGCCAACGCCATCATCGCCACCGCGTTGTTCGTGGTGGGCGGCGTGCTCGCCGATCGGTACGACACCCGCAAGCTGATTCCCCTGGGCCTGATCGGTACCGGCAGTCTCGGGCTCTACCTGGCGACCTTTCCGCCGTTCAGCAGTCTGCTGATCGTGTTCTCCCTGCTGGCCGTGTGTGCGGACTGCATCTTCTGGCCTTCGCTGCTCAAAGCCATCCGCAATCTGGGCGACGACAAGGAGCAGGGACGCCTGTTTGGCCTTCTCGAAGGCGGGCGTGGCGTCATCGATACCCTGGTGGCCTTCTCTGCACTGGGCGTCTTCGTTGCCATGGGCTCCGGTGAAAACGGCCTGAAGTCGGCGATCCTCTTCTACTCGGTCATCGACATTCTTGCCGGCACGCTGACCTGGCTGCTGCTCAAGGGCGGCAATACCCAGTCGACCGTCAAGCCGAAGAACGGTATGTCGAACCTGCTCGAGGCCATCAAGGTGCCGGGTATCTGGCTGGTCAGCCTCAACGTGTTCATGGTCTACATCGTGTACTGCGGCCTGACCTATTTCATTCCTTACCTCAAGGAAATGTACGGACTGCCCGTGGCCCTGGTGGGTGCCTACGGCATCATCAACCAGTACTTCCTCAAGATTCTCGGCGGCCCCGCTGGCGGCTTCATTGCCGACAAGCAATTCAAGAGCGCCAGTCGCTATCTGAAATGGGCATTCCTGGCCTTGTTACCGTTGATGGGCGTGATCATGCTCATCCCGAAAAGCCCGGGTTTCATCTACGCGGGCATGGCGGCCACCCTGTCCTTCGCGCTGATTGTCTTTTCCATGCGCGGCGTGTTCTGGGCTCCCATGGGTGAAGTCGGCATTCCCCAGCACATCACCGGTTCGGCCTTTGGCATCGGTTGCCTGATCGGCTATGCACCCGGCATGTTCGCCTATGTGATCTACGGCGCGATCCTTGACCATTTCCCGGGCCAACAAGGCTACAACTATGTGTTCTCGTTGATGAGTCTGTTGGCCATTGTCGGGTTCATGGTGTCCAGCCTGCTGTATCAAGCGGTCCGCAAGAATGCCACGGTCACTGGCAAGGTCAGCGCCGCGCAAGCCTGAACCCAGACCTTGAACAGGCGGTGTGCAGTCGACCAGCGCAACTGTCGAATCGCTACACCCTGAACTACTGTCAGTCATGGGCGTGGCGCCAATCTTCGGATTGGCGCCACGCCGCAGGGTTTGCAACCGACCTGTCACGATGATCAGGGAGCCTGGCCGATGGCAAAAGATGCAAAGGTCGAATCACCGAACCAGACTTTTACCGCGCAGGGCACTGAGGCGCTGGAGGAGCCAGCCCCTGTTTCCGATGGGCCTGGCAATGGAGTCTGGCGCACCCGTATGAGCATAAGGGCACGCAAGCTGAGCAACTCGACCCAGTTTGTCATTGCCGCTGCGGTGATCCTCGGGCTGACCATGTTCTTCGTCGGCAATCTGGTCAGCGCACGCATAGAAAGTGCCGCGATACATAGCGCAGCAGAAGCAGGCGCCCAGTACATGGATACGTTTCTGGAGCCCTTTGTGCAGGAGTTGAGCCGGGACAACGCGCTCTCGGCTGCAAGTGTCCAGTCCCTGGACCACCTCACGGAAAGTCGTTCGCTGAAACAGCACATTGTCTCGATCAAGATCTGGCGAGCAGATGGCACGGTGATCTACAGCACGAACAAAGACATCACCAACTTTCAGTTCCCATTGGATGAGATCAGTGAGGCACTCAAGGGCAAGGTGGTCACCGACTTTCAAGAACTGGACGAGGATGAGAACACATTCGAGCGCAACCTGAACGTGCCGCTCTATGAGATCTACGCGCCCCTGCGGGATTCACGCAGCGGGAAAATCATCGCGGTGGGCGAGTTCTATGAAAAGGCCGATAGCCTCAAGCGCGAGATCAATCGGGTCCGAGAGGAAGTATGGGCGGTCGTCGGCGCCGCGACGCTGGCCATGCTGACGCTGCTGTTTTTCATCGTGCGGCGCGGGGACAAGATTATCCAGCAACAGCAGGTGGCACTGCGTTTGCGGCTGATAGAGCAAACCCGTCTGCACGCCAGCAATACCGAACTCCAGCACAAGATGGCGACGGCTACCCAGGAGTTTTCCCATGTCAACGAACTCACCTTGAGGCGCATTGGCGCAGACCTGCACGATGGGCCGGCGCAGCTGTTGACCCTGATTCTGATCCGTCTCGACGACCTGGCCGAGAACTGCTCCGCGGTCGATCAGGAGTCGCTGGAAACCATTCGCGGCGCCGCCACCGATGCATTGCGTGAGGTCCGCGATTTGTCACGAGGCCTGGCACTGCCGGAAATCAACGAGTTGAGCCTGGCAGATGAGTTGCAACTGGTGGCGCAACGGCACGAGCAACGCACGGGCACCAAGGTCAAATTGACGCTGGGGGCGCTACCGAAAGCCGCGCCACTGCCGCTCAAAATCTGTCTGTACCGTTTTGTCCAGGAAGCCCTCAACAACGCTTACCGTCATGCCAACGGCGAGGGTCAGGTCATCCAGGCGAAATACATCGATGGCGTATTGAACATCAGCGTCGGGGACAGTGGTCCTGGCATGGCGGCGGACGCCATGCTGCTGGAGAAATCCGGCAGGACCCGATTGGGTCTCGCCGGTTTGCGTTATCGCGTTGAATCGCTGGGCGGGTTGTTCAACATCGACTCCTGCGCCTCCGGTACGTCGGTAAAGGCACAGTTCAAGCTCTAGTCAGGCGCCGTTCCGGCATCCATGGGTGGTTTTGTCGCGCCGAGGTGAAGTCGCCCGTAAGTTTCGCGCTCCCGGTAATGCCGTAGCGCCGAGATCGCTTCGACACGATTGCGGGCATTCAGTTTCTGCATCACGCAGCCCATGTGGTGCTTGACGGTTTTTTCGCTGATCGACAGCTTTGTCGCCACCTCCCTGTTGGTCAGCCCCTTTGAAACTTCGAGAATGACCTCCTCCTCCCGATGGGTCAGATCACACTTGTGGGTTTCCCCTTCGTGCTGCTTGAAGTTGCCCAGCAGTTTGTTGGCAAACTCGGGAGTGATATAGGTCTCACCCTTGGCAACCGACCTGATCGCCAGGACCAGGTCCGGTCCGCTGACACCTTTGAGCACATACCCGCGCGCGCCGGCCTCCAGTGCCAGGAAGGCATCGTCTTCGGACTCTGAAACCGTCAGCATCAACACCTTCACATCCGACAATTGAGTGGAAATGAACCGCACCGCGGCGAAAACATCCCCCGGCATATTCACGTCCATCAACATCACATCCGGATGCGCCCTCTGGGCAATATCCCTGGCTTCGTCCGCATTGGCGCCCTGCTCCACGACCTGAAGATCCGCCCGTTTCCTCAAGGTATTGGCAACGCCCTCACGCAACATCGGATGATCGTCGACAATGCCGATACGAATGACTGGACTCATGACGCGCTCCCCAAAAAAAACAAGCACTCGAACATCCTTGATTAATAGCAGGGAATCGGCGGTGGCGCCGGCCATCAGTCGTATGTCCCCGGAGCCAGGCGTCCGGATATCAGACTTAAGTCGGAGCGAATTCGAGCGTCAACAAGCATTCGCTTTCACAACTACCAGCAACCCATTGTTTTAAAACACCGTTGAACACTTCAGTAAACACGCAGCTCATAAAACCCGGATCTGTGCCGCATCCGACCAACAGTCGCCCGCCTGCGCGGTGCCGGCCGGAACCTTCCATGGCGTGAGAGCAATAAGATACCCTGAGGAAACCGCCATACACCGCTCAGGGAGAGCACCATGCCTGTAAAAATTCAACTTTCGCAAAACGCCACTGAAGCAGAACGGCTGAGCATCCTGGCCCCGTTGCTGGCCCATAACCAGGCCAAAGGCGGGGACGACGCCCATGAAACATTTGCTCTGTTGCTACGAGACCCCGCCAGCAACGAAGTCATCGGCGGACTGTACGGCAAAATCTCCTATCGATGGCTGCTCATCGATCTTGTCAGCGTTCCCGAATCAATGCGCGGCCAAGGCATCGGAGAACGCTTGATGCACATGGCCGAAGAGACCGCGCGGGAAAAGCACTGCCTGGGTATCTGGCTGGAGACTTTCAGCTTTCAGGCCCCCGGCTTCTATCGAAAGCTTGGCTACTCCGAATTTGGACGCCTGGATGATTATCCTCCGGGACATAGCCGGCACTACTTCCTCAAGTCATTGCGCTGATCCCGACGTGGAGACGCAGCGCTAAAAATGCCGCGTATCCGGCCCGGCGGCCGACAGGCTGGTCGCCAGGGGTATGCTCTGCGTGACGTTGGCCATCCGGGTGATTTCCACCTTCAAATGATCCTTGCCGAGCAGGTAGTCGGCCAGCTTCTGGGAAAACGGCCAGTAGTTCAGATCGGCGGTCAGGGTCAGCGGCCCGACGGCATCGGCCGGCACCAGGAAGGAGAATTCCCCGATGTCGTAGCCCTTGGGCAGGATGCGGTTGTCCGAAAGAATCTGCGTGGCATTCCAGACCTCGACGTCCAATGGATTGCCGTCCTTGTCGCCGATGTGCACTTTGAAATTTCGCGTGTTGTCCTCGGTCTTGCCGTCCTTGATCGAACCCAGTCGGTAGAGCTCGCGACCAGTGGCATCGAGCACCCGGAAATCGATCCACATCTCCCGTCCTTCCGGAAAGCCGGTCGGCAACTTGTGCCCGGCGCCGACATTGGTCACCTTGACCGCTACCGAGGTGTATTCCCCGGGAATGATCGTCGCCGGCAATTGCTGGAAGGTGATTTCCCCGGCGCGCCCGAGCATCTCGCGCGCCCGTTGCGACCCCTCTTCCTGACCGAGATGCTTGAGCATCATCGCGTTGGCGCCGCTGAACCAGTGCGAGGCAACCTCTTCGCGATCCGGCCCCATGATCGCGGCCTTCCCCTTGAAACCCGGCATGTGGCAGCTCTGGCAGGTGACATCATTAAGGCTGTAGGTGCTTTCCTGCCATTCGTCATAGGTGCGCTCGACCGCCACGCTGCTGAAGGGATGCGTGACGTTGTGGCAGGTGCCGCAAAAATCCGAACGCGTGTGCAGAGCCGAATACACGGTGTCGTGATAAGGCGAAACGGCATCTTTGCGTGGGCCGAACTTGGTCGGTTTACCGTGGGCTCGAGGGCTCATGACATAGGCGCCGTTATCAAGGCCGGTGCGGGCACTGATGTTGTGGCAGGACTCGCAATCGACTCCGGGCATTGGATGATTCTTCGCGCTGTCTTCGATCGAGGAGCGGTTGACCTCCGAAGTGATCTGCCCGGTCGTGAGACCTATCGGGGTATGGCAGCCAGTGCAGAAGTTGTCGACCTTGCCCTCGGTGCCCGCACTCGCACGCTTGAGCAAGGCCCTGTAGATGGGTTCATCCCAGGCCTGGGACATCATTGACGAGCGCCACTGCCTGTAGATCTCCGTATGACAAGCACCACATACCTGGGCATTGTCGAAGTCCTTCACATTCAAGACCAGGTTACCGGTGGTATTGGCCCGGTGCGGAAAGAACGGCATCCCGCCATTTATGTGCATGAGCCTGGAGCGTGCCGGCTCCAGCCACTTCTCATTATTCTGATTGTCATTGCCGGGAGGATCGTCGGCCGCCACCAACGAGACCATCAGCAGGCACACCAGAAAGCAGAAAAGACGGCGAACGAAAGGTTTGATCAGCAGCAGAATGGGTAAGAACAATGCCGCCAGGGAAATATTCAAGTCGACAATGGCCAGTTTCAGGCCTGCCGGGACATTGAAAAAGGCCATGTAAAAGCTGGTGCACGTCGTCCATGTAATGATCAAGGCCGAAAACAGGCGCAGCGCTGACTTGGAATGGCTCATTGGCATTTCCCCTGGTCGGTGGCAGAGGATGACTGCAGCACTTCTATTGAGTAGCCAGGGTATTTCGTGATGCCAACCGATGGTTATGCGCAATCACTCAATGTAGGTACTTACAGATCCACAGTTTCCCGACTCTGCACCTTCGTGCTCGGGATGAGCTCACTCAGCAATTACCCTGCCATTGATGCAGGAGCACCTGTCATCCGACCTGAACGCTCCCGAAAACATTGCTCGGAACTTGTAGTGCTTGAGCTGCTGCACGCGCGAACTCGGCTGGGGAATCGCGCCCATTAGTGGGGGAGTTCACTCCAGAATCGGGGGCGTGGCTTCAGACCGAAGGCCGGGTATCAAAATTCACCTGCTGGTGTTGATTGAACCCTGTAGGAGCGAGCATGCTCGCGATGGACGTCAACGATGACGTGGGTTGTCTGAATGCCCGCGTTGTCCTGGCGTTTCTCGCGAGCATGCTCGCGATGAACCCGAGAACAACGCGGGGTGTCAGGCCGCCAGCGTTATCGTTGGCGACCATCGCGAGCATGCTCGCTCCTACATCCTGTCTTTCGTCGTCCGGATGAGATTGCCGCGTAACTTCACAATGGCCTTCTGCATTTGCACGAATTCGTCGGGGTCAAGACCGGTTTGCGGGAAGCCGTCTTCACGCAGGCTTTGACGCAGTTTGCGCCCCTCTTTGGTGAGATTGATCCGCACCTGGCGCTCGTCTTCCGGGTCACGCTGGCGCAGCAAATAACCCATCGCTTCAAGCTTCTTCAGGATCGGCGTGAGGGTATTGGATTCCAGGAACAGCTTTTCGCCGAGGCTGCCGACAGTCTGGTTGTCTTCCTCCCACAGCGCCACCAGGGTGATGTATTGCGTGTAGGTCAGGCCGAGCCGTTCGAGCATCGGCTTGTAGGCTTTGCCGAAGGCCAGGTTGGTGGAATAGACCGCAAAACACAGGAAGTCGGAGAGTTTGAGATCCAGGGCGGATGTCTTGTCGGTGTTTTTCATGGACGTTCTCTTGGTTCAGTCTGGCGAGACTGAAACTATACGTCGTACGCGATGATATCGGAACTGCGCATAAACACCGTCGGCCGGTTCACCCGGTAAATCCCCGGTGAACCGGCCGTGCAGTGGGTCATGCGGTCAGGACGTTGATGGCGACATCGATGTTGCCGCGCGTGGCCTTGGAGTACGGGCAGATTGCATCGGCGTTGTGGGCCAGTTCAGTCGCCACGCCATGGTCCAGTCCCGGCACGCGCAATGTCAGTCGCGCCTGGAGGAAGTAAGCCGCGCCGGTCTGGCCCAGATCGACTTCAATATCGACCGCCGTGTCGGTCGGCAGTGTCACTTTCATCTGCTGGGCGACCAGCCCCACCGCTGCGATGTAGCAGGCCGACCACGCGCCGGCGAACAGTTGCTCGGCTTTCGGGTGCGGCTGCACGGCAGTGAGCACGTGTGCGGGTGTATCGCTGCCCGGGGACGACAGCACGATGTCGAGGTTGCCGTTATGCCCACGCGACGTGTTGCCCGCGCTGTTGTGAGTGGTGTGGGTCTTGCCGGTTGCCAGTACTTTTTCGATCTTGCTCATGGGGGATTCCTCTGGTTATGAATTCGTACGATTTAATCGCATACGATATTGTTGATACTTAAAAGACGACGTTGATCAATGGGTGTGTGCAATGATCCAGTTGTTGCCGTTATGGCCATGGGAGGCTTGAGCGGTAGAGACAAACATTCTGCGGCGGCTTCCGGTGTTCATGGCGGTGTCTCCAAACGGCAAGGGTTGATGTTGTTGTAGTCGCATTCGATTTGATCGCATGCGATGGTTGAATACTCAATCAAGGCTCCAATGATGTCAAAGCTTATTTCATGCCTTGGCGATGAGCGGTAGGTTCAGGCCGAGCTCGCTACCCTCCCCGCGCCGGATGGAAGACTGGCTTCTACTATCAGGTGTCGACGGACCAGTGCAGTCAATCGAGCCGGGGTTCTTGTACGCCGGGTATTCATACGGACACAAAAAACCCCCTCGCCAGGAGGGGGTTTGATGTTTGCAAGGTTGAAACGGTTTTAGCCGTCTTCTCCTGGATGCTCGTCAGCTCACCGCGCAGGAATTCCAGCGAACAGCCAGGTCTCTTGAGCGGGCTGCTCCTCATTGCGTTTACGGGCCCACTGGGTCAGCGCGACCATCATCGCAAAGCCGAGCACGATCAACACCGGATAGGCCATCAGCAACTCGGTCAGCGAGTATTTCCAGGCCAGTGGGCGACCGACACCGAGCATGGCGGCATACAGCCAGGACACACCCGACAGTGCGCCAGAGAACAAGGCAAACATGCGCACATTGATATGGAGATCAAGCAACGACCCGGCCTTGAGCATTGCCGGCAATACATAGCGGTGCAACAACATGCCGTTGAATGTCAGCAGCAACACAATAATGACTTTGGCCTGAAGTTTCGGATTGGCAAAATAAGTCATTCCTTTATCAAGATAATCAATCCCGATAATTGCAGCTCCGGTTATCCACAAGAATAACAATGCATTGGCAACAGACTTCTGAAGACTTGCCATATGTTCGTGATCGTGCCCCGACGACACACGCCCCTTCAATAGATCCTTGACCATCGCGACATCGCTGGCAAACACCAGGCCAATGGCTACGCAACAGGCCAACAGGTGAACGTAAACAACGCCCAAACGCAAAAATTCCATGGATTCTTTCTGGCCGAGCAGGCCGACAATTGTATTTATATCCACGACTACATCTCCACTTATTGCGGCAGAGTAAATAGATCATGCCCCAGGAACGTGAAAAAGTTAATCACGCCTGCACGATCAAGTTCACATTGGTTAAAGCAACTGGAATAGTTGGGTATTACAAGAGAGAGCGACTCGCCCCGCGAGTCAGTGATGACGACATACTATCACTCCAGGTCTCAGGTAAAAAAAACCCCATGCGCATTGCATTCAATGCAGATGGGGTATCCGTCCATTTTACTAGGGAGTGCAAAGCGGCATCTCACAGGATCCGCTTGCTGGTACATCAGAGCCGAGCTTATCGGGATCGTTCACTTTTTGAGCTTGAACCGCGACAGACGGTATTGTTTCCAGCACTCGAAAGTCCCGGTTTCATTGGCTGAAACCATCGTCGCCAAGCGGCTGAATCGTTTCCGGTCTGATGTCGAAAAAAATAATCGAATTCACGCTGAACTCACACTGCCTGACCCTGCGAATAGTGAACATTGCCTTCTGAAATTTGAGTCGCGTGAACGAAGACGCGTAAAAGATCCCGGGACGGGCTCAAGCCAGCAACTGGGTGATCCACCGGGCCTGGCGCGCGATGTCCCGCACCTTTTCCTCCGGCACGGCCTGTTGCGCCCGGGCAAATTGGCTCAGGGTCTTCTGCTTCTGGCGCAGCTTGCGCTGCCACTTGAGCAGGAACGCAGGACTGCGTGCCTGCAGCTGCAACGGGCCGAAGTACAGTTCCTGGGCGGTGTAGATCACCGGCCCGGCGCGCTCGGCGACGATGATTTCGTAATCGAAACGATTTTCCCGCAGCACTTCCTCGCAGAGGATGCGGTAGCCATTTTCCATCAGCCATAGACGCAATGGCTGCTCGCCGCCGTTGGGTTGCAGGATCAAGCGCTCCCGGCCGCTCAGGTACGCCTTGCCGCTATCGAGAATGTCGCGGATGGTTTCGCCGCCCATCCCGCAGAGGCTGACTGCCGTGATCCCGTCACCCGGTTCGATTGCCGCCAGGCCATCGGCCAGGCGCACGGTGATCCGCGAATCCAGGCCGTTTTCGCGCACGGTGCGGTTGGCCGCGTGATACGGCGTCAACGCCACCTCACCGGCCACTGCCCCTGCGATGGCGCCACGGCGCATCAACGCCACCGGCAAGTAGCCGTGATCCGAGCCGATATCGGCCAGCCGCGCGCCGGCTGGCACATGTGCCGCCACGCGTTCCAGGCGCATGGACAATGTCTGTTCGTTCAACTGCGGCCCCTTTTCACCACGAGCGTCCGGCACCTTTGGCCGGATCGGGGCGCGATTGTGTAGGGCTACGCCGTGCATTTCAAATTTATGCGACCACAGCTATAGCCCCCTTCACGAAATCACTCGCGCATACACCGGTCTGTCGACGTTGCCGCCGGACAGAATCACACCCACCCTTCTGCCCGACATGGCGTCACGCTCCGAAATCAGCGCTGCCAGCGCCGCCGCACCGGCTCCTTCGACAAGATTATGGGTATCGGTGTAATACACGCGCATGGCTTCGGCGATCTGCTCATCGCTGACGGCTACGATCCGCGCCGCACCTGCTGCGTAGACGGCAAAGGCTTCGGCGATGGGCTTGCGTACGGCCAGGCCGTCGGCAAAAGTGTTGGCCGAGGCGGTTTCACAGATTGCACCCGAGTCAAATGACAACTGTGCAGCCGCCGCCTCCGTGGAAACCACGCCAACCACCTCCGTTTCCAGGCCCAGCGCATCGCGGGCGGCGATGACCCCGCAGATCCCCGATCCACAGCCTATCGGTACGTACACCGTATCCAGGTCAGGGACGGCGCTGAATAACTCCAATGCATAGGTGGCGACGCCTTTTACCAGCTCGGTGTGAAACGGCGGCACCAAGAACAGGTCATGCTCCCGAGCAAGGCGTGCGGCCTCTTCCCGGGCATCGTCGAAATCGCGGCCGTACTCGACCACTTCAGCGCCAAAGCCGCGCATGGCGTTGTTCTTTTCCAGCGAGTTACCTTCCGGCACTACGATCAAGGCCCGCAACCCCAGTGCGCCCGCCGCCAGCGCCAGGCTCTGGCCATGGTTGCCGCGGGTAGCGCTGACGATGCCCTTCACATCCGGATGCTCGCGCTTGAGCCAGTGCATGAACGTGATACCGCCGCGCACTTTGAAAGCACCGGTAGGCGTGTGATTTTCGTGCTTGACCCAAACCGTGCAACCCAACCGTCGAGCCAATAAAGGCCAAGGGTACTGGGCGGTGGCAGGCATGACCTGGTAAACGTGGCGTGCAGCCTGTTCGATGTCGTCGCGAGTCAGTGTGTGCATGAGTCAGCTCCCTGGGGTTTTGCCCAGTCTGCACACGGGCGCAGTCCGCAGGCTTTCAAAAAACCGACCTGACTTTCATGCCCCTTCTTCACTACTATGGCGCTCATGAGCCATCGAAACCGACTGCATTCACCACTTCTGTCCGAACCGGTCCGCCGAATCGAGGCCGGCCCCTGGGCGATCGAATTGCTTCCTGGCTGCGCCTATGCGACCCGATATGTAGCGAATCAGGCGGGAATCGGCTTTGCCTTCGACAGCCAGCGAGGCCTGCACGCGATCGGCAGCGACCGGATACAACCCTTCGATGCCATGCCCAACGGCCTGGCGTTCATCCCGGTCGGGTGTGACGTGTTGTCCGAATCACCCAAGGGCGGTGAATACCTGCGGGTGATGCGCAATGACGGTATTGCGTTGGAGGGGGACCGCGCTTTCAACAATCGCATCGATCAGCAAGCCACTGCTCTCGCATGGCGAATGCGCGCCGCACTATTGCAGGCTTCAGTGCGGGACGATTGGGAGGCCTGGGCACTGGCATTGGCCGAACGGGTGACGGGGAGCGAAGCGGATCCGACAGCACCCCAAGGCGCGATAACCGGCAACCGGATGCGCCTGCTCGATGAGTTCATTGATGCCGGCCTCGACGGTCCGTTGAGTGTACCGGCGATGGCAGGCCTGCTTGGATTGTCCGAAGGCTACTTCATGCGGGCCTTCAAAAACGCCACCGGCAAAAGCCCACATGCCTATCTGATCGACCGACGCCTGGCCAGGGCCAGAGCCCTGATGCGCGACTCGACAGCCACGCTGACTGAAATCGCCTACGCCTGCGGCTTCAACTCCCAGGCGCACATGACGACCACCTTCAAACAACGCCTTGGAGTGAGTCCGGCGCAGTTGCGTCAGTGTTCAAGGTTCAGTTGACGCCGGGTTGTTTCGATGACACGCAGAAGTCGACCAGCAGCAGACCCTGCCAGCGTCTACAACCGAGGCTGTATTCACTGACAGGCCTGCTGCCATAACGAATCAGGTCATGGTTGTTTACCTGTATAGCAGATCCTTATAGGATGCGATCCTTTTCAACTGCTCTCCTTCAGGTCTGGGTGAACCACGGCTATTATTCATGACAATGCGGCCTGACAATCCGAGCTCTATAGCCGCGCAGGATTTTTCGCGGAGAACAAGCGAAAAGCCGGATACAGGTTCAATTACCGCTAAAAACAATTAAAGCACCATTGAGCAAACAAACAATGACCAATCCCGATACGACGGCTGAAAACTGCAAATCCTTCAGCATAGTCATAGTGAATTACAAAACACCCGAAATCACCAAGATATGCCTGGACTTACTGCACCAACACTTAGGCAACGACAACACTCCAATATGGGTAGTTGACAACAACTCCGCCGATGAAAGCACTGAATACTTACGAACCCTTGACTGGATCAATTTAATCGAGCGCTCTGCTCCTGGACCAGAAGCTGGCCACATCGCACATGGCAAGGCACTGGATCTGGTTTTGCAACGAGTTGAAACTGATTATTTATTCCTGATGCACACAGATACATTTGTTTTCGACAAAAACGTTTTCCCAATGATGTTGAACAAGTGCTTGAAAAACCCGAAAACCGTGGCCGTGGGCTGTGTCGAGCAAATCAATCGTGGTACTGCAAGAACGCTTTGGCGCTTTAGCTCACGACTGTTCAAGCATCATTACAGACATCTGAAAATCACCATGGGATTACGCTCAAGAGAACCAAAACCGTACAGGGAAGTCTACTTGAAAAGCTTCTGCACATTATGGAACTGCAAACTTATCAAGCAACATGACATGCATTTTTCCATGGATGATCGCGTACCAGGATATACTCTCCAGGACCGCATGACCGAGCTTGGCTATACCGTGGAAATGTTATCGCCGCGTAAAATCTTCAGCTATCTTGATCACATTCAAGCCGGCACTGTGGCAGCGGCTGGCGGTTATGACAAGTCTCATAGACGAACCAAAATGTACAACAACATCCTCAAGCGCCTGAACAAGGATGACAGAAAAAGCTAAGCGACGAGCAGACGCAACCTGCTCATGGCTATTTCATGTCCCCTGCAAGTCTTTATATCAAGTTATTGGAGCGATAATGGCACCCATCACTCAAGCACTACCTATCACCTTGTCCCCGGAGCTTGATTTCAACCAAAGCGCTGCCAGCGCCCTTGGCGACTCATTGACCAGCCACTATGTTCAGGCTACGCCATTTCCACATATAGTCATCGACAATTTCTTGCATGAAGAGCTGATTTCGAGTATCTGTTCGCACTTCCCAAGCGAGCCGACCAACAATGAAATGCTCTATGAGCGCGGCTACAAAGGTCAACTGAAACGTCAAATCAGCCCCAACGAATGCACCCCCTTTTTGAAGAGTGTCTTCAACGCCTTTAACTCGGCACCGATGTTGCAGTTTCTTGAAAAACTAACAGGCATTCAAGGTTTGATACCCGACCCCTACTTTACAGGTGGCGGCCTGCATGAAACGAAAAGCGGTGGTTTCCTGGGCGTGCACTCGGACTTCAGGCTGAACAAAAAGCTGAATGTCGAGCGCAGACTGAATGTCATCATTTATCTGAATGAAGACTGGCAAGAAGAATACGGCGGCAACCTGGAGCTTTGGGATGTCGGCATGAAGACTTGTCTCAAGAAAGTCCTGCCCATTTACAATCGCTGCGTCATTTTCAACACAGACAAAGACAGCAATCATGGGCACCCAGAACCTTTGACGACTCCAGAGCACATCACCCGCAGGTCAATAGCGCTTTACTACTATACCGCCGCAACCATGGCGATCGACCCCACACAAAGAAACAAAACCCACTACAAACCAAGGCCAAAAGATCGTTTGAGCCTGAAATACTACATCAATAAATTAATCAAGAAGAAAAACTGACCGGCCTCGCCTGACGATCGATTTACTGCATTTTCAGCGTCAGGTTGCAAAGCCGGATATACCCCGCACTCGGTTATAGCCATGACATAGGGTTTCATCTCTTCAACTTTCTCTATGTCGTGGTACTACCGGCTAGCTTCTTTTTTGTTCATATCAGTGACGACTCCGTGGCACAAGGGCAAATTGTGAAGTCGCCTGAAGCGAGGTGATCACGTTTTCACGAGCCTGCGCAAGCATTCCCCTGCAATGCGTACAGGTAATTGACCCAGCATAGCCACTAATTTGCCATCCTGATTGGCGACAGCAGCCATGGCCGTTTTATGCCTTCCGACTGACCATCCTGGGTGGTTTGCAGCCCTTCCCCACACGCAGCAACCAGCCAGAAGTAGCCGGTGGTCGCGGCATTTCGATAGTCCCCGGCGTTTGGCTAAGCTTATTGAATCAAGGGGAACTGAAACCAGGGTGATTGCAGCCTTCAAGGGATCTGCTTTGGCATCAAGACGCAACGCCCAAAGGAGACGACCATGTATGCAGTGATAAGAACCTACCTGGGTACCGGAGCCAGGCAGCTATTCGAGCTTATGGAAGAGCGCAAAGGCGACATCGACGCTACCTTGCGGACAGTACCCGGGCTCGTCAGCTACACGCTGTTGAATACGGGTGATGGTGGTACTTCGATCACTGTTTGCACGGACAAGGCCGGCAGTGATGCGAGCTTGAAAGTTGCGCGTGAGTGGGTTCAGAAGAACACCTCGCATATCCATGCGAACCCGCCGATCGTAACGGAAGGTCCGGTCATTGTGCAGATCAACTAGCGACCGATCAGCAGGGTGGCGAGTGCTATACTTTTTTTCATGTTGCATGAAGTGTGCAATGTTCCCCACGGCACAGACACCGACTGCAACTTCAAGTTGACGGCTGCCGGACAGAGGAGGTCTACAGCAAACCCAAGTCCGGAGGTGTGGCATGAATCGGCACTATTACATCAGTGACAATCTCAACGATCTTGAATCCGTTGAATATGAACTCGAAGCCAGTGGCATCAATTCCGAACAAATTCATGTGCTCAGTGAAAAAGTTGCCGATGTCGAAGAACATCACCTCCACGAGGTCAACTCGTTAATGGAACAGGATGCCGTTCACTCCGGTGAGATCGGTGCGGTGATCGGTTTGCCACTCGCGGCACTGGTTCTGGTTGGCGCCTGGTGGATGGGCTGGACCGAATCCGCCGCAGGCTGGATGCCCTTTGTCTTCCTTTCCATTGTCATTCTGGGCTTCTGCATCTGGGAAGGCGGCTTTTTTGGCTTTCAGGTGACAAATACCCACTTCCGCAATTTCAAGCAGGTGGTAACCGAGGGCAAGCACATCTTCTTCGTCGATGTCGAGCCGAACCAGGAATCGCTTCTGGATCAGGTAATCAGCCAACATCCAAAGCTCAAGATTGCCGGCACTGGAGCGGCAGCCCCCCATTGGACTGTGGCCTGGCAGCACAAATGGCATCAGTTCAAGCGAGTGATATCGGGTTAGCGCCCGGACACTGAAGGCTATTCGAAAAGGGCTTACTGGCCAAAGAAAACGACCCGGCTGAGGAAGACATAGTCTGCCTCGGTGGCCATCAGCCCGACGAGCACCAGCAAACACAAAGGTGGCACCAATATCGCGTAGACCATGGCCAATCTCTCCCAGGCCATGTGCATGAAGATGGAGACAATCAAACCCGCCTTCAACAGCATGAACGTGATGATCAGGAACCATCGCAGGTAACCATGGAAGTGGAAATAGTCGACAAGGTACGACAGCGTGCTGAGGACGAATAGCAGCCCCCAGATCTTGAGGTACAAACTGATTGGATGTTGCTGCCCCTGAACATGTGCCATCGCCTGTGCTCCTCTACCATAAATAGAAGAAAGCAAAAATAAACACCCACACCAAATCCACGAAGTGCCAGTAAAGCCCGGCTATCTCGACATTCTGATAGTTGCCGGAACGCTCATAATCTCCGCGCAAAACCTTCAGCGCCACAATGCTGAGGTAGATGGCGCCGATTGACACATGCAGCCCGTGAAAACCGGTAATCATGAAGAAGCTGGCACCGAATTGCGCCGCCCCCATGGGGTTTCCCCAAGGCCGCACCCCTTCAGCGATGAGCTTGCTCCATTCAAAAGCCTGCATGCTGACGAACGTCACGCCCAAGGCTGCGGTCGCCAGCATCAGGGCCGTGGTTTTCGCGCGATCACGGCGATAGGCGTAGTTGACGGCCATGGCCATGGTGCCGCTGCTACTGATCAGCACAAAGGTCATGATGGCGATCAGAATCAGCGGGATTTCCCTTCCTCCGATGGTCAATGCGAACACTTCGCTCGGGTTCGGCCAAGCCGTAGTGATAGTCATGCGAACCGACATGTAGCCGGTTAAAAAACAGCTGAATATAAACGTATCGCTGAGCAGGAAGATCCACATCATCGCCTTGCCCCAAGGCACCTGCTTGAAGGCCTCTCGGTCCGAGGACCAGTCGCTGGCGATGCCCTGCCATCCGGGTGCTGGTGGCGAGCCCTGCAAATTGGATGAGTTGGTTTCAACCGGGGATTGCGGATGCGATGCCATGGCTTTTCACCTCAGGCCGCAGAATCTGGCGATGGCTTCATAGGTTTGCGGCGTACTGGCCAGCAGAGCGAACAGCACGAACCAGAGACCCAGCAGGTAATGCCAATAGATGGCACAGAGCTCTACGCTGGCACTGAGTTGTGCCAGCGGCACCTGACGCAGAAATTTGGCGGCGATCCAGCACCAGGCGATCAGCCCCCCCAGCAGGTGGAGCCCATGCAGGCCGGTCAACAGGTAGAAGAAACTGTTGGCCGGATTGCCGGCGACAAAGTAACCCCAGTCGACAAACTGCTGCCAGACCCAGAGTTGCCCCGCCAGAAAGGCAATTGCAAACACGCCCCCCAAGGCAAATCCAATGACAGTCAAGCCCGGCCGAGCCGCTCGGGCAGCCATGCGCGAGCATTGCAGTGCGATGCAACCGAGTACCAGAAAAGCCGTGTTCAGCCAGAGCGACCAGAGATTGGCCAGCGGTGCCAGAGGCTCTGTCAGGGGTTGCCAGTCGGTCATTTGTGAGCGGGCAACAAAGGCTATCAGGAAGAGGAAGAATAACGAGCTCACCACCACCAGAAACAAGCGCAGGCCTACTCTTGCGGTCTGGCTTCTATCGCCCGCCTCGGCGGCCTCGATCTCCTCGGGGTCGCGACGCCAGCTGCCGCCTGGGTCAACGCTGCCGGCGTTTTTCAGTAGCAGTCTGTTCATGTCTTGACGTCCGCTGTTTTAGCCCCGGCACTGAGTTGGCGCATTTGCTCCAGTTCCTCGGCAGAGACCGTTTGCGCCACGAAGTCCTGGTCTATCCCCGGCACACTGTAGTCATAGGCCCAGCGATGCACGACTGGCAGCTTCGCTCCCCAGTTACCGTGTTTCGGCGGAGTGTTCGGCGTTTGCCATTCCAGACTGGCTGCGCCCCAGGGATTACTGCCCGCGGGCTTGCCCTTGAACACACTCCAGGCCAGGTTGAACACGAACAGCAATTGGGAAACGCCGACGGTCAATGCGACCACCGTAATGAACGCATTCAACTCTTGCGCCGACTGCGGTATGAACGCGTAGTTTTCATAGGCGTAGTAACGGCGTGGCATACCCTGGAAACCCAGGTAGTGCATGGGGAAGAAGATGGCGTAGGTGCCCAGGAAGGTAATCCAGAAATGCAGTTTGCCCAGGGTGTCGTTGGTCATGCGCCCGGTGACTTTCGGAAACCAGTGATAGATGCCGCCGAACACCACCAGTACTGGCGCGACACCCATGACCATATGGAAATGGGCCACGACGAAATAGGTATCCGAAAGCGGTATATCGACGATCACATTGCCGAGAAACAGACCGGTCAGACCGCCGACCAGGAAGGTAACGATAAAAGCCAGGGCAAACAGCATCGGCACGGTCAGGTGGATGTCGCCGCGCCACAGGGTCAGTACCCAGTTATAGACTTTCAGCGCAGTCGGTACCGCGATGATCAAGGTGCTGACCGCGAAGAAAAAGCCGAAGTACGGGTTCATTCCGCTGACATACATATGGTGCGCCCACACCACAAAACTCAGTACCCCGATCGCAACGATGGCCCACACCATCATTCGGTAGCCGAAGATGTTTTTACGCGCATGGGTGCTGATCAGGTCGGAGACCAGGCCAAAAGCCGGGAGAGCGACAATGTAGACTTCCGGGTGGCCGAAGAACCAGAACAAGTGCTGGAACAGTATCGGGCTGCCGCCCTGGTGATCGAGCTGCTGCCCCAGTGAGACCATCGCCGGCATGAAGAAGCTGGTGCCCAACAGCTTGTCGAACAACATCATCACCGCGCTGACGAACAACGCCGGGAATGCCAGCAAGGCCATGATCGAGGCCATGAAGATTCCCCATACCGAGAGCGGCATGCGAAACAAGGTCATGCCGTGCGTGCGCGCCTGCAACACCGTGGTGACGTAGTTCAACCCGCCCATGGTGGCGGCGACAATGAAAATCGCCAGCGAGGTGAGCATCAGGACAATGCCCCACTCCACTCCCGGTGTCCCCTGAGCTATGGACTGTGGCGGATAGAGCGTCCAGCCGGCACCCGTGGGGCCGCCCGGGACGAAAAAACTGCCGAGCAGCACCAGTACCGCCAGCAGGTAAAACCAGTAACTGAGCATGTTGACATAGGGGAAGACCATGTCGCGGGCGCCCACCATCAACGGGATCAGGTAGTTGCCGAAGCCCCCCAGAAACAAGGCCGTCAGCAAGTAGATGACCATGATCATGCCGTGCATGGTCATCGCCTGATAATAAGAACTGGCATCCATGAACGCCAAACTGCCGGGGAAGCCAATCTGTATGCGCATCAAGTCGGACAACACCAGCGCGACAAGCCCCACGAACAGAGCCGTCAGGGAATATTGAACGGCTATGACCTTGTGGTCCTGACTCCAGATATATTTGGTCAGGAAGCTTTTGGGCTCGTGCAGCGCTTCTGTCTCGGCTTGCTCCGCATAGGCCATCACGTCATCCTCCTGCCGAAGTTTCAGTGTGTTTCCGGCTGCTCTACGGTGACTTCCCTGGCTCCGCTTTGCTCGCATCAGCGTCAGCGTTCGCTTTGGACTTGATAAAAGCGATCAGTGCATTCAGCTCCTTGTCACTGGGAGCGAAGGCCGGCATGACGGCTGCATAGCCCTTGACGATCCTGGCATTGGGATGAAGAACCGATTCTTTCAAATAGCCCTCATCGACCTTTACGCTTGCATCGTCGGCAAGTGTTTCTGTCTTGCCATACAGACCCTGCCAGCTGGGACCGATGCCTTTGGTGCCATCGACACTGTGGCAGGCCAGACAGCCAAGCGACCCGGCCAGCCGCTGCCCTTGTGCCGCCAGGTCTTGCGAAGTTTCACCTGTAGCAGGTTCTTCGCCTTGCCCCGCGACACCCAGTGACTTGATCAAGGCGATGACAGCACCCAGCTCATCGTCCTTGAGAGTATAGGCCACCATGACCGGCGGATAACCCTTAACCAGGCGGGCCTGCGGATCGAGAATCGACTCTTTCAGGTAGGCATCGTCGACCACCACACTGGAGCCATCGGCAAGCTGTTCGGTGCGACCGTACATCCCCTTCCACCCCGGGCCGAGACTGGCACTGCCATCCTGGCTATGGCAGGCCTTGCAGCCGAGTTGTTCGACCAACAGGCGGCCTTTTTCCAGCGCGCTGTCTCGACCGGGTTTGGCAGCTGTCGCCAATGTCTGCGCAAAAGTGGGTTGGGCCTTCAGCCATTGATCGAAGACGCCCTGCTCTTCCACGATCATATGGCCGCGCATGCTGTAATGCCCTACGCCACAAAATTCAGCACAAAGGACTTCATAGTTTCCGGTTTTAGTTGGCGTAAACCAAAAGTACGACACCATCCCTGGCACCATATCCATCTTGCTGCGAATTTGCGGTACATAGAAATCGTGCAGCACATCTTTGGAGCGCAGTAACACTTTCACCGGCCGATCGAGCGGAAGGCGAACTTCATTGTTCATTACAAGCACATCGTCCTGCCCTGCAGGATCCTTGGGATCAAGGCCGAGGGGATTGGCGCCATCAACAAACCTGATATCCGACTTGCCCAACTTTGCGTCTTGCCCGGCAAAACGAAAGGCCCACTGCCACTGCTGGCCGATCACTTCAAGTTCGTAGGCATTTTTCGGTACCCGAATGAAATCGTTGTAGACAACCAGGCCTGGCGCCAACATCGCGGCAATGCCGATCGAAGTAACGACAATCAACCATGATTCCAGCTTTTTGTTTTCCGGCTGGTAGGCCGCCCTGGCCCCCTTCTTGTGGCGATACCGAATCAGCGCCACCGCCATGAATCCCGTGATGGCAATGAAAAATATTCCGCTAATGATCAGGGTGATGAACAGAGTGGTGTCTATGGATCCCCAGTTGGACGCTGCCGGTGTCGCCTGCCAGGGCGCCAGTATGTGGAATAGCACTGATGCAATAACGATTAGTATCAGGACAATTGCTATCGCCATTTGCTCTTCATCCTATTCCTGTAGTTCATTGGTTATGCAAGAAGCATCGCCTCTGACGCCCAGGCAGGGCTGACAAGTACCACCCGTCCGGGCGCTAAAGTCAGTAAGAAGTATAGAGCCATCGGCTTGTACCGTGAGGCTGGCAAGGAAGCTCCGGTTGCCAGCTATACTCTATTTCTGATGACATTGAGCAGGGACGACAGAAACACAGTCCGGCAATCCATATGGGAGGTTCCGTCATGAGTGCCCTGACGATCGAAGGCTGGTGCAAAACCAGCGGCGCCCAAAAGTCCACCCCGATGGGGGAAGTCCATTTCTACGTCGACGGACCTCTGCATGTCCGCCTGGAAGAGGCCGAAGAACACCTGCAAAAGACCCACGAGCGAGATGCCATGGTCGATGTCGATATGGACTCGATGGATTTGATCATGCCCGAGGGATATGCGCCCTTGTCCGACTGCCAGATGCGAGTCTATTTACAGCACGACCGCGGTCAGTTTCACCTGGTCGGGCACCGCGCGAGTGATGGCAGCCTGATCTATACCAACGCGGTGTTGATCGATCAGTTGCTTGAGTAGCGGCTAAAGATTCGCTGCATTGATCTTTCTGCGCAGTACAGTGCACCAGACGGGTTCCTGGCGGAGCCCGTTATCGCGCATCCCGCCTCTGGCTCATCGAAACGGCAAACCTCAAAGCGGCCGGACACTGCTGTCGTCGGCTATTTAAGCAGTGTCTCTCCAGAACTTTTCCCTGTTTTTCGGTCTATGTGGATAGCCACACCCGCTCAGCAAGCGCGATCCCGCAGGCTTCGCGCGGCAAGATGGCCACACGTCCAATTTTCAATCAGAGGTTGTCTTCGTTCATGAAATTCCATGACGCACGGATGGTGCTCTTCGGCCTGTTCGCGTTCGCGGCAGTGGGCTCGGCATCGGCAACACAGATGAAGACCTCGACCCCAGCCTTGGCCACTGAAGTCGCAGTCGTTCAATCTCCGATCCCGGCTGCCGGCAACCCTTGGCCAACCCTGGCCAATATGGCCGGCAAGCAGCCAGGGCCTTTGCTTGCCCATGACGACAGGTACTGGCATGACGGCCATTGGCACTACCGCAGAGACGATTGGCGCCGAGACGACTGGCGTAGAGAACAGTGGCGCAGAGAGCAAGCCCGCCGGGAAGCCGAACGCCATCGTGACTGGGAGCATCGTCAGGACCGGGCCATGCGATATCGCTATGAGGACGATCGCCGCTACTATCGTCGCTAGCAGCCCGCTATTCCTCGAAACGCCCCGTGGAATCCCGATCGCGTTCATAGCGTCGCGTGAGCGCAAACGGCGGTAACCAGGCCTCGCGACGCACGACCCAACTCTCGTAGGTCGGTGTGAGTTGGTCCGGGGCATCCAGTGAGCCGAGGTTCACTTCGATTTCGTCGGCACTGCGCGCGAACACGGATGAACCGCAGTGCGGACAGAAATGCCGCCCTGCGTAGTCATGTGTTTCGCCTTCTATCGTCACGGCATCCTGGTGGAATATCGCGGACGCGTGAAACAGCGCCCCATGATGCTTGCGGCAGTCGAGACAGTGACAAACGCCAACCCGGAACGGGCGCCCCGATGCGACTATTCGCACCTTGCCGCACAGACAACCACCGGTGAATCGCTCCATGTCGTGCCTCCTCGCTATCATGCCGTCGGGATGTTCATCACCACCACGCCGGCGGCATGTCGCAGCAGCCCCTCAGCGCGGAAACAGAAATGTCACGGCGGCGCGAAAGCCCCACCCTTGCGGGCCGTCTTCCGGGCTGTCGAGCCAGTAGCGCGGGCCGGCCTGCACCGTCAGCGGTTGACCGCCGATCTTCAACAGTTGGGTGACCGTCAGGTTGATCGGTACCGACCATTCCCGCGATTGCCAATTGTAGGTCGACTCGGTGTTCACCCCGTAGGTCGTCAGTGTATGGGTGGTATACGAGAAAAAGGGTTGCAGGAAGGTCTGGTTGACCTTTTCCTTATCGTCCGGCGGGCTATCGTCCAGGCCCCAGATATGGTTGGCCAGTATGCCTCGGGTCCAGCCATTCGACTGTTCAAGAGCCACCGCCGTCGGGCCGAGGCCCCATTGCTCACTGCCGAGCAATTCGTCACTGCCCGTCGGTATCAACAACGCAGGCCCGGCGCCGAGTATCCAGCCACTGTCCGTGGGCTTCGTCGGCGAAAAGAAAAAACTCTGGGTGATATCGCCTGTGCCGGATTTGTCAGCCGCGCCATTGGGGGCCAGGCCGTGCTGGTCGATGATCGGCAGAATGGTGCGAGAGATCAGGTTCCAGTCTTCGTTCAGGACAAACGGCAGCACGGGCTGGATGTTGGTCACGCTGTGCATACCCTCGTCGGTCGGCCCCATCTTCTGGTCCCAGTTGTATTGGACCGGCAGGCTGTACATTGCCGCGACTGGATTGAGGGCTTTCTTCGCCAATTCTGCGGAATCTTCGGCCTGGGCCATCGGGATGAAGCCCAACGCAACGACCAGTGCCGACGCGGTAGCCATCCAGCGTTCTTTCACATCCATGCACACTCTCCTTTAGACACCAAACCGCGTTGTAAAGCGATAGCGTAGGCAACAGTAATCAATGTGCAATCCTGCCTGGCCATGTGTTTGACAGTTTTTGAGGGTTATTGATTCGGATTATCCCGCTGCCATGGGCAGCATTCGGCCCGCATTGAACGGCGTGCGAGCACCTGCTTTGCGTAACCGACCGGCGAATGACAGTGCCCGGACACAGGGCGCCCAGGCCAATGCCTGGAGTCAGGCCGGAACCCGAATGACAACTTCATCACTTGAGAACCAAATACATGGGCATGTCGAAAAAATGGATGGTGGGTATTGCTTTGAGCTGTGTATTCCAGGTCGGCTGTGTCTCGAAAGTCGCGCAGCAAGACCAATACTCGGGCTTCCTGGGCAATTACCAGGGTCTGGAGGAGCAGACTACTCCGAGTGAGCAGAAGGTATTGCGCTGGGTATCGCCGGGGTTCGATCCTCGCGCGTACTCCACCGTGGTGTTCAGGCAGATGGAGCTGTATCCAGCACCCCAGCCGACCGAACGCGTCAGCCTGAAGACACTGAAAGACTTGCAGTTGATGGCCAGCGACAGTGTCAAGAACGCCTTTGCCCGTCGCTATGCGATCGTCTCTTACCCGCAGCTGGCACCGACCGATTCGCGCTCGCTGATCCTGCAAGCCGCGATCACTCACGTCAGTGCCAACAACGAAGGCATGCACTGGTATGAAGCCGTTCCAATCGGGGCAATAGTCGGAGCAACACAAGCAGCCACCGGCCATCGGGACCAGACCGCCGAGATGTACATCGAAGCCAACCTGATCGACGCCAAGACCGGTATGCCGGTTGCGAAGATCGTTCGCAAGGTGTTTGGCGCAACACTCGAAAATGCCGAGCAGCCCATTGTTGCCAATGACTTCAAGGTTGCACTCAAAGGCATGACAGACGATATGCAGGCCCTCATCCTCAAGCGTTGACGCTCGTGCAAACCCCATCGCAAGCAGACCGGCATGGGGTTTCAAAGTGGCGCTGCGTCGCGTTTTCCCTCTGACAAACCGTCAGCCGTGCCAACGCCTGACGTGAGACTCAATGATGAAAATACTGGCCCATACCCTATCGGTCCTTATGCTGCTCTTGAGCACCAGCACCCTGGCGGCGACGGTGGTTCCGCTCAAGGGTCAGACCTCCCAGACCATCCAGCAGGACACCAGCGCCTGCCAGTCCCAGGCCAACGCGCAACATCCGGTACAAGGCACGGTGCCATCCGGCGGTCGTGTGAAAGGCGCCGCAACCGCTGCGGTAGCCGGAGCGACCGCGGCAGAAGTCCGGGGCCGTCAGCATGAAAACGTCTATGACCAGATCGACGACGATACCAAGCAAGACTATCGCCAGAACCGGGCGCACAGCGCCGCGGCTGCCGGCGCCGTCGTGGGGGCCTCCAGGCAACGTCAGGCGCGTCGAGAGAATCTTGCCGCAAGCGAGCAAAGCCTTGCCGCCAACAATTCTGTCTACAGCAGTTGCCTGCAACAACGTGGCTACGACGTTTTGCCTTGATCGGTGGCAACGAAGAGCTGATGCGTTCGCCGACTTTCTCGAGCATGACGCAACGAATCAAACCGAATCGAAATCGAGGACCGCACCCATGCGCCTGGCATGTGTTCCTGTCGTGATGATTGCCGCCTGGCTCCTGGCCGGTTGCGCCTCATCCCCGAACAACCCGACTTCAACGTTGCAAACGGACAAATCGCCCGAGCAGTATGTCGACTGCCTCGTACCCAAGTTGAAGGACAGAGAGATGAGCCCTGTCGTGTCAGCGAGCGGACGCAGCTACCGGGTGGTCGTTCCGAGCAGGATCGCCGTCGACACGGTGCTGCAAACCCATTGGGCACAGGATGGAGGCAAGGTGTATCTCTACGAGCGCCAATGGCTGGCCTCGACCTTCAACCCATCGAGTTTCGAGCGCGCCGCGCAGGATTGTCTGTAGCGCCAGACAGCGACCTGCAGGCTCCGATGCCCTGTAATCCTTAATGCAAAAAAAACCCCGCGTCCGCCATGGGAGGACGCGGGGCAAAGTTTTTTGAAACAAGAGGCGAGGATTGTTTGATAACGACAGGCAAACCATGAACGAGATTTGTGCCAACGCTCCTCAAGATCCATTTAAAACGGTAATGAACCCGACTCAAAGCTAATTGGGATCAATAATAATTTCCCATGTATCAGACGCGTCAAACACGCTCATTGATCGGTATCCCGAGCACCTCAAACAACTCAGGTAACAATTAATATCTTGACGAAACAGTGGGCTCAACCCGGCTCAGACCTTGGCTCAGCGCAATGCCAGCAGCCCGAGCTTGCAGTTTTCGGATAGCGCAGTCAGTCCGTTGCAAGCATCATTATCGAGTCCAAATCAGAACCCATGGGTAATCCGGCAATGCTTTTCCTTTGTTCGATTCAACTGCTACCAATGTCGGGCAAGGTGTTGTTTCGCACTGCACGCCGTTGAATCCAGTCGCCCCGCATTGTCCCGTGATACCCGGTGCCCCTTCCGCCTGGCTCCACATCTGCGCACACTCCCCGACCAGAATGTACCGTGCCAAATCCGGTCCCTATAATCAGGCCAGAGTCGCCTGAACGGAAGATTTCCATGAGCTACACCTTCAAACTGAAAAATGGCGCTGTGGCCGTATTCGATCCAGACAGCGCCGTGCTTTGCATTACAACACCCCATGGAGATGTGCAAAATTCCACGCTGGGTAGAGCGGAGTCGCGCCTGTTGCACCTGCTGCTCATGGAGCCAGGCGTCACTAAAAGCCGCGACGAAATCATCGACTACACCTGGAACGACCGCGTGGTTGCCTCAGGCAGTTTGAATCAAACCGTTTTCTCACTACGCAATATTCTTAATGACGGGCGAGATCACGAAATCCTGATGACCGTGCCTCGACGGGGATATTGCTTCAACCGGCACTGTATCGTCGATGCGGCGGCAGATGTACCGGCACCCACAGAGGAAGTTGCGCAGCCGCCCGCCCCCAGCCCTGCGCAACCAGTGTCGCCTGGTATTGACGGACCGTTGCCACCATCAGCCAAAACGGTCAGATCCACCCGCATTACAAAGGCTCAACTGCTCGCTTACATCGTTACGCTGGCAGTCGTAGCCTTTACCGTTTTTCAATTCGACTTCGACACGCCAAAAATTGAAATTTCGAGTATCGACAGGAATGGATTGGTCATACACGCCGTGGGCAACGATCTTGCCGAAGCAAAAGCACTGATGGAGCTGTCGGTCAAACAAACTGAACAGTTATCGCCAAACCTGAAGGGCCAGGTCTGGATCAACCTGTATAAAACCAATTACTCCGTTTCCTGTATCCGCCCGGACCAAAGCACTGCAAATCTACAATTGAACAGCAGCGAAAGAGACCTCGCCTTGATGATTCGTCAATGTCTGGAAGTCACCTTATGAAGTTTGAAATCCCGCAAGCCGTTCACTGGCCGATCATTGCTTTGATCAATGCACTGTGTGTTTTTTCGCTCTTTTACTCGCCATCGCATTACATGGAAAACACCAGTTATCAAACAAAAGCAAGGCAATGGCTGGAGGATCTCAACCAACTCAATACCGAAGAGTACCTCACGATCGGGCATGGTCGACTCACTGGAACCACTCTGGAAAGTCTGAATGGGAAAATCCGCAATGCGACCATTTCAGCGAATATAATCGGAGAAAGCAGTACACACGTCGAAATCAAAGTCAGCAACATCAAACTCAGCCAGGACAATGAACTTTTTGCCATTGAAAAGACTCCCGACCTGTTTTTCAGACGTCAATACGTCTTGCAGGAAGGCGCCATCCTGAATTACGAATTGATTCCGACATACGATAAAAGCGCCGTGTGCTTTTACGTACATGAACTTGGCCGCCTGCGCTGCATGAACCATTGACCGGTATTCCGAACCGATTGGACAGCCGCTTGGCACAGGCTCGCAACACCAAATCTCCCGAACAAAAATAACGCTTATTGATTTGAATCAAACATCTCTCCTGTCAAAATTCGTCGCCGATAATCTTAGGAATCGAGCCTGCTTGATTCTCGTCCGGGACAATGCCCTACTCAGGAGAATCAAGTGAAAGCCATGCATTTCCTGCGAACTCATAAATCGCCGAGTTTCGGATTCCTGGCGGTTGCATTTTTGTCTGCGATGTCTCCATGCGCGTTAGCGCACGATGAGCACTCCGTCGAAAGCACGACCATTGAATATTATGAAATTCAAACAAACCCGGACGACAGCCAGAAACTATCGCATCTGAAAATCCAAAGCGAAAATGAGTATCACGCGGACGAGCAGGACGATGACTTTCCTCTCTCAACCCCTCCACAAGCCGATACCGGCACGAGTTACGCCAGTTCGTTCATATTACTCTGACGCACATGACGTAAATCGCGGCAAAGGGTATTTCCACATCCTGGCGACCTCGCAAATATGAGTTATTGACTTTGGCAGGCGCTACCGGGGTGAGATTATTTTCAGCCCAAGTCGTGGCAGAGATGCAATTGAGATTCTGCTCTGCCTGAACAAACTGCTAATAAGGAATCGCCTCGATGCTACTGAAAAATTTCGTCACCGTGTCGTTTGGTTTATTGCTTTCCCTCAAGGCCATGGCCGACGACAAGGGCGTTTACAGTGCCAAATTGACGAGTGTCGAAACCAACAAGAAGGCTCCAAGTACCGTGAAAACTGGCTATCAGGTAAAAACCGGTTATCGTATTGACGACTTTTACTCCTTTACAGCAGCAGCCATTGACCCGATGAAACCCCAATCGCAGATCTTCAACACGACAATCGACGCGCGCAACGTTCAACGCATGGACGACTCAGCGTCGGACAGCAGGTACGCATTTTCGGCGGAACTGGAACTGATCCGCGAACTCTGACAAGCCATTCAAAGCCATTGGGGTCGATCTCACCGACAGCAAGGACGCCCGATCGCGTATCTTCCCCATGACTGCCCGTCAGGCTTGACCCTATTTTTTTAACAGATGAGCTTTCAATTTCATGAGTATTGCACCGCCCGATGAAATCTTTCATTTGTCTTCTGCCTTGCCGAGCCAACTGAATAGAACAATTGGCAATTGGGAAATGAGCCTGATCCCGACTGAGCATGAGGCGCGCATTCGACAACACAAACTCTTCCACAGCCCAGAGCTTCAGTGCAGTCGCCTTGAGTTTGACTCTTCCGTCACCCTGGTCAGCTCCGTTCCTGCCGGGTTCGTAACGTTCGCCATTTCGCAGGCGCCGATTGGGCGCCCCGTCGTAAACAATCACAAACTACGTCCGAATGAAGTCATCGTGCTGCACAGCGATGAATCGGTGCATTACACCTGCGAACCTAACGAAACGCTTTTCACCATCACCACAACGCTGGAGCACTATGACCGGTGCCGCCAAAAGCACTGCGTCATCGACATTCTTGCCAACAGGAAAAACCACAGCTTTCAGGCTGAAAATTTTCAGCTCATACAGTTGGCCATTCAAGCCATCAGCGCTGCCTGCGTCGACATCAACGATTGCGCATCACCGCAATTCGGCGACGCACAACGTTCAATGATAGAAAGTACGGTACTGGCTTCTCTATTGCTGTCGTTGACACCCGCTGGTGGCATCAACCGCAAGGTTCCGACCAGACGAAAAGTGGCGATAGCAGCCATCGAGTACATTCATGAAAATATTAAAAAAACACTCAACATAAAATCACTGGTAAGGCAGCTTCAAACCACTACCCGCACCCTGCATTTTGGTTTTATTGAAACGTTCGGGATGTCGCCAATCGCTTACATCAGAAACTTGAGACTGGCAAGTGCCCGTCGCGACCTGATCAATAAAACCTGGCCTACCGTAACGGAAACCGCAATGTTCTGGAACTTTCACCACCTGGGTCGATTCTCCAAGGCCTATCAGATAGCTTACGGAGAAGCACCGTCGGAAACGGCCAAGCGTCACTCAGGCAAAACCTGGAACATCACCTCATTCATTTACAACCAGGTCGCTGATGAGCGAAATCATGATTAACGGGCCTTCATCCAAGCCCTGCAAATGATGATTAATAATTTCCTTTAATTAAGCACAGGTACCCAACATTGCTTATTTGCCCATTCAAGGAAATAAGCATGCATCATCGAATAAACACACTGCCACTCAAGCAGAAAATCGCACTGTGCCTGGCCGTCTACGCAAGCGGCATCCTGTTGGCCTGGGTCATTGACTGGTACTGAAGAACGTCTCATCCACGACTACAACCGTGCACCGTGAAATATTGATACCTCGGGGTTTTTCGATGGTTGCCGCATTTAAAGCGTTACTTGGAAGGCACGCAGTCACTATAAGTCTGATTGCTGCAGCGGGTTGGGCCGCATGGTTCTGTGCCGGAGGAATGGCAGAGCTATTGATTTCACGGAAGTTGAATAACGTTTATGCCGATCTGCGTGCGGCTCAAGTGGAGCCCAATGCGCAGATCGACAAGGTACTGGGAACTCTCGGCGATTTTGATCGTTCGGGTCATGAATGCTCCGTCGAGCAATATTCCCAATTGGCCGATCTGGTTAAAAACCTGCGCTTTGTCGATCAAGCGGCAATCCAGTTGCCCAATGGCAAGATCTGTTCCTCCTACGGGCAAGAACTCCCGTCGATACTGGCCAGTAACGAAAAGCGCAGTTTTTCCGTTGGAAAACGAACCTATTGGGTCGACTCCGGCCATGCAGTTTCCGCGGACACCGACTTTATCATCGTGTCGGAACAATCGACCTACGTCTGGGCAAACAAGAAGATCCTGCTCGACAACTTGAAGCTTCCCGAGGACCTGCAACTGGACCTGATCGGTCCCGGCGGCGCAGTTCCCATTGCATCGACGGCCGCCACGCCCCTGACGATGCACAAGCCCTTCCACCTTGAAGAGCTGGTGACCACGGCAGACAAGGTACTCATCGCCTTTGCGGGCAACCGGAATGAATTGATCTCGGTTGTTTCTCTTCCATTGAGCGCCCTGACAGATCTCAAATTCAAATTATTCATTGGCCTTGGCTGCGTGTTCGCAATGCTGCTCTCGCTCGCAAGGTGTATCCAGCGTCGTTATACCTCTACTGCCGCGCGGCTTCGCCGAGCCCTGAAAGCCAACACGCTGGGCGTTCACTATCAACCCATCGTCAATTTGACGACGGGCTACCTGGTTGGCGCAGAATCACTTTCACACTGGAACACCAACGGCACCCATGTGCCTGCGGAGCTTTTCATTGCGGAGGCGGAGAAGTCCGACTTGATCCGTAAACTGACGCGCTCGGTGATTCGGCAAGTGGCGGAGGATTACAGCACTTACCTTTGGGCCTGCAAGGACTTCTATATTACGGTCAATCTTTGCGCCCAGGATATTCAGGACCCGAGCTTTCCAGACTATGTGGCCAGCGTGCTGGCAACCTACTGCATGCCGGCGTCAGCCATGGTCTTTGAAGTCACCGAAAGAACCATGCTCGATCAGAAGCCTGCCGCCATGCAACTGCGACGGCTTCGGGCATGCGGTCATCGCATTGCCGTGGACGACTTCGGTATCGGCTATTCCAACCTTTCGCTCCTGGATTCAGTGCCTTTCGACATTCTGAAAATAGATCGCTCGTTCATCGCAGACGACAGGATCGCGGCCAAGGATGCCCTGTGGCGACACATTGCCCGACTGGCCTGCTCGCAAAGACTCAAGGTCGTGGCCGAAGGTGTCGAGACTGCCGAGCAACTGCCGCACCTGGTTTCGGAGGGAGTTCTATTGGCGCAAGGCTGGTTGTTCTCCAAGGCACTGCCCGTTCAGGCGCTGGCCAGACGCTATTTTCAATGTCCGGCAAACATCGCGCCTTACGACTCAAAAATATCAATCAATGATTTCTATTAACCCCTCCAGGTCCCTCAAATGCTCGCCGAAACCTAACACCAGATAAACCTGTACAAGGACTCCACCACACATGCTACTTCGAAACCTTGGCTTCGCTTCACTGCTATCGCTGCTGTCTGTTCAGGCGCTCGCTGATGACAAAGGTTTATATCTTGGAGCGGGCGTAAGCAGCATACAGACCGAAGAATCCAGACTGGACGACGAGGACACCAGCTACAAGGTTTATGCAGGCTATCGCGTCAATAGCTACCTGGCCTTCGAGGGGGCCTACGTCGATCTCGGTCAATTCAAGGACAACAATATCGATTTCGAAGGCAAGTCGGCCCAGGCTGCCGCCCATATCGGCTTTCCGCTGGGTGATCGGTTGCGGGTATTCGGCAGTGTCGGTGCTCACGCCTGGGACGCCGACGGCAACGCCACCGATGACGATACCGGGGTTGACCTGACCTATGGTGTCGGCATGGAGCTCGATGTCTTCCGCAACATCGGCCTGCGCGCTGAATACGAAGTTCTGGAGGTCGGAGAGATCGACCTGAACCAGACGACCGCATCCGCCTACATTCTTTTTTAACAGCGCTATAACTGAGCGGCCTTGTCGGTCGCTCAACGGCCTTTCAGCAATGTCCTCCACCCTGGCATCGAGCCTGATACCCGGTGCTCAAGTGTGCCTTTCCCCGCGCAAGAACTCAGGACTCCTTCGGCTCTTGTGCCGGGGCCGGGTACCACTGGTCCCTGGGCACCCATTTCTCTTGTTGCGGATCGCCCAGGTAGTGCGGCGACATGATCTGCACGCCGTACTCGTTGAACACATCCTGGATGTTGGCGTGCAGCATGCTCAGCAGCACAGCGCGCGGTCGTGGCTGGCTGGGAATGGCCTGGGCCACCAGCCGGTATTCCGGGTAGAAATCCGACAATGCCGTCTGAAACACCTGGGGCGGTGGCACTTCTAGCACCCCCGGCGTGCGTTTCGCAGCCTCCAGCAACATTGCCTCCACCTGCCGCCAAGGCGTGTCGTAGCCGATGGTCACGACGGTATCGACCACGTAACCGGGGCCTTGCACCACCCGCGAGTAGTTCTTGGTGACGGTGCCGGTGATCATCGAGTTGGGCAGGGTCAGCACTTCGCCCAGACCGGTGCGAATGCTGGTGGTGAACATGCCCAGTTCGGTCACCGTGCCTTCGTAGTCGCCAATGCGCACAAACTCGCCGGGGCGCAGGGTTCGGGTGTAGGTCAGGATCAATCCCGCCGCCGCCTGACCGACCACGCTGGTGGCGCCCAGGGAAATCATCAGGCCGATCAATACCGACAAGCCCTTGAAGGCATCGGTATCGGCGCCCGGCAGGTACGGATAGGCCATGGCCAGGGCGAACAGCCAGATCGCCAGGGACGCCAGGCGCTGGGTCGGTTGCAGGGTTTCATGGTTCAGCCAGTTGAAGGTGCCCGGTGCAGCCATGCGCCGCAGTATCCGCCGCATGAACACGGTTGCGCCGCGGGCGATAAAGAAGATCGCCAGCGCCACACACAGCCCGGGTATGGCACCGACGATCCCTTGCAGCAGATAGTCGCCGAGCTCCAGCAGATTGTTATTGAGGCTTTCGCCCCAGGGCCGGGTATAGGGAAAGCGCGACAGGACAAAGCCCAGCCATTCGTAGGTCAGCAGCAAAACGACAATCCAGCGCACCAGCTCCAGCAGCCGGCTGACCAACGGATACAGGTAACTGGCATCGACCAGCGCAACCCGTCCGACTTTCAGCGCCCTGGTGTGCCGATGCATCAGTTCGGGCAGTTTGTTCAACACCCTGCGCCGCAGGTACGACATGCCGAACAGCAGCGCGATGTAGATGCCGGTGGCGATCAACGCGGCGACCACCGCGCGCAGGATCAACCGCAGGCTGCGGGCTTCCCGGGTTTCGGCCACGACCTGGCGCAGCTTCTCGGCCGCGGCTTCGGCGGCCTGCTGTACCGAGTCGAATTCGGTTTCGTCGAAGTCCCTGGGCGAAACGATGAAGGCACGCCGGCTGCCCAGCAGCACCATGTAGCTTTTCATGATCGGGTCGAGGGTGACAGTGAGGTCGTCCGCGTCATCCAGCGCCTCGCCGATCACCGCTTTCGCCCGTTTGACCCGTGACGCCGGCGCTTCACCGAGCAGAGCGGCGCGGAACACCATGATGCTGCGGTTGGCGACTTTCAATTCAGCGGGAGCATCGACCACCTTCGGCGCGTCCTCGGCCCACAGTTGCATCGACCAAAACATCCCGAAAACGGTAAACAATACAGCGAGCAGCCTGCTCCGCATGTGTCAGATCCTTGCTTCACAAAATTCAAATCGAGGGTGCGTACGCAGCGTAGTTCAGCGATGAACGGTTGTCAGATCCGAGCTACAGACTGTCTCAGGCCCTGTAGGAGCGAGCATGCTCGCGATGGACTCAATAGCGCCGCGTTCAACCAGTAAACACGCGTTATCGTTAACGACCATCGCGAGCGTGCTCGCTCCTACAGATAGGGTGTTCCATACCTCAAGGGTTGACCTGATAACCCTTGCCCTGCAAACAGCTGGTGTAAGCCGTCGCGGTGTTTGCCTGTGTGGTTTTCGCATCCGCCCGGCGTTCCTGGCGCTGACGTGAACCACCGACCACCATGCCGGCCGCCGCTGTTTCCTTGGCGCGGTTCTGGCGGTATTCCTGTTGCACATCACTATCGACGCGGTCATAAACCTCGTCATGCTGATTGCCGCGTACCTGGGCCGCGGCCGCGCCGGCGGCGGCGCCTGCAGCAGCGCCCTTGAGCCTCCCGCCGGAAGACGAGGACGACGTCGAGGTGCTTTGGCTGGCGGCGATGCTGTTGCATTCGTTCATGTCGGCCTGGGTTTGTTGCGAACTTTGCCCTTTCATCGGCACTACCGTTTGCGCCCATACCGGGGCGCTCAAAACCGACAGGGCGATGCACAGGCTGACCGGTGAAAACCTTTTCATGATGACCTCCGACAGGTTTGCCGCAACGGGCAAGCCTTTGGATCGACTGGCGGCGGCAAACAACGCCCATGCGTCGCCTACCGATTGGATGGAGCAATTGAAAAGTGTAGTTCACTCGCTCCACGGGGAAGGATTTGCGATGCAGGAGCGGGTGCGCGCTTGCGGCATGCTCGCGATGAGGGTATCAGCTTCAACATTTGTGTTGGCTGAACCACCATCGCGAGCATGCTCGCTCCTACAGAGAGGATGTGGTGTGGTCAGGTCAGCGGGTAGAGCTTGTCATCGAACTGCGACAGCTTCGGAAACACCAGCGGCTGGTCGTCGCTCAGGTGATGCAAGCGCTGGCCGTAATCGACCAGAAATTGTTGGCGCGCCTCTTCACTGATGTAGGGCACATGCCAGGCCACGAAAGGCTCCAGCACCTCGAACCCGACGTAAGCCAGCGTGCCGCGCAGGATCGGCCGCAGCATGTCTTCCAGCGGGCCGTGAATCGCGCCTTCGCCGAACATGTGCTCGCGACCGCCCAGGGTCACCGTCACCAGCGCTTTCTTGCCGGCCAGGCCGCCCTGATCGTAGAAGCGCTTGCCGCCATAGCAAATGCCCGATACCAGCACCCGGTCGATCCAGCCCTTGAGCATGGCCGGGGCGGAGAACCAGAAAATCGGGAAGTTGAGGATCAGCAGGTCGGCCCACAAGAGTTTATCAAGTTCTGCCTGGATGTCCGGCGCCAGCGACTGGCTCTTCACGCCCAGGCGTTGTTCCAGGGCGTAGACCAGGTACTCCGGGTTTTCCCGACTCGAGAAGTCCGCGTCGCTGGCCACCGGGTTCCAGTTCATTTTGTACAGGTCGCTGACCTGCACTTCGTGGCCCTGGGCCTGAAGGGTGGCCACGGCCTGGTCACGCAGGGCGGCGGTGAAGGATTGCGGCTCCGGGTGAGCGTGGACGATCAGTACTTTCATGGTGGTTCCTTAGACTTTTCCAGCGTATCGGTTGAAAGTGTGGAGTAGCGATATCACGGGTGATGAGCAATCTGAATCGCCAACCGTCACACCTGGATCGCCTTCACTTCGACGAACTCGTTCAGCCCCTCCTCACCCCATTCGCGACCGTTACCCGACTGCTTGTAGCCACCGAACGGCGCCTGATAATTGAATGTCGCGCCATTGACGAAGCATTGCCCGGCGCGCATCTGCCGCCCCAGATGCAAGGCGCGCTCGGCACTGCCGGCCCACACGCCGCTGGACAGGCCGAACGGCGAGTCGTTGGCGATCTGGATCGCCTGTGCTTCGTCGGTGTAAGGAATCAGGCACAGCACCGGGCCGAAGATTTCTTCCTGGGCGATGCGCATGCGGTTGTCGACATCGACGAACAGCGTCGGGCTGACATAGAAGCCGCGTTCGAAGGCCGACGGCGTTTCACCGCCACACAGCAGCCGTGCGCCTTCCTGTTGGCCAACCTTGACGTAGTCGAGAACGGTGCGCCGCTGCCCGGCCGAACACATCGGGCCGAGGAAGCTTTGCGGGTCCAGAGGGTCGCCCATGCGCAGGCTCAAGGTTTCCGCCAACGCCAGTTCGACGGCCTCGGCGTAGCGACTGGCCGGCAGCAGCATGCGGGTCAACGCGGTGCAGGTCTGGCCAGAGTTGATCATCACATCCTGCACGCCGTAGCGCACGGCTGCGGCGAGATCCGCATCCTCGGCGATCAGCAACGGCGACTTGCCACCCAGTTCCAGGCACACACGCTTGACCGAAGGTGCCGCAGCCTGCGCCACACGAACGCCGGCGCCGGTGGAGCCGGTGAACGACACCATATCCACGTCCGGGTGCTTGGCCAGCGCCTCGCCGACTTTCGAGCCGGGCCCGCTGACCAGGTTGAACACCCCCGCCGGCAGGCCGATGTCCTCGATCATTTGCGCCAACAGGAATGCATGCAGCGGCGTGTCCTGGCTCGGCTTGACCACCACCGTGCAGCCGGCGGCCAGGGCCGGGGCGAGTTTGCCGATCAGCTGGTGCAACGGGTAATTCCACGGGTTGATGAACGCGCAGACACCCACCGCTTCGCGGATCACCAGGGAATTGCCGACTTCGCGCACTTCGTCCATCAGCCCCGCGAGTTCAACGTATTGCTCAAGGCCGATGATCGGCCCGTCGACCTGCACCGAGCGGCACCATTGCACCGGCATACCCAATTCCGTGGTGATGACCGTTGCCATCTCATCGGCACGGGCCCGCAATTGCTCGGTCAAGGCACGGATGTAGCCGGCACGTACGCTGGACGGCGTACGCGACCATGAAGCAAAGGCCCGGCGGGCAGCCGCAACGGCGTTTTCGACATCGCGTTCGTCACCCAGCGGAACACTGCCGCACACCTGCTCGGTCGCCGGGTTGATCACCTCGGCGATGCCCTGCCCCGACGGTTTCTGCCAGCGTCCATCAATAAACAGTGTCTTGTGGTCAAGCATGAGCCTGGGCCTCCATCAATTCTCGGGCACAACGGGCAATGCGCTGGCAGGCATCGCGCAGCGGTTCGGCGCCGACCACCAGGCCGAGTCGAATATGCCCCGCCGCGCTCGGACCGAAAGCCTCGCCAGCCAATACCGACACGCCATGACGATCCAGCAAACGGTCGGCGAACGCCTGGGCGCTGAGCCCGGTCTGACGAACATCGAGCATCACGAACATCCCGCCGTCGGGTTTCAACGCCCGCACGCCGGGGCAATCGGCCAGGCTGTCGCACACCAGATCGCGCCGCTGGCGATAGGCTTCGCGCATGGCGTCGAGCTCCGGCAGGTTGCTTTCCAGGGCAATCACGGCGGCGTCCTGTACGAAATCCGGCGAGCCGTAGAGCATGCACAGCGCGAGGTTTTCCAGGTGCGCGGCCAGGGATGGCGGCGCCACCACCCAACCCACGCGCCAACCGGTCATGGCATGGGATTTCGACAGACTGTTGAGAGTCGCGGTGCGCTCGGCCATGCCCGGCAGACTCGCCGGGCTGACGTGCTCGCCTTCGAACAGCAATTCGCTGTAGACCTCGTCGGAAATCAGCCACAGGTCATGGGCAATGCACAACTCGGCCAAGGCGGCCCAGGTGCTGCGCGGCAGACTGGCGCCGGACGGATTGTGCGGGCTGTTCAGCGCCAGCGCACGGGTACGAGGGGTGATACGCGCGGCGACATCTTCGGGCAGCACGCGAAAGTCGTTTTCCGAGCGCACCGGTACCGGCACCACCACGGCGCCGCAGGCACCGAACACGGCTTCGTAGGTGACGTACATCGGTTCGGCGACGATCACCTCGTCACCGGGGTTGAGCACGCATTGGGCCACGCTGAACAGCGCACATTGCGCCCCGGCCAGGACGGTGACCTGGTCCGCCGACACCGATTGGCCGCTGCGTTGTTGATGACGCCGGGCGATGGCTTCGCGCAGGGCACGCTTGCCGCGCACTTCGGCGTAATGGGTGTTGCCATTGAGCAGGCTGTCGATGGCGCCCTGCACGATAGGCTGCGGCGTGTCGAAATCCGGGTCGCCCACGGACAACAGCAGAATGTCCTGGCCTTGCTCGCGCAGCGCCAGGGCGCGGTAGTGAATGTCCCACGCGGCGGCGCCATCGCCGGCGATTCGTTGAGTCAGATCGGAAAAGCGCATGGCCTTCCTCCTATAAACATGATCCTTGTAGGAGCGGGTGCCCGCTTGCGGCATGCTCGCGATGGCGGCACAGGCACCGCGGGGTGTCAGGCCGCCAGTGTCATCGTTGACGTCCATCGCGAGCTTGCCGCAAGCGGGCACTCGCTCCTACAGTGAATTCAGCGAACGCAAGCATGCTTGAGCTCGATCAGGGTGACACCATTGCGAGTGAAGCCATGGCGCAGGTCGGTTTGCAGTTCCGCGAGGTTCTGCGGCTGGGTCACGGTGCAGCCGAACGCACGAGCGAGGGCTGCGAAATCCGGGTTGCGCGGCAGTACGCCGATGGGCTCGATGTCCAGGCCGAGCATGTCGTCGCGGATCTGCCCCAGCGCATCGTTGTTCCACAGCAGCACCACCAGCGGGCTGTCCAGTTCTTCAACAGCCGTGGCCAGCTCCTGGGCGGTATAGAGAAAACCGCCGTCACCGACCAGCACCAGCCCCGGACGCTGGGGCGCGCCGAACTTGGCCCCGATCCCGGCCGGCAGACCGTAACCCAGGGTGCCGTAGCCCGTCGGGTGCAACCAACTGCGGGGAGCCAGGCTGTCAAAGGCGTAGTTACCCGTATACGCAAGCTGGGTCATGTCGGTGCTGATGAAGGCGTTTTCCGGCAGTTCTGCAGCAATGCGGTCAAGAATCGATTGATGGATCGACTGCAACGGACCATGGCTGGCCTTGACCGCTTCACGCAGGGCGGCGACCGAGGCAACCGCTGCGCTGGCATCGCGCACGTCGCTCGGCAGTCGCTCAAGCAAACCGCCGAGGGTTTGTTGGGCGTCGCCATGCAAGGCCACTGCGCAGGGGTAGAAGTCATTGAACTTGCGCGGGTCGATGTCGATGCGCAGCAGTTCGGCATTGAGCGGTAAACGCTCGCGCCAGAAGTCGGTGTCGGCCATTTCGGTGCCGACCGCCAGAACCACATCGGCCTCGGCGATGAAGTTCCAGCCTGGCTCTACGCACAGGCAGGAACCGGCGTTGAGCGGCGCATCCGGTGGCAGCAGGCCTTTGCCAGCGACGCTGGTGAACAGCGGTGCGGCGAGCCGGGTGCTGATTTCCTGCAATTCGTCAGTGGCTTTCAGCGCACCGCCACCGGCAATGATCATCGGGCGTTTGGCAGCGTTGAGCCTGGCCACGGCCTGGTCCAGCGCAGTGGCGGATGCCGGGCCACGGCCCGGACGACGCACCACTTCATTGCTCCAGTCACGGGCGATCGGCGCCGCCAGCACGTCCAACGGCACCGAGATGTGCACCGGACGCGGCCGCTCGCTGTCGAACACCGCGTAGGCACGGGCGATCAGTTCCGGCAGGTCCTCGGCGGTCAGCGCCACCGCCGAGAACGCGGTGATCGGCGCGGTCATGGCGCGCTGATCCTGACACTCGTGCAGGCTGCCCCAGCCCTTGCCGAGGCTGGCGCTGTGGTTGACGCTGGAAATCACCAGCATCGGAATCGAGTCGGCGTAGGCCTGGCCGATGCCGGTGGCGGCGTTGGTCACGCCGGGGCCGGTAATGACGAAGCACACGCCGGGTTTGCCGCTGACCCGGGCATAACCGTCGGCCATGAAGCTGGCGCCCTGCTCATGGCGAGTCAGCACATGGCGGATGCCGCTGCCGGGCAAGCCGCGATAAAGTTCCAGGGTGTGTACGCCGGGGATACCGAACACGGTATCGACGCCGTAGTTGGCGAGCAGACGCACCAGCGCCTGGCCACCGGTCAAGGTTTTGCTTTGCATGTTCAGATCCTCACGCATGGCCGAGGCGGATCAACGCATCGACCGCAGTCGTGCCATCGGCACCGACCAACAATGGGTTCACATCGAGCTCCAGCAACTGGGCAGCGTTTTCGCAGGCGTAATCGGCCACGGCACGGATCGCCGTCACCAGGGCGTCGAGGTCGGCGGATTCGCGGCCACGGAAACCTTGCAGCAACGGGGCACTGCGCAGACTGAGCAAGGCATTGCGGATGGCGCCGTCGGTGGTCGGCAGCAACAGGCTGCGACTGTCCTTGAGCAGCTCCACCAGAATGCCGCCGGCACCGATCACCAGGGCCAGGCCAAAATCGTTTTCCCGTTTGATACCAACGATCAACTCAGCCAGTGGCGGCCTGGCCATCGGTTCCAGCAACAGCTGGTCGAAAGCAACGCCCGGGGCGTAAGCGGCAATGCTGGCGCGCATCTTCTCCAGTGCGGCGCTCAATGCCGCGCCGTCCTTGAGGTTCAGCGCCACGGCGCCGGCCTCGGTCTTGTGCGGCAACCGGGCGCTGACCGCTTTCAATACCAGCGGGTAACCCAGTGATTCGGCGTCCTTCAGGGCCTGCTCCGGGCTACTCAAGACACCGTTCGGAACCGGCAGGCCAAAACCTTTCAACGCCTGCTTGGAATCCCATTCATTGAGCAAACGCCCCTCACCTTCCAGCGCTTGCGGGCATAGCGGGACCAGCGCCGATTCGCCCAGCGCCAACAACGCCTGGCGCTGGCGCTGATAACCGGCGATGCGGCCCCACGCGGCCAACCCGTCTTCAACGCCCTGCAACGCCGCGACACCTTGCGCGTGCAAACGCTCGCGAGCATGGGCCGGCAGCAATTCGGGGAACGCCGAGGTGACAAAACCGACCTTGCCGTGACGTTGCAACGCCGCGCAGTACAGCTCCAGCAGCAGGTCGCACTCCTTGCGCTCGCCGGTGAACTCCGATGGGTAGTCGAGCACCAGCATCGCCGCGTCGGCTTCAGTGCGCAGGGCACTGTCGAGCATGCGGTTCAAGGCTTCGCCGTCGCCCCAGATGGCCGTGGTGAAATCCAGCGGGTTGACCAGGTTGGCGTAGCTCGGCAGCACTTGCGCGAGTTCGCCGACTTGTCCTTGATCGAGTTTGGGCAGGCTCAGGTCGTTGCGTTCGGCATAGTCGGCAATCAGCCCGGCATCGCCGCCGGAACAGGCCAGCGCGACCAGGCTGTTGCCCGTCGGCAGGTTGCCGCAGGCAGCGGCTTTGAGGGTTTCGACAAAACTCACAGGGCCACTGACGCGAATCACCCCGAGGCGATCGAACAGTGCGTCGTACAGCGCATCGGAACCGGACAGCGAACTGGTGTGACTCAGGGCCAGCTCGGCACCGATCTGTGACACGCCGGTTTTCAGCGCGATGATCGGGATGCCCTTCTCCAGCGCCTTGTGTGCGGCACGAGCGAAACCCGGCACGTTTTTCAGGCCTTCCAGGTGCAGGCCGATCGCCGTGACGCGCGGCTCGTCGAGCAACACATCCATCAGTTCAGCCACGCCCAGTTGCGCCTGGTTTCCCACCGAGGCCATGTAGGCCACCGGCAGCGAGCGGTCGCTCATGGACAGGTTGTAGGCGAAGTTGCCGCTCTGGGTCAGCACCGCCACGCCCTTCTCCACCGCTTTGCCACCGTGGGCCACCGGCCACAGCGCAGAGCTGTGCAGGTAGTCGAGCAGGCCGTAGCAGTTGGGACCCAGCAAGGCCATGTCGCCAGCGGCCTTGAGCAGTTGCTGTTGCAGGGCCTGGCCTTCGGCGCCGGTCTCGGCGAAACCGGAGGCATAGCAGATCGCGCCGCCCGCGCCGATGGCAGCCAGTTCGGCAACGCAAGTCAGGGTGAGTTCACGGTTGGTGGCGATGAATACCGCGTCCGGCCCGCAAGGCAGCTCGGCCACGCTGCGCACGCACGGCACACCTTCGAGGTTGTCGTGCTGCGGATTGACCAGCCACATTTGCCCCTGGTAGCCGCCGTCGGCACAGCGCTTGAGCGCGCGAGCCATGCTGCGGCCACCGACGAACGCCACGTGCTGTGGCGCGAGCATGCGTTTGAGGTTGTCACGAATGGTATGGGACATGGGAATTCTCCAGGCCGATCAGCGCAACAGCGGCCGCAGCAGCTCGCGGGAAATGATGTGGCGCTGGATTTCCGAGGTGCCTTCCCAGATCCGTTCGATCCGCGCGTTACGCCAGATGCGCTCCACCGGACCTTCGTCCATCAGGCCCATGCCACCGAAGATCTGCACCGCTTCATCGGCGGTACGGCCGAGCACTTCACTGGCGAACAGCTTGGCCATGCCGGCCTCGCCATCGGTCATGGTGCCCTGATCCATTTTCCACGCGGTGTGCAGGGTCAGCAGTTCAGCGGCGCGGATTTGCGTGGCCATGTCGGCCAATTTGAACGACACGCCCTGGTAGGTGCCAATCGGCTGGCCGAACTGTTTGCGGTCCGCCGCCCATTGCAGCGACACATCCAGTGCGCGCTGGGCCTGACCGACGCAGTTGGCGGCGACCATCACCCGCCCGGCGGTCAGCCAGGCGTTGGCCACGTCCCAACCCTTGCCGACTTCACCCAGCACTTTGCTGGCCGGCACACGGCAGTCGTCGAAGAACATTTCGAAGGTGTGATAACCACGGTTGCTCACGCACTTCGGTCCACGGCGAATGGTCATGCCCGGCGTGTTGCGGTCGACCAGGAACGAAGTCACGGCGTTGCGCTTTTTGCCGTTGTGTTCGTAGGTGTCGGTGACGGCGAAGACAATGGCGAAGTCCGCATGGCCGGCGTGGCTGATGAAATGCTTGCTGCCGTTGAGAATGAAGTCGTCGCCTTCACGCACGGCGCGCGTCTTGATCGCATTGGCGTCGGAACCGGCACCCGGCTCGGTCAAGGCGAAGCAGTCGATCTTTTCACCCTGGATGCACGGCAAGAGGTAGTCGTTGATCTGGTCGCCGGTGCAGGCCATGAGGATTTTCGACGGCCGTGCGACAAACACGTGCAATGCCCAGGACACCTTGGACAGCTCTCGCTCGATCAATGCCTGGGACAGGTAATCCAGGCCACCGCCGCCCACTTCTTCGGGCATGTTGAAGGCGTAGAAACCGGCGGCAATCGCCTTGCCGCGAATCTGCGCCGCCAGCTCCGGGGACACTTCATCGGCGCGGTCGACTTGTTCTTCATAGGGCAGCAGTTCCTTCTCGACGAAGCTGCGTACCGAGTCCACCAACATTTCTTGTTCTTGGGTCAGTTGGAAATTCATGGTGCTACCTGTTGTTCGTGTGCTGAAAGAGGTGTGGGAAATCAACGTCCGATGAAATGCGCCGGGCGCTTTTCCATGGCGGCGCGCAGGGCCTCATTGCCGTCTTCGCTGCGACCGCACAACAGGCCGGCGGCGAGTTCGGCTTGCAGTTGTTCGGCCAGGCTGCGCTCGGCGCCTTCACGCATGAGCCTTTTGGTCTGGGCGAAGGCGAAGGTCGGGCCGGCGGCCAGGCGTGCGGCCAGTTCGCTGGTAACGCTCAGCAGTTGCTCGTCGGCGCACACTTCGCCCACCAGCCCGGCGGCCAGGGCACGGTCGGCGCCCCACAGTTCGTCGAGGAACAGCAGGCGCTTGGCCTGTTCGCTGCCGATCAAACGCGGCAGGTGCCAACTGGCGCCGGCGTCCGGCGAGTAGGCCATGCTGGTGTAGCCGGCCTTGAAGCGCGTCGATTGCCCGGCGATGCGCAGGTCGCAGCACAGGGTCAAGTCCATCCCGGCACCGACGGCGGTGCCGTTGATGGCGGCGATGGTCGGTTTGTCCAGGCTGTGCAGGCGGGACATCAGCGCGTGGGCGGTTTCGGTCCAGCCGTAGGTTTCCAGCGCGCCCCGGGCTTCGGCATCGGCCCATTCATCGAGGTCGGCACCGGCGCAGAAGCTGCGTCCGCTACCGGTCAACACCACCACGCGCACCGCCGGATCGGCGTTGAAACCGTCGAGCAAGGCGTGCAGGTTTTTCAGCGTCGGAATGTCCAGTGCGTTGCGCTGGGCAACGCGATTGAGGGTGATCCAGGCAACGCCTGCTTCGACCTGGCTGAGCAGCGACGATTGAGTGGTCATGGGTATCCTCGAATTGTTGTGATGGGTCTGAGGTGACGCGACTTGAGGCCATACTAAACGAGTGTTCAGTAAGGCGGCAATTGGCGGAGAAATGCGCTGTAACAAGCACAACATCTCGATAACCAATTGGTTTTATTGATTTTTTTCTTGATTCGCGAGAGCAGTCCATGGACGCTGTTACAACTTCGAACAACTGCCCACAGAGCACCGTAAAACGCCTGTGGGAGCGAGCCTGCTCGCGAAGACGGCGTCACATCCAACATCTCTGTTGATTGACACACCGCCTTCGCGAGCAGGCTCGCTCCCACAGGGGGAAGTGCTTACTGGAAGGTATTACGTCGTCGGCAAGCTCGGCGCCAACACGCCCTGGCGCTTGCGGTGAATCAGGAAGTACGCGCCATAACACAGCGCAATGAATCCAAAGCCCCAATACAGCGACGGACGCTGGGTTTCATCCAGGGCCAGGAACACGAACAACGAACTGCACAGCGTGATGCACATCAGCGGCAGTACCGGGAACCACGGCGCGCGGTATTTCAGGTCGCCGAGTTTGCCGCCATCGCGCAGGTACGCCTTGCGGAACTTGTATTGCGCCAGGGCTATGACAATCCAGGTCACGGTGCCGGACATGCCGCTCACCGCCATCAGCACCATGAACAAGGTGTCGGCGGCGACGAAGCTGGTCATCAGCGACACCAGCGCGAAGCACAAGGTGATGCACAAGGCACGCAACGGCACGCCACGCTTGCTCAGCGGCGACAGGCTTTTCGGCGCCATGCCGGTTTTCGACATCGCCCACAGAATGCGCGTCGAGGCGTACAGGCCGGAGTTGCCCACCGACAGGATCGCGGTAAGGATCACGAAGTTCATCAGGTCAGCGGCGTAAGGTATGCCGACCATGTCGAACACCTGCACGAACGGACTTTCCATCAGCCCCGCCTGCTGCCAGGGCACGATGGCCGACAGCACGACAATCGCCAGCACGTAGAAGATCAGCACGCGGAACACCACGTTGCGCACGGCGCGGGGGATGCTCTTTTCCGGCTGATCGGTTTCACCGGCCGCCACGCCCATGATCTCGCAACCCTGGAACGCGTAGACCACGGTCATCATCACCGCGAACACTGCCGACAGACCGTTGGGGAACAGCGAATCGCCAATCAGGTTGGTTGCCATCGGTGCCGGTGCGCCGCTGCTCAAAGGCATCACCCCGAAGATCACCAGCACGCCGACCACGATGAAACCGAGAATGGCCGCGACCTTGATCCCCGAGAACCAGTATTCGGCTTCACCGAAAGCGCGGGTCGCCAGGGCATTGATGCCGAACAGCACCACCACGAACAGCGCCGACCAGTACCAGATCGGCACCGTCGGAAACCAGCGCGTCATCAGCATGCCGGCGGCGGTGAATTCCAGGCCGACGGTGGTGGCCCAGCTCATCCAGTACACCCAGCCGATCATGAACCCGGTGGCCGGGCCGATGTATTTGCTGGCGTGGGTCTGGAACGAACCGGACACCGGCATCTGCACCGACAGTTCGCCCAGGCAGACCATCACCAGGTACATCAGGAAACCCGCGACCAGGTAAGCCAGGATCGCCCCGACCGGGCCGCCCTGATTGATGGTCACGCCGGAGCCCATGAACAGCCCGGTGCCGATGACGCCGCCCAGGGACAGCATGAAAATGTGCCGGCTCTTGAGGGCGCGGGTCAGCTGGATGCCTTTTTGACCCGTGCTGCGATCAGTGTTTTCGCTCATGTCGGCACCTCAGCAGTCGGTGAGGTGTGCAGCGCGTGACAGGACGTCACTGCGCAGGGAGGGATCAGCTTTACGGCAATTCATTATTATTATCTCCAATAAGCGTCGAAGACCGCGCTGCGGCGGTTGCGTCGATTATTGGAAAGCCATGTAAGTTCGCGTTGACCGTAAAGATCGAAGTTGTACAAAGTCGTAACAAACTTGTACGTCAGCTCTGCAACAGGCCTTTGAGGGTCGTCAGCGCGTGCTGCAATTGCTCATCCAACACGCAATTCATGCACCGGATCGCCGATTCATCGTTTGCCAACGCCAAAGTCTCCAGCGCCCTTAACGTGGCGGCCAGGGCACGAAAGCCCAGGGAATCGCAGCTGCCGGCCAGGCGATGCGCCAGTTGCGCGACCTCGGTGCAGTCTTCGGCGGCCATGGCTTCATGCAGCGCATCACGGTGCTGAACAATCGAGTCGCGCAGCACCGCCAGCAGGCCCTGGACCTTTTGCTCGCCGAGCAGATTGCGATGGGTCTGCAACAACGACCAGTCCATGGTTTCATCGCTCAGCAGCGACTCGACGACGGGCACTTGCCCTTCCAATACCTGGCGCAGGTTTTCCAGCTTCAAGGGCTTGGCCAGGACACCGTCCATGCCGGCCTCCAGATACCCACGCACCAGTGCCGGCTGTACGCTGGCGGTCAGGGCAAAGATGCGGGTGTGGCGATTGGGCCCGTCGCCGCTGCGGATCCTTCGGCATAATTCGACACCGCTGATGCCCGGCAGATGCACATCCAGCAACAGCAGGTCGAACACCTGCGCCGCGCACTGCTCCAGCGCCTGTTGCGCCTCTTCGGCCAGCCACACCCGATGGCCGTCCCGTTGCAGTAACCCCCTGGCCACGTCGCGGTTGAGCGCCACGTCCTCGACCACCAGGATGTTCAGTGCCGGCCCCGGCGCCCGCACCGGCTCCGCCTCGACCACGCCGCTGGCCGGCTGCAAGGCCAGCTCGAACCAGAAGCAGCTGCCGCGCCCCACCTCACTGTCCACGCCGATGCAACCGCCCATCTGTTCCACCAGATGTTTGCAGATCGCCAACCCCAATCCGGTGCCGCCAAAACGCTGGGCGACTTCTTCGCTGGCCTGGGTGAAGCGCTCGAAAATCTTTGCCTGCATGGCCGGGGCGATGCCGATGCCGTCGTCAGTGACACTGACCCGCAGGCGCTGTCCGTTCTGTTCGTTTGCTTCGCTGAGAAGCGTCACTTCGACGCTGACTTCGCCGCCCTCGGTGAACTTGATCGCGTTGGCCAGCAGGTTGCTCAGCACCTGGCGCAGGAACTGTTCGGCGCCGTGGTGATGTTCGGCAATGCGCTGATCGACCCGGCAACCGAGGATCGTGTCGTTGTTCAGCGCTCGCGGCTCCAGCAGTGTCAGCACCTCATCGAGCAATTGGCGCAGCGAGAAATCCACCGGCTCGGGGTGGCTGACGCCCTCCTCCAGCTTGGCGAAATACAGGACTTCGTTGAGGATCGTCAGCAAGCCTTCGCCGGCCTTGTGCAAGGCATCCAGGCGCTTGCCGTCCTGGGCATCCAGACGCGCGCCGCGCAACAGTTCGGCCATGCCGAGGATGCCATTGAGGGGCGTGCGCAGTTCATGGCTCATGGTTGCCAGGAACCGTGATTTGGCGAGGTTGGCCGCTTCCGCTTCGTCTTTGGCGCGCATCAGGCTGGCGGTCCGTCGTTCGACCATTTTCAGCAGCTCGTCGCGGTTGTCCTGCAAGGCCAGGCGATCGGTTTCCCGACGCTCGATGTCCCGCAGGATCGCCCGGCGCATGTCATCCAGCGCATGGGCCACGGTGTCGATTTCATCATTGCCGCGACGCTTGTCCAGATCCAGGGGTTCGTGCCATTCACCGGCGGCGATGCGCCGGGCAAACTCGGCCATGACTTTCAGGTGGCGGGTCACCAGTCGATAAAACAGCCCGGACAACGCCACGGCCAGGCCGCAGAGAAACACCGCCATCCACAACAGGCTGGTCAATCCGGTGGCGTAGAGACGCTGATACACCGCCCCCAGATCGGTGCTCACTTCCAGTTCGCCAAGGCGGCGCAACGGGCCGGACGGTGGCTGATAGTCCAGGGCGAACCGCTCGATGCGCAGCGGTCCGAGCGGCTCGGGATTGCCCTGCAACAGATTGAAATCGGCGCTGGTCAAGCGCACCCGGGCGACGTCGGAAAAATCAACCAGGCCGCGCAACTGCACGTTCAGCTGGTCCTGGTTCAAGTCCCAGAGGCTGCGCTCCAGGCTGGCCAGATAGCCGGCGCGGATCAGTTCCATGCGCGAATCGATGTCGCGCATTTCCCGCCGGTACTCGATGTACAGTTGCACGCTGCTGGCCAGCACGGTGAAGCACAGGCTGAACAACAGAATGAACAGCAGCAGGCGCCGCAACAGTCCGCCGGAACGGGCGCGAATCATTGCGCATCCGCCGGCAGGTTGATCATGTCGCGGTAGGTCACCTCACTCTCGTTGAGCCAGCGCTCGATGTCACCGGCTTCGACCATGCGCTGCAACTGTGCATTGATCTCTGGCATGCGGGTGGCCAGGAACGAGCGCCGCGACACGGCGACCCGCAGGTAGTCCACACTCAATGCCTTGGGCAAGGCGACGATGTCCTGGCCACCGGGCAGGTTTTCCAGGTACAACTGGCCGGTACGCCGCTCCTGGGTGATGAAATCGATACGCCCGCGAATCAGCTTGCCGAAGTTCTGGTGGCTGTCGGAAACCCACTCGATATTGTTGTTGCGCGCGACCATGCGATCGAACTCCACGCCGTAGCTCTCACCGAACAACAGGCCACCGCGGTAATGGGCCAGGTCGTCCAGCCGTTCGAATGTCACCGGGTGCTGACGGTTGATGAACAGCGCCACTTCTTCGCGCAACACCGGCACCGTCGAAAACAACATGCTCTGCTCCCGTTGCGCGGTGCTGTAGGCCAGCACGACATCGACCCGGCCTTCGGCGGCGTCCAGCAGGCAGCGTTTCCAGTTGCCCAGCACCACGATCTCGACCTCGTAACCCAACTCACTGAACAAATTCTTCACCACGCTCGGCGCCAGGCCTCGCACTTGCTTGCCGTCGCTCCAGGAGATCGGCGGGTACACCGGGTAATCGCAATAGCGAACCTTGTCCGCCGCGGCGGCATGGCCGGCCACCAGCATCGCCAGCAGGCAAAGCCATCGAGTCATCGGCTTCAGATCGCCACACCCGCGGTGAACAGATAACCGGCGCCGTGAATGGTGATGATCAACTGTGGCTCGGCCGGGTCGTCGTGCAACTTGCGGCGCAGGCGCCCCACCAGTACGTCGATGGAGCGGTCGTTGGGCACCCATTCGCGATTGCGGATCTGGTCCATCAACTGGTCGCGGCTGAGGGTGTGGCCGCTGTTGCGCAGGAACACGCTGAGCAACTGGTACTCACCATGGGTCAACAGGGTTTCGCTGCCGGCTGGATCGATCAGGCGTCGGCGGTCGGTGTCCAGCGCCCAGTCGGCGAACTGCTTGACCGGTTTGGCCACCGCGACGGCAGTCTGCGGCGTTTGCGCATGACGGACCCGGCGAATCAGGTTTTTCGCCCGAGACACCAGTTCCCGTGGATTGAGAGGCTTGATCACATAGTCATCGGCGCCGCATTCAAGGCCGACGATGCGGTCGATTTCGTCGTTGCGCCCGGTGATCAGGATGATCCCGACTTCCGAGCGCACCCTCAGCTCGCGGGTCAGGGTCAGGCCGTCCTTGCCCGGCAGGCGGATGTCGAGCATCACCAGGTCCACGGTCTGGCTGGCCAGGAAGGTTTCCGCCAGTTCCGCCGTGGCGGCACAATGGACGTCGTAGCCTTCCTGGGACAGGTAGGCATGCAGCAGATCGCGAATCAGCGGATCGTCATCGACGATCAATACCCGAGGAGTCATCGCTTGGTGTCCGGCATAGGCCCGAAGGCCAGTTTCTTATTAGAGTGTTTTCCTGCATCGGCGCCAGAGAGTATCCATTGCTGAACGACTGATCAACAGTCGCTCGTCCGCACGCAAAAACGCTGGCGTCCGCCGGCCTGCAAACCATCGACCCAGGCCTCGCAAATCTGGATGCCCTGCTCCGGGGTAAAGGTGTCGGGGTTGAGCCCGGACTCCAGCCACAAACCGTCGAGCAATGCGCTGAGGCTGATGGCGGCGAGGTCGGCATCGAAGTGTTCCCAGCCCTCCTCCTGGGCCAGTTGCGCCAGCACCTTGCGCAGGATGCCGCGATACTCGCCATAGGAATGATCGTGAACCTGATTGATGGCCTGGGCAGTTTTCACCGCGCCCCAGAACGCCAGCCACGCATCGATCAGTTGCGGGTCCAGCAGTTCGGCGGAAAACGAACCACGGAAAAACGCCGACAAGCGCTCCCGGGCATTCGGTGCGGCTTGGTCCATGGCGTCGCGCAGCAGGGTCATGACCCGCCCGGTGATCGCCATGTAGGCCTCGGCCACCAGTTCGTCCTTACCGGAATAGTGATGGCTGATCAGCCCCACCGAAACGCCGGCCTCGGCGGAAATCTTGCGGATCGACGCGCCCTGGAAGCCGTGACGCTTGAGGCACACCAGCGTCGCCTCGATCAGGTTGGCTTTGCGCAACTCCGGTTCCATGCGGGAAAAACGGGCTTCCTGATTCATGGGCGACACGCTCCTTGGTTCAATCGTTCAGGCCCGCGCAGGCAAGCGTTGGGCTGAACGACTGTACAGCAAGAGCGGGCCATTTCTCCAGTCGGGTTTAAGTCCGGGAGCCGGGGCGCGCCCATCGCGAGCTTGCTCGCTCCTACAGGGAATTGAGTCGTTCGCAGATCTTGCGTACACCCGTTAACCCTGTGGGAGCGAGCTTGCTCGCGATAGCGTCAGCCCATACAACACAAAATCCTGATCAGTCGCGTTACCCCCGCTTCAGCATCCTCATCATGGTGACGCGAGAAATTCACTTGCGGGGTTTGGAACGACTGTAGGTTGATTTCCTCCTATTCTGGAAAGACCGGCACGTGGGAAAAAACCTCCATGATTGGCTCCTTTCGTTCACCCCAAGCCCTCTTTCTTGCATTACTGGCTGCATTCGATGCACAGGCGCAGCCTGGTGACACGCCGGCGCAAGTGGATCGAATCATCCGCCCGATGCAACCTGTCTGGTTGCTCGAGCAACCTTTTGCCAATAACCCTTTGCTGACTGCGCGCACATTCGGCGACAGCGCTTACGGTGAATACCACGTCAAGGCCACTCTGCAGATCAGTTGCCACTCTCAAACTCACGGCGCCAGTGTGACGCTGCAAATCGCACCGCGCTCCCTGGGCTTTCACAGCGATCCATTCGAAGGTCCGGATGCCGCTGCCAACGGGCCCATGCATATCACGATGGGAAACCGCCCGACCCTCGAACTGCGGGTATCCGGTTTTTGGACGTCGGCCGGGGCATTCCAGGTCGGTTCCATTTTTGCGATCCAAACTCACATCCCACGGGATGAGTTGGCCTATTTGGCAAGCGATGCTTCACGCAACCAGCCGTTGAAACTGTCGTTGGTCCCGGCAAAGGCAGGCGCCAAGCCCTTGACCGCCGAGTTCTCATTGCCGCAAAGCAATGACGGACTCAAGCAGGTCATCCAGCCTTGTCTGTGAACGGTCCGATTGCCAAAAAGTAAATAAATATATTGATTTTTTACTGAGGGTAAATTTTATAGTCAAACAATAATACCTCTGTAGGAGCGAGTGCCCGCTTGCGGCATGCTCGCGATGGACCTGAGAACACCGCTGGGTGTCAGGCTTCCAGCGTTATCGTTAGCGACCATCGCGAGCATGCCGCAAGCGGGCACTCGCTCCTACACAGGTCAGCCTGCCTGGAGTACCCGCACCATGCCGACCCCGAAGCTCGCCTTCGCACACCTGTTCGAACCCCTGGAGATCCGTGGCAAGCGCCTGAAAAACCGCATCATGTCCAGCGGACACGACACGTCGATGCCCACCGACAACCTGGTCAATGAGCAATTGATCGCCTATCACCGGGCGCGTGCCGAGGGCGGTGCCGGTCTGATCGTGCTGCAAGTGGCCGGCGTGCACGACAGCGCTCGCTACACCTCTCACGTGCTGATGGCCACCGACGATGCGTGCATCGAGGGTTACCGCAAACTGGCGCAAACCTGCCATGCCCACGGCACCGTGGTGTTGTCCCAGGTGTTCCATCCAGGGCGGGAAATCATGGAATCGAGCGATGGCCTGTTGGCGGTGGCCTACTCCGCCTCGTCGGTGCCCAACGAACGCTTCCGGGTAATGCCCCGCGCGCTGGATCAGGCAATGATCGACGAGATCGTCGACGGATATGCCGCTGCCGCCCGGCGCTTGCATCAGGCCGGGATCGACGGCGTCGAGGTCGTGGCCAGCCACGGCTACCTGCCGGCGCAGTTCATCAATCCGCGCGTCAACCGACGTACCGATGGCTATAACGGTGGGCTGGAGCATCGTTTGCGATTTCTGCGCGAGGTCATCGACGCCGTGCGCGCGGCGACCGACGAGCAGTTCATCGTCGGCCTGCGCATATCCGCCGACGAACGCGACCCGCAAGGCCTGACCGAAGACGAGTCCCTGGCCACCGTGCAGTCGCTGCAGGCGCAGCTCGATTACGTGCACATCGTCGCCGGCACCTCGGCATCCCTGGGCGGCGCGGTGCATATCGTGCCGCCGATGGCGATCGAAGCGGCGTACCTGGCCAGGGAAGCCGGGACATTCAAGGCCAGTCTGGACATTCCGCTGTTCGTCACCGGGCGCATCAACCAACCCCAGGAGGCCGAGCTGATTCTGGCTCGCGGCCAGGCCGATGTGTGTGGCATGACCCGGGCGCTGATCTGCGATCCGCAAATGCCCAACAAGACCGACACCGGCCGCGTCGAAGACGTGCGGGCGTGCATTGCCTGCAACCAGGCCTGCATCGGCCACTTCCACAAGGGCTTGCCGATTTCCTGTATCCAGCACCCGGAAACCGGGCGTGAGCTGATCTTCGGCGAACGCCGACAAGCGCCACGGCGCAAACGCATCATGATTGCCGGCGGTGGCCCGGCCGGGATGAAAGCCGCCGCCGTCGCGGCCCAGCGCGGACATGACGTGACCCTGTACGAAGCCAGTTCGCAACTGGGCGGTCAGGTATTGCTTGCGCAGTTGCTGCCACGGCGCAGCGAATTCGGCGGTGCCAGCACCAACCTGCAACGGGAAATGCAACTGGCCGGCGTGCGCGTAGTGCGCAATACCCGGGTCGACCGCGCACTGGTGGAGCAGGAAAAACCCGACATGGTGATCGTCGCTACCGGTGCCGAGCCGTACTGGCCGGCCTTCGAGCGCGGCGGTGAATTGCAGGTGGTGGATGCCTGGCAGGTGTTGCGCGACGAAGTACGGATCGGCCGTTCGGTGGTGGTGGTCGACTGGCGCTGCGACTGGATCGGCCCCGGCATCGCCGAGCGTCTGGTGCGTGCCGGGCACCAGGTGCAACTGGCAGTCAACGGCACCCATTGCGGGGAAAACCTGCCGCTGTACGTGCGCGATCAACTGGCCGGCGAGTTGCACAGACTGGGGGTGCCGATCACGCCGTACGCGCGGCTGTATGGCTGCGACGACAATACGGTCTACCTGCAACACACCGCCAGCGGCGAGCCAATGCTGATGGAGAACATCGACACCCTGGTGCTGTGCCAGGGGCACCAAGCGCTCGATACCCTGGGTGCCGAGTTGCAAGGACGGGTGGAGTTTCGCCGCATCGGCGACTGCCTGGCGCCGCGCACCGCCGAAGAAGCGATTTATGAAGGCCTGAAAGTCGCGTGGGAGCTTTAAGGCTGTTTATACTCCGGGACTTTTACGGCTGAAACGGTCTCTGTAGGAGCGAGTGCCCGCTTGCGGCATGCTCGCGATGGAGGATCAGACTCCTCGGGGTGTCAGGCCGCCAGCGTTATCGTTGACGACCATCGCGAGCATGCTCGCTCCTACAGGGATTTGTGCCACTCCTCCCGGTTCGGAATTTTCCATGAGCAACAGCAAATCACAGCCCGCAACCGGCAACGCCGAACCGCACTTCCTCGGCACGCGCATTCGCGGCCTGCGCAAACGTCGCGGCATGACCCTGGCGGAACTGGCGCAACAGAGCGAACTCACCGCCGGCTACATCAGCCAGTTGGAACGCAACCTCGCTTATCCGTCGATCCCGGCGCTGTTCAACATTGCCCGCAGCCTCGGCGTCACCATCCAGTGGTTCTTCGCCAGTGAAGCGGTCACCGCGCCTGAAGACGACGGTGTCGTGGTACGCAAGCACAGCCGCCTGAACGTGCATTACGAGGACGGCATCGTCGACCAGTTGCTGACCCCGCAAGCCAATCGCCAACTGGAAATGCTCCACTCGCGTTTCCCGCCCGGCACCTACAGCCAGCAAAGCTACAGCCACGACGGTGAAGAAGCCGGCTACCTGCTGTCCGGCAGTTTCGAACTGTGGGTCGGCGAACGCCATTTCCAGCTCAATGAAGGCGACAGCTTCAGCTTTTCCAGCCAGGAGCCGCACCGCTACGGCAATCCCGGCGAGGTGGATGCGGTGGTGATCTGGGTGATTACGCCGCCGACGTTTTAACGTCGGCCGCGCCCGGTTGGCGGCGAGACGCTCGCACGCTTGAGGGTGTCGCTGGGCAACTCCTTGAACAGCGCGCGATAGCTGCTGGAGAATCGCCCCAGGTGCCAGAACGACCAGTGCATGGCCACTTCCGCCACGGTGGTTTGCGTCGGCGTGCGGCTGAGCAATTCGCGGCGGGCGCTGTTGAGCCGGCGCAGGCGCAACCATTGGGTTGGCGCCATGCCAGTGTAGGTCTTGAACGCATGCTGCAACTGGCGCAGTGAAACCCCGGCAACCTGGGACAGTTCCAGCAGGTTGAGGTGTTCTTCCGGAGTGTCCGCGGCCCATTCCCCTACCCGCTTCATGATCGCCCGCTCCCCGGCCCGACGCTGCAATGCGCTTTGGTCGAGACCGACACAGGCGTTGTCGAGGATGAACAGGCAGTCTTCCAGCAATTGCTGGGTCAGCGCTTCGCGGCTCGGTGGATCGAAGGTCTGCGACAACCGCGTCAAGGTCCCGCTGAGCCAACGGCAGAACAGCGCGTTCTGCTGGGAATTGAGCGGCGCCATGAACAGCCCTTCGAGCCGGGCGATATCCAGACTGTGACGCTTGACGAACTCCGGCCCGAACACCACGGCGATTTCCTGGTAGTTCTCCGGGGTGATCCAGATATTGCGGCTTTCGCCATTCAACACGTACAGCGCGTTGTCGCCACGATCGAAACAGAACGACAACGAGCCCTGGGGCGCGCTGAAGTTCTGCTCGACCCGAGTGTTCATCGACTCTTCGTAAATCTCCACCCCCTGCAGATCCAGATAACGCACCAGGCCTGCGAAATGCCCCGGCGACATCTGCTGGTAATGCTGGGTCCAGCCCGGTGTGGCGCGGATTTGCTCGGCGACATCGGCGGTGTTGAAGGCTTGGACCTGGAGGGAATTGCAACCTGTCATGGGGTGACCTTACGCACTCTTTTGGTGCGCTTTGTGCTGCTTAAAGTGGATAGATGGAACCGCAAGGCTCGCCCAAGATAGACCTCAACGCGCTACAGGGGAAGTGTCCGGCGGATGAAACCGGTCTCTCCTGGCGTTAATAAAACCAATAACGAGGTCTTTATGAATGTCCCTTTCGATCAGCTGTTCACTTGGCTGAAAGATCACAAGATTACCGAAGTCGAGTGCGTCGTCAGCGACCTGACCGGCATTGCACGCGGCAAAATTGCACCGACCAACAAGTTCCTGCATGAGCGAGGCATGCGCCTGCCGGAAAGTGTCCTTCTGCAAACGGTAACCGGGGACTTCGTCGACGACGACATCTACTACGACCTGCTCGACCCGGCCGATATCGACATGGTCTGCAAGCCGGATGCCGACGCCATCTACGTGGTGCCATGGGCCATCGAGCCGACCGCCATCGTGATCCACGATACCTTCGACAAATTCGGCAACCCGATCGAACTGTCGCCGCGCAACGTGTTGAAGAAAGTCCTGCAGTTGTACACCGACAAAGGCTGGCGGCCGATTGTCGCGCCGGAAATGGAGTTCTACCTGACCCAGCGCTGCGAAGACCCGGACCTGCCGCTCAAGGCTCCGATGGGCCGTTCGGGCCGTGCCGAAAGCGGTCGCCAGTCGTTCTCCATCGACGCGGCCAACGAATTCGATCCGCTGTTCGAAGACGTCTACGACTGGTGCGAACTGCAAGGTCTGGACCTCGACACGTTGATCCACGAAGACGGCCCGGCGCAGATGGAAATCAACTTCCGCCATGGCAACGCACTGGACCTGGCCGACCAGATCACCGTGTTCAAGCGCACCATGCGTGAAGCGGCGCTCAAGCACGACGTGGCGGCGACCTTCATGGCCAAGCCGGTCGGCGACGAGCCAGGCAGTGCCATGCACATTCACCAGAGCGTGGTGGACATTGCCACCGGCCAGCCGATCTTTGCCGATGCCGATGGCAACATGAGCGAGCTGTTCCTGCATCACATCGGCGGCTTGCAGAAGTACATCCCGAAAGTGCTGCCGATGTTCGCGCCGAACGTCAACTCGTTCCGTCGCTTCCTGCCGGACACCTCGGCACCGGTGAACGTCGAATGGGGCGAAGAAAACCGCACCGTCGGCCTGCGCGTGCCGACTTCCAGCCCGGACGCCATGCGCGTGGAAAACCGTCTGCCGGGCGCCGACGCCAACCCGTACCTGGCCATCGCCGCCAGCCTGCTTTGCGGTTACCTAGGCATGGTCGAGCGCATCGAGCCGAGCGCCGCGGTACAAGGTCGCGCCTATGAGCGTCGCAATCTGCGCCTGCCGATCACCATCGAGGACGCCCTGACCCAGATGGAAGAAAGCGACACCATCAGCCGTTATCTGGGCAGCAAGTTCGTACGGGGCTATGTCGCGGTCAAACGCGCCGAGCACGAGAACTTCAAGCGGGTCATCAGTTCGTGGGAGCGTGAGTTCCTGATGCTCAGCGTCTGAAACCCTCGCTCTCGCATGGGATCACACATCCCCTGTGGGAGCGGGCTTGCCCGCGATGAGGCCATAACATTCAACATCACCATTGATTGACAGGCCGCCATCGTCGGATCGCCGCCCGGAGCAAGCCCTCTCCCACAGGAGGAGAGTGAACACCAAAGAATCACCTGAAGAATCCAATAATTCCAAGAAGGTATCGATATGCGTCTATTGAAATCCATGGCCCCGGTCGCGCTGGCAGCGATGTTCAGCGCCGCAGTACAGGCTCAACCACAGGTCAGCGTCTACAACTGGACCGACTATATCGGCGAAACCACCCTCGCCGACTTCCAGGCCAAGACCGGGATCAAGGTGATCTACGACGTATTCGATTCCAACGAAACCCTGGAAGGCAAGCTGCTTGCCGGGCGTACCGGGTATGACGTGGTGGTGCCGTCCAACCACTTCCTCGCTCGCCAGGTAAAGGCCGGCGCGTTCCTCAAGCTCGATCGCGAGCAACTGCCGAGCTTCAAGAACCTCGACCCGAAACTGCTGACGCTGCTGGAGAAAAACGATCCGGGCAACTCGCACTCGGTGCCATACCTGTGGGGCACCAACGGCATCGGCTATAACGTCGACAAGGTCAAGGCGGTGCTGGGCATCGACAAGATCGACTCCTGGGCCGTGCTGTTCGAACCGGAAAACATCAAGAAACTCAGCGCCTGCGGCGTGTCGATGATGGACTCGGCGGACGAAGTGTTCCCGGCAATGCTCAACTACATGGGCATGGACCCGCGCAGCGAAAGCCCCGAGGACTACAAGAAGGCCGAAGCCAAGTTGCTGGAGATCCGTCCTTACGTCACTTACTTCCATTCCTCCAAGTACGTCTCGGACCTGGCCAACGGCGACATCTGCGTGGCGTTCGGTTATTCGGGCGACGTGTTCCAGGCCGCCAACCGCGCCAAGGAAGCCAAGAACGGCGTGAACATCGCCTATGCCATTCCCAAGGAAGGCGCCAACCTGTGGTTCGACCTGCTGGCCATCCCCGCCGACGCCAGCAATCCAAAGGAAGCCCACGCCTTCATCAACTACCTGCTGGACCCGCAGGTGATCGCCAAGGTCAGTGCGTCGGTCGGCTACGCCAACCCGAACCCGGCCGCCAAGCAGTACATGGACCCTGAGCTGGTCAGCAACCCAGAGGTATATCCGTCCCAGGAAGTCCTCGACAAACTCTACATCTCCACCACGCCGCCGCAGTCGATCATGCGCCTGATGACCCGCTCGTGGAGCAAAGTGAAGTCCAACAAATGAATCAGTACACCAAGGAACATACCCACTCTTATTACGCGGCGTCCGCCAAGGGCATGAGACAGCGCCCCGCGCTGGCCTCGGACCTTGAGGCCGATGTCTGCGTGGTCGGCGCGGGTTTCACCGGCATCAACACCGCTATCGAGCTGGCCCAGCGCGGGCTCTCGGTGGTCCTGCTGGAGGCCCGGCGGATCGGCTGGGGCGCCAGCGGGCGCAACGGCGGCCAGTTGATTCGCGGCATCGGCCACGACGTCAGTGGTTTTGCCAAACACATCGGCGCCGAGGGCGTGCAGTACCTTGAGTTCGCCGGGACCGAGTCGGTGCAAGTGGTGGCCAATCGCATCCGCGAACACGGCATTGATTGCGACCTGCGCTGGGGCTTCTGCGAGCTGGCCAACACCGCCGCACACTTCGCCGGGTTGAAGGCCGAGCACGCCGAACTGCTTGAGTCCGGTTATGCCCATGAAACCCGCTTGATCGAACCAGGCCAGATCCGTGAGCAGGTGGTGAACTCCGGCGTATATGCCGGCGGTCTGGTGGACATGGGCTCGGGTCATTTGCATCCGCTGAACCTGGCACTGGGCGAAGCGCAAGTCGCCGAGTCCCTTGGCGTGCAGATCTTCGAGCAAAGCCCGGTGCTGGAGCTGATCCACGGCAGTACCGTGCAAGTGCGCTGCGCCGGTGGCACCGTGCGTGCCGGTACGTTGGTGCTCGCTTGCAATGCCCACCTGGAAGAGCTGGAACCGAAGCTCAGCGGCAAGGTGCTTCCGGCAGGCAGCTATATCATCGCCACCGAACCCTTGTCGCAAGACGCCGCCCGGCAACTGATCCCTCACAATGTCGCGCTGTGCGACCAGAAAGTCGGACTTGATTACTACCGGCTCTCGGCGGATCGGCGCCTGTTGTTCGGCGGTGCCTGTCATTACTCCGGGCGCGACCCGGCGGACATCGCGGCCTACATGCGCCCGCAAATGCTCAAGGTGTTCCCGCAACTGGCCGATGCGCGCATCGACTATCAGTGGGGCGGCATGATCGGCATCTCGGCCAACCGCTTCCCCCAGGTCGGGCGTCTGAGCCAGCACCCCAACGTGTACTACGCCCAGGGCTACTCCGGCCATGGCCTGAACGTCACCCACTGGTGCGCCAAGTTGTTGGGCGAAGCGATCCATGCCGGACACAGCAAAGGCTTCGACGTGTTCAGCGCCGTGCCGCACATGACCTTCCCCGGCGGACGCGCCCTGCGCTCGCCGTTGCTGGCCCTTGGCATGTTCTGGTATCGGATGCGGGAAATGCTGGGTTGACCAGCGGATGCCTGAGACGAGTCGACCCTCGCCTCAGGCATTCCTTAGCGCCTGTTACAGCATCGGCATGTTGACGCCCTCCTTCTGCAAATCCTCCCGCACCGACTGGAATTCCTGAAACCTGGACAACTCGATCGGCCCGTAGCAGGTCATGCCTTGCATCTTGCGGGGCGGGTATTTGCTGCAGGTCTGCATGAGCCCGTCATCGACCGGCCCGCTGGCGGACTGTGCGAGCTGAGTCCTTGTTTTAACTTTATATTTGCTCAATCGCGAGTCGCTTCTATATTGAGGGGGTGCTCTGAATTTCCTGCCACTTGTTGAGCTTGACCCATGGCATCTACCGATCAGCTGATCATCTGCGAGCACTGCGACAGCGTTTACCAGAAGGTCACGCTCGCCAAACATCAGAAAACCTTGTGCACGCGCTGCGGAGGCGTGCTACAGCGCTATAACGGCCTCACGGTGGAGCAACGTCTTGCGTTGACCTTCACCGCGCTGATGCTCTGGATTTTCGCCAATTTCTACCCGGTGATGAGCATCAGCCTCAAAGGCGTGAAAAACAGCGCAACTCTATGGGACTCGGTGCTGGCCCTGAGCCTGGGATCTATCACCTTCATCGCCATGGTGGCGGCAATCGCCATGATCATCGCGCCGATTTTCCAGTTAGTGCTGCTGATCTGGGTGCTCGGCTTCGCGCTCCGCGGGAAACGTTCGCCCGGCTTCAGGTTCTGCATGCGCTGGCTGGAAACCCTGAGGCCCTGGAGCATGCTCGAAGTCTGCCTGCTGGGCGCCATGGTCGCGGTGATCAAACTCGCCGGACTGCTTGATGTGCTGCCCGGCATAGGGCTGTTCGCCCTGGCGGCACTGAGCCTGATGATGATCCGCATTGCCGGGCGCGACATTCGCGAACTGTGGGACATGGTATGAGCACACCTCCTTACGCCGACGAGCTCAACCTGTGCCTGTGCCACACCTGTGGCCTGGCCTGCGACATGACAGGCGAACCTCACGAATGCGAGCGTTGCGGTGCACCGTTGCACCGGCGCAAAACCAATTCGCTGACCCGCACCTGGGCCTACATGCTCGCGGCCCTGGTGTTCTACATCCCGGCCAACCTGTTGCCAGTGATGAACACCGAAATGGTCGGCAATGGTGCCGACAGCACGATCATGAGCGGTGTGCTGGAATTCTGGGAAGCCGGGGCCTGGGACATCGCCCTGATCATTTTCATTGCCAGTATCGCGGTGCCGGGCATCAAGTTCGTCGCCATCACACTGCTGTTGGTGACCGTGCAACGCGACAGCGAGTGGGCACGAAAAGAGCGCTCGACGCTGTACCGCTTCGTCGAGATCATCGGCTACTGGTCGATGCTCGATGTGATCGTGGTCGCCCTGGTGGCCTCGCTGGTGAAATTCCAGGCCCTGGCGGACATCGAACCGCGCCCGGGCATTCTGTTTTTCGGCCTGGTCGTGGTGTTCACCATGCTCTCGGCAATGAGTTTCGATCCCCGCATGATCTGGGATAAAGAACGGGGAAACCCACACAATCAGGAGGTCACGGATGAAGTCACAAGCCACTGACGGGCCGCAAGCCCCCGGGCAGGCACCGATCAAGACCCGCCGATTCAGCGTTTCGCTGGTCTGGATCGTACCGATCGTAGCGGTGCTGGTGGGTATATCACTGGTGGTTCACAGCTATTTGCAGCAAGGCCCGACCATCGTTGTCACGTTCAAGACCGGGAGCGGCCTGACCGCGAACAAGACCGAGGTCAAATATCGAAATGTGGTGATTGGTCATGTCTCCGATGTGGAACTGAGCAGTGACCAGAAGAGTGTCAACGCCACCATCAAACTGGCCAAGCAGGCCGAGAGCTTTACCCGCGAGGATTCGCAGTTCTGGGTCGTGCGGCCGCGCATTGGCGCTGGCGGCGTGTCCGGTATCGATACCCTGCTGTCGGGCGACTACATCGGTGCCGATATCGGCCAGGCCAACGGCCGGAAGAAAAATTTCCAGGGGCTGGAAAACCCGCCGCCCATTACATACGGCGAGCCGGGAAAGCGCTTCACCCTGTTCACCCAGGACCTGGGATCGCTGGACATCGGCTCCCCGGTCTACTACCGCAAGATCCCGGTGGGCCAGGTGGTGGCCTACGCGCTGGACCCGGATGGCAAGGGCGTGAACATCGAGCTGTTCATCCATGCGCCCAATGACAAGTACGTCACCGAAAACACCCGGTTCTGGAACGCCAGCGGCATCGACGTAAACGTCGGTGCCAACGGTTTTGCGGTCAAGACCGAATCGCTGTCCTCCCTGCTGGTGGGCGGCATTGCCTTCCGCGCCCCCGACTACAGCCCTGACGATAAACCGGCGGCCGCGGAATACGCCTACGAACTGTTCGAAGACCAGCAGACCGCCCTCGCCCCGCCAAGCGGCAAGCCGCAGTACCTGGCCATGCGCTTCGACCAGGCGATGCGCGGGCTCAAGGTCGATGCTCCGGTGGAGTTCCTCGGCGTGGAAATCGGCAAGGTGGTGGCGGTCAATCTGGATTACGACGCAAAGAAACGCAGTTTTCCAGTCAACGTCGGCATCGTGATTTATCCGCAACGCCTGGGCCAGGCCCACATCCAAATGCTCAAGGCGCTCAATCATGACCCCAATGACGAAGCCGGGGGCGCGCGGGTGATCGGCACCTTTATCGAAAACGGTTTGCGTGCCCAGGCGCGCACCGGCAACTTCCTGACCGGCCAGTTGTACATCGCCCTGGACTTCTTCCCCAAGGCGGACAAAGTCGTTTTCGATCCGACAGCGCGCCCGGTCATGATCCCGACCATTCCGGGCAGCCTCGAGCAATTGCAGGAAAAACTCGAAGCCATGGTCGACAAGGTCAACAAACTGCCGATCGAGCGCATTGCAGGCAATCTCGATGGCAATCTGGTTGAGCTGCGCAAAGGCATGATGCAATTCAACGGCAAGATCCTGCCTGGCGTGCAAGCGACCCTGTCGGATGTCAGCAAGACCCTGGAGACCGCCAACTCGACCCTGCTATCCGCCAGCTCGACCTTGGCCGAGGACTCGCCGCAACGGGAAAAACTGGGGCAGACCCTGGATGAACTGGGACGCACATCGAGATCCTTGCGTGATCTTTCGGATTACCTGGGGCGGCATCCGGAATCGCTGCTTCGTGGCCGTCCGAACAATGCCGCGCCCGTGGATCTGCAGGGACCACCGCGCAATTGAACACAGGAGCAACACCCATGGCTTTTCCGCTGAAGTTCACACTGGTCGCTGCGCTGTTGCTGCTCACCGCGTGCCGCAGTGACCCGATTCAATTCCACACCCTGACCCCGGCGCAGGCCGGTGATCACTCAAGGGCCACCGTCGGCGTGATTCAGATCGAGACGATCAGCGTGCCGCCCCAGGTAGATCGCGCACAGATCGTCATTCGCGAAAGCAACAGTGGCCTGGCGATCCTGGAAAACCAATGGTGGGGCGCGACCCTCGTGGACGAATTACGCAGTGCGCTGGCCGATCAACTGAGCAATAGTCCCGTACAAGGCAAATACTCGGTGCGCGTCGATGTGCAGCGTTTTGACTCGGTCCCCGGTCAATACGCGCTGATGGATGTGAGATGGCGTCTGCGCAGTGCCGAGACAGGCGACACGGCACGGGTGATTTGCCGCAGCACCCTGCAAACGCCTTCGGGCGCAACCATCGACGACCTCGTACTGGCCCAGCAAAACAATGTCAAACGCCTAGCCGCGTTGATCAGCCAGGCTGCGACCCGATCACAGCCAAGTTGCACTTCGCCCTGATCGCCTTTTTGCTGCCGCCCGGATTAACGGCGACAAGTTCGCCGTTAATCCCTCCCCCAAGTCCCGCTTGTTTCTCACTGAGACCCCCATACAAATACAAACGATAAGAATTCTCAATAAATGACTAATTACCCGCCGCTATCTTCACTGCATTTTTTTCACATTCCGTTCACCGTTCCGAGACCTGCGCACATTTAACTTGGCACGCAACTAGTTCACCGAAACTCAATTCGGCGGATATTCATTGCGCTGTTCCGGGTTTTGTTTAACCGCATAGCCCCTGGCGCTCCAACGGGTGGAAAAACTTGTTCAACTCCGACTCGCGTAAACCATCTTCCAGGCTGTCTAAAACGGTCGTGGCTATCGCTGTACTGACTGTCGCCGTGCTGGTCACCGGTTTTATCCTGTGGCCGAAATCCCCGACCAACCTGGCTGAGGAAAATGCGCAAGCCCGGGCCCAGTTGCTGCAACAATGGAAGGCCGGCGAGATCGCGGTGCTGGTTCGTCATGCCGAGCGCTGCGACCGCTCCGACAATCCTTGCCTGGGTCCGGCCGACGGCATTACCCGTATCGGCAGTGAAGCGGCTGCCGGTGTTGGCCAGGGCTTCGCCCGCCTGGGCCTGCAGCAGACCGACATCCTCACCAGCCCTGTGACCCGCACGGTGCAAACCGCGCACTACATGTTCAACAGTGACCCTCAGACCCAGGAATGGCTCGCGACCTGCGGCACGACCATGCGAAACGATGTCGTGGCGCACAAGGTGGCCCATCGCAACCTGGTGCTGGTGACCCACAGCGGCTGCATCGCTGACTTTGAAGAGCAGACCGGTCTGAAACATGCGGCGAAAGACGCCGAGTACACCAGTGCGTTGTTTGTGCGCATCGATGGCAGCGGGCAACTGCAAGTGCTCGGCATTGTCAATGCCGAGGACTGGAATGACCTGCTGAAGTAAACGACTGAGTCATTACACGACGACAACTTTTGTAACAAGTTACTTCGAAGTTGACTGAATAACAGCTGAACAAACAGTGAGAAGCATCAATGAACTTCTCACTGTTCTATATCGTCGCGCTTTTCTCTCTTGCAAGTTTCCTATCATTCTTCAACCAGCCCTTTGAGCGCCAAGGTCGAGACATGACGTCAAAACAGCCACTGCCAGATTGCGTTGGCCATTCTTCCCGCCAGTACGCCCCGACTACACCTGCCAACGAGCGCTGGCTGCTGTTCGCCCTGGTGCTTGCATTCATGGCGTTCTACTTGCTGCCGCTGATGAGTCATGGCCTGTGGATTCCCGATGAAACCCGTTATGCCCAGATCAGCCAGGAAATGCTGCAGGGCGGGAACTGGATCTCGCCGCACTTCATGGGCCTTCGCTATTTCGAAAAACCCATTGCCGGGTACTGGATGATTGCCATCGGCCAGGCAGTGTTTGGCGACAATCTGTTCGGGGTTCGTATCGCGTCAGCGCTGAGTACCGGGCTGAGTGTGTGGCTGACCTGGCTGATTGCTCGCCGCTTCTGGAACGATCCCCGCACCAGCTTTGCCTGCGCATTGTTGTACATGAGCTTCGGACTGATTGCCGGCCAGGCTGGGTATGCCAACCTCGATCCGCAGTTCACCCTGTGGGTCAACCTGAGCCTGGTCTCCCTGTGGTTCGCCATCGACAGCCGCACCACCCGTGCCCGCCTGGGTGCCTGGGCAGTGCTGGGCGTTGCCTGCGGCATGGGCTTCATGACCAAGGGCTTTCTGGCCTGGCTGCTGCCGGCGGTCATCGCCCTGCCCTGGATGCTCTGGCAGCGACGCATCGGGGAGCTGTTGCGTTACGGGCCGTTGGCGGTAGTCGTTGCCACGGCAGTCTGCTTGCCCTGGGCATTGGCCATTCATTATCAGGAACCGGACTTCTGGAACTTCTTCTTCTGGAACGAACACGTACGCCGCTTCGCCGCCGACAATGCGCAACACGCACGCCCATGGTGGTTCTACCTGCCGATACTGGCCGTTTCCGTGCTGCCCTGGAGTGCGTTGTTGCCGGCGACATTCCTCCAAGCCTGGAAACACAAGCATCGGCCCGTCAGCGGTTTCCTCCTGCTCTGGTTGTTGTTGCCACTGGCGATTTTCAGCATGAGCAGCGGCAAGTTGCCAACCTACATCATGCCGTGCCTGTTGCCGCTGGCATTGCTGATGGGCGATACACTGACCGGCTTGCTGCAACAGGCAAGGGAACGGACGATTCGCGTCAACGGATGGCTCAACGTCGCCATCGCCACGACAGCCCTGGCGGCCTTGCTGTACCTGCAATTGAGCCAGAAAATCTTTGAAAATACCGAGATGTTCAGCCTGTCCCTGGCATTCATCGTGCTGCTGGGCTGGATCATCGCCAACGCCCTGCAAGTCCTGCGGCCGTTGACGTTGTGGGCGATGCCGGCCCTCGGCATCTGGCTACTGGTGGCTCTGCTTCCCGCCGCCATGCCGAACCAGATCGTCGACAGCAAGATGCCCGACCGGTTTATCTCCGAACACTTGGACAGCTTGAACCAGACCACCTCGCTGTTGAGCAACGACCTGGGTGCGGCATCGGCCTTGTCGTGGCTGACCAGGCGACCGGAAGTGGCGCTCTACAATATTGTCGGCGAAATGAAATACGGCCTCCAGGATCCCGCCGCAGCCTCGCGCAAGGTGACTCTGCAAGACGTCGGGCGATGGATGACCGAGGCACGTAAAAAGGGCTCGGTCGGGGTGGTGATGCGGGTCAACAGCGTCGATGAGCTACAGGAGGTCGATGCGTTGCCCAGCGACGGCAAACGTTATCGGCGCGGCAACCTGCAAGTATTGATCTTCCCGCAAATCCAGCCCTGACAAGCAAGATGGCCATCACCGAGCTATCCTTTCGCAACCTTGGCGAACCCAGCAGCAACTGGCACCGTCAGGGGCGCCGAACACGCGATAAAAGGCATCCGGGGACAGCGCCATATTCTCATCGACGACATCGTTTGATCGACGAGGCGAACCACAGTCCCTACACTGCTGCTAATCTGAATGAAAATTACATGTATTAACGGTTTTTTTGACGTTATTTTCTCATTTGGATCTCTACATTTCCCGCAATTCAAATTCATGCAAATGATTCGCATTGGTTAACTGGCGTTTCAATGCGCACGACTTTCAAAAAATGCACCAGGAGCAGCCCGCAGAATGATTTCCAAAATCCCTTCGTTCTTGAAAAAAGCCCTGCTGACCACCGCTTTGCTGAGCGCTGGCCAGGTCTATGCCGAGGACTCCGTCGGCATCGTGGTGTACAACGCGCAACACGAAGGCCTGACCAAGGTCTGGGTCGAAGGCTTTACCCAGGAGACCGGAATTCCGGTGACCTTGCGCAACGGCGATGACACCGAGATGGGCAATCAGCTCGTACAGGAAGGCGCGGCCTCCCCCGCAGACGTATTCCTGACCGAAAACTCCCCGGCCATGGTGCTGGTCGACAACGCCGGGCTGTTTGCGCCGGTCGACAAAGCCACGCTGGAACAGGTTGATTCCGCCTACCGCCCGGCCCACGGCAAATGGACCGGAATTGCCGCGCGCTCCACCGTGTTTGTCTACAACCCGAGCAAACTGCCGGAAGCAAACCTGCCGAAATCGATCATGGACCTGGCCGGTCCGAGCTGGAAAGGACGTTGGGGGGCGTCGCCAGGTGGTGCTGACTTCCAGGCCATCGTCGCTGCCATCCTCGAGCAAAAGGGTGAAGCCGCCACGCTGGAATGGCTCAAAGGGATGAAAGCCAACTACGCCAACTACCGTGGCAACAGCTCGGTACTCAAAGCGGTGAATGCCGGACAGATCGACAGCGGCGTGATCTACCACTACTACAGCCTGGTCGATCAGTCCAAGACCGGTGAAAACAGCAAGAACACCGCTCTGCACTATTTCAAGCACAAGGATCCGGGCGCTTTTGTTAGTATCTCCGGCGGCGGCGTCCTTGCCTCCAGCAAACACAAAGAACAAGCCCAGGCGTTTCTCAAATACATTACCGGAAAGGATGGCCAGGCCGTCCTGAAGAACGGCAAGTCGTTCGAGTACGCCGTGGGCAAGAACGCTGAATCCAACCCTAAACTGGTGCCTCTGCAGCAACTCGATGCGCCGACTGTCGATGCTTCGAAACTCGACAGCAAAAAAGCCGTGGAGCTGATGACACAGGCTGGACTGCTCTAATTGATGCCTGAAACCCTGCCTGCGGGTGTCGCCGAGGCGACACCCGCGCATTTGCGTCGACGATCCCGTGGAGTCTTTGCGGGACGTGGCGGTGTATGGGTGATCGGTTTGTCGGTGCTGGTTTCATTACTGGCGCTGCTACCGATTGCTTACGTTATAGGCGTGTCCCTGCAGACAGGCTGGTCGACCGTCGTGACCCTGGTGTTCCGCCCTCGGGTCGGCGAGCTGCTGGTCAACACCGTGCTATTGGTGCTGCTGACGATTCCCTTGTGCGTGGTACTGGGGGTGACACTGGCGTGGCTCACCGAGCGCACGAATTTGCCGGGACGGCGCTGGTGGTCGTTGCTGGCCACCGCACCGCTGGCGGTGCCTGCGTTCGTTCACAGCTACGCGTGGGTCAGCCTGGTGCCGCCGATTCACGGCTTGTTTGCCGGCGTCCTGGTCTCGGTCATCGCCTACTTCCCCTTCCTGTATTTGCCGGTGGCGGCCACCTTGCGGCGACTCGACCCGGCCATCGAAGACGTCGCCGAATCCATGGGGCTCAAGCCCTGGAAAGTGTTTTTCCGCGTCGTGCTGCCGCAGTTGCGCCTGGCGATCTGCGGTGGCGCCTTGCTGGTCGGCCTGCACCTGTTGGCCGAATATGGCCTGTACGCCATGATCCGCTTCGACACCTTTACCACCGCGATCTTCGATCTGTTCAAGTCGACCTTCAACGGTGCAGCGGCACACATGCTGGCCAGCGTGCTGGCGCTGTGTTGCCTGGCGATGTTGACGTCTGAATCCGCCGCCCGGGGTTCGGCGCGTTACGCTCGCGTCGGTTCGGGGAGCGCCCGGGAGCAACGGGTCGTGCAACTGAAATGGGCATCCACCCTGCTCTCACTGACGCTGCAAATCGCGACCTGCGCCCTCGCCCTGGGTGTGCCCCTGATTACCCTCGGCAAATGGCTGATCGCCGGCGGCGTGGACGTCTGGGACATGACCGAATTGCTGCCCGCCCTGGAGCAAACCCTGCTGCTCGGTGTCGCGGGCGCAGCGCTGACCACCTGCGCGGCCATTCCAATTGCCTGGCTGTCGATCCGCTACCCCGGCCGACTGCAACGGGTACTGGAGAGCTGCAACTACATCACCAGTTCCCTGCCCGGAATTATCGTGGCGCTGGCGCTGGTGACCGTCACCATCCATTTCGCCCGGCCGATTTACCAGACCGTTTTCACCGTGCTGCTGGCCTACCTGTTGATGTTCCTGCCCCGCGCCCTGGTGAGCCTGCGCGCTGGCATTGCCCAGGCCCCGGTGGAACTGGAGAACATCGCCCGCAGCCTTGGCCGCTCACCGGCCCGGGCCCTGTGGCTGATCACCTTGCGCCTGGCCGCGCCGGGGGCAGCCGCCGGCGCGGCGTTGGTGTTCCTGGCGATCACCAACGAACTGACCGCCACACTGCTGCTGGCCCCGAACGGCACTCGCACCCTGGCGACCGGATTCTGGGCCATGACCAGCGAAATCGATTATGCCGCCGCTGCACCCTACGCCTTATTGATGGTCTTGCTGTCGCTGCCGCTGACCGGACTTCTTTATCACCAATCGAAAAAAACGGCTGGCCGATGAACACTCTTGAACTCAATGCCCTCTACAAGTCCTATGGCGCCCAATGCGCCCTGGACAACGTCAGCCTGTCGGTGCCCAGCGGCAGTCGCACTGTCATCGTCGGCCCGTCCGGTTCCGGTAAAACCACCTTGCTGCGGATGATTGCCGGCTTCGAATTCCCCGACTCCGGGCGTCTTTCGCTCAATGGCCAGACACTGGTCGACGGCACCCACGAAGTGCCGGCCCATCAACGCCTGATCGGCTACGTGCCGCAGGACGGCGCACTGTTCCCGCACATGACCGTGGCGGCGAACATCGGCTTCGGCTTGTCGACCAAGGGCAGTGAGAAACAACAGCGCGTCGCTGAGCTGATGGACAGCGTGGCGCTGGATGCAAAGATGGCCGAGCGCTGGCCTCACGAATTGTCCGGTGGCCAGCAACAGCGGGTGGCCCTGGCCCGCGCCCTGGCGCAGCAACCACGGCTGATGCTGCTGGACGAGCCGTTCTCGGCGCTCGATACCGGATTGCGCGCCGCGATGCGCAAGATGGTTGCACGGCTGTTGGAAGACGCGGGCGTCACCACCATTCTGGTCACCCATGACCAAAGCGAAGCCTTGTCGTTCGCCGACCAGTTGGCGGTGATGCGCCAAGGCCGCCTGGTCCAGTCAGGGCACCCGCTGGACCTTTACCGCTATCCCGAAGACGAACAGACCGCCCTGTTCCTGGGGGATGCCGTGGTGATGCCCGCCCGCATCGAGGCCGGTTGGGCCCATTGCGACCTGGGACGGATCCCGGTCAACAACCACCGCAACAATAGCTCGGCGCAGATCATGCTGCGCCCCGAACAACTGCAATTGGCCAGTATCCTCCCCACCGACCCGGATGCCGGTGGTTGCCGGGCCGTGGTCACCGATCGTGACTTCAGCGGCAACACTTGCACACTGACGGTTGAGCTCCAGTCAATGACCCGCAGCGAACAACCGGGCCGATCACTGCTGGTGCGCAGTTCAGGCATGTATGCACCACCCGCCGGCAGCGCGGTTCAGGTCTCGACCATTGGCCACGCCCATGTACTGAGCGAGATTTGATCGCTCACAGGTCGAATCGGTCCACCGCCCGACGTCGCTCGTTGTCGTCGCGCACATCGTAGTTGGCCGTGGTCTGGATGTTGCTGTGGTGCGCCAGTTTCTGCGCAATCGACAAGTCATGCTCTTCGATCACCCGGGTAATGAATGAACGCCGGAAATCGTGGGGCATGATTTTCACCCCGACCTGCGCGCCCCGCTGCCGGGCGATGTAGTAAATCGCATGTTTGGTGATGCGCTCGCGGGTGATGTGGCTGCCACGGCGGATGCGGTTGAACAGGAACGGATCGTCCGACTCACCTTCCTTGAGCAACGAACGGCGTAGCTCAAGCCAGGCTTCAAGCTTGGCGAAGGCCCAGGCCGGCGCATACTTGATCAACTGCTTGTTGCCCTTGGCCGTCACCCGCAGGCTGCGCTCGGTGAAATCGACCTGGTCCAGTTCCAGGTTCACCGATTCGGACTTGCGCATCCCCGAACCGTACAGAATCCCGATGATCGCGGCATCGCGCAGGCCTTGCGGCCGCGGATCAGCGGCGCAGGCCGCCATCAGCTCCTGGATCAGCGTGCGCCTGAGATTGCGCCCCTGGGACAGCCGTGTACCGGCGATACCCTTGACCGAACGCATCTTCAGCAGGTGTTCCTGAGAGATCAGGCTCATGCGCCACGCTTCGTTCATCACCCCGCGCACCGCGTTGACATACAGCGAGGACGTGTTCGGCGCATAGCCGTCCGTGCGCAAAGTGGCCACCAGCGCGATCACGTCCTCGGGCTGCAGGTTATGCCAGGGTATCTCCTCGATATCGTGGTCTTCGAAGCCCAGGCGGTCGGCGGCGTCCTGCAGCACGTATCGCATGGTCAGTTGGCTGGACGGCGCCAGTCGCGCCAGATACAGGGTCAGCGGATTGGTGAGGGATGTGCGTGAATCGGTTACAGATAAGTCAATCAAACGAAACGGCCTTGAATGAAAACAGTTCAATGAAGCAACTAAGAAGTGAATTAACGATCATGTAAAAGACATAACTTTTGTAGGACTTTTCCTAAAAGACACCATGAAAGCAGGAAGTCTGAACAGCAGCTTAATAGCTATGAGATAAACGATTCCCCAACCGTTTTTTCATGTTCCTTTCACAAAATCGGGCATAACCTTCTGCAAAATCGGCGCAACCCGGATGGACGCCCAACCTGCCGCCCATGGAAAAAAAAGTCAACCGATGCTGTTTTTTACCGCCAACCGGTAACTATTTGATTTGATGCAGATTCTGATTTAGCGTCTAAGCTGATTTTTGGACCCATTTTTAGCCTCAAAGGCTATTTACGCTTTCAGCCCCCGAGGTACCCATGAGTCAGGCGTTTCTCCCTTTTTCCCGTCCCAGTATCGGCGACGAAGAAATCACTGCCGTAGAGCAAGTATTACGTTCCGGGTGGATCACTACCGGGCCGAAGAACCAGGCACTGGAAGAACACTTTGCCAACTACGTCGGTTGCCGGCATGCCGTCGCACTTTCCTCGGCCACCGGCGCAATGCATATCACCCTCCTTGCGTTGGGCATCGGTCCCGGCGATGAAGTAATTACGCCGTCGCAGACCTGGGTGTCCACCGCCAACATGATCACCCTGCTGGGCGCCACGCCGGTGTTCGTCGACGTCGACCGCGATACGCTGATGACCGACGCGGCCACGATCGAAGCGGCGATCACTCCGCGCACCAAAGCCATCATCCCGGTGCATTACGCCGGCGCGGCATTCGATCTCGATCCGCTCTACGCCCTGGCCGACAAGCACGGCATTGCCGTGATCGAAGACGCCGCCCACGCTGCCGGTACTCTTTACAAAGGTCGGCACGTCGGTGCCAGGGGCACGGCGATATTCTCGTTCCACGCGATCAAGAACATGACCTGCGCCGAAGGCGCCATGTTCGTCAGCGACGATGAAGCCCTGGCCTCACGGGTACGCATGCTCAAGTTTCACGGGCTGGGGGTCGATGCCTACGACCGCCTGACCCATGGCCGCAAACCCCAGGCCCAGGTGGTCGAACCGGGCTTCAAGTACAATCTGGCCGACATCAACGCCGCCATCGCCCTGGTGCAACTGGAGCGCCTGGACGAGATCAACGCCAGGCGCACTCAACTGGCCCAGACCTACTTGCAACGTCTGGAAGGCTTGCCGGTACAACCGCTGGCGATCCCCGCTTATTCGCAGCAACACGCCTGGCACCTGTTCATCCTGCGTATCGACGCCGAGCGTTGCGGGCTGGATCGCGAAGCGTTCATGAAAGCCCTCCAGGAACAGAATGTGGGCACCGGCATTCACTTCATTGCAACGCACCTGCACACCTACTATCGTCAGCGTTACCCCAACCTGCACCTGCCCAACACCGAATGGAATTCGGCGCGACTGTGTTCGATCCCGCTGTTCCCCGACATGACCACCGATGATGTCGAACGCGTCGTCGGCGCCATCGAAAACTGCATGGACAAAAGCCTTTGAGACCTTACCCAATCAACTTCGTATCGATCGTCATTCCGGTCTACAACGAACAGGAAAGCCTGCCTGAATTGCTCAGGCGCACCGAAGCCGCTTGTCAGCAGTTGAACCATCCCTATGAAATCGTGCTGGTCGACGACGGCAGTCGCGATGACTCCGCCGATCTGCTGGAAGAAGCCGCCTCCCGTGAAGGCAGCCCGGTGGTGGCGGTCATCCTCAACCGCAATTACGGCCAACACGCGGCGATCATGGCCGGTTTCGAACAGTGCAAGGGCGATGTCGTCATCACCCTCGATGCCGACCTGCAAAACCCGCCGGAAGAAATCCCGCGACTGGTGGCCCAGGCCGAGCTGGGCTATGACGTCGTCGCGACTGTGCGCAACAACCGCCAGGACTCGGCCTTGCGCCGCTGGCCTTCGAAGCTGATCAACCTCGCCGTGCAACGCTCCACGGGCGTGGCCATGAGCGACTACGGCTGCATGTTGCGCGCCTACCGACGCACCATCGTCGATGCCATGCTCGCCTGCCGTGAACGCAGCACCTTCATTCCGATCCTGGCCAACAGCTTTGCCCGCCACACCACGGAAATCCTCGTGACCCACGCCGAGCGTGAACACGGCGACTCCAAGTACAGCCCGATGCGCCTGATCAACCTGATGTTCGACCTGGTCACCTGCATGACCACCACGCCACTGCGACTGCTGAGCATCGTCGGCGTCGGCATGGCGACCCTGGGCGTGCTGTTCGCCATCGCGCTGATCCTGTTGCGCCTGGTGTTCGGCGCCGGCTGGGCCGGTGGCGGTACTTTCGTACTGTTCGCCGTGCTGTTCGTCTTCACCGGCGGTCAATTCATCGGCATGGGCCTGCTGGGTGAATACCTGGGCCGCATGTACAGCGACGTTCGCGCCCGCCCGCGCTTCTTCATTGAAAAGGTGCTGCGCAGCCAGCCCGACTCCCCTGCTTCCGTTGTTACCGTTGACGGCCTTACTTCCACCTCTTCAGATCAGGTTCCTTCATGAGTGCAAAAGCTGTTGTCTTCGCCTATCACGATATTGGCTGTGCCGGCATCGAGTCCCTGCTCTCCTCCGGTTTTGAGATCGCTGCGGTGTTCACCCACGCCGACGATCCGAAGGAGAACGCGTTCTACGGTTCCGTCGCGCAGCTGTGCGCCCGCCACGGCATTGCCGTGCATGCACCGGAAGATGCCAACCATCCGTTGTGGATCGAGCGTATCGCCAAACTCGATCCCGACTACATTTTCTCCTTCTACTACCGCAATCTGCTGAGCGAAGCGCTTCTGGCCACGGCCCGTAAAGGCGCGTTCAACCTGCACGGTTCGCTGCTGCCGCGCTACCGTGGTCGCGCACCGGCCAACTGGGTGCTGGTCAATGGCGAAACGGAAACCGGCGTGACCCTGCACCGCATGGTCAAGCGTGCCGATGCGGGCGCCATCGTTGCCCAGCAAAAGGTCGCGATCGAGCGCAGCGACACGGCGCTGAGCCTGCACGGCAAGTTGCGCACGGCGGCCTCTGACCTGCTGCGCGACACCTTGCCAGCGCTGCTGCAAGGCAAAGTCAGCGAAACACTACAGGACGAATCCAAAGCCACGGTGTTCGGCCGTCGCACCCCGGCCGACGGCAAACTGGTCTGGGCCAGGCCGGCCGAAGAGCTGTTCAACCTGGTCCGTGCCGTGACCCAACCGTACCCGGGCGCCTTCTGCGCGGTGGGCGAGCACAAACTGATTGTCTGGAGTGCCGAAGTCGCCAAGGGCAACGAGGGCCAGGCACCTGGCCGCGTCATCAGCGTCGACCCGCTGCGCATCGCCTGCGGTGAAGACTCGCTGATCATCAACGCCGGCCAGCGCAACGACAACGGTCTGTACCTGAGCGGTCCGCAACTGGCCAACGAACTGGGCCTGGTGGATGGTTCCGTGCTGCGCGGTGCCGAATCCGGTCGCGCGCCGCGTCGTACGCGCGTGCTGATCCTCGGCGTCAACGGCTTCATCGGCAACCACTTGTCCGAGCGCCTGCTGCGCGACGACCGCTACGAAGTCTACGGCCTGGACATCGGTTCGGACGCCATCGAGCGCCTGCGCAGCCACCCGAACTTCCACTACGTCGAAGGCGACATCAGCATCCACTCCGAGTGGATCGAGTACCACATCAAGAAGTGCGACGTAGTACTGCCGTTGGTGGCCATCGCCACGCCAATCGAATACACCCGTAACCCGCTGCGTGTGTTCGAACTGGACTTCGAAGAGAACCTGAAGCTGGTTCGCTACTGCGTCAAGTACAACAAGCGCGTGATCTTCCCGTCGACGTCGGAAGTCTATGGCATGTGCCAGGACCCTAACTTCGACGAAGACAGCTCCAACCTGGTGGTCGGTCCGATCAACAAACAACGCTGGATCTACTCGGTGTCCAAGCAACTGCTTGACCGCGTGATCTGGGCCTATGGCCAGAAAGGCCTGAACTTCACCCTGTTCCGCCCGTTCAACTGGATGGGTCCACGCCTGGACCGCCTGGATTCGGCCCGTATCGGCAGTTCCCGGGCAATTACCCAGTTGATCCTGAACCTGGTGGAAGGTACGCCGATTCGCCTGTTCGACGGTGGCGAGCAAAAACGCTGCTTCACCGACATCGCCGACGGCGTGGAAGCACTGGCTCGGATCATCGACAACGACAACGATGTCTGCAACGGCCAGATCATCAACATCGGCAACCCGGAGAACGAGGCCAGCATCCGCCAGTTGGGCGAAGAACTGCTGCGTCAGTTCGAAGCTCACCCGTTGCGCGCCAACTTCCCTCCGTTCGCTGGCTTCCGTGATATCGAAAGCAAGGCGTTCTACGGCACCGGCTACCAGGACGTGTCTCACCGCAAGCCAAGCATCGCCAACGCCAAGCGCCTGCTGGACTGGACACCGACCGTAGAGATGCGCGAAACCATCGGCAACACCCTGGACTTCTTCCTGCGCGAAGCCATGCTCGAAATCGCGGACAAGCGTTGATGCAGGCTGGCCTTCGGATCGATGTCGACACCTACCGGGGCACTCGTGAGGGGGTGCCGCGTTTGCTGGAAATCCTTGATGAGGCCCAGGTCAAGGCGACGTTCTTCTTCAGTGTCGGGCCGGACAACATGGGGCGCCACTTGTGGCGCCTCATCCGTCCACAGTTTCTCTGGAAAATGCTTCGGTCAAATGCAGCCGGCCTGTATGGCTGGGACATTCTGCTGGCCGGCACCGCATGGCCTGGAAAACCGATCGGCCGCGACCTGGGGCACTTGATGCGCCAGGCCCGGGATGCCGGGCATGAAGTCGGCCTGCACGCCTGGGATCACCACGGCTGGCAGGCAAATGCCGGGCGCTGGAGCGATGCACAACTGGTCGAACAGATACGCCGTGGCGTGGACACCCTCAGTGACATTCTGGGCGAAAGGATCACCTGTTCGGCGTCCGCCGGCTGGCGTGCCGACGAGCGCGTGATCGAAGCCAAGCAAGGTTTCGGCTTTCGCTACAACAGCGATTGTCGTGGCCATAGCCTGTTCCAGCCGCAACTGGCCGATGGCCGCCGGGGTGCGACACAAATCCCGGTGGACCTGCCGACCTTCGACGAAGTGGTCGGGCCGAGCGTCGCCGCCAAGGATTTCAACAGGTTCATCCTGGACCGGTTCACTCCGGGAAAACTCAATGTCTACACGATCCATGCCGAGGTAGAAGGGATTCTGATGGCCAACGATTTCCGTCAACTGCTGATCGATGCACATCAGCGCGACATCCGTTTTCAACCCTTGGGCGACTTGTTGCCCGAGGCCCCTGACAGTTTGCCGATTGGCCGCGTGGTACGCGGTGCGCTCGAAGGTCGCGAAGGCTGGCTGGGAGTGCAAGGCGCATGAGCAAACGCTGGGCTTTGCCGTTATTGCTTGCCATGGTGGCGCTGGCCTACCTGCTGCCGCTGGGCAGCCATGGCTTATGGATTCCCGACGAAACCCGCTACGCCCAGATCAGCCAGGGCATGCTCCTGAGCGGCAACTGGGTGTCGCCGCACTTCATGGACGTGCGCTACTTCGAAAAACCCGCGGCCGGCTACTGGATGATTGCCATCGGTCAGGCATTGTTCGGCCAGAACCTCTTCGGGGTGCGTTTCGCCTCGGCACTGAGCACTGGCTTGAGCGTGCTGCTGTGCTACCTGGTCGCCCGCCGGATGTGGAACGAACCGCGCAAGAGTTTCGCCTGCGCATTGCTGTACATGAGCTTCTCGGTCATTGCCGCTTCGGCGGGGTATGCCAACCTCGATCCGCAATTTACCTTCTGGGTGAACCTCAGCCTGGTGGCCTTGTGGTTTGCACTGGACAGCGTCGGCCGCGGTCAACGCCTGATCGGGTGGGCAGTGCTGGGCCTGGCCTGCGGCATGGGTTTCATGACCAAGGGCTTCCTCGCCTGGCTGCTGCCGGTGCTGATCGCCCTGCCCTGGATGATCTGGCAAAAACGCTGGCGTGAACTGCTGGTCTACGGTCCCGTGGCGATTGTGGTCGCCATCGTCGTCAGCCTGCCCTGGGCGCTGGCAGTACACGCCCAGGAGCCTGACTACTGGCGGTTCTTTTTCTGGCACGAACATATCCGTCGTTTTGCCGGGGACGATGCCCAGCATGACGCGCCCTGGTGGTATTACCTGCCGTTGCTGGTAGCTTTCAGCATGCCCTGGGCTGCGTTGCTGCCGCCCGCATTGAAGCAAGCCTGGCAAACCCGACGCCAATCCAATATCGCCTTCCTGTTGCTGTGGCTGTGGATGCCGTTGTTCTTCTTCAGCCTGAGCAAAGGCAAACTGCCGGCCTACATCCTGCCGTGCCTGCTGCCTCTGGCCTTGTTGCTCGGCCATGCATTGGCTGACCGTTTGAAGCTGGAACAAGGTCGCGCCCTGGGCATCAACGGCCTGTTGAACCTGGCGCTGGGTGTGATCACCTTGCTGGCTTTGGTGTATCTGCAACTGAAAAAGCCGATCTACGCTCATGAACTGCACAACCTGGTATTGGTGTTCATCGGTTTGATCGGCTGGATCATGGCCAACCTGCTGCAAGCGTTCCGTCCCCTGCAATGCTGGGCTGCCCCGGCTTTCGGCAGCTTGCTGTTCGTCGGCGTGCTGCCGGCCGGACTGCCCAATTCCGTCGTTGCCAACAAGACGCCCGACCAGTTCATCCTCGATCACGCCCAGGAGCTCGGCCAGAGCGCCAGGTTGCTGAGCAATGACCTGGGTGCCGCGTCGGCGTTGTCCTGGCGGGTGAAGCGGCCGGAAGTGGCTTTTTTCAACACGATAGGCGAATTGAAATATGGCCTTGCCTATCCTGATTCGCTCAAGCAGCGCGTCGACACCGATCAGGTGCAGCAGTGGATGCACGATGCCCGCCAGCAAGGCTCGGTGGGTGTGGTCATGCGGGTCAAGGGCGAAGAAGAACTGCGCGAACTGGAACAATTGCCCAAAGAGGGCAAGCGCTACGAACAAGGCAACCTGGTGATTTTGATCATTCCACAGGCGACACCATGAGCCTGCTCTTGCTACTAGTCGCCTGCCTGCTGACTTGCCTGGGCCAGATCGCTCAGAAATATGCCGTGGAAAGCTGGCGCGGCAAGCCTTCCGGGTGGGTCGACAAGCTACGCTCGCCCTGGCTCTGGCTGGCCCTGGCCTCTTTGGGACTGGGCCTGCTGGTGTGGCTGTTGGTACTGCAACGCCTGGAAGTCGGGATCGCCTATCCGATGCTGAGCCTGAACTTCGTGCTGATCACCCTGGTTGCGCGTTTCGTGTTCCACGAAACCATCGACCGCCGCCACTGGCTGGGTGTGGCACTGGTGATCGGCGGCGTGGCATTGCTGGGGCAACACGCATGAACCCGACTCGCGGTATCACCTTCGCACTGGGCAGCGTGTTGCTGGTCAGCGCCGCCCAATTGGGCATGCGCTGGAGCATGAGTCACCTGCCACAACCCGAACAATGGCTCAGCGCCCACATCGACCTGACAGCGGTTGCCGTGGTGCTTGCGGCGATCTTCGCCTATGCCTTGTCGATGCTCTCTTGGCTTGCCGCCCTGCGGGACCTGCCCCTGGGCCGTGCCTACTCGTTGCTGAGCGTCAGTTATGCGCTGGTGTATCTGCTGGCCGCCAGCCTGCCGCTGTTCAACGAATCGTTCAGCCTGTCAAAAAGCCTTGGCGTGGCATTGGTCATCCTCGGCGTCATTACCATCAATTCTCGACCTGCTCGTGCGCCCGAATTAAGGAGTGCCCCATGAAAATCAGTGTGTTTGGTAGCGGTTATGTTGGCCTGGTGCAGGCAGCGGTATTGGCGGAAGTCGGCCACGACGTGGTTTGCATGGACGTCGACGAAAAAAAAGTCGAACTGCTCAAGCAGGGCCACGTCAGTATTTTCGAACCCGGACTCGCCAGCCTGGTACGCGAGGGTCTTGACGCCAAACGGTTGCAATTCACCAGTGACGAAAAGTTTGCGGTCCAGCACGGTCAGGTGCTGTTCATCGCGGTCGGTACACCGTCCCGGGACGACGGCTCGGCGGACTTGCGTTACGTGATGTCGGTAGGCGAAGCGGTCGCACGGCATCGTGAACTGCCAGCGATCCTGGTGGAAAAATCCACCGTCCCGGTCGGCACTGGCGACGCCTTGCGTGCACACATCGACAAATGCCTGCTCAACGCCGGGCGCTTGCTGCAGTTCGATATCGTCTCCAATCCGGAGTTCCTGAAAGAAGGATCGGCGGTGGCCGACTGCCGACGCCCGGACCGTATCATCGTCGGCTGTGAACGCGATGAAGTGCGTGAAGTGATGCGTGACCTGTACTCGCCCTTCAACCGCAATCACGAGCGCATCATGTTCATGGACCTGCGCAGCGCCGAGCTGACCAAATACGCCGCCAACTGCATGCTGGCGACCAAGATCAGCTTTATCAACCAGATCGCCGAACTGGCCGAACACCTGGGCGCCGACATCGAATCGGTACGCCTGGGCATCGGCGCCGACTCACGTATCGGCTACCACTTCATCTACCCCGGTTGCGGCTACGGTGGTTCGTGCTTCCCCAAGGACATGCGCGCCCTGATCCACAGCGCCGAAGAGGCCCACTGCTCCAGCGACCTGTTGCAAGCGGTGGAAGCCATCAACGAGCGGCAGAAACACAAGTTGTTCGAACGCATCAACGCCTTCTACAAAGGTGACTTGCGAGGTAAAACCTTTGCCTTGTGGGGCCTGGCGTTCAAGCCAAACACCGACGACATGCGCGATGCACCGAGCCGGGTGTTGCTGGAGTCGCTGTGGGCCGCCGGTGCGAATGTCCGCGCATTCGATCCCGAAGCCATGCAGGAAACCCAGAAGCTGTATCCCGATGAGTCGAAACTGATGCTCATGGGTACGCCCGAGTCCGTCTTGTCCGGTGCCGACGCACTGATCATCTGCACCGAATGGCAACAGTTCAAGGCACCGGACTTCGAGTTGATCCGGCAGCGGCTCAGGGCACCGGTGATCTTCGATGGCCGCAACCTGTACGACTCGGACCGCCTGGCACGTATCGGCTTCACCTACTTCCCGATCGGCCGGGGCGAATCGCGCAAATTGCCGATGCCTCACCAGAAATGGCCAAGCGAAGCCGTGGTCGCCTGAACCTCATGCCCCCCCACATCCGCCGACAGTCCCTTGCACTGGGTCTGTTGGCGCTGTTGTTGTTCTGCGCCGGGATGTATCAGCAGGCGGTCATCGGCTTCGATTCGCGCTTCGTGCTGTTCGCCCAGGAGATGCTGCGCAATGGCCCGTCGTTTTTTCCGACGACCTATGGCCAGCCCTACGCAGACTATTCGGGACTTTCAACGCTATTCATCTGGCTGCTTTCACTGCCCTTCGGCCAGGTCACCAGCCTGACCGCGTGGCTGCCGAGCGCCATTGCCGCAGCGGTTATCGTCACCTTGAAGTACCGCCTGCTGGCCCCCTACTCCACACGTTGGGCGCTGCTGAGCATCGCCTTGATGCTGTTGACCAACACCTTCATCACCGAAACCCGCGCCGTTTCCCTCGACCTGATGCTCGCGGCCGTTGCGTTCAGCGTGTTCTACCTCGGTTATGCCGCCGATCACTTTGCGGCGTCGCGCCGCTGGGTGCTGATCTTTGCCTTGCTGATGCTGGGCTTCTGGATTCGTGGACCCATTGGCCTGGTGGTTCCGACCGGAATGCTCTGCAGCTGCTTTCTGCTCGATCGTCAATGGCGGCGGTTGCTCGTCTTCGGCTTGCTGGCCTCCATGCTGCTGGCGGTGTGCGTCGGGCTGTTGTTGTGGCTGGCGGACGTCAGCGGCGGCCCGACCTTCTTGCAGGACGTGATTCGCATGCAGTTCATGGGGCGCATGGACGGCAGTGAAGGCAGCAGCGGTGTGTTGTATTACTTCACCAGTTCGATGGGCAATTACGCGCTGGCCTGGCCGTTGGCAGTACTGGCGCTGGGTGCCGTTGCGTTTACAGGGCCGCGGCAAGTCGGACCGGCCTTGCGCCTGTTGCAGTACTGCGCAGCGGCCGGGCTGATCGTGATGGTCGGCCTTTCCGTCCCCCAGGCGAAAAAGGCCCGCTACCTGCTGCCGATGTTGCCTATGGCGGCGATCGTGGCGGCGTATCCGTTTTATGCCACTCAAGGCCGATTGTTTGTCTGGTTGCGGGGGTTGATGCAGGGACTTTGGTTGCTGACCCCGAGCCTGCTGATCGTGACACTGCTGGTCATACGGCAGACATTTCCCGAGGAAGTGGCTCGCCTCACCTCTTTGTTCATCATCCTCGGGTTGCTGCAAGCGGTCGCCCTGGCAGCGTTCAAGCAATCCCGCTGGCGCGCGCAGGCACTGGCTGCCTGCGCGGTTCTGGCCCTTTGGTCGTTCTATATCCTGCAATTCGAACCCGTCCAGCGACAGCTCTACGACACCCGAACCTTCAGCCGCGAGGCTTTTGAGCTCGTGCAAAAAGACCCGGCTCCGCTGGTCATGCACGGGATGGGCAAAGACGCCAAGGCCATCAAGTTCATGGTCAACATCCCGCAGGACCTGCATCCGGTTTTCACCGACACCCCACCGGAACTCGAAACCCTCAGAGGCCCGGCGTGGCTGATGATGGACCTGAACGCCTACAAGGCACTACACGGCACGGCTGTTGGTGCATTGCCGCCAGTGCTGAGCGGGCGGTTCGACAACAATGATTTCGTGCTGCTGCACCTCAAGTAAATCCCGTAGCAACGACCGAGTGTCCAACTGCTAGAGTAGCGCTCACGGTCAGGCCGATGCCGGCCTGATCGAATAAGGACATTCACTCCGTGACCATCACCACCTATTCCCCCATCATCCGCCGCCTGCTGGCCTGCTCGCTGACCATCGTCGTCAGCCGTGCCATCACCAGCCCTTTGCTCACCCTGTTCGTCAGCGACAAGCTTGGCCTCAACCAGCAGGACGTTGGCCTGCTGCTGGGCATTGCGGTGTTCGTCGCCACCCTGCTCTCGCTGTATGGCGGCTACATCATTGATCGCTTCGAAAAACGCCGGCTGCTGATCCTCGCCATGCTCTCCAGTGCCATCGGTCTGGTGCTGCTGACATTCGCCGACAACCTCTACCTGACCACGATGACCCTGATCGTCACTGAAACCGCGTCGGCGCTGTTCCTGATTGGCTCCAAAGCGATACTCAGTGAAAACCTGCCCATGGGTCAGCGTGCCAAAGCGTTTTCCTTGAGCTATACCCTGACCAACATTGGCTACGCTGTCGGGCCGATGCTTGGCGTGCTGATTGCCGGTGCTTTTGCCAGTGCGCCATTCCTGGTAGCCGCAACCATCGCTTTTTTCAGCATTTTCCTGATGACCGGGATCGCGACGGATCCGGCGCGTGGGTCTGTCGGCGGTCAGGCACAGAGCTTTCTGAAAACCCTGATCACCCTGAAAAACGACCGCACCCTGATCATGTTCACCGCCGGTTGCCTGCTGAGTACCGTGGTGCACGGTCGCTTCACGTTTTACCTGTCGCAGTATTTGCTGGTGACCAGTGACTCCAAACACACCATGGATGTCATGGCCGCCCTGCTGGCCTGCAATGCCCTCAGCGTGATCCTTCTGCAATATCAGGTCGGACGCTTTCTCAAACGCGAGCAGCTGCGTCAATGGATAGTGGCCGGCACAGGTCTGTTCATCCTTGGCCTGATCGGCTTCAGCCTGGCCGATAGCCTGGTGAGCTGGTGCGTGGCGATGTTTGTGTTCACCCTCGGTGAAATCATCATTTACCCGGCCGAGTTCCTGTTCGTCGACACCCTGGCCCCCGAAGAACTGCGCGGCAGTTACTACGGCGCACAGAACCTTGCCGCGCTGGGTGGCGCCCTGAGCCCGGTAATCAGCGGCTTTTTGCTGATGCACACACCCGCCCCGACGATGTTTTATGCCTTGAGTGCCCTCGCTGGATTGGGTGGGTTACTGTGCTTCATGAGTGGCCGTCGACCGGGTTTAAAGCAACATTAATGCACTAAATGCTCATTAATATGAATTTGTCAGCGCATTGATTGACCGGCACACTGTGTGCGTTCCTGCCCCAACAGTTGGAACACCTTCAAGGGCTTTCTGGGTTTACCAGCCAAGCCCTTTTTTTTGACTCGTTTTTTCTGTGCTGGAGTTTTGTTCAGAATGCTTGCTCGCTGGTTGCCCGCCGCCATCAATACCCGCCCCACCGAATGGAGCCGCGCCGCCATCGGCATGGCCCTGGGCACGCTGCTCAGCGTATGGCTCTGTAGCCAGGTGTTTGGCATTGAGGTGGCCCAGCACCTGATCGGTCCGCTGGGGGCATCGGCAGTGCTGTTGTTTGCCGTGTCTTCGGGCGCGCTCGCCCAACCCTGGTCGATTGTCGGCGGTTACTTGTGCGCCGGAGTGATCGCCTTGCTGGTGGCCCATGTGCTGGGCCGAACCCTCGGTAGCGCATGCCTGGCGGCGGGCATGGCGTTGATCCTGATGTGCTGGTTGCGGTGCCTGCATCCACCGGCCGGTGCGTTGGCCCTGACCCTGGTGCTGGCGGATCCGGCGACCATTGCCATGGACTGGAGGGCCATTGAACCGGTGATGCTCAGCGCGGCGACGATGCTGCTCTGCGCCCTGGCCTACAACAACCTGACCCGCGTTCGTTACCCCAAGAGTACCAGCGAGCCGGTGGCCAGGATTCCTGCCGATCACCCGCCGGTGGACAGTCAGGCCATCACCGCCGACGACCTGAAACTGGCGCTGGCTGACATGGAGGCGTTCTACGACGTCACGCCCGAGGACCTCGAACAGTTGATCCAGGCCAGCCAATTGCACGCCAAACGCCGCAGCGTCGGCGAAGTGTTCGCTCCACGCCTGTAAATCACTGTTTTGGTGGATCTTTTGCCGTGGCCGGGCGGTTCTGGCATTCTGCGCCTCCATTTTCCGACCCGGCCCGCCTCCTGGCACGCAAACCACCATGACCGCCTCCGAAAAATCCCTCGCGCCACACAACAATGACCTGATCTACGGCCTCAACGACCGCCCGCACCTGACCGCCACCGTCTTCGCCGCCCTGCAACATGTGCTGGCGAGTTTTGTCGGCATCATCACCCCGACGCTGATCATGGGCAGCGCGCTGGGCCTGCAAAGCGAAATTCCTTACCTGATCAGCATGGCGCTGTTCGTCTCCGGCCTGGGGACTTTCGTGCAAGCGCGGCGTTTTGGCCCTGTGGGCTCAGGCCTGTTGTGCCTGCAAGGCACCAGTTTTTCGTTCATCAGCGTGATTCTAAGCGCCGGTTTCATGGTCAAGGCGCGAGGTGGCGGCACCGATGAAATTCTCTCGACCATCTTCGGCGTGTGTTTTTTCGCCGCGTTCATCGAAGTGGTGTTGAGCCAGTTCATTGGCAAACTGCGCATGTTGATCACCCCGGTGGTGACCGGAACGATCATCACGCTGATGGGTTTGTCGCTGATCAAGGTGGCGATGACCGACATCGCCGGGGGCTTCGGCGCCCAGGACCTGGGGGCTGCCAGTCACGTGGCCCTGGCGGCGCTGGTACTGGGGACCATCGTGGTGTTGAACCGGGTCGACGTGCCGTTTCTGCGCCTGGGGGCGATTGTCATCGGCCTGACCCTGGGCTACATGGTGGCATGGCTCACGGGCCAGGTGGATTTCGGCAGCCTGCCCGAGGTGCCGCTGGTCAGCGTACCGGTGCCGTTCAAATACGGGTTCTCCTTCGATTGGGTGGCCTTCATTCCGGTGGCGGTGATCTTCCTCGTTTCGCCGCTGGAAGCCGCCGGTGACCTCACGGCCAACTCGATGATCTCCCGGCAACCGGTCAAAGGCCCGGTGTACATCCGCCGGATCAAGTCCGGCCTGCTCGCCGATGGCCTCAACTCCGCCATGGCCGCGGTGTTCAACAGCATGCCGATGGTGACCTTCGCCCAGAACAACGGGGTGATCCAACTCACGGGCGTGGCCAGTCGCTACGTGGCGTACTTCATTGCCGGCTTGCTGGTGGTGCTCGGACTGTTCCCGATGATCGGCGCGGTACTGCAACTGATGCCGAAGCCGGTGCTCGGTGGCGCGGAGCTGGTAATGTTCGGCACCGTCGCCGTGGCCGGGATCAAGATTCTCGCCGAGGCCGGCCTGCATCGGCGCAACATGCTGATCGTGGCAATTTCACTCGGCATGGGCCTGGGCGTGGCCGCCGTGCCGGAAGTCTTGCGTGAGCTGCCCAAGGCACTGCATAACATTTTCGAATCGCCCATTACCGTCGGCGCGCTGTGCGCTATCGTTCTTAATATCTTCCTGCCCGAGGAGTTCATCGAGCTGGAAGAGGACGAATTCGATCCGGAGGCCTCCGTGCTTCAGGTGATGCAGAACCCCGATGTGACCGCCAGGGATGAGCCCGCAAAGGCTGCGGTGGTCGCACCGTCAAACCGCTAGACGGGCTCAAGGGCTGAGTCGCTGGCGGTTCAGCCCTTTTTCAGATGAGAGCACGTCCATGCGCAGCATCCACGCGGTCCTGATTTCCCTCCTGCTCTGCTTGAGCGCCTGTTCCTCGCTGCCCAATCGAGACCCGTTGAAAATCAACGTCGTGGGTATAGAGCCCCTGCGAGGCGAAGGCATGGAAGTGCGCTTTTCCGTGAGCATCCGCGTGCAGAACCCCAATGACACCGACCTCACCTATAGCGGCGTCGCTTTGGATCTGGATATCAACGGCCAGCCATTCGCCTCCGGCGTCACCAACGAGAGGGGCTCGATCGGGCGCTTCTCCGACGTCGTCGTGAGCGTGCCGGTCAGCGTTTCGGCGTTTTCGGTGGTCCGCCAGACCTATGGCATCAGCCAGATGAGAACGCTCAACAACATGCCATATGTCCTGCGCGGCAAGCTCTCGGGTGGGATATTCAACACCATGCGTTTCGTCGACAGTGGCACGCTCAATCTGCCGGGACCGATCACTGGCAGCCGCTGAACGACTGCGAAGAATGGGCTGTAGCGCCGCTGAACCTACTCGGTGTCATCGAGAATCAGGCTACGGTAATGCCCCGGATTCGACCCCGACCACTTGCGAAACGCCTTGTAGAACGAACTGACGTCGGCAAACCCCAGCCGCGTGGCGATTTCACTGAAGCTGATCGCGGGTTCGGCCAACCAGACGATCGCCAGTTCCTTGCGCACGCCGTCCTTGAGACCTTGATAGGTTTGCCCTTCTTCGGCCAGTCGCCGGCGCAAGGTTGAAGCCGACATGCACAGGCGTTGCGCCAGGGCTTCGGTTTCCGGCCAGTGTTCGGCCGGCAGGTGGCGCAGATCGTGTTTGATGCGAACGGCCAGGCTCTCGGGATCGCGGTATTTCACCAGAATGTTCGCCGGCGCATGGGCCAGGAATCGCTTGAGCTCCTCGGGGCTGCGCTTGATCGGCAAATCGAGGTAATCGGCGGAGAAAATCATCCGCGTGCGCGGGCGGTCGAAACGCAGGTTCTCGGAAAACATCACCTGATAGTCATCGCAGAAATCCGGCTGCGCACAACGCAGTTCAATCGCCAGGATCGGAATCCGCCGTCCTGCCAGCCAGCAGGCAACGCCGTGGACGATCATCCAGTAGGTGAAATAGGTGAAAGCCCGGCGCGGATCGTTGTCGTCCTCCAACAGGACGATTTCCGCCAGGCTTTGCTGACGCACCAATTGCGCCGGCAGGTGTTCGAGGATCAACGACAGAAAGCCCAGGCCGCTGGCCACACCCGCCGCCACGTTGGGCTGGAGCATGGCGCTGCGACACAGGAACGCGAAGCTGCCGGATTTGAGTTTACGTGGGTCCATGCCAAAGAACTCATCATCCCCACGCCGAGCCAACAACCGCCACAGGCGCGCATAAGCCGTGGCGGGAACACGGGCGTCGGTGCTGCCCAATAGCATCGGGTCGATACCGACCTTGCTCAACACCTCATTCGTGGCGATTCCTGGCGCGCAGCTTTGCAACAGTGCTTCGCGCACCAGTTGAATGGAGATGGTGTCTTTTTCCGACATGGATCGCGGCAAGCCCTGTTCTTGTTCGAGTGGGGGGGATATTAGCTGAAACCGCCCGCCTGACGCTGATTCCTGTAGGAGCGAGCACGCTCGCGATGGTCGTTAACGATAACGCGGGCTTACTGGTTGAACGCGGCGCTCTCGAGTCCATCGCGAGCATGCCGCAAGCGGGCACCCGCTCCGACAGGGAGCTGGCTTCAGAGGATGCGGTAAAGCAATCGCTCGATTCGCACACCACTCACGCGCTTGAGGAACTTGGCCACGCCCAACGGGTATTCGGCAAGGGTTTCCAGGTTCTGGAAGTGCTCGATACGACGGGTGTGCTGGAAGATCTCTGCAAGCTCATGGCGACGCGGCTCCAGCAGTTCGCCATGGGGATCATCGATCAACAAGGCGTTTTCAAGATCGAGTCGAAACGCCCGCGGGTTGAGGTTGTTGCCGGTCAGCAAGGTATAGCGCCGGTCGATCCACATGCCCTTGAGGTGATAGGTATTGTCGCCGTCACGCCACAAATGCAGGTTCAACTGGCCGCTGTCGATGTTGTGCTGATGGCGCTTGGCGAACCGGCGCAAGCTGATTTCGTACAGGTATGGCAACGCCGAAATAACCCGGAACGGTTCGCTCGGTGGAATGTAGAAGTCGTTGGCCGTCTTGTCACCGACCACAATGTCGATCTTCACCCCACGGGCCAGTGCGCGGTTGATCTCGCGGATGATCGCCAGCGGCAAGTTGAAGTACGGTGTGCAAATGGTCAGTTGCTGCTGGGCGCTGGCGATCAGTTCGCAAATCACCCGGTTCAGCGGATTGTTCTTGCCGACGCCGAGCAACGGGCTGACTGACAACCCCGCCCTGTCGGTGGAGCCCAGTGTGGTGTCGTACGCCGCGTGCTTGAGGCGGCTGCGCAGGTCGCCGATGTCATTGCGCAGGCTGCGGGTGGTCGGCAGGTTCGGCAGGTCGAGGCGATGCACTGCCTTGGAAGCCACCAGGCCGTGCTGCACCAGGTGCTGCATCGAATCGGCCAGTTCGCCATTGTGCAGCAGGTGATAGCGGTCGTAGCGGTACTTGTCGAACTTGTGCAGATAGACGTTGTTCAGGCTCGCGCCGCTGTAGATCACGCAGTCATCGATCACAAAGCCTTTGAGGTGCAACACGCCAAACAGTTCGCGGGTCTGTACCGGTACGCCATAGATCGGCACGACACTTTCGTGGGTACGGGTCATTTCCTGATACCAGGCCGAGTTGCCCGGTTGCTTGCCGGCACCGATCAGGCCGCGCTGGGCGCGCAACCAATCGACGACGACCACCACGTCCAGTTCCGGACGCGCCAGCTTGGCCGCGTGCAAGGCATCGAGGATTTCCTGGCCGGCTTCATCCTGTTGCAGGTACAGCGCAACGATGTAGATGCGCCGGGTCGCGCTGGCGATTTTCTCCAGCAGGCAACGACGGAATTCGGCAGCGCCAGAGAGGATGCTGAAGGCATCGGCCTTCAGCGGGAAACTGCGCAGTTTGGGCAGCAGGGAGCGTTTGAAAAGCGACGGCATAGGGCTCGCAATGGGTCGAATCCGAAGAACCCGAGAGCTTACACCATCGAATGCTTTGGGTCTTGTTACTGTCTGTAATGTCCCCTTCGCGAGCAGGCTCGCTCCCACATAGAACTGCATTCCCCTGTGGGAGCGAGCCTGCTCGCGAAGACCATTTGTCAAACACCACAAAAACCGATTGACCATGGAGAACGATCATTCTACTGTGAAAAGCATGAACGAAATTACTAACAGTGAAACACGCGACATCATTCTGGATGTCACCGAAAAGTTGATCTACAAAAGTGGCATAGCCGCCACTGGCATGGATCTTCTGGTGAAGACCGCCGGCGTCTCCAGAAAAAGCGTCTACCGCTACTTCGCCAACAAGGACGAACTGGTCGTGGCCGCCCTGCAACGCCGCGACCAGCGCTGGATGCACTGGTACAAGGGCGCAGTCGACCAGGCACAAACCCCGGCCGAACGCCTGCTCAACCTGTTTACCGTGCTCAAGTCGTGGTTCGCCAGCGAAGGCTTTCGCGGCTGCGCCTTCATCAATACCAGTGGCGAAACCGGCGACCCGCAAGACCCGGTGCGCCTGGTCGCCAAAGACCATAAACAGAAACTGCTCGACTACCTGTGCGAGCTGTGTACCGAACATGGCGCCGAGGATCCGCAGATGCTGGCCAGACAGCTGCTGATCCTGATCGATGGTGCCATTACCGTGGCGCTTGTAATGGGTGATCACAGTGCCGCCGATAATGCGCAATGCATGGCGCGAAAGTTATTGGACCTGTAGCAACTTAATCAAGCTCGACTGTTGTTTGACTTTAACTTGATACGGAGACTTGAAATGTCTAATCCCGAAGTTCGTCCACCATTGCCTCCCTTCACCCGTGAATCGGCCATTGAAAAAATTCGCCTGGCTGAAGACGGCTGGAACTCCCGCGACCCCGAGCGCGTGTCCCTGGCCTACACCCTGGACACCCAATGGCGCAATCGCGCCGAGTTCGCCCACAACCGCGAAGAAGCCAAGGCTTTCCTGACCCGCAAATGGGCCAAGGAGCTGGATTATCGACTGATCAAGGAACTCTGGGCCTTTACCGACAACCGCATCGCCGTGCGGTATGCCTATGAATGGCACGACGACTCGGGCAACTGGTTCCGCTCCTACGGCAACGAAAACTGGGAGTTCAACGAGGACGGCCTGATGGCCCGCCGCTTCGCCAGCATCAACGACATGCCGATCAAGGAAAGCGAGCGCAAGTACCGCTGGCCGCTGGGGCGTCGTCCCGACGATCATCCGGGGTTGTCGGATCTTGGCCTGTAATCTGACCTGACGCTGATCCCTGTGGGAGCGAGCTTGCTCGCTCCCACAATGGTTTTGTGGTGTTCAGGCCGGTAATATGTCGCCCCTTCCCCGCAGCCTCTTTCTACACCCGCCGAATAAGCCGATCCCATGCCTTTCGAACTCAGCGTTGACCTCTCCACCCTGGCCATCCTGGCCCTTGTCGCTTTTGTTGCCGGTTTCATCGACGCCATCGCCGGTGGCGGTGGACTGTTGACCACGCCGGCCCTGCTGACTGCCGGCCTGCCACCGCACCTGGTGCTGGGCACCAACAAGCTCAGTTCGACCTTCGGTTCGGCCGTCGCCAGCTTCACCTTCTACCGACGCAAGCTGTTCCATCCCGCGCAATGGGTGCACGCCATCGTCGGCACCCTGGTTGGCGCGCTGACCGGCGCCGTTGTCGCCCACTATCTGCCGGCGGAATGGCTGAACAAAATGCTGCCGGTGATCGTCTTCGCCTGTGGCGTTTACCTGTTGTTTGGCGGCACACCCAAAGCGCCGCTGGACATCGAGGCACCGATCAAGAAAACGTGGCAGTCGACCCAAGGCTTCAGCCTCGGTTTTTATGACGGCGTGGCCGGTCCCGGTACGGGCGCATTCTGGACCGTGAGCAGCCTGCTGCTGTACCCCATCGACCTGGTCAAGGCCAGCGGTGTGGCGCGCAGCATGAACTTCGTCAGCAACGTGGCGGCGCTGTCGATCTTCATCTTTTCCGGTCAGGTGGACTGGATCATCGGCCTGTGCATGGGCTCGTCGTTGATGGTCGGCGCATTCTTCGGCGCCCGCACCGCCATCAGCGGCGGCGCGAAATTCATTCGTCCGGTGTTCATCACCGTGGTGTTGGGCCTGACCGTGCGTCTAGCCTGGCAGCACTGGTTCAGCGTGGCCTAAGCGCCGCGCCACGTAGACGTCGATGAGGTAACGGGCAATCGAGCGGGACGCCGGCAACGGCGGCAGCTCGTGCACGTTGAACCACTGGGCGTCCTCGATCTCGTCTTCCTGACAGACGATCTCGCCTCCAGCATATTCGGCATGAAAGCCGAGCATCATCGAGTGCGGGAACGGCCAGCACTGACTGCCCATGTACTGGATGTTCCGGACCTCGATGCTCACCTCTTCGCGCACCTCGCGGATCAGGCAGTCCTCGGCCGATTCGCCCGGTTCGGCAAACCCGGCCAGGGTGCTGTAGACCCCAGGCACAAAACGCGGCGAACGCCCCAGCAGAATCTCGTCGCCGCGGGTGACCAGCACGATCATGCTCGGGGAAATGCGCGGGTAATAACGCAAGTCGCACGGCTCGCAGTACATCGCCCGCTCACGCACCACCTGGTGGGTCGCCTGCCCGCAATTGCCGCAAAAGCGGTGCTCGCGGGCCCAGGTGCCGATCTGCGCGGCGTAACCGAGCACCTTGTAGACCGTGTGATCGCCCTCCAGCATGAACGCCCGCAGGCCTTTCCAGTTGCAGCCCGGCACCTCGCTTTGGCTGCGCAGCTCCAGCAGGTAGACCGGTTCGCCATCGAGATGACCGATGCCATGCTCGGCGAGAATCGGCAGGTCCTGGCGCTTGAGCCATTCCCGCGCAAACAGCGCGCCATTGTCATCGAACAGAAAGCCCTCGGGGCTGCGTGCAACGGCCCAGCCGCCGGGTTGATCGGTGTCCAGTACTGCAGTGGTCCAGCGAGGAATCATGGGTAATCAATCCAGAAATTCGGGTTTCTGTTTGCTCATATGGGCAGCCATGGCCACGCGCAAATCGGTGGATTGCAGCATGGCGGCGTTCCAGGTGGCGATGTATTCGAGGCCGTCATCAATGCGATGGTCACGCATGTAGCTGATCATCTCTTTGGTACCGGTGACGGCAATCGGCGACTTGCCGGCGATTTCCCGGGCAATGCCCATGACGCCGTCAATCAGGCTGGCGTTATCGCTGTAGACGCGATTGACCAGGCCCATGCCCCGCGCTTCGTCGGCGCCGAAGGTGCGACCAGTGTAAGCCAGTTCACGCAGCATGCCGTCACCAATGATCCGCGGCAAGCGTTGCAACGTGCCGACGTCGGCGGCCATGCCGATGTCGATTTCCTTGATCGAAAACTGTGCGTCCTCGGCGGCATAACGCATGTCGCACGCGGCAATCAGGTCGATGGCGCCACCCAGGCAGTATCCCTGAATGGCCGCCAGCACCGGTTTGCGGCAGTTATCGACGGCATTGAACGACGCTTGCAGGGTGAGGATCTTGCGCCGCAACAGGCGCGCATTGCGCCCCACGTCCTTGCCCAGTTCATTGGCCACGCCGGCCAGCATCATCAGGTCGATGCCCGAGGAGAAATGCTTGCCGGCCCCGCTCAGGACCACCACGCGCACTTCATCGGTCTCGTCGATCCACTGGAAAATCTCGACGATCTCGCTCCAGAACGCGGCGTTCATCGAGTTGATCTTCTCCGGGCGGTTGATCTGCACATGGGCGATTTTATCGACCAGTTCGACGTTGAACGCGCTGTACCGAGACATGCCAGTGATCCTTTTGCGGGCAATAAATGAGGCCCGAACTATAACAAGGCATCAAGGCGGGCAGTAAGGCAGTGGTTCAGCCAAATCCGGGACTGTCCAGGCATGCACCGCAATAGTGCATCAGCGCCAGAACACGTCGCACATTTATGTGACTGCCCCGTGACTTTTTGAGGCCGAAACGCAAAAAAACCTGCACTTCGTCGGGGCGTTCGCACCCCGATCAGGCACGTCCGTACCGCTACAAACCGATTGTCGAACAATTTTGCCATCCGGCCTTTACCGCTCTAAGTTCTGGCCTAGACTCATTTTCTCGAAGCGAAACCGGTCAGTCACAAAGTGGAAAAACAGTCGAAACTTTTTCCAATCCCGATCGGTCCTCTGAGAAGAAGGTGCGTTACGACTGGTGCAATCTTTGCAACGGCTCATTCACCCATTCTGCTTCAGCGCATTGGGCAGCGCTTGCTCACTGATGCGTAGCGCGATTGCGCGCGGCCACATGTATTGGCCATGGAACACCGTTTGCCAGACCTGAGAATTAGATCAACAACACGGGAGATTCATATGATCAGTACGGCTTTGGAAATACAGGGAGAGCGTGCTCATCAGCTCGGCGAATCGAGCGCCGTAACTGCCGCCAACACCCACCCCGTCAACGTTCCAGGCACCAGGATGCAGACCCCGGCAGCCAACCGGAATCCAAACCGCAAGAAAGTCTTGTTCGTCACTTCGGAATTGGCCGACCTGGTGAAAACCGGTGGCCTGGGCGACGTTTCCGCGGCGCTGCCACGGGCCATGGCTCATCTGCACGATGTGCGGGTGTTGATCCCGGGTTACCCGCAGGTGCTGCACAGCGAAAATCCAATCCATATCATCGGCGAACTCGGCGGCCATGCCGCGCTGCCACCGTGCAAGATCGGGCGCATGGACATGCCCGATGGCCTGGTCATTTATGTGTTGATCTGCCCCGAACTCTACGAGCGTGAAGGTTCGCCCTACGGCGCCAACAACGGCCGCGACTGGCCGGACAACCACATCCGTTTCGCCCGCCTGGGCCTGGCGGCTGCCGATATAGCCGCCAATCTTGCGCAAATCCACTGGTGCCCGGACCTGGTGCATGCCCACGACTGGCCAGCCGGCCTGGCCCCGGCCTATATGCACTGGCGCGGGCAGCGCACGCCGACGCTGTTCACCATTCACAACCTGGCTTATCAAGGCGTGACCAGCCTGGGCTCGTGCCCCGAACTGGGCATCCCCCATCACGCGCTGCAACAGGAAGGCATGGAATTCTACGGCAAGATGTCGTTCCTCAAGGCCGGCATGGCCTATTCGAGCCACATCACCACGGTCAGCGCGACCTACGCCCAGGAAATCACCACCCCGGACTTTGGCTGCGGTCTCGACGGTTTTCTTGCCGCCAAGACTCAGCAAGGCCTGCTCAGCGGGATCCCCAACGGTATCGATGAAAGCTGGGATGCGGCGACCGACCCGCACCTGTTCTGCCCGTTCGACATCGGCGACTGGGATGGCAAGGCGGTCAACGCCGCCCATGTCCGCGAGCTGTTTGGCCTGGAGGATTCCGAGGGCCCGCTGTTTGCGGTCGTTTCGCGACTGGTTTATCAGAAAGGCCTGGACCTCACCGAGGCGGTCTCCGAGTTCATCGTCAAATCCGGTGGCCAGATCGCGATCATTGGCCGTGGCGAGCCGGAAGAAGAACAGTCGATGCGCGAACTGGCCCTGCGCTTCCCCGGGCAGATCGGCGCGCGCATTGGCTTCAACGAAACCGACGCCCGGCGCATGTTCGCCGGCAGCGATTTCCTGCTGATGCCTTCGCGTTACGAGCCATGCGGCCTGAGCCAGATGTACGCCCAGCGCTTCGGTTCGTTGCCGGTGGCACGCAACACCGGTGGCCTGGCCGACACCATCGAAAACGGCGTGACCGGCTTCCTCTTCGATGAATCCACGGTGCAGAGCTATCAAGAGGCCCTGAGCCGCGCGTTCAAGGTGTTCGCCTACCCCGACCTGCTGCACGCCATGCGCTGCCGGGCCATGGCAGCACCGTTCAACTGGTGCAAGGCGGTCGAACCCTACGCCGAACTCTACGAACAGCTTGTGGCGAGAGCGTTGGGGAAATCGAACAAACAGTAAGAGGCTTTCAAGATGCCGTTACGGACCCTTGAGACCTGGCCCCACGGCGCAATCATGCTGGACGCAGAGCACACGCGATTCGCGTTGTGGGCGCCAGATGCGTTTTACGTCAGTGTCGAACTGGAAAATGGACAGTCCTTGCCCTTACTGCCCCAGGCCGACGGCTGGTTCGTGATCAGCACCCGATGCCCGGCAGGTACGCGTTACCGCTACAGCATCGACGGCGAACTGGAAGTCCCCGACCCGGCATCCCGCGCCCAGGCAGGCGATATTGACCGGCACAGCGTGGTGGTCGATCCGCTGGCCTATGCGTGGCAACACAGTACCTGGCTGGGACGGCCATGGAACGAGGCGGTGATCTACGAGTTGCATGTCGGTGCGCTCGGCGGCTTCAGTGCCGTCGAGCGGCATCTGGCGCGGCTGGTCGAATTGGGCGTCAGTGCGATCGAGCTGATGCCCATCGCGCAGTTTCCCGGTGAGCGCAATTGGGGTTACGACGGCGCCCTGCCCTACGCGCCCCAGGCTTCATATGGCTCCCCCGAGCAGCTCAAGCACTTGATCGATACCGCCCACGGCCATGGGCTGGCGGTGATTCTCGACGTGGTCTACAACCACTTCGGTCCGCACGGCAATTACCTGCATCGTTATGCCAAAGGTTTTTTTCGCAAAGACAAACACACGCCATGGGGCGCGGCCATCGATTTCCGACGTCGCGAAGTACGGGACTTTTTCATCGAAAACGCCTTGATGTGGCTGCTGGAGTACCGTTTCGACGGTTTGCGCCTGGACGCGGTACACGCCATCGAAGACCCGGATTTCCTCCAGGAACTGGCCCGGCGGGTACGCCAGCAGACGGGACCGGCGCGTCACGTCTGGCTGATGGTAGAGAACGAACACAACCGCGCCAGCCTGCTCGAACACGATTACGACGCGCAATGGAATGACGACGGCCACAACGCCCTGCATGTATTGCTCACCGGTGAAACCGAGGCCTATTACGCCGACTACGCGCAAAACCCTACCGAACAGCTTGCACGCTGCCTGAGCCAGGGTTTCGTCTTCCAGGGCCATATCAACCGCCATGGCGTGGCGCGTGGCGAACCCAGCGGGCATCTGCCGCCCACAGCCTTCATCCTGTTTTTGCAGAACCATGACCAGATCGGCAACCGGGCCTTCGGCGAGCGCCTGCACCAACTTGCCCACCCGCAAGCATTGCGGGCCGCCACGGTGTTGCTGCTGTTGTCGCCGATGATCCCGCTGCTGTTCATGGGCGACGAGTTTGCCGCCCCGCAGCCCTTCCTGTTTTTCACCAGCCATCACAGTGAATTGGCCAAACAGGTTCGTGACGGCCGGCGCAACGAGTTCGCGGCGTTCAGCGCCTTTGCCGACCCGGACCGGCGCGATCGCATTCCGGACCCGAACGATCCGCAGACGTTTGCAGCGTCCCGCCCTGTCCTGCCGCCGACCGGCCACTGCGAGTTGCATGACCTGTATTGGCGACTGTTGCAGATCCGTCACCGACGCCTCATCCCGCACCTGCCCGGCGCCCAGGCATTGGGCGCCGACGTGCTGGGCGCAGGCGCGATCAGTGCGGCCTGGCGCCTGGGCGACGGCAGTCAACTGCGCATTGACTTGAACCTCAGCGCCAGTCCCGTAGCCCACGCCTCACAGTCCGCTGCCACGTTGTTGTTCGAATATCCGCCACAGAGTGCCGGGCTGCTGGAACAAGGCACCCTCGCCCCCTATTGCGCGCTCGTCAGCCTCACCGCCGCAGCCCTTTTGCAACCCCATGTGGAGAGCGTCCATGAGTGATGCGCAACTGGAAATCCTGGCCAGCCGTGCCGGTCTCGCGGTCGACTGGATCGACGCCAACGGCCGTGCGCAAAAAGTTGCGCCTTCGGTGTTGCGCAACGTGCTGACCAGCCTTGGCCACCCGGCCGGCAGTGCCCAGGAAATCGATGCCAGCCTGTTGGAATTGCAGGCGGCGCAACAGACCTCGCACCTGCCACCATTGATGACCGTCGATGTGGGTGCAGGCCTGGACCTGGTGCGCTATTTCGAGCCCCAAACCCCTTGCGAAATCCACCTCGAGGACGGTTCGCGGCTCGCCCTGAAACTGGACGCCAACTCAGTGCTGCCAGGACTGGTGCCAGTCGGCTATCAACAGGTCAGCATCGAAGGGCAAACGTTCACCCTGGCGGTGGCCCCGCCTCGTTGCTACAGCGTGGCCGACGCCGTGGACAACCCGATCCCGCGTGCCTGGGGCCTGAGCGTGCAGCTCTATGGATTGCGCCGCCCCGGCGATGGCGGATTTGGTGACACCCAGGCGCTGGAGGACCTCGCCCGGGTCGCCGGTGAGCGTGGCGCCGAGGCGCTGGCGATCAGCCCGTTGCATGCGATGTTTTCCAGTGACACCCAACGCTACAGCCCGTATTCGCCGTCCAGCCGTTTGTTTCTCAACTGCCTTTATTGCGCCCCCGGCACCATTCTCGGCGAACGCGCATTGCGAACCGCCATTGACGCCACCGGCCTGGCCATTGAACTCAAGGCACTGGAAGAGCGCCCGTTGATCGACTGGCCGGCCGCCGCCGAAGCCAAGTACCGGTTACTGCAGTCGCTGTACGAAGGCTTCGTCCAGGGTGAACATCCGCTGCACGAAGATTTCAGCAGTTTTCGTCACGCCGCTGGCGAAGCGCTGGAAAATCACTGTCGCTTCGAAGCCATCCAGGAAGCTCGCGCCGCCCGCGGCGAAGACCTCGATTGGCGGCAGTGGCCCGAACCCTGGCGCGACCCGCGCAGTGCCGAACTGGCGGCATTCGCCGAAGAAAACGCCGGGCGCATCGGTTTCTTTGCCTTCTGTCAGTGGCTGATCACACGCTGCCTGGAGCGCGCGCAAACCACTGCCCGTGCCAGCGGCATGAGCATCGGCCTGATCGCCGATCTGGCCGTTGGCGCCGATGGCGGTGGCAGCCAGGCCTGGAGTCGCCAGGACGAACTGCTCGCCTCCCTCACCGTCGGTGCGCCGCCGGACATTCTCAACCGCAGCGGTCAGGGCTGGGGGATTTCCGCGTTTTCCCCCGAAGGCCTGGTGCGCAATGGTTTCCGTGCCTTCATCGAAATGCTGCGGGCCAATTTCGCCCATTGCGGTGGCTTGCGCATCGATCACGTCATGGGTTTGCAGCGTTTGTGGGTGATCCCCAACGGCTCGCCGCCGACCGATGGCGCCTATCTGTATTACCCAGTGGACGATCTGCTGCGCCTGTTGACCCTGGAATCCCATCGTCACCAGGCCATCGTCCTCGGCGAAGACCTCGGCACCGTGCCGGACGGCCTGCGGGAAAAACTCATCGCCCGCTCGATGCTAGGCATGCGGGTATTGCTGTTCGAACAGGACAACACGTACTTCAAGCCGATCCTCGACTGGCCCGACAACGCCCTGGCGACCACCAGCACCCATGACCTGCCCACCCTCAACGGCTGGTGGCATGGTCGTGATATCGACTGGAACGCCCGGCTCGGCATGGTCGATGCCAGCGGTGAAATCGAATGGCGCCAACACCGTGAACGTGAGCGCGAAGGCCTGCGCCGGGCGTTGAGTCAGGACCCGCAGAACTTTCGCGAAGAGTCCCACGAAACCGACCAGGTACTCGACGCCAGCGTGCGTTTTCTCGGTCATACCCGGGCACCCCTGGTGCTGTTGCCGCTGGAAGATGCCCTTGGCGTGGAGCAACAGGCCAACCTGCCCGGCACCCTTGACACCCACCCCAACTGGTCGCGGCGCTTGCCCGGTTACAGCGAAGTCCTGCTCGATGGCGCGGATGCCGCACGACGCCTGGAGCTGCTCGCCTGCGCGCGACTCCAGGCGGCCGAGCGTGATCGATGACCCAGGTGCCGACCCGACCACTGCGCGCCACCTTGCGCCTGCAATTTCACAAAGGCTTCACGCTCGAAGATGCCGTGCCGCTGGTGCCGTATTTCGCCCGCCTCGGCATCAGCCATATCTATGCCTCGCCGCTGCTTCGTGCTCGCGCCGGGTCGATGCATGGCTACGACGTGGTGGACCCGACCCGGGTCAACCCGGAACTGGGCGGCGAGGTTGCGCTGCGCGGCCTGGTCAGCGCGTTGCGTGCGCAGAACATGGGCTTGATCCTCGACATCGTCTCCAACCACATGGCGGTCGGCGGCAGTGACAATCCCTGGTGGCTGGATTTGCTGGAGTGGGGACGCCTGAGCCCCTACGGTGAGTTTTTCGATATCCAGTGGCACTCACCCGACCCGTTGATGGAGGGCCAGTTACTCCTGCCGTTTCTCGGCAGTGACTACGGCGTCGCGTTGCAGGACGGCACCCTGCCCCTGCGCTTCGATGCCTGGCACGGCAGCTTTCATGTCGAGCACTACGAACACCGCTTCCCCATTTGCCCCCGGGATTACAGCGAATTGCTCAAGGTCGATGCGCCTCTGCAGACGCAACAGGCCGAACAGCTCAAGTCCCTGGCCGATCGTTTCAGCACCCTGAGCTACCAGACCGATGCCCACGGCCTGGCCATGCCACTGAAGGCAGAACTACGCGACCTCATCAACGACCCGGCCATTGCCCAAGCGATTGAGCGGCACCTGAAAAACTACGACTCACTGACCGACGAAGGCTTCCAGCGCCTGCACAACCTGCTGGAACGCCAGAGCTATCGCCTGGCCAGTTGGCGCACTGCCGCCGATGACATCAACTGGCGGCGCTTCTTCGATATCAATGAGCTCGGTGGACTGCGCGTCGAGCGTCCCGCGGTGTTCGAAGCCACCCACGGGAAAATCTTTCAACTGGTGGCTGAAGGGCTGATCGACGGGTTGCGCATCGACCATATCGACGGGCTTGCCGACCCGCGGGGCTACTGTCGAAAACTGCGACGCCGGGTCGACAGTCTGTCCAGGGGGCGCCACCTGCCCATCTATGTCGAAAAGATCCTTGGCGAAAACGAAACCCTCCATCGCGATTGGTCGGTGGATGGCACCACCGGCTACGAGTTCATGAACCAGTTGTCACTGCTGCAACACGATCCCCGGGGTGCGCAGGCACTGGCCGAACGCTGGCAACGTCACAGTGAACGCACCGCCGACTTCACCCTCGAGGCGCAACTGGCGCGCCAGCAGATCCTCAATGGTTCCCTGGCCGGGGATTTCGAAAGCGTCGCCCAGGCCTTGCTGCAAGTGGCACGGGACAACCTCATGAGCCGCGACCTGACCCTCGGCGCCATTCGCCGGGCCTTGCAGGCGTTGATCGTGCATTTCCCGGTGTACCGCACCTACATCAGCCCCCGTGGCCGTTCAGCCCAGGACGAGGTGTTTTTCCAGCAGGCCGTGGACGGCGCCCGCCAGACCCTGGGCGAGGCAGACTGGCCGGTGCTCGACTGCCTGGCCGGCTGGCTCGGCGGTGAACCCTGGCGACAACGCCCGGCCGGTCGCACGCGCAAACGTCTCAAGCATGCCTGCGTACGTTTCCAGCAACTGACCTCGCCAGCCGCGGCGAAAGCGGTGGAAGACACCGCGCTCTATCGTTCGGCCGTCCTGCTCTCGCGCAATGACGTAGGGTTCAACACCGGGCAGTTCAGTGCGCCGGTTGCCGACTTTCATCGCGCCTGCATCGAGCGTCTGCACAGCTTCCCGGACAATCTGCTGGCCAGCGCCACCCATGACCACAAGCGTGGCGAAGATACGCGGGCGCGGCTGGCGGTCTTGAGCGAACGCAATAGCTGGTATGCCGACCAGGTCAGCCTGTGGCGCGCCCTCGCCCGGCCATTGCGCAGTGACGATCAAGCGCCTTCGGCCGGTGATGAGTTGATCCTGTATCAAGCGATTCTCGGCAGTTGGCCGCTGGAATTGGGTAGCGATCATCCATCGTCGCTGGAGGACTACGCAAAACGCCTCTGGCAGTGGCAGCGCAAAGCCTTGCGCGAAGCCAAACTGCAAAGCAGCTGGAGCGCGCCGAATGACGCTTATGAGCAAGCGACCGAGGATTTCATCCAACGCCTGCTGCTTGGCCCCGAAGCTGTGCTGTTGCGTACGGCTCTGGCCAAGGCTGCCCGGTCGATCGCCGCCCCCGGCGCGCTCAATGGCTTGGCGCAAACCTTGCTGCGCATGACCGTGCCCGGCGTGCCGGACCTTTATCAGGGCAATGAGTTCTGGGACTTCAGCCTGGTCGATCCGGACAACCGTCGACCGGTGGATTACGCCAGTCGCCAGCAGGCGATGCAGCAACCTGCGGATCTGCCCGATCTACTGGCGAACTGGCGTGACGGGCGCATCAAGCAGGCCTTGATTGTGCGCACCCTGGGTTTGCGTGCCGAGCACGCCGAGCTGTTTCGGCGTGGCACCTACCAGGCCCTTGAAGTGGTGGGCAGCCAGGCCCATCGAGTGCTGGGTTTTATCCGTGAACGGGAGGGAAAACGCGCCATCGTGATTGTGCCGATACGTTGTGCCGAACTGCTGGAAAACAGTGCCGAGCCACGGGTCCACGCGCCGCAGTGGGGCGATACCCGGGTCAAGTTGCCGTTCACCGTCCCTGGCGAGAATCTGAAGGGACTTTTTTCCGGCGTCACAGTCACAAATCACAGGGAGCTGCTGGTCAGCGCCGCGCTGGGGGATTTCCCGGTCAATCTCATTTTTCAAACTACCCACACTTGAGTCAGTTCAGGAGCAGTGCGATGAGTAACGACGATAAACGCATCCGCGAATTCGCCTATCAGATCTGGGAGTCCGAAGGAAAACCCGAAGGCCAGGAAGCCCGTCACTGGGAGATGGCGTGCAAACTGGCAGAAGCCGAAGCCCTGGCCCCGAAAAAGTCACCGAAGGCGGCCGCCATCAAGGCAGCGCCGAAGAAAACCGGCGACGCAAAACCTGGCCCCGACAAGAAGCTCAACGGCAAGACCGCCGCGCCCAAGACCAAGACCAAACCGGCGGCGGCGTCGAAAGTGCTCCCGCCCGGGGAAAAGGCCATCGAGAAAAAGCCCCGAGCGCCGCGAAAACCGCCAGCGGTTTGAATATGTCTGAGGCCTCTTCGCGGGCAAGCCCGCTCCCACAGTGTGTGTTGGTGTGACTGCAATCTGTGGCAACTCACAGGTCCCTGTGGGAGCGGGCTTGCCCGCGAAGAGGCCATCACATCCAGCATTGATGCTGCCTGACACACCGCCATCGCGAGCGGGCTCGCTCCTACAGGTGGCCCGCGTTTACAGGAGTACCCATGACCACCCCAAAGAAACCCGCCACCCCAGCCCAGCGCGCTGAAGCCACGCGAATCCGTGAAGGCCTGCCCTTCCCGCTGGGTGCCACCTGGGATGGCCTGGGCGTCAACTTCGCTCTGTTTTCCGCCCACGCCACCCGGGTTGAACTGTGCCTGTTCGACGACACCGGCGAGGTGGAACTCGAACGCATCGAACTGCCCGAATACACCGACGAGATCTATCACGGCTACTTGCCCGACGCCCATCCGGGGCTGATCTACGGCTATCGCGTCTACGGCCCGTACGACCCGGCCAACGGCCATCGCTTCAACCCCAACAAACTGCTGATCGACCCCTACGCCAAACAGCTGGTCGGCAAGCTGAAATGGTCCGAAGCGTTATTCGGCTACACCATTGGCCATCCCGACGCCGACCTCAGTTTCGATGAACGGGACAGCGCGCCCTTCGTGCCCAAGTGCCGGGTCATCGACCCCGCGCACACCTGGGGCCACGATCATCGAGTCAGTGTGCCCTGGGACAAGACGATCATTTACGAAACCCATGTCCGCGGTTTCAGCATGCGCCACCCATCGGTTCCCGAAAACCTGCGCGGCACCTTTGCCGGGTTGATGGTCGATGATGTGCTGGAACACATCCGCAAGCTCGGTGTGTCGACCGTGGAGTTGCTGCCCATCCACGCGTTCGTCAACGACCAGCATTTGCTGCACAAGGGCATGACCAACTATTGGGGCTACAACAGCATTGCCTTTTTCGCCCCCGACCCGCGCTACCTGGCCAGCGGCAAGATTGCCGAATTCAAGGAAATGGTCGCGCACCTGCACGAAGCCAATCTGGAAGTGATCCTCGACGTGGTCTACAACCACACCGCCGAAGGCAACGAACAAGGCCCGACCCTGTCGATGCGTGGTATCGACAACGCGTCCTACTACCGCCTGGTGCCGGAGGACAAGCGCTTCTATATCAACGATTCCGGCACCGGCAACACCCTGGACCTGAGCCACCCCTGTGTGCTGCAAATGGTCACCGACTCCCTGCGCTACTGGGCCTCGGAAATGCACGTGGACGGTTTCCGCTTCGACCTGGCGACCATTCTCGGGCGTTATCACGACGGTTTCGACGAGCGCCACAGTTTCCTCGTCGCTTGCCGCCAGGACCCGGTGCTGCGCCAGGTCAAACTGATTGCCGAGGCATGGGACTGCGGCCCCGGCGGTTATCAGGTCGGCAATTTTCCGCCGGGCTGGGTCGAATGGAACGACAAGTTCCGCGACACCGTACGGGCCTTCTGGAAAGGCGACGAGGGGCAATTGGCGGACTTTGCCAGCCGCGTCACAGCCTCGGGCGAGATGTTCAACCAGCGTGGTCGGCGGCCCTACTCATCCGTTAACTTCGTCACCGCCCACGACGGTTTCACGCTCAATGACCTGGTGTCGTACAACGACAAGCACAACGAAGCCAACGACGAAAACAATCAGGACGGCAGCGACAACAACCTGTCGTGGAACCACGGCGTCGAAGGCCCCACCGACGACGCCGAGATCAACGCGCTGCGCCATCGGCAGATGCGCAATTTCTTCGCCACCCTGCTGTTGGCCCAGGGCACGCCGATGCTGGTGGCCGGCGACGAGTTCGCCCGCACCCAGGACGGCAACAATAATGCCTATTGCCAGGACAGCGAGGTCGGCTGGGTCAACTGGGACCTCAGCGAAGACGGCAAGGCCCTGCTCAAGTTCGTCAAACGCCTGATCAAGTTGCGCCTGACTTACCCGATCCTGCGCCGTGGGCGTTTTCTGGTGGGTAATTACAACGAAGACATCGGCGTCAAGGACGTGACCTGGCTGGCGCCGGACGGTACGCAAATGACCACCAGGCAATGGCACGATGTATACAATCGCTGCCTGGGCATGTTGCTCGATGGCCGAGCCCAGGAAACCGGCATTCGCCGCAAAGGCGTCGACGCGACGTTGTTGCTGGTGTTCAACGCCCATCACGACATCGTCAATTTCCGCCTGCCGGAAGTACCTGACGGTGGTTTCTGGACGTGCATGGTCGACACCAACCAGCCGTCGATCCGTGGCCAGGAGCGCTTCGAGTTCGGCCACGAGTACTCGGTCACCGGCCGCTCGTTGCTGCTGTTCGAGTTACAGCATGAGGAAGAGGAGTAACGACCCGCTTCAGGCATTCACCCTACCCCTGCCGCCGAGCGGCAAAAGTCATTTTGGTTGAGTTCGCGACGCGACGAATTGTGTTACATGAGCAATACTCGATTCGCGGCCATCCAGGGTTGGGCGTGTCGCACCATGCTATCCACCCGCCCTCACAGGTCGGCCGGGCCGGGCTCGCGCACGACTGAAGGCGAAGCAGAACAAGGACGTAATACCCATGAAATCCATTTTCGTCAGCGAAGCCAGCCTGCCATCGCAGATCTGGAACACTGCCCCTCAACTGGACAGCATTCCGGTCATCGACATCCAATCCCTGGTGCACGATGGCGCACGCGTGGTGCTCATTGCCCCGCACCCCGGCGACGAAGTCGTGACCTGTGGCGGCATCCTGCAATTGCTCAGCAACCTGGGCCACCCGCTGCAATTGATCTCGATCACCGACGGCAGCGCCAGCCATCCGGGCTCGCGCCAGTGGTCGGAAAAACGCCTCAGCGTGTTTCGTCCCCAGGAAAGCGTCGAAGCCATCCGCCGACTCGGCTTGCCGATGCACAGCCTGAAGTGGATTCGTGGCGGGTTTACCGACAACGCGCTGGTGGAGCACGAAGATCGGATCGCCCAGTTCATCACGCGTTACCTGCGCCCCAGCGATGTGGTGTTCAGCACCTGGCGCCAGGACGGCAACGTCGACCACGACACTGTTGGCCGTGCCAGCGCCAGGGCGGCAGCCAATGCCGGGGCCCTCTATAGCGACGTACCGTTCTGGGCCTGGCACTGGCCGGCACGGGACCGGGAGCTGATTCCCTGGCACCGCGCACGCAAGGTACGCCTCGATACCTGGACCGTCGCCCGCAAGAGCCACGCCACCCATGCCTACGCCAGTCAACTGGACGGCGAACCGGCCATCGGCCTTGCGCCGTCGCTGCCGCGAACGCTGCTGGAGCGTATCCGTTTGCCTTATGAAATCGTGTTGGTCTGAAAGCGCAACCCATCGGACTGAACTGCATGCTGTCTCATCAGTCGCATACATAGGCAAACCTGTATCAGAGGAGTGCATGTGGCCAGTCAATCCAAACGGCAGGACGCCGACTCAATGTCATTGAACACACCAGCGGCCATTCATCGGCTTCGCGTGCTGACGGTCAATACCCACAAGGGATTTACCGCGCTCAACCGGCGCTTCATCCTCCCCGAGCTGCGTGAAGCGGTGCGCAGTACCTCGGCAGACCTGGTGTTTCTGCAAGAAGTCCTCGGCGAACACGACCGCCATTCTTCCCGCTACAACGATTGGCCACAAACCTCGCAATATGAATTTCTCGCCGACAGCATGTGGAGCGACTTCGCCTACGGGCGCAATGCCGTCTATCCCGACGGTCATCATGGCAATGCCCTGCTGTCGAAATACCCGATCCGCGAGTACCGCAACCTGGACGTTTCCATCACCGGCCCGGAACGCCGCGGCTTGCTGCACTGCGTGCTGGACGTGCCGGGGCACAGCGAAGTCCACGCCATCTGCGTGCACCTCAGCCTGCTGGAAAGTCATCGTCAACTGCAATTGCAGTTGCTCTGTCAGCTTCTTGAGTCCCTGCCCGAGCAGTCGCCGGTGATCATTGCCGGCGACTTCAACGACTGGCAGATGCAAGGCAACGCCGCCCTGGCCCGCCGCGATTACTTGCACGAAGCCTTCGAACGCCACCATGGCCGCCCGGCCAAAACCTACCCCGCGCGGTTTCCCTTGTTGCGCCTGGATCGCGTCTACCTGCGCAATGCCAGCAGCCACGAGCCGAAAATACTCGGGCACAAGCCTTGGACGCACCTGTCGGATCATTTGCCGCTGGCGGTGGAAGTGCATCTTTAGGTCATCAAGAGCTCTTCCCCATAATGCGATTTTTACGGCAACCAGGAATGGCTTCATAAGTAAATCCATGCACATACCTGTCATTTATGACAGTAGAAACCTCAGAAAAGTACTGTTACGGTCCCTGCATCCGTATCGCTCCTGTTACGGACATGCGACCAAACAGTAGCCGTCGTTGCCGAAGGTTCTCGATCACGGGAATTTGCCTTACTGACGCTGTCTCGCAACCGCGCTGCCGAAGCTGACTGATGCGTCGCCACTCTTGATAAGTGGCCGCTCAGTCGCCGATCCACATGCGGGAGACGTGTATGCCGTTTTCAACTGACCTGACCAGGTACCGTTACAGCGCCTGCGCCTTTTCCATCTGCCTGTGCATGGGGTGGCCTCAATCCGCACAGGCAGCCTGTACCTTCACCCCTACCGTCAGTAACGATGCACACGTATGCGACAGCGGCAGCAGCGGGCCGCTGACCGATCTGGCGGGCAACAACACGCTCAACCTCCCCGCCAATGGCACCGGCACAATCAATGGCAACGTAACCTTCGGTGCCGGCAGCGACAGGGTCAACGTGAACTCCGGTCGTATCCTGGGCATCGTCGATCAGGGCGATGGCGCCGATGTCTTCACCATCGGTGCAGGCCAGGTGACCGGGGCGGTCGAACAAGGCAATGGCGTCGACAATTTCACCATGACTGGCGGCACCCTTGCGTCCCTTGCCCAGGGCGACGGCCATGACTTCTTCCAGATGAGCGGCGGTACGATCACCGGTGCCTTCGAGGACGGTGACAATGCCCGCATGAGCGGCGGCACTATCGGCCGGGTCAACATGAAGCTCGATAACAATCTGTTCGACATGTCCGGTGGGCAGATCCTCGGCAATCTGGTGACGGGCTTGGGCACCGACACCATCATCGTTTCCGCTGGCCGTATCGACGGCAATATCAGTGTCAGCAATGGCAACGACAGCATCACGATCACGGGTGGGGAGATCGTTGGCGAGATCCGCGCCGGCAACGGCGATGACTCAGTGGTGTGGGACGGCGGCGGGATCATTCGCTCGCCAATCCTCATGGAGGCAGGCAACGACCGCGCCACCTTGCGCAACCTGGCCGAAAGCACCCTCACGCTGACCCCAAGTATCAATGGCGGTATCGGCAATGACCTGCTGACCTTCGATCACACCACCTCCTCGGGCGCCGCCCGATATATCAACTGGGAAACCGTCAACCTGGACAACGGCTCGCGCTTCGACCTGGATGGCAATTTTCAACTGGGAGACAGCACCAGCGGCACGGGCGTGTTCACTATCGACGGCAGCAGTACGCTGACGTCGGTGAAAGGCAGCATCACACCATTGACCGCGGGCCGGCTCGCTACCTTGAACAACAGTGGGGTCATCGATCTCACCCACGGCAACTCGCGCACCAATGACACCCTGACGGTTGAGGGCAACTACGTGGGTAATGGCGGTCAGTTGCTCTTGCAAAGTGCACTGGGCGATGACAGCTCCACCAGCGACAAACTGGTCGTCAATAATGGGACGCTGACCGGCAATACCTTGATTACGGTCAGCAACATTGGTGGCGCAGGCGCGCTGACGCAGCAGAATGGCATCCAGTTGGTTCAGGCCCAAGGCACGGCGGTCAGCGACAACACTGCATTCGCCCTTAAAGCCCCGGTGTCGGTCGGTGCCTTCGATTACCGTCTGTTCAAAGGCGGTATTACACCGGGTAGCGAAAACAGCTGGTACTTGCGCTCCTCGGTGGTGGCACCGCCATTGGTCGCCGTCGCCAACCCTGATCCTGCCTTGCCGCCGACTCAGGTGCCATTGGTGGCTGTACCAGTGGCGGCCCCGGTTGTCACGGCTACCGGGGTTGATGGCGTCGTAACCGTCGAAGCGCCGGTATTACCCGCCGCTGTACCAGGCGCGGCACCGATCCCCCTGTACCGCGAGGCCGTTCCCACCTGGTCGGTAGTGCCACCCGCCGCCGCACAATTGAGCCTGACGGCATTGGGCACCTTCCATGACCGTCAAGGCGATCAGCGCCTGCTGGCAGAAACCGGGACTTTCGGCGCAGGTTGGGGCCGGGTCTACGGCAAGAACCTCGAGCAGACCTGGGCCGGTACCGTCACGCCAAGACTGGACGGTTCGCTCAATGGCTTCCAGGTCGGCAATGACCTGTTCAGCTCGCAGTTGGCAAGTGGACAGACCCAGCGCAGTGGTTTCTTTATCGGCCACAGCCGCCTGCAAGGCGATGTCGACGGTTTCAATGAGGGCTTCGAAGGCAAACGCTCCGGCAATGTGGAACTGCAAGGCGACAGTCTTGGCCTTTACTGGACCCTGACCGATCCTGCCGGCGCCTATCTCGATACCGTGGCCATGTACACCTGGCTCAACGGAGACAACCATTCGCAAAGCGGCCTGAAGATCGACAATGATGGTCATGTCACGACGTTATCGGCAGAAGTCGGCTACCCGATCGCAGTGGCCGGAAACTGGGTGGTCGAACCCCAGGCCCAGGGGATTTACCAGAAGGTCGGACTCGATAGTCAGGATGACGGCATCGCCCATGTCTCGTTCGACTCCGACAGCGCCTGGACCGGCCGCGTCGGCGCTCGCCTCAAGGGGCGCTACGAGGTCAGTGGCCGGCCGTTGGAACCGTATCTGCGGGCCAATATCTGGCACACCTTCAGCGCTACCGACACGGTCACCTTCGACCATGTCGATCAAATCGAAACCCAGCAACGAACCTCGTCCGCCGACCTCGGTGTCGGCATGGTGCTGAGTATCGCGACATCCGTCAGTGTGTATGCCGGTGTCGACTACAGCAGCAATATCGACAGCACCCAGCAAAGGGGAACATTCGGTAATGTGGGGGTTCGGGTGAAGTGGTGAGGGTTGAAACCGCTCTGGACAGGCTCAACCTCCTGGGGCAAAGCCTCGGCGGACTGCTCCAGCAAATCCATGCCCTGGGAATCGTCAACACCGTTGCCGGCAAATTGAACGACAGAAACAATCGCTCACCGCACTACCTACGCAGAACTCCCCCCCATTCAACAGCGCTTGACGGTGCTCAGCTATTAATTATGATTAATGTTTAATCGTTTCTAATCGAGTTGGCATAAAACGAATCAGCAATGACAATGGCCAACTCCGCGCCGACTTGGCCTCTCCCCCTGATTCGCAACGTAGGAGTACACCATCATGGCCGCTACCGCCAGAACCCGATCCGTTACCGCTCACGTCCCTATAGAGCTGGCCGAGCGAGTCGATGAAGTTGCCGAGCGCCTTGAGCGCTCCAGGAACTGGATCGTCAAGCAAGCTCTGTGCGCGTGGCTCGACCAGGAGGAAGAGCGCAGCCGCCTGACCCGCGAGGCTCTGGCCGATGTGGATGCCGGCCGCGTGATCGACCATCAGGCCGTCCAGGCCTGGGCCGAAAGTCTGAGCACTGACACCCCGCTACCAGTGCCGCGCTGATGGACTTGAAGTGGACGAGCAAGGCCCTGTCCGATCTGGCCCGCCTCTACGAGTTCCTGGCGACGGTGAACCGACCCGCTGCAGCCCGCACGGTGCAGCAGCTCACGACAGCACCGACCACCCTATTGACAAACCCGCGCCTCGGAGAACGGCTTGAAGAGTTCGAGCCCCGCGATGTGCGGCGGATTCTGGTCGGACACTACGAGATGCGCTACGAGATCGCAGACTCCACCATTTACCTGCTGCGCCTGTGGCACAGCCGCGAAGATCGCTGATAGACGGAATGCCGTTGTCATTAGTCCAGCTTGATTGGCAGTGCGGCTGTACGAATGCACTGGTGAAAACTGGTATTTCTTACAGTTTCCAAGGCGCTGACGGTGACGCATGGTAATGGCAGTTCACTCTGATCGGGATCAGCACGGATGTCATTGGATCATGCGCATCGCGGTACTCCGGCCCTTTCGGTTGCAGATTCCCGTGGCCTGGCGATCAGGGCAATTCAATACCATCGGCGGCTAGCGGCCGATCCGGTTGAGGCGCGGGTCACGCATCAACGGTTCGACATCGCCGGCCGGCCGGTGGCCAGCCGTGATCCGTATCTGTTTGCCTTGGCGCAGAACGATGCATCGGTACCGGCGAACCTGTCTCAGGTCATGAGCCTGTCCGGCGCAGTGTTGTCGACCGATAGCGTGGATGCCGGGTGGCGAGTGGCATTGCCGGGGGCCGCCGGGCAGACTGTCGAGCGTTGGGACGGACGTGGCAGCCACGCATTGACTGAGTTCGATGAACTGTTACGCCCGATAGCCGTGCGAGAACGTGGAACCGGGCTTGCAGCCCATGCGCTTGAGCGCTTCACCTATGCGCGGGCGGATCCCGAAGCAGTTGCCCATAACCTCTGCGGTCAGTTGATTCGCCATGACGATCCGGCGGGAACCTTGCACCTGCTCGATTCAGCAATGAGTGGCACTACGCTTCGACAGGCTCGGCATTTTTTGCGTGACACCGCTCCCCCGAACTGGCCGCTCAGCATGACGGCCCGGGATGCCTTGCTCGAACCAGGCGACGGCGCTGTCACCTCGCAGCACTACACCGCCACTGGCGAGTTGCTGCGTCAAATCGATGCGTTCGGCAACCGACAATCCTTCGCCCATGCCGTGGCCGGTGAACTGAAAACCACCCGATTGACCCTGGCCGGAAACGGGCAAGTCGAAAAAGTGCTGGTCAACGATATTCACTACAACGCCACAGGCCAGATCGAAACGGAAACCGCCGGCAATGGCGTCGTCACCCGCCACCGCTACGATCTTGCGGACGGTCGGCTCATCGGCCTGAGCGCCCACAAAGCCAACGGCACGCCGCTACAAGACCTGAAATACCGTTACGACGCGAGCGGCAATGTGCAGAGCATCGAAGACGCCGCCCAGCCGATCCGCTACTTCAACAACCAGCGCATCGAACCCATCAGAACCTACCTTTACGACACCCTCGATCAACTGATCGAAGCCACCGGATGGGAGGCAAAGACCGGCCACGGTGGCCCCGCCCTGCCCGACCTGCAGCCCCTGCCAATCGATCCCAACCAGGTCGCCAACTACACCCAGACCTACCATTACGACGCCGGTGGCAACCTGCTGGACCTGGTCCACGTCGGAGTTCAGGCCCATGGCCGCACATTGACCCGCGCCCGCTACAGCAACCGTTGCCTGCCCGAACGCAACGGCCGCCCACCCAGCGAAGCCGAACTGGCCGCCGGTTTCGACGCCAACGGCAACCTGCGTGAACTGCAAGCCGGCCAGTCGATGGACTGGGATCTGCGCAACCAGTTGACCGCTGTGCGCCCGGTGGTCCGCGATGACGGCAACGATGATTACGAACGCTACCTCTATGACGGCGGTGGCCAACGCCTGCGCAAGTTACGCGCAACCCAGACCAACGCCCGCACCCTGGTCAGCGAAGTGCGTTACCTGCCCGGCGTGGAAATCCGCAGCCATGGCGGCACCGGGGAAGTCCTCCACGTGATCACCGCCAGCGCCGGCAGCAACAGCGTGCAGGTACTGCATTGGGTCTCGCAAAAGCCTGGCGACATTGCCAATGATCAGGTGCGCTACAGCCTCAACGATCATCTGCAATCCAGCACCCTGGAACTGGACCAGAATGCCGACCTGATCAGCCAGGAATGGTATTACCCGTTTGGGGGCACGGCGTGTTGGGCAGCGCGGTCGACCACGCAAGCCAAGTACAAGATCGTGCGCTATTCGGGCAAGGAGCGGGATGCGACTGGGCTTTATTATTATGGGTTCAGGTATTACGTGCCGTGGTTGCAGCGGTGGATTAATCCGGATCCCGCGGGGTATGTGGATGGGATGAATCTGTTCATCGCGATGAAGAACGCGCCTACGGTTTTTTTTGATCCAGATGGTCGAATGACGCGACGTCCTACGTCACCTCCGGAGCGTGAAGAAGCTTCTGGGCTCTACGTTCCAGCAAGAAGGAACAATCTCCACCAGCAGGAGAACAGGACAACTGTTGACGTATTGGATCTGAATAATAATCATGCTTCAATTAGCGTTGAAAATACCGCCACTAAACGAAAACCAGACATAGCCAAAGAAACAATCTCACTAAACAACATAAAATCAGAAGGTGAAAGACTGGGTGCAGGAGGATTTGGTGAAGTATGGAAAGTTGGTCGAACAGCCTACAAAATCTACAAGACCGTCCCCACAGATATCGCAACTGCACACTCCATTAAAAACAACACAACCTCCAATATCAATCACGCAGTGGAAGGATGGAATTACTTTTTCCAGAAAGCTTACAATGGCATTTACAAAAAATATGCTACGGCATCTGCAATCCGGACACTGGAAGGCATTTTGATTATGAAGACACCTTTTATTGAGGGGATCACTATGAACGAATCACAATATCGAACCAGCAAACAAAAAGAAAAGCTACTTGCTGAACTTGAAAGCATGGACAGAGAACTTGGTGACAACAAAGCTGACAATGTAAAAATAATTAATGATAGAGCACTCATTATTGATTTCGACTTATTTAAATTCAAGCCGAATCAAAACAAGCAAAATGCTCTGTCAATGTTCGGCTTCGCCTAGGAACTCTCTATGCACTAGAAAACCATTCCCCTCTCAGGCACCTCTCCATTATCGATAGATAACTAATGGAGAAGCACCCGCTTAGACTCTGCTAGCTAACCTAAATCGCTCGGCCTCAACACCAACACCGCCAACGGCGGCAAATTCAGCACCAACGACAACGCCTGCCCATGGCTCGGCGTCTCCTCGGCCAGCGCCCCACCGCTGTTCCCATAATTGGACCCCGCATAAATCGACGAATCGCTGTTGAGCACCTCACTCCATTGCCCGGCAAACGGCACCCCAACCCGATACGCCTCCCGCGGCACCGGCGTGAAGTTGGCCACCACCAGCAGCGGCTTGCCGTCCTTGCTCCAGCGCAGCCACGCATAAACGCTGTTCATCGCATCGTCGCCAATCAGCCATTGGAAACCCTGGGGCACGTCATCCTGTTCATGCAGCGCGGGCTCTTCGCGGTACAGGCGGTTGAGGTCACTGACCAGTTTCTGCACGCCCTGGTGCTCCGAGTATTGCAGCAGGTACCAATCCAGTTGCTGATCGTGATTCCACTCGCGCCATTGGCCGAATTCGCAGCCCATGAACAGCAGTTTCTTGCCCGGATGCGCCCACATGAAACTCAGGTACGCCCGTAGGTTGGCGAATTTCTGCCAGCGGTCGCCGGGCATCTTGTCGATCAGCGAGCGCTTGCCATGTACCACCTCGTCGTGGGAGATCGGCAGGATGAAGCGCTCGGACCACGCATACACCAGGCCGAAACTCAGTTCGTTGTGGTGATGGGCGCGGTACACCGGGTCCTGCTGGATGTAATGCAGCGAATCGTGCATCCAGCCCATGTTCCATTTGTAGGCAAAGCCCAGGCCGCCCTGTTGCGTGCCCTGGCTGACACCCGGCCATGCCGTGGATTCTTCGGCGATCACCAACGCACCGGGCGCTTCCAGGGCTACCACGTCGTTGAGGTGGCGCAGGAAGTCGATGGCTTCCAGGTTCTCCCGCCCGCCATGGCGGTTCGGCACCCACTCGCCGGCCTTGCGCGAGTAGTCGCGGTACAGCATCGAGGCCACCGCATCGACCCGCAGGCCGTCGACGTGGAAATGCTTGAGCCAGTGCAGCGCCGAGGCCAGCATGTAGCCGTGCACTTCGGTGCGACCAAGGTTATAGATCAGCGTGTCCCAGTCCTGATGGAACCCTTCCTGCGGGTTGCCGTACTCGTACAGCGCAGTACCGTCGAACTGGGCCAGGCCGTGGGTATCGGTGGGAAAATGCGCCGGCACCCAATCGAGGATCACGCCGATTTCGGCCTGGTGACAGGCATTGACGAACGCTGCGAACTCATCCCCCGCGCCATACCGGGCGCTGGTGGCGAACTGCGAGAGCAACTGATAACCCCATGAACCTCCGAACGGATGTTCCATGATCGGCATCAGTTCGATGTGGGTGAAACCCAGATCCTTCACATAGGGGATCAACCGCTCGGCCAGTTCGGGCCAGGTGTACTGGCGGGCCACTTCGCCCAGGTCGTCCAGCTCGCATTGCCACGAGCCGGCGTGCAATTCGTAGATCGACAGCGGTGCGCTCTGACGCTGACGGTCCACGCGTGACAGCATCCAGTCCTGGTCCTGCCAGTCGATTCTCAGGGGGGATGCAACTCTTGAAGCGGTGTCCGGTGGCAAGCTGGTGGCCAAGGCCATGGGGTCGGCCTTCAGCGGCAGAATCCCGTGCTTGCCAAGGATTTCGTACTTGTACGTATCCCCCGCCTGCAGGCGCGGGATGAACAACTCCCAGACGCCGCTGGGATGGCGCAGGCGCATGGGATGCCGGCGGCCGTCCCAGACGTTGAAATCGCCGACCACCGAGACCCTTCTGGCATTCGGCGCCCATACGGCGAAACGTACGCCGTCGACGCCGTCCACGGTCGTCAATTGCGCGCCCAAGGCGCTGCTCAAGTCGCGGTGATTGCCTTCGGCGAACAGGTACAAATCCATTTCGCCCAACAACGGACCGAAGCTGTAAGGATCTTCGGCCGTTTGCTCGCCGCCGGCCCAATGGGTGCGCAGCAGATACGCTTGTGCACGCTGGAAATGCCCCACAAACAACCCCGGCGTTTCTGTGGCTTGAAGATTGCCAAGTGCTTCGCCCGAATCCCTGGCGAGTACTTCCACACTCAGGGCGCCCGGCAGATAAGCGCGAATGAACTGCCCGCCAACGTCATCGGCGTGAGGGCCGAGAATCGCAAACGGATCGATATGTTCGGCGCGCACCAGCGCATCGATATCCCGCGCGCCGGGAAGCAGCGCTGCCTTGTGATGACCCTGTTCCTTGTTCGAGACACTCATGACTACTCTCCACCAAGACCGGAAAAGGGTTTTAGCCCACTCAATAATCCATACAAACCGTGCAACGGCACGGGCAACCAGGTGGGGCGGTTTTCCGCCTCATAGGCCACTTCATACGCCGCCTTCTCCAGACCGAACAGCGCCAGCGCGGCATCCTCGCCTTCGGGATCCTGCCATGCATGGGCAAGACTAGCCGCCGCCAGCCGATAAGCGTCGACAAATGCTTGCCGTGCCTCGCTCAAGTAGCGCTCGGTCACCCGCAAGCGCGCGGCATCGGCCGCCTCCGTGTTATCGACGCTTTGCACATTGATCGCCATCGCCGCCGCATAGTCGAAGGAACGCAGCACACCGCTGACATCCTTGTACGGGCTGTGCTTGCCCCGTCGTTCATGCAATGGCCGCGCCGGTTCTCCTTCAAAATCGATCAGGTAGGCATCGCCCTTGATCACCAGCACCTGCCCCAGGTGCAAATCGCCATGCACACGAATGCGCAATCCGCCCGCAGTCTTTTTACCCAACGCTTGTACATGAGCGAGGATGGCTTTTTTGTTGCCCAGTAGATGGCTCACCAGATTCCGGTCCGCCGGGTTCAGTTGATTTTCATGCTGTTTGAGCAAGTTCAGCGCATGCTCGATCTGTACCGCCACATCCCTGGCCGTGGCCTGGGCTTCTTTCTGCGTGGTGACCTGTGGCAAGAAGTCCGGGTTCGCACTTGGTGCAGCCAGTACCTGATGCATTTCCCCCAGGCGCCGCCCCAGCATAGCGGCGAAATCTTTCAGTTCGCCGAGGGCGTTGTAGTGTTGTTCCTGCTCGGACACGGCATCGGCCAGCTCATCGCGAAGCGCCCGTTCGAGGTTGTTCTGCGTCCACTCCCAGGCGTCGCCCTGGTTGCTCAGGTAGCCTTGGGCGATCATCAGCAGGTTGTCTTCACCCGCCGCATTGCGCCGCACAACCGCACCGAGCAATGGCGAGACATTGCTGAACCCGGCTTCAGTCAGGTAGGCGCTCATTTCAAGTTCCGGGTGCACTCCGGACGCGACCTTGCGGATCAGCTTCAACACCAGGCTGTTGCCAATCACCACCGAGCTGTTGGACTGTTCAGCGGACAGGTAACGCACCGGCGACTGTGCATCGAGGCCGAGTTTTTCAAGCTCCGCAGTGGATTCGAAGCGGATGTCGCCCTCGCTTGAGGCCAATACGGTACCGGCCTGGATCCCCTGCAATACGGCATGCACAAAGGTTTCCAGGCTGAAGGCATCGGTGATCAGGCCGACCTGGCGGCCACGCCGTACCCGCGACAATGCCAGTTGCTGGGGCAACGGAGTACCCACCTGATCTTCCGGGATAAAGCCGAACGGCAACTGGTAACGACTGCTCTGGTCGCCGCTGGTGACATTGATCTCGCTGAACAGCACCGGATGCTGCGGATCGCCGAAGCGCACGCCATAGGCCAGATCGACCTGTTCGATGGCTGCGTCCTTGCCGGCGAACCAGCGGCGGTTCTGCAGCCAGCTCGGCAGGATGCTTTGCTCCAGCGTGGTGCGTGACGGCGTTTCGAGCAGCTCCTCCATGCGCTTTTTCAGCACCAGCGTGGTGAAGTCCGGCAGGCTTTGCGCGGGCTCCACGTGCCAGCTCGGCATCTGGTTTTCCGCGGCGAGGCCAAACCAGTAAAAGCCATAGGGCGCCAGCGTCAGGAGAAAATTCAGCTGGCCTATGGGTGGGAACGCGTTACCCCCGAGCATTTCCACCGGCACCATGCCGACATAGGCCGACAAATCCAGCTCGGCGGCCTGGGCGCTGCGCGACACGTTGGCCACGCACAGAATGACTTCGTGCTTGCCGTCCACCCCGGCGTATTCACGGGTGTAGGCCAGAATCCGCCGATTGCTCGGCGAAAGCATCTTCAACGTGCCGCGTCCAAACGCCTTGGACTGCTTGCGCACGGCCAGCAGGCGCCGGGTCCAGTTCAACAGCGAATGCGGGTCGCCGGCCTGGGTTTCGACGTTGACCGACAGGTAGCCGTACTGTGGGTCCATGATCGGCGGCAGCACCAGGCTGGCCGGGTCGGCTCGGGAAAAACCGCCGTTGCGGTCGATGGACCATTGCATCGGCGTGCGCACGCCGTCGCGGTCGCCGAGGTAGATGTTGTCGCCCATGCCGATTTCGTCGCCGTAATACAAGGTCGGTGTGCCGGGCATGGACAGCAGCAGGCTGTTGAGCAACTCGACCCGACGGCGATCGCGCTCGACCAAGGGCGCCAGACGGCGACGAATGCCCAGGTTGATCCGGGCCCGACGGTCGGCTGCGTAGTAATTCCACAGGTAGTCGCGCTCCTTGTCGGTGACCATTTCCAGGGTCAGTTCATCGTGGTTGCGCAGGAAAATCGCCCACTGGCAATTGGCGGGAATGTCCGGAGTCTGGCGCAGAATATCGGTGATCGGGAAGCGATCTTCCTGGGCCAGCGCCATGTACATGCGCGGCATCAACGGGAAGTGAAAGGCCATGTGGCATTCGTCGCCATTGAGGCCTTTTTTGTCGGTGTCGCCGAAGTACAGCTGGGTATCCTCCGGCCATTGATTGGCTTCGGCCAACAGCATGCGGTCTGGGTAGTTGGCGTCGATTTCGGCGCGGATCCGTTTCAGGACGTCATGGGTTTCCGGCAGGTTCTCGTTGTTGGTGCCGTCGCGCTCGATCAGGTAGGGAATGGCATCCAGGCGCAAGCCGTCGATGCCCATGTCGAGCCAGTAACGCATCACCGACAGCACCGCTTTCATCACTTGCGGGTTATCGAAATTCAGGTCCGGCTGGTGGGAGTAGAAACGGTGCCAGAAGTACTGTCCGGCGACCGGGTCCCAGGTCCAGTTGGACTTCTCGGTGTCGAGGAAAATGATGCGGGTGCCGTCGTACTTTTGATCGTCATCGGACCATACGTAGAAGTCCCGGGCGGCTGAGCCTTTTTTGGCTTTGCGTGCGCGCTGGAACCACGGGTGCTGGTCGGAAGTGTGATTGATGACCAGTTCGGTAATCACCCGCAGGCCGCGTTTGTGTGCCTCGGCAATGAAACGCCGGGCATCGGCCAGGGTGCCGTAGTCGCTGTGCACGCCGCGGTATTCGGCGATGTCGTAACCGTCGTCGCGCCGTGGCGAGGGATAGAACGGCAACAGCCAGATGGTGTTGACGCCCAGGTCGGCGATGTAGTCGAGCTTGGCGATCAAGCCAGGAAAATCACCAATACCGTCGTTATTTGAGTCGAAAAACGATTTGACGTGAACTTGATAGATCACCGCGTCCTTGTACCAGAGCGGGTCCTTGATGAACGTGGCTGCCTTGGGTTTCTTCGCCATGTGAAACTCCTGGTGAGTTCGATGCCGATTTCCCTGTGGGAGCGAGCCTGCTCGCGATGGCGATTGAACATTCAACGCATGTGTTGCCCGTCAAATGGCTATCGCGAGCAGGCTCGCTCCCACAGGTTTTGCGTCTTAGGGGGTAATCCTCCAAATCCCGAACGGCTGGTACGCCGGATCTATCCGCATGAACTGCTGCTTGCCGTGCCAGGTCCAGCGATGGCCGTTCATCAGGTCTTCGCCGTGGGTACTGGCGTCGTCGGGCAAGCCCATTTCCCACAACGGCAGCTCGAAATTCGCCTCCTGCACGTTGTGCGGATCGAGACTGACCGCCACCAGAATGAAATTGCTGCCGTCAATGCTGCGTTTGCCGAAGTACAGGATGTTGTCGTTCCAGGCGTTGTAGACCTTCAGCCCCAGATGCGTGTGCAGCGCCGGATTCTGTCGGCGGATGCGGTTGAGTTGGGCGATCTCGGCAATGATGTTGCCCGGTGCGTTGAAGTCCCGCGGGCGGATCTCGTACTTCTCGGAGTCGAGGTATTCCTCCTTGCCTGGCAGTGGCGCCGACTCGCACAACTCGAACCCCGAATACATGCCCCACAGGCCTGACCCCATGGTCGCCAGCACGGCGCGGATGAGAAACCCGGGGCGCCCGGAATCGTGGAGGAATGCCGGGTTGATGTCCGGCGTATTGACGAAAAAATTCGGCCGGTAGCATTCGCGCCACGGCGATTCATTGAGTTCCGTGAAGTAACTCGCCAGTTCGGCCTTGGTGTTGCGCCAGGTGAAATAGGTGTAGCTCTGGGAATATCCGACCTTGCCCAGGCGCGCCATCATGGCCGGGGTGGTGAAGGCTTCGGCGAGGAAGATCACCTCGGGGTACAACGCCCGTACATCGGCAATCAGCCATTGCCAGAACGGCAACGGCTTGGTGTGCGGATTATCGACACGAAAGATCTTCACACCCTCCTCGACCCAGCCCGCCACGATGTCACGCAGTTCCACCCACAGACTGGGGATTGCCTCGGGGGCATAGAAGTCGACGTTGACGATGTCCTGGTATTTCTTTGGCGGGTTCTCGGCGTACTTGATCGTGCCGTCGGGCCGCCAGTTGAACCAGCCCGGGTGCTGCTTGAGCCACGGATGGTCCTGGGAGCACTGGATGGCAAAATCCAGGGCGATTTCCAGGCCATGGGCAGCAGCGGCCGCCACCAGTCGCCTGAAGTCTTCGCGGGTCCCCAACTGCTTGTGAATCGCCTCGTGCCCACCTTCTTCGCTACCGATTGCATAGGGACTGCCTGGATCATCGGGCCCCGCCGTCAACGAGTTGTTCGGGCCTTTGCGATAACTGCGTCCGATCGGGTGGATCGGCGGGAAATACAGCACGTCGAAACCCATGTCCTGGATCATCGCCAGCCGCGAATGCACGTCATTGAACGTACCGTGGCGTTCCGGGCGGTCGGTGATCGAACGCGGAAACAACTCATACCAACTGGCGAACTGCGCCAGTTCGCGCTCCACATCCACCGGGTACTCCGGGCTCAGGCTCAGATAGGCGCGATGATCGACGCGGGCCATGAGGTCGGCACTACGCTGGTGCAAAAACAGTGCGACCTGCTCGGCTTCGAGCAGTCCTGACAGTTCATGGTGCAAGGCCGCCAGTTGCTCGCTGAGTTGCCCTTCACTACGCTCGGCGGCTTGCTGCACATGAATCCGCCCTTCCTGTAGCTCCAGGCTGACGGGCACCGCCGCCGCATGTTTCTTTTCCAGCTCGTAGCGAAAACTGGCGAACTGATCGATCCAGGCTTCGATACAGAACAGATAACGGCCCTGGCTGTGGACACGGAACTGCCCTTGCCAGCCGTTGTTGCCCAGATCGTTCATGACCGCGCTTTGCCAGACATCCTCATCCTCCGCCCGCCAGCGCACGCGAACCGCCAGCTTGTCATGCCCGTCGGCGAACACCTTGGCCGTCACCAGCACATCCTGCCCCACCACGGCCTTGACCGCGAACTGCCCGCCTTCAAGGGTCGGCATGATGTTTTCCATGACAATTCGCGGCAGCAGCAACGCCTGCGACAGCGGCATGTGCGGGTTGTAGCTCAACTCAGTCGGTTTATCAGCCGTCATCGAGCCTCTCTCCTTACGCCCCATGGACGCGCTTGTATCTGGTCGCCATCCCGTCGGGCCGTCCGCCCCGGGATGGACTCACTTAGGTTCCGAGCGACAGTCGGCCGAAAAAGTTCATCGGCAGTTTGCGGAATCAAATCCTTCGCGCCGCAGTCCACCTACTTAAGCACGACTCACGCCATGTGCCACCGGAGACCTCAACCATGAACAATCCATTCCCAGCTGAAACCCCCGATCCAAACATCGACGATCCGGTGATTCCCCCAAGCGATCCGCAACCGGAGCCCGAACAGGATCCGCCCGGCACGACTCCGCCACCCAAGGAAGAACCGCCAACGACGATGCCGCCGGTGATTGTGAATCCGCAATGAAGACAGTTGATCGTTCCTGCCTCAACGCCAGGGACGATCATGAAAAATGAACGACCCTTCCCAAGAACCTGTAGTACCGATCCGAGAACGCCAGTTCTACCCATTCGACACTTTACGAAACTTACATCCAGCACCTTATATAGCCACCACCCCATCATTCTGAGCGTGGCCAGCCATGAACACGTTTTTTCCCAGCGTCAGCGAACTCACAGACAACGCTAGCGCACAGCACCGCGCGCTCAACCGTGAACGACCCATCGACGGCTGGCCTTCCCTTGAAAATATTCAATTACGAACTTCTTTACTTCGAAGCCTTATGCGATCCCTCTGAACCATCAACCAAAAGCTCAATCATCAGCGATCTGGAGAATCATCTGCTGCACGGTGATACTGACTACAGCCGACATGAACTCTCGGCAAAGCCGAGCAATGAGCAGGAATCCCCCGCCGTGCCTACGGCCGGTGATCCTTGTCGATCAGCTTGACGATCCTCGGCATCACACTGAACACCCCCAGCGCCAACAACGTGCTGAGCACCGCCGTCGCCTCCCGCCCCAACCCGGTCGCGACGCCGATGGCGGCGGTCATCCACAGGCCTGCGGCGGTGGTCAGGCCTTTGACGTGGCCTTCGTCGCCCTCATGGTTTTTCAGGATCGTGCCGGCCCCCAGAAAGCCGACGCCGGCGATAACGCCCTGCACCACCCGGCTCATCGCATCGGCCTGTGAGCCGGACATCTGTGGCACCAGCACGAACAGCGCCGCCCCCATCGCCACCAGCATATGGGTGCGCACCCCTGCGGCCTTGCCCTGGTGTTCTCGTTCGAACCCGAGAATCCCGCCCAGCACGGCGGCCATCAACAGGCGCACGGTCATCCGTGTCAGTTGCGAGGCATCGGTGATGTCGGCGAACTCGCCTTGCAGGGTCACCCAGACTTCGTGCCACCAGGCGCTCATGGGGGTTGTCCTTGTGAGGGGCCATGGAGGGTGGACCGCAACGACCATTAATCGGTTGCACAGAACGATGACCAGCGGTTGCGGCCTGAAATTCCAGGTTCCACTGAAAAAGGATTCCGCCATGACTGTGCGCATCGAGAACCAGACCGGTTTTTCACTGCCGAAAATGGCGAATACATTCGTCTGTGTCCCGACGTGACCATCGTCACCGACGGCAGCAAGGCCATGTCGGCAGTGGACATCGAAGGTCATCGCATTTACATCACCGAAGCTGAGGCTGACGCCTTGACCGTCGCTGGCGCAGTGGATGGACGCCGGCACTTGAAAGCCACCGACAGTCGTTCGGTGATTTGACCGGCGTTGATCCACCTAATCCGCCGCTGTTGTGGCCAGGTGCTTGCGCCCCTGCGCGGCGGGTGCTTCAAGATGTCGCAGGCTGGGTGCCCGGCACCATCTGATCCGCTTTTTAATGCAATACCTGAGTCTGTTATGCAAACAGATCGCCGCTCATAGTACTCATGCCTGATGGAGGCTGATGAGCGAAAGACCATGAGCGAGAGAATCCCCGTCCGAACCGTAGAAACATTCGAGCCTTCACGTCCAAAGATGAAGGCCAAGTCCAGCGACAACCTGATCCACACCCGCAGCTTCACCGGGTTGTTTCGCAACCTGCGCATCAGTGGCGCGGGTTTTCTGTTTTTGCTGTTCTTCGGCACCGTGTGGTTGAACTGGGGCGGCCGCCAAGCGGTGCTCTGGGACCTTTCCGAAAGCAAATTCCACATCTTCGGCGCCACTTTCTGGCCCCAGGATTTCATCCTGCTCTCGGCGCTGCTGATCATTGCCGCGTTCGGCCTGTTTGCGATCACCGTGTTCGCGGGAAGGGTCTGGTGCGGCTACACCTGCCCGCAAAGCTCCTGGACCTGGCTTTTCATGTGGTGCGAAAAGATCACCGAAGGCGAACGCAACCAACGGATCAAATTGCACGCCGCACCGTGGAGCGTGAACAAACTGATGCGTCGCGCGGCCAAGCACACCTTGTGGCTGCTCATCAGCCTGCTGACCGGCCTGACCTTCGTCGGTTACTTCACGCCGATCCGGCCATTGGCCGAAGAGCTGCTGAGTTTTCAACTGAGCGGCGTCAGTCTGTTCTGGGTGCTGTTTTTCACCGGTGCCACCTACATCAATGCCGGATGGCTGCGTGAAGCCGTGTGCATGCACATGTGCCCCTATGCGCGGTTCCAGAGCGTGATGTTCGACAAGGACACCCTGACCATTTCCTACGACGTGGCCCGAGGTGAAAACCGTGGCCCGCGCAAACGCGAGGCCAAGCCCGCTGAAGTAGGCCTGGGCGATTGCATCGATTGTCAGCTTTGCGTACAGGTCTGCCCGACCGGCATCGACATTCGTGATGGCTTGCAGATGGAGTGCATCGGTTGCGCCGCCTGTATCGATGCCTGTGATTCGATCATGGACAAGATGGGTTACGCCCGGGGATTGATCAGCTATACCTCCGAGCACCAGTTGCAGGGTGGCAAGACACGCCTGTTGCGCCCGCGCCTGATCGGCTACACCGCCGTACTGCTGGTGATGATCGCAGCCCTGGTGGTGGCGCTGGTGGAACGGCCAATGGTGTCCCTTGACGTCAGCAAGGACCGGGGCCTGTTCCGCGAGAACAGCCAGGGGCAGATCGAAAACATCTACAGTCTGAAAGTGATCAACAAGACCCAGCAACGCCAGGACTACCAATTGCACCTGGTCGATGCCGATGATTTCGAACTGCAGGGCAAGACCTTGTTGAGTCTGGCACCGGGGGAGATCGTCGACGTGCCAGTGTCGGTGGTGATGCTCACGGAGCGTCCGGCCAGCAGTTCCCGGAGCCTGGGCTTCAAGGTGGTCGACAGCGATGAGCCGGGTGTCTACAGCGTGGCCAAGAGCCGGTTTGTTGCGCCGATGAACCGCTGAGCCTTTAAGATGCTGACCTTGCTCAAGCGCAGTCCTGTTTTGGCAATGCAATTCCCTGTGGCGAGGGGGCTTGCCCCCGTTGGACTGCGCAGCAGTCCCATCTTGGAGCCGCTTTGCGACCCAACGGGGGCAAGCCCCCTCGCCACAAAAGCTGATTGAATGAGTTCCATGACGGGATATCGATGAAACGCTACGAAAAATTCGCCGACGACATCGCAGAACTGATCCGCTCCGGCGTCCTCGGCCCAGGCCAGCGCGTGCCGTCGGTGCGCTACGCCAGCCAGACCTACGGCGTCAGCCCGTCCACGGTGTTCCAGGCCTACTACCTGCTGGAACGTCGCGGTCTGATCCGCGCTCGCCCGCGCTCCGGTTACTTCGTCAACGCCCATGCGCCACGACCGTTCTCCGAGCCGGTGATCAGCAGCCAGGTCAATGAATCCACCGAAGTCGACGTCAGCGAACTGGTGTTTTCAGTGCTCGACTCGATCAAGGACCCGAACACCGTGGCCTTCGGTTCGGCGTTTCCCAGCCCGACGCTGTTTCCCCTGCAACGCTTGTCCCGCTCCCTGGCCAGTGCCAGCCGCGAGATGGACCCGCGCATGGTCGTCACCGACATGTCGCCGGGCAACCCGCAACTGCGCCGGCAAATCGCCCTGCGCTACATGGTCGGCGGGCTGATGCTGCCCATGGAAGAGCTGCTGATCACCAACGGCGCACTGGAAGCCCTCAACCTGTGCCTGCAAGCGGTGACAGAGCCCGGCGATCTGGTGGCCATCGAAGCCCCGGCGTTCTATGCCTGCCTGCAGGTGCTCGAACGCCTGAAACTCAAAGCCGTGGAAATCCCCGTGCATCCGCGCGACGGCATTGACCTCGGCGTACTCGAACAAACCCTGGAGCGCCACCCGATCAAGGCCTGCTGGTGCATGACCAGCTTCCAGAACCCCATGGGCGCGACCGTACCCGAGGCCAGGAAACAACAGTTGGTGGAACTGCTGCGGCGCCACCAGGTGCCGTTGATCGAAGACGATGTCTACGCCGAACTGTATTACGGCCAGCAGGCACCGAAACCGGCCAAGGTCTTTGATACCGAAGGGCTGGTGATGCATTGCGGCTCGTTCGCCAAGAGCCTGGCCCCCGGTTACCGCATCGGCTGGGTCGCCGCCGGGCGCTATGCGCAGAAAATCGAACGACTGAAACTCATGACCTCGCTGTGCGCATCGATGCCGGCCCAGGCCGCCATCGCCGATTACCTGCAACACGGTGGCTACGACCGACATCTGCGCAAACTGCGTCACGCCCTGGAAGACCAGCAAAGCGCCATGCTCGCCGCCATCGCCCGCTATTTCCCCGCCGACACTCGCGTCAGCCAGCCTGCCGGAGGGTACTTCCTGTGGCTGGAATTGCCGGCGCAGATGGATTCGTTGAAGTTGTTTCAGATGGCGTTGGCGCAAGGCATCAGCATTGCACCAGGGCCGATATTTTCGCCGGCGCAGCGCTTCAGGAATTGTATTCGGTTGAATTATGGGAGCCCGTGGACCGAGGACTCGGAGAAGGCGATGGAGACGTTGGGGCGGATTGTGCGGTCGTTTTGAGGGTTGGAGGTTGCCTGCACTATCGCCTTCGCGGGCAAGCCCGCTCCCACAGGAATTCTCTGGTGTTCACAGTCTTGCGTACACCAGGGAACCCTGTGGGAGCGGGCTTGCTCCGGGCGGCGATCCGACGAAGAGGCCAGCACCGACAACGCAAACCTCAGATCAACGCCCACCGCCGAGATCGACAAAAGTCCCCGTCGCATAAGAAGCCTTGTCCGAGAGCAACCAGACAATCGCCTCCGCCACTTCGTCCGGGCGTCCGCCACGTGCCATGGGAATCGCCGATTCCAGTTTGCTGACCCGATCCGGGTCGCCGCTCAGTGCATGGAAGTCGGTGTAGATGTAGCCGGGGCGCACCGCGTTGACCCGTATGCCCTCGCCCGCCACTTCCTTGGACAGGCCGATGGTGAAGGTGTCCAGCGCGCCTTTGGAGGCCGCGTAGTCGACATATTCGTTGGGTGAGCCCAGACGTGCGGCCACCGACGACACGTTGACGATGCTGCCGCCCTGCCCGCCATGCCTGGGCGACATGCGCAGGATCGCGTGCTTGGCGCAGAGGATCGGCGCCAGGACGTTGGTCTTCATGATCTTGAGAATGCGGAACTCGGACATCTCGTCGACCCGGGACTTTTGCCCGACCGTGCCGGCGTTGTTCACCAACGCGGTGACCCGGCCCAGTTCATTGTCTACACGATGGAACAGCGCGATGACTTCGTCTTCGATGCTGACGTCGGCACGTACCGCAATGGCTTGCGCGCCGAGGGCACGTACTTGCTCCAGCACCCCGAGCGCAGCATGTTCGTCGGCCTGGTAGTTGATACAGATCCGGTAGCCCTGCGCGGCGGCCAACAAGGCGGTGGCGGCCCCGATGCCGCGGCTCCCGCCGGTGATGACGATGACTTTGTCCATGCGAGCGTTCCCCCGATCGAAGCTTAAGCGGTCGGGGCCAAGAATAACCGCCATTGGCGGTTTTTGCATGGATTCGGATCAGCTGTCATGTCATCGACAGCTCGCGCTCGGCACTGGCCTTCAATTGCTTGAGCAATTGCTCGCCGCGATGGATTTCCACCATGAAACCTGCGGCCGGCAGCGGATGCCCCAGCAGGTAGCCCTGCAATGAATCGCAACCGAGTTGCGTCAGGAAGTCCTGTTGCACACCCGTCTCCACGCCTTCGGCGACGATACGCAGCCCCAGCGCCTGGCCGAGGGCGACGATGGCCGAAACGATGGCGGCGTCATCGCTGTCACGCTCCAGGTCGCGGACAAAACCACGGTCGATCTTCAGCTCATTGGCCGGCAGGCGCTTGAGGTACATCAGGCTCGAGTAACCGGTGCCGAAATCGTCGATAGACAGGTCAACTCCCATTTCCGACAGTTCCTGAAGCACCGTCATGCTCGCATCGGCATCGCTCATGGCGGTGGTTTCAGTGATCTCCAGGGTCAGGCTGTTGGCCGGCAGATGGTGAGTCGCCAACGCCTTGGCGACGCTCTGGACCAGCCCGGCATGGCAAAACTGAATGGCCGAAAGGTTCACCGCGATGCGCCAATCGGTGTAGCCCAGCACGTACCACTCGCGCATCTGGCGGCAGGCCTCGTTGAGCACCCACTCGCCGATCGGAATGATCAGTCCGGTCTTTTCCGCCAGTTCGATGAATTTGTCCGGCAACAGCATCCCTTGCATCGGGTGCTCCCAGCGCAACAAGGCTTCGGCGCCCACTGGCCGGCCATTGGCGGCATCGAACTTGGGCTGGTAATGCAGGCTGAATTCCTGATTTTCCACGGCATTGCGCAGGTCCTGCAGCAATTGCAGCTGTTTGCGCGCGTTGCTGTTCATCGACGCATCGAAAAAGCTGTGGCCGTTTTTACCCGCACCCTTGGCGTGATACATCGCCGCGTCGGCGTTCATCAGCAACTCATGGGCAGACAGCCCGTTACCCGGGTACAGCGCGATGCCGACACTGGCGGAAATATGCAGTTCATGTTCGGCAACCCGAAACGCCTGCGCGATCAACCCGACCTGACGGGCCGCGAGGCTCAAGGCGTCGTTCTGTTCGCTCAATTGCACCAGCAATACAAACTCATCGCCGCCAATCCGCGCCAGGGTGTCCTGGCTGCGCAAGTCCTCGCGCAGGCGCAAGGCCACTTCGCGCAACAGCAAGTCCCCCATGTGGTGGCCGAAGGCATCGTTGACCGGTTTGAAGCCGTCCAGATCGATGAACATCAGGGCAAAACAGCCTCCCTCTTCCCGAACCCGCGACATCGCCTGTTCGATCCGGTCGGCGAGCAACGTCCGGTTCGGCAACCCGGTGAGGGTGTCATGCAGGGCCAGTTGGGTCAGTTCACGGTTGGCCTCGGTCAGCGATTGGGCCAGGCTTGCCGTGCGAGCCTCCATGCGTGCATCGAGGACCGAGGTCAGCAAGGCGATGCTCAGCACCGCCAGCGTAGTGATCAACACCAGGTTGTCCAGGCCATTGCCGCTCAGGCCATTGACCGCCGCCCCGCAAAAACTGCCATCGGCAAAACGTGCGGCGGCCATGCCGGTGTAGTGCATGCCGACGATGGCGATCCCCATGATCACGGCGGCACCGCTGCGGATCAGGCGGACATGAGGCGTCTGCTGGCGCAAATGGAAAGCGATCCACAATGCCGCGCCCGATGCACCGACAGCGATCATCAGCGAAGCGCCGAACAGCGTCGGGTCATAATCGATGCCCGGTTGCATGCGCATGGCTGCCATGCCGGTGTAGTGCATCGCGCTGATGCCGGCGCCCATGACCAACGCGCCAAAAGCCAGTTGCCAGGCCGGCAAATGCGGCTGGCTGACCAGCCATAGCGCAAAGCCGCTGGAGAGCACGCCAATCAGCAGCGACAACAGGGTGATCGTGCCGTCGTACCCCAGGTCGATCGGCAACTTGAACGCGAGCATGCCGATGAAGTGCATCGACCAGATGCCGATGCCCATGGCAAAGGCCCCGCCCGCGGTCCAGAAATGCACGGCGCGGCCTTTGGCGGTGGCAATGCGTCCGGTGAGGTCGAGTGCGGTATATGAGGCGAGAATCGCTACACAGAGCGAAATGATAACCAGGGTGGGGGAATAACTGCCGATGAGCATGGGGACTTCTCGCACATGCCCCCATTAATGGTATTGATTCTCGCTGGGGGGCAAATGGAGCGATTGTACTGATTCCAAATGAGAACGCACTCACAAAATAAGCAAAAGGCCATCAGTCCGATGAAACGCTTGTTTTAAGGTTGAACATTAACTCGCGGCAACGCAAAAACCCTGTAGGAGCGAGCATGCTCGCGATGGTCGTCAACGATAACGCTGGTAGCCTGATTCCCCGCGGTGGCCTGACCTCCATCGCGAGCGTGCTCGCTCCTACAGGAATTGCAGCGTTCAGTCGTTTCGGCTATCGCTGACTTCGAGCTGCCCATCCCAGCCACCACCCAACGCGGCAATCAACTGCACGCTGGCGATCAGTCGGCTCTGCAACAGGTCCAGGTTGCTGCGCTCATTGCTCAGTGCCGCGGCCTGGGTCACGACCACATCGATATAGGCGATCAATCCGGCCTTGTACTGGTTCTGGGTCAGGCGCAGCGATTCACGGGCGGCATCCAGTGCCTGTTGGCGCACGACCGCTTCGTCTTCAAGCACCTTGAGCTGCACCAGGAAGTTTTCCACCTCGCGGAATCCGTCCAGCACGGTCTGGCGGTACTTGGCCACCGTTTCGTCGTAGGCCGCCTCACTGCGGTCAACTTCCGCCGAGCGCTGGCCGCCGTCGAACAGGGTCATGGCCAATTGTGGTCCGACCGACCAGAAGCGGTTCGGCAGGCTGAACAAGTCTTTCGAGGTACTGCTGCTGTAACCACCGTTCATACTCAGGGTCAGGTCCGGGTAATAGGCAGCCTTGGCCACGCCGATGTTGGCGTTGGCGGCGATCACCGAGCGTTCCGCCGAAGCGATGTCCGGGCGACGCTCCAGCAACTGCGACGGCAGTGCCAACGGGACTTGCGGCAACTGCGGAATGTCTGTGCTTGGCGCCAGGCTGAATTCGGCCGGCGGCAGGCCGATCAGCACGGCAATGGCGTTCTCGAACTGGGCACGCTGCCAGATCAGGTCGACCATGTCCGCTTCAGTGCTTTTGAGTTGGGTCTGCGCCTGCGCCACGGCGTCCTTTCCGGAAACCCCGGCGCGATACTGGTTTTCAGTCATTTTCAGCGAACGCTGGTAGGCCTCGACCGTGGCTTCAAGCAGGCGTTTCTGTTCGTCGATCACACGCAATTGCAGGTAGTTCTGCACCAGCTCCGACTGTTGGCTCAGGCGCATGGCCGCCAGGTCGGCAAAGCTGGCCTGGGCATTGGCCGTATCGGCTTCGAGGCCACGCCGCAATTTGCCCCAGATGTCAGCCTCCCAACTGACTCCGGCCTGGGCGGTATAAGTGTTGCGGATACCGCTGGAGGAGCTGCTGAGACTGGAGTTACTGCTGCCGGTGCCCTGGCTGGAGCGGTTCTTGCCGGTAGTCAGGTCGACCGTAGGAAAGAACGCACCACGGGCACTGCGCACCAGCGCCTGGGCCTGACGGTACTGCGCTTCGGACTGCGCCACGGTCTGGTTCGAGCTGTTGAGTTTTTCGATCAGATCGTTGAGCTGCCGGTCGCCGTACAACTCCCACCACGCACCACGCGCCAGGGCATCGCTCGGATTGGCCTGGCGCCAGCCCTCGGCAGCCTTGTACTGCGCCGGTTCGGCGGTTTGCGGGCGCTGGTAATCCGGGCCGACGGCGCAGGCACTGAGCATCGCCACGCACAGTGACAGGCTCAACAGGCGTGAGCCCCGAGCCGTGATCAGCGGTGCAGCCAGGTTGAAAAGCGAACGTTCAGTCATAGCGGAGTTTCCAGAGCAGCATCGGTACGCACCCCACGCCATTTATTGAAGCGATGGCGCAGTTGGTCGAGGTAGAGGTAAACCACCGGAGTGGTGTATAGCGTCAGCACCTGGCTGAAGATCAGCCCGCCGATGATCGTCAGGCCCAGTGGCTGACGCATTTCCGCCCCTTCGGCGCGGCTGAGCAGCAACGGCAAGGCCCCGAGAATCGCCGCCAGGGTGGTCATCAGGATCGGTCGCAAACGTTGCAGGCAGGCACTGCGAATCGATTCCAGCGGTGCCATGCCCTGATGTCGCTCCAGTTGCAATGCCAGGTCGATCATCAGAATGGCGTTTTTCTTCACCACGCCGATCAGCAGAAACAGCCCCAGCAACGAAATCAGGCTGAATTCGCCGCCCAGCGCATAGATCGACAGCAACGCGCCGACCCCGGCCGACGGCAGCGTCGACAGAATGGTCAGCGGGTGAATGTAGCTTTCGTACAACACCCCGAGCACCAGATACACCGCCACCAAGGCGCCGAGGATCATGAACGGCTGGCTTTTTTGCGTGGCGGCAAAGGCATCGGCGGTGCCGGCCATTTTCACGATCACTTCTTCCGGCAAGCCCAGCTTGGCAATCGCCCGCTCGATGGCGGCGCTACCCTGCTCCACGGTTACGCCTTCGGCCATGTCGAAGGAAATGCTCTCCGAGGCAAACTGGCCTTCATGGCTGACCCGGTCGTCTTCCAGGCTGTTTTCATAATGGGCGATGGTCGACAACGGAATCCGCGCGCCATCGGCGGTAATGACCTGGACCTGCTTGAGGGTGATCGGGTCCTGGGCGTACTTCGGATTGACCTCCATCACCACCTGATATTGGTTGAGGCTGTCATAGATGGTTGAAATCTGCCGCTGGCTGTAGGCGTTGTTGAGCACCGCCGTGACCATCTCCATATCGACACCCAGGCGCTTGGCCTGGTCGCGGTCGACGATCAGGGTCACTTGCCGGGCACCTCGGCCTTCGCGCGCGTCGATCGCTGTCAGCTCCGGCAAGGCCCTGAGCGCGGTGACGACTTTCGGATACCATTCGCGCAACGCCCCCAGGTCGCCGCTTTGCAGGATGTAGGAGTATTGCGAGGTGGTCTGTTCGCGGCCGCCACCGAATTGCAGGTCCTGGTCCGCCATGAGCATCAGTTGCGCGCCGGGAACCTTGGGCATTTCCTTGCGCAGGCGCTCGATGACTTTCTGCGCGGAAATGTTGCGCTCCTTGATTGGCTTGAGGCGCACCAGCATGAAGGCGTTGTTGGTGCCGTTGTTGCCGCCAATGAACCCGGCAACGCTTTCCACCGCCTCGTCCTTCAACACAGCCCGACGGAAAATTTCCATCTTCGGCTGCATCACACTGAACGACAGGCCATCGTCGCCGCGTACGAAACCGATCAGTTGCCCCGTATCTTGTTGAGGCATAAATGTTTTAGGAACAACAACATACAGCACAATGTTCACGCCAATTGTCACAAACAGACTGAGCAACGTCAGGCGTTTGTGGCGCAATACCCAGTCGAGGCTGGCGGCGTATTTGCCAACCATCCATTCGTTGACCCGCTGGCTCCAGCGTTGCAGACGGTTCTCCTGCCCCGGCGTATGAGGCTTGAGCCAGCGGGCACAGAGCATTGGCGTCAGGGTCAGCGACACCAGCAGCGAGACCACGATGGCCGCCGCCAGGGTAATCGAGAATTCACGGAACAGGCTTTCGATGATCCCGCCCATGAACAGGATCGACAGGAACACAGCCACCAGCGACACGTTCATCGACAGCAAGGTAAAGCCGACTTCCTGGGCGCCGAGGTACGCAGCCCTCATCGGCCGCACGCCTTCGTCGATATGCCGGGAAATGTTCTCCAGCACCACGATGGCATCGTCCACCACCAGCCCGGTGGCCAGGATCAGCGCCATCAGCGACAGGTTGTTCAGCGAAAAGCCGTAGAGGTACATCACGGCAAAGGTGCCGACCAGTGACACCGGCACCGCCAGGGTCGGGATCAGCGAAGCGCGCAAGTTACCAAGGAACAGGAACACCACCAGAATCACCAGCGCCACGGCGATCAGCAGGGTCATTTCCGCTTCGTGCAGCGTCGCCTTGATGACCGGCGAGCGATCCATGGCCAGGTTCAGCTTGACGCTGGCCGGCAGCACCGCCTGCAACGCCGGCAACTGTGCCTTGATCTCGTTGACCGTCTCGATGATGTTGGCACCGGCCTGGCGGTTGATCACCAGCAGCACCGCCGCGTCGTCGTTGAAGAAACCGCTGTTGTAGCGGTCTTCGACGCCGTCGCTGACCTTGGCCACATCCTTCAGGCGCAGGGCCGCGCCGCCGTTGTAGTGGATGATCAGCGACTCGTAGTCCCTGGCTTTTTCCAACTGGTCGTTGGCCTGGACCTGCCACAGCCGCTGGTCATCTTCCACCGAGCCTTTGGGCCGGCGCACGTTGGCATTGGCGATGGTGTTGCGCACATCGTCCAGGGCCACGCCGTACTGGTTCAGGGACTGTGGTTCGAGTTCGATACGTACCGCTGGCAGGGAGCTGCCGCCGATCTGTACCTCACCCACGCCCTGCACCTGGGACAGGCTCTGGGACAGGATCGTCGAGGCCAGGTCATAGAGCTGGCCTTTTTCCAGCACATCCGATGTCAGCGACAGCACCATGATCGGCGCCTGGGACGGGTTGACCTTCTTGTAGGTCGGCATGCTGCGCATCCCGCTCGGCAACAGGGTACGCGAGGCATTGATGGCCGCCTGCACTTCCCGCGCCGCACCGTTGATGTCGCGGTCGAGGTCGAATTGCAGGATCACCCGGGTCGAACCCTGGCTGGAGCGGCTGCTCATGGTGTTGACCCCGGCGATGCTGCCGAAGGAGCGTTCCAGCGGCGTGGCCACGGTCGACGCCATCACCTCGGGGCTGGCCCCGGGCAGACTGGCCTGGACCACGATCACCGGAAAATCCATTTGCGGCAATGGCGAGACGGGCAGCAAACCGAAGCTCACACCGCCCAGCAGCATGATGGCCAATGAAAGCAGCATGGTTGCCACGGGGCGTTTGATGAAAGGTCCCGAGAGATTCATAGGTGGCAACCACTAGCGGCAAGCTGCAAGCTGCAAGTGAAGAGCAACGTATGCGCAGGCTTTAACTTGCGGCTTGAAGCTTGGAGCTTGTAGCTCGCCGTCATACCACCACCTCTTTCGAGCCAGTCTTGCCAAAGCGGCGTCCCAACCGATCGAAATACAGGTAGATCACCGGCGTGGTAAACAGCGTCAGAATCTGACTGAGCAACAGGCCACCGACCATCACCAGGCCCAGCGGCTGGCGCAGCTCTGCGCCGGAACCGGTGGCGAGCATCAACGGCACGGCACCGAACAACGCCGCCAGGGTGGTCATCAGGATCGGCCGGAAACGCAGCAATGCGGCTTGATAGATCGCCGTTTGCGGGTCCATGCCTTGATTGCGTTCGGCGTCGAGGGCGAAGTCGATCATCATGATCGCGTTTTTCTTCACGATACCGATCAGCAGGATGATGCCGATGATCGCGATCATGCCCAGGTCATTGCCGCTCAGGATCAACGCCAGCAAGGCGCCGACCGCCGCCGAAGGCAAGGTGGACAGAATGGTGATCGGATGGATGTAGCTCTCGTAGAGTACGCCCAGCACGATATACATGGTCACCACCGCCGCCAGAATCAGCAGCAAGGTGCTCGACAGCGAAGCCTGGAAGGCCTCGGCCGCGCCCTGGAACTGGGTCTGCACGCCAATCGGCATGCCGATGTCCTTCTGCACCTGCTCGATAATCTGCACCGCGTGCCCAAGCGCGACGCCGGGTGCCAGGTTGAAGGACATCATCACCGCAGGGAACTGACCGATATGGGTGATCGCCAGTTGTGCCTGGCGTTCCTCCATATGCGCCAGGCTGGACAAGCGTACCTGCCCGCCATCGGTGGTCTTGACGTGAATCTGCTCCAGCGCCTGCGGGCCGATCTTCTCGCCGGACTGCGATTGCAGCACCACGCGGTACTGACTCGCCTGGGTGTAGATCGTGGAGATCTGCCGCTGACCAAAGGCGTCGTACAGGGCATCGGTGATGTTCGACACCGATACACCGACCCGCGACGCTGCATCGCGGTCGATCACCAGGTAGACCTGCAAGCCCTTGTCCTGCAAATCGCTGGCAACGTCAGTCAATTCCGGTCGGTCGGCCAAGGCCTCGACCAGCCGCCCGCTCCACAGGCTCAGCAGCTCCGCGTCCGGCGAGGACATGCTGAACTGGTACTGCGTACGGCTGACCCGGTCTTCAATGGTCAAATCCTGTACCGGCTGCATGAACAGGCGGATGCCGACCAGTTTGTCCAGTTCCGGTTGCAGGCGAGCGATCACTTGCGCAGCGCTCAGGTCACGGTCGTGGTGAGACTTGAGGTTGATCAGCAAGCGACCACTGTTGAGGGTCGAGTTGTCGCCATCCACGCCAATGTAGGAAGACAGGCTCTCGACGGCCGGGTCGGCCAGGATGACCTTGGCCAGCTCCTGCTGGCGCTCGCTCATGGCGGCGAAGGAAATCGATTGCGGCGCTTCGGAAATGCCCTGGATGACGCCGGTGTCCTGCACCGGGAAGAAGCCCTTGGGCACCACCATGTACAGGAACACCGTCAGTGCCAGAGTACCGATAGCCACCATCAGGGTCAGTGGCTGGTGCTTGAGCACCCACTGCAACTTGCGCCCGTAGGCGGCAATCATCCAGTCGATGAATGCACCGCTGGCGCGGTAGAAACGGCCCTGCTCTGCTTCCTTGGGTTCACGCTTGAGCAACCGCGCGCACATCATCGGCGTCAGGGTCAGGGAAACGACCAGGGAAATCAGGATCGCTACTGCCAGGGTAATGGCGAACTCGCGGAACAGGCGCCCGACCACGTCCGCCATGAACAGCAGCGGGATCAGCACCGCGATCAACGACAGCGTCAGGGAAATCAGGGTGAAACCGATCTGTTTGGCGCCCTTGAGCGCCGCGTTCAACGGGCTGTCACCCTCCTCGATGAAGCGCGCGATGTTCTCCAGCATGACGATCGCATCGTCCACCACGAAACCGGTGGCGATGGTCAGGGCCATCAGGGTCAGGTTGTTGACCGAGAACCCGGCCAGGTACATCACGCCGAACGTACCGATCAGCGACAGCGGCACAGCCACCGAAGGGATGATCGTGGCGCTGGCGCGACGCAGGAACAGGAAGGTGACCATGACCACCAGGGCGATGGCGATCAGCAATTCATGCTGCACGTCCTTGACCGAGGCGCGAATGGTCTGGGTGCGGTCGGTCAGCACCACCACGTCGAGGCCAGCCGGCAGGTTGTCGGTAATGCTCGGCAACAGGGCCTTGATCCGGTCCACCACCTCGATCACGTTGGCACCCGGCTGACGCTGGATGTTCAGCAGCACGGCCTGGTTCTCGTTGGCCCACGCCGCGAGTCGCTCGTTCTCGGCGCCGTCGACGATTTCCGCCACGTCCTTGAGCCGCAACGGCGCGCCATTGGCGTAGGCGAGGATCAGGTTGGCGTAGTCCTTGGGCGAGGTCAGTTGATCGTTGGCATCGAGCATCGAGACCCGGGTCGGGCCGTCGAAGTTGCCCTTGGGCTGGTTGACGTTGGAGGCGCTGATCAGCGTGCGCACATCCGACAGGTTCAAGCCATTGGCCGCCAGGGCCTCGGGGTTGACCTTGATCCGCACGGCCTGGCGTTGACCGCCGGCGATGCTGACCATGCCCACACCGCTGATCTGGGCGATTTTCTGCGCCATGCGCGTATCGACCAGATCGTTGAGCTTGGGCAGCAGCATGGTCCTGGAGGTGATGGCCAGGGTCAGCACCGGCGTGTCTGCCGGGTTGACCTTGTTGTACACCGGCGGTGCCGGCAGGTCCTTGGGCAACAGGTTGGTCGCGGCATTGATCGCCGCCTGCACCTGTTGCTCGGCCACGTCCATGTTGATGTCGAGGCTGAAGCGCAGGGTCAGCACCGACGCACCGCCGGAACTGGTGGAAGCCATTTGCGTCAGGCCGGGCATTTGCCCGAATTGTCGCTCCAGCGGTGCGGTCACCGCACTGGTCATGACATCCGGGCTGGCGCCGGGATACAGGGTCATGACGCGAATGGTCGGGTAATCGACCTGAGGCAGCGCCGAAACCGGCAGCAACCGATAGGCGATCACACCGGCCAGAATAATGGCCAGCATGCTCAGCGTGGTGGCTACAGGGCGAAGGATGAACAGCCGCGAGAGATTCATGCGCCGCCCTTTTTCGCCTTGCCAGTGGTCGCAGGCTCTGCCGCGTTGGCCGCCGACTTGCCCTGCAGGTGTTCGGTCGGCGTGGTGGGCACGTCCTGGCTGTCGTTGACCACCTCCACGTCACTGCCGTCCTTCAGGCGATCGGTGCCTTCCAGGACAACCCGTTCACCCGCCGACAGACCCTCGGTGACCACAGTGTTCAGACCATCGCTGGCGCCGACTTTCAACTGACGGATCCTGACTTTCTTGTCACCGTCCATGGCATAGACGAACGTGCCGTTGGTGCCGAACTGGATCGCGGCGGAAGGCGCGAGCACCACGCCTTTGAGGGTGTCGGCCAGCAGGCGCACATTGACGAACTGGTTGGGGAACAGCGACTGATCGCGGTTCTCGTAACGGGCCTTGAATTTCAGGGTGCCGGTAGTGACGTCGATCTGGTTGTCCAGGCTTTGCAATACACCGGTGGCCTGGAGTCTGGTGTCACCACGATCCCAGGCTTCGGCCAGCAATGTGGCACCGCTGCGATAACGGGCGAGCACGGTGTCGAGGCTGTTTTCCGGCAGGGTGAACGCCACGCTGATCGGTTGGGTCTGGGTGATGATCGCCAGTGCCGTCGTGTCGTTGGCCGCTACCAGGTTGCCGACATCCAATTGGCGCAGGCCGACGCGACCGGTGATCGGCGCGCGGATCTTGGTGAACTCAAGGTTGAGTCTGGCATCGTTGACCGCCGCCTGATTGGTCTTGACCGTGCCCTGGAATTGACCGACCAGCGCTTCGGCGGTGTCCAGGGTCTGTTTGGCAATGCTGTCTTCGCGGTACAGACCGCGATAGCGCTCGACGTCGACCTGGGCGTTTTTCAGCTGCGCCTGATTCTGCAGCAAGGTGCCTTCAGCCTGAAGCAAGGCATTCTGGTAAGGACGCGGATCGATTTCGGCCAGCAGGTCGCCAGCCTTGACCATCTGCCCTTCATCGAAATGGATCTTGATCAGCTCACCGCCGACACGGCTGCGGACATTGATGGTGTTCAGCGCCGTTACCGTGCCCAACGCCTTGAAATACAGCGGGAAGTCACCGGTGACCGCCGGCGCCACTCGCACCGGCACCGGACCGGACGCGCCACCGAAACCCGGACGCATCCCCCCCGATCGGCCGGTATGCCCGGCAACGGCTTTTTGCCCCGCGGCCTCTTTGGGTGCAGCGCCGCCGGGCCAGAATTTCCAGCACAGGGCGGCGATGACCAGCAGGACAAGCAGGCCGAACAGCCAGCGACGAGGACTACGGGAAGCGGAGGATTGCATTGAGTGATCAACCATTGGGCGCGTGGGCTTTTTACATGAGGCTGAACGATAAGCACTGGCGTGTCTTAAGCAAAGCGCCTTTACCGGCAATTTACCTTTGGCTTACGTAGCAGGAGATTTATCCAAGGCACTGAAACACAAATGAAAACGGCCTGGACAGGGCCAGGCCGTTAATAAGTGTAAAGCCAGGCTTATTTCAGAACAGCAAGCGCCGCGTCGTAGTTCGGTTCGTCGGCGATTTCGCCAACCAGTTCGCTGTGCAGCACGTTGTCGTTCTCGTCCAGTACCACCACGGCACGGGCGGTCAGGCCTTTCAACGGGCCTTCGGCGATGGCGACGCCGTAGTTCTGGATGAACTCGGCACCGCGCAGGGTCGACAGGTTCTTGACGTTTTCCAGGCCTTCGGCGCCGCAGAAACGCGCCTGGGCGAACGGCAGGTCAGCGGAGATGCACAGCACGACAGTGTTGTCGACGCTGCCGGCCTTGGCGTTGAACTGGCGCACGGAGGTGGCGCAGGTCGGGGTATCGATGCTTGGGAAGATGTTCAGCACTTTGCGCTTGCCGGCGAAGTTCGCCAGGGTGACGTCGGACAGATCGCCGGCAACCAGGGAAAAGGCTGGCGCCTTGGAACCGGCTTGAGGCAGTTGACCGTTGACTTGAACCGGGTTGCCTTTGAGAGTGACTTGAGCCATGAACGGAGTCCTTCTGAACGTTGTGGTGGAGAATTTTGAGGAGGCCGAAGTTAACCACGAAATTGTCCGACGACCTACGGTCAAACATAAATTGTCATGTATGAGCGCACAAAACTGGATACAACCCCCCTTACTCCTGTAGGAGCGAGCCTGCTCGCGATAGCGCAATGTCATTCAACATCCCGGGGACTGATCTGACGCCATTGCGAGCAGACTCGCCCACAAGGCCTCGCGCTAGCCAAGCAGTTGCAGCATATTCCGGTGCCGCGCCTGGAAAATCCGTCGCATGTAGCCATCGACCAGCAACCACTCCAGTGGCGCGCCGCCTATCGCTGAATACGTCACCCGGTCGGTATATAGCGTACCGCCCTCTCCCGCCTCTACCCGATGTTCATGACGAAAGGCGCGCATTGGCCCGCTGAGCATCTCGTCGATGAAATGCCTTTCGCCGACTTCACGGATCACCACCGTCCAGTTCGATGGAATCACGTTGAACATCCAGTGGCGAAAGCGGAATTGCCGCCCGGCTTCGATCCGCAGATCGTGCAGATCGATATCGCCCAGCGGGGTAACGCGTTCAGGGAAAATCTTCGGAAAGTTGATCCCTTCCAGGCAGAAGTCGAGGACCTCTTCGGGCGTGCGGTCGGGGATGAGCGTGGTGAGTTCCAGGATGGGCACGAAGGACACACTCCATGGGTCGATAGATAACCCGGCAAGAGATACCGGAGCGTGAAGCGGATGTCGAAAAAAAATCTACGCTTGGCGCCATCTACAACAGTTTTTGTTGCCAGCCCTGTCGATTTGCCTCGCGGCCATTCGACAAGACAGTGAGTCACTCAATAACAACGGAGAGAACACCATGCGATTCATGATCATCATCAAGGCCAGTGCTGACTCGGAAGCCGGCGTCATGCCCAGCCAGGAACTGCTGACTGCCATGGGCAACTACAACGAAGAACTGGTCAAGGCCGGCGTCATGCTTGCCGGCGAAGGCCTGCACCCCAGCAGCAAAGGCGCCCGTGTAAGGTTTTCGGGGGAGCAACGCTCCGTCATCGACGGCCCCTTCATCGAAACCAAAGAACTGATCGCCGGCTTCTGGTTGTGGAAAGTGAAATCCAGGGAAGAAGCCATCGAATGGGTCAAGCGTTGCCCCAACCCGATGCCGGGCACCGAAGCCGAAATCGAGATTCGCCAGGTGTTCGAGATGGAAGACTTTGGCGCTGAATTCACCCCGGAACTGCGCGAGCAGGAAGAACGGGTGTGGGAGCAGGCGAAGAAAAACTGAATCCCCCTACAGGAGCGAGCTTGCTCGCTCCTGTATCCGAGTTGCGCCTGTCTGCGCTACATGTGTTCGTACCGTAGGGCAGCTGCAGCCGACAACCTGCTGACCGGCATTAACTTTTCAGTACACAGAAAATCCGAGAACTTGCACACAAAACGAAAGAATTAATTCATTCGACTGGCTAACCCGAGGTTAGCTGCTAACTTCATCAGACGCGTACTACATGCTTGATCGGAAAAGGATTACGCAGTAACGGCCTTACATAAAGTGCCAACTAGCCAATGAACCACCAGGGAATCGGGGGAATCATGTTGAAGAAAGCGGAGAGTCTCGCCTTGTTTTTGGCGAGTCTGCGAGCGCCCGACCTTTTTATCCGGACATACCACGACACCCTGTCAAACCTGCTGTCCACCGCCAAGTCTCCAACCGGCACACCCTCCTTTCCTGCATTCCACTTCGTCCGGATTGAATGTCCGCGACATTTTGCATTAGCCGAACCTCACATCAATAAACGGAGTCAGCCACATGATCAGGCCTTTCGTAGTGCGCCCTTTTCTGGCGCTGTGCATGGTCAGCGGTAGCCCGTTGGTCCTGGCAGCCGAGGGTGGTGTCGGGCGGCCGATTACCGGCCAGCAAGTGATCTCCAATGCCGGGATCGTCCCCCCGGGGCCGGGTTGGGTCATGTCCCTGACCAGCATCTGGTACGACGGCGATCTCAAGGGCAGCGCCCAAGTGCCGATCGTGGGTGCCCTGAGTACCGGGCTGGACATGAAAGTGTCCTACACCATGGCCAACTTCACCCATGTCTGGGACACCGGCAAGGGTCGCTGGAATTACGCTTCGGCCATCGGTGTGCCGGTGCAGTACACCGACATCACCGCGAACATCACCGGCCCTCGCGGCAGGACCCTGGGCGCCTCCGACACAGGCACCCAGTTCGCCGACATGCTGGTGACGCCGATTGCCGCCGGCTACCACTTCGACGAACTCAACCACATCTCGTTTTCGCTGCCGATCTATGTGCCCACCGGGGCCTACAACGATGATCGCCTGGCCAACCCCGGGCAGAACAATTACACCTTCATGCCCACCGTGGCGTTCACTCATCTGGATGGCAAGGGTGGCGAATTCACACTGTCGAGCGGCCTGGAGTTCTACACCGAGAACGACGCCACCGATTATCGCAACGGCAACATCTATACCCTCGATGCGCTCTGGACCCACGGCTTTGGCAACGGCTGGAACGCCGGTATCGCCGCCGGTTACATCCAGCAGCTCACCGATGACTCGGGGTCCGGTGCCAACAGCGGCTTCCGCGGCCGTTCCGTGGGTGCTGGCCCGACAGTGGGCTGGACCGGCAAGTTCGCCGACGCAAAAGCCAATTTCAATGCGCGCTGGGTGCCGGAGTTCGACACCAAGAACCGCCCGGAAGGCAATGGTTTTAGTGTCGACATGACCCTGGCGTTTTTCTAGGAGACCCCATGAGCGCACTCAATGACCTCAACGCCCTGCAAGCCAGCATCGCCGAAGCGGTGCTTGGCCAGGACCAGGTGATCCGGCAGATGCTCGTCGGCTTGCTGGCCAACGGGCATTTGCTGCTCGAAAGCTTGCCCGGCCTGGCCAAGACCCGCACGGTCAAGGCACTGGCCAAACACCTGGAGGCGAAGATGAGCCGCATCCAGTTCACCCCGGACTTGCTGCCATCGGACATCACCGGTGCCGAGGTGCTGCATCAGGTCGAAGGCAAGAACGAAATCCGCTTCCAGCCCGGCCCACTGTTCGGCAACCTGATCCTCGCAGACGAAATCAACCGCGCCCCCGCCAAGGTCCAGGCGGCGCTGCTCGAGGCCATGGAAGAACGCCAGATCACCGTGGCCGGCAATAGTCACGCATTGCCCGAGTTGTTCATCGTGGTCGCGACCCAGAACCCGATTGAACAGGAAGGCACCTATCCGCTGCCGGAAGCACAGATGGACCGCTTCCTGATGAAAGTACTGCTCGATTACCCAAGTGCGGACAACGAAAGCCAGGTGCTGCGCCTGCTGCGCGAAGAAGAACAGGCGCTTGGCGCCAGGACCGCAGCGGCGCAGGGCTTTTCATTGTCTCAGGACGTGGTGTTCGCCGCGCGCCGGGAGGTCAGCGCGGTGCACGTATCCCCGGCCATCGACCGTTACCTGGTCGACCTGATCAATGCCACCCGACACCCGGCTGACTACGACGCCGATCTCGGCCGCTGGATCAGCATTGGCGCCAGCCCCCGCGGCGGTATCGGCCTGGACCGCTGCGCCCGGGCCGACGCCTGGCTGCAGGGCCAGGATTTCGTTTCGCCGGACAACGTCCGTGCCGTGGTGCACCCGGTGCTGCGCCATCGCCTGCAACTGAGCTACGACGCGGTGGCCGATGGCGTGAGCACCGATCAGGTGCTCGACCGCCTGCTTGATAAAGTGGCGATTCCCGCGTGAACATCGATGGCCTGGTGTATGTCTCTCTGGCGCAACTGATGGCCCTGGAGTTCAAGGCCCATGACTTGAGTTTTCTGGCACGTCAGCCCCAGGGCAGCATCCTGGCCGGTAACCACGCTTCGCGTTTGCGTGGCCGTGGCTTGAATTTCGATGAGCTTCGCCGCTATCAACCCGGGGACGACTTGCGTCACCTCGACTGGCGCGCGTCCCTGCGCACCGGCAAGCCGGTGGTGCGCACATTCACCGAGGAGCGCGACCGCCCGGCGCTGATCCTCGTTGACCAGCGCATGTCGATGTTCTTTGGCTCGCAACGCAGCTTCAAATCCGCCGTTGCCGCCGAACTCGGCGCCCTGGCGGCGTGGATGGTGTTCAACGCCGGCGACCGCGTCGGTGGGCTGGTATTCAACGATCAACGCATAGACAGCATCGCCCCGCTGCGCAGCCGCAAACGCATCGAAGCGTTTTGCAGTCGCATCGCCCAGCAGAACCAGGCGCTCAATGCCGCCAACCCGGACGCCGAAGGCGAAGACCAGCTCGACAAGGTCTTGCAACACTGCCTGGCCGTGGCGGGTCACGATCACTTGATCTGTATCGTCAGCGACTTCGCCGGGGCCGGCGAACGCACCTTGCAATTGATGCGTCAACTGGCGGCCCATAACGATGTGATCGCCATGCAGGTCTATGACCCGTTGGCGCTCAACCTGCCGAAAAACGGCCGCGTGCTGATCACCCAGGGGCAATTGCAAGTGGAGCTGGCGGTGGAACGACGCCAGGTGCATCAGCCACTGGGCGATTTTCTCAGCGGCCGGCTCAAGGACGTCGCGACATTGCTGCGCCGCAGCCAGGTGCCGCTGATGATGTTCAGCACGGCCACAGAGGCCCACGAACAACTGCGCGCCGAACTGGGCAAGCTCATCGGAGGACGTCGATGAACCCCAATATCCCGAGCATCGATCAACTCAAGGAAATGCCCCTGCCGGAGCCTGTCGGTTATGCGCCGCAAACCTGGGGCTGGTGGGTGTTGCTGGCGCTCTTGATCTTTGCACTGGTGGTGACCGGCGCACGGCGCTACTGGCAATGGCGGCGTGATCGTTATCGACGCGAGGCGTTGATACGTCTGGAGAAATTGCAGCGGCGCAGCAATGACCTGAGTGCGTTGCGCGAACTTCCGGAACTGCTCAAGCGCGTGGCCCTCTCGATGCCCTCCGCATCCCCTGTGGGAGCGGCGGTGCGACGATTCGACTTGCTCGCGAAGAGGACCTTGAATTCAACATCCATGTCGACTGATCGGACGCATTCGCGAGCAAGCCCGCTCCCACAGGGATCTCCGGCGGCGTTGGGGAAAGAGGACTGGCAGGCATTCTTGCAGCAACACAGCAAACAGCCCCTACCCGCCGACTTCAGCCAACAACTCTCGCTGCTGGCCTACGCCCCCGACGCAACTTTGCGGGCCCTGCCCCCTGACCAGCGCCAACAGCTGTTCAGCACCTGCAAAACCTGGGTGGAGCGCCATCATGTGGCAGCTTGATTACCCCTGGCTGTTGATCCTGTTGCCGCTGCCGTGGTTCGGCTATCGCTACCTGCGCGATTACCGCGAAGCGCGCAGCGCCGTGCGTGTACCGTTTTTCGGGGCGATGAGCCGCGCGGTCGGCCAGGCCCCGAGCCAGACCGGCACCCGCAGCAACCGCTGGCAACTATGCCTGAACCTGCTGGTCTGGGCGCTGTTGCTGGTGGCGGCGAGCCGGCCGGTGTTCGTGGAAAAACCCATCGAACGCCAGCAACCCGTGCGCGACCTGATGCTGGCCATCGACATTTCCCAATCGATGGAAACCACCGATTTCACCGACGCCAACGGCCAGAAAATCAATCGCCTGGCGGCAGTCAAGGAGGTGGTGCACGGGTTTATCGACAAGCGTAAAGAAGATCGAATCGGCCTGATCGTGTTCGGCACCGGGGCTTATCCTCAAGCACCGTTGACCCTCGATCACGCCAGCCTGTCGCTGCTGCTGGACGACACCGGCATCGGCATGGCCGGTCCCAATACGGCCATCGGCGACGCCATCGGGTTGAGCCTGAAACTACTGGACCAGGCCCACGAACAGGAAAAAGTGCTAATCCTGCTCACCGACGGCAACGACACCAGCAGCGCCATCACGCCGGACCACGCCGCCTCCATGGCCGCGGCCAAAGGCGTGGTGATCCACACCATCGGTATCGGCGACCCGAATGCCGAAGGCGACGCCAAGGTCAACCTGCAAGGCTTGCAGGACATCGCCCGAGCCACGGGTGGACGTTTCTTCCGCGCCGAAGACCGCAGCGCCCTGGATCAGGTCTACAGCACCCTCGATAAACTCACTCCCCATGAGGTCAAGACCCTCAGCCATCAGCCCAAACGCGATCTGTTCTGGTGGCCGCTGGGCGCTGCCCTCGCCTTTCTATCGATCTATCACCTGGGTGCCCTGCTGCTTCCACGCCTGATGCTCGCGCGCCAACGGCAGGAGGCCTGAGATGGACGTCAACCTCAGCGATTTCCACTTCCTGCGCCCCCTGTGGCTGTTGCTCGCGGTATTCGGTGCGTTACTGCCGTGGCTGTGGCGACGCAACCAGGATCTGCAACGGCGCTTGCGCAACAACATCGCCGCGCATCTGCTGCCGCACCTGCTGATCACTCCGCAAGACCGGCAACGCCTGCGTCCGGTGCACCTGGTGTGTGCACTGCTGGTACTGGGTGCCATCGCTGCCGCAGGGCCGACCTGGGAACAGGATCGCCCGGACTTTCTGGAAAACCGTGCGCCGCTGATCATTGCCGTCGACCTGTCGCCGTCCATGGACGCCGGCGATGTTCCGCCCAGTCGCCTGGAAGCGGTCAAGCACAAGCTCCACGACCTCATCCAGCGCCGTGCCGGTTCGCGCAACGCCTTGATTGCCTACGCCGGCAGCGCGCACCTGGTATTGCCCGCCACCGACGACCCGGCGCTGCTCGACACCTTCATCCAGGCCCTGAGCACTGACCTGATCGGCAAACCGGGGAAAAATCTCAGTGCGGTCATCGATCAGGCCGAGCGTCTGCTCGCCGCCGAGAAAACACCCGGCACCCTGCTGCTGATCACCGATGGCGCCGACACTTCGGCACTGGCCGGGCTGGACAAGCAACTGGCCGACAGTGCGCTGCAAGTGCTGGTATTGGCGGCCGGCAGCACAGACGGCGGGATCATTCGCGATGCCAGCGGCCAGCCGCGCACCGACAGCAACGGTCGCCCGCAAATGGGCAGCTTCGATCAGGACGCCCTCAAGCAACTTGCATCAACGCTGGATGCCCCGTTGGGCAGCCTGACCCTCAACAATGACGACCTGGACTGGATCGAACTGCACGCCGAGCAACACTTCCAGTCCGCCAGTGCCGAGCAGCGCGAATTGCATTGGAAAGATGCCGGCTACTGGCTGTGCTGGCCGCTGCTGCTGATCGCGTTCTTCAGCGTGCGCCGGGGCTGGAGCGTGAACTGGATGGCTGGACTGCTGCTGGCGGCAGGCCTGGGCCTGCAACCGGCACCGGCACAGGCCAACGCACTGACCGATGCCTTCTTCACCCGCGACCAGCAAGGCCGCTGGGCCTTCGAGCATCAGCACTTTCCTCAAGCGGCGGCGCTGTTCGTCGACCCCTACTGGAAAGGCGTGGCTGCCTACAACGCGGCCGATTTCGACCTGGCGCTGGCCAGTTTCGCGCGCCTGGACACAGCGCCGGCCTATTTCTACCTGGGCAACATCTACGTGCGCCGGTTCAAGTTCGACCAGGCCATCGCCGCTTATCGGCAAGCGCTGAAGTTGCAGCCGCAGTTCCCGGAAGCCACCGCCAATCTGGCCCTGGCCATTGCCTTGCAAAAAGACACCGAAAGCGCCGAGAAAAACGCGCCAGAGGTCAAGCCCGACGAAATCAAGATGGACAAGGCGCCTGGTAAAGGCCAAAGCAAAAAGGTGGAGACCCAACAAGCGGCATCGGATGAACAGTGGCTGCAGAACCTGACCACATCACCGGCGAAATTTCTCAAACAGAAGTTCACTTTGCAAGATCAGGCGGGGGCCAAGCCATGATCAGCCTGAAATTCCGTGTCGCGGCCTTCGCGAGCAGGCTCGCTCCCACAGGGGACAAATGTGGGAGCGAGCCTGCTCGCGAAGGCGCCATATCAATCACCACAAAACTGAGCACCCTGCTCATTGCCCTGATCAGCCTCAACGCATTCGCCGACACCCCCCAACTGAAAGTCCAGGCTACCCTGCAACCCGCCGACCCCGTCATGGTCGGCAGCCTGGTCGAGTTGCAGCTCGATATCTTCACCGACTCCTGGTTCACCAGCGCCCCCACCCTGCCCGACCTGAAACTGCCCGGCGCATTGGTGATGCCGCCGGACGGCCATGCCGAACACATCAACCAGACCTTCGACGGCCAATCCTTCAGCGGCATGCGCTACAGCTACCTGATCACCCCGAACCTGGCCCAGGGCTTCGACATTCCGGCACTGACGGTACAAGCCACTCCGGATCAGGCCAGCCACGAACTCAGCGCCCAGAGCCAGCCTTTGCATTTCAACGCCGCGCAACCACCGGGGTTCCAGCCCGGAGAGACGGTACTGGTGGCTCAAGGACTGCGGTTCACCCAGAAGACCATTGATTCGGCCACGCCGTTGAAGGTCGGTGACAGCATCACCCGAGAACTGACCCTACAGGCCGACGGTGCCCTGGCCATGTCACTTCCGACGCCAGCGCTGAACGACATCAAAGGCTTGAGCCGCTACCCGAAAACGCCTCAGGTCCGCACTCTGGATGACGGTCGCGGCAACTTCAATGGCGGCCAGCGCATCGACAGCGTGACCTACCGCATCGACCGGGAAGGCCACTACAGCCTGCCAGCCGTCGAGCTGAAATGGTGGGATGCCAGCAGCCGGAAAACCCGCACGGCCACGGTGCCTGCCGTGACCTTCGACGCGGCGGCCAGCAGCGCCTACAAGCCGGTGTTTTCCATCACCGAGGACCTGAAAAAACTCGGCCAGCAGAATCGCCTGCACCTTTCCGGGCACTGGTTCGGGCTAATGGCACTGGTTGTGGCGGTAGTGCTGCTGGGCTGGTTCAGCCGCCCACTCGTACAACGCGCGCGCCTCAATTGGCAGGCGCGACGCCGCGCCCGACACGCCGCCTGGCTCCAGTCCGCCGACTACGCGTGGCGGCAGATCCCGGCGCAAATCGAGGGCAAACCGGCGCAACTGGGCGCCTTGTACCTGTGGACCCGGCGCAGCCGCCACGGCCTGAAACTGACGAATCTCGGCCCGCGCCTGCAGACCTTCCTGCGTGCCTGTTACGGTCGCGAGCCGACCCAGGATCAGGCGCTGCGCCAAATCGGTGAATCCTTGTCTACGCTGCATAGTCAGGCCGGGCGCAACAGAGAATCAGTCTCTTCTGCACTCCGCCCGCTCAACCCCGTTCACGAGAAGGATTTCCCATGACGAATTCGATATCGCAACGCCATCATCGCGCACTCGGTTTCCTGCTGACTCTGGCCTTGAGTCTGCCGTTGCTGGCGCAGGCGACCGAGCCACTGCCCTCCTGGAACGATGGCCCGTCGAAGAAGCAGATCATCGAATTCGTTCAGGCCGTCACAGACCAAGGCAGCAAGGACTTCGTCAAACCCGAAGAGCGCATCGCCGTGTTCGATAACGACGGCACCTTGTGGAGCGAACAGCCAATGTACTTTGAGGTGCTGTTCGCCCTCGACGAAGTCAAGCGCACCGCGCCGCAGCACCCGGAATGGAAAACCACCCAGCCATTCCAGGCGGTGCTGGAAAACGATCACAAGGCCCTGGCCGCCAGCGGTATGGAAGGCTTGCTGAAAATCGTCGCTGCGACTCACTCCGGCATGACCACCGAAGCCTTCGAGGACTACGCCAGGACCTGGCTGAGCCAGGCCCGCCATCCGAAAACCGGCAAGCCTTACACCGAGATGATTTTCCAGCCGATGCTGGAAATGCTCGACTACCTGCGCGGCCAGGACTTCAAGACCTACATCGTGTCCGGTGGCGACACCGGGTTCATGCGCACCTTCGCCGAGAAGGTCTATGGCATCCCGCCGGAGCAGGTGATCGGCACGACCTTCGTGACCACCTTCGATTACAAGGATGGCAAGGCGTCGATCCTGCGCACGCCGAAACTGGCCCACAACGACGATGGCCCGGGCAAGCCGGTGAGCATCGACGCGGTGATCGGTCGCCGGCCGATCCTCGCCTTCGGCAATTCCGACGGCGACTTGCAAATGCTCCAGTGGACCGCCGCCGGTCCCGGCAAACGCTTCATGGGCCTGGTGCATCACACCGACGCCAAACGCGAATGGGCTTACGACCGGCAATCGCACATCGGCCGCCTGGACAAGGCCCTGGATGAAGCAAACAAACGAGGCTGGACAGTCGTGGATATGGCTGCCGAATGGCAGCGGATCTATCCGTTCGATGCCGCCACACCCGGGCAAGTGCAGTAAAAAAATAGCGTTACGCAGGACCGTAATAAACGTAAGTCGTGCAATACCGCGACTCAAGTTAGCGAAAGGAGCAGTCAGATGACTCGCATACGCAAGTGGCTACCGAAGCTCGCCCTGGTGGCGACGTCGGTCATGGCGATCTCGGCAACCGCCGGGGCCGCCGATAAACCCAACATCCTGGTGATCTTCGGTGATGACATCGGTCAGACCAACATCAGCGCCTATTCCATGGGCGTGGTTGGCTACAAGACCCCGAACATCGACCGGATTGCCAAAGAAGGCATGATGTTCACCGACTACTATGCGGAGAACAGTTGCACGGCCGGACGCTCGACCTTCATTACCGGGCAATCGGCATTGCGCACCGGTCTTTCCAAAGTGGGCATGCCCGGCGTACCGGTCGGCCTGCAGGCCAGAGACGTGACCATTGCCCAGGCGCTCAAGGCCCATGGCTATGCCACGGGTCAATTCGGCAAGAACCACCTGGGGGACAAGGACGAGTACCTGCCCACCAACCACGGTTTCGACGAGTTCTTCGGCAATCTGTACCACCTCAATGCCGAAGAAGAGCCTGAACGTCCGTACTGGCCGAAGAATGATGCCGAGTTCGTCAAGGCCGCCTCTCCGCGCGGTGTGATCCACAGTTTTGCCGACGGCAAGATCGAAGACACCGGCGCACTCACCAAAAAACGCATGGAGACCATCGACGACGAAACCACCGCCGCCGCCCAGGCGTTCATCGAGAAGCAGGCCAAGGCGGACAAACCGTTCTTCGTCTGGATGAACACCACCCGCATGCACGCCTTCACCCATGTTCGTGAATCCATGCAAGGTCAGAGCGGCATGGTCGGTAACGAGTATGCCGACGGCATGCTCGAGCATGACGGTGACGTGGGCAAGTTGTTGAAGACGCTGGACGACCTGAAGCTCACCGACAACACCATCGTCGTCTACACCACCGACAACGGTCCCAACCAGTGGTCCTGGCCGGATGCGGCGACGACACCGTTCCGCAACGAAAAGAACTCCAACTGGGAGGGCGCTTATCGGGTTCCGGCAATGATTCGCTGGCCTGGCAAGATCAAGGCCGATGAAGTGTCCACTCAAATGTTCTCCGGACTGGACTGGTTCCCGACCTTGCTGGCTGCCGTGGGCGACACCGATATCAAGGACCGCCTGCTCAAGGGGACTGACGTCGGCGGGAAAAACTTCAAGGTGCACCTGGACGGCTACAACCAACTGGACTACCTGACCGGCAAAACCGACAAGAGCGCTCGTAGCGAGTTCTACTATTTCAACGATGACGGCGTACTGGTGAGCATGCGCTACAACGATTGGAAGGTGGTCTTTTGCGAGCAGCGTGCACCGGGTGGCTTCAAGGTCTGGAGCGAACCCTTTACCTGCCTGCGCGTGCCCAAGCTCTTCAACTTGCGCATGGACCCCTACGAGCGTGCTGACGTAGTGTCCGATCAATACTACGACTGGCTGGCAAAGAACGACTACCTGCTGTTTGACGGCATCCGCAGATCTGCGAAGTTCCTGCAGACCTTTGTCGACTACCCGCCGAGCCAGCGTCCGGCGAGCTTCAGCATCGACCAGATCCGCGAAGCGGTGGATGCGAAAATCGAAGAAAAAATGAAAGCTGCAAAATAACACCGCTGGACCGCCGCTCGCCCTCACCGGCGAGCGGACTTGTTTTCGACCTGGGACCGCATCGACTTCATTCGCGAGCAGGCTCGCTCCCACATTTGCAATGCAGCCGCTGTGGGAGCGAGCCTGCTCGCGAAGGGGCGGTGCGGTCACAGGCTATATCGAATTGGAAAAAGGCACTCCGCAATGACCTCACGTGTCGCCAGCAAGTCGTCGGCCATACCTGCCCCTCAAGTCGCCTCCCCGGCGCTGTCGATCCCCGCCCTGTTGCTGTTCGTCTCCGGTGCCGCGGCGCTGGTGTACCAGGTGCTGTGGATCAAGCAACTGTCGTTGGTGGTGGGTGTCGAGGTCTACGCCATCACCACCGGGATCAGTGCGTTCTTCGCCGGGCTGGCCCTGGGCGGCTTGCTGTTCGGGCGCTGGGCGGACCGCATGCAGCAACCGGTGCTGTTGTACGCGGGGCTGGAAGTGTTGGTGGCCGTGCTCGGCGTCGGTGCGACCTTCGCCATGGGCCTGGCGGCCAGCCCGTTTGCCTGGCTGGAAGAACAGGTGGGCCTGCTGGCCTGGGTACTGCCATTCGCGCTGGTGGGCATTCCCGCGCTGTTGATGGGCGGTACGTTGCCAGTGCTGGTTCGTTCATTGGCCAGCGCCCCACAGCACCTGGGCAAGGCCGGCGGGCAGCTTTATGCGGCGAACACTGCCGGTGCCATCGCCGGCACCCTGCTCGCTGCGTTCCTGCTGATTGCCACCCTCGGCGTGCGCGGCAGCGCGCTGGCCGCCGCCATGCTCAACCTGCTGGCCGCCGCGGGCGCCTTGTGGTTCCAGCGCCAGCGCGTGGCCGCCGTCGGTGCCCCGGTGAAACATCACAGCGAAAAAGCCCCCGATCGCCTGGCCCTGTGGCTGTACTCCATCGCCGGCGGTGTGGCCCTGGGCTACGAAGTGGTGTGGTCGCAATCGATCGTGCAGTTCATGAGCACCCGTACCTATGCCTTTGCCGTGGTGCTGGCGACCTACCTTACCGGGTTGTTCCTGGGCAGCATGCTGCTGGCCCGCCGGGTCGATCGCCTGCGCGATCCCTGGGGCGTGTTCGGTTTGCTGATCGCCGGGGCCGGGATGGTTGCACTGCTGGAAATCGCCTTGCTGGGGCGCTGGCTGGTACTCGTCCAATCCCTGACCGAATCCTGGGTACTGGCATTGGGCGGCAGTGAACTGGCGGGCATGAGCACACGCTTTGCCGTGGCCGCCTTGAGCATCGTGTTCGTACCGACCCTGCTGCTGGGCGCGGCGTTTCCCCTGGTCCTGCGCTTGAGCGTCGGCGGCGAACAGGTGGGGCGCAACGTCGGCGAAGTCGTCGCATTCAACACCCTTGGCGGGATCATCGGCGTGATGCTCTGCGGCTTCGTCCTGATCCCGATGCTGGGTCTGGTGCGGACCCTGGGCCTGTTGGCGATGATCGCCGCCGGTATTGCCTTTCTCGCTGTGCGCAAGGGTCATGGTGTGAAGAAAGGCCGGCGCCAGGCGGTGGTTGCCATCGGTCTGGTGTCGCTGGCGCTCGCCCTGTTCACGCCGGTCAACAAGCTGGCCAGCCTGTTGCCGGGAGCGCGCAATGGCACACTGACGTTCTATGAGGAAGGCCGTGGCGGTACCGTCGCCGTGGTATCCCAGGGCAAAGGCGAAAGAACCTTCCAGCGCCTGTACATCCAGGGCGTGTCCAATACTGGCGATGCCATGCCCTCCTTGCGCTACATGCGGATTCAGGCGTTGCTGCCCCTGTTGATCCACAACGGCGAGCCGCGCTCGGCGCTGGTGATCGGTTTCGGCACCGGCATCACCGCCGGCGCCCTGACCCGCTACCCCGGCCTGGAACACCGCGTGGTCGCCGAACTGCTGCCGTCGGTGGTCAAGGCGGCGCCGCTGTTCAAGGGCAACTTCAATGCCGGCTCCGATCCAGGTGTCGATGTCCGGCTGCGCGATGGCCGCCAGGAACTGCTGCGCAATCCACAGCGCTACGACCTGATCACCCTCGAACCACCGCCCCCCTCCGCTGCCGGCGTGGTCAACCTGTATTCCCGGGACTTCTACCAACTGGCCGCCAGCCGCCTGCACAAACAGGGCCTGGTCGCCCAATGGCTGCCGCTGCCGACGCAGAACATCGACGACTCGCGCTCACTGGTGCGCAGCTTCCTCGACGTGTTCCCTCACGCGACCCTGTGGACCAGCGAGTTCCACGAGATGCTGCTGGTCGGTTCGATGGAGCCGATCGAGCTGGATGCGGCGAAGATCAACGCGCGCTTCCAGCAGGACAGCGTTCGCAACGCCCTGCAGGATGTGGGCGTAGGCTCGGCCGCCGCGCTGATGGCGACCTGGGTCACGGATCGCGCCGGGCTGGAGCGTTTCGCCGCCGACGCGCTACCGGTGACTGACGATCAACCGCGCATCGAATACGCACCCTGGGTCCGCTCAAAAGAGATCAGCCGTGTGCTCCCGGCCCTGCTGGACCTGCATCAGCCTCCCGCCCTGCTCAACGCCGACGCAGGGTTCACCGAGCGCATGAACGTCCACCAGCAACGCCTGATGCAGTTCTATCGCTCCAGCCTGCATGCCTACGATGGCGACCGTGATGCCTGGGCCAGGGATATTCGCGAGGTCATGCGCGGGGATGCGGGGAATCCGTATTACCGGTGGTTTGTCGGGGAGTGATGCTGCGCCCGAAAGATCGCCATCGCGGGCAAGCCCGCTCCCACAGGTGCGTGTCGATCACAATATTTGGGTACGACATAAACCCTGTGGGAGCGGGCTTGCTCCGGGCGGCGTTCCGACGAAGGGGCCATCAGCATCACAACAACCGTCATTTGACAGACGCCGGCCATCCGGCAAAGCTGCATCGAGCTTCAACGCGCGCCGCAAGGCAATCGCACCCGGACCATGGAAGTCGTAATGTCGAAGCATAAAAATAAAGCTGCAACCCCCAACCCTGATTCGCAATCGACCCTGATCAACCGTTACCTGTTTCCAGTCATCATCGGCATTTTGCTGCTCGCTGTGGCGGGTATTGGCTGGTTTTTGCTGAGCAGCACGCCCGCACCGCTCAAGCCTGCCCCTGTCAGCACGCCTGTGGTTGAACCGGCCAAGCCGCAACCGGTCGCTCTCGCGCCGGCGAAAATGGTCGAGGAGCAACAATGCCAGGGCTGCCACGGCGATCAGGTCAAGGACTGGCAAGGCTCCCATCACCAATTGGCGATGCAGCAAGCCAGCGCCGACACCCTGCTCGGCGACTTCGACAATGTCACCTTCAAGGCCGAAAAGGAGACCACGGTATTCTCGCGCAAAGGTGACGAATTCTGGGTCAATACCCCCGGTATCGACGGCAAGAACGCCGACTTCAAGGTGGCCTATGCCTTCGGCATCGCCCCTTTGCAGCAATACCTGATCGAGGTCGGCGAAGGCCGGTTGCAAGCCCTTGGCATCGCCTGGGATACCGAGAAGCAACGCTGGTTTCACCTGTATCCGGGCCAGGGCGTGAACTTCAAGAACCCGCTGCACTGGAGCAAACCGAGCCAGAACGCCAACTTCATGTGCGTCGAGTGCCACACCACCGGCTTCAAACGCCATTTCGACGCGGCGAAAAACACCTTCGACAGCCACTGGAACAGCCTCGGTGTCGGCTGCCAGGCGTGCCATGGTCCGGCATCCAATCACCTGGAATGGACCGCAAAGAAAACCGACCTGATCCATGCCGGCTTTGCCGTCGACCTCAAGGACAAGAACGCCACCGTTGAAATCGAGACCTGCGCCCGCTGCCACTCGCGCCGAGCACCGCTGGACGACGGTTTTACGGTCGGCAAGCGCCTGATGGACGACTACCTGCCGAGTGTCCTGACCCGCGAGCTGTACGCGCTGGATGGCAAGATCAAGGACGAAGTGTTCGAACACGGCTCCTTTGCCCAGAGCAAAATGTTCGACAAGGGCGTGCGTTGCAGCAACTGCCACAACCCCCACAGCACACAATTGAAAGCGCCAGGCAACGGCGTCTGCCTGCAATGCCACAACACCGCCGGCAAAACCACCGTGGAAGGCGTCGACGGCAAGGGCCTGCAAGCGAAAAACTACGATTCCATCGAGCACACTCGCCACACCCTGGGCCAACCGGGTTCGCAGTGCGTGGATTGCCACATGCCCGGCAAGTTCTACATGGGCAACGACTTCCGGCACGACCACAGCTTCAGCATCCCCAACCCCGTGCGGGCGAAAAAACTGGGGACGCCGGACGCTTGCCTGACCTGCCATCAAGGCAAGGCCGGCGACAAGGTCACCGAACAGTTCAAGCTGTGGAACACCGCCAACGCCAGCGCAATGCAAGCCCCGCGTTACGACGAAAGCCTGTGGCTGATTCGCAACGGTCAGGCCGGTGCTGCCGAGGCACTGTTCGAGCAACTGCAACGCAGCAATCTGCCGGCGATTCAACGGGCGACGCTGCTGGCCGAGTTGCCCGCGTACCCGAGCGAACAGGCGTTGAAACTCGCGACCAGGGACCTCGACAGCCCGGCGCCGCAAGTCCGTGAGAGTGCCCTGCACGCGATCAGTGCATTGCTGCCGCCAACGGAGCGTGCTCCGCTGCTGAGCCCCTTGTTGAATGACCCGGTGAAAGCCGTGCGTATCGCCGCTGCCCGGGATTTGCTCAGTGTCGCGCGCACCGGCCTGGGCACGGCTCAGGACAGCTGGAGTGCTGCCATCGCCGAATACGAGACAGTCCAGAAAAACCTCCTCGAACGCGCCGAAGCGAACCTCAACCTGGCGATGCTCTACCAGGCCAGCGGGCGCAGTGCAGAAGTCGAAGGACTACTGCGCACGGCCCTGCAGCGCGATCCGGACTTCTACCCGGCCCTGGTCACCCTGGTGCAGTGGCTGGAGGCCAACGGTCGCAGCCAGGAAGGCCATGCCCTGCTCGCGCAAAGCCTCAAGGAGCATCCCGACTCGGGCCTGCTGCAACACACCCAGGGCCTGGCGCTGATTCGTGCGGGCCAGGCGGCTCAAGCCATGCCGTACCTGCGCAAGGCTGCGCAACTGGAGCCGCAGAGCGGGCAATTCGGCTATGTGCTGGCGGTGGCTCTGCATGACAGCGGAAACATTGATGAGGCGTGCGAAGAACTGGAGCGGCTGTTGAAGGTGCAACCGTCCAACCGCAATGCCCGCCTGTCGTTGATGCAGTACTACCTGGAAAACGAGCACGAACCCAAGGCGCAAGTGCTGCTGCAAGGCTGGAAGAAAATGAACATGGGGGATCCGGCGTTGAAATGATGTGGGTTCAAAGCGCTGTCTGATCAGCGCTTTCTATTGGCATTACCAACCTCTTCGCGGGCAAGCCCGCTCCCACAGGTTCAGCGGCTGTACGCTACATCTGCGAACTGCCCAAATCACTGTAGGAGCGAGCATGCTCGCGAAGAGGCCGGCACATTCAACATCAATGTCGCTTGACACGCCGCCATCGCGAGCATGCTCGCTCCTACAGGTTCCGTGGCTGTACGCAACATCTGCGAACTGCCCGGATTACTGTAGGAGCGAGCATGCTCGCGAAGAGGCCGCCACATTGACTGACTCAACCAACCTTGGGCGGGCGACGCAGGCGCGCCATGCACAAGGTGTCCACCAGTACGCCGTCACGCACGGCGTAATCACGCAACAAGCCCTCGGTTTCGAAGCCGAACTTGCGATACAGCGCAATGGCCGCTTCGTTATCGGCATACACCGAAAGCTCGACGCGTTGCAGGTTCATCCAGTTGTCGGCGATATCCAGCGCCGTCGCGAGCAGCTTCGAGCCCACGCCCCTGCCTTGCCACTCGACCGCAACGCCCATGCCGAAACTGCCCGCATGGCTGCGACGAATGCGCGAGAACTGCTCCAGGCCAATGTTGCCGATGACCGTGCCCTGATGCAGGGCCACCACTTTCACCAGGCGCTCGTTATCCAGCGCCAGGCGACTGCGCCAGAGTTCGGTGGACTGAAAGGGCATTTGCAGGGTCTGCCGGGCGATAGCGGGATCGTTGTACAGCGCCGTGATGCCTTCGATATGGGATTCGTTGAAGCGTTCGAGGGTGATAACGGGTTCGGTGGCTGGCATGGGTGAATCATCCTTGAAGCAGACATGGCTGTTCACTCTATAACGCGACCTTCGGGTCTGGCGAGAACCAATGTGGGAGCACTCAGATTTCGAACCATTCGCGACGCTCGGCGAAGGTGTCTTCGATCAATTCGACGATCGTCCGCACCTGCGCATCATCCCCGGACCGGGCGTTGACCGCCATCCACACCTGACGCCGCATCGGCTGGTCAAACAAGCCCGGCAAGGCGATCAACCCGCGGTCGAAGTGGCTCATGTAGTGCGGTAGCAGACCGATGCAGGCACCGCTGCGGATCATCTCCAGCATCAGTTCCCAGGCTTGCAGTTGCACTGCGCCGGACAGGCGCTGATCCACCAATGCATTCCATGGCCGCAAGCTTTCAACGTGGCAGTCCTGTCGCCATTGCACCAGGAGAAAATCGGCCAGGTCATCAATGCATTCCGGCCTGGAAGCCACCCGCGAGTAGCGCTTGGCAATGTGAGGCAGGTAATCCAGTTGCGCCAGGCGCCGGGGTTCGGTGGTGGCAAAGCTCGGCCCCGGCAACGGCGTTTCGACCTCGCCCAGCCACACCACTACGTCGGCGCTGACCGCCCGCAATGACAATTCACTGTCGAGCGTGATGATGTCCAGGCGCACGCCGGCGTTGCGCCGCAGCAGCGCCACCAGGTCACGTCCGAGAATGTCATGCAGGATGGAGTCCGCCACGGCCAGCCGAATCAGCGGTTGTTCAATCACCGGCAGACCACGCTCATGGGCCAGGGCGATCAATTGTGCGTGCAAACGCAAGCCATCGCGGCTGAGGCTCAAACCATTGTCGGACGGGTTGAACAACGAACACTGCAACTGCGTTTCCAGCAGCACCAGTTGTCGGCGCAGGCGGGTGGCCTTGATGTTGAGGCTGCGGGCGGCCTGCATGTAACAACCGCAACGGGCACTGGCGGTAAAACACAGTGCCAGTTCGGGGTCGATTGCCGCCGCTAACTGGCGCCAGGACGGGTCCTTGTCGATGGCTGCACGATACTCGGTAGCCCCTTGGTGGGCGCTGGTTTGCATGACTGACATCGCGGACTCCCTGTCGACCGGACTGACAGTTCCATCCTGCTCATCGCTCATGAACCTGGTATGACAACGGCTCAGGCGCTGGGCGCTTGCCGAAAGCTCACGGCCAGGCGATTCCAGCTGTTGATGGTGGTGACCGCGACGGTCAGATCGACCATTTCGCATTCACTGAACTGCTCGCGGGCCTGGGCATAGACTTCATCCGGCACGTGGCTTTCGGAGAGCAAGGTGACCGCCTCGGTCCAGGCCAGCGCGGCTCTTTCCCGCGGATTGAAAAAGTTGCTGTCGCGCCAGACCGCAATGGAATACAGACGCCGGTCGCTTTCGCCCAGGCGCCTTGCATCCACCGAATGCATGTCGGTGCAGAAGGCACAGCCATTGAGTTGAGAAGCACGAATCCTGATCAGGTGCAGCAAGCCCTGCTCGATGCTCAGGCTGCTGGCCAAGGCCTCCATGGCGATCATCGCTTTCATCGCTTTGGGGGAAGCGCTGTAGTAGTCCAGTCGGGGATTCATCGAGCGATCTCGTGCAGCCTTGAAGTCATTTTCAAGGTAGTCGCTCGCGCGACGGCAGGACAGATCCAATTACACGATTTCCCCGTGGACCACCCCTGCCAGACCAATTGACGGTTTTTCCACTGCACAACTTCTGCACGACAAGCGGATAGGGGTAATCTTGCTCGACGCACACGCGCCTCAACCTTCCCGGAGCCTCGCCGGTATGGAACTACATGTTGTCATCAATGGCCGCAAGGACCTCGCCGGCCAGTTGTACAACCAACTGCGCAGCGCCATCGAGTCCGGTCGCCTGGCCGCCGGGACGCAACTGCCGCCCAGCCGTTTGCTGGCCGAACAGCTGGGTATTTCGCGCAAGACCATTTCCGATACCTACGCCCAGCTGACCTATGAAAACTTCCTCACCGGAGTGGTCGGAAAAGGCACTTACGTCAACGCGCGCACTTCAAAGGTGCAGCGTAAACAGAGCCACACCGGGCTTGGCGGCTTTGAGGTGATCGAGTCCTGGCGCAACCTGCCGGTGTTCCTGCGTCATCCGACTCTGGAAGGCTCGCTGCGCTACGACTTCATTGGCGGCGCCACCAGCAAGGGCCAGTTTCCCCAGGATGACTGGCGGCGCTGCACCTCTCACGCACTGCGCCAGATTGCCGGTTCCAAGGGGTTCTACAGCCTGCCCGAAGGCTTGCCGGCCCTGCGCAACGCCATTGCGCAGCACGTCGCGTTCTCCCGCGGGGTCAATTGTCAGGACGAGGATGTCGTGGTGTGCAACGGCGCGCAGCAGGCGCTGGACCTGATTGCCAGGGTGCTGATCAGCCCGGGCAGCCTGGTCGCCATGGAAGACCCCGGCTACCCGCCGGCGCGGCTGTTGTTCGGCACCCATGGCGCCACGGTGATCGGCGTGCCGGTGGACGCCGAAGGCATTGTGGTGGACAGGATTCCTCGCGGCACACGGCTCATCTACGTCACCCCTTCGCACCAGTTTCCGCTGGGCATGCCCATGAGTCAGGCGCGCCGTGTCGCGTTGCTGGCCAAGGCCCATGAGTTGGGCGCGATCATCATCGAGGACGACTACGACAGCGAGTTTCGCTATGAAGGTCGCCCCACCGATTCCCTGCAAAGCATGGACGAACGGGGGATCGTCGCCTATGTCGGGACCTTTTCCAAAACCCTGCTGCCGGAACTGCGACTCGGCTATGGGATCCTGCCGCCGGCGATCCTGGAAGCCGTGCTGCGCGCCAAACAGCTCACCGACCTGCACACCTCGACCCTGCCGCAATGGGCGCTGGCCAAGTTCATCGCCGAAGGCTGCCTGCTCAAGCACATCCGACGCTGCCATACGATCTATGCCGGGCGCCGCGAGCGGATCCTGACGCGCATGGCCGGCGACCTCTCGCCCTGGTTCGAAGCAGTGCCATCCACTGCCGGATTCCACATGGTGGTGATGTGCAAAGTGCCGATGGATGTTCCATTAGTGATCGAATTGGCGAAAAAAGTCGAAGTCGGACTCTATGCCATCGACAGCTTTTTTTATCAGGAGGCGCCCAAGGCCGGGCTTTTCCTTGGTTTTGGCGCCATCGAAACCCTCGACATCGACACCGCGCTTGACCGATTGCGCGACATTTTGCAGCAGGTGGCCTGACGGATTGGCCTGCGACTTTATCGGGCGATTGGCTATTGGCGGTCCCCGGGGGCAGGCCTATCCTGCATAAGCGTTATCCCTCAATGAGCAGGATTCGTCCGGCCTGATTCAGGAGTGTGAGCAATGCCCGACAAAATGATCAATACCGTCAAGGTGCAAGCCGTCACCGGTCGCTCGGACGAACTGGGTAGGCATCTGCAGAAGATTGTCGAAACCCTGCGCGACCTCCCCGGCTGTGAGTCCTATATGGTCGACCGTTGCCCCGAAGACAGTAATCGCTGGACCGTCAGCGCTCATTGGCAATCGGAAGCAGCGATGCAATCGCATTTCAATAGCCCTCAGGCACAGGAGTTCATCGACCTGATCGATTGCCAGCTGGCCAACGCCGTCGACTTCAACAGCTTTCCGGTCCGATAGGAGCGTTATTAAAGATCGCAGCTTTCGGCAGTTTCTACAGGGCAATGGGTACCTCTGTAGAAGTTGCTGGAGGCTGCGATCTTTTTCATTGGCACACTTAAGATTGGTCCCCCGGACTTCCCGGATATTGGCTGTTTGATCACTACCGCTGGCGGACTACTGTTGTTTTCGACAACTCACCCACCGCAGGTAATGAACCATGAACGTGTTGCGCTTCTGTGCTGCCCCCCTTGCCGCCCTTGCCCTGATTTTTTCCGCATCGGCCTTTGCCCATGACCCAGCGGAAAAGGTCACTGTCCTGCAGGACGAAATGCTGAAAAACGTCCCCGGTAAAAAAGCGCTGATGATCGAAGTCGATTACCAGCCCGGCCAGTCGTCCATCTCCCACAAGCACGAAGGCACCACCATGGCGTACGTCCTCTCGGGAGAAATCGTCTCCCAGGTAAAGGGCGAGCCGGCGAAAACCTACAAGGCCGGTGAGTACTGGTATGAAGCGGCCGGATCGGAACACCTGGTATCGAAAAACGCCAGCGCGACCCAGCCCGCGAAGTTGCTGGTATTCATGGTATTGGCCACGGATGAAAAAGTGTTGATCCCATTGGAACACTGATGGCTGACCGTACAGCTATAAATAAAAAGGCTCGAATCACGGATTCGGGACTTTTTATTTCCCGAGGCAATTAACCGAAAACTTTTAAACCAAACAAAACTAGTGATCGCCGGGGAAGTGCAAGCGATGGCTATTTAAATAATTCATCCAGGGTTTAGTCTTGAGTCACCGCCGGTACAGCACCGGCAACTTCAACTTGTGACTGAGTTGTTTCACTGGAGAAACACCATGAAACTTGCGCTTGCCAGTACGTTGACACTAGCGATTGCTTTAACCGGCTGCTCCGTACCCACCGCCCCGAAAGCCGTCACTTCTCTGAACAGTCTCTTCACCGAACCGGTCGGTCGCAGCGGCGCCACCCTCATCACCAACGGCCGTGGTGTTTCCCTGGGCGTCATCTACAGCCAATCCACTCAGACCAATCGTGCCTATCTCCAGGATTACCGGGCCAACGCCGGCACCGGTTTCGGCCAGAGCCTGCTGGTACAGCCGATACATGACGCCTATGTGGCCACTTCCACGCCAGACCTCGCGGTGGATTGGGTCAAGGCCTCCCTGCAACGGCAGTTCGGCTCGGTTATCGTGTATCCGGACATGCAGAGCCTCAAGGCAGCGAAGCCGGATGTCATGGCGGTGGTCAACACCCGCAGCCAACTGATGACGTCGCGCAGTTCGGACATCCAGGCCGATGTCAGTGCGGACTTTTACGACAAGGACTTCAACTACATCGGTACTGCACAAGGCCATGACGCCAAATCGCTTAGTCCGGTATGGGCCGACTATAAACGCAGCGAAGAGATAGTTGCGGACATCAACGAACAACAGAATGTGCAAGTAAGAGCGCTGCAAAAGTTTGACCAGTCGCTCAGCAATTTACTGACCAGCCCGACAAGTAATGTGTCGATGGTTGATACTGAAACAAGTCAGAAGTTGTATTGATCCCACAGGCCTCTTCGCGAGCAAGTCGGATCACTCACCACAAAAACCTGCGGCAAAAAAAACCCGCATCTCTCGATGCGGGTTTTTTTCATTCAACGCCTGATCAGGCCGCCGGTTCCAGCTCGGCGGCGACAGCGGCAGGCACTACTGCCTGACCGCTCAACGCCAGGTCCAGCAGTTCGCGGTTGGCCACCGCGTACATGGCGTAGTCAGTGCCGCTGGCGGCACGGATTTCCACCAGCATGGCGCGCCAGCGTTCGATCATGCTCTCGTGCTGCGTCATCCAGGACGCCAGGCGAGCTTCCACGGAGCCTTCGCCCCGCTGCAGGACCGAGATGGTGATCGCACGTTGCTGCCAATCCACATCATCGCGGAACGCTTCACGGGCCAGGGCCTGCCAGTTGTTTTCAACCGGCAAGGCACTGATCTGTTGCAGGTACCAGGTGATGTCCAGCTTTTCGCCCACTGCGAAGTAAGCCTTGGCGACTTCAGCCGGATCCTGGCCGGTCACATCGGACGCCTCGATGACAGGCAGCAGGGTGTACAGGTGCGACGTACCCGCCACCATGCGTGCCAGCAGCTCAGGCACACCGGCCTGGACGTAAGCCTGATAACGCTTCTGCCAGCCTTCACGGGTCGGACCTTCCAGCAGCTCGTCGAGCTTCAGCCCCAGATCCTTGAGGTGCGGACCGAAGTGAGCGACGTCCCGGGCAGCGTTCTGCTCGTTGCGACGGGTACGCAGGAACCAGCGCGTGGCACGACGGCCCAGGCGCATCAGCTCGTCCATCATCTCCAGCTGCACGTCGGCAGAAACCTTGTAGTCCAGGGCTTCGATCTGGCGGAACCAGTGAGGGAGATGGAAGATATCCCGCACGATCACATAGGCGCCGGCCACGTTCGCCGGGGTCATGCCGGTCGACTCTTTGAGTCGTTGAACGAAGGTGATGCCCATGTGGTTGACCAGATCGTTGGCGATCTGGGTGCTGACGATTTCGCGCTTCAGACGGTGACGACGCATGGCCGCGGAGAACTTGCTCACCAGGGTTGGCGGGAAAGCGGTTTCCATGTCGCGGGTCAGGTAGTCGTCGTCCGGCACCAGGGAGCCCAGCAGTTGCTCCTTGAGGTCGATCTTGCTGTACGAAATCAGCACCGACAGCTCGGCACGGGTCAGGCCATGGCCTGCCGCGACGCGCTCGTTGAGGGCTTCTTCGGCCGGCAGGAACTCGATGGCGCGATCCAGCTTGCCGCGACCTTCCAGATCGTTCATCAGGCGCTTGTACTCGGCAATCCGCGGCAACGCGCGGCGGGCCGCCAGGGACAGGGCCTGAGTCTGCTTGTAGTTGTTGCCCAGTACCAGACCACCGACTTCGTCGGTCATGCTCGCCAGCAACTGGTTGCGTTGCTTGTCGGTCATGTCGCCGGCCTGAACCACTTCGTTCAGCAGGATCTTGATGTTCACTTCGTGGTCGGAGCAGTCCACGCCACCGGCGTTGTCGATGAAGTCGGTGTTGGAACCGCCGCCATTGAGGCCGAATTCGACGCGACCCAGCTGGGTCATGCCCAGGTTACCGCCCTCGCCCACGACTTTGCAGCGCAGCTCGTTGCCGTTCACGCGCAGTGCATCGTTGGCCTTGTCGCCGACATCGGCGTGGCTTTCAGTGCTGGCCTTGACGTAGGTACCGATACCGCCGTTCCACAGCAGATCCACCGGCGCCTTGAGCAAGGCGTTCAGCAGTTCGGTCGGGGTCAGCTTGTCGGCCTCGATGTCGAAGCGCTCTTTCATCTGATCGGAAATCGCGATGCTCTTCGCGCTGCGCGAGAAGATACCGCCGCCTTCGGACATGATGCTGGTGTCGTAGTCCGACCAGGCCGAACGCGGCAGGTCGAACAGGCGCTGACGCTCGGCGAAGCTCGATGCCGGCTCAGGATTCGGGTCGATGAAGATGTGCAGGTGGTTGAAGGCTGCGACCAGTTGCAGCTTGTCGGACATCAGCAAGCCGTTACCGAACACGTCACCGGCCATGTCGCCGACACCGACCACGGTGATGCTGTCTTCCTGGACATTGATGCCGCGCTCGCGGAAGTGGCGCTGTACGCCAACCCACGCGCCCTTGGCGGTGATGCCCATTTTCTTGTGGTCGTAACCGGCCGAACCGCCGGACGCAAACGCGTCGCCCAGCCAGAAGCCGTAGTCGATGGCGATGCCGTTGGCGATGTCGGAGAAGGTCGCAGTGCCCTTGTCCGCCGCCACGACCAGGTACGGGTCATCGTCGTCATGGCGCACGACGTTGGCCGGTGGCACCAGGGCGCCGTCCTTCAGGTTGTCGGTGATGTCCAGCAGGCCGGAAATGAAAATGCGGTAGCAGGCGATGCCCTCGGCCGCGATCTCGTCACGGCTGCCGCCCAGCGGCAGGCGACGCGGCAGGAAGCCGCCCTTCGCACCCACCGGCACGATCACCGAGTTCTTCACTTGCTGGGCTTTCACCAGGCCCAGGACTTCGGTACGGAAGTCTTCTTCACGGTCGGACCAGCGCAGGCCGCCACGCGCCACGTTGCCGAAGCGCAGGTGCACACCTTCGACGCGCGGCGAGTACACGAAGATTTCGAACTTCGGTACTGGCTTGGGCAGCTCAGGAATCAAGTGCGGGTTGAACTTGAAGCTGAAGTACGACTTGTTATGGCCGTTGGCATCGGTCTGGTAGAAGTTGGTCCGCAGGGTGGCCTTGATCAGGTCCAGGTAGCGACGCAGGATGCGGTCTTCGTTGAGCACCTGAACGTCGTCCAGGGCGCTGTGAATCGCGTGTTCCAGGCGTTGCTGCTTGTCTTCCAGATCGTCGCCGGACAGCTTGCGCGCCAGGTAGAAACGGGTCTTGAACAACCGGGTCAGCTCGCGAGCGATGTCGGTGTGGTTGTTCAGGGTGCTGGCGATGTAGCCCAGGTCGAAGCCCAGACGAACCTGCTTCATGTAGCGGGCATAGGCACGCAGCAGTGCCACGTCGCGCCATGGCAGGCCGGCAGTCAGCACCAGGCGGTTGAACGCGTCGTTCTCGGCTTCGCCACGCACGATGTGGACAAAGGCGTCCTGCAGCGTGTCGTTGAGTTGCTGGATGTCGAGTTCCAGGCCTTCGCCGGCAGTGAACGCGAAATCGTGAATCCAGAACTCGCGACCGCTGTTGTGGCGCAGGCGGTACGGGAACTCACCCAGCACGCGCAGGCCGAGGTTTTCCAGGATCGGAAGGACGTCGGACAACGCCAGCGGGGTATCGGCGTGGTACAGCTTGCAGTGCAGCATGCGCTGGCCGGAAACCTGGCCCAGCGGCTGGTAGAAGCTCATCACCAGCGGATTTTTTTCGTTCAGGCTAAGCAGGTGCTGCATGTCGACCACAGCCGAGTGGGCTGCGAAACGCTCGCGGTAACCGGCCGGGAAGCCTTTCGGGAAGTCGGCCAGCACGTTGGTGCCGTGGGCTTCGCCGAAGCTTTCGACGGTCAGGGTGGCGTAGTCGTCCTGCCAGCTGCGGCAGGCTTGCACCACTTCTTTTTCCAGCAGCAGCGGATCGATGTCGATGCGGTTTTTCGGGTCGACGCGCAGGATCAGTTGCACGCGGGCCAGCACGGACTCGGAGAAGAAGGTCCAGAATTCGCAATCGGTCGCTTTCAGGCGGTCCATCAGCACTTGCTGGATCTTCTGGCGCACTTCGGTGGAGTAGATGTCACGCGGCACGTAGGCCAGGCAGTAGCAGAAGCGGCCGTACGGGTCCTTGCGCAGGAACACGCGAATCTTGTTGCGTTCCTGGATCTGCACGATCGACATCACGGTGCTGAACAGCTCGTCCACCGGGGTCTGGAACAGATCGTCGCGCGGCAGCACTTCGAGCACCTGCGCCAGTTCCTTGCCCAGGTGAGCCTTGGCCTGGAAGCCGGAACGGCGTTCGATTTCCTCGACCTTGCGGCGGATGTACGGGATCACCCGCACGCTCTCGCCATACACCGACGAGGTGTACAGGCCCATGAAACGGCATTCCTTGATGACCTTGCCGTTGGCATCGATTTCGCGGATCGATACGTAGTCCGGGTAAGCCGGACGATGCACACGGCTTGGGTGCGCGGCCTTGGCGAACGACAGCAGGGTCGGTTCGCGCAGGTAGTTCACGGCGTAGTCTTCGATGCGCAGGTCATCGTAGGTCAGGCCGGCACGCAGCAGCTTGGTCAGGCCAAGGAAGGACTCCTTGTCGTAGACGATGTGGCCGCCGTCGGCCTCATCGCTGACCACGAACTCTTCGTAGCCGAGGAAGGTGAAGTGGTTGCCCACCAGCCATTCCAGGAAGCCTTTGATTTCGCTCTTCTCGTCGGCGTCGACGGCGAACTGGCTGTTGTCCAGCTTGGTCAGGATGTCCTGGACCTTGGCTTTCATCGGCTCGAAATCACCCACGGCAACGCGGACTTCACCGAGCACCTGCTCCAGCTCCTTGCTCAGCACGTTGAGCTCGGCGGTGTTGGCGCAGCGGTCGATTTCCAGGTACATCAGCGACTCTTGCTGAATGCCTTCACCCTGGGTGCCCTTTGGCAGGATTTCCAGCAACTCGTCCTTGCTGCCACGACGCACGCTCAGCACGGTGGTTTGCAGGGTATGGATGCTGTAGCCGCGGCGGTTCAGCTCGGTACGCACCGAGTCCACCAGGAATGGCAGGTCGTGGTGCAGCACTTCGACCGCGGTGTGGGTCGACTGCCAGCCGTGACGTTCGTAATCGGGGTTGAAGACACGTACTTGCGGTTGCGCGTGATCGAAGCGCTCAAGCAGGCGCCATGCAGAAAGGGTGCAGCCAGCAAGGTCGGACAACCGACGCTGGGTCAGCTCGTCAAGGGAAATGATGCCGAAGAATTGTTCAGCGAACAGCGCCACTTGTGGCAGTGCCTGTTCACTGATGTGCTGCGCCAGTGCCGCTTGCAGTTGGTGCTGGAAGTCGGCTTTGCTGGCTGCGGTGAAGAACGCCATCTGTGGTACTCCGCTTGGGCTTGTTATTGATGAAAGCGTCGCGTGCAAAACCCCTTTCGGGGTGGTCCGTCACCCGGCTCCTGATTCTCGGGCAGAGGAAACAGGGTGACAGGTGGGTGAAGCTGGACGAGACACTCAGGTCACATTCACCTTCCGTGAATGGGCATCTGCAAAAACGACTGGGCCGGGTACAGCGCAATGTCTTTACGGGTGCTCATCCGTTGCGCAGCTTAACGAGTGCGGCAAGGCCCATTCTTGCGGTGCTGCGACATATTCGGTCATCGGCACGCAGCTCAAGGCATGCGCCTCGAACAACACTAGCACTCGCACAGAAAAATGACGGATTTCCATCGGGTTTTGCGGGACATGCGTACCAGAAATGACCAGTAACACTCTGGCCGTTCACGACACGGCCTCGGGCACTCGGATGAGCAGCCTGGGGAGGGAAACAGCATCTGACCGACCGCTTTGGGAGCGGTGGCGAACGATGCAGTGTTTTACGATGAACCGATCAAGCTTGCTGGCGGGGCCGCTGATTGTTTGGCGCTCCCGCCCGTTCAAGATTTCGCCATAGACGACAACGCCTATTCGCCCATTACCTTGTCATGGACAATCAACCCCGAGCTGCCACTCTTTGCCATATGCAGCTGAATGGAGGTCCGGTTGCTTGTCGAGGTTGTAGAAGTTCTGCTTGTATTTCTTGCCCTTGTACGCCACCTCTTCTGCGTAGACTGCATAGACTTTAGCGGCATCCCACGCCGGGACATCACCACACTCGCCCCCACCGACAGGCGCTTTGATCGTGACCTGCTCCGCCAGATTAATGGTATGAGTGCCGTCGGAAACATCTACGGAAAGCGTGCCTGTGGTATCGGCAGTGACTGTTGGCGCTGTGAACGACATCGACTCCGCACTGCCTGCCGGTGGCACAAATCCGGTGGCGGTCCAACGATAAGTCAGTGGCTTGTTTGAGGGCGACTGCGCATAGACATGTGCGCTGAACGTCTCGCCCGATCGTACTTCCCCCGGCAAGGCCAGCCGTCCTGTAGGTGGTTTGTCGGCTCCGTCCGCCAGCATTTTCTTGATGGCGGCATCCATATCGGGCTGAACCCCGATTTCTGTCCGATTGCCATTGATCTGCGGGTAGCCCGTTTCGACAAGGATTTCACGAAGTACTTTCGGTGGAATATTGCCCAGGCCGTTGGCCCGGGCCACACCTTGCATGGAGGCAAGCACCCCCGCAATGATCGGGTTGGCTGACGACGTGCCGCCATACGTATGGGTATAGCCTGTAGTCGGGTTGCTCGCACTCCATGTTGTCGTGGTGACATTAGCCCCCCAACTAAATAGATCGACACGACTTCCATATTCGGAAAAATAAGCTCTGAGGCCGGTCATAGGATCAACGGCACCCGCGTAAATTGCACCCGTATCGTAAAGAGCACGATCAAAATAACCTTTGAAATACGGATGATCCAAATTGATATTGCCATTGGCCGCAGCCAACACTGTATGTACACCCTTCTCCTGGACGAGGTAAGAAATAATGTCGCGCACTGGCCTGAAATACTCCAATGGCATATAGCAATTTGTCGTGCACCCCACTTCCTCAAAAGGCGTGTAATTATAGTGCACACCCAATTGCACCACGTCCCCCTCTTGCACCATCTCCGCCAATTGAAGCAACCTGTCAGAGCCCCACTGCATGTAGCCCAACTTTGCGGACGACGCTATACCGGTAGTACCAAAACCATTTTCCCTTGAAACAATAGTGCCTGCGCTGGCTGTATCGTGGGAGCCGGTTACGGCTCCGACGGTAATTTCCAAATAGGGTTTTGGTAAATCTACATGATCATATGACCAGTGATCTATTTCGACAGAGACCACCTGCATATCCTGGCCCTTTCCCCCCGAAACCTTCCAGGCTTCAACTGCGTTAACGCCACCTATCTTATAGGGCGGGACCACAGTCTGGCCTTGCAGATAATTTTGTCGCCCCGTGTAGTCAGGAATATTCTTGCTCGCGACTTTCTTGACAGGTTTACCATTATCTCCATGCATCCCATCCACACGGGGTTCAAATTGAGCTTCTTCGACCAATGGGTTCTGTTTCAATTGCTGAATCAATGACTCTGCCCGTTTCGTCGTCAGCGCGTGAGTATCAACCATGAAATAACGATTCAAACGATGCCTTTGCAGCGCCTGCTGTTCAGCCTTGGTTTTAGTATCGAAAGCAGGCACTAACGGCCTCATGTTCGGCACAAGGGTTTTGAGTGCCTTTAACGCCTGTTGGCGGTCCGGAATATTTTTCTGGCTATCAGAAATAGTAATTTCTTCTTTCAGCAAAAAAATCAGATGCGAGTAATCTGGCGTAGCCGCGCTCGCTAAAAAAGGCAGCAAAGACAACCAGAAAAGTATAAAGCTTGTCCATTTGCTCATCGGTCTCATACTGACACCCCTGGTTAACACCTTCGGCGTTATCGAACATTCCCACTCGCAATAATTCTGGTTCGAACAGAAAGAAACCCGATCAACACCAAATTGCACGCATTGCAGTTAATGCTTTAAACCAAGGCACGGCCACTGTCAGAAATTACAGTGCCGACGACTGGTCGAGTGTTTCTACAACTTGTAGCCAGTTGAATTTTTCAGGTAGCCAGCCCTCTCGCCGTGACAGCGCAAAATGCTCCCGTGACCGAGCAGAAAACTTAAAAGGCTGGCAAAATCACGTCCTGTTTATCTTCACCACGCCCGCCGAGCCAGGAATTTCCCATGCAAATGAAAACCGCCCTCTTGATCGTCAACCCTTGCGACGACGAGGAAGACAACATGGCCATGCTCTGCTGCCACAGCGACAAGGGCGAAATGTTCCTGATGACCCGCTACCCGGATGAAGACGAACTGGAAATCACCCTTGATAACGAGCCTTCGACCCTGGACGGTGTGAAAGTCACCTTGAGCCCTTCCCTGTTGAAGATCGAAATTGCCGCAGCCGATGCCGATGCGCTGAATGGGGATGATGTGCTGGAAATCACCTTTGACGCCGATATGACAGACCTGGCTGAAGTGGAAGAAACCTTGCAAAACATCCTGAAGGGAACTGGAACCTATATCGGCCAGCTCTGATAGCGTCCGGGCGGGCCTCATCGCGAGCAGGCCGCAAGCGGGCTCCCGCTCCTACAGGGGATCTCCAGCGGGCGCACAACCTGCATCCGGTACTCCCCCAATGTGGGAGCGAGCCTGCTCGCGAAAGCCACTGCAAGAACAGCGCTACTCTCTCGCCCTGTAAAATTCAACCAACTTCCCCCAAACATTCCGCTACATTGCGCAAAATGCCGTTAGTCGGCGCCCCTCGCGATGGATTAAAGTAACGCCCCCGGCCCTGGCGTATTTCGAACGTCCTCGGCCACCCATTTGCAGGAACAGTCATCGATGGAACATCGTGAAGCGCTACTCGCGCTGCGAACCTTTCTCTCCGCTCAGATTCTCGGCCAGGAAAAGCTCATCGAACGCTTGCTCATCGCCCTGCTCGCCGACGGCCACATGCTGGTCGAGGGCGCACCGGGCCTGGCCAAGACCAAGGCCATCAAAGAACTCGCCGAAGGCATCGAAGCTCAGTTCCACCGTATCCAGTTCACCCCCGACCTGTTGCCGGCCGACATTACCGGTACGGAAATCTATCGCCCGGAAACGGGCAGTTTCGTGTTCCAGCAAGGCCCGATCTTCCACAACCTGGTACTGGCCGACGAAATCAACCGCGCCCCGGCCAAGGTACAATCGGCGCTGCTCGAAGCCATGGCCGAGCGCCAGGTCAGTGTCGGGCGCAGCACCTATGAACTGTCGCCCCTGTTTCTGGTGATGGCCACGCAGAACCCGATCGAGCAGGAAGGCACTTACCCGCTGCCCGAAGCCCAACTCGACCGCTTCCTGATGCACGTGAAGATCGGCTTCCCGGACGCCACCGTTGAACGCAAGATCCTGCAACAGGCCCGTGGCGAAGCGCTCAACGGCGAAACCAAGCCCGAGCGCCGGGTCAGTCAGCAAGCCATTTTTGCCGCACGCAAGGAAATCCTCGGCCTGTACATGGCCGACGCCGTGGAGGAATACCTGGTGCAGTTGGTCATGGCCACCCGCGTCCCGGCCAAGTTCGATCCGGAAATGGCCGAGTGGATCGCCTATGGCGCCAGCCCGCGCGGTTCGATCGCCCTGGACCGCTGCGCCCGCGCCCACGCCTGGCTGGCCGGTCGCGACTTCGTCAGCCCTGAAGACATCCAGGCCGTACTGTTCGACGTGCTGCGCCATCGCATCATTCTCTCCTTTGAAGCCGAAGCCGCTGGCATCGATCAGGACCGGGTGGTCCAGCGGATTCTCGACGTCGTAGCTGTCGCTTGACCCCGATGAACGCCAGCCTGCCGCCCGAGCCGGGCATTCGTGTCAGCCTCGCCGAACTGATCGAGATGCGCCATCGCGTGCGCGAAGTGCAGCTGTTTTCCACGCCGAGCCAGCGCAGCCCGCTGATCGGCCTGCACCATTCGAAATTGCGCGGCAGAGGCGTGGACTTCGATCAGGTGCGGGTCTATCAGGCCGGCGACGATGTACGCACCATCGATTGGCGTGTCACCGCGCGGACGCAGGAACCCCACACCAAGCTCTTCCATGAGGAACGCGAGCGACCGATCTTCATCATGGTCGAACAAAGCCGCCGGCTGTTTTTCGGCTCCGGCCTGATGTTCAAGTCGGTACTCGCCGCGCAGGCTGCGAGCCTGATCGGTTGGGCTGCCCTGGGGCACAACGACCGGGTCGGCGGGCTGGTCTATGGCGACAACGAGCACTACGAAATCAAGCCCCGGCGCAGCAAGCAAAGCCTGCTGCAGTTGCTCAACCGGCTGGTGCGGGTCAACCAGTCGCTCAATACCGAGAGCGAACCGGCCCGCGACGCCTTTGGCATTGCCTTGCGCCGTGCCCGGGAAGTGTCCCGCCCGGGTAGCCTGGTGATCGTGATCTGCGACGAACGCGCACTGTCAGACAGTGCCGAGCAACAACTGAGCCTGTTATCGCGCCATTGCGACCTGCTGCTGTTGCCGGTGTCCGACCCACTGGACCACGCCCTGCCCGCCGCGGGCCTTTTACGTTTCGCCGAGCGTGGCGCGCAGTTGGAACTCGACACACTGAATTTCGATCTGCGCCAGACTTACCGGGCCCAGGCCGAAGCACGCATCGCCCGCTGGGAGTTGCTGGCGCAGAAACTACGGGTACTGATGATGCCGTTGAGTACTCAGAGCGAGATGGTCGAGCAATTGCGCGAATACCTGAACCCACAGAATGCGGGGGCAGGTCGATGAGCAGCCTGGATCAACTGCAACCGCTGATCTCCCCGCCACCGGTGGAGTTCTGGCCTCCGGCACCGGGTTGGTGGCTGCTGCTTTTAGTGGTGCCGCTGATCGGTCTGGGCCTGTGGAAGCTGCGTCGTTTTATTCCGAGCAAGCGCCCCGTGGTACGTGCCGAGCAGCCGCTTGACCCGGTGCGCCTTGCCGCCCTGGCGGAGCTGGCGCTGATGCCCAAGCCTTACGATGGCGCACCGGCCGGTGCCTGGCTGCAACAACTCAACGGTTTGCTCAAGCGTTTGTGCCGCAACCACTACCCCTACAGCCAGAGCCATACCCTCAACGGCCGCAAGTGGCTGGCGTTTCTCGACAATCGCTGCCCGGCAGCCGGCCTGACCCGCTGGATGGTGCTGGTCGAAGGCGCCTACAAACCCGAATGCAAACTCGACGACAAGGCCATCGCCGGCCTGACCCAGGCCGTCGACACATGGATTCGCAAGCATGTTTGAATTCGCCTGGCCGTGGATTTTTGCCCTGTTGCCGCTGCCGTGGCTGATGCGCATCATTCTGCCGGTAGCCGACAGTGGTGAACCGGCCCTCAAGGTCAGCTTCCTCAGTGACCTCGAAGGCCTGGCCGGACGTCGCGCCCGGGCCAACTTGCCGGCCTGGCGCCAGCAGGCACCGTTCATTCTGCTGTGGCTGTTGCTGCTGGTCGCGGCGGCGCGTCCGCAGTGGCTCGGCGACCCCTTGCCGATAGCCGCCAGCGGCCGCGATCTGCTGGTGGCGGTGGACGTTTCCGGTTCCATGGATTTCCCTGACATGCAGTGGCAGGACGAAGACGTGAGTCGTCTTTCGCTGGTCCAGCATCTGCTCGGGGACTTTCTCGAAAGTCGCGAAGGTGATCGTGTCGGCCTGATCCTGTTCGGCAGCCAGGCCTATGTGCAGGCACCGCTGACATTCGACCGGCACACCGTGCGCGTCTGGCTCGACGAAGCGCGCATCGGCATCGCCGGCAAAAACACCGCCATCGGCGATGCTATCGGCCTGGCCCTCAAACGCCTGCGTTTGCGTCCGGCCACAAGTCGCGTGCTGATACTGGTGACCGACGGTGCCAACAATGGCGGCGAAATCGACCCGCTCACCGCTGCACGGTTGGCAGCCAGGGAAGGCGTGCGAGTCTACCCGATCGGCATCGGTGCCGATCCGGAGCAAAGTGGCACGGTCGGTTTTCTCGGCGTCAATCCAAGCCTGGACCTGGACGAACCGTCCCTGCGCGCCATTGCCGAGGCCACCGGAGGCCAGTACTTCCGTGCTCACGACGGCAAGGAACTGCAGGCAATCAAGGACACCCTTGATCAACTGGAGCCAGTAGCCCAGCAACCCACCCAGGCCCGCCCGACTCAGGCGTTGTACCACTGGCCACTGGCCCTGGCGCTGTGCTTGAGCATGCTGCTGGTGTCCCCCGTACTCTGGCCGGACAATCCCTTGCAACGCCTGTTTACCAAGGATCTGTTTTTGCAAAACCAACTGCTGCCTGACTGGCGCCAGCGCCTCAAACGCCTGCGCCTGCGGAGGCGTCGATGAGTGCGCTGTGGCCCTACTGGTTCCGTCCCTGGTGGCTGCTGTTGTTGCCGTTGCTGGGCTGGTTGCTTTGGCAACTGTGGCACCGCAAGAAACGCGCCGGGCGCTGGCAGATGATTCTGCCGCCGGCCTTTCACGCGGCACTGCTCAGCGGTGGCAGTGGACGTGACAGCAAATTGCCCTGGGTCGCCCTCGGTCTCGCCTGGCTGTTGACCGTGCTCGCCCTGCTGGGTCCGAGCTGGCAGCGTGTCGAGCAGACCAGTCAAAAGCCCGCCGACCCTCTGGTGGTGATTCTCGAGCTGACCCCGCAAATGCTCGCCACCGACGTCATGCCCAACCGACTGGAACAGGCGCGACGCAAGTTGTTCGATCTGCTGCAGATTCGCAGCGACGCGCAAACCGCCATTGTCGTCTACGCGGGCAGTGCCCATACGCTGGTGCCGCTGTCGGACGATCTTTCCACCAGCCGCAATCTGCTGGATGCACTGAAACCGTCGTTGATGCCAGAGGCCGGTCATCGCGCCGACCTGGCTGTGATCAAGGCCCTGGCGCTGCTCGATCAGGCCGCTCTGGGCGACGGCAGGATCCTGCTGATGGGCTCGTCCCTGACCGAACAGGAACGGCTGGGCATCCGTCACGCGCTGGGCGGCAAATCGACGCAATTCCTGATGCTCGGCATCGGCACCGCCGAAGGCTCGCCCATCACCCAGGAGGACGGCAGTTTCCTCAAGGATGACCAAGGCGCCATTCTCGTGCCGCGCCTCGACGAGCCAGGCTTGAAAAGCTTTGCCAGTGACCTGGATGGACGCTTTCGCCAGGCGCGCCTGGACGATAGTGACCTGCACGCCCTTGGCCTGTTCGACGGCCCACGCAACTTGCGCAACGACGGTCAGACCCTGCGCCTGGACACCTGGGCCGATCAAGGTTATTGGCTGTTGCTGCCCCTGCTGTTGCTCGCGGCCTGCGCGGGACGTCGCGGCTGGCTGCTCTGCCTGCCGCTGCTATTGGCGCTGCCGCAACCGGGCTACGCCTTCGACCTCGCAGACCTGTGGCTGCGCCCTGATCAACAAGGCCTGCACTTGCTCAGACAAAACCGCCCGGCCGAAGCCGCTCGACGTTTCGAAGACCATCAGTGGCAAGGGGTGGCGCTCTATGAAGCAGGAAACTACGCCGGTGCCGCCGAGCGGTTTGCCGAAGGCAACGATGCCCACGCCCACTACAATCGAGGCAATGCCCTGGCCAAAGGCGGTGAGTTGGAGGCCGCCCTGGACGCCTACGAACAGGCTCTGGAGCGGCAACCGGATTTGCGCCCGGCGCTGACCAACAAAGCGCTGGTGGAACGTCTGCTCAAGGAAAAAAACACTCCTCCCCCTGCCGAGCCAGACAAAGCCGCCGACACCCGGCCGCAAGCGCAGGAACCGCCGCCCGGTGCCGCTGCCCAACCCGAGAGCAGCGGCGATCCGAAAACCAGTGAGCAACCGGCCAGGCCGGACCAGGAGCCAGCGCCCACCAAAACGCCAAAACCGGGGACCAACGAAGTACCGGGCAGCGAATTGGGTGACGAACAGCACACTACACCGCCCTTGCGCCCGGCCACCGACAGCATCGAAGGGGAGCAGCGCCAGGCACTGGAACAATGGCTGCGGCAAATACCGGATGACCCTGGCGAATTGCTGCGGCGCAAATTCTGGTACGAACAGCAACAACATCAGGATCAGGAAGAAACACGATGACCCGCTTCACCGTTTTATTGCTCGCGCTGCTGCATGGCCTGTTGTTCTGCACCGCTCAAGCGCAGGCGGCAGAGCTGGTCGCCAGTGTGGACCGCAGTCGCCTGAGTTCGGGCGAGACGGTCGAACTGACCCTGGAATCCACCGATGTCACACAGTTCGGCAAACCTGACCTGACGCCGCTGGAGCCGCTGTTCGAAGTGCGCGGCACGCGCCAGGTCAACCAGTTGAACACCCTCGGCGGGGATAACCAGGCCGCCACGCGCTGGATCGTCACACTCCTGCCGCGGCAAAACGGCAGCGTGGTGATTCCGCCCCTGCAACTGGGCGAACTGCAGAGCCAGCCGATCACCCTGCAAGTGGTCGAGAGCGAAACACCGGACAACCCGAACAAACGCGCCCCGGTGTTCATCGATGCCAGCCTCGATCAAACCAGTGTGTATGTTCAGGCTCAGGCCGTCCTGACCTTGCGCATCTACCATTCGGTGTCGCTGTACGACGACAGCAGCCTGCCACCCTTGCAGATCCCCGATGCGCGCATCGAACAATTGGGCGACTCACGCACCTACGAAAAAGACATCGATGGCGTGCGCCACGGTGTGATCGAAATGCGCTACGCGATCTACCCGCAACACAGTGGCGAACTGATCATTCCGGCGCAGGTCTTCAACGCCGCGCTGGTTGATGCGCAGCCGGCACAGGATGCCGTCCAGGGGCCGAAAACCGGCAAGCTGATGCCTGTCACCTCGAGCGAACTGATGCTGACAGTCAAGGCCAAACCCATTACCTATCCGGCCGACGCGCCCTGGCTGCCTGCGCGCAGCCTGACCCTGAGCGAGAGCTGGAGCCCGGAGCCGGATCACGCCCAGGTCGGCGATTCATTGACCCGCAGCCTGACGGTGCAGGCCGAAGGCTTGTCCAGCAGCCAACTGCCGCCACTGCCCGGCACCGATGTCGGCGGTCTGCGCCGCTACCCGGATCAACCGGTGCTCGGCAACCAGAACAGCGAACGCGGTCTGGTGGGCAGTCGTGAAGACCGCGAGGCTCTGGTGCCGACACGAACCGGCGCCATCGAGTTGCCGACCGTCGACGTGGTCTGGTGGAACACCTTCGAAGACCATCTGGAACACAGCACCCTGCCCGCCCGCACGCTGCATGTGTCGGCCAACCCGAGCCTGGTGGTCGACACCCCGGCCGGTGCCTTGTCGGTCGATACCGGCACCGAAAGCGAAGCACTCTGGCGCTGGAAGCTCAGCACCCTGATTCTCGCCTGCACCACCCTGCTCGGCTTCGGCCTCTGGTGGCGCGGCCGCTGGCAACCGGCGGTGGCGCGTGTCGCGCAAACCGGCCCGAGCCCGCGCACCGTGCTCGACGATCTCAAGCGTGCCTGCCAGGCCAACGATTCCCACGCCACCCGCCAGGCCCTCGACGCCTGGGCCCGGCAGCAACCGGAAACCCTGGCCGACATGGCCGCCCGCTTCGTGCCCCTGTCCGACGCCCTCGACGGCCTGAACGGCGCGCTCTACAGCGAAACCGGCCAACACTGGCAAGGTGACGAACTGTGGCGGGTGATCAAGGCGATTCCGATGGCCGAACGGACTCAGGATCCGGTCGGTGAGAGTGGGTTGCCGCCGCTTTATCCCAAGTAATCAACAAAGCCACGGACGTGCCTCGCACGAACGTGGCTTCTGTATGGAAATTGTCATGCGTCTGTTTCACACCTCCGACTGGCACCTCGGGCAGAACCTGCACGGCCAGGATCGCGATTTCGAACACGGCTGTTTTCTCGAGTGGCTGTTGCGCCAGTTGAAACTGGATCAACCGGACGTGCTGTTGATCGCCGGCGATATCTTCGACACGGTCAACCCGCCGGTCAAAGCCCAGGAACGCCTCTACGACTTCATCGTCAGCGCCCACGAACAGCAGCCCTCGCTGACCATCGTGATGATCGCCGGCAACCACGACTCCGGCTCGCGGATCGAACTGCCCGCGCCCTTGATGCGGCGTTTGCGTACTCATGCCCTCGGTCGCGTGCTGTGGCTGGATGACGGGCAACTGGACGCCGAGCGCCTGTTGCTGCCGCTGCCTGACGCCAGCGGCGCGATTGCCGGTTGGTGCCTGGCGCTGCCATTCCTGCGTCCGGCGGAAGTCACTGGCGCGCACTTGGGCGACAACTACCTGCGCGGGATCGGTCAGGTACACGAGTGGCTGATCGAAGCCGCCAACGCCAAGCGCCAACCGGGTCAGGCACTGATCGCCATCAGCCACGCGCACATGGCGGGCGGCTCGGTGTCGGAAGATTCCGAGCGCAGCCTGATCATCGGCAACGCCGAGGCCCTGCCCGCCAGCCTGTTCGGGCCGAGCATCAGCTACGTGGCCCTCGGTCACCTGCACAAGCCGCAGAAGGTCAACGGCGAGGAGCGCATTCGCTACAGCGGCTCGCCGATTCCGTTGTCATTCTCCGAAATCAGCTATCAGCACCAGATTCTCGACATCAGACTCGACGGCGAAACCCTGGTCAGCGTCGAGCCGAAATTGATCCCCCGCGCCGTCAACCTGCAACGCATCGGCCCGGCGCCATTGAGCGAGATCCTGCTGCAGCTGGCGGATCTGCCGAACATCGACCTGTTGGCCGACATCCAGCGTCAGCCATGGCTGGAGGTGCGGGTGCGCCTCGACGAACCGCAACCCGACCTGCGCAATCAAGTGGAAACCGCCCTGCAAGGCAAGGCCGTGCGTCTGGTGCGCATTGCCGCCGAGTACGCCGGCAACGGCAATCGTGACGGCAGCGACGATGGCAACCCATTGATCGAACTGGACCAGCTCACGCCTCAGGAACTGTTCAGCCGTGCCTGGCAGGACAACTACGGCGGCGAGGTCGACGAGCAGACCCTCAAGGACTTTGCCGAGCTGTTGCAAGACGTGCAGATGGAGAGCGAACAACCATGAAAATCCTCGCGATCCGCCTGAAAAACCTTGCCTCGCTGGCCGGGCCGTTTGAAATCGACTTCACCGCCGAACCCCTGGCCAGTACCGGACTGTTCGCCATTACCGGCCCTACCGGTGCCGGTAAAAGCACCCTGCTCGATGCCCTGTGCCTGGCGCTGTTTGGCGCCGTACCACGCCTGAACAACACCGGCCGCGACGCCAAGGTGCCGGACGCCGACGGCGAAATCGCCACCGGCGACCCGCGCACCCTGCTGCGTCGCGGCACGGGCGAAGGCTATGCGGAAGTGGATTTCGTCGGTGTCGACGGCCGTCGTTACCGCGCCCGCTGGGAAGCCAATCGCGCCCGGGACAAGGCCGCCGGCAAGCTGCAGGCCAGCCGCCAGAGCCTGCGTGACATCGATCAGGATCAATTGCTCGCCAGCCAGAAAGGCGAATACAAGACCCAGCTCGAAGCCGCGCTGGGACTGAATTTCGAACAGTTCACCCGCGCCGTGCTGCTGGCGCAAAGCGAGTTCAGCGCGTTCCTCAAGGCCGACGACAACGACCGCAGCGAACTGCTGGAAAAGCTCACCGACACGGCGCTCTATACCCGCCTCGGTCGTCGGGCCTTCGACAAGACCAAGGAGGCCCGCGAGGCTCACAAGCTGTTGCAGGATCAGGCCAGTGGCGTGACGCCGCTTTCGCCCCAGGACCGTGCGGAACTGGATGAGCGTTTCAACCAGGCGCAGCAGCAACTCAAGACCCAACAGGCGCAACTCAAGCAGCTTGAGCGGCAGGACACCTGGCTCAAGGACCTGCATCGATTGCAGGACGAGCATCTGGCCGCGACCGAGCAACAGCAATCGGCCCAGACCCATTGGCAAGCCCTCGCCAGCGAGCGTTTGAAGTTCAGCCGCCTGGAACAACTGGCCCCGCAACGCCATCAGTTCGAGCGTAAAGCCGAGGTCGATGGGCTGCTGGCACCCTTGGCGGCGCACATTGCCCTGCATACGCAGCAACAGGGCGAACTCGGTGAGCGTCAAGCCCGGCTTGAGCAACAACTCAATGCCGCCCGGATCGCGCTGAGTGAAACCCAACAGCGCCAAGCCGACAGCACGCCGTTGCTGCGTCAGGCCTTCGAAGCGCAAAGCACCCTCGCCCGTCTGGCCAAGGATGCCGCCCTCAGTGCCGAAACCAGGCAACAGGCGCAGCAGGCCTGCACCCAGGGCCAGAACACGATTCAAACCTTGCTCGACCAGCAGGCCCGTGGCGCCGGGAATCTGCAACGCATCGCCACCGAGCTGGAGCAAAGTACTCATCTGGCACCCTTGAGCGATGCCTGGAATGCCTACCGTGATCGCCTGCAACAGTTGATGTTGATTGGCAACCGCCTGAATCAGGGCCAGGCCGAACTGGCCAGCCTCGAGCAAAACGCCGCCAGCGCCGAACAAACCCTCGGCGCGCAGAAGCAGCAACTGGAGGTGCTGTTCAAGGAAGCCAGCGCCGAACCGGATGCCGTCGCCGAGCAGATCGGCATCCTCGGCAGTCTGTTGCAGGACAACCGTAAACAACTGCGCGCCGTCGAAGACCTGACGCGCTTGTGGGCCAGCCGGCAGGAACTGGACCAGCGCGGCGCCGAGCTGCAACAGCGCCAGCTCACCGCGCAGCAGGAGCGTGAGCGCCTGACCCAGGACGGGGTCAAGGCCAAGGCTGATCTGAGCCTTGCCGAACAGACCCTCAACGTCACTCGCGAACTGCTGGAGCGCCAGCGTCTGGCGCGCAGTGCCAGTGTCGAAGAGCTGCGCGCGCAGTTGCAGGACGATCAACCATGCCCGGTCTGTGGAAGCAACGAGCATCCCTATCATCAGCCGGAGGCACTGCTGCAAAGCCTCGGCCGTTTTGATGAAAGCGAACAGGCCAACGCGCAGAAAGCCGTCGACCTGCTCAAGGAAAAACTCACCGACCTGCGTGCCGAAGTCGGCGGTCTGATCGCCCAGCAAAAGGAACTGCTGCAACAGCAGGAGCAACTGGCGACCCGCCAGCAAGCCCTCGCCCCAAGCCTGGACGCTCATCCGCTGGCTACCCAACTGCTGAATCAGGACGCCGACAAACGCGACGCCTGGCTCAACCAGCAAAACAGTCAGCTCAACCAGAGCATCAGCCAGGACGAGCAACGGCAGAACGCCCTGCTCACCCTGCAACAGGATGCCGCGCGCCTGACCCAGCAACTGCGTCAGGCCGAAACCGCGTACCAGCAGGCGGCCCAGCACCTGAGCGAGCAACAGCGCGAGTTGGGTAACGACCGCCAGCGCCTGGACGATGAGCTCAATGCATTCGCCAATCTGCTGCCGGCCGAGACCCTGCAAGCGCTGCGCGTCGAACCGGCCGCGACCTTCATGCAGCTCGACCGGCAGATCGCCGAGCGCCTGACGCAAGTCGAACAACAAAAGGAAGAACTGGCCGAGCAGCAACAGCGCCAGCAAAACCTGCAAATAGAGCAGGATCGCCAACAAAGCCGCGCGCAGCAATTGCAGGCCGCTGAACAGCGGTTCACCGAATTGGCCGAGCAGCAACAGACTTGCCAGCAAACGCTCGGGCAATTACTCGGCGAACACAGCAGCGCCGAGCATTGGCAGCAACAACTGGAACAGGCTGTGGAACAGGCGCGCAGCGCCGAAGCCAGCACCGCACAGACGTTGCAAAGCGTCCTCACGCAGTCAGTGCAACTCGCCACCGAACTCAAGGCGCAGCAGGAGCGCCTGGACGCAATGCAAAGCGAAGAACGCGAACTCGCCGGCAAGATCGGCGACTGGCGTGCCCGTCATCCCGAACTGGATGACGGCGGCCTCGAAGATCTGCTGCGTGTCGACGATGCCCAGGTCAGCGAGCTGCGCCAACGCTTGCAGCACAGCGAGAAAGCCATCGAACAGGCCAACGTACTGGTGCAGGAGCGCAACAAACACCTGCTCAATCATCAGGCTCAACACAACGGCCACCTTGATGCCGAGCAGTTGGCCACGGCGCTGGTCGACCTGCAAAACCTCGCCGCCACCAGCGAGCAACACTGCGCCGAACTGCGCGCCGAACAGGCCGAGGACCAGCGCCGGCAGAACGCCAACCAGGCCCTGGCGCAGCAGATTGCCGCTGCTTACAACGAGTATCAACGCTGGGCACGCTTGAATGCATTGATCGGCTCCGCCACCGGCGACACTTTCCGCAAGATCGCCCAGGCCTACAACCTCGACCTGCTGGTGCACCACGCCAACGTGCAATTGCGTCAACTGGTGCGCCGCTATCGCCTCAAGCGCGGCGGCAGCATGCTCGGGTTGCTGGTGATGGACACCGAAATGGGCGACGAACTGCGTTCGGTGCATTCGCTGTCCGGTGGCGAAACCTTCCTGGTCTCGCTGGCGTTGGCTCTGGGCCTGGCGTCGATGGCGTCGAGCACGCTGAAAATCGAGTCGCTGTTCATCGACGAAGGCTTCGGCAGCCTCGATCCGCAATCCCTGCAACTGGCCATGGACGCCCTCGACGGCCTGCAGGCCCAGGGCCGCAAGGTCGCGGTGATTTCCCACGTACAGGAAATGCATGAACGGATTCCGGTGCAGATCCAGGTCCGCCGCCAGGGCAATGGCCTGAGCACCCTGGAGGTGAAATGAACACGTTGTATTCCTTCCGCCGCTGCCCCTACGCCATGCGCGCACGCATGGCCTTGCGCTACGCGGGCGTCGCCGTGGACATCGTTGAAGTCAGCCTCAAGGCCAAGCCCGCCGAGATGCTGGCGCTGTCGAGCAAGGGCACCGTGCCGGTGCTGAGCGTCGACGGCCAGGTGATCGATGAAAGCCTGGAAATCATGCGTTGGGCCCTGGCGCAGAACGATCCCCAGGACTGGCTGCTCAAGGATGACCCTGACGCAGCAGCGCACATCGCCCCGCTGATCGAGCAGAATGATCAGGTGTTCAAGGTGCACTTGAATCGCTACAAGTACGCCGAGCGTTACCCCGAGCAGCCGATGGAGGTGTATCGCGGTGAAGGCGAAGTGATTCTGCAAAGACTGGATGAGTTGCTGGAGGGACGCGACTATTTGCTGGCCGATCATCCAAGCCTGGCCGATGTGGCGTTGCTGCCCTTCGTGCGCCAGTTCGCCCACGTCGACCGCGAATGGTTCGCGCAGACGCCTTATCTGCGCTTGCAGGTGTGGCTACAGCGGCTTTTGGAGTCGGACCTGTTCACATCAATCATGAAGAAGTAACCGCATCCGCTTCCTGTAGGAGCGAGCATGCTCGCGATGGTCGTCAACGATAACGCGGGCAGTCTGATTCCCCGCGGTGTCTGGGCCGCCATCGCGAGCATGCTCGCTCCTACAGGGGTTGTGTATTTCACATCAACACTTCACACATCCCGATCGCCGAGCAATCAACGGTGAATGGGCCGAGAAATCCGCTATCGGATTTGCTCGGCGGATTGCCGGCCAGCATCCCCATGGCCTTGGCTGTCTCGATGTTGCGCGCGATGTTGTGATTGGCCTCCATCGCCCGCGCCACTCCACCTATCGAACCTTGCCCGATCCCCAGTATGGAAAATCCGTTGGTGATGAATGCAAGGAAGGCGATGACCAACAGTTTGCAACGGTTCATGCTCCGTCGACTCCCGCGAAGTCAGCCTGATCTGCCAGCGCCTGATTGGCACGGTGTTCAAACTGGATACCGGGATGGGCGACCTGGATCGGTGCTTCGAAGGTGGATTGCGACTGGGCCGAAAGGCTGACCAACAGCACCATGGCAAGGTAAAGACCGATCGCTACATAAGCGCCATGTTTGGCAGAAGTGAGAATAGTGCTGGCCATGATGCTCTCCACAGGCATGTTTCAATGCCCACAGAATCGATCAAAAAAGCCTGGGTAACCACTCAGCGTTTTCCATAGTGACTATCAGCTTCGTTGATCATTAAGCCAGGCTATTTCAGCCTTCAATAAAACTCATCAAGCACAACGTTGAAAGTAAATTGATACTGTCAAAAATGCGTTATGCAGGAGCGACATCACTCTGATCGTTTTCGACACTCGGTTTTCACTACCGGGGTCTTCGATCATCAGTGACTTCGCTCCTGCATAAAGGCAGGGCTGAACGCTCAGGCTTGGGTTTTGTGATCCAGCGCAGCGTAGAAGTTGGCGCTCTGTTGCAGGTATTTCTGGGTGTAGCTCTGGGTGTGGGATTTCTTGTCGCTGATTTCAACGTTGGCGCTGGCAGGCAGGGCAACGGAAGCCGAGATGGCGGAAGCGGCGATTACGGAGAAGAGATTGAAATTCATGGGGTGTTCCTCGAAGTCAGTTGGCTTACTTGCCCGGTGGGGCCGTGAAGCAAACTTAACCCTCGAGGGTTCACGCCTTGAAATGCTTTGTAGCAGTACCAGATATCAGCGTCATTGATAAAAGCAGGCAGGCCCCATGAACCGGGGCCTGTGGCTTATTGACGCAGCAAAAACCTGAGGTCGCTCGGGGCGTCCATCGGCAGTTTTTGCACAGTCTTGCCCAGCAGACCGGTCCTGGCGTCACGTTCGACGACGACAATCTGGTTGCTCTTCTGGTTGGCGATCAACAGGAATTTGCCGCTCGGATCGAGGCTGAATTCCCGTGGGTGATCACCCTCCACGGCCCGACGTTGCAGTTCACTGAGGTGGCCCGTCGCCGGATCGATGGCAAACACCAACAGTTGATTGGCCGTACCGCGGTTGCTGACGTAGAGGAATTTGCCATCAGCCGAGGCATGCAAAGCCGCCGCTGCCTTGTCTGAGACGGGTTGCCCGGCAGCCAGATCGACCATCTGCGTTTGCACGAGTTGACCATCGTGGTAATCGAACACCGCTACTTGCGCGCTCATTTCCATGGTCAGCCAGGCATGTTTGCCATCGGCGCTGAACAGCAGGTGGCGCGGCCCGCTGCCGGGTGGCAACTGCACGAATGCAGGGGTGGACGCGGTCAACGGCAGTTCCGGGTTGGCCTTGGGGTCGAAGCGGTAGGCAAACACCTTGTCGGCGCCCAGGTCATTGGAGAACACGAACTTGCCGTCCGGTGAAGGGACCGTCGAATGCACATGCGCCGACATCTGCCGTTCGGCATTGACCCAACTGGCCGGATGACTGCTCATCTGCACCACCGGTTTCAATGTGCCATCGGCGCTCACCGGCAACACGGCCAGGGTGCCACCGGGGTCTTCGGCCACCGAGTAATTGCTGACGAACAAATGGCTGCCATCGACGCTGAGACTGGAATGGGTCGGCTCGTTGCCCAGGCTTTGCACCTGGCTGATCAGGCTCAACGCATGGGTCTTGGGATCGATGGCGTAACTGCTGACCCGCCCGACCGGATCAGTCTGGCCCGGGCCGTTCTCGTTGACCACGAACAGGTGTCGCTGATCTTGTGACAGGGTCAGCCAGGACGGATTTTCGCTTTTGATCACTTGCAGCGGCTTGGGACCGATCTGCCCGGTGGAGCTGTCGAAAATCAGGCGATAGATGCCCTGGCTTTGCCCGGCGGTGTAGGAACCGACGAGCAATTGCCAGTCTTCGGCGGCTGCCGCCTGAATCCCCATCGCACCGATGCTGCCGGCGATCAACAGGGGCCAGAGGTTACGCATCGTCCTGGTCGTCGTCTTCGTTGTCACCGCTGATGACATCGCCCAGGCACACCAAACGGTGTTCGCCCGAGTCACCGGTGATCAACCAGCTTTGCAGAGTGACATCGTAGGTTGCGGCGTCGACCTGTGCCGGGGTGAACTCCCAGTGTTTGGCCGCTCGGCCGTCCATGCACTCGATATGCAGGTTGTCGTCGACATCGAGGGCGAATTCGAAGGCATGCAGTCCGTCGATTTCCACCATTCCGCAATGTTCGAGGGCGTGGAGCAAGGTATCGCTTACAGCAGTCATGGCAGTCAATCTTTGAATGGGGAAAACCCAATGATAGCTCAATGCGCCTCACTCCCCCGATTCCTGTAGGAGCGAGCAAGCTCGCGATGGGCGCAAGAGCGCCGCGGGGAATCAGATGCCCGGCGTTATCGTTGACGACCATCGCGAGCATGCTCGCTCCTACAGTGTGTGTGGGTCGCGGTTAGAGCGCGTCGCGCGACGGCTTGCCGTCCACCAGGCGCTGGATGCGCAGCGGGTTGGCGTTTTTCAGTGCGTCCGGCAACAGACTGTCGGGGTAGTTCTGGAAACACACCGGGCGCAGGAAGCGGTCGATGGCCAGGGTGCCGACCGAGGTACCGCGCGCATCGGACGTTGCCGGGTAAGGCCCGCCATGGACCATCGAATCGCAGACCTCCACGCCAGTCGGATAGCCATTGAGCAGGATCCGCCCGACCTTCTGTTCCAGCAACGCCGTCAGCCCGGCGAACTGCTCGAAGTCCTCCGGCTCGCCAACGAGGGTGGCGGTCAACTGGCCGCGCAGGCCGCTCAAGGCGGCCGTGAGCTGTGCATGGTCATCCACTTCAATCACCACCGTGGCCGGACCGAACACCTCCTCTTGCAGCACCTCATCGCCGTCGATCAACAAGCCCGCCTCGGCCTTGAACAGCTGCGGCTGTGCCTGATTGCCCTGCTGCGCATTCCCGGCCAGGTGCTTGATGCCCGGATGCGCGAGGAGCTTTTGCAAACCCTGGCCATAACTGCTCAAGGTGCCGGCGTTGAGCATGGTTTGCGCCGGCTGATCTGCCATCAACCCGGCCACTTGCTGTACAAAGGCGCTGAATGACGGCGAGCGAATGCCGATGACCAAACCGGGATTGGTGCAGAACTGTCCGCAGCCCTGTACCACCGACGCCGTCAAATCCCGAGCGACCGTCTCGGCCCGCACCTGCAACGCCTGCGGCAAGACGATCACCGGGTTGATGCTCGACATCTCGGCGAACACCGGTATCGGCTGCGCACGGGCCGCGGCCATGTCGCACAAGGCTCGACCGCCCTTGAGCGAACCGGTGAAACCCACGGCCTGAATGGCCGGATGCTTGACCAGTGCTGCGCCGACGCCACCACCATAGATCATGTTGAATACACCGGCCGGCATCGCGGTTTTTTCGGCTGCGCGAATGATTGCATCGGCCACTTGCTCGGCCGTGGCCATGTGTCCGCTGTGGGCCTTGAACACCACCGGGCACCCGGCGGCGAGCGCCGACGCGGTGTCGCCGCCGGCCGTGGAGAACGCCAACGGGAAGTTGCTGGCGCCAAACACCGCCACAGGTCCCAGGCCGATGCGGTACTGACGCAAATCCGGGCGCGGTAACGGCTGACGCTCAGGCAATGCCCGGTCGATTCGCGCGCCGTAGAAATCACCACGCCGCAACACGTGGGCAAACAGGCGCATCTGCCCGCTGGTACGTCCACGCTCGCCTTGAATCCGCCCTGCGGGCAACGCCGTTTCGCGGCAGACCACAGCGACAAAATCATCACCGAGGGCATCCAGCTCATCGGCAATGGCATCGAGAAACTGCGCCCGCCGCTCTGCGCTCAGGTTGCGATAGGTCGGATAAGCGGCCGCTGCCGCGCTGGCCGCCGCATCGACTTCCTGCACTGTCGCCTGGGAAAAATCGTGGGGCAAGGCCTCGCCCGACGTCGCATCGACACTCTGCAACTTGACGCTGCCAGCGGCGCTGCGCTGGCCGCCGATATAGTTGTGACCAAGAATCCGGATCATGGGTAATGCCTCACAGTGTGCCGACGCTGCCGGGTTGGAAAGACGCTGCGACCGGTGCGATGCCGTTGATCAATGGCGCGCCGAATTCGGCCTGGGTGATCTCGAACACATCCCCCGGTTGGGTGCGAATGCCATCGGCGAAGGACAGGGTCGCGGTACCGAAAAAGTGGATGTGCACATCCCCCGGGCGCAGGAACTGGCTGTACTTGAAATGATGGAACTCCAGGTTGGCGAGGCTGTGGCACATGTTCGCCTCGCCACTGAGGAACTCGTTCTGCCACAACACTTCGCCGTCGCGCAGGATGCGGCTGGTACCGGCCAGATGCTGCGGCAGTTCGCCGATTCGCAATTCCGGGCCGTAGCTGCAACTGCGCAGTTTCGAGTGAGCCAGATACAGGTAGTTCTTGCGCTCCATGACGTGATCGGAGAATTCGTTGCCCACGGCAAAGCCCAGTCGGTACGGCTTGCCATCGTGACCGACCACGTACAGGCCAGCGATCTCCGGTTCTTCGCCGGCATCTTCGGCAAACGGCGGCAGCGCAAACGGCTGGCCTGGTCTGACGACGATGCTGCCATCGCCTTTATAGAACCATTCCGGTTGCACACCGGCTTCATCCGCCGCCGGCTTGCCCCCCTCCACACCCCATTTGAAGATGCGCATGGTGTCAGTCATCGCGGTTTCGTCGCCACTTTGCTGGTGCATCTTGTCCCGGGCCGACGCGCTGCCCAGATGGGTCAGGCCCGTGCCGCTGACCAGCATGTGCGCCGGGTCCGGATGATCCAGCGGTGGCAGGATGCGCCGTTGCGTCAACAGTTCGGCATAGTCGTGACTGATGCCCAGGCCGAAACCCTGCACCTGTTGCTCAAGGCTTGCCCCCGCCTCGATGGCGGCCAGCGCCAGATCGCGAACGGTGCGCACGTCCTGCACTTCACGGACCAGGCCTGCTTCGACAACTCCAACACGGCGTTCGCCGTTACTCAATTCGAACTGAACCAAACGCATGAAATTTCTCCTTTAAGCAAAACTTGAAATCACCGCAGATCTCCTGTGGGAGCGAGCCTGCTCGCGAAAGCGGTGTACCAGCCAACATCAGTGTTGAATGTTCAATCGCATTCGCGAGCGGGCTTGCTCCCACAGTTGATCCGGGGTGACCCTTGGATTCAGGTACGGGACACCCCACGCGCACTCGCCGCAAACTCATTTGCCGGCAACACGTGCTTGCGCTCCAGCAGGCGATAGACGACGCCAGTCAGAATCAGCCCGAACACCATCACGCAAGACAGGAAGTACAACCCCGAAGCCAGGTTGCCGGTGTATTCCTTGAGTGCGCCGATCACGAACGGGCCGAGGTAGCCACCGAGGTTGCCCACCGAGTTGATCAAGGCGATCCCCGCCGCCGCACTGGCGCCGGCAAAGAAGCGGCCCGGCAAGGTCCAGAACACCGCCGTGCAGGAAAACAGTGCGAACGCCACCAGGCACAGCGCCGCCAGTTGCAGCAGCGGTACCGACAGCCAGGCGCTGAGAAACAGGCCAATCGCACCCAGCACGTAAAGCACGGCGAGGTGGCCGTAGCGGTCATTCAATCGGTCGGAACTGCGTGGAATGATCAGCAGGCCGATGATCCCGAAGATGTACGGCACCGCTGAGACAAAACCGGTCACCAGGTCGCTGCCGCCGAACTGTTTGATCAAGGTCGGCAGCCACAAACCCAGGCCGTAGATGCTCAGGGTCACAGGCAGGTAGAACAGCGCCAGCAGCAGGACACGCTTGTCCTTGAGGGCGTGCAACGGATTGCCATGACGGGTCTGGCCATAGGCGTCCAGATCCTTTTTCAGCTCGCCACTGAGCCAGTCCTTTTCCGCCTGGTCCATCCACTTCACCTGTTGCGGACCGTCTGGCAACCAGCGCAGTACCGGCCAGGTCAGCAGGATCGCCGGACTGCCAATGACAATGAACAGCCACTGCCAGCCGTGCAGCCCCAACACGCCGTCCATGCCCAGCAAGCCACCGGACACCGGGCCGGTGACCATCATCGCGATGGGTTGGGACAGGATGAACAGCCCGAGGATCTTGCCGCGATGGCGCACCGGGAACCATTGGGTGATGTAGTACAGAACGCCCGGGAAGAACCCGGCCTCGGCGGCGCCGAGCAAAAAGCGCATGACATAGAAGCTGTTCGGCCCCTGGACGAAGGCCATGCCGATGGTGATGGCGCCCCAGGTGATCATGATCCGTGCGAACCAGCGCCGTGCGCCGAAGCGGTCGAGCATCAGGTTGCTGGGGATTTCCAGCAGGAAGTAGCCAATGAAGAACAGCCCGGCACCGAGACCGTAGGCGGCATCGCCCAGGCCGATGTCTGCGCCCATGTGCAATTTGGCGAAGCCCACCGCGGAACGGTCCACGTAGGCAATCAGGTACAGCAGGATCAGGAAGGGAATCAGTTTCAGCGTGATGCGACGGATAAGCCGCAGTTCCTGGCTCATGAGATCGGTCTCCGATTGTTGTTGTTATGGAACCTCGGGGGCCGCCTCTCGCGAAACTTTCGCTAGGGCCATCCCTCCGTTTGAGCCGACTATATAGTAATACTATTTATCCAGCAACACTTCCAAACGTTGCAATTTGCGCTTATGTTACGCCTCACCTCGAACAAAATAGTCATACAATAAGAGAATCGATCATGTCTGATAAGAAACCCACCCTGCGCTCCGCCCAATGGTTTGGCACCGCCGACAAGAACGGTTTCATGTACCGCAGCTGGATGAAGAATCAGGGCATCGCCGACCACCAGTTCCATGGCAAGCCGATCATCGGCATTTGCAACACCTGGTCGGAACTGACCCCGTGCAACGCGCATTTCCGCCAGATTGCCGAGCACGTCAAACGCGGCGTGATCGAGGCTGGCGGCTTCCCGGTAGAGTTTCCGGTGTTCTCCAACGGCGAGTCGAACCTGCGCCCTACCGCCATGCTCACCCGCAACCTGGCGAGCATGGACGTTGAAGAAGCCATTCGCGGCAACCCGATCGATGGCGTGGTGCTGCTGACCGGTTGCGACAAAACCACTCCCGCGCTTCTGATGGGCGCCGCCAGTTGCGATGTTCCGGCGATCGTCGTCACCGGCGGGCCGATGCTCAACGGCAAGCACAAGGGCAAGGACATCGGCTCCGGCACCGTGGTCTGGCAGCTCAGCGAGCAGGTCAAGGCCGGCACCATCAGCATCGATGACTTCCTCGCGGCCGAGGGCGGCATGTCCCGCTCGGCCGGTACCTGCAACACCATGGGCACCGCCTCGACCATGGCCTGCATGGCTGAAGCGCTCGGCACTTCCCTGCCCCACAACGCGGCGATCCCGGCCGTGGACGCGCGCCGCTATGTGCTGGCACACATGTCCGGCATGCGCGCCGTGGAGATGGTGCGTGAAGACCTGAAGCTGTCGAAGATCCTCACCAGGGAAGCCTTCGAAAACGCCATTCGCGTCAACGCCGCCATCGGCGGCTCGACCAACGCGGTGATCCACCTGAAAGCCATCGCCGGGCGCATTGGCGTGGAGCTGGACCTGGATGACTGGACCCGCATCGGTCGCGGCATGCCGACCATTGTCGACCTGCAACCGTCGGGGCGCTTCCTGATGGAAGAGTTCTATTACGCCGGCGGCTTGCCGGCGGTGCTGCGCCGCCTCGGTGAAGCCGACCTGATCCCGAACCCGAACGCCCTGACCGTCAACGGCAAGTCCATCGGCGAGAACACCAGGGACGCGCCGATCTATGGCGAGGACGAGGTGATCCGTACCCTCGACAACCCGATCCGCGCCGATGGCGGTATCTGCGTGTTACGCGGCAACCTGGCACCACTGGGGGCGGTGCTCAAGCCTTCCGCCGCTACACCTGAGTTGATGCAACATCGCGGCCGTGCGGTGGTGTTCGAGAACTTCGACATGTACAAGGCCCGGATCAACGACCCGGAACTGGATGTGGATGCCAACTCGATCCTGGTGATGAAAAACTGCGGGCCGAAGGGTTATCCAGGCATGGCCGAAGTCGGCAACATGGGCCTGCCGGCCAAACTGCTGGCCCAGGGCGTGACCGACATGGTGCGCATTTCCGATGCGCGCATGAGCGGAACGGCCTACGGCACCGTTGTCCTGCACGTCGCCCCTGAAGCCGCCGCCGGCGGGCCGTTGGCGGCCGTGAAAGAAGGTGACTGGATCGAACTCGATTGTGCCAGCGGCCGCTTGCACCTGGACATCCCGGACGCCGAACTGGCGGCGCGCATGGCCGACCTGCAGCCACCCCGACCATTGTTGGCGGGGGGTTATCGCCAGTTGTACATCGACCATGTATTGCAAGCGGACCAGGGTTGCGACTTCGACTTCCTGGTCGGCTGCCGTGGAGCTGAAGTGCCGCGCCATTCTCACTGACTCACACCGTAAATCACTGTGGGAGCGAGCTTGCTCGCGAAGGCGGCCTGGCATTCAACATCCATGTTGACTGACACTCCGCCTTCGCGAGCAAGCCCGCTCCCACAATTGTTTTGCACCTGCCTCAAGATTGTGTCGCGCCTGCTATCATGCGCGACACCTATTCGCACAGGATCGCGTCGTTTCCCATGGATTACCGCAAACCCTCCGACCGCAAAAGCATGCACTCGCGCATCGTCCAGGAACTGGGCATGCAGATCGTCTCGGGACGCTTCCTGCCAGACGACAAACTGCCTGCCGAAGCGCTGTTGTGCGAAGAATATGCGGTCAGCCGGCCGGTGCTGCGCGAAGCCACCCGGGTACTGGTTGCCAAGGGCCTGGTGTACTCCCGTCCGCGGGTCGGCACTGTGGTCAAGCCGCGAAAGGACTGGCACATGCTCGACCCGGACGTGCTGCACTGGTTGATGCAAAGCAGTCCGCAGAATCAGTTTTTCGACCTGCTGACCAGCGTACGCAGCATCATCGAACCGGCCGCAGCCGCCCTCGCCGCGCAATTCGCCACTGAGGCGGATATTGCCTCCATTGGTGAAGCCTACCAGCGCATGGAAGCCGCCCCGACGCCGGAGGCGCTATTGCAGCCGGACCTGGATTTCCACAGTCGCATTGCCGATGCAACGCACAACGATTTGCTCGCCAACCTGTGCAACATGCTCTCGGTGGCCATCGCCGAAGCCTTGAAGCACTCGAACCAGCGGCCGAACCTGCACGAACTGGCGCTGCCCCGGCACAAGGCGATCCTGACCGCCATCGAAAACCGCGACGCCCTGGGCGCACGACATGCGACCCTGGTGCAACTCGATGATGCGCGCAGTGCGCTGAATGTGGTGCTGGGCAGCGATCCTTCCTGACCTTTGAACACCCCATGTGGGAGCGAGCCTGCTCGCGAATGCGGTCTGCCAGCCAAATCCCTGTCGACTGACACTCCGCTTTCGCGAGCAGGCTCGCTCCCACAAAGGGTTGGAGTGAAATTCGAGGTATAAAAAAAGCCGCAACCCGAGTTGCGGCTTTGTTGTTCTAGCGGTCTATCAGTGGGCGAACAACGAATTGCCCTTCTGCCCCGCCAACTTCTCCGGCTTGATCAGGAACCGTGCCAGTGCCGGCAACAGCCACAGCGCACCGAACATGTTCCACAACAGCATGAAGGTCAGCATCAGCCCCATGTCGGCCTGGAACTTGATGGCCGAGAAGATCCAGGTGCACACACCGATGGCCAGGCACAGACCGGTAAACAGTACCGCCTTGCCGGTGGACTTCAGGGTCTGGTAGTACGCCTCTTGCAGCGGCAGGCCGGCACGCAGGAAGCTTTCCAGACGACTGTAGATGTAGATGCCGTAGTCCACGCCAATCCCCACGCCAAGTGCCACGACCGGCAGGGTCGCCACTTTCACGCCAATGCCCATGAAGGCCATCAGGGCGTTGCCAAGTACCGATGTCAGCACCAGCGGCAGCACGATGCACAAGGTCGCCGCCCACGAGCGGAAGGTGATCATGCACATCACCGCGACGCAGATGTACACCAGGATCAGGATGGTCAGCTCGGACTTCTTGATCACTTCGTTGGTGGCGGCTTCGATCCCGGCGTTACCGGCAGCGAGGATGAACTCCAGGCCTTCCTTGTTGTTTTCCCTGGCGAACTCCTGCACCGCATGCGCCGCGCGATCCAGGGTCTCGGCCTTGTGATCGTTGAGGAACACCAGCACCGGCGCCAGGGAGCAGCTGTTGTTGTACAGGCCGTCAGCGCGGGCGATGGAGTTGTTCAGCACATCAGGGTTACGCGACAGGGTTTCCCATTTCAGGTTGCCCTCGTTCATGCCCTTGATCATTTGCTTGGACACCGTCACCAGGGATATCGCCGACTGCACGCCCTCGGTGTTCTGCATCTTCCACATCAACTCGTCGATCGGCGCCATGGCTTCGTAGCGCGAGCACCCCTCGGACCTGGTCTTGACCATCACCACCAGCACATCGGAACTGGTCGAGTAGTTGTTGATGATGAAGTTGTTGTCCTTGTTGTAGCGCGAGTCCGGACGCAGCTCCGGGGCACCCTGGTCGAGGTCGCCGATCTTCAGGTTCTGGCTGTACCAGAGGCCGCCGCCAAAGGCGATCAGCGCCAGCAGAATGGAAACCGGTGCAACCTTGGCGCTGGCGAAGTTCGCCAGCAGGCGCCAGAACGGATGTTCACGGGTTGCATCTTTCTTGCTGCGGGCCACGGCACGCTTGCTGATGCCGACATAGGAAATCGCCACTGGCAGCAGGATCAGGTTGGTGAACACGATCACCGCCACACCGATGGACGCACCGATGGCCAGCTCACGAATCACGCCGATATCAATGATCAGCAGCGTGATGAAACCCACGGCATCGGCGAGGATCGCGATCATCCCCGGCAGGAACAATTGACGGAAAGTGCGACGCGCCGCCGTCAAGGCGTTGTCCGCCTCGCTCGATTGCAGGGCGATCCCGTTGATTTTCTGCACACCGTGGGAAATACCGATGGCGAAGATCAGGAACGGTACCAGCATCGAGTAAGGATCGAGCCCGAAACCGAAGAAGTGCATCAAGCCCAGTTGCCAGATCACCGCCACCAGCGTCGTGCTCAACACCGCGACGGTACTGCGCAGGCAGTTGGTGAACCACAGCAGGAGGATCAGGGTGATGACAAAGGCAATGCCGAAGAACATCACCACCATCACCAGGCCGTCGATCAGGTCACCGACTTTCTTGGCGAATCCGACGATGTGGATTTTCACATTCGGGTTCTGTGTTTCGAACTTGGTGCGGATCTTGTCTTCAAGCTCGTGGGAGAACTGGCGATAGTCCAGCGCCAGCAGCTTGCCCTGGTCTTGCGGGTCCGGGTAGGACTCCAGCAATGGGATATCGACGATGCTCGACTTGAAGTCGTTGGACACCAGGCGCCCGACCTGACCGGACTTGAGCACGTTGTTGCGCAGCAAATCGAGGCTGGCCTGGGAGCCGTTGTAGCTTTGCGGGATCACCTCACCGCCGGCGAAGCCCTCTTCCGTCACTTCGGTCCAGCGCACGCTCGGGCTCCACAGCGACTTGAGGCCGGAACGGTCGACACCGGAGATGTAGAACACTTCGTCGTTGATCTGGCGCAGGGTCTCCATGTACTCCTTGGAGAATATGTCGCCATCGGTGGCTTCCACCGAGATCCGCACGGTGTTGCCCAGGTTCGCCAGATCGTTGCGGTGCTCCATCATCTTCTGGATGAAGGGATGCTCCAGCGGGATCATTTTTTCGAAACTGGTGGACGGACGAATCAGCGTCGCCTGCCAGAACAGGAAGATACTGACCAGCAGGCAGATCGTGATCACTGCCGGGCGGTTGTTGAAGATCAGGCGCTCGAGGAACGTCGCCTTGTCCTGGTGATGAGTACTCAAGGAAGTCATAGCCCCGCCTTCTTATTATTGACCCGGCTCATTTGCCCGCTTTTATTTGCCAAGCTCAGTGCCGCTCGACGAGGTGACGCGAACGCCACCCTGCCCGGCCAGAACCAGATTGCCATTGCCTGCCGCCGTCACCGCCGAGACCGAAATACGGTCCGGACGGTTGACCACCTTGAAGGTTTCGCCATTGTCGCTGCTGCGGATCACCGAACCGCCGTTGCCGACGATCACGATCGAACCATCGTCGAGCAGCGTGCCACCGGACAAGCCGAACTCCAGGTCGCCACGTTCAGCCTTGAGCTCGACCTGCTCCCAGGTACTGCCGAAGTCGGTGGAACGATAGAGGTTGCCGCGCAGACCGTAGGCCAGCAGCGTATTGGGCTGTGCCGTGCCGATCACGCCAAACAGCGAGCCTTCGTACGGACCTTCGAGTTTTTCCCAGGTCTGGCCCCAGTCGGCGGAGCGGAACATGCTGCCCTGCTCGCCGACAACGAACAGCCCGGCGTCCTTGACCGCGGCAATCGCGTTCAGGTGGTACTGGTCTTCGTTATCGAGGCGGTCGCTGGCATCTTCCCAGTGCTTGCCGCCGTCGCTGGTTTCCATCAGCGAGCCATAGGCGCCCACGGCAAAGCCCGTGTCGACGTCCTTGAACCAGACATCGAGCAGCGGCGATTCGCGTTTCAGGTCTTCGAACTGTTTGGCCCAGGTGCTGCCGCCGTCCTCGCTGGCGAGGATCTGTGCGTCATGACCAACTGCCCAGCCGTGCTTGTCGTCGACGAAAAACACCGACGTCAGCAAGGCCCGGGTCGGCACCTTGGCCTGGGTCCAGGTAGCGCCCTGGTCATCGGAATACAGGATGTGCCCACGATCCCCGACCGCCACCAGGCGCTTGCCGGCGTGGACGACATCGAGCATCAGGCTTTTGGAAGCCTTGGCAGATTCAATGGAATAAACAACGTCGGATGCTGGCGCCGCCGCGGCCAACGCAGGTGCCGACAGCATGGCAGAGCCCAACAGCGAGAGCGCTGTGGCCAGCAACGCGAATTTGCGCAATGCCGGCGGGCGGCAGATACCCACACCCATGACAGGCTCACTCATAGACCTTCCCCCATTATTATTGTTAGGTCGTTAAACCTTGCTGGGCGCCGCAAGGGTGCGTGTCTGGACCGGCTGTTCCAGAGCATAGTCCTGAAACCCGCAATCCAGAGCCCCTTCGGAAGCTGGCCTATCCTATCGGTGTTTTTTAATGTCTGACAATCGACGCCACGTTATGTTTTGTTAACCGGAGGGGCGATGGGGGGCTTGTTCTGGATGGTTGGGTATCAGGTGGGGTGATTACGTGTTTGGTGTACAGATCCGTTGCTACGGTAACCGCGGCTGACGGATTCGCTCTTAAAGCGAGTCCCTTTTTTCAAACGTGCACCCTCGCCAGTGCTCGGCCTGCGAGGCTCGTTTCCCTGTAGGAGCGAGCATGCTCGCGAGGGACGTCAACGATAACGCTTGCTGCCTGAATGCCCGCGTTGTGCTGGTGTTTTTCGCGAGCATGCTCGCTCCTACAGAAGAGCAGCGCAGAGGCAGGGTCGCGTCCCCTCTGAGCGAGGGACCGTAAAGGCGAAACCGCCAGCCGCCGTTACCGCAAAAACGGATATGTACTCAATCCCCAAACGACCTGGCCGGCCCGAAGGCCGCCAAGTTCAAAAGCCAGGATCAAGCCAAACTCTTGCTGACCACCTCAAACACATCACTGGACAACTGCCCCGAAGCCCGAATCCGCTCCAGCTCCCCTTTCATCAAAGCCTGACGAGCGCTGTCGTACTTGCGCCAGCGAGTCAAAGGCGCCAACTGGCGAGAAGCGATCTGCGGATTGAAGCCATTCAACTCGATCACCAGATCGGCCAGGAAGCGATACCCGGAACCATCGGCGGCATGGAAGTTGATCAGGTTCTGCCCGGCAAACGCACCAATCAGTGCCCGCACCTTGTTCGGGTTCTTGATGTTGAACGCGGGGTGCTGCATCAACGCCTTCACCCGCGCCAGCCCACCCGGCAGCACACTGCCGGCCTGGACGCTGAACCACTGGTCCATGACCAGCGGGTTGTCCTTGAAGTGCTCGGCGAAGCTGGCCAGTGCCTTGGCCTTCTCGGCTTCGAACGGTGAATTGACCAGCACGGCGAGCGCGGTCAGGCGCTCGGTCATGTTGTCGCATGCATCGAACTGCTCCAGGGTTGCCGCCAGAACTTCCGGCTTGCCGCTGAGCATCAGGTACGACAACGCGATGTTCTGCAACGCACGGCGAGCAAAATGTTCGGCTTCAGCCACATATGGCGTTTGTTTGGACAGGTCGCGATTGGCCTGATAACGCAACCACAGGCCGTCGAACAACGCGTCAGCCAGTTGCTTGCGGGCAAACTCGCGGGCGGTGTGAATGGCATCGACATCCGCCACTTCGCTGATTTCGGTCAGGTACGCCTCGCTTGGCAGCGAGAGCATTTCGGCGACCATCGCCTGGTCCAGCGACTCATCCGACAGCACCGTGCGCAATGCCGATACCAGACGCTGATCGAGTACCAACGCCTCGCCCTTCTGCTGTTGGGCAATCAGCTCTTGCAGCACCTGCACCGACAGTTGCTGACCAGCATCCCAGCGGTTGAAGCCGTCGCTGTCGTGCTGCATCAGGAACATCAACTGGTCGCGGTTGTACGGGAAGCTCAGTTTCACCGGTGCCGAGAAGCCACGCAGCAACGACGGCAGCGGTTGTTCGGCGATGTCGACGAAGGTGAAGGTCTGCTCGGCTTCGGTCACGGAAACGACCCGCGAGACGCCTTGCGCCGAGGCTTCACCGGACAGACGCAGGGCAATCGCCGCCCCTTTGGAATCCAGCAGCCCCAGTTCGACCGGGATCACGAACGGCAGTTTCTGCACCTTGTCCGGGGTTTCCGGGCAGCTCTGGCGGAAGGTCAGGCTGTAGGTTTTCGCCGCGGCGTCGTACGACTCGCTCACCGCCAGGCGCGGTGTGCCAGCCTGGCTGTACCAGCGCTTGAACTGGGTCAGGTCAACGCCATTGGCGTCTTCCATGGCCTTGATGAAGTCATCGCAAGTCACGGCCTGGCCGTCGTGGCGCTCGAAGTACAGGTCGCTGCCTTTGCGGAAACCTTCGGCACCGAGCAAGGTGTGGATCATGCCGACCACTTCCGAGCCCTTTTCATACACGGTCAGGGTGTAGAAGTTGGAAATCTCGATGAAGCTGTCCGGGCGCACGGCGTGGGCCATGGGACCTGCATCTTCGGCGAATTGGTGCGTGCGCAGGTACGCGACGTCCTGGATGCGCTTGACCGTCGCCGAGTTCATGTCCGAGGAGAAACCGGCATCGCGGAATACGGTGAAGCCTTCCTTGAGCGACAGCTGGAACCAGTCGCGGCAAGTCACGCGGTTGCCCGACCAGTTGTGGAAGTATTCGTGGGCGACGATCGCCTCGACCCGCTGGTGCGCGGCGTCGGTGGCGGTTTCCGCCCTGGCCAGTACGGCGCTGGAGTTGAAGATGTTGAGACCCTTGTTCTCCATGGCGCCCATGTTGAAATCGTTCACGGCAACGATCATGAAGATGTCGAGGTCGTACTCGCGACCGTAGACCTCTTCGTCCCAGCGCATGGATTTCTTCAGGCTGTTCATGGCGTGCTGGCACTTGTCGATGTTTTCCGGCTCGACGTAAATGCGCAGCGCCACGTTGCGCTCGCTCAGGGTGGTGAAGCTGTCTTCGACGCACCACAGGTCACCGGCCACCAGCGCAAACAGATAGGCCGGCTTCTTGAACGGGTCTTCCCAGGTCGCCCAGTGTCGGCCGTCTTCCCCAGGACCAGAGGCAATCGGGTTGCCGTTGGACAGCAGCACCGGATAGCTGTGCTGCTCGGCGACCACCGTGGTCGTAAACGTGCTCATCACGTCCGGGCGGTCGAGGTAATAGGTAATCTTGCGGAAGCCTTCGGCTTCGCATTGGGTGCAGAACATTGTGCCGGACTTGTACAGGCCTTCCAGCGCGGTGTTGGTTTCCGGGTGAATCCTGACGCTGGTGTCGACCGTGAAGGTGGTGCTGGTCGGGTGCAGGGTCAGGTGATTCTCGGTCAGCTGGTACTGCGCAGCGGAAAGCGCCTGATCGGCCAGCGTCACCGACAGCAGTTCCAACTGCTGGCCATCCAGCACCAGCGGCGGCAGGCCCGGGCCTCGCTCGGGGTTGCGGCGCATCACCAGTTGCGCATGGACCAGGCTGTGGTCCTCGTACAACTCGAAGGTCAGGTGTGTTTCGTCGATCAGGTACTCGGGCGCCTGATAGTCCTTCAGGTAAATCATCTTCGGTTGTTCGGTGCGCATGCTGGAGTCCTTACTGATGCACGGCGAGCTGGTAAGCCGTGTATTTACGAATGTTGATCACGCCGGTGTCGAAGATCAGGTATTGGCCCTTGACCCCCATCAGCGTGCCTTCGGCAATCGGGTTCTTGTCCAGGTTGAAGCTGACGATTTTCGCCGGATACCGCTCGACCGGGTAGCGGATTTCCAGCGGTTCGACATCGGTAAGCGCCTGGATCGCCTGCAAGCCGAAGCGTTGCTGCAACCCTTGCAAACCTTCGGCGCAGCTGTCGAACAGTTGATCGCGAACCTCGGCCAGGTTCACTGCCGCCGCATCGCCCTTGAGCAAGGCACGCCAGTTGGTCTTGTCGGCCACCTGGCTGCGAAACAGATCCTCGACGAAACCGGACTGCTGCCGGGTCGATACACGCATGATCGGCAAGGCCTGGCTCGCACCCTGGTCGAGCCAGCGGGTCGGCAATTGGGTGGCTCGGGTAATCCCGACCTTCACCCCCGACGAGTTGGCCAGGTACACCACATGATCGGTCATGCAGAACTTCTCGCCCCATTCAGGCTCGCGGCAAGTGCCGGCCTCGAAGTGGCAGCGCTCCGGGCTCATGATGCACACGTCGCACTGGGCCAGTCTGGTCATGCACGGGTAGCAGTAGCCCTGGCTGAAACTGGTCTTGGTCTTGCGACCGCAATGGATGCAGTGAATCGCACCCAGGTATTCCAGGCGAACCGTGGTGCCGATCAACGGATTGACCGGGACTTCGGTTTCGCCCAGACGGAAAGCGTATTGCACGTTCGACCCGTCAAGGCGCGCCGACATTTTGCTGATTGCACCGCGACCAATCTCGATCAATGGATGGCATCCGACTTGAACAGGATGTTGGGCACTTCAATCGACTTGGAGGCGCACTCCTGCGGCCCCATGTAGCCAGTACGCTCTTCCTCGGGCAGATTCTGGATTTCCCAGGCGATCATCGCCTGCAACGACAGTTCCCGTTGTTCGGCGGTGAGCTTGCCACCGTCGGACCATTTGCCGATTTCCACCGCCAGTTTCAGGCTCTGGTAGATATCGGGGGTGATGTTCTTGATCATTTCGTTAAAAGAGGACATTGGGTCTCCGTCTCTTTATTGCATGTTCTGAATTAGGCGGCCAGTTTACGGTGGTTATACAAACCGCCCAACAAACCGCTGAAGCATCCGATGAGTAACCCGCTGACGTGGGCTGCGTTGGCGATCTCGCCGAAGCCGATCATCGAGACCAGCCCGGACAGGCACAGCAGCAACCACACCAGCATCATCACCAGTACGCCACGGGGCAGGCGATAAGCCGGGTTCGGCGCCAGCAACTGGAAGATCCAGCAATGCCCGAGCAGGCCGTACAGCACGCCGGACAACCCGCCGAACAGGGTCGGGCCGCTGAAATAGTATTGGGCGTAGTTGGACACCAGGCTGAACAGCAGGGTCAGGCCGATCAGGTTGATACTGCCCTGGCGCGACTCGATGCGCCGCCCCAATTCCCAGTACCACATGCCGTTCATCGCCAGGTGCAGGATGCCGAAGTGGATCAGCATCGGCGTAAACAGGCGCCACCACTGCCCCGCCGCCAGGCTGTCGGCCAGCGGCGTGAAGTGGATGTATTCGCCGACTACGCGGAATTCGAGGAAGGTCAGCCAGCGCATCGTTTCAAGGTTGTCGCCCAGCAGCGTGAGCGCACCGACGATGATGCTCAGCAACAATACCAGCGCAGTGGCCCTGGCGTATTTCAACTGCTCGACGAAGCCCGGACGCTTGACGGTTTGCACCGGCGGGATGTCCAGTTGCTGATCGGGGTCGCCCGCCGGAAAACGTTCGTACAGCGCACGCACATCTTCGCTGATGTTCTGCGGCACCCACAGCACCTGCTCGCCAGCCTCTTCACTGACGCGATGGGGCACCTGCATGCGTTTGAGCAGCTTGACGAACCCGCTCAAGTCAACCGCCAAAGGCAGACGCAATACCGCTACAGCACTCATTGCAGCACCTCCGGCCGCTCGACATCGACCCAGACGAATTTATTCGGATCCAGGCGGGCTTCCTGGTCCAGGCGATAGGCAACCAGTTTGCCGTACAGCACCGCGCTGTAATCCAGGCAGGCCAGGTTCGGCCGAATCGGTGCCGGTTTGCCGCTGCGCCAGTAATGACCGACGAACAACAGCGGTTCTTCGATGCCATAACGCAGCAAACTGTTCTTTTCGGTGGAAGTCAGTGGCGTCTGGGCCACGGGCTCCGGTAGCGCATCGGGCTGGAACACGATGTCCCCGTAGGTTTTCGGATCGTCCTCCCAGAACTTGGTGCGGAAGAACGAACGCACCAGGCCATCGCCGCTGGTCATGGTCAGGCCATGGGGCAAGCGCATGTCCGTGCCGCGCAGCAACCGGTCGAACACGGTGCAGGCAAACGAACCCGATTGCGCCGACGCCTGAAGAAAAGGCTCGTCGATGCAACCGTCGGGGAACAGCGCCCGCAGCGGCTCGATCAGCCCGGCATCCCAACAGGCATGGACCACGCGAAAACGCCCGGCATCGACGAACAACGGTAACTCATAGAACCATTGCTGGAAGTCGTGCCAGTCAGCCGGATGGCGTTCGAACTGAGTCAGGGTTTCGTGCAGCAGGCGGGCATGGCGCGGCGTGTGCTCGCGAACGAACTGCTTGCCGCTGCCGGGCAGTGCCGGCGTGCTCCAGCCCAGTGCATTGAACTCGTGATTGCCCATGATGCACAGCGCCTGACCGGCCTCGACCATGTCGTGGACGATGTGCAGTGCCTCGCGAATCCGTGGGCCGCGGTCGATGATATCGCCGACGAACACCGCCATGCGCGAGGCATGGCGCCAGACACCAGCCTGTTTGTGATAACCAAGTCGGTCGAGCAAGTGCTCCAGGGTCAGAGCGCAACCGTGCACGTCACCGATCAGGTCGTAGCTACGCGCGGGATCGAGCATCAGTCGCCTCCACCCCCCAACTTGCTGCCCCAGCCGAGCTTGGTCCGGCAGACTTCATAGTAGTTGTGGTCCAGCGGGTGAATCAGCCGCAGTTTCTGGGCTTTCTTGCTCACGGTAATGGTGTCGCCGGGCGCACAGGTGAAGTGGTTCTGCCCGTCACACGAGACTTGCGGGTAAATCTGCATATCCTTGGACACGACGATTTTCAGCTCACTGTTGCCATCGACCACAATCGGCCTGCCCGACAAGGTATGGGGGTACATCGGCACAATCACAATAGCGTCGAGCTTGGGATGCATGATCGGCCCGCCGGCAGACAGCGCGTAGGCGGTGGAGCCGGTCGGCGTCGCGACGATCAGGCCGTCGGCCTTCTGGCTGCAAACGAACTGGCCATCGATGTACAGCTCGAATTCGATCATTCGCGTGGATTTGCCGGGGTGCAGCACCACATCGTTCAAGGCATCGCCCTGGCCGATGGCCTCGCCATGGCGGCGGACTTCGGCTTGCAGGAGAAAGCGGTTTTCCACCAGATAGTGGCCATCGAGCACTTCGGCGACCTTGGTTTCCAGTTCGTCGGGGCGGATATCGGTGAGGAAACCCAGGCTGCCTCGGTTGATGCCGAGCACCGGAATATTGTGCTTGGCCAGCGCCCGGGCGGCACCGAGCAGACTGCCGTCACCACCGACCACGATGACCATGTCGCAGACTTCGCCGAGCATCTTGCGCGACGAGGTTTGCAGGCCGTGCCCTGGCAGCACTTCGGCGATGGTGTCTTCGAGGATCACGTGCAGGTGACGATCGAGCAGAAACCGTTTCAGTCGGCGGACGGTATCCAGCACCTGGGAACTGCCCAGGCGACCGATGATGCCGATATTGCGAAATTGCTCCATGGGGCTCCTGCGGGGATCTGTGTGGCGGCGAAAAACACGATTATGGGCGAAACCCGCCCGTAGACAAAATCCTTTCAGCTTCAAGGGTGTGCCCGAGTTTCGGGCTATGCTCGCAAGATGATGCTATTTCCGGATTTGCTTCACCTGCCCCATCAGTTACGCCACCCCGAAGTGCGTGACCTGGCGTGGGTCATCCTCGCGCCACCCATGCTGGGCAATACCCCGTGGCCGCAGCGCCACCCGCTGGCCGGCAGCGACTGGGTGCAGGAACCACAACGGCTGGAGCATTGGCTGCACCAGTTGGACCGAGACAGTTATGGCTTGTTGCACTGGCTGGCCCAGGCCCGGACCCGGCGCCTGGGTTTGTACTACGAGCGCCTCTGGCAATTCGCCGTGCAGCATGCACCGGGCATTGAACTGATTGCCGCCAACATGCCGATTCGCCGCGAGGGCCACACCCTGGGTGAGCTGGACATGCTGCTGCGCGACCGCGATGGCGTGCATCATCTGGAGCTGGCGATCAAGCTGTACCTCGGCCCGCAAACCGGCGACGGGCATGACACCGCCCAGTGGCTGGGTCCGGGGTGCCACGACCGACTCGACCGCAAACTGGCGCACCTGAGCCTGCACCAGTTGCCGATTTCCGCGCGCCCCGAGAGCCGTGAAGTGCTGGCGGCGCTGGATATCCACGTGTTCAGCGCGCATTTGTGGCTGGGTGGCTACTTGTTGTATCCGTGGCCTGGGCAGGCCGCCTCGCCGTCGGGTGCCCATCCGCAGCATTTGCGCGGGCGCTGGCTGCATCAAAAGGATTGGCCGGCGTTGGTAGCCCAGAGCGCGCCCGGTCGCTGGCAACCCCTGCCACGCCATGCCTGGCTGGCGCCGGCGCACTATTCGGCGGAGCAGACCTGGAACCCAGGACAGATGCAGGCATGGCTCAATGACCTGGACCCGCTGGCACCAGCACAACTGCTGGTGCGCCTGACGGAAAATGCCCATGGCGACTGGGAAGAAGCCGAGCGCTTGTTTCTGGTGGCGGATCTCTGGCCGAATGTACCGGGCAATGCCTGAGTTTTGCGTTGGCTGAACCGGCCCCTTCGCGAGCAGGCTCGCTCCCACATTCAAGCCTCAGTTGAACACAAGCCTTGTATCCACCGAGGCCCCCTGTGGGAGCGAGCCTGCTCGCGAAGGGGACCAACACAGCCTGAAATGCCGGTTATGCAGCGCTTCGCCGGACAAAGCGCTGGCCAATGAAAATTAGACTTTCTTGTGCTGTTCGACCCATTGCCCATAGGCATTGATGAAGCTTTGCAGGAACGGCTTGACCGACTCGGACAGTTTGCCCGCCTCGTCGAACGCCGAACCGGCGCCCCCCAGATAAGCCTCCGGTTGCTGCATCAGCGGGACATTGAGAAACACCATGGATTGACGCAGGTGATGGTTGGCACCAAAACCGCCGATGGCTCCCGGCGAAGCACTGATAATGGCTCCCGGCTTACCGTTCCACGAACTCTTGCCATAAGGGCGAGAGCCGACGTCAATCGCGTTTTTCATCGGCGCCGGCACCGACCGGTTGTATTCCGGAGTCACGAACAACACCGCGTCGGATGAACTGACCTGTTGCCGGAACCTGCTGTAGGCGGCCGGCGGCGATGCACCATCGATGTCTTCGTTATAGAGCGGCAGATCGCCGATCTCGACGATGTCGAGCTTGAGATTGGCCGGCGCCAGTTCTGCCAGGGCCCGCGCGACCTTGCGGTTGATCGATTCCTTTCTCAAGCTGCCAACCACGACGGCGACCGTATAGACGTTGCTCATGGGAATGTCTCGACTGTCCGATATGAAGAGCTTGTAGTTATAGATGACGATTCAAGCAGCGGGTGATTGAAAACGCCTTCCCTGACTATTTTTTTCCTGCAGGAAAACTTCCCCCACCCAACCACGGTCTACAGAACCGCAAATTGAGTGATTTATCTCCAGAGGTTCTAAGCAGATGGCAGCAGTACTCGTCGGTCAGTTCCATGCAAGAGATGCGCAAGGCCGTATTTATTCGGTTCACGAGTTCCAGGAGTCCACCCCGGCGGCAGACGGTTCAGGGCCTGTCACCACCTACAGACTGGCCATTGGCGACCGTGTCAACAAGGTCGACGACAATGAATTTCTGTTGGTGCCAACCGGCGTTACCCTGACCCGCGAACCGCAAACCGCCGCCGTTTCATAACCCGTCGTTATGAGCAGAAGTCATATGCGCGGACTTGGGGTAGGATTCAGCCACTGACTCCTCCACCTGCTGAACATGGACTTCACGCATGCGCTTACGCCATATCGAAGTGATCCAGGCGCTGTTGCAGACCGGTCACCTGGGCACCGCCGCCGAATGGCTGCAGTTGCCGGTGACCGAAGTCGAGCATTTGCTGCGCGACGCCGAGGATCAGTTGGGTTTCATGCTGTTCGCCAGCGTACGCGGACGCTTGCAGGCCACCCGCGAAGCGCGGGAACTGCAAGTGGAAATTGCCCGGGTCTACGATGCACTCGAACCGGTACAGCGCCTGGCCAACAGCCTCAGGCAATACCTGGCGCCGCCGCTGCGCATCATCTGCACCCCGCCCCTGGCCAATCAATTGTTGCCACACAGCATCGCGGCCCTGCGCCGCCGCCTGCCCGACGTGCCTTGCACACTGCTGAGCCAGCCGACCCGCGACATCGTCAGAAGCCTGTTGCTGCGTGACAGCGATCTGGGGCTGAGCCTGCACGACCCCGATCACACCGACCTCGATTGCCAGGTGATTGCCCAGGGCAAACTTCATTTGCTCGCGCCCCATGGCTGGCTGCAACCGAAACAGAAATACATTTCACTGCAGGATCTGGCCGGTCAATCGATGATCGGCCTGGAGGGCCACGACCCGCTGAGCCCGGCGCTGGAAACCAAACTGCACGGCTTGCGCCCTGCCCCGGTGATTCAGACCCGGGTCCAGACGCATCAGATGATGCGCAGCATGGTCGAGGCCGGAGAAGGCCTGGCCATCGTCGACCCCTTCACCGCCCTCGGCGCCAAGGCCTCGGGACTGGACGCCTGCCCGCTGGCACCCGCCGTCCCGATCAACCTCTACGCCTTGTCCCTTAAAAACGCCGAACCGTCTCCGGCGGTCCAGGCCCTGCTGGCGATCGTCAGGGAACAAGCCGCGGCGATGCAGACGAACTGAGCGGGCTCTCCAGCGGATTTTCGAAGATTCGATACCAGAACAGCGCCACTTCGGCGGTATTCGGGTCGATGCCGCGATAGCGCAGGTGGTCGATCCCGCCAATCACGTAACCACAGCGCTCATAAAGCCGGCAGGCCCCCAGGTTGTTGTTCTGGGTTTCAAGCATGATGCCCGGGAGTTTTTTCTTGCGGCTCCAGAATTGCGCCACATCCAGCAGGGCCCTGGCCACGCCATGCCGTCGCGCCGGTGCATGCACCGCCAGTTCGTCGATATGGGCAAAACCATTCCAATTGGTACTGACCACCAGGTGCCCCACCGGCTGGTCGTCCAGATAGGCCATGAAAACCGCGCTGTCGGCGGCATTGCGAAAGCTGCTGAACTCTTCGGGGTCGATACCGTAGCACTTGCGATAGGGCGTGATCGGGGTCACCGGCCACTGTGCTACCGGCTTGCCGATCTCGGCCGCACCGTAGGCCGCGACTTCAAAACTGAAATCACTGTCGCAGATGTAGGCGGCAAAACCTTCATCGGCAACCCGTACCGATAACCCTGGATAATTCGGATTTATAACCGGCTGCATACTGGGAATAGTCCTCACTCCTTGATGCAATCGACGGTGTAGCACCGCCCATTGCCCTGATCTTCGTGTTGCAATCCGTGCACATCAGCAACGAAACCCGGGAAACTGCTATCGAACGTACGGGCAAATGCCAGGTAATCGATGATCGAGCGGGTCGACTCGGTAAAACGCTCGCCCGGCATGATCAACGGAATGCCCGGTGGATACGGCACCAGCATCACCGCGGCGATCCGCCCGTCCAGCGCATCGATCGATACCGCCTCGACTTCGCCCCGCACCAATTGATCATAGGCGTCCGCCGGCTTCATTGCGACTTCAGGCAGTACGGTGTACATGCGCTTGAGATGCCTGGCCGTGGCATTGCTGCGATAGCAGGCATGCAACTGATCGCACAGATCGCGCAGGCCCATGCCCTGATAGCGCGCGACATTTTCCTGCGCCACACAGGGCAGGCAACTGGCCAGACTGACGTTGGCGTCATAACTGCGCTTGAACTCCAGCAATTCGGTGAGCAGCGTGCTCCATTTGCCCTTGGTGATGCCCATGGAGAACAACACCAGGAACGAATACAGCCCCGTCTTCTCGACCACCAGGCCGCGCTCCCAAAGGAACTTGCTGACCACGGCCGCCGGAATCCCGCGCTCGCTGAGGGCCCCACCGGCAGTCAGCCCCGGCATCACCAGTGTGACCTTGATCGGGTCGAGCAACACATAGTCGTCGGTCACGCCGCCAAAGCCATGCCAGTCGGCATCGGGTTGCAGCAACCAGTCCTCGGTGACGACCCGCTCGATACCTTCCGCAGAAGGCGGTTGCCAGATCGAAAACCACCAGTCATCTGCAGCGATGTGCTGGCGCAAGTTGGCCAGCGCCCGACGAAAACTCAGGGCTTCGTCGAACATTTCCTGCAACAGTGAACGCCCGGCCGGCCCTTCCATCATCGCCGATGCCACATCCAGCGAGGCGATGATGCCGTACTGCGGCGAGGTCGAGATGTGCATCATGAATGCTTCGTTGAAGCGATCCCGGTCCAGTTGCCTGGCGCCGCCATCGCGCACATGAATCATCGACGCCTGACTGAAAGCCGCCAGCAACTTGTGGGTGGAGTGAGTGGTAAACACCAGCGGGCTGCCTTCATCACGGGACGTGCCCATGCCGTAGCGCCCGGCAAAAAACTCATGAAACGCCGCATAGGCATACCAGGCCTCGTCGAAGTGCAGTACCTCAACGCTATTGCCCAGTTGCTGCCTGATCAGCTCGGCGTTGTAGCAGAGGCCGTCATACGTCGAATTGGTCACTACAGCGAGCTTGACCTTCGGCGAACGCCCCTTGGTCAGCGGACTGGCGTCGATCTTGGCCTGGATCGATTCGCGGCTGAACTCGCTCAGGGGGATGGGGCCGATGATCCCCAGCTCATTGCGTTCCGGACACAAGTACAGCGGAATAGCACCGGTCATGATGATCGAGTGCAACACCGATTTGTGGCAATTACGATCCACCAGCACCAGGTCGTCGCGAGCGACCACCGAGTGCCAGACAATCTTGTTGGCCGTGGACGTGCCATTGATCACGAAAAAAGTGTGGTCCGCACCGAAATTACGTGCCGCACGGGCCTCGGCCTCGGCAAGGGGGCCGGTGTGATCGAGCAGGGAGCCAAGCTCCGGCACTGACACCGAAAGATCCGAGCGCAGGGTGTTTTCCCCGAAAAACTGGTGAAACGCCTGTCCCACCGGACTTTTGTGATACGCCACGCCACCGCCGTGACCCGGGGTGTGCCAGGAGTAATTGGAATCCGCCGTGTGTTGCACCAGGGCCTTGAAGAACGGAGGCAACAGGCCATCAAGGTATTTGCGCGCGGCACGGGCCACCTGTCGGGCGAGAAAAGGCACCGTGTCTTCAAACAGATAAAGAATGCCGCGTAACTGATTGAGCTCGGCCATGGCATCGGCGGGCGCGTTTTCCAGGGTCACTTTTTCGCCCAGGGCAAAGATCGGCAGATCCGGTGCGCGCACTCGCGCCAGACCGATGAGTTCGGCCATGTTTTGCAACAAATGGGAATGGGTGCTGGCGTCTTCGGACGCAATCAACATGCAAGACAGGCCGTGGTACGTCGACGCCACCAATCGCCCTTCGGTGTAGTCCACCGCCGAAACGACGCTGAACCCTTCCTGTTCCAGCTCCCGGGCAATCCCCCGCACGCGGTCACCGGCAACGCTGTCGGCCTTGATGTCGCGATGGACAATCAGGACCGGGAACTTCAAATCTTTATACATGAGGCTCAGCCCCCTGAGGCGGCAGCGCAGAGCCTGCCAATCACCTCAGGGTAGAGTGTTGCCGCGGATGTAGCGAGTGGGACGCACCAACCAGTGGCAACGAGGGCCCCCACCACCACATAAAGCATTCATTGAAAATCAGGCACTACGCCTGCGCCTCAGCCTCGGCCAGTTGCACCCACAACGCCGGAGCGCCGGCGGATTTACCGATGACTTCCAGGCGCGCTGCGTGACTGGCGAGGTCGTCTTCGCTGGCGCGGATGATGCGCGTTGGCTGGCGGTCCGCCGGCAGGCGACGGATCTCGATGGCCGAATTGTCCGCCCCTTCGCCGGAGCCATCGGAGGCATTGCCGGCCAGGGAGAGACTGGTCTGCCCCCCGGTCATGGTCAGGTAGACGTCGGCGAGAATCTCGGAGTCGAGCAAGGCGCCGTGCAGTTCACGGCCGGAGTTGTCGACGCCATAGCGCTTGCACAGGGCGTCGAGGCTGTTGCGCTGCCCCGGGTGACGCTCCCGGGCCATCATCAGGGTATCGAGGATCGTGCAGTGCTGCGTGATGTCCGCGCGATCCTGCTGCCCCATCAGGGCGAATTCGTTGTTGATGAAGCCAACGTCGAACGCCGCGTTATGGATGATCAGCTGCGCGCCCTTGATGAACTCGAAGAACTCATCGGCCACCTCGGCGAAACGCGGCTTGCCCACGAGGAATTCGTTGGTGATGCCGTGGACGCCGATGGCACCCTCGTCACTTTCGCGATCGGGTTGCAGGTATACGTGAAAGTGCCGGCCCGTCAGGCGTCGGCCGATCAACTCGACACAGCCGATTTCGATAATCCGGTGGCCGTCGGTCACCGGCATACCGGTGGTTTCGGTGTCGAGTACAACGGATCTGGTGGCCATCAGTGCTCAGCTCTCAATCGGTCAATCGTGCAAAAGCGGCGATGTTAACACGCTCGCCGGGGTGTTTCAGATACACCGTGTCGCCCCTTTCGCGAGCAAGCCCGCTCCCACATTTGATCGGCGTCAGTTCACAACATTGTGGACGACACGAATCCTGTGTGGGAGCGGGCTTGCTCGCGAAAGCCACGGCGCGGTACATCGGTAGTACCGGAATCAGCTCTGTTTGGACCCGCGCACTTCATCGACACCACGGTTGGCCAACTGGTCGGCCCGTTCATTGCCGTGATGGCCAATGTGCCCGCGTACCCATTTCCAGGTCACTTTGTGGCGGTTGACCTGCTCGTCGAGCAACTTCCACAGGTCAGCGTTTTTCACCGGTTCCTTCGACGCGGTTTTCCAGCCGCGCTTCTTCCAGTTGTCCATCCACTCGTTGATGCCTTTCATCACGTACTGGGAGTCGGTCACCAGCAGCACCTCGCAGGGACGCTTGAGCTGTTCCAGGCCACGGATCGCACCCATGAGTTCCATGCGGTTGTTGGTGGTATTGGCTTCGCCGCCCCAGAGTTCCTTTTCGACGCCCTTGCACACCAGCAGTGCGCCCCAGCCGCCAGGGCCAGGATTGCCCTTGCAGGCCCCGTCGGTGAACAGTTCTACGCTATCGCTCATGCCAATCCATCCAGAAAATGCGCTGGCCCGCCGATCGCTGATCGACGACGCCGGAAGCCGGGACAGGCCCGGCCGCAAATGAAAAGTGTGTATTACGGTTCGATGTTGCGACGGTTGACCTTGGCCATCGGCAAGGGAATCAACTTGCCCATCGGCTCGCGCCGCTCCTGACGGACCGGTCGCAGGCCCACCACGATCTTGCGCGCCACCAATAAATAGAAACCGCCGCCTGACAGTTGCCAGTCACCGGCCTTGCGCTCCCAACCGGCCAGGCGAGTCTGCCATGCCGGTGACGCAAGCGGCGGACGATAGCACCCGAAGCGGCGTTTCTCCAGCGCGAAGCCCAGCAGGTTCAGCCAGTCCGCGACCCGAGAAGGCGAAATGCAGCGCGCCTTGCGCAGCGCATCCTGGGCAAACACATGCCGCAGGCCCCAACTGCTCCAGGGATTGATGCCGATGATCAGCAAATGCCCGCCGGGGCGCACGCTGCTGGCCGCCTCGCGAAGCAAACCGTGGGGCGACAGGCAGAAATCCAGGCCATGCTGCAATACCACCACATCGGCGGCATGTTCGCTCAGCGGCCAGGCCTGTTCTTCACAAACGATCTCGACCCCCGGCAATGGCGCGCCCAGGCGCACATTGCGCTGCACCTGTGGCGCTGACGGTGGAGTCTGGGCCGAGGGGCCGTAATGCACCAGATAGCCACCAAAGAACCGTCCGAGTTCGTCTTCGAGCATGCGCCGCTCTTCGTCCAGCAGAAATTGCCCGATCGGGCCAGCCAGCCACTCGCGGGCCGCGCTGATCAATGCCAGCCAGTCAGGATCAGCCTGTGCGAACGCTTTATCAGTCATTGCATTCTCCAACGCGCCAGGAAGTTCTAAGATGCGCCATTGTTTTCCGCTTGGCGAATCCGACGATGATACAGATCACTGCCCTGCCCGCCTTCACCGACAACTACATCTGGTTGTTACAAGACCACGGCAGCAAATGCTGCGCGGTGGTGGATCCGGGCGATGCCGCCCCGGTACAGGCCTGGCTCGCGGCCAATCCGGGCTGGGTCCTGAGTGATATTTTGATCACTCATCACCATCATGACCACGTCGGCGGCGTCGAGTTGCTGAAGAAAGCGACAAACGCGAAAGTCTATGGTCCGGCCAGCGAAAGGATCCCGGCGCGGGACGTCGCGCTCAAGGACAACGACAGGGTCAGCGTGCTCGGCTGGGATTTCGATGTGTTGGCAGTCCCAGGCCACACCCTGGGGCATATCGCCTACTACCATCACGGCCTGCTGTTCTGCGGCGATACCTTGTTTGCCGCCGGCTGCGGGCGCCTGTTCGAAGGCACGCCACAGCAAATGTACAACTCGCTGACACGCCTGGCGGCGTTGCCGGAAGACACGCTGGTCTACTGCACCCACGAATACACCTTGAGCAATCTGAAGTTCGCGGCAGCCGTCGAACCCAACAATCCGGACACTGCCGAGCGCCTGGACAAAGTCACCCGGCAACGGGATTCCGGGATCATGACGCTGCCGTCGACACTGGCGCTGGAAAAGCTCACAAACCCGTTTTTGCGCTCCGCTGAAACATCCGTTAAAGAAAAAGCGGACGAACGGACCGGCACCGATAACTCGGCGCCCGATATGGTTTTTGCTGCGCTTCGCGCTTGGAAAGACACGTTCTAAAGGGGTCTCCCAAGGCTGCAACAATTCTGAAAGGTTGACCGCACAGGGTGTGCTTTCTAGAATCGCCCGACATTTTTGCCCGGAACTTACTTCCAGCCAATGTCGTCACCTATTCGCAAAGCCATCAGCTCAGACGCATTGACCCGCTTGGCTCAAGCCATCGCGGTGGCTGTGTCCGCCACCCTGGCGGGCTGTTCCAGCCATGCGCCGCAGACCGATGCGGCGCACACGGCGAACATTGCCGCGCGCGCCAAGCAGAAGCCGATCTGGCTCAGCGAAAAACCCAGCCCGCAAATTCCGCAGGATGTCTGGGAGCGCATGCGCCAGGGCTTCCAGTTGCAGGACGGGCTGGGCGTCAACCCGCGCATCGAGCAACAGCGCCTGTGGTTCGCCAGCAATCCATCCTTCCTGGAGAACGCCGGCGAACGTGGCAGCCTCTACATTCACTACATCGTCGAGCGCCTTGAAGAGCGCAACATGCCGCTGGAACTGGCGCTGCTGCCAGTGATTGAAAGTGCCTACAACCCGATGGCCTATTCCCGGGCCGACGCGGTGGGTCTTTGGCAATTCATCCCCTCCACCGGGCGTTACTTCAACCTGCGTCAAACCCGCTTCTACGATGGCCGTCGCGACATCACCGCGTCGACCACCGCCGCAATGGATTACCTGACCCGCCTGCACGACATGTTCAACGGCGACTGGCTGCTGGCCCTGGCGGCCTACAACGCCGGCGAAGGCACCGTCAGCCGGGCCATCGAGCGCAACGAGCGCCTCGGCCTGCCGACCGACTACTGGAACCTGCCGCTGCCCGCCGAAACCCAGGCTTATGTGCCGAAGTTGCTGGCACTGTCGCAAGTGGTGATGGCGCCGGAAGCCTACGGCGTGAACCTCAACCCGATCGCCAACGAACCCTATTTCCAGGTCGTCGAAATCAACCAGCGCATGGACCTGTCCAAGGTCGCCGAAGTGGCCAACATCGACGAAGACGAACTGTTCCAGTTGAACCCGGCCTTCAAGCAGCGCACGACCATCGACGGCCCGCAACACCTGCTGGTGCCAACCTCCAAGGCGCAGTTGCTGACCAGCAGCCTGCAGACCATGCGCCCTGAAGAGCTGATCAGCAAAAAATCCCTCAAGCCGGTCTTCGAAGGTGCCAGTGACACCCAGGTCGCCAGCGTCAAGCGTTCCTACCGGGTCAAACGGGGTGACAACCTCGGCTCAATCGCCAAGGCCAACAACGTTGACGTGAAGGACCTGCAACGCTGGAACAAACTGTCCGGCAAGAACATCAAGCCCGGCCAGACCCTGGTCCTGCAGGACAACGGCAAACGCGGTTCCGGACGCGTCGACACCGTGATTGCAGCGAACACCAAAAAGCAGCAGACCACGTACAAGGTCCAGCAAGGCGACTCGTTGTACATCGTGGCCAAACGCTTCAACGTAGAGATGCAGCACCTCAAGCGCTGGAACCCGCGTGTCGGCCAGGCGCTGAAGCCTGGCCAGATGTTGACGGTGGCCAATCCGCATTAAAAACAGCCCCTGAATTCAGGGGCTGTTTTATACTTGCGCGAGCGCAAAACCCTGTAGGAGCGAGCCTGCTCGCGATGAGGGCTAATCAGTTTGCATTGATGGCGACTGACACTCCGTCATCGTCGGATCGCCGCCCGGAGCAAGCCGCAAGCGGGCACCCGCTCCCACAGGGATTGTGGCCCGGCCGATACTGCGCATTCACCCCCGTCTTTTTCCTGTCCATACAAGCTGTTACTGTACGATCCACAAAGCCCAAGCCGCCTGGATCGGACCCCCTATTTGAAGCGTTCCCTGCCCCTGTTCCTGATCAGCCTGGCCTTGAGTTCCACCGCGAGCGCGACGATCAGCGAAAGCCATGGTTATGCGCAGTTCGGCACGCTCAAGTACCCAGCCCGATTTACCCACTTCGACTGGGTCAACCCGCAAGCGCCCAAGGGTGGAACGTTGCGGGTCATGGCGTTTGGCACCTTCGATACGCTCAATCCCTACACTTTCAAGGGCACCAGCCCGGTCACCACACCCAGTTTCCTGCAGTACGGTATCAATGAGCTCAACGAGCCGCTGATGGTCGGCACCGGGCAGTACGCGCCCTCGGGTGACGAGCCCGCATCCAGCTATGGCCTGATCGCCCGGTCGGTGGAATACAACGAGGATCGCAGTTGGGTGGTGTTCAACCTGCGCCCCGAAGCGCGCTTCCATGACGGCACGCCGATCACCGCCTACGACGTCGCGTTCTCCTACCGCACGTTGCTCAAGGAAGGCCATCCGCTGTACCGCACCAGCCTTCAGGAAGTGTCACGGGTGGACATCCTCAACCCGCTGCGAATCCGCTTCGTGCTCAAGCGCGCCGGCAATCCGCTGCTGATCCTGCGCCTGGGCGAAATGCCGGTGCTGGCACAGCACTACTGGAAAGGTCGCGACTTCAAGGCCACCACCTTCGAACCACCCCTGGGCAGCGGACCGTATCGCATCACGTCGGTCACGCCGGGGCGACAGATCGTCTTCGAGCGGGTCAAGGATTACTGGGGCAAGGACCTGCCGGTCAATCGCGGCAAGTACAATTTCGATCGCATGGAAGTCGAGTTCTACCGTGACAGTGACGTGGCGTTCGAGGCGTTCAAGGCCGGTGAGTTCGACCTCTATATCGAGCATCAGGCGAAGAACTGGGACAGCGGCTACAACTTCCCGGCCATACGCCGCGGTGAGGTGATCAAGGCGCAGATTGCCCATCGAATCCCGACCCAGACCCAGGGCCTGTTCATGAACAGCCGTCGCCCGACATTCTCGGACGCCAGGGTCCGTGAAGCACTGGGACTGATGTTCAACTTCGAGTGGACCAACCGCACGCTGTTCGGCGGGGCCTACCAACGCGCCAAGAGCTACTACCCCAACAGCGAGTTCTCGGCCGAGGGACTACCGGTCGGGCACGAATGGCTGCTGCTCAAGCCCTATCGCGACCAACTGCCGCCGAGGCTCTTTACCGAACCGTTCAGCCTGCCGCAGACCGACGGCCGCGGTATCCCCCGGGAGACCTTGCGCAAAGCGCTCGGCCTGCTCGCCGAAGCCGGCTGGAAGCTCAACGGCCAGCGTCTGCAAAACGCCGCCGGGCAACCGTTACGGCTGGAGTTGCTGCTGGTCAACCCGAACCTTGAACGCATCCTCCAGCCTTACGTCGAGACCCTGACCGGCATCGGCATCGATGCGCAACTGCGCACTGTCGATCGCGCACAATACAAACAACGCCTCGACCAGTTCGATTTCGACATGATTCTGATGACCCTCAACCAGACGCTCAGCCCGGGCCTGGAACAGTGGCAGTACTTTCATTCCAGCCAGGCCGGAGTCAAGGGCAGCAAGAACTACGCCGGCATCGCCAACCCGGTGGTCGACCATCTGCTCGAACAGTTACTGGCCGCCCAGAACCGCGATGAGCAAATCGCCGCCGGCAAGGCCCTCGACCGCGTGCTGCTGTGGCAGCACTACATCGTCCCCAACTGGTACCTCAATTATCACCGCCTGGCGTACCGCAACCGGCTCGCCTTCGTCACCACGCCGCCCTACACCCTGGGACTGAATGCGTGGTGGCTGAAATCTTCGGAGAAAGATCGATGAAACCCATCCGCAGCCTGCTCCTGCAGGCCAGCGGCCTGTTGTTCGCCGGGCTGGCCTGCGCCGCTCCGCAACACGCCGTGACCCTGTACAACGAGCCACCGAAGTACCCGGCCGACTTCAAACACTTCGATTACGTCAATCCCGACGCGCCCAAGGGCGGAACCTTCCGCCAGGCCGGCTTCGGCGGTTTCGACAGCCTCAACCCGTTCATCAGCAAGGGCGTGCCGGCGGACGATATCGGCATGATCTACGACACCCTGGCCAAACAGGGCCTGGACGAACCGTTCACCGAGTACGGCCTGATCGCCCGCCTGATCGAGAAAGCCCCGGACAACGGCTGGGTGCGTTTCTACCTGCGCCCCGAGGCGCGCTTCCACGACGGCCATCCGATCCGTGCCGAAGATGTGGTGTTCAGCTTCCAGATGCTGACCAAAGACGGCGCCCCGATGTACCGCGGCTACTACAGCGACGTGGCGGAAGTGGTCGCCGAAGACCCGCTCACCGTGCTGTTCAAGTTCAAGCACACCAACAACCGCGAACTGCCGCTGATCCTCGGCCAGTTGCCGGTGCTGCCCAAGCACTGGTGGGCCGACCGTGACTTCAACAAGGGCAACCTGGAAATCCCGCTGGGCAGCGGTCCATACAAGGTCAGCGAAGTGAAGGCCGGACGCTCGGTGCGTTATGAGCGGGTCAAGGATTACTGGGGCAAGGACCTGCCAGTCAATCGGGGTTTCTACAACTTCGACGTGATGACCACCGATTACTACCGCGACAACACCGTTGCCCTGGAGGCGCTCAAGGCCGGGCAGTTCGACTACTGGCTGGAGATGACCGCGAAGAACTGGGCCAACGCCTACAACATTGCGGCGGTCACCGAAGGCCGGCTGGTCAAGGAACAGATTCCCAACGGCAACCCGACCGGCATGCAAGGCTTCGTGTTCAATCTGCGCCGCCCGGTGTTCCAGGATGTTCGCGTACGCCAGGCCTTGTCGTTGTTGCTGGACTTCGAATGGACCAACAAGCAGCTGTTCAACAGCGCCTATGCACGCACACGCAGTTACTTCGAGAACTCGGAAATGGCCGCCACCGGCCTGCCGGATGCCGATCAGGTGGCGATCCTCGAGCCGTTGCGCAGCAAGCTGCCACCGCAGGTGTTCAGTGAAGCCTTCCAGAACCCGACCACCGACGGCAGCGGCATGATTCGCGCCCAACAACGGGAAGCCTATCAACTGTTGCAGGAGGCCGGCTGGCGTATCGTCGATGACAAAATGGTCGATGCCAGCGGCAAACCGGTGGTCATCGAGTTCCTGCTGGCCCAGACCGAGTTCGAACGGGTGCTGTTGCCGTTCAAGCGCAACTTGAGTGACCTGGGCATCGACCTGGTGATCCGCCGGGTCGATGTCTCGCAATACATCAACCGCGTGCGCTCCCGGGACTTCGACATGATCGTCGGCAGCTTCCCGCAATCCAATTCGCCGGGTAACGAACAACGGGAATTCTGGATGTCGGCCGCTGCCGACAAGCCCGGCAGCCGCAACTCCATGGGCCTGAAGGATCCGGTGGTCGATCAACTGGTCGAACAACTGATCAACGCCGATTCGCGTAAAAGCCTGGTGGCCCATGCCCGGGCGCTGGACCGCGTTCTGCAATGGGGCTATTACGTAATACCCAACTGGCACATCAAGACCTGGCGCGTGGCGTACTGGAACCACATCGGCCATCCAAAGGTCTCGCCCAAGTACGACATCGGCACGGCCACCTGGTGGGTCAAGCCTGACATCAAGCCGGCGATAGAAGTCGAAACCACACTGCAGGCCGAACCTGCGGGCACGGAGTAATCAGATGCTGGCGTACATATTTCGTCGACTGTTGCTGATCATTCCGACCCTGTTCGGCATTTTGCTGATCAACTTCGTGATCATCCAGGCCGCCCCGGGCGGGCCGGTGGAACAGATGATCGCCAAGCTCGAAGGCTTCGAAGGCGCCACCAGCCGCATCGCCGGCGGCGGTGCCGAAGTCTCGGTGGCAGGCTCGGCCTACCGCGGCGCCCAGGGACTGGACCCGGCGCTGATCAAGGAAATCGAGCACATGTACGGTTTCGACAAGTCGGCGCCGGAACGCTTGTGGATCATGGTCAAGAACTATGCGGCGCTGGATTTCGGCGACAGCTTCTTCCGTGACGCCAAGGTCATCGACCTGATCAAGGAAAAGATGCCGGTCTCGATCTCCCTCGGACTGTGGAGCACGCTGATCATGTACCTGGTGTCGATCCCGCTGGGGATCGCCAAGGCCACGCGGCACGGCAGTCACTTCGACGTCTGGACCAGCTCGGCGATCATCGTCGGCTACGCGATCCCGGCGTTCCTGTTCGCCATCCTGCTGATCGTGGTGTTTGCCGGCGGCAGTTACCTGGACTGGTTCCCGTTGCGCGGCCTGACCTCGAACAACTTCGATGAACTGAGCATGGGCGGCAAGATCCTCGACTACTTCTGGCACCTGGCGCTGCCGGTGACCGCGCTGGTGATCGGCAACTTCGCGACCATGACCCTGCTGACCAAAAACAGCTTCCTCGATGAAATCAACAAGCAATACGTGATCACCGCCAAGGCCAAGGGCCTGACCAACCACCGCGTGTTGTACGGCCACGTGTTCCGCAACGCCATGCTGCTGGTGATCGCCGGTTTCCCCTCAGCCTTCATCGGGATCTTCTTCACCGGCTCGTTGCTGGTGGAGGTGATTTTCTCCCTCGACGGCCTTGGCCTGATGAGTTTCGAGGCGGCGATCAACCGCGATTACCCGGTGGTGTTTGGCACTCTGTTCATCTTCACCCTGGTCGGGCTGGTGGTGAAACTGATCGGCGACCTCACCTACACCTTTGTCGATCCGCGCATCGACTTCGAAAGCCGGGAGCATTGAGATGAACCTGTCCCCTCTCAATCGCCGTCGCTTCGAACTGTTCAAGGCCAACCGGCGTGGCTGGTGGTCGCTGTGGCTGTTCCTGATCCTGTTCGGCGCAAGCCTTGGCGCCGAACTGATCGCCAACGACAAGCCGCTGGCGGTGCATTACGACAACAACTGGTACTTCCCGGCGCTCAAGCGCTACCCGGAAACCACCTTCGGCGGCGAATTTCCGCTGGAGGCGAACTACAAGAGCCCCTACATCCGCGAACTGCTCAAGGCCAAGGACGCCTGGGTACTGTGGGCGCCGATCCCCTACAGCTACCAGAGCATCAACTACGACCTGAAGGTCCCGGCGCCGGCCCCGCCCTCGGCGGACAACCTGCTGGGCACCGACGATCAGGGCCGTGACGTGCTGGCCAGGGTGATCTACGGCTTCCGCATTTCGGTGCTGTTCGCCCTGACCCTGACCGTACTCAGCTCGATCATCGGCGTGATCGCCGGGGCCTTGCAGGGTTTCTACGGCGGCTGGGTGGATCTGGCCGGGCAACGTTTCCTGGAGATCTGGTCCGGGCTGCCGGTGCTGTACCTGCTGATCATCCTCGCCAGTTTCGTGCAACCCAACTTCTGGTGGCTGCTGGGGATCATGCTGCTGTTCTCGTGGATGAGCCTGGTGGACGTGGTGCGCGCCGAGTTCCTGCGCGGGCGCAACCTGGAATACGTGCGTGCCGCCCGCGCCCTGGGCATGCAGAACGGTGCGATCATGTTCCGCCATATCCTGCCCAACGCGATGGTCTCGACCATGACCTTCATGCCGTTCATCCTCACGGGCGCCATCGGCACCCTGACCGCCCTGGACTTCCTCGGTTTCGGCCTGCCCGCGGGCAGCCCGTCCCTGGGTGAACTGGTGGCCCAGGGCAAATCCAACCTGCAGGCGCCGTGGTTGGGCATCAGCGCCTTTGCCGTGCTGGCGGTGATGTTGAGCCTGCTGGTGTTCATCGGCGAGTCCGCTCGCGATGCCTTCGACCCGAGGAAGTGAAATGAATCAGGAAAATCTGATCGAAGTGCGCGACCTGTCCGTCGAGTTTGTCGTCGGCAATCGCTGTCAGCGGGCGGTCGAAGGCGTCAGCTTCGATATCAAGCGCGGTGAAACCCTGGCCCTGGTCGGCGAGAGCGGCTCCGGCAAATCGGTGACAGCGCACTCGATCCTGCGCCTTTTGCCCTACCCGCTCGCCCGGCACCCGTCCGGCGCCATCGAATATTCCGGGCAAAACCTGCTCAACCTGAAAGAAAAAACCATTCGCCACATTCGCGGCAACCGCATTGCAATGATCTTCCAGGAGCCGATGACCTCGCTCAATCCCCTGCACTCGATCGAAAAACAGATCAACGAAGTGCTGGGCATTCACATGGGACTGAGTGGCAAGGTCGCGACCAAACGCACGCTGGAACTGCTGGAGATGGTCGGCATCCCCGAGCCGCACAAGCGCCTCAAGGCCCTGCCCCACGAACTGTCTGGCGGCCAGCGCCAGCGGGTGATGATCGCCATGGCCCTGGCCAACGAGCCGGAACTGCTGATCGCCGACGAGCCGACCACCGCGCTGGACGTGACCGTTCAGCTGAAAATCCTCGAATTGCTCAAGCAATTGCAGGCGCGCCTGGGCATGGCGTTGCTGCTGATCAGCCACGATTTGAACCTTGTGCGAAGAATTGCGCATCGCGTATGTGTCATGCAGCGAGGTTGCATCGTCGAACAGGCATCGTGCGAAGAACTGTTCCGCGCGCCGCAGCATCCGTACACTCGGGAACTGCTGGCGGCGGAGCCAGACGGCAAGCCTGCCGGCAACGTGATCGGCCCGCCACTGCTGGCGGTCGAGGACCTGAAAGTCTGGTTTCCGATCAAGAAAGGCCTGCTCAAGCGCACGGTGGATTACGTCAAGGCGGTCGATGGCATCAACTTCAGCCTGCCCCGGGGCCAGACCCTGGGAATCGTGGGTGAAAGCGGCTCCGGCAAGTCGACGCTGGGCCTGGCGATTTTGCGGTTGATTGCCAGCAAAGGCGCAATTCGCTTTGAAGGCCAGCAGCTGGACTGCCTGACGCAGCAACAAGTCAGGCCACTGCGGCGGGAGTTGCAAGCGGTGTTTCAGGACCCTTTCGGCAGCCTGAGCCCGAGGATGTGCGTGAGCCAGATCGTTGGCGAAGGCCTGCGGATCCACAAGATGGGCACCGAGGCGGAACAGGAACAAGCGATTATTGCAGCACTCAAGGAGGTAGGTCTGGATCCGGAAACCCGGCACCGCTATCCCCACGAATTTTCCGGCGGGCAGCGGCAAAGAATCGCCATTGCCCGGGCATTGGTGTTAAAACCGGCGTTGATTTTGCTGGACGAGCCGACTTCGGCCCTCGACCGCACGGTGCAACGCCAGGTAGTGGAGCTTTTGCGTTCACTGCAAAGCAAGTACAACCTGACGTATCTGTTTATCAGCCATGACCTGGCTGTGGTGAAAGCGCTGAGCCACCAGTTGATGGTGGTCAAGCATGGCCAAGTGGTCGAACAGGGAGACGCGCAAAGCATTTTTGCCGCCCCCAAACATCCGTATACACAGCAGTTGCTGGAAGCCGCTTTTCTGGCTCCAGCCACTGCGCAATAACCTGAAAGAGGAGCAACACATGGGTTTTCTCGCCGGTAAGCGCGTACTGATCGTCGGTGTCGCCAGCAAGCTGTCCATCGCATCCGGCATCGCTGCCGCCATGCATCGCGAGGGCGCTGAGCTTGCCTTCACTTATCAGAACGACAAACTCAAGGGTCGTGTCGAAGAGTTCGCACAAGGCTGGGGTTCGAGTCCTGAACTGTGCTTCCCGTGCGACGTGGCCAGCGATGAAGAAATCGCCAAGGTCTTCGAAGCGCTGAGCAAGAAGTGGGACGGCCTGGACTGCATCGTGCACTCCGTGGGCTTCGCCCCGGGCGACCAACTGGACGGCGACTTCACCGAAGCCACTACCCGTGAAGGTTTCCGCATCTCCCACGACATCAGCGCCTACAGCTTCGTGGCCCTGGCCAAGGCCGGCCGCGAAATGATGAAAGGCCGCAACGGCAGCCTGCTGACCCTGTCGTACCTGGGCGCCGAGCGCACCATGCCGAACTACAACGTAATGGGCATGGCCAAGGCATCCCTGGAAGCCGGCGTGCGTTACCTGGCCGGCTCCCTGGGCCCGGACGGTACTCGCGTCAACTGCGTATCGGCAGGTCCCATCCGCACCCTCGCCGCTTCCGGCATCAAGAACTTCCGCAAGATGCTGGCCGCGAACGAAGCGCAAACTCCGCTGCGCCGCAACGTCACCATCGAAGAAGTCGGCAATGCCGGCGCCTTCCTGTGCTCGGACCTGGCGTCCGGCATCAGCGGTGAAATCATGTATGTGGACGGCGGCTTCAACACCACGGCCATGGGCAGCATCGAAGAGTAATCTTCGGGCAGCCAGATAAAGAACCCGCCTGATCAGGCGGGTTTTTTATGCCTGCCCCCCTGTAGGAGCGGGTGCCCGCTTGCGGCAAGCTCGCGATGGCGGCGTGTCAGGCGATGTGGAGGTTGGATGTGCCGGCCTCATCGCGAGCTTACTCGCTCCTACAGGTTTATATGGCGTTCCCGGGATTTGTGTCTGCTATTGCCCGCTCGGCCTCACCCAGCAGCTCCTCGATCGAGTCATGAACCGTGGGCACATATTCGACCTGGGTGACACTGAACCGAATGTCATAACTGCGACGCGCCGTGGCGTTGCGCTCCTCGAGGATCTCATTGAGCCGAGCCTTGATGGCCGCAATCTCCACGGAGCTGGATCCGGTCAGCAACGCCACGAACCGGTCGCCTTCAAGCCGCCCGACCACATCGTTCTCGCGAAAGCCGATGCGCAGGACATCGGCGAAGGTCTTGAGCGCATCGTCGGCTTTGGCCCGGCCATACAGGTAGCTGATGCGCTTGAATTCATCGAGGGTGAAGTACAACAACGTCGCCGACGTTTCCAGCGCTCGGCAAGCGTCCAGTCCAAGCCGGGCCAGCGCGGTGAAGCCATGGCGATTGGACAGCAGCGTCAGCTCATCCATGCTTGCCATTTGCACGCCGGCCAGCTCTCGCTCGGCCTGGCGCGCCATTTCACGCAGCCGCTGCCGTTCTTGCTGTGGCGTGAGCAACGGGCTTGCGGATCGGCCCGATTTGCCTGAGATCAACATGGTTAACTCCCTTGGCAGGTATGCACCTTAGAGTCGTCCACACCCGCATTGTCTCCACGCAAGCGTGCCGTTGGTCAGCTGCCGGTCACCGGGCACGGCCCTCCTGCATCGGCCCAGCGCTTGAACTGGGCGACGAAGATGTCGTGGGGCACCGGCACGGGTGCGCGACTACCGCCGGGATTCCAGCCCCACAGCACCAATCTGTCGTCGCTGACATGCTTGATCAGCGCGGCGAAATCCCGGTCACCGTTGCTGGAGCGATCCTTGATCATCGCGCAGAGCCGGTCGGCTGGCAGGCCAATCCAGGCCATCCGCTGCGCTGCCGGCGGCAGACCCCAGTGCGGTGCGCCGGGTGGCGCATGGGGACCGTAACTGGCCGGCGGATTGCTTTGCCCATGACAGGTTGCACAGGGCAACCCGGCCGAGCCCTTGCCGTCCATGCCGCGCACGACATTCATGGCGTGGGGCACTCCGGCATCGAATTGCAGCGGCGAATCACCGGGAATGTGGCAGTTCTGGCAACGGGGGCTCTGGAAAACTTTCTGCACGGTGTCGAACGCCTCCAAGGCCTCCCGCTCATCGGCGAGTACGTGGGATGCGTAGGCGATCAGGCAGACCAGAATCACCGTCCCGAGCAACCAGTGATGTCGTTTCATCTCACACCCCCGACAGCTGCAAGGGCAGCTCCCGCAGGCGCTGCCCGGTCAGGGCGAACACGGCGTTGGCCACCGCGGGAGCCGTGGGCGGCACACCGGCTTCGCCGATACCACCGGGTTTGTCGCTGCTGGGCAGGATATGCACTTCAACCACCGGCATTTCATTGAGCCGCAGCACCTGATAGTCGTGGTAGTTGGACTGCACCACTTGCCCGTTCTTGAGTGTCAGTTTGCTGTGCAAGGCAAAGCTGAGGCCAAAGGTGATGCCCGACTCCATCTGCGCGGCGATGCTCTGCGGGTTGACCGCAATGCCGCAGTCCACCGCACAGACCACCCGGTGCACGCGGATGGCGAGGTTGTCCTGGGACACCTCGGCCACTTGCGCCACATAGCTGCCGAACGATTCATGCACCGCCACACCCAGCGCATGGCCATCGGGCAGCGGCGCGGCCCAGTCGGCTTTCTCCACCGCGAGGTTGAGCACACCGAGGTGGCGCGGATGGTCCTTGAGCAAGGTGCGCCGATAGTCCACCGGATCCTTGCCGGTCGCCGCGGCCAGTTCATCGATCAGCGACTCCATGACAAACGCGGTATGGGTGTGCCCCACCGAACGCAACCACAACACGCTGATGCCGGTTTTCGGGGAGTGCAGTTCGATCTGGTGATGGGCCAGCCCGCCAATGTAGGGGCTGTCGGCCATGCCTTCGACCGACGTCTTGTCGATCCCGTCCTTGACCATGCTCGCTTCAAGGGAGGTTCCGGCCATGATCGACTGCCCGACCATCACATGTTTCCATGCCAGCGGCTGGCCGTCGGCGTCCAGCCCGATCCGTGCATGGTGCAGGAACGCCGAGCGGTAATAGCCACCGCGGATGTCATCCTCCCGCGCCCACACGGTTTTCACCGGGGCGCCGGCAGCCTTGGCGACATACACCGCTTCGCTGACGAAATCCGAAGTCGGATTGGCCCGCCGCCCGAAGCCACCGCCGAGAAACTCGGTATGGATCTCGACCTGTTCGGGTTTGAGCCCGGTGATTTTCCCGGCGACCATCTGGTCCAGGGTCTGGAATTGGGTGCCGGTCCAGATTTCGCATTTGTCCTGGGTGATGCGCACCGTACAGTTGAGCGGCTCCATCGGCGCGTGGGCCAGGTACGGCACGCTGTATTCGGCGTCGATGATCCTGGCCGCTTTCGCCAGCGCAGCCTGGGTATCGCCCGCCTGACCGGCGTTCAGGCCAGGGGTCGCGGCGAGTTTGCGGAAACTCTCCAGTAGCGCGTGGCTGTCGAGCCCGGCGTTCGGTCCCGGATCCCATTCGATTTTCAGCGCATCGCGCCCCAGCTTCGCCGCCCAGTAATGATCGGCGATCACCGCGATCCCCGTCGGCACCTGCACCACTTTGTGCACACCCGGAATCGCCAGCGCCTCGGCCCCTTCAAAGGATTTGACGGTGCCTCCGAAGGTGGGCGAACGGGCGACCATCGCGGTCATCAGCCCGTCGAACTGCACATCCATGCCGAATTTAGCCCGGCCGGTGATTTTCTCCGGGGTGTCCAGGCGCTTGGTGGGTCTGCCGATCAGCTTCCAATCCTTTGCCTCCTTGAGTGTGATCGAGGCCGGGTCCGGCCGTGGCAGTTGCCCGGCGTCATCGGCCAACTCGCCATAGGTGGCACGGTGTTCACCCGCAATGACCACGCCTGACTCGGTATGAATCTCGGACGGCGCGACGTTGAACCGCTTGGCCGCCGCGTCGATCAGCATCAAGCGCGCCGTCGCGCCGGCCTGGCGATAGCGATCGAACTCCATCCAGGTCGAGGTCGAGCCGCCGGTGATTTGCATGCCGCCAAAGCCAGGCAGGCCGTAGTCGACGGCCGATGCCGGGGCATGTTCGACGCGGATCCTTGACCAATCGGCGTCCAACTCTTCGGCAATCAGCATGGTCAGACCGGTCCAGATGCCCTGGCCCATTTCCGAGTGCCCCAGCAGCACGGTGACGCTGTTGTCATTGCCAATGCGCAGGAAAGCGTTGGGCGCAAACACGCTGCCCTGATTCTCCGCGCCCATGGCGAACCGATGGGCACCCGGCATGGCAAACGCCACCACCAGCCCACCGCCCAGCACAGCACTGCCCTTGAGGAAACCACGGCGCGAAAACGCGTTGATGCTGTTCATGGCCACCTCAACCCAGCTCGGCGGCGCGCTTGACCGCCGCGCGGATCCGCGGGTAAGTGCCGCAACGGCAGATGTTCCCGGACAGCGCCTGATCGATATCGTTGTCGGTCGGTTGCGGAATCTTTGCCAGCAACGCCGCCGCCGACATGATTTGCCCGGACTGGCAGTAACCGCACTGGACCACGTCAAGTTCCGCCCAGGCCTGTTGCACCGGATGCGAACCGTCCGCGGACAGCCCTTCGATGGTGAGAATCTTTTGCCCATGGGCCACGGCCGTGGCCGGTGTGATGCACGAGCGCAGCGGTGCGCCATCGACGTGTACGGTGCAGGCCCCGCATTGGGCTATGCCACAACCGAATTTGGTGCCGGTGAGGTGAGCGACATCGCGCAAGACCCAGAGCAGCGGCATGTCTGCGGGGACATCCAGCTCCTGATCCTGGCCATTGATGTTCAGGGTCAGCATGGCGCTTGTTCCTCAGATTCACGGTGATCTGAAGGGGCGTCGCTGCAGCCTCGTACAACCTGCGCGCGCCTCGGGTTATCCCTTCAGCTAAGCGCAAATTTCCCGGCAGGCCTTGGCGCATCGACCACCGGTCATGCAAAGGCCGCCTCGATGGGCGGCCATGGAACCCCTTGTTAGAGCCTTGGCCTCAATAAAATGCCTGCATAGCGCCAGACAAAAACCGCAAAAGCGCTGCACCACAGCAGCGCCGACAGCGCCAATCCGAGACTGGAAAAAGGCACCAGCCATACTCGGCACGCACCTGCCAGCAACAACAGGACAAACCCCGCAACGATCGCCCTGGACGGCTGCAACAACCGCCCGGTATGCCCCAGGCTGACCCGCGCAATCATCGCCAGAACCAACCCGCCAATACCGCCCACGGCCAGCGAATGGGTAGCCAGGCTTTGTTGCGATATCCAGCCCAGGTGCCACAGCGCCATGGCCAGCGTCGCCACCGCAAGCCACGCGTAAGCCAGGTACAGCGACCACAGCAGCGGCACGTTCCACAGGCCGAGGTCATGCCAGCGCCACAGGCGCAGCAGGTGCAAACCGCTCATCAACGCAAATAACAACGCCAGCCAAGCATGTGCGGTGTCGTTCAATCCGGCGGCAAAGGACACCGCCGCCAGCATGGCGCTGATCAGCAACACCTTGCCCGGCAGTGCAGGGGCCGCAGGCTTTGCCGGACGGTTCAGGCCGCGCTGGATAAAGAACGGAATCACCCGCCCGCCGATCACGCTCATCAGCGCGCCCACCAGCCACAAGGCGGCCAGCACACCATGACGTTGCAGATTGGCGTCATCGGCGACAAACCCCAGCAAGGTCAACGCCTGACACCCGGCCAGCAGCGACACCATCAGCAGAATCGGATAATTCTCGCGCTTGCCTGCAGCCACCAGATCGCGCCCCAGCGCCCATGCCAGCAATGGCAGAAACGGAACCTGCAAGGCCAACAACAAGGGTCCCGGCAGTGGCAGGAACCAGGCCAGTCGCGCCAGCAACCACACCAGCACCAGGCCGATCAGCGGCCAGCCCTTGAGCCCCGGTCGACCGGTCCAGTTAGGCACGGCTGTCAGGAGGAACCCGGCAATGATGGCGGAGGCGAATCCGAAGGGCATTTCATGTCGATGCCAGGCAAGCATGCCGCCCAGCGGTTGCGCGCCGGGCAGGCGGCCGTACAGCCACAGGGCCCAGAGCGCCACGGCGATGGCGGCGAAACCGGCACCGGCGAGAAAGAATGGGCGAAAGCCCAGACTGAAGAGCGGCGCAGCCGCCAGCCGGCGCATCAAGCCACTCCCCGGCTCGGCCGATACTGGGAAAGCAGGCACATGACAGCATTGAACATTTTGCGTACTCCTGTAGGCGTTCAGTTGTACGTTGTCTTCTTCATGTTCCGTGCCAGAATATTTCCCTTTGCAAATCAATACCTTCATTGCATTGGAGTCAATTTGACTCAAGGGAAATTTAGTCTTTATGACTCTCAAAAGAGTCATAAAGACAACATCATTCGTTAATCCCGCTCAGAGGACACTGAAAGGACTGGCCTACGACCTCGGCACCGGCTTTTTGGCGATCTACGGTACTGCCGAACGAACACAGGCTGGCTACGCTGTAATCCAGCATGCATAACCTGCCGAGGAGTGCCCGCCATGCAACGCGTACAAAAACTCACGCCCTGCCTGTGGTTCGACAATCAGGCCGAAGAGGCGGCGAAATTCTATTGCTCGATCTTCGATCATTCGAAAATCACCACCATCACCCATTACGGCCGCGCCGGTTTCGAGTTCCATGGCCGGCCGGAAGGCTCGGTCATGACGGTCAGCTTCGAGCTCGACGGGCAGAGCTTCACCGGCCTCAATGGCGGGCCGTTGTTCAAGTTCAGTGAGGCGGTTTCGTTTCAGGTCAATTGCCTGAGCCAGGAAGAAGTCGACCATTACTGGGGCAACCTGTCGGCCGGTGGCGCACCCGAGGCCCAGCAATGCGGCTGGCTCAGGGACAAGTTCGGGTTGTCGTGGCAGATCGTCCCTGTCGCCATGATGGACATGATCAAGGACCCCGACACGAAAAAATCCCAACGGGCCATGCAAGCGATGATGCAGATGAAAAAACTCGATATCGCGACATTGCAGCGCGCCTTTGACGGCGAGAGCTAATACACTCGGGCGCTGACCTGCCAAGGAGTGAGCATGAAGCACGCCGTTGCCAAAAACGCCGACCAGTCCCCGCGCTTCTGGCGCGATGACGCCCTGCCCTTCATCGAGGCCCGCGCCATCGCCGACGGGCGCGAAGTCTGCTACACCCGGCACGCCCACGAGCATTTTTCCATCGGTGCGATCACCGCCGGGCGCAGCACCTATCTCCATGAGCAGTCGGCATTCGAGGTCAACGTCGGCACGGTCGTGCTGATGAACCCCGGCGACGTCCACGCCTGCAACCCGATCGAAGACCAGCCCTGGTCGTACCTGATGCTGTACGTCGATACGCCGTGGCTGAGCGATTTGCAGCATCAGCTCGGCTTCAGCGATGACGCGGCGTTTCGCCGTTTCTCGGTGACCCATACGTGTGACGCCAGCCTGTTCGCCGGCCTCGCTGGCTTGTATGAGGTGCTGGTCGATCCGCAGCAGGATGTCCTGGGTAAACACAGCGCGGCCGTAGAGTTTTTCACTGATCTGCAGCAGCGCTTGAACCCGATCGACCCACCGCTGCGCGAACCCAATTTCAAGCTGGAGCGTGCCGCCGACTACATCCGCGACCACTGCACCCAAACCCTCAGGCTCGAAGACATCTGCGAGGCGGCGCAATTGTCAGCGTCCTACCTGATCCGCGCCTTCAAACAGCATTACGGCATGACACCCCACGCGTTCCTGGTGAACCGGCGCATCCAGTTCGCCCAGGATCAACTGCGCAGCGGCAAGCTGATCGCGGACGTGGCACTGGAAGCGGGGTTCGCCGATCAGGCGCACTTTCAGCGGGCATTCAAACAGCATCTGGCGGCGACGCCGGGGCAGTATCGGGGGTGAACCTGTGGTGCTGGCTGAGAGTGTAGCCAGGTTGAATCTGTAGTTATGGCAACACCAGGTACACCGCACTCCCTGCCAGCAACAACGCCATCAACCGATTAAACAACCGCATCCCCGCCGGGTTACTCAAGAAACCACGCAAAAACGACCCGGCATACGCCCAACACCCGACCGACACATAGCAGATCACCAGGTAAATCGCGGCGAACTGCCAGACCAGGCGCGCTTCGCCATCGGCGACAAACGCCCCCATGCCGGCAACACAGGCCAGCCAGGCCTTCGGGTTGAGCCACTGCATGATGGCGCCATACAGCATCGACGGGGCTTGCGCCGCATCTCTGGCTTGCACCTGCCCATTGTCAGCCGCCAGCTTGAACGCCATGTACAACAGAAAGGCGACACCCGCCCATTGCACCACCTGCGTCATTGCCGGCCAGCGCTGCAACAACTCATGCAGGCCCAATCCCATCAGCACCAGCAGCAAGACAAACCCCAGCGTAGCCCCGGCCACATGACGCTGGCTGGCCCTGAAGCCAAAGCGCGCACCGGAGCTCAACGCCACGATATTCACCGGTCCCGGCGTGATGGAAGCGACCAGCGCAAACGCCGCCATGGATATCATCAGACTCATTGCACACCTTCTTCCAGCGAATTGAACAAGGCCCTCAAGGTAATGAGCCGCGCGGCTCGCGTATTGAAGAAAACTGCCCTGCCCCGCACTGCATTGCTAAGAGAAATAACCCACGACGCTTTTCACTTTGGTCAATGCAATACGCAACGAGTCCATGTCCACCGAGCCCAACGCCAAACGTATCGCGTGGGGCACATGGGCGGAAATCGCAAAGGGCTCGGCCGGCGACACCGAAACCTGCTCGCGCATCAACGCCATGGCGATCCGGTCGGCCCGGGCGTCTTCGGCCAACGGCACCCAGATGAAGTAGGAGTTGGGGTGACTGATGGTCCTGAGCCCCGCCAACACCTCGCGGGCCAGGGCTTGCCTGGCCTGGGCGTCCGCGCGTTTTTGCGACTCCAGTTGGCTGACGGTCCCGTCGTCGAGCCAGGCGGTGGCGATGGCGGTCATCACACCGGGGGTGTTCCAGGTGGTCGCCATGACGGTGCGCTCGAAAGCGGCAATCCACAGCGCGGGCGCGGCGATGAAGCCGACACGCAGCCCGGTGGCGACATTCTTCGACAGGCCGGACACGTACACCGTTCGCTCAGGCGCCATCTCGGCCAGCGGCGGCGGTACGTTTTCGGCCAGAAACGCGTAGGCGGCGTCCTCGATGATCGTCAGGTCATGGCGGCGCGCAATCGCCACCAGTTGCTCGCGCTGATCGACGTCCATCACCCAGCCCAGCGGGTTGTGCAAGGTCGGCATCGCGTACAGGGCCCGCACCGATCGACTGCGGCAGAGCTTTTCCAGGGCAGGCAGGTCAGGCCCGGTGTCCGTGACCGGAATGGGCAAGACTTCCAGGTGCAGGGTTTCGGCCAGCGTCTTGAAACCAGGATAGGTCAGCGCATCGGCGGTGATCACGTCGCCGGGCTTGAGCAGTGTCATCATCGCCACCGCCAGGCCATGTTGGGCGCCGCTGACGATCAATACCTGTTCGGCCGGCACGTTCAATCCGCGCTCGACCAGATGCCGCGCGACCGCGGCCCGCTCATGCTGGCGCCCCGCGTGGGGCTGATAACGCAGGAGGGCCTCCAGGTCACCGGACAACGCCAGTTGGCGCAAGGCCGTGCGCAACAGGTCGGCCTGACCGGGCAATGACGGGTAGTTGAAATTCAGATCAAGCATCCCCGCCGCCACCACGTGCTGCGAGATGCCCTGCCCCGGCGGCAGCGAGGTTTCCCTGACAAAGGTCCCGCGTCCGGTTTCGCCGCTGACCAGGCCCATGCCCTCCAGCTCGGCATATACCCGGCTGGCGGTCACCAGTGCCAGGCCATGCTCGGTGGCCAGTTGCCGATGAGTCGGCAGGCGCGTGCCGGGGGGCAAACGCCCGGCACGGATGTCCGCGGCAAAGGCATCCACGAGCGTTTTGTAACGGGATCGAGGCATGTCGAGATGTATCCATGACAATTTTTTGATTGTATCGATAGTCGCTCATACGATGAGTGTCGTGCAATCAGACAATGAGTGTGAGCCAAATGGAACGGACCTCGAACCTGCAACACCGGACGCTGGAAAACAGCACCAGCGGCTGGATCAACGGCCTGATCGGCGTCGTGATTTTCAGCGGCTCGCTGCCGGCGACACGGGTGGCGGTGCTGGAGTTTGACCCGGTGTTCCTGACAGTTGCGCGCGCGACCATCGCTGCGCTCCTGGCGATGTGCCTGCTGTGGCTGTTCAAGGAAAAACGTCCGGCGCGCCAGCAAGTGATACCGCTGGCCATCGTCGCCCTGGGCGTGGTCATAGGCTTTCCCCTGTTGACCGCGCTGGCACTGCAATACGTGACGTCCGCGCACTCCATTGTCTTCGTCGGCCTGTTGCCCCTGGCGACGGCGGTGTTTGGCGTCTTGCGTGGCGGCGAGCGACCAAGGGCGGCGTTCTGGATTTTCTCGGTGCTGGGCAGTCTGCTGGTGGTCGGGTTTGCCCTGTCCCAGGGGCTGACCGCCTCCCCCCAAGGCGACATCCTGATGCTGCTGGCCATCCTCGCCTGTGGCCTGGGTTATGCCGAAGGCGCAAAGCTGTCGCGAACCCTCGGTGGCTGGCAGGTGATTTCCTGGGCGCTGGTCTTGTCGCTACCGGTCGTGGCGCTGCTCAGCTGGATGCGCATGCCCGCTTCGTTCAGCGGCATCAGCACACCAGCCTGGTTCAGCCTGGCTTACGTCTCGCTGTTCAGCATGCTGATCGGTTTCGTGTTCTGGTATCGCGGACTGGCCCAAGGGGGCATCGCCGCGGTTGGGCAACTGCAGCTGCTTCAGCCGTTCTTCGGGCTGACCCTGGCGGCCACCCTGCTGCATGAACACGTCAGTGTCGGCATGCTGGGTGTCACCGTTGCCGTGATCCTTTGCGTCACCGGGGCGAAAAAGTTCGCCAGATAATCCCTGCCACGGTGAAGCTGACGGAAGTAATGTCGACCTGCCAGCTACACTCAGTCGATACATTTGCGCACGGAGACTTCCGCCATGGCGAGCAAAACCGCAATCGTATTCGCTGGCGGTGGCAGCCTGGGGGCGGTGCAGGTGGGTATGTTGCGGGCCCTGGTCGAAGCCAATGTTCGATTCGACATGGTGATCGGTGCTTCGGTAGGCGCGATCAACGGGGCCTACTTTGCCGCAAGACCCGATTCCGACGGCGTCGAAGCGCTCGCCGGATTCTGGCGCGGGCTGAGTAAAACCGACATCTTCCCCCTCTCCTGGATCGATACCTGCAGGGGATTGCTCAAACGGCGCGGCTATCTGTTGCAGCCGTCGGCCTTGAATCGGCTGCTGGGCCAGGCACTGCCCATTCACCGAATCGAGGATGCAGTGCTGCCCCTGTACATCGTCACCACCAACCTGCTCAGCGGTGCCGAGACGGTGCTGTCCAGTGGCGAGCTCGAGCAGGCGTTGCTGGCCAGCGCTGCCATTCCGCTGGTGTTCCCCTGCGTACAAATCGCCGATCAGTTCCTGGTCGATGGCGGCGTGGCAAGCAATACACCCATTTCGACCGCCGTAGCCCTGGGAGCCACCAACGTCGTGGTCATCCCCACCGGAGTGAGTTGCGACCTGACGCAACCGCCCCGAGGACTGGTCGCCCTGGCCCTGCACACCGTCAATCTGATGAGCATGCGCCAACTGGTGAGCGACATCGAACACTTCCGCACGCTCACCAGCCTGCACATCGTCCCACCCTTGTGCCCGGTGGATGTCTCGGTTTTCAACTTTGACCAGACCGAGTCTTTGCTGCAGCGTGCCTATGAGCAGACCCTCCGGTGGCTGGAACGCGGGGGGCTCGAACGCACCAAGGTACCTGGTGCCCTGACCATCCATTCCCATGCTCATGAGCATTGAGTGATGTGAATGACCAAAAAAGCCCCGAATCAGCTCACCCTGTCCGTCGTGAATGCCGCCACGCTTCGGGCTGTTAAAAATGTGGCGGCAACCCTTGGCAATGAAGCGCCTCTATATCAAATCGATGAAAACCGCTTTCGATAATCACTGGGCCCCACCCCGAGACGCCGCATGAATGCCCGTCTGAATCCGTCCGCATTGGCATAACCGACTGTATCGGCCAAGCGCTTGAGTGATACGTCCGAGTCTTCGATCAACCGCCTGGCCGCATCGATGCGCGCCAGTTCGACAAATTCGGCCGGGGTCGAACCGGCTTCGGCCTTGAAGGTCCGGGCGAAGTTGCGCTCGCTCATACCGGCGCGGGCGGCCAGGACGGGTACGCTCAAGTCGGCCTTCAGGTGTTCCACGACATAATCCTGCACGTCTCTGATCACGCTGCGTTCGGCGGTTTGTGCCGCCAGTTGCGCGCTGAACTGCGATTGTCCGCCGGGCCGCTTGAAGAACATCACCATTTCACGGGCAACGCTGAGCGCCAGTTCTCTGCCATGGTCTTCTTCGACCAGCGCCAAAGCCAGGTCCATGCCCGCTGTGACCCCCGCCGAGGTGTAGATGTTGCCATCCTTGATATAGATGCTGTCTGGATCGACGTGGGTTTGCGGGTGTTCCTTCGCGAGTTTTGCGCTGGAGTTCCAATGAGTGGTGACATGGCGTCCGTCGAGCAGGCCGGCAGCGGCCAGCAGAAAAGCACCGCTACAGACTGAGCCTATGCGGCGTACGGATTTCGCCTGCCGACAGAGCCAGTCTTGCAGTGCAGGGTCATGTGCAATTTCGTCGATGTGTGGGCTACCGGCCACGAGCAAGGTATCGATCTTGCCTTTATACGTTTCAAAGGTGTCGTCGATGGCAAGCTTCAAACCGCTTGAGCCTTTGATCATCCCCTTGCCGGTACCTATGACTTCGACCCGATAGGCGCGTGGATTGCCCAGTTGCCTGGCTGCTTCGGCGAAGACGTCGGCAGGTCCGACGACGTCCAGCAGTTGCACGCGGGGGAATGCCAGGAGGGTTATGCGCATGATGTCTGTCCTCGTCGAATCATTGGCTGAATACGTCGTTTAATGACTATTTCAGCCAACATCTGTTTGGCTGAAAATAGCTCCAACAGCAAATTCAGTCAAACGGGAGACCGCCATGAACACTGCATACACCCCCACCGTCGCTGCTACTCAATCAGTACAAACCAGCACGACGTCCATCAAAAACCTGCCTGTCAATCTGTTCGGCTCGGTCATGGGCCTGGCCGGCCTGGGACTGGCCTGGCGCTTGAGCGGTCAGTATTACGGCGTCGGCGGCATGTTGGGTGAAGCGATTGGCGCGCTGGCCGGCCTGGTATTCGTGTTGCTGACCTTGGGTTACCTGAGCAAATGGGTAAAGCATCCAGATGCGGTCAGGGCCGAGTTCAACCATCCGATCGCCAGCAACTTTTTCGGCACCGTCACCATTGCCGTGTTACTGCTTTCGGCAGTCGCGGCGCCCCACAGTGAATGGCTCGGACAGGCTCTCTGGATACTGGGAAGTGCACTGACAGTGCTGCTCGCGGGTCTCGTGGTTTCCCGTCTGTTGTCGGGCAACCAGGATTCCTTGAATGCCGTACCTGCCTGGTTGATTCCAGGTGTTGCCACCCTTGATATCGCGGTAACCGGTGCGCACATGCCTATGGCCTGGGCTGCTGAGTTCAACCTGTTTGCTCTCGCGGTGGGTGCGGTACTGGCACTGGTTTTCTTCACCCGGATCTTTTCGCGACTGGTGCATGAGACAACGCTGGCCAAAGGCATGGTGCCCTCGCTGATGGTCCTGATTGCACCCTTTGAAGTAGGTTTCCTGGCGTACACCAATGTGTTCGGCGAGATCGACCGGTTTGCCAGCGTATTGTTCTACTTCGGCCTGTTCCTGTTCGTGGTGTTGAGCTTCAAGGTGTTCCGTCGCGATGTGCCCTTTGCCCCTTCGTGGTGGGCAATCAGCTTTCCCATCGCAGCCCTGAGCAATGCCGCGCTGAAATATGCACATGCCCAGGACAACACCGTGCTGATGGTAATCGCTGCTGTAATTCTGCTGTTCCTCACCGTGGCACTGACCGTGTTGCTGGTGAAAACCCTGATCAGCCTGTTCAGCGGCAAACTGTTGGCCAACTGACCTTTTACCTCCCTTTGGCGAGCCTTGACCGGCTCGCTTTTTTTTTGCCCATGCAGGTTTCATCGAATGACTTACAACACATCGTGGTTACTGCTGATCGTTGCCGGATTCCTGGAGATTTTCTTTGCTGTCGGGTTGAAATCTGCAAACGGCCTCGAGCGACCCTGGCTGCTGGTCGGCACGGTCGTCGTGTTGGCCGGCAGTTTGAGTTTGCTGACGGTGGCGTTGCGAGTGCTGCCTGTAGGAACCGCCTATGCGGTCTGGACCGGCATCGGCGCTGCCGGCACAGCCATCGTCGGAATGTATTGGATGGGTGATACGGTATCGTTCTGGAAACTTGTCTGGATCGGCATGATCCTGCTGAGCGTCGCCGGACTACGCTGGGCAACCTGAACAACCGCAATATGCGCTTTTTCGGTATGAGCGAAACCTGACGCATCTCCACAGGGCCACTATGCTTTGGATCTGGACACCGACATCAGTTCGACCATGATCTCGCTCGGCCACATGCTGCTGAAGCGGATCAAGTGCACAACCGGCTATCCAATCTTCGATCAGCTCGACAACACCCGGACTCAAGCTGGAAACAGGGTTTGAAGATTCTGCTTTTCTGTTGACGGGGCACGACTCAATCGTGGAGTGAACACACTATGACCTTGGTCCGGAAACTGCTCATTGATGTCGCACTGACCAGCCTTCTACTCGGCGGATGCACCTCCCAGGTCACCGAGCGCGAGCAGTACTCCGGTTTCCTGTCCAACTACAACAATCTGGAAGAAGTGACCACCACCACGGGAGAGAAGGCAATGCGCTGGGTGAGCCCTTCGTGGAACCCGAATGCGTATGACACCATAGCGTTCAGAACCCTGGAGTTTTATCCCGCGCCGAAACCCAATGAGCGGGTCAATCAGCAGACACTGGCCGACCTGCAGGACCTCATGTCCAGGAAGGCCAAACTCATGCTGGGTCAGAAATACCAGAGGGTGTCTAACGCCGCTGCAGCGCCAGCCGGATCACGCCCCCTGATCCTGCGTGCGGCGATCACTGGCGTCAGCGCTTCGAACGAAGGCATGAAGTGGTATGAAATAATGCCGATCGCGGCCGTTGTCGGAGCGACACAGGCCGCCACCGGACACCGGGACCAGGACACCAATCTGTTCATCGAAGCCGAATTCATTGACGCCAGAACCCATCAGACAATGGCCAAAGTGGTGCGCAAGGTATTCGGCAGCCAACTGGAAAACGAGAGTCAGCAAATCAGCACCAAGGACTTTAAAGCCGCTATCGAAAAACTGAATACCGATCTCTGGACGTTCGTTCATGGTTGACCGTTAGATGGCTTTCCGTTTTCGTCCCGTCTCTGGCGTCCAGCGAGCAGCCGAGTCTGCCGATAATGTCGACACGGTGAAGATAACGCTGGGGTGACTGCCGGCGGTGGATTCAACCGGTCGTGGCAGGCGGAAAACGGCCAGAAGCCTCGTTTGGCAGTTGAATCAAGGATGCTTGCCCATCAAGTGCCCACGCGCTTCGGGGCATCGTTCGGTTGCAGTCATCACTTTTTCTTCAGAAAAATAAGTCCCGCACCAGGCGGGATTCCTGGCTAAGCTGTACGCTCTACGCATGGAGGCATTTATGAAGTACACAACAGTTTTACTGGCTGTCGCCTTGCTCGGTGGCTGCTCTTCGTACAATGAGCGCGGCACCGGCGAAGGCGGGAGAGAAATAACCAGCAAGGGCTACACCGTCCGCTGTGACGCGACACCCGCCAATCAGCCAGGCTGCTACACGCCGCCGCCATCGTGGGACTGGTGGCCCGCAGACAGCATCAAATTCAAGTTGGGCGTGAACTGACACGCCTCTTCGCAACTCAGGATGACGCTGAATTGACGGCTATCGGTTGATAGCCGCCCTTCGCAACAGGCAACAATCGGCCAAAAGCAGGCATCTCCTTGCAACTCCCCCATGCTCACATTTCAATCTACGCGATCGACTGGATCGGCCCGCATGCCAACGGCTCCGAATTCAATTGGGGCTTTTATGTAGAACAAGGAAATGTCCTCGGTCGCAAGGCGCTCAAACAAGCGTGCGAACTCTTCTTCAGTCATTGCCAGATGGATCTCGGTCGGCTGGTCAGCCAGCTCGAAGAAATGCGAGGAATGCAGTTTTCCCGAATGTCCGAAGCCTTCGATACCGGTTGCCAGAGTGGCTCCACGCAGCCCCATTTCCTTGGCCAGATCGACAAGCCAGTCACCGAGCATTTTTCCATGATGACGGCGGTTCTGTTGGGTAAAGAAAATCACCAGAAACCCTTTCATCACGGATCACCTCTTTAGCGTGTGCCAAATTGAAACAACCAGCGTAACCAGGCCCCAAGTGATGCGCCGATAGCGATAACGAGCAATGATTTCAGCATAGCCGTGGTTCACTCATCTGCCGGCACGCTACTCGCACGCCGGCCTCCCCCAATCGCCACTGGCTGATACTTCAACCCTGAGCCCGGGTTTAACTGGCACGCTCCAACGCAGAAAACAGGCTGACGAATTCCATTGAAAGCTTATGGCGCGGCGCCAGATGGATCATGGGCACTGAAGCCTCATGGGACTCACGCATTTTGACCGTGCTGCTCAAGTAATCCGGTAACACGGGCAAGCCTTCCGCCACCAGTTCATCGATCAGCAATTGGTGCACGCTGGCACGCGCCACAAACTGGTTGACCACCACGCCTTCCACAATCAACGACTCGTTATGGTCGGCCTGCAACTCGGCGACTTGCGCGATGACGTTATAGAGCGCATGACGAGAAAAGCTGTCGCAATCGAAAGGAATCAACACGCGATCGGCGGCGATCAGTGCGCTGATCGTATAGAAATTCAGGGACGGCGGTGTATCGATGTAAATGCGTTCGTAATCCTCGGAAAGCTCCACCAACAGGCGGCGCAACTTGTTGATCTTGAACTTGGACTCAAGCTTTGACTGCAGATCGGCAAGCTCACTGCTAGCCGTCACCAGGTGCAGATTGTCGTAGCGAGTATCAGTGATGGTCACCCGATTCTTTTTGCCGGCCGGGCCACCAGACAAGGTTTGCTTGAAGAAATCGGCGATCCCCACGGGGATATCATCGCCTGTCAGCCCAGTCAGGTATTGGGTCGAGTTGGCCTGAGGATCGAGATCCACCAAAAGCGTCCTGTAGCCTTCGGCAGCACTGACAGCCGCGAGATTGCAGGCGATGCTTGATTTGCCAACGCCCCCTTTTTGATTGAATACAGCTCGACGCATGAGAGAAGCAACCTGAAAAAAATCTGCCTCGATCATAGAACTGAAACATTTCAGTAATATTGCTGCGCGACAATTTTGTTTCAATTTTAAGACAGCGGCTTCCATGCCCTGACTGCGCCACCCGACATGCAGTCAACCAGAGGTGTGTCTGCATTTGCGGCAATACAAGGAGGTTAACGATGCAATGCTCGCCGGATGAAATACGCCACCAGATCCTGGACGCCGAACCCGTGTTGAAACGACTCGATATCGAGATGCAGGAGCTCGAGTTCGATCCGCTGGTGCCGTCAAGCGTCACCGCTGCCTACGCCAAGGTAGATCGGGTAATCGAGCATCTGTTGGCCCGGTTCAAGGCAAACCCCATTCTTGGGCCGCTGACGACAGAGCTGAAGTCCCAGTACTTCGATGGCATTCGAGCGAAGGTAGTGCTTGCCAGGAATGGCAAATAGTTTGGTTCTTCGTCGACAGCGGCCGCCCACAGGTTCCGTGGTTGTACGCAACATCTGCGAACCATCCAAATCACTGTGGGAGCGGGTGCCCGCTTGCGGCCTGCTCGCGAAGAGGCCGGCACATTCAAGATCAATGTTGCCTGACACGCCGCCATCGCGAGCATGCTCGCTTCTACAGGCTCTGCGGATGTACGCAAAATCCACGAACGGCCCAAATCACTGTGGGAGCGGGCTTGCCCGCGAAGAGGCCGGTACATTCAACATCGATGTCGCCTGATACACCGCCATCGCGAGCATGCTCGCTCCTACAGGTTCAGTGGCTGTACGCAACATCTGTGAACGGCCCAAATCACTGTAGGAGCGAGCATGCTCGCGATGAGGCCAGCACATTCAAAATCGATGTCGCCTGACACTCCGCCGTCAAAACTCCATCCGCACTTCTCTGGACGGCGAATAGCCAAAATACGCCGTGTAGCACTTGCTGAAATGACTTGGCGAGACGAACCCGCAGGCCACTGCGACCTGAACGATGGACAGCCGGGAGTGCTGCAACAACCGCCGGGCTTCCGTGACCCGAAGTTCAAGGTAATAGCGCAATGGCGTCGTCCCCAACTGCGACCTGAACAGCCGCTCGATCTGACGCCGGGACAGGTTGACCCAACCCGACATCTGCTCCAGATCCAGCGGTTCCTCCAGATTGGCCTCCATCAGCTTGACGATCTCGCGTAACGGCGCGGCCATCTTGATGTGCAGCGTCGGGTTCAGCCGCCGATACTTTGAGGCTTCGAACGCGAGGATATCGCTGATGCCCTCCACAAGGCCTGCGCCGTGGGATTGTCCGATCCAGTCCAGCACCATGTAGAACGCCCCGCTGGGACTTGCCGCGGTATAACGATCGCGATCGACCATGAAGCTTTCGCTGGTGACCTGGCTGTGTTGCGCAGCCTCTGCCAGCGCTGGCCGATGTTCCGGGTGAATGGCACAGCGGTAGGCATCCAGCAGACCCGCCTCGCCCAGGAACCAGGCGCCGTTCCACAGGCCGGCGAGCGCCACGCCCTTCTCGGCTACCTTCTTGAGCAAGGCGCGCAGTTGGGCATTGGCGCGCAGCGGCGTGCGCAGGCCACCACAGACGATCAACAACTTCAAATCACCCAGCGGATAGGTCGAGAGGTCGTGGTCGGGGCGGATGATGATGCCCAGGTCGCTCATCACTTCCTGGCCATCGAGGGTAAAGGTGCAGGTGCTGTAAAGCTCCGGCCGCAGCAGATTGGCGGTAACCAGTGCGTCCAGTGCGTTGGTGAAAGATGGCAGGGAAAAGTGATCGAGCAGGATAAAACCCACCGCCGAACGGAGCAGTTTCTCCGGTTTCTCGTCCTTGAGATAACGGAGATTCTTGCCTTTGATTGTCCCGCAAAAACTGCGCTGCTCTACCACTGAAAATCCACTCCGATCAAACAAGCACAAGGATCACCCCAACCATTGAGGCTGAGGTGATCCTTGTATCACAACATTGCCGTTTCTATCAGGACGCGTCGATCCAGATGGTCTTCAACTCAGTGTATTGGTCATGGGCCCAGATGGACTTGTCCCGACCACCGAAGCCGGACTCCTTGTAGCCGCCGAACGGCGTAGAGGCATCACCTTCGCCAAAGCAGTTCACGGTCACGATACCCGCACGAATACCCCGAGAGAGCTTCAAGGCATTGCGCAGGTTGCCGGTGTACGCCGATGCCGCCAGGCCATAGGCCGTGTCGTTGGCCAGCTCGATCGCTTCGTCCACGGTCTTGAAGGTGGTCACGCTCAGCACGGGACCGAAGATCTCTTCCTGGAACAAGCGGCTGTCGCGCCGTACTCCATCGAGAATGGTCGGTTCTACAAAGATGTCACCGGTCGTGTTGCCACCCGCGAGCACATCCAGTTTCTGATCCTTGGCGTGTTCGATGTAAGAACGCACTTTTTCAAAGTGAGCCTTGCTGATCATCGAGCCCAGGCGATTTTCCGGATCGAGGGGATCACCCATCTGCCAGTCGGCCAAGTGCGCCTGAACCCGCTTCAACAACGCTTCCTTGATGTCGCTGTGAACGATCAGGCGCGAGGACGCCGAGCAGTTTTCGCCCATGTTCCAGAAAGCGCCGTTGACCACGTGCCGGGCAACCTGGTCGATGTCCTCGACGTCATCCATCACCACCGCCGGGTTCTTGCCACCGCACTCCAGCACGATGCGCTTGAGGTTCGACTCACTGGAGTATTTGAGGAACAGACGCCCGGTGTCGGTCGAGCCGGTGAAGCTGACCATCGAGACATCGGCGTGCCGGCCCAACGGCTCGCCAGCGTCCTTGCCGCCGCCAGGCACCACGTTGAACACGCCCGCGGGGATTCCCGCCTGATAAGCCAGCTCGGCCACGCGCAGCGTGCTCAAGGTGGTTTCCTTGGCCGGCTTGACCACGATCGAACAACCGGCGGCCAGGGACGGGCCGATTTTCCAGGCGAGCATCAGCAGCGGGAAGTTCCACGGCAAGACCAGACCGACAACGCCGATGGGCTCACGCACCACCATGGTGACCGCGCCGGAACCTGTCGGCGCGGTCGAGTCGTAGACCTTGTCGATCAGCTCGGCATGCCAGCGCAGCGTATGAATGGTCTCCGGTACGTCGATGTTCTGGCATTCGCGAATGGGTTTGCCGCTGTCCAGGCTTTCGAGGACCGCCAACTCGTGGGCGTTGTCTTCCAGCAATTGAGCGAAACGCAGCAGCACGGACTTGCGTGCAGAAGGCGAAAGCGAATGCCAGCGCGCGTCGTCAAACGCTGCCTTGGCTGCCGCGACAGCCTCGTCGACATCCCGGGAATCACAGGCGGCTATTTCGGCCAGGACGTCACCGGTGGCCGGGTTGGTGGTGGTGAAGGTTTTGCCCGATTGCGCGTCGCGAAACTGGCCGTTGATGAAGGCTTGGTGGCGAAACTCCATCTTGCCTGCCAGGTCGCGATACGCCTCTTTAGTCAATAGATCTGCCATTTCATGCCTCCCCGACGATTTCGGCGACGTTCTGTTCAAGGGTCTGGATCACCTCTTTCAGCGCCTGCTTCTCGGACGCTTCCAGAGGTTGCAATGGCGCACGCACACCACCGGTGCGCAGTCCGTTCAACTCGCTGCCGTACTTGATGGACTGGACGAACTTGCCGCCTTCGAGGAAATCCATCAGTGGCAGCATGGCCGACATGATGCGACGACCCTTGGCGAAGTCTTTTTCAATTACGCAGGCTTCGTAGAGCGCCACGTGTTCGCGCGGGATGAAGTTGGAACCGGCGCAGACCCAGCTACGGGCCCCCCAGGCGAAGAATTCCAGCGCCTGATCGTCCCAACCGCAGGAGATCTGGAGCTCGGGATGGGAATGAGCCAGGCGATGCAGACGGTTCATCTCGCCCGAGCTTTCCTTGATCGCGACGATGTTCTTGCACTGGGCCACCGCGGCGAAAAACTCGTCGCCCATGGAGACACCCATGCGCGCCGGGTAGTTGTAAAGCATGATCGGCAAGCCGGCGGCCTTGTCCACGGCCAGTACGTGAGTGGCGATTTCCTTCTGGGTCGGCAAGGCGTAAGGCGGTGACCCTACCAGCAGAGCATCGGCTTCGATCTCCTTGGCCTTTTCGGCAAAGTGCACGGAATCCTCGGTACGAATACCGCCAGTACCGACGACCAACGGCAGGCGACCCTTGATCACGTCTTTCGCACGCTTGGCCAGCTCGACGCGCTCGGCCGTGGTGTGCGCGTAGTACTCACCGGTAGAACCCCCAATGATGATGCCGTGGACCCTGGATTCGATCAGATACTCCAGAACCTCGGCGAAGGCCGGGTGATCGATCTGGCCATCGCAAGTCAGTGGCGTAATGGCAGGGGTAAAAATGCCGTCGAAGTTCATGATGTTTCCTCCAGTGGTTTGCATGTTGATTGCCCGCGACTGTCATTCGTCGGGTTTGAAAAACAGTTAATTGAGCGATGCGGCCTGTTGCAGATTCAGCGAACGGGTTTCAGGCGCCAGCACCCAGGACAGCAGCAGCCCGACCAGCGTGACGCCCGCCGCGACATACATCGTCTCGGCGATCCCCAACTTGCTGAGGGAAATCGGCACCAGATAAGTCCCTGCGGCAGCGCCGACTCGCGAGAGCGAGGTGCCTACACCCACGGCAAAGGCGCGGATTTCCGTCGGGAACAGTTCGTTGGGGTACACCAGCGTCAGCACCTGGGCACCGCCAATGAACAGCGCGTAGGCAATGAAAAAGAACAGCACCAGGCTGCTCGGCCCGGCGTGACCGATGGCCAGGCCCAGCAACGCGAGGCCGGAACACAGGAAGCTGTAGATCAGCAGGTTGCGACGACCGACCACATTGATGATTCGCGTTGAAATCACGCAGCCGATCACGAAGAACAAGGTGATGGCGATCGAGCCAAGCGACGCCCAGTCCCCTTGCAGATTCAGGGCGGCCAATACTTTTGGCGCGAAGGCGTAGACGGCGAACAGGGGAACGACCGAGCAGGTCCAGAAAATCACCACGAACAGCATTCGTTTACCGTAGCCGGAATGAACCAGATTGGAGATGCTGATCCTCTTGCCACAGGACTGTTCCGGCAGGTTCTCCAGGGAAAACTCCGCGCCGTAGACCTTCTTGATGATCGCTTCGGCTTCGACGGGTCGGCCTTTGTTCAGCAACCAGCGTGGCGATTCCGGGGTACCGATGCGTACGAGAAACAACAGGGCGCCAATGATCGAAGCGCTGGCCAATACCAGGCGCCAGGCGTCCGATCCCCAGAACTTGAACATGATCTCGCCGACGATATAGGCCATTGCGGCACCGGCGAACCACATGATGGTCAGCATCGCCAACCTGGGGCCGCGGTATTTGCGGGGAAGAAACTCGACCAGCAGTGAAGTGGCAACCGGGTACTCGATGCCCACCGCCACGCCCAGCACGAGGCGCAGGAAGAAAAGCGCGATGGCCGAGTCCACCCAGTACTGGGCCAGGGACGCCACGATGAAGAGGGTCGGGCCTGCAAACAACAGGCGTTTGCGACCGAGGATGTCGGTGAGCCAGCCACCGAGGAAGCCACCGAAAAAGATACCGATGAGTGCCGAAGCGGCAATCATGCCCTCCCAGAAATCATCGAGGGCCAGGGATCTGGACATGTGTATCAGCGCGACGCCGATGATACTGAGGACGTAACCATCCACAAAAGAACCACCTGCCGCACGAATCGTCAGCAGACGATGAAAGCTGTTAAGTGGGACATCCTCAATTGAAACACCAACGTTCTTCATTTCTTATCCTTATATTCGACATCGGAAAGCGGTTTGCACTTACACATCGTTCGGGTCAGGGTGTTCGAATGTGGCGACTCAGCTTTCTCTGCCGGCGCGGAATTGCCCCCACTTGAGGTTCATGTTTACGCCCAGTGAAAGGAACGGCTCGGGCGGATTACTGTTCGGCCCCGGCGCTTGCAACAGAAACTCGATCAGCCCGCCGCGATCGCCTGCGAGCCAGTCGGCAAGCAGTTTCCCGGTCACGGTGCCGCGCGTAACGCCCAGTCCGTTGCAACCCAAAGCGCCGTAGACATTGGGCGCCAACTCGCCGAAAAAACCGTTGTGGTTGCGCGACATGGCCAGCGCGCCACCCCAGGTGTATTCGAAGTTCACATCGGGGAGCATCGGGAAGCGCTGATCGAACGAGGCTTTGTGGCGACGGACAAAACGCTCGTTGTATTTGCTGTTGCTGCGCCCATCCGGGTTGAAGCTGAAACTGTTTCTGATCAGCAGTCGGTTATCCGGAGTGCGTCTTACGGTTGTGCCGAATGGGTCTGCCGGAATGGCGCCCCAGTAAGGTTTGCCTCCCAGGCGTGCCTGTTCTTCTTCGGTCAATGGGCGAGTGATGCTGCCGTAGGTGTAGATGGGCAACATACGGCCTTGCAGGAAGCCGAAGCGCATACCGAAAGAGTTATTGGCCAAAATCAACTTGTTGGCGCTGATGCTGCCGTTTGCGTGTTTCAACACTGTCTTCGGGCCGTATTCCACTTCCAGGATCGGTGTGCGCTCATACAGCGTGACGTTTGCCGGCAAGCTGTCAGCCAAGCCCTTCACCAACGCCGATGGCTGAATCAGGATCGCGCCGGGGGTGTACAACGCCTTGCGATAGAAGTGCGTGCCCAGATGCTCGGGCAGCTCGCCGGCATCGATCATCTGATAAGGTTGTTCGAGTTTATCCAGCCCCCGCCGGTACGCCTCGAGCACCGCAATGCCGCGATCTTCCACGGCCGCCTGGTATTTGCCGCAGGCTTTCATCTGGCAATCGATGTCGAACTGGTTGACCAGGTCGCGCAAGATCGACTGCCCGGCCAGATTGAGCTTCAGGCTGGTACGGGCGAGATTGATGTCGCCGATGTAATCGTCGGCACCGATGTCATGGGGCAGATCGATTGCAAAACCGGCGTTGCGTCCCGATGGGCCCAAGCCAACTTCCTGCGCTTCGACCAGCACCACTTCGTCATTGGGGAAGTTCAGCGCCAGTTGACGCGCAGCGGCAAGCCCGGTGAAACCCGCCCCGATAATGACCCAGCGAGCGGAGATATGCCCCTGATGCGCAGGCCGGGGTTGGCGCGGGCGGCTCAAATGAAACCAGCCACAACTTTTATCATCGGCGGGTAACGAGGTAACTTTCATAGTCTTAAACCGCTTATTGTTTAATTGCTTTTATTGAAATCAACTGACGACAGTCCACGAGACACCCTGCCTGGCAACTTCGTGCCAACCACTCATTACCTCTACACAGACAGTTGCGTCAGAACTTATCGATGCCTGTCAAAAGTTGGCTGCAATTGCATATCGCCCGGCACTGCCACAATCATCGGAATAATAATTATCGCGAAAGGTCATGGGCGGCAGGCCAAACAGATCCTTGAAGCGCTTATAGAAATGCGGGTAACTGACAAATCCGGTGGCCAGTGCAACATCGGTCAACGAACGATCACTTTGGACAATAAGTTGCCGTGCCCGGGTCAGACGCAACTCCAGGTAGTAGCGATTGGGCGCGGCATTCAAATAGCGCGCGAATCTTCTTTCGAGTTGCCGTCGTGAAACACCGACCTGACTGGCGATTTCCTCGATTTCCATCGGCGCCTCGATATGGTTTTCCATGAGGCTCAGCGCGATATTGAGCGGACGAGGAATCGACTTGGGTACGACGGTTATCCCGGTTTCGCTGTTTTGAACGGTCTTGGGTTGGTGAACGCGCCTGATTTCACTGGTCAGCCCCGCGTCGCCCCGAGAACCGAGCTCCTGCATGATCGCCAGGGTCATGTCCAGCGCCGAAGAAGCACTGGAGCAGGTGCCACGGCGATGTTCGAAGACGAAATCCGCAGTGGCGATTTTCACCTGGGGAAAATACTCGTTCATCAGCGCGCAGCTATCGGTGTGGCAGGCACTGCCTTGATGATCGAGCAGACCGGCGTCCGCCAGGTAGAACGCGGCATTCCATACACCGGCGACGATGCCCTTGCCAGTGGCAGACTTCTTCAACACCCGGCGCAGCAAAGGATTGGCGGACAGCCTGACTCGCTGCCCTCCCACAACAATGACTGCGTCGCTGTTGAATGTCTCCGGCACCAGCCTTTCCGAAGAAAGCGCTACGCCGATATCACTTTCAACCAGACCGCCTTGCAACGAATAAGTGGAAACCTTGTAAATCGTATGGCTGCTGATCAAGTTGCCGGTTGCCAGGGCATCCATTGCAGTTGAAAGCGTGGTCAGTGAAAAGTGATCAAGCAGAATGAATGCAACCCGCACTACTTTTTCATGACCCAATGAATCTGTAGTTTGCCGAAATCCGATGTTCTGGAACTTCAACGTGCTTTGGAATGTATCCATCATTTTCCACCTGATCACATTTACCTGAAACGTTGGCAACTAACGCTTAGTTTTTGGCGGCAGCCCGCGCATCAGCCAGCCATTTGTCATATTCGCTCTGGTGAGCCTTGATCCACTCGGCGGCATGTCGCTTGATGTCCGCCTGGGACTTTTCACCCTTTTGCATACGCAGGTTCTGCGCACTTTCGTCGTCGGTGCTGATCTGGTACTCGGACAGGAACTTGACTGCCACCGGGTTCTTCTCTGCGAACTCCTTGTTCACGACGGCGTTGACGGTATCCACCGGAAAGCCGAGGTTTTTCCCTTGATAGAAAGTGTCCTTGCTTTCCTTGCCATCAGGCAGCGAGGTAAAGGGAACCGGCAGCCAGACCACGTCACGCCCTTCCACCAGCACGCTGGCGATCCACTGCGGGACCCAGGTGAAATACAGCACCGGCTTGCCTTGCTGGTAGCGGGCGATGGTGTCGGCCATCAGCGCAAAGTACGAACCGCGGTTGTCCACCACCGTCGGGCCCAGGTCATAGGCTTTCATGTGATGCTCGACCATCACTTCACAACCCCAGCCCGGGTTGCAGCCGGTCATATCGGCCTTGCCGTCGCCATTGCTGTCGAACAGCTTGGCAATCTCCGGTTTCTTCAGGTCCGAAAGATCCTTGATCTGATAAGCGTCAGCGGTCTTCTTGTCGATCATGTAACCCTGCAAAACGCCTTTCATGACCTGCCCGACCTTGGTCATCGCATCGTCGCCACCGGCTTTGTCGTAGAAAGCCTCATGCAGGTGTTCCCACTCATGCACGGTGAAATCCGCATCGCCGTAGGACAGTGCCAGGAACATGGCGGGATAGTCGGTTTCCTTTGGCTGCTTGACGTCGTAACCCAGGTCCTTGAGGCCGGCCATTGCGATCTCGCCACGGAAACGCTCTTCGGCGATCGTCGGGAAAATAGGCGTGATGGAAACGCCCGCCCCTGGTTTGTTTGCATCCGCGGCATAGACTGTCGAACTGACAATTGCGCCAAACACTGAAGCAACCAGACACGCAACTACCGTTTTCTTGAGATCTGCAAGTTTCATTTTTCACCACGCTTTTGGTTTTTTTAAGTGGGCAGGTTCAGGTGAGCAGCAAACTTAATTAATCGCTGGACGTGTAACGTTCTTCTTTTTCTTCAGCTTCATGACAAGGCCCACAGGCCCGGTCTCATACCAGCGCTGACCGGACGCCAGGTCGCTGCTGCGTTGGCCCATGGCCTGGGTCAAGCGGTCGAGGAACACCGCCAGCAGTACCAGGCCGGCACCGCCGACACTGGCCAGCCCCATGTCGAGGCGACCGATGCCGCTCAACACCATCAGGCCCAGACCGCCTACGGAGATCATCGATGCGACCACCACCATCGACAGGGACAGCATCAGGGTCTGGTTCAGGCCAGCCATCATGGTTGGCGCCGCCAGGGGCAACTGGACCTTCATCAGCATTTGGGTGGAGGTGCAGCCAAAGGCGCGGGCAGCTTCGACCTTGTCCGCCGGCACCTGGCGGATCCCCAGGTTGGTCAGGCGCACCAGCGGTGCCACGGAGAAGATGATGGTGACGATCACACCCGGCACGTTGCCGATGCCGAACAACATCACCACCGGCACCAGGTACACGAAGGCAGGCAAGGTTTGCATCGCATCCAGGACCGGGCGGACGATCATTTCGGTTCGATCGCTGCGGGCACACAGGATGCCGAGTGGAATACCGATGACGGCACAGAACAACAGCGATGTAAGAACAAGCGCCAGAGTGACCATGGCATCGTTCCAGACGCCGATCAGGCCTAGTCCGGTCAACGTTGCCACGCTGAAGATGGCGATGCGTTTACCGCCGATCTGCCAGCTGATCAAGCCGGCAATGATGATGAATACCAAAGGTGGCACGGAGAGCAATCCCCACTGAACACCATCAAGTACCTGGTCCACTGGCCAGCGAATGGAACGGAACACTTCGCGAAAGTTGTGAACCAGATATTTAAGCGCTGTTTCAACCCACGACCCCAGCGGGATATTCAAACTTTGAAAGGGGTCCAGAAAGTTAAAGTCCGACATGATGCTTCCTCGCCTCAGAACTAATCAGCATTCTGATCAATGGAATTAATGGTTATTCAGGCAGCTCAGAAGATGGCCTTGGGAAATGGAGCCCTTGTACAGGCCAATCTCGTCCACGACCGGAATGGGCGTTGCCGAGGCAGCGACGATATGCAGTATTTCTCTTAAAGAAGCTTCCGCTTTAACCGGAGTCTGGCGACCAGGCTCATAGGTGATGCCCGAGTCCTGCTGGGCGATGTCGCCGGCCTTGAGAATCCGGCTGGTATCGAAGCCGTTGAAGAAGTCGCGGACATAGTTGTTGACCGGATTGCACAGTAGCTCGCGCGGCGTACCGATTTGCACCACCCGCCCACCTTCCATGATCGCGATGCGGTGCCCAATGCGCACGGCCTCTTCGATGTCGTGGGAAATGAAGATGATGGTGCGGTTCTGCTCGGCCTGAAGCTTGATCAGCTCGCCCTGCATTTCACTGCGGATCATCGGGTCCAGGGCGGAGAAGGCCTCGTCCATCAGCAGAATCGCCGGATCATTGGCCAAGGCACGCGCCAGGCCTACACGCTGCTGCATGCCGCCGGACAATTGATGGGGATAGCTGTACTCCTGGCCCGAAAGCCCGACTTGCTGCAGGGCGCCCATGGCCCGGCAATAGCGTTCCTTTTCACCGACACCGCTGATTTCCAGACCGAAGCTGACGTTGTCGATGACGCTCATGTGAGGCATCAGTGCGAAGGATTGAAAGACCATGCCCATGTCTTTGCGACGAACTTGCAGCAAATCCTTATCACCCAGCCCGGTGATTTCCTTGCCATTGAGAAAGATTGAGCCGCAAGTGGGTTCGATCAAACGGTTGAACAGTCGAACCATGGTGGATTTGCCGGAACCGGACAAACCCATGATGACGAAGATTTCGCCACGGCGGACAGCGAAGTTGGCGTCGAATACGCCGATGGCCTGGCCGGTTTTCTGGAAAACTTCAGCTTTGGTCGCTCCTTCCCCGAGCATCTTCATCGCCAGTTCCGGTTGGCTGCCAAACACTTTAAAGACGTTCTTGACGGAAATAATCTCGTCGACGCTATTCATATTCATACCTTGCCTCCTTCGTGTTTGGCAGTAATCGCTTTAAGCGAATTGCAAACCAGCGGATTTATTCTTGAACGGCAGCGGTAGTAATTACGTAGTTTCACGACGATCTTCCTTTTATTATTTTTGAAACCCAGGAAAGAGGTGATGTTTCAAATTTATTAGCATCCCCTTTCCAAATCCAACTACATTTACAGGGATATGTTGATAACGTCGGGTTATAGATCGGCAACACCTGTTCACAACGCATGGCGCACCGCTCGCGAGCGACCGCCCATGGTCCGGCAGCGACGTGAACGTAGCCGCAGCATCACGGTTCCGTTACCCTCCCCGCGCTTCGCTGGGGAGCTGTGCCGTTAGGAGAACGTAGTAATGTCCAAGCATGTCGATCCGGACACGATCCTGCTGAAGATGCCGTCGTTGAGGGCTGTGAAGGCGTTTGTGGCGGCTGCCAAATACGAAAGCTTCACCCGCGCGGCCGAGGCGCTGTGCGTTTCCCAGGCCGCGATCAGTCGGCAGATCCGCGAGCTGGAGGGCTACCTGGGCGCCCAATTGTTTACCCGGGTTGGTCGCGCCGTCGAACTCACGCCGGCCGGCGCGCTGTTTTTCGATGCCGCCCAGTTGTCCTTCGTGAACATTGCCCAGGCGGCTGAACGTATCCGCAGCAGCCAGTCGCAAAAGAAGGTATTGACCGTCTGCTGCTCCCCCGCCTTTTCCGCACTCTGGCTGTCGAGCCACCTGCCTGAATTCGTCGCGCAAAGCCAGGACATCGAACTCAACCTGATCACCACCCAGAACTTCCTGACCATGGAGCCCGGGGTTCAGCCCGATATCTTTATCACCAAGATTTCGCGCATACGCGACGGCTACAGAAGCTATCCGCTGTGCCAGGACATCATTTACCCGGTCTGTTCGCCGGAGTACCTCAAGCAGCATCCGGAAATCTCGACCATCGAGGGCGTGCGGGATTCGGCGCTGCTGAACCTGAGCCCCTATGGCCGTTCCCAGGTCGCCGAGCATGTGGATTGGGGCGTCTGGCTGGCGTTCCAGGCCATCGACATCGACGACCGTCCCGCCAGCAGCCCGCAGATTTTCAATGCCAACGACTACAACTTGCTGATCAGTATGGTGCTGACCCACCAGGGTATTGCGCTGGGCTGGAATCACCTGGTGACGCGGCTGGTAGAGCAAGGTTTGCTCGTGCGCCCGATTGAACAGGAGGTGCAGCTGCGTAACAGCTGGCATTACCTGAGCTGTCGGGAGAATGCCGACAATGAAGACGAACTGCGCCGGTTCCGGGAGTGGATGCTCTCCAAGTTCCCGCGCCGCTGATACCTGTACCTGTACCTGTACCTGTACCTGTACCTGTACCTGTACCTGTACCTGTACCTGTACCTGTACCTGTAGGAGCGAGTGCCCGCTTGCGGCATGCTCGCGATGGACGCAAGGACGCCACGGGGCATCAGCCCCCCCTCGTTATCGTTGACGACCATCGCGAGCATGCCGCAAGCGGGCACTCGCTCCTACAGGGGGATCGTCGTTTTCCACTCGATTTGGTTATCAATTGCTCGCCTAAAAAGTTGCTAGAGCCATCCCTTCCTGTAGCCCATTGTTGACCGGGCCAAATCACAGGAAGGAATGATTGAATGTCACTTTTCCAATTTTGCCGCGACTTTGATTTTCTCGACGCTCCGCTCAAGACCCAGCAAATCCTGAAAAACAGCCTGCTCGATATCATCGGGGTCATGGCCGGTGCGGTGTCCAACGACACCAGCCAGTTGATGCGGCGCTTCGCCAAGCTCCACTACCCGGCCGGGGCCTACACCAGCCGGCTGGTGTTCGATGGCCAGCGGGTCAACGTGCTGGGCGCGGCGTGGGCCGGGGGATTTTCCGCCGACAGCCTCGACGCCCACGAAGGCCACTTCCTGTCCAAGGGGCATGCCGGCGCCACGGTTGTCCCCGCCCTGCTGGCACTCGCCGATGCCCTCTACGCTCAAGGCAAGGACGTCAGTGGCCACGAATTTCTGAGCGCGTTGTGCATTGGTTATGAAACCGCGTTGCGCGCCGGAACCGCGCTGATGGCCACCTCCCCGACCTATCACGCCTCCGGTGGATTTTCCGCCATGGGTGTCGTCTGCGCCGGTGCCCGGTTGCTCGATTTCGATGAACAAACATTCCGTCATGCCCTGGGCATAGCCGAATACTTCAGTGCCCGCTGCCCGATGATGCGCGTGGTCCAGGCCCCGACAATGCTGCGCGATGCCCACGGTGCCGGCGCCTTCGTCGGGCTCAATGCACTGCTGATGGCGAAGGAAGGCATGACCGGTGCGCCTGCCGAAACCGTGGAAGACCCCTCCGTGGCCGAGCACTGGAGCGACATCGGCAAGCGCTGGGAGATCGACAGCCAGTACTTCAAACCCTGGCCCGTCTGCCGGTGGGCGCAGCCGGCACTGACGGCCATGCTGGCGCTGCAGCACGAGCATCCTGAACTCGACGCGCAGTCGATAGAAACCATCCGTGTGGAAACCTTCTACGAGTCGATGTGCCTGCAAGGCCATACCCCGTCGAACGCGGATGAAGCCCAATATGCACTCGCGTTCCCCCTCGCGGCAATGATCGTCAGGGGCAAGGTGGGCCCGGACGAAGTCACAGGCGCAGCCATAACCGCGCCCGACATCCTGTCGATGAGTTCGCGGATCGACATCGTCGAAGCCGCCGACATCTCGGCGAGATTCCCGGACGAAATCCTCTCGCGCCTGACCATCACCCTCAAAAACGGCACTGTGATCACAAGCCCGATCACTGCTGCCAAGGGTGACCCGCACACAGCGCTGAGCGCCGAGGAACTGGATCAAAAATATGATCTTTTCTCTGTCGGCCTCGGTCAGAAAAGAAGTCAGGCGGTGAAACAGGCGATCACTGAGCTTGATCAGTCAGCCTCAGCTATTGCGGCAATGGCTCCGCTGTTTGATTCAGTGGGTTAGTTTTTGGACCTGATCGATAACCCCAAATCATTAATTGCATCCATGAAATGTCGTTTGTGAGGCCCGGCGCAGCCGATATAGGCTGCGCCCATCGTGACCGGTATCCGATTTAGCCAGGCAGCAACTTAGTTAGTTGAAAACAATATAAGTCACATTCAAAGGTGACCGCTCAAGGTATATATCCTGGGAGGATAAGATGGATAACAAAGAAACCGTTTATAGCCTGATTTCCCAACGCAAACCCTGGCATTCACTTCCAGGGGCGCTGTACAACAGTGAGGGCGTCTATCGCCAGGACCTCGAGCAGATCTGGCATCGCGACTGGATTTTCGCCGGTCACACCTTTGAAATCGAAAAACCCGGCCAATACTTCACCCTTCAAGTAGGCGATTATCCGGTCGCCGTCGTACGCGGCAAGGATGGCCAGGTACGCGCTTTCCATAACGCTTGCCGCCACCGTGGCGCCAAGGTCTGCGAGGCCGATCACGGCAAAGTCGCCAAGATGGTTTGCCCCTACCACAAATGGACCTATGAACTGGATGGCAACCTGCTGTTTGCCGGCAACATGGGCCAGGATTTCGACAAGACCCAATACAACCTCAAAACCGTGCACTGCGAGATCGTCCACACCTACATCTACGTGTGTGTGGCGACCAAGGCACCGGACTTCGAACCCTTCCGCACCGCCGTCGCCCCCTTCATTGCCCCGCATAATCTGGATGACTGCAAAGTGGCCTTCGAGTCGAGCATCATCGAGCGTGGCAACTGGAAGCTGGTGTTCGAAAACAACCGCGAGTGCTACCACTGCGACGGTTCGCACCCGGAACTGCTGCAATCGTTCGTGGACAACCTTTCGGTCGGCGGCGTCAGCGGCGACGACGATCCGGAACTGTCCGCCTACTGGAACAAGTGCGAAAGGGCCGGCCTGCCAAGCCGCCTGGTGATGGACATCAATGGCCAATACCGCATGACCCGCATTCCGCTGTCCAAAGGCGCGGTGAGCTACACCATGGACGGAAAACCCGCGGTCACCAGCCGCCTGGACAAGACCGGCGAAGCCGATATCGGCGCCCTCCTCTACTTCAACTACCCATCGACCTGGAACCACTTCCTCGGCGACCACGCCCTGAGCTTCCGGGTCCTGCCGATCAGCGCCACGGAAACCATGGTCACCACCAAATGGCTGGTGCACAAAGATGCGGTAGAGGGTGTCGACTACGATATCGATCGGCTGACCAAAGTGTGGATCGCCACCAACGATCAGGACCGCACACTGGTCGAGGGCACGCAACGTGGCGTGACATCGCCGTCCTATGAACCAGGCCCTTACTCCGAAACGGCCGAGACCGGTGTATGCCAGTTCGACGACTGGTACTGCGCGACCATGCTCGATCGCCTGAAAGGGCCGATTCCGTTGAAGTCGGTCGGCTGATACCCCTCAGATCCTGAATGCTGGCTGGGCTTGGGAATGCCCACCTCCCCTCCTGTAGGAGCGAGCATGCTCGCGATGGACGACAACGTTAACGCGTATTGTCTGAATGAACGCGTTGTCTGGTCGTTTTTTTCGCGAGCATGCCGCAAGCGGGCACCGCAAGCAGGCACCGCAAGCGGGCGCCGCAAGCGGGCACCCGCTCCTACAGACAGCAGCCTCATCCATCGTCGCTTCTACCAACGTTGATTAACGCCTGCCGTTGAGCATTCAGCTATCGTTGCCTCAAATCCTCGCAGGAAATCGAACATGCTGTATTTCCAGGAAATGCTGGGCATCGCCATATTTTCAATTACCGGTGTACTGGCGATTAAAAAGCCCGGTGTCGATTTGTTTGGCGCGGTAGTACTCGGCATCATCACGGCGATTGGCGGTGGCACCATCAGGGACTTGCTACTTGATCGTCCAATATTCTGGATCGCCGACTTCAACTACATATGGGCCGCCTTGTTTGCGGCATTGCTGGCGTTCTTTCTGACTAAAAGGCTGCAACAGCGTTATCAACTGTTGCTGTATCTGGATGGTCTGGCGGCCGCGCTGTTCGGCCTGGCGGCTACCGAGAAGGTTCTGGCGCTGCACCTCGCAGCGCCATTGGCGGTGATGATGGGCGTACTGACCAGCATTGGTGGCGGTATCGCCCGGGATGTCCTGGCAGGGCGAGCCTCGTTGCTGATGTCGCGCGAGATCTACGCGACGCCCATTTTGCTGGGCTGCACGCTCTATGTGTTGTTGCGCGATCTGTTTCCGTCAGTCTGGATCGCCGGCAGCATTGCCTCGACTTTCACCTTTGGGCTGAGGTCTCTCGCGATTTACAAACAACTTCAAATGCCGGCGATTTTTTCTACCCAACAAGGGTGATGGCCATTGGGATCTTCCAGCCCGATCCAGGACAGGCAACCGTTATGGGTCTATATCACGGGCATTCGCACGAGTAGCACCCGGAAAAAAACAAGGCCGCAGATGCGGCCTTGTTCTCCAAACTCACTTTTTACGCAACAGCACCCTCGTTACACGACGTTCTTCGACCTCGACCACAGTCATGCTCCACTCCTGCCAATCGAGCCTGTCTCCAATGACCGGCAGACGATCCAACAAACTCATGACCATCCCTGCAAGCGTCTGATAGCAATCAGTCGCTCTCGCCTGAAAACCTGTGTGCTCGCGGATCTGACTGAGGTTCAACGCACCGCTGACCAGGAAACCTCCGTCCTCGGCAACGATGTTCGGGCCTTCAATCTCACTGGCATCCGGCAACTCCCCTGCGATGGATTCGAGAATGTCGGTCATGCTAAGAATACCGATGAAGTCACCAAACTCGTTAACCACGAAAGCGATGTGAGTCGACTCTTTACGCATCTGTTCCAGCGCGTTGAGAATCGTAAAGTTGTCCAGCAGATTGATTGCCTTGCGGGCCATGGTTTCCAGGTTGGGTTGGTTACCTGCCAACAGCTCTTTCAACAACTCCTTCTTGTGGACGAACCCCAATGGCTCATCAACTCGCCCCTCTCGGATCAACGGCAACCTGGAGTACGACGAGTGCATCAGCATAGTGCGGATTTCTTCTGGAGAGTCGGCCAAGTCAATGTGGTCGATTTCTGCACGAGGGGTCATGACACCGCGTATCGGGCGTTCCGCCAACTGCAGCACGCCACTGATCATGACGCGCTCACGCCGGTGGAAAACCTGACTGGCATCATCGCCTGACAGCATGTCAGCGATTTCCTCACCGACTTCATCTGCCCCCAACTTGTGGCCTCCCAGCAACCGCATGACTGCATGCGCGGTACGTTCACGCATCGGGCGATGACCCTGCAAGCTCTTCTTGCGACGCGAGCGAGCCACCTGGTTGAACAGTTCGATCAGGATGGAAAAACCAATCGCTGCGTAGAGATAGCCTTTCGGGATGTGGAACCCCAGGCCCTCGGCCGTCAGGCTGAGACCAATCATCATCAAGAAGCCCAGGCAGAGCATGATGACGGTTGGGTGCCCGTTGACGAAATTAGTCAGTGGTTTACTGGCGATCATCATCAGTCCGATCGAGAACATCACAGCAATCATCATGACCGACAGGTGTTCCACCATACCCACAGCCGTAATCACCGCGTCCAGCGAAAAGACCGCATCCAGAACTACAATCTGCGCCACGATAGGCCAGAACATCGCATAGGCCGCATTACCTGAACGCTCGGTCACATGCCCTTCGAGTCGCTCATGCAATTCCATGGTTGCCTTGAACAACAGGAACACACCACCGAACAGCAGGATCAAGTCTCGACCCGAGAACGTTTTGTCGAATACCTCGAACAAAGGCTCGGTCAGCGTCACCATCCAAGAGATGCTGGCAAGCAGGCCGAGGCGCATTAACAACGCAAGGGAGAGGCCAATGACACGGGCACGATCTCGCTGCTCGGGCGGCAGCTTGTCAGCAAGGATGGCAATGAACACAAGGTTATCGATGCCAAGCACTAGCTCCAGCACGATCAGGGTCAGCAGGCCAAGCCATGCCGTAGGATCAGCAATCCATTCCATAGGGATTATTCAATCTCTCGAAAAGTCAGGGTGCAAGGGCGAACTGGAGGAACACACGCCCCCCTGTTCGAAGGAGCGGCTTTGATGTTCAGGGTGAAAGGCACGCGCGAGCAAATTTCCCCTGAGCGTCTGCAAGGAGAGGATGCTTTTGAAGCGCTGGTATTTGTCTTGGGTAGGGTGGTCGCGAGCAAACCCGAAGACCGAAGTTCGAGGCTGCGCAGCGTTGAAGCAAGCGACCCACGCTCAATAGCGTAGAGCGAACTGCTACTGGGATGTGATTGAAAAGATCTACTGGGAGGCTCCAGGAGGGTACTCATACGGACCTGTAATAAATTGGGGATAAAATCCTACAATGATTCAGAACAGCCCATATGAGGCAAATTATTACAAGATCTGACTGAGAGACAGGGCGCCGTCCCCGCCTGGCTACCCTGGTGATGTACCCTATTTGACCAGCAAGACTCATGGAGACATGACCGGCAGAGAACGACCAGAATCGGTCATTCGCGTGACACATGCCCCGATACTGGCCATAGACACTTCGCAAATGGCCCCGTAACCTCTGACAAACCATAAGCACAAGCTCATTCCATGAAGCCAATACCCTTGCTGAAACAGCCTCGAATTCGTTAGCGACCGCAACTTTAAAACGTTGTTTATTGATTTCTCACTTGCTCGAGGCTGCATATGAATAACAAACACTGGTCAAAATTCCAGCTACTTCACGAAGTCGTCAATAATCCGAACATTTCCATCAAGGGAGAAAACAGTTACTACAGTGACTGCTGGAATGTCGGATTTGAAGAGTCGGTAGTTCGTTACCTCCAAGGGGATAAAGTCAGTCAGGAATGGGAGCCTCTATGGCAGGTAGACAAGCTTTTTGTCGGTGACTACGTGTGCATTGCTGCCGAGGTGGTAATTTTGATGGGAGGGAATCATACGCACAGAGCGGATTGGTTTTCTTTATACCCCTTCATGGACTTCATTGAAGAAGCCTATGTCGGAAAAGGAGATACCCATATAGGCGATGGCTCATGGTTAGGCATGAGATCAATGATAATGCCAGGAGTCAGAATTGGAGAGGGAGCGATAGTTGCAGCGAACAGCGTTGTCACTTGCGATGTCGAACCTTACAGCGTAGTGGCGGGCTCACCTGCAAAACATATTAAGTATCGCTTCGAAAAGACAGTCATGGAAGAGTTGCTGTCGTTAAGAATCTACGATTGGCCTAGAGAAAAATTTGATGCTCTAAAAAGATATTTATGTTCTTCAGATATGGCTGCATTGAAGCAAGCAGTTCGAACGTACGATGCTCTAGCTGGTGAGGTCTGACCCATCCATCGAACGGCCAATCGCGGGTACTTAGAACAGAAAAACTATTTTCCCTACTATCCGTAACGACCCAGGAACGGAAATACTGCGCTGTCGCGTGAGTTCTACTGCAAGATCCTGGAGGACAAAAGACCTCGTCCTCCAGGCTGGATTTACTTGGTTTCTGACACTAACGATCAAACGCCCGTATAAAACTTCATCCTAATAGCGCGTATCCTGGCCACCCTTGATATTTGCATTGCAACTGTCGGCAAAGGCCGGGTTCAGCGGCGAGGCAAACAGAATCGAAGCCAGCATAACAACCTTGAGTCTCATAAAAGCTCCGCTCGAAAGAACTTAACATCTCAATGTCTCTAACTTTTTGATCCAGTCTGGGAACAGGAACGCTCTGCTTACCCGAACGAGCCAACAAGAGTGGCAGAATGCCACTATTTGTACGGACTGAGCGCCTCACACTAAGTTTCCGCTTTGAAAACGTATTTTTTATCAGGTGCAACCGGATCGCTGGTTTGTCTACATCCATGTCGAGGACGCTGCCGGGGCATCAAGGATCAAGTCAGGGAGGTCGGTGCCCTTGATCTCACATTTTGTTACCGCATGCCCCAACCGGGTGTAAAAAACCCGCTTTGGTAACAGCTTCGCAAGCTTCCCCCCTCTACCCTCACCTGCCTGCCGAGCCCACCCCAGAGCGCTGTACGCGCTTTCTCAAGCGCCCAATACGCGAATTGGCCGGGTGATTGCATATGCTTGTCTGTACAAGTATCTGCGTGTGCATAAGACATTTTGCCAAGCAGTACGCGTGCTCTTGCGTCACAAGCGCTTTCGATGGTTCCAGGGATTAAAATAATGAAAAAAACATTTCTCACCCTTTCTGCATTGGCTTTGTGTGTGACTGCCGGTTCTGCGCTGGCCAAGGAGTACAAGGAGTTGCGCTTTGGCGTCGACCCCTCTTATGCGCCGTTCGAATCCAAGGCCGCCGATGGCAGCCTGGTGGGCTTCGACATCGATCTGGGGAACGCGATCTGCGCCGAACTGAAGGTCAAGTGCAAATGGGTCGAAAGCGACTTCGATGGCATGATTCCTGGCCTCAAAGCCAATAAATTCGACGGTGTGATCTCGTCGATGACCGTTACCGAAGCCCGTGAAAAAGTCATCGACTTCTCCAGCGAGCTGTTCTCCGGCCCAACCGCCTACGTGTCCAGGAAAGGTTCAGGCGTGACTGAAGATGTCGCCTCGCTCAAGGGCAAGACCGTCGGTTACGAACAAGGCACCATTCAGGAAGCCTATGCCAAAGCCGTTCTGGACAAGGCTGGGGTGAAAACCCAGGCCTACGCCAACCAGGACCAGGTCTATGCCGACTTGACTTCCGGTCGTCTCGACGCGGGGATCCAGGACATGCTGCAAGCCGAATTGGGCTTCCTGAAATCGCCACAGGGTGCCGACTACGACGTCAGCAAGCCGGTCGACAACTCTTTGCTGCCCGCCAAGACAGCCATCGGTATCAAGAAAGGTAACGCCGAGCTGAAAGCACTTTTGGATAAAGGTATCAAAGCGTTACACGATGATGGCACCTACGCCACCATTCAGAAGAAACACTTTGGCGATCTGAATCTGTACAGCGGCAAATAATGCCCGGCGCCCATTTGCGGATGGGCACTTTTCTGATTGACGTAGGGCTGCTCAATGCTAGAAAACCTGTTGATGATCCTGGGACTGTCAGGCTTCAGCCTGAAGGGCTTCGGCCCGCTGTTGCTGGAAGGCTCCTGGATGACGGTCAAATTATCCTTTCTGTGCTTGCTGCTGGCGGTGGCCCTGGGCCTGATCGGCGCCAGTGCCAAGCTATCCGGATCGGCGCTGTTGCGCATGCCGGCACAGGCCTACACCACGCTGATCCGCGGGGTGCCGGACCTGGTGCTGATGCTGCTGATCTTCTACAGCCTGCAAACCTGGCTGACCTCGTTCACCGAGTACATGGAATGGGATTACATCGAAATCAACCCGTTCAGCGCCGGGGTCATCACCCTGGGCTTCATCTACGGGGCGTATTTCACCGAAACCTTCCGTGGTGCCATCCTTGCCGTGCCGCGCGGACAGATGGAAGCGGCTACCGCCTACGGCCTGACTCGCGCTCAACGCTTTCGCCTGGTGGTGTTCCCGCAAATGATGCGTTTTGCCCTGCCGGGCATCGGTAACAACTGGATGGTGATCCTCAAGGCCACTGCGCTGGTGTCGATCATTGGCTTGGCCGATCTGGTCAAGGTGGCCCAGGACGCGGGCAAGAGCTCCTACCAGCTGTTCTTCTTCCTGATTCTGGCCGCCTTGATCTATCTGGTGATAACCACCGTTTCGAACTACGTCTTGCGCCGGATGGAAATCTTCTACGCCGCAGGCACCCGGGAGGCCGTGCGATGATCGAACTACTGCAGGAATACTGGAAACCTTTCCTGTTCCAGGACGGCAATCACATCACCGGGCTGGCCATGACCCTCTGGCTGCTCAGTGCCTCGATCTTCTTCGGTTTCGTGATGTCGATCCCGCTGTCGATTGCCCGGGTCTCAAGCAATGTCCTGGTGCGCTGGCCGGTACAGTTCTACACCTATCTGTTTCGGGGTACGCCGCTCTATATTCAGCTGCTGATCTGCTACACCGGCATTTACAGCCTGGCCGCCGTGCGCGCGCAACCGCTGCTCGACAGCTTCTTCCGCGATGCAATGAACTGCACCATCCTGGCCTTCGCCCTGAACACCTGCGCCTACACCACGGAGATCTTCGCCGGTGCCATTCGCAGCATGAACCACGGTGAAGTCGAAGCGGCCAAAGCCTATGGCCTGAGCGGCTGGAAGCTGTACACCTACGTGATCATGCCGTCAGCCCTGCGTCGTTCGCTGCCTTACTACAGCAACGAAGTGATTCTCATGCTGCACTCGACCACCGTGGCCTTCACCGCGACCATCCCGGACATTCTGAAAGTCGCGCGGGACGCCAACTCGGCGACCTTCCTGACCTTCCAGTCGTTCGGCATCGCCGCACTGATCTACCTGGCAGTCACTTTCTCTCTGGTCGGCCTGTTCCGCCTGGCTGAACGTCGCTGGTTGTCTTTCCTCGGCCCGGCTCACTAATTCAGGATGCTCGTTCATGTACAAACTGACAGTTGAAAACCTGCACAAAAGTTACGGTAACCATGAAGTCCTCAAGGGCGTTTCGCTGAACGCCAAGACCGGCGATGTGATCAGCCTGATTGGCGCCAGCGGCTCGGGCAAGAGCACCTTTCTGCGTTGCATCAACTTCCTGGAAACGCCCAACGACGGCGCCATGAGCCTGGACAACCAGCCGATTCGAATGGTCCATGACCGCCATGGCATGCGCGTGGCCGACGCCCATGAACTGCAGCGCCTGCGCACTCGCCTGGCGATGGTGTTCCAGCACTTCAACCTGTGGAGCCACATGACGGTGCTCGACAACATCACCATGGCCCCACGCCGGGTGCTGGGCGTCAGCAAGAAGGATGCAGAGGAACGTGCCCGGCGTTACCTGGACAAAGTGGGCCTGCCGTCGCGGGTGGCCGATCAATACCCCGCGTTCCTCTCCGGTGGCCAGCAACAGCGGGTCGCCATTGCCCGCGCCCTGAGCATGGAGCCGGAGATCATGCTGTTCGACGAACCGACCTCGGCCCTGGACCCGGAGCTGGTGGGCGAAGTGCTCAAGGTGATTCAGGGCCTGGCCGAAGAAGGCCGCACCATGATCATGGTGACCCACGAAATGAGCTTTGCGCGCAAAGTGTCGAACCAGGTGTTGTTCCTGCACCAGGGGCGGGTCGAAGAACAGGGCGCTCCCGAGGACGTATTGGGCAACCCCAAAAGCGAGCGTCTGCAGCAGTTCCTCAGCGGCAACCTGAAGTGACAAGAGCGCGGATCGACTCGCACGAGATGATCCGCGACTTACCTGCGACAACCTCCTTGTTTAACTCGCCGTTGCATTGATTTCGCCTGTTCCGGGTCATGCACCCTACAGGCCACTAGCGATGGTTGCGATAGCGTTCGGTCAAGGACTGCACGAGGGTGACGTAGGATTGCGTCTCGGCGTAGGGAGGCACGCCGTTGTACTCGGCCACGGACGCTTCACCGGCGTTGTAACCTGCCAACGCCAGCACCTGGTTGCCGTTGAAGCGCTTGAGCAGCCAGGCCAGGTAGCGCACGCCGCCACGAATGTTCTGTCGTGCGTCGAACGGATCGTCCACGGCAAAGCGCTCGGCGGTGGCGGGCATCAACTGCATCAGCCCCTGGGCGCCGGCTTCGGAAATGGCGTTGGGGCGAAACGCCGATTCGGCATGTATCACTGCGCGGACCAGTGCCCTGTCGACACCATAAAGGCCCGAAGCGGCTTCGATCTCCCGCTGATAGGACTGGGTGTCCAGGCGCAGTGAGGCGACCTTGAAATCCTTCGACACCATGCACAGATAGCAGCCCTTGATGTAATAGAGCTCAAGGACATCGACCCGCGCGGCGATCCCGACGGGGCGCCGGCTCACATATTGACGATGACCCTTGTAGATGAAGGTGAACACCCGAATCCGCACTGCGCCCGGGTCGTCCTCCCGCACAAGCCGCGGCACGGCCGCCTTGGCGCCGACACCAGCGCCCGCCATGCCATTCACGCGAGTGCAGCGGGCGTCGGTGACTGCTTGGCTGCTGTAGCTGATGGCTCCATCCCTGGCTTGGCACTTGAACATGGCGCTGGCGCACAGTGGAGTGGCCAGCAAGGCCAGTTCGATGCAGCCAAGAAGGCTCTTGCGAGCCCATCGCCATGCCCTGGAACTCATCACATCACTCCGCGCCGCAGGCGCCGATCAGGTTTGGAGCGCCTGGCCCGGGCGCTACCTTTGGAGGACCCATTGCAGGTGACCCGCCATTTGTTCTGGTAGTTATACCCTTTGTATCCGGCCCTGGAAGTTGTGTTGACGTACGGGCTGTCGACGCTTCCAGGTGACGCGCTGGCCGCTCACGTCGCCGTTCAAATCATCGCCGCCCGCCAAAGCATCCCGACCGCAAAGCAGGCCTCACGAAAGCCCTGCCCTCTGCGAAAATTCGGCGCCAGCGCTTACAATCATGCCTTTTAATCGCACATGAAGCAGGCAGTAAGGTATGGCGCTCGACCCTCCCACGATGTTGACCCTCTCGATCGCGCTCGCGGCGGCCGCTGCGCTGTATCTGGCCGTCGAGTGGCGCAGCATTCGGGAAACCTCACTGCTGTTCTGGAGCGCGGGCTTTGCCACGATCACTCTGGGCTCGACGCTTGCCTTGCTGCGCAGCAGCGGCCTGTTGCTGATCGGCATCTGGTTCGCCAATGGCCTGCTGGTATTGGCCCATTGGTTTTTCCTGCTGGGCGTGGCGCGCTTCACCCAGGCGCGCCTGTCACGGGCCTGGTACCTGATTTTCGTCGCCTGGCTTGCCCTGCTGTTATTGCCCGACGAGCCGTCATGGTCGAAGCTCATGTTCCTGGCCAACTCGCTGCTGGTGGCGGTGTTGTCGCTCAGGGCCAGCTTCCTGCTGAGGCCCCATGGCAAATCGTTGAGCGTGGGGACGGTGCAGCTGCGTTATGTGCTGTTGCTCCACGGGATGTTCTATCTCGCCAAATCGATAACGGCCGTCGTTCCGGGAACCCTGATCGACCTTGCAGCCTTTCGTGGCGAGATCATCCAGATCTCCCTGGTAGAGGGCGTGATGGCGATCATGCTGATTGCCCTGTCGATGACCGGCACCGAACGCTATCGCCGGGAAAAACGCATCGAACGCCTGGCCGCACGTGATCCCCTGACCGCCCTGTACAACCGTCGCGCCCTCGATGTGCGTGCACCGCGCCTGCTCGAGGAAGTCTCAAGCGCTCGACCGGGCGCACTGCTGCTGATCGATATCGACAACTTCAAACTGGTCAACGATCAGTACGGGCACACCGCAGGCGACCGGCTGCTCGTCGCGTTGAGCGAGATGATTCGCTCGCTCCTGCCTGACGGCGCGCTGGCAGCCCGGCTGGGCGGTGACGAGTTCGTGATTCTGCTCAGCCAGGCCTCGGGTGAACGCATCGAGGCGCTGGGCAGCGCCCTGCGCGAACGGTTTCACCAGCTGACCTCGCAAACCTTCGCCACCCCCGTCGCGGTGACCCTGAGCATCGGCGCCAACCTGTTCGACCAACCACCGGCCAGCCTGGCGGCTTTGATCGAGCAAAGCGACGCCGCGCTGTACGAGTCCAAGCGTGGCGGGCGCGACAGTATCCGCCTGGTCGATCGGACCCTGGCGAGCGACACATGAACACCTGGAAACGGCTGTGATTGGGTTCATTCGGGTACAGTAATCCGCCGATCAGTCGATAATCGATCTACCACTCAAGCCCCAATGGATCAGATTCTTTCCCTTCTCTCCGATACCCTTCCAAAAGCCCAAACCCTGGAACAACTTACCCGTCCCTTGCTGGCCCTGCTCAGCAAGGTCACCGGCATGGAGTCGACCTACCTGACGACCATTGATACCGATGAGGGCGTCCAGCGTGTCGAGTTCGCACGCAACAGCGGTGACATGGTGATTCCCGAAGGGTTGGTCGTGCCCTGGACAGATACGCTGTGCAAGCAGGCACTGGATGAGAATCGCCTGTACTCGGATAACGTTGCCGAACGTCAACGGTTGTAGTAAAGCCGAAGATCGATTTTGGGGTGAGTGCGGCCCTTCGCTACAGGCAGAAAACGACTGGAAGCTGCCCATCGATTTCGTCCTGGAGAACCTAAGTGCCAAACGCATGCAGATGCACTACAACAATACATAGAACCCTGAGGTCCTGACAGGAAGCGAGCGAATGTGGATGAAACACAAACTCTGCGTTGCCAGGCTGGCTCGATTCGCATCCGCTTCGCTCATCATGGTAGCCCACAGTGCAGTCGCAGAAGATCTCGAGCCCAGGTCCTATGCCAATACGCCGGTCGGTATCAATTTCCTGCTCATGGGCTACAGCGATCTCCATGGTAACGTGACCGCGAACCCCTCGGTCCCTCTCGAGAATGCCAAGCTCAACATCAAGACTGTGGTGTTTGCCTTTGCCAGGTCCCTGGACGTCTGGGGTCGCTCCGGGAAGTTCGATATCGTCGTGCCTGAAGCCAGATTGACGGGCTCGGCCCTGTTCGCCGGTGAACCCAAGGAGCGAAATGTTACCGGGTTGATAGATCCAAGATTCCGCTTCTCGGTCAACTTGTATGGCGCCCCGGCGATGTCCCTGGCTGAGTTCCCCAGCTATCAACAGGATGTGATTATCGGCGCCAGCCTGGCAATTACAGCGCCACTTGGCCAATACGACTCCAGCAAGCTGGTAAATCTCGGCAACAATCGCTGGTCATTCAAGCCCGAACTCGGGATTTCCAAGCGCCTGGGACCCGTGACCCTGGAATTATCCGGAGCGGGAACCTTTTACACCGACAATGACCAGTACCTTGCCGACCGTACATTTTCCCAGAACCCTATTTACCAGGCACAGGTGCATCTTATCTATGCCTTCAGTAACGGTGTCTGGGCCTCGCTGGATGGTACCTACTTCGCTGGCGGGAGTACCTCGGTCGATGGGATCGGTAACCACGACTTTCAGGAAAATACACGCTATGGGGGCACCCTCTCGCTGCCGTTGAACCGAAATAACTCGCTGAAGCTGTTTGCGAGTAATGGTGCACATACCCGTACCGGCAGTGAATACGATGCTATTGGCATAGTCTGGCAGTATCGCTTCGGCGGAGGGCTTTGAAATTCAGGACTTACGCTACATTCCATTTATGCGTTCGGGAGACATCGGTCTGATGCAAGTTTTCAGCTGCCATTTGTGAAAGACGGGTATCGGCCGATTCTGTTGAAAAAGTCGGCCAGGGTTTGCACATCAGAAAAGAACGCGTCCGAGATTGAAATCTTTACTTTCGGCACAGGCCTCCAACAGCGCCCTCTCTCTCAGTCGCACTCCGAGAGGCCATTTCTACGTAGCGATTGGTTTCTCCATCCTGATCGAACGGTTCAACCAGGTTGCTCGCTCGCGTCGCAAGAAGAGCTTGCAGGGATGGTCATGAGTTTGCTGGATCGTCTGCCGGTCATTGGAGACAAGCTCAATTGGCAGGAATGGAGCATGACCGTGGTCGAGGTCGAAGAACGTCATGTAACGAGGGTGTTGTTGCGTAAAAAGTGGGTTTGGAGAACAAGGCTGCATCTGCGGCCTTGTTTTTTTCAGGGAATGACTCGAGCTTGCGCCAAAGTCGACTGTGGTGACTCGCCCTTGATCTTTTCTTCGGTTCACCGAGCAAATTCGTGGATCACGAACTGCCCCGTGTGCGGATCAAACACACGCACAATGTGAACATGCCTGAAGACGAAGGGCTCATTGCTGAAACTGCGCCCTCTGATCACCTCGAAGTTGTTTACCCGGTGAAACTGTACGAAACCCTGTTTGTGCATGGGTACGAAATGCGGGTGACCCATAGGGATGAAATGCCGGTGACCCATGTGAACGAAATGCGGGTTACCCATGGATATGAAGCGCCGGTTGCCCATCTGACTGAAATGCCGGTTGCCCCCATGGAACGCCCCCCTGTGGGAGTTCTGGAAATGCCCGCATTGCTGTGGCTGCCTGCTGTCCAAAACGGCAGTGTGGAGATTTTGAATGGGGTCGCCACTGCTGACTGCTTCCAGGGAAAGGCTGTTTGCGAGAAGGACCGCGAACAGGAGCAGGAGCTGCTTGAAGATATACATAGCGCCACCTCCGAAGATCCCCCCTGAATAAATTATAGTGCGTCGGGGGCCCCGGTCAGGTCTTGGCGCTCAGCGGATGAACAGCCTGAATCATGACCGCAGCTACAAGCATTGCGCACAACAAGCCGACCTTGCTTCTGTATCCGGGTCGCGACCACAGTAGATGCGCCACCTGTTGGCTCTATAACCCAAAAAGAATGATCACGACATTCAATTGCAACTGTCAGACAGAAGTCTTGGCCCGCCATCGAGTTATCCATTGACGAGTCAATGGCCGTTTCCGAGCCTCCATCTTTTCCACGTGAGTACTAGATGAGCAAATGCACAGAGCAAGAAAAATACAAATACGTGACGACGAGTTTTGCTGCTTTCCCTAGACTCATAAAACTCTTCACACTCACCTCCCGAAGAACATTGAGCAGAGCAAAGCTTCACGCCGTCGACACTGCAATCCAGCAAACTGCCATTTATGAAAGACAACTCAATCTCTTTACCTTTTGCTTTCCTGAACAATTCAGGTGCCTGCGTTAGTCGAAAATCAAGCTGCTTGTATCGACCTGACTCCGAATCTCTAACTGTGATTACGGACACTTTACCACCGATGAAATGAACTGCCCTGCCACGAATGAACTCAATGTCGGCTCCACGATAGCCATAGGAATCGACAAAAATGAGCAGAATCAACGCGAACGCTCCAAGGGCGCCGAAGGTTAACCTGAGCTGCTCAATTTCCCCTTTCGGCCATTGCATTTCAATTCCTCATAATGTGGCGGCTATTGCGCTAGCCAACAAAACTGCGCGCATGGCTTGGGCGATGCTGCGCAACGGCACTGATTACCAACCGGATCGGACAGCAGCCTGACCCATTTATCCAAGGAGAAGCACCTCTACACCACGATTGCGAAGCAACCCGAACAATAGCAAACTGGTCGAACCGGCGTCGGAAAAACCCTCTAATGACCAGGTGCGTAAAGCACGTAAAAGCAATTGGGAGCCGACGCGCTAATAGCCCATCATGGCCCTGCATCAAATCGATGCTGAAAACAGAGGCCGAATATACGTGTGCAGTCGGCACGGGCGCCAAAGCGAAGGGGGCTTGCAACGAGTTGGAGTCCATATACAGTCATACGACACTACACTGGCCGCGCTACCAACCCCACCTCGAAAAGGGCTGTAGCTCAACGCAACTGACGCTCCTGATACCGATTTTGCAGTTAAATTTTCATATTTAATTACGATGTCTATATCTCCATCAGCACTAGCAGATGCAGCTGATCGGCTGACGCCCCCTGTAATATGTTTCGCTACCGCTTCAGCCAATAGCCTAACCGACTTTTAGTAGTGCCGTTTTCTTTTTATTAGATAAGCCACAAAGCATATAACAACCAATACAAGCATCGTGCAGACCATTTTTCCTAAAGCGGAAACGTCGGCACGATATATGTTCATCCTGCACTCGTACTCACTAACACAACTCGAGACACAGAATTCAACCCCATCAATCCTGCATGAAACAACTAGCCGACCATAATGCTGCAAAACAATGTTTCGCCCAACACTTGAAGTAAATCCACTCTGAATTTTTGTAGCACCCGGGATAACATTAAACTTCATCAATTTTTCATCGCTGTGCTTTTTCACAACAAATACGATCCCTCTCTGTGAACTTGCAGCGATTGCCAAAAACTCACCTTCCGTGCTTAACAACTCTGCTCCGACACTACCAGGCTTATCGACAACAGCATAAATATAGAACCCCAAAAAGAAACAAAAAAATAAAAAGCAGAAAACAGTCGCACCCAACAAATTTTTTGATTCAAATAAATACCCCTTAAACTTAAACATGCCAGTGCAATCCTCCAAAAAATCATCATTCGCCATCCATGTGTTCACCTCTCAGCTCTGCCCCTGATCAAGAGGTACTGCTGCGAGCGTAGACTGGGATTTTATGGGTGAGCTATAAAACTCTTAGGTCAAAATGCTATATAACCAAGTGCCGCCCCCATAGGTGAATTGCAACTACATGCAACAGACCGCTTTGGGTCGCTTTCAGCCCAACGCAACAGGCGACAATCGGCCAGAAGCAGTCCGTCGTGGCGCCTGAAAAACTGGCGTGATTCGAGTTTCCTCAACCAGGGTATTCAAAGTCTCGCCGTGCTCAAGCCACCTGCCACAGCAGTGGCCACTAAATGGCACAACCACCGGGATGAAACTACGCTGATGAAACACTTATTCCCCTGCTGTGGAACCGGATAATGAAAAGGATTTCTGCTGCCACTATCGTGCTCACAGCGCTCGTCGCGTATTCAAATGCAGTGCCTGCTGAAACACCCTCTCATAAGGATGCTCGCACATTCGTTGCCCAGGCACAGATAGGCAGTAACCTCTCTACCCTTGCACTTTTGGCAGCGAAAAGAACGAACACCTACGCGATGATCGCGACAAAGCTGGGAAGTGCAGATGCTAACAGTGCCGTGTCCGGTGAAATCAATGCATTGCTGCCGCAGTATCAGCCCAGGTGGGATGAAAACCTTGCAGCAGCCTATGAGAAGTCATTCTCTCAAGAAGAGTTGTCATCACTCGTATCTGAAGGCCGCGCATCAAAATACGCGGGAAAAGTGAAAGAACAGCAATCCGAAATTGGTAGAGACATGCAGTCGAGTTCCGAGCCAATTCTGATTGCGCTTGTCACCGAGGCGCTTAAGGCAACCCTGTCCAAATACATCCCAAAATAGACTGTAAACAGGGCGTCCGGCATCGCGGCCTCGAACGAATACACCCACAAGACACAGGAGTCGTACACCAAAGTGGCAGAAGAGCGCATCGTCGCTTACTGCAGCCTGAACGGTTCGCTGATGACAGAGACACAGTACACGGCCGTGGACCCTCGCCGGCTCGATGGTGAACAGGGATCCACCGATATTCTGCGTCGGCCGAGCGAGCGCCCTGTTCAAGCTAACGACGACGCGTTACTTGGCGCCGTAGACATCAAAATCGAAGTACTTGTTGTTGATCCGCGCGTAAGTACCGTTGGCAAGAATGGTTGCCAAGGCTTTGTTCAAGTCTTCGCGCAATGCGACATCGTCCTTGCGCAGACCAAGTCCATCACCGACGCCGAAGAAGCCCGGATCATCCAGTGTGTCACCGGCAAACTCATAGTCCTCGCCCGCAGCTGTTTTCAAGAAGCCATAACTGGCTTGAATGGAGCCCTGCAAGGAGGCATCAAGTCGCCCGACTACCAGGTCGGCGTACACCTGATCCTGATTTTGATAAGAAAGAACGTCCACGCCTTTGGAACCCCAAACCGCTTTGGCATAGGCCTCCTGGGTCGAGCCCTGCTCCACACCTATGCGCTTGCCCTTGAGCGATTCGAGGTTCGGCTGTAATCCAGATCCACGTTTGGCCACTAGCCGTGCCGGTGCATTGGACACCTTGTCGGTAAACGCAATCATCTCCTGCCGTTTGGGCGTGATGGTCATCGAAGACGCCACCGCATCGAACTTTCGCGCCAGTAGTCCCGGGATCATCCCGTCCCAACTGCTTTCCACCCATACGCATCGGGCTTTCAGTTCGGCGCACAACGCCTCGGCGATGTCGACCCCGAAGCCGGTCAGCGTGCCATCCTGGTTCTTGTTTTCCAGCGGTGGATACGTCGGGTCCACCCCCAGCTTTAACACTTTGCCAGACCAGTCGGCCGCACCCGCCAGGTTCGAGGCAGTCAGGAACATCAGGGAAACGGCTGCAATCATCTTGTTCATTTTTATTCCTCTTCAGGGCGCAGATTTTTTACCGGCACAACGGGCGAAAATGCACCGTCTCAACATAGAAAACGTTCGACCAACTTGACCCAATAGCTCGCCCCCACCGGCAGGCAGCCGTCGTTAAAGTCATAGCCGGGGTTGTGCAACAGGCAGCCACCTTCTCCCTCGCCATTCCCGATCACCAGATAGCTGCCGGGGCATTTTTCCAGGACAAAAGCAAAGTCCTCACTGGCCGTGAATGGCCGCAAGCCATCGATCAGGTGCTCCTCTCCCAACCAGTCGCGGGCGACTTCATGAGCAAATGCTGTCTGTTCGGGATCGTTGATCAACACTGGATGGCAATGCTGGTAATCGATGTCGACCCGGGCGCCAAAACTCTCGGCCTGGCCCTTGACCAATTCAGTGATTCTGACCTCCAGCAAGTGGCGAATCTCGGGGGTCAGGGCGCGTACGCTCAAGCTCAGGTCAGCGCTGGACGGGATGACATTCGAGGCGCTCCCGGCCTGCAGGGAGCCCACCGTGATGATCGCCATCTCCTGGGGATTAACGTTGCGCGAGACGATGCTTTGCAGGGCCATCACGATCGAGGCACCGACCACCACCGGGTCGACGGCTTTGTGCGGCACCGCGCCATGGCCACCATTGCCGATGATTTTGATGTTCACCGTGTCGGCAGACGCCATGAACGGCCCGCTGTAAAAACCCAAATGCCCGACGGGATAACCCGGCACGTTATGCATGGCGAAGATCGCGTCGCACGGAAACCGTTCGAGCAGCCCGTCCTCCAGCATTTTCCTGGCACCGCCCAGCCCTTCTTCCGCCGGTTGGAAAATCAGGTGCACGGTGCCGTTGAATGCCCGCGTCCGGGCCAGATACTGACCGGCTGCCAGCAGGATCGTTGTATGACCGTCGTGACCGCACGCATGCATGACACCGTCGATCCGGCTGACGTAAGGCAGATCCGAGATTTCCTGTATCGGTAGCGCATCCATGTCAGCCCGCAAGCCAATGGACCGGCCCTCGCCATTTTTCAGGGTGGCAACGACCCCGGTCCTGCCCACCCCGGTACTGACCTCAAAGCCCCACTGAGTCAGACACGCTGCCACCAACTCACTGGTGGCGAATTCTTCAAAACCCAGCTCAGGGTGTGCGTGAATGCTGTGACGTATCGCGATCATTTCATCTTGCATTGCAGCAATACCAGGCAGAACCAGGCCGGCATTCATGGGTGTTCTCCTTCGACAGGGTTGCAGCAGCGAATGCGCTGTTGTGGTCGATCTTAGGGAACGAACGCTGGGCTGGGGAGCCGCAGTTTGGTTATGATGACAACCATTGGTTGTCAGTATGGTGAGCAGATGAAACTGCATCAATTACAGGCGCTGATTGCCAGCGCCGAAACCGGCAGTATCCGCGCAGCCGCTCGTTCGCTGGAGATTTCCCAGGCCGCAGTGACCAAAGCGCTGCGCGAATTGGAAACCAGCCAGCAACTACCGCTGTTTACCCGAAATGCCAGCGGCTTGAACTTCACCGAGTACGGCAAAGTGCTGCTGACTCACGCCCGGCTGGTGATCAAGCAACTGGAGCAAGCACAGGCCGAGCTTGATCACCTGCGTGGCAAGGCTCAAGGCCGGCTCTGCGTCGGGATCACCCCATGGATCGCCCTGACCTTCCTGCCCGAAGTCGTGCTGGCTTTTCGCGAACGCATGCCACAAATCAAGCTGGAACTGTTCGAAAGCCTGATGGCTGTTGCCCAACCGCTATTGCGTGACGGCAGCATGGACTTCGCGATTGGCCAACTCCATCCCGCACAATCGACCCAGGAATTCGCCAGCGAAGCCTTGCTCGATTACCAGACCTCGGTGTTGGTCCGCGAGGGTCACGCCCGACAGCACGCGCGATCGATCCACGAGCTACTGGAAGAAAACTGGACCCTGAACTACGCGCCGGACGGGCACGATGGGCTGATGCAGGAACTGTTCTGGAAACACGGCGCGCAGATTGATGAGAATCGAATAGTGCGTGCTCATTCACTGGCCATTTTGCAGATGATGGTCGAGCGGGCCGACATGTGTACCTGGGGGCCGTCCATCGTGAGCACAGCCCCACCCTTTCTGGGGCGAGTGGTATCCCTGGGGCTGACCGAGCAGTTCGAGCCCCGACAACTGAGCATCGTGACGCGCCGCAATGGCGCACTGAGCAATCCGGCGGTCTGCTTCACCGAATGCCTGTTGCAGGTCATTCGGCGCCATGCGCGATCGGCCAAAAAGGAAGACCGCGCGCTGTTCGAAACCTTACGGCTGCGGCAGTAAGGTGCCCCTACGGTTTCATGTCTGATACGTCAGAACGTCTTTGGATCGAATCTGGCCGTAGGTACCGGCGACAAGCGTTCTCTTCTGGTTGATTTCTGCTCGTGGCGAGAGGCGGCTCCCAGTCTAATGCAGACGTTCGCCAATGGCTCCTTACAACTCAGAGGCGGTATGCCGCCGAGAATCAACCTTATCCTTACTTAATGAATCAGCCCATGTATCGGCGAATCTGTACAGAGGCAAGAACGAGTCCGAAAGCTCCCTACCCAATGGGGTGAGCCCGTAACCGCCATCGTCTGACTTGATGAAACCTGCCCCCCGGAGCTCATTGACTCTACTTTGCAGGACAGTGGGCGAGATATCGCCACACACACTTCGTAGTGCACGGGAACTGAGAGAACCGTTTTGAAGCTCCCAAAGGATCCTCAACGTCCATTTCTGTCCGAGCACATCCAACAGCGCCATGATTGGGCGACGCTCATTCAGCATTTGCAAAACCAAGCTTTGATCATCATTCATATATATGGGCCTTGCTTGCTACGGATAGTGTAGCAAATACTCTTGCTACATATTTGATAGCGGAGGATACGTCATGGCTCGAATCAAAGCACTCGACAAACCATACACGGAAGAACTTCAGGCGACGTTTGACAGAATAATGGGAGAAGGTGTCCCGCCACTGTTGCTGTTCACGACCATCGCCAGCAGCGAAAGGGCGTGGCGCAAGTTCAGGGGTGGTTCACTGCTGGATGGAAACCTGCTGACGCTTCGTCAGCGGGAGTTGATCATCAATAGGGTCTGCGCACTTACCAAATGCGAATATGAGTGGGGGGTGCACGTTATGGCTTTCGCAGAGGGGGCCGGACTGACGAGAGCTGATATCGCTCACACCTTGGACTATCCGCTCCGGGCAGAGCACTGGAAGGAGGAAGAGGCGGTGCTGCTGGCTACGATTGATGCCCTGCACGATCGCGCTACCTTGACTGAAGCGGAATTTCAGGCTGTCCGACAATACCTTGATGACGATCAAATCCTTGAAGTTCTGATGCTGGCGGGCTTCTATCGAACGGTATCGTATATCGCCAATAGCCTGGCCCTTACCCCTGAGCCGAACGCCCGGAGATTCCATCATTTCCGGCGCGTAACGGCGCAATCGTCTTAGGCTGACGACGCGCTTCTAGCCGCGAGCTGCCCTCCGCGAAGGGCAGCTATGGGTTGAGCAGACGTTCCCGCCTATATGTCTTGTGTTAGAGAGGCCTCTATTAAACCGAGGCCAATTAATAGGTAATAGGCATCCAATCGGTAATGTTAGTTCTGTGCCGTAACTCGTTCTAGCCGGTCAGGCAATCAGATCGGTATTGTTAACCGTGCTCACTCCCAGCAACTGAATTTCGAATTCGGCGGCCGAGTCGGCGTCGGTGCTGCCGTATAGCACGCCGCTGGCGAACCGTAGTTGCCCTGCTGCGTTACTGCCAAACGCGCTCGAACCAATAAAGATGAAGGCCTCATTGGTCGCAGTAGCGGTGTTGGCGTCCAAGGTCGACAGATCGATCTTGTCGCCCTCGCTGGTCTTGAAATCGCCCAGCACGTCGCGCAACGCTCCCAGGCCCATTTCGCTCAAGGCATTGAAGTCGAAGAGATCGGCCCCGCTGCCGCCGTTCAAGCGGTCGACGCCGGTGCCACCGAGCAGTAGGTCGTTGCCAGCGCCGCCATTGAGCGTGTCGTTGCCGGCGCCGCCGCTGAGGGTATTGGCGGTGGTGCTACCTGTGAGCACGTCGTTGAAGTTGCCGCCGGTGAGATTCTCGATGTTCAGCAGAGTATCGGAGCCCGAGCCGCCAGTGACTTGCGCGTTCGTGCTCGCCAGGCTGGCGGTCACGGCGCTGCCTGAATAAGCGTAGGACACGGCATCAATACCGGCGGCCCCATCCAGAATGTTGTTGCCGGCCCCGGCATAGATCAGGTTGTTGATGCTGTTGCCGGTGCCGTTAGCGGTGCCGGTAGCCAGAAGGCGCAAGTTCTCGACGTTGCTGCCGAGGGTGTAGGCGGTGAGGTAACTATAGACAGTATCTTCGCCACCGGTACCAACCAAGGTATTGGTTTCGTTGACGCTATCGCCAACGTTATCGACGAAGTAGATATCCGAGCCATCACCGCCGCTCAACCTATCGGCGCCTGTGCCGCCATTGAGCACATTAGCCAGTTGATTGCCGATCAGGGTGTCGTTGTAGTTGCTACCCGTGAGATTTTCGAAATTCAACAGAGTGTCGAAGCCTGAGCCACCAGTAGCTTGTGCAGCATTAGAGGTCAGGCTTGCGCCAATGGCGCTACCCGCATAGGCGTAGGACGCTGTATCGATGCCGGTATTGCCGTCCAGGATGTTGTTGCCTGTTCCGGCATAGATCACGTTATTGAGACTGTTGCCGGTAGCGTTGGCGGTGCCGGTTGCCAGTAGGCGCAGATTTTCGAGATTGGCGCCCAGGGTCCAAGTCACCGAGGACTGCACCGTATCGATTTCGCTGACCAGCGTACTGGTTTCGCTAATGACATCGAGGGCATTGTCGACCACATAGTTGTCGTTACCGAGGCCTCCGACCAATGTGTCTGCACCGGCGCCACCATTCAGGGTGTTCGCCGTCGCGTTGCCGGTGAGGGTGTTGTTCAACGCATTGCCGGTGCCATTGATAGTGGCGGCACCGGTCAGTATCAGCTTCTCGAGGTTGGCACCAAGGGTCCAGGTTGCCGAGGACTGCACCGTATCGATTTCGCTGACCAGCGCACTGGTTTCGCTCACGACATCGAGGGCATTGTCGACCACATAGGTGTCGTTGCCGAGGCCTCCGGCCAATGTGTCTGCGCCGGCGCCACCATTCAGGGTGTTCGCCATCGCGTTGCCGGTGAGGGTGTTGTTCAACGCATTGCCGGTGCCATTGATGGTAGCGGCACCGATCAGTACCAGCTTCTCGAGGTTGGCACCGAGGGTCCAGGTTGCCGAGGACTGTACCGTATCAATTTCGCTGAGCAGCGCACTGGTTTCGCTCACGACATCGAGGGCATTGTCGACCACATAGGTGTCGTTGCCGAGGCCTCCGGCCAATGTGTCTGCGCCGGCGCCACCATTCAGGGTGTTCGCCATCGCGTTGCCGGTGAGGGTGTTGTTCAACGCATTGCCGGTGCCATTGATGGTGGCGGCGCCGGTCAGTACCAGCTTCTCGAGGTTGGCACCGAGGGTCCAGGTTGCCGAGGACTGTACCGTATCAATTTCGCTGAGCAGCGCACTGGTTTCGCTCACGACATCGAGGGCATTGTCGACCACATAGGTGTCGTTGCCGAGGCCTCCGGCCAATGTGTCTGCGCCGGCGCCACCATTCAGGGTGTTCGCCATCGCGTTGCCGGTGAGGGTGTTGTTCAACGCATTGCCGGTGCCATTGATGGTGGCGGCGCCGGTCAGTACCAGCTTCTCGAGGTTGGCACCGAGGGTCCAGGTTGCCGAGGACTGCACCGTATCAATTTCGCTGATCAGCGCACTGGTTTCGCTCACGACATCGAGGGCATTGTCGACCACATAGGTGTCGTTGCCGAGGCCTCCGGCCAATGTGTCTGCACCGGCGCCACCATTGAGGGTGTTCGCTATCGCGTTGCCGGTGAGGGTGTTGTTCAACGCATTGCCGGTGCCTACAACCGCTCCACTTCCCAGGATGAGGTTTTCGACGTCGCTTGCCAGAACGTAGTCGATAGTGGCGACAACCTTATCCGCTCCTTCGTTGGCAACCTCGTTCACCTGGTCACCCAGGTTGTCGACGTAGTAGGTGTCGTTACCGGTACCGCCGGTCATTGAGTCATCGCCCCAGTTACCATCAAGGACATCATTGCCAGCGCGACCGTTGAGGGTGTCAACGCCGAGGCCGCCTTCGAGGATGTCTGCATCTGCCGTGCCTTCAATGTTCAAGGGCTTGAAATTATGGGCATTGATGGCGGTAGCCATGACGTTTTTCAGAGTAATAGCGGTATGCCAGGTGTAGGTCGTGCCAGCCGCACCGTCTTCGTCGTACTGCAACAAGGTGTCAGCACCGCTTTGCAGCAAGCGCAGGTAACCCTGCTCGGCCCTCATCGGGTTGCCACCTTCGTAACCCCGGCCATCGGCCGCGCTGTAGTCCAGTAGCTTGGAGACGTCGAGGCGGTCGCCACCTGCACCCGCAATGAAGTCAGTAACGCTGTAATTGGCGGTATACCCACCGGCAAGGAAGGCATAGGTATCGACGCCCGCACCTCCCGTTGCGGTCAGGGTACGATTGCCACCGCTGTACATGAACGTCTGGATCAGGTCATCACCGGCACCACCATCGATCAGCACCGTTTCGGTCGTGCCGCTGGAGCTCCATACAGTAAAACAGTCATTGCCATCGCCGCCCCGCAGGGTATCGCTGCCTTCGCCACTATTACTGCTCAGAAAGTCGTCACCGGCACCGCCGTCCAGACTGTCGTTGCCGGTATTGCCATCCAGGTAATCGATGCCGGCGCCACCCAGAATGGTGTCATTGCCCGAGCCGCCTTGAATCCGATCTCCGCCCCACTGATCCAGCTCATCGCCACCAACGATATAGTCTGCACCCCCGCTGCCGTTGATCTGGTCAGAACCGGCGCCACCCAGAATTGTGTCGGCGAACTGACTGCCCTGCAGCGTGTCATTGTTGACCGTGCCAGTCAGTTGCAGCCCCGGTACTTCGGAACCATCAGGCGAAATGGCGCCAACAAAATTGGCGGCCGTAAGAGTGCTGGCGAGCACGTTTTTCAGGGTAACAGCGGTGTGCCAGGTGTAGGTCGTGCCGGCGGTACCGTCTTCGTCGTACTGCAACAAGGTGTCAGCACCGCTTTGCAGCAAGCGCAGGTAGCCTTGCTCGGCCCTCATCGGGTTGCCATCTTCGTAACCCCGGCCATCGGCCGCGCTGTAGCTCAGTAGCGTGGAGACGTCGAAGCGGTCGCCACCTGCACCCGCAATGAAGTCAGTAATGCTGTAATTGGCGGTATACCCACCGGAAAGGAAGGCATAGGTATCGACGCCCGCGCCCCCCGTTACGGTCAGGTTACGATTGCCACCGCTGTACATGAACGTCTGGATCAGATCATCACCGGCACCACCATCGATCAGCACCGTTTCGGCCGTGCCGCTGGAACTCCATACAGTAAAATGGTCATTGCCATCACCGCCCCGCAGGGTATCGCTGCCTTCGCCACTGATACTGTACAGAAAGTCGTCACCGGCACCGCCGTCCAGACTGTCGTTGCCGGTATTACCATCCAGGTAATCGATGCCGGCGCCACCCAGAATGGTGTCATTGCCCGGGCCGCCTTGAATCCGATCCCCGCCCCACGGATCCAGCTCATCGCCACCAACGATATAGTCTGCACCACCGCTGCCGCTGATCTGGTCAGAGCCCGCACCGCCCTGGATGGTGTCGGCGAAGTGACTGCCCAGCAGCGTGTCATCGTTGACCGTGCCAGTCAGTTGCAGCCCCGGTACATCGGAACCATCAGGCGCAATGGCGCCAATAAAGTTGGCGGCCGTAAGAGTGCTGGCGAGCACGTTTTTCAGAGTAACAGCAGTGTGCCAGGTGTAGGTCGTGCCGGCGGTACCGTCTTCGTCGTACTGCAACAAGGTGTCAGCACCGCTTTGCAGCAAGCGCAGGTAGCCCTGCTCGGCCCGCATCGGGTTGCCACCTTCGTAACCCCGGCCATTGGCGGCGCTGTAGTCCAGTAGCGTGGAGACGTCGAAGCGGTCGCCACCTGCACCCGCAATGAAGTCAGTAATGCTGTAATTGGCGGTATACCCACCGGAAAGGAAGGCATAGGTATCGACGCCCGCACCTCCCGTTGCGGTCAGGGTACGATTGCCACCGCTGTACATGAACGTCTGGATCAGATCATCACCGGCACCACCATCGATCAGTACCGTTTCGGCCGTGCCGCTGGAACTCCATACAGTAAAACGGTCATTGCCATCACCGCCCCGCAGGGTATCGCTGCCTTCGCCACTGATACTGTACAGAAAGTCGTCACCGGCACCGCCGTCCAGACTGTCGTTGCCGGTATTACCATCCAGGTAATCGATGCCGGCGCCACCCAGAATGGTGTCATTGCCCGGGCCGCCTTGAATCCGATCCCCGCCCCACGGATCCAGCTCATCGCCACCAACGATATAGTCTGCACCACCGCTGCCGCTGATCTGGTCAGAACCCGCGCCGCCCAGGATGGTGTCGTTATCGACTGTCCCTTCAAGGGTATCGTTACCGTCCGTGCCATTGAGAACCGCCAAGGTAGTGGCATAAACAGCCACATCAATCGGTGTCGCATCAACTTGCCCGGTGTGGACCTCAAGCACCGCATCACCACCCAGAACTTGCGCCCCGCTGGCATCATCCGATGCTGCAACATCCGCTCCGGTGATTAGCGCCAGGCGCTCGATGAAGGCTTGCCCTTGCTCGCCCTGCGCCACATTGCAGCCGTAGAGCAGGATGTCTCCTGCCGCGGCAAGTGATTGCCCAATGGACTGCAACTGACTCTGATAAGCGCTGAGACTGCTCGAATCCAGCACTGTCGAGCCGAGGTAAAGCGCCCCCACACTGCCGTGCGAAATGATCTGGATCGAACTCAGACCGCTATAACTCGCGAGCACTGCCTGCATCTGCGAAAGGCCATCTTCATTCGCATCGAGCCGCACCCATTCCGCATCGCTGCCAAGCTGCGCAATCAGCGCTTCGTAATTCACCACACGGCTATCAATAAAGAAAAGATTCTTGGTCATACTTGCATCCCTGCCGTATTGAGTGCCGACGAACCCATGGACTCGACGAACAAGCATTTCGATGATTATTTGGGGAGAGCGCCTCCTCGATGGAGGTCAGTTCAGCGCTTGGTACGGTTACCGCATTCCAGCTTGAAGTTGCAATACTCGGCAAACTATAGACTGTTGATCAAAAAAAAATACAGCCTGACAGCACACTTACGGCCGTTTTCTGTCTTTCGCCACCGTCAGCCATAGGTCGCTTTCTGCCTCTCGCGACAGACAGAAAGCTGCCGATTCTGTTGCAAAATTCGGTCTATCCAAACTGCCTGATCATTGACTGGTGAAAACGCTTTTTTTGCACGCGGCTACGTGAAATCCGAGTCCGGAAGTCTCTACTAAAAGTAGAGACTTCAATCTCGGGCGCGTACTTTTCTGATGTGCAAACCATGGTCGACTTTTTCAACAGAATCGGACAAAGGCGGTCTTTCGCCAGGATGCCCCCAAGAGCTTTCCATACCGCAATAGGATCGCAGAATGCTTAATGCCCATTCTCCGAGCAACATTTCTGCGATCCATGACGGCGACAAAGCGGAGAGGAGTACCCCCCCTCTCCCTATCAGAGGATGAAGTCCGAAGCTGCCAGAGTGGTAATCCCGGTGAGCTGAATGGCGAACTCTGCGGTATTGTCCGCATCCGTGTTGCCGTAGAGCACGCCATTCGCAACCTTCAATTGCCCGGCAGCAGTAAAGGCGGTCGTGCTACCGATGATCGCTTGAAAGGCGTCATTGCCGCTCGTGGCGGTGTTGGCATCCAGCGTCGACAAGTCAATCTTGTCGCTACCCCGCGCGAAGTCGCTGATGACATCCCAGGTGGAGCTGATCGTCCCCATTTCCAACAACGAGTTGAAGTCGAAAATGTCGCTGCCAGCGCCGCCTATGAGGGTGTCCTTGCCTAGTCCGCCCGTTAACACGTTGGCTGCCGTATCGCCTTTCAGAGTATCGGCGTAGCTGGATCCGGTGAGATTTTCGATGTAGAGAAGGCGATCGACACCTGCACCGAGTGTATTCTGGGAAGCAGTCGTAATGTTCAGGTCGACCTTGACCGCAGAAGCTGCCCCCTCATAGGTAGCCGTGTCCACGCCGCCGCCCCCATTTATGGTGTCATTGCCAGCCGCACCACGCAGGGTGTCATTACCAAGTCCACCACTGAGCGTATCGTCACCGCTGCCTCCATCGAGGCTGTTGTTATAGGCATTGCCCACCAGGCGATCGTTCGCGTAACCACCAATAACGTTTTCGATATTGAGAATTCGATCATCCTCGTAAAGGGATGCCAGGACACGCTGCTCGCCCGTGAGGTTGAGATTGACGTTGAGCGCCAATCCATCTGCTGCGTAGGACAGGGTATCGATGCCCTCACCGCCGTCCAGGAAGTCGTCGCCAAGACTGCTGATCAGCAAGTCATTACCGGTGCCGCCCGATAACACGTCTGCTCCCAGGCCGCCATTCAGCGTATCGTTGCCGACGCCGCCCTTGAGGATGTCATTGTTGTCGCCACCATCGAGCTTGTCGTCGCCGATGCCGCCCTCCAGTGTGTCCTCACCATTGCCACCGAACAAACTATCGTTACCGCTGCCACCCACCAGCAGGTCGTAACCATCGCCCCCCTCCAGGGTGTCAGCGCCGCCTTCGCCGAACAGGCGGTCGCTGGACGAGGAGCCAACAAGGCGGTTGTTGCCAAGGCCACCGAACAAATCGCTTTTGCCTGTGGCGAACTGATTAAAGTTGGCCGTGCTTGTATTGAGGAGCAGGTTGGTCGTTGTCAGGTCGGCGATCGATACTCCCGTGAGCGCCAGCTCAGCCGAGTAGCCGCCGTTCCAATTTGTGATGACATCGCCACCTTGGTTGTCCACCGCCTCAACCAGGCGCTTGAGGCTTTCGATATCACTGATCCCGAGCGCGCGGACATCGAGCTTGTCCTGCTCCGCGAGACTGAAATCGATGACTCGGGTCGAGTCGTAGTAATTGCTCCCCCGCTGAGCGATGAATACGTCGCTACCAGCCCCGCCGATGAGCTGATCGCTCCCGGTGCCACCGTTCAGGATATCGTTGCCACTACCGCCTTCGAGCACATCTCTATCGGCGCCACCGTTCAGGGTATCGTTGCCGGTACCACCGACCAAAAGGTCGTTCCCATCCATGCCGAAGAGGGTGTCATTGCCGCTTTCGCCAAAAAGGCGGTCGCTGGAATAGGAACCAGTAAGCTTGTCATTACCCAACCCGCCGAACAGATCGCTCCTTGAGGTTGCGGTCAGAATATCGTCTTTGACGGTCGTATTGAGAAGCACATTGGACGCGTCCAACTCCCCGATCCCGGTGGCCCAAAGATTGTTCAGCGTGGTCGTCGAATAATAACCGTTAGTATTGATTGTTAATAAAAGCTTGTCATAGTAATTGACTTCAAACAGACGATTAAGCGTCTCGATGTCGGAGATGCCGACCTGACGAAGATCCAGCCGATCTGCGGATACGTCAAAATCCGTGATGGTTTGCCCTATATAATCGGCTCCACGATTTATGACGAAAGTATCTGCCCCTGCGCCACCTGTAAGGACGTTATTACTGCTGGTGCCCGCGTCCAGGATATCGTTGCCGTTGCCGCCATACAGGTCGTCCGCCCCACTGCCACCATAGATTGTATCGTTACCATCATCGCCATAAATGGTATCGCCACCATTATCGCCATAAATCACTTCGGCGATGTTGCGGCCATAAATTATATCGTAGCCGGTGGTTCCATAGATGGTGGACCCGGTTACCGTCTTTCCATTAACTGTTGCCATTTAGACTCTCCTGTCTTTACTGCTAAAAAGCGGCTTCCGCCACAGGCTAAACTCCAAGCAGTAACTCGAGGCGCAACCCATCCTCGTACATGCCCATGTCAAACTCTTGTTTGGTTTAAAAATCGGTGCGCATACAATTCTCGCCCCTGCTCCACTTGCGTGATTACAATCCAAAGCCGACATTGGTGACTAACCAAGTTTTATCAATAGTCGACTATTAACTATTAAATGTATCTACGAAACCAAGGGGATTCATCACACCCGTTCACTGATGGCTGATTGGAGACATAAGTCGACCCGACGTCCACATTGGTTTTGAAAAAATACCCCGTACGTTGGTGTCGTAGGTTTTTTTGGCACCACTCCACTACGCCTGACCACCTGACCTCATTGTTCAGAATGAATCAGCAGCAATTTTTTCGGCTGTCACTCCTCATGCGGTCCCTATGCCGAGATAGTGTCAAAACGATATCATTGAGAGTATGGACTCTGTCAAGTGGACCCCATATGTAAAGCAAGCTTCCATAGGTAAGCCTTGCTGCTGTCTAGCGATGGACAGACAGTTGCCGGTCAGCTTTTTCGGTGATGGACTGGATCAACTGAAGCTAAACACCTTAAAAAAAGGCTAACAGCAATACTCCATCTTCCGTGTACCAATTCTGTACCACCACCCACCTCAATCTGGCTTTTCGCAATGACTAACTACGCGTCATCAGGCAGATAACGGCCAATAGCAGACCTCGGGCGCGCTGCTAGACTCCACAATGAGGCCAGAGACAATGCCGCCATTCCTACTCGCCTCATTTCGTGTTTCTGGCGCGACACTCGAGCAAAACAGGGAGTTACGCATGAGCAAGGAACGTGATGCGACAGAAACGACAGAAAATACTACGCCACTTCTGCCGTCTACTTATACAACAAGGAAGCCTCATGGAATCTCATAATCCCTACTCCCCACCCGCCGCAGTGGTTCTCGAACTCAACGAACAACCAACTGACGAAATGATAGAAAACCTACCGATTTCTGCAGTTTGGAAAGAGCGCTTCAAGGCAATCGCTCACGCAGGCGGGCCAAAGCTACCCAACCTCAAAAATCTTCCGAAGCCGGAGCGAAGAAAAGCCTACTCTTTTAACATATTGGCGTATCTCTTCGGCCCAATATATTACCTATCCAAAGGAATGTGGAAGAAATCAATCACATACTTAATCTTGTCAGTTGCCATTGTTATAGCCCTAAGCGTTCTTCTAGATGCGCTCGGACACTCCGAATTGTCCAATGCCCTTAAATATGGAGTAAGTGCATTTTATGCACTCCGCGCAAACATAGACTTTTATAAAAAAACCGTCCTACATAGCAACGGATGGTGGTAACAGCTAACAATGCGCTCAACCACCGATTACTTCGGTTGAAACTGGGCGCATATTCATTTCGTCTACTCTAATCGGCCAGTAGCGGATGCTGGTCAGTGCAACAGTTTCTGCGTAACGAACACCAACGACAGTCCACACCTGACATCCCTTTCTGCCCGGATATTGGCATGATCGGAATTAGAGATGGCGTCATGCGCTAGTTCCCGCTTGCCGACCAGTCTTTAACATCTCCTTACCCATTCGTTTGACCGTAAACCAGGAGATGTTATGAAAGCCCAGACTGCATTGATCACCGGAGCCTCGAGCGGCATCGGACTGGAACTGGCGCGCATCCATGCAAGCAAACGTGGCGATGTCGTCCTGGTGGCGCGTTCGCGCGACAAGCTTGAATCCATAAAAAGAGATCTCCAGGCGCAGTTCGGCGTGAACGCTTACGTAATCGCGGAGGATCTGGCCGATCCAGGCGCAGAGGATCGCATCTTTTCCGCCACTGAATCCCTGGGATTGTGCATCGATGTTCTGATCAACAACGCCGGCTTCGGCGGACACGGCAAGTTTGTTGATCGCGAACTCAGCACTGATCAGGCCATGATGCAGGTGAATATGGCGACGCTTACCGCGCTAACCCATCATTATCTGAAGGGAATGGTTTCTCGTCGGCGCGGGCGCATTCTTAATGTCTCGTCGACCGCATCGTTCATGCCGGGCCCACTGCAGGCGGTGTATTACGCAACGAAGGCTTACGTCACCTCCTTCACCCAGGCTATTGCCGAGGAAGTAAAGGAGTACGGCGTAACTGCAACTGTGTTATGTCCGGGTGCGGTAGCGACCGGGTTCGTCGCAGCGGGTGATTTGCAGGGTGTCGATGTCTGGAAGAATGCCAAGACGGCGGAGTCCGTAGCGCTGTGCGGTTACAAGGCGATGGAGCGAGGTAAGCTGGTTGCCTTTAACGAATGCAAGTTGCGGGTCATGCTCGACTGGATCGTTCCTTTGCTGCCTCGCAGTACAGTGCTCAAGGTATCGCGCCAGGCAATGGAAAAGACATCCTGAGAAAGGCTTGGGTATCGCCTGTTCAAACCGTTGCGATGACTTGCCGCGTTATCTTCCGAGTACCAGCAACCTGAATCCCAGGAGACGTCTCGACCATGAAACAAGCCAGGCATTTTGCTGTACACCCAGGTTGGAAAGTGATCATTTCCGATTTGGGGGTAACAGCCGGGGACTTGCTGGCCCTGGCTGAGTTACCCGCCGACTTGTTCAGCCGCAAGGATGCGACGTTATCGCCGCCCGAGTATTTTCGGCTGTTCCTGAGCCTTGAACAGCTGGTCGGCGAATCGCACCTGCCTCTGCGACTTGGTGGCGCTATTTCGGTTGAAGCCTTTGATCCGTCTCTTTTTGCCTGCCTGTGCAGCCCGGACCTCAATGTCGCCCTCACTCGGCTTGCCGAGTACAAGCGCCTTTGCGGCCCTTTGGCGCTGGAAGTCTTTGTCCGCGAAACGCATACGGAGGTTTTCATCGAATGCTACGGTTACGACACCCCATTGCCGCGTAGCCTCTGCGCCATGGAGCTGGTTTTCCTTACCCGCCTGGCGCGCCTTGCCACACGGCGGGAAATTATCCCGTTAGAGATAGAGTTGGCGGCGCTACCGAACCAGACAGGGCCGTGCGAAGAGTTCCTCGGTTGTCGCCTGCAACAAGGCAGCCGCAACCGGATTCGTTTCTTGGCAGAAGATGCTTCTCGTCCATTTCTGACCGAGAACGTCTCCATGTGGAAGTTCTTTGAGCCGGAGTTGCAGATGAGACTTTCGATGCTAGAGTCCGGGGCCAGCACCCGCGAGCGGGTGAAAAGTGCACTGCTCGACATGCTGCCGAGCGGTCGGAGCAACATTCAAGACGTCTCCGACCGTCTGGCGATGAGCAAACGCTCACTGCAACGCCACCTGGCAGATGAGGCCCTGAGCTTCCAGGACGTGCTCAACGACACTCGAGAGGATCTGGCCCGCTATTACCTATCCCGCTCGACCATCTCTCCAGGAGAAATTTCCTTCTTGATTGGGTTCCAGGATGCCAACTCATTTCTGCGCGCGTTTAAGGCCTGGACGGGCATGACGCCAGGCGAATACCGAAGCCAGTACTACCAATGAAATCAGGAAGGCGGGACGGACTATCTATAATGGGCCGATTTCAGCCAGTCGCGACAGGCTGAAATCGGCCAAGAGCGTTCGGTGGACAGACTAGTCGCAAATAAGTAGCTTCGACCTTCTGCGCTGAATCTTTACCGCAGATGAGCTTGGTGTCATCCAGTTCTTCCAGGCCAGATAATGGCTTCCAGGACGACAAGAAACGTTATAGGACACTACCGTTATGTTTGAACACGACAGTGATGTTGCCTGACAGGAATCAGGAGTTGCATGTGTATTACCAAACGAGTGATTTTCTCCGCTCTGGCGAACAAGTTCTGCTCAGCATCATTTCGCATGCGGCCTATCGCAACTAAATCTTACGCACCACAGGGTATCACTATAATTTCTGGTAACTATGCATGGAGAGTCTAGTTCTGTAACACCTTCAAAGGACCTCGTAAGCTGCGAATTTCCAATTAACCTGAAATGAGAAGCGTATACACAGAGGACAGCCATGAAACGACTCGCGTGGATACTTTGCCTTTTTCCGTTGGCAGGTGCCGTAAATGCAGATGTACTCGATATCAAGATTGACCGGAAAGCAAGCTTGCAAGCAGGTGGTTCTCAGGTCGTGGTGTCCGGAACCGTAACTTGCGATGTTTCCTCTGACTCCATTTTCAACAACGTGACGCTCTTCCCTGCGGTTGTGCAGTTCACTCAAGGCAAGAAGATCTTCAATATCTCCGCGCCGACGCAGTTCGATACCTTCCCGTGTTCCGATCCAACGACGCCGTCGCCCTACGTCCTCTTGGTGAGAAGCTCAGGGCTGCCGTTCAAGCCCGGACAGGCGACTGTCTCGATCACCGTGCTCCAGGTGCAATGCAACGAGATTGCATGCCATTTCTCGAATCGGAACCTTAACCAAGAGGTTGTCCTTAATCCGTAGGACAGTCGCAGTAGAAGCTTCCCCCTGCGACTGTTTGTTTCTACAGTCGCAGGCGCAGTTCGAGCCCAGTTGAGGATTGATGCAGTCAACGAACGAAGGCCGGTATCTTACGTAGCTCACGACGGGCAGCAGTCGGCCAGACGCAATCGGCGGGCAGTGGCGAATAGATGGTGTCCAGCTACCCTCCTTCAGGTAGTCGGGCTTGTCGTCACCCCTGTCGGGTTACCCCCCCTGATTGATCTCGCGCTTACCGCAACAAGAAACGCGACATGGCATGCCACCTAATCAGAGAGTGTCAGACATCATCATGAAAGTTCGATGCCCTGATTGTGGATATATCACAGACTGCCTTCCACCAACCCATAGGTGCCCTAATTGCGACAGTTTTTCCCACAAATGGCTGATCTATGACTGGGAAAGCTTTGCTTCAAATAAGCGTCGAATCATTAAATGCAACCTTTTAATCATAGGCATAACCCTAATTAATACACTTGTGGCGATCACCTCTGAATCAACAGACGTGCGTCATTGGTTGTTCAGCTTGTTATTTATTCCGGCAATGATAAGTTTATTTAATTGTCGAAGGCAGCTTGGAAGAAAATCTGAGTATGAAGGGCATAAAGACAGGGGGCCCTGGTTTATCGGTGGTTCCAGTCTCTAAAGCGGCTAAAAACTCGTAGATGAACGCTCCCCCACAAGTGATGAGTAATGCTTTTTCAGCGCTTTCGTCAGTGCGATTGCATTCGTATATCTGACCGGTGCTGAGCTAGCTCGTCCTGGTCACACTGTGGTTCGCACAATGAGAACCAGTCGTTCATGGACTATGGCTGATAGCTGCCAGCAGTGACCGACCGTAAAGGGTCGCTTTCAGTCCACCCCGACAGGCGACAATCGGCTGAACGGAGTCATTCAGAGGTGTCTAGAAAATCCAGGGCGATTCAGTTTTCCCATATCCGTTGGGTCCATCCAGTAGCATTAGATCGCTACCATTGAAGTTGAACGGCCACAAGCGGACGTGCGGTCTTCGAAGCTCCACAACTGCTTGACGACTGTGGACCGCGCTCGTTATCCAACCGATGAAAGCAATGTGATATCATGCGCTGACCCCTGGAGGGGTAATTTTTTGACATCCCACAAGGAATACAATCTGTGAAAGACTTCGTCATCAGCGTCAATAACCTCGTCCTCTACGTATCCCTGGCCGTGATCTGGCTTATCGCTTTTACCGCCATTTTCACCAGCGGATTTTTGCCAGCCTTGGGGATTTTCGTGGTCGGCACCCTGATTTGGTGCATCGTTTCCGGCTTCTGGTTTGTCCAGTCAGCTACCTACGAAGAACTGCGCAAGCTCAACGCAAACAAAAGCTGAAACGCCAGCAAAAAGGGACCGACTTATATTTTTCGCTTGCCTCGGTAAATAAGTCCGTCCCCTTTACCACTTGCCTGTAGGCCTTAAAATAACTTGGTGATTTCATTCAAGATCCGATCCTGGGTTTGAGTACTTGGCCTATGGCGATAAGCAACTGCAAGAAAAGCAACGCCTTCGTAGTCGCAGCGAATCGAAAAAGTCATACCTTCACGATACCCAAAGACTGATCTATCTCCTCCTTCAACAAAATATCTCGCTTTTGCAAGAGCCGCTCTGGCGTGCTCCAGGCAGCCAGTTTGGCTGAGTGAGTGTTGTAGCCAACTGGTAGTGACTCGCACGGACGAAGTCTCGCTGTCATCGATAGGTGGTCGAGCGATTTCTTGAGTAGATGCAGTAATGTTCTCGTCGCTGGTGCAAGCGGTCAGCCCCATTAAGATAACACCAAGTAAAAAACCAAAACGCCCCCTCGAATACTTAAGTGGATTTCGCATGATGGGGCTTACCTGTGACGATCTGCAATGAATGAAGTGGCTATCACTAACGTAATAGCGGATTTCTGATTTTTTGCTCTATATGTTCGGTAATTACGACGAGAGGCAGCAGGATAGACCGTCTACTCATGGGACACGATTTTGGGGTCGAACGTCCGTGGCCGATAGCTACCTGCCGCAACCGGCTGAAATCGACCCGAAGCAGTCTTCGCCAACGATTGAACACAGCCCTGGACAGCCGTTCGGGCAGGTCCGGCGGCATGGTGGGTCAGCCCGTAAATAAGTACTTGCCGTTGATTTTCCGGGGATTGACGAAGACGAAGTCTGGAAAGATTTTTCTTCGGACGTACCAAACAAAAGCCAGGATAACGATACTTATTGCTAATGCGATAATGGTCGTTGTCGGACTCGATGCAAACCCCTGAAGCGACCTTGGGAGTTGGGGAAGCGTAAGGATTATGTAGGCGTTGTAGGCGCCGACGCGATGGTTGTAGAAACCCCATACCAAAAACAAGGGAATCAAAGTCATTGAAACACCCACAACCCATTTGGCCGTTGGCCCCATCCTCGCGCCGATATCCATTCCCCAAAAGAATGCCATCAAAGCCTGGGCGAGCATTATCGTGATGAGAATATTGACCTTGCGATCGTGTTCGTAACAACGAATTGGATCTGCATACGAGGCTATAAAGTAGGCGAGATGACTGTCTTTTACGCCACGCCCGGAGAGTTGTGAAAAAACTTCCGACTTGGCAGTGCCGGCTGCGAGTAGCTCGCGAGCTTTTTCCTGAACTTCTTTCTTGCTGAAAGTTGAATGTGAAATGCTTTCTCTTCGCTTAAGCTTGACAGACTTCTTAGCAGGAAACACCAGGACAGCTATGGCTCCGATAAAGGCTAGCGTGCCCAGGAAAACGCCTAAGAAAAATCCCCCACCTAGTGAGTAAGTACTTGGCCTCACTCTATCCCGCTTTGCAGGGTCGACACGAATTTCGATCACTTTTCCCTCCCGGAGTGTTGCAACTGATCTTTCGACAGACTCCAGGCTGCTCCTACAGGGCCGCTTCGATAATTCGAGCGGATAAGTGTATTGCTGTCCGTTCAACTCGAAGGTCACGTTCACCAGAGGGCAATAGGTCATACCCTTACTGCCCATCTCCTCAGAAAAGGAGACAGTGGCGACAGTGGCATTCAACTTCTGCCAAGTCTTCGACTCGGCCGCCTCGTTGTACGAGGTAAGTGACACGAGAAGGCAGAGCAAGCCAAACAAAAATAAAACAACGAACAGGGCCGTCCTTAGCAAGAAACTCTTCATAGTGCTCCTTGGCCAACGTGAAATGGAGGTCAGTTGGGAAATGACACCTTGGCGGCAAGTCCTCCCCTGCGCTCGCTGTAATGATGCACTGAGGTTAGTCCGTAGATACTCAAATGCAATGCAACTTCCCGCGTTTGCGCGCCTGGCCGGATTCTGCCTGCCTGAAGCTGTCTTTCGTGAAAGACAGCCAACGGCTTAAGCGGGGATTACCGGGCGGACGATCATCCCACGTGTTCCAGAGTGGACGGATGCCTGGGCAGGAACACCTCGGCCAGCATGCAGCGTGCACTGCCGCCACCGATACGCTCGATGGTGTCGATGTTCACCGGCAGCGGCGTGGTGCGGGCTTCGATCAAGCGACGCTGATCGGCGTCCAGCGATTGCCAGGCGGTGCGCGACATTACCAGCAGCGGCTCGCCTGCCGCGTTGTGCACTTCCAGCATGTTGCCGGCGAAGGACTCCAACTGCGCCCAGTTCAAATCGATGAGCTGTTTGCCGCTGGTTTCAAGGCGTTCACGCAGCGCCGCACGTTCGTCCGGCCGGGCCACGGACGCCAGGCAAGCCACCGCCAGGCGGGTGCCGACACTCATCATCACATTGGTGTGATAAATCGCCACGCCCTGGCGGTCCACCGCGTTGAACGCGCACAGTTCATAGCCCAGATGGGCGACCAAGCGATCCAGGGCCTGGGCGTGGGTACGCGTGGAATACCCGGCGTAGCAAATCCGCTGCTGCCGATCCAGCACCATGCTGCCGGTGCCCTCCAGGAAAATCTCTTGCTCTTCGAGGCTGGAAAGGTCCAGCACCTGCTCCACCCGGTACTGCCCCAGCAACCCGTCGAGCACGCCCTTGTCGCGCTCCAGACGCCGGTTGTGGCCTTGCATCGGATAAAGGACCAGGGTGCCGTCCGGGTGGCTGCTCCACCAGTTGTTGGGGAAGATCGAGTCCGGGGTGTGCGGTGCTTCGCGGTCGTTATGCACCAAAACTTCGACGCCGTGCCGACGCAATGCGTCGACGTAGCCATCGAACTCGGCAAGGGCCTTGAGTTGTACATCTTCGGCGACGCTTGCCGGACGCTGGAAACGGTTGTTCGCCGCCGTGTCCTGATTGAAGGAGAAACGTGTTGGGCGAATCATTAAAACCGTATTGGTGGTTTGCATGGGCACAGACTCGATGAGGGTTCAGAGAGGCTCATTGTCTGTTTCGAGGGGGGAAAAACCCGGTTGATAACGGCTTTGGCGCTGATGGAAACGGCTGAAGATTCCTGGTTGCCCAGCCGATTCGGTGTACGACATAAATCAAATGTGGGAGCGGGCTTGCTCCGGGCGGCGTTCCGACGAAGACGATGTGTCAGTCGACATTGATGTTGGATGACACTTCGCCTTCGCGAGCAGGCTCGCTCCCACAGCCTATTCCATGGTGGTCTTGACCATCGCCAGCTCCGGGTGGCTGACCAGTTTGTCGATGTGCAGATCCGGGTCGTCGAACCAGACTTCGGTCAACACCCGGTAATGCTCCATGTCACGGCAGCGCATACGCAGGCTGTAGTCGAACGCGCCGCTGATCAGGCGGCACTCCAGTACCTGCGGACAGGCGCGGACCTTGGCCTCGAAGGCTTTTTGCGCCGCGCGCCCGCTCTGGTTCGACAACGCCACCAGCACCAGCAACGACAGGCCCGGCGTCAGTTTCTTCTCGTCAAGAATCGCACCATAGCCGCGAATGACCCCGAGCTGTTCCAGCTTGCGCACCCGTTCCAGACAAGGTCTGGGGGTCAGGTGTACGCGCTCGGACAGCTTTTGATAGGTGATGCGCCCTTCGTGGCGCAACACTTCAATGATTGCCTGATCGATACGATCAAGCACGATCGACAGATCGCGGATATCGGCCATGTACGCCTTGCCTCACTTCAAACGACCCGATAGAAATTGCTGCAAACGTTCACTGTTTGGTCGGTCGAGTATCGTAGCATCACCCTGTTCCTCGACACGGCCCTGATGCAAGAACAACACCTGGCTCGAGACCTGCCGGGCAAAGCCCATTTCGTGGGTCACCATCAACATGGTCCTGCCCTCTTCGGCCAGCGCCTGAATCACCTTCAGCACTTCACCCACCAGCTCGGGATCGAGCGCCGAGGTGGGCTCGTCGAACAGCAGGATTTCCGGTTCCACCGCCAGGGCACGGGCGATCGCCACCCGTTGCTGCTGCCCGCCCGACAGGAACGCCGGGTACTGATCGGCCACCCGTTGCGGCAGGCCGACCTTGTCCAGATACGCCCGTGCACGCTCTTCGGCGGCCTTGCGGCCCATGCCCAGGACGCGACACGGCGCCAGGACGATGTTCTCCAGCACGGTCAGGTGGCTCCACAGGTTGAAGTGCTGGAACACCATCGCCAGACGTGTGCGCAAGCGCTGTAACTGCTGCGGATTGGCCACACGCATGCCTCCGACGCCCTGACGGGTGAGGACTCGCTCGCCGTCCAGGGCAATGGCCCCTTCGTCGGCCCGCTCCAGAAAGTTGATGCAGCGCAGCATGGTGCTTTTGCCCGAGCCGCTGGCGCCGATCATGCTTACCACGTCCCCTGCCCTTGCATTCAACGAGACGCCCTTGAGCACTTCGTTGTCGCCAAAACGCTAATACAGATTTTCAACGGTGAGTTTGTACATGGGAATGCTCCTGGAGCGGCTCGCTTATCGACGCCGCTCTGGATAAAGGATGGAAGTCAGTGGGCCGGGCCGAGAAAACTCAGCCAGCGCTTCTCCGCCAGGCGGAACGCGCCGACCAGCCCGAACGACAGCGCGAGGTACAACAGACCTGCAATGCCGAAGGCCTGGAATGTCATGAAGGTCGCCGCGTTGGCGTCCCGGGCGATTTTCAGGATGTCCGGAATCGTGGCGGTAAAGGCCACCGAAGTCGCGTGCAGCATCAGGATCACTTCGTTGCTGTAGTACGGCAGCGCGCGACGCAACGCCGAAGGCAGGATCAGTTGCAGGTACAGGCGCCAGCCACTGAGGCCATAGGCATGCGCCGCTTCGATTTCACCGTAGGGAATGCTGCGGATCGCCCCGGCGAAAATTTCCACGGTGTAGGCGCAGGTGTTGAGGGTGAACGCCAGCAGGGTGCAATTCATGGCGTCGCGGAAAAACGCTTCGAGCAGTGGCTGCGAACGGACCAGGGCAACGCCGTAGAGCCCGCTGTAGCAAATCAGCAACTGGATATACAAGGGCGTGCCGCGGAACACGTAGGTGAACAATTGCACAGGCCAACGCAGCAAGCCCCAGCGCGAAACCCGCAGGATTGCCAGGGGCAGTGACAAGGCGAAGCCCATGGCGATGCTCGCCACCAGCAGCCACAGGGTCATGGCCAACCCCGTGAGGGTCTCGCCGTCGCTGAACAGAAAGGGCTTCCAGTATTCGGCAATCAACTCGATCATCGCGCCATCCCCCGTACACCCTGGTTGTAACGCCGCTCCAACACGCGCAAAACGTAGTTCGAAGCACTGGTGATCAACAGGTAAAGCGCGGCCGCCAGCAACAGGAAATCAAGCATGTTGAAGGTGCTTTTGCCGGCCTCTTGCGCGACTTTGACCAGGTCCGACAAACCGATGATCGATACCAGCGCCGTGGCCTTGAGCAGCACCAGCCAGTTGTTGCCAAGGCTCGGCAAGGCAAAACGCATCATTTGCGGGAACACCACGAAACGAAAGCGCTGCCCGCGGTTCAGGCCAAAGCACGCCGCGGCTTCCTGCTGCCCCCGCGGCACACTGAGAATCGCCCCGCGAAAGGTCTCGGTGAAATACGCCCCGTAGATGAAACCAAGGGTGACGATGCCGGCCACGAAGGGGTCGATTTCCATGTAGGGCCAGCCCATGGACTCGGTCAGGGCGCTGAGCCAGCCTTGCAGGCTGTAGAAAATCAGCAGCATCAACACCAGGTCGGGCACGCCACGGATCAGTGTCGTGTAAAAGGTCGCCGGCAGGTTCAACAGCTTCAGCGGCGACAGCTTGGCCGCGGCGCCAAGCAGCCCCAGCGCCATGCTGACCAAAAGCGCGAGCGCCGACAGTTTCAGGGTGACCCAGGTGCCGTGTAGCAACAAAGGGCCATAGCCTTGCAGGGCCGAAAGGTCGAGCCCCGGAATATTCAGGAAGGAATTCACGCCAGTCACCTGTCTTGATGCGTCCCGGTCGCTGCATCACAGCGACCGGGACACGAGGATCAGTTGTTGTAGAGGTCCAGGTCACCGAAGTGTTTCTGCTGGATCTGCGCATAGATGCCCTTGTCGTGCAGGGCCTTGATGGCGGCATTGAGCATGCCTTTGAGCTCCTCGTTGTCCTTGCGCACGCCAATGGCGATTTCCGACGGAACCAACGGATCGCTGATGCCTTCACTGTTCTGGAACTGCGCCCCTTGTGGCGAGGCGAGGAAACTCATCTGCGCTTGCAGCTTGTCCTGGATCGACGCATCGAGACGGCCATAGACCAGGTCGGCATAGACCTGATCCTGACTCTGGTAGGCGCGCAGTTTCACCCCGCCTGGCGCCAGCCTGGCCTTGGCGTAGGTTTCCTGAATCGTGCCTTGCATGTAACCGATGGTTTTGCCCCGCAGCGATTCGGCGGTAGGCAGCAGCCCGGAGTCTTTGCGGGTGACGATGGCGGTCGGTCCGGCGTACAGGCGATCGGTGAAATCGATCTGTTTTTTGCGCGCATCGGTAACAGTCATCGACGATTCGATGGCATCGAACTTGCCGGCCTTGAGCCCCGGAATCAGCCCGTCGAAGTCATTGCTGACCCACACGCAGGTCAGCTTCAACTCGGCACAAATCGCATTGCCCAGATCCACGCCGAAGCCCTGGACACCGCCATCGGCCGTGGTGGATTCAAAGGGTGGGTAGCTTGGGTTGACGCCAAATCGCAACTCCTTCCACTCCTTGGCACTGGCGCCCGTGGTGCAGCACAGCAACGCGATTGCCGGCAAAGTCAGCCATTTGATGTTCATCTTCTTGAGTCCCGGATTATTTGGATTTATCGCGATCCGGCGCCTGCGTCGGACCACACTTTTTTGACAGGGGCAGAGAATCGATGCGGTCTTCACCGCAGCCGTTTTTTTGTTGTTGTTTTCGACTGCAAGCGAGCAGTCGTCGGGGTTGCAATCCATCTCAGGCAGCGAGTGACAAGTGCTTGAAACGGACCGCCAGAATGCCAAGTGTCGGGATGTCGCGGGTGTCGTAAGCCTGGGTTGAAACAGCGCGCCTGTGCTGAACGACGGTCTTTCACAGCCGATTCTGTCGCCTACTGTAGCAGCGAGCATGCTCGCGATGAGGCCGTCAGATCCAACCACTTCGTTGGCTGCTATACCGCCATCGCGAGCGTGCCGCAAGCGGGCACTCGCTCCTACAGTTTCCTGGTGTACGAGCCGTGACCGATTCCGCTGTGACGCTGTGTTTTTCGACTTCTCTGGCTGTATCCAGGATCGGTATCGGCCGAAATTTCCTCGGCATCGCCTCGACAATAGGTCCGTTGCACATACGTGGCCGTCCAGACCGGCACTCCCAACATCGCCAAGGAACCCAATATGACCCGTTACATCGACGTCAATGATCTGAGCCGCCTCGTCCAGGAAAAAGGCTTGCCCCGTTGCCTGATCGAAATGGCCGAATACATCCGTCAAGACTACGTACGCTGGCCGGATTTCGAAAAGTGCGCGCGCCTGGCGAACCACTCACCCGAGGGCGTCATCGAGCTGATGCCCGTGTCCGATGCCGCGCTCTACGCCTTCAAGTATGTCAACGGTCATCCGAAGAACACCCACAACGGCATGCTGACAGTCATGGCCTTTGGTGCACTGGGAGATGTCGATACCGGCGCACCTGTTTTACTCAGTGAAATGACGCTGACCACCGCCATTCGCACCGCCGCCACTTCCGCCCTCGCCGCCCGCTACCTCGCCCGGCCGGACAGCCGCCGGATGGCACTGATCGGCAACGGTTCACAGAGCGAATTCCAGGCCGTGGCCTTTCATACCTTGGCGGGCATCAATGAAATCAGCCTCTACGACATCGACCCGGCCGCGACGGCCAAGCTGGTCGCCAATCTGCGGGCTTACCCGGCGATACAGGTGACGGTTGCCAAGACCGTCGCAGACGCGGTACGGGGCGCCGATATCGTGACCACGGTCACGGCCGACAAGGCCTACGCAACGATCCTGACCCCTGAAATGATCGAACCCGGGATGCACCTCAACGCCGTGGGCGGCGATTGCCCCGGCAAGACCGAATTGCACCGGGACATCGTGGAACGGGCGCGGGTCATGGTGGAGTACGAGCCGCAAAGCCGCATCGAAGGGGAAATTCAGCAGATGCCCGCCGACTCTCCGGTGATCGAATTCTGGAAAGTCATCACGGGTCAGACTCCAGGCCGCCAGCATGCCGGGGAAATCACCTTGTTCGACTCGGTCGGCTTCGCTATCGAGGATTACTCCGCCTTGCGCTACGTGCTGGACGTTGCCAGAACGCTTAACATTGGCAGCGACATCCAACTGGTGCCAGAGCTGCAGGATCCCAAGAACCTGTTTTCGCTACTGCTGCCTTCAGCGACAGTCGAAACAAGGTTGCGGGCTTGATGCCACTGCGACGAAAGCCCACTGCCCCTCGCCGGTTCAGTGGGCTCTGTTGCCTCAGGCTCACTGGCTCATGATGAAGGTCGCCAGGCTTTTCAAGTCGTCCGGGCTCAACTGCGCGAACGGCGGCATGGGCACATCCCCCCACTTTCCGCTGCCGCCGTGCTCGATGCTGGACATGATCCGAGCCAGCGCCTGCGGGTCATTGGCGTATTTGACCGCCACATCGTGATAGGCCGGGCCGACGACCTTATGGTCGACGGCGTGACAGGACAGGCAAGCATTGTCCTTGAGCAAGGCCGAGGCGACTTTCGCTACCGACACCGTGGGCGGCTGGTCCGCCGGCGGGTTGGAGGCTGCCTGAACATCGGCATCGCTTGCCTTGGCACTGCCGTAGGTCACCGCCAGGTAGGCGCCGATGACATTCACCTCCTGGTCGCTGATCGGCGCACCGTACACGTGCTGCATCTTGCCCGCTTCGGCGGTCCACTGCGCCAGGCTCATGCCCGGTGGCTGGAAGCTGATGTAGTCGGCCGAATGGCAGATCGAACACTTCTGCTGGGCCAACGGATAACCCGGCAGCGTACTGGGCTTGAACGCCGCCGTTTCGGGCGGCAACGTGATGGAAAGTGGCGCTGCGCTTGCCAGGCTGACCAGACCAGCCTGGGACGCCCACAACAAGGCGGTCATGCATTTCACAAGTTTCATGCGGCCTCCTCAGGCGACGGTCACGTGGCTGGTTTCGACGACGTGGCGGCGGTAGCCACCGGGGTTCCAGTCGGCTTGCAGCGGCTGCGTCTCGCCCGCACTGTTGCTGGCTCGCACCATCAACTGTGTGGCGCCTTTGCTGGTAAAGGTGATCGGCAGTGTCCACTCACGGAAGGAGAAACGGCCAAGGTCTTGCCCGAGCGTGGTTGCGCGCCAGGTTTTGCCGCCGTCGATCGACACTTCCACCTTGTTGACCCCGGCGCCGCCGTCGAAGGCAATGCCCTTGAGCAGCACGCTCTTGTTCAACGGCAATACCTCGCCGTGTTTGACGCTGGTGATGAAACTGCGTACCGGCAGCTTTGAAATCGGCTGGGTTTTCGCCGCCGTGGTGCCGGGGGCAATGCACAGGCAATCGTTATCCGGCACCCGGTAACCCTTGGCCATGAAGAAACCGTCGTAAGTCGTGTCGATGACTTCGATCTCACTCAGGTGCTTGACCCAGTACGTGCCGAAATAGCCGGGCACCACCAGGCGAATCGGATAACCGTTGAGAAACGGCAAGTCGGTGCCGTTCATGGACCAGGCGATCATCGGCTCGCCGTCCAAGGCATGGCTGATGTCCAGCGCCTTGATGAACTCCGGCGTGCTCGGCAGCACCGGCTTGTCCAGCCCACGGAAGGTCACTTGCACAGCGCTGGCTTTCACGCCGGCCTTTTCCAACACGGCCTTGAGCGGTACCCCCAGCCAACGTGCATTGCCCATGGAACCATTGCCCAACTGAGCACCGAACACGCGAGGCATGGAGAAGCCACGGCTGTTACCCGAACACTGATTGACCGCCACCACTTCCACCGGTTCGGCGAGAGCCTTGAGCTCGGCAAGGGAAAGCGACAGCGGCGTGTCGACCGAGCCCTTGATCGTCAGGCGGTAGGAGTCGGGATCGATGCTGGTGGGGAAATTCGCCAGGTGGTAACGCACGAAAAAGGCGTCATTGGGCGTGATCGGCCCGTCGTTGAACACCGGGAACGGCGTCTCCAGGTGCGGCGGCCGAGTGGTCACCAGGGTCAACGGGCGTTTTTGCGGGTACTGCACCAACGGGCGCGGGCCTGCGGCAAAGGTCACTTCCTCTGCGCTTTCATCGGCTGCACTGGCGAGATTCGCCAAAGGCGAGGCCGCCACGGCCAGCGTCAAGGCATCGCGTAAAACCCGCCGACGGCTCGGCTGGCTGCTGTCCAAAAAACTGAATTTCATTCTGCGCTCTCTCTATGATTTGTTTTATCGAGATGCAACTGCTTGTCCCCATCCGGGCACAACGCTTTCCTGTAGGAGCGAGCACGCTCGCGATGGTCGTCAACGATTACGCGTGCTTGCAGGTGAAACGCAGCGCTCTTGAGTCCATCGCGAGCGTGCTCGCTCCTACAGGTTCCCCCCAAGGCAGTGGGGTATCGTGAGAGAACCAGTATCGACACGAGCCCGCTGCAGGCTTTTCATTTAGCGTCAGTGGCTTGACAATTGATGACAACTGCGCCGAAGAAGCGCGGTATAGAGCCATCGCTCTCGGAAAGGGGCCTTGTCATCGCCCACAAAAAAACCCACTGACCGTCGCCGGTTCAGTGGGCTTTTTCTGACTGGGCTGCTGGTTACAGAGCCATATCACTCGCCGCATTAGCCTTCGGCGCTTTTACAGCCGTATCGACCGTCACCGGCGTCACAGCCGGCGCGATCACCGCGGGTGGCGGAGTCAGCTCCAGCACCTTGGCGGTGTAGGCCCACTCCTCGGCAACCTTCTCCGGACTGGCGTTCAGCTGAGTGCCATAGCTCGGCACGATCTGGTGCAGTTTTGCCTGCCACTCAGGGGTCGCGACCTTGTCCTTGAACACTTTCTGCAGCACGGTCAGCATGATCGGTGCGGCGGTCGAGGCGCCTGGGGAGGCGCCCAGCAGGCCGGCGATGCTGCCGTCTTGCGAGGCGACGATTTCGGTGCCCAGTTTCAGCACGCCACCGGCGGCTTCGTCACGCTTGATGATCTGCACGCGCTGGCCGGCTTGCCACAGGCGCCAGTCTTCGGCCTTGGCGTTCGGGAAGTATTCCTTCAGGGCGTTCATGCGGTCTTCGTCAGACAGCATCAACTGGCCTGCCAGGTACTCGACCAGCGGGTATTCCTTGATGCCGACCTTGGTCATTGGCCACACGTTGTGGGTGGTCGTGGTGGTCAGCAGGTCCAGGTACGAACCTTCCTTGAGGAACTTGGTGCTGAAGGTCGCGAACGGGCCAAACAGGATCACGCGCTTGCCGTCCAGCACGCGGGTGTCCAGGTGCGGAACCGACATCGGCGGTGCGCCCACCGAAGCCTTGCCGTAGGCCTTGGCCAGGTGTTGCTCGGCGATGGTCGGGTTCTCGGTCACCAGGAACGAGCCGCCTACCGGGAAGCCTGCGTATTCCCTGGCTTCAGGAATGCCGGACTTCTGCAGCAGGTGCAGGGCACCGCCGCCGGCACCGATGAACACGAACTTGGCGTCGGTCTCGGACTTGCTGCCGTCCTTGAGGTTCTTGTAGCTGACGTGCCAGCTGCCGTCTGCGTTTTTGCTGATGTCCTGCACTTCGCTGGACAGCTTCAAGTCGAACTTCGGCGTGGTTTGCAGGTGAGCAACGAACTGGCGCGTGATTTCGCCGAAGTTCACGTCGGTGCCGATCGGACTCCAGGTGGCCGCGACTTTCTGGTTCGGGTCACGCCCTTCCATCATCAGCGGCACCCACTGCTTGATCACAGCCGGGTCTTCGGAGTACTGCATGCCGGCGAACAGCGGGCTCGCCTGCAGGGCGTCGTAGCGCTTTTTCAGGAACTTGATGTTGTCATCGCCCCACACGAAGCTCATGTGCGGAGTGGAGTTGATGAACGAACGCGGGTTCTTCAGCACACCTTGCTGAACCTGCCAGGCCCAGAACTGGCGGGAAATCTGGAAGGCTTCGTTGATTTCAACGGCCTTGGGGATCGAGACCTTGCCGTTTTCGTCTTCCGGGGTGTAGTTCAGCTCGGCCAGGGCGGAGTGACCGGTACCGGCGTTGTTCCAGCCGTTGGAGCTTTCCTGGGCGACGCCATCGAGGCGCTCGATCATTTCCATCGACGTGCCAGGTTCCAGCTCATTGAGCCAGACCCCCAGGGTCGCGCTCATGATGCCGCCGCCAATCAGCAGCACATCGACTTTCTTTGCCTCTTGCGCATGGACCGAAGTCATGCCCATCGACAAAGCCAGCCCCAGCAGGGCCGTGTTCACTTTCTTAAACATCTGTAGCACCTATGATAAAACGTCATCCGCCCTTCCATCCTCACGCGCACAGCCCCGTGTTTCGCGGCAGTCACGGGTGCGGCACTCAAGGATCGCAGGGTGGGCACACAAGGCCGACGAACCGCATCGACCCCAGTTGAATGTCCCTTCTGAACTGACTTTTTATCTTTATTGGCTTCAGCTACTTGAGCGACAGTGATTCGGTCGGCACGTCTAGAAGACATGCCAACTGAATAGGTCAAACCAAGTGGGCGCGAAGAATATCACGACAGGGCTTACCCGTGCGTCTGTTCCCGACCGTTTAGTCCGGGCCCGGGCACCCGGCCTTCTATACTCACCCTGTTTTTCTCAATGAGTGTGAGGAACAGCCATGAGCGATAAAGACGATCTGCGCAAGTATTCCTCTCAAGTGATCGACGGCGTAGAGGCCGCACCGGCCCGCGCCATGCTGCGGGCCGTGGGCTTTACCGATGCGGACTTCGACAAGCCGCAGGTCGGCATCGCCTCGACCTGGGCCATGGTCACGCCCTGCAACATGCACATCGACAAGCTGGCGCTCGAAGCCGAAAAAGGCGCGAATGCCGCAGGCGCCAAGGGTGTGATCTTCAACACCATCACCATTTCCGACGGCATCGCCAACGGCACCGAAGGCATGAAGTATTCGCTGGTGTCCCGCGAGGTGATCGCCGACTCCATCGAAGTGGTGGCCGGTTGCGAGGGCTTCGACGGGCTGGTGACCATCGGCGGCTGCGACAAGAACATGCCAGGCTGCCTGATCGGCATGGCACGGCTCAATCGCCCGTCGGTCTTTGTCTATGGCGGCACCATCCAGCCGGGCGCCGGCCATACCGACATCATTTCCGTGTTCGAGGCCGTGGGCCAGCATGCGCGGGGCGATATCAGCAAGATTCAGGTCAAGCAGATCGAGGAAGTGGCGATTCCCGGCCCCGGCTCCTGTGGCGGCATGTACACCGCCAACACCATGGCTTCGGCCATTGAAGCATTGGGCATGAGCCTGCCCGGTTCCAGCTCCCAGGACGCCATCGGTGGCGACAAGGCCTCGGACAGTTTCCGCGCCGGCCAGCAGGTCATGGAGCTACTCAAGCTCGACCTCAAGCCCCGCGACATCATGACCCGCAAAGCCTTCGAGAATGCCATTCGCGTGGTGATCGCCCTCGCCGGCTCGACCAACGCCGTGCTGCATCTGTTGGCCATGGCCAATGCGGTGGATGTCGAACTGACCCTGGATGACTTCGTCGAGCTGGGCAAGATCTCCCCCGTGGTCGCCGACCTGCGCCCCAGCGGCAAGTACATGATGAGCGAACTGGTGGCCATCGGCGGCATTCAACCGCTGATGAAACGCATGCTCGATGCCGGCATGCTGCACGGCGATGTGCTGACTGTCACCGGCCAGACCCTGGCGCAAAACCTCGCCGGCGTGCCCGACTACCCGGCCGGCCAGGACGTGATCCGGCCGTTCGACCAGCCGATCAAAAAGGACTCCCACCTGGTCGTTCTGCGCGGCAACCTCTCGCCCACTGGCGCCGTGGCCAAGATCACCGGCAAGGAAGGCTTGCGCTTCGAAGGCACGGCCCGGGTCTATCACGGCGAGGAAGGTGCGCTGGCCGGCATTCTCAACGGCGAGGTGCAGCCCGGCGAAGTGATCGTGATCCGTTACGAAGGGCCCAAGGGCGGGCCAGGCATGCGCGAAATGCTGTCGCCGACGTCAGCGGTCATGGGCAAGGGCCTGGGCAAGGACGTGGCGCTGATCACGGATGGCCGCTTTTCCGGCGGCTCCCACGGTTTCGTGGTCGGCCATATCACACCGGAGGCCTTCGAGGGTGGGCCGATTGCGCTGATCGAGAATGGCGACAGGATCATCATCGATGCCGAATCCCGGCAGATTACCGTCGATGTCTCCGATGCCGTGCTGGCCGAACGCAAGTCGCGCTGGGTGCGTCCGGAGTCGAAATACAAGCGCGGGGTGCTGGCCAAGTATGCGAAGACGGTGTCCAGTGCTTCGGAGGGGGCGGTGACGGATAAATATCTTTAGGACAGGCGGTGTCTGGTCTGACGCCTTCGCGAGCAGGCTCGCTCCCACAGGGGATCTCCTTGTGCCGAAGATCCTTTGTGGGAGCGAGCCTGCTCGCGAAGGCGTCAGGTCAGGCAACCTCGACCTCAAAGCCGAAACCGATCCACCGACTGCGACAACTGCCCCGCCAGGCTCGACAACTCATCGGTCGTCGAAGCCGTCTGCCCGATCACCTTGCTGTTGCCTTCCGACATGCCGGCAATCATCTCCACCTGATGGGCGATTTCGTTGCTGGCCAGGCTTTGTTCGCCGATGGTGCGGCTGATGTCATTGACCAGTTGCGTGGTATGCAACGTGGCCTCGAGGATCTCGCGAATGGCGCGCTCGACATCGGCCGTCACCGCCATGCCTTTGTCGACCTGGGCCACGCCCTCTTCCATGCTGATCACCGCCTCGCGGGTGCTTTGCTGGATGCGCGCGACCATGCTGGCGATTTCCTGGGTGGAGGCGCTGGTGCGCCCCGCCAGACTGCGAACCTCATCGGCCACCACGGCAAAACCACGACCCTGCTCGCCGGCGCGGGCGGCTTCGATGGCGGCGTTGAGTGCCAGCAGGTTGGTCTGGTCGGCGATGCCCTTGATCACCTGGATGATGTTGAAAATCCCTTCCGACTCTTTGTCCAGTGTGCGAATCACCTGCGCCGACTGCTGCGCCGAACGCGCGATGCCGTCCATGTCGCTGACCACCTGATGGATCACCCGGCCGCCGTCCTTGGCCAGGGACTCGGCCTGATTGGCCATGTCCAGCGCCCGCTCGGCATGCCGGGTGATTTCCTCGATGCTCGCGGTCATTTCGCTGGCGGCCGCGGCCATGGTGCTGGCCGCCGCGCTTTGCTGCTGGCTGCTGCCCGCGACCTCATGGCAACCGTTGCTCAGTTGCGCGCTCATGCCGCTGACGCCGTGGGCGTTGCTGCGCACGACCTCTATCATGCCGCGCAAATCCCGTTGCATGGTCGCCAGGCTACGGATCAATGCGCTGGCTTCATCATTATGGGTGGGCTCGGCAATCGGTTCGCTGAGGTTGCCATGGGCGATGCTCTCGGCGATGCGGCTGGCGGTTTGCAACGGGCCCATGATGCTCAGGATCGCCGTACGCCCCAGCGCCAGTAGCAGCAACAGGCTGGCGATCAGCACACCGGCCAGGGTCAGGTTGGCGTTGCTGATGGCGTGAGCCGTACCTTGGCTGGTCTGTTGCGTGTCGCTTTCGATCAACTCGCTGAGGGCGGTCATCTGGTCTTCCAGCTGGCTGAAGGCGCTGTTGAACGCGCCCACGTCCTGTTGCGCGGCTTCAGGGTTCTCCAGCGCCAGCCCGGCGATGCGTTCGGCGGTGCCGATGTAGGTGTCGAGACTGGGCTTGATCCTGTTCAGGCCGGCCTTGATGGTGTCGTTGACCGGCAGCTTGAGGTTTTCCCCGAGCACTTCGCGAAAGCGCTGGGTGTGCTCTTCGATGGAACTGCGCACCTCGGCCTTGCTGCTGGTGCTTTTGTTCAAGCCCACCAGCATGGCCGACAGCACATCGGCGCGCAGCGCGTCGTGCATCATGTCGGCTTCGAGGTGATTGCGCAGCGCGACCATGCTGACGTTGTTGTCTTCCACGGCCCCGGCCATCCGGGTGTTTCCCAGGTAACTGACCAGGCTCATGATCAACGCAGCGAGCAATTCGGTGCCGATCAGCAATGTTAAGCGCAGTTTTATGGACACTCTGTGGTTCCTCTCTGGCACGTATGACGGCAGGGTTTGCCCCGCGCGGATGGCTTCAAGAGGTTATCGACGGGATCGGACGGTCATTGAGGGCTATCCCCACAAATTGTCTTTTTTGCGACATACGGTCGTCAGCGGTTGTTTGCGCGCCATGCCGCGCAGGGACACCAGCACCAGGGTGGTACAGGCGCCGAGCACCGCGATGGCCATGTCCTTTTGCGAGTCCCACGGATCGTTTTGCGCGCCGACAAAGGCGTTCGCCGTGTCATTGCCCAGGAAGGCCCCGCCGATCCACTCCACCAGTTCGTACAGGGCGGACGTCGACAGCATGATGTTCAGGGTCACGAAAAACAGCCAGAACCCGCGCAGGGGCGTCAGGCGCCACAGGACTTCACGCACCGGGTAAGCCAGCAACAGCCCGTAGCTCAGATGCACCAGTCGGTCGTAGTGATTGCGGTGAACACCGGACAGCCGCTCGAAACTGAAGCCCAGCCACGCCGAAGACCAGTGTTCGTAAGGCACCAGGGAATAGGTGTAGTGGGCGCCCAATTCATGAACGCACAGAAACGCAAACACCAGCCTGATCGACCTCGCCGACAGACGGAACCGGCGAGCGACCGCCACCAGCGTCCCCACCAGCAACAGCACCAGCAGGTTTTCCAGCGCCCAGTCCACCCGGCTGCGGGGTGAAAAGCCCGACGCCACGACTATCACCACAAACACCATGAGCAACGTCAGGTCGTGCCGTATGTTTTGGTTCGGCTGCATGGCTGGAATACCTCGAAGTCAGGCCATCGCCCTTTTAACTTCGAGGCAAGGCCGTCAGGCAAGTTCGCTTTTTTCCTCCAGGCCATGCTGCACAAAGACATTGCGGAACCTGTAGGAGCGAGCCTGCTCGCGATAGCGTCAGGTCAGTCGACATTGATGTTGAATGGACTACCGCTATCGCAAGCAGGCTCGCTCCTACAGGGGGATAGCGTTGATCAACTACCCTTCCACTCCCGAGGGCTCAGCCCGGTCTTGCGCCGAAACGCCCGGGCCAGCGCCGAGGGGCTTTCGTAGCCGACTTCCTCGGCGATCAACGCAATCGGCCGGCCCTCGCGCAAGCGTTTCTGCGCCAGGCTGATGCGCCAACTCACCAGGTAATCCACCGGCGTCTGCCCGACCACCCGGCGAAAGTGCTCGGCGAAGCTGGCCCGCGACATGTTGGCGGCGGCCGAGAGTTCGGCCACGCTCCAGGCCTTGGCCGGGGCTTGATGCATCAGGCTCAGGGGCCGCGCCAGGCGCCCATCGGCGAGACCGGCCATCATGCCCGGTTGCTGGCCAGTGGTGCTCAGGATGTGCCGCAACAACAGAATCACCAGCAACTCGAACAGGCGATCCATCACTGCTTCGCGCCCGCAAGTACCGTCGAATGCTTCGTTGAACAGCCATTCCAGGGTCCCGGCCAGGCTCGGGATCTCATCGAGCTTGAGCACCAGGTAATCCGGCAGCGCCGCCGCCAGGGCATTGCCCGCACCGCCGTCGAAATCCAGGGTCGCGCACACCAGTTGTGTACCGGATTCTTCAGACGCGACCAGGCGATGTCGATAGGGTCGGGGGAAAAAGATCAGGCTCGGTTCGGTCAGTTGCAGGTCCGCCTGGTCGCCCAGCTTGAGCAACAATTCACCGGCCTGCAGCAAGTGCATGTGGCCGCTGGCCTGCTGGCCGTCGTAGGCGGAGGTGCCACAAAACGTGCCGCTGTGAAAGGTGCCGGCATTGACGCCGAAGTGAGTGAGCAGCGTCGACAAGCGATCCATGACAGGCTCCCGGAAACAGTTCTGGACGATCTGTCGCATATCCTCGACGATTTGCACCCAACAAGCCAGACGCTGTCCCTAACATCTGCTCCGTACCCAGCGCATACCGCGCTGTAAAAAACGGAGTTCGACCATGAGCCGCATCCCTGCAATCAACCTGGAACACGCTACCGACGTCACTCGCCCGCTGCTGGAAGGCGTGCAGAAGAAAATCGGCTTTCTGCCCAACCTCTTCAAAGTATTGGCCCACGCCCCGGCGGTGCTGGCTTCGTACCTGCAAAACTCGGCGGCATTGGGCAAGACGTCCCTGAGCGCCACGGAAAAGGAAGCAGTGTTCCTCGCCACGTCCCAGGTCAACGGCTGCGACTACTGCCTGGCGGCCCATACGGTGTTCGCCGGCAAGGCCGGGCTGTCGCGCCAGGACATCCTCAGCGCGCGTCAAGGTGAACTCAACGCTTATGCCGTCCTCGCCCGCCAGGTCACCGAAAGCCGTGGGCACCTGACGGTCGACCAGATCGCCGCGGCCCGTGCCGCCGGCATCGATGACGGCAAGATCATCGAAGTGATCGCCCACGTAGCGTCGCAGACACTGACCAACTACCTGAACAACGCCGCGCTGACCGACATCGACTTCCCGGCCATCGACGCCTGAGCCCGTAGCTGTACGCAGTATTTGCGAGCTACCGACATACCTGTAGGAGCGAGCATGCTCGCGATGGCGCAGTTTCAGTCGACATCATTGGTGTCGGACACACCGCTATCGCGAGCATGCTCGCTCCTACAGGTGTTGCGCATTCGCAGGACTCAATCATCCTCATGCAGCTTGATGCCGCGTTTATGCAGCACATGGGGTACCACCAACACTACCAATGTCAGGGCGAGGAAGAACGCCGAGATCGGTTGCGTGAGGAACACCGTCCAGTCGCCCTGACTGATGGACAAGGCGTTACGCAGTTGTTTCTCGGCCATCGGCCCCAGCAGCATGCCGACGATCACCGGGGCGACGGGGAAATCGAAGCGCCGCATCAGCACCCCGCCCCAGCCAATCGCCAACATCAGGATCAGGTCGAAGGATGAGTGACGCATGCCGTACACGCCGATGGTGGCGAAGACCAGGATGCCGGCGTTCAGGTAGGGCCGGGGGATTTGCAGCAGTTTGACCCACAGGCCCACCAGCGGCAGGTTCAACACCAGCAGAATCACGTTGCCGATGTACAGCGAGGCCACCAGCGTCCAGACCAGGTCGGCGGAGGTTTCGAACAGCATCGGCCCCGGTTGCAGGTTGTAGTTCTGGAACGCGGCCAAAAGGATTGCAGCGGTAGCGGACGTCGGGATGCCCAGGGTCAGCAACGGCACCAGCGACCCGGTCGCGCTGGCATTATTCGCCGCTTCCGGGCCGGCGACACCTTCAATGGCGCCCTCGCCCTTGTTGGCGGAAAACTCCTTGGGGTGCTTGCTGAGCTTGCGTTCGGTGGAATAGGACAGAAAGGTCGGAATCTCGGCGCCACCGGCCGGAATCGAACCGAACGGAAAACCGATCAGCGTGCCCCGAAGCCACGCAGGCACCGAGCGTTTCCAGTCGGCCCGGGTCATCCACAACGAGGTCAGGCGATGCCGCCCCTCCTTTGTTTCAGCTTGATAGAGCAAGCTGTACAAGGCCTCGCCCACCGCGAACAGACCGACCGCCACCAGCACCACCTCGATGCCGTCCACCAACTCGGGCACGCCGAGGGTGTAGCGGGCAATGCCCGAGGTCGAGTCCAGACCGATCAAACCGATGGTCAAGCCAACGCCCAGCGAGGCGAACCCGCGCAGCATCGAAGCGCCGAGCACCGCCGACACGGTGGTGAATGACAGCACCAGGATCGCGAAGTATTCCGTCGGGCCGAAATTCAGTGCCAGCCTGGCCACGATGGGCGCGAACAGCGTCAGCAAAATCGTGGCGATGGTGCCGGCGATGAAAGAGCCTATCGCCGCCGTTGCCAGCGCCGGCCCGGCCCGGCCGTTGCGCGCCATCAGGTTGCCTTCCAGGGCCGTGACCATCGACGACGATTCGCCGGGGGTGTTGAGCAAAATCGAGGTCGTGGAGCCACCGAACTGCGCGCCGTAGTAGATACCGGCGAACATGATCAAGGCCCCTGTGGGGTCGACCTTGGCGGTGATCGGCAACAACAGCGCCACTGTCAGCGCCGGACCGATCCCCGGCAATACGCCGATGGCGGTGCCGAGCAGGCAGCCGATGAACCCCCACATCAGATTGATCGGCGTCAGCGCCGCGGCAAAACCCATCGCCAGGCTTGAAAGAATGTCCACGATGTCGCCCTCCTTTCAAAGCCAGATGTTGATCAGCGACGGCAGGGAAACCCCCAGCCCGGCGTTGAACAGCCAGTAGATCGGCAGGGTCAAGGCAATGCCGATGGCCAGGTCCCGCAGCGGATGACGGCTGCCAAAGCCCCGGGCCGAACAGGCAAACAGCAACCCGGCGGCCAGTACAAAACCGATGAGATTGATCAGCACCGCCACCCCGACCAGCCCTGCGGTCACCCAGGCCGCACCGGCTTTTCCATCGGGCACCGTACCCGTATCGTCGTTACCCAGTTCGCGAAAACCGCCGGTGAGCGCCTGCCAGCTCAACAACACGCCCACACCGCCGAGAAACGCCGCCACGACATAGGGGTAAACGTAGGCTGGAAGGATGACGAAGCCCATTTCGGGCGGAAAACGGTAGGCCCCCATTGCCAACATAACGCTGATGGCGATCAGGCCGATACCGACTGCCAATTGCGTCGGCACCACCGCGCGCAGTGGTGCCATTTCAAAGCAGCCCGACCTTGACCAGCATGGCGCGCAACCGTACGTGTTCTTCCTCGACGAATTTGCCGAATTCGTCGCCGGTCAGCACGCTGGAGGTCCAGGCGTTGGTCTGGATATTGTCCTGCCAGACCTTGCTGTTGGTGGCGGCCACGACAGCATCGATCACTTCCTTGCGCTGCTGCGGCGTAAGGCCCGATGCACCGTAAACGCCGCGCCAGTTGCCGATGATCACGTCATAGCCGCTCTCCTTGAGGGTTGGCGCATCGATGCCGGGCACGCGCTCCGGCGCGCCGATGGCCAGCACACGAAACTGACCGGCCTTGATGTATTGGCCCAGCTCGGCGTAACCGCCGGTGATCACCTTGAGCTGGCCGCCCAGCGCCTGGGCAACCACTTCGCCGCCTCCACCAAAGGCCACGTAGTTGACCTTGTTGACTGGAACATCCAGCTTGCCGGCAAGCTCGGCGATGCCGATGTGGTCGACCGAGCCCTTGGAGCCGCCGCCCCAGGTGATGCTGGTCGGATTGGCCTTGAAGGCCTTGATCAGGTCATCGAGGGTCTTGAATTCGGATTCCTTGCGCACGGCGATCACGTTGTACTCGGTGAACAGTCGGGCAATGGGCGTTACATCCTTGAGGCTGATCTGCGGTTTGTTCTGTTCGATACCCGCGACCATGATCGCGCCGACCACCAGCAATGCGTTCGGGTCGCCCTTGGTGCTGTTGGCGAATTGCGCCAGCCCCAGGGTCCCGCCCGCCCCGCCCTTGTTCTCGAAGGTCACGGCCTTGGCCGTATTGGCTTCGACCATGGCCTTGCCCAGTACCCGGGCGGTCTGGTCGTAACCACCGCCCACCGAGCCTGGGGCCATGAATTTCACGGTATCCAGCGCAAAGGCGGGTGCGACAAGCACGGCAGCGGTCAAACCGGCTGCCATGCAGCGACTGAATCGACGGATCAAGGCGGACATGGGCATCTCCTGATTGCATTGTTTTTATGGGTGCCGGTTGTCCATCGAGGTGTTCGATGAACAGGGGCCTGCGAACAAGCTTAGGCCATGGATCCGTGGGGTGATCTGTTTTGCTCAAACACCTGCCAATGACACCGCCCCCCCTATAAATCTGTAGGAGCGAGCATGCTCGCGATGACGTCGGCACATCCAACATCCACGTCGCCTGATACACCGCTATCGCGAGCATGCTCGCTCCTACAGGATCGCCTCGCTGACCTGAGCCCACTTAAACCGCCCCGGGCACTTTCGACAAAACAATGCTCCAGTACGCGTGTGATGACCTAACCTCATTGGCTAAGTGACCAACAACCCGTCGAGCACGCCGATGTTCAATGTATGCAAGTCAATGATCTGTGTCGCCTTCGCGCTTCTGGCGGCAAGCCCGGGATGGCTGCTGGCGGCGCCCACGGCCGACACCCTTGCCCCCGCCCCCACCCCCCC
>NZ_NEHO01000049.1 GCF_002113375.1 Pseudomonas sp. R37(2017) | reverse complement strand
GAGTCACAACGAGGTGTTTACGGTGCAGGTCAGCGACGGCCTCGGCGGCGTCGACACCCAGCTGGTGACCGTCACCGTCACTGGCAGCAATGACGCACCCGTGCTCAGCTTCGCCACTGGCAATGATGCCGGCGCCGTGCAGGAAGACACCGCGCTCAGCGTCAGCGGTCAGTTCAGCTCGACCGATATCGATCACGATGCCACGGCGACCTGGAGTATTGCCGGGGCAAATATCGGCACCTACGGTTCGATCGCCGTGGACAACAGCGGCCAATGGACTTACACCCTGGCCAATGGCACCGATGGCGTTGCCAGTGCGGTGCAATCGCTGAAAGCCGGCGAGAGTCACGATGAAGTGTTTACGGTGCAGGTCAGCGATGGCCTCGATGGTGTCGATACCCAGCTGGTGACCGTCACTGTCACCGGCAGCAACGACGCACCGGTGCTCAGTTTTGCCACCGGCAACGATGCCGGTGCCGTGCAGGAGGACACCACGCTCAGCGTCAGCGGCCAGTTCAGTTCGACTGACATCGATCACGATGCCACCGCGACTTGGACCATCAATGGCGCGTCCACCGGCACCTACGGCTCAATCGCCGTGAACACCAGCGGCCAGTGGACCTACACCCTGGCCAACGGCAGCGACGGCGTTGCCAGTGCGGTGCAATCGCTGAAGGCCGGCGAGAGCCACAACGAGGTGTTCACGGTGCAGGTCAGCGACGGCCTCGGTGGCGTGGATACCCAGCTGGTGACCGTCACCGTCACCGGCAGCAATGACGCACCGGTGCTCAGTTTTGCCACCGGCAACGATGCCGGTGCCGTGCAGGAGGACACCACCCTCAGCGTCAGCGGCCAGTTCAGCTCG
>NZ_NEHO01000048.1 GCF_002113375.1 Pseudomonas sp. R37(2017) | reverse complement strand
AGACACCGCCGTCAGCGGCAGTGTGTTGACCGGCACCTCGAGCGTCGATGGCCCCGTCAGTGTGGTGAACTTCACCATCGGTGAAAGCACCTACGCCGCCGGCCAGACCGCGACCATTGCCAACGTCGGCACCCTGGTCATTGGCGCCAACGGCGCCTACACCTTCACCCCGGCCGAGAACTACAACGGCAGCGTGCCGACGGTCAGCTACACCGTCACCGACGGCTCGGGCAGCAATGTCACCTCGACCCTGAACATCAACGTCACTCCGGTCGATGACAGCTTCACCGACCTCAGCGAAAGCGTGAGCACTGCCGAAGACACCGCCGTCAGCGGCAGCGTGCTCACTGGCACGAGCAGCGTCGACGGCCCGGTCAGCGTGGTCAATTTCACCATCGGTGAAACCACCTACGCCGCCGGCAGCACGGCGACCATTGCCAATGTCGGCACCCTGGTCATTGGCGCCAATGGCGCCTACACCTTTACCCCTGCCGAGAATTACAACGGCAACGTACCGACGGTCAGCTACACCGTCACCGATGGCTCGGGCAGCAATGTCACCTCGACCCTGACCATCAACGTCACCCCGGTCGATGACAGCTTCACCGACCTCAGCGAGAGTGTGAGCACCGCCGAAGACACCGCCGTCAGCGGCAGCGTCCTCACTGGCACCTCGAGCGTCGATGGCCCCGTCAGTGTGGTGAATTTCACCATCGACGGTGTGGCCGGCACGTTCAACGCCGGGCAGACCGCGACCATCGCCAACGTCGGCACCCTGGTCATCGGTGCCAACGGGACCTACACCTTCACCCCGGACGCCAACTACAACGGCAGCGTGCCGACGGTGAGCTACACCGTCACCGACGGTTCCGGCAGCAACGTCACCTCGACCCTGACCATCAACGTCAC
>NZ_NEHO01000047.1 GCF_002113375.1 Pseudomonas sp. R37(2017) | reverse complement strand
ATTCGCCCAATCAGGAGGTTCCATGCAAGAGCGAAAGACCTATACCCGCGAGTTCAAGCAACGTGCTGCCAGCATGGTTCTTGATGACAACTGCTCGATTCCTGACGTCTGTGCATCAATGGATGTCGGCCCTACGGCCCTACGCCGCTGGGTAGATCAGGTTCGTAAAGAGCGTCAAAAAGGCCAGCCATTATCCGGTACTAAGGCCATCAGCGACGAACAGCGAGAGCTCCAGCAGCTACGCGCCAAAATCAAACGCCTGGAGACCGAGGCCGAAATCTTAAAAAAGGCTACGGCTCTCTTGATGTCGGATCCCGATCGTTTTTCCTGATCGAGGAGCTGAGGGAGTCAGGCTCGTATCCGACCAGCCTGCTTTGCAGTGCGCTGAGCGTATCTCGTAGTGCGTTTTACGACTGGCTTCGCCGCCGTTCAGCGCCGAATACCAAGCGTGACGCGCTTAGAGCAAAAGTCGTGCAATTGCACGTTGAAAGCCGGGGAAGCGTAGGCGCGAGAATGATCTCTGAGCACTTGAAGGCCCAGCAGTTCAAGGTAGGACGGTATCTGGCCGGAAGACTCATGGAGGAGGCAAATCTGGCCAGCAGACAGCGTCGCAGGCATCAGTATCGCTCCAGAGGCGTCGAAGCCTTTGTGGCCAAGAACCTGCTCGAGCGTAACTTCGAGCCGACAACCATCAACCAGGTCTGGTGCGGCGACGTTACCAGCTTGATGGTCGGGAAGCGCTGGTACCACCTGGCAGTAGTGATTGATCTGTTCGCCCGCCGGATCGTTGGTTGGGCGTTTTCTCTGATCAATGACGCCAACCTGGTTAGCAGGGCGCTGAGGATGGCGGTGGGGGTTCGAGGCAAGCATGCGGGCTTGATGTTTCATTCAGATCAAGGCTGCCAATACACCAGCCAGCGCTTCCAATCCGAGCTGCTTGAGCACGGGATAACGCAAAGCATGAGCCGCAGAGGGCAGTGCTGGGACAACGCGCCAACAGAGCGTTTCTTTGGGACGCTCAAGTCAGAGTGGGTGCCCACCAGGGGTTACAAGGAAATTGAAGAAGCCAGACAGGATATGACCAGCTTCTTCATGCGATACAACCGAATCAGGCTCCACAGCTACAACAACTACCTGTCGCCAATAGCCATGGAGCAGCAGGCGGCTTGATCACCGTAATCGGTGTCCGGAAAAACTTGACCAGAACA
>NZ_NEHO01000046.1 GCF_002113375.1 Pseudomonas sp. R37(2017) | reverse complement strand
CTCGAGGTGCCGGTCAACACACTGCCGCTGACGGCGGTGTCTTCGGCGGTGGTCACGCTTTCACTGATATCGGTGAAGCTGTCATCGACCGGGGTGACGTTGATAGTCAGGGTCGAAGTGACGTTGCTGCCCGAGCCGTCGGTCACGGTGTAGCTGACGGTGGGCACGCTGCCGTTGTAGTTGGCGTCTGGGGTAAAGGTGTAGGCGCCGTTGGCGCCGATGACCAGGGTGCCGACGTTGGCGATGGTCGCGGTCTGCCCAGCGTTGAAGGTGCCAGCCACACCGTCGATGGTGAAGTTGACCACGCTGACCGGGCCATCAACGCTCGAAGTGCCGGTCAACACGCTGCCGCTGACGGCGGTGTCTTCGGCGGTGCTCACGCTTTCACTGAGGTCGGTGAAGCTGTCATCGACCGGAGTGACGTTGATGGTCAGGGTCGAGGTGACGTTGCTGCCGGAACCGTCGGTGACGGTGTAGCTCACCGTCGGCACGCTGCCGTTGTAGTTGGCGTCCGGGGTAAAGGTGTAGGCGCCGTTGGTACCGATGACCAGGGTGCCGACATTGGCGATGGTCGCAGTCTGGCCGGCGTTGAACGTGCCGCTAACACCGTCGATGGTGAAACTCACCACGCTGACCGGACCGTCGACGCTGCTCGTGCCGGTGAGGACGCTGCCAGAGATGGCGGTGTCTTCAGCGGTGGTCACGCTTTCACTGATATCGGTGAAGCTGTCATCGACCGGGGTGACGTTGATGGTCAGGGTCGAGGTGACATTGCTGCCCGATCCATCGGTGACGGTGTAGCTGACCGTCGGCACGTTGCCGTTGTAATTCTCGGCCGGGGTAAAGGTGTAGGCGCCATTGGCGCCAATGACCAGGGTGCCGACATTGGCAATGGTGGCCGTGCTGCCCGCAGCGTAGGTGGTTTCACCAATAGTGAAGTTCACCACACTGACGGGGCCATCGACACTCGAGGTGCCGGTCAACACACTGCCGCTGACGGCCGTGTCTTCGGCGGTGGTCACGCTTTCACTGAGGTCGGTGAAGCTGTCGTCGACCGGGGTGACGTTGATGGTCAGCGTCGAGGTGACATTGCTGCCGGAGCCGTCGGTGACGGTGTAGCTCACCGTCGGTACGCTGCCGTTGTAATTCTCGGCAGGCGTGAAGGTGTAGGCGCCGTTGGCGCCGATGACCAGGGTGCCGACGTTGGCGATGGTGGCCGTGCTGCCCGCAGCGTAGGTGGTTTCACCAATAGTGAAGTTCACCACACTGACGGGGCCATCGACGCTCGAGGTGCCGGTCAACACACTG
>NZ_NEHO01000005.1 GCF_002113375.1 Pseudomonas sp. R37(2017) | reverse complement strand
CTGAAGCAACCTGCTGTCGAAACTGCGTAACTCATTGTTTATCAAGGAGTTTTCCGTTTCGACCGCGCCGGAAGTGGGGCGAATTATAGACATCTGAAATCTGCCGTCAAGCAATGATTTAGCTTTTCTATCGGATGCGCAAAAACACTGCTTATATATAGACGCGCCAGCGGTGAATGCGCAGTATATTGCCCAACACAATTAGAAATGACCTTGATTCCCATATTTCGGACGATGCCACGTAATGAATGACCAGCCTCGCAGCCTAGCCTCCACACTGTTCTCGGTCGGGCTGCTACTCATAGCCATGGCGTCGATCCAGTCCGGAGCCTCCCTGGCCAAAAGCATGTTCTCCGTCGTTGGCCCCCAGGGGACGACAACGTTACGACTGATTTTTGCCAGCGTGATCATGATGCTGATACTGCGTCCATGGCGGGCAAAACTCACCGCCAGATCACTGCGCACCGTCATCGTCTACGGGATGGCGCTGGGTGGCATGAACTTCCTCTTCTATATGTCATTGCAAACAGTCCCGCTGGGTATCGCGGTGGCACTTGAATTCACCGGCCCATTGGCCGTGGCCATCTATACCTCGCGTCGCGCGATCGATTTTTTGTGGATCGCCCTGGCTGCCTTCGGCCTGCTGCTGCTGATACCGACGGGGGCAACGACCGCGGGAGTCGACCTGACAGGTGCCGGTTATGCCTTGGGGGCAGGGGTCTGCTGGGCACTGTACATTTTGTTCGGTCAAAAAGCCGGGGCCGACAATGGCGTGCAAACCGCCGCACTGGGGGTAATGATCGCAGCGCTCTTCGTAGCCCCTATCGGCATCGTCCATGCTGGCTCCGCATTGCTGACGCCCTCTTTGATCCCTGTGGCCCTCGGCGTCGCAGTCTTGTCCACAGCCCTCCCCTATACCCTGGAGATGGTCGCGCTGACCCGCATGCCAGCCAGAACCTTCGGCACGCTGATGAGCATCGAGCCGGCCATTGGCGCCTTATCGGGCTTGCTGTTCCTACATGAATACCTCTCGCTGTCGCAGTGGATGGCAATCATGTGCATCATTCTGGCATCCGTCGGCGCAACCATGACCATGAGCACTACCGCCAAGCCTGCGGTAGCGGCAGATTGAGAGTAGTTATGACGAAGCTCTGGTATTTGACGATCAATTAGGCCATGTTTAGCCCCCGCAACTCGAAGTCATACCATGGACAATTTCAGATAAGGATATCGGTACGCTTCCAGCGAAAGCGAATGCAGACAGACTCGGGCACTAGATCCGGGAACGCTTTAAGGACAGTAATGAAACGATTTTTGATACTGATCGCCGTACTTGCAATTGGGGGCTGTGCAGCGACCTCGGAAACACAGATCAAGCATGGCAGGAAAGGGCTCCATATCAACTGTTCCGGACTGTCTTCGTCCTGGGACAAGTGCTACGCCAGCGCCGCCAACTCCTGCGCCCCCAAGGGATACAAGGTCATTGCCAAGTCGGGAGATACCGTGGAAGAGCCCGGCGATTACCCGTTTGGCCTCAATCCTGCGGGCTATACCAGCCGCAGCATGATTGTCATCTGCAAATAAGCAGGGCCGTCGCGTCAGGTTCTCGAACTTGCGATCTGACGGCTGATTTCCTCGTAGCTGGACTTCAGCACTGTGCGCTGAATATCCGGACTAGCCAGCATCCGCGCCACGACCAGCGCGCCAATACATTGCGACAGAATTGCCCACGCCAGGCTGTCGCTTTGCAAAACACCTGCCCAACATTCCTGCAGCCGACAAATCCAGTGCTCCGCCTGTTGACGGACCGCCTCGTCGGAGCGGGCAATTTCCGCGCCCAATGCCGGCAATGCGCAACCGGCTTGCGGATTCTCGACGTGAGACATGCTCAGGTACTGTTTCAAGCAACACTGAAGCTTGTCACGGTCCTGCCCTTCCCCGAGTCGCGCCATGCTTTGGCACAGCTCACGCTCGACGATGCTGGCAAACAACTCGTCCTTCGACGAGAAGTGGCTGTAGAAAGCGCCACCGCTCAAGCCAATCGCTTTCATCAGGCCGTCCACGCCCACCGTTGAAAATCCCGATTTCTTGGCCGATACCGCACTGCTTTCCAGCAGCCTTTGCCTGGTTTCCTGCTTATGACTGGCCGAATAACGCATGGTCCTTCTCCCCAAATTGCTCATCTTGACGCCTGCTGAATCATAGCATAACGTTCGTTTAGTTAACGATCGTTTACCAATAGGGATCTACCCATGAATAACAAGAAGGTCGTACTGGTCGTCGGTGCTGGCGATGCCACGGGCGGCGCCATCGCCAAACGTTTTGCCCAGGAGGGTTTCGTCGCCTGCCTCACCCGCCGCAGCGAGGAAAAACTCCAGTCACTGGTGAATGCGATCAGGGACGATGGCGGCGAGGCCCATGGCTTTGCCTGCGATGCGCGCAAAGAGGAAGAAGTGATCGCGCTGGTCGAACAGATCGAAAGCCAGATTGGCCCAATCGAAGCATTTGTCTTCAATATCGGCGCCAACGTGCCGTGCAGCATTCTCGAAGAAACCGCCCGCAAGTATTTCAAGATTTGGGAAATGGCCTGTTTCTCGGGGTTTCTCAACGCCCGGGAAGTGGCCAAGCGCATGGTCAAGCGCCAACGCGGTACGATCCTGTTCACCGGTGCCACCGCCGGTCTTCGCGGTGCCGCCGGCTTTGCGGCGTTCGCCGGAGCCAAGCACGGGATCCGTGCGTTGGCGCAGAGCATGGCCCGTGAATTGGGACCGATGAACATTCACGTTGCCCATGTCGTCGTCGACGGCGCCATCGATACCGATTTCATCCGCGACAGTTTCCCCGAGAAATACGCGACCAAGGATCAGGACGGCATCCTCAACCCCGAACACATTGCCGAAAACTACTGGCACCTGCACAGCCAGCCCCGCGATGCCTGGACCTTCGAGCTGGACCTTCGCCCCTGGAGCGAACGCTGGTAAGCCCTCCCCCCTACAACAATAAGCAGAGCGCACCGACCATGAGCAAAACCGTGGAATTCCTTTTTGACCTGGGCAGCCCCGCCACCTACCTGGCGTACACCCAGCTACCGGCAATCTGCGAGCAAACCGACAGCCGACTGATCTACATTCCGATCCTGCTCGGCGGTGTGTTCAAGGCCACCGGCAACGCCTCTCCGGTGACTGTTCCGGCCAAAGGCCGCTACATGTTTCAGGATCTGGACCGCTACGCCAAACGCTACGGCGTGCCTCTGAAATTCAATCCGCACTTTCCGATCAACACCTTGATGCTCATGCGCGCCGTAACAGGCGTGCAATTGCGCCAGCCTGAACGCTTTGCCGCTTTTATCGATTGCCTGTTCAAGGCCATTTGGGTCGACGGTCGCAGTCTGGATGAACCAACGACTGTCGCGACGGTGCTCAGCGAAAACGGTTTCGATCCACAAGAGGTACTGGCCCTGAGCGTCGATGAAGAAGTCAAAGCCCTGCTCAAGGACAACACCGAAAAAGCCGTGCGGCGCGGTGTGTTTGGTGCGCCGAGCATGTTTGTCGACAACCGACTGTACTTCGGCCAGGATCGGCTGGACTTCGTGCTCGAAGCCTTGAGTTAAGTCCCGACCACCATCCGTCCCCTTTGCCTGGCTCAGGCGCTGGACAAAGCGCCTGAGCTGCACAGAAACAAAAGCTGCGCGGGAACCGATAGCTGCTCCCGATCAGATAGCCGCAGTGCGGGTATTCAGCCAATCCAGCGCGGCGCCCTCGACCAACGGGCTCAGGCGCTCACGCACTTCGGCGTGGTAGGCGTTGAACCACTGTTTTTCGTCTTCGCTCAGCAGCGAGGTTTCCAGGCAACGCGTGTCGATCGGGCACAGGGTCAGGGTTTCGAACTTCAGGAATTCGCCGAACTCACTTTTGCCTGCCTCACGGTTCATCGCCAGGTTTTCGATGCGCACACCCCAACGCCCCGGACGATAGGTGCCCGGTTCAATGGACGTGATCATGCCGGGCTGCATCGCTGTTTGTGGTGCGGGGGCCGCCTGATAGGCAATGACTTGCGGGCCTTCGTGGACGTTCAGGAAGTAGCCGACGCCATGACCGGTGCCATGGCCGTAGTCGACATTTTCCGCCCAGATGGGTGCACGGGCGATGGCATCGAGCAGCGGCGACAGAATGCCTTTGGGGAACTGCGCACGGGACAAGGCAATCACGCCCTTGAGCACGCGGGTGCAATCGCGTTTCTGTTCATCGGTCGGTGTGCCCACCGCGACCATCCGCGTGATGTCGGTGGTGCCGCCCAGGTACTGGCCGCCGGAGTCGATCAGCAACAGACCGTCGCCTTCGATCACGGCGTGTTCTTCTTCGGTGGCGTGGTAGTGCGGCATCGCGCCATTGGCGTTGTACGCGGCGATGGTGTTGAAGCTCAGCGACACATAGTCCGGACGGCGCTCACGGGCGGCGGTGAGTTTTTCATCGATGGTCAGCTCGGTGATGCGCTCGCGCCCCAACGCCGAGTCCAGCCAGGCGAAGAATTCGCACAGCGCTGCTCCGTCCTGCTCCATGGCCTGACGGATGTGTTCGGCATCGGCCAGGCTTTTTTGCGATTTGGCCAGGGTGGTCGGGTTCAGGCCTTCGATCAGCTTCACCCCGCTGTCGAGGTTGTCCAGCAACCCCGCCGTGACCCGCGCCGGGTCGACTTGCAGGCTCGTGCCGCTCGGTACGGCGCGCAGTGCTGCGGCGACTTCGCTGTAGTCGCGCAAGGTCACGCCGTCCTGTTCGAGGATTGCACGCAACTCGGCGCTGACTTTATTCAAGGCCACGAACAGCGTGGCCTCTTGCTGATTGATCAAGGCAAAGGAAACGAATACCGGGTTGAACGAAACGTCGCCGCCACGCAGGTTGAACAGCCAGGCGATGTCGTCGAGGGTAGCGATGAAATGCCAGTCGGCCCCCCGCGACTGAAGGTTTTCGCGCAGTTTGGCGAGTTTTTCCCCACGACTGACGGTCGCTTGTGGTGGCAAGTGCTGATAGATCGGTTCGTCCGGCAGGCTCGGGCGGTCGCTCCAGACGCCGCTCAACAGGTCAATGTCGGTGCGCAGGCGGGCGCCACGCTCTTCGAGTTTGCCGCCCAGGGTGCGTGCCGATGCCACGGCCATGACCGCGCCATCAACCGCCACAACGCCACCTTCGGGTGTTTGCTCGGCCAGCCACTCCAACGGCCCAGGCTGACCCGGTTGCAGCTTGACCAGGTCGATGCCGCTGCCCTTGAGTTCCTTGGTTGCCTGCTCCCAATAACGACTGTCGGCCCAGACGCCGGCGAAATCCGGGGTCACGATCAGGGTGCCGACCGAGCCATGGAAGCCCGACAACCACTGGCGCCCCTGCCAGTAACCCGGCAGGTATTCGGACAGGTGCGGGTCGGCCGACGGCACCAGCAAGGCATGAATGCCTTCCCGGCTCATCAGCTCGCGAGTTTGCGCCAGGCGCTGGGGCACCGATCCATTGATCGAAAGCTGCGTATTCATCGTGTCTCCTGCTAACCACTTCATCATTTTTGTTGAGAGCCGATCAGCACCGGCGCTTCGTCGCCTTACTGCCAGAACGCCGGAGCACTGGCGCAGGCCGCCTTGATCAGTTGAACCGCCTGGTCGATGTCCTGCTCGGTGGTGAAACGCCCGAGACTCAAGCGGATGGTGCGACTGGCCGAGCGGGCATCATGCCCCAGGGCCAGCAGTACATGGGATGGGGTATTACTCGCGGAATTGCAGGCCGAGGTCGCGGAAAACGCGATCGATGCCTGCAACGCCGCCGGGTTGAACTCGCCTTCAGCGAAGGTCAGGCTCAGGGTATGGGGGATGCGCTGGGTCGGGCTGCCATTGAGCCGCACGCCGGGAATGCTCGACAACTGCTCGAGCAAGCGCTCGCGCAAATGCACGATGACCGCATTCTCCTCATCAAAAGAGTCTGCCGCCAGCGCGAAAGCCGAACCCATGGCGGCGATCTGATGGGTCGCCAGAGTACCTGATCGCAAACCACCCTCATGCCCGCCGCCGTGGATCTGCGCCTGCAAACGCTGTTGGGCACGCGGGCCGACATACAACGCACCAATGCCTTTGGGGCCATAGAGCTTGTGTGCGGAAAACGACATCAGGTCCACTGGCCACTGCGCGAGGTCGATCGCCACTTTGCCCGCGCCCTGGGCGGCGTCGACATGAAACAACGCCCCGCGATCACGGACGACCTGACCGAGGGCGGGAATGTCGTTGAGGGTACCCAGTTCGTTGTTGACCAGCATCAGCGACACCAGGAAGGTGTCCTCGCGCATGGCTTCGCTGAGGGCCTGCGCGGTGATCAAACCTTCGGCATCCGGTACCAGCCAGGTCACGGCCACACCGGCATCCTGCAGTTGCCTGGCGGTATCGAGAATGGCCTTGTGTTCGATCTGGCTGGTAATGATATGGCCACCGCCAGTACGGCGGGCCTGGGCCACGCCTTTGAGCGCGAGGTTGTTGGATTCGGTGGCGCCTGAGGTCCAGACGATCTGCTCGGGCATCGCGCCAACCAATTCGGCGACCTGGCGTCGTGCCAGTTCCACCGTTTGCCGAGCCTGCTGGCCGAAGGCGTGGGAGCTTGAGGCCGGATTGCCGAAATTGCCGGTAAAGCCCAGACACTCGACCATTACCTTGATGACCCGCTCATCCGCCGGCGTGGTAGCGGCGTAATCGAAATACAACGGACGTTTATTCATAAATGACTCGCAGAGCGTATTCCGGGATCAGGAAGCTCGTGACTGCAAACGGCAAAGCGCAGCCTTGTGAGCTGCGCGCTGTTTTCAGAACGTACCAATACCTGATCGGATGCCGTTAAAGAAGAACTACTTCATTTAATAGTGCGTAGGAACGCTCCTGAAAAGTCAGCTTAACAGGCATCGGGCAACCGGTTGAAGCAATGCGTCAGCTAAAACTTTCGAGCATCAGCGGATACAGCGAGATCACCAGCAGTGCGGCCATGCCCCAATTGAACAGGCGCAGCCAGCGACGGTCCTTCAGGACGTTGCGCAACAGCGTGCCGCAAGCGGCCCAGACGCCGACGCTCGGCAGGTTGATGATGGCAAAAACGGCCGCGATCACGATCACATTAGTGAAGTAACCCTGCATCGGCGTGTAGGTGCTGATGGCGCCAATGGCCATGATCCAGGCCTTGGGATTGACCCACTGGAACGCGGCGGCACCCAGATAGCTGATCGGTTTGGCCTCGCCCTGCTGGCTCTCCGACACCGGCCCGGAATGGGCGATTTTCCATGCCAGGTACAGCAAGTAGGCCGCCCCCACATAACGCAGCACGGTGTAGAGCAACGGGTAAGTCTGGAACACCGCGCCAAGGCCAAAGCCGACCGCCACCACCAGTACAAAGAAGCCACAAGTGATTCCGAGCATGTGCGGAATCGTGCGGTTGAACCCGAAGTTCACTCCGGATGCCAGCAACATGGTGTTGTTCGGACCCGGCGTGATCGAAGTGACGAGGGCAAACAGGGCGAAGCCCAGCAGCAGATCGAGTGAGAGTGTCATGGGTGGCAGTCCGTCAGGGTCGGTCAGGCATTGACCCTACCGCACACCCTGGGCGAAACCCATGGACAGTTGCGCGAAACTTGGAGCGGTACAGTTTTGCCTCAGCTCGGACGACCGTGCAGCTGTACAGATCGCCCGGCGTTCATTTCTCCCTGGTTGTCGAAGCCGAACGCCTTCTGCGGCTGGCCGAGCAGTTCGGCTTTCTTCGCGTGGTATTCGTCGAAGGACAATCCGCGGCGGTTCAGCGCCTCCAGCGCCAGTTCCTTGCTTTCTTCAGCCGTGTAGGGGCGAAGCTCCGGGGAAACATGGCTGGCACATCCGGCGAGTACAGAGACGGCGAGCATCAGCAAAGTGGCAATCATCGGTTTCATTTCTGGCGTCCTGGCGACTGGGTTCGAGGCAATGAACACAGACTACCCGCGCCTCCCGGGCAGCAGAAATCAACGCTTTCGATAGTGGCTATCAGCAAATGGCGGTTATTGTCCTTGTCTGTATCAGCCCACCAGACTGCAATGCAGTGCGTTGTCGTGGCTGCGCTGCAGACTGTGCAGCACCTGGAACGATCCGAAAGTCACCGCCTTCGCCCGATGAGCGCGGATCAACTGCCAGAAATCCTGTTCGCCGTTTTCAAATGCCCGGAACGCCGCCTCCCCTGCTTCTCGGGTTTGCCATTGCAGATAGCTGAGTACGCGCCGACCATCGTCGCTGGCCTGGATGCTGGCACTGAGAAAGCCGCGGTGCTGCCGGGCCAGATGCTCGGTTTGTGCCGACAAGGCCAATACCAGCGCGGGTTGTTGATGCGGCTCGATCTCGAATTCAATCAGTTGGGCAAAGCTGCGATTGTTCTCTGATGCTTGCATGAAATGTCCCCACTCACATGTAAGGCGAACCTTGCGATCCGAAGGTGTGCAGGGTAAAACCTCTAGTTAACTAGAGGTCAAGAGGCAATTTTCAAATGGTCACCCCGGAAAACCTGCACAAGGAACTCACCGTCGGCCAGGTTGCGGCGCGCAGTGGCGTGGCGGTCACGGCATTGCATTTCTATGAGTCCAAAGGGCTGATCAAAAGCAATCGCAATCAGGGCAACCAGCGCCGCTATCCCAGGGAAGTGCTGCGACGGGTAGCTTTGATCAAGGTTGCCCAGCGCCTGGGGATTCCTTTGGCGGAGATTGGCGAAGCGCTCAGGAGGCTGCCCGACAATCGGGCGCCGACTGCGGCGGACTGGAAAACCCTGTCGGCGCAATGGAGTCGGGAACTGGATGAGCGCATCAACCAACTGACCCTGTTGCGCGATCGCCTCAACGGTTGTATCGGTTGTGGTTGCCTGTCGATGGAGGCTTGTCCACTGCGCAATGCAGGCGATGTGTTGGGGGAACGCGGGCCGGGAGCGCACTGGCTGGAGCCAGCCTGATGGCACTTGAGTGGCGCTGCTGCTCGTCGGCCCCTCGGTGAGGCGAAAGAGGCTGGCCTATATTTATTCGGTCGTACAACGGCACAGGCACTTCCATTCACACTACAAGAACAGGGAGATCCATCATGAGCGTCAAAGCCATTCCCGAGGGGTATCACAGCATCACCCCCTACCTGGGCATCAAAAAAGCCGCCGAAGCCATCGCCTTCTACAAAAAAGCCTTCGGCGCCATCGAAGTCATGCGCCTGAACATGCCCGATGGCGGTGTCGGTCACGCCGAACTGCGTATCGGCGACTGCCCGATCATGCTGGGCACACCGTGCGATCAAGGACCACTGAGCAATCCGGACAATTCGCCGTCCGTGGGTCTGCATTTGTACGTGACGGATGTCGACAAGTCCTACAAACAGGCCATCGATGCCGGTGCAACCGTGGTATCGGAGGTCAAGGATCAATTCTACGGCGACCGCTCGGGCACCTTGAAGGATCCCTACGGTCACCTGTGGTTCCTGGCCACGCACAAGGAGGACCTGACCCAGGAACAGATCGAGCAACGGGCGAAGGAGATGTTTGCCCAGGGCTAACATCTTCAGGGTTGGAGCGGGCCTCTTCGCGAGCAGGCTCGCTCCCACAGTAACCCCGCCTTCAACAGCGCCGTTGGCCTTCAAGGCACTTGCACAAGCAAGCCCGCCCGCAACCTGCTGGTAATGCGAAACATTTTCTTTCATTTCCCTCTTCGGGATTTCCCTCGCTCATCCGTCCTACCTAGATGCAGTCCTGTCGCGCAGGCAAAAGCCACGACCGGACTTTCAGGGCGTTCAATCCTGCGAAGCCCGCAGTCGAGCTGCCTCTCATCCAGGCAAGACCGTCAATATGTCAAAGAAGTCCCGTTCAAAAATCTGGTTCCTGGTCCATAGCTGGCTGGCGCTGCCGATCTGGTTTTTCGTGCTGATCGTCTGCGTGACCGGCACCCTGGCGGTGATCAGCCAGGAAATCGTCTGGCTGGCCAATCCGCCCATGCGCGCCAGCCAGCCCTCGGACGATGCACCGCTGCTCAGCTATCAGCAGGTCATCGAGGCCATCAACAAGGCCGAGCCGCAAACCGTGGTACAGAGCATCAGCCGGCCCGACGAGTCGCATTTCGCACTGGATGTCGAAGTCAGCTATCCCGACGGTCGCTCGGTGGTGATTTATGTCAATCCGTACAGTGGCGTGATCCAGGGTGTCGCGCCGGAGTTCAATTTCCGCGCCTTTACCCGCGCCCTGCACGGTTGGTGGCTGGTGCCGTTTACCAATGGCTATAGCTGGGGCTGGTACCTGGTGTCGTTTCTCGGCTTGCCGCTGCTGGCTTCGCTGATCACCGGGCTGGTGGTCTACAAACGTTTCTGGAAAGGCTTTTTCCGCCCAACCCTGCGCATTCGCCACGGGGCACGGATTTTCTGGGGCGACTTCCACCGCTTGAGTGGCATCTGGTCGATCTGGTTCATCGCGGTGATATCCATCACCGGCACCTGGTTCCTGATCCAGGCACTGCTGTCCGATAACCAGATTTCCATATCCACGGAAAAAATCATTCCGGCGATGCCCCGTGAAGCCGTACCGCTGTCGGTCGATGGGACACCCCCGCCACGGATCGACCTTGATCGCGCGATCGAGATTGCCTCGCAGAGAATTTCCGGGCTGCAAGCCAGCTTCGTCAGCCTGCCGGGCAATGCCTACAGCCATCTGGAGGTCGGCGGACGCGGCTGGTATCCACTGATGTTCCAGATCGCGACCATCAACCCGTACAACGGCGAAATCGCCGCCTCGCGCCTGATTTCGGACCGCTCGGCCCTGGAGTTCGTCACCGAGTCCATGCGCCCGCTGCACACCGGAGACTTCGGTGGCCTGTGGATCAAGCTGATCTGGGCATTCTTCGGCCTGTTGCTGAGCATGATGGTGCTCAGCGGCTTGTTGATCTGGACCAAGCGCACGGCACTGGCCACGGCCAATGCCTTCAAGCGCAGCAACAAAAAACCACGAGGCACCACAGCACAACCGGTCACCCGCAACGAAACATCGGAGGCCAACCCGTGAGCAAAGCCACAGCGGTCTCACAACCCTCGCGCCTGGGCGTTTTCTGGCACAAATGGCGCTTTCACCTGAACGTCCTGTTGTTGCTGGTGCCACTCGGTTTCATGCCCAGGTATTTCGCTGACGAAGCCTTGATGCGTGGCGACAGCGGCCTGGGCGAACACGAAATCGGCGAAGTCCAGGTCGGCCCCTGGAGCCTGCGCCTGGCGGAGCTGCGCAACACCGCGCCCACGCTCGATGGTCCGGCCGGCTACATGAAGGGCTTCAACGCCGCGTTGTGCGATACCTGCATCGGGCAGGTCAAGGCCACTTACCTGCGCATCGGCAAGCCCCGCAGCCTGCGTGCCGCCGGGGTGATTTTCTTCGGCCCCCCGTATCGCATGGGCGCTTCGTTGCCCGTCCCGGAAAAGACCACGGCCGATGCCGAGCTGTGGATCACCATGGAAGGCTGGGACGGCGCGATGCATCAGGCATTCATTCCTTTGCGCCAGGCCTCCCCCGCCACCATCGCCTGGCTGAACAAACAAGGAGGCAAACCATGATCCCCCCTCTTCGGCCACTCAAAGCCCTGTTGCTGGTGCTCTGCGCCGGATCCAGCACCAGCGTCCTGGCCCATAACCCGATGTGCGAATGCAAGGCCATCGACGCCGAGCAGATCAAATGCACCGGCGGCTTTTCCGACGGCAGCGGTGCGCCGGGCGTGACCCTCGATGTGATCGGCTATGACGAAACCATTCTGGTGCCGGGCAAACTCGGAACCGATTCGACCCTGACCTTCAAGAAACCCGGCACCGAGTTCTACGTGCTGTTCGACGCAGGCCCCGGTCACGTGGTGGAAATCGACCAAGCGGACATCGAGGCACCATGAGCACGCCAACGACCCAAGTCGTGCGCCCGGCCGGTGCCGGTCACGAAACCCTCCATGTCCTGCTGCTGTGCCTGGTGATCCTCGCGGTCGCCGGGAGCGTGGTGCTCTGGCGCGGCGAATCCCATGAGATGAGCAGCGTCAACAGCCACCAGTTGGATGCCCGTCGCGACCTCAATGCGTCCGAGCAAGGCATCTATGCCGATTTGCGGGTGACGCTGGACGAGATTCATTTGCTGCGCCAGGAACAGCCAAGCCTGCCGACTCCCCAGGCCCTCGCCGACGAAGGATTTGCCCCGTTTGCCCAGGACGCCAGCGCCGTCAGCCGTGGCAACCATACCTGGCAATTGCTCGATGCCAAGGCCTACTTCGGCCAAAGCCAGGCGCCGACGGTCGCCGGTTCATTCCTGATGCGCCTGACCGCAGGCGATGACGCCGTGGACGTCTGGCTCAACCGCGACGGCACGCTCACGGCTCCAGCCGACCTCAGTGATACCGCGCTCGAAAGCGCCGGCTGGCAACAGATCGTCGCGCAATTCGACGCCGGCGTGACTCGCCAGCACCGGCACTGAACCCTCGCCCATTCGAGAGAGGACCGCTATTCCATGCCTGTTTCATCTCAACGTTCCATCTTGCGCTTGCTGCTGGTCGGCCTGCTGGCCTGCCTGCTGCCATCCCTGGCCAGTGCCGACGAAGCCAAGCGCCTGCGCATCGGCATCACCCTGCACCCTTACTACAGCTACGTGGCGAACGTCGTTGGCGACAAGGCTGAAGTGGTGCCACTGATCCCCGCCGGCTTCAACCCGCATGCCTACGAACCTCGCGCCGCAGACATCAAGCGCATCAGTGGGCTGGACGTGATCGTGCTCAACGGCGTCGGTCATGATGATTTCGCCGACCGCATGATCGCCGCCAGCGAAACGCCGAACGTGCCGGTGATCGAAGCCAATGAAAACGTGCCGCTGTTGGCCGCCACCGGCGTTGCCGCGCGCGGTGCCGGCAAAGTGGTAAACCCGCACACCTTTCTGTCGATCAGCGCCTCGATCGCCCAGGTCAACAACATCGCCCGGGAGCTGGGCAAGCTTGACCCGGCCAATGCCAAGACCTACACCGAGAACGCCCGAGCCTATGGCAGGCGCTTGCGCAAGATGCGCGCCGACGCCCTGGCCCAACTGACCCAGGCGCCGAACGCCGAGTTGCGAGTGGCCACGGTACACGCGGCCTACGACTACCTGCTGCGTGAGTTCGGCCTCGAAGTCACGGCCGTGGTCGAGCCGGCCCACGGTATCGAGCCGAGCCCGAGCCAGCTGAAAAAGACCATCGACCAACTGCGCGAGCTGGACGTGAAAGTGATCTTCTCGGAGATGGATTTTCCATCCACCTACGTCGACACCATCCAACGTGAATCAGGCGTGAAGCTGTATCCGCTGTCGCATATTTCCTACGGCGAATACACCGCAGACAAGTACGAAAAGGAAATGACCGGCAACCTCGACACCGTGGTGCGGGCGATTCAGGAGTCCGGCGCATGACTTCGAAAGAAACCCTCTGTGCCCCCCCTGTGGGAGCGAGCCTGCTCGCGAAGGCGTCCAGTCAGGCGACACCTTCATTGAATGACACACCGCAATCGCGAGCCTGCTCGCTCCTACAGGGTTCGGGGCCGACGCTGGATTTTTCCGATGTCAGCCTGACCCTCGGGCGCACGACGATCCTCGACCAGGTGACCTTCCAGGTCCGTCCCGGCAGCGTGCACGCACTGGTTGGCCCCAACGGCGGCGGCAAGAGTTCACTGATCAAGACCCTGCTCGGGCAAATGCCGCATCAAGGCCGATTGAGCCTGCAATGGTCGGAGGAGCCCGGCACCATCGGCTACGTGCCGCAAGCCCTGGAATTCGACCGCGGCTTGCCAATGACCGTCGACGACTTCATGGCCGCCATGTGCCAGCGTCGCCCGGCTTTTCTCGGTTTGAGCAAACATTATGCGACGGCGATTGGCGAAGCCCTTGAGCGGGTCGGCATGCAGGAAAAACGCAAGCGCCGCATGGGGGCGCTGTCCGGCGGTGAGCGCCAACGGGTGTTGCTGGCCCAGGGGCTGGTTCCGCCTCCGCAATTGCTGGTGCTCGACGAGCCAATGTCGGCCCTCGACGAGGCCGGCATCCAGGTGTTCGAGCGTTTGCTCGGTGACTGGCGAGCGGCGGGCATCACCGTACTGTGGATCGAGCACGACCTGGAAGCGGTTGCGCGCCTGGCCGATCACGTCACCGGACTCAATCGCCGGGTGCTGTTCGACGCCACGCCGCAACAGGCACTGACGCCGGAGCGCCTGTGGACGCTGTTTTCGAGCCACCCCCGGAGCCTTGCCTGATGAGTTACGAAGCTTTTCGCCTGATGGTCCAGGGTTGGGCGTCGTCGGGTTATCTGCCCGAGGCGCTGGCCTATGGGTTTGTGGTCAATGCGCTGCTCGCCGGTCTGCTGATCGGCCCGGTGCTGGGGGGCCTGGGCACGCTGGTGGTGGTCAAGCGCTTCGCGTTTTTCTCCGAGGCGGTCGGCCATGCCGCACTGACCGGCGTGGCCATCGGTATTTTGCTCGGTGAACCCTACACCGGCCCCTACGGCAGCCTGTTCGGTTACTGCCTGCTGTTCGGCATTTTGCTCAACTACCTGCGCAACCGCACCGGGCTGGCGCCGGACACCTTGATCGGCGTGTTCCTCTCGGTGTCGCTCGCCCTGGGCGCCAGCCTGCTGTTGATTCTGGCGGGCAAGATCAACGTGCACATCCTGGAAAACGTGCTGTTCGGTTCAGTGCTGACGGTCAACGGCAATGACCTGCTGGTATTGGCCATCGTCGGTTCGCTGGTGATGGCCCTGGCGTTGCCGCTGTACAACCGCATCATGCTCGCCAGTTTCAATCCGCAACTGGCAGCGGTGCGCGGGGTGGCGGTGAAGACCCTGGACTATCTGTTCGTGATTCTGGTGACGCTGATCACCGTCGCCGCCGTGAAGGTCATCGGTGCGATTCTGGTCGGTGCCCTGCTGGTGATTCCGGCAGCGGCGGCGCGATTGCTCAGTCAATCGCTGAAGGGCTTTTTCTGGTGTTCGGTGCTGATCGCCACCCTCAGCACGCTGTGCGGGATTCTTGCGCCGATCGTCTTCGACCTGCCGATCCCGTCCGGTGCCGCGATCATCCTCGTGGCCGGTATCGCCTTCGCTCTGGCCGCCCTCGCGCGCGGCGTTGTCCCCAGCCTGAAAGGGAACCTTGGATAAATGATTCTTTCACTGCGCCAACTGACCCTCGCCGTTGCCCTGTGCGGGCTGACTACCGCGACCTGCGCCGCTGACAGCGGCAAACCGCTGCGTGTACTGGCCTCCTTGCCGATTACTTATGGTCTCGGTGAAGTGCTGCTCAAAGGCACCGCTGTCAGCCTCGAACGTGCCGCGCCAGCCAACCTGCCCGGCAGCCGCCAGACCGCCTACTTCACCGGGCGTGGCGCCTCGGCGCTGGCCAAACTGGCCAATGATGCCGATGCGGTGATCAGCCTGCGCTCACTGTGGCCCGACGACCCGCTGTACCCGATCTCCCGGCGCAGCAATATCCGCATCGTCGAAGTCGACGCCGCCCGCCCGGTGGACGGCGCCCTGCCCGGTATTGCCGTGCGCCCCGGCAACAAGGTCGACGGGCTGAACAGCCAGCCATGGTTCTCCAGCAACAACATGGGACGCATGGCCGATGTGATGGCGGCGGACCTGGTGCGCCTGGCCCCCGAGGCCAAGCCGACAATCGACGCCAACCTGGCAGCGCTCAAGCAACGCTTGCTCAAGCTCAGTGCCACCAGCGAAGCGCGCCTCGCCAATGCGGATAACCTGAATGTGATGAGCCTGAGCGATCATTTCGGCTACCTGATCGGCAGTCTCAATCTCGAATTGATCGCCCAGGACCCACGCCCCGACGCCGAGTGGACAGCCGAAGCGCTCAAGCAATTGGGCGCAACATTCAAGGACAATGATGTGGCGGTGGTGCTGCATCACCGGCAACCCTCGGATGAGCTGAAAGCGGTGATAGCCGGGTCGGGTAGCCGGTTGGTGGTGTTGAGCACCGATGCCGAGGATCCGGTGGCTGAACTGGAGGGGAATGTGGATTTGCTGATCAAGGGGCTTGCCGGGGCGTAACTGAGTTAGACCGCGTTATCGTTCATCGCGAGCGTGCTCGCTCCTACAGGGCGACCGTGCACGACATGAAAAAGCCCGCTGACTGTCACCAGTCCAGCGGGCTTCTTTTGGCATGACCGATCAGCGCGTCACAGCCGCCTGCTCATCCATCTTTTGCCGCAGGCTCAACGGACGCATATCGGTCCAGGTTTCCTCGATGTAAGCCAGGCATTCCTTTTTCAGCCCGCTTTTGCCCACGGTGCGCCAGCCTTGTGGCACGGCTTTGTAATCGGGCCAGATCGAGTATTGCTCTTCGTGGTTGACCACGACCTGAAAGAGGATGTCCTCGCGGTCGAATACTGACGTCATGGTGTCTCTCCATCGTTGCAGGGCGGGCTGCGCTGTGTGCGCAGCCGTTATGTAGAAGGAACGTTCCCCGGGATGGAAAATTTAAGGACGGGCGGTGGCAGCGGCCAGGGCCCGACCAAAAATCTCCGCCACACGATCGATTTGCGCAGCGGTAATCACCAGTGGCGGCAGGAAGCGCACCACCGCGCCATGGCGGCCACCGAGTTCCAGGATCAGGCCACGCTTGAGGCATTCGCGCTGCACCAGCGGTGCCAGGCGGGCGCAGGTCGGTGGGTGCCCCTGGGCATCCGGCGCGCCCCTCGGATCGACCAGTTCGACACCGAGCATCAAGCCACGCCCGCGAATATCACCCAGTTGCGGGAAGTCCCGCTGCAGGATGCGCAAGTGCTCGGCCAGACGCTCGCCCATTGCGGCGGCATGCTCGCAGACCTTGTGTTCGACCAGAAAACGCATCACCGCGGAACCGGCGGCCATGGCCATCTGGTTGCCACGGAACGTCCCCGCATGGGCACCCGGCAACCAGCTGTCGAGCCAGTCGCGATAAATCACCACCGCCAGCGGCAGACTGCCGCCGATGGCCTTGGACATCACCACCACATCGGGAATGATCCCGGCATGCTCGAAGGCAAACATCTTGCCGGTGCGGGCGAATCCACTCTGGATTTCATCGACGATCAGCGCGACCCCCGCCTCTTCGGTGATCCGTCGCACACCCCGCAGCCAGTCCAGGTCCGCCGGGATCACCCCGCCCTCGCCCTGCACCACTTCCACGATGATTGCCGCCGGCAATTGCACGCCGGCCTCGGGGTCGTTGAGCAGGTTTTCCAGGTAACTCAGGTTGGCTTTGACCCCCGGCGCGCCGCCAAGCCCGAACGGGCAGCGGTAATCGTATGGGTACGGCATGAACTGCACGCCGCTGCCGAGCAAGGCACCCAGGGGCTTTTTCGGCCCAAGGCTACCCATCAGGCTCAACGCCCCCTGGCTCATGCCGTGATAGCCGCCCTGGAACGAGATCACGGTGCTGCGACCGGTGGCGGTACGCACCAGCTTCAGCGCGGCTTCCACAGCGTCAGTGCCGCTGGGGCCGCAGAACTGGATCTTCGCTTCCGCGGCCAGCGCGGGCGGCAGCAGGCCAAACAGGTCCTGGACGAACTGGTCTTTGACCGGCGTGGTCAGGTCCAGGGTATGCAGTGGCAGCTCATCGGTCAGCACTTGTTGGATCGCCTGGATCACCACCGGGTGGTTGTGCCCCAGGGCCAAGGTCCCGGCACCGGCCAGGCAGTCGATGAACGTGCGGCCTTCGACGTCTTCGACGTAAATACCCCTGGCGCGCTTGAGCGCCAGGGGAATGCGTCGCGGATAGCTGCGGGCATTGGACTCCTGCTGGCTCTGGCGGGCGAGCAATGGCGATTCGTTGAACTGATAAAGCGTCTCGGCGGACGTCGCCGGTTGCTCTTCGATCAGGCTGGTAGCGACTGACATCTCTCGACCCCTCAATAAGGTTTTCCTGTTCTGGAAACGCATCAGCGCTTGAGGGATTTAGGCGGTAACACGCAAACCCTGTAGGAGCGAGTGCCCGCTTGCGGCAAGCTCGCGATGGAGGCACAGGCACCGCGGGGTGTCAGGCAGCCAGTGTCATCGTTAACGACCATCGCGAGCTTGCTCGCTCCTACAGGGGTTTAATGATGTTTTCAGATGGATTGCAGCGGCATCGTCAGCTCGACCCGCAAGCCGTCCGGACGGCTATCGAAATACAGCGTGCAGCCGCAACGCTGGACGATCGCCTGGACTATCGCCAACCCCAGGCCACAACCGGTGCTCTGGCCGTTGCGCCAGAAACGCTGGGTCAGGTATTGCAGATCCTCTTCGGCAATCCCCGGTCCATGGTCGCGCACCACGAATTGCACACGATTGCCGGTGGTTTCCAGGCTCAACTCCACCGCCTTGTCGGCAGGGGTATGCCGCAGTGCGTTGTCGAGCAAGTTGCGCAGCGCGGCAATCGACAGCACGGCGGGCATTTGTACTGGCGCAGCGGAGACCGTGCCCGGCGCCTGGAACTTGATGCGTTGCCGATCGCCGCTCGCCGCGTCCTGGATCGCCAGTTTCGCCACTTGCTCGGCATTGCACTGCACACCGTCATCAAACGACAGACTGCCCTCGACTCGCGCCAGCAACAGCAATTGCTCAAGCGTGCGATGCATGCGATCTGCACCCTCTTCGGCCCTGGCCAGTGACTGGTCGCGAGCATTGCCGTCGGTCATGCGCGCCACTTGCAGGTGGGTCTTGATCGCGGTCAGCGGGCTGCGCAGCTCGTGGGCCGCATCACCGGTCAGGCGCCGTTCGCGCTCGATCGTCTTGCCGATGCGCTGGAGCAGCTGGTTCTGGGTTTCCAGCAAGGGTTGCAGCTCGCGGGGCAACGGATGGATCTGCAAGGGCTCGAGGGAGTCGGCGCTACGACGCATCAAGGCATCACGCATGCGGTTGAGCGGCACCAGCCCCTGGCCGATGCCCAGCCAAAGCAGGCACAGGCATCCGAGCAAGGCCACGCCCACCGGTACCGAAGCGGCCAGCAGAATCGACAGGTTCAACGCCTCACGTTCGATCTGCCGGTCGGCGGTGGTGATGCGCAGATCTCCCCGGGCCAATGTGAAACTGCGCCACGGCGCGCCGTCGATCATCTGATCGTGAAACCCCAGTTTTTCGGCCTCCAGCGCTTGTTGCGGATCGGAGTGGCTGCGAGCAAGGATTTCCCCGCGCAACGAGCTGACCTGGCACGCCATTCCACCGGGAATGTTCAATTGTTCGGCACTGAAATGGGTGCCCTCGCCCTTGCTCGGCAGGGGTGGCAATTGCTCCATCAGGCCGGCGACCATGCGCGCCGACGCCACCAGGCGCTGGTCGAGGGAAAACATCATTTGATTGCGCAAATCGCTGAGCATCCAGGCCGCGGCCAGGGCCCAGATCAGCGCAAACGCGGCGCCGAGCGTCAGGCTCAGGCGCAAACGCAGACTCATCACTTCGATTCTTCTCCGCCATCAGCCGGCCCCAGGCGATAGCCCAGGCCGCGCACGGTCTCGACAATGCCATTGCCAAGCTTGCGCCGCAGGTGATGGATATGGACGTTGAGGGCGTTGCTCTCCAGTTCGTCGTTGAAACCGTAGACACTGTCCTTCAGTTGCTCGGTGGACAGCACCCGGCCACGGTTATGCAACAACGCTTGCAGGAGTGACTGCTCGCGGCGCGACAGGTCCACCGGTTGCCCCGCGAGCGTGGTTTCGCGGCTGCTGGGGTCGTAAGTCAGGGCACCATGTTCGATCAGGTTGACGCTGCGCCCCGCCACCCGTCGCAACAGCGTATGCAGGCGTGCAGCGAGTTCACGCAAGTCGAAGGGTTTGAGCAGGTAATCATCGGCGCCGGCTTGCAGGCCATCCACGCGATCGGTGACCGAGTCCCGGGCGGTGAGGATCAAGACCGGCAGTTCCAGGCCTTGATGGCGCAACTGCTGCAGCAGCTTGAGGCCATCCTCGTCCGGCAGGCCAAGGTCGAGCACCATCACGTCGAACTCCGCGACCTTGAGCATCGCCCGGGCGGCGGACGCCGTGGCGACGTGCTCCACGGTAAGGCCCTGGGCGGTCAGGCCGGCGACAATGCCGCTGGCGATCAGCTCATCGTCTTCGCAAACCAGTACGTGCATGGGGAGCCTCGTAGAAATAAAGCGGATTAAGCCGTTGACCGATTAAGCCGACATTATGCCGCAGGCGCCACCGCCACAAGGCCGAAGCGGTTAATCATCGGTTAATCGCCGCCCGCCACTGTGCACTCTAATTGCACAGGGCAAAGGCTTATCCATGCGTCGTCTGTTTTTACTTTTTACCCTCATGATCGCTGGCCTGGCCCAGGCGGGGACCAATCCATTCGATACCAAACCCGAGTTTCTCCCGGTCGATAAAGCGTTCGCGTTCAGCTCTGAGCGCCTGGAGTCCGGTGAAACCCAGCTCTATTGGCAGATCACCGACGGTTATTACCTGTACCAGAAACGTTTGAAATTCGACGGATTGCCTGTCGCGCAACATCCCGCGCTGCCGGAAGGTGAAGCCCACAGCGACGAGTTTTTCGGTGAGCAGCCGGTCTATCGCCAGGGTCTTGAACTGAAGATTCCGGCCGGTGCCAGCGGCAAGGTCAAGGTCAGCTACCAGGGCTGCGCCGATGCCGGTTTGTGTTATCCGCCGCAGACTCAGGTCGTGGATCTGGGTGGCAAGGCGGTCAGCGTTGCGGCAAACGAAGCACCGGACCAGGCATTGGCCAGCGGCCTGCAACAACGGGCGCTGGGCTGGAGCCTTCTGGTGTTCTTCGGCCTGGGCCTGTTGTTGGCTTTCACCCCTTGTTCATTGCCGATGCTGCCGATTCTGGCCGGCTTGATCGTCGGCAGCGGCGCCACGCCCAAACGCGGATTGACCCTGGCCAGCAGTTATGTGGTCAGCATGGCGCTGGTGTATGCGGCGATGGGTGTCCTGGCCGCCTCCCTCGGGGCGAACCTGCAAGCCTGGTTGCAGAACCCCTGGTTGCTGGGCAGTTTCGCGGCGATTTTCGTGTTGCTGGCGCTGCCGATGTTCGGTTATTTCGAACTGCAACTGCCGGTGGCTGTGCGTGATCGCCTGGAAAATGTCTCGCGCAATCAGCGTGGCGGCAGCCTGATCGGTGCCGGGGTGCTGGGGGCCCTGTCCGGCCTGTTGGTCGGCCCGTGCATGACAGCGCCGCTGGCCGGCGCCCTGCTCTACATCGCGCAAAGCGGTAACGCGCTGCATGGCGGCTTGATCCTCTTTGCCATGGGTATCGGTATCGGCGTGCCGCTGCTGTTGCTGGTGACCGTCGGGAATCGCTTCATGCCCAAGCCTGGCGCCTGGATGAACCTGGTCAAAGGCATTTTCGGCTTCTTGTTCCTCGCCACCGCGTTGCTGATGCTGCGCCCGGTGCTGGACCAGTCCCTGTGGGTCGGCTTATGCGGTGCGCTACTGCTGATCGCGGCCTACAGTGCCTGGAAACAGTCGGAAGGTTTCGGTCGTATCGCCCACCTGTTTGGCGCCAGTTCGTTGCTGCTCGGTTTGTGGGGCAGCCTGCTGGTAATCGGGGCGGCCGGTGGCAGTGACGATCCCTTCAAGCCGTTGCAGGTCTTCCGCGCCTCGAACCAGGCGGTGGCCGCCGTGCCGGTTGGCCACGATGCCTTCACCACCATCAAGGATCCGCAGGCACTGCAACAGGAACTCGATGCCGCGCAGGCTCGGGGCCAGTGGGTGCTGCTGGACTACTACGCCGACTGGTGCGTGTCGTGCAAGGTCATGGAAAAACAGGTGTTCGGCAAAGCCAATGTCATGCAAGCCTTGAGTGACGTGCGCTTGCTCCGGTTGGACGTGACCGCGGACAATGCCGCCAGCCGCGAACTGCTCGCTCGTTTCAAAGTGCCGGGGCCACCGAGCCTGCTGTGGATTGGCGCTGATGGCGAGGAGCGTCGCAGCCAGCGCATCACTGGCGAAGTCGATGCCGATACTTTCCTGCAACGCTGGACCACTACCCGAGACGCCCGTTAATGCTGACCTTCACCCTCGGCACCTTTGCCATCGCGCTTAATCACCTGCTGCTGATCAGTGCGCTGGCGCTGGCCACGTTTGTCGGCTGGCGGGTGGCCAAGCGTGGCGGCGACAACCCCGAGTCGGTGCTGTTCAGCCTGTTTCTGATTGGCATGCTGGCGGCGCGAATCGGCTTCGTGGCGGCCTATTGGGTGCATTATCGCAACGATCCGTGGCAGATCATCGACCTGCGCGATGGCGGTTTCCTCGCCTGGCCGGGAGTGATTGTGGTTTTGCTTGCCACCCTGTATCGCGGCTGGCGTCGCCCGGGTTTGCGCCGACCACTGGGCTTTGGCGTGGCCAGTGGCCTGGCGTTCTGGTTGTTGGCGACGTTCTCCCTGTCGATTTATGAACAAGGCACACGCCTGCCGGAGATCGCCCTGCGCAATGCCGCTGGCGAAACCGTGCAATTGGCCGACTACAAGGGCGGCCCGCTGGTGATCAATCTCTGGGCCACCTGGTGCCCGCCATGCCGCCGGGAAATGCCGGTGCTGGAAAACGCCCAGCAACAAAGGCCGGACCTGACGTTCCTGTTCGTCAATCAGGCGGAAAGCATGCAAAGCGTCGCGACCTTTCTGGAAACCCAGGGCCTGAGCCTGACCAACGTGCTGTTCGACGGCGGTGGGCGTCTGAGCCAGGCCGTGGGCTCCATGGCGTTGCCGACTACCCTGTTCTATAGCCCCGAAGGTCGCCTGCTGGGCAGCCATCTGGGCGAGTTGTCGGATGCCAGCCTGGCCCGCGCACTGGAAAACTTCGACACCGTACCTGCCACCTCTTCAAGGAAACTGCCATGCCCCGCCTCCGCCACCTGCTGACCCTGAGCCTCGGTGCCGCCCTGCTGCACCTGCCGTCGGTGCAGGCCGAAGAATTGCCCGATGCGATCAAGAAAATCGAGGCCAAGGGCGCGAAAATCGTCGGCCAGTTCGATGCCCCCGATGGCTTGCGCGGTTATGCCGCGCAGTACCAGAACCGCGGCATGGCGCTGTACCTGACACCGGATGGCAAACACGTATTGCTGGGCAACCTGTATGACGCCGAGGGCAATGACCTGAGCAGCGCACCGTTGCAGAAGCTGGTGTATGCGCCGATGGCCAAGGAAGTCTGGGCCAAGTTCGAAACCAGCAACTGGATCGGCGACGGCAACAAGGATGCGCCGCGCGTGGTGTACCTGTTCAGTGACCCGAACTGCCCGTACTGCAACATGTTCTGGGAACAGGCCAGGCCATGGGTCAAGGCGGGCAAGGTGCAGTTGCGCCACATCATGGTCGGTATCATCCGCGAAGACAGCCCAGGGAAATCCGCCGCATTGCTCGCGGCCAAAGACCCGGAAAAAGCCCTGCAGGACCACGAAGCCGCAGGCAAGGGCAGTTCGCTCAAGGCCTTGAAGGAAGTGCCGCCAGCCGTTCAGGCGAAACTCGCGGCCAACATGCAGTTGATGGAAGAGTTGGAGTTGCAGGCGACGCCGGCGATTTTCTACATGGATGACAAGGGGAATCTGCAACAGCAGCAAGGCGCGCCGTCGCCGGACAAGCTGGCGAAGATTCTCGGGCCGAAGTGACGGGCAGTAAACCCACTAACTTCTTGAAGCTATGAACTTCAGCAATTCGGCGGTGACGAACCCGGGGTTTTCCAGATTGGAAATATGCCCCGCCTCCGGCACCAGCACCCATGGACAGCCAATCAACCCGGCCATCTCACGGGCCTCATTCGGTGGCCGAGGTTTGTCCTGGTCGCCGCACATCACCAGCGTGCTGGCAGCGTCGAGCTCACCCAGCCGCGCCATGAAATCCTCGCGGCCAAAGGTAATGCGCCCCATCGGCACAATGCTTTCACGCAGGCGATCGGCAGGCAAAGCTGCCAGCGTCGCACGGAAGTTCCGGTACAGAGGCGACTGCGGGTCGATACCGGGGCGAAAGAAGATCGGCACCACGATATCCAGCAACTGCGGGGCAATGGCGCCCGCCTCTTCGATCTGCTGCAGTAGCGAGAAGTAGTACTGACGGGTCGGCTCCGGCTCGACACCCAGGTAGGTGTCCATCATCACCAGCCCGTTGATACGCTGCGGCGCCGACAACGCCAGGCGCGCGCCCCACATACCGCCTACCGACAGACCGACCAGGGTGACCTGCCCGATATCAAGATGATCGAGCAGCATCAGGGCCTGGCGTGCCAGATCATCCAGCGACGTCGTGGCTGCTGGCATAGGCCCGGATTCACCATGGCCCCACAAGTCCAGGGCGATCACCCGATACTGTTGCGCCAACGCGGCAATCTGCGGCGCCCACATGGCCTGGTCCCACAGGTAACTGCCGGCCAGCAGCACGGCCGGGCCAGTGCCTTGATCGATGTAGTGAAGAGCTTGTCCATCCAGGGTTACGAAGGGCATCGAGGGGCTCCGCAGAAAAATGGAGCGGCAAGACTGAGCGACCGGCACCCTGCAGTCAATCGCAGGAACGTACGGGTTTGTACAACCGCCATCGCGAGCTTCCCCCCGGTGATCTCGCTCACCGCCAACCTGTCGATGGACGCTGACTACCCCTTCACTTCCACAGGGGTTTTCTTTCCGTCCTCGATCAAGTTATAGCGATAGACTCGACCCGCTTGCTTATCGAACGCAAAATCATGACCTGGGATCAAGTGTACTTTTTTGGTCGGTTTGCACTCATCCTCGTTCTTGGCTGAACAGTCCTTGAAAGCGTCGATAACGACCACGCTATTGCCGTTGTTTTGCACTTTATAACGATTCGCAATGTTATCGATCCGGGTATCAAACCGGGTCTCGGCCGGGCGAACAAAAAATACCGAGCCATAACCTGCCATTACGTTGAAACCGGCAGACATGCTCTTTTCATAGGATTCGCGCTCACTTTCGGAAACGGCGAATTTATCTTCTTTTTCAGGTACTACCGGCAAAAAGCGAACCCGGAAATATCGCTCCTTGCTACGATCGCCGGTATACAGCAGGCGAGTGCCCTGAGTGCCCTTGGCTGGCACGATCAACCGGGCCGGACTGGCAACCAGGCCATCGCGAGTACTGCCCTCGACGACCTTCAAGGGCTCTTCTCGAGACTTCCCGTTCTTCTCGTAAAAAATCTCCTTGATCTCGACTTTTACGAATGCCGTTGATGTACCGCCGTTATGAATACGTTTCAGATAACTACTTTGAGTACCTTTCATAAAGTCATAGAAGGTACCGATTTGCAGGCTCGGGCCCGCATGAGCGTTCATGCTGAACATCAATGTGCAAAGCATCGTATAAAGAAATTTCATGAGATGAACCTCATACTGAAAACGGGCCCGATCAAGCCTCTGGCCGCGCTACTGTTATTAAATGTCAGAATCAAAGGTGACATAGACGGTTCCGCGATAACTGCTGTCGCCTTGCATATCCTTGACTGAGTCTGCTTGCACCTCGAAGTGCAAAATACTGGGCTGCCCAGTGGCCGAACCTATCAATTTCAGATGTTGCAAACCGGCGCCGGTCACTGTCAGTGGACGCCGCGATACAGGCTGACTCATATCGTCGACCCACGGAGGTGCCAGACTGACACTCATATCGACCGGTACTTGATGGGATCCATTGCTGATCGCACAAGTATCACCCACAAAACGCTCGCAAGTAAGTTCCATCTTGAACGGCGCAGAGCTCAATATGGAAAATCGCAGGTCCCCCAGCAACTTTTCCTCTTTGCGACCGTTAGCGATCCACTCCATCCATCCGCCCTTGGGCGCGAGGGCTACCCTGTCGGAGGACATGACCACCTTGACGTCCTGTTTCACTGACAGGTTCAGGTTGAATGTCATCGAAGGATCACTGGCAGTCAGATTACCCATGTTCAAGTCGTTGGGTATTGTGTAGGTATACGATCCCGAATAGTTGCCACTGATGAGTTTTTCCGGGCGAACTGCTCGTAACTCATAATCTACATCGAGCCGGTCTAAAGTCATCCACGGAATTGCAAATCGTGCGGTTCTTGGACCACAGGAGGTGACTTCTGCAGACATTCTCCAGAAAGTTGTGTAGTCCCTTCCGTTTGGATCAGCACCATCAGAAATCACTGAAGTACAGGGGGCAACCGCGTTAGCCCATGAGGGCCTCCAAAGAGTGACATGGTATTCATGAGGAGTGACACCCGATGGTCGTCCCGTCAGCGCTTGTGCAGTGTCACTCAAGCGATAACGGGTTCCTGCTCCGGAAATTCGGATTTCGATCTCTGCGGTCTCGCCAGGAATACTTTCATGGTCGACTTTAAACCTGCGCCATGTCGCTGGAAAATTGAACGGCATGCTGCCATCTTGCGGAATAGCCCCAGACGATTGAAAACTAATATTAAAAGTATTACTTCGAATACGATTACTGGCGCATTGGCCCGGGTATTCCACACAAAACCCGGTAACCGGGGTCTTGTTAATAATTTCAGCACTGGCCGGATTGCTCGGATCCGGCTTTATTTCCGCATCTACGTTCAATGTGGCAGCCTGGGAAAAACCCGGATAAAACCCGCAAAGCATCCCCGCCAATACAAGGCGATTCATTGACTTGTTCATTTGACTTTCCTGTGTACGCCATATTCAGACCGCTGTGTATAAGTGCCCATCAACTGGCTTTTTCAGACTTATAAGCAGCTTCGGCCAAAGTGTCTGAATGACACTTGAGATCGCCTACCATCAGCACATCATTCTCTCGACGCTGGGAGGTGGGATCGAGCCTGAACTGGCATAACAACTGACTGTCGTGCCGCACTTCAAGTGTAGGAGACTTTTCACTCAGTTCCATGGAAAAGAACCCATCGACTTCGCTGACGCCACGACTGGCATGGTTGATAACATGGTGGCCTTTCAGCGGTTTCCCAGTGGCATCCACCAGGCGGCCCATGACTGTCACCGTCTTCAGAATGCGTACCTGACGATAATCCACGCCGCCCTTGTTCAAGTGGTAGGTGGTACGCGCCGGCTGGATGGTTGCCGCGGGCACATCCGTCCCGTTGAAATCGAAGCTCACGGTACCGTTCCTGTAGGCCGACACCGGAATGAAATTACGACCTGCCCGCAGCGTGGAGTGGGTGCCGGAGAAGTCGTCGGCGCGCAACTGGATATCATCCACGTCGCTCTCGACATCAACGATCATCCCCGCCTCGCGAGTCGTAGCCTGGCTGCTGAGTACCAGTTTTTTTCCACTGACCGCCAGGGTACTGTCCAGATTCAACCCACCAGTGACACCACCGTTGAAGGAAGAGCGCTGTGCATGCATGGAACCGTTGACCTGGTCAGTCTTGAAGTCGACCGTGCCCGCCAGGCCGGTCCCGTATACATCTCTGCTTGTCGTGGCGGATACGCTCTGCAAAACATGATCCTTGAGGTCCCGACGATAGGTGACGGACGCATTGGCATCCCGCCCACCGTCACGCGACGTGCGCTGACCGATGCTACCGGACACCTGGTGACCGTCCGAACCCAATGCCAGGCGCAGGCTGAGATCGATCCCGCGATTACGCTGGTTGGCAGTACCCAGGGTACCCGGCCGGTCGAACACCGCCACCCGCCAGTCGGCAGCATTGCCAAACAACTGCGCATTGCGGGTCCAACTCAAATCGATGCCCATACCTTCGGAATAACCCTCGCTATGGGAAACTTGCGCACTGATCGAACTCCTGCTGTTCAGGCGTTGGTTCATCGCCAGCGACGTGTTGCTGGTTTGTCCGTTGTACGTATTGCGTTGGCGGATGTGCGTTCCGTCCGGCAGCGTTTCGTAAGTGTTGCGTGTGTCCAGCCAACTGCGCTGGTGGCGCAACACCAGACTGCCACCGTTGTAGTGATGTACGCCCTGCACTTCCACGCCCGTGCCTTCGCCCTTGGTCTGGGACAGGCTGCCAAAGACGGAAGTCTTGTCGCTCACCGTCAACTCGGCGGAAGTGCCCAGTTGCATCTGCTCCTTGACCTGTCGGGCGGACAAGCCCAGGACCACTCGTGGGTGCAGCAGAAAGTTGAAGGCAGCGCCTGCCGTCAGGTCGCCGTCATCGCTTTCTTGCCAATTGCTGAGCAACTTGCTTTCGCGACCGGCAAACAGGTTGTAGCGCCAGCGATTTTCCGGGTTGCGCCAGTTGGTGGGCTTGTAAACAAGCTCCTGGTTGGTGGAAATCACTTGGCCATCTTCGATCAGACGCACTTCCACCTCGTAGATGCCGCCCGGCAACGGACGCGTGTCCAGAGTCTGAAGGCCGCTGGCCACCTGCTGACTGTTGATCAACGCGCCGTTGCGATAGATCTCCACCATCGCCTGTCGATTGGCGGTCACCGAAATCGGATAGAGGCTCGGTTTGGGGTCGTCCACCGCCAGGCTGTCGGAACTGCCGTACATCATGCCCAACACGGTATCGGGGCCGGCGCCGATTGTCCGCGCTGACCGAGTCAAACCCTGGGCGCTGGGCGTAAAGTACCCGGCACGAAAGAAGCTGCCTTCCAGTTCCCGCTGGGCATGCAACTCATGAACTGCATGCTTGATGCCTGTGTCTACCCCGGACATGCGCGAAAGTTGGGCGTTGAACGTGTTAGTCCAGTTGCCCAGGCTCGCGCTTGCCTCCAGGCCATAACGACCGGCCGCGTTCTGCTCCTGACCGCCGCTGATGTTCAATTGATTGCGCACAATCAACCCGACACTGCCGCCTTCCGGTTGATCGTGAAACTGTCGGGTTTGCGGGTCGCGCTCGGCATTGGCCGTTACCAGCGACACCATGGAGTCCGCAAGGCTGTAGTGAACCGCCTGCAATTGCCGAGGGCAGGCGCTTTTGCACGATCCCAGCGCCACGCCCTGGGTCAGGAATGCAGACCACTCATCACGTTCGGCCGAAGTCAGGTCGCTGTTGCGGGTATCGGTAAAATTGATCAACGTGATCCGCTCATCCCGGGTCAACTGGATCATGGCCTCACCCAGAAACTGTTTGTCGACCTCGACGCGAACAGCCAATGGCACATCAAAAAAGAATTCATGAAACTCCGCGGGCAAGCCTTCAGCCTGTTGCAGCAAACTGACGGTTTTATCCGTATGTCTGGTTTCACTGGCAAGCGCACCCGCGCAAATAATCAGCGCAAGCGCTCCTGCGACAGGAGTCTTCGAAAACATGGAAGTATTTCTCAAGTTAGCGCTTGCATGTGCAAGGAAGAATGCGGCCGGCATAGAGTGCCGGCCACACAAACAACGTACTGACAGCTAGAGTCCACTCACCATCAAGGCGCGTCGAACATCACTTTAACGAAACCGCGATAGTTACCTTCAACGTAACCTGGGGCGGCTGGCTCAACTGGGGTAATTGCCAGAGGCGCTCGCATTTCAGTTGTCGCATCGCCACTGTCAACAACCACGACAGGAGTGCCTACAGTCGTCAATGCACGACCATTGAAGCTTACATTCAAGTTGATCTTGTTATTCGGATTGGCAATATCCACAATTTCAGCGGCTTCCAAAAGAGTCGCCTCAACCTCAGGACCTGCCGCAGCACCCACGGAACTCTTGACCTTGAACATCCGGGAAATACCTTCCAACTTCGAAGTCGTCTGATTCCAAAGCAGGCGTTGCTCGTCGCGAATGGTGCTCATGTCTTCCGGTTGCACATAAAAATCAGCACCCGGAATATCAGCAACTACAGTAATATCATGTTGCTGGGGAACAGCCAGTGCAGCCGAAGAAGCCAAGGCCAAAGCCAGCACAGAGGTAGACATTGCAACTTTCTTAAACATTAGATTCACCTTTAAACAGCCAAGTAAAAGTGCAAGCTTCAGCCAAGTGACGAAAGTCCAGCACCGGTTTGTCATGCCAACCAAGAGAGTTGGCATTGCATTTCAACGGGGCGCATCTTCGTGCTTTCTGAAGGACGGGTATGCAAGAGTTGTCTGCTCTGCTTGTAGGATTAATCCTTCTACCTAAAGAGGACGCTTCCACAGCTTCTGCTTACTGCTTGTAGGTGTTTTCGCTACAAACGCACGGGGCGAGAATTCGGCTGGCAACCTTAAAAGAAGGGGTATCGGCGTTATCAAGCACAGGGAGGATCAGGGTTCGAAAACCGAAGCGCACCTATAGATGGGTGGCCGAGCGAAGGGCGCATCTGCGTACGGGCAGATCGAGAAGGGACGTGGTATTCGGTGTGTCAGTCAAGGCGCAAACACACATCGAGTTGAAAGAAGGACTTTTACGATTGTCATCGATTGGCAAGGCATGCGATGGAGCAGACCCAAAGCACAGAAAGTCCCGATGCCTGAACATCGGGACTGAGTCAAACACGCAAAACCAACGGCGTTACACGGTTACTGCTTGCGCTTTAAAGGAATGCCGATGGGCGGATAGCTTGTACATACTTGTTCTGATTTATTACCGGAAGCATCCTCAGCCTCTACACAGATCTGATAGCGCTTCCCTGACTCCATCTCGGTAATGGAAAATGCCGTCTCATCCGTGGTTCCCTTATGGTCACCATTCAGATAAACATGGTATTTAACCTGTCCGGATGAATCATACGCCGGATCCCAGAGCACTTGCAGGTTAAGATCAGTGGTTCTCAAGTTTGATGGTTCAGTGGGTGCGGTCACATCACCGAAGCTGAGCTCCAGTGTAGTCCGCTCCGATTCGTTGTACTGATCATCAACTGTAGTGACGCTATAAACATAAGTATTGCCTTGCTCTGGGGTTAAATCCCTGTAAGCAGTATCTTCTGTTTCTTCAAGCACTAGTTCATCGCGCCGCACTCGGTAAAGAATCTTACCACCATCGACCGATCCCGGGCCCCAATGCAACAAAACCGAATTGATGGTGTGCTCAAACTTACCTAAATAGGCAGGTGCGGTCGGCAGGTCTCTAGGCATCGTAAAACTAAGATTATTCCATTCCAGTGCATTATCCAACCTAACACTACACTTTACTGACTGACCAGGCCTTGCATTAACTATTTTCCAACGATTCGAACTATGATGAGTCTCTTCCGGACCATCATCAATTTTCACTTTCACTCGTTGCGTGTCACCTGGCCAATTCAACTTGAAGGATGTCTTTGTAACGTCGGTTACCCAAAGTTCAAGCTTAGTACTTTTTGTCCTGACCTCATGAAAAGGCCCCTGACCGCTCCATTGACCATTGGGCTTCTTTCCATAAAGAGAGAGCCGATACAACGTATCCGGGCTCAACGAAGTTAGCGTTATTTCACTCTCAGGTAGATTAATAGGCAATCCTGGCGCCCCCATAAGACGATATTCAGTAAATTCGTCTGAAACTGGCCAGCTGACCTTTACGGCATAATAATCCACCCAATCCGTTCTGATTTGAAGCGCATTGTTAATTGCGAAATCGCTCACTAAATTAGTCATTTTTCATCCCTTCATAATAAACTAAAAAATAAATCGACCTCCCGTATTTCAGACTAATGAAATACATCAATATTTACACACAACTCTGACTCCAAGCACACTATCAGTTCTGCTAGGGAAACTTCGAATAACTTGCAGCGACTGCGTCGTCATTTGAACAGACTGTCACGTCAACCTTTCCCAGCGCAGAAATGGCCTTAAGCATCCGTCGACCTGAACATCTGGATGATCGATTCCACTGCACTCGCAAACAGCCCACGAATACAGCGTACCGAACTGGTATTTCTTACAGGTTCCAACCACCCCGAATCGCGCTATAAAAGACTCCTCGAGTTACACACCGCCCTCCAAGGCGCCCTACCCCGGGAGACCAGCCATGTACACTGCGAGCCCAGCCCAGTTCCGATCTGAAACACCGCCCACCCAGTCACTCGGCTACGCGATCCCCCCGAAACTCTCCGCCAGAGAGCAGGAAATCCTGAAGTGGTGTGCCATGGGCAAATCGTCCTGGGAGATCGGACGGATCCTCAATTGCTCTGAGGCGGGGGTGAATTATCACTTCTGCAATATTCGTAGAAAATTCGGCGTCAGCTCGCGTTGGCTGGCGCTGGTCAAGGCCATGGAACTGGGGCTGGTCGAATTGAAGGACCGAGAGGGCCCGACTGAAACCAGACAGGCTGCCTCTCGGAAAAAAGGGCGGGGTTCAAGCGTCAGTTGCGTATGAACTGTGTTCCGGCGGCTGCGGACGTGCCCGTGGGGCAGCATCCGGATTTTCCGTGAACTATTGGCTTTCAGTTCATTTCCAGCTCAGCCATCAAATCATTCAAACGATCCACCTTCTCCCCGGTGATGTCGTTGGCCGCCAACCCGTCGATGTACCCGGCCAATTCCTCCACCGTGCTGCATTCGAACATCGCCCGCAGAGGCACATCCCGTTGCAGGGTTTTCTGCACCCGCGAAGCGATTTGCGTGGCCAGCAGCGAATGTCCGCCCAACTCGAAGAAGTTGTCGCGAATACCCACCTGTTCGACCTTCAACACCTCGGCCCAAATGTCGGCGAGGGTCTGCTCCAGGTCATTGCGCGGCGCGGCATAGTCCTGGCTGTGCAGTTGGCCGATCTCCAGCGCCGGTAGCGCCTTGCGATCCAGCTTGCCATTGGCATTGAGCGGCAGCTTGTCCAGCCACAGCCAATGCAGCGGCACCATGTACTCCGGCAGTTCGGCACGCAGTCGCCGCTTGATTCGCTCCAGTTCCTCGCTTGAATCAAGCGAAGTATCGGCCGTGACCAGATAACCAACCAGGTGCTTGCCGTTGACGCCTTCCTGCACAGCCACCGCTGCGTCACGGATTTGCGGTTGCTCATGCAGACGCGCTTCGATTTCGCCCAGCTCGATACGGTAGCCGCGAATCTTCACCTGGTGGTCGACCCGGCCGACATACTCCAGCACACCATCGCTGCGCCGGCGAGCCAGGTCACCGGTGCGATACAGACGCTCACCCGGCGCACCGAACGGGTTCGGCACGAACACCGGTGCCGTGCGCAGCGGATCGCTGACATAGCCGCGACCGACGCCGGTGCCGGCGACGCACAACTCGCCCACCGCGCCCAGCGGCACCAGTTCCAACGCGCCGTCGAGCAAATACAAACGGTTGTTGTCGGTCGGCGTGCCGATCGGCAGGTAGCTGCCGCGAGTGGATGCCATGTCGACACGGAAAAACGCCACATCATCCGAGCACTCCGCCGGACCGTAGGCGTTTACCAGGCCGATGTCCGGATAGCGCTGCAGCCATTGATGCGCCAGCTCCGGTGGCATCGCTTCACCGGTCGGCAGCATCCAGCGCAGGCCGTCGAGGTCCATGCGCTCCTGGGCGAGCATGCCCTGGATCAGCGACGGCACGCTTTCCAGCACGGTGATGCCCTGGGTCGCAACATGCGCCAGCAAGCCCTGGGGATCGTGGGCGATGGTGTTCGGCACAATGTCCACCCGTGCGCCGAACAACAGCGCGGCGAGGAACTGCCAGACGGAAATGTCGAAGCTTTGCGAGGCGGTTTGCGCGACCACATCGGCGTCGCTCAGGTTCAGGTACGGCACCTTGCTCAACTGGTTGTTGAGCATGCCGCGCTGTTCGACCATCACGCCCTTCGGCAAGCCGGTGGAACCGGAGGTGTAGATCACGTAGGCCAGGTTGTCCGGGGCACTGTAGAGACCCGGATTATCCGCCGAGAGCGCAAGGGCCTGGACTTCCTCCCAGACCAGCAGTCGTGGCCGACTGGCGCAGCCGAACTCGTCGAGCAAGACCTGCGCCTGCTCACGGCATGCTTGCGTGCACACCAGCAATGGCGTGCGGCTCAGATCGATGATCCGGTTCAGGCGCTGGCTCGGCAAACCCGGGTCCAGCGGCAGATAGCCCGCCCCGGCCTTGAAGCTGCCGATGATCATGCCCAGCAACTCGAGGCTGCGCTCGGCCAGCAAGGCCACCGGTTGGTCCCGACCGACACCGGCGGCCAGCAACGCATGGCCGAGACGGTTACTGCGCTCGTTCAACTCAAGATAGCTGTACTGCCGGTCAAGACAACTGGCGGCGATCCGCTGCGGGTGCCGGGCGACCCGGGTTTCGAACAATGAAACGTAGCTCTGCTCCAGCGGATATTGCTGTTCGCTCTGGTTACAGCCATGCAGAAGGAAATCCCGCTCCTGCGCCCCCAGCAACGGCAGGTCGGCCATGTCGTCATGGAAACCGTCCACCAGCGCCAGCAGCAAACGCTTGAACTCAGCGAGCATGCGCTCGACCGTGGCTTGCTCGAAGTAGCGCTGGTCGTAGGACAGGTGCAAGCCCAGGTCATCGCCTGGATAGCACACCGCCGTCAGCGGGAAGTTGGTGTGGGTGCGGCCCGAATCCGAGGTCGCGTTGAGGCTCTGCGCACGGTCCAGCACCGAGACTTCCACCGGGGCGTTTTCGAACACGAACAGGCTGTCGAACAGCGGCTGGCCTTTGGGCAGTTCGCTTTGCTCCTGGATGTTCACCAGCGGCAGGTATTCGTACTCGCGCAGTTGCATGTTGCTGTCGAGCAATCCGTTGAGCCACTCACGCACGCTGCAACGCTGGCCGTCCTCGGGCATTTTCACCCGCAGCGCGATGCTGTTGATGAACAGGCCGACGGTGCGCTGCATCTGTGGCATGTCCACCGGACGTCCGGCCACGGTGACGCCGAACAGCACGTCGCGATCACCGCTCAAGCGCCGCAACACCAACGCCCACGCTGCCTGGGCGAAGGTGTTGATGGTCAGTTGGTGGGCCTGGGCCAGCTCGCGCAATTGCGCACCGTCACGGGCGTCGAGCCTTGTGTAGCAGTCGCCGACGATCATGCCGCCGCTGTCGCCGGCATGTTCGCGCAGGATTGGCCGGTCGCTGGGGATCGGCGTGGTCCGTTCGAAGCCTTGCAGGTTGGTTTTCCACCATTGCCGCGCTTCGGCCAGGCTCTGGCGTTGCAACCAGGCGATGTAGTCGCGATAGCGCGGCGGCACCGCCAGCTGTGCTTCCCGGCCTTCGCCCAGGGCGCTGTAGATTTCAAAGAAATCGTTCATCAACAGCGAACGGCACCAGGCATCGATGAGGATGTGGTGGTTGCTCATCATGAACCAGTAGCGCGCCGCACCGACCCGGATCAGGCGCAGATGGAAGGGTGCCTGGTTGAGCAAGTCGAAACCCGCCTCGCGTTCGGTCTTGAGCAGGGTTTGCAGCTTCGGCTCTTGCTCGGCTTCGGCCACGTCGCTCCAGTCGAGGTACTCGATCGGCGTGCCGCCCGGCTTGTGGATCACCTGCAGCATGTCTTCGCCGACGTTCCAGCAGAACGACGCGCGCAACGCTTCGTGGCGGGCGATCACCGCTTGCCAGGCCCGGGCGAAACGCTGCGGATCGAGCTCGCTGTCGATGCGATAGCGGTCCTGCATGTAGTACAGGCCGGTGCCAGGCTCCAGCAAGGTGTGCAACAACATGCCTTCCTGCATGGGTGTCAACGGGTAGACATCTTCAATCACGGAAGCCGGAACCGGCAGCGCATCCAGTTGCGTCTGGCTGAGCTGCGCCAGCGGGAAGTCCGACGGTGTCAGGCCACCGGCATCGTCGCGCAGGCAATGTTCGATCAGGCTTTGCAGCTCGCCCATGTAAGCACCGGCCAGATCATCGATGGTTTGCGCATCGTAGCGTTCGGCACTGAACGTCCAGCGCATCACCAGTTCACCGCCATACACCTGACTGTCGACGCTCAGCTCGTTGGGCAACGGTGCATTGGCATCGTGGGCCGCGCCGATGGCTTCATCCAGCGGATGGAACAGCGCATCGGCAGCAAAGCTCTGGTCGAACTGTCCCAGGTAGTTGAAGGTGATCGGCGCCACCGGTAACTCGGCCATGCCCTGACGGCTCAGGTCATCGGCGAGATAGCGCAGCACGCCATAACCCAGGCCGTTGTGCGGCACGGCGCGCAGTTGCTCCTTGATCGCCTTGATCGAAGCGCCCTGCCCCGCTGCCTCTTCAATGTTCGACGGGGCAAGGCGCAACGGGTAGGCGCTGGTGAACCAGCCCACGCTGCGGGTCAGGTCGATGTCCTCGAACAGCGCTTCGCGGCCATGGCCTTCCAGCTGAATCAACACCGATGCGTGACCGCTCCAGCGGCACAGCACCCGGGCCAATGCGGTCAGCAACAGGTCGTTGACCTGAGTGCGATAGGCACTCGGCGCCTGTTGCAGCAATTGCCGGGTGCGCTCGCTGTCGAGGCGCACGCTGACGGTTTGCCCATGACGATTCTGTCGACCGCCGTCCGGGCGGTCGCACGGCAGTTCGGCGCTCGGTCCGGCCAATTGGGTCTGCCACCAGCCCAGTTCCTCACGCAGGGACTCGCTGCCGGCATAGGCCTGCAAGCGTGCAGCCCAGTCCTTGAAAGCGCTGGTTTTTGCCGGCAGTTTCACCGACTGCCGCGCGTCGAGTTGGCGGTACGCGGTTTGCAGGTCGTCCAGCAGTACGCGCCATGAAACACCATCGACGACCAGATGGTGAATCGCGATGAACAGCCGTTGCTGGCCCTCGGGACCATCGACCAGCAACACGCGCATCAGCGGCCCCTCTTCGAGGTCGAGGCTGCGCTGGGCATCGGCGAACAGGGCGGGGCATTTATCCATCGACGAAACGCGCACCTGCCACAGCACCGGCACGTCGCAGATCGGCTGATGCCGGGCTTGCCACTGACCGGCGATCCGGCTGAAGCGCAGACGCAAGGCGTCGTGCTGCTCGATCAGCGCCAGCAGCGCTTGCTCCAGGCGGTGGGACTCCAGAGGTGCCGTCGGCTGCAGCAACAACGCCTGGTTCCAGTGCTGGCGTTGCGGGATATCCGTGTCGAAGAACCAGTGCTGGATTGGCGTCAGTCGCGACTCGCCCATGATCAGGCCTTGTTCGGCGCTGATCTGCTCGGTGCGGGTGGCCACGGCGGCGAGGGTCCGTACGGTCTGATGCTGGAACAGGTCGCGCGGGCTGAAGTGAATACCCTGCTGCCGCGCCCGGCTGACCACCTGGATCGACAGGATCGAGTCGCCGCCCAGTTCGAAGAAGTTGTCGTCGAGGCCGACCTGTTCGACGTTCAGCACTTCGCACCAGATCTGTGCCAGCGTGACTTCGAGCTCGTTGCCCGGTGCCACGTACTGCTGACGATTCAGCTCCGGGTCCGGTGCCGGCAGTGCGCGACGGTCGAGTTTGCCGTTGGCGGTCAGTGGCATGCGGGCCAACAGGATCAGGTGCATGGGCACCATGTAATCGGGCAGCTGCGATTTCAGGTGTGCCTTGAGGGCTTCGCGCAATGCGCTTTGCTGCGCATCGCTCTGCCCGGCGATGTCACTGACGAGGTAAGCGACCAGTTGCTTGCCGCTCGGCGTATCGAGGGCCAGCACCACCGTTTCACGGACCGATTCGTGTTCCAGCAAACGGCTTTCGATCTCGCCCAATTCGATGCGGAAACCGCGAATCTTCACTTGATGGTCGATCCGCCCCAGGTATTCCACCAGGCCATCGTCGCGCTGGCGAACCAGGTCGCCGGTACGGTAGATACGCCCGCCATTGGCGGCAAACGGGTCGGCCACGAAGCGTTCAGCGGTCATGCCCGGACGCTGGTGATACCCCTGCGCCAGACCAGCGCCCCCCACGTACAGCTCACCGGTCGCGCCCTGCGGCACCAACGCCAGATCGGCGTCGAAAATGTAAGCCACGCGGTCGCCGATCACGCTGCCGATCGGCACACTGCCGGCGCCCTCTTCCAGCACTTCAGGCGCAAGGCTGGCCAGCGGCATGACCACGCTTTCGGTCGGGCCATAGGCGTTGAAGAACTGGCTCGGCGCGAACGCTGCGCGAATGCGCGCCAGGTGTTCGCCGCTCAGCGCTTCGCCGCCGGTGATGATCATGCGCACCGGCAGGATTTCATTTTGCGTTGCCAGCCACTGCGCCAACTGGCTGCCATAGCTCGGGGTGAAACCGAGGACGTTGATGTGGTGACGACGGATCAGGCCACAGATTTCCTGTGCGTCCCACTGCCCTTGCGCCCGCAACACCACCTGCGCGCCGCTGAGCAGCGGCACCAGCAAGCGTTCGGTGGCGGCGTCGAAGTTGATCGAATAGAAGTGCAGTTCACAGTCGTCCGGGCGCATACCGAAGCGCTCGATCACCGCGCGACAATGCATGGCGATTTCGCCGTGGGACACCACCACGCCTTTGGGTTTACCGGTCGAGCCCGAGGTGTAGATCAGATAGGCCTGATGCTGCGCCTGGCTGATCGACGGCAACTCGGTGGCCGGGTAATTGGCAAGCCTGGCCGCGTCTTCTTCCACGCACCAGCGACCCACCGCTGACGGCAACTCACCAAGGGCCTTGAACATCGCGGCATCGCTGAGCAGCAGACCGATGCCGCTGTCTTCGATCATGTAATGCAAGCGGTCCAGCGGGTATTCCGGATCGAGCGGCACATAGGCGCCACCGGCCTTGAGGATCGCCAGCAGGCCGACGACCATGTCCAACGAACGCTCCAGCGCCAGACCCACACGAACCTGCGGCCCGACACCGCGCTCGCGCAGCATCCAGGCCAGGCGATTGGCGCGACTGTCGAGTTCGCCATAGCTCAGGGTCTGCCCGGCGAAGGTCAGGGCCGGAGCATCCTTGCGCAGCAAGGCTTGCTCGGCGAACAGGTGATGGATGCACTGGTCCAGCCGATGCTCACCCGGTTCGACACCCAGACTGTCGAGCAGATTCTGTTGTTCACCAGCGTCCAGCAGCGGCAATTCGCTCAAGCGTTGCTGCGGATCGGCGATCAGCGCCTCCAGCACGTTGCGCCAATGCGTGGCCATGCGGGCGATGCGCGGCTCGTCGAACAGATCGGTGCTGTAGGTCAGGCAGCAACCCAGGCGATGGTCGAGGTCGGTGACTTCCAGGTTGAGGTCGAACTTGGTCGCACGCGCATCGTTGACCAGGTACTCGACCGTCATGCCGGCCAGAGTACGGCTTTGCTGGAACTCCCAGCGCTGTACGTTGCACATCACCTGGAACAGCGGGTTGTAGGCAGCGCTGCGCGGTGGCTGCAAGGCTTCCACCAGATGATCGAACGGCAGGTCCTGATGGGACTGGCCTTCGATCACCGTGTGGCGCACCTGCTCGAACAATTCGCCGACGGACATTTGCCCGTCGAGCTGGCAACGCAGCACCTGGGTGTTGAGGAAGGCCCCGATCAGCCCTTCGCTTTCCGGGCGAATGCGGTTGGCCACCGGCGCACCGATGCGCAAGTCGGTCTGGCCGCTGTAGCGGTACAGCACGACAGCCAGGGCGGCGGTCATGGTCATGAACAGCGTCAGGCCCTGCTGCGCATTGAAGGCGCGTACCCGTGCCGCGAGGTCATCGCTCAGGTCGAAACGGTACAACTCCCCCTGGTGGCTTTGCGCCGGCGGACGCGGACGGTCGGCCGGCAACTCCAGCAGCGGGTGTTCGCGACCCAGTTGCGCGGTCCAGTAATCGAGCTGGCGTTGACGCTCGCCGGACTCCAGCCACTGACGCTGCCACACGCTGTAATCCAGGTACTGCACCGGCAATGGCGCGAGGGGCGATTCGCGCTCATCGACAAAGGCTTCGTACAGCGCACTGAGTTCCCGGGCGAAAATGTCCATCGCCCAGCCTTCGGTGACGATGTGGTGCAAGGTCAGCACCAGGTAGTGTTCCTGCTCGGCAGTCTTGACCAGACAGGCGCGCAGCAACGGTCCGGCTTCCAGATCGAAGGGCTGGTGCGCTTCGTCGTCGGCCAATTGCTGGACCTGCCACTCGCAGCCTTCGGCATCCAGCGCGGTGAAATCCTTCCACGCCATGCGCACATCGGATTGAGCGTGCACCTGTTGACGGGCGACGCCGTCGATGCTCGGGAAGGTGGTGCGCAGGGTTTCGTGGCGCATGATCAAGGCTTGCAGCGCCGCTTCAAGACACGCGACATCCAGCACGCCGCGCAGCCGCGCCATGCCGCCGACGTTGTAGGCCGGGCTGTCCGGTTCCATCTGCCAGAGAAACCACATGCGCTGCTGGGAATAGGACAGTGGCACCCCTTGGCTGCGGTCGACCTTTTCAATCGGCGGTTGTTTGTTGCTGCTGCCGCTGGACTGGAGCAAGCGAACCTGCTCGGCAAACGCGCCGAGGTCGCTGTGCTCGAACAGCGTGCGCAGCGGCAACTCGACGTCGCAGGCCTGACGGGTACGGGAGATGATTTGCGTGGCCAGCAATGAGTGGCCGCCCAGGGCAAAGAAATCATCGCCCAGGCCGACCTGGGCCAGGCCCAGCACTTCGCGCCAGATTCCGGCGATGTGCCGTTCCAGTCCAGACACCGGTTCGACGTGTTCGCGCACCTGCCATTGCGGTTCCGGCAAGGCGCGGCGGTCGAGTTTGCCGCTTGGGCCGAGGGGCATTGCATCCAGGCGCATCAGTTGCGCGGGGATCATGTATTCCGGCAATTCGGCGGCCAGTGCGCTGTTCAGGCGAGCGATTTGATCGGTTTCACCCCCGGCATTGTCCGCAGCGCTGTAGTAACCGATCAACTGAGCTCCGGTCAGGGTTTCGCGCACCAGCACCACGGCTTGCGCAACGCCGTCCTGGGCCAACAGACGCGCTTCGATTTCCTGCGGCTCAACGCGGAACCCGCGCAGTTTGACCTGCTGATCGAGGCGGCCCAGGTATTCGATCACGCCGTGCGCCGTCCAGCGCACCCGGTCGCCGGTGCGGTACAGGCGTTCGCCCGGCCCACCCAAGGGATCGACCACGAAGCGTTCGGCGGTCAACGCCGGACGACCGAGGTAACCACGGGCCAGACCAATGCCGCCGATGCACAGTTCGCCCGGCACGCCGACCGGAACCGGATTGAGATCGCTGTCGAGCACGCGGCAAATCACATTGCCCAATGGCCGGCCAATCGGCGAACGTTCGCCGTCGAGGCGGGAGCAATGCCAATGGGTGACGTTGATCGCGGTTTCGGTCGGTCCGTAGCGGTTGTGCAATTGCACCGCCGGCAGTTGCGCCAACACCCGGTTGCGCAGCTCCGCGGGCAAGGCTTCGCCACCGGAGAATACCCGGCGCAGGCTGGTGCATTGCGCGCTGAGCGGTTCGTCGATGAACAGTGAAAGCAGCGGCGGCACAAAGTGCAACGTGGTCACGCCGTGCTCTTGCACAAGCTGTGCGATGCGATGCGGATCGCGGTGTTCGCCGGGTCCGGCTATCAATAAACGTGCGCCGGTGATCAGGGGCCAGAAGCACTCCCACACCGACACGTCGAAACTGATCGGCGCCTTTTGCATCAGCACGTCGGTTTCGTTCAGGCCATAGGTGGCCTGCATCCATTGCAGGCGCTCGGCCAACGCCGCGTGGGTGTTGCCGACGCCTTTTGGCTGGCCGGTGGAACCGGAGGTGTAAATCACGTAGGCGAGGTTGTCGCCCTGCAGATGCAGCCCCGGCGCCTGGCTTGGCCAGTTCTCCAGATGCAAGGCGTCCATGGCGATCACGCTGACGCCATCAGGCGCCGGCAAGCGCTCCAGCAATCGGCTTTGCGTCAGCAGCAATTGGACTCTGCTGTCGCTGAGCATGTAGGCCAGGCGCTCGGCCGGGTAATCCGGATCGAGTGGCACGTAGGCGCCCCCCGCCTTGATGATCGCCAGGAGGCCGACCAGCAGTTGCGGCGAACGCTCGCAGGCGATCGCCACGCAGACATCCGGACCGACGCCTTTGTCACGCAGGTAATGGGCCAGGCGGTTGGCCCGGGCGTGCAATTCGGCGAAATCCAGACTGCCGCCCTCCCACACCAGCGCGGTGCGCTGCGGCGTCTGACGCGCCTGTTCGTTGAGCCATTCGGGCAGCCATTGGTTGGCCGCCGTGCACACCGCGGTCCCCCACTCCGATTGCTGTCGCTGCTCGACAGCCGTCAACAATGGCAGGTCACCGATGGCACTGGTCGGTTGCTCGCAGATGGCGTGCAGCAAGTTGCCGAAATGCTCGGCCAGGCGCTCGATGGTCGTGGTATCGAACAACTCGCTGGCGTAATCGAAGGACAAGGTCAGGCGACCATTACGGTCTTCTTCGCTGTGCAATTGCAAATCGAACTTGGCTTCGCGGCTATGCCACGGCAGCTCCTCGGCCAACAAGCCCGGCAGCCGGCGCAAGGCGCTCAGGTCCCGTTGCTGGTGGTTGAACATGACCTGGAACAAACCCTGTTCGCGGGCCTGGGGGAAGGCTTCCAGCAGTTGTTCGAACGGCAGGTCCTGATGGGCCTGGGCATCCAGCGTGGTGAGTCGGGTTTGTGCCAGCAATTCAACGAATGGCAGGCGCGAATCCACCTGCGCGCGTAGCACCTGGATGTTAATGAAGAAACCGATCAGCCCTTGGGTTTCCAGGCGCGGACGATTGGCATTGGGCACGCCGATGCGGATGTCCCGCTGACCGCTGTAGCGCTGCAACAGCGCCTGAAACGCCGCGAGCAACAGCATGAACGGTGTGGACTCATGGGCCTGGGCGGTCTGGCGAATGGCGTCGCTGAGGGTCGCGCCAAGACGCACCGTGTGGCGCGCAGCGCTGCGCCGTTGTTGTGCCGAGCGTGGATGATCGGTGGCCAGGCTCAACACGGGCTGCTCGTCGCCCAACTGCGCTTTCCAGTAAGCCAGTTGCCGTTCGCCTTCCCCTTGTGCCAGCCATTGACGCTGCCAGCTAGCGTAATCGGCGTACTGGGTCGGCAGTGGCGCCAGCAGCGCTTGCTGACCCTGGGAAGCGGCCGCGTACAGGCGCGAGAACTCGTCGATCAGCACATTCAGCGACCAGCCATCGGCAATGATGTGATGCAGGGTCACGAGCAACTGGTGATCCTCGTCGGCGAGGCGCACCAGCGTCACCCACAGCAGCGGGCCTTGCTCCAGATCGAACCGGGTACGCGCTTGGTCCTCGCGGATTTGCAGCGCTCGAGCTTCTCGCTCGGCCACCGGCAGGTCGCTGATGTCGATCATTTGCAGGTTGAACCCAGCGGCCGGATCGACCTGCTGCAACGCTACGCCATCACGCTCGAAAAAGCGTGTGCGCAAGGATTCATGACGCTCGATCAACTGCTGGAAACTGACGCGCAAGGCTTCTTCATTCAACTCGCCACGCAAGCGCAAGGCACCGGGAATGTTGTAGGCGCTGCTCTGCGGATCGAGTTGCCAGGTGATCCACAGCCGGTTTTGTGCCAGCGATTGCGGCATCGGTTGCTGGCGCGACAGCGCGGTGATCGCGCCCTGGGCCAGCCCCCCGTCCTGTTGCCGGCGGGCCACTTCATCGGCGAATGCCGCCAGGGTCGGTGCTTCGAAGAGCAGGCGCAGGTTCAACTCCAGCCCCAGCTCTTCACGCAGACGCGCGACCACTTGCGTGGCCGCAATGGAGTTGCCGCCGAGCAGGAAGAAGTGATCGTCGGCCCCCACCTGCCTGACTTGCAACTGCTCACACCAGATGCGGCCGATCAGACTTTGCAGCTCCGAGCCCGACTCGATCCGGCTTGCGCTTTCGCTGTTGGCCGACGGGAATACCGCATAGCTGTCGAGGCTGCCGTCTACCAGGCGACTGCGGCACGCCGAGCGTTGCAGTTTGCCGCTGGAGGTCTTGGGCAGCGCGCCCGGATTGAGCAGTACCACCACGCTCGGCGCTTCCTGACAAGCCTCGGCAACGGCCTGGCGAATGGCCTTGATCAACCCGTCGGGTGACAGGATCTTCTGCACGCTGCGGCTGATTTCCGCAGCGATGCCGATGCCTTCCTGACCGTCCACGTTGATGGCGAACGCGGCGACGCGCCCTTTGCGCACCACCTCCACTTCACGTTCGACGGTCTGCTCGATGTCCTGTGGGTACAGGTTGTGCCCGCGCACGATCAGCATGTCCTTCAGGCGCCCAGTGATGAACAGTTCGCCGTTGCGCATGAAGCCCAGGTCACCGGTGCGCAGCCAGGCCTGGCCGGCATGCTGGACGAAGGTCTCGGCGGTCGCTTCAGGGTTGCGCCAGTAGCCGTGGGCGATGCTCGGTCCGGCGGCCCAGATTTCGCCGACTGCATTGTCGCCCACCTCAGTGAGCGACACCGGATCGACAACCAGCACAGCGTGGTCAGGCTGACTGATGCCGCAACTCATGATCGCGCTGCCCTCACCCGGTTCGACGCGGTTTTGCGTCAGGGCCGGATCGTCCACGCGCAAATTGCCGATGCCTTGGCCACGGGGTGTACCGGCCACGAACAGCGTGGCTTCGGCCAGACCGTAGGAGGCCATGAAGCTGTCTGCGGTGAAGCCGCAGGTCGCGAACTTCTCGGCGAAGCGCTCAAGGGTGTCGAGGCGAATCGGTTCGGAACCGGAATACGCCACGCGCCAGCCACTCAGGTCGAGCCGTTCCAGGGCTGACTCGCTGACCCGCTCGCTGCACAGGCGATAGGCAAAATCCGGCCCGCCGCTGATGGTGCCGCCGTATTCGCTGATCGCCTCCAGCCAGCGCAACGGCCGGCCAAGGAAGTACGCCGGCGACATCAGCACGCACGGCACACCGCTGAAAATCGGCTGCAGCAGGCCACCGATCAGACCCATGTCGTGGTACAGCGGCAGCCAGCTGACGATGACGTCGTCGGGGTTCAGGTCGATGCCGAAACCATGGCGAATCAGTAACTCATTGGCGACCAGGTTGCCATGGCTGACTTGCACGCCCTTGGGCAGCGCGGTGGAGCCGGAGGTGTATTGCAGGAAGGCGATGTGATCGCTGTGCAAATCCGCTGCGACCCAGCGCTCGGCCAGCGCAGCGTCAAGGGTATCGACACACAGCAACGGCGGCGCCCCTTCGATGTCCAGCAAGGCATCGCGCAGGCCGGCACTGGTCAGCAGCAAGCGCGGTTGCGCATCGCTGATGATCGACAGCAGGCGCTCCTGGTGATGACGGCGTGTCGACTCCGGCGGATAGGCCGGCACTGCGATCACGCCGGCGTACAGGCAACCGAAGAACGCCGCGACATAGTCCGGACCACTGGGGAACAGCAGCACGGCGCGGTCGCCAAAATCCGCCTGGGCCTGCACTGCGCCGGCAATCGTCCGCGCCCGTTGATCCAGCTCGCGATAGCTGAGCACCACAGCATGCTCCGGGGTCTCGGCAAGAAAACGCAAGGCCACCCGATCCGGCGTCAGGACCGCGCGGCGCTGAAGGGCTTGGACCATTGTGCTGGGGAGTTCGAATGCGTCAGTCATGAGGTTTCCTGCCTGGTTTCGGCTTGGTAGGAGCGAGCCTGCTCGCGAACATCTGGAGAACGCTGCGGGGGTGTCAGGCGCCCATCGTCATCGTTGACGACCATCGCGATCGGGCTCGCTCCTACAGGGTTGTGGGGATTGCGCTGTGCCAATTACCAATCAGAACGGATGACGTCCTGAAATAATTAGACGAGCACCAGGCGGGCTGAAGTGCGTCAGCGTGTCGCAGTTCTCACTCCGCACTTTTGCAGCGCACTGGTTATTTTTCTCATTTGACAATCATTATCATTAAGCCTAATTTGTCGCTCGATTGTGCAGGACGGCCCCCCGGTTTATCCCCCGTCCCACTAACCTTTTGGCAGCCAGGTGATTTCCATGATGGAACCAGTGTCCACAAGCAGGTGCGATACACCGCTACTTCAGGTATTCGTCGACAATCGACTGATTCTGGTGAAGATCGCAGCCCGGATTACCGGCTGCCGTTCACGTGCCGAAGATGTTGTGCAGGACGCATTTTTCCGGTTGCAATCGGCCCCGCCCATCACCAGTTCGATCAAGGCTCAGCTCAGCTACCTGTTCCAGATCGTGCGCAACCTGGCCATCGACCACTACCGCAAGCAGGCGCTGGAGCAGAAGTATTCCGGCCCTGAAGAGGAAGGGCTGAATGTGGTGATCCAGGGTGCGTCACCGGAAACCTCGCATATCAATTTCTCGACGCTGGAGCACATCGCCGACGCGTTGACCGAGTTGCCCAGTCGCACCCGCTACGCCTTCGAGATGTATCGCCTGCACGGCGTACCGCAAAAAGACATCGCCAAAGAGCTCGGTGTCTCGCCGACCCTGGTGAACTTCATGATCCGGGATGCGCTGGTGCACTGCCGCAAGGTGTCGGGCAAGCGTGGGGATATGGCTGCTCGCCAATAGGATCCGAGATCTGCGGCGTGACCATCGCGAGCATGCTCGCTCCTACAGGTTCAACGCACACTCTGTAGGAGCGAGCATGCTCGCGATGAGCGCTCAAGACCGCCAAAGATCTTCAGCCTCAGGCCAGTCCGCACCGATCAAAAAACCGCTCCCGCCCCAACACCATCAAGGCCGCGCGCTTGTGCGGAAAGTCGAACTCTTTCTCGCAGTGAAAGCCTTGGCTCTGCATGTACCCGATCATCTTCGCGTTATCGGCCCGAGGCTCGGCAACCACGCGCTGCGTGCGCGGATCATCGAGAAACAGATAATGCACCAGCGCCGATAACCAGCTTGCCACCTTGTGCGGACCGCGATGGTTTTCCTCGCCCACCAGCATGTGGATGCCACGGTCGTAATCGCCGACGTCATAGAAGGGTGCGATGCGATCTTCCCTGGCCCAGTAGGCTTCGAAGTAGGCGAACGGTTGATCGTCGAAACAGCCAATCAGCGTCAGGGTGTGCGGGTCGGCCTCGAGTTTGCCCAGGTACTCCCGGTGCTGTTCGAGGCTACCCTCCTCCTGCCAGAAACTGGCGACACGCGGGCTGTTCTGCCAGCGATGGAAACGCGCCAGGTCTTGCTCGATTTCCAGCGTGCGCAAAGAAACCCAGGCCCCCAGCCGTGCATCGAAGCGTCGATATACTTCACCGCGGGGTTTGACCGGTCGCAACGGATGACGCTTGCCGTCGGAGATGACCATTTGCTGCGGATAACTGCCGGTCAGGAAGTGCCCCAGCCACGGCTGCGGCAACTGCCAGAACAAGGTGCGCTCACAGTGATACCGGCCGCTGACGGAAGTCGGGACCAGCAGGCCGCTGAGCACGGCTTCGGTCGGCACGTCCTGCAATTGCCAGAGCAGGCGCTGGCAGTCCGGGTCGCGGGCGAACAGCCAGTAACAGGCCGCCCACAACGCCAGTCCGTCGGAGCAGTTGAATCGCTCTTGCAGGTGCACGGACAACTCGGGGCCACGAACCAGCCGCAGGGTGAGCAGCGGTTGCCCTTCCAGGCAGAGGCTCAGGCGGCATTCGGTTTCATCAGCGGCAAGACGACTGCCATTGGGCAGGCACAGGGCCGTCAGGTCATTCAGATTGGACATGGATCAGGCTCACGATAATCGTCGACAGTTCATCGAGGTGACGTGAGCCACGGCGGGAAATTTAGGCAAAGACCGTCAATTGGCGACCTGTGGCGCCGAATCGCTGTGCGGGACCGGCACAAGCGCAATCTTGTACGGATCGAAGATCTTCAGCATCTGGCCGTTGTCCCGCAAGCCTTGCAGCAACCTGCCGAATGCCTCGCCGCTGATAGGGGCCGTCGGGCGCAGGATGGCGTAATGGTGATAGATCTGATCGATGCGATCAGACGCCAACAACTCTTTGGCGACATCCGGATTGCGCAAAAAGTAGTCATTGAGGTAAGAGCGCGTGACCAGTGCAATGTCGGCCCGATCGCGCATCACCATCAACAGATTGCTGTCATGGGAATAGGTCAGGGTGGCATTGTATTTTGTCGCCAGGTACTTGGGCTCGGCGTTGAAGTTGGCGAACTCATAGTGATAGCCGCTGAACAGTGCCAGGCGCTTGCCGTTCAGGTCGGCAAAATAGTCCTGGTGCCGGTCGGGCAAGCGTTGCGCGACAAAAATTTCGGCGTCTTCCAGCCCCATGTCGACGGCCGTGTGGGGGATTTCTTGCCAACCCCAGGCAGGATTTTCAAAGATGGCCATGTCGATCCGGCCCTGCTTGAAGTCACCGAAGCGCCGGGGAATGGACGTGGGCACCAGGACAAACTGGTAGTCGCTTTGCGATGCGTTCAGGGCCTCGACCAGTTGCGGCAGCAAGCCGGTATCGGCCCCGGATTCCGGACGCACGGTGTAGGGCGGAAAGTGCGCGGCACCAATGCGCACCAGTTGCGCAGCCTGGGCGGGCATCATTACTGACACTGCAAGCATCGCCAGCAAAAGCCGCGAGGCTGTCCGAATTGACGAACCCATCAAAACAACCCCACTCCCCGATAAAACGGCATCAATGCCTTCAAGCTAGGCGCTTTTGCCCAGTTAGCCAGTTTAATGCTGGCCAATACAAGCTTATTGCCGGTTTTCCAGTACCAGAATCAACGCTTCTTCGGCCAACTGATCAAGGCTCATACTGCCGTCGGCGCGAAACCATGTGGTGGTCCAGGACAATGCGCCGGTCAGGAAGCGTCGGGTAATGAACACATCACCGCGGATAAACCCGGCGGTCTTGGCCTCGCCCAACACTTGCAGCCAGATGTCCTCATAGATATCGCGCAGCGCCAGGACCCTGGCCTGGCCGTCGTCGGACAGCGAGCGCCATTCGTAGACCAGCACCGCCATGGCCTCGCCGCTGCCACCCATGATCGACTGCAATTCACAGCGGATCAGCGCCAGCACCCGTTCGCGCACATTGCCCGCCTCGGCAATGGCCGCACGCATCAACGCGGTGTTGTAGCGGATGGTTTCTTCCATCACGGCGCGCAGGATTTCGTCCTTGCTTTTGAAGTGATGGAAAATACTCCCGGACTGAATGCCCACGGCGCCGGCCAGGTCACGCACGGTCGTGCGCTCATAGCCTTTATTGCGGAACAGGTGAGCCGCCACTTGCAGCAGTTTGCCCCGGGCGCTGTCCGGGTCGGTCAATTGGCCGTCGTCCACCAATTCGCGCATGACCCTCAGGGCTTTTTGCTCGTCCACCCGTTCTCTCCTACAGTCGATCAATCAGTAACGCCGATCCCCCCGAAAACAGTGGGGTTGCGCGGGCAATTTAAGCTCATGGATGGAACCAAGCAAGCGCTTGGGAAGAAGATAATCAAGCCATTTACAAACCAAGCGCTTGCTTGGTAATGTCGATGCACTTCGGTTGGAGGTGGTTATGGAACGGACTGCGCCAAAAACAATTCGCATCGGATGCGCCAGCGCCTTCTGGGGCGATACCTCGACCGCTGCCGCGCAACTGGTGGAACACGGGCATCTGGACTATCTGGTCTTCGATTACCTGGCCGAGATCACCCTGTCGATCATGGCCGGCGCACGAATGAAAGATCCCCAGGCCGGCTATGCGGGCGACTTCATCGAAGTGCTCGCACCCTTGCTGCCGCAGCTCGCGCAACACGACATCCGGGTCATCAGCAATGCCGGCGGGGTCAATCCCCAAGCGTGCGCCGCCGCCCTGCAAGCGGCCTGCGACAAGGCCGGGGTGGCGCTGAAGATCGCCGTGCTGCTGGGTGATGACCTGCAGCCGCAATTCAAACAGCTGGGCAACCTGGGCATTCATGAAATGTTCAGCGGCGCGCCCCTGCCATCGATGTGCGTCTCGACCAATGCCTACCTCGGCGCACCCGGCATCGTCGAAGCCTTGCGCCTGGGCGCGGACATCGTGATCACCGGGCGAGTGGTCGACAGTGCGGTGGTCAGCGCCGCGCTGGTGCATGAGTTCGGCTGGTCGTGGCACGACTACGACAAGCTCGCCCAGGCGGCATTGGCCGGGCACATCATCGAATGCGGCGCCCAGTGCACCGGCGGCAACTTCACTGACTGGCGCGACGTCCCCGACTACGAACACATCGGATTTCCCATCGTCGAAGTCAGCGCCGACAGCCAGTTCATCGTCAGCAAACCCGCAGGAACCGGCGGACTGATCACACCACTGACAGTGGGCGAACAGATGCTGTATGAAATCGGTGACCCGCGGGCGTACCTGCTGCCGGACGTGGTGTGCGATTTCACTCAGGTCAAACTGCTGCAACAAGGCAAGAACGCGGTGCGGGTGCACGGCGCCAAAGGCCTGCCGCCGACCGCTCAGTACAAGGTCAGCGCCACCTTCCTCGATGGCTTTCGCTGCACCGCCAGTTGCCTGATGGCCGGTATCGATGCCGTCGACAAGGCGCGGCGGGTCAGCGACGCGATCATCAACAAGACCTCGGAAATGTTCCGCCAGCGCGGTTGGGCGCCGTACAGCGACGTGAGTATCGAGTTGCTGGGCAGCGAGGCCACTTACGGCCCTCACGGCCAGCGCCAGGACAGCCGCGAAGTGGTGATCAAACTCGCGGTGCGCCATCCGGACAAGCGTGCGCTGATCGTGTTTTCCCGGGAAATAGCCCAGGCCGCCACCGGCATGGCGCCGGGGTTGACCGGCATTGTCGGGGGCCGGCCGACGGTGTACCCGCTGATCCGGCTGTTCTCGTTCCTGATCGACAAAACCGCCTGCACGCTGGACATTGATTGCATGGGCTTGCGCCACCGTTGTGCCCTGCCCGCCCTCGATGTGCTCGACCCGCTGGACCTGCCAGTCCCGCTCGCCCCACCGAAACCGACGGGCCTGGCCGACGCCAGCGTGGCACTGGTCAAACTGGCGGTGGCCCGATCCGGCGACAAGGGCAACCACAGCAACATCGGCGTCATGGCCCGCGACCCGGAATTTCTGCCATGGATCGCCGAAGCCTTGACCCCGGAAGTGATCGTCGACTGGATGGACCACGTCCTCGATCCCATCCACGGGCGAGTCGAGCGCTGGTACTTGCCCGCCAGCCATAGCCTGAATTTCCTGCTGGAAAACGCCCTCGGCGGTGGCGGTGTCGCCAGCCTGCGCATCGATCCGCAAGGCAAAGCCTTCGCCCAGCAACTGCTGGAAATCCAGATTCCGGTGCCGCAGCGCATCGCCGACCAGTTCAACTAGAGGATTGCCGCCATGGCCTACGATTCGATTTTCAAAGCCGATTTGTTTGCCGGCCAAAACATCATCGTCACCGGTGGCGGCAGTGGCATCGGCCGCTGCACCGCCCACGAACTGGCGGCCCTTGGCGCCCACGTGCTGCTGGTCGGGCGCAAGGCCGACAAGCTGAAAACCGTTGCGGCGGAGATCACCGACGACGGCGGCAAGGCCGATTGGGCGGTTTGCGACATCCGCGAGGAAGAAGCGGTGGAACATCTGGTCAGCGAACTGATCCGCAAACATGGCCTCATTCACGGCCTGGTCAACAATGCGGGGGGGCAATACCCGTCGCCCTTGGCCTCGATCAACCAGAAGGGTTTCGAAACCGTGATGCGCACCAATCTGGTGGGCGGTTTCCTGATGGCCCGGGAAGTGTTCAACCAGTCCATGAGCAAGCACGGCGGCGCCATCGTCAACATGCTCGCCGACATGTGGGGCGGTATGCCCGGCATGGGTCACTCCGGCGCGGCACGTTCGGGCATGGACAACCTGACCAAGACCGCCGCGTACGAATGGGGTCATGCCGGGGTGCGGGTCAACGCCGTGGCGCCGGGCTGGATTGCCTCCAGCGGCATGGACACCTATGAAGGCGCCTTCAAGGCCGTGATCCCGACCCTGCGTGAACACGTGCCGCTCAAGCGCATCGGCACCGAATCGGAAGTCAGCGCGGCGATTGTGTTCCTGCTCAGCCCGGCAGCGGCGTTCGTCAGCGGCAGCACCCTGCGCATCGACGGCGCCGCCAGCCTCGGCGGCCGCGCCTGGCCGATCCACAAGGCGACCAACAGCGAGTCGTACAACGGTTTCCATCGCGCCTACATACCAGACGTATTGAAGGACAAGGAATAACCCATGCCGGTGATTCAGTCGCAACTCGATCCCCACAGCGAGCAGTTCACCCAGAACCGCGCGGCGATGCTCAACGCCATCGAGCAAGTCCGCGTGCTCGAACAGAACTTGCTGAACAAGGCTGCCGAAGCCAAACCCAGGTTCGAAAAACGCGGCCAGTTACTGCCCCGCGAGCGCCTCGATCTGCTGCTGGACCCCGGTGCGCCGTTTCTTGAACTGGCCAGCCTGGCCGGCTACAAGTTGCACGATGACAAGGACGGCAGCTCCGCCGGTGGTGGCTTGATCGCTGGTATCGGCTATGTGTCCGGCGTGCGTGTGCTGGTGGTCGCCAATAACAGTGCAATCAAGGGCGGGACCATCTCCCCCAGCGGCTTGAAAAAGTCCCTGCGCCTGCAACAGATCGCCATGGAAAACAAACTGCCGGTGATCACCCTGGCCGAAAGCGGCGGCGCCAACCTCAATTATGCGGCGGAGATTTTCGTCGAAGGCGCGCGCAGCTTTGCCAATCAGGCGCGGATGTCGGCCATGGGCTTGCCGCAGATCACCGTGGTGCACGGCTCGGCGACGGCGGGCGGTGCCTATCAGCCGGGGCTGTCGGATTACGTGGTGGTGGTGCGCGGCAAAGCCAAGCTGTTTCTCGCCGGTCCGCCACTGCTCAAGGCCGCCACCGGCGAAGTCGCCACCGATGAAGAACTGGGCGGCGCCGAGATGCACGCACAAACCGCCGGCACCGCCGAATACCTGGCTGAAAACGACGCCGACGGCGTGCGTCAGGTGCGCGAGATTGTCGCTTTGCTGCCGTGGAACGAACAACTGCCCCCACTGCCCGAACGTCGCTGGGAAGAACCGCTCTACCCCATCGACGAACTGCTGGGCCTGATCCCGGATGACCCGAAAAAACCCTACGACGTACGCGAGATCATTGCCCGGATTGCCGACGCTTCGAACTTCCTCGAGTTCAAGGGTGAGTTTGATCAGCAGACCGTGTGCGGCCATCTGAAAATCCAGGGCCGCGCCTGTGGCTTTATCGGCAACAACGGCCCGATCACCCCTAAAGGCGCGAGCAAGGCTGCCCAGTTCATCCAGCTGTGCGATCAGAGCCAGACGCCGCTGCTGTTTTTCCACAACACCACCGGGTTCATGGTCGGCACCGAATCGGAACAACAAGGCGTGATCAAGCACGGCGCAAAGATGATTCAAGCGGTGGCCAACGCCCGGGTGCCGAAGCTGACCATCGTCGTCGGTGGCTCTTACGGCGCGGGCAACTATGCGATGTGCGGGCGCGGCCTCGATCCGCGTTTCATCTTCGCCTGGCCCAACAGCCGCACCGCCGTCATGGGCGGCGCGCAAGCGGGCAAAGTGCTGCGCATCGTCACCGAGGCCAAGCAGGCCAAGGACGGCCTGGTGCCCGACCCGAAAATGCTCGACATGCTGGAGCAGGTGACCGCGCAGAAGCTCGACAGCCAGTCCACGGCGCTGTACGGCAGTGCCAACCTGTGGGACGACGGTTTGATCGACCCACGGGATACCCGGACCTTGCTGGGTTATCTGCTGGATATCAGTCACGAGGCCGAAGTGCGGCCATTGCAAGCCAACAGTTTTGGCGTCGCCCGGTTCTAGGCCCGGCTAATGGAGAACAACAAAAAATGATCTTCACCCAGGAACACGAAGCACTGCGCCGCACAGTACGCCAATTCGTCGAACACGAGATCAATCCCCACGTCGAGGAATGGGAAAAGGCCGGACGCTTCCCCATCCACGAGATCTTCCGCAAGGCCGGCGAGCTCGGCTTGCTGGGGATATCCAAACCGGAAAAATTCGGCGGCATGGGGCTCGACTACAGCTATTCGATCGTGGCCGCCGAAGAGTTCGGCACTATTCATTGCGGTGGCATCCCGATGTCCATCGGCGTGCAGACCGACATGTGCACCCCGGCCCTCGCCCGTTTCGGCTCCGACGAACTGCGCGACGAATTCCTGCGCCCGGCCATCAGCGGCGAACAGGTCGGCTGCATCGGCGTCTCCGAAGTCGGTGCCGGCTCCGACGTCGCCGGGTTGAAAACCACCGCGCGCAAGGACGGCGACGATTACGTGATCAACGGCAGCAAGATGTGGATCACCAACTCGCCGAGCGCCGACTTCATCTGCCTGTTGGCCAACACCTCGGACGACAAGCCGCACATCAACAAGTCACTCATCATGGTGCCGATGAATACACCGGGCATCAGCCTCAGCTCGCATCTGGACAAGCTCGGCATGCGCAGTTCGGAAACCGCCCAGGTGTTTTTCGACAACGTGCGCGTGCCGCAGCGCAACCGCATCGGCCATGAAGGCGCGGGGTTCATGATGCAGATGCTGCAGTTCCAGGAGGAACGCCTGTTCGGCGCGGCCAACATGATCAAGGGCCTGGAGTATTGCGTCGACAGCACCATCGAATACTGCAAGGAGCGCAAGACCTTCGGTAACGCACTGATCGACAATCAGGTGATCCACTTCCGCCTGGCTGAACTGCAAACCGAAATCGAATGCCTGCGGGCGCTGGTCTATCAGGCCACCGAGCAATACGTCAAAGGCCAGGACGTGACGCGCCTGGCCTCGATGGCCAAGCTCAAGGCCGGGCGCCTGGGCCGCGAAGTCAGCGACAGCTGCCTGCAATACTGGGGCGGCATGGGCTTCATGTGGGACAACCCTGTGGCCCGTGCCTACCGCGACGTGCGGCTGGTGTCGATTGGCGGTGGCGCCGACGAAATCATGCTGGGAATCATCTGCAAACTAATGGGTATTTTGCCGGGGAAAAAGAAATGAACAGCCTGCCCGATTGCCAGACCTTGCTGCTGGAACTGCACAACGGCGTGTTGCACATCACCCTCAACCGTCCGGAATGCCGAAATGCGATGAGCCTGCAGATGGTCGCCGAATTGCGCTCGGTGCTGGCTGCGGTACGCGATAAACCAGGGGTTCGCGCACTGGTGATCGGCGGCGTCGGCGGGCACTTCTGTGCCGGCGGCGACATCAAGGACATGGCCAGTGCCCACGCTCAGGGTACGAGTGCACACCGCGACACGAATCGAGTGTTCGGTGTACTGCTGCAAGAAGTGCAACACGCGCCGCAAGTAGTGATCACTGTGCTGCAGGGGGCGGTGCTCGGCGGTGGCCTCGGCCTGGCCTGTGTCAGCGATATCGCCCTGGCCGATCATCAGGCGCAATTCGGCCTGCCGGAAACCAGCCTCGGCCTGCTGCCAGCGCAAATCGCACCGTTCGTGGTGCAACGCATCGGCCTGACCGAGACTCGAAGGCTGGCCCTGACGGCGGCTCGTTTTGATGGCCACCAGGCTCGACGCATGGGACTGGTGCATTTTGTCGAGCATGATCCCCAGGCCCTGGCCGAGCGTCTCGATGAGGTGCTGGCCCATGTGTTGTGCTGTGCGCCGGGGGCGAATGCGGCGACCAAAAAGCTCTTGCTGGCGAGTGCCGGAGAACCGTCGAACGCCCTGCTGGATCAGGCTGCCGAATGGTTCAGCGAAGCGGTGAGCGGAGCCGAAGGCGTCGAGGGAACATTGGCCTTCGTGCAAAAACGCAAACCGGGGTGGGCTTCATGAAAAGCATCGCGAGCAGGCTCGCTCCTACACTGGATTTATGCCGTTCATAAACCTGTGGGAGCGAGCCTGCTCGCGAAGAGGCCATCACATTCACCGCAAAACCCAAGGGAACAGCCCATGCCCGGATTCAAGAAAATCCTCATCGCCAACCGCGGTGAAATCGCCTGCCGCATCCAGCGCACGGCCCAGGCGCAGGGCTATCGCACGGTAGCCGTGTTCAGCGATGCCGACACCGATGCCCTGCACGTGCAAATGGCCGACGAAGCCGTCAACATCGGCCCGGCCGCGGTGCAACAATCTTATCTGAACATCCCGGCCATCCTTGACGCCGCCCGGCGCACGGGCGCGGATGCGATTCATCCGGGCTACGGCTTCCTCTCGGAAAACGCCGGGTTTGCCATCGCCTGCCGGGACGCCGGCATCACCTTCATCGGCCCCAGCCCCGAGGCCATCGAACTGATGGGCAGCAAACGCCTGTCGAAAATCGCCATGCTTGAAGCCGGCGTGCCCTGCATCAAGGGTTACCAAGGCGACGGGCAGGACGACGCGACCCTGAGCCGCGAGGCGGAGCGCATCGGCTATCCGTTGATGATCAAGGCCAGCGCTGGCGGCGGTGGACGTGGCATGCGCCTGGTGCACGACGCTGGCGACTTGCTGGAACAGATTCGTACCGCGCGCTCCGAAGCCTTGAACGGTTTTGGCAGCGGCGAACTGATTCTTGAACAGGCACTGATCGAACCACGTCATGTCGAGGTCCAGCTGTTCGGTGACCGGCATGGCAACCTGATTTACCTCGGCGAGCGCGATTGTTCGGTGCAGCGTCGACATCAGAAAGTCATCGAAGAAGCCCCCTGCCCGGTGATGACGCCTGATCTGCGGCAAGCCATGGGCGAAGCGGCGCTCAAGGCCGGACGGGCGGTACAGTACGTCGGTGCGGGCACCGTGGAATTTTTGCTGGATGCACGGGGGCAGTTTTACTTCCTGGAGATGAACACCCGCCTGCAGGTGGAACACCCGGTGACCGAATTGATCACCGGGTTGGACCTGGTGGCCTGGCAGTTGAACATCGCCGAAGGGCAGCCATTGCCATTGCGCCAGGAACAGGTGCAACTCCAGGGGCACGCCATGGAAGTGCGCCTGTATGCCGAAGACCCGGCTCAGGGTTTTCTGCCGCAAACCGGGCGCGTCGCGGCTTGGGAACCGGCGTTGCGGGACGGCATTCGAATCGACCATGGTGTGATCGAAGGCCAGAACATCAGCCCCTTCTACGACCCCATGCTCGGCAAGCTCATCGCCCACGGCGCCACCCGCGAGGAAGCCCGGCGCAAGCTGCTGCGGGCGGTACAAGACAGCGTGCTGCTGGGCGTGCAAAGCAATCAGCGCCTGCTCGCCAGCCTGCTGGAGCACCCGCAGTTCGCCGGCGGTGATTTCAGTACCGGGTTCATCGCTCAGCATTTTTCCGGGCATGCCTGCCTGCACACCCACGCCCCCGCTGCGCAATACCTGGCCATTGCAGCCGCCCTCTTCTATCAGGCTTCAGCGCAGGCCCATCCGGCCCCGCTTTGCGGTTGGCGCAACAACGCCAGCGTGCCGCTGCACTATCGCATCGGGCTAGAGGATCAGGACTGGGTGGTGACGTTGCAGGCAATCCCGGGCGAGCCGTTGCGCCTGCAGGTTGCCGGGCGCAACCTCGAACTGAAGGTTCTCCACTGCGACGGGCGACAGGCGACCCTCGAAATTGATGGCATCCGCCAGCGCCATGCCTATCGCCTGGAAGCAGGGCAACTCTGGCTGTTCACCCGTCCGGGCAGCTTGCAGTTTGTGGATCGCACTCAGACGCAGGTTTCCAGCCAGGCCAATGTCAGCTCCGGTACTGTCAAGGCACCGATGGACGGGGCGATTGTCGACGTGCTGGTCAATGAAGGCAGCCCGGTAACCAAGGGCCAGTTGCTGGTGGTGCTGGAGGCGATGAAAATGGAGCACCCGTTGAAATCGGGTATCGACGGTGTACTCAAGCGCCTGCAAGTCAAAGTCGGGGATCAGGTAAAAAACCGCCAGATTCTGTTGGAGGTCGAATAAGCCTGGTGGCCTGTGTGGCTGATTCGAGTACTCGAATCAGCCACACAGGCCACTAGGCGGAACCGCCGGGTTTGGCTACGCTCAAACCCTACAGGACGCGGATACCAGGAAACCTGCAATGCCTCACTGGCTGGTCATTGATCTGGAGGCCACCACCGATGAGGGTGGTTGGCCCGTAACGGATATGGAAATCATTGAAATCGGCGCCACCCTGGTGGACCGCAAGGGACGCGAGCAGGACCACTTCCAGCGCTTCGTCCGCCCGTTGCGGCGGCCGTTGCTGACGCCGTTTTGCCGCGAGCTGACGCACATCAGCCAGGCCAACATCGATGCCGCGCAACCGCTGGGCGAAGTCTGGCCGGCGTTTGAACGCTGGCTAAGCCATCACCACACGCGACTTGAAGGCTGGGCCAGTTGGGGCGATTACGATCGCAAACAACTGCTTCAGGATTGGCAGCAACTGGGACTCGCCAGCATGCTGAGCAACGTGCCACACATGAACCTCAAACAGCGTTTTGCCAAGGCCCGACGCCTGGAGCGCCCGCTGGGATTGAACGGCGCGTTGCAATTGGCCGGCCTGCAGTTCACCGGCCAGCAACACCGGGCACTGGAAGATGCGCGCAATACCGCACGCCTGCTGCCGCTGGTTCTGCCGCTTTAGACAGGTGACGTCGCCGAGGGCCTTGTGCATACTGGCCGGCCCTTTTTAGCCCTTTTCGAGGAATCGCCCATGTTTAAAGTCAACGAGTACTTCGACGGCACCGTCAAGTCGATCGCCTTTGGCACCACAGAAGGTCCAGCGACCATCGGCGTCATGGCTCCGGGCGAATACGAATTCGGCACCAGCCAGCGTGAAATCATGCACGTGGTCAGCGGCGCATTGACCGTCAAACTGCCAGACAGCAGCGACTGGGAAACCTTCGCCGCCGGCAGCCAGTTCAACGTACCGGCCAACAGCAAGTTCCAGCTGAAAGTCGCCGTCGACACCGCTTACCTGTGCGAATACCGCGGCTAAACCCGCGGGCTTCACCGCAATGAAAAATGCCCGTGTTTTTCGACACGGGCATTTTTCATTCTGCGCAAGATTACTCGAGGATCTCCACCGGCATGCCGACTTCGAGTCGCCCGTTGCCGTCGTTGACCAGGTTCTGGCCGAACATTGCACCGTCGGCCTGCGAGCGGTATTTCTGCAAGGTGGCCAAGGGTTCGCGATCGTCGCTGCGCTCCCCGGTTTGCGGGTCGATGGTGGTCAGGATGCAACGTGAACAGGACTTGACCACGCGGAACTCGACCTCGCCGATGCGGATACGCTTCCAGCTGTCCTCGGCGAAGGCTTCACTGCCTTCGATCACCAGGTTTGGCCGGAATCGCAGCATCTCCAACGGGCGCCCGACCCGTTGCGACAAGTCCTCGAGGGAGGCCTGGCCAATCAGCAACAGCGGAAAGCCATCGGCGAACGCCACCTGATCGTCATCATTGCCGTACCCGGCTTCGGTCATTCGCGCCCGATCAAGCGGCACTTGCACCAGACGCGTCGGCTTTCCAATGAACTGGCTGACCCAGGCCCCGGCTTCGTCGCCTGCATCGGGGACTCGCAAGGTATCGCGCCAGATGGTCACGCCACGCAGTTGTGCATCGCTACCGGGCAAGGCAATGTCGATCGACGAATGGCCGGGCGCGCCGAGGGTCAAGCCACCTTCGGCGTTCCACAGCGCCGACAACTGGCTCATCTGCGCCACCGCACGCTGGGTCAGGAAACGACCGCTGGCCTCATCCACCAGCATCCAGCGGCGATCGCCGTCCAGCCCGAGTTTATCGAGACCACTCTGTTGAAGCGTCTCTCCCTTGGCGGACTTCAATGGATAACGATACAGCGCGCTCAGACGCAACATGGCCAGCTCCCTGGTAGGCAAAAACTCCACCCTATACGAGCTTGGTCAGCGAATCAAAGTGCAAAAAGCCTGTAGGAGCGAGCATGCTCGCGAGGGTCGTCAACGATGACGCTGGCTACCTGACACCCCGCGGTGCCTGTACCTTCATCGCGAGCATGCTCGCTCCTACAGGAAGACCGCTTAGGCCGGCACTTCGTCAAGCATCAGGCGCTGACGTACCACGTCGACGAGTTTGTCCGGCTGGAATTTGGAAAGGAAATTGTCGCAGCCGACCTTTTTGACCATCGAATCGTTGAAGCTGCCGGACAACGAGGTGTGCAGTACCACGTACAGGCCGCGCAGGCGTGGATCATTGCGAATTTCGGTGGTCAGGCGATAACCATCCATCTCCGGCATTTCCGCATCGGTGAAAACCATCAGCAGTTTTTCAGTCATGTCCACGCCAGTGTCGGCCCAGGCCTTGAGCAGGTTCAAGGCCTTCAATCCGTCGCTGGCGATGTGCATCTTCACGCCCAACTGCCCCAGGGTATCGCGCAACTGCGCCAGTGCCACGTTCGAGTCGTCCACCAGCAGCACTTCACGGCCACGGGCGCGTTCCAGTACAGGGTCTTCAAGCTTGTCGCGGGAGACTTTGGCGTTGTACGGGACAATCTCGGCCAAGACCTTTTCGACGTCGATGATTTCCACCAGTTGTTCATCGACTTTGCTGATAGCCGTCAGGTAGTGCTGGCGGCCGGCACTGCCCGGTGGCGGCAGGATGGCTTCCCAGTTCATGTTGACGATCCGGTCCACGCCACCGACCAGGAAGGCCTGAACCGAACGGTTGTACTCGGTGACGATAATCGTGCTGTCCGGCCCCGGCACCAGCGGGCGCATGCCAATGGCCTGGGACAGGTCGATCACCGGCAGGGTCTGGCCACGCAGGTTGACCACGCCGCACACAAAAGGATGGCGCTGCGGCATCAGCGTCAACTTTGGCAGTTGCAATACTTCCTGTACCTTGAAGACGTTGATCGCGAACAATTGCCGTCCGGCGAGCCGGAACATGAGAATTTCCAGGCGATTCTCACCCACCAGTTGCGTGCGTTGGTCTACCGTGTCGAGAATGCCGGCCATCAATGACTCCTGGTCTTGTTCGGATGAATTCACTTGAAGAAGGTTATCGGCTGTTTTGGCCGAAGCTTGACCCCCTCCAAAATGCCACGACCGGGCATTGATGTCACATTAACATCATGCTTTACTGGCGCTGTGATTACATCTGCTGCACTTCTGCGCCACGCGACCACAGTTCACGTGATAGGTTCCGTTGCCTAAGGGATTCCCCTATCAACAATCAGGTGCAACCTGATATTCGCAATATCCAATAGCCATTAATGTGACGCCATTCTCATTGCATGAACGGAGTCAGGTTTTGTGTGCGATCGCAAGTAAGTGGCCAACCACCCTCTCGTGTTCCCCTGCCTGCCTGCGGGCCAGCCGAAACTGGTTCACCCGACGACTCGGCAATGCCGGGGTCCCGACCACCCTCGTCGACACACACGATATCCCCTCATTTGACATGACGTTGTGGAGATAAGTATGCAGAACGACCGTAACGAGTGGGCCCTGCGGCTCCCGGAGTTCCTCGTCGAGGCTGAAACACTCCTGGCTAAAACCGAGGAATGCCTGAGTCATCTGCAACTGATCAGCAATGACAAGGACGCCATCGACTGCCTGCTCAGCACACTGCTCAAGCTGGCCACCAAGGCCGATGCCCTGGCGTTGGCGGCCGTGTCCGAATTCTCGCTGCATATTCATGGCCTGCTGAACCACGCACAGAACACCATGAGCCTGCACGACGAGGCGCTTTACGCACTGAAAGACTGCCTGACCCTGATCGCCTGGCAACTGGAACTCATCGACCAGACCACCGGGCAACTCAGTCTCGACGACAGCGAGCAGGTCACGCTGATCGAAGCCTTTGCCTTTCAGGTCGGGCAAGGCCGATTTCAACCACCGGTCAATTCCAGGCCGTTCACACTCGTGTCCTGTGCGGAACGCCAGCCCTGAACTGACTCAACCAAGCCGTATGGCGTGATTGGGTTATCAATACCCCGCTGTAACTTGAGTGCGCACAAGTCGCATATGATTACCTCATATCTATAAGCGACATCTTTCAACACCCACTTTTGCCCCTCCACAATTGGGCGCCAGCTCTCTAGTCAGGGTTTGCCCGGCATCAAAAAAACCAGGGACAATCGGCACTTTGTGTCGCAATACCCAACTTCTTCCATTATGGAACCATCGTCCAAACGACTGGATTCCTGACTTTCTGGACACATATACAAACGCGACCAACGGTATCTTAAGTGCTACTATGGCGCCTGTTAGTTGGCGCCAATTAATGGCAGTGTGGTTGCAGCCGGATTCAGCTCACTCCAGTGCGGAGCTGAACTCTCCAACAAAAAATGCACTCCATTGAAGTCGCTCCACATGAAAAACAGGGGCCTGTCAGCCAGCATGACCGGTCAGCCCGCAGCGAACATCCATTGGCTCCATCCGCTATGCACGCCAGCCTCAAGTCAATTGCCAAGTGGCCACCCTCCCGAGAAAATGCACGCACATTCACCCTGTTGCTATGTGCCTGCTCGACGCTCGGCAGTTTGTTGGTCTATGTATTGGCCATTCCGTTGCCCCTGTCCTTGCTGGTGCTCAACATTGCGGCGCTGACCAGTGTTGCCGTGCAATACAGCCTCTCGCGCAAATTCATCAAATTCCAGCCCCAGGAACTGGCCGACCGGCTGCTGCAGGTTCAGGAAAACGAGCGTCATCGCCTGAGCCGGGAATTGCATGACGACATCGGCCAATTACTGACCGCCGCCAAACTGCAAAGCGACTGGCTCAAACGCCGGATGCCGGAAGAGTTCCAGGGACAATGCGCGATTCTGCGCGACACGCTGGAAGAAACCCTGGCGAAAGTTCGTGACGTATCCGCCATTCTCAATCCCCGGCAGTTGACCAGCCTCGGCCTGGAAGCCAGTCTGCGCGCGCACCTGCTCAAGACCCTGGCCAACACCCCGGTGCACTGGAGCCTGGAATGCCAGCAGCGCCTGACCGGCATACCAGAGGAAATGGCGGTGGCAGCTTTCCGCATCACCCAGGAAGCAGTCACCAACATCTTGCGACATGCCCAGGCCAAGAACCTGCTGGTCTGCCTGCAGCGTCTGCCACAAGGCCTGAAACTGCAGATCAGCGATGATGGCCAGGGATTCGCGCCCGTAACCGACCCGGGTCGCGAAGGGCAACGCGGTATGGCCGGGATGTCGGAACGGCTCGATCAACTGGGCGGAACACTGACCGTTACCAGCGAGCCGGGCAAAGGCACTCAAATCGAAGCTCTATTTCCCTGGGCGCCCCGTGCGCTCGAACGGGCCAGTTCGAATAAGGTTATGCATTGACTTGTAATTTACTACTGGTGGATGACCACTCGCTGATCAGGGCTGGCGTGCGCGCCCTGGTAATGGATCTGCCCGGCTATGCCGTCATCGGCGAGGCCAATGACGGCTCGCAGTTGCTCGAAATGGTCGGGCATCTGTCCCCCGATATCATTCTGCTGGATATTTCGATGCGCCAGACCGGCGGCCTCGAAGCCTTGCAGCAACTCAAGCGAGTGCGCCCGCAGAGCAAGGTTCTGATCCTGTCGATGCATACCGACCCGGCCCTCATCATGCAGGCGCTGGAATTCGGGGCCCATGGCTACCTGCTCAAGGACACCACGGCGACCGAACTCGAACACGCGCTGGAAGCCTTGCGCAACAACGAACGCTACCTGAGCCCGGCCATTGCCCACACGGTGATCAATCAGGCGCTGACCCGAAACCAGAAGCATCAACCCGAACCTGTCGACTCACACAACCTCACGGTGCGTCAGCTGGAAATCCTGCGGTTGATCGTTCGCGGAAAATCTACCCGCGAGATCGCCAACGGCCTTGGGTTAAGCGTCAAGACCATCGAAACCCACCGCTCGCAGATCATGAAGCGCTTGCAGATTTATGATGTAGCAGGCCTGGTGCTGTTTGCCGTACGCGAACAAATCATCAGCCTTGACGACTAGACACTTCACCGCCCCGTAACAGCGGCGATTCCCGCCAAGGTTTCGCCCACCAGCCGCTGTGCGCCACCGGCTTCCCAGGTCAATCGAACAGCCAGCCGCAGGCTCCCGCCAAAGGTCGTAAGAAAACGAATTATTTCCAGACGCAAGGATTCGATCCCTGCACGGCAGGATTTTTCTTACAAAACGTGAGGAATCGGCTCAATTGACCACAAATCTTAATTGGGAGACCTTGGGCGTCAGGCCATCGAGCTGAATGCGGCAACAGCACAAAAGCCACGGGAGAAGTTGATATGGAACCTCGCGTCACCGAGCTGGAAACACACCTCAAGAGCATCCGCAGGGACATGGACGAAGTCCGGGGCGACGTCAAAACCATCAAGCACAGGCTTGCCTATTCCGCCGGAGGAACGGCGGTGATCCTCGGCCTCCTTGGCTGGATCGCCAACAGCCGATTCGAGCAGGTTATTTCGTTGCTTCTGGCTCATTGAGTTGCATCAACACAAAACCCGGTTCAATCGACCGGGTTTTGTGTGACAAGACCGCTGAAACTATCAGCTCAGGACTTCGCTCAGCGGAATGAAGAAAACGCTATCCCCCTGAGCAAGCGTGCGACCTTCCAGGACTTCTACCAATCCATCAGCCCAGGCAGCGCTACGCAGTACACCGGAACTCTGGTTCTTGTAGATCGTTGCCCGGCCGTTTTCCAACCTTGCGCGCAAATACTCACGCCGATTGCCGGGTTGCAGCCAGTCAAACCCAGCCGGCACCTGCACCTTCAGCGGCTCAACGTCGGGCACACCCTGACGGCGCAAGAGGTAGGGCCTGGTCAACAAGGCAAAAGTCACCAGGGTCGATGCCGGGTTGCCCGGCAAGCCAATCACCGGAACACCGCGAAAATGCCCGAACGTCAGCGGCTTACCGGGTTTGATGGCGAGCTTCCACAGCGTCAGTTCGCCCTCTTCGCGCAAGGCGATGCCCAGAAAATCGGCCTCTCCCACCGATACGCCACCGGTCGAGAGGATCAGGTCGACATCCTTCAACTCACCCAATCGGGAGCGAGTGGTTTCCAGATCGTCGGGAAGAATGCCCGCGTCGACGACTTCACACCCCAAGCGCTGCAACCAGCTACACAACAACACCCGATTGCTGTTGTAGATCTGTCCCGGCCCCAGCGTCCGCCCCGGCTCAATCAACTCGTCGCCGGTAGACAGCACCGCCACACGCACCTTGCGAACCACCTCCAGCTCAGCACACCCCAATGAGGCAGCCAATCCTTGCTCGATCGGCCCCAGTCGCGTACCTGCTGGCAGAATCAGCTCGCCGACGGTGGTTTCCTGGCCTTGGGGGCGGATGTTCTGGCCCGGGGTCAGGGCCTGGGTGAAACGTACTCGCTCATCGGCCTGAACTTCGGCGTTTTCCTGCATCTCGACGCAATCGGCGCCGGCGGGAACAGGTGCCCCGGTGAAAATGCGTGCACAGGTTCCCGGCTGCAACGGTTCGGGGGCCTGGCCGGCAAACACCTTTTGACTGACCACCAACGGCTCTCCAGTCCAGTCCGCCATGCGCAAGGCATAACCGTCCATGGCACTGTTGGGCCAGGGTGGCAAATCGAGGGTCGACACCAGATCTTCAGCCAGTACACGCCCCTGTACCTGTGCCAGCGGCAGGCGTTCACGCTCGACGATCCTCGAGGCCTCGGCCATTTCCAGCAAGCGCACCAGGGCCACCTCGACGGGCATCAGGCTGCCAGTCTTGCCGGGCTTACCCACGGGATTCACAAGGCGCTGCCTGTTTCAAGTGAGGCACGAAATTGCACGGACGATGCCGTGCATCCAGTTGTTCGGCCAGAATGCCATCCCAACCGGTGCGCACGGCGTTGGTCGAGCCCGGCAAACAGCAAACCAGCGTGCCATTGGCCAGACCGGCCAAGGTCCGGGACTGAACGGTCGAGGTGCCGATATCGGCAACCGAGATCTGACGGAACAGCTCACCAAACCCATCAACCTGTTTGTCCAGCAGGCAACTGACGGCCTCCGGTGTGCTATCGCGCCCGGTAAAACCCGTGCCGCCGGTGATCAGCACAACCTGCACGACATCGTCGGCAATCCAGTTGGCGACTTGCGCACGAATTTTGTAGAGATCATCTTTGAGCAACACCCGGGCTGCCAGGTTATGACCGGCAGCGGTCAAGCGGTCGACAAAGAGTTGGCCCGAGGTGTCGGTTTCCAGTGTGCGGGTATCGCTGACAGTCAACACTGCAATATTCAGCGGTGCGAAAGGTACATCAGCCTTGGCTTTCATAGGCTCGTCCAGTTGTAGGAGAAACAGCCCGGTGTTATATCACAGCGCTCCGTTTTTTCGCCGCTCCCATGGAGACCTGCCATGACCATGAATTCACATTTGCCACCCTGCTCCATTCTGCTCCTGGCGGGCGGTCGCGGCCAACGCATGGGTGGCCAGGACAAGGGTCTGCTGAACTGGCGTGGCGAACCACTGATTGCACACCTGCATCGCAAGACTCGCCCGCTGACCGATGACCTGATCATCTCCTGCAATCGCAACCTTGAGAAGTACGAACCCTACGCCGACCAGTTGGTCCACGATGATGAAGGTGATTTCCCCGGGCCGCTGGCGGGCATTCGCGCAGGCCTGAAAGCGGCTCGCCATAGCCATCTGCTGGTCATGCCCTGTGACGTTCCGGGCATTGATGCGGCGCTGATCGGCAACATGCGCGAGGCCGCCAACCTGCATCCGGACAAGCCGCTGATGGTGCGGCATGACAATCACTGGGAACCCTTGTTGTGCGTGATTCCTGTGCTGCACAGGGCAGCTTTCGAAGAGGCCTGGAACGAGGGTGAGCGCAGTCCTGGCCGGTTGATGCGCAAGCTCGGCGCGACCGCGCTGCAATGCCCCGACAATGACCCTCGGCTGGCCAACCTCAACACGCCGGAACTGTTAAGCGGTCACGGCTCTGTGTCAGACTGAATTGATCAGGAACTTGCACGAACGGTGTACGTCACAAGTTCAGTGACCACAGATTTCTTATTCGGAGATACACTCATGACTCAACGGACCCTCGCGACTTTCATGCTCGCACTCGGCCTTGCCACCCTCGCCGGTTGCGCATCGCCTACGGTGATCACCTTGAATGACGGTCGCGAAATCCAGGCCGTCGACACACCGCATTTCGACAAGGACTCCGGTTTCTACGAGTTCGAACAGCTCGACGGTAAACAGACCCGCGTCAACAAAGACCAGGTTCGTACTGTGAAAGATCTGTAATCCTGGCGCCGCCGGATACGAAAAAGCCCGCTTGATGCGGGCTTTTTCATGCCTGAAAAACAGCGCTTCAAGGTCGCTGCACAATTACCATTGCAGAGTGATTTCACTCTCGAACACTCGCTCCTGGCCCGTGACCGGATCGATGAATGTCAGACCCTGCGCCAGCAGTTTCAAAGGATTGGCGTAGTCATCCTGGGCCTCCTTGAGCACCTCGGGGTAAAACGGGTCGTTGCAGATAGCGGCTCCCAGTGCCGCCATATGTACACGCAGCTGGTGTTTCTTGCCCGTCACCGGATAAAGACCATAGCGCCAGAAATCACCGTGCTTGGCCCTGACTTCGATCGCAGTCTCGGTGTTGCTGGCCCCAGGCCCCTCCTGCATGCGAAAGAACGGTTCGCCATCGACCAGTCGGCTCTTGTGAACCCGCGGGAAAGCAACGTCAGGCAACGCCGCTGCAATGGCCTCGTAGCGCTTTTCGATCTGCCGAGCTGGAAACAACGACTGATAAGCCGAACGGCTCTGCGGATTGGCTGAAAACAGCACCAGCCCTGCGGTGTGCCGGTCTATGCGGTGCAATGGCACCAGATGCGGATTGCCCAGGCGCCGGATCAAGCGCCTGAGCAGCGTCTGTTCGACGTATTCGCCAGCGGGCGTCACGGGTAGAAAGTGTGGTTTGTCGGCCACCACCAGGTGCTCGTCCGCGTACAGAATCGACTCGATCACCGGGATCGGCTTTTCATCCGGCACTTCGCGAAAATAATGAATCCGCAAACCTTCCTTGTAGGCCAGATCGAGGGCGATCGGCATGCCTTGCCCATCGAGGACCCGGCCACGGGCGATTCTGTCCAGCCATTGTTCACGACCGATGGCGCTGAAATGCTCACACAGGCAATCGACAACGGTGTGCCACGGGCCAGGTGGCAAGTAGAGCGTACTGGCCTGACTGTGTGCCGCGGAAAAAGAAGAAGTGGACATACGAATGCTTTAACCCTCAGTGCAGGGCGCCATTATCCAACAGTATGGGGAATGAACCTAGGGGGCGTTCTCAAGCCGGGATCAGGGTACGCGCCGCCGCTTCGGTGTACTCCTTGAGCCAGCGCAGTACATCGACCGCTTCCCAGCGAGCGGGGTCATACAGGGCGTACAACAATCCCTGATAGCCCACCACATCGAGTTGCCGGTGATAACCGGCGCGTTGGAACAGGGCTTCGATTTCTGCGAAACAGGTGTTGAAATGCGTTTTGTTGAAGGGCGTTTTCCCCTCGGTCACCAGACCGTCCAGACGCAACTCGTGCACGGCCTCGCGCACGACGTCCGCGGACATCCGGTTCACGCTGTTCTTCAACTGTTCGACATTGACCACGATTCGACCCTCTCACGCCCGGGCTCGCCTGATCTCTCCCGAAAATCAGGACGACAAGGCAGGCACCGCGAATAACTGTATGCGCATACAGTATCCGATCAGCACCGATTAAGCCAAGGGGATCAATCGCAAAGTTCGACAGGCGGGGGCATGCCGCCCGCGCAAAAAGCACTTAACGCAGGAACGCCACCACGTCCTCGGCACTGAACGGCCAGCCCAGTTCAGCGCCAGTGTCGACCCGCCGCAACACGGGAATACGCAGGCTGTAAGCGGCGTACCAGCTTTCATCCTCAGCGATATCCACCAGTTCCACCAGCAGACCGCGCTCGACAAACTCCATCAGCATGGCTTCGGCTACTTCACAGAGATGGCATCCAAGGGTGCCGAACAGCCGACATTCGGGAGGCATGAGTGCTCAACCAAAAAATGAAATGATCATTCTAGGCCGGCCCCGAAAAACCGTCGAGCCATTGCGTCCCTGCCCTGACTCCACCGACGATGAAAAGACCCGAGTCAGTCCTGGCTTACGGCACCGATCTTGTGAATCGACAGGTCCGCGCCGTAATACTCCTCTTCCTGGCTCAGGCGCAATCCATGCAGCGCCTTGATCAATCCATACACGGCAAAACCGCCGATCAGTGCCACGGTCACGCCCAATGCGGTGCCGATCATCTGGCTGATCAGACTGACTCCGCCCAGACCGCCAAAGACACTCTGGCCGAAGATGCCGCAGGCAATGCCGCCCCATGCGCCGCACAAGCCATGCAACGGCCACACACCCAAGACATCGTCGATGCGCCATTTTCCCTGGGCCGCGGTAAAGCACCAGACAAACAGTGCCCCTGCGATGGCACCGGTGACCAGCGCGCCCACGGGATGCATCAGGTCGGACCCGGCACAGATTGCCACGAGCCCCGCCAACGGGCCGTTGTGCAGAAAGCCAGGGTCGTTGCGCCCGACAATCAGTGCCGCGACCGTACCGCCAACCATGGCCATCAGCGAGTTCACTGCCACCAGCCCGCTCACGCCTTGCAGGGTTTGCGCGCTCATGACGTTGAAGCCGAACCAGCCGACGATCAGGATCCACGAGCCCAACGCAAGAAACGGAATGCTCGATGGTGCGAACGCGACCAGTCGACCGTCGCGATACCGACCGTTACGCGGCCCGAGCAACAGCACTGCCGCCAGTGCCAGCCAACCGCCCATCCCATGCACCACCACCGAGCCTGCGAAGTCATGGAAACCGGCGCCAAAGCGCTCGAGCAACCAGGCTTGCATACCCAGGTTGCCATTCCAGACCATGCCTTCGAAGAAGGGATAGATGAACGCGACAATCAAAGCCGTTGCGCACAATTGCGGGACAAACCGGGCGCGTTCGGCAATCCCTCCGGAAATGATCGCCGGGATCGCCGCGGCAAAGGTCAGCAGAAAGAAAAACTTCACCAGTCCATAGCCATGGTCGGCATTGAGCACGGCCGCTGGCTGCATGAACGTCACACCATAGGAAATCCAATAGCCTATAAAGAAATAGGCCAGTGTCGACACGGCGAAGTCGCTGAGGATTTTCGACAATGCATTGACCTGGTTTTTCTGTCGCACGGTTCCGACTTCGAGAAAGGCAAAACCGGCGTGCATGGCCAGAACCATGACCGCACCGATCAGAATGAACAGCGTGTTGGAGCTATGGACCAGGGTGTCCACAGCGCTTTGCAGGTTTTCCATGGGATGGCAGACCTTATGGCAGAAAAAAGCACCAAAGCAGTTCGCTATTTGCATCCATGCACCAAGTTGCGGCCTCGAAAAATCAGCGCACTGATCTTGTTGAACCGCTTTGGGGCACGAACACCGTCCAGGAAAAACGCGCCCGGGACGTCTACGCGAGTTTTTGATTGTTGGTCCTACGGTTTTACTGAAATCATGCCCGGCTGTAGCGCAATGGTGCAGACCGGTGCACCACGACACAGCAAAAGTTGTACCAGTCATTTGTACTGAACCTTCGCCGAAGGCTCATACTCGAACGCATCAGAAAGCCACTAATGGAGATCCACCATGGCCCGCAACCAGGCAAAGACTGCTCAAGAAATCCTGATGAACGACTTTCAGACACTGGTCAGTGACACCGAACGATTGCTGGAGCACACCGCGACCCTGGCCGGGGACCAGGCCGACGAGTTGCGCGAGCAGATCCACGACAGTCTCTTGCGTGCCCGTGAAACCCTGAAACTGACCGAAGACGCCCTGCGCGAACACGGCAAGGCCGCCGTTACCGCCACTGAAGACTATGTCCAGGCCAATCCCTGGCAGTCCGTCGGGATCGCGGCCGGCGTGGGTTTCCTGATTGGCCTGCTGGCCAGCCGGCGCTGATATGGCAATCGGTGAATCCGACCCGTCCGAAGCGGGAACCAGCTCCTCATCGCGGCGCCTGGGCGCCGCCTTCCTTGGGTTGCTGCACAGCCATGTCGAATTGTTCGGCATCGAATTGCAGGAGCAGAAAGCCCGTACCGTCAGCCTGTTGCTGTTTGCCGGCCTGGCGCTGGTGTTTGCGTTGCTGCTGTTGGTGGGGCTGTCGACACTGGTGCTTATCGTGTTCTGGGACACCTATCGCCTGACCGCCATCATCGGGCTCTGTGTGTTCTATACCCTCGCCGCCATCTTCTGTGGAATGCGCTTGAGAGCGGCGATTTTCGATGAGTCCTCGCCCTTCCACGGCACACTGGAAGAGCTGGCCAACGATAGGGAGCGCCTGCTGCCATGAGCCTGCCTGAACTGCCACACAACAGCTCGCGCACGGAAATGCGCAAGGCCCTGATCCGCCTGCGCATGGAAATGCATCGCCAGGAAATCCGCCACGAATCCGCGCAACTGCTGCAGCCTTTGCAACGGGTACGTGGAATGACGCAAAACCTGCAGGACGGTTTCGGCATCAAACACGCACCACTCTGGGGCGTGGCCGCTGTCACCTTGCTGGGTTTTCTGACCGGCAAGGGGGCAAAAAACGGTGGTGGCCTCAGCAGCCTGACCCGACTGATCCGGCTCGGCACCACATTGGGGCCGCTGATCAAACTGATCATGCAAGGCTCTTCACGCAAAGACTGATCAGTTTCTTTCTGGCTGCATTCTCGCGGCGTCTACAGGATGTGCCTCTCAATCGAGGGGCGCGATCCTGTGCGCCTGCCCGGTCAACAGTCACGGCGGAACTGTAGTTCCGCTTGCAGGTCATGGCGCGAAACGGGAAGCTAGGCCATCAGTCACCTGACGGAGGGACCCCGCCTTGGATTGGCACACACTGCTTACCCGCGAACGCCTCGGAAAGCCTCTGCACAGCCCTGAAGAGCTCGGCCGCAGCCCTTTCCACAAAGACCACGACCGCATCATTTTCTCGGGTGCTTTCCGCCGCCTCGGGCGCAAGACCCAGGTCCATCCGGTGTCCAGCAATGATCACATTCACACGCGCCTGACCCACTCGCTGGAAGTCAGTTGCGTGGGTCGCTCACTGGGCATGCGGGTCGGTGAAACCATCCGCAACGCCCTGCCCGACTGGTGCGAACCCAGCGACCTGGGGATGGTGGTGCAATCGGCCTGCCTGGCACACGACATCGGCAACCCCCCTTTCGGCCACTCCGGTGAAGACGCGATCCGTCACTGGTTCCAGCAAGCCGCCGGCCGTGGCTGGCTGGATGCAATGAGTGAAGCCGAGCGCAATGATTTCCTGAACTTCGAAGGCAATGCCCAGGGCTTTCGCGTACTGACTCAACTGGAGTATCACCAGTTCGACGGTGGCACCCGACTGACCTATGCAACGCTGGGCACTTACCTGAAGTATCCATGGACGGCCAGGCACGCCGACTCGCTGGGCTACAAGAAACACAAGTTCGGCTGCTATCAGAGCGAGCTTGCGCTACTGGAGCAGATCGCCCAAAAACTCGGCCTGCCACAACTGGAGGAGCAACGCTGGGCACGGCATCCGCTGGTGTATCTGATGGAGGCCGCCGACGACATCTGCTATGGGCTGATCGACCTGGAAGACGGCCTGGAAATGGAGTTGCTGGAATACGCTGAAGTCGAGTCCCTGCTGCTGGACCTGGTAGGCGATGACTTGCCGGAGACCTATCGCCAGCTCGGTCCCGGCGATTCACGCCGACGCAAACTGGCGATCCTGCGCGGTAAAGCCATCGAGCATTTGACCAATGCCGCGGCCCGCGCCTTCGTCGAGCAACAGGACGCGCTGTTGGCCGGTAGCTTGCCCGGCGATCTGGTGGAACACATGCACGGGCCAGCCAAGCGTTGTGTGCTGAACGCGAAGGATATGGCCCGCAAGAAAATCTTCCAGGACAAGCGCAAGACCCTGCACGAGATCGGCGCGTACACCACGCTGGAAATCCTGCTCAACGCCTTTTGTGGCGCAGCGCTGGAGCAACACAACGGGCGTACACCGTCGTTCAAAAGCCGTCGCATCCTTGATCTGCTTGGCAACAATGCACCCGATCCTCACGGCCCGTTGCACACCTCGTTTTTACGCATGATCGATTTCATCGCGGGAATGACCGACAGCTATGCAAGCGACATGGCCCTGGAAATGACCGGACGCACCAGCCACTGAAGAGTATCGATTGGTCAGCCATTACGGCATACGTTATGGCTGATCCCCCCTTCAACATCCAACAGCGCTCAAGTTTCGTCGAATCGCCCTACAGCACATGACGCGCAAACTGATCGCTTGTCCGACACTCTCGCGAAACAATCGTCCTCCCTTCTGTTAGACAGATGAAGTGCGCCCCATGGTCGAAGACGATCTACGAATCCTCGTGGTGGAGGACCACCCTTTCCAACTGATAGCCACTCAATGTCTGCTGGAAAGTTATGGCTTCACCCGGCTGACGACCACCGACAGCGCCAAAAGCGCCATACAGCAGATGCTCGTGGCCGACCGGCCATTCGATATCCTTTTATGCGATCAATGCCTGCCCGATCTGACAGGATTCGATCTGGTCCGGTTCGCCAGCCAGCGAGGGCTGATCAGACAGGCGATCATTCTGAGCAGCCTGACCATGTCTGAATTGGATGAACTTGTAAAAATGGCCACTGAACACCGGCTGCCATTATTAGGCTACTTGATTAAACCTCTGAAACAATCCGAACTCAGAAGCTTATTGACTTCAGTTTAAATTCAGGGAGAAGACATATGTAAAAGCCAAAAAATACACTACAAACCTTACAAACAACCTCCTGCCAAACTGCATCCGAGCACCGAACTTTCTTAGCCTTCCTAACCGAAAACCCAACTACTGCGTAGTCCTATTCCTTTTAACTTGTAGGATTTCTCCTATATTGCTGCTACAGCTCAGTCAGTTCATGCGCCCCTTCAAATATCTGAGCTAAGGTGCGCGCTTTATTTGAGCTCGCATGGGATTTTATTATGAACTCCGTTTTTATTGTGGACGATCACCCAGTCATACGCCTTGCCGTTCGAATGTTACTGGAACATGAAGGTTACAAAGTCGTCGGTGAAACTGATAATGGGGTCGACGCCATGCAGATGGTTCGCGAATGCATGCCAGACCTGGTCATTCTCGACATCAGCATTCCAAAACTTGACGGCCTGGAAGTACTATCCCGATTCAACGCAATGAGCACCCCTCTTAAAACGCTGGTACTGACAGCACAATGCCCGACACTTTTCGGCATTCGCTGCATGCAGTCCGGAGCATCGGGCTATGTCTGCAAACAAGAGGACATCAGTGAACTGGTCAGCGCCATAAAAGCAGTATTTGCAGGTTACAACTATTTCCCGAGCGAGGCCCTGAACCCGGTTCGGGGAGATGAAACACGCTGTATCGAACTCGAACTGTTCAAATCCGTCAACGACCGGGAGCTGATGGTCTTGCAACTTTTTGCCCAAGGCCGCACAAACAAGGAAATCGCCAAGGGCATGTTTCTGAGCAACAAGACTGTAAGCACCTACAAAAAGCGCCTGATGCAGAAACTCAAAGCCAAGTCCCTGGTTGAACTGATTGAGATGGCAAAACGTAACGCACTCGTGTGAGAACCTGGATGCCCAGCCGTTTGAAGGTCTATCTGATTCAAGTGACCGCAGGTCTATGCGTGAGCACGTCGTTGTTCGGGGCACCGGACAATGAACACTACACGCTGCTCAGCCGTTCGAAGGCCGGGACCCTGGAAATTCGACTGGATGAATCCCAGCGACAATGGATAAAACATAAAAATCAGCTGACGCTCGGTACGTCGGCCCCCGACTACCCCCCTTTCGACCTGACCACCAGCGGTCAGGACTATGAAGGGTTTACCGCCGATTACGCGGGTATTCTGGGAGACGCGATCGGATTACCCGTCAAGGTTCGGCGTTTTGACTCCCGAGGGGCCGCGATCGCCGCGCTGCAGAACGGCGATGTCGATCTGCTCGGCACCGCCAATGGATTCGAAGCGAACAATACCGACATTGCCCTGTCGATACCCTATGCCGTCGACCAACCGGTATTGGTGACCCGCGAAGGAGAAGCCAGATCCCTCACCGATGGCCTCGCAGGATTGCGTCTGAGCATGGTGTATCACTACTTGCCGCTGACGGACGTCAGGGCGTTGTACCCAAAGGCGATCATCACGTCCTATCCGTCCTACCAGAATGCGATCAACGCCGTTGCATTCGATCAGGCGGACGTGTTTCTCGGTGACACCATTTCAACTCACTACATGATCAACAAGGGGTACTTGAACAACATCCGCATGGCCAACTTCGGCAAACATGAGGCCTATGGTTTCAGCTTCGCCGTCAACAGGAACAACCCCGAACTGCTCGGGATCATCAACGCCATGATCAGGGCCATCCCCTCCAGTGAACGAGAAAACATCGCCAAACGCTGGAGCGCCGGCAGCGACATTCTGCTGACCGATCAAAAGTTGCAACTCACTGACCGGGAAGAACGTTGGCTGGCAAACCACCCGATAGTGCGCGTCGTCGTCAACGAAGCCTTTGCGCCACTGACGTTTTTCGATAGCAATGGCAACTTTCGCGGAGTCAGCGCGGACTTGCTCGAGCTGATCAGGTTGCGTACCGGCTTGCGTTTTGACATCCAGCGCAGTCGAAACGATGACGAGATGATCAAACAGATCAAGAATGGACAGGCCGATGTGATCGCGGCGTTGCTCCCCAGCGCCCAACGTCAAACCGAACTGAACTTTACCCGCCCCTTTCTGGAAAACTCCTACGTCCTGCTGACCCGTAAAGCCGCCGACAGCCCGACCAATCTCGAACAGTTGCAAGAAAAACGCCTGGCAATCGCCCGCGGCAATCCACTCATGGATTACCTGCGCAGAGAGTTTCCCCGGATCAGGTTGATTGAAACCCCGGACACTTTCAGAGCCGTAGAGATGCTTGCCGAAGGCCAGGCCGACGGTGCGGTGAGCTCACTGATCATTGCCAACTACTTCATTTCATCGACTCTCATCGAGCACAAGTTGCAAATCAGCACCACCATCGGCACCGAGCAGGCGGCGTTTTCCCTTGCCACCGCCCGGGGTGCCAAGGAGTTGAACGCGATTCTCGACAAGGCGCTTCTGAGTATCTCGCCAGAGGAACTGGGCATCATCAACAGTCGCTGGCGCGGCTATTCGACATCGTCGCAAAGCACCTGGCGCCATTATCAAAGACTGTTCTACCAAATCGTCATCAGTGCTGGTGTGCTGTTGCTGATTTCCGTTGCATGGAACGACTACATGCGACGCCAGATAAAGCAACGCAAGGCTGCCGAACGAGCGTTGAACGATCAGTTCGAGTTCATGCGATCACTGGTCAATGGCACGCCTCATCCGATCTACGTACGTGATCGCCAGGGACTTCTGCAAAGCTGCAATGACAGTTACCTGCAAGCATTCTGCGCCAGGCGTGAAGATGTCATCGGCAAAAGCGTGATGCAGGGATCGATGAGCAATGTGTTCGAAGCCCGGGAGTACCAGGCTGACTACCAGCGCGTGCTGGCCGAGGGCAGACCGCTGATCGTCGATCGCGAACTGCACATTGGTGGCCGACGGATGACGATCTATCACTGGATTCTTCCCTATCGGGATTCCAGCGCAAAGGTGCAAGGCATTATCGGTGGCTGGATCGACATCAGCGAACGGCGGCAACTGCTCGATGATCTGCGTTGCGCGAAAGAACGCGCCGATAACGCCAACCGGGCCAAAAGCACCTTTCTGGCCACGATGAGCCATGAGATCCGCACACCGATGAATGCAATCATTGGCATGCTTGAACTGACGCTCAAGCGTCTCGATCATCAGCACGCTGAGCGACCGGCCATCGATGTCGCCTATAACTCGGCGAAAGGTCTGCTGGAACTGATTGGCGACATCCTCGACATTGCCAGAATCGAATCCGGGCGCTTGAGCCTGAGCCCGGAGCGCGTTAATCCGAACGAACTTGTGGCCTCGGTCGTGCGGATTTTCGATGGTCTGGCTCGACAGAAGGACCTCGAGCTGGTGCTGGCGTTTTCATCGGCCAACCCGGCCTTCGATGTGTTGCTGGACCCTTTGCGCTTCAAACAAGTGCTGTCCAACCTGATCAGCAATGCCATCAAATTTACCGAGCAAGGTCAGGTCCGGGTCATCGTCGACATGCAGCCGGCAACGCAATCCTGTCACGTGCAGATGCGCGTACAGGTTCACGACAGTGGTATCGGGATCAGCGAGCAGGATCAACAGCGCCTGTTCGAACCCTTCGCCCAGGCCGACAACAGCATGCAATCGGCCAGGGGAGGCGCAGGGCTGGGGCTGGTGATCTGCCGCAATCTCTGCGAGATGATGGGCGGCAGCCTGCAATTGCGCAGCGAGCCGGGTGTCGGCACCCAAGTGGAGGTGTTACTGCAACTGGAACGGTTGCCGTTGCAACAGTCAGCCCAGGTGGCCGAAGCGCAAATCGACGTCGCCACAACCCCATTGAATGTACTGGTAGTCGATGATCACTCGGCCAATCGTTTGCTTACCTGCCAGCAACTGGAGTTTCTTGGACATCGATTTGCCGTCGCGGCCGATGGCCAGGAGGGGCTGGAGATATGGAAAGAACAACCATTTGATCTGGTGATTGCCGATTGCAACATGCCACTCATGAATGGTTACGAGCTGGCCCGCGCCATTCGCCAGCATGAACGACACACCCATCGCCCTCCCTGTACCGTTGTCGGCTTTACCGCCAACGCCCAACCGGAAGAGGTTCAACGTTGCAAGCAAGCCGGCATGGACGACTGCCTGTTCAAACCCCTCAGCCTCGGAGCCTTGAGTCTATGGGTAAAAAGCATTGAACCCACCCATGCAACCCCGGCGTTCAGCCTCCGCGGGTTGAAACTGCTGACCGGGGACAACCCGATGTTGAACCGGCGATTGCTCAACGAATTGGTGAACAGCAACCGCCAGGATCTGCAAACGCTGTTGTCTCTATCCGGTTCCGGGGACAGACAGGCACTGCAGGACGTTGCCCACAAAATCAAAGGTGCGGCCCGGATAGTGCAAGCCTCCCGCTTGATCGACCGCTGCGAGGCACTCGAAGCGGCCTGCCATGATGATTTCGATCGCGAAAAAATGGCTGGATGCTGCAAATCCATGGAATCCGCCATGCTTGAGCTGGAGGACGCGTTACTACGCCAGATTGAACATTACGACGACGGCAAAGCGACAGAGCCTTAACTATGCTTGGACCCTCGGCAGTGTGTTGACCACCATGGAGAGACCCGCAATGCCTGGCCCAATGCGCGCTGATCCACGCCGCTTTCCACTGCATGTCCATATCAGCGTGATGTTCACCTTTTTGTTGTTGCTGACCGGCGTAGTGCTGGGGCTTTTCAACTACCGGCAAACCACACAAATCATACTGTCGAGCAGTGAAAAACTCTTCAATCGCATTGAGCAGGATGTCCGACTCGACCTGCAAGCGACCTATGAACCCATTCGTCATCTGTTGAGCCTGCTGGCCCTCAATCCGGCAGGCCAGTCTCCTGATCTGGAACAACGCCTGGCGCTGCTCGAACCGTTCAGCCAATCACTCGAGGACAACCCCAATCTGGCTTCGCTGTACCTGGGTTACGACAATGGGGACTTTTTCATGGTCCGCCCGCTGCGCACCCCGGAAGTCAGAGTCCTGGTCAAGGCGCCGGACACTGCGTCATATCAAGTCTGGAGTATCGAACACGACAGCAGCGGCCAGGTCCGTTCCCGGTCTTTGTTTTTCGACCGCAACCTGGCTCTTGTCAGCCACCAGGACAACCTGAACGACACGTACGACCCGCGCAACCGCGCCTGGTTCATCAGCGCCCGCAGCGACAAAGAACAGATCACGACCGAACCCTATATCTTTTTTTCCACCCACGACATTGGCACGACGCTGGCGCGACGCAGTGGCGACAAGGCAATCCTGGCTGCCGACCTGACCCTGGCCGAACTCAGCGCGACCCTGGCCAAGCACGTAGTGACCCCCCATACCGAAATCGTGCTTTTCGATGCCCAGGGCAACGCCATTGCCTACCCCGACAGCCACAGGCTGATCATCGATGACCAGACATCCCGCCTGATCAAGGCGGCGGATCTCAGCCCCGGCCTGGGTGCGCTGCTCAACAGTCCCCCTCAAGGCAATCGCCTGAATGCCAACGGCCGGCAGTGGATCGTGGCCCGCAGCAGCATGCAGGAAGGCGGCCCCCAAGGCTTGCAACTGGCTCTGCTGGTACCCGAAGACGAGTTGCTCGTCGACGCTTACCGGATGCGCTGGCAAGGCGCGTTCATTACCCTGGCAACGCTGCTGTTATGCATTCCGCTGGGTTGGCTGACGTCAAGAATTCTGGTCAAACCCTTGCGCGCCCTGGTGCAGGAGGCCGATGCGATTCGCAGTTTCGATTTTAACGTCCCGCTTTCCCGTCGCTCGCCGGTGCTTGAAGTCGACCAACTGAGCGTGTCGATGGCTCGAATGAAAGACACGTTGGCCAGCTTCTTCCAGATCACTGACAGCCTCAGCGCCGAAACCCGTTTCGCCCCGCTGCTGGAACGGGTGTTGTTTGAAACCGTGAAAATCGCTCAAGCCCAGGCCGGCCTGATCTATCTGCGCGAAGGTGATGGCCGGCGAATGGATCCCCATGGACTGGTCGTCAACAACACTGCCGAAAACCTGAAATCCTTCGACATCGGCGGGCACTCGCTTGATGATCCGCAAAGCCCCCCATGGCTGCGCCAACTGGCCAAGGTCGACAATGTCGTCAGCGACCTGGGGTTCGAGCAGGCGGGTGATCTGCAGAAAGTCTTGCTCGCGCTGCACAGTCCTCGGGTCCATCTGATCGGAATCCGCCTGCACAATCGTCACAACGAAACCGTGGGCCTGCTGGTGCTGCTGTTGGCCGACAGCGGCGAGCAAAGCGACCTGGACAAACTGCGGCCAGACCGCATCGCGTTTCTCCAGGCGGTGTCCGGCGCGGCGGCCGTGTGCATCGAAAGCCAGCGCCTGCAAGCCCGGCAAAAACAGCTGCTGGACGCCTTCATTCAACTGCTGGCCGGCGCCATCGATGCCAAAAGCCCCTACACCGGCGGTCATTGCCAACGCGTGCCGGAACTGACCCTGATGCTCGCCCGTGCGGCGGCGGCCAGCCAGGAGCCTGCCTTCAGCGCCTATCAGCCGACCGATGATGAATGGGAGGCACTGCACATCGCCGCCTGGCTGCACGATTGCGGCAAGGTCACCACGCCGGAGTACGTGGTCGACAAAGCCACCAAGCTGGAAACCCTGACCGATCGCATCCACGAAATCCGTACCCGCTTCGAGGTACTCAAGCGCGATGTCTGGATCAATTACTGGCAGGCCATTGCCCAGGGCGGTGACGAGCAACCACTGGCAGAGTTGCGCAATGCCAGCCTGGCCGGGCTGGATGAGGATTTCGCCTTCGTTGCCCGCTGCAATCTTGGTGGCGAGGCCATGGCCGACGCGGATCTGCAACGCCTGCGCCGGGTGGCCGAACGTACCTGGATCCGGACCCTGGACGATCGACTGGGCGTGTCCTGGGAAGAAAGCCGGCGTCAGGCCAGAACACCCGCTCCCAACCTGCCCGTCAGTGAACCCTTACTGGCGGACAAACCCGAGCATCTGTTCGAACGCAACGAAAAAGAATGGATACCGCAAGACAATCCCCTGGGCTTCAAACTCGACATTCCACCGCACAAATACAACCGGGGCGAACTGTACAACCTGAGCACTGTCCGGGGAACGCTGACGAGCGAGGAGCGATATGTCATCAATAACCATATCGTCCAGACGATCCTGATGCTCAACCATCTGCCGTTCCCCGCACACTTGCGCAGCGTCGCGGAAATAGCCGGCGGGCATCACGAGAAAATGGACGGCAGCGGTTACCCGAAACGCTTGAAGCGGGAAGAAATGAGTCTGCCGGCGCGGATGATGGCGATCGCCGATATTTTCGAAGCATTGACGGCCGCCGACCGCCCCTACAAGAAAGCCAAGACCTTGAGCGAGGCGCTGGGCATCATGGCGTTCATGTGCCGTGATGCCCACATCGACCCGGAGCTGTTCGGCCTGTTCATCAAGGCACAGATCTATCTGCAGTACGCCAGGCGCTTCCTCGCCCCTGAGCAGATCGATGCGGTGGACGCGTCGGGCCTGCTGGCCAAGGCAGGCCTGGCGTCTTGATCAGCAGTCGGTCAGGCGCAGGAAAATCGCCGCCAGTTGTTCGATTCCGGCCTGGTCCTGCGTGGTAAAACGCGCGAGCTTCGGACTGTCGAGATCGAGCACGCCGATCAATCGTCCATCCTTGACCAGCGGCACCACCAATTCGCTGTTCGATGCACTGTCGCAGGCAATGTGACCGGGGAACGCATGCACATCTTCGACCAACTGAGTCTGCAAGGTGGCGGCCGCTGTTCCGCAGACGCCACGCCCGAACGGAATCCGCACGCAAGCGATCTGCCCCTGGAACGGACCAAGCACCAGTTCCTCATTGCGGTTGAGGTAAAAACCGGCCCAGTTCAAGTCATCGAGCTGATTGAACAGAAACGCCGAGAACTGCGCGGCATTGGCGATGAAATCCCGCTCGTCCGCCAGCAAGGACTCCAGTTGCGCATGCAGCATGCCGTAGCCTTCGAGGCCCTGGCCGCTCTTTTGTAAATCGATCATGCCTTGTGCTCCAACAGTTTCAGCCCGACCCAGTAACGGGCAAATTGATAAGCGCAACGTCCATTGCGATTGCCCCGGCCCGTGGCCCAACGTACCGCCAGAATGTCCAGTTCTTCGCTGCGCTGCCACGCCAGTCCGGCCTTGCCGGCCAACTGGCCTATCCAGTGCTCGACGACGTTGAGGAAGTGCTCCTGGGTAAACGGATAGAACGACAGCCACAAACCGAAGCGGTCCGACAACGCGATCTTGTCTTCCACCGCCTCGCTGGGATGCAATTCGCCGTCGACACGTTTCCAGTTTTCGTTGTCACTTTCCTTCTCCGGCACCAGGTGGCGACGGTTGGACGTGGCGTACAACAAAACGTTGTCCGGTGCTTGCTCCAGCGAGCCATCAAGGACGCTCTTGAGCACTCGGTAATCACCCTCGCCCGATTCAAACGAGAGGTCATCGCAAAACAGCACGAAACGCTGGGGCAGTTTGCCGATCTGTTCGACCACTCGCGGCAGGTCTGCCAGGTGATCGCGTTCAATCTCGATCAAGCGCAATCCGGATTGAGCGTGTTCGGCCAACAAGGCGCGCACCAGCGACGACTTGCCGGTGCCGCGCGAACCCCAGAGCAAGGCGTGGTTGGCGGGCATGCCATCGAGAAACTGTTGGGTATTGCGCCCCAACTGCTCGACTTGCCTGTCGACACCGATCAGGTCAGACAGGCGCATGTCGAGGCTGACCTCCAGCGGCATCAGATAACCGCCGCGCGACTCACGCTGCCAGCGTGCGGCCAGGCAATTGGTCCAGTCGATGGCTGGCCGGGGTGCCGGCAGCAACGGCTCGATACGGGCCAGAACGGCATCGGCGCGTTCAAGAAAAGCATTCAATCGGGAATCCACGACTTCTCCTCGGGCACGTTCACGGTAATGATGGTGATACAGCGACGAAACACAGCGTCAGACTAGTGGCTGCTCCCGCAGTACAGGCCTCACTAGAACATCGGCAGGCAGACATGATCGACTATGCTTGAGCAGCGAAAGGAAACGGAAGTGGTTCACCCCCGCATGGATATCAAATTCACCAACCGGCTGTCATTCAAGCAGGCCCGGCTTACCGTGCTGGTCGGTTTCATTTTGGGCACGCTGCTCAGCCTGCTGCAAATAGGCATCGATTATGCCAGTGAAGACGCCTCCATCAATCGTGAAATCCTTTCATTACTGGAAATCAGCCACAACCCTGCCTCGCGAATCGCCTACAACATCGACGCCGAACTCGCCAAGGAACTGACCCTGGGCCTGCTGCGCTCGCCAGCGATCATCGGCGTAAAACTGACCGACAACAACGGTACCGTACTGGCCAAGGTCAAACGACCCGGCATGCAAAACGACTACCGACTGCTGAGTGACTTCCTGTTCGGCGCCAATCGACAGTTCGAAGACCGACTTTACCTGGATCATTTACCCAACGAGTCCCTGGGAACACTGCGACTGAACGTCGACACTTACGCCTTCGGCAACCGCTTCCTGCGTCGGGCCGAGGTGACCCTGCTCAACGGCTTCGCCCGCAGCCTGCTGCTGTCCGGCATCCTGCTGGCGCTGTTCTATGTGATGCTGACCAAACCCCTGGTGAGGGTTATCCGTGAACTCAGCGGCCGCGACCCGAGCAGTACCGAACCGGCGTCGCTGGAGTGTCCCGCCGGGCACGCCAACGATGAGATCGGCGTGCTGGTCAAGGTTGCCAACCAGCAATTCAAAAACATCGCCACCGAAATCCAGCAGCGACGCAACGCGGAAAACCGCCTGACCGATTACCTCGGCCAACTGGAAAACATCGTCTCGGCCCGCACCGCCGAACTCAAGGCGATCAACGCCCGGCTGAGCCAATCCAATGAAGAACTGGAAGCCGCCCGCAGTACCGCCCTCGACATGGCCGAGGCCCGCTCGGTGTTCCTGGCCAACATGAGCCATGAAATTCGCACGCCCCTCAATGGTTTGCTGGGGATGATCGCGCTGTCCCTCGACGGGCCTCTGAATGCCGAACAACAGCAGCAACTGTCGATCGCCCATGACTCGGGCAAAGTGCTGGTGGAACTGCTCAACGATATTCTCGACCTTTCGAAGTTCGATGCAGGTCAACTGGAACTCGAACACATCCCCTTCGACCTCGGTTCGCTGATCGAGGACACTGCCAACCTGTTATCGCAGAACGCCGCCCCCAGCGTCGAACTGACCTGCCTGATCGATCCGCATTTCCCGGCACTGGTGCTCGGCGATCCGACCCGGGTGCGGCAGATCGTCAGTAATCTGCTGTCCAACGCCCTCAAGTTCACCCGTTTCGGGCGGGTCGACGTGCGCCTGTCGACCTTCGGCGACGGCGTCAGGATCGAGGTCTGCGATACCGGCATTGGCATTCCCCGGGATGCCCAGGTCAAGATTTTCCAGCCTTTCACCCAGGCCGGTGCCGGTATCACCCGCCAATTTGGTGGTACCGGGCTGGGCCTGGCGCTGACCTACAATCTATGCGAAGCCATGCAAGGGCGCCTGACGATCAACTCCGAGCCGGGTTTTGGCAGCCAGTTCTGCGCAGATTTGCCATTACCCAGCCACACCCGCGTAGCCCCCGTCGTTTTGCTCAAGGGCAAAGTCATCGCCATCACGGCCGCCAGCAGTGGCCTGGGCGAATTGTTGAACAGTCTGTTGCCAGGCTGGGGGCTGGACTATGAACGCCGCTCCATGGACGACCCACTGTTTGGCCTGGCAGCCGATGTGCTCATCACTGACTGCCCTGAATGCCTGTTCAATTTGCGCCCGGCCCTCAGCGCGCCGATCCTGCTGATCACCGCTTACGGCAACTTCATGCCCGGCGAAGAGGTCAACACCCTCGCGCCCCTGCAACAACAGGCCCGCCCTCTGGCCCGCAATACGCTGTATCAGTCCTTGCGGCGAATCCTGCAACCGCAAACCCACCCGATCAACGATGCCCCGCCCGACGCGCAATCCCCGCAACGCCACGCGCGCGTGCTGTTGGTGGAAGACAACCCGGTCAACCAGTTGGTGGCAAAGGGCATGCTCGGCAAACTCGGCTGTGAGGTGACCACCGCGGCTCACGGTGGCGAGGCCCTGGATCAACTTGAGCAACGGGATTTCGACCTGGTGCTGATGGACTGCAACATGCCGGTGATGGATGGCTACGAAGCCAGCCGGCAAATCCGCCGCAGCGGTCGCTGGCCCCAGTTGCCGATCGTCGCCCTGACGGCCAACGCCATGTCCGAGGAACGCGAACGCTGTCGTGCCGCCGGCATGAGCGACTACCTGGCCAAACCCTTCCGGCGCGAAGAACTGGCCGCCCTGCTGGATTTGTGGATTCCCTCTACGCCAGCGCCTTGATCTGCCCCAACAGGTGGTCCAGACCGTCGCGCAAGTCGTTGAGACGATTCAGATCGACCCCGCTGTCGCACAACAGACGCGCCTTTAGCGGCCCGACCTGATCGCGCAAGGCCATGCCGGTCGGCGACAGGCTCAAATGCACCTCACGCTCATCACGCGCCGAGCGCTGACGCTGCACCAGTTGCAGTTGTTCGAGGCGCTTGAGCAAGGGTGTCAGCGTGCCGGAATCCAGGGCCAGACGCTCGCCCAGCGCCTTCACGGTCGGTTGTTCCGGGGCTGCTTCCTGCCACTCCCACAGCACCAGCATCGCCAGGTATTGAGGGTACGTCAGGCCCAGTTGATCGAGCATTGGCTTATAGGCGCGAATCACTGCCCGGGAAGCCGCGTACAGCTTGAAACACAGTTGGCTGTCGAGTTTGAGGGAATCGACTGACAAGGTATTCATTTGAGCAGGGCTTCGATCTCGCGGGTCAGGTCCTGGGGTTTGGTCGCCGGGGCGAAGCGCTTGACCAACTGCCCGTCCTTGCCGATCAGGAATTTGGTGAAATTCCATTTGATGCCCTGGGAGCCCAGTACACCCGGAGCGCGTTTTTTCAACTGCACGAACAAAGGATGGGCGCCGGCACCGTTGACCTCGATCTTTTTGAACAGCGGGAAGCTGACACCGAAGTTCAACTCGCAGAATTCCGAGATCGCCCCTTCGTTGCCCGGCTCTTGCTTGCCGAACTGATTGCAGGGAAAACCGAGCACGACCAGGCCCTGGTCCTTGTAGGTCTGCCACAGTTCTTCCAGGCCTTTGTACTGCGGAGTGAAACCACACTTGCTGGCCGTGTTGACCACCAGCACGGCTTTGCCGGCGAAATCCGCCAGAGTCTTTTGCTCTCCCTCGATCGTGGTGCAAGGGATGCTCAGCAGGTTGTCGCTCATATTCGAGGTTCCGAGTGAATGCCAGAGCCAACAAAATAGCGAGCAATTGAATTGTGTGCAATTTAAATATCCGGAAAGCGATCATCGGATCGCTTCGGGGGGACTTACCCGCGGGGCACCAGGTCCAGGCAGACCGAATTGATGCAATAACGCAGGCCCGTCGGCGGTGGACCATCGGGGAAAACGTGACCCAGGTGCGCATCGCATCTGGCGCAGACCACTTCGGTGCGGATCATGCCATGGCTGACATCACGGATTTCGGTCATGGCGCTGTCATCGATCGGCGCGTAGAAGCTCGGCCAGCCGCAGCCGGAATCGAACTTGGTCGTAGAGTCGAACAGCGGCTCGTTACAGCAGATGCAGTGGTAGACACCATCGGTCCTGGTGGCGTTGTACTTGCCGGAAAACGGTCGTTCGGTGCCCTTGAGACGGCACACGTTGTACTGCTCTGGGTCGAGCATCGCCTTCCATTCTTCCAGGGTTTTTTCCAACTTTTCCATCATCACACCTCAGCGGCTGAAAAAGCCCGATCTGTACCTTTTCCACGGATCGGGCGGCACGTATGATTGCGCCTCGTCAAACGCCAGTCTGGCAGCCAGGCCACGCGCATTCAAACGGAAATATGGGTGCTGCATCTCAAGGCGTCAGGCCTGTGTGAATACGCAGGATTCCCAGCACGGCTGCCCAAACGCCGTCTGGATCGTTCATTTTCGGGAACACATCGCCATGCAGGTCAGCAAATCGAACAAGCTCGCCAACGTCTGCTACGACATTCGCGGCCCGGTGCTCAAGCACGCCAAGCGCCTGGAAGAGGAAGGCCATCGCATCCTCAAGCTGAACATCGGCAACCCGGCGCCCTTTGGTTTCGAAGCACCGGATGAAATCCTCCAGGACGTGATCCGCAACCTGCCGACCGCCCAGGGCTATAGCGACTCCAAGGGCCTGTTCAGCGCGCGCAAGGCCGTGATGCAGTATTACCAGCAAAAGCAGGTAGAGGGCGTCGGCATTGAAGACATCTACCTGGGCAACGGCGTTTCCGAACTGATCGTGATGTCGATGCAGGCCCTGCTCAACAATGGCGACGAAGTGCTGGTGCCTGCGCCCGACTATCCGCTGTGGACGGCAGCCGTGAGCCTGTCCGGCGGCAACCCGGTGCACTACCTGTGCGACGAGCAGGCCAACTGGTGGCCGGACCTGGCCGACATCAAGGCCAAGATTACTCCGAACACCAAGGCGCTGGTGATCATCAACCCGAACAACCCGACCGGCGCGGTGTATTCGAAGGAAGTGCTGCTGGGCATGCTGGAACTGGCTCGCCAGCACAATCTGGTGGTGTTCTCCGACGAGATCTACGACAAGATCCTCTACGATGATGCCGTGCATATCTGCACGGCCTCCCTGGCGCCGGACCTGCTGTGCCTGACTTTCAACGGCCTGTCCAAGTCCTATCGCGTGGCCGGCTTCCGTTCCGGCTGGATCGCCATCTCCGGTCCGAAGCACCATGCCCAGAGCTACATCGAAGGCATCGACATGCTGGCGAACATGCGACTGTGCGCCAACGTGCCGAGCCAGCACGCGATCCAGACCGCCCTGGGCGGCTATCAGAGCATCAATGACCTGGTGCTGCCGCCGGGCCGCTTGCTGGAACAGCGCAACCGCACCTGGGAACTGCTCAACGACATTCCGGGCGTGAGCTGCGTCAAGCCAATGGGTGCGCTGTATGCATTCCCGCGGATCGACCCCAAGGTCTGCCCGATCCACAACGACGAAAAATTCGTCCTCGACCTGCTGCTTTCCGAAAAGCTGTTGGTGGTTCAAGGCACCGCATTCAACTGGCCATGGCCGGACCACTTCCGTGTCGTGACCTTGCCACGTGTCGATGACCTTGAGATGGCCATCGGACGCATTGGCGGCTTCCTCAAGTCCTACCGCCAGTAAGCGGCCATTCACCGTGCGACGCTCCTGCACGTCGTACGGTGATTTATCCGGCAACACTTGATTGCATCCATCCCTGGCTGCCGCCTTGCCCGCTGCCGGATAACGCTTTGCCCGCTCGCACCGAACAAAGGCGCGGGTCTTCGACATGATTTGACTACAAACACTTCCCGCAAATTCGTCGGAAAAGCCCTGCAAGCAGCTAGACTGTTGCCGTAGGACACAGTTTGAAATAGTCACCCGGTTGAATCCCCCGGTGCAGCACCTTATATACCCCGCAGTACGCTACATCTTAAGCATGAGGAGATTTCTACAACCATGATGCGCATCCTGCTGTTCTTGGCCACTAACCTGGCGGTCGTGCTGATTGCCAGCATCACCCTGAGCCTTTTCGGCTTCAACGGGTTCATGGCGGCCAACGGGGTTGACCTCAACCTCAATCAGCTGCTGATTTTCTGTGCAGTCTTTGGTTTCGCCGGCTCGCTGTTCTCGCTGTTCATCTCCAAGTGGATGGCGAAGATGAGCACCAGCACCCAGATCATCACCCAGCCACGCACCCGTCACGAGCAATGGCTGCTGCAAACCGTCGAGCAACTGTCCCGCGAAGCCGGGATCAAGATGCCCGAAGTCGGTATCTTCCCGGCCTACGAAGCGAACGCCTTCGCCACCGGCTGGAACAAGAACGACGCGCTGGTCGCCGTGAGCCAGGGCCTGCTCGAGCGTTTCTCTCCGGATGAAGTGAAAGCCGTTCTGGCCCACGAAATCGGCCACGTGGCCAATGGCGACATGGTGACCCTGGCACTGATCCAGGGCGTGGTGAACACCTTCGTGATGTTCTTCGCACGGATCATCGGCAATTTCGTCGACAAGGTGATCTTCAAGAACGAAGAAGGCCAGGGCATTGCCTACTACGTGGCGACCATTTTCGCCGAACTGGTTCTCGGCATCCTGGCCAGCGCCATCGTCATGTGGTTCTCGCGCAAGCGCGAATTCCGTGCCGACGAAGCGGGTGCAAACCTGGCTGGCACCGCTGCGATGATTGGCGCCCTGCAACGCCTGCGGGCGGAACAAGGCCTGCCGGTGCACATGCCCGACACCCTGAACGCCTTCGGCATCAATGGTGGCATCAAGCAAGGGTTCGCTCGCATGTTCATGAGCCACCCGCCACTGGAAGAGCGCATCGACGCACTGGCTCGTCGCCGGGGCTGACAGGCTTCTCGGCAAATCAAAAGGCCCGCAGTGATGCGGGCCTTTTTTGTCTGCGCATGACTGACAACTCAATTATCGACTGGAAACTCGATACACACGCTCCTCAAGCCGCGTTACACCCGCCTCCAGAAACTTCCCGCTCTCATTCAACACATCCTGATCTTCCAGGATCTTCAGCGCCCATGAATCCCCTAACAGCCGCCGCACCTCATCATCGAGAACCGCAAACGGCGGGCCAGGCATTTGCGACTGGTCATAGTCCAGCGTAATCAGCAGTCCAAGGGACTCCTGCGGCAGGATCCGCTTCAAATGGGCGGCATAGCGTTCTCGCATTTCCGCCGGCAGCGCGATCAACGCGGCACGATCATAAAGCGCGGAGCAATCGGCAACATCGCCTGCCGTCAGCTCGAAGAAATCGCCGCACCACAGTTCAATCGAACCTGCCCGATAAACATTGAACGGCCCCTGCTCGCTGACGGCCGGATCAAAGCCATGTTCGCTGAAAAACTCCTCGACAGCTTTTTCCGACAGTTCGACCCCCAGGACTTCATGACCTTGATGGGCGAGCCACAGCAAATCCAGGCTTTTTCCACATAGTGGCACCAGCACGCGTGCGCCGTCTTCAAGGCTCAGCGCTGGCCAGAACCGTTTCAGATGAGGGTTCACTTGCGGCAAATGAAAGCCGATCTGATTCGACGCCCACTTTTTGTGCCAAAACTCCGGCTGCATAAATAACCCCGAAAATTCGATCAAAACGCCCTAAAACTTATATTAGATTTAGATCAATGATCTGACTGAAGATGTTGCATCTTAACCCCCAGGAGCTCATTCATGTTCCCCAGCCTGTACATATCCCACGGCTCCCCCATGCTCGCCCTGGAACCCGGCGCCAGTGGCCCCGCACTCGCGCGCCTGGCCGCCGATATACCCAAGCCCAAGGCCATCGTGATCGTGTCTGCGCACTGGGAAAGCAATGAACTGTTGGTCAGCGCAAATCCACAACCGGAAACCTGGCATGATTTCGGTGGCTTCCCCAAAGCCCTGTTCGAGGTCCAGTACCCGGCTCCCGGCGATCCACGACTCGCCGCAGAGGTTTGCCAGTTATTGAAAGACGATGGCCTTCCTGCCCGTATCGACAGCAACCGGCCTTTCGACCATGGCGTCTGGGTACCCTTGTCACTGATGTATCCGCAAGCGGATGTCCCGATTGTGCAAGTCTCTCTGCCGACTCGTGGCGGCCCTGCCCTGCAGACTCGCGTTGGCCACGCGCTGGCCAGCCTGCGCGAACACGGCACCCTGCTGATCGGTTCCGGCAGCATCACTCACAACCTGCGGGAACTCGACTGGCATGCCGGTCCCGAGAGCGTTGAGCCCTGGGCCATGGCGTTCCGCGACTGGATGATCGAGAAACTCGCAGCGAACGACGAAGCCGCGCTGCACGACTATCGCGCACAAGCACCGAATGCGGTGCGCAATCATCCCAGCGACGAACACTTGCTGCCGCTGTACTTTGCCCGCGCTGCCGGTGGGCAGTTCAGCATTGCCCATCAGGGGTTCACCATGGGTGCGTTGGGCATGGACATCTACCGCTTCGGCTGACAGACAGACCGAGTCGCGCCCTTCGCGAGCAAGCCCGCTCCCACAGACGACCGTGTTCCTTCAGAAGGAATGCGTTCAAATGTGGGAGCGGGCTTGCTCGCGAATGGCAGAGACACAAATCCAACGCCGAACACAAATCAGCAGGCAAAAAAAATCCCCGAACCAGTCGGGGATTTTTCATGTTCGATCAATCAGCCCGAAAGCGGATCAATCTTCGCGGTAGCGACGCAGCTTCAACTGCTTGCCGGCAACGCGAGTGTCCTTCAGCTTGGTCAGCAACTTCTCAAGACCATCTTCCGGCAGCTCGACGAGGCTGAAGCTGTCACGCACCTGGATACGACCGATCGCTTCGCGTGCCAGACCACCTTCGTTGAGGATGGCGCCCAGCAGGTTCTTGGCGGCGATACCGTCACGCGCACCCAGTGCGGTACGGCAACGGGCACGGCCTTCAGCCAGCGGCATCGGAGCACGACGCTCGCGGTCACCACGCTCAGGACGATCACCGGAACGCTCTGGACGATCGCCACGCGGTGCACTGTTCGGCACCAGTGGACGCTCCTTCTCGATAGCGGCCAGGTTCAGCGCTTGACCGTTGGTAGCCTTGCGCAGCAGGGCTGCGGCCAGGGCACGCGGGCTGCAGCCGATGTCGGCAGTCAGGCGATCGAGAAGATCACCGTGAGTCGACTCAGCATCGGCCACCAGTGGCGACAGGCTGTTGGTCAGTTTCTTGATGCGCGCATCCAGAACAGCTTGAGCGTCTGGCAGGCGAACTTCAGCAACCTTTTGACCGGTTACACGCTCGATCACTTGCAGCATGCGGCGCTCACGCGGAGTCACCAGCAGCAGTGCACGACCTTCGCGACCGGCACGGCCGGTACGACCGATACGGTGAACGTAGGACTCCGGATCGTACGGCATGTCAACGTTGAACACGTGAGTGATGCGCGGAACGTCCAGGCCACGAGCGGCAACGTCGGTCGCCACAACGATGTCCAGACGGCCATCCTTGAGGGAGTCGATCACGCGCTCACGCTGGTTCTGGGCGATGTCACCGTTCAGCGCGGCGGCTTTGTAGCCTTTGGCTTCCAGGGCACTGGCCAGATCCAGGGTCGCTTGCTTGGTGCGCACGAACATGATCAGGGCGTCGAAATCTTCCACTTCCAGCAAGCTGAGAACGGCCGAAGTCTTCTGGTCAGCGTGAACCAGCAGGTGAGCCTGCTCGATCGCGGTAACGGTCTGGGTCTTGCTCTGAATCTTGACGTGCTTCGGATCGCGCAGGTGGCGCTCGGCGATGGCACGGATCGATTGAGGCAAGGTTGCCGAGAACAGTACGGTCTGACGGGTTTCCGGCATGGCCTTGAAGATAACTTCCAGGTCGTCCATGAAGCCCAGCTTGAGCATTTCGTCGGCTTCGTCGAGAACCAGGTGGTTCACGGTCGCCAGTACTTTTTCGTCGCGACGCAGGTGGTCGCACAGACGGCCCGGAGTGGCGACAACGATTTGTGCGCCATTACGGATTGCTTTCAGTTGCGGGCCCATCGGCGCGCCGCCGTAGACAGCCACAACAGTCACGCCCGGCATTTGCTTGGCGTAGGTTTCGAAAGCGGTTGCAACTTGTAGCGCCAACTCACGAGTTGGGGCCAGGATCAGAGCTTGCGGCTCGCGCTTGGACGGATCAATGCGGTGCAGAATCGGCAGGGCAAAGGCAGCGGTTTTACCGGTACCGGTTTGCGCCTGACCAATCATATCGTGACCGGCGAGAATGATCGGGATCGACTGCTGCTGAATGGCCGAAGGCTCTTCATAGCCGGTAGCGACTACTGCAGCGACAATGCTTGGATGAAGTTCAAGAGCGGCGAAGCCGCCGATTTCCTGGGTCATGGGTCTGCCTCAAAGTGCATCCGCAAAGACCCATGCTCCAAAGCTGCACATGCCGTGTTGAGACTCAAGAGTCGCCCTGGCAGCTTTGTCGGCGGGGATTTGCGAAAACGAATGAATGAAAAGAATCGTCAAGGAAGAGTCCGCTGGGCGGACATGCAGCCGAAGCTGGCTTCGGGGAATTGCGCTACCTAAACGCGGCCCGGCTAAAGGCCGGCGCGCACTATACCGGAATTCGCCAAAAAAGGGAGCTTTTTTTATCGAAAATCCACCGGGTACACAGTTGTGTCACAGGCTTTGCGAAGAATCGATCAGCCGTCTATTTTTCAAAGGCCCGGCCTTGCGGGTGATGGCGCTAAAACGGTTCACCCTTTACCGTGCAGACCGCAGGTCCGGCACGCCTTTCCCACCCCGAGGATCGCTCCATGAATCAGCCCTGCTCCCGAGTCAGCCGCGAACGGCATGGTCATGTGTTCCTGATCGGTCTGGATCGGGTGGCCAAGCGCAACGCCTTCGATCTCGACCTGCTCAACGCCTTGAGCCTGGCCTATGGCGAATTCGAGGCCGACAGCGAGGCGCGCGTGGCGGTGGTGTTCGCTCATGGCGAGCACTTCACCGCCGGACTCGATCTGGTCAATGCCAGCGTCGCACTTGCAGATGGCTGGCAGGTGCCACCCGGTGGTTGTGATCCGTGGGGGGTGTTCGCTGGCCCCAGGGTCAGCAAACCGGTGATCGTCGCTGCACAAGGTTATTGCCTGACCATTGGCATCGAACTGATGCTGGCCGCCGACATTAACTTGTGTGCCAGCAATACCCGGTTCGCGCAGATGGAAGTGCAACGCGGGCTCTTCCCGTTCGGCGGCGCCACCCTGCGCCTGCATCAGGTATCCGGTTGGGGCAATGCCATGCGCTGGTTGTTGACCGGTGATGAGTTCGACGCCCGCGACGCCTTGCACCTGGGCCTGGTGCAGGAGGTCATGGCCAGCGAGGACTTGCTGCCCCGGGCGATTGAACTGGCCGAGCGGATCGCCCGGCAGGCGCCGCTGGGGGTGCAGGCGACATTGATGTCCGCGCGACAGGCTCGCTACGAAGGGGAAACCGCGGCGGCACAGGCGTTGCCGTCGCTGGTCAAGAAGTTGATGGCTAGCGAGGATGTAAAGGAGGGTGTGCGGTCGATGGTGGAGCGGCGGCCCGGCGTATTCAAAGGGCTTTAGCTTTTGCAGTGGCTTTGAAGGCCCCTTCGCGGGCAAGTCGGATCGCCGCACCGCCGCTCCCACAATGACCGCGTCAGTCACCAATCATGCGTACGACGCGAACCCTGTGGGAGCGGGCTTGCCCGCGAAGGGGCCAGCAGAGACAACTCAGGTCGCCGGGCGAATGCACTTGATCAACGATTCCAGCGAGTACCCCAACCGTGGCGCCAGCGCTTCGGCGCGGGCGGTCAGACCGTCCATGTCCAGTTCCTGGTCCAGCTCCGACGGCACGATCAGAATCACATTGCCCTCCTTCACCGGCAGTTCCCAGTAATGTCGGTGGTACAAACCACGCAACAACGCAGCCCCCAGGGGCTTGCCATCGTCGGTAGCCCACTGATTGATGACCAGCCAGCCACCCGGATTCAATCGCTTCTGGCAGTTTTCCAGAAAGCTCCAGGCCAGATGCCCGACACCCGGCCCGACGTCGGTGTACAGGTCGACGAAAATCAGGTCGGCCGACTCGGCGGTGTCCAACAACTCCAGCGCATCGCCAACGCGGATGTACAGGCGCGGATCGTCATCCAGCCCCAGGTACTCGATGGCCAGGCGCGGCACGTCCGGGCGCAACTCGATGGCTTCGACATCTTCCAGCGGCAGGAACTTGAGGCAGGCCTGGGTCAGTGTCCCGGCACCGAGGCCGAGAAACAGCGCACTTTCCGGTTGCTCGTGGCACAGCGCGCCGATCAGCATCGCCCGGGTGTAGTCGTATTCGAGCCAGCTCGGATCGGCCGTGAACACACAGCTTTGCTCGATGGCATCACCGAACTCGAGAAAACGGTAATCGGCCACTTCCAGCACACGAATCACACCGAACTCGTCCTGCACCTCGGCGAGCAGATGCTCGACGCGCTCCTCAGTCATTTCGTCTCCTGATCGTCACCGGGGGCCGGCAACGCAATAACACCGCGTGTAGAAAGCGGCAAAGGCGAGATTGTCGACGAAGCAACGGGAACAGGTCACGCACTAATTTGCTGATAACATGGACGTCCAAGCGAAAACACTCGAGACCGTGATGAGCCAATCCTGGAGCCCTGACAGCTGGCGTGCCCTGCCGATCCAGCAACAACCCCAATACCCCGACGCCGCACATTTGCAGCAGGTCGAGCAGACCCTGGCCAGCTATCCGCCGCTGGTGTTTGCCGGTGAAGCCCGGGAGTTGCGCCGTCAGTTTGCCGAGGTGACCCAGGGCCGCGCGTTTCTGTTGCAGGGTGGCGACTGCGCCGAAAGCTTCGCCGAATTTTCCGCCGCGAAGATCCGCGACACCTTCAAGGTGTTGTTGCAGATGGCCATCGTGATGACCTTTGCCGCCGGCTGCCCGGTGGTCAAGGTCGGGCGCATGGCCGGGCAGTTCGCCAAGCCGCGCTCGGCCAACGACGAAACCATCGATGGCGTGACCCTGCCCGCCTACCGTGGCGACATCGTCAATGGCATCGGCTTCGACGAAAAAAGCCGCGTGCCGGACCCGGAGCGCCTGCTGCAGTCCTATCACCAGTCCACCGCCACCCTGAATCTGTTGCGCGCGTTCGCCCAGGGCGGTTTTGCCGATCTGCATCAGGTACACAAGTGGAACCTGGATTTCATTGCCAACTCGGCGCTGGCGGAAAAATACAGCCACCTGGCCGACCGCATCGACGAAACCCTGGCGTTCATGCGCGCCTGCGGCATGGACAGTTCGCCGCAGCTACGCGAAACCAGCTTCTTCACCGCCCACGAGGCGCTGCTGCTGAACTACGAAGAAGCTTTCGTGCGTCGCGACAGCCTGACCAACGATTACTACGACTGCTCGGCCCACATGTTGTGGATCGGTGATCGCACCCGCCAGCTCGACGGCGCCCATGTCGAATTCCTGCGCGGTGTGAACAACCCGATCGGGGTCAAGGTTGGCCCGAGCATGAACCCCGACGACCTGATTCGCCTGATCGACATACTCAACCCGGCCAACGACCCGGGTCGCCTGAACCTGATCGCGCGGATGGGCGCGAACAAGGTCGGCGATCACTTGCCGCAACTGATCCGTGCCGTCCAGCGCGAAGGCAAGCAGGTGCTGTGGAGTTCCGACCCGATGCACGGCAACACCATCAAGGCCAGCAGCGGCTACAAGACCCGTGACTTCGCGCAGATTCTCGGCGAGGTGAAGCAGTTCTTCCAGGTGCATGAAGCCGAGGGCAGTTATGCCGGTGGCATCCATATCGAGATGACCGGGCAGAACGTGACCGAGTGCATCGGTGGTGCACGGCCAATCACCGAGGATGGCCTGTCGGATCGCTACCATACCCATTGCGACCCGCGGATGAATGCCGATCAGTCGCTGGAGCTGGCGTTTTTGATTGCTGAAACACTGAAACAGGTTCGGCGCTAGATAGCGTCGCGCCCTTCGTCGGAACGCCGCCCGGAGCAAGCCCGCTCCCACATGGGGTCTGTGTCGTTCACAAATCCAATGTGGGAGCGGGCTTGCCCGCGAAGAGGCCAGGTCAAACACCGCCAATCTGCGAGAATGCCACCCGCAACCTTGCCGCACTCGCCCGCGGGCAATTCAACTGAACCTGCGCCAACCCCAGCCAATCCGCCATCTGACGCAGATTGACCGCCAACGCCAACACGCCTTCGTCATCCAGCCCCCTCTCCTCTTCATGCACCGCATGCACTGCCAATCGTCCAGCCACCCGCTCGGCGCGCAGATCGACCCGTGCGGCAATCCGTTCGTTGTGCAGGAACGGCAGGACGTAATAGCCGTAAACGCGCTTGTCCTGAGGCGTGTAGATCTCCAGCCGATAGCGGAAATCAAACAGCCGCTCGGTCCGGCTGCGCTCCCAGATCAGCGAATCGAATGGCGAGAGCAAGGCACTGGCCGCGACTTTGCGCGGCACCTTTGGTTCGGGCAGACAATAGGCCGGCTGTCGCCAGCCCTGGACTTCACAGGTCAGCAATTCACCGGCCTCGACCAACTCGGCCAATCGCGGACGACTGTCCGCGGGGTTCAAGCGGAAATAGTCGCGCAAGTCCTTCTCCGTACCGACACCCAAGGCCGTGGCTGCATGCAGCAACAGGCCACGCTGGGCGTCGCCTTCACTCAGGCTGGATTGTGCGAGTATCGCGCAGGGAATCACCCGCTCCGGCAAATCGTAGAGCCTTTCAAAACCGCGCCGTCCGGCAACGGTCACTTCACCGGCAGCGAACAACCACTCCAGCGCATGCTTTTCCGCACTCCAGTCCCACCAGGGCCCGGCCCGCTCCCGACGAGTCGACAAGCTCCCAGCGCCAAGCGCGCCCTGTTCCTCGACCGAAGCCAGCACCCGACGAATCGTGTCTTGCTGTTCACGCCCAAAACGCGCCAATTGCTGGTAGATGTCTTCGCCACGACTCGCACGCTGCATGCGCCAACGCATCAACGGGTACAGGGAAAGGGGAAGCAACGAGGCTTCATGGCCCCAATATTCGAATAGTGTTCGTCGGCGGCCCTGACTCCAGGCAGCCTGGTCGAGCAAATCGGAAGAATAGTGACCGAGGCGGGAAAACAGTGGGAGGTAGTGCGATCGCACCAGTGCATTGACCGAATCGATCTGCAAAATGCCCAGCCGCTCGATCATTCGGTTGAGCGCAACAGCCTTGATCGGCGCTGGCCACTGCCGCCCGTTGAACCCTTGGGCGGCCAGCGCCAGACGTCGAGCCTGTTTGAGGGTAAAGGACAATGTTGCGGGCATGGGCATCTCCTTGTCTGCTCGCAACCTACCTCACCGGTAAGGGGTTTGTGTAGCGTGGCATTCATCATTTGCAGATGGGTCATTTATGCATCGGGTCGCTCCAGAACGGCTTGATCGACTCGTTCTCCACATCCGCACGGCTCATGCCGATGTCCTTGAGTGCTTCGTCGCTCAAGCTCGCCAGCAGTTCGCGCTCGCGATGCAGTTCGTACCAGCGACCGACCTTGTGCAGCAGATCGGATATCAGGTGAATCGAGTGTTTTTCCGCACCATGAAACTCATGTTGACCTTTCATCTTGTTGCCCTCCGTTTGGATGGCTCCAGTCTCGCGCCGGGTCTAAGATCAATCCAACGAATGTTTCTGATGTCACATATCTCGGAGATTGATGGATGTCAGCCTACCCGAGCATCGATACCGAAGTGCTGCGCACCTTCGTCGCCATTGCCGACCAGGGCGGCTTTACGCGCGCGGGCGAATTGGTCAACCGTACCCAGTCAGCCGTCAGCATGCAGATGAAACGATTGGAAGAGGACGTGCTGCAGCGTCAGTTGTTCCAGCGCGACGGGCGGCAGGTGCGACTGACGGCCGAAGGCCAGGTGTTGCTTGGCTATGCGCGGCGAATCCTCAAGTTGCACAGTGAGGTTTTCAATACCTTGCGTGAGCCCGACATGGTCGGCACGGTGCGCATCGGTACGCCGGATGATTATGTGATGCGATTCCTCCCGGGAATTCTACGCCGGTTTGCCCAGTCCTACCCGTTGATCCAGATCGAAGTGCACTGCGAATCATCAAAACAACTGCTGATGCGCCAGGATCTGGACCTGTCCATCGTCACCCGCGAACCGGGCAGCGAAGTCGGCCAGTTGTTGCGCAAGGAACGTTTTGTCTGGGCCGAGGCGCAATGCTACAGCGCCCACGAGCAGACGCCGCTGCCGCTGGCAATGTTCAACAGCGATTGCTTCTGCCGCCAGTGGGCCTGCAATGCCCTGGATGCCCAGGGGCGCGATTACCGGGTGGCGTACAACAGCGACAGTCTGTCGGCGATCATGGCGGTAGTGAGCGCCGGGCTGGCGGTCACCGCGCAGCTTGAAAGCCTGATCACCGCGGACATGCGCATCCTCGGCGAGGCCGAAGATCTGCCTCTATTGCCCGAGGCCAGCATCATGCTCGTGCGTAACCTGCATAACCCGTCGCCGATCACCGAGTGCCTGGCCGAGCACATCATTGAAGGTTTCAAACCTTGAGGGCGAGCATCACCGCACAGAACACCAGGAACCCGCAGAACAGCCCACGCAGCAGTCGTTCCGGCAATGCGTGGGCAACCTTCACCCCCCAACTGATGCTCATCAGCCCACCGACCGCCAAGGGCAAGCCGATCACCCAGTCGACCTGATGGTGCATGGCATAAGTCACCAGCGTCACCCCCGTGCTCGGCAGGGCCAGCGCCAACGACAACCCCTGCGCAACCACCTGGCTGGTGCCGAACAGGCTGGTCAGCACCGGTGTCGCCACCACCGCGCCCCCTACGCCGAACAACCCGCCCATTGTGCCTGAGGCAGCGCCGAGCACGCCCAGCCAGGGCCATGGGTAGTTCATCTGCGAAGCCGCCGGGGCGTTGGTGGCGAACAGGCGAACGAGGTTGTACGCCGATAGCGCGATCAGAAACGCGACAAAGCCAATACGCATGGTTTGCGCATCGATGCCTACCGCCCAGATCGATCCGAGCCAGGCGAAGCAGAACCCCATGACGGCCAGCGGTAACGCGTGGCTCAATTCAATCCGGTTGCGCTGATGGTAGCGCCACAGCGCCAGCATCACATTCGGCACCACCATCACCAATGCCGTGCCCTGGGCAATCTGCTGATCGAGCCCGAACAGCACGCCCAACAGCGGAATGGCAATCAGGCCGCCGCCGATGCCAAACAATCCGCCAAGCGTGCCCAAGGCAGCGCCGAACATTAGATACATCAAAAACTCAATCACAGTTTTTTCCCCGTAGCCGCCAGGTCTTTGATCCTACGCAGTTGCTTCTGGCGCGGAAACGCACAGCAACGCACAATGGCTATGCCAAACTCGCACAAGCACAAACCTGCCATGAACCCCAATCAACTGACCGACCAACTGGTTTTGTTCCTCGACGTGCTGGAAACCGGCAGTTTTTCCGCCGCCTCGCGCCGTCATCCGCTGACCCCTTCGGCCGTGGCACGGCGTATCGACAACCTGGAAAACGCGGTCGCCAGTCAGCTGTTCATCCGCAGCACCCATGCGGTACGCGCCACCCCGGCGGGATTGGCCTTTGCCGAACGAGCACGGCGGATCGTCGCCGAACTGCGCCTGGCCCGGGCCGAGGCAGTGTCTTTGAGTAGTGCGCCGGAAGGTCTGATCCGTCTCGATGCGCCTGCCGCCTTCGGGCGCCGGCACCTGGCACCGGTGATCGCCGACTTCCTCATGCTCTATCCGGGACTCGATGTGCAACTGCACCTGATCGACAGCTTCGTCGACATGCAGGGCCAGAACCTCGGCAAGGTCGATCTGGTGTTGCGCGCCGGACAATTGGCCGACACCCGCCTGGTGGCCACGCCACTGGCGAGCATGGTGCGTATCGCCTGCGCCAGCCCTGATTATTTGCGGCGCCGTGGCGTGCCGACCGAGCCGTCACAACTGGCAGAACACGACGGGCTCGACTGGGACGGCCTGGCCCCGCCCTTCGCCTGGCGTTTCGAACAGGATGGGCAAATGCAGTTGCACCGCCCGGCGCGGGTCCGCATGAGCGCCAACAATGCCGAGGCACTGGTATGCGGCGCATTGGCCGGGCTGGGTATCGCGCACCTGCCGACATGGCTGGCCAGCGAGTACCTGTTGCGGGGTGAATTGCTGCCACTGTTCTGCGACAGCGGCCTGCCAAAACCGGAAAGCGCCGGCATCTATGCCTTGCGCCTGGAGCAGCAACCCAACTCCCGCAGTCGTTTACTGCTGGAATACCTGAAAACCCGCTTCAGCCCGGTGCCGCCCTGGGATCTGCTGCTGCAAACGCATTTACAACGGCACTGATCAAAATTATCTGGCGCATTAAAGATTTGCCCGCTAGATTCCAGAGATCACAGATCAAGGCTTCGACATGACCACCGAGCGCAACACCCCGGACTACTGCGACAACCTGCTGCTGGATAACCAGGCCTGCTTCGCCCTGCATTCCACTTCGCTGATGATGACCAAGGTCTACAAACCCTTGCTGCAAGCGCTGGGCCTGACCTACCCGCAATACCTGGCGATGATGGTGTTGTGGGAGCGCGACGGCTTGACCGTAGGTGAAATCAGCACGCGATTGCTGACCGATCCCGGTTCATTGACGCCATTGCTCAAGCGCCTGGAAGCCGAAGGCCTGCTCAGCCGTACCCGCAGCCGCGAGGATGAGCGGGTGGTGATCGTCGAACTCACCGAACAAGGCCGGGCCTTGCGCGACAAGGCCCGGGATATTCCCCAATGTATCCTCGGCGCCAGCGGGATGACCCTGGAGCGCCTGAAAAACCTGCAAATGGAGTTGCAAGCGCTGCGCAGCCATCTGCAAGACAGCCTGATCTGAAATGCATCATCCATTCCTGTGGGAGCGGGCTTGCTCCCACATTTGTTTTGCGGCGTACCGCTTCTCCTGAAAAAAATTTCCGCTGAAAAAAATCCCTCTCGAAAGCTCTAGCTCAGCCCTTTCACCCAAGAAGCTCCTTCCCACCCTGTAGTTTTTCCGAATTTCTTCAGATTTTTATCTTGCGCACTAATTATTTGCGCGATACATTCATCTCGTACTTACTTAGCGCGCAAACATTTAGCGCAAATACACAAACCCGGAACGAGGCTTCCGCCATGCAAACTCTCTACACCGCAATCGCAACTTCCACCGGTGGCCGTGACGGTCGTGCGGTTTCCAACGACAACATCCTCGACGTCAAGCTCGCCACACCGAAAGAACTCGGCGGTGCTGGCGGTGCAGCCACCAACCCTGAGCAACTGTTTGCCGCCGGTTACTCCGCCTGCTTCATCGGCGCCCTGAAATTCGTGGCCAGCCAGACCAAACGCAGCATTCCCAACGACGCTTCGATCACCGCCCATGTCGGCATCGGTCAGATCCCTGGCGGTTTTGGTCTGGATATCGACCTGCACATCAGCCTGCCGGGTCTTGAACAAGCCGATGCACAAGCGCTGGTCGACGCGGCCCACCAGGTGTGCCCGTACTCCAACGCCACCCGTGGCAACGTCGATGTGCGTCTGCACGTAACCGTCTAAGCGCTGACTACTCAGGCCCGAACAGGAAACGAACATGAACACTTTCAGCAAAGTCTTGACCGGCACCCTTCTCGCCTTGTCCATCAGCAACGCGTTTGCAGGAACCGGGGTTGAACACAACACCCAGGCATTCCTCGACGTTCTGAACGCCGGTACCGGCAAGCCGATGGAACAAATGACACCCGCCGAGGCCCGCGCTGTTCTGGCAGGCGCCCAGGCCGGGGTGAAGCTGACGCTGCCAAAAGCCGATGTCAGCCAGAAGACCATTGAAGTGGATGGCCAGCCGATCAGCCTGACCATCGTCCGGCCGGCGGGGGTCAAGGGCGAGCTGCCGGTGTTCATGTTCTTCCACGGCGGTGGCTGGGTGCTGGGGGACTTCCCGACCCACGAGCGGCTGGTGCGTGACCTGGTGACGGGTTCGGGTGCCGCGGCGGTGTTCGTGAACTACACGCCGTCGCCGGAGGCGCATTACCCGGTGGCGATCAACCAGGCTTATGCCGCAACCCGATGGGTGGCCGAGCACGGTAAAGAGATCAACGTCGACGGCAAGCGTCTGGCGGTAGCCGGCAACAGTGTCGGCGGCAACATGGCGGCAGTGGTTGCGCTGATGGCCAAGAACAAGGGCACACCGGCGATCAGGCTCCAGGTGCTGTTGTGGCCGGTGACTGATGCCAACTTCGAAACGGCGTCCTACAACCAGTTCGCCGAAGGACACTTCCTCACCAAAAACATGATGAAGTGGTTCTGGGACAACTACACCACCGACGCCAATCAGCGCAACGAGATCTACGCCTCGCCCCTGCGTGCGACCACCGCCCAGTTGAAAGGATTGCCTCCGGCGCTGGTGCAGACCGCCAGTGCCGACGTGCTGCGCGATGAAGGCGAAGCCTACGCCCGCAAACTGGATGAGGCCGGTGTGCCGGTGACCTCGGTTCGCTACAACGGCATGATCCACGACTACGGTTTGCTCAACGTGGTGAGCCAGGTGCCAGCGGTGCGCTCGGCGATGTTGCAGGCTTCCGAAGAGCTCAAGCAACACCTGAAATAACATCAACCCCTCCCTGTAGGAGCGAGCATGCTCGCGATGGGCGTCAACGATAACGCGGGCAGTCTGAATGCCAGCGTTGTCCGGACCTCCATCGCGAGCATGCTCGCTCCTACAGGCACAAAAAAGCCCGACTCAATGGTCGGGCTTTTTCATTCCTCAAGCAGTGCTTATTTGGCACGGCCTTTGTAGGAACCGCCATCGCGGGTATCGATTTCGATCATGTCGTCGATTTCGATGAAGTCGGCAACCGACAGCTCGGTACCGTTCTTCAGTTTGGCAGGCTTCATCACCTTGCCGGAAGTGTCACCGCGAGCGGAACCTTCGGTGTAGGCAACCTGACGCACGATGGTGGTCGGCAGCTCTACGGAAACCAGGCGGCCTTCGAAGAACACGGCTTCGCAAACGTCGGTCATGCCTTCTTCGATGAACGGCAGAACGGCTTCGATGTCTTCAGCGTTCAGCTCGTACATGGTGTAGTCGGTGGTGTCCATGAACGTGTAGGAGTCACCGCTGATGAACGACAGGGTCGCTTCTTTGCGATCCAGGATCACGTCGTCCAGCTTGTCGTCCGCACCGTATACGGTTTCGGTCTTGTAGCCGGTCAGCAGGTTCTTCAGCTTGGTCTTCATGATCGCGCTGTTACGGCCCGACTTGGTGAATTCAGCTTTCTGAACCAGCCAAGGATCGTTGTCGATACGCAGCACGGTACCGGGTTTGAGTTCTTTACCAGTTTTCATTGCGAATATCCGAATTTGGATGGGATTTACAAAAATCTAGGCCGCGTATCATATCCAATTTCCATAAAACTGTACCAGCGCCGTGGCAAGATCGGCCTGCAAGGCCTGTTCCAGACACCACGTCTCGGCGTGTTTTTCCAGCTCTGGCCAGTGTTTACGGGTGGATTGCCAGTGGTCGGGCATTTTTTCGCCGGCGTTCCACGCCCGCCAAAGACCGCTGATCGCCTCCCGCGCGGGCGCAGACAACCCCTTTACATAGAGTTCGAGGAAAGCCTCGAGCTTGTCCAGGTGGATGTCTTCCTCCTGCCGGTAGATGTGCCAGAGAAATGGTCGACCCGCCCACTGGGCGCGCACGAAAGAATCTTCGCCGCGCACGGCATTGAAATCGCAGCACCACAGCAACAAATCGTATTGATCCTGGCGGACGAACGGCAGCACTTGCACGGTCAAGGCATCACGCACATACACCGCGCCAGCCGCCAGCCCCTGCACACCGAGCCAACGTTCCACATCGCCCAGAATCCGCCCTTCCGGCACCAGCAGATGAGTGGCGGTCGAGTCGCCGGCCATCCCATCGAGCCAACTGGCCAGCCCGGTGTTTTCATAGGCAAACAATGAGATCAACCTAGCGCCAGGGGCCCGATCAATCCCGAGCCCGTGCAGGAACTCTCTTTGAGCCTGGGGGTTTTGCTGAAACTGCCGACGACGCTCAAGCAACCCGTGCTCACGCAGCAACCCGCCCGTGCCCTTCTGGAACCCCGGAAAGAAAAAGAACTTCTGCACGTTTTTGTATTTCACCGAGGGCAAACCGTGGCAACCGATCACCCAGCCCTCGGCGCTCAGGTAATCCAGGTTCATCCACAGCGGTGGCTGCTCCCGCTCGGCCATGGCGTCCATATAGGCGCTGGGCAACTGGCAGGCAAAAGCGGCAATCACCACGTCGGCGGCTGGCGTCGGCTGCCACTCGACTGGCCATTGACGCACGTCGACGCCTTGCTGGTATTGCTGCGCAGCGCCAGGGTCGATTTGCGGACATATACGCTCGAACGCTCGCAGATCATCAACCCATAGACGCACCGCCAGTCCATGCTCGGCCACCAATTGCCGGGCCAGTCGCCAAGTGACGCCGATGTCGCCGAAGTTGTCGACCACGGTGCAAAAAATATCCCAGCGGGTTTTCATTTCAGGCATTGCAGGCTCCCGTTGGCAAAGGCGCCGATTGTCCGCATAAATTACCCCGTGCAGAAGAGCCGACGGCGATTATTCTTCATGCGACAATCGCCACTCGCCAGTGAACTTTCGCCAGGAGGCAAGCATGCCCCACCGTCCCACGCCGCGCCGATCCTTTCCAGTCAACCTCAGCGCCCTGCAACTGACCGGCAGCATCGCCCTCGGCATGTGGCTGGGATTCATTGCCATTGTGCTGACCTGCTGGCTCGTCTCGCGCCTGCTGTTCAGCGAGCAACTGGCCCCCATCACAGCGGCGGTAGAGCAACTGGCCAAACCACCGGTGGCAGCACAACCGGTCCCGGACATCCCGCCACAAAGCCCGTTGTTCGAACAATACGAAGAAAACCTGCGCAAGTACGAACAACAGCAACGCCTCGATCAGGCACGCAGCAGCAGTCGCAACCTGTCCAACCCACGCTGTCAGTTCTGGCTGCAGCAGGACCGCACTGCACCCAGCGAAAAAAGCCGCGCCAACGTTCTGAATTTCTGCGATTGATCATGAATAAGCACACCGTCCACCAATTGATTCTCGACAAGCTGCGGATCGATCTCGATATCGCCGAGCGAGCCGCTCAAACCGCCTACGAAACGGCGACCCACGAAGAAAACATCGCCGAAAACAAGTACGACACCCTGGGGCTGGAGGCTTCGTATCTCGCGGCCGGACAAGCCAGGCGGGTCGAGGAAATTCGCCAGTCATTGGCCCTTTGCCAAAACCTCGTTCTGCGTCCGTATGACGATCGACGGGGCATCGAAGTGGGCGCGTTGCTGGGGCTCGAGGACGAAAAGGGGCGCGAACAATGGCTGTTTCTTGCCCCCGATGCGGCCGGGCTGAAGGTCGACCTGGTGGGACAACTGATTACCGTCATCACCCCGCGCTCACCGCTGGGCAAAAGCCTGTTGGGCAAGTTCGAAGGCGATGAGCTGGAGATTCTGGTGGCGGGAGCTCGGCAACAGTTCGCTGTCACCGAGGTGATCTGATCGGCAGGAAACGCTATCAGTGAACGGGCAGTTCGACACCTTCGAACAGTTCTTCCAGTTCCTGCTTGTTGTGACATTGAATGGCCTTGGCCATGACTTCGCGGGTCAGGTGCGGCGCGAACTTCTCGATGAAGTCGCACATGAAACCACGCAGGAAGGTGCCGCGGCGGAAGCCGATCTTGGTCACGCTGGACTCGAACAACTCACTGGCATCAAGCACCACCAGGTCGCTGTCGAGTTTGCTGTCGACGGCCATTTTCGCCACGATGCCCACGCCCAGGCCCAGGCGAACATAGGTCTTGATCACGTCGGCGTCGGCAGCGGTGAATACCACCTTCGGCGTCAGGCCGCGATGGCTGAAGGCCTCGTCGAGTTTCGAGCGGCCGGTAAAACCGAACACGTACGTCACGATCGGATATTCGGCCAGCGCTTCGAGGGTCAGTTTCGACAGCTTGGTAAGCGGATGGCCCTGAGGCACGACCACACAGCGGTTCCAGCGGTAGCACGGCATCATCACCAGATCGCCGAACAATTCGAGCGCTTCGGTGGCAATGGCGAAATCCACGGTGCCATCAGCCGCCATTTCAGCGATTTGCATCGGCGAACCCTGGTGCATGTGCAGGGCAACATCCGGGTATTGCTTGATGAAATTGCTGATCACCGGCGGCAACGCATAACGCGCCTGGGTGTGAGTGGTGGCAATCGACAGGGTGCCCTTCTTCTCATTGGAGAATTCCTGGGCGATCTGCTTGATGCTTTCAACTTTGCGCAGAATCTCGCCAGCGGTGGTGATGATGCGCTCGCCGGCCGGGGTAACGCGGGTCAGGTGCTTGCCGCTGCGGGCGAAAACCTCGACGCCCAGTTCATCCTCAAGCAGACGGATCTGTTTACTGATGCCCGGTTGAGAGGTGTAAAGACTTTGGGCTGTAGCGGAAACGTTGAGGTCGTGGTGCGCCACTTCCCAGATGTAGCGCAATTGTTGAAGCTTCATATGAATCCCTCAAAGCAGGTAGACGCCACGGGCATCAGCGACGATATATAACTATATTAATGGCGCGAAGAATAAATCTAGAACTTTTTTATCAGATTGCCACTATTCGTGTTCTAGCGATCCCCTTGACGGCGACGTTGCACCAGCGGCACCAGGTAGACCGGCACCTTGGACAGTTGCAACACACGGGCGGCGGTTCGCCCCAGAGGCGTTTCCGCACCAGCTCCATGGCTGTGACTACCTACGATCAATAAATCCACGGAGAGTTTCTGCGCCTGATCCAGAATCACCTGCGACGGGTCCCCTTGCAGCACCCGCACCGCCTGAATTCGCTCCAGGTCGTGCTCCCCCTCATCCCCCAACTCCTCACGAAAACTGTCGAGCACTCGCTGCTCGATATTGGCGATCACCGTATTCAGACCCTGGCTGTGAAACTCGTTCAGTGCCTGTTCGTCGAGATAACTTTGCAGCACCGATTCGGCAAACAATCCCATGGGTTCAACCGCATGCACGACATACAAATTGGCATTGAAGGTCCGGGCCAGTTCCAGGGCATGCTGCATCACCACGGGCGCGTACAGGCCAAGGTCAGTGGCGTACAGCATCGAACGAATCATATGACCTCCTCGACTGCCAACATGGCGGAGATTTGATTCAGCTTAGCAGTGCCTTGGCGACTGCGACGTCCGGCGCAACACATTGAACGGCGGGCTCAAGCCTTTTGCTCGTTGCTTATGCCATGGGGCACATGACCGGTGGCGACGAATTCGCGGGCCAATTCACAGTGGCCGGCCTGATCGTCAAAAAACACATCGGCCGCAAAGGCTTCGAGAAAGGCTGACTTGGTCAGGCCGCCGAGGAACAACGACTCATCGAGACGGATGTCCCATTCGCGCAACGTGCGAATCACCCGTTCATGGGCCGGCGCCGATCGCGCCGTGACCAGCGCGGTACGGATCGGACAGGCGTCCTGCGCAAACTCACGCTGCAACAGATTGAGGGCCGCGAGAAAACCCTTGAACGGCCCACCACGCAGCGGCTCGCGGGCAGCTTCACGCTCACTGGCCTGGAACGCTTCCAGGCCGCCAGCCTGATAAACGCGCTCCGATTCATCGGAAAACAGCACGGCGTCTCCGTCGAAGGCGATGCGCAATTCGTCGCTGGCGGCACGGCTGGCGCCGCCCGACAGAATGGTCGCCGCGGCAAACCCTGCGTCCAGTGCATTGCGTACGTCTTCGGCGTGGGTCGAGAGAAACAGGTCGCAGCCAAAGGCCTTGAGGTAGGGATACGGACTGCGCCCACCGACAAACGCCGCACGGGAAATCGCCAGTCCGTAGTGATCAATCGAATTGAATACCCGCAACCCGGTGTCGGCGCTGTTGCGCGACACCAGAATCACCTCGACCCGGGCGCGGCCAAGGCTACTGTTGAGGTTCAGGAGTTTTTGCACCAACGGGAAGGCATCGCCGGGCTCGAGAATTTCGTCTTCGTGCTCGATCTGATATTGCCGGTAGGCTTCGACGCCGCTCGACAAATAGACCATGTGGCTTTCGCTCAGGTCGAACAGCGCACGCGAAGAAATCGCCAGCACCAGCTTGTCGTCAATCGTCTTTGGCATGTCCTTCCCCCTCAGGTCGGTCGACTCAGGTGTTGCGTCGATCAATGAAACTCAAGCTGCGATACAAAGCCTCGATGCGTGGCATTTCACAGCCCGCGGCCCTGGCCGCCGCCAGTGGCCGGGCGTAGATCGCGGCCAGCTCCAGCGGCCGCTTGTGCAGGAAGTCGTGGTACATGCTTGGCCAGTAGTCGGGCATTTTTTCGGTCACCATGAACAAATGCTCGGCATACCCCGCCGGCACGTCATGCCCACAGGCAATAGCACCTTGCACCACTTCAGCCATCAGCGTCTTGATCAGCTCGCGGCAGTCGCTATCAGCCATCAACGGTGTGGTGCTCGCCCCCAACAAAACCGAGAGACCGTTGTAAGGGATATTCCAGACCAGTTTTTGCCAGCGCGCCTGCTGCAGATTCGCCATGGCCTGGGAGTCGAGGCCGGCGCCGCGGAACAAGCCGACACCTTCCTCGACAATCGCAGCGCGTGTCGGCCCATCGACGGCGGGACCGCTGTGATAACCGACATGCACCGCGCCCAGCGCCTGATGGGTAATGACACCCGGCGCCTCGCGATGGACGCAGATGTAGCAGAGCCCGCCAAGTACATGCAGCGAATCGGGGAGCAACTCACGCAGGCTGTCTTCGACGTCCAGGCCATTTTGCAACAGCAGCACTTTGGCGTTCGGTGCCGCCGCTTGCAGGATCGCGGGCGCCAGATCGGCATTGCCGGTGGTTTTCGCACCCACCAGCAGCCAGTCGCAGGGCGGCATGTCTTCAGCGCTCGAGTAAGCCTGCACCGGGTTCAACTTCAGCACACCATGGGGCGCGCTATCGACTTGCAACCCGTGCTCGGCCACGGCGAAAAACTCGCTGCGCAGCAGAAAATGCACATCAAAACCGGCGCGTGCCAGCATCACCCCGTAGAAACCGCCGATTGCACCGGTTCCGATAATGCCGATCGTCGGCCTGGCAACTGTCCCCATCATGGCAACTCCTCTGCTGTTCGATTCAGCGCCTGGCGCACGGCCCGATTGAGCTCGGTGTCGGTCAGGCGCGATTTCAGTGCTCCAAAGAACTCGCCGTCGCGAACGACAAACAGCGCCGGCAAGTGAAAGACCTGATAACGCTCGACCACCCCGCCGTTGTTGCCGGCATCGATCCAGCACAGTCGATCGATCACCAGGTCGAGTGCCGGCAACCGCTCGCGGGCAAAACGGCAACTGGTGCAGCCGACACTGGTGAAAACAACCAGTGATACACCGCTCATCGCCAGCAGCCGTTGGTCGGCGTCAAAATCGGTCAGTTCCAATTCGACCACTATACTGGGGGGAACAATGTCAGATGGCCGACACATGGAGTCTGTGTTCATGGGACGCTTTATTCCTCACCCTGACGATGTGCCCGTCGAATTAACGTTGCTGAAACCCGAGTGTATTTCGCGACGACAGCTGCACACTATCAGTCTCGGGGGCATGGCTTGCAATTATCACCGTGCATGGCGCCACGGCACTGCGCTGGAAGTCCGCATGCCGACCGTGAACCCGGATATGCGCTATCTGGGGTATGTGGCCTGGTGCCTGCGGCGCAAACACGGTTATCTGGTGGGCATCGCCTTCGTTGATGAACAAACGCTGTTCAGCGCCCGAATGGGCGAGCAGGTGTGCCAGATCGAACGCTACTGCCGCCTGCATGACGCCCACGACGATTTGCAGGATATCCAGGCCCTGGCCCTCGAATGGGTTGAGGAGCATGCCGACGAGTTCTCTCACGATACGGTGCGCAAGGCTTTTGCCCAGCCTGTAGCGGATTAGCGGCATTCCCGCCGACTTTAACGTTCACGATGGGGAAAGTCACTGCGAAAGGCCCTCGAAGCGGTGTTTGCCCATTGTCGAGCCACGGTGTAACGCGCTAAGGTTCGGCTCCCCGACGCGCTTAATTTGCTGTGCTCCGCCGCGCGGGTTCGCTGGCGGCCGGCACCCGTGACCTGACGAGTAAACGATGGCTGATTTACCGATCAACGACCTAAACGTCGCCTCCAACGAGACCCTGATCACTCCAGATCAGCTCAAGCGCGATATTCCCCTGAGCGACGCCGCACTGCGCACCGTCACCAAGGGCCGCGAAGTCATCCGCAACATTCTGGATGGCACCGACCACCGCCTGTTCGTCGTCATCGGGCCTTGCTCGATCCACGACATCAAGGCCGCCCACGAATATGCCGAGCGCCTGAAGGTTCTCGCTGCCGAAGTGTCCGATACCCTGTATCTGGTCATGCGCGTGTATTTCGAGAAGCCACGTACCACCGTCGGCTGGAAAGGCTTGATCAACGACCCGTATCTGGACGACTCGTTCAAGATCCAGGACGGCTTGCATATCGGTCGTCAGTTGCTGCTGGACCTGGCCGAAAAAGGCCTGCCAACCGCCACCGAAGCGCTCGACCCGATCTCCCCGCAATACCTGCAGGACCTGATCAGCTGGTCAGCCATCGGTGCGCGCACCACCGAATCCCAGACTCACCGTGAAATGGCGTCCGGCCTGTCCTCGGCCGTCGGCTTCAAGAACGGCACCGATGGCGGCCTGACCGTGGCGATCAACGCCCTGCAGTCGGTTTCCAGCCCGCACCGCTTCCTTGGCATCAACCAGGAAGGTGGCGTGTCGATCGTGACCACCAAGGGCAATGCCTACGGTCACGTGGTGCTGCGTGGCGGCAACGGCAAGCCGAACTACGATTCGGTCAGCGTTGCGCTCTGCGAGCAGGCGCTGAACAAGGCGAAGATCAAGCCGAACATCATGGTCGATTGCAGCCACGCCAACTCCAACAAGGATCCGGCGCTGCAACCGCTGGTGATGGAAAACGTCGCCAACCAGATCCTCGAAGGCAACAAGTCGATCATTGGCCTGATGGTCGAAAGCCACCTGAACTGGGGTGCCCAGGCGATCCCGAAAGACCTCGCCGACCTGCAATACGGCGTATCGATCACCGACGCCTGCATCGACTGGACCGCAACCGAAAACACCTTGCGCAGCATGCATGCCAAGCTCAAGGATGTGCTGCCCAAACGCGATCGCAGCTGATCACCTGATTGGCCGCATAAAAAAACGCCGGGCTGAACCCGGCGTTTTTTTATGCGTTCGTTTTATCGAAGGTCACTGACTCAGCTTGGCCGCATGCCGCTGGTGACGCTCCATGTAGCGCTCGACGTAGGAGCACGATGGAATGACGGTGTAGCCCATTTCGTCAGCGTACTCCAGCGCCTTCTCGGTCAAGGCTGCCGCAATACCGCGACCACGCAATGCGTTGGGCACGAAGGTACGATAGATATCCAGGGTCTGCTTCCCCAGATCCATATAGGTCAGATAGGCACGATGACCGTCCACATTGGTCTCGAACTGATGACCAGCCTGGTCATGGTGGATGGACAACGCCTCGCTCATCACTACTCCTCGCGGGTCTGGAATTTTGACCCCTACCTTACCGATGTTTTTCCGGCGAAGGAACATCTACGCCACCCCGTGCCTGAATGGACACCGAGAAGAGCTGCACCGATCTCGCGCTACCGAGCACGTACAAATAGTAGGCACCATTGACAGAAATGCTCAAGGTGCGGTCGTCATCATGCAGATTGGCGGGTGCCGCTCCGGATCACGCAGGAATGGCTCGACCGAAGATCACTTCGGGTCGTTAGCCTGAACATTGCCGGATGTTGAGACTTAAGACGAGCGCCCGTTGTTAAAGTCACCTGAACATCGAGAAAGATATTGAGAGGTGCTGCGCAAAAGCCGAACAAAAGTGTAGACGAATCCATATAGCCGGCCTTTAGCCTGATCGGGGGAAAGAGCGCGGTGCCGAAGGAACTTTTTCGCGTCGGTTCGCTCAGCCACGGGCCTTGCAGCTGGATATTTTTTAATCAATTCAGTTAAAAGTTGCTCGAAAAAGAATCAACGCCTACAATTTTTTTTGCTTCTTGCCTCACGTCAGTTTTACTTACTACAAGTAATGGGTAGTATGTACGCCGGCTATTTCCTCAATCGGAGGAGATAGCTACTTAATAGAAAGTCCTTGAAGGGGAACACGATGAACAACGTTCTGAAATTCTCTGCTCTGGCTCTGGCCGCAGTTCTGGCTACCGGTTGCAGCAGCGCATCGAAAGAAACCGAAGCACGTCTGACCGCTACTGAAGACGCAGCTGCTCGCTCCCAGGCTCGTGCAGACGAAGCTTACCGTAAAGCTGATGAAGCTCTGGCTGCTGCTCAAAAAGCACAACAGACTGCTGACGAAGCTAACGAGCGTGCTCTGCGCATGCTGGACAAAGCTAGCCGCAAGTAATAATCCTTCGGGATTGTTATCAAGCCGATCCATTTTTTGGGTCGGCTTTTTTATTGCCCGGCGTTTCTCCAGGCAATAAAAAACCCGTCGACGCGGCCTGCGTCGACGGGCTCTTTGCAAATGTTACTGCATCGGGTCGATCGGGGTGCTCGACACCATCGGTGCGGCGCCGTTGCCTGGCACCGCGATCTCGACCGGCAGGCCGTCTTCAGCGGCAACCACATCACGCACCACATCCCAGTTCATGCGCAGGTTGTTGGTGATGTCTTCACGCTTGAGCATCGCATTGATGACCGCCGTGTGCTTGTCGACCACCGACGGGTTGCCCTTGTCGTCCAGCGGCGTATGCGCCTCCAGATAGACCTTGCCGCCACTGACGCCGAACTTGTACGGGTCGTTGATGATCCGCACCGACGTCCCCACCGGCACCATGCCTGCCATCTCCAGCACGTTGTTGTTGAACATGCGGAAGCAGCCGTGGCTGGTGCGCATGCCAATGCCGAACTTCTTGTTCGAACCGTGGATCAGGTAGCCCGGCGTTCCCAGGGTGAACTTGAACGGCCCCAGAGGGTTGTCAGGGCCGGCCGGCACGACGTTGGGCAGCGGGTCACCGTCTGCTGCGTGCTCGGCCTTGATCGACGCCGGAGGCGTCCAGGTCGGGTTATGCGTCTTGGCAGTAATGCTGGTGTGGGCAATTGGCGAGCCCCAGCCTTCACGACCGATACCCAGCGGGAACGTGTACACCACGTTCTTGCCTTTCGGGTAGTAGTAGAGGCGGTACTCGGCCAGGTTGATCACGATGCCTTCACGCGGGCCTGGCGGCAGGATGAAGCGGGTCGGCAGAATGATTTCCGTACCAACGCCTGGCAACCAGGCGTCGACACCCGGGTTGGCCGCGACCATTTCCGTGTAGCCCAGATCGTAGGCGGTACCAAGGTCGGCGAAGGTGTCTTCGTACTTGGCCTTGATCACCTGCACCTGGCCGATGATGTCCTCACCGGGCGGTGGCAGGGGAAACTCCAATGCTGCAACAGGACCGGCCACAAAAAGTGCGGCAAGAGTCAGGCAGCGGGTGACGGCAGGAAAGCGCGGCAACATCCGAAAAATCCTTCGCATGATCAACTGAGGGTATAAGAACGCGATTGTACACTGCCGCCCGGAATTTCGGGGAGTTGGCCGATAGCAAGCTATCTTTGGCGATTAAAGTTCGAAACGCAGTTCCGGCCAGATCGGCGAAGTGCCGCGCTTCTGCGATTCGAGGATTGCCCGGCACAACGAACACAGCCGCTGATCCTGAAACACCCGGCGATCAACACTCGACCAGCGCGGTTGTGCCGGCAACAGACTGCCACACAAGGTGCGGTCCGCCGAGCCGCCCAGCTCCAATTGACGGGTCACCAGATGCACCCGTACCTCCTGGCAGGCGAACAGATCCAGCTGTTCGTCAGGCTCGATCAGTTGGTAGGCAAAAAGTGACCAGGCGGGACGCGGCATCGGGGGCTCCAAATCGGGGGCGCCACCTTAGCCGAAAGCCTGCCTCTAGAAAAGTGTCATAACAGCGGTTTTAGAGTAGGCCAGACATTTTCCAGCAACTTGTCCTGGGCCCCGGCCGCCGGGTGTATGCCGTCCGCCTGCATCAAGTCCGGATGACCACCCACGCCATCGAGGAAAAACGGCACCAGCGGGATTTTTTTCTCTTCGGCCAGGTTGCGATAGACCTCGGTGAAGGCCTTTGTGTAGCGAGCGCCATAATTGGGTGGCAGTTGCATGCCGAGCAACAACACCTTTGCCCCGCTGGCCCGGGAGCTGTCGATCATCGAAGCAAGATTTTGTTGCAATTGAGTTGGCTGCAAGCCGCGCAGGCCGTCGTTGCCGCCCAACTCAAGGATCACCACTTGCGGCTTATGCTCTGCAAGCAGCGTCGGCAGGCGCGCCTGGCCTCCAGCGCTGGTATCGCCACTGATGGACGCATTGATCACTTTATCGTCAAAACCTTCGCGCTTGAGCCGCTGCTCAAGCAGTGACACCCACCCCAACCGGGTATCCAGCCCGAAACCGGCGCTGATACTATCGCCAACGATCAGGACCGTACCCGCCGCTGCGTTTTGGGCCATGCACATCAAGGCCAGGCCAGCACTCAAAAACCAGACACGCATCGGACTCTCCATGGGCTCAAGCATTCTCATCGCGAAGGACCTTAGCAAAGTGGTTCCCAGCGCGGAAGGTGAACTGACCATCCTGCACCAACTCAGCCTGGAACTGAACCAGGGCGACAGCCTGGCCATCGTCGGCGCTTCGGGCTCCGGCAAATCCACCCTGCTGGGCCTGCTCGCCGGCCTGGACCTGCCGAGCAGTGGCGAAGTCACTCTCGCCGGACAAGGCCTGAGCAACCTCGATGAAGACCAGCGTGCGCGCATCCGTGCCGAGCACGTGGGTTTTGTGTTCCAGTCATTCCAGCTGCTCGACAGCCTCAATGCCCTGGAAAACGTCATGCTGCCACTGGAGCTCGATGGCCGCAAAGACGCCCGCGAACGCGCCACCGAACTGCTGCAACGCGTGGGGTTGGGCCAACGCCTGACTCACTCTCCGCGCCAGCTCTCCGGGGGCGAGCAACAACGCGTGGCGATTGCTCGCGCGTTTGCCGCCGAACCCGGCGTACTGTTCGCCGACGAACCAACCGGCAACCTCGACAGCCACACCGGCGAGCGCATCAGCGACTTGCTGTTCGAACTCAACAAGGAGCGCGGCACGACCCTGGTGCTGGTGACTCACGATGAACGCCTGGCCCATCGCTGCCGGCGCCTGATCCGTCTTGAAGCCGGCCTGCTGGTCGCCCCTCTGGAGCCTTGATGGCACGTCTGCCGCTGTTGCGCCTGTTCAGCCTCGCCATCCGCCAATTGCTGCGCGACGCCCGCGCCGGTGAATTGCGCGTGTTGTTTTTTGCCTTGCTGGTGGCCGTGGCCGCCAGCACCGCCATCGGCTACTTTGGCGCACGCCTGAACGGCGCCATGATGCTGCGCGCCACCGAATTCCTCGGTGCCGACCTGCTGCTCGAAGGCAGTTCGCCCGCGCGCCCCGAACAGATAAGAAGCGGCGTCGAACTGGGACTGGAACATGCGCAGGTGGTGGAGTTTTCCAGCGTCATCGCTACCGACAACGGCATCCAGTTATCCAGTATCAAGGCGGCCGATGACACCTACCCACTGCGGGGCGAACTGAAGAGCGCACCCGCACCGTTCGCCAAAGAAACAACTGGCGGCGGACCAAAACCCGGTGAAGCCTGGGTCGAGACTCGCCTGCTCACGGCGCTGGACCTGAAGATCGGCGACAGCATCGACGTGGGCATGAAAACCCTGACGCTGGCACGAGTGCTGACGTATGAGCCCGACCGCGCAGGCAACTTCTATAGCCTGACGCCCCGCGTGCTGATCAACCTCAGCGACCTCGCAGCGACCGGCGTGGTGCAACCCGGCAGTCGAGTCAGCTATCGAGAGCTCTGGCGCGGCAATGCCCAGGCATTGGAAACCTATCGCCAACTGGTCAAGCCCGGACTTGCCGCCAACCAGCGCTTGCAGGATGCCCGCGACGGCAACCGGCAAATTGGCGGAGCCCTGGGCAAGGCCGAGCGTTACCTGAACATGGCCAGTCTCGTGGCGGTGTTGCTGTCCGGGGTGGCGGTGGCGTTGTCGGCGACCCGCTTCGCCACCCGCCGATTCGATGCCAGTGCCTTGCTGCGCTGCCTTGGGCTGTCACGCCGGGAAACCCTGGTGTTGTTCAGCCTGCAACTGACCGTTCTCGGATTGCTGGCCAGCGTCAGCGGCGCCCTCCTCGGCTGGCTTGCACAGCTGGGATTGTTTGCCCTGCTGCATGACCTGCTGCCGGCCGACGTGCCTGCGGGCGGGCTGTTTCCCGCCGTTGCCGGGATCGGCACCGGACTGGTCGCGCTGGCCGGTTTCGCCTTGCCGCCACTGGCGGCACTGGGTCGGGTTCCGCCGTTACGTGTATTGCGTCGGGACATGCTGCCGATCCCATCCAGCACCTGGATGGTCTACGGCGCGGCGCTGGGCGCCCTCGGCTTGATCATGTGGCGCCTGAGCCTGGACCTGGTACTGACCTTTGCCCTGCTTGGCGGCGGTGTGATTGCCGCGCTGGTGCTGGGCGGTTTGTTGCTGCTGCTGTTGAAGAGTCTGCGGCGCATGCTTGCGCGTGCATCCCTGCCCTGGCGCCTGGGACTCGGCCAATTGCTGCGTCATCCCCTCGCCGCCGCGGGCCAGTCCCTGGCGTTCGGCCTGATCCTGCTGTCAATGGCGCTGATTGCGTTGCTGCGCGGCGAGTTGCTGGACACCTGGCAGAACCAGTTGCCGAAAAATGCCCCGAATTACTTTGCCCTGAACATCCTGCCCGCGGATAAACAGGCCTTCACCGATCACCTGATCACCGTATCGGCGAAATCGGCACCGTTGTACCCGGTGGTGCCGGGACGCCTGATCAGCATCAACGGCGAACCGGTGCAGCAAATCGTCACTAAAGAGTCGGCCGGCGATCGGGCAATCCAGCGCGACCTGAGCCTGACCTGGGCGGCGGACCTTCCGGCAGGCAACAAGCTCACGGCGGGCAACTGGTGGAACGATCTGACGCCAGACGATGTGCCCGGCGTGTCGGTGGAAGGCAAGGTCGCCGAAAGCCTGAAGCTCAAGCTTGGCGACCATATGGTTTTCAGCGTTGGCGGAGTCAATCGCGAGGCGAAAGTCACCAGCCTGAGGGAGATCAACTGGGACAACTTCCAGCCGAATTTCTTCATGATCTTCCAGCCCGGCACCTTGAAGGATCTGCCGGCGACTTATCTGACCAGCTTCTATCTGGCACCGGGTCATGACCAACAGATCGTCGACCTGTCCCGCACCTTCCCGGCGGTGACGATCCTGCAGGTCGAAGCCTTGCTGGAACAACTGCGCAGCATCCTCGCCCAGGTCACCCTGGCGGTGGAGTATGTGTTGTTGTTCGTATTGGCGGCGGGAATGGCGGTGCTGTTTTCCGGCCTGCAATCGACGCTGGATGAACGCATTCGCCAGGGTGCGCTGCTGCGCGCACTGGGCTCGGAACGGCAATTGCTGGTCAAGGCGCGGCGGATCGAGTTCGGCTTGCTCGGCGCAGTCAGTGGTTTACTGGCGGCATTGGGATCGGAATTGGTGAGCCTGGTGCTCTACCGCTACGCGCTTGACCTGCCGTGGCATCCGCATCCATGGCTGCTGTTGCTGCCACTGGTGGGTGCCGTGCTGATTGGTGGAGCCGGAGTATACGGCACCCGTCGGGCATTGAACGCAAGCCCGCTGACAGTCCTGCGCGAGGGTTGATAGGCTCCAGCCGTCTCCGCCACTAGAAGTTGCAATGAGCCGTTACCCCCCTCCCCGTACCGCCGGCACCGCGCCGATCACCCCGGAAGGTGAAGCGCGGATGCGCGCCGAGTTTCACGAGCTGTGGCATGTACGGCGACCCCGGCTATCCAGGCTGTCACCGAACAGAACCTCAAAAAGCATCCTGTTGGATTGCCACCAAATGCATGAGGCGATTTTCTGACAGCCCTACATGTTCTACCACGAGTCTACGCGCGTGACAGGACTGATCCGCCCCTTCTGTCGCGAGATAGGCAATCTTGCCCCTCCCCATACGAGGAAAAATGTCCACATGGTAGGCTCTGAACACCAACTGGGGCGCAGTCCAAAGCATTCAAGAAATACAGACTGCAGCTTCACCCTGCACATCCATTGATCAGTAGCACAATCTTCAACAGGAGGCCGCTTTGGCCACAAACATCATCACTCGCGGTGGCTACGACACCCTCAAGGCGGAGCTCGATCACTTGTGGCGAGTGTACCGCCCGGAGATCACCCAAAAAGTCACCTGGGCCGCCTCACTTGGAGATCGCAGTGAAAATGCGGACTACCAATACAACAAAAAACTGCTGCGGGAGATTGATCGAAGGGTCAGGTATCTGCGCAAACGGTTGGAGGACGTCAAGGTCGTCGACTACTCCCCCGAGCAGGAGGGGAAGGTATTTTTCGGCGCCTGGGTTGAAGTTGAAAATGACGATGGTGAGCTCAAGAAATTCCGGATCGTGGGCTACGACGAGATCTATGGGCGCAACGACTATATCTCGATCGACTCGCCTATGGCTCGGGCACTACTCAAGAAGGAGGTAGGTGACGAAGCAACGGTACAAACCCCAACGGGTGAAGCCATGTGGTACATCAACAGCATTTCCTACGAGAGTCCGGCAGATAACGAGAACACTAGGCACCTAACAATCGAATGACGCTGTCGCCAATTGCCAACCACAATCAACCAGCTCGACCGCTGGCTGAAACCGAGCCCGTACCGGCCAACCTCACGAGCTTCGACAACGAATCATGGTGATTTGATCCAGCGTCAAGCCGAGCAAGTCTTTTGACAACAAAGAGAAAGAGCCGGGCCAACTGGCCCGAAGTCGCGATGGCAAGAGTCAATTAGACGTCCTGCCTAACTGCACCTGAATGGCCAACGTAATCGGGCGTCGGCGATCATGAATTTGATCCAGTTTGCGCAGCTGAATGGACATGATCCGTATGCTTACTTAAAGGACGATCTCACGCGCCTGGGTTTGCTAATGACACCGCGATGAGTAGACACATTCGAATGTCTTCGAGATCGGCAAACGATATGTTATAACAAATACTCACTTGAACTGTCGGCTGTCGTTGGCAGAATCATCCACTCCCAGCTTGCGACATTCGATGAATACATCTATTCACATCCCGCCCATTACAAGCCTGAACCAGCGCCTACTGTCCATCGATGCCCTAAGGGGATTGGTAATCCTCCTTATGCTGCTGGATCACGTACGCGAAACGTTCTTTTTGCACCGCCAAGTAACAGATCCGATGGACGTCGATAGCACTGAACCGGCGCTTTTTATCAGCCGTACACTCGCCCATTTATGTGCGCCAGTGTTCGTACTGCTGACTGGACTCTCCGCTTGCCTGTATGGCCAAAAGCATCAGGGCAAGCACGATGTGTCGGCCTTTTTATTCAAGCGCGGTCTATTCCTGGTGCTACTGGAGTTCACCCTGGTGAATTTCGCCTGGACGTTTCAACTCCCACCTACAGTAATTTACCTGCAGGTGATCTGGGCCATTGGTGTATGCATGATTGCCCTGGCCGGATTGGTTTGGTTGCCTAAAGCCATTCTTTGCGCTCTGGGTCTGGTGATCGTGGGAGGGCACAATCTGTTGGATAATGTGCACTTCTCGACAGACTCGCCAATGCACATACCTTGGGCGATTCTGCATGATCGCGGCTGGATCGATTTCTCCGACAGCTTGCGTCTGCGCACCTCCTATCCGGTGCTTCCGTGGATCGGTGTGATCGCCCTCGGATACAGTATCGGCCCTTGGTTTGCCCGCGAGGTCTTGGCCCAAAACCGTCAGCGCACTCTGCTACTTGCAGGGGTCGGGACATTGATCGGATTTGTCGCACTGCGAGCAGTCAACGGTTATGGCGAGGTGCATCGGGTAGCCCATGAAGGCATCACACAAACCCTCATGAGTTACTTCAACATTACAAAATACCCGCCCTCCCTGCTGTTCCTTTGTCTGACTCTAGGGGTTGGTCTGTTACTGCTTCGTGCCCTGGAACGGGCTCAACGACGCAAGTGGGTCAGTGCATTGGCAGTATTTGGTGCGGTGCCGATGTTCTTCTACCTGCTCCACCTTTACGTGCTGAAAGTGCTGTATCTGATCAGCACTGCATTGTTCGGATTGAACCAGGGCAAATTTTTCGGTTACGACAGCATTTGGGCTGTGTGGCTGACAGCGGGCTGCTTGGCTTCAGCTCTGTATTTACCAGTGCATTGGTTCTGCGCATTGAAGGCGCGTCGTCGCGATATCGGATGGCTCAAATACTTCTGAGGGCCCTGTCCTGATCTGGACAAGCATTCCGACTGCCTGGTTATCCGCACACGCAGGACCAGATCTCACCGACCAGGAACGCATGTCCCGTTGAGTCGCCCCTCTAGTGGCGACTCAACGGGACAGGCACTCCTTCCTAAAAACCCTTATCAAAGCGGAACGAGGCCCCGTAAGCTGAATCCGGCAAGTGGTTTGCACCATCGGCCCGTAACCGCGAACGGAAAGTACCGCTCTGTGGTTGGGTACGATACAAGCCTCGTTTTTGCAGTTCAGGAATGATCAGTTCAACGAAGTCTTCGAGACTGCCTGGGCTGATCAGCGGGTTGAGCATGTAGCCGCTGGTACCGGAAATACGGGCGTGCTCCTCAATCCGCTCGGCCACTTGTTGCGGTGTCCCCACCAGAATCAGATCACTGCCCCGGGTGACGTTGGCAAAGCGCTGTTTGACATCACCAGCGGTCAAAGGCTTGCCACTGCCATCGGGACGCATCACGTAGGAGGTCATGCCTTCGGTATGAGTTGAAAGTGCGTCGCTGTCCGCGTAGCGACTGATGTCGATACCGGTATCGCCGGCATAACTGACCAGTTGCGCCTGCAAGTGGTAGTTGCTTTGCAGTTCGTCATATTTGCGTTGGGCTTCGATCTCGGTCTTGGCCGTGACGATTCGAAGTACCGTCAGTGATTTAACATCCTCGGCGAGACGGCCTCGTGCCCTGGCCTGCGTCCAGATATCTTCCAGACCTTGGCGAATCTCCAGCGGGTTGGACTTGGCGATGAAAATCAGTTCGGCGTGCTTGGCCGCAAACTCACGACCACGGCCTGACCAACCGGCCTGGATCAACAGCGGTGTGCGTTGCGGTGAGGGAGACGTCAAATGCGGCCCGGCCACCCGGTAGTGCTCGCCAACATGGTTGATCGATCGCACGCGATCGCCCTTGGCATAGACCTGGCGAGACTTGTCGGCAATCACGGCATCGTTCGCCCAGCTACCTTCCCAGAGCTTGTAAACGACATCGAGAAACTCTTCGGCGCGTTCATAACGATCATCGTGCTTGATCATCTGTGCCAGGCCGAAGTTGCGAGCGGCGCTTGTCAGGTAGGAGGTGACGATGTTCCATCCGACCCGGCCATTGGTCAGGTGATCCAGCGTGCTGAAGCGCCGGGCGTGGGTAAAAGGATGTTCGTAACTGGTGGTGACAGTGACACCGAAGGCCAGGTTTTCCGTCACTGCTGCCAATGCCGGGATGATCATCAGCGGATCGTTGGCCGGCGCTTCCACAGCCCACTTCATGGCCGCATCGGCATTGCCACCGAACACGTCGTAGAAGCCCAGCACATCACCGAAAAACAACATATCGAGATGTGCCTGATCGGCAATGCGTGCCAGGTTCGACCAGTAGCCCAGAGAGTTGATGGTCAGTCGCTCGTCAGCCGGGTGCGTCCAGAGGCTGGGCGCACCACCACAGCCAACGCTCGCTTGCTCATACAGTGCAAACAACAGAGGTTTTGGTTCGGACATCGTAGTTCCTGTTGAAAATCGTTGAACGGGGCGGGTCATCGCTGATTCTTGAAACCTTTGCCGTAGTGGCGTTCAAGTCGGTTCTGTATCAACTCCAATCCAATGGAAAGGAGCCAATAGATAACGGCTGCGGTGGTGAGCATTTCGATGTAGCGGTAAGAGGAGCGTCCATAGGACTGCGCCAGGAACATCACTTCCCAAACGCCCATCACTGATATCAACGATGAGTCCTTGAGCATTGAAATGAACTGGCTGGTCGTCGGGGGAATGATCGTGCGCATGGCTTGCGGCAGGACGATATGCAGAAACGTTGCCGCCGGCCCTAGACCCAACGCCATCGCCGCTTCGCGCTGTCCAGGTGCTATAGCCATGATGCCGGCACGAAAAATCTCGCTGAGGTAGGCACCATAATTGAGCGAGAGCGCGATGATCCCCGCACTGATCGCGCCAGGAACAACACCCAACTGCGGCAGACCCAGGTAGATCAGCAGGATCTGGATCAGCAGCGGAGTACCGCGAAAAAAAGACGCGTAGAAACTGGCAATGCCGAAAGCCACCGCGCTGCGCGATAGACGTGCAAGCGCCGTCGCGAAGCCAAGAAACAATGAAAGCCAGATCGAGCAGAAGCATAGAAACAACGTCAGCGCGGCGCCTTGCAGGAAACCGTCAGGGCCCAAATGCAGGCCAACCAGATTGGGCAACTTCTCCAGAATTATCGAGAGCTTGAGATCGAAGCTCATGAAAAACATGACGCACAATCCAAACAGCGCCGCCCAGGTCATATACAGGCGAGCGCGAAAACCAGGTAGCAGGCTGAAACGACGCGTCTCGGGCTCGGAGGCGACAGTCGCCTTGGCTGGGTGTGGATTGAGAGCTGTCATTGGCTGATGTCGGCACCGATCCACTTCTGTGAAATCTTGCTCAATGTGCCGTCGGCCTTGAGCTGGGTGATGACCTCAGTGACTTTGGCATTCCATTGCGGATCGCCCTTTTCGATCGCGACCACATTGGGCTCTGCATACAGCGTGTCGCCGGCAATTTTGAAGCGAGGATCCTGGGCGATGCGTTCGCGAGCAGTGATGAGGTTGGTGACCATGGCATCCAGGCGCACGCCCGTGCCCAGGGCCAGATCCTGGAAGGCTACCGTTTCGTTGTCGTAGGGTGCGACCTGGACGCTATCGAATGGATAGCTCAACGGCTTGTCCTCGGCGCCCTCGATCACCAGGTCCTTGTTCAAATAGGCTTCATAGGTCGACGCACTGATCACACCGACTTTTTTACCTGACAGATCCTTGCCCGTGACAATGTCCTTGTCTTTGGCATTCACTACAATCACGGCCGGCGACTGGTAATACTCCACCGGGAAGTCGAACACTTCGGCCCGCGCCTTGCTCGGGGTCATCGAGCAGACGCAGATGTCATATCGTCCGTTCCAGTGTCCGGCAGCGATCACATCCCAGGACGGTGTCTGCAGTTTCAGCTTCACCCCTAGCCGTTGCGCAACGGCCTTGGCGACATCCACGTCAAACCCGTCCAGTTGGTTCTGTTCATTGAGAAAGGAGAATGGCGGATAGCTTTCCATCAGAACGCCGGTCAGCTCCCCGCTGCTGGTTACACGATCCAGCGTCGGACCAGCGAAAGCCGTCGAGCAGGTCGCCAGCAATGCCAAGCCAAAAGGTAAAAGCGCCTTGGTTTTCAAAGATAAATGCTCCAATCGATTCAAGATACTGAATAGATTAAAACGCACTATAAAAATGATTTGTACTTAATTTATGGAATATATGACTGCGTTCAAGCTATATTGAATCGAGCTGCTCAGCACTTGCATCGCTGATTTTTCGTGGTAAATGAGGCCACGCAAAGCAAACGCTACCGCATCGTCGGGCCGGATGAGCTGGACCTCAAACAGGGCCTGATCAGCATTGATTCACCGCTGGCCCGTGCACTGATCGGCAAGGCACTGGACGCCGAAGTGCGGGTCCAGACACCGACCGGTGAGCAGTGTGTATATATCGTGGCGATCGACTACCCGTGACACTCAACGGCGAGTAATCAAGCCTTGCCGGGCAACACGGGTCAGTTGCCTGATCACTTCAGGCGCATCTTCGAGACTGGGGGATTGAATCACTGCCAGATCGAAACTGTCGTCGGCAAAACGGGCGAGCGACTCACCGTCTTCGACAAACTGGATCAGGAAGGCAGCGGGACCGCCGGTACGCCGTGGCCAGCCATCGAGATAACGCAGTAGCGTCGGCTGATGTTTGCCGCCAAGCAGGATTTTTGGATTGCGCTGGGTCAGATGTGCCGTGATCGGCGCGGGACGTACAACGGGGTTTAGTGCATTCATTGTGTCGTGTCTCTGCCTCAAAAGTCTGCATGGCAGGTGAGAGGCAACACCGAACCAGCGCTTTAGCGGTATTTCGAAGCCTGTTCCGGCTTCTATCGGCAACTGGATGAGTCACCTGGCGCCCCGCAAGTAGCTGTTTAAATCGGCGCATGAGCAACATCCTAGAGAAGCTGACTGGACAGTGTCAAGAATGACGCGCAACAAAAAAGGCCCGCACAATGCGGGCCTTTTCGTTGCGCCAGAGCGGTCAGCCGGCGATGGCACGGTCCGCCGAGAGCTTGCCCGCACCTTCGATCAATACCGCGATACTGCCGCCAAGCAACGCCAGGGCGAATTCATAACCGTTGTTGGCCATGAACAGCCCGTTGCTGATATGCACCGAGAAAATCGCAACCAGCGACAGGAAGGTCAGGCCAAGCGCGGCCGGACGAACCAGCAGGCCGATGATCAGGGCCAGGCCGGCAAAGAACTCGGTGCCGCCCGCCAGCGTCGCCATCAGGTAACCCGGTGTCAGTCCGATGCTTTCCATGTACTGCGCGGTTCCCGCCAGACCATAGCCACCGAATGCCCCGAAGAGTTTCTGCGAACCATGGGCGGCGAAGACAATACCGACAACGATGCGCAGAACGGTCAGGCCGTAGCCAGCGCGGGTAGACAGTACTTTGTTGATCAGAGTGCTCATGCTGTTTAATTCCTTGCCAGTGTGTGTGTTGGTTGGCCGCCATATTAATCAGTAATTCACATGTTAAAAGCGCAAAAAACCCAACATAACAATCAGTTTAGTTGATCATTTGCGTGAGACAACTTTTTGCCCCTGAGGCTCCAACGACTCCCGCTCCCGGTCGAATGCCAGGTAATACTTGTTCACGCTATTAACATAGCTGACCGGCCCCATGCCCACTTGCTCCATGGCCACGCGTTCAACCTGGAAGAACCACTGGTTGGGGTTCAAGCCTCGCCGCCGGGCTTCGGCGCGCATCCCCTGGACTCGCTCCGGCCCGATGTTGTAGGCCGCGAGCACGAAGGCCATGCGCTCGCGCTCGTTGAGTTTCGGGCTGGCAAAGAATTTGCGTTGGATCATCGCCAGGTACTTGGCCCCGGCCTGCACATTGCCATCAAGGTCCTGGATATTGTTGACCCCCACCCGCTGCGCCGCAGAAGGCGTGATCTGCATCAGGCCGGTCGGACCACCGCCACTGCGGTTGGCGGGTTGCAGGCCTGACTCCTTGAAGGCCAGCGCCGCCAGGTTCAGCCAGTCCATGCCCTGGGCATCGGCGTGTTTCTGCAGCACCGGGCGAAGTTTTTCCAGACGCTGCCGGTCCGCCTTGGCCATTGGATAGTGCACTTGATAGAGACGCCGATAGATCCGCAGGAACGCGGCGTCCTGATCCGACGGTTTTTTGTAACCGGTGAGGAAGCGATCGATGCTGGCCCGCAGCATCGAGGCATCACGGCGCACGAACCAGAACTCCTCTCCAGGCTCACTGATGAGTACCTGCTTGTCGAAACGCAGCCTGGGCAGGATCTTGCCCCAGCGCTCGGCGATCGGCTGTTCGACAATGGTCAGGTGGAATATCCCGCCCTGCACCATCTCCAGTACATCCTCGACGGCAAGGCTCGGATCGACCCATTCGATCGTGACCGGTGGCAATTTGTGCAGGGCGAGTTTTTGATTGATCTGGCTGACAGCATCTCCGGCGGCGCTGCCGGCGGGTAACGCCAGGGTCTTGCCGGAAAGCTGTTCAAGCCTGGTGTAGCGGCGTTCGCCCTTGATGCCCACCAGGACCAACGGAATGTTGCTGGCAATCGGCTCACTGGTGCTGACGGCGAAGCCCGGTTGCAGATCGAGCAACTCGCCTGGCGCCACCAGATCGCCCTCCCCGCGCTGCAAAGCACCGAGCAGTTGGTCCTTGGCCTTGGGAATGATCTTGAGGGTGATTTCCTGACCATCACGGGCGTGACCGTTGAGGTATTGCTCGAAAGCTCTCAGGCGATGGTACTCGACCCCGATCGCCTGCCCCTGGACTTCGCCGGAACTGTTGCGGCTCTGATTGACCAACACCCGCAGCACACGGCTGCTGCGAATTTCCGCAAGGTCGCGCACCTTGCTGGCCGGCACGGCTTGCAGCGGCCCGGGCAGACGCGCGACCGCCGACATCGGCAGCAGCAGCGAACAACACAGCAGTAGCAAAACCGAGGGACGAATCATCCACTCTCCGGAAAGAAGATGAGGCCCGCTTCAATGACGAATGGCATCAAGCGCGGCGACAAAAACAGAGCGCCCAAAGCGCTGGCAAGGTGCGAAAGACTGGCACAATGATGGCAAAACTACCAACCCGGCCTGCCCCAAGGCTCAAGAGACAGCGTTAACCCGTTGTAGTTCTTGGTTTTTCTTATAAATCCACGGCTCTGATATGCTTTCCGGCCTTTGGGCCGAGGTAGCACCATGCAACTCATCGATATCGGCGTCAACCTGACCAACCCCAGCTTTGCCGACAAACACCAGGCCGTACTCGACCGCGCCTACGCGGCCGGCGTATGCCAGTTGGTGCTGACTGGCACCAGTGTCGAGGGCAGCGAACAGGCCCTTGAACTGTGCCAGCAACTGGACGAAAGCACTCAGCGCTTGTTCGCCACCGCCGGAATTCACCCTCACTGCGCCAGTGACTGGAACGCCGACAGCGCCCGACGCTTGCGCAGCCTGCTCAAAGAGCCGAATGTGGTGGCCGTGGGTGAATGCGGGCTGGATTTCAACCGTGACTTCTCGCCGCGCCCGCAGCAGGAAAAGGTCCTCGAAGAACATTTGGCCCTGGCCGTTGAACTGCAGTTGCCAGTATTTCTGCACGAGCGCGACGCCAGCCAGCGATTGCTGGAAATCCTGCGTGACTTCCGCGACCGCCTGCCGGCCGCCGTTGTGCATTGCTTCACCGGGGAACAGAAGGCACTGTTCAGCTACCTCGACCTGGACTTGCACATCGGTATTACCGGCTGGATCTGCGACGAGCGCCGGGGCACGCATTTGCATCCGTTGGTCAAGGAGATCAAGCGCGGACGCCTGATGCTCGAAAGCGATGCGCCGTACCTGCTGCCGCGCAGCCTGCGCCCCAAGCCGAAAAACGGACGAAACGAGCCGGCGTACCTGACCGAAGTATTGCGCGAAGTCGCGCTGCATCGCGGGGAAAGCCAGGAGGATCTGGCGGCACATACGACAGCCTGCGCAAGGGCGTTTTATGGCCTGCCGTTGATCTCCTGATCAGCAAAAATCCCGGTGGGAGCAAGCTCGCTGCCACAGGTTTGAAGTTGATCTGCATCAAAATTCAGTCTCTGGAGTAGCGGCACAATAATGGCACCTTGCCAAAACTGTTTCAGCTATCAGAGAAGACCTCCATGGGTGCCTGGCTTAGCAATATCTCGCTGAAGTACAAATTCTGGGCGGTCAATGCCGTCGCCTTCGTCACCACGCTGCTGTTGGTGCTGTACGCCGTACACCTTGAACAACAGGCCCGCGCTCAGGCGTCCCAAGCCTCGGCTCAGGCACAGGCGCGAATGCTGGCCGACTGGCCTGCCGGGCAGCCCCTGCCCAGGACCGACAACCTTCTGACGTTCGATCGCGGACAGGCGCCGACGCTGAATGGACAGCCCATGCTCGAACTCGCCGATGCAAACGGCTGGGTCGAGATCAACGCGATGCCACTGTTCGGTGACAACCCGTTGATGGGCGCCGAAGTGTTTACTCGCACGGGTGGCCAGCAGCTTGCAGTCATCGCCCATGGCCCAAGCCTGAGCCAGGTATTCAACGAACGATTTTCCAACTACGCGGTGGCCGTACTCATCCTGATGCTGGCAATGCTCGGCGCCTCGCAGCTTTTGATCCGCTTTCTGCTCAGCCAGCTCAACACCTTGAAAGACGTCATGCTGCACGTGGAGAAAACCGGTGACCTGTCCGCTCGAGTGCCGTTGGCTTGCAGCGACGAAGTCGGGCAGATGGCCGGAGCCTTCAACGCCATGCAGGCCGGTTATCAAAGGGTGGTCAACACCGTCGCCAGCACCGCCCGGCAACTGGATGACGGCGCCGCGCGACTGGCGGCCAGCATGAATGAAGTGCGCCACGGCATGCTCGGCCAGCAGAGCGAAACCGATCAGGCGGCCACGGCGATCAATGAAATGACCGCCACGGTCTATCACATCGCTCAACACGCCGGTGCCACCCGCGACCTTTCACAATCGGCCGATACCCTGGCCGGCAGCGGGCAGGAGGTGGTGACGCGGGTGCAACGCTCGATTGCCGGGCTGTCCACCGGCGTCCAGCAGACTGCCGAGATGATTCAGCGTCTGGCCGAGGACAGCCAGAAGATCAACGGCGTGGTCAACGTGATTCACAGCATCGCCGAGCAGACCAACCTGCTGGCACTGAACGCCGCCATCGAAGCGGCCCGGGCCGGCGAGATGGGTCGCGGCTTTGCGGTCGTTGCCGATGAGGTGCGCAACCTCGCCAAACGCGTGCAGGCCTCCACGGACGAAATCACCCTGATGGTCTCGGCATTGCAGGCCGGGACACGGGACGCCGTGGATTTCATGCAGGAGAGCTCGTTCAAGGCCGACGACTGCGTACAACAGGCGCAGGAGGCCGGTGCGGCATTGGCCGAGATCACCGGCGCGGTGGCGCAGATGCGTGAAAGCAACACGCAGATCGCGGTGGCGGCCGAACAGCAGAGTCAGGTAGCGGAAGAGATGAACCGCGCGGTGGTGAGCATCCGCGACGTGACCGAGAACACGGTGCGGCAGACAGTGACTTCGGCGACCACCAGCATTGAGCTGGCGGCGTTGGCCGGGGAACTGAGCAAGGCAATAGGTCAGCTCAAACTTTGAGGGCCCTTTCGCGAGCAGGCTCGCTCCCACAAGGGTTTTATGTATGCCCGGAATCTGATGGTCACCGAAGATCAATGTGGGAGCGAGCCTGCTCGCGAAGGCGTCAGAGCTGACAACATCAATCCAGACCATGGCGCCTATCAAGCCAATAGCCAGCCTTGATTCGCCGCCAGCAATGGCCGGGCCTATTCTTCTTACATGTGTTCAACATGGATCGAGGATCAGCATCATGGGCAAACGTCACCCCAACCTTCCCGCCTGGCAATGGCGAGCGTACCCGAACAATCATCAGCACCCGACCAATCTGGTGTTGCACCTGATCGCGGTGCCGCTGTTCATCGTGGCGGCTCTGCTGATTGTATCCGGGGTGTTCAGCCTGACCCTTGCGAACATCGCCATCGGCGTCATCGGTGTGATTGCGGCGCTGGCCCTGCAACGCCACGGCCACAGCCTGGAGACGCAAGCCTCCGAGCCGTTCAGTGACCGCAAGGATGCGATATCGCGCCTGTTGGTCGAGCAGTTCCTGACGTTTCCACGGTTCTTTCTCAGCGGTGGCTGGTGGCGCGCCTGGCGTGAGCGCCACCGCCGTCACTGATCAGGCGAACACCGTCACCGTCTGCCGACTCATGGCGATCAAGCGGCCATCCGCGCTCCACATTTTTGCCGCGGCATGCCCGTAACCGTCGGCGGCGTGCTCGGTCTCGACGAGGTATTTACACCAGTCCAGGGTGTTCAACTCCAGCAGCGGTTGCACGAATTCGATGGTCCAGGTCAGGGTGCTACCCATCGCCGGCTTCTTCAAAAACGGCATCAGGGCCGGCGGCCAGGCGTCCACCAGCGCGAGGAAATGCGCCTCGCTGACGGCCTCTTCCTTCACGTCGCCACGCAAGCGTACCCAGCCGCCCATTTGCCGGGAGGTACTGCCGCTGAACGGCAACCCGCCGACATTCCAGCGCATTGCCAAATGTCGCATGAACTCCGGAATAACGCCTTCGACAAATGGCAGTTCCTGGCACTCATCCCAGTGGCTCATTTCAGGCGCAGGTAAAGCGCTCACCGCGACTTCCGAAGGGCGCGAGGCACCAAAACTGCCCTGGATCAAGGTCACCACCTGCCCTTTCTGCATCACCCGGCCCAGCACCTGGCTGACCGCCTTGCCTTCACGCAATACGTCGACTTCAAAACTGACTGGAACCTGGGGCTCGACCGGGCCGACGAAGGTGATTGCCAGCGAGCGTACCGGACGATCCGCCGGCACCCGAGCACGCATGGCTTCGTACTGCAAAGCGGCCACCAGGCCACCGAAGCTGGCGCGCCCCTGGGCCCATGAGGCCGGGATAGACAGCTCCTGCGGCTGGTTACGGACAGCGTCGAGCAGTTCGGAAAAGCGCATGAAAACCTCTGGGACAGGAAAAAGATGAAGGGATATTACCCAGCCACAGAGGGCGATACAGCACCCATTCCGGCCAAATTGACTGACAGATGAGCCGCACAAGGCCCGTGCCAAGCACAAAACTCTGTAGGAGCGAGTGCCCGCTTGCGGCCCGCTCGCGATAGCGCCCGGACAGCCAACATCAATGTTGAATGTCACGACCTCATCGCGAGCCCGCTCGCTCCTACAAGGGATCCGTGGTGTTTTCAGGATTTGAAGCAATCGCGACTGAGTTTTTCCAGCACGCGGTCAGCAATCTGTTCAGCCTCGGCCATGGTGGCTTTCCACACTGCAACGCAAGGCTGCAAATCCGCTTCCCGTTCAGCCATGGCCAACCATTGCACGCAATCGTGCCAGTCGCCAAGCGCACCCTGGGCCGATTTCAACCGGGGCATGGCGGCTTTCGGCAAACGATCCAGTTCAGGGTAAGCATCGATGCCATAACGCACGCGTTTGATCAGCAGACGTAGCCGATGACGGTCATGGGCCGGATCGTGCAGGGCCTCGTCGAGCTTTTTCCACTGTTTGCCCAGGCGCTTTTCGATGCGCTTGCGCAAGCCCTTGAGCAATTCCTGGCGCTGGGCGGCGCGCAGAAAACGCGGAAATGCATCGAGAACGATCAGCAACTGCGCCAGTTCAGGGCTGGCCGCCACCGCAGGGTAGGCCTCGGCCATCTGCGCCATGCGCCGCTGGGCGGCCTGGGGTTGCTGGTGCTGGAGCAGGTACGCCGCCAGCACTTCGCGATCACGTAACGGCGTGGTCAAGTCGCCCACCCGCGAGGCGGCCGCTTCCAGTTGCTCGACGCCGGGCAATCCGCGCAATGGCAACAACAGGCTGCGTAATTGCCGTATGGTTGTGCGCAGATCGTGTAACGCTTCGGGATCAGTATGCTCTTTCAAGCGGGCCTGACAGGCCAGCAGACGAATTTCCAGGCCCAGAACACGAGCCACCAGCCGATCGATCATGGGGGGGTTACTCCGTAGACAGCGCCAGGTTGCAAGCGCCAGGCTGCAAGTTCGATGAGGCTTGCAGCTTGCAGCTTAGAGCTTGTAAGCGCTTTTCGCCTTAACGCCCCGCACGCGACTCGCGAATATAGAAACGGGCCTTCTCGGCCTTGCTGGTGCAGCCCTCGAACCCCTCGAATTGCTGTTGGGTCTTGGCCGCGGTCAACAGCGACAGGGCCTTGGAGTAACTGACGGTCCCGGCAAAACCCTCTGCTTTGGCCAGGTCCAGTTCATGCCATGCCGCATCCAGATTACTACCGCAACTGTCGCGATAGGCGGTTTTGCCAGCACAACCGGCGAGCGCCAGGGCAATCAATGGCACGCAGATCCAGGCTTTCATCATTCACTCCTCAAAGATAGGTCAACAATCATGCAAGTAAGACGGTGTGGCACCTGAAAAGTGCCGTTGGTCCGTTGTGCAAACTATAGCGCTGACGAGAACAACCATGTGCCGCCATGGAGTGTCGAAAATACGACGCTCTAGCCCCATCCAACGACCATGACGATTGAAGCGCGCCCCTCGATGGGTGCATTGTTGAACCATTCAAACGAGGGCGATCCATGAAAAAGCGTGTCGCACTGGTATTGGGCTCGGGTGGAGCCCGGGGATATGCCCATATCGGGGTCATCGAAGAGATCGAACGGCGCGGCTATGACATAGCCTGTATCGCCGGTTGCTCCATGGGCGCGGTGGTGGGCGGGATCTATGCCGCCGGTAAACTCGATGATTACCGCGACTGGATCGAGAGCCTGGATTATCTCGATGTGTTGCGTCTGGTGGACGTCAGTTTTCGTCTGGGGGCGATTCGTGGCGAGAAAGTGTTCGGGCAGATCCGCAAGATCGTCGGCGAGATCAATATCGAAGACTTGCGCATCCCCTATACCGCCGTCGCCGCCGACCTGACCAACCAGCAGGAAATCTGGTTCCAGGAAGGTTGCCTGCACCAGGCCATGCGCGCCTCGGCAGCGATCCCCAGCCTGTTTACCCCGGTGATGCAAGGCAACCGCATGCTGGTCGATGGCGGCATACTCAACCCGCTGCCGATCGTGCCGGTGGTTTCGAGCCATAGCGATTTGATCATCGCGGTCAACCTCAACTCCACCAACCAGCGCCACTATCAACTGCCGGTCATCCAGCGTCCCGCCGCCTTCAAGACCCGCTTCGACAGCCTGATCAACTCCCTCGGTTCCAAGCTGCCGTTCCGCCGCAAACAGGCCGAGCAATTGTTGATCCTGGAGCAGGAAGCTCTGAGGGCCGCCGAAGGCGCAGATCTCAATCCATGGATCGAATCCGCCGAGCCTCAAGCGCAACAACCCGCGGCCGCTCCCGAAGCCAGTGGCGCGCCCCGCTCCGCCACGGGTTCGATCATCATCGACAACGTCGGGCCGGCGTCCCTGCTGGATTTGATCAACCAGAGTTTCGAGGTGATGCAGACGTCGCTGGCGCAATACAAGATTGCCGGCTATCCACCAGACATCCTGATCAACGTGCCCAAACGCGTGTGCCGGTTTTTCGAGTTCTACAAGGCGCCAGAGCTGATCGCGCTGGGAAGGGAGATTGCGCGGGATACGCTGGACCGGTATGAGAACGAGCAGAACTGAAAGCCTGAAAGTTATCGAGTGACTATCAGGGCCTGCTCCGGGCGGCGTTCCGACGAAGGGGCCGGACCATTCAGCACAGAACTAAAGGCTGTCCTCACTCAACAACCGATACCCCACCCCCGCCTCGGTGACGATGAACCTGGGTTGGGTCGGGTCATCCGCCAGCTTCTGGCGCAGGTGCCCGACCACGATGCGCAGGTAGTGAGTGTCTTCGGTGTGCGTCGGCCCCCAGATGTCCTTGAGCAATTGCTGCTGGGTGATCACCCGCCCGGGATGCCGCGCCAGTTGCGCCAGCACGGCGTACTCCTTGCGGGTCAGCGCGACTTGCGCACCGTCGAGCAACACTCGGCGATACGCCAGGTCGACGGTCAACGGACCGAAACTCAGTGCCGCTGGCTGGGTTTCACCCACGGGCGCCTGGCGCAGCAACGCACGAATCCGTGCCAGGAACTCCTGAATACCGAACGGCTTGGTCACATAGTCATTGGCACCACCATCGAGGGCTTCGACCTTCTGCCCTTCACTGGCGCGCACCGAGAGCACCAGTACCGGCACCGTCGACCACTCGCGAAAATCACGCAATACCTGTTGGCCGTCCATGTCCGGCAGGCCGAGGTCGAGCACCAGCAAGTCCGGTTTGCTCAATGCAGCTTGAGCCAATCCCTCACTGCCCGTGCCGGCCTCCAGTACTTTGTAGCCCTGGGAAGCGAGGCTGATGCGCAGGAATTTGCGGATCTGCGGTTCGTCGTCGATGACCAAAATGGTCGCGGTCTGGCTCATGAATTCACATCAACACAAAGAAGTGGCAAGAGAGTAGCGCAAGCGCGATCAGGCTTCACTTTCGTATCCCGGCTGAGCCTGTAGCGGCAGGTGCAATGTGATGCAGGTGCCACGCCCCTCGATGCCGTCGGCGACACTGATGCGTCCGCCATGGGCACCGACCATGCCCTGACAGATCGCCAGCCCCAATCCGGTCCCCTGCCCGCCACGATCACCCCGCGCCGCGGTGTAGAACATGTCGAAGATCTTCTCCCGCTCCTTCTCCGGAATCCCCGGCCCCTCATCGCTGACGGAGAAAAACAGCTCACTGTCATGGGTCCCGGCGCGCAATTGCAAACGCCCGTGGTGTGGCGAAAACCGCGCGGCGTTTTCCATCACATTGATCAGTGCCTGTTCGATCAGTGCGGCGTGGACGAACAGCAGCGGCAAATCCGCCGGTACTTCGATGCTGACCTGCAGCGACGCAAGTACCGCGCGCAGGCGATTGAGCGCACTGCCGACGATATCGGCCGGCGACACCCAGTCCCGCGCCAGCTTCAGGGCACCGTGGCCGAGGCGGGTCATGTCGAGCAGGTTCTGAATATAGCGGTCGAGGCGCTCGGCTTCATCGCGCGTGCCTTCGAGCAGTTCGCGGCGATCCTCCAGCGGGATCGCTTCCCCCAGGGCCAGGAGACTGTCGATACTGCCGCGCATGGACGTCAGCGGCGTGCGTAAATCGTGGGAAACCGAAGCCAGCAAGGCACTGCGCAACTGCTCGGTTTCGCCATGCAGCCGCGCCGCTTCCAGATCATCGGCCAGTTGCGCCCGGGCCAGCGCCTGGGCCAGCGGCTGGCTCAGCGCGGTCAACAAGCGACGGCGCTGGCCGCTCAGGGTCTGGCCTTCCCTGGCGCAAACCCCCAGCAACGCCAGCGGACCGTCCTCCACCGATAATGGCCACCACCACCAGCGGCTGAACGGCAAGGTGCCGGTGCCCGCACCCGCCGGTTGATCGTGCTGCCAGGCCCAATCGGCCGCGGCGCGTTCAGCTTCGGTGAACTCGAGCGGGCCGCCGGTTTCGACTTTCCAGCCGTTTTGACCATCGCGATTGAGCAGGCACAGTTGCACATCGCTCCAACCATTGAGGTGTTGGGCAGCCGCGCTGACCACGGCCTGGCGGTCGGTGGCGGCGGTGAGTTTGCGTGACAGGTCGAGCAATTCGCTGGTCTCTTCCTGGGTGTCGCGCAGGGCCTGCAATTGCCGCCGCTGGCGTGCCGCGAGATTGCCGGTGAGGGCCGCCATCAGCAGAAAGAACAGCAAGGTCAGCACGTCTTCTTCGCGCTGGATCCTGAAGGAGAAATTCGGCGGAATGAACAGAAAGTCATAGGTCAGAAACGACAGCGCCGCACAGGCCAGCGCCGGCCCGAGACTGCTGCGCACCGCCACCAGCAGCACGGCGGCGAGGAACACCAGCGAGATGTTCGGCAACGGCAGTACACTCGCCACCGCCCAGGCCAGGGCACTGGCCAGGACCGTCGCGACCAAGGCCAACGCGTAGTCGAACCAGACCAGCGACTGCATCGACCGTCGATGAGGTTGATGCTGTGGATGATCGCTATCGAGGACGTTGATTTCCAGTCCACGCGCATTGCGCAGCAGCCGTGCCGCCAGCCCGCCACCGAACAGGCGCCGGCGCAATCTCGGCCGGGACTGACCGACCAGCACCAGGCTGGCACGACGCTCGGCGGCATGCTGGATCAGGGTTTTCGCCACTTCACCGGCGCGCAGCAACACCACTTCGCCCCCCAGGCGTTCGGCCAGTTGCTGGGCGCTTTGCAGGCGCAGGCGCGACTGTTCGTCGCGCACGCGACCGTTGTCCACATGCACCAGACTCCAGGGCAGGTGCCGCCGTTGGGCCACTCGACTGGCATGCCGTACCAGGCGCTCAGCCTGGGCATCGCCGTCCACCCCCACCAGCAATCGCCCACGCACCGCTGGCGCCGCTTGCCCCAACTGACGATATCCCTGGGCCAGATCGTTATCGACCTGGGCCGCCGCGGTTTGCATCGCCAGTTCGCGCAGGGCCGTGAGGTTGGTCTGGGAGAAGAACGCATCGATGGCCGCCCGCGCCTGCTCAGGCACATAGACCTTGCCGTCGCGCAAACGCTCGAGCAGCTCCCGTGGCGGCAAGTCGATCAGCAGCAGTTCGTAGGCTTCCTGCAACACCCAGTCCGGCAGGGTTTCGCGGACCTGCACGCCAGTGATGCCGCGCACCTGGTCGTTGAGGCTTTCCAGATGCTGGACGTTGACCGTGGTGTACACGTCAATGCCGGCGGCGAGCAGTTCCTGAATATCCTGCCAGCGTTTTTCGTGACGGCTGCCGGGGGCGTTGGTATGCGCCAGCTCGTCGACCAGCACCAGTTTCGGCTTGGCTTTGATCAGACCGTCGAGGTCCATTTCCTCAAGCAGCACGCCACGGTATTCCGAGCGCACCAACGGTTGCTGCGGCAGGCCGCCGAGCAGGGCTTCGGTTTCGGCCCGGCCATGGGTTTCGACGACTCCGGCAATGACTTTCACCCCCTGGCGCAGTTGGGTGTGAGCCGCTTGCAACATGGCGTAGGTCTTGCCGACACCCGGCGCGGCACCGAGAAAAACCTTGAGCCGGCCACGGCCATCGCGGGGCAGGTCTGCTAACAGCGCGTCGGCGCGGCCGGAGTTGCTCATGATTGGGGATCTCTTTTTTCTTGAAGAGGATGGGTGGCAGTTCTATCGCCTTCGCGAGCAAGCCCGCTCCCACATAGGATCTTCAGTGGCCACAAATTGTGTGTACGACATCTATCCGATGTGGGAGCGGGCTTGCTCGCGAATGGCAACGCCACAAACCTAAAGTTTTTCCAGCGCCAGATTCAACTCAAGCACATTCACCACCGGAGGGCCTACCAACGGCCGCTCGATATGCGCGTCCAGCAGTTGTTGCAGCGTCGCCACCGGCAAGTTGCGCGCCGCCGCAACACGCGCCAGTTGATAGGCAATCGCCGCCGGTGGCAAGTGCGGATCGAGACCACTGCCGGACGTAGTGACCAACGCCAATGGCACTGGCCCCTGACCGGGCACCAACAGTTTTCCGGCATCGTCGACCACCCGCGTCGCCAGCGCCGGGTTGCTCGGCGACAGGTTGCTGGCACTGCTCGACACGGTGGCAAAGGCACCAGCCGAAGGACGCGGGTGGAACCAGGCGTCGCCGACGAAATCCTGGGCAATCAGCGATGAACCGCGGACCTTGCCCTCGGCATCCCGTACCAGGCTGCCGTTGGCCTGATCGGGGAACGCGACCTGGGCCACGCCGGTGACCACCAGTGGATAAGCGACACCCGTGATCAGCGTCATCAGGACCAGCAGGCTCAGGGCCGGGCGTATCAATGTGGACATTTCAAAATCCTCGAACTCGAAAAAGAACCTGTAGGAGCGAGCCCAGCTCGCGATGCAACTGAGAGCGCCGCGTACCGTCAGGATGTACGCGTTATCGTTAATCACGAGCGTGCTCGCTCCTACAGGGGCGTGTTCAGTCAAACCAGATGCAACGCCGTCAACAGCATGTCGATCGCCTTGATGCCCACGAACGGCACCAGGATTCCGCCAAGGCCGTAGATCAGCAGGTTGCGCCGCAGCAACGCCGCCGCACTCGCCGCCTGCACGCGCACACCGCGCAATGCCAAAGGGATCAACACCACAATGATCAAGGCGTTGAACACGATCGCCGAGAGAATCGCACTCTGCGGACTACTCAGGTGCATCACGTTGAGCACGCCCAGTTGCGGGTAGATCGCGGCGAACAACGCCGGCAGAATCGCGAAATACTTGGCCACGTCGTTGGCGATGGAAAAGGTGGTCAGCGCACCACGGGTGACCAGCAACTCCTTGCCGATCTGCACCACATCCAGCAACTTGGTCGGGTCACTGTCGAGGTCGACCATGTTCGCCGCTTCGCGTGCCGCTTGCGTACCGTCGTTCATCGCCATGCCGACATCCGCCTGGGCCAATGCCGGGGCGTCATTGGCGCCGTCGCCGCACATGGCGACCAGGCGACCGTCGTTTTGCTCGTGACGAATGCGCGCCAGTTTTTTCTCCGGCGTGGCTTCGGCCAGCACGTCATCCACACCGGCCTCGGCGGCGATGGCGGCTGCGGTCAACGGATTGTCACCGGTGACCATGACGGTGCGGATCCCCAGCTTGCGCAGTTCGGCGAATCGCTCGCGAATGCCGGGCTTGACCACGTCCTTGAGGTGAATCGCGCCGAGCAGCTTGCCGTCGACACACACCAACAGCGGGGTGCCGCCGCTTTGGGCGATCTTGTCGATTTCGCGGGACAAGGCCGGTGCCAGGTCAGCGCGTTTCAGGCCGACGAAGGCCAGTAACGAATCCACCGCGCCTTTGCGGTACACGCGGCCCTGATAGTCGACACCGGACAAGCGGGTTTCGGCGCTGAATGGCACGGCCGTCAGCACTTGAGCGGACGGCTCCGGCTGCGGATGGGTGCCGCGCAGGTACTCGACGATAGACTTGCCTTCCGCTGTATCGTCGGCCAGCGAAGCCAGCAATGCGCCTTCGGCCAGTTCCATGGCTGTCACGCCCGGGGCGGCATACACCGCCGAGCAACGACGGTTGCCGAAGGTGATGGTGCCGGTCTTGTCCAGCAGCAAGACATGCACGTCCCCCGCCGCTTCCACCGCACGACCGGACTTGGCAATCACGTTCAGGCGCACCAGACGATCCATCCCGGCGATACCGATGGCCGACAGCAAACCGCCAATGGTGGTCGGAATCAGCGTGACCAACAGCGCCACCAGGAACACCAGCGGCAGGCTGCCATTGGCGAAGTGGGCGAACGGTTGCAGGGTGACGACCACCAGCAGGAAGATCAGGGTCAGGCCGATCAGCAGGATGTCGAGCGCCACTTCGTTCGGGGTTTTCTGGCGTTTGGCGCCTTCGACCAGGGCGATCATGCGATCCAGAGTCGACTCGCCAGGGTTGGCGGTAATCTTCACCAGCAGCCAGTCGGACACCAGCCGAGTGTTGCCGGTAACGGCCGAGCGGTCGCCACCGGACTCGCGGATCACCGGCGCCGATTCACCGGTAATCGCTGCTTCGTTGACGGCCGCGATCCCTTCGATCACTTCGCCGTCACCGGGAATCATCTCCCCCGCTTCAACGCGCACTACATCGCCTTTGCGCAAGTTGGCGGCGGGTACCACCTGGAAGCTGCCGTTGCCGGTTTTGCGCCGGGCGCTCAAACCTTCGGTACCGGCCTTGAGGCTGTCGGCGCGAGCCTTGCCGCGACCTTCAGCCAAGGCTTCAGCGAAGTTGGCGAATAGCACGGTGAACCACAGCCACACCGCGATTTGCGCGGCAACGAAGGTGGGCACCACCGTGTCGGGAATGAAGCACAGCACGGTGGTGAGGATTGCGGTCAATTCGACCACCAGCATCACCGGCGCACGCTGCAATTGCCGTGGATCGAGCTTGACGAAGGCTTGCACCAGCGCCGGGCGCCACAGGGCCGAGATCGCGGTTTTCGGTTGTTCCGGTGCCTTGATGGCGACCGGTTTGACTACAGGCATGTTCATCATTGGCTCCTCAGAAGGCCATGCTCAGGTGTTCGGCAATCGGACCCAGTGCCAGGGTCGGCAGGAAGGTCAGGCCACCCACCAGCAAGATGGTCACGGTCAGCAGGGTCACGAACAGCGGGCCGTGGGTCGGGAAGCTGTTCTGCCCGATCGGCGCGGTTTTCTTCATCGCCAGGCTGCCGGCCAACGCCAGAACCGGAAGGATGTAGCCGAAGCGACCGATCAACATGCCCAGGCCCAGCATCAGGTTGTGGAACGCTGTGTTGGCGCCGAAGCCACCGAAGGCCGAACCGTTGTTGGCGCTGGCAGAGGTGTAGGCGTAGAGCAACTGGCTGAAACCATGGGCGCCAGGGTTGCTCACGGCGGCCACCGGGCCGGGCAGGCTGGCGGCGATCGCGCCGAGTACCAGTACGCCAATCGGCATGACCATCAGGGTCACCACCAGCAATTGCACTTCCCTGGCTTGCAGTTTCTTGCCGAGGTATTCCGGCGTGCGGCCGATCATCAGGCCGGCGAGGAATACCGCGATCAGCACGTTGAGCAACATGCCGTAGAGCCCGGCACCGACGCCGCCGAAGATCACTTCGCCGACCATCATGTTGACCATTGCCACCATGCCACTGAGCGGGTTGAGGCTGTCGTGCATGCCGTTCACCGAACCGTTGGACGCGGCCGTGGTGGTCACCGACCACAGCACCGTGGCAGTGGTGCCAAAGCGCGCCTCCTTGCCTTCCAGTGGCGCAGCCTGCTCGACGGCAACATTGTCCAGTGCCGGGTTCGGTTGGTATTCAGCCCACAGCGAGGTTGCGCCGCCGATCAGGAACAGCGCCAGCATGCAGGCGATGATCGCGCGACTCTGGCGCAGGTCTTTCACGTAGTGTCCGAAGGTGAAGACCAGCGCGACCGGGATCAGAATGATCGAAGTCACCTCGAACAGGTTGCTCCACGCCGTCGGGTTCTCGAACGGATGCGCCGAGTTCACGCCAAAGAAACCGCCACCGTTGGTGCCCAGTTGCTTGATCGCAATCTGGCTGGCAGCCGGCCCCAGCGGAATTACCTGGTCAACCCCTTGAACCGTCACCGCATTCACATACTGCGCGAAGGTTTGCGGCACGCCCTGCCAGACCAGATACAGCGCCAGCAGCAGACACAGCGGCAGCAGGCCGTAGAGGGTGGCGCGGGTCATGTCGACCCAGAAGTTGCCCAGGGACTGGGTGGATTTACGACCAATGCCGCGGCACAACGCAACCAGAACCGCCAGGCCAGTGGCGGCGCTGACGAAGTTCTGCACGGTGAGGCCGACCATCTGGCTCAAGTAGCTCAGGGACGCTTCGCCGCTGTAGGTCTGCCAGTTGGTGTTGGTCATGAAGCTCACGGCGGTGTTGAACGCCAGCGTCCACTCCTGGCCCGGAAGGTTTTGCGGGTTCAGCGGCAAGTGGTCCTGGAACAACAGGATCGCGAACAGCAGCAGGAAGCCCGCCAGGTTGAAGGCGAGCAAGGCCAGCGTGTACTTCTGCCAGCTCTGTTCGGTCTGCGGATCGACGCCGGCCAGACGATAACAACCGCGTTCGACCGGGCCGAGAATCGGCGTCAGCCAGGTGCGCTGTCCTTCCATCACCCTGTAGTAGAAGCGCCCGAGAAACGGCGCAGGGACCAATACCAGAGCGAAAAACCCGAGGATCAGCCAATAGTCATAACTGTGCATAGCCGCTCCTAGTTCCGGTCCGCGCGCAGCAGCGCAACCAACAGATAAATGAACAGCCCCACTGCCAGCAGCAGCGACACCCCGTCCAGAACGCTCATGGAAGTTCTCCGTGTTACGGCGTATTGCCGCGAGTGCATTCATTGTCGGAAAGGAGGCTGTAAAGGAACGAGATCGAGGGCACGCGCAGGGCATAAAGAAAGCGTAAAGAGTGGGCTTGCGCCTGGGTTACAGGGGGCGCAAGCAGGCTCCAGTGGGCAAAATGCCGGGGTGCCGCATGGGTGCTGTAAAATGTGCGCGAGAGTAGTGAGCGAAGGCGGCAAGTCATGGATAATCCCGCCTGATCGGCGCGACGCAACCCAATGGGGTCAAGAACGCTTGCACCTCCCCGCTCGCGCCTGCAAGCTACCGCCATTCGCATTACTGAAAAAGGCTGGCCCAACGTGCGTATCCTTATTACCGGCGGAGCCGGCTTCATTGGCTCGGCCCTTGTCCGCGAGCTGATCCAACACACTGAGCATGAAGTGCTCAACCTGGACAAACTGACGTATGCCGGCAACCTCGAATCGCTGACCAGCATCGCCAACGACACTCGCTACGAGTTCGTTCAGGCCGATATTGTTGACCAGGCGACCGTCAGCGCCGTGCTGGCGCGTTTCCAGCCGCACGCGATCATGCACCTGGCAGCGGAGTCCCACGTCGATCGCTCCATCGACGGGCCCTCGGAATTCATCCAGACCAACATCGTCGGCACCTACAGCCTGCTCGAAGCCGCCCGCGCCTATTGGCAAACCCTGCCGGAGCCGGAGAGAAGCGCCTTCCGCTTTCATCACATTTCCACTGACGAGGTTTACGGCGACCTGCACGGTGTCGACGACCTGTTTACGGAAACCACGCCTTACGCACCGAGTTCGCCCTACTCCGCCAGCAAGGCCGCGTCCGACCACCTGGTCCGCGCCTGGCAGCGAACCTATGGCCTGCCGGTGCTGTTGACCAATTGCTCGAACAATTACGGGCCGTTCCACTTCCCCGAGAAACTGATTCCGCTGGTCATCCTCAATGCCCTGGCCGGCAAGCCTCTGCCGGTGTATGGCAATGGCCTGCAAGTGCGCGACTGGCTGTTCGTCGAAGATCACGCCCGGGCACTGCTCAAGGTGGTGACCACAGGCACCGTCGGCGAGACCTACAACATCGGCGGGCACAACGAACAAAAGAACATCGATGTGGTGCGCGGCATCTGCGCCCTGCTTGAAGAACTGGCACCGCACAAGCCTGAGGGCGTTGCGCATTACGCCGACCTGATCACATTCGTCCAGGATCGTCCCGGGCATGACCTGCGCTACGCCATCGACGCTGGCAAGATTGAACGCGAACTGGGCTGGGTGCCCGAAGAGACGTTCGAAACCGGGCTGCGCAAAACCGTTCAATGGTACCTGGACAACATGGAGTGGTGCCGTCGTGTCCAGGACGGCAGCTATCAAGGTGAACGCCTTGGCGCCATCAATCCCAAGGAGCTGCTCGCATGATGAAAGGTATTGTTTTGGCGGGTGGCTCGGGCACGCGCCTGCACCCGATTACGCTTGGCGTGTCGAAACAGCTGCTACCGGTCTACGACAAGCCGATGATCTACTATCCGATCTCGGTGCTGATGCTGGCCGGCATCAAGGATATCTTGCTGATTTCCACCCCGCAGGATCTGCCTCAGTATCGCAATCTGCTGGGTGACGGCAGCCAGTTCGGGGTGAATTTCAGCTTTGCCGAGCAGCCATCACCGGATGGGCTGGCCCAGGCCTTCCTGATTGGCGAAGAATTCATTGGCAATGACCCTGTGTGCCTGATCCTCGGCGACAACATCTTCCATGGCCAGCACTTTGGCGAACAACTGCAGAACGCGGCAAAACGCACATCCGGCGCCACCGTGTTCGGTTACTGGGTCAAAGACCCCGAGCGTTTCGGCGTCATCGACTTCGACAGCGAAGGCCGCGCGCTGTCCATCGAAGAAAAGCCGAAAAAGCCGAAATCCAGTTATGCCGTTACCGGCCTGTATTTCTATGACAACGATGTGATCGAGATCGCCAAGGCGGTGAAGCCATCGCCACGCGGCGAACTGGAAATCACCGACGTCAACAATGCCTATCTGCAACGTGGCGATCTGCAGGTCGAGCGATTTGGTCGAGGCTTCGCCTGGCTCGACACCGGCACCCACGACAGCTTGCTCGAAGCCTCTCAGTACGTGCAGACCATCGAACACCGCCAGGGCCTCAAAGTCGCCTGCCTCGAAGAAATAGCCTATGAAAATGGCTGGATCGACCGCGATCGGTTGCTTGAGCGCGCCCGGTACTTCGGCAAGACCGGATATGGCCAGTACCTGGCCAAACTGGCAGGGGAAGAGCAATGAACCTGTGCCTGCCCGATTTGTCCGGCGACAAGATCGGACTACTCCCATGAAAGTACTCATCAATGGCCGGCACGGTCAGGTTTCACATGAGTTGCAACGGCGACTGGGGGCTGTCGGCGAACTGATCGTACTGGGTCGCGACCAGCTCGATCTCGCGCAACCCGATCAGATTCGCCGTCAGGTGCAAAACGTCCGGCCTGATCTGATCATCAACGCCGCAGCCCACACGGCGGTTGATCTGGCAGAAATCGAACCGCAATCCGCCTTTGCCATTAACGCCGTAGCGCCCGGCATACTGGCCGAAGAAGCGCTGGCTCTCGACATTCCGTTGATACATTACTCCACGGACTACGTATTCGACGGGACGAAAGCCGCGCCTTACAACGAGGACGACACACCCAACCCGCTCGGGGTGTATGGCAAGAGCAAGCTGGCCGGTGAGCAAGCCATCAGGGACGTGCACGGTAAACACCTGATCCTGCGTACCAGTTGGGTCTATTCAACTCATGGCCGTAACTTTCTGCTGACGATGCAACGTTTGCTGCAAGAGAAACCGCAGTTGCGTGTAGTCGCCGACCAAATCGGAGCCCCCACCTGGGCCGGCACAATCGCCAACAGCACCCTTGCCTTGATTGAACACTGGCAGGCGAACGAAGTGGCCAACTGGGGTACTTATCACCTGACCGCTCAAGGGGAGACCTCCTGGTTTGGCTTCGCCCAGGCAATCGGCGAAGCACTGCGACAACAGGGCATGCCCTGCGCCGACCTGTTTGCGATCCCGTCCAGCGACTACCCCACTCCCGCCGCCCGGCCGCTCAACTCGCGGCTCGATTGCAGTCGCTTGCTGCGCGACTGGGGCGTCAGTCAACCTGACTGGCGAACAGCGCTGCGCGAGTGCCTGACTGAACAATCCTGAGTATCGCCGCTGCCCGCACTGGCATTGAAATGCCGGATCTGCGCGGCGTTCGAGTGAACCTTGAACACAGGCATGGAATGGGGGATAACGATGGAACTGCGATTAAACCCCATCACTCAAAGTGGTATGCACGATCGGTTGGCGAACCCCTCGCCAAACCGTCAGTTTTTCAAGGAGAGCCCCATGCCCTGGTATGCCTGGTTGATTCTGGTCGTTGCCATCGGCTCGATCGTTGGTGGCCTGATGCTGCTGCGCGACACCGCCAACAAGGTCGAATTGACCGAAGAGCAACGTAAACGCGTCGCCGAACGCAATGCGGAAATGGACGCCAAGGAAGCGCAGGACCGCTGACCGAAAACCCCGCCCCGAACGGCGGGGTTTGTCTTTGTGTGAAAAACGCCTGAAATCATGCCGCTTTGTACCCATATCGAAGCATCTGCATGTGTTTTAGAAGTAGAAGTACAGTCACCATGCAATTTTCATTGGTTAATATGGGCCGCATTGATGCGGAGATATCAGATGCGTTACTCGCAGGACCATAAAGCCCAGACCCACCAACGCATAATCAAGGAAGCTTCAGCGCGCTTTCGACGCGATGGCATCGGCGCAACCGGGCTGCAACCCCTGATGAAAGCACTGGGCTTGACCCACGGTGGCTTCTACTCGCACTTCAAGTCCAAGGACGAACTGGTCGAAAAAGCCTTGCAAGAGGCTGGTGCTCAAGTCGACGGATTGTGCGCGCAAATCTTCGCCGAGGAACGTCCACTCGAAGCCTTCATCGACACCTACCTGTCCGAATGGCATCAAACCTCACCTCACGAGGGCTGTCCGCTGCTGACCATTTCTTCTGAACTGGGGCTGCGCGGCCAACCGAGTCCAACCAGCGATGTCGTGCTCCAGGCGCGACTCGATCAGATCCAGCACACCCTTGACGGTGAGCACGCCGCCGACCGCAGCATCGTCATCATGTCGACGCTGGTCGGCGCCTTGCTGTTATCGCGCAGCGTTGCAGACGCCGAGTTTGCCCAACGGATTCTCGACGTCACACGCGAACACCTCAAACGCTCACAGGATTAACCCTGCCAACGCTTGAACAGCACACTGGCATTGACCCCGCCAAATCCGAAGCCGTTGGATAACGCGTACTCGATGGCCATCGGCCGCGCGTTGCCATGAACGATGTCCACGCCTTCAGTGGCAGGGTCCGGATTCTCGAAATTGAGCGTCGCCGGCACGATCTGGTCGCGGATCGCCAGCAATGTGAAGATCGCTTCGAGCCCTCCCGCTGCGCCGAGCAAATGCCCGGTCGCCGACTTGGTGGAGGTCACAGCGATACCATTTTGCGCCCCGAACAATGCCTTGATCGCCGCCAACTCCCCCATATCCCCCACCGGAGTCGAGGTGGCATGAGCATTCAGATGCTGGACCTGAGCCGGTGACACACCTGCTTGTGCCAATGCCAACGACATCGCTCGCCGGGCACCGCTGCCATCCTCGGGGCCGGCGGTCAGATGATAGGCATCGGCACTGGTGCCGTAGCCGACCAGCTCCGCCAGTGGTTGAGCGCCGCGAGCCAGCGCATGGTCCAGAGACTCGATGACCAGCAGCCCGGCCCCTTCTCCCATGACAAAGCCATCGCGCCCACTGTCGAAAGGTCGCGAAGCGCGCTCTGGCGTTTCGTTGTAAGCGCTGGACAAGGCGCGAGCAGCCGCGAACCCGGCAAGGCTGACCCGATCGATCGCCGCTTCCGCGCCGCCGCACACGGCGATATCCGCCTCACCCGCGCGAATCAGCCGCGCTGCGTCGCCAATTGCCTGAACTCCGGCAGCGCATGCCGTGACCGGTGCGCCCAATGGCCCCTTGAAGCCATGCTCGATCGACACATGACCTGCCGCGAGGTTGACCAGAAAGGACGGGATAGTGAATGGAGACAAACGTCTCGGGCCACGGCTATCGGTGGTGCGCACCGCATCGGCAATCGCGCCGAAACCACCCACACCGGAACCGATGATGGTAGCCGTGCGCTCCTGGGCATTGGCGTCCAGTGCTTGCCAGCCCGCCTGCTCAAGCGCCTGTCGCGCAGCTTCCATGGCGAACAGAATGAAGCGGTCCATTTTCTTCTGTTCCTTGGGCGGGGTTGCCCGGTCCGGATCGAACCCCGCTTGCGGATCATCAGCCAGCCCGGGCACCGCGCCGCCGACCTTGGCCGGCAGATCGGCCACCACCTCGTCCGGCAGATTGCGCAGCCCGGAACGCCCGGCCAGCAGCCGTTCCCAGACCGCTTCGACACCGCTCCCGAGCGGCGACACCAGGCCCATACCTGTTACGACAACGCGACGATCACTCATACAACACGTACCTCAAGCCGATTGATGGCGCTTACCGATAACGGGCAGCGGCCTTGCTTTTGGAAAGGTTAGGCGCCATCACATGACGCGCCGCCACGAACGCATCCCAATCCGCCACATCGGGCAATGAAGGAATAGTGATCAATTCACCCTGATCCAGACCCGACAACGCTGCATCGACCATCTCACCCGCCTCCATCACCATGTCCGCGGGAATCTGTGACGCATCGATGCCAGAGCGCTCCCAGATCTCGGTGCGTGTCACACCGGGCAACACCGCCTGGATCTTCACCCCGGTGCCGTCCAGCTCGGCGCTCAATGATTGAGTCAAACTCAACACATAGGCCTTGCTGGCGCTGTACGTTGCGTTGAAACGCTCCGGAAACAACGCCACCACCGATGCAATATTGATGATCGTGCCGCGCCCGGCCCTGGTAAAACTGGCCGCGGCCGCCGAGGCCAACCGCGTGACAGCGGTGATATTCAACTGAATCATTCGCTCCAGTTGATCGGTATCGGCATTGGCTAACAGGCCGTCCGCCGCTACGCCGGCGTTGTTGAGCAGCAGACTGATGCTCGAGTCGCTGCGTAGGCGCTGTTCGAGCCGCAGCACGTCTGCCTTCTCGGTCAGGTCCGCCTTCAGCACTTCAACCTTGACCCCATGCTCTGAGCGTAGCTTGCTTGCTGCCGCCTCCAGTCGCTGCTCGTCGCGAGCCACCAGCAACAAATCAAAACCACGGGCCGCGAACCGCTCGGCGTAAACCGCCCCGATACCGGACGAAGCGCCGGTGACAACGGCCGTACCCTGGGACTGAACTGAACTCATGACGGTGCTCCTGAAGGATGCTGAAAGACGACTGGCGCCAAAGCACTACGGCGCCAAGCCTTTATATTATAGGCATAATCAAAAGACAATATGATGGTCGTAATTTTTTAATCCCAAAAACCGGTCGGCCCTCGCCAGTGGCCCGGTCAGTATGAGATTAGACCCTGAGTGAACACGGAACCGCGTTGAACCTGAGCGATGGAATGAACGGTACTGCGGGCTAACCGATAAACGGTGGGGTGGACAAACAGACCACTTTCACTACGTCGAACCAGTCCCTGGTGCCATCGAAGCGATTTCTGACCCCCTCCGTTTGCATCTGCGACCCTTTCTCACCCTTGCTGTTTGGTAACAAATGCAGGAAAATCCAAAAAATTTTAACCAGATGTAAATCTTTTCAACCTGGATGACGATAATTTTCCAGAAACACTTGGGAGCGTCTATCCAAACTTTCAGAGCGCGTAATGAACATTCCAGTAAATACAATCAACACCCCGGGAAATGAAGTTACTGAAGTAAAGGAGCTTATTGGTAGCCTCTGGAGCCAACGGGCGATTGTTTTACTGTTTACTGCACTGACTGTTACCGCCGCTATTGGTTATGCCCTATTGGCAACACCGGAATATGAAGTTGAAACTTTTGTTCGGCCTGTACCACTGGCAGATCTGGACGAGTTGAATGAGTCCGGACTTTACAAAATACTGCCAAGTGATGCGCTGAATATCGTTGGCTCATCGATGCAATCTTATGATGTTCGCCTGAAGTTCTTCCAGGCCAACCCACAGTTCCTTGCGCCATTGCAGGCGCCAGGACAATCCATTGAAACTACATTTGAGAAATTCAACGAAAGAGCATTTTCGCTGGAAAAAGTCGACCCCAAGAAAAGCTCCAGCCTTACCGAAGCCGTTGGCCTTAGCCTCAGATATCCTCAAGGTGTGGATGGTGTAGGCATCTTGAAAGCCTTTACCGACTTCGTCGTTAAAGCCGAAAAAGAAAAAGTGGCCGCAAACCTGAAAACCCTGATCGCCAACCGCATCGAAAATGTGGAAAAGAAGTTGGAGTCGAAAAAATCCTCCTATGATGCGGAAAAAGACTCAAAAATTGCCCACTTGCTGGAAAAAGACAAGTTAAAAAAACAAACGCTCCAGGACGAACTCAAAGCACTGCGTCAACAACTGCAAAGCCGCAGACAAAACCGCATCAAAGAGCTTGATGAAGCCATTGTCATCGCCAAGAAACTCGGCATTGTAAAACCCACCACGCCTTCGGCGCTTGGAGATGGGGAGCAGGCACATCAGGGCAACATGATTCGCACAGAAGTCAACAATCAGAAAATTCCGCTGTACTTCCTGGGCCAGGCGGCACTCGAAGCAGAACGCGCGACCCTGGTAACTCGTACTTCCGATGACTTCACCGAGCCGCGTATCGATGAAATTCAAAAAGAACTCAGCCTGCTGGCTACCAACCGCGAAGCGGCTCTGCTCAAAGAGCGGGACAATCCTGAACTGTTCCTCAAGGACTTCGCAGATATTCGCGGTGAGTTGACTCACTTGAAACAGCTGAGTGTAAATTTCGATCAGTTCAACCTGGTTCAAGTTGATAAAGATGCGACAGCACCTCAAGCGCCGATTAAACCGAAGAAAGCCCTGATCGTCGGATTTGGCCTGATCTTTGGATTCATACTCGGCGTGGGTGTCGCCATTCTTCGTCGCGCCCTGCTTTCAATGCAGTCGACTCGCCGTTAATCATCAATGGCTGCGCTTGCCCTGCAAGCGCAGCCCGACTTGACCTGTTGTTCCAGTACCCGCCTTTACCACCCCGAAAATCCATATCGCGTTATCACGACCTGACTTGTCGAAAACGTGATACGCAATGAACGGTTAACGGGTGACAGCTTAATTGTGTAGCGTTTCTGGTGAAGTGATCGCTTGATCATTCCCACTCAACCAGACATTGACGTTCTCGACACTTTCTTCCGACAACTTTCCGGCCCAACGATTCAGGATAAAAAGGTTGGTTATAAAGTCATACTGAGTCTTGAGCAGATCGCGACGTGCCGCGAACTCGTTCTGCACCGCCGTCAATACATCCACGGCATTGACCACGCCGTAGGTGAATGCCTTTTCTGCTGCAATGCGCGATTGTTCGGCCGAAGCCAATGCATTGCGATTGGCATGAATCTTTTCCACGCTTGAGTCAGCAGTCAAATACGCGTTGGTCGTTTCCTTGACCACCTGACGACGCGTCGCCACCAATTGCTGTTCTGCGGTGAGCTGATCCTGATACAACTGCCTTACCCGCGCGGACGTCGCGCCACCGCTATAGATCGGGATCTGTACCCCCACACCTGCGACATAGCTGTCGGTCTGCGGCGTCAACGAATTGTTGTAACCCTCGTTGGTCTGTTGAGCGCTCAGGTTCAGATTGACCGTGGGATAGTGCCCGCCCTTGCCGGCGCGCAGGGCAGCTTCGGCAGCCTCCTGGGCACTTTCACTGGCCTTGATCGCCGGATTTTCGGCGATCGCCAAATTCACCCAACTGTCCAGGCTTTCGGCGGACACCTGTAATTCGACGTCATTACGCACACGGCTCAGTTTCTCTTTGACCGGCCGTCCGATAATTTCCGACAACGCAACACGGCTCAGACTGGACTGGTTCCGCGCATCGACTTCCTGGGCAGCCAGCGAATCGACTCGAGCCTGGAGGTCGAGCATGTCGGTCACCATTGCCAACTGCTTGCTGTAGAGCGCACTGACCCTGTCGAGGTTTTTCTGGGTAGCCCTGCGTTCGGCCTGCACCAATTCAAGCTCATCATCGGCAGCCAGCGCAGCGAAGTAACGCTGTGCAAGGTCCACCGTGGCCTCGGCCTGAGCCTCCTTCGATTCGGAGTCCGCCTGCTTCGCCAGGCTTTTGAAGTGCTGGTAGTTCTCCCAGGCAGCCTTGTTATACAAAGGCTGGGTCAACCCCACCGAGTAATTGCGGCTGTCGTAGGCCTGGTCGATTTGCAGGTTGGTCTGTTTGATCCGGTTGAAACCGGCGTTAGCCGTCACAGAAGGCAACAGACTGCCAAACGCCTGGTTTTGCTGTTCGACTCCGGATTGAGCCTTGGAGTAAGAAGCAATCACCCGAGGATCTTCCAGGCGTGACTCGCGGTACAACTGCATCAAGTCGACCGAGTAGTTCTGCTTGCTGACCGATGACGTCGGCGGTGTCGTGATGGCGGACCGGGGGACGGGCGCTTCGGCGGCGTGGACAGGCAAAGCCATCGAACCCAACACCAGGCAAGGAAACAGACGCACGATCACTCCTCGATCATCGACTGGGCGATAACGTTACGTGCCGGCTGCATCAAGTACTGCAGCATGGTGCGCTCTCCGGTGTTGATCAACACCTCTGCCGGCATACCCGCCAACAGCTTGCGATCCCCCAGTTTGCGCGCCCCTTCCTGAGTCACGCTGATCCGGGCCAGGTAATACGGCGCACTGGTTTTCTCGTTGATCAAGCGGTCGCCGGACACACTCGTCACCCGACCTTCGATGACCGGTGTCGTGGCCGTGTTGAAGGCGTTGAAGCGAATGTCCGCCAACCTGCCGATCGCGATTCGATCGATGTCATTGGGCGAGACCTGCGCCTCGACCACTAGATCGGAAACCGATGGAACGATATCCAGCAGCGGGGTGGCGGGGCGTACAACGCCACCGATGGTGTGAACCGTCATGCCAATCACCATCCCGTCTTCCGGAGCGCGGATAACCACCCTGCTCAGGCGATCTTCCAGCGCCGCGGCTTTTTCCTGCAGGTCGTAGGCCTTGGTCTGGGTCTCTGCCAACTGCTTGGTAACGTCCGCGTTGAAGTCCTTGTCGATCTGCAGGATCTGCAACTGGGTTTCGTTGATCTGCAACCTGGTCTTGATGTTTGTCGAGCGGTGATCCGCCACTTCAGACTTGAGCAGGTCCAACTTGCGCGCCTGCTCCAGCATCCGCTGTTTATCGACAAACCCCTGGGCCAGCAACTCCTTCAGTTCGGCAATTTCGCCGCTATAGGACTCCTGCAAGCTGGTCTTGGTACCGATCATGGTGTCGGTTCCCTTGATTTGCTGATTCAGCTGACCAATACGCTCTTGCAGGACCGCGATTTGTCCAAGCCGCGAGTTACGCCGTGCGTTGAACACCTGAGTCTCGCCGTACCGTGCCTCGGCACTGCGCTGACTATCGGAATTGAGATCGTTCGGGAAGGCGATCACCGGCAGGTCATCCCGCTCGGCGAGCAGGCGCGCTTCCATTGTCCTGGCAGCGATCAGCTGGCTGCGAGTCATCTCGTACTCGGCGCGCAGTTGAGCGTCATCGAGCACGATGATCGGGTCACCTTTTTTCACCACATCGCCATCATGGGCAAGCAGGTCCTTGACGATGCCGCCCTCGAGATGCTGCACCGTCTTGCGATACGTTTGCACAGTAACGACGCCCGGCGCGAAAGCCGCGCCGTCGAGCGGAGCAAACGCCGCCCATCCGCCAAACAGGCCGAAGGTCACGAATACAATGAGAAATCCTTTGCGGCGTACGGATCTGTCAGACGTGGGCAGATCCGCGAAAGTGTCGGCAGGAGTAGTGAGCGTACGGTTCATCGATTGCTTCCTGTCAAACTTCGGTCGAAGCGACGTCTGTGGCTGCCCTTGCAACAGGCTTTTGCTGGGCGGGCAATTGATGCGCATTGAGTTGCGCAAGGACCTGATCCCGCGGGCCATACAAACTGATCGTGCCGGCGTTCATCACCAGCAACCGGTCGAGTTGGGCCAAAATCGAGGTCCGGTGGGCGATTACGAAAACCGTTGCCCCGGTGAGTTTTATCTGCTGCAACGCCAACGCCAACGCTCGCTCGCCGACCTCGTCCAGATGAGCGTTCGGCTCATCGAGCACAATAAGTCTCGGGCTGCCATAGATTGCCCGGGCCAATCCGATACGCTGCCGCTGCCCACCCGATAGATTGATGCCCCCCTCGCCGATGACCGTGTCGTAGCCATTGGGAAGCATCAGAATCATTTCGTGGACACTGGCGATCCTGGCCGCCAGCACTACTTTTTCCGGATCTACGACACCAAAACGCGCGATGTTGTCGCTGATGGTGCCTTCGAACAACTCAATGTCTTGGGGCAAATACCCCAGGTGCGGCCCCAATTGGCTTTTGTCCCAAGTGGCAATATCGGCAGCATCCAGACGGACTACGCCATGCTGCGGCTTCCACACACCCACCAGGGCCTTGCCGAGCGTCGACTTGCCCGACGCACTTGGGCCGACGACACCAATCATCGCACCTGCCGGTGCGTTGAAACCGATACCTCTGATGATTGGAGTCTTTGCCCCAGGAGCACCCAGGGTGAGGTTTTCCACCGTCACATGACCGATTGGAGCGGGCAATTGCATACGCTCGGGTTCGGCATTTTGCTGGTCGAGAATGCTGTTCAGACGCGCGTATTGTGAACGGGCAGCGATGAATCCTTTCCAACTGCCGATCATCAAGTCCAGCGGAGCCAACGCTCGACCCAACAGCACGGAACCTGCGATCACCAGCCCGGGGTTGATCTCATGGCTGACCGCCAGATAAGCACCAAGACCGAGAATCAGCGATTGAACAAGCAGACGGAAAGTTTTTGATATCGACGTGATGATCCCACTGCGATCGCTCGCTCGCGATTGCAACAGCAGTACTTTCTTGTACTGCAGACTCCAGCGTGACATGAGGGAATCCAGCATGCCCATGGACTCGATCACTTCGGCATTGCGCAAATTCTTGTTGGTTTGCAGCTTCGCGACAATGCTCTGTCTGTTGGCCTCTGCAAGGACTTTGCCCGTGGACTGCTCATTGATACAGGCCAACGCCAGCAGAATCACCGCACAACCGATTGCCGTCCAGCCATACCAGGGGTGAAACAGGAATAGCACCGCGATATAAATCGGCAGCCATGGCGCATCAAAAAACGCGAAAAGACCGTTCCCGGACAAGAATTGGCGCAACCCGGTCAGATCGCTCAGCGACTGGGCCGATGCATCCTGGCCACCGCTGTCCAGAGCCCGCTTGAAACTGGCCCGGTAAACATCCCGGCCAAGCAACACGTCGAGCCTGGTACTGACTCGAACCATGATCCGCGAGCGCACCCACTCCAGCACGCCCATCGTCACGAGCAGAACGGTCAGAATAATGGTCAACATGGCCAGCGTCGTCAGGCTGCCGCCCGTGACTACCCGTCCGTAGACCTGAAGCATGTAGAAGGTCGGGACCAACATCAGAGCGTTGATGAAAAGGCTGAAAAAACCCACCGACATGAAACTGTCCCTGCAGGCCCTCAGGGCTACCTGCAAGCTGTTTTCGGGTGTACTGCGTATCATCTCGGAACTGACAACCTAATGTATTGATCGGGGATTGCGGGGCGCGCGAGTGTATCACCTGAGCACTGCTTGCAGAATGAAATCGCCAGTATCCTGGCAGCGCAATGCAGTCGACGAGCAGCGCTGGTCCTTACTCCCTGACGACTTATAATTCCGCTATGGTTGATAATGGTTCTTTAACATACCGGCCAAAGAACTGTAACATATGTCAAATTTTGGCCAGCAACGTCGTTTGCAGAACGATTTGGATATCGGGAGCGGCCACCCAATCAATATGGAGTCACTTTTGATCAATTATTTTTCTTTACTCGCCAATATCGTCCGGCAAGAAGCGGCTGCAACCGGCGCGTTGCTGCAAGACGTCGCCCGCGAACTATTGGCCAACAATACAACTCACTCGGATGGTGCCTGGTGGGCTGCCCACGGCAATGACCCCTTCTATACCGCCGAGCAAATTTACAAAACCGTCACAGGCGACCCGACTGCCGAACGCGCAGAACTTCTGTGCGGCAATATGGTTAACGTATTCAGCGGCCTGTGCGCGGAGCTTGGCCTGCAAAAACGTACCATCTGGACGTATTCAGACTCCCAGGGATTCTTTCAGGGACATACGTACCTTGAAATTTTCAATACAACTACCAACAAATGGGAAATTCAGGACGCGGACTATAACGTCTATTACACCGACGTTCGCACGGGCGAGCGTGTCGGTGTCAAAGACATGATGAACGCAGACGACATTGAGTATTTCATCCCGAACAATGCAACTGAATCCGGATGGACAGAAACAGGCGCAGAAGCCTTGCGCCTGGCTAATCTCTATGCAGCGCAAATTATTACTACCGAACATAAGCTCTATACCAGCAACGACAGCCTGAGCGATACCTTGCTGGACAGCATTGCCAACTCTCTGAGCGGAGTATTTGACTATACGGTAGACAGCGGTATTAACGACCTGGTCTCCACGCATTTCACCGATAGCGACGCCGTCACCAACAATGGAAGAGCCTCGATCACGGGCACTTCGAGCGCTGACTTCATTTCATATGATGGCAGCTCACTCAGCCCGGTGTTCGCCACGCTCGTCGGTGGAACGGGCGATGACACGCTCGCGCTACGTTTTTCCGGTGGTCAACTGTACGGTAATGAAGGCAATGACATCCTCATTGGCGGGCAATTGGCAGATCTTCTGGTCGGCGGCACTGGTGATGACTACATGTCTGGCGGTTACGGTGCAGACCAGTACGCGTTTTCGAAGGGCGACGGCTTCAACGACACCATCGACAGTTTCGGCGTAGGGGCCGACCAACTGGTTTTCCTTGGCGTTGCCGGCACCGGTGGTTCGGGTCGTACGCAAATGTCGGAAAAAGAGTTCAACTTCAGGGTCGACCAGAAAGTAACCGCGGACGGTGTCTATCTTCGCTATGACACAGATGGCGACTCACGTTTTGATGGCGGGATGTTGATCGAAGGCCGTACGACACTGCTCACCGCCAAAGACGCTACATTTGTTTTCAACGCCGATCCACTCAAAGGCTTCAATACGACTGCCGTTGCTGGCAACCCTGGCTCCGGGTACGCCGAAAAAATCTACGGTGGCAATGCGGCAGACAAAATCCTCTACACCGGTACCCTTGGCGCAGAGCTGGCTGGCAGTACCACCGGATTGAACAGTGGCAATGACATCATCCAGTCTCACTCGGATGCCAATTGCTCGCTGTACGGTCAAGATGGCAATGACACATTGGCTGGCGGAAACGGCAGCGACTTCATCGTTGGCGGCACCGGCAACGACCTGCTGACGGGTGGAAAAGGACGGGACGTCTTCGTATTCACCGCAGGCTCGGGCACAGACACCATCCAGGATTTCAAACAAGGTGAAGACACCCTGTATATCTACGGCTGGACGACTACCAAGAACGTGACGCAAACGCTGCAAGACAATGGGCTGGTTGTGACGTTCGACACTGCTGGCGATGGCGCTCACGGTGGCAATATCACGCTGCTTGGCCAGACAACCTTGCTGAACAATGCTGACCTGTACTTTGCCTGAGTTCGCCTGAGCGACAATAACAAAGACCAAAAAGGCCGATCAATGATCGGCCTTTGTCGTTCAATCACACCTCAGTTCATTTCGATCCTGTCGCGGTTTCTATCCAGAATCGTCTTGCCGATACCCTTCACTTCCAGCAATTCTTCAACTGACGCAAACGCACCATTGCTTTCACGATAAGCAACAATCGCTTTGGCTTTGGCCTCGCCCACTCCAATCAACTCACGTTGTAGCGTAGATGCGTCAGCACTATTGAGATCGACTTTGCCGGATTGCGCCTTGGCGGCTACATCCTGCACCAAAGGTGCGCCCTTCACCTCGGGCGTATTGACAGGTGCGGCGGTGGCCACAAGTGAGATGCTGGCGAGAAGGGCGAAAATCAGAGAATGGAAACTGCTTGTACGCATAAGTGAAGCTCCATGCCGTCGTTTGAGAAAGCAGCTTTTCCGAAGCTGCTCTCCAAACTTAGGCTATGGAATTGGACTGTCAAAAATGTGTACGTTACCGGATATGAAACAATCAGGGTTCCAGGCGGCGCTGCTGGTAGATCCAGTCGACAATCTCACCATCCGGGGTATAGCCGCTGACCGTATCGCGCAACAACTGACGGACGCGCGCATAGTCATCCTGATCCACCGCAGCAAGCAACTCGGCCAACTTGACCTTCAGCACATCCCAGGACAGATGATCCTCGTTGGCCGTCATGATCATCGGGTGCTGAGTAGCCGCCACGTTGTCACCAATCAGAAGCTCTTCGTAGAGCTTCTCACCCGGACGCAAACCAGTGAACTCGATGGCGATGTCGCCATGCAGGTTCTTTTCCGAGCGCACGCTCAGGCCAGACAAATGGATCATCTTCTCGGCCAGTTCGACGATCCTCACGGGTTCGCCCATGTCGAGGACGAAAACATCACCGCCCTGCCCCATGGAGCCCGCCTGTATCACCAACTGTGCCGCTTCGGGGATGGTCATGAAGTATCGAGTGATCTTCGGATGCGTAACGGTCAGCGGACCACCCGACTTGATCTGTTTGTGAAACAGAGGAATCACCGAACCCGACGATCCCAGGACATTACCAAAACGCACCATCGTGAAACGCGTTTTATTCACACGCGAAACATTGCTCGTATCACCGAACAACACAGGAGCCAGTTCACGACTCAGCGCTTGCAACGTCAACTCGGCAAGGCGCTTGGTGCTACCCATGACATTGGTTGGTCGCACGGCCTTGTCCGTCGAAATCAAGACAAAGTTGGCAACTCCTGCCTGAAGCGCAGCCTGGGCCGTATTAAGCGTGCCTATCACATTATTGAGCACACCTTCGGCAATGTTGTGTTCGACCATGGGGACATGCTTGTAGGCGGCGGCATGATACACCGTGTCTACTCGCCAGGTTTTCATGACATCCAGCAACTTGTCCGAGTTACGAACCGACCCGAGAATCGGCAAAAGACGGATGGACAGCGACTCTCGAGCGACCCGCTGCTCCAACTCGGACAAGATGGAGTAAAGGTTGAACTCACTGTGTTCAAACAGTAGAAGCGTCGTTGGGCGCAGCGCCAGGATTTGCCGGCACAGCTCCGAGCCAATGGATCCCCCGGCGCCCGTGACCAACACTGACTGCCCCGTGATGCAATGCTCGAGCAAATCAGCCTCGGCCGGGACTGCGTCACGCCCGAGCAGGTCGGCGATGTCCACTTCCTGGATATCATCGACCTTGACCCGGCCACTGGCCAGGTCCATGAAGCCCGGGACGCTTCGAACGTGCAGTGGAAAGCCTTCGAGAAACCCGAGAATCTCACGACGGCGTCCACGGTTGGACGAGGGAATGGCCAGGAGAATTTCCTGAGCGCCAGTGTTATCGATCATCTGCTGGATGTGCTTGGGCTTGTACACCTGCAATCCGGAGATCACCCGATCGGCGATTCCACAATCGTCATCGATAAAAGCCACAGGCCGCATGACACGCCCCATGCGCAAGGCGGTAACGAGTTGATTACCCGCCGCCCCCGCGCCGTAAATAGCCACTTTCGGCAGGCCGTCATCCCGGCTGGTGAACGGGACGTGCTGGGCAGCACTGAACCAGTCACCCATAAAGTACTGACGCATGGCCAGGCGCAGCCCGCCGATCATGATCAGGCTCAACCACCAATAGTTGAAAATGATCGAACGCGGAACCACATTTTGATGATTGCTGTACCAGTACACCACAACGCCAAGAATCAAGGACGACAGTGTCACCGCCTTGATAATGGCTATGAGCGCGTCATTTCCAAAGTAACGCATGACGGCACGGTACATGCCAAAGCGAACGAAAAGAGGAATGGCGATGACCGGTGCACTGACAAAAAACCAGACGTGTTGAGTGAACGGGTTGACCAATTCGTCCAACCCGAGACGCACGACAAACGCCATCCACAGGGCAAACCAGACCAACGAAATATCAGTCAGGACCTGCAGAATGCGCTTATGTCGTCTTGGCAGACTTAACAACTTTGCCCGAATCTTATCCATAACCCCTTTAAACACCTCTCGAAGCTCCCAGCATTGATACAGCAACCACAGCTTTCGGTAACTCACTTGCCGACAAAGCAATACTCAAAAATCAATGCGGCCATTACGCCTTGCCGGTAATTTCCAACTCGCCTGCGTGAAACTTGAAAGCCAGCAAAACCAGTGGTACGTAGGCCAGGACCAGTCCTGCCGCACCATCGAGATATTGCATGACGACCAATATAGCCACTGGTACTAACCACAACAAATTGATCGCTGCGATTGCCAGCGTGACCAGCCGATGGCTGCCAAATTGTCGTGAAGCATACTGGTATCCATGGCTGCGATGGGCTTCATAAACCTTATCCCCTCGCAAAAGCCGACGAATGAGGGTGAAGGTCGCATCAACAATGAAGACGCCCAACAAAATGAGCCAGGCCCACAGAAACAGTGGATTGGTCCAGGCTGCATGAAGCGACATCACCGCCAGCACGATACCCAGAAAACCACTGCCGGCATCGCCCATGAAAATCTTCGCTGGCGGGAAATTCCAGATAAGGAAACCCAAAACGGCCGCGGCCAATACAAGCGGAGCGATGGCAAGGCTGGCGTGACCTGCAATCCAGTAGACCAGACAAGCACCGACACAGGCGCAAATTGCCTCGACGCTGGCCAAGCCATCGATGCCGTCCATGAAGTTGTAGAGGTTGAGCATCCAGACCAGATAAAACGCTGCAATGACATATCCGAACCAGCCGAGACTGAACTCGAAACCGAACAGATTTATCGGTGCCATCCCCCCAATCCAGAACAGTGCCCAGAGCGCACCGCCGAAATGCGCAAGCAGGCGCCAACGCGCGGCAATATGCCCGTGATCGTCAAGAAAACCAATGATCGCGATCCAGCCGCCAGCCCCCAACAGAGCCAACACCATCGGCCAGGCGACTGCATCTGTCCACGCCAGGATGGGCAGCGCAATCAGAAAGCTCAGAACAATAGCAACACCACCACCCCGAGGGGTCGGGACGGAATGTGAGCTACGCGCATTTGGAACATCTATCAGGCTGCGTGCCAACGCGTACTTGCGCAATGCACCGGTGCCCAAAAATGAAACACCCACCACCAACGCCAACAACCATATTGTGTTCAAAGGTCAACTTCCTGAAACAGCCACAACCAATTCAGCAATTGGACTGGCATTGTCATAAGCCAGCTTAGCGCTGCCTTTCCTTGTAGTAGTTGGCAGCCGACACAAGCGCCTCATCGACGCTGACCGGCGGAGTCCAGCCCAGCAATTCTCGAGTCTTACTTATATCGACTTGCAACGATCCGCACAGACGCTGCGACAAAGCCTGCTTGCCCAGAAGCTGCGCCCCTCGCTCAAGCAACACGCTTGGCACAGGTAACAGGCGTGCAGGCTTACCCAATGCCTGTGCCATCCGCGTCAACAATTGTGTCGTGGACAAATCCTCGCCATCGCTGACGAGAAAGGTCTGATTGGCCGCGGCCGGATGACGGATACAGGTCACGATCAAATCCGCAAGATTCTGCAGCGCGACCAGGCTGCGTCGATTATGGATAGCACCGAACGGCAAGGGGATTCCCTTGTCCAGCCAACGCATCATGTTCAGAAAGTTGGCTCTTACACCCGGGCCATAAACCAGCACCGGACGGATGATCACCACCTCCATCCCCGAAGCGCTCGCAATTTCGCGCAGCCCTTGTTCGGCTTCCATTTTCGAAACGCCGTACGGATCGCCGGGCGCGGGTGTCGCGTCGGCGAAGTAAGGCTGATTCAGCGGCGTACCTTCGCCATTCACCTTGATCGAACTAATGAACACAAACCGCCGAACACCCAACGAGGCTGCCTGCCGAGCGAGGCTTAGCGTGCCCTCGACATTCACCTTGCGAAACGCTTCCAGCGGATCGGACTCGGTGTCATTCATGACGTGAACGCGAGCCGCGCCATGAATGACAACCTCCACCTGATCCAGCGCCTGCGACCAATCGGTATCAGCACTGAGCCCGGCGGTTCGAATGGTAGTAACGCGCGACGGACAGTCAGGCAAGGCGTGCCCACGAATGGCTGCCACCGGTTCCAGATCGTCAGAGGCCGCCAATCGACCCAATACTGCGCGACCAACGAAACCCGTAGCACCTGTCAATAAAACACGCATTTTTCAAACCTCGACGACGCTCAGGATTTCGACCAGACAGTACGGTTGATGTAGTCGGTGTAACTCAACACGACCCGAACTACCTGCTTCGACACAGGACCCGCCTGGTAATCCCTGACGACCGGAATTACGCGCTGGCTGCGATCATGCTGGCTGGTAACCACACGTACGGCATCCAGAACGCCCTCCACTTTCAGGCCACTCATGATGAGAGTGCCTTCATCCATCCCTTCCGGACGTTCGTGCGCATTACGAATGGTAATGGCAGGCAGATTCAGAAGAGAGGCTTCCTCGGTGATGGTGCCGCTATCGGACAGCACGCAGAACGCCGACATCTGCAACTTGATGTAGTCGAGAAGACCGAATGGCTTCGAGAAGCGAATCAGAGGGTGGTCCAGCGACTCACCGATCGCTTCCAGACGCTTGCGGGTACGAGGATGCGTGGAAACGATGATCGGGTACTGGTACTTGTCGGCCAGGGCTCGCAATGTATTGAGCAAATCGCGCAGGTTGTCCGGCGTATCGACGTTTTCTTCACGGTGAGCACTGATGATGAAGAACTTGTCCTGCTCCAGGCCTTCTCGCGCCAACACGTCGGAGGTGAGAATTTTCGGCATGTAATAGTCGAGTACCTCCTCCATGTGCGATCCGGTCTTGATGATGGTTTCAGGACGAATCCCTTCAGCGATCAGGTAACGCCGGGCATGCTCGGTGAGGACCATATTGATATCGCTGAGGTGATCGAGCACCTTGCGATTCAGTTCTTCAGGGACGCGCTGATCAAAGCAGCGGTTGCCGGCTTCCATGTGGAATACCGGAATCTTGCGGCGCTTGGCGGCAATGACGGCCAGACAGGTATTGGTATCTCCGTAGAGAAGCAGCGCATCGGGCTTTTCCGCCTCAAACACTTCGTCCGCCTTGGAAATCACTTCGGCGATGGTCTTGGCTGCGGTATCGCCAGCAGCCCCCAGGAAGTAATCAGGCTTGCGAATTTCGAGATCATCAAAAAAAACCTGATTCAATTCGAAGTCGTAGTTCTGGCCCGAGTGAACCAACACGTGATTAACCTGCTTATCGAGCTCGGCAATGACGCGACTCATCTTGATAAGTTCTGGTCGCGTACCGACCAGTGTCATGACCTTAAGCATCGAGTTGCTCCTGAATGTATTCCAGATTCAACAGAACTTTTTTCACGCCTTCTACATCCAGACGCTCAGTGTTGTGAGAGGTGTAGTCGTCGAGATCGGAGATCTCCTGCTCGCCCTCAACAAAAAACTTCTTGTAGTTCAGGTCACGATTGTCCGAAGGAATACGGTAGTAGCGCCCCATATCTTCGGCTTTGGCCATTTCTTCACGGGAGATCAACGACTCGTAGAGTTTTTCGCCGTGACGGGTACCGATAACCTTGACGGCATTGTCGCGAACAAACAGTTCCTTGAGCGCCTGGGCCAGGTCCGCCACTGTCGAGGCAGGTGCTTTCTGGACGAAAATATCGCCTTGCTCGGCATGCTCGAACGCGTGCAGAACCAGATCAACGGAATCCTCGAGCGACATCAGGAAGCGTGTCATGTTCGGGTCGGTGACAGTCAGCGGCTCGCCGCTCTGCAACTGATTGATGAACAATGGGATCACCGAACCGCGCGACGCCATGACGTTCCCGTAGCGAGTCGCACAGATCACCGGACCCTTGGCCGGAATCATCCGCGATTTGGCAACCATCAGTTTTTCAGCCATGGCTTTGGAAATACCCATGGCATTGATCGGATAAACAGCCTTGTCGGTACTGAGTACAACAACGCGTTGCACGCCCGAAGCAATGGCCGCATTCAAGACGTTTTCGGTACCCATGACGTTGGTACGCACGGCTTCCATCGGGTAAAACTCGCAGGAAGGCACTTGCTTCAGGGCGGCAGCGTGGAAAATGTAATCCACCCCCACCATCGCCTGATCCAGGCTGTCGCGATCACGCACGTCACCGATGTAGAACTTTACTTTGTCGTTCGACAAAGCGATGCGCATATCTTCCTGTTTCTTCTCGTCACGGCTGAATACGCGAATCTCTTTTACATCGGTATCCAGAAAACGCTTCAACACCGTATGGCCAAACGAGCCCGTACCGCCCGTGATCATCAAAACTTTATTGTCGAACATACCTACCTTCCCAAACCTGATTGAATTTAATGATCAACGCAGCGCGCGCATCGACTTAACCAATTCCAACCACGACGGTGGAACATAACCGGTTGCCGCCTGAAACTTTGAGGAGTCCAGCGAGCGATCGATAGAAACCTGACTGTCCGCGATGATATCGATTTCCTTTTCGTAAACTTCCGCTACCAGCTTCAGAAGAGACAACTTGTCAATCGGAGCGACCGAAACATGATACAGGCCGTGGAGTTGTGGATTCGGAATCACGTAATCGCGAATGACACGTGCCAGCTCCACGGTAGGAAGGCCCGAGAAAATCGCCTTTTCATAACCCTTGACCGACCCGCTCTGGGACAGGAACCAGTCCACCAGCGAATACTGGCTGCCCAGTTCGTGACCAATGATGGAAGTGCGCAGCGTAACGGCATTCTGGTCCGTGTGAAGCTCACCGATGTACTTGGACTTGCCGTAGAGATCCTCTGCATCAGAGATATCCTCTTCGGCGTACATGCCTTTACGGCCGGAAAACACGCAATCGGTGCTGATATGAATCAGGCGAGAACCGGACAACGCGCACAACTTGGCAATGCGATGCGGCAACATGGCATTGATAGGCAGGGCGGAAAGGGGATCCTTGGCGTCAGCCAATTGTTTGATCAGCCCGACGCAGTTGATGACGACATCCGGCTTGACCCGTGCCAGAACCGAAACCAGTGAATCCTGGTCGAGCACGTCGACATTACTGATCAACGAACCGTGCATGTCCTCAGAAAAGTATTTTGCGCCACCCGGATTGCGCAAAGTGCCCCACACCTCGAAGTGCGGGTTTCCATGGAATTGCCTGAACACTGTGCTACCCAGCATTCCGGTGACCCCTAACACAAGAACCTTCATTTTGAGCTACCTTTTAATTCATTGATCCTGCTACTGAGGATTTCGACCAAACGCTGGCTTTGCCGCTCCATCTCGAAATGCTCGAGGTAGTACGCCCGACCTGCCCGTCCCAACGACTCCCGTTCGTCCGAAGTCATGCGGAAAAGTTGCTCAATACAGTTGGCCATACCTTCGGCGTCTTGCGCCGCAGCGGTCAGACCGGCTCCCGCTTCTTGAATGACGCGCGCGCCCTCCCCGTCCAGCGCGGCGATGATCGGCCTTCCCGCTGCCAGGTAAGCCTGAACTTTACTGGGGATGGTATAGGAGAACGCCTCATCCTGCTTCAACGTCACCAACAATCCGTCGGCACGACTGAAAAAATGTGGCATTTCAGTGGCCGCGAAGCGTCCGGCAAGAATGAGATTGTCCAAACCACGGGATTTCTTCTCGCTTTCGATCCAGCTCAACATGCTGCCACTACCGACCAACACAATCCTGAGTTGCGACAAATGGCGAAGTTTGTCAGCAACCTCAACCAGGGTTTCGACCGACTGGGCGGTACCCAGATTCCCGGCGAAAACCAAACAGAAATGATTGTCGAGCTCCGCGAGCAAGGGTGCCGGTATCCGGGTCTCTTCCATACTCGCCGGCACGTCCTGATAGGAATTGGGGTAATACACTACCTTGCCAGGGTCGGCATAACGGGCGACCGGCTCTCGAAACGCCCTCGACTGAACAAGAAGCGTATCGACGAAGGCGTAAATACCTTTCACCAGCCAGCCCACTGCGCTCAATATTGCTTTGTTCTTGATGAACCCGGTCGCACTCAAACTCTCTGGCCAGAGATCCTGCACCCATACCACCAGATGACTCTTGAGTTTCCACTTCAAGTAAATCGCGGGGATAACCGATGTAATCGGAGAGGGCGCAAATACAAAAATCGCATCATAGGCCTCCCCTTTTACTGCGCGTGGGTAGTGCTTCAAGCCATTCAGGATGAATGACAAATAGTTCAACACCAGATTCTTTGCACCTGAAGCACCACGAGGTCTAAGTGGTGCCCGGAAAACACTCACAGAAGACTCGAAGTTTTCTTCCTGAACCCCGGAAGCACTGTAGCCGTTGAAAACCGCGCCATCCGGGTAATTGGGCTTTCCGGTAAGAACCTTAACGGTGTGACCCTGGTCAGATAGAGTCTTGACCAAGTCATTGATAATAAAGGACTCTGGCCAAAAATATTGCGACACCACAAGAACCTTCATTTATCAAACACCTTTTTTGCGGCTCACGGCCAATGCCAGCAATTCCGACCATGTTTTTCTTGAGGTTTTTTCCCAGTCAAATTTATCGCTCTGGGCCGCCGCCGCAACGGAAAGCTTTTCCAAAAGTGCTGGATCTGTTAGCGCCTCAGACAGCACATTGCTTATATCTTTTGAATCGAACGGAGAAAAATACAGCGCTGCCTCCGCTCCAAATTCCGGCATCGGCATAACGTCTGAGCATACCATCGGCCTGCCAGAGGCAAGCGCCTCCAACAGAATATTAGGGCAGTTCTCGCACGATGAGGCAAAGAGATTCAGATAGGCGTGATGATACAGTGGAGGAAGACTCTGATAAGGAATAGCGCCCAGCAGCAGCACTTGGTCTTCGAGGCCTAGTGTAGAAACCAGCGCCTTGACTCGCTCGGCCTCAGGCAGGTTTGTCTCACCCACAAGGACCAGGGGAAACCTGGCACGAAGTTCCTTTGGCAGTTCTGCGTAAGCACTGACTACTTCATAATGATGCTTGTAAACATCAAATCTCGACACATACAGAACATACTCACCAGCTGGCAAAAACGCCGGCCGAGGAACATCAGAATCGGCGTGGGTACGAAATACCGAGCCAATTCCGTGAGGAATCGTAACTGCATTCTTGATATTGGTTAGCGACTCAATGACACTGCGTGCGTAATTCGAAATGAATATCGTCAAATCCGCTTCGCGCATGCTCTTGAGCATAATACGGTTCAACAACCAATTTCTCAGACGCTGCAACCCTGGCGGTATGCTTTTTCGCACTCGCAGATCAAATGGAATCATGTTCCTGAACATTGTCGCGACTTTGCAGCCTGCGGGTACAGAAGTGCCCACTACGCCACCGGGACAAAACAGGACGTCAGCCTTCTCAGCCTTCAAAATGCCGGGCAAAACCCACCGCTCCCACACGGCTCTCACCAGCGGATTTTCAGTGGACCAGGCTGGTTCGACCCGCTTGATTCTCGGATGATCCGGCAATTTGAGCGACGCAGGGGCGAAAACCAGAATCTCAAGTTCAGCATTGTCTGGTACGAACTGAAAAAGATTAATCAGGTAGGTCTGACCTCCACCAAGACGGGCAGAGAGCGCGTTGAAAACTATCTTCATGGAAAACCTTTTGGCCAATCTGAATTAGTGGCTATTTTTATCGAGCCAGGATTGGAACATTAGAATATTCCACAAATGAAGACTGCGATCGTATGTTCCGTTCTGATGCTGGAGCCATGCCGAGCGAATTTTCTGACAATCGAAGTAGCCCTCTCTCTTGAGTCGCTCCTCCGTCAACAATTCCTCAGCCCATTCTTTCAGCGGCCCACGCAGCCATTGTGCCAATGGAATGGAGAAGCCCGCCTTCGGTCTGTCAAAGAATGAAGTAGGAACATATCTCTTCAGAAGCTCGCGAAGTGGCCATTTCCCAACACCATTTTTTATCAGCTGGTCTGACGACAAGGAAAACGCGAGTTCTGCAACTCGATGATCCAGCAATGGCGCGCGGGTTTCCAGGCTCGCGCTCATCGCACCTCGATCCACTTTAACCAGCAAATCATCAGGTAAATACTGAGAAACGTCCCAGCGACGCATTTCCTCAACGTAATCCACTGCCGATTCCCAGGAACCTGCGCCTTGAAGTTGAGCATCGATACCTAGTACTACACTCTCGTTCGACTGCCACTGAGACATCAGACCGGTATACATCTGCGCCAGATTTTCAGAGCCCAACAGTTCGGACATTCTGTAGATACGTCGGCCGTTAACTTTGCTTCGAAGGCTACCGGGCAAAATCGAACAGACGTTGTCCCACCCCTTGGCCGAAAGTGAGCGAAGTGAATAGGCCATGATCTGACGCGCAGGCAACGGTAGCTTTTTAATGCGTGCCCATAGTCCTGCTGTAGTCTGATAGCGGGGATAGCCGGCAAAAATCTCATCGCCACCATCACCGGACAAGGCTACGGACACATGCTGTTTTGTCATCCTGGATACCAGGATTGTAGGGATCTGAGAGGAGTCTGCAAAAGGCTCGTCGTATATGTCCGGCAAATGCGGAATTATTGAAACAGCATCGTCCGCTCCCAAATAAAACTCGGTATGGTTAGTCCCCAAGTGCTTGGCAATAGCCTTGGCGTAAGGCGCCTCATCAAACTCAGGCTCGTTAAAGCCAATCGTGTAAGTGTTGATACTGGTAGAGCTTTGCGATTGCATCAACGAAACGATCAAGCTTGAATCAACACCGCCCGACAAAAACGCTCCAAGTGGAACATCGGCAATCATTTGCGACTTTACCGCAGCAGACAATTTCTCACCGACAATGTCTACAACTTCCTTATCGCTGGCCTGCGACAAATCGTATTTCAACTCTCCAGATCGCGGTAACGACCAATAGGAAATGGGATTTAACTCATTAAAAAGCGAGCCAGCACTCAAATAATGTGCTGGCTCCAGCTTCTTGATACCTTCGTAAATAGACTCCGGAGCCGGAATGTAGCCAAACCTGACGAACTTTGCTAACGCATGGCGATCAATTCGCAAATCGCTGCCAAACGCTGCCTTGATCGCCTTCAATTCGGAGGAGAAGACAAAACGGTCGCCTACAATACCGTAATAGAGTGGTTTTTCACCCATTCTGTCGCGTGCCAGGGTTATCGTTTTGGAAACTTTATCCCAGACAGCAAAAGCAAACATACCAACCAGGTTTTCAAGGGTTTTTTGTACCCCCCACGCACCGAGTGCAGCCAGCAACACTTCTGTATCAGAGTGCCCACGCCAAACACGCGTCAAACCAGACGCAATCAGCTTTTCGCGCAACTCGTTGAAATTATAAATTTCACCATTGAAAACAATAATGTACCGCTCGTCGTCGGAAACCATCGGCTGACTTCCATGTACCGACAGTTCCAGGATCGAAAGCCGGCGGTGCCCCAGCGAAACTCCACTATCGGCATCTGACCAAACTGCTCCATCGTCGGGCCCACGATGTATCAGCGCGTCCACCATCTTGCCAACGGCAACGGCACCTTGCTGATCCAACTTCCACCCGACAACTCCTGCAATTCCGCACATACCTGCTCTCTCAATCCAATGAAAATATTAAAGTTTACTTCAAAACCCGAACGAGCTTCATCGTGAAGAATAATCCTAATGCCATCACATAAAAAACCAATGAGTTCAGCAAATATATTTCGCCATACCAAACCCAGTGCATGACCGATGCGGCACACAGCATGTACAAGAAAATTCGCAAAAAATCATCCTCGCGACAGCGCGAGTCGATCAATCGCAGAAAACAGACACTGATGAATCCATTGAGGAAAACCCCAAACAATCCGAAATTCTCGAAAGCAACACCAGAAACGTGGATCCCGCCGAGCCCGGTAATGTAGTACCAGAGGGCTGGATTATCCACCACAATGGGTTTCTCCATACCCAAAGCCGAATAGATTGGCGATGGCGCCAATGAAAGAAACATGTCGAGGTAGGTCTGACCGTAGCGCAGGTGCTCACCATCCCAAAAATTGGTTAGCTGCTGGACAAGCGGCAAAATTATCGCATTCCAGGAGTTGAACAATAAATACTGCGTAATATTGTCCGAGGTTAAGTCCACATCCATTCGGCTCATTGAAACAACAACACCACTGACGAGCAGAAGAACCATGAATACAGCGACGAACAATAGAGCCTTGAACTTGATATATTGATTATAGCGAAACAACAGCCCCAAAATTGAAGCGACAACCAGGACAACAAAATCGCGATCCCCTGTCATGGCATTGGCAACACAATAGGAAATTACGAGTGCGCCAGACACAAAGAACATCGATCTGGATGGGTAGGAAAACGCCAAGGCAAGGATCGCAATGATGGAAAAAACCACCACTGACTCGATACCTGCGAACATTTCAAGCATTGCGTTCGCGTTTATAAGCCTGAAGCTGATAAAGAAGGTGGACAGCGCAAGAAAGACTGCACCTGCCAGCTTGAAGTCGAACGCGGAAAAAAAAGTTTCCCGCTGCGAATCCAGATTTTGGGCTGGCACCAGCAATGACAATAGATAGCCAATGAGTCCACCAGCAACACCAAGGAACCAGACCAGCGAAAGTCGGAATACTAAAACATCATCCAGATAAAACGCATAGTCTCCAATGGGCCAAAGCGTGACGGTCTCCCCCCATAGACAACTGATAAGACCCAAAAAAGGCACCGAATAGCAAACGGCGTACAAGGCAACGAGATATTTTTTTGATATCAGGCACAGAATGCATTGCATCAGCAAAACCAGCAAGCACATTGAAACCAGTAATATAACCATTAACCTTGACCAACAAAAACAAAGCAACCAAAGTGTAAACCAGACTCAAAACTGGCCCCAACATCACTTTCAGCCATGAACCCTGTATAAACAACGCTCATATCCAACACACTTGTCACTGTAGCAACTTCCGGCCGCCCAAGACCGTCAGCACAACTATTTGAATCGCCAGCGCCAAAACAAAGGACCTGAAAAGGTCGACCGCCAACATGTCGCCTTTCAATCCCGCGATTACCGTCATCGACAAATAAACAAACGCATAAACACAACTACCCAAAAAAACAACCCGGGTCATGTTTTTACTATGCAATATTTGAGTGACAATTGTAGTCGTCAGTCCGATACCGCCCGCCACTACTGCGTAAGCCAGCAGATCATTTTTGCTGCAAAAACTACTACCAAGCAAGCACAACCAGTAGCCCTGCGACAGGACAAGGAACACTGGCAAACAAATCGAAATTGATAGCCCAAGCATCAAATACAACTTGCTTGCACTATTCCCGCGCCCTGCCAGCTTTACGATGGCATAGGACGTAAGCGAACTTGGCAATACAGTTACCAGAATATAAAAAAGAAAAAACAGGTTAAAATAGCCAACCTCAGACACGTTCAAGCTCGAGTTGGCAAATATCATCAGGCAAATAATATGAACAGGTGCCCCGAGAATCATACTACCGGCAACAGCCGGAGCCCCTGAGCGCGAAAGCAAAGCCATCATTCGCTGACAAGATGAAGTCTCTCGCCCCGCCTTGCTCTCATGACCAAACTTGTTTCTCTTTATTGTAAAAAAACCAAATACCGGTGCAATTAACGTACAAATTGCCAACGTTAGAATTACGCCCTCTATCTCTCCTCCGATTTTCGCGATGGAAACCACAAGCAACAATCCAAGCAGACCATGAGCAGCCAACGCTGCGGCCCACCTACCTGAGGTATTAAGGGAAAACATCAATCCGGTTATAGTCAAATTGCAAACACAAGCAAAACCTAGAAAGAATGCTCCAAACAGCAAGTAGCCAGAGTTCACTTCATAAGAAGAAGCAGGTGCCGGAAAAATCAAAAATACGATGACACAGAGGGCACCTACTAAAATGCCACCCCACGACATGAGACCCAGGGAGGTCTTGTAATTTACGTTTTCGGCATTCAGGACCGCATAACGACTCAATGCCACACTCAGGCACTCTCCTACCACCGTCGCGACACCCGTTACGATCGCGTAATGGTAAGAGAATACCCCGTACAGTTCGACGCCTAAAATTCGCGCCAAACTGAACAACAATACAAACATGCAAAGCTTGTTTGCAAGGACTGTGATTGCGCAGATTTCTTTAATCACAAGACTTAACTTCTTGCAAAGAACGAAACATACCAACTAGCCGCTTTCAGCATACCTTCGCCAACATTGAAAAGCGGCTTGTAGCCCAACAGATTCTTTGCCTTATCAATATTCGCTTGCGAATGCCTTACGTCACCAGCGCGAAAATCCCGATAGACCATATCCGAAGTAGAGTTGACATCAACGCGAGCCAAAGCGTCCTTGATACAGGCAAAAACCTGGTTCAATGTTGTTCTGTCACCAACGGCGACGTTGTAAACATTATTCTTTGCTTCCGCTCCGGCGCAGGCAGCCAGTATGTTGGCTTGAACTGCGTTCTCTACGAAACAGAAGTCCCGACTGGTTTCACCATCACCATTCACGAAAACCTCTTCGTTATTGATCATGGCCGCCGTCCACTTGGGAATCACGGCTGCATAGGCACCATTAGGATCCTGACGTTTACCAAAGACGTTAAAATAGCGAAGCCCGATGGTATTGAAACCATATGTACTGGAAAAAACCTCGGCGTACAGTTCATTTACATATTTGGTGACCGCATAAGGGGAAAGCGGCTTACCAATCACGCCTTCAACCTTGGGTAGCCCTGGGTGGTCCCCGTAGGTAGAACTGGAGGCAGCATAAGTAAAACTTTTTACTTTCGCATCTTTTGCCGCAACCAACATATTCAGAAAACCGTCGATGTTGGTGCTGTTCGTTGTAACAGGATCATTGATGGAGCGAGGAACAGAGCCTAATGCTGCCTGGTGCAATACATAGTCTACCGGGATATCGGTAGTCCCAGGAAAAGTCATTGCGCTCCTGCAATCGTCGATATTCCTGATATCGCCGTTTACCAGTGCAAAGCGCGCCCATTGCTCAGGACTCACTACCGATTGCACTTCATCGAGATTACGCTGATGTCCTGTTGCAAAGTTATCAAGACCTACAACCTGCTGATCTAATTGCAGCAGCGTCTCCAACAAATTGGAGCCAATAAATCCGGCAACTCCTGTAACCAACCAAACCTTTGGGGACTGTTGAATTTCAGCTTTAACTTCTTCGAAACGAATCATGTAATTCTCGACTTGGTTTTTCCGGCGGTAACGAATCAGGGTCCTTACAGACCCTGATACTCAGAGACGCAGATCTGACTGAGAGGCATCCAATAGGTACTTGAGATCATAGAGAACATGCTCTGCCTTACCCAGGCTCCGAATTTGCTCAGCCCCCATCGCGGAGAATTCATTGTGTGCAACAGCCAGAATGATACCGTCGTAAGAATTTACCTGTGGCTGCTCGATAGGAGTAATTGAATACTCATGCATGGCTTCCGCTGAATCTACCCACGGGTCATAAACATCAACAACAATATTGAACTCAGCGAGCTCATTCACAATATCGATGACCTTGGTATTGCGCAGGTCCGGGCAGTTCTCTTTGAACGTCAACCCCATGATCAAGACGCGCGCACCATCAACATGAATCTTGCGTTTGAGCATTGCTTTGACAAGTTGAGATACTACATAGGCTCCCATACTGTCATTCAAGCGACGACCCGCTAAAATAATCTCGGGATGATAACCGATGGACTGTGCTTTGTGAGTCAGGTAATAGGGATCCACACCGATGCAGTGACCGCCGACCAATCCCGGACGGAAAGGCAAGAAGTTCCACTTCGTCCCCGCCGCCTCGAGAACCGCCTGAGTATCGATACCCATTTTATTGAAAATAAGTGCCAACTCATTGATCAGGGCAATATTCAAGTCACGTTGCGTATTTTCAATAACCTTTGCCGCTTCCGCGACTTTAATACTTTTGGCCTTATGAGTGCCGGCAACAATGATTGTATTATACAAAGCATCGACAAGATCAGCGACCTCAGGCGTAGACCCGGCAGTTACCTTCTTGATGGTAGTAACACGATGCTCTTTATCGCCAGGATTGATCCGCTCCGGGCTATAGCCGGCATAAAAATCAACGTTGAATTTCAGGCCGGATACTTTTTCCAGCACTGGAACGCAATCTTCCTCGGTAGCACCAGGGTAGACCGTCGACTCATAAATAACGATATCGCCCTTTTTCAAAACGCGCCCAATCGACTCACTGGCTTTGACCAATGGAGACAAATCCGGTCTCTTATGCTCATCAATCGGGGTTGGAACGGTAACAATGTATATATTGCAAGCAGACAACTCTTCCAACTCGGAGCTAAAACTTAACCCCGACGCAGAACTCAACTCGGAATCAGAAACCTCCAGAGTAGCATCATGACCTGCTTTCAGCGCTTCGATTCGACGCTTACTGATATCAAATCCGACGACTTGCATTTTTTTGCCAAACTCAACCGCCAGCGGCAAGCCCACATAACCGAGACCCACTATGGCCAACTTCACATCTTCGAGTTTAAGCATTGTTTTCCCTTGCCATTCATCAATATTAAGTCGATCGTAAAATGCGCGCCTATTTTTGCGCTTTAGAAACAAACATCACGGCTGCGTAAACGAGAAATTATACCGAAAGCGCCTAAGGGAGCCATAACAATTTTTAGAACGCCAAGGGAGGATCCCAACGCTCCACCCTCCCCATCTAGCTCACACTCAGAGCCACAGACTCAAGGAAAAGCCGCCGCAACGCGGTTGTCTATTTTCGACTGCAACCCGCCTATCACAATATCGACAACACACTCAAGCCCGCGAAAAAGAAAACGTAAAGGTCCAGTAAAACGGGGCTCACCCTGAAAGTTCTTGTCGAAACCGATACCTGCAAGACCTCTGGAATCAATTTTTCAACCAAAAAACGATCAATTTCGACTACCAGCTATACAACCCAACCTCGTCAAATGATAGAAGCACCCAATCCTTGGGTGACCCACAACCCATGCAATCCAGCTATTCCGGCCTCAAGGCAAACAGCCCACGAAACAATACGACAGCAATACCAGACATAAGACCAGCAATTACCCCCAGCACAAGGACCAGGGCCTTGTTAGGTTTCACCGGACTATCTGGCAACTCCACCACCCCATCTTGCCGATAAACGGACACCAACGCCGGCTCTGTTTTCAGCCCGTTGAAGAAATTTAATCGATCCTGAAGATCACGCAAGCGATCCGTAAAGGGATCATCGGACTCACGAGCCTGCAAACTTTCAATTTCGGCCTTTAGCGCTTTCGAGCCACGCATGTACGTAAGCTGACCAGCCTCTCCACCCGCAATGACCGACTGACTCACCGTGATCGAAGGCGGCTTCTCCAAACCAATTGACTCAGCGATCCGCAGCGCCTCACTCAATCTGACAATCGAATCCTCTCTGGCCTTAGTGCTTTTCTCCCTGAGGGAACTTATTTGTTGTTCCAAATTACGCGCCCGGACCTCAGACTCAATTGAAACGTTCTTGATCATTTCGTTCTTGGCCAACTCACCAGCCTGTGCCACATATTCGACAACCCACTCCCTGGCCCTCTCAGGACTGGTAGTCTGCACGACAACCGAATACCTGTCAGAGCCATCCCTAAGTGGCGGAACCACACGCAGCACCTCAGAGAAATGCGAATACAGGACATCCCTGGGTTTCTTTTTCTCCTCCGAGGACAAACTCGGCATATAGATCGTGCTAAAAAACTCTAGACGGAGCGACTCTGCCTGCAAATATCGCGTGTAAATATCATAGACATCCTTAACTGTATAAGGAACCAACTCTGACTCTTTCATTCGACCGTAGTTGAAGTTGGATATATCACTCTGAGAGGGTGGTATCACAAATACCTTCGCCTCGTAGACGGGAGAAGCAAGGAAAACATAGCTCGCCGCGAGGGCAGCACCGAGGACAGTAAAACCGATAACAAAAAGTTTTTGACGAAAAATCGCACGAACAAATCTTTGAAACTCAAAATCTTCTCGCCCATAATCTTTTTTTGAATCAACACGCATATATTGTTAGCCTTTTGACTTAAGCGGTAGCGCTAATCCGTAAGCTTGACCACTAGAGAATAATCAACATTGACTCAGGAAGATAACAGGGGAAACAGCAACACTCTTTTTTCAACTCACGCAAAATACCTTGCTACATCCTCGGACGCGCACCTAAAAACTCCAGGTAGAACCAATGGCCAGCCTATCGTCCGCGCTTTCTTCCCAGGAAATGTGCCATCACAACACCCCCTCCCAAGATCATTCCCGCCAGGAACGAAGCTACTCCGAACATCGAAATCTGTAGCTGGGGCGACGAAAAACCGAAGAAGGAAACGACGACGAGCTGCTGGTTTTCCAGCACGAAGAGCAGGCATGTCATTGAAATTAACAAGACAAACCCCGTGAACACGAATCGCTTGATTCGACTCTTATCTAGCCAACTCATCGCCACCTGCACCCTCCTCATCCTCATTCACACGATCACGCAGCTCTTTCCCCGGCTTGAAATGCGGGACGAACTTTCCATCGAGACTGACAGACTGGCCGGTTTTCGGGTTACGACCGACCCTTGGAGCGCGGTAATGTAAAGAGAAGCTGCCAAACCCTCGGATCTCGATACGATCTCCGGTAGCCAGACATTGGGACATTTGCTCAAGCATGGTCTTGATGGCCAGCTCAACATCCTTGGATGAGAGCAGCCCTTGATGGGTGACAATTCGTTCGATCAACTCCGACTTCGTCATATTTTTCCCTTCTTTTTCAAGCAGCTAGGTCAGCGCTTCAAAGGTTTTAGCACGCCAGGATGATTTTGAACAGCCCGAGTTTGCCATCTGTTCCACCACGCCAAAATGCTTGATTCCTGGAAAGTAGCGGACTACCGAGTGATCACGACCTCATCGGCAAACCACCAACATAGTGCGCGTCAGTAAACCCGCCGGATTGAATCCAAAAAAGTAGCTTTCCTCCTCTTCCTTGACATCATCAGATCTCGCTACAACTTTGTAGCTCAGCCCCTTGCACTCCTTGGCCGCGCGCTTGTAACACTTATCCCATTTCGAACCAAGGCCCGAACAATCGACTTCAATGCCATTGACCCCACGTACGGCGTGAGTTTTTGCGTTGGTGGTACAACCCGCCAGTGCCAATACTGCTACTGCGACAATGAGCTTGTTCATTCACTTCCTTTTGCCAGAAACCTACCGGGTGATCATTTACCTCAGGCTAAAGACTAGCTGCAAATAAGCGTTTGATCCGATTAAACAATCTGACATTTTTTCAGCGCTTTTGGTTCACAGCCCTGACAAGCAAACCCGAGCGCGCCTCACACACCAAACTCCAGGCACAAAAAAGGGCGACCGAAGTCGCCCTTTTTTACAGAAAGCCAGAACTTAGTTCTGCTTTTCCATTTGTGCACGCAGCAGGTCACCCAGAGTGGTGGCCACAGGAGCATCAGTAGCTACTGGCTTGTCGCGCAGGCTCTGGATTGCTTCTTTCTCGTCTTCAACGTCTTTCGACTTGATCGAGAGCTGAATTACACGGCTCTTGCGGTCAACGCTGATGATCTTGGCTTCTACTTCTTCGCCTTCTTTCAGAACGTTGCGCGCGTCTTCAACGCGGTCACGGCTGATTTCGGAGGCTTTCAGAGTCGCTTCGATATCGTCGGCCAGAGTGATGATGGCGCCTTTAGCGTCAACTTCCTTCACGATGCCTTTAACGATGGCGCCTTTGTCGTTCTCTTGAACGTACTCGGAGAACGGATCGCTTTCCAGCTGCTTGATACCCAGGGAGATGCGCTCGCGCTCTGGGTCAACCGACAGGATAACGGTGTCCAGCTCGTCGCCCTTCTTGAAGCGACGAACAGCTTCTTCGCCCACTTCGTTCCAGGAGATGTCGGACAGGTGAACCAGACCGTCGATGCCGCCGTCCAGACCAATGAAGATACCGAAATCGGTGATCGACTTGATGGTGCCGGAGATCTTGTCGCCCTTGTTGAACTGGCCAGAGAAGTCTTCCCATGGGTTCGACTTGCACTGCTTGATGCCCAGGGAGATACGACGACGCTCTTCGTCGATGTCCAGAACCATAACTTCCACTTCGTCGCCAACTTGTACGACTTTCGAAGGGTGGATGTTCTTGTTGGTCCAGTCCATTTCGGAAACGTGTACCAGACCTTCAACGCCTTCTTCCAGCTCAGCGAAGCAGCCGTAGTCGGTCAGGTTGGTTACACGAGCGGTAACGCGAGTGCTTTCCGGGTAACGGGCTTTGATAGCAACCCATGGATCTTCGCCCAGTTGCTTCAGGCCCAGGGAAACACGATTGCGCTCGCGATCGTACTTCAGAACCTTGACATCGATCTCGTCGCCAACGTTGACGATTTCGGAAGGATGCTTGATACGCTTCCAAGCCATGTCGGTAATGTGCAGCAGGCCATCGACGCCACCCAGATCGACGAATGCGCCGTAATCGGTGAGGTTCTTGACGATACCTTTGACTTGTTGGCCTTCCTGCAGGGATTCCAGCAGAGCTTCGCGCTCGGCGGAGTTCTCGGCTTCCAGGACGCTGCGACGGGAAACGACAACGTTGTTGCGCTTCTGGTCCAGCTTGATGACCTTGAATTCCAGCTCTTTGCCTTCCAGGTGCGTGGTGTCGCGCACTGGACGGACGTCAACCAGAGAACCTGGCAGGAACGCACGGATGCCGTTAACGTCGACAGTGAAGCCGCCTTTAACCTTACCGTTGATAACGCCCTTGACCACTTCTTCGGCTGCGAAGGCTGCTTCCAGAACAATCCAGCATTCAGCGCGCTTGGCTTTTTCACGGGACAGCTTGGTTTCACCAAAGCCGTCTTCAACCGAGTCCAGAGCAACGTGAACTTCGTCACCGACGTTGATGTTCAGTTCGCCGGCGTCGCTGTAGAACTGCTCCAGCGGGATCAGTGCTTCAGACTTCAGGCCAGCGTGAACGGTTACCCAGCGAGCCTGGTAATCGATATCAACGATAACACCGGTGATGATGGAGCCTGCCTGAAGGTTCAGGGTCTTTAGGCTTTCTTCAAAGAGTTCCGCAAAGCTTTCGCTCATTTTAATTCCTGTTGATGAGGGCGAAGAATACGCCCATCTCCACATCCCAGACGATGTGGGTTGGTTTCATTTAAAAGAAGCCACCGCAGGACTATGACTGGTCCCCTGCGGCCCTCTTGGTCACCCGGCGATATCGCGAATGGCGATCTCGCTCATGATGCGTTCCAGCACCTGGTCGATGGATAATTCCGTGGAATCCAGCTGTATGGCGTCAGCCGCCGGTTTGAGCGGGGCTACCGCTCGCTGGGTGTCACGCTCATCGCGCGCACGTATCTCATCTAGCAGACTCGACAGACTAACATCCTCGCCTTTGCCCTTCAACTGCAAATATCGACGACGCGCCCTTTCCTCGGCGCTGGCGGTCAGAAAAATCTTCAGCGGCGCGTCAGGAAAAACGACCGTGCCCATGTCGCGACCATCCGCCACCAGGCCAGGCGCTTCCTGAAAAGCTCGCTGGCGCTGCAGCAGCGCCTCCCGCACGGCGGGCAAAGCCGCTACCTGGGAAGCGCCAGAACCGACGCTTTCGGTGCGAATGACATCGCTGACCTCATCACCTTCCAGGATGATGCGCTGCAACTGACCATCCGTCGCCGCAATGAACTGCACATCCAGATGAGCCGCGAGTTTCTTCAACAACTCTTCGTTGGTCAGGTCGACGCCGTGGTTATGCGCGGCGAAGGCCAGCAATCGGTACAACGCACCGGAGTCCAGCAGGTTCCAGCCCAGACGCCTGGCCAGTATCCCGGCTACCGTACCCTTGCCCGAACCGCTTGGCCCGTCGATGGTGATGACCGGTGCAATGTTGTTCACGACTCTGCCTCTTGTGCCACACGAATGCCGACCTGCGCGCACAGCGCCAGGAAGTTCGGGAACGACGTCGCGACGTTGGCGCAATCATGAATACGGATCGGCGCACTGGCGCGCAGCGAGGCAACGCTGAACGCCATCGCGATACGGTGATCACCATGACCGTGCACTTCACCGCCACCGATCTGGCCGCCGTCGATGATGATGCCATCCGGGGTTGGCTCGCACTTGACGCCCAGCGCCAGCAGACCGTCCGCCATCACCTGGATGCGATCCGATTCCTTGACTCGCAGCTCTTCGGCGCCGGTCAGCACGGTGCGCCCTTCGGCGCAGGCAGCTGCCACGAACAGTACCGGGAATTCATCAATGGCCAGCGGAACCAGCGCCTCGGGAATCTCGATACCTTTGAGTTTAGCTGCCCGCACGCGCAGGTCAGCCACTGGCTCGCCGCCCACTTCACGCTGGTTTTCCAGAGTGATGTCGGCGCCCATCAGGCGCAGGATATCGATCACACCGGTACGGGTCGGGTTGATGCCGACGTGCTCCAGCACCAGCTCCGAACCTTCGGCGATCGAAGCCGCCACCAGGAAGAACGCCGAAGACGAGATATCCCCCGGGACTTCAATGTGTGTTGCGCTCAGCTTGCTGCCAGACTCGACCGATGCGGTTGCGCCGCTGACCGCTACCGGGTAGCCGAAGCCGCGCAGCATGCGCTCGGTATGGTCGCGGGTCGGAGCAGGCTCGGTAACGGTGGTCTTGCCTTCGGCATACAGACCGGCCAACAGCAGGCAGGATTTAACCTGGGCGCTGGCCATCGGCATGGTGTAGGTCAGGCCCTTGAGCTTGTGGCCACCACGAATGGTCATCGGTGGACGACCATCAGCGGCGGTTTCGATCACGGCACCCATTTCACGCAATGGATTGGCCACGCGATTCATCGGGCGCTTGGACAGCGAGGCATCGCCGGTCAAGGTACTGTCGAAGTCCTGCGCCGCCAGAAGGCCGGACAACAGACGCATCGAAGTACCGGAGTTGCCCAGATAGATCGGACCCGGTGCCGGCTTCAGGCCATGCAGGCCAACGCCGTGAATGGTCACGCGACCGTGGTGCGGACCTTCGATCACGACGCCCATGTCACGGAAGGCCTGCAAGGTCGCCAGGGCATCTTCACCCTCGAGGAAGCCTTCGACTTCGGTAACGCCTTCAGCCAGGGAGCCAAGCATGATCGAACGGTGGGAAATCGATTTGTCACCTGGTACGCGAATCCGACCGGACAGGCGGCCACCAGGTTGAGCCAGGAAAATCAGATCGTTGGAATTCATAGCGTCCACATAGGCCCTGCGGGCCAGGATTTTACTGAAATGCTCGCGGGCAACCCGGGCGCGAGTGAAAACGCCCAACAATTGGTGCCCATCCCCTGCATCGACCGCGTCGCGCAAGGCGTCGAGATCGCTGCGAAATGTATCGAGTGTGCGCAGGACAGCTTCGCGGTTGGCGAGGAAGATGTCGTGCCACATGACCGGGTCGCTACCGGCGATTCTTGTGAAATCGCGGAAACCGCCCGCAGCGTAACGGAAGATCTCAAGATTTTCATTGCGCTTGGCCAGAGAATCGACCAGACCAAACGCCAGCAAGTGCGGTAGATGACTGGTCGCCGCCAACACTTCGTCGTGACGAGCGACCTGCATGTGCTCGACATCGGCGCCCAGTTCGCGCCAAAGGCGATCAACTACTGCAAGCGCTGCCGGATCGGTCTGATCCAGCGGCGTGAGGATCACTTTGTGGCGACGGAACAGCTCGGCGTTGGAGGCTTCCACGCCGCTCTGCTCGGAGCCGGCAATTGGATGGCCCGGCACGAACCGCGCCGGCATGCCGCCGAACGCCTCGGTTGCCGCTCGCACCACATTGCCTTTGGCGCTACCAACATCGGTCAGGATCGCTTGGCCCAGATCCATGCTCGCCAAACGCGCGAGTACTTTCTCCATGGCCAGAATCGGCACGGCCAGTTGAATCACATCAGCGCCCTGGCACGCAGCCAGAAGGTCGCCTTCACAGCGATCCACCACACCCAACTCGACCGCCAACTTGCGTGATTGCGGATCGAGATCGACTCCGACCACCTCGCGACATATACCGCTTTCACGCAAGCCCTTGGCAAACGAACCGCCGATCAGCCCAAGACCGACCACCACCAGGCGACCGATCACAGGTTCAGCAGATTGCAGTGCAGTGACATCAACCACGAGCCAGGACCTTGGTCAGCGCCTCAAGGAAGCGGCTGTTCTCCGCCGGCAGACCAATGGTGACGCGCAGGTGATTCGGCATGCCGTAGTTGGCCACCGGACGCACGATCACGCCTTCGCGCAGCAGACCCTGGAACACCGGGGCCGCAACCTGACCGAGATCGACGCAGATGAAATTGCCTTTGGACGCAATCCAGCTCAGCCCCAGCTCACGGAAACCGGCTTCCAGCTGCTGCATGCCGGACTCGTTCAACTGCCGGCTTTGCGCCAGATAATCTTCGTCCTTCAAAGCGGCGCACGCAGCCGCCAGCGCCAGGCTGTTGACGTTGAACGGCTGGCGTACGCGATTCAGTACGTCCGCGACCACCGGCGTAGACAAGCCATAACCCACGCGCAGTGCCGCCAAGCCATAGGCCTTGGAAAAAGTGCGGGAAACCAGCAGGTTCGGATAAGCCGCCAGAAAGTCCAGGCCATCCGGCAGATCGCTGCCTTCGGCGTATTCGATGTAGGCCTCATCCAGCACGACCAGTACATGCTCCGGAACATCCTGCAGGAATTCGTCCAATGCCTCGGCATCGAACCAGGTGCCGGTCGGGTTGTTCGGGTTCGCGATGAAGACCACACGGGTATTGGCGTCGATGGCTGCCAGCATGGCGGGCAGGTCGTGCCCCCAATCCCTGGCCGGAACCACCTTGGCCGTCGCACCGACTGCCTGAGTGGCAATCGGGTAGACAGCGAATGCATGCTCACTGAATACAGCATTCAGGCCTGGCGCCAGATAGGCACGCGCAACCAGCTCCAGGATGTCGTTGGAACCATTGCCCAGCGTCACTTGATTCAGCTCGACACGGCATTGTTCGGCCAGCAGGGACTTGAGCGCAAAGCCATTGCCATCCGGGTAGCGGGTCAGTTCGGCCAGCGCATCGCGGATAGCCGCCAGCGCCTTGGGGCCGGGACCCAGCGGGTTTTCGTTGCTCGCCAGCTTGATGATGCTGGCCGGATCGAGATCCAGCTCACGCGCCAGTTCGTCCACGGGTTTGCCCGGAACGTAAGGCGAAAGTTGTTGCACGCCCGGCTGTGCCAGAGCGAGGAAATTGCCACTCATTTGCGACCGCCCCTTTAGAGAACCGCTTTCGGGTAGGAACCCAGCACTTTGAGTGCCACTGCTTCCTGACTGATCTTTTCCAGCACACCTTTGACCAGCGGGTCGCGGTGGTGGCCGACGAAATCGATGAAGAACACGTAGGTCCATTTGCCGCTGCGCGACGGACGCGTCTCGATTCGCGTCAGGTCTATGCCATTGTCGTGAAACGGCACCAGCAGCTCATGAAGCGCCCCCGGCTTGTTGCTCATCGAAACGATGATCGAAGTCTTGTCGTCGCCGGTTGGCGGCACTTCCTGATTACCGATCATCAGGAATCGCGTGGAGTTATCCGGGCGATCCTCGATTTTCTCGGCCAATCGGGTCAGACCGTACAGGCCGGCCGCCATATCGCCGGCAATCGCCGCCGAGTTCCACTCACCCTTGACCCGTTTGGCCGCCTCGGCGTTGCTGGACACCGCCACGCGCTCGACATTCGGGTAATGGGCGTCCAGCCACTTGCGGCACTGCGCCAGGGACTGGGCATGGGAGTAGATGCGGCTGATGCTGTCGGTCTTGGTGTTTTCACCGACCAACAGGTGATGGTGGATACGCAGCTCGACCTCGCCACAGATCACCATGTCGTGTTCGAGGAAGCTGTCGAGGGTGTGGTTGACCGCGCCTTCGGTAGAGTTCTCCACCGGCACCACGCCAAAATTCACCGCACCCGCCGCCACTTCACGGAACACTTCGTCGATCGCAGCCATCGGCTTGCTGATCACTGCATGGCCGAAGTGTTTCATGGCCGCCGCTTGAGTGAAGGTACCTTCAGGGCCGAGATAAGCCACTTTCAGCGGCTGCTCGAGCGCCAGGCACGAGGACATGATTTCGCGGAACAACCGCGCCATCTCTTCGTTGCCCAGCGGCCCCTGGTTACGCTCCATCACACGCTTGAGCACCTGAGCTTCGCGCTCAGGACGATAGAACACCGGCACTTCGCCTTCGGCCAGCGAGGCCATCTTTACTCGCGCGACTTCCTGGGCGCAGCGCGCGCGCTCACTGATCAGCTCCAGGACCTTCTCGTCCAGGGCATCAATGCGCAGGCGCAGTGCCTTGAGTTCTTGCTCAGACATTAGCCGTGTTCCTTCTCGAACTCTGCCATGTACGAAACCAGCGCATTGATGGCGTTGATATCGACGGCGTTATAGATGGAGGCGCGCATGCCGCCCACGGAACGGTGCCCCTTGAGGTTCAACAGGCCACGCTCGTCGGCACCGGCCAGGAACGGTTTGTCCAGACGGTCATCCGCCAGGCGGAACGGCACGTTCATCCACGAGCGGTCCGACTTGTTGATCGGGTTGCTGTACAGGCCGCTGGCATCAATGAAATTGTACAGTGTGCGCTGCTTGACTTCGTTGAGCTTGCCGATGGCCTCGACGCCGCCCTGCTCTTTCAGCCACTCGAACACCAGGCCGGACAAGTACCAGGCCAGGGTCGGCGGGGTGTTGTACATCGAACCGTTATCGGCCGCGACCTTGTAGTTCAGCATGGTCGGGCACAGGGAACGGGCCTTGCCCAGCAGGTCTTCGCGAACGATGTTGACGACGATACCGCTCGGGCCGATGTTTTTCTGGGCACCGGCGTAGATCATGCCGAAGCGGGAAACATCCACCGGGCGCGACAGGATGTCCGAGGACATGTCCGCAACCAGCGGAACATCACCGGTTTCCGGAATCCACTGGAACTCCAGGCCGCCGATGGTTTCGTTCGGCGCGTAGTGGACGTAGGCCGCGTCTTTCGACAGCTTCCATTCGTTCTGACCGGGAATGGCGAAATAGTCATAAGGCTTGGCGGTACCGGCAACGTTGACGTGGCCGTAGCGCGAAGCTTCCTCGATGGCTTTCTGCGACCAGATACCGGTGTCGATATAGTCGGCCGAGCCGTTTTCCGGCAACAGGTTCAGAGGAATCTGAGCGAATTGCTGGCTGGCGCCGCCTTGCAGAAACAGCACTTTATAGTTCGAAGGGATATTCAGCAGATCACGCAGATCCTGCTCGGCCTTGGTGGCGATGGACACGAACTCATCACTGCGATGGCTCATTTCCATGACCGACAGACCTTTGCCGTGCCAGTCGAGGAGTTCACCCTGGGCGCGCTGCAGGACAGCTTCGGGAAGCGCCGCAGGACCGGCACAGAAGTTATAGGCTCTCTTGCTCACATCCAATCTCGCTCTGATTTGGGGTATCACGCAATAAATCGCATTGTCAGCCGACACCGCCCCCCCTGCTGAATCAGGGATTTGTGGGAGCGAGCCCGCTCGCGATTGCATCACCGCGATACTTCAGACGTACCGCAGCGCCTGCATCGCGAGCAGGCTCGCTCCCACAAGGGATCTCCAGTGGTGTCGATATTTCATTACGGACAAACAACAAGGGGGCGAAATTTTCATCCGCCCCCTGCTTGCCCGCTTACTCCTGTGGTTCTTCGTCGGCGGCGGCGTCGAGTTGCTGTTCTTTGGCAACGTCGTCGTTGACGACTTCACCGACAAACCCGTCAGCCTCTTCGCCTTCCAGCTCTTCACCCTCGACTTCCGAAGGTTCCTGAACCCGCTCCAGTCCGACCAGCGTTTCATCGTTGGCCAGCTTGATCAGGGTCACGCCCTGGGTGTTACGACCCAGGCTGGAGACTTCGTCGACACGGGTGCGCACCAGGGTGCCCTGGTCGGAAATCAACATGATTTCCTCGCCGTCGAGCACTTGAACCGCACCGACCAACCGGCCGTTGCGCTCGTTGCTGACCATGGCGATAACGCCCTGACCGCCACGCTTGTACTCAGGGAACTCGGTGATCGCCGTGCGCTTGCCGAAACCGCGCTCGGAAGCGGTGAGGATCTGGCTGCCTTCTTCCGGGATCAGCATGGAAATCAGCTTCTGGCCTTCCGGCAGACGCATGCCGCGCACGCCGCGGGCGGTACGGCCCATGGCGCGGACGTCGGATTCCTTGAAGCGGGTGACCTTGCCGCCGTCGGAGAACAGCATGACTTCACGCTCGCCATCGGTAATGGCCGCGGAAATCAGCACGTCGCCCTCGTCCAGCTCAAGCGCGATCAGGCCGACGCTGCGTTGACGGCTGAAGGATTCCAGCGGGGTCTTCTTCACGGTGCCGTTGGCGGTGGCCATGAAGATGTAGTGACCTTCGGTGTACTCCTCGACCGGCAGCATGGTGGTGATGTACTCACCGTCATCCAGCGGCAGCAGGTTGACCAGTGGACGACCACGGGCAGCGCGGGACGCTTCAGGAATTTCGTAGGTCTTCAGCCAGTACACCTTGCCCTTGCTGGAGAACAGCAGCAGCGTGGTGTGGCTGTTGGCAACCAGCAGGTGAGCGATGTAGTCCTCATCCTTGACGCCGGTCGCCGATTTGCCTTTACCGCCACGACGCTGGGCCTGGTACGCAGCCAACGGCTGGGTCTTGGCGTAGCCACCGTGGGAAATGGTCACGACGCGTTCTTCTTCCGGGATCATGTCGCCCAGGGTCAGGTCGAGACGGGCATCGAGGATCTCGGTGCGACGCACATCGCCGTACTCGGCGCGGATCACTTCCAGCTCTTCGCGGATCACTTCCATCAGACGCGTGGCGCTGTTGAGGATGCGGATCAGCTCGCCGATCTGGTTGAGGATCTCTTGATACTCGGCCAGCAGTTTTTCGTGTTCCAGACCGGTCAGGCGGTGCAGACGCAATTCCAGAATGGCTTGCGCCTGCTCTGGCGACAGGAAGTACTTGCCGTCGCGCAGACCATATTGCGGATCGAGGTTTTCCGGACGGCACGAGTCGGCACCGGCACGCTCCACCATCGCAACCACAGCAGTAGACTCCCAGGGAGTGCTGACCAGCGCTTCCTTGGCTTCCGACGGCGTTGGCGAGGCCTTGATCAGGGCGATGACCGGGTCGATGTTCGACAGGGCAACCGCTTGACCTTCCAGGATATGACCACGTTCGCGCGCCTTGCGCAGTTCGAACACGGTACGACGGGTTACCACTTCGCGACGGTGACGAACGAAGGCTTCCAGCAGGTCCTTGAGGTTCAGGATCCGCGGACGACCATCGATCAGCGCGACGATGTTGATGCCGAACACGCTTTGCAGCTGGGTCTGGGCATAGAGGTTGTTGAGGATCACCTCCGGCACTTCGCCGCGACGCAACTCGATCACCACGCGCATACCGTCCTTGTCGGACTCGTCGCGCAGTTCGGTGATGCCTTCGAGTTTCTTCTCCTTGACCAGTTCGGCGATCTTCTCGATCAGACGCGCCTTGTTCAACTGATAAGGAAGTTCGGTAATGACGATCTGCTGACGGCCACCGACCTTGTCGATGTCTTCGATGATCGAGCGGGCGCGCATGTAAATACGGCCACGACCGGTGCGGTAGGCTTCGATGATGCCGGCGCGACCGTTGATGATCGCTGCCGTCGGGAAGTCCGGACCGGGGATGTATTGCATCAGTTCATCGACGGTCAGCTCGGGGTTGTCGATGAGTGCCAGGCAACCGTCGATGACTTCACCGAGGTTGTGCGGCGGAATGTTGGTGGCCATGCCCACGGCGATACCGCTGGAGCCGTTGACCAGCAGGTTGGGGATCCTGGTCGGCATGACGGCCGGGATCAATTCGGTGCCGTCGTAGTTCGGCACCCAGTCCACGGTTTCTTTATGCAGGTCGGCCAGCAACTCGTGCGCCAGCTTGGTCATGCGCACTTCGGTGTATCGCATGGCCGCCGCGTTGTCGCCGTCCACCGAACCGAAGTTGCCCTGGCCGTCTACCAGCAGGTAGCGCAGGGAGAATGGCTGTGCCATCCGAACGATGGTGTCGTACACCGCGGTATCACCGTGCGGGTGATACTTACCGATCACGTCACCGACAACACGGGCAGATTTCTTGTACGGCTTGTTGAAGTCGTTGCCCAGCTCGCTCATCGCGAACAGCACGCGCCGGTGCACGGGCTTCAAGCCATCGCGCGCATCCGGCAGTGCCCGCCCGACAATTACGCTCATCGCGTAGTCGAGGTAGGACTGCTTCAGCTCGTCTTCGATATTGACCGGGAGGATTTCTTTGGCCAGTTCGCCCATGAGAAGCCTGATTCCTTTTTCTGGTGAAACTTCGTCATATCCATATGGGACCAACGAAGCTCGCCGATACAGGCTGAGTGCCATGCACCGACTTACGACAAATCAACGAGTTATGCCATGGATCTGCGCAGTATGGGCCACCGCTTCGGGCAACCCTGGAAACCGCCGGATGTTATCACAAGAGCCGCCACGCACCTATCCCCCAGATGCGCATGGAGAGTAGTTAGTTGACCGATGACAGGCTTGAAGGGCACGAGAGGGGCTTAGAGCTATGTTGAATGGAGAATTTGCGGCTGATTCGGGCTAATTTGTTGGGTTGAAGGGCCTCTTCGCGAGCAGGCTCGCTCCCACAGTGTTTGCGGCATTCACAAAACCTGTGGGAGCGGGCTTGCTCGCGAAGGCGATTTATCAGGCGCCGAATACCTTTAATGCAGGCGCTTGCGGCACATCAACTGCGCCATTTTCGCTGTATCCGGGCGCTCGACGATGCCTTTTTCGGTAACGATCGCATCGATAAGGTCCGCCGGCGTCACGTCGAACACCGGGTTAAAGGCATCGACGTCGGCCCCGACGCGCTTGCCACCGACCTCCAGCAACTCGCGACCATCACGCTCTTCAATCGGAATGTCATCGCCACTGGCCAGATTCATGTCGATGGTCGAACTCGGCGCCACCACCATGAAACGCACGCCGTGGTGCATGGCGTTGACGGCCAGTTGATAGGTGCCGATCTTGTTGGCCACGTCGCCATTGGCGGTGATCCGGTCCGCGCCGACGATGACCCAGGTAGGGCCTTTGGTCTTCATGATATGCGCCGCGGCGGAGTCGACATTGAGGGTCGCGGGGATGCCCTCATTGGCCAGCTCCCACGCGGTCAGTCGCGAGCCCTGCAGCCATGGGCGGGTTTCGTCGACGTAGACCTGCTCGACCATGCCCTCGATGAATGCACCACGAATCACCCCCAGCGCCGTGCCAAAGCCGCCCGTGGCCAGCGCACCGGTGTTGCAGTGGGTCAGGATCGCCTGGGCGTTGCCCTGATGCTTGCGGATCAGCTCGACACCCAATTGCGCCATGGTCAGGTTGGCCTCGCGATCACTTTCGTGAATGGCGATGGCCTCGGCCTCCAGCACTTCCAGCGGATTGGCATTGTCTTTCAGGCGATCAAGCCGGTCGTGCATGCGGCCCAGCGCCCAGAACAGGTTGACCGCGGTCGGGCGGGAGTCGGCCAACAGCATGAAATCCTCTTCCAGCGCAGCATACCAGTCACCGCCTTCGGCAATTCGGGCACGAGCCGCGAGCACGATGCCATAAGCGGCGCTGATGCCGATGGCCGGCGCCCCACGCACCACCATCGAGCGAATGGCCTCGGCCACGCCAGCGGCGCTGGTGTAGGCAATCCAGGTTTCCTCGAATGGCAAAATACGCTGATCCAGCAGATGGAGAGCGCCATCACGCCAATCGATGGCCTTCACCTTCTCCGCAGCCAACAGTCGATCGCGCATCCCACACCCCGCACTCATGAACAAAAGCCGACGATTATAGCGATCCCCCCGCGAAGACGCTCGGGTATACTTCGCCATCCTTTACAAAAGCACTGGAACCCACCCTCGATGCCGAACACTGCCGCTGTGCTCGACCTGTTGTTGCTGCCGACCTGGCTGGTACCCGTCGAACCTGCCGGAGTTGTCCTCAAAGAACATGGCGTGGGCATCCATGACGGACGCATCGTGTTTATCGGGCCACGTTCCGCCGCCTTGAAGCTTAAAGCAACCGAAATCCGTGAACTGCCCGACATGCTGCTCAGTCCCGGCCTGATCAATGCCCACGGACATGCGGCAATGACTCTGTTCCGCGGCCTGGCCGACGACCTGCCATTGATGACCTGGCTGGAGAACCACATCTGGCCCGCCGAAGCCAAGTGGGTCGACGAGGACTTCGTGCGCGACGGCACCGACCTTGCGATTGCCGAGCAAATCAAAGGCGGCATCACCTGTTTCTCTGACATGTATTTCTTCCCGAAGGTTGCCAGCGAGCGCGTGCACAACAGCGGCATTCGCGCGCAGATCGCGATTCCGATCCTCGACTTCCCTATCCCGGGGGCCGGTACCGCGGACGAAGCCATTCGTCAGGGTGTTGAACTGTTTGGCGATCTCAAGCACCACGAGCGCATCAAAATCACCTTCGGTCCCCATGCACCCTATACCGTGGGCGACGAAAACCTGGAAAAAATCCGGGTGATCGCCGAAGAACTGGACGCCTCGATCCACATGCACGTGCATGAAACCGCCTTCGAAGTGCAGCAATCGCTCGAACAGCGCGGCGAACGCCCACTGGCCCGCCTGGCGCGCCTCGGCTTGCTGGGCCCACGCTTCCAGGCGGTTCACATGACCCAGGTCAGCGAGGAGGACCTGGCACTGCTGGTAGAAAGCAACAGTAATGTGATTCATTGCCCGGAATCGAACCTGAAGCTGGCCAGCGGGTTCTGCCCGGTCGAGCGCTTGTGGGAGGCCGGGGTCAATGTCGCGGTCGGCACCGATGGCGCGGCCAGCAACAATGACCTGGACCTGCTCGGCGAAACCCGCACCGCTGCCTTGCTGGCCAAGGCTGTCGCCGGCTCGGCCACCGCGCTGGATGCCCATCGCGCCTTGCGCATGGCCACTCTCAACGGGGCCCGGGCGCTGGGTATCGAGGCCGACGTCGGCTCACTGGAAATCGGCAAGGCGGCGGACATGGTGGCTTTCGACCTTTCCGGCCTGGCCCAGCAACCGGTCTACGACCCGGTTTCGCAGCTTGTATACGCCACCGGCCGGGAGTGCGTGAAACACCTTTGGGTTGCGGGCAAGCAACTGCTCGACGACCGCCGCCTGACACGTCTGGATGAACAACAGCTTGGCACTGTCGCGCGGGCCTGGGGCCAGCGCATCAGCGGCCGTACCGAATCGTAAGCACCCTGGAACGCATTCCGGGGCAACAGGATTTTTCAAGTTTCAGAGGACTTAAAACCATGAGCAACGTCGACTACGCCGAAATCGCCAAATTCGAGGCCCTGGCCCATCGCTGGTGGGACCGCGAAAGCGAATTCAAACCGCTGCACGACATCAACCCGCTGCGGGTCAACTGGATTGACGAACGGGTCAACCTGGCAGGCAAAAAGGTTCTCGACGTCGGTTGCGGCGGCGGCATCCTGAGCGAAGCCATGGCCCAACGCGGCGCGACCGTCATGGGTATCGACATGGGCGAAGCGCCGCTGGCGGTTGCCCAGTTGCATCAGCTGGAGTCGGGCGTCAACGTCGAATACCGGCAGATCACCGCCGAAGCCCTGGCCGAGGAAATGCCCGAGCAATTCGACGTAGTCACCTGCCTGGAAATGCTTGAACACGTGCCGGACCCATCGTCGGTCATCCGCGCCTGCTTCCGCATGGTCAAGCCCGGCGGCCAGGTGTTTTTCTCGACCATCAACCGCAACCCGAAGGCGTACCTGTTCGCCATCGTCGGTGCCGAATACATCATGAAGCTGCTGCCGCGCGGCACCCATGACTTCAAGAAATTCATCCGCCCTTCCGAGCTCGGCGCCTGGAGCCGCATGGCTGGCCTGACCGTCAAGGACATCATCGGCCTGACCTACAACCCGCTGACCAAGCACTACAAGCTGGCCAGCGACGTGGACGTCAACTACATGATCCAGACCCTGCGCGAGGAGTAAGCCGATGCCAATCAGAGCAGTTCTTTTCGACATGGACGGCACCCTGCTCGACACCGCGCCGGATTTCATTGCGATCTGTCAGGCGATGCGTGCCGACCGCGGCATGCCACCGATGAACGACAAGCACATCCGCGACGAAATTTCCGGTGGCGCCAGGGCCATGGTCGCCGTGACCTTCGCCATGGACCCGGAATCGCCAGGTTTCGAGGCGTTGCGCCTGGAGTTCCTGGAGCGTTACCTCGCCGGCTGCGCGGTTCACAGCAAGCTGTTCGACGGCATGCCTGAGTTGCTTGCCGATATCGAAAAGGCCAACCTGGTCTGGGGCGTGGTCACCAACAAGCCGCTGCGCTTCGCCGAGCCGATCATGCAGCAGCTGGGGCTGGCCGAGCGCTCGGCACTGCTGATCTGCCCGGATCACGTGAAAAACAGCAAACCGGATCCGGAGCCGCTGATCCTGGCCTGCAAGATGCTCGACCTGGACCCGGCCAGCGTGCTGTTCGTAGGCGATGACTTGCGCGACATCGAATCGGGCCGCGACGCCGGCACCAAGACGGCTGCGGTGACCTTTGGCTATATCCACCCGAACGATAACCCGCGGCATTGGGGCGCGGACGTGGTGGTCGATCATCCGCTGGAGTTGCGCAAGGTGCTCGATAGCGCACTTTGCAGTTGCTGAGGCACGGCTTTGAATTGTGAATCTGGGTGTCGGTGCTGACGCCTTTGCGGGCAAGCCCGCTCCCACAGGTTCCGGCTGGTGCTACAACATTCATGTACACCCTCGACCCTTGTGGGAGCGGGCTTGCCCGCGAATGGCCGCGCCGCGGTCTGTCTTCTGTTTGTGAGGTTTTTATGTTTGATTATTCCGCCCGCCCCGAACTGCTCAAGGATCGGGTCATTCTGGTCACCGGCGCAGGACGCGGCATCGGCGCCGCAGCGGCGAAAACCTACGCGGCCCACGGCGCAACCGTGCTGCTGCTGGGCAAGACGGAAGCCAACCTGTCCCAGGTCTACGACGAAATCGAGGCCGCCGGCCATCCACAACCAGCGGTGATCCCGTTCAACCTCGAAACCGCCCTGCCCCATCAATACGATGAGCTGGCGGCGATGATCGAAAGCGAATTCGGGCATCTCGACGGCCTGCTGCACAACGCTTCGATCATCGGTCCGCGCACGCCGATCGAACAGCTTTCCGGCGAAAACTTCATGCGGGTCATGCAAGTCAACGTCAATGCCATGTTCATGCTCACCAGCACCCTGTTGCCGCTGCTCAAGCTGTCGCAGGACGCCTCGGTGGTCTTCACTTCCAGCAGTGTCGGCCGCAAGGGGCGCGCTTACTGGGGCGCCTACGGCGTCTCCAAATTCGCCACTGAAGGCCTGATGCAAACCCTGGCTGACGAAGTCGATACCGTAGCCCCGGTACGCTCCAACAGCATCAACCCGGGCGCCACCCGCACCAGCATGCGCGCACAGGCTTACCCGGGTGAAAATCCGCTGAACAACCCGACGCCCGAGGAGATCATGCCGGTCTACCTTTACCTGATGGGCCCCGACAGCACCGGCATCAATGGCCAGGCGTTCAACGCCCAGTAACGCGACCGTACGTCGCTTTTTCGGTGCCGCGCCGGCTTCCCGCCGCGGCACTCAAATCTGCGACAGATACCTGTCAAACAAACGTCACACACCCTGCCCTGCCGGTAGCAGACAAACAACAACCACTTGATTTAATTCTGTTTTTGTTCAAATGAACCAAATGGCATGACTTTCGCTCCAAGTTTGCTCAGACACGCAAGCGTGAAAGCGGACCGGGTGAAGCTCGAGTGCAGTGGTTACTCATCTTCTACAAAGCAGATTAAACTTGTACGAAATGTCCTACGGGACTGATGGACCAGTATGACGCGCAGCCCTAAGCCGCTCTCACCCTGCTTGTAAGACAGCCTTAATGCTTAGGGGCGCACGCCTGATGAAACCACCTTCCCAGACCAACGCAATTGACTTCGATAGCGCCAAATTGCAGCGCCTGGGCTTCGGTCAGCAGCCCCTCCTTCTGGAAAGACCTGTCAGTCTTGCGCAATTGCGCCAGCAATTGAGCCTGCAACTGCAAACCAGTCTGGAGCCGCAACGCATTCTTGGGACGTTCTATCGCGAGATTCAGCGAATGGTGCCATTGGACGCCTTGTGCTACCTGCACAAGAGCAGTGATCTGCGCCTGGAGTTCGGCCAGCGCGGCCACCATTCCATCAGTTACAGCCTCAGCCACGAAGGCGAACACCTGGGCGAGCTGACTTTCCGCCGCAATCAGCGCTTCAGCGAACAGGAACAGGGCAATCTCGAATCACTGCTGGCCGCGCTGCTGTTCCCGATGCGCAACGCGCTGCTTTACCGTACCGCCACCCAAAGCGCGCTGCGCGACCCGCTGACGGGTACCGGTAACCGCATCGCCATGGAACAGACGCTGCAAAGGGAAATCGAGCTGTCCCGGCGCCACCTGCAACCGTTATCGGTGCTGATGCTGGACATCGATCATTTCAAGCAAGTCAACGACACCCATGGCCACAGCACTGGCGATGACACGCTCAAGGCAGTCGCCGTCTCGATCAAAAACCAACTGCGCAACGTCGACATGGTGTTCCGCTATGGCGGTGAAGAGTTCCTGATACTGCTGTCCAATACCTGTCGCGAGGCCGCGGCCATGGTCGGTGAGCGGCTACGGTGTGCAGTACAGTCTGAAGAGTACCTAGTCGATGGTCATACGATCCTGCTGACGGTAAGCCTCGGCTGTTCGACCCTGTTGCCCGGCGAGTCTGCCGACAGCCTGTTGCGACGTGCGGACAGCGCGTTGTATGTGGCCAAGCGCGAAGGTCGCAACCGGCTGGAAATGGCGGGCTGATCTTTCAGCCACAATACAGACCAATGTGGGAGCGACGGTGCGACGATTCGACCTGCTCGCGAATAGGATCTGACCTTCAACGATGATGTTGACTGGCAGTCCGTATTCGCGAGCAGGCTCGCTCCCACTATCGTTTTTCAAGCGGCAATGGAATCAGCCTTCGGCCAGCGCCATCCGCTCACGAACGACCGGCGCCCGCTCGGCGTGCTCCAATTGCATGCAACGCTCGAGAAACAGGTACATGTAGTCGTAGCTCTTGCACACAGCCTGTCGCAACTCCATCTGCAAGGATTTGCTCGGGTTGGTGCCCGCCAACGTGCAGATGATTTCCAGGGCTTCCCACGGGTGAGCATCGTCGTACTGGGCATGCATCTTCAGCCATTTCATCGCTCGCTTGCGATCTTCCTCGGGGAACGAGGCGGCGTAGATACCATTGGAACAAACGACCGCCGACCACTCCCCGGTCGCGCCTTCGATGGCGTAGTTGGTAGCGGCAATCGCAACGATCAGCGAGTCGGCTGAACTGGTGTGCCAGCACCAATGGCTCAAGGCGTGAAGCTCTGGTGCAACCTGCTGCGCCTGCAAGTCTTCCAGGCTGACACCGTGAGCACGGCTCCAGTGTACCCAGTAGTCGGCGTGGTTCAGTTCGACGCGGATGTTGCGCATCAGCCAGCGACGGGCCATGTCTTCGCCGGGATGGCGGGCAAAGCGGGTCTTGGTCAGGTTTTGTGCCATATACAACGCGAACTGTTCGACCACCGGCCAGCCACCGATCAGGTACTGGCGCATGGTCTTCGCACTGAGCTTGTTGTCTCGCATGCGTTGGTACAGTTCGTGTTCGACAACCCGGCGCTTGCTCTCGCTGCAATCCTGGATCAGGCGCTGGGCCCATGCCGGGTAACTTGCAGCTTCCATGAGCGGTCCGGTTCGGTTGAATGTGTCGATCACTGTCGAGCTCCTTTTGATTGTGATTGTAAGACCGGCAGGAGTTTCAACGGAACGTACCAGGGGCCTTGAACAACAGCGGCTGGGGCCTGGCGGGACGACTTAACAGGCTGTCAGAGGTAAACAGATGCGGGCGTTCAATCACATACCCTTGAGCGTAATCCACCCCGATCTCCAGCAATGCCTGCTCGATCTGTGGCGTCTCGACAAACTCGGCAATCGTGCGCTTACCCATGACATGACCGATGTGATTGATCACTTCGACCATCGCGCGGTTAATCGGGTCGTCCAGCATATCCTTTACGAAACTCCCGTCGATCTTCAGGAAGTCTACAGGCAAATGTTTCAAATACGCGAATGAGGACATTCCGGCACAAAAGTCATCCAGTGAAAAATGACATCCTAAGCCTTTGAGTTCATTAATGAATCGAATGGCGCTGCCAAGATTTGAAATAGCACTGGTTTCAGTAATTTCAAAACAAATCATTTCAGGCGGAATCGAATACGTCACAAACTGTTCGCGCAGGAAGTCCAGGAACGCCTCATCCCCGATCGTCGCGCCTGACAGATTGATCGCACACATGGCCAGAGGCCCCTGGTCCTGTTCGGCCCGGCATTGGGCAATGACCTTGAACACGTTCTGCACAACCCAACGATCGAGCGAGCTCATCAGGCCATAACGCTCGGCAGCCGGAATGAAGCTGTCGGGAAAGATCATCCGCCCCGCTTCATCATGCAATCGCAGCAGAATTTCAATGTGCCCGCCGCCCTGCTGGACATGGCCCAAGGGCGCAATTTCCTGGGCGTACAGGCAAAAGCGGTCTTCCTCCAGCGCCATGTGCAAACGCTGCACCCAGGCCATCTCGCCAAAGCGCAGGGACAACTCCGAGTCATCCGGATGATAGACCTGGACCCGGTTCCGGCCCTTTTCCTTGGCCATGTAGCACGCCATGTCGGCTGCACGCAGCGAGGCCTCGAGCGTTGTCGGATTCAGCGCAACATGCACCAGTCCGATACTGACAGTGGTTACGAATGGCCGGCCTTTCCAGACAAAATGCAAATTCTGCACAGTCTGGCGCAGGCTCTCGGCAATTTTCTCCGCCGCTTCCGGTGCGCAGTTTTCCAGCAGTATGCCGAACTCGTCGCCGCCCAAACGCGCCAGGGTATCGCCCTCGCGCAACCCGGATTGCAACAAGGCACAGATATGCCGCAACAGTTCGTCGCCCGCCGCGTGGCCACAGGTATCGTTGACCAGCTTGAACTGATCCAGATCGAGGAACATCAGGGCATGGCGACCCGAATGGCGGGTCAGGTTGTGCAGCGCCTGCTCCAGGCGATATTCGAATTCGCGGCGGTTGGCAAGGCCGGTCAAGGCGTCGTGGGTCGCCTGCCACGACAGATTGGCAATGTATTGCCGCTCCTGGGTCATGTCATGCAGCACCAGCACCGTCCCGCTGACTTTGCCGGCATTGCGGATTGGTGCGCCCACCAGCGTGACCGACACCGTACTGCCGTCCAGACGTTGAATCAGTTTGGAGTGCTCACTGCCACCACTGAGCTGGCCGCTGAGAATATGCTCGATCAGGGTGAAACCATCGGTCTGCGCATTTTCGTCCAGCAGGTTGAACAGCGCCGCCAGCGGCAATCCTGTCGCCTGCTCGGCCTTCCAGTGGGTCAACGCCTCGGCCGCCGGATTCATGTAGGCAATCGCCCCGGAAACATCCGTGGTGATCACTCCATCGCCAATCGATTGCAGGGTGATCTGCGCCCGTTCTTTCTCCAGTTGCAGCGCATCGGCGAAGGCATGGCGCTGCTTGAGCAATTTATGGGTGCGCATCAAGGCCAATGCAATCAGGCCCAGGGCGGTAGCCAGGTTGGTCACCAACAGCAGACGCAGAATCACCCGCGAACCTTCACCCAAGGCATCGCTGAACGCTTTTGCCGCCGGTGTCACGCCGTCGTTGATGGCAAAAATCTGCTCCTTCCAACGTTGTATATCCGCACCGGAAGCCGGGCTGGCGGTGATGTGCTGATGCATGTCCCTGGCAACGTCGTCGAGCTGGACCAGATAGGCATCACCTACGGTCCAGAGGTCGATGGCCTTTTCGAGGTAACTGAAGTGACGAAAGTTGAGGTACAGCCAAATCAGGCTGGATACGTCGTCCGGGTGGTTGCCACCCTTGAGAATCGCCAACCGCGCCGCCTCGATGTTCGGCGGCTGCTGATCCAGCGCCACACGCAACTCATGCCCGCCCTGAGGCACGGAAATGGCCTGCTGGTACTTATGGAAAATCGCTTCGTCGCCACTGTCGGCGTACAGGTTTAGGTAATAGATGGCATCTTTCTGGCCCTTGGACCAGAGGCTTTCGCCGGCAACATAGCCGCGAACCGCCGACAGCACATAAAGGCTAACGCCGCCCAACAAGGCTTGAAACACCACAACGGCGATAAAAGGCCAGACGATGCCCAGCAACCGTGGCGTTCCGAGAGTCCGCGTTTGATTCATGAGATCCCTTGTATTAGCACTGCCTGCTCGTGTTCCGGACGAGTTCGCTACAGGTAGACTAGGGGGCGATCTCAATCCCGGCAAGCCGCGACACCGGCATTGTCCCGCCCGTCTGCCGCTTTCGAAAAATACACCGCGCAATTGAACGCGACAATTGTTCATCGTGATCGAAGAGTTCGGCTACGACGGCGGGGCAAAACGCGTTTCAAGTGTTGTGGAAGCTACCTACAACTGCTGCAAATGCCCATAAAGCTTGGCGTACAAACCACCATCGGCAATCAGCTGCTGGTGGTCGCCATCCTCGGCGATTTGCCCGCCGTCGAACACCAGCACCCGGTCAGCCTGTTTCACGGCCGACAGTCGGTGGGCGATGATCAGCGTGGTGCGGTTGCTCAGGAACCGCGCCAGGGCCTGGTGCAGGTTGTATTCGGTGGCGGCATCCAGTGCCGAGGTGGCTTCGTCGAGAATCACCACTTTCGGTTCGGCCAGCACCATCCGCGCGATGGCCAGGCGTTGACGCTGACCGCCGGACAAACGCACGCCGGAGCGCCCGACAATGCTGTCCAGGCCACTGGGCAAATCCCGGACGGTGCCATGCAATTGGGCGATTTCCAGTGCCTTCCAGCAAGCCTCGTCACTGCGCTCACGGCCCATGGTCAGGTTGGCCCGAATGGTGTCGTTGAACAGCGCCGGGTGTTGCAGGACCACGGCAACATTTTCCCGCAGGGTTTCCAGGCCAATCTCTTGCTGGGTCGAACCGCCAAAGCGAATGGTCCCGGCCAACGGTGTGTACAAGCCCAGCAGCAGTTGCACCAGCGTGCTTTTGCCACCGCCACTGGCGCCGACGATCGCGACCTTTTCGCCGGGGGCGATGGACAGGTTCATCTGGTTCAGGACCAGTTCATCGCCGTAACCGAAGCTCAACCCTTGCACTTCCAGCCCGACCGTCTCGCGACCGATGAACGGGTCGGCTCCACCCGGGTATTCGGGTTCATCGGCCCGGGACAGCAGCTCGTTGATCCGCGACAGCGCACCGCCGGCAGCGTAGTAGGCATATTGCAGGTTCAGCAGCTGTTCGACCGGACCGATCATGAACCACAGGTAGCTGAACACCGCGAGCATCTGGCCGATGGACAGGTCGGAAAACAACACCGTAAGCATGGCCGCGGCCCGGAAAATATCGATGCCGAACTGGAACAGCAAGCCGCTGGCCCGGTTCGACGCATCGGTTTTCCATTGCGAACTCACTGCATAGTCACGCACGTCTCGGGCGCGTTGCCCCAAGCGACCGAGGAAAAAACCCTGGCGGTTGCCGGCGCGAACTTCCTGGATGGCATCCAGGGTTTCGGTCAGCGCCTGGGTGAAGCGCGAAGTGCTGTCGTTTTCGAGTTTCTTCAGATGCTTGACCCGCTTGCCCAACTGCACCGTGGCGTAGATCACCAGCGGGTTGAACAGCAGAATCAGCAAGGCCAGTTTCCAGTGCATCCACATCAGGATGCCCGCCGTGCCGACCAGGGTCAGCATGGCCACGAGGAAACGGCTGAGGGTTTCACCGACGAATTTGTCCAGTGTGTCCAGGTCGGTGACCAGATGTGTGGTCACGGTGCCGCTGCCAAGGCTTTCGTATTCACCCAGCGAGATACGCTTGAGCCGTTGGATCAGGCGCATGCGAATGCGGTAGACGATGTCCTTGGCCAGCCCGGCGAACAATTTCGCCTGCACTACGTTGAACATCAACGCTGTACACCGCAGGGTCAAGGTCACCAACAACATCAGGCCGATATAGCCCGCGGCTTTCTGCCAACCTTCGGGCAGCACGTGATTCATGAACTTCAACGCGGCATCACCGTGTCCCAGCAGCACCTCGTCAACCAGCAATGGCAGGAGCAAGGGAATCGGCACGCTGCACAAGGTCGCCAGTACGGCCACGCCGTTGGCGATCCACAGGGAGTGCTTGTGATGCAGTGCCAGGCGACGTATTTCCGCCCAGCTCAGATGGTCGACCTGTTTGGCGGCAGCGACGTCATCGGGCAGGTCATGCACAGGCGGCACGCTCCAGCCAGCGGCCGAGCAGCGGGGACAACTGGCTCAAAGGCTGATAGCCATTGGTCAACAGCGCCACTTGGCCGTTACGCTCGGCCAGCAGGGTGGGGAAACCGGCGATGCCCAGGTCCTGGACCCAGGTGAAGTCGGCAGATGTCGCGGCGTGCGTATCGGCACGGTCGAACGCGGCGGCGAACTCGATTCGCGGAAGACCGGCCTGCTCTGCCAGCTCCACCAGGACACTGGCGCGCGTGACATCGCGACCTTCAGTGTAAAAGGCACGCTGAATCAGCCCGAGCAGTTTCCAGGCACAATCCGGCGCCAGTCCGCGCGCCGTCACCAGCGCCCGGCAGGCAGGCTCGGTGTCGTAGACAAAGCCGTCGGGTAGCGCGCCTTCAAGCTTGAAGGGTTGGCCCGTGGCTTCGGTAACCGCCTGCCAGTGCTCAAGGATGTAGCGCCGGGTACTCGGTTCCAGCGCGGCACCGCTGCCGGTGCGCAGGCCACCCACGATCAAGTGCACGTCCACACCTGCGGCGTGTGCCTGCTCGACCAGTGCATTGGCCACCGGGGCAAACCCCCAGCACCAGGAACACATCGGGTCCATCACATAGAGCAGGCGCGCAGACATGGTTCAGGCCTCAGTGGATGCTTGCTTATAGTTGTAGCCGATCGGATGAGGCTGGTTGCGAGCCTTGGCCAGTTCGATCTGCTTCTGCCGGTCGATGGCACTGCGACGGGTCTTCTCGCTCAGCTTATCCCAGCAATGCGGGCAACTGATGCCGGCCACATAATGCTCGGACGCACGGTCTTCCACACTGACCGGCGTGCGGCAGGCATGACATTGGTCGTAGTCGCCCTCGCTCAGGTCATGGCGAACCGTCACGCGGTTATCGAACACGAAGCAATCGCCCTGCCATTTGGTTTCTTCCTGCGGCACCTCTTCGAGGTACTTCAGGATGCCGCCCTTGAGGTGGTAAACCTCATCAAAACCCTCGCTGAGCATGTAGCTCGACGCCTTCTCGCAACGAATGCCGCCGGTACAGAACATCGCGACCTTCTTGTGCACGGCCGGATCGAAGTTGGCTTTGATGTAGTCGGGAAATTCGCGAAAACTGGTGGTTTTCGGGTCGATGGCGCCTTCGAAGGTACCGATCGAGACTTCGTAATCGTTACGGGTGTCGATCAACAGTACTTCCGGATCGCTGATCAGCGCGTTCCAGTCTTGCGGATCGACATAGGTGCCGACCTTTTTGTTCGGGTCCACACCTTCAACGCCCAACGTGACGATTTCTTTCTTGAGCTTGACCTTGGTGCGGTAGAACGGCTGCTCGTCGCAGTACGACTCTTTGTGGTCGATGTCGACCATGCGCGGGTCGTTCCTGAGCCAGCCCAGCAGGCCGTCGATGCCTTCGCGGCTACCGGACACGGTGCCGTTGATGCCTTCTTCGGCAATCAGCAGGGTGCCCTTGATGCCGTTGTCGACCATCGCTTGCAGCAATGGCTCGCGCAGGGCGACGTAATCTTCCAGGGTGACGAACTTATACAGTGCCGCCACGACAATCTGTTGTGTCATGGGTGAATCTCCAGGTGGCTACCCTCGTAAGGGGTGAACCGGATGCGAAAAAAAACGCGCCGGGTCAGCGGCGCGTCGGGCATTCTAACAAAAAATGCAGCTTCAAGCGGCAAGCTTCAAGCCGCAAGTTTGGAGCGGAGGCGCGTTGAACTTGCAGCTTGCAGCTTATAGCTGTCTTTGCTGCTTCTCTCCACCGGCGCAGGTCGGCGAGGCCGGAGCTGCGTCGATCTGTGCCCATTCCTCTGGCGTGTAGGTATGCAACGCCAACGCATGGAACTCGCCCATCAGCTCGCCGAGCGTGCCGTAGACCTTCTGGTGACGCTTGACCCGACTCAGGCCATCGAACTGCGCGCTGACCACCACGGCCTTGAAGTGCGTCTGCAAACCGCGGCTGTGCATGTGGCTCTCATCCAGCACTTGCAGATGCTCGGGCTGAAGCAGGGCCAGCGTCGATTCGATGCGTTGTTGCATGGTCATACCGAACTCCGCTCAAGGCTTTTTCTTGGCCGGCGCAGCTGCGTCTTTCGGCGTCAGCTCGGCGGTCATGTCAGCCAGCAGTTTGTTGACTACCGGCACTGCGCTTTCCAGCTTGGCCTGGGTCATCTGGGCCGATTGCTGGGTCAGCTGGGGCATTTTTTCCATGACTTTCTTGCCCAGTGGCGACTGGTAGAACGCTACCAGGTCCTTGAGCTCGGACTCGGTGAAGTTGCTGGTGTAGAGCTTGACCATGTCCGGTTTCAGCTTGTTCCAGCCAATGGCCTGGTCCAGAGCGGCGTTGGCCTTGGCCTGGTAGGTTTCCAGCACGGCTTTTTTCGACTCAGGGGCTTTGGTCTGCTCAAACCGCTGGGCAAACATCTGCTGTACTTGCATGTACACCGGGGTGCCCAGCTTGTCAGCGTGCGCCATGGTCAGGAAAGCCTCGGCACTGGCGTTATGGCTGGCGGTGTCGGCAAGAACCTGGCCGCTGGCGCAGACCAAAGCAACGGCGGTACAGATGGCACGAAGACGAATCATCGAGTTTCCTATTCTAGCTGGCGAGGTAAGACCCCAAGGGCGTCCATTCTGCGCCTAAAAAAGTGTGTCGCTCAACCCCAAGCCTTGTCGCACCTGATTTAGAGGGCTTCAATGGTTGAAATCGAGACAAATGGAACCCCGGCCGTCGACCACGGCCTAAACTGCGCAATCGGACCTACAGGAGTGAGCAAGATGAGCCGTATCGAAACCGACAGCCTCGGCCAGGTTGAAGTCCCGGATGAAGCCTATTGGGGCGCTCAGACTCAACGCTCGCTGATCAACTTCGCCATCGGCGACGAACGCATGCCGCTGGCGGTGTTGCATGCCCTGGCGCTGATCAAGAAAGCCGCGGCGCGGGTCAATGATCGCAACGGCGACGTGCCCGCCGATATCGCCCGCCTGATCGAGCAGGCGGCCGACGAAGTGCTCGCCGGTGACCACGACGACCAGTTTCCGCTGGTGGTCTGGCAAACCGGCAGCGGCACCCAGAGCAACATGAACGTCAACGAAGTGATCGCCGGTCGCGCCAACGAACTGGCGGGCAACCCCCGGGGCGGCAAGTCCCCGGTGCACCCCAACGATCACGTCAATCGCTCCCAGAGTTCCAACGACTGCTTTCCCACTGCCATGCACATCGCGGCCGTCCAGGCCGTGCAACAGCATTTGCTGCCGGCGATCAGCGAACTGTCCGGCGGACTGGCCGAGCTGGCCGCGCGTCATATGAAACTGGTCAAGACCGGTCGCACCCACATGATGGATGCGACACCGATCAGCTTCGGTCAGGAAATCTCGGCCTTCATCGCGCAACTCGATTACGCCGAACGGGCGATCCGCAGCGCACTGCCCGCGGTCTGCGAGCTGGCCCAGGGCGGTACAGCGGTAGGCACCGGACTGAATTCACCCCATGGTTTCGGTGAGGCCATCGCCGCCGAATTGGCCGCCCTCTCCGGTTTGCCCTTTATCACCGCGCCGAACAAATTCGCCGCTCTGGCCGGCCATGAGCCGTTGACCACACTGTCCGGCGCACTGAAAACCCTCGCCGTGACGCTGATGAAAATCGCCAACGACCTGCGTCTGCTTGGTTCCGGTCCGCGCGCCGGTTTCGCCGAGGTCAAGCTGCCGGCCAATGAACCGGGCAGCTCGATCATGCCGGGCAAGGTCAACCCGACCCAGTGCGAAGCGCTGTCGATGCTGGCCTGCCAGGTGTTGGGCAATGACGTCGCCATCGGCTTTGCGGCCAGTCAGGGCCACTTGCAGTTGAACGTGTTCAAACCGGTGATCATCCATAACCTGCTGCAGTCGATTCGTTTGCTCAGTGATGGCTGCAGCAACTTCCAGCAGCACTGCGTGGCCGGCCTGGAGCCGGATGCGGAAAAAATGGCTGAACACCTGGAACGAGGCCTGATGCTGGTGACGGCGCTCAATCCGCACATTGGCTACGACAAATCGGCGGAGATCGCCAAGAAGGCCTACAGCGAAAGACTGACCCTGCGCGAGGCGGCCTTGCAGCTCGGGTATCTGACCGACGAAGAGTTCGATGCGTGGGTGAGGCCGGAGAATATGCTGGAGGCTGGGGCCAAGGGCTGAATTTTGCGGTGATTGAAAGTCCGTCTTCGCGAGCAGGCTCGCTCCCACACGGGATCTCTGTGGGAGCGAGCCTGCTCGCGAAGGGCGCGATGAATAGGTTCAGCCAACGACCATTTTGGCTTTTCTGGCCTTCAATCCGGCAATCAACGAAGGCCCCAAAGCCACCAGCGCCGACCCCAGCACCACCAGTACCGCACCACCATAACCCAGACCATTGATCGTCTCGGCATGCACATAGTCGGGCCACAGCCATGCCGCCACGGCTACAGCCGCAAAGGTCACCAGCGGCGTGATGGCCAGCGTCGCGCTGACCCGGGAGGCTTCCCAATGGGCCAGGGCCTCGGCAAACGCGCCATAGGCAACCAGGGTATTGAGGCAGCACGCCAGCAGCAACCAGCCCTGCAACGGGTTCAACTGCAACGCTTCAAGCGGATGCACCCACGGCGTCAACAGCAACCCGCAAAACAGGTAGATCACCATCATCACCTGCAGCGAATTCCACACCGACAGCAATTGCTTCTGCCCCAGGGCATAGAAGGTCCAGACCGTGGACGCCAGCAGAACAAGCAGCACGCCGGCGGTGTAGTCGGTCAGTGATGTGAGCAACTCACTCAAGCGCTGGTTGAAAAACAGTGCGAAGCCGATGAGCAGCACCAGCAAACCAATCCCCTGCCCCAGGCTGAAACGTTCCTTGAACACAAACAGGCTGGCGATCAGCAGCATGATCGGCCCCATCTGCACCACCAGTTGCGCCGTGCCGGCGCTGAGCAGGTTCAGGCCCATCAAGTACAACACGTAGTTACCGACAAGGCCGAGCACCGCCATCAGCACCAGCCAGCCACCGCGCGGACCGAGCACTTTGCGGCTGGGCAGGCGCCTGGTGGCTGCCAGGTAAATGAACAGACAGCCACCGGACACCATCAGGCGAAACCAGGTGACCGTCACCGGGTCCATCACCAGCAATACCTGCTTGAGCTTGATCGGCAGGATTCCCCACAACAATGCGGTCAGCAAGGCCAGGAACAGACCGTAAACCCAGCGACCCGATGAAATATGCATGTGAACCCCAACGCCAACAGACAGGAGCCGTCATTCTAAGCCGGGAGCGGTGGTGCACACAGGCACAGTCATGGGCTGGCCGCGAATGAAACTGTGCAGGTCGTAATTTTCAGGTGATGTTTTTTGACCGTGGCGCGCCCATCGCGAGCAGGCTCGCTCCCACATGGGATCTGTGTCGCACAACAGATCCTTGTGGGAGCGAGCCTGCTCGCGAAAGCTATCTGACTGACAACGAGACTAATCGAGACTCAACGCACCGCTTCAAACAGTCCGGTTGCCCCCATCCCGCCCCCCACGCACATGGTGACAATGCCGTAACGCAGATTGCGTCGCTGCAATTCACGAACGAGATGCCCGACCTGGCGCGAGCCGGTCATGCCGAACGGATGACCGATGGAAATCGAGCCACCATTGACGTTGTACCGGGCATTGTCGATTTCCAGGCGGTTGCGGCTGTACAGGCACTGCGAGGCGAACGCCTCGTTCAGTTCCCAAAGGTCTATGTCATCAATGCGCAAGCCTTTGGCCTTGAGCAGTTTCGGTACCGAAAACACCGGCCCGATCCCCATCTCGTCCGGCGCGCAACCGGCTACGGTAAAACCGCGGAAGAACGCTTTCGGCTTGAGCCCCAGTTCCAGCGCTTTTTCCAGGCTCATCACCAGGGTCATGGACGCGCCGTCAGACAGCTGCGACGAGTTGCCGGCCGTGACCGAGCCATCTTCGGCGAACACCGGCTTCAACCCGGCCAGGCTTTCCAGGGTGGTGTCCGGACGGTTGCAGTCATCGCGGTCGACGATGCCGTCGAGAATCCGTACCTGACCGGTCGCCTTGTCTTCAACGCGGTACTTCACCGTCATCGGCACGATTTCATCAGCGAACAGTCCGGCGGCCTGAGCCTCTGCGGTACGCTGCTGGCTTTGCAGCGCATACAGGTCCTGTTCTTCGCGGCTGACCTGGTAACGACGGGCGACGACCTCGGCGGTCTGGCCCATCGGGAAGTAGATGCCCGGCACCTGCTCCTTGAGCAGTGGGTTGATCAGGTTGTCGGTGTTGACGCTTTTCATGGTCAGGCTGATGGACTCGACACCGCCGGCGACGATGATATCGCTGCAACCCGAAGCGATCTGGTTGGCGGCGATAGCGATCGCCTGCAAGCCCGAGGAACAGAACCGGTTGAGGGTCATGCCGGCCGTACCGATGCCCAGGCGCGACAACACCGCGACGTTACGACCGATATTGAAACCCTGGGCGCCTTCGTTGGAACCGGCGCCAACGATGCAATCCTCGACGCTCGCCGGATCGATACCGGTGCGCGCCAGCAGAGCATCGACACAGTGTGCCGCCATGTCGTCCGGGCGGGTCATGTTGAATTTGCCGCGAAAGGACTTGGCCAGGCCGGTCCGCACGCTGTCGACGATCACCACTTCACGCATGGCATACCTCATTGTCGTTATCGGTTGAGAGTGGACCGAGCATAAGTCCAGCGCTTCACCGACTGCGACAATCATTCACCTCGCGTATGCGTAACCATCGTTTCAGTCCTTTTACTTGTTCTTCTTGCTCTCCTGCCGGTCGGACTTTTCAAAGGCTTCTTCCAGTGCCCGGTTGATGGTGCGCAACACTTTGACCCGTGCCCAACGCTTGTCGTTGGCCTCCACCAGGGTCCATGGCGCGATCTCGGTGCTGGTACGGTCGACCATGTCGCCGACCGCCGTGCGATAGTCATCCCATTTTTCACGGTTGCGCCAGTCGTCATCGGTGATCTTGAAGCGCTTGAAGGGGATCTTTTCGCGCGCCTCAAAGCGCTCCAGTTGCGTCTGTTTGTCGATAGACAGCCAGAACTTGACCACGATCACCCGGGCATCGGTCAACTGTTCCTCGAAATCGTTGATCTCGCCGTACGCGCGCAGCCAATCTGCCGGGCTGCAAAAACCTTCGATGCGCTCCACCAACACCCGGCCATACCACGAGCGGTCGAACACAGTGAACTTGCCGCGGGCCGGCAGATGCCGCCAGAAACGCCACAGATACGGTTGCGCCCGTTCTTCCTCGGTGGGCGCGGCAATCGGCACGATGCTGTACTGGCGTGGATCGAGCGCTGCCGCTACCCGACGGATCGCCCCGCCCTTGCCAGCCGCGTCATTACCCTCGAACACCGCCACCAGCGCGTGGCGGCGCATGCGCTTGTCACGCATCAACCCGGAAAACCGCGCCTGCTCGGTGATCAGCTGTTCTTCGTAATCTTCTTTGTCCAACTGCAGGGTCAGGTCCAGACTGTCGATCAGGTTCGCTTGATCGACACTGGGGAACACTGGCGCGGCGCTGACCTTCTCCGGATGGATCTTCGGCCGCTTCAATGCACCCTGCAGGCCCGCCAGCAGAATCCGCCCCACGGCCAGATTGCGATAATGCGCATCCGCCCCGGCGATCACATGCCACGGCGCATAGTCGCGGCTGGTGCGGCGCAGCACCCGCTCACCATACTTCACGAACCGGTCGTAGGTTTGCGATTGCTGCCAGTCCAGCGGACTGATGCGCCAACTGTGCAGCGGGTCGTCGGCCAGCGCCTTGAGGCGTGCCTTCATTTGTTTCTTGGACAGGTGAAACCAGAACTTGAAGATCAGCGCACCTTCGTCACAGAGCATCTTTTCCAGGCGCTCGGCACCGTTGATAGCCTGGTCGAGCCGCGGATCCTTGAATTGACCATGAACCCGCCCCTGCAGCATCTGGCTGTACCAGTTGCCGAAGAAAATCCCCATGCGACCCTTGGCCGGCAGCATCCGCCAGTAACGCCAGGCCGGCGGCCGCGCCAGCTCTTCGTCGGTTTGCCGGTCGAACGTGCGAACCTCGATCAGGCGCGGGTCCATCCATTCGTTGAGCACCTTGATCGTCTCACCCTTGCCGGCACCTTCGATGCCGTTGATCAAGATGATCACCGGAAAGCGGCGTTGCTGCTGCAATTCGAATTGCGCTTCGAGCAACGCTTCGCGCAGGGCCGGGACTTCGGCGTCGTAGGTGTCTTTGTCGATGGCGTGATCGATTTCGGCAGATTCAAACATGAGCGGCTCCCTTGCAGATGTGAGCAAGATTAGCGGATTGAACTGAAGGCCCGCAGAGATTTTCCCGAGGGTTGCGGACTCCTGTGGCGAGGGGGCTTGTCGGATCGCCGCACCGTCCCGTTGGGTCGCGAAGCGGCCCTGAAATCAGCTAACCGGGTCTGTCAGGTAAATCCGGCTGGCTGGTTTTACGACTGCTTCGCAGCCGAACGGGACGGTGCGGCGATCCGACAAGCCCCCTCGCCACAAACGATCGGCTAGAATGGCCGCCTTGCCGTTGCCGAGCCTGCCATGAAACCTGTATTGCCCCACGCCCAACTCGACTGGGACGACCAAGGTCGCCCGTATTCGCGAGTGTTCGACGATGTGTATTTCTCCGACAAGTCGGGGCTGGACGAAACCCGCCATGTCTTTATTGAACAGAACCGCCTGGCGGAACGCTTTGCCGCCTTGCCCGAGGGCGGACGGCTGGTCATCGGTGAAACGGGGTTTGGCACCGGGCTGAATTTTCTGTGTGCCTGGCAGGTGTTCGAGCAACACGCGGCGGCTGGAGCGCGTCTGCATTTCGTCAGCGTCGAGAAGTACCCCCTGAGCCCGACCGACTTGCAGCGCGCCCTGGCACTGTGGCCGGAACTCAAGGCGTTTGCCGATCAACTGCTCGATCAATACGTGGCCATCCATCAGGGCTTTCAGCGCCTGACGCTGGATAACGGCCGCGTGACCCTGACGCTGCTGATCGGCGACGCACTGGAGCAACTGCCGCAACTCGATGCCCGGATCGACGCCTGGTTCCTCGACGGTTTCGCTCCGGCGAAAAACCCCGACATGTGGACCGCCGAACTGTTCGCCGAACTGGCTCGCCTGGCTGCTCCCGGTGCATCCATCAGTACCTTCACCAGCACAGGTTGGGTGCGGCGCCTGCTCAACGCCGCCGGTTTCAAGATGAAACGTACCCCCGGCATCGGCCACAAATGGGAAATCCTGCGCGGCGAGTTCCTCGGCTGGCCTCAGGAAACGCCCGCCCCGGCGCCGGACAAACCCTGGTTTGCCCGCCCGACTGCACTGACCGGCGAACGCCGGGCATTGGTCATCGGTGCCGGGCTGGCCGGTTGTGCCAGCGCCGCCAGCCTCGCTGCGCGGGGCTGGCAGGTGACGTTGCTGGAGCGCCACGACGACATCGCCCAGGAAGCCTCGGGCAACCCACAGGGCGTGCTCTACCTGAAGTTGTCCGCCCATGGCACGGCGCTGTCGCAAATGATCGTCAGCGGATTCGGCTACACCCGACGCCTGCTCGAACACTTGCAACGGGGACGCGACTGGGACGATTGCGGTGTGTTGCAGTTGGCTTTCAATGCCAGGGAAGCCGAGCGTCAGGCGCAGTTGGCCGCGGCGTTTCCGGCGGACTTGCTGCACCTGCTGGATCAACCCGGGGCACAGGCCGTGGCCGGTATCGGGTTGGCACACGGAGGCCTGTTCTATCCCGAAGGCGGCTGGGTTCACCCACCGGCGCTGTGTCAGTGGCAGGCTGCGCAGCCACGGATTCGACTGCTCACCCACCACGATGCGCTGGAACTGCGCAGGGTCGAGGGCCAGTGGCAAGCCTGGGACGGCGAACGCTTGCTTGCCGAGGCACCTGTGGCGGTGCTCGCCGGCGCAGCTGAAGTCCAGCGTTTCCCCGAGAGCGCCGAGTTGCCGCTCAAACGCATTCGCGGGCAAATCACCCGACTGGCGCAAACCCCGCATAGCCAGGCCCTGAGCACCGTGGTGTGTGCCGAAGGCTATGTCGCCCCTGCCCGTATGGGCGAACACACGCTGGGGGCCAGTTTCGACTTCAAGAGCGAAGACCTGACGCCGACCACCGCCGAACACCTGGGCAACCTGGCCATGCTCGAAGAGATTTCCCACGATCTGGTGGAGCGTCTGGAGATCGAACATCTGGACCCCGAAAGCCTCCAGGGTCGTGCTGCGTTTCGTTGCACCAGCCCTGACTATTTGCCAATCGTTGGCCCTTTGGCCGACAGCCAGGCGTTCACTCGGGATTATGCCGCGCTGGGCAAGGATGCCCGGCAGGTACCAGACGTCGAATGCCCATGGCTTGACGGTTTGTACATCAACAGCGGCCACGGCTCTCGTGGCCTGATCACCGCGCCATTGTCCGGAGAACTGCTGGCGGCCTGGCTGGACAATGAGCCCCTGCCGCTGCCCAGAAGCGTGGCCGAGGCCTGTCATCCCAATCGATTTGCCTTGCGGCGCCTGATCCGGGGCAAGTAATCGATACAACAGCCGAAGTCGCTCTTCCCGAGGGCGATTCGGCGGTGGTCTGTCGCACATATAACTCATCGATCTAAAACTCCCCTTGCCGAGGAGGGTCACTTTCTGAGTACCCGCCGTTTTGGCGCGGTATCGATCGACCCTCCCCAACGGAAAAACCGGTAAGGAATTTATGTGCGGATTAGCTGGCGAGTTACGTTTTGACCATCAACCTGCAGACCTTGCAGCCATCGAACGAATCACCCATCACCTGGCCCCCCGCGGCCCTGACGCCTGGGGCTTTCACAGCCAGGGGCCGGTTGCCCTGGGCCATCGGCGCCTGAAAATCATGGACCTCTCGGACGGCTCGGCACAGCCGATGATCGACCCGCAGTTGGGCTTGTCCCTGGCTTTCAACGGGGCGATCTACAACTTCCCGGAACTGCGCGCGGAGCTTGAAAGCCTGGGCTACGCCTTTTACTCCGGCGGCGACACCGAAGTGTTGCTCAAGGGCTATCACGCCTGGGGCGAGGCCTTGCTACCGAAACTCAACGGCATGTTTGCCTTTGCCATTTGGGAGCGCGATGCCCAACGCCTGTTCATCGCCCGCGACCGTCTCGGTGTGAAGCCGTTGTACCTGTCGCGCACCGGCCAGCGCCTGCGCTTTGCTTCCGCGCTACCGGCGTTGCTCAAGGGTGGCGACATCGACCCGATCCTCGATCCGGTGGCGCTCAATCATTATCTGAATTTCCACGCCGTGGTCCCGGCACCGCGCACCTTGCTGGCGGGCATTGAAAAGCTGCCGCCGGCCACCTGGATGCGCATCGAAGCCGACGGCCGCACCGAGCGGAAAACCTGGTGGACCCTGCCCTATGGACTACAGGACGATGAGAAAAACCTGACCCTCGAAGACTGGCGCGACTGCGTGCTCGACACTACTCGCAAAGCCGTCGCCATTCGCCAACGGGCGGCCGTGGATGTCGGTGTGCTGCTGTCGGGCGGGGTCGATTCGAGCCTGTTGACAGGCTTGTTGCGCGAAGTCGGCGTGGACAATCTGTCGACCTTTTCCATCGGTTTCCAGGATGCCGGCGGCGAACGCGGTGACGAATTCCAGTACTCCGACCTGATCGCCCGACACTACGGCACCCGGCATCATCAACTGCGCATCGACGAAAAGGAGATCATCGAACAATTGCCCGCCGCGTTCCGCGCCATGAGCGAACCGATGGTCAGCCACGACTGCATTGCCTTCTACCTGCTCTCCCGGGAAGTGGCCAGACATTGCAAGGTGGTGCAAAGCGGCCAGGGCGCCGACGAACTGTTCGCCGGCTACCACTGGTACCCGCAAGTGGACGATGCGAGCGATCCGTATGCCGCGTACCGCGAAGCGTTTTTCGACCGCAGTTACGACGACTATGCCGCCACGGTCCAACCGAAATGGCTGACCGCGACGGACGCCGCTGGCGACTTCGTCAAAGCCCATTTTGCCCAGCCCGGTGCTGAGGCGGCGGTGGACAAGGCCTTGCGCCTGGACAGCACAGTGATGCTGGTGGACGACCCGGTCAAACGCGTCGACAACATGACCATGGCCTGGGGGCTGGAAGCGCGCACGCCGTTTCTCGACTACCGCCTGGTGGAGCTGTCGGCACGGATTCCGGGGCGCTTCAAACTTCCGGACGGCGGCAAACACGTGTTGAAGGAAGCCGCGCGGCAAGTGATTCCCAGTGAAGTGATCGACCGCGAGAAAGGTTACTTCCCGGTGCCGGGCCTCAAGCATTTGCAAGGCGACACACTGGACTGGGTACGCGAGTTGCTGCTCGATCCGAGCCAGGATCGCGGCCTGTTCAACCCGGCGATGCTCGACCGCCTGCTGACCGATCCGCAGGGACAATTGACACCCTTGCATGGCTCGAAGCTGTGGCAACTGGCGGCCCTCAACCTGTGGCTCAGCGAACAAGGAATCTGACCGATGAAATCTCAAGCCACGGCTTTCAGCCAACGCCTGTTGCGTGGCCAGACGCCCTCCTACGAACGCTTGCAGGCACGCCTTGCCGAAGACGGCTGTGCGCTCGGCGCGGCGCCGATTACCGTGCATTGCGGTTGGGGCCGCTTGCTGATCGGTCACACCTTTGCCGATGCCGCGAGCCTGGCCGGAGAGTTGCTCAACGAACAGCCCGGCGAGCGGGACATCGCCCTGTACGTCGCCGCGCCCCAGCAAGTGCTGGGGCTGGAGCCGACGCAGCTGTTCCTCGATCCGTCCGATACTCTGCGGCTGTGGTTCAGCGACTACCGTCAGGCGACCCGGGTTTTTCGTGGTTTTCGCATTCGACGCGCGCAAAGCGATGCCGACTGGCAGGCGATCAATCATCTGTATCAGGCCCGCGACATGCTGCCGATCGATGCCACCTTGCTCACTGCGCATCATCTGGGTGGCCCGGTGTACTGGCTGGCCGAAGACGAAGACAGCGGCGCGGTCATCGGCAGCGTCATGGGTCTCAATCACCGCAAGGCCTTCAACGACCCGGAACACGGCAGCAGTCTGTGGTGTCTGGCGGTCGACCCGTATTGCGCGCGGCCGGGCGTGGGTGAAGTGCTGGTGCGGCATTTGATCGAACACTTCATGAGCCGCGGGCTCGCCTGCCTCGACCTGTCGGTGCTGCACAACAACCGCCAGGCGAAAAACCTTTACGCCAAGCTCGGTTTTCGCAACCTGACGACCTTCGCCATCAAGCGCAAGAACGGCATCAATCAGCCGTTGTTTCTCGGCCCAGGCCCGGAAGCCGCGTTCAACCCCTATGCACGGATCATTGTCGAGGAAGCACATCGGCGTGGCATCGATGTACACGTCGATGACGCCGACGCCGGGATGTTCACTCTCAGCCATGGCGGGCGCCGGGTGCGCTGCCGTGAGTCACTGAGCGACCTGACCAGCGCCATCAGCATGAGCCTTTGCCAGGATAAAAGCCTGACCCACAAAGTGCTCAAGGCTGTCGGATTGAACCTGCCGGCACAGCAACTGGCGGGTAACGCCGACGACAACATGGCATTCCTCGATGAACACCTGCGCGTGGTGGTCAAACCATTGGACGGTGAACAGGGCCAGGGCGTGGCGGTCGACTTGCAGACCATCGAAGAGGTGCAGCAAGCCATCGAAGCCGCCCGCGAATTTGACAGCCACGTGCTGCTGGAAAGCTTTCACCAAGGCCTGGACCTGCGAATCCTGGTGATCGGTTTTGAAGTGGTCGCGGCCGCGATTCGCCGGCCGGCCGAGGTGATCGGCGACGGCCAGCACTCCATCGGCGCCTTGATCGAAGCCCAGAGCCGGCGGCGACAAGCGGCCACGGACGGCGAAAGCAAGATCCCGCTGGACCGGGAAACCTGGCGCACCGTGCAGGCCGCCGGGTACGACTACAGCAGCATCCTGCCGGCCGGCGAACACCTGTTCGTACGACGCACGGCGAACTTGCACACCGGCGGCATTCTCGAGGATGTCACGGCGATCCTGCACCCGACGCTGCAGGAAGCGGCGGTGCGAGCCGCGCGGGCGCTGGACATTCCCGTGGTCGGCCTCGACCTGATGGTGACCGCAGCCGACCAGCCGAACTACGTGTTTATCGAAGCCAATGAACGGGCCGGGCTGGCCAATCATGAACCGCAGCCCACGGCGGAGCGGTTTGTGGATTTGTTGTTTCCGCACAGTCAGCCGGTGGTCTCTTAGTCATGTGTTGTCTAGGCCTGCTCGCGAAGGCGGACTGACAGACACAACCCCCTTCATCGAAACCATCGATGCGCTCAACTCATCAGGAGTTTCCATGACCCGCAAAATCCCCGAACCAGACCTCGCTTACCTGCAAAAAGTGCTGCTGGAAATGCTCGCCATTCCCAGCCCCACCGGGTTCACCGATACCATCGTGCGCTACGTCGCCGAGCGTCTGGAAGAACTCGGCGTTCCCTTCGAAATGACCCGTCGCGGCACCATCCGCGCCACGCTCAAGGGCAGGAAAAACAGCCCCGATCGCGCCGTCAGCGCCCACCTGGACACCATCGGCGCGGCGGTGCGTGCGGTGAAGGACAATGGTCGCCTGGCCCTCGCACCGGTCGGCTGCTGGTCCAGCCGTTTTGCCGAAGGAAGCCGGGTCAGCCTGTTTACCGACAACGGTGTGATCCGCGGCAGCGTCTTGCCGCTGATGGCGTCCGGGCACGCGTTCAACACCGCCGTGGATGAAATGCCGATCAGTTGGGATCACATCGAATTGCGCCTGGACGCCTACTGCGCTACCCGTGCCGACTGCGAATCGCTGGGCATCAGCGTCGGCGATTTCGTCGCTTTCGACCCGCTGCCGGAGTTCACCGAAAGCGGCCATATCAGCGCCCGCCACCTCGACGACAAGGCCGGGGTGGCCGCGCTGCTGGCGGCGCTCAAAGCCGTCGTCGACAGTGCTGAAGAGCTGATGATCGACTGCCATCCGCTGTTCACCATCACCGAGGAAACCGGCAGCGGCGCGGCGGCGGCGTTGCCCTGGGACGTCAGTGAATTCGTCGGCATCGACATCGCACCAGTCGCGCCAGGCCAATTTTCCAGCGAGCATGCGGTGAGCATCGCGATGCAGGATTCCGGCGGGCCGTATGACTATCACCTGTCGCGCCACCTTCTGCGCCTGGCCAGCGACAACGAGTTACCGGCACGCCGCGACCTGTTCCGCTACTACTTCAGCGACGCCCATTCGGCGGTGACCGCCGGCCATGACATTCGCACCGCCCTGCTCGCCTTTGGCTGCGATGCCACCCACGGCTACGAGCGCACCCACATCGACAGCCTCGCCGCCCTGAGCCGCCTGCTGGGCGCATACATCCTCAGCCCGCCGGTGTTTGCCAGCGATGCACAGCCGGCCAAAGGCTCACTGGACCGCTTCAGCCATCAGCTCGAACACGACACACAGATGGAAAGCGACACGCGGGTGCCGTCGGTGGATAGTCTGGTGGGACAGCGGTCGGAGAACTGATCCGGGTTCTTCTTCATCAGGTAAACCGCCTTCGTCGGAACGCCTTCGCGAGCAGGCTCGCTCCCACATTCGACCGCATTCCCATGAAAGAACTCAGTCTACTGTGGGAGCGAGCCTGCTCGCGAAGGCGTCAGACCAGACAACACCAGATCCCGGGCTGGCCGTTCTCGCCCATTCGCCGTAGCATCGCGCCATTGATCCAACCGAGGTGCCTATGCTGATCCCCCACGACCAACTTCAAGTCGACACCCTCACCCGCCTGATCGAGGACTTCGTGACCCGTGACGGCACGGACAATGGTGACGACACGCCGCTGGAAACCCGCGTTCTGCGCGTGCGCCAGGCATTGACCAAAGGACAGGCACTGATTGTCTTCGACCCGGAAAGCGAGCAATGCCAACTGATGCTCAAGCACGATGTGCCCAAGCATCTGTTTGACTGAAGCGCTCAGCGCCCCTTGGTTTTCGCCAGTTTGTTCTGGATCCGTTCGTAGATTTCCGAGCGGTGCACATTGACGTCCTGCGGCGCTTCGACGCCAAAGCGAATGTTGTTTCCCTTGATCGCCAGAACGCGCAGGGAAATGTTGTCACCGATTGAAATGGTTTCGCCCACGATGCGAGTGAGTACGAGCATGAGGAGTGTCCTTCAGGGAATTACTGGCCCCTGAAGATGCCCGGCCCTCGGTATGCCTACAACGCTCTGACAGCAAACCAGACCGGACTGACAGCCATGACGCCACACTCTTACGGAAAGGTCTGACAGGCCAGCCGATTGTAGGGCTGATCTGTCAGGACGCGGAGAATCGTGGCCCGAACAGGATGATACTGGCGCCCGCCACACACAACGCCACGCCGAGCCAATCCGAACCCAGCGGACGAATCCGCTCGACCACGGCCAACCAGCCGATCGAGGCAATGATGTAGATGCCACCGTAAGCGGCGTAGGCGCGGCCGGCATAGGTGGCTTCGATACGGGTCAACAACAGGGCAAACAGGGTCAGGCTGAGGAGCGCCGGCACCACCCACCACATGCTTTTACCCTGGCGCAGCCACATCCAGAACGCGAAGCAACCGGCGATTTCGAACAGCGCGGCGAGGAAAAACCACAGGTAATTGAGCATGCAAGTGTCTCGCGAGGATGGCCGATGGCGGCCACCCTAACCACAGCGTTGCCTGCAGGCAAGATCAGCTTGCGGATTGCCTGGCCTTGGCGCGCATTTTGTCGGCCATGGCGGTCATTTCGTTGTAGAGCAGTTGCGGATTCTTCTGCTTGATCGCCCAGGCCATGCGGCCCTGTTCGTGGGGCAGGATCATGAACTCACCGGCGGCGACCTGCCGGTAGATATAGTCGGCGATATCTGCGGCGCTGATGGGCGAGCTTTCCAGCAACTTGCCGACCTGGGCTTTCATGGCCGGTGTCGGGCCACGGAAGGAGTCCAGCAGGTTGGTCTGGAAGAACGACGGACACACCACATGTACGCCGACTTCCAGATGCGCCAGTTCGATCAGCAGACTTTCCGACAACGCCACCACACCCGCCTTGGCCACGTTGTAGTTGCTCATCGCCGGGCCTTGCATCAACGCGGCCATGGACGCGATGTTGATGATCTTGCCTTTGCTTTTTTCCAGCAATGGCAGGAAAGCCTTGCAGCCCTTGACCACGCCCATCAGGTTGATCGCGATCTGCCAGTCCCAGTCCTCCAGCGACAACTCACTGAAGAACCCGCCAGACGCTACGCCAGCGTTATTGACGATGACATCGATACCGCCGAGTTTGACTTCGCAGGCCTGGGCGAACGCCGTCAGCTGACTGTAATCGCGTACGTCGCAGCGTTGGATAAAACCATCACCACCGGCTTCACGGACCCGTTTGAGGGTTTCCTGCAAGCCGGGCTCGCTGACATCCGACAAGGCCAGTTGCCAGCCTTCACGCGCCCAGCGCAGCGCGATTTCGCGACCCAGGCCAGAGCCTGCACCAGTGATCATCATGCGATTTTGCATAGCAAACAGCCTTGTTGTTCTCGGAAGATGCACCGAGTGTAGCGAAGGAGTTTGCCCGACCCACGCTCCATCAGATTGCTGAATGGCCCGAGCAAACCGAGGGAGCGCCTGAAGTAACCAGGGCCACCACAAAAGAAACAAGGACCCGTGCGCGATGCTTCAAAAAATGCCAGTCAATCAATCTGACTGGCATCGTCGTTTTGATTCATACGTTGGTGAATATTCCGCTGAGGGGCTCGATATTGCCGCCATACGTCACGCTGGTTCCGGCGGCCTTGGCAACAGTTGCCCAGATACGCTGCATGTCGACGAATTTCCTGCCGATCACCGGGTTCCCCGTGTGGTGCTGACGATCGCCTTGCGACGTAATGTTGAAGTACCGTCCTGAACCGTCCCCGCTTTTCAATAATCCGCTCGCGCCCCCCATTAACAGCATCGGCATATCGATCATGTGTTCAGGGGCTCCATCGGCCATTTCGCTGGTGAGTACGACGAGTGTATGTTGGAGCAGATTGTCACTGGGCACGTGCGGGTCCTGGTGCCTGGCCAGTTCATCCATAAACTGTTTGATCTGCTTGACGTACCATTTCCGTGTTCCTCTCCAGGGCTCTTCCCCGGCATAACGATGTGCACAATCATGGGGATTACTGGTGGAACTGACATCAACGATATTGAGCGACTCCGCCGAGCGCCCGATCTGTAGAGTGGCGACCCGGGTTATCCCGCAGCCCAGGGCGGTGGCCACCACTTTGTGATGATCCGCCTGGATGCGGGTGCGATGCGCTGCCGATCGGTAATCCAGGGGCTCGAGCGTCACAGGCTCACAAGCCCCCACCGGCGGCCGTGTTTCCTCCAGGTCTTTGATGACCTGCTCCACCGAGTCGAGGTGGGTATCAAGCTTTTGCCGCTCTCCGGCAGAAAGCTTGACTCTGATTTCCTGGATATCCGCCAGGGATGCCTCCAGCAGCGCACCGGCCCCAGGTTGTCGTGCGCCCCGAGCCTGAGCGGGTGACTTGAACAACGATTCAGCCATCAGCACCGGGTCACGGTAGGGGGTACGAATCGCACTGCCCTGAAACGACACGAACCAGGGCGTTCCATCGATTCCGGCGTGGGGGCCGGCAAACAGGCTTCGGTGGGACGGTTCAGTGCCCGGCAACGCTTGCCCCAGCAACACATCGATAGACGATTGACTCTGTGCGCTATCACGCAATACCCAGTTCCAGCCACTATGCCCTACGTTCCCAGGCCCCAGAATAATCCCGCGCAGGTACAACGACTGGTTGCGATAGGCGGCCAGTTCCGAACTGACTTCATTGAGCGTAAAGGCCGTGGTATCCGTCCCCTGTGCAGTGGGGTGCCACAATCCGCGCCCATCACCAAAACCACCGCCATTGTAGGAATCCACTGCCAATCCATCGGGGACCACCGCGAACACGACCTTCAGCCTCGCTTGCTCGGATTGCCCCGCCAATGCCATGCGCACTAATCCGAACTGGGTCAACGGACCAAAGACACTCGTCGCAGCCAGACCCGCAAGAAAGCGTCGACGACTTTTCAAAATGCCCATGATCAGTTCCTCTCGGTCTTGTAGGTGAACGCCTTGGAGGTGCCCAGAGTTCGCAACATCTCTGCCAGGGACCCTGAGTTTTTCAAACCATCGGCAATCGCTTTCACGGTCCCCGAGGTCGAGGCATCGGATTTGCTGCCGAATACAAACCGGAAGTAGCTGTCGGCCATGCAGAACTGAGACGCCGGATGGCGTGGAATGATTCGGGCAATATCCCGAACGTCGTTGATGTGCTCGGTTCCGGTCGAAGTGATAAACGGACCGGAGGCGTCGATCGGCAAAATTTGTGGATACAGGTTGTAGTTGTAGGCGTTTTCCATGGTCCGATAACGGCCGGCCGCATCGTAGTTCTGCAACGCCGCCCCGGTGTCATTCATGAATTGATGGCACTGCCAGCAAGCCCCATTCGAAGCATGTTCACCGTTTACCAGATCCCAGTATTCACGGGTGGTGATTGCCCGGGCCGGAAACGTAGGGCCGTCAGGCTCGGGCTCCACCGGGGCACCGAATTCACGGCAGAACATCTGTTCACGCACCATGATTCCGCGCTTGACCAATGAGGTGCTCACCAGATCCGACGTGGCAGCCTGAGTCAGCCCCAGATGCAACAACCCTCCCCGTTTTTCGTTCACCGCGACCTTTTGCATCGTGCTGCCCGTGACACCGCTGATTCCATAATGCGCGGCCAGGTCCTGATTCAAATAGGTGTAACCCGGGTTGAACATCTCGTTCAGGGTTCCCGAACTCAGCAACAGGTTTTTGCTCAGCAAATACTGCTCCTGGGCCATGAGTTCGATCATGTGTTTGCTCAGCCCCGGTTTTTCCTGCACACCGCGGGCGGTTTTGACGTAGTAGCTGACGAATCGGTTGAACTGCTCGATACCGCGATCCGTTTGCATCATTCGCTCGATTTCCGCAGAGATCTGCTGTGAGGTCCGCAGTTCGTTACGCTGTGCCTTGGCCAGCAGTTGAACATCCGGAGTCGTGCCCGAGAATGCGTAAGAGAGTGCTGTCGCGACCTCGAACGGCGTTAACTCGTACACGTTGTTTGCCGTCGCCGCTCCCAGTTCAGAGCGATAGAGGAAGTTCGGCGACATCATCAGAGCGGTGATTACAGCCGGCGCCCCTTGCTCGTCGAGGATTTTCTGGTAACGCAACCGCTCGGCGTCAGTCACGGGCCGTCGGAACAACTGATAACCCAGGGAGGTGACCAGGTCGGTGCCCATCCTGGAGGTTGCCAGCGCGCTCAACCGCGATGGCGAAACCTTTTCTGCCACCGACAATGCCATGTCGTAGAACAGTTTGACGTCCTCTGCCTGCAGAACGCCCATGTTCGCCTCCCCTGGATACTTGAAGTCTTTTTCGGACTTGTCGGCCGGCAGCTTCTCGGGATTGACTTCGACACCCAGGATGTCCCGGACGGTGGCGGCATACTCAGTGGGTGTCAGCAATCGCAACTGCCGCACGCCATAGGATTCGCCCTGATCCAGGTAAGGTTTCCAGACGACGTCGAACAAGTGATTACTGATTTCAGTCGCGCAGGTGGTGTCGCAATGCCCTGAAACCGGCATCGTCTTGATTTGATTAACCAACGCCTCCCGCCCCGCGACGCTCCAGAGCAAGGCCTTGCTGGCACTATTGAAGTACTCGACCGCATGACACTTGGTGCAGGCCCCCGCCAGAACCGTTTCGCCCAGGCTCTCGACATGTTGGTAAGTGATGAGGGGGAGCTGCCGGTCCTGACTGGACTCATCGATCACCACCGACTCCAGTTCCGGCGCCGGTTTTTCCTTCGAGTAAAACGGGTAGATAACCTTGTACTTGCCATAGTCGAGGAGCTGCGTCGCAGTCCCGCCCCATGGAATGTTTATGACCTGTGGTTCGGCATTGCTCCGGGACTCATTGACCAGGCTGATGTGCCATTGGGCATCGGTGACTGAAGCAGGCCTGGCCGGTGCCTGGATCGTGATCTTGACTTCAAGCTTGATCGGCCGCTCGCGGTAACCCGTGGTGATGGTATGAGTCTTGTTGGTTTCCGATAGCGTGAAGGATGTGTTGCGCACCTCGGGAATCCAGTTTTTTACATCATTGAGCCGCAACTGATACTCACCATACGCCAGCCCTTTCAGAACCAGCGGAGACTTACTGTTCAACGCATTCCATGACATTTGCACCAGCCGGCTATTGCCGTCGGGGGCAATCAAATAACCGCTGACCATCTCGTTTTCCAGGCCGGGGGGTGACAGCATGGGACGCAACGTCAATTCGGTCTGCGGCAGTCCGGTGGCGTCATAGCGCACGCGATAGATGACCCCGGCGACGTCGTCGCTGATCAACAGGCTGCCATCGGCCAATTCAAGAAACTCGACGGGGCGCCCAATGCACGAGTTGTCCAGGCAATAGACATCAAATCGATCCGGGTCCTGCACAAATCCATTGATCAGCGGGATCTGGTTGACCACGCGCGTCCCCCCCTGGATGGTCAACATTTGTATGTCCATGCCTGGACGGGCGGTGGAGCCCGCGCCGTGCACGGCGACCAGCAATTGCTGGGTATCGGCAGTGGCCGGGTAACCTGACCAGAACTTGACCCCGAGCGGCGCCGTGTTGGTACCCGACTCAAAAGCTGCCGGCACATAATCGGCAGGGTCGATCTGCTCGAGCGACTTGTCGGACACAATGGCACCGGGCACCAGCGGTGGCTGGATCACACCCGGGTTCAGGTACTCTTCCTGGGTGAATCCGGGCGTGTCCCTGCCAAACCGATAAGGCACACCAAAATGCAACCCGGGGCCCCGAATTACGTTGACCTCGTCAGGGTTGGGGAAGCCTTGGCGATTATTGTCGCTGAACCATATTTTGCCGTCCTTGGGGTTCCAGTCGAAGCCGACCGAGTTACGTACCCCCGAGGCCAGAATCTCGGACGCCCCCGTTTCCAGGGAGTAGCGCAGGACCGTCCCATAGCGCTTGTCGGCAGGGATCATGCACAAGTTGCACGGAATGCCGACGGCCGTATAAAGCCATTTGTCCGATGGATCGACTGGATTGAAGCGCAAGGGGTGTTTCATGTGCCAGATGCGAGTGTTCGAACCGGACGACAGCGGGGGCAAGGGAAACAAGTTATCGTCTGCCGGAAATCTGAAAACCAGTTCGGGTTTCGGGTCTTTGTAATGATCGTCCGCGTTACGCAAGCGATACAGACCACCCGTGGTCGAGTAATACAGATCACCGTCGCGATACGCGACGCCGTGAGGCTCTTCCAGACCGCTGGCAATGACGTGAATGCCCGTCGGTTTACCCGCCCCATCCAGCGGCAACGCGTAAATCATGTCGCCGATTTTTCCGTCATAGACGTACGAAGGGATCGCGCTGGAGCCGACATACAAGACGTTCTTGCCCATGGCCATCTGCCTGGGTTGAACAAGACCCTGGGCAAACAGCTCGATTTTTATCCCCGGCAAACCACTGAGCTTGCTCACATCCACCGGTGGACGATACTTCACCGTCACGGCTTGCTCCGCCCCTTGCGCCTCCTTGAACGAAACAATGCGCGGGGTGTTCAGCGGGATGTATCCATCTGCGCTGTTCATCACCAGTTGGTAGTCGCAGGCTTTCAGATTATCGAGGTGGATCGTTTCGCTGGCCTTCGCGCTGATCGAAATCTCTTCAGCCTTGCAGCGCAAAGTCCCGGTGACCATCTGATCAGCGCGAGCGACACCGGGCACCGCCGGTTTCAGCGGAGCTTTGCCGCTGAGGGTGGAAAAGCTCAGCGTCAGGCGATTGCCCTCGAAGCCACCACATTCACCGAGCGCCTTCCACGCGTCTTTCCAGTGGTTGGTTGGAAGGAGTGGCTCATAGGCCGGTTGCCGGCACCATTGCCAACTGCCGACACCAAGCGGTGCCTCGTCATCTTTCCAGCATTCAAACTGCTGGCCGGCGTGCTGTACCTGTTGCCCTTGTTCATAGGGCGTATCCTTCGCATAAGCGGGTGCGGTACAGGACTGAGGCGACGGAGCTGACTCAGATGTTCCGGTGTTCACCGCTAAAGCGATGACAGCGGCCACCACCACCAGACACGCAAGCCACAACAAACGAAGCACACCGACAGACTTGTTCATGAAGCGAGCCTCACTCGTCAGCCAAGTGTTTCAACACATCGGACAAAACTGCAGATTCAATGTCCTGCGGCGAACCACCTGAACCGAAGTGGCAGGCCAGAAAGAGCCAATGCCAACCCCGGCGTTTTTATTGGAATGTCTTCCAATGCGGTTCCACTGCATGACCAAGACATGGCACGAATGCCATAGAGACAGGAACAGACAGACACTCATCCTTGCAACACTGCCCGCTCTCAACGTTGCTGTTGCAATCGCTGGATCAGATACACGAGCACCTGTATGAAATCCCTCAAACCCAAGGGTGTCTACTGTCAAAGTTGACAGATATGACCCTCGGCTGCGGTAAATCGCCACCCGGCAGGCACAAAAAATCCGATGCCTGTACAGGCATCGGATTCTGATTTTTTGTTGCCTGAAATCAGGCAACAAGAGCTGACGCAATCCTTAGTCCGGCTTGCCGTCGGTCACTCCGGCCGTATTGTCCAGCAGGCTCTTGGTTGCCGTTTGCAGGAACGATTCGAGCTTGAGTTTCAACTCGGCGGTACGCGGTGCATCAGCGATGATTTCGGCGCGAGGGTTGGCACCCAACTCATACTGATACAGCTTCGGCGCCATGTCCTTGTCCTTCGGCAAGACCAGAATCTGGTCGGCGGTGAGGATAGCCGTCGTCTGCTCGCTGCCCGATGGCTTGATCACCCCGATGCCGGCGTCGCCTTCCGGCAGGTTGAGCAGGTCGCGCCCCCAGCACTGATGACGCACTTCGCCACCGAGGCGGCCCATGATGGTCGGCACGATGTCGATCTGAGTGCCCACCGTGTGGTCACGCTGGCCGAACTTTTCCTGGATACCCGGCGCGATCATCAGCATCGGCACGTTGAAGCGGCCCAGGTCCATTTCGGTGATCTGCTGTTCGTTACCAAAGCCGTGGTCACCGACGATGACAAACAGGGTTTCCTTGAAGTACGGCTCCTTGCGGGCCTTTTCAAAGAACTGGCCCAGTGCCCAGTCCGCGTAACGCATGGCGGTCAGGTGTTCGTTCAGGCTGCCACGATTGGTCACGCGCTCGACCGGCAATGGCGTCGGCAAGGCGTAAGGCGTGTGGTTGGACAGGGTTTGCAGCAAGGCATAGAACGGCTTGCCGTTTTCCCGTGCCTTGAGCTCGACCAGGCCACGGTCGAACATGTCCTGGTCAGACACGCCCCAGGTCGGATCGGAGAACACCGGATTCACGAAATCGTTACGGCCGATGAAGTTGGTCATGCCCTGGTTGCTGAAGAAACCCGACTGGTTGTCCCAGGCGAAATCGCCGTTGTAGACATACACGTCGTCGAAGTCACGGGTACTGAGCAACTGCGGCAAACCGGACAGCTTGTGGCTGCCTTCCGGGGTCTGCATCAGGTATTCGAAACCCGGCAGGTTCGGGAAGCAGGCCATGGTGGCGAACATGCCCTGGTGGGTATGGGTACCGTTGGAGAAGAAGCGATCGAACAGCAAGCCTTCCTTCGACAGTTTGTCGAGGTACGGCGTGATGTTGCCCGGCCCGCCCAGCGCACCCACCGAGTGACCGGCCATGCTTTCCATCAGGATCACAACGACGTTCTTGATCGGCAGGGTCTTGTCGGCTGGCGGAGTGTAATCGCGACGTACCGCCGCGATGTCGGCATCCACCAGTTTGTCGGCCGGCACCACCAGCATGTCACGCACGACTTGCTGGGCTTGTGGCTGTGGCAGGGTCGCTTTCCAGATATTGTCGCGATCCTCGGACATCCGGCTCTTGGCTGCCGCTACCAGTGACAGGGTGCCGTTGAGGCCCAATTGGTTGGCGAAGTTCGAGTCGGTGGTATAGACGTCACCCCAACGCAGCGGTGGGCCCTGACGCAGGGTGCCGCGCGCGGCGACCACGCAGATCAGCAAGCACACCACGAATACCGCGATACGCGCATACCACGGAGCAATCTGGCGCGTGCCGATGCTGCCGCCACTGAAAGGGCCACGAGGGCGGGTCGCACGGTCCGCGCCCTTGAAGGCGAGGCTCAGGATCCAGGTGCCCACGGCCCATGCCAGCAGGTAGCGGACCACCGGAAAACCGTACCAGAGCATGCTCATCACGGTCTTCGGATCTTCCTTGACGTACTGGAAGACCAGGCCGTTGAGGCGCTGGTGGAACTCGCGATAGAAGTCCATTTCCATCAGGCCCAGGAACAGCGCAATGCTCGAGACGATCGTCAGCCAGAGGCGGAACAGCCCGCGTGCCGCCATGGCCCGGGCGCTGAACAATGCCAGCAGCAACGGAATACTGAGATAGACCACCAGGCGCAGGTCGAAACGCAGACCGTTGGCGAATGCCTCGAGGAAGGTCGAGGCCGGTGTGTCGAGGATCATCGAGCGGTTGTAAACCAGCAGCGCGACGCGCAGCAGGCTGAACATGACCATCATGACCAGGGCACACAACAGCGTGTAGGCCAGATGCGATTTGACGGTCGGTTGCAGCAGGCGACTGGTAGCTCGCTGCTGATTCAGGGCGTCCGGGATTGCCATGTCGTTTTAGGACCCATTGGAAGTTGAAGTTTCAAAAATACAGCTGCGCCTTGCCCTCTTTTCGGCCCGTACAAGGCCTGGGGTTTGCGCGGTGCGCAAATGTTGCACGATCGACGGCAGCATTGCCATTGATTACTACCCTCATCACGACTGTTTCATCCTGCACTCAGGAATAGGCTGCGCACTGCGGGAAAGCCGGCGAATTGTCTTGGAAATCGGGTGAAAATTTCGTGCAACGCATATTCGGAAACAAATTAAAGCGTCTTGCCCCTGTCAAAAACGCAAACGCCCCGAAACGGTCGGGGCGCTGCGAAGTCACCTTGAAAGCACCATGCGGATTACTTCTCGGCGCGCTCCTTGAGGGCTTTCAGGGTATTGAACGGGGCATCCACCACGAACTTGTTGGCCACCATCGATGGCACGCTGCCGCCCGGTTCGGTATGCACCTGATAGGTCACTTCGATCTGGTCACCCTTGGGTACGAACTTCCAGAATCCCTCGACCTTGGCGACCCGGACGAAACCTTTTTCTTCAGGAATGTATTTCGGTACGCCTTCGAGCTTGCGGGTCACGCTGCCATCGGCACCTTCGGTGGTAGTGACATGCAGCACGGAATCACGCGGAGTAACCGGCCACGGGGTATTGAACTGAGTGTAGGTCCAGCTCTGGTCACCTTCGTGCTTGAGCAGCTTCTGGGTCTTGCATTCGTGGATCCAGGCGCAGGCTCCGGACACGTCATCCTGCAGCGCACGCAACTTGGCCATGGTGGTTTTCATCAGCGTGACGCCCTGGTAGGCCTTGTAGTCGGACCCGGCCACTTCGCTCAGGGAGACCTTGATACCGTCTTCGTCTTTTTTGACTTTCCAGTCTTCGGCCTGGGCCGTCGAGGTAGCCAGCACAACCGTCAAACCACACAGCACAGCCAAACGATGCAGCGAACCCATAGTCTTGTTCCTTATTGTTGAAGTTCCGTTCGTTGTACACATCATGCAGCCGTCATTTGCTCCCACCAGCCAATCAACCGGATGGCCTCTTCGCTGCTGCTTCCGCATACCTCGGGGTCGGCCGCGAAGGCAGAACACACCGCAGGCCGTTCCGGCTGACCGAAAATGCTGCACAGGTTATCCGGGGAAAGTTGCAGGCAACGCTGCCCCGCGGCCTTGCCGTTGGGCATACCGGGAATCGGTGAACTGATGGAAGGGGCAATGCAGCACGCGCCACAGCCCTCACGGCATTTCATGACGACAAGCTCCTCGCGACGAGCGATGTGTAAAAGGACGGGGCACAGAGTACCCGCTAAAACAGTTGTTTTAAATTACCTGCGAGCGGGTTTTTCAGTGCAAACGAGCATGACCGGCGAGTCTCCGACAAAGCGTCTGTTCTGCGGCTCGCGGATCGGGACCAGGTTACTGCTTGAACTCGAAATCCAGTGCCGCGCCTTCGACCTCGTGGCGCTCTTCATTTCGCAGCTGCAGTTGCATTTCATTGCTGAGCAGGCGGCCGTTGAGCTGGAACGGGCTGCTGCCGCTTTTGTCACCGAACATCTGCGGCAACAGCGGTTCACGCCTGGTCAACGGCACCGTTCCGACCGGCTTCAGCTCCTGAACCATGTCCTTGGGCAAGCTCAGGTCCAGCTTGGCGGATGGCAGCTCAGTCTTTACCACTTCACTGGCCGGTTTCGATTTGGAGGCAATGGGCTGACGCTTTTTCACGGGCGTCGCCGATTTTTTGGGCGCCGAGGACTTTTCCACGGGTTCGGGTTCTGTCGGTGCGACGTGGAAACTGCCGGTAGCCTGCTCCTGCTCGGTGGCGGCAACGGCAGGTGCTGGCTGAGTACTCATGAACAGACAGAGCAAAAGCCAGGCGGCAGGAAAGATCGGTTTCATGTATCCCACGGTGGGTGCAAGCGGCAGAGGTGCATATGCTCGCCTGTTGCTGCCCACAAGACAAGCGCAGTAGCAGTCTGTTACAAACCGCCCGCCATCTCCTGGCAGAGTTGGGTGGCCAGCATGCCCAACGTCATCAACGCACGCTCGGCTTCACGATTCCAGGGAATGCCGCAATTGAGACGAATGCAGTGATTGAACTGCTCGGTGTTACTGAAGATCAGTCCCGGCGCAATACTGATGCCTTGCTGCAATGCTCGCACATGCAACTCCTGGGTATTGACCCGTCCCGGCAGACTGACCCACAAAATGAAGCCACCGGTAGGCCGGGTCATCTGCGTGCCTTCCGGGAAATACTGCTGCACGGCCAGTTGGAAGGCGCTGAGGTTTTTCCGGTACTCCTGACGGATGAAACGCAAATGCCGGTCGTACCCGCCATTCTCCAGATAAGCGGCAATGCCCATCTGGGTCACGCTGCACGCCGAATGCGTGCTGAAGGTCTGCAAGCGCTGGATTTCCTGCTGGTACTTGCCGGCAATCATCCAGCCGATCCGCACCCCAGGCGAGAGGGTCTTGGAGAAGCTTGAACAATAGATCACCCGGTCCAGCCGATCGTAGGCCTTCAGGGACTTGGTGCGCCCCTGCTCGAACATCAGTTCACCGTAGATATCGTCTTCGACAATCTGGATATCGAAGTCCGACGCCAGGCGCAGCAGTTGTTTCTGCCGCTCTTCAGGCATGGTGCCGCCCAAAGGGTTACTCAGTCGGGTGGTCAGCACCAACGCCTTGATCGACCATTGGTTGGCCGCCAGTTGCAGGGCTTCCAGACTCATGCCGGTGGCGGGATCGCTGGGGATTTCGATGACCTTGAGGCCCAACAGGTCGGCCAGTTGCAGCAACCCGTAATAAGTCGGCGATTCGGCGGCGATCAGATCGCCGGGACGGGTCAATACACGCAAGGACATCTGCAGCGCATCGACGCAGCCGTGGGTAATCACCACTTCCGACGGATCGACCACCACGCCGGCATCGCGCATGCGGATCGCCACCTGTCGGCGCAACGGTTCGAAACCGGGGCTGAACATGTAGCTGAAGGCCCGCGGGCTATGGAAACGGGTGACCTTGGCCAATTGCTGATGCAGTGCCCGTACCGGCAAATAGTCGACGCTCGGCACCGCGGCGCCCAGCGGGAAGACACCTTCACGACGGGATTCGACCAGCACTTGTTGAATGATGCTGCTGCGGGTGACCAGGCCCGGGCGCTCGACCCTGGCGATATCCGGCGTCGGTGCGGTGAGTGCTGGCGTCTGGTGCACGTAGTAGCCCGACTGCGGGCGTGCGCGGATCAGCCCCTGATCTTCGAGATTGGCATACGCCTGCAACACCGTCGCGTGGCTGACATTGAGCTGCGAGCTCATCTTGCGCACCGAAGGCACGCGCTCTCCCGGCTGATAGACCCCACGGCGGATGTCTTCGGCCAGTTGTTGAGCAATACGTTGATAGAGCAAGAGATTGGTCATGACGCAGCACTCGATTTCACGGGCATTTTATTCTTGTGTAAAACAATACCGGAACAGTTTAGAAGTGTACGGGGACAGTTGCCAACATAGTCGACAGTACAGTGCAGTGTCAGCAAAATCTGTACTGTTTTGTGCGGTAATCGCCAGGCATTAAAAAACCCGGCACTGCATGGCAGGCCGGGTTTTCCAGCGACGCAACGCTTAACGGGCGGCGCCGAGCTGGCCCTTTTCGTCGGAAAACACGATTTCTACCCGACGGTTCTGCGCTCGGCCCCGTTCCGACGCATTCGCGTCCACCGGATACTCGTCGCCATAACCTTCGACCTGGATGCGCTTGTCGTCGATACCCAGGTCCATCAGCACGTCAGCCACCGACTGCGCACGGTCGCGGGACAGCTTGAGGTTTTCCTGCTTGCCCCCGGTACTGTCCGTATAACCTTCGATCCGCACCACACGCTTGGGATTGAGTTGCAGGAACTGCACGATCTTCAACACCACACGGTTGGCCGACGGTTTCAATTCCGCTTCGCCCGTATCGAACAGCATGTCGCCCAGGGTCATCACCAGACCGCGGTCGGTCTGAGTAGTGGTCAAGGCCAGGATCTGTTCTTCGAGCCATTTGTCTTGCTGTTGCACACTGAACAGTTTGGATTCGCGCAGTGCCAATTGCAGACGCTGGCGCTCCAGTTCAAGTTTCGCCGCTTGCTCTTCGTTGAGCGCCTGATTGGTGTGTTCCCGGGCAATGGCGCTGTAACGCTGGCTCAGGTAGGCGTAATGCACCACGTCCGAACCGCTGCCCCAATAACTGGACAGGCGATCGGCACGGGCCAGGGACTCACCGGCACGAATCACATCCTTGGGGGCGATGCGCAGCACATTGGAATCTTCCTTGACCTTCTGAAAGTCGGCACTGGCCTGCTGCAACGCGGTCTCGCTGTGCTGGCTGACGCAACCAGTCAGGCTTGCACAGCCTGCCAGGATCAAACCGCCAAGGACTTTGCTCTTTAGGTTCATTGGGCATCTCCCAGTTGCTTGCGCAGGCGGGCGATGCGGTTGTTCAGCACGTTCAACTGTTCTTCGCTCTTGGCCGTCAACACCTTGGCTTCTGCCAGGCGCGCATCGAGCTCGGCCTGTTCGGCCCGCATGCGTGCGTTTTTGAAGGATTGATCGGTCATGTTGCCCTTGGCGCGGTTGAACTTGTCTTCGGCCAGTTTCATTTCCGGCACATCGTCGGCGGTGGCGCCCACGGCCCTGGCTTGTTCGAGCGCCTGTTCGGTCAGGCGAAACTGTTCATTCGGCGCAGGATCGGTTGCACAGCCGGCCAGGGCGGCAATGGCCACGGCAGCGAAAAGAGGTCGAATACTCACTGGATATCCCTACTGTTTTGGGGTACTGACGGGGGGCTGCTGCGGTTGTGAGCGCTGTGCCTTCCAACGCTCGATATTGCGCATCAGCACAGCTTCCGTCAGTCCGGACGCGGGCAATTCTGTCATCTTTTTGGCCAACTGTCCGCGCAACCATGGATCGTTGCAGGCCGAGTCATGGGAAATCGCCAGGTACAGGCCAGGCTTGTCGACCGGTTGCGAGCGCGCGCTCAGATCGCCGGCCATGCCCAGTGTCTGTGCGATCGCCATGCCCGAGTAACGTCCTGCCAGTACAAATTCGACCTCGCCCAACAGCAGTTTCTGAAAGGCCTGGGTCAGGTTGGACGTACGTGCAAGGGTCAGTTGCTGTCCGGCAAAAGTGTCGAACTCTTGAGTCAACCGAGCTTTTTCCGACACGGCTCCGGAATGACCGCGCAAGTCCTGCGCCTGGTTGTAGACCAGAGTCGAGTCCTTGCGGGTCCAGACCAGATAGTCGTTTTCCAGCAAGGGGGGGTGGATGTAATCCAGGGTTTCCAGCTCGCTGACCGTCAACGGCGCGTCCGCCAGCATGTCCATACGCCCGCTGCGCACTTCCTCGAGCGCCTCTGAGCGTTTGCCGGCATAAAGCAGTTCAACCTTGAGCCCCAACTCCCCCGCTACTTGCTGCAGCAAGTCGGCACTGGCACCGATCAGGTGCCTGGGATCCTGCGGGTCTTGCCACAGATACGGTGGCGCGTCCGGGCTACCGGTGACCACCAGGCGCTCGCATTTGCCTGCGGCGACCGTCAATGTCGGCAATAACGCCACCCCCAGCAAACTCCACACAAGGCGCAGATCCATGGCGAAACACTCCACTTGGATATACCACCTGTAGGAGCGAGCATGCTCCGGGCGGCGTTCCGACGATGGTCGTCAACGATAACGCTGGAAGCCTGATGCCCCGCGCTGTTCCTGCGCTCATCGCGAGCATGCTCGCTCCTACAGAAAAGACAAAAAAAAGCCCGACCATAAGGCCGGGCTCTTTATAAGTGAAGCAGCCGGATTAGACCAGCTTCTCCAACTCAGGGATGGCTTCGAACAGGTCAGCCACCAGGCCGTAATCGGCCACCTGGAAGATCGGCGCTTCTTCGTCCTTGTTGATCGCAACGATCACTTTGGAGTCTTTCATGCCGGCCAGGTGCTGGATCGCGCCGGAGATACCGACGGCGATGTACAGCTGTGGAGCAACGATCTTGCCGGTCTGACCGACCTGCATGTCGTTCGGTACGAAACCTGCGTCGACCGCGGCGCGCGAAGCACCCACGGCAGCGCCCAGCTTGTCGGCCAGGGCGTACAGGTGTTTGAAGTTGTCGCCGTTCTGCATGCCGCGGCCGCCGGAAACGACGATCTTGGCAGCGGTCAGTTCCGGACGATCGGACTTGGCCAGCTCTTCGCCAACGAAGCTGGAGATGCCAGCGTTGTGGGCAGCGGCAACGGCTTCAACGGCAGCCGAACCACCTTCAGCGGCAACCGGGTCGAAACCGGTGGCGCGTACGGTGATCACTTTGACCGCGGCGTTCGACTGAACGGTAGCGATGGCGTTACCGGCATAGATCGGACGCTTGAAGGTGTCGGCGCTTTCGACCGAGATGATCTCGGAGATCTGGTCAACGTCCAGGGCAGCGGCAACGCGTGGCAGGATGTTTTTGCCGTTGGAAGTAGCGGCCGCCAGGATGTGGCTGTAGCCCTTGCCCAACTCGGCTACCAGAGGAGCGACGTTTTCCGGCAGCTGGTGCGCGTAAGCCGCGTTGTCAGCGTTCAGGACTTTGCTCACGCCAGCGACTTTCGCAGCGGCTTCAGCCACGGCGCCAGCGCCCTGGCCTGCAACCAGAACGTGGATGTCACCACCGATTTTGGCAGCGGCAGCAACGGTGTTCAGCGTGGCCGGGGCCAGCACTTTGTTGTCGTGTTCAGCAATAACCAAGATAGTCATTTAGATTACCTTCGCTTCGTTTTTCAGTTTCTCGACCAGTTCAGCCACCGACTTGACCTTGATACCCGCGCTGCGTGCAGCAGGCGCTTCGACTTTCAGGGTCTTGTTGGTGGAGGCGGTGGAAACGCCCAAAGCATCCGGAGTCAGCACTTCGAGAGGCTTCTTCTTGGCTTTCATGATGTTTGGCAGAGACGCATAGCGCGGCTCGTTCAAACGCAGGTCGGTGGTGACGATGGCTGGCAGTTTCAGGGAAACCGTCTGCGCGCCGCCGTCGATTTCGCGGGTTACAGCAACGCTGTCGCCACTGATTTCGACTTTCGAAGCGAAAGTGCCCTGACCGTAGCCGCTCAATGCAGCGAGCATCTGGCCGGTCTGGTTGTTGTCGCTGTCGATGGCCTGCTTGCCAAGGATCACCAGCTGAGGCTGTTCCTTGTCGACTACAGCTTTCAACAGCTTGGCAACGGCCAGGGAAGTCAGGTCTTCGGCGTTTTCTACGAGGATGGCGCGGTCGGCACCCAGAGCCAGCGCGGTGCGCAGTTGCTCTTGAGCGGTGGACGGGCCTACGGAGACGACGACGATTTCAGTCGCAACACCTTTCTCTTTCAGGCGTACGGCTTCTTCCACGGCGATTTCGCAGAACGGGTTCATCGACATCTTGACGTTGGCAAGATCGACGCCGGAATTGTCCGCCTTGACGCGAACCTTGACGTTGTAATCCACAACGCGTTTGACAGCTACAAGAACCTTCATGGATTCCTCGTTACTCTCCGGTGAAAAGAAAGTCGCCTAGGCGAACCTGGCGGTTGATGCTCATCGGGCGCAAGGGCACCTCCAAAAACGCCGGCAAACGTGTCAAGTGACCATCGCTCATGATCTCGATGACCGTTCGTCAGTGGTGACTGACGAGTCATTCAACATCGCGACGTGTAGACTGCGCATAAAACCTGCGCAGCGCATCACTCTCCAGTGCCATCGCCCTGTCTTTAGAGGTGCTCTTGAAACCAACAGTCAGCCTACGGCGAGCGCAAAACCGCCCGTATCTTGACCGGAACGCCTATTCCGGTCAATACGCCAAAACAGCCGTTCATAAGGCGCGTGACTTTGATTTCTCTGGCTTTGAGCCAATTCAAACAAACGTTTGTATTGGACGCTGAGAGTGGTGTAGATATAATGCGCCACCCAAAGAGAAAGGTGGTCAATCGATTGTCCGCTCCCGGCGTTGCGCTGGGATTCATGGATGCGACACCCAACCTCCAAATTAGAAAAAAAACTGTTGAGCCTTGAGTAGGAGATAACCTGTGGAACGCGAATACATGGAATTCGACGTTGTCATCGTCGGTGCCGGCCCCGCTGGTCTTTCCGCCGCCTGCCGCTTGAAGCAGAAGGCCGCCGAAGCCGGTAAGGAAATCAGCGTCTGCGTGGTCGAAAAAGGCTCCGAAGTCGGTGCTCACATTCTGTCCGGTGCCGTGTTCGAACCACGCGCCCTGAACGAACTGTTCCCGGACTGGAAAGAACTCGGCGCACCGCTGAACACCCCCGTCACCCGTGACGACATCTTTGTTCTGAAGAACGCTGAAAGCGCGCAGAAAATTCCTGACTTCTTTGTGCCCAAGACCATGCACAACGAAGGCAACTACATCATCTCCCTGGGCAACCTGTGCCGCTGGCTGGCCCAGCAGGCCGAGAACCTGGGCGTGGAAATCTACCCGGGCTTCGCTGCCCAGGAAGCGCTGATCGACGAGAACGGCGTGGTACGCGGGATCATCACCGGTGACCTCGGTGTCGACCGCGAAGGCCATCCAAAGGAAGGCCTGTACACACCGGGCATGGAACTGCGTGGCAAGTACACGCTGTTCGCCGAGGGTTGCCGCGGCCACATCGGCAAGCAGTTGATCAAGCGTTTCAACCTCGACAGCGATGCCGACGCGCAACACTACGGCATCGGCCTGAAAGAAATCTGGGAAGTCGACCCGGCCAAGCACCAGCCTGGCCTGGTGGTACACACCGCCGGCTGGCCGATGGACATCATGGGCACCGAAAACACCGGTGGCTCGTTCCTCTATCACCTGGAAAACAACCAGGTCGTGGTGGGCCTGATCGTCGACCTGTCCTACAGCAACACCTACCTGTCGCCGTTCGATGAGTTCCAGCGCCTCAAGCATCACCCGGTGCTCAAACAGTACCTGGAAGGCGGCAAGCGCATCAGCTACGGTGCCCGCGCCATCTGCAAGGGCGGCCTGAACTCGCTGCCGAAAATGGTCTTCAAGGGCGGCGCACTGATCGGTTGCGACCTCGGCACCCTGAACTTCGCCAAGATCAAAGGCAGCCACACCGCGATGAAGTCCGGCATGCTCGCCGCTGAATCCGTGGCTGACGCACTGTTCGCAGAGAAGGACGGCAGCGAAGAACTGACCACTTACGTCGACGCGTTCAAGAAGAGCTGGCTCTACGAAGAACTGTTCGCCAGCCGCAACTTCGGCCCGGCGATTCACAAGTTCGGCGCCATCGTCGGTGGCGGTTTCAACTGGCTGGACCAGAACATCTTCGGCGGCAAACTGCCGTTCACCTTGCACGACACCAAGCCGGATTACGCCTGCCTGAAGCTGGCGGCCGACTGCAAGAAGATCGACTACCCGAAACCGGACGGCAAGATCAGCTTCGACAAACTGAGCTCGGTGTTCATCTCCGGCACCAACCATGAAGAAGAGCAGCCGTGCCACCTGAAGCTGGCCGACCCAAGCATCCCGCTGGCCAAGAACCTGCCGCTGTACGATGAGCCGGCACAGCGTTACTGCCCGGCCGGCGTATATGAAGTGGTCACCCAGGAAGACGGCGAGAAGCGCTTCCAGATCAACGCCCAGAACTGTGTTCACTGCAAGACCTGCGACATCAAGGACCCTGCACAGAACATCACCTGGGTAACGCCGGAAGGCGCTGGCGGCCCGACTTACCCGAACATGTAAGCCGAACCGCGAACATCAAGGCTCCCGAATGGGGGCCTTTTTGTTGCCCACAAATTAAACAACACCACATAACCAATGTGGGAGCGAGCCTGCTCGCGATAGCGGTGGCCCAGTCGAAATCAATGTTGACTGAAATACCGCTTTCGCGAGCAGGCTCGCTCCTACAGGGTTTTGTGTTTAAACCTTGAGGCCCAACTCCGCCGACAGCCGGGCCGTGACCCCTTTGATCAGGGGAATCAGCTCGGCCATTTTCTCCAGTGGCATGTACGGCACGGTGCTCGCAATGCTGATACCGGCGACGATGCGCTTGCTGGCATCGCGCACCGGCGCGGCCACGCAACGGATCGATGGCTCGTTATCTTCCAGATCGAAGGCATAACCGCCGGCCACGTACTCGACCATGCGCTGCTCGAACTGCTCCCAGGATTGTTCCGGGTGCTGCGGCCAGAACTGGTTTTTCCCACCCACCGGCAGGCTGACTTCGTACAGGCGCTGCCACTCTTGCGGCGAATCATCGAGCATCAGCGCCTTGCCGATCCCGGTGCGCGCCAGCGGCATGCGATGGCCGACCCGCGAACGCATTTCCGGGCCATTGCGCCCCGGATTCTTGTGCAGGTACAGCACCTCGTCGCCTTCACGAATCGCCAGGTGAATGGTGTCGCCGGTCAACGCCGACAACTCATCCAGATACGGCCCGGCCAGGGTTACCAAGGGCAACTCTTCACGCGCCTGAAAGCCCAGTTCAATCAGCTTGGGCCCCAGCAGATAACCGACTTGCGGCACCACCCGCAGATATCGCTCGTCCACCAGGCAGCTGGCCAGGCGATGGGTGGTGCTGCGCGTGGTGCCGATCTGCCGGGCGATTTCCTTGAGATCGCGGGCACCGCTGGCCACGGCATGAACCACACCCAACCCGCGAAGCAGGGTCTGGGTGCCGGTCGGTGCGGCGTCCTTGGCGATTTTTGGGGCGTCTTCCTGCATATCCAGCCTTTACCGTTGAGCGAGTGAACGGGCGGCATTATGGTCGCCCGCGCGCCACGACTACAACTTGATACGCTCGACCTTGCCCACCAGCAGGATATAGGACAGTGCGCCTGTCAACGCCAACACCGAGATGTAGGTAATTGCCGGGGCAAAGGAATCACCTGTCGCGAGGAAGCCGATCACGATAGGCGTGGCGATCGCCGACAGGTTGCCGATGAAGTTGAACACCCCGCCGGTCAGACCGAGCAAGCGCGCCGGAGCCAGGGTCGACACCAGCGACCAGGTAATCGAAGCCAGGCCGTTGCCGAAAAACGCCAGCGCGAGGAATGCGATTACCAACGGCGTCGACTCAACGAAGTTGGCACCGATGATCGAGGTGGAAATCAGCAAGCCGCTGATGATCGGCAGCTTGCGGGCGAAGCCCACCGTGTAGCCGCGTCGGATCAAGAAGTCCGAGAAGAAGCCGGAACACAACACACCGACAAACGCGGCGAGAAACGGCAGCGACGCCAACAGGCCGGACTTGATGAAGTCCATGCCACGGTATTTCACCAGGTAAGTCGGAAACCACGTCAGGAAAAACCATAACGTCGAGTTGAGGCAGAACTGCCCGAGGTAGATCCCCCAGAGCTTGCGCTTGGTCAGGACGACTCCCAGGTCGGTCCAGCTGAACTTGGCTTTGACCCTGGCCTGCTCGGCCTGGATATCCACCAACCCGCCGCCCTCGCGGATCAAGTCGATTTCCGCGTCATTGGCGCCTTTGAAATCCCGTGGCTCGCGATACACCGCGTACCAGATCACCGCCCACACAATGCCCACCGCGCCAGTGGTGACGAACACCATGTGCCAGCCGAATTCGTGCTGCAGCCAGGCCAGTACCGGCGTAAGGAATGCCAGGCCGACGAATTGCCCGGAGGTGTAGAAACCGATGGCCGTGGCGCGCTCGCGCTCGGGGAACCAGGTGGTGACCACACGACTGTTGATCGGGTACGCCGGCGCTTCCAGGGCACCGACCGCCATGCGCAACACGAACAGCGCGATGAAGCTGGCAGCGAAACCGAGCATCACCGTGGCCACCGACCACAGCAGCAAGGCAAGGCTGTACAGAATCCGTGGCGGCACGCGGTCCACCAGCCAGCCGCCGGGGATTTGCATGGCGGCGTAGGTCCAGCCGAAGGCGGAGAAAATCAGGCCGACGTGGATCGGATCGATACCCAGGTCACTGGTCAGTGCCGGGGCGGCAATCGACAGGTTGCTGCGGTCCAGGTAGTTGATCACCACAGTGATGAACAACAGCACCATGATGAAAAATCGCTTGCGGCTGGGCGTCACCAACGACGCCTGCCCGGTGAGGGTTTGCGGTTGCATGGGGGGGGTGCCTCTTCTTATGGTTATTGAGGTCGGTCTAAAGATTGGCGCAGCCCCTGTAGGAGCGAGCCTGCTCGCGATAGCGGTGGGTCATTCGGCATTGATGTCGACTGACACACCATCGCGAGCAGGCTCGCTCCTACAGGGGTTCAGTGGTGTGTCAGGCACTCACCACTCGGCAAAACTGCCGTCGGCATGGCGCCAGACCGGGTTGCGCCAGCGGTGGCCGACGGCGGCGCGTTCGATCACGTATTCCTCGTTGATCTCGATGCCCAGGCCCGGACCGTTCGGGATCTTCACGAAGCCCTGGTCGTAGTCGAATACCCGTGGGTCTTTGACGTAGTCGAGCAGGTCATTGCTCTCGTTGTAATGGATGCCCAGGCTCTGCTCCTGAATGAACGCGTTGTAGCAGGCGGCGTCCAGTTGCAGGCAGGCCGCCAGGGCAATCGGGCCCAGCGGGCAATGCAACGCCAGCGCCACGTCGTAGGCTTCGGCCATGTTGGCGATCTTGCGGGTTTCGGTGATGCCGCCAGCGTGGGAAGCATCCGGCTGGATGATGTCGACGTAGCCTTCGCTGAGCACTCGCTTGAAATCCCAGCGCGAGAACAGCCGCTCACCCAAGGCAATCGGCGTACTGGTCAGCGGTGCCAATTCCTTCAGCGCTTCATGGTTTTCGCTGAGCACCGGCTCTTCGATGAACATCAGCTTGTACGGATCAAGCTCCTTCATCAGCACCTTGGCCATGGGCTTGTGCACCCGCCCATGGAAGTCGACGCCTATGCCGACGTTCGGGCCAACCGCATCACGCACGGCGGCGACGTTGGCCAGGGCCTGGTCGACCTTGTCGAAGGTATCGAGGAATTGCAGCTCCTCGGTACCGTTCATCTTCACTGCGGTGAAACCACGCTCGACCGCTTCTTTCGCCGCGCGCGCCGTGTCCGCCGGACGGTCGCCACCGATCCACGAATACACGCGAATCTTGTCCCGCACCTGACCACCCAAGAGATCGCTGACCGAAACGCCCAGCGCCTTGCCCTTGATGTCCCACAGGGCCTGGTCGATGCCGGCCAGGGCGCTCATGTGGATAGCGCCGCCACGGTAGAAGCCGCCGCGATAGAGCACGGTCCAGATGTCTTCGATGTTGCGTGGATCCTTGCCGATCAGGTAGTCGGACAATTCTTCAACGGCAGCGGCAACAGTGTGGGCGCGACCTTCGACCACGGGCTCGCCCCAACCGGTCACGCCCTCGTCGGTTTCGACCTTGAGGAAGCACCAGCGTGGCGGAACGATGAAGGTGGTCAGTTTGGTGATTTTCATCTGTTTGTCTCTCTTGTTGGATGCGGCGAGCTCGGCGCTCAAGGAAGTCTTAGCGAAGGGTTTTCCAGGCAGTGACATAGGCCTTGGCATTGGCCGCCACTTGCGCAGGCGTCATGCCCGGTTTGAACAGGCCGGAGCCGAGGCCAAAACCCTTGACGCCCGCGTCGATGAACACCTGCATGTTCTCCGGTGTGATCCCGCCGACCGGCACAAGAAGGGTTCCGGCCGGCAACACCGCGAGCCAGGCCTTGACGACAGCGGGGCCCATCTGCTCGGCCGGGAACATCTTCAGCACATCCGCGCCTTCGGCCAGCGCCGCGAAGGCTTCGGTCGGTGTAGCGACACCTGGTGACAGGTACAGCCCGGCTGCCTTCGCTGCGCGCAAGACCTTCGGATCGCTGTGGGGCATGACGATCACCTGGCCACCCGCGGCTTTCACTTGCTCGACCTGTTCCGGCGTCAACACAGTGCCGGCACCGATCAGGCAATCGGCAGGCAAGGTTTTGCGCAGGATGCGGATACTTTCGTACGGCTCAGGGGAATTGAGCGGCACTTCAATAACGCGAAATCCGGCGGCGTACAGGACTTCGCCAATGGCGGCGGCTTCCTGTGGACGCAGGCCGCGCAGGATCGCGATCAGGCCGTTTTGTGCCAGCGCTTGTTTGAGCATGTCAGGTCTCCGGGCAGGTTTAACGGGGTGCGGCGGCCGTGACCAGGCCGGCGGCGAGCGCCAGTTGCCACAATCCGCGTTCGGTGGCCTGTTCGGCCAGGGTTACCCGGGCAAAACCGCAGGCATCAAGCGCGCGGCTGTAGCGGGCACAGAGTTGGGTGTTACCAATGAGGATGATCGACGGCAGGTGCACACTGTTGCGTCGACGTCGCTGGACACTGGCCAGGGCCGCCAACTCGTGGCCGATCAACAGGCCGGACAGGTAGTCCGCCTGAGCGGTAGCGCTCAATTCGCCAGTCAACCCCAGGCTTCGGGCGCTGAACATGGTCGACAGCGGACCGGTTTCCCCGTCCGCCGACAACGCGACCTGTACACCGCGATCAAACGCGTTGCCATCGAAGGCTCCGCCACGCTGTTGAGTGCGCCCGAGAATGCTGCGCTCGCTGAGCACGGCGAACACTTCGCCGGTCATGAACGTATCGAAATGCACGATGCAGCCGTCGGCCACCTCCACCCATTTCGAATGGCTGCCCGGCAGGCCGATCAGCAGATCAGCGCCCGCGTCGCCCGTCAGGTTCTGCAGCACGCCGAGCACCTGGGTTTCTTCGCCGCGCATGACGTTCGGCAAACGCGAACGCTCGATAACGCCGGGAACAATGTGCACATCGACGCCGCGCAAGCTACGCACGGTTTGCAAGGACGTACCGAGTGTGGCGACGTTGGCCGGCGTGTCGCGGTAGGCGGCTTCGCTCCAACCCTGGGCGCTGCCGACCATGCCACAGGCAATCACCGGCAAATGCGGCTGGGCATCGAGCCAGTCACCGCAAGCCTCATCGAAGGCCAGTTCGAAACCATCGGCGCATTCCCGGCCGGCAATGATTCGCGGTGTTTTCGGCAACTGCATGATCCCCGACGACAGCGAACGCTGTTCGAGTACTTGCCCGCCTTCAGCCAGTTTGTACGCACGTAAAGAGGTTGTTCCCCAGTCGAGCGCGATCAATTGCGCCTGCATCGCTTCACCTGTTTTGGTTTTTGGCAGTGAGTGAGCGGGACTATAAACCTGAGGCGGGTTAAATCTCAATATATAAATATCAATCCCATATTATGAGACAAAGCAAAAAAAAGCAGCCCGAAGGCTGCGATCATTGAAGTGGCTCAGTTGCCCGCTGCGAAGTCCCGCAGCACCGCGCCATCCATCCGATAGCGAACCCACTCCTCCTGTGGCTGCGCCCCCAGGGATTTGTAGAAATCGATGGCTGGCGTATTCCACTCCAGCACGCTCCATTCGAAACGCCCGCAATCATTGGCACAGGCGATTTTCGCCAAATGCCGCAACAGGGTTTTGCCCGCACCACCGCCGCGCTGCTCCGGGGTGATGTACAGGTCTTCGAGGTACAGGCAATTGCTGCCCAGCCAGGTGGAATAGCTGAAGAAAAACACTGCGAAACCGATGGCCGCACCGTCACGCAGGCAGATCAGGCCATGGGCGGTGGCGCCTTCACTGAACAGGCTGCGCTCGATGTCGGCAACGCTGGCGATGACTTCATGGCGGGCACGTTCGTAGTCGGCCAGTTCAGTGATGAACGCGAGGATTTGCGGTGCGTCACTGGGGGTCGCCGGGCGGATTTCGATCGTCATGGACGTGCCTTGTCAAAAGTGGAAAACGCCATACTAAGTCGGCGCGGTAATTGTGGCGAGGGGGCTTGCCCCCGTTGGGTTGCGCAGCAACCCCAACAAAACGCCGCAGTATCTCAGGTGTAACGCAATCACTGAGAAGGGGCCTGCTTCGCAGGCCAACGGGGGCAAGCCCCCTCGCCACAAAAGAGTCCTCTGCCAGATCTTTACTCCGCCCCGCAGTAACCCTGGAATCGATAACCTCGGACCTAACATTCGCGCACTGCATGGTTAGATAGCGACGCTGCTCATTCACCCGGTCAAGGAACCGCGTCATGTCTACCGCAACACCCCCTGTTTCAAGCAAGTTGTTCGGCCTGTTTTGCCTCGCCAGTTACCTGTTGTCGTTGTCCTATGGCTCGACTTTTCTGCTGTCGCTGTTGATCAGCTCGCGCGGCGGCAACGAGCACGACGCCGGCAGCGTGATTTCGGCGGCGATGCTCAGCACCTTTGCGGCAGTGATTGTGTCCGGTCATTTGTCCGACTTGCTCGGTGCCGCCCGATCGGTGGCGCTGTTCGGTGTTTTGCTGGTAGCGGCCAGCCTGGGTTTCGCCCTGACGCCGGGCTTCGGTCATCTGCTGTTGTTTTTCGGTCTGCTGCTGGGCCTGGGCTGGGGTGTGTTCTACACCCTGGGACCGATCATCGTGGCGAGCCTGGTGACACCTGCGCAACGCGCCAAATACTTCGCCCTGCTGTCGGGCAGCATGATGACCGGGATCGGCAGCGGTCCGTTGCTCGGTCGCGCGGCGAGCGCCCTCGGTTATCCGGTGACCGCCGCGTTTTACCTGGCGGCGCTGGCCAGCCTGATCGGTGTGCTGCTGTTCTGGCGCCTGGATCGGCAGTTGAAACAGGCCAACACCCAATCGACCAGCGTTTCGCGGATTTCCTGGCGTACGGCAGGCCAGGTACTGTCGTCCCGGGCCGTTTTTCCGATCATCATGGTCGGTCTCGGCGGCTGCGTGTTCGGCGGTCTGTCGAGCTTTCAAACCAGTTACGCGGCGGCGCGCGCGCTCGACTATTCGTTGTTCTTCCTCGGTTTCATGAGCGCGGCCATCAGTGGGCGCATGTTGATCGCCGGTTTCGTGGTCAAACGCGACCCGTTTCGCGCTGCCTGCCTGCTCTCGGGCTTGATGCTGGCATCGATCGTGATGTTCGGCTTTGTCGTCGACAGCAGCCTCAGCTACGTGCTCGCGGCGGTGATGCTCGGGATCGGTTATGGCCTGACCTACTCGGTGATCAACGGCCTGGCCGCCAATGAAGCGCCACAAGGAACCACCGCGCAATCCTTGCTGCTGTTCAGCCTGTCGTATTTCATCGGCGTGTTCGGCTTCCCGCTGTTGGCAGGGAAAATCATCGTCGAGCAAGGCATGACCACGCTATTGCTCACCGTGCTGACGGTTGCCTCGCTCAATTGGCTGATCACCGTGGGCCGGTTGATCTGGCGTCGGGTAACCACGGCCAAGGCGCTACAGCAGGCCTGAGCCGTTCGTCGCCGACACTGCACCCATCCGGATCGAGGGCGGACTAATCAGGTAAGGACTCTACTCGCTGGAGACACCGCCATGATCCTGTCCAGGTTGACCGTCCTCGTCTTCACTGCCCTGCTGTGCTCTGCCTCGTTCGCCGGAGCGAAAAGCTCGAGCACCGGCCCGACCAACCCGGTGGAAAAACCCCGAGCCCCCGCCATTCAGAGTGCCCCGGGCATGAATACCGATGGCACAACGATCGACCATAACCTCCCGCCTGCCACCGGCACCGACCCGCGAACCCAGGGCAATGACAGCGGGCGTCAGGGCGGAACGAATTTGCCGGACAAAAAAACACCCGGCAGTGGTGGCCTCGGTTCAAGCACCACCGAGGACGAGGAAAGCAACATGAGCCAGTAATGACACCAGGAGAAATCCCATGCCTCGTGGAAGCAAAGCCAAATACACCGCCGAGCAAAAGCGCAAGGCGCAACACATCGAAGAGAGTTACGAAAACAGAGGGGTCTCAAAGGATGAAGCCGAAGCCCGCGCCTGGGCGACAGTGAACAAACAGTCCGGTGGCGGCGAGCGGGCCGGTGGGTCGGGACGCAAAAAAACCGCTAGCGCCAAATCCTCGGACCGCAAGGAATCGGCACGTCGGGCGGTAGCCACGCGCAAGGGACATTCACGTGGAAGCACAGCATCCAGAGCTGCCCAGACGGTTGACAGTTTGAGGAAGGAAGCTCGGGCCAAAGGCATTTCGGGAAGATCGAAGATGCGCAAGCAGGAGCTGATCGAGGCATTGCGCAAGGCGGGTTAGAACCATTTTTCGTGCTGAGGCTCCCACTGGCGAGCGCATTCCTCTGCACAACCCGGTCAACTGTGAGAGCAAACTCGCTCCCACAGGGTCATGGCATCAGGGCTCAAGGCCGATGGGGAAGAACTCGCCGCCGCTCCATACGCCCAGCCAGCGCTGGCCGTCGATCTCGCGACTCACCGCCAGTTCCACCAATTGATAGAAAACATTGCGGTGAATCAACGCTTCGAGGTTGCTGCGCACATGCACATAGGGGGACGGCTCCTGCGTGTCGGCATCGATCATTACGCGCATTGGATGCTCGGCACCGGCCTCGGTAATTTCATCGACGTTGGTGGTAAAGCGCAACACCTGCGCCTCGCCCTCGCCTTCCACGTCCACCGCAATCGCCACGAACGGTGCATCGTCGACCTTGATACCGACCTTTTCCACCGGTGTGATCAGGAAATAATCATCGCCATCGCGGCGGATGATGGTGGAGAACAGCTTGACCATCGGCTTGCGCCCGATCGGCGTACCCAGGTAATACCAGGTGCCATCGCGGGCGATGCGCATATCGATGTCGCCGCAGAAATCGGGATTCCACAGGTGCACCGGCGGCAAGCCTTTGGTCTTGGGGATTTGCCCCAGCAGGTCGTTGGCTTTTTGCGGGCCACTCATGGCGTTCTCCTTGGCTTTACTGGTCGCTGAGTCCCAGCAGGCTGCGCGCGTACTGCTCCAGCGGCGGGCCCATCAGGTCTTCGGGTTTTTTATCGTGGAACGTCAGTAAACCGCCACGACTCTTGATGGTCGCAGTATCGATCAAATACTGGGTACTGGTCTCGATCAACATGATCTGAATCATACCGCTATCGATGCCGAGACGATCCAGGGCTTCCTGATCCAGCCACTCGTCCGAGTTGCCGATACGGTCGTCAGACTTGGCGAATCGGGTGTAGAGCAGATAGTGCGCACCAGCGGCACGGGCTTCGCCCATGGCCTGGTCGAGGCCTTCCGGCGTACGGGCACGACGGACCATCGGGAAGTATTCGACGAAACCATCGAACGCGACTTCGGCAATCACATTGGGCCGCGGGTAAACGGTGCTGCCCGGCGGCATGAAAGCGCCTTGGGCGATGTAGACGAAGGAGTCCGGCTGAATGCGCAGGTTGTTTACGCGTTGGCTGTCGCTGTGGTCGAGCAGCCCCGCATCGCTCATATGGTAACGAGTCCCTTCGGCCATATCGCTGACGTTCATGCAGCCGCCAAGCGCCAAAACGGCCAGCAGCAAAACCAGGCTACGCATCCTATCCTCCAGAGGCCGGTGTCGGAAAACCGGCGAATGGCCGTAGGATGCAGCTTTTGCGCCAGCTCATGAACATTGCTGACTGATCTATCGCCATAGCGAGCAGGCTCGCTCCCACAAGGATTCATGCAATACCTGTGGGAGCGACGGTGCGGCGATCCGACCTGCTCGCGATGACGGACGATCAGCCGCCAATAATCTTCATGACAGTCGCACCGCCGGAGAACGCCACTTCCTGCTTGTCTCCCAAGGCTTTCACCAAGAGTCCCTGCAAGGCCGGCAAAGCCTGATGACGCGGCTTGTCCAACAGGTCGCCGATGTAATGGCGATTGCTCGATGACAGGCAGCCATGCAGCCACCCGGTGGAAGATAAACGCAAGCGTGAACAGGTCCGGCAGAACGGCACGCTCTCGTTGGCGATCACACCGAAATACCCCTGGCCTGGGATTTCATAGCGCACGGCTGTCGCATCGACCGGGGCATCGGCCTGCAGGTATTCGTAGCGCTCGCCGATCAGGCTCAGCAGCTGCTGGAGGCTGACGAACTGTTGCAGAAACGCATTGGAGTCATTAGCCAGGTGGCCCATGCGCATCAGTTCGATGAAGCGCAGTTCATAACCTCGCTCAAGACAGTAGTCGAGCAGCGGCATCACTTGATCGAGGTTCTGCCCGCGCAACGGCACCATATTGACCTTGATCTTCATGCCGGCCGCACTGGCCTCGTTCATGCCGTCGAGCACGGTGGCCAGGTCACCACCACGGGCAATGCCGCGGAACGCACTGGCGTCGAGGGTATCGAGGGAAACGTTGAGGCGCCGAATGCCCGCGTTCACCAGAAGTGGCAATTTCTTCGCCAACAACTGGCCATTGGTGGTCAGGCTGATGTCTTGCAGGCCCATCTGCCCGACCGCTGTCATGAAGGCTTCGAGTTTCGGACTGACCAGCGGCTCGCCGCCGGTAATGCGCAGGCGCTCGATCCCCGCCGCTTCAATCAGATAAGCCACACCGCGCGCCATGGCTTCAGCCGACAATTCATCCTGCGCAGCCACCAGCCGCTTGCCGTTGGGCACGCAGTAGGTACAAGCGTAATTGCAGGCGGAGGTCAGACTGATTCGCAAGTTGCGAAAACGCCTGCCTTGACGGTCAACGATCATGGTTACTCCGGCGGAAAAATATCGGGCCGCTAAAACTTGACTTAGAAATCAAGTTTTAGCAAGTCCTCTACCTGAGTATATTCCTGCGGCACTGCGCCAAATAGCGAAATCATGGCGCAATAAGGCAACTGAATGGCTCAGCTGCTGGGCGTGTCGGTGTCGCGCTTGCGCTTGTTACCCATGCGCACGCCGATGTCCATCAGGAACTGGAAGAAACCTTCCTGATCTTCCAGCACATTGCTCCAGAACGGCGAGTGATACAGCGCCACAGCACCGTGCACCAACGCCCAGGACGCGCAGTAATGGAAGTAAGGTGGCACGTCTTCAAGCTTGCCTTCGCTGATACGTCCCTTGATCAACAGGGTCAGGCGTTCGAAGTTCGAGGCGCGGATCTTGTGCAGCTCCTCGACCATCTCCGGCACCTGGTTGCCCTTGACCACTTTCTCTTCGAGGCGGTCGAACAGGCGATAGCGTTGAGGATCGCGCATGCGGAATTCGAAGTACGCCCGGGACAGGGCTTCCTTGTCCTTGTCGACATCGGCCGAATGCAGCAGTTCGTTCAAATCGCGCTCGTAATCGAGCATCAGGCGCAGATAGATTTCCGCCTTGGATTTGAAGTGTTTGTAGATCGTGCCTTTGCCGATACCCACGGCATCAGCAATCATCTCGACGGTGACACTGTCCTCACCTTGTTCGAGGAACAGCTTGAGCGCGGTATCGAGAATTTCCTGCTCGCGGCGACGAAACTCACGGACCTTACGAGGTTCTTTATGCATAAGAAAAGGTCTGTCGGGGTCAAAATTCGAAGCCGCGTATTATGCCTAACTTACGCAAAAATGCACGGATCATCCGACCATATCTGTGCTTTCTGGTCATTCCGCGTACGTTTACAGCTTGATGAGAACTCTTCCGAAGCGCAGGTATTCCAAATTTGTTTAAAAACCCGGCCCCTCAAACTGGACTAGGCGCAATCCTGATCAATACTTGAACTGTCGGCGGGGCATCTCCCCCAAGTGTCACGCCGATATTGGTACCAACGGACCGCGTGCCATTGTTTTACTCCTAATGGTCTTAACCCGGATTCACCCCCCAGAACCCGGGTTTTTTTTGCCTGCGATTTAACCTTTTACATGTGCCAGCGGGAACAGCCGCTGGAAATTCGCCGTGGTTTGCTCGGCAAACCGGTCGTAAGGCTCACCACGCAACATTGCCAGAAATTCCGCAACTTCACGCACGTACTGCGGCAGGTTTGGTTTGCCGCGATAGGGAATCGGCGCCAGGTACGGCGAGTCGGTTTCTACCAGCAAACGATCGGCAGGCACTTTGCTGGCCACGTCGCGCAACGCATCGGCATTGCGGAAAGTGACAATCCCGGACAGGGAAATGTAATAGCCCATGTCCAGCGCAGCCTTCGCCATTTCCCAGTCTTCGGTAAAGCAATGCAATACGCCCGCCTGGGGCAACGCCGCCTCACGCAACAAATCCAGAGTATCGGCGCGGGCGCCACGGGTGTGGATGATCACCGGTTTACCGGTCTGCTGCGCCGCTTGCAGGTGCAGACGGAAGGACTCCTGCTGCAACTGCGCCGCTTCCGGCTCGTAGTGGTAATCGAGGCCGGTTTCGCCGATGGCGACCACACGCGGATGATTGAGCTCCCGGAGCAGCCAGTCCAGTGCCGGAGCGGCACCCGGCTGCACATCCAGAGGATGCACGCCCACTGAACAGTCGACGTCGTCATAACGCTCGGCCAGGGCTTTTACGTCGGCTGCGTTGTCCGCGCTGACGCCAATACACAGAAAGTGCCCTACCCCGCGTTGCCGGGCTGCATCAAGGGCGGCATCCAGGGAGCCGCCGTGGGCGGCCAGGTCGAGGCGATCAAGGTGGCAATGGGAATCTACGAGCATAAAGGGCTGCAACTTACATCGAATGGGTGGGACGGTCGGGTGTTCCGATACTCAGAGTCTAGGTGCAGACCGTCATCTTTGAGCTGGCAATGACGCCCATTGCACCAGCAATGCTTCCAGCAACAAGGCCGGATTGAGGTTGGCCTTGCTCAAGACCTTCTGGCGCTGGGCGAGTATCCAGTCCTGAATATCGAGGACTTTGCCCTGGGCGCTTTTCTGCGCCAGATATTGCACGACCTTGCGCATGTCGGTCAGACCGAGGCCGGCTTCATCCTGGGTCAACTGATAGCGCAGGATCAGGCTCGACCAATCACAGAACCAATCGAACAGACGCAGCATCGGAATGTTTTTCCACTCTTCGGCCAGTTGCGTCGGCGACTGTTGTTGCTTGAGCAGTTTTTTCACGCCTTCCACCACTTGCATGCGCTGTTCACGCACGCCCTGGGCCTGAAGATTGACCGCCGCCAGTGGCGAACCGGCAGCCAGCGTCAGCAGTTCGACGCGCTCTTCTTCGGAGCACTCCGGCAACGCCCGGGCCAGCCACATCAAGCTCATGGCCTCGCCCGGCAGCGGACAGGCCTGCTGCACGCAGCGACTCTTGATGGTTGGCAACAAGCGGCTCGGCTGGTGGCTGACCAACAACAGAACGGTATCGCCGGACGGCTCTTCGAGACTTTTGAGCAACGCGTTGGCGGCATTGATGTTCATCGACTCGACCGGCTCGATCAGCACCACTTTGCGCCCGCCCAACTGCGCGGTCTGCACCACGAAACCGACCAGGTCGCGAACCTGATCGACCTTGATTGCCTTGTCGGCTTCTTCCGGTTCCAGGATGTAGTTATCCGGGTGGCTGCCAGCCTTGAGCAACAGGCAGGATTTACATTCGCCGCAGGCCTCCAGCGCGTTCGGGCGCTGGCACAGCAGGCTGGCCATCAGGCGCTCGGCCAGTGCGCGCTTGCCGATCCCGGCCGGGCCGTGCAGCAGATAGGCGTGTGCATGCTGGGCACGACCAGCCAGTTGCTGCCAGAGGCTTTCCTGCCACGGATAGGCCTCAGCCACGGCTCAACTCCAGCAGGCGCGGCAGCAAGGTATCCAGCGATTGCTGGACCTGTGCCAAAGGTTGCGCAGCATCGACCAGCACATAACGCGACGGATCCGCCTCGGCCCGCTTGAGGAAGGCATTGCGTACGGCTTCGAAAAATGTCCGGCCTTCGAGTTCGAAGCGGTCCAGACGACCGCGAGCGCTGGCGCGGGCCAGGCCCACCTCGACAGGCAGATCGAAAATCAGCGTCAGGTCCGGGCGCAGATCGCCCTGGACGAAGGTTTCCAGGGTCGCGATACGCTCCAGCGACAAACCGCGACCGCCACCCTGATAGGCGTATGTCGAATCGGTAAAACGATCGCACAAGACCACGGCACCACGAGCCAGCGCCGGGCGAATCACCTCGGCCAAGTGCTGGGCACGCGCCGCGAACACCAGCAGCAACTCGGTATCCGGGTTCATGACTTCGTCGACCGGGGCCAGCAGCACTTCACGGATGCGCTCGGCCAACGGCGTGCCACCCGGCTCGCGGGTCAGCACTACCTCGATGCCGGCGGCGCGCAAGCGCTCGGCCAGGTATTCGCGATTGGTGCTCTTGCCGGCGCCTTCCGGGCCTTCCAGAGTAATAAACAAGCCAGTCACAGGCAGTCCTTAATCAGAGTCATTGCGAGCTTTTCGCGGCGTTGGCATCGGGTTCCGGCGTTTCACCGGCTGGCGCAGGATCTTGCGTCGGCACCTGTGGCAACGCCTCGGGAGCCGTGTTCGGTGAAGCGGCCGGGATGGGTGCCAGCTCCTGCGCAGCCTTGGCCTCCTGCGTACCGTTTTGTTCAGTCGGGGTCGACGATGTCTCCGGCATGGCAGCGGGTGCCGGGCTGGAGCGGTAATCGGCGCGACGCTTGAGCTGGAACTCCTTCACGGCATTGTTGTGGGCATCCAGGTCGTCGGAGAACACGTGAGTGCCATCGCCCCGCGCCACGAAATAAAGGCTGCTGCCCTCCACCGGATTGAGTGCCGCATGAATGGCTTCGCGACCGACCATGGAAATCGGCGTCGGCGGCAGGCCCGCATTCATATAGGTGTTATAGGGCGTCGATTCCTTGAGGTGAGCCCGGGTCAGCTTGCCGCTGTAGCGGTCGCCAAGGCCGTAGATCACCGTCGGGTCGGTCTGCAGCAGCATGCCCATCGCCATGCGTCGTACGAACACACCGGCAATCTGCCCGCGCTCCTGCGGTACGCCGGTTTCCTTTTCCACCAGCGAAGCCATGATCAGCGCCTGGTAAGGCCCGGTGTACGGTACGTCGGAAGAACGCTGTTCCCACTCCTTGGCGAGGACTTCGTCGAGGCGGTCGTAAGCGGTTTTCAACAGCTCGATATCGGACATGCCGCGCACGTAACGATAGGTGTCAGGGAAGAAGCGCCCTTCCGGAAAAACCCCGGCGTGGCCGAGCTTGTCCATGACCTGGCTGTCGCTCAATCCGTCGAGGCTTTGGTCAAGCTTTTCTTCCCTGGCCAGCGCTGCGCGGACCTGACGGAAGTTCCAGCCTTCGACCAGGGTCAGGCTGTACTGGACCATTTCCCCGCGTTTCCACAGATCGATCAGGCCTTCGACCGTCATGCCCGGTTGCAGGCGATATTCGCCGCTGTGCAGGGGTTGTTTGGCGAGATTGAAGCGCCAATACACCCGCAGCCAGAATGCGTCCTTGATGACGCCATTGGCTTCGAGTCGATAGAAGGTGCGGGTCGGCGTGGTGCCCTTGGGCACATCCAGCAGTTGTTCCTGGGCGATGTTCAACGGCTGTACCAGCGCCGAATGAATTTTCCAGGCTGAAGCACCCAACAGCAGCCCCGCCAGAACCACTCCGGTTTCCAGCAGCAGCAAGAGTTTACGTCTCACGTTTCAAGCATCCAGTAGCACACGGGCAATGGTTTGGAGTTTACGGGTGAGCGGCCCAACCGGCCAGTGAAGAGCAGCATAGGCGCGCACCGGCCAGATACCATACACGCTGTTGCAGACAAAGACTTCGTCAGCCCATTGCAGCTGTTCGAGGGGGATATCGGCGATTTGCACGGGAATTCCCAGTGACTCGGCCTGAAACAATATTTCGGCGCGCATGACGCCTGCCACGCCGCAGCGCTTGAGATCGGCGGTGATGAGTACACCCTCACGCACCAGGAACAAATTGCTGAACACGCCTTCGATCACGCGCCCGGCCTGATCGAGCATCAACCCTTCGGCATGCTCGGTGTCCTGCCATTCGGCACGGGCGAGGACTTGTTCAAGACGATTCAGGTGCTTGAGGCCGGCAAGCAATGGCTGCCTGGACAATCGCGTGGTGCAGGGAAACAAACGAACGCCCTGCTCGCCATGCACGGCAGGGTAAGCCGCGGGTGGATTGCCTTGCAGAATGCGTCGGGCCTGGGCCGAAGGATCTGGAGCATAACCGCGCAGACCGTCGCCGCGAGTGAGAATGAGCTTGAGCACGCCCTCACCCAGTGCCGCGGCATAGGCCAGCAGTTCACTGCGGATCAATTCCTGATCAGCGGCTAGCGCCAGACGCGAACAGCCATCCGCCAGGCGCGACAGATGCCGATCCAGCAATACCGGCTGCCCGTTGCGTACGGCGATGGTCTCGAACAGACCATCGCCATAAGCCAGGCCGCGATCCTTCAGCGACAAAGCGTCAGCCGGTTGACCGTCGACCCAGCTGTCCATCAGCCTGCGAACCGGCGGAACACCAGCGAGCCGTTGGTGCCGCCAAAACCGAAGGAATTGGAAACGACTACATCGATATCCATGTTGCGCGCGGTGTGCGGCACGAAATCGAGATCGCAGCCTTCGTCCGGCTCGTCGAGGTTGATGGTCGGCGGCGCCACCTGGCTGTTGATGGCCAGCACGCTGAAGATCGCCTCCACCGCGCCCGCTGCACCCAACAGGTGACCGGTCATGGACTTGGTGGAACTGACGGCCAGCTTGTAGGCGTGATCGCCGAACACCGACTTGATCGCATTGACTTCAGCGAGATCGCCGGCGGGAGTCGAAGTGCCGTGGGCATTGATGTACTGCACTTGATTGCCATTGATCCTGGCGTCGCGTAGCGCATTGGTGATGCAGCGGGCAGCGCCGGCACCATCGGCTGGCGGCGACGTCATGTGGTAAGCGTCACCGCTGGTGCCGAAGCCGATCAGCTCGGCATAGATGGTCGCTCCACGAGCCTTGGCGTGCTCCAGTTCTTCGAGAACCAGCGCACCGGCACCGTTGGACAATACGAAGCCATCACGACCCTTGTCCCATGGACGGCTGGCGCGGGTTGGTTCGTCGTTGCGGGTCGACAGCGCGCGGGAGGCACCGAAGCCGCCCATGCCCAGGCCGCACGCAGCCATCTCGGCGCCACCGGCGATCATCACGTCGGCTTCGTCGTACATGATGTTGCGGGCCGCCATGCCAATGCAGTGAGTACCGGTGGTACAGGCCGTGGCAATGGCGTAGTTAGGCCCCTGTGCACCGAGGTGGATGGACAGGAATCCGGAAATCATATTGATGATCGAGCCTGGCACGAAGAACGGAGAGATCCGTCGTGGACCGGTCTCATGCAGCGTGCGGGCGGTGTCTTCGATATTGGTCAGACCGCCAATACCCGAGCCCATGGCCACGCCGATACGCTCACGGTTGGCGTCGGTGACTTCCAGACCGGAATTGCGTACCGCCTGAAAACCTGCGGCCAGACCATATTGAATGAACAGGTCGAGCTTGCGGGCTTCCTTGACCGACAGGTATTCCTCGACATTGAAGTCCTTTACCGAGCCGCCAAAACGGGTGGAATAGGCAGAAAGGTCGGTGTGTTCGATCAGACCAATGCCACTGCGGCCAGCCAGAATGCCCTGCCAGCTGCTCGGCACATCCGTGCCCAGTGGCGACAACATACCCATACCGGTGACTACGACGCGTCTACGCGACACAGCACTCTCCTTTTTTCAAATGACGACTTTGCATCAGGCCTAAAGAAAAAACCGCACGCCACGATGGCAGTGCGGTTTTTCCATGACAGCGAGCAACGATTACAAACTATTAGCCCTGGTGGCTGATAACGTAGTCGATTGCAGCTTGTACAGTAGTGATCTTCTCAGCTTCTTCGTCAGGGATTTCGGTCTCGAATTCCTCTTCCAGAGCCATCACCAGCTCAACGGTGTCAAGGGAGTCGGCACCCAGGTCTTCAACGAAGGAAGCGGTGTTGGTCACTTCTTCTTCTTTAACGCCCAGTTGCTCGGCAACGATTTTCTTGACGCGCTCTTCGATGGTGCTCATACCTTGTTTTCACTCCTAATGGACAAATTCAGGCAGCTGGCCAGTGGGTAAGTGTATAGAAAGGCTTTTCAGCTTTTCAACTGAAAGCTTCACTCCTCGAACCCGACGACCCTCTGCCTATAAATAGATTGCAGCTTTATAACGGATTTTAGACAGCTCGTATGACATTTTTTTGAAGCAATCCGTCACATTTGAATTACATGTACATCCCGCCGTTCACCGGGATTGTAGCTCCGGTAACGTAAGCCGCTCCGTCCGACGCAAGAAAAGCGACCACGGACGCGATCTCTTGAGCTTGCCCCAGACGACCCAGCGGAATCTGCGTCTGCAAGGCTTCACGCTGTGCCTCGGGCAGTTCACGGGTCATATCGGTGTCGATGAACCCTGGGGTCACCGAGTTTACCGTAATCGAACGCGAACCGACTTCACGCGCCAGCGCTCGACTGAAACCTTCCAGACCGGCCTTGGCGGCGGCATAGTTTACTTGGCCTGCGTTGCCCATGGCACCCACAACCGAGCCAATACTGATAATTCGCCCCCAACGGGCCTTGGTCATGCCACGCAGAACACCCTTCGACAGGCGATATAGACTGTTCAGGTTGGTATCGACAACGTCATACCACTCGTCGTCTTTCATGCGCATCATCAGGTTATCGCGGGTGATACCGGCGTTATTGACCAGAATCGCCGGCGCACCGAACTGCTCCTGAATGCTCGCCAGGACTGCCGTCACGGACTCGTCGCTGGTGACATTGAGTTCCAGGCCAGTGCCCTGGATACCGTTTTCCTTCAGGGTGGCGGCAATGCGCTCGGCACCCGAGGCGGAGGTCGCCGTACCAACAACGATGGCGCCCTGACGACCCAGCTCCAGGGCGATGGCTTGGCCGATGCCACGGCTCGCACCGGTGACCAGTGCAACTTTACCTTGCAGACTCATGCAAGCTTCTCCTGATTCAGGCCGACGCTGCGCGGGCGGCAGCGAAAGCGTCTGGGGTATTGAGGTTGGAAGTCGATACGCCTTCGGCGCAGCGTTTGTTCAGACCGGCCAGCACTTTGCCCGGGCCACACTCGACCAGGTTGGTCGCGCCCTTGGCGGCCAATGTCTGTACGGATTCGACCCAGCGTACTGGCTTGTACAGCTGCTCGAGCAGATCGCGCTTGAGGGTTTCCAGATCAGCCGGCACTTGGGCGCTGACGTTCTGTACTACTGGAATCTGCGGTGCCTGCCAGTCGATCGCGGCGACCGACTCGGCGAAACGCTCGGCAGCAGGACGCATCAGCTCGCAATGGGATGGCACGCTGACCGGCAGCGGCATGGCGCGCTTGGCGCCACGCGCCTTGCAGCCTTCGATGGCGCGTTCTACCGCAGCCTTGGCACCGGCGATAACCACCTGGCCCGGCGAGTTGAAGTTGACGGCGCTGACCACTTCGCCTTGCGCCGCTTCGGCACAGGCAGCCACCACGTCGGCGTCGTCCAGGCCCAGGATCGCGGCCATGGCGCCCTGCCCGGCCGGTACGGCCTCTTGCATCAACTTGCCGCGGGTTTCGACCAGCTTCACCGCGTCGCCCAGGCTCAGACTGCCTGCCGCGACCAGCGCGCTGTATTCACCCAGGCTGTGACCGGCAACATAAGCCGGGCGCTCGCCGCCTTGCGCCAACCACAGGCGCCACAGGGCGATCGAGGCGGTCAGAATGGCCGGCTGGGTTTTATCGGTTTGATTGAGTTGCTCTTCCGGCCCTTGCTGGGTCAGTGCCCACAGGTCGTAACCCAGTGCATCGGAAGCTTCTTTGAATGTTTCAAGGACAACCGGATGTTGCGCGCCCAGCTCGGCCAACATGCCGAGGGACTGCGAACCCTGTCCTGGAAAGACGAATGCGAGGGAAGCAGACATGTAACAAGCCCCTAATGATCTTGTCGTCGGAGAATTGGCGCCCTATCTGGAGGACGCAAGAAACTGACAGTTGGATGGCCCATCGAACCAAGCGGTCACATTTAAGCATTGTCCGACGAAAACACCTAAAGCAACAAATCCTCCAGACGGCCGTGTATGCGTTCGGGCAGGTTTTCCTGGATCTCGATCAAGGCACGGGAAATTGCACTCTGAAAGCCCTGGACCCCAGCAGAACCGTGACTTTTCACGACAATTCCCTGCAAACCGAGGAAGCTGGCACCGTTATGCCGCGCAGGCGCCAGATCCGCCTTCAAACGCTTCATCAACGGCAAGGCCAATGCCCCCACCATGCGTGACGACAGGCTTTGCTTGAACAACGTTTCGATGCGCCCGGCAATCATGGTCGCCAGCCCCTCGCTCGACTTGAGCAGGATGTTGCCGACAAAGCCGTCACAGACCACCACATCGGCTTCACCACGGTACAAACCGTCACCCTCGACAAAACCGATGTAGTTGATACCACGAGCGCCCTGCAGCAAGGTGGCAGCCAGCTTGACCTGTTGATTGCCCTTTATGTCTTCGGTGCCGATATTCAGCAACGCTACCCGCGGGCGCACTATGCCGAGGGTTTCTGCGGCAACCGACCCCATGACCGCAAACTGCAGCAGGTGCTCGGCACTGCAATCGACATTGGCCCCCAGGTCGAGCAATTGGCAGTAACCCTTTTGTGTCGGAATCGCCGCCACCATGGCCGGACGATCAATGCCCGGCAGAGTCTTGAGCACGAACCGCGACAACGCCATCAGCGCGCCGGTATTGCCGGCACTGACACAGGCCTGGACCTTGCCGTCACGCAACAACTCAAGCGCCACGCGCATCGACGAGTCAGGCTTGCCACGCAAGGCCTGGGCGGGCTTTTCGTCCATGGCGATGACTTCGCTCGCCGGAGCAATCGACAGGCGCGCGCGATCCACAGCCGAATGGCCAGCGATCAATTCTTCAAGTAGGGAGGGTTGACCAACGAGGGTCAGGTACAGCGAGGGCGTAGCAGACAGGCAAGCGAGGCTGGCCTGGACAATGCTGCGGGGACCGAAGTCCCCGCCCATTGCGTCAATCGCGATGACTTGAGCGGACAAGTGATTACTCGTCAGCGCCCTTGTCGATCACTTTACGACCACGGTATACGCCTTCTGGCGATACGTGGTGACGCAGGTGAACTTCACCAGTGGTTTTTTCTACAGACAGGGTGCTAGCCTCGAGAGCGTCGTGCGAACGGCGCATGTCACGGGCAGAGCGGGATTTTTTGTTCTGCTGAACAGCCATAATTGATTAACTCCTAAACGTTTGGGTCACGCTTTAACTGCGCCAATACACTGAACGGGTTGGACCGCGTTACCTCGTCCTCGCTCGGCTCGGGCTCATCTGCTCCCGCCGGCTGCTGGCATTCTTCCGGATGATGAGCAGGCACAATGGGCAAGGCGAGCAGAAGCTCCTCCTCGATCAGTGACTGCAGATCCAAAGGATCTTCGCCCAGTTCCAGCACGTCATAACCTTTCGGCAACGACTGGGTATTCGCACCCTCCTTCACCACAGCGTAACTGCATTCGCTATGGATCGGCAGGGTGACCAGCTCAAGACAACGCTGGCAAACCATTTTGACTTCAGTGTCGATAAAGCTGTGGATAACCACAGATTTACGTTCATCTCGTTCAAAAACGAATTTAGCCTGCACCGTACCGACATTGTCGGAAAGCGGGTCGCAGAGTCTCTCCAAATCGGCCAGCAGCATTTCACCTTGAAGGGTGGTGCCACGATCAGCCAATTTGCGCGGGTCAACGTGAGGTGGAATCGGGTCATTCAACATAGGCGCAGCATTATAGGGATGCACCCGCCCATGTCAAAGGAAATTCAGCCCTGTGCGTCACTTGGAAGCCTCGCTAGAATTCGCACCTGCCTTATGGAGACGCGCATGCTGCCTTTATTACTCGCTTCCGGCTCGGCCTATCGCCGGGAATTGCTCGCCCGCCTGCAGTTGCCTTTTACGTGCAGCTCGCCGGATATCGACGAAAGCCATCGTCCGGACGAGTCCGCCATCGAACTGGTCAAGCGCCTCGCCGAAGAGAAAGCCCGCGCCCTGGCCGACAACCATACCGCTCATCTGATAATCGGTTCCGATCAGGTCGCCGTGCTGGGAGAGCGGATTATCGGCAAACCCCACACCTTCGAAAAAGCCCGTGAACAACTGCTGGCCGCCAGTGGCGCCAGCGTGACATTCCTCACCGGCCTGGCCTTGCTCAACACCCGGAGCGGGCACTGCCAGGTCGACTGCGTGCCGTTCACCGTCCACATGCGCCCACTCGATGCCCCTCGCATCGAACGCTACCTGCATGCAGAGCAACCCTACGACTGCGCAGGCAGCTTCAAGGCCGAAGGCCTGGGGGTCAGCCTGTTTCGCAGCACCGAGGGGCCTGACGCCACCAGCCTGATCGGCTTGCCACTGATTCGCCTGATCGACATGTTGCTGGCCGAAGGCGTGCAAATACCCTGAACCGCAATACCAAAAAACCGGCCACTCGGGCCGGTTTTCCAGTATCACTTCAGAATCAGCGCAGTGACGGACCGTTAAAACCCATCCACATCGCCAAATGCTCGGCCACGCTGGCACCGAGCTTTTTCGAGAAGCGGTCGAATGGCGACTCCTGAACAGTAAAGTCCACGAGCTCTTTCTCACCAATCACATCACGAGCCACATAACTGGCACTGCCCAACCCATCGATCAACCCCAGCGACAGCGCCTGCTCGCCGGACCAGACCAGGCCGGAAAACAGCTCCGGATGCTCCTTGTCCTTCAGACGATCACCCCGCCCCTGCTTGACGCTATTGATGAACTGCTTGTGCGTGGTATCCAGCACACCCTGCCAGAAGGCGGTTTCCTCAGGCTTCTGCGGCTGGAACGGATCGAGGAACGACTTGTGCTCGCCAGACGTGTACGTACGGCGCTCGACCCCCAGCTTCTCCATGGTGCCGACAAACCCATAACCGGCCGCCGTCACACCAATGGAGCCGACCAGACTCGCCTTGTCGGCATAGATCTGATCCGCCGCACTGGCGATGTAGTAAGCACCGGAAGCCCCCAGATCGGAAATGACCGCATACAGCCTGGTATCCGGGTGCAGACCGCGCAGGCGACGGATCTCGTCATAGACGTAACCCGATTGCACCGGACTGCCTCCCGGGCTATTGATACGCAGGATGACACCCTTGACCTTTTCGTCCTCGAAAGCCGCGCGCAGACTGCCAACGATATTGTCCGCGCTGGCCGGTTCCTTGTCGGCAATCATGCCCGTCACATCGATCAGCGCCGTGTAATGGGCGCTGCGGGTAGCGGCTTTTTCCATATCCATCAGCGGCGAAAACAGGACAATGGCGCCGAACAGATAGACAAAAACCAGAAGCTTGAAGAATATTCCCCAGCGACGGGACCGCCGCTGTTCCTGCACGCTGGCCAGCAGCGTCTTTTCCAGCAGCTTCCAGCTTTTGTCGTCACCGCTCTCTGCGCTCGCCTTGGCGGGCGCCTTCCATTCGTCGGTCATGTCATCCACCCAAAAAACAACCGGTTAAGCCTGCTGACTCAGCCAGGCATGCAATTCTGAAAAGCGGTCGATAGCCAGTCGCGGCTCATACATTTTCAACGCATCGATCGATTGAGCACCATAGCTGACAGCCACCGAGCCCATGCCGGCGTTGCGCGCCATCTGCAAATCGAAGGACGAATCACCGACCATCAACGCCTGCTCCGGCCGGACCTCGCAATGAGCGAGAATCTGCTCGAGCATCAACGGATGAGGCTTGCTGGCGGTCTCGTCGGCAGCACGGGTGATATCGAAATAATCCTCCCAGCCATGGGATTTCAACACCCGATCCAGCCCGCGACGGGCCTTGCCGGTCGCCACAGCCAGATGATAGCCCTCGGCACGAAATGCCTCGAGCGACTCGACCACCCCCTCGAACAGCGGCGAGGGCACAGCCTCCGACGCAATGTAGTGTTCAGCATAGTGCTCGCGGAACGCAATCAACTCGGCGTCACCAATCTCCGGGTACAGAGTGCGGATCGCTTCCGGCAAGCCCAGACCGATGATGCCCTTGACGGCAAAATCGTCGCACTGCTCAAAACCGGACCGCCGCGAGGCAACATGCATCGCCTCGACAATCCGGCCTATGGAGTCGGCCAGCGTGCCGTCCCAATCGAAGATCAACAGCTTGTAATCAGATGGGCGCACTCAATCGCTCCACGGTTTTGGCCCACATTTCGTCCACCGGGGCCTGCAACTTCAACTCACTGCCATCGGGCAGCGGCACGGTCAGCATGTAGGCGTGCAGGAACAGGCGCTTGCCGCCCAGGTCGCGGATTTCCTTGCTGAAACCTTCGTCGCCATACTTGGTGTCGCCTGCGATGCAATGCCCTGCGTGCAAGGTATGGACGCGGATCTGGTGAGTCCGACCGGTAATCGGCTTGGCTTCTACCATGGTGGCAAAGTCGCCGAAGCGGCGCAGGACCTTGAACACGGTCACGGACTCCTTCCCCTCCTCCTCGTCGACCTCGACCATGCGCTCACCGGAGCGCAGATTGCTCTTGCCCAGAGACGCACGGACTTGCTTGATCGAGCTCGCCCAGTTACCGCGGACCAGCGCCATATAACGCTTGTCGACGCCATCACCGCGCAACGCGGTGTGCAAGTGGCGCAACATGCTGCGCTTCTTGGCAATCATCAACAGGCCGGACGTATCACGATCGAGGCGGTGAACCAGTTCGAGCTCTTTGCAATCGGGGCGCAACTGACGAAAGGCTTCGATCACGCCGAAGTTCAGGCCGCTACCGCCGTGAACGGCAATGCCGCAAGGCTTGTTGATCACGATCAGCGCCTTGTCTTCAAAGACAATCGAGGCTTCAAGCCGCTGCAGCAGGCCCTGTGCCAGCGGCACCGGTTCGTCGCGCTCAGGCACGCGTACCGGCGGCACGCGCACGATATCGCCCGCCTGCAACTTGTACTCAGGCTTGATCCGCCCCTTGTTCACGCGCACTTCGCCCTTGCGCAAAATGCGGTAAATCAAGGTCTTGGGCACGCCTTTGAGTCGGGCGAGAAGGAAATTATCAATACGTTGGCCGGCATATTCCGGCGAGACCTCAAGCATTTGCACGCCTGGAGTCGGGGGGGTAGTCGTCGTCATGCCGCGGATGATAACAATTTTTTATGGAATTGAAGCACTTAATCATTGCTGCTATAGTCGCGAACGCCGCCAAAAGCGGCCTGGACAGCGGACCAACGGTCAAAAACCGACCCTGACCAACGCAATTCACCAGGACGCGAGGCCGTCCTACGGGGCTTTCGCTACGTAACGGTGGAGTTTGCAGGTGTAACGAGCGCAGGTGACATGAGGCCTGAATCACGCCACAAAGCAGAGTGCTCCACTCGTTTTGCGAGCCATATTCACGGCCAGTTCACAAAGTGCAGTCAGCTGCGAATGACCCCGAGCGAAAGCATCGGAAACAACGCCTAAATTAGCCATGATGCGTGACCTCCCCTTTCGGAGCTCACGGTAAATGCCAACCCGCTGCGGATTCTGCGCGCGGCAGCACCCGAATTATCAGGGATACGTGTAGGGTGGAGATGCACAACCGCCGGACTGTGTAGCAACAGGCTTTCTCAAGACGCTTCATCTCGTCCACAGCCGCTGGTTGATTCCTCCTCCTGACTGAGTGCTTAAGTAGCCACAGCAAGCAGGACGCGTACGTCGCGATGAAGGCCCACATTGGCCGGACTTCGCTGGACACGGGAAATGGCCAGCCACTCCCGACGCACCTGACACCGACCGTGAGAAGTCGTGTGTGCCGAACGCCGTTTCCGGCAGCCCGGAAACCGACGGTACTACATGAAAAGAATGCTGATTAACGCAACTCAACCCGAAGAGTTGCGTGTTGCACTGGTAGATGGCCAGCGCCTCTACGACCTGGACATCGAGTCCGGTGCACGCGAGCAGAAGAAGGCCAACATTTATAAAGGCCGGATTACTCGCATCGAACCAAGCCTTGAGGCAGCCTTTGTCGATTTCGGCTCCGAGCGCCATGGCTTCCTGCCCCTGAAGGAAATCTCCCGCGAATACTTCAAGAAAGCCCCCGAAGGTCGCGTCAACATCAAGGAAGTCCTGAGCGAAGGCCAGGAAGTCATCGTTCAGGTGGAAAAAGAAGAACGTGGCAACAAGGGCGCCGCCCTGACCACCTTCATCAGCCTGGCCGGTCGTTATCTGGTACTGATGCCCAACAACCCGCGTGCCGGCGGTATCTCCCGTCGCATCGAAGGCGAAGAGCGCAACGAACTGCGTGAAGCCCTGAACGGCCTGGTTGCCCCGGCCGACATGGGTCTGATCGTGCGCACCGCCGGCCTTGGCCGCAGCAGCGAAGAAATGCAGTGGGACCTCGACTACCTGCTGCAACTGTGGACCGCCATCAAGGAAGCTTCGCTGGACCGCGCCGCGCCGTTCCTGATCTACCAGGAAAGCAACGTGATCATCCGCGCGATCCGCGACTACCTGCGCCAGGACATCGGTGAAGTGCTGATCGACAGCGTCGAAGCCCAGGACGAAGCCCTGACCTTCATCCGCCAGGTGATGCCGCAGTACGCCAGCAAGATCAAGCTGTACGAAGACAGCGTTCCGCTGTTCAACCGCTTCCAGATCGAAAGCCAGATCGAAACCGCGTTCCAGCGTGTGGTCGAACTGCCTTCCGGCGGTTCCATCGTGATCGATCCGACCGAAGCCCTGGTGTCCATCGACATCAACTCGGCACGCGCCACCAAAGGCAGCGACATCGAAGAAACCGCGCTGCAAACCAACCTTGAAGCCGCCGAAGAAATCGCCCGTCAGTTGCGCCTGCGCGACATCGGCGGCCTGATCGTCATCGACTTCATCGACATGACCCCGGCCAAGAACCAGCGCGCCGTGGAAGAGAAAGTCCGCGAATGCCTGGAAGCCGACCGCGCTCGCGTGCAAGTCGGTCGCATCTCGCGCTTCGGCCTGCTGGAAATGTCCCGTCAGCGCCTGCGTCCTTCCCTGGGCGAAAGCAGCGGCATCGTCTGCCCGCGTTGCAACGGCACCGGCATCATCCGTGACGTTGAATCGCTGTCCCTGGCGATCCTGCGCCTGATCGAAGAAGAAGCCCTGAAAGACCGCACCGCCGAAGTTCGCGCACAGGTGCCGATCCCGGTGGCTGCGTTCCTGCTCAACGAAAAGCGCAATTCGATCACCAAGATCGAACTGCGCACCCGCGCCCGCATCGTCATCCTGCCGAACGATCACCTCGAGACACCGCACTTCGAAGTGCAGCGCCTGCGTGACGACAGCCCGGAAGCGGCCACCAACCAGTCCAGCTACGAAATCGCCGCTGCCGCTGCCGAAGTGGAAGACCTCCAGCCAGCCGCTGCGACCCGCACCCTGGTTCGCCAGGAAGCGGCGGTCAAGACGGCGCCGGCCCGCGCCAACGCTCCGGTTCCGACCGAAGTTGCCGCGCCAGCCCCGGCTCCGGCTGCCGTACCGGAGCCAAGCCTGTTCAAAGGCCTGGTGAAGTCGCTGGTGAGCCTGTTCGCCACCAAGGAAGAGCCTGTTGCGCCGGTTGTGGTTGAAAAACCAGTCGCCGAGCGCCCGGCCCGCAACGAAGAGCGCCGCAACGGTCGTCAGCAAAGCCGCAACCGTAACGGTCGTCGCGATGAAGAGCGCAAGCCACGGGAAGAGCGTGCACCGCGTGAAGAACGCGCACCACGTGAACCGCGTGAAGAGCGTCAGCCTCGCGAAGTCCGGGAGCCACGCGAATCCCGTGAAGAAACTCCGGCAGTAGCCCGCGAAGAACGCGCACCACGCGCGCCTCGTGAAGAACGTGCACCGCGCGCTCCGCGTGAAGATCGCAAGCCACGTGGCGAGCGCGAAGAACGCGTTCGCGAACTGCGCGAGCCTCTGGATGCCGCTCCGGCCGCCGCGGCTACCGCTGAAGAGCGTCCAGCTCGTCCGCCACGTGAAGAACGCGCTCCACGCCCACCGCGTGAAGAACGTCAGCCACGCGCCGAGCAGGCTGCCGCAGCCGCGACTGAAGAAGAACCGACCTCCACCGAAGAGCAACTGCCGGAAGACGGTCAGGAAAGCGCCGAAGGCGATCGCCCGCGCCGCCGCTCCCGTGGCCAGCGTCGTCGCAGCAACCGTCGCGAGCGTCAGCGTGACGCCAACGGCAACGTGATCGAAGGTTCGGAAGAGTCCGAGTCCGGCGCAAACGCCGAAGCGCCAAGCGCTGCCGATCTGGCCGCCGGCCTGGCTGTCACCGCAGCCGTTGCCGGCAGCGTGATCAGCGCTCCGGCTGAAGCGCAAGCCAACGTGCAAGCCGAACGCGCCACTGCCGCGACCCTGGAAACCGCTCCAGTCGAAGCACCAGCCGTGGAAGCGACCACACCGATCGAAATCACTGCAGCGCCGGAAATCGAAGTAGCACCAGCGCCAGTCGCACAGCCCGCCGTTGAAGCGGCCGCGGAACCAGCTCCAGTGGTTGAGGCGCCTGCGGTGGTTGCAGAAGCGGTTGTTGAAGCCGTGACTGAAACCGTGCGTGAGGTCCGCGAGGAGCAAACCGCTTTCAACTGGGTGGCCGAGCCAGCTGTCGCTGAAGCAGCTGCACCTGCCGCTGAAGCCATGGTTTCCGAGCCGGTGGTCGCCGCTGCGGAACCGGCTCCAGCGCCGGTGGTTGAAGCGCCAGTCGTTGAAGCCCCGGTCGTTGCCGAAGCGCCTGCTCCAGTCGTCGAGGCCGCTCCTGTCAGCGCCCTGACGCCAAGTGGCCGTGCACCTAACGACCCACGCGAAGTGCGTCGTCGCAAGCGTGAAGCCGAGCGTCTGCAGAAGGAAGCCGAACTGGCTGCCGCTGCCACGCCTGCTGAAGCGGTTGTCGCTGCCGAACCTGCACAGGTTGCCGCTGAAGTGGTTGAGGCAGCTCCTGCCCCAGCCGCTGAAGTGGCTGCCGAGCCGGTTGAGTCGGTGATCCACGAAGCGCCGCGCTCCGTTCAGGAAGCGGTAGAGCAAGCCCAGGAAAAAGAACACGAGCCTAAACCTCTCGTCTGATTCCGACGGCTGACAAAAAGCCCCGCCTGGTGATCCAGGCGGGGCTTTTTCATGCCTCAAGGCTTCACGCCCTGTAGGAGCGAGCATGCTCGCGATGGTGGACGCTACACCGCGGGGCATCAGGTTCCCCGCGTTTTCGTTGACCTCCATCGCGAGCATGCTCGCTCCTACAGGGATTCCAGGCGGATCTGAGGAACTAGGCTGGTTTGAAGACCAACGCCTGCGGCACATCCACATCCCACAACACACCGGGATCATCCACGGGCACTTCCACCACCCGCCCCTGGGCAAACAGTGGCTTGGCGCCACGATCCCCCGATAGCGCCATCAACCCCGCCGCGAAGCCCCTTCCAAACCCGACCGGATGCCCGTACTCACCACCCTGCACGGGCACGCTGATCACGTCCTTTCCAATACCGGCCAACACTTGCTCGATACTGGACGGCAGGATGAACGGCATATCACCCAGCACCATCAGCCAGCCATCGAGCTGCTTGCAGGCAGCGACTCCAGCGGCAATGCTGTCGCCCATTCCCGTTGACTCGATCAGCACTGCCTCGCAACCATAGGCCTGAGCCATGCGAACAACCTGCGGGCGATCAGGGGTCGTCACCACTACGCGCTTGCCCGCTACGACCGGCAGATTCACCAGCGTGTGCTCAATGACGGACCGAACCGCACCATCACGTCCGATACAATCAGCGAGCAATTTATCCTTGTCTGTGCCCGCCACTTGACGAAACCGGCTGCCCTGCCCCGCCGCCAGGACAATGACGCCGATGGATCCGCTCATACCTTCTCCTGCAAGTTTCTTTTCTGTTTCAGTTCGACGCCGTTTTTGACCGCCACGATTTCCGCCATGAGCGACAAGGCAATTTCCGCAGGATTATGACTGCCGATGTGCAAACCGATGGGACCATGCAAGCGCTCAATCGCCGGTTGCGACAACCCCAGTTGAGCCAGGTTTTCCCGGCGCTTGCGGCTGTTGACCCGCGACCCCAGCGCCCCACGTAAAAAGCCCTGGAGTCGAGGGCGGTGAGCAGCGCCATGTCGTCCAGGCGCGGATCATGGGTCAGGGCGACAATGGCCGTGCGTTCATCCGTCTGGATATTCAACACAGCCTCGTCCGGCATGCCCGAAACGAATCGTCCGTGCTGCTCCTCCCAGCCGTAGACGAATTCGCTGCGCGGATCGCAAATCAGCACCTCGAAGTCCAGCAATCGGGCCATTTCCGCCACATAACGTGACAGCTGCCCCGCACCAATCAGCAGCAAGCGCCAGCGTGGGCCATAGATCGCACGCAAGGTCTGGCCGTCAAACGTCAACACATCAGCGTTGCCGGCCGGTTGCAAAAGCACTTCACCGGTGACCAGGTTCAGTTTACGGGCAACGATTTCATGGGACTCGCAACGGGCGAGCAATTGCTCGACCCAATCCCCATCGTCGATACGCTCCTCGGTCAAGCGCAAGGTGCCGCCGCAGGGCAAGCCGAAACGTGCGGCCTCCTCGCGAGTCACGCCGTAAGTGATCAATTGCACCGGTGGCCCATCAAGCGCAAGGCGACCGTCGCGAAGCCGGGCGATCAAGTCATCCTCGACACACCCGCCCGAGACCGAACCAATCACCATGCCGTCTTCACGCAACGCCAGCATGGCGCCGGGTGCCCGGGGCGCGGTGCCCCAGGTTTCGACTACGCTGTACAACACCACTCGCTGACCGGCGCGATGCCATTGCAGCACACTGCGCAGGACGTTCAGATCGGCGCTGTCCATCAGGCTCCGGCCTTCTGCCAGCCCGATAGCTGATAACGAACCGGCAGGTTGCGGATGCGCTTGCCGGTCGCGGCAAAGATCGCATTGCACAGGGCCGGCGCAATCGGTGGCACGCCCGGCTCCCCCACGCCACCCAATGGCACGTCGCCCGGCGGTGTCACCAGATGCACAGCCACCTCTCTTGGCGCCAGGGACATGCGCGCCACTTCGTACATGTGGAAGTTGTCCTGCTGGACCTTGCCGTCCTTGAAGCTGATTTCCCCCAGCACCGCATTACCCAGGCCCATGACGCAGGCACCTTCGAACTGTGCACGAATCCGCTCGGGATTGATCTGCGGTCCGCAATCGACGGCGATGTCGGCCTTGTGCACCACCAGCGTGCCATCGTCTTTGACTTCCACCTCGATCACCGCCGCCACATAGGTCACGAAGCTGTAATGCACCGCCAGGCCCAGGCCGCGCCCCTTGGGCAACTCACGCCCCCAACCCGCGGCTTTGGCGGCGGTCTCCAGTACCGTGCGCAAGCGCGCAGTGTCGATCGGATAACGCTCGGGGGATTCGCCGTAGTTCCACTCGTCACTCAAGGTACGCGGATCGATCTGGCGATCCGGGCCGAGCAATCGGATCTGGTACTTCAGCGGATCCTCCCCGGCCTTGTGCGCCAGTTCATCGATAAAGCTCTGGATCGCGAAGCCGTGGGGAATGTTCGACACCGAGCGATACCACCCGACCCGGGTATGCACCGTTGCCTCGGGGTTTTCCAGGCGAATGTTGGGGATCGCATAGGCCATGTTGGTGAACCCCATGCCCAGTTCGAACGCTGCCTCATGGTTCATGCCCGGCGCAAACAACGCGGTAATGCTCGGCGCCACCGTACGGTGCAACCAGCCGGATGGCAGGCCATCCTTGCTCAGGCTGGCCTTGAGGTATTCGGCCGACACGGTATGGAAGTAGGAACAGTGGATGTCGTCCTCGCGGGTCCATTGCACCCGCACCGCCTTGCCGGGGAACTCCTTGGCGAGGATCGCCGCTTCGATGATGAAGTCAGGCTTGGACTTGCGCCCGAACCCACCGCCCAGCAGGGTCACGTTGAAGGTGACCTTGTCGATCGGCAGGCCCAGGCGTTCACCGATCCGTTCCCGGGTGACTTGCGGCGCCTGGCTTGGCCCCCAGGCTTCGCACGCACCGTCCTTGAATCGCGCAATGGCGACCATCGGTTCCATCGGTGACTGTGACAAATGTGGCAAGTAGTAGGAGGCTTCCAGTGTGCTGGCGGCGCTGGCCATCGCTTCGTCGATATTGCCGGTATTGCGCACCACTTTGCCGGGCTTGAGCGAGGCCGCTTCCAGCTCCTTGCGATAGGCGATCGAGTCGTAGCTGGCGTTGGGGCCGTCGTCCCACTCGATTTTCAGCGCCTCGCGGCCCTTGATCGCCGCCCAGGTATTGCTCGCCACCACGGCGATACCGCCGAGCGGTTGAAACTCCGAAGGCAAGGGCCGGCTTTCGATCTGCACCACCTTGACCACGCCAGGGACTTTCATCGCCGCGCTGCCATCGAAGCTTTTGACCTTGCCGCCATACACCACGGGCCGAGCAATGGTCGCGTACAGCATGCCGTCGAAATGCACGTCGGCGCCGTACACCGCACGACCGTTGACGATGTCTTCACCATCGATGGCCCTGCTGCCCTCCTTGCCGATGTAGCGAAACTCCGAAGGCTGCTTGAGCCGCAGGCTGTCGCGCGCCGGTACGGCCAAAGCGCTGGCAGCGGCGGCGAGCGCAGCATAATCCAGTTCGCGGCCGGACGGTTTATGAATGACTTTATGCAGTTGCGCATGGCATTCGCCGACCGACACTTTCCATTGGTCAGCGGCGGCTTGCTCCAGCATGGCTCGCGCAGCGGCCCCGCACCGGCGCATCGGTTCGTACCAATGGCGCATGCTGCGCGAGCCGTCGGTGTCCTGGTTGCCGAAGCGTGCTTCGTCGCCCGGGGCCTGTTGTACCTTGACCCGCGCCCAGTCGGCTTCCAGCTCATCGGCCACCACCATGGTCAGGCTGGTGCGCACGCCCTGGCCCATCTCCGAGCGGTTACAGATCACGGTCACCGTGCCGTCGGCGGCGATGCTCACATAGACCTTCGGATCGTCGACCCAGCCGTGGGGCATGCCGTCAGCGCCAAACTTTTTCTCTTTGTCCTCGGCAAAGGCGTCTTGCCAGCCCCAGCTCGCCGCCAGCACCAACGCACTGGTAGCACCAACCCCTTTGAGGAAGCCTCGACGACTGAGATGACTCAGGTTGCTCAGGGCGAAATCATTCGGTAACCGGCTCATGCCTTGGCCTCCTTCAGGTGAGTGGAGGCCTGGCGGATCGCAGTCTTGATGCGGTTGTAGGTGCCGCAGCGGCAAATGTTACCGACCATCGCCTCTTCGATCTGCTCATCGCTCGGGTTCGGATGGGACTTGAGCAGCGCCGTCGCCGACATGATTTGCCCGCCCTGACAGAAACCGCATTGAGCGACCGCCGTGTCGAGCCAGGCTTGCTGCACGACTTTGCCGATCGGATCGGCATGCAGGTTGTCGATGGTGCTGACATTCTGCCCGACGACTGAACCGATGGGCGTGATGCAACTGCGTGCCGGAGCCCCTTCGATATGAATGGTGCAGGCCCCGCACAGGCCCATGCCGCAGCCGAATTTGGTGCCGTTGTAACCGGCCACGTCGCGGATCGCCCACAGCAGCGGCATGTCCTCGGTGACGTCGAGTTGATGGTCTTGACCATTGAGCTTCAGGGTAATCATGGGCACGCCCGAATATTTCTTGAGTTATGGGGTCGAGCAATCTGCCGCTGGATCTCGGTGGGTCCCACGCAGATCGACTCAGGCTAATGGGCTCTCTTATGCAGACGCAAGCGTCTGCACCGGGCCTTTGGTGGAGCAAGAGTGTGCATCGTTAGCTGACTGAGTTAACCGAGCATTAACAAAAAAGCCCTGCTGAGACAGGGCTTTTTAGCTGCAAGCCATAAGCTGCAAGCTTCAAGTAGAAGCAAAACAGCTGAAAGCCTGAATTCAAGGATTGTAGCTTGCCGCTTGCCGCTTGCCGCTTGCCGCTTGCCGCTTGAAGCTTGAAGCTTGAAGCTTGAAGCTTGAAGCTTGAAGCTTGAAGCTTGAAGCTTGAAGCTTGAAGCTTGAAGCTTGAAGCTTGAAGCTTGAAGCTTGAAGCTTGAAGCTTGAAGCTTGAAGCTGCTCCTCTAATACCTGTTCGGCTCCATTTCCAGCTCGACGTGGAAACGTTCGAAAATGTCTTTCTGGATGCGCTGCGCCAGATCGAGCAATTGCAATCCGCTTGCGCTCCCGTAATTGACCAGCACCAGCGCCTGCAATTTATGCACGCCAGCGTCGGCCTCACGGAAACCCTTCCACCCTGCCCGCTCGATCAACCAGCCGGCAGCCAGCTTCATCTGCCCGTCGGGTTGCGCATAGGCCACCAGGTCCGGGTATTCGCCCTTGAGCCGTTCAGCCAGTGCCGCTGACACCAGGGGGTTCTTGAAAAAACTGCCGGCATTTCCCAGCACCGCGGGGTCTGGCAGTTTTTCGTTGCGGATGCTGCAAATGGCCTGGCTGACATCGCTGGCGGTCGGATGCTCGATGCCTTGTTCGGTCAGGCGCTGGCGCACCGGACCGTATTCCAGATGCAAATGCGCGGAGCGATCGAGGACGAAGCGCACACGCAGGATCAACCAGCGTCCCGGTTCCTGCTTGAACAGACTGTCGCGGTAAGCGAAGTTGCACGCTTGCAGGGTGAAGTCGCGCAGTTCGCCACTCTGGCGATCGAGGGCGGTGAGGCCGGCGAATACATCCTTGATCTCAACCCCATAGGCACCGATGTTCTGCATCGGTGCCGCACCGACGGTGCCGGGAATCAGGCTGAGGTTTTCCAGACCGGACAATCCCAGCGCCAGCGTGTGTTGCACGAACGGGTGCCAGGGCTCGCCCGCCTCCGCTTCGATCACCACTTTGTTGCCGTCATCGCTCAACACGCGAATCCCGCGCGTGGCCATGCGCAGCACCAGCGCATCGATATCTGCCGTCAGCAGCAGGTTGCTGCCTCCGCCGATCACCAGCACAGGGACCTTGTGCTGCAGCCCATAGGCCAGCGCTTCTCGCACATCGGCGTCGCTATGGGCCTCGGCAAACAGCCGGGCCTGGACATCCACGCCAAAGCTGTTGAACGGCTTGAGCGAAACCTGCGATCGAACCTGCAAACTCATAACCGCCCCTTCAATTCGATCACCAGCAAATCACTGGCGTGCTCGATCAGGTCCAGCACCTGCTCGAAGCCTTGTTCGCCGTCGTAGTACGGATCCGGCACTTCATCGACCGGCGAATGGTAGCGATGCAGGAACAGGTCGAGTTCGGCCTTGCCCTTGGCCGGCTGCAAGGCCTTGAGGTTGCGCAGGTTGCTGTTGTCCATCGCCAGGATCAGGTCATAGGTGGCGAAATCGGCACGGCTGACTTGTTGCGCGCGCTGGGCGGACAAGTCATAACCGCGCAGCTTCGCCGCGGCCTGACTGCGCTTGTCCGGCGCCTTGCCGACATGCCAGTCACCGGTGCCGGCGGAGGCGACTTCGACCTGGTCGGCCAGCCCCGCCTCACGCAACTTGTGTCGCAGTACGCCTTCGGCCGTGGGAGAGCGGCAGATGTTGCCCAGGCAGACAAACAGAACCCGCATCACGCCTCCAGCAGGCGACGAACGCGCTCAAGGTCTTCAGCGGTATCGACACCGGCTGGCGGCGCGATCAGTGCGTCGGCGACGTGAATCCGCACGCCGTGCCACAGGGCACGCAGCTGTTCCAGGCACTCGGTGTTTTCCAGCCAGCAGGGACCCCAGCTGACGAAATCCTGCAGGAAACCGGCGCGGTAGGCATAGATGCCGATATGACGGCGATACGGCACGCCTTCGGGCAACTGCTCGGGGTTCACGGCGAATGCATCCCGCGCCCAGGGCAAGGTGGCGCGACTGAACGTCAGCGCCAGGCCATTGAGGTCACTGACGACCTTGACCACGTTGGGATTGAACAGGGTGTCCGCGTCTTCGATCGGCTCGGCCAGGGTGGCCATGCGTGCTTCGGTATGGGCGGCCAGGTTGGCGGCGACCTGATCGATCACGCTCGGCGGGATCAGCGGCTCGTCGCCCTGGACATTGACCACTATGGCATCGGGCGCCAGGCCCAGCTGCATCGCGACTTCGGCCAGGCGATCGGTGCCGGAGTTGTGATCTTCACGGGTCAGCACCACTTCGGCACCAAAGCCTTTGCAAGCCTCGACGATGCGCGCATCGTCGGTGGCCACGACCACCCGCTCGGCGCTGCTTTTGCTTGCCTGTTCCCAGACGTGCTGGATCATCGGCTTGCCGGCGATCAGCAGCAGTGGCTTGCCCGGCAGACGGGTGGAGGCATAGCGCGATGGAATGACAACGGTAAAGGCTGTGGTCATTTATCCAGGCGCTCGTCGGTGGTCAGGGTGCGCGCTTCGGATTCGAGCATCACCGGGATGCCGTCGCGAATCGGGTAGGCCAGGCCTGCACCCTTGCTGATCAGCTCGGTCTTGTCTGCGCTGAGCTTGAGCGGGCCTTTGCAGACCGGGCAAGCGAGGATATCGAGCAATTTGGTGTCCATGAGCATTCCCTGGAAAAAACGGAGTTAAGGCAACAAACGAGCCGGCAGCAGGCGCATCAGCTGTGTGTCGAACCAGGCCACGAAGGCCGTCGACGGCACGGCATCGACCGCCAGGTACCACCAGTCGGCGGCGGCAAAGGCACGGCATTTCACCGCGTCCTTTTCCGTCATTACCAACGGCAATGACGGTGTGAAATTCAAAGCCTCCACGCTGTATTCGGCGTGGTCGGCAAACGCATGAGGAACCGGTTGCCAGTGTAGCGTTTCGAGGGTCTTGAAGAAACGTTGCGGGTTGCCGATGCCGGCCACCGCGTGCACAGACTGGCCTGCGTCAAAGTAGTCGAGGGGACGTCGTTCGCCGCTGCGCAGGTTGACCAGCGCGGTGGGTTGCAATTGAAAGGCAAATCCATCATCGCGGTCGTCTACGGCACCGTTGTAGAGCACCGCATCGACGCTTTGCAGGCGCTCGACCGGTTCACGCAATGGCCCGGCCGGCAGGCAACGGCGGTTGCCCAGGCCTCGGGCGGCGTCAATCAGCACCAGCTCCAGGTCACGGGCCAGGCGGTAGTGCTGCATGCCGTCGTCGGACAGGATCAGGTCCAGCGGCTCACTGGCCAGCAGGGCTTTGACGGCGTTGCTGCGATTGGGGTCGATCATCAACGGCACGCCCGTGCGCTGGACGAGCAGCAACGGCTCATCGCCGGCAACGTCGGCGCTTTGCTCGGCCTCGACCCGCCACGGCAAATGCGGCGGTTTGGCGCCGTAGCCGCGACTGACCACGCCGACCCGCAGACCGCTGCGCTTGCAGTGCTCGATCATCCATAGAATCAGCGGCGTCTTGCCGGTGCCGCCCACGGTGATGTTGCCGACCACGATCAGCGGCACCGGCGGCTGATAGATCTCGCCCTCACCCGCCAGAAAGCGCTTGCGCTTGTTCATGACCACTCGCCGGTACAACCATTCCAGTGGCTGTAACAGCTTCAGGGCTGGATGACCGTCATACCACGCGGCGAGCAATCGATCGGACATGGTCATCAGGGCGCGGGAGGCGCCGCCTCGACAGTGGTCATGCGCAAGTGACTGAAACCTAGTTTGCCGGCCGCATCCATGGCAGTCACCACGGACTGATGCTGGGTCTTGCCGTCCGCGCTGATGGACAACGGCCGGTTGGTGTCGCCGTTGGCTTCTTTTTGCAGCGCATCCATCAACGAGGCCAGGTCACTCTTCGCCAGGATCTGGTTGTTCACCGAGAACACGCCGTCGGCGCTGATGGTGATGTCCAGAGGCTTGCCTTGATCGTCGGCGGGCGTGCCGCTGACCGCTTCCGGCAGATCGACGCGCAGCTGGGTTTCACGGGTGAAGGTGGTGGTCACGACGAAAAACAGCAGCAGGATGAACACCACATCGATCAACGACGCGAGGTTGATGTCCACTGTTTCCCGTGGCTTGCGACGGAATTTCACGCTTTGCTCCCGGACAGGTCCACATCGCGGTCGCCCTGCACCACCTCGACCAGTTTGATCGCTTCCTGCTCCATGCCCACCACCAGTTCATCGATCCGGCGTAGCAGGAAGCGATGGAAGAACACCGCGGGGATACCCACCATCAGGCCTGCAGCCGTGGTGATCAGAGCCTTGGAAATACCACCGGCCAGTACCGAGGCGTTGGTGGTCATGCCCGAGCCTGTGAATGCGCTGAAAATGTCGATCATGCCCAGCACCGTACCCAGCAGGCCCAGCAATGGCGCCATGGCGGCGATGGTGCCCAGGGTGCTGATGTAGCGCTCGAGCTCATGGATGACCCGCTGGGCGGCCTCTTCGATGCACTCCTTCATGATCTCGCGACCATGCTTGGAGTTGGCCAGGCCGGCCGCCAGGATCTCGCCCAAAGGCGAGTCGGCGCGCAGTTCCTTGAGTTTGTCCTTATTGAGCTGTTTGTCCTTGATCCAGACCCAGACCTGCCCGAGCAAGTGCTCCGGGGTCACGCGGCTGGCGCGCAGCGTCCAGATACGCTCGGCGACGATGGCCATGGCCACGATGGAACTCAGAATGATCGGCAGCATCATCCAGCCGCCGGATTTGACCAATTCCCACACAGTGACAGTCCCCTCGAAAAAGTGCGCCACTCTAACATAGGGGGTGCAAGCACCGAAGACCGTGATGTCGCATCCGGTCGGCGTTCAACAACGCCCGCTTATTGCTCCAGTGGCGGCGGATCGCGCCAGAAACGCCGCTCCTGGCGCATTGACCACGGCGACTCGAAGCGCCCCAGTTGCAGACGAATGGCACCCTGTTCGACGCTGTCGTAGATCGCCATTCCACGTTTTTGATAACGCGCGATGACCGTTGGATGCGGGTGGCCAAACGAATTGCCCTGGCCGCGGGAGATCAGCGCGCCTTTGGGTTGCAGGACATCCAGCAGGGCGTTGGACGAAGAAGTGCGACTGCCGTGGTGCGGCGCCTGCAGCCAATCGGTGGGCAAGGCCAACGGACTGTCCAGCAAGGCTTTCTCGGCGGCGGCATCGATGTCGCCGCTCAACAGCAACCGTTCGCCATTGGCCTCGATCAGCAAGACACAGGAGTTCTGGTTGCTGTCTTCGGCCAACGGCCAGTGCCAAAGCTGGAAATCGACGTCATCCCAGGTCCATTGTCGACCGCTTTCACACCGCTCGGCCCTTAACGCCACAGGCAAGTCCGACGGCTCACCACTGACCACCCGGTTCACCGGCAAACCCTTGGCAACCGCCCTGGCACCACCGGCGTGATCGGCATGGGCATGGCTGATCAGCATCAGGTCGAGGCCCTTCACCCCCAGTTTGCGCAACGCCGGCAGCACCACCCGCTCCCCTTGGTCGAGTTCACCGAAACGTGGTCCGGCGTCATACAGCATCGCGTGATGACGGGTACGCACGACGATCGCCAGGCCCTGACCGACATCCAGCTGCCAGACTTCAGCCATGCCTTCCTGCACCATCGGCCGTGGCGCGAAAACCAGCATCAACAGCATGGGCCACCCCAGCGGGCGCATCGGTACGCCTCGCGGCAGCAATAGCAGAACAGCGCCAATGGCACCGATTACCCAGGCCCATAGCGGAACGGCCGTGGGCACCCACGCGGGAACCTCAGCGGAGACGAGTCCCAGTCCCCTGAACCACCCATCAATCAAGCCCCCCGCCAGCCACAGCAATTTCTCCCCCACATAGGGCACCGGCAGCAACAGCGTCCCGAGCAATGCCGGTGGCAGCACCACCAGACTGATCCAGGGCACTGCGAACAGATTGGCCAGCGGCCCGCTGAGACTGATTGGCAACCCCAGTGCCAGTAACAACGGGCACAACCCGATTGCAATCAGCCACTGGGCACGGGTCCAGGTTTGCCACCAACGCCACGGCCCCAAGCGACCGCCAAAGGTCAATATCAAGACGGCCACGGCAGCGAACGACAGCCAGAAACCAGGCTGAAGACTCGCCAGGGGCTCCAGCAGCAAAATGCCATTGAGTGCCAACAACAGTGGCCACCACATGCCGAGATGACGAAACCGTAGACGCCACAACAACACCAGACCAATCATCAGGCAGGCCCGTCGCACCGGCACCCCGAACCCGGCCAGCATCCCGTAACCGAGCGCAGCGGCGAATGCCAGGCCACATGCCCAATGCAACCATGGCAAACGCTTCGGCCATAACCCGATACGGGCCAGGCCGGCGATCAGCAGATAGACAACGCCCGCCAGCAATCCGATGTGCTGCCCGGAAATCACCAACAGATGCACCGTGCCGGTGTCCTGCAATACCTGCCAATCTTCACGACTCAACCCGGCGCCGTCCCCGAGTACCAATGCCGTCAATGCGCCGTTTCGCCCTTGGGCATCCACCGTAAACAAACGCTGGCGGATTCCATCGCGCCAGGCCCACTGGGCAGGCGCAAGGCGTTCGCCCTGCTTGACCGTCCCGGTTGCCCCGATGCGTTGTGCCAGCAACCAGGCCTGGTAATCGAACGCCTGCGGATTGAGCAGCCCGACCGGGCGCTTCAGCTTGACTGCCAGGTGCCAGCGTTCGCCACTGTTCACAGGCGGCCCGCCGTACCAGGCCAGGCGCATTTGCCGCGGCAGCCGGGTACGCCGGGACTGGATGTCGGTCAATTCGAAACGCACCGCACCGTCGTCATGCCGGGGCAAGCCAGTGACCCGCCCCTCGATCCAGCGGGTTTCCCCATCCAGCGTCGGCGGCAAGCGGTCATCCAGCGCCCACTGCGCATTCGCGCAAGCCCAACTCAATCCGAACAAGTAAAACGCCACCGGAAAAGTCCTGAACGGCAGCAACATCAGACCCACCACCGGCATCGCCAGCCACAACCAGACCGGCGGTAATGCCGGTAAAAAACGCAAGGTCAGCAGACCCAGCGCCAACGCCATCATCCCTGTGCGCATAAGTCCGTCCTAGAGGGTTCCCTCCAAGGCTTAGTCCGCTCGTCCCGTGGGCGCTGTTATCAATTGTCACAAAGTCTGAATGGGCAGTTCATGGAATCCAGACATACTTGCCGCCCTGACCGACCGAGAAGCCTTATGCCCCGGCGCTTATTCAAACGTTACATGCCAGACCCGATGAGCATCAGGGAACACAAGTCCTTACGCTTTCTCGGCACGCTGCTGCATGACCCGAACCTGTGGCACCTCAACCGCCACTCCGTTGCCCGTGCCATGGCGGTAGGTCTGTTTGCCGCGTTCCTGCCTATTCCAATGCAGATGCTGTTGGCGGCAGTCCTGGCCATTATCGTGCGCGGCAATATGCCGATCGCCGTGAGCCTGGTCTGGCTGACCAATCCGATCACCATGCCTGCGGTGTTCTTTTGCACCTACCAGACCGGCGCCTGGCTGATGGACGTCCCCGCCCGGACGCTGCCGGACTCGCTGACCTGGGAATGGGTCATGGGTGAAATCTCGACCTTGTGGCAACCGTTTCTGTTGGGCTCGGTCGTGACGGGACTGGCGCTCGGTGCCCTGGCCTATTTCCTGGTGATGACCTATTGGCGCTGGTGGGTGGCCAGGCAATGGAAGCGGCGCAAGCAGAGTCGGATGTGAGAATGCAAAACGGCCTCCACCTGGGAGGCCGTTTTTTTGTGGTGTCTGAACCAAAGCTATCGCGAGCGTGCTCGCTCCTACAGGGATCTGCTTTGCGACTAGATCATCGCGATACAAACGACTCGGTCGTCTTCAAGTACGCATCCCGCGCCCACTCACCAACAACCGCGCACAGCCAAAGTAGAGCACCACAGTCGCCACCAGCATGAACGTAATCGCAATACTGATGCGGATATCCGACACCCCGAGGATGCCGTAGCGGAATGCGTTGACCATGTGCAGCACCGGGTTGGCCAGGGACACGGTCTGCCAGAACGGCGGCAGCAGCGAGATCGAATAGAACACCCCGCCCAGGTAGGTCAGTGGCGTCAGCACGAAAGTCGGGATGATCGAAATGTCATCGAAGTTGCGTGCAAACACGGCGTTGATGAAACCCAGCAGCGAAAAGATCGTCGCGGTCAGTACCACTACCAGTAGGGTCACGCCCAGGTGATGCACCTGCAAATGGGTGAAGAACAGCGACAGCAAGGTCACGATGATCCCCACCATCAGCCCGCGCAGCACGCCGCCCAGGGCGTAGCCGATCAGGATGGTGTGCGGCGACAACGGCGAGACCATCAATTCCTCAATGGAGCGCTGGAACTTGCTGCCGAAGAAACTCGACACCACGTTGCCGTAGGAGTTGGTGATCACCGACATCATGATCAGCCCCGGCACGATGTACTCCATGTAAGTGAAGCCACCCATGTCGCCGATTTGCCGACCGATCAGGTTACCGAAGATCACGAAGTACAGGACCATGGTGATGGCCGGCGGCAGCAAGGTCTGCGGCCAGATCCGGGTGAAACGCCGGACTTCACGGTAAACGATGGTGTTGAGGGCAACGAGGTTGGGGCGCAGCTCGGAACTCATACCGCCACCTTCGACAGATTTTTCTCCACCAGGGACACGAACAACTCCTCGAGGCGATTGGTTTTGTTACGCAGGCTCAGCACTTCGATGTTCTGCTGCGCCAACTGGGTGAACAGCGCGGTGATCCCCATGGACTTGTCCACCTGGACCTCCAGGGTGTGGCTGTCGATCAATCTGGACGGGTAGCCGAGCAATTGCGGCGCGGCTGGCAGGTCGCCCTTGAGGTCCAGCAAAAAGGTTTCGACATGCAGCTGGCTGAGCAACTGCCGCATGCTGGTGTTCTCGACGATGGTGCCGTGATCGATGATGCCGATGTTGCGGCACAACTGCTCAGCCTCTTCCAGGTAGTGGGTGGTGAGGATGATGGTGATGCCTTTCTGGTTCAGCTCGGTGAGGAAACTCCACATCGAGCGACGCAGTTCGATGTCCACCCCGGCCGTCGGTTCGTCGAGGATCAGCAGGCGCGGTTGATGGACCAGCGCGCGGGCGATCATCAGGCGCCGCTTCATGCCGCCGGACAGCGAACGCGACGGCACGTCCTTCTTGTCCCACAGGCCGAGCTGGGTCAGGTACTGCTCGGCGCGCTCCTTGGCGATTTTCGCCGGGATGCCGTAGTAGCCGGCCTGGGTCACGACGATGTCGAAGGTCTTTTCGAACTGGTTGAAGTTGAATTCCTGAGGCACCACGCCGATGGAGCGTTTGAGCTGCGCAGGATTGCTGTCCAGGTCGTGACCGAAGATATTCACCGTGCCGCTGGTCTTGTTCACCAGGGTCGAGAGAATGCCGATGGTCGTGGATTTGCCGGCGCCGTTGGGGCCGAGCAAGGCGAAAAAGTCACCTTCGGCGACATCCAGATCGATACCGCTCAGGGCCTGGAAACCGTTGCCGTAGGTTTTGGTTAGCTGCCGGATGGACAGAGCGGAACTCATATCTGATTTACGCACCAAGAAGGGAAGAAAGGGGTAAGTATGGGCGACGGCGAACAAAACAACCGCAGCGAACTGGCACAATGGTGCTTGTCGCCGCCGCACAAGTACAGTCAAGCGTGTCGATAGTGAGTATTAAGTCAACGCGGTCATGACCGCCTTTTGATACGCCGGACGCTGTTTCAACCGTGCATACCAGGCCTGCAGGTTCGGTAGTGGCTCACGCTCGATCGGCATCTCGAACCAGGCATAAATGAAACTGCCCAGGGGAATATCGCCCATGCCGATCTCGTCTCCGGACAGGTAGGGCTTGTTCGCCAACGCCTGATCGGCCATCGCCAGCAGCGTGTGGCATTCCTTGATCGCCGCGTTGATGGCGGCCCAGTCCTGCTGGTCTGCCGGGGTGCGCAGCACGCCCCAGAACACGGTGCGAAACGGTCCGGCAAAACTCGAGGTGGCCCAGTCCATCCACTTGTCGGCGGTGGCACGGGCTTGCAGATCCGCCGGATACCAGGCCGTATCGGCGGCATGACGGGCCATCAGGTAACGCACGATGGCGTTGGATTCCCACAATACGAAGCCATCGTCTTCGATCACCGGGACCCGACCGTTGGGGTTCATCGCGCGGTATTCGGGCGTATCGACGACACCAAAGGCGCCACCGGCATCGATGGCCTCATAGGCCAGCCCCAATTCTTCGGCGGCCCACAAAGGTTTTCTGACATTCGACGAGTTTTTCCGACCCCAGATCTTCAGCATGACCGCCTCTTTTTCGATAAGTGGGCAGGCAGCATACGCCGGATCAGGCGCGACTCAAATCGCTCTGCATGTCACCCAGCAGCGGTTGCTGTTGCTCACCGAAAAGATGTGGGTAGCATTTTTCCAGGTGTTCAAAAAAGAACGCCTCAGGTACGTCGGCGAACTGGCCGTGATCGACGAGGTACTCCATCAGCTTCGCGCCATCGCGGTTGAAGGGATGAAAAACACTGTCGTTTTTCCCGTCGAACTCCAGCGGCGCCACATTGAACAGGTCGCAGAGTTTGCGGTTGAACGCAGGTGTCGCCTTGACCCAGCGATCCTGCAAATAGAGCTCGGTGTAGCCATGCATGGCGAACATGTCGCTCTTGAGCAATTCAAGCAGCCGTGGCGTCGACAAATGATTGCGCACATCCGCCAGGCCGATTCGCGCGGGAATCCCGCAATGCCGCGCTGCGCCTGCCAGCAACGTGGCCTTGGGCACGCAGTAACTCTCCCCGCTCGCCAGCGCATGACTGCCGCGCAGGGTCTGCGGATCGCGGCTGAATGTGTACGGGTTGTAGCGTACCGCTTCACGCACGGCGTAATAGAGACTGATCGCCTGCTCGAGCGGATCGCGACTGGCGCCACGGTGTTTTTCGGCGAACTCCACCACGGACGGATGGTCACTATCGATGAAGCGGCCCGGACTCAGATACTCGTGCATGAGAACAATCTCCTGGGAAAGCCCCGAGTCTAGCGAGAGCTTCAGCACAGGAATAACGACGTTTCGGCCAAACATGGCCGCTTTGCCGCTCGCTCAATCAATGCTTTACCCAAGACTCCAATCACATCGCTCCAACCAGCCTGTTTTACGGATGCCGTCTAAGCTCTGAGGGCTGGTTTCGCCCTGGTTTCACGGAGGAATGAATATGCTGCTGTTGTGGATACTGGTTCTGCTGGTCGGGATTGCCTGTTTGGCCCACCGTCGCATCGACCCGCTGCCCGCCTTGGTCATCGTGGCCGTCTATGTCGTGGCAATGGGCGCTTTCAGCCGAGCGCCGGGCTGGTTGCTGCTGGTTTGCTGGGTGTTGATCGCCGCCGTCGCCGCGCCCTTGCTGCTGCCCGACCTGCGCCGCAAATTGTTCAGCGCCCCCCTGTTCAACTGGTTCCAGAAAACCCTGCCGCCCATGTCGCAAACCGAACGCGACGCCATTGACGCCGGCACCGTGTGGTGGGACGGCGAACTGTTCAGCGGTCGTCCGGACTGGAACAAACTGCTGTCCTATCCCAAGGCGCAACTGAACGAAGAGGAACAGGCGTTCATCGACGGGCCGACCGAAACGCTCTGCGCCATGGTCAATGAATGGCAGCTCGGTCAAACCATGGACCTGCCGCCCGAAGTCTGGACGTTCATCAAGGACAACGGCTTTTTCGCCCTGATCATTCCCAAGGAGTTTGGCGGCAAGGGCTTTTCCGCCTATGCCCACTCCCAGGTAGCGATGAAACTGGCGAGCCACAGCGGCGACCTCGCCTCCACCGTGATGGTCCCCAACTCCCTCGGCCCGGCCGAACTGTTGCTGCATTACGGCACAGACGAACAACGCCATCATTACCTGCCACGCCTGGCCCGCGGCGACGACATCCCGTGCTTTGCCCTGACCGGCCCGTTGGCCGGTTCCGACGCCGGCGGCATGCCGGACTCCGGGGTGATCTGCAAAGGTCAATGGGAAGGCCAGGAAGTCCTCGGTCTGCGCCTGAACTGGGAAAAGCGCTACATCACCCTCGGCCCGGTGGCCACCCTCCTCGGCCTGGCCTTCAAGGCCTACGACCCGGATCACCTGCTGGGCGACAAGGAAGACCTGGGTATCAGCCTGGCGCTGATTCCGACCGACGCCGCCGGTGTCGAGATCGGCCGCCGCCACCTGCCGTTGGGTGCCGCCTTCATGAATGGCCCGAACTCGGGCAAGGATGTGTTCGTCCCGCTGGAGTTCCTCATCGGTGGCCAGGAAATGCTCGGCAAAGGCTGGATGATGCTGATGAACTGCCTGTCGGTCGGGCGGTCGATTTCCCTGCCGGCGGTGGGCACCGGCATGGCCAAGTTCACCAGCCTGGTGACAGGCCAATACGCTCAGGTTCGCGAACAGTTCAACGTGCCGATTGGCGCTTTCGAGGGTATTCAGGAAGCCATGGCCCGCATTGGCGGCAACACCTGGATGATGGACGCCGCCCGCATGCTGACCGCCAATGCAGTCGATCTGGGCGAAAAGCCGTCGGTGCTGTCGGCGATTCTCAAGTACCACCTGACCGAGCGCGGCCGCGACTGCATCAGCGATGCCATGGATGTGCACGGCGGCAAGGCAATCATCATGGGGCCGAACAATTACCTCGGCCGCAAATGGAACGGCGCGCCGATTTTCATCACGGTGGAAGGCGCGAACATACTCTCGCGCAACCTGATGATCTTCGGCCAGGGCGCGATCCGCTGCCATCCCTTCGTGCTCAAGGAAATGGCCCTGGCCGGCCGTGAAGACAAGGATCAGGCGCTCAGGGAGTTCGACGGCCTGCTGCTCAAGCACATCGGTTTTGCCGTGGGCAACGCCGCCAGTACGCTGGTACTCAACCTCGGATTCGGGCACCTGGAACACACCCCGGGGGATAAACTCAGCCAGGGCTACTTCCGCGCCCTCAATCGCCAGGCCGCTGCTTTCGCCCTGCTCGCCGACTTCAGCATGATGTTGCTGGGCGGCGCACTGAAACGCCGCGAACGCCTGTCCGCACGACTGGGCGACGTACTGAGCAACCTTTACCTGGCCTCGGCCGCACTCAAGCGCTACAACGATCTCGACTCACCGCAGTACATGACACCACTGCTGGCCTGGGCCATGGAGGAAAGCCTGGGCCAGGCGGAACGGGCCATGGATGAGTTGCTCGACAACTTCCCGAACAAGGTCGTGGGCTGCCTGTTGCGGGTGATCGTGTTCCCGTTCGGTCGCCGACACAAAGGGCCGTCGGACAGACTCGGTGCCGAAGTCGCTGCGTTGATTGGCCGGGCCAAGGGCGACCCGGCCCTGGAGGAGTTGCTCCAGGGCTGCTATCGCCCACAAGCGAGCGACGATCCGGTCGGTGCGCTGCAACACGCCTGCAATCTGTTGGGTGCCGCACAGCCGCTGCAGAAAAAGCTGCAGGTGGCACTCAAGAGTGGCCAGGTCAAACCAGTGGCCGGCGAGTCGCTGATCGATACCGCACTCGAGGCCGGCGTATTGCAGCCGATGGAAGCCCAGACCCTGCGTGAAGCCGAAGCGGCCCGGCGCAAGGTGATCGATGTCGATGACTTTGACCAAGCGGCTTTGGCACTGGCCGAGGGAAAAGTCCGCTGATCCCTTCAAACATGTAAAAACGGGCGCGGGCGCTTTATACTCCCGCGCCCGTTTTGCTCTTGAGGACTTATCTGGTGTCCAACATCGTTGCCGATCATCTCGTTTTACTCGACCACCTGCGCAGCATCCTGGTCGCCGTAGGTGAGGCCGAGCAGGTTCCCGACGAAAGTCATGCCTTGTTCCTTGAGCGCTTCGACGAACTGCTTGCGTTACTGCCTGTCGATCCGATCGAAAGCCAGTACCTGGGCCAGGACATCCTGTGCCAGGTCATCACTCGCTATCCGCAGATCGCTCACCTGGTTCCGCGCGACCTGCTGTGGTATTTCGCCGGTGACTGCCTGCATTACATGCCCGATGATGAAATCGACCTGTACCAGGCCCTGGAAGAACGCCGCTACGAAGCCGAACAGAACGACGAACCTTTCGACTGGAACCAGGAAAAGCAATTGCTGTCGCTGTCGAACCAGGACAGCAAGCACTGATCAGCGACCGGCATGCCCTCGCATGCTTTCCCCTGTAGGAGCGGGTGCCCGCTTGCGGCATGCTCGCGATGGACGACAACGTTAACGCGTATTGTCTGAATGAACGCGTTGTCTGGTCGTTTTTCGCGAGCATGCTCGCTCCTACAGGGCTCCAGGAACATTCCCAAGACTTTTTTTGCGTTCAGAACAAGCCGTCACTCTCCGGCAGTTCATACTCCGATGGCGACCAGCCCGGACCATTCGACTTGCCTGGCTTGCCCAGCGTCGGCTCCTTTTCCAGACACTCCACCAGGTAATCGATCAGCACCCTCAGTTTGGGAGGCAGGTACCGGGTTGGCGAATGCAGCAACCAGGCGCCTCCGTGATAGGACGCGAGAAAGGTCCAGTCCGGCAGCACCTGCACCATCAGCCCTTTCTCCAGGGCATGGCGCGCCGTGAAATACGGCAGGCTGCCAATTCCGATGTGCTGCAGCACCGCGCCATAACGTACGCCGGTGTGATTGGCGGCATATCGACCGCGCACACCGACGGTGACCGATTGGCTGCCTTTCTTGAATTTCCAGCGCGCATCGCTCGGGTTTTCGCCCAGGTAAATGCAACTGTGGTTGAGCAGGTCGTGGGGGTGCGTTGGCGTACCGTGCTCGGCCAGGTACTGCGGTGTCGCGCAGAGCATATGATCGATGGTCAGCAACCGCCGCCCCACCAGTCCCGCCGGTGGCCGATCAGTGATGCGAATCGCCAGGTCGACGTGGTCGTCAATCAAGTCGACCTGACGGTCCTCAAGCATCAGCTCCACATCCACCTTGGGATAACGGCGCAAAAACTCCGGCATATGCGGGTGAATCACGATCCGGCCCACCGCTTTCGGCACGCTGATGCGCACCAGCCCCTCGGCTTCATCCGTGAACTGACCACTGATTTCCATCACTGAGCGGGCGGCATTGACCATTTCCTGACAGCGCTTGAACACCTCTTCGCCACCGTCACTCAGGCGCAGCTTGCGCGTGGTTCGTTGCAGCAATCGGGTCGCGAGTGCCTTCTCCAGACGCGAAATGCTTCGACTGACCGCTGAGGGCGAAGAACCCAACTGACGAGCCGCCTCGGAGAAACTGCCGGTCTCGACAACCTTGACGAAAATCGCCATTTCACCGAGCAGCGGCAATGGAAGATTTATGCTCACAGCGCAACAGTCCTTTGATGTTTGCCCGGATTATCACGCATTTACCGGCTTTCTATAATAAAAACAGATAATCAATACGAGCCTGGTATATGACGCTGCGCCTTTTTTTCCATAGTGATGAGCTCAAGGCCAACGTGGAAGTCCTGGAATGCACCCCGCACGAAAACGAATTTGCCGTGGTCCTGCGCGCGACCCTGTTCCACCCTCAGGGTGGCGGACAGCCTTCTGACACAGGCTGGATCGGCGAAAGCCAGGTGCTGCGCGTGATACAGGATCACGAGCGGATCATTCATTTTGTCGACCGACCGGTAAAAACCGGGATGACGCCAATCCGCATCGACGAGCAGCGCCGGTTGTACAACACACGTATGCACACGGCCGGGCATTTGATCGGGCACTTTGTACAAAACATGGGCTGGATGCCGATCAAGGCGCATCACTGGCCTGGTGAAGGCCGCGTGCAATTCAAGCCGGGCAGTTGTGCGCAAGATGTTCAGGCCGGGACAATCGAGCATGGCATCGGACAGTGGATCGACCACGACCTGCCGCGCCTGACTTCATTGCGCGAAGGTGTCCGGGAAATCGGCTTCGGAGAACTACCCGCCTACGGTTGTGGCGGCACCCATGTACGCAGCTTGAAGGATCTGGGCGCGGTCAGCATCGCCTCCCTGTCGCAGAAAAAAGGCACGCTGTCCGTCCACTATCACGTGGACTGAGCACAGGGCGTTCTCGGGAATGCCTGAATTCATCGATGCAAGAAGGCCCGCCCAGTCAGACTGGCGGGCCTTTTTTGCTTCAGCAACACACTCCGTCAACATCAGGGGGACCACACGGCGCGGCGACCCAGCCCCCCTGCCACCAGTCTTTGCTGCAATAGTTTCCTCTGTCTCATGGCACTTTGGCTTGATTGAACTAACGTCTAACAATAAGAAGTCATAACGGCTCGAATTTCCACGTTAGCTTCAGTGATCAGAGAGCGGATTGGCAAAAGGAGTTACCTCACGATGATCCTGGCAGGCGTTTTGCGGCGCTGTACCTTCATTGCCGAACATTTCCCGGGGGCGCCAGGTCGGCGAACAGGGCAGTTCATGGCCGCGAGTATCGCTCTGGCAGGCAGTCCGGATATCCAGATCACTAAAAACCGTTTTTTGCGAAGGTCGCTCGCGGTCCAACCGGATCGGCGAACTGTGCCCGCTCGTGTGTAGCAAGCAAGGAATAACGCCAAGACCATGGACAAGTGGTCTGGCGCATTGGGGGGGGATAGCCCAATCCCCGTGAAGTGATCCGAGAAAACTCAGTCTGCCGAAGATTGGCCTATTCAGTGAGGATGTACTTAATGAGCCTTCGTCCCGTGCCCGCTTTCAAGCGAATTTTCCATGGCCTGCTCTGGATGGGCCTCAGCGTGGATGCGGCGCAGGCCGCACCGGCCAATTGCTCGCAACTGGATAATTGGCCGACAACGTACGAGGTCGGTCAGGGGCTGCAGAATGAATTGCGCAGCCCCGTTCCGGTCACACAGCTGGCGGTGGGTGACCCGAAAGTTGCCGACGTGCAACCCAGCGGCAGCAGCGCTTTCATACTCACGGGCATTGCGCCGGGGACCACCAGCCTGATGGTCTGGACCGCCTGTTCGAAAACCCCGCGCCAAAGCATGGTGTTCGTCAAGGGTAAAGCCACGTCGGCGCTGACCAGCGCGCCGGCTGTGCCTTCCGACGACCTGATGCTGCCGAGCCAGGTACAGACCGATGTCCGCTTCGTTGAAGTCAGCCGGACCAAGCTCAAGGAAGCCTCCGCCTCGATTTTTGGCGTCCGGGGCAACTGGATATTCGGCTCGCCGAGAACCTTTCCCACCATCAACGGCATAGTCACCCCGTCGATTCCGGTGCGAAACGACCAGTTCAACCTCTCGTTCGCTACCGGCAGCACCCTGGTGGCGATCAACGCGCTGGAAGGCAGCGGTTTCGCCTACACCCTGGCGCGACCAAGCCTGGTAGCGCTCAGCGGGCAGAGTGCGAGCTTCCTGGCCGGCGGTGAAGTACCGATTCCTGTGCCCAGTTCAGGCAGCGATAACGTGTCCATCGAGTACAAGGAGTTCGGTATCCGCCTGACGCTGACGCCGACCATCGTCGGGAAAAACCGTATCGCACTGAAGGTGGCGCCGGAAGTCAGTGAACTGGATTTCACCAACGCAGTGAGCATCGCCGGCACAGTGGTCCCGGCCCTGACCGTGCGCCGTACCGATACCAGCATTTCCCTGGCCGACGGCGAAAGCTTCGTCATCAGCGGCCTGATCAGTACCCACAACGACTCCCAGGTGAACAAGTTTCCGGGGCTGGGCGATATCCCGATTCTGGGCGCGTTTTTCCGTGACAACACCATCAATCGCGAAGAACGCGAACTGCTGATGATCGTCACCCCGCATCTGGTCCAGCCGCTGGCGGCCAATGCACAACTACCGTCAATGCCTGGTGAACAGCTGCGCAATTACGACCCGAACTTCTACCGCATGTTCTTCCTGGAAAATGGCGACTTCGACAGTCGCAGCGGGCTCTCGCAATGAACCGAAGACTGAACAGGATTGACCTCGCCCTCACTTGTAACGCTGACTCCGGACGCTTGCCGGGTCAGCCTCTTTGCCGTTGGCCAGGTGCTCAACCTGTTGTAGCCAGGGGACATTCAATGAAAGCAGTCATTGCAATTGCGGCGACATTGATGCTCGCAGGTTGTGCCAGCAATGGCATGCCTTCGAAACCGGGCAGCTGCGCCAAACCCGGTTCGGACCAAGAACTGACCCTTAACCTGGCCGACACCATGGCCAACGAAGGCCGCTTGTATGCCAGCCTGGCGAATCTGGAAGGGTTGCCCGATGACCTGGTCCAGGTTCGCCTGCGCAAGGCTCGGGTGCTGCGCTTGATGGGGCGTAACACAGAGGCGGAGCCGTTGTATCAAAGCTTGCTCGGCACCTGCCTGGCGGCTGAAGGGGAACATGGCCTGGGCCAATTGGCCGCTGCCAGAAATGATAATGCCACCGCCATCACTCACCTTGAGCGTGCGGTGCGGATGGCCCCCACCGACGAAAAGATGCGTAATGACCTTGGGGTCGTCTACCTCAATCAACGACGGATCCCCGAAGCACGCATTGAGTTCATGACCGCCATGGAACTCAAGCAGGGAAACTCTCTGGCGGCACTGAATATGGTGACGCTGCTGATCTATCAGGATAACTGGAAGGCGGCTGCCGAACTCGTGACCCGTGCCGACTTGAGCCCCCAGCAAGTCGTAGAGGCGCAAACCCGCGCGGAAAAACTCAAGGCCTCCGCCAGAAAAGTCGCGGCCTCCGAGGGGAATCGCAAGACTGAGGTAGCCGATGCCTCTGCCAGTGCGAACAAGTAGAACGTACGAGGAGTCGAGATGAAAACCAAACGGCTGTTGATCCTGTGCATGGCTAGCCTGTCCACCACTGCCTGGGCCATTGGGCCAGGGCCCTCCTCGCCGTATCAGCAAGGCACCGAACAGTGGTTGCAGTTGCAGATTCGCGGCGTGGTTGCCTCCCCTCACCTGCAAACCGCTTCGGCCACCGAACGTGACCTGGCCATGCAGCGCTGGCTGAACAGCTTCAACTACCCGATTCCGGAGTTTTATGACCAGGATCAAGCGGGAGATCTGAGCGTCAGCGGCGACAACTGAGGCATATCGATGGATGATCAGCCTCTGGCCTGGACCAGAGTAGCCTGGCTGCAAAGCCGGGCTTTTTGTCGTGTGCAGCAAAAGCGATGGCATCTACGCACTATCCATCCGTGGACGGATTACCTCGAAGCAGATGTGTAGCTAATTGGCAGGACAGTGCTGGTCAGGCTCGGATGGCAAGGCTGTCGCACTCGACAGCCTCAAGCCGTTTGACCTCATCCGAAGGCTCTCAACACCCCGATCAGGGCTGGACCGATGGCAACCAGAAAGAAGCTCGGCCACAGGCAAAAGATCAGCGGAAATATGAGTTTGGTACCGATTTTCGCCCCTGCCTCTTCGGCGGCCTGGGTGCGCCGGTCGCGGAACTCATCGGCATAGATACGCAGGGTGTCGGCCACGCTGGTACCGAAGCGGATGCTCTGCGCCAACAGGCTGACCAACCCTTGCACGTCATCCAGACCGGTGCGCACAGCCAGTTGCTTGAGTGCCTCGGTACTGGTGATGCCCGCGCGGATTTGCGCATTGACCTGGGCCAGTTCCTCAGCCAGTTCAACGTGGCTGACCGACATCTCCTCGGCCACGCGTTCGATGGTCGTGGGCAGGGCCAGACCCGATTCCACGCAGACGACCATCAGATCCAGCGCATCCGGAAACGCGACACGCAGCCGGTTTTGCCGCGCCTCCTTACGCTTGCTGACATACAGTGCCGGCAGCAGCCAGCCGATACCGAATGCCATGACCACCACCAACAGGCCGATCATCAATGTGACCTTGGGGATCAACGGCAACAGCAACAACGCAAGGCCGGCCAATGACAGCGGCAACATCAGGCGCACCGCCCAGTACATCTGCACCGCCGAGGAGGAACGGTAACCGGCATGCATCAACAAGGTGCGGGTTGCGGACGTATTGGTCGTCTCGGTAGAAGCAAAGCGCTGGCCGACCCGCTCCAGCAGCAATTGCAGGTTACCCGGAGCCTCCTGCTCGACCGAATTGCCTGAATGACCACGCTTGATCAACGCCAGGCGACGTTGCACCGGGTCCTGGAGGCCAAACATCAGCAACATCACAGCGACGACCGCAAACACCGTACTCAAACCGATCACGCTGATGAACAATATGCGCGCCAGTTCTTCGCTCCCCGTAACCCGACTGAACAACCCCAGTAGAAAGTCCATGAACCTGTACCTCCCGGTAGCGAATACCGCTTAAACCTGAATCCGGATGATTTTTCTGATCCAGAAAATCCCGATCAGCATGGCGACAAAAGCTCCGATGATCAGCTTGTGGCCCGTGGGATCATTGACCAGCACAGGAAGGTAACTGGGGCTTGTAACGATGATCGCGATCGCCAGTACGAAAGGAATCGCCACCAGCACCCAGGCCGACATACGCCCCTCCGCCGACAAGGTCTTGACCTTGCGCTGGAAGCGGAAGCGTCCACGGATCAGCCGACTCAGGCGCTCCAGCACTTCCGTCAGGTTGCCGCCGGTCTCGCGATGGATGAGGATCGAGGTCACCAGCATCATCACCGTCATGCTCGGCATGCGCTCCAGCAGGCCGAGCATGGCCCGGCGTACATCGTTGCCATAGTTGATATCGGCGAAGGTCAGGCCGAACTCATGAGCGACCGCCCCCTGGTGCTCCTCGGCGACCAGGCGCAGGGTCTCGTTGAACGGGTGCCCCGCACGCAGGGCCCGGCACATGGCATCCAGCGCATCTGGCAAACCTTCCTCGAACTGGGCAAAACGCTTGTTGCGATCACGCAGGATTTTCAGGACCGGGATCCAGGCCACCACAAAAGCCACCGCCAGCGCCATCCACCAGATCGCCGAAACCATCAGGACCAGGGTGCCAGCCGCAACGCCCAGAGCCAGCCCGAGCAATATCACCCGATAAGCACGGTACTCATGGCCGGACTGCTCGATCAGCTGTGTCAGGTTCCCCATGAAAGGCAACTGCTCGAGCATCGCCTCCAGTGGCGACAAGCGCGTCAGGTACTTCTGCCTCAGTACCGTTTGCATGTTGGGTAGATGGTTGGCTTTCTCCAGTACATGCAGGCGGCTGCGGATGAGCTTGCGCATCTTCCCGGCCTCGCCGAATACCGGCACCGCCACGCCCTGGGACAGAAGAAAGACGGCAATGAACACCATGCCGAGGAACATCAGAATGAATTCACCAGGAATATTTTTCATGGCTGCCGTGCCTCCATCCACTCAGGCCTGAACATCGTCAGCGGCAACTCGATGCCGCGCTTGGCCAGCACATCACGGAATGCGGGGATCATGCCGCTGGGCCGATAATCACCCAGCACTTCGCCGTTTTCGCCCACGCCGTGGCGCGCGAAGGAGAAGATTTCGGTCATGGTGATGATCTCGCCTTCCATACCGTTGATTTCCTGCACGCTGACCAGGCGGCGCTTGCCGTCCTCCTGGCGTTCCAACTGGATCACCACATCGATGGCCGAAGCGATCTGCTGACGCATGGCCTTGATCGGGAAGGTCGCCCCGGTCATCGATACCATGTTCTCGACCCGCCCCAACGCATCGCGCGGGGTGTTGGCGTGGATAGTGGTCAGCGAGCCGTCGTGGCCGGTGTTCATCGCCGTCAGCATGTCCAGCGCCTCGACGCCGCGCACCTCGCCGATCACGATGCGGTCCGGACGCATCCGCAGGCTGTTGCGCACCAGTTCCCGCTGACTCACCTCGCCACGCCCCTCGATGTTCGAAGGCCGGGTTTCCAGACGCACCACGTGGGGCTGCTGCAGTTGCAGTTCGGCCGAGTCCTCGATGGTGACAATGCGCTCGTTTTGCGGAATGAAACTGGACAGGACATTGAGCATGGTGGTCTTGCCGCTGCCGGTACCGCCGGAAATCAGCACGTTCATGCGCCCGCGGACAATGGCCTTGAGCAGCAGGGCAATGGCCGGGGTCAACGTCCCCACCTGGATCAGGCTCTCGGTATTGAGCAGGTCCACGGCAAAGCGCCGGATCGACATGCTCGGGCCGTCGATGGCCAGCGGCGGGATAATCGCGTTGACCCGCGAACCGTCCTTGAGCCGGGCATCCACCAGCGGCGAGGACTCATCGATACGCCGCCCCAGGCTGGAGACGATGCGGTCGATGATGTTGAGCAAATGCTGATCATCGCGAAAGCGCACATCGGTGCGTTGCAGTTTGCCAAAGCGTTCGACATAGACCGAGGCAGAGCCGTTGACCAGAATGTCGGACACGCTGTGATCCGCCAGCAACGGCTCCAGCGGGCCAAGGCCGAGCACCTCGTCGGTGATCTGCTTGATGATCAACTGGCGGCTGGAAGTACTCACCGGTGCCGAATGCTCATCGAGCAGGCGCTGGCAGATTTCACGGATCTGCCGTGTGGCCTCCGCCTGCTCAAGGGCGTCCAGCAAGGACAGGTCCATGACCTTGAGCAACTGCTGGTAGATCCTTTCTCGCCACTCGGCCTCCACCGGGGTGACCTGGCTTCTGGTTTCGTAAACAACATCCGGGGTTGCACGCTCCCACGCCATTATTTCCTCCGCCGGATCCGGCAGGTCGTCACCCGACTGGCCAGCCTGCGATGAAGCGGCTTTACCGGACTGTTTGCGCAAGCGGTTACGAAAGTCGCTGATCATGGGTCACCCCCCGAAAAAACGGTTGAAGGCACGTTTGAACACGCCTTTTTTTCCAGCCATCTGGTTGCCGAGCAGGTCATCGGCCACGTTGCGCAGGGCAATGGTGATCGCCGCCTTCGGCGCATGCAGGCCCAACGGCACGCCGGTGTTCTGGCTCTGGCTGACCAGGTTGAAGTCGTTGGGCAATTTCGCCAGGTTCGTGCAGCGCAGCGCCTCACCGATATCCTTGAGGTTGACCGCTGCCGCCTTGTCATAGCGGTTGACCACTATCTGCAATTGATCCCCGCGCACGCCCAGGTCTTCGCGAAGAACCCGCACCAGGGAGCTGGCATCGCGCAGATGGCTGACGCTCTGCTGCACCACCACGTACACCCGATCCGCCTGTTCCAGCACAGAGCCGGTGAGGTGGTCGATTTGCCGTGGCAGATCGATCACTACCCAGTCATAGCTGGCGCGAGCCAACTGCAACAAGGTGTCAAGTTGCTCGGCTTGGGCATCCTGCGGCAGACACAGCTCACCGGCCCGGCCACCCAGTACATGCAAGGTCGGGCTGAAGTGGCTGCAAAAACCCCGCAGCGCAACACTGTCCATGCCGTCGATCTGATGCAACACCTCAAGATGGCTGTGGGTTTGCGCCACATCCAGGTAGTGCGTCACGCTGCCGAATTGCAGGTCCATGTCCAGCAACAGGGTACTGCCCCCTCTCGTGCTGAGCTGCTGAGCCAGGTTGCAGGCCAGCATGGTGCCGCCGGAACCGCCCTTGGAGCTGGTCACGGCGATCAATTTTCCTTCTGTACCACTGCCGGTCCGAACCTCCATGACCAGCCGATTCAAGGCGGTCACCAGTTCTGTCTCGGCGACGGGCTCCGGCAGCACGTCACGGGCGCCGGCCTGCATCGCCAGGCGCATGCCTTCCTGTTCGCTCAGCAGCCCGCAGACCAGCATCGGCGGACGCTCATGGGCCGGGCGCTGCAACAGTGCCGCCAGCTCCTCGCGCCACAGGTGGCTGACACGCAACAGCAACAGATCGGGCATCCGGTCCAGGCCATAGAGCGGGTCGACATGCCCATTGCTCACCAGGCGGGTGCTCACCTCCAGGCTGGGCATGCGTTGGCAGACGCTCTGCAGGTCGCGCAACGACGTGGCATCACGGCTGCTGATCAGTAACCTGAGCCCCGCTTTTCCGGTCGAAGCAGAGAGTGGAGTGTCCTTGGTATTCAGCATGGCGTGATCTCCCCGGAATCGGAATGACGCCCGAGGCTTTCACGTGGCAACGTTGCCCTGAATGCAGGCAAGGTAATGGGCACACCGAACCCGGGAATGAACAGATTGAAAACGAAATTTTGCAGACTCAGCTGGACATAGCGAATGGCACGGAAGCCATTGGCCCCACTCGTATCGGCAGGGTTTGCCACCACAGCACCGTTTGCGTCCAGATAGCTCAGCGTCAGGTTGGTGGTGGCCAGATTGCCGATCAGCTGGCTCGTACCCGCATCGCTCGCGGCATTGAAGATCGCCCGCCGCAGCACCACCGGATCGCTGATATTGCACACCGCCGCCAGGCGCGTACCACGGCGTACGGCTTCATCCAGTGCATTGACCGTAAAATACAGGCGGCCCATTTCCACAACGCCGAATAACAGTGTGAACACCAGCAGGCCTATGATGGCGAACTCCACCGTATAGGTGCCGCGCATGTGTTTTCTGTTCATCACAGTGCCCTCATCACGGTAGTGGCAACCAGCGGAATGCTCAGTGCAATCGAGTTGCCTACAAAACCGGGAAGCGATCCGGTGCAATTGCCGCCGCCAATCACAGGGCAAAACGTGTAGGTGATGGTGACCCGAACATGGTCGGAGCCCACGGCGGCAACGACCACATTGCCAGTCGTCAACCCTGACACCACCGCAGTCCCGGTGTTGGCAGGCACGCCATACACCGCAACGTTTTTCGTCTGGGTCAGTAACGTACTGCTCAGGGAAACCGTGCCAAGCGTCGAGTTCCATGCCTGACCGGCGACAAAACGGTCGGCATCGCGACTGGCCTGTAGCAGGATGTTGTACTGATAGAGCATGCGGCCGAACTCACCGAAGGCCAACATCAGCAACAGCAACACCGGCAGGACCAGGGTGAACTCCACCATGGCCAGGCCTTGCTGGCGCTGCCGACTTTTAAATCCATGAAGTCTCATGACGCCCCCCTACGAGTCAGTGCTCGGAGTACCGCTGCCGTTGAGATAGGTTTTGTACAGTTGGATGATCTGTGGACCGGAATCGGTTGACGGCGAGGGACCGGCCACGTTGTCGCCTTCGCACTCGCGCACAAACTGGCCAAAAATCTGCGCTTGCGTACCGCCGCCATTCATGGGCTGCACCACGAAATAGCAGCCAAAGCCCAGGACAGGGATCGTGGTTGAACCGCCCTGTTTGCCGGTGCAGTTGCCAACGACGATTTTCAGCATCCGACGCTCGAAGACCCCCCCGCTCTGACAACCACTGCCGGACCCCGCCACACAGGCGGCAACGCTTGCCTTCCAGTCGTTGTAGTCGAGTATCGCGTTACTGCCCGCTGTGAGATTGCCATTGCTCGAGGTGACGGGTTGTCCGTTGTAGAGCGTCTGCGCCGGGGTGACCGAGTCGTTGTAAGTGATCGCGGGACTGCTCGACGACGTCACCATGTCTGGCGGATAGGCCGAGGCACTGACCGGACCGTTGTAGATGCCGAAGCGCGTATTCAGGCCTTGGGACGCAGGGCCGACCGTGTTGCCGGGTGAGGTCTGGACAGTCTCCCCCACATTGCGGCAGACCGTGCCACCACCGGCCAGGTCCTCTCTGACCGAACTGCCGCCCGAGCCGAAATCGAGCAATTGAAAGTTGCCAGGGCCGATGGCGGACGAATTGTTGGCCGCTGACTTCAACACCTGCAAATCACCAAACTGGAAGCCCCAGAACATGCCTGCGGCCGGGTTGTATTGTGTCGAGTCGCCACAGACCATCAACGGCGCGACATCACATGGGTTGGTGGGGCTGGGACCCGCGGTGGCGATCGCTGCCACGGCCTTGGTTCCCAGGCCGCCAGTGCCGAAGACCTGGGCGAAATTCCAGAAAAATCCGGTCAGGCCAAAGCTCGGTACCGACACCCGAACGTACTTGGCATTCGCCGGCCCGGGATAGGAGAACGGGCCATAGACGCTGCTTGACAGCTCCACCGCTGCAAATGCAGCGGCGTTGCCCCCCATAGCCGTGGCCAGTTCGTTGTTGCCCGTGGCATTGGCATTCTGTACCAGCGTATTCAGCGCGGCGGTCTTCGTAGTGCTGGCACTGTTGCTGGCACCCGCCACCTGACTCAGGGTCTTGGCGCCACTCAGGGCGGCGGCATCCACCGCATTCTGCAGGCGCGTTTTGTTCAGCATCAGATGCCCGCCGTCCAGAGCCAGCGCGGCCATCATGCCCATCACCGCCAACGCGATCACCATCAAAACACTTACCGATCCTTCCTGGCGCGTTGGCGTCGCAGTGAACGGCCGCTGAATACGAAGATTCATCATCAAGCCCTCGATTGGCGATACTGATCCAGACCGGCTCTGCCAATACCCTTGTGCCTTGTCAGCGAATGTTGACTACTTTGGCTTCGATCCCGCGGATAACGGTGATACCCCCGCCCCCGCCATTGCTGCGCTGTACCACGGGTTTTGGCGTCTCGGTGGTGGCCATGGCCATGGCCGGAGCCGGGGCAGCAGGCGCAACGGCCGGGCTTTTCTTCTCGAGGTTCAGTGGATTACGCAGCGCCAGTTGCAACTTGCCTTCCGTCTGCGCCGTGACCAGGGCTTCCGCTTCAGCGGCCGACATCTCCAGGGTCACTGCGCGCACCACGACCGGTTGGGTCTTGTCGGTACCTGCGGTCTGATCCACTGCCAACACCCGCAAGTTCTCGAGGATGGTCCTGGACGTGGCGTTGTTACTGCCGGCATTCGTGGTTTTGGTCGCCAATACATCGACCCGGTTTCCTGGCAACAGGAAGCCGCCCACGCCCACCACATCGTCCACCCGTACAGATATGGCGCGTTTGTCCGGATCGATCAGAGAGGCCAGGGTACTGCCCCCCAGGTGGTCGCTCAGACGCGCACCACGCACGATGTCGCCCCGCAGAATGTCGAACGTTGCGATCTTGCCCACGGCTTTATCGCTGGAATCGAAGGCATCGTCCGGGATCGTATCCATGGGCATGCGCACGGTCGTGACCTGCTGGGCCTCGACCATTTGCCCGAATGGAATCTCGACCGTGGCGACCACCACGTTGCGCAGGTGGTCATCCGGGCTGGCATTGAGCCGCGCGCTCAGCCAGGAATCAGCCATCCATGCCGCCCCCAGGCCCATGGCCAGGGAAACGCCTATCAGGGTAAGCGTGCGAGAGCTCATGTCTGTATCTCCGTATCAAAGAAAGTTGAGCTGGACGAAGTAGTTGTGCCAGGCCCATTCCAACTCTTTCGGTGACAGTGGTCCGGAACCGCCTATGTAACGCTGGCGATCGAGTGCCATGTTCAGGAGATCACGGGGATGGCAAGGCACCAGAGGCATGCCTTCACTTGCATAAAGCCTTTGCAGCACATAACGCACCAGCAGCGGGTCGTAATGAATACCCAGACGCTCGCATTCCTGACGCCAGATCTTTTGGTACTCCTCGGGCTTCAGGTAACCGAATTGCAACTTGTAGCCAATCCGGCGAAGGAAGGCCTCATCGGCCAGTTCCAGGGGATTGAGGTTGGTGGAAAACACCAGAATCAGATCGAACGGCAGCTCACAATGCCGACCGCCACCCAGGTTGAGAAAATCGCGTTTCTCTTCCATCGGGACGATCCAGCGATTGAACAGCTCGGCGGGAGCCATGCGCTGGCGCCCCATGTCGTCGATGATGAACAGGCCATTGCTGGCCTTGAGTTGCAAGGCGGCCTGGTATTGACGGGTGAAGGGGTCATAGCGAACGTCCAACTGCTCCATGGTCAACTCGCCGCCCGTGATGACGATCGGGCGTTTGCAGCGCAGCAGTCGACGGTCGATGCCTTCGTTGAGCATCAGAGTGTTCTGTTGAACGTTATCATCGAGCCGCTGATGCACCTGCGGGTCATAGATCTCGATCACCGACTCGTTGATGACGATGGCATGCGGGACCCAGATGGCCTCGGCGAACAGGCGGATCAGCCGAGTGCTGACATAAGTCTTGCCAGTACCCGCGGGGCCATAAATCATGATGGCGCGCCCGGAGTTCATCGCCACGCCCAACTGATCGAGCATCTCCTCCGTGAGCACTACGCCAGAAAGGGCATTGTGCATATCGTTGGCGTTGATGCGGCCGTGGTGAATGGTCTGAAGCTTGATCAGGGAGCGGTAGGTGCTCACCGGGAAGGGTGCCGGACCGATATAGCCACTGCGCGACAGGGCATCGCGGGCGGCACTGCGACCACGTTCGGTCAGGCCGTAACGCAGCATCTGCCCGCCCGTTTGACTCACCTGGCCCAGCACTTCGACACGGCCATCCTTGCGCAGAAACGCCAGGACTTCTTCAAGTACCGCGCCGGTCAGCGCCAGGCGCTCCACCAGCCGCGTCATGTCCAGCACACCGGCGTCGTGCAAATGCTTGCACACCAACTCGCCGAGAAAACTGTCGGTCAGACCGGTTTCACGGATTGTGCACGGCTGAGGCGCCAGTCGTTGCACCGCATCCCGTTCATTGGGGTAGGCATCAGTATCAACCATGAGGTGCATGACTAATCTCCCAACCCACTGGCAACGAGTTGCCAATAGATGCTGCCCAGCGTGCCGAGCAAGATTGCAATCGAATAAGGAAAAGGCTTGCCGGCTACTTCATCCGAAGTTGGCGCCAAATAAGCCTGCGCCCTAAGAATCAGCCAATAACGCCCCAGGGTCTGAAACAATTGACCGCGATACAGCACGATCAAAAAACCGCATATTCCGCCGGCCATCAAACTGAACATTGCAGCCCACAAGGCGAAATGGAAGGGTAGAAAACTGCCGACCATGGCCATCAACTTGACGTCGCCGGCGGCCATGCCACCGAAGGCGTACATGGGCAGGAACAGCGCAAAACAGATCAGAATGCCCAACAGGCTGTCACCCAAGCCACTGATGCCACCCGAATACATTTGAGCACCCAGTCCCAGGGCAAGGCCCAACAGGACCAGCATGTTGGGAATTCGGTGGCGACGCAGATCGCTCACCACCGCGACGCCCAGAAGTCCTAGCAGTACAACTGTCGATACCAGCAATTCCATGGACATGGCGCGTCTCCCCGACCGGGATTATCGTTAGCAGGCAGAACCTTTGACCGCCGTGCACAGCGCTGTGATCTTGGTGTTCACCTCGGTGCCCAGAGTTACAAACATGGCGGCAACAGCTACCGTTATTAGCCCACCGGCAACGGCGTACTCCACAATGGTCAGGCCATCTTCATCTTTGATGAACTTGCTTATCGAAGCTTTGATAGTTTGCAGAGTCATTTTGGTGTACCTCACATCAGCGGCCATTCGGCTCAGTAAGTACATTGGCGGGGACAGCGCGAAGTCCATTGAGTTACCCGGTCTATCAGCGAAACAGTAGAAACCGGTTGTTCCATGGGTATCGCCGCGCCCCGCCTCCGTGAGTTGCCATCATCAGCAGGCAGAACCTTTGACCGCAGTGCACAGCGCTGTGATCTTGGTGTTCACGTTGGTACCCAAAGTTACAAACATTGCGGCAACAGCCACCGTAATCAGCCCACCGGCCACCGCGTACTCCACAATGGTCAGGCCGTCTTCGTCTTTGACGAATTTCACTACCGAAGCCTTGATTGTTTGCATGATCATTTTGCCCACCTCACTCGAATGTTGTTTTTTCTGAGGCAGTACTTTCTGCGCTGCCTGAGTGCAACACTAGTCAGGGACAAGGCATGGGCGTTAGGAGGATTTTGCACATCGCTAGGATTTTTTTGCTGGGGGGCCAAATACGGCGCCATGGCCTTTGCAAAAGTGCGCAAGGGGGCGAAACAAGGCATTGAAACGCAAAGGCAATTGTCACTGATTCACAAGCGACAGGCGGCTCTACCCAGTTTTTTCGAAGAGACACTGGCAAACAATCGGCCAGGCTGCGTTCCAGAAAACCAATAGAGCAAATGGAACTAAAAAGCGTCTTTTTTATTATGATTAAATCAGCAAGTTGATGGCATATTGGCAATACTGGCGAAGAGAGTCACAAAGACCCCCCGAGTAATGACATGACGTTAATGACATGACGTTCAATTTAACCAAAAGGCCATCACTCCTGTGGTTCGATCTGACTCATGATCGGTCCACGAAAGAACTCATCGCGCAGTTCGACGACGCCTGCGACTGCAGCCTGGCGAAAAACTCCGTGCTGCCCATCCGTGAGCATGCAGACATGATCTGCATCCACTTTGATCGCCCCGACACTCAGGGCTTGCGGCTATTGCTGGAGATCAAACGCACCACCCCTGCCATCCCGATCACCATGTTCACCGTGCAGCATTCGGAGGAGCTGGCTGTATGGGCCATGCGTTCCAGCGTCTGGGAATACATGGTGCTCCCACTCTCGCCCGCCGAGAAGAAGCGTTACCTGGGAGTGGTGGTTCAGCTCTGCGAGGTGCGCCGAAATGCCAACGGCCAGGGCAAGTCTTCGCAGATCGACCACTCCCCGAGCCTGCCGGACAGCATCCGGTTGACCTCGGGCCACCAAAAACACCAGGCGCTGAACAGCATCATGCTGTACATCGAGCAGAACTTTCGATACAGCATCGATCAGAGTGATCTGGCCAAGCGCTGCGGCATGACGACATTTCGCTTCAGCCGCCTGTTCAAGGAAGCCAATGGACTCGGCTTCACGGATTACATCTTGAACAAGCGCATGAACTACGCCAAAGACCTGCTCGACAACAGCCAGATGCCTATTACCAGCATCGGCTATGAAGTCGGCTTCAAGGATCCTTCCTACTTCGCTCGTGCCTTCAGGCAGTTCGCCAACTGCACGCCCAGCGAGTACCGCCTGGCACGCCAACTCAGAGCGGCTGCAGCCATGCAATTCGAGCAGGATGAAGAAACCTCTGAAGCGCTCGAAAGCCTGGTACAAAGCCTCAGCGGTTGATCCGGTTTTTTCGCGCAAACGAAAACGCCGCTCAATGAGCGGCGTTTTCGTTAAACATGGAGCGGGAAACGAGACTCGAACTCGCGACCCCGACCTTGGCAAGGTCGTGCTCTACCAACTGAGCTATTCCCGCAAATGGCGTCCCCTAGGGGACTCGAACCCCTGTTACCGCCGTGAAAGGGCGGTGTCCTAGGCCACTAGACGAAGGGGACAAAAAAACGCCGCTCAACAAGCGGCGTTTTCTTTGAAAATGGAGCGGGAAACGAGACTCGAACTCGCGACCCCGACCTTGGCAAGGTCGTGCTCTACCAACTGAGCTATTCCCGCAATGGCGTCCCCTAGGGGACTCGAACCCCTGTTACCGCCGTGAAAGGGCGGTGTCCTAGGCCACTAGACGAAGGGGACACGCTACCCGGAACACATGGTGTGTGTTTCGGTGCCCAGATCCGCATCCGTAGACTTGGTTCTGGTTTCACTCAGCCCTGCCCGAAAGCAACGCTGTTTAAAATTGGAGCGGGAAACGAGACTCGAACTCGCGACCCCGACCTTGGCAAGGTCGTGCTCTACCAACTGAGCTATTCCCGCATTGGCGTCCCCTAGGGGACTCGAACCCCTGTTACCGCCGTGAAAGGGCGGTGTCCTAGGCCACTAGACGAAGGGGACACGCTACAACATTCACTCCCTGCTTCGTTTCGCTGTGTGCTTTACGCTGCAAGTGGCGCGCATTCTATGGATGGATTGAGAGGTCGTCAACCCCCAGATATAAATTTATTTAAATCAATGACTTCGCCCTGCTTTTGGGCACCATTGCGGCTTTTCCGCTGCCCGGCGTTTGACGCCTATATTCTGGCACCCGCCAAGACGTTATAGTCCACCCAATGATGGCAATCTGTATATCGCGTGCCACCATTTATAGAAGCGGGGCTGCGGCCGATATAAGCGCAGGCATGTCCGATCCAACCCGTCATGCGGGCCCAGGCGCTCAAACACCGAGCAACCAAACTCGCATGCGTACCCTAAAAAGAGGTCTTAACGGTGACGCCACTCATGATCACCCTGCTCGTCGTAGCCGGGATCGCGCTGTTGATCGCCATTGGCTACATGAACCATGTGGTGGAAAACAACAAGCTGGAAAAGGCCCGTACCAAGATTGAGCTCAACGATCGCCTGCGACGCTGCGGCGAAATCACCGAGACTTTCCCTGGCCAACTGATGACCCCGGCACTCAAGCTGCTGTTGGCCCGCCTTGAACTGAACGTCTGCCAGCGCCTGCTCAATCTGGAAAAATCCAGCGCCAACCTGAAGGCGCGGATCGCAGAGCTGGAAGCGCTTGTCGGCCAGGGTGAATCCATCCCGGTCAACAATCCGCCTGCACCGATCCAGACCGAAGCCAAGGCCAAGGATGTGCGCTTCCTGCTCGAAGCCCTGCATGGCCAAATCACCCGTGCGGCACAGGACGGCTTCCTGCCCCCCAGCGAGGCCAAACGCTGGATCCGCGAAGTGCGCCACATCCTGGTGCTGCTGCACATCGAGTTCTTCAACAACCTCGGCCAGCATTCCCTGCAACAGAACCAGCCCGGGCAGGCTCGCCTGGCGTTCGAGCGCGGCGTGCAATATCTGCGCAAACAACAGGAGCCACAGGTCTACGCCGAGCAATTGGAATACCTGGAAAAACTCCTGGCCCGCGCCAATGACCAGGTCATGGATCGCATTGCGCCAGTCGAAGGCGAGGTCAACCAGTTGACCGAAGGCCTCAAAGACGTCGAGGCCGACGCGGACTGGAAAAAGAAAGTGATCTACGACTGATCAGCAATAAGACCTGTAGGAGCGAGCATGCTCGCGATGGTCGTCAACGATGACACCGGCAACCTGACACTCCACGGTGTCAGGTCTTCCATCGCGAGCTTGCTCGCTCCTACAGGTACATTCATAGCCTGAAATGACCGACCATGCCCTTCAGTTCAACCCCCAGTTGCGCCAACTGGATACTGGACGCGGCGTTGCCCTGCATCGCCAGCGATGACTGATCGGCACTGGCGCGAATACTGGTGACACTGCGGTTGATTTCTTCGGCCACCGAGCTCTGTTCCTCGGCCGCCGCGGCGATCTGCTGGTTCATCTGCTGGATCAACGATACCGCCGCCGCAATGCTGCCCAGCGCACTCTCGGTCTGCAAGGCATCGCTGACCGCCAGCTTCACCAACTTGCCACTGCTCTGGATCTGCTGCACTGACGACTGCGCAGCCGTGCGCAATGCACTGACCAGACGCTCGATCTCCTCGGTCGATTGCTGGGTTCGCTTGGCCAGCGCGCGCACTTCATCGGCCACCACGGCAAAGCCCCTGCCCTGTTCGCCGGCCCGCGCGGCCTCGATCGCCGCGTTCAATGCCAGCAGGTTGGTCTGCTCCGCCACGCTTTTGATCACACTCAAAACCGTGCCGATGTTCTGGATCTCCGCACTCAGGCTTTCAATGCTCGAACTGGCGGAAGTGGCCGAATCCGCCAACTGTTCGATCCGCGCCATGCTCTGGCGTACCACCTGCTGACCGCTTTCAACCTTGCCGTCAGCCGTTTGCGCAGCCAGGGCGGCTTCTTCTGCATTACGCGCGACGTCATGCACCGTGGCCGTCATCTGGTTCATTGCAGTGGCGACTTGTTCGGTTTCCTCCTTCTGCGTGCTGACCTCGAGATTGGTCTGTTCAGTCACCGCCGACAGCGACTGCGCGGAAGTGGCCAACTGTTCGATTCCCGACTGCAAGCCGCTGACGATATGGCAGAGCCCCGCACCCATTTGCTGCATTGCCTGCATCAACTGGCCGATTTCGTCGCGGCGAGTCACTTCAACGGTCGCACTCAAATCCCCTGAGGCAATCTGCTGCGCCACCCCAATCACACTGCGCAGTGGCGCCACGATCAAGCGGGTGATGAACCACGCGGCCACCAGCCCGACCAGCAAAGCCAGAGCGGAAGAGCCGATGATCAGCAGCGAGTTCTTTTTCAGTTCAGCCTGCATGGCCTGGTCTTGCGCGACATAAGCCTGATCCACCCGCTCTACCACTTGGGCGGCGCGTTGGTGCAACTGTTGATAGACGGTTTTTTCCTGTTCCAGCAGGCCGGTGTACTCGGCGAGTTTGTCGCTGAAGCTGGCGATATGACCCGCCACCTCATTGAGGACGGTCTGGTAACCCTCATCCTTGACCGTGGTCTTGAGTTGCTCGGCCTGGGCCAACGCCTGGCTGGCCTGTTCGATCTTGCCTTGCCCGGCGCTGTCGTCGCCTTTGCGGCTTTGATCCAGGCGCATGCGTGCTTCATTCATGGCTTGCAGCATCAAGCGTGAAACCTGGCTGACCTGACTGGCCTGCTCGATGAATTGCGCACCGTCCTTGCCTTCGGAGTCCTTCAGCGTATAGGCACCGTCGTCGGCGAGCCCCGACTGCAGTACATCAAGATTATTGGCCACGCTGGACACCGACCAACTGGCCATTTCCAGCGCCAGGTCCTTGGCCTGGGTGAGCGAGACAAACTCGTCGAAGGCCTTGCGATAGGCGCCCAGAGACTGTTCGACATCATTCATCACCGGCACGTTGGCGGCAGACTCGACCTTGAGCTGGCCAGCAAGCGTAATCAAACCATCGACGCCTTCGTGCAGGGCGTCGACGGTTTTGGGATTGCCGTGCAGGGCGTACTCCTGCTCCAGCAGCCGCACCTTGAGCAAACCGCTATTGAGCGAAGACATTTGCTTGAGGCCGTCGAAGCGCTGACTGATGGTTTGCAGGGACCACACGCCAATGCCCGCTACCAGCGCTGTCAACAACAGCACCAGGACAAACCCGATACCCAGTTTTTTCGCCATACCGAGGTTGGCAAAACGTCCTTGCACGGCCGAAATCATTGCACTTAGTCCCCTGCCAAAGTCTGTAGGCGCAGATTCGCAACGGGCCAGTGGCAACACAAGGCTCTGGCGCCGGAATAATGGCAAAAAGCTACGCAAGCGTCGCTTTCAGAACGCTTGAGGTCGATCCCGGGCAGTGGCTTGAAAGAACGCACGGGCACGCGGGTCACAGGCATAGGCCACGTTGATACGCTGCCAGTCACTGGCCTCGCCCGAAGCGTTGAAGGCGATCTTCGAAGACAGCAGCACCCCCAGACGCCGTGCCTGGGTCCGCACCTGATCGAAGTCGGACATTCGTGATCGCGCCCAGATGAACAGGCCTCCCGAAGGCTTGCCGAAAACTTCCCATTCGGCATCCTCGAGCATTTGCAACACCACCAGCCGGTCGGTGCTCAAGCGTTGGCGCTGACGTTGCACCAGCTTGCCATAGGCACCATTAGCCAACAGGCACACCAGCACTGACTCGCCAAATCGACAGGCGCCCATGCCAGTGATCATCTTGGTCTCGGCCAGACGCGTGATAATTGCAGAATCGGCCACCACGAAACCGACCCGCAAGGAACTGCTGAGGGTCTTGGAATAGCTGCCCACGTAGATCACCTTGCCGTCCAGCGCAGCCAGTCGCGTACCGGAACCGCTGCGCAGATCCGCATAAACGTCGTCTTCGATCACCTGCACGCCAAAGGTTGTGGCCAGTTGCAACACGCGGCGCGCCACCACCGGCGCAAGGCTGCTGCCGGTCGGGTTGTGACAGTAGCTATTGATGAACAGCCCTTGAGGCCGGTGTTTGACCAGCACCGATTCGAGCACTTCAACGTCCGGCCCGCGCGGTGTTCGCGGCACCTCGACCATGTGGATGCCGTGTAGCCTGAGCAGATCGAACAGCACCGGATAGCCGGGACTCTCCACGACCACACAGTCACCGGCCTTGAACAGTGTCCGCACAATCAAGTCCAGCCCCTGACTGGCACCTGCCGTGGTCATGATCCGGTTATCCTGCGCCTGGATATCCAGCTGCCTGAGACGCTTGAGTATCTGTTGGCGCAAGGCTGGCAAACCCAGCGGCGTACTGTAGTTGAACAGGCTGGCCGTATCGGTACGACTGACTTGCCCAATCGCGTAAATCAGATCGTCGGTCTCGCGCCAGCTTTCAGGCAACCCGCCACAGCCCAGCCTCAACTCGCCCGACCAGGGCCCGTGCTCGGACTCGGCCCCCTCGAACCAGGCAGGCTCGTGCCTTGCGCTCGCAACCAATACCGGAGCGGCAACCGTATAGCCGGCTCCATGACCTGATACCAGCACCCCCTGCGTCACCAGGCGTTCGCAGGCCTGAACGACGCTTGACTGACTGAGCAAATTGATCCGCGCAATCTGTCGCACCGAAGGCAGGCGCGTACCGGGCAGTACCCCGTTGGAACGGAGCCAGCAGGACAGCGCGTCAACAATTTGCTGCACGACGGGCACAAGCGCCTGTCGATCGATTCTCAACTCCATGAGCAAGCAAACTCCTGTTGATTTTGCGAGAAGCAGTTAATCACAGGAGCATTCGCAGGCATGTGCGACAACGCCGCCAAAACCCTTTGTTCCAATCATTTGAAACACATTGCCCGATCCGCTGACGGAACCAGAAAACAATGGGAGCGAGCCTGCTCCGGGCGGTGTTCCGACGAAAGCGGTGTGTCAGCCGATATCAACGTCGACTGATACGTCCTCTTCGCGAGCAGGCTCGCACACAGGTTGTAACTATTGCTTCAGTAACGATGCGCAGCTTCAGAACGCTGTTACACCACCGTCCACGGCCAATGAGTGCCCCGTGGTGAACGCCGCGCCATCGCTGCACAGATACAGCACCGCGCTGGCGATCTCTTCGACCTTGCCGATGCGACCGACCGGATGCATGGCGTTGGCGAACTCGCCTTTTTTCGGATCGGCCTCATAAGCGCGACGGAACATATCGGTGTCGATCACCGCCGGACATACGGCGTTGACCCTGATTTTTTTCTTCGCGTACTCGATGGCCGCCGATTTGGTCAGGCCGATCACCGCATGTTTGGAGGCTGCATAGATGCTCATTTTCGGCGCCGCCCCAAGGCCGGCCACCGATGCCGTATTGACGATCGCACCGCCCCCTTGCGCCAGCAGCAACGGCAACTGGTATTTCATGCACAGCCAGACGCCTTTGACGTTGACGCCCATGATCGCGTCGAATTCGTCGACGGTTCCTTCGGCCAGCTTGCCTTTCTCGATTTCGATGCCGGCGTTGTTGAAGGCATAGTCAAGACGACCGTAGGCGTTGATCACCTCATCCATCAGGTTTTTCACATCGTTTTCCAGGGTAACGTTGCAACGCACGAAGGTCGCTTCGCCACCGGCCGTACGAATCAGCGCCACCGTGCCCTCGCCGCCCGCCGTGTCCATATCGGCCACTACGACCTTAAGGCCTTCGGCGGCGAATGCCTGGGCGGTCGCACGGCCAATGCCAGCCGCCCCGCCTGTCACCACAACCACCTGGCCGGAAAACGTCATGCTCATTGTTATGTCCTCGAAGAGAAGAAAGCGGGGAATCGCGTAGGGCCAGTCTAGCCATGGAGGTCTTGAACACGGCAGCACTATCAGGACTCCGGTTGAGCCCCCATGAGTTGCAGTGATGGAACCGCCGTACCAACTATCACTGCACTGGATCAACGTGCATTCGCCGCATCAGCCGAACTTGCGGCATCGTCGCTGACGGGCTATCAACAAAGCTTCATTCATCTTGAGTGCCTGCCATGACCTCCCAGACCAATCGCCAATTCCTGCTCGCCAAACGCCCGGTGGGCGCGGCGACCCGTGAGACATTCACCTATCAGGAAGTACCGGTCGGCGAGCCCGCGGCGGGTCAGATCCTGGTCGAAAACCAATACCTGTCCCTGGACCCGGCCATGCGTGGCTGGATGAACGAGGGCAAGTCCTACATCCCACCGGTCGGACTCGGCGAAGTCATGCGCGCCTTGGGTGTGGGCAAAGTCATTGCCTCGAACAATCCGGGGTTCGCCGTGGGCGATTACGTCAACGGCGCCCTGGGCGTGCAGGACTTTTTCCTCGGTGAGCCGCGAGGTTTCTACAAGGTTGATCCGAAACTGGCCCCCCTTCCGCGTTATTTGTCGGCACTGGGCATGACCGGAATGACGGCGTACTTCGCCCTGCTCGACGTCGGCGCTCCGAAGGCCGGTGACACCGTGGTGCTGTCGGGCGCGGCAGGGGCCGTGGGCAGCATCGCCGGGCAAATTGCCAGGATCAAGGGATGCCGTGTCGTCGGCATCGCCGGCGGTGCGGACAAGTGCAAGTTCCTGATCGACGAACTGGGTTTCGATGGTGCGATCGACTACAAGAGCGAAGACGTCCTCGCCGGTCTCAAGCGCGAGTGCCCGAAAGGCGTCGACGTATACTTCGATAACGTCGGCGGCGACATTCTCGACGCGGTGTTGAGCCGCCTGAACATGAAGGCGCGGGTGGTGATTTGCGGCGCCATCAGCCAGTACAACAACAAGGAAGCAGTCAAGGGACCGGCCAACTACCTGTCGCTACTGGTCAACCGCGCGCGCATGGAAGGTTTTGTGGTGATGGACTACGCCGCCCAATACGCCAGCGCCGCCCAGGAAATGGCCGGCTGGATGGCCAAGGGGCAGCTCAAGAGCAAGGAAGACATCGTCGAAGGACTGGAGACTTTCCCGGAGACGCTGATGAAATTGTTCAGCGGCGAGAATTTCGGGAAGTTGGTGTTGAAGGTTTAAGCCGGTATTTGAAGTCACCCCAAAACCAATGTGGGAGCGAGCCTGCTCGCGAAGAGGGAGAGTCAGCCGACATCAATGTTGACTGACATTCCGTATTCGCGAGCAGGCTCGCTCCCACAATGGGTTCTGCGGTGTCAGATCAGGCGAGTTCGGCCACTACCGAGGCCAGTGCCTTGGCCGGATCCGCGGCCTGGCTGATCGGACGGCCGATCACCAGGTAGTCTGAGCCGGCCTCCAGCGCCTGGCGTGGAGTGAGGATGCGGCGCTGATCGTCCTGTGCGCTGCCCGCCGGACGAATCCCCGGAGTCACCAGTTGCAGCGACGGATGCGCCGATTTCAGCGCCTGGGCTTCCAGGGCCGAGCACACCAGGCCGTCCATCCTGGCTTTTTCCGCCAGGGCGGCCAAGCGCAGCACCTGCTCTTGCGGCTCGATGTCCAGCCCGATACCTGCCAGATCTTCACGCTCCATGCTGGTCAACACGGTCACGCCGATCAGCAGCGGTTTCGGGCCAGTACGCTGATCCAGCACTTCACGGCACGCTGCCATCATGCGCAGGCCACCGGAGCAATGCACGTTGACCATCCACACGCCCATTTCCGCAGCGGCCTTCACGGCCATCGCGGTGGTGTTCGGAATGTCGTGGAACTTGAGGTCCAGGAACACTTCGAAACCCTTGTCGCGCAGGGTGCCGACGATTTCCGAGGCGCAACTGGTGAACAGCTCCTTGCCGACTTTGACCCGGCACAGCTTCGGGTCCAACTGATCGGCCAGCTTCAGTGCGGCGTCACGGGTAGGGAAATCCAGGGCGACGATGATAGGAGTCTGGCAGGCGGACATGAGTGAGCTCTCAGGCAAGTCGAAATCGGCGCGCATTGTAGCGGAACCAGCGCCGCTGCGGGACCCGATGATCGGTAAATCGTCGCGACGGCTCCGGCAAGACTAGCCCTCGGGGCGATTGTGTCGAGTTCGAACCACACACGACAGGCTCGCGATGAAGCCCCGCGCCGCAACAAAAAGCCCACTGTCCTTCAGCGGGCCAGGGCGCCTGGCGCATCAGGGCCGGCGATCTTCGCCCCGCGCCTGAGTCCTGCTCCAGTCGATCAACAGGCTGTAGGCCACGGCCAGCAATGTCGGACCAATGAACAGGCCGATAAAGCCAAAGGCGATCAGGCCGCCAAACACCCCAAGCAGCACAATGACCAACGGCAGGTTACCGCCACGACTGATCAGGTACGGCTTGAGCACGTTGTCGACTCCGCTGATGACGAATGTGCCCCAGATCCCGAGGAATATGGCCATCCCGTACTCGCCTTTCCAGGCCAGCCACGCAGTCGCAGGAACCCATGCCAGCGGCGGGCCCATCGGGATCAGGCTGAGCATGAACGTCACGATGCCAAGCACCAATGCACCCGGCACGCCGGCAATCAGGAACCCGATCAGCGCAAGGAGCGCCTGGGCCGCCGCGGTGCCGATCACACCGTTCACTACCCGCTGTACCGTGCCCGCCACCAGCTCAATGTAATAGCCGGCCCGTTGACCGATCAGCCGTTCCAGCAACGTGTGGACAAACGCCGCCAGGCGCGGTCCGTCACGATAGAAAAAGAACACGAAGACGATGCTCAGGGTCAGCTCGAGGATACCGCCGCCGATCTGTGCGCTGCGCGCCAGCAACCAGTTACCCACCTGCCCCAGATAAGGCTTGAGCGACACCATCATCGCCGCGCCCTGCTCATCGATGCTGTTCCAGATCCCGACCAGCCGCTCGCCCACAAAGGGAATCGAACCCAGCCACACCGGTGCTTCGGGAAGCCCCTCGACCTGCGCATCCTTGATGAATGCCGTGGCATCGCGAACATGGTCGGCGAGATTGAAACCCAGCCACACCAGCGGCGCCGCTACCAGCACCATCCAGCCCAGCGTCAGCAATGCCGCCGCCAGAGATTCGCGGCCATTGAGGGAACGGGTCAGCAGGCGCATCAGTGGCCAACTGGCAAATGCCAGGACCGCGCCCCAGAACATCGCCGACCAGAACGGCGCCATCACCCAGAAGCTCGCACCAAACAGCACCACGAGCAGGATCTGCACCAACAGGCGATCGTTATTGATCATCAAAAGTCTCGAAAAAGTCAGTCAGCAAAAGAGTAGGCGAACACCGCAAACACGCTCGCCCGCTACAGCTATCGTAAAAGCTCGATGTGCAGGCCAGAGCCCTCGACACTGCCGGTTTCCATCCGCGCGGCGCGTACGCCCTGGCCAATCAGGGCCTGACGCCAGGCTTCGGCGTTGGCTCCGGAAATACTGACCCGCAAAGTGGTGTCCAGATTCAGTCCGCGAGAAACAAGGCGTAGCCAGGTCTCGTCAGGCGCACTGTCGAGCGTGGAAAAATCGAGCTCGCCGGTGCTCTTGAGTTCACGCAGCAAGGTCGCGGAGGTGGGCAACAACTCGCCCAGCGGTGCCGAGGCCTCGAACTGCTCGACATGCAGGTAGGCTTTGCGATTGCCGCGGGTGATGCTGTACAGCGCGACGAGTGTGTTATCCCGTGGCGCCGCAAGTCGCAGCAGCAAGTAGGCTTGTTGATCGTCGGCACCATACAGCTTGGCGTTGCCGAAGACTTGATTGGCCCAGAGGCTGCTCTCGCCGCAATCGCGCGCCTGGCACCAGAAGAGCAGCCCGGCGTCCTGCTTTTGCAGAGCTTCGCGGGCAGCGGTAAACGCCTCGATGGAGGAATGCTCAGGTGGCAACTCGTAGGTCACCGATGTGACGTTGCCGCGGGCATTGACCTGACCGTCGAAACGCAACTGACCACTGATCTTGCGAATCGAGCCCAAGGGGTAGATCCGCTCCAGCTCGGCGGCAGGGCGATAGTCGACAATCTGGGCATCGACCATGCGCGGCACTATCGGGAGGTCCTGACTGCCCGGAACATCGGCGGCGAACAACAAGGGACTGAAACTGCACAGCACCAGCAAACTGAGTGATCGCATGGACAGGCTCATCGGATCAGCATGGCCTGGGCGCCCTTGATGACACTGGCTTCATCGGCACGTTGCGGTACCTGCAGGCCACGCTGCACTGCCGGCCGGGCTTCCAGGGTGGCCATCCAGCGTTGCAACGCCGTCAAGCCCTCCACCGAGACGCCCGACCACTCGTAACCACGCACCCACGGAAAGGTGGCGATATCGGCAATGCTGTACTCGTCGGCGAGAAATTCCACGCTTTGCAAACGCGTGTCGAGCACTTCGTAGAGGCGACGGGTTTCATGCTGATAGCGGTCGATGGCGCCCTGGAGCTTTTCCGGAAAGTAGCGGAAGAACACGTTGGCCTGCCCCTGCATCGGGCCGATGCCTCCCATCTGGAACATCAGCCACTGCAATACCACCGAACGCCCCTTCGGGTCACGAGGCATCAGTTTACCGGTCTGTTCAGCGAGGTAAATCAGGATGGCGCCGGATTCGAACACGGCGAAATCGCCGTTGGCGCGGTCGACAATCGCCGGAATCCGGCCATTGGGGTTGATCTTGAGGAAGTCCGCGGACTTCTGCTCCTTTTTGTCGAAACTCAAGGCATGCACCCTGTAGGGCAGGCCGAGCTCCTCGAGCACGATAGAGACCTTGTGGCCATTCGGGGTCGCAGCGGTGTAGAGATCTATCATGGTTGTCTCCCTTTTCAACCCGCCAAGCCTCGACAGTTGCCCGGCGCAAGTCAAGGAATGGCGAAGAACCGATTGAAACAGTCTGCGACAAGATCGGCACCGGCCTCGTTGTTCAGGTGCAAATGGTGACCGCCTGGCAGTTGTTCCCGGCTAAAGGGTAGACGCTCCAGCAACTCCGGGTGTTTGGCGAGCATGCCGTCGGCGGCAACCACCAGCGTTGCAGGACATTTGACCCGCTGGACGAAGGCCATGGCCTGTTCAGTGGTAAGACGCAGCGGCGATGGCAGCGTGAGGCGATTGTCGGTGCGCCAGGTGTAACCGCCCGGTACCGGCATCAGACCACGCTGCGCCAGCAGTTCAGCGGCCTCGCGGCTGACCGCCACCAGGCCCTTCATGCGCGCTTCGATGGCACGGTCGAGGGTGTCATAGACCGGTTTGCGCTTTTCCCGCAGATCCAGTTGCGCCTGCAGGGCCATGCCCATGCGCTCGGCAGCGTTTTCACCTTTGTCCGTAGGAGGAATGATGCCGTCGATCAACGCCAGGTGGGTGACCCGCTCGGGCAGCGACCCGGCGATGATCAGCGAAGCGATGGCACCCATTGAATGCCCCATCAGCGCAAATCTGCGCAATCCAAGCTGTTCGGCAACCTGCAGCACATCGTGGGCGTAGTCCCACATGGCGTAACCGGCTCCCGGCGGGCGATGCCCGGAATGACCATGACCGGCCATGTCCAGCGCGATGATGCGCAGACCTTTGAGTTTGGGTGCCAGACGGGCAAAGCTGTTGGCGTTGTCCAACCAGCCATGCAGGGCAATGACCGGCAAGCCCTCTTCGGGACCGAACAGGTGCGCCGCCAGCTCGATGTGCGGCAGGCTCAGGCGGACCTCTTCGACGACGTGGCTCATGCGCAATCCTGTTGTCGACGACCGTCCCAGCGATGGAACAGGCCCTTGAGCATTTCAGCGGTATCCAGGGGACGCTCGAGCGGAAACATGTGGCCGCCGGGCATGGTCAACGACTCCCCCAATGGCAGGCGATCGACCGAACTGGCGTGATGGCGCATCACCACACGGCTGCTGTGCCCGCGAACCACTGCCAGCGGCACCTGCAACTGCCGGGTGCTGCCCGGACTGGTATGCGGCACGCCGCGATAGATGCTGATTTCCGTGGCCGGGTCGAATCGCAGGCGAAGCTTGTCGTCGACCTGATGCAAGCCATGTTGCAGGTAGGCATCGAAGCACTCCGGGTCGAAGCCGCGGAACAGGGTTTTGCCGGCGAAATATTTCCGCGCGCTGTCCAGGTCGGCGAACTCTTCACGGCGGCCCAGGGTACGCCCGGCCGGGGTCAAGCGGTCGATGAAACCGAAACGCTTGGCCGCGCGGATGACCCAGCGATCGGTTCGGGTCAGCACTGGCGAGTCGAGCATCACCACCCCGCGATACAACTCGGGGCAACGCAAGGCCGCATGCAGGTGCAACACGCCACCGAAGGAGTGACCGACGCCCCACACGGGCTCGGCCTGTTGTTGCAGGTGATGGATCAGTTCATCCACCAGGTTGTACCAGTTGTCGTCCGCCGGGAAACGCGGGTCGTGGGCGTGCTGCTCCAGATGCGTCACCTGAAACTCGGGTGCCAGCGCCGCAAATAACTTGCCGTAGGTCCCCGAAGGAAAACCATTGGCGTGGGCGAAAAAGATCTGTTGCGACATACCTGCAAATCCATGAGCGAGAACAGGTGTTGATTGTCCGCAAGACCACGTCCTCCAGCAATGACCGTAACTGACAGGAACAGTGACAGTCCGGTCAAAGCAATGGCCTGATTTCAGCGCGTGGGCGGGTTCTCCCCCAACGGTACCACCGCCATGGTCAGCCGCGACACGCAACTGGCCTTGCCCTCATCACTGGTCAGGCGAATGTCCCAGACATGGGTCGTACGGCCGATGTGGATCGGCTTGGCCACCGCCGTCACCCGCCCGCTTCGCAGGCCACGCAAATGGTTGGCGTTGATTTCCAGGCCCACGCAATAGAATTTGCTGGAATCGATGCACAGGAAGCTGGCCATGGAGCCGACCGACTCGGCCAGCACCACCGAGGCGCCGCCATGCAGCAAGCCGTAAGGCTGATGGGTGCGATGGTCGATGACCATGCTGGCAGTCAGGGATTCGTCGTCGACAGCTTCGAATCGGATGTCCAGCAGTTCGCCGATGGTGTTTTTCTGGAATGCGTTCAACTGTTCGATGTTTGGGGTGGTGCGCCACAGGCTCATCGCAGAGTTTCCTTGTTGGTATTGTTCGTGGATCAATCCTGCCACAGCACCGCTTCGCTGCGCTCGCTCCATTCTTCAAAGCGCTCACCGTAAGCGGCTTCGATCACGTTGCGCTTGATCTTCAGGGTCGGGGTGAGAAAGCCGTTTTCCACGGCCCAACTGTCCTTGACCACCACCAGCCCCCTCAGTCGTTCATGCTTGTCGAGGGCGCCATTGACCTCCTCCAGCAGTTTTTCCAGGCTCGAATGCAAACCGGCGCGCGCGGCCCCACCGGCATCCTGCTGGCCGACCGCCGACAACACGCACAACCCCAGTGGTGCACTCAAGCCATCGCCCACCACGCAGACCTGCTCGATGCGCGAATGCACGGCCAGACGATTTTCGATCGGTGCCGGCGCCACGTACTTGCCTTTGCTGGTCTTGAAGATTTCCTTCAGGCGACCGGTCAGGCGCAGATTGCCCTCGGCGTCCTCCTCGCCCTTGTCGCCAGTGCGCAGGAAGCCGTCCTCGGTAATGGTGTCGGCGGTTTTTTCCGGCTCCTTGAAATAGCCGAGCATGGTCGCGCCACTGCGCACCATGACCTCCCCTGTCTCGGCGATCCGCACTTCGACTTCCGGGCACGGCTTGCCGATCCAGCCCGGTTTGTTCTGGCCCGGCATACCGATGTGGGAATAGCCGCAGCTCTCTGTCATGCCGTAGACCTCCAGCACGTCCAGGCCCAGTTTGCGGTACCACAGCAACAGGCTCTGCGGCACCGGTGCAGCGCCGGACAGCGCAATGCGCAACGCATCCAGCCCCAAGCCGACAAGGACCTTATGCCCGACCCGTTTGCCGATGATCGGCAAGCCCAGCAGGAAGTCGAGACGTTTTGCCGGGATCTTGCTGTACACGCCCATCTGGAACCTGGTCCAGATGCGCGGCACGCCAAACAGAGCGGTCGGGCGCGCACGCTGCAAATCAGTCAGGAACGTATCGAGGCTCTCGGCGAAAAACACCGTTTGGCCGGTATAGATCGACGCCAGTTCGACGAACATCCGCTCGGCAACGTGGCAAAGCGGCAAATAGGACAGCAGTCGGTCCGACTCGTTGAGTCCGAACAACGCAGTGCCACGCGTGGTGGCGAACCCCAGGTTGCCGAAGCTGTGCATCACGCCTTTGGGCATGCCGGTGGTGCCGGAAGTGTAAATGATGGTTGCCAGTTGATCGGCGGCGGGTTTGGGATCGTCCTGGATCGGCGAGCTGTGTTGCAGGTCGGCCCAACTGAAATCGAACGTCCCCGGCGGATGCAGGGGCAGACTGATGGTCGGCAGTTCGGGGCTGACGCCGCGGGACATGCCAGGCCAGTCGTCGAGCTTGCCGATGAACGCCAGCGCCGCTTCCGAGTGTTCAAGCACCTGAGAAACCGACTCGGCGGTGAGGTTGGGGTACAACGGCACCGACACATGCCCGGCCATCCAGATCGCCAGGTCGGCAATGATCCAGTGGGCACAGTTCTTCGAGATCAGGGCGATATGGCTGCCCTGTGGCAGCTCCCGCGCTCGCAACCAATTGGCCGCACAACGGGCCTGATGACCAACGTCCGCCCAGGTCAAGGTCTCGACCTGACCGCCTCCGACAGGCTGGACCAGAAAGCGCTGGCGGGGATGGCGGGCCTCACGCTCGTAGAAAACGTCCAGTGGCAAACGAAAAGCAGCAGACATGACTCGCTCCTGTTTTTTTTGGTCTGGAGCAAGCGTAGTCAACCAAGCAAGTGCTTGGTTGACTATTTCATACAAAACTTCTCATACCTGTGGGAGCGAGCCTGCTCGCGATGGCGGACGAACATTCAACATGGGTGTCGGCTGACTTGGCGCTATCGCGAGCAGGCTCCCACAGTGTTCGGTGCCACCTTCAGATCAAGCAGTGTCTTTTGAAAAGGCTGGCTAAGGGTGCTTGATGCTGTCGAGCGTCATCGAACCGACCAGCAGTTCCTCGCCCTTGAGTTCGGCCAGGCCGGCGGTGCTGAGTCTCTCCGGGGGATATCCTGCGCCATGTTGCAGGTAGCTCAGCAAGTTACCCACCAGCGGGTTGTGACTGACCAGCAACACGTTGCTTACCGCGACCATCTGTTCGGCCACCTTGTCCGGCTCGGTGTCCGGTGTCAGCCACTCGACGGTGCGGATTTCCGGTTCGAAACCCAATGCCTCTCGTACCAGTTGCGCTGTTTGCTGCGCTCGCAGGTAGGGACTGGCGTAAATGCCGATCAGCTGCTGCCCCACCAGCTCTGCGGCGATTTTCAACACTTCCATGCGACCGTTTTCCGTCAGTTCCCGCTCCGAATCGTGGGGACGAGAGCCGTGTGGTACAGCTTCACCATGGCGCAACACCCAGAGTTTCATAGCTTGGGTTCCTCATCTCGGGCCGGGTGCGGTGCCGGCGCCACGACATGCGGCGCTTCACCGTCCGGCGTACGCGGCGTCGGCCAGTCGGCGAACGGCCAGGGCTTCTGGTCGCTGTGAAAGCTGCCGAAACGACCGATCTGCGCCAGAAACTGGCTCAGGCTGTCGCCGAAATTCATCAGGCTGGCGCTCGGGGCGCCATAGAACAAACGATAGATCAACTGCACCAGCACGACGGCGCCTAGGATGAACTGCGCCACTTGCCACACCAGCACGAAGACGACCATCCACAACGCGCGCAGCAGGATGGACTCGTATTTGTCTTCTACTTTTGGATCGTTCATGTACAACTCCCTGCTTTTCTGGCAAGCGTGATTAGTTGAAACCGCTGGTGGAAATAAAGTCGACGTCGGTTTTCGGCTCGCCACGCATCAGCAGACCAATGACCTGCTCCAGCGTGCGGCCTTCGAAGAGGATCGCATGCAACCCGGCGACCAGCGGCATGTAAACGCCAACCTCCTGGGCCTTGGCCTTGAGCACTTTAAGGGTGTTGACCCCCTCGGCGACTTCGCCCAGGCGCGTGACGGCCTCGTCCAGGCTCAGGCCCTGCCCGAGAGCGAATCCGACCTGATAGTTGCGGCTCTTGGGTGACGAACAGGTCACGATCAGATCGCCCACGCCCGCCAGCCCCAGGAAGGTCATCGGGTTGGCGCCCTGATTCACCGCAAAGCGGGTCATTTCCGCCAATGCCCGGGTGATCAGCATGCTCTTGGTATTTTCCCCCATGCCCATTGCCACCGCCATGCCGGCGATGATCGCGTAGACGTTTTTCAACGCCCCGCCCAACTCCACGCCGAAACGATCGGCGCTGGCGTACACACGAAAGGTACGGCCATGCAGCGCGGCCTGAACCTGCTGGCACAATTCTTCGTCTTCACTGGCGACCACCGTGGCGGTCAGTGCGTGTTCGGCGATCTCACGGGCCAGGTTGGGGCCGGACAGGACGCCGATGCGCGCTTGCGGCGCGATCTCTTCGAGAATCTCGCTCATCAGCTTGAACGTGTGGGCTTCGATGCCTTTGGTCAGGCTCACCAGCATTTTGCCGGTCAAGCGTTCGGCGTGCGGCACCAGCACCGAACGCAGCGCGCTGGAAGGCAATGCGACAAAACACAGGTCACAGGCATCCAGTGTGGCTTGCAGGTCGGTGACCGCCGTGACGCCAGGCAGAATCTTGATGCCTTTGAGGTAGCGCGGGTTTTCGCGATTGACCCGAATGGCCTCGGCCTGTTCGGGGTCACGCATCCACTGCAGGACCTGATGCCCATTCTCGGCCAGCAGATTAGCCACGGCGGTTCCAAAACTTCCGCCTCCCAGGACCGCAATCGGGTGCTGTTCAGTCATATGCAATCCGTTAATCCATACCAGTGGCGATTTCAGCATTATACGGGGCAGTCCATCGGCGGACAGCCCCGACATCAAATACAGCTACCTGTAGGAACAAGACCAATAAAGCCGAGGAAAATGCAGGCATCGTGAATGGAAAAGTCACTCGGCTCGGTTAACATGCGCGCCATCAATCACTGACTGGGATGTGTTGTGTCTCCGGGTGTTCCTTCACCGCATTCTCCGCTGGTACTGGCGCTGGTTTTCAGCTCGCCATTGCTGGCCGACGACCTGTTCCTGGACAGCGAACCGCTGCCGCAAGTGCTCACGGCCACACGCCTGAAGCAGTCACCGGCGGCAGTGCCGGGAAGCATGACCGTGATCGACAGCGCCCTGATCCACGCCAGCGGTGCCCGCGACATCAGCGAACTGCTGCGCCTGGTACCGGGGATGATGGTCGGCAACATCAGCGGCAACCAGGCGGCGGTGAACTATCACGGCACCAACGCGACTGAAGCGCGACGCATGCAAGTGCTGATCGACGGGCGTTCGGTGTATCGCGCCGGCCTGGCCACCGTCGACTGGAGCGATATTCCGGTGGCCATGGAAGACATCGAGCGCATCGAGGTCTTTCGCGGGCCGAATACCGTCAGCTATGGCGCCAACGCCCTGATGGCCGTGGTCAACGTCATCACCCGGCGGCCAGCCGACAGTCACGGCACGCGCATCAAGGTCACCCGGGGCCAACGTGGCATCGACGACTTTTATGCCAGCCAGGGTGTGGGCTGGGAGGATGGAGACATGCGCCTGTCCCTGTCCGGCCAGCAAGACGACGGCTTCGACAGCAACCGCACCGGTGCCGATTACCACGACAGCCGCCGTCTCGATCGATTCAACCTGGCCGTCAGCCAGAGCCTCGACGAACGGCAAAGCCTCGATTGGCAATTGAACGCCAAGGACGGCACCAACCAGCGGCCCTATACCTACCGACCGGTGTTCCCGGGCATTACCCGCGCGGGCGACGACTCCGACGTCACCGCCAAGGACTACGCCGGCTCGTTGCGCTGGAACCTTGACATCAATCCCGAGCACAGCCTCTATATCCAGGGTTCGGCACAACACTGGGATCGCCAGCAAACCTGGCGCGCCTGCGACGCGGAAGTGTCGTTCAGCCCGCAACTGACCGAACTCTGGCAATTGAATCCCAACTACACCGAACGCCTGGCCCGCAACATCACACGCTTCGTCGACCGTGGCGCACCGGCCGGCACACCCGTCGAGCAGGCGCTGGCCAACCAGGTACTCGATCAATGGCGCAATGGCGCGAGCCAGACCGTTTGCGGTGACATCGACCAGAGCACCCGGGAGTCGCGCTACGACCTCGAACTGCAGGACACTCTGAGCCTTGCCGACAACCTGAGACTGGTCAGCGGGATGAACCTTCGTTACGACCGGGCGGATTCCGAGACTTACTTCAACGGCACCCTCGATGACACCATCTGGCGGGTGTTCGGCCAGTTCGAGTGGCGCGCCAGCGAACACTGGCTGCTGCAGGGCGGTGCCATGTTCGAGGACACCCGGTTGATTGGCAGTTCGCTGACACCGCGCATGGCAGTGAACTACCTGATCAACCCGCGCCACGGCTTGCGCGCGGTGTACTCCGAGGCCATCCGTTCCCCGGACATGTTCGAGAACAACGTCAACTGGAGTTATCAGGTCACCAACCTCAAGCCCGGTGCCTTTGGCCAGTCCAGCGCCCGTTATTTCGTCAAGACCCGTGGCCCAGGCGACCTCGATCAAGAGCGCATGCGCTCCCGGGAGCTGGGCTACAACGGCTACTTCCCCGACCCGGGACTGGCGCTCGACGTGAAGCTGTTCCACGACGAAATCACCGGCATGATCAGCGAACCGCTGCGCAACAATCAGTACATCGCAAGCAACGCCAACAAAGCGCGCTTTTCGGGCGCCGAAACCCAGCTCGACTGGCATCTCGGCAGCCTCGATCGCCTGCGCTTGACCTATGCCTACGTCGATGTCGACGCCAGCAACCCGCTGGATGCCAGGCAGACTGCACGCAACAGCGGCTCCGCCGGATGGCTGCGGGATTGGGGACAAGGCTGGAACAGTGCGCTTTTCTACTATGGCGATGACGCGCTCAACGGCTACCGCTTCGAACGGGTCGATGCGCGCATCGCCAAACGTATTATCTTGGGCAAGGCCAGCCTGGAATTGGCCGGGGTGCTCCAGCAGCGCCTGGACAATCAGCCGGACACCTTCATCGACAACAATTATGACCAGAGCCACGTGATGTATTTCAGCGCGGAGCTGGAACTTTAAGATGCCGTCTCGTCCGGCCTGCAGAATGCCGCCCCTGGGCCGGCTGCTGGCCGTGCTTTGTCTGTTGTTTACCAGCATGCTTGGCAGCCGGACCGGCAACGCGGCCGAGATATTGCTCACGGGAGCCGAAGACAGCCCTGGCGTGAGAGCATTTACCCAAGCCCTGGGCAAGTTGCGACCAAATGACAACGTGCGATTCCAGGCACTGGCCAGTTTGCCGATACCGGACAAGCTGCCGGAAAATATCCGTTTGATTCTCCTCGACCTGCCCAGCCTTGACTGGCGCCTGCAGGACGCCCAGGGCCCGGCGACACTGGTGCTGCGCATCAGCCGCCTGCAAGCCCGGCAACGCTTGAACAACTCATTGCCGGCGCGCCTTTGCCTGCTATGGAGCGATCCACCGCCGGACCGCCAGCTGCGCTTGACCCGCACGCTTTTGCCACAAGCCAAACGCATCGGCGTGCTCTACGACACCCACAGCGAATTCCTGCTGAATGAGCTGCGTCAGGCCGCCCTCCCCCTGGGGCTTGAGGTGGTCACCCAGCGCTGGGAAAACATTCACGACAGTCGCCCGTTACAGGCCCTGCTGAAAAGCAGCGACGTGTTGCTGGGCCTGGACGACACCGACCTGTACAACCCGCAAACCGTCAAGAACCTGCTGCTGAGCAGCTACTCACGTCAAATGGCACTGATCGGCCCCAACGCGAGCTTCGTCAAGGCCGGGAGCCTGGCCAGCACCTACAGCGACCAGAGCGACTGGCTGGCAGTCCTCGATGCATTGCTCGACCGGCCACCGGCCACCTGGCCGCGCTCGCAGTATCCCCATCGATTCAAGGTTGCGAGCAATCCGCAAGTGGCGCGTTCCCTGGGCATCGAACAGATCAACGAAGCGTCTGTCGCCACATTGCTGGCTGAAGGAGAACGCCGCCCATGAACCTGCGCCGTCGCTGGGACATCAACACCCGCACCCAACTCATCAGCCTCGGCCCTGCCCTGCTGCTGACCTTGTTGCTGATCAGCTTCTTCACGTTCGTGCGCATCCAGGATCTGCGTCAGGAAATCACTCACACCGGCCAATTGATCGCCAATCAACTGGCCCCCGCCACCGAATACGGGGTGATATCGGGCAACAGCGAAGTACTCGAAACCTTGCTCAAGGCGACGCTGGCCACGCCCAACGTGAGTTTTCTGGAAATCCAGGACAGCGCCAACCGGGTACTGGTGTACGTCGAACAACCCAACGAACACCAAAATCGCGCACAACAACTCGAAGTGTTCCAGGCTCCCATACGGCTCCAGCGAATCGCGTTGCACAATGACTTTTTCCAAAGCAGCAAAACCGCCACGGCGCCGCCCACCGAGGACTACCTCGGCCGGGTGATCGTCGGGCTGTCCGACGACTCCTTCAGCCGGCGTCAACAGGAGATCGTGCTCAAGGCCGCCATTCTGGCGTTGTTTGCCCTGCTGTTTACCTTCATCGTGGCCCGGCGTCTGGCGGGCAGCCTGTCGCAACCGATCCGCGATATCGGCAATGCCGTCAAGGCGCTCCAGGCCGGCGACTACAAAACACCGCTGCCCATTGTCGATGACACCGAGCTGGGGGCGCTGTCGCAACACATCAACAACCTCGCCAGCGGCCTCGAGCAGGCCAGCCGCGAACAGCATCAGGCCATGGCACAGTTGATCCAGACCCGCGAAGAGGCGGAAAAGGCCAACAACGCCAAATCCGAGTTCCTCGCCATGATGAGCCATGAACTGCGCACTCCGATGAATGGCGTACTGGGCATGCTGCAGTTGCTGGAAACCACCGACATGACCGAGGAGCAGGTGGAGTACGCAGCGCTGGCCTCGGAATCCACCGAGCACCTGCTCAAGGTCATCAACGATATTCTCGACTTCTCGCGGATCGAACGTTCGGAGCTGGAACTGGAACACATTGCGTTCAATCTCGCCGACCTGATCGGCAGTTGCGCCCAGTCGTTCCAGCACAGTGCCGCGCAACGCGGCCTCGACCTGCAACAAATGATCCCCGACGACATGCGCGGCTTGCAGGTCAAGGGCGACCCGACGCGGATCCGGCAGATACTGGTCAACCTGGTTGGCAACGCGCTGAAGTTCACCGAGCAGGGCCGCGTCACCATAGAGGCGCAGTGGCAGTCGCTGGACCACGAGTTGCTCTGGTTCACCTGCAGCGTGCGCGACAGCGGCATTGGCATCCCGGCGCACAGCCTGGAATTGATGTTCAACGCTTTCCAGCAGGCCGACAGCTCCATTTCAAGGCGCTACGGCGGCACCGGGCTGGGCCTGCCCATTGCCCGCACCCTCGCCGAACGCATGGGGGGCACCTTGCGCGCGCAGAGCGAGGAAGGCCGCGGTTCGGTGTTCACCCTGGAAATTCCCCTGGCGCTGCACCAGCAGGCGCAGCCGCTGCTGCCCCCACGTGCGAAAACCGGCAACAGCGACGGCGAAGGACGCAATGTGCTGTTGGTCGAAGACAATCCGGTCAACCAGACGGTGATCGAAGCCATGTTGCGCAGCCTGGGCTTCCAGGTCAGTGTCGCCGCCGACGGCGCGCAGGCGGTACGCAGCGCCGAGAGCCTGATTTTCGAAGCGATCCTGATGGATTGCCGCTTGCCGGTCATCGATGGCTATGAGGCCACCCGACAAATCCGCAACCTGCCCGGATGCAGCGACCTGCCAATCATCGCCCTGACCGCCAACGCCTTGCAGGGCGACCGCGAGGCCTGTCTGTCGGCGGGGATGAACGATTACCTGGCCAAGCCGTTCAAACGCAATGATCTGCAGCAAATTCTGCAACGATGGGTGCAGTAGTACAGGCCTTTCGACCATCTGTGACTGGCGTGAAAGGCGAAAGTGCGGCAGTCTTAGGCACCTCGACAGGCCCGAAAAGGGGCTTGAATAATAATTTCAGTGCACAAGTGTACATTCATGTCCTTGGTGCTGTGACTTTCACTACAACGCAATAGTCTATGAGTAGGCTGCCGATTCGAGGCATGAACGCTTCGATCGGCCGGGAAGATTTGCCCCACCTGCCGCATGGGACTATTGAGGAGCTCGCATGACCAAACAAAACGCCTTTACCCGGGAAGACCTGCTGCGCTGCAGTCGCGGTGAGCTGTTCGGCCCAGGTAACGCGCAACTGCCCGCCCCGAACATGCTGATGGTTGATCGCATCACCCTGATCAGCGAAGAAGGTGGCAAGTACGGCAAAGGTGAATTGGTCGCCGAGCTGGATATCAATCCGGACCTGTGGTTCTTCGCCTGCCACTTCGAAGGCGATCCGGTGATGCCAGGCTGCCTGGGCCTCGACGCCATGTGGCAACTGGTCGGCTTCTTCCTGGGCTGGCAAGGCCTGCCGGGCCGTGGCCGTGCGCTGGGTTCGGGCGAAGTGAAATTCTTCGGCCAGGTCCTGCCGACCGCCAGCAAAGTCACCTATAACATTCATATCAAGCGCGTCCTCAAGGGCAAGCTGAACCTGGCCATCGCCGACGGTTCGGTCACTGTCGACGGTCGCGAAATCTACACCGCCGAAGGCCTCCGGGTCGGCGTGTTCACCTCCACTGACAACTTCTAAGGGTTATCCGCATGCGCCGCGTCGTTATCACTGGTCTGGGCATCGTTTCTTGCCTGGGCAATGACAAAGAGACCGTCTCCGCTAACCTGCGTGCAAGCCGCCCTGGCATCCGGTTCAACCCGGAATATGCCGAAATGGGTCTGCGTAGCCAGGTTTCCGGCTCCATCGACCTCAACCTTGAAGAACTGATCGATCGCAAGATTTATCGCTTCGTCGGCCACGCGGCGGCTTACGCCTACCTGGCCATGAAGGACGCCATCACCGACTCCGGCCTGACCGAAGAGCAAGTGTCCAACCCGCGTACCGGCCTGATCGCCGGTTCCGGTGGTGCCTCCACCCTGAACCAGATGGAAGCGCTGGACATCCTGCGCGAGAAAGGCGTCAAGCGTGTCGGCCCATACCGTGTGACGCGGACCATGAGCAGCACCGTTTCCGCTTGCCTGGCCACCCCGTTCAAGATCAAGGGCCTGAACTACTCCATCGCTTCTGCCTGCGCCACCAGTGCCCACTGCATCGGTACAGCCATGGAACAGATCCAGATGGGCAAGCAGGACATCGTGTTCGCCGGCGGCGGTGAAGAAGAACACTGGAGCCAGTCGTTCCTGTTCGACGCCATGGGCGCCCTGTCCAGCAAGCGCAACGACACCCCGGAACAAGCTTCCCGTGCCTACGACGCTGACCGCGACGGCTTCGTCATCGCTGGCGGTGGCGGTATGGTCGTGGTTGAAGAGCTGGAACACGCTCTGGCCCGTGGCGCGAAGATCTACGCAGAAATCGTTGGCTACGGCGCCACTTCCGACGGCTACGACATGGTTGCCCCGAGCGGCGAAGGCGCGATCCGCTGCATGCAGCAGGCGTTGTCCACCGTCGACACTCCGATCGACTACCTGAACACCCACGGCACTTCGACTCCGGTCGGCGACGTCGCGGAAATGAAAGGCGTGCGCGAAGTGTTTGGCGACAAGGCCCCGGCCATCAGCTCCACCAAGAGCCTGTCGGGTCACTCCCTGGGCGCCGCCGGCGTTCACGAAGCGATCTACTGCATGCTGATGATGGAAGGCAACTTCATTGCCGGCTCCGCCAACATCGACGAACTGGACCCTGAAGTGGCCGATCTGCCGGTGCTGACCAAGACTCAGGAAAACGCCAAGATCGATACCGTGATGAGCAACAGCTTCGGTTTCGGTGGCACCAACGCCACGCTGGTGCTGAAGCGCTGGGCAGGCAAGTAACTCTTCCTCGCTGAGCCGCACATGAAAACGCCCCGACTGGTTCGGGGCGTTTTTTTGCCTGTGCCCCCCCCTGCTCGCGATGGTCGTCAACGATGACATGGGCAGCCTGACTCCCCACGGTGTTCTTGAGTCCATCGCGAGCGTGCTCGCTCCTACAGGGGGAACAAACGAACATGAAGCTTTTGTCATGCAACCCATCGCTCTGCGACCGAATGTCGCGGATTCAGCGGGCTGCAGCACTGTTGCGAATTTCGCAATGAATCTTTACCGGTTTCGCGCGTTTACTTAGCCGGCTAACAAATCCTATAACTGAGTCCTGCACACGCCTTGCTGCAGATAACAGAAATTGGAGCCAGCAGATGACTGTAAAAGTAACTGAACGCGACGATTCACATAAATCCCACGAGGGTGTAGCCGCCGGTATCCGGATCTGGGACGTGCATCAACAAGACCTGCTGGTCGGGATGTTCCACTCCGAGACCGAAGCCCACAAATACAAGGCCGAACTGGAAACACTGGAGCAGCAACGGGAATCGCGCTCTGTATAACCGCCGCATTGAAAACGACAAACCCCGCCATGAGCGGGGTTTGTCGTTATCGCAGATGCTGACGGCTTACCACATCAGATCATCTGGAATCTGGTAGGCCGCGTACGGATCGTCCTCGGCGCTGACCTCTTCGGTCTTCACGTTCATCTGCACGATACGCTGTGGATCGCGCTCCTGAATCTTCAGCGCCGCTTCGCGCGGAATGACTTCGTAGCCGCCAGCGTGATGGACAATGGCCAGAGAACCGTTGCTGAGCTTGTTGCGCATCAAGGTGTTGACCGAGAGACGCTTGACCTTCTTGTCGTCGACGAAGTTGTAGTAGTCCTCGGTCGTCAACTTCGGCAGGCGCGTGGCTTCGATCAACTGCTTGATCTGTGCGACACGAGCCTTCGCCTCGGCTTTCTCCTGCTGTTGGCGGTTCAGCTCCTGATCGCGCTTGACCTTCTCGGCCTTGGCTTCCTGAGCCGCGCGCTGCTGGGAGTCATCCAGCTCGATCTGGCCTTTGTGGGCCAGGCGTTGTTGTTTCTGCTTGTCTTTGCTGACCTGCTTGGCCTGCTTCTGGTTGACCAACCCTGCTTTGAGCAACTGGTCGCGAAGGGAAATGCTCATGGTGCTTATTACTCACTTGGGCCACTGCTCAACCGCAGCTGGGCAAATTCTTTTCCTGACGTTTGGCTTCGCCCCACAAGGCGTCCAACTCTTCGAGGGTGCAATCTTCCATGGGACGATGGGTGTCGCGCAATGCCTGTTCGATAAAACGGAAACGTCGTTCGAACTTGCCGTTGGCGCCACGCAGTGCGGTTTCCGGATCAACCTTGAGATGCCGCGCCAGATTGACCACGGAAAACAGCAAGTCGCCGATCTCATCGGCCACAGCTTCGGGATCGTTTTCCGACATGGCCTCGAGCACTTCATCCAGCTCTTCACGGACTTTATCCAGTACCGGCAAGGCGTCCGGCCAGTCGAAACCAACCTGCCCTGCGCGCTTCTGCAATTTTGCCGAGCGGGACAGCGACGGCAGTGCCGTCGGAACATCATCGAGCAATGACAGCTGTTCGGGGGCAGCGGATTTCTCCGCGCGCTCCTCGGCCTTGATCTCTTCCCAACGCTGCTTGACCTGCTCTTCACTCAGGCGCGGTACATCCAGCGGTGCGTACAGATCTCCGGTGGGGAACACATGGGGATGGCGGCGGATCAACTTGCGGGTGATGCTGTCGACCACGCCGGCGAACTCGAAGCGCCCCTCTTCCCGGGCCAATTGGCTGTAATAAACCACCTGGAACAGCAGGTCGCCCAGTTCACCCTGCACGTGATCGAAGTCACCGCGCTCGATGGCATCGGCGACTTCATAGGCTTCCTCAAGGGTATGCGGGACAATGGTGGCCCAGGTTTGCTTGATGTCCCACGGGCAACCGTACTGCGGGTCGCGCAGACGGTTCATCAGGTGCAACAGGTCTTCAAGGCTGTATGTCATTACTTATGTCTCACCACAAAACCCTGTGGGAGCGGGCTTGCTCGCGAATGCGGTAGACCAGGCAACATCGATGTCGACTGACACGCCCTCTTCGCGAGCATGCTCGCTCCTACAGTAAAAGCTCGCTCCCGTCACGGCGTACGGTTACGCCGTGTTTCGATGATGTTCGGCAACTGGGAAATCCGCCCCAGCAAACGTCCCAATGCATCCAGCCCCGGAATCTCGATGGTCAGGGACATCAACGCGGTGTTGTCCTCCTTGTTCGAGCGGGTGTTGACCGCCAGCACGTTGATCCGCTCGTTGAGCAGCACTTGCGAGACGTCACGCAGCAAACCGGAACGGTCGTAGGCGCGGATGACGATGTCCACCGGATAGGTGAGCACCGGCACCGGCCCCCAACTGACCTGGATGATTCGTTCAGGCTCGCGTCCGGCCAGTTGCAGCACCGAAGCGCAGTCCTGGCGGTGAATGCTCACGCCACGGCCCTGGGTGATGTAACCGACGATGGCATCGCCCGGCAATGGCTGGCAGCAGCCGGCCATCTGGGTCATCAGGTTGCCAACGCCCTGGATCTGGATATCGCCGCGCTTGCCCGGTTTGTAGCCGGTGGCTTTGCGCGGAATCAGTTCCAGCTGTTCGTTGCCGCGCTCCGGCTCGACCAGTTGCTGCGCCAGGTTGACCAGTTGCGCCAGGCGCAAATCGCCGGCACCGAGGGCGGCGAACAGGTCTTCGGCGGTTTTCATATTGGCCTTGTCGGCCAGTTTGTCGAAGTCCACCGCCGGCAGGCCGAGGCGATTGAGTTCGCGCTCCAGCAGCGTTTTACCGGCCGCGACGTTCTGGTCACGAGCCTGCAACTTGAACCAGTGGACGATCTTCGCCCGGGCCCGCGACGTGGTGACGTAACCCAGGTTCGGGTTCAGCCAGTCGCGACTCGGGGTGCCATGCTTGCTGGTGATGATCTCGACCTGCTCACCGGTTTGCAGGCTGTAGTTGAGCGGCACGATGCGCCCGTTGATCTTGGCGCCACGGCAGTTGTGACCGATTTCGGTATGTACGCGGTAGGCGAAGTCCAGCGGCGTCGCGCCCTTCGGCAAGTCGATGGCGTGACCGTCCGGGGTGAAGATGTACACCCGGTCCGGCTCGATATCGACCCGCAACTGTTCCGCCAGGCCACCGATGTCGCCCAGTTCCTCGTGCCACTCGAGGACCTGACGCAGCCAGGAGATTTTCTCTTCGTAGTGATTGGAACCGGACTTGACGTCGGTGCCCTTGTAGCGCCAGTGCGCGCACACGCCGAGTTCGGCTTCTTCGTGCATCGCGTGGGTACGGATCTGCACTTCCAGCACCTTGCCCTCGGGCCCGATCACGGCGGTGTGCAGCGAGCGGTAGCCGTTTTCCTTGGGGTTGGCGATGTAGTCGTCGAACTCTTTCGGGATGTGCCGCCACAGGGTGTGGACAATGCCGAGCGCGGTGTAGCAGTCGCGCATTTCCGGCACCAGCACGCGAACGGCGCGCACGTCATAGATCTGGCTGAATGCCAGGCCCTTGCGCTGCATTTTGCGCCAGATCGAATAGATGTGCTTGGCCCGGCCGCTGATGTCGGCATCGACACCAGTGGCCTGCAATTCGTTTTTCAGCTGGCTCATCACGTCGCTGATGAACCGCTCGCGATCCAGTCGCCGCTCGTGGAGCAACTTGGCGATCTGCTTGTACTGGTCGGGTTCGAGGTAACGGAAGGACAGGTCTTCCAGTTCCCACTTGATGTGACCGATACCCAGGCGATGGGCCAGTGGCGCGTAGATGTCGAAGACTTCACGGGCGACGCGGTTGCGTTTTTCGTCGTCGGCGGTCTTCACCGCACGGATCGCACACGTGCGTTCGGCCAACTTGATCAAGGCGACACGCACGTCGTCGACCATGGCCACCAGCATCTTGCGCAGGTTTTCCACCTGGCCCTGGGTGCCCATCACCATGGATTTACGCGGGCTCAGGCTGTCGCTGATCGCGGCCATGCGTTGCACGCCGTCGATTAGCTTGGCCACCACCGGACCGAAGCGCTGGCTGATCGCCGGCAACTTGATCTGGCCTTCGCGCACGCCTCGATACAGGATCGCTGCGACCAGTGAATCCTGATCGAGCTTGAGGTCGGCGAGAATCTCGGCGATCTCAAGGCCGGTACGGAACGTGGAGTTTCCTTCCGACCATAGGTTCTGTGCCGCATTGGCTTGTTGCTCAGCCTCGCGAGCGTACTCGCAGGCCTCTTTCAAGGCTTCGCGATCCAGTGCCGGATCGACACTCACCGCGTGATCGAGCCAAGCCTCGAGATTGATACTGCCGTCGGTATTGATCGGCTGGTGTGCTCTCACCTGTACCATCTTGCTTACCTTCCCTACGACGCAGACTCAATGCGTCAAATCACTGACCTTCGTTGCCCGTGCGCCCACGTCGGGCTGGTTGCGTGAATGCACGGGCGGGCCAGTCGGACCAGACGAGCATCCTAGCTCGCTTCAAATAACGCCATGGCCTCGACATGTGCCGTTTGAGGAAACATATCGAGAATCCCGGCACGTTTTAACCGGTAGCCCTGCTTGATCAATTCGACTGTGTCGCGCGCCAGGGTTGCCGGATTGCATGACACATACACCAACCGTTCGGCGCCCAGGGTCCTGAGCTTGCGCACAACCTCGAAAGCACCGTCTCGCGGTGGGTCCAAGAGTACCGCACAAAAGCCTTCAGCGGCCCATTCAGCGGCCGTCAAAGGCTGGGATAAATCGGCCTGAAAAAACTTCGCGTTATGCAGATTGTTGCTGACAGCATTCGCCGCTGCCCGATCGACCATCACCTGCACGCCTTCGACCGCCACCACTTCGCGAGCCGCCTTGGCCAATGGCAAGGCAAAGTTGCCCAGGCCACAGAACAGATCGAGTACGCGCTCATCCGCCGCCGGCTTCAACCAGTCCAGCGCCTGGGCGACCATCGCTTCATTGACGCCAGCGTTGACCTGGATGAAATCCCCAGGTCGGTAAGCCAGTTCCAGATCCCACTGCTCAAGACGATAACCCAGCGACTGGTCAGCCTCGACCGGTTGCGGCTCGCCGTCGCCATGCAGCCACAATTGGGCTTCGTGGAACGCGCAGAAATCCTTGAGGATCGTCAGATCAGCGTCGGACAACGGCGCCATGTGTCGCAGCAACACCGCCAGCGTCGAGCCGCTGAACAACTCCACATGCCCCAGTGCCTGGGGTTTGCTCAAGCGTCGCAGCATCTGCGGCAAGCCGGCCATGATCGGCTGCAAGGGCTGTACCAGGACCGGGCAATCATCAATGCCAACGATGTCCTGGCTGCCGGCGGCACGGAAACCGACTTCAAGTTTTTTCGCCTTCATGTCCCAGCGCACCGCCACACGGGCACGACGCCGGTATGCGAACTCGGGGCCGCTCAAAGGCGCCGCCCACTCTTCGGGCTCGACACCCGCTACCTTCGACAACTGCTCGGCGAGCATGCGCTGTTTCAGTGCGAGTTGTTCGTCATGAGGCAGATGCTGCACGCTGCAACCGCCGCAACGGCCGGCATGGGCGCACGGTGCGGGGCGGCGCAATTCACTGGCCTTGAACACCCGCTCGGTGCGTGCCTCGACCACTTTGCCGTGGGCACCGAGTACGCGTGCTTCAATCTCTTCACCGGCCAATGCACCGATGACGAACCAGGTCCGACCTTCGAAAAACGCGATGCCGCGACCGTCATTGGCCAGGCGCTCGATGGTCAGGCGCTGCTTTTTGCCGGTCGGAATTTGCGGGGCCTTGCTGCCGCCGGTGGGCTGGAAGCGCAGGCCTCTTTCATGTTTGGCCATCAGTTGGGCGCGTCGAAAATGCCGGTCGACAAGTAACGGTCGCCACGGTCGCAGATGATCGCGACGATCACCGCGTTTTCAACTTCTTTGGACAGACGCAGCATTGCCGCCACGGCACCGCCCGAGGACACGCCACAGAAAATGCCCTCTTCACGGGCCAGACGACGGGTCACGTCCTCGGCTTCGCTTTGGGCCATGTCGACGATCCGGTCCACGCGATCAGCCTGGTAGATCTTCGGCAGGTATTCCTGAGGCCAGCGGCGGATACCCGGGATAGCCGAACCTTCCATCGGTTGCAGGCCGATGATCTGCACGTTGTCGTTCTGCTCTTTCAAATAGCGCGACACGCCCATGATGGTGCCGGTGGTGCCCATGGAGCTGACGAAATGGGTGATGGTGCCCTGGGTCTGGCGCCAGATTTCCGGGCCAGTGGTCGTGTAATGCGCCTCAGGGTTGTCGCCATTGGCGAACTGATCCAGCACCTTGCCGCGGCCTTCGGCTTCCATCCTCTGCGCGAGATCACGGGCGCCTTCCATGCCTTGTTCCTGGCTGACCAGGATCAGCTCGGCTCCATAGGCGGTCATGGCGGCCTTACGCTCGGCGCTGGAATTGTCCGGCATGATCAGGATCATCTTGTAACCCTTGATCGCGGCAGCCATGGCCAGGGCGATCCCGGTGTTGCCCGAGGTCGCTTCGATCAGCGTATCGCCGGCATGAATCTGCCCGCGCAGTTCGGCGCGGGTGATCATCGACAGCGCCGGACGGTCCTTGACCGAACCCGCCGGGTTGTTCCCTTCGAGCTTGAGCAAAAGGGTGTTGCTGGTGGCGCCGGGCAGGCGCTGCAAACGGACCAGCGGAGTGTTGCCGACGCAATCGGCGATGGTTGGGTACTGCAAGGTCATGGCGTATTCGCAATCCAGACTGCGGGGTCGCCTATCATACCGGCAAACCGAGTCAGACCATATCACGCAAAGTGTGGTGCTTATGGTTTATGGGAATAAGCGGCAAACTTCGAGCTGCAAGCGGCAAGAGGAGGTGCCTTTCGGAACATGAAAAACAGGGGAGTGTTGTGGGGGCAGTGAGGGCCTCTTCGCGGGCAAGCCCGCTCCACAGGGTATCGGGTGATCATGTGTTTTGCGGCTGGAACACGGTCGGTGTGGGAGCGGGCTTGCCCGCGAAGGCGTCGGCACTGGCGCCATTATCATCGGCTAGCAGACGCATGTTCAGGCTCAATCCACTTTCGCTATTCTGGGCCCAAAGCTGCCCTCCCTGACGTTGCACCGCATTCCTGGCAATACTCAATCCCAACCCAAAACCTCCATCCCCCGGTCGCGAACCGTCGAGGCGGGTAAATGGCAGGAAGATCCGCTCCAGATCGGCTTCAGCCACGCCGCCGCCCTGATCCTCCAGCCACAGACGCCAATAGTCACCGTCACGTTGCCCGGCAAGCCGGACAATGCCACCGCTGGGGGAATGACGAATCGCATTACGCAGCATATTTTCCAGCGCTTGAGCCAGGGTATTGAGATGACCGCGAACCCAGCAGGTTGCATCCACCGTGCATTGCAACTGAGTATCGGGCCAGCCACTTTCATAGCAGGCATTCTCCGTGAGCATCTCCCACAGGGCCTGGATCTGGATCGCTTCGTCCGGCAATCGGGTGCGCTCGGTGTCCAGCCATGCCAGTTGCAGCGTGTCCTCTACCAGACGCTGCATGCCATCGACTTCGCGGCCGATGCGTTCGCGCAAGTGCTCCAGGCATTGCTCGCTTTCGCTGGCTACCCTCAAGCGACTCAAGGGCGTACGCAGCTCGTGGGACAAGTCGCGCAGCAGTTGCTGCTGCAGGGCCACGGTGCTTTGCAGGCGCTCGGACATGTGGTCGAACGCACGGCCCAATTCCCCCAACTCATCCGATCGATTGGTGGTTCGGGTCGACAGCCGTACGTTCAGTTGATCGGCACGCCAGGCATTGGCCTGCGCGCGCAAGTGGTTGAGCGGCACCACCAACAGGCGATACAGCCCGACACACAACAGCAAGGTGAACAAGCCCGGAATCACGCCGTTGGTGATCACCCGCCAGAACAATCGGTAATGTCCCGGCACAAAGCGCTTGGGCAGTTCGATCACCAGGCTGCCGGCAGAAGGGTCGCCCGGAAAGGGAATGCGCATCCAGGGCCGCCCCTTCCTGTGGACCGGCCAATCGAGACCGCGCAAAAAAGTCAGGCGTTCGATTTCCTTGTCCGTCAGCGATTGGTTGCCCAAGGACTGCAAATCACTGCCGATGACCCCGACCCAGCCGTTTTCCCGCTGATACATGCCTTGCAGCCAGTCATCGATGCCCGCGCTCTGGCGCTGCTGCCACGCCTGTTCGGCTTCGGCGGCGTAGCGCGTCAGGGTGCCGCGGGCCTCATCGGAGAGAAACTGGTTGCGCTGTTCCATGTAGCGGCCCCAGGACCAGCTCAACCAGATCATCAGCAGACAGAAAGCGATCAAAAGACACGCCAGTTTCCAGAACAGCGAATGCCTGCCCGGCAATTTACATTTCATCCGCGGCGCTCAGGATGTAACCCTTGCCCCATACCGTGCGCACTTCGCGCTCGGTGTAGCCAATGGCCTTGAGCTTGCGGCGGATCTGGCTGATGTGCATGTCCAGGCTGCGGTCATGGGCCGCGTATCCGCGCTGCAGCACCTGTTGATAAAGGAAGGCTTTGCTCAAGACTTCGTCGGCGCTACGGTGCAGCGTTTCCAGTAACCGATACTCGCTGCGGGTCAGGCCGCCGGCCCGTTCGCCATAAAAGACCTCGAAGCTTTCATCGTCGAAGCGCAGGCTGTCCATCGACGCGGCAGGCACTGTCGGTACCGGCCGGCGGTCGAGTGCCACCCGCCGCAGAATGGCTTCGATGCGCACCCGCAACTCCACCATGCTGAAGGGCTTTGGCAAGTAATCGTCGGCCCCCAGGCGAAAGCCGCTGATGCGGTCGGCCTCGGCGCCGAGGGCCGACATCAGCAACACCGGGGTGGAATGGCTCTGGCGCAATTGGGTCAGTACCGCCAGACCGTCCAGGCCCGGCAGCAGGATATCCATCAGCACAACGTCGAAAGATTGCCGCCGCGCAATCTCCAGACCTTCCTGACCGTTCTGGCACCAGGTCACATGGAAGCCGCTGCGGTCCAGGTGTTCATGGACGTAGGCGCCAAGCACAAGGTCGTCTTCGATGGACAGGATTCGGGGGAGACCAGCAGTGATGGGAGTCATGGCTATCTGCAAACAATTCTCAGTTGAGCGATTATTCAAGATTGCCCCGCCTGGGGCAACCCGCAGCTTGGCTGTATCGCCAATGAGCCGCCCGGGCCGACGAATGACAGCACCATATTTACAAAGATTGCCCGCGAGCAAATCGCTACACTGCGCAAGGGGTGCAAGGCGGATGCATGTGCCGGTCTATGAATAGCGGGATGCAGGAGAGATGCGTGCTCAAGAAACTGGGAATCAAAGGCCGCGTGCTGTTGCTGACCCTGTTGCCGACCAGCCTGATGGCGTTGGTGCTGGGGGGTTATTTTACCTGGATGCAACAGGCTGACCTGCAAACCCAACTCATGCAGCGCGGCGAAATGATTGCCGAGCAGTTGGCTCCACTGGCGGCACCGGCCATGGGCCATCAGGACAACGAGCTGCTCGAACGCATCGCCACCCAGGCCCTGGAACAAACCGACGTGCGGGCCGTGACCTTCCTGGCACCCGATCGCACGCCGCTGGCCCACGCCGGCCCGACCATGCTCAACCAGACACCCTCCGGCAGTGGCACGCAAATGCTGCGCCGCAGCGGCAGCGATGCGACCCGCTATCTGTTGCCGGTATTCGGCAAGCACCGCAACCTCGCCGGCGACGTGATTCCCGAAGAAGCCGACCGCCTGCTGGGCTGGGTCGAGCTTGAACTGTCCCATAACAGCATGCTGTTGCGCGGTTATCGCAGCCTGTTCGCCAGCCTGATGTTGATCGTTGGGGGACTGATCGGTGCGGCACTGCTGGCCCTGCGCATGGGGCGCACGATCAATCGGCCGCTCAGTCAGATCAAGCAGGCCGTGGCTCAACTCAAGGACGGTCATCTGGAAACCCGCTTGCCGCCCCTCGGCAGCCAGGAGCTGGACGAACTGGCCTCCGGCATCAACCGCATGGCTGGCACCCTGCAAAATGCGCAGGAAGAATTGCAGCACAGCATCGACCAGGCCACCGAAGACGTACGCCAGAACCTGGAAACCATCGAGATCCAGAACATCGAACTGGACCTGGCACGCAAGGAGGCCCTGGAAGCAAGCCGGATCAAGTCCGAATTCCTGGCCAACATGAGCCATGAAATCCGCACGCCGCTCAACGGCATTCTCGGCTTCACGCACTTGTTGCAAAAAAGCGAGCTCACCCCGCGCCAGCTCGACTACCTGGGCACCATCGAAAAATCCGCCGACAGCCTGCTGGGCATCATCAACGAGATTCTCGACTTCTCGAAAATCGAGGCCGGCAAACTGGTGCTCGACCATATTCCGTTCAACCTGCGCGACCTGCTGCAGGACACCCTGACCATCCTCGCCCCCGCCGCCCACGCCAAACACCTGGAGCTGGTGAGCCTGGTGTACCGGGATACACCACTGTCACTGGTGGGCGACCCGCTGCGGCTCAAGCAGATCCTGACGAACCTGGTGAGCAACGCGATCAAGTTCACCCGCGAAGGCACCATCGTCGCCCGCGCCATGCTCGAAGAAGAACACGAAGACACCGTGCAGTTGCGCATCAGCATCCAGGACACCGGTATCGGTCTTTCCAACCAGGACGTGCGCGCCCTGTTCCAGGCCTTCAGCCAGGCTGACAACTCGCTGTCGCGGCAACCCGGCGGCACTGGCCTGGGCCTGGTGATTTCCAAACGCCTGATCGAACAGATGGGCGGCGAAATCGGCGTCGACAGTACGCCGGGAGAAGGGTCGGAATTCTGGATCAGCCTGAGCCTGCCGAAAACCCGCGACGATGCCGAAGACCTGCCCGCCGCGCCTTTGCTCGGGCGTCGGGTGGCGGTACTGGAAAACCACGAGCTGGCGCGTCAGGCGTTGCAGCATCAACTGGAAGACTGCGGCCTCAGCACTACGCCGTTCAATACCCTTGAAAGCCTGACCAATGGCGTCACCGCCGCCCACCAGACCGATCAGGCGATCGACCTCGCCGTGCTTGGTATCACCAGCAACGACATGCCACCGGAACGCCTCAACCAGCACATCTGGGACCTTGAGCATCTTGGTTGCAAAGTGCTGGTGCTGTGCCCGACCACGGAGCAGACGCTGTTCCATCTTTCCGTACCCAACCCCCACAGTCAGCTCCAGGCGAAACCGGCCTGCACGCGCAAGCTGCGACGCTCACTGTCTGACCTGGTCAACCCGCGACCGATGCGCAACGAGCCGGGCGAGCCGGTGTCCAGCCGTGCCCCGAAGGTGCTGTGCGTCGATGACAACCCGGCCAACCTGATGCTGGTGCAAACCCTGCTCGAAGACATGGGCGCCAAGGTGCTCGCGGTGGAAAGCGGTTATGCCGCCATCAAGGCGGTGCAGAACGAGGCATTCGATCTGGTATTGATGGACGTGCAGATGCCCGGCATGGACGGCCGCCAGAGCACCGAGGCGATCCGCCAGTGGGAAAGCGAACGGCATGGCACGCCCTTGCCGATCGTGGCCCTCACCGCCCACGCCATGGCCAACGAAAAACGCGCGCTGCTGCAAAGCGGCATGGACGACTACCTGACCAAACCGATCAGCGAACGGCAATTGGCCCAGGTAGTGCTGAAGTGGAGCGGCCTGGCACTGCGCAACCACAGCCCGGAGCGCTCCGGCGACGGGCATGCGGGTGCCCATGACCTGTTGGTACTCGACCACGAGGAAGGATTGCGTCTGGCCGCCGGCAAGGCTGACCTGGCGGCGGACATGCTGGCGATGCTGCTCGCATCCCTGGAAGCAGATCGCGAAGCCATTCGCCTCGCTCAGCAGAGCAACGACCACAACGCCCTGATCGAACGCGTCCATCGCCTGCATGGCGCGACACGCTACTGCGGCGTACCGCAATTGCGTGCGGCCTGCCAACGCAGCGAAACCCTGCTCAAGCAACAGGATCCGAAAGCCGACATGGCATTGGACGAGCTCGACCGGGCGATCAATCGCCTGGCAGCCCACGCGCGCATGAATGCTTGATGCAGCGCAATCGTCTGAATCTTACGGCGAGCTAACCTGACGACTGTCGAATGCCGGCTTGCGCAACGGCGCTGGCCACCTTCAAGGAGCACCGCATGCGTACGATTCTTTTCAGCAGCCAGAACTACGACCGCGACAGCTTTCTCGCAGTCGGGCAACCGGCCGGGATCGAGTTGCACTTTCAGCCTGCGCGCCTGAGTCTCGACACGGTCGCGCTCGCCCAAGGGTATGAAGCGGTCTGCGCGTTCATCAATGATGACCTCGGCGCGGCGGTGCTCGAACGCCTGGCCGCTGGCGGCACACGCCTGATCGCCCTGCGCTCGGCCGGTTACAACCACGTCGACTTGCCGACGGCAAAGCGCCTGGGGCTGGCCATCGTGCGCGTCCCGGCCTATTCGCCCCACGCCGTGGCCGAACATGCAGTCGCGCTGATCCTCGCACTCAATCGCCGCTTGCATAGAGCCTATAACCGCACCCGCGAAGGGGACTTCAGACTGCAGGGGCTGACCGGTTTCGACCTGGTCGGCAAGACCGTCGGCGTGGTCGGCACCGGGCAGATCGGTGCCACCTTCGCCAAGATCATGAACGGTTTTGGCTGCCGGTTGCTGGCCTGCGACCCCTACCCCAACCCGGAAGTCGAAGCCCTCGGCGCGCGCTACCTGAGCCTGCCGCAACTGCTGGCCGAATCGCAGATCATCAGCCTGCACTGCCCACTCAACGAACAGAGCAAACACTTGATCAACCGCCAATCACTGGCGCACATGCAACCGGGCGCGATGTTGATCAATACCGGGCGTGGCGGCCTGGTGGACACCCCGGCGCTGATCGACGCGTTGAAGGACGGTCGCCTGGGTTACCTGGGGCTGGATGTGTATGAGGAAGAGGCGCAGTTGTTCTTCGAGGACCGCTCCGACCTGCCGCTGCAAGACGATGTATTGGCACGACTGTTGACCTTCCCCAACGTGATCGTCACCGCGCACCAGGCCTTTCTGACCCGCGAAGCGCTGGACGCGATTGCCGTCACCACGCTGCGCAACATCTCTGTTTGGGCGGCGGGCACGCCGGAAAATCTGGTAACGGCAGACTGAAACGGATCGAAGGTCATCCGCCTGTGCGATGCGGCGTGCAAGCCCGTGCTAGCATATCGCGCATTTTTGGAGGACCCATGGTCGAACACGATTTCCGCTACAGCCTGATGAACCCGCAACACACCCTCACCGAATGCCGCGCCCTGGTGCCGGGGCGTTATCAGGTCACCGGCAACGGTGGCTCGATTCGCAACAACGACGTGCTGGTCGTGACCCTCAAGGGTGCCAGGGACTTGTCCATGCGCCTGACCGTCGAAACGGTTCGCCACCTGATCAACCCGCCCGGCCAATGGGTCGCGGTGGCCAGTGGCCCGGTGTTCGGCGAACTGGCGATCCACACCTGGCAAGTGAACTGCGACAGTTGCGCCAAAGAGCTGAGTTTCGAGTTCGCCGTCGACGCCAAGCTGGGCAACAAGGCCGAAAAGCCGGCCGCCACCGCGCGAATCGCCGAGCTGGGCTGGACTACCCTTGGCGAGAAACACCTGTGCCCGAAATGCCAGGAGCCTGCGTGATGAAACGCCTCGCGCTGAGCGCAATGGCCGGTGCCAGCCTGGTGGGCTGCGCCGCCGAGCCGGTGCAACTCGAACATGATCGCAGCTACATACTGGAGTGGATTGGCGAGCGACCGCTGATGGACTACAGCCACCTGACCATCACCCTCGGCGAAGACGGCCGGGCCTATGGCAATGGCGGCTGCAACCACTGGTTCGCGCCGTACACCCTTGATGGCGACAAACTGACCTTCGGTAAAATCGGCAGCACCCGCAAACTGTGCGCGCCGGCGCTGATGGAACAGGAAAAACGTTTCCTTCAGGCCCTGGAAAACGTCCAGCGCTGGGACGTCTCCCCGATCGAGCAGATCCGCTTCTGGCCAGCCGAAGGCAAGCCGCTGCGCTGGTGGCTTGAGGAAGGTTGATCCCTCTCTGTTTCATGTGAATGACTGTGGCGAGGGAGCTTGCTCCCCCCCTCGCCATGGTGAAACCGGTCAACTGATCAGTTTTTCGCCTGCAACGCCTCAAGCTTCGCCATCACCCCCGCCGCCGTCTGTTCCCCCATCAACTGTTCACGCACCTTGCCCTTGTTATCGATGATGTACGTCACCGGCAGTGCCTCGCTGCGCGGCAGATCGAACAACTCGGAAGGGTCCTGGGCCAGCACCGTGAACCTGATCCCCAGTTTCTCGCTCGCGCCCTTCAGTTCTTGCCCCTGGACGTTGTCGAAGTTGACCCCGAACACACCGATTTTCTTGTCCTTGAGCTGCTCGGCCAGGGCATTCAGCTGCGGAATTTCGGTGCGGCAAGGCCCGCACCATTCCGCCCAATAGTTGAGCACCAGCCATTTGCCGTCCAGGCGGTCAGCGGCGATTTTATGACCGTCCTGGTCGATGCCATAGTCATTCCCGCAGCCCCCCAGCATCAACGCTCCGATGATCGCCAATGCTGCTGCCAGTCGCCTTGTCATGTCGTGTTCCTTGTCAAAAATTGAATGCGTCTGCGACCCATCGCCTCCCACGGTTCTGGATTGCGCGCTGCACAGTTAGAATAGCCGCCACCTAACACAACATGCGACCCGCTCATGACCGATCTGACGCTTTATCACAACCCGCGCTGCTCGAAATCCCGCGGTGCGCTCGAACTGCTTGAAGCCCGTGGCCTGACCCCGACCGTGGTCCGTTACCTGGAAACCCCACTGGACGCCGCGCAAATCCAGAGCCTGCTGGGCAAACTCGGGATCAGCGCCCGACAATTGCTGCGCACCGGCGAGGACGAGTACAAGACCCTCGACCTGGCGGACAACAGCCTGAGCGAAGCGCAATTGATCGCTGCCATCGCCGCCCACCCGAAACTGATGGAACGCCCGATTCTCGAAGTCGGCGACAAAGCCATCATCGGCCGTCCACCGGAGCAGATCCTGGAACTGTTGCCATGAGTGCACCGTACATTCTGGTTCTGTACTACAGCCGCAGCGGCTCGACCAACGAAATGGCCCGGCAGATTGCCCGTGGCGTCGAACAGGCCGGGCTTGAAGCGCGCTTGCGCACGGTGCCGGCGATTTCCACCGAATGCGAAGCCGTTTCGCCGGAAATTCCCGATGAAGGCGCACTGTATGCCAGCCTCGACGACCTGAAAAACTGCGCCGGCCTGGCACTCGGCAGCCCGACCCGCTTCGGCAACATGGCGGCTCCCCTGAAGTATTTCCTCGATGGCACCAGCAACCTGTGGCTGACCGGCGCCCTGGTAGGCAAGCCGGCGGGTGTGTTCACCTCTACGGCGAGTCTGCACGGCGGCCAGGAGACCACCCTGCTGTCGATGATGCTGCCGTTGTTGCACCACGGCATGCTGATCACCGGCCTGCCCTACAGCGAATCGGCACTGCTGGAAACCCAGGGCGGCGGCACGCCATACGGCGCCAGTCACCATGCCGGCGCCGACGGCAAAAGCGGCCTGGATAGCCATGAAGTAGCCTTGTGCCGCGCCCTGGGCATGCGCCTGGCGAAGACTGCACAGAAACTGGAGAGCTGAGGTGGCCAGGAAACCGAAGATTCTGCCCGCCCTCGAATGGCTCGAACCACGGGTACGGGTCATGCGCGTCATCAGCCTGCTGTGCTTTTTGGGGTTGGTGGGCCTGCTGTGTATCTACTACCTGCTGGTTGCCGACCTGCACGGCGCCCGGCCATGGGTGATTCTGCTGATCGAGCTGGTGCCGCTGCTGATACTGGCGCCGGGAATGATCGTCGGCAGCCCGCGCGGGCATTCGTGGATGTGCTTTGTGGTGAACCTGTATTTCATCAAGGGCGCATTGGCGGCCTATGACCCGAACCGGCAAATCTTCGGCTTGCTGGAGATGGGCGCGAGCCTGGCGGTGTTCTGCTCGGCACTGTTGTATGTGCGCTGGCGGTATCAGCTGAATCGCAAGCTGGCGGGTGAAGGCGAGATCACCGTAGCCTGACACACCGCCTTCGTCGGAACGCCACCCGGAGCAGGCTCGCTCCCACAGGGACAGCGTAATCCTGTGGGAGCGAGCCTGCTCGCGAAGGGGGCGACCTGGTCTCAATGATTGACGGTGTAGGCCAGCATCATCGAAATCTGGCTCATCGGCCGCCCGCCACTTTCTTCATGCCACTGATTGAACACGTCCTGCACCAACGCCAGATCGCGCAGACTGCTCGGCACCTTGTCGATGATGTCCTGGGCATTCAACGCCGCCACCACGTCATAGCTCGGCACAAAGGTGTCCTTGCCGATCATCCGCAAGAAACGCGGTGCGGACAACCCGCCCAACTGATGGCCGCGCTTTTTCAGGAAGGTCCAGAGCCCGACGATATCGGTCACCGGCCAGTCGGCGATCAGTGCGCCGAAGCTGCCTTTTTCATTGGCCACATCGAGTATGAACTGCGCATTGCGCGGCACGCTCTTGAGCTTGCCCAGGTGGCGAATGATCCGGGTGTCCTGCATCAGCCGCTCAAGGTGTTCGGCGCTCATCAGCACGACTTTTTCCGGGTCGAACTTGAAGAAGACTTCTTCGAAGGCCGGCCACTTGGCATCCACCAGGCTGTGCTTGAGCCCGGCGCGGAATACCCGTAGAGCCATCATCGAGAGGTAGCGATCGTCGCTGATCTTGCGCAGTTGTGCGGGAGTCTTGGGAACAGGCAGATGGGCTTCCAGTTCAGCCGCCGAACCGAAACGGTTCAAGCAGTACTCGTTCAGCCACTTGTAGTCGCGCATGCCCTCTCCTGAGGTTTGAAACGAAAAACCATTGTAGGAGCGAGCCTGTGGCGAGGGGGCTTGCCCCCGTTTGAGTGCGTAGCACTCACAAGATCTTTGGTAAAACGTAGACCTTGGGGCCGCTTCGCAGCCCAACGGGGGCAAGCCCCCTCGCCACAGCCCGCTCCCACAGTATTTGTGGTCAGAGGTTGACCACGTTGACGAAGCGCGAAGCCGCGGACTCGTCAATCTTGAGGCTGGTGAAGTCGAACAGATTGCGATCCGCCAGTTGCGACGGGATCACGTTCTGCAGGCTGCGGAAAATGCTTTCGGTGCGGCCCGGGGTCTTGCGCTCCCAGTCCTGCAGCATTTCCTTGACCACCTGACGCTGCAGGTTTTCCTGGGAACCACAGAGGTTGCACGGAATGATCGGGAACTGCTTGAAGTCAGAGTAGGCCTGAATGTCTTTTTCGTTGCAGTAGGCCAGCGGGCGGATCACCACGTTACGGCCGTCGTCGGCGCGCAGTTTCGGCGGCATGGCCTTGAGCGAACCGTTGAAGAACATGTTCAGGAAGAACGTCTCGACGATGTCGTCGCGGTGATGACCGAGGGCCATCTTGGTCGCGCCGATTTCGTCGGCGAAGGTGTAGAGCGTGCCGCGACGCAGGCGCGAGCACAACGAGCAAGTGGTCTTGCCTTCCGGGACCAGTTCCTTGACCACCGAGTAAGTGTCTTTCTCGACGATGTGGTACTCGATACCCAGTTCCTTGAGGTAGGCCGGCAGAACGTGCTCCGGGAAGCCCGGCTGTTTCTGGTCCATGTTCACGGCCACGATCTCGAACTTGATCGGCGCGACCTTCTGCAAGTGCATCAGCACATCGAGCATGGTGTAGCTGTCCTTGCCACCGGACAGGCAGACCATGACCTTGTCGCCGTCTTCAATCATGTTGAAATCGGCAACCGCCTCACCGGCCTGTCGGCGAAGACGCTTTTGCAGTTTGTTCTGGTTGACCGTGAGAGTGCCCATGACGCGAAATCCGTGAGGTGTGACGAAAGGCGGGCATTTTACGCAAAAACACCCCGAGGGCGAAGTGCCGCGCCAAAAGGGCTGTTCTACACAGAGCCGACGGCGATTAACAAGTGCGTTTACAGCGCGATTTGCTCTAAAGCCCTTACTCCCTCTGGGGAAACTCCTCCCTATACTGCGACATAAGGTCGCGTAAAAATTTCAGACCTGTGACTTGCTTGGCCGCATTGGCCCGTAGGCGCTCCACTGGGGGGCGACGGTAAAGACAAGAGGAGTGACTGGCATGATCCATCACGTAGTGGGGCTCTTCACCCACCCTGACCAAGAATGGAAGGAAATCCGTGGCGACCAGGAGGAAAGCATCAGCCACATGTACCTGACCCACACACTGATCCTGGCGGCGATCCCCGCCATATCTGCCTTTATTGGCACCACAAAGGTCGGCTGGGTCATCGGCAATCGGCCTCCCGTGATGTTGACCGTAGAAAGCGCGATATGGATGACGGTCATGTCGTACCTGGCGATGCTCGGGGGTGTTGCGGTAATGGGCGCATTCATTCACTGGATGGCCCGCACCTATGACGCCAATCCAAGCCTCGCGCGCTGCATTGCATTTGCAACCTACACCGCTACACCGCTGTTCATCGGCGGCCTCGCCGCCTTGTACCCGCACCTGTGGCTGGGGATGATCATCGGCACCGCAGCCATCTGCTACACGGTGTACTTGCTGTATGTGGGCTTACCGACATTCATGAACATTCCATCTGACGAGGGCTTCCTGTTTTCAAGTTCGGTGCTCGCCGTAGGCCTGGTGGTGCTGGTCGCCATCATGGCGTTCACTGTGATTGTCTGGGGACTCGGCGTGGGGCCGGTCTACACCAACTAGCCGCTCATCACTGATAATTGGAAATTACCGAAAACAGGCCGCCGCAAGGCGGCCTTTTCATTCTTCAGCCACGATAATGCACACGACCATTCGGCAACCTGGCGATTCGCAAGGCTGGAAGGTTGCGGCATACTCGACCGCTCTGGAGATCCATCAAGCATGCCCGAGCAACTCAACACCCGCGTCGAAGACTGCTTCCAACTAGCCGAATCCTTTTTCAAACGACCTTTCAAGCGCCCCGTGGTAAGCCTCAAGCTGCGCGGGCAAAAAGCCGGTGTCGCGCATTTGCACGAGAACCTGCTGCGCTTCAACCCGCAGCTGTACCGGGAAAACACCGAGGATTTCCTCAAGCAGACCGTAGCCCACGAAGTCGCGCACCTGATCGCCCATCAACTGTTTGGCGACCGCATCCAGCCCCATGGCGAAGAATGGCAATTGATCATGCGCGGCGTGTACGAACTGCCGCCCAACCGCTGCCACACCTATGACGTCAAACGCCGCAGCGTGACCCGCTACATCTACAAGTGCCCATGCGCCGACAGCGACTTCCCGTTTTCCGCCCAGCGCCATAGCCTGGTTCGGCAAGGCCGGCGGTATTTGTGCCAGCGCTGTCGTCACACCCTGGTGTTCAGCGGGGAGATGCGGGTCGAGTAGTGGATTTTGTAGTGGTTGCACTGGCCTCTTCGCGAGCAGGCTCGCTCCCACAGGGGACCTGTGGCGTGACACAAAACCAGTGTGGGAGCGAGCCTGCTCGCGAAGAGGCCAGTGCAGACGCTAGAGAATTATCTTGGCGAATCGCATCTGAGCAATCCGCTCGGCACTAAACCCCAACTCCCCCAACACCTGATCCGTATGCTGTCCCAGCGCCGCGCCAAGATGCCGGGGCTCAGGCAAACCATCGGAAAACTTCAACGGACACGCCATCTGCGCCTGGCTCGAACCATCGCCACGAGGCACATCGGTCACCAACGCCCGCGCCTGCAACTGCGGATGACGCAACGCTTCCTCCAGGCTCAACACCGGCTCGACACAAGCATCCAGCTCCGCGAACAGCGCGCGCAACTCGGCAAAATCATGCTTTTCGAATTCGACCTTCAGCGCGTCTTTAAGCTGTTTCTGATGCGCTGGTTGTGGTGACAGACCCAGGTTGGCCAGCTCCTCCAGCCCCAGGGCCGTGCACAACTGCCTCATGAATACCGGTTCCAGACTGCCAACCGACAGCCAGCGCCCATCCCGGGAGCGGTAGTAATCATAGAAGCTGCCGCCATTGAGCACCTGGTTTTCCGGCCCCGGTTCGACGCCACAGGCCAGATACCCGGCCCCTGCCATCGCGTTCAGGCTGAACGCGCAGTCAGTCATGCTGACATCCAGGTGCTGGCCCCGGCCAGTTTGTTGCCGGGCAATGACCGCCGCCAACAAGCCAATCACTCCATGCAGCGAGCCACCGGCGACATCCGCTACCTGCATGCCCAACGGCAGCGGTCCGCTGTCACCTCGGCCGGTGTAACTCGCCAGCCCGGACAAGGCCAGGTAGTTGATATCATGGCCGGCGCGGTCCTTGTAGGGGCCGGTCTGGCCGTAGCCGGTGATCGACACATAAATCAATTTGGGATTGATCGCCTTCAGGGCTTCGTAGCCCAGGCCCAGACGTTCCATGACACCCGGACGGAACTGTTCGAGCACGATGTCATAGTCCTCCAGCAACGATCTGATCACCTCCAGCGCCTCAGGCTGTTTGAGGTCCAGGGCGAGGCTGCGCTTGTTGCGGTTGAGGTAGGCATGGCTGGCTGACACGCCTTGATCGTGGGGCGGCAACACCCGCAGCAGATCCATGCGCGTCGGTGATTCGATGCGCAGCACTTCGGCGCCCATGTCCGCCAGCAACAACGAGGCGAACGGCCCCGGCAGCAATGTCGAGAAATCCAGAACCTTGAGTGATGCCAGTGGACCGAGCATGAATCTTCTCCCTTGACGATGCACCCAGCCTAGGCAGCCATTGGCATTGCAGCAATCACCTTATGCGCCATGCTCAGTGACCGTTGTGCTCAAACACCAGGCATGAAAAAACCCGCCGAAGCGGGTTTTTCATTACAACAAGGCTTACTTGGCGTTCGTCGGGGTTGCCCCTTCGACATGGCCCAGAACATCGTCTTTAGGCTCATCGGCGATGCCGCGACCGCCCGAGGCCAGCTCAGCCTGCAGCACATCGGTGTCCAGTTCCTTGACCCACTTGGCCACAACGATGGTGGCCACGGCGTTACCGACCAGATTGGTCAGGGCACGGGCTTCGGACATGAAACGGTCGATACCGAGGATCAGCGCCAGGCCGGCAACCGGCAGGTGACCCACGGCGGACAGGGTCGCAGCCAGCACGATGAAACCGCTACCGGTCACGCCCGCAGCGCCCTTGGACGACAGCAGCAATACAATCAACAGGGTGATCTGGTGCGTGATGTCCATGTGCGTATCGGTTGCCTGGGCAATGAACACCGCGGCCATGGTCAGGTAGATAGCAGTACCGTCGAGGTTGAACGAGTAGCCGGTCGGGATCACCAGACCCACGACAGATTTCTGCGCGCCCAGACGCTCCATCTTGATCAGCATGCGCGGCAGCACCGATTCCGAAGAAGAAGTACCCAGTACGATCAGCAGCTCTTCACGGATGTAGCGGATCATTTTCAGCACGCTGAAACCGTGCATGCGGGCGATGGCGCCCAGCACGACCAGGATGAACAGCAGGCAAGTGATGTAGAAGCACGCCATCAGTTGACCCAGTTGCACCAGCGAGCCGACACCGTAGGCGCCGATGGTGAACGCCATGGCACCGAAGGCACCGATTGGCGCGAGCTTCATGATCATATTGATGATGTTGAACATCACGTGGGCGAAGCGATCGATGAAGTCCAGCAGCGGCTTGCCGTAGGCACCCAGGCGATGCAGGGCGAAACCGAAGATCACCGAGAACATCAGCACCTGCAGGATGTCGCCAGTGGCGAAGGCGCCGACGATGGTTGTCGGGATCACGTTCAGCAGGAAGCCGACGACGCTCTGGTCAGCACCGGCCGCAACATAGGTCGCAACCTTGGAGGCATCGAGGGTGGCGACATCGATGTGCATGCCATTGCCTGGCTGCACGATGTTGACCACGACCAGACCGACCAGCAATGCGATGGTCGAAACGATCTCGAAGTACAGCAGCGCATAGCCACCGGTCTTGCCAACCGACTTCATGTCCTGCATACCGGCGATACCGCTGACGACGGTACAGAAGATGATCGGGGCAATGATCATTTTGATCAGCTTGATGAACCCGTCACCCAGTGGCTTGACGGCCACACCGAGCTGTGGATAGAAGTGACCGAGCGCGATACCGATGACAATTGCAACGATCACCTGGAAATACAGGGATTTGTACAGTGGCTGACGAGTCGTCATTGCAAAGTTCCTCAAAGGTGCCCGGTGACAACATCCATCTGCTGCCCGCAACACCACATTTGCGAACCCTCCTGCACTGGAGGGATTTGTTTTTTCGAGCTGCGCAACGGCAGGCATCTGCTCGTTGTATCGCAAGGCCCGTGCCACCTTCGGTAAAATCCCTGCAAGCCTTTTGATACCAGGGGTCGCGGTAAATTCCCTGTCACCGGCCAGTTACAAACATGTGGCGGATTTCCGCCCCTCCACTGGAAGTCGTCCTGCAATTTGGCGGATATCCGCCCTGTTCATGCCCGCAATGCACCGCTACCATCCGTCGTTCAACGGTCAGATCTGCTGCCATGCGCGAACGCACCATTGCCAGTCATTTCGCCCGCGCCGTTCTTGGAGGGGCGCGTCGACACGGCTACGACTATTCGGGCCTGCTACAACAACTGGGGATCAGCCCCGAGTTGCTGGACGAGCCGCGGGCGCGCATCGCTCCGGAGCAATTCACCCAACTGATTCAGGCCTTGTGGCTGGCACTGGACGACGAGTACCTGGGGTTCGGGCAAGCCCCGAGCAAGCCGGGCAGCTTTGCGATGATGTGCCATGCCGTGATTCACTGCCGCAGCCTGGAAAAGGCACTCAACCGCGGCTTATTGTTTTATAGCCTATTCCCCGGGGCTCCGCGCTTGACCCTGAGCCGCGAAGATGAATGGGTTCGCCTGAGCCTTGACGACTCGCAGCTTTGGGACCCGGATCATTTCCTCAGCGAAAGCCTGCTGGTGATCTGGCACCGTTTCGGCAGTTGGCTGATCGGCCAGCGCATTCGCCTGGAACAGGCCACGTTCAGCTACCCGCGCCCGGAACACGGCGCCGAGTACGACCTGCTGTTTTCCTGTCCACTGGAGTTTTCCAGGGGCCAGAGCAGCCTGTTGTTTCACAGCCGCTACCTAGCAATGCCATTGTTGCAGGATGAACGCACCCTCAAGCATTTCCTCGAACGCTCCCCCGCCGACCTGCTCTCACGCCCCGATGACGGCGACAGTTTGAGCAGCCGCTTGCGCCGCTTGCTCAGTCGCGACAGTTCACGCTGGCCCGACCTGGAGGCCGTGGCCGCCCATTTGCACATCAGCCCGCAGACCTTGCGCCGACACTTGCGGGAAGAGGGTTCGAGTTTTCAGGAATTGAAGGACCAATTGCGCCGGGACATCGCGATTTATCACCTGGGCCGCGCCGACCTGTCGTTGCAACAGATCGCCGAGCAGCTGGGGTTTTCCGAGCCGTCGGCGTTTCACCGGGCGTTCAAGAAGTGGACGGGACTGACGCCAGGAGCTTATCGGGCGCAGGAACACTGAAATTCAGTGCGGATTTCATGGTGTCTTCACTGGCCTCTTCGCGAGCAAATGCACCATCGAATTCCCGGTCAAACCACCGGAAAATGAATCCGGAACGCCGCACCGCCCATCGGTGAATCGCCCAGGGTCAGTTGGGCGCTGTAACTTTCGATGATGTCCTTGACCACCGCCAGGCCGATGCCCTGCCCTGGGTGCTGACGATCCAGACGCTCGCCGCGCTCGAGAATCCGTGCGCGCTGACCCGGAGGTACGCCAGGTCCGTCGTCTTCGACACACAACTCGGTGCCACCGAGGGTTTCACGCACGCTGATGCGTATTTCGCCCAGGCACAAGCGATAGGCGTTTTCCAGCAGGTTGCCCATCATCTCCAACAGAGCGCCCTGCTCGATCGGCACATAGCACGGGTCGGGCAGGTCGAACGCGACATGCACACGCTTGTCGCGATAGACCTTGTCCAGTGTGTCGCACAGACTTTTCAGCACCGGGTGCAAGCGCACCTGATGACGTACCAGACCGCTTTTGCGCAGGCTGGCACGCTGCAACTGGTAGCCGATCTGCTGGCTCATGCGTTCGATCTGGGCTTGCAGTACCCAGGCTTGATCGCGATCTTCGGGACGCTGGGCCATGTCTTCACTGACGCCTTGCAACACCGCCAGCGGTGTTTTCAGGCTATGGGCAAGGTCATCGAGGGAATCACGATAGCGACTGCGTTGCTCACGCTCACTGTGCAGCAAACGGTTGAGGGAACCGGTCAGGCGCAGCAATTCCCGTGGATGTTCTTCACTGAGGCTTTCGCGAGTACCACCTTCGATCTGGTCCAGTTCCTGACTCAAACGTCGCAATGCCTGCAACCCCCAGGTCAGACCGATCCACAGTAACGCCAACAGCACCAGCAGTGCCGCGCCAAAACCCAGATAGAGATTTTCCCGCAGGCCTTCGAGGGTCAGTTCGTACTCGCGAACCGGCTGCAGGGCAACGATGCTGAAGGCTGCACTCTTGCCACCGAGCAATTTGACCTCGACGTCGTAGACGAAGAACTCCTGGCCATTGGCTTCGCGGATCCGCGCAAACTCGTTGCCATGTCCGTCGTAGCGTGGCTTGTAATTGATGCGTTCTTCCTGGGTCGCCTTCGAACGCCAGACCAGACGCCCTTCACGGTCATAGATGTAGCCGAGCAATCGACTGTCGGTGAGGTTGAAGCGCTCGTCGGGCAATTGCGCCGGCATCTGCAGGCTGTTGTTCTCCACCCGGGCGGCAGAGATCAACGTGGTCACGTCCGATGCCAGACGCTGCTCAATGGAGTCCTGTAGCGCCAGGCTGAAGGCACCCTGCATTGCCGGCAGCAACGCCAGCATGAACAACACCGCCAACAGCGTGGCGGCGAGCATCAAGCGAACGCGCAGTGAACGGATCAAGTGCAACGCTCATTGAACAGGTAGCCCAGGCCGCGCACGGTGTCGATCGGCTTGAACCCGCCCGGCCCCTCCAGTTTGCGGCGCAGACGGCCGACCAGTACCTCGATCACATTCGGATCGCGCTCGTCGTCATCGGGGTAGAGCTGTTCCATCAAGCGGTCCTTGGGCACCACTTGCTGATGGTGGCGCATCAGGTATTCGAGAATGCGGTATTCGTACGCGGTCAGCGCCAATGGCTGGTCATCGAGGGACGCCTGCTTGCGATTCAGATCCAGCAGCAGGGGACCGGCGACGATGGTCGACTGGGTAAAACCACTGGAGCGACGCAACAACGCATTCAGGCGCGCCTCCAGTTCTTCGAACTGAAACGGCTTGACTACGTAATCGTCGGCACCGGCTGCCAGGCCTTCGACCTTGTCCTGCCAGTTACCCCGCGCGGTGAGGATCAGGATCGGGAAGGTTTTGCCACTTGAACGCAACTGGCGGATCAGGTCGAGCCCGCTCATGCCCGGCAGACCGAGATCGATCACCGCCAGGTCAAAGTTGAACTGGGTGGCCTGGTACAACGCCTCCTCGGCGTTGGCCACGGACTCGACCACGTGGCCGCTCTCCGTCAGGCGGGTTTTCAGGTGATGACGCAGCAACGCTTCATCTTCGACGACCAGCAGTTTCATAACGCTCTCCCGGGCAAATCAACATCTCCAGAGGCACAACGTCGCACCTCAATAGCTAACATGACAACGCCGGATCAGTCACTCGGACTGATCCGGCGCAGGCCGCTCACAAACGCTTGTCAGAAAGCGTAGTTGGCGGACAGGTAGGTCTGGGCGCTGCTGGTCAGGTCCAGTGAACCCTGCTTGCTGCCACCGCGCTCGCTCATCTCGGTGCTGGCGTTACTGCGCAGATAACGGTAACCCAGTTCAACCGAAGTGTTCTGCGAGACCTGTTGCAGCACACCCATCTGGCCACCGATGGCGTAGCCGATATCACTGTCGCGGCTGAAGCCTGAGGACTCCTGGGTCATTTTGGTCAGGCCAGCCGTGGCACCACCGAACAGCCTGGTGCTGCCACCTACCGGATAGAACAGATCGTAGCTGCCCAGGAGGTTTTCCTGACGCAGTTTAATGCCGTTGTGCGAGCCCGACACGTTGTCGTAAGTGGCGTAGTAGCGGCCCTTCGCGTTTTGCTGGCCCAGCCGAACACCCCAGGTGGTGTCCTTGCCAATCACGCCATCGGCGTTCGGGTGATTGAGGTTGTCGTTCAGAGCGTGGGATTTTTTGATCTTATCGCTGGTCTGTCCAAGCGTAAGGCTGGCGAAGTTGTCGTCGGACGCGAAAGCTGCGGTGCTCGCGCCCAGAACCGTGAATGCCAGTAGCAGTTTTTTGAATCCAGTCATTGGTGCGTTCCTCGTGTGCCGTTTGTTTTTGGGTACGAGGCAAGGTTACGTACCGCGCCCTGAACTCCCCCTGAACGCACTCTGAACCTGGGCTGAACCGCCCCCTTCCGGATGTTTCGACAAGCTTCAAAACGGCATACAACCCTGCGCCTGTTCTTCGCAGCCATTGCCAACGACCTGAAGCTTTACACTACCCAGCGTCAAGCCAACCCGGCAAAATGCCCGACATGAATCCAGCCCCAGCCCTGCCCGTCTGCTGCACGCCCCTCGACGACCATTGGCCGCTGCCGATTGCGCTGCCCGATACGGTCCTGTCGAGCACTCACTTCGATAGCGCCCGACTGGCCAGCGATGACTTTCTGCGCAGCGCAGTCGACATGCCGGCGAGCATTCAGCGCTCGGTGGCCAAACGGCAGGCGGAGTATCTCGCCGGGCGGGTGTGCGCCCGGGCCGCATTGCAGCGGCTCGAAGGTTTGAGCTTCATTCCGGCCATCGGTGAAGACCGGGCACCGGTCTGGCCTGCTCATATCACTGGCTCGATCACCCACAGCACCGGCCGGGCGGCAGCGATCGTGGCGAACAAAAGCCATTGGCGCGGCCTGGGCATGGACCTGGAAAACCTGCTCAATGCCGATCGGGCCGAGCGCCTGGCCGGTGAGATCCTCAACCCGCCGGAGCTACAGCGCATGGCGGCCGGTCCTCGCGATCAACTGGCATTGCTGGTCACCCTGACGTTCTCGGTCAAGGAAAGCCTGTTCAAGGCGCTCTATCCGATCGTTCAGCAACGTTTTTATTTCGAACACGCCGAAGTGCTGGAGTGGCGTGAGTCGGGCGAAGTGCGGTTGCGGCTGCTCACTGATTTGTCCAGCGAATGGTGCAACGGCACCGAGCTGGATGCGCAGTTCGGGGTCAAGGATGGGCAGTTGTTGAGTCTGGTCAGTATCAAGGCCTGAGGTTGATTGGCGCCTGTTTGGCCGCCATCGCGAGCAGGCTCGCTCCTACAGGGATTTGTGGCGAGACATGGATCCGAGACTCAACGCTTCTCCTGATTGCGCGGCCAGCTCAGGCTGAAGCACGCCCCGCCCAGGCTCTTGCTCTTGCCGATCAACGCGCGCCCGTCATGCCAATGGATGATGCGCCGCACAATGGACAGGCCTAACCCATGGCCTCCAGACGCGCGGGTACGGCTGTCGTCGAGACGCAGGAACGGCGTGAAGATCTTCTCCCACGCCGACTCCGGCACTCCAGGCCCGTCATCCTCGATATCCACTCGGCATCGTTGCTGCCCCACCTGATAGCTGATGGTCACCCGTGATTGCGCATGGCGCATGGCGTTGCTCACCAGGTTCTGGATCGCCCGATGCAGAAAGCGCGGCTCAGCCTCGACCCAAGCGTCGTCGTTATCGGCCGCCGACAGGCAGAGCCCGCGCTGCACCGTGACGTCGGCGCGCAACGGCGCCAGTTCCTCAATCACCTGATTGACCAAGGCATCCAGGTCGATTCGCTGAAAGTTCAGCGCCGGCGAGCCCTGCTCCAGCCGCGCATAGGTCAGCATCTCGTCCACCAGCCGGTCGAGGTCCTCGATGTCGTGGTCCATGCCCTGGCAGTATTTTTCCAGGGCTTGCGGCGTGGTCGCCGAACCTATCATTTCCAGGCCAAAGCGCAGGCGCGCCACCGGCGTGCGCAATTCATGGGACACCGCGCGCACCAGTTCGCGCTGGATCGCCAGCAACTGTTGCAAGTGCTCGGCCATGCCATTGAACGCCGAGGCCAACCGCCCCACCGAGTCCGCGCCACGCGCCGGCACGCGGGTCTCCAGGCTGCCCTTGGCAATGCGCGTGGCGGCGGCCTCGAGGCCACGCAAGCGGCGCTCCAGTTGACGCACCAACAGGTAAACGATCAATCCGATCAGCGTCAGGCCCAGCGCGGCGATCAGCACCAGCCACTCCGGTGGATACGGATTCATCTGATACAAGGGGCCGATTTCCAGGACCCACGGAGTGCCGACCATGCCGGCAAACACCCGGATCGAATCGCCCCCCTTGCCCAATGCCATCACGGTGTCGCCCTCGGACACCCGGCGGCTTTGGTCTTCGTCCATGTCGGCCTCGTCCACCGTGACCAGGCGCAGATCGAAGCCGAACCCCTTGTTTTCTTTCAATTGCGCCAGGCGCAATGGCTGATCGGCGACCGGGGCGCGTACCAGCTCATCGGTCAACAGGTAGATGGTCGCGCGAGCCAGTTGCTCACTGATCTGCTGCACCTCCCCGGTGAGCATCAGTTGTTCCTTGTCGCTGACCAGCTTGTAGACCTTCGCCGCGTGCGGTCCGGTCTGCTCCACCAATGCCTGGCCGTGCAACACACGGGTGCGCTGGGTCAGGTCGAGGTCAGTCTCGGCAAAGGTTTTCAGCGCCAGCGGAATGCCCAGCAACCGCTCCCACACCAGCAAGGCACGGTGGCGTTCGGTCTGGTTCATCGGTTGCAGGTTGTCGGCCATCAGCGAAAACGTGCCGTGGGCCAGGCGCTCGCGGTATTGCTCGCTGCGCACCTGATTGAGCATGTGCAACGCCAGCACGCCGAGCACCGCCACCAGAATCAACGCGGCGCACATGCCGCCATAGATACGCAGGAAGATCGAGTTCACAGGGTCTGGTCTACGCAAGCCTCGGGAACGAACAGATAGCCTTTGCTGCGCACGGTCTTGATCAGCCGTGGATGTTCCGGGTCATCGCCGATTTTCGGGCGGATGCGCGAGATGCGCACATCGATGGAGCGGTCCTGACCGTCATAACCGATACCCCGCAGCGCGGTGAAGATCTCCTCCCGGGACAGAATGCGCCCGGCATTGGCCACCAATAGCCAGAGCAAGTCGAACTCGGCGCTGGTCAGTTCGATGCCGGCCCCCTGCAACCAGGCTTCACGCAGGGCGTTGTCGACGATCAGCGGGCCGAACTGTAGACGCCGCTGTTTTTCCGGGGCGACTTCCGGTGTTTCACTGCGACGCAACAGGGCCTGGATGCGTGCCAGCAGCAAGCGCGGCCGCACCGGCTTGCACACGTAGTCGTCAGCGCCCAGGTCCAGGCCGAGAATCTGGTCAGTGTCATCGGTACGGGCGGTGAGCATCAGGATCGGGCCGTCGTAGCGTGAGCGGACCTTGCGGCAAATGCTCAGGCCGTCTTCGCCGGGGAGCATCAGGTCGAGAATCACCAGATCCGGTTGCTCCTTGATGATGCGGTTCGCAGCGAGGGCGCCATCCCCTTCGATCGATACGCGCAGGCCATTGGCTTCCAGGTAATCGCGGGTCAGTTCGGCCAGTCGCTGGTCGTCCTCCACTATCAATACCTGCCAGGCTTCTTGCTCCACGGGTGACCTCTGCTTGCCAAGAACACTAATAAAGAAGGATCCACCCGTCTTTTTGTAATGATTCGGGAGGATAAACATGTATACACGCTGGGCCGATTGTATAAACGCCGCCCGTCGAGAACACAAGCGGGTAAATGCGTTCGGACGACACGGTTTTTTGTGATAGGGTTCGCGCCCTTGAAAATCCGATCGAGCGTTTTCAATCGTAGAAAATCGCTGAAAAAAGGTCCGGTCCAGCAGCGTCGCGGCCTACACGCCGGTTCCCTCTTTCACACACAATTTACGCACAGGTTTATCCACAGGCAGTACGTTGCACCCCTACCTAAAACGCATTATCTTGTAGCTCTGCGCTAAAAAAACCCTAGATATAGGGTTTTGCGCGAAAAACCAAACACAAACCAGACACCAATTTCAAGCGCTTTTATTGCCTCTGTCCGGTTGAATCAAACGTATTTTCGAAAGACCAAACCGCCCATGCGGATGGCTACCGTGTTTCGGCCCCGAGTGGTGAAAACGGTACGGGTGTTGCAGTCCAAACTGTCACCTGCAAAGGACCCCGGTTTCAGGCCCAAGGCGTGAAACCAAAGACTTCGGCATGGAAGCGGCGCCCGATAAAGCCCCCTTCCTACTGTCCCGAAGTTGTTATGCCCGGCGTTCGCCGGTTGTAGTGCTTCTGGACGGAACGGTGGGCGCCGTGATGGTGCCCAAACAAACATAGAGAATGTGGAGACACTCCCCCATGCAAACCGACACAACTCGCGAGAACCCGCAGGGCACCTTGCCGCAGGCCGCTGATTCGAATTCGGATCTGTCCGCCACCGCGCCTGGCCAACTGCGCGTGATCAAGCGTAACGGCACTGTCGTTCCCTACACCGATGACAAAATCACCGTCGCCATCACCAAAGCGTTTCTCGCAGTTGAGGGCGGCACCGCTGCCGCCTCGTCGCGAATCCACGACACCGTTGCCCGCCTGACCGAACAGGTCACCGCGACCTTCAAGCGTCGCATGCCATCGGGCGGCACCATCCACATCGAAGAAATCCAGGACCAGGTCGAACTGGCCCTGATGCGTGCCGGCGAGCAGAAAGTGGCGCGCGACTACGTGATCTACCGTGATTCCCGTGCCAAGGAGCGCGCCGCGCACACCCCGGCCGAGGAAGCGGTCAACGCTCACCCGTCGATCCGCATCACCCGTGCCGACGGCAGCCTGGCGCCGCTGGACATGGGCCGCCTGAACACCATCGTCACCGAAGCGTGCGAAGGCCTGGAAGAAGTCGACGGCGACCTGATCCAGCGCGAGACCCTGAAGAACCTGTACGACGGCGTGGCCCTGAATGACGTCAACACCGCCCTGGTGATGACTGCCCGTACCCTGGTTGAACGCGAGCCGAACTACTCGTTCGTGACCGCGCGCCTGCTGATGGACACCCTGCGTGCCGAAGGCCTGGGTTTCCTCGGCGTTGCCGAGAGCGCCACTCACCACGAAATGGCCGACCTGTACGCCAAGGCCCTGCCTGCCTACATCGCCAAGGGTGTGGAGTACGAGCTGCTGAACCCTGAGCTGGCCAGCTTCGACCTGGAAAAACTGGGCAAGGCGATCAACCACGAGCGCGACCAGCAGTTCACCTACCTGGGCCTGCAGACCCTGTACGACCGTTACTTCATCCACAAGGATGGCGTGCGTTTCGAACTGCCGCAGATCTTCTTCATGCGCGTGGCCATGGGCCTGGCGATCGAAGAAAAAGACCGCGAAGCCCGCGCGATCGAGTTCTACAACCTGCTGTCGTCCTTCGACTACATGGCTTCGACCCCGACCCTGTTCAACGCCGGTACCCTGCGTCCACAACTGTCGAGCTGCTACCTGACCACCGTGCCGGATGACCTGTCGGGCATCTACCACGCGATCCACGACAACGCCATGCTGTCGAAATTCGCTGGCGGCCTGGGCAACGACTGGACGCCGGTTCGTGCGCTGGGTTCGTACATCAAGGGCACCAACGGCAAGTCCCAGGGCGTCGTGCCGTTCCTGAAAGTAGTGAACGACACCGCCGTTGCCGTTAACCAGGGCGGCAAGCGCAAAGGCGCTGTCTGTGCCTACCTGGAAACCTGGCACATGGACATCGAAGAGTTCATCGAACTGCGCAAGAACACCGGTGACGACCGCCGTCGTACCCACGACATGAACACCGCCAACTGGATCCCTGACCTGTTCATGAAGCGCGTCTTCGATGACGGCAAGTGGACCCTGTTCTCGCCATCCGAAGTACCGGACCTGCACGACCTGACCGGCAAGGCCTTCGAAGAGCGCTACGAGTACTACGAAGCCCTGACCGAGTACCCGGGCAAGGTCAAGCTGTTCAAGACCATCCAGGCCAAAGACCTGTGGCGCAAAATGCTGTCCATGCTGTTCGAAACCGGCCACCCATGGCTGACTTTCAAAGACCCGTGCAACCTGCGCAGCCCGCAGCAGCACGTCGGCGTGGTCCACAGCTCGAACCTGTGCACCGAGATCACCTTGAACACCAACAAGGACGAGATCGCCGTTTGCAACCTGGGCTCGATCAACCTGCCGAACCACATCGTCGACGGCAAGCTGGACAGCGCCAAGCTGCAACGCACCGTGAACACCGCCGTGCGCATGCTCGATAACGTGATCGACATCAACTACTACTCGGTGCCGCAAGCGAAGAACTCCAACTTCAAGCACCGTCCGGTCGGCCTGGGCATCATGGGCTTCCAGGACGCGCTGTACCTGCAGCACATCCCTTACGGTTCCGACGCCGCCGTCGAGTTCGCCGACAAGTCGATGGAAGCGGTCAGCTACTACGCAATCCAGGCGTCCTGCGACCTGGCCGATGAGCGTGGCGCCTACGACACCTTCCAGGGTTCGCTGTGGTCCAAGGGCATCCTGCCGCTGGATTCGCAACAGATCCTGATCGAAGCCCGTGGCCAGAAGTACATCGATGTCGACCTGAACGAATCCCTGGACTGGGCACCGGTTCGCGCCCGGGTACAGAAAGGCATCCGTAACTCGAACATCATGGCCATCGCACCGACCGCGACCATCGCCAACATCACCGGCGTCTCGCAGTCGATCGAACCGACCTACCAGAACCTGTATGTGAAATCGAACCTGTCGGGCGAATTCACCGTGATCAACCCGTACCTGGTTCGCGACCTGAAGGCTCGCGGTCTGTGGGACTCGGTCATGATCAACGACCTGAAGTACTACGACGGTTCGGTGCAGCAGATCGAGCGCATCCCACAAGAACTCAAGGCCCTCTACGCCACTGCGTTCGAAGTGGACACCAAGTGGATCGTTGACGCGGCCAGCCGTCGTCAGAAGTGGATCGACCAGGCACAGTCGCTGAACCTGTACATCGCCGGCGCATCGGGCAAGAAGCTCGACGTGACCTACCGCATGGCCTGGTACCGTGGCCTGAAAACCACTTACTACCTCCGCGCCCTGGCCGCGACCAGCACCGAGAAGTCGACCATCAACACCGGCAAGCTGAACGCTGTTTCCAGCGGCGGCAACCACGGTGAAGATTCGGTCCTGGCAGCGCCCGCCGGCCCTGCTCCAGTGCCGAAGGCTTGCGCCATCGACGAGCCGGATTGCGAAGCTTGCCAATAAGCTGAGCCGGTAAGCGTCGCAAGGCGCTTACTCGAAACCCCCGATCAGCCTCTGGCGGGTCGGGGGTTTTCTTTTGCCTGCCTGCAGGAGCGAGCATGCTCGCGATGGCGGCACAGGCACCGCGGGGTGTCAGACAGCCAGCGTCATCGTTGACGACCATCACGAGCATGCTCGCACCTACAGGTTTTCGGCGAACACAAAAAAGCCCCTCTTTCGAGGGGCTCCTTGCACAGCGCTGTCCAGCATCAAGTCATCTGAATGATGGTCTGCATGATGGTGCTCTCGGTGGAGATAGTCTTGGCGTTCGCCTGGTAGTTGCTCTGCCCCTTGATCAAATCGACCAGTTCGTTGGTCAGGTTGACGTTGGACTCTTCCAGAGAGTTGGAAACGATCGAACCCAGGGTGCCAGTCTCTGGCGCGTCGTAACCCGGGATGCCCGACGTGTAGGTCTCTTTCCAGCTCGTGCCGCCTACCGGCTGCAGGCCTTGCTCGTTGGTGAAGCTGGCCAGGGAAATCTGGCCGATCGGCTTGGTCTGGTTGTTGCTGAAGTTGGCCAACAGCACACCGCTGCCGTCGATGGTCAGGTTGGTGATCTGGCCAGTGGCATAACCGTTCTGCGATGGAATCGAACGCGCACTGTCGGCGTTGAACTGGGTGGTATTGGCCATGGCGATGGTCAATCCAGCCGGATCGGCGGAAGCGCCGTTGGCGGTCCAGACGCCATTGGTGACACTGCCCGGGGTCCAGTTGGTGATTTTCAGGTCACTGCTGACCACCGAAGTCGGAGGCGTGGTTGGCGGCGTCACGGGTGTACTGACCGAAGTCAGTTTGCCGGTGGAGTCGAACGACATGGTCGATGCAATTGGATCGGTAACGGTAGGATCACTGCCATCGGGGTTGCGACCATCGATCAGCGTGTAGGTATCCCAGGTGTTCGCTCCCGTCTTGACCATGTATTGATCCATGGTGTGCTGGTTACCCTGGGTATCGAAAACCGGGGTACTGAACGACTTGGTAAAGGTCGCGGTCTTGGACGGATCGAACTTGTTGGCCGCAACCGTCTGGTCGATCACCGGCGACGTGGAGTTCAGGTTGATCGTCGAGGACACGCTGCTGGTGGACTTCGGCGCCAGGTTGGAGGTGTCGATCCGCAGGTCGGTCAACACGCCGTTGACGATCTTGCCGCTGGAGTCCACACCGTAACCTTGCAGACGGGAAGTACCGTCGCTATTGGTGACGTAGCCGTCCTTGTCGGTCTTGAACGTACCGGCACGGGTGTAGGTCAGCGAACCGTTGTTGCTCAGGACAAAGAAACCGTTGCCCTGGATACCCATGTCGAGCACGTTGCCGGTGTTGTTCACGTCACCCTGGCCGAACTGCTGGGAAACGTTGGCCAGGCGCACGCCGTTGCCGACGGTCTTGCTGCCGGTACCCAGGCGGGTCGCCGAGTACACGTCTTCGAATTCTGCACGGGACGACTTGAAACCGGTGGTCGCGACGTTGGCGATGTTGTTGCCGGTAACGTCCAGTTGTTTGTTGGCTGCAAAGAGACCGCTAAGGCCGATATTGAAAGACATCATCCACTCCTTTATGCCGGGTTAGTCGGCTTTACATACCAATGGTTTGTACTTTGGACAGGGCAACGCTGCCCAGCCCGGCCAGATTGAGCATCAACTCACCACCGGTCTGGCTGATGGTCACGCTGTTGACGGTCGCGGGCAGATTGGTGATCAACGCGACGGACTTGCCATCGATGGTGGTCGTGGCGCCGAAGGTGTAGGTGCCGGCAGGCACCGTCTCACCCGCATCGTTCTTGCCGTCCCAGATGAAGCTGGCGTTGCCGGCCTTCTGCGAACCGAGGTCGATGGTGCGCACGGTCTTGCCGCTCGAATCGGTGATCTTCAGGGTGGCGGACGCCACCGAAGACGGAACCACCACCGTCCCGCTGAGGCTCTTGGTGGTATCGACCACGGCCTTGTCACCTGGCGCGATGACCGAACGCCCCACCAGCGACGACGCTTGCAAGGCCTGGGACGAGTTGTAGTTGCTGGCCAGGCCGCTCACGGTGTCGTTGAGCGTGGTAATGCCTTCCAGGCTGCTGAACTGCGCCAGCTGTGCCACGAATGCACCGTTGTCCTGAGGCTCCAGCGGGTTCTGGTTTTTCAACTGGGTCACCAGCAACTGCAGGAACGCATCCTTGCCCAGGGCCTGGTTGCCCGAGGCGCTGCCGGCTGCCGACGCGAGGCCGTCAGTGGTGGTATTGGTCTTGATCGACGAGTTGGCCAGGATGTCGTTGAGGCTCAAGCCACTGGTGGAATCGGTAACACTCATCTGAGTCGCCCCTTATCACTGACCGAGGGTCAGAACCTTTTGCATCATGGTTTTGGCGGTGTTCATCATTTCGGCGTTGGTCTGGAACGAACGGCTCGCGGAAATCATGTCGGCCATTTCTTCGACCACGTTGACGTTCGGGTAGTAGACGTAGCCTTTGGCATCGGCCGCCGGATGGTTCGGCTCGTAGCGCGCCTCGAGGTTGCTCTGGTCTTCGACCACGCCCAGCACCTGCACGCCCTGACCGGCAGCGTCCTGACTCTGGAACAGCGAATCGCTGCCGCCGCTCTGACCGCCCTGGAACATGGTGGCGAATACCGGATGGCGCGCGCGGTAGGTCTGATCGATGCTCGACGAGACCGTCTCGGCGTTGGCGATGTTCGAAGCGACGGTGTTCAAACGCGTGGTCTGCGCACTCATGCCGCTACCGGCAATGTTGAAAACACTGGATAGAGACATGGCTTACTCTCCGCGCAGGGCTGATACCAGCCCTTTGAATTTGCTGTTGAGCAGGGTGAAGCTGGCCTGGAAGCCGATTGCGTTTTCCGCGTAGTTCGACTGTTCCAACTGAGCGTCCACGGTGTTCTGGTCGATCGACGGTTGCATCGGCGTGCGATACAGCAACGACTCGTCGCCATTGCCCAGGCCTTCAGCCTCGATATGACGGCTGTTGGTCATGTTCAAGGCGAAGGTGCCGCTCCTGGTTTTCTCGTTCTGCTCGGCGAGCACTTTCGAGAAGTCCAGATCCCGAGCCTTGTAGTTCGGGGTATCGGCGTTGGCGATGTTGTTGGCCAGGACTTCGGCACGCTGGGCGCGGAAGCCCAGGGCTTGTTCGTGGATACCGAGCGCTTTATCGAAGCTGATGCTCATGTCGGGAAACCTTCGGGTGACCTGATTTTCGTAGGATCAAGTTAGCAAGCCCCATGCCAATTCAGAAAACCCCGGAAACCGGGGCTTTGCCGGCCATGGCAACGGGGCAATGCCAGAAAAGCGGCAACGGTTTTCCGCCGCCTGCCGCTTTTCTGCCGCTTGCCAGGCTTTCCGGGACACCACCAACCCCTGTGGGAGCGGGCTTGCCCGCGAAGGCGTCGTGTCAGTCGGCAACTACTTTTCTGATCCACCGCTTTCGCGGGCAAGCCCGCTCCCACAGTGAATACAGTGCCGGCAAGAAATCATCAGGCAGAAAAAAACGGGAGCCCCCGAGGGCTCCCGTTCTTGATGACGCCGGAAAAATCACTTCGCCTGGTAAATGATTCCCGGGCTGCACTGGACCATCTGGTAATGATCAGGCAAACCGTTCAGTGCCTCGGAAGCACCAAGGAACAGGTAACCGCCCGGTTTCAACGTGCTGTGGATGCGCAACAGGATGTCCTTCTTCACCTCGGCGGAGAAGTAGATCAACACGTTGCGGCAGAACACGATGTCGAACTTGCCGAGGCTCGCGTAGCTGTCCAGCAGGTTGAAGGAGCGGAATTCCACCCGGCTCTTGATCGGCGCCTTGATCGCCCAGCGCCCCGGCCCTTTCGGATCGAAATAACGCTGCAGGCGCTCGGGCGACAGGCCGCGACCGATGGCCAGGCTGTCGTACTCGCCGGTCTTGCAGTTGTTCAGCATGGTGCCGGACAGGTCGGTGGCAACGATCTGCACGCCCATCCTCAACTGGCCCATGTTGACCCGCTCGAACTCGTCGATGGACATCGACAGAGAATAGGGTTCCTGGCCCGACGAGCACGCCGCCGACCAGATGCGCAGGCGCTGGCCGGGACTGGCCTTGATCGCTTCGGGCAGTACCTTGTTCTTCAAGACTTCAAACGGGTAGGTATCACGAAACCACAGGGTTTCGTTGGTGGTCATGGCGTCCACCACCTGCTCGCGCAAACCGCTGCGCGGCTGGGTCTGCATGCGCTGAACCAGCTCGCCCAAAGACTTGATACCTTGCTGTTCCATCAGTTTGTTGAGACGGCTGGAGACCAGGTACTGCTTGTTTTCACCGAGCAAAATGCCACAGGCTTTTTCCAGGAATACCCGGAACTGTTCGAAATCCAAATTACCCGTAGACAATGATGCCGCCTCTATAAATCGTGTTGACTGCCAGGGCGCAGGCCCCTAGCTGATATCTGCAGCCTTGATCCGGTCGACTACCCGGGATGCCAGGTCATCAGGACGGAATTTGGCCAGGAAGTCATCGGCACCGACCTTCTTGACCATCGCCTGATTGAATACCCCCGACAACGAAGTATGCAGGATGATATGAAGCTTTTGCATGCGCGGGTCGTTGCGGATTTCCGCCGTCAGGGTGTACCCGTCCATCTCCGGCATCTCGATGTCGGAGATCATCATCAGGAACTCTTCTTCCGGCTTCTTGCCCTCGTCGACCAGTTTGCGCAGGTAGTCCAGCGCTTGCCGACCGTCGTTCAACGCCACCACTTCGACGCCCACCGTTTGCAGGCAGCGCGTGACCTGCTTGCGCGCCACCGACGAGTCATCGACCGTCAGCACACGCAACGAAAGCGCCTTGTGCTGGGTTTCGACATCCACCACGCCGACGGAAATCGCCTCCGGCGTCGGCGCCACTTCCGCCAGCACCTTCTCGACGTCGATGATTTCGACCAACTGATTGTCGACCCGCGTCACCGCCGTCAGGTAGTGATCGCGTCCGGTCCCCTTGGGTGGCGGATGGATCTCCTCCCAGTTCATGTTGACGATGCGCTCCACCGAGCGGACCAGGAAACCCTGGGTCTTGGTGTTGTACTCCGTGATGATCACGAAGGGATTGTTCTTGTCCTTCAAAGCACCGGAGCCGGTCGCCATCGCCAGATCAAGGATCGGAATGGTCGCCCCCCGGATGTTCGCCACGCCGCACACGACTGGACTGGACTTGGGCATCAGCGTCAGTTGGGGGCATTGCAGCACCTCCCGAACCTTGAAGACGTTGATCCCGTAAAGCTGCTGGCCGTCGAGACGGAACAACAACAGCTCAAGGCGATTCTGCCCTACCAGTTGCGTGCGCTGGTTTACCGAATCCATTACACCAGCCATGCCCAGACTCCTAACGCCAAGTGTTGTTGCGACGCACCTTCATCACTAAACGGCACGGCGCTTGCTTTTTTAATCGTTATGAACACAGAACCGACATTTTTCCGACGCCTGACCACACCGTACCGTAAATTCCTCGGTGTGCTGGCGGCTGTTTGCCTGTTCAACACTGGCAGCCCTGCCCTTGCTGACGCGGTTACCTTGCCTGACATGCTTATCGGCGTCACTCAGGGCTTTCTTGAATTCACCGTAGAAGACTATCTGGCGACCAGTCAAACGGAAGGTCGCTACGAGATCCAGGTCAACCAACTGGATCCGCGCATGCACATGCCCATGTGCGACAGGGAATTGACAGCAACGCTTGAGAGCCCCAAGCCGATCGGACGCGTCACCGTGAAGGTCCGTTGCGAGGGGGCCTCCCCCTGGACCGTGTTCGTACCCGCTCAAGTCCGCCTGTTTCGCGATGTCGTGAGCAGCGCCCGGCCACTGCGTCGCGCCGCCATTGTCGAGCCGGAGGATGTCGTGCTGCGCGAGCGCGATATCAGTCTGATCAGCCAGGGCTACCTGACTTCCCTCGACCAGGCGATCGGGCAGCGACTGACCCGACCAATGGTTGCCGACCAGGTGATGACCCTGGTGCATATCGAACAGGCCGAGGTCATCCGCAAGGGTGATCAGGTGGTGATTACCGCCCGCAGCGGTACGCTCAGCGTGCGAATGCCGGGCGAAGCCCTGTCGAACGGCAGCCTGAGCGAACAGATCCGGGTGAAGAATCTCAACTCCCAACGGGTCATCAAGGCGCAGGTCATGGCGCCAGGGCAGGTGGAAGTGTCCATGTAAGGCTCTCTGTTCATCGGAATGTGGCGCTGGCCGCGGCGGTTCCCTAGACTGTGCTCCATGCAGGGCAAGCGCTGGCGCGCGCAAGGTTCATTGATAAATGAGCCTAAAGTTTTCCAGGGAATGGCCGAAACCATGGCAAGCGTCCAAATTCCCAGAGGTTTTTTATCATGGTCATCGACTTCAGCCGTTTGAACAGCTCCTCGCCCCTTACGGGCAGTACACGTACCAGCGCCAGCAAGGACAGCGCCGAAACCGGCACATCCGCGCCGCTGGAGTCCGCGGCCGAACAGGCCGGCACCGTCAAAAGCGGGGAATCGGTACATCTCAGTGATGAGGCTCAACAGTTGCAGAAGGTCAATGACAAGCTGCGCGATCAGCCCGCCATCGATAAAGCCCGCGTGGCCGAGTTGAAAGCAGCGATTGCCGATGGCAGCTATAAAGTCGACAGCAACCGTGTAGCCAGCAAACTGCTCAACTTCGAAGCCCAGCGCTAGGCTATCGCCTGCGCCAGGCTTTTGGACGCTTAAACCCCAAGGCCAGCCATGCACGACACTCATTTACTGCAACTGATCACCGACGACTTCGCTCCAGCGCAACACTTGCTGGATTTACTGCAGACCGAATCCCTCGCATTGCATGGCCGCAACATGCCATTGCTCGAGGACATCCTGGCGCAGAAACAGGCACTGGTCGTTTTGCTCGAACAGCATGGCCGCAAGCGCAGTGAAATTCTCGCCAGCCTCGATCTGCCGACCAACCGTGGCGGTCTTGAACAATTGGCCAGCCAGTCGAGCATTGGCGACCAACTGCTGGCTCAAAGTGACGTGCTGACCGATCTTCTGGCCCAGTGCCAGGCCATCAACGCCAACAACGGTCAGTCGATCCTCACTCAGCAGGCCGCTACGGCCACGCAGCTGAAAATCCTCACCGGCGGTGAAACCCCGGCGCTTTACGATGCCAGCGGAACATTCTCCAAGCTTGCTAAGCCGCGACCGCTCAGTCAGGCTTAGGCCGCTCGATGAGCCCGCTCTATCCAAGACGCGAAAGATGCTGGCAAAATGCTGGCCAGTCGTAGTCAAATTTTGTCTGGAGATTGATTAACCGTGTCCAATGCCTTATCCGTGGATGATGCTCCGCAGCCACCCAAGGTGCTCTCCACGCCCTTGGAAATCTCCAGCAACCTGCGCCAGCTGCTCGAAAGCCATGACCCGCTGGTCATCACGTTCCACGAGCGCAGCCAGCGTTTCCAGAGTTATCTGGTGGACCTGGACCGTGACAGCAATATGATCGCCCTGGACGAAATGATCCCCCGCGATGGCGAACGCTATCTGATGGCGGGCGAACCATTCAGGGTCGAAGGCTTCCACGAAGGCGTGCGGATCGCCTGGGAAAGCAACGGCCAATTGACCATCGACGAATCCGGTGGCAGCCGCTGCTATCGCGGCCCCCTGCCCGATGAAGTGTCGTACCACCAGCGCCGCAATGCGTTCCGCGCGGCATTGAAGTTGGCACAACTGGTCGACGTCAAGCTCGACGGCGAAAAACTCAAGGCACCCATCAGCGGCAAGCTGCTGGATATTTCCGCTACCGGGTGCAAATTGCGTTTCGACGGCGACATCACCGGCAGCCTGCAACTCGGCCAGGTGTACGACCGCTTCAACGCCGACCTGCCCTTTGGCAAGATGACCGCTCCGGTCGAGTTGCGTTATCTGCACTTCGAAGAAAAGATCTCCACCACCTTCGCCGGCCTTCGCTTCCACAACATGAGCGGGCTGGTGCAGCGCCAGGTCGAGCGCTTCGTCTACCAGTTGCAACGCGAAGCACGTCGCTTCGACAAAGACGATCTCTGATAGAGCGCTTCAACAAAAAACGGGCAGTCCCTTGCGGTGACTGCCCGTTTTTTTATGCCCTCGATTTAAGGCTTGGCCTCGCTGAAGCCAGGGTCTCGCCCTGTATCAGGGTCTAGCGGTGGCTCATCGGACTCAGCTTCGGCTACATCAGCCTCAGGTTCTGATACAGGCTCCGGCCCGGTACTCACCGGATTTTGCATCTGATCCTGCACCACCTGCTCATCGACACGCGGGTCGAGGCAGGCCACCAGCGGGGAACTCGTCATGTTGTCCGGCATGGCCACGTGATGCAGAGGCGCATCTTCCACCTGATGCAGATTGGTCACGGCTTTCGGGCGAATCCGCCACACCAGCACCAACGCAAAGAAACTGAAGAAGGCGTAAAGCATCTGGCTGCCGAACAGCTTCATCAGCACACCCGCCACCAGCGGCCCAATACTCGCGCCAACACCGTAGGTCACCAGCAACATGGCCGTCAGGGAAACCCGGCGATCGCCTTCGACATGGTCGTTGGAGAACGCCACCGCCAACGGATACAGGCAGAACTGCATCAGCGAACAGATAAAGCCGGCGATAAACAGCACCTCCAACGGCACCTGCGGCATGATCGCCAGCGGCAGCGCAGCCAGGGCCAGGCTGAAGGCGAAACTGCGAATCAATACAGCCCGATCGTAGCGGTCGGACAACCAACCCAACGGCCACTGCACCAGCAACCCGGCAAAAATGCAGCTACCCATGAACAGACCGACCAGCTCCGTGGATAGCCCTTGCTGTGAGGCATACAGCGGCGCCAGACCATAGAACGAACCGACGATCAGGCCTGCCCCGAGCACCGTACTCAACGACTGTGGCACGCGCTTGATAAAGAACCGTGGTTCCATGGGTGCCGGATGCAAGGGGGCCGGGTGGATCCGTCGGGTCAACGCCACCGGCACCAGGCACAGGGCAAAACACAGGGCGACCAGCAACAGCAGTTCCAGCCCCAGCGCCGGGTGCATGACCAGAATCAGCTGCCCCATCACCAGGCCCAGGTAAGAAGCGATCATGTAGCCGCTGAACACCAACCCGCGCTGCCTGGCATCGGCCTGTTCGTTCAGCCAGCTCTCGATCACCATGTACTGGCACATCATGCCGAGACCGACGATCACCCGCAGGAACAGCCAGGCCGGCAGAAAATCGATCAGGCCATGCCCCAGCACCGCCGCCCCGACGATCCCGGCACAGGCCGAATAGGCCCGGATATGCCCGACCCGGGCAATCAGCCGGTGACCGATCTTGCCTCCCAGCACCAGGCCGAAATAGTTGGCGGCCATCAACGCACCGACCCACAGGCTGTCGACATGGTCGGCTGCCAGGCGCAGGCCCAGGTAGGTACTCAACAGGCCCGAGCCGATCAACATCATCAGCGAGGCGAAATACAGCGCTCGAAAGGATTTCCAGATTTGGCGCAACGAGCGGCTCCTTGCAGTGAGTATCGGCTATCGCTAAACGATAGCCGGATGTCGACGGATCGTCAGGCCTGGGCGGCTAAAACACGCCGTTCCCAGGGAGTAATTTCATCTTGGAAGCTGGTCAGCTCCAGGGTCTTCGAAGCGATGTAGCCTTCGATGAATTCCGCACCGAACAGTTCCTTGGCCAACTGACTACGTTTCAGACGCTCAAGTGCCGCATGCAAGGTACAGGGCAACGAAAGATTGTCCGGCACTTCGAACTCACCCTGGATCGGCGCGCTCGGCTCCAACGCGTTCTCGATGCCATGCAAGCCCGCCGCCAAGCTCGCGGCAATCGCCAGGTAGGGGTTGGCATCGGCCCCCGGCAAGCGGTTCTCGACCCGCCGAGCCACCGGCAAACTGGCCGGAATACGCAGGCCGGCCGCCCGGTTGTCGTGGGACCAGCAGGCATTGTTCGGTGAGGCGTATGGGTGGCACAAGCGCTGATAGGAGTTCACGTTCGGTGCGAACAACGCAGTGAAATCGGCCATGCACTTTTGCTGACCGGCAATGAAGTGACGGAAGGTGGCCGTCTCTTGCCCCGCCTCATCGCTGAATACGTTACGCCCCGAATCAATTTCGATGACACTCTGGTGGATGTGCATCGAACTGCCCGGCGTATGCGCCAGCGGCTTGGCCATGCACACCACGCTCAGGCCGTGCTTGAGGGCAACTTCCTTGAGCAAGTGCTTGAACAGGAGCGTCTGGTCGGCCAGCAACAGCGGATCACCATGCAGCAGATTGATCTCGAACTGGCTCACGCCCATTTCATGCATGAACGTATCGCGGGGCAACCCCAGGGCCGCCATGCACTCATAGACCTCATTGAAGAAGGGGCGCAACCCATTGTTGGAGCTGACGCTGAACGCCGACTGACCGTCTTCGCGACGACCGTCCAGCCCCAGTGGCGGCTGGAACGCCTGGGTCGGGTCGGTGTTGGGGGCGAAGACAAAAAACTCGAGCTCGGTCGCCACCACGGGTGCCAGGCCGAGGGCTGCATAACGGGCAATCACCGACTTGAGCTGACCACGGGTCGACAGTTTGGAGTGGGTGGTGGTGCCCAATTCATCCGCGTCACAAATGGCGAAGGCACGCGGCGGATTGCTCCAGGGCAGACGGTGGATTTGCGCAGGGTCGGGAATCAGCGCGAGGTCGCCATCATCGCTGCCGTAAAAACGTGCCGGCGGGTATCCGCCCATGATGCATTGCAGCAGCACACCCCGCGCCAGCTGCAAACGTCGACCGTCGAGAAATCCCTCGGAGGTCATCACTTTGCCCCGTGGAACGCCATTCAAATCCGGCGTGACACATTCAACTTCATCAATGCCCGTCAATCGCTGCGCGAGTGAACTCAGGCCAACGGTCGTCATGACGCTATCCTTGTTATTGTGCGAGCCGCGAACGGCGACCGTACAAAATAGGCGCCGCGTGTTCGGAATATCAAGCAGCGTCGATAAATAAGCTGCCGCTCAAGGCAGGTAAATTCGAAACACTCCACCACCCAACGGGCCACCATTGCTGATTTCGGTACGCCCGCCGACGCCGTTGCGTTGATGCAACGCGGCGATGCGCCCGGCAAAGTACAGGCCCAACCCGGTGCTGCCTGTGGTTTGATTGATGCCCTGGACGTAATCGGCCTGACGCTCGATCATCTGCGCCGGATACCCCGGGCCATCGTCATTGATGGTCAACACCAGTTGCCCGGCTTCGTCGCTGACGCTGATCAGAACGGCATGCCGTGCAAAGCGGATGGCGTTGTTGATGCAGTTGGCCAATACCGACGCGATCAACTCACGGTCGAAGAAGCCCAGCGGGCTCAGCGGGTCCACGTCATAGGTGGCCATGATGCCGCGACTGGCGAACACTTCCTGATGGCAAGCCAGCTGCGCTTCGATGAAGTCGTCCAGTTCATGGTAGGCCGGCTGCAACGGCAACTGGTTGACGCCGAGCTTGTACAGCCCCAGCAACTGCACCAGCATGCCGTTGAGGTGGGCGAACTCGAAGTCGATCACGCCCTGTTCCGGCGTCTGCCGCGCCGACTCCGGCAGTCGTGCCAGCCACTGGCTGTGGGCCTGCATCAGCATGGCCAGCGAGTTCTTCATGTCGTGCACGGTAGAGGCGATCACCGTGGAGAAATCCAGTGCCTGCTCATTGGCATTCATTGACCAAACGCCTTGCTTTTAAGCTTCTGATAACGCGGATAACGCGCGTCGGAGTCGGGCATCAGGCCGACCGTTTTCAGGCAGGTCCGGCATTCCTCCAGCTCGGTTGAAGGAGCACTGGTATCGGTGCCGTGCAACAACGACTGCGCCAGGTTCAGGGCGATACTGATGTTCTTCGGTTGCATCGCCAGGGCTTTGCGGAACACCTGCCGGGCCTCCACCAGATTGCCGGTCTTGTACACGCGCACACCCTGACGGTTGAGTTCCGCCGCGGCGTTGCCGGCATTGAGGATGCTCGGGTCATCGGTCTGCTTGGCGATGTCCTTCATGACCGCCGGATCGTCGCCGTAGATTTCCACACAGTTTTTCAGCATCGCAGTGCCGGCTTCGGCCTGCCCGAGCATTTTCAGTTGCTTGGCCACCAGCAACGCCGCTTCGGCGCTCATGAATTGCTCCATGCCATCGAGGCGTAACAGCGCCTGCTCGGTGAGCTTGTCGGCAGTTTCTGCATCGTTGATCAGCATGCTGGTGGCTTTCATCAAGCGCGCACGGATTTGCAGGCCCGGGTCGCCAGGGTTGTCCTTGGCCACTGCGCTCAGCGTGGTATTGATTTCCAGTCGGGTGCGGGTATCCAGCCCCCTGTCGCTGCCCTTGCTGATCAAGGCGTGAGCCAGGCCGAGGTTGTTTTCAGGATCCTTGAAACGTGACTGTGCGCCTTGGGCTACAGCCTGGCGATAGGCTTTGGAGGCGGTGTCAAAGTCCTCGTTGGTCATCGCCAGCTTGCCGAGCAATGCTTGCCGGCGCACCGCCAGCGGCGACAGGCGAATCGCCTCTTCCAGAACGCGCTGCGCCCCCTTGGTGTCCCCTTCTGCGACCAACACGTCAGCCATGCCGTCATACAGCGACGGCATCATCGGGAAGACTTTCAGGGCTTTCTCGTAAATGCCTTTGGCCTGCGCGACCTGGCCGCGCTTGAACAGCAACTTGCCCAAGCCGGCAAATGCCCAAGGCAATGGTCGGTCGGCGATGATGCTGTCGTACAGCCGCTCCAGTGCTTCGTTCTGGTTCAGGTCACGCAAGGCATCGGCACGATAGCGCAGGCACAAGGGCGAAAAACGGATGTCTTGCTTGCACAGGGCGATGCAGGCATTGAGCACCTCCATCGGCTTGCCGCGGTCGAGGGCCTGCAGGATCGGCTTGAGCAGGGTCTTGCGCTGTTCCAGGCGCTCCAGGCGCTGAGCCAGGCTGGAACGGTTGAACGGCTTGGTCAGATAGGCATCAGGCTCGTGCTCCAACGCACTGAGCACCATGGCCTGGCTGGTTTCAGCAGTGACCATGACGAACACGGCTTCATGGCTGATCAACTTTTCTTCCATCAGGTCTTCGAGCACCTGCTGGCCGTTCTTCTTGCCATCACCCAGGTGAAAGTCCTGAAGGATGAAGTCGTACTGCTTCTGCGAACACATTTTCAGCGCCTGTTCGCCGGTATCGGCAGTGTCCACTTCCTTGACGCCCAGCTCGCGCAGCATCGACCTGACCGAACTGCGGAAGTCCGAGAAATCATCGACGATCAAAAAACGCTTTTGGTGATACGACAGCATCGAAGATTTCCAGGCAATTTAAGAAGAAGAACCCAAAGGCAAATACACGGACGGACTCAGCTTCGCAGCCCTTGATTTGGCGTGCAGATGATAACGGGTGGCACTAGGCTATCAAACACCTTCTCATAGAGATGAGCCCCCCCAAGCCAACCGCGAAAGGCCAAGTGGCCCCTGACTGTCCGGGTTATCGGCCAACAGTGGTGTTCCCTTGAGAACCTTCCCCGCCACTCGCTCCGAATATGTGAAGACGTCACTGAAAACGAGACGTCACGCACAAAAAGGCGCCGACCACTGCACCCAGCGCAATTCACTGATTTCGCAAAGGCCTGACTTTCAAGGGGTCCAGGCAGGCAGACAGCGCCGATTATTTGACCAAACCAAAATCAGCGCTCCTAAGTGCGCGCCATTCGTCGACTAATTGACGATTTTGATCAGGATCAGACCTTGGCAACTGGCCATCTTTTGCAGGCCTAATGCCTTGATTTTCGAGGAATAGCCCTCCCCGTCGAGAGCATCGCTCAGGCCTGACCGCACAGGGTTTTTATCGAGGACTGACGGGTGGTCAGGCGGGCAGCGCTCCGGGCTGACCTAGAATCAGTTGAGAGGCGCGAGGGAGTATTTGATCATGTGTAATTCATTGATAATTATTCGTATTTATTTTCTCTCTCGGGACTTGTCTGCCTTTTGGAAACGTTCGCCGTCCTTACCGTCGTACCTGATGGAATTGGTTCAGGGGCCATCGATTGCCAATGCCTGGGCGGGCACCCTCGCAGCCTCCCTGCGCTCGAATCTGTCTCTCGAACGCGGTGACCGAATGAGTACGTTGCTGTCCACAAAGGCCAGCGGATGGAAGCCCTCGGTCGTTTTCCAAGGGGGTCAGGATCATGATGACTGACCTGGAAAAGCCAATAGGCGTGATGTTGATCGATTGTCGGCCCCTCGTACTAATGGGTCTTCACGACTTGATTAATGCCAGAAAACCCCGAATGGAAGTGACAGGACAAGCCACCACCTATACCCATGCGCTGGATCTCGCCGATCAGTTGCAGCCCAATGTGATTTTTTTCAGTTTCTTTCCCGATGCGCTGAATCCTCTTGAGGTCATCGCGGGACTCACCCGCAGCGCCGAAATGAAAGTGCTGCTGCTCAAGGGGCTGTACGAAGCCGTCCCCGCTGCCCAGGCGATAGCGGCTGGCGCTCGCGGGATTGTGCTGGCGGAAGACCCGACGGACTCGATTATCCAGGCCATCCTCAAGGTCCACCATAGCGACATCGCCATGGATAGAGCCTGGGCAGGCGGCCTTTCCGGCTATGCCGCGACCGGGCATGTACCCTTGAAATGCCATCTGGAGCAGGCGAAACAAGCGCGGTTGACGCTGCGCGAGAGAGAACTGATTTGTGCGATCGTGGGCGAACCGTCCGCCAAATATGTGAGCATCGCCGGGCGCCTGGGGATCAGCGAGCACACCGTGCACAATCACCTCAGCAACATTTATCAAAAGCTCGATCTCATCAATCGCATCGACTTGCTGATGTATGCGCTGAAGCACGGGCTCACCAACCACGAAGCACCGCCCAAGTCCACCTGGGTGGAAATGGATTGAATTTACAGCCAATACAAGCCGGTCTGCCCCTCGCTTTCCGAGGGGTTGGCCGTTACTGTGTCGCCTCCCTGTCGATCATCTGGCGCAGGGCGCCCGGAATGGCAATGCCGTTCTCGCTACATCCTCGCTCGTCAACCTGAATCTACTCGTCGCGCCCCTCAGCCTTGTGCTGCTCGGGGGGCGATCATGCGCAATTCGTATTGGAACCGCAGAAAAAAATGCGAGGGTGGTTACCCAGACCACCCTCGCATTCGTTCACGCGCGCGAGACCTCAGGCACTGCCAAAAAAGATGTCGCTAGCCTGAAGATCAACCCCGACCAAGGTGATGGTCGTGGTTTGTCCGCCGGTCTCGGCAATCGTCACGACGCTGTTTGCGTCAGTGTTGTTGATCGATTGGACCACGGCGTTCGGATTGCCGTTGAGCACCAACCTGTCTTGCACGCCTGGGCCCACATCGAAGCCGGTGACCTGGTACCGGTTCTCATTGACTGACAGATCGATGTTGAACGCATCCTGCTTGCCGATCGTGCCAACCAGCGTGAAGTCGAAGGCTGCGTTGCCCGGGTCGTTGGCGAACAGGTTGGCGTCAAACGTACTGGTCGCCGAGTCCCCATCCTTGTCCGTCAGCGTCGCGCTGAACGCCAGCTGGACATCGCTGGCCAGGCTCTCGCTCTGCTGGATGAACTGGATCACCGGAATCTTCACGTCGCCCCGGCCCATCGTCAGCTGAACAGCGTCGATCAGGGTCGCACCCTCCTTCTGGACGAGGAAGGACACCTGTCCGCCTGCCTCCGGAGTCAGGGTGTTCACCTCGACGCGGTTCGAAAACGTGCCATCCGCGTAGTAGATCCTGTAGTACAGGTCTTCGGTCGCGGTGTTGTAACCGGCCACGGAGTTGTCGATGAAAACCTTCATTCCCGTCAGCAGGCTCTCTGGATTGATGACGAAACTTTCATCGGCTGCGCTGATTGCCGCCAGGTTGTCTCCCTGGAAAACGTTATTGGCGACGCCGATACCGGACGTGCTGACGTTCATGGCCGCCGGGTCTATGTACGATGGCAAAGGCGTGGTCTGCAGCGCCGCTTCGGTGGGGTCGGGTGCTCCTATCCCGATGCCGGTGAGGATGTCCGCCGTCGATGCCAGCGCCTTCGCGGAAAAGAACACAATCTCCTCGGAGGTCGAAGGAATGGCCGGGTTACTCGTCTGCGGAATCAACAATGTGCGTACCGAGTCCGGGCCGCCGGCAGCGAGCGAGCCGTCGGCACTGCTGAGCACAATCGTCGAACTGAAGCCCTGTACCAGATCCAGTGCATAGCGGCCATCGCTGTAGGCGGTCAGGGTGTAGTCGACAGTGGTGTTCGCCGTTGCGGCGTTGTTGTCGAAATCACCGGTCAAGGTTCCTGCGAACCGGTATGCGCCATTGACATCCGGTGATGGCGACAGCTCGTGGAGCGTGCCGGTCCCGGTCGTGGTCGAGTTGTCAGGCCTGACAAGAGTGAATTGGTCATTGACCAACGAGATATCCAGACCGGCCGCCCCCAGCCCGTCGGCTCCCGTCGCCATGTTCCAGAACCCGGATTGCGCAAGGACGCTACCGGTCCCGATCAGGTGGCCGAAAGCGAGTGCCGGCCCATCGTCCTTGAACACCAGGTTCTGCCCGATGTTCAGGGTCGCCTGGGCGCTGTCGCCATCCCCGTCGGTCTTGATTGCCGTCAGCGTCACCAGATTGTCCGAGGTCAACGACTTCGAATCATCGGGATTGCCTGGGTCGGAATGCACCACGGCGCGGATCTGATCCAGCGTGACGCTGCCATTGGCGGCGACGCTGACCGTGAACACCAATTGATTGCCGGTGGCCGTGCGGCCTTCGACCACGGTGCCGTTGAGCGACAGGTTGACCGCCTCGCCCGAGGCTGAATCCGTCAGCCCGGAAGCTCCGGCCACCACGCCCAGCGCATAGCTCAGGGTGCCAGCCCCATCGGCGCCAAACGCCGAATTGAAGTTGGCGGCGAAGCTCTGGGTGGCGTTGGTCGCCAGCAGCGTTTCGTCCACGGTCAGCGTCGGTTCCACGCCGGTGGTGCTGATGCTCGGCCCATCGTCCTTGAACAGCAGGTTCTGTCCGATGTTGAGGGTCGCCTGGGCGCTGTCACCTTCCTTATCGGTCTTGGTGGCCGTCAGTGTCACCAGGTTGTCCGAGGTCAGAGTCGTCGAATCATCGGGATTGGTGGCGTTGGCATGCACCACAGCGCGGACCTGATCGAGCGTGACACTGCCATTGGCGGCCACGCTGACCGAGAACACCAGCAGGTTGCCCGTGGCCGTGCGGCCTTCCACTACCGCACCGTTGAGCGACAGGTTCACCGCTTCACCCGTGGCCGTATCGATCAGCCCGGAGGCTCCGGCGACCACGCCCAGTGCATAGGTCAACGTGCCAGCCCCATCGGCGCCAAACGCCGAATTGAAGTTGGCGGCGAAGCTCTGGGTGGCGTTGGTCGCCAGTACCGTTTCGTCCACCGTCAGGGTCGGTTCCACACCGGTGGTGCTGATGCTCGGCCCATCGTCCTTGAACACCAGGTTCTGCCCGATGTTCAGGGTCGCCTGGGCGCTGTCGCCATCCCCGTCAGTCTTGGTCGCCGTCAGCGTCACCAGGTTGTCCGAGATCAAGCTCGTCGAGTCATCAGGATTGGTGGTGTTGGCATGCACCACAGCGCGGACCTGGTCGAGCGTGACACTGCCATTGGCGGCCACGCTGACCGTGAACACCAGCAAATTGCCCGTGGCCGTGCGCCCTTCCACTACGGTGCCGTTGAGCGACAGGTTCACCGCCTCGCCCGAGGCTGTGTCCGTCAACCCGGAAGCTCCGGCCACCACGCCCAATGCATAGGTCAGGGTGCCAGCTCCATCGGCGCCAAACGCCGAATTGAAGTTGGCGGCAAAACTCTGGGTGGCGTCGGTTGCCAGCAGTGTTTCGTCCACGGTCAGCGTCGGTTCCACGCCGGTGGTGCTGATGCTTGGACCGTCGTCCTTGAACAGCAGATTCTGTCCAATGCTCAGGGTCGCCTGAGCATTGTCGCCGTCCCCGTCGGTCTTGGTCGCAATCAGCGTCACCAGGTTGTCCGAGGTCAGGCTCGTCGAATCATCGGGATTGGCTGGGTCGGCATGCACCACGGCGCGGACCTGGTCCAGCGTGACGCTGCCATTGGCGGCCACGCTGACCGAGAACACCAGCAGATTGCCGGTGGCCGTGCGCCCTTCCACCACGGCACCGTTGAGCGACAGGTTCACTGCCTCGCCCGAAGCCGTGTCGATCAGCCCGGAAGCTCCCGCCACCACGCCAAGCGCATAGGTCAGGGTGCCAGCCCCATCGGCACCAAACGCCGAGTCGAAGTTGGCGGCGAAACTCTGGGTGGCGTCGGTTGCCAGCAGTGTTTCGTCCACGGTCAGCGTCGGTTCCACGCCGGTGGTGCTGATGCTCGGCCCGTCGTCCTTGAACACCAGGTTCTGCCCGATGTTCAGGGTCGCCTGGGCACTGTCGCCGTCCTTGTCGGTCTTGGTCGCCGTCAGCGTCACCAGATTGTCCGAGGTCAAGCTCGTCGAATCATCGGGATTGGTGGCGTTGGCATGCACCACGGCGCGGACCTGATCCAGCGTGACGCTGCCATTGGCGGCCACACTGACCGTGAACACCAGCAGGTTACCCGTGGCTGTGCGCCCTTCCACCACGGTGCCATTGAGCGACAGGTTCACCGCCTCGCCCGAAGCCGTGTCGATCAGCCCGGAAGCTCCCGCTACCACGCCCAGCGCATAGCTCAAGGTGCCAGCCCCATCGGCGCCAAACGCCGAGTCGAAGTTGGCGGCGAAACTCTGGGTGGCGTCAGTCGCCAGCAGCGTTTCGTCTACGGTCAGGGTCGGTTCCACGCCGGTGGTGCTGATGCTCGGCCCGTCGTCCTTGAACACCAGGTTCTGCCCGATGTTGAGGGTCGCCTGGGCACTGTCGCCGTCCTTGTCGGTCTTGGTCGCGATCAGTGTTACCAGGTTGTCCGAGGTCAGACTCGTCGAGTCATCGGGATTGGTGGCGTTGGCATGCACCACAGCGCGGACCTGATCGAGCGTGACACTGCCATTGGCGGCCACGCTGACCGAGAACACCAGCAGGTTGCCCGTGGCCGTGCGGCCTTCCACTACCGCACCGTTGAGCGACAGGTTCACCGCTTCACCCGTGGCCGTATCGATCAGCCCGGAGGCTCCGGCGACCACGCCCAGCGCATAGCTCAGGGTGCCAGCCCCATCGGCGCCAAACGCCGAATTGAAGTTGGCGGCAAAGCTCTGGGTGGCGTCGGTTGCCAGCAGCGTTTCGTCCACCGTCAGCGTCGGTTCCACGCCGGTGGTGCTGATGCTTGGCCCGTCGTCCTTGAATACCAGGTTCTGCCCGATGTTCAGGGTCGCCTGGGCACTGTCGCCATCCCGGTCGGTCTTGGTCGCGGTCAGCGTCACCAGATTGTCCGAGGTCAGACTCGTCGAGTCATCGGGATTGGTGGTGTTGCCGTGCACCACGGCGCGGATCTGGTCGAGCGTGACACTGCCATTGGCGGCGACACTGACCGTGAACACCAGCTGATTGCCCGTGGCCGTGCGGCCTTCGACCACGGTGCCGTTGAGCGACAGGTTCACCGCCTCGCCCGAGGCTGAGTCCGTCAGCCCGGAAGCTCCGGCGACCACGCCCAGTGCATAGGTCAACGTGCCGGCCCCATCGGCGCCAAACGCCGAGTTGAAATTGGCGGCAAAGCTCTGGGTGGCGTTGGTCGCCAGTACCGTCTCGTCCACCGTCAGCGTCGCCTCCGTGCCGGTGATACTGATGCTGGGTCCGTCATCTTCGAAGATGATCCTGGAGCCGATTTCGGTGGTCACTGTGTTGGTCTGCAGTACCTTGAAACCACCGATGTCGAAGTCGGCGTGCGTCTTGTCACCGTTCTTGGCCGTCAGCAACCCGGCGTTCTCGATCAGCACGCGGTTGTGGTCGGTCGCCGTGCCGTAAGTGATCTGCGAGTCGGTCGGAATGCCAGTGATCAGCACCGTGCCGTCGGCGTTGTAGGTGATGACGGCATTGGTGACAATGGCGCCCGCGAACGTCTTCACGGTGACACTGCCGTTGGTGATCGCGATCTTTTCGCCGTCGTCGTTGGCGTAGCTGTTGATGAAGTTGACGCCGCTCTGCGACCCGCTGACGTTGTCGGCGTTCTTGAAGGCAGTGAGCAAGATTTTCGCGGTCGTGCCGCCCGTCTCCTGCACGACTCGGAAGGTCGCGGCACGAGCGCCGAAGTACTGATTGAAATCGATGTTCGATTCGACACCCGCCTCACCCGGGCTCAGGTTGGGGATCGTGACGTCCGCCCTGGCACCGGTGACGAAGCTGAAGCGCAGGCCTTCCTGTTCGGTGATCGCCTGGTTATTGGTACCCAGGGTCGTGTTGCCGCCGCCCTGGCTGCTATTGACCGTGTCGGCACTGGTGATGGCAGCGCTGCTTGCCGACTGATCCAGCGGGTTCTTGCCGGTGACGATGATCGAGACGCCGGGAATCCGGCCGTTCACATCGGCCGTCGCGCCCTGGGTCGTGAACATCAGGAACAACTGCTGGCCCGACGGCGCCCCGGCCAGGCTGAAATCCGTGTCCTCGCTGGTGCCGATGAAGACCTTCTGATTCAGATCGATCGAATCGTCGGGGGTGTTGGTATCGCCGTGAAAGAGCGGCTGGTACAGCACCGTCCAGATCTTGCCGCCCGAGACCGGTGCACCGGTCTCCTCGATATAGGCAGCGAAGACGATCGCGCCATTGGAGTCTGCGGTGCCATCCAATGCGGCTGCGCGACCGAGAAGAACGTTGTTATTCGCCGTATCGGTATAGAGGAAGATGCTGACACCGCCAGCAGTGTCGCGTCCGCTATCCACGCCATTGAGCAGGGTGCCGTCGGCGTTGGTGAAGCGGATATCCGTGATGACTCCGCCGGCAGAGGGCGTGATCGTGAACGCATTGAGGCCGGTGTTTGAACCGTTGTAGCCACTCAGTGCGGTGCCCATCAAGGTTTCTGTCGCAGCGGTTGCAGCCAGCCGTGTCGCCAGCAGGCTGGAAAACGCCAACGGCAGGGTCAATGATGTGTCGTTGTCGTCAGCGTCTCCGGCAGGAGCTGGAGTGGCAGCGCCGTTCTGCAACCCGGCCGTTTCGTCCAGCGTGACGGTCACACCGGTCGCCACTGCACCCGGACTGCTGTCCGTGAATGACATTGTCGCCACGACGTCATCACCGGTACCGATCACACCATCGGCACCCGCAGAGGCCGCTGTGAGCAAAAACGTCGCGCCTGCCGAGTCGTCGGGATTCACGTACCACGAAGTCTTGACACTGCCGTTGACCTGGCCGTCGAGATCGCCGGCGCCGCCGTCTGTCACGTACCAGGGCTCGTGCCCCGCGCCCGTATTGGTATCGAGTACGTCGTCGGATGTCCCCCACACGCCATCCGCGCCGGCACCGATGGCGTGCTCCACCTCCAGCTTCACTGTGCTGCCGGCGGCGAAACCGCTGGCCGTGATGAAGGCGGTGCTACCAGGTGCGTAGTCTTTAAGGTCGGTGGTGACGAGCGGAGTGTACAAGCGGGGCGGGTCGCTCACGTAGGTAAAAGTCCAGTCATGATTGACGGGTAAAAGATGTTCACCGACGTTATTGGTCAGGTCATTCGTTGACGATGAGGTTTTCTTGCGCATAGTCATGAATTTCTCCTGAGTGGGGTCCAGTCATCGGGGGCGACCTTGGACCTTAGTCTGATCTGGTGATCACAACTATGAACAAGCACCGCAGGCCGCACATCGGCGGATACTCCCAGACAGAATGGGAGATTCAGACTACGAGGGAGAGGAGACGAAAAACGCGAAGGCAGCGTCGATGGCTTCGATAAATTCCTGGCACCTGAATTTGTCGAAGGTTATCTACAACTCGTGAAAAAGCAGCGTTGAAACAGGCGGGGGCGCTGAAAATATGGTGTCCCAGGGCAGGTTCGAACTGCCAACCTTCCCCTTAGGAGGGGGATGCTCTATCCAATTGAGCTACTGAGACACAAGTCGGCCGTGAAGAAACGCGGCGCGATGGACGGCGTGCATGTTAACGGCCGGGCCCGCATTTGTCATGTCGTCCGTAGGCTTTTTAAGTGTAGGCACAAGCCTCGGCCGTGCGCGGAGTTGTTTACCGTGCAAATTGCATCATCGTCAAAAAGCCACCCTTGCAAATTGCAGCAGAGCGCTTTACCAAAAAATAACTTAATTCATTGTTTTTAAAGAATTTAATTGTCGCTAGACTCTGACATGCGCGCTGCTTCCGCTGTTCTCACGGAACAACCGAGGCCCGTGCCATGAACCGCACCCTTTTACTCGTGAATGCGAGGAAATCATCCCGATGCCTACCCCGCCTGCCGAACGTTTGGTTTTTTGAATGACCCCCACCAGGAGCACAACATGTCCAAATCAGCCGCGAGTTTCTTCATCCTCGCTTTGTTGAGCGGCATTTTTCATCTGGCATTGACCCAGGACATGGTCGTCACCGTCCCCCTGATCGCCTGCGGTGTATTCAGCGCTCTGTTCGTGCTCGCATTGATTGCCGGGCGCAAGATCAAGTTTGATCCGGTGCTGCGTTAATCCCGGCAAGGCAGGTCTGGCGGAGGGCCTGCCATCCATCCTCATTTCCCCCCTCTATACGACTTCCCCTAGTAAATCGGCCATTTGCCACTATTCTGTAAAGGTAAGGAACAGCGATCGAGTGCGTTGTTTCTGCCCCCTCGGAACCTTTCGTCGGGCGGAGAAAACGCCAAGGGATACGGCCCGGTCGAACTTTTCAAACCAGTCCGCATTTCTGATAATTGGTGCTGGCAGAACGCCTTTACCCGGCTCAATATTTGTCACAGAATTGACGCCAAGGATCTGGCTGGTTTGAGGCATGATGCGCGCCTCTATCAATTAAGGTTGAACATTTGGTCAGAGCGCTTGTCCTACCAGACATCCTGCGGCCAATCCCGAAAACCGCTCCCCTGAACTAACCGGTTAAATATATGCGCCCATTGAAACAGGCAATTTATTCCAGCCGTACGGCTGACAAGTTCGTCGTACGTCTGCCAGACGGAATGCGTGAACGCATTGCCGAGGTGGCTCGCAATCATCATCGCAGCATGAACTCCGAGATCATTGCGCGCCTTGAGCAGAGTCTTATTCAAGAAGGCGCACTGGGAGAAGAGCTGAGCATGCGCCTGGACAGCCCCGAGCTTTCCTTGCATGAACGCGAGCTGCTGCAGCGCTTCCGACAGCTCTCCCATCGACAGCAGAACGCCCTCGTTTCGCTGATCGCTCATGACGCTGAAATGGCCGCCGACGCGTCCTGATTCAGCCAGAAAGCTCAAGCCAGCCTGATCGCTGGCTTTTTTTTGCCCGAAATTCAGGCTAAAAAAAACCCGTCAAATGACGGGTTTTCAATGATCAGGGCATCAGAGCAGGAAGATTGTCGCCAGCCCGAGGAAGATGAAAAAACCACCGCTGTCGGTCATTGCAGTGATCATCACGCTGGCGCCCATCGCAGGATCGCGCCCCATCTTCGCCAGGGTCATCGGAATCAAGACCCCCATCAATGCCGCCAGCAACAGGTTGAGCGTCATCGCGCCAGTCATCACCACGCCAAGCGACCAACTGCCATACAGCAGATAGGCGACCACACCGATCACCCCGCCCCAGATCACGCCGTTGATCAGCGCTACCGCCAGCTCCTTGCGCATCAGGCGCGAGGTGTTGCCGGTGCTCACCTGGTCCAGCGCCATGGCCCGAACAATCATGGTGATGGTCTGGTTACCCGAGTTGCCACCAATGCCCGCCACAATCGGCATCAACGCCGCAAGCGCCACGAGCTTCTCGATCGACCCTTCGAACAGACCGATGACCCGGGAAGCCACGAAAGCGGTAATCAGGTTGATCGCCAACCAGGCCCAACGGTTACGCAGGGATTTCCAGACCGACGCAAAAATGTCTTCTTCTTCACGCAGACCTGCCATGTTGAGAACTTCGCTTTCGCTCTCTTCACGGATCAGATCGACCATTTCATCGATGGTCAGACGGCCGATCAGCTTGCCGTTCTTGTCGACCACGGGCGCGGAGATCAAGTCGTAACGTTCGAACGCCTGGGCGGCATCGTAGGCGTCTTCATCCGGGTGAAAGCTCACCGGATCGCTGGCCATCACCTCGGAAACCTGTTTGTCCGGGTCGTTGACCAGCAAACGCTTGATCGGCAACACGCCCTTGAGGACGCCGTCGTAATCGACCACGAACAGCTTGTCGGTGTGGCCCGGCAACTCCTTGAGACGGCGCAGATAACGCAAGACCACTTCAAGGCTGACATCCTCGCGGATGGTCACCATCTCGAAGTCCATCAACGCACCGACCTGCTCCTCGTCGTAGGACAGAGCCGAACGCACGCGCTCGCGTTGTTGCTGGTCGAGGGTCTCCATGAGCTCATGGACGACGTCTCGCGGCAGCTCGGAGGCCAGGTCAGCGAGTTCGTCGGCATCCATGTCCTTGGCGGCCGCCAGGAGCTCGTGATCGTCCATGTCGGCGATCAGCGATTCACGAACCGAATCGGAAACTTCGAGAAGGATGTCGCCGTCGCGATCGGCCTTGACCAGCTGCCAGAGCGTCAGACGATCGTCCAACGGCAAGGCTTCAAGGATGTAGGCAACGTCGGCGGAGTGCAGGTCATCGAGCTTGCGTTGCAACTCGACGAGATTCTGCCGGTGGACCAGGTTCTCGACCCGGTCATGATGCGGGCCTTCCTGGCGGTGAGTCAGGTCTTCTACTACCCGCTGGCGCTGCAGCAGTTCAATCACCTGGGCCAGGCGATCCTGCAAGCTTTCCTGCGTTTTCTTTACTTCAACATCGGACATAGGCGAACTCCACTCCCAGCAGCGGGGCACGCCGGAAGGATCAATCAGTCAATTCATGATTGGTGAAACGGGGTACTGAGTAACTACTGGGTAAGTCCATGGAGGTATTCCACAAGCCCCGGCGGGGCTGACGGGCGCAATGATACACCGCTTGACGGTTTTAAACGTTAAAAAATCTCGGCTGAAACAAGCGCTTGCACAACAAACCTGAGCATTGTCCTGATCCATGAAAATGCGACGACGCAATCTGAAAAGAAAACACACACGCCCTCGAAAATTGTAGCCGCTACCCTTGAAAAGGAACGTCATGGAGGACGCCTGATGCCATCAATTTCACCATTCCTTTTATTGTTCAGCCTGCTCATCTCCCCTCCCCTGGCGCTCGCCACCACCGTTCACCGCTGCGAGGCGGCCAATGGGCGCATTAGCTTCACGACACTGAGCTGCGCCCCGGGAGAAAACGTTTCACTTCAGGACGTCCGCACCTTTACACCTGGCAGCACGAGGGCGCTTCTGCCGCCAGCCGACCGCCGCGAAACATCCGGAACGAAAACCCAAAGGAAAGAGGCGACCATAGTCGGTCAGGCGCAGGACAAATGTGGAAACCTGATCAGTGCCAGGGAGCGCCGGGAGGCGATCCTCAATCAGCGAGTAATCGCTGGCATGAGCCAGCAAGACGTCGAAAGCGCGCTCGGCAAGCCGGACAAGATCATTATTCGCAATTCAGCCACGAGCTACCGTTACGACACACTGCGAGGCCGCAGCGCAAACGTAGCGTTCGATGAGAAGGGATGCACGAAAGGAAAAGCCAAATCCCGGAAAGCAAAAAGCCCGCATTGAATGCGGGCTTTCTGTTGTATGGTGCACTCGACAGGATTCGAACCTGTGACCGCTCGGTTCGTAGCCGAGTACTCTATCCAGCTGAGCTACGAGTGCAATTTGTGTTTTTATACCAGATCACAACTGGTTGAAGCCAAGTTACCTACATTGCTGTAACTAACTCTTAAATGGTGCACTCGACAGGATTCGAACCTGTGACCGCTCGGTTCGTAGCCGAGTACTCTATCCAGCTGAGCTACGAGTGCATTTGTTGCCGCGCATTATAGGCCGTCTAATCTCTATGTCAAGCACTTTTTCTAGTAATTTCAACAACTTACCGAAGAAGCCAGATTACAACGTACTAAGCAAATAATGGCGGAGAACGGGGGATTCGAACCCCCGACACCCTTGTGAGGTGTACTCCCTTAGCAGGGGAGCGCCTTCGGCCACTCGGCCAGCTCTCCGCAACACGGGGCGTATATTAACCAGCTTCTTCCCCGTTTGCAAACATAAAAAACGATAAAAATTAATGGCTTGGTTCTTCGTCCTTCTCTTTCTTGATACGCAGGTAAATTTCTTCCCGGTGAACAGCCACCTCTTTGGGGGCATTAACACCGATGCGCACTTGATTTCCTTTGACGCCGAGCACGGTCACGGTGATTTCGCCATCACCGATAATCAGGCTTTCTGCGCACCGACGAGTCAGAATCAGCATACCTTTCTCCTCACGCATTACATTTCAGGGACAACAGTCTGCAAAAAAAAGGCACTCGACCCACAACCGGAGCGGTCGCAGCCCTACATGCCTGAGTATTGACTAGCGCGAGCAAAAGAACAGGCTCGGAGGTCACGCCATTCAAAAAAACAAAAGGCGCGGTCAGACCGCGCCTTTTGGCAAACGCATCACTCGCCCTGGCGGGCCGGTGCGTCCAGTTCGAAAGCCGTGTGCAGAGCGCGCACAGCCAGTTCCAGGTACTTCTCTTCGATCACTACGGAGACTTTGATTTCCGAAGTCGAGATCATCTGGATGTTGATGCTTTCCTTGGCCAGGGATTCGAACATGCGGCTGGCCACGCCTGCGTGAGAGCGCATGCCAACGCCGACGATCGACACCTTGGCGATCTTGGTGTCGCCCACGACTTCACGGGCACCCAGTTCGCCCGCGGTTTTTTCCAGCACGGCTTGCGCCGCCTGGTAGTCGTTGCGGTGCACGGTGAAGGTGAAATCGGTGGTGTTATCGTGCGCGACGTTCTGCACGATCATGTCGACTTCGATGTTCGCGGCACTGATCGGGCCGAGAATCTTGAATGCAACGCCCGGGATATCTGGCACGCCACGGATGGTCAGCTTGGCTTCATCGCGGTTGAAAGCGATACCGGAAATGATCGGCTGTTCCATGGTTTCCTCTTCATCAATAGTAATGAGGGTGCCCGGACCCTCCTTGAAGCTGTGCAGTACGCGCAGCGGAACGTTGTATTTGCCGGCGAACTCGACCGCACGGATCTGCAACACCTTGGAACCGAGGCTGGCCATTTCCAGCATCTCTTCGAAGGTGATCTTGTCCAGACGCTGGGCCACGGACACTACACGCGGGTCAGTGGTGTAGACGCCATCGACGTCGGTGTAGATCTGGCATTCGTCAGCCTTCAGGGCTGCCGCCAGCGCCACGCCGGTGGTGTCGGAACCGCCACGACCGAGGGTGGTGATGTTGCCGTGCTCGTCGACGCCCTGGAAACCGGCGACAACCACTACACGACCTGCCTTCAGGTCACCGCGAATCTTCTGGTCATCAATCTGCAGGATACGCGCTTTATTGTGCGCGCTATCCGTCAGAATCCGCACCTGGTTGCCGGTGTAGGACACCGCCGGCACGCCGCGCTTGATCAGCGCCATGGCCAACAGGGCAATCGTCACCTGCTCACCGGTGGAAACGATCACGTCCAGCTCGCGCGGAACCGGTTGACCGTCGCCACTGATTTGCTTGGCCAGATCGATCAGACGGTTGGTTTCGCCGCTCATTGCTGACAGCACAACCACCAGGTCATCGCCGGCATCGCGGAATTTCTTAACCTTGTCGGCGACCTGCTCGATTCTCTCGACAGTGCCGACCGAGGTGCCTCCAAATTTCTGTACGATCAAAGCCATTTCAAAGCCGCCTCTGCCCATGAAGGGCGCCCAAATAATCACTCAAACAGCGTTGCGGCCCGCCACTAGACTGCGAGCCGCAAGTACTGCCTTATAGACCCTGCTCTACAAACGGAACGGTCAGGGCCAGCGCCGCGTCCAGTGCGCCAGCGTCGGTACCGCCGCCTTGCGCCATGTCTGGACGACCACCACCCTTCCCGCCCACTGCCGCAGCGGCTTGCTTCATCAAATCACCGGCTTTGAGTTGGCCAGTCAGGTCTTTGGTCACGCCTGCAACCAGAACGACCTTTTCCTCATGGACACTGCCGAGCAGGATCACTGCGCGACCGAGTTTGTTTTTCAGTTGATCGACCAGCGCCAGCAGCGCCTTGCCATCCTGACCGTCCAGACGCACGGCCAGCACTTTCACGTCCTTGACGTCCAGCGCCTGGGCCGACAGATCGTCGCCCGCGGCACTGGCGGCCTTGGCTTGCAACTGCTCGAGTTGCTTCTCCAGCAGACGGTTGCGCTCCAGCACAGCCGACAGCTTGTCGATCAGGTTGTCGCGGCTGCCCTTGACCAGGCTGGCCGCTTCCTTGAGTTGTTCTTCCGCCGCGTTCAAGTAGGCCAGCGCCGCAGCACCGGTGACTGCCTCAATACGACGAACACCTGATGCCACACCGCCTTCGCTGACGATTTTCAGCAGGCCGATGTCGCCGGTACGATTGGCGTGGATACCGCCGCACAGCTCGACAGAGAAATCGCCCATGCTCAGTACGCGCACGTTGTCGCCGTATTTCTCGCCGAACAGCGCCATGGCGCCTTTCTGCTTGGCGGTTTCGATATCGGTTTCTTCGGTTTCAACCTCGGAGTTCTTGCGAATCTCGGCGTTGACGATGTCTTCCAGCGCCCTCAACTGCTCAGGCTTGATCGCTTCGAAGTGGCTGAAGTCGAAGCGCAGACGCTGACTGTCGACCAACGAGCCTTTCTGTTGAACGTGATCGCCCAGCACCTGGCGCAATGCCGCGTGCAGCAGGTGAGTGGCCGAGTGGTTCAGCGACGTGGCATGACGCACTTCGGCATCGACATGAGTCTCGACCGGAGCACCTACGATCAGGCTGCCCGAATCCAGCACACCGTGGTGCAGGAACGCACCGCCGGTCTTGGTGGTGTCGCGCACGTCGAAACGCGCAGCGCCAGCCTGGAGGAAGCCGCAATCACCAATCTGACCACCGGATTCGGCATAGAACGGTGTCCGATCGAGAACGACCACGCCCTCTTCGCCTTCGCTCAATACGTCGACCGACTGCCCTTCTTTATACAGAGCAACGATTTTCGCAGAACCGCTGTGAGCGACGTAACCGGTGAACTCGGTGTCCACATCGACCTTGACCAGGCTGTTGTAGTCCATGCCGAAGGAGCTAGCGGAACGGGCACGGACGCGCTGGGCTTCCATCTCACGCTCGAAGCCTTCTTCGTCGAGGGTCAGGCTGCGCTCGCGAGCGATGTCGCCGGTCAGGTCCATCGGGAAACCGTAGGTGTCGTAGAGCTTGAACACCACGTCGCCCGGCACCACGTCGCCCTTGAGCTCGGCCAGATCCTGCTCGAGGATCTTCAGGCCCTGCTCCAGGGTCTTGGCGAATTGCTCTTCCTCGGCCTTCAGCACACGTTCGATGTGCGCTTGCTGGGATTTCAGCTCAGGGAAAGCTTCGCCCATCTCGGCGACCAGGGCCGCGACGATCTGGTAGAAGAAGCTGCCCTTGGCGCCCAGCTTGTTACCGTGACGGCAGGCACGACGAATGATCCGGCGCAGCACGTAGCCACGGCCTTCGTTGGACGGCAGCACGCCGTCGGCGATCAGGAAACCGCAGGAACGGATATGGTCAGCTACGACTTTCAACGAAGCCTGGGCGTCGTTGGTGCAACCGATGGCCTTGGCCGCTGCGTTCAGCAGGCTCTGGAACAGGTCGATTTCATAGTTCGAGTGAACGTGCTGCAGCACGGCACTGATCCGCTCCAGGCCCATGCCGGTGTCCACCGACGGCGCTGGCAGCGGGTGCAACACGCCATCGGCGGTGCGGTTGAACTGCATGAACACGTTGTTCCAGATCTCGATGTAACGGTCACCGTCTTCTTCCGGCGAGCCCGGTGGGCCGCCCCAGATGTCGGCGCCGTGATCGTAGAAAATCTCGGTGCAAGGACCGCACGGGCCGGTATCGCCCATGGTCCAGAAGTTGTCGGAGGCGTACGGCGCGCCCTTGTTGTCGCCAATGCGCACCATGCGCTCGGCCGGAACGCCGATTTCCCTGGTCCAGATGTCGTACGCCTCGTCATCGCTGGCGTAGACGGTGACCCAGAGCTTTTCCTTCGGCAGGTTCAGCCACTTGTCGGAAGTCAGGAAGGTCCAGGCGTAAGTGATGGCGTCACGCTTGAAGTAATCACCGAAGCTGAAGTTACCCAGCATTTCGAAGAAGGTGTGGTGACGGGCGGTATAACCGACGTTTTCCAGGTCGTTGTGCTTGCCGCCGGCGCGCACGCATTTCTGGCTGCTGACCGCGCGGGTGTACGCGCGCTTTTCCTGGCCCAGGAAGCAGTCCTTGAACTGGTTCATCCCCGCGTTGGTGAACAGCAGGGTTGGGTCGTTGCCCGGAATCAAAGAGCTGGAGGCTACACGGGTGTGGCCTTGCTCTTCGAAGAAGCGAAGGAAGGCTTCACGGATTTCTGCGCTTTTCATTAGGTTCTTCCACGGAGGCTGCGGCCAAAGGCCTGTTCGAAACGTCAACAGACGAAACGACGGCAAAGGGCCGCATTATATCGGCCCTGCGCGCGGGGTACAGCGTGTTTATACGATAGAAACGGTCAATTGGAGCGCTAACGCTATCACTTGCGTGAAAAGTCGACGAATGTCGCGACGACTTGCTCGATTTGCGCACGGTTGACGTCCATGTGGGTGACCATGCGCAGACGAGCGGCGGCACTGAGCCTGATCCCGCGCTCGGCGGCAAAGGCCTTGAGCGCCTCGGCCTGGTCGCCCATCTGCACATATACCATATTGGTCTGCACCGGCTCGACTTCGAAACCCGCCCCACGCAGGCCTTCGGCCAACCATTGCGCGTTGGCATGGTCATCGGCCAGGCGCTGAACGTTGTTATCCAGCGCATACAGGCCCGCCGCCGCGAGAATACCGGCCTGACGCATACCGCCACCGACCATCTTGCGCAGGCGCCGGGCCTTGCCGATCAGCTCGGCCGAGCCGCACAGCACCGATCCGACTGGCGCGCCCAGGCCTTTGGACAGGCACACCGAGACCGAATCGAAATACTGGGTGATTTCCCGGGCATCCACACCCAGCTTCACCACCGCGTTGTACAAGCGAGCGCCGTCCAGGTGCAGCTGCAAACCATGTTCGCGGGTAAAACTGCGCGCCCGGGCCAGGTATTCCAGCGGCAGGACCTTGCCTTGCATGGTGTTTTCCAGCGCCAACAAACGGGTACGGGCGAAGTGGAAGTCGTCCGGTTTGATTGCCGCCGCGACCTGTGTCAGGTCCAGCGACCCATCGGCCTGCACTTCCAGAGGTTGCGGCTGGATCGAGCCGAGCACTGCCGCACCACCACCTTCGTACTTATAGGTATGGGCCTGCTGGCCGACGATGTACTCGTCGCCGCGCTCGCAGTGGGCCATCAAGCCCAGCAGATTGCTCATGGTCCCGGTCGGCACGAACAGCGCCGCGGCAAAACCCAGGCGCTTGGCCAGTTCGGCTTCCAGATGGTTGACCGTCGGATCTTCGCCATACACGTCATCGCCGGTGGCGGCTTTGGCCATCGCGTCGAGCATGGCGGCGGATGGCTGGGTGACGGTGTCGCTGCGAAGATCGATAACGCTCATGAGTCTGGCCTCGGTAGCAGGGGAAATCCCTTTCAGGAAAGAATTACTGCGGGCATCGAGACGATTAATCAACCCTTGCGTAGGAAAAGGCCGATTAAACCAACGGAAAAGTCGATGACAATCATCCAAAAGGGGTCATGCGTATATCGGAAATATGTGTTAAAAACGCTGCGCCGCCAAACATTCCGGCGGCAAAAAACGTTCTCAGGGCGGGGTGCAACTCCCCACCGGCGGTAATTGCGCGCAATGCGCATAGCCCGCGAGCGCTTGGTGACAGCACGGCTTCGGCAGTGCCTGACAGCAAGGTCAGCAGACCCGGTGTGATCCCGGGGCCGACGGTCATAGTCCGGATGAAGAGAGAACGGGATTGGCAGCAAAGGGCCGTTCGCAGGCACTCGTGCAAGCGTGCGCACCCTCGGATCCCCTTCGATTCATAACGCCCTGTTTTTCACATAAACAGGAGTCAGAACATGCAACCCACCGCAATCGACAGCAAAAGCAAACACCCTCATGGCGAGCGCGTAGCGTTCATCCAGGCCTGCTGGCACAAGGACATAGTCGATCAGAGCCGCAAAGGCTTCGTCGCCGAAATGATCGCCCAGGGCTATCAGGAGTCCGACATTGACTTCTTCGAAGTCGGCGGCGCCTTTGAAATGCCCCTGCACGCGAAGTTGCTGGCCAAGACCGGCCGTTATTCAGGCATAGTCGCGGCCGCCCTGGTGGTGGACGGCGGGATCTACCGCCATGAGTTCGTCGCCCAGTCAGTGGTCAGCGGCCTGATGCAGGTTCAGCTGGAAACCGAAGTGCCGGTGTTCTCGGTATCCCTGACCCCGCACCACTTCCATGCTGGCGAAGAGCACCAGAAGTTCTTCTTCGAGCATTTCCTGCACAAAGGCCAGGAAGCGGCGAGGACTTGTGCGGATACGCTGAAGAAGGTGCGGATGTTGCAGCGTGCTGAGCCTCGCGCAGTGGCCGTATAAACACGAAACCTGTGGGAGCGGGCTTGCCCGCGATGAAGTCATGTCAGCCAATGAAGAAGTCGACTGCCAGGACGCCATCGCGGGCAAGCCCGCTCCCACAATGATTTATGTCGGGTTCAAGGGAGCGTCAGGCCAGGTTTTCGCCGTCGGTCGGTACAACCAGGATGCCGGCACGCAAGCCATTCTTCACCTTGGGATTCGGGAAGATGATCCGGGCGCCCTCTTCCTCGATGATCCAGCGGGTGTTGGCGATGTCTTCCGCCAGCAGGTAACCCACTTCCAGCTCTGAAAAGTTCTCGATATCCGCTGGCAGGTTCAGACGGAAGCTGTCGCTGTGCTTGATGATTTCCCGTGCCACGCTGTACAGCTGCAAACCGTCGAGTGGCGCTTCAGTCAGTTCCGGCTCGGTGCCCTCGATGATCTGCTTGAGGCGCGCCTCCAGCAGCGAGACATTGACCCCGGCGTTCTGTCCGAACGGCCGCGCCTTGCCCAACTCCAGGGTAAAGGCCTCGGCACCGAGCTTGTCGTAGGTATAGGAACTGAACACGATGGACGGTTTGTTCTGCAACAACACCGCTTCCATGCCGGCGGCGCGCAGGCGCGCCAGCTGATGACGCGAATGCTGGCGGTCTTCTTTCCACGGATACAAGGCGAACTGCTCGATTTTCGAGCCACGAATCGCCGTGTGCAGGTCGTAGTGCAACCGCTCCCGATCCGGCAGGCTGAAGAAACTGGCGGCCAGGCGCTCCAGTTCACAGGCGCGCAGGGCTTCGGAACCACTGCTTTGTTCGTGACGGCCATTGAACAGCCGATTGACGTCCTGCTCGATAAAACGTTCGCCTTTGCGAATCGCTTCAGGGTTGCCGAACAGGAACAGAATTCGTGCACGCGGCTTCAAGTCACCACGGGCGATGTCGTGCAGCAGGCGATCGAGCAACTCGATCGGTGCTGTTTCATTGCCATGGATCCCCGCCGACAGCAGCAGATCCAGGCCATTGTCACGCGCTTCAGGTGGCCGGACTTCCAGCGCACCTTCGCTCAACCAGCGCATGCGCACGCCTTCGACAGTCAGTTGAGTCTTCTCCGCCGGTTCGCGGCCGGCGAGGGTCAGTTCAAGCAGTTTGCCGAGGGCGAGCATAGAACGGTTTCCTTAGTGGTCGTGATTGCAATCCGGGCCGTGAACGTGGTCCTCGTCGGTGAGGTCCGCAGGTTCCATCTCCAGTTGCAGACTTACCAGATTAGTCGCCAATGGGCGCAGCAGCAGGTTGGCGTACTCTTCATCGTCTTCTTCGACGTCCACGCCGATCAACAACTGGCCACGGCCGTCCTGCTGGATCCACAGCTCTTTGCCTTGCCACATGACCGCAACGCGGGTGCAGGAAGTTTGCAGTTGCGTGCCGTCGGTGTCTTCAAGGATCAGCTGCAGGGTATCGCTCATGTCTTTACGCTCTCGTTTGAGATGAAGCGACGCGCCGCCATGCAAGGCGACGCGTCGTCGATCAATTGATCTGGAATGGATAAACCGCGCCCAGTTTAAGGATTTGCGTCAATTCATCCAGTGCCGTCCGGCATTCAAGCAGCAATTGCGGGTCCGCCAGATCATTTTCGGTCATGCGGTCGCGATAGTGCTTCTCGACCCATTCGGTCAGAGTGCCGTACAACGGTGCCGTCATGATAACCCCTGGGTTGACGGCCGCCAGTTCGGTTTCGTTGAGTGCGACGCGCAACCGCAGGCAAGCCGGGCCACCGCCGTTCTGCATGCTCTGCTTGAGATCGAAGACCTTCACTTCGCGGATCAGCCCGCCGGAGCTGGTCAAACCCTGCAGATACTGCCAGACACGCTCGTTGCCACGGCATTCTTCTGGCACGATCAATAGCATGGACCCGTCAGGACGTGACAGTAACTGGCTGTTGAACAGGTAGGAACGCACGGCATCTTCCACACTTACCGCGGAACGCGGTACGCAGATCGACTGAAATTTCCCACCGACTTTGGCGAGTTTGCTCTGCAACTCGGCCAGCATCTTTTCGGTCTCGAGGAACGCGTCCTCGTGATAGAACAGCACTTCACCATTGCCCACGGCGATCACGTCGTTGTGGAACACGCCCTGATCGATCACCGATGGGTTCTGCTGGGCGTAGACCACGCCGTCATCGCTCAAGCCGTGCAAACGGGCAACGGCCTGGGACGCTTCGAGGGTCTGGCGCGCCGGGTACTTCTGCGGTGCCGGGTAGCGGGTGTCGAAGGCGCTGCGGCCGAACACGAAGAACTCAACGCCGGCTTCACCGTACTCGCGACAGAAACGCGTGTGGTTGGCCGCGCCTTCGTCACCGAACTGCGCCACGGCCGGCAAGGCGGCGTGGTGGGCGAAGTGTTTCTGGTCAGCGAACATCGCCCCCAGCACGCGGCTGGTGGTCGGGTGTTCGATGCTGCGGTGATATTTGCAGTTGAGGTTGGCGGCGGTGAAATGCACACGGCCGTCAGCCGTGTCAGCGCTCGGGCTGACGGTGGCGGCGTTGGCCACCCACATGCTCGAGGCCGAGCAACTGGCCACCAGCAGCGGCATCGCGTCTTTGGCAGCGCGCTCGATCACTTGCGCGTCGGTGCCGCCAAAGCCCAGGCGACGCAGTGCGGCCACATCCGGGCGCTCTTGCGGTGCCAGCACGCCTTGCTGGAAACCCATTTCCATCAGCGCTTTCATCTTCGCCAGGCCTTGCAGCGCCGCTTCCTTGGGGTTGGAAGACTGCTGGCTGTTGCTCTGGGACGCGACGTTGCCGTAGGACAAGCCACCGTAGTTATGGGTCGGCCCCACTAGACCGTCAAAATTGACTTCACAGGATTTCATCAGCGAGGCTCCACGAGAATCTGTTGTTATAGGCTTCTAGTAACAATTGAGTAAGACCGGGTCGCGGTCTTCGCGAGCAGGCTCGCTCCCACAGGTTTGGTGATGTTCACAAATTTTGTGTACGACTCAAATCCTGTGGGAGCGAGCCTGCTCGCGAATGGGCGTTACGTCATTTTCACGCCAGGCGTCAGGGCCGCCGGCAACACCAGGCTCGGCGTTTCCAGCGACGCCACCGGGTACGCGCAGTAATCCGCCGCGTAGTAGGCGCTGGCGCGGTGGTTGCCCGAAGCGCCGACGCCGCCGAATGGTGCGCTGCTTGCCGCACCGGTCAGTTGCTTGTTCCAGTTGACGATACCGGCCCGGCTCTCCAGCCAGAACTGCTGGTAACGCGCCTCGGAATCCGACAGCAGACCGGCGGCCAGCCCATACGCGGTGTCGTTGGCTTCTGCGATCGCCGCGTCAAAATCAGCGTAGCGGATCACTTGCAGCAACGGGCCGAACAGCTCTTCGTCCGGGCGATCGGCGACAGCCGTCACGTCGAGAATACCCGGCGTCAACAGCGCCGACTGAGCCTGAGGCTGAGTCATTTCCAGCAGCGCCACAGCACCATTGGTCAGCAGATGCTTCTGCGCATCCATCAGCGCTTTCGCTGCGCCGAGAGAGACCACCGAGCCCATGAACGGCGCCGGTTGCTGATCGAACGCACCGACTTCGATGGTTGCACTGACCGCCACCAGGCACGCCAGTAGCGAGTCACCCCAGGCACCCTGCGGCACCAGCAAGCGGCGGGCACAGGTGCAGCGCTGGCCAGCGGAGATGAAGGCCGACTGGATGATGGTGTACACCGCCGCGTCCAGATCGGCGACCTGATCGACCACCAGCGGGTTGTTACCGCCCATCTCCAGCGCCAGGATCTTGTCCGGACGACCGGCGAACTGCTGGTGCAGGTGATTGCCGGTGCGGCTGGAACCGGTGAAGAACAGTCCGTCGATACCTGGGTTCGCCGCCAAGGCGATGCCGGTTTCGCGAGCACCTTGCAGCAGGTTCAACACGCCCGCCGGCAGACCGGCTTCGATCCAGCACTTGACCGTCAGTTCGGCGACTTTCGGCGTCAGCTCGCTCGGCTTGAACAGCACGCTGTTACCCGCCAGCAGTGCCGGCACGATGTGGCCATTCGGCAAGTGGCCGGGGAAGTTGTAAGGGCCGAACACCGCCACCACACCGTGGGGCTTGTGGCGCAGTACGGCAGTGGCGTCGCCCAGCGGGCCGCTCTTCTCACCGGTACGTTCGCGGTAGCTCTGCACCGAGATGGCAATCTTGTTGACCATGCTGGTCACTTCGGTCGCCGCTTCCCACAGGGGTTTACCGGTTTCTTCGCCAATGGTGCGAGCCAGTTCGTCCGCGTGATTTTTCAGCGCGGCGGCAAAGGCTTCCAGCACCGAGATACGTTCTTCCAGGGTACGCCGCGCCCAGCCCGGGAACGCCTGACGCGCAGCTTGCACAGCCGACTCGACCTGAGCGGCGGTGGCACCGACGCCGGACCACAGCACCTGTTGGGTCACCGGGTTCAGCGACTCGAAGGCTTCGCCCTGACCGGCCAGCCAATCACCTGCGATGTAAAGCGACTTCATTATTTCGACTCCCGAGCTGCGGACAACGCCACGGCGCGCACTTGATCGCCAGCGTTGAGTTGAAGACGTTTGGCGGTCAGCGGATCGACCACCAGGGTGCCGGCGGCCAGACGTGCCGGCGCAGCAGTGATGCGGCAGTCTTCGCGCTTGCGGTTGTGAATGATGAATGGCGTGGCATCGTCACCCGGCGTACCAACGGCCAGCACCAGTGCCTGACTGTCACGCACGGCGCGGATCTTGCCGGTTTCGCACTCGATGGCAGGACCTGCGTCGAAAATGTCGACGTAGCCCTGGTAGCTGAAACCTTCGCTCTTGAGCATGGCCAGCGCCGGCTCGGTGTCCGGGTGCACCTGACCGATGACGTTGCGCGCGTCCGGCGACAGGAAGCAGGTGTACAGGGGGAATTTCGGCATGAGTTCGGCGATGAACGCCTTGTTGCCCACACCGGTCAGGTAGTCGGCCTGGCTGAACTCCATTTTGAAGAAGTGCCGGCCCAGGCTTTCCCAGAACGGCGAACGCCCGGTTTCATCGGAAACACCGCGCATTTCGGCAATGATCTTGTTGCCGAACAACTGCGGGAATTCGGCGATGAACAGCATCCGCGCCTTGGACAGCATGCGGCCGTTGAGGCCGCTGCGGTAATCGGCGTGCAGGAACAGCGAGCACAGCTCGGAGTTGCCGGTCAGGTCGTTGGCCAGGAACAGCGTCGGGATTTCGCGATAGATGTTCAGCTCTTGCGAAGCGCTGACCGTCAGACCGACCCGGAAGTTGTACCATGGTTCACGCAGACCGACAGCGCCGGCGACGGCGGAAATACCCACCACGCGACCGTCATCGTCTTCGAGTACGAACAGGTAGTCCGCATCGGCCCGTCCGGCTTCGCCGCGAAAGGTCTTCTCGGCCCAGCCGACCCGATGGGCCAGCCGCGCTTCGTTGGCAGGCAAGGTGGTCAGGCCGGTGCCGGTGCTGCGGGCCAGGTCGATCAGAGCGGGTAAATCGCTGCTGCGTACGGGACGAACGATCATGCTATCTCCTCAAACGGGTCGCTTGCGCAACCCGTGAAACTTCGCTGCTTTCCAGGCAATGCCTTGGGGATTAATGCTGGTGTTAAACCGCCACCAGCCGCACGCTGGCACCTTCACCAACGCCCAGGGCTTCGGCCGCTTCCAGGTCCAGGGTCACCGGTTTACCCGGCGCATAGTCGAGTTCGAGCATGACCGCGCGGTAGTCCTGCAACTGGGCATTGGCCACCAGGTACTGGCGACCGACGCCCTTGACCGGCTCGCCGATCTTCACCGGCACCACTCGGCTCTGGGCGATCGAACGGATCCCCGAGACACGGGCATGCAGGGTCGGCCCACCGTCGAAAATGTCGATGTAGTGATCGGTCTCGAAGCCTTCGCGCATCAGGATGTCGAAAGTGATCTGCGCCCGCGGGTGCACCTGGCCCATCGCTTCTTGCGCGGAATCCGGCAACAGGGGTACGTAGATCGGGTAATGTGGCATCAGCTCGGCGAGAAACGTACGGCTCTTCAGGCCGCACAGACGCTCGGCTTCAGCGTAATTGAGGTCGAAAAAGTTGCGACCGATGGCATCCCAGAACGGCGAGTCGCCATTTTCGTCGCTGTAACCGACGATCTCGGTCACCACGGAATCGGCAAAACGCTCCGGATGGCTGGCCACGAACAGCAAACGGCCACGGGAGTTGAGTTCCGACCACGGCGAACCCACCAGATCGCGCTGCACGTAGAAACTGGTCAGCAAGCTGTTGCCGGTCAGGTCGTGGCACTGGGAAAGCACGTGGATCTTGTTGTGGATCTTCAGTTCGCGCGAAGCGTGCACGAAGGTTTCGTTGCGAAAGCTGTAGAACGGCTCGGAGTAACCGGCCGACGCCACGATGGCCGAGCAACCGACCAGCTTGCCGGTGGCACTGTCTTCGAGGACGAAGAAATAGCTTTCCTCACCGTTGAAGCTCACTTCGGCGGCGAACGAGGCTTCGCTTGCCGCGATCTTGTCGCTCAGACGTTCAACGTCATCCGGCAAGGAAGTGACACCAATCGGGCTGTCCGCAGCCAGACGCTGTACCTCGCCCAGATCAGCCATTTGCGCGGGGCGCATCACCAGCATGGTGTCACTCCTTTTTCTAAAACTCTTTGAGGAAAATAAGCCGGCCCCACTGTAGGAGCGAGCATGCTCGCGAAGGTGAATCAGGCACATTGGTGTCGACTGACACACCATCGCGAGCATGCTCGCTCCTACAGGAATGCGGGCCCGGCGTGAAAATTTGGATCGACGCCTGAAATGCCAGGCGCCGAAGGGTCTATCAGGCTTGTGTCAGTTTTGCAGCAGCACGTTCGAAGCGGTCCAGGCCGGCCTCGATATCGGCGTCTTCGACCACCAGGCTCGGGGCAAAGCGCACCACGTCCGGGCCGGCTTGCAGAATCATCAGGCCTTCCTGTTCGGCGGCATTGAAGATGTCCTTGGCCTTGCCTTTCCAGGCGTCGCTCAGCACGCAGCCGATCAACAGACCGAGGCCACGAACCTGGGTGAACAGGCCGTATTTTTCGCCGATCTGCTCAAGGCGCGCCTTGAACTTGTCGTGCTTGGCGTTGACGCCGGCCAGCACTTCAGGGGTGTTGATCACGTCGATCACCGCGCCCGCGACAGCACACGCCAGCGGGTTGCCGCCGTAGGTGGTGCCGTGGGTGCCGACGACCAGGTGCTTGGCCAACGCTTCGGTGGTCAGCATGGCCGCGATCGGGAAACCACCGCCCAGGCTCTTGGCGCTGGTCAGGATGTCCGGAGTCACACCGTAGTGCTGGTAGGCGAACAGGTGGCCAGTACGGCCCATGCCGGTTTGCACTTCGTCGAACACCAGCAGTGCGTTGTGCTCGTTGCACAGTTCGCGAGCGCCTTGCAGGTAAGCCAGGTCGGCCGGCAGTACGCCGCCCTCACCTTGAATAGGTTCCAGCACCACGGCGCAGGTCTTGTCGGAAACGGCGGCTTTCAGTGCAGCCAGATCGTTGTACGGCACGTGGGTGATACCGGTGATTTTGGGACCGAAGCCATCGGAATACTTGGACTGGCCACCGACGTTCACGGTGAACAGGGTGCGGCCGTGGAAGCTGTTGAGCGCCGCGATGATTTCGTACTTCTCGCTGCCATAACGGTCGAACGCGACACGACGGGCCAGCTTGAACGCGGCCTCGTTGGCTTCGGCGCCGGAGTTGCAGAAGAAGGCGCGCTCGGCAAAGGTGGCATCGACCAGCTTGTGTGCCAGGCGCAGGGCCGGCTCATTGGTGAACACGTTGGACACGTGCCACAGCTTGTTCGCCTGTTCGGTCAAGGCACCGACCAGCGCCGGATGCGCGTGGCCCAGTACGTTGACGGCAATCCCGCCGGCGAAGTCGATCAGCTCGCGACCGGACTGGTCCCAAACGCGGGAACCGGCGCCACGCACAGGAATGAAGGCGGCAGGCGCGTAGTTGGGAACCATTACCTGGTCGAAATCGGCGCGTTGTACCGCAGCGTGCTCAACGGACATCGGAGTCTCCTGAAGAGAAAACACTCGCCTGAAACTGGCGAGCGATGGGGGGATTGTAAGGACAGTTTTCGGCCCGGCCTTGTCGCCAAGCGACAACTTCTTATAGCGCAAACCCCGGATTTTCCCGGGTTTACGGCAATGCGACATATAGGGTCGCAAAGGCGCAGTTTAACTGGCGGCGGGAGTTTACGGCAGGTCGCAGTGCTGCACCCATGCCGATTGAATGAATGCGATAGCCATGTACCGCGCGTCGCTGATCGCCCACTTCAAAAGACCAATACCGATTTCGGCGTAGACGCCGTGATCGAACAGGCTGAAATGGGGATCTCGACGTCGGAGGATTGCGAACCGGACGAATATTCGCCAGGTGGATTAACCGCGCTCCGGCGGCACCGAAGACAATTCGAACGGACTGCTGCTGCGCCGCTGGTTGCGATCTTCCCGCGGCGTGGCGCCGAAGAAATTGCGATAGGCGCTGGAGAAGTGTGGCCCCGAGGAAAAGCCGCAAGACAGGCCGATCTGGATGATCGACTTGCTGGTTTGCATCAACATTTGCCGCGCCTTGTTCAGGCGCAGTTCCAGGTAATACTGGCTCGGCACACGATTGAGGTACTGCTTGAAGATCCGCTCCAGTTGCCGACGGGACACGCACACATGCTGGGCGATTTCGTCAGTGGTCAGCGGCTCTTCGATGTTGGCTTCCATCAGCAACACAGCCTGGGTGAGCTTTGGATGGCTGGAACCGAGACGGTTCTGCAACGGAATACGCTGACGCTCACCGCCTTCGCGGATACGCTCGACCACCAGTTCTTCGGATACCGCACCGGCCAACTCCGCACCGTGGTCGCGGGCCAGCACCGCCAGCAACAAGTCGAGCACCGACAGGCCGCCGCACGCGGTCAGGCGATCGCGATCCCAGTCGAACAGGTGACTGGTGGCGATGACTTTCGGGAAGCGCTCGGCGAAATCGTCCTGCCAGCGCCAATGCACGGCAGCGCGATAACCGTCGAGCAAACCCAGTTGCGCCAACGGGTACACACCGGCCGACAAACCGCCGATGACGCAACCGGAACGCACCAATTGCTTGAGCGCGCTGCTGAGCGCCGGCGCCAATGCGGTTGGCGGTTCATCCGCGAGCAGGAACAGTTTCTGGAAATTTTCGAGCTTGCCCGCCCACGCCTCACCCGGCAATTGCCAGGCACTTTCGGTCGCGGGCTCGGCCTGCAGGAATGACAACTCGTAAACCACGTCCGGATGCACACGCTGGGCAACACGCAAGGCCTCCTCAGCCAGCGCAAGCGTCAGTGCTTTAGTGCTGGGCCAAATCAGGAAACCAATTCGATGGGCAGTCATGGTGGGCAATCCGAAGCGAAAAACGGTGATGAAGGCATGGGCCAATGCTAGCCCGTAAATGAACGCAAATCTCGAAGCCAGCAGAGATCTATATGTGGGAGCGAGCCTGCTCGCGAAAGCGGTAGATCAGTCGACATCCGTGTTGAATGTCACACCGCATTCGCGAGCAGGCTCGCCCTCACAGGGACCGGTGCCAGCCTCCAGGCTGCGAAGCATGCACTATCCCGGTGCGCAGCGGCAGTCCTGATTACTTCAGGCTGCCGGACAGGAATTGCTGCAAACGCTCGGATTGCGGGTTCACCAGCACTTCGCGCGGGTTGCCGCTTTCTTCGACCAGACCTTTGTGCAGGAACACCAACTGGTTCGACACTTCACGGGCGAAGCCCATTTCGTGGGTCACCACCACCATGGTCCGGCCTTCCTGGGCCAGGGACTGCATGACTTTCAACACGTCGCCAACCAGCTCCGGGTCGAGGGCCGATGTCGGCTCGTCGAACAGCATGACTTCCGGTTCCATCGCCAGCGCACGGGCAATCGCCACGCGCTGCTGCTCGCCGCCGGACATATGGCCAGGGTAAGCATCCTTGCGATGGGCCACGCCTACTTTGTTCAAGTAGTGCTCGGCTTTTTCGCGCGCTTCAGCCTTGGATACGCCGAGCACGTGAACCGGCGCCTCCATGATGTTTTCCAGCGCGGTCATGTGCGACCACAGATTGAAATGCTGGAACACCATCGACAGGCGCGAACGCATGCGCTGCAGCTGCTTCGGGTCGGCCGCTTTCAGCGCGCCGTCCTTGTTAGCCACCAGCTTCAACTCTTCGTTGTTGAGCAGGATCTTGCCCGCGTGCGGCTGCTCCAGCAGGTTGATGCAACGCAGGAAAGTACTTTTGCCGGAGCCACTGGAGCCGATGATGCTGATCACATCGCCGGCTGCCGCTTTCAGGGACACACCCTTGAGCACTTCGTGACTGCCATAGCGTTTATGCAGGTCTTGGACTTCAAGTTTGTACATGCGGTCGGTTCTCACAAAAACAGTCAGTCAGTGGTATTCAGTGCTTGCGCGGGGCCAGGTAGCCCAGCCAGCGACGCTCGGCCATCTTGAACAGCTTCACCAGGATGAAGGTCAGGCACAGGTAGAACACACCCGCGGTAATGTAGGCCTCGAACGGCAGGTAGAACTGGGCATTGACCGTGCGCGCGGCACCGGTGATGTCGATCAGGGTCACGATGGACGCCAGACTGGTGGTCTGCAGCATCATGATCACTTCGTTGCTGTACTGCGGCAGTGCGCGGCGCAGAGCCGACGGCAACAGGATGCGCTTGTACATCTTGATGCGCGACATGCCCATGGCCTTTGCCGCTTCGATCTCGCCGTTCGGCGTGGCACGCAGGCTGCCGGCGATGATTTCGGCGGTGTAGGCACTGGTGTTGATCGCGAACGCCAGACACGCACAGAACGTTGCGCTGGACAGCCACGGCCAGAGGAAACTTTCCCGCACGACTTCGAACTGCGCCAGACCGTAGTAGATCAGGAACAACTGCACCAGCATCGGCGTACCGCGGATCACATAGGTGTAGAGCCATGCGGCCATGTTGACGGCTGCGTTCTTCGAAACGCGCATCAGGCCCAGGGGCAATGCGCACAACAGGCCGAAGAACAGCGACAGCGCGAGCAGTTTGAGGGTGGTCACCAGGCCGCCAAAGTACAGCGGCAAGGCATCCCAAATGACGTTGTAGTCGAAGATCATAGATCAGCCGCCCTTACGCCTACCGAGTAGCGCTTCTCAAGGTGACGCAATGCCAGCAACGACACACTGGTGATCACCAGGTACATCGCCGCCACTGCGAGGAAGAAGGTGAAAGGCTCGCGGGTGGCATCAGCCGCCTGCTTGGCCTTGAACATCATGTCTTGCAGACCCACCACCGAAATCAGCGCGGTGGCCTTGGTCAGAACCAGCCAGTTGTTGGTAAAACCTGGAATCGCCAGACGAATCATCTGCGGCACCAACACCCGGAAGAACACCTGCAAACTGCTCATGCCGTAGGCCATGCCGGCTTCGGCCTGCCCCTTGGGGATTGCCATGAAGGCGCCACGGAAGGTTTCCGACAGGTAGGCACCGAAAATGAAACCCAAGGTGCCGATACCGGCGGCCAACGGATTCAGGTCGATGTACTCGTCATAGCCCAGCATCGGCGCGACGCGGTTGAGCAGGTCCTGACCGCCGTAGAAAATCAGCAGGATCAGCACCAGGTCGGGAACACCGCGAATCACGGTGGAATACAGGTCGCCCAGCCAGGCCAGCCAGCGCACCGGCGAGAGTCGCAGTGCCACGCCGATCAGGCCCAGCACAATGGCCAGGGCCATGGACGACAAGGCGAGCTGAAGCGTCAGCCAAACGCCATCGAGGATGACAGCCCCGTAGCCTTTCAACATGATTCAGGTCCTCGAAAATTAGGATGAAAAAATGGCGCAAACCTCAGAGATCCTGTTGCTTGCGCCATTTCTGACTTGTCGCCGGGACGTGTTACTTGCCGTAGATATCGAAGGCGAAGTATTTGTCCTGGATTTGCTTGTACTTGCCGTTCTCGCGAATGGCGGCGATGGCGGCGTTGAGCTTGTCCAGCTCAGCCTTGTCACCCTTGCGAACCGCGATACCTACGCCGTCGCCGAAGTATTTGACGTCGGTGAACGCAGGGCCGACGAATGCGAAACCTTTACCGGCGTCGGTTTTCAGGAAGCCGTCATCCAGAAGCGTAGCGTCTGCCACGGTACCGTCGAGGCGACCGGCAGCCACGTCGAGGTAGATTTCGTTCTGCGAACCGTAAGGCTTGATCTCGGCACCCAGCGGCGCCAGGACCTCGCGGGCGAAACGCTCGTGGATCGAACCACGCTGCACGCCGATGTTCTTGCCCTTGAGCTCGGCCAGGCTTTCGCTGACCTGGGTGCCGGCCTTCATGACCAGGCGAGCCGGGGTGTTGTAGTACTTGTTGGTGAAGTCCACGGACTTCTTGCGATCTTCAGTGATCGACATGGACGACAGGATCGCGTCGATCTTGCGCACTTTCAGTGCCGGGATCAGGCCATCGAACTCTTGCTCGACCCACACGCACTTGACCTTCATCTCTTCGCACAAGGCGTTGCCGATGTCGTAGTCGAAACCAACGATGCTGCCATCCGGCGCCTTGGAAGCGAACGGAGGGTAAGCTGCCTCGATACCAATTTTCAGAGGTTTTTCATCGGCGAAGGTTGGCAGGGACAGCACGGACAGTGCCAGGGCGCCAAGCAGCACGAGTTTCTTCATCTTGGGACTCCATCGGTAAAGGGCAAAACAGCAGAGTGAGCAACAGCCCAATATGCGAATGAGTGGAACCAGAAAGCGGTGCTGCGTCCTGGGAAGCGGGTGTTGAAATTCAACACGGGCAACGACGAGCGAGTGATCGGCATTCTAACGACAGGCCCGAGGCCGATATTTCTTCAATGCGACAACTAATTACAGAAGCATCGAGAAAGCCGTTTTGGCACGTTGACAGCCCTGCAAAATCATGCAGGAGCAAAAGACATTGAACCGATCTGTACTGCAAATTGCGGGCCTATTATTGGCAAACCCTTCTAATCCGGCAAGCGTAGCGTGGAGTCTTCTTTCCAATCGGTGGTTTTCAGGCCCGGATACGAAGCCTGGCGTTTCCCAATGCCCCGCATTGACGCGATGCGGTTACACATTCAGTAACCTGAAAGATTTAGGGTAACAGTAGGAAAACGCCGACAGAGGAACCCGATATTTATTGGTAGATGTTGCTGTAGCGCCTGCCAAAAGGTGATCGCGAGCATGCTCGCTCCTACAGGTTTCGTGGTGTGGCCCGGATCGCCTATACACCGCAATTCCCTGTAGGAGCGAGCCTGCTCGCGATGAGGCCAGCCCCGCCAACACAAATCCCCCAGACAAGAAAAAGCCCCACCAGGCAAAACCAGGCAGGGCTATCGATGACTCAGAACCGCTGCTTACGCGACATTCATGGTCTTGTGGGTATCAATCAAATGCTGCACCACACTCGGATCGGCGAGGGTGGAGATATCGCCCAATCCTTCATATTCGGCCGTCGCAATCTTGCGCAGAATCCGGCGCATGATCTTGCCCGAACGGGTCTTCGGCAGGCCCGGCGCCCACTGGATGACATCCGGCGAGGCAATCGGCCCGATCTCCTTGCGTACCCAGTTCTTCAGCTCCAGACGCAGCTGCTCGCTCGGCTCTTCACCATTTTTCAGGGTGACGTAGACATAAATGCCCTGGCCCTTGATGTCGTGCGGCACACCGACCACGGCGGCTTCGGCGACTTTCGGGTGAGCGACCATCGCGCTTTCGATCTCGGCGGTGCCCATGCGGTGACCGGACACGTTGAGCACGTCGTCGACACGCCCGGTGATCCAGTAGTAACCATCGGCATCGCGACGGGCACCGTCACCGGTGAAGTACATGCCACGGAACGTCTTGAAGTAGGTATCGACGAAACGGTCATGGTCGCCATACAGCGTACGCGCCTGGCCTGGCCACGAATCTAGGATCACCAGGTTGCCCTCGGCCTCGCCTTCGATGATGTTGCCCAGGTTGTCCACCAGGGCCGGCACCACGCCGAAGAACGGACGCGCCGCAGAACCTGGCTTGAGCCCGTGGGCCCCCGGCAGCGGGCTCATCATGTTGCCGCCGGTTTCGGTCTGCCACCAGGTATCGACGATCGGGCAGCGGGACTTGCCGACATTCTTGTAGTACCAGTCCCAGGCTTCCGGGTTGATCGGCTCACCCACCGAACCGAGCAGACGCAGGCTGCTGCCGTCGGCGCCGTCCACCGCGGCGGTGCCCGAGGCCATCATGGCGCGGATCGCGGTCGGCGCGGTGTAGAGGATGTTGACCTTGTGCTTGTCGACGATCTTCGCCACCCGAGTGATGTCCGGGTAGTTCGGCACGCCTTCGAACAGCAGCGTGGTCGCGCCGTTGGCCAGCGGGCCGTAGACGATGTAGCTGTGGCCGGTGACCCAACCGACGTCGGCGGTGCACCAGTAGATTTCGCCCGGGCGGTAGTCGAACACGCGCTCGTGGGTCATGGCGGCGTACAACAGGTAGCCGCCGGTGGTGTGCTGCACGCCCTTCGGCTTGCCGGTGGAGCCCGAGGTGTAAAGGATGAACAGCGCCTCTTCGGCCCCCATCTCTTTCGGCGCGCACACGGTGCCGGCCACTTTCATCAGGTCCTCGAACCAGATGTCGCGATGCTGGTTCCACTTGATGTCGCCACCGGTGCGCCGGCACACGATGACTTTCTGGATGCTGCTGGTTTCCGGGTTGGTCAGGGCGTCGTCGACGTTGGCCTTGAGCGGGATTTTCTTGCCGGCACGAATGCCTTCGTCGGCAGTGATCACCACTTTCGAGCGGCAGTCGATGATGCGCCCGGCCAGGGCTTCGGGCGAGAACCCGCCAAACACCACCGAGTGGATCGCGCCGATCCGGGTACAGGCTAGCATGGCGACCACGGCTTCGGGGATCATCGGCATATAGATCGTCACCACGTCGCCGCGGTGCACGTCCTGGCCACGCAGGGCGTTGGCGAACTTGCAGACTTGCTCGTGCAGTTCGCGGTAAGTGATGTGGCGGCTTTCGGCCGGGTCATCGCCCTCCCAGATGATCGCGACCTGATCGCCGCGCTCGGCCAGATGGCGATCGAGGCAGTTGTAGGAAACGTTCAGGGTGCCGTCGGCGAACCATTTGATGTCGACATGGTGATCGTCGAAGGAAGTCTGCTTCACCGTGGTGAAAGGCTTGATCCAGTCGAGACGCTTGGCTTGCTCGCGCCAGAAGCCGTCGGGGTTGACGACCGACTGCTGGTACATGGCCTTGTAGGTCGCCTCGTCGGTCAGCGTATTGGCCAGAACCTCGGGACGAACGGGATACAGGGAAGCCGCACTCATCTTTCTTACCTCGGTGGAATAGTTGTTTTTGTATGACCCTGTTGTAGCCGGGCCGGGCCTATAGAACCATTCGACGATGGTAGTAACAAGCCCCTACAAAATGCCCTGAATAGGCCGCAAACCCAGATGGAACGGGCGTACCGTGCCACACCGGGGGCCAACCGTCTTACTGCAAACGGAGTAGGAAAGCAGTATCCCCGGGGATTGTTACGAAATCTGTCAAAAGTGTTTATCAAAACCACGGCTATATGATCGAAAAGTCCACGCCTAAAATCTGTCACGCCAACAAGGCAACCTGATTAACCAAGTTGCAGCCCCCACGAAGGCAGTTAATCAAACACCCTGGTACTGAAGTTCCACACGCAATCTCAAAAGGATTGCGTGCCTCCCTTCGACTTCCAAAAGGTAAATTCGAATGAAAGCTTTATTAGTTCCGGCCCTCAGCAGCCTGTGCCTGACCGCCATGGCCGGCGAGGTCCCGACTGATGTCGCGCAGCAACAACCGGTAATAGAGGAATACACTTACTCCACCCATCTGGACATCGCCAAAGTTATCTCGATGAGCGAAGCCCCCAATGTGTGTGAAGTTGTGCCGATGAAAATGGAATACGAAGACTCCCACGGCCAACGGCATATCCTGCGCTACAGCATGATGGGCAACGGCTGCTCTAACGGCTGACCTCCTGCTTCACCTCTTCCCTCGAAAAGTCTCGCCCTACCCGCGCCGCGATCAGGCAGATGAAACACCGAACCAAAACAATCGATTAAATCGATTGTATTAAGCGTTTTTTTGCGCTTTTTAATCGAAATCGTAGGCGTAGAATCAACTGCAACCCAAGACAAACAACGCTTGTGAAACCGGAGCAACAACCATGAAAACCCAACTGATCCTCGCCCTGACCCTCTCCGTCCTGACTGCCAACACCTTCGCCGCCGATGGTTACGATCGCACCGGCTCCGCCGCATACACCACTGAAGCCTCTGTCGCTTCCGACGGTTACGACCACACCGGTTCGGCGTCTTTCGCAGCCGATGGTGCAGACCACGTTGGCGCAGGCAAACTCGCTTCCGACGGCTCTGATCACACCGGCGCTGCCCGCCTCGCCGCCGATGGTGCCGATCACGTGGGTGCCGCTCGCCTGAGCTGACCCGCCAGCGTGACCTCATAGCCCGACTCCGGTCGGGCTTAGTTGTGTCTGGAACCTGAGAAAAGCCCACCGAAACACAAGATGTAGTGAAAAAAGCCTTTTTTGGTTATTTATTGAACAAAAATAATCCGAGGCAAAAAATTAAGAAAAAAAATCTTCCCCCACCAACCTCGTTCAAAGCCCTGTAAACCCTCGCTCCGACCGAAAAACGGTCGACGTCGACCGATCCGCGAGCCATTTCGCCGCACCACAGCAGGCAAAATTTCCCTATAATGCGGCCTTAAACGGGCCTGCAATATCCCCTTACAGGGATGAAAAGCCAGTCTGAAGCCCCGCACAAGCGATCAAGGCTTGCTGCGCCCATCAGTGGCTCTCGGAACCCCGTACAAAATTCTGTTTGATGCCTGCGTATAGCTGCTGCAAAAAACGATTCCTTTAGATCCAACGCGGCCAGAAAGGCCGTGTGAAAAACCAACCTATCCATTTTCACACGGGCACTCTGGCCCTCACGCAGGAGACGACACGTCATGCTGAGCTGGGACGAATTCGACAAAGAAGACACGGAAGTAGCAGTCAAGAGCGCCAACACCGGCCACGCCGCTGAAGCCAACATGGACCGTCTCGACAGCGCCGGCGGTGCCGCCGCCCTGGAAGCCCGTGCCGTGACCGCAGCTGACTCCGCCGCCGTTGCCCGCGCCAAAGCCGCCCTGGACTCGCTCGACGTCGCCGAAGGCCTCGCCGAACTCGAAGGCGCCTCCGCCCGTGTCGCCGTTGACGAAAAGCGCATGATCAACTGCCGCGCCGACCTCAACCAGCTCGTGCCGTTCAAGTACGACTGGGCCTGGCAGAAGTACCTGGACGGCTGCGCAAACCACTGGATGCCGCAAGAAGTCAACATGACCGCCGACATCGCCCTCTGGAAAAACCCGGAAGGCCTGACCGACGACGAGCGCCGCATCGTGATGCGCAACCTCGGCTTCTTCTCCACCGCCGACTCCCTGGTTGCCAACAACCTGGTCCTGGCCGTGTACCGCCTGATCACCAACCCGGAATGCCGCCAGTACATCCTGCGCCAGGCCTTCGAAGAGGCGATCCACACCCACGCCTACCAGTACTGCATCGAATCGCTGGCCATGGATGAAGGCGAGATCTTCAACATGTACCACGAGATCCCGTCGGTCGCGAAAAAAGCCACCTGGGGTCTGAAGTACACCCGCTCGATCTCCGATCCGAAGTTCACCACCGGCACCGTCGACACCGACAAAGAGCTGCTGCGCAACCTGATCGCCTACTACTGCGTCCTGGAAGGCATCTTCTTCTACTGCGGCTTCACCCAGATCCTCTCCATGGGCCGCCGCAACAAAATGACCGGCGTCGCCGAGCAGTTCCAATACATCCTGCGCGATGAATCCATGCACCTGAACTTCGGCATCGACGTGATCAACCAGATCAAAATCGAAAACCCGCACCTGTGGGATGCCGAGATGAAGGAAGAAGCCTCGCAAATGATCCTGCAAGGCACCCAGCTGGAAATCGAATACGCTCGCGACACCATGCCTCGCGGCGTACTGGGCATGAACGCGGCGATGATGGAGGACTACCTCAAGTTCATCGCTAACCGTCGCCTGTCGCAGATTGGCTTGAAGGAAGAGTACCCAGGGACCACTAACCCGTTCCCTTGGATGAGCGAGATCATGGACTTGAAGAAAGAGAAGAACTTCTTTGAGACTCGGGTTATCGAGTATCAGACAGGTGGGGCGTTGAGCTGGGATTGATTCCCTGGCTCCTGATTCTTCAGCCAGCGTTGGAGTGCTGTTACCAAAGCCGGCCTGCTCGTACCAAGTCTATTGATGTAAAAAGCCACCTGACCCCACGGGCCAAGGTGGCTTTTTTGTAGGCGCTGTTTGAAGCGTCCATTGAATCCAGTAAGCGCTCAGTAACCTCCTCTTTTGATCCCCAGACTGCATAGCGCTGAGCTCTCAACTCTGGCGCCCCCGAAACAACGCATCTGACTGAATACCCAAAAGTAGCTGCATCAGGTACATGGATCATGTCCATTGAGCCGTGCCGGCTGGATCAGGCTCATAATCGCCAGCGCACTCATTGCTGCCATCGGTGATGCCAGTCAAGTTGCCGGCGGACGGCTGCGCAACTCGTCCAGACGGTTGCCGTGAACCACCATAAAACCAGCACTGAGGGACGTCGCGTCCGGCATAAAGGCTTCCTTGGAAAGTACAAAGGCCAAGGGCGAACCTTAGCATTGTCGGGAGACTGTGACAGCGTGGACCTGTCCGGTATTGCTGTATGAGTTTTTCTGCGGCCAAAAACAAAACCCCTACCTGCGTGCGCAGATAGGGGTTTTGGAATTTAATCTTGACGATGACCTACTCTCACATGGGGAAACCCCACACTACCATCGGCGATGCATCGTTTCACTTCTGAGTTCGAGATGGGATCAGGTGGTTCCAACGCTCTATGGTCGTCAAGAAATTCGGGTACTGAGT
>NZ_NEHO01000045.1 GCF_002113375.1 Pseudomonas sp. R37(2017) | reverse complement strand
CTAATGAAATGGCTACCCCCGCCGCACCCCCTGTGATCGCTCACTAAGCTTTCACAGGGGGCTAATCGGAGATCATTGCCATGAACAACGTTGCTATCGCCGCCATCGACCTGGGAAAACGCTCCTTTCACCTGCATGCTCAGGATGAGCATGGTCATGAGCTCTACCGCAAAAAGTTTAATCGCACAGGGCTCACTCGGCACTTGGCCAACCTCAATCCGTGCACGGTGGTGATGGAGGCCTGTGGAGGAGCTCATTTCATGGCGCAACACGTTGCCACGCTGGGGCATTCAGCCAAGCTTATTGCTCCACATCTGGTACGCCCTTACGTCAAAAGCAACAAGAACGACTTTGCCGATGCCGAAGCGATCTGCGAGGCAGCCACCCGTCCCACGATGCGCTTTGTGCCGCCCAAGACCCAAGATCAACAAGCGCTGGCCATGCTCAACTCGACACGCGATGCGTTCGTCAAAGACCGAACAGCGACCGTCAATCGCATTCACGCAGCGCTACTGGAGGTCGGAGTCAGTCTGGCCCCCGGGTTTAAATCGATCAACGAGCTTGAGACGTGGCTGGAGGAGGCCTCGTTTTCCGACGCCATCAAAAGAATCCTCAGGTGCCTGCATGAGCACTTCAAGTACCTGAACGAACAGGTGAAGTCGCTGGACAAGCGCGTAGAAAGCCAGGCCGCTGAAGATGATCTGGCTTGTCGTCTGATGACAATGCCATGCGTCGGCCCGATCACCTCCAGCGTCCTGGCCGCGGAGTTGGGTGATGGAAGGCAGTTCAAGTGTGGACGAGGCTATTCGGCCTCGATCGGGTTGGTACCCAAACAACATTCCACCGGCAACAAGACCGTGTTGCTGGGCATCAGCAAGCGCGGAGATCGAAACCAAAGGCGCCTGCTGATCCAATGTGCCCGTGTCTACCTGATGCAGCTGGACCGTCAGAAAGGCTGGCTGGCCAACTGGGTCAGACAGTTGCTGACCCATCATCACTCCAACCATGTGGTCTGCGCGCTGGCCAACAAACTGGCACGGATCGCGTGGGCGATTGCGGCACACCACACTGAATTCGATGCAGGGCCAACCGCGATGAACGCCTGACCCTGCTGCCACCCGAGCACCACCCACCTGGTTTTGCGATGCTGGATAACAGATGACGTGAACGGCAAACCGGCCTGACGACAACCCTGGGCTCCTACACGGCGCAAAGGCCGTTCCACTAATTAGGGTCGTTGGGCATCGATTCTCATCGAGGCGCGGGGCAACACCCCCACTCAGACGCCGGATAGATGAAAGCAAGCCAAACACAACATCAAAAACAGTATTGCAGAAAAGGGGGTAACCATAGATGTAGGAGCGAGCA
>NZ_NEHO01000044.1 GCF_002113375.1 Pseudomonas sp. R37(2017) | reverse complement strand
TCGCGAGCAGGCTCGCTCCCACAGGGATCTCTTGTGAGTTAAATATTGGGGACTGACCCGGATCCACTGTGGGAGCGAGCCTGCTCGCGAAGGCTGCTTGAAGGGCGCCACAGAACTACCTGTGGCACCCCTCCGGTTTTTAGAAGAAGCCCAGCGGATTGATGTCGTAGCTCACCAGCAGGTTTTTGGTCTGCTGATAATGGTCGAGCATCATCTTGTGGGTTTCACGGCCGACGCCGGACTTCTTGTAGCCACCGAACGCGGCGTGGGCCGGGTACAGGTGATAGCAGTTGGTCCACACACGACCGGCCTTGATGGCGCGGCCCATGCGGTAGGCGCGGTTGATGTCGCGGGTCCACAGGCCGGCACCCAGGCCGAACTCGGTGTCGTTGGCGATGGCCAGGGCTTCGGCTTCGTCCTTGAAGGTGGTGATGCTCACCACCGGGCCGAAGATTTCTTCCTGGAACACACGCATTTTGTTGGTGCCCTTGAGCAGGGTCGGCTGGATGTAATACCCGCTCGCCAGGTTGCCCTCGAGTTTTTCCACTTGGCCGCCGGTCAGCAGTTCGGCACCTTCGCCCTTGGCGATTTCCAGATACGAAAGGATTTTGTCGAATTGCTGCTCGGACGCCTGGGCGCCGACCATGGTGTCGGTGTCGAAGGGGTCGCCGCGCTTGATTTGCAGGACCTTCTTCATCACCACCTGCATGAATTCGTCGTAGATCGACTCTTGCACCAGCGCGCGGGAAGGGCAGGTGCAGACTTCGCCCTGGTTGAAGAACGCCAGCACCAGGCCTTCGGCGGCTTTTTCGATGAAGGTCGGTTCGGCCTGCATGATGTCTTCGAAGAAGATGTTCGGCGACTTGCCGCCCAGCTCCACGGTGGACGGGATGATGTTTTCCGCCGCGCATTTCATGATGTGCGAGCCGACCGGGGTCGAGCCGGTGAAGGCGATCTTGGCGATGCGCTTGCTGGTGGCCAGGGCTTCGCCGGCTTCGCGACCGAAACCCTGGACGACGTTCAGCACGCCCGGTGGCAGCAGGTCGCCGATCAGCTCGACCAGCACGGTGATGCCCAGCGGAGTTTGCTCGGCGGGCTTGAGCACCACGCAGTTGCCGGCGGCCAGGGCCGGGGCGAGTTTCCAGGCGGCCATCAGGATCGGGAAGTTCCACGGGATGATCTGGCCGACCACGCCCAGGGGTTCATGGATGTGGTAGGCCACGGTGTTGCCGTCGATTTCGGCGGCGCTGCCTTCCTGGGCGCGCAGGCAGCCGGCGAAGTAACGGAAGTGGTCGGCGGCCAGCGGGATGTCGGCGTTGAGGGTTTCGCGCACGGCCTTGCCGTTGTCCCAGCTTTCGGTGAGCGCCAGGGTTTCCAGGTTCTGTTCGATGCGATCGGCGATTTTCAGCAGGATCAGGGAACGCGCCTGGACGGACGTGGCGCCCCAGGCATCGGCCGCGGCGTGGGCGGCATCCAGGGCCTTGTCGATGTCTTCGGCCGTGGAGCGGGGGAATTCGGCAATCGGTTGGCCATTCACTGGCGAGGTATTGGTGAAGTACTG
>NZ_NEHO01000043.1 GCF_002113375.1 Pseudomonas sp. R37(2017) | reverse complement strand
CACATACCCATAGGCGCGAGTACGACCGCCTTCGTTTTTCAGATAGACCCCCTGCAACTCCGGCGTGAAGCCCGGCAAGCGGTTGATGCCTTCCTCCAGCGCCAGGAAGTACTTGAGCACCGCGCCGCCCCAGACCTCGCCCGGCACCACGCACAACACGCCCGGCGGATACGGCAGTGCGCCTTCAGCGGCAATGCGCCCGTCGGCATCCGCCAGCGCCACCAGTTCGACGTTGCCGCGGATGTATTCGATTTGCGCCTGCTGCGGGTTCATCGCCTTTTTCGGGAAGTGTTCCTTGCGGAACATGTTTTTCTGCAATTGCTGCACGTTGTGACTGCGGTACAGGTCGTGCATTTCCTGGCAGAGCTGGCGAATGGTGTAGTTGCGGTAACGCTCTTCGTATTGGTCATAGATCGCCGGCAGCACCCGGCTCATCGGCGCGTCGTCGCTGATGAAGCGTTCGAAGCGGGCGATCTGTGCGGCCAGGTGGGTCATCTTCGCCCAGTCTTCGGCCGGGGTGAGCAGGAACAGGATCGAGTTGAGGTCGCATTTTTCCGGCACGATGCCGTTCTGGCGCAGGAAGTTGGCGAGGATGCCGGCGTGAATGCCGAAGTCGGTGTAGCTGCCGTCCACCGGGTCGATGCCCGGCGTGGTGAACAGCAACTTGCACGGGTCGATGAAATACTGCTTCTCGGCATAACCGGCAAAGGCGTGCCAGCGATCCTTGGGATGGAACTCGAAGAAGCGGATGTCGTTGGCGATTTCTTCGGTTGGATAGTCTTCCCAGGCGCGCCCGTCGATGGTGTGCGGCACGAACGGACGGACCATGGTGCAGGCTTCGAGGATCAACTTGCGCGCCTCGATGCCGAACTTCACGCAGTCTTCCCACAGGCGCAGGCCGCTGCGGCCGGAGTGAATGCGCGCATTCACGTCCAGCGAGGCGAACAGCGGGTAGAACGGACTGGTCGAGGCCTGGGCCATGAAGGCGTTGTTGAGCCGGTGATGGTTGCAATAGCGGGCCTGGCCTTTGATGTGGCGGTCCTTTTTGTGCACCTGGGAGGCCTGGGAAAAACCGGCCTGCTGCTTGTGCACCGACTGGGTGACGAAGATGCCCGGGTCGTTTTCGTCGAGGTCGAGCAACAGCGGCGAGCAGTCTTTCATCATCGGGATGAACTGCTCGTAGCCGACCCACGCCGAGTCGAACAGGATGTAGTCGCACAGCTTGCCGATGCGGTCGACCACTTGCCGGGCGTTGTACACGGTGCCGTCATAGGTGCCCAGCTGAATGATCGCCAGGCGGAATGGCCGCGGCAGTTGCGCCTTGTCCGGGGCGACTTCGGCGATCAGCTCGCGCAGGTAGTCTTCTTCGAAACAGTGGGCGTCGATGCCGCCGATGAAACCGTAGGGGTTGCGCGCGGTTTCCAGGTACACCGGCGTGGCACCGGCCTGCAGCAGCGCACCCTGGTGGTTGGACTTGTGGTTGTTGCGGTCGAACAGCACCAGGTCGCCGGGGGTCAACAGGGCGTTGGTCACCACCTTGTTGGAGGCCGAGGTGCCGTTGAGCACGAAGTAGGTCTTGTCGGCGTTGAACACCTGCGCGGCGTGTTTCTGCGCCAGCAGCGCCGGGCCTTCGTGGATCAGCAGGTCGCCGAGCTTGACGTCGGCGTTGCACATGTCGGCGCGAAACAGCGTCTCGCCGAAGAAATCGAAAAACTGCCGGCCCGCCGGGTGCTTGCGAAAGAACTGGCCGCCCTGGTGACCGGGGCAGGCGAAGGTCGCGTTGGCGGATTCGGTGTAGTGCTTGAGCGAGTCGAAGAACGGCGGCAGCAGGCTGTCTTCGTAGGCTTTGGCGGC
>NZ_NEHO01000042.1 GCF_002113375.1 Pseudomonas sp. R37(2017) | reverse complement strand
GACCCTGCGCGGTCCCCGTGGTGGCCTGATCCTGGCCAAGGCCAACGAAGAAATCGAGAAGAAGCTCAACGCCGCGGTATTCCCCGGTGCCCAGGGCGGTCCGCTGATGCACGTGATCGCCGCCAAGGCCGTGTGCTTCAAGGAAGCGCTGGAGCCTGTCTTCAAGACCTATCAGGCGCAGGTGATCCGCAATGCCCAGGCCATGGCGCAGGTGTTTATCGAGCGCGGTTATGACGTGGTGTCCGGTGGCACCGACAACCACCTGTTCCTGGTCAGCCTGATCCGTCAGGGCCTGACCGGCAAGGACGCGGATGCCGCCCTCGGTCGCGCCCACATCACTGTGAACAAGAACGCCGTGCCCAACGATCCGCAGTCGCCGTTCGTGACCTCCGGCCTGCGCATCGGTACGCCGGCGATCACCAGCCGTGGTTTCAAGGAAGCGCAAAGCATCGCGTTGGCGGGCTGGATCTGCGACATCCTCGATCACCTGGGCGATGCCGACATCGAGGCCAATGTCGCCCGCCAGGCGGCCGCCCTGTGCGCGGACTTCCCGGTCTATCGCGACTGAGCCAACACCACAAAAACCCTTGTGGGAGCGAGCCTGCTCGCGAAGGCGGCACGTCAATCAACATTGATGGTGACTGACACGCCCTCTTCGCGAGCAAGCCCGCTCCCACAGGTTCTGTACCCTGCGGCACAAGGAAAGAACCATGAATGTCATTGTCGAATCAACCGGCAACAGCCCGGCCAAAGTAGAGGTCGGCACCAAACTGCGCGGCGCGGAAAAGGTCGCGCGGATCCCGGTGAAGATCATTCCCACGGATGAGTTCCCGCGCAAACCCGACTGGATTCGCGTGCGCATGCCGGTCTCTCCCGAGGTCGAGCGGATCAAGCAACTGTTGCGCAAGCACAAGCTGCACAGCGTCTGCGAAGAAGCCTCGTGCCCGAACCTGGGCGAGTGTTTCTCCGGCGGCACCGCGACGTTCATGATCATGGGTGACATCTGCACCCGACGCTGTCCGTTCTGTGATGTCGGCCATGGCCGGCCCAAGCCGCTGGACGCCAACGAACCGCAGAACCTGGCCGTGGCCATCGCCGAACTGCGCCTGAAGTACGTCGTGATCACTTCGGTGGATCGCGACGATTTGCGCGATGGCGGTGCCCAGCACTTTGTCGATTGCCTGCGTGAGATCCGCAAGCTGTCACCCGGCGTGCAACTGGAAACCCTGGTGCCGGATTATCGCGGACGCATGGACGTAGCCCTGGCGATCACCGCCACTGAACCGCCGGATGTGTTCAACCACAACCTGGAAACCGTACCGCGCCTGTACAAGGCTGCGCGGCCGGGGTCGGACTTCGAGTGGTCGCTGGACCTGCTGCAGAAATTCAAGCGATCGGTACCCCATGTGCCGACCAAATCCGGCCTGATGCTGGGCCTTGGCGAAACCGACGAAGAAGTCATCGAGGTCATGCAACGCATGCGCGAGCACGACGTCGACATGCTGACCCTCGGCCAATACCTGCAACCCTCGCGCAGCCACTTGCCGGTGCAGCGTTTCGTGCATCCGGACACCTTTGCCTGGTTCGCCGAGGAAGGCACGCGCATGGGCTTCAAGAACGTCGCGTCCGGGCCGCTGGTGCGTTCGTCCTATCACGCCGATCAACAACTTCATGGAGGTACGGACGGTTTCAAGCCATGATGGCATGACTGGTCATGCATGGAGCTGTTCCCGATGTTGCGTTCACCCTGTCTATCGATGCTGTGCCTGAGCCTTGCCCTGCCGTGCATGGCCGACGAGTTGAAACCCGGGCACATGGTGTATGTGCGCAGCATCGGCCCGGGCATCGAGCAGGACATCCGCTACGCCAGCGCCCACAACTTCACCGGGCACCCGCTCGACGGCTATCAGGCGGCAGAATGTCTGCTGTCGGCGGAGGCAGCCAGCGCCCTGGCCCGGGTGCAAACGGCCCTCAAGGCCGAGGGCTACGGCTTGAAGGTATTCGACTGCTATCGCCCGACCCGCGCGGTGGCGGACATGGGCCGATTCGCCAGCGAACCCGGCGACCCGCTCAAGACCGAGTTCTATCCACGGGTCGACAAGCAGGACTTCTGGCGCCTGGGTTATGTGGCTCGGGTGTCCAATCATTCCCGGGGCAACACCGTCGACCTGACCCTGACCGGCCCCGACGCCCTGCCCGCCGACACCTGGACACCTTCGGCCACGCCAGTGGATTGCACCGCCTCTTACGGCCAGCGCTGGCGCGACGGTGCCCTCGACATGGGCACCGGTTTCGATTGCTTCGATGAGCGGGCGCACACCGACTCGACGCTGATCAACGCCACGGCCAAAGCCAATCGCCAGCGGTTGACCAGTGCCATGGCCAAGGAAGGCTTCGTGGGGTATTCGGCCGAGTGGTGGCACTTCACGTACAGCGGGAATGCGCAGAAGCCTGACGTCATGGATTTCCCCATTACACCGTGGGCGCCATGAACATTCTGCTCAAGACCCTGTGGGTGGCGTTGTTTCCGTTGACCGCAATGGCCCAGGGACTCGACGGCAGCGAGCAACTGATCGTGGTCACCAGCAAAAGCTGGGATGCCACTCAGGCCACAGCCCAACGCTATGAACGGCGCGGCAAGACCTTTGCAAAGTTCGAAGCGCCGTTTGCGGTGGTGCTCGGCAAGAACGGCATGGGCTGGGGCAAGGGGCTGCTCGATATCGGGCAACCTGAAGGACCGGTCAAACAGGAAGGTGATGGCAAGGCGCCGGCCGGGATGTTCACGCTGGGCACAGCGTTCGGCTATGAGCCTTCGGCCGAGACCCGCCTGCCTTATCTATCGTTGACGCCGACCCTCGAATGCGTGGATGACAGCCAATCGGCGCACTACAACGAACTGGTCGACGCAGCGCTCGTCGCCAAAGACTGGCGCAGCTCCGAACGGATGCGCCGCTCGGACGAGCTGTATCGCCAAGGCATTGTCATCCAGCACAACACACCGGCCTCTCCAACTGCCGGCTCGTGCATTTTCTTCCACATCTGGCGCGGCCCCACCGCGCCGACCCGTGGCTGTACGGCCATGGAACCGGCGAACATCGCACGGCTGCTCGACTGGCTGGACCCGAACAAATCCCCTGTGCTGGTGCAACTGCCTGAAGCGCAGTACGAGCAGTTGCGTGAGCGCTGGAAACTGCCTGAACGCTGAACCCCTGTAGGAGCGAGCATGCTCGCGATGGTGGACGCTACACCGAGGGGCATCAGGTTCCCCGCGTTATCGTTATCGACCATCGCGAGCATGCTCGCTCCTACATCTATGGTTACCCCCTTTTCTGCAATACTGTTTTTGATGTTGTGTTTGGCTTGCTTTCATCTATCCGGCGTCTGAGTGGGGGTGT
>NZ_NEHO01000041.1 GCF_002113375.1 Pseudomonas sp. R37(2017) | reverse complement strand
TGTTGATCCCCACGTTCTTCGGCATCACCCTGCTGACATTCGCGTTGATTCGCATGATCCCCGGCGACCCCGTGGAAGTCATGATGGGCGAACGCCGAGTCGATCCGGAAATGCACGCTCAGGCAATGGAACGCCTAGGTCTGAACAAACCCCTGTATGTCCAGTACCTGGATTACATCGGCAAACTGGCCCACGGCGATCTCGGGGAATCCCTGCGCACCCGTGAAAGCGTCTGGAGCGAATTCACTTCCCTGTTCCCCGCGACCCTGGAACTGTCCATGGCCGCCCTGTTGTTCGCCGGCGTCCTGGGCCTGCTGGCCGGGGTGATTGCGGCACTCAAGCGAGGCTCCCTGTTCGACCATGGGGTGATGGGCATCTCCCTGGCGGGCTATTCGATGCCGATCTTCTGGTGGGGCCTGATCCTGATCATGTTCTTCTCGGTGAGCCTGGGCTGGACCCCGGTGTCCGGGCGCATCGACCTGCTCTACGACATCGAGCCGCGCACCGGCTTCATGCTGGTCGACACGCTGCTGGCCGATGACGTCAGTGCGTTCTTCGATGCCCTGCATCACCTGATCCTGCCGGCCATCGTGCTGGGCACCATCCCGCTGGCGGTGATCGCGCGGATGACCCGTTCCTCGATGCTCGAAGTGCTGCGTGAAGACTACATTCGCACCGCCAAGGCCAAGGGCCTGTCGCCCTCGCGCGTGGTGTTCGTGCACGGCCTGCGCAACGCACTGATTCCGGTGCTGACCGTGGTCGGCCTGCAAGTCGGCACCCTGCTGGCCGGTGCGGTCCTGACCGAAACCATCTTCTCCTGGCCCGGCATCGGCAAATGGCTGATCGAAGCCATCGGCGCCCGGGACTATCCCGTCGTGCAAAACGGCATCCTGCTGATCGCCTGCCTGGTGATCCTGGTCAACTTCGTGGTGGACATCCTCTACGGCTTTGCCAACCCACGCATCCGTCATCAGCGCTGAGATCATGACCATGACCACTCCAATTCCCTCGGTAGCAGTCGATCAAAGCCTGCTGTACCCGTCGCCGTACAAAGAATTCTGGCAAGCGTTCGCCAGGAACAAAGGGGCCGTCGCCGGCCTGCTGTTCATGCTGCTGGTGATTTTCTGCGCGATCTTCGCCCCCTGGGTCGCCCCCCACGACCCGAGCGAGCAGTACCGTGATTTCCTGCTGACCCCGCCGGCCTGGCTGGAAGGCGGGCAGCTGCAGTTCCTGCTCGGCACCGACGAACTGGGCCGCGACCTGCTGTCGCGCCTGATCAACGGTTCGCGCCTGTCCTTGCTGATCGGCCTGTCGTCGGTGGTGATGTCGCTGATCCCGGGCATCCTGCTGGGCCTGTTCGCCGGGTTCTTCCCGCGCGTGGTCGGCCCGACCATCATGCGCCTGATGGACATCATGCTGGCCCTGCCGTCCCTGCTGCTGGCCGTGGCGATCGTCGCCATCCTCGGCCCGGGCCTGATCAACACCGTGATCGCCATCGCCGTGGTGTCCCTGCCCTCCTACGTGCGCCTGACCCGCGCCGCGGTGATGGGCGAGCTCAACCGCGACTACGTGACCGCCGCGCGCCTGGCCGGTGCCGGCCTGCCACGCCTGATGTTCGTCACCGTGCTGCCCAACTGCATGGCGCCGCTGATCGTCCAGGCCACCCTGAGCTTCTCCTCGGCGATCCTCGATGCCGCCGCCCTGGGCTTCCTCGGCCTTGGCGTGCAACCGCCAACCCCTGAGTGGGGCACCATGCTGGCATCGGCCCGCGACTACATCGAACGCGCCTGGTGGGTGGTGAGCCTGCCTGGCCTGACCATTTTGCTCAGCGTGCTGGCAATCAACTTGATGGGTGACGGCCTGCGCGATGCGCTGGACCCGAAACTCAAGAACGCCGCCTGAGGAGATTCCCATGTCACTGTTAGAAATCAAGAATCTCAACGTCCGCTTCGGCGACAAGAACGCCACGCCCGTGGTCGACGGCCTCGACCTGAAGGTGGACAAGGGCGAAGTGCTGGCCATCGTTGGCGAGTCCGGTTCCGGCAAGTCCGTGACCATGATGGCGCTGATGGGCCTGATCGAACATCCGGGGATCGTCACCGCCGACGCCCTGAGTTTCGACGGCAAGGACATGCTCAAGCTCAGCAACCGTCAGCGTCGGCAGATCGTCGGCAAAGACCTGTCCATGGTCTTCCAGGACCCGATGACCGCGCTGAACCCGAGCTACACCGTCGGTTTCCAGATCGAGGAAGTGCTGCGCCTGCACCTGAAAATGTCCGGCAAGGCGGCCCGCAAACGCGCCATCGAACTGCTGGAAAAAGTGGAAATCCCGGGGGCCGCCAGCCGCATGGACGCCTACCCGCATCAACTGTCCGGCGGTATGAGCCAGCGCGTCGCGATTGCCATGGCGATTGCCGGCGAACCGAAACTGCTGATCGCCGACGAACCGACCACGGCGCTGGACGTCACGATCCAGGCGCAGATCATGGACCTGCTGCTGGCGTTGCAGAAAGAGCAGAACATGGGCCTGGTGCTGATCACCCACGACCTCGCCGTCGTCGCCGAAACCGCCCAGCGCGTGTGCGTGATGTACGCCGGCCAGGCGGTCGAAGTCGGCCAGGTGCCGCAACTGTTCGATATCCCCGCGCACCCGTACAGCGAAGCCTTGCTCAAGGCGATCCCGGAACACAGCCAGGGCGCCGCGCGCCTGTCGACCCTGCCGGGCATCGTGCCCGGTCGCTATGACCGTCCGCAGGGCTGCCTGCTGTCGCCGCGCTGCCCCTATGTGAAAGACAACTGCCGTCAACAACGTCCGGCCCTTGACCCGAAAAGCAACAGCCTCGCTCGCTGCTTCTACCCGCTGAACCAGGAGGTGGCGTAATGGCCGTCGTTCTTACCGCCCGCGACCTGACCCGGCACTACGAAGTGTCCCGTGGCCTGTTCAAGGGTCACGCCACCGTGCGCGCGCTCAATGGTGTGTCGTTCGAACTGGAAGCCGGCAAGACCCTCGCCGTCGTCGGTGAATCGGGCTGTGGCAAATCCACCCTGGCCCGGGCCCTGACGCTGATCGAAGAGCCGTCCTCGGGCTCCTTGAAAATCGCCGGCCAGGAAGTCGCCGGCGCCGACAAGGCGCAACGCAAGCAATTGCGCAAAGACGTGCAGATGGTGTTCCAGAGCCCCTATGCCTCGTTGAACCCACGGCAGAAAGTCGGCGACCAGCTGGCCGAGCCGCTGCTGATCAACACCAGCCTGAGCGCCGCCGAACGTCGCGAGAAAGTCCAGGCGATGATGAAGCAGGTGGGCTTGCGTCCCGAGCACTACCAGCGTTATCCGCACATGTTCTCCGGCGGTCAGCGCCAGCGGATCGCCCTGGCCCGCGCGATGATGCTCCAGCCCAAAGTGCTGGTCGCGGATGAACCGACCTCGGCGCTGGACGTCTCGATCCAGGCCCAGGTGCTGAACCTGTTCATGGACCTGCAGCAGGAGTTCAACACCGCCTACGTGTTCATCTCCCACAACCTGGCGGTGGTGCAACACGTGGCCGATGACGTGATGGTGATGTACCTCGGTCGCCCGGTGGAAATGGGGCCGAAGAACGACATCTACGAACGCCCTCTGCACCCTTACACCCAGGCCCTGCTGTCGGCCACGCCGACGATCCACCCGGACCCGAACAAACCGAAGATCAAGATCGTCGGCGAGCTGCCCAACCCGCTGAACCCGCCGCCGGGCTGCGCGTTCCACAAGCGCTGCCCGTACGCCACCGAACGCTGCAAAACCGAAGA
>NZ_NEHO01000040.1:0-3295 GCF_002113375.1 Pseudomonas sp. R37(2017) | reverse complement strand
ATCGTTCTTTAAAAATTTGGGTATGTGATAGAAAGATAGACTGAACGTTACTTTCACTGGTAACGGATCAGGCTAAGGTAAAATTTGTGAGTTCTCTTAATTGAGAAGTTCGAATTTTCGGCGAATGTCGTCTTCACAGTATAACCAGATTGCTTGGGGTTATATGGTCAAGTGAAGAAGCGCATACGGTGGATGCCTTGGCAGTCAGAGGCGATGAAAGACGTGGTAGCCTGCGAAAAGCTTCGGGGAGTCGGCAAACAGACTTTGATCCGGAGATCTCTGAATGGGGGAACCCAGCCAGCATAAGCTGGTTATCTTGCACTGAATACATAGGTGCAAGAGGCGAACCAGGGGAACTGAAACATCTAAGTACCCTGAGGAAAAGAAATCAACCGAGATTCCCTTAGTAGTGGCGAGCGAACGGGGACTAGCCCTTAAGTTGATTTGAGATTAGCGGAACGCTCTGGAAAGTGCGGCCATAGTGGGTGATAGCCCTGTACGCGAAAATCTCTTGTCAATGAAATCGAGTAGGACGGAGCACGAGAAACTTTGTCTGAATATGGGGGGACCATCCTCCAAGGCTAAATACTACTGACTGACCGATAGTGAACCAGTACCGTGAGGGAAAGGCGAAAAGAACCCCGGAGAGGGGAGTGAAATAGATCCTGAAACCGTATGCGTACAAGCAGTGGGAGCAGACTTTGTTCTGTGACTGCGTACCTTTTGTATAATGGGTCAGCGACTTATATTCAGTGGCGAGCTTAACCGAATAGGGGAGGCGTAGCGAAAGCGAGTCTTAATAGGGCGTTTAGTCGCTGGGTATAGACCCGAAACCGGGCGATCTATCCATGGGCAGGTTGAAGGTTAGGTAACACTGACTGGAGGACCGAACCGACTACCGTTGAAAAGTTAGCGGATGACCTGTGGATCGGAGTGAAAGGCTAATCAAGCTCGGAGATAGCTGGTTCTCCTCGAAAGCTATTTAGGTAGCGCCTCATGTATCACTCCAGGGGGTAGAGCACTGTTTCGGCTAGGGGGTCATCCCGACTTACCAAACCGATGCAAACTCCGAATACCTGGAAGTGCCGAGCATGGGAGACACACGGCGGGTGCTAACGTCCGTCGTGAAAAGGGAAACAACCCAGACCGTCAGCTAAGGTCCCAAAGTTATGGTTAAGTGGGAAACGATGTGGGAAGGCTTAGACAGCTAGGAGGTTGGCTTAGAAGCAGCCACCCTTTAAAGAAAGCGTAATAGCTCACTAGTCGAGTCGGCCTGCGCGGAAGATGTAACGGGGCTCAAACCATACACCGAAGCTACGGGTATCACTTAGGTGATGCGGTAGAGGAGCGTTCTGTAAGCCTGTGAAGGTGAGTTGAGAAGCTTGCTGGAGGTATCAGAAGTGCGAATGCTGACATGAGTAACGACAATGGGTGTGAAAAACACCCACGCCGAAAGACCAAGGTTTCCTGCGCAACGTTAATCGACGCAGGGTTAGTCGGTCCCTAAGGCGAGGCTGAAAAGCGTAGTCGATGGAAAACAGGTTAATATTCCTGTACTTCTGGTTATTGCGATGGAGGGACGGAGAAGGCTAGGCCAGCTTGGCGTTGGTTGTCCAAGTTTAAGGTGGTAGGCTGAGATCTTAGGTAAATCCGGGATCTTAAGGCCGAGAGCTGATGACGAGTTACCCTTTGGGTGACGAAGTGGTTGATGCCATGCTTCCAAGAAAAGCTTCTAAGCTTCAGATAACCAGGAACCGTACCCCAAACCGACACAGGTGGTTGGGTAGAGAATACCAAGGCGCTTGAGAGAACTCGGGTGAAGGAACTAGGCAAAATGGCACCGTAACTTCGGGAGAAGGTGCGCCGGTGAGGGTGAAGCACTTGCTGCGTAAGCCCACGCCGGTCGAAGATACCAGGCCGCTGCGACTGTTTATTAAAAACACAGCACTCTGCAAACACGAAAGTGGACGTATAGGGTGTGACGCCTGCCCGGTGCCGGAAGGTTAATTGATGGGGTTAGCTAACGCGAAGCTCTTGATCGAAGCCCCGGTAAACGGCGGCCGTAACTATAACGGTCCTAAGGTAGCGAAATTCCTTGTCGGGTAAGTTCCGACCTGCACGAATGGCGTAACGATGGCGGCGCTGTCTCCACCCGAGACTCAGTGAAATTGAAATCGCTGTGAAGATGCAGTGTATCCGCGGCTAGACGGAAAGACCCCGTGAACCTTTACTATAGCTTTGCACTGGACTTTGAATTTGCTTGTGTAGGATAGGTGGGAGGCTTTGAAGCGTGGACGCCAGTTCGCGTGGAGCCATCCTTGAAATACCACCCTGGCAACTTTGAGGTTCTAACTCAGGTCCGTTATCCGGATCGAGGACAGTGTATGGTGGGTAGTTTGACTGGGGCGGTCTCCTCCTAAAGAGTAACGGAGGAGTACGAAGGTGCGCTCAGACCGGTCGGAAATCGGTCGTAGAGTATAAAGGCAAAAGCGCGCTTGACTGCGAGACAGACACGTCGAGCAGGTACGAAAGTAGGTCTTAGTGATCCGGTGGTTCTGTATGGAAGGGCCATCGCTCAACGGATAAAAGGTACTCCGGGGATAACAGGCTGATACCGCCCAAGAGTTCATATCGACGGCGGTGTTTGGCACCTCGATGTCGGCTCATCACATCCTGGGGCTGAAGCCGGTCCCAAGGGTATGGCTGTTCGCCATTTAAAGTGGTACGCGAGCTGGGTTTAGAACGTCGTGAGACAGTTCGGTCCCTATCTGCCGTGGACGTTTGAGATTTGAGAGGGGCTGCTCCTAGTACGAGAGGACCGGAGTGGACGAACCTCTGGTGTTCCGGTTGTCACGCCAGTGGCATTGCCGGGTAGCTATGTTCGGAAAAGATAACCGCTGAAAGCATCTAAGCGGGAAACTTGCCTCAAGATGAGATCTCACTGGAACCTTGAGTTCCCTGAAGGGCCGTCGAAGACTACGACGTTGATAGGTTGGGTGTGTAAGCGCTGTGAGGCGTTGAGCTAACCAATACTAATTGCCCGTGAGGCTTGACCATATAACACCCAAGCAATTTGCGAACTCGAAAGAGGCCAGATTGCGGTGTGTGAAGACGCAATGAACCGAAAGTTCGAATCTCACAAAACACCGAAAGCTGTCACATACCCAATTTGCTGAAGCGAGACCACTTGGTCACGACTCAGTACCCGAATTTCTTGACGACCATAGAGCGTTGGAACCACCTGATCCCATCCCGAACTCAGAAGTGAAACGATGCATCGCCGATGGTAGTGTGG
>NZ_NEHO01000004.1:302925-448250 GCF_002113375.1 Pseudomonas sp. R37(2017) | reverse complement strand
CAGGCTCCACAGCTACAACAACTACCTGTCGCCAATAGCCATGGAGCAGCAGGCGGCTTGATCACCGTAATCGGTGTCCGGAAAAACTTGACCAGAACAGCACGCTCGCGATGGTGGACCAGACACCTCGGGGTATCAGGCAGCCAGCGTCATCGTTGGCGACCATCGCGAGCTTGCTCGCTCCTACAAAGGATCAATTTGCTTTCTGTAGGAGCGAGCACGCTCGCGATGGTGGACCAGGCACCTCGGGGTATCAGGCAACCAGCGTCATCGTTGGCGACCATCGCGAGCGGGCTCGTTTGCAGGGTAGGACTTGAAGGGGGGGAAGGCTGTAAATCACTCAGTCCCGATATCTCATCGTGAAGTTATCCACGAAGGAGTAATCCCTGACCACGATGCGCATTGAGGAAATGGTTTTTCCGGCTGGAGCGGTGAGTTCGACCCAAAAACCGGTTTTCAGATCATCTTGAAAATCGAACTCTGCAAGCACAGCATCATTGGGATCGTAGAAGGCTACAGTGGCAGGACGCTGCTTCCAGGCCCAACCGAACTTTATGTATTCAAGTGAATGCTTGAAATCAAAACGATGTTCCTGGGGCGGAATTTGATGATCCGCGTTAAAGCACATCGTGAAATGCTGCTGTGAATAATAATCAGTGTTCCCATGGGACCTAATACCTGCCGAGCCTGCACCCGCCTCGAAGGTGATGATCATCGTTGGCGTCTCAACAACGCCACCTACACCAAAGGTACGGGGTTCCTGCTCTTCAAATAACTCTCGGACTTCTGTCAAAGGCCGTCTGAGCGTCAACTCAAGAAACGGGTATTCCTTGGCGCTGTCCTTATCGACCTGACCATTGAAATTCACTGCGAAATGCACCTTGATCGGGCTGCGGTCGGCCAGTTTCAGCAGTTCATGACGTGGCAGAAGAGCGGTAACGCCATTGGCGATCCACCCTTTGGTCACTGGCTCAGCTTCCAGCACCGGGAAGCTATAGGTGCTGCCATCCTCCAACACGCCTACCACCCACAGCCAGCAATGTTGACCGAGTTCCATATAGTGCCAGGGGGAAACGATGCAATTCGCATCGTCGGAGAATTTACTCAGGTCCAGCATCTCGTCGGTGGCCTGTACTACCGCAGGAGTAGGCAACCCGGAAATATCTAAGATTTCCACCAACCGCGGTGGCGAGAGCCAGGTTTGCCCCTCCCGTTCGACTGCATACCTTACAGTCACTGTTTCATTGAAACTGGCACTGATCAGCGAGGGTGCCACAGAAAAATCCATGAACTCTTGATTGTTGGCACGTTTAAGCTTCGGGGCATCTGCCTTGGAGGTGCCTTCCTGATACCAGTAAGCAGTAATCGAGTCGTCAGGGAGCATGTTTTCATAGCTGACGCGTACTCTGGCCCCTTCGATGCTGTCACTCGGGTCGAGAACGTAACGTTCTGGCGTGAACTGTTTAGCCTCAAGCACGCTGGGTGCAGGTAGATCCAGTTCAGTTAGATCCGGCTGCTGGAGTTTTGAATGGGACATGGCGATATCACTCTCGTTAATACGGCTGTAAATGACGCACCAAACGAATGATTTGGTGACCTCAAGAACACTTCAAAACCGAGAGGATGGCTACTGTCAGAATTGACAGTTCAAGGCGCAAGACTGTGAATTGCCGACAGATGGTGAACCCTTCAGAGTCAGGTGGAATAGCAATAAGAAGTACCTCTTCGTTTGCCGAGCTATAACCCCAGGCTATCGGTGTATGTATTGTTTTGACTAGACGTTGCGCCCGCAGCTTCACACACTCGGCCCAGGCTTGCGGCTTTGCCGCGCAGACAAGTCGCTCATAACAATTACAAAAACACAAAACGAGGCTCTTCCATCATGCGAAATGCATTCGTCCGCCGTACATCCCGTCTGTTTCTCGGCTGCACCCTGATCGCCGCCAGCGCCCTCCCCGCTCTCGCCCACGCCTGGCAACCGGACAAGAACGTCGAAATCGTCGTGGCCGGTGGTCCTGGTGGCGGCACTGATCAACTTGGTCGCCTGATCCAGTCGATCATCACCACCCACAAGCTGCTCGACGTCAACACCATCGTCCTCAACAAGGGCGGCGGTAACGGCGCCGAAGCCTTTCTCGACATGAAGATGAACAAGGGCGATGCCGAGAAACTGGTGATCGGCACCAACAACATCTACCTGTTGCCCCTGGTGTCCAAGCTCGGCTACCAATGGCAGGAACTGACACCGATTGCCGCCGTGGCCGAGGATGACTTCATTCTCTGGAGCTACAAGGACGCTCCGTGGAAGGACGCCAAAGGCTTCTACGAAGCGGTCAAGGCCGATCCGTCGAACCTGCGCATGGGTGGCAGCCAGTCCAAGGACGTTGACCAGACCCTGACCCTGCTGCTGAACCAGACCACCAACAGCAAACTGGTGTACATCCCGTTCAAAAGCGGCAGCGAGGCGGCGACCCAACTGGCCGGCAAACACATCGCCGCCAACGTCAACAACCCCAGCGAAAGCGTCAGCCAATGGCGTGGCGATCAGGTCGAGCCACTGTGTGTGTTCAGTAAAGAGCGCATGGGCTACACCGATAAAGTCGCTGGCGACAAATCCTGGGCCGACGTCCCGACCTGCCACGAACAAGGCCTGGGCATCGATCAATACCGCTTCCCGCGCACCGTGTTCATGCCTGGCGACGTCACCGCCGAACAGCGGGCGTTCTATGTCGACCTGATGCGCAAAGTCACGCAGACCGATGAGTTCAAGGCCTACGTCAAGCAGAACGCCTTGGTGCCGACCTTCCTTGAGGGTGAGCCGCTGACCGCCTACATCGAACAGGACACCGCCCGCGTTACGCCGGTATTCAAAGAAGCCGGCTGGCTGAAAAACTGACGTCGCCGTGGCCGCCCGCCTTCGGGCGGCCACCTTCTGCTGGAGGTGTTTCATGTCCCATTCTTCGAATTCACCGGCGTTGGTCGGCACCCGTTGGGTCGAACTCGGCCTGGCGGTGTTCACCACCTTGATTGGTGCTGTGGTGATGTACGGCAGCATCGAGCAAGGCATCGGCTGGGGGGATGCCGGCCCCGAACCGGGTTACTTCCCCTTCTACATCGGCCTGCTGCTGAGTGTCGCGAGCGTCGCCAACGGCCTGTTGGCTCTGGTGCGTTGGCAGGCCCTGAGCGTGGCCTTCGTCAACCGCAGTGCATTCAAGCAAGTGATGTCGGTGTTTGTACCGATTGCGCTGTTCGTCGGGGCCATGCCTTTGACGGGTATCTATATCGCCTCGGCGTGCTTCATCGCCTGGTTCATGTGGCGCGACAAGGTCCGCACCAGGCCTTACGACAAATGGATGATCGGCGGCGTGTCCCTTGGCGCGGTGCTGGCCAGTTACCTGATTTTCGCGCTGTGGTTCAAAGTGCCGCTGGATGCCGGCCCGCTGGGCGACTGGATTGCCCTGGCCGGGAGAAATTTCAAATGAGTGAGTTCGACTCTCTGCTGCAAGGCATGAACCTGATCCTCACGCCGGGCCATATCGGCCTGATGGTGATCGGCGTGCTGCTGGGTATCCTGGTCGGCGTCTTGCCCGGTCTCGGTGCCCCCAATGGCGTGGCATTGCTGTTGCCGCTGACGTTCACCATGTCGCCGGTGTCGGCGATCATCCTGTTGTCGTGCATGTATTGGGGCGCGCTGTTCGGCGGCTCGATCACTTCGATTCTGTTCAACATCCCCGGTGAACCCTCATCGGTGGCAACCACCTTCGACGGTTACCCGATGGCCCGCGAAGGCCGCGCCGCCGAAGCCCTGACCGCCGCCTTCAGTTCGGCACTGATCGGCGCCTTGTGCGGTGTGTTGCTGCTGACGTTTCTGTCGACGCGGATTGCCGAGTTCGCCATGTCCTTCAGTTCGCCGGAGTTCTTCGCGGTGTACCTGTTGGCGTTCTGCACCTTCATTGGCATGAGCAAGAATCCGCCGTTGAAAACCGTGGTGGCGATGATGATCGGTTTCGCCATGGCCGCCGTCGGCATGGACACCGTGTCCGGCAACCTGCGCCTGACGTTCGACCAGCCGATCCTGATGACCGGCATCAGCTTCGAAGTGGCGGTGATCGGCCTGTTCGGCATCGGTGAAATTCTCTGCACCGTCGAGGAAGGCCTGGTGTTTCGCGGTGAGCATGCGCGGATCACGCCAATGGTGATTCTGCGTACCTGGGCCAGATTGCCGCGCTACTGCTGGACGATTGTGCGCAGCACTCTGGTCGGTTGCTGGATGGGTATCACGCCTGGCGGCCCGACCGCCGCATCGTTCATGAGCTACAGCCTGGCGCGACGCTTCTCGAAAAATCGCGACAACTTCGGCAAGGGCGAAATCGAAGGCGTGATCGCACCAGAGACGGCCGACCATGCGGCCGGCACCAGCGCCCTGCTGCCGATGCTGACCCTGGGTATCCCCGGCTCGGCGACCGCCGCGGTGATGCTTGGCGGCTTGATGATCTGGGGCCTGCATCCGGGCCCGACGCTGTTCGTCGAGCAACACGATTTTGTCTGGGGCCTGATCGCCAGCATGTACCTGGGTAATGTGGTCAGCCTGATCGTGGTACTGGCCACTGTGCCGCTGTTTGCCTCGATCCTGCGCATCCCGTTCTCGATCATTGCGCCGATCATCATCATGGTCTGCGCCATCGGTGCCTACTCAGTGCACAACTCGTTCTTTGACGTGGTGCTGATGCTGGGCTTCGGTGCGCTGGGTTATCTGTTCAAGAAACTCGGCTACCCGATTGCGCCGCTGGTGTTGGCGGCGGTGCTGGGGGACAAGGCCGAAGATGCCTTCCGCCAGTCCATGCTGTTCTCCGACGGGCACCTGGGGATCTTCTGGTCCAACCCGCTGGTGGGCAGCCTGACCACGGCGGCGCTGCTGATGCTGTTCTGGCCGTTGATTTCCAAAGCGCTGCAATCCCTGATCGGCCTGCGCAAACCCCAGGTCGCCAAGGCAAAATCGGTGCTGTGACACAGCAATGCTGGCAACGCCTGACAATTGTTGTCAGGCTTGCCGCAGTCCTTCTTGCGAGCACGGCCAATGACCCGAATACCTGATGCCAATGTGATCCACAGTCGACTGCGCCTGCGCCAACTGCGGTTGATGCTGGCATTGCAGGAGCTCGGCTCGCTGCGCCGCGCCGCCGACCAAATCGGCATGACCCAGCCTGCCGCGACCAAAATGCTCCATGAAGCCGAAGACCTGTTGGGCGTCGAACTGTTCGAACGTCTGCCCCGGGGCATGCGCTCCACGCCGTTCGGGGAAACGGTCATCTACTACGCACGCATGGTGTTCGCCGAACTCAGTGGCATGCGCGAAGAACTGGTCGCGCTCGAATCCGGCAACCTCGGAAGGGTTGCGGTCGGCGCCATTCCGGCACTGGCTTCGGGGCTGCTGACGCGCACCATCGCCACCTTGAAACAAAGCCATCCGCGCTTGTCCATGAGTATTCAGGTCGATACCAGCGACGTGCTGGTGCAGGCGCTTTTACAGGATCAGCTGGATATCGTGCTGGGCCGGATTCCGGCCGGTGCGCGGGCCGAAGAGTTGCTGTTCGACAGCCTCGGCGAAGAAGCGCTGTGCGTGATTTCCGGCGCACAGAATCCGCTGGCCAAAGCCACGCAGTTGAGTTGGGCAGAGTTGCAGAACATGACCTGGGTACTGCAACAACAGCCCAGCCCGATGCGTGCGATCATCAATCAGGTATTCCACAACGCGCGGGTCGATATCCCGAGCAGCATCGTCGAAACCACGTCGATCATGACCTTGTTGTCGTTGATTCAGCAGACCGACATGCTCGGCGTCACGCCGCTGTCGGTAGTCGAGGATTACCCGGGTCGGGATTTGCTCGCGGTGCTGCCGATCAAGTTCGAGGCTCGACTGCCGCCCTTCGGGCTGATCACCCGGCGTCATCGCATTCAGTCGTCAGCCATGCAGGCTTTCATGAATTCGGTACGGGCCGAACACACACTGGCCAAATGAAAAAGGCCCGGAGCATTGCTCCAGGCCTTCTCGGGTTTACGCCGACTTACGGAACACAAACACCAGACCGACGATGATCAACAGCATGCCGAACAGGCTCAACAACGCCAGTCGGTTACCGAAAATCAGATAGTCCATCACAGCCGTAACCGCCGGCACCAGATAAAACAGGCTGGTGACGTTCACCAGATTGCCCCGGGCGATCAAGCGGTAGAGCAACAACGTCGCCAACACCGAGACCACCAGGCCCATCCACAAAACCGGCACGATGAAACCGCTGGAGTGTTCGAAGTTGAACGGTTGAAAGGGCACGAAGATCCCGCACAGCAGTAATCCGGCAAGGTACTGCACCGGCAACGTACCGAGGGGATTATCGGTGATGCGCTTTTGCATGATCGAACCGAACGTCATGCTCGCCAGTGCCAGCAAGCCGAAAAGCATCCCGGCCAGCGACATGCCGGCCAGGCCGATGCCCTGGTAGACCACCATGATCAGCCCGGCCAGGCCGAGCGACAGGCCGAACATCCGGCTGGCTGACCGCTGACGCTCCATGATCACCACGGTGAGAATGGGTTGCACGCCCATGATGGTCGCCATCACTCCTGGAGTGACTTTCAAGTCCAGGGCCAGCAGATAGAAAATCTGATAAGCCCCCAACAACACCACGCCGGTGGCCATCGCATACAGCATCGGCTTGCCGCCCTTGGGCAGCTTCAGCTTGAGCAACGGCACCAGCAACACCAGACCGCAGAGTGCGATGACGAAACGAAACATCAGGAAGGCAAAGGGCGACGCATGGGCCAGCCCCCATTTGGAGAAAATCGCCCCGCTGCTCCACAGCAGAACGAACAGGCTCGTGGACGCCGCCGCGAGCGCGGACTTTTTCGAAAGGACAAACATGAATACCACCTGTAGTCAGGCAAAAAGCCAACTCAGCCAAAGCTGAAATTCAGTAGTTTTTTTCAGGCAGGCAGGGGAACAGCAGAAAGCGGCTGATCAGCCCGAAATGCCAACGCCTGGCGGTGATACGACTGCGCACACCGGCGTGCTACTGACAGGTGGGGGGTAATGACTGATCTGCCCGGGCTGCTGATTCCCGCACGGCACGACGCCAGCGTTGACCGCTGAATCGACTACCGCGTTGATGAGGAATGCAGGCATGGGCTGATCTTTGCTCGAGGGATGAAAAGTGAGTTGGACACTCACTGAGCGCCGACTATAACCAGCGTACGACACCGATTGCAACGACTTGGCAACGACAGTCGTCACAGAATCCGCATTGTGCGGCAGTAAGAGCATTCAGGGATGGCGTGAAGAGCCATGAAAAAAACCGCTCACAATGAGCGGTTTTTATATGCTGTATCCGGCCTCAGCCAAACAACCAGTACCCCAACAACGTCAGCACCGCCACCGCCAGTACCGGGCGCAGTACACGGTAGGCCCTGGGATTGCGCCGCTTCCATTGCTTGATCACACCACTGAATTTATCGCTGGAATTCTTGCTCCAGGCATAGACCCGGTTGATCCCGCCCACACGCTCGTCGTCCAGATTCTGAGGTGCCGTGGCACGGCCCAGCCAGGCGCTGATACTGCGATTGATACGGGTCATGAAGCGATTGCTCAGCGGACGTTCGATATCGCAGAACAGGATGACCCGGGTCATTTGCGTTTCGTTCTTGACCCAGTGCACGTAGGTTTCGTCGAACATCACGTCTTCACCATCGCGCCAGGCGTAAACCTGGCCGTCGACAAAGATGCGGCAATCGTCGGAATTGGGGGTGGACAGGCCCAGGTGATAACGCAGGGAGCCGGCAAACGGATCGCGATGCGGGTTGAGGTGGCTGCCACCCGGCAGCAGCGCAAACATGGCGCCTTTGACATTGGGAATGCGGCTGACCAGCTCCACGGTTCGCGGGCACAGGGCTTCGGCAGAAGGCAGCGGTTTGTCGTACCACTTGAGATAGAAACGCTTCCAGCCTTTCTTGAAGAACGAACCAAAACCGGCGTCGTTGTTCTTTGCCGCTGCGCGGATATACCCCTCGTCGAACAAATGCATGGCTTCGTCGCGAATCACTTCCCAGTTGTCCTTGAGCACATCCAGTTCAGGGAACTTGCCGCGGTCCAGATACGGTTTCGAAGGCACACCGGAAAACAGGTACATCAAGGCGTTATAGGGTGCGAACAATGCCGAATGATTGACGAACTGGCGCAATACCGGCAGACGCGCCTTGCCACGCAGATGCACATAGAGGGTGCTGCCAAGAAACAGCAACAACAACGAGGCCTTCGCGGCAAACGATAAGGTCATCAACAACTCCTTTGAAGATAAACGATACTGCGCCACATCCATTGCCCGGCGTGGCTGCTGGCATGATAAACACTGGCGACCGGCTGAATAACCCGCACTTTTCAACATTCAATGTTAATGATTGTGCAACAAAACATTTCTTAACATAAGGCACCTGAACGCCGGCTGATGCAAATCCATCATCAACCGGAACAGATCAACAGGTCGCAACCAGCGGCAACACCTCAGTCATCACCGCCAGACACGATCCGCCAAAGTTTAGTGTTTACTGCTGGTTCTCCCGCTCGGTAAACAGATCACTGAACAGCATGCTCGACAGATAGCGCTCACCGGAATCAGGCAGGATCACGACGATGGTCTTGCCCTGCATTTCCGGGGTCTCCGCCAGACGAACAGCCACTGCCATGGCGGCGCCGCAGGAAATTCCGCACAAAATTCCTTCTTCCTGCATCAAGCGCAAAGCCATGGCCTTGGATTCTTCGTCGCTGACCAGTTCCACCCGATCGACAATCGACAAATCGAGGTTCTTCGGCACAAAGCCGGCACCGATGCCCTGGATCTTGTGCGGACTCGGCTTGATCTCTTCACCGGCCAGGGCCTGGGTGATCACCGGCGATACCGCCGGCTCCACCGCCACCGAGAGAATCGGTTTGCCCTGGGTATTCTTGATGTACCGCGAAACCCCAGTGATGGTTCCCCCTGTTCCGACGCCTGCCACCAGCACATCGACTGCGCCGTCAGTATCGTTCCAGATTTCCGGGCCGGTGGTTTTTTCGTGGATGGCCGGGTTGGCCGGGTTGTCGAATTGCGCCGGCATGAAGTACTTCGACGGGTCGCTGGCAACTATTTCACCGGCTTTCTCGATAGCGCCTTTCATGCCTTTGGCCGGCTCGGTCAACACCAGTTCGGCACCCAGTGCCTTGAGCACCTTGCGGCGTTCGATACTCATGGACGCCGGCATGGTCAACATCAGTTTGTAACCACGGGCGGCGGCGACGAAAGCCAGGCCAATGCCGGTATTGCCGGAGGTGGGCTCGACGATGGTCATGCCCGGCTTGAGTTTGCCGCTGCTCTCGGCGTCCCAGATCATATTCGCACCGATCCGGCACTTGACCGAGTAACCGGGGTTGCGCCCTTCGATCTTGGCCAGGATGGTCACACCACGCGGCGCAATGCGATTGATCTGCACCAGCGGCGTATTGCCGATGGAGTGGGCGTTGTCAGCGAAAATGCGGCTCATGGTTGATCCTTAGCGACAGCATTGAAATAGGGCATCAAGGTATGCCTCTTGCCCGCAGGCGTCCAGTCGGGTCGAACGTCCGCTTATCAGTGCAGTCAATGGCTTTAGATCGCCAGAGATTTGCCCCCATGAAACGTCGATACAGCTGGCCCCTGGGGACCCTCATCGGCCTCGTTGCGCTGCTGGTTGCGCTACACATCGCTTTGCCTTATCTGGTGCGCGACTACCTTAATGAGAGGCTGGCGGACATGGGTGACTATCAGGGCCAAATCACCGACGTGGACCTGGCCCTGTGGCGCGGCGCCTACAAAATCAACGGACTGAAAATCGTCAAGGTCGAAGGCAAGGTTCCGGTACCTTTCGTCAACGCGCCGTTGATCGACCTCTCGGTCAGTTGGCACTCACTGTGGTACGACCACGCGGTGGTGGCCCAGGTGCAGTTCATCAACCCCGAAGTCAATTTCGTCGACGGCGGAGCCAACAAGCAAAACTCCCAGACCGGCCAGGGTACCGACTGGCGCGCCCAATTGGGCAAGTTGCTGCCCATTACCCTGAACGAAGTACGGATCAGCGACGGCAAGATCAGCTTCCGCAACTTCAATTCCAGGCCGCCGGTGAACCTGAATGCCACAAACGTGGATGCGCGCATTTTCAACCTGACCAACGTCGTCGACACCAAAGGCAAGCGTGATGCGCGCTTCGAAGGCAAGGCCCTGCTGCCGGGGCGCGCACCTCTGGAAACCCAGGCCACTTTCGATCCCTTCAGCAACTTCGAGGACTTCGAGTTTCGCTTGCGCGCCAGGGATATCGAGCTCAAGCGCATGAACGACTTCGCCGCGGCCTACGGTAAGTTCGATTTCAATGCCGGACATGGCGACGTGGTGATCGAAGCGAAAGCCGACAAGGCGCGACTGACCGGCTATATCAAGCCGTTGCTGCGCGATGTCGACGTATTCAACTGGCAACAGGACGTGGAAAACAAGGACAAGGGGCTGTTCCGCTCGATATGGGAAGCGCTCGTCGGTGGAACCGAGACCGTCTTGAAAAACCAGGGTAAAAACCAGTTTGCAACGAAGGTCGAACTCAACGGCAACGTTCACCAGAAAGATATCAGCGCGTTCCAGGCTTTTTTACAGATTTTACGCAACGGTTTCATCCAGGCGTTCAATGCGCAGTATGAACGGCCCAAGCCGGATGCAGGCTAATTTTTGCGTGTGACGATGTACCGGCCAGTGTCTTGCGCCGCGCGGGGCGAATTCGATTGCCGTTGCAGGAAATCCCAACCCAGACAGGCCAGGGCCAATGATCTGGGCACCACTTCGCGACCACTGCTGTATCGGGTGATGCTACGGGTACTGACCCCCAACGCTTCAGCCGCCTGATTGAGCGATAACCCGGTGCGAGCACGCCAATCGATAAAGATTCGGGTGTTTTCGTCGGCTGCATTTTGCGCCAGGGCATCCAGATAGAGCGTGTCTGCACCGATCTGGATATCCAGTTCAGGCCATTCGACACACCAACCATCGTCCCCCAGCGCGGCATGATCAAAAGCGACGCCCTGCAAAGGCTGCAAGCCTGGATAGACATGCAGATCGCGGCTCAAATCGAGCAGCAGTTGCTGGCCATCGATAAACGTCAGCGCCAAACGGTAACCCGGCAACGCTTGCACTGCCGATAGCCGTGGTCGCTTCATGGGTAGCATCGTTTCCATTCCTCCAACAATTGAGCCTGGTGGGTTCTGACCCAGTCCAGAGCTTCCCTGAGAATCAGCGGCGGTGCCTTGCCCTGCATCGCTTCGACAGTTTCCAGGCTCAGCATTACATCCAGCCCGCCACCGGTCAGATGAACATGGGGCGGTGGATGATCCTTCTCGCGCAACTGAATGCGGTACGTATCTCGAAATCGGTATTTGGTAGACATGCCCGGCAAGCTATCGCCAACATGGCGATACCTCAATACTGGCGACGCGCCGAGACTGAGTCAAGATGTGACGCCCCATTCAGAGACTGAATAGTCCGTCTGCGTTCACAGTCGACCGGGCACCGCGTTATAGTCGGGGCTGACCATTTTATTGCCCCCGCCCTGCCTCGTTCAGGTCGGCGTTATCGTTCGAGGATCAGCAGATGAAGTTCCAAGGCACCCAGGCCTATGTCGCCACCGATGACCTGAAGCTGGCGGTCAACGCCGCCATCACCCTGGAGCGGCCGTTGCTGGTCAAGGGCGAACCGGGCACCGGCAAGACCATGCTCGCCGAGCAACTGGCCGAATCCTTTGGCGCCAAGCTGATCACCTGGCACATCAAGTCCACCACCAAGGCTCATCAAGGCCTGTACGAGTACGATGCCGTCAGCCGTCTGCGCGACTCGCAACTGGGCAATGAAAAAGTCCACGACGTTCGCAATTACCTGAAAAAGGGCAAGCTCTGGGAAGCCTTCGAATCCGAAGAGCGGGTGATCCTGCTGATCGACGAAATCGACAAGGCCGACATCGAATTCCCCAACGACCTGCTGCAAGAACTCGACAAGATGGAGTTCTATGTCTACGAGATCGACGAGACCATCAAGGCGAAAAAACGTCCGATCATCATCATTACCTCCAACAACGAGAAAGAGCTGCCGGACGCCTTCCTGCGCCGCTGCTTCTTCCACTACATCGCCTTCCCTGACCGCACCACGATGCAAAAGATCGTCGATGTGCACTACCCGGACATCAAGAAGGACCTGGTCAGCGAAGCGCTGGACGTGTTCTTCGACGTGCGCAAGGTGCCGGGCCTGAAGAAGAAGCCTTCGACATCCGAACTGGTGGACTGGCTGAAGTTGCTGATGGCCGACAACATCGGCGAAGCGGTGCTGCGCGAGCGCGATCCGACCAAGGCCATCCCGCCGCTGGCCGGTGCGCTGGTGAAAAACGAACAGGACGTGCAACTGTTGGAGCGTCTGGCCTTCATGAGCCGTCGCGGCACCCGCTAAGAGGCTGATGCCATGCTGCTCAACCTGTTCAATGAAATGCGCGCAGCCAAGGTACCGGTCTCGGTACGTGAACTGCTGGACCTGATCAACGCGCTGAAACAGCGCGTGACGTTCGCCGACATGGACGAGTTCTATTACCTGTCGCGGGCGATCCTGGTGAAGGATGAAAAGCATTTCGACAAGTTCGACCGGGCGTTCGGTGCTTACTTCAATGGCCTGGAAAAACTCGACGACCACCTGCAGGCGCTGATTCCCGAAGACTGGCTGCGCAAGGAATTCGAACGCTCGCTGACCGATGAGGAACGCGCGGCCATCCAGTCCCTCGGCGGCCTGGACAAGCTGATCGAAGAGTTCAAGAAACGCCTCGAAGAACAGAAGGAACGCCACGCCGGTGGTAACAAGTGGATCGGCACCGGCGGCACCAGCCCGTTCGGTTCAGGTGGTTTCAACCCGGAAGGCATCCGGGTCGGCGATGCCGGCAAGCGCCAGGGCAAGGCGGTCAAGGTCTGGGACCAGCGCGAATACAAGAACCTCGACGATTCGGTAGAACTGGGCACCCGCAATATCAAGGTCGCCCTGCGCCGCCTGCGCAAGTTCGCCCGTCAGGGCGCGGCGGAAGAGCTGGATATCGATGGCACCATCGACCACACCGCCAAGGATGCCGGGCTGCTGAACATCCAGATGCGTCCGGAACGGCGCAACACCGTCAAACTGTTGCTGCTGTTCGACATCGGCGGCTCGATGGACGCCCATGTGAAGATCTGCGAGGAGTTGTTCTCGGCCTGCAAGACCGAGTTCAAGCACTTGGAGTACTACTACTTCCACAACTTCATTTATGAATCGGTGTGGAAGAACAACTTGCGCCGCACCTCCGAACGCACCTCGACCATGGACCTGCTGCACAAGTACGGCGCCGACTACAAAGTGATCTTCATCGGCGACGCCGCCATGGCGCCCTACGAAATCACCCAGCCAGGCGGTAGCGTCGAGCACTGGAACGAAGAAGCCGGTTACGTGTGGATGCAGCGGTTCAAGGAGAAGTACAAGAAGCTCATCTGGATCAACCCGTATCCGAAGGACACCTGGGGCTACACCTCTTCGACCAACATCGTGCGGGATTTGATCGAAGACCAGATGTATCCGCTGACGTTGCGGGGGCTTGAGGAAGGGATGAGGTTTTTGTCCAAATAGAAATTCATCGCCCGCAAGGGCCTCTTCGCGAGCAGGCTCGCTCCCACATTGGATCTTTGTCACACATAAGACCCTTGTGGGAGCGAGCCTGCTCGCGAAGCTTTTAGCGGTTCAAAAATCGCTGCAAATACTCGACCTGCTCGCGATGCGCCACATCCTGCACCACCGGCCGCAACCGCACCTGCGCCCCCGGCAAGCACTGCGCCAACCGCGCCAGCGCCAGTGGCGTCAACGCCCCGAGGCGTGGATAACCGCCAATGGTCTGCCGATCGTTGAGCAACACTATCGGTTGCCCGTCGGGCGGCACCTGCACCGCACCCAGCGGTATCCCCTCGGAAATCATCGGTTTGCCCTGATACTGCAAAGCGGTACCCAGCAGGCGAATGCCCATCCGGTCGGCACGGCTGTCGAGGTTCCACGCGCTGTTGAACGCATCGAACAGGCTCTGCCCGCTGAACTCGCCGATCTGTGCACCGAGGACCAGATCCAACGGCGTATCAAGGTTCAGATCAGGCCGCTGGCCTGCGGTCAATTCGCGTAGCGACATCACCGAGTTACCCGAATAGCTCAGACTCGCGCCTTTACCCAGCGCATGGCCCATTCCGTCGAGACCGCCGAGTTCCTCACGGACTACCGTCGCGCTACTGCCCAGTACTTTCGGTGCATCGAACCCACCCGGCGCCGCCAGATAAGCCCGGGCTCCGAGCAACGGCTGGGTGAATCGCAAACGCTGACCTTTGTGCAACCTGAAACTGCGCCATGGCGTCAGCGCCTCGCCGTCCACCTGCGCGCCCAGATCCGCCCCGGCCAGCGACAACAGGCAATCTTCTTCGGCCACCACGGTGAACCCGCCGAGGGTGATTTCGATGACCGGCGCATCCAGTCCGTTGCCCAACAGCCAATTGGCCCAGGACATCGAACGCCAGTCGGCCGCGCCGCCCTGGGTCACGCCCAGATGCCGCACGCCGAATCGCCCGGCATCCTGCAACAGGCACAACGCCGTACTCGCTTCAATCATCAGACGGCTCATGCCTGCGCCTCCAGAGGCGTATCGTCACCGCCCAGGTTAATGAACTCGGCATGGCCGACGGCTTCGAAGCGCACCATATCGCCTGGCTGCATCAGGCTGTAGCCGTCGCGGTTGCGATCGAACAATCTGGCCGGCGTGCGGCCGATCAGGTTCCAGCCCCCTGGCGACACCACCGGGTAAGCCGCCGTCTGCCGCTCGGCAATACCGACACTGCCGGCGGCGACTTTCTTGCGTGGCGTGCTCAGGCGCGGCGCGGCGAGCACCTCTTCCACCAACCCCATGAAGGCAAAACCCGGTGCAAAGCCCAGGGCGAACACCTGATATTCACGCTCGCTGTGCCGACGGATCACCTCCTCCACCGCCAATCCGCTGCGCTGCGACAACAGGCTCAATTCCGGTCCGACACTCAAGTCGTACCACACCGGCAATACGTGACATTGGCCGCGGGCATGTGCGTTGGGCGACAGGTCGATCAAGGCTTCGGCAATCAACTCCCGGGCCTGGGCAGGACTCAGTGCGGTCAGATCGTAGTGCACCATCAGGGTCGTATAGGACGGCACCAGATCGATCAGGTGCCCGGCGAATGCCGTGCGCAGACTTTCACTGGCCGCCAGCATCCACGGCATGTTGGTTTCGGCAATGTCATCGAACAGGCGCACCATCAGGCAATCCAGCGCCACCACTTCCACCCGCAGCTTCATGACGCGACCTGCCGGTTCAAGGCTTCACGGATGCGCTGCACGGCGGCGACCGAACTGGCGTTGTCGCCGTGCACGCAAAGGGTGTTGGCCTGCAAAAGCAGGGCACTGCCGTCGCTGGCGGTGAGCGGATCGCCACGGGCAATGGTCAGTGCCTGCTCGATGATTTTTTCCGGATCGTGATGCACCGCTCCCGGCAGTTGTCGCGAGACCAGCCTGCCGGCACTGTCGTAGGCCCGATCGGCGAAGGCCTCGAACCACAGCGTCACACCGTATTCATCGCCCATTTGTTGGGCCGCGCTGTTGTCGCGGGTTGCCATCAGCATCAACGGCAAGCTGCGGTCGTAGGACGCCACCGCCTGCAGCACGGCCCGCAACTGGGCCGGGTTGGCCATCATGTCGTTGTACATTGCGCCATGGGGCTTGACGTAACTGACCCGGCCACCCTGGGCGCGGCAGATGCCGTCGAGGGCGCCGATCTGGTAATGCAGGATGTCTTGAAGTTCCTGGGTGACATAGGCCATGGAACGCCGGCCGAACCCCACCAGGTCCTGATAGGCCGGATGCGCGCCGACTTGCACACCGTGGCCGAGGGCCAGACTGACGGTCTTGCGCATGATGCTCGGGTCACCGGCGTGGAAACCGCAGGCGATGTTGGCGCAATCGATGAAGGGCATGATTTCTGCGTCCAGACCCATGGTCCAACTGCCGAAACTCTCGCCGATGTCGCAGTTCAATAGCAGGCGGTTCACGCTGAACTCTCCTGTAGGCTTTATTCTTTTCAGCTGCGGGATACATCTTCAAGACAATCGCGCAGGTTATCAGTTACTGGGCGTCGAGTTGCTTGCCACGGGTTTCCGGCAGGCTCAGGGCCGCGAGGATCACCACACCGTAGGACACCGCCGCAAAGGCTCCAATGCCCACGCTCAGCGGCACGCTCTGGCTGAGCAGGCCGATCAGCAGCGGGAACAATGCCGCCAGCGCCCGACCGATGTTGTAGCAAAAACCCTGGCCCGAACCGCGAATGCGCGTAGGAAACAGCTCGGTCAGAAATGCGCCCATGCCACTGAAAATCCCCGAGGCGAAGAAGCCCAGCGGAAAACCCAGCCACAACATCACGCCGTTGCTGACCGACATTTGCGTGTACAGCAAGACAATGGTGAACGAGCCGACGGCGAACAGGATGAAGTTCTTTTTACGTCCGAGGATGTCGGTCAAATAGGCGCTGATGACATAACCCACGTAGGAACCGATGATCACCATCGCCAGATAACCGCTGGTATTGAGTACGCTCAAACCACGTTCATTCTTCAGAAAAGTCGGCAGCCAGGACGTGATTGCGTAGTAGCCGCCCAGCGCGCCGGTGGTCAGCAACGAAGCGCGAATCGTGGTGAAAAGCATGCCGGGGGCGAAGATCTCGTAGAACTTCGACGGGTTGCTCGGCTCCTGTTTCGCTTTGGCTTCACGGTAGATTTCCGGGTCCTTGACCAGGCGACGGACAAAGATCACGAAAATCGCCGGCACGATGCCGAGGATGAACAGCGCGCGCCAGGCATCTTCCGGTGGCAGGATTGAAAACAGCAGCGCATACAGAATCGCCGTCAGCCCCCAACCCAGCGCCCAGCCGGATTGCACCATGCCCACGGCCTTGCCGCGGTCCTTGGCACGAATGACTTCACCGATCAGCACCGCACCGGCGGTCCATTCGCCGCCGAAACCGAAGCCCATCAGGGTGCGGGCGATCAGCAGTTGCTCGTAGCTCTGGGCAAAACCGCAGACGAAGGTGAAGAAGGCGAACCACAGCACGGTCAGTTGCAGGGTGCGCACGCGACCGATGCGATCGGAGAGAATCCCCGCCACCCAGCCACCGATGGCCGAAGCGATCAGCGTGCTGGTGTGAATGAGCCCGGCCTGGCCGGTGGTGATGCCCCACATGGCTATCAGGGTCGGTACCACGAAGCTGAGCATCTGGGTGTCCATGCCATCGAGGCCATAGCCGATCTTGCAGCTCCAGAAGGTGCGGCGTTCCTGCTGGTTGATGTTTCGATACCAGTCGAAAGGCCCCGGGTGGGCCGAGGCTTTCGGGGTGGCGGTGGTGTCGGGCGCACTCATGGTAAATCTCCGCGCTGATTTTATTGGTATTGTTCTGAGCCCCGACGACGCCTATCGTGGGAACCGGATGCGTCGATTTTTGGACGCGCGCCCCTGCCGCGTCCAACTAATAAAAACCCGCCTTAGCCATAAGAAATCTTTATCCCATGAACCTGAAGTTTCTCGAGACCTTTGTCTGGGTCGCCAGACTCAAGAGTTTCCGCCTGACCGCCGACAAGCTCTTCACCACTCAGGCCTCGATTTCCAGCCGAATTGCGGTGCTTGAAGGTGAGCTTGGGGTAAAGCTGTTTCTACGTGATTCGCGCGGTGTGAGCCTTACACCCGAAGGCCTGAAAGTGCTCGATTACGCCGAGCAGATGCTGGACACCATGCAGGCGCTCAAGCAGTCCATCGAGACCCGTTCGAGCAAGGCCGGGCGGGTGCGCATCGGTGTGATGGACACGGTGATCCATACCTGGCTCAGCCCGTTGGTGGCGCAGATGACCGATCACTACCCGTTGGTGGAAATCGAGCTGGTGGCCGATACCTCGCTCAACCTCTGCGATCAGCTGCAAAAAGGCTTTCTCGATGTAATCCTGCAGACCGACCTGTTGCGCCAGGAAAGTGTGCGCAGCCTGGAATTGGCCAGCCACCCCATGGGCTGGATTGTCGCCAGCAACTCCCTGTACAACCGCGAGTATTCAGGCGTCGCCGATCTGGCGAACGAGCGGATCATTACCTACTCGAAAAACTCCCACCCGCATCAGGAAGTGCTCGCCCTGATGCAGGCCAATGGCGTGCTGGCGCCGCGGTTGAACTGCGTGAACTCGGTGTCGGCGATTACCCGGCTGCTGCGCGACGGCTTTGGCATCGGCGCCCTGCCGCCGGTGCTGGTGGCCGAAGAACTGGCGCGTGGCGAATTGACCTTGCTGGACATCGATCAGCGACCACCCGACTTGCAGGTAGTGGTGTCATGGCGCGTGGGCGTTGAGTGGGTCGAGGAGATTGTGGCGTTGTGTCAGCAGGTGCTGGAGGAATATGCGCGGAAGGTGGGAGAGCGCTACATGGTCTTGAGCAAACCCATGGCCAACCTCTGAAAAGGAGACCTTAACGCTACAAGTAGCAATCACTATCATTTGCATTAATATTTTTAGAATGTATTCTCTGCGCGCATTCAGCTAAACCACTGTCCAGAAGGAATCGGACCTGATGCGCGCTTACACGCATAAACAGCAGCAATTGCTCTCAATCTGGAGCGAAGCCCTCGGCACTCCAGCCTTCCAGTCCCACCGCATCACCCTCGACCATTTGAGCAACGCCCTGGAGCCCGCTGCCCAGCGCTGCTTCCAACGCCTGATCCAGGCGCTGTTTCGCGAAGGCCTGATCAACCCCGATGCCTGCGAATACGACGACAACAATCGTTGCCGGCTGCCGCTTGGCGACGGCGCGCAGCTTTGCTTCGATCACCTGTCGGGCGGAAGAATGAACAGCTGGGACCTGCGTGGCAGCATCGTCCTGCACACCCCTGACAACCTGCCCCACAAAATCCAGTTGCCCAGCGAACTGCTCGCGCACCTCGGCACTCAGCTCAATCCGCCTGCCTCCCCGCAGGTACTGGAACGTCTGGCCCGCGAGCTGGACGATAGCTACAGCAACGACACCCTGTGCCTGGCGTTCCACCATGGATGGACCGAGCGCCTGAGAGAGCAGATCGACACCGAGCACAACGACAATCTGTTCGCCTGGCTCAAAGCCAGCCCCGCCCACCAGAACCCGACGTCTCTGCTCGAACAGTGGGGCACGCTCGGCCACCCTTGGCATCCGAACTACAAGACCAAACTGGGCCTGAGCGCTGCACAGGTCATCGCTTTCTCGCCGGAATTCGAAGCGAGTTTTCCAATTGTGCTGTGCGCCCTGCACCGTCAGTACGCACACGTCGAGTCACTGGCCGGCACCGCCGAGTACTGGGACTGGTGGCAGGGCCACTTCCCGCAGGCCGCCGAACAATTGCTGCGCCATTTGCGGCAACGGGGTCTGGAGGCAGCGGACTACCTCCCGCTGCCGTCGCACCCATGGCAAGCCAACGAAGAACTGCCCAACTCGTTCGCCAACGAGATCGCCGACAACCTGCTGATCGTCACCGACATCGTTGCCTTCACTGGCCACCCGACCATGTCCTTCCGCACAGTCGTACCAGAGGCCAGCCGCGTTGCGCCGATGGTCAAACTGCCGGTGGCCTTGCGACTGACCAGCGTGCAGCGCACCGTGTCGCCGCGCTCGGCCCGGATGGGACCGCGCATCAGCCAACTGATACTGCGGATTCTCGATCGTGAACCACAGATTCAGCGCCTGCTGAACATCGTGCCGGAGCGCATCGGCGTGCACTACGCACCACAACCGGCCAATGACGAAAGGTCCCGGCATGCCGCCGTGCTGTACCGCGACAACCCACTGACCCTGCTGCAAGAAAACGAACTGGCCGTGCCGGTCGGCAGCCTGTTCGCCGTCAACGAACTGGAACAACCGTTGCTGCGTGACTGGGTGCAACTGGCTCAGGGCCGTGACGACAGCGAAGCCATGCTGGCGTTCTTCGACGACTACCTGTCGATTGCCGTCCCGAGCCTGCTGGGCATCTACCTGATGTATGGCGTGGCGTTCGAAGCGCATCAGCAAAACAGCTTTATGGTGATGGGCGCTGACGGGCAGTTGAATCGGCTGTTACTGCGTGACTTCGGCGACATTCGCATCGATCGCGGCACCCTGCACGCCAAGGGTCTGGATATCCCGCTGTACGATCCGAAAATGACCCTGTACGACGACGCCGGTTTTGTCCGTGACAAGCTCCTGCACACCACATTCATGTGCCACCTCGGTGAGTTGACATTGCTCTGCGCCCGCCACTGGAATGTGTCGGAAAATATCCTTTGGGAGCGCTTGGCTACGCACGTTGAACAGTGCTTCGAGAGCGTGCGCGAGCAGGTCGAACCGGCACGCTGGGCAAGCGAGCGTCAGGCCCTGCTGGAACAGGATTGGCCGGCCAAATCGTTCATGCGCATGCGCTTGCACGACAGCCACGCCGACATCGTCGGACGCCTGAGTAATCCGCTGCGAACCAACGCCGATGCTCGCTGATGGTCGCGCGTTGCGACTGCTGATCGTCATCCAGTTTGTCTCCATGGGTGCCATGGAAATGAGCGGCCCGTTCTGGCCCATGCAGATTCAGCATCTGCTTGGGCCAGAAGGCGCCGGCTACACCGCGCTGCTATCGGCGCTGGTCTATGCCGGCCCGATGCTGGCGGCCATGCTCCTGACGCCTGCATGGGGGCGATTGGGTGATCGCACCGGGCACAAGCCGATGATCGTTCGGGCGCTGCTGGCACTTGCGCTGTGCCAAGGGCTGGCGGCCATCACCCTCGACCCGTGGTTGCTGGTGGGCATTCGCGTGATGCAAGGCGCGCTGGCTGGCTTTCTCGCCGCCGCGCAAGCCTATGCCCTGGCCTGCTGCGACAGCTCCCGGCGCGGTCACACTCTGGCCCGCCTGCAATCGGCGACCGCTGTCGGCTCGTTGATCGGCCCGGTACTGGGCGGCTGGCTGATGGACATCTCAGGGTTTGCTTTGCTCTGCCATGGCGCGACGGCGATTTGCCTGCTGTGTGCACTGGGGAGTCTTTTCCTGCCGGCAGACAAGGCGCGAGCCACTACGAAGAAACCGGTTGCGCCGGTGGCCCTGCCCAAAGGCTGGCTTGGTGGAATCCTGTTGGTGATCGTGTTGATTCAAGCCGCGAAGATGATGCCGCAGCCCTTCTACGCGTTGTACGTCGCCGACATTCTGCATGCGCCAGGCTGGCTGATCGGCGCTACCTACGCGGCGAGCGCCGCGACCCTGGCCATTTGCGCACCGCTGTGGGGGCGTCTGTTCGACCGCTGGCAGCCGGCTTACACCTTGCGCGTCATCGAAGGCGTTGCCTGGCTCTGCGCCCTGACGCTAGCGGCCACGGCGCTGGCCAACGAATGGCTGGGTTTTCTTGCCAGCCGGTTGGTCTGGGGGATCTGGCAAGGCGCACTGCTCCCTGTCGCCTATGCACTGATCGCCAACACCGTGTCTGCAGGCCAGCAGGGTTTTGCCCTCGGCCTGGGCAACAGCGCGGCCAAGGCTGGCGCTTTGCTCGGTGCCGTCCTCGGCGGGATCGGCATGGGGCTGGTCGGACTGGCCCACAGTTTCTGGCTGGTGGCACTGACCTATGCCCTGGCCGCCATCGGGATCCGCTGGGTGCGCTCGTTCACCTCCACGCCAGCCCCCGCAATCGTATCTACCCACACTTGTCACGACTAAAAAAAGATCACCTAATGACCCGTACCAAACTTTCCTTGTTGATTCCGCTGCTCGGTTCCGTCAATGCCCAGGCCTGGGCCGAGGACACCGACCAGCAACCCGGCACATTGAACATGCAAGCCACGGTCGTTTCCGCGACTCGCAGCGAAGCGACCATTGCCTCGATTCCAGGCTCGGTCCAGGTGATCGACGAACAACAGATCAGCCAACAGAGTGGCGCCGGGCGTCGGGTCTCCGACATTCTGGGGCAACTGGTTCCCGGCCTGGCACCGTCCAGCGGCGGGATGAGCAACTTCGGCCAGACCCTGCGCGGACGCAACATGCTGGTGTTGATCGACGGCGTGTCGCAGAACGCCACGCGAGACAACTTCCGCCAGCTCAACAGCATCGCACCGGCCAGTATCGAACGCATCGAAGTGGTTTCCGGCGCCAGCAGCATTTATGGTGCCGGTGCTTCGGGCGGCATCATCAACATCATCACCAAGCGCAACCAGGGTCAGGACCTTGCCTACAGCAGCAAACTGGGCCTGACCACCGGCAACAACCTCAACAGCAAAGGTTTCGCCTACGAAGCCTTTCAAAGTGCGACCGGGCGCAAGGATGCCCTGGACTGGTACGTGTCCGCCGACCTGACCCAGCGCAACGATCAGTACGACGGCAACGGCAATCGCATCCCTCAGGACACCTCCCAGGGCAGCAACATGGACACCGGAACCTATGACCTGCAAGGTCGTTTCGGTTACGAACTGGATGCCGACAAAAAACTCAGTCTGTCGCTGCAGGACTACAAGGACCAGCAGGACACCGGTTACACCAAAGACCCGAAAAACCGGCAAGAGGCCGTGGCGGTCCAGGGTCTGAAACTCGATGACCAGCCCTACACCCATAACCAGGCGGTCAACCTCAACTACACCGACCAGGACTTCTACGGCCAGGGCCTGCAACTGGAAAGCTACTGGCGCCGGGCCGACGCGCTGTTCTTCCCGGACCTGTCGCGGGGCAAGGCCGGGATCTCAGACAACAACAGCGTGCAGGATGTCTACGGCCTGCGCGCGGCCATCGACACGCCGTTGCCGGCCATCGGCAACGCCACGGGTAACCTGGTCTGGGGCGCCGACTATGATCACGAACGCTCTCGCCAGCGTGGTGATCAGTACACCCTCAATGGGTTGACCTACACCAAGACGGGCACTACTTACGAGCTGGGCCCGGATATCGAAACCACCACCAAGGCGCTGTTCGGGCAGATGTCCTGGGACATCGGTGACTGGACCTTGCGTGGCGGTGTGCGCCGCGAGTGGATCGAAAGCGAAGTCTCCGACAGCATCGCTTACGGACAGATCGTCCAGACCGGCGAACGCGCCATCCTGCCCGGTGACACCCTCAAATACGACGCCACGCTCTATAACCTGGGCGCGGTCTATCACCTGAGTGAGCATCAGGACGTCTTCGCCAATTTCAGCCAGGGGTTTTCGCTGCCGGACATCCAGCGCTTCCTGCGTGACGTGAACAGCACATTCGATATCCAGAGCCTCAACGCCCAGGCCATCAAGGTCGACAGCTACGAGCTGGGCTGGCGCGGAGACTGGGACAAGTGGCAGGCCGACGTCACCGTCTACGAAAACACCTCGGACGTGACCCAGTTCTACGATGCCACTGACCGCGTCCTGCGTCTGATCAACCAGAAGGAGCGGGTTCGCGGCATCGAAAACAGCCTGACCTACCTCGCGACCGATCACTGGTCGGTGGGTGGCACTTATGCCTGGGCCAAGGGCGAGACCGAGCAGAACGGGAAATGGATCGATCTGCCGGCGACACGCATTTCACCGGCCAAGACCACGCTGTTCGTCGGCTACGCCGAAGACGACTACACCCTGCGTCTGCAAGGCATGCACCTGTCCAGCTACGACGCTGCCGCCAAGGACAACAACGGGCGCGACATCGAAGGCTATACGCTGGTGGACCTGCTCGGCTCCGTGTACTTGCCGGTCGGTCGCCTGGAAGGCGGGGTGTTCAACCTGACCAACCGTACGTACGTCAACCTGTTCGCCCAGGCCAACGCCAGAGCGCCATTCCCCAACGCCGAAGGCCGTACCTTGAGCCTGACCTATTCGATTGATTGGTAATCAAGCAAGGGGCCGGCTTGCCGGCTCCTTGACGTTCGCCGGTGTTACAAACCGCGCAAATCCCGCTCTTCGATCGGCCGGCTCTGGCGCAGACGCTTGCCGCCCAGCACCACCCAGTCAATCAGTCGGAACAGGCACTCGAGGCCAAACGACAGCAACAATGCGCCGCTCATGCCCCAGATCATCGCTTCGGGCGTCAGCAGGATCTGGTAACTGTAGCCATTCCAGGTTTCCTTGCGGATATCCGGATCGGCGGCCAGCACCACCTGCAGGAAGCGGATGTACCACGGGCCCTGCATTGCCTGGAATTGCTTGTCCAGCGCCAGCTGGCGAGTCAACAGGTTGCTCAGACTGTCGGCGTCGCTGCGAAAAATCGGGTCTTCGCTGGCGCGATAATGCGCAACCAGGGCCTGCATATCGCCTTTGAAGAACTGATTGGCTGTGTTCTGGAAGCCGCTGAGACTGGCCTGCGCCTCGATCAGATGCGCTTCGACTCGCTTGGCGTAATCGTTGATGAAGCCCGGCACCTGGACACCGATCAACAGGCCGGCCGCAAACAACACCAGCCGTAGATAACTGAGCAACATGCAAGGAGTCCTTATTCGGTCATGCCCTGGCTGACGCATTCGCCGCGTCGCCACAGGCTCCATTGACCCGGTTCGTAGCGGGTCCAGGTTTCGTTTTCGGTCAGGGGTTCGGTGGCGATCACGGTGACCACATCGTCAGGGGTGGTTTCGGCCTGAAAATCGACGATCACGTCGACATCTTTCAAGCGAGCCGGGCCAAACGGTGCGCGACGGGTGATTTGCGCCAGCTTGGTCGAGCAATAGCAGAACAGCCAGTCGCCGTCGCTGAGCAGGCAATTGAACACGCCCTTGCTGCGGTATTCGGCGCAAGCAGCCACCAGGTCCGGCAGCAGTTCCTCGACCTCGACCGGCTCGGGGAACGCCGCGCGCACGCGGTTCAGCAAGTCGCAGAACGCCGCTTCGCTGTCGGTATCGCCGACCGGCCGGTAGAAACTGGCGGTTGGCTGAAAGCCAGCCAGCTGGCCGTTATGGGCGAAACACCAGTTGCGCCCCCACAGCTCACGGACGAACGGGTGTGTGTTGGACAGGCAGACCTTGCCGACGTTGGCCTGCCGGATGTGCCCGATCACCACTTCGCTCTTGATCGGATAGCGCTGCACCAGGTTCGCGACTTCCGACTCGCAGCTCGCCGCCGGGTCCTGGAACAGCCGCAGCCCACGGCCTTCATAGAAGGCAATGCCCCAGCCATCGCGGTGCGGGCCGGTACGTCCGCCGCGCTGCATCAGCCCGGTGAAGCTGAACACGATATCGGTCGGGACATTGGCGCTCATGCCCAATAGCTCACACATGCTCGGACTCTCGCTCAATCGCAGGGGCAAGGTTACAGACGGGGTTCCACTCGCATCCGCTGAGGGTTGCTCGGCACCGGTGGACGACCGTAACGATCATCGCCGGCGCCGCCGAAGGGTTGATCATCCTCACGCTCGTCGGCGCGGACGGCGGCCTGGGCGGCAGCCTCACGCTCCTTGCGGGCATTGGAAGCGCGCTCGATGGGGAAACGGATCGCCACCAGTACCAGATAGAGGCCGAACGCGATCATGCCGTACATGAACAGGTCGGAAATCGCCCGCCAGGCGTTGTTGCCGACCTTGAACAGCAGGTCGAGCGCGGTAATGGCGACGGCCGGTGCGACCTTTTCCTTGACCGGGTCGACGATGGTCGGGCTGAACAGCAGCACGGCCATCACCAGCCGCAGCGGCTCTCGCAGCCAACGCCACATCCAGCGGGTCAAGCGCATCCACACCAACAGGCAGCCCAAAGCGGCGAAGGCGTAAAGGCCCCAAGCGATCAGATAGTCGTTCTCGGTCATGGTGTCCATGGCAAGGCAGGCAAAGAGGCGCTTATGATAACGGCTTTTCGCCCATCAGGCTGCATCAAGACATAGAACCCTGTAGGAGCGGGTGCCCGCTTGCGGCATGCTCGCGATAGCGGACTGACAGTCAACATTGATGTTGGATGTACTGACCTCATCGCGAGCATGCTCGCTCCTACAGGTTGTTCACCCCCAACTCCGTACACTGCTCGAGAGCCCTTCATGCCCCCATCCGCCAACATTCACGACGCTCCGATTGCCCACAAGGCTGAAGGCTCCGACCCGTATGCCTGGCTGCAAGAGCGCGATACCGATGCAGTGCTCGACTACCTGAAAGCCGAAAACAGCTATCAGCAAACGCAAACCGCCGACCAGGCCGAGCTGCGCGAAACCCTGTTCGAGGAGATCAAGGGGCGGATTCTCGAGACCGACTTGTCCCTGCCCTCGCCGTGGGGACCGTATCTGTACTACACCCGCACCACGGCGGGCGATGAGTACGCCCGGCACTACCGCTGCCCCCGTCCGTCCGATGACAGCCTGACCCTCGACGAAAACCGCGAACAACTGCTGCTGGACCCCAACGAACTGGCCAACGGTGGCTTCTTTTCGCTAGGGGCGTTCAGCATCAGCCCGGACCATCAACGCCTGGCCTACAGCGTCGACTCCAGCGGCGATGAGATTTACACGCTGTTCGTGAAGGAATTGTCCGACGGTCGCGTCAGCGAACTGGAATTCCAGGACTGTGACGGCAGCATGACCTGGGCCAACGACAGCCTGACGCTGTTCTTTGGCGAACTGGACGACACCCATCGCCCGCACAAGCTGTATCGCTATCGCCTGGATGGCACGGCGGCCGAAGAGGTGTTCCATGAGCCGGACGGTCGCTTCTTCATGCATTGCTACCGTTCGAGCTCCGAGCAGCAATTGCTGCTGTCCGTGGGCAGCAAGACCACCAGCGAAGTCTGGGTCCTCGATGCCTCCCGGCCCCAGCAGGCGTTTACCTGCCTGGCGCCAAGGGTCGAGGATCATGAGTACGATGTGGACCACGGTGTGCTCGACGGTCAATGGACCTGGTTCATTCGCAGCAACCGTGACGGCATCAATTTCGCGTTGTACACGGCCATCGATACCGGCATAGCCCCCACCGAAGCCGACTGGCAGAACCTGATCCCCCACAGCGACACGGTGATGATCGACGGCATCAGCCTGAATACCGGGGCCATGACCCTCAGCCTGCGGGTCGGCGGCTTGCCAGTTATCGAGGTTCATCCGCAGGGCCAGGCGCCTTATCGCGTGCAATTGCCGGATGCGGCCTACAGCCTGCATGTGCAAAACAGCCTGGAATTCGAAAGCGAGCGAATTCGCCTGCGCTACGAAGCGCTGAATCGCCCCGCGCAAATCCGTCAGCTTGAACTGGCGACCGGCGAGCAGAAAGTCCTCAAGCAAACCCCGGTACTCGGCCCGTTCGATGCCGACGTCTATGTCAGCCAGCGCCTGTGGGCCACTGCGCCGGACGGCACGCAAGTACCGATCAGCCTGGTGATCAAGCGCGCCGACCTCGGCAAGCCCGTGCCGCTGTACCTCTACGGTTATGGCGCCTATGGCGAAAGCCTCGACCCATGGTTTTCCCATGCACGCCTGAGCCTGCTGGATCGCGGCATGGCGTTTGCCATTGCCCACGTGCGCGGCGGCGGCGAACTGGGTGAAGCCTGGTATCGCGCCGGCAAGCAGGAGCACAAGCACAACACTTTCAGCGACTTCATCGCCTGCGCCGAACACCTGATCGCCCAAGGCTTCACCTCTGCCCCGCAGTTGGCGATCAGCGGCGGCAGCGCCGGTGGCTTGCTGATCGGCGCGGTGCTCAATCAACGGCCGGAGCTGTTTGGCGCCGCCATCGCCGAAGTGCCGTTCGTCGACGTACTCAACACCATGCTCGACCCTGACCTGCCATTGACCGTCACGGAATACGACGAGTGGGGCAACCCTGAAGAACCGGACGTCCACGATCGGATCAAGGCCTACGCGCCGTACGAAAACGTCAGCGCCCAAGCTTATCCGGCGACCCTGGTGATCGCCGGCTACAACGACAGCCGTGTGCAGTATTGGGAAGCCGCCAAGTGGGTGGCGAAGTTGCGCGCGACCAAGACCGACAGCAATCCGCTACTGCTCAAGACAGAACTGGGTGCCGGGCATGGCGGGATGAGCGGTCGATATCAGGGATTGCGTGACGTAGCGCTCGAATATGCGTTTTTGTTCAAGGTACTGGGTATTGCCTGAGGAACTTGGGCCGATGAACCAGTCTCAATTGCGCACCAGGCAGGCCGATACACTGCATATCCCCTGTGGGAGCGAGCCTGCTCGCGAAAACGATGGCACATTCAATACCTCCATTGGCTGTGACGACCCATTCGCGAGCAGGCTCGCTCCCACAAGAACGGCTCATCCCCGGAACAACAGACACTACAAAAAGACCGTGACGACATGTCTGAACCAACCTTTCTGAACAACGAAATTCGCGACTGGCTGATGGATTGCGGCCTGTTCGATCAACTGCTGCCGGCGGACTTCGTCGCGGCTTCGGGCTACTTCAGTATCAGTACCATCGCCCAGGGCGAGGAAATCTTCCAGGAGGGTGATGCCGGCAGTTTCATGTGCATCATCCACACAGGTCAGGTAGCGGTGCAGAAAACCACCGCTGACGGGCAACGAGTCACCATCGCCACCTTGCGCAGCGGTCGCTCGTTTGGCGAGATGGCCGTGCTCGATGGCGAGCGGCGCTCGGCCAGTTGCGTAGCCGCGAGCAATTGCCAGTTGCTCAACCTGGGCAAGGACTCACTGGAAAAGATGCTCAACGACGCTCCGAAAATCGCCGCCAAGATCATCCGTGCCCTTGCCGTGTCCCTGTCCAAACGCCTGCGCATGGCCGACGGCCAGTTGCTTTCACAGCAGGTCTAGCCACCCGGCGGCTTGGGTTTGGGCGGGCTCGGCTCAATCCCCGGCACAGGCTGGTCCTTGGTCGGCGGGCTCGGCATTTCGATTGGCACCAACGGCGGACCGCTACTGCCAGGGCCGACTTTGGGCAACGGCGCCGGGCTGATCTGCGGGTACGGCGTGGGCGTCGCGGTGCCGGGCGATCCGGGCATCGGCGCGGGGCTGACGGGAATCGATTGCAGCTGTTGGGCCTGCGCTGCAGTTATCGAGAGCGCGGCCAGGGCAATGACCGTTAGAATGGTGCGCTTCATCAATGGCTCCGTTGGCCTTGTCGTCATGAACAGGCTACTCCCAACTGCGTCTGTTTGCCCTCTCGAGTTCTGCCAACTTTCTTCAAGCGAGCCCCATGAAACGTTTCGTTCTGTGCTCGACGTCGACAAGGGCGCCCGCCACACCATCTGGATTGCCGAGAAGCCCAAGGGCTGAGCTAAACTTCGCTTAATACCGTCATTAGTCATTTACAAAGGTGAACCATGAGTTCGTCCACCCCGACCAACACTTCGAAGCTGGATCGCATCCTCGCCGACAATCAGCGCGACAAGGAAATGGGCTACCGCGACAAGGCCCTGAAGATGTACCCGCACGTCTGCGGTCGCTGCGCCCGTGAATTCTCCGGCAAGCGCTTGAGCGAACTGACCGTGCACCACCGCGACCACAACCACGACAACAACCCGCAGGACGGTTCGAACTGGGAGCTGTTGTGCCTGTACTGCCACGATAACGAACACTCGCGGTATACCGACCAGCAGTATTTCGACGAAGGCTCCCTCAGCACGCCGAAAATCGCCAAGGCCACGCATAACCCGTTTGCCGCCCTGGCCGGGTTGATGAAAAAAGAAGACTGAAGATTTTCAGCGCCTTAACCGGCCTCTTCGTCGGTTCGCCGCCCGGACCAGGCTCGCTCCCACATTGATCCGCGTCCGTCCGGACACCTCGGTCAACTGTGGGAGCGAGCCTGCTCGCGATAGCAATTGCTCAAACACCGCCAATCTCAAACCGAACACCCCCGCCCCAATCCCCGTATAATCGCGCTTTTTTTCCGAAAGGCACCCCGCTCGTGGCAGACAAACGGTACAGCTGCATTGGTTTGTATAACCCCAAATCACCGGAGAACGTCGGTTCGGTGATGCGCGCCGCTGGCTGTTATGGCGTGGCATCGGTGTTCTACACCGGCAAACGCTATGAACGCGCCGCCGACTTCGTCACAGATACCAAGCGCGTGCACTACGACATCCCGCTGATCGGCATCGACGACCTGAAGAAAATCCTGCCCCTCAATTGTGTGCCCGTCGCCGTGGAACTGGTGGAGGGCGCCCGCCCGTTGCCCGAATACACCCACCCGGATCGCGCGCTCTACATCTTCGGCCCGGAGGACGGATCGCTGGATAAAGAGATTCGCGACTGGTGCGAAGACGTGGTCTACATTCCGACCACCGGTTGCATGAACCTGGCCGCCACGGTCAACGTCGTGCTCTACGACCGCATGGCCAAGGGGCTCAATACCCGCTCCGGGCCAAAATTCCGCTGAATCGCCGCACATCCGATTGAACAAGCTGCCTGTCCTTGCAGTCAGTTTGACTATCGATCACTGAAGCCTGGAGACAGACCATGAGCCAACTCAAACGCGTCGAGCGTATCGAATCCACCCCGTTCCAGAGCCCGTCCGAGCAGAACGTGCAGGGCTGGGAACGCATCGGCTCCCTGGCCGGTGGCGTGGTGATGGTGGGCAAGGGCCTGCGGCGTGGCGGGATCTTCGGCCTGATCCAGGTGGCCATCGGCGGCGTGGCCCTGGCGCGAGGTATCACCGGCCACAGTTCGGCGAAAAGCCTGCTGGAGAAAGGCCGTCAGGACATGAACAACGTACGGGCGAAAATTCAGCGGGCGGGCGAGGAACTGAGCCAGTTGAAGGCCAATGCCGAGGCGGCGACCAAATCCGCCACCGTGACTGGCAATGACTCGTTGAAATCACCGAAAGCCGGGGTTTGATCCAGATGGCTTTTCGAGTCTGATGGCCCCTTCGCGAGCAGGCTCGCTCCCACAGGGGATTTGTGTACGGCGCAGATCAAATGTGGGAGCGAGCCTGCTCGCGAATGCGCAGTTACTGAATCAACTCGGTACTGAGCACCTTCGAAGAACCACCGATCACGCTTTCACTGAGTTGAACAAACGCCTGGGTATCGATATCCCCCTGCCGCATCGCCCCGCGCAACACATCGTCCAGTGACCGCTTGTTATGGGTTTTCAGGCGAATCTCGCCGTCCAGCTCCTGCAGCAAAACCACCGCCCTGGCTACTTGCGCCGGGCTGACCTGCTCGCCACGCAGCGTGGTGACTGTCTGGCTGTTATTGACCAGTTTGCCGTGCAGGCTCTCGTAGCGCTCATCACTCATGCCGCCAGCCCGGCGCACCAGCTCGATGGCGTAATACTCGGCAAAACCTTCACTGATCCAGTCACTGCGCTGGGTGCCGTTGATCCGTCCGAACACCTGTGCCAACTCACGGACCAGGGCACTGGTGCCGCTTTCGCTGACCAGCGGCAGGTGACTGTTGAGATAGATCGACTCGTGCGCCGACTGGCTGCCGCGCCACATTGGATCATTGGCCCCGACGATCAACAGCTTGCCGGGATGGCGCGGATACAGCGCCTGCACTTGCGGCCAGACGAAGGTCAGCAGGGTCAGCACATCCATACGGCGCATCCCCTGCCCCTGCGCCGAGGCGACGGTGACCTCGGTCTCGCCCAGACGAGTCCGGCGACTGCCCAACTGGCCAGCGAGCATCCAGCCAGTGGGTCGGTCGAACAGCCGGGAGGGGTTATCGATACGGAATTTGTTCTTGCCGATTCGTGACCAGGCGGTTTCAACGCTTTTCCAGCCACCGGGCAGCTCGAATTCAAGGCGTGAAACCAGTTCGGTGCCGTCCTGTTGATCGAGCCTGGCCGCCGGCACCAGATCGTCGCCGCGCATCAACGCCCAATCTGGCGTCATGCGCGTGTCGAAGCTGCCGTTCTTGCGCCCGTGGCTGATTTTCACGCGGTAGGTCAGGCTGGCCTTGTCGGCTGCCGGACGCCAGACACCGCGCGCCGCTTGGCCAGGGATCAATTGCCATTGGCCATCTGCCTTGAAATCGCTGTAGTGGCTACCGTCGCCAAGGTTGAAGTCCAGGCTGCGTACCGCCGAGCCCTGGGCAAGCGTCAGGCGTACTTCGGCCTGATCGCTCTGCGGCAACAGGCGCACGTGATAATCCAGATTGACCTTGTTCGCAGCCCATACGGGCGAACTCACCGCCAGTAATCCAGCGCCCCACGCCTGCCGCCATCCCACAGCCATACACACTCCTTCGTGAAAGGTTAAATCTCAGGCAGTCAACCCGCGCGGAAAATCAGATGATCTTCCCAATCTTCTTCCGGCACGCTGCCCTCGGCGAGCATGCGCCCGGACTGGGAAATGCGCTCGTGATGCACGGCATCGCGGTCACCGCACACCAGGTGATGCCACAACGGCAGGTCCTTGCCTTCGCTGACCAGGCGATAGCCGCAGGTCGGCGGCAGCCATTTGAATTCGTCAGCCTTGCCTGGCGTGAGCTGGATACAGTCCGGCACGGAATCACGGCGGTTAGGGTAGTTCGTGCACTGGCAGGTTTTCAGGTCCAGCAGCTTGCAGGCGATACGCGTGTAATAAACGCTGTTGTCGTCTTCGTCCTCAAGCTTTTGCAGGCAGCACAACCCACAGCCATCGCACAGCGACTCCCATTCCTCCTGATCCAGTTGATCGAGGGTTTTGCGTATCCAGAACGGTTCTACTTTGGCGGCCATGGTTCGAGCATCGACATCAGGTGATGAAAAGGCCGCCAGTCTAGTGCCCGAAGCCCCTTGGGCCAAGCATGGGCGACTGTCGGTAGAACGGGCTTGTCAGTTTTTGCGCTGACAAGTAGGGTTTTGCGTCGCTCCCACTTTCAAACGTAGCAAGGAATCTCTTGATGAGTGCCAACCCACGCGTTGCCGATTACGCCATTCACCCTCAGTTCACCGATCGCTGGTCGCCCCGCGCCTTCACTGGCGAAACGATTCCAGAGGAAACCCTGCTGAGCTTCTTCGAAGCCGCGCGCTGGGCACCTTCGGCCTATAACTCGCAACCCTGGCGCTTCCTTTACGCACGTCGCGACACGCCAAACTGGGAGCGTTACCTTGGCCTGCTCAATGAATTCAACCGCAGCTGGGCGCAACATGCTTCGGCCCTGGTGATCGTGATCTCGAAAACCACTTTTGCCGTGCCTGGCGCCGCCGAAGAAACCCCGGCCCTGTGGCACACCTTCGACACCGGTTCGGCCTGGGGTCACCTGGCCTTGCAAGCGAGCCTGAGCGGCTGGCATACCCACGGCATGGCCGGTTTCGACCAGGAACTGACCCGCAAGGAGCTGAACATTCCGCAAGGTTACGCTCTGCACGCCGCCGTCGCGGTGGGCAAGCTGGGGGACAAGGCGAGTCTGTCGGATTACCTGCAAGCCCGTGAAGAACCGAGCCCGCGTCGTCCATTGAGCGAGCTGGCGGCTGAAGGTGACTTCACCCTCTGAGCCATACTGAAAGTCCCTGTGGAAGCTTGCTCGCGATAGCGCAGTGCCAGTCAACTTCAATGTTGAATGTGCCGGCCTCATCGCGAGCAGGCTCGCTCCTACAGTTTTAGGGTGTTTTCAGTACCCGCGATCGAAATCCACTTCCCCGCGCAATGCTTCTCCCGCCTGATACGCCCGCAGGTTTTCGACAAACAGCTTCACCATCATCGACGGCGAAGTCGGTGCCGAGCTGTGGCCGGTCAGCAACAGGCCCCAGGCGGTCCAGAATGGATGACGCTGTGGCAATGGCTCCTGACGGCACACGTCGATGACCGCGCCCGCCAGATGCCCTTCCTTCAAGGCTTCCACCAGATCCGCATCGACCACCGCCACACCGCGCCCGGCGTTGATGAACAACCCGGTCGGCTTGAATTGCTTGAACAGCGCCGCGTCGTAGATGTCGTGGGTGTCCGGCGTGTTCGGCAGCAGATTGACCACGTAATCGACTTCACCCACCAAGCGTGGCAGATCTGCCAGTGAACCGACCTCGATAAACGGTGCCTGCTCCCTCGCGCTGCTGGCAACGCCATACAGCTCGACGCCAAACGGCACGAGGAACTGCGCGACACTTTGACCGATATCGCCGGTGCCGACGATCAACACTTTGCGCCCCGCCAGACTCTGGCCATGACGACTGTCCCATTTGCGCTCGACCTGGCTGACCAGCCGCGCCAGCACCTCACGTTCGTGACCGAGCATATAGGTGAGTACGTACTCGGCCATGACCTGGCCGAAGATGCCGACGGCACGCGTCAACCGGTAGTGCCGCGGCAAGCCGTCGGCCAGCAGCGGCGTGATGCCGGCCCAGGTCGATTGCAGCCATTGCGGTTGATGGCCCTGGCGTAACAGGGTCGCCAGCAAATCGGGCTGGCCGAGCCACACCGGGCAGTCGACGGCCTGACTGGCCAGTTCGGCGGAATCACCGCTGGTCAGCACCTCCAGGTCCGGTGCTGCCTCGCGTAACAGTTGGGCGTACACAGGGTGGTCGTGTTCAGCAATCAGGACGCGCATGCTTCAAACCTTTCAAAAACGGTGCAGACGACAGCCGACGGAGCGGTGCTCCGTCGACGCTGCCATCGCTAAAATCAATCGGTGTTCCATAACCACCGTGGACAGGACTGTCTGCCGCTCACACTGGATCGTTGCGACGCAACAACTCTTCCGGCAAGTGCTCGATGTACTCTTCTTCGGCAGGTGGCATTTGCAGGTGATAACCCTGTTTTTCGAGGTTTTCCAGCACGACCGCGATGTCCTCGCGCGACAGCTTGCGCTCGGGGGTCAACACCAGGTCGAACGCGTGGATGGCCTTGCCGAAGGCTGCCATCAGGGCATCCGGCACACGCTCCAGAGCATCGCTCTTGAGCACGTACAGGTACATTTCGTTTTTCTTCGAGCTGCGGTAGATGGAGCAAATATGTTTCAAGGCTGTTCTCCGGCGGTGGCCAGGCTGTCGAGCAGCGCCTGGCCCATCAATTCGCGGCGCCAGCCACGCAGCGAATCAGGCAATTGGTAGGGACCATTGGGGAAGCCGCTCTTGAGCAGCGCATCCAGGGTTTTCTTGCGCAGCATCAGTTCCGGCGCGATGCTCAGGCGCTCGGCCTCGGCCTGGCCGATGGCCTTCAGTTGCTTGAGCAACGTGGCGGCATCCACTGGCAGCGGCTCCGGCACGGCTGGCGGCCATTGGTCAGGCGACACACTGCCAGAGCGCTTGATCAGATCAAGCAGAAATTCGCCGTCCTGACGCACGGTACGTGGGTGCATGTCTTCGATTTTCGCCAGGGCACCCAGGTTATCCGGTTGCGTACGCGCCAGCGGCCACAGCGAATGCTCGCGGATAATCCGGTTGCGCGGCAGGTCACGGGCCCGGGCTTCCTTTTCGCGCCAGGCGCAGAGCTCACGCAAAACCGCGAGTTGGGCGCGAGACAGCTTCCAGGCCAGCTTGGCATCGCGATAGACCTCGTACGGATCGACCTCGCGGCGCAGGTTGGCCACCAGCTCGGCGCCGTCTTCCAGGACCCAGGCGTACTTGTCGTCAGACAGTTTTGGACGCAGCTTTACAAAGACTTCAGCCAAATGCACGGCATCTTCGGCGGCATAGCTGACCTGCGTTTCGGAAAGCGGACGTTGCAGCCAGTCGGAACGGGTTTCACCCTTGGGCAGGTCGATACCGAGCACTTCCTGCACCAGCCGCGAATAGCCCATGGAGAACCCGAGGTTCAGGTAAGCGGCGGCCAGTTGAGTATCGAACAGTGGCGCCGGCAGGCTGCCAGTCAGGCGTAGCAAGACTTCGAGATCTTCGCTGCACGCATGAACAACTTTGACCACGGCCGGGTTTTCCAGCAATGCGGCCAAGGGTTGCCAGTTGTCGATGGTCAGCGGGTCAATCAGGTGGGCGCGTTCGCCATCGCCGACCTGCAGAAGGCCTGCGATCGGATAGAAGGTGTCGACCCGCATGAATTCGGTGTCGAGGGCAACGAATGGCAGTTGCTGCCACTCGGCACACAACCGTCCGAGGCTATCGTTGTCGCGAATCCAGTGAATATCGATGGCCACACGGCTCTCCCTTGAAGAATGGCGCGCAGTATATATCGCCCCCGGCGATTTCCACGCATCCACTGAACAAGAGCGTTAGCGAAAATTACTGCGCGACATGAAGAATAGTCCTACAACGTCGCGCTAGCTGGTCTTACCCAGCACGTAAATCCGCATCCGCGCGCAACCGGGGAAAAACTCCTGATGGCTGAGCAAACGGAAACCCGCCTGCCTGAACTCGCTTTCCACCTCGCTCTTGCTCGGCAATGGTCCTTCCATCCCCGAACCCGCGCTCTGGAAACGACCTTCCAGACGCACCGCGACCATCACCGTATCGCGACTGACCCGGTAAAACTCGCGCAACATCGCCAGGCGATGTTCCGGGTTGGTGAGATGCTGAAACAGTTGCATGCAAAAAATGCAGTCAACCGCGTTCTCCGACAAGCCAATCGCGAATGCGGAGCTTTGAAAGGTCTTGACCCGCTTCATCAGACTCTGCGGGTGGTGTGTGTGGGCGTGATCGAGAATGTCCTGGGAGGGATCCGTCGCCAGGATCACCCGATTGGCATGTTCGGCCAGCACCGGCCAAAAACGCCCCACACCACAAGCCACGTCGAGGATCAGCCCTGGTTCGCCGGCGACCTTGAGTGCATTGCGCACCAGACGCTCCTCACGCCAGAGCACCAGACGTCCGGTCAGGCCAGGCGCTTGCGGCTGAAGGCAGACGCGCGCGTGCTCCTGGTCGTAGCGCCGGGCAATCTCAAGCTCAATGGCGGACGGGGGCTGAGCGGACATGTGCAATAGCTCTTGATGAAAGTTCTGGCCGCAGGTCGGCGGCCTCCGCGTGAAACAAAATCGGAGCACTCAATCTTTGGCCAACACGCCGTCGACAACTGGCCCGCGACATCCGGCAAACATGTCCAGATCCTGGTTGTAGACCTTGCTGTTGACCTCCAGCAGCCCAAGCATCGAATGGAACAGGTTGTCCTGACTCAGGGGCTTTTCACGACTCTGTTGCAGGCAATGGGTATCTACCGCAAACGATTTTTTATAGCTGTCGGAGAACCAGGCAAACATGGCTACATGCTTTTGCTGCTCCGGCGCCAGCATGTAAGGCGTGCCATGGAGGAACAAGTTGTACTCACCCAGGGATTCGCCGTGGTCCGACAGGTACAGCATCGCGGTATCCACTTTTTCCTGATTGCTGCGCAGCAGATCGATCAACGTCGACAGCACATGGTCGGTGTACACCAGGGTGTTGTCGTAGCCATTGACGATACTTTCGCGACTGCAATTGTTCAGGGCATTACTTTCGCAAACAGGGGTGAAGCGCTCGAACTCTTTCGGATAACGCTTGAAGTACTCCGGACCGTGGCTGCCCATCTGGTGCAGTACCAATACCGTGTCCTTGTCCAGGGTATCGATGAAGTGCTGCAGCCCTTGCAGGAGGATTTCATCGCGGCATTCACTGTTGGCGCACAGCGCCGGATCTTTCAGGTTGCTGACATCTTCAACGGTGACGCGATCGCACGTACCCTTGCAGCCTGACTGGTTGTCACGCCAGATCACCTCGATACCTGCACGCTTGAGCACATCCAGCAGGCCTTCTTCGTTCTTTGCCTTGCTGGCGTCATAGTCCTTGCGCCCCATATTGGAGAACATGCAAGGCACCGAGACAGCGGTTTCGGTGCCGCAGGAGTGCACATCGGTGAAGGCGATCAGGCCGTCTTCCTTACTCAGTTTCGGCGTGGTGTCGCGGCTATAGCCAAGGATGCCGAAGTTCTCCGCCCGGGCACTTTCACCCACGACAAGAACAGTCAGGGATTTGCGCCCATGAGTTTGCCAGGCCGAATTGCGCTGGGCATCTTCACCGAGTTTGACAAAGGGCTGCCGTGCAGTGGCTACTTTCTCGCGCAGGAAACCAGCGGAGGCACCAATGTAGTTGCTTGGCACCACCATCAGGCGCAATTCGTGATGGTTGCGAAACAGTGAAGACAGACCTTGATAGTTAATCAATGCAACACCACCGATCACCGCCGCCGAAGCAAAGGCCACCATAACTTTACTGAGCAATTCACGATGCCAACGCCGATAACTGATCGGCGTTTTCCACAACAGCCAAGACGGTAAAACACCAAGCAACACAATATAAAAAAACAACTTGATCGAGAGTAAATCGCGAACTTCCGTGGCATTGGTTTCAGCGAAGTTACGCAACATGCCAGTGTCGATAAGAACACCATACTGACTCATGAAATACGCCACGCCCGCGCTGATCATGAACAGCAGGATCAGGACCGGCTTGAGCACCGGCCGGAATGCCAGCAGAGTCAGTAGAATGTTGAAGGCCGCGCAGATCATCACCCCGAAAGCCACGCGCATGACGATGCCCTTACCGTCGGAAGTGGTGATTTCGAACAGGTGTTGCCAGAGTACGAAATTGAAACAAACCAACAAAAATACGCTGGCAATCAGTGTCACCCACTCTGGGCGCACGGCTTTAATCTTAAGCATGAGGTTCGGCGGGTCCTGAAAAGAAGTGTCTTCGGTAAATGTGAAAATTTCATTTACCGAGACAGTTCTAATTTTAGGTAGCCATCCATCAATTTTTTGTGAAAAAGAAGCCAACAATTAGTTGGCTTGCAGACCCGCCTGAAACCTGCAGAGTATTTGAGAACAGTTCAGCTTCCACTCAGCTTTCAATCAAGCCTGATGCAAGTACCAGCGCCAATCCTGCTCTCCGACCTCGCCCATGAATTGGCGATACTCGGCACGCTTCACCGCCAGGTAGACACCCAGAAATTCGCCGCCGAAGGCTTCCCTGGCCCAACTGGAACCCTCCAGCGAACGCAATGTGGTCAGCCAGTCTGTCGGCAACAATTTCGCAGCCTGGGCGTAACCATTGCCTTCCACCGGCGCACCAGGGTCGAGCTGTTCGCGGATACCGCGATGAATACCGGCCAGAATCGCCGCAGCCGCCAGATAGGGGTTGGCATCCGCGCCACAAATTCGATGCTCGATATGTCGGGAATACGCCGGACCGCCAGGTACGCGCAAACTCACGGTGCGATTGTCCACGCCCCAGGTGGCCGCCAGAGGTGCGTAGCTGTTGGTCTGGAATCGACGGTAGGAGTTGGCGTTCGGACAGAACATCAACAGCGAATCAAGCAAGGTACTCAGCATGCCTGCGACGGCCTGCTTGAGCAGCGGCGCTCCATCCGGGGCTTCGCTGGCGAACAGGTTGTTACCGTCCTTGTCCGCGAGGCTCACGTGCATGTGCATTCCGGTGCCGGCCAGGTCATCGAAAGGCTTGGCCATGAAGCAGGCTGTCATGCCGTGCTTGTGCGCCACGCCCTTGACCAGACGCTTGTAGCGCACCGCTTCGTCCATCGCCTGTAGCGCGTCGGTGCGGTGTTCCAGGGTGATTTCCACCTGCCCCGGCGCGTATTCGGAAATGGCCGTGCGCGCCGGAATCCCCTGAAGCTTGCAGGCGGTATAGAGATCGGCCAGGAACGGTTCGATCTGCTCAAGCTCACGCAAACCATAGACCTGAGTACCGCGCGGACGCCCACCATCGACATCCCGCGCCGGTTGAGGCCGGCCGTCGCTGTCGCGTTGCTGATCCAGCAGATAGAACTCCAATTCCGCCGCCATGACCGGGTAATAACCGTCAGCCTGCAAGCCTTCGATGACTTTCGCCAGCAAATGACGGGGATCGGCAATGGTGGCGGGCATTCCCTGGGTCGGGTGCATGCTGACCTGCACGGCCGCGGTCGGTATCAGACGCCACGGCATACGCGTGAGGCTGCCGCTGATCGGGTAGGCCCGGCAGTCGATATCCCCGACATCCCAGACCAGCCCGGAATTTTCCACGTCATCGCCATTGATGGTCAGGCCGAGGATGGTGCTGGGCAAGGGCCGCCCGCTTTCATACACCGCCAGCAACTCGTCACGATGCAGCAGTTTGCCCCGCGGTACTCCGTTGTTGTCGAGGATGAACAGTTCGAACATTTCAATGTCCGGGTTCTGCTCCAGAAAGGTCAGGGCTTCTTGCGGGGTGGCAAACGAGGTCGTGGCACTGCTCATGGGAATTCTCTTTTTCCGCGTCATACGGGCACGCAAAAGCACCCGCGCTTTGATCCCGGCTTCAACCGGAAAATGTAGGGATAATCAGCAGAAAAAGCGGGAATCCGGCGGGCGCGCATGGCGGCAATGCCAAAGCGCCCAGAAGGCCAGTTCAGAAGGAAGTGCAGAGAGGTTTGGCGCGGTGGCGGACGTGAACCGACGACCAAGGCTCGACGCTCGAGCGCCAGCGGATGCCTTGAGGTGGATTACGACTGGCCAACCGTCCATAGAGTGAACCGCAGAAAACAGAAGACCCGCAGCGTCACACGATGGGTTGAGTCGTTAAATCAGGATTTGAAGAACCTTGGATGTGGTCTGGCTAAACATTCCTCTCCCACAGTATTTAATTTCCAGATACCACGCCGGATTTTCTGATTTGCCGCTTCCAGGCGACACGCGCCTAATTGGTCGCCACACCCATTGACCCGGAGCCTTCCATGAAAACCACCGGTTTCGCCACCGCTCACGCGAGCATGCTGCTTTGGGCGTTATTGATCGCCGCATCGTTTTCCGCAGCGGCGCAAGTCAGCCAGGCCATCGATCCGATCCTGCTGACCGGTTTGCGCCTGCTGTTGTGCGCATTGGTGTTTCTGCCGCTGTTGCTGCATAAAGGCGATACCGTCATGACCGTCCGCGGACTGCTGGGCCACGCGGTGCTCGGCCTGCTGCTGGCGCTGTACTTCGGCTCATTGTTCGAAGCATTGCGCTACACCTCGGCCGTCAACACCGGGACGATGTTCACCCTGGTGCCACTGATGACCCTGGGGTTCGAAGCCGTCCTGACACCGGACAGCCGCCTGAAACAACGGATTGTGCCGATGCTGCTCGCCGCTGCCGGGGCAGTGCTGCTGATCTTGAAAGGCACCGGCCCCGACGAGTTGCCATCAGCGTACGCACTGACGGTGTACGGCATCGGTTGCCTGGCGATGGCACTCTACGCCCCTCTCAGCCAGCGCCTGAAAGCCAATAGCCTCAAGGGGCGCGGGCCAGTGCCCATGACGTTCTGGAACATGCTGTTCGGTGCGCTGTTCCTGCTGGTGTTCTGCGGACTCAGTGGCGGTTGGCGTTCGGCATCATTTCTGACGCTCAACGATTTCTACTGGCTGATGTACCTGGCGGTGTTCGCCACCCTGGCGACGTTTTGGCTGTTGCACCGGGCCATCGGCGTGATCGCGCCGTCTTCGGTGATTTCCTATATCTACCTGAGTACGCTGTTCATCACCTTGTTTCACTGGTTCTGGGGGCGCCAGATGCCGCTTCCGCTGGAGTTGGCCGGCGCGGTACTGGTGGGTATCGGCATGTTCGCGCTATTGATGTCCAGCCGTAGCGCTGTGTCAGCGATGGTCCAGAGCTGAAAGGTCCTTGGGCGAAACTTCCTGCCAGGCATTCTCCATTCCCTCTCATTCCGCTAGGATCATTCGCTCACCCTTGCACAGGGTCAGCGCAAGGGACGCAGCGAGACGCAATGGATGCTGAACAGTAATTCGCTTAGAAAACTCGACATGCAGGACCTCCTGGTGTTCGTCGCCGTGTACGAGCAGAACAGCGTCACCGGAGTGTCCGAGACACTTTGCGTCAGCCAGTCGACAGTGAGTTACTGCCTGAAAAAACTGCGCGCCATTTTCGAGGACGAGCTGTTCATCAATACCCGTACCGGCGGCATGCAGCCCACCGGCAAGGCTGACGCGATGTACCCCCACGCGCTGAAAGTCCTGGAAAACATCAACCTGTGCCACGCCGGCTCACCCGCATTCGACCCGAGCCTGCAAACCGTGACCTTCAACATCTGCGCACCGGAATATTTCGAGCAGTTGATCCTGCCGCGCCTGTTGAAAACCTTCGATCTCGCCGATCTTCCGGTGATGGTCAATGTGTTCAAACTCGAAGCCGACATTCCTGCCGAAGCGTTGCGCGACGGCAGCCTCGATCTGGTGATGTGCTTCGGCCCGAACTTTCATCGCCGTCACGCCGATTTCAAATCCCGGACACTGCTCGAAGATGATCTGGTGTGTGTTTTCGACAAACACGCCGCACCGGTGGAATCACGCTTGAGTCTGCAAGCCTATGTCGAACGTCGGCACGTGTTCCCGACACCCTGGACGTCCGCGACCAACATGGTCGATGGCTGGCTCGCACAGCAGGCACAACAGCGCCAGATCGTTGCACGCGCCAACAGCTACAGTGCGGCGCTGAAGCTGATCAGCGGCACCGACTATGCCCTGACCCTGCCCCGGCGCATCCGACAACTGCTGGCCAGAGCAGACAGCTTCAATCACTGTGAAGCTCCCGAAGGCTTGCCGAGCTTCACCCTCGAGATGCAGTGGAACCGGAATGTCGATCAGGACAGCGCCAACACCTGGTTGCGAGAACAAGTGATCCTGGCCTGCGCCGGGCTGGAATCAACCTGATGTTCAGTTATTGATGGCCGTCTTGCTGTAGGAGTCGCGATCGATGTCGAGAATTTCCACGCACAACTGGACCTCAATGCTGCTCGGCCATTCACACAGATCCCGCACCACTGCCAGCAGACTTTCAGACAGCTGTTTCTTGATCTCTGCGGAACGACCACTCAACAGCGCCAGCTTCACATGCACGAACGCACGTTCAGCCATTGCCGTACCGACCTTGAACGTATCGACCTTGACCGCGCGGCTCTTGATGTCGAATTCGGCAGCGAACTGACCGGAGCCCACCAGGGCATTGTTCAGCCGCATCAGTGCCACATCGGCATTCAGGTCAGTCAGGTTGGCGGTGTATTCCATGTGCAGGTGAGGCATGAGTTGACTCCTAAGTGAATGGAAAGGTCGTACGTATGACAGAGCCTCGCCCTGTTCATTCGGGCAGCGGCAAGACGGCACGCTCACTCATGAATGCCTCCAGGCGCGAGCGCAACCAGCGCTCGGCGGGGTCGGTATCGACATGACTGAGCCAGACCATGGACAAATCCAGGGTCGGTGTCTTGAAGGGAAAGGGTTCCTTGTACAGCATTCCCGAAGCAGCCATCGCCTCGGCGGCGTAGTCCGGCAGGCTGGCAATCAGGTCTGTCCCGGCGAGCAGTGCCGGCAACGAACTGTATTGCGGTACCGAGAGCACCACCTGGCGCGTGCGGCCGATTTCCGCCAGCCATTCGTCGGCGTAGCCACTGACGTTGGCGGTGTGGGACACCAGCACATGGGGTCGCGCGCAATACTCATCGAGGGTCAGCGCCGTGTCGCTGGCATCGGCGCGCAATATGCAGGGCTGGATGTGCCGAAGCAACTTGCGCTTGGCATTGGCAGGCAAGCCACGGGTCTGGCTGATACCCACCGTGATATCGCCGGACGCCAGCAAGTCGGGAATCCGCCAGTAATCGACATGCTGCACCACAAACACCACTTTCGGCGCTTCCTGGCGCAGGGCTCGCAGCAATGGCGGCAACAGGCCGAACTCGACATCGTCGGACAAACCGATGCGGAATGTCATCGTGCTGCTGGCCGGGTCAAAATCATGGGTCAGGCTCAAGGCCACGGACAAGGAATCCAGCGCCGGCGACAGATGCCTGATGATCTCCTCTGCCCGAGCCGTCGGCTCCATGCGATGACCCACGCGTATGAACAGCGGATCATTGAACATCGCACGCAAGCGGTTGAGTGCAGAGCTGATGGTCGGCTGCCCGAGAAACAGCTTCTCCGCCACCCGAGTGACATTGCGCTCCAGCATCAGCGTTTCGAATACCACCATCAGGTTGATATCCGCCTTGCGAAGTTCGTTACGATTCATCCACTGCCCCCGATCCCCAAATCTGCTGACAGTTTAGGTAGCCGGGGCAACTGCCGTCCATCCAACTCAAGTTCAACAGCCTGATGCGGTTCACGTTTCAGCTACTGGATTTCCTTGATCGGATGCAGGCAGCGATAGACCGCTGGAAAAAGCTCCGGAAACGAAAAAGCCCCGGAGCTTTTCAGCTACGGGGCTTTTTCTGTGTAATGGCGGAGAGATAGGGAATCTCCGATAACGATCTTTAACCCCAACAAACCCAGTATTTATTGGCCTTCACCACCAATAGTAGTAGAAAATAGTAGTAGAATTCACACTACTACTCACGCCTTGGTGCTATGTATGGCTGATCATATTTTCCAAAAGAAAAACGAATCAACGTGGTATGTCCGGCTTGATGTACCGAAGGATGTCCGCCGGGCGCTTGGCAATCGAACCGTGTTGATCCAGTCACTCAAAACCGGCATGAGATCGGAGGCAATGCTCCGCCGTCTGCCGATCCTTTCACAATGGAAAGCTGACATTGAAGCGGCGAGAACGGCAAAAGGTAATAAGGGAGACGAATGGCGACTTGCCCAGCATGAGCTTGGAAAACAATTGAAGCAGAAGCAAAACGATGGCGTATCTCTGCTACTCACCCCGATAAATCTAGATGTTGTTCCTGATCGCCCTGACGGCTTATTCATTGGAAAACTATTGGAAATGGCGAAAGCCATGGAAGAAATGGGAGAGCATGCATTAGCTGCTCGTGTAACCGACCATGTAAAGAAATTCAATGATGCCTGCGAAAAAGGTATGACAGCTGGTGACGCCGTAGTCCTACATCACAATCTTCTGTCGATCCAAGGAGATGCTGAAGCCGTCGTTGCTGCATATGAATACAACCTGTCTGACGAAGAGCATCAGGAAGCTCAAGCGATTGTACGTAATCCGACATTGTACAAACCACGCTCACCAATCAGCCCATCCATGATTGAAGCATGGGTAAAGTACCTTGTCACACAAATCGAATCAGAGAAAACCCGTGATAGTCATAAAGCTCGCGTTGAAAAGATATCCAAGTTCCTGACAACTGAAGGTGCCCCGCTCACCTTCGACACCATCCACAACTTTGTGAAAAAACAAGGTGGTGCCCGCCAGACCCTTTTGAACTACTTGTGGTCGGGACGAGATTTCTGGAAATGGGCTATAAAATACAACGCTCAGTTCCGTGATGAATTCACCGGGCAGCAGTGCCCGTTCGATGGTCACGATCTACCAAAAGTTGGTAAAGAAGCCGGTGAATCATATCTTCCCTTCACCCGTAAAGAGATTGAAGACCTGTACAAGACAGCCCGAGAAGGCGGTAAAGACGATTTAGCCAATCTCATCATCTTTGGTGCATACACGGGCGCTAGGATTGAGGAAATCGGGCGAATTGAACCGGTTGACACAATATTTGACCAGCATAACGAACCAATAGGTTTCCACATCCCTAAAGCCAAGTCGGTTGCCGGTGTACGAGATATCCCGTTGCACGCATCTCTTGTTCCTCTATACAAAAGTCTGTGTTCGCAAGCACCAGCGAATGATGGATACTTATTCAAAGGTGGCAACAACAAATACGGCATCCGACTTGACAGGCTGGGTAAACAGTTTGGGCGATTGAAAACTAAAGCTGAGTTCTCAAAACTTCACGTATTCCACAGCATCCGAAAAACCACCACGACCGAACTTCACCGAGCAGGTGTAGGTTTGGAGGTGCTGCCGTACATCGTAGGACACGAGAACAAATCGTTCACGTTGAGCGTCTACAGTGGCGGATGCTCATTTGAACAGAAGCAGGAAGCTATACAACTCCTACACTTTGATTTTCAAAAATAGTTTAATCTAAGTGTCAACATTAGTTGAGGCGGATATTGACAATGAGAATCATTCGTGATATAATGCTCTCATAGTGGAGTTGAACAGCTACACTCCGTTCTCAGTGTATAGCCATTCACTTGACCGGTATCTCCAAGCTGACAGCTTGCCCTTCCTTCAAGTGTCAGTATGTGAAGTTGTTCCTCCACAGCTAATTCCCCAAAGCCATAACCCTCACCGGTATGGCTTTCTTTTTGTCTATGCCGGACATTTTACAAACACTATCAACTAACGAGGTAGATACCTATGACTATTAAGCTCTGCCGTGGATGTTCCACACCACTGATCAACCGTAGATCACATGCCGCAACATGCTCAAGCAAATGCAGGAACGCGGTATGGCGACAATCAAAGATCACGATGATTCCAGAGCGGATTATGTTCAGCATTGCTAACCATGCACTGATTACCAAAGCTGCTGATGCTACTGGAAAATCAGTTAATCAATACGTACATGATCGTGCTGTCCAAAGTGAGCGTTCACTATGAAGATATTCCTCAATCAAGAGGCTGTGATGAAACTAGAAGAGTTAATGGTGCGTACTGGGTACACCAGTCACACCCATTGCATTAACGTAATGCTAACCAGCGTCACGAACAACCTTCGACGCCGTGATAAACAGAAGAAATCAAACGTCTAACACCACTCAATCCTAAATACTTTAACCACAAGTCAGAGGATCACCTATCGATAAGGAAAACCAATGAGTAACTTCATAGTCGTACATAAGCCATCACAACTCATTCTGAAAGTGATAACCAGTTCATTACCACCAAAACCGGATGATGACCATAGCTTTCATGAAGCTTCAATCATTGTTCTCAACCACTTCTACAAACTTCACAAAAAGGCATTGACCAGAGGTGTGTTGGTTAGCGTTGGTGAGCTTATGGATAGTTGTCCAAGCTTCAGCGAACAAATCAGTGGCAACAGACATAGTAAAGCTAAGTTGGTCAACACTCGCATTCGTAATGAACAGACGCCAACGTCGGTTGATCGTGAGTCAAGTATTAAACATTGGATCGCTTCCAATCCAGATGCTAATCACCACCACCTATCAGATGTATTTCTCACCGGCACAATGGTTGCTGAAGCTTACTTAGATAAGTACCGCTGAGAGCTTCTGTAACGCGTTTATAGCCTCAAATACCTGTCACCCTGGGCTACCCCCTAGGTTGCCACTTTTGCACGTCTACACACCTTGATTTATATGGGTTGAAAACGCTATTTCAGCCGTATCTCAGGTGTATATCAATACAACAAACCAAAGGAATAATAATACATGAATACCCCGCTGCTTGAACGGCACCTTGCTGTGCTTCAAATGAAACATTATTTATCGTTACAACAATCAGCAATGGCTGCTGGTGATGAAAATGAAGTAAACCGTGCCTCACAACAGCTTGAACGTCTGGTTAATGAATATGGCATTCAAGCTTTACGTGAAGCAAAGAGTGATTGCTATGAGTGATGATACCAAAACGAAACTGGACTACTTCACTGCTGGCTTTACCAAAGCATTCGCAAGACGTAGTAAAGAACAACTTCCAAAGCAGCATACAAAGACTGATGTTGATGTAATCACGAGTGCTAATACAATCAACACCGGTAAAGTAACAACCATCACCAACATCAAGTTAACCGATGAACAATACCGCATGACCATCGTAGAGTTGATGGTAAATCGCATTCGACAAAAGAAAGGAAAATAAAATGACTGATAGAATTAAGATATCTGGTGCACCTCGCCAGTATGATGAAGCTGAACTTAAACAACTTCAGGAACATGCCCACGCCAAGTACAGGCAATCTGCACAGTGTTTGGAGGTTGTACAAACTGACTTCCCTTACGAATTTATAACCGCCATTATTGAGAAGTCGAAACTTGGTTATGAACTCAGCAAGTGGTCACCAATCATAACACTGCCGCTTGATTACTCGGCATCAATGATCAAACCGCCAGAATTGCAAAAATTAGATCTTGACGTTATCGATGTGGACGTGAAGGCACAGTACATAAAAGAACTTGAAGCAGAGCGTGAAGAATATAAAGCAAAACTCACTCAACAACTGATCCAAGCCGCTGAGTTGAAAGAACAGCGTCGAGAAGAGGAGAAAAGAGCAAAACTATTGCGTGAGATTGAAAAGGAAGTTGCTGATACATTTGCCCCGTTGATCATTCCAGACTGATCCTGTAACACCTTCTGCAAACTCCCACAATCGCTTCTGAGCGCTTTGCAATGAAAAGTAATACCGCTATGGCTCCGGCAGACAATCAACGTCTGCACGGGGCTTTATGCTGCCTTGTAGAAAGGTGTGCATGTGGTGTGAATGTTCATCGCGATCATGGTGGGTTCATCACCACAAAACGGGGTTGAAAATGAACCAGAATCAGGGTTGAAATCACCGCACTAGTAATGCGAAAATCGCCGCACTAGTAATTCTGTACGTTTTGCCTTAAAACGTCGGTTTGGCCCAATGTTTACGGGGGATTGCCGGCATCGCAATCAGCGTGACGTATTGAAGTATCTAGGAAAGTGAGAGATTGAGAGTTCTAGTGCTGTGTTTGAGAGTATGTATTCAAGAGATTAACTTTAAAGATTAGGGGAAAGAGAATGAGTGAAACGAGTGAAGACAAGACCAAGAGACGATACCTAGCATTGCTGACAGGACACCACTGGTCACATCAGTACTCAGTGTTCTATGACGACCTTAAGCTGAGCAACCAACTGTTGACTGACAAGGAACCATTTCTGCAATCCTTGCGTAAGCGATACCCCGGTCAACCCTTCTTGGTTCGTATCCAGACCAAGAATGGGAATGGTAAAGGTGACAAGGGATTGCAAGCGTACCTAATGATCCTGACCACAGCCCAGTCAGGCGGCTTGAAACAAATTGTTGATGAGTCATTCACAGCAGACATGAACGTCAAAAGCAAGAGGCTTGAAGGACTGAAACCATACACAATTGCCAGTGCAATCGAAAACCAAAGACCACATGACCTTACGAAAGTCTTTGGTGACATCAGAATCAGACGTTGGTCGTTGTTGAACAAAGCGATGTTGGTGCCGGTGTGATGATCGCCACCACCACAACCTTGGTGCAGGACTGAAAGCAGGTGAGTCAGCAGGATGATCCTGGTCAACGGTGTGACGCTGCATTGTGGTAACGGTTGTTACAACCCGCATTTTCATTGGTGCCTGAGCAATTCAGGCTAAGCATGATTCACTTTCTTTCTCGATATTGTACGTAGTAGTGCCAATCGATTGAAAACCGGGAATAAAACCTAGCCTTCAACCGATATGACATATTCGCCCTACGATCACCGCCAAAAACTACTCCCCTTTCAAATCCTTCATGGCGTCACCATACCCAGCTTCCATCACAGCCCATTGACGCTCCAATTGTCGTTGAAAGTCTGCCACATCACAGGCAATGCCGAGATCCTCGCGTATGGCTACCATAACCTTCAATTGAATCTTAGATAAGGCTTTCATTTCAGGGAAAAGCATCGTGCTAAATTCGCGCAATCCAACGTGAAGCGCCTCGTAAGCAAGAGCGCGTGCATCTGCATACTGTTGAGCCTGACTGGAGTTAAATTCGTATGAGCTTTGAAGACTCTGAAACGCCACCTCATTTTGCCGCCCCTCCTCATTTAACTTGTTCATTTCCCGTATTACTCTTGAAGCCTCAGCAGATGAACTCTCATGCAATGAGTTGTTAATCTCGATATCTGTTCTTGCAGCCTGTATGACAGCAAGCCGAGGTAGTAGCTTTAAAAACAGCGAGCCAAGCTCAACACCTAAACCCCCCGCCAATATCGAAGTCTTAGATTCAGCTACCAATTTTAACCTTGCTATCGACCCGGTAATCTCCTGAAGCTCTGACATTAGGTTCAAATTAGTGAGAGAGCGACTAGACAGGTTGCTAATATGAAGACTTGCAACTTCAATATCTTCAAACGCCTTTAAGTAAACCTCACGCCTAAGATTGCTGACTCTCTCCTTGGACTTCTCGGTCGCATCATGATTAAGTTGCAACACCAGTCGACTGGTATTGCTTCTATTCGAAACCATCACCCCAAGCAAAGTTATGCCTGATGCGGCGACCCCCGACCAAATAACATCTGGAACTGATTTTAAAAAGCAAATAATCTCCGAAAGCATTACATCCCTCCTTGATTTTGATGGCTCTTCAAAGGCGAAACCATCTTTAGGTTGTTAACTTCAGTCATGCTCAGCAGGTAAACCTACTTGCAAGCCCGGCTCATGCCCTTATCTTCCATTCGACTTGTTCGATGCCACCGGGTTGGTTGTACCGTCTTGAGGCGGAAGCCTCGTGAGCCATGGGCGATACCCTCGCTGATCTATGTACGTGCTGGTACATTGCCATCCTCGCGAACCCAAAGGAATGCCCCTTTTGAAATCCAAGATGATGTGCACGCTAACGTTGCTGGCCAGTGGCTGGACTGGCTTTGTATTGGCAAACGGCAATGTCCTTCTTCAGCAGTGTCAGGACGCACTGAATGTCGTAGATGGCGGTGCTGGTAAGAGCGCATTTGGCGGCGGAGTATGTCTAGGTAAGATCGAAGGTACTCTCGATGGAATCGAAATGGCTCGTGGTTACTACAGTGCCTCTTCGGGAAAGACGCTCCCTCCATTCATCTGTCCGCCTGAGTCTGTGACGAAGGAGCAACAGTTACGGATTGTGGTGAAGTACCTGAAAGAGAACCCGGAGAAACTTCACCAGCATGAGGTCACTTCGATAGCTCTGGCGATGGCTTCCGCCTTCCCTTGCGGAAAACCCTGAATCAACCTCGCGTAACCTCAGTAGGGACTTTCACATGGTTGACCTGGAGAACAACATCCCGGTGCTTACCGCTACAGGGCGTTAATACATACCCTGACCGGCGAATCGATCACGCCACAGATGCCACTACACGCCGTCTCAACCATGTGCTGAGCTACGATCTTTACACCCCCATCAAGGACGACACCTATGTCAGACAACAACCACGCAGCCATCGCTACCGCCGATGTTCTGACTTTGCTTTTGCACAACCAGCATGCTTTGGCTGCTGCAATTGAAGAAGTTTCTTTGTGGGCAAAGTCAACAGGTTCGCCCGACGTGCACGACAACGCGATTGCAGCATTGGAAACCATTGACACAAATGCATCTGCCATCACCGCTGGCATTCTTCGGATACGCCAGTAACCGCTATCAAAGAAGTCTACTTGTCTGGTAGTCGGATAACCGGTGATAAACCACTATCAAATTACTATTGCAGATAGCTATCAGATAGGATTATCATAGGTCTATCAAATCAATAGCCAAAGGATAGCCAGCATGAACGCACATCTGTACCTGAGAGCATCAACCAAGGATCAAGATGCAAACCGTGCCCGTATCGCACTGGAAGCATTCGCTGGTGATAAAGGTTTGAACATCGTTGACGTGTACGCCGAGAACATCAGTGGTACGAAACTCAACCGACCTGAATTGATGAGACTGCTGGACACTGCACAACCGGGGGAAATTCTCTTGTGCGAATCCGTAGACAGGTTGTCGCGTCTGTCTCAGACCGATTGGGAAACGCTCAAGGCAACGATCAAGGCTAAAGGTTTGAAGCTGGTGATTGCTGACCTTCCAACCAGTCACATGATGGTGAAAGACAAAGGTATCACTGGTCAGATCATGGATGTGATCAACGATATGCTGATCGAACTGATGCAAACTATGGCTCGCCTCGATCAAGACAAACGTGTTGAACGTATCAACCAAGGACTTGCTAACAAGCGTGCTGCTGAGCCTGAGTGGAAGCCATCAGGTAAAGGGAAGAATGTAGCATTGCATGAGCAGGTGAAGTCGCTGATGCAGGAACATCCAACCATGTCTGCTGACAAGATCGCCAAGCTGGCTGAGTGTGGTGTTGCAACTGTTTATCGGATCAAGCGAGAGCTAGCCTAAACACCATAGAACAACGATAAAGGCTGAGTGCCTGCATGACACTGGCATTCAGCTAAAACCCCACATACGCGATCCTACGCAGCCTCACAACCATTCACTTGACGCACACCCACTCTCGGATGTTGAGATTATCCCGACCACCGGGTGTTTCCTGAATCCGGTCCGGTTAAACGCTGGCGACCAATCTCCAGACAACCAACACCGGATTCTGCCCATCAGAGCATATGGATTCGACCACAAAACGGGATTCGATTGCCGGGGTGGTTTGGGTATTTGGGGAAAAAGTGAGTAGTAGAATTGAGTAGTAGAATCGAAAAACACATAGGCACAAAAAACCCCGTAAATCAAGGACTTACGAGGCTTTTTGAATAATGGCGGAGAGATAGGGATTCGAACCCTAGGTACCGGTGAAGGTACAACGGATTTCGAATCCGTCCCATTCGGCCACTCTGGCATCTCTCCAACGGCGCGCATCATATCAACACTTTCGCCGGAAGCGAACCCCCCAAGCGAAATATTTCTGTGCTTTCAGATGCTTGCGTCGATTAAAGCGGTACGCCCAGACGATTGGCGACTTCTTCGTAGGCTTCGATGACGCCACCGAGGCCCTGACGGAAGCGGTCTTTGTCCATCTTCTTCTTGGTGTCCTTGTCCCACAGGCGGCAGCCGTCCGGGCTGAACTCGTCGCCCAGCACGATGGAGCCGTCGCTGAATACGCCGAATTCAAGCTTGAAGTCGACCAGCAGCAGACCGGCGTCATCGAACAGCTTGCTCAGGACTTCGTTGACCTTGAGCGACAGTTCCTTCATGCGAACCAGTTGCTCGGCAGTGCCCCAGCCAAATGCCACGACGTGGGATTCGTTGATGAACGGGTCGCCCTTGGCGTCGTCCTTCAGGAACAGTTCGAAGGTGTAAGGATTGAGCTTCATGCCCTCTTCGACACCCAGGCGCTTGACCAGGCTGCCAGCGGCGTAGTTACGCACGACGCACTCGACCGGGATCATGTCCAGCTTCTTCACCAGGCATTCGTTGTCGCCCAGCAGCTTGTCGAACTGGGTCGGCACGCCGGCAGCTTCGAGCTTCTGCATGATGAAGGCGTTGAACTTGTTGTTCACCATGCCTTTGCGGTCGAGCTGTTCGATACGCTTGCCGTCGAACGCCGAGGTGTCGTTGCGAAACAGCAGGATCAGACGGTCAGCGTCGTCGGTCTTGTAAACCGACTTGGCTTTGCCGCGGTAGAGTTCTTCACGTTTTTCCATGATGGGCTCCGCTTGCTAAGTAGATGGGCTAGGCGATGTGACGCCAGTCGAGCCCTGAATCTTGATCGGCCAGTTGCAGCCAGTCCGGGTCGCACCCGAGGGTGTCGACAAAACATTGCCGGGCCAGCCGCGGCAGGTTGTTCTTGCTGCTCAGATGGGCCAGGACCAGGTGTTGCAGGTCTTTCCAGCCCAGCTCGGCCACCAGGAATGCCGCCTGATGGTTGTTCAAATGTCCCAGCTCACCGCCCACCCGCTGCTTGAGAAAGTAAGGGTAGTGACCGCGAGCCAGCATGTCCCTGCAATGGTTGGACTCGATCATCAACGCATCGAGGTCCCGGTAACCGTCCAGCACCTTGTCACAATACGACCCCAGGTCGGTCAACAGGCCAAAACGCCGTACACCGTCACTGAAGACGTACTGCGTCGGTTCCTGTGCATCATGGGCCACGGCAATGACACTGATGCTCAAGTCGCCGATTTGCAGTTGCTCGCCACCAGCCAGAAAGCCTGCCGGTTCAATTGGCTTGCGCATCCCGCGCAAGGTCCCGCGACTGAGGTAGACAGGCAGATTGTAGCGCCGAGACAGCAAACCCACGCCATGCACGTGGTCGGCATGTTCGTGGGTCACGAGTATCGCGCTCAACTGCGCCGGGTTCACACCCAGGCGCAGCAGGCGTTTTTCGGTTTCCCGCAGGGAAAAACCACAATCGACCAGGACATACGTGTCATCGCTGGCTATCAGCGTGCCGTTCCCCTGACTACCGCTGCCGAGAACGGCAAAACGCACAGGATCAGCCCAGGTTGTCTTGAATCTTGCTCAACACTTTACGCGCCACGTCTGCCGGCGCCACGGTGTTGATGTTCTTCTCGACGGTGACCTGGACGTTCTCGCCAACCTTGCTCAGGCGAACCTGATAACGCTCGGCACGAGCTTCAAGCTCTTCCTTGCTCGGTGCGGTGCCGAACAGGCTGCCGAAGAAGCCTGGCTTGTCGTCTTTCTTCTCGGCTTTTTCGGCCAGGTTGATGTAGTACAGGCCCAGGCTGCGGTTGATGTCTTCGACACGCCAATCGCCTTGCTCCAGCGCACGACCGACGCTCGACCAGGCACGATCCAGATCGGTACCGACGTTCAACACGGGGTTGCCGCTGCCGTCTTCGCTCAGGCTGACACGGCTGGGCGCGTCGAAATCACGGGAAGCCAGCATCGAGACCGAACCGCCCTTCTCCGAGATACGGCTCATGCTCGCCAGCATGTCGTCGACCAGTGCCGCGTCCAGGCCAGTATTGACCGAACGGTTGGTGAACGCCACGTCAGCGGTGCTGCCGGCAGGACGCTCGGCGCTGACCACATAGACTTCACTGGTGTTGCGCTGCACGCCCGGCTCGATGCGCACCCGCACACGGGTTTCGCTGTCGGTGCTGACGCCGGCCGCGCTCAGGCGCTTGGCCACAGCGGCGGACAGTTCGTCGGAATGCTGCCAGGTGGTGGTGAATTCGCCGGTTTGCGGACGCTGTTCATCCAGGCGGAAACCGTTGTCCTGGAAGAATTGAACGGCCACTGGCCAGACTTCGGCCGGCGGGTTCTGCGCCAGGATGGAGCTGATGCCGCCGCTCTTCTGCAGCGAGTAGGCACTGGCGTCGGCAGCCGCTGTCAGCGGCTGAGGACGAGGAACCACGTATTCGCCCGTGGCAGTGTCATCGGCCACGTTGCGCGGGATCGGCAACAGCGGATCCAGACGCTTGGCGGTATGGATATCCTGTGGAATTTGCATCGGTGCGGTCTGTTGCGCTTGCAGGTAATCGCTACCACGGTCACGGAAATAACCTTCCGGGCCCCAGAGCCATCCGCAGCCACTGGTGCTGGAGATAATCAAGGCAAGTGCGGAAAGTCCGGCCATTCGCTTCATGCGGTGTACTTCCTCAATTAAACCAGGACGCTGCACTGGCGCAGGGCCGTGCGGAGCGTTTCGTGACAAGGTGCGCTCAGCCACGTCAGCGGCAGGCGAATACCTTCGTGCATCAGGCCCATTTCAACCAAAGCCCACTTCACCGGAATCGGGTTGGCTTCGATGAACAGGTCCTTGTGCAGCGGCATCAGTTTTTCGTTGATCGCCCGTGCAGTCGCGGCATCGCCCTTGAGGGCGGCCTCGCACAGATCGGCCATTTCACGCGGAGCGACGTTGGCGGTGACGGAGATGTTGCCCTTGCCGCCCATCAGGATCAGCTCGACCGCGGTCGGATCATCGCCGGAAAGAACGATGAAGTCCTTGCTGACTCCGTCGAGGATGGCTTTGGCGCGCTTGAGGTCGCCGGTCGCTTCCTTGATGCCGATGATGTTCGGCACGGTGGACAGGCGGATCACTGTCTCGGCCTGCATGTCGCAGGAGGTGCGGCCGGGAACGTTATAGAGAATCTGCGGGATGTCGACCGCTTCGGCGATGTGCTTGAAGTGCAGGTACAGGCCTTCCTGGGTCGGCTTGTTGTAGTACGGCACGACCAGCAGGCAGGCGTCGGCGCCGGCTTCCTTGGCATTGCGGGTCAACTCGACGGCTTCGCGGGTCGAGTTGGCGCCGGTACCGGCGATCACCGGTATGCGGCCATTGACCTGTTTGACCACGGCTTTGATGACGGCAATGTGTTCTTCTACATCAAGAGTGGCCGACTCGCCGGTAGTACCGACCGCGACAATGGCATGGGTGCCGTTCTTGAGATGGAAGTCCACGAGTTTGCTGAGGCTGTCCCAGTCAATATCCCCCTGTGCATCCATGGGTGTGACCAGTGCCACCATACTGCCCGCAATCATGAAACCGCTCCTGCCGGAAAAAGAGAGCCGTAATGGTACTGGCGCCAAGATGCTTGCACAAGCGAAGTACTGTGCTGTCGCCATTCCCCTTGGCGCCGGTTTTCGCTACCCTTCAAACTTTGATCGGTACGGACAGGCTCGTCCGTCGGGTTTCAGCCTCCATTTTCGGCATCACAAGTCCTGATCCAGCCTTGCCACGTCTCGCTCCCGCCTTGCCGGAGCTCGTTGCAACCTGTCACTCGGGGCTTTCTGAGTTCGCATACGCAGGCTCGCTCCCGGCCAATCAGCCCATTGACGTACCGACCGCTCATCGCTTTAGGAATGCTGCATGTCCACCCCCACAGTTCGCGAACAATTCCTTGTCATCAGTGCCCTCGGCGCCAACCCCATGGAGCTGACCAACGTCCTGTGCCGCGCCAGCCATGAAAACCGCTGCGCCGTTGTCACCTCTCGCCTGACCCGCCATGGCGAATGCAGTGCACTGGTGCTGGAAATCTCCGGCAGCTGGGATGCCCTGGCGCGCCTGGAAGGCAGCCTGCCAGTGCTGGCCAAGCGTCATGCGTTCACGGTCAACGTGGTCCGCAGCGCCGCCCTGGAAAACCGTCCCCAGGCCCTGCCATATGTCGCTTATGTCAGCTCGGCCTACCGCTCGGACATCATCAACGAACTGTGCCAGTTCTTCATGGACCACAATGTCGAACTGGAAAACCTGACCTGCGACACCTATCAGGCCCCGCAGACCGGCGGCACCATGCTCAACGCCACGTTTACCGTGACCTTGCCGGCCGGCGTGCAGATCAGTTGGCTACGCGATCAGTTCCTGGATTTTGCCGACGCACTGAACCTGGATGCCCTGATCGAACCCTGGCGCCCACAGAACCCAATGTAAGGAAGTTTTCATGGCCGTTGCCATCGACCAACCGGTTGCCGATTTCGAAGCCCCCGCCACCAGCGGGCAGACCGTCAGCCTCGCTGGCCTGAAGGGCAAGCAGGTAGTGATCTACTTCTACCCCAAGGACAGCACGCCGGGCTGCACGACCGAAGGCCAGGGCTTTCGTGACCAGTACACCGCCTTCAAGGCCGCCAATACCGAAGTGTTCGGCGTGTCTCGCGACAGCCTTAAATCCCACGAGAACTTCAAATGCAAGCAGGAGTTCCCCTTTGAGCTGATCAGCGACAAGGACGAAGCCATCTGCCAGCTGTTCGACGTGATCAAACTGAAAAAGCTCTACGGCAAGGAATACATGGGCGTGGATCGCAGCACGTTTCTGATCGATGCCAAAGGCGTGCTGCGTCAGGAATGGCGCGGGGTGAAGGTACCGGGGCATGTGGATGCGGTTTTGGCTGCGGCTCAGGCGCTGAACAAGGCCTGATGTATCTGGCGTCTGCCTAGACGCCTTCCCGAGCAGGCTCAGCCCCACATTGGTTTTGTACTCGGCACAAATCTCTGTGGGAGCGAGCCTGCTCGCGAAGAGGCCATCCACCTCACTGAAAACAGAAGGCTGACCGCTAAAGCAGCGGCGCCACCTCCGGCTCCTTGCGCGGCCAGGCGTCCAGCACAGCCTTGAACAGCGTCGCCAGGGGAATCGCAAAGAATACCCCCCAGAACCCCCACAACCCGCCAAACAGCAGCACCGCGCAAATGATCGCCACCGGGTGCAGGTTAACCGCCTCCGAGAACAGCAAAGGCACCAGCACGTTGCCATCCAGCGTCTGGATGATCCCGTAGACCGCCATCAAGTAGATGAACTGATCGCTCCAGCCCCACTGGAACAGCGCAATCAGAAACACGGGCACAGTCACCACGACGGCGCCGACGTAAGGCACCACCACCGAAATCCCCACCAGCAATGCCAGCAGCGCCGCGTAGTTGAGTTCAAGAACAACAAAGGCGATGTAGGTCACACCACCACAAATGAATATCTCGATGACTTTGCCGCGAATGTAGTTGGCGATCTGCCGGTTCATTTCATGAGCGACCCGGGTAATCAGCGCCCGCTCACGGGGCAGGTAACCGCGCACCCACTGACCGATCATGAGCCGATCCTTGAGGAAGAAAAACACCAGGATCGGCACCAGCACCAGGTAGATCATGATGTTCACCAGCAATGGCAGGCTCGACAGCGAAAACGTCAGCGCCCACTGACCAAACTTGCCGATTTCGCCCCGCGCCAATTCGATGATTTGCAGCACCTGCTCATCGGATACCAGATGCGGATAGCGTTCAGGCAGCAACAACAACAGTGACTGCCACTTGGCGAGCATGCCAGGCAACTCGTTGAACAGGGTGATCATCTGATGCCAGAGCAGTGGCACGACAATCACAATAAATACCAGCAACAACCCCATGAACAACGCAAAGACCAACCCTACCGCGACCCCACCCGGTACCCGCAGGCGTTCAAGGGTCACCACCAGCCCCTGCATCAGGTACGCCAGCACCATCCCGGCAAGCACAGGTGCCAGCATGCCGCCCAGGGTCAGGACAGCGGTGAACGCCAGAATCAGCAGGACAGCCAGCACCACCGCTTCTTCATCGGAAAAATAGCGCTGAATCCAGTCACGCAACACTTTGAACATCAATAATCCTTAGGGGCAAACGCAGCCAATTTCAGGCTTTTTTCAACCAGTAGCGGTAAACACCGGCGTCTTCTTCTTCACGAAGCAGGGTATGACCGGCCAATCGGGCAAAGGTGCGAAAGTCGCGCTGTGAACCTGCATCGGTGGCGATGACCTTGAGCACGGCGCCGCTGGCCAGGCGGTTGAGTTCCATCTTGGCCTTGAGCAACGGCAGCGGGCAGTTCAGGCCGCTGGCGTCCAGTTCAACGTCATGCTCTACAGCGTCGGTCATTGCATCACTCCGGGTCAGGTGGTTGAGTTGCTTAGAATATCTGGTCGCAACGCCGGTGTCCGGCTACAGTAAGGTCTTTGTCGACTAAGGCTTTGTGCATGACATTTTTGCGCCCTACCCTGCTGACGCTCGCTTGCCTGCTCGCCTCACCGGGCTTCGCCGACGACTTGCCGTCACTCGGCGACGCCAGTTCTGCCATTGTCTCGCCCCAACAGGAATACGAGCTCGGTCGCGCCTGGCTGGCCATGTTGCGCAGTCAGGTTTCGCAGCTCAACGATCCGCAGCTCAAGGATTACGTGGAATCGAGCGTTTACCGACTGCTGGAGACCAGCCAGGTCACCGACCGGCGTCTTGAGTTCATCCTGATCAACAGCCCGCAGCTCAACGCCTTCGCGGCGCCGGGCGGGATCGTCGGGGTCAATGGTGGTTTGTTCCTCAACGCCCAGACCGAAGGCGAATATGCCTCGGTAATGGCCCACGAATTGGCTCACTTGTCGCAGCGCCACTTTGCCCGTGGCGTCGAAGCGCAGCAACGCATGCAAGTGCCGATGATGGCTGCATTGCTGGCGGGTATTGTGGTAGCAGCCGCTGGTGGCGGTGACGCCGGGATCGCCGCCATTGCCGGTACACAGGCCGCCGCCATCCAGGAACAGCGGCGATTCTCCCGCCAGAACGAGCAGGAAGCCGACCGTATCGGCATCCTCAATCTGGAAAAGGCCGGTTACGACCCCCGCTCGATGCCAACCATGTTCGAGCGCCTGGGGCGCCAGTACCGCTACGATGCCAAGCCGCCGGAATTCCTGCTGACTCACCCGGTCACCGAATCGCGTATCGCCGACACCCGCAACCGCGCCGAACAGTTTCCAACGGGCGGCATCGAAGACAGCATGCGCTACCAACTGATCCGCGCACGGGTACAACTGATCTACGAGGAAACCCCGGGGCTCGGCGCCAAGCGCTTCCGCGCCCAGCTCGACGAGAACCCGAAAAACGACGTGGCACGCTACGGCCTGGCGATCGCCCAGATCAAGGGCGGTCAACTGAACGAAGCACGGGAAAACCTCAAGCAATTGCTGGCCAAGTCACCCAACGAAATCATCTACAACCTGGCTCAGGTCGATCTGGATATCACCAACAATCGCCTGGCGGACGCCCAGTCCCGGGTTGATCGCTTGATGAGCCAGTACCCTGGCAACTACCCGCTGAACCAGGTGCGCGTCGACCTGCTGCTCAAGCAAAACCGCACAGCGGATGCGGAGAAAGCCCTCGAAGGCCTGCTCAAGTCGCGCCCGGATGATCCGGACGTGTGGTATCAGGTGGCCGAAACGCGCGGCCTGTCGGGCAACATCATCGGCCTGCACCAGGCTCGCGCCGAGTATTTTGCGTTGGTCGGAGACTACAAACAGGCCATACAGCAATTGGACTTCGCCAAACGCAAGGCAGGCAGCAACTTCCCGCTGTCTTCACGGATCGACGCGCGGCAACGCGAGCTGATGGAGCAGGAGCGCATGATCAAGGACATGATGGGCTGACGCCCTCGGGGACAAAAAGCCCGGACAAAAAAAAACCGCCTCTTGCGAGGCGGTTTTTTATTCAGCCAACAACCGGATTACTCAGCCAGTTTGAAGGTGATGAAACTCGCACGACCCTGGCGCAGCACCCGCATCGACACCGAGCGGTTCTTTGGCAGCGCCTTGGCGATGTCCGCGAACTCCTTGGTGGAACCGATGGCCTGGTTGTTCAGGTGAGTGATCACGTCACCTGGCTGCAGACCGATCATGGCGGCAGGGCCGTCCTGCACTTCCTTGATCAGCACACCCCCTTTGAGGTCGTATGTTTTCTTTTGCTCATCCGTCAGCTCGACCACGGAAACCCCGAGGCGATTGCTGCTGCGCTCGATGCTGGATTTTGGCATTGCATCCAGGTCCTTGTCTTCGTCCGGAATCGCGCCGACCGTCAATTCGACGTTCTTGCGCTTGCCGTCACGAATCACTTCCAGATTGGCCTTGGCGCCAGCCTTCAATGCGCCAACAAGATGCGGCAGGTCGGCCGACATAACGATTGGCTGACTGTTCATGCTCAGGATCACGTCGCCAACCTGCAGCCCGCCCTTGGCAGCCGGACCATCATCCTGGATCTGGGCAACCAGCGCACCGGCCGGCTTCTCCAGCCCGAACGACTCGGCCAGGTCCTTGCTCACTTCCTGAATCACGACACCCAGCCAGCCACGGCTGACCTTGCCACCGGATTTCAGCTGATTGGAAACATCCATGGCCACATCGATCGGGATTGCGAACGACACACCCATGAAACCGCCGGAACGGGTATAGATCTGCGAGTTGATCCCGACCACCTCACCGTTCAGGTTGAACAGCGGACCGCCCGAGTTACCCGGGTTGATCGGCACGTCAGTCTGGATGAACGGCACATAGTTTTCGTTCGGCAGGCTACGACCGACGGCACTGACGATGCCTTGGGTCACGGTGTGGTCAAAACCGAATGGCGAACCGATCGCGACAACCCATTGACCGGCCTTCAGGTCCTGGGATTTACCGAGCTTGAGCACCGGCAGATCCTTGCCTTCGATTTTCAGCAGCGCCACGTCGGAACGTGGATCGGTACCGATGAGCTTGGCTTTCATTTCGCTGCGATCAGCCAGACGAACGAGGATTTCATCAGCATCGGCGATCACGTGGTTGTTGGTCAGGATGTAGCCATCAGTAGAGATGATGAAACCCGAGCCCAGGGAAGTTGCCTCACGCTGACGGTCGCGAGGTGAGCGCGATTGCGGTGGCATGCCCCGTTCGAAGAACTCGCGCAGCATTGGCGGCAAGCCTTCGAGGTCGGGCATCTGCTGCTGACTGACCTTGCGATCCGGCAGCTTTTGCGTGGTGCTGATGTTCACGACCGCAGGCGAAGCCTGTTCGACCAGTTGCGTAAAGTCAGGCAATTCGACCGCTTGGGCGGTGACCGCCTGACCGAGCACCAGCACGGTGGCAATAATGGAAAGGTAGGACTTCAAGCGTGGTATCGACATACGGCTCCCGTTACGACGAGCATGGTTAAGCGATATGGAGCAAGGAACACCGGGAACAATACGCCGGTATTTTTGTTCCGGGAACAACAAACTAGGCCAGAGCCGAGGGGCTCTGACCTATAAAAAATTTAAGGACTTTTTGCAAATTGAAATGCTCACGAAACATTTCGAATTTGACTCACTGCTTGGTTGCAGCTGCGTCGGTACGCATCGATAGCGCTATTCGTTCAGCGGTACCGACCGGTATCTCGCCGACGACGGTCACCATCATTTCACCCTGTGCCGTGGTCAAGCGCCGGGAGACCGCAACAGTCGGCCCCAACTGAGTACGGGTGTCGGTGACGGTTGCGCCATTCAACGGCTCAAGGAATACCGAAAAACGCGCCAGGCCATCGTCATACATCAGGCTATTGATCTGGGTTTTGGTCTCTGGATCCTTGCGCGCGGTGCTGCTGGTCAGTTCGAAGCCGGGCGGCAACCAGTCGGAGCGCCAGGTCTGGGCAGACTTGACGGCAGAGGCCTTGTCACTGTCGAGATTGACTGGCTTGCAATCGTTACTGGCCTGCAGGTCGTTTTCGGAAGGAGCGTCAGCTGTATCCATCCGCGTGAACTGGAAGCGCTCCAGCAACCGCCCCTTGTCGTCCAACAGCAGGGACTTCAGAGGCAGGCCGGTTTCTTTATCCAGATGCAGTTCAAAACCGTAGCGGTGTTGATCGCGGGGTGTCAGCGTTACCACTACCGCCGGACGCCCGGCGACACGCGACTTGCCGATGACGGCAAGGTCATACCAATTCTTGAGCTTTTGAGGATCGAGTGCACGGGCAGCGGAGTTGGGAGAATCCCCCAACCCTGCTATCAACGTGCCACTGACGCATTGAGTACGCCCATCAATACGAACGACTTCCTGAGCGGAGCCGTCGAGCTGGATCAATCGCTCGCGGACCTTTCCATCCTGGACGCGGTGCCAGATGTTATGGGTAGAAAAACTACCGTTACGCTCGTAGACGAAAGTACCCTGAAAGCTTTGCTGCTGCTCTGCCTGGCCGAGGCGGATCAACCAGTCCTGGGCATCATCGGCCTGGGCTGGAACGATGAACCAGCCGCTGAGCAGAAGCGAAAGTAGAGGTATGGCGCGCATGGTCCTCCTTAACGGTTTTCCAGACTTGCGGCACGAGCGTAAGGCAGAGCGCTCTCAGTGCCTTTCAGTGCAGCCTGTTGAGCATGTTGGCGCAAGTAACCTGGCAGACGCTGATCGTGCCAGCCTGGCTGACCTTGCAAAACGCCATTGGCCATTGGGCCAGTAGCTTCCGAACTCTCATTGTAGCCTGCCAGAACAGCAGGGCCTTTTACTTGAGGAACGGCCAGGGCGGGCTGACTGGATTGCTGGGCGAGTTCGACACCGGCGATCTCATCCTGGTTGTACAGACGCACACCGGCCAGCACCGCCAGGGTCACGGAAGCCGCGACCGCCAGACGACCCAGGCTGCGCCATGGACCGCGGGAAGCTTTTGCCGGTACGGCTTCGTCAGCCAGGGCAGCAGAAACAGCCGCAGCGATGTCCAGACGTGGAAGCAGCAGGTCCTTGTGCATCACGGCCCGAGCGATCTGATAACGAGCCCAGGTTTCACGGGTTTCAACATCGTCGCAGGCATTCAATACCCGACGCAATTCCAATTCGTCCGCTTCGTTATCCATCACTGCGGACAGCGATTCCTGCAGGGCTTCACGACTCATGGCGTTCCTCTCTTGGCTGTCGCCGCTGTCTGTTAGTTTTCCTGCAACAACGGCTGCAGGGCTTTATCGATGGCCTCCCGGGCGCGGAAGATCCGGGAGCGCACGGTGCCTACCGGACATTGCATGACGCTCGCAATGTCCTCGTAACTCAGACCATCAAACTCACGTAAAGTTAATGCCGTACGCAAATCTTCCGGCAGTTGCTGAATGGTTCGATGGACGGTGCCTTCGATCTCATCCCGCAGCAAAGCCCGTTCAGGCGACTCGAGATCCTTGAGGCCATGATCGCCATCATAGAACTCTGCATCCTCGGAACTGACATCGCTATCCGGCGGCCGACGGCCGCGTGAAACCAGATAGTTTTTCGCCGTGTTGATGGCGATGCGGTAAAGCCACGTATAAAACGCGCTGTCTCCGCGAAAATTTCCAAGTGCACGGTACGCCTTGATAAAGGCTTCTTGTGCCACATCCTGGGCTTCATGGGTGTCGTGCACGAAACGCACGATCAACCCGAGAATTTTGTGCTGGTATTTCAGCACTAGCAGATCGAAAGCACGCTTGTCGCCGCGTTGAACGCGCTCGACCAGTTGCTGATCCTCTTCCTGGGTTAGCATGAACACTCCTCGATGAGCTCGGAGGAGGCTTGCAGAAGTAAACCACCAGACTTGCAAACATAGACTCGGGCTTTTCGCAAAAGTTCTCCCCCTCCAGGCAAGTTTCCTGCGGGCTCTGATTTGGCACGCACGAAAAGCGCAGCGCGAGGTGACCCGGCTGCGCGAATAATCTTGTCATCGGACTCTTCGGCAAGAATCGCACTGCGATCCCGTACTGAAGCCGACACTGTCCCTTGTTTCAGGCATCCGTCTATTGATCTTGGCCCTTTGGCAAAAGTTCCAAACATTTTATAGCTGTGCCGAAGCGACATTGTGCAACCGTGACGGGAAAAAGACTGTTAAATCGCCGATACAGCCATTTTCGCGCCCAACGGGCAGAAAAACATCCGACGAAGCGCCCGATATTTTGCGTCACAGTAGTTTCACAATGCCATGCCAGCTCGGGTATTGTGCCGCTCCCCCCCTCTATATACTAGTAGGCTGTACGGCTGAGCTGACTCGCCAATCCAGCTGCGCCACCCCCGAACCGGGTCGCTTTGAGCGGAATCCTGAAATGAGCCAACAGTTTCAACACGATGTTCTGGTAATTGGCAGCGGCGCTGCCGGCTTGAGCCTTGCGCTGACCTTGCCAGGTCATTTGCGCATTGCCGTTCTGAGCAAGGGCAACCTCGCCAATGGCTCGACTTTCTGGGCCCAGGGCGGCGTTGCAGCCGTGCTGGATGACACCGATACCGTGGAATCCCATGTCGATGACACGCTCAATGCCGGCGGCGGCCTGTGCCACGAGGACGCGGTGCGCTTCACCGTCGAGCACAGCAAGGAAGCGATTCAATGGCTGATCGACCAGGGCGTGCCCTTTACCCGCGATGAACAGTCGAGTAACGAAGACGGCGGATTCGAGTTCCACTTGACCCGCGAGGGTGGTCACAGCCACCGGCGTATCATCCACGCCGCCGACGCCACGGGCGCCGCCATTTTCACGACCCTGCTCGATCAGGCCAGGAAGCGACCGAACATCGAACTGCTGGAACAGCGGGTAGCGGTTGACCTGATCACGGAGAAACGCCTGGGCCTGGAAGGTGATCGCTGCCTCGGTGCCTATGTGCTCAACCGCGGCACCGGCGAAGTCGATACTTATGGTGCCCGTTTCGTGATCCTCGCCTCCGGTGGCGCGGCCAAGGTTTACCTGTACACCAGTAACCCTGACGGTGCCTGCGGCGATGGCATCGCCATGGCCTGGCGCTCGGGCTGCCGGGTAGCGAACCTGGAATTCAACCAGTTCCACCCTACTTGCCTGTATCACCCGCAAGCCAAGAGTTTCCTGATCACCGAAGCCTTGCGAGGCGAAGGTGCCCACCTGAAGCTGCCCAATGGCGAGCGCTTCATGCAGCGCTTCGATCCACGGGCCGAGTTGGCGCCACGGGACATCGTCGCCCGGGCCATCGACCATGAAATGAAGCGCCTGGGCATCGACTGCGTCTATCTGGACATCAGCCACAAGCCTGAGACTTTTATCAAGACGCACTTCCCGACGATGTACGAACGCTGCCTGGAATTCTCCATCGACATCACCAGGCAACCGATCCCGGTGGTTCCGGCGGCGCACTACACCTGCGGCGGCGTAATGGTCGATCAACAGGGCCGTACCGATGTGCCGGGGCTGTACGCCATTGGCGAAACCAGTTTCACCGGCCTGCACGGCGCCAACCGCATGGCCAGCAACTCGCTGCTCGAATGCTTCGTTTACGCCCGCTCGGCGGCTGCGGACATTATCGAACAGTTGCCCCGGGTTCCGATGCCCGCCGCCCTCCCCGCCTGGGATGCGAGCCAGGTGACCGACTCCGATGAAGACGTGATCATTGCGCACAACTGGGATGAGTTGCGACGATTCATGTGGGACTACGTCGGCATCGTGCGCACCAACAAGCGTCTGCAGCGGGCGCAACACCGCGTGCAACTGTTGCTGGATGAAATCGACGAGTTCTACAGTAACTACAAGGTCAGCCGGGATTTGATCGAACTGCGCAACCTGGCCCAAGTGGCCGAGCTGATGATTCTGTCAGCCATGGAGCGCAAGGAAAGCCGTGGCCTGCATTACACCCTCGACTACCCGGACATGTTGCCCGTCGCGCTGGACACTATTCTGATGCCGCCCACCTACGTCGGCTGAATTTGAGCCGGACCCGCAGGCGTCGGTGTACGTCCGCCGCCTGCGCATCCCGGGGCACGCAAATGGCCCTGACCCGGCGTTCCCCACGCAGACGAAAACGCAGCACCACAATCAATGGCAATGCCAGGCTGTCCGGTCGCAACTGTACGGGCTGCCAACCTTTCGCCCGACACCAAAGCTGCCAACCATCGGCATCGCGCCGCAAGCCGCAAAAGGCCTGTGGGTGTGTCAGCAAGATCTGCCGGGGCAGCGACCAAAAACCGTGAGCCACGCACAGCACAATGCCGAGCAAGCTGGCCCAGAGTGGAATTGAAAGTAAAAGCAATGAGCCCAACGCGAACAGCTGGGCCAGAAGATACGCCGCCAGCAACTGCCGAGAGGCATGCCAGCGGCATTCGAACCCGTTACTTGGGTTGGACACGATCCAGGATCATGCGAACCATGCGTTGCAGTTCAGGATCTTCCGATTCGCTGCGTTCCATGAACCAGCCGAACATATCCTGATCCTCACACGTCAGCAGTCGGACGTACAACGCGCGATCCACCTCGTTGAGCGTTGCGTAAACCTCTTTCGTGAACGGCACCAGTAATACGTCAAGCTCAAGCATGCCACGGCGGCTGTGCCAAAAGAGGCGGTTCAGTTCAACATCTTCGACCATGGAGCGCTCCTCAAATAGGCCGCAAGTATACAGGCCCGCGCTTCATCGAACAGTCGGCTTTGGTCGGGCACCGGTGATCTTTTGTGAACTACCCATTTCGAAGGCGCCCCCTTATGATGTCCGCCAGACTCTTTACCCTGCGATGACCCATGGCCGATTCTGCTTTTTTCTGCACCCTTTCTCATGAAGGCGTTCTCGCGGTCCGCGGCGCGGACGCCAGCAAATTCCTGCAAGGCCAACTGACTTGCAACCTCAATTACTTGAGCGAAACCCGGGCCAGCCTTGGGGCGCGCTGCACGCAAAAAGGCCGGATGCAGTCGAGTTTTCGCATCCTGCTCGAAGGGGACGGCGTGGTCCTGGCCATGGCCACCGAGTTGCTCGAACCGCAACTGGCGGACCTGAAGAAATACGCGGTGTTTTCCAAGTCGAAACTGACCGATGAAAGTGCTGCCTGGACCCGCTTCGGCATCGAGCATGGCGACGCTGCACTGGCCAGCCTCGGCCTGGCCCTGCCGGCAGAAACCGACAGCGTCGTGCGCCACGCTGGGCTGATCGCCATCCGTGTCTCACCGCAACGCGCCGAGTTGTGGGTCGCCGCGGATCAAGCCGATGCGGTCAAAGGCAAGCTGTCGACGGTGCTGAGCGAGACTGATCTGAATCAATGGCTGCTGGGCCAGGTACGCGCAGGGATCGGCCAGGTCATGCCTGGCACCCGCGAGCTGTTCATCCCGCAGATGCTCAACCTGCAAGCGGTCGGCGGCGTGAGCTTCAAGAAAGGTTGCTACACCGGGCAGGAAATCGTCGCGCGGATGCAGTACCTGGGCAAACTCAAGCGCCGCCTGTATCGCCTGCAACTGGCTGCCAGCGAGTTGCCTGAACCGGGTATCGAGCTGTTTTCCCCGACCCACGGCAGCTCCATCGGCGAAGTGGTGCTGGCGGCCCGCACCGGGCAAAACGTTGAACTCCTGGCTGTGTTGCAAGCCGAAGCAGCAGAAAGTGGAGACATCCACCTGGGCGCCCTCGAAGGGCCGTCCTTGCAGTTGCTCGACCTGCCTTATGAACTGGACCGCGATCGCGAAATCCAGCAATAACGGCAGCACTTGGCTAGAGAGACTAAATGAGCGAGCTGGCGGAAAAGGTCCAACAGGATTTGGTTGAGGCCATCAACAACGATGACCTGGTTCTGCCAACGTTACCGGAAGTGGCCCTGCAGATTCGCAAGGCCGCGGAAAATCCGGAAGTCAGCGTCAGCACCCTGAGCAAAGTGATCGGTCGAGATGCCGCGCTGTCGGCACGCCTGATCAAAGTGGTCAACAGCCCGCTGTTGCGCGCGACTCAGGAAGTGACCGACCTGCATACCGCGATCACTCGCCTGGGCATCAACTACAGCTGCAATCTGGCGATCGGCCTGGTCATGGAGCAGATTTTCCATGCCCGTTCCGACGTGGTGGAACAGAAGATGCGCGAGGTCTGGCGCAAAAGCCTGGAAATCGCCGGCGTCAGCTATGCCCTGTGTCGCAGTTACACCCGGCTCAAGCCTGACCAGGCCGCCCTTGGCGGGCTGGTGCATCAGATCGGCGTGCTGCCGATCCTGACTTACGCCGAAGATCACTATGAGCTGCTGTCCGATCCGGTCAGCCTCAACCATGTGATCGACCGGATTCATCCACTGATTGGCGAAAAACTGCTCAGGGTCTGGGAGTTCCCCGACATGCTGGTGCAAGTGCCGCGGCTGTACCTGAACTTCAAGCGCCAATCTGCGCAGGTCGACTATGTGGATCTGGTGCAGGTAGCCAGCCTGTATTGCCTGCGGGATACCGAACATCCGCTCGCCAGTCTCGATGCCTTGAATGTACCGGCCTTCAGGACGCTCGGAATCGATTTTGACGACGAGGCGACGCGCGCCGACCTGGAAGAAACACGCACGATGTTCTACTGATCCAGAACCGCATCGCCCCATCGCGAGCAGGCTCGCTCCTACAGGGGGTTGTGGCGCTGCATAGATCCGATGTGCGAGCCTGCTTGCGATGGGGCCAGAACAAGCGCCATTACTCTCCGGCTACAAAACTCACCCGCACCTTCAACCCGGCGTGCTCACCGTCGTGCAGGCTGATCTGCGCCAGATGCGCGCGGCAGATCTCGCCGACGATCGCCAATCCCAACCCCGATCCGGCCACCTGCTGGTTGCGCCGGTAAAAGCGCTCGAACACCCGATCGCGCTCCTCAAGAGGAATGCCGGGGCCATCATCTTCGACTTCCAGTACGGCGGGCGCCGCGACCCGCAGAATCACGTTGCCACCCGGCGGCGTGTGAGCCAGTGCGTTGTCCACCAGATTGCTCAGCAACTCGTTCAAAAGCGTCGGTTCGCCCCGCAACCAGACGGGCTCATCGGCTTCCAACGCCAGTGCGATTCCGCGCTTGTAGGCCAGTGGCGCCATGGCCATGCCCAGCTCCCGAGCCAATTGGCTCAGGTCGAGTAACTGTGCTCCACCCTCGGCAATCGCCCGCGCGCCGTTTTCGACCCGCGCCAGGGAAAGCAACTGATTGGCCAGATGGGTCAAGCGATCAGTGCCCTGGGCGGCGGTCTCCAGCGTACTGCGCCAGGTATCGGGTTCGGCCGAGCGCATGCCCAGTTCCAGCCGCGCCTTGAGCGCCGCCAGTGGTGTGCGCAATTCATGGGCGGCATCGGCAATGAATTGCGCCTGCTTCTCGAACTGCCCACGCAAGCGCTCGGTAAAGTGATTGAGCGCGCGCACCAGCGGCCACAATTCGCGCTGCACCTCGACCAACGGCAAGGGGCGCAGATCGTCCGGCTGACGCTCCTCCACCGCCGTGCGCAAGCGCTCCAGCGGACGCAGCGCGGCACTCACCGCAAACCACACCAGCATCAACGCACCGATGGCCAGCATGCCCAGGCGCAGCAGGGTGTCAGCCGCCAGACTGCGGGCCATGCTGACGCGCGCTTCATCGGTTTCCGCCACGCGGATTTCCGCCATGCCGTTCATGTTCGGCTCACTCACCGGCTTGAGCAGACTCACCACGCGCACGTTCTGCCCGCGGTACTGGGCATTGTAGAACCGTGCCAGCGCTGGATAGTCATCGGTGCGCGGCGTTCCCGGCGGTGGCGCGGGGAGGTTTTCGTAACCGGAAATCAGCTTCTGATTGATGTCGTTGACCAGGTAGAAAATGCGCCCGGCGCTGTCGTAGGCAAACGTATCGAGGGCGACGTAAGGAACGTCGGCGCTCAGGGAACCGTCGCGCTGGGAGACGCCGGCGGCGATGGTTCGCGCCGAGGCCAGCAAGGTACGGTCATAAGCCGTGTCGGCGGCTTCGCGACCGTTCCAGTAGGCGCTCAAACCACTGGCCAGCATCAACACCACCAGCAACAGCGCCAGGTTCCACAGCAACCGCCAGCGCAGGCTGCTGGGCTTATGCATCGCGGCTTTCCAGCAAGTAACCGAGGCCACGGAAGGTCACGATGGCGACCGGCTGGCCATCGAGTTTCTTGCGCAGGCGGTGCACGTAGATTTCGATCGCATCAGGGCTGGCTTCCTCATCGAGACCGAATACTTGCGACGCCAGTTGCTCCTTGCTCATCACCCGACCGGGGCGCGCGATCAGGGCTTCGAGCACGGCCTGTTCGCGGGAAGTCAGGGTCAGCAATTCTTCGCCGAGGGTGAAGCGCCGGGTTTCCAGGTCATAGGCCAGCACACCGCAACGCTGAATCCGCTCACCGCCCAGCACACTGCGGCGCAGCAAGGCTTTGACCCTGGCTTCGAGTTCGGTCAGTTCGAACGGCTTGGCCAGGTAATCGTCGGCGCCGAGGTTCAGGCCGTGGACCCGGTCCTTGACGTCGCTGCGGGCGGTCAGCATCAACACCGGCAGGTTCTTGCCCCGTGCCCGCAGTCGCGCCAGCACTTCGAAACCATCCATGCGTGGCAAGCCGACGTCGAGGATCGCCATGGCGTATTCCTCGCTGCCCAGCGCCAGGTCGGCAGCCACGCCATCGTGCAGGACGTCCACGGTCAGCCCGGTGCTCTTGAGCGCCTGGGCAACGCTTTCGGCGAGCTGCAAATGGTCTTCGACGAGCAGGACACGCATGGATCTTTACCTCGTTCAGGGGTGGCCGACGCCATTCTTTGGCGCGGAGTTTACAGCCGCAATCGGCGCTGTGAAGCCCGAAAAACCGTGAAAGCCCGCTGAAAGGTTAGCGAAAGGTTGGGTCGTTAGAGTCAGCCTACGGATGGTTTCGACTGCCGACCATCGAATCGTAGTTTTGAAAACGTGCCTTGACATGTAACTACCGAAAAACGCCTCGAAGCGTTTTCGCCAATAAGAACAATAACCGAGGTATTGCACCATGCTGTCGACACAGCTTCAGGCTTGCCCGCCCCGCCCCTTCTCTCGCTCCCCGATGTTTACGCTTGCCAGCGCCGAAGCCGGCTGCCCGTCGTCCAGTCCGTACGGATTCGAACGCGCCAGCACCGTGCGAAATCGTCGCACCTGAATCATCCCCAAAAACAAAAACTCCAATGGAGACAAAAATGAGTCGATCAATGCGCCGTTTCGCCCTCGCCGCCAGCTGTGTGCTGTTCGCCGGCCAACTCATGGCCGAGCCAAAACGCCCGGAATGCATCGCCCCGGCTTCGCCCGGCGGTGGTTTCGACCTGACCTGCAAACTGGCGCAAAGCGCGCTGGTCAACGAAAAGCTGCTGACCAAACCGATGCGCGTGACCTACATGCCCGGTGGTGTCGGCGCGGTGGCGTACAACGCGGTGGTCGCCCAGCGTCCGGCCGATGCCGGCACCCTGGTGGCCTGGTCCAGTGGTTCGCTGCTGAACCTGGCCCAGGGCAAGTTCGGTCGTTTCGATGAAAGCAACGTGCGCTGGCTCGCCGCCGTCGGCACCAGCTACGGCGCCATCGCCGTGAAAAGCGATTCGCCCTACAAGAACCTCGACGATCTCGTCCAGGCGCTGAAGAAAGATCCGAGCAAAGTGGTGATCGGTTCCGGCGGCACCGTCGGCAGCCAGGACTGGATGCAGACAGCCTTGATCGCCAAGGCCGCCGGGATCAACCCGCGCGACCTGCGTTACGTGGCCCTCGAAGGTGGCGGCGAGATCGCCACCGCCCTGCTCGGCGGCCATATCCAGGTTGGCAGCACCGACATTTCCGACTCCATGCCGCACATTCTCAGCGGTGACATGCGTTTATTGGCGGTGTTCTCCGACAAGCGTTTGGACGAGCCGGAAATGAAGGACATCCCGACCGCTCGCGAGCAAGGCTATGACATCGTCTGGCCGGTGGTGCGCGGCTTCTACCTCGGGCCAAAAGTCAGCGACGAAGACTATGCCTGGTGGAAAGACTCCTTCGACAAACTGCTGGCTTCACCGGAGTTCGCCAAGCTGCGCGACCAGCGTGAGCTGTTCCCGTTCGCCATGACCGGCCCGGAACTGGACACCTATGTGAAGAAGCAAGTCGCCGACTACAAAGTGCTGGCCAAAGAGTTCGGCCTGATCCAGTGATCGCCCCTGTCTAGCGGCTGCGACTCCGCGCGGTGGAGTCGCGGCACAGGAGTTTCTCATGCTCTTACAACGCATTTTCGCCTCGGTGCTGTTGCTGGCCTGTCTCGGCCTGGCATTGATGGCGTGGCCGTACCAAGCGGCTTTTTCCTACGAACCGGTGGGGCCTCGGGCCTTTCCACTGTTGATGCTTGGCCTGATGGGTTCGGCGCTGTTGTACATGGTGTTCCGTCCGACACCGATCAAGCACAGTGCTGACGAGCCGCCACTGGACCGCGAAACCCTGACCAAGATCGGCATCTGCGTAGTGCTGTTGCTGGTGTTCGCCGGTACTTTCGAACCTTTGGGTTTCATCGTCGCCAGCATCTTGATCGGCGTGCCCATGGCCCGTCTGTATGGCGGACGCTGGGTACCAAGCATCGTGATCATCAGCCTGATGGCCGTCGGCCTCTACCTGCTGTTCGACAAGTTGATGGACGTGCCGCTGCCACTTGGCGTGCTCGACGTTCTGGAGAACTGATATGGATACTCTTGGCTATTTGGGTCAGGGTTTCGGCGTCGCGCTGAGCCCGTACAACCTGGTGACCGCGCTGAGCGGCACCCTGATCGGCACCGTGGTCGGCCTGTTGCCGGGCCTGGGGCCGATCAACGGCGTGGCACTGTTGATCCCGATCGCATTTGCCCTCGGCCTGCCACCGGAGTCGGCACTGATCCTGCTGGCGGCGGTGTACCTGGGTTGCGAATACGGCGGCCGGATCAGCTCGATCCTGCTGAACATCCCGGGCGAAGCGTCCACCGTGATGACCACCCTCGACGGTTACCCGATGGCCCGCAAAGGCCTGGCTGGTGTAGCACTGTCGCTGTCGGCATGGAGCTCGTTCATCGGTGCGTTTATCGCGACCTGCGGCATGGTGCTGTTCGCCCCACTGCTGGCGAAATGGGCGATTGCCTTCGGCCCGGCGGAATATTTCGTACTGATGGTATTTGCAATTGTCTGCCTTGGCGGCATGGCCGGTGACCGTCCGCTGAAGACATTCATCGCGGCGCTGATCGGCCTGTTCCTGTCGACCGTCGGCATCGACGCCAACAGCGGCGTGTATCGCTTCACCGGGGACAACGTTCACCTGACCGACGGCATCCAGTTCGTCGTGCTGGTACTGGGCCTGTTCTCCATCAGCGAAATCCTCCTGCTGCTGGAAAAAACCCACCACGGCCAGGAAGCGGTGAAAGCCACCGGCCGGATGATGTTCAACTTCAAGGAAGCGGCGTCGGTGTTCGTGGTGAACATCCGTTGCGGCGTACTGGGTTTCATCATGGGCGTGTTGCCGGGTGCCGGCGCGACCCTGGCCAGTGCCGTAGCCTACATGACCGAAAAACGCATGGCGGGTGCCAAGGGTACTTTCGGCCAGGGCGACATGCGCGGCCTCGCGGCTCCGGAAACCGCCATCGGTGGCGCAGCTTGCGGTGCGCTGGTACCGATGCTGACCCTTGGCGTTCCAGGTTCGGGCACCACGGCGGTGATGATTGGCGCGCTGTCGCTGTACAACATCACCCCCGGCCCGCTGCTGTTCCAACAGCAACCGGACATCGTCTGGGGCCTGATCGCCTCGTTGTTCATCGCCAACGTGATGCTGGTGATCCTCAACATTCCGATGATCCGCATCTTCACCCGTATCCTCGCCGTACCGAACTGGGCACTGGTGCCGGTGATCGCCATCATTACCGGGATCGGCGTCTACGCGGTTCACGCGACAACGTTCGACCTGTTCCTGATGATCGGCATCGGCATCTTCGGTTATATCCTGCGCAAGCTGGACTTCCCGCTGTCCCCCGTATTGCTGGGCTTCATCCTCGGAGGATTGATGGAACAAAACCTGCGCCGCGCCCTGTCGATTTCCAACGGTGCACTGGAAATCCTCTGGTCGAGCCCGATCACCTTCGGTTGCTGGGTGCTCACGGCGATCATGCTACTGATGCCGCTTATTCGCATCTGGCGCAAACGTTCGGCCGCTCAACGCGCTATCGCCGATGTCTGATCGGCCCACCTTTAAACTCTGGTGGGGAACCCCGCTGGTCGGCCTGCTGGGCGGTTATCTCGCCAGCCAGGTCGGCTGGCCTCTGCCGTGGATGGTCGGCTCGTTGCTGGCGATCATCCTCGTGCGCTGCCTGACACCCTGGCAATTGGCCGAAATCCCTGGCGGCCGCAAGTGCGGCCAGTGGATCGTCGGTATCGGCATTGGCCTGCACTTCACCCCGCTGGTGATGGAGCAGGTGCTGAGTCATTTCGGCCTGATCTTCTTCGGTGCGTTGGTCACCAGCCTGTCGGCGGTGGTCGGCGTGTGGTTGATGCGCCGCACCGGTGAAGATCGCGCCACAGCGTTCTTTTCCAGCATGCCCGGTGGTTCCGGGGAGATGGTCAACCTCGGCGCCCGCAATGGCGCGGTGCTCAGCCGTGTGGCGGCGGGGCAGAGTTTGCGGGTGTTGGTCGTCGTGCTGTGCGTACCGGCAGCCTTCAAGTATCTGTTGGGCGACGGTACACCGATTTCCCACGCAGGCAGCATCGATTGGCGCTGGCTGGCGCTACTGTTTCCTGCTGGCGCATTGGCGGCCTGGATCTGGGAACGCCTGCGTCAACCCAACCCCTGGCTGTTCGGGCCTTTGCTGGTCAGTGCGGCAGTCAGTATCGGCTGGGATTTGCACATCGGCTTGCCCAACGGCGGCAGCCAGATCGGCCAGTGGCTGATCGGCAGCGGTCTGGGCTGTCACTTCAACCGGCAGTTTTTCCGGCGTGCGCCATCGTTCATGGGCCGTACCTTGATCGCCACGGTGTTGACCATGCTGATCGCCACGGTGGCGGCACTGGGATTGAGTGCACTGACCCACCTGGATCTGCGTTCACTGACGTTGGGCATGATGCCCGGCGGTATTGCCGAGATGAGCCTGACGGCGGAAACCCTGCAACTGTCGGTGCCGCTGGTGACGGCGATGCAGGTGATGCGCCTGTTGTTCGTACTGTTTCTGGCGGAGCCGTTGTTCAAGTACTGGAACCGCGATCCGGAGTAAGACCGAGTCGACTTCATCGCGAGCAGGCTCGCTCCTACAGGGGATTTGTGAACACCGCAAATTCTCTGTGGGAGCGAGCCTGCTCGCGAAGAGGCCCTCGAAATCAACGCTTAAACCGGCGGCAACCGCCACTCGATCGGTGTCTCGCCATTCTGCTCCAGAAACTTGTTGGTCCGGCTGAAGTGCCCGCAACCGAGGAAGCCGCGATAGGCCGACAGCGGTGACGGGTGCACCGAGGTCAACACCAGGTGCTTGGTGGCATCGATCAGCTTCTGTTTGCTCTGGGCATGGGCGCCCCACAGCATGAACACCAGGTGCGGCTGCTGCTGGCTGACCACTTCAATGACCCGATCGGTGAAAAACTGCCAGCCCTTGTCCTTGTGCGCATTGGCATTGGCGCGCTCGACGGTCATGGTGGTGTTGAGCATCAACACGCCCTGGTCGGCCCAGCTCTGCAGGTAGCCGTGGTTGGGGATGTCGATGTTCAGGTCGCGCTTGAGTTCTTTATAGATGTTCACCAGCGACGGCGGCGCCGGCACGCCGGGTTGCACCGAGAAGCACAAGCCATGGGCCTGGCCCGGGCCGTGATAAGGATCCTGACCGAGGATCACCACCTTGACCTTGTCCAGAGGTGTGGAATTGAGCGCGTTGAAAATCATCGGCCCCGGCGGATAGATCTCCTTGCCGGCCGCCCGCTCCTGTTGCAGGAAGTTTCGCAACTCTGCCATGTAGGGCTGGTCGAATTCGGCACGCAGGGCCTCCTTCCAGCTCGGTTCGAGTTTGATACGGTCGTCAGCAGTCATGGTTACATCCGGCAAAAACAATGGGGCGAACCCTAGGAAAGCGCATCACGCTTGTCAATTGATCTGACGCGGATCCGGCACTTTCCCACACAGCGATCATACTTAACCCTCAAATTCCCGATCGAGGTCACGATGAATCTGCACTTCGAAGAACTCACCGGCACCGACGGCGCCCGCATCGGCGTCGCCAGCCTGGATGCCGAAAAATCCCTGAACGCCCTGTCCCTGCCGATGATCAACGCCCTGCGCGACCGTATGGAAGCCTGGGCCAAGGACCCGCAAATCGTCTGCGTCCTGTTGCGCGGCAATGGTGCCAAGGCCTTTTGTGCCGGGGGTGAAGTGCGCAGCCTGGTGGAGGCCTGTCGCGCCCATCCGGGCGAAGTGCCGCCACTGGCTGCGCAGTTTTTTGCAGCGGAATATCGCCTGGACTTCAAACTTCACACCTACCCGAAACCGCTGATCTGCTGGGGCCATGGCTATGTGCTCGGCGGTGGCATGGGGTTGTTGCAAGGCGCAGGCATTCGTATCGTCACGCCGAGCAGCCGCCTGGCGATGCCGGAGATCAGCATCGGCCTGTATCCGGACGTTGGCGGCAGTTGGTTTCTGGCGCGTCTGCCCGGCAAGCTCGGGTTGTTCCTCGGCCTGACCGGTGCGCACATGAACGGCCGCGATGCCATCGACCTGGGCCTGGCCGATCGTTTCCTGCTCGATGAGCAGCAGTCGGAATTGATCGACGGACTGCTGCAGTTGAACTGGCAGGAACAGACACCCATGCAGCTCAATAGCCTGCTCAAGGCCTTGCAGCAGGAAGCCGCGGCGCAGATGCCCGAAGCCCAGTGGTTGCCACGCCGCCAGCAGATCGACGAATTGCTGGACGTCAGCGACGTGCGTTGCGCCTGGAAAGCCATCAGTGCCTTGCGCGATCACACCGATCTATTACTGAGCCGCGCGGCCAGGACCCTGAGTGAAGGCTCGCCGCTGACCGCCCATCTGGTGTGGGAGCAGATCATCCGTGCCAGGTATCTGTCGCTGGCCGAAGTCTTTCAGATGGAATACACCTTGAGCCTCAACTGCTGTCGTCATCCGGAATTCAGCGAAGGCGTACGAGCCAGGTTGATCGACAAAGACCAGAAGCCGCACTGGCACTGGCCGGACATCAACAACGTGCCCGGCGCCGTAGTAGAGGCACATTTCCGCAAGGCGTGGGAAGGTCGACATCCGCTGGCGGATCTGTCCGGATACTGAAAACTAGCGGTGTTTGCCCCACCCGCTGCGATAACCACGCCCGTCGTGACCGCGATAGTCGTTGTTCCAGCCCCCGCGGTTACGGCTGTCCCAGCCATGGTTCTGATGCATGCGGTAGTCGCCCCGCGACGGCTGATAGTAACGAGGGGCCGACTGGTAATGGCGCGACGGCTGATACATGCGCGGCTGCGAGTAATAGCGTGACGGTTGATATATGCGCGGCTGAGAGTAATAGCGCGGTGTCGGCTGGTAATACCGAGCTGGTGGGACGTAGTACCGGGGCGCCGGCGTGTAGTAACCGTTGGAGTAGTAGGAGCTCCCTCCGGCGTAATGAGTGGGCGCCGGCGAGGTATAGACTTCGGAACTGTAGTAACTGCCGCCTTCATCGTAATAAGGCACGCACCCACCCAGGGACAATCCCGACACAGCAAGCAGAAGCGTTCGGCGCAGCTTTTCTCGACAGAGCATGGCGGCCTCCTGGACCGCGGGTAAACCTCACCAGCGACGCTGGCAGGCGGCAGCCAAATGTTCGGTGACTGTCGAAATATCAGACATCGAATTCAGAATCCGGTGCGCCTCTGAAACAAGTAGAAACATCTGCCCGATAAAAGGTTTTTCATCCATTCACCGGCTGATTAACGGTGGCCACCGTGATAGCCACCACCGTGATAGCCGTGACCACCGTAATACCCGTGGCCACGGTAGTAGCCATGCCCACCGTAGTAATAGCTGCGATAACCACCGTAATAACGCGGCCCGTAGTAACCGTAGTAATAGGGCGAGTAGTAGCCGGGGTAGTAATAAGATCCGCCGTAGACGTCGGCAGGACCGTCGTAGTAGTAGCAACCAGACAATCCGAGACCGAGCACTAAACCAAACAACAATCGACGTAACATGGCGGCCTCCGTAAAGACCTGTGACAGCAGTCGGCACAGACCGGCTGACACCTGTTTTGACTGGTAAATCGCTGCCAAGTGCAACACTGCCTCCACCTTCTGATCAGCGGCGGACAGGTTCCGATGCAGTGCAACCGCTTCGCGACCCAACGGGGGGAGGCGAGCCCCTCGCCACAAAGGCTCACTCCCAAACAAGCCCCAGGCGAGATTCACTGCCATTGGCGGTGTACATGGAGCAGTTATTTCCCCGCAGTACCCTTACAATGCCTGCCATCGGATGATTGCCAATGGAACTGCCATGCCGCTTCGCTCGCCGCTGTATTCTCAACGCTCGTTGGTCCTCACGCTGGTCGCATTGCTGGGCGCAGGCTTTCTCGCTACCTCCTTTCTCAGTTACTACGCCTCCCGGGCATCGATCCGCGACACCATCGTCAACACCGAACTGCCGCTGACGTCGGACACCGTCTACTCGGAAATCCAGAAAGACCTGGTCAGGCCGATCCTGATTTCCTCGATGATGGCCCGCGACACCTTCATGCGCGATTGGGTGGTCAACGGTGAAAAGGATTCCGACAAGATGACCCGTTACCTCAACGAGGTCATGACCCACTATGGTGCCTACACCGCGTTCTTCGTCTCCAACACCAGCCTGACCTACTACCACGCCAAGGGTGTGCTCAAACAGGTCAAGGCCACCGAACCCCGCGACGCCTGGTACTTTCGCGTGCGCGACATGAAGGATCCGTACGAGATCAACGTCGACCCGGACCTCGCCAACAAGGACAACCTGACCTTCTTCATCAACTACAAGGTCTACGACTACAACGACCGGTTCATCGGCGCGGCCGGGGTCGGCCTGACCGTCGACGCCGTGATCAAGCTGATCGACAAATACCAGCAGCGTTATCAGCGCAGCGTGTATTTCGTCGACAGCTTCGGACGCCTGGTGCTCACCGGCGCCGAAGGGGGTCCGCAGGGTGCGCGCATCGGGCAGAAACTCGGCGAACTCGACAGCATGAAAGACCTGGTCAGCCGCCTGCCCAAACCCCACAGCGGCAGTTATGAGTACTCCGTGCAGGGCCAGGGACATTTCCTCAACGCGCGGTTCATCCCCGAGCTGAACTGGTACCTGTTCGTCGACAAACGCGAAGACAGCGCCCTCGGTGAAATCCGCCAGTCGCTGTACCTCAACCTGCTGATCTGCCTGCTGGTCACGTTGATCGTGCTGGTGCTGCTCAACCGGGTGATCAAACGCTTCCAGGACAGGATCCAGGCCCAGGCCACCCTCGACAGCCTGACCGAACTGCCCAACCGTCGTGGCTTCGACCTGCTGGCCGCGCAGGCCATGCAGGAGTCCCGGCGCGAGCCCAAGCCACTGACGGCGCTGTTGCTGGACCTGGACCACTTCAAGGCGCTGAACGACACCTACGGCCACCTGGCCGGAGACCAGGTGCTGATCGGTTTCGCCCGGGATCTGGAAAGCTGCCTGCGGCATTCCGACATCGTCTGCCGCTGGGGCGGAGAAGAGTTCATCGTGTTGCTCAAGGACACCGACGGCAAGACCGGTCTGATGATTGCCGAGAAAATTCGCCAGCACGTGGAACAACAGCACTATGCCTACAACGACAAAGCCTTGCGACTGACCGTGAGCATTGGCTTGACCACCCTGCAGCCCGACGACACCTTGCACAGCTTGCTGTCGCGGGCGGATCATGCAATGTATCGGGCCAAGCAAAGTGGCCGTAACCGAACCTGCGTGGAAATGCCCCACTCCGTCCATGAACCAGCCTGACCTCTGCCCTGCCTGCGGCGCCCCCAATGACTGCACCCTGGCCGACCCTCGAACAGCCGACCGCGCCTGCTGGTGCTACGGCGTCAGCATCGACCCGGCCGTGCTCCAGGCACTGCCGGCTGAACTGCGCAACGCCTCGTGCCTGTGCCCACGCTGTGCCGAAGTCGAGGCGCAGTTGCAAGCAGCGTCCGAATCGATCGAGTAAGATGCGCGCCCCTTACTTCACTGATCCTTGAGTCATGCGCGTCGACCGCTTCCTCAGCAACCTGCCGTGCTTCAACCGTAAGCAGGTACGCCTGTTGCTGGTGGAAAAGCGCGTCCGGATTGACGGAAAAGTCGTCTGCGACCCGCACAGCGAAGTCCGCGAATTCAGCCGCGTCGAAGTCGACAGCGAGGTGCTGCAAGTCGGCAAACCCCTGCGCCACTTCATGCTGCACAAACCCGCTGGTTGCGTCAGCGCCACCAAAGACCCGCAGCACCCGACCGTACTCGATTTGATCCACGAGCCGGACAAGGACGAACTGCACATCGCCGGACGCCTGGATTTCAACACCACCGGCCTGATGCTGATCACCAATGACGGCAGTTGGTCGCGGCGCCTGACCCAACCGCAGACCAAGCTGCCCAAGGTCTACTACGTCGAAACCGAGCAGGCCATCGGCCCCGAATACGCGATCAAGTTCAGCGAAGGGCTGTACTTCGCCTTCGAAGACCTCGTCACGCAACCGGCCAGGCTGGAGCTGCTCGGGGCAAAGTGTGCACGCCTGAGCATCGTCGAGGGCCGCTATCACCAGGTCAAACGCATGTTCGGCCACTTCAATAACAAGGTGATGCGCCTGCATCGCGAGCGCATGGGGCTGCTGGTGCTCGACGAGGCGTTGAAACCGGGCGAGTACCGCCCTCTGACCGATGAAGAGATCGGATTGATCTAAGCACGCGACCACCGAGCAGAAGTTGTCGAACAATTTATCGAAGACACTTGCGCGATGACGTGACCCCTGCTTGAATCAGGACGTCGGCCGAAATGTGACCGATGAGTCACCCCATACTTCTAAGAAACTTTTTGCCGGCAGGAACCCTGGGTTCCGGCCTCATCCGGCAGACTGCCCGCCAATAACAATACCCGTCGACCGGACTGCAATGGATCGACATGGGCCTCTCAATTTCCAGGCGTATGCCTACCTGTCACAAAGCTCGTGCAATCTCTTTTGCACGCATACACGCTTGCCAGGAGTCTTATGACATGAGGCCAGAAATCGCTGTGCTGGATATACAGGGTCAGTATCGGGTTTACACGGAGTTCTATCGCGCAGACGCCGCAGAAAAGACCATTATTCTGGTCAACGGCTCAATGGCCACGACTGCGTCGTTTGCACAAACCGTGAAAAACCTCCATCCGCAGTTCAACGTCGTCTGCTACGACCAACCCTACGCGGGCCGGTCAAAAGCCCACAACCTGCACGAAAAAATGCTCACCAAGGAAATCGAAGGGCAGATCATCCTTGAGCTGATCGACCACTTCGCCGCCGAACACGTGCTGTCGTTTTCCTGGGGTGGCGCGGCGACCATGATGGCGTTGTCGCAACGGCCACGGCGCATCGAAAAAGCCGTGATCAGCTCGTTCTCCCCGGTGATCAACGCGCACATGCTCGATTACCTCGAACGCGGCGTCGAACACCTCGGCAACCTCGACCGCGACCGGGTCGGCCACCTGGTGAACGACACCATCGGCAAACACCTGCCGTCGTTGTTCAAGCGCTTCAACTATCGCCACGTCAGCTCCCTGGCCGAACACGAGTACGGGCAGATGCACTTCCACATCAACGACGTGCTGCACAGCGACCGCCAGTGCTACCTCATGCACGCGGCGAAGAAAATCGAAGTGCCCGTGCTGTTCCTCAACGGCGAATGGGACGAATACACCGCCGCCGACGACGCCAGGTTGTTCGCCAACCACGTTCAACACAGCACCTTCAGTACCATTCAGGCCGCCGGCCACTTTCTCGACATGGAACACAAAGCCGCCTGCCGGGACAGCCGCAACGCACTGTTGGATTTCCTGAAACCTGCGCAATACGAAAGCCGACCGCGTTACCAATACGTCCAGGACCACCATGCATTGGCAAGCTGAAAAAGAGTCATCGCGAGCAAGCCCTGCCCTGCTGAATCAAACGTATTGCGCAGGTACAAGGCTTGCCCGCGATCGACCGTCATGGGGTCGAGGCTTTACTGCTACATCTGCGTCAAACCCGCCCCACGCAAAGAAAAACTTCAAATCGCCGGCCGTATCTGGTACAAAGTCAGCGCTCTGAGCGGGTGTCGTATAATGGCATTACTCCAGCTTCCCAAGCTGATAACGAGGGTTCGATTCCCTTCACCCGCTCCACTCGAATTTTGGTCTCACGTCAGGATGGTTTTGACGGGGGATGCAGAGACAGAAAAAACCGGCCTTGATGGCCGGTTTTTTTATGCCTGAAATTCGAGTGTCACGTGTTCACAGCAAAACCTCGCAATACACAAAACAGGTAATGACAGGCTTACCCAAAGCCTTTGCCACAGCCCCCTCCTAGACTCGAAGCCTATCGTTTTCCCACCGAACCCAGGAAGGTTTGGTAGGTATAGTGTTGATAACAAAATTTCAGTAGGTATAGTAACCACAAGCACACCACAAGGAGGTGATGTGAATAGCCGATTTTTGATAAGCCAACTCGTTGCGGACGGCTGGTATCTGGTGCGAATCAGAGGCAGCCATCATCACTTCAAGCATCCGACCAAACCGGGGCTGGTGACTGTTCCCCACCCGAAGAAAGATCTGCTCAAGAAAACGGCCATCAGTATTTTGCAACAGGCGCTGCTCTGAGGAGCCCGATGCGCTACGTCCGTGGAGGACAATCAACATGCTGTACCCAATTGCAATTTCAATGGGCGACGAAAAACACGCCTGGGGCGTGGAAGTTCCTGACATTCCAGGGTGCTTTTCCGCTGGGGAAGACCTGGATGACGCGATGGCCATGGCGCGGGAAGCCATCGAGGGCCACTTCGAGATTCTGGCCGAAGACGGTTCGCCGATTCCCCCTGCCAATAAAGTGACCTTGCACGCAGCCAACCCCAAATATGCGGGGTGTGCGTGGGCACTGGTGGACATCGACGTCACCAAATACCTGGGCAAGGCCCAGAAGCTGAACATCACGCTGCCTGGCTACCTGCTCAACCGGATTGATGAATACGTACTGCACCACCCGGAAGAGAAAAGCCGTTCGGGTTTTCTGGCCTCGGCGGCACTCAAGGTGCTGCAACAGGGCTAAAAACATTGCTTTTTGAGATGAACAAGCCGGTCCCAAGTGGCCGGTTTTTTTATGGGCGAGATTTGATGAAGGGCCTGTCGAAGTCAGTGCAAAGACCCACGTTTAAAGGTCCAACGGAGATCAACACTAGAAAAAGCAACGTCCTACACGACACTGGGAATTGTCCGTACACTTGCGCATTGCTGTGCCTTTGTCATGAGACCTATAGTCCGAGCGCGCCAAAATGGCGTATCGGGTTTGGCGACTCGGTCACAACGGTACAGAAGGCTCCGAGCATTTCTCGGAGCACTTTTGATCACGCTTGGCTGCTTTTTTCGGTAGCTGTGCGTGGGAGACCTTCGGGTCTGCCGGTTTTACCATTGTCCGGTTCGCCAACCCGCGTACAGCTACCACCCTATTGTTTGGCGACGATTGAGTGGTAGGTCTTCCACCTACAATTGGTACTCACTCATGAAAGAATTCATGGCTTTAACCAGCAACGCCGACGACCTCCCCTCCCTCTACGTCAACACCACCCAACCCCTGCACTCCCTGCTCAGCACAGCCATCTACAGAATTCGCGCCGTAACTCAGCTTCTTGAAAACCTGGCGATGCGTGGCGATCTGAGTTCTGACACTGTTGTGCTCAGCGATTTTGCGTTGTTGTGCTGTGTGCCCTTGCGTGACGGATGTGATGTTTTGGATGTGATTGCTCGCCGCATGGACGCAGAACCGGCCTGACGCAAGCCTCACTGGATCGGCGATTGCATGACACAGGGACAGATTACGTCCTGTCCCTGTTTCCCATCAGCGGGTGGCAACGATAAACAGTCGCGGGAACGGCAACAGCACCGAACCATCGGCCAACGCCGGATACGCCCGCTCTACAGCCGCCTGATACTGCTTCAGATACTGCGCCCGTTCCGCCTCGTCCAAGGGATCGAGGAACGGCCGCAAGCCGCTGCCCTTGAACCACTCCACCACGCCAGAGGCACCGCCCGTGAGCGGATGATGGTAGGTGGTGCGCCACACATCGACGCGGCTGCAACAGGCTTTGAGGATCGAGTAGTAACCGCTGGCACTGCCCATTTCCGTGCGCTGCCCGGCAGCGCCTGCCAGTTTGCCTGCCCATGGACCGTCAGCGGCCACTTCGCGCATCAAGCGGTGTGAAGGCTCATTGAGGTTGTCGGGCATCTGGATCGCGAGGCTGCCACCCGGTGCCAGTTTGCTGACCAGCGAAGGCAGCAACGCTGCGTGATCAGGCAGCCACTGCAATACCGCGTTGGCGAATATCAGGTCGAACGGGCCGTTATCGTTCCAGGTGTCGATAGCGGCGATGTCGAACCGCACCTGCGGCAGGCGCTTGCGCGCGGCGTCGATCATGTCGCTCGAACTGTCCAACCCTCGGACCGTGGCGTTGGCAAAACGCTCGACCAGCAACTCGGTGGAGTTACCGGGGCCGCAACCGATATCGATGGCCGAACGCACATCCCCGGCGGGGATGGCCGCCAGCAGGTCTCGGGCGGGACGAGTGCGTTCTTCTTCGAAAGCGACGTACTGTTTGGCGGACCAAGTCATTGCGTTCTCCTGTCGGTGTGTTGTCCTCGGGTCACTACGATACCGCAGCGAGCAAGGCCAAAGGTTCCTGATGGTGTTCCTGATCCAGAACACGCAGAACCGTGACACCGACATTTTGCATCTGAAGGTCGATGAGTTGTTACGGGTGACGAAAGAGGCGCAGAACGCCATGCTGGGTCTTGAAGCCCTTGATCTCAAGGAACTGGAAAAGCTGAGAAAGCACTATCGCAGCCTTGGCGAAGGCCTGACCATTGACCTGGACGGCACCGTCGTCCAGGAAAAGGGTCGGCAAAATCTGAATAACTGCTGATGATCAGCTTCTGGCCTGCAACGCCTTGGCCATTTGCAGATGATTTTGCAATTTTGGCAGGGTTTCTTCGGCAAACGCCTTGATCTGCGGCACGTCGGTGGTTTGAACGACTTGCTGCAATTGATCGATGGTTTCCTGCGTGGTCTTCACCTGACTGGCCGTGTAAGCCTCATCGAAGGTTGCCCCATCCATGACTTGTGGCATCAGGGCTTTGGCCTTTTCGACAATCACTTCCCGCGGGGCTACAGGCAAATCCAGTTGTTTGGCGATTTTCGCCAGGTGCTGGTTGGCGGTGGTGCGGTCATTGATGACGACAATGGTGTAGTCCTTGACTTCCCTGGACTCGGATTTCTGGTGCGCCAGGCGACTGGCCTCGATGTCGGCCATGCCTTGGGCCGAAGCCTCGTCGATGAATTCGGCGGGGGACTGGGCAAAGGTGCCGCTGGCAAACAGGCCCAGTAATGTGGCAATACTGGCATTACATAATCGGGTGGCCATCCGGTTCATGGTCGCGCCCTCCTCTTCAAATTCAAACGGGAGCTTTCGCCCCCGCCTCTCAATCAAAACCACCTGCATCCGTTAGTGGGATTTCTGACCGCCCTTGCGGCCCATGTCGGGTTTCGCCGGGTCTTTATCGACGGTCGTGGTGGTGGTTTTCCCACCCTTGCGACCAGCTTCAGAAGCCTTCGTTCGATCGTTGGCGAAGTTTCCCGAGTTCGAGTTTCTTGAATTAGGCATGATTCTCTACCTCATTGGTGGTAGTCGCGGCGAGCTTGCGCCCGCATAGAATCTGAATTTGCGCGTTCCAAAAGGTTTAGAGAAATGCGTGGTCAGCACGACGAACGGCGCCCGGACTTTCAGACCAGTCGCAGGTGATTCTCGCGTTTGGCGCAGTACATCGCCTCGTCGGCATGCCGGAACAGCTGCTTCTCTTCGATGCCGTGATCGGGAAATCGGGCGACGCCGATACTTGGCTGGATGTTCAGGTTGAGGCCATCCAGCCGCAGGGGCTGGGCCAGGACCTGACGCACTTTCTCGACCACGATGTCGGTATCGTCCGCCGCATGAATGCTGTGCAGCAGCACCACGAATTCATCGCCGCCAATGCGGGCCACTGTGTCGGTTTCCCGCACGCAGCCCTTGAGCCGGTTGGCCACTGCTTGCAGCAGCATGTCGCCGACCGCATGGCCGTGGGTGTCGTTGACTTGCTTGAAGCGGTCGAGGTCGACATACAACAGCGCCATGTATCCGCCGTCTTCCCGGGCCACTTGCAGTGAGGCTTTGAGCCGGTCACGCAGCAGCTCGCGGTTGGGCAACTGGGTCAACTGGTCGTACTGGGCCATGTGTTGCAGGCGGGCATGCAATTGCTTGCGCTCGATGGCGGTCGCGACCTGGGCGCAGACGTATTGCAGCAGTTCCTTGTCTTGCTCCGTGTAGCGCTCGCCGCCCGGAATGCTTTTGACGATCAACGCGCCGATGGTGCCGTTTTGCGAGTTCAGCGGCACCCCCAGCCAACAGGGTGCGTTGTGCTCGGTCTGCAGCATTTCGAAACCGGCAGGAAGCGTGCACTGGTCTGGGGTCAACAGGATTGGCTGCGCCGTGCGGATCACTTCGGCGCACAGGTGCCCGGTCATGGTTCCGGGCTGTTCGGGCTGTGGCTCGTGGTCATCGACGTGATACGGAAAATTCAGCTGCGCGCAGTGCTCGTCGTACAGCGCCACGGAAAAATTCAGTGCCGGCAGCCATTCGCCGATGATCATGTGGATGCGCTTGAACAACGCCAGCAGATCCTCCGCCGCGTGAGCCGCTTCGGAAATCGCATACAACGCGGCCTGTCGGGATTCGGCCTGCTTGCGCTCGGTGATGTCGCGGGCCACGGCGATGCGCAACTGGTCGACCTCGGACCAGCGCGCCGACCAGAGGATGTGCACCACGCGACCATCCTTGCGCAGGTAGCGGTTTTCGAAGTTGAGCTTGGGTTCGCCCCCCATGATTTCCCGGGCCGCGTCGAGGGTGCGCTGGCGATCGCCCGGATGCACCATATCGATCATCGGCCGACCGATCATCTCATCGGCGCTGTAACCGAAAACACGCTCGCATGCCGCACTGACAAAGACGAAGCGGCCCTGCTTGTCCACCGCACAAACGGCATCCAGCAACAGATCGATATAGCTCGCCAGTGGCGCGGAATTCCGGTTTTCCATGGTTTAGCGTGGGTGCCCCGATAATGCAGCGCTCATCAATCATCCCTGCCCGTTCGGTGTTGCATCCTTGCCATCACATTCAAGCCTTGTTCGGCATCAGCCCCGGCAACGCATGGACCAGCGCGTTGATGGCAAAACCGATGAACATCACCCCGCACAGCCGGGTTATTGCCAGTTCATGTCGCTGGTACAAGGTGCGCACTCGCCGCGCACCGACGATGCCGATGAGAATAGCGTAGGCAAGCGATCCACCGACGAAGCTCAGAACGATCAGCGCTGGCAGCATCGACCAGTTGAGCAGTTCCGCACGGCTCGCCAACAGCGCCGTGAACGTCGCCACCGCCACCGGATAGGCCTTGGGATTGGTCAAGCCAAACACAATGCCGTGCCAGAACGGCTGCCGCGCCGGACCCTGCGGCGCATCACCATTGCCGCGCCGGGCGCGCACCGCACGCCAGCCGAGCCAGAACAGGTACAGGCCGCTGAGCACGCCGAGCACGTCGAACGCGGTACTGCCGATCTCCCGCGCCCCGACAATCGCGACCAGCGCCGTGCTGCACCACACCACATCGCCGAGCAAATGCCCGCACAGAAACCCCGCCCCGGCTCGCCGCCCGTGGGCCGCGCCAATGCCGAACACCGCCAGCACACCCGGTCCCGGGGTGATGCCATAGATAAAACCCGAGGCAAGCACGGCCATTAGCAACGATGGGGTCATGGGATTTCCTTTTGAACGGCTTGGTTAATGGTCGCCAGTCTATATCAGGTCATTGCCTGTAGACTGAAACATCTCGACAGACGAACGGACTGGTCCCGCCTCCCTGATGACGGTGTAGTATGTTGTATTACAAACCACTACATCGAGACTACCATGTCAGTTATGTCCCTGCGCATACCAGACGAAATCGCCGAGACCCTCGCAAGTCTTTCGAAAGCAACGGGCCGCAGCAAATCATTTCTGGCCGTGGATGCGCTGCGTGAATACCTGGCCCGTGAAGCGTGGCAAATCGAGGAAATTCAGAAAGCCTTGAAAGAAGCCGATGAAGGTGACTTCGCGACACAAGAGGAAGTGAACGCAATTGCTGACAAGTGGACGGCAAATGCGCGTTGAGTGGTTGCGTACGGCATTAAAGAATCTGGATGACGAAGCCGCGTACATTGCTATCGAGAATCCAAAAGCGGCAGCGGATTTTGTCCTGGCAATTCTCGCCAGTGTCGATCACCTTGCCCGATTTCCAGCGACGGGTCGCGAAGGACGTTTGCCCGGTACCCGGGAATGGGTCATGCCTGATCGCCCCTATTTGATTCCCTACCGGGTTCGCCAGGGTCGGCTTCAGGTACTGCGCATCTTTCATACGCGTCGCCTGCCTCCTTCCACTTGGTAAAGGCCATTTAACCAAAGGCCTCTAGCGTTCGCCCCCCTCCCCAATCCTGCGACTCAGCCAGTTCAACGCCTGATCCCCACCCCGCCGTTTATGCCACGCCAACACAAAGGTGAACGATGGAATATCAAAAGGTGGCGGCACGACGATCAACGACTGTTCATCAATATCGCGCAGCCCACGCGAGGCCACCGTCAGGATCAGATCAGTGCCGCTGATGAGTTCCGGTGCAACGCTCCAGTGCGGCAGGCTGATGGCCACCCGGCGACGCTCGCGCAAAGCCGTCAGCGCCCGCTCGATTTCCGGGGTGCCACTGCCGCGCATCTCCAACAGAACGTGAGGTCGTGCCAGGTAGGTGGGCAGGTCGAGCACACCATCGGCGGGCAGGCTATTGCGGTCCACCAGGCAAGCGTAGTGCTCTTCGAACAGCGGCGTGCTGCGCAACTCATTGGGCATTTCCGGGAACACACCGGCGGCGACATCAATGTCACCGTTGAGCACCCCTTCGAGCATGCTTTCGCGGCTGCCATGGCTGATTTGCAGGTCGATGCCCGGCGCTTCGCGGCGCAAGGTTCGGATCAGTCCCGGCAGGATGATGGCGGCGCCATAGTCGGACATCGCCAGGCGGAAGGTGCGCCGGGCGGTCGCGGGATCGAAGGCGTTCGGCGCCAGCAGCGCTTGCACCTGGGCCAGGGCTTCAGCCAACGGAGCCACCAGTTCCAGCGCTCGCGAAGTGGGCACAAGACCGGCACCGGCGCGCACCAGCAGTGGGTCGCCAAGCAGATCGCGCAATCGCGCCAGCGCATGGCTGACCGCTGGCTGGCTCAAGTGCAGACGCTCGGCCGCCCGAGTCACGTGTTGCTCGGCAAGCAAGGCGTCGAGGATTACCAGCAAGTTGAGGTCGATGCGTCGAAGATCATTCATCTGCTGCATGTTCTGGATAACAAAACCGAATTTAAATCTGCGCGACGAATACCCTAGAGTCCAGCAAAACCTGTTGGAGATCGATCATGAGTACGTTGCAGTGGGCTGGCCTGATCGGGCTGGCGATGATTGCCGGGGCGGTGGTGCCGTTTCAGAGCGCGATCAACGTCAATCTCGGACGCGGGTTGGGCCATCCGTTGTGGGCGACACTCGCCTCGTTGCTGGTGAGTGTTGTGGTCTTGTTGCCGATCATCGTTGCGATGCGCTTGCCCCTGCCGTCACTGGCATTCATCAGCAAGGCGCCGCTGTGGATGTGGGCCGGGGGCGCCTTTGGCGTGTGTTTTATTTCCCTGGCATTGGTGCTGCTACCCAAGCTCGGAGCCGCGGGGTTCATGGCCTTGGCGCTGGCGGGGCAAGTGGTGGCGTCGTTGTTGCTGGATCACTTCGGCTGGTTTGGCTTGATGGAGCGGCAAGTCACCTTGCCCAAGGTGTTCGGGGTGCTGCTGTTGATGGCCGGGGTGGTGTTGATTCAATTCAGTGATTCTGCGGGAAAAGCGCTGACAGCGACTTCTTGAACATTAAAAGCTCACCGTCTCCGGCAGGTCCTGCGAGGATGCGTGGTCCGAACAGGAGCTGCCGAAGGCGGTGATCCTTTAAACCTTGTCGAGCGTGCGCAGCTTCTGCGGCAGCCCCCACAGCAACAGCGCAACCGCAATCAACGCACAGACACCAATGACATACAGCGCCGGCGTGGTGCTACCGGTGAGGTCCTTGATCCGGCCGACCATCACCGGGCTGACGATGCCGCCGAACTGGCCCAGGGTGTTGATCACCGCAATCCCGCCCGCCGCGCCCGCTCCGGCACCGGCCAGGAGTTTCGGCGGCAGGGTCCAGAAGCTCGGGATGGAGGCGATGATCCCGGCGCCGAGCAGGCCCAACGCGACAATCAGGAAGGTCGTGTGGCTGGCGAAGATTCCGGCGCAGAAGAACCCGACCGCACCGACCGCTACCAGTCCGGCGACGTACTTGCGCCGCTCGCCGGAAGCATCGGACAGGCGTCCGATCACCACCATGCTGATGGCACCGCAGATGTACGGAATGGCCGTCAGCAAGCCGATCATCACCGGACTGTCTGTCCCGGAGCTGCGGATCAACTGCGGTGCCCAGAAATTCAGGCCGTAGGACGCCACCTGGATCAGGAAATAGATCAGCCCCAAGGTCAGGAAGCCCGGGATCCGCAGTGCCGCGAGCAGCGAACCACCGCTCTTGTGCGGCTCATGCTGGGCGATGCGGCTGGCCAGCAGGGTCTTCTCCGAGGGCGTCAGCCAATGGGCGTCTTCGATGCGGTCCTTGAGTAAAGTCAGCACCAGCAAACCGAGGCCAATGCACGGCACGCCACCGAGCAGGAACAGCCAGTGCCAGCCACGCATTTGCAACACGCCGTCAAGGTGTTGCAGCACCAGGCCGGAGAACGGCGCGCCCACCAGGCCGGCGAACGCCGACGCCAGGAACAGCATCGAGGTGATGCGCCCGCGATAGTGCTGCGGGAACCACAGGGTCAGGTAATACAGCACGCCGGGGGCGAAGCCTGCCTCCATTGCACCGATCACGAAGCGCAGTACGTAGAACTGCCATTCGCTGTTGACGAACACCATGGCCGCCGTGGCCAGGCCCCAGGACATCATGATCCGGGCGATCCAGCGCCGGGCGCCGACCTTGTACAGCATCATGTTGCTCGGCACTTCGAAAATCACATAACCGACCACGAACAACCCGGCACCGAGGCCATAGGCGGTGTCGCTGAGGCTCAAGTCGGCCTGCAGTTGAAACTTGGCGAAGCTGATGTTGATGCGATCGAAAAAGGCGAACAGGTAGCAGACCATGATCAGCGGCATCAGGCGCCAGGCGACTTTGCTGACCAGGGCTTTTTCGGTGTCGTGGCTAACAGACGGGCTCGCGCTCGCCTCCAGTGCATTAAGGCTCATTGTGGTTCTCCAGGCGGACTTTCCGTGGGTGTCCGATTGTTTTTGTTGTCTGGTTGAGGTGCTTTTTACTGTAGGAGCGAGCCTGCTCGCGATGACTGCGTCACATCCATCATTGATGTCGACTGCCTCACCGCTATCGCGAGCGTGCTTGCTCCTACAGAGGGTTGGTTCAGGTGGGGATCGGGTGCAGATCGCAGTTGCGCCCGGCCTTGGCCAGTTGGCCCGGCACTTCGTGGCCCAACAGCACCGGCAGTCCTCGGGACAGTCTCAGTAACAACGGCAAATCGATGCCGGTGTGAATGCCGACTTCATCGCACAGGTTGACCAGGTCCTCGGTGCAGATGTTGCCCGACGCCCCCGGTGCAAACGGGCAACCACCGAGGCCGCCGAGGGCCGCGTCGAAGCGCCGGGCTCCGGCCTCGTAGGCGGCCAGCACGTTGCACAGGCCAAGGCCGCGGGTGTTGTGAAAGTGCAGGGTCAGGTCCGCCGGGGACACCCGCTGCAGCACCCGGCGTACAAGACGATCGACCTGGCGCGGGTTGGCCATGCCCGTGGTGTCGGCCAGGGTAACGCCCTGGATGCCGAGTTCCTGATAGGCCTCGACGATCTGCAGCACCCGATCCTCATCGATCTTGCCCTCGAACGGGCATCCGAAGGTGGTGGCGATGCTGCCGTTGAGTCGCACAGGGCTGTCGCCCACAAACTGCACGATCTCGCCGAACGCCGCCAACGAATCCTCACACCCCATGCGCATGTTCGCCAGATTGTGGGTCTGGCTGGCGGACATCACCAGGTTCAGCTCATCGGCGTGACAGGCCAGCGCCCGTTGCGCACCCTTGAGGTTGGGGATCAGCGCGACGTAGATCACTCCCGGCCGGCGATCGATGCCCTTGAACACCAGCTCGCCATCGCGCAACGCCGGAATGGCCTTGGGCGACACGAACGAACCGGCTTCGATGCGGCTGAATCCGGCCTGCGACAGTTGATCGATCAGGGCGATCTTGTCAGTGGTTTCAACCCAGGTCGGCTCGATTTGCAAGCCGTCGCGCGGGGACACTTCCTGCACGATCAGGCGATCGGAATAATCGGTGATCATTGCACCACTCCTTCGACTTTCAGGCGCTCGATGTCGGCAACGGTAAGGCCCAGTTGCGCGAGGATGCCGTCGGTGTGCTGGCCCAGGCCGGGGCCGGACCAGTTGACACCACCAGGGGTCTCGGACAGTTTCGGCACGATGCCCGGCATCTTCACCGTGGCGCCACCGGGCAGTTCGGCATTGAGCAGCATGTCCCGCGCCTGATAGTGCGGATCGGCGACGATGTCGGCCACCGAATAGATACGCCCGGCCGGGACTTCCGCGGCCTCCAGGGCGGCCAATACCTCATCGATGGGCAGGCTGCTGGTCCAGTGGGTAATGGCGGCGTCGAGCAGATTGCTTTTGGCTGCACGCCCGTCGTTGTGGGCGAATTCCGGGGCCTCGGCCAGGTCGGCGCGGCCGACGGTTTGCATCAGACGCTTGTAGATCGGATCGCTGTTGCCGGCAATCACCACGTAGGCGCCGTCGGCGGTCAGGTAGGTGTTGGACGGCGCGATTCCTGGCAAGGCACCGCCGCTGCGTTCACGCACATGGCCAAGCATGTCGTATTCCGGCACCAGGCTTTCCATGACGTTGAACACGCTTTCGGCCAGGGACACATCAACGATCTGCCCACCGCCTTGCCCGGTCTTGACCCTTAGCAGCGACATCAGCGCACCGATCACCGCATGCAGCGACGCCAGGGAGTCGCCAAGGCTCACGCCGACCCGCGCCGGTGGCGAACCGGGTGTGCCTGTGGTGTAGCGGATGCCGCCCATGGCTTCGCCTATGGCACCGAACCCCGGACGATCGCGGTACGGGCCCGTCTGGCCGTAGCCGGAAATGCGCACCAGCGTCAGGTTGGGATTGAGCGCGTGCAATACGTCCCAGCCGAGGCCGAGTTTCTCCAGGGCGCCGGGGCGCAGGTTTTCGATAAGCACATCGGCGCTGCTCGCCAGTTGCTTGACCAGCTCGATGCCTTCGGGGGATTTGAGGTTCAGCGCCAGGGACTTCTTGTTGCGCGATTGCAGGTACCACCACAGCGAGGTGCCTTCGTGCAGCTTGCGCCATTTGCGCAGGGGATCGCCCTGGCCCATGGCTTCGATCTTGATCACCTCGGCGCCGAACTCGGCCAGCATGCGCGCCGCAAACGGCGCGGCGATCAGCGTGCCGATCTCGATCACTTTGATCGCACTCAAGGGGGCAGTCATCGCGGGGTACCTCTTGTTCTTGGAATATGAGCCAAGGCTAGAGGACAGGGGGCTGGGGAATCCAACCTTCAGTTGGCAACGGGCGTTCGCGAAATGCGAACGCTCCAGGAGATTGTCGTGACCTCAGGGCCGCCTTCGCGAGCAGGCTCGCTCCCACAGGGGAATCGTGGCGATCACACATCCCCTGTAGGAGCGAGCAAGCTCGCGATGACGCCCGCCCATTCAACCGAGAACGATCAGGCTGTCCCACGCAAATGCTCAAACAACATCCGACTCACCGGCGACAGCAACGCCTCATCGCGCACCACCAGGATCAACGCCCGATCGGACCATTCGTCCGTCAACGGCACCGCGTGCAAACCCAGCGCCCGGCCAAACAACTCATAGGCGCGCTGCGGAAGAATGCCGATCCCCATATTGGCCTGGACCATGCGGCACATGGCGTCGAACCCTGGCACATGAATACGCACCCGCAGCACCTTGCCGGCCTCACGGGCTGCGGCGTGGGTACGCATGTTGATCGAACTGGCGGCATGCAGCCCTACGTAATCGCTCTGTAGCGTATCGGCGAAAGCCACGCTTGCACGGCTCGCCAAAGGATGATGCGGCGGCATCAGCACCACCAGTTTGTCCTGGCGATACAGCACGCTGTGCAGGCCCTTGATGTCACTGTCGATGGAACAGATCCCGAGGTCGGCCACACCGTCGAGCACACCCTGGATCACCCCGGCGCTGGGGCGCTCTTCGAGGTCGGTCTTGACCTGCGGATGACGTTCGGAAAAATCCCGCAGGTCCTCGGGCAAAAACTGAATGATCGCCGACAGGTTGGCGAGCATCCGCACATAGCCACGCACACCGTGGCTGTGCTCGCCGAGTTCCAGGCCCATTTTCTCGACGTTGAACAGCATCTGCCGGGCATGGTGCAGCAGGGTTTCACCGGCAGGCGTCAGCGACATGCCCTTGGCCTGGCGCACGAACAGGCTGATGCCCAGCGCCTCCTCCAGCTCCATCAAGCGCTTGCTCGCCGCCGAGACGGCAATCGCTTCGCGCGAAGCCGCACGGGTCAGCGTGCCTTCTTCATGGACGGCGACGAACAGTTGCAGAGTGATCAGGTCGAGACGGCGAATCAGGCTTTTTTGCAGCATCGGGTACTCGGCGAAGTCGGCTCGGGCAAAGTCGCAGCATAGCGTTCTTCGCCCGACTCGTGCCGTGGTCCGGGCACCCGGTCGTGATAAAGTCGCCGCCCACAGACCTTTTGCCGTGAGACGAAGAGCGCAATGAGCGATTTCCTGGATGTCGATGCCCAACTTGAAGACTGGAACGCCTTGCGCAGCAGCGCTTCGTTCAGCGGATTGCTGGTGGGCAACGGCGCCAGTCGCGCGGTGTGGGACGATTTCGGCTATGAGTCGCTGTTCGAAAATGCCCGCGCCGTTGAAGAAAAACCCCTGAGCCCGTCCGAACTGAGCGTATTCGATGCGCTGCAGACCCGCAGTTTCGAACAGGTACTGAGCGCCCTGAAAACCACCAGCCGGGTGAACAAGGCCCTGGCTGTGAGCTCTGCCGCACCACGCAATCGCTACTACGCGATCAAGGAAGCGCTGATCAACTCCGTACATGCGCTGCATATCCCGTGGCGGCTGGTGGTGCCTTCGACGCTGGCGACGATCAATCAGGAGCTGGCCAGCTATCGCACGGTATTCACCACCAATTACGACCTGCTCAACCACTGGGCCGTGCAACACCGGCCCGAGGCGATTACCGATCTGTTCCAGGGCGCCGAACCCGCTTTCGACCTGAGCGACACGGCCACCGACATAACCCGTTTGCTCTACCTGCACGGCGGTCTGCACCTGGTGCGCAACCAGGACGGCACGGCGCGCAAGTTGATGTCGACCGAGGGCACGCTGCTGGGCAATTTCGCCATCAACAACACGATCAAGACCCTCGACGACGTGCCGCTGTTCGTCAACGAAGGGCCGAGCGTGGACAAGCTCAAGACCATTCGCAGCTCCGACTACCTGTCGTTCTGCTACGCGCAATTACTCGGTCACGACCAGGCGCTGTGCATCTTCGGCCATGCATTGGGGGAGCAGGACAGCCACATCATCCACGCCTTGCGCCTGGCGAAACCGCAGGTGGTGGCGATCTCGATCTATCCACGCAGCAAGGCGTTCATCCAGCACCAGAAGCGGCATTACGCGAAGGTGTTCGAGGGCACGGGGGTTGAGTTGCGCTTTTTTGATTCCAGGAGCCATGCGTTGGGTGGCCCGAAGCTGTCGGTTCCAGTCGAAGTTTAGTACTGGCCGGTCTGACGCCTTCGCGAGCAGGCTCGCTCCCACATTGGAATCCAGCCCCTTGTGGGAGCTAGCTCCCACAAGGGGCTGGATTGGATTTGAAGATAGCGATCAAAGCACCGGCAATGTCTTGTCCTTGACCACCCTGGTCGAGCCGTTGGCCTTCACACTGGCAATGCCTTTCTCCATGGCGGCATCGGAGGAATAGGTCTCGCTGCTGCCGATGATTTCGTGATTGCCCGCCTTGAGGTTGAAATACGGGTGGCCATCCTTGGTGGTTTTTTTCTCGTAGCGCTCATCCAGCGGGCTGTTGGCCTGGACCGAGGCGATGCCTTTGTCGGCGGCGGCGTGGGTGGTGTATAGCTCGCTGGTCAGAATGGTTTCGGCGTTCGCCGCCTTCAGCACAAACCTGAACTGGCCATTGATGCTTTTGCTCACTTCATACCATCCGGACATGCTGATTCTCCTTGGCGATTGAGAGGTTGCGCGCTTCACAGTAAAGACCAGCCCGAGACATCTGTCGCCTGTACCGCCCCCCTTCGCGAGCAGGCTCGCTCCCACAGTGGGAGCGAGCCTGCTCGCGAAGGGGGCGATGCGCTTGCAGCTATTTCGCCGCAGCCCGAACCACTGACAATTCCGGCGCCTGCGTGCGCCGCTGACTCAAGTAGCGCGTACAACTGACCCGCAGGAACGAAGCGAAATTGACCACCTCGCCGCGATAGTCCATCACCTCTTCATACAGCTTGGCGATCAACTGGTTGGTGGTCATGCCGTCGACTTCGGCGATTTCGCTGAGGATGTCCCAAAACTGATTCTCCAGCCGCACAGTGGTGACCACCCCGCAGATGCGCAGCGAGCGGGAGCGCGACTCGTAGAGTATCGGGTCGGCTTTGACATACAGCTCGCACATGGGCATATCCCTCGTTACAGCGTGATTTTGGTACCCAGCAATCCCAGGAAACCGGCCAGCCAGCTCGGGTGCGCAGGCCAGGCCGGCGCCGTGGCCAGATTGCCCTGAACATGGCCGTCCGTCACCGGGATGTCGATATAGGTACCGCCCGCCAGTCGTACTTCCGGAGCGCAGGCAGGATAAGCGCTGCATTCACGACCCTCGAGTACACCCGCGGCCGCCAGCAACTGCGCACCATGGCATACGGCTGCGATCGGCTTGCCGGCCTTGTCGAATGCACGCACCAACTCCAGGACTTTTTCGTTCAGGCGCAGGTACTCCGGCGCACGACCGCCCGGAATCAGCACAGCGTCATAATCGGCGGCGTCGACCTTGGCGAAATCGAAGTTGAGGGCAAACAGGTGACCGGGTTTTTCGCTGTAGGTCTGGTCGCCTTCAAAGTCATGGATCGCCGTGCGCACGGTCTGGCCGGCGGTCTTGTCCGGACAAACGGCGTGCACCGTATGGCCGACCATCAGCAGCGCCTGGAATGGCACCATCACTTCATAGTCTTCGACATAGTCACCGACCAGCATCAGGATCTTTTTCGCAGCCATGGGGAGGACTCCTCTGGAAGTGGGCGTGCAGGAGTATTCAAGGTAGTCCTTATCCGACCGGGCGGGTAACAACCGGCTACTACCTGAGGGACCGCGTTATCGTTCTTCGCGAGCAGGCTCGCTCCCACAAGGACGACACAATTCCTGTCGGAGCGAGCCCGCTCGCGAAGAGGCCCGCAAACTGTACGGATAAGTCTGTGCCTAGCTGTAACAGCGGACAGCCCATGGTTTATGGCTATATGGAGTCTTACCCCACCCTCCACGACTCTGGTTGCCATCATGTCCTCGCGCGAAAACACCGGCATGGCCCTGGGCCTGCTCGGCGTTGTGATCTTCAGCCTCACCCTGCCCTTCACCCGGATTGTCGTGCAGGAGCTCCACCCCCTGCTGAACGGCCTGGGCCGGGCATTGTTTGCGGCGGTTCCTGCGGCGTTACTGTTGCTGTGGCGCCGGGAAAAATGGCCGACCTGGAAGCAGGTAAAAGGCCTCACGCTGGTGATGGCCGGGGTGATCCTCGGCTTCCCGGTATTGTCGGCATGGGCCATGCAAACCTTGCCGGCATCCCATGGCGCGTTGGTCAACGGTTTGCAGCCGCTGTGCGTAGCGTTGTACGCCGCGTGGCTGTCCCATGAACGACCGTCGAAAGCCTTCTGGGCCTGCGCCGCGTTGGGCAGCGCGCTGGTGCTCGGTTATGCACTGATCAGCGGCGCCGGCAGCATTCAGGCCGGTGACTTGCTGATGCTTGGCGCCATTGCCGTGGGCGGATTGGGGTATGCCGAGGGAGGTCGGCTGGCCAGGGAGATGGGCGGCTGGCAGGTGATCTGCTGGGCACTGGTACTGTCTACCCCGCTGCTGATCGGCCCGGTGGCGTATCTGGCGCTGCAACATCAAGGCGAGATCTCCGCCAAGACCTGGTGGGCCTTCGGTTATGTCTCGCTGTTTTCACAGTTCATCGGCTTTTTCGCCTGGTACGCCGGGCTGGCCATGGGCGGCATTGCCCGGGTCAGTCAGATCCAGTTGCTGCAGATTTTCTTCACCATCGCCTTTTCCGCATTGTTCTTCGGGGAGCATGTGGAGCCGATCACCTGGCTGTTTGCCGGCGGGGTAATCGTGACGGTGATGCTGGGGCGCAAGACAGCGGTGCGCCCGGCACAACCGGGCACGCTACCGGCGGGGGTTCAGCTCAAGCCTTAGCGCCGAGGAAACCGTCAGCGCGCAACAACGTTTCCAGGCAATGCTCGGTGATGCGGTAGAAATCCTTCAGTTCCTGAATCTTCGCCAGCAGTTGGGCCGGGTCCACCGGCTCGGCGCGCTTGACCGCCAGGATCATCTTGTTCTTGTTGGTGTGGTCCAGTGAGATAAACTCGAACACCTTGGTCTCGTAGCCGCAGGCCTCAAGGAACAACGCGCGCAAACTGTCGGTGACCATCTCGGCCTGCTGGCCCAGGTGCAAGCCGTATTGCAGCATCGGCTTGAGCAGCGCCGGGCTCTGGATTTGCAGGCGGATCTGTTTGTGGCAACACGGCGAGCACATGATGATCGCCGCGCCGGAACGAATACCGGTATGGATCGCATAGTCGGTGGCGATATCGCAGGCATGCAGGGCGATCATCACATCCAGCTCGCTCGGCGCCACGCTGCGTACGTCACCGCACTTGAACACCAACCCTGGATGCGCAAGCTTTGCCGCCGCGGCGTTGCACAGGTTGACCATGTCTTCGCGCAGCTCGACGCCGGTCACTTCGCCTTCGGCCTTCAATGTATTGCGCAGGTAATCGTGGATGGCGAAGGTCAGGTAACCCTTGCCCGATCCGAAATCCGCCACACGTACCGGTTTGTCCAGCGCCAGGGGTGACGACGTCAGCGCATGGCTGAACACTTCGATGAACTTGTTGATCTGCTTCCACTTGCGCGACATCGCCGGGATCAGTTCATGCTGCTTGTTGGTCACACCCAGGTCGGCGAGAAACGGCCGGCCCAGGTCAAGAAAACGGTTCTTCTCACGGTTGTGCTCGGCCGATGGCACTTCGCGCAATTGCTGAGGTTTGCTCTTGAACAGCGATGACTTGCCCTTTTTGCTGTATTCAAGCTGGGCCTCGTCGGTCAACGACAACAAATGCGCATTCTTGAACGATGTGGGCAGCAACTCGGCAATGCGGGTCACACCTTCGGCCAGCGGCAGGTTCCTGGTGATATCGCGAGTCTTGTAGCGGTAGACGAAAGACAGGCAAGGCTGCGTCTTGACCGTCACCGGTTTGATGATGATCCGCTGCAGGTCCGCTTCATCGCCCACGTACTTGGCCAGCACCAGTTTAATGAACGCATTGTGCTCGAGGCTGGTTTGCAGCAAGTCGATGAACTGGGCGTGATGATCCGGCGCGAGGCTGGCGGGAGTGACGGTGACAGACATGGAAAAGCGGCCTCAGGCGATGCAAATCGAAGAATGCCGGTATTTTAAGGGGGACGAGGACTTTGGGCACGGGGTTATTTTGTGGCAGGTCCCAGTCACGCAGCCCAGGACCTCGACACAACAGTTGAAACCTCAGGGCTCCACCACGCGAAGCCTGCGGTTGTTCGGTGAGTTGATGATGTGTTTGACGATCAGCCCCACTGGTACCGCCCAGGTCAGGCCATTGGTCGGGTCCGTGACCACGGCGACCGTTTCGGAACTGGCATCGATGTCCAGGCGTCGACGGTCGTTGGCCGACTTGAGTACCCCATAGGCACGGCTGACCAGCCTTTGCGCCAGGTGCATCGGCACATCCATATCCTGCAAATGCTTGACCGCGCGACAAAACAGGACTTGATCATCGATCCCCCCAGCACTTTCATGACGCCCCAGAAACGCCTGGGCCATGGCCAATAGCTCCTCATTCAAATCTGCATTTTCATCGATAACCATCATGCTCAGGTCTCCATGTCTGTCGTGGCAGGACCGACCGCCACGGGCCGGGCGGCACGGCGCAAATCAGGTCCGGCACAGGGCAGGCGCACGGCTGGGTTGGGCATGCCACTGGGCGAAAGTTCATGGGTCATTTCAAATTCGGCACGCACCGACCAACCACAGGCTTCCGACGTGCATTGCAGATACGCCACCCGCAGGAAAATATGCCGGCCTTCGCTGGTGCGGATGCGCATCCTGCTCAAGCAGTGCGGGCACACCATTTTGTAAGTACTCATGCTTGAATTCCGGCGGTCATTGAGTGGCAATCAACCTGATCAAACGCAATACTGCTTGAGGCGTTCATCGTGGTGCTCCGGACTTGCGAACAGTGTCTGCCAGACATAAGGAAGTGCATCGGGCAGACGCGTAATGGGGACGAGCCATGCTCGTAGGAAATCCCCCTGATACCATTAGGAAGTTTCGACATCGTATTCTTCTGACTCATCTTTGATGATTGATTACTTACAAGAAAAAAAGTACTCATTACGCATAAATTAGGCACTCAAAAAGCATATGTCAAAAGGAAGAGGCTCAAATTGCGTAGCAAAAAATCACAAGCTGTTCTGGCTCGCCTGAAGCAAGTTACCGGCACAAAAACCGATGCTTCATTATCTTCCGCGTTGCAGATAAGCCCACAAACCCTTAGCAGCTGGAAAGGTCGCGACAGCACGCCGTACTCATTATGCGTAGAAATTGCTCAAGCTCGGGGCATTTCCCTGGACTGGCTGCTGCTGGGCGAAGGTCCGATATTGAGACAAACAGTTACTGCTTCTTCAGAGACCAGCCAGGAAAGCACAACACGGGAAAACACCATTCTCGCGCTCTGGCGGTTGCTCGACGAAGATGATCGCTGTGCCATACAAAACGCACTCGAGGAAAAGCATCGACTGCGTGATATGGAACTCAGACTCTGCGAAATGGCCGCGCTTCTGGCAACACTCAAACCCACGAATGAAACTTGATGATCCATGCAAGCCAAAGTCTCATTGCCTCAAGAAGTGCTACGGGCAACAGGCAGAAGTGCGCTGAAAACGCGACAACCTGAAAGCACTGGTGAAGCGAGCCACGCCCGCCCCCACACCAAGGCAGCCCCTCCACGGACCATCACCTTCGCCCTCTCAAGTGGCGAATGATTTCACCGAGACCGGCACCGTCGATCCATCGCATCAGTTTGATACTGATGGGAATAACGATCAGCGCGCAAAAGAAGGCCGTTACACCTTCCGTCAGAAATGACGCCAGCGGATGTGCGACAGGCGTAAAGAGGTAACCGACACCCGCGGACAGCAACCACGAACCGATGCGCTGCCAGGTCTTGAAGTTGGTGCGAGTGGTGGTGACCAGCCACGCGCCGAGCATTGCACCGAACAGCACCTCGCCATTAATGACTGGCAGTGTCGCGATACCCATCCCCAACATGAGCCCATTGATGCCGTTGTAGGCCGAGTCAGTCAGGCTCATGTGCACCTCGCGCAACGACGGAGTCCACGATGATCGCGCCCGTCTCGATCGCTTTGAGCAATGCGCAAGTGCGCGAGCTGACGTCGAACTTTCGGCGAATATTGGCGAAGTGAAAATTGACGGTGGATTCCGTGCAATTCTCGATCCTGGCGATTTCCCAGGAAGTCTTGCCCTTGAAACACCACATCAGGATTTGTGTTTCTTTCGCCGTCAGCTTCGCCTTGGGTGTACGAATCTCTGCGCCACGGGCGGCCCGTGCCAGAGAGTCAATCGATTGCCGGGTTGCCATAAGAATCCCTCTTCGCGAGGACACCCGTCGCCGGGCGTCCACTGGTAGAGAGAAATACTGACGACAGGGGTAACCCCGGACAATTGACGGGAGTTGTAGCGACGAGCGCTACACAATGCCACGACAAGACTTAGCCAAGCACTACCAGGCGGTTCGGCAACTCATTGCGCACATGGGTCACAGGCACATGCACCTTGAGCAGCTCGCCACAGGCTTCGACGCAGCTGACAAATCCTTGCAGCGTGTGCCCCTGCTTCACTTGCTGGGTGAACGTAGCGACGATGGCGTCCCAGTTCCTGTTGTCCAGGCGACTGGAAATCCCTTCATCCACCAGGATCTCCACATAACGCTCGGCCTCGGAGACGAAAATCAGCACGCCGGTGCTGCCTTCGGTGTGATGCAGGTTCTGCTCCAGGAACTGCCGGCGCGCCAGGTTCGAGGCGCGCCAGTGGCGCACCGAGCGCGGAATCAGGTGGGTAGTGACTTTCGGCAGGCGAAACACCAGGCACAGCACAATGAAGATGGCCCATTGCACCAGCAGCAGACTGTGCATGGTCAGCCAACCGGTGAGGTAATGCACGATGCCCGGCACCAGCAGCGCCAGCAGGCTGGCCCACAGCAACGGGATGTACGCATAGTCGTCGGCGCGGGCCGCGAGTACTGTCACCAGCTCGGCGTCGGTGTCGCGCTCGACCCGGGCGATTGCCTCGGCCACTTTGCGTTGCTCGTGTTCAGTCAGTAATGCCATGTCGTGAATTGCCTGCTCATTTTTATTATCACCAGCCGACGGACGAACCGCCTCCGCCGAAGCCGCCCCGGCCGGCGGGAAGAATACCGAGCATCTGGCACACAAAAACAGTCAGGATGAACAACATCACCCAAAACACGAACAATCCAGGATGGCGCAAGATGAAATCGTCCTCCGGATCACCTCTGGATTCATACGCCGCAGAGGGTTCGTCCAGGGAGGGTGCCGCCCAGCACCACAAGCATCGCCGCAATGCCGTCACTGATGCTCCCTTGTACTTTCATGAAAAAAACGGCCGTGAAACCTTCTGAGCCGGCTCTTGGGGCATAATCGCCCGCGCCTCTGGATTGCAACGGGCCGATGGGCTAAAAAGAGGCCCTGCGCGAAAACGCACCCGCCATCTGGCTGTCGTTTTCTGGCTCTGGTTGTTTGAGCCGGCACCCGAACAACAATAGACGCTCCCTAAATTTTGGCTGGCCGGCGTATACATCGCCGTTTGGGCCCTTGAGAAAACTATTCATGAAGAAGCTGTGTTTGCTGGGCCTGTTCGTCAGCCTGGCCAGTCATAACGTATTGGCCGCCACGACGCCCGCACCCCTGGAGAACAAGGAAGCCTTCATCAGCAACCTGATGAAGCAAATGACCCTCGATGAAAAAATCGGTCAGTTGCGCCTGATCAGCATCGGCCCGGAAATGCCTCGCGAAATGATCCGCAAGGAAATCGCGGCGGGCAACATCGGCGGTACGTTCAACTCGATCACCCGCCCGGAAAACCGCCCGATGCAGGACGCGGCCATGCGCAGCCGCCTGAAGATCCCGATGTTCTTCGCCTACGACGTGATCCACGGCCACCGCACCATTTTCCCGATCCCGCTGGCCCTGGCTTCGAGCTGGGACATGGATGCCATTGGCCTGTCCGGGCGCATCGCCGCCAGGGAAGCCGCGGCTGACAGCCTCGACATCACCTTCGCGCCGATGGTCGACATCTCTCGCGACCCACGCTGGGGCCGCACCTCCGAAGGCTTCGGCGAAGACACGTACCTGGTGTCGCGCATTGCCGGCGTGATGGTCAAGGCGTTCCAGGGTACTGGCGCCAACGCCGCCGACAGCATCATGGCCAGCGTCAAGCACTTTGCCCTGTACGGCGCGGTCGAGGGTGGCCGCGACTACAACGTGGTCGACATGAGCCCGGTCAAGATGTACCAGGACTACCTGCCGCCGTATCGCGCCGCCATCGATGCCGGCGCGGGCGGGGTCATGGTCGCGCTGAACTCGATCAACGGCGTGCCGGCCACTGCCAACACCTGGCTGATGAACGACCTGCTGCGCAAGGAGTGGGGCTTCAAGGGCCTGGCCGTCAGCGACCACGGAGCGATTTTCGAGCTGATCAAGCACGGCGTTGCCGCCGACGGTCGCGAAGCGGCGAAGCTGGCGATCAAGGCCGGCATCCACATGAGCATGAACGACACCCTGTACGGCAAAGAGCTGCCGGGGCTGCTGAAGTCCGGCGAGATCCAGCAGAGCGATATCGACAACGCCGTGCGTGCGGTACTGAACGCCAAGTACGACATGGGCCTGTTCAAGGACCCGTACCTGCGCATCGGCAAGGCCGAGGACGACCCGGTCGACACCTACGCCGACAGCCGCCTGCACCGCGCCGAGGCCCGTGATGTGGCGCGCCGCAGCCAGGTGCTGTTGAAGAACCGGAACGAAACCCTGCCGCTGAAGAAAACCGCGAAAATCGCGCTGGTCGGTCCGCTGGCCAAGGCGCCAATCGACATGATGGGCAGCTGGGCCGCGGCCGGCAGGCCGGCGCAATCGGTGACCCTGTTCGACGGCATGACCAACGCCCTGGGCGATAAATCGACACTGATCTACGCCCGAGGCGCCAATATCACCAACGACCCGAAAATCCTCGGCTACCTGAACTTCCTCAACTTCGACGCCCCGGAAGTGGTGGATGACCCGCGCCCGGCGAATGTACTGATCGACGAAGCGGTGAAGGCGGCCAAGGAGGCTGACGTCGTAGTCGCCGCCGTCGGCGAGTCCCGTGGCATGTCCCACGAATCGTCGAGTCGTACCGACCTGAACATCCCGGAAAACCAGCGCGAGCTGATCCGTGCCCTGAAAGCCACCGGCAAACCGTTGGTGCTGGTCTTGATGAACGGCCGCCCACTGACGATCCTCGAAGAGAAAGAACAGGCTGACGCGATCCTGGAAACCTGGTTCACCGGCACCGAAGGCGGCAACGCCATCGCTGACGTACTGTTCGGCGACTACAACCCGTCGGGCAAACTGCCGATCAGCATCCCGCGCTCGGTAGGCCAGATCCCGACCTACTACAACCACCTGACCATTGGCCGGCCGTTCACCCCAGGCAAACCGGGCAACTACACCTCGCAGTATTTCGATGACACCACAGGCCCCCTGTACCCGTTCGGTTACGGCCTGAGCTACACCGACTTCAGCGTGAGCGACATGGCCCTGTCGTCGACCACGCTGAACAAGACCGGCAAGCTCGACGCCAGCGTCACGGTGAAAAACACCGGCAAGCGCGACGGCGAAACCGTGGTGCAGCTGTACATCCAGGACGTGGCCGGTTCGATGATCCGCCCGATCAAGGAGTTGAAGAACTTCCAGAAAGTGATGATCAAGGCCGGCGAGCAGAAAGTCGTGCACTTCACCATCACCGAGGACGACCTGAAGTTCTACAACAGCCAGCTCAAATACGCGGCGGAACCGGGCAAGTTCAATGTGCAGATCGGTCTGGATTCAGAGGACGTGACGCAGCAGAGCTTTGAGTTGCTCTAACCGCAAAAACCTGTAGGAGCGACGGTGCGGCGATCCGACCTGCTCGCGATGAGGCCATAACATTCGACATCATTGTTGACTGTCAGGCCGCCATCGCGAGCATGCTCGCTCCGACAGTAGTTTCAGGGTGTTCGGAAGTCCGGGATCATCCCCTTCGATCCAGCAGATTCACCACCAGCCGATCCACCCATCCCCACACCCGCTGCTTGACTCGCCGCCACAATGGCCGGCGTTGCCACTCCTCCAGGCTGACTTGCTCGCTCAACCCGAAGTCGCGCTCGAAACTCGCCGCTACCGCTCGGGTCAACCCGGGGTCCAGGGCTTCCAGGTTGGCTTCCAGGTTGAAGCGCAGGTTCCAGTGGTCGAAATTGCACGAGCCGATGCTCACCCAGTCATCGATCAAGACCATTTTCAGGTGCAGGAAACACGGCTGATACTCGAAGATCTTCACCCCGGCCTTGAGCAGCCGCGGATAGTAACGATGCCCGGCATAGCGCACGGACGGGTGATCGGTACGCGGGCCGGTCAGCAGCAATCGCACATCAACGCCCCGGGCAGCCGCCCGGCGCAGGGAACGACGGACCTTCCAGGTCGGCAAAAAGTATGGCGTGGCCAGCCAGATCCGGCGCTGACCGCTATTGAGGGCACGCACCAGCGATTGCAGAATGTCCCGGTGCTGGCGGGCGTCGGCGTAGGCCACCCGGCCCATGCCCTCGCCCATGGACGGCACTCGTGGCAGGCGCGGCAAGCCGAAATGCGAGGCCGGCCGCCAGGCGCGACGATGGCGGTTGGCGATCCACTGGCGATCGAACAGCAACTGCCAGTCGAGCACCAACGGCCCGGTGATTTCCACCATCACCTCATGCCATTCGCTGACGTCTTCGCCCGGTGTCCAGAATTCATCGGTGACGCCTGTGCCACCGACCACGGCCAGGCTCTGGTCCACCAGCAGCAGTTTGCGGTGATCGCGGTAGAAGTTGCCGACCCAGCGGCGCCAGCTCAGGCGATTGTAAAAACGCAGCTCCACGCCGGCCGCCATCAGCCGCTGACGCAAGGCCAGGGTGAAGGCGAGGCTGCCGTAGTCATCGAACAGGCAACGTACCCGCACGCCGCGCTCGGCGGCCTGCACCAATGCCTGGACCATGGCTTCGGCACAAGCGCCCGCCTCCACCAGATACAGCTCCAGTTCGACCTGTTCTTCGGCCCGCGCAATCGCCACCAGCATGCGCGGGAAGAACTGCGGACCATCGACCAGCAGTTCGAAGTGGTTGCCTTCACGCCAGGGAAAAACCGGACCGGCCATGTCAGCGCGCCGTGAAAATCAGTACCGCACTCACCGGTACCGACAGACTGATCGCCGACAGACCGGCCATTTTGCGCAACGCTTCCACGCCGGGAGCCAAATCGAAATCCTCGGCGTTGATCACCAGCGGTTCGAGGGTCACCACCTGGAAGCGTCGGTCATCGAGACGAGTCGCCAGCAGTTCGGCGTTGTAGGTGTGTCGCTGGCCGTGCAGGTCGACCGTCAGCGGCAGGCGCAATTCCTGTTGCGCGCCGGGGGCGAGGTCGTTGATCGGACGCAGATCGATTTTCGTGGTGATCACGGTGTCGGGAAACTGCTCGATCTGGAACAGCTCCTTGCGCATGCGCTCATCGCGCAACGGTATGCCGCTGTTGATCGACTCCAGCTCGACTTCCACCTGCGCCAGCCCCTCGGGATCGACCTTACCGTGCAGCACCAGGAAGCGCTGTACTTCGGAGACATTGGCGTTTTTGGTGCTGACGAATGACAGACGCGATGACTCGCCATCCAGATACCAATCGGCTCGGGCCGACAATGCGGTACCGGCCAGCAGCAGGATCGCGAGGGTTTGGAGTGTGGAGCGCTTGAACATAGAGACTCATGGGGCAGATAAACCTGTGCTGAACCTTAACCGGGCTTCAGCGCATTGCAAGCCATCCGTTACCCCATCGCCACAAATGTCCTTCCCTTTCCAGGCACTTCATCGTGTTCAGGGCTGCAAACGACAGCCCTGGCGCTCGCCGATCCACACCGCGCTGTTGCTGCGCCCCATGCCGCTGACCGTGACACGCTTGCCGGCCGGCTCATCGGCAAAACTGCTGGCGGGCAGCCACTGCTTCACATAACCGTGGCAGTACTCGGCGTCGTTGTTCATCACATAGCGGCACGAACAGTATTCCTTGGCGGTGTAGGCGCTGATGATGTCCGGAAACGCCCACAGCGCCACCCGCTCGCGCCAGATCCAGCCGAGCAAGGCGATCAGCAGGATCAGCAACAGCGAGCCGAGCGGTCGACGGCGAATGAACCCGCTCATGGCTGCACCCTCCCGGCAAAGGCCTTGAGCGCGAGCCTGAGCAATTCGTTATGCCGGTAGCTGCCGTCGCGATCATCGCCGTAGCGCACGATCACCAACTGTTCACTGGGAATCACATACATCGCCTGCCCCCAATGACCCAGTGCGGCGAAGGTGTCGGCGGGGGCATCGGGCCAGGGTCGCTCCGCGCCTTCAACGGCTCGATTGAGCCACCATTGGCCACCGGGGACGGCATCGTCTTCGTGGGCGTGATAGTGGGCGAACGGCTCGCGGTTGAACGCCACCCAATCCTTGGGCAGCAGTTGCCTGTCGCCCCAGCGCCCCTCGCGAACCATCAACAGACCGATTCGGGCCAGGTCCCGTGCCGTGAGGTAGGCATAGGACGACGCAACGAAAATGCCGGTGGCATCGGTTTCCCACACGGCATGACGAATGCCCAGCGGCTCGAACAGCGCAGCCCACGGATAGTCGGGATAACGGCCGGGGCCGACTATGGTTTTCAATGCGGCGGACAACAGGTTGCTGTCACCGCTGGAGTAACGAAACGCCTGGCCCGGCGCGGCGTACGCCTCATGTGCCGCAGTGAACGCGGCCATGTCGTGGCGACCGCGGGTGTAGAGCATGGCCACCACCGAAGATTTCAGCGGTGCGTATTCGTAGTCTTCCTGCCAATCCAGGCCCGAGGCCCAGTGCAGCAGGTCGGCCATGGTCATGTCCGGGTGTTTTTGCAGGGGCGGATAGTACTTCGCCACTGGGTCGGTGAGTTTGAACAACCCTTCGCCGTAGGCCACACCGAGGACGGTAGCCATCAGGCTTTTGCTGATCGACCAGGTCAGGTGCGGGGTCGCGGCCGTCGTCGGACCGGTGTAGCGTTCGTAGATCAACCGGCCGTCGCGGATCACCAGCAAGGCATCGGTGCGGATGCCCTGGCGAGTGGCGTTATCGCGGGATGGGAAGGCGTAGGCTTCCAGGGCTTGAAGCGCCGGGCCGGCGGGTGTCGGGGCCGTCGGCCATTGCTCGGCGGGCCAGGATTCGGCCCGGGCCATGAAGCTGAGCAGCAGGAAAATCAGGGACAAGCCTTTGGACATGGCGGGGGCTCGGAAATTGAACCTGCTGAGCCTAGTCGAGGTTGATGACAGTTCTGAAATTTGTATTGCCTATAAGGCCGTCTTCGCGAGCAGGCTCGCTCCCACATTTGAAATGCATACCCCTGTGGGAGCGAGCCTGCTCGCGAAGAGGCCAGTCAAGGCAACGCAGATTCCGCCAACGCCTTGGCCAACCGCTTGTCCCGCGCCCCCGCCGCCAACGCCATCACCGCCTGATCCCGCTGCCACATCGCCGCCCACTCCGCAGGCCCTGCGGCCAACGCCTGGTTCACCTCGGCCTTGAGCCCTTCGAACTGTGCAAACAACCCGCCCAGCACCACATGCCCGGCCAGACTGGTCGGTGGCTGGCGGCTGCTTTCCGCGCACCCGGCCAGCAATCCCAGCAGACGCAATTGCAAGGATTGCGGCCAGGCACACTCCTGGCCGATACCGTACAACCACGCCGTCATGGCGCTCAGTACATAGATGTCTTCCAGCGTGCGGAACGGTTTGACGTACGCGTCCCAGCCATCCCCGGCGAGCAATTCGCACAAGGCATTTTCCAGAAACAACCGGCCATGGCTGATGTCCGGCATCAACGGGATCGGCGGCAGTCTTTCAACGCGCACCCCCGGCTCATCGCGATAGATCACCGCCAGGCTCAAGCGCGGATCGGCACCGGGCTCCTCGCTGCGCGCCGCCACCAGCAGCCAGTCGGCGGCATCGCCGGCGGTGACGAAGTCCTTGCGTCCGTTCAGGCGCAAACCGCTCAACCGGGTATGCATGTCGGCCGGGCGCAGGCTGCGCTGTTCGGTGGCGCACAGCGCACCCAGGCTCAGTGGCGCACTCGGCCAGAGCATGCGCAACGCCGCCTGATACCCCACCAGAAACGCGAGCCCCGGCGTCGCCATCAACCGCCCGCCAAGCACGGCCAATTCGAACGGCGAGACCGGACCCAACCGCTGCAACAAGGTCGCGAAACCTTCCGCCAGATCCGGGTTGGCGGGCAAGCGATCACGGTGGTTCAACAGGGTTTGCCAGGGCATAAGGGGCTCCTTGTGGGCTGTCATACAAGCATCACCAAAGCTTAATGGCGATGACACCGGGGCTACATAGCCTGACTTTGCACAACACGGCTAGACAAAGAAAGTCGATTCGCTGTAGCCCGAAAGTGGGTGAGCAGCCTGCACGGAGATTCGCCATGACTCAGATCGCCCGCATCAGCGACACCGGCAACCAACGCCGCCTGCAAGCCGAACGCCTGGTGGGCGCCGAGGCGTTGCAGGAGGCCCAGGCCTTGCGCTTCAACGTGTTCAGCGGCGAATTCAACGCCAAACTCAAGGGTGCCGAGCTGGGTCTGGACATGGATGACTACGACGTTCACTGCGCCCACATCGGCGTGCGCGACTTGAACACCGGGCGTCTGGTGGCGACCACCCGTTTGCTCGATCACACGGCTGCCAGCAGCCTGGGCAAATTCTACAGTGAAGAAGAATTCAGCCTCCACGGCCTGGTGCACCTGCAAGGCCCGATCCTGGAAATCGGTCGCACCTGCGTCGACCCGGCCTATCGCAACGGCGGTACCATCGCCGTACTCTGGGGCGAACTGGCTGAAGTCTTGAACCAGGGCGGCTACAGCTACCTGATGGGTTGCGCGAGCATTCCGATGCAGGACGGCGGCGTGCAGGCCCACGCGATCATGCAGCGTCTGCGCGAACGTTACCTGTGCACCGAACACTTGCGCGCCGAACCGAAAAATCCGCTGCCGAGCCTGGACATCCCGTCGAACGTGATTGCCGAAATGCCGCCGCTGCTCAAAGCCTACATGCGCCTGGGCGCGAAGATCTGCGGCGAGCCATGCTGGGACGAAGACTTCCAGGTCACCGACGTGTTCATCCTGCTCAAGCGCGATGAACTCTGCCCGCGCTATGCCAAACACTTCAAGGCGGCCGTGTAATGAAGCGGTTACGGGTGTACGCACGAATCGCGCGGGTGCTGATGGTGGTGACGCTGGGCCTGGGCATGGCCAGTGTGTTCGGAGTGTTCGAGCGCCTGGGCATCGCCCATTCGATGGCACGCCGGCAGCGCTGGTCGCGGTTTTTCATGGCGCGCCTGAGCAATGCCCTGCCCTTTGACGTGAGCGTCCACGGTGAGCTGCCGGAGGCACCGATGCTCTGGGTCAGCAACCATGTGTCCTGGACCGATATCCCGCTGCTGGGCATGCTCACACCGCTGTCGTTCCTGTCCAAGGCCGAAGTGCGCACCTGGCCGGTGGCCGGCTGGTTGGCGGCCAAGGCCGGCAGCCTGTTTATCCGCCGTGGCTCGGGTGACAGCCAATTGATCCGCAAGCAGATGACCCGCCACCTGGAACAGGCCTACCCACTCTTGATGTTCCCGGAAGGCACGACCACCGATGGCCGTTCACTGCGTACTTTCCATGGCCGTCTGCTGTCCGCCGCCATCGATTCCGAAGTGGCGATGCAACCGGTGGCGATTCGTTATGTGCGTGACGGCGAACCCTGTGCGCTGGCGCCGTTCATTGGCGACGATGATCTGCTCTCGCACTTGATGCGTCTGTTTGCCAATGACCGTGGTGGCGTGGAGATTCACCTGCTCAAGCCCATCGAGTGTCAGGGCCGGGAACGTGCGGCACTGGCGTTCGAAGCGCAGCAGGCGGTGCAGAAGGCGTTGTTCGGGGCCGAGGTTGAACCCCGGCGGGCACCGGTGCGCCCTGCCATCGCAGCATAACCGTCCCTGTAGGAGCGAGCATGCTCGCGATAGCGGTCTGTCATTAAACATCATCGTTGAATGTTAATCCGCTATCGCGAGCATGCTCGCTCCTACAGGGGTTCAGGGGTTTCAGGGGGTTGAGTGGTTCCGGGCAAAATCCTGAAGCTGCGGATAGAACAACCTGAAGTCCTCGCTCAACGGTTCATACAACCGCCGCAACTCCTGCATCGCCGCCGCCAGTTCCTCCGGCCGGGTCAGGCGTCGCGAGATGCCGCGCAACACCTGCTCCAGCACTTCGAACTCCTGATACGAACCCAACCAGTCATTGGCCACCATGTGTGGCGCAATCCTGGCCAGCCGCTCCGGCAGTTGTCGTTCGCTGGACAGAACGCGGTACACGTCTGAAGTGAACAGTTCCAGCGGCTGGTCGGCATACAGCGCCCAGTCCCTGGCCAGGCAATGGTCGAAAAACACGTCGAGGACGATCCCCGCGTAGCGACGACGGGTGAGGGAGAAGCGTGACAACGCGACGTCCACCAGCGGATGGCGATCGGTGAACATGTCAATACTGCGGTGCAACTGGATGGCGCCTTCGATTTCCGGAGCGAACTGCCCTTGCAGCCGTCCCTTGACGAAATCGCCATACAGACTGCCGAGCAATTGGCCGGGACGCTGGCCACCGAGGTGAAGATGTGCGAGATAGTTCATGGGCGCAGCTTAGCACTGCCCCCTTGTCTTGTTACACTCACCATATCGTTATAACCCGATATACCGAAATGTGAGCTGGTCAGAGCCAAATCATATTTGTATATCGCGAAATACCGATTTAAAGTTCGCCTCATCGCGATATAGCGTTTTACACATCACGAGCCCACATCATGACCATCAATCTCGACGAAATAATAAAAGCCCTGGCACACCCAGTACGGCGAGAAATCCTGCACTGGCTCAAGGACCCGACCGTCGAATTTCCCGACCAGTCCCACAGCAACGAGCACGGCGTCTGCGCCGGGCAGATCGATCAACGTTGCGGTCTGTCGCAGTCCACGGTGTCCGCACACCTGGCGACCCTGCAACGCGCCGGCCTGATCAGCAGCCGCAAAGTCGGTCAGTGGCACTTCTTCAAACGCAACGAGGAAACCATCCAGGCGTTCCTCGAAACCTTCAGTAAAGAGCTCTGAGCCTTCAACAGGAATTAAACAATGCCCCTCTCGCTACTCATCCTGGCCTTGAGCGCCTTCGCCATCGGCACCACCGAATTCGTCATCATGGGCCTGCTGCCCAACGTGGCGGCGGACCTCGGCGTGTCGATTCCCGGTGCCGGTTGGCTGGTGACCGGTTACGCCCTGGGCGTGGCCATCGGTGCGCCGTTCATGGCGCTGGCCACCGCCAGACTGCCGCGCAAGGCAGCCCTGGTAGCGTTGATGGGCATCTTCATTATCGGCAACCTGCTCTGCGCAGTGGCCGGTGACTACAACGTGCTGATGTTCGCCCGTGTGGTCACCGCCCTGTGCCACGGCGCCTTCTTCGGCATCGGTTCAGTGGTAGCCGCCGGCCTGGTGCCTGCGAACAAACGCGCGTCGGCCGTGGCCCTGATGTTCACCGGCCTGACCCTGGCCAACGTCCTCGGCGTACCGCTGGGCACCGCCCTCGGCCAGGAAGCCGGCTGGCGTTCGACCTTCTGGGCCGTGACCGTGATCGGCGTGATTGCACTGATCGGCCTGATCCGTTTCCTGCCGGCCAAGCGTGATGAGGAAAAACTCGACATGCGTGCCGAACTGGCCGCGCTCAAGGGCGGCGGCATCTGGCTGTCCCTGAGCATGACCGCACTGTTCGCCGCCTCGGTGTTCACCCTGTTCACCTACGTTGCGCCGCTGCTCGGCGAAGTCACCGGTGTTTCGCCCCGTGGTGTGACCTGGACCCTGATGCTCATCGGCCTGGGCCTGACAGTCGGCAACATCATCGGTGGCAAGCTGGCCGACAAAGGCATGGCCGCGACGCTGATCGGTGTGTTCATCACCATGGCGGTGGTGTCCACCGTGCTGACCTGGACCAGCGTCGCGCTGATCCCGACCGAAATCACCCTGTTCCTCTGGGCCACCGCGTGTTTTGCCGCCGTACCGGCGCTGCAAGTGAACGTAGTGACCTTCGGCAAAGCCGCACCGAACCTGGTGTCGACCCTGAACATCGGCGCTTTCAACATCGGCAACGCCTTGGGTGCCTGGGTCGGCGGCAGCGTGATCGCCCATGGCTTCGGCCTGACCAGCGTGCCGCTCGCGGCAGCGGTACTGGCGGTACTCGCCCTGCTGGTGACCCTGATCACTTTCCGTCAGAGCGGCAATCCCGAGCTGGCACCTGCTACCTCTAACTGATCTGCAAAAGAGAGCCATTAAATGACGACTATTTTCGATCCGATCAAACTGGGCGACCTCGAGTTGGCCAACCGCATCATCATGGCGCCGCTGACCCGCTGCCGCGCCGACGAAGGCCGCGTGCCGAACGCGCTGATGGCCGAGTACTACGTACAGCGTGCCTCCGCCGGCCTGATCCTCAGCGAAGCCACTTCGGTCACCCCGATGGGCGTCGGCTACCCGGACACCCCGGGCATCTGGTCCAACGATCAGGTGCGTGGCTGGGCCAACGTGACCAAGGCTATCCATGGCGCGGGCGGCAAGATTTTCCTGCAGTTGTGGCACGTGGGTCGCATTTCCCATGGCTTGTACCTGAACGATGAAGCCCCTGTCGCCCCGAGCGCCATCCAGCCAAAGGGCCACGTCAGCCTGGTTCGTCCGCTGGCCGACTACCCTGTCCCGCGCGCCCTGGAAACCGCTGAAATCGCCGACATCGTCGACGCCTACCGCGTCGGTGCCGAGAACGCCAAGGCCGCCGGCTTCGACGGCGTGGAAATCCATGCCGCCAACGGCTACCTGCTCGACCAGTTCCTGCAAAGCAGCACCAACCAGCGCACCGACAACTACGGCGGCTCCCTGGAAAACCGTGCCCGCCTGCTGCTGGAGGTGACTGACGCCGCCATCGAAATCTGGGGGGCTGGCCGTGTGGGTGTGCACCTGTCGCCACGCGCCGACCTGCATGACATGGGCGACGACAACCTGGCCGAAACTTTCACCTACGTCGCTCGCGAACTGGGCAAGCGTGGCATTGCCTTCATTTGCTCGCGGGAGAAAGAAGGCGCCGACAGCCTTGGCCCACAACTCAAGGAAGCCTTCGGTGGCCCTTACATCGCCAACGAGCGTTTCACCAAGGACAGCGCCAACGCGTTGCTCGCCAGTGGCAAGGCCGATGCAGTCGCCTTCGGCGTACCTTTCATTGCCAACCCAGACCTGCCGGCACGTTTGCAGGCTGACGCAGCGCTGAACGAAGCGCGTCCGGAACTGTTCTACGCCAAGGGCCCGGTCGGCTACATCGACTACCCGACGCTGTAAGTCGCTCGACCTTGAATCTCAGGGCCTCCACTCTCCAGAGTCGAGGCCTTTTTTCATAGTCCAGACCTGGAATGACACACCCACTGATAACTCGCCGCGCCCCACGCAATAGAAACTAATAACTCACTCACTATTACGCATTGATTAACCCCTTTCCTCAATCAACAATTATCCACAGCACCCCCAAAAACCAAACATCAACTTAAATGGATTTAAGCCGATGCAAACTTTTATTCAAAACCTCGCCAGCGGACTGACGCTCGGCCTCGCCATATGCAACTATTGCTCTGCAGACAATGACAACTACAAGACAATTTCATTATCCGAGGACCCGGATACCACCACGATCCACTACTACTTTAAAAACCTCACCACTGAAAAAATGAGCGTTGCGACACCGTCCAAAAAAATGAGCGACGCGCCATTCCCCATCAGCAACTTCGATGTACCCGCCAAAGGCAAGGATGAGTTTGCCGCAGACTTCCCCGGATACTTCAATTCTGTCGAGTTCGCCAAGGCGACTGTTCTGAGCGAGACATTTTCCTATGTCTCGGGCAACAAGATATGTCAGTTCACGGCTTCTATCGAAGTCAGCCTGAAAAACAACGACGGGGATGTCGAGAGGGTGCCTCACTGGTCAGGCAGTGGCAAATCGACGGGCAGCGAGGCCGCGGACTGCTCAACCGAAATTCTTGAAGTGAAAAAGTCATATCCCTACAGCATGAGTATCGAATTCAGTCTCGAATAAACAGTCATTCGTCTATTCAGTCTGCCACCGCCCCAATTACCAAACTTACCAAGAGCACAATAAAAATGAATACGCTCAACACCACCACGTTTGTCTTGTTATTGCTTTACTCATTCAACGCCAACAGCATGAGCGACACGATCATCACCCTTAAGGTATCCAACAACACTTTTGGCACCATGAAATTAAAAAGCATCACGGGCCTTGAGGTTGCACTCAACGGTCCCTTGATAACGTTCAATGTCGGACCTGGCACCTACGAAATTATTGATATCCCGTACAGTCGACCTTTTACCCTCGACTCTTCGAACTGGCAGCCGCGCCGAAACAAAGTCGAACCTGTGGCACTGAATCTGGAGTTTGAAGTTCATGGTCAACGCTGCCGATTGAAAACCCGAATGGAGGCACCGGTGGGTTACGGCGTTTTGGAGCCAGACTATAAACCTGTCTGGCAGAGCACGGTGGAGTCGTCCGGAAGCGGAAAATACCAGTGCCAAGTCACCACGTCACGAAAGCAGACGAGGCCGCCATTCAGCTATACCGTTGAACTGAGCATAAACAAGTAGGAATCCATAGCCCGGGCGGGCGCTATCGTGAGTCACCCGGGCAAACTGCCATCGCCGCGTCGCGAAAATAACCATGGCAGACGCAGGCTCGTTCGCAGCCTCGACACAAAATCCCTACAAAATACCGAGCTTGCTATCTGTTATCCGGACGAGGGTGCGTATATAAAAGCACCCCTTTACGGGACATCGAGTGACAAAAACGCCGTCGGTCGACACACGCGGCAAAAATTACGAATTTTGTTTCATTTGCGCAGGCTGGGACTCAAGCGCAGCATGTCCAGCCCTGTATCGACCCAACGCTCGGCTTCGGTGTGCAATTGGAAACTGTCGGGGGCCAGCAGCCACTGGTACAGGATGCCATCTATATAGGCATGCAAGCTGATGGCGGCGCGGGCGGTGTCGAGGTTTTCCGGCAACTGGCCGCGATTCACGGCATTACTCAGGGCCAGGCCGATCCGCAGATTGCATTCGAGGCTGGCGGATACGCGCTGTTGGCGCAGGTCGCACATTTCATCGGTGAATTCGCACTTATGAAACAGAATCTCATTGATGCGTCGGGTTTTCGGGTCCAGCGCAATTTGATGAAACAAATGAATCAGCAACTTGCGCATGCAGCCCAGGGGATCGAGTTCGTCCTCGCTCTCGCTGGCCTTGGCCATTTCTTCCAGCGGCTCATGCAAGGTGTCGAGCATGGCCTGCACCAGATCCGCCTTGTTGCTGAAATGCCAGTAGATGGCCCCGCGAGTAACGCCGGCCAGGGTCGCGATGTCCGCCAGGGTCGTACGCGCCACACCTCGCTCGAAAAAGGCCTTTTCGGCCGCCACGAGAATCTGCGCGCGGGTTTCCTGAGCTTCCTCTTTGGTACGACGGACCATGGCAGTACAACCTCAATCAGGGGGCTTCAGCGATGTCTGGATATCAGCTGAGTAAAAGTGGGGCGAACGTTCTGGGGGTTCGTCCCCGGTCTACAAATCCAACTTTTCAACGGCTTGTGTAAGAGCCTGAGTAGCGACGTTGATACGCAGCCTGGGTATTTACAAACAGCCATGTACGTAAGTATATTCCTTAGCAAGCTACTTATCCACCCGATAAACACTTTTCAACCTTCCACCTTTCTAGTGCGCACGTTGCGCGCCTGACCCGAGGATTTTCATGCAATTCAAGCCAGCTGTTACCGCTCTGGTCGCCGCCGTCGCCCTGGCATCGCTGCTCAGCGGATGCAAAAAGGAAGAGGCAGCACCGGCCGCCCCACCGCCTCAGGTCGGCGTCGTGACTCTGCAACCGCAAGCCTTCACCCTGACATCCGATCTGCCCGGCCGTACCAGTGCGTTTCGCATTGCCGAAGTGCGCCCGCAGGTCAACGGCATCATTCTCAAGCGCCTGTTCAAGGAAGGCAGCGACGTCAAGGCCGGCCAGCAGCTCTATCAGATCGACCCTTCGATCTATGAAGCCACGCTCGCCAGCGCCGAAGCCAACCTGCGTTCGACCAAGTCGATTTCCGACCGCTACAAGCAACTGGTCGACGAACAAGCCGTAAGCCGCCAGGAATACGACACCGCTTTGGCCAACCGCCTGCAATCGGAAGCTGCGCTGCAATCGGCCCAGATCAACGTGCGCTACACCAAGGTCTATGCCCCGTTGACCGGCCGCATCGGCCGTTCCTCGGTGACCGAAGGCGCACTGGTCAGCAATGCCCAGGTCGATGCAATGGCGGTGATTCAGCAAATCGACCCGATCTACGTCGACGTGACGCAGTCCTCGGTCGAGCTGTTGCAATTGCGCCGTGAGCTGGAAAGCGGTCGCCTGCAAAAAGCCGGCGACAACGCGGCCTCGGTCAAGCTGACCCTCGAAGACGGCAGCGAGTACAAGCTGGACGGCAAGCTGGAGTTCTCCGAAATCTCGGTTGACCAGACCACCGGTTCCGTCACCCTGCGCGCCATTTTCCCGAACCCTGACCACACGCTTCTGCCTGGCATGTTCGTGCACGCCAAGTTGCTGGCCGGTGTGAACAGCGCGGCGATCCTGGCCCCGCAGCAAGGCGTGACCCGCGACCTCAAAGGTACGCCGACCGCACTGGTTGTCGGCCCGGACAACAAGGTCGAACTGCGTCACCTCAAGGCCAACCGCACCGTCGGTAACCAGTGGCTGATCGAAGACGGCCTGAAGGCCGGCGATCGCCTGATCACCGAAGGTCTGCAATTCGTCAAGCCTGGCATCGAAGTCAAGGCCAGTGAAGCGACCAACGTAGCCGTAAAGAACCCGGCCCCCGCCCAGGCAGCTGACACAGCCTCCGGCGGCAAAGGGGAGTAAACCATGTCAAGATTCTTTATCGACCGTCCGATTTTCGCCTGGGTAATTGCCCTGGTGATCATGTTGGTCGGAGCACTATCGATCCTCCGGTTGCCGATCAACCAGTACCCGAGCATTGCGCCTCCTGCGATCGCCATCTCCGTGACCTACCCGGGTGCTTCGGCGCAAACGGTACAGGACACCGTGGTTCAGGTGATCGAGCAACAGCTCAACGGTATCGACAACCTGCGTTATGTCTCGTCGGAAAGTAACTCCGACGGCACCATGACCATTACCGCGACCTTCGAGCAAGGCACCAACTCCGACACCGCACAGGTTCAGGTGCAGAACAAGCTGAACCTGGCCACCCCGTTGCTGCCGCAAGAAGTGCAACAGCAGGGTATCCGCGTCACCAAGGCGGTGAAGAACTTCCTGTTGGTGATCGGCGTGGTGTCGCGTGACGGCAGCATGACCAAGGACGACCTGTCCAACTACATCGTGTCGAACATGCAGGACCCGATCTCCCGGACCGCCGGTGTCGGCGACTTCCAGGTGTTCGGCTCGCAGTACGCCATGCGAATCTGGCTCGACCCGGCCAAGTTGAACAACTTCAACCTGACCCCGATCGACGTCAAGACCGCAATCGCCGCGCAAAACGTCCAGGTGTCGTCCGGCCAGCTCGGCGGCCTGCCTGCCCTGCCCGGCACGCAGTTGAACGCGACGATCATTGGCAAGACCCGTCTGCAGACCGCGGAGCAATTCGACAAGATCCTGCTCAAGGTCAACAAGGACGGTTCCCAGGTTCGCCTGAAAGATGTTGCCGAAGTCGGCCTGGGGGGTGAGAACTACAGCATCAACGCCCAGTTCAACGGTGCCCCGGCTTCCGGTCTGGCGGTGAAACTGGCCACTGGCGCCAACGCTCTGGATACCGCCAAGGCCCTGCGCGCCACCATCGACAGCCTCAAGCCGTTCTTCCCGCAAGGGATGGAAGTGGTGTTCCCGTATGACACTACCCCGGTGGTGACCGAGTCGATCAAGGGCGTGGTTGAAACCCTGGTCGAAGCGATCGTGCTGGTCTTCCTGGTGATGTTCCTGTTCCTGCAGAACTTCCGCGCCACGGTGATCACCACCATGACCGTGCCGGTGGTATTGCTCGGTACGTTCGGCATCCTCGCGGCAGCCGGCTTCAGCATCAACACCCTGACCATGTTCGGTATGGTGTTGGCCATCGGCTTGCTGGTGGACGACGCCATCGTCGTGGTGGAAAACGTCGAACGGGTGATGAGCGAGGAAGGCCTGTCCCCCAAGGAGGCCACCAAGAAGTCCATGGGTCAGATCCAGGGCGCACTGGTCGGTATCGCCCTGGTGCTGTCGGCGGTTCTGCTGCCAATGGCGTTCTTCAGCGGCTCCACCGGTGTGATCTACAAGCAGTTCTCGATCACCATCGTCTCGGCCATGGCCCTGTCGGTACTGGTTGCCCTGATCTTTACCCCGGCGCTCTGCGCGACCATGCTCAAGGCGATTCCGAAAGGCGAGCACGGCACCCCGAAACGCGGCTTCTTCGGCTGGTTCAACCGCAACTTCGACCGTGGCGTACGCAGCTACGAGCGCGGTGTCGGCAATATCCTGCAGCGCAAGATCCCGTATCTGCTGGCGTACCTGCTGATCGTGGTTGGCATGATCTGGCTGTTCACTCGTATTCCAACGGCGTTCCTGCCGGAAGAAGACCAGGGTGTACTGTTCGCCCAGGTACAAACCCCGGCCGGTTCGACGTCCCAGCGCACCCAGGTGGTCGTCGATGAAATGCGTGAGTTCCTCCTGCGCCCTGGCAAGGATGGTGGCGAAGGCGATGCGGTGAACTCGGTGTTTACCGTGACCGGCTTCAACTTCGCCGGCCGTGGCCAGAGTTCGGGCATGGCGTTCATCATGCTCAGGCCTTGGGACGAACGTAACGCCGAGAACAACGTGTTCAAGGTGGCGGCCCGTGCCCAGCAGCACTTCTTCACCTTCCGCGATGCCATGGTGTTCGCCTTCGCGCCACCGGCGGTACTGGAACTGGGTAACGCCACCGGTTTCGACGTGTTCCTGCAGGACCGCGCCGGTATCGGTCACGAAAAACTGATGGAAGCACGCAACCAGTTCCTCGGTATGGCCGCGCAAAGCAAGATTCTGAGTCAGGTACGTCCCAACGGCCTGAACGACGAACCGCAGTACCAGCTGGAAATCGATGACGAGAAGGCCAGTGCCCTGGGCGTTACCATCGCCGACATCAACAACACCCTGTCGATTGCCCTGGGCAGTAGCTACGTCAACGACTTCATCGACCGTGGTCGGGTGAAGAAGGTTTACGTGCAAGGCAAGCCAGGCTCTCGCATGGGCCCTGAAGACCTGCAGAAGTGGTACGTGCGCAACAGCGCCGGCACCATGGTTCCGTTCTCGGCGTTCGCCAAGGGCGAGTGGATCTACGGTTCGCCGAAACTGGCCCGCTACAACGGCGTGGAAGCGATGGAAATCCTCGGTGCCCCGGCGCCAGGCTATTCCACCGGTGAAGCGATGCTCGAAGTCGAAGCCATTGCCAGGAAACTGCCGGCGGGTGTCGGTATTTCCTGGACCGGCCTGTCGTACGAAGAACGCCTGTCCGGTTCGCAAGCGCCAGCGCTTTACGCTCTGTCGCTGCTGATGGTGTTCCTGTGCCTGGCGGCGTTGTATGAAAGCTGGTCGATTCCGATCGCGGTCATGTTGGTGGTACCGCTGGGGATCATCGGTGCGCTGATGGCCACCAGCCTGCGCGGTTTGTCCAACGACGTGTACTTCCAGGTAGGTCTGTTGACGACTATCGGTCTGGCGGCGAAAAACGCCATTCTGATTGTCGAATTTGCAAAGGAACTGCACGAACAAGGGCGTAGCCTGCGCGATGCGGCGATCGAAGCCTGCCGCATGCGTCTGCGACCGATCATCATGACCTCGCTCGCCTTCGTCCTCGGTGTGGTACCACTGGCGATATCCACGGGCGCAGGTTCCGGTAGCCAACATGCAATCGGCACCGGCGTGATCGGCGGTATGATCACCGCCACTGTGCTGGCGATCTTCTGGGTCCCGCTGTTTTTCGTCACCGTGTCGTCCATTGGCCAGCGCAAAAACGTCGACCAGGATGACGCCACTGAAACTTCTAAAGAGGCTGGCTAATGAGCAAGTCGCTACTCTCTCTGGCAGTCGCCGCCTTCGTGCTTGGTGGCTGCTCGCTGATACCTGATTATCAGCAGCCCGAAGCACCGGTGGCGAGCCAGTACCCGCAGGGCCTGGCGTACTCGCCGGCCCAGGCACCGGCGCAAGCGGCGGCCGAGCAGGGCTGGAAGCAGTTTTTCCATGACCCGGCGCTGCAACAGCTGATCCAGGTTGCCCTGGAAAACAACCGTGACCTGCGTGTCGCGGCCCTGAACATCGACGCGTTTGCGGCGCAGTACCGCATCTCTCGCGCCGACCTGTTCCCGGCCGTGTCGGCCAATGGCACCGGTAGCCGCCAGCGGGTTCCGGAAAACTCCTCGCAAACGGGGCAGTCGGGCGTCGTCAGTTCCTACTCGGCCACGGTCGGGGTCAGCGCCTATGAACTCGACCTGTTCGGTCGGGTTCGCAGCCTGAACGAAGAAGCCCTGCAGAAGTACTTCGCTACGGAAGAAGGCCGCCGCAGTACACAGATCAGCCTGGTGGCCAGCGTGGCCAATGCCTACCTGACCTGGCAGGCCGACAAGGAGCTGTACAAGCTGACCCAGGAGACCCTGGCCACCTTCGAGGAAAGCTACAAGCTCACCGCCCGCAGCAACGAAGTCGGCGTCGCCTCGGCCCTGGACCTGGCACAGTCGCGCACCTCGGTGGAAAACGCCCGTGCACAACTGGCCAAGTACACCCGTCAGGTCGCCCAGGACGAGAACAGCCTGGTGCTGCTGCTCGGCACCGGCATCCCGGCCAACCTGCAAGCGGCCAAACCGCTTGACGACGACCTGCTGAGCGACGTTCCGCCCGGCCTGCCGTCGGACCTGCTGCATCGTCGTCCGGACATCCTCCAGGCCGAGTACAACCTCAAGGCCGCCAACGCCAACATCGGCGCGGCGCGGGCAGCATTCTTCCCGAGCATCAGCCTGACGGCCAATGCCGGCACCCTGAGCCCGGACCTGTCCGGTCTGTTCAAGGGCGGTTCGGGTACCTGGCTGTTCCAGCCGCAGATCAACCTGCCGATCTTCAACGCCGGCGCCCTGAGCGCCAGCCTGGATTACTCGAAAATCCAGAAAGACATCGGCGTGGCGAACTACGAGAAGTCCATTCAAACGGCCTTCCAGGAAGTCGCCGACGGCCTGGCCGCTCGCCAGACCTACGTCCAGCAGTTGCAGGCACAGAAGGATTTCGTCAGTGCCAACCAGCAATACTATCGCCTGGCCGAGCGTCGCTACCTCATCGGTGTCGACAGCAACCTGACCTTCCTCGATGCCCAGCGTCAGCTGTTCAGTGCGCAACAGGTGCTGATCACCGATCGTCTGGCGCAACTGGTCAGCCAGGTCAACCTGTACAAGGCCCTGGGCGGTGGCTGGAACGAACAGACGGCGAAGATCGAGCCGTTGAAGGAAGAAGCGCCGAAGATGAAGTATTTCTGATAGCGCTGAGAAACAAGGAGCCCACCGATTGGTGGGCTTTTTGTTGGCTGCCTGAAAATTTGTGTTGTCTTTTATGACCCCTTCGCGAGCAGGCTCGCTCCCACAATGGATCGCATTCTTTCTGAAGGAACCGGGTTCACTGTGGGAGCGAGCCTGCTCGCGAAGGGGCCAGTACAAACAATACAAAAACACCGGTCAATCTTGCGTTCGATAATCGCCCAAAACCCGCTTTTTACGATTGAACCATCTAGTACATTCAATTCACCATCCGAACCACAACACCAATAACAACAGGTTCGCCACCATGCCCCCGCGCCCCGCCCTCTCCGGCTGATCCGCTTCGTTTGTGCTGATTTCGAATATCCGTCTGCAACCCAGGGTTGCGGCGTCACCCCCGCTTCATCCCCAAGAATCAGAGAGTCCCCAGCCCATGTCGTCTTCCACCGCGCAGTATTTCGTTCCCAGCCTGATCGCCGCCGCCCTGGCCAGCGCGGCCCTGCCCGCCTGTGCCGAAGAGCCGGGTTTTGTCGAAGGCGCCAAGGTCAACCTGAACCTGCGCAACTTCTACATCAACCGCAACTTCACCAACCCGACCAAGGCCCAGGGCAAGGCTGAAGAATGGACGCAGAGTTTCATCCTCGACGCCAAGTCCGGGTTCACCCAGGGCACTGTCGGGTTCGGTATGGATGTGCTCGGTTTGTATTCGGTGAAGCTCGACGGCGGCAAAGGCACCGGTGGTACGCAACTGCTGCCGCTGGATCATGACGGCCGCCCGGCGGACAATTTCGGCCGCACCAACGTGGCGTTCAAGGCCAAGCTGTCGCAGACCGAAATCAAGGTTGGCGAGTGGATGCCGGTGTTGCCGATCCTGCGCTCGGACGACGGCCGCTCGCTGCCGCAAACCTTCCGTGGCGGCCAGATCACCTCGAAGGAAATCAATGGCCTGACGCTCTACGGCGGCCAGTTCCGCCAGAACAGCCCACGCGACGACAGCAGCATGGGCGACATGTCGATGACGGGTAAACCCGCGTTCACCTCTGACCGTTTCAACTTCCAGGGTGGCGAGTACGTGTTCAACGACAAACGTACCCAGATAGGCCTGTGGAATGCCGAACTCAAGGACATCTACAGCCAGCAATTCGTCAATTTGATCCACAGCCAACCGCTTGGCGACTGGACCCTGGGCGCCAACCTGGGTTTCTTCCATGGCAAGGATGACGGCAGCGCCCGGGCCGGCGAGTTGGACAACAAAACCCTGTACGGCTTGTTCTCAGCCAAATACGGCGGCAACACCTTCTACGTAGGCCTGCAAAAACTCACTGGCGACAATGCCTGGATGCGGGTCAACGGCACCAGCGGCGGCACCCTGGCCAACGACAGCTACAACTCCAGCTACGACAACGCCCGGGAACGCTCATGGCAAGTACGCCACGACTACAACTTCGCCACCCTCGGCGTACCGGGCCTGACCCTGATGAACCGCTACATCAGTGGCGACAACGTGCACACCGGCAGCATCACTGACGGCAAGGAATGGGGGCGTGAATCGGAACTGGGCTACACCGTACAGAGCGGTGCGCTGAAAGACCTGAACCTGAAATGGCGCAACTCGACCATGCGTCGCGACTACAGCAACAACGAGTTCGATGAAAACCGCCTGATCATCAGCTATCCGATCAGCCTGTTGTAAGACTCACCACCGCTTTCGCGAGCAGGCTCGCTCCCACAAAGATCACCGCAATCCTTGTGGGAGCGAGCCTGCTCGCGAAGGCGTCAAATCAGACAACAAAAAATCGCCGGATCTACTCCCGCGACTCAACCCCCAACTCATCCCACACCGACTCCGCCAGGTGGAAGGTCGCATTGGCCGCCGGGATCCCGCAGTAGATCGCACTCTGCATGATCACTTCCTTGATCTCGCCACGGCTCACGCCGTTGTTGGCGGCGGCACGCAAGTGCAGTTTGAGTTCGCCTTCGCGGTTCATGCCGATCAGCATGGCGATGGTGATCAGGCTGCGGGTGTGGCGCGGCAGGCCCGGGCGGGTCCAGATGTCACCCCAGGCGTGGCGGGTGATCATCTCCTGAAACTCCGAGTTGAACTCGGTCAGGGTATTCAGGCTGCGGTCGACGTGGGCGTCGCCCAGTACCGCGCGGCGGACTTCCATGCCCTCGTCGTAACGTTGTTTCTCATCCACGGGAAAACCCTCACTCAGCCGACAGAAACGCCAGCACACGCTCGCTGAACGCGTTGCCTGCCTGGACGTTGGACAAGTGCGCCGCATAGAACTCGGCGTACTCGGCGCCTGGCACTCGTTCCTGAATGAAGTGCCCGCCGGACGGCGGCGTCACCGCATCCTGAGCGCCGGCGATCACCAGCAGCGGTGCCTTGATCGAGGACAACCGCTCGCGGAAATCGGCATCGCGCACCGCCGCGCAGTTGGCCGCGTAACCTTCAGGCGAAGTGGCCGCGAGCATGTCGGTGATTTTCTTGGCCGCCGCCGGATTGGCCTCGGAAAAATCCGGGGTGAACCAGCGGGCAATCGATGCATCGCGCAGGGCAACCATGGCCGCCTGACCGTCGCGCAGCACCATTTCAATGCGCGGATCCCACACCGACGGATCGCCGATTTTCGCCGCGGTGTTGCACACGATCAGCTTGTTCAGGCGCTCGCCGGCATTGATGCCCAGCCACTGGCCGATCAGGCCGCCCATGGACAATCCACAGAAATGCGCACGCTCGATGTGCAGCGCATCCAGCAACGCCAGCACGTCGCGGCCCAGTTGCTCGATGCTGTACGGGCCCGGCGTCACCAGCGATTGGCCGTGACCACGGGTGTCAAAACGCAACACGCGAAAATGCTCGGTGAACGCCGGGATCTGCGCATCCCACATGTGCAGGTCGGTGCCCAGGGAGTTGGACAGCACCAGCACTGGCGCGTCGACCGGTCCATCGAGTTGGTAATGCAGTTCGCCCTCGGCGAGTTGTACAAAAGCCACAGCAAGTCTCCTTCAGGCAGTCAATGCAGAATGTTCGGCCACCGCCCGCTCGACCCAGTTTTTCGCCTGGCCGAGGTAATGGGCGGGGTCCAGCAGATGATCGAGTTCAGCCGCCGACAGTTCGGCGGTCACTTGCGGTTCGTCGCCGAGGACTGCACGCAGGTGACGTTGTTCAGCCACGGCGCGTTTGCAGCATTGCTCCAGCAGATGATGCGCGGTATCGCGGCCGACCCGTTGGGCCAGGACGATGCTCACCGCTTCGGCGAGCACCAGGCCCTGGGTCAAATCGAGGTTGCGGGTCATGCGCGCGGCATCCACTTCCAGCCCCTGCGCAATCAACAGCGCTTGCTGCAGGCTGCCCGACACCAGGCAGCAAATCTCCGGCAGGGTTTCCCACTCGGCATGCCACAGGCCGAGGCTGCGTTCGTGCTCCTGGGGCATGGCGCTGAACAGCGTCGAGAGCAGGCCGGGGACACGCGTCGCCGCGCCGATCAGCACCGCCGCGCCCACTGGATTGCGCTTGTGCGGCATGGTCGAAGAACCGCCCTTGCCCGGCGCCGAGGGTTCGAACACTTCGGCGGCCTCGGTTTGCATCAACAGGCTGATGTCACGACCCAGTTTGCCGAGACTGCCGGCGATCAGACCGAGTGCGGCAGCGAACTCCACCACGCGATCGCGCTGGGTGTGCCACGGCTGTTCGGGCAAGGTCAGTTGCAGTTCTTCAGCCAGTGCACGGGCAATCGGCATGGCCTGTTCACCCAGGGCCGCCAGGGTTCCGGACGCACCGCCAAACTGCAGCACCAGCAGCCGCGGCTTGAGTTCGGCCAAGCGCTGGCGACTGCGCGTCACCGCCCCCAGCCAACCCGCGATTTTCATGCCCAGGGTGACCGGCGTTGCATGCTGCAACCAGGTGCGCCCGGCCAGCGGCGTCGCCGCATAACGTCGGGCCTGCGCCGCAAGGGTTTGGCCCAGTTGCGCCAGATCACTTTCGATCAGTTCCAGTGCGCGACGCAGTTGCAATACCAGGCCGCTGTCCATCACATCCTGACTGGTCGCGCCCAGATGCACGTAACGCTCAGCCTCGGCATTGTGCGAAGCAATCTGTTTGCCCAGAGCCTTGACCAATGGAATCGCCGAGTTACCCGCGACGGCAATCGCCTCGCCCAACGCGACGAAGTCATATAGCCCGGCGCTGCAAGCGGCCTCGATCGGCGCGACAGCACTCGAGGGGATCAACCCGACCCGGGCTTCGGCCCGGGCCAATGCCGCCTCGAAATCGAGCATGGCCTGGACCCGGCCCTGATCGCAGAACACCTCACGCATATCGCGGGCAGTGAAATAGGCATCGAACAATTGATTGCCCGGTCGCTGGTTCATAAACAATTCCTGAAGGCGCGGGCCGCTGCGGCCCGCGCGTGAGATCAAAGATCGTGATGCAGGTACTTCGCCTGTTTCGGCAGACGCAGGCTGAACAGGAACGCTATCGCCATCATCACGGTCACGTACCAGTAGAAGGAGTTTTCCATGCCCACGGCCTTCAGGCTCAAGGCCACATACTCCGCTGAGCCACCGAAGATCGCATTCGCCACCGCATACGCCAGGCCAACGCCCAGTGCACGCACCTCGGGCGGGAACATTTCGGCTTTCACCAAGCCGCTGATCGAGGTGTAGAAACTGACGATCGCCAGGGCCAGGGTAATCAATACAAAAGCGAGGAACGGACTGCTGACACTTTTCAGGCTCAGCAGGATCGGCACGGTGAACAGCGTGCCGAGGGCACCGAACCAAAGCATCGAGTTACGCCGGCCGATCTTGTCGGCGAGCATGCCGAAGATCGGCTGCATGCACATATAGAAGAACAGCGCGCCGGTCATGATGTAGCTGGCGGTCTTGGCCGGCATGCCGGCAGTGTTCACCAGGTACTTTTGCATGTACGTGGTGAAGGTATAGAAAATCAGCGAGCCACCGGCGGTGTAGCCCAGTACGGTGATGAACGCGGCTTTATGGTCGCGAAACAGCGCGCTGATGCTGCCGGCGTCCTTGTTTTCGCGCATTTCCTTGCTGGTGGTTTCTTTGAGCGAACGACGCAAATACAGCGAAACCAACGCCGCCATGGCACCGACCACAAACGGAATCCGCCAGCCATAGGCACGCAATTCGTCCTCATTGAGGAACTGTTGCAGGATCACCACCAGCGACACCGCCAGCAACTGACCACCAATCAGGGTCACGTACTGGAACGATGCGAAGAACCCGCGCTGGCCCTTGAGCGCCACTTCGCTCATGTAAGTGGCGGTCGTGCCGTATTCTCCACCCACCGACAAACCTTGCAGCAAGCGGGCGAACAGCAACAGGAGCGGTGCCCAGACTCCGATACTGTTGTAGGTCGGCAGACAGGCGATCAGCAACGAGCCGAAGCACATCATCAGAATCGAGATCAGCATCGAGTTCTTGCGCCCGTGCCTGTCCGCCACCCGCCCGAAAATCCAGCCGCCAATCGGCCGCATCAGGAACCCGGCAGCGAACACGCCGGCGGTATTGACCAATTGCACCGTGGGGTTATCGGACGGGAAAAAGGCCGGGGCGAAATAGATCGCACAGAAGGCGTAGACGTAGAAGTCGAACCACTCGACCAGGTTGCCGGAAGAAGCACCGACGATGGCAAAGATCCGCTTGCTGCGTTCTTCGCCCGTATAGAGAGCAGCAGGAGCTGTAGGCGTTGTCATTGTTTTGTTCACTCAATGGGGACAATGAGAGTCTAGACACACTTTGCAATAGTCCCGTTCCACAGATACATCAGCAATACGTACCCCTGTGGGAGCGAGCCTGCTCGCGAAGGCGTCATATCAGTCGATATCAATGTTGTCTGATACACCGCTTTCGCGAGCAGGCTCGCTCCCACAGTTTTTTTGCGGTGTTCGATCAGTAATCGAAGAACACCGTCTCGGCATCGGTGCCCTGCAGAACCACGTTCCACTGGTACACACCCGACGCATCCTTTTTCGCCATCAACGTAGCGCGACGCTCGGCCGGCACGCACTCCAGCAGCGGGTCATCGATGTTGGCCGCCTCGCCATCAAAGTAGATCCGCGTCAGCAAGTGCTTCACCAGGCCACGGGCAAACACCAGCACCACCAGGTGTGGTGCCTGGGTGGTGCCTTTGAGCCCCTCGACCGTGCCCGGCTTGATGGTGGTGAAGCGAAAACGCCCTTCGGCATCCACCGGTACCCGACCAAAACCTTCGAAGTTCGGGTCCAGGGGTTTGTCCTGGTCATCTTCCGGGTGGTCATACTTGCCGGCGGCGTTGGCCTGCCAGACTTCCAGCATCGCGTCGTTGACGATGTCGCCATTGCCGTCGACCACTTGCCCGGTGATCGCCACGCGCTCGCCCAGGGTTTGCTCGACGGCCAGGTTTTCGCGGTTCAGCCAGGTCAGGCCGATGTGGTAGTACGGCCCGACGGTGTGGGACGTGGTCGCAGTCAGCGTCATCTTATTTCTCCATCGGCGTGGCATCGCGGCCGCGCAATACGATGTCCCAGCGATAACCGAGGGCATAGGAAGGGATGGTTTTTTCCAGGTCGAACGTGGCGATCAACCGCTCTTTGGCGCTGGTATCGGGCACGCAATTGTAAATCGGGTCGTACGCCAGCAGCGGGTCGCCCGGGAAATACATCTGCGTCACCAGGCGCGTCAGGATGCTCGGCCCGAACAACGAGAAGTGAATGTGCGCCGGGCGCCACGCGTTGTGGTGGTTGCCCCACGGATAGGCGCCGGGCTTGATGGTCTGGAACTGATACCAGCCATCGGCGTCGGTCACGGTGCGGCCGGTGCCGGTGAAGTTCGGGTCCAGCGGCGCGTCGTGCAGGTCGCGGGCATGTGCATAGCGACCGGCGGCGTTGGCCTGCCAGATCTCCACCAGAATCCCCGGCACCGGCAGACCGTTTTCATCGAGCACGCGGCCGTGAATGAGGATGCGCTCACCCTGTGGCTGCCCCTCGTGCTGAGCGGTCAGGTCGTTGTCCTTCTCGTTGATGCGTTCGGCACCTACGGTCGGGCCGGTAATTTCCGACAACGAATGGGGCAGAAACACCAACGGCTTGGACGGCGAGCGCAGATTGGTGGATTGATAGGTCGGGTGCAGGTACTCAGGCTGAGTGCCCGCCTGTGGGCGACGGTAACCAGGCTTGTCAGTCATGAAGCATTCCTCAGTTCTTGTAAGTCTTCGAGCGCGTCAGACGCGCTCGATCGCCAGGGCCAGACCTTGACCGACACCAACGCACATGGTTGCCAGACCTTTTTTGCCACCGGTTTTTTCCAACTGATGCAATGCAGTCAACACCAATCGCGCACCGCTCATGCCCAATGGATGGCCCAAGGCAATCGCGCCACCGTTCGGGTTGACCTGGGCCGCGTCGTCCGCGATTCCCAGTTCACGCAGCACCGCCAAGCCCTGGCTGGCGAAGGCTTCGTTGAGTTCGATCACATCGAAATCGCTGACCGCCACACCGAGGCGCTCGATCAGTTTACGCACCGCCGGGACCGGGCCAATCCCCATGACGCGTGGGGCGACACCGGCGCTGGCCATGCCCAGCACCTTGGCGCGAGCGGTCAGGCCGTGCTTTTTCACCGCTTCGGCCGAAGCCAGGATCAATGCGGCGGCGCCGTCGTTCACACCGGAAGCATTACCGGCGGTGACAGTCTTGTCAGGGCCGTTGACCGGTTTGAGTCGGGCCAGGGCTTCCAGGGTGGTGTCGGCGCGAGGATGCTCGTCCTGGCTGACCACGGTTTCACCCTTCTTGTGGGCGATCCGCACTTCAACGATTTCTTCGGCGAAGAACCCGGCGGCTTGCGCGGCGGCGGTGCGCTGCTGACTGCGCAAGGCAAAGGCGTCCTGATCTTCGCGGGAGACCTTGTAATCATCAGCCACGTTGTCGGCGGTCTGCGGCATCGCGTCCACGCCGTACTGGGCTTTCATCAGCGGGTTGATGAAACGCCAGCCGATGGTGGTGTCTTCGAGCTTCATGTTGCGCGAAAACGCCGCGTCGGCCTTGCCCATCACGAACGGCGCACGGGACATCGATTCGACGCCACCGGCAATTGCCAGCTCCATCTCGCCGCTGGCGATCGCGCGGAACGCGGTGCCGATGGCGTCCATGCCCGAAGCGCAAAGACGATTGAGGGTCACACCGGGAATGGTTTCCGGCAGGCCGGCCAGCAGCAGTGCCATGCGCGCGACGTTGCGGTTGTCTTCGCCGGCCTGGTTGGCGCAGCCGAGGAACACCTCGTCCACGGCGCTCCAGTCCACCGACGGATTGCGCTCCATCAAGGCCTTGATCGGCACGGCCGCCAGATCGTCGGCACGCACCGTCGACAAGCCACCGCCGAAACGGCCGATGGGGGTACGAATGGCATCGCAGATATAAACGTCACGCATCACGCTTCTCCGGGGGCTTGGCCGTGTGCGGCAGCGGTACGGGCTTCGAGGTCGCGCAGCGCGGTCAGTTCGACTTCCGTTGGCTCGGCAGTTTGTTCTACCTGGTCGGCAAAGCGAATCGCCCAGCCGGTGGCAGCCACCACTTGCTCGCGGGTTACGCCCGGGTGCAATGCGGTGACCACGAATTCGTGGGTGCCCTCCTCCGGCTCCATGATGCACAGGTCGGTGATGATCCCGACCGGACCGGCGCCCGGCAGGCCGAGACGCTTGCGTGAATCACCGCCCTCGCCATGGCCGACCGAAGTGATGAAGTCGAGTTTGTCGACGAAGGAGCGCGCCGACTGTTTGAGGATGATCAGCACGCTCTTGGCGGAACCGGCAATTTCCGGCGCGCCGCCGGCGCCTGGCAGACGCACTTTCGGCGCGTGGTAATCGCCCACCACGGTGGTGTTGATGTTGCCGAAACGGTCGACTTGCGCCGCCCCCAGGAAGCCGACGTCAATACGCCCGCCCTGCAGCCAGTAACGGAAAATCTCGCCGGTCGGCACCACGGTGTCAGCGGTTTCCGCCAACTCACCGTCACCGATCGACAGTGGCAATACACTCGGCTTTGCACCGATCGGACCCGATTCGTAGATCAGGACCACGTCCGGAGAGGACGTGAGGCGAGCCAGGTTGGCCGCTTTCGATGGCAGGCCGATACCGACGAAGCACACCGAACCGTTCTTCAAGCGACGGGCAGCGGCGACGGTCATCATTTCATTGGTGGTGTAAGTCATTACTTCGCCTCCGAAGCGGCGGCCAGTTTGGCCTGGAACTCGCTGAAGTCAGCGCTGCCATGGATGTATTCGTTGATCCACGCGGTGAAGGTTTCACGGTCGCGGGCAATCGGGTCCCAGGCCTGGTAGAAACGGTTGTCGCGTTCGGTGTAACCGTGGGCGTAGGACGGATGCGCACCGCCAGGTACATGGCAAACCGCGCTCAAGGCCCAGGTCGGCAGCACGCAGGCGTTCATTGGTGCATTGAGGTCGTCGACGATCTCTTCAACGGTGACGATGCAGCGCTTGGCGGCCAACGCAGCTTCTTTCTGCACACCGAGGATGCCCCAGAGCAGTACGTTGCCCTTGCGATCGGCTTTCTGCGCGTGGATCACGGTAATGTCCGGGCGTACCGAAGGCACGGCGGCCAGCACTTCGCCAGTGAACGGGCAGGTGACGGATTTGATCAGCGGGTTGACCTTCGGCAAGTCGGAACCGGCGTAGGCACGCAGCACCGCGAACGGCAGGCCGGAAGCACCGGCGACATAGGCATTGGCCAGGTCGGCGTGGCTGTGTTCTTCGATTTCCATCGCATGGGGCCACTGCTTCTCTACGGCGTCACGCAGACGATGCAGGGAGCCGACACCCGGGTTGCCGCCCCAGGAAAAAATCAGCTTGCGGGCACAACCGGCGCCGATCAACTGGTCGTAGATCAGGTCAGGGGTCATCCGTACCAGGGTCAGATCTTTTTTGCCCTGACGAATGATTTCGTGACCCGCCGCCGTCGGGATCAGGTGGGTAAAGCCTTCGAGCGCGACCGTATCGCCGTCGTTTACGAATTGCTTCACCGCGTCGTGCAGCGAAAGGATTTCAGCCATTGGGGCAGGCTCCCGTTTATTGTTAACCGACAGTGGAAGAAGGCGCCGATGCGCAGCGCCGGAATGACTGAAGGTTAAGCCTGCGGAAAACGCCAAACAATCCGATAATCGACTGAGTGTTCGTTTATCGAACACATTGTTGTCTGGCTACCGATCCCCAAAAGCTTCGCAAGCAGGCTCGCTCCCACAAGGATCACACTTACCCTTGTGGGAGCGAGCCTGCTCGCGAAGAGGCCATCAAAGCCACCAGAGATGCTGAGTCAGACGCTCAGGTCGCATCCGCATGGCTGACCATGCCCTTGATCACCACCGCCGTGGTTGCCAGTGCCGCTGGAATCACCAGCGCCGTCAGCACTTGCTCGAAGTTCCAGCCCAGCCCCAACAGCGTCGCGCCCATCCACGCCCCGAGGATGGCGCCGAAGCGGCCGATTCCGAGCATCCACGACACCCCGGTGGCCCGCCCCTGGGTCGGATAAAACCGCGCAGCCAGCGACGGCATCGCCGATTGCGCACCGTTGACGCACATACCGGCCACCAGGACCAGCGTCGCCAACAGCGCGATGTTGCCCAGGCTCTGCCCTACCGCGTAGGCAAACACCCCGGCCAACAGGTAGAAAGTGCCAATGACCTTGTGCGGATTGAACCTGTCCATCGCCCAGCCCACACCCACCGCGCTCAACACACCGCCAAGCTGGAACAGCGCGCCGATGAAGGCGGCCTGTTCCATGCTCGCGCCACTGTCACGCATCAGCGTCGGCAGCCAGCTGGTCAGCAGGTAAACGATCACCAGGCCCATGAAGTAGGTCAGCCACAACAGCAAGGTGCCGATGCTGTAGGTGCCGGAGAAAATCACCGCGAACACATTGCGCGCCTTCACGGTTTTCTGTTCCGGTACGCTGAAGCTGGACGCCTGGGCCACCACTGTCGGGTCAATCGGCGCCAGTGCCTCGCGCACTTTGTCCGTGCCGCGGTTGCGTACCACCAGGTAGCGCGCCGATTCCGGCAGCCAGAGCAGCAAGACGACGGCGAGGATCAGCGGCAGAATCCCGCCGATCAGCAGCAGGCTGTGCCAGCCAAAGGCCGGAATGAGCTTGGCCGAAATAAATCCACCTCCGGCCATGCCGAGGTTGAATCCGCAGAACATGCTGGTCACCAGCAGGGACTTTTTGCGCTCGGGGGTGTATTCCGACAGCAGGGTCGTGGCATTCGGCATGCCGGCGCCCAAACCCAGGCCAGTCAGGAAGCGCAATACCAACAGCTGGTCCACATTGCTGCTGTAGGCCGAGGCCAGGCTGAAGGCGCCGAACAAAAGTACGGCCCCGACCAGTACGACTTTTCGTCCGAAACGGTCGGCCAAAGGCCCCGATCCAAGCGCGCCGAAGACCATGCCGATCAGCGCAGCACTCATTACCGGACCAAGGCTGGCGCGATCGATTCCCCAATCCTGAGACAGCGCCGGCGCGATGAAACCCATGGCCGCGGTATCGAGGCCGTCGAGGAAGACAATCAGGAAACACAGGATCACCACCCGCCACTGGTAGCGCGAAATGGGTTGAGCATTGATGAAGGACTGCACGTCGAGGCAGTTGCCTACAGCAGACTGGGGCTGGTTCATTATTTTTATTCCATGGATCGCAGTCGAAAAGGGGCCAGCCGGGGCTGACGCAGTCGCGACATTAATGATCCACGGGAAACAGCGTCAATTCGCCAAGCGCAACTCCGTGCGTTTATCGAACAGCTTAAGTAAACAGCTGGGTACTGAGGTCGCGACTGGCACTCAGCAGACCGGGCAGGAAACGCTGTTCCAGCTCATTGCGGCTGACTCGCCCGGCGTGGGTGCTGACATTGAGGGCCGCCACCACCTGGCCGGAGGCGTCGTACACCGGGACCGCAATCGACCGCAGCCCTTGCTCGAGTTCCTGGTCGACGATGCACCAGCCTTGCTGTCGCACCTCTTGCAGGCATTCGAGCAATGCCTGGGGGGTGTGGATCGTACGACTGGTCTTGGCCTGCAATTCGGCGTGATCGAGGTACTCGCCCAGCGACGTGTCATCCAGCGCGGCCAGCAGAATCCGCCCCATCGACGTGCAATAGGCCGGCAAGCGCCCGCCTACCGACAGGTCCACCGAAATCAGCCGCTGCGTGGTCGCAGAGCGAGCGATGTACAGAATGTCATCACCTTCCAGCGTGGCCATGTTGCAGGCCTCGTGCAGTTGTTCGCTCATGCGGTCCAGGTAAGGCTGGGCGGACACCGCCAGCGGCGTCGAAGAAACATAGGCATGACCGAGAGTCAGCACTTTGGGCAGCAACGAATAGGTACGGCCATCGGTGGTGGCGTAGCCGAGCTTGATCAGGGTATGCAGGCAACGGCGCACAGCGGCGCGGGGAATTTCCGTGCGGTGGCTGATCTGGGCGATGGTCAGGTGCCGTTTGCGCTCCTGAAACGCCTGCACCACGGCCAGGCCACGGGCCAGGGAGGTCATGAAATCCGGGTCACCGGTCAGTGCCTGGATTCGCTTGGCCGGTGAGGCAACGATGGGTGGAGCCACTGAAGCGAAGGAATTGCGCATTTGATCGTTCATACAAGGTCCTTTTACCCACTCGGATCAGCGACTATTACAAAGGGCTGGCGCCTGACGCTCAAGCCCAACGCACCAACACCGGGCGATTATCGAACGCTCGACCGATAATCGCAATCCATCGAGCCTGTCACCCGATCCGTTGATATTCGGTTTTCACTGACTCACGTACGCATGATTACATCGACTCGAAGCAGGATTTAATGGGGCACTCCAAGTACCGTAACTTGCTCGGTTTAATGGCGCCAGGAAGGTATCGCAGCGATGAGGTATCAGTCGACGTTCTAGTTGATCGTAAGTTTCGAGCAACAAAACGGTCACACGCCAAGACCCGCTTTCAACTTTTTGGATATAGTGTTCTTCAAATCGGCCGCTATAATACAACTCAGTAGCGCTTCGGTTTTTTACTTGCCGGACCCGCTGCCCGGCAATGCAGATGTCCCATCTGCGTTGCCCTTCGCAAGCGCCACATCCGCATTGCAAATGCCTTGCCGGTGCGCTTGCTGAAACAGGAAACTGAAGCTACGTCAGCTGTTTATCTCTGGTGCCGTGGCCGCCTGTGACATGGAAGTATTGAGCACGTCGTTGCCAGAACGATGCCTTGACGGGCATTGCCCACTCGACAAACGTGATCAATCGATTTGATGCAGCGCGTTTTCACCAGAATTTATCTCAACTCAATCAGGTAGCACTGTGACGAAAGACGAACTGCGCGCGGAACTAGAGCGCCAGGAACAACGTTACAAGGAAGTTTACGGCGGAGAAGTCACCACTTACGCCGCTCAACCCGAACCGGAACGCAAACCCTGGCGTAAACGCGCCACCGTTCAGGATCAGGTTTTCCAGCAGGAACTTCAAAAAATGGAAAAGGAACTCCGAGCCGAAGAGCCGTGACTGCTTCGGTCTGCTTCTTATAAAGGCCTGCCTCTGCACCCGTTAAAAGCGGGATGTATCGATCTTGCCTTGCGCGCCCGCTACCAGCGGGCAGCGGCCTTCACCCTCATCGAATCAGGCAGATTTTCGGTATCTGACCTATTTCTCAGATTTTTCGCACAAGCTTTCAAGCCTATCCCCCTGGGGCGCGATTCACCTGCGACGGCTATCTTTTCAAATAAAATCAATGACTTAAAAAACACAGCAAAACCCTTGGGTTTTGGGCTTTGCGGCGAAAAAAATCATTGAAGAATGTTACCGACGAGCAGCTAGTGCATTGATTGACACTCTTTTCTGGCATAATCGCGCCCCCTTATGACCGGGTCAGAAAACCTTCATGATCGATTTATTCAGCGGACTGGATGCTTGGGTGCTTGTGAGCCTCTTGCTCGCCCTGGCCTTTGTCCTCGCCTTCGAGTTCATCAACGGCTTTCATGACACCGCTAACGCGGTGGCCACCGTTATCTACACCAAAGCCATGCCGCCTCACCTGGCGGTGTTTTTCTCCGGCGTGTTCAACTTCCTCGGCGTGCTGCTGGGCGGGGTCGGCGTGGCCTATGCCATTGTCCACCTGCTGCCGGTAGAGCTGCTGATCAATGTGAACACCGGCCATGGTCTGGCGATGGTGTTCTCGTTGCTCGCCGCAGCCATCACCTGGAACCTGGGCACCTGGTATTTCGGTATCCCCGCCTCCAGCTCCCATACGTTGATCGGTTCGATCCTTGGCGTAGGCCTGGCGAATGCCTTGATCAACGACATTCCGTTGGCCGATGGCGTGAACTGGCAGAAGGCGATCGATATCGGCATGTCGCTTGTGTTCTCGCCAATGGCCGGCTTCCTGATCGCCGCGCTGATCCTTATCGGCCTTAAATGGTGGCGTCCGCTGTCGAAGATGCACAAGACGCCGGAACAGCGCCGCAAGATCGACGACAAGAAACACCCTCCGTTCTGGAATCGCCTGGTACTGGTGATCTCGGCCATGGGCGTGAGCTTCGTACACGGTTCCAACGATGGCCAGAAAGGTATCGGCCTGATCATGCTGGTCCTGATCGGTATCGTGCCGGCGCAGTTCGTCCTCGACCTGAACAGCACGACCTACCAGATCGAGCGCACCCGCGACGCCACGCTGCACCTGAGCCAGTTCTACCAGCGCAATGCCGAAACCCTGGGTGAGTACCTGGCCCTGGGCAAGAGTGTAGAAGGCGATCTGCCGGAGAAGTTCCGTTGCAACCCGCAACAGACCGAACCAACCATCAGCGCCCTGCTCGGCAGCCTCAAAGGTGTAGCGGACTACCACTCGCTGCCGGCGGAAAGCCGTATCGAAATACGTCGCTACCTGCTCTGCCTGGACGACACCGCGAAGAAAGTCAGCAAGCTGCCAAGCCTCGGGGCTCGTGAAAAGGCCGACCTGGACAAGCTGCGCAAAGACCTGACCACCACTACTGAGTACGCCCCGTTCTGGGTGATCCTGGCGGTTGCACTGGCCTTGGGCCTGGGCACCATGGTCGGCTGGAAACGCGTGGTCCTGACCATTGGCGAGAAGATCGGCAAGCAAGGCATGACTTACTCCCAAGGCATGTCGGCGCAGATCACCACAGCCGGCCTGATCGGCATGGCGAACGTCTTCAGCCTGCCGGTTTCCACTACCCACGTGCTGTCCTCTGGCGTGGCGGGCACCATGGTCGCCAACAAGAGCGGTCTGCAAGGCGGCACCGTCAAAAACATCCTGCTGGCCTGGGTATTGACCCTGCCAGCCACAGTGGCGCTGTCGGCCGGGTTGTTCTGGCTCGCCTCGAAGGCACTTGGCAGCTGATAAGCAGCCAAACGAAAAAGGCGCGCTCCGCAAGGAACGCGCCTTTTTTATTGCCATGAATTTCTTAACACCATAGAACCCATGTGGGAGCGGCGGTGGTTTTATGCACTCCAACAGATTTTTGCAGGCAAAAAAAAGGGCAACCGAAGTTGCCCAAAATGCCTTGCGTGCTCATTACATCCAGAAAGAACCACGGTTATTTCCGCTTGTGCGAATCCTTCCAGATAAAAAGTCCGAACCCTGCAAAAAACACAAACATGAGGCTGACAGTCAGCACTCCGGCGATCACCACGTTGTCGAAAAACATGACGCGTCTCCTGCACTTGGCTTGTTGCGATAGGGCTAAGTTAACCAAAGGGGCAGGAGAGAATATTGACCGGGATCAATGTCGCCCGAGACTGGGCAAGAGGAAGGGGAACCTTTGACCCGCATCAATGAATGCGGGGGATTTCAGCGCTTTTTCGGTTTGTTTTTCGGCTTCTTCTTTGGCTTGCCCAACGGCATGGCCTGCTCGAACGCCTGGCGAACTTCATTGAGCCGTTTGTCATTGAGGTCATGAACACGCTTGGCGCGCTCAGCGTTGAGATCAATCAGTTTGTCGTCTTGGCTCATGGCGGTCAGTGCTTCGCTTGAAATGAAATTCAGCCACCGTAGCGTTCGGCGACCCTGCGCCAATAATGCGTCCTGACGGCCGCGCTGACCAGTCTGCGCTCAAATCTCGATGTCGACCCACAGCCCCTGCCGTGGCTGATCTTCCATCAACGGCGCCACTGGCACGGTGTTGTCGGCATTGAGTTCGTCGCCGGGAATCGCCAGGTGCGCCTCGGGGCCATTGTCGGCTTCGCGGCGGCGGCGTTCCTGCTCCTGCCTGCGGCGCTGCTCCTCGCGCAGCACCAGGCCATCCTCTTCAGGATTGCGTTTTTGCAGGTCAATGGTGCTTTCACTCGAGCTTTCCTGCACCGGCACCACCGGTGGAATATCCGGACGCTGGCGGATCGGGTCGGTTTGCGAAGTGATCGGCACGGCACTCAAGGGGAGCATCGGTGGCAGCATGGTTTTCGGTCTCCTGTCAGCAGGCTGTCGGCTTCGAGAATGGCGACTTGAGCCATCGGTCGCAAACTGTGAGCCAATTGGCACTCATTCGTGCACCGAGCGGCGCGTCATGCATAGGTGGGCTAACGTAAGACTGTGAGTTTTTCTGAGAGTCCTTTGGCCCTGAAGCCCTCATTCCGTTAAGATAGCCCGCTTTTTCAAGGTGGGAGTCAGGCAGCATGGCGCAGCAGTATCAACCGGGGCAACGCTGGATCAGTGACAGCGAAGCCGAGCTGGGTTTAGGCACCGTTCTGGCACAGGACGGCCGCTTGTTGACCGTGCTCTACCCGGCCACTGGCGACACCCGCCAGTACGCGCTACGGAATGCGCCCCTTACCCGCGTGCGGTTTTCGCCGGGCGACTCCATCACTCATTTCGAAGGCTGGAAACTGACCGTCCGCGAGGTCGATGACATTGATGGCCTGCTGGTTTACCACGGCCTCAATGCGCAGAACGAAGTGGTCACCCTGCCGGAAACCCAACTGTCGAACTTCATTCAGTTCCGCCTGGCCAGCGACCGTTTGTTCGCCGGCCAGATCGACCCGCTGGCCTGGTTCTCCCTGCGTTATCACACCCTTGAACACACCAGCCGCCAATTGCAGTCCTCGTTGTGGGGCCTGGGTGGCGTGCGTGCACAACCGATCGCGCACCAGTTGCACATTGCTCGCGAAGTCGCCGATCGTATCGCTCCACGGGTTCTGCTGGCCGACGAAGTGGGCCTGGGTAAAACCATCGAAGCGGGCCTGGTGATCCATCGCCAATTGCTCTCGGGCCGCGCCAGCCGCGTGCTGATCCTGGTTCCGGAGAACCTGCAGCACCAATGGCTGGTTGAAATGCGCCGCCGCTTCAACCTGCAGGTTGCGCTGTTCGACGAAGAGCGCTTTATCGAAAGCGATGCCAGCAACCCGTTCGAAGACACCCAGCTCGCGCTGGTCGCGCTCGAGTGGCTGGTGGACGACGAGAAGGCCCAGGACGCGCTGTTCGCGGCGGGCTGGGACTTGATGGTGGTCGACGAGGCACACCACCTGGTGTGGCACGAAGATCAGGTCAGCCCTGAATACTCGCTGGTCGAGCAGCTCGCCGAAACCATTCCCGGCGTCCTGCTGTTGACCGCTACCCCGGAACAACTGGGCCAGGACAGCCATTTCGCCCGTCTGCGCCTGCTCGACCCGAACCGCTTCCATGACCTGCAAGCCTTCCGCGCCGAGAGCGAAAACTATCGCCCGGTGGCCGAAGCCGTTCAGGAGTTGCTGGACCAGGGTCGCCTGTCGCCGCAAGCCCACAAGACCATCCATGGCTTCCTCGGCAACGAAGGTGAAGCCCTGCTGGCCGCCGTCAACGATGGTGACAACGAAGCCAGCGCCCGCCTTGTGCGCGAACTGCTCGACCGCCACGGCACCGGCCGCGTGCTGTTCCGCAACACCCGCGCCGCCGTGCAGGGTTTCCCCGAGCGCAAGCTGCACCCGTATCCGCTGCCATGCCCGGACGAGTACCTCGAACTGCCGCTGGGCGATCACGCCGAGCTGTACCCGGAAGTCAGCTTCCAGGCCCAACCGGACGCCAGCGAAGAAGAGCGCTGGTGGAAATTCGACCCCCGCGTCGAATGGCTGATCGACCAGTTGAAGATGCTCAAGCGCACCAAAGTGCTGGTGATCTGCGCCCACGCCGAGACCGCCATGGACCTGGAAGACGCCCTGCGCGTGCGTTCTGGCATCCCGGCCACGGTGTTCCATGAGGGCATGAACATCCTCGAGCGTGACCGCGCCGCCGCCTACTTCGCCGACGAAGAGTTTGGCGCGCAGGTGCTGATCTGCTCGGAAATCGGCAGTGAAGGCCGCAACTTCCAGTTCGCTCACCACCTGGTGCTGTTCGACCTGCCGTCCCACCCGGACCTGCTGGAACAGCGGATCGGCCGTCTGGACCGGATCGGCCAGAAGCACACGATCGAACTGCACGTGCCGTTCCTGGAAACCAGCCCGCAAGAGCGTCTGTTCCAGTGGTACCACGAAGCACTGAATGCTTTCCTCAACACCTGCCCGACCGGCAACGCCTTGCAGCACCAGTTCGGCCCACGCCTGCTGCCGCTGCTCGAAGAAGCCGACGACAGCGAGTGGCAAGCGCTGATCGACGAAGCCCGCACCGAGCGTGAGCGCCTGGAAGCCGAGCTGCACACCGGCCGCGACCGTTTGCTGGAGCTGAACTCCGGTGGCGCGGGCGAAGGCGATGCGCTGGTGGAAGATATCCTTGAGCAAGATGATCAGTTCGCGCTGCCGATCTACATGGAAACCCTGTTCGACGCCTTCGGCATCGACAGCGAAGACCACTCGGAAAACGCTCTTATTCTCAAGCCAAGCGAAAAAATGCTCGATGCCAGCTTCCCGCTGGGCGACGACGAAGGCGTGACCATTACCTACGACCGTAACCAGGCGCTGTCTCGCGAAGACATGCAGTTCATCACCTGGGAGCACCCGATGGTGCAAGGCGGCATGGATCTGGTACTGTCCGGCTCCATGGGCAACACCGCCGTGGCGCTGATCAAGAACAAGGCGCTCAAGCCTGGCACCGTGTTGCTGGAACTGCTGTATGTGAGCGAAGTGGTTGCCCCGCGCTCGCTGCAACTGGGCCGCTACCTGCCGCCGGCCGCACTGCGCTGCCTGCTCGACACCAACGGCAACGACCTGTCGCCCCGCGTGTCGTTCGAAACCTTGAACGATCAGCTCGAGAGCGTGCCGCGTGCCAGCGCCAACAAGTTCATCCAGGCCCAGCGTGACCAGTTGACGCCACGGATCAACGCCGGTGAAGCGAAGGTCCTGCCTCGCCACACTGAACGTGTCGCCGAGGCGCAGCGTCGCCTGGCCGCCGATACCGATGAAGAACTGGCGCGCCTGACCGCCTTGCAAGCGGTCAACCCGACCGTGCGCGACAGCGAACTGGTCGCCCTGCGCAAACTGCGCGAGCAAGGCCTGGCCATGCTCGACAAGGCGGCGCTGCGACTGGAAGCGATCCGGGTATTGGTGGCGGGTTAACTACCCTCCTCCACTGCTATAGAAAGAAGGCCCGCAGTGATGCGGGCCTTTTTGTTTACTTCAATGTCGGTAGTGCTGTTGATGGCCTCTTCGCGGGCAAGCCCGCTCCCACAGTGTCCGCGTCGTGCACAGAATCTGCGAACACCACAGAACCTGTGGGAGCGGGCTTGCTCCGGGCGGCGTTCCGACGATAGCGGTTAAGCAGTCACCGCAGAACTGTCAGGCTCAACTACCTCCACCAACCCTTCTTTCATCCGCTTGGCATCGCGCACGAAACTCCGCGAAGCCAGGAACAGAAACACCACGGTGAACAACAGCGCCACCGGAATCAGGTACATCGCATCGTGCAGGCCGACCGCCTTGAAGGCTTCCGTCATCTGCTCGGCACCGGCCGCCAGCATCGCCCTGTGCGCGAAATGATCGGACAAAGCCCCGACCACCACCGGCCCCAGGCCACCGCCCAACAGATACAGCCCGGCAAAGAACAGCGCCATCGCCGTCGCCCGCAAGCGCGGCTCGACCACGTCCTGCATCGCCGTGTATACGCAGGTATAGAAGTTGTAGGCGAACAGCCAGCCGACGCTGAACACGGCGACAAACACCCCAATCCCGATACGCCCGGAATGCAGCGCCCACGCGGTGCAGACCGTCGAAATCACCAGGCTGAAGGCCGCAAACAACAGCCGCCCGTTGGATATCCGTTGATGAATCTTGTCCGCGATCCAGCCGCCAAGGGTCAGGCCGACCAACCCGGTCACGCCGACAATAATCCCGGTGGCGACCGCGGCATCCTGCAACGGCATGAGGAAGTAGCGTTGCAGCATCGGCACCAGAAACGAGTTGCAGGCATAGGTCGCGAAGTTGAAACACAGCCCGGCCATCACCAGCCACAGGAAGGTCGGTACAGCCAACACCCGGCGGATCGGCCGATCGATCTTTTCCTGTGACACCTGGACGCTCTCGGCGGCGCCGCGTTTCGGTTCCTTGATGAAGAACATGAAAATCGCGAGGAACAGCCCGGGTACCGCCGCGATAAAGAACGGCGCGCGCCAGCTATCGAAGGCCTTGACCATCGCGCCGATGGTGAAGAACGCCAGCAACAGCCCCAATGGCAAGCCGAGCATGAAGATGCCCATGGCCCGCGCCCGACGGTGCGCCGGAAACAGGTCGCCGATCAGCGAGTTGGCGGCCGGTGCATAACTGGCCTCGCCGATGCCGATGCCCATGCGCACGATCAGGAAGCTCCAGAAATTGCCCACCATACCGTTGACGGCCGTCAGCCCGCTCCACACCGCCAGCCCCCAACCCATCAGCTTGCTGCGCGAACCGGTGTCGGCCATGCGCCCTAGCGGCAAGCCGGCAATGGCGTAGACGATGGTGAACGCCGTACCGATGATCCCCAACTGGAAATCACTGAGGTGCCATTCCATGCGAATGGGCTCGATGATGATGGCCGGGATGGTGCGGTCGAAAAAATTGAACAGGTTGGCCAGGAACAACAGGAACAGGATGCGCCAGGCATTGGCCGCTTGGGTCGAGTTCTGCATGGATCCGTCTCTTTTATTGTTATTGGGGCGTCACTGCCCCCGGACTTTGCAATCTAGACAGGCTGGCTACGGCTGTCCTTCATTATTCGCCAGGCTGATACCCACCCAAAGCCCCCCACCCTGTTGCCCAGAGGAGGCAAGCACCTCCCGATGTTCATCAACGCAAACACCGGGGAGCCGCTGCCC
>NZ_NEHO01000004.1:0-302915 GCF_002113375.1 Pseudomonas sp. R37(2017) | reverse complement strand
CCCCCCACCCTGTACCCTGTAGGAGCGAGCACGCTCGCGATGGTCGTCAACGATAACGCGGGAGACCTGATGCCCCCGCGGCGTTTGTGCGTTCATCGCGAGCGGGCGAGTACTTCGCAGTTCGTCAGGCCGATGAAAAATACCTTTCGCCCCCCCTTCCCAAGCCGTTGGCGAAGCCTAGAATAGCGACCTTGTTCCCCCCTCCGCCTCCACTCCTCTTTACGATAATCGCCCATGTCCGAAGCCAGTCCGTGTCTGAATTGCGGTGCCTGCTGTTCTTATTTTCGCGTGTCATTTTTCTGGGGTGAATGCGCCTCGTCCGGAGGGACGGTACCCGATGAGCTTGTCGAGCAGATCAGCCCCAGTCGGGTCGCGATGATCGGCACCGGGTGCAAACCCGCGCGCTGCACCAGCCTGGTGGGAGTCGTCGGCAGTACGGTGCAGTGCTCGATTTATGAACAACGCTCAAGCCCTTGTCGGGAGTTCGAGGCTTCCTGGGTCGATGGCCAGGCCAATCCCGATTGCGACAAAGCCCGTGCCGCTTTCGGCTTGCCGCCCCTGCAACCTGCGCTCGAGACGCCTCAGAAGCAAATCGGCTGATAATTAGCACTAATCGCTATTAGGCTAATGTCAAAATGTTTGACATTAATGTGCCACTACCGCTTGCGCTCCATCCATGCCCTCTATACTCCAAGACATTCTTTGGCGCTCCTTGCGCCGGCCTGAGGGATAAAGATGGGGCATGCGATGGAGTGGCTTGGTCTGCATTTCATGACCGATCTGCCAGAGGGCGGGCAGGTCATACTCAATTGCACCCATGACCCGTTTCTGGTGCTGCTGGCATATCTGGTCGCCTGCGTCGGCTGTTTCGCGACGCTGGACATGGCCGAGCGGGTAGCCCACGCGGAAAAATCCGCGTCCCAGACGCGCTGGCGCTGGGTGGGCAGCGCATGTCTGGCTGGCGGGATCTGGGCCATGCACTTCGTCGGGATGCTGGCCTTCCAGACGCCTATCGATCTTCACTACCAACTGCCTGTCACGGTGTTCTCGCTGACCATCGCACTGCTCGCCGCGTGGCTGGCCATGCATACCCTCAGCCTCCCGGATTTGAGCCTGCAACAGTGTCTCAAGACATCGATCGGAATCGGCCTGGGTATCTCGACCATGCATTACGTGGGCATGACGGCCATGCACTCCAATGCCTCGGTCTATTACCATCCGGGCCTGTTTGCTCTTTCCATCGTGGTCGCTATCGGTGCCGCGCTGGCAGCCTTGCTGATGGCATGGTATCTGCGCGAGGGCGCCGGCATGCTGCATCAGCTCTTCAAATACTCGGCCAGCCTGTTGCTCGGCGCGGGCATCCTCGGCATGCACCTCACCGCCATGGCCGCCTTCAACCTGGTACTCCCCAGCGACAGCCTGCCAGCACAGACCGGCGAGCACAGCCACCTGCAACTGGCGTTGACCGTGACGGTCATGACCCTGCTGATCATCGGCAGCAGCATCAGCGCGGCCCTGGCGGACAAGAAACTGCAACGCAAGGACCACGACCTGCAGCGGGTCAACTCCCTGCTCAGCCAGTTGGACCAGGCACGCATGTCGCTGCAGCAGGTGGCGCACTACGACCCGCTGACCAATCTGATCAACCGTCGCGGGTTCAATCAGATCTTCGCCGAAAAACTCATCGAGAAAACCAACAAGGGCGGGATGCTGGCGATCCTGTTCCTGGACATCGACCATTTCAAGCGGATCAACGACAGCCTGGGCCACGATGCCGGTGATGAACTGCTCGTAGCGCTTGCCGGACACATCAAGAGCTCGGTTCGCAGTCATGAGGATGTTGTCGCGCGCTTCGGGGGCGACGAGTTCTGCCTGCTCATCGACCTGCATGATCGTGACGAAGCGCGGCAGATGGCCCAACGCATCATGTTGAAAATGAAAGAGCCCATCGAACTGGCCGGCCGGCGCATGGTCATGACCACCAGCATCGGCATCAGCCTGTTTCCGGAAGACGGCAAGACATGCGAGGAGTTGTTGAAGAACGCCGACCTCGCGCTGTATCAGTCCAAGGGCAGCGGCCGCAATGGCCTGAACTTTTTCAGTGCCAACCTGAAAACCCGCGCCACACTCGAGCTGCAACTGGAAGAAGAGTTGCGCCACGCCCTGCGTGAAGACACCGGTCTGTTGCTGTATTACCAGCCGATCTATGACCTCAGGACCGGTCATGTCAGCAAGCTCGAGGCCTTGATCCGCTGGCAACACCCGGTTCACGGTTTCCTCGCACCGGATCGTTTCATCGCCATCGCCGAGGCCAATGGTCTGATCGCCGAGCTGGACAACTGGGTGCTGCGCAAGGCCTGCGAGGATCTGGGCGAGTTGTCGCGCCAGGGCTGCGAAAATCTCAAGATCGCCGTGAATTGCTCGCCCCTGAATCTGGCGCGAGAAGAACTGGCCGATGAAATCGAGTATGCATTGCGGGCCACCGGTGTAGCGCCCCATCGACTGGAACTGGAAGTCACGGAAAACGCCCTGATGGGCAATATCGCCGACACACTGGTGTTACTGCGGCAGATTCGCGCCCTCGGCGTGTCGCTGTCGATCGATGACTTCGGTACCGGTTATTCATCCCTGGCCTATCTCAAGCGCTTGCCGCTCAACACGCTGAAAATCGACCGCTCGTTCATCCAGGACATCCCCAAGGCCACCCAGGACATGGAGATTGTCCAGGCGATTATCGTCATGGCCCATACCCTGCAACTGCAGGTGGTCACCGAAGGGGTCGAAACCTTCGAGCAATACCAGTTCCTGGAAAACCATGGCTGTGACTTCGTTCAGGGCTACTTGCTCAGTCGGCCGGTGCCGCTCGCCGAATTACTTCCGGTACTGAACGAAATCAACCAGCGCAGGGACGCCTATACCGTCACGACGCTGAGTCTGGCTCACGGTACATCTGTACTAATGTAGACGGGTCCTTTTCAAGGAAACCCTGACTCCCATGCAAGCGCATCAACTGCGCGGCCAGACCGCTGATCGGTGTCGCCGAGCCTTGCTCCCGGGAAAACTTCACCGCTGTATCCAGATCCTTGAGCAACGTGCGCACGTGCCACTTGATCGGCTCGAAACGGTTTTCAGCCATCTGTGGGGCGAGGATCTGCAAGGGTTTCGAATCTGCAAAGCCACCCGCCAGCGCTTCGGCGATCAGGCTGGCATCGACCCCGGAACGTTCCGCCAGCGCGACCACTTCGGCAATCACCAGGGCATTGCAGGCGACGATCATCTGGTTGCACGCCTTGGTCACCTGCCCTGCCCCGATGCCACCCATGTGCGTCACACGCTGCCCCAGGTTCAGCAGCACAGGCCGGACCCGCTCCAGGTCCTGCGCATCACCACCGACCATGATCGCCAGGCTCCCGGCTTGCGCCCCCACCACACCGCCGGACACCGGCGTGTCGAGCCAGCCCATGCCGGACTTGCCAACTAGCTCGGCGGCCATTTCCCGCGTGGCGTTGGGCTCCAGACTGGAAAAGTCCACCAGTAACTGGCCTGTCTTTGCCCCCTCGACAATGCCTGCCGGACCAAACACCACCTCGCGTACGACCGACGTATCCGCCAGGCACAACATCACCACGTCAGCGTGCTGGCACAGTTCGGCCGGACTGGCGACCTGGCGTGCGCCTGCCTCCACCAGCGGCTTGCACTTTTCCGGGTTGCGATTCCATACCGCCAGCGGATACCCAGCGTCCAGCAGGCGCTGGCACATCGGCAACCCCATCAGGCCGATCCCGGCAAACCCCAGCGAAGGTAGCATTGACATCATTTAGCCTCCTTTTGATTAAAGATCGCCAAATAATGGCCGATCCATCATGACTCAGGAAAGGATTCACTCCGAGTAATGCTCAGGCAAAAGACCAAGGCATGGTCCAAGTACGCGCTGAAAAAAGACGCGATTGTATTCCGTGACGGTTCGACGACAGTGAGTCGGCCAACCAATCAGCCCAGGTAGATGGCGAACAATGACTTCTAAAAACAACCCGGCCACTGCGGTAACCGATCTGACGTTGAGCCCCGCGGCCAACAGCCCGTCATCACCGAAGCCATTGATTCACTCCCGTCCGTTGGCGACCCAGCAATACCTGTACTTCACCGAAACCAACACCGACCGCATCCTCGATAACCTCGACGGCCTGCGCGACATGGTGTTCCCGCGCCCACCGCATCTGGAAGGCGACAGCGAACAGCACAACGACCAGGAATTCCCATCGGTGTGCCTGATCGGCCTGGGCCGCTGCGGCTCGAACATTGCGCTGGACGTGGCAGAGCTGGTGTATAACGCCCGCAAGTTCTACCTCAACGAATTCAACAACGAAGATCGCCTGTCGCCGGACAAGCGCTATGCCGAAAAAGGCTACGGCCCGGCCCAGTGGATCCGCAACAACCTGCGCCTGGGCCAGAACAAAAATACCAAGCCGGTGTTTCTGGTCGAGCCGCTGGTGATGCTCGGCGACCTGGACAAGGACATCGCCGGACGCATCCGCTTCTCGCGCAAGGGCGAAAAAAGCGGATTCCTGCGCGACTACAGCAAGATGAAAATCATGGACCTGTCGGAAGTCCACGCCGGTGGCGCCGGTAATGCGCCGATCCTCGGTCAGTACCTGGCCAAGATCATCCTGAACAAGGACACCCAGCGTTTCTCCAGCCCTGACTGGAAAATGATTCACTCGTACCTGATCGACAGCTGCGGCATCAAGGCCAACCAGTCGCGCCTGTATTTCTCGATTTTCAGTGCCGGCGGCGGCACCGGCTCGGGCATGGCCTCGGAGTTCGGCCTTGCCCAGCAGCATTCGTACATGAACAAGACGTTCGACACCAAACCGATGGACGAGCACGACAGCAAAAGTGGTCACTCCTTCGTCTTCGAACCGATCTTCACCAGCGGCATCTGTGTACTGCCGAACATTTCCGATCACCGCAGTGAAATGTCCGAGGCGCTGCACATCAACGCCGGCCGCCTGCTGTGCAAATACCTGTCAGAAGAGTGGGACTTCTCCTACAACTTCGCCAACGAAGACAGCAGCGAAGCCAGTGTCATGGGCCGCATCCGCCCATGGAACGCGATGATGCTGATCTCCAATGACATCATGCGCTACGCCGAAGAAAACGATGACGGCAACATCCAGAACATTGATGTCAATGCCATGGAAAAGCATGCCAACCAATACATCTCGCAGCAGATCTTCAACATTCTGACGGCCCAGGCGGTGACCACCGACTACGACCAGAACTATTTCCGCCGCGCTGGAATCGACATCGGCGAAACCATCCGCCTGGACGCCAACGACCTGTTCATGAGCCTGGCTGGCCCGGTGGCGATTGCCTATGCCGAGTCCGTGGTACCGGAAACCCCGCCGCCGAGCAGTGACAAATTCAAGGTTTTCGAGAAAGAGCCGCAGCGCCTGAACATCGACGACCTGTTCTTCCGCTCGATCGACCTGCCGCACTTCAACAAGGTCACCCAGGCCATCGAAGGCATCAGTCTGTTGCCGATCGAGTCCAAGCGCTATCGCGCGTCGCTGGAGCAGTACAAGAACTCGGGTTACGACGCGGCGGCCCTGCATGACCTGCACTTCTTCAAGAATTGCTCGTCGGTGGTGTCGATCGTTTCCCTGCCGAAGGACTACAAACTGTCCTACATGGACCTGAACCGGTTGAAGACGCACCTCAACAGCCTGTTCCCCAACACCACGCTCAAGCGCTACGCGCTGGTGATCGGCGCCTCGGCCAACCTGTCGCTGACCACCCTGATCGCCAAGAGCCCGTGCCTGTCGGACGACTTCCTGACGTTGATCGTGGCCTTCATCAAGCGCTGCTTCGCGAAAACCCCGTACCGTTTCGACGAGACCCTGGACAACTCGATCCTGGACTTCATCATCAACGAACAGTTCGATGAAAACCGGATCGACGAGTTGCTCAACGAATTCGAGAACCCGGCGAAGATCCTCGATACCAACTGGTACGCGATCAAGCCGATGTACGAGAAGAAGTACCGTGAGCTGATCAACGACAAGGAAAAATTTGTCTCGATCAACGACATTCGCCTGTCCCGGGATTGCGTGAAGAAATCGATCAAGTACCTGCGCGAGATCTACCGCCACCGCATCGGCAAGACCAAGGTTATTTCGCTGAATAACCACACAGGCAAGACGTCTTACTAGGGTGCAAACCGCGTCGCCGCCTTCGCGAGCAGGCTCGCTCCCACGGTTGACCGCGTTCTCTCTGAAAGAATGCGATCCCTGTGGGAGTGAGCCTGCTCGCGAAGGCGGCCCCCACAATCAACGCAAATCAACATTCAGAAACAATTGAGCAGCCGTTCAGTTGCTTTCCCAACTGTTCCCGTTACGTTTACGTCACCGTGAAGCTGTGGCCTTTCTCCACGGCAACATGCCATCACGCTACTCGGCTACACACTTTTCCCCGGCACAGACGCGCACCAATAAGGTGCAAGCCTTTAAGCCAGTGCTCTTTCCTGGACCAGAATCCAGGGCTTGACCACCACCGCCCACATCTCCGGATCACGCTCAAAAAGATCCAGCGCCCGCGTTTCAGACAGCTTGGCGACCTTGTCGGCGGCCAGCCAGGCAGCCACTTTCTTGCCCTCATCGGTCGCCACGGCCTCGGCGACGACGATCAAATCCAGACCGGGATCGACCCACAATAGGGCACCCTTGGCGAAGAACGGCTCCAGTTCTTTCCAGCTAATAGATGCGGTTTCACCAAGCAGCTTGGCATAGAGGGTGCTAGGTTCTTGATTCATGGGACTGTCCGGAAAAGAAATCGGCGTGAATGATAACGTCGGTGGTCTGGCAGAAAAACCCGGATGCAATTGAGTGATCGAAATGAAAAGCGCAGGAAAGCCAGGGAATGCTGAGAATCCGGCTATAAGCCCCTCAATACCCCGCCGCAATTCTGTCTTTTACTTTCAATAAAGCGACACTTGCAGGTTTTGCCCCCCGGCGCTGCCTTCCCAGGCTGACAATCGGCGCTCTACACTGTACCGGTACAGTTGCCGAGGGGCTTTTCCGGGGAATGTCGCAGATATCTGACCCGGTTCTGCTGCTTTCGGCGCCAGGACTATAAAAATTACAACAGTAAGAGTGGAGCACTATGACTAAGGCTACTAAGCAGATTTCCAAACTGTTTGCCGCTATGGTTCTGGCCGGGGTTGCCAGCCATTCGTTTGCAGCTGACACCATCAAGATCGGCATTGCCGGCCCTAAAACCGGCCCGGTCACTCAATACGGCGACATGCAGTTCATCGGCGCCAAGATGGCCATCGAGCAGATCAACGCCAAGGGCGGCGTCGACGGCAAGATGCTCGAAGCCAAGGAATACGACGACGCGTGCGACCCTAAACAAGCCGTGGCCGTCGCCAACAAAGTGGTCAACGATGGTGTGAAATTCGTTGTCGGTCACCTCTGCTCCAGCTCCACTCAGCCAGCGTCCGACATCTACGAAGACGAAGGCGTGATCATGATCACCCCGGCCGCCACCAGCCCGGACATCACCACCCGCGGCTACAAAATGGTGTTCCGCACCATCGGCCTGGACAGCGCCCAGGGCCCTGCCGCCGGCAACTACATCGCTGATCACGTAAAACCGAAAATCGTTGCTGTGCTGCACGACAAACAGCAATACGGTGAAGGCATCGCCACCGCCGTGAAGAAAACCCTCGAAGGCAAGAACGTCAAGGTTGCCGTGTTCGAAGGCCTCAACGCCGGCGACAAGGACTTCTCCTCGATCATCCAGAAACTCAAGCAGAACAACGTCGACTTCGTCTACTACGGCGGCTACCACCCGGAACTGGGCCTGATCCTGCGCCAGTCCAAGGAAAAAGGCCTGAACGCCAAGTTCATGGGCCCGGAAGGCGTCGGCAACGACTCCATCTCGCAAATCGCCCAGGACGCTTCCGAAGGCCTGCTGGTGACCTTGCCGAAGTCTTTCGACCAGGACCCGGCCAACAAGGCGCTGGTTGACGCGTTCGCCGCCAAGAAGCAGGACCCGAGCGGTCCGTTCGTGTTCCCGGCCTACTCGGCAGTCGAAGTGATCGCCGAAGGTATCAAGGCCGCCAAGAGCGAAGACTCGGCCAAAGTGGCTGAAGCCATCCACAAAGGCACCTTCAAGACCCCGACCGGCGACCTGTCGTTCGACGACAAGGGCGACCTGAAAGACTTCAAGTTCGTGGTTTACCAGTGGCACTTTGGCAAACCTAAAACCGAAGTTTCCCCTCAGTAAGCCTGGTCTGACTGACCATGAAGCCCACTGTGCAAGCAGTGGGCTTTGTTTTACGAGGTTTATGGGCCTGACACCCGCGATCCGGGAGCAGGTTCACCTGAAAATCTTAAAACCGTCACCAGCGGTTCGCTGGCAAACGTTCGAGCGAGGGTGGCCACAGACCACTCAGCCCGGGCCGGAACATGACTCCACCAGTGAAATGCGTATCAGGTTTTTAGGAGCGCTGTAATGCCTGAGATCTATCACTTCTTCCAACAGCTGGTTAATGGGATGACCATTGGCAGCACCTATGCCCTGATAGCCATTGGCTACACAATGGTTTACGGCATTATTGGAATGATTAACTTCGCCCATGGCGAGGTCTACATGATTGGTTCCTACGTGGCCTTTATCGTCCTTGCCGGACTGGCCATGCTGGGTATCCATTCCCTGCCGCTGTTGATGACCGCCGCATTCCTGGCGACCATCGTTGTCACCAGTGCCTACGGCTACAGTATCGAACGGATCGCCTACCGCCCCCTGCGGGGCAGTAACCGCCTGATCCCGCTGATCTCGGCCATCGGCATGTCGATCTTCCTGCAAAACACGGTACTGCTCTCGCAAGACTCCAAGGACAAATCGATCCCCAACCTGATTCCGGGCAGCTTCAGCTTCGGTCCGGGCGGCGCACAGGAAGTGCTGATCTCCTACATGCAGATCCTGGTGTTCGTCGTGACCCTGGTGGTGATGCTCTGCCTCACCCAGTTCATCTCGCGCTCACGCCTGGGACGTGCCTGCCGGGCCTGTGCCGAAGACATCAAGATGGCCAACCTGCTGGGCATCAACACCAACAACATCATCGCCCTGACCTTCGTCATCGGTGCTGCTCTGGCGGCCGTGGCGGCTGTACTGCTGAGCATGCAGTATGGCGTGATCAACCCGAACGCCGGTTTCCTGGTGGGCCTCAAGGCCTTTACCGCGGCGGTTCTGGGCGGCATCGGCAGTATTCCGGGCGCCATGCTCGGTGGTCTGGTGCTGGGGGTGGCCGAAGCATTCGGTGCCGATATATTCGGTGACCAATACAAGGACGTGGTGGCTTTCGGTCTTCTGGTTCTGGTGTTGTTATTCCGGCCAACCGGCCTGTTGGGCCGTCCGGAGGTTGAGAAAGTATGATCAGGAATCTTAAACAGGCGCTGTTCAGCGCCCTGCTGGTCTGGGCCGTTGCCTATCCGGTACTCGGTCTGAAACTGTCCATCGCCGGCATCAACCTCGAAGTGCAGGGTGCCACAACCTCCACGCTGATCATCATCGCCACCTGCTCGGTGCTGATGTTCCTGCGTGTGTTGTTCGACCGCCAATATTCGGCGGCCATGCGCTCAGTGCCCAAGGGCAAACTGATCCCGGCCAGCGCGAGTCACTTCCTGACCCTGCCGACAACCCAGCGCTGGATCATCATGGCGTTGATCGTCGTTGCACTGGTCTGGCCGTTCTTCGGCTCACGCGGTGCGGTGGACATCGCCACGTTGATCCTGATCTACGTGTTGCTCGGTCTGGGCCTGAACATCGTGGTCGGTCTGGCCGGCCTGCTCGACCTGGGCTACGTCGGCTTCTACGCAGTGGGCGCCTACAGCTATGCGCTGCTGTCGCACTACTACGGCCTGAGCTTCTGGATCTGCCTGCCCATCGCCGGCTTGATGTCGGCGACGTTCGGCTTCCTGCTGGGCTTTCCGGTGCTGCGTCTGCGCGGTGACTACCTGGCGATCGTGACCTTGGGCTTCGGCGAGATCATCCGTCTGTTCCTTCGCAACCTGACCGATCTCACGGGCGGACCGAACGGCATCAGCAACATCCCCAAGCCGATGCTGTTCGGCCTGAGCTTCGACAGAACGGCTGCCGAAGGCATGCAGACCTTCCATGAATACTTCGGCCTGACTTACAACCCGGTCAGCAAGGTGGTTTTCCTCTACCTGGTGGCGCTGTTGCTGGCGCTGTTCGCGCTGTTCGTGATCAATCGTCTGCTGCGCATGCCGATCGGCCGTGCCTGGGAAGCCTTGCGCGAAGACGAAATCGCCTGCCGTGCCCTGGGCCTGAACCCGACAGTGATCAAGCTGTCGGCCTTCACCCTGGGTGCCTGCTTCGCCGGTTTCGCCGGTAGCTTCTTCGCCGCGCGTCAAGGGCTGGTCACGCCGGAGTCGTTCACCTTCATCGAGTCGGCCACCATCCTCGCCATCGTGGTGCTGGGCGGCATGGGCTCGCAGTTGGGCGTGGTCCTCGCGGCTGTCGTGATGATCCTGTTGCCCGAGCTGATGCGTGACTTCAGCGAATACCGCATGTTGATGTTCGGCGCCTTGATGGTGCTGATGATGATCTGGCGTCCTCAAGGTCTGCTGCCCATGCAACGTCCTCACATGGAGCTGCGTAAATGAGCAGAGAGATCCTGAAAGTAGATGGCCTGAGCATGCGCTTCGGCGGCTTGCTGGCGGTCAATAACGTTGCCCTGAGCGTGAAAGAGAAACAGGTGGTGTCAATGATCGGCCCCAACGGCGCCGGCAAGACCACCGTGTTCAACTGCCTGACCGGCTTCTACCAGCCAACCGCCGGCAGCATCCAGCTCAACGGTGAAGCGATCGAAGGCCTGCCCGGCCACAAGATCGCCGGTAAAGGCGTGGTGCGGACCTTCCAGAACGTGCGGCTGTTCAAGGATATGACCGCCGTGGAAAACCTGCTGATTGCTCAGCATCGGCACCTGAACACCAACTTCCTGGCCGGTCTGTTCAAGACGCCCGCGTTTCGCCGCAGCGAACGCGAGGCCATGGAATACGCCGAGTTCTGGCTGGAAAAGGTCAACCTCAAGGAGTTCGCCAACCGTCCGGCCGGCACCCTGGCCTATGGTCAGCAGCGCCGCCTGGAAATCGCCCGTTGCATGATGACCCGTCCAAGCATCCTCATGCTCGACGAACCGGCCGCCGGCCTCAACCCGCGGGAAACCGACGACCTCAAGGCGTTGATCGGTACCCTGCGTGAAGAGCATAACGTGACCGTGCTGCTGATCGAACACGACATGAAACTGGTCATGAGCATCTCCGACCACATTTTCGTGATCAACCAGGGCACGCCTCTGGCCAACGGTACACCGGAGCAGATCCGCGACAATCCTGAAGTGATCAAAGCCTACCTGGGGGAAGCGTAAATGCTGCAGTTCGAAAACGTTTCCACCTTCTACGGCAAGATCCAGGCGCTGCACAGCGTCAACGTCGAAGTCCGTCAGGGCGAGATCGTCACGCTGATCGGTGCCAACGGCGCCGGCAAGTCGACCCTGTTGATGACCCTCTGCGGTTCGCCGCAAGCCCACAGCGGCAGCATCCGCTACATGGGTGAGGAACTGGTCGGCCAGGACTCCGCGCGAATCATGCGTAAAAGCATCGCCGTGGTCCCGGAAGGTCGTCGGGTGTTTTCCCGTCTGACCGTGGAAGAGAACCTCTCCATGGGCGGATTCTTCACCGACAAAGGCGATTACCAGGAGCAAATGGACAAGGTTCTGGGGTTGTTTCCGCGACTCAAGGAACGCTTCAACCAACGCGGCGGCACCATGTCCGGCGGCGAACAGCAAATGCTCGCCATCGGCCGTGCGCTGATGAGCAAGCCCAAGCTGTTGCTGCTCGACGAGCCGTCGCTGGGCCTGGCACCGATCATCATCCAGCAGATCTTCGACATCATCGAACAGCTGCGCAAGGACGGTGTGACCGTGTTCCTGGTCGAACAGAACGCCAACCAGGCGCTGAAGATCGCTGACCGCGCCTACGTGCTGGAGAACGGCCGGGTGGTGATGCAAGGCACCGGAGAAGCATTGCTGACCGACCCGAAAGTGCGCGAAGCGTACCTCGGTGGTTGAGCCATTGCGGTAAACAAAAAACGGCCCTCGCGGGCCGTTTTTTTGTGCCCGCCACAATCTCACCGGCAATGGTGATCCATTGTGGGAGCGAGCCTGCTCGCGAAAGCCGTGTGTCTGCCAGCAAAGATGTTGAATGATAAACCGCATTCGCGAGCAGGCTCGCTCCCACAGGATCTATACGGTTTCAGATGATTTTTGTCACAGCCGATCCAACACCTCCCCACTGCGCTTGAACCACCCGATCAAATAATCCGCGAGCACCTGTGTGCGCTTGGGCAAGCCACCCTGGTACGGGTGCACCAGATACATCGGCATGCTGCGGGTCTGATAATCGCGCAGCAGCCAGCGCAAACGCCCGTCGGCCAGTTCTGTCGGCAAACAGTAGGACGGCAGGCGCGCAATACCGGCGCCGACCAGCGCAGCTTTCTTCAAGAGGTTGTAGTGGTTGCTGGCGAACGGCCCCGACACCCGTACACGCAACAACTCATGCTGCTGGTGATACAGCCATTCTTCGCGGCCGCTGTAATGGCTGTTGAGCAGGCAGCGATGCTCGGCCAGCGCCTGGGGTGTTTGCGGTTCACCGTATTGCTCCAGATAGGCCGGGCTCGCACAGGTCAGCTCTTGCCACGCCAGCAGTGGGCGCGCCACCAGTCGCTGGTCAATGGCCACGTCAGAACGAATCGCAAGGTCGAAACCGTCGCGGGACAGATCGCGGTAGCTGTTGTTGAGCTCCAGTTCGATCTGCACCTGGGGATACTGGGTGGAGAACTCCAGCAACAGGCCATCGAAGAAAGTCTCCCCGAGCGATACCGGCACCGTCATCCGCACCGGCCCGGCCATGTCGTCCTTCAATCTCGCCAGCGCCTGACGTGCCCGCTCGACTTGCACCACCAGCGCCTGGGCCTGTGGCAACAACGCAGCACCGGCGGCGGTCAGGCTCAATCGGCGGGTGGTACGTTGCAGCAACACCACGCAAAACTGCGCTTCCAACTGGCTGATTCGCTTGGACAACTGGCCCTTGCTGCAACCGAGCTGCTGCGCCGCCAAGGTGAAACTGCCCGCCTCGATCAATACCGCAAACGCGGCCAGGTCATCCATTTCGCTCATGGATTGTTTCCATTTGAAAACCAAAGGTTGCCTATTAGTGCACTTATCCGCAGAAAAAATCACTCTAAACTGAAACCTCACCCAACCACACGAGGATCAGCCTCCATGAAAATTCTTTTGATCGGCGCAGGCGGCACCATCGGTTCGGCAGTGGACAAAGAGCTGTCCCAGCGCCACGACATCGTCCGCATTGGTCGCAACAGCGGCGACTTTCAGGTGGATATCAGCGACAGCGCCTCGATTCGCAAACTGTTCGAGCAGACCGGCAAATTCGATGCGCTGATCTGTGCCGCAGGCAATGTGACCTTCGCACCGCTCAACGAGATGACCGAAGAGAGCTTTGCCCTGGGCCTCAAAGACAAACTCATGGGCCAGGTCAACCTGCTGCTGATCGGTCGCGAGTTCGCCAACGACGGCGCTTCCTTCACCTTCACCACCGGTGTGCTCAGCCACGATCCGATTTACAGCGGGACCTCGGCAGCCTTGGTCAACGGCGCACTGGACAGCTTCGTCCGCGCCGCCGCCATCGAACTGCCGCGCGGCCTCAGGGTGAATTCGATCAGCCCGAACGTCCTGGTCGAAGCCATGGGCAAATACGCGCCGTACTTCCGCGGCTTCAAGCCGGTTCCCGCAGCGGATGTAGCCTTGGCCTACGCCAAGAGTGTGGAAGGCCTGCAAACGGGTCAGACCTTTCACGTCGGCTGACCGGTCTCTCTGACAGATGCGTTACTGGCGAGCGATCACACCGCTCGCCAGACGCTCGCGCCCGAACTGTCGCAGCCACTGTTGCATCGGCCGTTCGAACCATCGATGACAGACCAGGCTGGCACCGATCAGCACTGAAAAAAACAGCAACAACGTCCAGGGTTGATAAAAGACGTTACGCCCCGGGAAGAATTTATCCGCCAGCAGCGCGGCGATAATTTGCAGCGGGAAGTGCAGCAAATAGCTGGCGTAGCTGATATCACCCAGCCACGCCAAACGCCGGGCGGCCGGCTCCAGCAACGAGTGACACGCCGCAATGGCCATGATTGTCAGCGGAAACAACAGCGCAAACTTGATCAACGGCTGATCGGCACCAAACAACCACCATCCCGCCGCACATCCTGTCGCCAAACACACTCCCACCCAACGTGTGGGCACCCGTTGCATCAGCCAGGCTACCCACACATACCCAACGCCACCGCAGAAAAAACCGAGCACACCAAGGGTGATTTTGTATTGTGCGGGAAAGCTGTACGCCGCCACGGCGATCAACAAAAAGCTGATCAGCGTTGGAGCAGACGAATAGCGCCACAGCAAGAAAAACGCTGCGTAGAGCAGTGCTTCAACAGAGATCGACCAGGCCGGGCCATTGAAGGACCAGCCTTGTTCCAAGCCCCACGCAGGGGCGAGAAAAATGTTCAACAGGCCGTGATAGACATCATTGAACGGATAAACAAAGGCGTTCCCCGTATACCGCGTGTAGACGATCTGCAGCAGCGCAACACCGCCGAAGGTTGCCAGATGCAGCGGATAGATACGGCTGAAGCGCTCGAGAAAAAACTGTTTTCCGCTCAGGCCTCGCCGTGCCACGGCATGCCCGAACAACCAGAAAAAGATGAACCCGGACAAGCTGAAGAACAGTGCAACCGCATCGCCACCATGCCGATAAAACAATGAGAACAGGCTGTAGAACGGTTGCTGACCGGTTTGCAGCGGACCCGGCGCTGCTCCTTGAAAAAAGAAATGCTGCCAGTGCCAGAACACCACCGCCAACGCCGCGATACCGCGCAGTGCATCCAATGCATACAGTCGTTTGGGGAAAACAGACAAGTGTTGGTTCATGCCGAAGTGGGCCCGGTCCTGGACAAGTGCGCCACTATGCTGCGAGGCCCCCCGCAACTCAATCCCTGACACACAAGCCTTGTGATCACTAGCTTGCCTGAGTAACGTGGCGGCACCTGTCAGGAGACCCCAAGATGCGTGTTGCCCGTTCCTTAGTCCTCGTTGCCCTGCTTCCGCTGTTCGCCGCTTGCCAATTGTTCGAGGGTGAGCGGCAGAACGCCTCCCATGTCGGCCAGACACGCATGCAAGGCCAATTGACCGCGGCGGACGGCAAACTGCTGTTCCAGCCGTGCAACCAGACAAGCCGCTACGTGGTCAACGACACGGGCGGCACCAGCGTCCTGCAGCAGGCTGCAAGCCTGGCGGATAAACAGGGCCAGCTGTTTGCCGATGTACGCGGGCGGGTGGTGGCCGGTAGTAGCGGTGTCGGCCAGCTCGATCTGGAGCAGTTGTACCGCGTCGAGCGCTCGGGCACCGCTTGCGATGATCCGAATTTCAAACTGCTGATCCTGCGTGCCGCTGGCCATACGCCGGAGTGGAGCGTGAAAGTCAGCGGCAAAGGCATGGTCGTCGACCGGGCCGGCCAGCCGCCCTTGGCCGTGCCTTACGTCGAAGAGCAACTGGGCGATGGCCGTTTCAACCTCAGCACCGAAGCCAACAACCAGCACATCGAACTGTGGGTTGCACCGCAACGCTGCGTTGACAGCAGCACCGGCAGCATCCAGCACATGAGTGCCGAACTGCGGGTTGACGGTCAAGTCCAGCGTGGGTGCGGGTATTTCGGCGGCTCGCGCGACGACTGATCGTTTAAGCCTCACAGGCCTGCGCCTTTGGGGCTTATAATCGCGGGTTTCAAACGCCCTGGCGCAGTTGTGCGCCCCGCGAACCGGATCCCGCCATGTTACGAATCACCGAACTCAAGTTGCCGATCGACCATCCCGATGAAGAACTGCGCTCTGCCATCGAGCAGCGCCTGGGCATCGCCAGCGATGATCTGCTCGATTTCACCTTGTTCAAGCGCAGCTACGATGCGCGTAAAAAGTCCTCCGAACTGTGTTTCATCTACACCATCGACCTTGAAGTTCGCGACGAGGCGGCGGTGCTGCACAAGTTTGCCGATGACCGTAACGTCAACGTGGCACCGGATGTCAGCTACAAAATGGTTGGCCAGGCACCCGCCGACCTGAACACCCGCCCGATCGTTGTCGGCTTCGGTCCGTGCGGGATTTTCGCCGGGCTGCTGCTGGCGCAAATGGGCTTCAAGCCGATCATCCTCGAGCGCGGCACCGAAGTTCGCCAGCGCACCAAGGACACCTGGGGCCTGTGGCGCAAAAGCGTGCTCAACCCGGAATCCAACGTGCAATTCGGCGAAGGCGGCGCGGGGACATTCTCCGACGGCAAGCTCTACAGCCAGATCAAGGACCCGAAATTCCTCGGCCGCAAAGTCCTGCACGAGTTCGTCAAGGCCGGTGCGCCGGAAGAAATCCTCTACGTCAGCAAACCGCACATCGGTACGTTCCGTCTGACCGGCGTTGTGGAAAACATGCGAGAGCAGATTCGCGCCCTTGGCGGCGAAGTGCGCTTCCAGCAGCGCGTCAGCGACGTGTTGATCGAAGACGGCCAACTGGTCGGCGTCGAGCTCAACGGTGGTGAACAAATCCATTCGAAACACGTGATCCTGGCCCTCGGTCACAGCGCCCGCGACACCTTCCGCATGCTCCATGGCCGTGGCGTGTTCATGGAAGCCAAGCCGTTCTCGGTGGGTTTCCGCATCGAGCACCCGCAGTCGCTGATCGACCGTGCCCGCCTGGGCAAGTACGCCGGCCACCCGAAACTGGGCGCCGCCGACTACAAACTGGTGCACCACGCCAAGAACGGTCGTTCGGTCTACAGCTTCTGCATGTGCCCGGGCGGTACGGTGGTGGCGGCGACCTCCGAGCCGAACCGTGTGGTCACCAACGGCATGAGCCAATACTCGCGTAACGAGCGCAATGCCAACTCCGGTATCGTCGTCGGCATCACCCCGGAAGTCGATTATCCGGGCGGCCCGCTGGCCGGTATCGAGTTGCAGGAACGCCTGGAATCCCACGCCTATGTGCTGGGTGGCAGCAACTACGAAGCCCCGGCGCAACTGGTCGGCGATTTTATCGCGGGCAAACCGTCCACCGAACTGGGCAGCGTCGAGCCGTCCTACAAGCCGGGCGTTGCCCTGGGTGATCTGGCGCTGGCACTGCCGGCGTTCGCCATCGAAGCGATTCGCGAAGCCTTGCCGGCGTTCGAAAAGCAGATTCGGGGTTACTCGTTGCACGACGCGGTGTTGACCGGGATCGAGACTCGCACCTCCTCGCCGCTGCGCATTACCCGTAACGAGTCGATGCAGAGCCTGAACGTGAAGGGCCTGTTCCCGGCCGGCGAAGGCGCCGGTTATGCAGGGGGAATTCTGTCGGCGGGCGTTGACGGGATTCGCATTGCCGAGGCTGTGGCTCGGGATATCCTCGGTCTCGAGGCTTGATGTCCAAACCTCTGTAGGAGCGAGCCTGCTCGCGATGGCGCTAGATCAATCAACATATCTGTTGAATGTAATGCCGCCTTTGCGAGCAGGCTCGTTCCCACATATTGGTATTGAACGACTTAGATATTCGCGCGCAAAACCGAAGCCGGCAGCGCCTCGCCCCGTTCCACCGTCGCCGCTACCGCAGCCATCAAGCTATCCAACTCATACCCCTGAGCCTTGAGCCAGTCCCGATCGTAATAGGTCGTGGCATAACGCTCGCCGCTGTCACACAGAATCGCCACCATCGACCCCTTCTCCCCCGCCGCCTTCATATGCTGGGCAGCCATCAGCGCACCAATCAGATTGGTCCCGCTCGATCCGCCGACATGCCGTCCCAGACGCTCTGCCAGGTAGTGCATGGCCGCCAGTGACAGGGCATCCGGCACCTTGACCATGGCGTCGATCACCTTGGGCAGAAACGACGCTTCCACACGCGGCCGGCCGATGCCTTCGATCCGCGAGCCGTGGTCCAGGCGCAGGCTGGCATCACCGGTCTGGTAGTAATCGAAGAACACCGAACGCTCGGCATCGGCACACAGCACGCGGGTGCAATGCTGGCGATAGCGCACGTATCGACCCAGGGTGGCCGTGGTGCCGCCTGTGCCGGGGCTGGAAATCAGCCAGCTCGGCTCGGGATGCTGCTCGAATCGCATCTGATGAAAGATCGATTCGGCAATGTTGTTGTTCGCCCGCCAGTCGGTGGCGCGCTCGGCGTAGGTGAACTGGTCGATGAAGTGTCCATCGTGTTCACGGGCCAGGCGCTCGGACTCGGCGTAGATCTGGGTCGGATCGTCCACCAGATGACTTTGGCCACCGTAGAAGGCGATCTGCGCGATCTTTTCTTTTGAGGTGGTCGCCGGCATCACTGCAATGAACGGCAAGCCCAGCATGCGCGCGAAGTAGGCTTCGGAAATCGCCGTGGAACCACTGGAAGCCTCGATGACCGGCGCACCGGGTTTGAGCCAGCCGTTACACAGCGCATAAAGGAACAACGAACGGGCCAGGCGGTGCTTGAGGCTGCCCGTGGGGTGGCTGGACTCATCCTTGAAATACAACTCGATGCCCGGAAAACCCGGCAGCGGCAAGGGGATCAAGTGGGTGTCGGCACTGCGCTGGAAATCGGCTTCGATGATCCGGATCGCTTCGCGGGACCACTGTCGGTTGTCGCTCATGATGGTTTTCTCGTTGAATCGGGCAGGAGTCGGCCATTTACAAAGGCTCATCCAACAAGCTTAGGAAAAAACCTACATCCAGCACAGGTACAACTGGGGTCCAATACGCCTGGCAACTGCTAGGCTCAGGTCGGCACGGGCGGATTACTCTGTAACGACATATAACAAAAAAGAATATAACTTTTGTTTTAACAACTAACAGTACTTGTTAGGGTGTAACACCTTTTGAATTCACAGATGGAGAGCGACCTTGCCTCTGCGTAGCACTTTCACGCGTTTCTTTCAGATGGAAGCTGCCAGCGGTCTGTTACTGATCGCCGCTGCCGTTCTGGCCCTGATCATCAACAACTCCCCGCTGTCATGGCTGTACAACGGCCTGCTGGACACCCCCGTGGTGGCCCAGGTCGGTGCGCTGAAAATCGCCAAGCCCTTGCTGCTGTGGATCAACGACGGCCTGATGGCGCTGTTTTTCCTGCTGATCGGCCTGGAAGTCAAACGCGAAGTCCTCGACGGCCAGTTGTCCAAGCCGTCGCAAATCGTCCTGCCCGGCGCGGCGGCGATCGGCGGCATGCTGGTACCGGCGCTGATCTACTGGTACCTCAATCGCGATACGCCTGCGGCCCTCAACGGCTGGGCCATTCCGACCGCCACCGACATTGCTTTCGCCCTTGGCGTGCTGGCGCTGCTGGGCAAACGGGTTCCGGTTTCGCTGAAGCTGTTCCTGATGACCCTGGCGATCATCGACGACCTCGGCGCAATCATCATCATTGCGATCTTCTATTCCGGCGCGCTGTCGACCCTGTCCCTGGCGCTGGCCGCGGCCTGTATTGCGGCGCTGGTCGGGATGAATCGTCTCGGGGTGGTCAAGCTCGGGCCGTACATGATCATTGGCTTGATCCTCTGGGTCTGCGTGCTCAAGAGCGGTGTCCACGCCACGCTGGCCGGCGTGACCCTGGCGTTCTGCATTCCGCTGCGCACGAAAAATGCCGAGCCCTCGCCATTGCTGACCCTGGAGCATGCCCTGCACCCATGGGTGGCCTACGGCATTCTGCCGCTGTTCGCCTTTGCCAATGCCGGCCTGTCCCTGAGCGGCGTCACCGTCGAAAGCTTCACTCACCACGTCCCCATGGGCATCGCCATCGGGCTGCTGCTGGGCAAGACCGTCGGAGTCTTCGGCCTGACCTGGATGGCGGTGAAAACCGGCGTCGCGGCCTTGCCCCAAGGTGCCAATTGGGGCCAGATACTGGGCGTGGCGATTCTCTGCGGCATTGGTTTCACCATGAGCCTGTTCGTCGGCTCGCTGGCCTTCGAGCCGGGCGTGAGTGAATTCGCCGGGATGGATCGCATGGGGATCCTGACCGGTTCGATTCTGGCGGCGCTGATCGGTTATGGGGTGACGGCGATGGCGAGTCGCAAGAACACCGCGCTGAGTTCCTGATATTCCGCGACAACGCCTGGCTCCCCATCAAGGCTTGAAACAAAAAACCCGATCAGTCACCTGATCGGGTTTCTTGTTTTACCGGTGTTTGCGCTTAGTGCGAAACGCGGTTGGTGCCATTCACACTGGCGATGCGCACCCGCTCGCCAACACGGAATACTTCGTTCGGTTGAACTTCCTGAACGTAGGCGCGCATGCTGCCATCGTCTTCGCGCACGGTGATTTCCACACCCTGGGTACGGGTCAGGCCTTCCTCGGCGGCCGAACCGATCAGGCCACCTGCGACTGCGCCGATGACCGCAGCAACGATACTGCCTTTGCCGCCACCGACGGAGCTGCCGCCAACACCGCCGACCACTGCGCCGGCAGCGCTGCCGATCGGGGTTTTGGTGCCTTCGATTTTCACCGGGCGCAATGCTTCGATGGTGCCCATGCGAACGGTCTGCACACGACGCGCCTCGTCACGGGAGTAGGAGTCACCGGTCAGGCTCGATTGGCAACCAGTGAGCAACATCGCCATCGTGGAAAAGGAAGCAACCAGCAGAACAGACTTACGCATAGCATCAACTCCAAAGAAACAGATGTTCATTAAACTCCGCGACTTGACGCCTGTCACGGCACAGCCCGGATAAAATTGCTTTGATTCAGGCTCCGTTAAGGCGCCACCACGAACTCACACGGTAGCGGCAAAATCAGAAAACTGCCCATTGGCCAAGGATTTTCATGGACTACTTTATCATCGTCGTCACGACGGTTGCCGGTTTGTACTTCCACTGGTGGCTGTACGTACGAATCAAACGCTGGATGGACCGCGACCTGGCGCTAGCGCTGGCGGGCAAGGATGAGCAGAAAAGAGCCTTCATGCTCGAACAGTTGGCGAGTGCTCATGAGCAGAAGATCAAGCGTCGAGACCTGCCGAAGTGGCTGGAAGCCGCTGCGGCAGGTTATCCCGATCGGTAGATGGCTCAGGGTGCCAGGCGTTCAAGCGTCCAGTCGGCGCCCTGCCGGCGGTAATTCAGGCGGTCGTGCAGGCGGCTTGGGCGGCCTTGCCAGAATTCGATACGCTCCGGCAGCAGACGATAACCACCCCAGTGCTCCGGGCAATGCGGCTGGCTGTCACTGAAACGTTGCTCGGTATCCTTGAGCAGTGCTTCGAGCTCCCCGCGATCGGCGATCACGCGGCTTTGCGGCGATGCCCAGGCTCCCAGGCGACTGCCCAGTGGACGGACCTGGTAATAGGCGTCGGACTCCTCGGGCGTGACCTTCACCACCTGCCCTTCGATGCGCACCTGGCGTTCCAGCGCCGGCCAGAAAAACGTCATGGCCGCGAACGGATTCGCGGCCAAGTGCTGGCCCTTGGCGCTATCGTAGTTGGTGAAAAAGGTGAAGCCCTGCTCGTCCAGGCCCTTGAGCAACAGAATGCGACAGTGCGGTCGACCGTCCTGGTCGACGGTAGCCAGAGTCATGGCGTTGGCTTCCACCGGCGCCTGTTCGGTTTTCACCGCATCGGCGAACCACTGGTGGAACAGTGTGAACGGCTCGGTCGGGGCTTGTGCCTCGGTCAGGCCATCACGGGTGTAGTCACGACGCATATCAGCCAGGCCCTGGGTCATGGCGCATTCCTTTTGGTTAACGAATCACTGCTTTGCAGTATCGGTGCTGGCGACCTTCTTGTCTGTCGCTGAAGCTTTGGCTGGCGTGGTTTTCTTCGCCGGGGTTGCCGTTTTCGCCGGGGTTTTCTTGGCCGGAGCTTTTTTCGCCGGGGCCTTTTTCATCGCTGGAACAGCAGCCTTTTTAGTCGCCGGGGCTGGCGCCACAGGCTTGGCGGCCGGCTTGACGTCAGCGGCTGCGACCATGCTCACAGGTGCCGGTGCCGGCATGTTGTACTTGCTCAGCAGTGCGACCATGGTGTTTTGCGGAGTCACCAGCAGTTCCACGCGGCGGTTCAACGCACGACCTTGTACGCTGTCGTTGGCGGCACGCGGCGCATCACCGCCCAGGCCACGCAGCATCAGGCGATCACGCTGCAGACCACTGAGACGGAAAATCGCCGCAACAGCCTGGGCGCGCTCCTGGCTCAGCTTGACGTTGGCAGCTGCAGCGCCGGACGTATCGCTGTGGCCGAGGATCAACACAGCGGTCTTCGGATCGGCCTCCAGGATCTTGGCCACGCGGGTGAACGGACCGAGCGTGACCGGCAGCAGCATGGCCGGACGATCAGGGTTGAACGAGCCGTCGACCGGCGCAGTCACCACCAGCACGTTTTCGCGGCGCTCGAGTTGCAGGTTACTGTCCTTGAGCGCCTCGCGCAGACGCGGTTCGTAGTCGTCAAGCCAGGCCTGGGTCACTTTCGGGTCGGGCATCGGCACGGCCTTGGCGGTGCTCTGCTCGCTACCGCCGAACGGCCACCACCACTTGCTGCCGCTTTCGGTCTCGGCCTTGGCCACCGCCGCGGGTTTGACTTCAGGTTTCACCTCAGCCTTGGCCACTGGCTTGCCAGTGCTGTCATCGGAACCAAACGGCCAGTACCAGTGGCTGCCGCTTTCAGTCTTGGCGGCAGGTGTCGTCGCGTCTTTCTGTGGAGTCTGTGCGCAACCGGTAATGGCGAAGCACAGGGCCAAGGCGAGGGTTTTATTGGATGACATTGGATATCCACAAAAATGAAGTCAAAAAAACCAGGCCACATCGGCCTGTTTGAACAGACGCTTTGAAACTGAAAAGGCTATCGGGTTCCAGCCCTGGAACCCGATAGGCACGTTTTACAGACAGGTGGCCAGAACCCGCACCAGCTTTTGCGCGCGCGGGTCCATCAAGACGTACGGCCCCAGGGTATTTGTCACAAACCCGAAGGCCACATCGTGCTCCGGGTCGGCAAAGCCGATTGAGCCGCCGGCACCCGGGTGACCAAACGCCCGCGGGCCAAGACCGAAGGTGGCGTTGGCAACGTCCGGTTGATCGAGCATGCAACCCAGGCCGAAACGGGTCCGGGTCAGTAAAGTCTTGTCCTCGCCGAGGCTGTGCTCACGAGTCAATTCATCGAGCATTTCGCTTTCCAGCAGGCTGCCGTCGAGCAGGCCTGCGTAGAACCCGGCCAGACTGCGGGCATTGCCATGGCCATTGGCGGCCGGCTGCTGCATGCGTCGCCACTCGGGTTTGTTGGTGCTGGTCATGATCGACGGCGGATTGGTGAACGCCCGGGTCGTCATGGCCGTTGGCTCGCGCATGGTCACTTGCAGCAGGCGCTGGGCGGCGGCATCGCCGACATTACCCTTGCCTCGCGCAATGTGGGCCACACGATAGAACTCTTCGTCAGCCAACCCCACATGGAAGTCCAGGCCCAACGGCCTGGCGACCCGCGCCTCGATGGATTCGCCCGGTCCACGACCATCGGCACGGCGCAGCAACTCACCGACCAGCCAGCCATAGGTGATCGCCGCGTAACCGTGACCTTCGCCCGGTGTCCACCACGGCGTTTCGGCGGCGAGGGCGTCGACCATGGTTTGCCAGTCGTAGAGGGCTTCGGGAGCCAGTAGCTCGCGCAATGCCGGAAGGCCGGCCTGATGGCTGAGCAGTTGGCGCAGGGTGACGGACTCTTTGCCGGCAGCGGCGAACTCTGGCCAGTAGCGCGCGACCGGGGCATCCAGTTGCAGCTTGCCTTCGGCCACCAATTGCAGCGCGGTGACCGCGGTAAAGGTCTTGGTGCAGGAGAACAGGTTGGCGATGGTGTCGCTGTGCCAGGCCTCGGCGCCGTCCTTGTCGGCCGAGCCGGCCCACAGATCGAGGACGGTTTCGCCACCGACCTGAATGCACAATGCCGCACCACGCTCCTGGGGATCGTCGAACAGCGCCGCGAACGCCTCTCGCACCGCTTCGAACTTAAGCTCGTAATGACCCTGAATCTGCACCCGCAACTCCCCCCGGATTAACGCTCTACAAAGTGGCGGGCATTGTTCCAGCCCTTGAAGGTTTTGGGAACAGGGTCGGGCCGGGCGGTCGCTCTGCCATCAACTTGAAATGCAGTGGTGATGCTGATGACGCCTTCGCAAGCAGGCTCGCTCCCACAGGAGAATGCATTCCAAAGTGGGAGCGAGCCTGCTCGCGAAGAACGATGACGCGGTTTCAGAGATTAATGGCCATTCCCGGAATGCCCACCAGCGCCCTTCCCCGGCCCCTTGCCGGCTTCGGCCTTGCGACCGCCCTCGGCGTCGTGGCTGGCTTTGTCGGCGGCGGCTGCAGCCTTCTCGGCCTCTTTGCCCAATTGCTCGACCGTCGCCAGATTGCTCTTGCGCACACTGTCGACAAAGCCCTGGAACGGCAAATCAGTGATGCCCACCAGGCCGAAGTGACCGTTTTCACCGTCCAGCAGGCGCCCGGTGACCGGTTGATCGAGGTACTGGAACCAATGCACGCCAACAATCGACGGCTCGCTCAAGGCCTGTTTGAGGAAGTTGGCATACGCCAGGCCGCGGTCCTCCTCCTTCGCCAGCTGCGTGACCCCGCCCCAGAACGGGCCACGATCAGTCGAGCCGAAATTGAACTCGGTGATCAACACCGGTTTGTCGAGACTGCGCAGCCTGGCGAAGTCGTAACCGTCCTGGGGTTGCAAGGTGTACATGTTGAAACTCAACACGTCGCAATACTGGGCGCAGGACTCCACGGCCTCCGGCGTACTGATGGCGAAACGGCCACCGAGCAGCAGTTGGTTCGGCGCATGCCATTTGAGCGAGTCGGAGATGGTCTTGAAATAGGTGTCGGCAAAGACTTTCTGGAAGTATTTGAAGTCCGCTTCGATTTCCGGGTGCTCGGCGCTCGGGAGCGGCGGCACGAATCCCGGATCCTCCATCAACTCCCAGGCCGGCAGATCAATGCCCCAGGCCTTCGACAGCCCCGCCTGGTTGCGGTACTTGTCGCGCAGTTGCTTGAGGAATGTGCGCTTGGCCGGCACGTCGGTGGTCATTTTCAAGGTGCCATAGGCCAGGGCATAGCGGGCTTTCGGATCATCGCCGGGACCGGCCCAGGCCAGTTCGTTGTCGGCGTAGTAACCGATCAACCATGGATCGTCACGATGGTCGCGGGCCGCAATCGCCACGGCGCGCTCGGTGGCCATGGCGAAACGCGGGTCGAACGGGTCGGGCATGCCACCCCACCAATCGGTGCCGGTACTGATGCTGGCGTAGTCGCCGACAATCGACAGCGGCAAGGTGTACGGCACGCGATCAGCGTTGCCCAACACCGGTGCGCTCCAGTTGCCAATGGTGTTGAAGCCCCAGGCCTGCAGGCGATCAAGGGTATGACTGGCCCAACGCTGCTCGTCAAAACCCGCTTTGCAGGGTTCGACAGCGACGGGTGCCGGCATGTTTGCCTCGACTTTGGCCGCTTCGGCGACGCCGGCCTTGGTGGCGTCGTTCGATTCGCAAGGATTGCCAAACAGGCGCTGCAGGTTGGCGCCGTAGAAGTCGTACCAGCGCCCGGCGTTGTAGCCGCGCCCCTGGTCGGCGCCGTTGCCGCCTCGGTTGTCACCTTCCCCATAGTGGCTGGCGAGAGCCTCGTCAGCCTTGGGCAGGGATTCGAACATCCATTCACGACCGGCAACGTAGGTCTGATTGACGTCTGGGGCGACAGTATTGACCCCGAGGGAATAGAACGGATGCCCTTCAGGTGTAACCAGATACCAGCGACCATCGCGCTTCTCGGTGCGGAAAAAACCACTGGCCTTGAATGACGGGCCTTTGGTCAAACCACCGAATGGGTCCAGCGGGGACTTTTCGCGCTCGGCCAGCCAGGTTTTCAGTTGTTGCCGTTCCTTGGCGGCGGCGCTTTTGAGCTGCTCGTCGCTGCCAACTTTTTCCGGCCATTTGGCCCGGGTCGACTGGCCGTAAACATCCACCAGTGCGCCATACACGGCTTGGGTGACCGACTCGCCATCCTGCACACCAAAACGCTCCAGCAGGATGCTTTGCGCGACTTTCGGCTGGTCCATCGACAAGCTCACCGACACCACCTGACTGCGATCCAGCTCACCGGCACTACTGGCCAGCAATACACGTTGGCCATCGACGGTCATTGGCATCGGTGGACCGGCCTTCATGCCCTGGCCCAGCGGCGATGTCGCTATCAGCGGCACCAACAGGGTTTGCGCAGGCCCCGCGGGCAGATCGACGCGGCTGACCAATGTCTTGCCGTCGTTGCTCTGGATGGTCACGTACAGGGTCAAGGCCCAGTTCATCGCACTCTGGATCCGCAGGCTCATGACGCCCGACTGCGACCAGTCCCAGGCACCAGTCTGCGGGGTCAGGCGCAAGGTTGGCCGGGCGACCGGGTTGAACGTCACCCTGCGCAGTACTTCGCCCTCGGGGGTTTGCTCGGCGTTGGATTGCGGCAGGCTGGCGTCCTGAGTCGACACCTGGACCACGTCGGCGGGGCGCACAAAGTTGAACAGCGTCTGCTGGCTGGCGGGGGCGGCCAACAGCGGTGTCGCGAACAGCAGGGCAAAAGCGGCAGGTAACGAGCGGCGCAGCGAACAGCAAATCATGAGAACGAATATCTCCCTAACGACCTTCAATGGGCCAGTGAAAAGCGGTGGCAGAGAGATAGACAACGCGGTGGGCAAAACTGCCCACCGGTTCTTCAGGAAATTTCTCGACGGAACGGCGGCAACGCGTTGAGGATGGCTTTGCCATAGCGCTGGGTCACCAGGCGCCGGTCGAGCAATGTGATGGTGCCGCGATCTTCCTCGGTACGCAGCAAGCGACCGCAGGCCTGGACCAGCTTCAACGAAGCGTCCGGCACGGAGATTTCCATGAACGGATTGCCGCCCCGGGCCTCGATCCATTCGGACAAGGCTGCTTCGACGGGATCATCCGGTACCGAGAATGGAATCTTGGCGATGACCACGTGCTCGCAGTAGGCCCCGGGCAAATCGACCCCTTCGGCGAAGCTCGCCAGGCCGAACAGCACGCTGGAATCCCCGCCATCGACCCGCGCCTTGTGCTTGTTCAGGGTTTCCTGCTTGGACAGGTTGCCCTGGATGAACACTTGCTTGCGCCAGTCGCGGTCGAGGCCGTCGAACACGTCCTGCATCTGTTTACGCGAGGAAAACAGCACCAGCGTGCCCCGCGAGCCTTCGACCAACTCGGGTAGATCACGAATGATCGCGGCGGTATGCGCCGCGGCGTCACGGGGATCGGCATTCAGGTTCGGCACCCGCAGCACACCGGCGTCGGCATGATGGAACGGGCTTGGCACCACCGCCGTCACGGCCTTTTTCGGCAGGCCGGCGCGCATGCGGAAGCGGTCGAAGGTACCGAGGGCGGTCAAGGTTGCCGAGGTCACCAGACAGCCATGCGCCACGTTCCACAGGTTGCGGCGAAGCATTTCCGCCGCGAGGATGGGACTTGCGTTGACCTCGATGTCGAACAGCGAACCACTTTCGGCCAGGGTCAGCCAGCGTGCCATGGGCGGGTTGTCTTCCGGGTCTTCGACGGTGAAGGCGGTCCACAGCTCCCAGTTGCCGGAAGAACGCGACAACAGGCTGCCGAACAGCGGATACCACTCCTCGGCCTGATTGCTGGCGATGCCAATGTTGACCTCGCCGTCCATGCCTTCCTTGAGCAGGTCGGTCAGGCGGGTGAACAGGTCGGTCAGGCGCGCGAAGCCCTTCTTCAATTCGATGCCCATTTCACGCATGTGCTCGGGAATCACCCCGCCGACGAATCGATGACGCGGGCGCTCGCGGCCTTCGACGTCTTCACCGGGCTTGAAATCGGCAATCTGCTCGCACGCAGTGAACATGAACTGCTGCTGGGTCTTGATCTCCCGCGCCAGCTCCGGCACCTGCTCGATCAACTTGCCCAGGTCGCCCGGCAACGGGTGCTGGGCCAGCAGTTTGGTGAGGTTCTTGGCGGTGGTTTCCAGCCAGTCGGCGGTTGAACGCAGGCGCGTGAAATGGGCGAAGTGGCCGATGGCCTTGTCCGGCAGGTGATGGCCTTCGTCGAACACATAAATGGTGTCGCGCGGGTCCGGCAGCACGGCGCCACCGCCCAGGGCCAGGTCGGCCAGGACCATGTCGTGGTTGGTGACGATCACGTCGACCTTGCCCATGCCTTCGCGGGCCTTGTAGAAGGCGCACTGGCCGAAGTTCGGGCAATGCCGGTTGGTGCATTGGCTGTGATCGGTGGTCAGGCGCGCCCAGTCGGCGTCTTCCAGGGCGGTGGGCCAACTGTCGCGGTCGCCGTCCCACTTATTGCCGGCGAGCTTCTCGATCATGCTGGTGAACAGCTTCTGGCTGGCCTCGTCGACCTCGATCTTGAAGCCTTCTTCTTCGAACAACTGCGCCGTGGCGGTCTGCGCGTGACCTTCCTGGAGCAACAGGTCGAGCTTGGACAGGCACATGTAGCGCCCGCGCCCCTTGGCCAGGGCGAAGCTGAAGTTCAGCCCGCTGTTGCGCATCAGGTCGGGCAGGTCCTTGTAGACGATCTGTTCTTGCAGGGCCACGGTAGCCGTGGCAATCACCAGGCGCTTGCCGGCGGCCTTCGCCGTGGGAATCGCCGCCAGGCTGTAGGCCACCGTCTTGCCGGTACCGGTGCCGGCTTCCACCGCGACAACCGCGGGGTCGCCACTGCGCCGGCCTTCGTCGTCGGTGTCGATGTCACCCAGGACCTTGGCGACTTCGGCGATCATCAGGCGTTGGCCGTAGCGCGGCTTGAGGCTCTTGGCTTCGAGAAAACGCGAGTAGGCGCCCTGGATCGTGGTTTTGAGTTCGGTGCTGATCATGGATTGTCGGGCGCAAAAAACGCTGGATAAATTTTCAGTAGTTCGGATCGCCGCTATCATAACCCGCTATTTAATCCCGCGCAGAACGGAGTACCCCAATGACACCTTTTAGTCTCATTTACAGCCTGCATGTACTGGCGGCCCTGGTCTGGGTCGGCGGCATGTTTTTCGCCTGGATGGTCCTGCGCCCCGCAGCGATCACGGCACTGGAAGGCCCTGCCCGGTTGAAGCTGTGGGTAGAAGTGTTTCAAGGTTTTTTCCGTTGGGTCTGGGTGGCGGTCGTGCTGTTGCCCGTCAGCGGCGTGGGCATGCTGCATATGCACTTCAACGGCTTTGAAGGCGCACCGCGCTATGTACAGGTGATGATGGGCTTGTATGTGGTGATGACCGCGCTGTTTATCCGCATTCAGGCATTGATGCTGCCGGAACTGCGCACCGCCGTGGCCGGGCAGGATTGGCCGGCGGGTGCCGCCGTACTGGGGCGGATTCGCAAGTTGGTAGGGGTCAATCTGTTGGTGGGATTGGCTGTGGTGGTGATAGCTGCTGCTCGGCCGATGTTTTGAGGTACGCGTGGCAGAAGGTTTCTGTGGCGAGGGGGCTAGCCCCCGTTCGGCTGCGCAGCAGTCGTAAAACCAGACACCGCTAACCTTCAGCAGTATTGCGATTGCCGGAATTTAGGGCCGCTTCGCGGCCCAACGGGGGCAAGCCCCCTCGCCACAGGCAAGCCCCCTCGCCACAGGACTCTCGGTGTTGCTTAAATACGCTGTACTGTCACCGAACCTGCCGCGCCTTCCGGCCCCGGCTGCCCGTCGGCACCAGGCTTACCGTTCTTGCCGCCATCGGTCGTGTAGATCAGGCAGCCCTTGGCCTTGCCGCCCAAGCCCGGCTTGCCTCCAGGGCCAGCCAGGCCACCGGCGCCGCCAGCCACTTGAACCTTGATCCGGTCTGCCGGGAAGTCGCGCGGCACTGCCAGTCTGACCAGCGCCCCCGGCGCTCCCGGCTGACCATTGCTGCCATCGCTGCCATCGGCACCGCGACCGGCCTGCCCCCAGGTGCAGCCCGGCTCCTGGCCGTTAGCCCCATCAAGACCTACAAACCCCGGGGCGCCCGCACCGCCACGAGCATCGACGATCAATTGCGCTGCGTTCAGTGTCTTGATCTGCAAATCAAGGCTGCGTCCGGATCGGGCGGCCTTCTGATAGGTCCCGGGGGCACCACGGGCGGTGATCTGGCTGCCTTCGGACAAGTCGGCGCGACGGACCTTCAGCGCCAGTGCCTGCTCTCCCGGCACAATGGCGATGCGCGCTTCACGGCCCAGATGCAGCTCACCGACAGTGACTTCAGTGACGTTCGAGGGAATCAGCAAGGTGCCGTAATCGGCGACTTCCAGGCGTTCCAGTTGCAGGGTGCTGGCGGTGTTGGGCAAACGCATCAGCGAGTTGGGTTCGACACTCACCACCTGTGCACTGGCCAATGGACTGATGAGTACGGCGAGCAGACAGAGTTTACGCATGGGAAGCCTTCGAAGCGCTGGGGGCAGGAATGGTTTGCAGGTGGAATACACCGAAAATGACAATCTTCAGACGGTCGAGCCAGGGATGGGCGCGCCCCCGGAGGCTGCGATAGCACAGCAAGGCTTCCAGTAGATGGATGAACCCCAACAGGCCGCCGGCCAGATTGACCAACAGGTGCAGTGGAAAGACGAACGGCGTGAGCTGATTGACCAGCACCACCGACCAGAACAGCAGGGTCAACAACCGCCCCAGCCCCCATAAGACTTTCATACGCACCCTCGATGAGAATTATTGTTTGCACGCACAGTAACGGCTTCCACGCGGGATAGGCCAGAGGGCAACGGAAAATTCTTCATGAAGGCCGCCGAACGGCCGTCGCAGCAATCACAGGCGTCGCTCGACGGCTCTATCTCTTGGCTCAGCGGTTTATGTGCAGTTCCACTCGACGGTTTTTCGCGCGACCTGCATCCGTCTCGTTGTCGGCAATTGGCTGGCTCTTGCCCTTGCCTTCGCTGGTGATTTTGTTCGGCGCCACACCCTGGCTGATCAAGTATTCCGCCACACTGCTGGCGCGTCGCTCCGACAAGGCCTGGTTATAGGCATCCGACCCCACGTTGTCCGTATGGCCGACCACCTTGATGCTGACCACATCGGCATCCTCGAACTTGCTCATCAACGCATCCAGCTGACTCTCCGCCGTCGGGGTCAGGTCGGATTGATTGAAGACAAACAGTACATCGCTCAGAGTAATGACTTCGGATTGCGCAGGTTCAACCTGAATGCGGTCCGGATACTGCGGAACCGCGCAACCGTGGTGGTCAACCGGCGTATTGGCGGGGGTGTCGGCGCAACGGTCACGCCGGTCGAAAACGCCGTCGCCATCTTCGTCGCCATCCTGGGCATAGCAGATCAAACCGCCGGACAACATACCCAGCGCCGCTCCACCCGCGGCCCAGGCACCGCTCTCGATGGCACCCAGACCACCACCGACCAGGCCGCCGACGAGGCTGCAAATTGGCCAGTTTTGTTGATTGAGGGGGGCAGTACCGTCGCTGTGGGTCGCGCAGCCGCTCAAGAAGCTGCCAAGAAGCAGAACCGGTAAGACGGTCCTTGTGAGAACGATCATATTGAAAGCTCCTGTGTTACCGGCCAAACCCGGTTACACAGGAGTAAAGACCCGCATCCGCGACTGCACAAGGCGCGGATGCGAGGGGGGCTCAACGCTGGATCTTGATTTCCGTACGACGGTTCTGTGCACGCCCGTCAGCCGTTTTGTTGTCCGCAACCGGCTGGCTTTCACCGGCGCCGACAACCGACACGAAGTTGCTGCGAGGTACACCTTGCTGGATGAGGTACTCAACTACCGAGTGAGCACGTTTATCCGACAGTTTCTGGTTGTAGGTGTCGCTGCCCACGCTGTCGGTATGACCGGTTACGGTCAACTGAGCAGTCGGGGCTTCAGCTTTCAGGCGAGTGGCAATCTTGTCGAGTACTTGTTTGTCGGAGGAGGTAAGCGTGGCTTTATCAAACTGGAAGTGAACATCGCGGATGACGATGGTTTCTTCCTTGACCACAACCGCTTCTTCGACCACAGGTGGCGGTGGAGGGCAACCGTTGGCATCGACCTGAACGCCTTTTGGCGTGCCTGGGCACTTGTCGCGACTATCCGGCACACCGTCGCCGTCTTCGTCGCCATCACCGTGAACCCAGCAGTACGCCGCTGCCGTACCGCCGACGAGCAGAGCACCATACCCTGCCCATGCCGAGCTTTCGGTCGCACCGAGGCCCGCGCCCACGACACCACCAACCGCCGCACAGGTCGGCCAGTCGGTTTTCTGCAAACCTGCGCAACCAGTCAAGACACTGGTTAGCAGAATCAAAGGTAATGCTGTCCGAACTATGCTCATCTAGTTTTCTCCTGAAGGATCGGCTTAGAACCGATTTCTGGTAGTAAAGACCCGAGTTTTAAACTCCGCCAGCAATAGGCCATGCTGTTTATTAGTGTATTAACGGCCGGTTGGCGCTTTTGTCGTCAGGCCGCTCTAGGCCCGAACGATCGAGCAGGCTAGTCTTGGCAGATCTGATTGAGGATCTTCGATGACTGCAGATATTTCTTCACGCACGCCACAACAGGCACTGGCCGCTTTACTTGACCGATATGCCCCTGCGCGCCTGTTGTTGATCGGCGCCAGCGAGTTCCCGGCGCTGGAGGCTTTCAAACTTGCGCACCCGGACAGCTGCGTCGCTTTCGCGGCCCCTGGCCCATTGCCTGACGAGTTGGCGGCCCGCCGTTTCGACCTGGCCCTGGCGGTCGATTGCCTGGAGCATTTGCCCAAGCGCGATGGCCTGAACCTGCTGGGTGGTATCCGTAACCTCAATGCCAGCCGCATTGCCGTGCTGGCGGATCTGTCCGCCTGCGGCTGGCAGGAAACCGATTTTTTCTCCCTGGCCCTGCAAGCCAGCGAACGCTTTCAACGGGACGAACAGGTCCTGACCCTGTTTACCTACGATCTGCTTGAATACAAACAGGTCCCCGACTGGCTCAACTCGCGCTTCTGGGCCAATCCGGAAAACTTCGGGAAATACTGGTGGTAATGCAATGAGTACATCCATTTGCCCTTGTGGCAGCGGCACCCTGCTCGACGCCTGCTGCGGTCACTACCATGCCGGGCACCCGGCCCCCTGTGCGGAGGCCTTGATGCGCTCGCGCTACAGCGCCTACGTGCTGGGGTTGGTCGACTATCTGGTGGCGACCACCCTGCCCGCCCAACAGGCTGGCCTGGACCGTCAATCGATCAGCGACTGGAGCGCGCAAAGCACATGGCTGGGTCTTGAGGTGGAGAGCTCCGAAGTGCTGGGCGGCCAGCCTGAACACGCCTTCGTGACCTTCACCGCGCGCTGGCACGATAGCAATGGCGAGCATAGTCACCGCGAGCGCTCTTCATTTGTGCAAAACACCGGGCGCTGGTATTTCATCGACCCGACAGTACCGCTCAAGCTCGGACGCAATGACGCCTGCCCGTGCGCGAGCGGGCAGAAGTTCAAGAAGTGTTGCGCGGGGTATTTCAGCACTTAGGGCATGGAATGCCGTGTGCCACTCGGGCGCCACCAAAGGTAGCGATCCGGGGCTCAAAAGGAGACTCACCACGATGATCATCCGCCGCGGCGCACGCTATCTGCTCACGTTGTTCCTGACACTGGGACTCGGCGGCTGTGCATCGTGGTTCGGCGACGACTTGCCGGACCCCGAAGTCCATCTGGTGAAGATCGAGGTGGTCAGCGCCAAATTGCTGGAACAGAAGTTCCTTCTGCATTTTCGCATCGACAACCCCAACGACAGCGACCTGACGGTGCGCAGCCTGGAATACCGCATTCACCTGGGTGACATATTGCTGGCCGACGGCGAGTACGAACACTGGTTCACCATCGGCCCCATGCATAGCGCCTACTTCAAGGCGCCGATTCGCACCAACCTGTGGTCCAAGGTCCGTGATCTGGCCAAACTGCTGAAAAAATCCGAGCAACCCATCCCCTATCGTCTGGAAGGTGAACTGGAAACCGGTATATTCATCGCCCACTACGTGCACCTGGCGCGCAATGGCGTGATAATCCCCGCCGATTTAATTCCGGAGCAACACCGATGACCCAGCAACCTCACGTCCACGGCCCTGACTGCAACCACGATCATGACCATCACCACCATGATCACGACCACGGCCATGTCCACGGTCCGAACTGCGGCCACGCTCACCAGGAACCGGTGCGCAACGCCCTGAAAGACGTCGGCCGCAACGATCCGTGCCCATGCGGCAACGGCAAGAAATTCAAGAAGTGCCACGGCGCTTGATGATTCGGGCGAAGTCTTGCTTCGCCAGTTGAATCGCCTTCGCGAGCAGGCTCGCTCCCACATTTAAACTGCGCCGGACAACTGTCCTGTGAATGCAGATCCCTTGTGGGAGCGAGCCTGCTCGCGAAGGTGTGTCAGTTACACAGATGTCGACTGACAATCCATCGCGAGCAGGCTCGCTCCTACAGGTTTTTCAGTCAGCCTTCAATACACATGCACTGCTGACCACCGTCGCATACTCGCCATGCAGATTCCCCAGCGACATCGCATGCACCTCTTCGGCGCCATGGGCCTGGCCGAAAAAATCAGCCTTGTCGAAGGTAAAGCACGCATCCTCGACCACCCACGTATCAAACCCCAGGTTGCCTGCGGTGCGCGCCGTGGCTTCCACCGAGTTGTGGGTCGCGACACCCACGATGATCAACTGCCCGATCCCCGCCTCGCGCAACTGCGCCTCCAGCCCCGTCGAACAAAACGCATCCGGCACCTGTTTCTGGATCAATCGTTCGCCGGCCCGTGGTGCAAAGCGCTCCTGAAACTCCACCCCCGACTGCTGAGGCCAGAACACCGAGTCCGCTGAGCGGGACAGGTGCTGCACATGGATCACGGGGCGCGCGGTGCGCCGCCAATGGTCGAGCAATTCCAGCATGCGTTCTTCGGCCAGAGGATTATTCCTGCGGCCGAGCCTCGGATGCAGGATGCCTTTCTGTTGATCGATGATGATCAGGGCCGCGTTTGCCTTTAGCTGCATGCCGACTGTTCTCCGGAATTGTTGAGCCTGTCGCACTTCAATATCGCCCATCGCGACTGGCAAGGCTGCGATCCTTGCGTTTTTCGGACAAATCCTCAAATAACCTTGAACCCCGCTTGCGCGGCCACCTCCCGCTCACTAACGTAGCGCCTTTATTGCGCCCCGCCGCCTCTACCCCCGCAGGAGCTTTGCCATGGCCTCGCCAGCCCTTACTCATTTTCTACCCCGGTTCGGCGTTGCCGCAGCAGTGACCGGCGTCCTGAGCCTGACCGGTTGTCAGAGCTTCAACGCCCAGGACAGCCTCCCGCCGACCTCCGGCGTACAACCGCTCAAGGGCCTGGCGCAGAACGTTTCGGTGCGCCGCAATGCGATGGGCATGCCGTTGATCGAAAGCAACAGCTTCCACGACGCACTGTTCACCCTCGGTTACGTGCACGCCAGCGACCGCATCACCCAGATGGTCACCCTGCGCCTGCTGGCCCAGGGCCGTTTGGCCGAAATGCACGGTGCCGATCTGCTGGATGCCGACCGCTACATGCGGGCGGTCAACCTGAAGAAAAGTGCCGGCGAGTTGTACAAGGCCTCGTCGCCGCGCCTCAAACGCTTCTTCGAAGTCTACGCACGGGGTGTCAACGCTTACCTGTTCCGCTACCGCGACAAACTGCCGGCGGATCTGGCAGCCACCGGCTACAAGCCTGAGTACTGGCAGCCGGAAGATTCGGCGCTGATTTTCTGCCTGTTGAACTTCAGTCAGTCGACCAATTTGCCGGAAGAAATTTCCTCGCTGGTACTGGCCCAGACTGTCACCAACGACAAACTGGCCTGGCTGACGCCGTCGGCTCCCGACGAAAAACTGCCGGCCGCCGAAAGCGAAAAACTGCAAGGCCTCAAGCTCAATGGACAAGTACCGGGGCTGGCCGAACTCAGTAAGGCCACTGGCCAACTGTCGGACCTGAATCTGTTGGGTGCCGCCTCATCGAACAACTGGGCCATCGCCCCGCAACGCAGCCGCAGCGGCAAGAGTCTGCTGGCCAGTGACAGTCACGGCCCGCTGGGCGTGCCATCGCTGTTCAGCCTTGTGCAGATCCGCGCGCCGAAGTATCAGGCGTCCGGCGTGACCATCGCCGGCCTGCCGATGGTGCTGGGCGGCTTCAACGGCAAAGTGGCGTGGAGCATGACGTCCGTGATGGGTGACAACCAGGACCTGTTCCTGGAGAAGCTCAAACGCCAGGGCAACGGGCTGACCTACGAAAACGCCGGGAAGTGGCAGCCGGTGATCGTGCGCAACGAAACCTATTTCATCAAAGGCCAGCGACCCATTCGCGAAGCCGTGTACGAAACCCGCCATGGCCCGCTGCTCAACAGCGCCCAGGGCACAACGTTGGCCAATGGCTTCGGCCTGGCCTTGCAGACGCCAGGCTTCACCGATGACAAGACCCTGGACGCGTTCTTCGACCTGTCCCGTGCCCAGAGCGTCGAGAAAGCCTCGGATGCCAGCCGTGAAATCCGCGCCATCGCGCTGAACCTGGTGTTCGCCGATGCCAGCCACATCAGCTGGCAAGTCACCGGTCGCTACCCGAACCGCCGCGAAGGTGAAGGCCTGCTGCCCTCGCCTGGCTGGGAAGGTCGTTACGATTGGGACGGTTACGCCGACCCGATGCTGCACCCGTACGACCAGGACCCGGCCCAGGGTTGGCTCGGCACCGCCAACCAGCGGGTCATCCCCCATGGCTATGGCATGCAATTGTCCAATTCGTGGGCGGCGCCGGAGCGCGGCGAGCGCCTGGCCGAACTGGCTGGCGCAGGCAAACACGACAGCCGCAGCCTGATCGCCATGCAGTATGACCAGACCACTACCTTCGCGGCCAAGCTCAAGAAAATGTTCGAAGCGCCGGGCATGGCCCAGCCACTCAAACAAGCCATGGACGCCTTGCCGGCGGCCGAGCGCGCCAAGGCACATGAAGCCTACAGCCGCTTGATGGCGTTCGACGGCAAGCTCAGCCCGACCTCCACCGATGCGGCAATCTACGAACTGTTCCTGCAGGAAAGCACCCGGCAGATCTTCCTCGATGAACTGGGGCCTGAAAGCAGCGCGGCGTGGAAGGCCTTTGTCGCCGACGGCAAGTTGTCCTACGCAGCCCAGGCCGATCACTTGCTCGGCCGTGAAGACAGCCCGTTCTGGGATGACGTGCGCACCGCGCAGAAGGAAGACAAACCGGCCATCCTCGCCCGCAGCCTCGCGGCAGCGATCAGCGCGGGCGACAGCCAGTTGGGCAGCGATCACAAAGCCTGGCAGTGGGGCAAACTGCACCGCTATGAGTGGAAGAACAGCAACGGCCAGACCGTGCGCGGGCCATTGCCGGCCGGCGGCGATCACACCACGCTCAACACCTCGGCGTTCGCCTGGGGCCAGGACTTCAACACCACGCTGGCGCCGGCCATGCGTTTTATCGTCGACTTCGGCCAGTCCGAACCGTTGATGGTGCAGAACGGCACCGGCCAATCCGGCAACCCGGCCAGCCCGAACTACCTCAACAGCATCGAACCCTGGCTCAAGAGCCAATACATGAGCCTGCCGATGCAGCCGCAGAACTACGACAACGCCTATGGCAAGGCGCGGTTGACGCTGACGCCCGGCAAGTAACCCCCCCTGTCTGTAGGAACGAGCCTGCTCGCGAAGGCGCCAGATCAGTCAACATCGCTGGAGACTGACATACAGCTATCGCGAGCAGGCTCGCTCCTACAAGGGAGCGTTACCAGCCCCTGAAAAACAGATAGAACTTCTCGCCCCGCGCCTCCTTTCAACTAACAAGTCCCTCCACTCTGGCAACGCCACGGACCTTGTTATCTCGCGTCCCGGAGGTTTGTACGGTCGAAGAAACCGACAGTCTGGCGACCCTGCAGAACCTGCTCAGCCAAGCCCTCTTTTCATCCTCGATATTTTTTCTTTTTGAACCGAACGGGTGCGGCCATTTCCCTGCGCCCGTTTTCGTGCATAAATCTGTCTCCGGCTATTTCCAGACACCTTTTAAAACGCTTGTTCGGCGCTCTGGTTCGGAAATTGCTACTTTCAACAGGTCTTACGCTTTCCAGTAACAATAATTCTGCGCCATAAGCGCTCATATTGGTTTTAGGGATTGAATAATGAAAAAAGCATTGCTGACCCTTTCTGCACTGGCGTTGTGCATGGCTGCTGGCTCCGCCATGGCGAAAGAATACAAAGAACTGCGTTTCGGCGTTGACCCTTCCTACGCACCGTTCGAGTCGAAAGCGGCCGATGGCAGCCTGGTAGGCTTCGACATCGATCTGGGGAACGCGATCTGCGCCGAACTGAAGGTCAAGTGCAAATGGGTCGAAAGCGACTTCGATGGCATGATTCCTGGCCTCAAAGCCAATAAATTCGACGGTGTGATCTCGTCGATGACCGTTACCGAAGCCCGTGAAAAAGTCATCGACTTCTCCAGCGAGCTGTTCTCCGGCCCAACCGCCTACGTGTCCAAGAAAGGTTCTGGCGTAACTGAAGATGTCGCCTCGCTCAAGGGCAAGACCGTCGGTTACGAACAAGGCACCATTCAGGAAGCCTATGCCAAAGCCGTTCTGGACAAGGCTGGGGTGAAAACCCAGGCCTACGCCAACCAGGACCAGGTCTACGCCGACTTGACTTCCGGTCGTCTCGACGCAGGGATCCAGGACATGCTGCAAGCCGAACTGGGCTTCCTGAAGTCGCCACAGGGTGCCGACTACGACGTCAGCAAGCCGGTCGACAACTCTTTGCTGCCAGCCAAGACAGCCATCGGCATTAAGAAAGGTAACACCGAGCTGAAAGCACTTTTGGATAAAGGTATCAAAGCGTTACACGATGATGGCACCTACGCCACCATTCAGAAGAAACACTTTGGCGATCTGAATCTGTACAGCGGCAAATAATGCCCGGCGCCCATCTCGCGATGGGCGCTTTTTTCATCCGATCAGGTTGCTGATTTATGTTCGAAAACCTACTGGAAACTCTGGGGCTCACTGCCTTCAGCCTCAAGGGCTTCGGTCCACTGCTGATGCAAGGCACCTGGATGACGATCAAGTTGTCGGCGTTGTCGCTGTTGGTAGCCGTGTTGCTCGGGCTGCTCGGCGCCAGTGCCAAGCTGTCAAAAGTCAAACTGATGCGCGTGCCTGCCCAGCTTTACACCACACTCATTCGCGGCGTTCCGGACCTGGTCCTGATGCTGCTGATCTTCTACAGCCTGCAAACCTGGCTGACGTCTCTTACCGATTACATGGAATGGGAATACATCGAGATCAACCCGTTCAGCGCCGGGGTCATCACCCTGGGCTTCATCTACGGAGCGTACTTCACCGAAACATTCCGTGGCGCGATTCTCGCCGTCCCACGGGGTCAGGTCGAAGCGGCCACCGCCTATGGCCTCAAGCGCGGCCAGCGCTTCTGGATCGTGGTGTTCCCGCAGATGATGCGTTTTGCCCTGCCGGGCATCGGCAACAACTGGATGGTGATGCTCAAGGCCACTGCGCTGGTGTCGATCATCGGCCTCGCCGACCTGGTCAAGGCGGCCCAGGACGCCGGTAAAAGCTCCTATCAGCTGTTTTATTTCCTGGTACTTGCCGCACTGATCTACCTGGTGATCACCAGCGTATCCAACTTCATCCTGCGCTGGCTCGAACGTCGTTACTCCGCCGGCACCCGGGAGGCCGTACGATGATCGAACTCCTGCAGGAATACTGGAAACCATTTCTCTACAGCGACGGCAACAACATCACCGGCCTGGCCATGACCATGTGGCTGCTCAGCGCTTCGATCTTCCTCGGCTTTATCGCGTCGATCCCGCTGTCCATCGCCCGTGTATCGCCGCACTTCTACATCCGCTGGCCGGTGCAGTTCTATACCTACCTGTTCCGTGGCACACCGCTCTATATCCAGTTGCTGATCTGTTACACGGGGATCTACAGCCTGGCCGCCATTCGGGCCCAACCAGTACTGGACGCATTCTTTCGCGATGCGATGAACTGCACCATCCTGGCCTTCGCCCTGAACACCTGCGCCTACACCACGGAGATCTTCGCCGGGGCCATTCGCAGCATGAACCATGGTGAAGTGGAAGCGGCCAAGGCTTACGGGCTGACCGGCTGGAAGCTGTATGCCTATGTGATCATGCCGTCGGCCTTGCGTCGTTCGTTGCCTTACTACAGCAACGAAGTGATTCTCATGCTGCACTCGACCACCGTGGCCTTCACCGCGACCATCCCGGACATCCTGAAAGTCGCTCGGGATGCCAACTCGGCGACTTTCCTGACCTTCCAGTCGTTCGGCATCGCCGCGCTGATCTACCTGACCGTCACTTTTGCGCTGGTCGGCCTGTTCCGCCTTGCCGAACGCCGCTGGCTGGCCTTCCTCGGGCCGACCCACTAGGACTCAATGTACATGCGCCACCAGAAACATGACTTGCTGGCCCCGCTGCCGGGGACCGCAAGACAGATCCACAGCTTTCACTTCGGGCCACAACCGGCCAACGGCAAGATCTACATCCAGGCCTCCCTGCACGCCGACGAAATGCCCGGCATGCTGGTAGCCTGGCACCTCAAGCAACGCCTGGCGGAGCTGGAAGCCGCCGGTCGCCTGCGCAGCGAAATCGTGCTGGTGCCCATCGCCAACCCGGTGGGCCTGGAACAGGTGCTGATGGATGTGCCGCTGGGCCGCTACGAACTGGAGAGCGGCCAGAACTTCAACCGCTGGTTCGTCGACCTCAGCGAGGAAGTCGGCAACGCGATCGAGGGCAGGCTCAGTGACAATCCGCAGCACAACCTGCAACTGGTCCGCAGCAGCCTGCGCGATGCGCTGGCCCGGCAGACTGCCGCCACCCAACTGCAATCCCAGCGCCTGACCCTGCAACGATTGGCCTGCGACGCCGACATGGTGCTCGACCTGCATTGCGATTTCGAGGCGGTCGCGCATCTGTACACCACGCCGGATGCCTGGCCGCAGGTCGAACCGCTCGCCCGCTATATCGGAGCCGAAGCCAGTCTGCTGGCGACGGATTCTGGCGGTCAGTCGTTCGATGAATGCTTCACCCTGCTCTGGTGGCAGTTGAAGGAGCGCTTCGGCGAACACTTCGACATCCCGCCGGGCAGTTTTTCGGTGACCGTCGAATTGCGTGGCCAGGGTGACGTCGATCATTCGCTGGCGAGCCGCGATTGCCAGTCGCTGATCGATTACCTGATCCATTTCGGCGCGATCGCCGGCGAAGCCCCGCCCCTGCCCGACCTGCCCTATCCGGCGACACCGCTGGCCGGCGTAGAACCGGTGGCCACGCCCGTCGGCGGACTGCTGGTGTTCACCGCGCTGCCGGGCCAGTACCTGGAAGCCGGGCAACTGATCGCCGAGATCATTGATCCGATCAACGATCGCGTCACCCCCGTTCATTGCTCCGCCGCCGGGTTGATGTACGCCCGTTCGCTGCGCCGCATGGCCACTGCCGGCATGGTGATCGCCCACGTCGCGGGCACCGAAGCCTATCGCAGCGGCTATCTACTTTCGCCTTGAGGATGCATGCCCCATGTACAAATTGACCATCGAAGGTCTGCATAAAAGCTATGGCGACCATGAAGTCCTCAAAGGTGTTTCGCTCAAGGCCAGGACCGGCGACGTCATCAGTCTGATCGGTGCCAGCGGCTCGGGTAAAAGTACCTTCCTGCGTTGCATCAACTTTCTGGAACAACCCAACGACGGCACCATGAGTCTCGACGGGCAGAACATCCGCATGATCAAGGATCGTCACGGCATGCACGTGGCCGACGCCGATGAACTGCAACGGATTCGCACCCGCCTGGCCATGGTGTTCCAGCACTTCAACCTGTGGAGCCATATGACGGTGCTGGAAAACATCACCATGGCCCCGCGCCGGGTGCTGGGGTGCGACAGGAAAGAAGCCGAGGACCGCGCCCGGCGCTACCTCGACAAGGTGGGCCTGGCCTCCCGCGTAGCGGACCAATACCCGGCCTTCCTGTCCGGCGGTCAGCAACAGCGGGTCGCGATCGCCCGCGCACTGGCCATGGAGCCGGAAGTCATGCTGTTCGACGAACCGACTTCGGCGCTGGACCCCGAACTGGTGGGCGAAGTGCTCAAGGTGATTCAGGGCCTGGCCGAAGAAGGCCGGACCATGATCATGGTGACCCACGAAATGAGCTTCGCCCGCAAAGTGTCGAGCCAGGTGTTGTTTCTGCACCAGGGACTGGTGGAGGAAGAAGGCGCGCCGGAAGAAGTGCTGGGCAATCCGAAAAGCGAACGATTGAAACAGTTCCTCAGTGGCAACCTGAAGTAACGACTACAGCAAAACCTGTAGGAGCAAGCCTGCTCGCGATTGCGATCTGACACTCAACATTCGTGTTGTCTGACACACCGCTTTCGCAAGCAGGCTCGCTCCCATATTCTTTGAGCTGTAGTGACTGGATTATCAGGCAACAGGCGCAGGCGGCGGTTCATCCGGCAGCGTAGGTTCTCCTGGCTCCATCGGCTGTTCATTCGGGGTATCGGGGTCAGGTTGGCCTGGAATGCCCCCCGCCAGGGTGACAGGTGGATGTGCCAGCAAGGACCAGGCCAGAACGCCAACCTGATTGGGTTCAAGCCTTGCCAGTTCGGCACTGATTCGCGGATCGATCTTCATTCGGCTCTCCTGAGCGATGGTCCGACCCGCCTTGCGCGGATCGGAACAGTACACTCCATAGAGTGTACGCCCGCTCAGGAATTCCTGACATTTGTCGGACGGTTGACTCAGGTGCGCGGCAGGGTCACGCCACGCTGGCCCTGATACTTGCCACCACGGTCTTTGTAGGACACTTCACATTCTTCGTCAGACTCGAGGAACAGCATCTGCGCAACGCCTTCGTTGGCATAGATTTTAGCCGGCAGATTGGTAGTGTTGGAGAACTCCAGGGTCACGTGACCTTCCCACTCAGGCTCGAGCGGCGTGACGTTGACGATGATGCCGCAGCGCGCATAGGTGCTCTTACCCAGGCAAATGGTCAATACATTGCGCGGAATGCGGAAGTATTCGACGGTACTGGCCAGGGCGAAGGAGTTCGGCGGAATGATGCACACGTCGCTGTGGATATCGACAAAACTGCCGGCATCGAAGTTCTTCGGATCCACGATGGCCGAATTGATGTTGGTAAACACCTTGAAATGACTAGTGCAGCGCACGTCGTAACCGTAGCTCGACACGCCGTAGGAGATCACACGGCTATCGTCGCTGCCGCGCATCTGGCGCTCGACGAAAGGTTCGATCATTCCGTGTTCCTGCGCCATGCGGCGAATCCACTTGTCCGATTTGATGCTCATGGCGGGGGTCCTGAATAGCGAGGTCGAAAAATTCTGTCCGGCATCTTACCGGGCGCGTCGCCGGGTTCAAAGTCCAGGGTGCAATTCTCGCCGAACAGGCAGGAATTACACGCCCTGGCGACGAACCGTCGCACCGCCGATCCTTAAAACAGAGAAACCTTCGCAAGAAGCATTGGCACGTCCTGGAAAAAGGGTTAAGGTGGCGCCACTGTGCTGCTTGTGTCACTGAGAATCTCTCCACGATATGTTGAATTTCGATCCAACCATCTACAAGAATTTTTCCTGCTCTTTGCACTCAGTCTCGGCCAGGGTTCTTCCTGAGTCGCAGTTATCTTTGTTCAAGGAGTTACACCATGTCTAATCGCCAAACCGGTACCGTTAAGTGGTTCAACGATGAAAAAGGCTTCGGCTTCATCACTCCACAATCCGGTGACGACCTGTTCGTTCACTTCAAAGCTATCCAGTCCGACGGTTTCAAAACCCTGAAAGAAGGCCAGCAGGTTTCTTTCATCGCTACCCGCGGTCAGAAAGGCATGCAAGCTGAAGAAGTTCAAGTTATCTAACTTGTACTTGCTTTAGTAAAAAGCCCCGCCCTCAACAGCGGGGCTTTTTTGTGGGTGGTGTCTTTTTGGATTTTTTACCAGGTCACGCCAAACCCTGCGGAGTAGCGTGTCTTGTCCAGGTCCGCGTCATCGGTGCCGCTGATGATGTCGCGCTCCGCCTTCAGGTTCAGCGAAGCCCAGTCAGTCACCTTGTAGCGCAACCCCATCTCGGCATCGAGCGCGTAGTCAGCCACATCCGACAACGGCTTGCCGACTTCCCCATTGGTGAAAAACTCGACACGCTTGCCGATCAGGTAGCGGTTGTAGTCCCACGTCATGGCCAGGGCGTAGAAATTGTCCTTGCTGCCATCGGAGAACTCATAGTCCGTGCGGTTGACCAGCGCGCCCAGGGAGAACGCTCCGAGTTCGTCATCCCAGAACTGATAACCGGGGCCGGTACCGACCGTGCGTTGACGGGAAAGGTCTTCGACCTTGTCGCGCTTGTACACCAGGCGCCCCTGCCAGAACCATTGTTCGGTCAGGAATCGGTCGATGGAGTACTCGGCCCGCCAGTTGTCCGTGGTCACCACGTCATCCTGGAACTCGCGGTTGTATTCGCCTTCGGCGGTATGCCGCCAGCGACCGTGGCGCGCACTGGTCTTGAAATCGATGTCGTAGTCATCGGTGTCGTTTTCCGCCCGCTGATAATCCAGCGCGACATCGACATTGCCTTTCCACACCAGGTCCTCGACCACCGGTTTTGGCTTGAGAATCTGCTGAATGCTCGCCAGTTCGACCGTCTTCGGCGCATCGCCGTTGGCCAGCGTGACCTTGCCGGTGTCCGCTGCTTTCAGCGACTTGGCTTTCTCGCCAGTGTAGGCATCCTGCTTGACCAGCAACTCCTGATCGCTATCCAGGGTCTTGACCTGTTTCCAGTCGATCGTCACCGCCCCCGCATACTCGGTCTGGATCAGCAGTTTGCCACCATCGAACAGCGTGATCTTGCCACTCAGCTTGTCACCGTTCTTCAACCACACGGTATCGGCCAGCAAAGGAGTGGAAGCACCAAGGACGGCGAGACACAGCAGGGATCTGGACAACATAAGCAAAATACGCGCTCGGCTTGCGAGAAAAGTCGGCATTATCCGTAGGAACAAGGCCATGACAAGGACTGACCCGACGAATTCTATTGAGTTCATTTCTCAACCGCCTGCGCAGGATTTACTCTACAGACGGTAAAGCAAACTTCTTCAGGACTGACGGACGTGACCGAGCCAACCGATGAACCCGAGAGCGCGGCGCAAATCCGACGCACGGCGCTGTATCTGACACTGGCGCAAGTTCCCGAGGGCAAAGTCGTCAGCTACGGCCAATTGGCCGAGCTTGCGGGACTGGGTCGCGCCGCCCGTTGGGTCGGTCGTACCCTCAGCCAATTGCCGAGCGACAGCAAGTTGCCCTGGCACCGTGTTCTGGGCGCAAACGGGCGCATCAGCCTGCCGGCAGGCAGTCCATCGGGCGATGAGCAGCGCGCACGATTACGCATGGAAGGCATCAGTGTCCTGAACAATCGTGTTGATATTCAGCGCCATGGCTGGCGTCCGGTAGAGCACAGCGGTTAGAGTGCGCGCTTTGTTTCTGTATTTGTTGAGGCAGACTCCAGCCCATGCCCCGTAAAACCTGGCGCGCCGCGCTCGCCGCTTATGCCAGCCCCTCGACACTCGTGCTGTTGCTGCTCGGTTTCGCCGCCGGCCTACCCTACATGCTGGTGTTTTCGACGCTTTCGGTCTGGCTGCGTGAAGCTGGCGTGGCTCGTGAAACCATTGGTTATGCAAGCCTGATCGGCCTGGCGTACGCCTTCAAATGGGTCTGGTCACCTTTGCTCGACCAGTGGCGACTGCCATTGCTCGGCAAACTCGGTCGACGACGTTCCTGGCTCGTGTTGTCCCAGGCACTGGTCATCCTCGGCCTGATCGGGATGGGCTTCTGCGACCCGCAAAAGCATTTGTCGTGGCTGATCGCCATAGCCGTGGTCGTCGCTTTCGCATCGGCGACGCAGGATATCGCGGTAGACGCCTATCGCCTGGAAATCGCCGAAGACAATCGTCAGGCCGCCCTGGCCGCCAGCTATATGTCCGGTTACCGCGTCGCTGCGCTGCTGGCTACCGCAGGCGCGCTGTACTTCGCTGAAGGTTTTGGCTCCACCGGCTTCAACTACCAGCATTCAGCCTGGGCTGGCACTTACATCCTGTTCGGGGCGCTGATGGTCCCGGCACTGCTGACTTCTCTGTTCATGCGCGAACCACCCGTGCCGTTGCGCACGCAACTGCAGGCCGGGCGCTACAGCTTTGCGCACCAACTGGCCTCGGTGTTCGTACTGATCATATTGCTGGTGTCCGTGCCGGCCATGTTCACCCAGCTCTACAACACCGACTTCGCCAGCGTGCTGTTCGAAGGCGTGAGCCTGCTCGACCTGCTGCTCGAGGACCGCGCACTCCTGCGGGCCATCCTCTATATCACGCTCACCGCCATGTGCCTCTCGGCCATGGGCCGTCGCGGCCTGGCACCGGTGCTCACGCCGGTCAACGACTTCATCCTGCGATACCGCTGGCAAGCACTGCTGCTGCTCGGCCTGATCGCCACCTATCGAATGTCCGATACGGTCATGGGCGTGATGGCCAATGTGTTCTACATCGACCAGGGCTTCACCAAGGACCAGATCGCCAGCGTCAGTAAAATCTTCGGCCTGATCATGACCCTGGTCGGCGCCGGCATGGGCGGCCTGCTGATCGTGCGTTTCGGCATCCTGCCGATCCTGTTCATCGGCGGCGCCGCATCCGCGGCGACCAATATCCTGTTCCTGATGCTCGCCGACATGGGGCCCAACCTGAGCATGCTGGTGCTGACCATTTCCCTGGACAATTTCAGTTCGGGCCTGGCCACCTCGGCCTTTGTCGCCTACCTGTCGAGCCTGACCAACCTCAAGTTCTCCGCCACCCAGTACGCCCTGCTCAGCTCGATCATGCTGCTGCTGCCACGCCTGATCGGCGGTTACTCCGGGGTCATGGTGGAGAAGTTCGGCTATCACAACTTCTTCCTGATTACCGCCCTGCTCGGCGTCCCGACCCTGCTGTTGATCGCCCTGCACTGGTTCCAGGAGAACCGCCGCGCTGGCCCGACACCGACACCGGAACCGGTGCAGACCCCGGTCGCCGAAGAATCGTAGGTTCTTTACCCAGGAATATTCGCAGAGGGCCGAGTGAATCGCGCCCTCCTGCCACACCACCGACCGCACGCCTGTACGCCAGCGGATCTCGCCCGTACAATGCTCCGTCATTTCTCGTCATCAGCAATCGATAACGGCCAACCATGCGCACCAGTCAATTTTTGCTCGCCACACAAAAAGAAACGCCTTCCGACGCGGTTGTGATCAGCCACCAGCTGATGCTGCGCGCCGGCATGATCCGCAAACTCGCCTCGGGCCTGTACACCTGGCTGCCGATGGGCCTGCGGGTAATGCGCAAGGTCGAAGCCATCGTTCGTGAAGAAATGAACGCCGCCGGCTCTCTCGAAGTGTTGATGCCGAGCACGCAACCGGCCGAGCTGTGGCAGGAATCCGGGCGCTGGGAAGAGTACGGCCCTGAATTGCTGCGCTTCAAGGATCGCCATGGTCGCGACTTTTGCGCAGGCCCGACCCACGAAGAAGTCATCACCGATCTGATGCGCAACGAGCTGAGCAGCTACAAGCAGCTGCCAATCAACCTGTACCAGATCCAGACCAAATTCCGTGACGAAATCCGTCCACGCTTCGGCTTGATGCGCGGCCGCGAATTCACCATGAAGGACGCCTACTCGTTCCACGCCGACCAGCCTTCGCTGCAGGTCACCTACGACCGCATGCACCAGGCTTACTGCAACGTATTCACCCGCCTGGGCCTGAAGTTCCGCCCTGTTGAAGCCGACAACGGCTCCATCGGCGGTGCCGGCTCCCACGAGTTCCACGTGCTGGCCGAGTCCGGTGAAGACGACATCGTCTTCAGCAACGGCTCCGACTACGCCGCGAACATCGAGAAAGCCGAAGCCGTGCCACGGGAAACCTCCCGCGCCGCTGCGACCGAAGAGCTGCGCCTGGTCGACACCCCGAACGCCAAGACCATTGCGCAACTGGTCGAAGGCTTCAATCTGCCGATCGAGAAAACCATCAAGACCCTCGTGGTTCACGCGGAAGAGAAAGGCAAGCTGATTGCCCTGATCATCCGTGGCGACCACGAACTCAACGAAATCAAGGCTGCCAACCAACCTGGCGTTGCCAGCCCGCTGGTCATGGCCTCGGAAAGCGAACTGCGCGACGCCATCGGCGCCGGCGCCGGTTCCCTCGGCCCGCTGAACCTGCCACTGCCGATCATCATCGACCGCTCCGTCGAACTGATGAGCGACTTCGGTATCGGTGCCAACATCGACGACAAGCACTATTTCGGCGTGAACTGGGAGCGTGACCTGCCTGTTCCGACCGTTGCCGACCTGCGCAATGTCGTGGCCGGCGACCCAAGCCCGGATGGCAAAGGCACCCTGGAAATCAAGCGCGGCATCGAAGTCGGGCACATTTTCCAGCTGGGCAACAAGTACAGCAAAGCGATGAAGTGCGAAGTGCTGGGCGAGAACGGCAAGCCGGTCACCCTGGAAATGGGTTGCTACGGCATCGGCGTTTCTCGTGTGGTGGCTGCCGCCATCGAGCAGAACAACGACGAAAACGGGATCATCTGGAGCGACGCCCTCGCGCCGTTCCAGATCGCCCTGGTGCCGCTGCGCTACGAAACCGAGCAGGTTCGCGAAGCCACCGACAAGCTGTACGCGGAACTCACCGCAGCCGGCTTCGAAGTACTGCTCGACGACCGCGACAAGAAAACCAGCCCGGGCATCAAGTTCGCTGACATGGAACTGATCGGCATTCCACACCGGATCGTGGTCAGCGACCGCGGCCTGGCTGAAGGCAACCTGGAATACAAGAGCCGTACCGAGGCCGAGGCCCAAGCGCTGCCGGTCGCCGACGTGCTGTCCTTCCTTCAGGCCCGCATCCGCCGCTGATACCAGATATAGAGACGTCATGTTCAAGCGAAACACCTTAGGCCTCGGTGGTGCCGCCTTGTGCGGCACCCTGCTGGTCAGCGGCTGTGCCAACCACATGTCACAACGCAGCGAGCACGAGGAGCGGGTCGAGCGCAAATTGCTCGATCACAGCCTGCAGATCGATGTCGGCGAGCCCAAGGTGCTTGAGCTGCCGCAACGGCGGGTGAAAATCCACGAGCAGAAGACTTTCGAAGTCACCGAGTACGAAGTCACGCGTCACTATGACCGATATACACCGTACCAACCCTGGCGGGAGATTTACGAAATCCCGCTGGGCGCGGTAGCCGTGGTGGCGGGTGTAGGTGCCAACGTGGTCAATGTGTTCGCCCTCGGCAATTTGCCGGACAGCGTGACCAGGGACTGGTTGAGCTACGGCTTCGCCGGGCTCAACCCGTTCATGAATGTGCAGTCCCACGGTCGCGCACAGCAGAACCTGGCGGGTATCGATGAAGTCCAGCGCGACAAGCGCACGGAGTACTCAAGCCTGCCCTGGAGCGAGCGTCCGGTTGAAGTCAAGGCGGGCAAGGAAACCTTCGAACTGACCACCGACAAGAACGGCGTGTTACGCCTGAATCTGCTGGACAGCCCGTTCGCCGAACATGACATCAACCATCTGAGCCGATTGCTGGTTCGTGTTGAGGATGATCAGGACAACGTACGCAGCGACTCCTCCCTGGCTGTCAGCAGCACCCTGCGCAGCAAGCTCTACGAGGCCCACGGGCTGATTTATGATGACCTCGAAGGAGACGAAGTCAATCAGTGGGTTCACCGGGTCAAACGCCTGTCGGAACTGGGTCTTGAAGAGGAAGCGAGCGAGCTGGAACAAAGCCTGATCGAACTGACGCGCAATGATCCCGAGCTGCAGAGCGAATTCCTGAAGTCGCTGGCCCAGAATGGCGAGCGGCTGGTGGCGAATCCAGGGCTGAACTGAAAGCCAAAAGCTTCGTCGGAACGCCTTCGCGAGCAGGCTCGCTCCCACATTGGATTTGGGAACACCTGAAATCCATCGTGGGAGCGAGCCTGCTCGCGAAGGGGCCCTCACATTCACCACAAACCTACCGCTCAAACAACTCCATCTGCTCAAACCCGCCCCGCAAGTCTTCCAGCCGCACCCCGACCCCCAACAACCGCACCGGCTTGCCGCCGCGATTGAACGCCTGGGTCAGCATCAACTGATAACTCCCCAGATCCCGCCTTGCCCCGGCCTGCTCCAATGTAGTCTGGGTGAAGTCGTGAAACTTCACTTTGACGAAGGGCTTGCCCGGACGATAACTGCTGTCGATTCGCGCCATGCGGCCGGCCAGGGTCTCCAGCAACTCGGGCAATTTTTCCAGACAGCTCTTCAGATCCGGCAGATCGACGTCGTAGGTATTTTCAACACTGATCGACTGACGACGGCTGTCGTTATGCACCACACGCTCATCAATCCCACGGGCCAGGCTCCAAAGTCGCTCGCCAAAACTGCCGAACTCACGTACCAGCGCCAACTTGTCCCACTCACGCAATTGCAGGCAATCGGTGATACCCAGTTTGCCGAGCTTGTCGGCGGTGACCTTGCCAACCCCATGCAACTTGCTCACCGGCAGGCCACTGACGAAGTCCTCGACCTGGTCCGGAGTAATGACGAACAGGCCGTTGGGCTTTTTCCAGTCGCTGGCGATCTTGGCCAGAAACTTGTTCGGCGCCACGCCGGCCGACACGGTGATGTGCAACTGGTTGGAGACCCGGCGCCGGATGTCCTGGGCAATTCGCGTTGCACTGCCGGCGAAATGCGCGCTGTCCGACACATCGAGGTACGCCTCATCGAGCGAGAGCGGCTCGATGATCTCGGTGTAGTCACGAAAGATCCCATGAATTTCCCTGGACGCTTCTCTATAGGCATCCATGCGTGGCTTGACGATGATCAGGTCGGGGCACAGCTTCAAGGCATGCCCGGAGGACATTGCCGAACGCACCCCGTACGCCCGCGCTTCATAATTGCAGGTCGCGATCACCCCGCGCCGATCCGCCGACCCGCCCACCGCCAGTGGCTTGCCGGCCAGGCGCGGGTCGTCGCGCATCTCAATGGCGGCGTAGAAACAGTCACAATCGACGTGGATGATCTTTCGCTGAGTCATGGCAAAGCAGTGTTCATGGCAAGGAAAAGGCGTCTTGGTATGACGGATATGCAGTATCTCACCAGCACCTGTATATAGCACCAGTAGTCTGAAGGTTCTTTTCGACTCGTGGGAAATGTCGCTGGTGAATTTATTTTTTTAATCGAAAAAATACTCTCAATAGAGCCGCAGGCCTTGCCCTGCCTGACTTACAGGCTGACAACCCTCCCCTTCCACAAGCTAACCAATTGAAGCAGAACAGGTTTTATCTGAAATTAAGGTTGACACCCCGGCGCATCTCTATAGAATGCCGACCCACAGACGCGGGATGGAGCAGCCTGGTAGCTCGTCGGGCTCATAACCCGAAGGTCGTCGGTTCAAATCCGGCTCCCGCAACCAAACATCAAAAAAGGCCACTCGAAAGAGTGGCCTTTTTTGTGCGTGCTTGTTTTACAGCACCAAGCATCGAAACCAGGCCTGGACTTTCAACGACACCGAAACAGGAAATCGTTCCGATTCCGAAACTTAGGCCATGGCCTGTGACCGTTTGCCGCGATTCCAGGTTTATTTGACCCGCTTCAGCATTAACGGTTGACACCCCGGCATTACTCTATAGAATGCCGCCACACAGACGCGGGATGGAGCAGTCTGGTAGCTCGTCGGGCTCATAACCCGAAGGTCGTCGGTTCAAATCCGGCTCCCGCAACCAAACATCAAAAAAGGCTACTCGAAAGAGTGGCCTTTTTTGTATCTGTTGAAAAAGTCCTTTCGCAACAATGATCTGTCACTGTGTAGCAAGCCGTTTGGGGACCACCCATGCGCCGGGTTCAGACTATGCTCTATCGCAGACTGAAGCTTTCACGACTGATAACGCGCCGCCCCTGTAGCCGGGTGATAGGCGTTAATATTTGTGATTATTTTTTTCTACAGGGATTGGTAACTTGGCTGGATACCCCCATCCTGTCGCGCACAATCCAAGAGGTGATTGATGCGCGCCAACTCGCCTGATTCACAAGACACTGTCACCGCGACACAACCGATCAATGCCGAGCGTCTGCGCCTGCTTGATCGATTGAGCAAGTACCGTCAACCCATCGGCCTGGCGGTCACCCTGCTGCTGTTCGCGATCGCGCTGATTGCCTGTCGCCACCTGTTGAGCGAACTCGACCTTGACGCGCTGCACGACTCGATCCTCGAAGTTCCGCAGCCTGCCTTGATGGGCGCCTTGGGCGCAACCGTAGTGGGCTTCATCATTCTGCTCGGCTACGAATGGTCGGCCAGTCGCTATGCCGGCGTGAGCCTGGCACCGCGCGCGCTGGCATTGGGCGGTTTCACGGCCTTTGCCATCGGCAACGCCATCGGCCTTTCAATGTTGTCAGGCGGTTCGGTTCGCTATCGCCTCTACGTCCGTCATGGCCTGGGAGCGGCTGAGGTCGCCCGCATGACGCTGTTCGCCAGCCTCTCGCTGGGTTGCGCCCTGCCGCCGCTGGCCGCCCTGGCGACACTCAGCGACCTGCCTGCCGCGTCCACCGCCCTGGGGCTCTCCGAGACGTTGCTGGGCATCGTGGCAGGCGTGGTGCTCGTGCTGTTTTCGGTGTTGGCGATCGGTATCTATCGTCGTCGACTGCCGGATCAGCCTTACCCGGACAACCTGCTGGTCAGGATCGGGCGTCGTACCTTGCGCCTGCCCGGGCGTCGCCTGACGTTCCTGCAATTGATCATCACCGCCCTGGACGTAGCCGCCGCCGCGACCGTGCTCTATTTGCTGCTGCCGGAAACGCCGCCCTTTGGAGCGTTCCTTCTGGTTTACCTGCTGGCGCTGGCCGCCGGCGTGCTCAGCCATGTGCCGGGCGGTGTCGGGGTGTTCGAGGCGATTTTGCTGGCGGCGTTTTCCGACACCCTGGGCGCTGCGCCACTGGCGGCCGCCCTGCTGCTCTATCGCTTGATCTACGTGGTCCTGCCATTGCTGGTGGCCTGCCTGCTGTTGCTGGTCAACGAAGGTCAGCGTCTGTTCCAGACACGCCAGACCTTGCGCGCGACCTCAGGCCTGGCAGCTCCGATACTGGCGGTGCTGGTATTCCTGTCCGGCGTTGTCCTGCTGTTCTCCGGCGCCACTCCGGAAATCGATACCCGCCTGGAACACATCGGCTTTCTGATTCCCCATCGACTGGTCGATGCCTCCCACTTCGGCGCCAGCCTGGTCGGTGTACTTTGCCTGTTGCTGGCCCAGGGGCTGCGTCGCCGGCTGTCGGCCGCATGGATGCTGACCACCATTCTGTTGCTGGTCGGTGCCCTGCTCTCGCTGCTCAAAGGCTTCGATTGGGAAGAAGCCAGCCTGATGGTGCTGACGGCGAGCCTGCTCGGGGTATTCCGCCGGTCGTTCTATCGCCCCAGCCGCCTGACCGAAGTACCGTTCTCGCCGCTGTACCTGGTGGCCAGTCTGTGTGTGCTCGGTGCATCGATCTGGCTGCTGCTGTTCGCCTATCAGGACGTTCCGTACAGCCATCAACTCTGGTGGCAGTTCACCCTCGACGCCGACGCCCCTCGCGGCCTGCGTTCGCTGCTCGGGGCTGCCGTGCTGCTGGTGGTGGTGTCACTGACCTGGTTGTTGCGCACGGCGCGTCCGGTCATTCACCTGCCGACGCCCGACGAACTGGAACGCGCCAGCAAGATCCTCATGGCATCGGCCCAGCCGGATGGCGGCCTGGCCCTGACCGGTGACAAGGCGCTGCTGTTTCACCCCAATGACGAAGCCTTCCTGATGTACGCCCGTCGCGGACGCAGCCTGGTGGCACTGTATGACCCGATCGGCCCGGGCCAGCAACGGGCGGAAATGATCTGGCAGTTCCGCGACCTGTGCGACATCCACCACGCCCGTCCTGTTTTCTATCAAGTGCGCGCGGAAAACCTGCCGTACTACATGGACATCGGCCTGACCGCGATCAAACTCGGCGAAGAAGCACGGGTCGACCTCAAGCGTTTTGATCTCGAAGCCAAGGGCAAAGAGATGAAGGACCTGCGCTACACCTGGAACCGCGGCACCCGTGATGGCCTGTCGCTGGAAATCTTCGAGCCGGGCCATGCGCCGATGGATGAGCTCAAGGTGATATCCGATGCCTGGCTGACCGGCAAGAACGTGCGCGAGAAAGGTTTTTCACTGGGCCGTTTCAGCGATGACTACCTCAAGTATTTCCGCATCGCGGTGATTCGTTTCGAAGGACGTCCGGTGGCGTTCGCCAACCTGCTCGAGACCTACGGCCATGACCTGGCCAGTCTCGACCTGATGCGCGCGCACCCGGACGCCCCGAAGCTGACCATGGAATTCATGATGGTCGGCCTGATTCAACATTATAAAAACCATGGATACGCGCGCTTCAGCCTGGGCATGGTGCCGTTGTCGGGGTTGCAACCCCGTCGCGGCGCACCATTGACCCAGCGCCTGGGCTCGATGGTATTCCGCCGTGGTGAGCAGTTGTACAACTTCCAGGGCTTGCGCCGCTTCAAAGACAAGTTCCAGCCTGATTGGGAACCCCGTTATATGGCCGTGCCCGCCGGACTCGATCCGCTGGTTGCGCTGGCCGACACTGCTGCCCTGATCGCGGGCGGCTTGACCGGATTGGTGAAACGCTGATGATTCAACGCTCCTTGCGGTATGTATTGGGCACTCTGGTGTTAGTGGCCCTGATTCTCGGTGGCGGTTACTGGTACCTCAAACGCCCGGCACCGGAACCGACACTCGAACTGCTGACCCCGGCCGACGGTGCGCCGATGACCCGCGTCATCCCCGGCACCACGCCACGCGCCCAGGTGCTGGTAGCGGTCAACGAAGACCAGAAACTCAGCGACAAGCAATTGATGACCCTGAGCCGCAGCGGCTCGGCACAGATTGTCCAGGTGATCCTGCCCAAGGACTGCCTGCTGCAAAGCCGCGCCCTGCAATCGGGCCTGAGAGAGCTCAAGGGCCCGGCGACCCTGGTCAGCGGCATCGGCCCTGGCGCCGTACTGGCCTGGCGCTGGTTGTCCGAGCAAAAGAACGACAAAGCCCACGCCGTCTCGGTCGATCTTGCCCTGGAAAAGGGTGGTTGCACCCACCTGCTACCGAAAAGCGCCGCCCACGGCCACTGGCTGGCAGCGTGGAACGACAACCCGGACGACACCAGCGCCGGCTTCGTGCGCGATCAACCGAACGCCGAAACCAGTATCAGCGACTATGACATCAACCTGCCGCAAGTACTGAACAACGAACTGCGCAAGATCCTCGTCGGCGGCGACAAAGCCGCTGGCGGCCTGCAGATCCCGGTGGTCGAAGTGCCAGCCGGTCAGGCGCGGGACACCGTGACCCTGTTCCTCTCCGGTGACGGTGGCTGGCGCGACCTGGACCGCGACGTGGCGGGCGAGATGGCCAAGATCGGCTACCCGGTGGTCGGCATCGACACCCTGCGCTACTACTGGCAGCACAAGAGCCCGGAGCAAAGCGCGCTGGACCTGACTGAACTGATGCAGCACTACCGGCAGAAATGGGGCACCAAGCGCTTCATCCTGACGGGCTACTCGTTCGGTGCCGATGTCCTGCCGGCGATCTACAACCGCCTGACCGAGTCGGAGCAGAATCGCGTAGACGCGATCATCCTGCTGGCCTTCGCCCGTACCGGCAGCTTCGAGATCGAAGTCGAAGGCTGGCTCGGCAACGCCGGCAAGGAAGCCGCCACCGGCCCGGAAATGGCCAAGTTGCCAGCCGCCAAAGTGGTGTGCATCTACGGTGAAGAAGAAACCGACGAAAGCGGTTGCACCGACAAGACAGCGGTGGGCGAAGCCATCAAGCTGCCTGGCGGCCACCACTTCGACGAGAATTACCCGGCGCTGGCCAAACGCCTGGTGGACGTGATCGACAAGCGCCAGCCGAAGGAAACAGCGGCTACAGAGTGATCTGAAAGCCTGCAAAAAGCCCCCGCCACCTAACGGTAGCGGGGGCTTTTTTACATCCGGCAATTCACCACAGGCCTTCTGTAGGAGCGAGCACGCTCGCGATGAGGCCATCAGTTCACCATCCATGTTGACTGATACACCGCCATCGCGAGCATGCTCGCTCCTACAAGAAGCCTTACATCTCGACCTGCGTCCCCAGTTCAATCACCCGGTTCAGCGGCAGATTGAAGAAGCGCAGGTTGCCGTTGGCGTTCTGCAACATGAAGGCAAACAACCCTTCACGCCAACGAGCCATGCCTTCGAGCTTGGAGGCAATGACCGTCTCGCGACTGAGGAAGTAGGTGGTACGCATCGGACTGAAATCCAGTTCATCGAGGTGGCACAGTTTCAGCGCCTGCGGTACGTCCGGCTCATCGATGAAACCGAAATGCAGGATTACGCGGAAGAAACCTTCGCCGTAGGAATCGACCTCGAAGCGCCGTTGTGGCGGCACCCGCGGGATGTCTTCGTACACCACCGTCAGCAGCACCACTTGCTCGTGCAACACTTGGTTATGCAACAGGTTATGCAACAACGCGTGGGGCACGGCATCCGCCCGCGCGGTCAGGAACACGGCGGTGCCCTGAACTCGATGGGGCGGTTGTACGGCAACGCTGCTGATGAAGATCGGCAGTGGCAATCCACCCTCGTCGATACGCTCGACCAGCAACTGCTTGCCACGCTTCCAGGTGGTCATCAGCACAAACAGCACGAAACCGGCGATCACCGGGAATGCACCGCCCTGAACGATTTTCGGCACATTGGCGGCGAAGTACAGGCCGTCCACCAGCAGGAAACCGAGCAGCACCGGAACTGCGAGAACCGGTGGCCATTTCCACAACAGCAATATCACTGCCGACACCAGGATGGTTGTCATCAGCATGGTCCCGGTCACCGCCACGCCGTAGGCCGAGGCCAGGGCGCCGGAAGATTCGAAACCCAGCACCAACAACACGACACCGACCATCAGCGCCCAGTTCACCGCGGCGATATAGATCTGGCCCTGTTCGGCGCTGGAAGTGTGTCGAATGTGCATGCGCGGGATGTAACCGAGCTGGATCGCCTGGCGGGTCAAGGAGAATGCACCGGAAATCACTGCTTGCGAGGCAATCACCGTGGCCATGGTCGACAGGCCGACCAGCGGGAGCAGCGCCCAGCTTGGCGCCAGCAGGTAGAACGGGTTACGGGCAGCTTCCGGATCGCCCAGCAGCAAGGCCCCTTGACCAAAATAATTGAGCACCAGCGCCGGCAACACGAGGATGAACCAGGCACGAGCGATCGGCTTGCGGCCGAAGTGCCCCATGTCCGCGTACAGCGCTTCGGCACCGGTCAACGCGAGCACCACAGCGCCAAGAATCGCCACGCCCATGCCCGGGTGCACGATGAAGAAGCGTACGCCCCACACCGGGTTCATTGCCTGCAGCACTTCCGGGTGCTGGCTGATGCCATAGACGCCCAGTGCCCCCAGTACGAGAAACCAGGTCACCATGATCGGCCCGAACAGAATACCTATCCGCGCCGTACCGTGGCTCTGGATCAGGAACAACGCCACCAGCACCACCAGTGAGATAGGCACCACCCAATGGTCGATGCCTTCGAAGGCCAGCCCCAGGCCTTCGATCGCCGACAATACGGAGATTGCCGGGGTGATCATGCTGTCGCCATAGAACAACGCCGCGCCGATCAGTCCGCAGACAACCAGCAAGGTGCGCAATCTGGCGTGCCCCGCCGCCGCCCGCCGGGCCAGCGCGGTCAAGGCCATGATCCCGCCTTCGCCCTGGTTGTCGGCGCGCAGCACGAACATCATGTACTTGATCGACACGACCCAGATCAGCGACCAGAAAATGAGTGCCAGGATCCCCAGCACCCCGTCATGGTTGACCGGCACGCCATAGCCGCCGGAAAACACTTCTTTGAGGGTGTACAACGGACTGGTGCCGATATCGCCATAAACCACCCCGACTGCCGCGACCAGCATACCGATCGGCTTCACCACCGAATGCTCGGCGCCCGCAGTCTGACTACTTGCCTGACCCATCCACCACTCCTACTACCCAGACTCGGGCTTCTTTGAAAGAAGCACTATGCTTTGTCGTGCAGCATGCGCTGTTTTACATCACGTTACAGACGTTTTATTGACTGCAAAAAAACAGTAAAGCTTAACGGCGCGAAGCATAGCGCAGCACTCGTCGTATTTCCCTGCATAAAGCTGGTCAAGTGAGCGACTCATCGCTAGAATTGCGCACTTTTTGATCAGAGGCGCAGTTCAAGCGCCCGTCCGTCGGTTTTGCCCTGCCCGGCAAGCGGCGTCACAAAATACCGAGGTTAGACATGTCCACCACTCCTGCGTCGGCCAATCCAAAGGTTGGCTTCGTATCCCTGGGTTGCCCCAAAGCACTGGTCGACTCCGAGCGCATCCTTACCCAGCTGCGCATGGAAGGCTATGACGTGGTGTCCACCTACCAGGACGCCGACGTCGTGGTAGTCAACACCTGCGGCTTCATCGATTCGGCCAAGGCCGAGTCCCTTGAAGTGATCGGCGAAGCCATCAAGGAAAACGGCAAGGTCATCGTGACCGGCTGCATGGGCGTCGAAGAAGGCAACATTCGCGACGTACACCCGAGCGTACTGGCCGTGACCGGTCCGCAGCAGTACGAGCAAGTGGTCAGCGCCGTGCACGAAGTCGTGCCGCCGAAGCAGGATCACAACCCGCTGATCGACCTGGTGCCACCACAAGGCATCAAGCTGACCCCGCGCCACTACGCCTACCTGAAGATTTCCGAAGGCTGCAACCATAGCTGCAGCTTCTGCATCATCCCGTCGATGCGCGGCAAACTGGTCAGTCGTCCAGTGGGTGATGTGCTCGACGAGGCCCAGCGCCTGGTCAAGTCCGGCGTCAAGGAACTGTTGGTGATCTCTCAGGACACCAGCGCCTACGGCGTCGACGTGAAATACCGCACCGGTTTCTGGAACGGCGCGCCGGTGAAAACCCGCATGACCGAACTCTGCGAAGCCCTGAGCACCCTCGGCGTCTGGGTTCGCCTGCACTACGTCTACCCTTACCCGCACGTTGACGAGCTGATCCCGCTGATGGCCGCCGGCAAGATCCTGCCGTACCTGGACATCCCGTTCCAGCACGCCAGCCCGAAAGTGCTGAAGGCGATGAAACGCCCGGCCTTCGAAGACAAGACCCTGGCGCGCATCAAGAACTGGCGCGAAATCTGCCCGGACCTGATCATCCGCTCGACCTTCATCGTGGGTTTCCCGGGCGAAACCGAAGAAGACTTCCAGTACCTGCTGAACTGGCTGACCGAAGCCCAGCTCGACCGCGTCGGCTGCTTCCAGTACTCGCCGGTAGAAGGCGCACCGGCCAATGACCTGGACCTGGAAGTCGTCCCGGACGACGTCAAGCAGGACCGTTGGGAGCGCTTCATGGCGCACCAGCAGGCCATCAGCTCGGCTCGCCTGCAAATGCGCATCGGCCGCGAGATCGAAGTTCTGGTCGATGAAGTCGACGAGCAAGGCGCGGTCGGCCGCTGCTTCTTCGATGCCCCGGAAATCGACGGCAACGTATTCATCGACAACGGCAGCAACCTCAAGCCGGGCGACAAGGTCTGGTGCAAAGTGACTGACGCCGACGAATACGATCTGTGGGCTGAACAGATCTAAACGCAATAAATATGCAAAGCCCCGCTCTCTTGACGAGATGCGGGGCTTTTTTACGGCTATCGTTTGAGGTTGAAAGGATTCCTATCAACCACTGCACAAGAGACAGACGGGCATGCGTCAGCATTCGGTCATCCATACGCCGAAACTCGGCGACTACGAAGAATTGACTCGGGTCTGGGAGGCCTCGGTACGCGCGACCCACGACTTTCTGCCGGACAGCTACATCGAACTGTTGAAAAACCTGGTGCTGACTCGCTACCTCGACTCGGTGATGCTGATCTGCACCAAGGACTCCCGCCAGCGCATCACCGGGTTCGCCGGCGTCGCGGCCGGCAAGATCGAAATGCTGTTCATCGACCCCGACCATCGCGGTCAGGGCCTGGGCAAGAAATTGCTGCACTATGCCCTGGAACACCTGAACGCCGATGAACTGGACGTCAACGAACAGAACCCACAGGCCCTCGGCTTTTACTTCAAACAGGGTTTCGAGGTCATCGGTCGCTCGGAAGTCGATGGCATGGGCCAGCCGTATCCGTTGTTGCACATGCGCTTGCGTCAGGCCGAAAAACTCACGCGCAATGGCTGATACACCACAAAAGACCATGCATTGAAATGGAACCGGGCTTAACCGGCGCCAGGCAGGTACAATGCCCACCCCCTTTTTGTTACGGCCCTGACATGACTGACCCGATTCGTCTCTCCAAACGCCTCATCGAACTCGTCGGCTGTTCCCGTCGGGAGGCTGAGCTGTTCATCGAGGGTGGCTGGGTGACCGTCGACGGCGAGGTCATCGACGAGCCGCAATTCAAGGTCGACACCCAGAAAGTCGAGCTTGATCCAGAGGCCAAGGCCACCGCGCCGGAACCGGTGACCCTGCTGCTGAACGTCCCCGCTGGCATGGACGCGGATACCGCCATGACCACCCTGCGCGCCGAAACCCTGAGCGAAGAACACCGCTACGGCAAGCGCCCATTGCGCGGGCACTTCCTGCGCCTGACCGCCAGCACCGACCTGCAGGCCAACGCCAGCGGCCTGCTGGTATTCACCCAGGACTGGAAAGTCCTGCGCAAACTCACTGCCGACTCCAGCAGGATCGAACAAGAGTATGTGGTCGAGGTTGAAGGCGAGATGGTGGATCACGGGCTGAACCGCCTGAACCACGGCCTGAGCTACAAGGGCAAGGAGTTTCCCGCGGTCAAGGCCAGCTGGCAGAACGAGAACCGCCTGCGCTTTGCCATGAAGAACCCGCAGCCGGGCATCATCGCCCTGCTTTGCCAGGCGGTCGGCCTGAAGGTCGTCGCCATCCGTCGCATCCGCATCGGCGGCGTATCCATCGGCAAAGTGCCAGTGGGGCAATGGCGCTACCTGTCCGGCAAAGAGAAGTTCTAAGGCTTTTCTCGCCGCCAAACATTTCGGCGTCGCGCCCGGTCGCGACGCCCACAGCTGAATATCAGGACTGCACACATGATTCATAACGACGTACTGCGCAGCGTGCGCTACATGCTCGACATCAGCGACAAGAAAGTCATCGAAATCATCAAGCTCGGCGGCATGGACGTGATCCTGGCGGACGTGGTGGCCTACCTCGACAAAAAAGAGGAAGACGAGGAAGGTTTCGTACGTTGCCCGGACGAAGTCATGGCGCATTTCCTCGACGGCCTGGTGATCTTCAAGCGCGGCAAGGACGAAAGCCGTCCACCACAGCCGATCGAAGTGCCAGTGACCAACAACATCATCCTGAAAAAACTGCGGGTGGCTTTCGAACTGAAAGAAGACGACATGCACGCGATCCTCAAGGCCGTCGAGTTCCCGGTGTCCAAACCTGAGCTGAGCGCGCTGTTCCGCAAGTTCGGCCACACCAACTATCGCCCGTGCGGCGACCAGTTGCTGCGCAATTTCCTCAAGGGCCTGACCCTGCGCGTTCGTCCGCAGTAAATGCCCGCCCCTGTCCCACCTCGACCGCAAACCATGACCTACAGCGTTTCTCCCATCGGCTTCGTGCGCTCCTGCTTCAAGGAGAAATTCGCCATTCCGCGCCAGCCGCAACTGGCCCCGGCCGCACGCGGTGTTCTGGAATTGGTGGCGCCATTCGATCAGGGCGATGCGGTGCAAGGACTGGAACAGGTCAGCCATGTCTGGCTGCTGTTCCTGTTTCATCAAGCCCTGGAAGAGAAGCCACGACTGAAAGTCCGCCCTCCTCGCCTCGGTGGCAACAAATCCATGGGGGTGTTTGCCACCCGTGCGACACACCGGCCCAATGGCATTGGCCAGTCAGTGGTGAAACTGGACAGGGTCGAGGCCAATCGCTTGTGGATATCCGGCATAGACCTGCTGGATGGCACACCGATTCTCGATATCAAACCCTATGTGCCCTACGCCGACATCATCGATACAGCCTCCAATGACATCGCCAGCGCCGCGCCGCAGCTGATTCCCGTGCAGTGGACGGATGCAGCGCTGCAACAGGCTCACGGGCATGCCCAGCGCCTGGAAGAGCCTTTGGTTGAGCTGATCGAGCAATGTCTGGCGCAGGATCCACGCCCGGCCTATCAAACACCTGCGCCCGAGCGGGAATACGGTGCGCAGTTCTGGGATCTGGATGTGCGCTGGCACTATCCGGCACCGGAGCTGATACGGGTGCTGGAAGTCATTCCCGCGAAAAGCTGAATGCCAGAAACGAAAAAGCCCGAATTTTCGGGCTTTTTGGATTTTCTGTAGGAGCGGGTGCCCGCTTGCGGCATGCTCGCGATGAATCTGAAAACACCGCGGGGTGCCAGGCTTCCCGCGTTATCGTTGACGACCATCGCGAGCGTGCTCGCTCCTACAAGGTGACCTGCGGTCACTTCTCGACGAATGCTCGCTCGATCAGGTAGTCACCCGGCTCACGCATCCGCGGCGAAACCTTCAGGCCGAAGCTGTTCAACACTTCACTGGTTTCGTCGAGCATGCTCGGGCTGCCGCACAGCATGGCGCGGTCATCCTGCGGGTTGATCGGTGGCAGGCCGATGTCGCTGAACAGCTTGCCGCTGCGCATCAGGTCAGTCAGGCGGCCTTCGTTCTCGAACGGCTCGCGAGTCACGGTCGGGTAATAGATCAACTTGTCACGCAGTGCTTCGCCGAAGAATTCGTTCTGCGGCAAGTGCTCGGTGATGAACTCGCGGTAAGCGACTTCGTTGACGTAACGCACGCCGTGGCACAGGATCACTTTTTCGAAACGCTCGTAGGTTTCCGGGTCCTGGATGACGCTCATGAACGGCGCCAGACCGGTACCGGTGCTGAGCAGGTACAAATGTTTTCCAGGTTTCAAGTCATCCAGTACCAGCGTGCCGGTAGGCTTCTTGCTGATGATGATCTCGTCGCCTTCCTTCAGATGCTGCAACTGCGAAGTCAGCGGACCATCAGGCACCTTGATGCTGAAGAACTCGAGATGCTCTTCCCAGTTCGGGCTGGCAATCGAGTAAGCGCGCATAAGCGGGCGGCCATTGGGCTGTTGCAGGCCGATCATCACGAACTGACCGTTCTCGAAGCGCAGGCCCGGATCACGGGTGCACTTGAAGCTGAACAGAGTGTCGTTCCAGTGGTGAACACTGAGGACACGCTCGTGGTTCATGTTGCTCATGTACGTGGGACTCCTGGGAATATGATCTGCGCCTGCTCTGCGTGCGCTCTAGGAAAGAGAGCGGAGCTCTGCGCAATTGCAACGCATTCTAAAGGCAGAGACAATATCTGTTAAATGGATTATTAAGATAAGGGTTATCGGTTATATCGATATGCGATTTACTCTCCGTCAACTTCAAGTATTCGTCGCAGTCGCCCAGCAGGAAAGCGTATCCCGTGCTGCGAGCCTGCTCAACCTCTCGCAATCGGCGGCGAGTACCTCGATCACCGAACTGGAGCGTCAGTGCAGTTGCCAGTTGTTCGACCGCGCCGGCAAACGCCTGAGCCTCAACGCGCTTGGCAAACAGCTACTGCCCCAGGCAGTGGCCTTGCTGGATCAGGCCAAGGAGATCGAAGACCTGCTCAACGGCAAGTCGGGGTTCGGCTCGCTGGCCGTAGGCGCAACCCTGACCATCGGCAATTACCTGGCCACCCTGCTGATCGGCAGCTTCATGCAGCGCCATCCGGAAAGCCAAGTGAAACTGCACGTGCAGAACACTGCCAATATCGTGCACCAAGTGGCCCACTATGAAATTGATCTGGGTCTGATCGAAGGCGATTGCAGCCACCCGGACATCGAAGTTCAAAGCTGGGTCGAGGACGAACTGGTGGTGTTTTGCGCCCCTCAGCATCCGCTGGCCAAGCGCGGCACGGCGACCATGGACGAATTGAGTCACGAAGCATGGATCTTGCGCGAACAGGGTTCCGGCACACGGTTGACCTTCGATCAAGCCATGCGCCATCACCGCTCTTCTTTGAATATCCGCCTGGAGCTTGAACACACCGAAGCGATCAAGCGCGCGGTCGAGTCAGGTCTGGGGATTGGCTGTATTTCCAGGCTGGCTTTGCGCGACGCATTCCGCCGCGGCAGCCTGGTACCTGTCGAGACACCGGACCTGGATCTGGCGCGACAGTTTTACTTCATCTGGCATAAACAGAAATATCAGACCTCGGCGATGCGCGAGTTCCTCGACCTGTGCCGCGCCTTCACCGCCGGGGTTCAGCGCAGCGACGAGATCGTGCTGCCGACGATCGCTTAGAGAAGAATCACCGCCCACACCAGGGCAATCATGCTCAAGGCCACGAACTGGGCGGCGCTGCCCATGTCCTTGGCGTTCTTGGACAGCGGGTGTCGCTCAAGGGAAATGCGGTCGATGGCCGCTTCCACTGCCGAGTTGAGCAACTCGACGATCAATGCCAGCATGCAGACGGCGATCAACAATGCCTGTTCAACCCGGCTGACATTCAGGAAGAACGACAAGGGAATCAAGATGACGTTGAGCAATACCAGTTGCCGAAAGGCGGCTTCACCGGTGAAGGCAGCGCGCAGACCGTCCAGCGAATAACCGGAGGCATTGAGAATACGTTTCAGGCCGGTCTGGCCTTTGAAAGGTGACATATAGAGTGGGCAACTGACAAAAAAGAAGTGGGAAAGCTAGTTCAACCAAAGTCAAAAAAGTGTGAAGTTACCAGCCTTCAATGACTGGAAATTGACTCAAGTTGTTGCAAGAGCAGCGCGGCCTGGGTCCGGGTCCGCACATTCAGTTTACGGAAAATCGCGGTCACGTGCGCTTTGATCGTCGCTTCGGAAACATTCAACTCGTAGGCGATCTGTTTGTTCAGCAGGCCTTCGCAAACCATGGTCAGCACCCGGAACTGCTGTGGAGTCAGGCTGGCAAGACCTTCGCTGGCTGCCTTGGCCTCTTGCGAAACGCTGACCGCTTCGAACGCCTGCGGTGGCCACCAAGCGTCGCCGTCAAGGACCGCACGCACGGCTTTCTGGATCACACTCAGGTCGCTGGATTTGGGAATGAAGCCACTGGCACCGAACTCACGAGACTTGACCATGATGGTCGGCTCTTCCTGGGCCGAGACCATGACCACCGGAATCTGTGGGTACTGGCCGCGCAGCAGGACCAGCCCGGAGAACCCGTAGGCCCCCGGCATGTTCAGATCCAGCAGAACCAGATCCCAATCGGATTTTTCCGTCAGGCGAACTTCCAGTTCGGCAATGCTCGCCACTTCCACCAGGCGGACATCCGGACCGAGGCCCAGGGTCAGCGCCTGGTGCAAGGCACTGCGAAAAAGTGGGTGGTCATCGGCAATCAGGATTTCGTATGTGGCCATCTTTCAAATGATCCTGTTTATCATGGGACGCCCGATGCATTCGGACCTCGCCAAAATGACTCAAGGCACAGCCGCCAAGCGGTAATGAAAAGGTACGCTCAACGCAAAAAACGCGTTGCAAACTCTGGCCGCACCCTAATCGGCGCCCAGCATGCCCAGCGAAACCGGGGTGGTCAAGCAGCATGGCCGGGACACTTTATTGCCGTATGCGCAACAATCATTCAACCGACGGGGTGACCGACTGAACATAGGGCATCAACTCGGCATGCGCCGGGGTCGAAACGTTCATGTCCAACTGATGCTTGGCATCCAGGTAATGCTGGCTGAACACATCGAAGTAGGCATCCAGCGCCGAGGCGGCGGCTTCGTCGCCTGCAAGATCGAGACACAGCGCCGCCACTTCCGCCGTACACAGGTGTTCGCTGCGGGTCGAGCGGCGCAGGCGGTAACGAGAGAGTTTCTCCGGGAGCAGGCTGAGGATCGGCAAACGGTCGAAATAGGGACTCTTGCGAAAGATCTTCCGTGCTTCGGTCCAGGTCGCGTCCAACAGAATGAACAACGGGCGCTTCGTGTCATCGACATCCACACTGTCAGTCACACGCTCAGGCTCGACGTACTCACCTGGAAACACCAGGTAGGGCTGCCATTGAGGGTCGGACAACAGCGCCAGCAACTTCGGATCGACCTCGGTGCGGGACCAGATAAAGGCATGGTTGTCAGGTACCACGTCAGCAATCAGCCAACCGGTGTTGCTCGGTTTGAACACTTCCTTGTTGGTCATGATCAGGCATACGCCGGAGCGGGTCGCGACCTGCGGACGCCATGCGCACAGGCAGTGGCTCTCGATCACCCGGCAGTCTCGGCAACGCGGCGCACGCCAGCCACGGGCCTGAATCGGCTTGATACCCTCCTCCTCGCGCTGGTCGCGCAAGCGGGCTACGGCATTCAAGGCAAAGCGCGAGGGGGTATCGCTCATAGCGGGCAACACTCGCTCAGAAGGGAAATCCACACGAAGAACACTCGACAGGGTAAAAAGTGCCAGCAGTTTACCAGACCGCCCGGTGCAAGCCTGTACCGTCCAGCCCGCCTCCCCTATAATTCGCCGCCACTGAACGCACAGTCACGTGACGGGTCAAACCCCCATCACTGAACCAGGAGAGTTTCATGCTGCGCCTTATCGTTCCTACCGCGGCCATTTTGCTGGCGTCGTCCCTCAACGCTCAGGCCGCGTCCTTGAAAGACACGGAACTGAACAAAATGCTGCAAAACGTCGCCATCCAGAGCAGCGTCGGCACTCCACGAGCGATCAACGAAGACATACTCGATCAAGGCTACACCGTTGAAGGCAAACAGCTGATCAACCATCTGAGCGTGCAGAGCAGCCACGCCGACAAGATGCGCGCCGACCCGAAAGCCGTGTACTTCCAACTGGGCGCTTCTGTCTGCAGAAACGAAGGGTTTCGCAAGCTGATGGCCAAGGGCGCGATCATGCGTTACGACTTCACCGAGGTCAAAACCAACCGCCCGGTCGGCTCCGCAAGCTTCCAGGAATCGGATTGCCTGCAACCGACCAAGAAGAAAAAGTAATCACCGAGAATTGGCGCGTCGCTGTTCATCTTCGGCGCGCAATTCTGCAAGCAGCGCCTGCAAGTAGTGCGAACGACGTTCACCGCCACGCAATCGTCGGCAGCACTCCTCCTCGAGACTCAAATGATTGGTCTCGGCTGACGACTTCAGCAATCGATACAGCTGCGTATCGATCTCCAGAATGACTCTGGCCATGGTTTCCCGCCTCCCTGCACTTCACTCATGTTTGAGCGATAAATCCTTAAAACGCATGTACCGTGCGCCCTGCCGTAGACGCAAAGTTGTCGTGTGACACCTGTAACTTAGTAAATCAGAGTGCAGCACATGCGACGGACGTTCAGACGAATGGTGAAACCACCTTGTAAATCGTCAATAAGCGGTTGCCAGGAAAGACTTTGTGGCGCAATGATCAAGGCAGCGCAAATTACCGCGAAGGTCTGGATTTCAGGGTATCCACGTTCATTTTCAGGGCCGGAAAGAGGCTGGCCGTCGCTTGTCGTGTTATGCGAACGTTTCTTTCATTCAAGGAAAAACAGAGCCTGTTTGGATGATCCGATACCTGTCGGGTCAAGTAGATCGCCCAGGCATGGGCCAGGGCAGACAGCGACACATGGAGTGTCGTGGCATCGACGCACGTTGTCGGGCCGAGGGTTCTGTGCAGAAGGAGAAGTTGAATGCCTTACCAACCAAATGACCTCCTGAGCCGTCATTTTGAAGAAAGCGGCCACGACCTCATCAGCAAGGTCGAAGAACAACTCAAGCTGATTTCCCCCAACAGTCCGAACATCCCGATCTACCGCGACATGATCCTGACCGTGCTGCGCATGGCCCAGGAAGACCACAACCGCTGGAATGCCAAAATCACCCTGCAAGCCCTGCGCGAACTGGAGCAGGCTTTCCGCGTACTCGAACAATTCAAGGACCGGCGCAAGGTCACTGTTTTCGGCTCGGCCCGCACCCCCATGGAACATCCGCTCTACAACATGGCCCGGGAACTCGGTGCTGCGCTGGCGCGCTCGGACATGATGGTGATCACCGGTGCCGGTGGCGGCATCATGGCCGCCGCCCATGAGGGGGCCGGCCTGGCACACAGCCTGGGGTTCAACATCACCCTGCCCTTCGAGCAGCATGCCAACCCCACTGTCGACGGCACGACCAACCTGCTGCCCTTCCACTTCTTCTTCACCCGCAAGCTGTTCTTCGTCAAGGAAGCCGATGCCCTGGTGCTATGCCCGGGTGGCTTTGGCACACTGGATGAAGCGCTGGAAGTGCTGACACTGATCCAGACTGGCAAGAGCCCATTGGTACCAGTGGTGCTACTGGACACGCCGGACGGCAAATTCTGGCAAGGCGCACTGGACTTCATTCATCAGCAACTGGAGGAAAACCACTACATCCTGCCCACTGACATGAAGCTGGTGAAACTGGTCTACAACGTCGAGGAAGCGGTAGAGCACATCAACCAGTTCTACAGCAACTTCCACTCCAGTCGCTGGCTCAAGCACCAGTTCCTGATTCGCATGAATCACACACTCAGCGACCACGCACTCGAACATATGCAGGAAGATTTCGCCGATCTGTGCCTGAGCGATCACTTCCATCAGCATGTCTACAGCAGTGAAGAGCACGATGAAGCCGAGTTCAGCCATCTGGTGCGATTGGTCTTCAACTTCAACGCCCGCAATCATGGTCGCCTGCGCGAGCTTGTGGACTACATCAACCTGCCGGAAAACTGGGCACAAACAAAACCCCAGGTGCAACAGCGCACACGGGAACCGTCAAAGGTGACGTGAGGCAAAAAAACGGCCCGCTATCGAAATAGCGGGCCGTTTCAGTTCAATCGTCCATCCCTCGCCCACTGAACAGGCGGTTGATCATTTCCATGGAGTATCCACGATACGCCAGAAACCTGCCCTGTTTGGCTCGCTCCCGGACGTCCGCTGGCAATTGACCGGAGAACTTGCGTCGCCAGGTATCGGCCATTTGCTCCTGCCAGTCGATACCGCTCTCACGCAGAGCAAGTTCAATATCTGTACGCAGCAAGCCGCGCTGGCTCAACTCTTCACGAATCCGCAAAGGGCCATAACCGGAACGTGCGCGGTAGGAAACGAAGCTTTCGAGGTAACGGGCTTCGGACAACAACCCCTCTTCCGTCAACCGGTCGAGTGCTGTTTCGATCATTTCAGGGAGGGCGCCGCGCTGACGCAGTTTACGCGTCAGCTCGACACGACCGTGCTCGCGTCGAGCGAGCAGGTCCATTGCGGTTCGCCGCACCGCGACGAGTGTATCGAGTGCGGCAGTCATCACTTCGATCAGATATCAGCGTCAACCAGGTCGTCTTCGGTCTCTTTGACCGCAGACGCTTTGGCGTCCGCTACCGATGCCGGGGACAACAGCTTGTCACGCAGTTGCTTCTCGAGCGCTGCTGCGACTTCCGGGTTATCCGCCAGGAACTTGGCCGAGTTGGCTTTACCCTGGCCGATCTTGGTGCCGTTGTAGGCATACCAGGCACCAGACTTCTCTACGAAACCGTGCAAAACACCCAGGTCGATCATCTCACCGTTGAGATAGATACCCTTGCCGTAAAGAATCTGGAACTCGGCCTGACGGAACGGCGAGGCCACCTTGTTCTTCACAACCTTGACGCGGGTTTCGCTACCGACGACTTCATCACCTTCTTTCACTGCGCCAGTGCGACGGATGTCCAGACGAACCGATGCGTAGAACTTCAGTGCGTTACCACCGGTGGTGGTTTCCGGGCTACCGAACATCACACCGATTTTCATGCGGATCTGGTTGATGAAGATCACCAGGCAGTTGGCGTTCTTGATGTTACCGGTGATTTTACGCAGCGCCTGGGACATCAGACGGGCTTGCAGGCCCACGTGCATGTCACCCATTTCGCCTTCGATTTCTGCCTTTGGCACCAGGGCGGCCACGGAGTCGACGATGATCACGTCAACTGCGTTGGAACGCACCAGCATGTCGGTGATTTCCAGGGCCTGCTCGCCGGTATCTGGCTGGGAAACCAGCAGGTCGTCAACGTTCACGCCCAACTTGCCGGCGTACTCAGGGTCGAGGGCGTGTTCGGCGTCGACGAATGCGCAAGTCGCGCCGGCTTTTTGAGCCTGGGCGATCACGGACAAGGTCAGCGTGGTTTTACCGGAAGATTCAGGACCGTAGATTTCAATAATACGGCCTTTTGGCAGACCGCCGATGCCGAGAGCAATGTCCAGACCCAGAGAGCCAGTGGAAATGGCCGGGATCGCCTGACGGTCCTGATCGCCCATACGCATTACGGCACCCTTGCCGAATTGACGTTCGATCTGACCCAGGGCCGCAGCCAAGGCTTTCTTCTTGTTGTCGTCCATTAAAGTCCTCACGTAATCAATAAGGCCTGACGGCCAACACCTGTATAAGTAGCCAGTATTATTCCACAGCGATTCCCGATCGCCTACCCCTGATTTGAGATTTCTGCCGCGGCATACCGCAGCAGCCCCTCTAGCGCGGCCTTCACCGTTTGTCGGCGCACCTCGTCGCGGTCACCGGAGAAGTGTTGCACCTCGCTGAACAATCGCTCGCCCACGCCCCAGGCCAGCCATACCGTGCCCACTGGCTTGCTCGGCGAGCCGCCGTCCGGCCCGGCCACGCCGCTGACCGCCACGGAAAAATACGCTCGACTTTTCTCCTGCGCGCCCCTGGCCATTGCTTCGACCACCTCGCGACTGACCGCCCCCACCCGGGTGAACAATTCCACCGGGACATCCAGCTGCAGGTTCTTCTGCAGATTGGAATAAGTGACATAACCGGCCTCGAACCACGCCGAGCTGCCCGGAATTCGTGTGATCGCCTCGGCGATCCCACCTCCCGTACAGGACTCGGCCGTGGAAACATGGGCATTGAGAATCTGCAATTGCCTGCCAAGGTCAGCGGCGAGCTGGGTGATTACTTTCACGGTCATCTCCTGATGGGGCGGGATGGGTTAACCGTACACCAGCAGACCGCACTTGCAAGCGACTGGAACGATCAAAATGCACAGAAACGGAGGCTCTGGGGAAGGCCTGCCGAGGAATCAATCCTCGACGTCACCGGACGGGGCATGACCGATCCCCAGGCGCTTGGCGGTCCAACGCTCATATAACCCGAGAACTACGTCTGCCCCGGACATCGCCGCCAAACAACCAGCCGCACAAGCAGCCCAAATGGAAACATTGGCGGCATGCAGCAGCATGATGACCGAGGCGCCGCAGATCATGCTCGAGCCAGACCGCAGGCACAGGCGCCGGACAAGGACCCAGCCACGAACGCCGTCTTTGTCGGCACGCCACATTTCACCAGCAATACCACCGAGAGCTGGCAAGAGAATGAGCAGCCAAAGAGGCATGTCCAGCAACGCATACTGCTCCGCGGTCATTTCATGCCTCCTTGAGCGAACGGTCATGCCTTGAATGAATAGGCAACAAGATTATGCATCAATGCATACTCAGTCAATGCACAAACGCAACGAAAAAGACAATCCAATGCTTTCAGCACACGAAAAAAAACCCGCACGACAAGCGGGTTTTATCTGGACGCAAAGGCATTAACGGGCGTACATGCCCCACCAGAAGACATGCCCGAGGATAACAATCGGCTCCTCCTGGATTTCCTGAAAGGTGTAATCTTCGTCAGGATGTTCATCGCGGTTGAAGCTGCGCAGGCGAATCCCGGTCGGCAGGCGATACAGTTGCTTCACCCGCAATTGACCATTGTGATTGATTGCATAAAGGTCGCCGTCAACGATATCGCCAATGCCGCACTTGCCGGCATTGACCCCGACCGTGGCGCCATCGCGCAGTACCGGCAACATGCTGTTGCCGCGCACTGTCACGCATTTGGCCTGGTCGAACTGCACACCGTTATGGCGCAGGCTTCGCTTGCCAAAGCGCAGGCTGGAGCGCTCGCTTTCTTCGATGACGAATCTTCCTGATCCAGCGGCCAATTCAACCTCGCGAAGAAAGGGGACCGATACCTCGTCGTCATCGACAGGGGTATCGTCGTCCCACAGACTTATATCCTTGAGTTCAGAATGGATCTGGGCACGCCCTGCATTGATGGTGACATCTGCGCGACCTCGCAACTGGTCGGTGCTCACGGAAAAATAGTCGGCAATTTTCGAAATGTGCCTATCCGAAGGATCGACGATCTTCCCGCTGAGAATGCGCGAGAGCGTGGATTGAGGCACGCCGGTCCGACGGTGAAGCTCCGTGGGGGAGATCCCGTGCTGATCGAGCAATACTCTCAAGACAGTTGATACGTTGCGTTTTTGCATAATGCGCATATTGCTTGTTCTTTTCGAAGAAGACAAATGCCGAATTGCATAGTCGATGCATAACATGATTTTTGCATCGCAAAAGATGTCATCCGACCGTGGTGCCTGCGTCATGCAGAGCGCCCATGGTAACCTTGCGCCCATCGCGGAAAAGCCCGGCCGTTGCCCCCGCTTTTGCCCCACCTCTTTCAACGAGCTTCCTGACAATCCGATGAATAAAGCCGTCTCCGACCTGTCCTCCCACACCCCGATGATGCAGCAATACTGGCGCCTGAAAAACCAGCACCCGGACCAGTTGATGTTCTACCGCATGGGCGACTTCTACGAGATCTTCTATGAAGACGCGAAGAAGGCCGCCAAGTTGCTGGACATCACGCTCACCGCCCGCGGGCAGTCGGCCGGGCAGGCGATTCCGATGTGCGGGATTCCCTACCATGCCGCCGAGGGTTACCTGGCAAAACTGGTGAAGCTGGGCGAGTCGGTGGTGATCTGCGAGCAAGTCGGCGACCCGGCCACCAGCAAAGGTCCGGTGGAGCGGCAGGTCGTGCGCATCATCACGCCGGGCACGGTGAGTGACGAGGCACTGCTGGATGAGCGTCGCGACAACCTGATCGCCGCCGTCCTGGGTGATGAGCGCCTGTTCGGCCTAGCGGTACTGGACATCACCAGCGGCAACTTCAGCGTGCTGGAAATCAAGGGTTGGGAAAATCTGCTGGCGGAACTGGAGCGGGTCAATCCGGTGGAATTGCTGATCCCGGATGACTGGCCAAAGGACTTGCCGGCGGAGAAACGCCGTGGCGTGCGTCGCCGTGCGCCGTGGGATTTCGAACGCGATTCGGCGCTCAAAAGCCTGTGCCAGCAATTCTCGACCCAGGACCTCAAGGGCTTTGGCTGCGAAACCCTGACCCTGGCGATCGGCGCCGCCGGTTGTCTGTTGGCCTACGCCAAGGAAACCCAACGCACCGCCTTGCCTCATTTGCGCAGCCTGCGTCATGAGCGCCTGGATGACACCGTGGTGCTCGATGGCGCCAGCCGTCGCAACCTGGAGCTCGACACCAACCTGGCCGGGGGCCGTGACAACACCCTGCAATCGGTAGTGGACCGCTGCCAGACCGCCATGGGCAGTCGCCTGCTGACCCGCTGGCTGAATCGCCCGTTACGGGACTTGACAGTGCTGCTGGCGCGCCAGACCTCGATCACGTGCCTGCTCGACGGTTACCGCTTTGAAAGACTGCAACCGCAGCTCAAGGAGATCGGTGACATCGAGCGGATTCTTGCGCGGATCGGCCTGCGCAATGCCCGCCCCCGCGACCTCGCCCGCTTGCGTGACGCCCTCGGCGCACTGCCTGCACTGCAAGTGGCAATGACGGAGCTCGAAGCCCCGCATCTCCAGCAACTTGCCACCATTACCAGCACCTACCCGGAACTGGCGGCACTCCTGGAAAAAGCCATCATCGACAACCCACCCGCAGTCATTCGTGATGGCGGCGTGCTGAAAACCGGCTACGACAGCGAACTCGACGAATTGCAGTCGCTCAGCGAAAACGCCGGACAATTCCTGATCGACCTCGAGGCACGGGAAAAGGCCCGCACCGGTCTGTCGCATCTGAAGGTCGGTTACAACCGCATCCACGGTTACTTCATCGAACTGCCGAGCAAGCAAGCGGAATCGGCACCGGCCGACTATATTCGCCGCCAGACGCTCAAAGGCGCCGAACGCTTCATTACACCGGAACTCAAGGCGTTCGAAGACAAGGCTTTGTCAGCCAAGAGCCGCGCCCTGGCCCGCGAGAAGATGCTTTACGATGCGCTGCTCGAAGACCTGATCAGCCAGCTGCCGCCACTGCAGGACACCGCCGGCGCCCTCGCCGAACTGGACGTCTTGAGCAACCTGGCAGAACGTGCGCTGAACCTCGACCTGAACTGCCCACGCTTCGTCAGCGAACCGTGCATGCGCATCAGCCAGGGGCGCCACCCGGTGGTCGAGCAAGTGCTGACCACACCATTCGTGGCCAACGACCTGAGCCTGGACGACCACACGCGCATGCTAGTGATCACCGGTCCGAACATGGGCGGTAAATCCACCTATATGCGTCAGACCGCATTGATCGTGCTCCTGGCGCACATCGGCAGCTTCGTGCCGGCGGCCAGTTGCGAGTTGTCGCTGGTCGATCGCATCTTCACCCGGATCGGTTCCAGCGACGACCTGGCCGGCGGGCGTTCTACCTTCATGGTGGAAATGAGCGAAACCGCCAACATTCTGCACAACGCCACCGAACGCAGCCTGGTGCTGATGGACGAAGTCGGACGCGGCACCAGCACCTTCGACGGCCTGTCCCTGGCTTGGGCGGCGGCCGAGCGCCTGGCGCATCTGCGTGCCTACACGCTGTTCGCCACCCACTACTTCGAACTGACTGTCCTGCCGGAGGCCCAGCCACTGGTAGCCAACGTGCATCTCAACGCCACCGAGCACAACGAGCGCATCGTGTTCCTGCACCACGTACTGCCCGGACCTGCCAGCCAGAGTTACGGCCTGGCCGTTGCGCAGCTGGCAGGCGTACCGAGTGAAGTGATCACCCGGGCCCGCGAGCATTTGAGCCGCCTGGAAGACACCGCCCTGCCCCACGAGGCGCCTGTGCCCACCAAGGGTAAACCGGCTGCTCCGCAGCAAAGCGATATGTTTGCCAGCCTGCCACACCCGGTCCTGGATGACCTGGCCAAACTGGATCTGGACAACATGACGCCACGTCATGCTCTCGAAATGCTCTATACACTAAAGACACGGATCTAACGCAGCGGCTTGCAAGCTGTTAGAATCTCGCGCGGTTTGGGAGGCTGCTGGCTAATAGCCTGGCCAGCAGACTATCGCTCCCGAACCTGGCGACCCCTACGAGAAGGGGCGCAGCAAGCCGCGCCTGAGGAGAAAATTAGAAATGACCTTCGTCGTCACCGACAACTGCATCAAGTGCAAGTACACCGACTGCGTAGAAGTCTGTCCGGTGGACTGCTTTTACGAAGGCCCGAACTTCCTGGTGATCCACCCGGATGAGTGCATCGATTGCGCACTGTGCGAACCTGAATGCCCTGCCGTGGCTATCTTCTCTGAAGATGAGGTCCCAGCCGGCATGGAAAACTTCATTGAGCTGAACGCTGAGTTGGCTGAAATCTGGCCGAACATCACCGAGCGCAAGGATCCGCTGCCCGACTCCGCAGAATGGGACGGCAAGCAAGGCAAGATCGCAAATCTCGAACGCTGATTACCCCCGCGTTCGCGAAAAAGGCCCCACAAGGGCCTTTTTGCTTTTCTGCGGGCAAAAAAAAGGGGCGGTTTGACCCGCCCACATTTTTTCCCTATTCCCTGTATTCCTTTTCATCGTCCTGATGAATCGCATCCTGCGATGTCCATTCCCCCCCTCATCCTTGAAGGGCGTGTCTGTCCGTCGACACCAGATGAATACTAGAGCTTTTCCCTTCACGATCAATCGCCCTTTGGCGCGAATCCCAACTGTCACACATCATTAATAATAAAAAATACCCATATAAATCATAGAGATATAGACACAAAACGCACAGCATAGACGACTGGCAGGGTGTAAAAATAACGAACACTTACGCAAGAGTAAGCCAGGGCTTACAGCAGGAAACCAATATTCCGAGCTGACCCACTCCAGAGACCAGACAATAAAAAACCCCGAACCAGTCGGGGTTTTTGCCATCGCCGTGGCCGCCTTATTGGAACAGCGACTCACTCGACAGACCATTTTTTTCCAGGATCTCGCGCAGCCGCTTCAAGCCTTCCACCTGAATCTGTCTGACCCGCTCACGGGTCAGGCCGATTTCCAGGCCGACGTCTTCAAGGGTGCTGCTTTCATGACCGCGCAGGCCGAAGCGGCGTACGACCACCTCGCGTTGCTTGTCGGTCAGTTCCGAGAGCCATTGATCGATGCTCTGGGACAGGTCGTCGTCCTGCAACAGTTCGCATGGATCGGTTGGGCGATCATCAGTCAGGGTATCAAGCAGGGTTTTATCCGAATCCGGACCCAGCGAGACGTCGACCGAGGAAACTCGCTCGTTAAGGCCGAGCATGCGCTTGACCTCTCCCACCGGTTTTTCCAGCAGGTTGGCGATTTCTTCGGGTGAGGGTTCATGGTCGAGTTTTTGCGTCAGCTCCCGCGCGGCCCGCAGGTACACGTTCAGCTCTTTGACCACATGGATCGGCAACCGGATGGTCCGGGTCTGATTCATGATTGCACGTTCGATGGTCTGACGAATCCACCAGGTCGCATAGGTCGAGAAGCGGAAACCGCGTTCCGGATCGAACTTCTCCACCGCCCGGATCAAGCCGAGGTTGCCCTCTTCGATCAGGTCCAGCAGCGACAGCCCACGATTGACGTAGCGCCGGGCGATTTTCACCACCAGCCGCAGGTTGCTTTCAATCATGCGTTTGCGCCCGGCCGGATCGCCACTTTGCGACAGGCGCGCAAAATGAACTTCTTCTTCGGGTGACAACAGGGGAGAGAAACCAATTTCATTGAGATACAGCTGCGTGGCATCGAGTGCCCGCGTGTAGTCAATGTATTTGTGTTGTTTCAACGATGCGGAGTGTTTGGATTTGGCACGAACGGAAGGTGGAGCTGCCCCTTCATCATTCGACATCGAATCCGTATCGATGCTGCTCTCCATCAGGAGAACCTCATCGTCGATGTCAAACTCCGGCACTTCTTTACTGAGAGCCATTGTTATAGTCCTTTGGTGAGTTCGACCTCAAGCTCTGGCGGCGCCTTTTTCCCTGGCAACGCTGGAGCCTGTCCCCTCTACGCGACGGAACAGGCTGGTAAGCGATCAACGACGTGGCAGGAATTGCAGCGGATCTACAGGTTTACCCTGGCGGCGAATCTCAAAATGCAGTTTCACCCGGTCTGTACCCGTTGACCCCATTTCGGCAATTGTCTGTCCGACCTTGACCTGCTGCCCCTCCCGAACCAACAGCCTGCGGTTATGTCCGTAGGCACTGACGTAGGTTTCACTGTGTTTGATGATCACTAATTCGCCGTAGCCCCTTAAGCCACTCCCGGCGTATACCACAGTCCCATCAGACGCAGCTAAAACAGGCTGTCCCAAATCTCCGGCGATATCAATTCCTTTATTCAAACTACCGTTTGAAGAGTATTTTCCAATCAGAATGCCATTAGATGGCCATCCCCAGCCGGTCGGGGCAGGCCCGGGAGGGGGCAATGGGGCGGGTGCAGGCTTGTTCGCGACGGACGGTACAACCGTCGTTGTACTGGTGGTCGTACCGTTTGCCGAACGACGAATGACTGTGGTTTTACTCGACGACGAAGGCGATGAACTGGACGAACTGACCACCGCCGTCGACGTTGAATCGGTGCGACCATCAAAGCGAATCGTCTGACCCGGATGGATCGTGTAAGGCGCAGGAATGTTGTTGCGCGCCGCCAGGGCCTTGTAGTCCCAGCCGTAACGGAAAGCGATGGAGAACAGGGTGTCCTTGGGACGGACAACGTATTGTCCCGTGGTCACGGCCGGGCGCGGAGGCGCGGCATTGTTGCGATCCACGACACGTACATCGCTGGATTTGTTGCTGGAACAACCGACCAGCAAGGTGCTCAAGACAAGGCCAGTCACCAGGCGCTGAAAGCTCGTTTTACCCATACGCTGCGCAATGACTGTGAGACTCACCCGCCGCTCCCTCTGTGGTGGCTGAAAATGTGAAATGCCGGTGTCCGGCATGAACTGTCGCAAGTATAACGGGCCGCGCACGCTTTACCTTCAATGTGGCGAATCGGTATCGCGCACACGTTTGCTGCCTGACGATGAATCCCGTTTAACCGAGCGATGCCGCTGTAAGACAAAGGCAATCGAGGAGAATTCAGCGCGCCGAAACAAATGCTCAGGCCAGTGGCCCATTGAGCAATGGCACGAAGCGCACCGGCCCCAGAACATGCCTGGAAAAACCTTGTTCCTCGCGGATGATCAGCATCAATTGCTGGACTTCGCCCGCCCCGACCGGGATCACCATTCGGCCTCCCGGTGCCAACTGGTCCAGCAGAGCCTGGGGTACATCGGTCGCCACTGCCGTGACGATAATTCCGTTGTACGGCGCCAGTGCCGGCCAGCCCTCCCAACCATCGCCCCAGCGGAACACCACGTTGCGCAGGTTCAGTTCGACCAGACGCTCCTTTGCCCGATCCTGCAGTACCTTGATGCGTTCGACCGAGAACACACGCTCGACCAGTTGCGACAGCACCGCCGTCTGATAGCCCGATCCGGTGCCGATTTCCAACACCTTGTCGAGGGGACCGGCCTCCAGCAGCAGCTCGCTCATGCGCGCCACCATATAAGGCTGGGAGATGGTCTGGTTATTGCCGATCGGCAGCGCGGTGTCTTCATAGGCACGGTGCGCCAGGGCTTCGTCGACGAACAGGTGACGCGGGGTCCGGCGAATGACCTCCAGCACCCTGGCGTTGGAGATACCCTCTTCGTACAAGCGCTGGATGAGCCGCTCCCGGGTTCGCTGGGAGGTCATGCCAATACCGCTACGCAGCATATCGTCTTGTTCACGCCCCATCAGCGCAGCCCCTCCAGCCAGCCATCCAGACTTCTGAAGGCATCATTGAACGTGCGATCCAGTTGCAGTGGCGTGATCGAAACATAACCCTGCATTACCGCATGGAAATCCGTACCCGGGCCGCCGTCTTCGGCATCCCCGGCCGCTGCGATCCAGTAACCGGACTTGCCCCGCGGATCCACCACCTTCATCGGTGCCGCGGCTCGGGCGCGATGCCCCAGGCGAGTCAGCTGGATACCGCGGATACGGTCCAGCGGCAAATTGGGAATGTTCACGTTCAGTACCGTACGCGGTGGCAGATTCAGGTCAGCATGGGCTTCGACCAGTTTGCGCGCGAAATGGGCCGCCGTGGGAAGGTTCTCTACCTGGCGTGAGACCAGCGAAAAGGCAAACGATGGGTGATTCAGGAAACGCCCCTCGAGCGCCGCCGCCACCGTACCGGAATACAGCACATCGTCTCCCAGGTTCGCCCCCAGGTTGATACCGGAAACCACCATGTCCGCTTCGCGCTCCAGCAGGCCGTTGAGGCCCAGGTGCACGCAATCGGTTGGAGTGCCATTAACGCTGATAAAGCCGTTGGCCAGGGTTTGCGGGTGCAATGGACGGTCGAGCGTCAGCGAACTGCTGGCGCCGCTTTTGTCCTGGTCCGGGGCGATAACCACGCACTCGGTGTAATCCGCCAGCGCAGCATAAAGCGCGGCGAGACCGGGTGCGGCTACCCCATCGTCGTTAGAAATCAGAATACGCATGGGCTGTCCGTCTGCCCCACCGGCACCAGATCAACAAGTTCACGCACCAATACGGTGGCGAAGCATCCGGCCGGCAGGACGAATTCCAGTTGCAGAATGTCCAGCGAGGGATAATGCCACGTCAACCCGCCAATGGGCAGCCGCAGGATGCGACGTTCGTGGCTCATTCCGGCGCTGGTCAACCAATCGCGAAGGTCCGCTTCGCGTGCGGCAATCGCCTGCTCCAGTTCATGGACAACGCCCATGGCCGGTGAGTCACCTTCACCCCACTGCGGACCGGTCGGGTGCAAGTCGAGAATCGCCAGGCGCGGGTCGCTGCATTCGGCTTCGCCTGCCGGGAAAAAGCTGCGGCTGTCGGTGAACGCCAGCAGATCGCCGACCTGGGCACGCTGCCAGGTGCCATCGGCGACACGTGCGGCCAGTACCTGATTGAACAGAAAACTGCGCGCCGTGGAAAGCAGGCGCGAACGCACATTGCGTTGCTCCGGCAAGGCCTTGCGCGCGGCCCAGGCGCGAGCATCGACCAGGTTACCGCCGTCATGGCCGAAACGCTGGGCGCCGAAATAGTTGGGGATGCCTTGTTTGGCGATCAGTTGCAGACGCTCTTCAATGGCTGACTTGTCGCCAGCGAATTGCGTCAGGCGCAATGTAAAACCGTTGGCCGAGTGCGCACCGCGCTGCAGCTTGCGCTTGTGGCGAGCGGTCTTGAGGATCTTCAGCGTATCGTTTTGCGCAGCCGACAGATCAGGGTCGGCCTTGCCCGGCAACTGCACGCTGAACCACTGGCGAGTCAACGCCTGACGATCCTTGAGCCCGGCATAACTGACGGTGCGCAATGGCACACCCGCAGCCTTGGCAATCCGCCGTGCCGCCTCTTCTGTATTCAGACCGCGCTTTTCCACCCAGATCCACAGGTGTTCGCCCTCGCCACTCAGGGGAATGTCGAGAACTTCGTCGACCTGGAAATCTTCCGCGATGGCTTTGAGTACCGCAGTACCCAAGGCTTCACCATAGGCCCGCGGGCCGAGCAATTGCAGTTCGTTCATGCGCGCAGCAACAAGGCAACGGAGTGCACGGCAATGCCTTCTTCGCGACCGACAAAGCCGAGCTTTTCGGTGGTGGTAGCTTTCACGTTCACTTGATCCAACTCTACTTGAAGATCCGCGGCAATCAGCGCGCGCATCGATTCGATATGCGGGGCCATTTTCGGCGCCTGGGCGACAATGGTGTTATCGACGTTAGCGACTTTCCAGCCTTTGGCATGGACCAGCGCGACGACGTGACGCAGCAGTACACGGCTGTCGGCGCCCTTGAATTGCGGATCGGTATCCGGGAAATGCTTGCCGATGTCGCCCAACGCCGCGGCGCCGAGCAAGGCATCGCTCAAGGCATGCAAGAGGACGTCACCGTCAGAGTGAGCGAGCAACCCGAAGCTGTGTGCAATGCGCACGCCGCCCAGAGTGATGAAATCGCCTTCAGCGAAACGGTGCACATCATAGCCGTGGCCAATACGCATAAAAAAACGCCCCGATTTTTGTCAGGGCGTGATTCTACCTGCATTAGGCACCTAGAGCATGCGCGTGATGCCGCAAGTGCTCATCGATGAAACTGGCGATAAAGAAATAGCTGTGGTCATAGCCAGGTTTCAGTCGCAACGTCAGCGGATGACCGGCCAGTTTGGCCGCCTGCTGCAAGGCGTCCGGCTTGAGCTGATTGGCGAGGAAATCGTCGCGGTCACCCTGGTCGATCAACAATGGAAGCTTTTCTTCGGCCTCGGCAATCAACACACAGGCATCCCATTCGCGCCATTTCGAACGGTCCTCGCCCAGATAACGGGAAAAGGCTTTCTGTCCCCACGGGCAATCCATCGGATTGTTGATGGGCGAGAACGCCGACACCGACAGATAGCGCCCCGGATTGCGCAAGGCACAGACCAGTGCGCCGTGGCCACCCATGGAGTGACCACTGATGCCGCGCTTGTCCGACGCCGGGAAATGGGCTTCGACCAATGTCGGCAATTCCTGCACGACATAGTCATGCATCCGATAGTGACGCGACCAGGGTTCCTGGGTGGCATTCAGATAGAACCCGGCGCCGAGGCCGAAGTCCCAGGCGCCATCCGGATCGCCCGGCACATCAGGCCCGCGAGGGCTGGTGTCCGGTGCGACGATGATCAGCCCCAACTCAGCGGCCATGCGCATGGCGCCGGCCTTTTGCATGAAGTTCTCGTCGGTGCAGGTCAGGCCGGACAACCAGTACAACACCGGCAGCTTGCCGCCCTGCTCCGCCTGCGGAGGCAGGTACACGGCGAACACCATGTCGCAGCCGAGGACTTCCGAGCGATGGCGATAGCGCTTGTGCCAGCCGCCAAAACTTTTCTGGCAGGAGATGTTTTCCAGAGTCATGGGAGTTCTCCCAGTGACAGGCCGCAAGCCTGAAGCTGCAAGAGAGGCGTGCTCACTTGTAGCTTGCAGCTTGCAGCTCACCACTGCTTCTTAGAAATGAATGACGGAGCGGATGCTTTTTCCTTCATGCATCAGGTCAAATGCCTTGTTGATATCTTCCAGGCCCATGGTGTGGGTGATGAAGGTATCCAGCGGAATCTCGCCGGTCTCGGCCATTTCCACATAGCTTGGCAACTCGGTACGACCACGTACGCCACCGAACGCCGAACCGCGCCAGACGCGGCCAGTGACCAACTGGAACGGACGGGTGGCGATTTCCTGGCCGGCACCGGCAACACCGATGATGACCGACTCGCCCCAACCCTTGTGGCAGCACTCCAGTGCCGCGCGCATCAGTTGTACGTTACCGATGCACTCGAAGGAGAAATCGACGCCGCCATCGGTCATGTCAACGATGACTTCCTGGATCGGACGATCGAAGTCTTTCGGGTTCACGCAATCGGTTGCACCCAGTTGCTTGGCGATTTCGAATTTCGCCGGGTTGATGTCGATGGCAATGATGCGCGCAGCCTTGGCTTTCACAGCGCCAATCACCGCCGACAGACCAATGCCGCCAAGGCCGAAAATAGCCACGGTATCGCCCGGTTTCACCTTGGCGGTGTTGAGCACCGCACCGATGCCGGTGGTTACGCCGCAGCCCAACAGGCAGACTTTTTCCAGTGGCGCTTCTTTAGCGATCTTCGCCACGGAGATTTCCGGCAGGACGGTGTACTCGGAAAACGTGGACGTCCCCATGTAGTGGAAAATTGTTTCGCCCTTGTAGGAAAAACGTGATGTGCCGTCCGGCATCAAACCCTTGCCCTGAGTGGCGCGAATCGCCTGGCACAGGTTGGTTTTGCCCGACAGGCAGAATTTGCACTTACGGCATTCCGGGGTGTAAAGCGGGATCACATGGTCGCCGACCGCAACGGACGTCACGCCCTCGCCAATCGCTTCCACGATCGCACCACCTTCATGGCCCAGGATCGACGGGAAGATACCCTCCGGATCAGCGCCGGACAGCGTGTAGGCATCGGTATGGCAAACACCGGAGGCCACCACGCGCAACAACACTTCACCCGCTTTCGGCATGGCGACATCGACTTCAACGATCTCCAGAGGTTTCTTGGCCTCGAAGGCAACGGCGGCGCGCGATTTGATCATGGTGGCTCTCCAGTGAATAAAAACGAGACAGGGAGTGTAATACGGGGCCCAACGATGAATAATCGGGTCAAATGCAAAATATTATTGCCACACAGGGATAATCATCGATGTCCGAAAACCGCTGGGAAGGGATCGACGAGTTTGTCGCCGTAGCCGAGTGCAACCAGTTCACCGCGGCGGCGGAACGCCTGGGAGTTTCTTCCTCCCATATCAGTCGACAAATCGTACGCCTCGAAGAGCGCCTGCAAACCCGGTTGCTCTACCGCAGTACTCGCCGGGTCGCCCTGACCGAGGCCGGACAAACCTTCCTGCAACATTGCCAACGCTTGCAGGACGGCCGCGAGGAAGCGCTGCGCGCGGTCGGCGACTTGACCAGCGAGCCCAAGGGCATGCTGCGCATGACGTGCGCCGTGGCTTACGGTGAACGCTTCATCGTGCCGCTGGTGACCCGTTTCATGGGTTTGTATCCACAACTGCGAGTCGACATCGAGCTGACCAACCGCCAACTCGACCTGGTCCATGACGGCCTGGACCTGGCGATCCGCCTCGGACGCTTGCAGGATTCGCGGCTGGTCGCCACCCGTCTCGCACCAAGGCGTATGTATCTCTGCGCATCCCCTTCTTACCTTGAACGCTATGGCCGGCCGCACAGCCTGTCGGAACTCAGCCGCCACAATTGCCTCATCGGCAGCTCGGATCTCTGGCAACTGGAACAAAACGGGCGGGAATTTTCGCAAAGGGTGCAGGGAAACTGGCGCTGCAACAGTGGGCAAGCAGTACTGGATGCCGCGCTACAGGGTGTAGGTCTGTGTCAGTTACCGGACTATTACGTACTGGAGCATTTGCATAGCGGCGCGTTGATTTCGTTGCTGGAGGCGCATCAACCACCGAACACAGCGGTTTGGGCGTTGTATCCGCAGCAACGGCATTTGTCGCCGAAGGTGAGAAAACTGGTGGATTATTTGAAGGCGGGGTTGGCTGAAAGGCCGGAATATCGAGGTCAGTAGATCGTTGGAGTGCCAGTAATAGTTGACTGACTGGACCACCGCTTTCGTCGGAACGCCGCCCGGAGCAAGCCCGCTCCCACACGGATCAGCGGCGATTGGCCCAGCGCTGACGCAACCAGTCGAGATCCTCGGGGCGAGTGACCTTCAGGTTATCGGAGCGACCTTCGATCAGGCGCGGCGACTGGCCTGCCCATTCCATGGCGGATGCTTCATCGGTGATCACCGCATCCGCCACCAGACTGTCCGCCAAGGCCCGATGCAACGCACCGAGGCGGAACATCTGCGGCGTGTAGGCCTGCCAGATCACGCTGCGATCCACGGTTTCGACCACACGACCGTGCTTGTCGACCCGCTTGAGCGTATCCCGCGCCGGCACCGCCAACAATCCACCGACCGGATCATCCGCCAGTTCACCCAACAATTTATCGAGATCATCTCGGGCCAGATTCGGTCGCGCGGCATCGTGAACCAGTACCCAATCCTCATCATCAGCGCCCTGCGCATGCAGGTGCAGCAACGCATTGAGCACCGAACCGGAACGTTCGGAACCGCCCTCGACCCGGGCAATGCGCGGATCACTGGCACACGCCAGGTTCGGCCAATAAGGATCGTCAACAGCGACACTGACCACCAAACCTTTCAGGCCTGGATGATCGAGGAAACAGCCGAGGCTGTGTTCGAGAATAGTGCGCCCGCCCAGTTGCAAGTATTGCTTGGGGCGGTCCGCGGCCATACGGGCACCGACGCCCGCGGCAGGAATAACGGCCCAGAAGGCCGGTAGCGTCTGGGTCATTGCGCCAACTGGTAAAGGGTTTCACCGTCCTTGACCATGCCCAACTCATGACGAGCCCGCTCTTCAACGGTCTCCATGCCCTTTTTCAACTCACTGACTTCGGCGTCCATCACCCGGTTGCGCTCCAGCAGTGCCTCGTTCTCGGCATGCTGGTCCGCAATCTGCTGATTCAACTCGGCCACTTGCGCCAGGCTGCCATTTCCCACCCACAGGCGGTACTGCAGGCCAGCCAGCAACAAAAGCAGGATGAGGAACAACCAATTGGGACTGCGCATCGAATATCGGGTATCCAGTGAAAAAGACAGCCATGCCAAACATGAAGCTTCTGATAGCACGAAGCCTGGAAGAACCAGGCTTGTGCTTATAAGGCATCAGATTAGTGGCAAAATCGTCGCTGTAGCGATTTTTTCGACACAATCTGCTGACTTTTTTACATCAACCGCGGAACTCGCCGCGACCGTTGTACTTGGCTTTGCCGTTCAACTGCTCTTCGATACGCAGCAGTTGGTTGTACTTGGATACGCGGTCGGAACGGCACAGGGAACCGGTCTTGATCTGGCCAGCCGAAGTACCCACGGCCAGGTCGGCAATGGTCGAATCTTCGGTTTCGCCGGAGCGGTGCGAGATCACGGCGGTGTAACCGGCAGCCTTGGCCATCTGGATGGCTTCCAGGGTTTCGGTCAGGGTGCCGATCTGGTTGAACTTGATCAGGATCGAGTTGGCGATCTTTTTGTCGATGCCTTCTTTCAGGATCTTGGTGTTGGTGACGAACAGGTCGTCGCCTACCAGTTGGGTCTTCTCGCCGATCTTGTCGGTGAGGATCTTCCAGCCAGCCCAGTCGGACTCGTCCAGGCCATCTTCGATGGAGATGATCGGATAACGCTCGGTCAGGCCTTTGAGGTAGTCAGCGAAACCTTCGGCGGTGAACACCTGGCCTTCGCCGGACAGGTTGTACTTGCCATCTTCGAAGAACTCGCTGGCCGCGCAGTCCAGGGCCAGGGTCACGTCAGTGCCCAGCTTGTAACCAGCATTGGCCACGGCTTCGGAGATCACTTTCAAAGCGTCTTCGTTGGAAGTCAGGTTCGGCGCGAAGCCACCTTCGTCACCGACGGCAGTGTTCAGGCCACGGGCCTTCAGCACGGCTTTGAGGTGGTGGAAAATCTCGGTGCCCATGCGCAGACCTTCCGAGAAAGACTTGGCGCCAACCGGCTGAACCATGAATTCCTGGATGTCGACGTTGTTATCGGCGTGCTCGCCGCCGTTGATGATGTTCATCATCGGAACCGGCATCGAGTAGACACCCGGGGTGCCGTTCAGGTTGGCGATGTGAGCGTACAGCGGCAGGTCCTGGTCCTGTGCTGCTGCCTTGGCCGCGGCCAGGGAAACGGCGAGGATCGCGTTGGCGCCCAGGGAACCTTTGTTTTCAGTACCGTCGAGCTTGATCATTGCCAAATCGAGGGTTTTCTGGTCGCTTGGGTCCATGCCTTTCAACAGGTCGCGGATCGGACCGTTGATGTTGGCTACGGCCTTCAGAACACCCTTGCCCAGGTAACGGCTCTTGTCGCCATCACGCAGCTCGAGCGCTTCACGCGAGCCAGTGGAAGCACCGGACGGCGCGCAGGCGCTGCCGATGATGCCGTTATCGAGAAGCACGTCCGCTTCCACGGTGGGATTGCCACGGGAGTCGAGAACTTCACGACCTTTGATGTCGACGATTTTAGCCATTGTTGTAAACACTCCAAAGTTGACGAAAACGACGCAGCTGTAGGAAATCTTTGATCGTCGGCAAGCGAGGTGCAGCAGGCAGTCTTGCAGACGATAAGGCTCAGGCCCGCAGGCCTGAGCGTTTAATCGTGCGGTACTTTACCGGAGATTTGAGGATTACGCGGTTTCTACCGTCGGAAAACTCTTCACCAGTTCGTCCAGGGCTTTGAGCTGGGCCAGGAATGGCTCCAGTTTGTCCAGGCGCAAGGCGCAAGGACCGTCGCATTTGGCGTTGTCCGGATCCGGGTGGGCTTCCAGGAACAGGCCGGCCAGCGACTGGCTCATGCCGGCCTTCGCCAGGTCGGTGACCTGGGCGCGACGACCGCCGGCGGAATCGGAGCGACCGCCAGGCATTTGCAGCGAGTGGGTCACGTCGAAGAACACCGGGTATTCGAACTGCTTCATGATGCCGAAGCCGAGCATGTCGACGACCAGGTTGTTGTAGCCAAAGCTCGAACCGCGTTCGCAGAGGATCAACTGATCGTTACCCGCTTCCACGCACTTGTTCAGGATGTGTTTCATTTCCTGAGGAGCAAGGAACTGGGCTTTCTTGATGTTGATCACCGCGCCGGTTTTGGCCATCGCGACCACGAGGTCGGTCTGGCGCGACAGGAAGGCTGGCAACTGGATGATGTCGCAGACTTCAGCGACGACCGCGGCCTGGTCAGGCTCGTGAACGTCGGTGATGATCGGCACGCCGAAAGCTTGCTTGATGTCCTGGAAGATGCGCATGCCTTCTTCCAGGCCAGGACCACGATAGGAGGTCACAGAAGACCGGTTGGCCTTGTCGAAACTGGCCTTGAACACGTAAGGGATACCGAGCTTTTCGGTGACCTTCACATACTCTTCGCAAACCTGCATGGCCATGTCACGGCTTTCCAGCACGTTCATGCCGCCGAACAGCACCATGGGCTTGTCGTTGGCAATCTCGATGTCGCCGACGCGGATGATCTTCTGTGCCATCGGGGTTACGCCTTCTTCTGGTGTTGAGCCAACGCCGCCTTGACGAAACCGCTGAACAGCGGGTGACCGTCGCGTGGTGTCGAGGTGAACTCAGGGTGGAACTGGCAAGCGACGAACCATGGGTGATCCGGTGCTTCAACCACTTCCACCAGCGCGCCATCACCGGAGCGACCGGAGATTTTCAGACCGGCTTCCATGATCTGCGGCAGCAGGTTGTTGTTCACTTCGTAGCGATGACGATGACGTTCGACGATCACGTCCTTGCCGTAGCAACCGTGGACCAGGGAACCCGGCTCCAGCAGGCAATCCTGTGCGCCCAGGCGCATGGTGCCGCCCAGGTCGGACGCTTCGGTACGGATTTCGACCGCGCCGGTGGCATCTTCCCACTCGGTGATCAGACCTACGACCGGGTGACCGCTGGCGCGATCGAACTCGGTGGAGTTGGCGTCTTTCCAGCCCATAACGTTACGGGCAAACTCGATAACCGCCACTTGCATGCCCAGGCAGATGCCCAGGTACGGAACCTTGTTTTCGCGAGCGTACTGAACGGCAGTGATCTTGCCTTCAACGCCACGCAGGCCGAAACCGCCTGGAACCAGGATCGCGTCGACGCCTTCCAGCAGCGCGGTGCCCTGGTTCTCGATGTCTTCGGAGTCGATGTAGCGCAGGTTGACCTTGGTACGGTTGCTGATGCCGGCGTGACTCATCGCTTCGATCAGCGACTTGTAGGCGTCCAGCAGTTCCATGTACTTGCCGACCATGGCGATGGTGACTTCGTGCTCGGGATTGAGCTTGGCGTCGACCACGGCTTCCCACTCGGACAGATCGGCACCGCCGCATTGCAGGCCGAAACGCTCGACGACGAAATCGTCCAGGCCCTGGGAGTGCAGGATGCCCGGGATCTTGTAGATGGTGTCAGCGTCTTCCAGGCCGATCACCGCACGCTCTTCAACGTTGGTGAACTGCGCGATCTTGCGACGCGAGGAAATATCGATCGGGTGATCGGAGCGGCAGACCAGCACGTCTGGTTGCAGGCCGATGGAACGCAGTTCCTTCACCGAGTGCTGGGTTGGCTTGGTCTTGGTTTCGCCGGCGGTGGCGATGTACGGCACCAGCGTCAGGTGCATCAGCATCGCGCGCTTGGCGCCGACTTCGAAACGCAATTGGCGGATCGCCTCGAGGAACGGTTGCGACTCGATGTCACCCACGGTGCCACCAATCTCGACCATTGCCACGTCAGCGTCGCCGGCGCCCTTGATGATGCGGCGCTTGATTTCGTCGGTGATGTGCGGGATCACCTGGATGGTTGCACCCAGGTAGTCACCACGGCGCTCTTTGCGCAGGACGTGTTCGTAGACACGGCCGGTGGTGAAGTTGTTGTTCTGGGTCATGGTAGTGCGGATGAACCGCTCGTAGTGCCCCAGGTCCAGGTCGGTCTCGGCGCCGTCGTGGGTGACGAACACTTCACCGTGCTGGAACGGGCTCATGGTGCCCGGGTCGACGTTGATGTAGGGGTCCAGCTTCAGCATGGTGACCTTAAGTCCCCGCGCCTCCAGGATGGCCGCCAATGATGCCGATGCAATGCCTTTCCCCAATGAAGAAACAACACCGCCCGTGACGAATATGTAGCGCGTCATGAAAAACCCTAGAAGTCTGCGTTAAAGCGGTCCGAGCCGCCGGGGAAAGCGAAGGAAGGCCGAAGCCCCCGATCACCTGCATTAATCACAGTGCACCTTTCAAAAAAACCGCCGCGTTGGGACAGACCGGGAAATGAATCACCGGTTCGTTGCTCGCTACACATTTTTTGGAATCGCCCAGCAAAGACTGCTTGGTAATCGGCAACTCCTGCAATTCAGGCGAATCCACAGAAGTTGTATCAAGAAGGGAGCGTAGTCTACCGGAAAGCACCCTTCATCTCAAACCCAGTTCCTCGCCTGGTGGCTGCCAATGCAAATTCCAGCTTCCGCCCGCCCTACCGTCCAGTCCTTCAACGTTAGCCACTGCCAACAATTGATCGCCTTTATAGAGCAGCGGCAATCTGCCGCGCACGAAGGACGGTACACCTCTTTCATTGAGCAATCGTTTCAGGTCCCGATGGCCGCGACCTGGCAATGCCATGACTTCTCCCCCTTCACGATAGCGGATCTGCAACGGGCCATCGGGGATTTGCCCGGCGAGCGAAAGCAGGCCGTTGTCCGGGAGTGCCAGCGCTGAAGCCGGGGTTTGCCACGTTCCGGCGGCGGGCAGCGGGCGTAACCACCAGCCGGACAGCCACCAGATCCGCCCGCCCGCCCGGTGCAGTTCGCCATCGGCCAGCCGCCACACCGGGCAGGCATCACCGCTGGCATCGCGCAAGTCCACCCAACCCGACCAATGGTCTGCGTCCGGCAGTCGGGCCAGCGGTTCGAGCCAATGGCTCAAGGCATTGCGTTGCCGGGCCTCGGACAAATGTACAAGCGATGCCAATTCAAGGGATCGTAATCCCAGCCAGTCGAAGGGGCTGGCAGACCTGGCCTCACGCAAATCCATGTCAGCAAGTTCTTCGAGCAAGCCCTGCGCTTCAGCCAGATGCGCCGCGCTGCGGGCCATGGTCGCCTGTGCTTGTGGCCAGCGCCCGACCAGCACGGGGAAGACTTGATGCCTAAGGTAGTTGCGCGAGTATTGCCGATCCTGGTTCGAAGGATCCTCGATCCAGCTCAAGCCTTGCTCGCGGGCATAAGCCTCCAGCTCAGCCCGAGAGACATCAAGCAATGGCCGCAGCAGATGCCCCCCGCCCAATGGGCGCTGACGCGGCATTCCCGATAGCCCGCGCACGCCGGCCCCCCGCAGCAATCGGAACAGCAGGGTTTCCGCCTGATCGTCGCGGTGCTGGGCCGTCAGCAGCACCTCATCGGCCTGAACCGCATCGCCAAACGCAAGATAGCGCGCCTCCCGGGCCGCACGCTCCAGGCTGGCGCCGGGCTGTACCTGCACTCGAACGATCTGCAACGAAACACCGAGTTCCGTGCACACAGATCGACAATGTTCCGGCCACGCATCGGCCACGGTTTGCAGACCGTGATGCACGTGGATGGCGCTCAACACCGGCAGGGATTGGGTTTTCGAGAGCTGTGCAAGGAGGTGCAGCAGGACGGTGGAGTCCAGACCGCCGGAGAAGGCGATGCGCCAGACCGGGGCGTTGCGCCATGGGGCAAGATTCAACAAGAGTCTGGCTGGCAGATCAATATTGGACCGACTCATATCCATCACCTTGCACAAATCAAATGTGGGAGCGAGCCTGCTCGCGAAGACAGGTCAACATTCAACACATTCGTTGGCTGTTATACCGCTTTCGCGAGCAGGCTCGCTCCCACACATGGGTACAGCGAGACCTGAATTACAGGCCGTAGCTCATCAGACGCTCATAACGGCGAGCCAGCAGTGCGTCGTTATCGAACTTCTTGAGCATCGCCAGTTGCGAACTCAGCTCGGCGCGGATCGAGGCGGCGGCGGCAGCCGGGTCACGGTGCGCGCCACCCAATGGCTCGCCAATCACCTTGTCGACGATGCCCAGGCCTTTGAGGCGCTCGGCGGTGATGCCCATCGCCTCTGCCGCATCCGGTGCTTTCTCGGCGGTTTTCCACAGAATCGATGCGCAACCTTCCGGCGAAATCACCGCGTAGGTCGAGTATTGCAACATGTTCAACTGGTCGCAGACACCAATGGCCAATGCACCACCGGAACCACCCTCACCGATCACGGTGGCGATGATTGGGGTTTTCAGGCGGGCCATGACACGCAGGTTCCAGGCAATCGCTTCGCTCTGGTTGCGCTCTTCAGCGTCAATGCCAGGGTAGGCGCCCGGGGTGTCGATGAAGGTCAGGATCGGCATTTTGAAACGCTCGGCCATTTCCATCAGGCGGCAAGCCTTGCGATAGCCTTCCGGACGCGGCATGCCGAAGTTGCGGCGAACCTTCTCGCGCACTTCACGGCCTTTCTGGTGACCGATGACCATCACCGGTTTGTCCTCGAGGCGGGCAATGCCACCAACGATAGCCGCGTCGTCGGAGAAGTGACGGTCACCGTGCAACTCGTCGAACTCGGTGAAGATGTGTTCGATGTAGTCCAGGGTATAAGGACGTTTCGGGTGACGCGCCAGACGTGCGATCTGCCAGCTGGTCAGCTTGCCGAAGATGTCTTCGGTCAGCGTTTTGCTCTTGTCCTGCAGGCGGGAGATCTCATCGCCGATATTCAGCGAATTGTCATTACCGACCAAGCGCAACTCTTCGATCTTGGCTTGCAGGTCGGCGATCGGCTGTTCGAAATCTAGAAAATTCGGGTTCATAGGCGTCCGTCTTGGGTCGAGTCCAAGGAGTCTTGGCCCGGCCGGTTGTCTATTCGCGCCCTACCTTAAGGGACAGGCGCGTTGAGGTCGAGATTAAAAATTCAGGTTGCGGGCAGGCGTTCTGATATCACCTGCCGCTCAACGGTATTGGAGGAAGACGTTGTCTCGCCCGAACTGGTCACGCAAGGCTTGAATCAACGCATCCGCCGGATCGATCCGCCAGCCTTCGCCGAACTGCAGCAAGGCCTTTGCATCAGGACTGGTGTAGTCCATGGTGACCGGGCACGCACCGCGGTGACGCTTCAACAAGTCACCCAGCCAGCGCAGCTGATCGCCTTTCAGATCCCTGGCATGCAACTTCAGGCGCAGGCTTTCGGCCAGATTGGTCCGTGCATCCTCCATGCTCATCACCCGCTTGACCCGCAACCGCAGGCCGCCGGAGAAATCATCGTTGCTGACTTCGCCTTCGACCACCACCATTGCATCGGTCTGCAACAGTGCCTGTGCGGAATGGAACGCGTCGGCAAACAGCGACGCTTCGATGCGCCCCGAGCGATCATCCAGGGTGATGAACCCCATCTTGTCGCCCTTTTTATTCTTCATTACCCGCAGGGCGATGATCATGCCGGCAACGGTCTGAGTATCACGCGCAGGTTTCAGATCGATGATGCGCTGACGGGCGAAACGACGGATTTCACCTTCGTATTCGTCGATCGGGTGCCCGGTCAGGTACAGGCCCAGCGTGTCTTTCTCACCTTTGAGCCGTTCCTTGAGGGTCAGCTCCCTGGCCTTGCGATGATTGGCGTAGACATCGGAGTCTTCTTCCACAAACAGGCCACCGAACAGGTCGGCATGGCCACTGTCGGCCGTGCGCGCGGTCTGCTCGGCCGCCTTGATTGCCTCTTCCATCGCGGCCAGCAGTACCGCACGATTGCGATCGATGTTGGCCTGGTATGCCTTGAGCTCGTCATGGAAGTAAGGACCCAGGCGGTCCAGCGCACCACTGCGTACCAACGCATCAAGGGTGCGCTTGTTGATACGCTTGAGGTCGACACGTTCGCAGAAATCGAACAGGTCCTTGAACGGGCTGGCGCCACGGGCTTCGACAATGGCTTCGACCGGCCCCTCGCCCACACCCTTGATTGCCCCGAGCCCATAGACGATACGGCCATCGTTGTTGACCGTGAACTTGAAGTCGGAGGTGTTCACATCCGGCGCATCGAGGCGCAGCTTCATGCTGCGCACTTCCTCGATCAGGGTCACGACCTTGTCGGTGTTGTGCATATCCGCCGACAGCACCGCCGCCATGAACGGCGCCGGATGGTGGGTCTTGAGCCAGGCGGTCTGGTAGGAAACCAGGCCATAGGCAGCGGAGTGCGACTTGTTGAAGCCGTAGCCGGCGAACTTTTCCACCAGGTCGAAGATGTTGCCGGCCAGGTCGGGATCAATATTGTTGGTGGCGCAACCCTCAATGAAGCCGCCGCGCTGCTTGGCCATTTCCTCGGGTTTTTTCTTGCCCATGGCTCGACGCAGCATGTCCGCACCACCGAGGGTGTAACCGGCCATGACCTGGGCAATCTGCATCACCTGCTCTTGATACAGGATGATGCCGTAGGTCGGTGCAAGTACTGGCTTGAGGCCTTCGTACTGGTAGTCCGAGTGCGGGTACGCCAGTTCGGCGCGACCGTGCTTGCGGTTGATGAAGTCATCCACCATGCCCGATTGCAGCGGGCCGGGACGGAACAGCGCCACTAGTGCGATAAGGTCTTCCAGGCAGTCGGGCTTGAGCTTCTTGATCAGCTCCTTCATGCCTCGCGATTCAAGCTGGAACACCGCGGTGGTTTCGGCTTTCTGCAGCAGTTCGTAGGTTTTCTTGTCATCGAGCGGGATGAAGTCGATGTTCAAATCATCCAGGCCTTTCTTGGCCTGCTCGCGGTTGATGGTTTCCATCGCCCACTTGATGATGGTCAGGGTCCGCAGACCGAGGAAGTCGAACTTCACCAGACCGGCTGCCTCGACGTCATCCTTGTCGAACTGGGTGACCAGGCCGCCGCCTTCTTCATCACAGGCGATCGGCGAGAAGTCCGTGAGCTTGGTCGGCGCGATCACCACACCCCCGGCGTGCTTGCCTGTACCACGGCAGACACCCTCGAGCTTGAGCGCCATGTCCCAGATTTCCTTGGCGTCCTCGTCGACCTTGAGGAAGTCGCGCAGGATCTCTTCCTGCTCGTAAGCCTTCTCCAGGGTCATGCCGACCTCGAAGGGGATCATCTTCGACAGGCGATCGGCCAGACCGTAGGACTTGCCCTGCACCCGCGCCACATCGCGCACCACCGCCTTGGCGGCCATGGTGCCGAAGGTGATGATCTGGCTCACCGCGTTACGGCCGTAGGCGTCGGCCACGTATTCGATCACCCGGTCACGACCGTCCATGCAGAAGTCGACGTCGAAGTCGGGCATGGAAACCCGTTCCGGGTTGAGGAAACGCTCGAACAGCAGGTCATAGGCCAGCGGATCGAGGTCGGTGATCTTCAGCACATAGGCCACCAGCGAACCGGCACCCGAGCCCCGACCGGGGCCCACCGGCACATCGTTGTTCTTGGCCCACTTGATGAAGTCCATAACGATCAGGAAGTAACCGGGGAACCCCATCTGGATGATGATATCCAGTTCGAACTTCAGGCGGTCGAGGTAGACCTGGCGTTTCTCTTCGTAATTGGGTGTGGTGTCTTTCGGCCACAAGACTGCCAGACGTTCTTCCAGGCCTTCGTGGGAAACCTGACGCAGATAATCGTCGATACCCATGCCATTGGGCGTAGGAAAGTCCGGCAAAAAGTGCTTGCCCAGCTTCACATCGATGTTGCAACGCTTGGCAATCTCGACGGTGTTTTCCAGCGCCTCGGGAATGTCGCTGAACAGCTCAGCCATTTCCTCGGCGCTTTTGAGGTACTGCTGATCGCTGTAATTTTTCGAGCGCCGCGGATCGTCGAGGGCTCGACCTTCGCCAATGCAGACACGGGTTTCGTGGGCTTCAAAATCGCTCTGCTTGATAAACCGCACGTCGTTGGTCGCGACCAGCGGGGCGTCCAGCTTCTCGGCCAGAGCCACCGCGCCGTGCAGTTGTTCTTCATCGTTGGGGCGACTGGTACGCTGGATCTCCAGATAGAAACGGTCCGGGAACACCGCCATCCACTCACGCGCCAGAGCTTCGGCTTCCCCCGGGTTGCCGCTGAGCAGCGCCTGGCCGATCTCACCCTCTTTCGCTGCCGACAGCATGATCAAGCCTTCATTGGCTTCGGCGACCCACTCACGCTCGACGATCACCAAACCATTGCGCTGGCCGTCGATGTAGCCTCGGGAGATCAACTCGGTCAGATTGCGATAGCCCAGGGGGTTCATCACCAGCAAGCTGATCCGGCTCAGCGGGCCGTCCGGATCCTTGTTCGACAGCCACAGGTCGGCGCCGCAGATCGGCTTGATCCCGGCACCCATGGAGGCTTTGTAGAACTTGACCAGCGAACACATGTTGTTCTGGTCGGTGACCGCCACGGCAGGCATGTTCATGCCTACCAGGGTCTTGACCAGCGGCTTGATTCGCACCAGACCATCGACCAGGGAAAATTCAGTGTGCAGGCGCAGGTGAACGAATGAAGCCGGCATAGTGATCCTGTCTAGAAACGTGAAGACAACAAGGCCCGGATTGTACCGGGCCTTGAGTAAAACATCAGCCTTGCGACTGACTCTCGATCAAACCTTCGCGAGCTTCATGGGCCTGACGCACCGGAGCGAACGAACGCCGGTGAATCGGCGTCGGGCCAAGACGCGCGAGCGCTTCCAGATGAACGGGGGTCGGATAGCCTTTGTGCCCTCCGATGCCATACCCCGGGTAAATCAATTCGAACGCAGCCATTTCACGATCACGGCTGACTTTGGCCAAAATCGACGCTGCAGCAATGGCGGGAACCTTGCTATCGCCCTTGACCACGGCCTCGGATCGCATCGGCAGCTTCGGACAGCGGTTACCGTCGATCATTGCCAGCTTTGGCTGCACATGCAGCCCCGCGACTGCACGCTGCATTGCCAGCATGGTGGCGTGCAGAATGTTCAGTTCGTCGATTTCCTCGACTTCAGCGCGAGCGATGCACCAGCTCAGGGCTTTCTCGCAGATTTCGTCGTAGAGCTTTTCGCGGCGGGCTTCAGTGAGCTTCTTCGAATCGTTCAGGCCAAGAATCGGGCGGTTCGGATCAAGAATCACCGCCGCGGTCACTACCGCACCACAGAGCGGGCCGCGGCCGACTTCATCGACGCCGGCAACCAACTCTTCAGCTTCGGCGACCAAGGAGAAATCCAACCCCATTTGCATGTTCGTTTTACTCATTCAACTTGGCCGATCAGGTTCAGCACTGCGTCCGCAGCCTGATTGGAGGCATCCAGACGCAGCGTCCGGTGAATCTCGTCAAAACCACGGGTCTGTTCTTCCCCACCCTCGATCAGCGGCGACAAGGTCTGGGCCAGCGCTTCGACCGTGGCATCGTCTTGCAATAACTCGGGTACCAACAGACGCTGGGCCAACAAGTTCGGCAACGAAACGTATGGGCTTTTCACCATGCGCTTGAGAATCCAGAACGTCAGCGGCGCAAGGCGATAGGCGACGACCATCGGCCGCTTGTACAGCAATGCTTCAAGCGTTGCGGTGCCGGAGGCAATCAACACCGCATCGCACGCTGCCAGGGCCAGATGAGACTTACCGTCGAGCAGGGTCAATGGCAGATCGCGACCGGCCAACAGTTCTTCAAGCTGTGCGCGACGTTGCGGGTTGGCGCACGGAACTACGAACCGCACCCCCGGACGCAACGCCCGAAGGCGCTGCGCTGTATCGAGAAACAACGCACCGAGCCGGCCGACTTCACCGCCACGACTGCCAGGCATCAACGCCACCAGCGGCCCATCGGGCAAACCGAGCTCAGCCCGTGCAGCCGCGCGATCGGCTTCGAGTGGAATGGCATCGGCCAGGGTATGGCCGACGAACCGCACCGGCACGCCCTTCTCTTCATAGAACCTGGCTTCGAACGGAAACAGCGTGAGCATCAGGTCGCAGCCTTCGCGAATCTTCAGCACGCGCTTCTGCCGCCAGGCCCAGACCGACGGGCTGACGTAATGCACGGTCTTGATCCCGGCCTGACGCAGTTTGAGTTCGATATTGAGGTTGAAGTCCGGTGCATCGATACCGATGAACACATCGGGCTTCGCGGCGATCAGGTCGGCGACCAGCTTTTTGCGCCGAGCGAGCAACTCGCGCAGACGGCCCAGGACTTCCACCAGCCCCATCACCGACAGACGCTCCATCGGGAAGTACGGAGTCATGCCCTCGGCCTGCATCAGCGGCCCGCCAACACCAATGAATTCGATGGTCGGGTGACGCGCCTTGAGCGCGCGCATGAGGCCCGCACCCAGAATGTCACCGGAAGCCTCACCCGCTACCAGCGCAATACGCAGATTGGCCATGGTCAGCGGGTGATGCCGCGAGTCGAAGACTGGATGGAGTCACGGAATACCGCCACTTCCGGATACTGGGCCGAGGGCTCGGCCAGCTCGGCGAGCGCCTGTTCCACAGTCAGGCCCTGGCGGTAAACCACCTTGTAGGCACGGCGCAACGCGTGGATCGCATCTTCGCTGAAACCACGACGGCGCATACCCTCGAAGTTCATGCTACGGGCTTCGGCAGGGTTGCCAAACACCGTGACATACGCAGGAACATCCTTGCCGATCGCCGTACCCATGCCCGAGAAGCTGTGGGCGCCGATGTGGCAATACTGGTGAACCAGGGTAAAACCAGAGAGGATTGCCCAGTCATCCACGTGCACATGGCCCGCCAGGGCGGTGTTGTTCACCAAAATGCAGTGGTTGCCGATCACGCTGTCATGGCCGATGTGGGCATACGCCATGATCAGGTTGTGATCGCCCAGGGTCGTTTCCGAACGGTCCTGGATGGTGCCACGGTGAATCGTCACGCCTTCGCGGATGACGTTGTGATCACCAATCACCAGGCGGGTTTCCTCGCCCTTGTACTTCAAGTCAGGTGTGTCTTCACCCACCGAGGAAAACTGGTAGATGCGATTGTGCTTACCGATTCGGGTCGGCCCCTTGAGGATCACGTGCGGCCCGATGACTGTCCCCTCGCCGATTTCCACACCTGCGCCGACGATCGACCACGGGCCGACCTCGACGCCGTCAGCCAGAACGGCTGTCGGATCGATGATTGCACGAGGGTCAATCAAACTCATAGCTTGCGTTCCGCGCAGATGATTTCAGCGGAGCAGACCGGCTTGCCATCGACCGAAGCCTGGCATTCGAATTTCCAGATCTGACGCTTGCAGCTGATGAACTTGGCTTCAAGAATCAGCTGATCGCCTGGCAGGACCGGCTGGCGGAAGCGCAGCTTGTCGGAACCGACGAAGTAGTAAAGAGTGCCATCGGCCGGTTTCACGTCGAGCATTTTGAAACCGAGGATCCCGGCAGCCTGAGCCATCGCTTCGATGATCAGTACGCCCGGCATGATTGGATGCGCCGGGAAGTGACCATTGAAGAACGGTTCGTTGATGCTGACATTCTTGTAGGCGCGAATGCGCTGGCCTTCCACGTCCAGATCCACGACCCGATCCACCAGCAGGAACGGGTAACGGTGAGGCAGGTATTCGCGAATCTCGTTGATGTCCATCATTTCGGGGGGAAGCCTATGTAAAGATTGGGAGCGTGCGACTGACGCACGCTCCGCTGGCAAATCAAGGAGGCAGTCTAGCGGCTGTGCACACTTGATATGGAAATGGTATCAGCCATCTGATGAAGCAATACCGTCAGGGGTCACTTCCCCTACTTGCTTTTCCAGCTGGCGCAGACGCCGCGCGATGTCATCGAGCTGACGAATGCGTGCCGCGCTTTTGCGCCACTCGGCTGCCGGCTGCATGGCCGTACCGGAAGAATAGGCGCCTGGCTCGGTAATCGAGTGGGTCACCATGGTCATCCCGGTGAGGAAAACGTTGTCGCAGATTTCGATATGCCCCACCAGGCCTACGCCACCGGCGAGCATGCAATGCTTGCCGATTTTGGTGCTGCCGGAGATACCGACACAGGCCGCCATGGCGGTGTGATCACCGACCTGAACGTTATGGGCAATCTGAATCTGGTTATCGAGTTTCACGCCGTTGCCAATGATGGTATCGGCCAACGCACCGCGGTCAATAGCGGTATTCACGCCAATTTCCACATCATCGCCGATCAATACGCCACCGATCTGGGCGATTTTCTGCCAGATGCCTTTTTCATTGGCAAAGCCGAAGCCTTCGCCGCCGAGCACCGCACCGGACTGAATGACGACCCGTTTGCCGACGCGAACATCGTGATACAAGGTCACGCGCGGCGCGAGCCAGCCACCTTCACCCACCACGCTGCGAGCACCGATGAAGCAGTGCGCGCCGATGGTCGTACCGGCTGCCACCTGCGCACCGCTTTCGATCACCACAAAAGCACCGATGCTTGCCGCAGGGTCAACAACCGCATCCGCCGCGATCACCGCGGTCGGATGAATCCCGGCAGCAGCCTTGGGCTTGGGATCGAACAGGTGGGAAACGCGCGCATAGGCTGCGTAAGGATCCGGTACCACCAGCACATCCCCGTCATGACCTTCGGCGTCAGCGGCCTTGAGCAAAAGGGCGGCCGCCTGACTGCCTGCCAGGTACTTGCGGTATTGGGGGTTTGCCAGAAAGCTCAACTGAGCTGGGCCAGCCTCCTGCAAGGTGGCCAGCCCAGTAATTGCTTTCTCGGGGTCGCCACGTAGCGTGGCGCCGAGGAACTCGGCCAACTGGCCGAGCTTAATGGTCACTGTCATGGATTACTTCAGCTGATTCATGCGCTCGATAACCTGGCGAGTGATGTCGTACTGAGGCTTGACATCGATCACTGCGCCACGCTCGAAGACCAGGTCATAAGCACCTTTCTTGATGACTTCTTCCACAGCGCTGTCCAGTTTCGGCTTGAGCTGCTTCAGCATTTCACGGTCGGCAACGGCTTTGGCTTCGTTCAGCTCCTTGGACTGGAACTGGAAGTCACGGGCCTTTTGCTTGAACTCAAGCTCCAGACGCTCGCGCTCGCCCTGCTGCATTTTGTCGCCACCGGCCATCAGGCGGTCCTGAATGCCCTTGGCGCTGGTTTCCAGTGCTTTGAGCTTGGTCAACTGAGGACCGAATTTCTTCTCGGCATCCACGGCGTACTTCTTGGCCGCGTCGGATTCCAGCAGAGCCATCTGATAGTTCAGAACTGCAATTTTCATGTCGGCAAACGCCGGACCGGCGACCAGTACGCTGGCCAGGAGAACCAATTGAGTCAACTTACGCACGATGCACTCCTGCAAAATTCATTGTCGTTATCCTGGGTCAGACGCTTAGAACGTCTGGCCGAGAGAGAATTGGAACACTTGAGTTTCAGCGTTATCCGGTTTCTTGACTGGCGTGGCCAGGGCGAAACTCAGAGGCCCCAGTGCGGTGACCCAGGTCACACCCACACCGACAGAACTGGCCATGTTGCTCAAGCTGATGTCGTCGCACTTGGTATTGGACTTCGTGCCATCCGCGTTTGTGGTATCCGAGCAAGATGAATCGAATACGTTACCCACATCCCAGAATACCGATGTACGCAGGGAGCGTTGATCCTTGACGAACGGCATCGGGAACAGAACTTCCACACCACCCTGGATCAGGACGTTACCACCGAACGGCAGCGGATCCTGGTCTGGGTCGAACGCTGTACCAGGGTTCTTGCCGGTACTTGGCGTACTGCGAGGACCCAGGCTGCTGTCCTTGAAGCCGCGCACCGAGTTGAAACCACCAGCATAGTAGTTTTCATAGAAAGGCAAGCCATCGGTCGAACCGTAACCATCGCCATAACCCAACTCGGTGTGCAGACGCATGGTGTAGTTCTCGGTCAATGGCTGGAACAACTGACCACGGTAGTCGAGCTTGAAGAACGACAGGTCGCTGCCTGGAATCGTGGATTCCAGCACCACGCTCTGGGAATGACCGCGGGTGGCGAGCACGCCCTTGTTCAGGGTGGACTCGGACCAACCGACCGAAGCCTTGAAGTTCAGGTACTTGTCGCCTTCCTTGTTAACGAAGTCGAAGATCTCGTCAACGGTGTAAATGCCGGTCTGGATTCTGTCTTCTTGCACGTTCAGGCCGAAGGTCAGACGCGAAGTCTCGCTGATTGGATAACCGACACTCACACCGGCACCCAGGCTGTCTACAGCGTAGCTGGCGACGTCAGTATCGAGCTCGTCATAGTCAGTGGTGCGGTAGAACGCGTTGTAACCCAGGCTCACGCCATCGACGGTCCAGTAGGGGTCGACAAAGCCGAAGTTATAGCGGGTCTGGTATTCGCTTTTGGTCAAGCCGACGCTGACCTTGTTACCGGTACCCAGGAAGTTGTTCTGGGTGATCGAACCACCGAGGATCAGACCGGCACTCTGGGCGAAACCGACGCTGGCGGTAATCGAACCGGAAGCTTGTTCTTCCACGCTGTAGTTGACGTCAACCTGGTCATCCACACCCGGCACGGCCGGAGTCTCGACGTTGACTTCCTTGAAGAAGCCCAGGCGCTCCAGACGGGTCTTGGATTGGTCGATCAGGTAGGTCGAAGCCCAGCCGCCTTCCATCTGGCGCATTTCACGACGCAGCACTTCGTCTTCGGACTTGGTGTTGCCACGGAAGTTGATGCGGTTGACGTAGGCACGCTTGCCCGGATCGACCGCGAACAGGATGTCTACGGTGTGATCTTCATCGTGCGGTTGTGGCACGCCGTTGACGTTGGCGAAGGTATAACCTTCGTTACCCAGGCGACGGGTGATCAGTTCGGAGGTGGTGGTCATCAGCTTGCGCGAGAACACCTGGCCTTTTTGCACCAGCAGCAGGGACTTGACCTGCTCTTCAGGGACTTTCAGGTCGCCACTGAGCTTGACGTCACGAACGGTGTATTTCTCGCCTTCGTTGATGTTGACGGTGATGTAGACGTGTTTCTTGTCCGGCGTAATGGACACCTGGGTCGAAGCGATATCCATGTTGATATAGCCACGGTCCAGGTAGTAGGAACGCAGGCGCTCCAGGTCACCGGACAGCTTTTCACGAGCGTACTTGTCGTCGTTCTTGAAGAACGACAACCAGTTGGTGGTCTTGAGTTCGAAAAGGTCGATCAGGTCTTCATCGGGGAAGACCGTGTTGCCCACCACGTTGATGTGCTGGATAGCGGCAACGGTACCTTCGTTGATGTTGACCTTCAGGCCAACGCGGTTACGCGGCTGCGGCACCACTTCGGTGTCGACGGTAGCCGAGTAGCGGCCCTGGGCGACGTACTGACGCTGCAGTTCGTTACGCACACCTTCAAGGGTGGCACGCTGGAAAATCTCGCCTTCGGCCAGACCGGATTGTTTGAGGCCTTTCATCAGGTCTTCGGTGGAGATCGCCTTGTTGCCTTCGATCTCGATACTGGCAACAGACGGGCGTTCGACTACCGTGATGACCAGGACGTTGCCATCGCGGCCCAGCTGGATATCTTGAAAGAAACCGGTTTTGAACAACGCACGAGTGGATTCCACCAGGCGACGATCATCCGCCTGTTCACCGACGTTCAACGGCAAAGCACCAAAGACGCTACCCGCGGAGACCCGCTGGAGGCCGTTGACGCGAATATCAGAGATAGTGAAGGACTCAGCGTGAACTTCGGCGATCATCAATACGGAGAGAACCGCAGTTAGCAGCAGACGTTTCATGAAGTCCTTTCTTATTCCAACTGGCAATAAACAAACTGCCGCAAAATGCGGCAGATTCGCAATTCAGCGACGTTACAGACGACCCAGATCATTAACCAGAGCAAGCAACATCACTCCGATCACCAAACTGATGCCGATCTGTATCCCCCAACCTTGCACCCGATCCGACAAGGGGCGACCACGCGCCCACTCGATCAGATAAAACAACAAATGCCCCCCATCCAGCACAGGAATGGGCAGCAAATTCAGAACCCCCAGGCTAATACTCAGATAAGCAAGGAAATTCAGGAAATCAGCAACACCCGACTGGGCCGAAGCGCCCGCCACTTTAGCAATGGTTATCGGTCCACTCAAGTTTTTTACCGAGAGCTCGCCGAACAACATTTTCTTCAGTGAATCGAGGGTCAGCATGCTCATGGTCCAGGTGCGTCGAGCCCCCTCGCCAATCGCTGCCAATGGTCCGTAACTGACCTCGCGGATCATCTCCGGCGGCCAATCGACAGCCTTCACCCCCGCCCCCAAATAGCCGCTGGGCGACTTGCTCTCGCCGCGAGCGGCAAGCGTAACCGGGACGTCGATTTGAGCACCGTCACGCTCAACCCGCAGCGTGATTTTGGCACCAGGATGCATACGCACGGTATCGACGACCTGCTGCCAGTCATCCAGCGCACGCCCATCGAGCGCCAGCAACCGATCACCGGTCTTCAGGCCGGCAGCCTGGGCCGGCCCCTTCGGATCGAGTTCAGCCAGGACCGGCGGCAATGCCGGACGCCACGGGCGAATCCCCAACGAACGGATCGGGTCGGGCTCATCAGCCCCTTTGAGCCATTTGTCCAGCGCAAGTTCACGAGGAGAATCGGCGGTGGAGCCTTGCTCGCGAACCATTATCTGCAAAGAACCGCTTTCGCCCAGGCGACGAACCAACTGCAAATTCACCGCCGCCCAACCGGAAGTCGCCTCGCCATCGATGGCGACGATTTCCTGACCGGGACTCAAACCCGCCCTGGCCGCGATACTGCCGGACTCGACAGCGCCAATGACCGGGCGCACCTGTTCGGTGCCGAGCATTGCCAATGCCCAGAAGAACACCAATGCCAGCAGGAAATTGGCAATCGGCCCCGCCGCTACAATGGCAATGCGCTGACGAACGGATTTGCGATTGAACGATTGATCGAGCTGATCGAGCGGCACCTCACCTTCGCGCTCGTCGAGCATTTTCACGTAGCCGCCCAGCGGGATGGCCGCAACGACAAACTCGGTGCCTTGCTTGTCGTGCCAGCGCAACAAAGGCATGCCGAAGCCCACGGAGAAGCGCAGCACCTTGACCCCACAGCGACGCGCGACCCAAAAATGGCCGAACTCGTGGAAGGTAACCAGCACACCCAGAGCGATCAGGGTGCCGACAATCATATAGAGCGCGCTCATCTACTTTCTCCGCATTCCTATCCGCTGCCGCCTGGGCCAACTATCCGCAGCATTTACCGCCCGTGACGGCTCAACCACTGTCCGGCCAGCAATCGCGCCTTCGCGTCTGCCGTGAACACTGCCTCGAGATCATCCACCGCCACTACAGGCTCCAGATTCAGTACTTCCTCGATGATACTCGCGATTTCCAGGTAACGAACCCGTTCGTCGAGAAATGCCGCCACCGCCACCTCGTTCGCGGCATTGAGCATTGCCGGCGCGCTGTTACCCGCCTCGGCCGCCTGGCGAGCCAGACGCAGGCAAGGGAAGCGCTCTTCATCGGGCGCCTGGAAATCCAACCGGGCAATGGCAAACAAATCCAGCGGCGCCACACCCGAGTCAATCCGCTCCGGCCAGGCCAGGGCATTGGCGATAGGCGTGCGCATGTCCGGATTACCCAGTTGCGCCAGGACAGAACCATCGACGTAGTCGACCAGCGAATGGATCACGCTTTGCGGGTGAATCACCACCTCGACCTGGGATGGCCTGGCATCGAACAGCCAGCAGGCTTCGATCAACTCAAGCCCCTTGTTCATCATGCTGGCCGAGTCGACGGAGATTTTTCGCCCCATGGACCAGTTCGGATGCGCGCACGCCTGGTCAGGTGAAACATGCGCCAGCTGAGCCATTGGCGTCTGGCGGAACGGACCGCCGGAAGCCGTCAGCAAAATCCGCCGCACGCCGACAGCCTCAAGACCCCGGGCATAATCGCCCGGCATGCACTGAAAAATCGCGTTGTGTTCGCTATCGATCGGCAGCAGCACCGAACCGCTCTTGCGCACCGCCTGCATGAACAGCGCGCCGGACATCACCAGCGCTTCCTTGTTGGCCAGGAGGATCTTCTTGCCAGCCTCGACCGCCGCCAGCGTCGGGCGCAATCCCGCCGCACCAACGATGGCCGCCATGACCGTATCGACTTCCGGATCGGAAGCGACCTGACACAAACCTTCCTCGCCCACCAGAACACGGGTCGCAAGGCCCGCCGCGCGCAAATCGTCCTGCAAGGTGCGTGCAGCAGCCAGCTCAGGCACCACGGCGAATCGCGGAACATGGCGCACGCAGAGCGCCAGCAATTCGCTCAAGCGAGTAAAGCCAGTCAAGGCAAAGACTTGATAACGATCCGGATGGCGAGCGATGACGTCGAGGGTACTCAGGCCAATCGAACCGGTCGCCCCCAGAACGGTAATCTGTTGTGGACGGCTCATGGGGCCGCCATCCACAACAGTACGGCAAACATCGGAATCGCTGCGGTCAGGCTGTCGATACGATCCAGCACACCGCCGTGCCCCGGGAGCAGATTGCTGCTGTCCTTGATGCCGGACTGGCGCTTGAACATGCTTTCAGTGAGGTCGCCCACCACCGAAATGAACACGATCAGCGCAGCACAGATCAGCCCCTTGAACAGCTCGGCCACCGTCCAGTCGCGCACCAGAGCAACGAGTGTGGTAATGACCAGGCTCAGCGCCAGACCACCGTACACGCCTTCCCAACTTTTGCCCGGACTGACCTGCGGAGCGAGTTTACGCTTGCCGAAAGCACGACCGGAGAAGTAGGCACCGATATCGGCACCCCAGACCAGCACCATCACCGCCAGGATCAGCCAGTTACCCAGCGGGTACTGCTTGATCTGCACCAGACCTTGCCAGGCCGGCAGGAGAATCAGCAGGCCAATCACCAACCTGGTCGCCGCATTGGACCAATGCTCGCTCGAACGCGGGTACGTCAACACCAGATAGGTCGCAAAACCCCACCAGAGCACCGAGGCACCCAGGACCCAGGGCGCCAGGCCCGGAAGTATGTGCATGACAAACAGCATCAACGCGACGACAGCGGCAAAGGCAACCCGCATTGATTGAGCAGCGAATCCCGCCAGACGCGCCCATTCCCAGGCACCAAGGGTTACGACCAGCCCAATGAACAGCGCAAAACCGGAACCTTCCAGCAGGAAAAACCCACACAGGGCAATCGGCAGCAGGATCAGCGCGGTGATGATTCGTTGTTTAAGCATTAAACCCGGGCTCCAGCCTCGACCTGCTCGCTCGTTTTACCGAAGCGGCGCTGGCGGGAAGCGAAATCGGCCAGCGCATTGCGCATGGCATCGTGTTTGAAGTCCGGCCAGAACAGGTCGGAGAAATACAGCTCGGCATAGGCCAGCTGCCAGAGCAGGAAGTTGCTGATGCGGTGCTCGCCACCGGTACGGATACACAGGTCCGGTAACGGCAGGTCACCCGTGGCCAGACAGGTCTGCAGCAGTCCTGGTGTTATGTCTTCCGGCCGCAGATGTCCAGCCTGAACTTCTCGCGCCAGTCGTTGCGCAGCTTGCGCTATATCCCACTGACCGCCGTAATTGGCGGCGATCTGCAGGACAAAACGATTGACGCCAGCCGTCATGGCCTCAGCTTCACGCATGGCGGCCTGCAACTCGGGATGAAACCGCGAGCGATCGCCAATGATGCGCAGACTGATGTTGTTGTCGTTGAGGCGCTTGGCCTCACGACGCAGCGCCTTGAAGAACAGATCCATCAAGGCGCTGACTTCATCGGCCGGGCGCTGCCAGTTCTCGCTGGAAAAGGCGAACAGGGTCAGCACCTCGACCTTGGCCTCGGCACAGACTTCAATGACCGCACGCACCGCATCCACGCCCGCCTTATGCCCGGCAACTCCCGGCATAAAACGTTTTTTCGCCCAGCGATTGTTACCATCCATGATAATCGCGACATGGCGCGGCACCGCGGACGGTGCAGTCTGCTTGGTCTTTTCCATGTAAACGCGACCCTTATACGGCCATCAGGTCTTTTTCTTTCTCTGCCAGCTTCGCGTCGATTTCAGCCACGAACTTCTTGGTCAGGTCGTCGATTTCACCAGTGGCGCGACGCTCCTCGTCTTCACTGATTTCCTTTTCCTTGACCAGATCCTTCAGCGAGCTGTTGGCATCGCGACGAATGTTGCGCACAGCCACACGAGCGTCCTCGGCCACATCGCGAGCCTGCTTGGTGAAACCACGACGGGTTTCTTCAGTCAGGGCCGGCATGGAGATCAGCAGCAGTTCGCCAAGGTTGGTCGGGTTCAGGTTCAGACCCGCACTACCGATTGCCTTGTCGACAGCACCCAGCATGTTGCGTTCGAAGGCAACGACCTGCAGGGTACGAGCGTCCTTGACGGTGATGTTGGCGACCTGCTTGATCGGGGTGTCAGCGCCGTAGTACGGGACCATCACGCCTTCCAGGATGCTTGGGTGCGCTTGACCGGTACGAATGCGGCCGAAATTGTGCGCCAGCGATTCCACGGATTTCTGCATGCGCTCTTTAGCGTCTTTCTTGATTTCGTTGATCATTGTTCGCCTTCCTCGATCAGGGTTCCTTCAGCGCCGCCATGCACGATGTTCAGCAGGGCGCCGGGCTTGTTCATGTTAAATACGCGTAGTGGCATCTTGTGGTCGCGGCACAAGCAAATGGCCGTCAGATCCATCACACCCAGCTTGCGATCCAGCACTTCATCGTAGGTCAGATGATCGAACTTCTCGGCATGCGGGTCTTTGAACGGGTCGGCGGTGTAGACGCCATCGACCTTGGTCGCCTTGAGCACGACATCGGCATCGATTTCGATTGCACGCAGGCAGGCTGCCGAATCCGTCGTAAAGAACGGGTTGCCGGTACCGGCCGCGAAAATCACCACGTCCTTGGAGTTCAAGTGGCGCATGGCCTTGCGGCGATCGTAGTGATCGGTCACGCCAACCATGGAAATAGCGGACATCACGATGGCCGAGATATTGGCGCGCTCAAGGGCGTCGCGCATGGCCAGGGCGTTCATCACAGTGGCCAGCATGCCCATGTGGTCGCCGGTGACCCGGTCCATGCCAGCCTTGCTCAGCGCTTCACCGCGGAACAGGTTGCCACCACCGATAACCAGACCGACCTGAACACCGATGCCGACCAGTTGGCCAACTTCCAATGCCATGCGATCCAGAACTTTCGGGTCGATCCCGAACTCTTCCGAGCCCATCAGGGCCTCGCCGCTAAGCTTGAGTAGAATGCGTTTATAGCGAGCCTGATAACCACTGCCCTGCTGAGCCATTGCGAATCTCTCCTGCGGCGTATTTAAAAATTCTTTGCGAGCTGTTTACAGCCAGCGTTCAATCCAGCGTGGCGCTGCTTCAGCGCCATCGGAACATGGCTTTGTAAGCCAGTTCCAAAGGGAAACCAATTAAAAATTGATGCCCCATCTGAAAAGAGGCTGCGCGCGTGAGCGGGCAGCCTCTTCTGGGCGACAGTTGATAAACCGTCTTATTGCTTGGCGGCGGCCAGCTGGGCAGCAACTTCTTCTGCGAAGTTGTCCACTGGCTTCTCGATGCCTTCGCCTACTTTGAAGTAAGTGAAGGAAACGATTTCAGCGCCAGCTTTCTTGGCCAGGGCACCCACGGTGACTTCCGGGTTCATGACGAAAGCTTGCTCGACCAGGCTGGCTTCAGCCAGGAACTTGGTGATACGACCAGCGATCATCTTCTCGACGATTTCAGCTGGCTTGCCTTTCATCTTGTCTTCGTTCAGCTGCAAGAAGACGCCTTTCTCGCGCTCAATGGCTTCTGGCGAAACCTGCGATGGCAGCAGGAACTCAGGGTTGCTGGCAGCCACGTGCATGGCGATTTCCTTGGCCAGCTGAACGTCGCCGCCCTTCAGGACAACAGCAACACCGATCTTGTTACCGTGCAGGTAGGTACCGACCACGTCACCTTCAACGCGAACAAGGCGACGGATGTTGACGTTTTCGCCACACTTGGCAACCAGGGCTTCACGAGCAGCTTCACGGGAAGCGATCAGTGGAGCGGCATCGGTCAGTTTCTCGGCAAAAGCCTGGTCGACGCTGTCGGCTACGAAGTTTTTGAAGTCGTCTTGCAGGGCCAGGAAGTCGGTCTGCGAGTTCACTTCCAGCAGCACGGCTGCCTTGTCGTCGGCCTTGATGGCGATAGCGCCTTCAGCGGCAACGTTGCCAGCCTTTTTAGCAGCCTTGATGGCGCCCGAAGCGCGCATGTCATCAATGGCTTTTTCGATGTCGCCGCCGGCCTTTTCCAGGGCCTTTTTGCAATCCATCATGCCTTCGCCGGTACGCTCGCGCAGTTCTTTGACCAGCGCCGCAGTAATTGCTGCCATTTCAAAATCCTCTTGGATAGGTTTTCAACCATTCCACCCGATCGAACGGGCGATCAATTCTTCCCGAACCACCCTTGTTAGCTGCCGCACGTTACAGATAGAGCAGTGGGCGCCGACAAATGGTTTTCGAGGTGGCAAAAAGGGGGCAAAGCCCCCTTTTTGCTTACTGAGTCAACGCCAGGGCGTCAATTACTCAGCTGCAGCCTGAGTTTCTTCAGCTGCGAATTCAACGGTGCCGCCGGCAACATTGTTGCGACCGCGGATTACAGCGTCAGCCATCGAACCCATGTACAGCTGGATAGCGCGGATTGCGTCATCGTTGCCTGGGATGATGTAGTCAACGCCTTCCGGGCTGCTGTTGGTATCGACTACGCCGATAACCGGGATACCCAGCTTGTTGGCTTCGGTGATCGCGATACGCTCGTGATCAACGTCGATTACGAACAGAGCGTCTGGCAGACCGCCCATGTCCTTGATACCACCCAGGGAGCGATCCAGCTTTTCCAGGTCACGGGAGCGCATCAGCGCTTCTTTCTTGGTCAGCTTGGCGAAAGTACCGTCTTCGGCTTGAACTTCAAGGTCACGCAGACGCTTGATGGAAGCACGAATGGTCTTGAAGTTGGTCAGCATGCCGCCCAACCAGCGGTGATCGACGTACGGCGAGCCGCAACGTGCTGCTTCTTCAGCAACGATCTTGCCAGCGGAACGCTTGGTGCCGACGAACAGAATCTTGTTTTTGCCCTGGGCCAGACGCTCTACGAAAGTCAGAGCTTCGTTGAACATTGGCAGGGTTTTTTCAAGGTTGATGATGTGGATCTTGTTACGCGCGCCGAAAATGTACTTGCCCATTTTCGGGTTCCAGTAACGGGTCTGGTGACCGAAGTGCACACCGGCCTTCAGCATATCGCGCATGTTGACTTGGGACATGATAGTTCCTTAATAAGTCGGGTTTGGCCTCCACGTATCCCAATGACCAACCAGCAGCATCAAGCTTCCGGCACCCAGGTCATCGTGTCGACACGTGTGTGGATTTAGGCTTTTCGGGACATCCCCGGAAAGCGGCGCATTTTATACCACAAGGCAGGGCAAAACGGAACCCGGATTCTGAAATCCCGGCGAGCGCTTTGCTCCACCCCTTGGAATCGGCCAAGAATGCACCATTCTATAAAGAGAAGCGATGCACACAGGCGCAGACTTGCGCTGATCGTCTGGTAGAATCGCTTTTTTCAGGGCCGCGAAGATCGATCGCGCAACGCCCTTTTCGTTTGGACAGCGCCAACGAGCGCAGAGAGAGCCTGTATGACCGTCACCCTCAAAACGCCCGAGGATATCGCCAAAATGCGTATCGCCGGCAAACTGGCCGCCGATGTGCTGGAAATGATTGCCGAACATGTCAAACCGGGCGTTACCACCGATCAGTTGAACCAGATCTGCCACGACTACATCGTCAATGAGCAGAAAGCCATCCCTGCCCCGCTCAACTACAAGGGCTACCCGAAGTCGATCTGCACGTCGATCAACCATGTGGTCTGCCACGGCATCCCGAACGACAAGCCGCTCAAGGATGGCGACACATTGAACATCGACGTCACCGTCATCAAGGACGGTTACCACGGCGACACCAGCCGCATGTTCCACGTCGGCACCGTGCCGGTCTGGGCCGAGCGCCTGTCCCAGGTGACCCAGGAATGCATGTACAAGGCGATCGAAATCGTCAAGCCCGGCTGCCGCCTGGGCGACATCGGCGAAATCATCCAGAAGCACGCTGAAAAGAACGGATTCTCGGTGGTTCGTGAATTCTGCGGCCACGGCATCGGCAAGGTCTTCCACGAGGAGCCGCAGATCCTGCACTACGGCCGCGCCGGCACCGGCATGGAACTCAAGGCGGGCATGACGTTCACCATCGAGCCGATGATCAACCAGGGCCGTGCCGACACCAAGGTACTGGGCGACGGCTGGACCGCGATCACCAAGGACCGCAAGCTCTCGGCACAGTGGGAGCACACCCTGCTGGTGACCGAAACCGGCTACGAGATCTTCACCCTGCGCAGCGATGACACCATCCCTCGCGTATCGGCCTGATCCCGTTACCGTACATCGCCTATAGAAAGGAAGGCCAATCGATGCCGCAGGTGGATCCCGAACTTTTCGACCGCGGCCAGTTCCAGGCTGAGCTGGCCCTGAAGGCAAGCCCGATCGCGGCCTTCAAGAAAGCGATCCGCCAGGCCCGCGAGGTGCTCGACACGCGCTTTCGCAACGGCCGCGACATTCGTCGACTGATCGAGGATCGCGCCTGGTTCGTCGACAACATCCTGCAAAAGGCCTGGAATCAATTCGACTGGAGCGAGGATGCAGACATCGCCCTGGTTGCGGTCGGCGGCTACGGCCGTGGCGAATTGCATCCTTACTCCGATATCGATCTGCTGATCCTGCTGGACAGCGCCGACCACGAAGTTTTCCGCGACTCCATCGAGCGTTTTCTGACGCTGCTGTGGGACATCGGCCTGGAGGTCGGCCAGAGCGTTCGGTCGGTCGACGAATGTGCCGTCGAGGCCCGCGCCGACCTCACGGTTGTCACCAACCTGATGGAAAGCCGCACCATCGCCGGCCCCGAACATTTGCGCCAGCGCATGCTGGATGTCACCAGTACCGCGCACATGTGGCCGAGCAAGGATTTCTTCCTGGCCAAGCGTGCCGAACAAAAGGCCCGCCACCACAAGTACAACGACACCGAATACAACCTGGAACCCAACGTCAAAGGCTCGCCCGGCGGCCTGCGGGATATCCAGACGATCCTGTGGGTGGCCCGTCGCGAGTACGGCACCTTGAACCTGCGAGCGTTGGCTGGCGAGGGGTTCCTGGTCGAAAGCGAAAACGCCCTGCTCGCCTCTTCCCAGGAGTTCCTGTGGAAGGTTCGCTATGCCCTGCACATGCTCGCCGGTCGTGCCGAAGACCGCCTGCTGTTCGATCACCAGCGCACCATTGCCGGGTTGCTGGGCTTCAAAGGCGACGATGCCAAGCAAGCCATCGAAAACTTCATGCAACAGTATTATCGGGTGGTGATGAGCATCGCCCAGCTCAGCGACCTGATTATCCAGCACTTTGAGGAGGTCATCCTCGCACCGGAAGACGAAGCGCCCGTGCAACCGATCAATTCGCGCTTCCAGTTGCATGACGGCTACATCGAAGCACGCAACGACAACGTGTTCCGCCGTACGCCGTTCGCCATGCTGGAAATCTTCGTGCTGATGGCTCAGCAGCCGGAGATCAAAGGCGTGCGCGCCGATACCATTCGCCTGCTGCGGGAAAACCGTCACCTGATCGATGACGATTTCCGTCACGATATTCGCAACACCAGCCTGTTTATCGAATTGTTCAAATGCAAGATCGGCATCCACCGCAACCTGCGGCGGATGAACCGTTACGGCATCCTGGGGCGCTACCTGCCCGAGTTCGGCTTCATCGTCGGGCAGATGCAGCATGACCTGTTCCACATCTATACAGTCGACGCGCACACCCTGAACCTGATCAAACACCTGCGTAAGTTGCAGTACACCAAGGTGTCGGAAAAATTCCCGCTGGCCAGCAAGCTCATGGGCAAACTGCCCAAACCCGAGCTTATATACATGGCTGGCCTGTACCACGACATAGGCAAAGGCCGGCATGGCGACCACTCGGACATCGGCGCAGTCGATGCCGAAGCGTTTTGCCAGCGCCATCAGTTGCCAGTATGGGACAGCCGTCTGATCGTGTGGCTGGTGCAAAACCACCTGGTGATGTCGACCACCGCCCAGCGCAAGGACTTGTCCGACCCGCAGGTGATCCACGACTTCGCCCAGATCGTCGGCGACGAAACCCGCCTCGACTATCTGTATGTGCTGACCGTCGCCGACATCAACGCCACCAACCCGACGCTGTGGAACTCCTGGCGCGCCAGCCTGTTGCGCCAGCTCTACACCGAGACCAAGCGCGCCCTGCGTCGAGGCCTGGAGAACCCGGTGGACCGCGAAGAGCAGATCCGCCAGACCCAGAGCGCCGCCCTGGATATCCTGGTACGCGGCGGCACCGACCCGGACGATGTCGAGCAACTGTGGGCGCAACTGGGCGATGATTATTTCCTGCGCCACACCGCAGGCGACGTGGCCTGGCACAGCGACGCGATCCTCCAGCAACCGGCCGATGGCGGACCGCTGGTACTGATCAAGGAAACCACCCAGCGTGAATTCGAAGGCGGCACACAGATCTTCATCTACGCCCCCGACCAGCACGATTTCTTTGCCGTGACCGTGGCGGCGATGGACCAGCTCAACCTGAACATTCACGACGCCCGGGTCATCACCTCCAGCAGCCAGTTCACCCTCGACACCTATATCGTGCTCGACACCGACGGCGACTCGATAGGCGACAACCCGGCACGGACCAAGCAAATCCGCGACGGCCTGACCGAAGCCCTGCGCAACCCGGACGACTACCCGACCATCATCCAGCGCCGGGTGCCGCGCCAGCTCAAGCATTTTGCCTTTGCACCGCAGGTGACGATCCACAACGACGCCCAGCGCCCAGTGACGGTCCTGGAGCTCACCGCACCTGACCGTCCGGGCCTGCTGGCGCGGATTGGCACGATTTTCCTGGAGTTCGATCTGTCGCTGCAAAACGCCAAGATCGCTACCCTCGGCGAACGGGTGGAAGACGTGTTCTTCATCACCGACGCCAACAATCAGCCGTTGTCCGACCCGCTGATGTGCAGCCGCCTGCAGGATGCGATCGTCGAACAACTGAGCGTCAACCAGGAACCTGATATCAAACTGTCGCGCATCAGCATCTGACTTAATCCCGACGCGCCCGCTTCCTGTAGGAGCGAGCCTGCTCGCGATGGTCGCTCAGTCGACTCGGGCCAATCTGATGCCCCGCGTTATCGTTGACGGCCATCGCGAGCATGCTCGCTCCTACAGAGACTGCGTCGCCCCACACCGAACGAGATCTACCGATGAACAACGCTCTGTCCCAGCTCCAGCCTTACCCGTTCGAGAAACTCCGCGCCCTGCTCGGCAGCGTCACGCCCAACCCGGACAAGCGTCCGATCGCGCTGTCCATCGGCGAGCCGAAACACCGCTCACCCAGCTTTGTCGCCGAGGCCCTGGCCAGCAACCTGGAAAAGATGGCTGTATACCCGACCACCCTCGGTATCCCGGAGCTGCGTGAGGCCATCGCCGCCTGGTGCGAACGTCGTTTCGGCGTACCGAACGGCTGGATCGATCCGGCGCGCAACGTGCTGCCGGTCAATGGCACCCGCGAAGCGCTGTTCGCCTTCACCCAGACCGTGGTCAACCGTGGCGACGATGCCCTGGTGGTCAGTCCGAACCCGTTCTATCAGATCTACGAAGGCGCGGCGTTCCTCGCCGGGGCCAAGCCGCATTACCTGCCATGCCTGGACGAAAACGGTTTCAACCCGGATTTCGATGCCGTCTCGCCAGACATCTGGAAACGCTGCCAAATCCTGTTCCTGTGCTCCCCAGGCAACCCGACCGGTGCATTGATTCCGGTGGACACCCTGAAAAAGCTGATCGCCCTGGCCGACGAATACGACTTCGTGATCGCCGCAGACGAGTGCTACAGCGAGCTGTACTTCGACGAGCAAACCCCGCCACCAGGCCTGCTCAACGCTTGCGCGGAACTGGGTCGCAAGGACTTCAAACGCTGCGTGGTGTTCCACAGCCTGTCCAAGCGCTCGAACCTGCCAGGCCTGCGTTCGGGCTTTGTCGCCGGTGACGCCGACATTCTCAAGGGCTTCCTGCTCTACCGTACCTACCACGGCTGCGCGATGCCGGTTCAGACGCAACTGGCCAGCGTTGCTGCATGGAACGACGAAGTGCACGTGCGCGCCAACCGTGCGCTGTATCGCGAAAAGTTCGATGCGGTCCTGGAAATCCTCAGCCCGGTCATGGACGTACAGCGGCCGGATGGCAGCTTCTACCTGTGGCCGAATGTGGCGGGAGACGATGCTGCATTCTGTCGCGACCTGTTCGAACAGGAGCACGTGACCGTGGTGCCGGGTTCCTACCTGTCGCGGGATGTGGATGGCGTCAACCCGGGTGCCGGGCGCGTGCGCATGGCGCTGGTAGCGCCGCTTGCCGAGTGTGTCGAAGCTGCCGAGCGCATTCGCGCGTTCATCCAGCGTCGCAAGTAACCGCGCCATTGCGCAGGGCCAGGCGTTACTTCACCTGGCCCAGCTTGGCCTCACTCAGATCCAGTTCTCCCAATACCTCACGCAACACGTCATCGCCAATCTGGTGATGACGGCTCAGGCTGTACAATTCCAGGCGTTGCGCCCGCAGCGCCTTCAAGCGCAAACGCCGCTCCAGCAGGTCCATCTGAAACGCCAGGGCCTGGGCTTCAGCGGAATCGTTGAACACCTCCAACTGATGCCGATATTCGGACATTATTCGTGCCTTCAGCTCTGCGGCCAGCGCGGACTGAGCGGCGTCCTGGGGGTTGACCTCTTCTGCCTCAAGGGCATGAATGGCCGCTTCGGCGGTTTTGCGCCAGGCGTCGCGCACCTCATTGCGCCGCTTGTCGTCTGGGCTTGCTTCGATGCCCCGCAGCAAAATCGGCAACGCGATGCACGCCGCGATCAGCGACAACAGGATCACCCCGGCGGCGATGAAGATCAGCAGGTCGCGCTGCGGAAACGCGTCCCCGCCCATCAGCAACGGCACGGACATTACACCCGCCAGCGTCACCGCCCCGCGCACACCGCCCACGGTCAGCAACCAGCAAGATCGAGCTGTCGGCACCTGGGTCACCTCCCCCTTGCCGCGCAGGCGCCGCAGCAGCACCGACAAACGCCAGATGCTCTGCACCCAGACGAAGCGCAAGGCCAGCAGCACCAGGAAAATCGCCACCACTTCCAGCCCGCGATACAGCAAGGTCGGCCATAGCGAGGTTTCGTGACTGGCCACAGCCTTGATGATGTCTGGCAACTGCAATCCCAGCAGAAGGAAGATCAAGCCATTGAAAGCGAACTCCAACAGCGACCAGACGCTGCGATTGAGCAGGCGCGTGTTGGTCTGGCGCGGGAGCAGATCGAGCCAGCTCTGCATCATCCCCGCCGCCACCGCCGAGAGGATGCCCGACACTTCCATGCGCTCGGCCAGCACGTAGGCCGCAAACGGCAGCAGCAACATGAACACCACGTGTGTCGCCGGATCATCCCAGCCGCGGGCAATCATCCACGCCCGCAGGCGGCCGACCAGCCAGCTCAAGGCTACCCCGACAGCCAGCCCGCCGAGGGCGACCAGCACAAATGTCACGCTGGCATTGGCCAGCGAGAACACGCCAGTCACTGCCGCCGCCAGCGCAAACTTGAACGTCACCAGGCCCGAGGCATCATTCATCAGCGCCTCGCCCTGCAAAATGTGCATTAAAGGCGTGGGCAGCCTATTGCGGGAGATGGCCGACACCGCCACCGCATCCGTCGGCGACAGCACGGCCGCCAAGGCAAACGCCACCGGCAACGGCACGCCAGGCAGTAACCAATGAATGAAATACCCGGCGCCGACCACGGTAAACAGCACCAGCCCCACCGCCAGGGTCAGGATCGGGCCGCGCAGGTGCCAGAGTTCGCGCTTGGGCATGCGCCAACCGTCGGAGAACAACAGCGGTGGCAGGAACAGAAACAGGAACAACTCGGGATCCAGGGCCACATGCAAACCCAGCGTCGGCCACGCCAGCAATGCCCCGGCAGCGATTTGCACGAGCGGCAACGGCAACGGAACCACCCGTCCGATCAGGCGCGAAACGCCGACCAGCATCAACAGGATCAGGACGGTGTAAGCGGTTTGCATAAAGCGGGGTTCCCGGACAGTCGACAGCGTTGAACTGCCATATTAGCCGCTTAGACTGCCTGGCGACCCTTGCACCAATGTCGCACGCCCGAACGCCCCCTGTAGGAGCGAGCATGCTCGCGATGAACGCTGTGAGCGCCGCGGGGTGTCAGGCGTACAGCGTTATCGTTAACGACCATCGCGAGCATGCTCGCTCCTACAGGGATTGCGGAGGCAATTCGACCTGAAGCGCCGCGAAACCGTCCGGTCATGGCATAATCCGTCACCTTTTATTTACGGCACCTGCAAAGGGGGCAATTCCTTGACCGTTTCAAGCAAAACGTTGCACCTTTTCGGCATCAAAGCCTGCGACACCATGAAAAAGGCGCGCACCTGGCTCGATGAACACGCTGTCAGCTATGACTTTCATGATTACAAAGCGGTCGGTATCGACCGTGAACACCTGACCCAATGGTGCAACGAGCACGGCTGGGAAGTGGTGTTGAACCGTGCAGGCACGACCTTTCGCAAGCTCGACGACGAACGCAAAGCCGATCTCGACCAGACGAAAGCCATCGAACTGATGCTCGCACAACCTTCGATGATCAAGCGCCCGGTGCTCGATCTCGGTGACCGAACCCTGATTGGCTTCAAGCCAGATATCTACGCGGCCGCGCTCAAGTAAGCAGCCCGTTCCATTTTGTTAGAGGTATCAACATGTCTACTACCCTGTTCAGCCTGGCCTTCGGCGTCGGCACTCAAAACCGTCAAGGCGCATGGCTGGAAGTGTTCTACGCCGCCCCGGTACTCAAGCCGTCGGCTGAAGTCGTCGCGGCTATCGCCCCGATCCTGGGCTACACCGAAGGCAACCAGGCCATCGCATTCAGCACTGCCCAGGCCTCGCAACTGGCCGAAGCCCTCAAAGGCGTCGACGCTGCCCAGGCTGCCCTGCTGACCCGCCTGGCCGAAAGCCACAAGCCACTGGTCGCCACCCTGCTGGCCGAAGACGCCCAGCTGTCGTCCACCCCTGAGGCATACCTCAAGCTGCACCTGCTGAGCCATCGCCTGGTCAAACCACACGGCCTGAACCTGGCCGGGATCTTCCCGCTGCTGCCGAACGTGGCCTGGACCAGCCAGGGCGCTGTCGACCTGAGCGAACTGGCCGAACTGCAACTCGAAGCCCGCCTGCGCGGCGAGCTGCTGGAAGTGTTCTCGGTGGACAAGTTCCCGAAAATGACCGACTACGTGGTACCGGCCGGCGTGCGTATCGCTGACGCTGCACGCCTGCGCCTGGGTGCCTACGTGGGCGAAGGCACCACCGTGATGCACGAAGGTTTCATCAACTTCAACGCCGGCACCGAAGGCCCGGGCATGATCGAAGGCCGCGTATCCGCTGGCGTATTCGTCGGCAAGGGTTCGGACCTGGGCGGCGGTTGCTCGACCATGGGCACCCTGTCGGGCGGCGGCAACATTGTGATCAAGGTCGGCGAAGGCTGCCTGATCGGCGCCAATGCCGGTATCGGTATCCCGTTGGGTGACCGCAACACCGTCGAGTCGGGCCTGTACGTGACCGCCGGCACCAAAGTCGCGCTGCTGGACGAAAACAATCAGCTGGTCAAAGTGGTCAAGGCCCGTGAACTGGCTGGCCAGCCGGACCTGCTGTTCCGTCGCAATTCGGAAACCGGTGCCGTGGAATGCAAAACCCACAAATCGGCCATCGAACTGAACGAAGCGCTGCACGCTCACAACTAAGCCACACGATCCCTGTTCCTGTAGGAGCGAGCAGGCTCGCGATGATCGCGAGCTTGCTCGCTCCTACAGGGATCAAGTGCACAGGCCGAACAGCATGATGATTCTCTCCCCCTGGCGCGCCGATTTTCCGGCCATCGCCGCGCTGCAACGGCAAGGCCAGACCTACCTGGACAACGCTGCCACCACGCAAAAACCTCAAGCCCTGCTGGACGCCCTGGCGCATTACTACGCCAACGGCGCGGCCAACGTGCATCGGGCACAGCATTTGCCCGGCGCCCACGCCACCCAGGCGTTCGAGGACAGCCGTCGCAAAGCCGCGCAATGGCTCAATGCCGGCGATTGCGGTCAGATCATCTTTACCCACGGCGCGACGTCCGCGCTGAATCTCCTGGCCTACGGCCTGGAACATCTTTTCAATCCCGGCGATGAAATTGTCATCAGCGCCCTGGAACACCACGCCAACCTGCTGCCTTGGCAGCAGCTGGCGCAGCGTCGCGAGCTGAAACTGGTGATCCTGCCGCTGGATGCCGACGGCGTGATCGACCTTGAAGCCGCTGCCGGTTTGATCGGCCCTCGTACACGCCTGTTGGCCGTCAGCCAGTTGTCCAACGTGATTGGCGCGTGGCAACCGCTGGCCGAATTGCTGGCGCTGGCCAAGGCGCACAACGCCCTGACCGTGATCGACGGCGCCCAGGGCGTGGTCCATGGCCGCCACGACGTGCAAGCCTTGGGCTGCGATTTCTATGTGTTCTCCAGCCACAAGCTCTACGGTCCCGATGGCCTGGGCGTGCTGTTCGGGCGCAATACCGCGCTGCAACAGTTGCGTCCCTGGCAGTTCGGCGGTGAGATGGTGCTGGACGCCAATTATCACGACGCACGCTTTCGCCCGGCGCCATTGGGCTTCGAGGCCGGGACGCCACCGGTTTCCAGTGTTATCGGCCTGGGAGCGACCCTGGATTACCTCGCAGGACTTGATCAGAACGCTGTGTCCGCCCATGAAGCGGCACTGCATGCCTGCCTGCTCAAGGGTCTTGAAGCGCGCAACGGCATTCGCTTGCTGGGCAAGCCGCAGGTGGCGCTGGTCAGTTTCACCGTCGAAGGCGTGCATAACGCTGACCTGGCGCATTTGCTGACCGAACAAGGGATCGCGGTGCGTGCTGGCCATCACTGCGCCATGCCGCTGCTCAAACGCTTTGAACTGGCCGGAGCGATTCGGGTGTCGTTGGCGCTGTACAACGATTCCGAAGACCTGGAGCGGTTCTTTGAAGCCCTGGATCAAGCACTGGAGTTACTGCGATGAACCTGCCTGCAGATGCCATCACCGCGCTCGACACCTTCCAGGCCGCCGCCGGCTGGGAACAACGTGCAAGGCTGTTGATGCAATGGGGCGAGCGTCTGCCGGCCTTGAGCGATACAGACATGTGCGATGCCAACCGCGTACACGGTTGTGAAAGCCAGGTATGGCTGGTGGGCGAGTTGCAAGATGGCCACTGGCAATTCAGGGCCAACAGCGATGCACGGTTGATTCGCGGGTTGGTGGCGCTGCTGTTGGCGCGGGTCAACGGCTTGTCGGCGGTTGAATTGCGGCAGGTGGATTTAGTGGGCTGGTTCAATCAGTTGGGGTTGGGGCGGCACTTGTCCGAGTCCCGCAGTAATGGCTTGAATGCGGTGCTTCAGCGGATGCGCGAACTGGCCACCTGACCAAACACCTTACCTGTAGGAGCGAGCATGCTCGCGATGGCGGTGGATCAGGCAACATCAATGTCGAATGTAATGCCGCCATCGCGAGCATGCTCGCTCCTACGGCTTGATGCGATCCGCTGGCCGCCGAACACCCGCCACAATCTTGTCCACCGCCTTGGTCGCCGCGACCATGCCAAACGTCGCCGTCACCATCATCACCGCGCCGAACCCGCCGGCGCAGTCGAGCTTCACCCCATCGCCGACAAAACTCTTCTGCAGACAAATGCTGCCGTCCGGTTTCGGGTAGCGCAGTTGCTCGGTGGAAAACACGCACGGCACGCTGTAATGGCGGGTCACGGTGCGTGAGAAACCATAGTCGCGACGCAGCGTGGAGCGCACTTTCGACGCCAGCGGGTCATTGAACGTACGGTTCAGGTCGCAGACCTGGATCAACGTCGGGTCAATCTGCCCGCCCGCACCGCCGGTGGTGATGATCTGGATCTTGCGACGCTTGCACCAGGCGATCAGCGCCGCTTTCGCATTGACGCTGTCGATGCAGTCGATCACGCAGTCGATGTTCGGCGTGATGTACTCGGCCATGGTCTCGCGGGTGACGAAGTCCGGCACTGCGTGCACCGTGCAGTCCGGGTTGATCCCGCGCAGACGCTCGGCCATCACCTCGACCTTGGGCTTGCCCACCGTGCTGTCCAGCGCGTGCAACTGGCGGTTGGCGTTGCTGACGCAGACGTCGTCCAGGTCGAACAGCGAAATTTCGCCCACGCCACAGCGGGCCATGGCTTCCGCCGCCCAGGAGCCGACACCGCCGATGCCGACGATCGCCACATGGGCCGCGCGCAGACGCTCAAGGCCTTCGATGCCATACAAACGGGCGATGCCAGCAAACCGCGGATCTTCTGTACTCATGACCATTACCCCAAAAACCGGCGCGCATTATAGGGCTACGCAGTTACAAGTTTTAAGCTGCAAGCTGCAAGTGTAAGAACTTATGTGAAAGTTAACTGCCCAATATCAGGCAATTCCCTGTCCGCTGTACGACAAGAGAATGCCCGGTGCAGGACGCGCGCCCCCTTGGCGAGCGCCAACCGTTCCTTCGTTCCACAGTCTTTGGAACCCGAAATCGCTATGTCATCGCGTAAATTTGGACTCAACCTGGTCGTGGTGCTCGCCATCGCAGCCTTGTTTACCGGCTTCTGGGCGCTGATCAACCGCCCGGTCACCGCCCCCAACTGGCCGGAACAGATCTCCGGCTTCTCGTACTCGCCATTCCAGCAGGGTCAATTCCCACAGAAAGAGCAGTATCCGACTGACGACGAAATGCGCCGTGATCTGGAGATCATGAGCAAGCTGACGGACAACATCCGCATCTACTCGGTCGATGGCACCCTGCAAGACATCCCGAAACTCGCGGAAGAGTTCGGTTTGCGGGTGACCCTGGGGATCTGGATCAGCCCGGACCAGGAACGCAACGAACGGGAAATTACCCGAGCCATTGAAATCGCCAACTCCTCGCGCAGCGTGGTTCGTGTGGTGGTCGGCAACGAAGCGATCTTCCGCAAGGAAATTACCGCCGCCGAATTGAGCGTGATGCTCGACCGCGTGCGTGCTGCCGTGAAAGTGCCGGTGACCACGTCCGAGCAGTGGCACGTCTGGGAAGAACACCCGGAACTGGCCAGGCACGTCGACCTGATCGCCGCGCACATCCTGCCTTACTGGGAGTTCATTCCGATGGACAAGGCCGGGCAGTTCGTCCTCGACCGCGCCCGCGACCTGAAAAAGATGTTCCCGAAAAAGCCGCTGCTGCTGTCCGAGGTGGGCTGGCCGAGCAACGGCCGCATGCGTGGTGGCGCCGATGCCTCTCCGGCGGACCAGGCGATCTACCTGCGCACACTGGTCAACAAGCTCAACCGCCAGGGCTTCAACTACTTCGTGATCGAAGCGTTCGACCAGCCGTGGAAAGCCAGTGACGAAGGTTCCGTCGGCGCCTACTGGGGCGTTTTCAACGCTGCGCGCCAGCAGAAGTTCAACTTCGAAGGCCCGGTGGTGGCGATTCCGCAGTGGCGCGTATTGGCCATTGGCTCGGTGGTATTGGCGCTGTTGTCGCTGACCCTGCTGATGATCGACGGCTCGGCCCTGCGCCAGCGTGGCCGTACCTTCCTGACCTTCATTGCGTTCCTGTGCGGTTCGGTGCTGGTGTGGATCGGTTACGACTACAGCCAGCAATACAGCACCTGGTTCAGCCTGACGGTGGGTTTCCTGCTCGCCCTCGGTGCACTCGGGGTGTTTATCGTCTTGCTGACCGAAGCCCATGAGCTGGCCGAAGCGGTGTGGGTGCACAAGCGCCGGCGCGAGTTCCTGCCGGTGGAGGGCGACTCCAGCTACCGTCCGAAAGTGTCGATTCACGTACCCTGCTATAACGAGCCGCCGGAGATGGTCAAACAGACCCTCAATGCCCTGGCCAACCTCGACTATCCGGACTTCGAAGTCCTGATCATCGACAACAACACCAAGGACCCGGCGGTCTGGGAACCGGTGCGCGATTACTGCGCAACCCTCGGCCCGCGGTTCAAGTTCTTCCACGTGGCACCGCTGGCCGGCTTCAAGGGCGGCGCGCTGAACTACCTGATTCCGCACACCGCCAAGGATGCCGAAGTCATTGCCGTGATCGACTCGGACTACTGCGTCGACCGCAATTGGCTCAAGCACATGGTGCCGCACTTCGCCGACCCGAAAATCGCCGTGGTGCAGTCGCCGCAGGATTACCGCGACCAGAATGAAAGCACTTTCAAGAAGCTCTGCTACGCGGAATACAAAGGTTTCTTCCACATCGGCATGGTGACCCGCAACGACCGTGACGCGATCATCCAGCACGGCACCATGACCATGACCCGTCGCTCGGTGCTCGAAGAGCTGGGCTGGGCCGACTGGTGCATCTGCGAGGACGCCGAACTGGGCCTGCGGGTATTCGAGAAAGGCCTGTCGGCGGCGTACTACCACACCAGCTATGGCAAGGGCCTGATGCCCGATACCTTTATCGACTTCAAGAAACAGCGTTTCCGCTGGGCCTACGGGGCGATTCAGATCATCAAGCGCCACACCGCCAGCCTGCTGCGCGGCAAGGACACCGAGCTGACCCGTGGCCAGCGTTATCACTTCCTCGCGGGCTGGTTGCCATGGGTGGCGGACGGCATGAACATCTTCTTTACCGTTGGCGCACTGTTGTGGTCGGCAGCGATGATCATCGTGCCGCAACGGGTCGATCCACCGCTGCTGATCTTCGCAATCCCGCCACTGGCGCTGTTCGTGTTCAAGGTCGCCAAGATCATCTTCCTCTACCGTCGTGCGGTCGGGGTCGATCTGAAGGATGCCTTCTGCGCGGCCCTGGCCGGCCTGGCGTTGTCCCACACCATCGCCAAAGCGGTGCTGTACGGCTTCTTCACCAGCAGCATTCCGTTCTTCCGCACACCGAAAAACGCCGATAACCATGGCTTCTGGGTGGCGATTTCGGAAGCCCGGGAAGAGATGTTCATCATGCTGCTGTTGTGGGGCGCGGCCTTGGGGATCTTTCTGGTCAACGGCATGCCGAGCAACGACATGCGCTTCTGGGTCACCATGCTGCTGGTCCAGTCGCTGCCGTACGTCGCGGCACTGATCATGGCATTCCTGTCGTCACTGCCGAAACCGTCGGTCGAGGCTGAAACGGCACCGGCGGTCTAAATCTCCGCGGATGCACTAAACGGCGGCCAATGGTCGCCGTTTTGCTTTAAGATAACCGCCATTTTGCGGGGCTTGGCGTATCTCGGTTTGCCGAACAAACCCAGTACCTGTAGGAGCGAGCCCGCTCGCGATAGCGGTGTAACATTCAAAGTTTATGGTTACTGACATACCGCATTCGTCGGAACGCCGCCCGGAGCAGGCTCGCTCCCACATTCAACCCCAAGCCCATATTCCATGATTCCGGAGTTTTCCATGACGGCCCACGCCGACCTTTCGCCGACCCTCCAACTCGCCATCGACTTGATCCGCCGCCCGTCCGTGACGCCGCTCGACGCCGATTGCCAGAAGCAGATGATGCAGCGCCTGGGCGATGCCGGATTCACCCTGGAACCGATGCGCATCGAAGATGTGGATAACTTCTGGGCCACCCACGGCCAGGACGATGGTCCGGTGCTGTGCTTCGCCGGCCACACCGACGTGGTCCCGACCGGGCCGGTGGAGGCCTGGCAGATCGAACCGTTCAACGCGCTGATCGATGAGCACGGCATGCTCTGTGGCCGTGGCGCCGCCGACATGAAAGGCAGCCTCGCCGCCATGACCGTCGCGTCCGAGCGCTTTGTCGCCAACTACCCGAATCACAAGGGCAAAGTCGCGTTCCTGATCACCAGCGATGAAGAAGGCCCGGCGCATCACGGCACCAAGGCCGTGGTCGAACGCCTCGCCGCGCGCAAGGAGCGCCTGGACTGGTGCATCGTCGGCGAACCGTCGAGCACTACCCTGGTGGGTGACGTGGTCAAGAATGGCCGTCGCGGCTCCCTCGGCGCCAAGCTGACCGTGCGCGGCGTGCAAGGCCACGTGGCCTACCCGCACCTGGCGAAGAACCCGATCCACCTCGCCGCCCCGGCCCTGGCCGAACTGGCTGCCGAGCATTGGGACCATGGCAACGATTTCTTCCCGCCGACCAGCTTCCAGATCTCCAACGTCAATTCCGGCACCGGTGCGACCAACGTGATCCCGGGTGACCTGGTGGCGGTGTTCAACTTCCGCTTCTCCACCGAGTCCACCGTCGAAGGCCTGCAAAAGCGCGTCGCCGACATCCTCGACAAGCATGGCCTGGACTGGCACATCGACTGGGCGCTGTCCGGCCTGCCGTTCCTCACCGAACCGGGTGCGCTGCTGGACGCGGTGTCGTCGAGCATCAAGGACGTCACCGGTCGTGAAACCAGGGCGTCCACCAGCGGTGGCACCTCCGATGGCCGCTTCATCGCGACCATGGGCACCCAAGTGGTTGAGCTGGGCCCGGTCAACGCGACCATCCACCAGGTCAACGAGCGCGTGCTGGCAGCCGACCTCGATGTGCTGACCGAGATCTACTACCAGACCCTGATCAAGTTGCTCGCCTGATGCTGGCGTGTCCGATCTGCAGTGAGCCGCTGAATGCGGTGGACAACGGTGTGGTCTGCCCCGCCGGGCATCGGTTCGACCGTGCGCGCCAGGGTTATTTGAACCTGTTGCCGGTGCAGCACAAGAACAGTCGCGATCCCGGGGATAACCAGGCCATGGTCGAGGCGCGCCGCGACTTCCTCAATGCCGGGCACTACGCCCCGGTGGCCAAGCGGCTGGCGGAGCTGGCGGCTGGTTACGCACCGGCTCGCTGGGTCGATATCGGTTGTGGCGAGGGTTACTACACCGCGCAAATCGCCGAGGCCCTGCCGGATGCCGAAGGGTATGCCCTGGACATCTCCCGCGAAGCGGTCAAACGCGCCTGCAAGCGCAACCCCAGGCTCACCTGGTTGATTGCCAGCATGGCGCGGGTGCCGTTGGCTTCCGGCAGTTGCCAGTTCCTGGCGAGCGTCTTCAGCCCGCTGGACTGGGAGGAGGCCAAACGCCTGCTCAGCGTCGGCGGCGGCCTGATGAAAGTCGGGCCGACCAGCGGCCACCTGATGGAATTGCGCGAGCGGCTGTACGACGAGGTGCGTGAATACACCGACGACAAGCATCTGGCCCTGGTGCCGGAAGGCATGGCGCTGGCGCACAGTGAAACCCTGGCGTTCAAGCTGACGCTGGAGAGCGGCCAGGACCGCGCCAATCTGCTGGCCATGACGCCCCACGGCTGGCGCGCCAGTGCCGAGCGCCGCGCAGCGGTCATCGAACAGGTCGAGCCGTTCGAGGTCACCGTGTCGATGCGCTACGATTATTTCGTTCTTCAATAACCCATCAATTTGGCCTTGGGCGACGGTTCAAGGCCGGCTAAATCCGCGAATGGATTTTTCAGACCCGCAGTGAGGACATCCATGCGCCAACCGGATATCGAGATTTACCTGAAAGACGCCGACGTCGACCACAAGGCCATTTCCGCCTGGCTCGGTGCGGCATTGGGCTCATGCACGGATTGGGTGCAGAAGGGCCAGACCTGGAAGTGCAAGGCTGGCAACGTGCCAGTGACCTGGCTGCCAAAAGCTGTCGGCAAGTGGAACAGCCTTTACCTGGAAAGCGACCAGACGCCATGGGAAGACGACATCGCCTGCGCCCGCGCCGCCTTTGCCGCGCTGAACATCGAAGTGCGCTGCGCACCGGGTAGCTGGGTCGAGGAAGAAGATGAGGAAACGGCAGACCGCTGGATTCGCATCAGCGCCGATGGTGAAGAAGAAATCACCTGGAAAACGGCTTAAAGCCTGAACACCACCCCTGTAGGAGCGAGCATGCTCGCGATGGCGGACTTACATTCAACATCCGTGTTGGCTGAAAGACCTCATCGCGAGCATGCTCGCTCCTACAGGTTTTTTTGCGTGATCCGAAGAGTGGTTTACAGCCTGACCACGTCTTCAGCCTGCAAGCCCTTCTGCCCCTGGACCACCGCGTATTCAACCTGCTGGCCCTCGGTCAGCGAGCGGTGGCCTTCGCCACGAATCGCGCGGTAGTGCACGAACACATCCACCCCGTCTTCGCGCTGAATGAAGCCGTAGCCCTTGGCGTCGTTGAACCACTTCACGTTGCCGGTTTCGCGTGTTGCCATTTGTTCATACTCCCTTTTTATTATTGATCGGGCTTTTCGCAGGAAAGCCTCGGGAACGTCAGCCTGCCTATGCCGGCACCATGAGGGTGGCGACAGAACGCCGAGTATATGACAGACGTTAAAACTCTCAACAAGAGTTTACTTTCGCGCTTTTTTGCCGATTTTCGTCGAATACGGCAAACTATCGACCGCCCGAGCAGTTGCTCGGCTTTATTCCCTCACGCAGAAGCCGTATGACCCGTTCCCCGTTCCGCCGTCTTGTGTTTGGCACCCTGCGCCGACTGTTGTACCTCTGGGTTCGCTCGGAAACGATCAACCAGTCGTCGTTCACCCTTGACCTCGACCGCAGTCGCCCGGTGTTCTACGTCCTGCAAAACCCTTCGCTGAGCGACCTCGCCGTGGTCGACAGCGAATGCAGCAAGGCCGGCCTGCCACGCCCGGTGCTGCCGGTGTCGGTGGGCAATCTGGTGGAGCCCGCCGCGTTCTTCTACCTGACGCCGGACCCGGACTGGCTGGGCCGCCAGGACAAGCGCGGCGCGCCGCCGACCCTGACCCGCCTGGTCAGCGCCCTGAGCCAGAACGCCGCCGAAGACGCGCAGATCATCCCCGTCAGCGTGTTCTGGGGCCAGTCGCCGGACAGCGAAAACAGCCCATGGAAACTCCTGTTCGCCGACAGTTGGGCGGTGACCGGTCGCCTGCGTCGCTTGCTGAGCATCATCGTGCTGGGGCGCAAGACCCGCGTGCAGTTCTCCGCGCCAATCCACCTGCGCGAACTGATCGAGCACAACAAGGGCCACGAGCGCACCGTGCGCATGGCCCAACGTATCCTGCGGGTGCACTTTCGCAACCTGAAGGCCGCGGTCATCGGCCCGGACATTTCCCATCGGCGCAACCTGGTCAAGGGCCTGCTGAACCAGCCGATGGTCAAGCAAGCGATCCTCGACGAAGCCGAGCGCGAGAATATCTCCCCGGAAAAAGCCAAGGCCCAGGCCCTGCGCTATGGCAACGAAATCGCCTCGGACTACACCTACACTGCGATCCGTTTCATGGAAGTGGTGCTGAGCTGGTTCTGGAACAAGATCTACGACGGCATCAGGCTCAACAACATCGAAGGCGTGCAGAAAATCGCCCCGGGGCACGAAGTGATCTACGTGCCGTGCCACCGCAGCCACATCGACTATCTGCTGCTGTCCTATCTGCTGTTCCGCAATGGCCTGACCCCGCCGCACATTGCCGCCGGCATCAACCTGAACATGCCGGTGATCGGCGGCTTGCTGCGGCGTGGCGGCGCGTTTTTCATGCGCCGGACGTTCAAGGGCAACCCGCTGTACACGTCGGTGTTCAACGAGTACCTGCACACCCTGTTCACCAAGGGCTTCCCGGTGGAGTACTTCGTCGAGGGTGGGCGTTCGCGCACCGGGCGCATGCTGCAACCGAAAACCGGGATGCTGGCGATCACCCTGCGCAGCTTCCTGCGTTCATCGCGCATGCCCATCGTGTTCGTGCCGGTGTACATCGGCTATGAGCGTGTACTGGAAGGTCGAACCTATCTTGGCGAGTTGCGCGGTGCGGCCAAGAAGAAAGAGTCGATCTTCGATATTTTCAAAGTCATCGGCGCACTCAAGCAGCGCTTCGGCCAGGTGGCGGTGAACTTCGGCGAGCCAATCAAGCTGGCGGAATTCCTCGACAGCGAGCAGCCCGACTGGCGCAAACAGGAACTCGGTCCGCAGTTCAGACCGGCCTGGCTCAACGAAACCACCAACCGCCTCGGCGAAAAAGTTGCCCGGCACCTGAACGAAGCGGCGGCGATCAATCCGGTCAACCTTGTTGCGCTGGCACTGCTGTCCACCAGCCGCCTGGCGCTGGACGACCGCGCCATGGCGCGAGTGCTCGACCTGTATCTGGCGCTGCTGCGCAAGGTGCCGTACTCGCCGCACACCACCCTTCCGGAAGGTGACGGTCGCGCGTTGATCGAGCACGTGAAGGACATGGACCTGCTGTCCGAGCAGAGCGATGCGCTGGGCAAGATTCTCTATCTGGACGAGCAGAACGCCGTCCTGATGACCTACTACCGCAACAACGTATTGCACATCTTCGCCCTGCCGGCACTGCTGGCGAGCTTCTTCCAGAGCGCATCGCGCATGAGCCGCGACCAGATACTGCGCTACACCCGCGCGTTGTATCCGTACCTGCAAGCGGAGCTGTTCATTCGCTGGTCGCTGGACGAACTGGATGCGGTGATCGATCAATGGCTGGAGGCATTCGTCGAGCAAGGCCTGCTGCGCTTCGAGAACGGCGTGTACCTGCGCCCGGCGCCAAGCTCGCGGCATTTCGTGCTGCTGACCTTGCTGTCGAAAAGCATCGCCCAGACGTTGCAGCGCTTCTACATGACCGTGTCCCTGCTGCTCAACAGTGGCCAGAACAGCATCAGCGCCGAAGAACTGGAAGACCTGTGCACGGTCATGGCCCAGCGCCTGTCGATCCTGCATGGCCTCAATGCCCCGGAATTCTTCGACAAGAGCCTGTTCCGTCACTTTATCCAGACCATGCTCGACCTCGAAGTACTCAAGCGCGACGAGGCCGGCAAGCTGGGCTACCACGAACTGCTCGGCGAACTGGCCGAAGGCGCGGCCAAACGGGTTTTGTCGGCAGAGATTCGTTTGTCGATCCGGCAGGTGGCGTTGCATCGCAGTGAAGATGCCGCCGACCAGGCCTCCCTGGATAGAGCCCAACCACCGCTACTCGGTGAGCACCCGCATTGAAGTCGACGGCAAACTGATGTTCATCACCACCGAGAATCATGCTGTGCGTCTGGATGGCAGCGTTCCAAAACCGCTGAAAGTCCGTGTCGACCCGAACCGCTACCAAGTGTCTTTTTCGAAAAAGGAAGTTGCCATGTTCCGCCCTACCCTCCGCTTTGCCGGCCTGTGCGCAGGCTTGATGATCTGCGCCAACGCCCTGGCGCTGTCCCTCACCGACCTGTCGCAGAAAGACGCCACCGGCGGACTCAAGGATGCGCTGACCCAGGGCGCGCAACTGGCCGTGAAACAACTCGGCACCCCGGGCGGCTTCAGCAACAACCCGGACGTGAAAATCGAACTGCCGGGCAAGCTGGGCAAAGTCGCCAGCAAAATGAAACAGTTCGGCATGGGTGAGCAGGTCGATGAACTGGAAGCCAGCATGAACAAAGCGGCGGAAACCGCCGTGACCCAGGCCCAGCCAATCCTGGTCGACGCCGTGAAGAAAATGACCGTGGAAGACGCCAAGGGCATCCTCAGCGGCGGCAACGACTCGGCCACCCAATACCTGAACAAGACCAGCCGCGAACAGATCCGCGCCAAGTTCCTGCCCATCGTCAAGCAAGCCACCGACAAGGTTGGCCTGGCCCAGCAGTACAACTCGTTCGCCGGACAAGCGGCGACCATGGGCGTAGTGGATGCGAAGGATGCCAACGTCGAAAACTACGTCACCGAACAGGCGTTGAATGGCTTGTTCGAGATGATCGGCAAACAGGAAGAAGCCATCCGCCAGAACCCGGCGGCTGCGGCGACCAGTTTGGCGAAGAAGGTGTTTGGAACCTTGTAATTCTCAGCTCGCGCCAACAACCAAAAGCCCGCTGACCTTCACAGGTTCAGCGGGCTTTTTCATTGTGTTACCGAGATGTATCGAGTTGATCCAGCACGCGATTCACCGATAGCTGCGCCAGGACAATCATCTGCTGAATGCCGAGTGCCAGATTGCAGGTGGGGCCGTTCAGGATGGACGACAACTCGGTCGCCATCACGTTGGCTGAGGCGAGCGTTTCGTAGGCATGGACCAGCAGGGTTTCGGAATCGACGCCTGGGTGGATGGTGAAAATTGGGCAGGGGCGGTGTGAAATTCTCGTTTTCTTTCCGGATTCGGAGACAGAGTAATCAGGACTGTCTTTGATCATTTTGCGAAGCTCCAAAAGTAGGCGCCTAACGACTATTTACGGGCTTGCAGTCCCGGTCGCTGAATTGGCAGCGACGGGCCAAGGCTAGGGATCGTGCTTCCGACGGGCAAGCTGAAAGTCTTGTGGGAATGGTCTGAATGGGTGGCTTGGGCGATAAACATTGTTGACTGTAAGTCCGTCATCGCGAGCATGCCGCAAGCGGGCACCCGCTCCTACAGGGTCGGGGTACATCCGCCTGATTCAGGTCGGCTGGCAGGCCGCCTTCGCGAGCAGGCTCGCTCCCACAAAAGAGCAAAAGCAAAAGAAAAAGCGGCGTACACCTTCGCTTCTCACCACTCATCAGGCCGAGCGTTAGCTCGCCTGCAGCTCTTGATCTTGATCCACCCGCCCCTTCGGGAGGCTGAGTGGAGGCGTTCATCCGGGGAGTGGCGCGCAGCGCCGTTCGACGCAGTCGAACACGCTGCATGTAGGTGCAGCGAAGCAAACCGGAGGGCAGTGTCCCCGGATGAATGCCGGAGCGAAGGAACCCCGAGCCTTGGCGAGGGGCCGGACGCCGGGGCGAGCGTTTTTTGCTTACTTTTTTAGGCGCTTGTAAAAAAGTGAGTCGCCGTAAGGGCGAAACCATAAGTAGCCGTTACCGCAGCAACGGATATGTACTCGATCCCCCCAACCTGGTCGGCCCAGAGGCCGCCAAGGTCAAACCGACTCTTTGCGAACCCGAAACCAGGCAGCATAAAGAGCGGGCAAAAACAGCAGCGTCAACGCCGTAGCCACAATCAACCCCCCCATGATCGCCACCGCCATCGGCCCGAAAAACACGCTGCGCGACAACGGAATCATCGCCAGCACCGCCGCCAGCGCCGTCAACACAATCGGCCGGAACCGCCGCACCGTCGCCTCGATGATCGCCTGCCAGGGCTTGAGCCCGGCAGCGATATCCTGCTCGATCTGATCCACCAGAATCACCGAGTTACGCATGATCATCCCGGACAAGGCGATGGTCCCCAGCATGGCCACGAAACCGAACGGCTGGCGGAACACCAACAGAAACAGCGTCACCCCGATCAACCCCAACGGTGCCGTCAGAAACACCATCGCCGTACGCGAGAAACTGCGCAGTTGCAGCATCAGCAAGGTCAGCACCACTACGATGAACAACGGCACGCCGGCCTTCACCGAGTTCTGTCCGCGTGCCGAATCTTCCACGGTACCGCCGACATCCAGCAGGTAGCCGTCCGGTAGTTCGGCGCGGATCGGATCGAGGGTCGGCATGATCTGCTGCACCAGCGTCGCCGGTTGCTGCTTGTCATAAATGTCGGCACGAACCGTCACGTTGGGCAGGCGATTGCGGTGCCAGATGATGCCCTCTTCGAAGCCGTATTCCAGGGTCGCGATCTGCGACAGGGCGACGCTGCGACCGTTATCGGTCGGCACCGCCAGGCTCGGCAGCAACGACAGTTCGGTGCGCTCATGCAAGGTGCCGCGCAGCAGGATTTCGATCAACTCGTTGTCTTCACGGTATTGGCTGACGCTGGAGCCAGTCAGGGAACTTTGCAGGAACTTCGACAGGTTCGCCGTACTGACGCCCAGTGCCCGCGCGCGGTCCTGATCGATATTCAGGTACACCACCTTGCTCGGCTCTTCCCAGTCCAGGTGGACGTTGACCACGTGCGGATTCTCGCGAACCTTGGCCGCGACTTTGCGCGCCAGCGCCCGCACCTCGTCGATGTGCTCACCGGTCACGCGGAACTGCACCGGGTAACCAACCGGCGGACCGTTTTCCAGACGCGTGACCCGCGAGCGCAGCGCCGGGAATTGCTCGTTGAGGGTTGCGATCAACCAGGTACGCAGGGCTTCGCGTTCCTCGATGGTTTTCGCCAGGACGACAAACTGGGCGAAGCTCGCCGCCGGCAGTTGCTGATCCAGCGGCAGGTAGAAACGCGGCGAACCGGTGCCGACGTAGGCCACATAATTGTCGATTCCGGCCTTGTCCTTGAGCAGCGCTTCGAGGCGCTTGACCTCGTCGGCGGTGTTGCTCAGCGAAGCGCCTTCGGCCAGTTTCAGGTCGACCATCAACTCCAGTCGACCCGATGCCGGGAAGAACTGCTGCGGCACAAAACGGAACAGCACGATGGAGCCGATGAACAACAGCACGGTCGCCAGGATCACGGTTTTGCGCCAGCGCACGCACCACTCCACCAGACCCCGGACGCGCTGGTAAAACGCTGTGCCATACGGATCGGGCTGGCCGGCACCGTGCCTGGCGGCATGAATCTTCGCCAGATCCGGCAGGAGCTTTTCTCCGAGATAGGGCACGAAGACCACCGCGACCACCCACGACGCCAACAGCGCGAGGGTGACCACTTCGAAGATCGAACGGGTGTATTCACCCGTGCCCGATTGCGCCGTGGCGATCGGCAGGAAGCCAGCCGCGGTGATCAGCGTGCCGGTGAGCATCGGGAACGCGGTACTGGTCCAGGCGTAGCTCGCGGCTTTGATCCGGTCGAAACCCTGCTCCATTTTGATCGCCATCATTTCCACGGCGATGATCGCGTCGTCCACCAGCAGGCCCAGCGCCAGAACCAATGCACCAAGGGAAATCTTGTGCAGGCCGATACCCAGGTAATACATGCTGGCAAACGTCATCGCCAGCACCAGCGGAATGGCCAGGGCCACCACCATGCCGGTGCGCACGCCGAGGGAGAAGAAGCTCACCACCAACACGATGGCCAGCGCCTCGACCAGCACTTGCACGAACTCGCCAACACCGGTTTTCACCGCCGCCGGCTGATCGGAGACTTTGCGCAGTTCCATACCGGCCGGGAGGTTTTTCTGGATACGGGCGAATTCGACTTCCAGCGCCTTGCCCAGCACCAGAATGTCTCCACCGTCCTTCATCGCCACCGCCAGGCCGATGGCATCCTGCGCCATGAAACGCATGCGCGGCGCCGGTGGATCATTGAAACCACGCCGCACATCGGCCACATCGGAGATGCGGAAAGTGCGATCACCGACGCGAATCGGGAAGCTCCTGATCTCGTCGACCGTCTGAAAATTCCCTGTAACCCGTAGCTGCAATCGCTCGCTGCTGGTTTCGAAAAAGCCTGCGGTGGACACCGCGTTCTGTTCTTCAAGGGCTTGCTGGACGGCCGCCAGCGGCAAGCCGAGGGTGGCGAGCTTGACGTTGGAGAGCTCGATCCAGATTTTCTCGTCCTGCAAACCCAGCAGTTCGACCTTGCCGACATCCTTGACCCGCTGCAGCTGGATCTGGATGCGGTCGGCGTAATCCTTGAGCACGGCGTAGTCGAAACCCGCGCCGGTCAGGGCGTAGATATTGCCGAAGGTGGTGCCGAACTCATCATTGAAGAACGGCCCCTGAATCCCCGGTGGCAGGGTATGACGGATGTCGCTGATCTTCTTGCGCACCTGATACCAGAGTTCCGGGATCTCTGCCGAGTGCATGGAATCACGCGCAATGAAGGTGACCTGGGATTCCCCGGGCCGCGAGAACGACATAATGCGCTCGTACTCGCCGGTTTCCATCAGCTTTTTTTCGATGCGTTCGGTGACCTGGCGCGAGACTTCCTCGGCGGTCGCGCCCGGCCAGTTGGTGCGAATCACCATGGCCTTGAAGGTGAACGGCGGGTCTTCGCTCTGGCCGAGCTTGGTGTAGGAAAGTGCGCCGACGATGGCCAGCAACAGCATCAGGAACAGGACGATCTGGCGATTACGCAGCGCCCATTCGGAAACGTTGAAGCGCATCGGGCTTACTCCTTGTCCGCCAGATTGACCACGCGATTGGAGCGATCCACCGGGCGCACCTGCTGCCCTTCGAGAAGCACATGAACGCCGGCCGCCACGACCCAGTCGCTGGCGTTGAGCCCTTCAAGCACCGGTACGGTTTTCTCACCGAAGGCACCCACGCGCACCGGAGTCTTTTTCAAGGTGTTGTTGGCGCTGACGACCCAGACATAGGTCACGCCGTTTTCCGCCGTCAGCGCTGAAAGCGGAACGGACAAAGGCACCACGTCGGCGACTTGCACGAACACTCGGGCGCTCTGGCCCAGTTCGACAGGCGCTGTGCCGGCATTGAAGGCGATACGCGCCGCGAATGTGCGCGACTTGGGGTCGGCTGACGGCGACAGTTCACGGATGCGCCCTTCGAAACGCTGGTCGGGCTGAGTCCAGAGCTCCACCGACACCGGTCCACCGACCTTGAAGCGGCCGAAGTTCTGCTCCGGCAGGCTGATCAACACTTCACGCTCGCCATCGGTGGCCAGTGTGAACGCCGTTTGCCCGGCCGCCACGACTTGCCCGACTTCCACCAGACGCTTGGCCACGACGCCATCCTGCGGCGCTCGCAACACCGCGTAACTGGCCTGGTTATTGGAGACGTTGAATTCGGCTTTGATTTGCTTGAGGCGCGCTTCACCGGAGCGGTAAAGGTTTTCAGCGTTGTCGTACTGCGAGCGACTGACCAGTTGACGCTCCATCAGGGTCTTGTAGCGATCGCGCTCGGACCGCACGAGGTTCAGATTGGCTTCCGCTGCAGCGACCTGGGCGCGTGTGGCCTCCAGTTGCAGGCGCACGTCTTGAGGGTCGAGTTCCGCCAAAGGCTGATCGGCCTTGACCCGCTGCCCCTCCTCCACCAGTCGTCGGCTGACTTTACCGCCGATACGGAACGCCAGGTCCGGCTCGTAACGCGCGCGAACTTCACCGGGATAGCTTTCCATGGACTGCGCCGCAGGCTCTGGCTGGACCACCATGGCCGGGCGCACGCTGGTTTGCGGCGCCTCTTCGTGACCGCACGCAGACAATAAAAAAGCCAGGGTGACTGGCAACGCGAGGGGCAAGGCATAGCGGAACATGGTGAAGGACCTTTCGCTAATGGTGCTTTGAATAATTATACTGAGCAGTATGTTATTAATAGCAAACTCACCAGTCCAGTAATAAAAGCGAATATGCCAAACAATCCTTCAGCACCCAATGGCCCAGGCAGACCCAAGGATCTGGTCAAACGCCAGGCAATTCTCGATGCGGCGAAAGTGCTGTTTCTGAGTAAGGGTTATGCCAATACCAGCATGGATGCCGTTGCAACCGAGGCCGGTGTGTCAAAGCTGACGGTCTACAGCCACTTCAACGACAAGGAGACGCTGTTCTCCGCCGCCGTGATGGCCAAGTGCATGGAGCAGTTGCCGCCGCTGCTTTTCGAATTGCCGGAAGGCGTGGCGGTGGAAACCGTGCTGCTGAACATCGCACGCGGCTTTCATCAGCTGATCAACAGTGATGAATCAGTGAACCTGCACCGGTTGATGATGACCCTGGGCAGCCAGGACCCGAAACTCTCGCTGATTTTCTTCGAGGCCGGTCCGCAGCGCATGCTGCATGGCATGGAACGCCTGCTGAGCAAGATCGATGAAAGTGGTGTGCTGCGCATCGACAAGCCGCACAACGCAGCCGAGCACTTCTTCTGCCTGCTCAAGGGCACCGGGAACTTTCGCTTGCTGTATGGCTGCGGCGAGCCACCGGTTGGCGAGGCGGCGGAGAGCCATGTGCGGGAAGTGGTGGGGTTGTTCATGCGGGCTTATCGTCCAGAAGCAGCTTCAAGCGGTTAGCTACAAGCGGCAAGCAACGGCGTAGCTTGTAGCTTGTAGCTTGTAGCTTGTAGCTTGTAGCTCAAACCTTGAGCGCCTTCTTCGGATAAATGTCATACCGACTGGACTTGCCATCCAGCGCATGACTGGGCTTGGGCCCTTCGATGCACGGCGCCTTGCGCGGGCGCTTGACCACCACCCGATGGCTGGCCAGGGCCAGGGCGGCTTCGAGCAGTGCCGGCGCATCCGGGTCATCGCCCACCAGTGGGCGGAACAGGCGCATTTCCTTTTTCACCAGCGCGGTTTTCTCGCGGTGCGGGAACATCGGGTCAAGGTAGATCACCTGCGGCGGCTCACCCTCCCAGTTGCGCATGACTTCGATCGAATTGCCCTTGAGCAGGCGCATGCGCGCCACGATCGGCGCCACGTCGAAATCTTCCGCGCCACGGGCCAGGCCATCCTCCAGCAAGGCGCCGATCAGCGGCTGTCGCTCGATCAGGCTCATCTCGCAACCAAGGCTGGCCAGCACGAACGCGTCCTTGCCCAGCCCCGCCGTGGCATCCAGGACCCGCGGGCGCACGCCTTGGGCAATGCCAACGGCCTTGGCGATCATCTGCCCACTGCCACCGCCGTACAACCGGCGATGGGCCGCACCGCCCTCGACGAAGTCCACCCGCACCGGCCCCGGCGCATCCGGCCCCAGTTGCTGCAACTGCAAACCCTGGTCACCCACCTGCAGGGCAAATTCGCCATCCGCCACTTGCATCGGCAAGCCCAGGCGTTCGGCCCATTGCTCGGCTTGCGGCTCGAAAGCCGCGTCCAGGGCCTGTACATGGATACGGCAGGCCGCAGGTTGATCAATCATCGGAAAACACGCTCAAAAAATTAATGATCGGCAAAAACTGCCGATAACAAAACTATCGAGCATTTTGCCAGAGCTGAGCGTCGACCGAGAGAAATGTCAGACATTCAACCCACAATCACAGGTTTTATATCGCCCTACGGCAATTACAACCTGCGAAATACCCAGGCACTGAGCGGTGTCAGTCACCTCTGGCAGGATTTCTTTGCCCGTGCACTGGCCGATCAGTCGGGTGATGTGCTGCCTGAATCGTTGAATTTCCCACCGGTCGATCTCGAAAGCCCTGTCGAGCCAACTGTCGGCAGCGAGCTGCTGGAGCACATCGTGTCCCAGCGCGAGTGCGATGTGAAGGACACCCAGGTTCGTCCGCCCGAGCCGCTGTTCCTGCCGATTGCCGAATTCGAAATGGACCTGGCCGACAAACCCCGCCCAGCGTTCCCGGCGGATGAAATCGTCGCCCAGCAAAAACAGCAGGACTTCGAAAGCGGCTGGGTTCGCCCGATCGTGCTCAAGGCCGGTCAGCCGGTATACGAAGCAGGCCCTGCCCCGCAACCACGTCCGCTGCACCTGCCGATTGCCGAGTTCGAACTCGACCTGCTCGACAAACCGTTCCCGCCGTTCTCGCCAGAGGAACGGGCGGAACAGCAGAAACAGCTCGATTTCGATAACGGCTGGGCACGCCCGATTGTCTTGCAGAACCTGCGTATCGCAGCCTGACCCTCAGCCTTTGAAGAACTGGTTGGCCTTCTGATACGGCATCGATCGGGCAGTGAAAGCAAAGGTGCCCGATGTCTGGATTTCCTCGGCGGCGCGGAAGAATTCACCATAAGCCGCCAAGGCCAGCGCCGAACCGACGCTGATACGCTTGACGCCCATCTCCCCCAACTCCGCGACCGTCAGCTTCAAGCCGCCCGACATCAACACATTCACCGGTTTTGGCGCCACCGCGCGCACCACCGCCAGGACATCCTCGGCGCTGCGCAGACCGGGTGCGTAAAGTACATCGGCTCCGGCCTCGGCGAATGCCTGCAAGCGGCGGATGGTGTCGGACAGATCAGGATTACCGTGCAGGAAATTTTCCGCCCGGGCAGTCAATGTGAAGGGGAACGGCAAACGGCGAGCAGCCGCCACAGCGGCCTCGATTCGCGCCACGGCGTGTTCGAAACAATAGATCGGGCCTTCTTCGCGACCGGTGGCATCCTCAATCGAACCACCGACGGCTCCAGCCTCGGCGGCGCGCAAAATACTCTTGGCGCAATCGGCCGGGCTGTCGGCAAAGCCGTTTTCCAGGTCGACTGCGACCGGCAGGTCGGTGGCGGCGACAATCGCCTTGACGTTCAACAAGGTGTCGTCGAGGGTGAGCCCGCCATCGGCGCGGCCCTGGGAAAAGGCAAAACCGGCACTGGTGGTCGCCAGCGCCTCGAAGCCAAGGCTGGCGAGCATTTTCGCCGAGCCTGCATCCCACGGATTGGGAATCACAAAAACGCCGGGGCGCTCATGAAGGGCTTTGAACGCCTGGGCTCGAAGGGTTTGCGCATCCATTGGGCAGGCTCCTGAAGAGGGAAGGATCCGCCTCAGAGCAGGCCAAGTTGCTCGGCGACGGGCTCTCTGTATAGCTCAGGCAGCGCCGGCAAGCCAGGCAATCGCAGCATCAGGCGGGCGTGAAAGCGCTGCGCCAGTTTTGCCGCCAGCACGTTGTCGGCCGTGTGCAGGAAGATATACGGCGTGCGGCCTTCTTCGATCCAGACCGCGATTTTTTCGATCCAGGGCTCCAGGAACCTGTCGTTGGCCTCAAGCGTCGGATGGCCGATAAAGCGCACCTGCGGGCATGACGTAAAGGCCGTCGGACGCGGCGGCACACGGGGTTTCTTCGCTTGGGCGTGGAGTACCGAGGGCTCGGTCGAAGTGCAACTGAACAACGCACGGGGATCGAGACAGATGCGTTCGACACCGCGATCCAGCAGCAGTCGATTGAGCATTCGCTCGCTGTCACCCTTGGCGAAAAACTCGTCATGCCGCACTTCCACGGCCAGTGGCCGCTGCAGGGCATCGATGAATCCGGCCAGTTCGGGCAAGCGCTGGGGCGTGAAGCTTTTCGACAACTGCAACCACAGTGGCGACACACGCTCGCCGAGCGGGCTTAGCAACTGCAGGAAAGTTTCGGCGGCGGTCAGTTGCTCGCGCAGATCGCCACCGTGGCTGATCTGTCCGGGAAACTTGGCGGTGAAGCGAAAGTGCTCGGGCATGGTCTCGGCCCAACGCTGCACGGTGCTGGCAGCCGGGCTCGCGTAGAAGGTCGTGTTGCCTTCCACGGCATTGAAAACCCGGGAATAGAGATCAAGAAAGTCTGCGGTTTTGGCGTCTGGCGGATACAGGTGATCGCGCCAGGCGTTTTCGCTCCAGGAGGGGCAACCAAGGTAGTACGGCAGCAGCATCAGATGTACAGGTCGAGACCCAGCACATCCGTATCCCAATCGACGAAACCGGCGGTACTCAGGTAGCTGGCCAGGGCTGTCGCCACGCTTTTGCTCATGGCACGGTGGTAAATCAGGTCTTGCTGACGGGCGGGCAGATTGCTCAGTTTTTGCGCAGAGGCTTTGGCGGCGCGGGCAGCCAGTTGCTCTTCAGTCGGGAATTCCAGCTCGCCTTCGATATCAATGGCGTCGTCTTCCGCCACGCGGCCTTTGCGAGGTTTGCGCTTGATGGGGTAGGACTGAGAAGAAACGCCGTCTATACGCATGGGTGCATACTCGGAATCAGTGATGGCAGTTTAGTAGCGCATGACTCACTTCACAAACCGCCGAGTGATAACTGGAACACATAAAAGGCAAAAGGTTTAAAAGCTGGGGTTGGAAAATGACGATTGGCAGAATCTGGAGTACCGACTGTGGCGAGGGGGCTTGTCGGATCGCCGCACCGTCCCGTTCGGCTGCGTAGCAGTCGCAGATCGGCAGATGCAATGTGACAGGCAAATCGAATTCTATGGTTTTGGCACTGCTGCGCAGTGCAACGGGGGCAAGCCCCCTCGCCACAAAAGCCCCCCGAACCTGCTGAACTACCGTGCCTTTGGCGTCGCCACTTTGTCCCGCAGATAAACCGGCTGCGCCTTGTCGGCCACGATTGCCTCGCCGCGCTCCCAGGCAAATCGCGCCAGGGTCAGCAGGTCTTCGGCATGAGGCAACATGCCCGCGTCCTGCCCGCTCAGGCTGACGGCGATACGCTCGCCATAACCCCACCCGGTGCCTGCGCCAAACCACTTGCCACTGGCATCGGCCGGCAATGCCGCCGACTCCGGCGGCAGTACCGCCTCGGCGCCGACCAGGCGCATCTCCCCGGCCGTTTCGCGGTAGCAACCCCAATACACTTCGTCCATTCGCGCGTCGATGGCAGCGGCGACTTGAGTGGCACCGTGTTCTCGCAGTGCACGTTGCGCCAGCACGGCCAGGTTCGACACCGGCAACACGGGGCGATCCAGGGCAAACGCCAGGCCTTGCACCACGCCGATGGCAATACGCACACCGGTGAAGGCACCCGGGCCCCGGCCAAACGCAATGGCATCGACCGCTTGCAGCGTGGTACCCGCATCGGCCAGCAGTTGCTTGATCATTGGCAACAGCTTTTGCGCGTGCAGGCGCGGGATCACCTCGTAATGGCTCGTGACCTTGCCGTCATGCAGCAAGGCAACGGAGCAAGCTTCAGTCGCGGTGTCCAGGGCCAGCAAGGTGCTCATCGATGTTTCCGTAAGAAGGGATCAGAAAAAGTGCGTCAGTATAAACAACTACGGCCCGCAAGCGGGCCGTGGATGATGCAGCGAATCAGGTTTTTCAGCTCAGGGCTGCAAGCACCTTGGCGGTGATCGCTTCAACCGAACCGACGCCTTCGATGTGGCTGTACTTCGGCTTGCCATTGGCAGCCGACAGTTCCTGGTAGAAAGCCACCAGCGGCTTGGTCTGGGAGTGGTAGACCGACAGGCGATGACGCACGGTTTCTTCGGTGTCGTCCTTGCGCTGCACCAGGTCTTCACCGGTGACGTCGTCCTTGCCGGCGGTTTTCGGCGGGTTGTAGACGATGTGGTACACGCGGCCGCTGGCCTCGTGAACACGGCGGCCGGCGATACGCTGGACGATTTCTTCGTCTTCGACGGCGATTTCAACCACTGCATCGAGCTCGACGCCAGCAGTCACCAGGGCTTCTGCCTGGGGAATGGTGCGCGGGAAGCCGTCGAACAGGAAACCGTTGACGCAGTCGGGCTGGGCGATGCGGTCCTTGACCAGTGCGATGATCAGGTCATCGGACACCAGGCCACCGGCATCCATGATGCTCTTGGCCTTGATGCCCAGCTCGGTGCCGGCCTTGACTGCCGCACGCAGCATGTCGCCGGTGGAGATTTGCGGAATGCCGAATTTTTCGGTGATGAACTTAGCCTGAGTACCTTTACCGGCCCCGGGAGCTCCCAGCAGAATGACGCGCATCGATGTGCTCCTCAATTTTTTATATATAGATAACGTCAGATTCGCCTCGTGGGGCCAATCTCAAAAATAGGGTCGTGACCGCCCAAACGGCCAAAGGCTGATCAAGATACACAGCAGGCTGCGCCCACACAAGACGCCAAAAGTCGGAGAAACCACTGCCTCCTGCGACCATTGCGCGCAGTTTCCCAAGTCGCAACCTCATCATTAACTGTCGCCTGTTCGCACTTTTATGTCCGCCATCGGGTGGTATCCGGCCGTTGAGCCGGACACCCGACGCCACGGCAAAATCCTCAGCCGGTGTTACGCAAACCGGCGGCGATCCCCGCCACAGACACCAGCAAGGCCTGTTCTACCGGGCTGCCCTGCGCTACCTCCTGCACTCGTGAGCGGGCCAGCAACTCGGCCTGCAATAGATGAAGCGGGTCGAGGTAGGTGTTGCGCAAGCGGATGAACTCAAGGGTCGCCGGGCTATGTGCCAGCAGCTGCGACTGCCCGGTCAGGCCGAGGACGATGGTACACGCCTGCGACAATAGGTCGCGTAAGTGCGCACCCAGTGGCAACAGATTCGGCTCGACCAGACGTTCGTCGTAAGAGTGCGCAATATCGGCATCGGCCTTGGCCAGGACCATTTCCAGCATGTCGATGCGGGTGCGGAAGAACGGCCATTGCTCACGCATCTGCCCCAGCAGTTCGCCTTCGCCACGCTCCAGTGCCTTGCCAAGGGCCGCTTCCCAACCCAGCCAGGCGGGCAGCATCAGGCGCGTTTGGGTCCAGCCGAAGATCCACGGAATCGCCCGCAGGCTTTCGATGCCCCCGGCCCGACGCTTGGCCGGGCGACTGCCCAGCGGCAAGCGACCGAGCTCCTGCTCCGGCGTGGACTGGCGGAAATACTCCACGAACTGCGGGTTCTCCCGCACCACCGCACGGTAGGCGCTGACACCGTCCGCGGCCAACTCATCCATCAAATGGCGCCACTCGGGCGTAGGTGGCGGTGGTGGCAGCAAGGTCGCCTCAAGCACGGCGGCCAGGTACAGGTTGAGGTTTTGCTCGGCAATGTCCGGCAGGCCGAATTTGAATCGAATCATTTCGCCCTGTTCGGTGGTACGGAAACGCCCCGCCACGGAACCTGGGGGCTGCGACAGGATCGCCGCGTGGGCCGGGCCGCCACCACGCCCCACGGTACCGCCACGACCGTGGAACAACAGCAGTTCCACTTGTTGTTCACGGCAGATATCCACCAATCGCTCCTGTGCCCGGTACTGCGCCCAGGCCGCCGCGGTGGTGCCGGCGTCCTTGGCCGAATCGGAGTAGCCGATCATCACTTCCTGGGGCCCTTGCAGGCGCGAGCGATAACCCGGCAGCAGCAACAACTTCTCGATCACCGGGCCGGCGTTGTCGAGGTCGGCCAGGGTTTCGAACAACGGCACCACGCGCATCGGCCGCAACACGCCGGACTCTTTGAGCAGCAATTGCACCGCCAGCACATCGGAAGCGGCACCAGCCATCGAGATCACATAGGAACCGAGGGATGCTCCCGGCGCTGCTGCGATCTCTCGACAGGTGGCCAGCACCTCGGCGGTGTCGGCGCTGGGTTTGAAGTACGCCGGCAACAAGGGACGACGATTGCTCAATTCGCGCATCAGGAAGGCGATACGCTCTTCTTCACTCCAGTCCTCGTAACGGCCGAGGCCGAGGTAGTCGGTGATTTCGGTCATCGCAGCGGTGTGCCGCGCGGAGTCCTGGCGCACATCCAGACGTACCAGGAACAGGCCGAAGGTCACCGCCCGACGCAGGCAATCGAGCAACGGCCCTTCGGCGATCACACCCATGCCGCACTCGTGCAACGAGTGGTAGCAAAGCTCCAGCGGATCGAGCAGTTCGTGGTTGTTTTGCAGCACATCCGCCGGTGCCGGTATTGGCGTTGACAAGGCGGCGTGCGCCCAATTTCGTGTTGCCCGCAGGCGTTCACGCAGCTGTTTGAGCACGGCCCGGTAGGGCTCGGCGCTGTCACCCGCCTTGGCCTTCAGTTCATCGCTGGCCTGCTGCATCGACAGTTCAGCCGCCAGGTGATCGACATCCCGCAGGTACAAATCAGCCGCCATCCAGCGCGCCAACAGCAGCACTTCACGGGTAACCGCCGCCGTCACGTTCGGATTGCCGTCGCGGTCGCCGCCCATCCACGAGGCAAAGCGAATCGGCGCCGCCTCCAGCGGCAAACGCAAGCCGGTGGCCGCATGCAGCGCCTGATCGGCCTTGCGCAGATAATTGGGAATGGCCTGCCACAGCGAATGCTCGATCACCGCGAACCCCCACTTGGCCTCGTCCACCGGCGTCGGGCGCGTGCGGCGGATTTCTTCGGTGTGCCAGGCTTCCGCGATCAGGCGTTGCAAGGTGGTCTTGATCTGCTCGCGCTCGGCGCTGGTCAGGTCGCGGTGATCCTGTGCCGCCAGTTGCGCGGCGATGGCGTCGTACTTCTGGATCAGCGTGCGGCGCGCCACTTCGGTCGGGTGCGCGGTCAATACCAGCTCGATCTCCAGCCGCCCCAGTTGCCGGGCCAGGGCTTCGGCGCCATGCCCCTCGGCGCGCAGGCGCGCGAGCAACTCCGGCAGCACTCGGGCTTCGAACGGCGCCTCCTGGGATTCCTCGCGGCGGTGAATCAACTGGTACTGCTCGGCGATGTTGGCCAGGTTGAGAAACTGGTTGAACGCCCGGGCCACCGGCAGCAATTCGTCCTCGGACAACTGGTTGAGGCTGGCGCTGAGTTCGGCGTCCATGGAACCGCGCCGGTCAGCCTTGGCGCCCTTGCGGATCTGCTCGATCTTGTCGAGAAAATCGTCGCCATATTGTTCACGAATGGTATTGCCCAACAGCTCACCCAACAGGTGAACGTCCTCGCGCAAGCGTGCATCAATATCGGTCATCAGCAGGTCTCCAGCAAAAATCCGGGCGGCTAGGAACCTAGAGAGTGCCGCTCCAGACGGGTTCTTACAAGCAAGACGACGAAGGGCCTTTAAACCTTGCCTGTACCGGCTAGTCTGAAGATAAGCCGCACAATGGCTATCGCCGGCCAATGCCGGACACTCACCCTGCCTGCCACGAGCAGGAGCGCAATGAGGTCAATATGAAAATCCGCGAGCTTGCCCACCACTGGGAAGAAAACGCCAAGGGTCGCCTGACCGACACCGGCTATTCGATTCATCTGGACGTCGAGTCCGCCGCACGGCTGGCCGCAATCATCGAGATGTACCCCAAGCGGCATCCCGAAGAACTGCTCGGCGATCTGATCGGCGCCGCCCTGGAAGAGCTGGAAAGAAGCTTCCCCTACGTCAAGGGCTCGACCGTGGTTGCCACTGACGAAGAAGGTGATCCGCTGTACGAAGACATCGGGCCGACCCCGCGTTTTCTGGCGCTGTCCCGTCGGCACCTGCACGAACTGTCGATGCCTGAGGACAAACAGAAACACTGATTTCTTCCCCGCACTTCTCCCACAACCCTGCGATTTAGAGCCCTGTCGATTCGATCAGGGCTTTTTCAACAGCCGACCAATTTCTCTGAACTTTCAAAAAACGCCTCGGGTCAACCCAAGTAAGCACGCCTGGGACGAGCGTTTCAAAACACCCCCGCACTTGATGGCTTCAGCGCCCAGCCCAGGATGGATTCAACGCTTTTCAGGAGTTATCCCAATGGAGTTGAAGACCATGAAAACCCGAACCGGCACATCCTCGCTCACTCATGCGCGCAGCCTCCAATTGGCGGCGCTGGCCCTCGGCAGCACCCTGATCCTGTCCGGTTGCGCTGGCAACCCGCCAACCGAGCAATACGCGGTGACCCAATCGGCCGTCAACGACGCGGTGAGCGCCGGCGGCACCGAGTTCGCCGCCGTGGAAATGAAGTCGGCCCAGGACAAGCTCAAACAAGCCGAAATCGCCATGCACGACAAAAAATACGAGCAGGCCCGGATGCTCGCCGAACAGGCCGAGTGGGACGCTCGTGTCGCAGAGCGCAAGGCCCAGGCGATGAAGGCCGAACAATCCGTGAAGGACGCGCAGAAAGGCGTTCAGGAATTGCGTCAGGAAAGCCAGCGCACCGTTCAGTAAATGGCGCGGCGCCACGCACTCCCACTCGACTGAAAGGACGACATCATGAAACGCAATCAACTGATGATCCCTGCCCTACTGGCAGCCACGGTAGCGCTGGCTGCCTGCTCTACACCGCCCAACGCCAACCTCGAACAGGCCCGCACCAACTACTCGGGCCTGCAGGCCGACCCGCAAGCGGCCAAGGTCGCCGCCCTGGAAACCAAGGAAGCCAGCGATTATCTGGACAAGGCCGATCAGGCCTACCGGGACAAGGAAGACGCGGCCAGGGTCGACCAGCTTGCCTATCTGACCAACCAACGGGTTGAAGTGGCCAAGCAGACCATTGCCCTGCGCACCGCTGAAGCCAATCTGAAAAACACTTCGGCGCAACGGGCCGAGGCCCGCCTTGAAGGCCGGGACCAGCAGATCAGACAACTGAAGGACAGCCTCAACGCCAGGCAGACCGATCGCGGGACGCTGGTGACTTTCGGGGATGTGCTGTTCGCCACGGACAAGGCCGAGCTGAAATCCAACGGCCTGATGAACATCAACAAACTGGCGCAGTACCTCCAGGAAAACCCGGATCGCAAAGCGATTGTCGAGGGCTACACCGACAGCACCGGTACGGCGTCGCACAACCAGTCACTGTCGGAACGTCGTGCCAACTCGGTGCGCATGGCCCTGGTGAAGATGGGCGTCGATCCGGCGAGGATCGTGGCGCAGGGATACGGCAAGGAATATCCGGTGGCGGATAACTCAAGCGTCTCGGGCCGGGCGATGAACCGTCGGGTGGAGGTGACCATTTCCAATGACAACAAGCCGGTGATGCCGCGTTCGGCTGTCAGCGCCGTCAACTGAACCGCAATCGCAGCCACGCAAAAGCCCCGCCTGATCGAGTCAGGCGGGGCTTTTCCTTTGTGGCTTGCTTACCACTTGTCAGCAGCTGTCATTTCTGACAGTAGGCAGCGTTACAGGTCGCTAGTAGAAATGAACTTCAAGCCAGCATATCGGGTAAAAGGAAAAACCATGCGACCTTCAGTAATGTTTTATACGCTCTGTACTTCATTGATGTTGGCAGGCTGCTCGCAGCCTGATGCACTGTCAACGAATCAACTTGTTGATAATACTTTCAACTATAACGAGCAGGACTTCATACCCAATGACGATCCACTTCCTGAGGGTATCAATCAGCGCCCCATCGTGGGCGTCAAGAAAGTCCTGGTAAGTGTCATTCACTGGCAGGATGGAGACACACTAAACAAACCTTTGATAGAAAAGCACACAATATCCACTGACCCTGATTCTTTGCGGTCTTACATTCTGGCTGCCTCCCTCGGGAAGTTGACATTGGATGGCCAGGTCATTTCCTTCACATCAGGCCCCCGTCCCGATGCCTGCAAAAGCGGAGGGGATAAATTTTCGCTGGCCACCGCGGAAGGAGTGAAGGCAGCCCAGGCAAACGGTCTTGATCCCTCCAGCTTTGACTACCTGATCAACGTGATTGATTGTGGTGGGGGCGGATCGGCATTGACGCCGGGACGGGTCATGGGAGTTTATGGTCAGGCAGAAAGTCCCCATGTGTACAAACATGAGTTTGGACACAACTTGGGCTACGCGCATGGCAACACCTATACCCGGTGCCCAAAAAACAGCGAAACCGTTAGCGCCCCTACCGATTGCCGTACTGTCGGCTACGGCGACACAGGGGATTCGGTATCAGGCGGTGGGACGCTCTACCCTGCATTCAACCGCTGGTATTCCGGCTGGCTGGATGCCTCTCAAGCCGTCACTGTCAAATCAACAGGGATCTACAGTCTCGGTGTTCTCGGCACGAGCGGCCCGCAACTGTACCTCATCGAACGTCCCGGCAATGGAACAAGAACCAGAAACTTCTTATCGCTGGAGTTTCGCCGACCTACCTTCTTCGATAACTTCCCCCCCAATGACAATCGGGTGACAGGTGTCTGGGCAAGATTCAGTACGCTTGTCTATTACAGCAGTTACATGATCAACACCCAACTGGACGGAACCCCGGAAACGGCAACCACCGCAGATCCCACTTTGCAACCGGGCCGTACGTTGGTCGATGATGTGGCCAACTTCAAGGTCCAAACATGCCAAACCAGATCCAACGGTGCTTCGTTCGCTGTTGCGTTAAATGGTGAAACTTTACCGGCCTGTAATGCTCCCTACTTACGTGCTCCTGCAGAAGATGCAAAAACGCCTGTCCGGCCGGTCTTTTCCGGTTCATCAACCGAACCGTCGAGCGATATCAGCGTGGTCGACGCCCATTATCCTGGACGAGTTCTTGCTTCAACCAAATCCGACATACAAGGTCAGTGGTCTGTTCCAGCCAACATTGATCTCGAACCGGGAGAAATGTTGATAAAGGTAGGCCAATCCACACAAGGCAAACCCATCGTTTGGGGTGATACTCGTCGCATCCATGTGATGGGACGATGACCCCCCCTTGAGTACTTTCGGATAGTAAGGTTGCAAACAGCCAATCCAGTGCAGCAAGAATCCAGTAAGCCCTACCGGGAAAACCCGGAGGGCTTTTTAATGATGGGCTGGATTACGGCTCCAGCTTCTGCGGCGTTTCCTGCCCCATGCAGCGCACGGCTTTTTTCTTGTTGTCGACCAGCACACCCGTCAGTCCTTTCTGTTCGGTGTCGAACAGTACCAATACGCCATCGATGCACTGCGCCACTTGGGCGGCAGGCTCCAGGGAGACTTTGTAGTCTTCGCCCGGAATGGTCTTGAGCATGGTGAAGTCGTTGAGCAGCAACGCATCCTCGGGCTTGGCGAAGTGCAGGTAACCGTACCACCACAGGGCACCGACTGTGCCAAGGATGCTGCAGATACCGGTGATGATCAGCGGGATGGCGTTGCGTTCTTCACTCATTGCGGACTCTCTGGTGGTTCATCTTCAGAATTCGGGGGTGCCGGGTAATTGGGGATTTCCCCCAACCGGCGCAGGCCGTTGAAATGCTGCGGGTCATCGAGATAGCGCAGCATGACTTTGCGCCAGACCGGGTCGGCGAACGTCTGCACATGCCCGCCACGGGTCAGTTGCAGCACTCGCGGCGGCGGCGCAGCTTGATACAGTCGGATGCCGTTGGAAAGAGGCACGATCGGATCGTCGATGCTGTGGTAGAGCAGTTTCGGCACGTTCTTGAGTTGTGCCATGGAGTTGATCGCACTGTCGCCGTCCGGCACCAGCCATGACAACGGCACCTGGAATGGCCAGGTCAACCATGAATTGCTCAGGGCAAACCGGCCAACGCTGCGGTAACTGGCGGGGACGCCATCGAGGACGATGGCCTTGAGTTGTGTCTGCCGTTGCGGGTGCCGGACCAGGTAATGCACGGCCATCGCGCCACCCAGGCTCTGGCCGAGCAGGATCAACGGCTTGCCTTGAACCTCCGGCGCCTTGTCCAGCCAGGCGAACGCCGCATCGATGTCCTGATAGATCGCCGGCAGGCTGGGTTCGCCTTCGGACAAGCCATAACCGCGATAATCAACGAGCAACACCTGGTAACCATTTTTCGGCAACCAAAAGCTGCCGCCGAGGTGCATGGGCAGGTTTCCGCCGTTGCCGTGCAAGTGCAACACCGTGCCTTTGACCTCGACACCCGGCCTTGCCGGCAGCCACCACGCGTTCAGCTTGAGGCCATCGGCCGTGATAAGGGTGACGGTGCGGTACTCGAGCCCGGCCTTCTGCGGAGTGAACAACTGGCCGGGTTCCGGGTAGAACAGCAGTGAGCTGCAACCGCTCAAGATCAGGAGAAGGCAGATGGTGCCGAGGATTCTCATCCGTTGAAACCTCGCAGTGTGAAGTTGGTACACGGAGCAAATGTGGGAGCGAGCCTGCTCGCGAATGCTGTCTGACATTCAACACTTCTATTATCTGACACACCGCTTTCGCGAGCAGGCTCGCTCCCACAGGTGACCTCATCGGCCCTACAAAATGTTGGAGTAATCCGCCTCGATCCGGTCCAGGCTCAGGTGGTTGAGGAAGTTGGAGAAGCACATCCACGCCGACAGCGCGTTCATGTCGCGGAACTGTTCCGGCAAGTACTTGGGCGGCACCACCAGGCCTTCGTCCACCAACTGGCGCAAGGTACGCATGTCCTCCAGGGTGGTCTTGCCACAGAACAACAGTGGTATCTGCTCCAGCTTGCCTTTGCGCACGGCCAGTTGAATGTAGTTGTAAATCATGATGAAGCCCTTGAGGTAGGACAAGTCTTTGGTAAATGGCAGACCTGTCGGCACCGAGCCGCGGAAAACGCGACTGGCGTTGCTGTAGCTCTCGGGCATCTCGAAGCCTTGCTCGCGGAAGAACTCGAACACCTGCAGGAAGTCCGCGCCGTCCTCCACCATGTGAATGGCGCGGGTGCGGTTGGTGAGTTTGCGCAGACGACTCGGGTACGAGGCGAAGGTGATGATTTCCATCAGGATCGCCAGGCCTTCCTGGGTCACCGTCGACGAGGGCGGACCTTTGGCCAGGAAAGTGCAAATCGGCTGGTTCAGGCCGTTGAGAGTAGTGCCGACGTGCACCAACCCTTCGTGGACCTCCAGGGCGCGCACATCGCGGTTGTTGAACATCGCGTCGGAACGGATCTTGATGTAGTCGGCACCGGCCGCCGCATCGGCGACGATGCCGTCGGACTCGAACACTCGAATGGTTTCCTCGGCCTCGCCAAACACCTTGTTCAAGCGGTGCTGCAACATGTCGACCGCATCCTTGGCCGTCAGCGTCTTCGGTTCGTCCTTGAGGTCGCCACGGCCGTCGATGTTGTTCAGGTATTCGGACAACATCATGCCCAGGTCGGACAACGTCGGGTCGCCAGCATGGAACGCGTCGGACGCCGCGCCGTACAACTCCTGGGAAATCAGGCCGAAATCCTCGGTGCCCCGCGCTTCGAGCATGCGCACCACCATGCGGTATTCCTTGCACATGCGCCGCATGATCTGGCCGACCGGGTTGAACTGGCCGAGCTGGCGGGTGATGTCACGCTCGATGTTCTGGAACTCCAGCTTCACCTTGCTGGAGTCGAACGCCAGTGGCCGGTTGAGGTAGTAGTCTCGATCCACCGCCGGCATTTCCTTGCCCTTGGCCTTGAGGAAGCCCTTGCGAATATTGTCGTCCCATTTGACCGCATCGAGCACGCGGATCGGCGTCTGCGCCAGCACGATGCGATCGGACAAATTGCGTATCGACTGTTGGTAATCGTCCACGCGAAACTCCTGTAGAAACCTGTTGATGCCGGTTATTTGGCTTTGGCCTGACGCTGATAGCGCACCGCTTCGACGAACACATCGGAATTGGCCGGGTCGTCGAGGTAGGCGGCGACTTGCTCCATGTCGCTGTCGATCAATACGCCAGCGCCGTCGCTGGTCTGGAAGCTTTCACCGCTCAGGGCTTTCTGCTTGATAGCCTGGTTGATCTGTTCAAGATCGAGGTTGTAGACCACCAACTCATGTTTGTCGGTCAGCTCGAAACCGCCCAGGGTGAAATGCCCGCCAAACTGCGCCGGCACCTTCGCCGACAGATACCAGCGGTTGCCATGGCGTGACACCGTGAAGGGGTAGGCCTCCCGCTCCCGGGGCCTGGCCCGGTAATAGCTGACGGCCTGATAGCGGTTGTCACCGACGCGGTTCAGTTCGAGGTTGAGCGCCTCGCCCCAGGCGTTGGTGCTGGTCCATTTGCCGAGCAATCCTTTGGGCGCGGGTTCGCTTGCAGGCAGCGGCTCCTTGAAGGCCACCAGACAGCCACTGAGCAGCAGGAACGACAAGGCGATCACAACGACACGCCAGGCTTTCATTCAACACTCCCTATGAACATACCTCACCCTTGGACACCCTCCCTTGTGGGAGTGAGCCTGTGGCGAGGGGGCTTGCCCCCGTTCGGCTGCGAAGCAGTCGTAAAACCTGCGCATCCGGACTGACTGTCTCACCTGGATCACTGGTTTTGGGGCGGCTTCGCCACCCAACGGGGGCAAGCCCCCTCGCCACAGGCTCGCTCCCACAGGAGTAGCCTCCAATCAGGAGAAACTACACCGACCCCAGCACCAGGTGCATATAGCGCGTCAGGATCCCGAGCATTTCTTCTTCGGCAGCCGGCTCGTCTACGTTGAGCAACCCCTGATATTCCATCCGGCCGATAATCGCCGTCAACACCTTGGCATCCTGATGCGGCTCGCGCGAGCCCAGCACCTGGAACAGTTGGCAAGAGCCCTGCAACAGGATTTGCTGATGCGAGCGCACCAGTTCGGCCAGGCGCGGGTTGAGCAATGCCTCGTGGCGGAACGCCTGTTCGGCCATCAGGTGTTCGCGGCGATTGACCAGTTGCCGGTGAACGTAATCGGTCATCAGCCGGGCAATATCGTCCGCCAGTTTCGAGCGCGCCTGCGGGCTGCCATCGCCACTGGCGATCATGTCACGCAACAGACCTTCGTTATTCACCCACAACTTGCCCATGTAGGCGGCACTGCGCTCCACGTATTGGGCGAAGGTATCGGTGAGCAAATCATCGATATCCTTGAAATAGTAAGTGGTCGCCGACAATGGCACTTGCGCCTCGGCGGCCACCGCGCGATGTCGCACGGCGCGCACGCCATCGCGCACGACAATGCGCATGGCGGCGTCGAGAATGTCCTGTCGACGCTGCTCGCTGCCCTGTCGGCTGGCCTTGCGACCCTGGTACTGAACACTTTCAGCGACCGCAGTGGCGATACCCGCTGCACCTTCTTGAGCTATTGCACGATTCACGACAGGTATTTCCTCTCAGATGAAAGTAACAAGTTGATACGTTTGTACCAGACAGGCAATAAAAAACCGCCTGAAAAGGCGGTTTTTTAATTGAAACACTTACGCTTGCGGCCGCATGTGCGGGAACAGGATCACGTCGCGGATCGACGGGGAGTTGGTCAGCAGCATCACCAGGCGGTCGATGCCGATACCTTCACCCGCCGTTGGCGGCATGCCGTACTCCAACGCACGCACGAAGTCGGCGTCGTAGTGCATGGCCTCGTCGTCGCCGGCGTCCTTGTCGGCCACCTGGGCCATGAAGCGCTCGGCCTGGTCTTCCGCGTCGTTCAACTCGGAATAGGCGTTGGCGATTTCACGACCACCGATGAACAGCTCGAAACGGTCGGTGACGTTCGGGTTCTCGTCGTTGCGACGGGCCAGCGGCGACACTTCGAACGGGTACTGGGTAATGAAGTGCGGCTGCTCCAGCTTGTGCTCCACCAGCTCTTCGAAAATCATCACCTGCAATTTGCCCAGGCCTTCGAAGCCCAGCACCTTGGCACCGGCTTTCTTGGCGATGGCGCGGGCCTTGTCGATGTCGTTCAGGTCGTCAGCGGTCAGTTCGGGGTTGTACTTGAGGATCGAGTCGAACACCGACAGACGCGCGAACGGCTCACCGAAGTGGAACACCTTGTCACCGTACGGCACGTCGGTGCTGCCCAGAACCAGCTGAGCCAGTTCGCGGAACAGTTCTTCGGTCAGGTCCATGTTGTCTTCGTAGTCGGCGTAGGCCTGGTAGAACTCCAACATGGTGAATTCAGGGTTGTGACGAGTCGAAACGCCTTCGTTACGGAAGTTGCGGTTGATCTCGAACACTTTTTCGAAGCCGCCAACCACCAGGCGCTTCAAATACAGCTCCGGCGCGATACGCAGGAACATTTCCATGTCCAGCGCGTTGTGGTGAGTCTCGAACGGCTTGGCTGCCGCGCCGCCAGGAATGGTCTGCAGCATCGGCGTTTCCACTTCCAGGAAGTCACGCTTCATCAGGAAGCTGCGGATGTGGGCGATGACTTGCGAACGCACGCGGAACGTCTGGCGCACGTCTTCGTTGACGATCAGGTCAACGTAGCGCTGGCGATAGCGCTGCTCGGTGTCGGTCAGGCCGTGGTGCTTGTCCGGCAGCGGACGCAGGGACTTGGTCAGCAAGCGCACGTCGGTCATTTCAACGTACAGGTCGCCCTTGCCGGAACGGGCCAGGGTGCCTTCGGCCGCAATGATGTCGCCCATGTCCCAGGTTTTCACCGCGGCCAGGGTTTCTTCGGACAGGGTCTTGCGGTTGACGTAGACCTGGATGCGACCGGTCATGTCCTGGATCACCATGAACGAGCCACGGTTGAGCATGATGCGACCGGCAACCTTGACCGGGATCGCAGCCTCTGCCAACTCTTCCTTGGTCTTGTCCGCGTACTGTTTCTGCAGTTGCTCGCAGTAGTTTTCGCGGCGGAAGTCGTTCGGGAAGGCATTGCCCTTGGCGCGCTCGGCAGCAAGCTTTTCCTTGCGCAGGGCGATCAGGGAGTTTTCTTCCTGTTGCAGGGCTTGCGGGTCGAGTTCTAGGTCGCTCATGTCTTTAGATATTCCATCACAGGTTCGTTGCCCCCGGGCCTTGCGGCCCGGGATCGCCAGCAGTGCTGGCTCCTACAGGGATCGAGTGATTCAGCCGATCCTGTTTTGCGTCTTTTACAGCCCGGACTTCAGGCTGGCTTCCAGGTATTCGTCGATGTCGCCATCGAGCACCTTGTCGCAGTCGCTGCGTTCGATGTTGGTGCGCAGGTCTTTGATGCGCGAAGCATCGAGTACGTACGAACGGATCTGGTGACCCCAGCCGATATCCGACTTGGTGTCTTCCAGCGCCTGGGACGCGGCGTTGCGTTTCTGCATTTCCTGCTCATACAACTTGGCCCGCAGCATTTTCATGGCGGTGTCCTTGTTGGCGTGCTGGGAACGTTCGTTCTGGCAGCTGACCACGGTGTTGGTCGGTACGTGGGTGATACGTACGGCCGAGTCGGTGGTGTTTACGTGCTGACCACCGGCACCGGAGGAACGATAGGTGTCGATCCGCAGGTCTGCCGGGTTGATCTCGATCTCCACCTTGTCATCGATCTCGGGGGAAACGAACACCGCGGAGAAAGAGGTGTGGCGACGGTTGCCGGAGTCGAACGGGCTCTTTCGCACCAGGCGGTGGACGCCGATCTCGGTCCGCAGCCAGCCAAAAGCGTATTCGCCCTTGATGTGCACGGTGGCGCCCTTGATCCCGGCGACTTCACCGGCCGACAGTTCCATGATGGTCGCGTCGAAGCCGCGTTTGTCGGCCCAGCGCAGGTACATGCGCAGCAGGATGTTGGCCCAGTCCTGGGCTTCGGTGCCACCGGAACCGGCCTGGATGTCCAGGTAGGCGTTGTTCATGTCCATCTCGCCGCTGAACATACGGCGGAACTCCAGCTTGGCCAGGGCGTCTTCGAGGCGTGCCAGTTCGGCGACCACATCGCCGACAGCGCCTTCGTCGTTTTCTTCGACAGCCATGTCCAGCAACTCGCGGGAATCGACCAGGCCACCGGACAATTCGTCCAGGGTGTCTACGATCTGCGCCAGCGCAGAGCGCTCGCGGCCCAGCTCCTGGGCGTACTCAGGCTTGTTCCAGACACTCGGATCTTCAAGCTCGCGATTGACCTCGGTCAGACGCTCATGCTTTTGATCGTAGTCAAAGATACCCCCGAATGGTTTCGGAGCGCTCGGACAGGTCCTTGATGGTGTTCAGGATCGGGTTGATTTCCATGACGGGCAGCACTCGTTGGCGAACTTTTGAAAGCCGGCGAGTATAACGGGAAACGGCCGGTAACGGCAGCCCGCTTGGTCGAAAACACCGCCTCCCGCCAGTCCGTCCCCGCCCCCTGTAGGAGCGAGCATGCTCGCGATGGTCGTCAACGATGACGCTGGAAACCTGATGCCCCGCGTTATCGTTGGCCTCCATCGCGAGCATGCTCGCTCCTACAGAGTGCAGGTCAGCCGATGCCTACTTGATTGCGCCCATTATGCTTGGCCAGATACAACCCCTTGTCCGCCGCCGAGATCAGCTCTCGGCAATTGCTGCCGGCTGTCGGGGTGACGGTCGCCAGGCCGATGCTGATGGTCAGGCTCGACCCTTCGTTCGGCGAATTATGCGGGATCTTCAGGGCCGCCACGGTCTGGCGCAGCTTCTCGGCCACCAGCCGTGCTCCGCCCGGCGAGGTATTGGGCAGCACCAGGGCGAACTCTTCGCCGCCGTAACGGGCCGGCAGGTCCGAAGGCCGGGCGCTGGCATCACGGATCGCCGCGGCGACCTTGCGCAGGGCTTCATCGCCTTCCAGGTGGCCGAAACTGTCGTTGTAGGCCTTGAAGTAATCCACATCGATCATCAGCAACGACAATTGGCTCTGTTCACGCAGCGAACGACGCCACTCCAGCTCCATGTATTCATCGAAGTGCCGACGGTTCGACAACCCGGTCAGGCCATCGGAGTTCATCAGGCGTTGCAGCACCAGGTTGGTGTCGAGCAACTGCTGCTGGCTGACCCGCAACGCGCGGTACGCCGCGTCCCGTTGCAGCAGGGTCATGTAGGAGCGCGAGTGATAGCGGATGCGCGCGACCAGTTCGATGTTGTCCGGCAACTTGACCAGATAATCGTTGGCCCCGGCCGCAAAGGCCGCGCTCTTGATCAACGGGTCTTCCTTGGTCGACAGGACGATGATCGGAATGTCCCTGGTCGCCGGGTGATTGCGGTACTCGCGCACCAGGCTCAAGCCATCGAGGCCGGGCATGACGAGATCCTGCAGGATCACCGTTGGCTTGATGCGCACCGCATGGGCGATGGCCTGGTGCGGGTCGGCGCAGAAGTGGAAATCGATATTCTCCTCGTTCGCCAGACCCCGGCGCACGGCTTCGCCGATCATGGCCTGATCGTCCACCAGCAACACCATGGCGGCGTTTTCGTCGGTCTTGAAGTCGTCGAGCTGTAATTCATTCATGTGCGGTCACCTGAGTACTGCCTGGGCCAGGAATGCAGGGAAAGTTGCTCATTTTGCAAAAATCTCCAGCAATCGTGGCGCTATCTTGTCCAGCGGGCGAATCTCTGCGGCAGCGTCGATGGCCGCGGCCGCCTTTGGCATGCCATACACCGCACTGCTGCCCTGGTCTTGTGCGATGGTCAGGTAGCCCTGTTGGCGCAAGAGTTTAAGCCCCTGGGCGCCATCACGCCCCATGCCGGTGAGCAAAACCCCCACGGCATCACCGCTCCAGTAACTGGCCACGCTCTCGAAAAACACATCGATGGAGGGGCGGTAGATCTCGTTGACCGGTTCGGCGGTATAGGCCAGCGTGCCGTTTTTCAGCAAGCGGATATGGTGATTGGTGCCAGCCAGCAATACCGTGCCGCTTTGCGGCGGCTCGCCTTCCTGGGCCAGGCGCACGTTGAGGCCGCTGGCACTGCCGAGCCATTCGGCCATACCGGCGGCAAACACCTGGTCAACGTGCTGTACCAGCACGATGGCCGGAGCGAAATCACGGGGCAGCCCCTTGAGCAAGACTTCCAGCGCCGCCGGTCCACCGGCGGATGAGCCAATGGCGATCAGACTCTGGCGTGAACCCGAACTGCGCAACGGTGCCGGCGCGGCGCGCGGACGGTTGCCCTTGTCGCCGATCAGCCAGCCGATATTCATGATCTTGCGCAGCAACGGCGCAGCCGCCTCCTGGGCATTGCCAGCGCCGAGGGTCGGGGTGTCGACCACATCCAGCGCACCGTGGCCCATGGCCTCGAACACCCGGTGCACGTTCTGCTGGCGATCCACGGTGACGATGACAATGGCACAGGGGGTCTCGGCCATGATCCGGCGCGTGGCCTCCACGCCATCCATCACCGGCATGATCAAGTCCATCAGAATCAGGTCCGGTGTGTCCTGCGCGCACTGGCGCACTGCCTCGGCGCCATTGCCGGCGACCCAGACCACCTCGTGCGCAGGTTCGAATGCCAGGGCGCGGCGCAGGGCTTCCACCGCCATGGGCATGTCGTTGACGATTGCGATTCTCATGCCCGTGCTCCTCCGATGAGCTCGACCACTGCATCGAGCAAGGCGTCGTCATGAAAACTGGCCTTGGCTAGATAATAGTCGGCACCGGCATCCAGTCCACGACGCCGGTCCTCTTCACGATCCTTGTAGGACACCACCATCACCGGCAACGATTGCAGGCGAGTGTCCCGACGCAACAGAGTGACCAGTTCGATGCCATCCATGCGCGGCATATCAATGTCGGTGATCAGCAGATCGAAATCCTCCGAACGCAGCGCGTTCCAGCCATCCATGCCGTCTACCGCAACCGCCACGTCGTAACCGCGATTGAGCAACAGCTTGCGCTGCAACTCTCGCACGGTCAGGGAATCGTCCACCACCAGAATTCGTTTGCGGGCCGCCTCGACCACCTGACTGCCGTGACGGGCAATACGTTCCAGACGCCCTGTGTTAAGCAGTTTTTCCACCGAGCGCAGCATGTCTTCGACATCGACGATCAGCACCACCGAGCCGTCGTCGAGCAAGGCCCCGGCGGAAATGTCCTGCACCTTGCCCAGACGCTCATCCAGCGGCAGCACCACCAATGTCCGCTCACCGACAAACCGTTCCACCGCCACGCCGTAGATCGCATCGCGCTCGCGAATCACCACGACTTTCAAGGTTTGACCGCTGTTCTGGCTGACCGGGCGTTGCAGCAACTGACTGGCCGCCACCAGGCCGACATGCCGGCCTTCGTACCAGAAGTGCTGGCGGCCTTCGACCTGCACGATATCCGTCGGCTCCAGATCGCACATGCGCTCGATGTGCGCCAGCGGAAAGGCGTAGGCTTCGTCGCCGACCTCCACGACCAGGCTGCGCACCACCGACAGGGTCAGCGGCACTTCGAGGTGGAAACGACTCCCCTCGCCCGCCGTCTGCTCCAGCACCACTGCGCCGCGCAACTGCCGGACCATGTGCTGCACCGCATCCAGGCCGACGCCGCGACCGGACACCTCGGTGACCGTGTCGCGCAGACTGAAGCCGGGCAGGAACAGGAACGTCAGCAACTCCTCTTCGCTCAACTGCGCGGCGGTTTCCGCGGGGGACAAATTGCGTTCAACGATGCTGCGACGGACTTTTTCCAGATCCACGCCATTGCCGTCATCGCTCAATTCAAGCACCAGCAAACCGGCCTGATGAGAGGCGCGCAGGCGAATCAACCCTTCCGCCGGCTTGCCCGCCAGCAGGCGCTGCTCCGGGGTTTCGATGCCGTGGTCGACCGCATTGCGCAACAAGTGCGTCAACGGCGCTTCGAGCTTTTCCAGTACGTCGCGATCGACCTGAGTCTTCTCGCCATCGATTTCCAGCCGTACCTGCTTGCCCAGGTCGCGCCCCAGATCACGAACCATGCGCACCTGCCCGCCCAGCACATCGGCAAACGGCCGCATGCGGCAGGCCAGAGCAGTGTCGTACAACACCTGCGCCCGCTGACTGGCGTGCCAGGCGAACTCATCGAGTTCGGCGTTCTTCTCCATGAGCAACTGCTGGGATTGCGCCAGCAAGCGCCGCGCATCCTCGAGCACTTCCTGGGCTTCCAGGCTCAAGGCGTGATCCTTGAGGTGAACGTTGAGACTCTCCAGGGCTCGCAGGCTGTTGCTCTGCATGCGCTTGAGACGCTGCATGGTCGCCAGGTGCGGTTTGAGCCGCTGGGTTTCCACCAGGGATTTGCTCGACAGATCGAGCAGGCTGTTCAGGCGCTCGGCGGTGACACGCAATACGCGTTCACCATTTTCGGCGGTGCGCCTGGTCTTGCGCGCAGCGGCTGGCGGTGTGGGCTCGACGACAGGTGCCGGTGCCTCGACCTTGGGCGCGGGCGCTTCTAATTGAAGTTCAGCCATCACCGTTGCAGCAGGCGCAACCAGAGGGGCCGCCGGGTCCAGCAACCGCGCCATCAACGCCACATAGGCCTCGATGTCCGCGGCCTGCGGGTTGTTGTTCGGCGTGGCGATGCGCATCAGCAAATCGGTGCCTTGCAGCAGCGCATCGATGTGTTCGGGGCGCAACAACAGGCGCCCTTCCTGGGCACTGACCAGGCAATCCTCCATGACGTGGGCGACGCTGACGCCGGCATCGATGCCGACGATACGCGCCGCCCCCTTGAGCGAGTGCGCGGCACGCATGCACGACTCAAGTTGATCGGCCTGGGTCGGGTCGCGCTCAAGCGCCAGCAGGCCGGCGCTCAACACCTGGGTCTGGGCTTCGGCTTCCAGGCTGAACAGCTCCAGCAGGGAGGCGTCGCGCATTTGCTCGGGGGTCATGTGAGGCTCCGGGTCACGGCCGACAGCAACTGTTCTTCATCCAGCCAACGCAGGCTGCGACCTTTGAACTGCAACACGCCACGGGTGTACCTGGCGCTGGCCTGGGTACCCGAGCGCGACGCGGCATCGAGGATGTGCTCGTCGATGGCGTGAATCCCGTCGACTTCGTCCACAGGCACCACCACGGGTCCGCCATGGGCCGCGATAATCAGCATGCGCGGCATGACCCGCGCGCCGGACACCGCATTGACGGTGCCGTCGAGCCCCAGCAGCTCTACCAACGACAGGCAGGCGACCAGCGCGCCGCGTACATTCGCCACGCCGAGCAAGGCCCTGGAACGCTGGTGCGGCAAGGAGTGAATCGCTTGCAGTGGCGCCACCTCGACCAGACTGCGGGTCGCGAGAGCCAGCCACTCCTCACCCAGACGAAACATCAACAGCGAACGGGTGTTCACCTCGTTCTCGGCCGCGACGGACACTGCCCCGCGATCTTCCTGCTGCAACCCATAGCGATCGAGCAAGCGTGTGGCGGCCGCCGAATACACCGCACAATTGCGGCAGTGAATATGTTCGGCCAGCAACGGGCAGGACTTGTCGCCGTGGATACCGATACGGTTCCAGCAGTCGTCGATGGCCTGGGCATCCCGGGTGACGCTAAAGGTGTCGGAGGCAATCATCGTTTACGCTCACTGTCGGCGGCGCGCCCGCTGCGGGCGGCACGTTCCTGCAATCGTCTGGCTCCCGTCGCGTCCCCCTGGGCCTGCAGCAATGCGGCCAGGTGCATCAACGCTTCGGGATGTTGCGGTTCGAGGTACAGCACCTTGCGATAAAAACCCTGGGCTTCCAGGACGTTGCCGGCGACATCGCTGAGCAGCCCCAGCCAATAGAACACCTGGGCTACCGGTTCATGACTGCGCAAATAGCTTTCACAAGCGGCCCTTGCCTCGGCGCTTTTGCCTTCGTTGGCCAGCGTGGCGATGTTCGCCAGCAGCACGGCCGTATCGGTACCGGACGTTTTCGGTGCAGAAGCCAGCGGCACGACACTGGCAAATGGGCGGCTGCGCACTGGCGCAGGCGGCGGATTGCGCAGTGGTTGCGGCACAGGCAATGGCGCTGGAACGAATGCCGGTAGAGGTCCAGGGTCGGCAGCCCCCTGTCGACTGAACGCGAAGGACTGCGCGATACCGATCGAGCGCATCCCCAGACGCCCCAGCAGACTGCCTTCGGCTGGACCGATAAACAGCACGCCTTCGTCGTGGGTCAGGCGCTTGAGCACTTCGAACACTTGCCTCTGGGTCGGCTGGTCGAAATAGATCAAAAGGTTGCGACAAAACACGAAATCGAACGGCGGCTCGCCGGCCAGCAAGACCGGGTCCAGCAGATTGCCGACCTGCAAGCGCACCTGCTCCTGCACACGCGGGTTCAGGCGGTAGGCGTCGCCTTCGGTCGTGAAATGACGGTCGCGAAACGCAATGTCATCACCCCGAAAGGAATTCTTGCCGTACAACGCGCACCTGGCTTTTGCCACCGACAGCGGGCTGACGTCCATGCCGTCGACCTTGAACTGGTGCGGCTTGAGCCCTGCATCGAGCAACGCCATGGCGATTGAGTAAGGTTCTTCTCCGGTGGAACACGGCAGGCTGAGAATTCGCAGCGCACGCAGATTGTTGATCTCGGCCAGTCGCTTGCTCGCCAGTTTCGCCAGGGTGGCGAAGGACTCCGGATACCGGAAAAACCAGGTTTCCGGAACGATCACCGCCTCGATCAACGCCTGCTGTTCGTCCCGTGAGCCCTGCAAGGTGCGCCAATACTCATCGGCCGAGGATGTTTGCGCAGCGATGCCGCGCTGGCGCACTGCGCGCTCGATGATCGCCGGCCCCACGGAAGTCACGTCGAGACCGATACGCTCCTTGAGGAAGTCGAAAAAACGCTGGTCGCTGTTCATGAGCGTTCCTCCAGCAGCACCGGATCCAGTGGCGGCGAGGGGAATAACAAAGCACGAACCTGATCGTCCAGTAGATCGCTGACCCGCACCCATTGCAGCAAGCCCTGCTCATCCTTGCGCACCGGCCCCAGGTAAGGCGCCTGCCGATTGTCCAGGCCGTAGGGCTGAAAATCCGCCGGGGCACAGCGCAAGGTATCGGTCGCCTGCTCCAGAATCAGCCCGAGCAGCTGTGTCTCGGCGGTTGCGTCCGGGCGATAGTTGACCAGCACCAGTCGCGTGCTGGTACGGCCCTGTGCCGGCGTACCAAACGTCAGTGCACTCAGGTCGATCACCGGCACCACGACGCCCCGATAGGCAAACACCCCGGCGACCCAGGCAGGGGCATGGGCAATGGGCTTCAAGGGCAGGCGCGGCAGCACTTCCGCCACCTCGACTGCCTTCAAGGCATAGCGCTCGTTGCCGATGCGAAACACCAGGAACAATGCATGCGGCGCCTGCTTCACGACAGAGCGCCTGGCCGTGATTTCGCTCATCAGACTTTGAATCGCGAAACGCCGCTGCGCAGCCCGACGGCCACCTGGCTCAGCTCATCGATGGCGAAGCTGGCCTGACGCAGAGACTCCACGGTCTGGCTGCTGGCATCGCCCAACTGCACCAGCGCATGGTTGATCTGCTCGGCACCAGTGGCCTGGGCCTGCATGCCTTCGTTGACCATCAATACCCGCGGCGCCAGCGCCTGGACCTGATGGATGATCTGCGACAACTGCTCACCGACCTGCTGCACCTCTGACATGCCGCGCCGCACTTCTTCGGAGAATTTGTCCATGCCCATGACCCCGGCCGATACCGCCGACTGGATTTCGCGCACCATTTGTTCGATGTCATAGGTTGCCACCGCCGTCTGGTCCGCCAGACGCCGCACTTCGGTGGCGACCACGGCAAAACCGCGCCCGTATTCCCCTGCCTTCTCGGCCTCGATGGCGGCGTTGAGCGACAACAGGTTGGTCTGGTCGGCGACCTTGACGATGGTCACCACCACCTGATTGATGTTGCCGGCCTTCTCATTGAGGATCGCCAGCTTGGCATTGACCAGATCGGCCGCCCCCATCACCGAATGCATGGTTTCCTCCATGCGTGCCAGGCCCTGCTGCCCGGAACCGGCGGCCACGGAAGCCTGGTCGGCGGCGGTGGAGACCTCGGTCATGGTGCGCACCAGATCCCGGGAAGTGGCGGCGATTTCACGGGAGGTCGCGCCGATTTCCGTGGTAGTGGCGGCGGTTTCGGTGGCGGTGGCTTGCTGCTGCTTGGACGTCGCGGCGATCTCGGTGACCGACGTGGTCACCTGCACCGACGAACGCTGGGCCTGGGATACCAGCGAGGTCAGCTCGGTCATCATGTCGTTGAAGCCGGTTTCCACGGCGCCGAATTCGTCCTTGCGCTCCAGGTTCAGGCGATTGCTGAGGTCACCGGTGCGCATGATTTCCAGAATATTCACGATGCGGTTCATTGGCGACATGATGGCGCGCATCAACAAAAGGCCGCAAAGACCGGCGGCCAGCACCGCCACCAGCAGGGAAATGCCCATGCTGATCTTGGCCGCGAATACCGCTTCGTCGATGGCGGCGATGTCACGATCGGCCACTGCCTTGTTTTCGCGAATGATGTCGTTGAGTTTCATCCGGCCGGCGGTCCAGGCCGGGGTCAGTTGCTCGTTGAACATCTTGAGCGCTTCAGCTTGCTGGTTGCGGCTGTGCAGTTCGAGCACAGAGGCCAGGATCCTGTTGAACTCCTCGTGCTTTTGCAGGAAAGCGGCATATTCGACCTTGTCTTCATCGGTCGTGACAGTGTTGCGATAGTTGTTCATCTGTTCCTGCAGGCGCGCCTCGAAGACTTTGAAGTCCGCGGCGTCTTCGCTGCTGATGCCCTGCCCTTCCTTGAAGCCGAGCATTTCCTGAGTCTGCAGGAAAGCGTCGACCCAGGCGCTGCGAACCATCGAGCTGTAGTAAAGCCCCGGCAATGCGTCATCGCGAACGCTGTCTTCGCTCGCTTCGATCCTCAGCAACCGCGAATAGGAGAGGACCACCATCAGCAACATGATGGCGATAATTACCGCAAAGCTCGCCAAAATGCGTTGGCGCAACGTCCAGTTCTTCACAGTCGATCCTCGGTCCTGATTCGAAATGCGGGGAGTATAGCCGAGGGCGGTGTCTCATTAATAAGACGGTTGCGTGCCACTTCTCATCCCGTTGAAAAAAGGGGGGGATATGGCTGAAAACACCATCGCGAGCCTGCCGCAAGCGGGCACCCGCTCCCACAGAGATCTCGGCTGAAACGCAGACCGGGTGAACTGTAGGAGCGAGCATGCTCGCGATGGTCGTCAACGATGACGCTGGCTGCCTGATGCCCCGAGGTGTCGCTCCTACAGGGCTACAGCGAAGCCTGGCGAACCTGCTTCTCAAGCCTTGCTCCAGGCCTTTCTCCTTGCCGCTTGAATCCTGCGGCATCAAGCAGCGTTTCAAAAAAACGATATACACTCTCTCGAATCGATAAAAACAGCCCACCGGGTGCTTTCCCATGATGACCTTGCGTCAGATCCGTCATTTCATCGCCGTGGCCGAAACCGGCTCGATCTCGGCCGCCGCACAAACCGCGTTCATTTCCCAGTCGACCCTGACTCTGGCGATCCAGCAACTGGAGGAGGAAATCGGTGTCAGCCTGTTCAGCCGCCACGCCAAGGGCATGACCCTGACCCACCAGGGCCATCAATTCCTGCGTCAGGCGCACTTGATCCTGGCCACCGTGGATAACGCCAAGCGCAGCCTGCAACAGAGCACCGACCAGGTCGCCGGGCAGTTGATCGTCGGTGTAACCAGCCTGGTTGCCGGTTATTACCTGGCGGACCTGCTCACCCGTTTCCAGCGCGCCTACCCCAACGTGGAAATCCGCGTGATGGAAGATGAGCGCCCGTACATCGAGCATTTGCTGGTCAGCGGCGAGATCGATGTCGGCGTACTGATCCTCTCCAACCTCGAAGACCGTCACGCCTTGCAGACCGAAGTGCTGACCCACTCCCCGCACCGGCTATGGCTGCCGGCCCAGCACCCGCTACTGGAACACGACAGCATCAACCTCGCCGACGTCGCCCGCGAACCCTTGATTCAATTGAACGTCGACGAAATGGACCGCAACGCCCAGCGCATGTGGTCGGCAGCCTCGCTGCAACCGCGCATCACCCTGCGCACCGCCTCGACCGAAGCGGTGCGAAGCCTGGTGGCTGCCGGATTGGGCGTGTCGATCCAGCCCGATATGACGTATCGCCCATGGTCGCTGGAGGGCGACATCATCGAAGCGCGGACGATTGCCGACCTCAGCCAGACCCTGGATGTCGGCCTCGCCTGGCGACGCGGTACAGCGCGGCCGGCGCTGGTGGACCCGTTTCTCACCGTTGCCCGCGAGCAACCCCACGGCGGGCGCAAGCCATCGATTTAATCGAACGCCACCTTCAGTATTTAATATTTGTTGTCCTCGGGCCTGCGAACTAGTCTTGTTACATCTAATAAAGACGGCCGGGCCCCTGTCGCAGGGAGCACTGCCATGTCTACACAAGAAGCCACACAAAAGAGAACCCGAAAAATGGCTGGCGCGCAGACCCCGTTGTTCACCGCATTGTTGATTGATGGTGAATTAGTCGCCGGTCAAGGCTGTGTCGAGCCGATTCTCAATCCGGCCACCGGCGAAGTCATCACACAGATCGCCGAAGCCAGCACCGAGCAAGTCGAAGCAGCCATCCTCGCCGCCCACCGTGCCTTTGCCGGTTGGTCGCGCACCACGCCACAGCAGCGTTCGAATCTGTTGCTGGACATCGCCAACGCCATCGAAAAAAACGCCGACCTGCTCGCCCGCCTCGAATCCATGAACTGCGGCAAGCCGTTGCACCTGGCCCGTCAGGATGACCTGAACGCCACGGTCGACGTGTTCCGTTTCTTCGCCGGTGCCGTACGCTGCCAGACCGGCCAGCTCAGTGGCGAATACCTGCCGGGTTACACCAGCATGGTCCGGCGCGATCCTATCGGGGTGGTGGCGTCGATTGCGCCGTGGAACTACCCGATCATGATGGCCGCGTGGAAAATCGCCCCGGCCCTCGCCGCCGGCAACACCCTGGTGTTCAAGCCGTCGGAACACACGCCGTTGTCGATCCTGGCCCTGGCGCCCGCGCTGGCCGAGATCCTGCCACGGGGTGTGATCAACATCGTTTGCGGCGGCGGCGAAGGCGTCGGCAGCCACTTGGTCAGCCATCCGAAGATCCGCATGGTGTCGTTGACCGGCGATATCGTCACCGGCCAGAAGATTCTCCAGGCCGCCTCGAAAACCCTCAAACGTACCCACCTCGAACTCGGCGGCAAGGCCCCGGTGATCGTCTGCAACGACGCCGACATCCAGGCCGTGGTCGAAGGCGTGCGCACCTACGGCTATTACAACGCGGGCCAGGATTGCACCGCTGCCTGCCGCATTTATGCCCAGGCCGGGATTCATGACCGCTTGGTCGCCGAACTGGGCGCAGCCGTCGGCAGTCTGCGTTTTGCCGGTAAACGCGACGCCGACAACGAAATCGGCCCGCTGATCAGCACTCGTCAGCGCGACCGCGTGGCCAGTTTTGTCGAGCGCGCCCTCAGCCAGCCGCACATCGAGCGGGTGACCGGTGCAGCCGTGCATTCCGGCGCCGGCTTCTATTACCAGCCGACCCTGCTGGCCGGTTGCAAGCAAGGCGATGAGATCGTCCAGCGCGAAGTGTTCGGGCCGGTGGTTACCGTGACCCGCTTCGATGAGCTGGAACAAGCGGTGGACTGGGCCAACGACTCGGAATACGGCCTGGCGTCGTCGGTGTGGACCCAGAACCTGGACAAGGCCATGCAGGTCGCGGCGCGCTTGCAGTACGGCTGCACCTGGATCAACAGCCATTTCATGCTGGTCAGCGAAATGCCCCATGGCGGCCTGAAGCGCTCGGGCTACGGCAAGGACCTGTCCAGCGATTCGCTTCAGGACTACAGCGTGGTGCGACACATCATGGCCCGCCATGGACAGGAGCTTTGAGTCTCAAGCCACAAGCTGCAAGGCAGGTGCGGACCTGCGTTTCTCTTGCAGCTTGAAGCTCGAAACTTGCAGCTACGCTAACAATAACAATCAGCAACACGCTTAACCGAGCCCACTGCCCCGACCATAATTTAAAGAAGAGGGAATTCCCATGTTCGTGCACAAGACCGCACTGCTCAGTGCAATCACCACCGCGCTGCTGGCCAGCGCCAGTGTCCAGGCCGCCGAGCCGCTCAAAGCTGTCGGGGCGGGCGAAGGCCAACTGGATATTGTGGCCTGGCCCGGCTACATCGAACGTGGCGAGAGCGACAAGGCCTACGACTGGGTGACCGGTTTCGAGAAGGAAACCGGCTGCAAGGTCAACGTCAAGACCGCCGCCACCTCCGATGAAATGGTCAGCCTGATGGCCAAGGGCGGTTATGACCTGGTCACCGCCTCCGGCGACGCCTCCCTGCGCCTGATCGTCGGCAAGCGTGTGCAACCGATCAACACCGCGTTGATCCCGAACTGGAAAAACCTCGACCCGCGCCTCAAGGATGCACCCTGGTACGTGGTCAACAAGCAGGTCTACGGCACCCCGTATCAGTGGGGCCCGAACGTGTTGATGTACAACACCAACGTATTCAAGACCGCGCCGACCACCTGGGGCGTGTTGTTCAACGCGGAAAACCTGCCGGACGGCAAGCCGAACAAGGGCCGCGTACAGGCCTATGACGGCCCGATCTACATCGCCGACGCGGCGCTGTACCTGAAAACCGCCAAGCCGGAATTGGGCATCCAGAACCCCTACGAACTGACCGAAGCCCAGTACAAGGCCGTGCTCGACCTGCTGCGCGCGCAGCAGCCGTTGGTTCACCGCTACTGGCACGACACCACCGTACAAATGAGCGACTTCAAGAACGAAGGCGTGGTTGCCTCCGGCGCCTGGCCGTATCAGGTCAACGGCCTGATGAACGAGAAACAGCCAATCGCCTCGACCATTCCGAAGGAAGGCGCCACCGGTTGGGCCGACACCACCATGATGCACACCGAGGCCAAGCACCCGAACTGCGCCTACAAGTGGATGGACTGGTCGCTGCAGCCGAAAGTCCAGGGTGACGTAGCGGCGTGGTTCGGCTCGCTGCCGGCGGTTCCGGCGGCGTGCAAGGAGAGCGAACTGCTCGGCGCCGAAGGCTGCAAGACCAACGGTTTCGACCAGTTCGACAAGATCGCCTTCTGGAAAACCCCGCAGGCTGAAGGCGGCAAGTTCGTGCCGTACAGCCGCTGGACCCAGGACTACATCGCGATCATGGGCGGCCGATAACCCACCCTCTATGCGCCTGTAGGGCTTTTGTGGCGAGGGGGCTTGCCCCCGTTGGGCGGCAAAGCCGCCCCAAAACCAACCACTGCGATCTCGCTGGAAAATCGCGGTATCTGGTTTTACGACTGCTTTGCAGCCGAACGGGGCGGTGCGGCGGTCCGACAAGCCCCCTCGCCACAGTAAGTATTCCAGCTACACCGACGCGATCTTGATTCAGTTTTTTCAGAAGTCCAGGCAGGGCCGCTGCGACGGCCTTCGCCTTCTTGGAGCACCGCACCATGACGCTTGCAGTCCAGTTCACCAACGTTTCCCGTCAATTCGGCGAAGTGAAAGCCGTAGACCGGGTTTCCATCGACATCCAGGACGGCGAGTTCTTCTCCATGCTGGGGCCTTCCGGCTCGGGCAAGACCACCTGTTTGCGCCTGATCGCCGGCTTTGAACAGCCGAGCGCAGGTTCCATCCGGATTCATGGCGAAGAGGCCGCCGGCCTGCCGCCGTACCAGCGCGACGTGAACACCGTGTTCCAGGATTACGCGCTGTTCCCGCACATGAACGTTCGCGACAACGTCGCCTACGGTTTGAAGGTCAAAGGCATCGCCAAGGCCGAGCGCCTCAAGCGCGCTGAAGAATCCCTGGAGATGGTCGCACTCGGCGGCTATGGCGACCGCAAGCCGGTGCAACTCTCCGGTGGTCAGCGCCAGCGAGTGGCCCTGGCCCGTGCCTTGGTCAATCGCCCCCGGGTGCTGCTGCTCGACGAACCCCTCGGTGCGCTCGACCTGAAGCTGCGCGAGCAAATGCAGAGTGAGTTGAAAAAGCTGCAACGCCAGCTCGGCATCACCTTCATCTTCGTCACCCACGACCAGACCGAAGCGCTGTCGATGTCCGACCGCGTGGCGGTGTTCAACAAGGGCCGCATCGAACAGGTCGATAGCCCGCGCAACCTGTACATGAAACCGGCCACCACCTTCGTCGCGGAATTCGTCGGCACCTCCAACGTGATCCGCGGTGACCTGGCCAGGCAGCTCAGCGGCAATCCGCAGCCGTTCTCGATTCGTCCGGAACACGTGCGTTTCGCCGAGGGTCCGCTGGCCAGCCACGAAATCGAAGTCAGCGGCTTGCTGCACGATATCCAGTACCAGGGCAGCGCCACCCGCTACGAGCTGAAACTGGATAACGGCCAGTCCCTGAACATCAGCAAGGCCAACAATCAGTGGCTGGACACCAGTGCACAACACCAGGCCGGCCAGCGCATCAGCGCCCGTTGGGCACGCGAAGCCATGATCCCGTTGCATGACACCGTTGCGGGCGGGGTGTGACATGAACACCTTGGCTATCTCTCAAACCCAGGCGGGCGGCTCGCCTTTGCGCCGGTTCTCCAACCTGCTGTATCGCCGGCCGAACCTGTACCTGTCGATGTTGCTGGTACCGCCGCTGATCTGGTTCGGCGCGATCTATCTCGGCTCGTTGCTGACGCTGCTGTGGCAAGGTTTCTACACCTTCGATGACTTCACCATGGCGGTCACCCCCGACCTGACCCTGGCGAACTTCACCGCGCTGTTCCAGCCGTCGAACTTCGACATCATCCTGCGCACCCTGGGCATGGCGATTGTCGTGTCGATCGCCAGCGCCGTCGTCGCGTTCCCGATTGCCTACTACATGGCGCGCTACACCACGGGCAAGACCAAGGCGTTTTTCTACATCGCGGTGATGATGCCGATGTGGGCCAGCTACATCGTCAAGGCCTACGCCTGGACGCTGCTGTTGGCCAAGGGCGGCGTGGCGCAATGGTTCGTGCAGCACCTGGGGCTGGAGCCGTTCCTGCAATTCGTGCTGGGCATTCCGGGGGTGGGCGGCAGTACCTTGTCGACCTCGCACCTGGGGCGCTTCATGGTGTTTGTCTACATCTGGCTGCCGTTCATGATCCTGCCGATCCAGGCCTCGCTGGAACGCCTGCCGCCATCGCTGCTGCAGGCTTCCGCCGATCTCGGTGCCAAGCCGAGCCAGACCTTCATGCAAGTGATTCTGCCGCTGTCGATCCCGGGCATTGCCGCCGGTTCGATCTTCACGTTTTCGCTGACCCTGGGCGACTTCATCGTGCCGCAACTGGTCGGCCCGCCCGGCTACTTCGTCGGCAGCATGGTGTACGCCCAGCAAGGCGCGATCGGCAACATGCCGATGGCCGCCGCCTTCACCCTGGTGCCGATCGTGCTGATCGCCATCTACCTGTCCATCGTCAAACGTCTGGGGGCCTTCGATGCACTCTGAAAAAGCTTCGCTGGGCCTGCGCATAGCAGCCTGGGGCGGGCTGGTGTTCCTGCACTTCCCGATCCTGATCATCTTCCTGTACGCCTTCAACACCGAAGACGCAGCGTTCAGCTTTCCGCCCAAGGGCTTCACCCTGAACTGGTTCAGCGTGGCGTTCTCGCGGCCGGATGTGCTCGAAGCCATCAAGCTGTCGTTGCAGATCGCCTCGATTGCCACCGTGATCGCCATGGTCCTCGGCACGCTGGCGTCCGCCGCGTTGTACCGTCGGGACTTCTTCGGCAAGCAAGGCATCTCGCTGATGCTGATCCTGCCGATTGCCCTGCCGGGGATCATCACCGGGATCGCGCTGCTGGCGACCTTCAAGACCCTAGGCATCGAGCCGGGGATGTTCACCATCATCGTCGGCCATGCGACCTTCTGTGTGGTGATCGTCTACAACAACGTCATCGCCCGTTTGCGCCGCACCTCCCACAGCCTGATCGAGGCCTCGATGGACCTCGGCGCCGACGGCTGGCAGACCTTCCGCTACATCATCCTGCCGAACCTCGGTTCGGCGTTGCTGGCCGGCGGCATGTTGGCGTTCGCGCTGTCGTTCGACGAAATCATCGTCACCACCTTCACCGCCGGCCATGAACGCACCCTGCCGCTGTGGCTGCTCAACCAGCTCAGCCGCCCACGGGACGTGCCGGTGACCAACGTCGTGGCGATGCTGGTGATGATCGTGACCATGCTGCCGATCCTTGGCGCCTATTACCTGACCCGTGGCGGCGAAAGCGTTGCGGGCAGCGGCGGTAAATAACTTCGTAACTGACAACAACTACCCCCTGTGGGAGCGAGCCTGCTCGCGAAGAGGCCATCTCATCCAACATTGATGTCGGCTGACACACCGCTTTCGCGAGCAGGCTCGCTCCCACAGGGGCTGGTTTCAAAACAAGATCTGCTTTGAAGAGGACAAATGCCATGCAAACCAAACTCTTGATCAACGGCCACTTGCAAGACGGCGAAGGCCCGGCCCAACCGGTGTTCAACCCGGCGCTGGGTCGTGTGCTGGTGGAAATCAACGAAGCCAGCGAAGCCCAGGTCGATGCCGCCGTGCGTGCCGCCGACGCCGCGTTCGACAGTTGGTCGCAGACCCCGCCCAAAGAGCGCGCCCTGCTGCTGCTCAAGCTCGCCGATGTTATCGAAGCCCATGGCGAAGAACTGGCCAAGCTGGAATCGGACAACTGCGGCAAGCCCTACAGCGCCGCGTTGAACGACGAGATTCCGGCGATTGCCGATGTGTTCCGCTTCTTCGCTGGCGCCAGCCGCTGCATGAGCGGTTCGGCCGGTGGCGAGTACCTGCCTGGCCACACCTCGATGATCCGCCGCGACCCGGTGGGTGTGATCGCCTCCATCGCGCCATGGAACTACCCGCTGATGATGGTCGCCTGGAAAATCGCCCCGGCCCTGGCCGCCGGTAATACCGTGGTACTCAAGCCGTCGGAACAGACGCCCCTGACGGCCCTGCGCCTGGCCGAACTGGCGTCGGACATCTTCCCGGCCGGCGTACTCAACCTGGTGTTCGGCCGTGGCCCCAGCGTCGGCAGCCCGCTGGTCACCCACCCGAAAGTGCGCATGGTGTCGCTGACCGGTTCGATCGCCACGGGTTCGAACATCATTTCCAGCACCGCCGACAGCGTCAAACGCATGCACATGGAACTGGGCGGCAAGGCTCCGGTGATCATCTTCGACGACGCCGACATCGATGCCGCCGTCGAAGGTATCCGCACCTTCGGTTTCTACAACGCCGGGCAAGACTGCACCGCCGCCTGCCGCATCTACGCCCAGGCCGGCATCTACGAGAAATTCGTCGAGAAGCTCGGCGCCGCCGTCAGCAGCATCAAGTACGGCTTGCAGGATGATCCATCGACCGAACTCGGCCCGCTGATCACCGCGCAACACCGCGACCGCGTGGCCAGTTTCGTCGAGCGCGCCATCGCCCAGCCGCACATTCGTCTGATCACCGGCGGCAAGGCGGTCGAGGGCAATGGTTTCTTCTTCGAACCGACGGTGCTGGCCGACGCGCAGCAGGATGACGAAATTGTCCGTCGCGAAGTGTTCGGACCGGTGGTGTCAGTGACCAGGTTCAGCGATGAAGCTCAAGTGCTGGGCTGGGCCAACGACTCGGACTACGGCCTGGCGTCGTCGGTGTGGACCGCCGACGTCGGCCGCGCCCATCGCCTGTCGGCGCGCTTGCAGTACGGCTGCACCTGGGTGAATACGCACTTCATGCTGGTCAGCGAAATGCCCCACGGCGGTCAGAAACTGTCCGGCTATGGCAAGGACATGTCCATGTACGGACTGGAGGACTACACCGTCGTACGGCATGTGATGTTCAAGCACTAAAAAAGCATCGCCTGTAGGAGCGAGCATGCTCGCGATGGCCGTCAACGATGACGCGGGAATTCTGACGCCCCGCGGTGTCCTCAGGTTTTTTCGCGAGCAGGCCGCAAGCGGGCACCCGCTCCTACAGGGAATGAGTCCCCCCCGGTTTCAAGGCAGAAACCGGCAGTACGCACCACCAGGTTCCACCTCAAAGAAGACAAAACAATAACCACCGATCCGGGCGGTGCCCTCAAGGCCCCGTCACGGTTTCGGACATCCGAAATCTGCCGATTTTCCGGAGCAAACACACATGAGTGCATCACCCGATTTCTCTGCAGCCGTTGCCGACAGCGATGCCGAACAGCTACGCAAACTGGGTTACACCTCCAACTTCAATCGCAGCATGAGCCTGTGGGAAAACTTCGCCCTGGGCTTCACCTACCTGTCTCCGGTCGTCGGGGTCTATACCCTGTTCGGCCTGTGCCTGGCCGCAGGCGGGCCGCCGATGTTCTGGGCGTACCTGCTGGTCGGTTGCGGCCAGTTGCTGGTGTGCCTGATCTTCGGCGAAGTGGTTTCGCAGTTCCCGATTTCCGGCGGTGTGTACCCGTGGGCCCGTCGTCTGGTGGGCAAGCGCTGGGCGTGGATGGTGGGCTGGATCTACTCCATCGCCCTGTGCGTGACCATCGCGGCGGTTGCCGTGGGTGCCGGTCCGTACCTCGCCGCCATGATGGGCTTTGAGCCGAGCAACAACACCAACATCATCATCGCCCTGTTCCTGACGCTGTTCGCCACCCTGGTCAACCTCAGCGGCACCAAGACGCTGGCGCGGATCGCCATGTTCGGCTTCCTCTGCGAACTGATCGGTGCAGTCATCGTTGGCGTCTACCTGCTGATTTTCGAGCGTCATCAACCGATCAGCGTGTTGTTCAACACCTTCGATATCAGCGTCGACGGCTCGTACCTGCCGGCGTTCCTCACCGCTTCGCTGGCGGGGATGTTCCTGTACTACGGCTTCGAGGCCTGCGGCGACGTGGCCGAAGAAACCCCGAACCCGAGCAAGAAAATCCCGGTGGCCATGCGCATGACCATCTACATCGGCGGCATCGCGGCGATGTTCGCCTGCCTGGCGCTGATCCTGGCCGTGCCGGACATGCAGGCCGTGATCAACGGCACCGACAAGGACCCGGTCACCACCATCCTCGACAACGCGTTCGGCCCGGTGGGTTCGAAAGTCGTGATGGGCGTGGTGATGATTTCCTTCATCTCCTGCGTGATCAGCCTGCAAGCGGCGGCCAGTCGCCTGCTGTATTCCTACGCCCGTGATGAAATGGTCATCGGCAGCCGACTGCTGAAGAAGATTTCCCCTGCGACTCAGGTTCCAGTTGCCGCGCTGTTCGTGTCTGGCGTCCTGCCGGCACTCATCATCATCCTCGGCTTCTTCCTGCAGGACGCGGTCGCCACCATCGTCAGCTTCGCGGCGATCGGCATCTACCTGGCGTTCCAGATGATCGTGCTCGCAGCCCTGTACGCACGCATGAAGGGCTGGAAGCCGAGCGGCAAATTCACCCTCGGTGCCTGGGGCTGGGCAGTGAACATCGGCGCGCTGGTCTATGGTGTCGGTGCCATCGTCAACATGGCCTGGCCACGTACGCCGGATGCCGCGTGGTACATCAACTACGCGATGGTACTGAGTACCGCCATCGTGATTGGTTTGGGCCTGCTCTACATGTGGATCGCCAAACCCTATGACCACGGCAGCGCCCCTGCGGGCGATGCCTGGAAAGTCAGCCGGTAACGGCATTCGCCCCGGTGCCGTTGTGGCGCCGGGGCGATCTAAAGAAACCTACAAGGATTGAACATGGATATCACCCGCCGCGACTTCCTCAACGGCGTCGCTGTCACCATCGCTGCCGGCATGACCCCTCTGCAACTTCTCCAGGCCGCTCCCGACGGGCGTTACTACCCACCTGCCCTCACCGGCCTGCGGGGCAGCCACGTCGGCTCGTTCGAAATGGCCCACCAGATGGGCTGGGAGAAAAAGGTCTTCGACACCGACAAGCTGCCGATCACCGAGGAATATGACCTGGTGGTGGTAGGAGGCGGACTCAGCGGTCTGTCCGCTGCGTGGTTCTATCGTGAGAAACATCCGAAGGCACGCATCCTGATTCTGGAAAACCACGACGACTTCGGCGGTCACGCCAAGCGCAACGAATTTTCCGCCGGTGGTCGCATGATCATCGGCTACGGCGGCAGTGAAGCCTTCCAGTCGCCGAATCACCTGTACAGCAAGGAAGTGAACGGCCTGCTGAAGAAACTCGGGGTGAACATCAAGCGCTTCGAGACAGCCTTCGATCGCCAGTTCTACCCGGGCCTGGGCCTGTCCCGCGGGGTGTTCTTCGACAAGGAAAACTTCGGTGAAGACAAACTGGTCACCGGCGACCCGACGCCGATGGTGGCCGACGACATCGCCCCCGACCAATTGCACGCCCGCTCCATCGCGGAGTTCATCAACGATTTCCCGCTGCCGGAAGCCGACCGCCAGGCGTTGATCGCCTTGCACATGACGCCGAAGGATTACCTGGCCGGTAAAACCTCCGAGGAAAAAACCGCCCACCTGGAAGCCACCAGCTACCAGGACTTCCTGCTCAAGGATGCAGGCCTGTCGGCTCAGGCAGTGAAATATTTCCAGAGCCGCACCAACGACTTCATGGCCCTGAGCATCGATGCGGTCGCCGCGTCCGACGCCTACTCGTTCGGCTTCCCAGGTTTCGGTGCGATGAATCTGGAGCCAATCAGCGAAGAAGCCCAGGCGGAAATGGAAGAGCCCTACATCTACCACTTCCCCGACGGCAACGCCTCGCTGGCCCGGTTGCTGGTGCGCAGCCTGATCCCGACCGTGGCGCCCGGGCACACCATGGACGATATCGTCCTCGCCCCGTTCGACTACGCCAGACTCGACCAGGCCAAAAACCCGGTGCGCATTCGCCTCAACAGCACAGCCGTGAGCGTGCGCAACGTCGGCAGCGGCGTGAACGTCGGCTACAGCCGTGGCGGCCAGCTCAGCCAGGTGCGCGGCAAGCACTGCATCATGGCCTGCTACAACATGATCATTCCGTACCTGTTGCGTGACCTGCCCGCGGCGCAATCCCACGCCCTGAGCCAGAACGTGAAGTTCCCGCTGGTCTACACCAAGGTGGTGATCCGCAACTGGCAGTCGTTCCAGAAACTCGGCGTGCACGAAATCTACGCCGCGACCCAACCCTACAGCCGCATCAAACTCGACTACCCGGTGAGCATGGGCGGCTACGATCACCCGAAAGACCCGACGCAGCCGATCGGCCTGCACATGGTCTACGTGCCTACCAGTCCCAACAGCGGCATGAACGCCCGCGACCAGGCCCGTGCCGGCCGTGGCCGCTTGTACGGCCAGAGCTTCGAACAACTGGAAGCGCAACTGCGCGACCAACTGCAACGCATGCTCGGCCCTGGCGGTTTCAACCACGAAACCGACATCCTCGCCATCACCGTCAACCGCTGGTCACACGGCTACGCGTACTTCTCCAACAGCCTGTACGACGATGCCGATGAGAGCGAGAAACTGATGGAACTGGCGCGTCAGCCAGTGGGACGAGTGAGCATCGCCAACTCGGACGCAGCGTGGAGCGCGTATGCCCATGCGGCGATCGATGAGGCGTATCGGGCGGTGGGGGAAGTGGGTTAACCGCATTTCGATGCATTAGCATCCGGCAACACATCCCTCTCTCCCGTTGGTATTTACCACACTAGAGTTTCGTACAGCCCATGCACGCCAGCGGTTGACGAAAATCCCGACTCGGCCTAGGGTGTTTACGTCGTTTACAACGTATACACCCTAGGAGAGCCATCATGGCCTCACCCGTTTTGTCTTTTCGCGTCGAAGAACAATTGGCACAGCAGCTGGATTTACTGGCTGCCGCGACCGACAGAGATCGTCAGTACCATCTCAAGCGTGCATTGGTTCGATATGTGGAAGCCGAGTCCTGGCATCTGCAAGCCATCAGTGACGGCATCGCCGATGCCGACGCAGGGAAACTCACCGATCTGGATGCCGTGAAGGCTAAGTGGGCAAAACGTGCCGAGCGTAGTACTGACTGAAAAAGCCGATAGCGATCTCGAAACCATCCACGAGCACTACCGCAAGGTAGTTGGCGCACAAGCCGCTCTCGACATCATTTCCACGATGTTGCAATCCTTTGACCAATTGAAACAGTTTCCCGGCTCGGGCAGGCCTTCAGGCCTGCCCGATGTCCGGGAGTTGGTGCTTGGCCATTATCCCTTTATCGCCCCTTACCGATTCTCCCAAGGCCAGGTACAAATCTTGCGCGTATTGCATCAGCGATCCGAGCGTTCCCGGGACTGGTAAACGAGGGCATCCGGGAATGACCGGATGCCTCATTTTTCAAAACCGCGAAACACTCCTCATCGCATCCACCAGATACCTCATCGCAATCCTGTCGCTCTCCGACAGTTCCCGATAACGCTCCACCAGTTTCATTTCCTCGCTATTGAGCCGGCGTCTTCTTCGCCCCAGGGTCAGACACGGAAAGATTCCCAACATTTCGGTGATGCCTTGTACTTTCGACATGGACGATGTCCTTCTCTATACGTCAAAGAAAACTGCAACAAACCACATCGCCCTAACCCTTTTTCAGCAGCGCCTCATGCCAACTGAACCGCACCGGCCCGAAGGGCATAAACCGGTCATGTGCACAGAATAGAAATATTCCGGGCGCTGAAAAGCAGTTTTTAGAGTAATTAGTCGAAAAAAGCAGAAATGCCGTCTAAATCAGAAACCCCTGTCGGAATTGTTTCCCGACATGTCTTGTTTCATTGCCGAGCCAGCGCCGTGCCATCAATCAATTTTGCTCCGCAATCGAACGGTTTAAGCTAGCCGGCATCTGTGTAAAAGTCCGTTGCGTTTGGCCGAAGGCATGTCCGAACCGATATTTCTGATCCAGCACGTGCCAGGAACGGCGCGGGATTGCTCACGACAGGTTGTATTTATGCACCGCAGGAATTTGCTCAAAGCCTCCATGGCCATCGCGGCCTACACCGGCTTGTCCGCCACGGGCCTGCTGGCGGCCCAGGCCTGGGCCGCCGGCGGTGGCACCGCTGATGGCGAGGCCACCGCGTTCGACTTCGAGGCGCTGAAACTCCAGGCCAAACAGCTCGCCAGCAACCGCTACCAGGACACCAAGCAACAATTGCCGCCGACCCTGGCGACCATGACGCCGCAGAACTTCAATGCGATCCGCTACGACGCCAACCACTCTTTGTGGAATGACCTGAACGGTCAGCTGGATGTGCAGTTTTTCCACGTCGGCATGGGTTTCAAGCAGCCGGTGCGCATGTACAGCGTCGATCCCAAGACCCGCCAGGCGCGTGAGGTGCATTTCCGCCCGTCGCTGTTCAACTATGACAACACCACGGTCGACACCGCACAGCTCAAGGGCGACCTGGGCTTCTCCGGCTTCAAGCTGTTCAAGGCCCCGGAACTGGACAAGCACGATGTCGTGTCCTTCCTCGGCGCCAGCTACTTCCGTGCGGTGGACGCCACTGGCCAGTACGGCTTGTCGGCCCGCGGGCTGGCCATCGACACCTACGCAAAAAAACGCGAAGAATTCCCTGACTTCACCAAGTTCTGGTTCGAGACACCGGACAAGGACAGCACCCGCTTCGTGGTCTACGCCCTGCTCGACTCGCCGAGCGCCACCGGTGCCTACCGCTTCGATATCGACTGCCAGGCCGAGCGCGTGGTGATGGAGGTCGACGCCCACGTCAATGCACGCACCGCCATCGATCAACTGGGCATCGCGCCGATGACCAGCATGTTCAGCTGCGGCACCCACGAACGCCGCATGTGCGACACCATTCACCCGCAAATCCACGACTCCGATCGCCTGGCCATGTGGCGCGGCAACGGCGAGTGGATCTGCCGCCCGCTGAACAATCCGGCGACCCTGCAATTCAATGCCTTCGCCGACAAGGACCCGAAAGGTTTCGGCCTGGTGCAGACCGATCATGAGTTCGCCAGCTACCAGGACACCGTCGACTGGTACAGCCGTCGCCCGAGCCTGTGGGTCGAGCCGACCACTGCCTGGGGCGAAGGCTCGGTCGACCTGCTGGAAATCCCCACCACCGGCGAAACCATGGACAACATCGTCGCCTTCTGGACCCCCAAAAAACCGGTGGCGGCCGGCGACTCGCTGAACTACGGCTACAAGCTCTACTGGAGTGCCCTGCCGCCGGTCGGCACGCCACTGGCACGGGTAAACGCCACCCGATCCGGCATGGGCGGTTTCACCGAGGGCTGGGCGCCCGGCGAACATTACCCGCCAGTCTGGGCCCGGCGTTTCGCCGTGGACTTCACGGGCGGCGGCCTGGACCGTTTGCCGGAAGGCGCGGGCATCGAGCCAGTCGTCACCTGCTCGAACGGCGAGGTCAAGGATTTCAGCATCCTGAAGCTCGATGACATCAAGGGTTACCGTGTCCTGTTTGACTGGTACCCGACCAATGACAGCGTGGATCCCGTCGAGCTGCGCCTGTTCATCCGCACCAACGACCGCACGCTGAGTGAGACCTGGTTGTACCAGTACTTCCCGCCCGCCCCGGACAAGCGCAAATATCCCTGACAGCCAGGTAGCACCCAACCACCATTCGGTTTTCCGAACGCGACCTGCCAGTCGGTTCGGTTAACCGGATCATCAAGCCTCAATATTCGCGCAATAAATATTTAATTCCCTTATAAATCAATCATTTGAGCCATTCGCACTGGTCTGGCACGAGTCATGCTCTACACTTCTTCGACGAATGTCCTTTGCGCCCACTCTCAATAGCGCTCAGGTGTTTTGCAGCACAAAAGGGCCGATGAACTGGCTCCATAAAAAAAACAATGTCGAGGAAAATTTGATGCGCATCGTTCCCCATATCCTGGGCGCAGCCATTGCTGCCGCTCTGATCAGCACGCCAGTTTTCGCCGCCGAACTGACCGGCACCCTGAAGAAGATCAAAGAGTCCGGCACCATCACCCTGGGCCATCGCGACGCTTCCATTCCTTTCTCCTACATCGCGGATGCCTCCGGCAAACCGATGGGCTACTCCCACGACCTGCAACTGAAAGTCGTCGATGCCCTGAAAAAAGAGCTGGACCTGCCGAACCTGCAGGTCAAATACAACCTGGTGACCTCGCAGACTCGTATCCCGCTGGTGCAGAACGGCACCGTGGATCTGGAGTGCGGTTCCACCACCAACAACGTCGAGCGTCAGCAACAGGTTGACTTCTCCGTCGGCATCTTCGAAGTCGGCACCCGTCTGCTGTCCAAGAAAGACTCGGCCTACAAGGATTTCGACGATCTGAAAGGCAAGAACGTCGTGACCACCGCCGGCACCACGTCCGAGCGCATCCTCAAGGCAATGAATGCCGACAAGCAGATGAACATGAACGTCATCTCCGCCAAAGACCACGGTGAGTCCTTCCAGATGCTGGAAACCGGCCGCGCAGTGGCGTTCATGATGGACGACGTACTGCTGGCTGGCGAAATGGCCAAGGCCAAGAAGCCTGCCGACTGGGCCGTGACCGGCACACCACAGTCCTACGAGATCTACGGCTGCATGGTGCGCAAGGGCGACGAGGCATTCAAAAAGGTCGTGGATGACGCCATCAAGGCCACCTACGCATCGGGCGAGATCAACAAGATCTACGACAAGTGGTTCCAGCAGCCAGTACCGCCTAAAGGCGTGAACCTGCAATTCCCGATGAGCAACGAGCTCAAGGCCCTGATCGCCACGCCGACCGATAAAGCGGCTGACGAAAAGAAATCCTGATTTCTGACTAACCTTATCTCCTGAAAGGGCCGTTGCCCTTTCGGGAGTTGTCACCTCCTGCTGGCATATCTGGAAACACTCGAACCGGTGGCTATCGAGCTGGTCGCGTGTGCCCGATCGACAAGATCGGGTGGGGACGGAACTTTCCCCCAGGCGGGTACTTGTACATCGATTGATCTGAGGGGAGACCCTAATGAATTACAACTGGGACTGGGGCGTGTTCTTCAAGTCCACCGGCGTGGGCAGCGAGACCTATCTCGACTGGTTCATCTCCGGTCTGGGCTGGACCATCGGCATCGCCGTCGCGGCCTGGATCATCGCCCTGACACTGGGCTCGATCCTGGGTGTCATGCGCACCGTGCCGAACCGCATCGTATCGGGCATCGCCACCTGCTACGTCGAACTCTTCCGTAACGTGCCGCTGCTGGTTCAGCTGTTCATCTGGTACTTCCTGGTGCCCGATCTGCTGCCGCCCGACCTGCAGGAGTGGTACAAGCAGGACCTGAACCCGACCACCTCGGCCTTCCTCAGCGTCGTCGTGTGCCTGGGCCTGTTCACCGCCGCCCGTGTTTGCGAACAAGTGCGTACCGGCATCCAGGCGCTGCCCAAAGGCCAGGAATCCGCGGCCCGCGCCATGGGTTTCAACCTGCCGCAGATCTACTGGAACGTGCTGCTGCCCCAGGCCTACCGGATCATCATTCCGCCGCTCACCTCGGAATTTCTCAACGTCTTCAAGAACTCGTCCGTGGCCTCGCTGATCGGCCTGATGGAGTTGCTGGCGCAGACCAAACAGACCGCCGAATTCTCGGCCAACCTGTTCGAAGCGTTCACCCTGGCCACACTGATCTACTTCACCCTGAACATGAGCCTGATGCTGCTGATGCGCATGGTCGAGAAGAAGGTTGCCGTTCCGGGCCTGATCTCCGTAGGGGGTAAATGATGGAATTCGATTTCTCGGGCATCGTCCCGTCCCTGCCGGGCCTGTGGAACGGCATGATCATGACCCTCAAGCTGATGGCCATGGGCGTCATCGGCGGGATCATCCTCGGCACCATCCTAGCGCTGTGCCGTCTGTCCCACAGCAAGCTGCTGTCGAACATGGCCGGTGCCTACGTCAACTACTTCCGTTCGATTCCGCTGCTGCTGGTGATCACCTGGTTCTACCTGGCGGTGCCGTTCGTGCTGCGCTGGATCACTGGCGAGGACACCCCGATCGGCGCGTTCACCTCGTGCATCGTGGCCTTCATGATGTTCGAAGCGGCGTACTTCTGCGAAATCGTCCGGGCCGGCGTGCAGTCGATTCCAAAGGGCCAGATGGGTGCCGCCAAGGCACTGGGCATGACTTACGGCCAGATGATGCGCCTGATCATCCTGCCGCAGGCGTTCCGCAAGATGACGCCACTGTTGCTGCAACAGAGCATCATCCTGTTCCAGGACACCTCGCTGGTCTACGCCGTCGGCCTGGTGGACTTCCTCAACGCTTCGCGTGCCAGCGGCGACATCATCGGCCGCTCCAATGAGTTCCTGATCTTTGCAGGGCTCGTGTACTTCATCATCAGCTTTGCCGCCTCGCAGTTGGTCAAGCGCCTGCAAAAAAGGATCACCGTATGATCTCCATCAAGAACATCAACAAGTGGTATGGCGACTTCCAGGTGCTGACCGATTGCAGCACCGAGGTCAAGAAAGGCGAAGTGATCGTGGTGTGCGGGCCGTCCGGTTCCGGCAAATCGACCCTGATCAAATGCGTCAACGCCCTGGAACCGTTCCAGAAAGGTGACATCGTGGTCGACGGCACTTCCATTGCCGACCCGAAAACCAACCTGCCCAAGCTGCGCTCGCGCGTGGGCATGGTGTTCCAGCATTTCGAACTGTTCCCGCACCTGACCATCACCGAAAACCTGACCATCGCGCAGATCAAGGTGCTGGGCCGCAGCAAGGAAGAGGCCACCAAGAAAGGCCTGCAGTTGCTGGACCGTGTAGGCCTGTCGGCTCACGCCCACAAGCACCCGGGCCAACTGTCCGGTGGCCAGCAACAGCGTGTGGCGATTGCCCGTGCGCTGGCGATGGACCCGATCGTCATGCTGTTCGACGAACCGACCTCGGCACTGGACCCGGAAATGGTCAACGAAGTACTCGACGTGATGGTGCAACTGGCCCACGAGGGCATGACCATGATGTGCGTGACCCACGAAATGGGCTTCGCCCGCAAAGTGGCTGACCGCGTCATCTTCATGGACGCCGGCAAGATCATCGAAGACTGCAAGAAAGAAGAGTTCTTCGGCGACATCAACCATCGTGCCGAGCGTACGCAGCACTTCCTCAACAAGATTCTGCAGCACTAAGAAAAACACCACGCCCCCAGTGGGAGCGGGCTTTTGTGGCGAGGGGGCTTGCCCCCGTTGGGTCGCGAAGCGGCCCCGGCGTTTTGAACTCAGACCGCATGCGATGGGTTTACGACTGCTTCGCAGCCGAACGGGGGCAAGCCCCCTCGCCACAGAGCCAGCTCCCACAGGGATCGTGGTGGTATTGAGATTTGTGTTGTGGTTGACCCCAAGGCATCTGTGATGAAATGCGACCCCAATCTTTATCGCGCAGCGTCGCCATCACTCGCCGTGAAACCCCGTCTGGTTCGCCATTTGTTCCTCCCACCGCTGATCATCGCCATGATGATCGGACTGGGCTATATCGGCTTCTGGATCAGTGAGCACTATGGCATTCGCAGCCTCGGCGAGAACGGCCAGCGCCAGCTGGAACTGCACGCCCGTGCCGTCGAAAGCGAAATCAGCAAATACACCTACCTGCCCAGCCTGCTGGAACTCGAAACCAGTGTTTCGCAGTTGCTGGCCGACCCGACTCCGGAACACCGGCAAAGGGTCAACGATTACCTCGAAGGCCTGAACCGGCGCAGCCGCAGTCGGGCCATCTACGTGATGGACACCACCGGCCGCGTCATGGCCACCAGTAACTGGCGCGATGTCGACAGTTACCTGGGTGAAGACCTGTCCTTCCGCGCCTATTTCCAGAATGCCGTGCGCGGTCAGCCGGGGCGTTTCTATGGCATCGGCAGCACCAACGGCGAACCCGGCTACTACCTGGCCCATGGCCTGGAAGAACACGGCAAGATCATCGGCGTCGCGGTGGTCAAGGTGCGCCTGGAGGCCATGGAAGAACGCTGGCAGCGAGCTCGCCTGGAAGCCTTCGTCAGCGACGAAAACGGCATCATCATTCTGTCCAGCGATCCGGCCCGGCGTTTGAAATCGGTAGTGCCACTGAGCGAAGAAACCAAGGAAAAACTCGCCCGCAGCCTGCAGTACTACTGGTTCCCGCTCAACGAACTGCAACCGCTGGCCCGGGAAACCCTGTCCGAAGGCGTGGAAAAACTCACGTTCCCGGCCAACAGTGAACTAGTGTCCGACGATGAAAACATCAGCTACCTGTCGCAAACCCGGCCGCTCAGCGATACGCCGTGGAATTTCACCCTGCTCACGCCGCTCCAGGACTTGCGCCGCGAGGCGATAAACCAGGGGATTCTGGTGGCCGTGGCGTTTGCCCTCTGTGCCTTTCTGCTGATCGCCTGGAACGAGCGGCGCAAGGTGATCGCCACTCGCCTCGCCGCCCGGGAAGCCTTGCAGGAAGCCAACAACCAGCTGGAGCGTCGGATTGCCGAACGCACCACCGACCTGCGCGCCAGCAACGAACGGCTCAAGGGCCAGATCCGCGAACGCCGGCACGCCGAAGAGACCCTGCGCCGCGCCCAGGATGAATTGGTACAGGCCGGAAAACTCGCGGCCATCGGCCAGATGTCCACCAGCATTGCCCACGAACTGAACCAGCCGCTGGCGGCGCTGCGCACCCTGTCCGGCAATACCGTGCGCTTCCTCGAACGCGGCCAGCTCGATGTGGCCAGCACCAACCTCAAGACCATCAATGAACTGATCGACCGCATGGGTCGGATCACCGCCAGCCTGCGCTCGTTCGCCCGCCGCGGTGACGACAAGGGCCAGGCCTGCCTCGGCAAGGCGGTGGACGCGGCCCTGCAATTGCACGGCGCGCGAGTGGAAAACACCCCGCTGCAATTGCACCGCCACTTCGAAGCTGTGCAGGTGCAGATCGACCAGACCCGTCTGGAGCAGATTCTGGTCAACCTGATCGGCAACGCCCTCGACGCCATGCAAGCGCAACCGCAACCCGAGCTGTGGCTCGAAGGCGAAGCGTTCGATGGCAAATACCGCCTGCGCGTGCGGGACAATGGCCACGGCATCGACGCCGAAGCGCGCAAGCACCTGTTCGAACCGTTCTTCACCACCAAACCCGGCGAACAGGGCCTGGGCCTTGGCCTGACCCTTTCCGCCAGCCTGGCCGCCGCCACCGGCGGTCACCTGGGCGTCGAGCACCCGTCCAGCGGTGGTACCGCATTCGTTCTCAGTTTACCGTTGGTAAGCCTCACTCCCGCCGAGCCAATATGAACAACGACCTTAGTGTATTGATCGTCGAAGACGACCCCCATGTGCTGCTCGGTTGCCAACAGGCACTGACCCTGGAAGACATTCCCTGCATTGGCGTGGGCAGTGCCGAAGAGGCCCTGGAGCAGGTCGGCGACAACTTTGCCGGCATCGTCATCAGCGACATTCGCCTGCCGGGCATCGATGGCCTGGAATTGCTGACCCGGCTCAAGGCCCGCGACCGCAGCTTGCCGGTGGTGCTGATCACCGGGCATGGCGACATCTCCATGGCCGTCGGCGCGATGCAGAAAGGCGCCTACGACTTCATGGAAAAGCCGTTCTCCCCGGAACGCCTGGTGGACGTGGCCCGCCGCGCGCTGGAGCAACGCAGCCTGGCGCGGGAGGTATCGTCGCTGCGCCGGCAACTGGCCGAGCGCGACTCCCTCGAAGGGCGGATCATCGGACGCTCGCCGGCCATGCAGAATTTGCGGGAACTGATCGCCAATGTCGCCGATACCTCGGCCAACGTGCTGATCGAAGGCGAGACTGGCACCGGCAAGGAGCTGGTCGCGCGCTGCCTGCATGATTTCAGTCGGCGGCACACCAAGCAGTTCGTCGCCCTGAACTGCGGCGGCCTGCCGGAAAACCTCTTCGAAAGTGAAATTTTCGGCCACGAAGCCAACGCCTTCACCGGCGCGGGCAAGCGGCGGATCGGCAAGATCGAACACGCCGACGGCGGCACGCTGTTCCTCGACGAAGTGGAAAGCATGCCCCTGCCCTTGCAGATCAAACTGCTGCGGGTGTTGCAGGAACGCACCCTCGAGCGCCTCGGTTCGAACCAGAGCGTGGCGGTGGATTGCCGGGTGATCGCGGCGACCAAATCCGATCTCGTCCAGTCGAGCAAGGCCGGCGAATTCCGCAGCGACCTGTATTACCGCCTCAACGTAGTGACCCTGGAACTGCCACCCCTGCGCGAACGCCGCGAGGACATCCTGCAACTGTTCGAACACTTTCTGCAGCAGTCGTCCCTGCGCTTCGACCGCGCGGTGCCGGAGTTGGACAACCAGACCGTCTCCAACCTGATGAGCCACGACTGGCCAGGCAACGTGCGTGAACTGCGCAACGTTGCCGAACGCTTTGCCCTGGGCCTGCCGGCGTTCAAGAAAACCGGTGCAGGCGGCGGCAATCAGGGCCTGGCCTTTGCCGAAGCGGTGGAAGCGTTCGAGCGCAACCTGCTCAGCGATGCCTTGCAACGCAGCGGCGGCAACCTGACCCAGGCCAGCCAGGAACTGGGCATGGCCAAGACCACGCTGTTCGACAAAGTGAAGAAGTACGGCCTGAGCCACTGACGGACCAGGTATCCCCCTGTAGGAGCGAGCACGCTCGCGATGGCGGTGTTTCAGCCAAGGATGATATCGACTGACCCGACGCCATCGCGAGCATGCCGCAAGCGGGCACTCGCTCCTACAGGTCATCAGGGTTAGAGGAGGTTGCGATCGGCCACAGGCTCGATCTGCGCCCAGTGCGAGGTGTCTTCACGGTGCTCGCGCAAGTACGGCAACACCGCCGCCAGCAACGGCGCCTTGAACGCCTCCTGGAAACGATGGGCCAGGCCCGGAATCAGGATCAACTGACTGCCACGCAGATGCGCCGCCAGATGCACCCCGTGCATCACTGGCAGCAGCGGGTCGGCCGTGCCATGCACCACCAGCGCCGGCACCCGCAACCGGTTGAGCAGCGCCACCCGGCTCGGCTCGGCGAGAATGGCCATGATCTGGCGTTTCACGCCCTCGGGGTTGAACGCCCGGTCATAGGACTGCGCCGCCTGATGCAGCAGCGCCTGACGATCATCAGTGACCATCGGGCTGCCCAGCGCCGCCAGCAAGTCGGCCTGTTGCTCCAGGGCCACTGCGCGGTTCGGAGCTCCGCGCCGGGCCAACAACTGCACCAGCGCCGCATTCGGCGCCGGCAAGCCTTCGGCCCCGGAGCTGGTCATGATCAGGGTCAGGCTCTCGACCCGCTGCGGTGCCATGGCCGCCATGTGCTGGGCGATCATCCCGCCCATGCTGGCGCCCAACACGTGGAATTGATCGATGTGCAAGGCGTCCATCAAACCCAGGCCATCGTCGGCCATGTCGGTCAGCGAGTACGGCGACGACACCGGCAATCCGAGTTTGTAGCGCAGCACTTCGAAGGTCAGGTTGACTTCGGCCGGAGCTTGCCGCCAGGTCGACAGGCCGACATCGCGATTGTCATAGCGGATCACCCGGAAACCCTGCTGGCACAGGGCGACCACCACCTCGTCCGGCCAGTGAATCAACTGCCCGCCCAGGCCCATCACCAGCAGCAAGGCCGGATCAGACGCACGGCCGATGCTCTGGTACGCCAGGCTTACCTGGGCCAGATCCGCCCGTTCGGTCGGAACATTGACGTCACAACGCGCAGCCGCCAGGGACGGCAGGCCGAACAACAGCGCGGCCAAAAATACGACTCGTGAAAGAAATGAAGCGCCCATGAAAAAACACCAAAACGCAGAACCCCAGTAGAGCGCGAGTCTGATGAAGTTTGTTCAAGCGCGCTGCCACAGTTCCATGACAGTTTGATGAAGAGTGCCGAGCGGTCGACGAGAAACAAAAGCGCACTGCGCGTTAACTATGTACCGCCAGTTCCTGGTACGACGAACCTTTAATGGGGGCAACGCCGGCACAAGCCCGGCCCTTTGGAGAACTATCGTCATGGTCGACGAACACACCCCCTTACCGAGCGACTTCGGTCTCACACGCACTTTGCCGTCCAGCCTGGATGAAAGCCTGATACTGAGCGCTTCGGCGCGCTGCAACGACTGCCGCGTCCAGTGGCTCGCACTCATGGCACAAGACCAGCAATCGCCGTTGACCGCCGACTGGTGGCAGGCACGCGCACATGGCACGGACCTTTCACGCAAGGCACAGGCCATTGGTTTGTATCGCCAGCATTTCGAGGCGTCGTGCCAATTGGCGTTCGCCCAAGGCACCTTGAATACCGAACAGATCAACGTGCTGCTGGACCTCGTCAATCCGACAGCGCAAGCAACAACACCCGAGGTCCGGGTTTACGTCGAAATGCTCTCGCTCGCGGGCCACAGCGGTCGGTCCCCTGAGCTGCCGGGAGCGCTGGTCATTACCCGCGATACCGACCACCCCGTCACCCAGATGCTGTACTTGCCGTCTCGACAAGCGCACTGGATGACCTTTGACGACCGCAACAGCATGGAGCGCTGGCTGAACCAACAGCAGGCGCAACTGCTCGAGCAACCTCAATCGCAAGCCAGCAACGTCACCATCAGCTACAGCGTGCTCGACAAACCCGAGCTGTCGAAAAGTGCCGAATCCCTGTTGGCGCGATTAGCCATGTCGGCCGCCGACCGGCAACGCTATGCGACGGTTTTTGCCTCGCCACCGGATCTGCCAATGCCGGACGCAAACGACGACATTGCCCCGTTTGGCCAACTGAGCCCCGACATTCCATTTGGCTTGCGACGCAGTGCCGTGCTGAAACAGCAATCGGCACTGGAGAATCTGCTCGGCCCGGACTTTCCAGACCCCAACGATCCGCGCCTGCAACGACTGCAACTGAAATTCGACGCGCTGAGCGCTGCCGAGCAAGCCAGCACCGACGCAGCAAGCGCACTCCTGTACAGCGTCAATGCACAGCAACTGCTGGAACTGCGCCACCAGCCAGGCCCGCATTACGCCGCCCTGTACCAGGCGCGCCTGACCGGCCTGCGTGCCGAAGCCGAGCTGCAATTGAGCCTGAATCAGATCGACAGTGAAGAACATCAGTGGATCACCACGGTGCTCGACGCCCCCGATCAAGCTCGACCGGCAGATCGCGTGGTTGCGCGACTGGAGCTCTCGGCGACTGTCAGCGAGGGTGACACCACGACGACGCAAACCCGGGAATTGGACGGCGTATTGGTATTCGCCCGTGCATCGGCCCTGTTGCAGACAGCCACCGACAGTCTGTTGCTCTATTGGCCCGGACGTTTTGGGGGCCTGCAACGGTTCGCCTCTCGCCAGGCAATGGAGCAAGAGTTGTTCAAGTTATCAGCCAACGAAAACACGCAAACGCTGCAACTGCTGCCGCTGACCCGCAACCCGTTCGAATACGCCTTGCAAACCCAGCTTCATGCCCACGAACAACAGGCAGCCCGAATCATTGCTGACAATCCCACGCCGCAACGTGCCGATCAGCGCCGCCAGGCCCTGGAGAAACTGCGCGAGCAAGCCCTGGCCAGCCTCACAGTGCCCATCCCGGCTGCGCGAGAACTGGCTTACGCGCAATTGCTCGAGCAACACCGGAGCGGCATATTGGCGGGCAACTTGCCACAATGGCTTGGCACGCTGTCCGAGGCTCAGCGCTCGCGACTCAAAGGGTTATTCACTGCCTACATCGAGGCGATGAAGCGCTCCCATGCACTGCTCGAACGCGAACTGCCGCCAAGGGAAGCCTTCGCTGAAAAAGCCATCGACATAAAGCTGCGCCAGGATTTCGGCCTCACACAAAAGATCGAGGTACTGCTCGACCTGCCTGACTCTACCTACTGGCAGAAAGTCGTCATGGAGGGTGCCGCGCCGGGCACACCTCAGCAAAACATGCTGTTTGCCAGCCAGCAGCGCAGCAAGCTGTCGCTCGCCGAACTGGCACTCGGCAATATCGATGAAGCCATGTGGCTGCGCCTGACGTTCATGCGAGTCGAGATCAGCGGGGCCGATGAGGCGCAACGTCAGCGGTTGCAAAGCGGCATCAGCCAGATGTGGTTGCGCGCGCTGGTTACCGAACTTGACCTGGCCGGGCAATATGAAACGCTGATCCGCGAGACCTTCCTCGGCAGCGGGGGCGCGTCGACCTTCAGCAATGAACATCGTCGCGAATGCCTGAGCGAGCCGTGGCGCCTGATGCTCAAATTGCAAGGCGAGTTCGCTTTGCTGCAACGGCAGATCAGCGCCGACGGGCACCAATTGCTGGAGATCGCCATCGACGCCAATAGCCGTGAAGCCTATGCGGCCAACGGCAAACGCATCGTGCTGTTGCCGGCGAACCTGACGGCGGGCGGTGAGGACACCCCGCATCAGGGACCGAGCACCCTGGCCGGTGTCACCTTTATCGTGGAACAGGTCAGCGACCTGACCCTGCTTTACCTGCCCGACAGTCCTGACGGCATCTTTCTACGCCAGTACGACACGCTCGAAGAAGCGCGCAAAGCCCTGTTCAACCTGTGCCTGCACACACAAACGGTCAACTACCTGGCCGACCGCGCCATTCATGGCAATTTTGAACAGCACATCAACCGGATCAACCAGGCGTTGTTGAAAAACCACGATGCCTTGATCGGCACGGGAACGGCCTGGCCGGCCACCACCTCACTAGCGGTCCACCTGGTCAATGTCCATATGGGCCGTTTGCTCCAAGCGCACCGGACGACATCGCGCTCCAACGATGCCTTGTACTTTGAGCGTGCCGCATTGAAGTGCGGCGCTCTGTTCAACTACCTGAAAATGGCCTTGGGCATGGTGCCTTTCGTGGGCTCGGCCATCGCCTTGTATGACGCCTGGAGCAGCGCGAATCTGGCGGTTGCTGCTTTCCTGCGTGGCGATGTCGGTCATGGTCTGGCCGAAGTGGAGGCGGTGCTGATGTCATTGATCGACGCCGCGATGGATATTGTTCCCGGTGCATCCATCGGTTCCAGCCCGGCGGCGGCCGCTCGTTCGCTGACGCGAGTACGACAGCTTGGAATAAAGTCACTACGTCCCTTGAGGACCCTCCGTCATGCCAGGCAAGTTGTCGAACGTTTTGCGGGTTACGAGTACGAAAACCTGATCAGCCTTGCCAGCCTGCAACCAGGGACCCACGGGATTTACCGCAATGTCTATCGGCATGCAGACGGCGACTTCATCGTTCGACAGGGTCGCATTTTCCAGATCGAGTGGAGCAACGACTCACGAAACTGGCGTTTGACCGGCACTCGAATGAAAACCTACAAGCAACCCATTGCGGTTGATGAAGCGGGTGACTGGGATACTTACTTCCATGTCCACGGCAAGACGTTCGAAGGTGGGGGGCTCGGTGGCGGTGCCGTCCTCGGTCACCTGGCCGACGGACTCGATCCTCTCTGGCCAGCGGCGATTCGCGAACGCTTGCCACGCTGGTGGACCGATCAGCGTTTTCGTCGGCTACAGGCATTGACTGAGGCTGCCGACAACCTGGCGCCGCAACTCGACGCCCAAGTGTCACGGACCAATACCCTGCTGCGAAGTTACAACAGCAGCACTATCGCGAATCGCGCGGCAATCAGAGAGATCGCCGATACGTCCTGCATCACTGATATTGAAATGGCTTCCAGGCATTACCAGACACTGGTTGATCTATTGCCTCTGAACCACGGCAGTAAAAGGCGTGCCCTCGTGGAGATGCAGAGCGATGACGCGCTGATCCTGGCTGACCGACACCAGCAGCGCCTGTACTTTGCCAATCATCGCGCGGTTGAATTGCTGGATCTGAGCGACGCCCTCATCCTGCGCCTGGACCGGATGCCCCACGATGACCTCGCCTCGCGCCTGCGCGTTCTCGAGCGCATTCGCAAGGTGCGCGTGGACTTCGTCCGCGAACTGGACGCCATCGATGCCATCCATCGCGATTTCAATCTGTGGTACGAGCAGCTGACCGTCCCCGCACACAAGAAACAATTCACGCCAACCGCCAGAATGCTCACAGGACGCCTGAGCGAGGCCAACAAGCTTTACCTGAAAACCGGACACCTCCTGGAAGTGATCAAGCGTTTCGATACGGCCAACGATATCTCGTGGCTCTATCTGCAACAGCAGTCCCGGAACCTGCGGGCCAGGGTGGATCGTGCATTGTTCACTCAATTCAGCCTGCCTGAAGTCACCGCGACCAAGGCGCAACGGACTCAAATACTGCGTGACTGCCTTGAGGCATACGATCTGTTTCGCCGCGAAATGAATATCTGGACCGCCAGTTATCCACAGCACTTTCACCTGGAGTGGGTCGCTCCGTTGATGGAGGGCATCGAAAGGATGGCCGAACGGGCACGCAAGGGTATTCAGGAACCGATAGCAACCTCCGCTCCGGGGCATGGCAACAAGAAAATCTTCATGACCAATGACGATCACCTGCTGATCGGCGTCGAGCACTGGGAGCCGACCACTCAAACGCGGCGATACAACCTGACTGGCGAAGGCGGAATCAACGAAGTCTGGGAGCAGGACACCCATGGCAAATTTCGCCAGGTCAGTCCCGTGGAGCAACCGGTTCAAACCATTCGAAGAGACCTGGACGCATTGCTGACCGATGCCCGCGGTCGACTCCAAGCGCTGGACAACTACAAGGCCAAGGTCCGGAGCTATGCAACCCAGGACATGTCGCCGATCGACCTGGAGCACATGATGGACAGCGAAGCCGCGGAGTTGATCTTGCGTGCCGAGGCCATCGAACGACTGTCACCGACTGAGTCCATCGCGGCGCAATTGCGCAGACGAGCGGATGAAATGCGGCGTGCGGGGCGCACTCTGCGTATCGATCAAAGCATGAAAAGCAAAACCCCGACCGAGGGCTACCTGGACTATCTGCTGGAACAGAAGGTGGTGGATATTCGCAAGGAAGGCGGTCTACGGGACCTGGGCAAACGCGCGGACGGGCGACGGGATTTCCTGCAGGAGTACGAGGTACGCGACCTGCGCAGCGAACCGGCGCAAATCCTGTGGTACGCACACTTCCACTACACCTCGGCCAAGCCGCAATTCAGCGACTTCGTCAAAGCTCATCTGAAACTGCCGGAACAACGCAATCTGGGCCTGCAATGGCAGAAAGAGGTGGCTGCCAGTGGCGGTCCGGTCGAAGCGATCTGGCGTGGTGACATTGGCAAACCACTGGGCAACAAGCACTTTTCCTCGCTGTAAAGCAGCAACGGCGGAGCACGCAATGTGTTCCGCCGTGCTGGTGGTCGACAGCGACATCAACATGAGACAAACTCAATCTTTTCGATTTATCGACAAGTTTTCCTCATGGAGCCTACGGTGCTTGAAATCCGTCACCTCAAGACCCTGCACGCCCTGCGCGAAGCCGACAGCCTGGTGGATGCGGCTGATCGCCTGCACTTGACTCAATCAGCCCTGTCCCACCAGTTCAAGGAGCTGGAAGAGCGCATGGGCATGCCGCTGTTCGTGCGCAAGACCAAACCGGTGCGCTTCACCAGCGCCGGTTTGCGCCTGCTGCAACTGGCCGACGCCACCCTGCCGCTGCTGCGCGCCGCCGAGCGTGACATCAGCCGGTTGGCCGGTGGCACCGCCGGGCGCCTGCACATGGCCATCGAATGCCACAGCTGCTTCCAGTGGCTGATGCCGACCATCGACCAGTTCCGCGACGCCTGGCCGGAAGTCGAACTGGACCTGGCCTCGGGTTTCTCCTTCGCCCCACTGCCGGCCCTGGCCCGTGGCGACCTGGACCTGGTGGTCACCTCCGACCCTGTGGATCTGGTCGGGATCACCTATGTACCGCTGTTCACCTATGAAGCGATGCTGGCGGTGGCCAACCAGCACCGCCTGGCCGGCAAGGCGTATATCGTCCCCGAAGACCTGCTCCCGGAAACCCTGATCACCTACCCGGTGGAACGGGACCGGCTGGACATTTTCACCCGCTTCCTCGAACCCGCCGACATCGAGCCGGCCCAGGTGCGCACTTCGGAACTGACGGTGATGATGATGCAACTGGTGGCCAGCGGTCGCGGCGTGTGCGGCATGCCCCATTGGGCACTGCATGAATACAGTTCGCGGGGTTATGTGAAAGCCAAGCGGCTGGGTGAGAAAGGCCTGTTCGCCACGTTGTATGCGGCGGTTCGCGCCGACATGCTCGATGCGCCGTACATGCGCGACTTCCTGCTGACGGCCAAGGACACGTCGTTTTCGACATTGGACGGTGTTAGCGCAGTTCGATAGAGCAACAAAAGCCCCTGGTGATCCTTATATTTCGCGCCACATATGGAGTTTGTCGAAGTAATCCTCCCCCACCCGCACGGCCATCGGTTCCAGGCCGAACTGGACGAAACCGCAGCGCTGGTAGAGGTTGAACGCGGCATCGTTGCCAGCGGTGACGGTCAACTGGATCAGGCGCACGCCCGCGTGGTTCTGCGCCTCGGCCAATGCGGCCTGAACCAGTTTATAGCCGAGCCCGCGCTGGCGAACCCTGGCAGTCACGTACATGCCAAACAGCGTCACTTTGTGCCGGGCTTTTTCCCGAGACTCGAACGCGAGGCCGACAATGCCGGCCAACCGACCTTCATCGAACGCCCCGAGCACCAGGTCCAGCTTGCCGGTCAGGCGCGACTCCCACCAGCCCAGCGGCATCGCCGCCCGCTCGCGCACACTCGAGGTGAAGGCCTGTGGATGCAAGTCGTAGGCTTCGAGCATCAACGCCCGATAGTCCAGGGCATGGCTGGCATCCAGTCGTTCGATCCACATGCTCAAGCCATCCGTTTTTGCTCAAGCATCAGCCGCACCGCCAGCCCTGACAATACGAGGCCCATGAAATAGCGCTGCATCGCCAGCCAGGTCGGATTGTTGACGAACCACGAGGCGATGCCCGCGGCAAACATGGCGATCAGCAGATTGACAGAGAAGCTGACGCTGATCTGGGTCAGGCCGAGGATGATGCTCTGGCTGAACACCGAGCCGTGCTCCGGTGTGATGAACTGCGGGAACACCGACAGATAGAACACCGCGATTTTCGGGTTCAGGGCACTGGTCAGAAAACCCATGGTGATGAGCTTGCGCGACGAATCCGGGGGTAACTGCTGCGCTTCGAACGGCGAGCGCGCACCGGGCTTGACCGCCTGCCAGGCCAGCCACAGCAGATACAGCGCACCGGCCCACTTCAACACTTCATAGGCCATCGGCACCGCCAGGAACACCGCCGTCAAACCGGCAGCGGCTGCGAACAGGTGCACGAAGAATCCAGCGACCACCCCAAGCAGCGAGATCACCCCGGCCTTGCGCCCCTGGCAGATCGACCGGGAGATCAGGTAGATCATGTTCGGCCCCGGCGTCAGCACCATCAGCAACGCGGCAGCAGCAAAAATCAGCAAGTCTTGAAGCGGGATCATGGGCGAGGTCCTTTGCGTAATGATCAGGCGATCGCAGTCAGCGATGCTCGATAAAACGGCAGGATCAGGTCCCTTGTCAATGGCGCCAGGTTGACGCCGCCATCGGTGGACGGGTCGATCCAGATCACCTCTTCGATCTCCGCGGCAGGTGTCACGTCGACATCGATGTGCAACTGAAAAATCTCGGCGTAGACGACATGGCCCGGCTCGTTGGCGGCCGGCGCCGAGAAGTGACCGAGGTAAACGGCCTGCGCCGGGTCGATGTCCAGACCCAGTTCCTCTTCCAGCTCCCGGGCCAGGGCATGGACCGGCAGCTCATGGGGCTCGATCTTGCCACCCGGCTGCATGAACGCCGTGGTGCCGCGCTTGCGCACCAGCAATGTGCGGCCGTCAGGACCGATCAACAGGGCGGCGGCGATGCGGATGGTCCCGGTGGCTGGCATGGAAAACGTCGACATAAACAGAAGGCCTTTGACTCAAAAGTGGCAAGGATCACATGTCCGCCGCTCTCGATCAAAGACCAAAGCGAGTAACCCGATCCCCTGTGGTAGCGAGCCTGCTCGCGATGGACGTGAACGATAACGCGTCCTGTCTATGTCGGGCGCTTGATGCTCAGCGGTTGCTCCAGTAAAGAAATTGCCCGTAAGCTGGAAATCTCGGTCGAAACCGTGAAAGTCCACAGGAAACACATGTACAGCAAGCTGGGCATCAAGTCCCAGTCCGAGCTGTTTTCGATTTTTCTCCAGGCACAAAATGCCTGAAACAGCACTGACGTGCTTTTCTGTGGGAGCGAGCCTGCTCGCGAAGCGGTGTTCCAGTCGACACAAATGCTGAATGAAAGACTGTCTTCGCGAGCAGGCTCGCTCCCACAGTGTTTAGCCGAACTTACTGAATCCGAACCCAAGGAAACCGTATGAGCCTGTCACTCCTGAGCCGCTACGCCTTCTTTGCCGTCTGCGTGATCTTCACCCTCGCCAGCCTGCCCTTTCTCGAATACGACTGGCTCTGGCCGATTACCGCTGTCACTGCCGTCCTCAGCCTGATCGGCCTGTTCGACTTGCTGCAGAGTCCGCACGCAGTGCGGCGTAACTACCCGATCCTCGGCAATATCCGTTATCTGGTCGAAGGCATCCGCCCGGAAATCCGCCAGTACCTGCTCGAATCCGACAGCGATGCCCTGCCCTTTTCCCGGGCCCAGCGCTCGCTGGTCTATTCCCGGGCCAAGAACGAAACCGCCGACAAACCCTTCGGCACGCTGATCGACGTGTATCAATCGGGCTTCGAATTCATCGGCCACTCCATGCGCCCGGCGCCATTGAGCGACCCGAGCAGTTTCCGCGTCACGGTCGGCGGCCCGCAGTGCACCCAACCGTATTCGGCGTCGGTGTTCAACATTTCAGCCATGAGTTTCGGTTCCCTCAGTGCCAATGCCATCCGCGCATTGAATCAGGGTGCCAAGCTCGGCAACTTCGCCCATGACACCGGCGAAGGCAGCATCAGCCCCTATCATCGGGAAAACGGCGGCGACCTGACCTGGGAATTGGGCAGCGGTTATTTCGGCTGCCGCACCAGCGACGGCCGCTTCGACCCGGAGCGCTTCGCGGCACAAGCCCGGACGCCGCAGGTGCGGATGATCGAGATCAAGATGAGCCAGGGCGCCAAGCCCGGCCATGGTGGCATCCTGCCCAAGCATAAGGTCACCCGGGAAATCGCCGAAACCCGCGGTATCCAGATGGGCGAAGACTGCGTGTCACCGTCGCGCCATACCGCGTTTTCCACGCCCATCGAAATGATGCATTTCATCGCGCAACTGCGTGAGTTGTCCGGCGGCAAACCGGTGGGCTTCAAGTTCTGCCTCGGCCATCCGTGGGAGTTCATGGGCATCGCCAAGGCCATGCTGGAGACGGGCATCCTCCCGGACTTCATCGTGGTCGATGGCAAGGAAGGCGGCACTGGCGCCGCGCCGGTGGAGTTCACCGACCACATCGGCGTGCCGATGCGCGAAGGCTTGCTGTTCGTGCACAACACCCTGGTGGGCCTGAACCTGCGGGACAAGATCAAACTCGGCGCCAGCGGCAAGATCGTCAGCGCCTTCGACATCGCCAGCGTACTGGCCATCGGCGCAGACTGGGCCAACTCGGCACGCGGCTTCATGTTCGCCATTGGCTGTATCCAGTCGCAGAGCTGCCACACCAACAAATGCCCGACCGGCGTCGCCACCCAGGACACCCTGCGCCAGCGCGCGCTGGTGGTGCCGGACAAGGCCCAGCGCGTGTTCAACTTCCACCGCAACACCCTCAAGGCCCTGGCGGAAATGCTCGCCGCCGCCGGCCTCGAACACCCGTCGCAGTTATCGGCCAGGCATCTGGTGCGACGCATGTCGGCGACCGAAATCAAGCTGTTCTCGCAGTTGCATGTGTTCCTCAAACCGGGGGAATTGCTGACCGGTGAAGTGAACGGCGAGTTCTACTCGCGGATGTGGCAGATGGCCCGGGCCGACAGTTTCGAGCCCAGTGAAATAGAAGCGGCATGACCTCGTTGCCCCGATCGAAATCCCGCGTCACCAACGCAGCGATTTGGTCGGGGCCGGCTCTTTCATCACGATAAAACCGTAATCCCCGATCAGGTAAATCCGGTAGAACTGACTGTCCACGAGTGGCGGAAAGCCTTGATAGCCAACCCGCGTCGCGTTGCGCCGCTCCCGCTCCGCCACCACATTGACGATGCCCGCTTTCGGCAGATTCTCGGCCAGCATGTAAAAGTCGGTATTGAGCAGGTAGTGCAGCACCGGCAGTTGCTTGAATGAGCCTGCCGCCGCCACCAGCCAATAGTCGGAATAACTCACCGACATGTAGATCCGCCTGGCCTCGCGCAGCGATTGGTGGCTGGCGATGTCGTACGCAAGACCGGCCAGCGCCGTGGACGCAAAGGTTTTCTGCACCGTCAGCACCCGGCCGTAGGCGAACGACAGCGACAACATGGCCAGCAGAGGAATCATCAACAGCAGTGGCAGTCGCTCATGGATCGACGCCAGCGCCAGATGACTCAAATAGCACAGCAACACCAGCAGCACGGCGAAGCCCATCAAGGTGCGGGCGCCTTCGTTGAAGTCGCGGAAAAACAACGCGACACCGGACACCAGCAGCGTCACCAGCGGAACTGTCAGCACACACATCAGGCCGATCAGCAGCTTCTTCGATCCGTCGTCCCGACGCGCCGCTACGTTCAGCCCCAGCCGCACCGCCCCGGCTATCGCCAATACCAACAACCCGCCAAATACCCAGAGCCATCCGCCATTGAACAGCAGCACGACCTTTTCCAGGACCCGGGCAATGTTGATCTGGATCTGCAGTAACGGATGCCCCGTCCAGTCCAGCAGTAACGTGCGATTGGAGTCCATGAACGGATAAACGCTGACGCTGTAGATCATCCCGCCGAGGATGAGCTGGGCGGCTTTCCAGCCCAGCAGGTCGCGCCAGGGCACCGGGGCCGTTTTGTCGTTGGCGGCCCTGAGCAACTCCAGGCAACACAGCCCCAGGAACACATTCAGGCTGATCTGATACAGCCCCAGCGCCAGGGCAATCAGGAACGACGGCACCAACCACTGCACGCTGCGCCAAGGGTGACGAAAGGTGATCGCGTAGATCACCGCCACCAGGCTCAGGGCCGTGGCGGGACCGTCGTACTGATAAGACAGGTTCTGCAGAAAGAACGGGTTGTACCAGAGCGGCAACAGCACCAGGCAACACGCGATGCCTGGCTTGCGGAAGTAATGGAACGTCAGGCTGGTCAGCGCCGACGCCACCGCCAGTGTGGCGATCAACAACGGCAAGGGAAAGATGTTCGGCGCGGCATGGCTGAAGGTCAGCACGTTATAGAACAGTTGGGCGAACAGTCGCCCCTGTTCGGTCCAGGCCATGCCCGCCGCCAGCGAGCGCCAGTTGTCATCGATATAGGGAAAATCGGCGAGGATCAACGGCAGGACATACAAAAAGGTCGCGAACAGAAAAAACCGCCAGACCTGGTGCCGGCTGAACTCACGAACGAAGAAGTCGCCGAACCGACCCATGCTAGCGCCCGCCCCGGTCTTTACCGCCGACGATATCCTTGATCACATAACGCGGTCGGTGCTTGGCCTCGATGTAGATGCGACCGATGTACTCGCCGAGGATGCCGATGCCGATCAGTTGCACGCCGCCAAGGAACAGGATCGCGGTCATCAGCGACGGATAACCCGGGACGCTGTTGCCGAAGAAAATCTTGTCCAGCACCATGTACACCGCATAGAGCACCGCGAAAATCGAAATGCCGCCACCCACGTAAGTCCACAAGCGCAGCGGCACGGTACTGAACGAGGTCACGCCCTCCAGGGCCAGGTTCCACAGTTTCCAGCCATTGAACTTGCTGTTCCCCGCCACTCTTCCTGCCCGTTCGAACTCCACCACCACGGTGTTGAACCCGGCCCACGACAACACGCCTTTCATGAACAACTGGTGCTCGGGCAGGGAACGGATAACGTCGACCACCTTGCGATCCATCAGCCGGAAGTCGCCGACGTTTTCCTCGATGCGCGTGTAAGCGATGCGATTGAGCACATGGTAGAAAATCGAAGCGCTGTGACGCCTGAGGTAGCCGTCGACGTCCCGATTGCGGCGTTTGGCGAGCACCACGTCGGCGCCAATTCGCCATTGCTCGACCAATAACGGGATGACACTGATCGGGTCCTGCAAATCGACATCCATGGGAATCACGGCATCGCCGCTGGCGTGCTCCAGGCCGGCAAACAGTGCCGGCTCCTTGCCGAAGTTGCGCGAGAAATTGATCAGCATGACCTGATCATCCGCCTGGGCCAGTGCCGTAGCCTGTTCGGCCGTGCGATCGGAGCTGCCGTCGTTGATGAAGACGATTTCAACCTCGGCGTCGCGCAGCACCAGTTCACGGCGCACGGCCTGGTAAAACAGGTTGATTGACTGCTCTTCATTGAACACCGGGACAATGAGCGAGATTTTCATTGATCACGCTCGCGAAACACCACGTATTTGGAATACAGGAAACCGAACACCAGGCTCAACGCCGAAAACAGGGCCACGGTGAGCAAACCGTGCAATCGCCAGACGTCGCCCAGATGGCCAACCCCCAGGCTCAATGCCCCCATGCCCGAAATAAACAGCAGGTAACCAACGACCGAGGCACTGGCGGCGAAGGTGAATTGCGCATTCATGTAGAAGGAAAACGACGCCGCCACGCAGAAGGCGCTCAGGTTGCTGATCGCCTGGCTCAGGCCGACCGCCACGTTCAACAGGAAAAAGATCTGCCAGTGAATCAGGGTGTTGGCGACCCCGATCACCGTGTAACTGGACAGCCCCTTCCACAACAGTCTCATGCGAGGCTCCCGTTTCAAGAACGTTTCACTTACTAATATTTGAGCCTGTCTACTGTCAGGAATCGCAGGTTTTTGGACCTTTCAGACCAGCGGTTGAACCTTGGGGCAACGCCCGAGACATCCGGTAATATCCCGACTTTGCAATTGCTCGCGAATCAGTCCACCCTGCGCGCCGCCGCTTGGCCGCGCGGCCTTTTGCACCCGCGGCCAATCCTGTATTCACCCGCTGTAACGAGCCTGCTGCCATGACGTTAGCCCGCGATCACCGGATCGACTTTTTTCGTGGTCTGGCACTGATCTTCATCTTTTGGGATCACGTGCCCCACAACCCTTTGGGGCAAATCACCCTGCGTAACTTCGGTTTCAGCGATGCGGCCGAGGTTTTCGTGTTTCTGGCCGGTTACGCGGCCGTGCTGGCGTACGGCAAAGTCCTGGCGCGGGAAGGCTTTCTGATCGCCAGCGTGAAAATCCTGCGCCGGGCATGGGTGCTCTACGTGGTGCATATCTTCCTGCTGGCGATGCTGATGGGCATCGTGTTTTTCGCCAACAGCCACGTGGAAACACGGGATCTTGTAGAAGAAATGGGCATGCACCACTTCATCAGCGACCCTCAGCAGGCCCTGATCGATGAGCTGCTGTTGCGTTTCAAGCCAAACCTGATGGACCCGTTGCCGCTGTACATCGTGCTGTTGGCGGGCTTGCCCCTGGTGCTGCCGATACTGCTGCGCAAGGCCTGGGTCGTGGTTGCGATGTCAGTGGCGCTGTATCTGATGGTGCCGCTGGCTGGCTGGAACCTGGCGGCCATCAAGGACGGCGTGTGGTATTTCAACCCGGTTGCCTGGCAGTTGCTGTTCGTACTCGGCGCCGCCGCTGCGATTCACAGCCAGCGCCCGCGTGTGCCCGAAACTCGCCCGCTGCTGCGCCAGCCGTTGTTTGTCGGTGCGGCGCTGTATGTCGTGGTCGCGGGTGTGTTGACCGTCCTGTGGCGCTGGCCGGATCTACACGATGCCGTGGTACCGGCGAGCCTGCAGAACGTCCTGTACCCCATCAGCAAGACCAACCTGTCCCCCGTGCGCCTGCTGCATTTCCTCGCACTGGCCTACGTCACGGCGAAACTGATTCCCGACAGCGGATGGACGCAAAACTGGCTGGCGCAGCAAAGTTGCCGCATGGGTCGTTTCTCGCTGGAGATTTTCTGTCTGGGTGTGTTGCTGGCACCCCTGGCGGACATGGTCAATGCGCTGACCGACGATGCTTTTGCCATGCAGATCTTCACGGCGCTGGTGGGGGCCGGATTGATGGCGTTGCTGGGGGCGTGGCTGGAGTTCAACAAGCGCTTGAATCGATCACTGCAAACGGCGCCCGCCTGACCTGTGTAGGAGCGGGTGCCCGCTTGCGGCACGCTCGCGATGGACGTTAACGATAACGCGTATTTCCTGGTTAAACGCGGTGTTCTCGGGTCCATCGCGAGCATGCTCGCTCCTACAGGTCAGCGTTAGAACTTACGAAACGGTAGGTGCCGCACCTTGCGCAACATTCGTCGGTTGCAGCTTGAACATGTAGAACAGCACCGTCAGCAGCGCCAGGAACGCAGGCCCCACATACAGCGCCACCCGAGTGTCCGGGAAGTACGCCATCAGGCCGACCACCAGCACCAGGAATGCCAGCGCCAGGTACGAACTGACCGGGTACAGCCACATGCGGTATTTCAGGCCGGCCGCTTCGCTGGCGCTCAGGCCTTTGCGGAATTTGAGCTGTGCCAACAGGATCATCACCCAGGTCCAGATCGCACCGAAGGTGGCGATGGAGGTCACCCAGACAAAGACCTTCTCCGGCACCAGGTAGTTCAGCAGCACGCCCAGCAGCAAGGCGAAGATCGACAGCAACAGCGCGCGACGCGGTACGCCGTTGTTCGAGGTCTTGGCGAAACCGGCCGGAGCCTGGCCGTTCTGCGCCAGGCTGTAGAGCATGCGCCCGGTGCTGAAGATGCCGCCGTTGCAGGAGGACAGCGCCGCGGTGATCACCACGAAGTTGATGATGCCGGCAGCGGTCTTGATGCCCAAGCGCTCGAAAGTCATCACGAACGGACTGCCCTGGGTGCCGATTTCGTTCCACGGGTAGATCGACAGGATCACGAACAACGCACCGACATAGAACAGCAGAATCCGCCAGAACACCGAGCCGATGGCGTCGGGAATGGTTTTTTGCGGGTTCTTCGCCTCACCGGCGGTCAGGCCGATCATTTCTACACCCAGGTAGGCGAACATCACCATCTGCAGCGACATCAGCACGCCGGTTACGCCGTTAGGCATAAAGCCACCATGGGTCCACAGGTTGGAAATGCCCAGGGCCACGCCGTCGTTGCCGAAACCGAAGGCGATGATGCCGATGCCACCGAACACCATCGCAACGATGGTGACGATCTTGATCAGGGCGAACCAGAACTCGAACTCACCGAAGGCCTTGACCGCAATCAGGTTGATCGAGCCCATGCTGATCAACGCAGCGAGCGCCCAGATCCAGCGTGGAACATCAGGGAACCAGATGCCCATGTACACCGCCACGGCGGTGATTTCCGCGACGCAGGTCACCAGCCACAGGAACCAGTAGTTCCAGCCGGTCAGGAAGCCCGCCAACGGGCCGAGGTAGTCTTGGGCGTAACGACTGAACGAGCCGGCGACCGGGTTATGCACGGCCATCTCACCAAGGGCGCGCATGATCACCAGGATCGCCAGACCGCCAATGATGTAAGACAGCATGATGGCCGGACCGGCCATCTGGATGGCCTTGGCTGAACCCAGAAACAGGCCGACACCGATACAGGCACCGAGTGCCATCAGGCGAATATGCCGTTCGCCAAGTTCACGTTTCAGCGGACCGCCCTGAGTGGTCTCGCCCTGGGGCAGGTGATTGCCTACAGGCATAAGGGGCACCTCATCTTGTTGTTGGATATGACCACCGAGCGTTGAAGCCCCCGACCGATAAGCCAGTTGCTTCGCGTAACCGGACCTGCCTTGTAAGCAGAACCGTCCTGCAGGACAAAACCTGCAGGATCAGCGGGTCGTGCAGTATAAAAAGCTGAAGACAGAGATATTCACTGTATAACCAACTAAATTCAGCCATAAAAGCCGGTAATAGCGGGTTTTCAGGAGTGACATCACCTGGACTTTGTAGGAATCTTCGCCATTTAAACGGCGCGGAGTATTGCACAACAATGGTGCACCGTCATGCCCCTACCAAAGCCTGAAGGGCTCTAGTTCAAGCGTTTCAGCCAGATGCTACTCTCCCACCACAACAACCCTCTTATGCCCTCATTCCTTCACAGGTATCAGTATTTTCACTCAACACAAGCAGAGCAGCCCTGGACAACCGGGTACTAGCCTTGAATGCGATATTGATAACCTCAAGGGAAGCAACGGAATGTCCACTCAACCCAACTCCCACCGCTTGCGTCTAGGCCGATATTCCGAGAGCGGTCGGGCATATCTCATCACCGCCGTTGTTCATGATCGTCAGCCAGTCTTTTCGGATTGGCACTTGGGACGCCTACTTGTTGCAGAATTGCGCCAAGCTCATGAAACCAACGCAGTGAACTCCATCGCATGGGTGGTCATGCCCGATCATTTTCATTGGTTGATGCAGCTGGAAGCAGACAATCTGGGGCGCGTCATCGGAGCCATCAAGTCCCGTTGCACCCGCAAAGTGAATGAATTCACCAACCGAAATGGCCCACTTTGGCAAACCGGCTACCACGACCGGGCCATCCGCGACGGAGAAGATCTCCTGCCGTTCGCTCGCTACATAGTTGCCAATCCACTCAGGGCCGGACTTGTGGATAAAATTGGCGACTACCCGCTCTGGGATGCGTGCTGGCTTTAAACGGCGGCCCGTATACCAAGCACTTTGTGGCGAGGGGGCTTGCCCCCGTTGCGCTGCGAAGCGGCGCTAAAACCTGCGGCCGGTGATTGTCTGACGCACCGTGCTCTGCTGTTTTTCGACTGCTTCGCAGCCGAACGGGGGCAAGCCCCCTCGCCACAAGTGCTTCAATTGGCCTGATTATCGACTCGTCCGTGCATCATGTTGCCCTGCACATTTTTTTCACCCTCGCCCACCACCGTCTAAGCTTCAGTCAAGTCCGATCAATCTGCGTGAATGGATCAGTCGACTATGGGCGCTTTGTGGCAAACCGATTCGAGTAAAACCGTGGTCCCGACTGAAGGTGTGGATGAAGCGCCGCTACCTGAAAAACCCCGTCGTTCCAGGCACGGATGGGGAGCGTTCTGGCTCTTGCTGTTGATTATTGCGATTGTCGTGACGCTGGCCGCCATGAGGGAGATGCGCACCTCGAAGTTTCAGGCCCGGGAAGTCAGCAAATACGCCGCGTCACTGAACTATGAACTCAAACCAGGCCCCAGCGATGCGATTCGCTATCCGGGCGACGGCCCGTTCGATCGGCGCCTGGGCTACAGCTCGCTGGATGAATTCCTGCCGCGCCTGATCAAGCGCGATTTCGTCGTTGAGGCGCAAACCCGCTTTTCCCCGGCGCTGTTGAAGTACAGCGACAAGGGCCTGTTCGTGCCCTATGCCGAGAAAATCCAGGCTGGGCTGTCCATTACCGATTGCCGCGCAGCACCGCTGTACCAGTACAACTACCCGCAACAGCTTTATTCGACCTTTGCCTCGATCCCGCCGGTGGTGGTCAACAGCCTGCTGTTCATCGAAAACCGCTTCCTGCTCGACCCCAAACAACCGCTGGCCAACCCGGCGGTGGACTGGCCGCGGTTCGGCATGGCGGCGTGGTCCCAGGTGGCCAAGATGTTGCACGTGCCCGGCCAATCCGCCGGTGGCAGCACCCTGGCCACGCAACTGGAGAAGTACCGGCATTCCCCCGATGGCTTGACGGTCAACGGTGCGGAAAAAATTCGCCAGATGATTTCCGCCACCGTACGCGCCTATCAGGCCGGGCCACAAACCCTCGAAGCCCGGCAGAACGTGGTTCGCGACTACCTCAACAGCGTGCCGCTGTCAGCCGTACCGGGCCATGGTGAAGTGCATGGCATGGCTGAGGGCCTGCGCGTGTGGTATGGATCCGACTTCAACCAGGCCAACGCAGTCCTGGCCAGCACAGCGACGGATCCAAAGACCATGGCGGAAAAAGGCCTGGCCCTACGAGAAGTGCTGTCGCTGATGATCGCCCAGCGCCGCCCTTCCCATTACCTGACCAAGGGTCACGATGAACTGGCCGATCTTACCGACAGCCATATTCGCCTGCTGGCGCAAAACAATGTGATCGACGCACAGTTCGCCGCCGCCGCCCTGGCCAGCAAAGTGACCTACCGTGACTGGGCCACCCAGCCGACCATTCAACCGATCGAAACCAACAAAGGCATCAGCGTCGCGCGCAGCCGTCTGGCCGGCATGCTCAATCGCCCGCTGTACGACCTCGACCGCCTCGACCTGTCCGCCACCAGCACCCTGCAAGGCGAGCTGCAAACCGAGGCCACCGAGTACCTGAAAAAACTGGCCGACCCGGCTTTTGCCACGCAGATCGGTCTGATCGGCGAACGACTTCTGACCACCACCAGCACCACCCAGGTACGCTACAGCTTCACCTTGTTCGAATTGACCCCGGACGGCTCGCGGGTGCGGGTACAGACCGACAGCACCGACCAGCCGTTCGACATCAACGAAGGCAGCAAACTGGAACTGGGCTCCACCGCGAAAATGCGCGTGCTGACCACCTACCTGCAAATCATTGCCGAACTGCACGACAAATACGCCGGCATGACGATTGCGGAACTGAAGAAAGTCGACGTGCCGGATCAGGATCGCCTTAGCCGCTGGGCGGTCGACTACCTGATCGAGAACAAGGACCGCGACCTGCAAAAAATGCTCGGCGCCGCCCTGGACCGCAAATACTCGGCCAGCCCCGGCGAGGCGTTTTTCACCGGTGGCGGCCTGCATGTGTTCCACAACTTCCGCAAGGAAGACAACGGCCGGCTACCGACCCTGCGCGACGCCCTGCGCGAGTCGATCAACCTGCCGTTCATCCGCCTGATGCGCGACCTGGTGCGCTACACCACCTACTCCGGCCCGAACAGCAGTGCCGAACTGCTCAAGGACGACCGCGACCCTCGGCGTCAGGAGTACCTGGCCTCGTTCGCCGACCGCGAGGGTACGTCGTTCCTGCTCAAGTTCTGGAAGAGGTACAGGAACAAGGACACCCAGGAGCGGCTCGACACCTTTCTGGACAGCATGCGCCCGACGCCGATCCGCATGGCCGCCGTACATCGCTACCTGCTGCCACAGGCCAGCCAGGAAAGCTTCAACACCTTCGTGCGCTCGCACCTCACGGGCGCCACGCTCACGGAAAAGCTCACTGACGAGCGCCTTGCAAGGCTCTACGAGGCCTACAGCCCCGGCGCCTACGATTTGCCAGACCAGGGCTTCATCGCCAAGGTTCACCCGCTGGACCTGTGGCTGATGGGCTACCTGCTCAACCACCCCGACGCCGACTGGAGCGACATCGTCAAAGCCAGCCAGTTCGAGCGTCAGGAGGTCTACAGCTGGTTGTTCAAAAGCCGGCACAAGGGTGCCCGTGACAGTCGCATCCGCACCATGCTGGAGATCGAGGCATTCCTCGACATCCACCAGCGCTGGCAGAAAGTCGGCTATCCGTTCGACCACCTGGTGCCATCACTGGCCACCGCCATCGGCAGCTCTGGCGACCGCCCGGCAGCCCTGGCGGAACTGATCGGCACCATCCTCAACGATGGCGTGCGCATGCCCACCCTGCGCATCGACAGCCTGCATTTCGCCGCGAACACCCCGTATGAAACCCAACTGATCAACGACCCGGACGTCGGCAAACGGGTGATGCCGTCCGAGGTAGCGACGGCCATGCGCGAAGCCCTTTCGCAAGTGGTGGATGCCGGTACGGCCAAACGCGTGGCCGGCAGTTTCAAACTGCCGGATGGCAGCCCGCTGGCCATGGGCGGCAAGACCGGCACCGGTGACAACCGCATCGAGGCCGTCGGTTCCGGCGGGCAGATTCTCAGTTCAAAATCGCTCAACCGCACAGCCACCTTTGTGTTCTACATCGGCGATCACCACTTCGGTACCCTGACGGCATTCGTGCCGGGTCGCTCGGCAGAGAACTTCACGTTCACCTCGGCATTGCCCGTTCAGGTGCTCAAGGGCATGGCACCGATCCTGACGCCGTACCTGCAACCGGGCACCCACACGATGTGCCATCCAAGCCAAGTGACCGCAGGCCGTTGAGCGATGGCCAACGGCCGAACCAGGGTGGCGGTAGATATGTATTTTTCACTCTTTGATTTTTGGAGAATCGAGTCGTACCCAGCGCCTTTAACAACCAACTTTTGAGCTTTTTTCGGGCTACATGCTTACCTAGTCTGGTCGTCCCAACATTGATCAAAGGACGATCAAACAATGCCCATTAGCCCCTCGGCGATTCAAGGATCAGATCCGCTCGACATCGCCCCAATCGATAAAAGCATCCATTTCAATCAGGTCAGAAAGGCGATTCCCGCCTGGCTGCTGGACACCTCCCCATCGCGTGTCGACGCCCTGAAATCGGTCAGGCTGACGCTGCCCGACTGGCACAGGAACGCGTCAGCGACCGCTCACCGAAAGTTGAAAGCAGCCAACCGGCTCGGCTGGACGGCGCAGAACACCGCGGATAAGTTACTCAGTGATGTGAAGGATATATCCGCCTTTGCCAAACCCCTGTTGCAGCAAGCGCTGAAGGACCGCTTCGGCGTCGAAGACGATGTCGAGCAAACCTGGCTGCGGCTCTACGCACCGGTGAACACGGCATGGTGGGTGCACGACTTTTCTGGCGGAACCACCAGTCGCACCGTCTCGCTGCTGGACGCCGCTTTGCACAACTTCTCCCGGGACGAGACGTTCACCCAGGACTCCGAGTTCATCACCCGCCCCGATGCTCGCGGGCATTTTCTGGTGAAAAAACTCAAGGACAAACTGAGCATCGAGCAATTCAAGTCCCTGTGTCGCGACCTGGACATCGGCGCCCGCTACCAGCAGCACCTGAAAGACGTTTTACTGCCGACCGACAAAGCGGCGAGCGATACCTTGCGTCAAAACATCATCGCCAGCCAGAAAAGCGCACTGCTTGCCGCCGCGCAAATGGCCCTGATGAAGAACGACATCGACCAGCAAGCCCATGACGTGGTGCAAGGCATGGTCTACAACCGTTCGCGGCTGCAGTGGAACGGCCAACCCGTCGACCTTTACAACCTGGCGATGATGGATACGCGCCTGAGCGGCATCATGCTGATCGCCGCCGATACCGCCAGCGCCAGCGGCCCGGTGCCAGTGATCGCCTACGTTCCCCATGATCCGCTGCACCCGCTCAAGCAATACGACTCGTCACTGGAATTCATGGCTGAACTGACGCGCCAGTTGCGCGATGGCACATCCGCCAACAGCTATCAACAGTTCTTCAGTCAATTCGTGCCCCATGAGCAACGCGGCCACTTTTTTGCCGGGTTGAACGCGCGTCTCAGCACGGTGAAATGGCAGCCTGCCCCCGCCGGTTCCAATTTGCCGAGCTGGCGCGAAACCCCTGTGGATAAACCCGATCTGCAATTCAGCGTGTCGAGCCTCAAGACCGACCGGGAGACAACCTTCGACTATGACCTGTGGAGCTACCGCTACCGGCAGACCCTGAACAAGGTGTTCAACGACGCGCGGGAAATCGCCATCTCCACCGAATACGCCGACCGCATGGCCAGGTGGGCCTGGTGGGACAACCTGGAAAAAATGCTCTCGGACATCCTCGACATCGCCTTGCTGGTGGCGACGCCGTTGGTGCCTGGCCTGGGCCCGCTAATGCTGGCCTACACGGCCTATCAATTGACCGATGGTGTAGTCGAGGGCCTGGTCGATCTGGCCGAAGGGCACTTGGCCGAGGCCGGTGAACAGACCCTCGGCGTGCTGGAAAACGTCATCCAGCTGGGCCTGTTCGCGGCGGCGGGCGCTGTCGGCAATGTTGCGAGGACCAGGCTTTCGCCGTTTTTCGAAGGCCTGAAACCGGTGCAACTGGCAAACGGCGGGACGCGTCTGTGGAACCCTGACCTCAGTCCCTATCACCGCGCCGACGTGGTTTTGCCCGCGGACGCCCGGCCTGACGCACAGGGTCTTCACCTGCATCAGGGCCGACGCATCCTGCCCCTGAACGATCAACATTTCGAAGTGCTGGATGACGCGGTCACCAGGCAACAACGCATCCGCCATCCGCAACGCCCCGAGGCCTATGCACCGATCCTGCGCCACAATGGCCAAGGGGCCTGGGTCAGCGAAACGGAGAACCCCCGCGAGTGGGAAGGCTCGACCCTGATGCGACGCCTCGGTCACAGCACCGATGGTTTCAACGATGAACAACTGGAACAGATTCGCCGGATCAGCGGCACCGATGAAGACTTGCTGCGCAGGGTGCACGTGGAGAGCGCACCACCGCCACCGCTGCTGACCGATACCCTGCAACGCCTGGCTTCACCGGCCATTGAACCTGCTGCGTTATCCCCTGAGATCGCGCCGCTGTTCAGCGAATTCCCCGAGTTGTCGGCGACCGTCGCGGACCAAATCCATGCGCGTGCCAGCGCCGCGGAACGTCAGCGGATTACACAAGAAAACCGCCTGCCTTTGCGCATGAGGACCCAGGCACGAGAGCTTCAGTTCGAAACCCAGGCGGTCCGGGCGGCCCAGGGTTTGTACCCGACCGCATCCGTCACGGCCGACACCGAGCGCCTGGTATTGGGGACCTTGCGTCTCTATACCGACACCTTTGGCGACCTGCGTCTGGAGGTTCGTCAGGGGACATTCAATGGCGAGCTGCGCTGTAGTGCCGGACCCGAGGATGCAGCGAAAGTCCGGGTTTTGATCCGCGATGACGCCGGGCAGTACGAGGTGCGTGATGGCACGGATCAGCCAATTCATACAGCCGATGACTTTTTCGAAGCGGTCCTGCAGGCCACGCAAGAGAATGGACAAAGCGCCCTGGGCTACAAACCGGGTGACGCCGAACAGTTCAGGCAATGGGTCATGGTCAAATCGGAGCCGCCCAGCGAACGCCGAACCGTCCTTGCCGAGCCGCCCGTGCGGGCGGTGGCCGAGCATGAAACGATGCTTTTGGTTCGTGGTGGCGGGCTCAGTAAGGGAGGCCAAACACTGCACGAGCGCATTCAGGATCTTTACCCACACTTCAGCGAGGTAGAAGTTGATTCATTTGCTGATGCCTTGAGCGCTAGAGGTGAACCGCTCAACGCTGTAGAGGAACTGAAAAATGAGCTCGCTGAGCTGCGGGTGACACTTGATCACTGGGAGCGTCAACAACCTTTTAGCCCGGTTTCCGATAACAATGGGTTCCAAGGTGGAGGAGGAAGACACATTGTTGAACGCCTTATTGATTGTTTCGAGCGAAGAAACAGCGAGTTCGGCAACCGTACTGACCCGAGCTCCTACTCCCTTGACCTGTCCAGGGAGATGCTGCCAGTAAATCTTGAGACTTGGTGGCCAAGGCACCCGATGATTAAAAAACTCCTCAAGAAAGTCACAGCTCTTAAACTCGACAACACAAGATTCCCAACTGACCCATACGGGATATTGCATGACTTTACAAATCTTCGGGAACTCAGCGCCAACCGTTGCGAGCTCAGTCACTTACCTATAGACATTGGTAACATGCGTCGTTTGGAACGTCTGCGCTTACGTGACAACAATATCACCTGGAATTATCGAAGCAATAGAATACTGTGGGAGCTGACCTCCATGGAAATACTTGAACTAGATAACAACCCACTAAATGAACGACATAATATTAACAACCCATTAAATGAACAATCAAACATCAACAACCTCTTACACAACCTACTTAGTAATTTTAACAATCTAAGTGACCTACCTGACATTTCGCAAATGCCTAGATTGACTTTTGTCGGACTCAGAAACACTGGAATAACAAATTGGCCTATAGGTACTATAGCCTTTGATAGACCTCAGGACTTTGTATTGGACATGCGGGGAAACCCAATAAATTATGTACATCATATGACTCTTAGACCGTGGGCGGCGCTGATAATAGGTCGAACGCGCCTTGATATCGAAAACCTATCACCTAATAATCGTTTTTTATTCAACCAGATACGTATGGAAGCAGGCCTTCCCAACGATATAGACGCATTATTTTCACCCGACGCAGCTTCTAGCACGGCAATATGGGAAAGTTCCCCTGAGCTAGACCGTGAGCGAGTTAAACGCTGGGAAGAGCTGAAGCACGAACCGAACTCTGGCCCTTTTATATCGTTCATAAATAGTGCACCGGGTTTTGCCGACTACAAGGCTGGCGGTGAAGCACGAAAACAGCTACTCGAGCGACTCTGGCGCGTGCTCGATGCCGTCTGTATCGATACTCCGCTCAGAGAAAAACTGTTCACCATGGCGGCAGACCCTGTGAGATGTGCCGATGCCGGCGCGCAATTGTTCAACAACATTGGCATCGAAGTACTCAACTTTGAGGCGCGCTCCAGTACAAGCGATCCTTCTCAGCTTGAAGATAAATTAGTGACTCTGGCCAAAGGTTCGGCACGCCTTGAACTGGTCAACGATATTGCGCGGGCCGATATGAGCAGTCGCGATGGAGACCCTGACGAAGTCGAAGTCTATCTGGCCTATCAGACCAGCTTGGCAAAACGTTTGAGCCTGCCTTGGCAATCCGAAGACATGCTCCATAGACCGGTGTCTGGCGTCACCGATGCAATGATCGATAATGCCTACGACACGGTTCTAACCATGGAGAAGGGTGACGGCCTCGTCAATAAAATGCTCGAACTGGACTTCTGGGAGAGTTTTCTTCGTAAAACATATCCTTCGAAATTCGAAGAAAACAAACAACTGTACCTGAGTAAGTTCGAAAAACTTGAGACGTTGCGAACCACTCAACATGAATGGGCCAACTCGCTATCGGAGGTTCAACGCACCGCGCTTCGCGATAAACTCAAAGAACTGATGATCGGTTTTTCTGTTCCTGAAACGGTGATTTTTAACGACCAACCAATAAGTGAGGAAGTTTACGGCGGATTACTCACTGACTTGGGGTATGACGAGAAAGAACTGGCTAGACGCTTGACCCGTGAGGCCATGAGCAAAGCCAACATTTAACGCAGATAGTCAGCAAAGCCCCTGAAGGCCCCTTCGGAGCCTTCAGGGAGCCCTTCAACCCACTTCCGAATCCCAGATCACCGTGACACTCCCCGCATAGGTTTTGGAAACACCTGGGCGCAACATCTGTTCGACGTGTTCCCTGGCGACTTCAAAGTGCAGGGTTCCGGGCTTGCGATCGACATAAAAACCGGGCTGAAACAACTCGGTACCGCTACCATCGAGTTGCAGCGGACGGCGCTGAACCGGCTGTCCCGCCGCATCCGTCAGTCCGCCGGGTAAACTCACGCTGGTATTCAAGGGCACAAGATCAGCTGAGGCCGTATCGCGTAATGCGCAGGTATTGCCAAGGGGGTACTGGCATTCCAGCTGCATCTTGAAGCGCGACGAGGACGATACGTTGAACGTCTGATCGCGAAACAGGCGCACGGGCTTGCGTCCGTGATTCAACCAGGCCTGCCAACCGCCTTGAGGCAACAATTCGATTCGGTTACCCCCCGGCGGGATTTCGACCTTCAGCGAATGCTGGACATCAAGGGTGAAATTGAGCGTGATGACCGAGTCGTTTGGCAACATGACATCGCCCATGTCGAAATCACCACCGGGGCCTGCGGTATAGGTCAATGAACCCTGATATTGCCCCGAAGACATGCCCAGAGGGTTGGGGGTCCTGAGTTCGTAGACGTATTCGACTGCGCGGTGTTGGAACCACGGAATATCCAGAGTGGGCACTACGCCGCAAGCCCCCGCGCCTTCAGGAAAGAGCCAAAAGAAATACGCGTGAGCGACCCCGGCGAGGTTTATGTCGAGACCGGTACAGGGGGCCGGTGGTCTTGTCCATGGATTGCGCCAATAGCCGCCCCCCGGCGGTGTCCAGGCACTCACTCCCGGTGGCCTCTCCAGGTACCAGGTACCGCCAATTCCGGCGACTCGCATCTCAACAGTCTCTCGCTCTCCTGTACGACTGTGGATAACCTCCAGTGGTCGCCAGCTTGACGGTACGCTGTAGGTAGCCCCCTGCCTGGGATCAGCATGCCCAGCCGGAATGGGTTGAGTAGAACGGAATTGCAGGCCGGGTACCCGCAGACTGAAAATGCCTAATCGCGCACAGGTGCTGGGTACATGATTTGGACATACACCACTTTGCGGGGTTGTATTAACAAATTTGTTGACCAAGGGATTTACCGGGTCAGGCACAAACTTCGCAGTTATTTGCTGTTCCACCGCGCCGACGGAGGGCGCATGCAGGCTGGCCAGCAAGCCTGCCGCAAGCGAGCATATAGCCATTGTTCTTAGCGAATAAAAAAACTTCATTGTGAATCAACCTGAAATTCCAACATTACGGAATACCCACCACCTATTGCCCCAAACGATATCAAGGAGCGATGGCCTCAAAAATCATATGCACACTGTCGTAATATTCACCGGGACTAGCGGCCGTCTTGCGGCTTGACCGCAGCCCCTCCACTGAAGAGTCCATCGGAGCCTTTCAGCAGGGAACTTCAAACTTCCGAATCCCAGATCACCGTGACACTCCCCGCATAGGTTTTGGAAACACCCGGGTGTAATAGCTGTTCGACGTGCTCCCTGGAGACTTCAAAGTGCAGGGTTCCAGGCTTGCGTTCGACATAAAAGCCAGGCTGAAACAACTCGGTACCGCTACCATCGAGTTGCAGCGGACGGCGCTGAACCGGCTGTCCCGCCGCATCCGTCAGTCCGCCGGGTAAACTCACGCTGGTATTCAAGGGCACAAGATCAGTTGAGGCCGTATCGCGTAATGCACAGGTATTGCCAAGGGGGTACTGGCATTCCAGCTGCATCTTGAAACGCGACGAGGACGATAAGTTGAACGTCTGATCGCGAAACAGGCGCACCGGCTTGCGTCCATGATTCAACCAGGCCTGCCAACCACCTTGAGGCAGTAATTCGATTCGGTTACCCCCCGGCGGGATTTCGACCTTCAGCGAATGCTGGACATCCAGGATGAAATTGAGCGTGATGACCGAGTCGTTTGGCAACATGACATCGCCCATGTCGAAATCACCACCGGGGCCTGCGGTATAGGTCAATGAACCCTGATATTGCCCCGAAGACATGCCCAGAGGGTTGGGGGTCCTGAGTTCGTAGACGTATTCGACTTCGCGGTGATCGAACCAGGGGATATCCATAGTCGGCACCAGGCCGCAGGCCCCCGCGCCTTCAGGAATGAGCCAAAAGAAAAACGCGAAAAAAGTCCCTGCAACATTTATGTCAAGACCGGTACAAGGGGCCGGTGGTCTTGTCCATGGCTCACGCCAACGGGTGCCTCCCGGTGGGGTCCAGGCACTGACGCCCGGTGGCCTGGCGAGAGCCCAGGTTCCACCGATCCCAGCAATTCGTATCTCAACAGTCTCTCGCTCACCTGTGCGACTATGGACGACGTCCACTGAGCGCCAGCTCGATGGCACGCTGAAGGTCGCGCCCTGTCGGGGATCGGTATGCCCGGCCGGAATTGGCTGCGTCGATTTAAATTGCAGCCCGGGCACCCGCAAACTGAAGATGCCTAATCGCGCACAGGTGCCGGATATATAGTTCGGACATACGCCAGTTTGCGGGGTTGTGTTGACAAACTTGTTGACCAAGGGATTTGCCGGGTCAGGCACAAACTTCGCGGTTATTTCCTGCTCCACCGCGCCGACGGAGGGCGCATGCAGACCGGCCAGTAAACCTGCCGCAAGCGAGCACACAGCCATCGTTCTTAGCGAAAAAAATAACTTCATTTTGAATCAACCTGAAATTCCAACATTACGGAATACCCGCCACCTATTGCCCCAAACGAGATCAAGGAGCGATGGCCTCAAAAATCATATGCACACTGCCGTAATATTCACCGGGCTTGAAGCCGTCTTGCGGCTTGACTGCAGCGATGTCCAACCACACCCGCCTACCTGCTTTCCCGTCTACTTCCGAGACAACTTCTGCGTTATCCACCGTGAGTTTTTTCCTGTTGAAACTCACATCCAGTGCGATGTTGTCATTCTCCCTGCCATTGCTTAAATAAGGCTCCGTAGATAAACGGGCGAGGATTGAGCCATTAGTGTTTTTGACATCGAAACTTTTACGCAGCCGGCTCAAGTCCTCAGACGACTGAATCCAATCCAGTTTCTGTTCACGACCCAGCCATTCAGGGTCCACGGGCAGCACGTAAAAATCAGCGCTCGGGATAGTGACCGACACTTCAAAGGTTTCGCGCTCTACCACCGCAAATGCGTACTTGCCGTTCAGCACCAGAAACACTAATAAAGTCTTCGCTAATAATTTTCTAAACATAGTGATGACCCGTTGCCTGCACTTCGAAAATTACGAAAACCGCTACGCCTGTCAGAAGCAAGACTTGAAATGGCTCGGACTCGATTGGTTTACAGTCCATGGCACTACCCTCTCACTTCCAGTTTTTTAGTCGCGTCGCCTTCAATCACTGTGAAACGATATTCACGGCCAACCTGTTTTTCGAACTGGAAAGTCCGACCGGCAAGAACGTGATGCTTGGTGGCGGGCAGACAGTCCAACTCGTTCTTGACTGAACAATCCTTGAACTCGTCGACGATCACCACGCTATTGCCGTTGTTGCGGATGAGATAATTCCCCGCTCCGTTCTCGATCACACTATCGAAGCGCGTTTCCTTGGGGCGAACAAAGAACACTGCACCGTAACCGGCCAGTATGGTGACCCCGGCAGACAGGTTCTTCTTATAGTCCTCTCGCTCTTCGCCAGAGACCGCAAACTCGTCTTCCTTTTCGGGCACTACTGGCACGAAACGCACTCTGAAATACCGCTCTCTGTCGCGCTCCCCCATGAACAAGAGGCGTGTACCCTGCATGCCATTAGCGGGGACAATCAGCCGAGCCGGGCTGGCCATCAAACCATCACGAGCATCGGTATCGACCTGGGTCTTTACCGGCACTTCCCGCAAGGTGCCATCGGCGTCATAGAGGATTTCGAGAATGTTGACCTTGACGAACGCGGTGCTGTCCCCACCATTGAATACCCGCTTCAAAAAAGTACTCTTATCCCCGTCCAGATAGTCATACACGCTGCCGATATTAATATTCGGAGCGGCATGGGCCGACGTGGTGAATACGCAAAAACCAAACACTGCCAACAAACGCTTCATAGTCCTATCCCTCGCAAATCAATCACTTCAAAGCGGTCATCAACCCGCCGACTGAGCCATGAAATTTGCGTCTGCCACCGTATCGGGCGTGCACCGCAAATCGCCGATCATCAACACATTGTTTTCAGTTCGCCCACGACTGGTGTCCAGGCGGAACTGACAAAGCAGTTGCTCGCCGTAGCGCACTTCGAGAGTCGGTGAACCGGCGTTCATTTCCATGGAGAAGAACCCGTCCACTTCACTTACCCCACGGCTGGCGTGGTTGATGACGTGATGGCCCTTGAGCGGTTTGCCTTGGGAGTCGATCAAACGGCCAAGGACAGTCAGGGTTTTGCTGACGGTGATCTTGCGGTAGTCAACACCCCCCTTGTTCAAGTGATAGCGCGTACGTGGCGGCTGAATGCTCGCGGCCGGCGGATGGTTACCTTCGAAGTCGAAGCTCACCGAACTGCTTTTGTAGGCGGTGATCGGGATGAAATTGCGCCCCGGTCGCAGGCTAGCACTGCCGCCGCTCAAGTCGTCGGCGCGCAAGGCAATGTCATCGAGATCGGACTCGACGTCGACAATCATCCCGGCACCTGAACCATGATGCTGGCTGGTCATGACGATGCTTTGGCCACCCACGGCCACTGTGCTGTCGAGGTTCAAACCGCCGGAGAGGTTGTCATTGAAAGAGGAGCGTTGAACGAAGGCATCACCATTGATGGCGTCATTGCGGAAACTCGTCATGCCGGTAAGACCGACGCCATAGGTATCGGTAATCGCCGTAGCCGATACGTTTTGCAGCACATGGTCTTGCAGGTCCTTGCGATAGGTCAGCGAGGCGTTGTTGTCACGGCCACCCTCACGGGAGGTCCGAGAACCAACGCTACCCGACCACTGCTCACCCGGCCCGCCGAGTGCCAGGCTGACGCTCAGGTCGACACCTCGGTTACGTTTGTCGCCACTGCTGAAACTGCCGGGGCGATCGAACACCGAGAAGCGCCAGTTGGCATCGCTGCCGAACAGGTTGCCGCGCTGGGTCCAGCCGAGGTCAACGCCAACACCTTCGACATTGCCATCGCTGTGGGAAACGCGACCGTTGATCGAGCTTCGGCTGCTGACCCGATGATTCACCGATAACGACGAGTTGCTGGTCTGGCCGACAAACACATTGCGCTGACGCACCCGCGTGCCGTCGGGCAGGGTTTCGAAGGTATTGGTGGTGTCCAGCCAGCTACGATTATGGGTGGCGAAAACACTGCCGGCGCCATAGTTGTACATCGCTTGCAGGTCCATGCCGGTGCCATGGTCTTCAGTCTCATAGACGTTGGCGAACAGACTGGTGTTGTTCGCCAGGGTCCAGTCGACCGACGTGCCATATTGCATCTTGTCTCGCACCTGGCGACCCGACACACCGAGAATCACCCGAGGGTGCAGCAGGAAGTTGACGGCGGCGCCGGCGGTCATGTCGCCATAAGCCTGCTCGTCCCAATTGCTGAGCAACTTGCTTTCCTGGCCAGCGAATAGGTTGTAACGCCAGCGACTGTCCTGGTTGTGCCAGTTGGTGGGTTTGTATATCAGCTCTTGGGTGGTGGAAGTGATCTGACCGTCTTCAATCAGGCGCACCTCCACTTCGTAGATCCCGCCCGGCAAGGGGCGCGTATCGAGAGTTTGCAGACCGGCATCCACCGGCTGGGTATTGATCAGCAAGCCGTTGCGAAAGATTTCCACCGAAGCCTGACGGTTGGCGGTGACGTAGATCGGGTAAACGCTGGGCTTGGGGCTGTTGATGGCCAGACTGTCGGAGCTGCCATACATCAGGCCAGCCGCCGTATCGGGGCTGGCGCCGAACGAACGCGGCTGACGGCTCAACCCTTCGGAGTTGGGGGTAAAGTAGCCCAGGCGCAGGAAACTGCCTTCGAGTTCACGCTGGGTGAAAAGCTCGTATACCGAGTGATAGAGCTTATCGTCCGGGCCACCCAAACGGGCCAGTTGCATATTCACGCTTTGGGTCCAGTTGCCCAGGCTGCTGCTGGCTTCCAGGCCATAGCGCCCACCGAGGTCCTGTTCCTGGCCACCGTTGAGGTTCAACTGATTACGCACGATCAAGCCGGTACTGCCGCCTTCGGGCAAATCGTAATACCGTTTGGCATCCGTGTTGCGCTCGGCGTTTTCAGTGGCAATCGACACCAATGAATTCTGCAGGTTGTAATGCACGGCCAGCATCTGCTCTGGACAACTGCCTTCGCACGCACCGAGGGTGACGCCTTTCTTTAAGTAAGCGGCCCAGACCTCACGTTCACTGGCAGAAATACTGCTATCGCCAACATCGGTAAATTCGAGCAGGGTAATTCGATCATCGCGAGATAATACAATCATCGCCTCACCCAATTGCTGTTGATCAAGTTCCACCCGAACAGCCAATGGCACATCGAAAAAATGCTCTTCGAAGTCTGCTGGCAAACCTTTCGCTTGAGCAAGTAAGCCTCGGGGAGTAATGGCGTTATTAGTTGGCGCAGCCAATGCGCTCGCGCACAAAAAAAGCGCGAACGCTGCCGCGATGGGAGTCATCGGGAACATGATCGGAATACTCTGATTTCATAACAAGCCGACGCCAACCAGCCATCGTTCCATGGCTGGTTGGCAGACGTTTAACAAAGAACGCCTTATAAGAGCATTGGATCAATCAAGGCTTCATGACAGGTTCGAACACCACCGCGAAGCTGCCAGCATAGTCACCGGTTTGAGTGGCGGACGGGGTGGCGGCCTTGATCCTCAAGGTACGCTGTACACCTGCCACAGACTCGGTTTCGTTCACGATTTCCTTTGTGTTTTCGTCCACGACGACACTGCCGATAGTGACGGTCAGCGGAATGCTGTCACGACCGTTATACAGCGCCACATCAACTTCCGTCAGAGCATTGATGGCACCTTTCGGATCTGTGTGCTTCAGGTTGAAGACGGCGTCGACCGTCGACAGATCGCCACTACCGAGTTGAGTCATGACTTCATCTTGGCCAAAGTTTGGGTTTTGAGGCGCAGCATTGAAAAGAGAGGTGGGGATAAATGCTCTTACGTTAATTGAGGTTGTAATCGGCTCCACAGCAAACGCCATCGAGGAACTCAGTGCCAGAACAGCCAGAGGAGCAGCGAACGCGATTTTCTTGAACATCTTTCAGTACCTGTCTTTTTAAAAGGATCGATTCATTGAAAGTTCAAGCTGAGCAAAACCGTCACGAGCAGCTAGTTGCCCAGCTGAACTTTCAACGCCGAAAGATGATCGTTCAAATGATCTGGCAAGTAAGCAGGCAAGTTCCTGCGAGTGCGTAGCCAAAGTGCGATCGACACAGAAAGAAAAAACCTGAAACATTATAAAAGTTAATGCTTGACTGTAAGAGACAGACTACAAACCGCGCACTACAAGCAATGATAATCAAATATTGTCAAAGTTACTTCTGTAAGACCGATACCACAAGCCCAACAAACAATAGGCGAAAACACAACATTAGAGAGTTAACACTAATTTTTGTTGTTTGACTCCTGGTAATAGCCACTTTTTTCCCGGTCTGATGAACGGTCTTGATGCTTCGCTCGAGAGCTGCCGTTGGTCAGAAGGCCTTGCCAGTCTCTTAAGATATATCTTACGTTGTATCTAAACACGACGAGAGAAAGCACAAATGAGAGACCATCATTCCCCCCACCGCGAGCACGGCGATGGCCGCGAAGGCTTCGACAGGCGGCCCGGACGCGAACGCGGCGGTCGCGGACCCCGGGTGTTCGCCCCCGGAGACCTGAAACTGCTGCTGCTGGCACTGATTGCCGAACAGCCCTGCCACGGCTACGACCTGATCCGCCAGATCGAAGGCATGTTCGACGGCGCCTACAGCCCGAGCCCCGGCGTGATCTACCCGACCCTGACCTTTCTGGAAGAGAGCGAAATGATCCAGGGCGACGCCGAAGGCGGGAAAAAACGCTACAGCGTGACCGACGCCGGACGCCAATCCCTGATCGAACAAGCCGTCGCCCTGGAAGGTGTGCGCGTGCGCATCGACGTGAGCAAACGTTCACTGCGCGGTCATGATCGCCCGCCGGAAATCCACGAGGCGGTGCACAACCTGCGCCATGCCCTGCAAATGCACCATGGGCGCTGGAGCCCGGACGAAATCCTGCGGGTGCGCGATCTGCTCAACAACACCGCCAAGGCCATCGTCGACGGCCCCGCCGTTCAGCCCGTTCAGGAGAACGCCGAATGACTGAAGTGATCACCACCATTCACCGTGTCATGCACGAAATCAAACGCCGTCGCCTGGAAGTGCTGCGGGTGGTCGACCTGACCCCGCGCATGCGCCGGATTACCCTGGGCGGGCCGGAATTGGCAGGGTTCGTCAGCCTGGGCACGGACGATCACGTCAAATTGTTGTTCCCGCAGAATGCCGAGCAAGCGGCGGCACTGGAAACCCTGGTGCTGGGTGCCGGCAAGGACAACGGTCCGCTGCCCGAGATGCGCGACTACACCCCGCGCCGCTACGACCTCGATAGCCTGGAGCTGGATATCGACTTCGTGCTGCACGGCGACGGCCCGGCCTCGACCTGGGCGGCGCAAGCCCAACCGGGGCAGTTCCTGCACATCGGCGGGCCGCGGGGGTCGATGATCGTGCCGGACATCTTCGACAGCTATCTGCTGATCGGCGACGAAACCGCCCTGCCCGCCATCGCCAGGCGTCTGGAAAGCCTGGCGGCGAACCGCCGTGCGTTGGTGATCGTGGAAGTGGAGAACGGCAAGGAGCAGCAAGCGCTGCACAGCGCTGCCGAGGTCAATGTGATCTGGGTGCTGCGCGAAGGTGGCAAGGATCATTTGTTGAGCACCGTGCGCCAGATCCAGGTGCCGACCGGCAGCCTGTACGCGTGGGTGGCGACCGAGAGCAAAGTGTCGCGGCAGATTCGGCGGGTGCTGTTGGATGAGCACGGGCTGGACGAGCAGTTCGTCAAGGCGGTCGGGTACTGGAAACTGGATGACAGCGCCGAGGAGTGATTGGAGTCACATTGTGGCGAGGGGGCTTGTCGGAACGCCGCACCGTCCCGTTCGGCTGCGTAGCAGTCGCAAAACAAGTCCCCCGGTGTGCCAGACCTTCACTGGTCGCAGGTTTTAGCGCCGCTGCGCAGCGCAACGGGGGCAAGCCCCCTCGCCACAAAAAGCATTCCACACCGCCATATCCGCGCTCATGTTCGAGCGCGCCACCGGTCCAGCCCGACCACCAGCAAGGCAATCACCACGAACCCCGCCAACAACCCGCCGGCATTGATGAACACCTGTGGATAACCCAGTTTGTCCACATCCACGAAGGGATACGGATAAACCGCCAGAACATGCCCGCGCAACAGTACATAGGCGAAGTACAACACCGGATAGATCACCCATGCCGCGATATGCCACAGGCGCAATGTGCCCTTGGGCACGTAATGCCACCAATACCCCAGGAACAGCAACGGCATGATGACGTGCAACAGCTCATCGGCCAGCCATTGCCAGCCCTCGGGATGCCACAAGTGGCGCAGCAACAGGTTGTAGCCCAGACTCACCACGGCGATGCTCACCGCAACCGCACTGCTGACCCCGGGCTGCAGGAACCAGCGGCGCGCGGCTGACTCGCGGGATGTCCATTCACAGGTCAGTACGGTCGCCACCAGGGTGTTGCTCAGTACGGTGAAGTAGCTGAAAAAGCTCACCAGCCCGCCGATCAGGCTGGCGCCCAGCGACCAGCGCGAATGGAAAATCAGGTACATCTGGATGCTCAATCCGACCCAGCCGAGCAAGGCGGCAACGGCCACGAAATGACGGCGAAACCCGGACGGGCTGACCCTGTTCAAAGCGGTCGCTTGGTGCGCATCAACTTCACGTAAAGACGTTCGACCTTCTCCCGCGCCCAGGGGGTTTTACGCAGGAATGTCAGGCTCGACTTGATGCTCGGCTCGCTCTTGAAGCAGCGGATATCGATACGCTCGGCCAGCCCCGACCATTCGTAATGTTCAACCAGCGCGTTGAGGATTTGCTCCAGCGTCACGCCATGCAGCGGGTCAGTGTTGTGTTCGGTCATGCCAGGCCTTCAGCGATGTTGGAATGGGGAAGCCGCGCACCTTAGCCGAGGGCTTCTTCGGGTGGAAGCGATCTATCAAATGTAGGTGAACCTGTAGGAGCGAGTGCCACTGTTACAGAATCCGAAAGGATGCCTATCAGCAAAAGCCCTTTCTCTATTTGTAACAGAACATTATCCTTGCACCCGCTGCCTGCTGAAACGCTTCCGCTGCTCACTTCACGCCTGCTGCTTTCCGTTTACCCCCAGAAAAAGCTCAAGAATTCCGTCTCTATGCCTGACTTTGAATCTTTGCGAGACAGCGCTGTCTTTGCAACTGCCGCCCACCGAAACATCTTGCCCCTGATCGCCGGCCTTACCGCCCTGGGCCTTGCCTCATGCGTTCAAGCCGCGCCTGCCTTCGATAGCGACTCGCCGTGGATGCTCGGCGACTGGAACGGCACTCGCAGCGAACTTGCGGAAAAAGGTTACGACTTCAAAGTCGATTACACCGGTGAAATGGGCAGCAATCTGCACGGCGGCTACGACCACGACCGGACTGCCCGCTACAGCGACCAGTTTGCTCTCGGCGCTCATTTGGACTTGCAGAAGATTCTCGGCTGGAACGACGCCGAATTTCAGTTGACCATCACCGAACGCAGCGGCAACAACATCAGCAACGACCGCATCAACGACCCGCGGGTCGGCGGCTTCACTTCGGCCCAGGAAGTCTGGGGCCGTGGCCAGACCTGGCGCCTGACGCAGATGTGGTATCAGCAGAAATTCCTCGACGAAAAACTCGACATCAAGGTCGGTCGTTTCGGTGAAGGCGAAGATTTCAACAGCTTCCCCTGCGACTTCCAGAACCTGGCGTTCTGCGGTTCCCAGGTCGGCAACTGGGCGGGTGACATCTGGTACAACTGGCCGGTCAGCCAGTGGGCGCTGCGGGTCAAATATCACCTGACACCGCAGCTTTACGCACAGGTCGGCGCGTACGAGCAGAATCCGTCGAACCTTGATCGCGATAACGGCTTCAAGCTCAGCGGCAGCGGCACCCAGGGAGCGGTCCTGCCGGTGGAACTGGTGTGGGCACCGAAATTCAACGGCCTGCCGGGTGAATACCGCGCCGGTTACTACTACAGCAGCGCCAACGCCACCGACGTCTACAAGGACAGCAACGGCCAACCGGCCGCCCTGACTGGCGAAGCCTATCGCAGCGCGTCGAGCAAACACGGCGTGTGGCTGGGCCTTCAGCAGCAAGTCACCAGCCTCGCCAGTGATCACTCCCGCGGTCTGAGCCTGTTCGCCAATGGCACGATGCACGACAAGAAGACCAACGCCATCGACAACTACGTCCAGGCCGGTCTCGTCTACAAAGGCCTGCTCGACGCACGCGCCAGGGACGACATCGGTTTCGCCATGGCCCGCGTCCACGTCAACCCGGCGTTTCGCAAGAATGCCGAGGCGACCAATCAGGCCCACGCCGTCTTCGACTTCGACAATCCGGCCTTCTTGCCGCCCCAGGACACCGAATACAGCGCCGAGCTCTATTACGGCGTGCACGTGACCCATTGGCTGACCGTGCGCCCGAACCTGCAATACATCCGCCATCCCGGTGGCGTGAACGAGGTCGATGACGCGCTGATTGGCGGGATCAAGGTCCAGTCGTCGTTCTGACCAACAAACCAAAACCCTGTGGGAGCGACATGTGGCGAGGGGGCTTGCCCCCGTTCGGCTGCGAAGCAGTCGCAAAGCATTGCACTCGGTGTGCCTGACACGCCGCAGTTGCAGGTATTGGGGTCGCTTCGCAACCCAACGGGGGCAAGCCCCCTCGCCACAGAGCTCACTCCTGCAAGGGTATGCGTCAACCGATCCAGCTTTATCTGAACCATGCCCGCACAGGATCGTCATCTACAGTGAACTTGTGCGGGACTACTTGTAACGTCACGGAGAATCACACTATGAGCACTGATAGTGCCTCGAGTCGAAGCCGTCTGTTGCCGACCCTGCTCGGTATCCTGCTTCTGCTGATGGGCCTGGCCATGCTGGCCGGGGGGATCAAGCTGAGCTTGCTTGGCGGTTCGCTGTATTACCTGCTGGCTGGCATCGGCATCGTGCTGACCGGCATCCTGCTGATCGCCGCGCGCCGTGCCGCGCTGGGCCTGTACGCACTCGTGCTGTTCGCCAGCACCCTGTGGGCGCTGTGGGAAGTTGGCCTCGACTGGTGGCAACTGGTGCCGCGCCTGGCGTTGTGGTTTGCCCTTGGCGTCGTGTTGCTGCTGCCGTGGTTCCGTCGTCCATTGCTGGTCAACGGCCCTGCCCCCATGGGCACTGGCGCCTTGAGCGTGGCCGTGGTCCTGGCCGGCGCCACCGCCGTGGCCAGCCAGTTCACCCATCCGGGCGAAACCCTCGGCGAACTGGGCCGCGACTCCGCGGACATGACCAGCACTGCGCCGCAGATGCCCGAAGGCGACTGGCAAGCCTATGGCCGCAGCGAATTCGGTGACCGCTACTCGCCGCTCAAGCAGATCACTCCGGCCAACGTCGGCAAGCTGCAAGAAGCCTGGCGCATCCAGACCGGCGATCTGCCAACCGCCGACGACCCGGTGGAACTGACCAACGAAAACACCCCGCTCAAGGCCAACGGCATGCTCTATGCCTGCACCGCCCACAGCAAGGTGCTGGCGCTGGACCCGGACACTGGCAAGGAACTGTGGCGTTTCGACCCGCAGATCAAGAGCCCGGTGGGCTTCAAGGGCTTTGCCCACATGACCTGCCGTGGCGTGTCGTACTACGACGAAGCGGCCTACGCCAAGTCTGAAAACGCTGCCTCGGCAGTGATTTCCGAGGCCGGCAAAGCCGTCGCCCAGGCCTGCCCGCGTCGCCTGTACCTGCCAACCGCTGATGCGCGCCTGATCGCCCTGAACGCCGACACCGGCAAGATCTGCGAAGGCTTCGGTAAAAACGGCGTGGTCGACCTGACTCAAGGCATCGGCCCCTTCACCCCCGGTGGCTACTACGCCACCTCGCCGGCCGCGATCACCCGCGACCTGGTGATCATGGGCGGTCACGTCACCGACAACGAGTCGACCAACGAGCCATCCGGTGTGATCCGTGCCTTTGACGTACGCGACGGTCATCTGGTGTGGAACTGGGACAGCAACAATCCCGACGCGACCGCACCGTTGCCAGAGGGCGAACACTACAGCCGCAACTCGGCCAACATGTGGTCGCTGGCCAGCGTCGACGAAAAACTCGGCATGGTCTACCTGCCACTGGGCAACCAGACGCCCGACCAGTGGGGCGCAGACCGCACCCCGGGCGCCGAGAAGTTCAGTGCCGGCCTGGTCGCGCTGGACCTGGCCACCGGCAAGGTGCGCTGGAACTACCAGTTCACTCACCATGACTTGTGGGACATGGACGTCGGCAGCCAGCCGACCCTGCTGGACATGAAAACCGCCGACGGCGTGAAACCGGCACTGATCGCCCCGACCAAACAGGGCAGCCTGTACGTCCTCGACCGTCGCGACGGTACGCCGATCATCCCGATCAAGGAGATCCCGGTTCCCCAGGGGGCCGTAAAAGGTGACCACACCGCGCCGACCCAGGCTCGTTCGGACCTGAACCTGCTGGCCCCGGAACTGACCGAGAAAGCCATGTGGGGTGCCAGCCCGTTCGACCAGATGCTGTGCCGCATCCAGTTCAAGGAACTGCGTTACGAAGGCCAGTACACCCCGCCATCGGAACAGGGCAGCCTGATCTATCCGGGTAACGTCGGTGTCTTCAACTGGGGTGGCGTTTCGGTCGACCCGGTTCGCCAGATGCTGTTCACCAGCCCGAACTACATGGCCTTCGTCTCGAAAATGGTGCCTCGCGCCGAAGTGGCGGCCGGCAGCAAGCGCGAGAGTGAAACATCGGGCGTACAACCGAACACGGGCGCGCCTTACGCGGTGATCATGCACCCGTTCATGTCGCCGTTCGGTGTACCGTGCCAGGCTCCGGCCTGGGGCTACGTGGCCGGCATCGACCTGACCACCGGCAAAGTCGTGTGGAAACGCAAGAACGGCACCAGCCGCGACAGCTCGCCAATTCCTGTCGGCATGAACCTTGGCGTGCCGAGCATGGGTGGTTCGATTGTCACTGCCGGCGGCGTCGGCTTCCTGAGTGGCACGCTGGATCAGTACCTGCGCGCCTATGACGTCAATACCGGCAAGGAACTGTGGAAATCGCGCCTGCCGGCTGGCGGCCAGGCTACGCCGATGACCTACACCGGCAAGGACGGCAAGCAGTACGTGCTGCTTGTCGTCGGTGGCCACGGCTCGCTGGGCACCAAAATGGGTGACTATGTGATTGCGTACAAACTGTCGGAATAAGTTTCAGCGGCAGTAAAACCAAAGGCGACGCCCGTAAGGACGTCGCCTTTTTTGTGACCGCGGATTTCAAATCCCCCCGCCCCCCCCCCTGTAGGAGCGAGCATGCTCGCGATGACGGAGTATCAGTCGACATCATAGGTGTCTGAAATAACGCTATCGCGAGCATGCTCGCTCCTACAGTTGAACGGTGTCGTGCCGAAATCCAGCTAACCTGTCTCTGCGCTGAACCAAACACCGCGTTGCAGAAAATGACCGTTGAAACCACCGCCAACCTGCCCCATCTAAGACCCATACCCATTGCGCAGGTGCCCCCATGAGCGACCAGCAGGAATTCCCCGAAGACCCAAGCGAATACGCCGACCCGGAAAACGCCCCGCACCACACCACCGGCAAAGGCCTGGCCCTGCCCGGCCAGAACCTGCCGGACAAGGTCTACGTCATCCCGATCCACAACCGACCGTTCTTCCCGGCCCAGGTGTTGCCGGTCATCGTCAACGAAGAGCCGTGGGCCGAGACCCTCGACCTGGTGGCCAAGTCCGAACACCACTCCCTGGCCCTGTTCTACATGGATACGCCCCAGGAAGACCCGCGCCACTTCGACACCTCGGCCCTGCCGCTCTACGGCACCCTGGTCAAGGTGCATCACGCCAGCCGCGAAAACGGCAAGCTGCAGTTCGTCGCCCAGGGCCTGACCCGCGTACGCCTGAAAAGCTGGCTCAAACACCACCGCCCGCCGTACCTGGTGGAGGTCGAATACCCGCACCAGCCCACCGAGCCGACCGACGAGGTCAAGGCCTACGGCATGGCGCTGATCAATGCGATCAAGGAACTGCTGCCGCTCAACCCGCTGTACAGCGAAGAGCTGAAGAACTACCTCAACCGCTTCAGCCCCAACGATCCGTCGCCGCTGACCGACTTCGCCGCCGCGCTTACATCGGCCACCGGTAGCGAGCTGCAGGAAGTGCTCGACTGCGTGCCCATGCTCAAGCGCATGGAGAAAGTGCTGCCGATGCTGCGCAAGGAAGTCGAGGTCGCGCGCCTGCAAAAAGAGATTTCCGCCGAAGTTAACCGCAAGATCGGCGAGCATCAGCGCGAATTCTTCCTGAAGGAACAACTCAAGGTCATCCAGCAGGAGCTGGGGCTGACCAAGGACGACCGCAGCGCCGACCTCGAACAGTTCGAACAGCGGCTGACCGGCAAAGTGCTGTCGCCGCAAGCGCAGAAACGCATCGAAGAGGAAATGAACAAGCTGTCGGTGCTCGAAACCGGCTCGCCCGAGTATGCGGTCACTCGCAATTACCTCGACTGGGCGACCTCGGTGCCCTGGGGCGTGTACGGCGAGGACAAGCTCGACCTCAAGCACGCGCGCAAGGTGCTGGACAAGCACCACGCCGGCCTCGACGACATCAAGGACCGCATCCTCGAATTCCTCGCGGTCGGGGCCTACAAAGGCGAGATCAGCGGCTCCATCGTGTTGCTGGTAGGACCGCCGGGCGTGGGCAAGACCAGCGTCGGCAAGTCCATCGCCGAATCCCTGGGCCGGCCGTTCTATCGCTTCAGCCTTGGCGGCATGCGCGACGAGGCCGAGATCAAGGGCCACCGTCGTACCTACATCGGCGCGCAGCCGGGCAAACTGGTGCAGGCGTTGAAAGACGTCGAAGTGATGAACCCGGTGATCATGCTCGACGAGATCGACAAGATGGGCCAGAGCTACCAGGGCGACCCGGCCTCGGCGCTCCTGGAAACCCTGGACCCGGAGCAGAACGTCGAATTCCTCGACCACTATCTGGACTTGCGTCTGGACCTGTCGAAAGTGCTGTTCGTCTGCACCGCCAACACCCTCGATTCGATCCCCGGCCCGCTGCTGGACCGCATGGAAGTGATTCGCCTGGCGGGTTACATCACCGAAGAAAAAGTCGCCATCGCCAAGCGTCACCTGTGGCCCAAGCAGCTTGAGAAAGCCGGCGTGTCCAAGGGCAACCTGAGCATCAGCGACAGCGCGCTCAAGGCGTTGGTCGACGGTTATGCCCGTGAAGCCGGCGTACGCCAGTTGGAAAAAAACCTCGGCAAACTGGTGCGCAAAGCGGTGATGAAACTGCTCGACGAACCGGATGCGGTGATCAAGCTCGGCCCGAAAGACCTGGAAACGTCCCTCGGCAAACCGGTGTTCCGCAACGAGCAGGTGCTCTCGGGGGTCGGCGTGATCACCGGCCTTGCCTGGACCAGCATGGGCGGCGCGACCCTGCCGATCGAAGCCACGCGCATCCACACCCTCAACCGTGGGTTCAAGCTCACCGGGCAATTGGGCGACGTGATGAAAGAGTCGGCGGAAATTGCCTATAGCTACGTCAGCTCGCACCTGAAGTCCTATGGCGGTGATCCGAAGTTCTTCGACGAAGCCTTCGTCCACCTGCACGTACCGGAAGGCGCCACGCCGAAAGACGGCCCGAGCGCCGGCGTGACCATGGCCAGTGCCCTGCTCTCGCTGGCGCGCAATCAACCACCGAAAAAAGGCGTGGCCATGACGGGCGAACTGACCCTGACCGGGCATGTGCTGCCGATTGGCGGCGTGCGGGAAAAGGTGATTGCGGCGCGGCGGCAGAAGATTTTCGAGTTGATCCTGCCGGAGGCCAACCGGGGGAATTTCGAGGAACTGCCGGAGTATCTGAAGGAAGGCATTACCGTGCACTTTGCCAAGCGCTTTGCGGATGTGGCGAAGGTGTTGTTCTGATGTTCCTGTAGCGCCTGTACTGCCGCTTTCGCGAGCAGGCTCGCTCCCACAGGGTGACTGCAGTGAGTACAAAATTTGTGAACACCGCGGACCACTGTGGGAGCGAGCCTGCTCGCGAAGGCGTCAGCCCTGACACCACCGAAGGCTGACTGTCACACTTTGTCTCATCTTAAGTTATGCTCGCCGTTCGTCGTGAACGTCGGAGCCCCTGAGCCTATGTCCCCCATTCGCCTGCTTGCCCCCCTCGCCCTCGCCTTGCTGGCCGCGTGCACCACGCAACCTGCGCACAATGTGACCGTGGAAAAACAAAGCGAATGTCCGGTGCAGCTCAGCAATGGGCAAAACCTGATCCTGAGCTTGCCGAGCAATCCGACCACGGGCTATCGCTGGGCGATCCAGGATTCGGCCGGCGGCGTCTTGCACGCCCTCGGGCCAGAGGTTTATCGAAACCCGGAAGATGCCGGAATCGTCGGTTCAGCCGGGGTCTCGACCTGGCGCTTCCAGGCCTTCGCGACCGGTACGGGACGCTTGCGCCTGACATCGCAACAGCCGTGGGCGCCGGAAGTTTTGCCGGTGGATTCGTTCGACTGCGCGATCTCGGTCAACTGACCGTGGGCTGGCTGATTCTGGCGCTGATGGGCGCGGTGACCTTCCTTTATGGCCTGAGCGTGCATGCCTCCCTGCTGTGTCTGCTGGTCAAGCCGTTGCCGGTACTGGCCTTGCTCGGCTGGCTGCATGACGCACCGCCAGGCGAGTATCGGCGCTGGATCAGCCTGGGCTTGATCTTCTCCCTGGTCGGCGACGTGTTGCTGGCGTGGCCGGGAGACTTGTTCGTGTTCGGCCTCGGGGCGTTTCTGGTCGCCCACCTGGCCTATCTGAAAGCGTACTTGAGCGATTGCCGGCGTCCGGCATTGCTGCCGCTGGTGCTGGCCCTCGGCGTTGGTACCATCCTGCTGGGGATTCTGATTTCCAACGGCCTCGGCCCGCTGCTGGTGCCCGTGATTGTCTATGGCACGGCGATCAGCGCCATGCTCTGGCGCGCGCTTGCACGGCTTGGCACCGACGTGCCCAAGCGTTCGGCGCTGCTGGCGGCAGGCGGAGCAGTGGCGTTCGTGTTCTCCGACAGCGTGATTGGCATCAGCCGTTTCGTGGTGCCGTTCGATGCCGCGCCGTACGTGATCATCCTCAGTTACTGGTTGGGGCAATGGGGGATCACTGCCTCGGCATTTGGCACAAAACCGCGCTGAGTTCTTCGCGAGCAGGCTCGCTCCCACAGGTACAGCGCAATCCTTGTGGGAGCGAGCCTGCTCGCGAAGGCGATCTCACTGACAACGAAGAATCCGGACCGCCCCACCGCTTTATCAGACAACCCGCGCATCCCCGCGCCAACTTGGCTAAAATGCCGGCCTTTTCCACCTACACCGCTGGAACCGCCGTGAGCAAAGAACCCGATCGCCTTTTCGCCCAGCCCTTGGCCCAGGTGCCTGACTTCGCCTTTAACGAGGACGTGGTGCGGGTATTCCCGGACATGATCAAGCGCTCGGTACCAGGTTATCCGACCATCGTGGAAAACCTCGGCGTGCTCGCCGCGCAGTTCGCCCAGCCGGGCAGCGTGCTCTACGACCTGGGCTCGTCGCTGGGTGCCGTGACCCAGGCCCTGCGTCGCCACGTTCGCACCGACGGTTGCCGCGTCATCGCTGTGGATAACTCGGCGGCCATGGTCGAGCGCTGCCGCGAGTACCTCAACGGTCAGGACTCGATGTTCCAGGAGCTGCTGCCGGTCGAAGTGATCGAGGGCGACATCCTCGCCCTGGAATTCCAGCCGGCCTCGGTGGTCGCGCTGAACTTCACCCTGCAATTCATCGCCCCGGACCAGCGCACGGCATTGCTGTCGCGTATCCGCCAGTCTTTGTTGCCCGGCGGCGCCCTGATCCTCTCGGAAAAACTGCGCTTCGAAGACGAGCGGGAACACGCACTGCTCACCGATCTGCACATCGCCTTCAAACGCGCCAATGGCTACAGCGAGCTGGAAATCGCCCAGAAGCGCAGCGCCATCGAAAACGTCATGAAGCCCGACAGCCTCGAAGAACACCGCGAACGCCTGCTGGCCGCCGGATTCTCTAAAGTCGTGCCGTGGTTCCAATGTCTTAACTTTGCCTCGTTGATTGCCTTGCCATGATTGATCTGTCTCCCCTCGCCCGCCGTCTGGCCGGTACGCCGCTGGCCGACTGGGCCAACACCCTGCAAGTGCAACTCGACAAGAAAATGGAAAAAGGTCACGGCGACCTCGAGCGCTGGCAAAGCGCGCTGGATGCCCTGCCGCAGATCCAGCCGAGCGAAGTCGATTTGCTCAAGGGCTTGAAGCTGGACACCGATTGCGACGCTGAAACCCGCGCGCAAATGCGCAGCGCCCTGATGGGCCTGTCGCCATGGCGCAAGGGGCCATTCGACCTGTTCGGCGTGCACGTCGACACCGAATGGCGCTCGGACTGGAAGTGGTCGCGGGTCGCTCCGCATCTGGACCTCAAGGGCAAGCGCATCCTCGATGTCGGCTGCGGCAACGGCTACTACATGTGGCGCATGCTTGGCGCCGGTGCCGACAGCGTGATCGGTGTCGATCCGAACTGGCTGTTCTTCTGCCAGTTCCAGGCGGTGCAGCGCTACCTGTCCGAACCAAATGCCTGGCACCTGCCCTTCCCGTTCGAAGACCTGCCGCCGAATCTGGAAGGTTTCGACACGGTATTTTCCATGGGTGTTTTCTACCATCGCCGTTCGCCGATCGAGCATTTGCTGGCGCTGAAGGATTGCCTGGTCAAGGGTGGCGAACTGGTGCTGGAGACGCTGGTGGTCGAAGGTGACAAACATCAGGTGCTGGTGCCTGAAGACCGCTACGCGCAGATGCGCAACGTATGGTTCTTGCCGTCGGTGCCGGCGCTGGAGCTGTGGCTGCGACGTGCGGGCTTCACCAATGTGAAGTGCGTGGATGTGAGCACCACGACGGTGCAAGAACAACGCAGCACCGAGTGGATGAAGTATCAGTCGCTGAGCGATTTCCTCGATCCCGAGGATCACAGCAAGACCATCGAAGGGCTGCCGGCGCCGATGCGGGCGGTGATTGTGGCCCGTAAGTAGCGCCCGATCTCCTGCCAATAGAGATCACCTGTGGGAGCGAGCCTGCTCGCGAATACGGTTTCACACTCAACGATGATGTTGGCTGACACACCGCTTTCGCGAGCAGGCTCGCTCCCACATTTGGTTTTGTGTTCAGTCTGAGGGCTTAGCCCGCCGGGCCTTGAAGAATTCGCTGAGCACCGTCCCGCACTCCTCCGCCAACACCCCGCCTTCATACAACACCCGGTGATTCAAAAAACCCTGGGTGAAGAACTGCCCCTGGCTCTGCACAATCCCGGCCTTGGGCTCCAGCGCGCCGTAGACCACCCGTGCGATCCGCGAATGCACGATCAGCCCAGCGCACATGCTGCACGGTTCCAGGGTCACATACAGCGTACTGCCCGGCAGTCGGTAGTTGCTCACGGCCTGGGCGGCGGCGCGAATGGCGACCATCTCGGCGTGAGCGCTCGGGTCGCTGGCGCTGATCGGGCAGTTGAAACCGCGCCCGATGATTTCGCCATCCTGCACCAGCACCGCGCCCACCGGCACTTCGCCGAGGGCGGCGCCTTGGGCCGCCAGGGCCAGGGCTTCACGCATGAAATCCCGATCACGGCTGCGGTCGATGATCGCGGTAGGACGTATCTGACGCATCACGCCACCTCGATGGCGGCCATCAGGCCGGTTTCCATGTGATCGATCACATGGCAGTGGAACATCCATACGCCAGGGTTATCGGCGACCAGCGCGACTTGCGCGCGCTCGTTCTTGCCCAGCAGGTAAGTGTCGGTGAAGTACGGAATGATCTTGTGCCGGTTCGAGGCGATGACCTTGAAGCTCATGCCGTGAAGGTGAATCGGGTGTTGGTACTGGGTCATGTTCTTTAATTCGAAAATGTAGCTCTTGCCCTTTTCGAGCCTGGCAATCGGGCGGTCGGCGCAGGTCTTGTCGGTGATGTCCCAAGCCTTGCCGTTGATCTGCCACAGGCTTGGCGGCTTGCCGTTGTCGACGTTGACCGATACCGAGCCGACCCATTCGAAATTGAAGTTGAGTTTCTCGGCATTGGCCAGGTCTGGCTCGGCGATTGGATTGGCCGGCAATGCCGGTGGCCACTCGGTCGGCGCGTCGGTGTTCGCCACGGAGCGCAATGTAGCCAAGCGTACAGGACCGTTGCGCAGGGACAGTTCCTCACCGGCCGGTGGCGCCTTGATCGCCAGGCAAATGCGCATGCCAGGGCCGAGCCAGTATTCCTTGCCGAGCGGCCGCGGCTCGATCGGGTTGCCGTCCAGCGCGTAGATCTGCGCTTCGACGCCGGGAATGTTCAGGCGATAGGTCAGGGTGTTATCGAGGTTGAGCAGACGCACGCGGGTGATTTGTCCAGCCGGCAAATCGATCACCGCTTGCGCGACGCCATTGATGGTCGCCAGGCGCCCCGCCGTACCGCCACGGGCCGCTTCACGGGGAACGCTGAACTCGACGAAATTGCCTGTTTCATCGACGTGCCAGCTTTTCAGGCTCAAGGTCTTTTCGTACTTGAAGCCGGTCGGTTCGCGCTCCTCGATGATCAGCGGGCCAACCAGGCCGCGGCCGAGCTCTTCGCTACTGTTCACGTGCGGGTGATACCAGTAGCTGCCCGCATCCGGCACGCGGAATTTGTAGTCGAAGTATTCGCCGGGCAGCACCGGCAATTGCGACACGTAAGGCACACCGTCCATTTCCAGCGGCAAGCGGATGCCATGCCAGTGAATGGTGGTCGCGACCGGCAGGTGGTTGATGAAGCGCACTCGCAGCCATTCACCCTGGCGCACCCGCAACTCGGTGCCCGGCGCCGACGGGCCGAAAGCCCAGGCCTGGGTCTTGTGCCCGGCGACCAACTCCACGTCCAACGGCGCCGCAATCAGCTCGTAATCGTGGCCGGCGTCGGCGTCAGCCATCTTGCCCAGCCAGTAGCGCGACGCGCCTCCAGCACCGACACCAACGACAACAAGACCGGCCAGGCCACCGAGGATTTGGCGACGGGTAAAGGACATGAACTCAACTACCTCACTTGAACGCGACGGACACTGGGCCCGCAAAAGGCGAATACGATACACCTGCAATTGAGAAAGAAACAGTAAAGCAGGCGTGACGCCGAGCCGCAGGAAGGTCCCGCAACAATGCAAAAAGCCGCGTGAACTCACGTTCACACGGCTTTTCATCCAGCAATCAACCCCTCAGGGCTGGCGCGGAATCACTCCCACTCAATGGTCGCCGGCGGCTTGCTCGACACGTCGTAGGTGACGCGGGAGATGCCGTCGATCTCATTGATGATGCGGCCGGAAACGGTTTCCAGCAGTTCGTAAGGCAGGTGTGCCCAACGCGCGGTCATGAAGTCGATGGTTTCCACGGCACGCAGGGCCACAACCCAGGCGTAACGACGGCCATCGCCGACCACGCCTACCGATTTCACTGGCTGGAACACCACGAACGCCTGGCTGACCTTGTGGTACCAGTCGGCCTTGCGCAGTTCTTCGATGAAGATGTGGTCGGCGCGACGCAGCAGGTCGGCGTATTCCTTCTTCACTTCGCCGAGGATGCGCACGCCCAGGCCCGGACCCGGGAACGGGTGACGGTAGACCATGTCATACGGCAGGCCCAGTTCCAGGCCCAGACGACGGACTTCGTCCTTGAACAGTTCGCGCAGTGGCTCGACCAGCTTGAGGTTCATTTCTTCCGGCAGGCCGCCCACGTTGTGGTGCGACTTGATCACGTGGGCCTTGCCGCTTTTCGCGCCAGCCGACTCGATCACGTCCGGGTAGATGGTGCCCTGGGCCAGGTACTTGATGTTTTCCAGCTTGCAGGATTCGGCATCGAACACGTCGATGAAGGTGCGGCCGATGATCTTGCGCTTCTTCTCAGGGTCGGACTCGCCGGCCAGGTTGTTGAGGAACTGGTCCTCGGCGTTGGCGCGGATCACCTTGACGCCCATGTTCTCGGCGAACATGGCCATCACTTGCTCGCCTTCGTGCAGGCGCAGCAGGCCGTTGTCGACGAACACACAGGTCAGCTGGTCGCCAATGGCCTTGTGCAGCAGCGCGGCAACCACGGACGAGTCCACACCGCCGGACAGGCCCAGCAGTACGTTGTCGGTGCCGACCTGGGCGCGAACCTGGGCGATCGCGTCTTCAGCGATCTTCGACGGGGTCCACAGCGCTTCGCACTCGCAGATGTCGAGGATGAAGCGCGACAGGATGCGACCGCCCTGCTTGGTGTGGGTCACTTCCGGGTGGAACTGTACGCCGTAGTAGCGACGCTCGTCGCTGAACATGCCGGCAATCGGGCAGCTCGGAGTGCTGGCCAGGACGTGGAAGTCACCTGGCATCCGGGTGACCTTGTCGCCGTGGCTCATCCATACATCGAGGCCGAGGACGCCGTCGGCGTCGACGTGGTCTTCGATGCCGTCGAGCAGGCGGCTCTTGCCGACCACGTCAACGCGGACATAACCGAACTCACGCAGATCGGAACCTTCAACCTTGCCACCCAGTTGCTCGGCCATGGTCTGCATGCCGTAGCAGATACCGAAGACCGGCACGCCCAGGTCGAAAACGGCTTGCGGGCAGCGAGGGCTGTTGGCTTCGTGGACCGACTCCGGGCCGCCAGCGAGGATGACGCCTTTGGGAGCGAATTCGCGGATCGCATCTTCGTCCATGTCGAACGGATGCAGTTCGCAATACACGCCGATTTCACGCACGCGGCGGGCGATCAGTTGGGTGTACTGGGAACCGAAGTCGAGGATCAGGATGCGGTGAGCGTGAATATCGAGGGCCATGGAAAAAAACTCTAAAAGCAGTTGCAAGCTTCAAGCTGCAAGCTGCAAGAAACTGGAAGCCGCGCGGTAACTGCATTAACTCAGCACCGCTTGCGGCTTATAACTTGTGGCTTTTAGCTGTCGGTGTCAGCCGACCCGATAGTTTGGCGCTTCCTTGGTGATCTGCACATCGTGGACGTGGGATTCGGCCATGCCAGCACCGGTGATCCGCACGAACTCGGGGATGGTGCGCATTTGCTCGATGTTGGCGCTACCGGTGTAGCCCATCGAGGAACGCAGGCCGCCCATCAACTGGTGGATGATCGCGCTCAGGGTGCCCTTGTACGGAACACGGCCTTCGATGCCTTCCGGAACCAGCTTCTCGGCGCCTGCCGAGGAGTCCTGGAAATAACGATCGGAGGAACCCTGGGCCTGGGACATGGCGCCCAGCGAACCCATGCCGCGATAAGCCTTGTACGAACGACCCTGGAACAGTTCGATCTCGCCCGGCGCTTCTTCGGTACCGGCGAACATCGAGCCCATCATCACGCAGGACGCACCGGCAACGATGGCCTTGGACAGGTCACCGGAGAAACGGATGCCGCCGTCGGCGATCAATGGAACGCCAGTGCCTTCGAGGGCAGCGGCAACGTTGGCGATGGCACTGATTTGCGGCACGCCGACACCAGCGACGATACGGGTGGTGCAGATCGAGCCAGGGCCGATACCGACCTTGACTGCGTCGGCGCCGGCTTCGGCCAGGGCCTTGGCGGCAGCGCCGGTGGCGATGTTGCCGCCGATGACCTGCACCTCAGGGAAGTTCTGCTTGACCCAGCGAACGCGGTCGATCACGCCTTTGGAGTGACCGTGAGCGGTGTCGACCACCACCACGTCAACGCCGGCAGCGACCAGCGCCGCAACGCGATCGCCGGTGTCTTTACCGGTACCTACGGCTGCGCCGACGCGCAGACGACCTTGATCGTCCTTGCTGGCCAGCGGGTAAGCCTTGGCTTTCTCGATGTCGTTGACGGTCATCATGCCCTTGAGGGTGAATTTGTCGTCGACGATCAGTACGCGTTCGATGCGGTGCTTGTGCAGCAGCTCGCGAACATCGTTCTTGTCGGCGCCTTCCTTGACCGTGACCAGACGCTCTTTGGGCGTCATCACTTCACGGACGGTGGCTTCCAGGCGGTTCTCGAATCGCACGTCACGGGAAGTGACGATGCCGACCAGGTCGCCGTTGTGCAGCACCGGGACACCGGAGATGTTGTGCATGCGGGTCAGTTCGAACAACTCACGCACGGTAGCGTCGGCGACGATGGTGATCGGGTCCTTGACCACACCGGCTTCGAAACGCTTGACCTTGCGCACTTCGGCAGCTTGCTGCTCGATGGTCATGTTCTTGTGGATGATGCCGATACCACCTTCCTGAGCCATGGCGATTGCCAGACGGGCTTCAGTGACGGTGTCCATGGCGGCGGAGACCAGTGGAATATTCAGCTCGATGCCACGGGTAAGGCGGGTCTTGAGACTGACTTCGTTAGGAAGCACCTCGGAATAACCGGGCACTAGGAGAATGTCGTCGAATGTCAGAGCTTCTTGGCTGATACGCAGCATCGCGGGGGCTCCCGAGCGGGAAAATGGAAGCGCGCCATTATAGTCAGACACCCCTTCGGGTTCAATGTAAAACTCTGTCTATTATTGGCTTTACTGATATACGGAGATTAATGCTGCTTTTTTGTAGGAGCGAGCATGCTCGCGATGGTCGTGAACGATAACGCGTACTGCCTGAAAACAAGCGTTGCCTGCAGGTTCATCGCGAGCATGCCGCAAGCGGGCACTCGCTCCTACAGGACGTCAAAGTTCGACTTTCACCCAACTGACGGGCTGATCGAGCCAATCGGCGAATTCGTCGAGAAAGCTCTGTTTGAACCCGGCTTCGGCCCAGTTGTTGAAGATGAACCCCAGGTTGGAGAAGCCGCATTCCTGCAGGAACAGGAAGCCGTTGATATCGTCTTCATGCCCGCATTCCGGACAAGTGAAGTTATCGGTACGCCCCGGCATCCAGTCTTCCAGGCTTTCGAACAGGGCCTCGCCGATTTCCTGGCGGCATTCGGCGCAGCCCGCTTCGCTCAGGAAACCTTTGGCAGGGGTATAGATGCAGCGCTTGGTGATGATTTCCAGGCCATTGATCTGTTCGCCGAAGGGCAGCGCTTCCGGGTGCAGGACCACGGCACGGGCACCTTCGCCGATGGCATGGGCCATGCGGTTGCCGGTGCGACCGCAGGTGCTGAGTTCTTCCTTGATGATGTCCTTGCGCACCAGCCAGCGCACGATCGCCCGAGCCCGGGGCTCGTGCACCGGCAATGTGGAGATTTTCGGGACGATGATGCTTTGCGAATTCATGGGGTACAGGCCTGACGCATTGATGAATGACCTGTAGGAGCGAGCAGGCTCGCGATGGACATAAGGACGCCGCGTTCATTCAGACAGCCCGCGTTATCGTTAACGTCCATCGTCGGAACGCCGCCCGGAGCATGCTCGCTCCTACAGATAGAGGTATAGGCCCGCCAGCGCTGTTTTTACAGCTCGACGACAACCGCCTGCGAAGCACGGGTCGCCTTGGCGCGGGCGGCTTCGATCGACTCGTCGCGCGCCAGGGCCACGCCCATGCGGCGCTGACCGTTGACTTCAGGCTTGCCGAACAGGCGCAGCGCGGTGTCCGGCTCGCTCAGGGCAGCGCCCAGGTTGGCGAAGGCGGTCTGGGTCGACTGCCCTTCCACCAGGATCACCGCCGAGGCCGACGGCCCGAACTGACGGATCAACGGGATCGGCAGACCGAGAATGGCCCGTGCGTGCAGGGCAAACTGCGACAGGTCCTGGGAAATCAGGGTCACCAGGCCGGTGTCATGCGGGCGCGGCGAGACTTCGCTGAACCATACCTGATCGCCCTTGATGAACAGCTCGACACCGAACAGACCACGGCCACCCAGGGCTTCAGTCACGGCTTTGGCAACACGCTCGGATTCAGCCAGGGCAATCGGGCTCATGGCTTGCGGCTGCCAGGACTCCTGATAGTCGCCCTTCTCCTGACGGTGGCCGACCGGCGCGCAGAAGGTGGTACCGCCGACGTGGCGCACGGTCAGAAGGGTGATTTCGTAGTCGAAATCGATGAAGCCTTCGATGATCACCCGACCTTTACCGGCACGACCGCCTTCCTGGGCATAGTCCCAGGCTTTCTGTACGTCATCGGCACTGCGCAGCAGGCTCTGGCCCTTGCCCGAGGAACTCATGACCGGCTTGACCACGCACGGGAAACCGAGGTCTTCGACGGCCTTGCTGTAATCCTCGAAGGTGTCGGCGAAGTGGTACGGCGAGGTCGGCAGGTCCAGCTCTTCGGCGGCCAGGCGACGGATGCCTTCGCGGTTCATGGTCAGTTGGGCGGCGCGGGCGGTCGGGATCACGGTGAAGCCTTCGGCCTCCAGCTCCACCAGGGTCGCGGTGGCGATGGCTTCGATTTCCGGCACGATGAAGTGCGGTTTCTCGGCTTCGATCACGGCACGCAGGGCAGCGCCATCAAGCATGTTGATCACGTGGCTGCGGTGCGCCACCTGCATGGCCGGCGCGTTGGCGTAGCGATCCACGGCAATCACTTCAACGCCCAGGCGTTGCAGCTCGATCACCACTTCCTTGCCCAACTCGCCACAGCCACACATCAATACGCGGGTCGCGGTGGGCGACAATGGAGTTCCGATACGGGTCATCTGAAGGTCCTCAAGAAGCGGATCATCGAGGGAAGCGCGCTTCCCAAGGGGAGAAAGCGCGGCATTTTACATGAACTTCAGCTGACGACAGCCTGTTTGCGCAGGCGCCAGGCCATGATCAGCCACACGGCGGTGACACCGGCGAATTTCGAGCCCAGGGCGGTGAGGATCACCCCCGGTGTCAGTGCGTCGATCATGCCGAAAAAGATAAAGGTATCGAGGGGAATGCTCAGGGCCGAACTTATCCACAGGCGATCATGCAGCGGACGTTTGGTGATACTGAACACCAGCCAGTCGATGCATTCGGAAACCGCGAAGGCCGTGGCGCTGGCAAGGGCGATGGACGGATCGGAGGTGACATAGGACAACACCAGCGCCACCAGCATCGCCACGAGAGCGCCATGCCCGAACCGGGTTTGCACCATGTCGCGCAGGATAAACACCAGACCGCCCCAGGCCGACCAGATGATGTCCAGGTGTGGCGCGGTGGAGAAGGCAAAGTTGATCAGCACGACGCTGCTGATGTAGGCGATCAGAAAGAGCATTGGAGTACCTGTCAAATTGGCGCACAGGATACTGTAGGAGCGAGCAGGCTCGCGATGGTGGACCAGACACCCCGGGGCATCAGGCAGCCAGCGTCATCGTTGACGACCATCGTCGGAACGCCGCCCGGAGCATGCTCGCTCCTACAATGTTCGCGCCTCAATTCCCCGGCCTGGTCCCGATCATCCAGACAAGCCCACTGGCCTTGGCCCGCTCATGACACAACCCCAGCACCTTGCGTCGCTCGTCGTTGGTCATGCGGCTCCAGCGGGTAATCTCCGCCACCGTGCGTTGGCAACCGGTGCAGATATCATCGTCGTCCAGCGCACAGATATTCACGCAGGGCGATGCTACCGGGCGTTCGCTGGCGGTCATTGTTCCTGCTCGGCCAGGTCGCGGGCATAACGCTGCGAGTTGTGCACGTAGTGGGCCGCGCTGGCCTCCAGCATCCTGATTTGCGCCTCGGTCAATTCGCGTACCACTTTGCCGGGCGAGCCCATGACCAGCGATCCGTCCGGAATCTCCTTGCCTTCGCCGATCAGCGAATTGGCGCCGATGATGCAGTTCTTGCCGATCTTCGCGCCATTGAGAATCACCGCATTGATACCGATCAGGCTGTTATCGCCCACGGTGCAGCCGTGGAGCATGGCGTTGTGGCCAATGGTCACGCCGGTGCCGATGGTCAGCGGATAGCCCATGTCGGTGTGCATCACCGTGCCGTCCTGGACGTTACTGTTCCTGCCGATCAGGATCAGTTCGTTATCGCCGCGCAGCACGGCGTTGAACCAGACGTTGGCGCCTTCTTCCAGCTTGACCTTGCCCACCAGCACGGCATTGGGGGCGACCCAGCTCTGCGGATGGGTTTCGACGCGGGCGTCGCCCAGGCGGTATTTCATTGTTGTATTCCTCAAGGCTCAGGCTGGCTTTTTCAGCAACATCCGGATTCAGGCCATTCGAATGACGGCTTCAGATATTGATAAAGCTTTTGGGAGGTTGGTGCAGGCTGATTTTGGCGTCATACAGCAGGTTGATCAACTCGACGATCATGATCGCCGTCAGCCCCCAGATCTTGTATTCACCAAAGCGATAGCTCGGCACATACCAACTGCGGCCCTGATAATCGATACGATGGGTATGTTCGCGGGGGTCTTTGCGGAAGAACTCCAGGGGCACGCTGAACACCGCGGCGATCTCGGCATCGTTGGCCTGGTATTCGACGAAATCCGGGATCACCCCGACATAGGGCGTGACCTTGATGCCATGCAGGCTGATCAGCGGGCTGAGCGGGCCGATCACTTCGACCAGCCCTGGCGGCAGGCCGATCTCTTCTTCGGCTTCACGCAGGGCGGTGAAAATCAGATCGGGGTCTTCCGGGTCACGGCGCCCGCCGGGGAAGGCGACTTCGCCGCCATGGGTCGACAGGCCGCTGGCGCGCAGGGTCAATAGCAGCTCAGGCTCGTCACTGCGGGTGATGGGCACCAGCACCGCGGCCTCGGGAAAACGACGGTCGGTCTCCAATGTGCGTGGAGTGTGGTGACTAACCCGATGCAGTAGCTCGTCCAGCATGAGTGTTCTCGATCTGTGCCTTACCCGGCATCATGCACCAATCGTTGCGGTCGCCCAACCCCCGCAACGGCCCCATGTCGCGAAACGACAACTTGCCGACAGACACTGCCGCACGCCAAGATAGGCCCAGCATTCAGGAACCCCAGCATGAAATTTTGCAGCCAGTGCGGTAACCCGGTGACCCAGCGCATTCCCGAAGGCGATTCGCGCCTGCGTTTTGTCTGCGACAGTTGTCAGGCCATTCACTACCAGAACCCCAATATAGTCGCCGGCTGCGTGGCGACCTGGGGCACCCGGGTGTTGTTGTGCCGGCGCGCCATCGAGCCACGCCGCGGCTACTGGACCCTGCCCGCCGGTTTCATGGAGAACGGCGAGACCATCGAGCAGGCGGCCATTCGCGAAACCGCCGAGGAAGCCTGCGCCCGGGTGCGCAACCTGAGCATCTATACCCTGATCGACGTGCCGCACATCAGCCAGGTGCACGTGTTCTTTCGTGCCGAGCTGGCGGACCTGGATTTTTCCGCCGGTCCCGAGAGCCTGGAAGTGCAACTATTCGACGAAGCGGACATTCCATGGGATGAGCTGGCTTTCCGCACCGTGGGTCGTACCTTAGAATGCTTCTTCGCTGACCGGCGGACCGAGGTCTATCCCGTACGGTCCGAATCGATCCCTCCGCTTGCTCAGCCTGCCAACTAAAAACATCTATAAATAAATAGTCGCGACACCTCCTGGGGAATCGTTTCAATGCGCTGGTTGCTTGCCCTGTTCTGCTTGTCGTTCGTCACGGTGTCCCAGGCTTCTGCCGTGGAAACCCTGGACGGCAAGGTCATCGAGAAAATCCTGGTTCTCAAGTCTTCCCATCAATTGCAATTGATCAATGACGGCAAGCCGCTCAAGACCTATCGCATTTCCCTGGGCAAGCGCCCCAAGGGCCCGAAGCTGATGGAAGGCGACAAACGCACCCCGGAAGGCTTCTACTGGGTCGACTGGCGCAAGGTCAGCGATAAGTTCAACCTGGCGATGCACATTTCCTACCCGAACATCAGCGACTCGGCCCGCGCCCGTCGTGAAGGCGTCGAGCCCGGCGGCATGATCATGATCCACGGCACCCCGGACACCGAAGACACCCCGGAAGACCTGTTCCACACCCTGGACTGGACCGACGGCTGCATCGCCATGCGCAACATGGACATGCGTGAAGTCTGGAACCTGGTGCCGGATGGCACGATGATCGAAATTCGTCCGTAATCCCCACGACCGTTGGTCGGCATCAAAAAATAAATTCAAAAGATCGCAGCCTGCGACGGCGCCTGCAGAGGTGATACCAATGCCTCCCGCAGATGCCGTCACAGGCTGCGTTCGTTGCACCCGCATCCCCCTCCATTAATACCACTTAAACCCCACCTGCCTTCTGATCACTCAGGCGGACCGTTCGCGCTGCATCTTAAGCCCGGTACTGGCGTTGACATGGTATTCAAGTGGTATTAGGTTTCGCCCAACTGCCGGGCGACAACAATCCCATACCCGCATCGGACAATGCCTAGATGAACGACCTACAGGCCCTGCGCCCCGACGACACCCAACCCACGCCGTTGTACCTGCAACTGGCGCGCAATCTGGAAGCGGCGATCCATGCCGGCCAGTGGAAAGCCGAACAGGCCATGCCCTCGGAGCGCAATCTGAGCGAAACCCTGGGCATCTCCCGCGTCACCGCCCGCAAGGCCCTGGAAGTGTTGTTCGAACAAGGCCTGATCCGTCGTAACCAGGGCTCCGGCACCTTCATCACACCGCGCCTTGAACAACCGTTGTCGCGCCTTTCCGGCTTCAGTGAAATGCTTCGTCTCAAGGGTTTCGTGCCCAGCTCACAATGGCTGGAGCGGGAAATCACCCTGCCGACCCACGAAGAACTGATCCGCCTGGGCCTGTCGCCCAATGACAAAGTCGCGCGCCTCAAACGCCTGCGCAAGGCTGACGAAACGGTCATGGCCATCGAAATGAGCACCCTGCCCGCCACGATCATTGCCAAGCCGCAAATGGTCGGCGACTCCCTCTACGCCTACCTCGACGGCATCGGCAAACCGGTTGTCCGCGCCCTGCAGCACATCCAGGCGATCAACGCCTCGGACGAATTCGCCGCGCTGGTCGGCATCGCCCCCGGCACCGCGATGCTGCTGATGACCCGGGTCGGCTACCTGGAAGACAACACGCCGATCGAAGTCACCGACACCTATTGCCGCAACGACTACTACGACTTTGTGGCAGAGCTTCGCCGCTAGAACGCTGCACCGCGAAACCGCCAAACCAGAGAATCGATCATGTCCGAAGACAACATCCTCACCGCGCAAGGCTGGGTTCGCGGCCGACTGCTCCACGCACACGGCAAAGTCGTGTCGATCGAAGGCGTGCCTTGCGATCCGGCGGACAACGATCTGCCGTACCTGCTGCCGGGCTTCATCGACCTGCACGTTCACGGTGGCGGCGGCAAGGACATCATGGAAGGCACGCCGGCTTTCGAAACCATCACCAAAACCCATGTGCGCTTCGGCACCACCTCGCTGCTGGCCACCACCATGACCGCACCGAGCGACGAAATCCTGCGCGTACTCAAAGCCGTCGGCGAATTCAGTGAGCAGCGCCCCAACGGCTGCGCCCGGGTGCTCGGTGTGCACCTCGAAGGCCCCTACATCAACCCAGGCAAGCTCGGCGCACAACCGAACTTCGCCCACACGGCGCTGATGACCGAAGTCGAAGCGTACCTGGCGCTCGCGCCGATCCGGGTGATCACCATTGCTCCGGAAATCGCCGGTCACGATGCCTTGATCCGCGACCTCAGCAGCCGCGGCATCCGCATGCAGATCGGCCACACCCTCGGCAGTTACGAGGAAGGCGTCGCTGCGCTGGAGGCCGGCGCGAGCAGCTTCACCCACCTCTACAACGCCATGAGCCCGCTGCATCACCGTGAGCCGGGAATCGTCGGCGCCGCACTGGCCCACGCCAAATACGCGGAACTGATCCCGGACCTGCTGCACGTGCACCCCGGTGCCATCCGCGTGGCCCTGCGCGCGATCCCGTGCCTGTACTGCGTCACCGACTCGACCGCCGCCGCCGGCATGCCCGACGGCGAATACAAACTCGGCAGCCACACCGTGACCAAGTGCCTGGGCGGCGTGCGCTTGCCCGACGGCACCCTGGCCGGCAGCACCCTGACCATGGATCAGGCCCTGCGTAACCTGGTGAAGATCGGCCTGCCCATCGCCGAAGCCTCCCAGCGCCTGTCGCAATTCCCCGCCGACTACCTCGGCATCACCGATCGCGGGCGCCTGCAACCCGGGGCCTGGGCCGACTGCGTGCGGCTGGATCGCTCACTGAAACTGACCGCCGTCATGGTCGAAGGAGAAGACATTGACTTCAAAAATGCTTGAAGAGGCGCTGTCCTCGTTCGAGGCCGTGCAAGCCCAATTGCGCCAACTCGACCCGCAGATGATCGAGATCGCCGGACGCCTGCGCCGTCAGCCGCCGCAAGTGGTCATGACCGTGGCACGCGGCAGCTCCGACCACGCCGCCAGTTACTTCGCCTACCTGACCATGCAACTGCTGGGCATCCCGGTGGCGTCATTGCCGATGTCGGTAGTGACCATGCAACAGGCGCCATTGAAGGTCAGCGGCCAGGTGGCGTTCGCCTTCTCGCAATCGGGGCAAAGCCCTGACCTGGTCAACAGCCTGCGTCTGTTGCGCAAGCGCGGTGCCTTGAGCATTTCGCTGGTCAATGCCGAAGACTCACCGCTGGAGGCGGCCTGTGAATTCAGCCTGCCATTGTGTGCCGGCACCGAAAGCAGCGTTGCCGCGACCAAGAGCTTCATCGCCACCCTCAGCGCCAGCGCCCGATTGATTGCCCACTGGAAAGAAGACGCCGAACTGCTCGAGGCCGGCTCTGCCTTGCCTGATGGCCTGCGCGACGCCGCGCAACAGGACTGGAGCCCGGCCATCGATGCCTTGCGCGATTGCCAGCGGCTAATGGTGATCGGTCGTGGCGCCGGATTCGCCATCGCCCAGGAAGCGGCGCTCAAGTTCAAGGAGACCTCGGCGATCCAGGCCGAAGCCTTCAGCAGCGCCGAAGTCCGCCACGGCCCGATGGCCTTGATCGGCGACAACTACCCGCTGCTGGTGTTTGCTCCACGGGGCGCCGAACAGGCCGGTTTGCTGAGCCTGGCCGCCGACATGCGCCAGCGCGGTGCCCGGGTCCTGCTGGCCGCACCGGATGACGTACTCGAGCGCGACCTGACCCTGACCCGCGCCGAACACCCGGCCCTCGACCCGATTCTGGCGATCCAGAGTTTCTACGTGATGGCCGCCGGCCTGGCCGTCGCCCGCGGCATGGACCCGGACCAGCCACGGCACTTGAGCAAAGTAACGCGCACACACTGAACGCAACACCCCCTGTAGGAGCGAGCATGCTCGCGATGGTGGACCAGACACCTCGGGGCATCAGGCAGCCAGCGTCATCGTTGACGAGCATCGCGAGCATGCTCGCTCCTACACGGGATCTTCGTTGTTCTGTAGGAGCGAGCACGCTCGCGATGGTGGACCAGACACCTCGGGGCATCAGGCAGCCAGCGTCATCGTTGACGACCATCGCGAGCATGCTCGCTCCTACACGGGATCTTCGTTGTTCTGTAGGAGCGAGCACGCTCGCGATGGTGGACCAGACACCTCGGGGCACCAGGCAGCCAGCGTCATCGTTGACGACCATCGTCGGAACGCCGCCCGGAGCTTGCTCGCTCCTACAGGGGGCGAACCGATCTGTACTTTTTATGAGACCGAGCCATGCATAACAACAATAAAGAGCTGACTTTAAGCGCCCCGCTCAGCGGCCCGGTGCTCACGCTCGCCAAAGTCCCGGACCCGGTGTTCGCCAGCGGCGCCATGGGCGACGGCATCGCCATCGATCCACTCAACGACACGCTCCACGCCCCCTGCGCGGGCGTGGTGGTGCATGTCGCCCGCACCGGTCACGCGGTGACCCTGCGTGCCGACAACGGCGCGGAATTGCTCCTGCACCTGGGCCTCGATACCGTCGAATTGCAGGGCCAGGGATTCTCGATGCTGGTCAAGGAAGGTACGCGCGTCAGCAACGGCCAGCCGCTGTTGCGCTATGACCTGGACAAGGTCGCGCAACAGTGCAAGAGCCTCGTCAGCCTGCTGATCCTCACCAACAGCCAGGACTTCCAGGCACGGCCCATTACCTTGAAATCGGTGAAAGTCGGCGAGCCGCTGCTGCACATCATCCGTCGCCAGACTTCGAGCGCGCCGGCCGATGCCGAGTTTGTCGGCGTCGAGTGTGTCGGCCATGTGCGCATTGCTCACCGTGGCGGTCTGCATGCGCGACCGGCGGCGTTGATCCGTCAGACCGCACAGGGTTTCAAAAGCAAATCGCAACTGCATTTCGCCGGCAAGTCGGCCACCTGCGACAGCTTGATCGGCCTGATGGGGTTGGCCATCGGTGAGCAGGCGGAAGTCCGGGTCAGTTGCCAGGGTCCGGATGCCGAAGCCGCGCTACAAGCCTTGCTGACCGCGTTATCCACAGCCCTGGCCGAAGACCGCCACGCCGCCGCGCCAGTCACGATTGCCCAACGCAATCGCCCCATCGAAGCCGGTGTATTGCAGGGCGTCTGCGCTGCGCCCGGCCTGGTCGGCGGGCCGCTGTTTCGCCTGAATGCGATCAACCTGCCAGTGGATGCGGGCCATCATGATCCGCAGCAACAACAGCAAGTGCTGGACGTGGCACGGAGCCAGGTGCGCAGCGAAATCGAGCACACGCTGACCCTGGCGAAAAAACACAGGGACACTGCGCAAGAGGCGATTTTCGCTGCGCACCTCGCACTGCTCGAAGATCCCGCCTTGCTGGACGCTGCCAGTCAATCCGTCGTTCAGGGCATGGCCGCGACTCACGCCTGGAGCCAGGCCATCGACGCGCAATGCGAGATCCTCCAGCAAACCGGCAGCACCTTGCTGGCCGAACGCGCCAACGACCTGCGCGACCTCAAGCAACGGGTGCTGCGCGCATTGCTCGGCGATACCTGGCATTACGATGTGCCGGCCGGCGCCATCGTCGCCGCCCATGAACTGACACCCTCCGATTTGCTGCAACTGAGCCAGCAGGGTGTCGCCGGGCTGTGCATGGCCGAAGGCGGCGCGACCTCCCACGTGGCGATTCTGGCCCGGGGCAAAGGCCTGCCGTGCATGGTCGCACTGGGCTCGACCCTGCTTGATCAGCAACCGGGGCAAGCGGTCGTGCTGGACGCCGACGGCGGCCGTCTCGAACTGACACCCAGTGCCGAGCGCCTGGCCGATGTGCACCAGTTGCAACAACGACAGCAGCAACGCCGGGCCGAACAACAGGCCCTGGCGTACACGCCTGCGCTGACCAGCGACGGCGTGCGCATCGAAGTTGCCGCCAATGTGGCGTCCAGCACGGAGGCGGCAGACGCCTTGGCCAATGGCGCCGACGGCGTGGGCTTGCTGCGTACCGAATTTCTCTTCGTCGACCGCCACACCGCCCCGGATGAACAGGAACAACACCACGCCTGTCAGGCCGTGCTCGATGCCATGGGCGACAAGTCGGTGATCATCCGCACCATCGACGTCGGCGGCGACAAGCAACTCGACTACCTGCCACTGCCCGCAGAAGCCAACCCGGTGCTCGGCCTGCGTGGCATTCGCCTGGCCCAGGTTCGTCCTGAACTGCTGGACCAGCAACTGCGCGCGCTACTGCACCTCAAGCCGTTGTCACGCTGCCGGATCCTGCTGCCGATGATCACCGAAGTCGATGAGCTGCTGCACATCCGCCAGCGCCTCGACGCCTTGTGCGGTGAGCTCGGCCTGGCGCAACGCCCGGAGCTGGGGGTGATGATCGAGGTTCCGGCCGCCGCGCTGCTGGCCGAGCAACTGGCCGAACACGCGGACTTCCTGTCGATCGGCACCAACGACCTGTCGCAATACACCCTGGCCATGGACCGCGACCATGCCGGGCTCGCCGCGCGCGTCGATGCACTGCACCCGGCCCTGTTGCGGTTGATCGCCCAGACCTGCGCCGGTGCGGCGCAGCACAACCGTTGGGTGGGCGTGTGCGGCGCCCTGGCGTCCGATCCGTTGGCCACGCCGGTGTTGATCGGCCTGGGGGTCACTGAGCTGTCGGTAAGCCCGGTACAGATCGGTGAGATCAAGGACCGCGTGCGTCATCTCGACGCCAGCGAGTGCCGTCGCGTCAGCCTGGGCCTGCTCAAGCTGAGCAGCGCCAGCGCGGTGCGTCATGCCTGTCATCAGCATTGGCCTCTGAGCTAAAGAACAACAAGAATCCATGGAGAAGCGCCATGTACCAACTTTTCATTGAAGGATTGCAGCGCCTTGGCCGCGCGCTGATGCTGCCGATCGCGATCCTGCCGATTGCCGGTCTGTTGCTGCGCCTGGGCGATACCGACCTGCTGGACATCGCGATCATCCACGATGCCGGCCAGGTGATCTTTGCCAACCTGGCGATGATCTTCGCCATCGGCATCGCCGTCGGTTTCGCCAGGGACAACAACGGTACGGCAGGTCTCGCCGGGGTGATCGGTTACCTGGTGTTGATCGCCACGCTCAAGGTGCTCGACCCGAGCATCAACATGGGCATGCTGGCCGGGATCGTCAGCGGCCTGATGGCCGGCGCGCTGTACAACCGCTTCAAGGACATCAAGCTGCCGGAATACCTCGCCTTCTTCGGTGGACGGCGCTTCGTGCCGATTGTTACCGGGTTCGCCGCCGTCGGTCTGGGTGTCGTCTTCGGCTACATCTGGCCGCCGATCCAGCACGGCATCAACAGCTTCGGTACGTTGATGATGGAAAGCGGCAGCTTCGGCGCGTTCATCTTCGGCGTGTTCAACCGCCTGCTGATCGTCACCGGCCTGCACCATATCCTCAACAACATGGCGTGGTTCGTGTTCGGCAATTTCACCGATCCCACCACCGGCGCACTGGTGACCGGCGACCTGTCGCGCTACTTCGCCGGCGATCCGAAGGGTGGCCAGTTCATGACCGGCATGTTCCCGATGATGATCTTCGGCCTGCCCGCCGCTTGCTTGGCGATGTACCGCAACGCCCTGCCGGAACGCCGCAAGGTGATGGGCGGGATTTTCCTGTCGATGGCGCTGACCGCATTCCTGACCGGTGTGACCGAGCCGATCGAGTTCGCCTTCATGTTCCTCGCGCCGCTGCTGTTCCTGCTGCATGCCTTGCTGACCGGCCTGTCGATGGCCATCACCAATGCACTGAACATCCATCTGGGCTTCACCTTTTCCGGTGGCTTGATCGACATGATCCTTGGCTGGGGCAAGTCCACCAACGGCTGGCTGGTGTTCCCGGTAGGCCTGGCGTACGCCGTGATCTATTACGTGGTGTTCGATTTCTGCATCCGCCGTTTCGACCTGAAGACACCGGGCCGCGAAACCAGCGCTGCCGCCCCGCCGGTTGCGGTGGCCGACAATGAACGCGCCGGGGCTTACATCAGGGCCCTGGGCGGTGCCGAGAACCTGATCACCGTCGGTGCCTGCACCACACGCTTGCGCCTGGACATGGTGGATCGCAACAAAGCTTCGGATGCCGATCTGAAAGCACTCGGTGCCATGGCCGTGGTGCGTCCGGGCAAGGGCGGAAGTTTGCAGGTGGTGGTCGGGCCGATGGCCGATGCCATTGCCGACGAGATTCGCCTGGCGATGCCGGCGCTGGGTCGCGCCATCGTGTCGTCGCCAGCAGCGGAAATCGACGCGCCTCCACCTGCTGCCGTGACGGCACCCGAGGCGCAGCAATGGCTCGATGCGCTGGGTGGTGGCGACAATGTGCTGCAACTCGATTGCATCGCCATGACCCGCATCCGCCTGCAACTGGCCGATGGCAAAGCCTTGTCGGAATGCGAGTTGAAGGCATTGGGTTGTCAGGGGGTGAGCCAGTTGGAGGGTGGTATCTGGCATCTGCTGATTGGCGAGAAGGCGCCGAACTTGAGTGATGCGCTGGAGGCGTTGGCCAATCGTAGTGAGGTGAGCGCCAAGGTTTAAAACTTCAGTGCCCGACAATCAGTCTTCGCGAGCAGGCTCGCTCCCACAAGGTCCGGTTTACATCGATCCACTGTGGGAGCGAGCCTGCTCGCGAAGAGGCCAGCATTTACAGCACAAATCTGAAGGCTATAAAAAACCCGCTGAAATCTCTCTCAGCGGGTTTCTCGTTTCAGCAGCCTGGAAGATCAGAAATCCTCCAACCGCCACACCTCATAAGCCGGCGTTTCGTAGGGGTGGCTCTGTTTCAGAGCCGCCACCACGGAGCGAATCAACTCATCGGCCACCACCAGCTCGACTTTCCACTCCTCGACCTGCTCGACCTGCCCCGCCTCGCCAATGAACGGCTGACTGCCGTCCAACGGGCGAAACTGGCCAGTGCCAAGCACCTGCCACGCACAGTGGTCATAGTCACCGATTCGCCCGCCACCGGCGGCGAATACGGAGCTTTTGACCACTTCGACATGACTGTCGGGAACGAAGAAGCTGAGCTTGTACACGGCGCTTAGTTCACCCACACGCGAGCATTACGGAACATGCGCATCAGCGGTGCATCTTCGTTCCAGTCATCCGAACGCCACGAGTTCTGCACGGCGCGGAACACACGCTCCGGGTGCGGCATCATGATGGTCACGCGACCGTCGCGGCTGGTCAAACCGGTGATCCCGCGCGGCGAACCGTTCGGGTTGGCCGGGTAGCTTTCGGTGACCTTGCCGTGGTTGTCGACGAAACGCATCGCCACGCAACCCGACAGATCGGCTTGCAGCAATGCTTCTTCGCTGGCGAACTCGGCATGACCCTCGCCGTGGGCGATGGCGATCGGCATGCGCGAACCGGCCATGCCCTGCAGGAAGATCGAGTTCGACTCCTGGATCTGCACCATCGCGACACGGGCTTCGAACTGCTCGGAACGGTTACGCACGAAGTGCGGCCAGAACTCGCTGCCCGGGATCAGCTCGTGCAGGTTGGACATCATCTGGCAACCGTTGCACACGCCGAGGGTGAAGCTGTCGTTGCGTTCGAAGAAGCCCTGGAACGCATCGCGGGCACGGCTGTTGAACAGCGCCGACTTGGCCCAGCCTTCACCGGCACCCAGCACGTCGCCGTAGGAGAAGCCGCCGCAAGCGACCATGCCCTTGAACTCGTTCAGGTCGACACGGCCGGCCAGAATGTCGCTCATGTGCACGTCGATCGCGTTGAAACCGGCGCGGTCGAACGCGGCGGCCATTTCCACCTGGCCATTGACGCCCTGCTCTCGCAGTACGGCGACCTGTGGGCGGATGCCTTTCTTGATGTAAGGCGCGGCGACGTCCTGGTTGATGTCGTAGCTCAGCTTGACGCTCAGGCCCGGGTTGTCTTCTTCCAGCAGCACGTCGAACTCTTGCTCGGCGCAGTCGGCGTTGTCGCGCAGACGCTGGATCTGGTAGCTGGTCTCGGCCCACTGACGCTGCAGCAGACGACGCTGGCCTTCGAATACGGTATCACCGTTGAAGGTGATGCTGATCTCGCCGTTGTTGATTGGCTGACCGATCACCGACACACAATCACCCAGACCGGCCGCGCTGAACTGCGCGAGGACGCCCGCAGTGGCGTCCTGGCGAACCTGGATCACCGCACCCAGCTCTTCGTTGAACAGGATCGCGGCGATGTCGGCGGAAGAATCCGCCAGGCTGTCGAGGTTCAGGCTCAGGCCGCAGTGACCGGCGAACGCCATCTCGACAACGCTGGTCAGCAGACCACCGTCGGAACGGTCGTGGTAGGCCAGCAGGTGACCGTCGGCGTTGAGGCCCTGGATCACGGCAAAGAAGGCCTTCAGGTCTTCGGCGTCATCGACGTCCGGCGCCTGCTTGCCGAGCTTGCCGTGAACCTGCGCGAGGATCGAGGCGCCCATGCGGTTCTGGCCACGGCCGAGGTCGATCAGGATCAGGTCGGTGGTGCCCTTGTCCATGCGCAGTTGCGGGGTCAGGGTCCGACGGATGTCAGTCACTGGCGCGAAACCGGTCACGATCAGGGACATTGGCGAAGTAACGGATTTGTCTTCGCCGTTGTCGTTCCAGCGGGTGGCCATGGACATCGAGTCCTTGCCCACCGGAATGGTGATACCCAGCTCAGGGCACAGTTCCATGCCAACCGCTTTCACGGTGTCGTACAGGCGAGCATCTTCACCCGGGTGACCGGCAGCGGACATCCAGTTCGCCGACAGCTTGATGTCGGAGATCTTGCCGATGCGCGAGGCGGCGATGTTGGTCAGGGTTTCGCCGATGGCCATGCGGCCCGACGCCGGGGCGTCCAGCAGTGCCAGCGGAGTACGCTCGCCCATGGCCATGGCTTCACCGGTGTAGACGTCGAAGCTGGTGGCGGTGACGGCAACGTCGGCCACCGGAACCTGCCACGGGCCGACCATCTGGTCACGGGCCACGAGGCCGGTGATGGTGCGGTCGCCGATGGTGATCAGGAAGCTCTTGCTGGCCACGGCCGGGTGATGCAGGACGCGCTCGATGCTGTCGGCGATGTCCAGGGTCGACGGATCGAAGTCGTCGCCCAGCTCGGCTTCGCGCTTGACCGAACGGTGCATGCGCGGCGGCTTGCCCAGCAGCACTTCCAGCGGCATGTCCACCGGGCTGTTGCCGAAGTGGCTGTCGGTAACGGTCAATTGCGGTTCGGCAGTGGCTTCGCCGACCACGGCGAACGGGCAGCGCTCGCGTTCGCAGATCGCCTTGAAGCGCTCGAAGTCCGCAGGACCTACGGCCAGAACGTAGCGTTCCTGGGATTCGTTGGACCAGATTTCGTGCGGGGCCATGCCCGGCTCGTCGTTTGGAATGTTGCGCAGTTCGAAACGGCCACCGCGGTCGCCATCGTTGACCAGTTCCGGGAAGGCGTTGGACAGACCGCCAGCACCCACGTCATGGATGAAGCTGATCGGGTTCTTGTCGCCCAGTTGCCAGCAACGGTCGATGACTTCCTGGCAGCGACGTTCCATTTCCGGGTTTTCGCGCTGTACCGAAGCGAAGTCCAGGTCCGCCGAGCTGGTGCCGGTGGCCATGGAGGAAGCGGCGCCGCCGCCCAGGCCGATCAGCATCGCCGGGCCGCCGAGTACGATCAGCTTGGAGCCGACGACGATCTCGCCTTTCTTGACGTGCTCTTCACGGATGTTGCCCATGCCACCGGCCAGCATGATCGGCTTGTGGTAGCCACGGACTTCATCGCCGTGCGGGGTGCTGATCGACTGTTCGAAGGTACGGAAGTAGCCGGTCAGGGCCGGACGACCGAATTCGTTGTTGAACGCAGCGCCGCCCAGCGGGCCTTCGATCATGATGTCCAGCGCGTTGACGATGCGCTCCGGCTTGCCGTACGGCACTTCCCACGGCTGTTCGAAGCCAGGGATCTGCAGGTTGGATACGGTGAAACCGGTCAGGCCGGCCTTTGGCTTGGCGCCACGACCGGTTGCGCCTTCGTCGCGGATCTCGCCACCGGAACCGGTGGACGCGCCCGGGAACGGCGCAATCGCGGTCGGGTGGTTGTGGGTCTCGACCTTCATCAGGATGTGTACCGGCTCCTGCACCGCGCCGTACTGACGGGTCTCAGGGTCCGGGAAGAAGCGACCGGCCACGGAACCGACGATCACCGAAGCGTTGTCCTTGTAAGCGGACAGCACGCCTTCGTTGTGCATCTGGTAGGTGTTCTTGATCATGCCGAACAGGCTTTTATCCTGGCTCTGGCCGTCGATGTCCCAACTGGCGTTGAAGATCTTGTGGCGGCAGTGCTCGGAGTTCGCCTGGGCGAACATCATCAGTTCGATGTCATGCGGGTTGCGCTTGAGGCCGACGAAAGCATTGAGCAGATAGTCGATCTCGTCTTCGGCCAGGGCCAGGCCCAGCTCGGTGTTGGCTTTTTCCAGGGCGGCACGGCCGCCGCCCAACACGTCGATCGCCGTCAAGGGTTTCGGTTCGGCGTGGCTGAACAGGCCGGCAGCCTGCTCGAGGTTGCCCAGCACAATCTGGGTCATGCGGTCGTGCAGACCGTCGGCAATCAACCGGGCTTCAGCGTCGCTGAACTGGCCGGCGACGTAGAACGCGATGCCGCGCTCCAGGCGCTGGATTTTCGCCAGGCCACAGTTGCGGGCGATGTCGCTGGCCTTGCTCGACCACGGCGAGATGGTGCCGAAACGCGGCAGCACCAGAAACAGACGACCGGTCGGTTCCTGTACCGGAACGCTTGGACCGTACTTCAGAAGGCGCGCAAGCACCTGCTGTTCGTCGTCGGTCAGGACGCCGGTAACTTCGGCGAAGTGAGCGAATTCAGCATACAGGCCACTGACAGCCGGGACCTTCTGGCTCAGTTGCTCAAGGAGCTTGCTGTGGCGAAAGGCAGAAAGGGCAGGAGCGCCGCGCAGGATCAACATCTTCGGGACAGCCTCGGGAAGGGGTGTGCTTTGAGGCCGTGCATTCTAGCCTAAACAGGCCGCGACATCACCCGAAACGCTACACACGGTTGCACCCGGACGTCGATCTGTGTTTCTGCCTCGAAAGTCAGGTTAACCAGGGGTTTGATGACAGCTTATTTTTACTGTAACAAAATGCAGACAAGGCCCATTCCTGCGGGGTTTCGGTCGGTTTTGTGATCTCTAGCAGACAACCCCTTCGCTGTCGAGATATGGCGCCCGTGGTCCTTTGCGTATACTGCGCAGATGTTTTCCCCAACGGCTTTACGTCCGCGGTACGCCAAATGGCTGATCGCAACCGGACTCTTCCTGATGCTCGGTGGCTGTGTTGATAAACCCAACACGCTTGAGCGCGTAAAGGAGGATGGTGTGCTGCGGGTGGTTACCCGAAACAGCCCCGCCACCTACTTTCAGGATCGCAACGGCGAAACCGGCTTCGAATACGAGCTGGTGAAGCGCTTCGCCGACGATCTGGGGGTCGACCTCAAGATCGAGACCGCCGACAACCTCGACGACCTGTTCAACCAGGTCGGCAAGCCCAACGGCCCGGTGCTGGCGGCTGCCGGCCTGGTCAGCAGCGAAGAACGCAAGAAGCAGGTGCGCTTCTCGCACTCCTATCTGGAAGTCACCCCGCAGGTCATCTACCGCAATGGCCAGTCACGGCCCACCGATGCCAAGGATCTGGTGGGCAAGAAGATCATGGTGCTCAAGGGCAGTACCCACGCCGAACAACTGGCGCAGCTGAAACAGAAATTTCCCGGCATCGAATACGAAGAATCCGACGCAGTCGAGGTCGTCGATCTCCTGCGCATGGTGGATGAAGGCCAGATCGACCTGACCCTTGTCGACTCCAACGAAGTCGCGATGAATCAGGTGTACTTCTCCAACATCCGGGTCGCTTTCGACCTCGGTGACGCCAGCAACCAGAGCTGGGCCGTTGCGCCGGGCGACGACAACAGCCTGCTCAACGAAATCAACGAATACCTGGACAAGGTCAAGAAAAACGGCACCCTGCAACGCCTCAAGGACCGCTACTACGGGCATGTCGACGTCCTCGGCTACATGGGCGCCACCACGTTTGCTCAGCACTTGCAGCAGCGCCTGCCCAAATACGAACAGCACTTCAAGTCGTACGCCAAGAAAGAGAAAGTCGACTGGCGCCTGCTGGCGGCCATCGGGTACCAGGAGTCGCTGTGGCAGCCGGCCGTTACGTCCAAGACCGGCGTGCGCGGCCTGATGATGCTGACCCAGAACACCGCGCAGGCCATGGGCGTGTCCAACCGCCTGGACCCCAAACAGAGCATCATGGGCGGCGCCAAGTACCTGGCCTACATGAAAGACCAGCTCGACGATTCGATTCAGGAACCGGACCGTACCTGGTTTGCCCTGGCCGCCTACAACATTGGCAGCGGTCACCTGGATGACGCACGCAAACTGGCGGCCAAGGAAGGGTTGAACCCGGACAAATGGCTGGACGTGAAGAAGATCCTGCCGCGCCTGTCGGAAAAGAAGTGGTACAGCAAGACCCGCTACGGCTACGCCCGTGGTGGCGAACCGGTGCACTTCGTGGCGAACATCCGTCGCTACTACGACATCCTGACCTGGGTCACGCAGCCGCAGCTCGAAGGCGATCAGGTCGCCGAAGGCAAACTGCTTGTGCCGGGGATCGACAAGACCAAGCCGGCGCAGGAGCCTGCACCGCTCTAATCCAGACAATAAAAGTCAATGTGGGAGCGAGCCTGCTCGCGAAGGCGGTGTGTCAGTCAACAAAGATGTTGAAGGATAAACCGCTTTCGCGAGCAGGCTCGCTCCCACAGGGTTTTGTGTCTGCCTTCAGGCCTTGGCAGCCGCCAAAATCAGTGCCTTCATCTCCGCAACAGCCGACTTGAAGCCAACGAACAGCGCATGAGCCACCAGCGCATGGCCGATGTTCAGCTCGTTGATGCCCTTGATCGCCGCCACGGCTTCGACATTGTGATAATGCAGGCCATGGCCGGCATTGACGATCAGCCCCTGGGCCAGGCCGAAGGCTACGCCATCGGCCACGCGCTTGAGTTCTTCAGCGACTTCGGTCGGCGTCTCGGCATCGGCGTAACGACCGGTGTGCAGCTCGATGGCCGGCGCACCCACGCGACGGGAAGCTTCGATCTGGCGCTCATCGGCGTCAATGAACAGCGACACTTCAGAGCCGATTTTCGCCAGGCGCTCAACCGCCGCCTTGATCCGCGCTTCCTGCCCCGCTACGTCCAGGCCACCTTCGGTGGTCAGTTCCTGACGGGTTTCCGGCACCAGGCAAATGTGCGCAGGACGGATGCGTTCGGCGAACTGCATCATTTCTTCGGTGACGCCCATTTCGAAGTTCATGCGGGTTTGCAACACGTCCTTGAGCAACAGCACGTCGCGCTCCTGAATGTGCCGACGGTCTTCGCGCAGGTGCACGGTGATGCCGTCGGCGCCCGCCTCTTCCGCGTCCAGTGCTGCCTTGACCGGGTCCGGGTAACGGGTGCCCCGGGCCTGACGCAGGGTGGCAACGTGGTCGATGTTCACGCCAAGAAGAATACGGGTGCTGGTGGTCACGGAAAACGCTCCAGAAGAAGAGAAAGTTCGGTGCACAGCATACATGGGGAATTTACGGTTTTCGAAACAACTCGCGGGAAACCAGCGGCCGGCCCCCGAGATGCACTGCCAGCGCCTGGCGCATCAAGCGCTTGGCAGCTGATAGCGCGCCGGGTGCGGACCAGTCGGCATCGGCCATGGCCGCCAGTTCAACGCCATTGAACAGTCCCGGTTGCAGCAGGTAGACACGTTCAAGCCCCGCATCCACTTGCAACCGGTAGAGGCCGTCCGGTGCAATCGGCTCATCATGGATATCGACGCTCAGGGAAAAGCCGTACCCCAGGTCATCCAGCAAGCGCCATTCGAAGGAGCGCAGCAAGGGCTCCAGCGGGCGACCTTCGGCCAGGGCGAGCAACGTGGCGGCATAGTGATCGAACACAGCGGGGTGCGGATCTTCGGCGGGCAACAGGCGTATCAGCAACTCATTGAGGTAAAGGCCGCTGAACAGCGCCTCGCCATTGAGCCAGGTGGAGACACCGGCACTTTCCATGCGCCCGACATTCTTCAACTCGCCCTTGCCCCGAAACTCCACTTCCAGCGGCAAGAACGGCCGCGCCAGCGTCCCGGCCTTGCCCCGCGCACTGCGCAACACTGCCCGCAACCGCCCTTGCGGCGTCAGGAAATCCACCAGCGCACTGTTCTCGCGGTAGGCGCGGGAGTGCAGGACGTAGGCGGGTTGGGCGATGGGTTGGGACATGGAAGTCTCATTGGACTGTAGGAGCGAGCAGGCTCGCGATGGAGGGTAACGATTACGCGGGCTTTCTGAATGAACGCGGCGCTCTCGGGTCCATCGCGAGCATGCTCGCTCCTACAGGAGGGCTTGCGTGTTACAGGTCGCCATAACCCAGCGAACGCAACGCACGCTCGTCATCGGACCAGCCACCCTTAACCTTGACCCACAGGTTGAGCATGATCTTGGAGTCGAACAGCAGCTCCATGTCCTTGCGCGCTTCGGTGCCGATGCGCTTGATGCGCTCGCCCTTGTCGCCAATGATGATTTTCTTCTGACCGTCACGCTCGACGAGGATCAAGGCATGGATGTGCAGGGTTTTGCCCTGCTGCTTGAACTCTTCGATTTCAACGGTGATCTGGTACGGTAGCTCGGCGCCCATCTGGCGCATGATTTTCTCGCGCACCAGCTCGGCGGCGAGGAAGCGGCTGCTGCGGTCGGTGATCTGGTCTTCCGGGAAGAAGTGATCGTTTTCCGGCAGATGCTCGGCAATCACGCGCTCCAGCGCATCGAGGTTGTGCCCGTGCTGCGCGGAAATCGGAATGATCTGCGCATTCGGCAGTTGCTCCTGCAACCAGCTCAGGTGCGGCATCAGCTCGGCTTTGTCTTCGATGCGATCGGTCTTGTTCAGCGCCACGATCAGCGGGCCGGTCACGTACTGGATGCGCTCGAGAACCATCTGGTCCTCTTCGGTCCACTTGGTGCGGTCGACCACGAAGATCACCACGTCGACGTCTTTCAACGCCGCCGAAGCAGTCTTGTTCATGTAGCGGTTCAGGGCCTTCTCGCCCCCCTTGTGCATACCTGGGGTGTCGACATAGATCGCCTGCACATCACCCTCGGTCTTGATACCGAGCATGTTGTGACGGGTGGTTTGCGGTTTGCGCGAGGTGATCGCCAGCTTCTGGCCCAGGATGTGGTTCAGCAGCGTGGACTTGCCCACGTTCGGACGGCCGACGATGGCAACATAGCCACAGCGAGTTGCGTTTGTATCAGTCATTGCCATTCTCCACACCCAGGGCAATCAGTGCTGCGGCGGCCGCCACCTGTTCGGCGATACGACGACTCACACCCTGACCTCGGCTTTTTTCATTCAGTAAGATGATTTCACATTCGACGAAGAACGTCCGGCAATGCGGCTCACCCTGGATATCCACCACTTCGTAACGTGGCAGCTCGCAACCACGGGACTGCAGGAACTCTTGCAGGCGGGTCTTTGGATCCTTGTTGGTGTCGACCAGCGTCAGGCCTTCGAACTCTCCGGCCAGCCAGGCGAGCACGCGTTCGCGGGCCACTTCCATGCCGGCATCGAGGTAGATCGCACCGATCAGCGCTTCGAGGGCATCGGCCAGGATCGACTCACGACGGAAACCGCCACTTTTCAGCTCGCCCGAACCCAGGCGCAGGTGTTCGCCAAGATCGAAACCACGAGCCAGGACGGCCAGGGTCTCCCCCTTGACCAGGCGCGCGCGCAAACGCGACAACTGGCCTTCGCGAGCCAGCGGGAAACGCTCGAACAACGCCTCGCCAGCGACGAAGTTGAGGATGGCGTCACCGAGAAACTCCAGGCGTTCGTTGTTACGCCCGGCAAAACTGCGGTGAGTCAGGGCCAGGACCATCAGTTCCTGATCCTTGAAGGTGTAGCCGAGCTGACGCTCTAGACGGCTTAAGGAGACGCTCACGGTTTACCCACGCTGAGTTCGTGGATGGATTGCACTGCCATCGCCGTGAGGCGGCGCAGGCCTGGGACAATTAACGCTGTGTTCAAAAATAACGTCCTGAATATCATTGGCTTCATGCATTCAGCCCCGAATGTGCCGGTTCCAGAAATGCATTCGGCGCTGTGTTCAACAGCGCCGTGTTTGATTACTTGATCAGCCCGACCCGCGAGAAATTCGGCAGGTGGCTGAGTTTCGGTTCCGGCCAGCTCATCCAGACCGCAAAGGCCTTGCCGACGATATTCTTGTCGGGAACCATGCCCAGCAGATCCTTGGGAATGTTCGGATCATCCCAATAGCGACTGTCGTTCGAATTGTCGCGGTTGTCGCCCATCATGAAGTAGTGCCCGGCCGGCACGGTCCACGAATGGTCCGGCATTGCACGATAGCGGCTCATTTCCTTGCGGATCATGTGCTCGGCCGCACCGAGCTTTTCCTTGTAGAGCTCAGCACTGCCCAGCGTACCCGGCTCGGAGCCGACCAATTGCTCGGCAATCGATTGGCCATTGACGAACAGACGCTTGTCGGCGGTGTAACGAACCGTGTCGCCCGGCAGACCCACTACACGCTTGATGTAGTTGACGTTCGGATCGCTCGGGTAGCGGAACACCATGACATCACCGCGTTGCGGATCACCGACTTCGATGACTTTCTTGTCGATCACCGGCAAGCGGATCCCGTAGGAAAACTTGCTCACCAGGATGAAGTCGCCGACATCCAGGGTTGGCTTCATCGAACCGGAAGGAATCTGGAACGGTTCCACCAGGAACGAACGCAGCACCAGCACGATGAACAACACCGGGAAGAAGGACTTGCCGTATTCAACCAGCAGCGGCTCTTTGTTCAGCTTCTCGACCACGACCATGTCAGGCTGGCTGACGCTGCCCTGATAGGAAGCGATGGCGGCACGCCGACGCGGGGCCAGGATCAACAGATCGAGCAACGCCAACAGGCCGCAGACAAACACGGCAATGACCAGCAACAGCGGGAAATTTAGTGACATAGGACCTAACTATCCAACCTGAGCACTGCAAGGAAGGCTTCCTGTGGGATTTCCACGTTGCCGACCTGCTTCATGCGTTTCTTACCGGCCTTTTGCTTTTCCAGCAGCTTTTTCTTACGGCTGACGTCACCACCGTAGCATTTGGCCAATACGTTCTTTCTGAGCGCCTTGACGGTTGTCCGCGCCACAATCTGCCCGCCAATGGCGGCCTGGATTGCCACGTCGAACATCTGCCGCGGAATCAGATCCTTCATTTTCTCGGTCAACTGGCGACCTTTGTAGTGCGAGTTGTCACGGTGCACGATCAGGGCCAGCGCATCGACCTTGTCGCCGTTGATCAGCACATCCAGTTTCACCAGGCTGGCCGATTGGTAACGATCGAAATGGTAGTCCAGAGAAGCATAGCCGCGACTGGTGGATTTCAGACGATCGAAGAAGTCCAGCACCACTTCGTTCATCGGCAAATCGTAGGTCACTTGTACCTGGGAGCCGAGGAACAGCATGTCGACCTGCACACCGCGCTTTTCGATGCACAGGGTAATGACGTTGCCCAGGTGCTCCTGCGGCACAAGAATATTGGCGCGCACGATCGGCTCGCGCATGTCTTCGATGGCAGACAGGTCCGGCAGCTTCGACGGGTTATCGACATAGATCGTCTCGCCGGTCTTGAGCAGCAGCTCGAAGATTACCGTCGGCGCCGTGGTGATCAGGTCCAGGTCGTACTCGCGCTCCAGGCGCTCCTGGATGATTTCCATGTGCAGCATGCCGAGGAAGCCGCAACGGAAGCCGAAGCCCAGTGCGTCGGAGCTTTCCGGCGTGTACTGCAGCGACGAGTCATTGAGGGTGAGCTTTTGCAGCGCCTCGCGGAAGTCTTCGAAGTCGTCGGAGCTGACCGGGAACAGGCCGGCATACACCTGCGGCTGAATGCGTTTGAACCCCGGCAGCACGTCGACGTCCGGCGTCGAACTCAAGGTCAGGGTATCGCCCACCGGCGCACCGTGAATGTCCTTGATGCTGGCAATGATAAAGCCCACTTCACCGGCCTTCAGGTCAGCGGTCGGGGTGTGTTTCGGGGTGAATACACCGACGCTGTCCACCAGGTGGACCTTGCCGGTGGACTTGACCAGGATCTTGTCGCCCTTCTTCACGCGGCCGTGGCGTACGCGAACCAGGGAGACAACGCCCAGGTAGTTGTCGAACCAGGAGTCGATGATCAACGCTTGCAGCGGATCTTCGATGCTGCCGGTCGGCGCTGGGATAGTGGTTACCAGGCGCTCGAGCACTTCATCGACGCCCAGGCCGGTCTTGGCAGAGCAAGTGACCGCGTCAGTGGCATCGATGCCGATGACTTTTTCGATTTCTTCCTTGACGCGGTCCGGTTCGGCCTGTGGCAGGTCGATCTTGTTCAGCACCGGCATGACTTCCAGGCCCTGCTCGATCGCCGTATAGCAGTTGGCAACCGACTGCGCTTCAACGCCTTGACCTGCGTCGACCACCAGCAGCGCGCCTTCACAGGCCGCCAGCGAGCGGCTCACCTCATAGGTGAAGTCAACGTGGCCGGGGGTGTCAATGAAGTTCAGTTGGTAGTTGATACCGTCTTTGGCTTTGTAATACAGAGTAACGCTGTGCGCCTTGATGGTGATCCCGCGCTCGCGTTCGAGCTCCATGGAGTCCAGGACCTGGGCTTCCATTTCGCGCTCGGCCAGGCCACCACACATCTGGATGAAGCGATCGGCCAGCGTCGACTTGCCATGGTCAATGTGGGCGATGATGGAGAAATTGCGGATATGACTCAAATCACTCACGGATCAACACTCAAAAAGGCTGCAGGCATAGCCCGCCGAAAAATAGCCGGGAATTGTACCTGATCCACGGCACAAGCGTCACGTTCGCAGGTCAGACGGCACCTACAAAAACGCCCCGGTCTTGCGACAAGGGCGTTTTCTATCGTCAAAACGGTCGGGAAATGACCGCCGTCAGCCGGCTCGACGCAGCAACCAGAGCCCCGCCACGGCACAAATACCCGCCGGTACCAGCACCGAAAGCAACGGCGGGAAGCCGAACACCTGGCTCGAAGGCCCCAGCAAATCCTGAACGATGCGGAAAGTGAAGCCCACCAGCACGCCGGTGAACACCCGTTGACCCAGGGTCACCGAACGCAGCGGGCCAAAGATGAAGGAAATCGCCATCAACACCAGGGCGGCGGTCACCAGCGGCTGCAACACCTTGACCCAAAATGCCAGCCAGTAGCGGCTGCTGTTCAATCCCTGATCCTCCAGGTAGTGGATATAACTCCACAGACCGCTGATCGACAGCGATTCCGGCACCATGACCACGGTGCTCAGCAATTGCGGGCTCAAAGCGACGTTCCAGGGTTCGGACGGATGCGACACCACTTCCGTGCTGCGCTCCTGGAACACCGTGGTCGTCACGTCCGTCAACTGCCAGTGATCCGTGTCGAACTCGGCACGCTTGGCGAAGCTCGCCGACAGCATGTGCCGCTCGCTGTCGATCCGATAGCGGGTCACGCCGTACAGGATGCCGTTGGGTTGCACCGAGTTTATATGGATGTATTCATCGCCCTGGCGGTGCCACATACCATGCCTGGCGCTTTGTGCATCGCCGCTGCCCTGGGCCAGCGAGCGATTGGCCTGCGCGGTGGTTTCAGCGGGTGGAGCGATGTACTCGCCGACCAGCAAACCGGCCAGCATCAGTACCAGCATCGGCTTCATGACCGCCCAGACGATCCGCCCGATCGACACGCCGGCGGCGCGCATGATCGTCAACTCACTGTTGCTGGCCAGGCTGCCCAGACCGATCAGGCAACCGATCAGCGCAGCCATCGGCAGCATTTCGTACATGCGGCGCGGAGCTGTCAACAAGACATAACTCAGCGCGTCGACCAGGGTGTAGGTTTCGCTGACTTCACTCATCTCGTCGATGAAGGCAAACAGTGTCGCCAGACCGAGAATGATCCCGAGCACCGCCAGAATCGCCATGAACACGCTGCTACCAATGTAGCGATCCAGCTTAACCACGGGCCACCTCCAGCGCGCTGCGGCGACTCGCCCTCTTCAAGCGCAAGGGTTCCCAATAGAGCAAGCCCAGGCCAATGGCCAGGAAAATCCCGTGCACCCACCACAAGCCCACCACTGCGGGGATCTTGCCCTTGTCGAGGGCACCGCGGGCGGCAATCAGGATGGTCAGGTACGCCATATAGAGAAGAATTGCCGGCAGCAGCTTGAGGAATCGGCCCTGACGCGGGTTGACCCGCGACAGCGGCACCGCCATCAAGGTCACGATGAACACCAGCAAAGGCAGCGACATGCGCCATTGCAACTCGGCACGCTCGCGAATGTCTTCACTGCCGATCAACTTACTGGTCGGCATCGCGTCACGGTCGGTGACTTCGTCGCTGACCTCCGGCTTTGGCAGCAACACACCGTACTCGTCGTACTTGATCGCCCGGTAGTCAGCCTGCCCCGGACTACCGTCATAGCGATAGCCGTTATCCAGGATCAGGTAACGGTTGCCGTCCGGACGAATTTCCTGACGCCCCTTTTCCGCCACCAGGACAGAAATCCCGCGATCCTTGTTGTTGGAGCTGATGTTTTTTTGCGAGATGAACACGCCACCCAGATTGATGCGGTCATCCGACATGCGCTCGGTGTAGGTAACCCGCGTGCCGTCACGCAGGGCCTGGAAGCGCCCAGGCTCCAGGGTATCGAACTCGGTCAGGGCATCCTGCTTGTTCAGCAGCAGCTGAAACTGGTTGGCCCCCTGTGGCGCCAGGCTCAGGCTCAACCACGCCACCACGAGTGCGACCAGGGTGGCTGGAAACATGGTCATCCACACCAGCCGCTGCTGGCTCATGCCGGTGGCCGAGAGCACGGTCATTTCGCTTTCGAGGTAAAGGCGCCCGTAGGACAACAGGATCCCGAGAAACAACCCCAGCGGCAGGATCAGCTGGAGGAATCCCGGCAAGCGAAAGCCCATGATCAGGAACAGCGAACCCGGATCCAGCAGGCCCGAGGCCGCCTGGGCGAGGTATTTGATGAAGCGACCGCTCATGATGATGACCAGCAGCACGGCGCTGACGGCGCTCAAGGTCAACAGGACTTCGCGGGATAGATAACGGAAGACGATCAAACCAGACACTCCAGGGTTGTCAGGCTAAGGCGGCCAAACAAGCAAACATATCGGACAGCCCGCAAGACAGGGCCGCCGAAAAAGATGGCGCATTATCCTGTGATTGGGTGCGCCTGTCACTGCGCAATGCATGGACACAGAGCGTGTACTGTAGGAGCGAGCATGCTCCGGGCGGCGTTCCGACGATGGTCGTGAACGATAACGCGGGTAGTCTGAATCCCCGCAGTGGTCTCTGGTTCTTCGCGAGCATGCTCGCTCCTACAGGATTGAATCCAATCTCGTACCGGAGGGTTGTCAGCCGCTGGTAGCGAGGTTCAAACTGCGGCCTTTGTCGCCGGTCGATCCTGGCGCCTTCATTTATAAGCAATCGACGCACATAAGGTGTCGGGGGCATGCGTGATAACCATCAATTCAGGGACCCGGACATGGAACTGGTTGTAAAAAGCGTCAACCCGGAAACGTTGAAGACCGCCACTCTTGTGGTCTCCGTCGGCGAAGGCCGCAAGCTCGGCGCCGTCGCCAAACAACTCGATGAAATGAGCGGCGGCGCCATCAGCGCTGTGCTCAAGCGCGGCGATCTGGCCGGCAAGGTTGGCCAGAGCCTGCTGCTGCACAGCCTGCCGAACCTCAAGGCCGAGCGCGTGCTGCTGGTGGGCGTGGGCAAGGACGACGAACTGGGTGACCGCCCCTTCCGCAAAATCATCGCCGGCATCCTTAATACCCTCAAGGGCCTTGGCGGCAACGATGCCGTGCTGGCGCTGGATGAAATGGTCGTCAAAGGCCGCGACAGCTATGGCAAGACCCGCCTGCTGGCCGAAACCCTGGTGGACGGCGAGTACACCTTCGACCAGTTCAAGAGCCAGAAAGCCGAACCCCGCGCCCTGAAGAAAATCACCCTGCTGACCATCAAGGCCGCCCAGGCTGAAGTGCAGCGTGCCGTGACCCATGCCACCGCCATCGCCAACGGCATGGCCTTCACCCGTAACCTGGGCAACCTGCCGCCAAACATCTGCCACCCGACCTTTCTCGGTGAACAGGCCAAAGACCTGGGCAAAGAGTTCAAGGACCTGAAAGTCGAAGTCCTCGACGAGAAGAAGATCAAGGCACTGGGCATGGGCTCGTTCTACGCCGTAGGCCAGGGCAGCGCCCAGCCTCCGCGCCTGATCGTTATGCAATACAACGGCGGCAAGAAATCCGAGAAGCCTTACGCGCTGGTCGGCAAAGGCATCACCTTCGACACCGGCGGCATCAGCCTCAAGCCGGGCGCCGGCATGGATGAAATGAAGTACGACATGGGCGGCGCCGCCAGCGTGTTCGGCACCCTTCGCGCCGTGCTCGAACTGAAGCTGCCGATCAACCTGGTGTGCATCCTGGCCTGCGCCGAAAACATGCCGAGCGGCACCGCTTCGCGCCCTGGCGACATCGTCACCACCATGAGCGGCCAGACCGTGGAAATCCTCAACACCGACGCCGAAGGCCGTCTGGTGCTGTGCGACGCACTGACCTACTCCGAGCGTTTCAAGCCGCAAGCCGTCATCGACATCGCGACCCTGACCGGTGCCTGCGTGGTCGCCCTGGGCTCCCACACCTCGGGACTGCTGGGCAACAACGACGAACTGATCGGCCAACTGCTGAGCGCCGGCAAGGCTGCCGACGACCGCGCCTGGCAACTGCCGCTGTTCGATGAGTATCAGGAGCAACTGGACAGCCCGTTCGCCGACATCGCCAACATTGGTGGCCCGAAAGCCGGCACCATCACCGCGGCCTGCTTCCTGTCGCGTTTCACCAAGAACCTGAACTGGGCGCACCTGGACATCGCCGGCACCGCCTGGACCAGCGGCGGCAAGGACAAGGGCGCCACTGGCCGTCCGGTTCCATTGCTGACCCAATACCTGCTGGACCGCGCCAAAGCCTGAAACCAATGACCCTTGGCAGCGTTGCTTTCGGGCCGCGCCGCCAAGGGCTCAGGAACTGCAATGACCAAAGTCGACTTCTATATCCTGCCCAGCGCCGATCCTTCGGCGCGGCTGGATTTCGCCTGCAAGCTCACCGAAAAAGCCTGGCGCATGGGTCACCGTGTCTACCTGCATTGCAGCGACGCCGCCCAGCGCAGCGATCTCGACGCACGCCTCTGGACATTCAAAGGTGAAAGCTTCGTGCCCCACGGCCCCGCCGAAAGCGAGCCGGATGGCTTGATTGTCCTGGGCCTGGGAGATGATTGCGGTCAACATCAGGACCTGCTGGTCAATCTCGACCTGAAAGTCCCGGCCTTCGCCCAGCGTTTCGCCCGCGTGGCGGAAGTGGTGGTGGAAGACCCGACGATTCGCCAGGCCGCGCGGGAGAGTTTCCGTTTCTACCGCGAACAGGGCTATCCTCTGCAAGATCACCGTTTACAGCGACTCTGAGCCTTCCAATGGACACTTCAAAACCGCTGCAACAGTCCGCGCACCTGCTGGACGACCTTGAGTCGATCCGCCAATTGCTCGGCGACGACAACCTGCAACCGCCCCTGCTGACCGACACGGTCGAGGACGGCGACCAGGAACAGATTCCCATGTTGTTCGACGCCGTGAGCGAGCCTTTGCCTCCCGTCGAACCAACAGCCTCCCCCCCTATCGTTGAACCGGTCATCGCTGCCGCAGCGACGCCCGCCGCCAGCAAAGGCCCGGATGACCTGTTGCACCTGGACAACGAACTTCGCGCCGCCGCGCAGTTGATCATGCAAGACGTGATCGACGACTTCGCACCGCACATCGAGACCGAAATCAAACGCCGCCTCAATGCACGGCTGGAACGGCTGCTGAGCCAGTACAACGATTGAAGCTTTTCTGTAGGAGCGAGCAAGCTCGCGATGAACCTGAGGGCGACGCGTTTTATCAGGAAACACGCGTTATCGTTAAAGTCCATCGCGAGCATGCTCGCTCCTACAGAGAACAAGATGCAGTTCAAGTGCTCAAGTAACGCCCGATCAACGCAATCCCGCTCGCCAGCACCAGCCAGGTCACCAGGCGCACGAACGCCTCGCGGGACAGCCGCATGGTCAGCCGTCGACCCAACCACAGCCCCAGCACCATCGCCGGCAACAGACACAGCGCCAGCACCAGCAACGGCAAATCGGCATACACCCCGGCGATTGCAAACAGGCTCAAACGCACCACGGTGCTGCAACTGATCAACGCACTTTGGGTCGCGCGGGCCGCCTCCTTGGGCAATCGGCTGCTCAGATAGATCGCATAGAGAAAGCCGCCGCTGCCAAACAACGCGCCGAACATTCCACCCACCGTCCCCATGGGCAGCGCCCACAGGGCGGACAGTTGCGCTGGCCGGGCTTTGATCCACAGGCTGTAAATCCCATAGGCGCTGATAAAAAGCCCCATCAACAGCAGCAACAGATCGGACTTGAGGTTCAGCAGGAAAATCACGCCCAGCGTGCACCCCACCGCCATGCAGGGCAGTAACCGCAACAGCTCCGGCCTGGCCACATCGCGCCGCGAAGGCATCAGATTGCCGAACGCCGCGACAAAATCGAGCAGTACCAGCAACGGCACGATCTTCGACAGTGGCATGAACAGAATCAGAATCGGCCCGGCCACCAGCGCAGTGCCGAAACCGGCGATGCCAAACACGATGTAGGCCAGGGCGATGCCCACGCCGATAACCAGCCAGTCCAGCGGGCCGAAGGGCCATTGGTTCAATAACTCAATCACATCCATATCCCTTTCTTCCGTGAACTTGCGCCACGACTTTACCTCTGTGGGAGCGAGCCTGCTCGCGAAAGCGGTGTGTCAGTTAAATTGATGTGTCCTGACACTCCCTCTTCGCGAGCAGGCTCGCTCCCACAATAGTCATTGCACAGGGGAATTGTGCTGACACATGGAGATTGATCACCGAATGCCTTTAAACTGCGCCCCATGATTAAAGATCCCTTTGCAAGACTCGGCCTGGACCGCGAAGTCCTGACCGTCAGCCAGCTCAACGGCCGCGCGCGGGTGTTGCTCGAAGACGTGTTCAGCAACATCTGGGTCGAAGGCGAAATCTCCAACCTCGCCCGCCCGGCGTCCGGCCATGTGTATTTCACCCTCAAGGACAGCGGCGCCCAGGTGCGTTGCGCGCTGTTCCGGCAGAACGCGGCAAGGGTTCGCCAGGCACTGAAGGATGGGCTCGCGGTCAAGGTACGCGGCAAAGTCTCGCTGTTCGAAGGGCGGGGTGATTATCAACTGATCCTCGACACCGTGGAGCCGGCCGGCGATGGCGCCTTGCGCCTGGCCTTCGATGCACTCAAGGAAAAACTCAGCGCCGAAGGCCTGTTCAGTGCCGAACGCAAAGTGCCGCTGCCGGCGCACCCGCAACGCATCGGCATCATCAGCTCGCCCACCGGGGCGGTGATCCGCGACATCATCAGCGTGTTCCGCCGTCGCGCACCGCAAGTGCAATTGACGCTGATCCCCACCGCCGTACAGGGCCGCGAAGCCACCGCGCAGATTGTCCGCGCCCTGAAGCTGGCGGACGCCCGTGGTTTCGACGCACTGATCCTGGCCCGGGGCGGCGGCTCGCTGGAAGATCTCTGGTGCTTCAACGAAGAAGCCGTGGCCCGCGCCGTAGATGCTTGCATGACGCCGATTGTCAGCGCGGTCGGCCATGAGACCGACGTGTCGATCAGCGACTTCGTGGCCGACGTTCGCGCGCCCACCCCTTCCGCTGCCGCCGAATTGCTGGCGCCGGACTCCAGCGACCTGGTGCGTCGAGTCGAAAGCCTGCACCGACGCCTGGTGATGCGCATGCGTGACCGCTTGATGCGCGATCGACTGCGCCTGGAAGGCATTTCCCGACGCCTGCGTCATCCCGGCGAGCGCCTGCGCCAGCAGGCACAGCGCCTGGATGACCTGGACATGCGCATGCGTCGCGCCTTCGAGCGCAGCCTCAACACCCGTCGCGAACGCTTGATCCGCCTGGAAACCCGTCTGGCCGCGCAACATCCGGGCCGGCAACTGGCAATGCTGCGCCAGCGCCTCGACAGCCTGGCCGAACGCCTGCCACGCGCCATCCGCGAAGGGCTGAAGAACCGTCGCATGCTATTGCACAGTCAGATGCAGACACTGCATGTGGTCAGCCCGCTGGCGACCCTCGGCCGCGGCTACAGCATTTTGCTGGACGAACGCGGCAACGCGATCCGCAACGCCGCGCAAACCCATACCGGCCAGCGCCTGAAGGCAAAACTGGGCGAAGGCGAACTGCAAGTGCGGGTCGAAGACAATCACCTGACGCCTGTCACCCTTTCTCTACTGGATTGATCCATGCCGCGTTTCCTCGCTCCACTGCTGTTGCTGTGCCTGACCTTCAATGCCCACGCCGACAGCTACATCACCCGCCTTTTGAACAAACCGGTGCCGGGCGGTGTTGCCGTACTGGACCTGGGCACATCGGCCCAGGCGCCAAAAGCCACTTACCAGGGCAAACCCGTGCTGGTGGTCAAGGAGCAGAGCAACTGGCTGGCCATCGTCGGCATACCGTTGACGGTCAAGCCGGGAGCTCAATCGCTCAGCAGCGGCGGCCGTAACCTGAGTTTTACGGTTGGCAACAAGAAATATCCGGAACAGCGCATCACCCTGAAGAACACCCAACAGGTCAATCCGGACCCGGAGAACCTCAAGCGCATCGAGCGTGAGCTGGCCGAACAGATTGCCGCTTACCGCACATTCAGCCCCAATACCCCGAGTAACCTGTTGCTGGACAAGCCGGTGAACGGGCCGCTGTCGAGCAAGTTCGGTGTGCGTCGCTTTTTCAATGGTGAGGAGCGCAACCCTCACGCAGGCCTGGACTTCGCCGTACCGGCCGGCACCCCGATCAAGACCCCGGCTGCCGGCAAGGTGATCCTGATCGGCAACTACTTCTTCAACGGCAACACGGTGTTCGTCGACCACGGCCAGGGCTTTATCAGCATGTTTTGCCATATGTCGAAAATCGACGTGACGGTGGGCCAACAACTGGCGCGCGGCGGCGTGGTCGGCAAAGTCGGCGCGACGGGCCGCGCGACCGGGCCCCATATGCACTGGAATGTCAGCCTGAACGATGCGCGGGTGGATCCGGCGATTTTCATTGGGGCTTTCCAACCCTGATTTTGCGGTGAAGCTGAGGCCTGTTCGCGAGCAAGCCCGCTCCCACAGTGATCAGTGGTGTAAACCGATTTTGCATACACCAAAGCCCCCTGTGGGAGCGGGCTTGCCCGCGAACAGGCCAGCAGCTGCACCGCCGATTTTCAATTGCGGACGCTTGATCATCAGCGCAATCATTCACGCCTCACACCATTTTTTTCGCGATCAGATCGCGACAAACACATAAAAAGCAGAACTTCTCCCAATTTTTTTCGACTGCTTGCCATCCTCCCCCCTCAAGGTTAGGGTTGAAGGCATGAAAACCTCTCACACCCTCATTCAGCTCCGCCAGCACCGCAGCCTGTGCCTCGTCAGTGCACGACTGCCGGGCTGAATCGTGGTGCGTCGTCCCAAGCGTCGATCCAAGAACTTTTGATCCACCGGCAGGCCGCCTTTTTTCGGCCCACACAATAAGGATTTCCCGATGAGCATGCTCAAAGACCCGTCTTCGAAATACCGTGCGTTCCCGACCATCGACATTCCGGACCGCACCTGGCCATCGAAAACCATCACCTCCGCACCGATCTGGTGCAGCTCCGACCTGCGCGACGGCAACCAGTCGCTGATCGAACCAATGGACTCCGTCAAGAAGCTGCGCTTCTGGAAAACCCTGGTGCAGGTCGGCGTGAAGGAAATCGAAGCATCGTTCCCGGCCGCCTCGCAAACCGACTTCGACTTCGTCCGCACTTTGATCGAAGGCAACCACATCCCGGACGACACCACCATCCAGGTGCTGACCCAGGGCCGTGAAGACCTGATCGAGCGCACCTTCGAATCCCTGCGCGGCGCGAAAAAAGCCATCGTTCACCTGTACAACGCCACCTCTCCTTCTTTCCGCCGCATTGTCTTCAACCAGGACAAGGACGGGATCAAGGAAATCGCCGTCAGCGCGGCCAAGCTGTTCGTCAAATACGCCGCCCAGCAGCCGGAAACCGAGTGGACCTTCCAGTACTCGCCAGAAACCTTCAGCGCCACTGAGCTGGAGTTCGCCAAGGAAGTCTGCGATGCGGTGATCGAAGTCTGGAACCCGACGCCCGAGCACAAGATGATCCTCAATCTGCCGGCCACCGTCGAATGCGCGACCCCGAACATCTATGCCGACCAGATCGAATGGTTCGGCCGTCACATCAACCGTCGTGACAGCGTGATCATCAGCCTGCACACCCACAATGACCGTGGGACGGGTGTTGCGGCCACCGAACTGGGCCTGATGGCCGGCGCCGACCGTGTCGAAGGCTGCCTGTTCGGCAATGGCGAGCGTACCGGTAACGTCGACCTGGTGACTGTGGCCCTGAACATGTACACCCAGGGTCTCGACCCTCAACTGGACTTCTCCGACATCGACGGCGTGCGCAAAGTCGTCGAAGAGTGCAACCAGATCCAGGTCCACCCGCGTCACCCGTACGTCGGCGACCTGGTGCACACCGCGTTCTCCGGCTCGCACCAGGACGCGATCCGCAAAGGCTTTGCCCAGCAGAAATCCGACGCATTGTGGGAAGTCCCGTACCTGCCGATCGACCCGGCCGACATCGGCCGCAGCTACGAGGCAGTCATCCGCGTCAACAGCCAGTCGGGCAAGGGCGGTATCGCCTACCTCCTGGAACAGGAATACGGCATCAGCCTGCCGCGCCGCATGCAGATCGAGTTCAGCCAGGTCGTGCAGCGTGAAACCGACCGCCTGGGCCTGGAAATGACCGCCCAGCAAATCCACGCGCTGCTGCACAGCGAGTACTTGCAGGCCAACACCCCGTACGCACTGGTCAGCCATCGCCTGCAGGAAGAAAACGGTCACAGCGCCGTCGAAGTGGAAGTGGCCAGCAAAGGCCAGGGCGAAACCAACCTGCACTGGCGCGGCAAGGGCAACGGCGCCCTCGAAGCGCTGGTCGCCGGCCTGCCGGTACCGGTGGAAATCATGGACTACAACGAGCACGCCATCGGCGCGGGCACCAATGCCAGGGCAGCGGCCTACATTGAACTGCGCGTGAACGGTGAGCGTGCGGTGCATGGCGTCGGCATCGACGAAAACATCACCACCGCCAGCTTCAAGGCCCTGTTCAGCGCACTGAACCGCTCGCTGAGCCAGCCGGAAGCGAAAGCGGCGTAACCATCGCTGAAATGCAAAAGGCCCCGGGGTGAGAACCTCGGGGCCTTTTTGTTTGTCAGCAGGTTTTTGAGTTGCCCGTTATGACCCCTTCGCGAGCAGGCTCGCTCCCACCGTGACCGCGCTCACACCGATCCAATGTGGGAGCGAGCCTGCTCGCGAACGGGTCCTTTCGGGCAGAGAAAATATCAGGTGAACTCAAATGTATCGGCATCCAGGTTCGCCGGAAACCGCTCGCGATATGCCGCCAGCTCCGCCGCATCCAGCACAGCCTTGAACACGCCATCAGCCTCCCCCGCACCGAGCAATGTTTCACCCTGGAAATCCAGCACCTGACTGTCACCGGTATAGGCAAAGCCTTTGCCATCAGTGCCAATGCGATTCACCGCCGCCACATAGCACAGATTCTCGATCGCCCGTGCCGGCAACAGACGATTCCAGTGCTGGCGCCGCGCGCCCGGCCAGTTCGCGGTGTACAGCAGCAGGTCGGTGTCCTGGGCATCGCGACTCCACACCGGGAAACGCAGGTCGTAGCAAATCAGCGGCCTTACGCGCCAGCCTTTTAGCTCGAACTGCACCTGGCGCTCGCCGGGGGTGTAGTGGTTGTGCTCGCCCGCCATGCGGAACAGGTGGCGCTTGTCGTAGTGCAGCACCTCACCGTCCGGGCGCGCCCACAACAGACGATTGCGATGGCTGCCGTCGGCGGCCTGAACGATCACGCTGCCGGTAATGACCGCATCAAGCTTCGCGGCCTGAACCCGCAGCCATTTGCTGGTCGGGCCGTTTTCCGCTTCCGCGAGGCTCTCGGACTCCATGGAAAAACCGGTGGTGAACATCTCCGGAAGGATGATCAGGTCGGCGCCGCGAGCCTGTTCCAGCAAGGGCTCGAAATGCTCGAGGTTGGCCTCACGATCGTGCCAGGCCAGTGAAGTCTGAATCAACGCAACGGTCAGGTTAGGCAGCGCACTCAGATCACGCATAGTTTTTCCGCTGCTTCACGCAGGGTCTCCTCACGCTTGGCAAAGCACAGCCGCACCAGGCGCTGGCCTTCCGGCGGCGTCTGGTAGAACACGGAAATCGGGATACTGGCCACTCCATGCTCGCGCGTCATCCACAGGGCCATCTCGACGTCATTGAGGTCCGGACGGATCTGTGAGTAATCGACCAGTTGGAAATAGGTGCCGGTCACCCGGGTAAAACTGAAACGCGAGGGCGCCAGCAGATCGCAGAACAGATCGCGCTTGGCTTGATAGAAACCCGGCAACTCTTCAACGTGTTCCGGATGCTCGGCCATGAAATCGGCCAAGGCATATTGAAGCGGCGTCACGCCACAAAAATTCACGTACTGGTGCACCTTGCGCAATTCCGCCGTCAGGGCCGGTGGAGCGACCACATAGCCGGTTTTCCAGCCGGTGACGTGGTAGGTCTTGCCGAACGAGCTGACCACGAATGCACGCTGATACAGCTCTTCATGGGCCAGCACGCTGACGTGGGGCACGCCGTCATACACCAGGTGCTCGTAGACTTCGTCGCTGATCACATAGATATCGCGATCACGGATCAACGCTGCCAACTGGTCGAGTTCCGCACGGCTGATCAGTGCACCACTGGGGTTGTGCGGGCTGTTGAGAATGATCATCCGCGTGCGCGGGCTCAGTGCCTGGGCAAGCTTTTCGAAGTCGATACTGAAATCGTTCAGGCCCAATTGCACATGCACGCAACGACCGCCGGCCAGCTCTACCGAGGGCTCGTAGCTGTCGTATGCCGGGTCAAACACAATGACTTCGTCACCGCTGTGGATAACCGCCTGAATGGCACAGAAAATCGCCTCGGTCGCGCCGGGGGTAACCGTCACTTCAGTATCCACATCCACCTGCACGCCATAACTGCGGGCGATCTTCGCTGCGACCTGCTGACGCAACACCGGCAGCCCGGTCATTGGCGAGTACTGGTTATGGCCGCTGGCGATATGCCGGCCGACCGCATCGCACAGGGCCTGCGGGGCCGCGAAATCGGGAAAGCCCTGGGACAGATTGAGCGCGCCGGTCTGTGCCGCGAGCTGAGACATCTGAGTGAAGATAGTGATGCCGACATTCGGCAGCTTACTGGTGATCATCGGTGGGCCCCTACAGGTGAGCTGCAAGTTTCAAGCGACAAGCCGCAAGCGGTCAAGCATCAAACCGCCAGACATAAAAAAGGGTCCTTGGCAGGACCCTTTTTGCTTTTACTTGCAGCTTGTCGCTTGTGGCTTGAAGCTGTGTCTATCGCTTGTCGCGACGCTTCTTTTCAGCCTTCTTGTGGTGCGACATCAAGCGACGCTTCTTGTTGACCTGGCGGTCGGTAAGCGTGTTCTTGTTGCCTTCGTACGGGTTCTCGCCACCCTTGAACTCGATGCGGATCGGCGTACCGACCAGCTTCAGAACACGGCGGTAAGTGTTTTCCAGATAGCGCACGTAAGACTTCGGCACCTTCTCGATCTGGTTGCCGTGGATCACGATGATCGGCGGGTTCGCGCCACCCAGGTGGGCATAACGCAACTTGATCCGGCGACCGTTGACCATCGGCGGCTGGTGCTCGCTGACGGCGTCTTCGAGGATCTGGGTCAGGCGGCTGGTCGGCCAGCGGGTAACCGCCGACTTGAACGAGTTCTGCACCGAACCGTAGAGGTTGCCCACGCCCGTGCCGTGCAACGCCGAAATGAAGTGAATGTCGGCGAAGTCAACGAAGAACAGCCGGCGCTCCAACTCGGTTTTCACATAGTCGCGCTCGCCCGGTGTCATGCCATCCCACTTGTTGAGTGCGATGACCATTGCACGACCGGCTTCCAGGGCGAAGCCCAGCAGATTGAGGTCGTGGTCCACCACGCCTTCGCGGGCGTCCATCACGAAGATCACCACGTTGGCGTCTTTGATCGCCTGCAGGGTCTTGACCACGGAGAATTTTTCGACTTCTTCGTGGATCTTGCCGCGCTTGCGTACACCGGCGGTGTCGATCAGCGTGTACTTCTCGTCGTTACGCTCGAACGGGATATAGATACTGTCGCGAGTGGTGCCGGGCTGGTCATAAACGATGACCCGCTCTTCACCGAGCATACGGTTGACCAGGGTCGACTTGCCGACGTTCGGACGGCCGATGATGGCGATCTTGATCCCGTCTTTTTCGCTCGGACCAGGAATGCGCTTGGCTTCTTCGCCTTCGGCAACTTCCTCTTCCTCGCCTTCTTCCGGCTCGTCTTCGTCTTTCGGGAATTCGCTCAGCGCTGTTTCCAGCAAATGGGTGATACCGCGACCGTGGGCACCGGCGATCGGGATCGCATGGCCCATGCCCAGCGGGGCGAATTCGGCACGCGCCATTTCAGGGTCGATGTTATCGACCTTGTTCGCGACTACGTGGGAACGCTTGTTACGCTTGCGCAAATGCTCGGCGATCATCTGGTCGGCGGCGGTGAAGCCAGCCTTGGCATCTACCAGGAACAGAACGACATCCGCTTCCTCGATGGCCAGCAGCGACTGCTCGGCCATCTTTTCGTCCATACCGTGCTCGTCACCGGAGATACCGCCGGTGTCGATCAGAATGTAGGAACGCCCTTGCCACTTGGCCTCACCGTACTGGCGATCACGGGTCAGACCGGACAAGTCGCCGACGATCGCGTCGCGAGTCCTGGTCAGGCGGTTGAACAAGGTGGACTTGCCGACGTTTGGTCGGCCCACCAGGGCGATTACGGGAACCATGCGGCTCTCCACTTCGTTTTTCAGAAAATACAAAAGCCGCTGCGAGGCAGCGGCTGGTGCTCGAGGGCTTTCCCGGGCACATCCCCGATCCCTGTAGGAGCGAGCATGCTCGCGATCGCGAGCGTGCTCGCTCCTACGGTTTGAGACATACCAACAGGTGTAGCCGCCTGGGGTATCAACCCCAAGCATAGTTGTTACTTGATGGTCAGGGCTTCCAGTTTGCCGCTGTTGCCATACACATAAATCGTGTCACCCACCACCAGCGGACGGGCACGCAGGCCGTCGCTGTCGATGCGCTCGCGGCCGACGAAACGACCGTCCACCTGACTCAGCAGGTGCAGGTAACCTTCCAGGTCACCGACTGCAACGTAGCTGGAGAACACTTCCGGGGCCGACAGTTGACGACGGGCCAACGAATCGTTGCTCCACAAGGCTGTGGTGGAACGCTCGTCGACGCCTTCAACGGTGCCCGAAGACAGGCTCACATAAACGGTGCCAAAACCCTGGGCGACACCGGCGTAGCTGGAAGCATCACGCTGCCAGAGCTGACGGCCGCTTTGCAGGTCCAGAGCGGCAACGCGCCCCTGATAGCTGGCGACATACAGCGTCTCTCCCGACAGCAGCAGGCCACCGTCGATATCGACCACACGCTCCAGCTCCGAACGACCTTGCGGGATCGCTACGCGCTGTTCCCACACCGGTACGCCATTGGAGATATTCAGGGCAACCACTTTACCGGTCGACAGGCCAGCCACCGCGAGGCGGTTGGTCACGATCGGCGCACTGGTGCCACGCAGGGTCAGTACCGCAGGCGTGCTGTCATAGATCCAGCGACGGTTACCGGTGGAGGCATCCAGGCCGATCAGGCGATCGTCCTGGGTCTGAACCACCACAACGTCTCCGTTGTTGGCTGGCGGTGCCAGCACTTCGCTGGACACGCGAGCGCGCCACTTCTCTTCACCGTTGATGGCGTCCAGGGCAACGATTTCACCCTTGAGCGTACCGATGGTGACCAGACCGTAGGCTACGCCAACGGCGCCGGAGACAGGCAGTTCGAGGTCTTTCTTCCATTTGACGTCGCCCGTGTTGCGGTCCATCGCCATCAACACGCCAGTGACGTCGGCGGCATAGATGGTATCGCCATCGATGGCCGGAACCAGCATGTTGTAGGTTTCGCCCTGACCGTCACCGATCGAACGACTCCACTGCTTGTGCAGAACCACTTCTTCCTTGAAGTCGACCAGTTCGGCCGGAGGCAATTCTTTTTTACTGTTGCTGCTGCAACCCGCGGCCAACAAGGCCAGAGCCAGCAATGCTGCATGTTTCCAACGAATCACGTCACGCATCCCCTTTGGCCAGGTCGTCCAGCTTGATTTGCAGGCCACCGACCGCTGCTTCATCCGACAGCGCCGCCTTGGCTTTCTGATACGCCGCGCTCGCCTCATCGGTACGACCCAGCTGCACCAGCAGGTCGCCCTTGAGCTCTTCGCGAGTGGCCAGGAATGCCTTGTCGGCATCGCCTTCAAGCAGTTTCAGCGCTTCGTCGGCCTTGTTCTGCGCGCCCAGCACCTGAGCCAGACGCTGACGGGCGATTTCGCCCAGCGCCGGATTGGCCGGCTTGTCAACAATGGCTTTGAGCTCGCTGGCCGCGTCGTCCAGCTTGCCGCTGTCGACCGCTACTTTAGCCACGAACAGGCTGCCGTACTGCGCATAGGCGCTGCCGCCGAACTCGCTGTTGAGCTTGCCGGCCAGGTCCGAAACACGGGCCGCATCAGGCTTGCCATCAGGCGTCAGCGTGGTTTCGAGCAATTGCTGATAGAGAATCGAGGCGCCTTGCGACTGATTGCTCTGATACTTGTGGAACGCCTGCCAGCCGAACACGATGACCAGCGCCAACAGGCCGCCAGTAACCAGGGGCTTGCCGTTGCGTGACCACCACTCCTTCAAATCCGCCAGCTGTTCCTCTTCGGTACTCGACACCCCAATACTCCTTAATCGCTAATTCGGCTGTTTAGACAGCTTCAACCCTGCACGACGCAGGTGGCCAGGTGTGCAGCAAGCGCATCCCAGGCAATGCTTTGTTGTTCGCCCTGGCCACGCAGGGGTTTGAAACCTACCACTTGCTGGGCCATTTCGTCGTCACCGAGGATCAGCGCATACAGCGCACCGCTCTTGTCGGCCTTCTTGAACTGGCTTTTGAAGCTGCCGGCGCCGGCATTCACTTGCAGGCGCAGGTTGGGCAACTGGTCACGAACGCGCTCCGCCAGGCTCAAGCCGGCGAGTTCGGCGGCTTCACCGAAGGCGCAGAGGTAGACATCGACCTGGCGGGAGATTTCTTCCGGGATCTGCTCCAGGGTTTCCAGCAGCAGGACTAGGCGCTCGATGCCCATGGCGAAACCAACGCCAGCAGTCGGCTTGCCGCCCATCTGCTCCACCAGGCCGTCGTAACGACCACCGGCGCACACGGTGCCCTGGGCGCCGAGTTTGTCGGTGACCCATTCGAAAACGGTCTTGCTGTAGTAATCCAGCCCGCGAACCAGCTTCGGGTTGATCACGTAGGGAATGCCGGCGGCGTCGAGGCGAGCCTTGAGGCCCTCGAAATGCACGCGGGATTCTTCGTCGAGGTAGTCGGCCATTTTCGGCGCATCGACCAGAATCGCCTGTGTCTCGGCGTTCTTGGTGTCCAGGACGCGCAGCGGGTTGGTCTTCAGGCGGCGCTGGCTGTCTTCGTCCAGCTTGTCCATGTGCTGCGACAGGAACGCGACCAACGCTTCACGGTAACGACCACGGGATTCGCTGGTGCCCAGGCTGTTGAGCTCGAGCTTTACCGCATCACGGATGCCCAACTCGCCCCACAGGCGCCAGGTCAGCACGATCAGCTCGGCGTCGATGTCCGGACCGTCGAGGTTGAACACTTCGACACCGATCTGGTGGAACTGGCGATAACGGCCTTTCTGCGGACGCTCGTGACGGAACATCGGGCCGATGTACCAGAGTTTCTGAACCTGGCCACCACCAGTGATGCCGTGCTCCAGCACTGCGCGCACACAAGCCGCCGTGCCTTCAGGGCGCAGGGTCAGGGAGTCGCCGTTGCGGTCGTCGAAGGTGTACATCTCTTTTTCGACGATGTCGGTCACTTCACCGATGGAGCGCTTGAACAGCTCGGTGAACTCGACGATCGGCATGCGGATCTGCTTGTAACCGTAGTTATCCAGCAGGCGCGAAACGGTGCCTTCGAAATGACGCCACAGGGGAGTCTGTTCGGGCAGGATGTCGTTCATGCCACGAATGGCTTGCAATGACTTGCTCACTTTAAATCCTTAAATTCGTTCGGCTCTTCAGTCAGGTTCAGCCGCGCGCAATAACGGCAGCGTCAGCTTCGACCTTTTCGGCCGCTTTCTCGCGGATCAAGCGTTCCAGCTCATCCACCAGATTGTCATTCGTCAGCTTCTGCGATGGCTTGCCATCGATGTAAATCAGGTTCGGCGTGCCGCCGGTCAAGCCGATGTGGGCTTCCTTGGCTTCGCCCGGACCGTTGACCACGCAACCGATAACCGCGACATCCAGCGGCACCAGCAGATCTTCGAGGCGCCCTTCCAGCTCGTTCATGGTCTTGACCACATCGAAGTTCTGCCGCGAGCAGCTCGGGCAGGCGATGAAGTTGATGCCACGGGAGCGCAGGTGCAGGGACTTGAGAATGTCGTAGCCGACTTTCACTTCCTCGACCGGGTCGGCCGCCAACGAGATGCGGATAGTATCGCCAATCCCTTCGGCGAGCAGCATACCGAGGCCAACGGCGGATTTCACCGTGCCTGAACGCAAACCACCGGCTTCGGTGATGCCCAGGTGCAGCGGCTGGACAATTTCCTTGGCCAGCAGGCGGTACGCTTCGACGGCCATGAACACATCGGAGGCTTTCACGCTGACCTTGAAATCCTGGAAATTCAGGCGTTCAAGGTGCTCGACATGACGCAAGGCAGATTCGACCAGCGCTGCCGGAGTCGGCTCGCCGTATTTCTTTTGCAGGTCTTTTTCCAGGGAACCGGCGTTCACGCCGATACGAATCGGAATCCCGCGGTCACGGGCGGCATCGACCACCGCACGCACGCGGTCTTCGCGACCGATGTTGCCCGGGTTGATCCGCAGGCAATCGACACCCAGTTCGGCTACGCGCAATGCGATCCTGTAGTCGAAGTGAATGTCGGCAACCAACGGCACCTTGACCAGTTGCTTGATCTTGCCGAAGGCCTCCGCGGCGTCCATGTCCGGTACGGAGACCCGCACGATATCGACGCCGGCGGCTTCCAGGCGATTGATTTGCGCGACGGTGGCCGCGACATCGTTGGTGTCGCTGTTGGTCATGCTCTGCACAGCGATAGGCGCATCGCCGCCGACAGGCACGTTACCGACCCAGATCTTGCGGGATTCGCGACGTTTGATTGGAGATTCGCCGTGCATGACTTATTGACCCAACTTCAGGCGAGCAGTCTCGCCACTGGTGAACGGAGCGACATCAACCGACTGGCCGTTGTAGCTGACCTGGGCACCGCGGGCAAAGCCCAGGCGCACGGCGAACGGTGGTTTGCCATTGACTGCCAGGCTGTCGCCTTTGCGTTTGAGACCGCTGAACAACACCTTGCCGCTACCGTCGGTCACTTGTGTCCAGCAATCAGCGGTGAACTGCACCTGAACCTGGCCCTGACCAGCCACTGGCGCGGCTGCCGCAGGAGCAGGAGCGCTCGGGGCTACTGGCGCAGTCACCACTGGGGCCGGGACGGCAGGTGTCGGCGTTGCTGGAACGACCGGTGCTGCGACAACAGGTGCGGTAGCGGCTGGAGTGGCCGGTGCTGCGGGGGCGGCTGGCGCAGTCGCCTGAGCGTCCACCGGTGCTTCGGCCGGAGCGTCGGCCTGTGGCAGCGCGAGGGCGGTTGCGCCTTCGGCCTGGCCTTCCACGACGGCCTGGTCTTCCGGCTCGTCCAGCGGGTGAATCTGTGTCGTACCGTCGGCGCCCTCGACTTCGACATGCTCTGGTGCCAGACCGATCAGGTCCTTGGTGCGCAACGAAGTCTGGTCCTGCCACCAGACAAAACCGCCGCCAATCACCGCCACCAGCAACAGCAAGCTGACGATACGCAAAATGGTGTGGGAAACCCGGACCGGTTCTTCGATACGCCCAAGGCTGTGAACGCTGCTGCCCTGGGAATCGGTACCGGTGGATTGATCGAATTGCTGGACCAGTACGGCCTGATCCATGCCGAGCAATTTGGCATAGGCGCGAATATAACCACGGGCAAAAGTATGCCCGGGCAGCTTGTCGAAAGCGCCGGCTTCCAGGTTGCTCAGGGAAGTGGTGGTGAGGTTGAGCTTGAGGGCCACTTCGGCCAGCGACCAGCCATTGCTTTCGCGGGCCTGGCGCAAGGTCTCACCGGGGTTAACGCGATTCGCTGCTACAACTTCGGGATGCGCCGCTTTCATCATTGCTCCGACAGGTATTGCTGATATTCCGGCGTACCGGGATAGAGTCTTTTTAGTTGCAGGCCTTTGCTTGCGGCCTTGTCGCGATCATCAAACACTTTTGCCAGCCGAACGCCGAGCAATAGACTACGTGCATTTTGCTCGGCAAGCAGGCTAAAACGATCGTAGTAGTCACGCGAGGGCACATAATGCCTGTCTTCGTAAGACAACTCAGCCATTTCCAGCAATGCACGAGGTTGTTGGCGATTCAGGCGCAGGGCTTTTTCCAGTTGTTGCCGGGCCAGCTCGCGCTCCCCCAGCATCGAGGCGGTCATGCCGAGGTTTTCGAATACCCGTGAACGCTCGGGATACAGGGTATCGGCGGCGGCCTGCTCAAAGCGCTCGTAGGCTTCCTTGTAACGCTGCTGCTCAAACAGAAAACTGCCGTAGTTGTTCAGGATTCGCGCATCGGCAGGACGGGAAGACAGTGCCTTGTGGAAATGCTCATCGGCCAGTTCCGGCTCCATTTCGGCCTGGAACACCAATCCCAGCGCCGCGTTGGCATCCGCATCCGAGCCATCCAGTTCCAGCGCCTTCCTCAACGGCACCTTTGCCCGCTCGGTCATGCCCTGCTGCAAATAACCGATGCCCAACTGCACATAGGCTTCCCGCGCTTCATCACGGCCCTTGCTGGTCTTCATCGGGTTGTAGTCGCCCGAAAGCACGCAGCCGGCACACAGGCTGGCCAACAGCAAAAGCAGCGCAAAGCGCAGGGACATAGAGATCCTCTCTTGTTTACTTGTTCGCGGCGTTCACGGCCATATCGTTGTCGGCGCTCAACTCGCGCACGGCGATATAACGTTCGCTGCGACGGGTGCGATCCAGCACCTGCCCTACCAATTGACCACAGGCCGCGTCGATGTCTTCACCACGAGTGGTGCGGACGGTGACGTTGAAACCGGCATGATGAAGCTGATCCTGGAAACGCCGAATGGCGTTGTTGCTCGGACGCTCGTACCCGGAATGCGGGAACGGGTTGAACGGGATCAGGTTGATCTTGCACGGGATGTTCTTGAGCAGCTCGATCATTTCCACGGCGTGCTCGACCTTGTCATTGACGTCTTTAAGCAAGGTGTATTCGATGGTCAGCACGCGCTTTTCGCCGAGATTCGACATGTAGCGCTGGCACGACTCGAGCAGCATCTTAAGCGGATATTTTTTATTGATCGGCACCAATTGGTTACGCAATGCGTCATTCGGTGCGTGCAGGGACAACGCCAGCGAGACGTCGATGTGCTTGTGCAGCTCATCGATCATCGGCACCACGCCGGAGGTCGACAGGGTCACGCGGCGCTTGGAAATGCCGTAGCCCAGGTCGTCCATCATCAGGTGCATGGCGGCGATGACGTTGTCGAAGTTCAGCAGCGGCTCACCCATGCCCATCATCACCACGTTGGTGATGGCACGGTCGACGGTGGCCGGGACGCTGCCAAAGGATTTGTTGGCAATCCACACCTGGCCAATGACTTCGGCGGCGGTGAGGTTGCTGTTGAAGCCTTGCTTGCCGGTGGAGCAGAAACTGCAATCCAGGGCACAGCCTGCCTGGGACGAAACGCACAAGGTGCCGCGTTTGCCCTGGGGAATGTACACGGTCTCGACGCAGCTGCCGGACGCCACGCGCACCACCCACTTGCGGGTACCGTCGCTGGAGATGTCCTCGCTGACCACTTCGGGGCCGCGAATTTCAGCAACAGCCTTGAGCTTTTCGCGCAAGGCCTTGCTGACGTTCGTCATGGCGTCGAAATCATCGACGCCAAAGTGGTGAATCCATTTCATTACCTGACCGGCACGGAAACGCTTCTCCCCGATTGAGTCGAAGAATTTTTCCATTTCCTGTTGAGTCAGACCCAGCAGGTTGGTTTTTACAGTCGATGTAGTCATGGATTCACCTTCACTCTTAAGCCAATGCTTAGCGAGTGGTTACTTCAGTAGCTGCGAAGAAGTATGCGATTTCGCGAGCGGCAGCGGCTTCGGAGTCCGAACCGTGAACAGCGTTGGCGTCGATCGATTCAGCGAAGTCAGCACGGATGGTGCCGGCAGCAGCTTCTTTAGGGTTGGTAGCGCCCATCAGCTCACGGTTGCGAGCGATAGCGTTTTCGCCTTCCAGAACCTGAACGACAACAGGACCGGAAGTCATGAAGGCAACCAGGTCAGCGAAGAAACCGCGCTCTTTGTGCTCAGCGTAGAAACCTTCGGCTTCGGCTTTGGACAGTTGCTTGATTTTCGAAGCGACGATGCGCAGGCCAGCGTCTTCGAAACGAGTGGTGATCTTGCCGATCACGTTTTTGGCAACGGCGTCAGGCTTGATGATGGAGAAAGTACGTTGAACAGCCATGGTGTAACTCCAGAAACGGTAATTTACGAAAAATTAAACCCGCGAATTATACGCGGGTTCTCGGGTATTGCCTAACCTGCGGCGTGGCTCAGTCGCGTTCTTCGATCCAGTGGGCCTGAATGGCCTCCAGGATCTTTTCGCCACAATGCTCAGGCATGTCGTCGAAATCGGGCAATTCCATTACCCATTTACGCAGATCGACGAAGTTGACCGACAGTGGATCCACGTCGGGCTTGCTTTCGGCCAGCTGGATCGCGATCTCCAGCACATCAGTCCACTTGAGTTTCATGACAATTCCTTGAATCAGTGCGGTGCTTCGGCTGCGTGATTGAGCGAGTACTTCGGAATTTCGACCGTCAGGTCTTCGGTACCGACCTTGGCCTGGCACCCCAGGCGAGACTCGCGCTCAAGACCCCAAGCCTTATCAAGGTAGTCTTCCTCCAGCTCGTCGGCCTCTTCCAGCGAGTCGAAACCCTCGCGAATGATGCAGTGGCAGGTGGTGCAGGCGCAGACGCCGCCGCAGGCACTTTCCATCTCGATATGGTGCTCATGGGCCAGCTCGAGGATGGAAACACCCGTCTCAGCCTCCACGACCATGCCTTCGGGGCAAAACTTTTCGTGTGGCAGAAAAATGACCTGCGGCATCGTTATTCCTCAATCTCATTCAGGTTGCGCCCCGCCAGCGCGGCTTTCACCGTCGAATCCAGGCGGCGGGCAGCAAAGGCATCGGTCACTTGCGACAGACGCTTGGTCTGCTGCTCGATGGCGTAACCATCGGTACCTTTCATCAGTTCGGTCAGTTCCTGCACCTGCAGTTCGATGACCATGCGCTCGTCGGCGTCGAGCAAGCGTTCGCCATCGGCCTCCAGAGCGGCCTGCACCGCTTCGATCAGGCGTTGGGCGTCGACCTGCTGCTCGCGCAATACGCGCGCAACCTTGTCGTCATTGGCGTGCTGGAACGAGTCCTTGAGCATCCTGGCGATTTCGCCGTCGGTCAGACCGTAGGACGGCTTGACCTGAATGCTGGCTTCAACGCCCGAACCCAGCTCACGTGCGGAGACGTTGAGCAGACCGTCGGCATCGACCTGAAAGGTCACGCGAATCTTCGCCGCGCCAGCCACCATCGACGGAATACCGCGCAATTCGAAGCGCGCCAGGGAGCGGCAGTCGCTGATCAGCTCGCGCTCGCCCTGCAATACGTGGATGGCCATGGCCGACTGGCCGTCTTTGTACGTGGTGAAGTCCTGGGCGCGAGCGACGGGGATGGTGGTGTTGCGCGGAATCACCTTCTCCATCAGGCCGCCCATGGTTTCCAACCCCAGGGACAGCGGGATAACGTCCAGCAGCAGCAATTCGTCGCCATCACGCTTGTTGCCGGCCAGGGTATCGGCCTGGATCGCAGCACCAATAGCCACCACTTGGTCCGGATCGATTTCAGTCAGCGGTTGGCGACCGAAGGCTTCTGCAACGGCTTCGCGAACGCGAGGTACGCGGGTCGAACCACCAACCATGACCACCGCATGCACGTCTTCCAGCTCGATAGCGGAATCGCGAACGGCGCGGCGGCAGGCTTTCAGGCTGCGAGCGACCATCGGCTCGATCAATGCATTGAAAGCTTCGCGGGTCAGTTCGGCTTTCCAGTCGCCATAGGCCACATCAACGGCCGCAGCGTTAGTCAGGAACTCTTTCGCCGCACAGGCGGTTTGCAGCAAGTTGCGTTGCGCACCCGGATCGAGATCGGCCGACAGGCCAGCGCTCTCGATGATCCAGCCAGCGATCGCGTGATCGAAGTCGTCACCGCCCAGGGCGCTGTCGCCGCCAGTAGCCAGGACTTCGAAGACACCACCGGTCAGGCGCAGAATCGAAATATCGAAGGTACCGCCCCCCAGGTCGTAGATCGCGACCAGGCCTTCGGCATGCTGATCCAGACCATAAGCCACAGCGGCCGCAGTCGGTTCGTTGAGCAAGCGCAGCACGTTCAGGCCGGCCAGCTTGGCCGCATCCTTGGTGGCTTGACGTTGAGCGTCGTCGAAGTAGGCCGGAACGGTGATCACCGCCCCCACCAACTCGCCACCCAGGGTCGCTTCGGCACGCTGACGCAGGACCTTGAGGATATCGGCAGAGACCTCCACCGGGCTTTTCGGCCCCTGGATCGTCTCGATGAACGGCATGTGCGACTCGCCACCGACAAAGCGGTACGGCAACTGATCCCCCAGTTGCTTGACGTCGGACAGACCACGACCCATCAAGCGCTTGACCGACAGCACGGTGTTCAAGGGATCGGTAGCGGCAGCCAGCTTGGCGGACTCGCCGACCTCGACGCGATCGGCGTGATAGCGCACGGCAGACGGCAGGATGACCCGCCCTTCTGCGTCGGCAAGCGGCTCGGAAAGACCACTGCGCAATGCAGCGACCAGCGAATTGGTAGTACCCAAGTCGATCCCCACAGCCAGGCGGCGCTGGTGCGGTTGAGGACTTTGGCCGGGTTCGGCGATCTGCAGTAGGGCCATCGTTATCGGGACTTATCTGTATATCAGGCGTGCGACCGAGGCGGCACTGGGTTAATCGTCGAGGCGCTCTTCTAACTGGCGCACTTCGTAGGTGAGCTTGTCAAGGAACTGCATGCGCCGCATCAGGCGTTCGGCCTGCTCGCGTTGCGCTGCATCGTTCCAGCAAGCTGCGAAGCTTTGGTTCAGTTCATCCTGGGCAGCCTTCAGGCGACGCTTGAAGACGGCAACGCCATTGAGGTCGGCGCTGTCCTGCAGGTCTTCGAGCTCTTCGCGCAATTCCATCTGTTGCAGCAGGAACCCCGGATCATGCACCGTGACTTCCAGCGGCAATTCGCCACCATTCAGGGCAAGCAGATAGCGCGCACGCTTGGGCGGACTCTTGAGCGTCTGGTAGGCCTCGTTGAGACTCGCCGACCGCTCAAGGGCCAGCCGCTGCTCGCGCTCGGAAGCGTCGGCGAAGCGGTCCGGATGAACGCCGCGCGCCAACTCACGGTAGCGCGTAGCCAGCTGGTCGAGATCCAGATTGAAACTCGGTTGCAGCTCGAATAAAGCGAAATGACAAGGAGTACCCACGACAAGCCTCAGATGTTGAAGCTTTCGCCGCAGCCACACTCACCGCGCACGTTGGGGTTGTTGAACTTGAAGCCTTCGTTCAACCCTTCCTTGACGAAATCGAGCTCGGTGCCGTCCAGGTAAGCCAGGCTTTTCGGGTCGATAATCACTTTTTCGCCGTGACTTTCGAACACCTGATCCTCTGCAACCACCTCGTCGACAAACTCCAGCACGTAGGCAAGACCGGAACAGCCTGTGGTGCGAACACCCAGACGAATCCCTTCACCTTTGCCGCGCCCGTCGAGGGAGCGCCGCACGTGTCGAGCAGCCGCTTCTGTCATGCTGATAGCCATCGGTGACTCCTTACTCGTCGCCAAAACTCGAAAATCAGATCAAGCCTTTCTTCTGCTTGTAGTCGCGAACGGCAGCCTTGATGGCGTCTTCAGCGAGTACCGAGCAGTGGATTTTCACTGGCGGCAGCGCCAGTTCTTCAGCCAGCTGGGTGTTCTTGATGGTTTCCGCTTCGTCCAGGGTCTTGCCCTTCATCCACTCGGTGGCGAGGGAGCTGGAAGCGATGGCCGAACCGCAGCCGTAGGTCTTGAACTTGGCATCTTCGATGATGCCGGCGTCGTTGACCTTGATCTGCAGGCGCATCACGTCGCCGCACGCCGGAGCGCCGACCATGCCGGTGCCGACATCAGGATCTTCCGCGTCCATCTTGCCGACGTTGCGCGGGTTTTCGTAGTGGTCGATGACCTTTTCGCTGTAAGCCATGATTCTCAATCCTCACTCATCAGGGCCGCTCTCGAGACCCTGCAGTTTCGCTGCGTGTACCGCCGCGCTGCTACAGGACCTGTATCCGGCGGCTACTATCGTTAGTGTGCCGCCCACTCGATCTTCGAGATATCGACGCCGTCTTTGTACATGTCCCACAGCGGCGACAGTGCGCGCAGCTTGGTGACGGCCTCGCAGACTTTCTGCGCGGCATAATCGATTTCTTCTTCGGTGGTGAAGCGGCCGAAGGTGAAGCGGATCGAGCTGTGTGCCAGTTCGTCGTTGCGACCCAGGGCGCGCAGTACGTACGAAGGCTCAAGCGATGCCGAGGTGCAGGCCGAACCGGACGAAACCGCCAGATCCTTGAGCGCCATGATCAGCGACTCGCCTTCGACGTAGTTGAAGCTCAGGTTCAGGTTGTGCGGAACGCGGGCGGTCAGGCTGCCGTTGACGTACAGCTCTTCCAGATGCTCGACCTGCTTGTAGAAACGGTCGCTCAAGGCCTTGATGCGCGCGTTCTCGGCAGCCATGTCTTCCTTGGCTACACGGAAAGCCTCACCCATGCCGACGATCTGGTGGGTCGCCAGGGTACCGGAACGCATGCCGCGCTCGTGGCCGCCACCGTGCATGGTCGCTTCGATGCGGACACGCGGCTTGCGGCCGACGTACAGGGCGCCGATGCCTTTGGGACCGTAGGTCTTGTGGGCGGAAAAGGACATCATGTCGACTTTCAGTTTCTGCAGGTCGATCTCGACCTTGCCGGTGGACTGAGCGGCGTCCACGTGGAACAGGATGCCCTTGGAACGGAGCAGTTCGCCGATCGCCGCGATGTCGTTGATGGTGCCGATTTCGTTGTTCACGTGCATGACCGAAACCAGGATGGTGTCGTCACGCAATTCGGCTTCGATCATCTCCGGGGTCACCAGGCCGTCGGTGCGCGGCTCGATGTAGGTCACTTCGAAACCTTCACGCTCCAGTTGGCGCATGGTGTCCAGGACAGCCTTGTGCTCGATCTTGGTGGTGATCAGGTGCTTGCCCTTGGTGGCATAGAAATGCGCCGCACCCTTGATTGCCAGGTTGTCGGATTCGGTGGCACCGGAGGTCCAGACGATTTCACGCGGGTCGGCGTTGACCAGGTCGGCCACCTGACGACGGGCGTTTTCGACGGACTCTTCGGCTTTCCAGCCGAACACATGGGAACGGGACGCCGGGTTACCGAAGTTTCCGTCGACCAGCAGGCATTCACTCATTTTTTGCGCAACACGCGGATCAACCGGGGTGGTCGCAGAGTAATCAAGGTAAATCGGCAATTTCATGGACTATCTCCTAAATCAGGCTGGCTGGCGTGCCGCTAGCTCTTCGGCTGTCATTCGACGGCGGACGCTTCAATCTTGTCCAGGCGTGGCACCTTGCTGTTGCAACGGCGCTGGTCCTGACGCTGGGCTACTTCTTGCACCTCACGGCGAGTCACAAGGTCGGCCAAGCTGATACCGCTCAGAAATTCGTGAATCTGCAGGCTCAGATCGCACCACAGGTGGTGAGTCAGGCAAGTGTCGCCGGAATGGCAATCGCCCTGCCCCTGGCATTTGGTGGCATCGACCGATTCGTTCACCGCATCGATCACCTGGGCGACCTGGATGCCCTGCATGTCGCGGGACAACTGGTAACCACCGCCTGGACCACGCACGCTGGACACCAGGTTGCTGCGGCGCAATTTGGCGAAAAGCTGCTCGAGGTAGGACAGGGAGATGCCTTGGCGCTCGGAGATATCGGCCAGGGACACGGGCCCGTGCTGCGCGTGCAACGCCAGGTCAAGCATGGCGGTCACGGCGTATCGGCCTTTTGTAGTCAGTCGCATGGACAATTACCACGGAGTTCGGAATAGGGCGAGTATGCAATTCCCGAGTATTTAAGTCAACTATAAGACCAAGTACTTTAGTCGGGTTTACCCGCAAAAGAGCGGCCGCATCATAGCAAAGGCTGGCCGTGAACAGCCAGCAATACCGAGTCATCGTTCTTCGCGAGCAGGCTCGCTCCCACACTGGACCGCGTCCGCCTGGACAATTCGATCTCCTGTGGGAGCGAGCCTGCTCGCGAAGGAAGCGCCGCAGTTTTAGCCTGCCTGGCTCTGATCCTTATCCTTCACACAGGCAAAGTCTTCTTCACGCAGCTCCGGCAGATCTTTTGCACAGTAATTGCTGCCCAGATCCTTCAATGCCCCGCACATCCCCTCCAGACGCCCATCGACCGCCTGCAGATGATCGAGCAACTGGTTGATGGCGCGAGCCACCGGGTCAGGCATGTCTTCAGTCACACCGTAGGCATCGAAGCCGATCTTCTCGGCCATGGCCTTGCGCTTGGCGTCCTGCTCTTCATCGGGCTTGACGATGATGCGCCCCGGAATACCCACCACCGTGGCACCCGGCGGCACTTCCTTGGTCACAACGGCATTGGAGCCGACCTTGGCCCCGGCACCCACCGTGAACGGGCCGAGCACCTTCGCGCCCGCCCCTACCACAACGCCATCACCCAGCGTCGGGTGGCGCTTGCCCTTGTTCCAACTGGTACCACCCAGGGTCACGCCCTGATAAATGGTCACGTCATCGCCGATCTCGGCGGTTTCACCGATAACGATGCCCATGCCATGGTCAATGAAGAAGCGACGGCCCACCCGGGCCCCCGGATGAATCTCGATCCCGGTCAACCAGCGACCGAAATTCGACACCAGCCGCGCCAGCCATTTCAGGTCCGCTCGCCACAGCATTGCCGACAAACGGTGTATCCAGATGGCATGCATGCCGGGGTAGCACGTCAGGACTTCAAAAGCGTTACGCGCCGCCGGGTCTCGATGGAATACGCTCTGGATATCTTCACGCAAACGCTCGAACATCATTAATCCTTCCGCTTAAGAAGCTCGCCACGGGCCGCTTTCTGGGTTTCCGTGAGGATGCCACGCAATATATTCATTTCCGCCCGGCTGACCGAGCTGCGTCCGTACAACCGGCGCAGGCGCGCCATCAAGTGCCGTGGTTTTTCCGGATCGAGGAATTCGATGGCCACCAGGGTCTGCTCCAGGTGCTCATAGAATCGCTCCAGCTCGTCCATGGTCGCCAGCTCCATGCTTTTGACCGATGCCACCTCTTCCTTCTCGACCTTGCTCGGCTGGCCTTGGGCCGCGAGCCAGGACATGCGCACCTCATAACTCAACACCTGCACCGCCGCCCCAAGGTTCAGCGAGCTGAACTCAGGGTCTGATGGGATGTGCACGTGATAATGACATCGTTGCAGCTCTTCGTTGGTCAGGCCGGAATCTTCGCGACCGAACACCAGGGCGATTTCCGCGCCCTGCCCGGCCTCCTCGACCACTTTCACCCCACATTCGCGGGGGTCGAGCAGCGGCCAGGGAATCCGCCGGTCGCGGGCGCTGGTGCCAAGCACCAGATTGCAGCCGACCAACGCATCTTCCAAGGTGGCGACGACTTGCGCGTTTTCAAGGATGTCACCGGCACCGGAAGCACGGGCATCGGCTTCGTGATGCGGGAACACGCGAGGATCAACCAGCACCAGCCGCGACAGCCCCATGTTCTTCATGGCGCGCGCAGTCCCGCCGATATTGCCCGGATGACTGGTATTGACCAGCACGACACGAATGTTTTGCAGCAAGGGAGGCGCTCTCGAACACGATAATCGGGAGCGGAATCTTACAACTCATCCTACCGTTAAGCCATGAAAGCGAACGTCGTCCTTCTCCTGTAGAAACTTTCTGATAGAATGCTCGGCTTTCTTTAACAACCTTAGGTGACACATCCATGCAGCCAATGCTGAATATCGCGCTGCGCGCCGCCCGCGCCGCCAGTGAATTGATCTTCCGCTCCATCGAGCGCCTGGACACCATCAAGGTTGACGAAAAAGACGCCAAGGATTATGTATCCGAGGTGGATCGCGCCGCCGAACAGAAAATCATCGACGCCCTGCGCAAGGCTTACCCGAATCACTCGATCATGGGTGAAGAGACCGGCCTGCACGCCGGCACCGGCATCGAAGGCGAAGAGTACCTGTGGATCATCGACCCACTGGACGGCACCACCAACTTCCTGCGTGGCATTCCTCATTTCGCTGTCAGCATCGCCTGCAAATACCGCGGTCGTCTTGAGCACGCCGTTGTTCTGGACCCGGTTCGCCAGGAAGAATTCACCGCCAGCCGTGGTCGCGGCGCCCAACTGAACGGTCGTCGCCTGCGCGTCAGCGGCCGCACCAGCCTGGACGGCGCCCTGCTGGGTACCGGCTTCCCGTTCCGCGACGACCAGATGGACAACCTCGACAACTACCTGGGCATGTTCCGCGCCCTGGTTGGCCAGACCGCCGGCATCCGCCGCGCAGGCTCCGCGAGCCTGGACCTGGCCTACGTGGCAGCCGGCCGTTTCGACGCCTTCTGGGAGTCGGGCCTGTCCGAGTGGGACATGGCTGCAGGCGCCCTGCTGATCCAGGAAGCAGGCGGTCTGGTGAGCGACTTCACCGGCGGCCACGACTTCCTTGAAAAAGGCCACGTCGTTGCCGGCAACACCAAATGCTTCAAGGCAGTCCTGACGGCGATCCAGCCGCACCTGCCAGCCTCGCTGAAGCGCTAAGCGTTCGGCGACAGAAAAAGCACCCTTCGGGGTGCTTTTTTTATGCCTGCCGAAAACACCCCTCTCCCCCTGTAGGAGCGAGCATGCTCGCGAAAAACCCGAGGACACCGCAGGCATTCAGGCAGCCAGCGTTATCGTTGACGACCATCGCGAGCATGCTCGCTCCTACAGAGGGTTGGCGTCGCACATAAAAAAAGCACCCCGCAGGGTGCTTCTTTTTTATCCAGCATCAGCAGATCACTGAGCCGCCTGATTCTCCGACAAGATCAACTTGCCTTCCTTATCCACAGGAATCTGGTTCCCCGGATCGCGATCCATACGCACCTTGCCTTCCTTGCCATCCAGCGAATACCGCACGTCGTAACCTACGACCTTGTCACTGATGTCATTGACCGTATTGCAGCGGGTCTGGGTCGTGGTGTAGGTATCACGCTCCTGCATGCCTTCCTGCACCTTGTTGCCGGCATAGCCACCACCGACAGCACCCGCGACCGTGGCGATCTTCTTGCCGGTGCCACCACCGATCTGGTTACCCAGCAAACCACCTGCCAATGCACCGACCACCGTACCGGCGATCTGATGTTGATCTTTCACCGGCGCCTGCCGGGTGACCGTTACATCCTTGCACACTTCACGTGGAGTCTTGATTTGTGTCTTGACCGGCTCAACGGCGAGCACTTGTGCGAACTCAGGGCCGCTTTTAACCAGGCTGTAGGTGGCCACAGCACCCCCGGCAGTCACACCGACAGCACCCAGTACAGCACCAACCAACATCGACTTGTTCACATGAACCTCCTGGACCTTCACATGCGGAACATGTCCGCGCTTCTCCCAGCCTTGGAGCACAAAAAAAGGCGCGAGTTCAACTCGCGCCTTTTTCGGACTACATCACTGAAGGAAGCTTCCTTCAAGGACGATCGTCGACTTCCTTCTCGGTATTGACCGGAGGAATCAGGTCTTCAGTGCTCAGGTTCAGCCAGATCAGCACCACGTTCGCGATGTAGATCGACGAGTAAGTACCCGCCATGACACCGACGAACAGGGCAATCGAGAAACCGAACAGGTTGTCGCCACCAAAGAACAGCAGTGCCGCGATCGCCAGCAAGGTGGAGATCGAGGTCGCCATGGTCCGCAGCAGGGTTTGCGTGGTCGAGATGTTGATGTTCTCGATCAGGCTGGCCTTGCGCAGCACACGGAAGTTCTCGCGAACCCGGTCGAATACCACGATGGTGTCGTTGAGCGAGTAGCCGATGATCGCCAGTACCGCCGCCAGCACCGTCAGGTCGAAGGTGATCTGGAAGAACGACAGGATACCGATGGTCACGATCACGTCGTGGACCAGGGACACGATCGCACCGACCGCAAACTTCCACTGAAAGCGGAAAGCCAGGTAGATCAGGATGCCACCCAGCGCCATCAGCATGCCGAGGCCGCCCTGGTCGCGCAGCTCTTCACCCACCTGCGGGCCGACGAACTCGACGCGCTTGACCGTCGCCGGGTTCTCGCCGCCGACCTTCTGCAAGGCTTCGGCCACCTGGTGACCCAGTTGCGGGTCTTCGCCAGGCATGCGCACCAGCAGATCAGTGGTCGCGCCGAAGTTCTGCACGATGGCTTCGTGATAACCAGCAGTAACCAGTTGCTCACGCACCTTGGTGACATCGGCCGGACGCTCGTAGGTCAGCTCGATGAGCGTACCGCCGGTGAAGTCCAGGCCCCAGTTCATGCCCTTGTGGAAGACACTGAATATTGCCAGTGCGGTAAGGAACAATGTGACGCCGAACGCAAAGTTGCGGACGCCCATGAAGTTGATTGTACGTAACATGGCAGCCCCTTAAATCCACAACTTCTTGAAGTCACGACCGCCGAAGATCAGGTTGACCATCGCGCGGGTCACCATGATGGCCGTGAACATCGAGGTAAAGATCCCGAGGGACATGGTCACTGCGAAGCCCTTGACCGGGCCGGTGCCCATGGCAAAGAGAATGCCGCCGACCAGCAAGGTGGTCAGGTTGGCGTCGAGAATCGCGGTGAATGCCCGGCCGAAGCCTTCGTTGATTGCGCGCTGCACGGTCATGCCGGCGGCGATCTCTTCACGGATCCGCGAGAAGATCAGCACGTTGGCGTCGACCGCCATGCCCATGGTCAACACGATACCGGCGATACCCGGCAGGGTCAGCGTTGCACCCAGCAGCGACATCAGGGCCAGCAGCATCACCATGTTCACTGCCAGCGCGACGGTGGCGATGAGGCCGAAGAAGCGGTAGATGGCGATGATGAACAGCGAGACGAACAACATGCCCCACAGCGAAGCATCGATACCCTTGGTGATGTTGTCCGCACCCAGGCTCGGACCAATGGTGCGCTCTTCAGCGAAGTACATCGGTGCCGCCAGACCACCGGCACGCAGCAACAGCGCCAGCTCGGACGATTCGCCCTGGCCGTTCAGGCCGGTGATACGGAACTGAGCACCCAGCGGCGACTGGATGGTCGCCAGGCTGATGATCTTCTTCTCTTCCTTGAAGCTCTGGACCGGCACGTCTTTTTCGACGCCGTCGACCACTTGCTTGGTGTAAGTGGTGACCGGACGCTGTTCGATGAAGATCACCGCCATGCTGCGACCAACGTTCGAACGGGTCGCACGGTTCATCAGCTCGCCGCCGTGACCGTCCAGACGAATGTTCACTTCCGGGGTGCCGTGCTCGCCGAAGCCAGCCTTGGCGTCGGTCACCTGGTCACCGGTGATGATCAGGCCACGCTCGATCAGCGCAGGAGGACGCTTGCCCTCACGGAACTCGAAGGATTCGGAAGTGGCTTTCGAAGCACCCGGCTCAGCGGCCAGACGGAACTCCAGGTTGGCCGTCTTGCCGAGGATACGCTTGGCTTCGGCGGTGTCCTGCACGCCCGGCAGCTCAACCACGATGCGGTTGGCGCCCTGGCGCTGAACGATCGGTTCGGCAACACCCAGCTCGTTGACGCGGTTACGTACCGTGGTCAAGTTCTGCTTGATGGAGTATTCGCGGATTTCCGCCAGCTTGGCCGGGGTCATCGCCAGACGCAGCACCGGCTGGCCATTGAGGTCGGCCGGAACAATGTCGAAATCGTTGAAGTTCTTGCGAATCAGCACACGGGCCTGTTCGCGGCTGTCTTCATCAGCGAAGCCCAGCTGGATTGCACCACCCAGTTGCGGCAGGCTGCGATAGCGCAGTTTTTCTTTACGCAGCAGGCTCTTTACATCGCCTTCGTAGACCTTCAGGCGCGCGTCGAGGGCTTTGTCCATGTCCACTTCCAGCAGGAAGTGCACACCACCGGACAAGTCCAGACCCAGCTTCATCGGGTGCGCCGCGAGGTTGCGCAGCCATTGCGGGGTGGTTTGCGCCAGGTTCAGCGCAACGACGTAGTCATCACCCAATGCCTTGCGCACGACGTCCTTGGCTGGCAGCTGGTCTTCAGCCTTGGTCAGGCGAATCAGCCCACCCTTGCCGCCGGCAGCCAACGAGGCAGCCTTGACGTTGATCCCGGATTCCTTGAGCGCAGCGCTCACACGATCCAGATCAGCCTGATTGACTTGCAGCGCAGTGCTTGCACCGCTGACCTGAATGGCCGGGTCGTCAGGATAAAGATTGGGAGCGGAATAAATCAGACCGATCGCCAGCACCGCCAGGATCAGAATGTATTTCCACAGAGGATATTTGTTCAGCATCACGCCGCCCGTTTATGACGCGGGGCGCCTTGCGCGCCCCGTCGATTGAAGATGAAGTTGAAACTTAGATCGCTTTGAGCGTGCCTTTTGGCAGCGTGGCGGCGATGGCGCCTTTCTGGAACTTCATTTCCACGGTGTCGGAAACTTCCAGAACGACGAAATCGTCGGCAACCTTGGTGATCTTGCCGGCGATGCCGCCGGTGGTCACAACTTCGTCGCCCTTCTGCAGGCTGCTCAGCAGGTTTTTCTGCTCTTTGGCGCGCTTGGCCTGTGGACGCCAGATCATCAGGTAGAAGATGACCAGGAAGCCGACCAGGAAAATCCACTCGAAGCCGCCGCCCATAGGGGCTGCCGCAGGTGCTGCAGCGTCTGCCATGGCATTAGAGATAAAAAAGCTCATTTAGCACTCCAGTTGCAAATGTTGAATCTTGGGGTCAGAAAACTCAGTCCAAAGGCGGAACAGGTAACCCGCGCTTGGCGTAGAAGGCATCGACAAAGGCGGCCAATGTACCCTGTTGAATAGCCTCGCGCAAACCAGCCATAAGCACTTGATAATGACGCAAGTTATGGATGGTATTGAGCATGCTTCCCAGCATTTCGCCGCACTTGTCCAGGTGATGCAGATAAGCGCGGGAGAAGTTCTGGCAGGTATAGCAATCGCAGGTCGGATCGAGCGGCGAATCATCATGGCGATGGAACGCGTTTCGGATCTTCAGCACGCCGGTATCGATGAACAGATGCCCATTGCGGGCATTGCGGGTTGGCATCACGCAATCGAACATGTCCACACCGCGGCGCACACCCTCAACCAAGTCTTCCGGTTTGCCAACGCCCATAAGGTAACGAGGTTTGTCAGCCGGCATCATGCCCGGCAGGTAATCCAGCACCTTGATCATCTCGTGCTTGGGCTCGCCCACCGACAGACCGCCAATGGCCAGGCCATCGAAGCCGATCTTGTCGAGGCCTTCCAGGGAGCGCATGCGCAGGTCCTGGTGCATGCCGCCCTGAACGATACCGAACAGCGCCGCCGTGTTGTCGCCATGGGCGTTTTTCGAGCGCTGAGCCCAACGCAGGGACAACTCCATGGACACGCGGGCGACGTCTTCGTCGGCCGGGTACGGGGTGCATTCGTCGAAAATCATCACGATGTCGGAGCCCAGGTCACGCTGGACCTGCATCGACTCTTCCGGGCCCATGAACACTTTTGCGCCATCGACCGGAGAAGCGAAGGTCACGCCCTCCTCCTTGATCTTGCGCATGGCACCCAGGCTGAACACCTGGAAACCGCCGGAGTCGGTCAGAATCGGGCCCTTCCACTGCATGAAATCGTGCAGGTCGCCGTGCTTCTTGATCACTTCCATGCCTGGGCGCAGCCACAGGTGGAAGGTGTTGCCCAGAATGATTTCAGCACCGATCGCCTCGATATCCCGCGGCAGCATGCCCTTGACCGTGCCGTAGGTGCCCACCGGCATGAAGGCCGGGGTCTCGACGGTGCCACGGGGGAAGGTCAGGCGACCACGACGAGCCTTGCCATCGGTGGCAAGCAGCTCAAACGACATGCGACATTCGCGACTCATACGGTTTCCTCTGGGCCTGGCTCTTTAGGACCGGCAGGCGCGGGGTTACGGGTGATGAACATCGCATCACCGTAGCTGAAAAAGCGGTATCCGTTTTCGACCGCCGCTTTATAGGCGGCCATGGTCTCCGGATAACCGGCGAACGCCGAAACCAGCATCAACAGCGTGGATTCGGGCAAATGGAAGTTGGTGACCAGGGCATCGACCACATGAAACGGCCGGCCCGGGTAGATGAAAATGTCTGTATCGCCGCTGAACGGCTTGAGCACGCCATCGCGGGCGGCGCTTTCCAGGGAACGCACGCTGGTGGTCCCCACCGCCACCACGCGACCACCGCGGGCGCGACAGGCGGCAACGGCATCGACCACGTCCTGGCCGACTTCCAGCCATTCACTGTGCATGTGGTGGTCTTCGATCTTCTCCACGCGCACCGGCTGGAAGGTGCCAGCGCCGACGTGCAGGGTCACGAACGCAGTCTCGACACCCTTGGCGGCAATCGCCTCCAGCAGCACCTGATCGAAATGCAACCCCGCCGTCGGTGCCGCCACCGCGCCCAAACGCTCGGCGTAGACGGTCTGGTAACGCTCGCGGTCGGCGCCTTCATCCGGGCGATCTATATAGGGAGGCAGCGGCATATGCCCGACGCGGTCGAGCAGCGCCAACACCTCTTCGGCAAAGCCCAGCTCGAACAACGCATCATGGCGCGCCAGCATCTCGGCCTCGCCACCGCCGTCGATCAGGATCTTCGACCCCGGCTTGGGCGACTTGCTGGAACGCACATGGGCCAGCACGCGATGACTGTCGAGCACCCGCTCCACCAGGATTTCCAGCTTGCCGCCGGAAGCCTTCTGGCCAAACAGCCGCGCCGGAATCACCCGGGTATTGTTGAACACCATCAAATCGCCAGGGCGCAAAAGCTCAAGCAAATCAGTGAATTGACGGTGTGCCAGGGCGCCGCTGACTCCATCGAGAGTCAACAGGCGACTGCCGCGCCGCTCAGCCAGAGGATGGCGAGCGATCAGCGAATCAGGGAGTTCGAAAGTAAAGTCAGCAACGCGCATGATGGGGTGTCGTCTAGCAGGGCCGGGAAGTCTAGCGGAAATATCAAAAATTCTCTATGTACCTGATTGACCGACGGTAATCTCATCTTTATACTCCGCGGCCATTGCCCTGATGGCGGAATTGGTAGACGCGGCGGATTCAAAATCCGTTTTCGAAAGGAGTGGGAGTTCGAGTCTCCCTCGGGGCACCAAAATTGAGAAAGGTCTTGCACAGCAAGGCCTTTTTTTTCGCCTACAGAAAAGCACCACACCCCCGGACCTGTAGGAGCCAGCACGCTGGCGATCTTTTGTCTTTTGCTCTACACCCGCCCCTTTCAAAAGGATTCCCCCCATGGAATTACACTTGGAAACCGTCGCCCTCTACTCCCTCAAACTGGCCTACGAAACCGAAGACCAAAGCCCGATCCTGCGTGATGACCTGGTGATGGGTGATTACCAGCGGGATGTGTTTGAGCTGCTGGTGCGGCGTGGGGATGTTGAGGGGATTCAGGTGAAGGTAGGTGAGTGTGTGGGGTTGGCGTTGGAGGCGGTTGGGGGTGTGGATAAGCCGTTGGGGCGGGAGTTGGG
>NZ_NEHO01000039.1 GCF_002113375.1 Pseudomonas sp. R37(2017) | reverse complement strand
GGGTTGTTGCGGCAGATGCATGGGGAGGGGGTTGTCGGGGTTGTTTGAACTTGGCGGCCTTTTGGATTGAGTACATATCCGTTGCTGCGGTAACGGCGGCTTATGGTTCCGCTTTTACAGCGGGTTACTTTTGGCAAACGCCCGGAGTGCCGGCCCAGCCAAAAGTAACCAAAAGGTCTCGCCCCTTTCGTACGGCCCCTCGCCAAGGCTCGGGGTTCCTTCGCTCCGGCATTCCGAGGGGGCGGGTGGATCAAGATCAAGAGCTGCAGGCGAGCTAACGCTCGGCCTATAGGAGCGAGCATGCTCGCGATGGACGTCAACGATGACGTGGGGTGTCTGGATGTCCTCGTTGTCCTGGCCTTTTTTTCGCGAGCATGCTCGCTCCTACAGAGATCTTCTGCGGTCACAAGTCCCGGGTTAAACCGCAGGAGCGAACCCGCTCGCGTTAGCGGTAAGGGATATGCTGTGTTCCGACAGCCCTGTTTAAAACCCGTCAGCCTCTATTCCTCAAAGCCACGCTGCCTTGCGTCGTTGCCTACAACTACGCCAGAATCCGCCGGCTTGTGAGTCTTGTACCCGGTCTTTATCGTTTCGCGGTCGCTGCAAATTCAGCGACCGGGTTTAGCAGCCCGGTAAATTTCAAGGCTCGCCAGTGTCACCTTCAGATCAGTCCGATCTGCTATTTGGTGGTTGTGCGTGGGGCACTTCGGTGCGCCGGGTTCCTTGATCCCTGGTCTGCTAACCCGCGTACAGCCGCCACCCAATCCGTTTAGCAGCGACGTGTGGCGACTCCATTGATCAAGGAGCTTGACCATGTTCAAACCCACCCCAAACCCCCCGCAATCCGACGACGTTTCCCCCGACCGCACACGGGACCTCTACCTCAATTCCGCAAAAAAGCCGGGTCTACCGCGCAACCCCAGCACGATGTTTGTCATCGCCCCCGATATCAACACCGAAACGCTATTGGCCCACGCCTGCGAATCCCTTGCCTCGGCCAGCATCATGGCCAGTGACCTCGCGGGGTTTCTGGAGAGCCCTCATCGCAATGCGCTGCTGGGCATTGCGCAGATCATCATGTTGGGTGAGCTGGCGGTGAACCGGGCGCTGGATAATCTCGATCCGCAGGAATAACTCGGTAGAAGCAACAACAAATAAACCTGTGGGAGCGAGCTTGCTCGCGATAGCGGCAGCACATTCAACATTGATGTGTCTGACACACCGCCATCGCGAGCAAGCTCGCTCCCACAGGTTTCCATGCCTCGTGGTCGATCTCGGTCTTCGCGCAAACAGAGCACGTACATTCAATTTTTTCTCCCTCCGTCCCGGCACTATCGAATCCAGTTTTTCATTTGTACGGATAGGCCATGGACGTTTCGCGACACGATGATCGGGCGCAAGACTGGGGGCTGCTTTTCCTGCGGGTCAGTGGCGGGTTGTTGCTGTTGTGGGTGCATGGATTGCCAAAGCTGCTGCACTACCGTGCCGAGTTGCCGAACATCGAAGACCCTTTCCACCTGGGGGCGAACCTGACGCTGCTGCTGGCGATTTTCGCCGAGGTGGTGTGCCCGCTGCTGATCGTCGCCGGGTTGCTGGTGCGTCTGGCGTGCTTGCCTATTCTGTTTGTGTTGTGGGTGGCGATGTTGATTGTGCATCCGCAGTGGACTCTCTTCGAAGGCCAGTTCGGCTGGCTGTTGCTGATTGTGTTTACCAGCATTTTCATCGCCGGGCCGGGACGGCTGGCGCTCAACGTTCATTTCGCCGGAGCCTTGCGTCATGTCTGAATCCAATCACCGCGAGCCTGCCAATCCCGGGCCTGACGAGGTGGTGACCCTGGTCGTCAAGCACCGGGTCAAGGCCGGTTTCGAAGTGCCTTATGAAGCCTGGCTGCGCAACATCGTCAAGGTGGCCGCGCAGAATGTCGGGCATCTGGGCGTGGATGTGGTGCGTGGCAAGAGCGCCGGTCTCGACACTTACACCTGCGTGCTGCGTTTTTGCTCGACCGAAGCGATGCAGCGCTGGCTCGATTCACCGCAGCGCGAGGAACTGGTCAACCAGGCCGCGCCGATGCTGGCCGATGGCGACCAGACCGAGGTCAATCCGGTCAACGAGTTCTGGTTCTCGCCCCAGGCCGAGGCCGGTACGCCACCGCCACGCTGGAAGCAGGCCGTGGTGACGCTGCTGGTGATCCTGCCGCACACCTTGCTGGTGCCGCTGCTCTGGGGGCCGCTGCTGCGGCTCAACGCATTTCTTTCCAACTACGTGGTGGCCACGTTCCTGATCACCCTGACCATCGTGCTGTCGGTGGTTTACCTGTTCATGCCCATGGCGACGCGACTGTTCGCGCCCTGGCTGTCTCCCTCCACATTGCATGAGGAACCGTGATGAGCGCCGATCTGATTCTGTTCAATGGTCAATTCCATACGGTTGACCGTGACAAACCGCTCGCCAGCGCCGTGGCGATCAGGGACGGGCGTTTTGTCGTGGTCGGCAGCGATGCCGATGCCATGGCCCTGCGCGGTTCAGGCACGCAAGTGATCGACCTCAAGGGGCGCTGCGTGATCCCCGGGCTCAACGACTCGCACTTGCACCTGATCCGTGGCGGCCTGAACTACAACCTCGAACTGCGCTGGGAAGGGGTGCCGTCCCTGGCCGACGCCTTGCGCATGCTCAAGGACCAGGCCGACCGCACGCCGACACCGCAGTGGGTGCGGGTGGTCGGTGGCTGGAACGAATTCCAGTTCGCCGAGAAGCGCATGCCGACCCTGGCGGAGCTCAACCAGGCGGCACCGGACACGCCGGTGTTCGTGCTGCACCTGTACGACCGCGCCTTGCTCAACCGCGCTGCGTTGCGCGTAGCCGGCTACACCCGCGACACGCCGAACCCGCCGGGTGGCGAGATCGTGCGCGACGCCAATGGCGAACCGACCGGCATGCTGGTGGCGCGGCCGAACGCGATGATTCTGTACGCGACGCTGGCCAAGGGGCCGAAGCTGCCGCTGGAATATCAGGTCAACTCGACCCGTCAGTTCATGCGCGAACTCAATCGCCTGGGCTTGACCAGTGCCATCGATGCTGGTGGTGGTTTCCAGAATTACCCGGACGATTACCAGGTGATCGAACAGTTGGCCAAGGACCAGCAACTGACCGTGCGTATCGCCTACAACCTGTTCACCCAGAAACCCAAGGAAGAGTTGACCGACTTCAAGAACTGGACCGGCAGCGTGAAGCTGCACCAGGGCGACGATTTCCTGCGGCACAACGGCGCCGGGGAAATGCTGGTGTTCTCGGCGGCAGACTTCGAAGACTTCCTCGAACCGCGCCCGGACCTGCCGCAAACCATGGAAGCCGAACTGGAGCCGGTGGTACGCCACCTCGTCGAGCATCGCTGGCCGTTCCGTTTGCACGCCACCTACAACGAGTCCATCAGCCGCATGCTCGACGTGTTCGAGAAGGTCAATCGCGACATTCCGTTCAACGGTTTGCCGTGGTTTTTCGATCATGCGGAAACCATCACCCCGCAGAACATCGAGCGGGTGAGGGCGCTGGGGGGCGGCATTGCGATTCAGGATCGCATGGCGTTCCAGGGGGAATATTTTGTCGAGCGTTACGGCGCGAAGGCGGCCGAAGCCACACCGCCGATCAAACGCATGCTGGCCGAAGGTGTACCCGTCGGTGCCGGCACCGACGCGACGCGGGTATCGAGCTACAACCCATGGACCTCGCTGTACTGGATGGTCAGTGGCCGTACTGTCGGCGGCATGGAATTGCACGCCGAAGGCCTTTCGCGCCTGACCGCACTGGAACTGTTCACCCACGGCAGTGCCTGGTTCTCGTCGGAGCAAGGCAAGAAGGGCCAGATCAAGGTCGGGCAATTGGCCGACGTCGCCGCTCTCAGCGCGGATTTCTTCAGTGTCGATGAAGAGGCGATCAAGTGGATCGAGTCGGTGTTGACCGTGGTCGGCGGCAAGGTGGTGTACGGCGCCGGTGACTTCGAGAAGCTCGGGCCGGCCAGCGTGCCAGTGCTGCCGGACTGGTCGCCGGTGGTGAAAGTGCCGGGCCACTGGCGTCCGACGTCGCCGATGCAGGCCCAGGTTCACCACTGCAGCGGGCCGTGCGCGGTGCACGCCCACAGCCATGAGCGGGCGCGCCTGTCGAACGCGCCGGTCAGCGATTTCGCCGGTTTCTGGGGCGCCTTTGGCTGCTCGTGTTTTGCCTTCTGACAAATTTAAAAAGCGTCGGCCCTACAGGACCGCGCTGACTGCAACAACCATCCATCAAGGAGTTTCCAATGAGCAACGTTCCATACAAACGCCTGAACAAAGACGATGCCGTGGTATTGCTGGTCGACCACCAGACCGGTCTGATCTCGCTGGTGCAGGATTTCACGCCCAACGAATTCAAGAACAACGTACTGGCACTGGGCGATATCGCCAAGTTCTTCAAACTGCCGACCATCCTCACCACCAGTTTCGACAGCGGCCCGAACGGTCCGATCGTGCCAGAGCTCAAGGCGCAGTTCCCGGACGCGCCGTTCATTGCACGCCCGGGCCAGATCAACGCCTGGGACAACGAAGACTTCGTCAAGGCGATCAAGGCTACCGGCCGCAAGCAACTGATCATTGCCGGTGTAGTGACTGACGTGTGCGTAGCGTTCCCGACCCTGTCCGCCCTTGCCGAAGGCTTTGAAGTGTTTGTGGTGACCGACGCTTCCGGCACCTTCAACACCACCGTGCAACAAGCGGCCTGGGCGCGCATGTCGGCCGCCGGTGCACAACTGCTGAACTGGTTCTCCGTGGCCTGCGAGCTGCAAGGCGACTGGCGCAACGACATGGAAGGCCTGGCCAACCTGCTGTCGGAACGCCTGCCGAACTATCGCAACCTGATCAACAGCTACACCAAATTCACCGCCAAGTAAGTACGTTGCACCTGTACCTGTACCTGCACCTGCACCTGCACCTGTACCTGTACCTGTAGGAGCGAGCATGCTCGCGATGAGGCCATCAGATCCAACATCTTCGTTGGCTGATGCACCGTCATCGCGAGCTTGCTCGCTCCTACAGGGCTTTGCGTGAGCCGCGGTTCAGCGACTCTGCAACCAACTCAAAAACCCTCCTTTCCTGACCGCCACCGGTTTGGCCATCAACGCCATCCGGCTGTTCTGCTGTCGCACCGCTTGCAGCTTGTTCAATGCCCGGTCGACTTCCCGTCGTTGCTCCATGCAACTGCGGGTCAGGGATTTGTCGAGGCGGTAGATGATGCTTGAGGTCATGGCGGTGAACCGTGCCTGGGACGGCGTGTCGGCGAGGATGCTCTGTTCGCCCATGACTTCACTCGGCCCCATGCGCCCAGCCTCGATCTGCGTGTTGCCGTCAGGGACCGTGGCGCTGACCACGCCGGTGGCGATGACGAACAGGCTGTCCGGCACTTCTTCCAGATCCAGCACCACATCACCGGCCGCGTATTGCTGCGCCACCATGTTCCGGGCCAGGCGATCACGCTCCTCGGCGCTCAGGGAACGGAAGATTTTCACTTCATCGAGCAAGGCCCGTGCGCGGGTCGACGGCTCGATCACGCCATCGGGCTGCCGGGAAATGCCTGCCGCTTCGAGGTGCCGATGGGCCAGGTCGAACAGTTGATTGCGCACTTCGCCCTTTTTGCGGAGGTCGGCGATGAAGCCACTGGCCACGTATTCGGACATGGTTTCGCCGGCCTCCTTGAGCACGGCTTTCGGCGGTGGATCGAGCAGCAGGCTGCTGCTGCCCTGAAGGGTACGGTCCAGGGCATCGAGCACCCGACGTGGGCGAATGTGGTTGGGCACCTGGATGCTGATCGACACCCCGTGCAGGTTGGTCGGGCGGCTGAGGTTGACGATCTTCGCCTTGGCCGCCACCGAGTTCGGCACCACGGCCGTGCTGCCAGCGCTGGTCAGCAGATGGGTGGCCCGCCAGTCGATGTCCAGAACCTTGCCTTCAACGCCGTCGATGGAAACCCAGTCATCGACCTGATACGGCTTGGTGGTGTTGAGCACGATGCCGCAGAACACGTCGCTCAACGTGCTCTGCAATGCCAGACCTACAACGATGGCGACGACGCCGGAGGTCGCCAGCAAACCTTTCACCGGCAGCTCCAGTACGTAGCCGGCGGCGGCCACGGCGGCAGCCAGGAACACCAGGGCGCCGATGACATCCTGCAACAACCGGCCGCTATGGCCGATGCGTCGCATCAAGGCCAGGCCGATCACTTCGGTCAGTACCCGTGCGGCATACAGCCACCAGAGAATCCCCAGTGCCGTGGCCCCGAACTGCGTCACGCGGTCATCGGTAAACGATGGTGCCTGCAACGGGCTGACGCCGGCGTTGATGATCACCGCGCTGAACAGCAGGAACAACGCCAGGCGCACACCCACCCGGATGACGCGATGGTTGAAAGGCGCGAGGTGCCAGAGCAGGGCGTCGATGGCCAGCAGCAGGGTGCCCAGGGAAAGCAAATGCTCAAGGAGCAAGGACATGGGGAAACTCCATTTAAGTGTTTGCGGCAAAAGATCGCAGCGCCTGCGGGGAAGGTGATATCAGCGCCGCGAACGAAGTTTAATGCTGTGCCCGAAAGGGAAAAAGCCGCTATAAAGTGTCTGACTGTCAACCGGGATGTGACAATGAACCCTTTCGAAGATATGCGAATTTTTTGCCAGGTCATGGACTCCGGCAGCTTCACCGCAGCCGCTGATCAACTGGGCCTGTCCAAGCAGTTTGTCAGCCGCCGCTTGATGCAACTCGAAGAGCGCCTGGGCGTGCGCTTGCTCAATCGCTCGACCCGGCGACTGGATGTCACGCCGCTTGGGCAGAGTTATTACGAGTCAGCCTTGCGCCTGCTCAATGAAGTCGAACAAGTGGAGCAGGGCATTGCCGGCCAGACCACCGAGCCACGCGGGACCCTGCGTGTGAGTGCGCCGCTGTCGTTCGCACTGGCGCATCTGGGGTGCCTGTTGCCGGTGTTTTTGCAGCGCTATCGCGACGTGACCGTAGAGATGGATTTGAGCGATCGTCCCGTGGATTTGCTCGGTGAAGGCTACGACCTGGCATTGCGCATCGGCACACTGGAAGACTCGACACTGATCGCCCGACGCATTGCCTCCATTGAACGGGTGTACTGCGCAAGCCCCGCGTACCTGGCCGAGCGCGGCACACCGCTCAAACCTGAAGACTTGCACGGTCATGACTGCCTGCCCTACGGCCATGGTCGCCAGGTGCAATGGCGTTTTGCGGGGCAGGGCAAGCCATTGAGCGTCAATGTCGGCGGGCGGATGCGGGTCAACAACGGTGAATTACTCAAGGACGCGGCCATCGCTGGCCTGGGGGTCACGTATTTGCCGACGTTCATCGTCGGCTCGGCCCTGCAGGATGGACGGCTGGTACAAGTGCTGGGGGATTGGCGGCCCGAGCCGCTGACGTTGTCGGCGGTCTATCCGCAACACCGGCAGAGTTCGCGGCCGGTGCAGGCGCTGGTCGAGTTTTTGCGCGAGGAATTGGATCAGTCCGAGGGTGGGCTGTAGAGTGGCTGATGTGTGACTCACATTGACCCCTGTGGGAGCGAGCCTGCTCGCGAAGGCGGAGTGTCAGACGACTTCAGTGTTGAATGACACAACGCCTTCGCGAGCAGGCTCGCTCCCACAGGGTTTTGTGTTGTATGGAAGTCAGTAGGCTTCAGCTCCTTTTGTCATCGCCGGGCTCGGCATGGACGCCGCGGTCATCACCGGGCTCGCCGTTGGCATGGACACCGCGGTCATCACCGGGCTCGCCATTGGCGTGGACGCCGCGGTCATCGCCGGGCTCGCCATTGGCGTGGACGCCACGGTCATCCCCGGGTTCATCATGAGTGCCGCTGCGCCCGGAGGACGAAGCCGTTCCGGAGTGGCTCGAACCGCTGTTGGCACTGCCATGGCCGCTGTTGCTGCCATGGTCGCCGCTGTGGCCGCTTCCGCCGTGACTGCCGCCACCGCCGCCATTGCCACCGCTGCCGCCACCACCACCGCTGCCGCCGCCGCCACCACCAC
>NZ_NEHO01000038.1 GCF_002113375.1 Pseudomonas sp. R37(2017) | reverse complement strand
CAGGCTCCACAGCTACAACAACTACCTGTCGCCAATAGCCATGGAGCAGCAGGCGGCTTGATCACCGTAATCGGTGTCCGGAAAAACTTGACCAGAACAGCATGCTCGCGATGGACTCAAGAACGCCGCGTCTGGCCAGTAAGCCCGCGTTATCGTTAACGACCATCGCGAGCGTGCTCGCTCCTACAGTCGACACTGTTTTCTTGGCTGAACAGCACCAGGCGAACGCGGGAGACACACGTCGCCATAGCCGTGAGCCGCTACGCGTCCCCCTGTAGGAGCGAGCATGCTCGCGATGGACTCAAGAACGCCGCGTCTGGCCAGTAAGCACGCGTTATCGTTAACGACCATCGCGAGCGTGCTCGCTCCTACAGTCGACCTTATTCTCTTGGGTGTCACTGCAAGGGCGAGAACTTCGCGGGTAGGTAGATTGTCGAGCGCATGTCGCGCAGTTGCGGGCCGGAGTTTTCCGGCGGCCAGACGCCGTCGGCGACCGCCTGGGTGCGCACCTGCAAGCGCTGCTCAAGGCTGGCCCACGGCCAGATGTGCAGATAGCGCGGCAGCGCACCGTCGGTGGCGTAAAACGCCGCGTACACCGGCGAATACTGCTCGGCGGTCCGCGCCTCGATGGCTTTGCTCCAGCCGTCGAGGGTCGGCTGCAACCCACTGCTGACCAGGTCGTAGACGCGCAACTCATAGAACGGACCATGCTGGCCGGCGCTCAAGGGTTCGAGGAAGGGAAACAGCGTGTAGTTTTCGATGCGCAGATCGCTGATGAATTCGCCGATACCGAAGACCTCGCCCCCCAGCAGGAAACGCTCGCGCTCGGCTTGTCGCAAGCTTTCGTCCCCATAGCCGCGCAGCACGGCAATCTGGTTCAACTGGCCGATCTCCGAGGCCCAGCAGCCCATCAATGTGCCGCCGACTTGCGGATCATTCAGCGCAGTCTCGATGCGCGCCAGGGCGTCCGCGACAGTGCGCACGCGCACGGTAAAAGTGATCAGTTCAAAAAAACCCATGGCGACTCCGGCAAACGGCTTTCAAAGCCCACAGCCTATGCCAGCCCCTGCCGGCGGGATATTGAGACGAACCCCATCGGTGACGGTATTTGCCGCAGTGTCCTAGGTAGTTTCTTTACGCAGGACAGCGCCGTGTAATTCACAAAACGTGTTCAATGCCTTCACCCAATGGCGCTTGATGCAGGATTCGCGACGAATATGCTGTGGGCATGTTTCCGTGATCTCGCCTGACAACAAGAGCCCACTCCATGCACAGCCCCAGAACGCTCTACCAGAAACACATCGACAGTCACACCGTTTGCGCCCTCGACGATCAGGGTCATGTGCTGTTGTACATCGACCGCCAGGTCGCCAACGAATACACCAGCCCGCAAGCCTTCAGCGGCTTGCGCGATGCGGGTCGCAAGGCATGGCGTGCGGGTGCGACGCTGGCGGTCGTCGACCACGTCAACCCCACGGCACCGGCACGCGTTGCTGCGATGCCGGATGCCGGCGGCGCCCTTCAGGTGTCTTACTTCGAAGAAAACTGCCGTGACTTCGGCATCGAACTGTTCGACGTGCTGGACAAGCGCCAGGGCATCGAGCACGTCGTGGCCCCCGAGCAAGGCTTTATCCTGCCCGGCATGGTCGTTGCCGCCGGCGACAGCCACACCACCACCTACGGCGCCCTGGGTGCCTTCGGTTTCGGCATCGGCACCTCGGAAATCGAACACCTGCTGGCCTCGCAAACCCTGGTCTACAAGTGCCTGAAGACGATGCGCGTAACGGTCAATGGCGTGCTCGGCCCCGGCGTGACGTCCAAGGACATCATCATGGCCCTGATCGAAAACATCGGTGCTTCCGGCGCCACCGGCTACGCCATCGAATTCACCGGCCCGGCCATCGACGACCTCAGCGTCGAAGCGCGCATGACCATCTGCAACATGGCCGTCGAAGCCGGCGCCCGGGGTGCGTTCATGGCCCCCGACGACAAGGTCTTTGCCTACCTGCAGCGCAAGCCCCGCGCCCCTCGAGGCCAACTGTGGGAACAGGCCGTCGCGAAATGGCGAGGCCTGCGCAGCGACGCCGGTGCGGTGTTCGATCGTGAAGTCAGCCTGGATGTCGGCACCCTGGAACCCATGGTCACCTGGGGCACCAGCCCCGATCAGGCCGCACCGGTGGGCGCTCACGTACCGGACCCCGCCGCGCAGCCGGACCCGATACTGCGTCAGGGCATGCAACGCGCCCTGAACTACATGGGCCTGGAACCGGGCATGCCGCTGAGCGACGTGGTGATCAGCCATGCCTTCATCGGCTCTTGCACCAACGCACGCATCGAAGACCTGCGCGATGTCGCCCGTGTCGTGCGCGGCAAGCGGGTGGCGGCCCACGTGCGGGCCATGATCGTTCCTGGCTCGACCCTGGTACGTGACCAGGCCGAAGACGAAGGCCTGGCGCAGATTTTCCTGGATGCCGGTTTTGAATGGCGCCAGTCCGGTTGCTCGATGTGCCTGGCCATGAACGATGATGTGCTCGCCCCCGGCGATCGCTGCGCTTCAAGCACCAACCGCAATTTTGAAGGACGCCAGGGCGCCGGCGCGCGCACCCACTTGATGAGCCCGGCCATGGTCGCCGCCGCAGCGATTACCGGGCACTTGACCGACGTGCGCACGTTCGCGCTGGAGGCTTGAACCATGCAACCTTTCGCTATCGTCAGCGGCAGTGCCGCGCCGCTTCTGGCCGCCAACATCGACACCGACGTGATCATGCCCAAGCAGTTCCTCAAAGGCATTGATCGCAAGGGCCTGGACAAGGGGTTGTTCTTTGACCTGAGGTTCCTGCCATCCGGCGCCGCCAATCCTGACTTCATCCTTAACCAACCGGCCTGGACCGACGCCGCCTTTCTGGTTGTGGGGCCTAACTTCGGTTGCGGATCCAGCCGTGAACATGCGGTCTGGGGCCTGAAGCAAGTGGGTATCCGCGCACTGATCGGCACCCGCTTCGCCGGCATTTTCTACGACAACTGCCAGCGCAATGGAGTACTGGCGATTCAGCTGACCGAGGATCGACTCAAGCAGGTTGCCGCAGCGGTCAGCGACCCGGCCACGGCGCGAATCAGCGTCAACCTGCCGGAGCAAACCATCGAACTGGCGGACGGCAATGTGATTGCGTTCGAAATCGATCAGTTGCGCAAGCAATCGTTGCTGCTGGGGCTGGATGCCATTGGCACCACGCTGCAACGTGCGGAGCAGATTCGCCAGTTCGAAGCGCGGCACCTGGCGGAAAATCCCTGGTTGGGCTGACAAGGATTCTGTAGGAGCGAGCACGCTCGCGATGGACTCAAGGGCGCCGCGTTTAACCAGTAAACACGCGGTATCGTTGACGACCATCGCGAGCATGCTCGCTCCTACAGGATCGTCGGTGGTTCATTCAACCGACAGATGCCGGAAATACTGTTCCAGAAACTCGACGCAGACCCGCAATTTGGCCGACTGGCTCAGCCGCGTCGGGTACACGGCCCACACGTTGGCGCTCTGGGTGTACTCATGCAGCACTTGCACCAACCGCCCCTGCTCCAGCATCGGCTTCACGTCCCACATCGAGCGCAACAGGATCCCGCCGCCACTCAAGGCCCACTGCAACACGATCTCACCGTTGTTGGACGATAGCGGTCCGCTGACACGCACCGATTCTTCCTGTCCGTCCTTCGTCAGGCTCCAAACGCCGAACGCGTTGTTGCGCTCCTTGAGCACCAGGCAATCGTGGTCTTTCAAATCCGCCAGCGATTGCGGCACACCTCGCCGCTCCAGGTACTCGGGCGTGGCACACAGCACCCGCCGGTTGCTCACCAGTTTTCGCCCCAGGTGCTGGCTCGGCAGGTCATCTCCCACGCGAATTTCCAGGTCAAAGCCCTCACCGACGATGTCGACCACACGATCGAACACGTCCAGGCGCAGCTCAAGCCTGGGGTAGGTTTGCGACAGCTCGCAGATCGCCGGCGCCACATGATTGCGGCCAAAACCGAAGCTGCTGCAGATGTGCAGCGAGCCCATCGGCTGTTGCCGCGCCTGGGCTATTTCACCGACGAAGTCATCGAAGTCACCGAGCAACTTCTCCGCCCATACCCGCACCCGCTCGCCGTCGTCCGTCAGCGCGATGCGTCGAGTGGTGCGGTGCAGCAGGCGCGTGGAGAGCGTGGTTTCCAGCACGGAAATGCGCTTGCTGATGTAAGCCGGCGAATACCCCAGTTCCTCGGCGGCGCTGGCGAAACCGTTTTTGCGCACGACGGTGAGGAACACCTTGAGGTCTTCAGGCAACGGAAATTGATCACGATTCGTGTTCATAAGCCTCATGCTTTCGCTGTTTATTGCGATATTTGCGAAGGATACCATCGATCTACCGAGTGGCAATCCATCCCCGGCCAACCGTGGTTTCTGAATCCTCGATAAAAACAACATGAGGAAAGCGCGACATGAACAAACCTTATGAGCAAACTCTGAACGCCGCCGACGGCGGTTTCGTGCAACGCCTGCGCAGCCTGTGCGCCTACGAAATCGGTGTCATCCCGCTGCCGATATTCCTTGGCATTGCCCTGATCGTTTTTCTCTCCGCCCACCTGGGTTTCCTGCCCAAGAACATGATCGGCGGCCTCGCCGTGATCATGACCATGGGCGTGTTCTTCGGCCAACTGGGCTCGCGCCTGCCGATCCTCAAGGAAATCGGTGGCGGCGCCATCCTGTGCCTGATGCTGCCGTCGATCCTGGTGTTCTACGGCTTCTTCGGGCCGGCGACGATCGACGCGACCAGAATGCTGATGAAGGAAGCCAACTTTTTGTACTTCGTGATCGCCAGTCTTGTGGTCGGCAGCATTCTGGGCATGAGCCGCTTCATCCTGGTTCAAGGCATGATCAGGATGTTCATCCCCCTGCTGGTCGGCACCCTGGCGGCCGTCGTCAGCGGCTTGATGGTTGGCAAACTGGTCGGCTACAGCTTCCACCACACGTTCTTTTTCATCATCGTGCCGATCATCGGCGGCGGGATCGGCGAAGGGATTCTGCCGCTGTCGCTGGCGTACTCGACGATCCTTGGCGGCACGCCGGATATCTACGTGGCGCAACTGGCGCCGGCCGCGGTGGTCGGCAACATCGTGGCGATCATCTGCGCCGGTTTTCTCGCTCGCCTGGCGCTGAAACGCCCGACCATCAATGGCGAAGGTTCGCTGATCCGCGCCAGGGACGAGAACGATAAATTCAAGGTCAAGGAAGACAACGGTTCCCTTGTCGACTTCCGCGTCATGGGCGCCGGGGTGCTGGTGATCTGCGCGTTCTTCGTCCTTGGCGGCCTGCTGGAAAAAGTCGCGGGCATTCCCGGCCCGGTGATGATGATTCTCGCGGCGGTGCTGTTCAAGTACGTTCGCCTGCTGCCGGAAAGACTGGAGAAAGGCGCAAACACTTTCTACAAGCTGGTGTCCGCCGCCTTCATCTGGCCGGTGATGATTGGCCTGGGCATGCTCTACGTACCGCTGGACAGCGTGGTGAAGGTGTTCTCGGTCGGCTATGTGCTGGTCTGCGTCGCGGTGGTGGTGGCGATGACCGTGGCCGGTTTTTTCATCGGCAACCTGATGAAGATGTACCCCATCGAATCGGCCATCGTGACCTGCTGCCACAGCGGCCTGGGCGGCACCGGGGATGTGGCGATCCTGTCGGCGTCCAACCGCATGTCTCTGATGCCGTTCGCGCAGATCTCCACGCGCATTGGCGGGGCTGCGACGGTGATTCTGGCGACGATACTGTTGCGGATTTTTGTTTGAAAGCGAATCGGTGACCGCAGGGTGTTCTCTTGCTCAAGAGCACACCCTTTCCATCACTTGAAAAAATCACTCGGCGTCTTGCCGAACTGTTTCTTGAACATGGTGGTGAACGCGCTCGGGCTGTCGTATCCCAGCTCCCCGGCGATATCGATGATCTTCCCGCCGACGGCGATGCGTTCCAGCGCCAGCAGCAATCGCGCTTGCTGGCGCCATTGGCCGAAGGTCATGCCGGTTTCCTTGCGAAACCTGCGCTGGATGGTTTTGGCGTCGAGGCTCAACCGCGCGCTCCAGTCCGACAATGTCGAGCCATCCCCTGGATCACGCTGTAACGCCGTGCAGATCTGCTTGATACGTTGATCGGTCGGCTGCGGCAGGTTCAAGGGCAATGTGGGTAGTATCGTCAGTTCATCCAGCATCAGCCGCAGCACCCGGGCTTCCCGCGAGTCCGGATGGCAATTGAAATCGAAATCCACCGAGACCTTGATCAGCTCACTCAGCAACGCGGACACACTCACCGCGCGGGTTTCGGTTGGCAGGTCCGGGCTCGCGTCAGGGTGCACAAACACGCTGCGCATCTTGATCGGCCCCACACAGCGAATCGAATGCACCTCGCCACTGGGCATCCAGATGCCACGGCTCGGTGGTACCGTCCACTGACTGGTGGCGGCATGCACCACCATCACGCCTTCGATGGCGTAGATCAGTTGATGCTTTTCATGGGAGTGCGGTGCGATGAACCAGTTTTCCGGGTAGTCGGTCGCACTGCTGCGCACGCTCCAGCCGCCTTGGTCGATCTCCGCCAGAAATGTCTGCAATGGCTTGATCATGTCGCCCTTTTTGCGATAGTCGACGCCCGAGCTGCGCGAGACGGGCGACCTTGAGGCCCCTAGGATAACGCCGAACCCTGAAATTGGCTGCGCCTTGCGTTCGCAGTACGCGTTTTTATCCGGAAACTCGCCTATGTCGACCACTACCCTCCGCTCACCCTCGCCCACCGCCTCGGTTGCCGGCCAGGCCAGCCCGCTGGTCATGCGTGTCATCGGTGCTTGTGCCCTGGCGCACCTGATCAACGACTTGATCCAGGCCGTGCTGCCGTCGATCTACCCGATGCTCAAGACCACCTATGGCCTGAGCTTCACCCAGGTCGGCCTGATCACCCTGACCTTCCAGCTCACCGCCTCGCTGCTGCAACCCTGGATCGGCTTCTACACCGACCGTCATCCCAAGCCGTGGCTGCTGCCGGCCGGCATGGTCTGCACCCTGATCGGTATTCTGATGCTGTCGATGGTCGGCAGCTTCCCGGCCATTCTCCTGGCCTCGGCGCTGGTGGGCATCGGTTCGTCGACCTTTCACCCGGAGACCTCGCGGGTGGCGCGCCTGGCTTCGGGCGGTCGCTATGGCCTGGCGCAGTCGACCTTTCAGGTCGGCGGCAACGCCGGTAGCGCCTTCGGTCCATTGCTGGCCGCCGCGATCATCATTCCCTATGGCCAGGGCAACGTCGCCTGGTTCGGCCTGTTCGCGGTGTTTGCGATCTTCGTGCAATACGGCCTGAGCCGCTGGTACCGCCATCACCTGAACCTGTTCAAGCTCAAGCCAGGCAGCAAGGCCACCCACGGCCTGTCGAAGCGGCGGGTGACCTTCGCCCTGGTGGTGCTGGCGCTGCTGGTATTTTCCAAATACTTCTACATGGCCAGCTTCACCAGTTACTTCACCTTCTACCTGATCGAGAAATTCGACCTGTCGGTGGCCAGTTCGCAGCTGTACCTGTTCCTGTTCCTCGGCGCTGTCGCGGCGGGCACCTTCTTTGGTGGCCCGATCGGCGACCGGATCGGCCGCAAGCGAGTGATCTGGTTCTCGATCCTTGGTGCGGCGCCCTTCACCCTCGCCCTGCCTTACGTCGACCTGTTCTGGACGGGCGTGCTGAGCATGATCATCGGCTTCATCCTCGCCTCGGCCTTCTCGGCCATCGTGGTCTTCGCCCAGGAGCTGGTGCCCGGCAACGTGGGCATGATCGCCGGGGTATTCTTCGGCCTGATGTTCGGTTTCGGCGGGATCGGTGCCGCGCTGCTGGGGCATCTGGCGGATATCCATGGCATCGAGTACGTGTACACGCTGTGCTCCTTCCTGCCGCTGCTGGGAATTCTGACCCTGTTGTTGCCGTCGACTGGGCAACGCCCGTCGCGGGCGTGACTGCCAGAAGGGTGTTCTCCTGAAAGGGCGCGCCAGCGGCTACCCCGCCAGAAACGCACCGATCACGGCGAGCACCGCCTCCGGGTGCTCACGGTGAGGCACATGTCCGCAGTTCTCGAAAACATGCAGGTTCACCTTGCCGCGCGCTCGTTCGGCAAAGTGCCGGGGGTGATGCAACGAACCGTACTCGTCCTGATCACCGTGCAAGACCAGCATCGGGCACTGAACCTGCGGCAGCCGGGCATCCAGATTCCATTGGCTGAAAGCCTCGGACAGCCAGGTGTCCACCCACGCCCGCAAGACCCAACGGGCTTTATCACCGTGGTACTTCTGCAGGCGCTGCAACTGGCCAGGCTCGGCGAACTGCCGATCAGCCACACGAATCGCCTCCAGTGTCAGCACATCGACAAACGCCTGTGCAGACTCGGTAATCAGCCCCTGGCAAGCCTGGGCATGCGCCGCGGCACAGGCGACGGCCATGCCGCCGCCCACGCTGTGACCCAGCACCACGAATTCACTCAGGTCGAGTTGCTCGCACAGGGCCTGAAAACCGCCTGTGGCTTCGTCCTCGACAAACCCGGGCGCCAGTGTGCCTGGGTGGGCCGCTGAACGCCCGAAGCCGAGCCGGTCATAGGCGATGACCCGGCGCCCGCTTGCCTGGGCCAGGCGTTCGGGAAAATCGCGCCACAAGGCCACGCAACCCAACGAATCGTGCAGCAGCACAATGGGCGCGCCATGCACTTCGAGCGGGCTCCAGCACTGCGCATACAGTTGACCGTGCGGAGTTGAAATCCAGTGTTGTCGGGTAGAAATCGGCTGCATAGGCTGGCGGTGCCCCCTGTCCATGATCATTGTTGTGTATCGGCCACCGGGGCCAGGAGCAACACCTTAACACTGCTCGTCGCACCCCATGCTGCGGCTGACGCAAGACTGGAGGCAAGACAACCGTCCCATGACATCCACCCGATCACTTTTGCTACCAGCCCTGTAGCACTCGGTAACACCCCGGCCCCAGTGCGGTGCGTCTTTTGAACGCCTTGCCGCCCGCCACCCCGCGCCACACGGGCAAAACCGCCATGGCGTACTTTGTGCATCCAAAGGCCATCTTCTGCTGCCTGTAGCCGCCATGCGTCCCAAGGAACTGAAAGTCTGGACCACCGGAGTCGCCCACCTGCTCGACCTGCCTGCCGGGCATGCGCGACTGTCGGGGCTGAGCCACTGGATCCGGCAAATCTGCCCGGTCGATCATTTCGTGTTGTTTGTCTACGAAGGCAATCACCGGCCATTGGCGTTGTTCGATACGTTTTCGGCGGACAAGCGTGCGGTATATGTCGACGACTATCAGTGCGGGCCTTACCTGCTCGATCCGTTCTACCTGGCTTGTACACGCGGGCAGGCACCGGGATTGTGGCGCCTGCGCCAGTTCGCCCCCGACCATTTCTACCTTGGTGAATATTTCCTGACCTATTACCAGCAAACCGGCCTAGCCGAGGAAGTGGCGTTCTTTGTCGACCTCGGCAACGGTGCCACGGCAGTGTTGTCGCTGATGCGCTCCAGTGCCAGTTGCGCCTTCAGCCGGGACGAAATGCAGTTGGTCGAATGCGCGCAAGCCGTGGTCGAACAGGTCATCAACGAAGCCTGGCGCTTGCGTCAGGCCCAGCAACCGCGACCGGCGCAGGACCTGGACTTCAAGATCCGCGAAGCCTTCGACCACTTCGGCGCGCACATCCTCACCGGCCGCGAGCAGGAAATCGTTCAACTGCTGCTGCGCGGCCACTCCAGTGCCTCGGTGGCCGAACAACTCAACATCAGCGCCGGCACGGTGAAGATTCACCGCAAGAACATCTACGCCAAGCTGGGGATTGGCAGCCAGTCGGAATTGCTGGGGCTGTTTATACGGGAGTTGACGGAGGATCCGTTGCCAGTTTCGGGCCTCAAGCTACAAGCCTGAGACCTGTGGGTATACGCAAGTCCCTGTGGAAGCGAGCCTGCTCGCGAAAGCGGCAGAACATTCAACATTGCCATCGCGAGCAAGCTCGCTCCTACAGGTTCAGTGGCCGTACGCAACATCTGCGAACTGCCCAAATCACTGTAGGAGCAGCAAGCTCGCGATGAGGCCGGCACATTCAACATCGATGTTGCCTGACACACCGCCATCGCGAGCATGCTCGCTCCTACAGGTTCAGCGGTCTGCGAACTGCCCAAATCACTAATGAAATGGCTACCCCCGCCGCACCCCCTGTGATCGCTCACTAAGCTTTCACAGGGGGCTAATCGGAGATCATTGCCATGAACAACGTTGCTATCG
>NZ_NEHO01000037.1 GCF_002113375.1 Pseudomonas sp. R37(2017) | reverse complement strand
ACTCAGTACCCGAATTTCTTGACGACCATAGAGCGTTGGAACCACCTGATCCCATCCCGAACTCAGAAGTGAAACGATGCATCGCCGATGGTAGTGTGGGGTTTCCCCATGTGAGAGTAGGTCATCGTCAAGATTAAATTCCAAAACCCCTATCTGCGCAGGCAGGTAGGGGTTTTGTTTTAGTAGAAGTCACACGTTTTCACCGGCACGTTAAATTTCTAACGGGCTGGTCACAGAATTTCTTGACGACCATAGAGCGTTGGAACCACCTGATCCCATCCCGAACTCAGAAGTGAAACGATGCATCGCCGATGGTAGTGTGGGGTTTCCCCATGTGAGAGTAGGTCATCGTCAAGATTGAATTCCAAAACCCCTGTCTGCTAACGCAGACAGGGGTTTTGTCATTTCAGGGGTAATAGGGCGCAGCGAGGGCGCTGTGGTGTGGGGCCTGGGAATGTGCGGCAAGTGACGCGATCCCGGCATTGCACCTCCCCCGGCGTTGCAACCGCGGGTTACTTCGACGTGTTTTTGGCCTGGACTTCAGGGCTGTTGAGGTAACGCGTAATGACCTCGACCGCGCGGTTCAGATGGTGTTCGAGCAGCTTTACGGAGCCTTCGACGTCCCGGTCTTCAGCCGCCCGTAACAATGCCTGGTGATCAGCCTGGGACAGTTTGCCCAGGCCCATGGCTTCCAGGTTGAAACGCAGGAACCGCTCTTCCTCCTTCAGACCGTCTTCGACCAGTTTCAACAGCCGTCGATTGGGCGCCCGGCAGTAGAGCGCCATGTGGAAAAGACGGTTGAGCCGGCCGATTTCGGTGTAGTCGCTTTCCGTTTCGAGTTCGTCGATGTAACGGGTAGCCTGTTCGAGATCTTCGTCCTGGAGCAATGGTACCGAGAGGCGCAAGGCTTCGGACTCCAGCAGGATGCGCAACGCGTAGGTTTCCACTGCGTCGCCCTGGACCAGCGGCGCGACCACGGCTCCCTTATGGGCAACCACGTTGAGCAACGATTGTGCTTCCAGCTGGCGCAAGGCTTCGCGTACGGGCATGCGGCTGACGCCGAACAGGTCGGCGAGGTCTTGCTGACGCAGGGCTGCACCGCAGGGAATGCGCCCGTCGAGTATCGCCGAGCGCAGGGTTTCTTCGATCACCGAGCGTGCCAGATGTGCGGGAATTGGCCCGTTGACCTTGATACTGCTGAGAGGGTTGGGCTTTTGTGTCACTAAACGCACCCTGAATGACGGTTTTTTGGATCCAAAAAACACTAGTAACTGGCTGACGGCTTGTCAAACAAGTGAACGAGTGCTTCTCCTACAGTTTAGCGCGCCCCCAGTGATCTCACTGTGCCATTGTCTTTTTCCGGTCTAACCTTCACCATTCGAACGACTCTCTCCTGCCTACCCAGGATGCTTCGCATTGGCGGCATGTTTAACGATCCCCCGGATTTTACGTTGGCTGTGCAGCGCGTTGCTGCTGGCTGGCGTGATGCTGGGCAGCTTGAGTGCCGATTGGGACTTTTCCCTGATCAGCCGGCGGGCGCAGGCATTGTACGGACCTTTGGGAGAAGGTCAGCAGCGCATTAATGATTGGCAATACTTGCTGGCCAGCCAGAAGCAGATCGGCGAGGTGGAACAGCTCAACGTGGTCAATCGCTTCTTCAACAAACAGCTGCGATACGTTGAAGACATCGATCTGTGGCATGAGGTCGATTATTGGGAAACCCCGATCGAAGCCCTCTGGAAAGGCGCTGGCGACTGTGAAGACTACGCTATTGCCAAGTACTTCAGCCTGCGTCACCTCGGCGTGGCCAGTGAAAAGCTGCGTATTACCTACGTCAAGGCACTGACCCAGAACCGCGCGCACATGGTGTTGACCTACTACTCGAGTCCGGAAGCCGAGCCGCTGGTGCTCGACAGCCTGATTGATGCAATCAAGCCGGCCAGCCAACGAAAGGATTTGCTGCCGGTCTACTCTTTCAACGCAGAGGGATTGTGGTTGCCGGGTACCAAGGGCAACAAAAAGGTCGGCGATACCAAGCGTCTGTCGCGCTGGCAGGACGTGTTGAAGAAAATGCAGGCCGAAGGATTTCCGGTCGAGACGACTAACTAGGAGCACGTGCTCAGATGTCTTTGTTCAAACAGCTGTTGATTGCTATCTGTCTGTTCCTGGTGGTCGCCTTCACCGGCAGTTTCATGGTCAGTCTGGAGAGCTCGCGCACTCAGTACGTCAACCAGTTACGCTCCCATGCCCAGGACGCCGCGACGGCGCTGGCGCTTTCCCTGACACCCAATATCGACGACCCGGCGATGGTCGAGTTGCTGGTCAGCTCGATCTTCGACAGCGGTTACTACGCGAGCATTCGCGTGGTCGATCTGAAGACTGACCAGACCCTGGTCGAGCGCACGGGCATTCCGGCGGTCAACAACGTTCCGGACTGGTTCGTCAAACTGATCGGCCTGGAGCCTGCCGGTGGTGATGCGATCGTCAGTCGCGGCTGGGAGCAGGCGGCCCGGGTCGAGGTCGTCAGCCACCCGATGTTTGCGTTGGCCAAGTTGTGGCAAAGCGCATTGGGCAGCCTGGGCTGGCTGCTGCTATGCGGCGCAGTCAGCGCGGTACTCGGCGCGCTGTTGCTGCGTCAGCAATTGAGACCGCTGGACTACATGGTCCAACAATCTCATGCCATCGCCCGGCGGGAATTCCTCAGCCTGCCGCAACTGCCGCGCACGCCCGAGCTTCGTCGGGTCGTGCAGGCCATGAACCAGATGGTCGAGAAGCTCAAGGCGCTGTTCCAGGAGCAGGCCGAGCGCAGTGAAAAACTGCGGGTCGAGTCCTATCAGGATTCGTTGACCGGGTTGGCCAACCGCCGATATTTCGAGATGCAACTGAATGCGCGGGTGAGCAACCCGGAGCAGGCCAGTTCCGGTTACCTGCTGTTGTTGCGGGTCAAGGATCTTGCCGGCCTCAACCAGCGTCTCGGTGGTCAGCGTACCGATGAAGTGCTCAAGGCCGTCGGTGAGCAACTGTCTCGCGAGTGCGCCAAATACCCGGAAACCCAGAACCTGGTGACCCGTATCCGTGGTGGCGAGTTTGCCGTGCTGGCGCCAGGGCTGGTGCGTGAAGAGGCGTTGCAACTGGCACAGAACCTCGACAATGCCTTGGCCAGCCTTCACGCGACCGGTGCCACCGATGTGGCTGCCGTGGCGTCTATCGGTCTGGCTCCCTTTGCTCACGGCGATTCACCGCAAACCGTGCTCAGCCTCGGCGATCAGGCGCTGGCACAGGCAGAAGGTCAGGGCGAGCAGAACTGGGCCTTTATCGAACACAGCCTCGCGGCCAGTGTCGGCGACGATCACCATGCCTGGCACCTCATGCTCGACCAGGCGCTGACCCAGCAGCGTTTCGAGTTGTATTTCCAACCGGTCGTGGCCGCTCAGGACACGCAATTGGTGCTGCATTACAAAGTGTTGTCGCGACTGCTCGATGAACACGGCCAGACCATCCCGGCCGGGCGCTTTCTGCCTTGGCTGGAGCGCTTCGGCTGGACTGCGCGCCTGGATCGGTTGATGCTCGAGCGGGTGTTGGAACAAATGAGTGGGCATGAAGAGTCGCTGGCGCTGAATCTATCGTCGGCCACCCTGGGTGACTCACAGGCGCAAAACAAAATCTTCGAGATACTGCGCGCGCACTCCAACCTCGGTCCGCGCCTGACCCTGGAGATTGGCGAAGAGCAACTGCCTGACCAGGCGGTGCTGGAGCAATTGACCCGGCGCCTGCGCGAACTCGGCTTCTCCCTGAGCCTGCAGCGTTTTGGCGGGCGCTTCAGCATGATCGGCAACCTGGCACGGCTGGGGCTGGCGTACCTGAAGATCGACGGCAGCTACATTCGCTCGATTGATCTGGAGAGTGACAAACGCCTGTTCATCGAGGCGATCCAGCGAGCGGCGCACAGCATTGACTTGCCGCTGATTGCCGAGCGGGTCGAGACAGAGGGTGAGTTGGCAGTGATACGCGAGATGGGGCTATACGGTGTGCAGGGCCAGTTGTTCGGCGAGCCCAAGCCCTGGAAGTAACGCTTGGAGCCGGGTTGTCGGTGACGCCGTCATCGCGGGTTGCCCGCGATGAGGCTGGAACAGTCACTGAAGATCGATGATCAGATCAACCCGCTTTCATTTTCATCGATCAGCTGACTCAGCCCACCCAGTGCCTCACGCGCCTGGGTCCGGTCCATCAGCTTGGCCTGGGCCGCCGGTGGCAGGTCGGTGACACGGATCACGCCTTTCTGGGTCAGCACCTGAATCAGGTCGTCGAGTACCCGAATCATTTCAAAGTCGCTCTGCTTGAGCTGTTTGAGGCTCTTCTCCACCGCCGCGTCGGCAAACCAGCTCTGGATTTCATGATGGTCGGCCGGCAGCGTTTCCGTGGCCTCGGCGTAGGAGGCCGGTTCCACGCGTACCAACAGGCCCTGCGCATCGCGTTGCACGTAAAACATTGAGCATCCCTCGAATTGAGCCAGCGTCGTGCTGTCAGCAGCATAGGTCAACTGCGTGCCAGTATGTGGCGCGGCGACGAAATCGTCACCGGGCAGTGGACACAAACGTGACGGCCGCCCCAGAAGGGCGGCCGTTTTCGTGCATCAGCTGTTGTTGTGATCGATCTTGATGGTCGGGTCGCTACCGGCAATCAGGTTATGCAGGTTGGCGCTCGACCAGTTGTTGCCTTCCAGTTTGATCGTCACGTCCGGTGTGGCGGCGGCCGCATTGCCCGAGTTGAACTGGCCGGTTGTGCTGACTTGCAGCGACGATACGCCATCGACCGTGGAGATCTTCAGGAAGTTGTCGATGGTGCTGCCGGTTTCGCCCTGCAACAGATCGCGCAGGTCGATCCGGTCACCTTCGCTGGCCTTGAAGTCCTTGATCACGTCGTTGCCGGTGTCGCCCGCTTTCCAGACGAAGGTGTCGCCACCCAAACCGCCAGTCAGGGTGTCATCGCCCTTTCCGCCCAGGAGAATGTCATTGCCGTCGCCGCCGTCCAGCAAGTCATTTCCGGTTCCGCCAAGCAGGATGTCATTGCCGGTGCCACCGTAGAGTTTGTCGTCGCCACCCTGGCCAAAGATGATGTCATTGCCGGCACCGCCCAGCAGTGTATCGGCACCATCCTGAGCGCCAGACACATCGAACACACTGTAGTGCTCGGTGATGTACTGGTGCACGTTACTTGCTGTGACCTGGTTGGTTTCGACCCCGGTCTGCAGACCCACGAACGCCTGCAGCGAGGCGTAACCTTCGCCGGTGACGCTGTTGAAGCTCACCAGGTCGCCGAAGATGATGTCATTGCCTTCACCACTGCTGATGGTGTCTTTGCCCGGCAGTGTGGCCTCGCTATGACCCAGGATCGCGTTGGCCAGATCCGATGGGTTGATGTTGGCCAGCGGCTTGCCGTCGGTGGTGTTGTACGGCGCCAGATCGCTTTCCTTGACGTCATTGTTCAGGCCGATGGCTTGCACGGTGGAGTGGGCAGCGGCCAGCAGGGCAAATGCCGCTGCGGCGTTAGTGGTACTGGTTCTGTCGACGGAACCATCGCCACCGTTGCTCGACAGCTCATAAGTGCCGTCACCTTGCGCATGAAGTGTCACGCCATTGATCTTGGAAGAATCCCAGTTGCCCTTGTTGTCCTCACTCCATTTGTACACAACGCCATTGGCGTCGACCAACGTGCGCGAGACACCGCCGATCACTGTGTTGAACGCATTGCCAGGCTTGTAGTCGCCCAGTTTCAACAGGCTGTCCAGCGTCAGGTCCGTGGCGCTGTTCGACTTGAAGTCGACGACGACCGGGTTGGTCTGTTCATTAATGGTGTAGGCGGTTGGTTCACCGTCGGTAATGAAGTAGGTGAGATTGATCGCATTCGTGTTGCTCTTCGCTTCAGCGCTGTAGAACCAGTTGGCGGTGGTCTTGAACACGTCCTCGTAGTTGGTGTATCCACCCGATTTCATGCTTTCGAGAACCGACTTCAAGTTCGCCAGGGCATCCTTGCTGGACAAGTCGACCGAAATCGATTGTTTAACCGTCGTGTCAAAGTCCACGAGGAACACTTTCACAACGCCCGGATTCGCGTTTTTCGAAGTCGCACTGGCGATCAGCGAGGTAAACACCGCTTCCAGGGATTGCTTCGCCGCTGCCATGGAGGCATCGCCCATACTGCCCGAGCTGTCGACCATGAACGCGATGTTGTAGTTCTGACCCGGTACGACCGTCAGCCCACCGATATCGGCCACCATGATGTCATTGCCATCGGTGCCTGTGACATTGTCATTGCCTGCGGTAGCAGTGACCGGGTTATAGACCGCGGGATTGATCGTGATCGGAATCTGCATCGTATTGCTGGCCGAATCGCCGGTGCTCTCGGTCGAGACTGCGGTGACTGTCAGCGTGTTGGTACCGCTGGCGTACGGTGCCGGGGTGTAGCTCAACTTGCTCACATCCCACCCGCTGAGGTCGACGACGCCATTACCGGTTGTACCGGTAAATGTGTGCACGCCATCGGTCAGGGTCGCACCCGCCGGGATGCCGCCGATCGAAGTAATGGTCTGGGTTTCAGAGCCATCAGTGTCCACTGACGTTACCTTCAGGCCCAACGCGATGCTGCTGTTCTCGGTCACTTGAGCTGTGGTGGCGGACACGATCGGTGTATCCGCGACCGCGGTCACACTGATGTCCAGCGTGGTGCTTGAACCGGTATTGGTGGTGTAGGTCACCGTCGGAACCTTGCCACTCCAATTGTCGGCAGGGGTAAAGCTGTAGTCACCGTTGGCACCGAGCGTCAGCCTGCCCACGTTTGCGAGGATGGCAGTAGCCCCCGCGCTGTACTCGATGCCACCAATCGTGAACTTGGTCACGCTGAGAACATTGTCCACATCGCGGTCATTGGTCAGAACGTTACCGGTGGCGACCTTGTCCTCAAGGGTGGTCTTGACGTCAGCAGCCAACACGCTCGGGTCATCGACTGGCGTGACGCTGATGTTCAGAGTCGAGGTGACGTTGGGTCCCGAACCGTCGGTGACGGTGTAGCTGACGGTCGGCACCGTACCGTTGTAGTTGGCGGCCGGGGTGAAGGTGTAGGCCCCGCTGGCTGCGATCACCAGGGTGCCGACGTTGGCGATGGTCGCCGTGCTGCCGGCGGCGTAGGTGGTTCCACCAACGGTGAAGTTGACCACGCTGACAGGGCCATCGACGCTGCTCGTGCCAGTGAGGACGCTGCCGGTGAGGGCGGTATCTTCCAGGGTCGAGACCGTTTCGTTGGCGTCGGTGAAGCTGTCGTCGACCGGGGTGACGCTGATGTTCAGGGTCGAGGTGTCGTTCGGTCCGGAACCGTCGGTGACGGTGTAGGTGACCGTTGGCACCGTGCCGTTGTAGTTGGCGGCCGGGGTGAAGGTGTAGGCGCCGTTGGCTGCAATCACCAGGGTGCCGACGTTGGCAATGGTCGCGGTCTGGCCGGCGTTGAACGTGCCAGGCACACCGTCGATGGTGAAGTTGACCACGCTGACTGGGCCGTCGACGCTTGAGGTGCCGGTGAGCACACTGCCGGTGAGGGCCGTGTCTTCCAGGGTCGAGACCGTTTCACTGGCGTCGGTGAAATTGTCGTTAACCGGCGTGACGCTGATGTTCAGGGTCGAGGTGTCGTTGGGTCCATCACCGTCGGTGACGGTGTAGGTAACGGTCGGCACCGTGCCGTTGTAGTTGGCGGCCGGGGTGAAGGTGTAGGCGCCGTTGGCACCGATGACCAGAGTGCCGACGTTGGCTATGGTCGCGGTCTGGCCGGCGTTGAATGTGCCAGCCACACCGTCGATGGTGAAGCTGACCACGCTGACTGGGCCGTCGACGCTCGAAGTGCCGGTGAGGACGCTGCCGGTCAGGGCCGTGTCTTCCAGGGTCGAGACCGTTTCACTGGCGTCGGTGAAATTGTCGTTAACCGGGGTGACGCTGATGTTCAGGGTCGAGGTGTCGTTCGGTCCATCACCGTCGGTGACGGTGTAAGTAACCGTCGGTACCGTGCCGTTGTAGTTGGCGGCCGGGGTGAAGGTATAGGTCCCGTTGGCACCGATCACCAGAGTACCGACGTTGGCAATGGTTGCGGTCTGACCGGCATTGAAAGTGCCCGTCACACCTTCGATGGTGAAGTTGACCACGCTGACCGGCCCGTCGACGCTCGAAGTGCCGGTTAGTACGCTGCCGGTCAAGGCCGTGTCTTCCAGGGTCGAGACCGTTTCACTGGCGTCGGTGAAATTGTCGTTAACCGGCGTGACGCTGATGTTCAGCGTCGAGGTGACATTGCTGCCGGAGCCGTCGGTGACGGTGTAGCTCACCGTCGGCACGTTGCCGTTGTAGTTTTCGGCTGGAGTGAAGGTGTAGGTCCCGTTGGCGCCAATGACCAGGGTGCCGACATTGGCAATGGTCGCCGTGCTGCCAGCGGCGTAGGTGGTTTCACCAATGGTGAAATTGACCACGTTGACCGGTCCGTCGACACTGCTCGTGCCCGTGAGGACGCTGCCAGAGATGGCGGTGTCTTCGGCGGTGCTCACGCTTTCACTGAGGTCGGTGAAGCTGTCATCGACCGGGGTGACGTTGATGGTCAGGGTCGAGGTGACGTTGCTGCCCGAACCGTCGGTGACGGTGTAGCTCACGGTTGGCACGCTACCGTTGTAGTTGGCGTCCGGGGTGAAGGTGTAGGCGCCGTTGGCGCCGATGACCAGGGAGCCGACGTTGGCGATGGTCGCGGTCTGGCCGGCGTTGAACGTGCCGGCCACACCGTCGATGGTGAAATTCACCACACTGACTGGGCCATCGACGCTGCTCGTGCCCGTGAGGACGCTGCCAGAGATGGCGGTGTCTTCGGCGGTGCTCACGCTTTCACTGAGGTCGGTGAAGCTGTCGTCGACTGGGGTGACGCTGATGGTCAGGGTCGAGGTGACGTTGCTGCCGGAGCCGTCGGTGACGGTGTAGCTCACCGTCGGCACGTTGCCGTTGTAATTCTCGGCAGGGGTAAAGGTGTAGGCGCCATTGGCGCCAATGACCAGGGTGCCGACGTTGGCGATGGTCGCCGTGCTGCCCGCGGCGTAGGTGGTTTCACCAATAGTGAAGTTCACCACGCTGACCGGGCCATCAACGCTCGAGGTGCCCGTGAGCACGCTGCCGCTGACGGCGGTGTCTTCGGCGGTGGTCACGCTTTCACTGATATCGGTGAAGCTGTCATCGACCGGGGTGACGCTGATGTTCAGGGTCGAAGTGACGTTGCTACCCGAGCCGTCGGTGACGGTGTAGCTCACCGTCGGCACGCTGCCGTTGTAGTTGGCGTCCGGGGTGAAGGTGTAGGCGCCGTTGGCGCCAATGACCAGGGTGCCGACATTGGCGATGGTCGCCGTGCTGCCAGCGGCGTAGGTGGTTTCACCAATGGTGAAATTGACCACGTTGACCGGCCCGTCGACGCTGCTTGTGCCCGTGAGGACGCTGCCGCTGACGGCGGTGTCTTCGGCGGTGGTCACACTTTCGCTGAGGTCGGTGAAGCTGTCGTCGACCGGGGTAACGCTGATGTTCAGGGTCGAAGTGACATTGCTGCCCGAGCCGTCGGTGACGGTGTAGCTCACCGTCGGCGCGTTGCCGTTGTAGTTGGCGTCCGGGGTGAAGGTGTAGGCGCCGTTGGCGCCGATCACCAGGGTGCCGACGTTGGCGATGGTCGCCGTGCTGCCCGCAGCGTAGGTGGTTTCACCAATAGTGAAGTTCACCACACTGACGGGGCCATCGACGCTCGAGGTGCCGGTCAACACACTGCCGCTGACGGCGGTGTCTTCGGCGGTGGTCACGCTTTCACTGATATCGGTGAAGCTGTCATCGACCGGGGTGACGCTGATGGTCAGGGTCGAGGTGACGTTGCTGCCGGAACCGTCGGTGACGGTGTAGCTGACGGTGGGCACGCTGCCGTTGTAGTTGGCATCCGGGGTAAAGGTGTAGGCGCCATTGGCGCCAATGACCAGGGTGCCGACATTGGCAATGGTCGCGGTGCTGCCGGCGGCGTAGGTGGTTTCACCAATGGTGAAATTCACCACACTGACCGGTCCGTCGACACTGCTCGTGCCCGTGAGGACGCTGCCAGAGATGGCGGTGTCTTCGGCGGTGCTCACGCTTTCACTGAGGTCGGTGAAGCTGTCATCGACCGGGGTGACGTTGATGGTCAGGGTCGAGGTGACGTTGCTGCCGGAGCCGTCGGTGACGGTGTAGCTCACCGTCGGCACGTTGCCGTTGTAGTTTTCGGCTGGCGTGAAGGTGTAGGTCCCGTTGGCGCCGATGACCAGGGTGCCAACATTGGCAATGGTCGC
>NZ_NEHO01000036.1 GCF_002113375.1 Pseudomonas sp. R37(2017) | reverse complement strand
ACACCCCCACTCAGACGCCGGATAGATGAAAGCAAGCCAAACACAACATCAAAAACAGTATTGCAGAAAAGGGGGTAACCATAGATGTAGGAGCGAGCAAGCTCGCGATGAGGCCGGCACATTCAACATCGATGTTGCCTGACACACCGCCATCGCGAGCTTGCTCGCACACAGGTCTGTCGGTGATCTGGAGATTGTGGTCAGGGCGGATCAAGCCGATCCAGCGCCCGATTCACCGCCAGTTCCCCCAACATGATCACCTGCGCAATACCCAACAGCGCATTGCGGCTCGTCCCCTCCAGATGATCCACCAGATCGTTGGCCATGACATTGGCCGATGCCAGCGACTCGCAGGCGTGCACCAGCAGGGTTTCGGTATTGAGTTCGGGATTGACGATGAACATCGTGCCGGGCTTGCGCGGGGTGGCCATGATGCAGGGGCCGGGGTTGAGCGAATGCTCGGCGGCTTCGTTGAGTTTGTTTGAATCGAGGCTTTCGGACGGGGATTCCGGATCGGTGTCGGGCGGATTGGGCGTGACCTTGAACATGGAATGAACCTCTAGCGCGAATAGTAAGGAGCCATCACCCTCGCTACCAAACGAAGGGTGGCGGCCATACGCGGGTTGGTAGACCGGTCGCACTAGAACCCGGCGCCCGCAAGGGAGCCCCGCGCATGACCACCATAAAAAACACAGCCCAAAAAAATGACTGCATCAAGGTGGCGTAATGCGCCTAGAACGAACTCGGGCTACCAAACCCGATCGCTGTTTTCAGCGACGGGGAACAATAAAATCCACGTTCTAGACACACAAGCCGGCGGATTCTGGCGTACCTGTAGGCAACGACGCAAGGTGGTGTAGCCTTCACGAAGTAACTCCGGGTGTTTTTAAACACGCATCTGAATTTTGTGTAAGCGCTCGCTCCGGGCGGCGTTCTGACGATGGTCGTTAACGATCATGCGTGATTACTGGATGATTGGCGGCGCTCTTGCGTTCATCGCGAGCGTACCGCAAGCGGGCACCCGCTCCTACAGCAAGCTGTTCCTATCCCCCAAGGGATATATACACCGCAAAACCCCGATTGCTAGTTTGGCCCCCGACGCACTGATTCATCACTGCAAGGGAGCCCGTCTCGTGAACAACACCCCGCCAAGCGATATCGAATTCTGCAATGTGGTCAAACGCTATGGCGAGGTGCAGGCCGTCAGCGGTCTGGATTTCGCGGTGCGGCGTGGCTCGTTTCATTCCTTTCTCGGCGGCTCGGGTTGTGGCAAGACCACCACCCTGCGCATGATCGCCGGCTTCGAGCAGCCCACCAGCGGCGAGGTCCGTCTGGCGGGTAGAAACGTCGCCGGTGTGCCGGCCTTCGAGCGGCCGGTGAACATGGTGTTCCAACATTACGCGCTGTTCCCGCACCTGACCGTGGCGCAAAACATTGCCTATGGCTTGCGCTATCGCACGCCCCGCCCGGACAAAAAACAGCAACTGCGCATGGCCGATGAAGCGCTGGAGATGGTGCGCCTGAGCGGCTTCGGCCAGCGCAAGCCGAGCGAGCTTTCCGGTGGTCAGCAACAGCGCGTCGCCCTCGCCCGCGCCCTGGTCAACAAGCCGACGGTGCTGCTGCTCGACGAGCCGCTGGCCGCGCTGGATCGCAAGTTGCGCAAGGAGATGCAATCGGAACTGCTGCGCCTGCAACGGGAGGTCGGCATCACCTTCGTGCTGGTCACCCACGACCAGGAAGAAGCTCTGTCGATGAGTGACAGCATCAGCGTGATGCACAGCGGCTCGATCATCCAGACCGCCACCCCGGAGCGGCTCTACGAAGCTCCGGCCAGTCGCTACGTGGCTGATTTCATCGGTGAGTCCAACCTGTTCGACGGCACCGTGCGCCAACTCAACGGCCATTCGGTGGTGCTGCGCACCGAGCAAGGGCTGGAGCTGACCAGCCCGCTGACACCTACGGGTAAAGGCCTGAGCGCCAACGCGGCCGGTTGCATCGCCGTGCGCCCGGAGCTGATCAGCATTGCCGGCGCCGACACCGAAATGAGCCGCGAAGTGAAGCTGCCGGGCTGCGTCGAAGATCGTATCTACCTGGGCAATTCCACCGAATACCGCGTGCGCACCCAAGCCTTCGGCGTGGTGTGCGTGCGGGTGCCGCGCCATCAGGACCACGGCGCCAATGCATTCGAACACGGCGCAGCGGTTCGCGTCGGCTGGGATCACGCCAATGGCCTGGCCATGGCGCTGTAAATCATCGATTCGTTTCATCAACCGGATGTGGAGCGTGCTATGGACCAGAAGACTTTTATAAAAACCCTGCGCAGCTGGCAGAACGGCTCGATCAGTCGCCGCGAGTTCCTTGGTCGCACCGGCCTGGGCATTGCCGCCGCCGTGGTCGCGACCAACATGCCCGGCCTGCTGACGTCCAGCGCCGAGGCGGCCGAGCAGGCCAAGCTGGGTGATCGCCTGTCGCTGGCGACCTGGCCGAATTACCACAGCCAGGAAAACCTCGACGCGTTTGGCAAGACCACCGGCGCCCGGGTGTCGATGAGCGTGTTCGGTTCCAACGAAGAAATGCTCGCCAAACTGCAGGCCGGCGGCAGCGGTTGGGACGTGCTGGTGCCGACCAACTACACCATCAGCACCTATGTCGGCCTCGGGCTGATCGAGCCGCTGGACCTGTCGCGCCTGCCCAACTTCGACGCCTCGGCGTTCCAGCAGAAATTCATGGCCCAGGGCACGGTGGACGGCAAGGTCTACGCGGTGCCGAAAAACTGGGGCACCACCGGCATGCTCTACGACACCGGCAAACTGAAAAACGGCCCTTCCAGTTGGAAGGAATTCTGGGCCGCCGCCCAAGGCCCCGCCAGTGGCCGGACGATGGTCCACGACTACCAGTTGACCGCCATCGGCAACGCCCTGAAGAGCTTCGGCTACAGCTTCAACTCCCTGGACCCGAAAGAACTGGCCGACGCGGAAAAGCTGCTGGTCGAGGTCAAGCCACACCTGTTCGCGATCAACTCCGACATCCAGCCGTCGATGCGCAGCGGCGATGCCTGGCTGGCGATGTCCTGGACCGGCGACGCCTCGCAATTGCACCGCGACAACGCGCAAATGCAGTTCGAACTGGGCAAGGAAGGTGGCGAGCTGTGGAGCGACTTCTTCGCGATTCCCAAAAGCTCGGAGCACAAGGATGCCGCCTACGCCTTCATCAACTACCTGCTCGACCCACAGCACAACAAGCTGGAAGTGCTGAGCCACGGCTACCCGAGCGGCGACAAGCGTGTCGACGCGCTGCTGCCGGTGGCGATGCTCGACGATCCGATCATGTACCCGGCCGCCGAGGCCCTGAGCCCGTTGGAGTTTGGTGCCGCCGCAACGCTGACCAGCCCGGCGCGCGCCGAACTGATGGCGCGTTTCAAGTCCGCCTGATCGCCTGACCATGGCCAATGAGGAGTCCCCCATGAATGCCGCCGCCCACCCGCAAACGGTGCAGCCGGGCCATGCCCTGTCGGTCGAGGTTCGCCAGCGGCGCAGCCTCGGCCGGCGCATCACCCTGCTGATGCTCTTGCCTTCGACCCTGTGGTTCCTGCTGCTGTTATTGATGCCGCTGGTGATCATCCTGGTTTTCAGTTTCGGCGAGCGCAGCGCCGTGGGCGGTTACGCCGGTGGCTTCACCCTGGCCAACTACCTGAACCTCGGTTCTCGCGGCGCGGCGTTCAGCAACACGCTGATGCTGGCGCCGCTGGGCACCCTGGTGTGCCTGGTGGCGGCCTATCCGCTGGCGTACTTCCTCGCGGTCAAGGTCACCAGGAACCGTTCGCTGTTGCTGACCCTGGTGATCGTGCCGTTCTGGACCAGTTTCCTGATCCGCACCTACGCGTGGATTTTCCTCCTCAGCGGCAAGGGCATTCCGGCGTTGCTGGCCAGCTTCGGTCTTGAGGATGTGCGGCTGATCAACACACCGTGGGCGGTGCTGATCGGCATCGTCTACGGCTACCTGCCGCTGATGGTGTTCCCGATCTACGTCAGCCTGGAAAAACTCGACAAGCGCTTGCTTGAAGCGTCCGCCGACCTTGGCGCCAGCGCCTTCGAAAGCTTTCGCCGCATCACCCTTCCACTGTCCGCGCCGGGAATCATCACCGGGGTGATGCTGGTGTTCATCCTGTTGATGGGCGAGTTCCTGATCCCGGCCATTCTCGGCGGCGGCAAGGTGTTCTTCGTCGGCAACGCGCTGGTCGACCTGTTCCTGCAATCGCGCAACTGGCCGTTCGGCAGTGCGCTGGCCATGACGCTGGTGGCGATGATGCTGCTGATCATCGGCGTGTACTTGAAACTGGTGGCGCGCTATGGCGGCCGCCCTGCCGACGGAGGCCTGTGACATGTGGCTGCGCAGCTATTCGACCTCGCTGTACCTGTTTCTCTACGCGCCGATTGCCTTGATCGTGCTGTTCAGTTTCAACGCCGGACGCAGCGGCCTGGCCTTCCAGTGCTGCTCGGTGCAGTGGTTCGGCACCGCCTTCGGCAACCCGTTCATCATGGAAGCCCTGGGCAACAGCGCGCTGATCGCCGCAAGTTCCGCGCTGATCGCCACGCTGTTCGGCACCCTGGCGGTGTTCGGCTTGCAGCGCTGTGGCGCCAAGGTGCGCCTGCTGTTCGATGCCCTGACCTATTGCGCGATCATCGTGCCGGGCATCGTCATCGGCATCTCGACGCTGATTGCGTTCATCAGCCTGTTCGACCTGCTCAACCCATTGCTGGCGAACTGGCTGCCGACGGTGCCGAAGCTGAACATGGGATTCTTCACTGTGATCGCCGCGCACTCGCTGTTCACCATGGCCCTGGTGATGGTAATCGTGCGCAGCCGTGTCGAATCGCTGGACAAGGCCTTGCTCGAAGCGTCTGCCGACCTGTACGCGCCACCGATGGACACCTTCTGGCGGGTGACCCTGCCGCAGATCAGCCCAGCAATCATGGCCGGGTTCCTGCTGGCCTTCACCTTCAGCTTCGACGATTTCATCATCGCGTTCTTCGTCGCCGGCTCCGAAACGACGCTGCCGATCTACATCTTTTCCTCCATCCGCCGCGGCGTGACGCCTGAGATCAACGCGATATCCACGGTGATCATCTGCGTGTCGCTGGCCCTGCTGTTCACTTCCCGCCATCTGCAAAACCGCCGCACCGGCGTCCAGGAGTCGCACCATGCGTGATCAGCTTTACATCAACGGCGAATGGGTCAGCCCGGACCTGGGCGGCTATCTGGACGTGATCGACCCGGCCACGGAACACGTCTTCCACCGCGTGGCGGCAGGCACCGAAGAGGACATCGACCATGCCGTGCGTGCGGCCCGTCACGCCTTCGACAATGGCTGGAGCCAGACCAGCGGCGCCGAACGCGCACAGTGGCTGGAAGCACTGGCCAATGAGCTGGACAGTAGCCAGCAGGCGCTGGCGGAACTGGAAGTGCGCGACAACGGCAAACCCTTGCCCGAAGCGCAGTGGGATGTGGGTGATGCCATCGCCTGCTTTCGTTTCTACGCCGGTCTGGCCCGCGAACTGGATCAGCAACAGGACCAACCGCTGGCTCTGCCGGATGAGCGCTTTCGCTGCCGCATTCGCCACGAACCCATTGGCGTCGCCGGGCAAATCATTCCGTGGAACTACCCGCTGCTGATGGCCGCGTGGAAAGTCGCTCCTGCTTTGGCCGCCGGGGCCACGGTGGTGTTGAAACCGTCCGAACTGACGCCACTGACCGCCCTGGAGCTGGCGGCCGCCGCGGATCGTATCGGCTTGCCCGCCGGGGTATTGAACCTGGTCACCGGCCTCGGCGCCGACGCCGGCAGCCCGCTCACCGAGCACCCCGGGGTGGACAAACTGGCCTTCACCGGCAGCGTGCCCACCGGGGCGAAAATCATGTCGGCGGCGGCGCGGGACATCAAGAACATCAGCCTGGAACTGGGCGGCAAGTCGGCCTTCATCGTGTTCGATGACGCCGACGTCGACGCCGCCGTGGAGTGGATCCTGTTCGGGATTTTCTGGAACCAGGGCCAGGTGTGCAGCGCCACGTCACGTCTGCTGGTGCAGGAAAGCATCGCCCCACGCCTGATCGAACGGCTGGTCGAAGAAACCCGCAAGATCAGCATTGGCCCGGGCATGCAACCCGGCGTGCTGCTCGGGCCGCTGGTCAGCCAGGGCCAGTACGACAAGGTGCTCGGCTTCATCGACCAGGGCCTGGCCAGCGGCGCCCGTTTGCTCAGCGGCGGACGGCGCCCGGCGCACCTGGCCGAGGGTTATTTCGTTGAACCGACGATTTTCGATGAGCCCGGTCACAGCAGCATTTTGTGGCGCGAAGAGGTGTTCGGTCCGGTCTTGTGCATCAAGCGTTTCAAGACCGAAGAGCAAGCGGTGCAAATGGCCAACGCCAGCCGCTTCGGCCTGGCCGCCGCCGTGATGAGCGCCGACCTGCAGCGCACCGCCCGGGTCGCCAACCAACTGCGTGCCGGCATCGTTTGGGTCAACTGCTCGCAACCGACCTTCGTCGAAGCGCCCTGGGGCGGCATGAAACACAGCGGCATCGGCCGGGAACTGGGGCAATGGGGGCTGCACAATTACCTGGAGGTCAAGCAGGTCACCGAGTACGTCAGCGACCAGCCGTGGGGGTGGTATTTGAAGTAAACAGGTCGACTGTGGGAGCGAGCCTGCTCGCGAAGGCATCAGGTCAGTCGACATCTCTATTGGATGTACCGGCCTCTTCGCGAGCAGGCTCGCTCCCACATTAGATCGGCTGGGAGCACCGCATTGGCGTACACCCGTATTGCTGACCAGGAGGCTTGTGACAACGGGCTGTCAACGGGTAATTTGAACGGCCTGCCCTTCAAGTCAAGCCGGAGTAATTCAATGCGCATTGCCTTGCTGTCCGACATGCACCTGTCCGTCAACGCGGTCCCCTTTCCCGCCGTGGAGGCCGATATCGTCGTGCTCGCCGGGGACATCGCCCGGCCGGCCAAGGCCATCGAGTGGGCCAGGGCCTGCCCGGTTCCGCTGCTGTACGTGGCGGGCAATCACGAGTTTTATGGCAGTGACCTGGTCTCCACCTACGAACAGTTGAACAGCCTGGCGCAAGGCACCCGGATCCACATACTGGAACGTTCGGAGTACGTCCACGATGGCGTGCGTTTTCTCGGTTGCACGTTATGGTCCGACTATCGTCTGCTCGACAGCCCCGAGGATCGGGCGCTGGGCATCGATATGGCGTCCCGACTGATCCGTGACTTCAGCCACATCAAGATCGCCCCCGACTTTCCAGACCTGTTCACACCAGCCATTTCCCAGTTGGTGTTCATGCAGACGGTCGCCTGGCTGGAAGATTGCTTCACCCGCGACAGCAGCACGCCCACAGTGGTGGTATCCCACTTCGCTCCGACTCGGTCGAGCATCAGCCCGACGTTTGCCGATTCGCCGATCAACTCAAGTTTTGTCTCGGATCTCGAAGCCCGGATCAAACATTGGCAGCCGGCACTGTGGCTGCATGGCCACACCCATGGCAGCTTCGATTATCGGGTGGGCAACACCCGTGTGGTCTGCAACCCCCGGGGCTATGCCAGGAATGGCATCAACGAAAACCCTGATTTCGATGCGGCCCTGGTGATTGATCTGAAGCTCTGAAGCAACGCCGGCAACCCGCTACACTTTCCTCGCTCCGCCGCTGCACCCGAGCGGCCACGACCCCTGACTTCTGATCTGGAGGTATCCCATGAGCGACAGCAGCGAACTCACCACGTTTACCGGCTGGGCCGCCACCGCAGCGGGCGCGCCACTGGAACGCTACAGCTACGATCCCGGTCCGTTGGCCAGCGATGAGGTGGAAGTCGCGGTGGAATATTGCGGCGTCTGCCACTCCGACCAGTCGCTGATCGACAACGACTGGGGCATCAGCCACTACCCGTTCATTCCCGGCCACGAGGTGGTCGGCCGCGTTGTGCGGGTCGGCGCCCAGGTGCGTGGCCTGGAACTGGGGCAACGGGTGGGCATCGGTTGGTACAAGGGCAGTTGCATGCATTGCACGTCGTGCATCGAAGGCTCGCATAACCTGTGCCGCACGGTGCAACCGACCATCATCGGCAGCAACGGCGGCTTTGCCGACCGCATGCGCGCGCATTGGGCCTGGGCCCTGCCAATCCCGGACGGGCTCGATCCGGCGATGGCCGGCCCCTTGTTCTGTGCCGGCTCGACCGTGTTCAACCCGCTGGTGGAGTTCGGCATCAAGCCGACCGACCGGGTCGGCGTGGTGGGTATCGGCGGCCTCGGTCACCTGGCGCTGCGCTTGCTCAATGCCTGGGGCTGCGAAGTCACGGCGTTCACCTCATCGTTGAGCAAGCAGGACGAAGCCAGGCGCCTGGGTGCGCACAAGGTGGTCGCCTCGACCGATACCGATGCGCTCAACGCCATTGCCGGCACCCTGGATTTTCTCCTGGTCACCGCCAACGCCAACCTCGACTGGACCGCCATGCTCGCCACCCTGCGCGGCAAGGGGCGCCTGCACTTTGTCGGCGTCGTGCCCGACGCCATACCGGTGCACGTGTTCAACCTGATTCCCCAGCAAAAAGTCTTGTCCGCCTCACCGGTCGGCTCACCGGCAAACACCGCGATGATGCTGGAATTCTGCGCCCGCCATCAGATCCTGCCGCAGGTCGAGATGTTTCCCATGAGTCGGATCAACGAAGCCATCGATCATTTGCGCAGTGGCAAGGCGCGCTACCGCGTGGTGCTGGACGCCAGTCAGTGACAGGCGACGAACGAAGAGAAAGGGCTGCTTGTTCATGCGTAATGCTCTTGCGCTGCGCTTGGGGATGTCCCGCCCCCCCTCCCTGTAGGAGCGAGCATGCTCGCGATGAGGCCGGCACATTCAACATCGATGTTGCCTGACACACCGCCATCGCGAGCATGCCGCAAGCGGGCACCCGCTCCTACACAAGAGCAGAGCAGTCGAACATACCCTCAAGGATTGGTCGCCTGAACAGCCGCTGGCATGTGCGGATCGTTCCAGGTGAACCGATAGGCCTTGCCGGCCTCTTGTGGCAGGCATTTGCCGTTGTCGGCATCCGCGCCCACGATCGACCAGTTCGCCCGGGAGTTTTCCCCCAGCTCACGGGCCGCTTCGGGTTTGAAGCACTGGTTCAGCACGTCATCCGGCACCAGTGCATAGGCCTGGGGATGTTCACGCAGATACAGCGCAGCCTTTTCAATGGTCGAATAGTCCATGCCGAAATGCACGATCGGTTGGCGGGCGAACAACCAGTGCCCCTCCTCCCAGTTGACCAGCACCAGATCGGCGCCCCGGGTCATGGTCGCAGCCTGGGTCATGAGCACCTGATCGATGTTGGTGCCCTCCTTGAGCGGTTCGATGAATCCACGGGCGAACCACAACGCGAACCAGGTCGCCACCAGGACCGGGAACACCCGGCGCAAACGCGGGTGCCGTTTGAACCAGCGCTTGAGCAGCCACGGGATCAACGGCGCGGCCACCAGTACCAGCCCGGGCAGCGCCGGGTAGATATACAGCTTGCGCTTGCCAGTACTGATGCAGAAAAACAGCACCACCAGCACCACCCAACCGAGCAACACCAGGACCCGGCCGTCGCGTTTTTGCATCTGCCGACGCCAGGCGGGCACCAGCCATGGCAGCACCAGCACCAACGGTAGCCAGTACTGCGGAATCACGTTGGTGAAGAAGTACCAGAACGGCTCGCGGTGATGCCACGCGGCGGCATAACGCCCTGCGGTCTGGCGCAGGAGGATCTCCCGTGCATAGGCGATTTCGTCTGCGGAACCATTGAGCGCAATGGACAACGCCAGAGGCAGCAGCCAGATCGCAATCGCCGCGAGCATCACGGCCAAACCGAGCAACCACTTGCGCGCCTCGCCGGGCATGGCCACCACGCCGGGCCAACCTTTGCGAACCCCATAGGCGTACGGAATCAGCATCAGCGCCGGCAGGAAACCCACGCCTTTGGTGATTACGCCAATGCCCATGGCCGCGCATCCCGCGTAGAACCAGCGCCACGCCGGTCCCAGCAGCAGGTGGCGCGCCAGACCGTACAGGCCCAGGGAGGTGAACAGAATCAGAAAGCTGTCGATCTGGCCGGTACGCAGGATGCTGTAGGTCTGGTACGTCGCCAGATACAACAGCGCGGCGTTGCGACCGGTACGCTGGGTCCACAGGCGACGACCCAGGTCATAAACCATCGCCGTGACCGTCACGGCCGAAAACAGCCCCGGGATATAAAGGGCGATGTTGGGCTTGCCGGTCAACCAGGTGAAGAACGCCACTGTCCACATGAAAATCGGCGGTTTGTCGCCGTAGATCTCGGCGGCCCGGTGCGGGATCAGCCAAGAGCCGTTTTGCAGCATCTCCAGCGCGACGCCGAGGAAACGCTCTTCATCCACATTCTGTGCCTGACGCAGGCCCATGCCCGCACCGATCAACAACAGGGCAAGCAGCATCAGGCCCAGGCATTCGACCCTGGGCGACAACGATCTACGCATGGTCATTCCTTTACGCTTCTGCTTTTGGCAATCAATTGCAGGTTGCGAAAATAGACGATGGAGCCAAAAGCCTGGCCGACGATGAACACCGGGTCCTGGCGGTAAATGGCGTAGGCCAGCAGCAAGGTGCTGCCGACAATGCTCAGGTACCAGAAGTTGGTCGGGATCACGCTGCGTTTCTTGTACTCGCTGTACAGCCACTGCAGGACAAACCGCCCGGTAAAGGCAACCTGCCCCGCAAAGCCGACCAGCAACCACAGGGTTTCACGGGTCAGCATCATCCTTCGAGCTCCTGGGCAATGGTGTTCAGCCGCGTGCGCTTGATCAGCCACCAGACCCCGAACAGATCGAGGATGCCCACCAGCGCGCGGTCGAGGTTGCCGTATTT
>NZ_NEHO01000035.1 GCF_002113375.1 Pseudomonas sp. R37(2017) | reverse complement strand
CCCCCACCCCCGCAGCCCCGATCATCAGCATCTCCGACAGTGAATTGCTGGGGTTGCAGAACCGGCTCAACAACCTCAAGCAGCAGGTGTCCCAGGCGAGCAACTACACCCAGCTGGAAAGCTCACAGGACCTGGTGCAAGAACTGATTCAGGAAATTGAAAGCCTGTCCACATCGCTGCTGCCCGGACAGGCGCAGTTGCAGGCACAACTCAACGTGCTGGGGCCAGTGCCGCTTGCCGAGAACGCCCAGGCGACCACTGCCATTACCACCCAGCGAGACACCCTCAGCGAGCAGAAAAGCAAGATCGACGGTCAACTCAAGACCCTCGCCGCGCTGAAAATCAGCGCCGCCGAGCTGATCACCCAGATCGCCGGTATTCGTCGTACCCTGCTGGAAGCGGAAGTGACCCAGCAGACCAACAGCATCCTGCACCCGGCCTTCTGGTCGCCCATGTTCAATCTTCCGTACGATGACCGCCAACGTTTCAATACGCTCATCGAGCAACTCGAGGTCATGCACCGGGCCGCCTGGCAACCCGGACAACGCGGGATCACCGCCACCCTGCTCGTGCTCGCCCTGCTCTTCTGGACCGTGGGGAGAAAGCTCGCCGGCCGGTTTCTGGCATGGTTGTGCCTCCATCGAATGCCTGAAGGCCGGTTACGCCGCAGCTCCCTTGCGCTGGCTTCGGTGGTGGCGACGGTGCTGAGCGCCGGCATCGCCCTGCAACTGCTGCAGCTTGCCGGAACCCGTCAATTGCCCTACACCCCGCTGTTGACCGATCTGGCGCAGTATCTGGAAAAGCTCGCCTATACCTGCGTGCTGATCACCGGATTGAGCCGCGCAATGCTGTCGACCAAACACCCTTCATGGCGCTTGCCGGATATTTCCGATCAAGTGGCGCTGGTGATGGAGCCCTATCCCAGGTTGCTGGCCAGCCTGCTGCTGGTGCTGGTAACCCTGGTGCAGATGAGCAATGTCACCGGCATGAGCACCGAAGTGGTGTTGTTCGGACGGGGCATCGTCGCGTTGGTCGTGGCACTGGTGATCGGTGCGCTGTTGTTGCGTGTCAGCAAGACGCGCCGCGCCCTGATAGTGGCCGGAGAAACCCCCGAAGGCGTCACCACCTTCGCCGGCCTGATCTACACGTTTACCGGCGCTGCCGTGGTGGTGTCGCTGTTCGCCCTGGTGACCGGGTACGTGACGATGGCCCGGTTCATCACCTACGAACTGGTGTGGATATTCATCATCTTTGCCGGTTTCTACTTGCTCACACAGGTTTACCAGGACACCTGCGACTACGTATTTTCGCCCCGCCAACCCGCCGGCAAGGCCATCAAGCAGCTGCTGGGCATCGGCAATCCGCGCCTCGAGCAGATCTGCACCGTGTTGTCCGGGTCAGGCCGCGCCATTCTCATGCTGATCGGCGTCATCGCCCTGTTCGTCGGCGGCGTGGGGACAACGCTCGGGCAACTGGTCACCGGCACCGTAGCCATCCTCGGCGGTGAAGGGCTGCGCAAGCTGAACATCGTCCCGAACAACTTGATGCATGCCGTCCTGACACTGATGATCGGTGTCTACCTGATTCGCACGCTGCGCCGCTGGCTGGACCGCGAATTCCTGCCGAAAACCGAGATGGACCCGGGCATGTGCGCCTCGCTGAGCACCCTGTTCGCCAACATCGGCTACGTCTCGGTGGTGCTGCTCACGCTGTCGTCGCTGGGGATCAAGTGGACCAATCTGGCCTGGATCGTCAGCGCCCTGTCGGTGGGCATCGGCTTCGGCCTTCAGGAAATCGTGAAGAATTTCATCTCCGGCCTGATCCTGCTGACCGAGCGCCCGGTGAAGGTCGGCGACCTGATCAGCATCAGTGGCGTGGAAGGCGATATACGACGGATCAACGTGCGGGCCACGGAAATACAACTGGCCGACCGCTCGATCATGATCGTGCCCAACTCGCACCTGATTTCCCAGAACCTGCGCAACGTCACCCTCGGCGGCAGCGCTCAGGGTGTGGTGATTCTCGAACTCATGTTCCCGCTGGATATCGATCCGGAACTGGTGCAAAACCTACTGATGGACAGCTACACCGGGCATGAATCCATCCTGGACAAACCAGCGCCCTTCCTGCGCTTCAGTCAGCTGAAACCGGAAGGCATCACCCTGACCATCACCGGTTATGTCGGCAGCCCGCGCACCGTCGGCGCGATCAAAAGCCAGTTGCTGTTCGAGATTCTCAAGCGGCTGGGTGCCGCGGGGATTGAACTGGCGAAACCGCCGGCAGCGTGATTGTGGGCACATTCAACATCCTATAGCGCCTGACACGCAGCCATCGCGGGCAAGCCCGCTCCCACAGGCTTCAGCGGCTGTACGCAAAATCTGCGTACCACCCAAATCACTGTGGGAGCGGGCTTGCCCGCGAAGAGGCCGGTACATCCAACATCGATGCTGCCTGACACGCCGCCATCGCGAGCATGCTCGCTCCTACAGGGGATCGCCGCCAGACACAAACCCCGAAAACGCCCAATAAATTCTGTAGGAGCGGGTGCCCGCTCCCACAGGTGGATCAATGAGCGATACACACCGACTTGAGTTCGGTGTAAGCCTCGATCACCGCACGGCCAAACTCGCGGCCCATGCCCGATTGCTTGACGCCACCGAATGGCATCGCCGGGTCGAGCAGTACGTGGGCGTTGACCCAGACCGTACCGGCTTCGATGCGCGGCACCAGGTTCATCGCCTTGCCCAGGTCGTTGGTCCACAGGCTGGCCGCCAGGCCGTAGCGGTTGTCGTTGGCCAGTTCGATCACGGCGTCTTCGTCGTCGAACGGCATCACGCCCAGTACCGGGCCGAACACTTCTTCGCGGGCCACGGCCATGCTGTGGTCGATGTCCGCCAGAATGGTCGGCTGCACGAAGAAACCGTCGCCTTGCAACAACTCACCGCCCGTCACCACGCGCGCGCCTTCCTTGCGAGCCAGTTCGATGTGCTTGAGCACGCTTTGCTGTTGCTTGCGCGACACCAGCGGGTTGATCGCCGCGTCGCAGTTCATGCCGGCGCCAATCGGCATCGCCGCCACGGCGGCCGCCAGGGCTTCGACGAACTTGTCGTGGATCGAGCGGTGTACGTAGAAGCGCGAAGCCGCAGCGCAGACCTGGCCGTTGTTCAGCAGGCCGCCGAGGATCGCGCCTTGCACGGCTTTTTCGATGTCGGCATCGGCAAGCACGATCATCGGGTTCTTGCCGCCCAGTTCCAGGGAGAAGCGCGTCATGTTTTCCATGCACGCCACGCCGACGCTCTTGCCCACGGCGGTGGAACCGGTGAACGACACCTTGCTCACCAACGGATGCGAGGTCAGCACGCCACCGACCGAAGCACCACCACCGGTGACCACGTTGAACACACCGGCCGGAATGCCGGCTTCCAGCGCCAGCTCAGCCAGGCGCATGGCGGTCAGCGGGGTTTCCATCGCCGGCTTGATGATCACCGTGCAACCGGTGGCCAGGGCCGGCATCAGCTTCCAGGCGGCGATCAGCAGCGGGAAGTTCCACGGCACGATGCCGACCACCACGCCCACCGGCTCACGCTTGGTGAACGCGGTGAACTTCGCACCCGGTGGCAGCGGGATCGACACATCGAAGGTCTGGCCTTCGATCTTGGTCGCCCAACCGGACATGTAGCGCATGAATTCCACGGTGGCGTTCAGGTCCAGCGCACGGGCCATGTTGATCGACTTGCCCTGGCTCAGGGTTTCCAGCTGGGCCAGCTCTTCGGCGTGCTCTTCGACCAGGCGGGTGAAGTTCAGCAGGATTCGTTCACGGTCGGCCGGACGCAGGCTCGACCACACGCCGGACTTGAACGCCTTGTGCGACGACTGTACGGCGCGCTCGACGATGTCCAACGGTGCATCCAGGGTTTCGCACAGGGTTTGCCCGGTGGCCGGATTGACCACGGCGATGCTGTCGCCCTCGGCAAACACCCACTGGCCATCAATGAAGCAGCCGTGGCGACGTTCGAGGAATGCGGCAACCTGGGGCAGGATTTCAACGTTGCTCATAATTCACCTTTCATTCAGACGGGTTGTTCAGGCGCATATCCGGCCTGATCAGTGTTGTTCTTTGAGGAAGCACGCGACCGCCTGGCGGTCGTCGGCGGACGCCAGGCCCATGTACGGCATGTAGGTGCCCGGCACGAAGGCCTGGGGCTGGGTGATCAATTGCGTGATGGTCTCGGCTTGCCAGTCGACGTCTTTGTCACGCATGGCCTGGGAGTAGCTGAAGCCCGCCAGCGAGCCGGACTTGCGCCCGTACACGCCGAACAGGTTCGGCCCCATCATGCCGGTCGTGCCCTTGCTCACCGCATGGCAGACGCTGCACTCAGTGGCAAACACTTGCGCACCACGCTGTGTGTCCGGGGCGCAGTCGGCGGCGTAAACCGCCTGAGCGAGGGTGAAGGACAGCAAACCGATGAGGGATAAACGCAACGAAGTGGACATAAGGAAACGACCTTGGCAATCCGGGCGTGCGCCAGCAGGCGAACGCCAATACTGAAAATGCCGAGGCAACGGTGCTTCGGCAGGTTGGGAGGGATTGTCGGTGGTCGTCGGCACGCAGGTTTTGCCCTGCGTGCCAGTTGTGTTGGCCGGCCTGCCAAACCGGGCAATCTGGCATGCACAACCAACTAATTGGCAAACAGGGAAAAGGGCAAAAAAAAGTCGCGCCTTAGTATCCGCACAGACCGCAAACCTGCGCTCAAGAACAAGAACGGATGCCACACCATGCTCAAGTCCCCCCTGCTTCGTCTCTCGACGCTCGCACTGATGATCAGTGCAGGCAATGCCGGTGCCTATGAACTCTATGCCGATGACGACAGCCACCTGAACGCTACCCTCGAAGCCGTGTTCGGCATTTTCCACAGCCAGGAAAACTACGCCCCGTCCGGCCGCCTGAGTGAAGGCAGCTCGTCGTGGCGCGAGGGCTACATCAAATATGGCTTGAGCTTCGACCAGGGCCTGGGCGGTGTGGGTACCGCGTATGGCGCAGGGAATATGCTCAGCTCCGGCACCTGGGGCGACGGCGATGCCGCCGGCTTCAGCGATGGCTCGGAACGCACCACCAAGTTCGAAGACGCCTACCTCGGCTGGCGCTCGGCCGACCTGTTCAGCGCACTGGGCAACGACGGCATCGACCTGTCCTTCGGTCGCCAGAACATCGTGGTCGGTGATGGTTTCCTGATCGATGGCGACGCCTTGAACATTGGCAAGGGCCTGGCCGATGGCGAATTCAACCGTGGCGGCGCCTACTATCTGGCGGCACGCAAAGCCTTCGACGAAACCGCCGTGCTGCGCCTGGGCGGCAAGGAAGGCTGGCGCAGTGACCTGATGTGGCTCAAATCCGACAACCGCGCCCAGGCCAAGACCGAAATGTACGTCGGTACCCTGGAGCACGTGGCCGAGGCCGGCACGGTTGGCCTGACCTTCATCAAGACCACCGATATCGACGAGCAGTACGCTTCGCCGATCCAGCTCGAACGCGATGGCATAAAGACCTACAGCCTGCGGGCAACGGGCAACGCCGGGGTGAAAGACCTGTTCCTGTCCGGTGAGTACGCCAAGCAGGACAAACCCAACACCTCCAGCGAAGACGCCTGGTACCTGGAAGCCGGCTGGACCTTCTCCGACGCGCTCTGGACGCCTAGCGCCAGCTACCGCTACAGCCGCTTCTCGGAAAACTACGACACCCTGTTCTACGGTTTCAGCCGTGGCTACGGCACCTGGTTCCAGGGCGAGGTCGCGGGCAACTACGCCGGGCCGTTCAACAGCAACTCGCGCATCCAGAACGTCACGCTCAAAGCCTCGCCGCTGGAGAACCTCAGCGTCGGCGCGATGTACTTCAACTTCGACACCATCGACCGCAACCTGGGCAACACCGATGGCCACGAAGTCGACCTGTATGCCGAGTGGCACGTCAACGACCACCTGACCGTGATGCCGCTGGTGGGCATCTACCAACCGGACAAGAGCGCCGAAAACGGCGGCACCCAACTGGGTAACAACGACAAGAACGTCTACACCCAGGTGGTGTTCGCCACCGGTTTCTAATCTCGGCCGCGGGCAGTGGCCAGGCCATTGCCCGCGTGGAAAAAGGTATTTCCAATGCACAGAACACTCTTGACGATCCAGAGCAAGATCGCCCTCCTCGCCGGCCTCTGCCTGCTGCTGGTCGTCGGTTTGTTGATGGGGTTGTCGCTCTACCAGACCCACAAGAGCAGCCAGCAAGTGGCCCGGGCGAGTGGCGACATGCTCGCCAATGCAGCCGGGGAACACATGCAGGCCCTGGGCAAAGTGCAGGCCATGCAAGTGCAACGCACCTTCATGCAGACCCACGAATACGGCCAGGGATTATCGCGCTACCTGTTGTACTTGCGACAGCTGCAACGACAGGGCAGCCTGACCCGCCACCAACTGCGCCAGGAGCTGAGTACCCAGCTGCACCAGGCCTTGATCGACAAGCCCGACCTGCTCGGGCTTTATGTCATTTTCGAACCCGGCGGACTCGACGGCGCCGACGCCGACTTTGCCAACCAGGCGGAACTTGGCAGCAATGAAACCGGGCGCTTCGCCCTCTATTGGGTGCAGGCCAAACCGGGCGAACTGCAAGCGGTGATCGGCGATGAAGGCCTGCTCGCCAACACCGAGCCGGGCCCCAGCGGTGCACCGTACAACGCCTTCTACACCTGTGCTCGCGACACCGGCCGGGCCTGCGTGCTGGAGCCGTATTTCGATGAGGCCTCCGGCAGCCGCAAACTGGTGACCAGCGTGGCGTTCCCATTGCTGGAGAACGGCAAAGTCATCGCGGTGGTCGGGCTGGACATCAACCTCGCCGCCCTGCAACACAACAGTGAGGCCAGCGCCCGTGAGCTGTTCGATGGCAACGGCCAGATCAGCATCGTCAGCCCGCGCGGGGTGATTTCCGCCAATAGCCAGGACGTCGGTCGCCTCGGCCAACCGGTGGACAACGCCGAGGTGATGGACAGCCTGCGCCAGGGCCAGCCCAAGGTGTTTGTCGACGCCCGGCAAATCAGGGTACTTGAACCGCTGTCACCGATTGCCGGTGCCGCGCCATGGGGCGTGTTGGTCGGTGTGCCGCAGAGCGTGTTGCTGGCGCCCGTGACCACGCTGCAAAACGAACTCGATGCCCAGGGCGCGCAAAGCACCGCACTGGAACTGCTGCTCGGTGGCGGCTCGGCCCTGCTCGGCCTGCTGTTGATCTGGTACACGGCGCTGCGCATCACCCGGCCGCTGCAGGTACTGACCCGGGTCATGGAGGACATCTCCCTGGGCGAAGGCGACCTGACCCGACGCCTGCAAGTGCAATCGCGGGATGAAATCGGCCAGTTGGCCACCGCCTTCAACCGCTTTGTCGAGCGCATCCACCATTCGATCCGCGAGGTGTCGTCTGCCGCCCTGGGCGTTAATGAAGGCGCGCGGCGCGTGCTGGATGCATCGCACTCCTCGATGGGCAATTTCGACGATCAAGCCACCCGTACCCACAGCGTGGCGGCGGCGATCAACCAGCTTGGCGCGGCGGCGCAAGAGATCGCTCATAACGCCTCGGATGCCTCGCAACAGGCATCGTCTGCCCGGCAGCAAGCCGAGGATGGGCGTCAGGTGGTGCAGCGCACGATCGAGGTGATGAACGAACTGTCCGGCAAGATCAGTGCCTCGTGCGTCAACATCGAAGTGCTCAACGACAAGACCGTGAACATCGGGCAGATCCTCGAAGTGATCAAGGGCATCTCCCAGCAGACCAACCTGCTGGCGCTCAACGCCGCGATCGAAGCGGCGCGGGCCGGTGAAGCGGGCCGTGGGTTTGCGGTGGTGGCGGACGAAGTGCGCAGCCTGGCCGGACGCACCCAGGCCTCGGCACTGGAGATCCAGCAGATGATCGAGGAACTGCAAGTGGGCGCACGGGAATCGGTCTGGACCATGACCGAGAGCCAGCGCCACAGCGAAGAAAGCGTCACCATCGCCAACCTCGCCGGCTCCCGCCTGGGCAGCGTGACCCAGCGCATCGGCGAGATCGACAACGTCAACCAGTCCGTCGCCGCCGCCACCGAGGAACAGACCGCCGTGGTCGAAGCCTTGAACGTCGACATCACCCGGATCAACACCCTGAACCGGCAAGGGGTGGAGAATCTGCAATCGACATTGCGCGCCTGTACCGAACTGGAGCAGCAGGCCGGGCGGTTGAATCAGTTGGTGGGGAGCTTTCGGATCTGAGATTTGCGTTGCCTTATACACCGCTTTCGTCGGTGATCCCTGTAGGAGCGAGCATGCTCGCGATGGCGGCGTGTCAGTCAGCGTTGTAGCGACTGCCAGATCGCTTTCGCGAGCATGCTCGCTCCTACAGGTCTGTGCCTCCTTCTCCTCAAATCTGGCACCCACAACCAACCACATGGCATGGGCACACACCTATCGCGCCATACCCCGGGCGTAGTATCGAAACCGACCATCAGGGCACGACCCGCTCCGGGGTGCCCTGCAATGCAACGCTGAACCCCTCCATTTCTCACTAAAACAATAAATCGGCCTTCGGGTCGCGGGAGACTTCTGTGCTGAAGAAAAGTGCGCTGGGCTGGCCAAAGATCGCCGGCCTCGGAATTGCGTTGGTGGTGGCCGGGCAGTTTTCCGGCTGGAACTTCGGGCTGGCGGCAGGCGGCTGGTTGAACATGCTGATCGCCACATTATTGATGGCCTTGCTCTGTGGTGGCCTGGCGTTATGCGTGGCGGAACTGTCCACCGCATTGCCCAGCGCTGGCGGTGTATTCGTCTATGCGCAAAGCGCCTTCGGGCCGTTCGTGGGTTATCTGGTCGGCGTCGCCTGTGCCCTGGCGCTGACCGTCGGCACCGGCGCGGCGGCAACATTCATCTGCGCCTATACCGAATCGATTTTCGGCCTCGGCGGCTGGCCGGTGAAGATCGCCCTGTTCGCGGTGATCATCGGCATCCACATGCGCGGTGTCGGTGAGGCCATGGGCCTGACCTTCATCGCCGGCATCATCGCCGTAGTCGCCCTGCTCACATTCGGCGTTGCCATGGCCCCCCATGTCGAATTGGCCAATCTGCTGAAACTGCCCGCCAACGTTGAAACGCCGGTGAGCCTGGGCGGCATCTTCGCCTGTGTGCCATTCGCGATCTGGCTGTTCATCACCGTCGAACAAACCGGCTCGGCCGCCGAGGAAGCCCACAACCCCGGCCGCACCATGCCACGGGGCATTCTGGCGGCGATCGGCACTTTGCTGGTGACGGCGCTGGTGGTACTGGTGTGCGCACCAGGCGCCGGTGGCGTCGAACTGGTGGGTTCGGCGGGGGATCCGCTGTACGCGGCGATGTCCAGCAACAGCGCCTTCGGCGACGGCTCATGGCTGGCCAGGGTGATTGGCTGCGGCGCGGTGTTCGGCTTGATCGCGACCTTCTTTTCCCTGGTCTACGCCGCTTCCCGTCAACTGTTCGCCATGGCCCGCGACGGCCTGTTCCCGCAATGGCTGGGCAAGACCGGCAAACGCGGCACGCCCTGGCCGGCGCTGTTGCTGATCGCTGCCATCGGCCTGCCGTTGTCGGAAGTGGACCCGGCCACGGTGATGCTCGCGGTCGTGCTGCTGCTCAACGTCTGCTACCTGTTCATCTTCGGCGCCTACCTGCACATCAAACGCAAGCAGCCGGACCTGCCACGGCCGTTCACCCTGATCGGCGGCAAGCTGGTTGCGTGGCTGGGCCTGGCCCTGACGCTGGTGGTGATCGCCGCCTGCTTCCAGCGCGACATGCTGATGCTGATCGCCCTCGCCGTGACCTTCACCCTGTGCATTTTCAACTACCTGCTGCGCAACCGTCGCACCGCCGTCATCGAGGTTCCGGACCATGCCTGAAGAGACTCTCCTGCAACGCCGTCATCGCGTGCTTGGCAGCGCCTCGCCGCTGTTCTACGACAAACCCCTGCACCTGGTGCGTGGCGAAGGTGTCTGGCTGTTTGACGTCGAGGGTCGCCGCTACCTCGACGTCTACAACAACGTGCCCTGCGTCGGCCACTGCAACCCCCACGTGACCGAGGCCATGCACCGCCAGGCGACCACGCTGAACATCCACACCCGCTACCTGGATGAGCACGTGGTGCGCTACGCCGAGCGCCTGACCGCAACCTTTGGCGAGCCGCTGGACACCGCCATGTTCACCTGCACCGGCAGCGAGGCCAATGAGCTGGCGCTGCGCCTGGCACGCTTCGCCAGCGGCGGCACCGGCATCATCGTCAGTGACTACAACTACCACGGCAACTCGGCCTCGCTGGCCGAAGTCACCACCGCCCTGCCCTCGCCGGAGCCCTTCGCCGCCCATGCCCGGGCCGTGCCGATTCCGTGCCTGTACCACGCACCGGCCGGCACCACCGAGGCGCAACTGGCCGAGCAGTACGCGGCCAATATCGCCGCGGCGATTGCCTCGATGCAGGCCCAGGGCATTCGCCCCGCCGCACTGCTGATCGACACCCTGTTCGCCAATGAAGGTCTGCCCCGGGTGCCGGCCAGCTTCGTCAACAAGGCAGCAAAGCTGATCCGCGCAGCGGGCGGTCTGTTCATTGCCGACGAAGTGCAGTCCGGTTTCGGTCGCACCGGCGATCACCTGTGGGGCCATCAGGCCCACGGCGTGGTGCCGGACATCGTCACCCTCGGCAAACCGATGGGTAACGGCTATCCCCTGGCCGGGCTGATCACCCACAAGGCGTTGGTCGAATCCTTCGGCCGCCACGCCATGTACTTCAACACCTTCGGTGGCTCGCCCGTGGCGGCGGCGGTCGGCATGGCGGTGCTGGATGTGATCGAAGATCAGCAACTGCTGAAAAACGCCCAAAGCGTCGGCGCCTATGTGCAGCAACGCCTGCAAGCGTTGGCCGCCAGGCACTCGATCATCGGCGATGTGCGCGGCAAGGGACTGTTCTTCGCCATGGAACTGGTGCGTGACCACGCCAGCAAGGAGCCGGCCGGGCTGGAGGCGCGCAAGGTGGTGAACGACATGCGCGAGAACGGTGTGCTGATCAGCAAGATCGGCGCCGGCGACAACATTCTCAAACTGCGTCCGCCGCTGGTGTTCGGCCGCGATCACGCGGACCTGTTCGTAGACACGCTGGATAACGCGCTCAGCGCGATTTGAGGCCCTGCCATGACTGAATTCCACACGCTCCCCTACGACCAGCAAGTCGCCCGCCTGCATGATTTGGCACGCCACGCCCTGCAACAGTGGGAAGGCGACTTCGCTGACATCGAACTGGTGAAATTCCGCGAGAACGCGGTGTTCTCGGCCCACCGCCACGATGGTCAGCGGGTAGCCCTGCGTATCCATCGCAATGGCTATCACTGCGAAGCGGCGCTGCGCTCCGAGCTGCAATGGATGGAGGCGCTGGCCAGTGCCGGCATTACCGTGCCGCACATCATCCGCGCGCAAAACGAACGCCATCTGATCGAAGTCACCCACCAGGCCATCGGCGAGCCACGTCACATCGACATGCTCGCCTGGCTACCCGGTGCCACTGCAGGCACCTCCGAGGCGGGTGTGCAGGCCGATACCGAAATCGATTTTCTGTTCAGTGAAGCCGGTGCGATTGCCGCACGGATTCATCTGCATTCGGCCCAGTGGCAACAGCCGGACGAGTTTGTCCGGCATGCCTGGGACGAGGAAGGCCTGATTGGCGCCAACCCGTTCTGGGGTCGTTTCTGGGAGCTGGAACAGCTCAGCGATGAGCAGCGGGATCTGCTGCAACTGGCGCGGCGCAAGGCACGCAAGGACCTGCGCCAGTACGGTCGGCACCTGGGCAACTTCGGCATGATCCACGCCGACCTGGTGCCGGAAAACCTGCTGATCGAAGGCCCGCGCCTGCGCCTGATCGACTTCGACGATGCCGGGTTCGGCTGGCACATGTTCGAATTGGCCACGGCGCTGTACTTCTGCCTGGATGACCCGCGCTATGAACAGATCAAGGCGGCGCTGCTCGATGGCTACGACGCGGTCAAGCCACTGACCGAGGCCGATCGCAAGACCCTGGCGATGTTCCTGATGCTGCGCGGTACGACGTACCTGGGCTGGATTCACACCCGCCAGGGCACGCCGACAGCGATTGAAATGGCGCCGATGCTGATTGAGCGGGCTTGCTTGTTGGCTCGGGAGTATTTGCAGGCTTGATATACCGCTATCGCGAGCATGCTCGCTCCTACAGGTTGATCCCGGCCGGGCAAAAATCCTGCACTCACTGAAGATCTACTAATGAAATGGCTACCCCCGCCGCACCCCCTGTGATCGCTCACTAAGCTTTCACAGGGGGCTAATCGGAGATCATTGCCATGAACAACGTTGCTATCG
>NZ_NEHO01000034.1 GCF_002113375.1 Pseudomonas sp. R37(2017) | reverse complement strand
CGATAGCAACGTTGTTCATGGCAATGATCTCCGATTAGCCCCCTGTGAAAGCTTAGTGAGCGATCACAGGGGGTGCGGCGGGGGTAGCCATTTCATTAGTAGGGCGGCGGAGCTAGCGGGAAATGAGGCCATGATCGATGGCGTACTTGACCAGCGCCGCCGGCTTGTCGATGTTGAGTTTGCGCCGAATGCTCAAGCGGTGCGTCTCCACCGTGCGCACGCTGATGTCCAGTTCCCGGGCCATTTCCTTGTTGTTCAGCCCTTGCGCCATCTTCGACAGCACCTGGCTTTCCCTCGGGGTCAGTTCGTTGTCGGTGTTCCTGTCGGCGATCAGGCGCTGGGCGATTTCGGCGCTGTAGAAGGTTCCGCCGCTGCTGATGGCTTCGATGGCGGCGATGATTTCCCGCGACGGGGCGTTTTTGAGCACGTAGCCGCTGGCGCCGGAGCGCACTGATTCACTCACGTATTCGTAATTGTCGTACATGCTCAGCACCAGCACCTTGAGCGACGGGTGCTGGCTGCGCAACACGCGTGTCAACTCCAGGCCGTTCATGTCCGGCAGGCTGATGTCCACCAGCAGCAGGTCCGGCTGGCAGCGTCCGACCATCTCGATGGCCTCGGCGCCGTTTTCCGCTTCGCCGACCATTTCCAGGGGCGACATCACGGCCAGCAGCGCCTTGATGCCGTCGCGGACCAGGGAGTGATCGTCGACCAGGGCGACGCGGATCGGGGAGGGCAGGTTCATCGCAATATTCACTCTTGTAGTTTTGCGCAAGGCTCAGCGTTTTGTGCCTGGATTCATTGGCAGCCATACATCCAGCTCGCTTCTGCCCGGCATCGAGATCAAATCGAAGCGACCGCCAAAATGTTCGACGCGTTCGCGGATGTTACGCAAACCAATGCCGGCCTGACGACGTTCGACCTGGGCGACGTTGAAGCCGATGCCGTCATCGACCACCGTCAGCCGCACGGATTCGTCGCAGCCGCGCAGGGTAATGGAAACGTGCTTCGCCTGGGCGTGGCGCTCGATATTGGTCAGGCCTTCCTGGACGATACGGAACAGCGACACAGCCGCGCCGTCGACCAGCAGGCAGTCGAATTCATTTTCGTCATAGGTCACGGTCAGCCCGCTGCGCTGTTCGAATTCGGCGGCCAATTGGCCGATGGCCGCCGGCAGGCCGAGGGTGTCGAGCAAGGAAGAGCGCAAGTCGTGGGAGAGGCTGCGCACTTCACCGATGGCATCGCCCAGGCGTTCGGTGGCGTCTCTGAGCGTGTTCAAACCCTTGTCGTCGGCTTGTTCGCGTTCCAGCAGATGGCTGGCCAGTTCGAACTGGAACTTGATCGAGACCAGCACTTGGCTGATGCCGTCGTGCAGTTCGCGGGACACCCGCGATCGCTCCTCTTCCTGCAGGCTGACGAGGCGCTGGGTCAGGCGCTGCAGTTTCTTGTCCGCCAGGCGATGTTCGCTGACGTTGAGGGTCATGCCGGTGGCGAACACGAACAGCACCGCGACGAGGGCGACCACGGCAATCGCCATCATGGTCTTGCGGATGCCCATGGCCACTTCGGCGCGGGCCTGCTGGGTGGCGCGTTCGACGTCTTCGAGGTAGATGCCGGTGCCGAGCATCCAGCCCCAGCGATCGAGCATCACCACATAGGCGAGCTTGTCGGTCACCCGGCCGGAAGAGGGCTTGTTCCAGGCGTAGCGCTGAAAGCCTTCGCCCGATTGCGCGCTTTGCAGCAGCGCCTGGATAACCGGCAGGCCATGGGGGTCCTTCATGTCCCACAGGTATTGGCCTACCAGTTCCGACTGGCGCGCATGCATCAGGCTGCGGCCTTCGCGGTCGTAGACGAAGAAGTAGCCGTTGATGCCGAAGCTGAGCTTGCGCAGTTCCTCCAGCACTTGTTGCTGGGCACGGGCGTCGCCGTGGCCGTCGTCGTACAGGGGGGCGATCAGGCTCTGGGCCATTTCCACGTAGTTTTTCAGCTCCGCACGCTTGCTCGCCAGAATGCTGTCTTCGATCAATTGCGCCTGTTGATCGCCCAGTTGGCGGTTGAGGGAAATCACCAGCGCGCAGATGACGGCAATGGCCAGCACCAGCGGCAGAATCCCGAGGGCGACGATCTTGTGTTTGAGCTGCATGGTGACTCCTGCCCGCGCGAAGGCTCGGGATCATATGCCAAAGATACGCCCTGTAGGAGCGAGCCTGCTCGCGAAGGCGTCCTGTCAGACAACCGTGATGTTGAAGGACAGGGAGATCGTGGCGTCTACGTAGAACTACGTAGACGCCACGTACGTAGTAACGCGGATTTATTTGTGGACGGCATGCGCGGATATTGGGCCAGCTCCGCACCGCGGACACAATTATAAAAATTACCGCCGCAGTTCACTGGCTGTGGCAGGAGACACGCTATGCCCCGTCTGGCTAAACACCTCGCCTGGTTTGCCGTGGCTGTCCTGGGAGCGATTGCGCTGAGTGTCGTGGCCCTGCGCCGCGGCGAAGCGATCAACGCCCTGTGGATCGTAGTCGCAGCCGTCGCCATCTACCTTGTTGCCTACCGCTACTACAGCCTGTTCATCGCCAACAAAGTGATGCAGCTCGATCCCAATCGGGCCACTCCCGCTGTACTCAACAACGATGGTCTGGACTACGTACCGACCAACAAACACGTACTCTTCGGCCACCACTTCGCGGCCATCGCCGGTGCGGGGCCGCTGGTCGGTCCTGTGTTGGCGGCGCAAATGGGCTACTTGCCCGGCACGCTGTGGCTGATCGCCGGCGTGGTGCTGGCCGGTGCGGTGCAGGACTTCATGGTCCTGTTCATGTCGACCCGCCGCAACGGCCGCTCCCTGGGCGACATGGTCCGCGAGGAAATGGGCCGCATCCCCGGTACCATCGCGCTGTTCGGTTGCTTCCTGATCATGATCATCATCCTCGCGGTGCTGGCGCTGATCGTGGTCAAGGCCCTGGCCGAAAGCCCGTGGGGCATGTTCACGGTGATGGCAACCGTGCCAATCGCGATGTTCATGGGCGTGTACATGCGCTACATCCGTCCGGGCCGCATCGGTGAAATCTCTGTCATCGGCGTGCTGTTGCTGCTCGGTTCGATCTGGCTCGGCGGGCAGATAGCCGCGGATCCGGTGTGGGCCAAGGCCTTTACCTTTACCGGTCTGCAGATCACCTGGATGCTGATCGGCTACGGCTTTGTCGCGGCCGTGTTGCCGGTGTGGCTGATCCTGGCACCCCGTGACTATCTGTCCACCTTCCTGAAAATCGGCACCATCGTGGCCCTGGCCATCGGCATCCTGGTGACCATGCCCGAGCTGAAAATGCCGGCGCTGACCCAGTTCATCGATGGCACCGGTCCGGTGTGGAAAGGCGGTCTGTTCCCGTTCCTGTTCATCACCATCGCCTGTGGCGCGGTCTCGGGTTTCCATGCGCTGATTGCTTCCGGTACCACGCCGAAGTTGCTCGCCAGTGAGGGGCATGCCCGCTACATCGGTTACGGCGGCATGCTGATGGAGTCCTTCGTGGCGATCATGGCCATGGTCGCCGCCTCGGTGATCGATCCGGGCGTGTATTTCGCCATGAACAGTCCGGCCGCCGTGGTGGGTGCCGATGCGGTTGCCGTTGCACAAACCGTCAGCAGTTGGGGTTTTGCCATCACCCCGGACGCGCTGCAAGCGGTCGCCCATGACATCGGTGAAACCACCATCCTGGCCCGCGCCGGCGGTGCGCCGACCCTGGCGGTGGGGATCGCGCAGATCCTGCACCACGTGTTGCCGGGCGAGAACACCATGGCGTTCTGGTACCACTTCGCGATCCTGTTCGAAGCGCTGTTCATCCTGACGGCCGTGGATGCCGGTACCCGTGCCGGTCGCTTCATGCTGCAGGACTTGCTCGGTTCGTTCGTGCCGGCCCTGCGCCGCACCGAGTCCTGGACCGCCAACCTGATTGCCACGGCAGGTTGCGTGGCCATGTGGGGGTATCTGCTGTACCAGGGCGTGATCGACCCATTGGGTGGTATCAACACCTTGTGGCCGTTGTTCGGTATCTCCAACCAGATGCTGGCCGGTATCGCGCTGATGCTCGGCACCGTGGTGCTGATCAAGATGAAACGTCAGCGTTACGTGTGGGTGACCTTGCTGCCGGCCATTTGGCTGCTGATCTGCACCACCACCGCCGGTTTCATCAAGCTGTTCGATGCCAACCCGGCGATCGGCTTCCTCGCCCTGGCCAGGAAGTACAGCGATGCCCTGGCCAACGGCCAGGTGCTGGCCCCGGCCAAGAGCATCGACCAGATGCAGCACGTGATCTTCAACGCCTACACCAACGCGACGCTGACTGCGCTGTTCCTGTTCGTGGTGTTCAGCATCCTGTTCTTCGCGCTCAGGGTCGGTATTTCCGCCTGGGGCAGCAAAGAGCGTACGGATAAAGAAGCGCCATTCAAGGCTGTGCCGAATGCATAAGCGAGGAGGGCGGTATGTTCAATGACCTGAGTCGCCTGGGTAAATACCTCGGTCAGGCCGCGCGCCTGATGGTCGGCATGCCCGACTACGACAACTACGTCGAGCATATGCAGACCAGGCACCCGGACAAACCGGTGATGGACTACGAGGCGTTCTTCCGCGAGCGCCAGGAGGCCCGTTACGGCAACAAGGCCGGACCGAAGTGCTGTTGAGCGACACAAAAAACCGGCTGAAAGGCCGGTTTTTCATTGTGTGCAGAAGCGCCCGGTCCGCGACCTTGATGATCTTGCATCCCGTTGCGAAGTTGCGCTGTTTATCAGCTATCTCCACAGATGAAGCGACAGTTCCCCGGACCGGTACTTTAATGGATGTGCTGGAGCGACTGTTCACGGGCCTGTCATAGCCGTGTGGCTATGGATCCCATACCGAAAAGCTATTTCATCAATCGGTGATCCGGATCCACGCTCAAGGGTGGTTAGCTGAAAACAAATAAAGAGGAGATGCCATGTCAACTGAATCGAAATGCCCGTTCAATCACGCCGCTGGCGGTGGCACGACGAACCGCGACTGGTGGCCGAACCAACTGAACCTGAAGATCTTGAGTCAGCACTCGCCCAAGTCTGACCCGTTGGGGGGCGCTTTCAACTATGCCGAAGCCTTCAAGAGCCTGGACTTCCAGGCGCTGAAAAAAGACCTGACTGCGCTGATGACCGATTCCCAGGACTGGTGGCCGGCGGACTTCGGTCACTATGGGCCTTTCTTTATCCGCATGTCCTGGCACGCCGCCGGCACCTATCGCACCGGTGACGGCCGGGGTGGCGCCGGCTCCGGCCAGCAACGCTTTGCACCGCTCAACAGCTGGCCGGACAACGTCAGCCTCGACAAGGCCCGTCGGTTGCTCTGGCCGATCAAGCAAAAGTACGGCAACAAAATCTCCTGGGCCGACCTGATCGTCCTCACAGGTAACGTCGCCCTTGAATCCATGGGCTTCAAGACCTTTGGTTTTTCCGCTGGCCGCCCGGATGTCTGGGAACCGGACGAAGACGTCTACTGGGGCTCGGAAAGCAAGTGGCTGGGTGGCGACGTGCGTTATGGCAAAGATGCCGCGCAAGCTCCCGTAGAGCGCAATCTGGAAACGCCCCTCGCCGCCGTGCAGATGGGTCTGATTTACGTAAACCCCGAAGGCCCTGAAGGCAACTCTGATCCGGTCGCCGCCGGGAAGGATATCCGTGAAACCTTCGCGCGCATGGCCATGAACGACGAGGAAACCGTCGCGCTGATCGCGGGCGGTCACGCCTTCGGCAAAACCCACGGTGCCGGTCCTGTCGACCATGTCGGACCTGAGCCCGAAGCCGCCGGCCTCGAACTGCAGGGGCTGGGCTGGAAGAGCACGTTCGGTACCGGTAAAGGTGGCGACACCATCTCCAGTGGCCTGGAAGTGACCTGGACGACCACGCCAACCCGGTGGAGCAACAACTATCTGGAGAACCTGTTCGGTTATGAATGGGAACTGACCAAGAGCCCGGCGGGGGCAAACCAGTGGAAGCCGAAGAACGGCGCCGGCGCCGGCACCATTCCGGATGCCCACGATCCATCCAAACGGCGTGATCCGACCATGCTGACCACGGACCTGTCGCTACGCTTCGATCCGATCTATGAGCCAATTTCGCGGCGCTTCCTGGCCAACCCAGACCAGTTGGCCGATGCCTTCGCGCGCGCCTGGTACAAGCTGATTCACCGTGACATGGGCCCGCTCTCGCGCTACTTCGGCCCGGAAATGCCGACTGAAGAACTGCTGTGGCAAGACCCGATCCCTGCGGTCGATCATCCGCTGGTCAATGACAGCGACGTGGCAGACCTGAAAAGCAAGGTGCTGGCCACCGGGCTGTCGGTCTCGCAACTGGTATCGACCGCCTGGGCGGCGGCATCCACCTTCCGTGGTTCCGACAAGCGCGGCGGCGCCAACGGCGGACGTCTGCGCCTGGCGCCGCAGAAGTCCTGGCAGGCCAACCAGCCGGCGCAACTGGCCAACGTGCTGAGCAAACTCGAAGGCATCCAGAAGGCGTTCAATAGCGCGCAAACCGGTGGCAAGAAAATCTCCCTGGCCGACCTGATCGTGCTCGCCGGTGGCGTGGGCGTGGAACAGGCGGCGAAAAATGCCGGCCACAGCGTGACAGTGCCGTTCAGCCCGGGACGCATGGACGCCAGTCAGGAACAGACCGATGTCGAATCCTTCGGTTTCCTTGAGCCTGTTGCCGACGGTTTCCGTAATTACCTGAAAACCCAGTACCGCGTGCCGGCCGAATCCTTGCTGATCGACAAGGCGCAACTGCTGACGCTCAGCGCGCCGGAAATGACCGTGTTGCTGGGTGGGCTGCGGGTATTGAACACCAATGTCGGCCAAAGCAAACACGGTGTATTCACCTCACGGCCGGAGGCGCTGACCAACGACTTCTTCACCAACCTGCTGGATATGGGGGTGGAGTGGAAGCCGGTGTCGGATGCCCGGCAGGAGTTCGAAGGGCGTGATCGCAAGACCGGTGCAGTGAAGTGGACGGGGACGCGGGTCGACCTGGTCTTTGGTTCCAATGCGCAGTTGCGTGCGCTGGCCGAATTCTATGCCTGCGCCGATGCGCAACAGAAGTTCGTCAATGACTTCGTCGCTGCGTGGACCAAAGTGATGAACCTGGACCGATTCGACTTGAATCGCGTCGTCTAGAGGAGATGTTGTCGTAACGCTGGCATTACCGGCAAAAGTGCCTCGGCTCGCCCTCCGGCTCCCACATCAGCGGAGGGCATCCAGCGTCCATGAACCTTGGCGATCGGGGACTGATTGGGCTGCGAGCTTGCCAAGGGTATGTGAGGGAGTTGAATCAATAGATCGTTTAACAACGGGTGGCGGATAAACCATTCTCACGTGCAGCAAATTTTTGTATCCAATCTATGCTGGACCTTGGCTAATAAAACGTCGTTATACAGTCAAGGAGACAGCTTATGAGGGTCATGTCAACCGCCGTATTGGCTTCCGCTATCATGGTGGGCGGCCACGCAACCGCTTCCGAAAAGGATGAGGCGCTGAAAGTTGCCGAGGACGCCTATATCTACGGCTACTCGCTGCTGACCACCGAGGTTACCCGTGTGCAGTCGACCAATGTCGACAAAGCCGAAGGTCTGCATGCTCCAACAGGTCAATTCATCAACGTCAAGCGCTACCCGCCAGCCGATTTCCGCGGCGTCTCGGCCCCCAATGCCGACACACTGTATTCAATGGGTTGGATTGACCTGAGCGAGCCTCAGGTGTTCAGCCACCCGGATATGGGCAAGCGTTACTACCTGATGCCGATGTACGACCTGTGGATGACCGACTTCGACGCTCCAGGCGCACGCGTCACTGGCGGCAAAGCGGCCAACTACCTGCTGACCGGCCCAGGTTGGGAGGGCACGGTGCCAGCTGGCATGACCCGCATCAAAGTGGCTACCAACAAAATGTTGATCCTCGGTCGCACCTATGCCGATGGCACTGAAGCGGACTACCAGGCCGTCAACGCCCTGCAAGATCAGTTGAAGATCACCCCGCTATCGGCCTGGGGTAAACCTTACACACCGAAAGCTGCAGCAGTTGATCCCAATCCGGGCTTCAGCATGACCGCCAAGCCGCAGGAAGTTCTTCTCGGCATGGACACCTCAACCTACTTCAACAAGCTCGCCAGCTTGATGTGCAAGGACGCGCCACCGGCCGCCAAAGATGCGCCGATTCTGGCACGCATGGCCACCATTGGTATCGAACCGTGCAAGCAATTCGATATCAGCAAGCTCGACCCGGCAGTACAGGCAGGCCTGAAAAACCTGCCGCAAACCGCGCTGGCGAAAATCAGTGCCAACAAGGAGGCATTGGGCAAATCAATCAATGGTTGGATCTTCGCCGTAGGTCTTGGCGAGTATGGCACTGACTACATGAAGCGCGCGGTGGTCGCTGCCTTTGGCTGGCCGGCCAATCAGGAAAAAGATGCCGTCTATCCCTATACCACCGTTGATAGCCATGGCCAGACCCTCAATGGTGCCAACAACTACACTCTGACCTTCGCCAAAGGTCAGACTCCGCCGGTGGATGGCTTCTGGTCTATCACCATGTACATGATCGACCAAGGCTGGTGGTTCGTACCAAACGCACTCAACAAGTTCACTGTCAGCCCGCGCGACAACCTCAAGTACAACCCAGACGGCTCACTGACCCTGTACTTCCAGGAAACATCACCGGGCAAGGACAAGGAAGCCAACTGGCTTCCGGCACCCAAGGGTGACTTTATCCCCATGATGCGCATGTACTGGCCACAGGAAAAGAGTCCATCGATTCTTGCCGGCACCTGGGAGCCACCACAAATCATAAAAACCAGGTAACACGTCGAGCTACTCGCAAAAGCCCTCAGCGCTTGAACACTGAGGGCTTTTGTTTTCAGGCGATTGGTTGAAGGGCGGAACGCGCTCGGCACCAATGCGGTCGGCGGCGATGTATTCGACGTTGTGGAACCAAATGTTGGGGTCCAGGCCACGCTTGATGGCTTCCTCGCGCAACCGCGCCACCCTGGCAGGACCGGCGTTGTAAGAGGCAAAAGTGAACAGGACCTTGTCCAGATCGGTCATCGGTTCGTCCTTGTAGTAGCGGTCAATCATCAAGCGCATGTATTTGACCCAGGCTTCGATGTTCGCCCGGGTTTGTCTGATGTCGCCCACTCGGATGCGGCGTCCTTGAAGTACTTCGCGTTCTTCAGAAAGCGAATCAGGATCATGTTTCCCGCCAGGTTTCCTTCACGATGTTGCGTGACAAATTCATCGACAACAGTCCTGAGTTGCGGGCTGTCCCTGCGCATATTGTTGAGCTTCGGTGGGTGTCGACCAGGTTCAGTCTATTGAGCGGCCGCCATGGATTGTGGATTCACCGGTCGAGAAGGACAGAGATGGGCGGTCAGGGCCGCACTATAATTAAATATGTGTCCATATTTGCGTGGCGAGTACACCAATGCATCAGATATCTGTAACGCTCGCCTGACGGGCAGAGGGCGGCACAATAAATGGGGGGGTAGGTACGCTTGATGACGCAAAAGAGGATTCAGTCATGAAACTTCACTCTTTACAGCATTACTCTCACAATCTGGAATTGGCCGTCCATGACACCTGGATTACCGCCAAGGTGAAATCGGCCCTGTCGATTGCCGAACCGAGCCTTGGCCTGCATATCAATGTCAAAACCTATGCGGGAAAGGTTGTGTTGAGCGGCCGGGTCAACACCCACAGACAATGTGACCAGGCCATCGCTCTGGCCCGTGCGGTTCATGGCGTCGCCGACGTCGATACCAGCGACTTACAGACCCACGTGTTCATGCCAGGAAGTTTCCCCGAAGCTCCCAACGCCGAAGAGAGTGCCGAGAAACGGCCACAATCGTCATCGCAGGGGGGCGATAAATGACGAGGGCGACTGTGTAGGCGCCATGCTCCTGGTTGGGGAACCAGGGCGGGACGCTGGGCAGATCGAGGACGTGCACTGACCGGCAGGGCGTGGATGGATCGGTATTTTCGAGATCGGGAAGAACGAGGGCGTCGACCGTTCGGCGCTCTTCCCTGGCCTCGAAATACATTTCGTCCTGCCCCTTACCCCCGGCCCTTGAGCCAGGCTCTCTGTTTCGATTGGGTGACTGAGAGGCTGAACCACCTCCAAAAAAAATGGCCCGCATGCGGGCGGGCCAAATGGGAATTCTTGAAAGGAGCAGGGGTAATCTGCGCCTTGTTCTGTGAGTAATTAGTGAAAAGGATGTCGCAGATACAGAAAAGCCCGCTCAGTGACGGGCCGTTTGCTGCTGGAAGATTGAGGCAGTATCGCAAGTTCCCGATTTAAGTCGCTTTCGCCTTGATCAGCGGAGCATTTTGCCTATTCTCAGCTGCAAACCATCGCATCGGAGTGTTTCCATGGGTTCTTTCTTGTACGACCTTGTCGCTTTCGCCATTTTTGTCGCAGATATCTGGGCGATCATCCATGTGGTGAGAAGCGATGCCGAAATCCTCAAGAAAGTGCTCTGGGTGGCGCTGATTGCATTGCTTCCCGTGATCGGCCTGGTCATCTGGGCCTTCGCGGGCCCGCGAGCCAAAGCAGTGGTCGGCCATAACCGGTCCTGACGTACTGGCCTGGGAGCTGAAGGCTTGATAGGTAGAAAAGGAGCATGCCGTGGGGAAAAGGCAATTGGTTTCACTCACGTTCTGCTTGCTCTTCCTGATTATCTTCGGACCGCTAAGTCTTAGCGTCTACATCTCTACTGTGCAGGCCCAAAAGTTAATGCTTTCGGGTGTGCGCGAGTTCACCTCTCAGACGTTGATTCGCACGGAGCATGTCCTGGAACAAGCGAAATCGGCACTGGAAAAAATGCAGAAATTTGAAGGGGAGGACTGTGGTCCGGAGCATTTATTAAAACTGCGCCAGGTCTCTTTCGAAAATAGATATATTCAGGAGGTTTTATTCCTGGACGGTAGAATAATTCGCTGTTCCTCAATGCGCGACGACGGAGGCGGCGTTGCGATAAAGGCACCGGACGCCACAGGCCCGAATGGTTTTTCTATCTGGTACCAGGCAAGTAATGATGTGGGCGTCAACAAGCCAATGACCAATCTGCAGTTTGGACGTCACGTTGTAGTCATTGATTCGATATCCTTCATTGATATCGTCCCGCGAGACGCCCAAATCCAACTGGGTGTGCTCGACCTCAACACTAACAAGGTGGTCGCCGCCTGGCCTGAGACGAACCCCAATCTGCTGGTAAAGGCGCTAACCCAGGGGCCGGAAAACTTCATCGAGAGCGAGGCGTTTTTCAACATCCAGCGCTCGAAGCAATTCCCTATTGCCATTGTTGCCTATGCTCCGCTCCAGGCACAAAACAGTGCCTGGCGAGCGCAACTCCTGATCTGGTTGCCCTTGGGTTTACTGATCAGTGGCCTGGGGGTCTGGGTATTGCTGAAGCTCCATCGCCGTTTTTCGTCCCCTCAATATCAAATGCAGGAGGCCATGCGATTACGTCAGTTCCAGGTCCACTTCCAACCCATTGTCGATTTAGCCAGCGGACGCTGCGTGGGCGCCGAGGCACTCATGCGCTGGCAAAGGCCCGACGGACATTACGTGGCCCCCGACCTTTTCATTCCTCTGGCGGAATCATTGGATTTGATACAACCGCTAACGGATCTGCTGATTGAACTGGTGTTCAAGGAAATGGGCGAATTCTTGGCCATCCGCCCTGATTTATACATATCTATCAATCTATCTGCGCAAGATATGCAAAGTCTGCGGGTGCCCGCATTATTAAACGACTATATAGCCCGCTATAAGATGTTACCCAAACAAATTTGCATCGAGGCTACAGAGCGCGGCTTTATGGATGCTGAACAGACACGACCGGTAATTGACGCTTTGCGCAACGCGGGACACCCGGTTTATATCGATGATTTTGGAACAGGGTACTCAAGTTTGTCGCTTCTGGAGAACCTGAAGGTTGACGCGTTAAAAATCGACAAGATATTTGTTGATACGTTGGCAACGGATTCGGCCACTTCAAAAGTTGCTCTTCACATCATCAATATGGCTCACAGCCTTGGGCTTTATATGATTGCCGAAGGTATCGAGGAATGCGCTCAAGCGGATTTTTTGCGTGAACAGGGCGTTCAGTTCGGTCAGGGTTGGATATTCCATAAACCGATGCGGTCCGCTGCCTATATTGAATATTGTAATAAACAGTCCATTTCACTGACTTGATGCCGCTTTCAACTTGTTCTGGCTGGTGCAGAAAAGGCGTTTTCACAGATCAATAGGCGGGCAGTTTGGGTAAACCGACTTTATCAACAGAACCGACCCATAATAGTCACGCGTCATGGGGCGACAGAATCGTGGCTCACCTGACGGGTTGAGGGGCAGGAAACTTCCAGGAACCCGGAGAATCTCGGCCTTTGGGTGTTCAAGCCCAAAATGTAGGGTGAGGGAACCCCTTGTTGGGGAATTTTCACGACTCCAAGAGACGGCTTCAGTGCAATCGCCAAGCCCGGGCCAGCCAATGCCAAATGGCTTGCATTTTGCTTGGGTAGTTGTACTCAAGCATTCATTGAATGCGGTTTCCGGAGATTCGAGCCATGTGGGCAAAAACTCTGCTGTTCGGCGTGATGCTTGGAATCGGGATCGTTACCAGCGGCTTGGCTACAAGCATGGTCCTGCTGTGGTGCGAGCTGTGTTGAGCACCCTCTCTTCTGCTTCGGACGCCGAGTCACGCTGGCGCCAGAAGCGCCGCAAGCGTCATCTTGATGCGCTTTTCATTCCTGTCGATGGCGTCCAGAACACAACGCACACGGTCGGCGGCGTCTGCCGAACCGCACGTGGCCATGCTGTGAACTACCCTTGGCAGGACCGGTTGACGGCCTGGTTCCGCTTGCAAGGAGAATAGCGTCGATGCGTATCGCACCCCTGGGCTTGGGCGACTCTGCCCCATGGTTTACCTGTCGTACTGAAATGCGCGAGCGCTTTGTGTTCGATACGGTCGCCGGGCGTTACCTGGTGCTGTGTTTCTTTGGTTCCAGCACCGATCCGGTCAGCGCAAAAGTGTTGGCGTTGCTGGCCGCGAGCCGCAGTCGTTTCGATGATACCAACCTGTCTTTTTTCGGCGTCACAGTCGATCCCGAAGACGAGCGGCAGCGACGGGTATCGGCCTCTGTGCCGGGGGTTCGCTACTTCTGGGATTTCGACCGGGCCGTGAGTGGGTTGTACGGTGCGCTCCGTGAGAATGGCGGCTACCGGAAAGTCACCTATGTACTCGACCCGATGCAGCGGGTACTCGCGGTGTTGCCGCTGCTCGCCGATGCGGATGCGCACGTGGCAGCATTGCTGGCGGTGCTGGAGCGCTTGCCGGCGATTGGCGCGCCTTATACGGCGGGCCTGCAGGCCCCGGTGTTGGTCTTGCCGCGGGTGTTCGAGCCGAAACTGTGCCAGGCTCTGATCGACTATTACCGCAGTCAGGGCGGTAAGGCATCGGGGTTTATGCAGGACATCGGCGGCAAAACCGTCCAAGTGTTCTGGCACCTGCAGAAGGTTCGGCGCGACTGTGTGCTTGAAGACGAGGAACTGCGCAAGGCCTGCATTCGCCGCATTCAAGAGCGGGTGTTTCCGCAAATCCAAAGGGCTTTCCAGTTTCAGGTGACACGGATGGAGCGCTATCTGCTCGGTTGTTATGACGCCAATGAGGGCGGGCATTTCCGTACGCACCGCGACAACACCACCAAGGGGACGGAACATCGGCGCTTTGCCGTCTCGCTGTTTCTCAACAGCGGCGAATATGAGGGCGGTTCGCTGCGCTTTCCGGAGTTCGGTTCGGGCCTCTACAGTGCTCCTCCGGGGGGCGCAGTGGTGTTCTCTTGCTCGTTGCTGCACGAGGCGACGGCGGTCACCCGAGGACAGCGCTACATGTTTCTGCCGTTTCTTTACGACGAGCCCGCCCGCCGGATCAGGGAAAAAAATCAGCACTACCTGAACCCTGAAACGAGCGGTGATACAGCGGATGCCTCCGAGCCAGGCACCTGACGACCTGGCAAGGGTTCGCGACTGTGCCTGCCAAACCGCGATGAGGCCCTCCCGGAAAATACAAAATTCAAATCCTGAAGCGGCTGAGCAACTGGTCCTGCTGACCGACGTACCCGGCCATCGCCGAACACTGGAGGACCTGCCTTTGGGCACTGTCGGAGACTTCCAGACTGATATCGCGAATGTTGCTCGTGTTGCGATTGATCTCCTCGGTCGTCGCGCTCTGTTGTTGCGCGGCGGCGGCAATCTGCAGGTTCATGTCGTTGATCCGGTAAATCGCTTCGCGTATGCGCTCCAGTGTCGCGTTGGCGGCATTGGCATCATCGGCCGTCTTGCTGGCGGCGTCGCGACTGTGTTGCATTTGCGCCTGGGCGTGTCTTACTCCGGCCTGCAATTGATCGATCATATGGCGAATTTCCTGGGTCGATTGCTGGGTACGCGAGGCCAGCGAGCGCACCTCGTCGGCAACCACGGCAAAACCACGTCCGGTTTCTCCGGCCCGCGCGGCCTCGATGGCGGCATTGAGCGCGAGCAGATTGGTCTGGTCGGCGATGCCGGTGATGACCGCCACGATCGACTCGATGCTTTGACTGAGGGTGGACAATTCGTTGATGGCACGACCGGCGTCGTCCATCTCCACCGCCAGGCGATTGATCGCCCCCGTCGACCGGGAGACCAGCGCCACGCCGTCTTCGGTTTCCTCGTTGGCGGCAATCGCCGCCTCGGCCGCGGTCTGGGCATTGCGTGCCACGTCCTCGGCCGTCGAGGCCATCTCCTGCATGGCGATGGACAGTTGATCCAGTTCCTGCAACTGGTTCTGGACCCGACTGGCAGCCTGATCCGCCTCACATGAGGTTGCAGTGGTGCTCTCGCGGACGTTTTGCGAACCACTTTTCACGTCGCCGATCAGCGCCTTGAGATTCTGCAGCAACCGATTGAACTCCCCGGAGACCTGGGCAATTTCATCATTGCCGTGCACCGGTAATTCACGGGTCAGGTCACCGCTCCCTTGATTGATATCCGCGAGCGATGCCTTGAGCCGATCCAGCGGCCAGAGCAGGCGCCTGACCAGCAGCCCCAGCACCAACAGGCTGAGCAACACGCCCAGGCCGGTGCCGATGATGGCGCGCCAGGTCAGGACATGGGCGGCGGCCATGACGATGTCCTGGTCCAGCACCACGCCGATGTACCAATCCATGCCCTTGAGACCGGTGAGCGGAATAAAGGACACCAGCCGGGATTTTCCACCGCTGTTGACTTCTTGAAGCTGGCTATCGAGCGCCAGCGCGTTTCCGGAAAAAAGCTCGCTGTAGGGCTGGCCGTTCAGTTGCGCGTCCGGGTGGGAAATGATGTTGCCACTCTTGCTCAGCAGGAACGCATAACCGGCCCCGCCAAAATCCAGGGTGTTGATGGCATCGGCCACCGAAGTCAGGCGAATGTCACCGCCAAACACCCCGAGCGACTGCCCGGCATCGCTGATCCGGGTGACAGCCGAAATCAGGATTTCACCCGAGGTGGAGTCCTTGTAGGGTTCGGTCAACACCGCCTGGTGACCCGCCTTGCCGGTTGCATACCAGGGGCGGGTGCGACCGTCATAGTCAGGTTTCGGATTCCAGGACGCGGTGTTCTTGATCGGTTTGCCGTCGGACTCCAGGGCACCGAATACCAACTTGAATTCATCTTTGAGCATGGGCGAATCGATGATTCGCTGGGTCGCTTGCGCGCTGTACTGGCTGTCGATCGCCTGGGCGGCCAGATCCATCAGGCGAAGCTTGCCGTTGAGCCAGTTTTCGATCTGGCGTGCCACCGCATTGCTCGTTTCGGAAATGTTCGCCTCGACCTGGTGACGCAAGATCGTGCGCACCTGCTCTACCTGGACCAGCGACAACAGGCTGGTCGTTACCAACAGTACACAAGCAGCCACAAGGCTGACCTTGTAACGGATTTTCATCGAGGGCTCCGCGGGGCGAGAAGGTGGTTTTTCGGTTTTGAGACCGCCTTCGCGAGCAGGCTCGCTCCCACAGGGATCTCTTGTGAGTTAAATATTGGGGACTGACCCGGATCCACTGTGGGAGCGAGCCTGCTCGCGAAGGCTGCTT
>NZ_NEHO01000033.1 GCF_002113375.1 Pseudomonas sp. R37(2017) | reverse complement strand
ACACCCCCACTCAGACGCCGGATAGATGAAAGCAAGCCAAACACAACATCAAAAACAGTATTGCAGAAAAGGGGGTAACCATAGATGTAGGAGCGAGCATGCTCGCGATGCACCCGAGAACGCCTCGGGGTGTCAGTCTTCCAACATCATCGTTGACGACCATCGCGAGCATGCTCGCTCCTACAGGTCATACGATGACACCCCCTCCCATCCGTCGCCTCCCCCTGCAAATCCTCTGACATATCTGTTGACAGTTTTACCCTTGCGCTCCTATAAAGGCGCATGTTGTACGACAACTTACAACAAATGCGGCACCAAAAATAAATCCAAAAAATTATGGTGAAGTGATGAAAGTCAAAGGCATCCGCTGGTGGATGGTCGGCCTGGTGACGGCCGGCCTGATGGTCAACTACCTGGCTCGCAATACCCTGTCAGTGGCCGCTCCGACCCTGATGAGCGAAATGAACATCTCCACCGAGCAGTACTCGCACATCGTGGTCGCGTGGCAGGTGTGCTATGCGCTGATGCAACCGGTGGCCGGCTACATCATCGATGCCATCGGCACCAAAATGGGCTTCGCCATTTTCGCCTTTGCCTGGTCGATTGCCTGCGCGCTGGCAGCCCTGGCGACCGGTTGGCAGGGCCTGGCCTTTGTCCGCGGCCTGCTTGGCCTGACCGAAGCGGCGGGGTTACCGGCGGCGGTCAAAACCTCGACTGAATGGTTCCCGGCCAAAGAGCGCTCGGTGGCCATCGGCTGGTTCAACATCGGTTCGTCGATTGGTGCCGTACTGGCGCCGCCACTGGTGGTCTGGGCGATTCTGCACAGCGGCTGGGAACTGGCGTTCCTGATCGTGGGCGGCCTGGGCGTGGCCTGGACTTTCCTGTGGATGGTCCTCTACAAGCACCCGCGGGACCAGAAGCGCCTGAGCGACGAAGAACGCGACTACATCCTCAGCGGTCAGGAAGCGCACTTCAAAGACCCGGCCACAAAAAAAGGCAGCTGGAAAAAGATCATCGGCAGTCGCAACTTCTACGCCATCGCCAGTGCGCGGATGCTCTCGGAACCGGCGTGGCAGACCTTCAACGCATGGATTCCGCTGTACCTGATGACCGAACGGCACATGAACATCAAGGAAATCGCAATGTTCGCCTGGCTGCCGTTCCTGGCCGCCGACCTCGGCTGCGTGCTCGGCGGTTACCTGAGCCCGTTCTTCCACAAGTACTGCAACGTATCGCTGTTCACCTCGCGCAAGATGGTCCTGCTGTTCGGCGCCTCGTGCATGATCGGCCCGGCCTGCATCGGCCTGGTCGCCAGCCCGTACACGGCCATCGCGCTGCTGTGCATCGGCGGCTTCGCACACCAGACGCTGTCCGGCGCGCTGTATGCGATCACCTCTGACTCGTTCGGCAAAAACGAAGTGGCCACCGCCACCGGCATGGGCGGCATGTTCGGTTACCTGGGCGCAGCCGCGTTCACCCTGTTGTTTGGCGTGATGGTGACCAGGATCGGCTACAGCCCGCTGTTCGTGATGCTGGCGATTTTCGACATCGTCGCTGCGTTCATCGTCTGGACCGTGGCTCGTGAGCTCAAGCCGCAGACTGTTTCGGGGCCTGCCGCTGAGCAAACGCTGCAACCCGCCAGCTGAAACACAAAAATCTGTAGGAGCGAGCATGCTCGCGATAACGGTTTGTCAGCCAACATTGATGTTGAATGGTAAGCCGCCATCGCGAGCATGCTCGCTCCTACAGGGGTGTTTTCCATCTTGAGCTCACACATCAACACGCTATGCTGCCCGACACTGCCACCGATCGAGACGCTGCCATGTCCGCCCCGAGCATGACCCTGTACCACAACCCGCTCTCTCCCTTCGTTCGCAAAGTCATGGTGCTGCTGCACGAAACCGGTCAACAGGACCGCGTGGCGTTGCAGACCAGCGTGCTCACCCCGGTCAACCCGGACCTCACGCTGATCGAAGACAATCCCCTGGGTAAGATCCCGGCGCTGCGCCTGGCCGATGGCAACATCATCCACGACAGCCGGGTGATCCTCGATTACCTCGACCAGCAGCACGTCGGCAACCCGCTGATCCCCCGCGAAGGCTCGGCCCGCTGGCGGCGCCTGACCCTGGCTTCGCTGGCCGACGGGATCATGGACGCGGCCGTGCTGGTGCGCTACGAAACCGCCCTGCGCGCCCCGGAAAAACACTGGGACGAATGGCTCGACGGCCAGCGCGACAAGATCCGTCGCACCCTGGCATTGCTGGAAAAGGACGCGATTGCCGAGCTGACCTGCCACTTCGACGTGGCCGCGATCAGCGTGGCCTGTGCGCTGGGTTACCTGGACCTGCGCCATCCGGATCTGGATTGGCGCACGGTGAATCCGCAACTCGCCGCATGGTATTTTGAGGTGAGCCAGCGGTCTTCGATGCTTGAGACCCGGCCGTCGGGTTGATTTCCAGTCAGTAGAAAACAGAATCCCAGACCCGAGCTGGCCACAAGGATCAATAATCCGGTTCAGGCTCGGGCATCGGGCTACTATTGCGTCTAAACAAATTCCTGAGCGCTCCCCCGCCAACAAGCATCGCTGTCATCGAAAAGGAATCCGCATTGTAGAACAGGGCTCTGGATCGGAACTGTGGATCCGTTTCAATACCACGGGTTAGTGCTGATAAATTTGCTGTGCCAAAAATGCCAATCAGCTCTCGATCACTAATCTTTTTATCCGTGACGAGCGCTGTCAGTTTTCTTACAATATCTGCTGGACTTCCTTCCAAACCTTTGCTGGCAACTTCGGCCTCGTACTTTAACCCATCCAACAAACTGTGATAATCCTCCTTTGACAATGCCGCCTCTGAGTAATAGTAAAAGTCATGTGTATTAAGCGCCAAATGTGAAACCTCATGAATAAGCGTCATAGCCAAACCAAGTGTCTTTTTTTCGTCTTGAACTGCCTTAGCCGTTAAAAAAACGCGCTTGTATTTATCTTGAGGAAACACAAAAGCTAGCGTTGAACTTTTATTCTGGGCAGAATTCAAAAACACAAATTGATCTCTATTACTCCCAGAAATGTATGACACAAACTCATTCTTGAGTTTCTTGTACCAATTAATCAATGCCGGCTTGAAGCCAACACCTATTCCTTTCCCGTATACGTCATCCAGCCTGGTATCCATCGCTGAGCCACTTTCTAACTCAACAATGGTTTGATTAAGTAAGCGCTGAGCTGCATCCAGCCCTCGATCAAGGAGTAGGTTTGTTGATGGTGCTTGCTGCGCGCGACCACGACCAAGAATCCTGTAGCCGAGAACTTGCTCTACGGCAATTTCATCTATATCACCAACACCACTATATAAGCCAAAGTCATCTCGAAGGACGATCGGGTTATTACGCACCATTTTGTAAAAATTCAACCCATCAACGCCCCACGCCGGATCAGGATTAATCCACCGCCCTAACCAAGGCGCATAATAGCGAAAACCATAATAATAAAGCCCAGTCGCATCCAACTCCTTACCCGAATAACGCACGAACTTATAGTTAACCTCTATCTGCGAGCGCCCCATCCACCAGGCAGTCCCTCCATAAGGGTAATACCCTTCATAGCTGATCAAGTCAGCCTCTTCATCCAGTTCCAACGCACTACTACCCAATAGATCATCGAGACTATAGCGAAGTTGATCTTTTGAGATTTCAGCGGGCCGGCCCTCTTTCCAATGCAATAGCCGAACAGAACTGCGTCCGGCCTGCGTCGTGATGACATGCAACACTTCATCATCGGTACCTGCCCCTTCGGTGCGAATTTCCAGACCGGGCAAATACCGTACCTGCACCTTTCGGGTCACATTTGCCGCGAGCAAAGTGCGCAGTTTGCGCACCCGCAAGCCCGCACCGTCATAGACATATCGTTCGCTGTCGCTCTCGGCACCTGGCCGATGAACCAGGATCACTTCCGCCAGTTGGTTGCGTGCCGTCCAGTTCATCCGTTGGCCTGGAACCAGTACCTTGAGATTTCCGTTGCTGTCGAAGCTCGCGCCAAAATCCGGTTCCTTGCCCTCGACTCGAGCCAGCCCACGATTGCTGTCAGGCGCAATGTCCATGAAATGGCTTGGTCTATCGCTATGACGTTGTTCGATCCTGTTGCCGCCTGCGTCATAGCTCCACGTTTGCTGGTAGTTCTGCAGTCGACTGGGATCCACGGGCGAAATCAATCCTGGCAACCCAGGACCATTGACCACGGATGCCACTTCTCGGCCGGTGGCGCTGATCAGTTGATAAAGGGAGTCGTAGCAGTAACGGTTGATCGGATCAACGCGCTGGTTGGCAAACCAGATGACGGGCTGGGACTGATCTTCCATGGCAATGACATTGCCCACCGGATCATAGTCGTACCGCAGGTCTTGCAGAATTCGTTCACCTTTGCGGGCCGACAATTGCCGCATACGGTCGTCAGCCGGATCATAGGTCCACCTGCTCATGACGCCGTTTCCTGCCTTCTCCTGCTCTATCTTGCCAGAGGCGTTGTACTTCTGATCGCTCACCAGCAGGCGTTCATCCTTGTCGGCTACCCCCAGCCAGGCAGCCTCCAACTGACCGGCCAAATCGTATCGATAACGCCGGGCGTGCCCGGCGGCGTCAATCTGCAGAAGAGACTCCCCCAGTACGCTGTACTGCCACCGAGTGGTGTAGATTTTATCGGCGTCCGCTTCAAGCAGGGCATCCTGCTCATCCTCGCTAGCGGGCCAGCCGGCGTGTTCGAATTCGGTTAGAAAGCGACGGGACTCTTCAAGCGGTGCTCCTTGCAGACCAAAGTGAGCCACGGCATGAACCCCCGCCGTATCCGCATGACGAATCAGTTGGCCGCAATGATTTCGCTGACTGAACTCAGGCTCGCACGATCCATAGTAAAAACGCTCAACGCACAGCGTCGGGCCGTGAGCAGTCGATTGTTCAATGCTCAAGGGCCGCCCCAGCCCGTCAAACTCAAAACAGGACGTACTCCCCATGCCATCCCACTGTTGGCGCGCTTGGCCCGTCTCGTCCTGCAAGGAAAGGCGCCAACCCGCATCAACACTGCAGGCCAACAACACTGCCCCGGACAAGCTGTTCACACGGGTGACCGCATCCACGCCAATGCCCCCTGTGCTCAGGCGCGGGTCCTGGTTCGCCACCAAGTGCCCGGACACGGAATAAATCTGCCGGGTAGTCCGCGGGGCGGGACGAGTCACGGAATCGGGGGTCTGGTGATAAACCACAGTAGCTACCGCGAGGCCACGAGGGTCGATCAGGGAAAGTTGGGGTGTATGTCGGTGTACGGCAGTGGCGGTTTCCATTCCTGGGCCCTCTACGCTGATCGACCAAGGCTAGATGAACGCTCCGCGGTGCCGCCTTGCCATTCATCAGGACTATTAGAATCGATAGTCCATGAACAGGCTCATGCATGGGCGAGCTTCTCGTCTTGCAGGGCAACAATCAGTGTGTCGGCAATGGCCGCTTCCTCTTTGGGCGAACGCGGCCCAAGCCTCAGCCCCCGTCAATCAGCAATCCGGCTTGTCGGCCGTAAACCGCCGAGCCGGGTTCACCGCCGCGCCAAACTCACGCAATGCCTTGGCGCCAATCAGCAACGGGTAGTTGAAGCTGCTGCGGTCGGTGAGGTTGACCTCGACCGTGCGCTTGACGTTGCCCAGGCACAGTTCCAGATCAACCACCGGGCGCTTGGTGGGCGCGGCGACTTCGTTGTCATCTTCGTCCTCTTCGGAACGGGTCTTGATCTTGCTGATGCGCGCGATCTTGTGTTCGTAGACCTGGTTGCTCGCATCCTTGGTGCCGAGGCGGAAGCGCACCCAGTCTTCACCGTCGCGCTTGAAGGTTTCGATGTCCCTGGCCGACAGCGATGCGGTCAGGGCACCGGTGTCCATCTTGGCCTTGAGGACTTGCCCGCCGATTTCCGGCAGCGCGATGTATTCGTAACGCCCGTACAGGGTCGGCTCGGCGGCCATGACCGGCAAAGCGATGAGGGAGAGCACTGCAAGGAGGGATTTCACGTGATGGGCTTCCTTGGAAATTTTGGCGTCGATCGCGGGGTTTTAGACAGCCCGTAAATGATTCGTTCGCTCTTCAGATCGCTTCGCGGGCAAGCCCGCCCCCACAGTGGACTCAGGCGTGCTTCAGTTTTATGAACGACTCAAAACCCTGTGGGAGCGGGCTCGCCCGCGAAGACGCCAGATCAGACACCGCAACACTATGGCCGGTCCGATTTCGTCTGAGCATAGCGCCCCGAAGGTGAAACATTCGTCACCAGCGATTTGGCCTGCCGCCCGAAGCTGCTTATCATGGCGCGCTCAACCGCTTCCACGAGTGACTTATGTGCCGCCTGCTCACCGGCTGTTTCGTGACCCTGCTGCTTTTGCTCAACACTCTGGTCCTGATCGGGCCGTTGATGGTGTTTGCCCTGCTCAAACTGGTCCTGCCCGGCCGCTTTCGCGATTACGCCTCATGGGCGGTGATGTGGATCGCCGAGACCTGGTCGGAATTCGACAAGCTGATTTTCCGCCTGTGCATTCCCACCCGATGGGACATCCGTGGCGGTGACGATCTGCGCCGCGATACCTCGTACCTGGTGATCAGCAACCATCAATCCTGGGTCGACATCCCGGCGCTGATCCAGACGCTGAACCGGCGTACGCCGTTCTTCAAGTTTTTCCTCAAGAAAGAGCTGATCTGGGTGCCTTTCCTCGGCCTGGCGTGGTGGGCGCTGGATTACCCGTTCATGAAGCGCTACAGCAAGGCGTTCCTGGCCAGGCACCCGGAACTGGCGGGCAAGGATCTGGAGATCACCAGACAAGCCTGCGAGCTGTTCAAGCGCCAGCCGGTGACGGTGGTCAACTATCTGGAAGGTACGCGTTTCACCGCAGCGAAAAGCGCCCAACAACAGTCGCCCTTCACTCACCTGCTCAAGCCCAAGGCCGGCGGAGTGGCCTTTGTGCTGTCAGCGATGGGCGAACAGCTGGATGCCATTCTCGATGTGACAGTGGTTTACCCGCAGCAGAAGATTCCGGGGTTCTGGGACTTGATCAGCGGCAATGTGCCAAGGGTCATCGTTGACATAAAGACCCGCGAACTCGACCCGGCGCTGTGGCAGGGCGATTACGAAAACGATCCGCTGTTTCGCGAAAAAATCCAGAACTGGGTCAACCAGCTCTGGATCGAAAAGGATCGGCGCATCGACGCCTTGCGCGCCGAGTCTCGCTGAATCAGCTACCGGCGCCAGCGCCCCAGATACTACCCAGGCTGCTCAGCAGCGGACTGCCGACGCCCTGTTGACCGAGGTATTGCAGGAGCACCGGGGTAAACAGGCCGATCATGCCGCTGTCCATGCCCAGGGCGCTGAAGGCGTTGTTCAGGTCATTGGTGTTCTTGACGTTGCCAAGTGCGTTATCCAGCCCTGCCGCTGTGCCGCTGGAACCGAGCAGGCCGGCCAGCGCGCCCAACTCGCCGCCGCCCGACAGCATTTCGATGCCTGGCACGCTTTTGGCCAGTTCCGAGTAATCGGTCGAGCTCAACTGGTTCTTCGCCAGACCCAGCATCGCCCCGGCACCGCCGATGGCTTGCTGTGGGGTGATGTTCAATTGGCTCAGCGTGCTCAGCAGGTCGGCTGCCTGCGGCGCTGGTGCGGCAGTCCCGGCCGCGTCACCGCCCTGCATGCCTGCAATCGCATTGGCCGCATCGCTCAGGTTGAACTGTGCAAAGGCCGGGCTGACCGCCAGGGTCAAGAGCGATGCCAGGGCAAAACCGCGTGAAACTTTCATTCAGACATCCTCGAAAAAACTGTGCGTTGGACTTACACCCCCGAGGCTTTGTTCCCGGCCGGCAGCCCCCCTTCCGACAGTCCGTCGAAAAAGTGTGCCCCCTTTGTAGTATCAAGGGTCGTTGGCGGCCCGTTGAGAAAAGCGACATCAAACAAAACGGCGACCCGAAGGTCGCCGTTTTGTTTGGGCTGAAGACTTACGCCGCGCTGAACATCTTGTGCGGATCGATCACAAACTTCTTCGGCACGCCGGCATCGAACTCGCCATAACCCTGCGGCGCCTGGTCCAGGCTGATCACCTGCACGCCCACCACTTCGGCGATGTTGATGCGGTCCCACATGATCGCTTGCATGAGCGCGCGGTTGTACTTCATGACCGGGGTCTGACCGGTGTGGAAGCTGTGGGACTTGGCCCAGCCCAGACCGAAGCGGATGCTCAGGCTGCCCAATTTCGCGGCGGCGTCCACAGCACCCGGGTCCTCGGTCACGTAGAGGCCGGGAATGCCGATCTTGCCTGCCACGCGCACCACGCCCATCAGCGAGTTGAGCACGGTGGCCGGGGCTTCGTGTTTTACGCCGTCATGGCCATGGCCACGGGCTTCGAAGCCGACGCAGTCGATGGCGCAATCGACTTCAGGCTCACCGAGCAGTGCTGCGATCTGTTCGTGCAGTGGCGCGTCTTTCGACAGGTCGACGATTTCAAAACCCTGGGCCTTGGCGTGTGCCAGGCGGATGGTGTTGACATCACCGACGATGACCACGGCCGCACCCAACAGGCGCGCCGACGCGGCGGCAGCCAGGCCGACCGGGCCGGCACCGGCGATGTACACGGTGCTGCCTGGGCCAACGCCGGCCGTCACGGCACCGTGGTAACCGGTTGGCAGGATGTCGGAGAGGCAGGTCAGGTCACGGATTTTCTCCATGGCCTTGTCGCGGTCCGGCAGTTTCAGCAGGTTGAAGTCGGCGTACGGCACCAGCACGTACTCGGCCTGGCCACCGGTCCAGTCGCCCATGTCGACGTAACCGTAAGCGCCGCCGGCACGGGCCGGGTTGACGGTCAGGCACACGCCGGTGTGTTGCTCCTTGCAGGAGCGGCAGCGCCCGCAAGCCACGTTGAACGGTACGGACACCAGGTCGCCGATTTTCAGGTTTTCGACATCGCTGCCCTTCTCGATCACTTCACCGGTGATCTCGTGACCCAGAACCAGGCCGACCTGGGCAGTGGTACGACCGCGCACCATGTGCTGGTCGGAACCACAGATATTGGTGGATACCACACGCAGGATGACACCGTGCTCGATCTTCCTGCCGCGCGGGTCCTGCATTTTCGGATAGTCAATCTTCTGCACTTCGACCTTGCCAGAGCCGAGATACACCACTCCACGATTGCCAGACATGCTTTCACCTCGCTGTTGTTTTTATGGAACCGCGTTGCCCAGGCAGGCAGCGCGTTAAATGCTCGGGTTATTGCCTGTGTCTCTTGTGTTGCTTGTCAGGGCCGCTTCGCGAGCAGGCTCGCTCCCACAGTGGATCTTTGGTGTGAACAAGATTTGTGTGCTGACACAAATCCCTCGTGGGAGCGAGCCTGCTCGCGAAAGCGATCTAGAGAACAACTGTTCTGTTCGCGTTCAAAAACACTCGGCGTTCGATGTGATACCCCACCGCCCGCGCCAGGGTCAGCCCTTCGATATCCCGCCCCTTGGCGATCAAGTCCTCGGGATAGTGACTGTGGTCCACAGCCTCGACACCCTGGGCAATGATCGGGCCTTCGTCGAGATCGTTATTGATGTAATGCGCCGTGGCGCCGACCAGTTTCACGCCCTTGTTGTAGGCCTGGTGATAAGGCTTGGCGCCCTTGAAACCGGGCAGCAGGGAGTGATGGATATTGATCGCCCTGCCATCGAGCTTGCGGCACAGCTCCGGCGACAGCACTTGCATGTAGCGCGCAAGGATCACCAGTTCGGCACCGGACTCCTCGATGACCTGCCACACCTGACGCTCTTGCGACGGTTTGTCGTTCGGGTCCAGCGGGAAGTGGTAGTACGGAATCTGGTGCCAGTCGGCCAGCGGCTTGAGGTCCGGGTGGTTGGAGACCACGGCGGCCACGTCCATCGACAACTGGCCGATGCGCTGGCGGTAGAGCAAGTCGTTGAGGCAGTGATCGGCCTTGGACACCATGATCACCACTTTCGGCCGATAGTTCGGGGCGGTCAGTTCGAAGATCATGCCAAACGCTTCGCCACGTTCGACCAGGCCCGCGCGGAACGACTGTTCGTCGAAGCCATCGGGCTGGCGGAATTCCACGCGAATGAAGAAACGGCCCGAGAGCCGGTCATCGAAGGAGTGGTGCTCGGTGACGTAGCAGCCCTGCTCGAACAGAAAGCGGGTCACCGCGTCCACGGTGCCGAGCAGGCTTGGGCAGTCGGCGGTCAGAATCCATGTGTCTGGGGCTCGGCTCATGGCGGGGAACTCCGAAGGTGTAAGTAACCTGTAGGAGCGAGCAAGCTCGCGATGATCGTCAACGATAACGCTGGCAGTCTGAATGCCCGCGTTGTTTGGGCCACCATCGCGAGCGTGCTCGCTCCTACAGAGTGAGGGGCGATCAGGCCTGCACGGCCAGGCCGTACTCGGCCGACGCATCCTGCAACCACAGCCACCAGTAATCCGAGAAGCTGCGACGAATCAGCAGTTCCCAGGTGTCTTCGGCGGTGTGACGGATCATCAGTTGCGACTTGGCGAACACCGTGCCGACGGCCTTGCCCACCGGGAAATTGTTCGGGTGCACGTCGTAGCTGGTGGATTTCATCAGTACCTGGCGCACCTTCGGGCCGCTCAGTTCGAGCAGTTGCTGGCCACCGCTGACGTTGACGATTGCAATGTGCAGATCGCCCAGCGCTTTGCGCAGTTTTTGCTCGGCGGCCAGTTCTTCACCGCTCGGCACGATCAGCAGCCATTCATCCGGCCCCATCCATTGCAGGCTGGTTTCGCCTTTGACGATGACGCTCAGCGCACCCGGCAACTCGATACCCAGGGCCTTGTGCACGCCAGCGGCGAACGCGGCGTCGTGGCCATCGCCACGGATGGTCAGGTGGCCGAGGAGTTTTTTCTCACGCACGGTCACGCCGGCGTTCTTGCGACCCTTGCCCACCAGGCTGGCGAGGTCGGCGTGATGCAGCGACGACTCGGCCTTGGCCCCGGAGGTTGGGCGTTGTTGGTAAACATTGGCTGCGGTCATAAAGCACCTTTCCTGAATTCTGTTAGCCCTGTGGAGACTGTTCTGCCGCTTTCGCGAGCAGGCTCGCTCCCACAAGGAGTACGCGATCTCCTGTGGGAGCGAGCCTGCTCGCGAAGGCGGCAGCCGCACCCCACAGGACCCGAGCCTTAAACGTTCTGGCGCTCACCCTTCGGATCGAAGAACACCGAAGAAACGATTTCCGCCTCGATCACGCTGCCGTCGGCCAGTGGCGCAAACACACGCTCACCCATGCGGTTCAGGCCGCCCTTGACCACGCCCATGGCAAACGAATAGCCGAGGGAGTTGTGCAAGTAACTGGAAGTCACGTGACCCACCATGGTCATCGGGATGGCTTGCTTGGTGTTGAACACCAGTTGCGCACCTTCCGGCAGCCATTTGGTCGGATCGATCGGCTTCAGGCCAACCAGCTGCTTGCGCTGGTCACGCACACAGTCTTCACGGTTCATGCCACGCCAGCCGATCCACGAGAACGGTTTGGTGCGACCGACACACCAGCCCATGTTCAGGTCGTCCGGGGTCATCGAGCTGTCAGTGTCCTGACCGACGATGATGAAGCCCTTCTCGGCCCGCAGCACGTGCATGGTTTCGGTGCCGTACGGGGTCAGGTTGTACTTCTTGCCCGCGTCGACGATTTTCTCGAGCACGCCCATGGCGTAGTCGGCTTGCACGTTGACTTCGTACGACAGCTCACCGGTAAACGAAATCCGGAACACCCGCGCCGGCACGCCACCGACCAGACCTTCTTTCCAGGTCATGAACGGGAAGGCTTCGCTGGTCAGGTCGATGTCGGTGACTTCGCTGAGCAGCTTGCGGCTGTTCGGCCCGGACAGGGTCATGGTTGCCCAGTGGTCGGTGACAGAGGTGAAGTACACCTTCATGTCCGGCCATTCGGTCTGGTGGTACAGCTCCAGCCACTGCAGCACACGAGCCGCGCCGCCGGTGGTGGTGGTCATGACGAAATGGTTGTCGGCCAGGCAAGCCGTCACGCCGTCGTCGAACACCATGCCGTCTTCTTTGCACATCAGGCCGTAACGGGCCTTGCCCACATCGAGCTTGGTCCAGGCGTTGGTGTAGACGCGGTTGAGGAACTCGCGCGCATCCGGGCCCTGGATGTCGATCTTGCCCAGGGTCGAAGCGTCCAGCAGGCCGACGCTGTCGCGCACGGCTTTGCATTCGCGCTTGACTGCGGCATGCATGTCTTCACCGGATTTCGGGAAGTACCACGGACGCTTCCATTGGCCAACGTCTTCGAACTCGGCGCCGCTTTTCAGGTGCCATTGATGCAGTGCGGTATAGCGCACCGGCTCGAAAATGTGCCCACAGTGACGGCCGGCCACGGCGCCGAAAGTCACCGGCGTGTAGTTCGGACGGAACATGGTGGTGCCCATCTGCGGGATGGTCACGTTCAGCGAGCGGGCTGCGATGGCCAGGCCGTTGACGTTGCCGAGCTTGCCCTGATCGGTGCCGAAGCCCAGCGCGGTGTAGCGCTTGACGTGCTCGACCGACTCGAAGCCTTCGCGGGTCGCCAGTTCGATGGCGGCGGCGGTGACGTCGTTCTGCAGGTCGACGAATTGCTTCGGCGCACGTGCGGTGTTCTTTTCATGGGGCACCTGGAACACTGCCAGGGTCGGCTCTTCCAGACGTGCCAGGGCTTTTGGCAACTTGGCTTCGACCGCTCCGAAACCGGCTTCGCTGGCAGCGCGCACGCCACCCTCAAACCCATCGGCCAGGGAATCGCCAAGGCCGTAGACGCCGTTGATGCCACCGACGCACACGCGTTTCTGCGGTGCTTCGCCCGGCACGAAACCGAGGATGTCTTCACGCCAGATCGGCTTGCCGCCCAGGTGCGAAGCCAGGTGAACCACCGGGCTGTAGCCGCCGGAGCTGGCCACCACGTCGCATTCGAGCCATTCGCCAGGGCTGGTCACGGTGTGCGCCTTGACATCGATGGCGGCCACACGGGCAGCCGTCACGCGCTTGCTGCCACGAGCCTCGATCACGGCACTGCCGGTGAGGATGCGGATACCTTTGGCGCGCGCTTCTTCCACCAGCGCCCCGCGAGGGTTGCTGCGGGCGTCGGCGATGGCCACCACTTGCAGGCTGGCATCGAGCCAATCCAGGGCAACGCGGTAGGCGTGGTCGTTGTTGGTCGACAGCACCAGCTTCTTGCCCGGTGCCACACCGTAACGGCGCACGTAGGTCGAAACGGCGCCGGCGAGCATGTTGCCCGGCACGTCGTTGTTGCCGTAGACCAGTGGACGCTCGTGAGCACCGGTCGCCAGCACCACGCGCTTGGCACGAACCCGGTGAATGCGCTGACGCACCTGGCCAATCGGCGCGCGGTCGCCGAGGTGATCGGTCAGGCGCTCGTGGATGGTCAGGAAGTTATGGTCGTGGTAGCCATTGACGGTGGCACGGGACAACAGCAGCACGTCCGGGGTGTTCTTCAGTTCGTCGATGACGCTGGCCACCCACTCCATCGCCGGCTTGCCGTCGAGGCTCTCGCGGGAATCGAGCAGGCTGCCGCCGAACTCTTCCTGTTCATCGGCGAGGATCACCCGGGCACCGCTGCGCGCAGCCGCCAGGGCAGCCGCCAGACCGGCAGGGCCGGCACCGACGATCAATACGTCGCAGTGCTGGTTCATGTAGTCGTAGGTGTCCGGATCGTTCTCGGTCGGCGAGCGACCAAGGCCGGCAGCCTTGCGGATGTACTTCTCGTAAGTCATCCAGAACGATTGCGGGTACATGAAGGTTTTGTAGTAGAAGCCCGGCGGCATCAGCTTGCCGCCGACCTTGCCGAGAATCCCCATCATGTCGTTGTTCACGTTCGGCCAGCCGTTGGTGCTGGTGGCGACCAGGCCCTGGTACAGCGCCTGTTGCGTGGCGCGCACGTTCGGGATCTGCGTGGCTTCGGTGGCGCCGATCTGCAGCACCGCGTTCGGCTCTTCGGCACCGGCGGCGAAGATGCCGCGCGGACGGGAATACTTGAAGCTGCGACCGATGATGTCGACACCGTTGGCCAGCAGTGCAGCGGCCAGGGAGTCGCCTTCGAAGCCTTTGTAGATCTGGCCGTTGAAGGTGAAGCTCAAGACTTTGTTGCGGTCGATCCGTCCGCCGTTGGACAGGCGATTGATCTGGCTCATACCTTCTCTCCCAGAGCCGTGCTGGCCGCTTTCGGGCTATCGGTCTTGTCGGTGAATTGTGGCTTGCTGCCGATCTTGTAGGTTTCGAGAATCTCGTAGGTCACGGTGTCTCGGGTGACGTTGAAGTACTGACGGCAACCGGCGACGTGATCCCACAGCTCGTGGTGCAGGCCGCGCGGGTTATCGCGGAAGAACATGTAGTCGCCCCACTCCTCGTCGGTGCAGCTGTTCGGATCCAGTGGACGCGGGATGTGCGCCTGGCCGGATGCATGGAATTCCTCTTCGGAGCGCAGTTCGCCGCAGTGAGGACAGAAGATATGCAACATGGGGATTTCTCCTGTTAGTGGGCGACTGCTGCAGCGCCGTGTTCATCGATCAACGCACCGCTGTGGAAGCGGTCGATGGAGAAAGGTGCGGCCAGCGGGTGCATTTCACCCTTGGCCAGGCTCGCGGCAAACACGTTGCCCGAACCAGGTGTGGCCTTGAAGCCGCCGGTGCCCCAACCGCAGTTGAAGAACATGTTCGGTACCGGGGTTTTCGAGATGATCGGGCACGCATCCGGGGTGGTGTCGACGATGCCGCCCCACTGACGGTTCATGCGTACGCGCGACAGGATCGGGAACATTTCGACGATGGCCTGGATGGTGTGCTCGATCACCGGGTACGAACCACGCTGGCCGTAGCCGTTGTAGCCGTCGATACCGGCGCCGATCACCAGGTCGCCCTTGTCGGACTGGCTGATGTAGCCGTGTACGGCGTTGGACATGATCACGCTGTCGATGATCGGTTTGATCGGCTCGGACACCAGCGCTTGCAGCGGATGGGATTCGATCGGCAGACGGAAACCGGCGAGCTTGGCCATGTGCCCGGAGTTACCGGCGGTCACTACACCGACGCGCTTGGCGCCGATGAAGCCCTTGTTGGTTTCAACGCCGATGCACACGCCGTTTTCCTTGCGGAAACCGATCACTTCGGTCTGCTGGATCAAATCCACGCCCAATGCGTCGGCGGCACGGGCGAAGCCCCAGGCCACGGCATCGTGACGAGCCACGCCGCCACGACGCTGGACGGTCGCGCCCATCACCGGGTAGCGAGTGTTCTTCGAGCAGTCGAGGTACGGAATCTCGTCGGCAACCTGTTTGGCATCGAGCAGTTCACCGTCCACGCCGTTGAGGCGGTTGGCGCTGACCCGACGCTCGGAATCACGGATGTCCTGCAGGGTGTGGCACAGGTTGTAGACGCCGCGCTGGGAGAACATCACGTTGTAGTTCAGGTCCTGGGACAGGCCTTCCCACAGCTTCATCGCATGTTCGTACAGGTGCGCCGACTCGTCCCACAGGTAGTTGGAGCGAACGATGGTGGTGTTGCGCGCGGTGTTACCGCCGCCCAGCCAGCCTTTCTCGACCACGGCCACGTTGGTGATGCCGTGTTCCTTGGCCAGGTAGTAGGCGGTCGCCAGACCATGCCCGCCACCGCCGACGATGACCACGTCGTAAACCTTTTTCGGCGTTGGTGTGCGCCACATCCGCTGCCAGTTTTCATGGTGGCTGAGGGAGTGTTTGAAGAGGCCGAAGCCCGAGTAGCGTTGCATAGTCATTTACTCCAAAACCGCACTCAGCGATAAACCGGGAAGTCAGCGCACAGGGCCGATACCTGGCGAGCGACATTGGCCTCGACATCGGCATCGCCGAGGTGGTCGAGGATGTCGCAGATCCAGCCGGCCAGTTCCACGCACTGGGTGACCTTGAAGCCGCGGGTGGTGACCGCCGGGGTGCCGATACGCAGGCCGGAGGTGACGAACGGCGACTGCGGGTCGTTCGGGACAGCGTTCTTGTTCACTGTGATGTGGGCGCGACCGAGGGCGGCATCCGCGTCCTTGCCGGTCAGGCCCTGACGGATCAGGCTGACCAGGAACAGGTGGTTATCGGTACCGCCGGACACTACATCGTAGCCGCGTTTGACGAACACGCCGGCCATGGCCTGGGCGTTGTCGATCACTTGTTGCTGGTAAGCCTTGAAGCCAGGCTCCAGCGCTTCCTTGAAGCACACGGCCTTGGCGGCGATCACGTGCATCAGCGGGCCGCCCTGGGCACCGGGGAATACCGCGGCGTTGAGCTTCTTCTCGATTTCTTCGTTGGCCTTGGCCAGGATCAGGCCACCACGGGGACCGCGCAGGGTC
>NZ_NEHO01000032.1 GCF_002113375.1 Pseudomonas sp. R37(2017) | reverse complement strand
CTGGAGGAAGGCATCAACCGCTTGCCGGGCTTCACGCCGGAGTTGCAGGGGGTCTATCTGAAAAACGAAGGCGGTCGTACTCGCGCCTATGGGTATGTGCTGAAGGTTTGAAGCTGCACCCTCATCATTGTTCAAGGAGAAATGCATGAGTCACTCGCAAACCCGCTTGCCGGTCGATTTGGCGCAGCGCTTCCCGGTGCTGATCGTGGCCAACACCCAGGAACATCACGACAGCATCATTCTGCGCAGTGCCCAGGCGATTGCTGCCGCCTTGCATGAGCATGAACTGGAGGTGGAGCTGGTCGGGTCGCTGGAGGAGGCCGAAATCGCCATCAGCGCCAACTCGGCCTACTGCTGCGCGATCATCGGCTGGGGCCTTTGTGAAAACAGCCAGGATCAGGCGCTGCAACTGATCCAGCTGATCCGCCGGCGCACGGCACAGCTGCCGATCATGCTCGGTATGAGCCAGGCGCATCGAAGCCGGGTGCCGCTGGCGTTCGTGGAGAACATCGACGGTTTCATCTGGCAGCCCGAGGACAGCCCGGAGTTCATCGCCGGGCGCATCGAAGCCGCCGCCCGTCGTTACCTCGACAGCATCCTGCCGCCGTTTTTCGGCGCGCTGGTGAACTTCGCCGGCACCCATGAGTACTCCTGGCACACCCCGGGCCACACCGGCGGCACGGCCTTCATGAAGACGGCGGTGGGGCGTGCATTTCTCGACTTCTACGGCGAGCAAATGCTGCGCTCTGACCTGAGCGTTTCGGTCGGCGAACTGGGCTCGCTCAACGACCATTCGGGGCCGATCGATGAAGCGGAAAAATATGCCGCGCGGGTGTTTGGCGCTGACTTCACCTTCTTTTCCGTGGGTGGCAGTTCGGCGAGCAACGAGATCGTCCTGCATTCGGCGGTGACCGATGGTGACGCGGTGCTGGTGGACCGCAACTGCCATAAATCGTTGAACTATGCCTTGAACATGTCCGGCGCGGTTCCGCTGTACCTGCGGCCGCGGCGCAATGCCCGTGGGCTGATCGGGCCAGTGCCGCGCACTGAACTGACCCCCGCCGCCGTTGCGCAAAAACTCGCCGAGAGCCCGTTGGCGACCAACAAGACGGCCAAGCCGGTGCTGGCGGTGCTGACCAACTCGACCTATGACGGCCTGTGCTACAACGTGCAGACCACTACCCGCGAGCTGAGCCAGAGCGTCGATCGCATCCATTACGACGAAGCCTGGTACGCCTATGCGCGCTTCAACCCGTTGTACGAGGGCCGCTACGGCATGCACCGCGGCGAACGACATGCCGACGACGCCACGGTGACCGTCACCCACTCCACTCACAAGCTATTGGCGGCGTTGTCCCAGGCCTCGATGATTCATATTCGCTCGGGCAAGGTGCCGGTCAAACCGGCCCTGTTCAACGAAGCCTTCATGATGCACACCTCCACCTCGCCGCAGTACAGCATCATCGCCTCCACCGACGTCTCGGCAAAAATGATGAACGATGCCGGTGGCTACCTCACCGATGAGTCCATCGGCGAAGCCATCGCCTTTCGCCAGGCCATGGTGCGTCTGAGCAAGGAAATCCAACAGCGCGATGCCAAGGATTGGTGGTTCGGAATCTGGCAGCCAGACCAGGTCGACGGGGTACCGTTTGCCGACGTCGATCCAGAGGTACTGCGCCACGGCGATGCCTGGGTGCTCAAGCCGACAGCCACCTGGCACGGTTTCGGCGATCTGGGTAGCGACTACTGCATGCTCGACCCGATCAAGGTCACCGTGCTCACACCGGGGCAAACGCTGGAAGGCCAGATGGAAACCAGCGGCATTCCGGCACCACTCGTGTCGTCGTTCCTCTCAAGCCGCGGCATCGTGGTGGAGAAAACCGAGCCCTATTCGATCCTGCTGCTGTTCAGCCTGGGCGTGACCAAGGGCAAGTGGGGCTCACTGGTGGCGGGCCTGATGGAGTTCAAGAAACATTACGACAGCAACTCGCCCCTTGAACAAGTGATGCCCGACCTGGTCGACAGCCATGGCGATCGCTACAGCGGCATGGGCCTCAAGGACCTGGCCGAGGAGATGCACCAGGACATGTTGGCCACGAATATGCTGCACAACATGGATGAGGCCTACACCCTGTTGCCCGACCCGGTCAGTTCACCACGGGACACCTTCGCCAGGCTGGTCAAAGGCGAAATCGAACAGATTGCAGTGCGCGATATGGTCGGTCGCACCGTCGCCGTGCAGATCGTCCCCTATCCACCGGGCATTCCGTTGATGATGCCGGGCGAGAAGGCCGGCGCGGACAAGAAAGCCATTGTCGACTACCTATTGGCGATGGAGGCCTTCGACGGTCGCTTCCCAGGCTACGAGCACGACAACCATGGCGTCGAGATCGAGCGCGACAGCCAGGGCCGCCCCACCTACAAGGTGTATGTGGTCAAGCAGTAAGCGTAATCCTCTGCCAGGCGCCGTATTGCACGACGCCTGGCCCAGGTTCAAAACTTTGAACAAGGCAAGGAGTTTGCGATGGCTGATTCAAGCAAGAAAATGGGTTTGGTCGGGCTCACGACGCTGGTGACGGTCAACATGATGGGCTCGGGCATCATCATGTTGCCCACCAACATGGCTCAGCTGGGTGCCGTCTCACTGCTGTCATGGCTGTTCACTGCGATTGGTTCGATGGCCATCGCCTACTGTTTTGCCCAGTGCGGCGTTTTCTGCGCGCGCTCCGGCGGCTTGTCCGCCTACACCGAAGAGGCCCATGCGAAGTCGGGCTTTTTCCTCTGCTCGTACCTGTACTTCCTGTCACTGGCCATCGCCAACGTGGCCGTGGCCATTTCGGCGGTGGGCTACATGACTGCCTTCGTCCCCTGGCTGGGCACGGGCGCGATTCCGCTGTGCATCGGTACGATCACGTTGATCTGGCTGACCACCTTCGCCAACTTCGGTGGCCCCAGCATTACCGGCAAGATCGGCGCGTTCACGGTCTGGGGCGTGATCATTCCGGTTGCGGGCCTGAGCATCATCGGCTGGTTCTGGTTCAAGCCCGAGGTGCTGTCAGCTGCCTGGAACCCCAACAGCCTGCCGATCTCCGAGGCCATCAGCAAGGCCATTCCCCTGACCCTGTGGGCGTTCCTGGGCATGGAGTCGGCGGCCCAGGCCACCGATGCCGTGGAAAATCCCAAGCGCAACGTACCGCTGGCCTGCCTGTTCGGTACCCTGGGTGCCGCCGTGGTCTATGTACTGTCGACCACCGTCATCCAGGGCATCATTCCGAACGAAGAGCTGGCCAAATCCTCGGCACCCTTTGCGCTGGTCTACGCGACGATATTCAGCCCGATGGTGGGCAATATTGTCATGGCCCTCGCGGTCATGGCCTGTGTCGGCTCGCTGCTGGGCTGGCAATTCACCCTGGCGCAAACCGCCAAGATGACGGCTGACCAGAACCTGTTCCTCAAGCTGTTCAGCAAGGTCAACGCCATGAATGCTCCCGTCGTCGGCATGATCGTGTGTGGCGTACTGCAGACCCTCATGGCCCTGTCGACCATCTCGCCCGATGCCGCCGCCCAGTTCAGCAAGCTGGTCAGCCTTGCAGCGGTCACCAACCTGATCCCCTATATCACTGCGCTGACCGGCCTGCTGGTGATCATGCACAAGGCCAGGGTTTCGTCGGGGATCTACTCACGCAACGTGGTCGTACTGATCATTGCGGTGACGTACTCCTTGTACGCCCTGTACGCCTGTGGCAAGGATGCGGTGATGGGCGGCACCCTGGTACTCGCTATCGGCTACCTGCTCTATGGCTTCCTCGCCAAACGTTTCACCGACGTGCCAGCGGCCAACCAGGCCCGGGCCACGAACCCTTAGGCGTGGTCAACAGGACTGCACAGACATCTGCATACGGGGAAACCGGACATGAACGTACCATTTGCCACAACCACCAGATTGCTGCTTGCCTTGGCACTCTCGACGCTGCCGCTGGCAGCCGGTGCCAACACCCTTGAACGCGTGCGCAGCAGCCACACCGTTACCTTGGGCTACTTGCCTGACCTGGCCCCATTCAGCAAGCAGGAAGGCGACAAGGCCAGCGGTTATGCCATCGACCTGTGCCTGAAGGTCGCCGACAAGCTCAAGAGCGAACTGGGCCTGCCCGACCTGCAAGTGCACTACCAGCCGGTAAAGATTTCGGACGAGGTCAGTGCCGTGAGCCAGGGCAAGGTCGATATCCTCTGCACACCGACTCCGCCGACCCTGGAACGGCGCAAGATGATCAGCTACTCCATACCGGTCTACACCGCCGGCCTCTCGGTCGTGGTGCGCAACGATGCGCCCGAACCCTTGCTCAATGTGCTCAATGGCAAGGTCGCCAATAGCGGCCCGACCTGGCGTGCCAGCATCAACAATGGCCTGGCCAACCAGACCTACGCGACCATCGAGGGGGGCGTGACCGAAGACTGGATTCGCGAGCAGATGCGCCTGCTCAACGTGATCGCCTCGCTGGTGACCGTGGCCAACAACGACGAGGGCGTCAAGCTGGTCGCCGAGGGCAAGGCCGACGCCTTCTTCTCCGAGCGCATGCTGCTGCGAAACGAAGTGGCCAAGGAGGGCGCGGACAAGAACCTGATGGTCCTGGACCGCATCTTCGAGTACTCGCCGGTGGCGATGATGGTGGATCGCAACGACGAAGACTTCCGCTTGCTGGTCGATACGGCCCTGAGTGAAGCCTATTACTCGGGGTTTGTGGAAAAAGCCTACGACCAGTATTTGGGTGGCAGCAACCTTACTGTGAGAAAGCTGTTCAGGGTCTATGCGTTGCCTTAGCGACAACGGCCCTCTGTAGGAGCGAGCAAGCTCGCGATGGACGTCAACGATGACGCGGGTTGCCTGGATGCCCGCGTTGTTCTGGCGTTCTTCGCGAGCTTGCTCGCTCCTACAGGGGGTGCGGGATAGCATCAATTGGCGAAGACCATGGCGAAGTAGCCGAGGACCGTCAGCAAGATTCCAGAGACGGCAAACGCGACCGGAAAACCGACCCACGGCACATTGCTGTCGATCTCCGCCGCGGCCTCCAGGCACGGGCCGGAATGGCTGCGGGCGCCGGCCATGCCGCCCATCAGTACCGCCGGATTGATCTTCATCAAGTGGTAGCCAACCACCCAGACGGCGAACGGCGGCAGCATGCAGGCAACGAAGCCCACCAGGAATATCTGCACGGCAAGCGTCCCCGTCAATTGAGCGAGCAGGGTAGCGCCGGCATTGATCCCGACAATGGCAACGAACACCAGCAGGCCTATGTCCTCAAGGATGTTACGCGCTGCGTTCGGCGTATTGCCGAAGAAGCGCAGGCGCGAGGACAGTGACGAGACGATGATGCCCGATACCATCAGGCCGCCCGCGCTCCCCAGGCCGACAGAGGCGCCAAAGGCGGGGAACTGGATCAGACCGATCAGCAGTCCCAGGGACATTCCGACAAACAGCGTCAGCAAATCGGTGATGCTGCTGGGCCGGGCGATAACGCCAAACAATTCGCCCGCGCGTTGCACGGCGTTGGACAGGCCGGTGACGAACAGCACGTCGCGGCGTTGCAACCTGGTTTCCGGTCCCACGGGCAGCGGTACTCCGCCGCGCTGGATGCGAGTCAACTGAAGCTGCCCGGCCAGGTTCATTGTGCGGAACTCCTTGAGCTGCTTGCCGATGACGGCTTTCTCGGTCACCAGGATCTCCGCGTGATCCAGGGGAACGGCGAGCGCCTTGGCGTCATCGACCTCCGGGCCGATCAGGCCGATGTTGGTGGTCAGGCCTGTACGTGTGCTGCCCAGGGTAATCACATCCCCCAACTGCAATTGGATATCAGGATCTGCCCCTATCGCCTCATCCGCGCGATGCACATTGACGATGCGATACTCCGGGTATCGAGCGAGAAATTCGCGGATGGTCAGGCCGGCAGTCGTACGGTTTTCCAGGCGGTAAGCGCGCAATGCGAAGGCCTTGTCAGCGGTAAGACCGTCGTCCTCGAGATCATGCATCCCATGCTGTTCCTCATAACGACGGGCTGCCGCCCTGGCATCCACCCCCCACCAGCGCGGCATGTATTTGCACATCAGCACGATGCCCACGGTGCCCCAGATGTAAGTAATGCCGTAGGACAGGGTAATCATCGCCGACACCCCCTCGACGGTGTCGCCCGGTGCGAGCTGGACGGCACCCGAGGCCACGGCCTGTTCGGCCGAGCCGATGGCCGAGGACATGGTCGTGGCCCCGGCGAGGATTCCGCCGGCCGCGCCAGTCGGCAGGTTGAACAGGCGCGTGCCCACGACCACCACGGCCAGGCTGACCACACTGCAAATGACCGCAAGGACGGTGAACTTCAGCCCGTCGTCCTTCAGGCTGTTGAGAAAGGAGGGACCTACCCGCAAGCCGACCCCGTACATGAACAGGTAGTAGAAGAGGTTCATGGTGAAGGTGTCGAGCTTGAATGTGATGCCATAGAGCGAAGCGGCAATGGCGACGCCACAGCCCACCACGATGGCGCCGCCTACAGTTCCCAACCCGTAACCCTTGATGGTGAAGCGGCCAATCAGCACCGCCAGGCTCACCACCAGGAACAGCAGCATGTAGGGGTTGGTATCGAGAAACGCGAAGAGTGCATGCACGGTTTGAATCCCCAGATTTCGCTACGTTAATGCCTGATGTCAGGAAAACCTCAGGCAGTAGCGTAGCGGGTGAATCCGGAGTGGTTGCTCAATGACAGGTTCCGGGTGCCGGAATCGTCCTGCAGGCGCTAACGGTTGAAGCGTTCGGCCAGGCTGTGCAGGTACTCGGCCATGACTTCCAGATCCTGGCTGATCGCAGCGCCCTGTTCGGCCTGCCCGGCGCTGTGATCGCACAGTTGGGCAATTCGCGTGATCTGCTGGTTGATATCCTCGGCCACATGGCTTTGTTCTTCAGACGCCGAGGCCATCTGCTGGCTCATTGCAGTAATCCGGGAGACGGCCTGGCTGATACCGACCAGCGCCGACTGTACGGCCTCGACACGTTGCATGCTTTCGCGGGACATCTGTTCGCCGTGGCTGGCCGTCGAGACGGCGCGATCGGCGCCGTTGTACAGGGACGCGATGATGCCGTGGATCTGTTCGGTGGAAGTGCGAGTGCGCTGCGCAAGGGAGCGCACCTCGTCGGCAACCACGGCAAAACCGCGACCTTGCTCCCCGGCCCGGGCGGCCTCGATCGCCGCATTGAGCGCCAGCAGGTTGGTCTGTTCGGCAATGGATGTGATGACGTCCACGACACTGCCGATCGATTGCGTTTCGCTCGCCAATGCATTGACCGCCTGGCCAATCTCGTTGACCGCCGCATGCATGGTTGCCATGGCGCTCAGGCTTTGCCGGGCCAGTTCAGTGCCGTCACGGGTCAACTGGTCGGCCTGCGACGCGGCATGTGCGGTGCTGAGGACGTTTTGGGTGACTTCCTGGATAGTGGCGGCCATCTGGGAAATGGCCGCGGCGGACTGGTCGGTTTCGCTGCGCTGACGATCCAGCGACTGCGCCTGGGAACCCGAGAGTGCGGATGACTGCGCCGCTTTGGCCTTGACGTTGACCCCGGCATCGACGAGCCGGGACAGGGCTGTCTGCAAGCGTGCTTCCTCACTGAGCATGGCCATGTCCAGGCGCCCCTGGGGACCGTGGTTGTCGCTAAAGGTGAGCGCGACCAAGGGATCGGAAAAGGCTTTGGGATGCTCGGCCAGGGTGCGCTCGATGGCGCTGCGCTGTCGGGAGGCGAGCAGGTACCAGGCAACACCCAGACTCGCCACCAGGACGCCTTGTGCCGCTGTGTGTGGTAGCCACTGACTGCCCAGCAGTGAAACCCCGCCCGCCATCAGTAACGGCCACCCGTGTTGCAACGGCCGGAGAATCCGCGCGCTGCGCGCAACGATCGGCTTGCCGGCACGCATCCTTGCATAGAGTGCCGCTGCCCGACGGACCTGGTCGCGGCTGGGCAGCGACAGAACCGACTCGTATCCACTCAGGCGCCCGTTTTCATGGATGGACGTGACGTAGACACTGACCCAATAGAAATCACCATTTTTCGAGCGGTTTTTCACAATACCCATCCAGGGTTTGCCTTGCTTGATGGTGTGCCACATATGAATGAATACCCCGGGCGGCATATCGGGGTGTCGAACCAGGTTATGGGGCTGACCGACAAGTTCGTCGCAGGTGAAACCGCTGATGGCCACAAAGGCGTCATTGCAGTACGTGATACGGCTATCGAGATCGGTCGTGGAGATCAATCGTTGTTCGGCGGGAAAGACTCTTTCATGCTCGGTTACGGGCAAATTCACACGCATACGATGCGACCCCTCGGATTATTATTATGATGTTGGGCATATAAATCAGCACGTTAGGCAGGCATTGCGCCGTACGGGCCCGAAGAGGAATTTATGGACGGGGGCGGCTGACCACCCTTCATTCGACGACAATTACTTGTCATTTCATGACAAAAACTCAGGGTTTTGAAGGCCAGGCAAAGGCGGTCAAGGAAACCTCCTGGAATTAGCGCCTGGCCGGTTCGTTACGTGTTTCAGACCGCAGCGCTCACGCCTGTGTCTGTCTCCTGCGTCGCAACGTCATGCAGCGAAATCCTTGAGGTCTCTGGCAATGCCAGTCCACCCGCCAGCGCGAGCAACGCAACCGCAATCAGATAGAACGCCGGCGACAGGTTGCTGCCGGTGGTACTGATCAGCCACGTCGCCACCAGCGGCGCGGTGCCGCCAAACAGGGTGTACGCGATGTTGTAGGTAATTGCCGAGGCGGTGTATCGGGTACGAGTAGGAAAGGTTTCCGAGAGCAGGGCCGCCGTCACCACGCCACACAACACCGCGCCGATTGCCAGGAGCATCACGCCGACGACAGACGCGGCGAACGAACCGGAGCTGGCCATCAGGAATGATGGATACACAGCCACAATCAGCAGCGCGCAAGCCGTCATCACCGTCACTCGGCGTCCGACCCGGTCCGAATACAACCCGGCCAGCGGGCAGATCGCCGCAGCGAACAGCAAGGCAATCAGTGACACCAGCAATGCCGTGGCGCGACTCAGGCCACCGGCGACTTGCAGGTAGGTCGCGAAATAGGTGGTGAACATATAGAACGACAGTGCCGTCAGCGACACAAAGGCACCCAGGCAACAGATCGCCGCACCATGGTTGCGCAGGGTTTCCCTGAGTGGCGAGTGAGCGACTGCATGTTCCTCGGTTACCGCCTGGAATGCCGGTGTCTCATCGAGCTTCCAGCGCAGATACAGACCCACCAGGCCCAGGGGCGCGGCAATCAGGAACGGCAGGCGCCAACCCCAGCTGCCCATTGCTTCGGCGGACAATGACGCCTCGAGTGCGTAGGCCACCACGGCGGCCGCGGCGAACGCGGAAAATGTCGACACCGGAATGAAGCTGCCGTACCAGGCGCGTTTGTCTCGCGGTGCATGCTCCATCAGGTAGGCACAGGCACCGGCGTATTCTCCCCCGGCGGAAAAGCCCTGGGCGCAGCGGATCAGGGACAGAAGAACCGGTGCCATGACCCCGATCGCGGCATAAGTGGGCAGCAGGCCGATCAGGGTGGTCGCACCGGCCATCAGCAGAATGGTCATCGCCAGGGTTCGCTTGCGGCCGATCCTGTCACCCAGCATGCCGAAGAAAATCCCGCCCAGGGGGCGAAACGCAAAGGCCACGGCGAACACCGCAAAGGTCTTGAGCAGCGCGGCACTGGCATCGCCACTGGGGAAAAATTGCTGGGCGATGGTCGTGGCCAGGAAGCCATAGACGGCGAAGTCGAACCACTCGACAAAATTGCCGATGCCGGCGGCCACAATCACTCTTCTCAGCGTTTCGGGGCGGACTTGTTCCATCGTTGCGCTCGTCATGCTTGACCTCGAAAATTCGTCAGTAAGCTATCGATTATCGGGGCAGGCACTGAGGCGGTTCACTTCAAAAGTGTCATCCACGTAGTCAGTACCGACGTGATGAGTAGTGAAACGCATGGGTGTAAATGTAGGAGCGAGCATGCTCGCGATGGTCGTCAACGATAACGCTGGGCATCTGACACCCAGCGGTGTTCTCGACTCCATCGCGAGCATGCTCGCTCCTACAGGAAAGCGAATTCAAATGTGATCAAGACGACCGGCAGGGTATTGTCGGTCGCCTCGATCAAATCGATTTGCAAGGAATGAAGATGACATTGACTGTCGAAAACCTGGTCAGGATCGCAATGACCAATCCAGTGAATGCAGAACTCTCCCATCGCTTGCCCGAGCTCGGTTTGAAGCAGTGCATGCTCACGGCCGGTTGCTTGTTCCAGGCCGTCTGGAATCAGCAGTCACAGCGACCACCTGAGTGGGGAGTGAAGGATTACGACGTCTTTTACTTCGATGAAGATCTGTCCTGGGAAGCGGAGAACGAGGTCATCCAGTCAGCCAGTCGGCTGTTCGAGGACCTTCAGGTGAACATTGAAGTCAAGAATCAGGCTCGTGTGCACTTGTGGTACAGCCAGCGCTTTGGCGGGGATTATCCTCAACTTCAGTCGGCCAGGGACGGGGTCGATCGCTACCTGATCGCCGGTACCTGCATCGCCTGGGATGTTGAAACCGGCGAGGTCTATGCCCCCAACGGCCTGGCCGACACAGAGCACGGGCTGCTTCGAATCAATCCAAAGAACCCCAGGCCAGAGTTGTTCGACCAGAAGGCGAAAAGTTATCAGGCTCGCTGGCCCTGGCTCAGGATTTTGCAGCCGCAAAGTTGAATGGGCGCGAGCGGAGTCTTGCCGATGGAGCGGGCCTCAAATCCTGTGAGGCCCGTCATCGCTGAAGCGAAGTTGTCATTCAGTTCGCCTTTACCGGCACCGTTATGGTTTTGCCGAACGCCGATGTGATGGTCGCTGTCGGGCTGGACGACGCGGTGACGCCGACGGTCGTCACCGCGATGTTCCAGCGCGCGCCTGTCGCCGTAGGCGTCAGGGTGGCGGTGCCAAGGTTTGCCGTACCGGTTGTGGTCGTGGCCGTTGCCTTGATGGTATTGCCCGTGCCACGGGAGGTGGTGCCGGACAGCACCCAGTAGTAACGGCCGTTGCTGCGGGCGGTGACGGTCGCGCTGGTGACGATCAGGTTCTCCACGGCCGCCGCCGAGACCGCCACGGACACCGTCGCCGATGTCGACTCCGCGCCCTTGGCATCGGCAGCCTTATAGGTAAAGGTCGCGGTGAACGGCGCGGGGATCGTGGCCGGTGGTGTGTAGGTCACGCGCGTACCATCGGTGCTGACCACACCTTTGCCGGAGTCCGGTTGCTCCAGGCCCACCACTTTGAGTGGCACGTTTCCGTCAGGGTCGCTGTCGTTGGCCAGGACGTTGATGGTCACCGGTTGGCCATTGCTGACGGCGCTGTCGGGGTTGGCGACTGGTTTTTTGTTATCGTCGTTATTGTCCCGTGTATCGCCGGTGCGGAAGGTTGGCAGCGCCGCGGAATTGACGTAGGTGACACCGTCCCAGCCAGGCAGGGGCGTTGGCATCAACTGGAACTGGCCCGGATTCTCGACATCCCAGCGCAGCAGCATGGACGTATCCTCGTGCTGGGTGTTGTGGCAGTGCTCCATGTAGGTCCCGGCGAATTCACGGAAGCGGATGGCGATGTCCACGTCCACCGAACTGTCGATGCCCTGGCCGATGAGATAGACGTCCTTGCGTGCCCATTTTTCCCATTCCGGCGGTGCCTTGCCATCGCGGTTGAGGACCACGCCTTCTTCGAAATGCACGTGCACCGGGTGGCTCCAGCCGTTGCCGCCGTTCCTGATTTTCCACACTTCCAGAGTGCCATCGCCGGAAAACCCGGCAGGGGTCGGGCCGCTGGCCAGTTGCGGCGCGGCGCTGATCCGGCGAAGGTCCGCGCGGTTGCCGAAACCACCGTCGGTCTTGATGGTCCAGGGCTCCTCGTCGGTGCCGTCGGAGCGGCCGAAGATGAACTCGCGATGCCGTGCCGCCTTGAGTTTGGCCTGCATCGTCGGGTCGTCGCGGTTGATGGTCAGCGGGATCATCACCTTGCCGACCGCTTTACCCGGCTTGGCGGGCTCGTAGTCGGCGGGGTTCATGCTCAGGTCCGTGCCGGAGTAAGGCTGCACCACCATTTGCATGAACTTGCCCACCGCCGGGTCGCCGGCGTCCCATTCCAGCCCTTTGCTGCCCGACTTGAGCACCGCCTTGTACTTGCCGGACAGCACATCGGCCAGGCTCAGCGGAGTGCTTTCCGGTCCCTTGCCGTTCTGGTGCTCCATCAGGTTGACGAAGTACAGCTTGTCGCCGGTCTTGATCCCGTTTTTTGCGAAGTTGACGATGATGTCGAAGCGCTCGGCAATGCCTTGGGCGGGCAGGATGGCGTTGTGGTCCTGTACATCGCCGTCGGCGTCCAGGTCCATGCTGCCGTCGAAGGGCACGGCGTGCTCCATGAGGTTGCCGTCGTTGGCGATCATGTGGAACGGCACCCGGGTATAGGACACATTGGAACCGGCCGGGCCAGGGAATTCGCCACCGGTGCCTGCGACTTCGCGCACCAGCGCAATCCTGAAGAAGCGCGACACCGAGCCGTTGAGGATGCGGAAGCGATAGCTGCGCGCACGTACGTTCAGGCGCGGCTGGTACTGCCAGTTGACCAGGATCTGATCGCCGAGGAAGCCGTCGGTGTTGAACGGGTTGAACCACAGTTGGCCGTTCTGGTCCCAGGCCTTGTCGGCCACCAGCAGGTTGACGTCATAGTCGCGGTTGCCCCAGGGCAGCGCCGAACCACTGGGCAGACGCAAGTTGACCCCGTCCTGCAGCGCTTCGTTGCCACGATCCAGGGCGCTGTAGTAGTTCATCATCGTCGCGTTGCCCTTGTAGACATTCTGCGCGGTGAAATCGAGCATGTGGTCGTGGAACCAGTGGGTGCTCATGGTTTCGCGCCAGTCGCCGCGGATCTTGATGCTGCCGTTGTTGCAGGTTTTCAGGCCCGGGGTGGCGTCGTTGACGAACAGGGTTTCGCCCGGGGCGCAGGGGAATGCCGCGCGCGAATCCTGGGCGTTGGTATTGATGCTGTCATAGCCGGCCAACTGGACCGGCCAGCGATAGTCGTAGTACTGCCCGGGGAAGAAGAAGGCGTTGGCATAACCATCGCTCTCGGCAGGGTTGTGGCCGTTGTGTTCGTGGGTGCTGAGGGTGTGCAGGCCAAACCCCATGTTGGCCGATGGATCGATCGGCAGGGCGTTGTAATGCCGCATCAGCACCCCTTGGCCGTAGCGCACCATCAACAGTTTTGGCGGAAAGGTACCGTCGAAGGTCCACAGCGCCTTGTGGTTCTGAATCGGCATGTTGGGGTGGAAACGGGTGTCGATGCCTTTGGTGGTGCCCGCGATGACCGGGGCGTCCGAGGTCTGGTTGTACAGCCCGCCAGGTCCGAACTCACCGACGGCGTAGTTGTGCAGCTGCCTGCGGTCGCGCATGCCGCCGTTGAGCTTGGCGCCCGCCTGTGCGGTCTTGAAGGCGACCTGTGGGTAGAACTCGTTCCAGCGCTGGTGCGACCAGCCTTTTCCTGGCGGACGCCCTTCGGCCGGCGAGCCGACCGGATGGCGGTTGAGGAAGGCTTCGATCTGCGCTTTCCACGGGTTGCGGTCCAGCACATTGGAGTACTGCGACGGAAACGGGTACAGCCCCGGCTGGCGCATGAAGGCTTCGAGTGCCGCAGCCGAAGGGCCGCTGCGGGCGATGCTGTTCGGGTCCTGCGTGGGCGCCGGGCCAACGATCGGAGGCGGGAAGGTCAGGGGCGGCGCGGGCAGTGTCGGGTCGAGTTTTTCCGTGCCGAATTCTTCGAACAACAGCAGTTGCTGAGTGTACGGCAGGGCCCCGAACAATGGGCTGGGCTTGCCGTTGGTGGGGATCTTGAAGGATGTCTGCTGGGCTGGCGGCAGCACGTTCTCGGCCCGTGGCGTGTCCCGGTCGCCATACACGCCATTGGGCAGGGCGATGGCCCCCTGGTTGGTGGGGGGCATGGTCAGAAGGGCATCCAGCGCGGCCTTGGGGTCTGCCGGCGGGTTGGTAAACGCCGAGGGATCCGTCGGTGGCGGCTGGCTGACATCGTCGAGCGGCGCGGCGTCTGCCGTAGCGAGGGAAAGGAGCATTGCACAGGGCAGGCCTGATTTACGCAGCCGGCCGAAGGAATCGCATCGTGGTGTCACGCTTTTCATTTTTCACCCCTCGCCTGATGTCCCGCCGTCTCCATGTCCGGGACGACTGCTGTACTGGGCACGAATTGGGGGTGTGCAACTAATGAGCCATCACGAAAAAAAGAAAAAAGTTCAAATTAATGAACAGGTTATCGTGATCGTTGCAGACGAGTAGGAGAGGGGGATATTCCTCTAATCTGGTGATTAGGACCTGACAGGGTGGGTGAAGCAACCCATTTATGGGGAAAGTGGCCCCCGGTTTTACCGAGTGTTTTTGGCAGGAACTGATCGAATGTTTAAGCTGATATCATTCAAAAATCGACACGTTGAGCAGACACGCATGAATCGTCGCAAGAAAATAAATCAGATATTGAAGGCCAACGCCAAAAAGGCCAGCGCCAAACTGGCACCGAAAAAGCCAAAGTACATCAGTAAGGCGGACCGGTTGAAACTGGCTGCCGAAGCGGCTCAAGACCCGGTCGTATCCTCCGAGAGCTGATCCTTGCAACTCAAGCACCACGGCATTCCAGCCCCCGTTTTTTTCGAACCGGGGGCTTTTTTATCGCCATGGCCTTAACGAATACCGGTACCCGCCATGGACTCCGGCACCCACTGCGCGATCGACAGCGGTTCGATATAGCGGATGCCGCCATGAGGGCCGACTACGCCATTGATGTTATAGGTGCCTTTCGACAGGTCGTAGGTCATGAAAGGGGTGGCATCCGGGACCTGCTTGTCATAGCTCTGGCTGAAGAAGGCGAAGGAACCACGGTATAGCTGGCCACTGGTGTCGTACTGATCGGAGGCCACCGCGGCCCAGGTATCTTCATCCAGATAAAAACGGCGCTTCTGGTAGATGTGCGTTGCTCCGGCCTTGAGGTTGCCCTCGACGACGTAGACCCGGTGTTTTTCCCAGCGCACGAAGTCCGGCGAAATGAAATTCGGCGTGGTCAGCGATTTGGCGTCGCGAGCGTAAGTCAGTTTGTAAGTGTTGTAGGGCACGATCATTTCTTGCTTGCCCACCAGCGTCCAGTCATACAACTCCAGTGCGCGGGCAGTGCCGGGGTTGGGAGTATCGTAGGCCAGGATCGAAATCTGTTTGACCCGGCGCTGCGCCGGCAGGTATTGCCAGGCACGGCCGGGGCGCTGCAGCGGGTTGGTGGCGTTCTTGAGCATGATCGACTCGCCGGCACGCCGCGCAGGTCCGGTATAGGACAGTTTCAACTGGTAGTAGATGTCGGAATTGTTGATGGGCTTGGACATGTTCTCGTAGATCGGGAAGGAGACGAATGCCTCGCCGGTGACCGCCAGGCTCGCCACGCCCGCCGTATCGACGCTCCACGAATCGTATTTGGAATGGATATTGACGCCCTGGTAGCGCAGCAGGAAATTCCACATGGCCTCGGCACCCGATTGCGGGATCGGAAACGGCACACCGGGCAATACGTTATCGAACGCTATACCGCCGTTGAGCGACCGGGCGCCGGTGGCATTCTTGCGGCTGTTGTCCAGTACCTCCTGCGGCAGCGATGCAGTGCGGTGGGTCGGATACACGTCGAGGCGAAAGCCGGGGTAGCGCTTGGCCAAGGCTACGGTGGTGGCGGTCAGCATGCCTTTGTACGAGTCGACGTTCCTGGCATTGATCACCAGCACTGGTTTTTCGTCCGCAAAGGGGTCCGGGCGCATGCTGTCGCCTGTCTTGAAGCTGGATGGGGCCGTGGTCAGGCCACCGTTGTAGGGCGGAATGGAGCCATCGGCATTACCGGCCTTTTCGGCACCCACCCATGTCAGGCTGCTACCCAGCCGCGCTGCCTCCTGACTCGATACGTAGGCTTTTGCATCGATGGCCAGCACCATGAGGGGGATGGTGGCCAGCAGACTTTTCACGAATTTCATATTGTTATTCTCCTGCCCGGTGTACCGGGCAACTCGTGACTCGGGCGTAGCGGTTGTATCCGCAGGCTCGATAGCCAGAGACTTTTTCAGAACCTCCATTAAAAGGCTCCCGATACGGGAGCGCTTTTCATTTGACGACAGTCCCTTGGCTATCCATGACAGGCCCGGGCTGATATTCGGTGCCGTATTGGCTGAGGCCGAACGTCATTTGTTTGCAATCCCCAGAGGAATCATTGAGTTACTGGAGGGTCATAGCTAGTACCCGAATGAAAGTTCGGGCGGCCGCAACCATTCCATACCTCCGACACTCAGGACGTTCATATGAATCGCGCAGTAACCTTGATCCTGGCCATTTCCAGCGCCGTCTTGTTGGGCGGCTGTGGCCCGCACTGGGATGACGGGGAAAGGTATGGCCGCTATTACGACCATGACCATCGACGTGGTTACGACCAGAGAGGGGACGATGACCAGGGCGAAGACCGTCAATATGATCGTCATGGCTATTATCGAGGCGGCTATGATCGCGATCACCGTCGCTACCGCGATCGCGATGACAACGACGACTGAGAAAATCCCTGTAGGAGCGAGCATGCTCGCGATGAAGGCACAGGCACCGCGGGGTGTCAGGCAGCCAGTGTCATCGTTAACGACCATCGCGAGCTTGCTCGCTCCTACAGTCGACCCCATTACCCTGTAGGAGCGAGCATGAACTGGCCTAATGATCCCGGACACCTCTTAAGGGCGATATGATTCGCCCAATCAGGAGGTTCCATGCAAGAGCGAAAGACCTATACCCGCGAGTTCAAGCAACGTGCTGCCAGCATGGTTCTTGATGACAACTGTTCGAT
>NZ_NEHO01000031.1 GCF_002113375.1 Pseudomonas sp. R37(2017) | reverse complement strand
GCGGATTTCCTCGAGCAATGGCTTGAGGTTGTTCGCTTCGTTCTTGGCGGGAATCAGTACGGATACAAAAATGTCTTGGCTCATGGAGTCACTCTCGCCCTTTTTGATTTTTTCGAGATCAGAGGCGAACGCTTCAAATCCGGTAGAACTGCCGATACCACTGCACAAACTCGCCGACACCGGTTTCCAGCGTCACCTGCGGGCTGAAGCCCACCCACTCGGCCAGTGCCGAAACATCGGCCCAGGTCTTGACCACATCACCGGCCTGCATCGGCATATAGTTGCGCCGGGCTTGCAGGCCAAGGGCGGACTCCAGGCAATCGACGAAATCCAGCAACGCCACCGGCTTGCCACGCCCGATGTTGAAGAGCCGGTTTACCCCGGTAGCCGGACCTTGTGGCACCGGAGGCTTTGGGCGCAGTCGGGCGATGCCTTCGACAATGTCGTCGACATAAGTGAAGTCCCGCGACATCTGGCCCTCGTTGTAAATATCGATGGGCAGGCCTTTGAGGATGGCGTCGGTAAACTTGAACAGCGCCATGTCCGGACGGCCCCATGGACCGTAGACGGTGAAAAAGCGCAGGCCACTGGCCTTCAGGCCATACAAGTGGCAGTAACTTTCGGCCAGCAGTTCATTGGCGCGTTTGCTGGCGGCATAGAGCGACACGGGATGTTCGACAGGGTCCTCGACACTGAACGGCATCTTGCTGTTGGTGCCGTACACCGAACTGCTCGAGGCGTAGATCAGATGCTCGGGGCGATAGTGCCGGCAGGCTTCCAGCACATTGAGGAAGCCGACCAGGTTCGATTGCCCATAGACATCCGGGTTGTCCAGCGAGTAACGCACCCCGGCCTGGGCAGCCAGGTGCACCACCTCGGTAAAACGGTGCTCCTGAAACAGGCTCATCAGGGCCGGTTTATCGACGATGTCCATTTTCTTGAAGCGAAAACCCGGCAACGTCTCCAGCACCTTGAGGCGGGCGTGCTTGAGATCCACGTCGTAGTAATCATTGAGATTGTCGATACCGACGACGTTCAGTCCCTCGCGGCACAGGCGCCGGACCGTATGAAAACCGATGAAACCGGCCGCACCGGTGACCAGGACCGTCATGGGACGCCTGCCGTCGACTGCGGCGCGATCGGCGCGAGACTACTAATCCAGACCCTCGTCAGCTTCATGTGTACTTCCTGCTTATGGCTTCATTCCACGCACGCTTGCGTGATGAAGCTTATAAAACAGAAACATTTCAGTTTCGATAACACCTCGCGTGTGTTCAGCAAAAATAAAATATTTGGCCGAAACAACCCCTGCTATCTGGCCGATCCGTCATGGGGTTTGTAAAAACGAAACAAACCGATATCCACTGTCCTGATGTATTCATTGGCCCAATCCGGCTTGACGGTACGGTCATGGAAATACAGCGCACCCTGCGTGCGATCCGGCAGTTCCTTGTTCAGGGCCTTGCGCGCGATCTCCTTGGCCATCGCGTAAGGCACCTCTTCCTGGACTGAATCGGATTTGCCGTCACACCACCAGGAGAACTGGCAACTCTTGGTTTCCGAACCCTGCTTGACCACTTTGCACACCGTGTCCGGAAAGCCCTCGTGGCCCAGTCGATTCATCACCACATTGGCCACCGCCTCCATGTCGGCGGCGTCCCTGCCCTTGGCTTCCCAGTAAATGGACCGGGCCAGACAGGTGATTGCATCGTCCAGCGGCGCGGCGCCCACCGGATCGACGGCCTGGACTTCGGAGGGGGTAATGGCTTCAGCCTTGGGTGCCGGTGCGGGGCTGTTGCTCTGGGCGGCCTTTTGTTCCAGCACCTGGGCCTTGTTCTCCGCCGACTCCTGTTTTTGTTGTTGGTCCGCAGCCAATACCGGGCCGGCAAGCAACGTGAAGGCGAGGCAGGTGACGATCCAGTCGGGGCGCATGATCGGGGTCACTCGGTGAGCGATTCGATTCAGTCTAGTAGTGAAATGATATCACCGGCTCCCACTACACTCTGGATAATTCCGTTGTCCTCGACGGGGCAACTTCGCGCATCATGGGCGCCATCTGCTCAAGGGGTATTTTCATGGGTTTCATCTCATCCGCAACGCGTCTGGCCGGTGTGTCACTGGGCCTGATGTTCGCCGCCAACGCCGTGGCGGCCGACGAAGCGCAATTGATCGAATCGATCAACACCTACCGCAGCCAACTGCAGCGCTGTGCCGGCCAGGTCTCATCGGAGCTTCCCCCGCTGTCGGCCGACCCGCGCCTGGTCCTCACCGCCCCGAGCATCGGCGATCTGCAGCAGGCCATGGCCACTGCGGGCTACCCGATGAAGAATGTGCAGGCCATCAGCCTGTCCGGGCCTCGTGATGCGGCGTCGGCGATGAAAGCGATTCAGGAGAGCTTCTGCCAGATCGTCCTCGACCCGCAATTCGTCGATGTCGGCGTCAGCCGCCAGGGCAATCAGTGGCGCATCGTCGTGGCGCGGCCACTGCTGAGTTCGCGCCTGGGCGACTGGCAGACCGAGGGCCAGAAGCTGCTCATCGAACTCAACGCCGCACGAGCCAAGCCGCGTCAATGCGGCGCCCAGTCTTTCAATGCGACCGCGCCGCTGGCCTGGAACGCCACCCTGGCCAGCGCCGCCGAAGGAAACTCGCGCTCCATGGCCAACAACAACTACTTCGACCACAAGGACCGCGATGGCCGCACCCCGGGCGACCGCGCGGAACTGGCCGGCTACGACTTCCAGCAGATCGGCGAAAACATCGCCGCCGGGCAGGACAGCGTACGCAAGGTGGTCGAAGGCTGGCTGTCCAGCCCCGGCCATTGCGCCAACCTGATGAACCCACAGTTCCGCGAACTGGGCGCGGCTTACGCGACCGATCCGAAGAGCGATGCGGGGATTTACTGGACGGCGATGTTCGGGGCGCAGTAAAGACAGGATTCTGAGTTTGTGCAGACGGGCCATCCAACGGTGGCACAAAAACCAGAGCTACCTGGTACCTGTAGGAGCGAGCATGCTCCGGGCGGCGTTCCGACGATGGACGACAACGTTAACGCGTACTGTCTGAATGAACACGTTGTCTGGTCGTTTTTCGCGAGCATGCTCGCTCCTGCAGAAGAGCAGGAGCAATGTTCTCCGTCCCTTGCCTCAGTGACTACTCATCCCAGCCGCGTGCATCAACATCCGCAACGCCCCCGCCACCACGCCCAACCCAACCACACTGCCCAGCCAGATCAGCACCAGCCATCCCAGGCGCTTGTACCAGGGCGTCGGTGCCTGTTCACCAGAATCAATGGTAGCCATCGCCAATCCTCACTTTGCCGCGGAATACGTAGTAGCTCCAGACCGTGTACATCAGGATGATCGGCAGGATGAACAGTGCGCCGATCAGGATGAACAACTGGCTGGTCGCCGGTGACGCCGCTGCCCACAGGCTGATCGACGGCGGCACGATGTTCGGCCAGATGCTGAACGCCAGACCGATGTAGCCCAGGAACACCAGCATCAGGGTGAAGGCGAAGGGCCAATGGGTGTGGCGTTGGCGCAGGGTCTTGAGCAAGCCGAACATCGCCAGCAAGGCCAACACCGCCAGGCCACCGAACACCGCCAAGTGTGCATGGGCGAACCAGCGCGTGGCGATTTCCGGATGCAGGATGGGCGTCCACACACAGATCACGCCAATCACCGCCAACAGCAGCCAGGCCAGGGGCCGGGTGAACAGGCGCATCCGCGATTCGAGCATGCCTTCGGTCTTGACCAGCAACCAGGTGCTGCCGAGCAGCGCATAAGCGACGATCAGACCGACACCGCAAAACAGCGGAAAGGGTGCCAGCCAGTCCAGCGAACCACCGGCGAACTGGCGGTCGACCACCGGGATACCGGCAATGTAAGTGCCGATCACCACGCCCTGGGAGAAGGTCGCCAGCAGCGACCCGCCGATGAACGCCATGTCCCAGACATGACGCTTTTCAGGGCTGGCCTTGAAACGGAACTCGAACGCCACACCGCGGAAGATCAGGCCGCACAGCATCAGGATCAGCGGCAGGTACAACGCTTCCAGAATCACCGAATAAGCCAGAGGGAACGCGCCATACAGCGCCGCGCCGCCCAGCACCAGCCAGGTTTCGTTGCCGTCCCAGACCGGTGCCACGGTGTTCATCATCACATCGCGTTCCTTCGCGTCCGGGATCAGCGGAAACAGAATGCCCAACCCCAGGTCGAAGCCGTCCATGATCACGTACATCATCACGCCGAAGGCGATGATCACGCCCCAGATCAGCGATAAGTCGATGCCTTGAATACCCATGATTCAACTCCCTTCCTTCAATTGACGCGGGCGTCGGTTTCGAGGATTTCAGCGTCGGCGGACAGCGGCCGGCGCGGTGTGATGACTTGGTCGGAATGCCCGTCGACGGAATGTCCGTGATGGGGCTGCGGCCCCTTGCCGACCAGTTTCATCATGTAGCCGATGCCCACCGTGAACACCGAGAAGTAGATGACCACGAACAGCGCCAGCGAGAGACTCAGTTGCGCGACACTGTGATTGGACGCGGCATCGGCGGTACGCAACAGGCCATACACCACCCACGGCTGACGCCCGACTTCGGTGGTGATCCACCCGGCCAGCATGGCGATCAGGCCACTCGGGCCCATCCACAGCATCAGGCGCAGGAACCAGCGATTGCGGTAGATGGCGCCGCTGCGCCGCAGGGCCAGACCGAGCACGCCGGCCAGCACCATCAACATGCCCAGCCCGGCCATGACGCGGAAACTCCAGAAGATCACCGTCGCATTGGGCCGGTCCTCTTTCGGGAAGCTCTTGAGCGCCGGGATCTGCTTGTCGAGGCTGTGGGTCAGGATCAGGCTGCCCAGGTACGGAATCTCGATGGCGTATCCGGTTTTCTCGGCCTGCATGTCGGGGATACCGAACAGCACCAATGGCGTGGCTTCGTTGCCTTTGTTTTCCCAGTGCCCTTCGATGGCCGCGATCTTCGCCGGTTGATGTTCCAGGGTGTTCAAGCCGTGGGCGTCGCCGACCACAGCCTGGATCGGGCAGACGATCAAGGCCATCCACAATGCCATCGACAGCATCTTGCGTACTTGCCGGGTGTCGTTGCCGCGCAGCAGGTGCCACGCCGCCGACGAGCCGACAAAGAACGCCGTGGCGACGAACGCGGCAATTGCCATGTGTGCCAGGCGGTACGGGAACGACGGGTTGAACACGATGGCCAGCCAGTCCAGCGGCATCACCCGACCGTCGACGATCTCGAAGCCCTGGGGCGTCTGCATCCAGCTGTTGGAGGCGAGAATCCAGAAGGTCGAGATCAGGGTGCCGATGGCGACCATCACCGTCGAAAAGAAGTGCAAGCCGCGCCCTACCCGGTTCCAGCCGAACAGCATGACCCCGAGGAAACCGGCCTCGAGGAAGAACGCCGTAAGCACTTCATAGGTCAGCAGCGGCCCGGTGATGCTGCCGGCGAAATCGGAGAAACGGCTCCAGTTGGTGCCGAACTCATAGGCCATGACCAGCCCCGAGACCACGCCCATGCCGAAGTTGACGGCGAAGATCTTCGACCAGAAATGGTAGAGGTCGCGGTAGGTGTCGTTGTGGGTCTTCAGCCAAAGCCCTTCGAGCACCGCCAGGAAACTGGCCAGCCCGATGGTGATGGCGGGAAAGATGATGTGGAACGAAACCGTGAACGCGAATTGAATGCGCGCCAGGTCCAGTGCCTCCAGGTTAAACATGTCGATATCCTCATCGCGGATTTAAAACTGTGGGAGCGAGCTTGCTCCGGGCGGCGATCCGACGATGAGGTCGGTACCTTCAACATCAAGGCGCCTGACACCCTGTAATCGCGAGCAAGCTCGCTCCCACAAAGTCTTGAGTGATCGGTGCTAGGCGGCGGAAGTCGAGATCAGGTTGCCGGCCTTCGCCTGCTCCAGCCGGATGGCGACGAACTTGGAAGTCGGGGTGAAGGTGCGGTCACCGTAACTTTCCAGCGGCACCAGCGGATTGGTCTCGGGGTAGTACGCCGCCGCCTGACCGGCCGGTATGTCGTAGGCGATCAGGGTAAAACCGCTGACCCGACGCTCGCGCTCGTCGTCCCACAGCGCCACCAGGTCGACCTTCTGCCCCGGTTCGAAACCCAGCCGGCGAATGTCCTGCTCGTTGGCGAACACCACGTCGCGCATCCCGTACACGCCGCGATAACGGTCATCCAGGCCGTACAGCGTGGTGTTGTACTGATCGTGGGAGCGCATGGTCTGCAGAATCAGGTGCGGCTTGACCCCCAGGTTGCGCACGCCTTCGCTGATCAGGTGCTCGGGCAGCACGCTCGGGGTGAACTGGGCTTTGCCGCTGGCGGTTTTCCAGATGCGCCTGGCCGCGTCATTGGGCATGTGGAAACCGCCCGGATGCAGCAAGCGCCGGTTGAAATCCTCGAAGCCGGGAATGGTGTCGGCAATCATGTCGCGGATGCGGCCATAGTCACCGATGGCCCAATTCCAGTCGATCGGGTGCTTGCCCAGTGTCGCGGCGGCGAGCCCGGCAATGATCGCCGGTTCCGACAGCAAGTGTTTCGACTTGGGTTTCAGCTGACCGTGGGAGATGTGGATCATGCTGAAGGTGTCTTCCACGGTGACGCCTTGCGGGCCTTCGGCCTGCATATCGATGTCGGTGCGGCCCAGGCACGGCAGGATCAGTGCTTCACGGCCGGTGACCAGATGGCTGCGGTTGAGCTTGGTGGCGATGTGCACGGTGAGCTCGCATTTGCGCAACGCAGCGTGGGTGCGCGGCGTGTCGGGGGTGGCCTGGGCGAAGTTGCCGCCCAGGGCGATGAACACTTTCGAACGCCCCTGCTCCATCGCGCTGATCGCCATGACGGTGTTGTGGCCATGCTCGCGGGGCGGCTTGAAAGAGAAGCGTTTTTCCAGGGCATTGAGCAAATCGGTGGGTGCCAGCTCGTTGATGCCCATGGTGCGGTCGCCCTGCACGTTACTGTGACCGCGAACCGGCGACAGACCCGCGCCCGGACGACCGACATTGCCACGCAACAGCATCAGGTTGATGACTTCCTGCAGTGTCGGCACCGAGTGCGTGTGCTGGGTCAGGCCCATCGCCCAGCACATGATCACGCGCTTGGCCCGGGCGTACATGCGTGCGGCGAGCTCGATGTCCGCCAGGGACATGCCTGACTGCTGCTCGATGTGCTGCCAACTGGTTGCGTCGACTTCACCCAGGTAGGCGCCCATGCCCGAGGTGTGTTCGGCGATGAACTCATGGTCGAACACCGGCTCGCCGCCGCTGACCTGCGCTTCGCGCTCCCACTGCAACAGGAACTTGACCATGCCGCGCATGACCGCCATGTCACCGCCCAGGGCCGGGCGGAAGTACGCGGTGTTGGTCGGTTCGGAGCCGTTCATCAACATTTCGATCGGGTGCTGTGGATGCTGGAAGCGTTCCAGCCCGCGCTCCTTGAGCGGGTTGATGCAGATCACCTGTGCCCCGCGCTTGACTGCTTCGCGCAACGGTTCGAGCATCCGCGGGTGATTGGTGCCGGGGTTCTGGCCGATGACGAAGATCGCATCGGCATGCTCCAGGTCGTCGAACACCACGGTGCCTTTGCCCACGCCAAGGCTTTCGATCATGCTCACCGCGCTGGCTTCGTGGCACATGTTCGAGCAGTCCGGAAAGTTGTTGGTGCCATAGGCCCGCACGAACAACTGATAGAGAAACGCCGCCTCGTTGCTGGCCCGGCCCGAAGTGTAGAACTCGGCCTGGTCCGGCGATTCCAGCGCATTGAGGTGCCGGGCCACCGTCGCGAACGCTTCCTCCCAGGTGGTTTCCACGTAGCGGTCGGTGGCCGCGTCATAGCGCATCGGGTGGGTCAGGCGGCCCTGGTACTCCAGCCAGTAATCGCTCTGCTCGGCCAGCGCCGAGACGCTGTATTTGTTGAAGAAGGCCGGGTCGACCAAACGGCCCGTGGCTTCCCAGTTAACGGCCTTTGCACCGTTTTCGCAGAACTTGACCATGCCGTTTTCCGGCGACTCGCCCCAGGCGCAACCGGGACAGTCGAACCCGCCGTTCTGGTTGGTCTTGAGCATGGCGCGAATGTTCTTCAGCGCGTTTTCACTGCCCAGCCAGTTTTTGGTCACAGCAATCAGCGCGCCCCAACCGGCGGCGGCACCTTTGTAGGGTTTGTAGCGGTCGACTTGAGACATGGTACTTCTCCGTGACAATGCACACAGGCTTCGACCTGATTCAGGTCATTGATCGTTTGACGGAGAAAGCATATGAACCGGGTTTGAATACTGTCTAATCGCTATTTACGACCACACTATCGAAACGCTCTATCACGGATTTTTTCTTTTAATTATCAATAGCTTAACAACTGTTAAGACCGCTTTTAAAACAAAAAAAGTTCATCATAGACCGGGTCGATCAACCGGTTATTAATAGTGATTGGACGCCCCTTGAAGTTGCTCTTAACCTGCGCTCAACAAGTCCGTTATCAGCACAATACCTGTAGGAGCGAGCACGCTCCGGGCGGCGTTCCGACGATGGACTCAAGAGCACCGCGTTCAGCCAGCCAGCACGCGTAATCGTTAACGACCATCGCGAGCGTGCTCGCTCCTACAAAAAAATCATTCAATACGTGCCAAGCGAGGGTGTCATGTCAGAACGAGTCTTGATCGATGGCTTCTCCCGGCACGTGGACTATCTGCGGATGTCGGTCACCGACCGCTGCGATTTCCGCTGCGTGTATTGCATGGCCGAGGACATGCAGTTCCTGCCGCGCCAACGGGTGCTGACCCTGGAAGAGATTTATCAACTGGCACAAAGCTTCGTGGCGCTGGGCACCCGCAAGATCCGCCTGACCGGGGGCGAGCCGCTGATCCGCCCAGGGGTGGTGCAACTGTGCGAGAAGATCGCCGCCCTGCCCGGCCTGCGCGAACTGTGCATGACCACCAACGGTTCGCAGCTGGCCAAACTGGCCAGGCCGTTGTTCGACGCGGGGGTCAAGCGCCTCAACATCAGCCTCGACTGCCTGGACCCGCAGCGCTTTCGCGAACTGACCCGCACCGGAGATCTGGCGCAGGTCATCAAGGGTATCGACGCTGCCAACCAGGCGGGATTTCGCAACACCAAGCTCAATTGCGTGGTGATGAAAGGCCGCAACGACCACGAGATCAACGATCTGGTGAGCTTTGCCATCGACCGTAACCTCGACATCTCCTTCATCGAGGAAATGCCGCTGGGCACCATCGATGAACACAGCCGCGCCGAATCGTTTTTCGCCAGCAGCCAGGTCCGCGAACGCATCGCCGAACGCTACACTTTGATTGATTCCGCCGAGTCGACCCAGGGTCCGTCGCGCTACTGGCGCTTGGCCGAGGCACCGCAGATTCGCCTGGGGTTCATCTCGCCCCACAGCCACAACTTTTGCGGCACCTGCAACCGGGTGCGACTGACCGTGGAAGGACGCCTGTTGCTGTGCCTGGGCAATGAGCACTCGGTGGATCTCAAGGCTGTCCTGCGCAGCCACCCCGGACAACCCGAGCGCCTGGAAAATGCCATTATCGAGGCGATGAAACTCAAGCCTTATCGACACAACTTCGAAGTGAACGACGATGTCCAGGTCATTCGCTTCATGAACATGACGGGCGGCTGAACCCCATGATCGTAAGACCCAAACCCAACCTGATCGGCGTCCTGACGTCCCTCAAGGGTTCGATCGCCAAGCGCATTGCCTGGCGCAGCCTGATGGTGACGCTGCTCGCCTCGGCCATCGTGCTCATCGAAACCTTGCACCCCAGTTACTTTTCCAAGGTCAGCGCCACGCCCTTCACGCTGCTGGGCCTGTCACTGTCGATCTTCATGAGCTTTCGCAACAACGCCTGTTATGACCGCTGGTATGAAGCGCGCAAGGCGTGGGGCGATGTGATCGTGGAAATCCGCTCGATGATTCGTGAAACCCTGGTGATCAAGGACGCGGCCGAGCGACATACGATCCTGAGCAACCTGTGCGGCTTTGCCCATGCCCTCAACGCGCGGTTGCGCCGGGAAAACGAACTGGCCACCAGCGGCGACTGGCTGCACCCGATGCCCAAGGGCAACTCCACGGACATCAGCGGACAGATCCTGATGCAGGTCGGCCAGCAGTGTTCGACACTCAACGAGTCCGGGGTGATCAACGACTGGCGCTACACGCTCATGGCCAACCACCTGACCGGCCTGACCCACGCCCAGGCGGTCTGTGAACGGATCAAGAACACTCCGCTACCGTTTCCCTACACCCTGCTGCTGCACCGCACCATCTACCTGTTCTGCATCCTCCTGCCGTTCGCCATGGCCGAACCCCTGGGTTGGTTGACGCCGATTTTCACTGCGATTGTCAGCTACACCTTTTTTGGCCTGGACGCGATCGCCGACGAACTGGAAGACCCCTTCGGCCGCGACGAAAACGACCTGCCCACCGACGCCATCGTGCGCAACATCGAACGTGACGTGCTGGCCGCACTGGGCGTGACCGAGTTACCGCCACAACTGGAGCCAGTGGATTTTGTGTTGAACTGACGCTCAACAAACACGCAAAAACCTGTAGGAGCGAGCATGCTCGCGATGGCGGTCTGACTGCCAACATCTCTGCTGAATGTGCCGGCCTCTTCGCGGGCAAGCCCGCTCCCACAGGGATTGTGGCTGGCCGCAAGGTTGGCGTTCACTGAAGACCAAAACTGTAGGAGCGAGCATGCTCGCGATGGCGGTGGGTCAGTCAACATCTCTGTTGAATGTGCCGGCCTCTTCGCGGGCAAGCCCGCTCCCACAGGGATTGTGGCTGGCTGCAAGGTTGGCGTTCGCTGAAGACCAAAACTGTAGGAGCGAGCATGCTCGCGATGGCGGTGGGTCAGTCAACATCTCTGTTGAATGTACCGGCCTCTTCGCGAACAGGTTCGCTCCCACAGGGATTGTGGCTGGCTGCAAGGTTGGCGTTCGCTGAAGACCAAAACTGTAGGAGCGAGCATGCTCGCGATGGCGGTGGGTCAGTCAACATCTCTGTTGAATGTACCGGCCTCTTCGCGAACAGGTTCGCTCCCACAGGGATTGTGGCTGGCTGCAAGGTTGGCGTTCGCTGAAGACCAAAACTGTAGGAGCGAGCATGCTCGCGATGGCGGTGGGTCAGTCAACATCTCTGTTGAATGTACCGGCCTCTTCGCGAACAGGTTCGCTCCCACAGGGATTGTGGCTGGCTGCAAGGTTGGCGTTCGCTGAAGACCAAAACTGTAGGAGCGAGCATGCTCGCGATGGCGGTGGGTCAGTCAACATCTCTGTTGAATGTACCGGCCTCTTCGCGAACAGGTTCGCTCCTACAGGGATTGTGGCTGGCCGCAAGGTTGGCGTTCACTGAAGATCAAAACTGTAGGAGCGAGCATGCTCCGGGCGGCGTTCCGACGATGGCGGTCTGTCTGCCAACATCTCTGTTGAATGTACCGGCCTCTTCGCGGGCAAGCCCGCTCCCACAGGGATTGTGGCTGGCCGCAAGGTTGGCGTTCGCTGAAGACCAAAACTGTAGGAGCGAGCATGCTCCGGGCGGCGTTCCGACGATGGCGGTCTGTCTGCCAACATCTCTGTTGAATGTGCCGGCCTCTTCGCGGGCAAGCCCGCTCCCACAGGGATTGTGGCTGGCCGCAAGGTTGGCGTTCGCTGAAGACCAAAACTGTAGGAGCGAGCATGCTCCGGGCGGCGTTCCGACGATGGCGGTCTGTCTGCCAACATCTCTGTTGAATGTGCCGGCCTCTTCGCGGGCAAGCCCGCTCCCACAGGGATTGTGGCTGGCCGCAAGGTTGGCGTTCGCTGAAGACCAAAACTGTAGGAGCGAGCATGCTCCGGGCGGCGTTCCGACGATGGCGGTCTGCCTGCCAACATCTCTGCTGAATGTGCCGGCCTCTTCGCGAACAGGTTCGCTCCTACAGGGATTGTGAGGGCAGTTTCAGAACAGCTCGCTGAAGGGTATGAAGCGCGCCGTATCGCCCACGTTCAGCGTACAACCTTGCGGCACTTCCAACAGCCCATCGGCCCAGGATGCGCCCAGCAATACGCCCGAACTCTGGTTCGGATACAGCACTGCCAGACCGCCTTCGAGTTTCGCCCGCAGGTACTCGCGACGACTCCCGGGTTTGGGCCAGGCAAAGCCGACCCTGACCGGAAAACTCAACGGCTCGACGTCTTCGACACCCTGAATCCGTAACAGATAAACCCGCGCCAACAAACCGAATGTCACCAACGCCGATGTCGGATTACCCGGCAGGCCAATCACCGGCACGCGGCCGAAGTGGCCTACGGTCAATGGCTTGCCGGGTTTGATCGAGAGCTTCCACAGCAACGGCTTGCCGCATTCGCGCAACACCTGGCCGAGGCAGTCGGCGTCGCCGGCGGACACGCCGCCCGTACTGAGCATCAGGTCTGCCGTGTGTTGCAACTGTTCGAGTCTGAGCCGAGTCAGGCGTGGCTCGTCGGGGAGAATGCCGGCATCGATGACCTCGCACCCCAACGCATCCAACCAATGGCTCAACAAGGTGCGGTTGCTGTTATAGATACTGCCGGGTTTGAGCGGTGTGCCCGGCTCGACCAGTTCATCGCCGGTGGACAGCAGCGCCACCCGTGGTCGCCGCACGACCTGCACATGGGTGCAACCCTGCGCCGCCGCAACCGCCAATTCGAATGGGCCGAGACGCTTGCCGGCGCGCAGCAGCACATCGCCGGCGCGGTTCTCCTGGCCTTGCGGGCGAATGTTGCTGCCCGTGCCCAGGGGCTGCTTGAAACGGATACGCCCGTCATCCAGCACCTCGGTGTTCTCCTGCATCTCCACGCAGTCGGCACCCGGCGGAATCGGCGCGCCGGTGAAGATGCGTGCGCAGGTTCCCGGTGCCAGGGCTTCGGGGGCATGCCCGGCAAACACCTGCTGCGACACGGTCAATGGCTCACCGTCCCAGTCCTCGACATTCAGGGCATAGCCGTCCATGGCGCTGTTCGGCCACGGCGGCAAATCGAGGCTTGCCACCAGGTCATTGGCCAACACCCGTTGCCTGGCGGCACTGAGCGGCAGCGCTTCGCTGTCTTCAATCCACTGCGCCTCGGCCATCGTCAGCAACCGGTCGATGGCTTGCTCCACCGACATCAGCGGTGAAGTGCTCATCCCCGTGTCCCGCAGGCTTGCACAGGCTTGAGGTGCGCAACGAAATTGCAGGGCCGGTGACGCGCGTCGAGTTGCTCGGCGAGGATGCCTTCCCAGGCAGTGCGGCAGGCGCCCGTGGAGCCCGGCAGGCAGCAGACCAGCGTGCCATTGGCCAGCCCGGCCAGTGCGCGGCTCTGCACCGTCGAGGTACCGATGTCGAGGATCGAGATTGCCCGGAACAGCTCACCGAAACCTTCAATCTGTTTATCCAGCAAACAGGCCACGGCCTCGGGTGTGCTGTCGCGGCCAGTGAACCCGGTGCCACCCGTGATCAGCACCACCTGGATGCCGTCATCGGCAATCCAGTTCGCCACCTGCGCGCGGATCTTGTACAGATCGTCCTTGAGCAGGTTGCGTTCGCTGAGGGTATGGCCGGCTTCCAGCAAACGACTGACGAGCAGTTGGCCGGAGGTGTCATTGGCGTATTCACGAGTATCACTGACGGTCAGCACGGCAATATTCAAAGGTATAAACAAGGCATCCGGTTTGACGCTCATGGAATTCTCCGGCAAACAAGAGTTAAACAACTTCCGGAGACTAATTCGATCAATCAATCTATGTCTAATCACTCTAACCAACCAGACTATCGAGCCAGTCTATCGATATAAAAAGCCAGAATATCCATCGTTGATAGAGCGCCTCGATAACCTCTTAAACACCAGTGATTGGACGCCCGCCAAAGACAGTGAGATCGTTCACGCCTCACGTTTTCCGCCTCGCCTTGTGTCTTGCGCACCTGAGTCAATACTTACCCCTCACTCCCCCCGTCAGCAGGTGCCGTCATGGACATCAAACAACTCAAGTTCCTGATTGCCCTGGAGCAGACCCGCCACTTCGGCCAGGCGGCCGCGCGCTGCCACATCACCCAGCCCACGCTGTCGATGCGCCTGCGCAACCTGGAGGATGAACTGGACCTGGTGCTGGTCACCCGGGGCCAGCGCTTCGAGGGGTTTACCGAGGCCGGCGAACGTGTACTGGCGTGGGCCAGGACCCTGCTGGCCGCCCACGACGGGCTCTTCGCCGAAGCCGCCGCGTGCCGGGGCCAACTCGTGGGTAACCTGCGCCTGGGGCTGGTGCCGCTCAGCAGCTTCAACCCAGTCACCTACATTCAGGGGCTGTCCCGCAGCTTTCCGGAGCTCAAGTACAGCCTGTCGTCCTTGAGTTCCGATCAGATCATCGAGGGCCTCGGCAACAATCAGCTGGACCTGGGCGTGTGCTACCTCGATCACGTCAACCCGAGCTATTTCGAGTTTTTCCAGATTGGCGAGACCCGCGTCGGCCTGCTGTACGATACCCGCCACTTCCATTTCGACGGCACGCAAATGAGCTGGGAGGACGCCGCCGACCTGCCGCTGGGGATGCTCAGCAACGGCATGCACTACCGTAAATCCATCGACCTGAGCTTTCGCAGTCGCGGGCTGGACCCGCAGCCGATCCTGGAAAGCGATTCAACCTACCAGTTGCTGCAGGCAATCCACGAAGGCTTCTGTTGCGCGATCATGCCGCTGGACAGCGGCCTGGAAGAGCCCATCGAACATCTGTCCTTCATCGAGTTGCCGGATGCCAGCGTGCTTGCGCCCCTGGGCCTGGTGATGCGCAAGACCGAGCCGCGCTCGGCGATTGCCGAGAAATGTTTCGCCGAAGCACGAACATTGTTCAGCCGGATCGATTGATCGGGTTTCGATTTGAATAAAACCGAACCAGACATGTTCGGCCGGTTTGATAGACATCACCAATCGGTGTATCGGAACAAGCGATTGGACGCCTATGAAAGTTGCCCGTAGCCTGAACTTAATTCAGCGCTTCGAGGTTCTTTTCATGTTCTGCCAAGTTGAACAAACCGATAGTCGAAGCGACACTAACGCCCCCGCACCGAAACCCTTGAGTGTGAACTTTCGCGAATACGACAACAGCGCATCAGTCTGTCAGGCGGCGCTGGCCGCCGAGATCGCATTGGCAATCACCTACAACGGTCTGAGCCAGGCGGTGATGATGGTGTCGCCGGGTAACCTCGAAGACTTCATCCGCGGCTTCAGCGTCAGCAACGACATCGTTGCGCACCAGAACGAAATCCACGACCTGCGCCTGACCCACTTCGACCAGGCCGTTCAGGCAGACGTGCAGATCTCCAGCCGCGCATTCTGGGCACTGAAGAACCATCGTCGGCAAATGGCCGGCACCAGTGGCTGCGGGCTGTGCGGTGTGGAGGCGCTTGAGCAGGCCCTGCCGAAGCTGGAGATTCTCGATCCGGTTGCACTGCCGCCCGCCGAGCATTTCATCGACATCCGCAACCGCATCGAACAGGCACAACAGATGGCCCGCAGCAGCGGCGCGCTGCACGCGGCCCTGTATTTCGACAACCGGGGCAACGCATTGATCTGCCGCGAAGACATTGGCCGCCACAACGCACTGGACAAGTTGATCGGAGCCCTGCAATACGCCGGCATCGACAGCCGTTGCGGCTTTACCGTGGTCACCAGCCGTTGCAGCCTCGAGCTGATTCACAAGGCTGTCAGGGCCAGGCTCGGCACGCTGGTCAGCCTGTCGGCACCCACGGCCCTGACCGTGCAATGGGCAATCAGACATCGCCTCAACCTGATTCACGTCCCCCACCGCAACGCACCCCGCATTTACAGCCCGGCATGATGCCTTCACCTGATCATCGCGCTGGCCAGCGCAGGAACTTCTCATGACAGACCGTTCAGATACACCGTCCAATGGCCTGACCCACCTCGACAACCAGGGCCGCGCCAACATGGTCGATGTCAGCGCAAAACCCCCGACGCAACGTGAAGCCCAGGCACAGGCCTGGGTGCGGATGCGCCCGGAAACCCTCAAGCTGATTCAAAGCGACGGCCACCCCAAAGGCGATGTGTTTGCCGTGGCGCGGATCGCCGGGATCATGGCGGCGAAGAAAACCCATGAGCTGGTTCCGCTGTGTCACACCCTGCTGCTCAGTTCGATCCATGTCGAACTCAAGGCCTGCACACCGGACAGCGTGAAAATCCTCGGCACCTGCCGCGTCGAAGGCCAGACCGGGGTCGAGCTCGAAGCCCTCACCGCCGTCAGTGTGGCGGCGTTGACCCTCTACGACATGTGCAAGGCAGTGGACCGAGGCATGGTCATCGATGACATCCGCCTGCTCAGTAAACAAGGTGGCCGCTCCGGTCATTTCAAGTTCGAGGACGCATAATGATCCTGATCAACTACTTCGCCCGCTACCGCGAGCAGCTCAACCTGGGCGGCGAAAAACTGCCCCTGACCGACAGCCTCAAGACCATCGAAGACGTGCGCCGATTGCTGATGGCCCGTGGTGAGGTGTGGAGCCATGTGCTCGGTGAAAACAACCTGATGTGTGCACTGAATCAGGAGCTGTGCCATCCAGACCGGGTGATCGAGGATTATGACGAGATCGCCTTTTTTCCACCGGTCACCGGGGGTTGAGCCATGACGGTTCGAATCCAGCACGAAGTATTCGACGTCGGCCAGTTGATCGACCGCCTGCACGCCAGCGATCCGGGGGTGGGGGCCGTGGTCAACTTCGTCGGCTACGTGCGCGACATCAATCAGGATGAAGCGGTCGCCGGGCTGTTCCTGGAGCACTACCCGGGCATGACCGAACGTTCGCTGCAAAGGATCATCGACAATGCCAAGGCCCGATGGCCACTGCGGGCCGTGGAGATCGTGCATCGGATCGGCCCGTTGGCCATCAGCGAACCGATCGTGTTTGTCGGTGTCGGCAGCCAGCATCGGCAAGCCGCTTTCCAGGCCTGTGAATTCATCATGGATTACCTGAAAACCGATGCACCATTCTGGAAACGCGAAGACGTGGCATCCGGTGCACGCTGGGTCGACGCCCGGGACAGCGACCGCTCAGCCATCGCGCGCTGGGCAGAGGCGCAGCATCAAGCGACTATCCAGCGCGCACCGGCGTAGATCGAGGTGTTGAACGGACTCGGTGTGCATCCGATGTCCTGAATCAAACATTTACACGCGCCACAATCCTCCCTAGTATCCAGCCATCCCCGGATGGCTTGCCTTGGCCGCCACCGACGATTTGCACCCCCCGGAAACCTGCGCCATGCGTACTTTGCCGTCAGAACAGCAGCTGCTGAACATTTCGATCCGGGCCACCTCGCGGCTGGCCGTGGACGGCATTGCATGAAGCGCATCGTCAACCTGCCCATGGCCCTGCGCCGCTCCAAACTGCGTCACTCCTCACGTCCGCCGGATAGCGCCCTGCTCGCCTGATCGGCGAGCCCCCTCCTTCGCTATCCCTGCGTTAGCTCAGCGTATGCAATCCCTGTAGGAGCGAGCCTGCTCGCGATGGCGGAGTGTCATTCACCGTTGATGTCGAATGACACTCCGCATTCGCGAGCCTGCTCGCTCCTACAGGTTGCGCACTTCGACTGACTGGCATTGGTTTCCCCCGAATTTGCCTGGACACCGACATGACCCAACGTTGCAACTCCTATTACACCGCCACCCTCAACCAGGACACCGAGTACCCCACGCTGCAAGGCCGACACCGGGTTGACGTGGTGATCATCGGCGGCGGATTCACCGGCGTGGCCACCGCTGTCGAGCTGGCGGAAAAAGGCCTGAAGGTCGCCATCGTCGAAAGCCACAAGATCGGCTGGGGCGCCACCGGACGCAACGGCGGCCAGGTCACCGGCAGCCTGTCGGGCGATGAAGCGATGCGCAAACAGATGCGCCGCACCCTCGGTGATGACGTCGACGATTTCATCTGGAACCTGCGCTGGCGCGGGCACCAGATCATCAAGCAACGCGTGGAAAAGTACGGCATCGCCTGCGACCTCAAGCACGGCCACCTGCACGCCGCGTACAAGCCCGCGCACATGGACGGGTTGCGCAAGGATTACAACGAGGCGGTGCACAGAGGCATGGGCGATGAAGTCAGCCTGCTCGACCGCAGCCAGGTACGCGACCTGCTGCAAAGCGACCTCTACCACGGTGCGATCAAGAACACCCGCAACATGCACCTGCACCCGCTGAACCTGTGCATCGGTGAGGCCCGCGCAGCCGAAAGCCTGGGCGCACTGATCTTCGAAAACAGCGAAGTGCTGGAGATCATTCACGGCCCGACGCCAGGCGTACGCACCGCCCATGGGCACATCGACGCCAACCAGGTACTGCTGGCCGGCGACGTCTACCACAAGCTGGAACCGGGCAAGCTCAAGGGCAAGATTTTCCCGGCCATGGGCGGCATAGTCACTACTGCGCCGCTGGGCGACCTGGCCAGACAGATCAACCCCGAAGACCTGGCGGTCTACGACTGCCGCTTCGTGCTCGATTACTACCGCCTCACGGCTGACGGTCGCCTGTTGTTCGGTGGCGGCGCCAACTACAGCGGCAAGGACTCACGGGACATCGCCGCCGAGCTGCGCCCGTGCATCGAGCAGACCTTCCCCGCGCTCAAAGGCGTGGCCATCGATTACCAGTGGAGCTGCGCGATGGGCATCGTGATCAACCGCATCCCGCAACTGGGCAAGCTGTCGGACAATGTCTGGTATTGCCAGGGCTACTCCGGCCACGGCATCGCCACCACCCACATCATGGGTGAAATCATGGGCCGGGCGATCACCGGGCAACTGCAGCAGTTCGACACCTTCGCCGCCTGCCAGCACATCCGCGTGCCCATGGGCGACCTGCTGGGCAACCCGATGCTGGCTGCGGGCATGTGGTACTACCAGATGCTTGAGCGGTTGCGCTGAGGCATTGGCTGCACATCCGGTATTTATGTTGATTGTGTAGCCCCCTTCGCGGGCAAGCCCGTTCCCACAGTGATCGATGTCGACCATAAATATCGAGGCCGGCCAACAATCCTGTGGGAGCGGGCTTGCCCGCGATGGCGGTGCGTCATTCAGCAGTGATGTCGGATGAAAGGACGCCGTGACCGCTGGCCGAAATCGGCGAACCGGCCAAGTATCATTTTTTTCGATCTTTCAAATCATTACGCCGAATTTTTTATTTTCTGGTGACCTGTTCAAGATGGCGCCGTCACTCATGTCTTGGAATGGAAACTTCATGAATATCAATTTTGCTTTTGCGTGCATGATCGTGGTCTCGTTCACGATCGCGCTGGTACACGCCTGACCGAGAGGTCGTTGGGTGCCAAGGGTCAAGAAGTGCAAGGACGCGGCGAAAGCCTGACAAATCAGGAATATGCTCTATAACCAGTGGTGACACGATTTCCGATCAGGGGAACTGGAGTTCCCCCGGAAGTCGATCTCTAAAAAAGCTGCGGACAAATGATTGCCCGCCTGGAGACACCACCCCCATGAAATCCCTGAAAATCGCTGCCAGCGAAGGCGCATCCGACTATTTCCTGAACGCCCGCGAGGTGGTGCCGCTCGCTCACACCGACTTCACCGACGTCGCCGTGGCCGTGGTATCGGTCAATGATGTGCTGGCCGGAGCCCTCGACGCCATTCAACGCACCGGTTTCGATGTGCCGATTTTCCTGGTGGCTTCCCCCGGCACCAGCACCCACCCGCGAGAAGTCTACAAACACCTCAATGACGTGCTGCTGCAGGTCAACGGCATCTTCGACCTGTCACCGAGCAACATCGAGTACCACGGCAACCAACTGGAAACCGCCGCCAAAGCCTACGAAGACAGCCTGCTGCCGCCGTTCTTCGACTCGCTCAAGCACTACACCGAATCCGCCAACGCGACCTTCGCCTGCCCCGGTCAC
>NZ_NEHO01000030.1 GCF_002113375.1 Pseudomonas sp. R37(2017) | reverse complement strand
ACACCCCCACTCAGACGCCGGATAGATGAAAGCAAGCCAAACACAACATCAAAAACAGTATTGCAGAAAAGGGGGTAACCATAGATGTAGGAGCGAGCAGGCTCGCGATGGTGGTTAACGATGACGCTGGACGCCTGACACCCCGCGGTGTTCTCGAGTCCATCGCGAGCGTGCTCGCTCCTACAGAGATCTGCGATCCATTGACCGCATCGATAGTCACCATCATTTCAATGAAGTTCTCTTAAAAAATCCCCGGCGTAACATCTGCTCCATACCAACCCATCAGCACCCCGGAGCACACCACTATGAAACGCCAGACCCTCCTCAGCATCGCTTTCTCGGTTTTCGCGGTTAACGCTTTTGCCGCTACCTCTGCTCAACCTGTGGTCGCTGAAGGCGGCTCGGATCGTCTGATTGAAAGCCGTGTGGCCGAGGGTGGTTCCGATCGCCTGATCGAGAATCGTGTAGCCGAAGGTGGTTCGGATCGCCTGCTGGAAAACCGCGTGGCCGAAGGCGGCTCCGACAAACTGCTGCAAAACCGCGTCGCTGAAGGCGGCTCCGACAAACTGCTGCAAAACCGCGTCGCCGAAGGCGGCTCCGACAAACTGCTGCAAAACCGCGTCGCCGAAGGTGGCTCCGACCACCTGATCCAGAACCGCACCGCCTGAATGCATGGCGGTAACGCAGGACTCGACAAGAAACCCGGCCTCATCAGCCGGGTTTTTTTACGCCTTTCAACAACCCGCGCCACCCTGCATGGCTCCTCTCTTGCCCTCCATTTATCGCCATCCAGCCAGAAACTCCGTTCAAGGGACTTGTGCTTCCGGTATTATGGTATACCATCAGACGCACAGACACCCAAATCCCTACGGAGCAGCTCATGAGTTTCGAAATCCGCAAGATCGTCAGCTATGTCGAAGAAACCTTTATCGAAGGCGGCAAAGCCACAGACAAGCCCGTGACCATGGTCGGTCTGGCCGTAGTGATGAAGAACCCCTGGCTGGGCAATGGTTTCGTCGAAGACTTGAAACCACAGATCCGCGCCAACTGCTCCGACCTCGGCGCACTGATGGTTGAACGCCTGGTGGGCATCATCGGCGGCGCCGAGAAGATCGAGGCCTACGGCAAGGCTGCGGTGGTCGGCGCCGACGGCGAAATCGAACACGCTTCGGCGGTGATCCACACCCTGCGCTTCGGCAACCACTACCGCGAAGCGGTCAAGGCCAAGAGCTACCTGAGCTTCACCAACAAGCGCGGCGGCCCTGGCACTTCGATCCAGATCCCGATGATGCACAAGGACGACGAAGGCCTGCGTTCGCACTACATCACCCTGGAAATGCAGATCGAAGACGCACCGCGCGCCGACGAAATCGTCGTGGTCCTGGGTTGCGCCGACGGCGGCCGAATTCACCCACGCATCGGCAACCGCTACATCGACCTGGAAGAACTGGCCGCCGAAAAAGCCCAGTAACCGGCCAGCAGAACGACAACAAGAAGGCATTGCAGGAGCGCTCCATGATTCGGCTCACCGCTGAACTCACCCCGGCTGGCACCAGTTACCTGGCGACCGGCCAAGGCCAGCCCGTGGTCTTGATCCACGGCGTGGGCCTGAACAAAGAAATGTGGGGCGGCCAGATCGTTGGCCTGGCCACCAAGTACCGCGTCATCGCCTACGACATGCTCGGCCATGGCGCCAGCCCGCGCCCTTCGATCGGCACGTCGCTGCTCGGCTATGCCGACCAGTTGCTGGAGCTGCTCGACCACCTGCAATTGCCCAAGGCAACGGTGATCGGCTTTTCCATGGGCGGGCTGGTGGCGCGGGCCTTTGCCCTGCACTACGCGCAACGCCTGGAAGGCCTGGTGGTGCTCAACAGTGTGTTCAATCGCAGTGCCGAACAGCGTGCGGGCGTTATCGCCCGCACTGCCCAGGCCGCCGAGCACGGACCGGATGCCAATGCCGAAGCGGCACTGTCGCGCTGGTTCAGCCGCGAATACCAGGCGGCCAATCCGGCACAGATCGCCGCGCTGCGCCAGACACTGGCGCAGAACGACCCGCAGGGTTACCTGACGACCTATGAGCTGTTCGCCACCCAGGACATGTACCGCGCCGACGACCTGGCCAGTATCCAGGTGCCGACCCTGGTCGCCACCGGTGAGCTGGACCCGGGCTCGACCCCGGAAATGGCCGAGCAACTGGCCGCGCGCATTCCCGGCGCCACGGTTGCGGTGCTTCCCGAACAGCGGCATATGATGCCCGTAGAATCGCCGCGCCTGGTCAACCAGCTGCTGCTGGAGTTTCTCGATAAAGCGCACTCCCGACAAAACCATATAAAGGGGATCGTTGCATGACACTCGCACGCTTCCAGATGTGCATCGGCGGTGAATGGGTCGATGCCCTGTCCGGCAAGACCTTCGAAAGCCTCAACCCGGCGCTGGCCGAACCCTGGGCCGAACTGCCCGATGCCGACGAAGCCGACGTCGAGCGCGCCGTGCAGGCTGCGCAGACCGCTTTCGACAGCCCGGCCTGGCGTGGTTTGACCGCCACCGCTCGCGGTAAATTGCTGCGACGCCTGGGCGACCTGATCGCCGAAAACAAGGAACAACTGGCGCAGTTGGAAAGCCGCGACAACGGCAAGCTGATCCGCGAAACCCGTGGCCAGGTCAGCTATCTGCCGGAGTTCTTCCACTACACCGCAGGCCTGGCGGACAAGCTCGAAGGCGGCACCCTGCCGCTGGACAAGCCGGATCTGTTTGCCTACACAGTGCACGAAGCCATGGGCGTGGTCGCCGCGATCATTCCGTGGAACAGCCCGTTGTACCTGACCGCGATCAAACTGGCGCCAGCGCTTGCCGCGGGCAACACCATCGTGATCAAGCCTTCCGAGCACGCCTCGGCGACCATCCTCGAACTGGCGCGCCTGGCGCTGGAAGCGGGGATTCCGCCGGGGGTGGTCAACGTCGTCACCGGTTACGGCCCGAGCACCGGCGCCGCCCTCACCCGCCATCCGCTGGTCCGCAAGATCGCCTTCACCGGCGGTGCGGCGACGGCGCGACATGTGGTACGCAGCAGCGCCGAGAACTTCGCCAAGTTGTCCCTGGAACTGGGGGGCAAATCGCCGAATATCATCTTCGCCGACGCCGACCTCGACAGCGCGATCAACGGCGCCATCGCCGGGATCTACGCCGCCTCCGGGCAGAGCTGCGTCTCCGGTTCGCGCCTGCTGGTGCAGGACGAGATCTACGACGAGTTCGTCGCTCGCCTGGTTGAACGCGCCCGGCGCATCCGCATCGGCAACCCGCAGGACGACAGCAGCGAAATGGGCCCGATGGCCACCGCGCAGCAACTGGCCGTGGTCGAAGGCCTGGTGGCCGACGCCATCGCCGAGGGCGCGCGTTTACGTCTGGGTGGCAAGCGTCCGGCGGGTGTGGGAGACGGCTGGTTCTACGAACCGACGCTGTTCGAGTGCGACCGCAACTCGATGAAGATCATGCAGGAAGAAGTCTTTGGTCCGGTGGCTTCGGTCATCCGTTTCAAGGACGAAGCCGAAGCCCTGGCGATTGCCAACGACTCGCAATTCGGCCTCGCCGCCGGCATCTGGACCCGCGACCTGGGTCGTGCCCACCGCCTGGCCCGGGACGTGCGTTCGGGGATCATCTGGGTCAACACCTACCGCGCGGTCTCGGCCATGGCGCCGATCGGCGGCTTCAAGAACAGCGGCTATGGACGCGAAAGCGGCATCGATTCGGTGCTGGCCTACACCGAGCTGAAAACGGTGTGGATCAACCTGTCCCAGGCACCGATGCCTGACCCGTTTGTGATGCGCTAGGAGATTTGCAAAATGATCGAACCCGGCATTTACAAAGACGTCATGGGCTCGTTCCCGTCCGGCGTCACGGTGGTCACCACCCTGGACCCGGACGGCGGCATCGTCGGCATCACCGCCAGCGCCTTCAGTGCGCTGTCGATCGACCCGGCGCTGGTGCTGTTCTGCCCCAACTACGCCTCCGACACCTATCCGGTGCTGCGCGACAGCAAGCAGTTCGCGATTCACCTGCTGTCCGCCGACCAGACCGCCGAAGCCTACGCCTTCGCCGGTAAAGGCAAGGACAAGGCCAAAGGCATCGAGTGGCACCTGAGCGAACTGGGCAACCCGATCCTCGCCAAGGCTACGGCGATCATCGAGTGCGAACTGTGGCGCGAATACGACGGTGGTGATCACGCGATCATCGTCGGCGCGGTGAAGAACCTGATCCTGCCCGAGCAGCCAGTGACGCCGATGATCTACCACAAGGGCAAGCTGGGGCCGTTGCCCTCCCTGTCCTGACACTTCAACACAAAACCCTGTAGGAGCGAGCAGGCTCGCGATAGCGGTGTATCAGTCGACATATTTGTTGAATGTCAGTCCGCTATCGCGAGCTTGCTCGCTCCTACAGGTAAAGCAGAGCAGCCACTTACAAATTTCTCGGGAGCCGGCATGAACCCAGCAGCCTCACAACTGTTCCGCCAGCAGGCCTACATCAACGGCCAATGGCTGGACGCGCCGGATGGCGCCTGTCAGGACATCTTCAATCCGGCCACCGGTGAACTCATCGGCCGGGTGCCGAACCTCGGTGCCGAGCACGCGCGCCTGGCCATCGACGCCGCCAACAAGGCCTGGCCCGCCTGGCGTGCGCTGACCGCCAGGGAGCGCAGCAACACGCTCAAGCGCTGGCATGCCTTGATGCTGGAAAACGCCGATGCCCTGGCCGAAATCCTCACCCTCGAACAAGGCAAGCCACTGACCGAGGCCAAGGGCGAAATCCTCTACGCCTCCAGTTTCATCGAGTGGTTCGCCGAAGAGGCCAAGCGCATCTACGGCGACACCATCCCCAGCCACAAGGGCGATGCGCGCATCGTGGTCAGCAAGGAGCCGATTGGCGTCGTCGCGGCCATCACGCCGTGGAACTTCCCGGCGGCGATGATCACCCGCAAGGCCGGCCCCGCACTGGCCGCCGGTTGCCCGTGCATCGTCAAGCCGGCTCCGGAAACACCCTTCTCGGCACTGGCCATGGCCGCGCTGGCCGAACAGGCCGGCATTCCTGCGGGCATCTTCAACGTGATCACCGGCGACGCCATCGCCATCGGCGGCGAGCTGACGGCCAGCCCGTTGGTGCGCAAACTGTCGTTCACCGGCTCCACCGCCATTGGCAAGTTGCTGATGGCCCAGTGCGCGCCGACCCTGAAAAAAGTCTCCCTGGAACTGGGCGGCAACGCGCCGTTCATTGTGTTCGACGATGCCGATCTGGAGCGCGCGGTAGACGGCGCGCTGATCGCCAAATACCGCAACGCCGGGCAGACCTGTGTCTGTGTCAACCGCTTCCTGGTCCAGGCCGGCATCCATGACGCCTTTGTCACGCGCCTGGCCGAGCGGGTTTCGCAGCTCAAGGTCGGCAGCGGCTTCGATGCCGGTGTCACCCAGGGGCCGCTGATCAACGAGCGTGCCGTGGCCAAGGTCGAAGACCACGTGCGAGACGCGCTGGCCCATGGCGCCCAACTGCTGTGCGGTGGCGAACGTCATGCACTGGGCAACGGTTTCTTCCAGCCGACCGTGCTCACAGGGGTCACCACGCAGATGAAAGTCGCCCGTGATGAAACCTTTGGCCCACTGGCCGCGGTGTTCAGCTTCGACACCGAGGCCCAGGCCGTCGAGATGGCCAACGACACCGAATTCGGCCTCGCCGCCTACTGCTACACCCGCGACCTGGGCCGCGCCTGGCGCATGAGCGAGGCGCTGGAATACGGCATGGTCGGGATCAACGAAGGGCTGATTTCCACCGAAGTCGCGCCGTTTGGCGGCATCAAGTCCTCGGGGCTGGGCCGTGAAGGGTCGAAGTACGGCATCGAGGATTACCTGGAACTCAAATACACCCTGATGGGTGGCCTTTAACTGTAGGAGCGAGCACGCTCGCGAAGAACCTGCAGGCGCCGCGACCATTCAGGATGCTCGCGTCATCGTTAACGTTTTTCGCGAGCATGCTCGCTCCTACAGAGGCCTTACGGGAGACATGGAAATGAACAACGAAAAATACGAAAAAGGCCTGAAGATCCGCACCCAGGTGCTGGGCGAAGCCTACGTCAACCGCTCCATCGAAAACGCAGACGACTTCACCCGGCCGCTGCAAGAGATGGTCACCGAGTACTGCTGGGGTCACGTCTGGGGCCGTGAGGGTTTGTCCCTCAAGGAGCGCAGCATGATCAACCTGGCGATGATCTCGGCCCTCAACAGGCCACATGAACTCAAGCTGCATGTGCGCGGTGCCTTGCGTAACGGCCTGAGTCGTGAGCAAATACGCGAAATATTGCTTCAGGTCGGCATTTATTGCGGTGTCCCCGCTGCCGTAGACAGTTTCCGGCTCGCCCGCGAAGCCTTCGCCGAAGCCGATGCCGAGGCCTCCAGTTAACCCTTGGCTGTTTGATTCGACTGGGCACATGGATTCCTGTAATCGCAGTGCCCTTTTTTGCATGGACAGCCACAATCAGAGCGGACCCCATGAAACGCCTGCCACTCGACGACAACTTCAAGGTCAATCGCAACCCCGTTACCCTGCGCGAAATCGTGCTGGATAAACTGCGAAGCGCCATCATGAACTTCCAGCTCCTGCCGGGAGACCGTCTGGTCGAACGCGATCTGTGCGATCGCCTGGGCGTCAGCCGTACTTCCGTGCGAGAAGCCTTGCGCCATCTTGAGTCCGAAGGCCTGGTGGAGTTCGCCGATGCCAAGGGCCCTCGAGTCGCGATCATCACCCTGGCCGATGCCGTCGACATCTACGAGCTGCGCTGCGTGCTCGAAGGGCTGATCGTTCAACTGTTTACCCTGCGCGCCAAGGCCAAAGACATCAAGGCCCTGGAAAAAGCCCTGGAAGAAAACCGCAAGGCACTCAAGGACGGCGAACTGCAACAGGTCATCGACTCGGTTCAGGGCTTCTACGACGTGCTGCTCGAAGGCTCGGGCAACCATGTCGCGGCCACCCAGTTGCGCCAGTTGCAGGCACGCATCAGCTACCTGCGCGCGACTTCGGTGTCCCAGGAAAACCGTCGCGGCGCCAGCAACCAGGAAATGGAACGCATGGTCGAGGCGATCAAGGGCGGCGATCCACTGGCCGCCCACCAGGCGTGTGTCGACCACGTGCGTGCCGCTGCTGCCGTGGCCCTGGATTACCTCAAGCGCAAGCAGGAAGAAACCGGTCCGATCCCCGAGATCACCCTGCCCATCGCGATCAAAGAACCTCGCATAGGACGTTGATCATGTTCAGCCCGAGCTTTTGTCCAAAGTGTGGCAGCAACGACCTCAAGTCACAGCTGCCGCCGGGCGATACGCACGAGCGCCTGATGTGCCGCGGCTGCGGCTACATCCACTACGTCAATCCGAAGATCATCGCCGGCTGCATCATCGAGCAGGACGGCAAGTACCTCCTTTGCCAGCGCGCCATCCCACCGCGTCCCGGCACCTGGACCCTGCCGGCGGGCTTCATGGAAAGCGGCGAGACCACCGAGCAGGCGGCCTTGCGCGAGGTCTGGGAAGAAAGCGGCGTGCGTGCGGAAATCGTCTCGCCCTATTCGATTTTCAGCGTGCCGCAGATCAGCGAGGTGTACATCATCTTCCGCGCCACCGCCCTGGAAATCACTGGCCAGTACGGGCCGGAGACGCTCGACTACAAATTCTTCGCGCCCGAGGATATCCCCTGGGAGAGCATCTACTACCCGGCGATCCGGCAGATTCTCGAGCGCTATATCGAGGAGCGGCAGGCCGGGGTTTATGGCATTTACATGGGCAATGACGACAGCGGGAAGATTCACTTCATTCGCTGACAGAGGCGGATTTTGATCTGGCCGACTTGATCGCAATCGACCTCGTGTCCTTGTAGGAGCGGGCGCCCGCTTGCGGCATGCTCGCTCCTACAGGGGGCTGTGTACATCCTGATATCACAAAGCCCCCACCCCCTCGACAATAATCACCTCCGCCAAAGCCACCCCCACCCGATACCCCCGCGCCTCCTGATACAACGCCGAGTGATAGCAAGCCACCGCCTGCTCATAAGAATCAAACTCGATGACCACACTGCGTTGCGGCGTCGACCGACCTTCCATCGCCTCGCTGCGCCCACCGCGAGCCAGGATCCGTGCGCCATAAGCGGCAAACGCCTGCGGTGCCCGCCGGGTGTATTGGCTGTATCGATCGGGGTCGGTGACATCCACATGAGCAATCCAGTACGCCTTCATAGTGACCTCTCGATTTATTTTGTATTATGGTATACCACATTATCCATCCAACAGACACCGAGACTCCAGCATGGCCTTCAACAGCATCGAAGAAATCATCGAAGATTACCGCCTCGGCAAAATGGTCTTGCTGGTCGACGATGAAGACCGGGAAAACGAAGGCGACCTGTTGCTCGCCGCCGACTGCTGCACACCCGAGGCGATCAGCTTCATGGCCCGCGAAGCCCGTGGCCTGATCTGCCTGACCTTGACCGACGAGCACTGCAAACGCCTGGGCCTGGAGCAAATGGTGCCGAGCAACGGCAGCGTGTTCAGCACCGCCTTCACCGTGTCCATCGAGGCCGCCGTCGGTGTCACCACCGGTATCTCCGCTGCCGATCGAGCCTGCACCGTGGCCGCCGCCGTCGCCGCCAGCGCCGGCCCCGCCGACATCGTGCAACCAGGCCATATTTTCCCGCTGCGTGCCCGGGAAGGCGGTGTGCTGACCCGCGCCGGTCACACCGAAGCCGGCTGCGACCTGGCACGGCTGGCCGGCCATACGCCCGCCTCGGTGATCGTCGAAGTGATGAACGATGACGGCACCATGGCCCGCCGCCCGGATCTGGAAGTGTTCGCGCGCAAGCACGGGATCAAGATCGGCACCATCGCCGACCTGATCCACTATCGCCTGAGCACCGAACACACCATCGTGCGCATCGGTGAACGTGATCTGCCGACCGTGCACGGCACCTTTCGTCTGATCACCTTTGAAGATCGCATCGAAGGCGGTGTCCACATGGCCATGGTCATGGGCGATCTGCGCCGCGAGCAACCGACACTGGTGCGCGTGCATGTGATCGACCCGTTACGCGATCTGGTCGGTGCCGAGTACAGCGGACCGAGCAACTGGACATTGTGGGCCGCCCTGCAGCGTGTCGCCGCCGAAGGCCACGGCGTGGTGGTGGTGCTGGCCAATCACGAATCCTCCCAGGCGTTGCTCGAACGCGTGCCGCAATTGACCCAACCGCCACGGCAGTTCAGCCGTTCGCAGTCGCGGATTTACTCGGAAGTGGGCACGGGTGCGCAGATCCTGCAGAACCTGGGTGTCGGCAAGCTTCGTCATCTTGGACCGCCGCTGAAATATGCGGGCTTGACCGGGTATGACCTGGAGGTGGTGGAGAGTATTCCGTTTACTGAGTGACCCTCGGTTTAGTGCAATTCCCTGTGGGAGCGAGCCTGCTCGCGAAGAGGGCAGAACATCCAACATCTTCGTTGACTGTTACACCGCCTTCGCGAGCAGGCTCGCTCCCACAGGGGACTGCGTCGTCGAGCAACCGTCGGAACCACTGAAAAACCACTTTTGGCTGATAGCCGGTACGGCAAAGTGCTTGCACAAAGTTTGGAATACCATAATATGATATTCCATAGGCCATACGATCAGAGATGATTCGATGGACCTGATGCTCCCGATAGGCGGGCACTCGAAAGCCCCGCTCATAAACACAACAATGAGGGCGTGAAAATGGTGTTGAACAAACGTGTATCCGCAGTGCTGTTTGCAGGACTGCTGAGCGTCACCAGCCAGGCGTTGCTGGCGGCCGAAAGCGTCAACTTCGTCAGCTGGGGCGGTACGACTCAGGATGCGCAGAAGCAGGCCTGGGCCGACCCGTTCAGCAAGGCCAGCGGCATCACCGTAGTGCAGGACGGTCCGACCGACTACGGCAAGCTCAAGGCCATGGTCGAAAGCGGCAACGTGCAGTGGGACGTGGTCGATGTCGAAGCCGACTTCGCCCTGCGCGCAGCCTCCGAAGGCTTGCTCGAACCCCTCGATTTCAAAGTCATCGAACGCGACAAGATCGACCCGCGCTTCGTCAACGATCATGGCGTCGGCTCGTTCTTCTTCTCCTTCGTCCTCGGCTACAACGAAGGCAAGCTCGGCGCCAGCAAACCCCAGGACTGGTCCGCGCTGTTCGACACCAAGACCTACCCCGGCAAACGCGCCCTCTACAAATGGCCAAGCCCTGGCGTTCTTGAACTGGCCTTGCTGGCCGATGGCGTGCCGGCCGACAAACTCTATCCGCTGGACCTGGACCGCGCGTTCAAGAAACTCGACACCATCAAGAAAGACATCGTCTGGTGGGGCGGCGGCGCGCAGTCGCAACAGCTGCTGGCCTCCGGTGAAGCGAGCATGGGCCAGTTCTGGAACGGCCGGATTCACGCCCTGCAGGAAGACGGCGCCCCGGTTGGCGTAAGCTGGAAGCAGAACCTGGTCATGGCCGACATCCTGGTCATTCCAAAGGGTTCGAAAAACAAGGACGCGGCGATGAAGTTCCTGGCCAATGCCAGCAGTGCCAAAGGCCAGGCAGACTTCTCCAACCTGACCGCCTACGCTCCGGTCAACGTCGACAGCGTGCAGCGCCTGGACTCGGTGCTGGCTCCCAACCTGCCGACCGCCTACGCAAAGGATCAGATCACTCTTGATTTCGCGTACTGGGCCAAGAACGGTCCGGCCATCGCGACACGGTGGAACGAATGGCTGGTCAAATGAAAATGACGGTAACCGCGTCTCGTCCATCCACTGCCACCGGGAGCGCCACTGGCGCTGCCGGTTCGGCGTCCGCCAAGGCTGCCGTGATGACGCAATCCCCTTCCCTGACGCAGCGCTGGCGTGGCGCGAGCAACCTGGTGCCCGCCCTGCTGTTCCTCGGCCTGTTCTTTCTGGCGCCGTTGATCGGCCTGCTGTTGCGCGGCGTGCTGGAACCGGTGCCGGGCCTTGGCAACTACGAACAACTGTTCGCCAACTCCGCCTACGCACGGGTACTGCTCAACACATTCTCGGTGGCGGGGCTGGTGACATTGTTCAGCCTGCTGCTGGGCTTCCCGCTGGCCTGGGCGATCACCCTGGTGCCGCGCGGCTGGGGGCGCTGGATCCTCAACATCGTGCTGTTGTCGATGTGGACCAGCCTGCTCGCCCGCACCTACTCCTGGCTGGTGTTGCTGCAAGCCTCGGGGGTGATCAACAAGGCGTTGATGGCCATGGGCATCATCGATCAACCGCTGGAAATGGTGCACAACCTCACCGGCGTGGTGATCGGCATGAGCTACATCATGATCCCGTTCATCGTGCTGCCATTGCAGGCGACCATGCAGGCCATCGACCCGATGATCCTGCAGGCCGGTTCCATCTGCGGCGCCAGCCCCTGGACCAATTTCTTCCGGGTGTTCCTGCCGCTGTGCCGGCCGGGGTTGTTCTCCGGCGGCCTGATGGTGTTCGTGATGTCCCTCGGTTACTACGTGACCCCGGCGCTGCTGGGCGGTGCGCAGAACATGATGCTGCCCGAATTCATCATTCAGCAGGTGCAGTCGTTCCTCAACTGGGGCCTGGCCAGCGCCGGCGCCGCGTTGCTGATCGTGATCACGCTGGTGCTGTTCTACTTCTACCTGAAGCTCCAGCCGGAATCCCCGGTTGGCGCCAGCAACGCGAGGTAAGCCGTCATGCTCCTGACCCCCAATGCCATGAGCCGGCGCATGCGCCTGGGCCTGTACGCCACCACCGGGCTGATCGGTCTGTTCCTGCTGCTGCCGATCGTGTTCATCGTGCTGCTGTCGTTCGGCTCGTCACAATGGCTGGTGTTCCCGCCGCCAGGCTGGACGCTGAAATGGTACGGCCAGTTCTTCTCCAATGCCGACTGGATGAACGCCGCGATGGCCAGCCTCAAGGTCGCGGTGCTGACGACGTTCTTCGCCGTCGCCTTGGGCCTGCCGACCGCATTCGCCCTGGTGCGCGGGCGTTTCCCCGGCCGGGAAATGCTCTACGGCCTGTTCACCCTGCCGATGATCGTGCCGCTGGTGATCATCGCCGTGGCGGTGTACGCGCTGTTCCTGAAACTCGGCTACACCGGGACGATGTTCGCGTTCGTGGTCAGCCACGTCATCGTCGCGCTGCCGTTCACCATCATTTCGATCATCAACTCGCTGAAGCTGTTCGATCAGTCGATTGAAGACGCGGCGGTGATCTGCGGCGCCTCGCGCCTGCAAGCGGTGTTCAAGGTGACCTTCCCGGCGATCCGTCCGGGCATGGTGGCCGGCGCCCTCTTCGCCTTCCTCGTCTCGTGGGATGAAGTGGTGCTGAGCGTGATGATGGCCAGCCCGACCCTGCAAACCCTTCCCGTGAAAATGTGGACCACCCTGCGCCAGGACCTGACGCCCGTGATCGCCGTCGCTTCGACGCTGCTGATCGGCCTTTCGGTGTTGGTCATGGTCATCGCCGCTGCCCTGCGCCGGCGCAACGAAATCAGCGCCTGAGCGCCCAGGAGTACGACATGAGTGCAGTGATCAAAGATTCCGCGCAGCAAAATGACAAGCCCCTGGTCAGCCTGCGTAACCTGAACAAGCACTACGGCGACTTTGCCGCCGTGGACAACATCTCGCTGGACATCAAGGACGGCGAATTCCTCACTTTCCTCGGTTCCAGCGGCTCGGGCAAAAGCACCACGCTGTCGATGCTCGCCGGCTTCGAAACCCCGAGCAGCGGCGAGATCCTGGTCAACGGCCAGTCGCTGGTCAACGTGCCGCCGCACAAACGCGACATCGGCATGGTGTTCCAGCGCTACTCGCTGTTCCCGCATCTGTCCGTGCGCGACAACATCGCTTTCCCGCTGACCATCCGCAAACTCGCCGCCGCCGAACGCGAGCGCCGGGTCGATGCGATGCTGAAACTGGTGCAACTGGAGCAATTTGCCCATCGCCGCCCTTCGCAACTGTCCGGCGGCCAGCAACAGCGTGTCGCCATCGCCCGGGCGCTGGTTTACGAACCACGCATTCTGTTGATGGACGAACCGTTGGGCGCACTGGACAAAAAACTGCGCGAGGACCTGCAGGATGAACTGCGCCAGCTGCATCGGCGCCTGGGCATCACCATCGTCTACGTGACCCACGACCAGGAAGAAGCCATGCGCCTGTCCCAGCGCATCGCGATTTTCAGCCACGGCAAGATCGTCGGCCTGGGCAGCGGCTATGACCTGTACCAGAACCCGCCGAACGCCTTTGTCGCGTCGTTCCTGGGCAACTCGAACTTCCTCAAGCTCAAGGCCCAGGGCAATGCGGTGGCATCGTTCGAAGGCCAGCCGCTGTCGATCCGCCTCACTGCCGGCCTGCAAACCGATCAGGACGTACTGCTGATGGTACGTCCAGAAAAGGCCTTGGCGTTGAGCGTGCAGCAAGCCTCTGACGAACCGCTGGCCGCCGGCTGGAACGAAGTTTCGGCCAAGGTCGTGGAAGTGTTGTTTCTCGGCGAGAGCCAGACCTGCAGCGTGGTCACCGCGGGTGGCACCTCGATGACGGTCAAGGCACTCTCCGCCGCCGGCATGCCGCTCAATGCCGGTGATCCGGTCAAGGTGCGCTGGGCCACGGCGGATGCCTGCGTGTACACCGAATGGGCCGAAAGCGACCTGAACAAGGCTGCCGGCGCGCACTGATCCATTGGCCTGCGCGTGCGGGCCACTATAATGAGTCACCCTCAGGCCACCACAACGTCGGGTTGTGGTGGCCTTTTTTCTGTCGCCTGTAAGATAAATTGGACAAAGGATTCCTAAAATCCCGGTTTAATGCTAAATAGCGCTCAGTATTTTTAACACCCGACCCTGTCGTGCCACACAGTGCAACGAGAATAACGATATGAACGTCCATTTCGAGAAAAGTGAAGTGTTTGGGACCCTCCACCTGCAAGCGGCGGTGGCAGCATGATCGAAGTCACCGAAGTCTCCATCGCCGAGCTGCGCGCCGCGCTCGAATCCGGCCAGACCACCTCGGTCGAGCTGGTCCAGGCTTATCTCGCGCGGATCGACGCGTATGACGGCCCGCAAACGCCAACGGCGCTGAACGCGGTCGTGGTGCGCAACCCCGAGGCGCTCGCCGAAGCACAGGCCAGCGACGCCCGTCGCGCCAAGGGCCAGGTACTGGGCCCGCTGGACGGCATCCCTTACACCGCCAAGGACAGTTATCTGGTCAAGGGGCTCACCGCCGCTTCCGGCAGCCCGGCCTTCAAGGACCTGGTCGCCTATCGCGATGCGTTCACCATCGAACGCCTGCGCGCCGCCGGGGCGATCTGCCTGGGCAAGACCAACATGCCGCCGATGGCCAACGGCGGGATGCAGCGCGGCGTCTACGGCCGCGCCGAAAGCCCGTACAACGCCGGTTACCTCACCGCCCCTTTCGCTTCCGGTTCGTCGAACGGCGCCGGCACGGCGACCGCGGCCAGTTTCTCGGCCTTCGGCCTGGCGGAAGAAACCTGGTCGAGCGGTCGCGGCCCGGCCTCGAACAACGGTTTGTGCGCCTACACCCCTTCTCGCGGGGTGATCTCGGTCCGCGGCAACTGGCCGTTGACCCCGACCATGGACGTGGTCGTGCCGTTTGCCCGGACCATGGCCGACCTGCTCGAAGTACTCGACGTGGTCGTGGCCGATGACCCGGACACCCGCGGCGACCTGTGGCGCTTGCAGCCCTGGGTACCCATTCCGAAATCGTCCGAGGTACGCCCGCAATCCTATGCGGCGCTGGCTGCAAACAGCGACGCGCTCAAAGGCAAGAAGTTCGGCATTCCACGCATGTACATCAACGCCGACCCTGAAGCCGGTACATCCGAAGCGCCTGGCATCGGTGGCCCGACCGGCCAGCGCATCAACACCCGTCCTTCGGTGATCGGCCTCTGGGAACAGGCGCGCAAGGCCCTCGAAGCCGCCGGTGCCGAAGTGCTCGAAGTGGACTTCCCGCTGGTTTCCAACTGCGAGGGCGATCGCCCTGGCGCAACGACCGTGTTCAATCGCGGCATCGTCTCCAAAGAGTTTTTACACCATGAACTGTGGGACCTGACCGCCTGGGCCTTCGATGATTTCCTGCAAGCGAACGGCGATCCCGAACTGAATCGCCTGGTCGATGTCGATGGCCCGCAAATCTTCCCTCACGACCCGGGTACCCTGCCCAACCGTGAGGGCGACCTCGTCGCCGGCATGGACGAATACGTGCGCATGGCCGAACGCGGCATCACACCGTGGGACCAGATCAGCACGGTGCCGGACGGCCTGCGCGGACTGGAAAAGACCCGCAAGATCGATCTGGAAGACTGGATGGATCGCCTGGGCCTCGACGCGGTGCTGTTCCCGACGGTCGCCGATGTGGCCCCGGCCAATGCCGATGTCGATCCGCAATCGGCGGATATCGCCTGGAGCAACGGCATATGGGTCGCCAACGGCAACCTCGCCATCCGCCACCTCGGCGTGCCAACGGTCACCGTGCCGATGGGCGTGATGCCGGACATCGGCATGCCGGTCGGCCTGACGTTCGCCGGTCGCGCCTATGACGACTCGTCGTTGCTGAAGCTGGCGTCGGCGTTCGAGTCGACCGGCAGCAAACGCATGATCCCGCCGCGTACCCCGCCATTGGTCGCCGACAAGCGCTGACCCGTAGAACCGTGGCGGCTCACTCGAGCCGCCACGGCTGGCCAATCAGGGATCGACCTGAGCCATCAGTTCCGGAATCGACTCCGGCCGCTTGGCGTATCGCTGTGCCAGTACCGCACAGACCATCAGTTGAATCTGGTGGAACAGCATCAGCGGCAGAATCAGCAAGCCAATGGTGCTGCCGGCAAACAGCACCTGCGCCATCGGCACGCCGGTCGCCAGGCTTTTCTTCGAGCCACAGAACAGAATGGTGATGCGGTCTTCCTGGTTGAAGCCGAAGGCTTTGCCGAGCACCGTCGAGGCCACCAGCACCAGCGCCAGAACGATGCAGCAGACCAGCACCAGCCCGACCAGATCCAGCAGCGGAATCTGCTGCCAGAGGCCTTCGATCACCGCCTCGCTGAACGCGCCGTAGACCACCAGCAAAATCGAACCCTGATCGACGAACTTCAACCAGTTCTTGTTGCGCGCCACCCAGTCGCCAATCCAGCGCCGGGCGATTTGCCCGGCAATGAACGGCAGCAGCAACTGCACGCTGATCTTGAGGATGGCGTCGAGGGTCGAGGCGCCTTCGCCGTGCACATTGAGCAGCAGGGCCACCAGCAACGGCGTGAGGAAAATCCCGAACAGGCTGGATGCCGCCGCGCTGCAAATCGCCGCCGGGATGTTGCCCCGTGCCAGCGAAGTAAAGGCAATCGCCGACTGCACCGTGGCAGGCAATGCGCACAGGTAAAGCATGCCCATGTACAGGTCATTGCCGATCAGCGGCGACAGCAAGGGCTTGAGCGCCAGGCCGAGCAGCGGGAACAGCACGAAGGTCAGGCCGAACACCAGCAAATGCAGGCGCCAGTGCCCGGCACCGGCGATGATCGACTCGCGGGACAGCTTGGCGCCATGCAGGAAAAACAGCAGCGCGATGGCGATGTTGGTCAGCCAGCCAAAACCGACCGCGACCTGGCCGCTGGCGGGCAGCAGGCTGGCGAACGTCACCACGCCGATCAGGGTCAGGGTGAAGTTATCAGGTAACAGACGGGGGCGAGTCATGGGCTTGATCATCCGGGGGTTGCCAGTACATGGAAGCGACTCTAACGTGACTGGATATTACCGACTAACGCCGAAGAGCCACCTGATGCCGCCAAAAGGACATGACAAAAGTGTTCGACGCAGTATTCCCGGGCTGTCCAGCCTGCCGCGACCGCTCTATGGTCGTACCGAATCGCTGCCCAATCGCGCCTTGACCCGGCGCCACAGCCACCCATGGGTGCAGCTTTCCTATGCGATCCAGGGCGTGCTCGAAATACAGACCGGCGTCGGGCGTTTCGTCGCCCCGCCGGAACGCGCGGTGTGGATTCCGGCGGGCATGCCGCACCGGGTGTTCAGCTCGCCGCGCACGGAAATGCGCAGCCTGTACATCGATTGCAGCGTCTCGACCTGGGCCCCCCCGAGCTGTCATGTGCTGGGCGTCAGCGATTTGTTGCGCGAGTTGATCCGTGCCTTCAGCCTGGTTCCGGTGGAATACGATCAAAGCGGTCCGCACGGCCGGTTGGCCCAGGTGATTCTGGATCAGTTGGCCGAGGCGCCTCAGATCGATCTGATGCTGCCGTTGCCCCGGGACAGCCGATTACGGCAAATCGCGCAAAGCCTGGAGTCGCACCCGGAGCAACAGACCACCCTCAGCCACTGGAGCGACAGATTCGGCGTCACCGAGAAAACCCTCAGCCGCCTGTTCCTGCGCGACACCGGACTGACCTTTCGCGCCTGGCGTCAGCGTTTGCGCCTGCTCGGCGCCCTGACACCACTGGAACAGGGCGAACGAGTCACCGACGTCGCGTTGGCCTGTGGCTACGACTCGACATCGGCGTTTATCGCTGCCTTCCGCCAGCAGTTCGGCGAAACACCGGGGGAGTTCTTTCGCTAAGTCCGGCACAGGAAAAAATCGTGGGGGCCACTCAAGTCCTTTGTTGCCCATCAGTCCGCCATCGCGAGCATGCTCGCTCCTACAGAAGAACAGACAACGGCAGGGCCACGCCCCCCACGCTCTTCACCACTCAACAGGCCGAGCGTTAGCTCGCCTGCAGCTTTTGATCTTGATCCACCCGCCCCTTCGGGAGGCTGAGTGGAGGCGTTCATCCGGGGAGTGGCGCGCAGCGCCGTTCGACGCAGTCGAACACGCTGCATGTAGGTGCAGCGCAGCAAACCGGAGGGCAGTGTCCCCGGATGAATGCCGGAGCGAAGGAACCCCGAGCCTAAGCGAGGGGCCGGACGCCAGGGGCGAGCGTTTTTTCGCTTCCTTTTTTAGGCGCTTGTAAAAAAGGAAGTCGCCGTAAGGGCGAAACCGCCAGCCGCCGTTACCGAAGAAACGGATATGTACACATTCCAAACCACCAACCTGGTCGGCCCAGAGGCCGCAAAGGTCCCAGTCTAAGCAACATCCAAAGCCAAAGACATGAACTGAGCGATCCGCGACCGCAACCACCGCTCCGCCGGATCATTGTCATGCACCCCGCTCCAGGCCATCGACAACTGCGCCGCCTCAATCTCGAACGGCGGATCCTCGGCCCGCAAGCCACACCCCTCCACCAACGCACAGGCCGCATAATCCGGCACGGTGGCAATCATCTCGGTACCCGCGAGCAACGCCCGCAACCCACTGAACTGCGGCACCCCCAACACCACACGGCGACGGCGTCCCAGCTTCGCCAGATCCAGGTCGATATTGCCGCTCAAGTCCCCCGAGAACGACACCATCGCATGGGGCCGCTCGCAGTACTCATCCAGGGTCAACGCACCCGGCCGGGTGTCGCCGCGCAGAACCTTGCAGGGAATATCCCGCAGCTTCTTGCGCTTGGCATTGGCCGGCAGATCCGTGGTGTAACTCACGCCCACCGAAATTTCCCCCGACGCCAGCAACGCCGGCATCAACAGGTAATTGGCCCGCCGCACCACCACGACAATGCCCGGTGCTTCCTCTTGCAACTGACGCAGCAACGGCGGAAACAAACCGAACTCGGCATCGTCCGACAGCCCGATGCGAAACACATCGCAACTGCTTGCCGGTTCGAACTCCTTGGCCCGGCTGACCGCGCCGGAAATGGTGTCCATCGCCGGCTGCAACTCCCTGAGAATCGCCAGCGCGCGCGCAGTCGGCTCCATGCCGCGACCGTTGCGCAGCAGCAACGGATCGTCGAACAGATCGCGCAAACGCCCCAGCGCGGCACTCACCGCCGGCTGCCCCATGAACAGTTTTTCGGCGACGCGGGTCAGGTTTTTTTCGAACATCAACGCTTCGAAAATCACCAGCAGGTTCATGTCGACGCGACGCAGATCGTTACGGTTCATAGGCACGGATTTCCTTGTGTGATAGGTCAGGCGCGAGGATGAGGATTGTGTCTGACTTTGCCCTGGACTTCCCGCCGTTAACGAGGAATTAACAACGATTAACTCGCAAGCCAGAGCCTTCGGGGCAAAGAATGAAGCCTACCGACACGGACATTCGCCATGGCTCACGTTCTGCAAAATGCCGCCCCCGCGCCATTCACGCCTGCGCCAAAGAAAAACACCGGTGGCCTCAGCCCGCAACGCGAACGGCTGGTTAAACAACTGATCCTCGAGCGCCTCGGCGACAGCCTGGAAGTCACTGAACTGGCACAGGCCTGCGCCCTTTCGCGCAGTCATTTTTCCCGCGCGTTCAAGTGCAGTACCGGCCTCTCGCCGCAGGACTGGATTCGCCAGCAGCGCGTGGCCCTGGCCAAGCAGTTGATTCAGTACACCGACATGAGCCTTACGCAGATCAGTCTCGAATGCGGCTTCTGCGATCAGGCACATTTTTGCCACGTCTTCACTCGCTGCGAAGGCATCAATCCATTTGCCTGGCGCTGTCAGTTTGTCCGCGGCACCTCGTTGAACAGCAAGAAATCGCAGGCCGGGCCAGCCCCTGCAGAGATGTGTGTACACCCGTAGGAACCGGCGCAGCCTGCGCTTTTCAGTCGCGGATCAACCCTTGAGGAACGCCAGCAGATCGGCGTTGAGCTGGTCCTTGTGGGTGTCGGTCAAACCGTGAGGGGCGCCCGGGTAAATCTTCAGGGTCGAGCCCTTCACCAGCCTGGCGGCAGCGACGCCCGCCGCTTCGTACGGCACCACCTGGTCCGCGTCGCCATGCACCACGAGAGTCGGCACGTCGAACTTCTTCAGGTCTTCGGTAAAGTCGGTTTCCGAGAACGCCTTGATGCAGTCATAGGCGTTCTTGTGGCCAGCCATCATGCCCTGCATCCAGAACCAGTCGATCATGCCCTGGGACGGTTTTGCGTCAGGTTTGTCGAAGCCGAAAAACGGGCCGCTGGCGATGTCGATGTACAACTGCGAGCGGTCGGACAACGAAGCCTGGCGGATGCCGTCGAACACCTCCAGCGGCAGGCCGCCGGGGTTGGCTTCGGTCTTGAGCATCAGGGGCGGCACGGCGGAGATCAGCCCGGCCTTGGCCACGCGGCCGGTACCATGGCGGCCGATGTAGCGCGCCACTTCGCCACCGCCGGTGGAGAAGCCGAACAACACGGCGTTCTGCAGGTCGAGCAGCTCGATCAGTTGCGCCAGGTCGTCGGCGTAATGGTCCATGTCATTGCCTGACCACGGCTGGCTGGAACGCCCGTGACCGCGACGGTCATGGGCGATGACCCGGTAACCCCTGGAGGCCAGGAAGATCATCTGCGACTCCCAGCTGTCGGCGCTCAGCGGCCAGCCGTGACTGAAGACAACGGGCTGACCGGTGCCCCAATCCTTGTAGTAAATCTCGACGCCGTCGCGGGTAGTAAACGTGCTCATGGGTGATGCCTCCTTGATGAAGGTTGGGGGGTAAATCAATTCGGTAACAGGTTCATGCGATCCGCCAGGCGCGCCACACGTTCACCCAGGTGCGCGGCGGTGCAGCGATCCTCGGGCGGCGGTGCATCGTCAGGGGATTGCTCGACATTCGACTGGGCCATGGCGCCCAGCGAGCTGCCCAGGCGATTGAGTTGACCATTGAACGCACCGGTGCTGGAACGCGCCGGCAGCAGGTCGAGGCCGACCCAGATCATCGAGTGCTGGGCGGCGAACACCGCCATCTGCAACAGGGTGTTGAGCTTGTCGCCGCACAGGCAACCGGAATTGGTGAAGCCGGCCGCAAGCTTGTCGCGCCACGGCTGGGCCAGGTAGAACGCCGCCGTGGCTTCCATGAACGCCTTGAAGGCCGCCGAGGCACTGCCCATGTAAGTCGGCGCGCCGAAGATGATGGCGTCGGCGCTGTGCAGCCGCTCCCAGTGCTCGTCCACTTCCTCGACCGGAATCAATTGGCAAGTGCTGCCCGGGTGACGCTCCACGCCCCCGGCCACGGCCTCGGCCATGACCCGGGTGTGTCCGTAGCCACTGTGATAGACCACCACCACGTTGCTCATTGCCCGGTCCTTTGTGGGAGCGAGCCTGCTCGCGAAAGCGTTGTGTCAGTCACCGCGAATACTGAATGTGACCCCACCTTCGCGAGCAGGCTCGCTCCCACCCTGGACAGCTCGTGGCTTACTGACATTTCATCCCTGCCTTCAGTGGAAGTTGAAGAAAGTGAGTTTTGGCGCAGATCGAACGCAGGACGAGTTAAACGTTGTTAATTTTCCTTGGCGCACAAAAAGCCTTGGCGAGGCCTTGCCATCTGTCGCACCCAATGTTTTCGGGACCGACAGCCGCTGGTCGATACGCTAGAGTCAATGCCTGCCCATTCAGTCACCCGGGCGGCGCATTGCGCTCTGTAAAAAACCTGAGGAATATGCTCGAAAACCGCGTACCAGACGGATGCAGCAGGAGTGACTCGTTGACCCTTTCCCCCGAACTGGCTGTGCATTTCGGCCCCTACCGGGTCTACCCCGGACAACGTCTGGTGATGGAGGCCGACCAGCCCCTGCGCCTGGGTCGGCGCGCCATGGACATCCTGTTGATCCTGCTTGAGAACGCCGGCAACGTGGTCAGCAAACAGCAGCTGATCGCCCGGGTCTGGCCCAACAGCGTGGTCGAAGACATCAACCTGCGGGTGCACATGGCCGCGTTGCGCAAGGCGCTCGGCGACGGTCAGGCCGGCCAGCGCTACATTGTCACCGTGGCCCAGCGCGGGTACAGCTTCGTCGCCCCCTACTCACTGGAGCGGGCCGAGCAACCGCCAGCGCCCGTGGCTTTTGCACCAGGCCGGCATAACCTGCCGGTGCGCCGCACGCGCATGATCGGTCGGCGGACGCTGGTCGATAATCTGGTGGTGCAACTGCCGCGCCAGCGCTTCATCACCCTCGTCGGCCCCGGCGGCATCGGCAAGACCACCGTGGCCTTGCGGGTCGCCGAACAAATGATCGGCAGCTACCGGGACGGCATTCGCCTGCTGGACCTGGCCCCGATCAATTGCCCGCTGATGATCAACGGCCATCTGGCGACATTGCTCGAACTGGCCTTGCACGACGACCAGCCCCTGAGCGGTCTTGCCGACTGTCTGCGCGACAGGCAAATGCTGTTGGTCATCGACAACTGCGAACACCTGCTCGACGCCATCGCCCAGCTCTGCGAACACATTCTGCGCAGTGCGCCGCACGTGCATATTCTCGCCACCAGCCGCGAGAGCCTGCGGGCCGAAGGGGAATTCGTCCAGCGCCTGGAATCTCTCGATTGCCCGCCGCCCATCGCCGTCCTCGACCGTGCTCAGGCCATGACCTTTTCCGCCCTGCAACTGTTTGTCGAGCGGGCCATGGCCAGCCATGACAGCTTTGAACTGACGGACAATGAACTGCCACTGTTGATCGATATCTGCCACCGACTGGACGGTATTCCACTGGCCATCGAACTGGCGGCGGCGCAGGTGGGCGACATCGGATTGCCCGGCCTGCTGGCACAGTTGCAAAGCAGCTTTCGGGTCCTGACCCAGCCCTGCCAGGCGCCCCTGGCACGCCATCAGACCCTGCGTGCGACACTGGACTGGAGCTTCGAACTGCTCAACGCCTGCGAAAAGACCTGCCTGCGCCGACTCAGTGTGTTTCGTGGCAGCTTCACCCTGGAGTCGGCAGCGGCGGTGATTGTCGGTGGACACATCGCCCCCCGCGAGGTGTTCGGCTCGATCACACAACTGGTCGCCAAGTCGTTGCTGAACGTGGAAGTCGGCGACGAGGATGTGTTCTACCGCTTGCTCGACACTACCCGCAGCTACGCCCTGGAAAAACTCACGCAAACCTCCGACCTGCCCGGCACGCGGGAACGCCATGCCGAGCGCTGCCTGGCACTGATGCAGCAGGCGCAGGATGACTGGGAGAAAACGCCGACCGGCCTGTGGATCGAGCGCTATGGCCGGGCACTCGAAGATATCCGTGCAGCCCTCGATTGGGGTTTGCACGCTCAAGGGCCGCAGGCACTGGCGATACGCCTGGCCGCGACGTCCACACCCCTGTGGCAGGAGCTGTCACTGCTCAAGGAGCATGGCGGTTATGTGCGCAAGGCGCTGGCCTTGCTCGACCAGTCAACCGAGCCTTGCCCACGTTTGAAGATGGCCCTCAAGCTGGCCTTGGGCAGCGCCTGTTACCACGCCCAGGGAGGTAGCGCCGAAACCGTCGGAGCCTTTGTCAGCGCCAGGGCCCTGGCCAGGCAACTTGATGACATGCCCGGGCAGTTGCGGGCGATTTCCGGGCACCTGGCGGTCAATCTCAGCTGCGGGCATTACCAGATGACCCTGGAACAGAGCCGGCAATTCGATCAACTGGGACTGCATGACGACGCCCTGATGTCCTTGAGCATGCATCGATTGCGGGTGCTCGCCCTGCACTTCTCCGGCGACCAGCATCAGGCGCGGGACCAGGCCGAACAAGTGCTGCAACGCATGGCCCATAGCGGTTGTCTCAACCGTTTCACCCATGGTTTCGGTGTGCAATACGACCAGAGCGTCGCGGCGCTGACCATCCACGCGCGCATCCTCTGGCTGCAAGGTCAACCGGAACAGGCCTGGCGTACCGCCCGGCAGGCGCTGGACATCGCGTTGCAGATCAACCACGGCACATCGATCTGCTACACCCTGGCGCTCTCCGGCTGCCTGATCGCTCACTACAACGGCGACACCCGCAGCGCCCGCGAACTCCTGCGCCTGCTGCTGGAGCAGGCACAGAAACACTCGGTTCTACTCTTCCATGACTGGGCGCGACACTACGCACAGGTGATCGGCGGCACCGATGTTCGGCCAGCCGGCCGTCAAAGTGCCGGCTTGATCAAAGACATCATGGTCACGCTGGACTCGACCCGCATCGACGATAATTTGCTCGAGCGCGCGCAAAACGGTGCGGCGGGTTGGAGCACGGCGGAGATACTGCGGGCCAGGGCCAAGGCATTGCTGGCAACCGATTGCCCGGTCAAGGCCGCGACGGCCGAAACCGTGCTGCTCAAGGCCATCGACGTGGCCAGGGTCCAGGGCGCCCTGGCCTGGGAGCTGCGCAGTGCCAACTCGCTGGCACAATTGTGGCAGCGTCAGGGTCACCACCAACGGGCCCATGAACTGCTCTCACCGCTCTACCGGCGCTTCACCGAAGGTTTTGCCACGCCTGACCTGATGACCGTTCGACGGCTACTCGACGAGCTGCAATGCCACCTGCCCGCTTGATGCCCGCCGCGTCTGGCTGACGTACCCGGCATAACGCATTTCGAAGGCGCGCATTTCACCGCTGAGTTCGAGTTTTTCCAGGGCGTAGGTGCGGGTCGTGTTGAGGAAGCGATAACGAGCCACTCCACCGCCCTGCTCCATGGACAGCAGCGACTTCGACGCCAGGCTTTCCAGTACCTTGATCACGTCGGCGGCGGGCAGCCTGTCGCAACTGATCACAGCTATCGCTGCATCCTGGGTAAACGCCATTTTGAACACCGCCAGGCGCTGCAACACGGTTTGTTCCAATGCCGTCAATCGTTCGTAGCTCCAGTCCAGCGCGGCCTTGAGCGTCTGGTGCCGGGGAACGGCCGTGCGACGCCCCTGGGACAGCAGCTCAAAGCAATTGCCGAGCTGGGCCTGCAACCCTACCAGCGCCAACGCATCGATCTGTGCCGTCGCCAGTTCAATCGCCAACGGCAGGCCATCGAGGCGCCGACAGATTTCCCGTATGACCTTGAGGTCTTGCTCGCGCAGGGCAAAGCCTTGCTGACGGGCCTGGGCACGACTGACGAACAACTGCAGCGCCGAATAGCCCATGACCTCGGCGACGCTGCGCAACGCTGACACTGGCGGCACCGCCAGTGGTGGCAGACGCGATACGGTTTCGCCCGCCACCTTGAGCGGCTCGCGACTGGTGACGAGGATCGACAGCCGGGGCATCGACTGGCGCAGTGTCTCGACCAACGTCTTGCAGCGTTCGAGCAGGTGCTCGCAGTTGTCCAGGACCAGCAAGGCGTGGCGCTGCGAGAGAGCCTCCAGCGGGGTGCCATCCTTCAGCTCAAGGGTTCGCGCGAGGTGATCGGTCACTTGCGCCGGGTCATCGATCGCCGCCAGGTCCACCAACCACACGCCGTGCCGGTAGTGCGGCAACAACAGTTCGGCCACGCGCAGGGCCACAGTGGTCTTGCCGATCCCGCAAGGCCCGACCAGGGTCATGAAACCCCGCACCGGCAACTGCCGCACCAGGCTACCGACGATGGCATCGCGCCCGGTGATCGGTGTGAGCCGCGTCGGCAGGTTGTGCGGAGGATTTTGTACGGTCTCGCTCGACAAGTATGTGGGCTGCGGCGAGTGTTGTACCGGGGCGACAAAACTGTAGCCGCGCTGGGGAATGTTGACGATGAAGCACTGGCCGTTCTGCCCGTCGCCCAAGGCTCGGCGCAAGGCGGCAATATGCACCCGCAGGTTGATCTCTTCGACCACCGAACACGGCCATACCTGCGCAATCAACTCTTCCTTGCTGACCACCGCGCCCGCGTGCTCGACCAGTACCTGCAACACGTCAAGTGCACGGCCGCCCAGGCGCAGCGGCCGATCGCCCGCCATTACCAGTCGCTGACCGAGGTAGAAGGCGTAGGGACCAAATCGCAGCACTGCTTCGCTGCTTACATCTCTGAGGCTGTTCATGCGCTGTTACTCGCGGGAGGCCTGGCTCGGTACGCGAGTCCATCCCAGGCTCCGTACCTTCCTTGCAATGAGTTCACCGGTATCTTGGCAGGCCTCGGTGACGGTACAACTACCACGGGGGGAGTATCACGGCCATTACGATGCGCAGAACGGACACTCGCATCCTAGCTGAACTGCTCGCGGTATTGAGTCGGGGTCAGGCCCAGTTTTTCACTGAACAGAAAACGCATGTGCCGCACGCTGCCGAAGCCGCTTTTGAACGCCACGGTCTTGAGCGGCCACTCGGTGGTTTCCAACAGGTTCCTCGCACAATCGATACGTGCACTTTGCAGAAACTCCATCGGTGTCATGTTCACCTCCCGGGCGAACACCCTGGCGAAATGACGCGGGCTCATGTTGGCCAGACTCGCCATGCGCTCGATGCTGTAGGTTTCATCGAGATGCTCGAGCACATGGTTCTGCACCCGGGTAATCGCCGTTTCGTTGGGCGCCACCGCTGCCATCAGCGGGCTGAACTGCGCCTGTCCGCCCTGGCGCTTCATGACCACCAGCAACACCTTGGCCACGTCCTGGGCAACTTTCTTGCCATGGTCCCGAGCCACCACCGACAACGCCAGGTCAATGCCGGCGGTGACGCCGCCAGAGGTGATCAGGTTGCGGTCCTGGATAAAGATCCGATCGGTCTCGACAGTCGCTTTTGGAAAGCCCTTGATCAGCCGCTCGGTGTAGTGCCAGTGGGTGGTGACGCGATAGCCATCGATCAACCCCGCATGCCCCAACACGAACACCCCGGTGCAGATAGAGCCATAACCGGCACAGCGGCTGACGTTATGCCTGAGCCAGTCGAGCAACGGTGGATGCTTTTCGTTGTAGGCACCCGGACCACCAGGCACCAGCAGCAAATCAAAACCCTCGCAGGCCTGGTCGATGTGCCGGTCGGCCTGCACGCTCACCCCGTTGGATGCCCGTAGAGCGCCGGGCTCGGTGCCAATGGTCGACAGCACATAGTGATCGTCGGGTTTGAGATAACGATTGGCGATGGAAAACACTTCCATGGGCCCGGCCATGTCGAGCAGGAGAAAGTCGGGAAACAGCACCATTGCCACGGTTTTCATGGATTGGAATTCACTGGGATCAAATAAGGTCGGTCCGCCAGACACCGGCCCCTAGTGGGAGCGAGCCTGCTCCGGGCGGCGATCCGACGAAAACGGGGTATCAGGCAACGTTGATAGCGACTGACACTACGCCTTCGCGAGCAGGCTCGCTCCCACAGGGACTGCACCCGGCATCAGGAAGTGCCGTGCATTATGGCCAAATGTGGCGCTCATAACGGAAAATAATGCGTGACACAGTCCTCACAACTGTCAACTTCAATGAGACAGTATTTCAATTTTCATCTACTTATTGCATCAACCAGTAACCATTAACCTTCTCCTCACTCGGACGAATTCACGTCCTGAAAGGAGATTTCATCATGCTGACTCTTCGCAAAGCTTCGGATCGTGGCCTGGCCAATCACGGCTGGTTGAAGTCGTTCCATACCTTTTCCTTCGCCAACTATCGCAATCCGAAAGAACAGGGTTTTTCTGACCTGTTGGTGATAAACGACGACCGCGTTGCCGCCGGTAAAGGTTTCGGCCAGCACCCGCACCGCGACATGGAGATTTTTTCCTACGTGCTGGAAGGTGCCCTGGAACACAAGGACACCCTGGGCACCGGTTCGGTGATTCGCCCCGGCGACGTGCAACTGATGAGCGCAGGCAGTGGCGTGGCCCACAGTGAATTCAACCACTCCAGTACCCGGCCGGTGCACTTTCTGCAGATCTGGATCGTGCCCGACGTCAGTGGCGCCAAACCGCGTTATCAGCAAGAGCACTTCAGCCCCCAGAAGAAACGCGGGCGTCTGCAACTGATCATCTCGCCGGACGGGGCCAAGGGTTCGCTGAAGGTGCGTCAGAATGCACGGGTGTATGCCGGCCTGATCGACGGCAAGGAAAGCGCCACCCTGGAGCTCGCCGCTGACCGCTACGCCTATGTGCATGTAGCCCGGGGCAGCGTCGAACTCAACGGCGTGTTGTTGCAGGAAGGCGACGGTGTGCGGGTTCGTGATGAACAGGCGCTGACCTTGAGCAACGGCGTGGATGCTGAAGTACTGGTGTTCGACCTGCGTCCACAGGAACTGCCGGAAATGCCATGACCCATCCCCTGTGGGAGCCAGCTTGCTCGCTCCCACAGGATTTGTGCCGCTTGGCCTTACTCGCCGGTCACGGCGCCCCCCTGCTCCCCCTGATAACGGTCCCGATAGCGCCCAGGGCTTTCCCCGGTCCATTTCTTGAACGCCCGATGGAAGGCGCTGGGCTCCTGGAACCCCAGTTGCTCGGCGATATCGCTGATGCTGGCGTCACTCTGACGCAATTGCTCAAAGGCCACGCCCCGCCGTACTTCGTCCTTGATCTCCTGATAGGAGCAACCTTCACGCTCCAGTTTGCGGCGGAAGGTGCTGGGGCTCAGGTGCTGTTCCTGGGCAAAGGCCTGCAAGGTCGGCCACTCACTGTAATGACTGCCGCGCAAGCGCTGATGCACCTGTGCCGCCAGGCCATGCTGGTTACGGAAGCGGATCACCAGCCATTGCGGCGCGGTACGCAAAAACACTTTCAGCGACGCCAGATCCTGCACCACGGGCAGGCGCAAGTAATGGCTGGCAAATTCGATTTCGGTGCGCTCGGCACCAAAGGTCAGGTTGGGGCCCCAGAGCAGGCGGTCATCGCCTAGTGACAGACGTGAATGGCGAAAGTCTGCGCGATCGATGGGAATACGCCGGCCACCCAGCCAGCAGAGCAGACTGATCATCAGCACCAGGAAGGTTTCCTCACCAAACCGGCTGGCATCGTTGTCCGTTGAACAGGTCTCCAGGCTGATCACCGCACGCTTGCCACGCACGGCCAGCGAGCCGCGAAAGTCGCGCAGGAACAATCCGAAGTTGGCCAGGCACTGGCGCATGGCCTTGTGCAGATCGGGCTCCTGAATCAAGGCGCGGCAGATCAGGGCGAAACTGCCCGGCGGCATGCCATGGGAATCGAGCCCGAAAAACTCGTCGTCGAGCTCGCGGATCTGAATCAGCCACAACGCCGCAAACGCGTTGGCCGGCACCCGCGCAGTGGGTTGGTGCATGATCGCCGGATCAATGCCTGCCTGTTCGAGCACAGCCGTCACGCGCTGCGGATCATCCTTCAGCCCGTGGATCATTGCCTGCACGAAATAGGCGGCAACCGAGTCCTTTTCCCGCATTGGTACGCTTCTCTCTCATCACCCGAATGGCAAAAAACATCAGTGCCGTTGAACAGTTTTGGCATAGGACAACCGCCCTGCCAGCTCTAGACTCGCGGCAATAGTACGCCTTCGGCCGCCGTCGCGGCGAAGGTATCGCAGAGTTTGATGGAAGGATGGGAAGATGAATCTGCAAAACATCGGAGTGATCGGTGCAGGCACCATGGGCAACGGCATTGCACAGGTCTGCGCCATGGCCGGTTTCAACGTGACCTTGCTCGACATTTCCGAAAGCGCTTTGCAAAAAGCCGTCGCAACGGTCGGTAAAAACCTGGACCGGCAGATCGCCAAACAAACCCTGACGACGGAGCAGAAACAGGCCACTCTCGACAGAATCCGCACCAGCACCGATTACAGCAGCCTGCATAACGCGCAGCTGGTCATCGAAGCGGCCACCGAAAACCTCGATCTGAAATTGCGAGTACTGCAACAGATCGCCGCACAAGTCAGCGGCGAATGCGTCATTGCCTCCAATACCTCTTCATTGTCGATCACTCAGCTCGCCGCCAGTGTCAGCCAGCCCGGGCGCTTCATCGGCCTGCACTTCTTCAACCCGGTGCCGGTGATGGGCCTGATCGAAGTGATCCGCGGTCTGCAAACCAGTGATGCGACCCACAAGTTGGCGCTGGACATGGCCACCACCCTCGGCAAAACCGCGATTACCGCCGGCAACCGCCCGGGCTTCGTGGTCAACCGGATCCTGGTGCCGATGATCAACGAAGCGATTCTGGTGTTCCAGGAAGGCCTGGCCAGCGCCGAAGATATCGACGCCGGCATGCGCCTGGGCTGCAATCAGCCTATCGGCCCGTTGGCCCTGGCGGACCTGATTGGCCTGGATACACTGCTTTCGATCCTCGAAGCCTTCTATGACGGGTTCAACGACAGCAAATATCGTCCAGCGCCATTGCTCAAGGAAATGGTCGCTGCCGGTTACCTGGGGCGCAAAACGGGGCGCGGCTTCCATGCCTATGCCTGAGCGTTGCTCGCGCTTTGCCGAGTACCGGGACAAGGTCCTGGAGCTGTTTGCCTGCAAGGGGTTCGGCCAGGTCGGCATGCGCGAGCTCGCGACGTGCCTGGGGCTCTCTCCAGGCTCGCTGTATCACCATTACCCCAGCAAACAGCATCTGCTGCTCGACCTGATCGAAGAGTTCTACGAAGAGCTGCTGGCCACCCTGGGACGCATACAGCAAAAAGTCCCGGGCAAGCGCGACAAACTCAACAGCCTGATCCGCGCCCATCTGAATCTGCATCGGGAGATGCCTTGGCATTTCCGCCTGGTGGAGCGCGACAGCGGTTGCCTGAACGAAGAGCAACAGGCTCGGGTGCGGCAATTGCGCGAGCAATACGAACGCACGTTGCTGAAGATGCTGGGCGCCAAGAGCCGCTTCAGCGAGCAAGGCCTGCTGGCGGCCGGGCATGCCATTGGCGTGCTGCTCAACAGCGCGCCCAGTTGGCTGACGCCCCATGTACTGGACGAGCAGGAACGTGATGAGCTGCTGGAGAGCATGGTCAGCGGCGCCATCGAACGTGTGCTTGCGCCACGGCGTGTACCCGAGGCGATTAGCCTGGCGCGGCCTATCGAAAAAACATCTAAGGAAACACAAGCTCCGACAACGATTTAGCGCTTTGCTTGTTGGCTCGACACAATCGGAATTCGCCGAAAGAACCGGCGTCCAAACCGATGTATGTACTCGAGCACCTGGAGCCGACCATGAAAATCAATCCCTACCTTATCTTCAACGGCGACTGCAAAGCTGCCTTCACGTTCTACGCAAAGTGCCTGCAAGGCCAGATCGAAGCCATGTTGACCTTCGGTGAAACCCCGGCCGGCGAGCAATTCCCCAAGGAGCTGCACAACCTGATCATCCATACCCGCCTGGCCATGGGCGATCAGGCGATCATGGGGTCGGACACCACACCGGATCGCCCTGTCGATAAAATGAGTGCCTGCTCGATTTCACTCAACGTCGACAGCATTGCCGAGGCCGAACGGGTCTTCAATGCACTGGCGGAGGGTGGCAATGTGCAGATGCCACTGGAGAGCACGTTCTGGGCGGCTCGCTTCGGCATGCTGGTCGACCGTTTTGGCGTGTCGTGGATGGTCAACTGCGAAAAGGATCAGTGAATGGCCTTTATCGAAGGACAGCAATGAAGGCACCAGAAAGCCCAACCTGAAAAGATTGGGCTTTCTGGCAACTCCCAGCCTGTCTGCTACCGTCAAATAGCCACATGGATAGCAGCAGACCTGAGGAGCGAACCCACTATGCCGACCCACGACCTGCCTTGGTCTACCCGTTTAAAATGCTTGCTACTGGCCGGTGGACTGATCACCGGCCTGCTGGCCCTCAATGGTTGCGCCAGTGTCGATGCGCAGACCACCGCCTATGTCGGCGTAGAACATCCGGCACCGACATCGCCCGACGAGGTCGTCGTGCTGCGCTCCGAGCCTCTGCGCCCGCATGTGCGCCTGGGTGAAGTGTTGATCGACGCCACCGTCGACCCTGCCCCGCCGATTACCGAAGTCGAACAGAAGCTGCGCGAAGAAGCTGCCAAACTCGGTGGCGACGCGGTGGTGGTCGTGTATGACCATATTCAGGCGGTAGGTGCCTATGCCAGCGGACCGCTCTGGGCTCGCGACGTGACGACTATCGAGGGACGTAAACTCAAAGGCATCGTGATCAAGTACCAGTAGATTTCTCCCCAGGAAGGCAGCGACAACGGAGGTTGAATTTGAATGACGTGGTGATCGCCCTCTTCGTCTTTGCCTGCCTGTTCGGCAGCGCACTATTGGGTTCGTACGTGAGAGAGCGGCTACCGAGCCATCATCTGAGCGACGACTCTGTGGCCGTGGTGAAGCTGGCCACCGGCCTCATCGCAACGATGTCTGCGCTGGTCCTCGGCCTGCTGGTTTCGACTGCCAAAGGCACTTTTGATACGGCCAATGCCGAACTGGAAGGTGCGGCGGCGAAAGTCATTCAATTCGACCGCTTGCTGGCCCGCTACGGCAGCGATACCCAGGGGATCCGCAACGAACTCAAGCACAACTATGCCGAAGTCACCCAAATGCTTGCGACCCGCGATCAGCAGCAGATTGCAAAACTCGACAGCCCCGAGGTGATCCGTCGCTCCGAAAGCCTGCAACGCCAGGTCGAATCACTGTCTCCCGACAACGATGATCAACGTTCGCTCAAAACCAAGGCATTGCAAGACATGGACAGCGTGTTTGCCGCCCGCTGGCTGACTCTGTTGCAGGCCGATCAATCGATTCCGTCGGTGATGCTGGTGATCCTGGTGACGTGGCTGGGGATTATCTTCGGATCGTTCGGCCTGTTTGCACCACGCAACGGCACCATAGTCGTCGTGTGGATGATGTGTGCCCTGTCGACGGGGGCAACCATCTTGCTGGTGGAGGAACTCAATCGTCCGCTTGATGGTTTAATCTGTGTGTCGCTGGAACCCCTGGTGCACACGCTGGAGCGGATCGGGCAGTAATTTCGCCAAAAACAAAACCCCTACCTGCCTGCGCAGATAGGGGTTTTGGAATTCAATCTTGACGATGACCTACTCTCACATGGGGAAACCCCACACTACCATCGGCGATGCATCGTTTCACTTCTGAGTTCGGGATGGGATCAGGTGGTTCCAACGCTCTATGGTCGTCAAGAAATTCGGGTGCTGAGT
>NZ_NEHO01000003.1 GCF_002113375.1 Pseudomonas sp. R37(2017) | reverse complement strand
GAACTGAAGCAACCTGCTGTCAAAACTGCGTAACTCGTTGTTTATCAAGGAGTTTTTCGTTTCGACTGCGCCGGAAGTGGGGCGAATTATAGACATCTGAAACCTGCCGTCAAGCAGTGATTCAGGTTTTCTATCAACAATCTGTAGAAAGCAGCAAAGAGCCCCAAATGACACCTATATAGAAGAGCTTCCCCATAGGCCGCCATAAATGAGCCCACCACGCACAGACGATTGACTGACCACCCAAAAAACAAAAAAAGCACCCAAGGTGCTTTTTTTGTTATCACGTTCAGTTGGACAACGCCGTCACCCTCGCCCGCGCCTGGTGCAGCTTCTTGTAGCTGTCGATCAGGCGAAGGTGCCTGTCGAGCCCCTCCAGCTTCATGCTCGTCGGCGTCAGGCCGTAGAAACGCACGCTGCCATCCACCGACCCTATCGCCGCGTCCATCCGCTCGTTACCAAACATCCGACGGAAGTTGACCTCGTAGTCGCTCAGCTCCAGATCATCGTCCAGTTGCATTTCCAGCACGACGTTCACCGCTTGATAAAACAAGCCGCGCTCGACGGTGTTGTCGTTGTATTGCAAGAAGGCTTCCACCAGATCCTTGGCCTGGTCAAACTTCTGCAAGGCGAGATAAATCAGCAGCCTCAGCTCCAGGATCGTCAACTTGCCCCAAGGCGTGTTGTCGTCGAACTCGATGCCGATCAAGGTAGTGATGTCGGTGTAATCATCCAGCTCGCTGTTTTCCAAACCCTTGGCCAGCGTTCTCAGGCCGACCTTGCTCAGGTTGTGCAGGTTGAGGATGTCGGCACGGAACTGCAACGCCTTGTTGGTGTTATCCCAGATCAAGTCTTCTACCGGATAAATTTCCGAGTAATCCGGCACCAGAATGCGGCAGGCCTTGGCGCCGATGTGTTCATAGACCGCCATGTACACTTCTTTGCCCATGTCTTCGAGAATGCCGAACAACGTCGCGGCTTCTTCTACGTTGGAGTTTTCGCCTTGACCGGAAAAGTCCCACTCGACGAATTCGAAATCCGGCTTGGCACTGAAGAAGCGCCACGAAACCACACCGCTGGAGTCGATGAAGTGCTCGACAAAGTTGTTCGGCTCAGTCACCGCCTGACCTTCGAACGTCGGCTGAGGCAGATCATTCAAACCTTCAAAACTGCGACCTTGCAGCAGTTCCGTCAGGCTGCGCTCCAGCGCCACTTCCAGGCTTGGGTGCGCGCCGAACGAGGCAAATACGCCACCGGTACGCGGGTTCATCAAGGTCACACACATCACCGGAAACTCACCACCCAGTGACGCATCCTTGACCAGCACCGGGAAGCCCTGCTCTTCCAGGCCCTGGATACCGGCCAGAATCCCCGGGTACTTCGCCAGCACTTCCTGCGGCACATCCGGAAGGGCCATTTCGCCTTCGAGGATTTCGCGCTTGACCGCGCGTTCGAAGATCTCCGACAGACATTGCACCTGCGCTTCGGCCAGCGTATTGCCGGCGCTCATGCCATTACTCAGGTAGAGGTTTTCGATCAAGTTGGAAGGGAAGTACACCACCTCATTGTCCGACTGGCGCACAAAGGGTAGCGAACAAATACCGCGCTGGGTGTTGCCGGAGTTGGTGTCGTACAGATGCGAACCACGCAACTCGCCATCCCGGTCGTAAATCTTCAGGCAGTACTCGTCGAGGATTTCAGACGGCAGTTCGTCCTTCGGGCCAGGCTTGAACCAGCGCTCGTCCGGGTAATGTACAAACGCCGCGTTGGCGATGTCCTCACCCCAGAACTGATCGTTATAGAAGAAGTTGCAGTTGAGCCGCTCGATGAACTCGCCCAGTGCCGATGCCAGCGCGCCCTCTTTGGTTGCGCCTTTGCCGTTGGTAAAACACATCGGCGAGTGCGCATCGCGGATATGCAGCGACCACACATTGGGAACGATATTGCGCCACGAAGCGATTTCAATCTTCATGCCCAGATCGGCCAGGATGCCCGACATATTGGCGATGGTTTGTTCCAGCGGCAGGTCCTTGCCCAAGATGTAGGTGCCCGCGTCGCTGGTCGAGTGCGGCATCAGCAATGCCTGGGCATCGGCGTCGAGGTTCTCGACCTCTTCAATCACAAACTCAGGCCCGGTTTGCACCACCTTCTTTACCGTGCAACGGTCAATGGAGCGCAAGATCCCCTGGCGATCCTTGGCGGAGATATCCGCCGGCAATTCGACCTGAATCTTGAAAATCTGGTTGTAGCGGTTTTCCGGGTCAACAATGTTGTTCTGCGACAGGCGGATATTTTCGGTGGGGATATTGCGAGTCTCGCAATACAGCTTCACGAAGTACGCCGCACACAACGCCGACGAAGCCAGGAAATAATCGAACGGCCCCGGTGCCGAGCCATCGCCCTTGTAGCGAATGGGTTGATCGGCAATCACCGTGAAGTCGTCGAACTTGGCTTCAAGTCGAAGGTTGTCGAGAAAGTTGACCTTGATTTCCATGTGCGATTACCAGAATAACGAGCTAAACGATTTGGCCGCCATTATCCGGTTTTTCAGCGCAGACCGTTAACTTTCCACTATTTATCGGCCAACACGACACCACGTTCCTCAAGCAAGCGCACAAACATCGTCAGGCTCCGCGACACCGTCCCCCTGCGCCACACCAGCCAGGTGCGCAAATACCGGAAGGACTCCGACAATGGCCAGACGCTGACCGTCGTGCATCCCGGCATGCTTTCGAGCATGCTGCGGGGCATCAATGCCAGGCCGGCCCCGGCACTGACGCAGGCCAGCATGCCGTGATAGGACTCCATTTCGAAAATCTTGCCGGGCACCGCCGCGCCATTGGCGAACCAGCTTTCGAAATGATGGCGATAGGAGCAGTTGGAGCGGAACGCATAAATGTTTTCGCCATTCACATCCTTGGCCCGATGAATCGGATCATGGTTGAGCGGTGCGATCAGGACCATTTCCTCCTCGAATGCCGGCACGCCCTCCAGCGCCGGATGCAACACCGGGCCATCGACAAAAGCCGCAGCCAGGCGCCCCGACAGCACCCCGTCGATCATGGTCCCGGAGGGGCCGGTGGACAGGTCCAGTTCGACCTTGGCGTGCTTCTGGTTGTAGGCGGCCAACAGTTCCGGAATCCGTACCGCCGCAGTGCTTTCCAGCGAACCCAGGGCGAAAGCGCCTTGCGGTTCCTCACCCGCCACCGTGGCGCGCGCCTCTTGAACCAGATCGAGAATACGTCGAGCGTAATCCAGAAAACTCCAACCGGCTGGCGACAAGCGCAGTCGACTCTTCTCGCGAATAAACAGGTCCACGCCCAAGTCCAGTTCAAGCTGCTTGATTCGGGTCGTCAGATTCGAAGGCACCCGGTGGATATGCTGGGCGGCCACGCTGATGCTGCCGTGCTCGGCGACAGCCTTGAAAATTTCGAGCTGAACCAGATCCAATTCATTCTCCAAACGTGAATGTAATACTCAGTATTATTCAGTTTCCATAAAACATATACCACCCTAACCTGAGCACATTCCCTCTTTGCAGGACGGTGCCATGACCAACGTTTCCAGCCTTACCCATGCCATTTCGATCAACCCGGCCACGGGCGAACAGATCGGCCAGTACCCTTTCGACTCTGATTCAGCGTTGCAAGCCTCACTGAGCCGGGCCGCCAGCGGGTTTCGAGCCTGGCGCAGCCAACCGGTTGAACACCGTGCGCAGCTTTTGATCAACCTTGGCCACGCCTTGCGCAACAATGCAGAGGCGATGGCCAACATGATCACCCTGGAAATGGGCAAGCCGATTACTCAGGCCCGAGGTGAAATTGAAAAGTGCGCGCAGCTCTGCGAGTGGTACGCCGAACACGGTCCCGCCATGCTGAGCCCGGAACCGACCCTGATTGAAGGCGGCAAGGCCCGCATTGAATATCGCCCGCTCGGCCCGATTCTCGCCGTCATGCCGTGGAACTTCCCCATCTGGCAAGTACTGCGCGGCGCCGTCCCCACCTTGCTGGCTGGCAATACCTACGTGCTCAAGCACGCGCCCAACGTCATGGGCAGCGCCTACCTGCTGCTGGACGCCATCAAGCAAGCGGATTTTCCTGAAGGTGTTTTCGAGGTCATCAACGTCACGCCGGAGGGCGTATCCAGGGCGATCGCCGATCCACGTATCGCGGCCGTCACCCTCACCGGCAGCGTCCGCGCGGGCATGGCCATTGGTGCCCAGGCCGGAGCGGCACTGAAGAAATGTGTATTGGAACTGGGAGGCTCCGACCCCTTTATCGTGCTCGACGACGCGGACCTCGATGAAGCGGTAAAAGCCGCCGTGATCGGGCGCTATCAAAACACCGGACAAGTCTGCGCCGCCGCCAAACGCCTGATTGTCGAGCAAGGCGTTGTCGAGGAATTCACCCGCAAATTCGTCGAGGCCACCCAACGACTGGTTGTCGGTGACCCACTCGCCACCAACACTTACATCGGCCCGATGGCGCGCTTCGACCTGCGCGACGAACTGGACCAACAAGTGCGCGACACACTGGAAGAAGGCGCAACGCTGCTGATGGGCGGAAAAAAGGCTGAAGGCACCGGCAACTACTATGAACCCACGGTCCTGGGCAATGTGACCGACCGGATGACATCCTTCAAACAGGAATTGTTTGGCCCAGTGGCATCAATCATCACGGCCCGAGACGCAGCCCATGCGCTGGAACTGGCCAATGACAGCGAGTTCGGTCTCACCGCCACGGTCTACACGCGCAAGGTCGAACTCGCCCAACAAATGGCCAACGAACTTGAAACCGGCGGCGTGTTCATCAACGGCTACAGCGCCAGCGATCCGCGCGTCAGTTTTGGCGGCGTGAAGAAGAGTGGTTTTGGCCGGGAACTCTCGCATTTCGGGGTGCGCGAATTCTGTAATGCACAGACGGTTTGGCTGGATCGGCGTTAAGGGCGACTTAGTGCTCTGAACTGGCTCAAGGCAGGTTGCTGCGTTGATCTTATGGATCGTAAGCTGGCTACTCCCATAAGGGGGCAGTAGCTGGTTTTTGAACGTCGTTGTTATCTGGGTCGCAGGGGTTTACTGCGACCCTTTTCTTTATCTGCAACAAAGCCAAAACCTCACCTCCCCAACCCACTGATCCGCCACGGACAAACCGCCGCCCTCACCCCGCTCGGCCCGACAATCTCCGGCGTCTGCCCCAGCGATCTCGCGCTCAGCACACTGCCCACCCGTTCAATCAACTGATCAAACCCCAACGTCGCATCCTCCTGATGCAATTTGCGCAGTTGCTCAACCAGGGCGTAGGTGAAGGCGCCGTAGCTGTTGGAGCCCACCTCGTACTCGTTGGCCTTTTCGTTTTCCCGCGCGGCGTAGAGCATCAGGGGCATGTAGGGGCCGTGATGGCCGTAGAGTTTGCCCTGGCGCAGCAGTTGGGCTTTTTTCTCGGGGCGCAGGCCGGTGGCGGCGCCTTGGGTGCTGCGGGTGCGGGTGAGGTCGCGGGTTTTGTTGTCTTGTTCGCTGAAGTCGCGCCGGTCGCTGTCGACGGCATAGACGCGGCGATCCCAGTCGCCGGCATAGGGGTCCCAGCGCAGCATGCGGTGGCGGATGTCGCTGGGGGGTGTGATGCCGCGCACGCGGCCGTTGCCGCGGGTCATGCCGCCGGCGTAGCAGCAGTCGAACATGACGGTGAGTTTGGCGCCGTGGCCGTCCGGGTCGAATGGCAGGTGACTGTAGAACTGGCGGAACAGTTTGTCAGTGAAGTGGGTGCTTTCGTCGTCCCAGTCGAAGTCATGGAGGACCAGGGTTTCATCCATGCAGTCGGCTTCGCCGCTGCTGCTGTAGACCGGCAACTGGGTACCGTGGCCGGAGTAGAACAGCACACGCTCGTCCCCGGCGCGGGCGCCTTCCACCAGCCATTCGAGGCGCTCGACGAAGTTGGCCCGGGTTGCCCGGGCGTCGTGCAGCAATCGGATGTCACCGGCGTCGTAGCCGCTTTCCTGGAGCATGCGGCTGATCAGATAGGTGTCGTTGATGCAGCCATCGAGGCGTGCACCGGGGTCGGGGTAATCGTTGATGCCGACCACCAGGGCGCGGCGTTTGCGTTGGCCGCTGCGGGACAGGAACGCCGGCACTTCCAGCGCCCGTGCCGCCACCACATCCCGGGCCAGTTGCGGCCACAGGCCGGTCTGGCTGGTGGGTGACGACAGGTAGGCCTGGGCGGCGTGATTGAGGTCGAGCAGGTCATCGCGCAGCGGCAGAATGAATTCGGTTTTCAGGTCGACCCGCGCCGAGTCAGGCGAGGTGACAGGCCGGGTGAGCAAACCGTCGCAGGGATTGTAGAGGTGGAACCAGCGGCGGATGCCCCGGCCACTTTCGCTCAGGCGCAGGACCCGCCCACCCCACACTTCACGCATCACCAACGGCAACGCGATCGGTGAGCCGAAACTGACGAACACCCGGCCATCGATGCGCTTGAGTGCCGAACCTTTTTTCGCCACCGAACGGCGCAAGGCGTCGTAGCCGATCAAACTGCCCAGCCCTTGGGCGAAGATGATCTGTGGGTCGAAAGCCTCGATCTTCGCCAACAGATGCTGGGTCAGTCGGCTACGTAAATCGGCGTCTTCGATCCACTGCACGATGGCGCCCACCGTGACGCGCAACATCTGATTGACCGGCAGGCCCCAACTGCCGAAATTCTCGTCGGCCTTGCCCCTGGCGTCGGCGCTCAACATCGCCAGGCCTCGGGTGATCTGGGCGAAGTCCGGCCCACCTTCCAGCTGGTCATCGAAGAGCAGAAAATCGATGTCCTGGTCATCTATGAAACGACCGTTCTGCGCCAGTCGAGTGCGGATCAAGGTGCGCCATTGCTCCTGCCAGTTCCCATCGATGCTCCCCTGCCCGTCGATTGCCCGGCTGAATCCGACACCTGGCAGGCAGAGGATGCGCAGGCGCGTTGCCACGTCATCCAATCCCGGCTCTGCCACGGCTTTGCTGGCCGGCGTCGTGACCGCAGGAACCGATTGCCCTTGGGCGGTGACCATCAAGTCCTGCAGGCGCCGCAGTTTCGCCTCCAGGCTGTCCGCACTGGGTGCGGCAGGCGTGAGCGCAGCCTCACCGGGGTCGCCCAGGGCACGGCTGCGGTTGTCGAGAAAACCGTTGACCCATTGGGCGCTGCGCTTCCAGATCTGCTCCGGATCGAGGCCGTCGAGGTAACCGGTGGCGCTGTCCACCACTTGCCGACTTTGGGTCGCCAGTTCGGATTCGATCAATGGCAAGCCGACGCGACTCGGCACCACGCTGACCGCCAACTTTGGCGCGGCCGTTGCGCTCGGTGCAGTGCGCCAGATGGGCGCGTTGCCAAAGTGCTGCGCCGCGATCACCCGCGGACCGAGGGCGCTGCGCGGCAATTTGAAATGATCGCAAAGAAAGGCCAGCAGGCTGGTGTGATCGTAGTGCTGCGCCTGGACATCGCCCGTCCAGGGAATCAAGCCTGGCTTGAGCCACGGCGAAGCCAGGATCGCCGGCACACGAACGCCAAGGCGGGTGAAGGGATTTTGCCATTCGACATCGACAGTTGAACCGGTCGCCACGCAAGTCGGCGGCACCACGTGGTCATGGAAACCGCCATGTTCGTCGTACAGCAGCACGAACAGGGTCTTGTTCCAGACAGCGGTATTGGCCGACAAGGCGTTGTACACCTCACCGACAAACTGATCGCCAAAGCGCAGGTCTTCGGGTGGATGATGCGAAACGTTTGGCCCGAGCTTACCGTTGAGCAGGCCATAGCTCGGTTCGATCCAGGACAGTTCAGGGAGCTTGTTACCCGCGACGTCCGACTTGAAGTCCTCGATGCTCAGGTGTTGCAAACCACCCTTGACCAGCGCCGCCAGGGGAATGGAGCCGTCGGAGTAAATGCGTGCGTCATGGCCGCTGTTGCGCAGCAACGAAAAAATGCTCTCGCCGCCGAACTGTGCAATCAGGCTTTTGATGCCGGCCAGCACGGTGCCAGTGGAAGGCATCAGTAAATGACCATTGCAGCTGCCGAGCATGGCAAAAAAACGGTTCGGCCAGGTTGGGCCTGGCACCGAGGAAAACCAGCGATCGCATACGGTGAAATTGCGCGCCAGTCCCTGGATCGCCGGCAACGTATCACCCGCTGGCGTAGCGCCGAACGGGATGTAGTTCATCGCCCGCTGGGCCATGGATTGCGACCAGGTCTTGTACACCTTCAAGTCCGTGCGGGCCTTGTTGTAGGCGTCCTGGGCGAAACCCGTGAGCGCAGGAATGGCTGGGCTGGTCTTGAAGGAAACACCCAGTTGCCTCTCTACGTTGTCGAACTCGTGGCCCAGGTCGAAACCCTCACTGTCCCTGGCCGGCAGTGCGGGAGCCAAAGGAGGTGGTGGCGCCCACAGGCTGTAGTTCTTCGGGTCCTCAAAGGTTTGAGTGATCAAAATCGAACTGCCACTGGCCAGCTTCAGCGGGTTGCTGCTGGGCGCCTTGCGGTTGATACCGTCACACGCCGGATTGATGCTGGTGTAATCCCCCAGCAAATGGTCGAACGAACGGTTTTCCATCATCAGCACGACAACGTGTTCAATCCCGGCCGGCCAGTTGTTCGCCATGGCGCTCTCCTTGATGTGAAGTCTCTACTTCGACCCCGCGGGTTTCACGACAATCCTTTCCCTTGCTCTTCCCGCTCGTTGAAATCCACCTGAAAGTTCGCCACATAACTGTCCACAGCCGTCCCAATCGTCGGAAAAAACGCCGTTTCCCCCAAGCGCGCAAACAATCCGAACCGCTTGAGCTTGTCCTTGACCGGGTCCTTCATCTCGGCAATGCACAGTTCGATACCCGCCGCGTGCAGGGTGTCGTCCAGTTCGGCCAGCATGTCGGCGGAGGTCACGTCGACGCTGGTGACCGGCTCTGCAGCGACCACCAGCCAGCGCACCGGTGTGGGCGATGCCGCCACGGCGTCCAGCACGCGCTCGTTGAACAGCTCGGCATTGGCAAAAAACAAGGGCGCATCCCAGCGAAACAGGACCAGGCCGGGTAGCAGGCGCGCATCGGGGTAGCGTTTGATGTCGTGGTAACCCTTGACCTCATCAGTGCGGCCCAACACCGCGGAGTACGGGCGCCAGGCATCCCAGAGGAATTCGATGATCGCAATCACGATGGCCAGGCCGATGCCTTCGATCGCGCCGAACGCAGCCACGCCGACGGTGCAGACAATCGATAGCCAGCACTCCCAGCGTTGAATGCGATGGATCCGGCGCAGGTCGGCAATCTCGATCAGGCCGATGGCCGAGGCGATGACGACCGCCGCCAGGGCGCTGGACGGTAAATGTTGCAGCAGGTCCGGTGCCACCAGCAGCAACAAAGCCACAGCCAGTGCCCCGACGACGCCGGTCAACTGGGTTTTGGCGCCAGCGGCCTCGGCCACGGGCGTGCGGGACGAACTGCTGCTGATCGGGAAGCCCTGGAAAAACCCGGCCGCCAGATTGGCGATACCGAGGCCGACCATTTCCTGGTTCGGGTTGACGTACGTACGGGTCCGCGCCGCATAGACGCGGGAGAGCACGCTGGTGTCGGCGAACGAAACAAGTGCGACGGCGCAACCACCGATCAGCACCGGGACGATATCGGCAGTGGTGATCCAGGGGATGGCAAACCCGGGCAAACCCTGGGGGAGCGAACCGAGGACCTTCACATCGGCGCGTGTTGCAAGGTCGAATACACCCACGGCAATCGTGGCACCCGCCACGGCGATCAGGATCCCCGGCCATTGCGGTTTGCGCTTGAGCAGCAGGATCACCGCCAGGGTGAGCCCACCCACCATGAAGGCGGTCCAGTTGGCTTTGCCCTCCATCAGTGCCGTGGCGATGGACCATAGGTCTCTCAATGGGCCATCGGACTCAATCGAAAAACCGAACAGCTTGGGCAACTGGCTGATCAATACGGTCAGTGCGATGCCGTTCATGTAGCCGTAGCGGATCGGCTTGGACAGCAACTCGGTAATAAACCCCAGGCGCGCGATACCGGCCAGGATACACACCGCTCCCGAGACGATCGCCATCATCCCCGCCAGGGCGACGGCGCGCTGCGGGTCGCCAGCGGAGAGTGGCAGGATGACGGCAAGGATAACGGCCACCAGGGAGGAGTCCGGCCCCATCACCAGAATCCGGCTGGGGCCGAACAAGGCATAGAACAGCAGCGGAACGATCGTCGCGTAGAGGCCATAAATGCCGGGCACACCCGATGCCACCGCATAGGCGATACCGACGGGCACGAGCATCGTGGTCAGCACCAGGCCGGCCACGATGTCGTAACGCAGCCACGCCCATTGATACTCGCGCAACATGCCCAGTCCCGGCAGCCAACGACGCCAACCGGTCTGTTCATCCCGGCGGGCTATGCGGCCCGGCTCCGGGAGAGGGGGCGAAACATCCGAATAGCTCATACACCGCCCTCCTTGATGGGCCCTGCCAACTCAACGATATCGAGTGATCAGTGTAGCTATTGCTTCAAATCCGCCATCACTGGAAGCTGTTCACCTAAAGGACTTGGAACCCGACATGAAATTCGACCTCGCCTACTGCCTCAGCCTCAACGACAAGTTGTCGATCTACGACGTTCGGGATCTGAATTTCGACGAGACGATGGCGTTCGACTCCGCCCGGGAACATTTCCAATGCCCGAACGATAGCTGTCGCCAGGCCTTCGACGCGGCCAATGAGCTGGGCACGTTCAACGCCTGGAATGTGAATTACGTACGCACACCGCACTTCAAGAACTTGCCGAGTACGCGACATGTCGAGGGCTGCCCCTATGCCAGCGTGAAGACACCGGCGTCGGGTGTGGATGAGGCGGAAACGGATGACAACCGCGAGGAACATTTCCCGTCGGAATTGTTGCTGACTCGGCGTGAGTATGTGCGCCAGCCATCCAGTCCGAAAGTCGCGGCAGGCGGGGTGCGGGATGAGCCGCCAACGCCTTCGGTGACCAGCAATGGCGAGCAACCGGGCAGGGGATCGGCCCCGGACAAGACCAGCGTCTTCGCTCACCCGGTGGAGTGTTTCGTTTCAAACTTCGACGACAGGGATCTGCTCAAGCGCGTGCCGCTGAAGATTGGCGAGCACACCGCGCCTTACGGATCGTTTTTCAAGAAAATCGAGTATCTGCAAGACAACAAGGGGCTGATTTACTGGGGCAAGGTCAAGGAGATCAAGGACTACACCCAGAGCTTTCGCATCGATTTCGAGAAGAAGGTCTGGTTCGAGAAAAAGCCGTACTCGGTCAATGTCTACCTGAGCAAGAAGCTGATCGACAGCTACCGCAAGCGCAAGGCGTTCCTGGAGGAGATCAAGCACGCCATCGAGAGTGGGCGGACGTTGTATTGCTTCTTTTATGGGGTGACGCCCGAGTTGAAGCAGGTACCGAGCAAGAAAAACCCCGAGCAGACGTTCGGGGTGTTCAGCGCCAACATTGAAAACCTGGACCACTTTATTGTGCGCGAGGCGCCGGGGTTGGACGCTCAATAACGACAGACACCGTCCGTCTGCTTGAAAGCGCTATTCAAAAATTGCATTTGCTCCGGGCGCAAAACAACTGTACAAAAACACAGTATATTTTGAACCAACACTCTCGAGCCCGGAGAATACCCATGGCCTCTCAAGCGATGAAAATCACCCTGGAACGTATCGCCCTCTTCCAATTCACCCCGGCCCACTGTGCCCAGGCCCGAGCGATGCTGGGCTGGAGTGTGGAAGAGCTGTCGCGGGAGTCCCGAGTCTCGGTGAATGCCATCCAGCGTTTCGAGGCGCGCCAGGAAGTGCTGGATGTTACGCGCCTGGCGTTGGCCTATCGCTTCGAATCGGAGGGACTGGTGTTCTTTCCGGGGTTTGCACCGGGTCGGGGGATGAATGTGAAGGGGTCGACGCCGAATCCGGTGGGGCGGGCGGATTTTTCGATGGTGGAGTGACCCAGCTCATCGATTGACGATAAATACCCCTGTAGGAGCGAGCACGCTCGCGATGAACGACAGAACACCGCGGGGTATCAGGCCCCCAGCGCCATCGTTGACATCCATCGCGAGCATGCTCGCTCCTACAGGGCCCGTTACTCTACGCGTTCTGCACCGCTTCCCGACCACTCTCCCCTTCCACCGCCAGCCACCACGCCCCACCACGCTGCGGATGCATCAGGTTGAACGCCTCCCCCATCTGCGGTGTGGTGATCGATACGTTGCGTTCCCAGGCCAGGGCCAGGATGCGGTCGAAAGGTTCGTACCAGGCGTGCATCGACAGGTCGAAGGTGCCGTTGTGGATCGGCAGTAGCCAGCGACCCTTGAGATCGAGGTGGGCTTGCAGGGTTTGTTCGGGTTGCATGTGCACGTGTGGCCAGTCGACGTTGTAGGCGCCGGTTTCCATCAAGGTCAGGTCGAATGGGCCGTATTGCTCGCCGATGCGTTTGAAGCCATCGAAGTAACCGCTGTCGCCGCTGAAGAAAACGCGCGTGTCGCCGTCGATCATCACCCATGAGGCCCAGAGGGTGCTGTTGCCGTCGAACAGGCCACGGCCGGAAAAGTGCTGCGACGGGGTGGCGATGAACCGGATGCCATCGACGTCCGTGCCTTGCCACCAATCCAGTTGGCGAACCTTGCTGGCGTCGATGCCCCACTTGATCAGGGTGTCGCCTACGCCCAGCGGGGCAAGGAAGTGCCTGGTCTTGCCCGCGAGCTTCAGCACGGCCTGATGATCCAGGTGGTCGTAGTGATCGTGGGACAGGATCACCGCTTCGATCGGCGGCAACTCTTCCAGGCTGATCGGTGGCTGGTGGAAACGCTTGGGGCCGGCCCATTGCACAGGTGAGGCGCGTTCGGCGAAGACCGGGTCGGTGATCCAGAACTTATCGCGCAACTTCAGCAACACCGTGGAATGGCCCAGGCGATAGACACTGTGGTTCGGTGCAGCCATCAACGCGGCTTGAGTCAGGGCTTGCAGCGGGATTGGAGCGCTCGGGCGGGTGTTTTGCGGTTTGTGGAACAGCGCGTTCCACAGGATGCCCATGGTTTTGCCAAAGCTTAAACGTTGAACCGGCGTGAAGTTTTGATACTGCCCTTGAGCCTGTCGGGACGCTTCTGGTGTAGAGGCGGTGTCCGCCGAAGAGTTTGAATTGGCCATGACTGAATGACTCCAGAAAAACCGCGCATGACGCGGCTTTCCGCTTTGGGACGATAAATGGCCAAGGCACGCACGCATCAGCCGGACTTTCTATTTTTGCTGGGCAGGATTAACAAAACATTACACTGCACAGTGTAGTTTCTAGGTTGCATCAAAGTCGATGACAAGTAAACTGCCGAGTGTAACTCTCCCCCTTCTTTCTGCCGAAGCGTACTTATGACAGCTCCACAGCGCCTCACCGACCGAAAACGCCAAGCGATCATCCAGGCAGCGATCGACGAGTTCCGTGACAACGGTTTCGAGATCACCAGCATGGACAAGATTGCCGCCACTGCCGGGGTGTCGAAGCGCACGGTGTACAACCACTTCCCCAGCAAGGAAGAGTTGTTCGCCGAGATCCTCAATCAGTTATGGATTCGGGTGACGGCAGAACAGGAAACGTCCTACCGCCCCGACCAACCGTTGCGCGACCAGTTGCGCTCGCTGCTGGTGGCCAAACTGCAAATGTTGGGCGACGACAATCTGCTCGACCTGGCACGGGTCGCCATTGCGGCGACGATTCATTCACCGGAGCGGGCACGGGACATGGTGGCCCGAATGGGCGCGCGCGAGGAGGGGCTGACGGTGTGGATTCGGGCTGCTCAGGCCGATGGCCGATTGAAGCCCGTCGCCCCCGAATTCGCCGCTCAGCAGATCCATGGCCTGCTCAAGTCATTTGCCTTCTGGCCACAGATTTCCATGGGACAGCCAAGCTTGTCCGCCGAGGAGCAAAACACGGTGGCGGATTCCGCGCTGGACATGTTCCTGGCCTGTTACCAGCTCTAGATCAATTGCCTGGAGCACAACCCGGATTCAAATGGCTTCGAAGGACACTGATTATTCCGGCTGGAATAAATGACAATGTGCAGCGTTTTTTACCGGTGAACGGTAATTCTTAACCCCATGCAGTAAAGTGTTTCAGAATGAATCTGGCGCAGGGAATCATGGATAAACAACACGGCAAGGGTTTGTCATTTGCCAGACGCATCTACCTGCCTCGAGCCATAGGCTTGGGCATCGGCAGTTTCAGCGTGGCCGCTGCACTGTATCCGTTGCACCCGCCGGTCTGGGTCTGGGTTTTGTTGGCACTCAATGGTTTTGCCTGGCCGCATGTCGCTTATCAACTGTCGAGTCGCTCGGCTTTTCCCTACAAGGCCGAACGCCGCAATCTACTTTACGATTCGCTGTGCGGTGGCTTTTGGGTCGCGACGTTTCAGTTCAATCCGCTTTGCACCGTGACTATTCTGGCGATGATGGCGATGAACAATGTCGCCGCCGGTGGTCAACGGATGTTCCTGTTGGGCAGCCTGAGTCAAGCGGTGGGCGTGATGATTGCCTGGTCGCTGTTCGGCGCGGCACTCACCCTGTCGACCACGCAATTGCAGATGTGGGCGTGCTTGCCGATGCTGACGCTCTACCCGTTGGCGTTGGGCATGGTCTGCTACCAGTTGGCGATCAAGTTGTCGGAGCATAAACGTACGCTGAGCGCTTTGAGCCGCACCGACAGTTTGACCGGTCTGCTCAACCACGGTGCCTGGAAGGACTTGCTGCAACTGAAGTTTCGCGAATGCAGCCAGCGTCAGCAGCAGGCCGCAATCGCACTGATCGACATCGACCATTTCAAGGTCATCAATGACACCTACGGTCATATCATTGGCGACTCGGTGTTACGCCAGTTAAGCATCGAGCTCAAATGCAACCTGCGCGAAAGCGATCTGGCCGGGCGCTATGGGGGTGACGAGTTTTGCGTGATCCTGCCCAACATGCCACTCAATCAGGCCATGGACGTCATGGAGCGATTGCGCAAGGTGTCGCAAGACTATCGACATCGTGAAGTGCCCGAACTGCGGGTCAGCCTGAGTATCGGCCTGGCGGCTTACCAACCGTCGTTTACCGATGCGACGGCCTGGTTCGAAGACGCTGACAAAGCCCTGTACACCGCGAAGAACACCGGCCGCAACAAGGTCAGTGTCAACCCGGGCACCACCTGCCTGGAAACGTCGGCCGTATGATGCAATAGCTGGGCGATTGCGTTTCACGGCAGTTTCAGTGCCCGCCCCAACTCATCGAACAGCGTGACCACCGAGCGCAAGGCGCGGCAGTCGGGACGGGTCAGCAGCCACAGCGCGGTGTCGTATCCATGCAGAGGCTCGCCCAGCGGCCGTAATCCGTCGCCGATCAAAAAATCCGGCAACGCCGCGACACCCAGCCCCGCCCTGACCAACTCGGTAACCGACAGCATGCTGTTGCAGCGATAGCCCGGCGTTACGCCCGGCAAGGCCTGGCGACGCCAGGCAACGGTCGGGTGATCGGGCAGGAAGTCATCCGGGGCAATCCAGGTCAATGTAGCCAGGTCTGCACTGTTGACCGATTGCAGGTATCGCTCGCTGGCGCATACACGGTAAGAAATATCCGCCACTCGCCGACCCACCAAATGCTCCGGCGGCGTGCGCGTCAGGCGCAGGGCGATATCGGCATCCCGACGACTGAGATTGGCAAAATCATTGGACGTGCTGAGTTCGATGGTCAGCGCCGGATAGTTCGGCATGAACTGCGCCAGCGCCGGCAACAGCAAACCTTGCAGGACCGAGTCGGTGCAGGTCAGGCGCACGATGCCGCTGATCACTTCACCGCCCTGCTCCACACCGATGCGCGCCGCCTCCAGTGCCTGCTCGGCACGTTCGGCCTGTCCAGCCAGGGACTGCGCCAGGGTGGTGGGCAGGTAACCGGCGCGGCTTTTTTCGAACAGTTGCTGACCCAGTGCAGCCTCCAGCCGGCGCACCGCTCGAAACACCGTCGAGACATCCACCTTGAGCAGTTGCGCGGCGCGGGCCAGAGAGCCACCGCGTACCAGCGCGAGGATCAGGGCCAGGTCGGGATAGTCGAGTTGATAGTGCGTCGCTGCATTGATCACTTGGGAAAACGCCAATATTGAATGCGTGAACGCCAATCTATAGTGGGCACCAGGAATCAACAAGTGCAGAGGCCCCACATGGAAACCCGCCCGATTCGCATCGCCCTGATCGGTGATTACGACCCGCAAGTCACCGCCCACCAGGCCATTCCCGTCGCCCTGGAAAAGGCCGCCGAACACAGTGGTCGGAATGTGCAATGGCAATGGCTGGCCACCGATGAAATCCACCCCGAGTCACCGTTGCACACATTCGATGGCTTCTGGTGCGTACCGGCCAGCCCCTATCGCAGCGAGGACGGCGCATTGACGGCGATCCGTTTTGCCCGCGAGCAACGACGAGCTTTCCTCGGCACCTGCGGTGGTTTTCAACACGCGGTGCTGGAATATGCGCGCAATGTGCTGGGCTGGTCGGATGCCGAACACGGCGAGACTTCACCCGATGCAACTCGGGCGCTGCTGACACCGCTGACGTGCGCGCTGGTGGAGGCGGTCGACAGCATTTATTTGGATGAAGGTTCGTTGATTGCCCGGGCGTACGAAAGCTCCGAGATTCGTGAAGGCTATCGCTGTCGTTATGGGGTCAATCGACAATTCGAAGGGGAGCTGCTCAAGGGCGAACTGCACGCCGTCGGTCACGATGCCGAACAGGGACTGCGCGTGGTCGAACTCAGCGGTCATCCGTTCTTTGTCGCGACCTTGTTCCAACCCGAGCGAGCGGCGCTCAAAGGCATCTTGCCGCCGTTGGTGGGCGCCTTTGTCGAAGCCTGTGCGGGGCAATCATGATAATTGCCGATACGCCAGCTGCGCCCTATTACACGGTGATCTTCACCTCGGTGCGCACTGAGGGTGACCAGGGTTACGCCGAAGCGGCCGCAAGGATGCTGGAGCTGGCCAGTGAGCAGCCGGGGTTTCTCGGGGTGGAATCGGCTCGGGGCGAGGATGGGCTGGGAATAACCGTGTCGTACTGGGCCAGTGAAGCGGCGATTCTGGCGTGGAAAAACCATCCGGAGCACACAGCCATTCGCGAACGTGGGCGCTCGACCTGGTATGCGCGGTGTCATACGCGGGTGTGCAGGGTTGAGCGGGCCTACGGGTTCAGCCTGTAAATGATGCGGTCTTCGCGAGCAGGCTCGCTCCCACAGTGATTTGTGTACGCCCAAGATCCTGTGGGAGCGAGCCTGCTCGCGAAGAGGCCGGTCAAGTCAACGCAAAACCATCACCCATGAACCAAACGGCGAACCGCTGAAATCTCCAGCACCTCCACCCGACTCATGTAAACCCGCAACGGTTCGGTGATATTGATCCGCTCATCGATGTTCTGGTCCAGCAGCAACTGAATCAATTCGCGCTTGAGCGTCATGGCCTGCCCGGGGCCAGTCGCCCAGACAAATTCGCTGGCCGGGATGATGCCGTCGTCCGCCACGTCCATGCCGAACGAGTCTTCACTGAAGCGCACGATGTAGTGGCCGGTCTTGCGGTTCAGGCCGACGAAGCCTTTGAGTTGGTCGGCGGCCCGGCAGATGAGCTGGGAAGTGATGCGCATGGTAAACCCCGCATAGGTGATCGTTGGTTTACACGCAGGGCCTGCGCTTCCCTCTGCCGGGGAAATGGCAGGGCCCCAGCGTACTGCAAACGGGTGCACAAAAACGCTGACGAAAATCAGCTTCAGGCAGGTTTGTGTCGGTCTGGCGATAGCGCCTGCAAAGATGAGTTGTTAAAAGGGACCGCTCATTCATTGCGAAAGGAACTCGAACATGCCCGCAACCTTGACTAAAAGTGCCCTGTTACTGAGCCTGTTGCTGGGTCTCGGCCAGGCACAGGCCGCCAGCGAACCCGGCCCCGTGGCGCTGGCGAGCCGTTTGGGCATTCCACATCCAGCGGTGATCGCCCACCGTGGCGCGTCTTTCGATGCGCCGGAATCCACCGCCGCCGCTTACAAGACTGCCCGCGACCTGGGCGCCGATTACTTGGAAATGGATTTGCAGCGCAGCAAGGATGGCGTGCTGTTTGTCCTGCACGACAACAACCTGCAACGCACCACCGACGTCGCCAGCAAATTTCCCGAACGCAAGGACAGCCCGGCCAATGCGTTCACCATGGCCGAACTGAAAACCCTGGATGCGGGCAGCTGGTTCAATGCCGCATACCCCGATCGCGCGCGACCTGCCTTCGCCGGCCTGAAGATTCTGACCCTTGATGAAGTCATCGACATTGCCGAGGGCAATGCGCTGCACAAGCCTGGCCTGTACATCGAGACCAAGGAGCCGAAGCAGTTTCCCGGCATCGAACACGACCTCAAGGTAAAACTCCAGGACCGTGGCTGGCTGAGCCAGGCCGATTCGAAACCGGCGAATGGCGAGCTGGCGGTCGGCCAGGGTAAAGGCAAGGTGGTCCTGCAGACCTTCGAGAAGAGCAGCCTCGAACTGCTGCAAAAGGAAATGCCGACGGTGCCCCGGATCCTGCTGTTGTGGGTCGGTGAAGGCAGTATCGAACCCAAGTCCAGGGTGACCTTCGCCGACTCCGGCGAGAAGGATAAAGCCGTCTACTACGCCAAACAGGAACCGAAGGACAAGGCCGAATTCCAGCGCTGGATCGACTACGCCAAGGCCCAGGGCGCCATCGGTACCGGCCCGTCCGCCGCACTGACGCGGGGTGGCGACCAGAGTTACTCGGATCTGGTGCAACCGTGGATGAACCAGTACACCCACGATCAGGGCCTGCTGGTGCACGTCTACACCATCGACGATGCGGTGGACTACCAGAAAGTCATGGACGCCGGGGTCGACGGCATTTTCACCAATTGCGCCAGCGAGTTGTTGAAGTTCTATAAACGTCCGGCGCCGGCGAGTGTCGATCAAGTGTTGAAGAACAACGGCTATTGAGCCTGAGTTGTCACAGCACCGAGGTGCCTGTTTCGCGAGCAGGCTCGCTCCTACAAGGTTGTGCAAACCCTGATCCGGATCAGGCCAGGGTTTTAAGGGTGGATTAAGTTACACAGGTTAACCTGATCTCACTTGAACAGATCACCCAAGGACAGAAGCCCATGAAGACCCTGACCGCTTTGTTTACCGCTGCAACCCTGATGCTCACCGCAGGCCTGGCCCAGGCCGATGTCCGGGTCGATGAGATCCCGCAACTGGTCAAGGATGGCAAGATCAAGCCGCTGGAAGATCTGAACAGGATTGCGCTGGATCTGCATCCGGGCGCAACGATTACCAAAACCGAACTGGATAACCACTTCAACGGTTACGAGTACGAAATCGAACTGCGTGACGCCAGCAACGTCGAGTGGGACGTGGACATCGATGCCTCCAATGGCAAGGTCCTGAAAAACAAACAGGACACCTGATCGCACAAAAGCCGCACGATCGAGAGGTCGTGCGGCTTTTGTACATCCTGGAATCAAGCGCTCAGGCGCGCCGTCACCTCGTTCAATTGCCCCGACAAGCCATGCAGGTTGCTGCTGGCCGCTTCGGTGCGTTGCACATTGTCCAGGTTGGTGCTGGCGATGCTGGTGATCTCGGTGAGGTTGCGCGAGATGTCTTCGGCCACCGAAGTTTGCTCTTCAGCGGCAGTGGCGATCTGACGATTCATGTCGCGGATGGCTTCCACGGCCAGGGTGATGCGTTCGAGCATGGCGCCGGCCTCGGTCACTTGCTGCACGCTCAGTTCGCTGCGCGACTGACCGCTTTCAATGGCCTGGGCTGCTTCCACCGCACCGGTCTGCACGGTCTGGATGATCTGGTTGATCTCGATGATCGACGCCGCCGTGCGCTGGGCCAGGCTGCGCACTTCGTCGGCCACCACGGCGAATCCGCGTCCGGCTTCACCGGCGCGCGCGGCTTCGATGGCCGCGTTGAGCGCCAGCAGGTTGGTCTGCTCGGCGATGCCGCGAATCACCTCCAGCACTTTGCCAATGCGCCCGCTGTCGGTTTCCAACTGGCGGATGACCGTGGCGGTGTTGGCGATTTCGCCGCGCATTTGCGTGATGGTGTGGATGGTGCCCTGCATGACTTTTTCGCCCTGCTGGGCAGACTGGTCGGCATCGTCGGCGGCCCGCGCCGCTTCGGCGGCATGACGGGCGACTTCCTGCGCGGTCGCGGACATTTCGTTCATCGCCGTGGCGACCTGATCGGTGCGGCTGAACTGCTCGTTGGTACCGCCGGCCATCACGGTGGCGATCGAGTTCAGCTCACCGCTGGCGCTGTCCAGGTCCGACGCGCTGCGCTGCAAACGGCTGAAGGTTTCGGCGATAAAATCGCGCAGGGTGTTGGCGGCCATCGCCAGTTTGCCCAACTCGTCCTGACGGGTGCTCGCCACGCGCTCGGCAAAACGCCCCTGACTGAGTTGCGCCACGTACTCGATCAGTTTGCGGATCGGCTCGACCAGGTTGCGATTGACCAGCCACAGGCTCAGCAAGCCGATCAGCCCCCCGGAAACCAGCATCACGATCACCCCCAGCAACACCGTGCGTTCGGCACTGGCACTGATCAATGTCGATTGTTCGGCGCCCTGCTTGCGCAACTCGCTGACCAGTTCGCTCATTTGATCGCTGGTGGCGCGGTCCACGCCCTTGACCGCGGCGTCGCCCGCCGTCGGATCGCCACCGCTGGCCACGAACGCGTCGCGGCCCTTCTGATAGGCCGTGCCCAACTGGCGATGTTCGTCACGCAAGCGCTCGATGCGGCTCTTGAGTGGCGGCTCGATGCCCTTTTGCGCGACCAATTCGCCGAGGATGTTTTGCACATCGCGCTGGCGGTCTTCGAATTGCCCCCAGTACTTGCTCAAGTCCGCCGGTTGCTTGCCGCGCAACAAAACGTTTTTCCACTCCTGCACCTGCACCTTGAATTGCAGGTTGGCTTCATCGATCAATTGCGAGGTATGAAGCGGGCCTTCGATCAGATTGGCGTAGTTCTGCACGCCGCTGGACAGGAAATGAAAGCACGCCAGGGCAATCAACAGCATCGCCAGCAGGCTACCGCTCAGCAGGGCAAGAATTTGCGCTCTCAAGGACTTTTGCAAAAGCATTGGATGTACTCATGGCAGGAATGAGGCACGCCCGCAAAGGCGTGAAAGGTGTCCGGACATCCTTGTCTGCGGTCCCGGCTGATCACCGGCGGCGCGCAACTTGACCCAAGCGTGATCGGCGTGCCAGAGCGGTTCTTGAGAAAATACCGACCGTCGGTAGGAAAATTTTTTGCGTTATTTTCCCGTCACAAAAACGTCATCTCGCCTTGCGATGATGCCGCTCAAGTGAACCTGCAAAACCTGCGACAGGCGTCTCACCTTGCGAGCCCTCATGAACCACAGCATCGATCACAGTCATCGCGACACGGATCTGTTCGGCCTGCTTTACGGTTTCAGTTTTCGCCCCGGTGAACCCGGTCGGGAAATCAACTCCGCCGAAGCCTTGCAGTACCTGCGACAACCGCAGAGCGACGAGCAATTTCTCTGGCTGCACCTGAACCTGGCCCACGCCGCGTGTGAACGCTGGATGAAAAGCCATCTGGCGTTGCCCGAAGAGTTTTTCGAAGCGCTGCACGAAGGGTCGCGTTCGACGCGCATCGAACATGTCGACTCCGCGTTGCTGGCGGTGGTCAACGACGTGGTGTTCAACCTCAGCAACATGGTTTCGTCGGATGTTTCGACGCTGTGGGTGTGCGCCCGCAGCCGGCTGCTCATCAGTGCCCGCCTGCAACCGCTGCACTCCGTGGACAAATTGCGTTCCTCGGTGAAGGCCCGGGAATGCTTCCGTTCCCCGCTGGAATTGCTGGTGCATCTGCTGCGTGACCAGGGTGAAGTGCTGACCCAGATCGTGCGCAGGACCAGCCAGAGCGTGGACCAGATCGAAGACGAATTGCTCTCTTCGCGCCTGTCGACCAACCGCGCCGAGCTGGGTGCCAATCGCCGGGTGCTGGTGCGTTTGCAACGCCTGCTGGCGCTTGAGCCAGGCTCATTGCTGCGCCTGCTCAATCGGCCGCCGCAATGGCTGCAAAAGGAAGACGTCAAGGAGCTGCGCAAATCCACCGAAGAGTTTGCGCTGATCATCAACGACCTCACGGCACTGGGTGAGCGGATCAAACTGTTGCAGGAAGAGATCGCCGCCAACATCAACGAACAGACCAACCGCACGCTGTTCACCCTGACGGTCGTGACGGTGCTGGCACTGCCGATCAACATCATTGCCGGCTTCTTTGGCATGAACGTCGGCGGCATCCCCCTGGCCGGTGATCCGGAGGGTTTCTGGATCCTGGTGGCGCTGGTCGCGAGCTTTACCGTGATTGCCGGGCGCTGGGCGTTTCGCAAGCAGCGGGACTATTGAACATCCCTGAAATCCCTGTAATCCCTGTAGGAGCGAGCACGCTCGCGATGGTCGCCAACGATAACGCTGGCGGCCAGACACCCCGCGGTGCTCTCGAGTTCATCGCGAGCATGCTCGCTCCTACAAAGAAGCAGACCATCGATTTGTGCAAAAAAAACCAAACACTGACCCAGAGCACTTTTCCTGTATCCATTGACCACGATCATCACGGTACACCTCCCTTTTCAGGAATGTCCGTGATGGCTACACCCTCCTTCACCGCCGCCCAGGCACCTGCCAGTAGCGCCAAACCGCAACTCGACAAGAAGCCCGGCCTGATCACCATCGTGATGTTTTTTGCCGTGCTGGCCATCGGCTTGCTGTTTACCGCCTACAGCCTGATGCGCGACGTGAACGCACTCGGCACGCTGGTCATCACCTGGACGCCATTCCTGCTGCTGGGCGTGGCGCTGTTGATCGCCCTGGGCTTTGAGTTCGTCAATGGCTTCCATGACACCGCCAACGCGGTGGCCACGGTGATCTACACCCACTCGCTGCCACCGAACGTGGCGGTGGTCTGGTCCGGTTTTTTCAATTTCCTCGGGGTACTGCTGTCCAGCGGCGCGGTGGCGTTCGGCATCATCGCCCTGCTGCCGGTGGAACTGATCCTGCAAGTCGGCTCGTCCGCCGGTTTCGCGATGATCTTCGCCCTGTTGATCGCCGCGATCCTGTGGAACCTCGGCACCTGGTGGCTGGGCCTGCCGGCGTCGTCATCGCACACCCTGATCGGTTCGATCATCGGCGTTGGCGTGGCCAACGCCCTGATGCACGGCCGCGACGGCACCAGCGGCGTGGACTGGGCACAAGCCACCAAGATCGGTTACGCGCTGCTGCTCTCGCCCATGGTCGGCTTCGGCTGCGCCGCACTGCTGTTGCTGGCCCTGCGCGCGTTCGTCAAGAATCGTGCGCTGTACAAGGAGCCAAAGGGTGAGACGCCGCCGCCATGGTGGATTCGCGGTCTGTTGATCGCGACCTGTACCGGTGTGTCGTTTGCCCACGGCTCCAACGACGGTCAGAAAGGCATGGGCCTGATCATGCTGATTCTGGTGGGCACGCTGCCAATGGCTTACGCATTGAACCGCACCATGCCGGCCGATCAGGCCTTGCAGTTCGCTGCGGTGGCCGAAGTCACCCAGCAAGCGTTGCTCAAGGCTGCACCTCTGCCAGCGCCGGCCGACCCACGTCCGATCCTGTCCGAATACGTGCACAGCAAGGAAGCGACCCCGCAACTGGTGCCGGCGCTCGCTGCACTGACCGGCAGTATCGGCGCCCAGGTCAAGGGTTACGGTTCACTGTCGAAAGTCCCGGCCGAGGCTGTGGGCAACGTGCGTAACGACATGTACCTGACCAGCGAAACCATTCGCCTGATGGACAAGAACAAGGTCGGCAACTTCGATGCCGACACCAGCGGCAAGCTGCAACTGTTCAAGCAACAGATCGACAACTCCACGCGATTCATTCCACTGTGGGTGAAGATCGCCGTGGCCATCGCCCTGGGCCTTGGCACCATGGTCGGCTGGAAGCGCATCGTGGTGACCGTCGGCGAGAAAATCGGCAAGTCCCACCTGACCTACGCCCAGGGCGCCTCGGCAGAAACCGTGGCGATGCTGACCATCGGCGCCGCCGACATTTTCGGCCTGCCGGTGTCGACCACTCACGTGCTGTCTTCGGGCGTGGCCGGGACCATGGTTGCCAACGGTGGCGGCCTGCAGATGAAGACCATCTGCAACCTGCTGATGGCCTGGGTGCTGACCTTGCCGGCGGCGATCCTGTTGTCGGGCAGTTTGTACTGGCTGTTCACCCAACTGTTCTGAATGCAGGAGCGGGCTTGCTCCCGCAGATAAAAAGCCCAAGGTCGCAGCCAAACATCCCGGCGGGTTTCCCGTCGGGATTTTTTCGTCCAGCGGCACGGCATTTGCTCGTGAACTCAAGGGCTTGCGCTTTATTGACGCTCCACATGTCCGGCCGCCCTTCAGTTTGTCAGCGTGGTGCCGACTCATAAGACACTCGATGTATTCAGGAGAGGAACCGTGAATCTGTACATCAATCAGCTGCAACAGAAAGCTGACTTCAAAGAAGCCATTTATGCGGGCGATATTTTCCTGAACACGCAGTTACTCGCCGCTAAAGAACTCTGCGCGTTCGCGCAGGAAAGCATCACGCTCGCCTTCGACGGCGAAACCAACCACCAGGCGCTGCACACGATGATGCCGGTGGAAGAGTTCGTGGTGCTGGTGACTCGCCTCAAGGGTCAGTTCACCAACAGCCTGCGTGCCAAGGAGCTGATCCGCAGCTTCACCGACGAAATCGGTGCCGCTCCCGAGGAATTCATTTTCGACGTACCGCGCATCCGTGTCGTGCCCAACTACGACTACCTGCACGCCGGCGTCAGCTATGCCTACAAGCCCCATCGCGATACCTGGTACGGCGGTGTCGACTGCCAGATCAACACCTGGATGCCGGTCTACACGATCCAGCCTGACCAGACCATGATGATCAACCCGGCCTATTTCGACGTTCCGGTGAAAAACACCTCGGCGCAGTGGAGCCTGTCTGACTGGATCGACGTGCAACGCCAGCGCGCCAAGGACAACGTCAAGGAAGAAGCGCGCCAACACCCGGTGCCCACCGAAGCGATCAACAGCGCTTCCGAACTGCGCATCGCCGGCAACACCGCCGAGATGCTGGTGTTCTCGGGTTCGCACCTGCACGGCACCGTGCCCAACTACACGCAACAAACCCGCTTCAGTGTGGACTTTCGCCTGATGCACCTCGACGACCTCAAGCAGCAGCGCGGCGCGATCAACGTCGACAGCGCCTGCCCGGATGTCGGCGCCGGCTTCAAAGACTACTTCCACGCCCACGACTTTTCGAATTTCCGAGGAATCCCGCAATGACCAAGCGCCGCATCACACCCGCCGAGGCCCAGTACAACGAAACCCGTTCCAACGTCCTGAAACGGGTCGATGCCGAATACGTGGCCGACGCTCCGTTCGTCTTCGCCAACCGCATTGGCGTGACCGCCGCGTTGTCGCGCATGGAGCTGTTCAAGAAGGTTGCAGAAGTACCGGGCGCGATCATTGAGTGCGGCGTGTACAAGGGCAACTCGTTGATGCTCTACATGCACTTGTCGATGATTCTCGAGCCGTATGCGATCAACCGCTCGATCGTGGGTTTCGACACCTTTGAAGGCTTCCAGAGCATCGACAAGAAAGAAGACCCGGCCGACGTCAACGAGACCATGTTCGCCGACACCGACCAGTCGCTGATCCAGGACATGATCGACGCCAACGACCTGTTGCGCCCGGTCAACCGCATCCCACGCTGCGAGCTGGTCAAGGGCGACATCGTCAAGACCGTGCCAGAGTGGGTCAAGACCCGCCCGGATCTGGTCGTGGCCATGCTGATCCTCGACACCGACCTGTACGAGTCGACCAAAGTCGCGCTGGAAACCTTCCTGCCTTACATGCCCAAAGGCGCGATCGTGGTACTCGACGAAGTCGCCTACCGCAACTTCCCGGGCGAAACCAAGGCCCTGCGCGAAGTGCTCGACCTGAACAAGATCGAACTCAAGCGCCTGCCGTTCGATTCGTGCGTGGGTTACTTCCACGTCTGACGGTAACGGCGCAAGACCTGTAGGAGCGAGCATGCTCGCGATAGCGGTGGTCCAGTCAACAGTGATGTTGAATGATCGCGAGCATGCTCGCTCCTACAGGGGCCGGGTCAGACTTGCGCGCGGATCACCTCCCCCAGCCAATCCATGAACACCCTCACCCGCAACGGCAAATGCCGTTGCCTTGCATAGAGCAGCGACACCTCCATGGACGGCGCGTTGAATGCCGGCAACACCTCGACCAATTCACCGCTTTGCAGGTATTGCCGCATGCCCATCCTGGGTGCCTGAATCAGGCCAAAACCACCCAGGCAGGCGGCCTCGTAGGCATCGGTGCTGTTGACCGTGACACTGCCGGCCATCGGCAGTCGCTGCACCTGCCCCTCGTCGACATACACAAACCCTTCCGAACGCCCGCCCAGTACGCCGACGTAGTGCACCAGCCGATGTTGCGCCAGATCGTCCAGCCGGCCGGGCATGCCATGGCGCTGCAAATACGCCGGGCTGGCGCAGTTGACCATGGTGAAGTCACACAGGTGTCGCGCCACCACCGATTGGTCCGGTTGAGCGCCGATGCGCAGCACGCAATCGAAGCCTTCGGCGAGCAGATCGACACGGCGGTCGGTACTGCTGATTTCCAGTTCAAGCAACGGATGTTGCGCCATGAACTGCGGCAAACGTGGCATCACCACGCGACGAGCGAGAATGTTCGGCAGGTCGATGCGAATCCGCCCGACCAGCGACGCCTCGTCCTGGCGAAACAAACCCTCGATTTCGTCCATGTGCGACAGCAGGTCCTTGCTGCGCTCATACAACACCAGGCCATCCTGGGTCGCCTGTACCTTGCGCGTGGTGCGTTGCAACAGCCGGGTGCCCAGCAATGCCTCCAGGGCCTGCACATGCTCGGACACCGTTGAACGAGGCAGGCCCAGGCTTTCTCCGGCCAGGGTGAAACTCGACATCTCGCTGACCCGGACAAAGGTGCGCAACAGTTCCAGTTTATTCATCGGCCCGCTCTTATATTGTTCGGTTTATCCGACCAGTGATTCCGGTTTCACTCTGTTTATCACCACCAAGCGGATAAATAAACTTCCTCGCATCCACCGCCCACTGCACTTGAGGAAGTCCCATGAACCGTAAAATCGCACTGATCACCGGCGCCAGCCGCGGCCTCGGCAAAAACGCAGCCCTGCATCTGGTCGCCCAGGGCATCGACATCATCGGTACCTACAACAGCCGCGCCGATGAGGCGCAGGCACTGGTGGCCGAGATTGAAAGCCTGGGCGGCCGCGCCGTCATGTTGCAACTGGACGTCGCCCGCAGCGAGGGTTTCGGCGCCTTCGCAAGCGAAGTGGCGAAAGTCTTGCAGAACCAATTCCAGCGCGAACGCTTCGAATTTCTGGTCAACAACGCCGGGATCGGCCTGCACGCCAACTTCGTCGACACCACCGTCGAACAGTTCGACCTGTTGGTGAACATCCACTTCAAGGGGCCGTTTTTCCTCACGCAGGCGCTGTTGCCGTTGCTCAATGACGGCGGGCGCATCGTCAACATTTCCAGTGGTCTGGCCCGCTTCAGCCTGCCGGGCCACAGCGCCTACGCGGCGATGAAAGGTGCGATGGAAGTGCTGACCCGCTACCAGGCCAAGGAACTCGGCGCACGCAATATCGCCGTGAACATCCTGGCACCGGGGGCGATTGAAACGGATTTCAGCGGCGGCGCCGTGCGCGACAACCCCGAGTTGAACACGCTGGTGGCGAACAACACCGCCCTGGGTCGCGCCGGTTTGCCGGACGACATCGGCGCCGCGATTGCGCTGCTGCTGGCGCCGGGCAGCCAGTGGATCAACGGCCAGCGCATCGAGGCGTCGGGGGGGATGTTTCTGTAAATCGCCCTGTGGCGAGGGAGCTTGCTCCCTCGCCACAAAAGACTGGCTCCAACGCTGTTCAGCAAGCCTGACGAGTCATCACCATCCGCTCGCGAACCACGTCATACACCCAGTGGTAGATATAGGTGTACGGCAGGAAGAACAGCAGCACGCCGATATCCAGCACGAACGCCTGCCACAGGCTGATGTTCAGCCACCAGGCGATCAGCGGCACGCCAAGCGCGACCAGCCCACCTTCGAACATCAGCGCATGCACCACGCGAACCCAGGCGTTGTGCGCAATGCCGAGGCGCTTGAGCGCACGGTCGAACATACCGTTGAAAAACACGTTCCAGGCCAGGGCCAGGACAGCCATGGCGAGGGTGACCGCGCCCATGTCCAGCATCGGTTTATCCATGATCCAGGCCAACAACGGGGTACAGATCAGGATGGCCAGCAGTTCGAAACCGATGGCTTGGAAAATACGTTCGACTATGGACTTGTTGGCGCTCATGGCCGAGCTCCCTTGAGTGACTGTGGTTGCCATGATCTGACATCGAACCGATACTTCATAACCAATAACCATCGATCAGGGCGATAGTTCATGGCCTCTCACGAAGTGCTGCTGGCGTTTGTCGAAGCGGCGACCCAAGGCTCGTTTTCCGCCGCGGCGCGCAAGCTGGGCCGCAGTCAGTCGACCATCAGCGCGGCAGTGGCCAGCCTGGAAATCGACCTGAACCTGACGCTGTTCGACCGCAGCAGCCGCAAGCCCGGGCTGACCCCGGCCGGGCGCGTCGTGCTGCAACGGGCCGAAGAGATCCTGGCCGCCACCAGTCGCCTGGAGATAACCGCCAGCCAACTGTCCCAAGGGGTGGAGGCGAAACTGACGGTGGCGCTGTCCGATACCTATCAGTCGGACCGCTTCGAGGCGGCACTGAGTGCCTTCGAGCAGCGTTATCCCGACCTGGAACTCGAATGCCTGATCGCCGAATGCGATGACCTGGTGTCCCTGGTGCAAAGCGGTCGGGCACAGATTGCCTTCGCCGAAATGCAGGACAGCTACCCGCCGGACCTGGTCAGCTCGACGGTGGATGAGCGCACTGAAATCGCCTTGTTCGTGTCCCCGGCACATCCATTGGCAAGGCTGGATTACGTTGATCAGGATGTGCTGCAGCAGCACCGTGAGCTGCGCCTGGCCACCATCATCAATCCCTATGAAAGTCGGGCGAAGGGCCGCGTCTGGTCGGCGCCGAGCTATCTGATGCTGCTGGAAATGGCCCAGGGCGGATTCGGCTGGGCGCCATTGCCCCGCTGGCTGGTCGAGCGGTTCGGGCCGGGCACGTTACAGGAACTGGAGGTGCGCGGCTGGCCGAAAACGGTGTCGGTGGATGCGTTGTGGTCACGACTGAATCCGCCGGGGCCGGCGGGGAGCTGGTTGTTGGGCAAGATGCTGGAATAGCGGCGTGGCCATTCGCGAGCAGGCTCGCTCCCACAGGTGATCGCAGTGTTCAGGCGAATGAGATCTGAATGTGGGAGCGAGCCTGCTCCGGGCGGCGATCCGACGAAGAGGCCAGCAAGGACACATCAATCCAACGCCCTGAGCCGCTCTTCGATAAACCGCCGCTCCGGCTCCTGGCGGGTCAGCTCCAGTGCTCGCTCCCACGCCATCCGCGCCTCTTGCTTGCGGCCAAGTTGCCGACAAAACGCTGCCCGCGCCGAATGGGCCAAGTGGTAATCGAGCAGCTCTCCACGCTCCAGAATGGCATCGACCAACGCCAGGCCCGCCAGCGGTCCATCCCGTTGCGAAATCGCCGCCGCGCGATTCAACTCGATCACCGGTGACGGCACCGCCCGCAGCAGCACGTCATACAGACCGACAATCTGCGGCCAATCGGTTTCCTCCGCCGTCGGGGCCTCGGCGTGCACCGCCGCGATGGCCGCTTGCAGGCAATAGGGTCCGAAACGCCCCATGGTCAGTGCCTGTTCGATCAGCGCGCAACCTTCGGCGATCAACCCGGCATCCCACAGCGTACGATCCTGTTCGTCCAGCACAATCAGTTCGCCGCTCGCCGAAGTCCTGGCCGGGCGTCGCGACTCGTGCAGCAGCATCAGCGCCAGCAGGCCCATCACCTCTGGCTCCGGCAACAATTGCACCAGCAGTCGACCAAGACGGATCGCTTCGCGGGTCAAATCCTCACGGATCAGTTCAGCCCCGATGGACGCCGAATAACCCTCGTTGAACACCAGGTAAATTACCCGCAATACGTTGTCCAGGCGCTCAGGCAACTCAGCCAGCGTCGGCACTTGATAAGGGATTTTCGCGTCGCGGATCTTCGCTTTGGCGCGCACGATGCGCTGGGCGATGGTGGCCGGGGCCGAGAGAAAGGCCCGGGCGATTTCCTCCGTGGTCAGGTCGCAGACTTCCCGCAGCGTCAGCGGCACTTGCGCGTCCGCCGCCAGGGCCGGGTGGCAGCAGGTAAAGATCAGCCGCAGGCGATCGTCTTCCACGTCTTCATCACTCCAGTCTGCCTGTTCCAGCGCCTCCAGTTGCGCGATCAACAAGGGCTGCGACGCGGCAAAACGCGCCCGCCGACGCAAGGCGTCGATGGCCTTGAAACGCCCGGTGGACACCAGCCAGGCCCGCGGATTGTCCGGCACGCCGTCACGTTGCCAGCGTTCGACCGCGACGAAAAACGCCTCGTGCAAGGCTTCTTCGGCGAGGTCGAAATCCCCCAGCAAGCGAATCAGGGTCGCGAGAACCCGCCGCGAGTCTTCGCGATAGACCCGCTCGACCTGCGCCTGAACCGGTAGCCCTGGCATCTAAGGATTCAACTGCCGAACGGGACGCACCTCGACACTGCCGACCCGGGCGGCCGGAATGTTTCCGGCGACCTGAATGGCCTCGTTGAGGTCCTTGGCGTCGATCAGGTAGAAGCCGGCCAGTTGCTCCTTGGTTTCGGCGAACGGGCCATCGGTGATCGACATCTTGCCGTTGCGCATGCGCACCGTGGTGGCGGTCTGCACCGATTCCAGCGCCTCGGCGGCGACCATTCGGCCACTGGCCTGGATGGACTCGGCATAGTCCATGCACTCTGCGTCCTTGGGGCTTTCCGGCAGCGAATGCAGCAAGTGCTCATCGCTGTAGACCAGGCATAAATACTTCATCTCGCTCTCCTGATTGAACGGTTCAACTATGGCCGCCGATCGGCTTTGGCGCTGCTTTCTAAAAAAATATCAGGGCTTGAGGTCGAACAGCGTCGCGCCGCTGGTCATGTCGAACGGGGCCGACCAGTGCTCATGGACGATCTGCCACAGCCCGGCTTCCTGCCGATAGCAGGCGGTGACGCGCATCCAGCAAGACTGGGTTTCGCCCTTGTCGTTGGTACCACCGCAATGGGCCAACCAGTGAGCGAACGCAATTTCCTGGGACGGCTCGATGGTGACTTCGTGGAACTCGAAGATGTGCGGGCCGGGGCACATTTCCATGCAGGCCTGCCAATGCGCGCGATACGCCTGCTTGCCCTTGAATTGCAGGGCCTTGACGGCGTCGAAGGAAACGATGTCATCGGCATACAAGGCCATGACTTTTTCAATGTCCTTGGCCATGACGGCCTGGCGATAGTTCTCGATCAGGTTCTGGATCTGGGTTAGCGAGTTCATGGTGGTTCTCCGTGGTTTTTATTGGAAGACACCCTTAGTCGTCTGGCGATCCGGCAAATCGACAGGTGAAATAAAAATAATCCAAACGACCATTCTCGCTAGAATCCGAGATTCATTCATGTCGGAAAAAGGACACTCCCGTGACAGCTCGACTCGTGCCCTATGAAAGCCTGAACACGCTGCAACGCCAACAGGTCGAGGCCATTGAAGTACATCCGGAGCAGATCAAGTTCTCCGGCGATATTCACGGTGCATTGCACGCTCTGCTGTCCAAGCCAGGTCCGGGGGTCAAAGGATTTGCCCTGCTGGTCGAGGACATTCCCGTGGCGTTCCTGCTGCTCAAGCGCCCACCCGCCCTGCCTGCCTGGGCCGATGAACACAGCGCAACGCTGCATGCGCTGCAAGTCGATCAACGGTCTCAGGGCAAAGGTTATGGCAAGGCCTGCCTGCAGGCGCTACCCGCGGCGGCGCGCCTGGCCTGGCCGGAGATCAAGGGGCTGGAGTTGTCGGTGGATGCGGACAACGAATCGGCGATCGGTTTGTATGCCCGGTATGGTTTCGTCGACAGCGGCGAGGCGTACAGGGGGCGGATCGGTTATGAGCGGCGGATGGGGCTGGTGTTCGCAGGTATTACCGACACAACGCCGCCCCTGTAGGAGCGAGCAGGCTCGCGATGGTGGACCAGACACCTTGGTGTATCAGGCAGCCAGCGTCATCGTTGACGACCATCGCGAGCCTGCTCGCTCCTACAGGGGGTCTGCGTTGGATCAGAGCTTGAGCACCATCTCATGCCACGCCATGCCGCCGTGGTCGGACGCCGAGGGTTTGACGTAGGCAAAACCGAACCCGGCGTACAACGGAATGTGCCGTTCCTTGCACATCAGGTTGATGCTGACCTTGCCCATCGCGCGCATGCGCTCGATGAATTCGCCCATCAGGCGCTTGGCCAGGCCCTGCCCTTGATAATCCGGGTGCACCACCACCGACATGATCACCACGTGCGGCCCGGCCGGGTCGTGGCCGATCAGTTCCTTGAACGCTTCGTCGGACATTTCCACCTGGAACGCCGCGCCGGAATTGATGAAACCGGCGACCACGCCGTCCACCTCGGCGACGATAAAACCCTCTGGCCAGGTGGCGATGCGGGTGGCGATCTTCTCGCGGGTCGCGGCTTCGTCACCTTCATAGGCAAGGGTTTCGATGGCAAAGCAGCGGTCCAGATCGGCGGGGGTTACGTTGCGGATGACGGTGTTCATGGCAGCTCGGAATCAGCGTGGGATAGGCTGGAAATGATAAATCAGCCGCCGTGGGACATCGAGAGACGAATCGGCGGATCCGCCTCCCGATGCGCGGGTCACGCCTTGATCGGCAGCCAGATTTCCAGCGTGCCTGTGTTGAGTTGCGGATCGAAGTCTTCGCTGTAGCGCTCGAATTCCGGCTCTGCCAACAGCTTGTGCCCGGACTTCGGCAGCCAGCTGCCATGGATGTACTGGAAGGTCTGCGGCAAGGTATCCAGCGTGCCCTTGTGCTCGAACACCACGTACTGCTGGGGTTGGATTTCTACCCAGCGGTAGGTTTCCGGCAAATCGTCAAGCTTGCTGATCTGGACCCCGGCGATGTAATCGAAGCCGCCCTTGCCGTCGAAATTGCAGCAAACGCCGTAGGTGAAGTCGCCTTTTTGCCCCGGAACATTGCCGATATGGGGTCCGAATTTTTCCCAGAGCTCGGGAATGTCTTTTACGGTCTGCTGGGTAAATCGTCCGCCCAACCCCGCAATCAGCAGAAAATGCCCGTGTTCGAAGCGCGGTTGCGCCAGTTCGACCTGTGTTTGCTCATCCATGACTCGACTCCTGACACATGAAAATGGGTTCGGCAGGGAGTATAGAAGCCAAACCCGATCCGCCCAGTTACAGTGCGTGCAACTGCTCGACAGCCGCGACACCAAAAAACTCGTTATAGCCCGATAGAATCACGTAGACCGCGAAATAGCAGAAGATCGCCGCCGATGCCATGTAGGAATAACGCAGCAGCCTGTCGCCCAGCAACTTGCCGCCGTGGCTTGCGGCGAAGCACAGCCCGGCCGACCACAGCAAACCGGCACAGAGGAAACCACCGAGAAACAGCGCCGAACTGAGCGGGCCACCGCCACCGGAACGGGCGATCAGGGTGCCGCCCACCGCCGCGAACCAGAGAATCGCACTGGGCGAGGACATGGCCAGGAAAATCCCGCGCAAGAATTCCTTGCGGTGCGAGTTGTTGCCGACCTCCGCTGTCTCGGCCAGCAGCGCCTCATGGTGGATTGCCGAATAGACCATCTTCGCCGCGAAGTACACCAGCAGCGCCGAGCCACCGATCCACAACACCCAACGCACGGTTTCGTATTGCAGCAAAACGGTCATGCCGGCCAGCGCCAGCACTGCGTAGATCAGGTCGCCGACGCAGGTACCCAGGCCCAGTGCAAAGCCTTGAAAGTAGCCGCGCTGCATCGCCAGGGTGATCATCGCGATGTTGGCCACGCCAATGTCCAGGCACAGCGAAAGGCTCAGCAAAAAGCCACTGGTGAATTCCATCTAACCCTTTCCTTCGGAAAAATTTGTTTACATCGAGGCTGGACAGTCTGCCACAGCTGCCCGTACATTCCGCCTCAGGTCACCGCAGTGACCTGCGTCGCTCGGACGGTTCCGGGCGCTTACGTTATCCGAGGCAACAATGGCCGAACAAGGTTCGCCGCGCCGCTTTGCGCGCATAGATCGACTCCCCCCTTACGTTTTCAACATCACTGCCGAGCTGAAGATGGCCGCCCGTCGTCGTGGCGAAGACATCATCGACTTGAGCATGGGCAACCCCGACGGCGCCACGCCGCCACACATCGTCGAAAAACTGGTGACGGTGGCCCAGCGCGAAGACACCCACGGTTACTCCACCTCCAAGGGTATTCCGCGCCTGCGCCGGGCGATTTCCAATTGGTACAAGGAACGCTACGAGGTCGACATCGACCCGGAAAGCGAAGCCATTGTCACCATCGGTTCCAAGGAAGGCCTGGCGCACCTGATGCTGGCGACCCTGGACCAGGGCGACACCGTACTGGTGCCTAACCCGAGCTACCCGATCCACATCTACGGTGCCGTGATTGCCGGCGCCCAGGTGCGGTCGGTGCCGTTGGTGCCGGGCGTGGATTTCTTCGCCGAGCTGGAGCGGGCCATTCGCGGCTCGATCCCCAAGCCGAAGATGATGATCCTCGGCTTCCCGTCCAACCCCACCGCGCAGTGCGTGGAGCTGGACTTCTTCGAGCGCGTCATCGCCCTCGCCAAGCAGTACGACGTACTGGTGGTGCACGACCTGGCCTACGCCGACATCGTCTACGACGGCTGGAAAGCCCCATCGATCATGCAAGTGCCGGGGGCCAAGGACATTGCGGTGGAGTTCTTCACCCTGTCCAAGAGCTACAACATGGCCGGCTGGCGCATCGGCTTCATGGTCGGCAACCCGGAACTGGTCAACGCCCTGGCGCGGATCAAGAGTTACCACGACTACGGCACCTTCACCCCGCTGCAAGTGGCGGCGATTGCCGCACTGGAAGGCGATCAGCAATGCGTGCGCGACATCGCCGAGCAGTATCGGCAGCGACGCAATGTGCTGGTCAAGGGCCTGCATGAACTGGGCTGGATGGTGGAAAACCCGAAAGCGTCGATGTACGTCTGGGCAAAGATTCCCGATGCTTACGCGCACCTGGGTTCTCTGGAATTCGCCAAGAAACTGCTGGCCGAGGCCAAGGTCTGTGTCTCGCCGGGCGTCGGTTTCGGCGAGTACGGCGATGACCATGTGCGTTTCGCCCTGATCGAAAACCAGGACCGGATTCGCCAGGCCGTGCGCGGCATTCGCGGGATGTTCCGGGCGGATGGGTTAGTCGTAAAAACCAACGCCTGACACATATCCCCCTGTGGGAGCGAGCCTGCTCGCGAATGCGGTGCATCAGTCGCCATAAATGCTGACTGATATGACGCATTCGCGAGCAGGCTCGCTCCCACAATGGCCTATGTTTGTCCTTGAAATCGATCACCCACAAAAAAACCGCATCGCTGCGGTTTTTTTGTGCCTGTCGAATCGCTTAGACGAACAGCGACAACAACAGGATAAAGCCCAGGCCCACCACCGACAGGATGGTTTCCATCGCGGTCCAGGTCTTGAAGGTTTCGGCCACGGTCATGTTGAAGTACTGCTTGACCAGCCAGAAGCCGGCGTCGTTGACGTGGGACAGGATCAGGGAGCCTGCACCGGTGGCCAGCACCAGCAGTTCACGATTCACCCCCGGAATCATCCCCACCACCGGCACCACGATGCCGGCACCGGTGATGGTCGCCACGGTCGCCGAGCCGGTTGCGATACGAATCACCGCTGCCACCAGCCAGGCCAGCAGGATCGGCGAAATTTGTGCGTTCACCGCCATATGGCCGATCACATCACCCACGCCGCTGGTCACCAGCATCTGCTTGAAACCACCGCCAGCACCGATGATCAGGATGATCGCGGCCGTCGGCGCCAGGCTCGCGTCGAGCCATTTCATCATTTGGCTGGAACCGATGCCCTGCTTGTAGCCGAAGGTATACAGCGACAGCAGCAATGCCAGCAGCAACGCCGAAATCGGGTGGCCGATCAGGTCCATGAAGGTGCGGAAGATGTTGCCATCGGGCAGCACCACGTCGGCAAAGGTCTTGAGCAACATCAGGAACACCGGCAGCAGCACGGTCACCAGGGTGATGCCGAAACTCGGCAGCTCGGCCGAATCGGTTTCGCGCGCCAGTTGATCCACCAGTTCCTGGTTCGGATGACCGGGAATGTGTTTGGCAATGAACGTACCAAAGATCGGGCCAGCGATGATGGCGGTTGGCAACGCGACGATCAGGCCGTACAGAATGGTTTTGCCGATGTCGGCACCGAACACGCCGATGGCCAACAGCGGGCCCGGGTGCGGCGGCACCAGGCCGTGCACGGCGGACAGGCCGGCCAGCAGCGGGATACCGATCTTGATGATCGACACGCCAGTGCGCCGGGCAACGATGAACACCAGCGGGATCAGCAGCACGAAGCCGATTTCGAAGAACAGCGGAATACCGACCAGGAACGCGGCGAACATCATCGCCCATTGCACCTTGTCCTTGCCGAAAGCGCGGATCAACGTCTGCGCAATCTGATCCGCACCACCGGATTCGGCCATCATTTTGCCGAGCATGGTACCCAGCGCGAGGATGATGCCGACAAAGCCGAGCACGCCACCGAAGCCGTCCTGGAACGCCTTGATGATGGTGCCGATCGGCATGCCGGAGGTCAGCCCGAGGAAGGCGGCGGCGATGATCAGGGCAAGGAAGGGATGCAACTTGAACTTGGTGATCAGAACGATAAGTCCGATCACCGTGACCACTGCATCGAGCAGCAGGAACGTCTCGTGGGACATGCCAAACATTAGGGGTGTCTCCTGGTTGTTGTTGTTATTAAAGCGGGTTAATCGGAAATCGTAAGGACAGCGCTGTCTTTGCAGGCACAGTCATACCGCCTGCTTCAGGCCGTGCGCCTGCCACCAGACATGCGCCTGCGCAGCCAGTTGCTCGACGCTATGGGTCGAAGCGTCAAGCGCCAGGGTCAAGGGCTCGCCGACGGGGGATTCGAGGGTGGCGAACTGGCTTTCGATCAGGGTCGACGGCATGAAATGGCCCGGCCGATGGGAGACGCGGTCGGCGGCCACTTCAGGGGTCAGTTCAAGGAACACGAAGCCCAGGCCCGGCAAGGCACTGCGCAGACGTTCGCGATAGATGTGTTTGAGCGCCGAGCAGGTCAGCACCGGGCGCTGGCCCATGGCGTCGACACGGCGCAGCTCATCGCACAGGCTGTCGAGCCAGCCGGCACGGTCTGCATCGTTCAGGGGGATCCCCGCGCTCATCTTTTCGATATTGGCGGCAGGGTGGAAAGAGTCGCCTTCAATGGCCGTGGCGCCGCTCAGTTGGCACAGGGCCTCGCTGACGCACGTCTTGCCGCAACCGGCAACGCCCATGATGACCAGGGCGGTGATGGGATGATTCATGTAACACCTCAGCGCGCAGACAGCGCTACCTTTGCCAGTTATGACACTAGACCAAAAGCAGTAGTTGCCGACGCCTTTCTTGTCATTTTATGGGTTGCAGCAGGTTAAATCCCGACACCAAAAAGCGAGGATCAGGCGAACCCCCGCTCACGCATTTGCAGCTGCATCGAGACAGCGCTACCTTAGTGCCTTGAATTTTGTTTGGCAAGCCATCGATGAATCCCACTAAAAACGATAAAAATACCCGCACCACTGGCCGCCCTACCCTGAACGAAGTCGCCCGACTGGCCGGCGTCAGCCCGATTACCGCCTCGCGCGCCTTGCGGGGCGTCAGCACCGTGGCCACCGAACTGGTGGAAAAAGTGCAGAAAGCGGCGCTGGAACTCAACTACGTGGTCAACCCTGCCGCCCGTGCCCTGGCTTCGGCCCAGAGCCATTCCGTCGTGGTGTTGGTGCCTTCACTGTCCAACTTGCTGTTCATCGACACCCTGGAAGCCATTCATCAGGTCTTGCGGCCCAAGGGCTTCGAAGTGCTGATCGGCAACTTCCACTACTCGCGCGAAGAAGAAGAAAACCTGTTGCGCAATTACATGGCCTATCAGCCCCGCGGCTTGTTGCTGACGGGATTCGACCGCACCGAAAGTTCGCGGCGGATGATCGAAGCCAGCAACATTCCTTGCGTGTACATGATGGAACTGGACAGCGCCGCCGGGCTCAATTGCGTGGGTTTCTCGCAACTGGCCGCCGGCGAAACGGCAGCCGAACACTTGCTGTCCCGCGGCCGCAAACGCCTGGCCTACATTGGCGCACAACTGGACCAGCGCACCCTGCTGCGCGGCGAAGGTTTCCGCAAAGCCCTGCAAAAGGCCGGTTTGTATGACCCGGCGCTGGAAGTGCTGACGCCCCGCCCGTCTTCGGTCGGCCTGGGCGGCGAACTGTTCTTGCAGATGATCGCCAACCACCCGGATGTCGATGCGATCTTCTTCGGCAACGACGACCTGGCCCAGGGCGCACTGCTCGAAGCGCTGCGACACGGCATCAAGATCCCCGAACAAGTGGCGGTCCTGGGCTTCAACGACCTGCCCATGTCCGAACACATGGTCCCGCGCCTGAGCAGCATCAACACCCCGCGCGAAGCCATCGGCCGCCGCGCGGCGGAGCAGATGCTGACGCTGATGGCCGGCAATACCGTGGCCAGGCCGGTGCAGGACATGGGGTTTGAGTTGAAGGTGCGGGAAAGCACCTGAGTCCGCCCTGGATCATTCCCACGCAACACGTGGGAATGATTTGCTGCAAGTCAGCATTCAATCCTGCGGATCGAGGTTATCCAGCACCCGGTTCACCGCCAGCTCGGCCAGCATGATGATCTGTGCGATCGCCAGTGCCGTGTTGCGCTGGCTGCCTTGCAGAAACGCAGCGAAGTCATTGGTCATCACACTCGCCGAGGCCAGTGATTCGCAGGCGTGAGCCAACAGGGTTTCGTTATTGATGCCGGGCGAGATGGAGAACATCGGGCTGGGATTGCGTGGGGGGTTGGGCGTGGGTTTGAACATGGCAATGCTCCTAGAGTAATGGAGCTGCCACAGTTCGCTGCTAGACGAAAAACAAGGTGGCAGCTGTGCGCGGGCTAGCAGACCAGGACTCTAGAACCCGGTAGACCCGAAGGTCTTCCCACGCACAACCGCCATAACGTGAACTGGCGTGCAGTTCACGATGGCTGGACGTCATGCGTCTAAAGTATCCAGGCTGCTAGACCCGATCGCTGAATTTGCAGCGACACGGAACGATAAAGTCCGGCTACCAGGCGCACAAGCCGGCGGATTCTGACGCAGTTGTAGGCAATGGAGCAAGAAACCGTAGCTTGCGCAAATCGGATGAAACCCCTTTCCCTCAGACCGCTCCTACACTTACAGACACGCCATTCGCGATGGAGCTGCTCAAATGGAACACTCCCTGAAAATTCTTGGCAAAGCCTCGTCCATCAACGTCAGAAAAGTCCTGTGGACCTGCGAGGAACTGGGCATAACCTACGAACGCGAGGACTGGGGCAGCGGCTTTGCGTCCACCCACAGCCCCGAATTTCTCAGGCTCAACCCCAATGCCCTGGTACCGGTGATCATCGATGAGGCCGGTGTGTTGTGGGAGTCCAACACCATCTGCCGCTACCTGGTGGGCAAACACCATCACCATCATGCCGAGCTGCTGCCTGCCGAACCGGCCGCCCGCGCCCGGGTGGAGCAGTGGATGGATTGGCAAGCCACAGAGCTCAACCCGTCCTGGAGATACCCGTTCATGGCACTGGTGCGCATGGACCCGGAGTTCCAGGACGCGCATAGCCTCGAGGTCGGTATCCGCGGCTGGAACCAGAAGATGGCCATCCTCGAACATCAACTGGCAACCACCAAGGCGTATGTCGCCGGGCCACGGTTTACCCTGGCCGACGTTGTCATCGGCCTGTCCGTCAACCGCTGGCTGATGACCCCGATCGAACGTCCTGACTACCCCGCCATCGATGAGTACTTCAAACGCCTGGCGCCACACCCGGGTTTCCTCAAGCATTGCTGCAACGGTTTGCCTTGAATGACCGCCGGTTGCCGCCCGGCGGCGACCGCTGACCTGAAAGAGTTGGGCATTATCGATGGCCAGACAGGGAGCCTGTACGCCCAAGACGACAAGCTCCCCATTCGCAGGAGGGTTATGGCGAGCAGGTCTGCAAGCGCCGCCACGGCTTGGCATTGCCGATGATGACCCAGTTCAGGTCCGGCCGCTGGTTCTGCGTCCAGTGCGCCACTTCATAGTTGTAGCCGTCATAGGACACCTGCTCGTTCTCCACCGCATAGACCTTGGAGGCAATCCACGGGGGTGCGCAATCGCCGGCCTGTTCCGGCGGCAGGACGCTCACCGTTTTAACGGTGGTGGCCGTCGCGCCCGTGGTGCTGGTGACAGTCAGTTCCAGAATGCCGGCAACACCTGACGTCGCCGGCGCGGTGAAGGTCGGGCTGACCTGGGTCGAGGTGGCCGGCGTGAAGCCGATGGTCTTCCACGCATAACGCAAGCCGCTACCCGTGGACCCGCTGGCCGACCATACCGCCGACTTGCCGGCCTCGATCCTTTCCGCGCCGCTGATCCGCGCGACTGGCGCCGGCACCTGGGCCTTGACCGTCAGTGTCTTGCGCATCACATGCCGGGCATTTTTGCTGTCTGTGACCGTCAGCTGCACCGTGGAGAAGGTGTCGGAGTTGATCACCGGCGCGGTCAAGGTGCCAGAGGGTCGATCGCCGATCGTCCCGGTAAAACCTGAAGGCGCCGACCAATCGTAAGTCAGCTTGTCGCCCGGCGGGGTCGAGGTGGCATCGGTACTGAACAGTACCTGGGCGCCACTTTCGACCGTATCGTCACTGATGATCTGCCCTACCGGCGGTTGCGGGGGCGGGTTGTCTCCCGGAGCCTTGATCACCACCGCGATGGCATGGCTGTTGGCGTTGCCGGCGTTATCGGTGACCGTGACGCGGACGGTGATCACCTGGTCCGTGGTCACCACCGGCGCGGTCCAGGTCTGCTCCGCGCTGTTGGGTGTGGCGCCGATGAGCGAACCTTTGGCCCAGGCATAGCTCAACGGGTTGCCCACCGGCGAGGAAAAACCGGCGCGGTAACTGACCGACTGCCCGGAGGCTACTTCCAACGGTCCTTCGATCTGGCCCTGGGGCGGGTTGTTGCCTTTGGGCTCATAAACGATCACCCGCGGCTCGTTGTATACCGTATTACGGCCAGTACCATCGGCCACTGTGGCCTGGACGAGCACGCCCCCATTATTACTGGAACGGGTTGCCCGGATCTGCGCGGTGGGTTGTCCGGGATCGGATGACAGGATCTCAAAGTAACCCTGATTGACGATCCAGCTGTAGCTGATATCCCGGCCTTCAGGATTGTCCAGCACCACTCGCGGTACGAACACATCGCCGACATTGACCATCGACGGCATGATCAGACGCCCTTCCAATGGCGGTAATACCTGTGGATTGATCTTGATCGTCTTGTTGGGTAACGACACCAGGCTTACGCCATCCCTGATAACCACCCGAACGTACCCCTGAATGTTTGGGGTCAGTATTCGTGGCGCCTTGAGGTGGATTTCGCGCTGATTATCGGGTCCGATAATCTCCAGCTCACCCTTGGTTGGAGAAGTCACCGTCCAGGCATAGGTCAACGGACGGTTCTGTGGATTGTGAACATAAGCTGTCTGGGTGAATTGCTCCTCGCTATTGACCTCGACAGGACCGTCGATTCTGCCACCGGTCATCTGCGTATCCTTTTTCACCAGCACCGTCCCCCGCAACGTCAGGGCACCACCCTCACTGTCGGTGACAGTGACTTCCACCGCCACCGGAGTATCCGCCGCGACAGCCGGTGCGGTCAGGGTGACGGAGGGGGTGTTGCCCACCGTCCCGGTGAAGCCGGTGGGCCGTTGCCAGGCATAGGTCAACGGGAAGTCACCGGGTGAACGCACGTTGGCGGTGAAGGTGACAGCGGTTTTTTCCAGCACTTGCGCCGGCAGACTCAACTCGCCCTCAGGATCACTGTGCCCCTGGCGGGTAACGGTCACCGTATGCTGCGCCTGCGCCTGTGCCTGGCCGTCACTGACTGTGAGGTTGAATGTAAAGGGCGTGGCGCTGCTGACGTTGGGTGCGGTAAAGCGCAATTGCGCACCATTGGCCTGCGCCGATATCCCCGGTGGCACCTGCCAGGTGTATTGCAGGTCGCTGGCCCCCGGGTTGATCGAACTCGACTGGCTGGCGTCCAGCAGCACAGATTCCAAGGCCACGGCAGTGCTCGGGCCGCTGACGATGATCTGCGGTGGCATCGGCGGCGCTGTCCCCGGTACGCCCTCGCCATCCAGCACGCGACCGATCGCCGTCAGGGTCTGGGCCTTGGCATGGGCCAGCAGCAGGCTGCTGTCATGGGGGACATTGCCGAAGGTGGCATAGCGTATGGAGTTGGTTGGCGTGCGGGTCTTGACGATCAGGTTCTGATGACCGTCGTCCGCCAGATAATCACCGTAGTTCACCGTCCCATGCAAAGTGAAATTGCTCAGCAGCGACTGCCCGCTGATCGTTTGGTAATCACTGACGTCGTCCTTGAGCCTGATCCATGGCGTGCTGGCGTCTGTACAGGCCGCAAGGGTGACTCGTTGATTGTTGCCGTTGTTCTGCAGGCACAGACCCGGATCATCCATGTTGTGCAGGCGGCCACTGCCATCGAGCAGCCAACGACCGGCGCGCTCTTCATTGCAGGCCTGCTGCAAGACCAGGCGGTTGGGGTTGGCCGGATCGCTGACCACACAGTTTTTCGACTCAAACGCGATGGGCCGCAAACGCCCCGCCGCTTCTGCGGCCGGCCAGGTGAATTGTTGCTGCGCCAGCAGGTTACGCAGTTGCTCCTGCAAGCCGGTGGTTACCGGTATAGCGCCATTTGCCTGGGCCCAGGCGTCCATCGTCGCCAGGCGTTGCTCAAGAGTGCGCGGGGCGTCGCAGGTTTTCACCAAGGCCCAGTTCATGGGTGCGATGAGCCCGGACCAGACCACCGGGGGCCGTCGGGCAAAACTCCCCGAAGGTTGGGTAAGCAGACGGTACAGACTACCCTGATAGCTGACTTGCTCACCCACGATCGAGTAGGTCCTGTCCGGGTCCCAGGCCGCGCTGTTTTCGCAAGCAGCGCCGATGTCACGGGGGTAAACCCGCACACCGACCTCGGTAGCATCCACCTGGCCGGTGGCATTGGCCACCGTCAGGCGGAACCGGTAATCGGTGGGCACCGTCACCTCGGGGAAATTCGCCGTGGCTTTCTTCGCTTGGCTATCGTCGATCGTCACCGCCGGAACGCCCGCCGTCTGCGTCCATTCATAACGCAGGGCATCGCTGCCGGGGTTACGCGAAGCGGCGCCGTTGAGGGTCGCGCTCTCGGTGGAGAACGGCAGTTCTTTTTGGCCCAGCTCGACGAAGCCGCTGGCGATGGGAGGCGCGCTATTGTCCGGGGGCGGAAACAGACCGACCAGCGTGGGGTACCAGTTATTGATCGAGCGAGCGTTATCATGCCGATCGGCTACCCCCATCGGGATTCCCTCATAGGTTCGCTCGGGGTTGGAAAACAGATCGATTACCCGACCGTTCGAATCGCAGTAGGCCATGATGGTTTGCCACTTGGGTTCGACACTGCCCTGGCAAAAAGCGCTGGAGTACGCAAAAGGGGTCGTCATTCCACTGTGATGCGCCCCGATCACGTGACCCAATTCATGAGCGTAGGTACCGCGCTCCCCGGCACAGGCATAACCAACGCTGTGAGAGACACTGTCGGCGCCAACGCTCCCGGCAAGACCGCAACCCCGGCTGGTGAGTTTTTTTGCTACCACCCCCATCACCACATGCGCCTTTAACTGTACTTGCAGGCTCTCGCTGTTGCGCCTGACCTCAGCCAATTGCTTGTTCATGCAATCAAGTTGATCACAACCGGGAAACGACGACTCGTCATAGGGAAGGTGCTCAACTCCTGCGTTTACATAAGTGACCGTTACGCCACTGGCCCTGGCAATTTCCTTGAAATACTCGAAACGCTGAACACCCAACGCCACAGGGTCGGCATAGGCGTTTTTCACATCATTGCTGTAGACGGTCAGAATTCGAATGGGTTGTTGAGAGGTATGCCGCGCCGTTTGGCCTGACTTGGTCAAGGTCTGCTTCATGACCTCGGCGGGTGAATCGTCCTGATCCTTGCCATTATCCGATGGCTTGATCCGAGTAATCGCAACCTGCCCCTTGTCCACCGGTTCAATCTGATACTGCCGCCCACCCGCACTCACGGTTCCGGTGATCCGCTCGCCATTGCGCACCAGCACCACGAGGTTTTGCGGATCAACCACCACTTCCCGCGACAGGTCCGCCTTCGCCTGCCCCCGGCGCTGGCGCAGGTCATCCGACTGGACTTCACCGACCCACACGCCCATTCCCGACTCGGTGGTGTAGTGCAATTTCCTGGCCCGCACCGTCACCCCCGGTTCCAGCGGGATTTCCAGCCATTGCTGTTCATCCAGCACAACCTGCCCGTGCCCGCGGGCCAGGGTAATCACTTCGCTTTGGCTGTCGTCGATCAGGCGCTTGAGGTAGGGGTTGGCGTTGCGACTCAGCGCGGCCTTGGCGCTCGTTTGCTCCAGCGACAGCAATGCACGCACATTGGCCGGATCCGCCTGGGCAAAACCCGGCACCGAGAAGCTCAGAACAAGAAGGGTGATGATCCACAGCAGACGGAATGCCGCGAGGTTCGAGGTGCGCATCGTGTCTCTCCCTGACTCATCCGGCTCGGATGCAAGCAGCAAAATCACTCGCATCGATACGGCTTGGCGATATTGCGAAAAATGCCCTGACATGTGGCTCGGGCGACGTTTTTCACTCTAGAGCGCTTCTCAGGTGCGGCCAACTAGCAGAACTGACAGTTCTGCCGTTGCACCAAGCTGCAAGATGACCTCGCGGGGGCGATCTGAACGGTTCCAGGCGATGCGTGGGCAATGACAAAAAAGGGTCCCTCGACCGGGACCCTGTTTCATTTGCTCATATCCTGTAGGAGCGAGCATGCTCGCGATGAGGCCGGCACAACCAACATCCACGTCGCCTGACACGCCGCCATCGCGAGCTTGCTCGCTCCTACAGGTAGTTTGCTCAGTTCAGTTGCAACGTCGAGTTGAATTGACTGATCGCATCCACCACGTGGCGCGAGCCCTGCTGGATTTCGAGGATCACCTCCCCTGCCTCGTTCGCCAGTTCCACGCCGAGGCCGGTTCGACTCAGACTCGATTGCATGCTCGATACCGCGCTCAGCGACAAGTCGTGGTTCTTGCGCACCACCTCGACAATCTCCAGCGTCGCCTGGCTGGTGCGTGCCGCGAGGCTGCGCACTTCATCGGCCACTACCGCGAAACCGCGCCCGTGTTCGCCAGCGCGGGCCGCTTCGATCGCGGCGTTGAGCGCCAGCAGGTTGGTCTGATCGGCAATGCCGCGGATGGTCTGCACAATGGTGCCGATGATGTCGGACTGCTTGTTCACGGCATCGATGCTCAGCGCCGCCTCGTTCAGGTCCCGGGAAATGTCCTGAATGATCTGCACGGTCTGCTGCACCACCTCGGAACCTTTGCGTGCACAGACGTCGTTTTGCACCGAGGTGCTGTGGGCCGACTCGGCGGCGGTTTGCAGGGTGGTCATCTGCTGAGTGATGTCGCTGGCAAACTTGACCACTTTGTACAACCGGCCCTTGGCGTCGAACAATGGGTTATAGGACGCTTCGAGAAATACCGTCTGCCCCTGTTTGTTTCTGCGCTCGAAACGATGGGAGTGAAATTCGCCACGGTTGAGCGACGCCCAGAAATTCCGGTAGTTCTGGGACTCGGCTTCGGCACGGTGGCAGAACAGGCTGTGATGCTGCCCCACCACTTCGTTGAGCGAGTACTGCATGGTTTTCAGGAAGTTTTCGTTGGCGCTGATGACCTTGCCTTCGGGGGTGAATTCGATCACGGCCATGGAGCGGCCGATCGCGGCGAGCCTGCTTTCGTTTTCGTGCTCCTTGTTGACCCGCGCGGTGATGTCGGTGGCGACCTTGATCACGCTTTTTACTTGGCGGTCGGGACCCAGCACCGGCATGTAGCTGGCTTCGAGCCAGATCTCCCGGCCGCTTTTGTGCAGGCGCAAAAAGGTCCCGCTCAGCGGCTCGCCCCGCGCCAGGTCGCGCCACAACCTGGTGTAGTCATCGCTGCGGTAATACCGTTCTTCACAAAAAACCCGGTGATGCTTGCCGCGTATCTCGTCGGCGCTGTAGCCCATGGCACTGCAAAAGTTTTCGTTGGCATCGATGACGATGCCGTCCGGGGTGAATTCAATCATCGCCATTGAACGACTGATCGCCGCCAATTTGGCGTTGGCCTCAGTCAGCGCACAGCTGAATCGTTCGATTTCCAGCAGGTCAGCCTTGTGATGTAGGTTGAACATTGTTGTATCACCTTCAGCGCGGTTTTTTGATTGATGAAAGTTTCAGGTCTTTCAAATCCACCACTACGTTCCGTGGAACAGGCACACGCATTCCTCCAAAAAGAAGGACTAGTCAGGTGATAAATGATGATCAATCGGAGGGTCCTTATAGCGACACGCTCATCAAGACATCCTTCTCTTGATAGCCCGCAAGCGGGCCAGCCCTAACAGATTCAAAACAAATTCCATTTAGCCCACAGCTCCATTTTCGTTGAGTGTCGGTGCCTTCAATTGCGCACTCTTGCGGCACTGCATCGACCGCCCATCACGGCCGACATGGTTAGTTACATTTGAGCATAGACAGCAACTTCGGGCCTGCAAGGCCACTAGTCGGCCATCATTGAGGACAAAAACGGTTCAGCCGCTTGCCGGGGGTTAGCGTCTATCAAGCACGTCCAGCAACGACACCGGGATTTCTTGCAGATTGTTTTTAGAGCGATCGCTCCCGCCGTTCCCGGGAGCGATCGGTCAGCGCCGGATCAATGCCCGAACACATTCAGCTTTTTCGCTCTCTTGTCGGCGCGCTTTTCCATGGCGGTTTTCGCCGGCTTTTTCTTGTCTGCTTTCTTTGCATCCAGACCTTTGGACATGATGTGTACTCCACTCGCAAGGAATGTGAGATCAGGTATACACCTATCCTTGGAGGCGCGTTCTTTTATAATCGCCCGTTTGCGCACCGACAGTCCGAATCATGCCCTGCACTCATTTCAGTCGACTCGAAGAGCCGTTATGGCCCTTGATGAACAAGTTCTACCGCGCTCACCAATCGTCGATGAAGGCCGTGCGCGACGCACAGTTGTGGGTGGCGCGGCGTGAGCGGATCGTTGCCGCGCTGTGTTTGCGTCCGGTGTCCGGCGGGCATTGGCTGACCGGGTTGTTTGTCGATCCGCAGTGTCGCGAACAAGGGATTGCAGCCGGGTTGATTGCCGCCGCGGTGAAGGACTGCGAACAACCGGTGTGGTTGTTCTGTCATCCGGATTTGCGCGGGTTTTATGAGCGACGCGGATTTACTTTCGATCCGCCGATGCCTTACGCGATGGTTGAACGCTTGAGCCGATATGCGCGCAGCAAGCCGATGATTGCGATGGGGTTGGCGCCGAAGTAGCCGGGATCAAAAATGTGGGAGCGAGCCTGCTCGCGAAGACGATGTGTCAGTCATCATCAATGCTGACTGTTAGACCGTTTTCGCGAGCAGGCTCGCTCCCACCTTGGTTTTTTGATGTGTTCAATCGTCCGCGTTGGGTCCAGGCCCGGGAACATCACCTCGGTGAAGCCGAACTTGCTGAAGTCGGTAATGCGCGACGGGTACAGGCGGCCGATCAGATGATCACATTCATGCTGCACCACCCGTGCGTGGAACCCCGAGGCGATACGCACAATCGGCTCACCCTTGGGATCGAAGCCTTCGTAGCGAATCTGCTGGTAACGCTGCACCGCGCCGCGCAGGCCCGGCACGGACAAGCAGCCCTCGAATCCCTCTTCCAGGATCGGGCTCAGCGGTGTGATCAAGGGGTTGATCAGGATCGTCTGCGGCACGGCTTCGGCATCCGGATAACGCTCGCTATGCTCGAAACCGAAGATCACCAGCTGCAGGTCGACGCCGATTTGCGGAGCCGCCAGGCCAACGCCCCCCACACTTTCCATGGTCTGGAACATGTCATCGATCAGTTGCCACAGCTCGGGGCTGTCGAACATTTCGGCCGGCACTGGCGGGGCAATGCGCAGCAGGCGCTCATCGCCCATTTTCAGAATTTCACGAATCATGATCTGGTTTCATCGATGGTCGGTTTGTGTGAGTGATCGCGGCCCAGTCCCGACACGTGGTGTTTTTCCTCATGGACAGGCCCATGCTCACCAGCCACTTTTTCGCCAGGGTCCTTGCCCTCTCGCGACATGTGTTCGATCACCGCGTTCATTTCCGCGCCCAGCAGCAGCACTGCGGCGGAAATGTAGAAGTACAGCAATAGCACGATGATTGCACCGATACTGCCATACATGGCGTTGTAGTTGGCGAACTCCTTGACGTACAGACCGAAGCCCAGGGAGGCAATGATCCACACCACCACCGCCAGCACCGAGCCGGGGGTGATGAAGCGAAACTCCTGTTTGACGTCGGGCATGACGTAGTACATCAACGCCACCGCGACCATCAGCAGAATCACGATCACCGGCCAGCGCGCAATGGTCCAGAGTGTGACGATAAAGTACTCAAGGCCGACTTGCGCCGCAATCCAGCCCATCACCTGCGGCCCGAGCACCATCAGCGCCGCGGCGATCAGCAGCATGCCGGCAATGCCGACGGTGTAGATGATCGACAATGGAAAGCGTTTCCACAGTGGGCGCCCTTCAACCACGTCGTAGGCCGCGTTCATCGCGCTCATCATCAGCCGTACACCGGCGGAGGCTGTATACAGCGCAATCACGATACCCACCGAGAGCAAGCCACCCTTGGATTGCTGCAACTGGTCGATCACCGGGTTGACCTGCTCCAGCGCCTGGGGTGGCAATACGAGTTCCGATTGCAGGCGCAACCAGGAGAAAAAATCCGGCAGGTGCAGGAAGCCGATCAAGGCAATCAGGAACAGGATGAACGGAAACAGCGAAAACAGCATTTGATAGGCCAGCGCCGAGGCATAGGTCGACATCTCGTCGGCGATGAACTCGGTGACCGTGCGCATCATCACACGGTGCAAAGGCAAGCCTCTCATGTCCGGGAAAATCATTCGCGTCTCCATTCGCCGCATACGGATTTGGGTGGAAGTCGTGGCGACTCAGGGGCTGTTTTCTTTCATCAAGGTAGCCCAGTTGGCGACTTTGAAACAATTTCAATGCGCAAGTTCAGGCTGACACAAAAACAGCCATCCGAGGTGGCCGTTTCTTCTTTTCATCAAAGGCATTTCAATGGGAAGAAAAGTCGTTACACAAGGTTGACCGAGGGCTTTTGCGGGGAGTTTCATTTGTTTTCACCGTGACATTTCATCGCTCAGTGCAGGTTGCGCTTTATGTTTGCCGGCCAACCCCCGAGAATGCGCAACACGTTCAGGCCATGGCACTGAAGATCCAATCCCACAGGAATGTTATGAAACTCGATAAAAAGCAGGCCATTGCCCGCAGAAACCAGGAACTCGGCGGTGCTGTGCTTGGCGTCAACAACTGCCACTTCGCCGAATTGAACCGCAACCGCAATATCTTTTGGTTCGACATCCCGGTATCGCGCCTGGCCGTGGGTCAGTACGAGTGGATTCACCTGCTGATGCACACGCCGAGCACCGACGAATTGCTGCACCTGAAAGTGCCGACCGTGTTCCTGCGCGAGAAACTCGAAGGCCTGGTGGTGCGCAATCAAGGCAAGCGCAAGGCCGCATTGAGCCTGGAACTGAGCGCCGACAAGGACTCCTTCCTGCAGGACATGCGTCCGGCGGGGACCAACGTCAACTTCGCGTCGTTTCGCCAATAAACATCATTCCTGTAGGAGCGAGCCTGCTCGCGATGGACGTCAACGATGACGCGGGCTGCCTGAATGAACGCGTAATCTGGAGGTTTTTCGCGAGCATGCTCGCTCCTACAGAGGATCGGTGTTGCCAGTCGACCAACAGAAAGCCCCGCATCTGCGGGGCTTCTTGTTGATTACGCGGTGGCTTTCTTCGCGTTGATCTTCTTCAGTTCTTCATCGCGCAATTCACGACGCAGGATCTTGCCGACGTTGGTGGTTGGCAGAGCGTCGCGGAACTCCACGGAGCGCGGGACCTTGTAGCCGGTGACATTGGCGCGCATGTGCTCCATCACCTGTTCCTTGGTCAGGGTCACGCCCGGCTTGGCCACGATGAAAATCTTGATCGCCTCGCCCGACTTCTCGTCCGGTATTCCGATGGCCGCGCATTGCAGCACGCCCGGCAAGGTAGCCAGCACGTCTTCGAGCTCGTTCGGATACACGTTGAAACCGGACACCAGGATCATGTCTTTCTTGCGATCGACAATGCGCATGTAGCCATCGGGTTGGATCAGCGCGATATCACCGGTCTTCAACCAGCCTTCGCTGTCGAGAATTTCATCGGTGGCTTCCTGGCGCTTCCAGTAACCCTTCATGACTTGCGGGCCCTTCACGCACAGCTCGCCGATTTCGCCCAATGGCTGCTCGACACCGGCATCGTTGACGACTTTGCACAGGGTCGACGGAACCGGAATGCCGATGGTGCCGACCTGGATGTGCTGGATCGGGTTCACTGTCGCCACCGGGCTGGTTTCGGTCATGCCGTAGCCTTCGCAGATGGCGCAACCAGTCACCGCTTTCCAGCGCTCGGCCGCGGCCAGTTGCAGGGCCATGCCGCCGGACAAGGTCACTTTCAGCGCGGAGAAATCCAGCTTGCGGAAGCCTTCGTTGTTGCACAGGGCCACGAACAGTGTGTTCAAACCGACAAAGCCGCTGAACTTCCACTTCGACAGTTCCTTGACCATCGCCGGCAGGTCGCGCGGGTTGCTGATCAGGATGTTGTGGTTGCCCGCCAGCATCATCGCCATGCAATGAAAGGTGAACGCATAGATGTGGTACAGCGGCAGCGGCGTGATCAGGATCTCGCAACCTTCATTGAGGTTCGACCCCATCAGCGCCTTGCACTGCAGCATGTTCGCCACCAGGTTGCGGTGGGTCAGCATCGCGCCCTTGGCAACGCCGGTGGTGCCGCCGGTGTATTGCAGCACCGCGACATCGCTGCTGAGCGGGTTGGCTTCCGCCACTGGCTGGCCCAGGCCTTTGCTCAGCACGTCATTGAACTTGACGGCTTTTGGCAAGTGATAGGCCGGTACCATCTTCTTCACGTACTTGATGACGCTGTTGATCAGCAAGCGCTTGAGCGGCGGCAGCAGGTCGGCGACTTCGGTGACGATCACGTGCTTGACGCCGGTTTTCGGCACCACGGTTTCCGCCAGGTGCGCCATGTTGGCCAGGCAAACCAGGGCCTTGGCACCGGAGTCGTTGAATTGGTGCTCCATTTCCCGTGCGGTGTACAGCGGGTTGGTGTTGACCACGATCAGCCCGGCGCGGATGGCGCCGAAGACGGCAACCGGGTACTGCAGCACGTTGGGCAGTTGCACGGCGATTCGATCGCCGGGCTGCAAATCGGTATGCTGTTGCAGGTAAGCGGCAAACGCACCGGACAATTCGTACAGCTCACCGTAGGTGAGTGTTTTGCCCAGATTGCTGAATGCCGGCTTGTTGGCGAAGCGTTGGCAGGATTGCTTCAACACTGCCTGAATATTCGGATACTCGTCTGGATTGATGTCAGCAGCAATCCCAGCTGGGTACTTATCCTTCCAAAAGTCTTCGATCATGGAAGCCCACTCCTCAGCAACGCGAATTCAGCACCGCATTTGATGCGATTATTATTGGTGTTTGGCCATTGGTGAATCTGGCTGATAGAAGGCCGAGAAGTCACAAAGCGCGCCGAGAGTAGCAGCTTTGCCAAGGGTCGACTAGAGCCAAAAGCGGCCTCTACGGTCACTTTTATGACTCAAGACTTGAAGGCGGTCATTTTAGAGCAAAAATTCTATACACCCCTGAAAGCCCCGAAAGTCGGGGCTTTCGCTTAAACCTGTAGGAGCGAGCATGCTCGCGAAAAACGTCCGGGCAACGCGATCATTCAGACAGCACGCGTTATCGTTGACGTCCATCGTCGGAACGCCGCCCGGAGCATGCTCGCTCCTACAGGACAGGGATCGGCCATTCACCGGTCAGGCAATGTCACGCAACTCCCGCCGCAGGATCTTGCCCACCGGTGTCATCGGCAACGACTCACGCAGCACGATGTGCTTGGGTACCTTGTACGCCGTGAAGTTCTCCTTGCAGTAGGCCTTCAGCTCTTCAAGGCTGACGCCCGCTTCTCGGGCCACCACGAACAACTTCACCGCCTCTCCCGACCTTTCATCCGGCACACCGATGACCGCACAGTTGGCAACTTTAGGGTGAGCCATCACGATGTCTTCGATCTCGTTCGGGTACACGTTGAAACCCGAGACGATGATCATGTCCTTCTTGCGATCGACAATGCGCACGAAACCGTCCGGGTCGATCACCGCAATGTCACCGGACTTGAACCAGCCCTCGGCATCCAGTACCTCGGCGGTGGCATCAGGTTTCTGCCAGTAGCCCTTCATGATCTGCGGGCCCTTGATGCATAGCTCGCCGCGCTCACCCAATGGTTGTTCGACGCCGTCATCGCTGATGACTTTCAACGTGGTGCCCGGCACCGGCATGCCGACCGTACCGATCCGCGATTGATCGCCGTAGGGGTTGGTGCAGGCCACCGGCGAAGTTTCGGTCAGGCCGTAGCCTTCGGTGATGCGGCAACCGGTCAGTTGTTCCCAACGCTCGGCGGTGGCCTTGACCAGCGCAGTACCGCCGGAATTGGTGAGTTTGAGGCTGGAGAAGTCCAGGCTCTTGAAGTCCGGGTGATCCATCAGCGCGACGAACAGCGTGTTGAGCCCCAGCAACGCCGAGAACCGCCAGTTCTTCAGTTCCTTGATGAAGCCGGCGATGTCCCGTGGATTGGTGATCAACACGTTGTGGTTGCCGGTGACCATCATGCACATGCAGTTCGCCGTGAAGGCATAGATATGGTAAAGCGGCAGCGGCGCGATCATGACCTCCTGGCCTTCGCGCAACAACGGCTGGCCGTCCCTGGCCGACTGGCTGAGGCAGGCCCGTGCCTGCTGCATGTTCGCCACCAGGTTGCCATGGGTCAGCATCGCGCCCTTGGCCAGGCCGGTGGTGCCGCCGGTGTATTGCAGCACGGCGATGTCGTCGAGACCGACGTTCAGCGGCTTGATGCCGAGCCCCCGGCCCATGCGCAGCGCACTCTTGAAGGAAACAGCCTGGGGCAAGGAATAGCCAGGGACCATCTTCTTGACCTTGCTCACCACCGTGTTGACCAGCCACCCCCTGGCAGCGGGCATCAGGTCGCCCATCTTCGCTTCGATCAGATACTGGATATCGGTGTCGGGGAGCACTTCCTGGACTTTCTGGCCGAACATGTTCAGGTACACCAGCGCCCGGGCACCGGAGTCCTTGAACTGGTGACGCATTTCCCGCGCGGTGTACAGCGGGTTGGTGTTGACCACGATCAGCCCGGCGCGCAAGGCACCGAACACGGCAATCGGATAATGCAGAACGTTGGGCATCTGCACGGCAATGCGGTCTCCCGGCACCAGGTCGGTGTGGGCTTGCAGGTAGCCAGCGAAAGCAGCGCTCAGTCGCTCCAGCTCGGCGTAGGTCAGGGTGACACCCATGTTGCTGAACGCTGGGCGGTCAGCAAACTTCTTGCAGGAACGCTCGAACACCTCGAGCACCGACTTGTAGGTCCCCAGATCGATATCCAGGGGGACGCCGGCCGGGCGTTTGTCATTCCAGAAATCAGGTTGCATTGTTCTTGTCCTCTTTACCTGAATCCATCCGGGCCACTTTTCTGTCACTTTTCAAAAAAAATGCAAAAAGCGGAGCTCCACGGACACTAGCAGCTATGCCGTAGCAGGCAAATATGCTCAGGGCCGTCATTGACCGTATGAATCTTCCAGCCGTGGCGTAGGCTAATCGGACGCCCGGCCAAGGATGCGCTATAAACTGCAACGAGCTGTTTGCGACCAGGCAGCCTCATGCAAAGGAACCGCCATGATCCATGACTCTTTCTGGCTGACCACGAGCGACCACAGCCGCCTCTTCGTCAACCAGTGGCTTCCCGCCGGGAGCCTCAAGGCAATGATTCTGCTGGCCCACGGCATGGCCGAGCACAGCGGTCGTTATGGACCTCTGGCGGAAAAACTCTGTGATCAGGGCTATGGCGTGTGCGCACCGGACCTGCGTGGACATGGCAAAACTGCCGAAAACGGGACACTCGGACATTTCGCCGATGACGACGGCTGGTGCAAGGTCGTGAGCGACCTGGCCTGCCTCAACCAACACGTCGGCCAGCACCACCCTGGCGTACCGATCTTGCTGCTCGGCCACAGCATGGGCAGCTACATCGCCCAGGCCTATCTGGTACACCACAGCGCCAGCCTGCACGGGGCAATCCTCAGCGGCTCGAACTTCCAGCCTGTGACGCTTTATCGCGCGGCACGGCAAATCGCCCGCTTCGAACGCCTGCGCCAGGGCCGCAAAGGACGCAGCGCATTGATCGAATGGCTGTCGTTCGGCTCGTTCAACAACAAATTCAAACCGGCACGCACGCCGTTCGATTGGCTCAGTCGTGATCCGGCGCAGGTCGACCTGTACGTCAACGACCCACTCTGCGGTTTCCGCTGCACCAATCAACTGTGGATCGACCTGCTCGGTGGCTTGCAGCAAATCAGCAAAGCGTCCAATCTCGCCCAGATCGACCCGGGCCTGCCACTGCTGGTGATTGGCGGTGAATGTGATCCGGTGAGCGAAGGCAAACGTCTCAAGGATCTGGCCGCCGCGCTGCGGGCGGCCGGCAGCCAGCACCTGCAACTGACCGTTTACCCGCAGGCGCGCCACGAACTGTTCAACGAGAGCAACCGCGATGAAATCATCGCCGATGTGCTGAACTGGATCGCACAAGCCTTGAGCACTCCTCGGCCCCAGCGATCCGAATAGTTTTTTGTGAATTTTTTATTTCGTCACAGGAATCGAGACAGATGACCCAGGTTACCAACACCCCTTACGAAGCCCTCGAAGTCGGCCAGACCGCCAGCTTCAGCAAGACCGTCGAAGAGCGCGACATCCAGCTGTTCGCCGCGATGTCCGGCGATCACAATCCGGTACACCTGGATGCCGAATACGCCGCTGGCACCATGTTCAAGGAGCGCATCGCCCACGGCATGTTCAGTGGCGCACTGATCAGCGCGGCGGTCGCCTGCGAATTGCCTGGACCGGGAACTATCTACATCGGCCAGACAATGAGCTTTCAGAAACCTGTAAAGATCGGCGACACCCTGACCGTGCGCCTGGAAATCCTGGAAAAACTGCCGAAGTTCCGCGTGCGCATTGCCACCCGCGTGTTCAACCAGCGCGAAGAACTGGTAGTGGATGGCGTGGCGGAAATCCTCGCGCCTCGCAAGCAACAGAGCCTGACGTTGACGGAGCTGCCGGCGATCAACATCGGCTGATTGACGAGACAAGAACAAACCATGCGGGAGCGAGCTTGCTCGCTCCCGCGGCTGTTTCAGCGTGGCTTACGAACGTGCGCGCGCCTGGTTACGCAGGGCTTTGACCTGGTCGTGGTTACGCTGGACGCCGTGGTACTGACGCTCCACCAGGTCACGAATGCCTGCCAGGTTGTGCTTGTGGATTTTTTCCATGGCATCGCGATAAGCCTTCATTGCGTGGTCCTCACCGCGCTCGGCTTCATTGAGTACCGCCTCCTCGCCCTTGCCGGTGAACATCGACTTCACGTCGACCCAACGACGGTGCAGGTCGCCGCTGACACTGGTGGAGGTTTGCGGATCGCCGCCCATCGAGCGTACGGCAGACTGCAACTCTGCAGCCGCCGTCCCGCAATCGGCCGCACGGTTGATAAACAGGGTTTTGAGTTCAGGATGCTTGATGTCTTCAGCGCAAGTCTTGAACCCCGCCTGACCGTCCTTGCTGGTTTCAATCAGGTCATTGAGCACAGAAATCGCTTCTTTGTTCATGTCGGTCATTTTTCGGTTCCTCGCGTGTCATGAAAGATGCAATGAGTAGTGCACCCTGCATGCCAGACTGGAACCGTTAATTTATTTCTTGTTTTTCAAAGAGTTATCAATCGCCAGAGAATCTGTATCCGTTTTATTTGCATGATCTGTCATTTGGCCTGCATGCAGAATGCCTGTATTTTCCAGACTGACTGAATCAAGACGACTGATCGATGAACCCTGAAAAACTCGAACTGCTGATCACCCGCGAAATGCCCTTCGGCAAGTACAAGGGTCGAATCATTGCCGACCTGCCCGGCCCTTACCTGAACTGGTTCGCCCGGGAGGGTTTCCCCCATGGCGAGTTGGGTGGCCTGCTGGCCCTGATGCAGGAAATCGATCACAACGGTTTGTCGGACTTGCTCGAACCGCTGCGCGCCAAACACGGCAAGCCGGCCCCGCGCCACTGAATCACCTACCGAGTACGCCATGCCCGACAACACCCTCCGCGCCCGTGATGAAGCCTTCTGGCAGACCTTTGCCGACCGCTACGATGTCGAACCCGGCCCGCTCAACCTGGAAAACGGTTACTTCGGGCGCATGTCGCGCACGGTGGTCGAGGAATACCAGCGCAACATCGAACTCATCAACCGCAGTAACTCGGTGTACGTGCGCCAGCGTTTCGAACAGGACGACAGCCTGAAGATCCGTGCGCAACTGGCCAGGTTGATTGGCGCACCCGCCGACAGCATCGCCCTGACCCGCAACGCGTCGGAAGGCTTGCAGTCGCTGATCCGCAATTACAATCGGCTCCAGCCCGGCGATCAGGTACTGATCTGCGACCTGGAATACGATACGGTCAAAGGCGCCATGCGCTGGCTGGCGCGCAATCGCGGCGTTGAAGTTGTCGAAATCGAACATGCGCACCCGGCAACTTTCGACAGCCTGTTGAACACCTACCGCGAAACTTTCGCACGGTATCCACGGCTGAAGTTGATGGCCCTGACCCACGTCACCCATCGCACGGGCCTGGTGATGCCGGTGCAGGCAATTGCAGCCGCTGCGAAGGAACATGGCATCGACGTCATCCTCGACGGGGCCCATGCCCTCGGCCAGATCGAATTCGACCTCACCGCACTGGGCATCCACTTCGCCGGTTTCAACCTGCACAAGTGGATCGGCGCGCCGTTGACGCTCGGCTTCATCTACATCGCCCCCGAGCGCCTGGCCGACATTGACCCGGACATGGGCGAGATGCATTTTCCGCCGACCGACATCCGTGCCCGCACCTCGTACAGCACCCCCAACATCCCGGCGCTTCTGACCCTGCCGCTGGTGCTTGAAGAACATTGGGCGATGGGGGGCGCCGCGGCCAAAGGCACGCGGCTCAATTATCTGCGCAACCGCTGGGTCAGGGCGGCGCGGCAGTTGCCGGGCATTGAAGTCCTGACCCCGGATGACCCGCGCCTGTATTGCGGCATCACGTCCATGCGTTTCATCGCCCAGGCCGATCAGCAGTCAATGGTCGAGCGGCTGCTCAACGACTACAACCTGTTCACCGTAGTACGCACCGGCGCGGCGTGCGGTCCGTGCATCCGTATCACTCCAGGGCTGACCACCACCGCCGAACACATGACGCGGCTGACCACGGCGCTGACGGAGTTGTGCTGACCTACTCGCGATGGTCGAACGATAACGCCGGTACCTGTAGGAGCGAGCACGCTCGCGATGGTCGCTCAGTCGACTCGGGCCAACCTGATGCCCCGCGTTATCGTTCACGTCCATCGCGAGCGTGCTCGCTCCTACAGGTATTGATTGCCACGACTTTTCGCGGGCAAAAAAAAACGGTGCACCGACCAAGCGCACCGTAAAGCCGTAGAACACACAACGAAGTGTCGGGTGAAGCGATCAGTCCAGCAGCGCCAAAGCCTCGGCGGTGCATTCCTGAATGCGGGCCCAGTCGCCGTTCTTGATCCACTCCGGATCAAGCATCCAGCTACCGCCCACGCACATGACGTTTTTCAACGCCATGTAGCTCTTGATATTGGCCGGGCCGACGCCGCCGGTCGGGCAGAATTTCACTTCGCCGAACGGGCCGCCCAACGCCTTGATGGCTGCAACGCCACCGCTGACTTCCGCCGGGAACAGCTTGAAGCGGCGATAGCCCAGACCATAGCCTTCCATGATGCCCGAGGCATTGCTGATGCCCGGCAACAGTGGAATCGGGCTGGCGACGCTCGCTTCCAGCAGATCACGGGTGATGCCCGGCGTGACGATGAATTGCGAGCCCGCCGCTTCCGCCGCCGCCAGCATGTGGCGATCGAGCACGGTGCCGGCACCGGTCACCAGCTCCGGGCGCTGCTCGCGCAGGATCTGGATGGCCTTGAGGCCGAACTGCGAACGCAGGGTCACTTCCAGGGCGGTCAGGCCACCGGCGGCAAGGGCATCGGCCAACGGCAGGACGTCCTGCTCGCGGGCAATGGTGATCACCGGCAGAATCCGCGCTTTCGCGCAGAGGCTGTCGATCAGGGCAACTTTGTCCGCCATGGAAACGGTCGGGGATGGGTTTGTCATAGCGGCTGTTCCTTGGCTCATGGGCACCAGTAAATCTCTAACGTGGGTTGCAGAAAGGCGCGCACCGGCATTTCGGCGACATCGTCACCGGCCAGCGCGAAACTCAGGGTGGTCAGCTTGGACTGACCGGAAATCGATAGAACCTTGTGCTTGGCCGAGGCCAGTAGCGCACGACTCATGGTCAGGCGCTGACGCGGCACAGTCGGCGCCAGCATCGGCCAGCAGTGACGAATGCCATCGGCCTGCAGGGCCTCGGCAAGGTTCGGACTGTTGGGGAACAGCGACGCGGTGTGGCCGTCATCGCCCATGCCGAGGATCAGTACGTCAATCGCCGGCAGTTCGGACAGCAAACGGTCAGCCTTCTCGGCCGCCTGTTCAAGGTTGGCGCTGGCGCTGTACAGGCTCAGGAACCGCGCCTTGGCCGCGGGGCCTTGCAGCAGGTATTTCTTGATCAAGCCGGCGTTACTGTCAGCGTGTTCGACCGGCACCCAGCGCTCGTCGGCCAGGCTGACCACCACGTTCGACCAGTCCAGTGTCTGCTTGGCCAGGTGCTGGAAAAACGCCACCGGGCTGCGGCCGCCGGAAACCACCAGGGTCGCAGTGCCCCGGGCGTCGATCGCATCGCTCAGCTGCTTCGCCACGTTCAGTGCCAGGCTTTCAGCCAGCAGCACCGGGCTCTTGAACCCATGGGCGCTGACGCCTTGAGGCAGTTTCAGTTTAGATATCGCCATACCACGACCTCCCGTCCCGCGTGATCAAAGCAATGGAGCTCATCGGCCCCCAGGACCCGGCCGCGTACGGCTTGGGCGCATCACCGGACTTTTTCCACCCGGCGATCAACTGGTCACACCACTTCCACGCGGCTTCGATTTCATCTTTACGGACAAACAGGTTCTGATTGCCGCGCATCACTTCCAGCAACAACCGCTCGTAGGCATCGGGAATCCGTGCGCTGCTCCAGGTGTCGGAAAAATTCAGCTGCAATGGACCGCTGCGCAGCTGCATGCCTTTATCCAGGCCTTGATCCTTGGTCATCACGCGCAAGGAAATGCCTTCATCCGGTTGCAGGCGGATAATCAGCTTGTTGCTGATTTGCAGGCGCTGCTCGGGAGCGAAGATGTAGTGCGACGGTTCCTTGAAGTGGATGACGATCTGCGACAGCTTCTGCGGCATGCGCTTGCCGGTACGCAGGTAGAACGGCACGCCGGCCCAGCGCCAGTTACGGATGTCGGCACGCAGGGCAACGAAGGTTTCGGTATTGCTCTGGGTGTTGGAATTGGGTTCTTCCAGGTACCCGGGCACCGCTTTGCCTTCGCTGTAGCCGGCGATGTACTGGCCGCGCACCACCTGGGTGGTCAGGCCCTCCGGGCTGATCGGCGCCAGGGCCTTGAGCACCTTGACCTTCTCGTCGCGGATACTGTCGGCGGACAGGTCGGCCGGCGGGTCCATGGCGATCAGGCAGAGCAGTTGCAGCAAGTGGTTCTGGATCATGTCCCGCAGTTGACCGGCCTTGTCGAAGTAACCCCAGCGGCCTTCGATACCAACCTTCTCGGCCACGGTGATTTCCACGTGGGAGATGTAGTTCTGGTTCCACTGGGTTTCGAACAGGCTGTTGGCGAAGCGCAGGGCGATCAGGTTCTGGACGGTCTCTTTGCCCAGGTAGTGGTCGATGCGGTAGGTGCGGTTCTCCGGGAAGAACTGCGCCACGGCGTCATTGACCTTGCGCGAGGATTCCAGGTCGGAACCGATGGGCTTTTCCAGGACCACGCGGGTGTTTGCCGCCAGGCCGACCTTGGCCAGGTTCTCGCAAATCGCGCCATAGACGGCGGCCGGGGTCGCAAAGTAGGCGATGACCCGCTGCGCACTGCCGGCGGATTCGGCCAGGGCCACGTAATCTTCGGAGTTGAGGAAGTCGACGTGCAGGTAGCTCAGGCGTGCCAGAAAACGCTCGACCACCGCCTCGTCCAGCTCTTTGGCACCGACATAGCGGCGCAGCTCGGAGGCAATGAACGCCAGGTGTTCCTGCTCGCTGCCAGCCTCACGGGCCAACGCGATGATGCGCGTGTCCTCGTGCAGCAGGCCTGCGCCGTCGAGTTGATAAAGGGCAGGAAACAGCTTGCGCAAGGCCAGATCGCCCAGGGCGCCGAACAAGGCAAAGGTGCACGGTTCAACCGTAATCGAGAGCATGATGTTTGTTCTTTTATCAAGTTAAGCTACAAATACCTTTTTTCAAGGCATCACTCAAGGGAAAATGTAGTAATAACCACAACATTTTTGCAAAATGTAGATTCCGAGTGGTGGTCGGTCGGAGCCATCAGTAGGATAGGCCACCGTTACGGGCCTCACCAAAGGCCCTTTTTGCATTAGCCGCGCGCTTATCGGTGCCGGTGAATCAAGGATACTTATATGGACCGCGTGCGAAATCTACTGGAGCAAATCCAGAATCGCCTTGAAGAGCTGAACAAGGCCGAACGCAAAGTCGCCGAAGTGATCCTGCTCAACCCGCAGCAGGCCACCCGCTTCAGCATCGCCGCCCTCGCCCAGGCCGCCTCGGTCAGCGAACCGACGGTCAACCGTTTCTGCCGTTCCTTCGGCGTCAGCGGCTACCCCGAGCTCAAACTGCAACTGGCCCAGAGCCTGGCCAGTGGCGCCGCCTACGTCAGCCGTGCGGTGGAAGCCGACGACAATCCGGAGGCCTACACCCAGAAGATCTTCGGCAGCGCCATCGCCTCGCTGGACAGCGCTTGCCAGGCACTGGACCCGAACCTGATCAGCCGCGCCGTCGACCTGCTGATCCAGGCCCGGCAGATCCACTTCTTCGGCCTCGGCGCCTCGGCCCCGGTGGCACTGGATGCGCAGCACAAATTCTTCCGTTTCAACCTCGCCGTCACGGCCCACGCCGATGTACTGATGCAGCGCATGATTGCCTCGGTAGCCCACACCGGCGAGTTGTTCGTGATCATTTCCTACACCGGCCGCACCCGCGAACTGGTGGAAGTGGCGCGCATCGCCCGGGAAAACGGTGCCTCGGTACTTGGCCTGACCGCCGAGAACTCGCCGCTGGCCAAGGCCAGCACCCTGAGCCTGAACATTCCGCTGCCGGAAGACACCGACATCTACATGCCAATGACGTCGCGGATCATTCAGCTGACCGTGCTGGACGTGCTCGCCACTGGCATGACCTTGCGCCGGGGCGTGGATTTCCAGCCGCATTTGCGCAAGATCAAGGAAAGCTTGAATGCCAGCCGGTATCCGGTGGGTGATGAGTTCAACTAGCCCGAAATCTTTACTGTCTGTCCCGGCCTCTTCGCGAGCAGGCTCGCTCCCACTGTGGATATGTGTTGAACACCAATACTGTGTCCACTGAGGATCCATTGTGGGAGCGAGCCTGCTCGCGAAGGGGTTGGCCGCAACACCGCAGAATCAAGCCCCCACCCGCGCCTGCAAGCTCAAATGCGCCCGCTCCCCGGGCGCAAGGCACAGGCTGTCGGTGCCACCGCTCGCCGCCTCCACACAGACAAATTCGGATATCTCGTTCCAGGTAACGCCCAGCAACGGACGTGAACCGGGATGCCACACCACCGTGTCTGCCATTTCCCCGGTATCAATGCACAGCGCCCGTTGCCAGGCATGGTCGTTGAGCTGCAACTCGCCGTCATGCTGGAACACTCGCTGACAGCCGCCGTCCACGCGCAACTCGCCTTCCTGCTGGCAAACCTGCCGGTTCAAGTGGTCGTAACCTTGCGCGCCGTCGAGTCCAGACAGCGCTACCTCACCGACGTCGCCAATACGCCAGTAGGCGTGCAAAGCCTGGCTCAATTGGCATGGCATGTCGTCCTGGTGCTCGGTACTCAGGCGCAGTTCCATACGTTCACCCAGATGCGCGTGAAGGTCTACCTGCCAGTCGCACAACTCAAGCCGCCAGTGCAAACGCACACCTTCATCGTCACTGCTGCTGTCGATCAACTTCCAGTCGAGCAAACGTGCCCAGCCATGAGACGGCCATGCATTCTCGCTCGGATGACGGCCATACCACGGCCAGCACACCGGCACGCCACCACGAATGGCACCCACTTGCGGCCACTTCGCCGCGCACCATAGCCAGGGTTTCTGACCCTTGGGCTGGAAGTGCAGCAACTGCGCGCCCTGACGACTGAACACCGCCTGACACAGCGGATGATCGATCACCAACACGTCGCGCTTCTGATAGCGCTCCCACGCAAACACCGGTCGTTCGCGCAAGGATTTGAAGAAGCGTTGTAGCGGATGCTCAAGCATGTGCCACGGTCCTGAAAGTCATCTGTCACCGGGGTGCGCGGCCGGCAAAAAAAAGCGGACAGCCATGGCTGTCCGCAAATATGCGCACATGGAGAGCAGCTTATCGCAGACGCGTCAGAACACCGACTGAATTTTCAAGCCGGCCACCAGCGCGTTATCGACTTCATCCACACCACCCGGATGCGTGATGTATTGCAGGTTGGGACGTACGGTCAGCCAGTTGGTTACGTGGACGCCGTAGTTGATCTCGTAGTTGTATTCGGTTTCACGAATGGGCGAGAACAGCGGATTGTCGTAATCCGAAACGCCATTGGACGCGTTGACCAACTCGGTGTTTTTCTTCACGTCATCGTTGACATGGATACGGGCGAAACCGATGCCCACGTCATCCTTCGGACGAGCATCGAACGGCCCCTTGTAGACAAACATCAACGACTGGTAGTTGTCGATGAAGTTGGTGTCCTTGTCGTGGAAAGTGGCGTTGGCCGCGATGTTCAGACCGCGAGAAGCGTCACCGTTGTGGCTGGTCAGTTGTTGCTGCGCGACGAACCAGTAGCCGTGCTTGCTATCGTGAACGCGATAAGGGTTGCCGGTGGTCGCAGCATCCTGACCGTTGTCGTCCTTGAGAACGTCCGCGGCATCGGAGGTACTTTTGTAGTAACCGACACGGTACTCGCCCGGCAGGCTGTTGACCTTCGGCGACCAGACCAGCTCGACCGGCAGGACGGTGCCATTGGTGCCACTGCCACTGAGCTTGAAGCCGTTGCCGTGCTCCAGTTGCGAGGTGTTCTGGTTGTACGCGCCGATCTGCGCGTAGAGCTCGTCGTTGATGTTGTACTTCACGCGGATCGCCGCCTGGCTGACCGGCCAGTTGTACCAGATGTTGGTCGCCCAGTTACCCACCTGGGATCCGCAGAACGCTAGGTTCTGGAACTCGCACGGGAAGGTGTTGAAGTCTTCGCCTTCACCGAAGTAACCGGCCTTGATGTCCAGTTTGTTGTCGAAGAACTGGTGCTGAATCCACAACTGGGTCAGACGCACCATATGGCCACGCCCGAAGACTTCCTGGGAGGAACTCAGGGTGCCGGCACGCGGGTCGCCGATACGGTCATTGGAGATGTTCTCACCGTTACGGTTGGTGAGCTGGATCTTGGCCTGGGTGTTATCCCAGCCGAACAGTTTCTCCAGGTCCAGTGCCGCGCCCAGGCCAAACTGGTCGGCATAGCGCGCGGTCTTGTCATCGTTGAAACCGCCATGCAGGTTGCCGCCGACTTCACCGACGTAGTCCATCTTGATGTCGATGCCTTGCTCGATCAGTTTGGTTCGCTCGCCACCCCAATCGCCCGTCATCCATCTGGAGTCGGAGCTGAACGCTTCATCGGCCATCGCATTGCCGGCCAGAACCAGTGCTGCCGCTGCTGACACCTGGCAGATCAACCGGGCCTTGTTCTTCATCTTCATCCCTACATCCTCGTCTTATTGTTATTAACTTTTCTTTTCCAACGCGGTTACATCCGGTGCAATGCGCGACAGGCCGCGCATTGCGAATCCCCCCTCTCCCCTCTGTAGGAGCGAGCATGCTCGCGAGAAACCTGAGAACACCGTGGGGTGTCAGGTTTCCAGTGTCATCGTTGACGTCCATCGCGAGCTTGCCGCAAGCGGGCACCCGCTCCTACAGGTTTGATCTTCAACGGCCTTTGAATTGGGCGACGTTGTCAGCGTGTGATGCGGCTTTCGCTACGCCAGCGCCCCCCAGTCGCTCACCCGTTTTCGCATCGAACAGCAGCACTTTCGCCGGGTCGAATTGCAGGGTCAGCGTCTCGCCCGCGCCTGGCGCTACGTCCGGGGCCAGGCGGCAGCAGACCTTGGTGTCGTTGAGATTGACGAAGACCAGGGTGTCGGGCCCGGTCGGCTCGGCGACCTGGACTTCGGCACGAATGGTCGGCAAACCGTTCGCTTCGCCGTTGGCCAGGATGATCTGCTCAGGGCGCACGCCGAGGATCACTTCGCGATCCTCGAGTCCGGCGTCCTGCATGCCCAGCGGCAATTCGCAACGGGCCTGGCCACTGTCGAGCAACGCCAGCAGACGACCGTCCTTGCGCTGCAGGCGCAGCGGGATGAAGTTCATCGGTGGCGAACCGATGAAGCTCGCCACGAACAGATTGGCCGGGTTGTTGTAGATGTCTTTCGGCGAACCGAACTGCTGGATGATCCCGTCCTTCATCACCGCCACTTTGTCGCCCAGGGTCATGGCTTCGATCTGGTCGTGGGTCACGTAGACCGTGGTGGTTTTCAGGCGCTGGTGCATCAGTTTCATTTCGGTACGCATCTCGACCCGCAGCTTGGCGTCGAGGTTGGACAACGGCTCGTCGAACAGATAAATCTTCGGCCGCCGCGCCAGGGCACGGCCCATCGCCACACGTTGCTGCTGACCACCGGAGAGTTGCCCGGGCTTGCGGCTGAGCAGGTGTTCGATCTGCAACAGCCTGGAAACCCGAGCGACTTCTTCGTCGATTTCAGCGGTCGGCATTTTGCGGATCTTCAGGCCGAAGGCGATGTTGTCGCGCACGCTCATGGTCGGATACAGCGCGTAGGACTGGAACACCATGGCAATGTCGCGATCCTTGGGGCTCATGCCGCTGATGTCGGCGTCGTCTACCAGGATCGCACCGCCACTGATGGTTTCCAGGCCGGCGATGCAGTTCATCAAGGTCGATTTGCCGCAGCCCGACGGGCCGACCAGGATCAGGAACTCACCGTCATCGATTTTCAGCTCGATGTTTTTCAGGGTGTCCGGCAGGCCAGGGCCGTAGGTCTTGTTGACGTTGCGTAATTCGAGAGTTGCCATGTTTCACCCCTTGACCGCGCCGGACGTCAGCCCACGCAGGAAATACTTGCCAGCGAATATGTAGACCAGCAGTGTCGGCAGCCCGGCGATCATCGCGGCGGCCATATCAACGTTGTATTCCTTGACCCCGGTGCTGGTGTTGACCAGGTTGTTCAGGGCCACGGTAATTGGCTGGGCATCGCCATTGGCGAAGACCACGCCGAACAGAAAGTCGTTCCAGATCTGGGTGAACTGCCAGATCAGGCAGACCATCACGATCGGGATCGACATCGGCAGCAGGATCTTCAGGAAGATCGTGAAGAAGCCCGCGCCATCGAGCCTTGCGGCCTTGACCAGCGCATTCGGAATGCTCACGTAGTAGTTGCGGAAGAACAGCGTGGTGAACGCCAGGCCGTAGACCACGTGCACCAGCACCAGGCCGGCGGTGGTGTTGGCCAGGCCGAACTTGCCGAGGGTGAACGAGGCCGGCAACAGCACGGTCTGGAACGGCAGGAAGCAGCCGAACAGCAGCAGGCCGAAGAACAGTTGCGAACCACGGAAGCGCCACATCGACAGCACATACCCGTTCATGGCCCCGATGAAGGTCGAGATCAGCACCGCCGGTACGGTGATTTTCACCGAGTTCCAGAAGTAGCCGCCGACCACGTCCCAGGCCTTGATCCAGCCGATGCCGTCGATCACGGTCGGCCAGCTCAACAGGTTGCCGGTGCGGATGTCTTCCGGGGATTTGAAGCTGGTCAGCAGCATCACGATCAGCGGGATCAGGTACACCGCCGCAGCCAGCAACAGGGTTGCGTAGATGGCGATGCGGCTGAAACCGATGCCGGGTTTTCCAATTCGATCAGTCATGGCGTTTGCCTCGCAGCTCGGAGTACAGGTACGGCACGAGGATGGTCAGCACGGCACCGAGCATCAGCATGGCGCTGGCCGAACCGATACCCATCTGGCCACGGCTGAAGGTGAAGGAATACATGAACATCGCTGGCAGGTCGGAGGAGTAACCCGGACCGCCCGCGGTCATCGCCGCGACCAGGTCGAAGCTCTTGATCGCGATGTGCGCCAGGATCATGAAGGCACTGAAGAACACCGGGCGCAGGCTCGGCAAAACGATCTTCAGGTAGATGGTCGGCAGGCTCGCACCGTCGACTTGCGCGGCACGGATGATCGACTGATCGACACCGCGCAGGCCGGCGAGGAACATCGCCATGACGAACCCGGAGGCTTGCCACACGGCGGCGATCACCAGGCAGTAGACGACGCGATCCTGATCCACCAGCCAGTCGAGACGAAAGCCTTCCCAGCCCCAGTCACGCAGCATTTTGTCCAGGCCCAGGCCTGGGTTGAGCAGCCATTTCCATGCGGTACCGGTGACGATCATCGACAGCGCCATCGGGTACAGATAGATGGTGCGGATGAAACCTTCCTTGCGAATGCGCTGATCCAGCAGCACGGCGAGGAGCACGCCCAGCACCAGGCTGATGCCGATGAACATGCCACCGAACAACGCGAGGTTCTTGCTCGCGACCCACCAGCGGTCGTTGTCCAGCAGGCGCATGTATTGCTGCAGGCCGACCCACTTGTAGCTCGGCATGAAGCTGGAGTTGGTGAAGGACAGAATGAACGTCCAGATGATGTAACCGTAAAAGCCAACCAGCACGATCAGCATGCTCGGCGCGAGTACCAACTTGGGTAGCCAGCGTTGCAGCGCATCGAACGGTGAGGCTTTGCTGAAAACCGCCACAGAGCTCATCGGGATAATCCAGGTTTAGATGAAAGGATTGGGGTGCGATCCCCTGTAGGAGCGAGCAAGCTCGCGATAGCGGTATATCAGTCGACACCGATGTTGAATGTCAGTCGGCTATCGCGAGCATGCTCGCTCCTACAGAGGAGGGGGGACCTCACTGGGCCGCTTTGACAGCCGATGCCAGTTGGGCGCTGGCCTTGGCCGGGTCCGCGTCCTTGTCGTTCATGAAGTTGGTGACCACGTCGAAGATCGCGCCCTGCACGGCCAGGGAAGTGGCCATGTTGTGTGCCATGCTCGGTTGCAGGCCGCCGGTCTTGTCGTCCGCGATGAAGTCCTTCGCCGACTTCTGCGCGCACTCGTCGAAGCCGATCTTGTCCATTTCGTTCAGCATGTCGTTACGCACCGGGATGGAACCCTTGTTCATGCTGAAGACTTTCTGGAAGTCGGTACCCAACGCCACTTTGGCCAAGTCTTGCTGGGCAGCGATGTCGCCCTTGCGATCGGCATTGAGCTTGAACACCGCCAGGGAGTCGATGTTGTAGGTGAAGGCCTTTTCCGTGCCCGGGAACGCCACGCACTGGTAGTCCTTGCCAGCGACTTTCTTCGCGGCGGTCCACTCGCTCTTGGCCCAGTCGCCCATCATCTGCATGCCGGCCTTGCCATTGATGACGTCAGCGGCGGCGATGTTCCAGTCACGACCAGCGCGGTTCGGGTCCATGTAGGTGGTGATTTTTTTCAGCTCGGCGAACGACTTGGTCATCTCCGGGCCGGACAGGGTTTTCTGGTCGAGGTCGACCAGGGCTTTCTTGTAGCCGTCAGCGCCCATGACCGAGAGCACCACGTCCTCGAACACGGTGCTGTCCTGCCAAGGCTGACCGCCGTGGGCGAGCGCGATGAAGCCTGCGGCCTTGAGCTTGTCGCCGGCGGCATAGAATTCTTCGAGGGTCGTCGGGGCTTTTTCGATCCCGGCTTTCTTGAACACTTGCGGGTTGATCCACAGCCAGTTGACGCGGTGGATGTTCACCGGCACGGCGACGTAGTCACCTTCGTACTTGACGGTGTCGGAGACCTTTTTCGACAGCAGGCCATCCCAGTTTTCCGCCCTGGATACTTCCGTCAACGCATCGGTGCTGAGCAGGCCGGTGCTGCCCCACTCCTGGATGTCCGGACCTTTGATCTGGGCAACGCCTGGCGGATTGCCGGCCACGGCGCGACTTTTCAGTACGGTCATGGCCGTGGAACCGCCACCACCGGCGACTGCGCCGTCCTTCCAGGTGAAGCCGTCCTTTTCGACCTGGGCCTTCAGGACATCGACCGCAGCCTTTTCACCACCGGAGGTCCACCAGTGAACGACTTCAACGGAACCCTTGGATTCGGCAGCCAGGACACTGAGGGGGAGCGCAGACAAGGAAGCGAGAGAAATGACAGTAGCGAGGCGAGAAATCGCATTCATCCGGGAGTACCTTTCTTGTTGTTATGCATGCAAGTCTGTTGCTTGCGCTGCACAGGATTCTAAACAGGGGATATCCCCTCGCAGGTAACGAAGGGATGCGCGAATGTCACCGTATGGTTACATAGAACCGCTCTGGGACTGCTGCGCCAGCGCCGTGGCCATGCTGGGCGCCAGCGCCAGGCGCGGAATCAGCACGGCTTGCCAGGCGTGGTAAAGGTCAGGTTTGCCGGGCCAGATATCGGCACTCGGGCGGTTTTGCGGGTCGAGCTCGTGATGCCAGCCACCATCACAGCGGTCGATGAAATGACTGTCACAGAATTCCCAGAATAGCCGGTACCACTGCTCGTATTGCTCTTGACCGGTACGCCTGAGCAAGGCACTGGCGGCGGCACTGGCTTCGCAATGGGTCCAGTGCAGGCGATGGCGGACCACCGCTTTGTTGTCCCAGTCCAGGGTATAGACAATCCCCGGCGCACCATCGGTGCTCCAGCCGTGACGGCAATTGTGCTCGAAGAGTTTTTGCGCGTCGGCGACCAGCCAGCCCGGCGCTGACATCCCCACTCTCACCCGCGAAGCCTCGAGATGCAGCAACAGCCGCGCCCACTCGAAACCGTGACCCGGCGTGGTGCCGTAGGGGCGGAAGCCGTCGGCCGGATTGTCGCGGTTGTAGTCCCGCAGCGGCTGCCAGGCGCGGTCGAAATGCTCGATCACCAGGTAGTCGTTGGCGGCGGCGTGGCCATGGATCACGCGCTCGACAATCCGTTGGGCGCGACTCAGCCAGCGGGTGTCATCGGTGACATCGGCCAGGGCAAGGAAGGCTTCGGTGGCGTGCATGTTGCTGTTGGCGCCCCGGTACGCCTCCTCTTCGCTCCAGTCGCGATTGAAGGACTCACGCATGGCGCCCTCTTCTTCGCTCCAGAAGTAGGTGTCGATGATGTCGATGGCATCATCGAGCAAGGCCTGCGCCCCGGGACGTTGCGCCACCACTGCAGAACTCGCGGCCAGCGCGACGAAGGCATGCAGGTAGGCGTTCTTGCCGGTGTCGCCGTCGCGATGTTCGGCAGCCGCGAACCAGCCGCCGTGAATCCCATCACGCAACGGCCCGCGCAGTGCCGTGACACCGTGATCCACCAGTTCGGCAAAGCCCGGCAAACCCTGGATATGGGCCATGGCGAAGCTGTGGGTCATGCGCGCGGTGTTCATGGTCCAGGCTTGTGCATTGGTCGGAAGTCGACCTTTTTCATCGAGGTTGCCGAAGCCTTCAGGCAGCTTCGAAGCCTTGGCAAACGCCAGCAGGCGCAAGCCTTCGGCGGCAAGCCATTGCTGATGGGCAGGTGCCTTCAGCCAACTGCTGAAGGCGGGTTGGAAGGTGTCCATGGCGTACCTTTTTTGTTGTTATGACTGTGGGGCAGCATAAACAACGGACGCAGGCGGGCTTGTAACGAAGGGGGTGGGTTATGTCACCAGACTGTGACATTCATCTTGAGGAAGGTGTTGAATCATCTGACGCCTTCGCGAGCAGGCTCGCTCCCACATTGGATCTGTGTATGACGCAACCCCCTGTGGGAGCGGGCTTGCCCGCGATGAACGATAACGCGGTCTGACTAGTCAACGCTGCGGGGCAACTGCAGGGTCACCCGCAACCCACCCTCACGCAGGTTCTGCAGGCTGACCTCGCCCCCATGGCTATGGGCAATGTTGCGGGCAATCCCCAGCCCCAGCCCATAACCCTGCTGCTGCCCGGCCAGGCGGAAATGCGGTTCGAACACCTGCTCCAGCCGCTGTTCCGGTACGCCCGGCCCTTCATCATCGACATGCAGGATGAATGCACTTGCATCGTCATCGATATGCAGGTGCGCGTTCTGTCCGTATTTCAACGCATTGTCGATCAGGTTGCCGATGCAGCGCTTGAGCGCCAGCGGTTTGCCCGGATACGCCGCCAGCGCCCGCCCCTGCTGAGTGACGCGACCATTGCCGTTGGGGGCCAGGTACGGTTCCACCAGACAGTCGAGCACATGATTGAGGTCCACCGGCTCGATGTTCTCGTGGATGTCGGTGTCTTTCACGCATTGCAGCGCGCCCTTGACCAGCAGTTCAAGCTCATCCAGGTCGCGGCCGAACTTGGCTTGCAACTGCTCGTCTTCGAGCAGCTCGACCCGCAAACGCAAGCGGGTGATCGGCGTGCGCAGGTCGTGGGAAATGGCGCTGAACAACTGGCTGCGCTCGGTCAGGTAACGGCTGATGCGCTCGCGCATGGTGTTGAAGGCGCGCCCGACCTCGACCACTTCGCTGCCACCGCCTTCGGCCACGGGTTCCACGTCTGCCCCCAACGACAGATCCCGCGCCGCCCGCGCCAGGCGCTTGAGCGGTCGACTCTGCCAATGCACCAGCAGGCCGATGAACAACAGCAAAAAGCCGCTGGTGAGGACGATGAACCACACCTGCTGCGCCGGCAGGCCTTGCTCTTCAAGGCTGGTGTAGGGCTCGGGCAACAGCGAGGCGATGTACAGCCATTCGCCCGGCGCCATCTGGATCTGTGTAACCAGCACCGGTGGGTTCACCGGCTCCAGGGTCAGCGCGTAGTGCGCCCAGGATCGCGGCAGCTCATCGAGCTTCAGGCCGCCATTGAAGATGCGCAGGTCCTCCGGGCTGACGAAGGTCACCGAGATGTCCGCGTCCTGACCAAGGGACTGGCGCAGCACCTCGTCCACCGCCTTGATCACCGCCGCTTTGCGCGGAGTGATGGGCAGCACTTCCATGCCCAGGGGTTTGTCATTGAGTGTCACCACGAACCGGGTGCCACCCATGCTGCGCAACTGATCGAGCACCAGGGGCCGAAACGCCACCGGCAACGAACGGAAATAACTGACACTGGCCGTCATCGAATGGGCCAGGCTGCGGGCGCTGGTGACCAGGCCTTCGAGCTGCGAGGCACGCAGCTGCGACACCCAGATCACGCTCGACAACGCCTGGGCGAACAACACCGCCAGCAGGGTCAACAGCAACATTCGACCGAGCAGCGAGCGCGGCATCGGCACCTTGGCGGCAAGCGTGCGGAAAATCTCAGTGACCATTGCCGGCAACCACGTTGGCCGCCAATTGGTAGCCACTGCCACGTACGGTGCGGATCAGCCGTGGCGGTTTTTCCGTGTCGCGCAGACGCTGGCGCAACCGGCTGACCGCCATGTCGACAATGCGATCAAGGGGCATCAGTTCACGGCCACGGGTGGCGTTGCCGATGGTGTCGCGGTCGAGGATTTCCTGCGGGTGATCGAGGAACAGTTTCAGCAGCGCGAAGTCGGCGCCCGAGAGAATCACCTCTTCGCCGTCGATGTGAAACAACCGGTGGCTGACCATGTCCAGGCGCCAGTCATCGAAGGCCAGCACCTCGCCGCCGTTACGCTCCTGGCCGAACTGCGCGCGGCGCAGCAACGCCTTGATCCGCGCCTGCAACTCCCGTGGGCTGAACGGTTTGCCGAGGTAATCGTCGGCGCCCAGCTCCAGGCCGATGACACGGTCGGCTTCATCGGAACTGGCGGTGAGCATGATGATCGGCACCTGCGCCTGGCGTGGATGCTGGCGAATCCAGCGGCACAGGCTGAAGCCGTCTTCGTCGGGCAGCATCACATCAAGGATCACCAGATCGGCCGGTGCGTCGTTCAGCGCCAGGCGAAAACCGGCGCCATCGGCGGTGGCACGCACCTGGAAACCCGCGCGGGTCAGGTAGGTGTCGAGCAACTCGCGTATCTCTTGATCGTCATCGACCAACAAAATCGACTTGTTGACTGAGCTCACGGGCGGCGTCCTTGTTATTGGAATTGGGCCGATTATGCACTGCAAACACCACACAACAACCCTGCAGGAGCGAGCAAGCTCGCGATGGTCGTCAACGATAACGCTGGCAGCCTGATGCCCCGCAGTGTCAGGTCGTCCATCGCGAGCTTGCTCGCTCCTACAGGGAATCGCGATCAAGCCTGTTCCAGCGCTACACCGGCACCGAATTGGGCCGATTTGCCTTAAGCACCGAACCTGCAAACACCACACAACACCTGTAGGAGCGAGCAAGCTCGCGATGGTCGTCAACGATAACGCTGGCAGCCTGATGCCCCGCAGTGTCAGGTCGTCCATCGCGAGCTTGCTCGCTCCTACAGGGAATCGCGATCAAGCCTGTTCCAGCGCTACACCGGCACCGAATTGGGCCGATTTGCCTTAAGCACCGAACCTGCAAACACCACACAACACCTGTAGGAGCGAGCAAGCTCGCGATGGTCGTCAACGATAACGCTGGCAGCCTGATGCCCCGCAGTGTCAGGTCGTCCATCGCGAGCTTGCTCGCTCCTACAGGGAATCGCGATCAAGCCTGTTCCAGCGCTACACCGGCACCGAAGTGGGCCGATTTGCCTTAAGCACCGAACCTGCAAACACCACACAACACCTGTAGGAGCGAGCAAGCTCGCGATGGTCGTCAACGATAACGCTGGCAGCCTGATGCCCCGCGGTGTCAGGTCGTCCATCGCGAGCTTGCTCGCTCCTACAGGGAATCGCGATCAAGCCTGTTCCAGCGCTACACCGGCACCGAATTGGGCCGATTTGCCTTAAGCACCGAACCTGCAAACACCACACAACACCTGTAGGAGCGAGCAAGCTCGCGATGGTCGTCAACGATAACGCTGGCAGCCTGATGCCCCGCGGTGTCAGGTCGTCCATCGCGAGCTTGCTCGCTCCTACAGGGAATCGCGATCAAGCCTGTTCCAGCGCTACACCGGCACCGAATTGGGCCGATTTGCCTTAAGCACCGAACCTGCAAACACCACACAACACCTGTAGGAGCGAGCATGCTCGCGATGGTCGTCAACGATAACGCTGGCAGCCTGATGCCCCGCGGTGTCAGGTCGTCCATCGCGAGCTTGCTCGCTCCTACAGGGAATCGCGATCAAGCCTGTTCCAGCGCTACACCGGCACCGACGAGGCCGGAATACGGCGCCGTCACCAGCCACACCGGAATCCCCTTGAAGTAATCGCTCATGCAACCCTTGTCGGCGAAGCAGCGGGCGAAACCGCTTTCGAGGAAGAAATCGGCAAAGCGCGGAATCACTCCGCCAACGATGTACACGCCACCACGCCCACCGGTGGTCAGCACGTTGTTGCCGGCCACGCGACCGAGCCAGCAGCAGAACTGCTCAAGCACTTCCACGGCAATCGGATCGCCCGCCAGCCCGGCAGCGGTGATGGCTTCCGGCGTATCGAGCACCGGCGTGTGCCCGTCCACCGCGCAAATTGCCCGGTAGACGCGGGGCAAGCCGCCACCGCTCAGTGCTGTTTCGGCACTGACATGGCCAATTTCGTTAAAGATGTGCTGCCAGAGTTGGGTTTCACGGGGACTGCTCAATGGCAGATCGACGTGACCGCCCTCGCCCGGCAATGCGGCGAAGCGGTTTTCGCCCAAATCGAGCAAGGTGCCGACGCCCAGCCCCGTGCCCGGACCAATCACCACCGCCGGGCGCAATGGCTCCGGCGTGCCTTCGCAGACCACGCGGAATTCGCCGGGCTGCAAACGGGTCATGCCCAGGGCCATGGCCGAGAAGTCGTTGACCAACAACAGCTGATCAACCTGCAAGGCCTGGCAAAAGCCCTTGCGACTCAGGCGCCAGTGATTGTTGGTGAACTTGAATTCATCGCCGCTCACGGGACCTGCCACCGACAGGCACACCGAACCGATCGCGCCAGGCGCCAGCCCCAAGCCGCTCAGATAGAGGCCGATGGCCTCTTCCGGACTGGGGAAGTCTGCGGTCGCCAGCACCTGGACCGATTCCAGCTGCTGGTTTTTCCACAACGCGAAACGTGCGTTGGTCCCACCGATGTCACCGACCAAGGCCAGTTTCAATTAAGCGTCTCCAGGGCAGAAGTGAAGGCGCTGGCGCCCTGCTCCGCCGAGCTGAAGGCCATGCGCATGAAGCCAAACAGTTCGCGACCGGTGCCGATGTTGTTGCCCAACAGGCCCTTGGCTGGCGTGCGCGCTGCGAATTCTTCGGCGTCCACCTTAAGCTCCAGGGTGCCTTTGACGCCATCGACGCGGATGATATCGCCCTCTTGCACCCGCGCCAAAGCGCCGCCGACATAAGCTTCGGGGCTGACGTGGATGGCCGCCGGGATTTTCCCCGATGCGCCGGACATGCGCCCGTCGGTCACCAGTGCGACTTTGAAGCCGCGATCCTGCAACACGCCGAGGAACGGCGTCATCTTGTGCAGTTCCGGCATGCCATTGGAGCGCGGGCCCTGGAAGCGCATCACCGCGACGAAATCCTTCTCCAGCAATCCGGCCTTGAACGCATCGGCCAGGTCCTGCTGGTCCTGGAACACCATGGCCGGTGCTTCGACGACCTGGTTTTCCACGGCCACGGCGGAAACTTTCATCACACCGCGACCGAGGTTGCCTTCCATCACCCGCAGGCCACCTTCCGGCGAGAATGCACGGGCGACCGGGCGCAGGATGCTTTCATCGAGGCTTTCGGTCACACCTTCACGCCACACCAGTTGGCCATTGTCGAGGAACGGTTCCTGGGTGTAGCGGCTCAGGCCGTGACCCATCACGGTGTTGACGTTTTCGTGGAGCAACCCGGCTTCCAGCAGTTCGCGGATCAGGAACGACATGCCGCCCGCCGCCTGGAAGTGGTTAATGTCGGCTTTGCCGTTCGGGTAGACGTGGCTCAGGGTCGGCACGACTTCGGAGAGGTCGGCCATGTCCTGCCAGGTCAATTGAATGCCCGCCGCCATGGCGATGGCCGGCATGTGCAGGGTGTGGTTGGTCGAGCCGCCGGTGGCGTGCAGCGCGACAATCGAGTTGACCAGCGAACGCTCGTCGACGATTTCGCCGATCGGCATGAAGTCGCCATTCTGTTTGGTCAGGCGCGTGACCTGGTGCGCCGCTTCGCGGGTCAAGGCATCGCGCAAAGGCGTGTTCGGGTTGACGAAGGACGCGCCCGGCAAGTGCAGGCCCATGACTTCCATCAGCAACTGGTTGGTGTTGGCGGTGCCGTAGAACGTGCAGGTGCCAGGGCTGTGGTAGGACTTCATTTCCGATTCCAGCAGCTCCTCGCGGGTCGCCTTGCCTTCGGCGTACTTCTGGCGCACGTCGGCTTTCTGCTTGTTGGAAATGCCCGACACCATCGGCCCGCCCGGCACGAAGATCATCGGCAGATGGCCGAAGCGCAACGCGCCCATCATCAGGCCCGGCACGATCTTGTCGCAGATGCCGAGCATCAGTGCGCCGTCGAACATGTTGTGGGACAGCGCCACGGCGGTGGACAGCGCGATCACTTCGCGGCTCGGCAGGCTCAGTTCCATGCCCGGCTCGCCCTGGGTCACGCCATCGCACATGGCCGGGGTGCCACCGGCGAACTGACCGACGGAGCCGATCTCGCGCAGGGCCTTCTTGATCAGTTCGGGAAAGACTTCGTACGGCTGGTGCGCCGAGAGCATGTCGTTATATGACGAAACTATCGCGATGTTGGCGGAGTTCATCATCCGCAGGCTGTGCTTGTCGTCGCTGCCGCAACCGGCCACGCCATGGGCGAAGTTGGCGCATTGCAGCTTGCCGCGCATCGGACCGTCGCTGGCCGCGCCGCGGATCAATGCAAGGTAGGCCTCACGCGTGGTGCGGCTGCGGGCGATAAGCCGTTCGGTGACCTCAAGGACGCGGGGATGCATGTGTAGAACTCCAGGCTAACGGATGTGGCGACCTGATTGTCTATGCTGATCAAAGGCCGGTGTCGATGGCATGACAGACGGTTTTCTTGATCGGTTGGACCAGTTGGTTCAGGTCACTCGTTGTAGATTGAACAAAATATTGCCATCAAAAAGGCTTGTTTTCTATTTTTTTACGAATAATCTTGTAATTCCAACAACAAAACGACGGTAGCGCCGCAATATGACTCTTCGAATCGCAATCAATGGTTTTGGCCGCATCGGCCGTAACGTCCTGCGCGCACTCTATACCCAGGGCTACCGTCAGGATCTGCAGATCGTCGCCATCAACGACCTGGGCGACAGCGCGATCAATGCTCACCTGCTCAAGTACGACACCGTTCACGGCACGTTCGATGCCGATGTCCAGCACGACCAGGAGAGCCTGACCGTCAATGGCGACCGCATTTCGGTCAGTGCCATCCGCAACCCGGCCGACCTGCCCTGGGCCGCGGAAAAGATTGATGTGGTGTTCGAATGCACCGGTCTGTTCACCGACCGGGCCAAAGCCGCCGCGCATATTACGGCGGGCGCGCGCAAAGTGATCATCTCGGCCCCGGCCAAAGGCGCCGACGCCACCGTGGTTTACGGGGTGAACCACGACATTCTGCGCCAATCGCACCAGATCATTTCCAATGCGTCGTGCACCACCAACTGCCTGGCCCCGGTGGCCCAGGTGCTGCACCGCGAGCTGGGCATCGAAAGCGGCCTGATGACCACCATTCACGCCTACACCAACGACCAGAACCTGACCGACGTTTACCACAGCGACCCGTACCGTGCCCGCTCAGCCACCCAGAACATGATCCCGAGCAAGACAGGTGCCGCCGAAGCGGTCGGCCTGGTGCTGCCGGAACTGGCGGGCAAACTGACCGGCATGGCGGTGCGCGTCCCGGTGATCAACGTGTCGCTGGTGGACCTGACCGTGCAACTGAAAAAAGAAGCCAGCGCAGAGCAAGTCAATGCGCTGATGAAAGACGCCAGCCTGCATTCGAAGATCCTCGGCTACAACACCCTGCCGCTGGTCTCCAGCGACTTCAATCACAACCCGCTGTCCTCGATCTTCGACGCCAACCACACCAAATCCAGCGGCAAGCTGCTCAAGGTATTGGCCTGGTATGACAACGAGTGGGGCTTCTCCAACCGCATGCTCGATAACTGCCTGGCGCTGTGCAACGCCGAGTAGGCAGCCCCCCCGGTCCTGTAGGAGCGAGCCTGCTCGCGATGGTCGTGAACGATAACGCGGGGAACCTGATGCCCCGCGGCGTTCTACAGTCCATCGCGAGTAAACCGCAAGCGGGCACCCGCTCCTACAGGGTGCGCGTCATTTCTGGAGCAACAACCCATGATCGGCATCGGCTTTACGCAAAAGACCCTGGCGGCGCGCAAGCGTATCGCCCTGGTTGCCCATGACCACTGCAAGGCGTTCTTGCTGGACTGGGCCGAACGGCAAAAAAACAAACTGGCCCAGCATGATCTGGTCGCCACCGGCACCACGGGGCTGTTGTTGCAACAACGCCTCGACCTGCCCGTGGAGAGCATGATCAGTGGTCCGCTGGGCGGAGACCAACAGCTCGGTGCGCAAATCGCCGAGCAGCGGGTCGACATCCTGGTGTTCTTCTGGGACCCGTTCGAACCGCAGCCACACGACCCGGACATCAAGGCGCTGCTGCGGGTCGCGGCGGTCTGGAACATTCCGGTGGCCTGCAACGAATGCAGCGCCGACTACCTGATCAGCAGCCCGTTGATGGATCAGGCGCATCCCCATCGGATTCCCGATTACGCAACCTATTTACAGGGTCGCGGGTAACGCTTCACAAATCAGTACTTGACCATTCGAGCGGATGATAAGCATTATCATTTGCTCGAAATGGATCAGGTCCCCCCGTGAGTCAGTCGCACTTCAACCACGTTTTCCTCGCCCAGCGCACCTCCCTGCTGCGCACGCTGGAGCGGATGGTCAACAATCACAGCACCGCCGAAGACCTCTTGCAGGAAACCTACCTGCGGGTGACCCGTGCGCTGAGCGAACGGGCCATCGATCATCTTGAGCCCTTTGTTTTCCAGACTGCGCGCAACCTGGCGCTGGACCATCTGCGCGCGCGACGCCTCCATTCGCGCACCATGGTCGACGACGTGCCGCAGGAGGTGATGCACAGCGTCGCCGCCCCCACCAGCAGCGCCGAAGACGCCGCCCATGCCGAACAATTGCTGGAACGCCTGAACGTGAGCCTCAGTGAACTCAGCGTCCGCCAACAGCGGATTTTCATCCTCAGCCGCCTGCACGGGCACAGCTACCAGGAAATCGCCGACGAGCTGGACGTGTCCCTCAGTACCGTGCAGAAAGAACTCAAATTGATCATGTCGATCTGCATCGTCGTTGCCGATCGCAATGACAGTAGCGGCAAGCCTTAAGTTGCAAGACTCAAGCTCAACGCCAAACCGAGCTTGCAGCTTGAAACTTGAAACTTGAAACTGCGTTCAAAAGCCCCTGCCGAGGAAACACCGTGACGGACAACCACCGCTCCCCTGAGCCTTCATCGGCGCAGGACCCTGCCAGCGCGATGGACCAGGCCCTGGATTGGCTGATCCTGCTCGACAGTCCCGACGAGGAGCAGACCCGCCAGTTCCATGCCTGGCTCGACGCCGACCCGCTCAATGCCCAGGCGTTCGCCAAGGCCCAGGCGATCTGGGACGGCCAGCAGGTAGCGCAATGCGCGCAAAGCCTGGCTGCGCGCCCGGCGAAAGTCACGGTCCTCGCTCGCCTGCGTCCGCACTGGAAACCGCTGGCCACCGCCGCCGTGCTGTTGCTTGGCCTGTTCAATTTCAGCAATTTGCCGATGCGCCTGCAGGCCGATCACCTGACCGTGGTCGGCGAGCGCCAGCGCCTGCAACTGGAGGACGGCTCCAGGGTCCTGCTCAATACCAATTCGGCGTTCTCCAGCACCATCAACGATCAGCAACGAGTTGCCCGTCTGTATCAGGGGGAAGCGTTTTTCGAAGTCCAGGCCAATCGCAGCCAGCCTCTGGAAATCGATGCCGGCCCGGTCACGGCCAGCGTTCGCGATACCGCGTTTGCCGTGCGTTACCTCGACGGCGTGGCACAGGTTCGGGTACAGCGCGGGGATGTCGATTTGCGCGCCACCCGTGACGATGCCCGGGTGCGCTTGTCCGCCGGGGAAAGTATCCGCATCGGCCCCAATGGCTTCGACCACCCGGCCAAGCTGGATGCCGCCACCGATCTGGCCTGGGTCCAGGGGCGACTGGTGTTTGAAAACTGCCCGCTGAACCAGGTGCTGGCAGAACTGCGCCGCTACTACCCGGGCTGGATCATCAACAACAACGAACAACTGGCCGATGTCGCCGTGACCGGCAACTATCGCCTCGATCAGCCGCTGGACGTGGTTCGCTCCCTGGCCCACATCACCTCGGCCCGGCTCCAGGAATTCCCGGCGCTGGTCATCCTTAACTGAATGAGAATTATTTTTACTCGATAGCCAAGTCCGGTACGTCTCGTTATAGCCAATGCAATTGATTCGCATCTCACGATGCCAGTCAGCACCTATAAAGATTCGTGCGACACGGAGCGCTATCGATGTCCTCTCGCCTTACCCGCCAAGCCCCTTCCCCTTCCCGCGTGCTGTCGCTGCTGACCGCTGCCATCCTGATGGCCGGCACCGCACCGCTGATGGCCGCCACCGCCGCCGAGCAATCGACCCGCAAAATGGGCGACTACTCGTTCGCCATTCCCCAGCAGTCGCTGGTGTCGGCACTCAATGCCTTTAGCGCCGTGACGGGCTGGCAGGTCGGTGTGTCGTCGGAGCTGGCGCAAGGTGTGGCCTCGCCGGGAGTCCGTGGCTCGCTGTCGCCGGAGAAAGCCCTGGAGCGCCTGTTGGTGGGGACCAACCTGAGCTATCGCAAACTGGGCGACAACAGCATCGTGCTGGAAAAGCGCAGCGCCGGCAGCGCCCTGAATCTGGATCAGGTGACCATCAGTGCCACCCGTAACGAACAGTCTGTCATTAGCGTGCCGAGCACGGTCTCTGTCTACACTCGCGAAGATCTGGACCGCAACAACGTCAACACCATCAAGGAACTGGTGCGCTACGAGCCCGGTGTTTCGGTTGGCGGCACAGGCCAGAGGGCCGGTATCACCGGCTACAACATTCGCGGTATCGATGGCGACCGCGTGCTGACCCAGGTCGATGGTGTGCAGGTCCCCGACGGTTTCTTCAACGGCCCCTATGCCCAGACCAACCGCAACTATGTCGACCCGGAAATCGTCAAGCGCGTGGAAATCCTCCGCGGCCCGGCCTCTGTGCTGTACGGCAGCAACGCCATTGGCGGTGCGGTCAGCTACTACACCCTGGACCCTGACGACATCATCAAACCGGGCAAGGATGTCGGCGCACGGCTGAAAACCGGCTACAGCTCCGCCGACGACAGCTGGCTGACTTCCGGCACCGTCGCCGGTCGTACCGGCGAGTTCGATGGCCTGCTGCATCTCAGTCAACGCAACGGCCATGAAACAGAGTCCTTTGGCGAAACCGGCGGCACGGGCCTGAACCGCACCGAAGCCAACCCCCAGGACGCTCGCACCACCAGCGTACTGGCCAAACTGGGCTGGAACTACGCCGATGACGCGCGCCTGGGCCTGACCTACGAGCATTACAAGAACGACCGTGATACCAATCAATTGAGTGCAGTGGGCGGCCCGTTCAATGCCGGACGCGGTTTCGGCTTTTATAAGTCCCGTACCGGTAACGACACGATCACCCGCGAACGCTTTGGCCTGGAACACAGCTTCGGTCTGGACAGCGCACTGGCTGACAACATCAAGTGGACACTGAACTACCAGATCGCCAAGACCGACCAGAGCACCGAAGAAATCTACGCGCCGTCACGGACCGTGCTGCGTAACCGCGATACCAACTACAAGGATCGCCAATGGGTCTTCGATGCCCAGGCCGACAAGTGGTTTGCCCTCGCCGACACCGAACACCTCGTCACCTATGGCACCACCATCAAGCAGGATAAAATCACCGGCCTGCGCACCGGCACCGGCACCTGCCTGACCGTGGCTGGCGCCTGCCGTGCCATTGGCGCCCCGAGCGCCCTCGACACGCTGACACCCGCCAGTGACTTCCCGGACCCGACCATCAACACCTACAGCCTGTTCGCCCAGGATCAGATCAGCTGGGGCAACTGGACTTTCGCGCCCGGTGCCCGCTACGACTACACTCGGCTCAAGCCGCACATCACCGAAGAGTTCCTGGCCACCGCCGACCAGAGTCGCAACGGCTCGGTAAGCGACGAAACCAAGACCTGGCATCGCCTGTCGCCGAAATTCGGCACCACCTACAGCTTCGACGACAATTACACTTGGTACGGCCAATACGCCGAAGGCTTCCGCACACCGAGCGCCAAGGCCTTGTATGGTCGTTTCGAAAACCTCGCTGGCGGCTATCGAGTCGCACCCAATCCGGATCTGGAACCGGAAAAGAGCAAAAGCTACGAGACGGGTTTGCGCGGCAATTTCGAACAGGGCTCGTTTGACGTCGACGTGTTCTACAACAAATACCGCGACTTCATTGACGAGAACGCCATCACTCCGGGCTACACCGAGACCACCTTCCAGAGCAACAACATCAAGCACGCCACCATCAAGGGTGCCGAGGTCAAGGGTCGCCTGAACCTCGATGCCTTCGGCGCGCCGCAAGGCCTCTACACCCAGGGATCGGTGGCCTATGCCTACGGTCGCAACGACGACAACGGCGAGCCACTCAACAGCGTCAATCCGCTGACCGGTGTGTTCGGCCTCGGCTACGACCAGGACAGCTACGGTGGATTGCTCAACTGGACACTGGTGAAGAAGAAGGATCGCGTCGACAGCACCAGCTTCAAAACCCCGGACGGCACCAGCACCCAGTTCAAGACCCCGGGCTTCGGCATTCTGGACCTGAGCGCGTTCTACAGGGTGACCGACGATGTGACCGTCAGTGGCGGCGTCTACAACCTCACCGACAAAAAGTACTGGCTGTGGGATGACGTGCGCGGGTACGACAGTGTCGGCGAAGCCTCGGTGACCCAACCGGCCAACCTCGACCGCCTGACCCAGCCGGGTCGCAACTTTGCAGTCAACCTGGTCTGGGATATCTGATCCGCTCATCCCGCCGGGCGGTGAACAGAAACCGCCCGGCAAGGATTTTTTACTGTCTGGCACCTGCTTGTACGTCTCGTTACCAAGTGCCTCTGATTTCTCCAAGGAATTGCCATGACCACCCAGGCCACCGAACAACGCCCCAACCTGCGCTCCCAGCGTTTGAACCAGGTCACCAACGAGCCACACACCAGGCTCGATACCCTGGTCAAAGCCCACGCCCCCTTTGAAACCCAAGGCAATTTCGCCCGCTTCGTGGTGGCGCAGTACCTGTTCCAATCGGAACTGGTCTCGCTGTACAACGATGCCGAATTGATCGCCATCGTCCCGGACCTGCCGGCTCGCTGCCGCGCCGATGCGGCCAAGGCTGACCTGGCGGACCTGGACACCGACGTGCCGGCACCCGTCGCCGGCGCCCTGAAGAACCCGACCAGGGCCCAAGCCCTGGGCTGGATCTTTGTTTCGGAAGGTTCGAAGCTCGGCGCGGCGTTCCTGATCAAGCGCGCCGTGGGCCTTGGCCTGAGCGAAACCTTCGGCGCCCGTCACCTTGGCGAACCGGCCGGTGGCCGCGCGGAAGGCTGGAAGAGCTTCGTCAGGACCCTGGACAGCCTTGAGTTCAACGCCCAGGAAGAAGCCGAAGTGGAAAAAGGCGCCATCGACGCGTTCAACCGGTTCACCGTGTTGCTGGAGCAGGCTTACGCCACCGAAGCCGCCTGACACAACACCGCCCCTGTAGGAGCGAGCCTGCTCGCGATGACGGACTGACATTCAACAGAGATGTTGGCTGATAAACCGCTATCGCGAGCAGGCTCGCTCCTACAAGGGACGAAGCAAGCCTGTAAGATTTCGATTAGCCCTACATGCTGCCTTGAGCCCATGCCCGCCTCTTCAAAACTCTCCCGCCTCCTCTTCGGCCTGCTGGCCTATGTCAGCCTGGGCATCGGCCTGATCGCCATTGTCATACCCGGCCTGCCAACCACCGAATTCATTCTGCTGGCCGCCTGGGCCGCGACGCGCAGTTCGCCGCGCCTGAGTGCCTGGCTGGAAAACCACCGCCTGTTCGGCCCTGTCCTCCATAACTGGCGCAACGGCAAGCTCATTGCCCGCCGAGCAAAAATCAGCGCCACGGTCAGCATGCTGTTATGTGCAGGCCTGATGCTGGTGATGCTCGATCATGGTTGGCCGATTTACCTGGCGATTACCGGCATGGCGCTGGGCAATCTGTGGATCTGGTCACGGCCGGAAACCCTGTCGCAAGCCACCGACTGAAGGCACAAAAAGCCCCTGGCGCCGATGCCGGATCGATCGTTGCCCGTCCGTGACTTTTCCTCTTTTTACCCCCATTTTCGGCACATTCTTCTGCGCAAACGTTCAACAACTACCGTTCGTCGGGTTACCCCTCATGTAACCTCAACGCCACGCCGATGTGCATTGACCGGCGCTAAATGGATTTAGCGAGTGAGCCACGACGGCCCACAGCCAACACTTCATCCATTCGCGAGCTCGCCCCATGTTCGACTCACTGTCCATTCGCCTGAAAATCGTCCTGCTGTCCGGTCTGTGCCTGCTGGGCGTAGTCGCCTTGATAGTGGGCATGAACATCTACCAGACCAATCAGAACGATGATCTGGTCAACGATTCCAGCAGCAGAATGCTCACCGCCAGTGTGCAGGACCTGCTCCAGGCCAAGGCCGCCGAGCAAGCGGTGCGGGTACAGAAGACGTTCGGTGAGACCCTGACGGTGGTGACCGCCCTCGCGGACCAGATCCAGGACATGCGCAACCTGGCCGTCAAGCGTTCGCTCGAGCCGGGCGCCCTGCGTGAAGAGTTGAACCAGAGCCTGAAAACCGCCTTCGAGCGCAACAGCAAAGTGCTGGGCATCTGGCTGGCGTTCGAACCCAATGGGCTGGACGGCAAGGACAGCGAATTCGTCAACGACGCCGCCCGCCAGTCCAACGAGATCGGCCGATTCGCCACCTATTGGAGCCGCGCCGGGGGAGAGTCACTGAACACGATCATGGTCGAAGAGGACATGACCAAAACCACCCTGAACCTCAGCGGCACACCGTACAACGTCTGGTACACCTGCCCGCGGGACAGCAAGCGCACCTGCCTGCTCGACCCTTACGCCGATACCGTCGGCGGCAAGGAAGTATTGATGACCAGCATTTCCGTACCGCTGCTGGTCGATGGCAAGTCCATCGGCGTGGTTGGCATCGACATCGCCCTCGACTCCCTGCAAGCGGCGGCCGTTGATTCCCAGCGCGAACTGTTCAACAGCGCCGGGCACATGCTGATCGTCTCCGGCACTGGCGTGTTGGCCGCCTACAGCGTCGACGCAACGAAAGTCGGCAAGCGCATCGGCGACACCCTGGGTGCGGATGGCAAGGACGTCCTGCAATTGCTCGGCAGCGGTGCACCGAAGATTCTCCAGCAAGGGGACCTGATCCGTGCGGTGTACCCGGTCAGCCCGATCGCCGACGCCAAGGCCTGGGCCGTTGTGATCGACCTGCCCAAACAAGTGCTGCTGGCCGATTCGGTGAAACTGCAGGCCGTGCTCGACGATGCCCAGCAAAGCGGCACGATCAAGGCCCTGTCAGTGGCGGTGATCGCTGGCGTGCTCGGCCTGCTGCTGATGTGGCTCACCGCCTCGGGCGTGACCCGACCGATCAATAGCGTGGCCGACATGCTCAAGGCGATTGCCAGTGGCGACGGCGACCTGACCCAGCGCCTGCACTACAGCAAGAAGGACGAACTGGGCGAACTGGTGAGCTGGTTCAACCGCTTCCTCGACAAGCTGCAACCGACCATCGCGCAGATCAAGCAAAGCATCACCGATGCCCGTGGCACGGCTGACCAGTCCTCGGAAATCGCCCGTCAGACCAGCGAAGGCATGCAGGTGCAGTTCCGCGAAATCGATCAGGTCGCCACGGCGTCCAACGAAATGAGCGCCACCGCCCACGATGTCGCCAACAGCGCCTCGAATGCCGCCAGTGCCGCCAAGGGCGCCGACCAGTCGGCCCGCGACGGCATGCAGATCATCGAGCGCAGCACCCGCGACATCAATCAACTGGCCGACGAAGTCAGCAAGGCCGTGACCGAAGTCGAAGCCCTGGCGGTCAACAGCGAACAAATCGGTTCGGTACTGGAGGTGATTCGCAGCATCGCCGAACAAACCAACCTGCTGGCCCTCAACGCAGCGATCGAAGCCGCCCGTGCCGGCGAGAGCGGTCGCGGCTTTGCGGTGGTGGCCGACGAGGTGCGCAACCTGGCTAAACGCACACAGGATTCGGTGGAAGAAATTCGCCTGGTCATCGAACGCATCCAGTCCGGCACCCGCGGTGTCGTCGCCACCATGCATTCGAGCCAGACCCAGGCCCACAGCAACGCCGGGCAGATCCAGCAGGCGGTCCAGGCCTTGAGCAAGATCAGCGACGCGGTCACCGTGATCAGCGACATGAACCTGCAAATCGCCAGCGCCGCCGAACAGCAGAGCGCCGTGGCCGAAGAGGTCAACCGCAACGTCTCGGCAATCCGCACCGTCACCGAAACCCTGACCGGACAGGCCACCGAATCGGCGCAGATCAGCGGCCAGCTCAACGCCCTGACCAACCACCAGATGAAGTTGATGGATCAGTTCCGCGTCTGAACAATCGCTACATCCCCTCTGTGGGAGCGAGCCTGCTCGCGAAGACGGCAGCCCATACAACATCAATGTGGCTGACACATCGCCTTCGCGAGCAGGCTCGCTCCCACAAGGTTTCGCATGATCCGGTCATGTTTGGGATTAAGATCAGGCTCTCGCTCCGGAGGGCCCTTCGATGACTGATCTGCTCACGTCCGTTCAAGCCGCGCTCGGTTTGCCTCACACACCGATTCCATTCATCTCCAGCGGCGCCCTGCCCTCGGCGTTTGCCGTCACGGACCTAGCCTGCGCCAGCCTGGCCGTCGCTGGCCAGGCCGCCAGCGAATTGCTGCACCAACAAACCGGACACCTGCCCGATCTTGAAGTTGACCGACGCCTGGCCTCGTTCTGGTTCGCGACCTCGATTCGCCCGCTGGGCTGGAGCGTTCCGCCGCTGTGGGATGCGGTCGCCGGTGATTACGCCACCCGCGATGGCTGGATTCGCCTGCACACCAACGCGCCCCATCACCGTGCCGCCGCCCAAAGCGTGCTCGGTGCCTGTGTCGACCGCAGCGCGATGGCCGGCAGAGTGGCGCAATGGGCGAAAAGCGAGCTGGAACAGGCGGTGGTCGATGCCGGTGGTTGTGCTGCCGAAATGCGCACTTGGGATCAATGGCAGACCCATCCTCAAGGCCTGGCGGTGAATGCCGAACCCTTGATTCGACTCGCCAGCCACCCCGGCCCGGGCAACAAAGCGTGGACAGGTTCCGTGGCTCGACCATTGGCCGGCATCAAGGTGCTGGACTTGACCCGTGTGCTGGCCGGTCCCATTGCCAGTCGCTTTCTCGCAGGCCTCGGTGCCGATGTCCTGCGCATCGATCCGCCGACCTGGAACGAGCCGGGGGTGGTGCCGGAAGTCACGTTGGGCAAACGTTGCGCGCGTCTTGATCTGAACGAAAAGTCCGACCGCGCCGTATTCGAATGCCTGCTCAAGGACGCCGACATTCTGATCCATGGCTATCGTGCCGATGCACTGGAGCGACTTGGCTTGGACACGAATCAGCGCCGGCAACTGAACCCCGGCCTGATCGATGTTTGCCTCAACGCTTATGGCTGGAGCGGCCCCTGGCAAAACCGCCGGGGCTTCGACAGCCTGGTGCAGATGAGCAGCGGCATTGCCGAGGCAGGCATGCGCTGGAAGCAGGCGGACAAGCCGGGGCCGTTGCCGGTGCAGGCCCTCGATCACGCCACCGGGTATTTGATGGCGGCCAGTGCGATCAGGTTGTTGGCGCAGCGGCTGAGCGACGGTACGGGGGGCTCGGCGCGGTTGTCATTGGCGCGTACGGCGAAGTTGTTGATCGAACAGGGGCCAGGGACAGGCGAGGCATTGCGCGCGGAGGATATACAGGATCAGGGGTTGGAGATGGAGCAGACTCCGTGGGGGCCGGCGCATCGGTTGCATGCGCCACTGAAGATAACCGGGGCGCCGTTGCAGTGGGCGCTTCCGGCAACGGAATTGGGTTCACACCGCGCACAGTGGTGGTGAGTTTTGGATAGCCATCGCGAGCATGCTCGCTCCTACAGGTTTGTATGGCGCTCCCGGGATCTTTGCCAGGCCGTGGATCCCCTGTAGGAGCGGGTGCCCGCTTGCGGCAAGCTCGCGATGAGGCCAGAAACAGCCACACAAAACCCCGATCAGCTCAGTCCGCCCGACTCAACGACGTCCACAGCAATTGCGCCGCATACCCTCGATAAGGCCGCCACCCCTCAGCCCGCAACAGCAACTGCCTGGCAGTCACCGGCCCGCCCTCCAGCGCCACCAACGCATTGATCAGGCCGACATCGCCATTGGGGAACCCATCCATCTCCCGCAATTGCCGCAGCGCGACGTACTGCGCCGTCCAGTCACCCACTCCGTGCAAGGCCAGCAACCGCGCAACACCCCCTTCCCGAGAGGGCTCGAACAACCGCGGATCATCGAGCAACGCCTGAGCCACGCCCGACAACGTCCGGCCACGGCTTTTCGGCATTCCCAACGCGGCCAGATCAGCACCCGCCAGAACACCGGCCTGGGGAAACACATGGGTCACCCCCGGCAATCGTGAATGCAATGGCGTGCCGTACTGCGCGACCAGTTTGCCCGCCAGTTTGATCGCCGCCGCCACCGTAATCTGCTGCCCCAGCACCGCGCGGATCGCCAGTTCCAGGCCATCCCATGCCCCCGGCACACGCAGCCCGGGGCGCTCGGCAATCAACCGCGCCAGCAGCGGATCAACTGCCAGGTGCCGATGAATCCTGGACAGGTCGGCGTCCAGATCGAACATCCGCCGCACGCTTGCAACGATTGCAGGTACGGCGGCCGGGTCTGGAAAGTCCAGGTCCAACTCGAGGGCGTCCGGGGCGGCAGGCTGGATCGAGAACGTACCGCAGACACCGTTCAAGCCGATGCTGCGCGAATACACGCCATCGGCCACGGTTTCCAGCCCGGTAATCGCCCGCGTCGACAAAAAACCCAGCATCGCCGGCCAGTCATAGGGTGGTTGATACGCCAGCAACCGCTTCACAGGCTCAACAAGCCGCTGTACAAGCCAAAGGCCGCCAGCCCCGCACCGCCGATGACACAGGTGAAAATGCCTTTCTCGATCACCGTGAACAATGGCATGCCCTGCTCATGGCGAGCCTTGGCGAACAGAATCACGCCCGGCGCATACAGCAACGCCGACAGCAGCAGATACTTCAGGCCGCCGGCATACAGCAACCACACCGAGTAGGCCAGGGCAATGCCACCAATCAGCAGATCCCTGGTGCGCTCGGCGGGCGCCTGTTGATAAGTGTCGCCCCGCGCGCACAGCAACACCGCATAGGCCGCCGACCACAGGTACGGCACCAGAATCATCGATGACGCCAGATAAATCAGACTGGTGTAGGTGCCGGCGGAAAACAGCGTGATCAGCAGGAACAACTGGATCATCGAGTTGGTCAGCCACATCGCATTGACCGGCACGTGGTTGGCGTTCTCCCTGGTCAGGAATGCTGGCATGGTCTTGTCTTTCGCCGTGGCAAACAGGATTTCGGCGCACAGCAGCGCCCAGGACAACAAGGCACCCAACAACGAGATCGCCAGGCCGACGCTGATCAACAACGCGCCCCAGGGGCCGACGATGTGTTCAAGCACCGCTGCCAACGAGGGGTTCTGCAGTTTCGCCAGTTCCGGTTGGGTCATGATCCCCAGCGACAGCACATTTACCAGCACCAGCAGCGCCAACACTCCAATGAACCCGATCACGGTCGCCCGGCCCACGTCGGAACGTTTCTCCGCCCGGGCCGAATAGACACTGGCGCCTTCGATCCCGATGAACACGAATACGGTGACCAGCATCATGTGCCGGACCTGATCCATCACGCTGCCGAATTCCGGGTTGTTGCGCCCCCAGATATCCAGGGTAAAGATGTCCGCCTTGAACGCCACGGCGGCGATAACGATGAACATGATCAGCGGCACGATCTTGGCGACTGTGGTCACCTGGTTGATGAACGCGGCCTCCTTGATCCCGCGCAGCACCACAAAATGCACGGTCCAGAGCAGCACCGAGGCACAGGCGATGGCAATCGGCGTGTTGCCTTCGCCGAAGACCGGAAAGAAATAGCCGAGGGTACTGAACAGCAAAATGAAGTATCCGACGTTGCCCAGCCAGGCACTGATCCAGTACCCCCAGGCGGATGAAAACCCCATGTAGTCGCCGAACCCCGCCTTGGCATAGGCGTAAACGCCGGAGTTCAGTTCCGGCTTGCGATTGGCCAGGGTCTGGAACACGAACGCCAGGGTGAGCATGCCGACGGCGGTGATCGCCCAACCGATCAGAATCGCCCCGGCATCGGCCTTGGCCGCCATGTTTTGCGGCAGGGAAAAGATCCCGCCGCCGATCATCGAACCCACCACCAACGCGATCAATGCGCTCAGGCGAAGCTTGTTCGGTGATTGCGACATTACTACATCTCCATTTTCCGGGGGCGGCACCGCCACAAGACCGTCACATATCGGGCGTCAACTGAACGGTTGAAGAGTAATAACGTTTATTGGATAACGCCAACAACGGTCTTTTAACTTGCACAAAACGGCTGCCAGGGCGTCCATATAATCGTTTGCTTCATACGTTTTTTTAATACATCCATTTCTGTCCAAAAAATGCATGAATAAAATTTGCAGATTTCCAAAAACCAACTAGCGTCATAATTCGAAACAGATGCTGAAAAGTTTTTGAATAACCGGGAAAAGCCTCTAGACCAAGCATTCCAAGCAGGATACTTATAAATGATGTCACTCAGACAGCCTCCAGGGAACGCTCTCATTTAGTGATCTAAGTCATCTGATCAGATTGCCAACAGAAATAATCTGTTGCCTCTCTTCTCCTGCATTGGAGTCATGCAATGTCTGAAGCTCCCGGAAAACTCAAACTCGGCGCGCTGGTTGCGTTAGTCGTCGGGTCGATGATTGGTGGCGGGATCTTTTCCCTGCCGCAAAACATGGCCGCCAGTGCCGACGTCGGCGCCATTCTGATCGGTTGGGCGATCACCGCCGTCGGCATGCTCACCCTGGCATTCGTGTTCCAGACCCTGGCCAACCGCAAGCCTGACCTGGACGGCGGGGTCTACGCCTACGCCAAGGCCGGTTTCGGCGACTACATGGGTTTCTCGTCCGCCTGGGGGTACTGGATCAGCGCCTGGCTGGGCAACGTGGGGTACTTCGTACTTTTATTCAGCACCCTGGGCTATTTCTTTCCTGTTTTTGGCGAGGGCAATACCGCTGCCGCCGTGATCGGTGCCTCGGTACTGCTCTGGGCCGTACATTTCCTCGTTCTGCGAGGAATAAAGGAAGCAGCGTTCATCAACCTGGTGACCACGGTCGCCAAGATCGTGCCGTTGCTGTTGTTCATGTTGATCGCGTTGTTCGCCTTCAAACTGGACATCTTCACTGCCGACATCTGGGGCCTCAAGAACCCGGACCTGGGCAGCGTGATGGACCAGGTACGCAAAATGATGCTGGTCACCGTGTGGGTGTTCATCGGCATCGAAGGCGCGAGCATCTTTTCCGCCCGGGCGGAAAAACGCAGCGATGTGGGCAAGGCCACCGTGATCGGCTTTGTCACCGTGCTGCTGTTTTTGGTCCTGGTCAACGTGCTGTCGCTGGGGATCATGACCCAGCCGGAACTGGCCAAACTGCAGAACCCGTCAATGGCCGCCGTGCTGGAGCACGTGGTCGGTCACTGGGGTGCGGTGCTGATCAGCGTCGGCTTGATCATTTCGTTGCTGGGGGCGTTGCTGTCGTGGGTGCTGCTGTGCGCGGAGATCATGTTCGCCGCCGCCAGGGACCACACGATGCCGGAGTTTTTGCGCAAGGAAAACGCCAACCATGTACCGGTCAACGCCCTGTGGCTGACCAACGCCATGGTCCAGATTTTCCTGGTCATCACGCTGTTCTCCGCCAGTACCTACCTGTCGCTGATCTACCTCGCCACCTCGATGATTCTGGTGCCCTACCTGTGGTCGGCGGCCTATGCGTTGCTGTTGGCGGTGCGTGGCGAAAGCTACGAAGGCGCGGCAAGCGAACGGCGCAAGGATCTGATCATCGGTGCCGTGGCCCTGATCTACGCGATCTGGCTGCTGTACGCGGGCGGCATCAAATACCTCCTGCTGTCCGCCCTGCTCTACGCCCCCGGCGTGATCCTGTTCGCCAAGGCTAAGCTTGAAGTAAACAAACCGGTTTTCACCCACGTCGAGAAGCTGATTTTCGCCGCGGTGGTCGTGGGCGCCGTGGTGGCGGCCTATGGTCTCTATGACGGCTTCCTGACCCTTTAGCTCCTGCTTCTAGAAGCACAACCCTGTTTTGTCATCTGGAGGATCACTGCAATGACCACGGAAAAAGTTAAATACGGCGTCCATTCCGAAGCCGGCAAACTGCGCAAAGTCATGGTTTGCTCTCCAGGCCTGGCCCATCAGCGGCTGACCCCGAACAACTGCGATGAACTGCTGTTCGATGACGTGCTGTGGGTGGCCCAGGCCAAGCGCGACCACTTCGACTTCGTCACCAAGATGCGCGAACGCGACATCGATGTGCTGGAAATGCACAACCTGCTGACCGACATCGTTGCCATTCCCGAAGCCCTGGACTGGATCCTGGAGCGCAAGATCACCGCCAACTCGGTGGGCCTGGGCCTGATCAACGAAACGGCCTCGTGGTTGCGCAGCCTGGAGCCGCGCAAGATCGCCGAGTTCCTGATCGGCGGCGTATCGGGTGACGATTTGCCCACCAGCTTCGGTGGCAAGGCCATCGAGATGTTCCGCGACTTCCTCGGCAACTCCAGCTTCATCTTGCCGCCGCTGCCCAACACCCAGTTCACCCGCGATACCACCTGCTGGATCTATGGTGGCGTCACCCTCAACCCGATGTATTGGCCGGCGCGCCGCCAGGAAACCCTGCTGACCACCGCCATCTACAAATTCCACCCCGAGTTCACCGACGCCGACTTCCAGATCTGGTACGGCGACCCGGACAAAGACCATGGCAACTCCACCCTTGAGGGCGGTGATGTGATGCCGATCGGCAATGGCGTGGTGTTGGTCGGCATGGGCGAACGCTCGTCGCGCCAGGCCATCGCCCAACTGGCGGTGAACCTGTTCAAAAACAAAGCCGTCGAGAAAGTGATAGTCGCCGGCTTGCCTAAATCCCGCGCGGCCATGCACCTGGACACCGTGTTCAGCTTCTGTGATCGCGATGTCGTCACGATCTTCCCGGAAGTGGTGAACCAGATCGTCGCCTTCACCCTGCGTCCCGATGAAAGCAAACCGGGCGGCATCGACATCCGCCGCGAAAAAACCAACTTCCTCGACACCGTGGCCAAGGCCCTGAACCTCAAGGCGTTGCGCGTGGTGGAAACCGGCGGCAACAGCTTCGCCGCCGAACGCGAACAATGGGACGACGGCAACAACGTGGTGGCCGTGGAGCCTGGCGTGGTCATCGGCTACGACCGCAATACCTACACCAACACCCTGCTGCGCAAGGCCGGGGTGGAAGTCATCACCATCAGCGCCGGCGAACTCGGCCGGGGACGGGGCGGCGGTCATTGCATGACCTGCCCGATCATCCGCGACCCGATTGACTACTGACCTATGAACCTTGGCCCGCGCAGCTCTCGCACCGAGAGCATGCCCAGGCCAAGGGGTTAACCGACACCTTAGGAGATCCAAAATGGCGTTCAACATCCATAACCGCAATCTGCTGAGCCTGGAACACCACACCCCTCGCGAATTGCGCTACCTGCTCGACTTGTCCCGCGACCTCAAGCGTGCCAAGTACACCGGCACCGAACAGCAGCATCTCAAGGGCAACAACATCGCGCTGATCTTCGAAAAAACCTCGACCCGCACCCGCTGCGCGTTCGAAGTGGCCGCCTATGACCAGGGCGCCAACGTCACCTACATCGACCCGAACTCCTCGCAGATCGGCCACAAGGAAAGCATGAAGGACACCGCCCGCGTGCTCGGGCGCATGTACGATGCCATCGAGTACCGTGGCTTCAAGCAGGAAATCGTCGAGGAACTGGCCAAGTTCGCCGGCGTACCGGTGTTCAACGGCCTGACCGACGAATACCACCCGACGCAAATGATCGCCGACGTGCTGACCATGCGTGAACACGCCGACAAGCCGCTCCACGAAATCAGCTACGCCTACCTCGGCGATGCCCGTAACAACATGGGCAACTCGTTGTTGCTGATCGGCGCCAAACTCGGCATGGACGTGCGCATCTGCGCGCCGAAGGCCCTGTGGCCGGCGGACGACCTGGTGGCTCGCTGCAAGCAATACGGCGAAGAAAGCGGCGCGCGCATCACCCTCACCGAAGACCCGAAAGCGGCGGTCAAGGGCGTGGACTTCATCCATACCGATGTGTGGGTGTCGATGGGCGAGCCGGTCGAAGCCTGGGCCGAACGCATCCAGCAACTGCTGCCGTATCAGGTCAACGCCGAACTGATGAAAGCCACCGGCAACCCGCGCACCAAGTTCATGCACTGCCTGCCGGCGTTCCACAACAGCGACACCAAGGTCGGCAAGCAGATTGCCGAGCAGTATCCGCACCTGAAGAACGGCATCGAAGTGACCGATGACGTGTTCGAGTCCCCGGCCTGCATCGCCTTCGAGCAAGCGGAAAACCGCATGCACACCATCAAGGCGATTCTGGTGTCGACACTGGCGGATCTCTGACGGCCGGACCCGGTCAATGTGGGAGCGAGCCTGCTCGCGAATGCGATGCAACAGACGATAGGGATGTCGACTGACATGCCCTCTTCGCGAGCAGGCTCGCTCCCACAAAGGACCGGGTTGTTTGTGACTTCTCTTTTAGAAGGACTGCACCATGCGTATCGTCGTAGCTCTTGGCGGTAATGCCCTGCTCCGTCGGGGCGAACCCATGACCGCTGACAACCAGCGCGCCAATATCCGGATCGCCACCGAACAGATCGCCAAGATCCATCCCGGCAACCAACTGGTCATCGCCCACGGCAATGGCCCCCAGGTCGGCCTGCTGTCATTGCAAGCGGCGGCCTACACCTCCGTCACCCCTTACCCGCTGGACGTGCTCGGTGCCGAAACCGAAGGCATGATCGGCTACATCATCGAACAGGAACTGGGCAACCTGCTGGACTTCGAAGTGCCCTTCGCGACCTTGCTGACCCAGGTCGAAGTCGATGCCAATGACCCGGCGTTCAAGAACCCGACCAAACCCATCGGCCCGGTCTACAGCAAGGCCGATGCGGAAAGACTCGCCGTCGAAAAAGGCTGGGCAATCGCCCCGGACGGCGACAAATATCGCCGCGTGGTCGCCAGCCCGAAACCGAAACGAATCTTCGAAATCCGTCCGATCAAATGGCTGCTGGAAAAAAGCAGCATCGTGATCTGCGCCGGTGGCGGCGGCATTCCGACCATGTACACCTCGCCCGGCAAACTCGAGGGCGTCGAAGCGGTCATCGACAAAGACCTGTGCTCGGCGTTGCTGGCCGAACAGCTTGAAGCCGATCTGCTGGTGATCGCCACCGACGTCAACGCCGCCTTCATCGACTTTGGCAAACCCACGCAGAAAGCCATCGCCCAGGCCCACCCCGACGAAATGGAAAAACTCGGCTTCGCCGCCGGCTCCATGGGACCGAAGGTGCAGGCAGCCTGCGAATTCGCACGCCATACTGGAAAAGTGGCGGTGATCGGTTCGCTCTCGGACATTGAAGCGATCGTTCAGGGCAAGGCCGGCACGCGCATCAGCACGGCGACGCCTGGCATTACTTATTTGTAAGGAGAAACCCCCATGGCAATGTTTGAGCCAGGTCATTTGCACATCGAACGTCACGCATTGACCCCGGATGATGTCAGCTACAACGTTCACCTCGACTATGAAGTCAGCAAGAATGCCAAAGGTGAAAAAGGCATCCAGTTCACCATGCATGGCAACATTCAGGGCAAGGTCATGTCGGAACCCTTCTTCCTGCCCAAGGAAGAGGCCTACAACTTCGCCAGCAACGTAACGAAAATCGCCGAGAAATATGGAATTCCCAAGACACACAGCCAGATCAGCTCGCAACACAAGCATTACGATTTGATGTTCGAAGACATCCGCAAGCAGCTGGACATGAAATCAGGTGACCCGATAGATCTCGAGAAATTCGAATAACCCGAACACACAATCTGTGATCAACCACAAACTACTGTGGGAGCGGCGGTGCGGCGATCCGACTTGCCCGCGATAGCGGTATATCTGTCACATCAATGCCAGATCTACCGCCGTCATCGCGGGCAAGTCGGATCGCCGCACCGCCGCTCCCACAGGGGATAATGTCGTCCGGAATATCGGCGGCACATTTCACCATTAGCCCGCCCCAAGGCATAATTGCCCCCCCTCGCAATCCAGAACCCGAAAGCGCCCCATGCGTATCCACGTCAGCTTCATCGACCGCGTCGGCATTACCCAGGAAGTCCTGGCCCTGCTCGGTGGACGCAATCTCAATCTGGATGCGGTGGAAATGGTCCCGCCCAATGTCTACATCGACGCCCCGACCTTGAGCCCGCAAGTCCTCGAAGAGTTGCGTGATGCACTGTTCAGCGTGCGCGGCGTGCAAGCGGTGACGGTGGTCGACATCCTGCCCGGCCAGCGCCGGCACTTGCAGCTCGACGCGCTGCTTGCCGCCATGACCGACCCGGTGCTGGCACTGGACAGCGCCGGCAAGGTGCTGCTGGCCAACCCGGCGTTGATCGCCCTGTACGGCCGCGAACCAGCCGGTGAAAGCGTGGCCGACCTGTTTGCCGACCCGGCCCTGCTCGACGCCTTGCTCGAACACGGCTTTCGTCTGCCTTTGCGGGAAATAACCGTCAATGGCCAGACCCTGTTGCTCGACGCCACACCGATCACCGACGCCGGCGCCCTGCTGACCCTGTACCAACCGAACCGCATCGGCGAACGCCTCTCCGCGTTGCATCACGATCACGCCGAAGGTTTCGATGCGCTGCTCGGCGAATCCCCGGTGATCCGCACCCTCAAGGCGCGCGCCCAGCGGGTAGCGGCCCTCGATGCACCGCTGCTGATCCAGGGTGAGACCGGCACCGGCAAGGAATTGGTGGCCCGTGCCTGCCATGCCGTCAGCGCCCGGCACAGCTCACCCTTCCTGGCGTTGAACTGCGCGGCATTGCCGGAGAACCTCGCCGAAAGTGAACTGTTCGGCTACGCCCCTGGCGCCTTCACCGGCGCACAACGAGGCGGTAAGCCAGGACTGATGGAGCTGGCCAACCAGGGCACGGTGTTTCTCGATGAAATCGGCGAGATGTCGCCGTACTTGCAGGCCAAATTGCTGCGTTTCCTCAACGACGGCAGTTTCCGCCGGGTCGGCGGTGACCGCGAGGTCAAAGTCAACGTGCGAATCCTCAGTGCAACCCACCGTGACCTGGAAAACATGGTCAGCGAAGGCCTGTTCCGCGAAGACCTGTTCTATCGTCTCAACGTGCTCAACGTTGAAGTGCCGCCGCTACGCGAGCGGGGCCAGGACATTCTGCTGCTGGCCCGCTACTTCATGCAGCAGGCCTGTGCACAGATCCAGCGCCCGATCTGTCGCCTGGCGCCAGGCACTTACCCGGCGCTGCTGGGCAACCGCTGGCCGGGCAACGTGCGGCAATTGCAGAACGTGATCTTCCGCGCCGCGGCGATTTGCGAAAGCAGCCTGGTGGACATTGGCGACCTCGATATCGCCGGCACCTCGGTGGCCCGCCAGGGCGACCATGACGTCGACAGCCTGGAACAGGCCATGGACGAATTCGAGAAAACCCTGCTGGAGAAACTCTACGTCAGCTATCCCTCGACCCGGCAACTGGCGACCCGCCTGCAAACCTCCCACACGGCGATTGCCCATCGGTTGCGCAAGTACGGGATTCCCAGCAAGGCCTGACACCGGACAACTGTGGGAGCGAGCCTGCTCGCGAATACGGTGGATCAGTCACTTCAACATTGCCTGACACTACGCTTTCGCGAGCAGGCTCGCTCCCACAGGTTTTGTGCCCAGCCTGGAATTGCGTCAAAAACGACCTCCACCTGTACTGAAAGCGCTACAGCGGAACGATATCGATACACCCCTCTGCGATCACGGCTGTGCAAGGCTTTGATCCCCCTCGGCTTTTATCCCTGACTCATGACGTATCGATTTCGCTACAGCGAATGCATTCCAGCCTTTGTCGAAACCACCTAAATCATTGATCAATAACAATAAAAACAACGTTGGCCGCGTTCTTGCTATGTAGTCCTCCATAACACGGGCATCGCCCCAGTATTCAATCGCGTCCACCAGACGAGTCTGGCCCCCTTAGGAGTTTCCATGAGCGAGTTGCGTTTTACTGAAGATCACGAATGGCTGCGCACCGAAGCTGACGGCAGCGTCACGGTCGGCATCACCGCTTTCGCACAGAACGCCCTGGGCGACGTGGTTTTCGTTCAACTGCCTGAGTTGCAGTCCTACGACAAAGGCGCCGAAGCCGCCACCGTGGAATCGGTAAAAGCTGCCAGCGGCGTGTACATGCCGCTGGATGGCGAAGTGCTGGAAGTGAACCCGGCGCTCGACAGCAGCCCGGAACTGGTCAACGAAGATCCGCTGGGCGAAGGCTGGTTCTTCCGCTTCCAGCCAAGCGACGCCTCGGCAGTCGCCCAACTGCTGGATCAGGACGCCTACGACCGCCTGATCAAAGCCCAAGCCGAAGCCTGAGGAGCACTGACATGACCCAAGTGAATCTGACCACTGCCAACGAATTCATCGCTCGTCACATCGGCCCGCGCGCTGGTGACGAGCAGGCCATGCTCAACAGCCTCGGCTTCGACTCGCTGGAAGCCCTGAGCACCAGCGTGATTCCCGACAGCATCAAGGGCACCAGCATCCTCGGCCTGGAAGACGGCCTGAGCGAAGCCGACGCCCTGGCGTTGATCAAGTCCATCGCGACCAAAAACCAGCTGTTCAAGACCTTCATCGGCCAGGGTTACTACGGCACCCACACGCCGTCGCCGATCCTGCGCAACCTGCTGGAAAACCCGGCCTGGTACACCGCCTACACCCCGTACCAGCCAGAAATCTCCCAGGGCCGTCTCGAAGCGCTGCTGAACTTCCAGACCCTGATCAGCGACCTCACCGGCCTGCCGATCGCCAACGCCTCCCTGCTCGACGAAGCCACCGCCGCTGCCGAAGCCATGACCTTCTGCAAACGCCTGAGCAAGAACAAGGGCAGCCACCAGTTCTTCGCCTCCGTGCATTGCCACCCGCAGACCCTCGACGTACTGCGCACCCGTGCCGAGCCTCTGGGCATCGACGTGGTGGTTGGCGACGAGCGCGAACTGAGCGACGTGACGCCGTTCTTCGGCGCCCTGCTGCAATACCCGGCGAGCAACGGTGACGTGTTCGATTACCGCGAACTCACCGAACGCTTCCACGCCGCCAACGCCCTGGTAGCCGTGGCTGCCGACCTGCTGGCCCTGACCGTACTGACCGCGCCGGGCGAATTCGGTGCCGACGTGGCCATCGGCAGCGCACAACGCTTCGGCGTGCCGCTGGGCTTCGGTGGCCCGCACGCGGCGTACTTCTCCACCAAGGATGCGTTCAAACGTGACATGCCGGGCCGCCTGGTCGGTGTTTCGGTAGACCGTTTCGGCAACCCGGCCCTGCGCCTGGCCATGCAGACCCGCGAGCAACACATCCGTCGCGAGAAAGCCACGTCGAACATCTGCACCGCGCAAGTGCTGCTGGCCAACATCGCCAGCATGTACGCCGTGTACCACGGTCCAAAAGGCCTGACGCAGATCGCCAATCGCGTGCACCACCTGACCGCGATCCTGGCCAAAGGCTTGAGCGCATTGGGCCTGAACGTCGAGCAAGCGAGCTTCTTCGACACCCTGACCGTCAAGACCGGCGCTCAAACCGCCGCCCTGCACGACAAGGCACACGCCCAGCGCATCAACCTGCGCGTGGTCGATGGCGAGCGCCTGGGCCTGTCCCTGGACGAAACCACCACTGCGGCCGACGTTGAAACCCTGTGGAGCCTGCTGTCCGAGGGCAAGGCCCTGCCGGACTTCGCCGCCCTCGCCGCCTCGGTGCAGAGCGCCATCCCGGCCACGCTGGTGCGTCAGTCGCCAATCCTCAGCCATCCGGTGTTCAACCGCTATCACTCGGAAACCGAGCTGATGCGCTACCTGCGCAAACTGGCGGACAAGGACCTGGCGCTGGACCGCACCATGATCCCGCTGGGTTCGTGCACCATGAAACTCAACGCCGCCAGCGAAATGATTCCGGTGACCTGGGCCGAGTTCGGCGCCCTGCACCCGTTCGCCCCGGCCGAACAAAGCGCCGGTTATCAGCAATTGACCGACGAACTGGAGGCCATGCTGTGCGCGGCGACCGGTTATGACTCGGTTTCGCTGCAACCGAACGCCGGCTCCCAGGGTGAATACGCAGGTCTCCTGGCGATTCGCGCCTACCACCAGAGCCGTGGCGAAGACCGTCGCGACATCTGCCTGATCCCGTCGTCGGCCCACGGCACCAACCCGGCCACCGCACAAATGGCTGGCATGCGCGTGGTCGTGACCGCGTGCGATGCCCGCGGCAACGTCGACATCGAAGACCTGCGCGCCAAGGCCATCGAGCACCGCGAACACCTCGCTGCGCTGATGATCACCTACCCGTCGACCCACGGCGTGTTCGAAGAAGGCATCCGCGAAATCTGCGGCATCATTCACGACAACGGCGGCCAGGTGTACATCGACGGCGCCAACATGAACGCGATGGTCGGCCTGTGCGCGCCGGGCAAGTTCGGCGGCGACGTTTCGCACCTGAACCTGCACAAGACCTTCTGCATCCCTCACGGCGGTGGCGGCCCGGGCGTCGGCCCGATTGGTGTGAAATCGCACCTGGCGCCATTCCTGCCGGGCCACGCACAGATGGAGCGCAAGGAAGGCGCCGTTTGCGCGGCACCGTTCGGCAGCGCAAGCATTCTGCCGATCACCTGGATGTACATTCGCATGATGGGTGGTGCGGGTCTCAAGCGCGCTTCGCAGTTGGCGATCCTCAATGCCAACTACATTTCCCGTCGCCTCGAAGAGCACTACCCGGTTCTGTACACCGGCAGCAACGGCCTGGTGGCCCACGAGTGCATCCTCGACCTGCGCCCGCTGAAGGACAGCAGCGGCATCAGCGTCGATGACGTGGCCAAGCGCCTGATCGACTTCGGGTTCCACGCGCCGACCATGTCGTTCCCGGTAGCCGGCACGTTGATGATCGAGCCGACCGAAAGCGAATCCAAGGAAGAACTGGACCGCTTCTGCGACGCCATGATCCGCATCCGTGAAGAAATCCGCGCGGTGGAAAACGGCACGCTGGACAAGGACGACAACCCGCTGAAAAACGCTCCGCACACCGCCAGGGAACTGGTCGGGGAGTGGTCGCACCCGTACAGCCGCGAGCAAGCGGTTTACCCGGTTGCCTCGCTGATCGAAGGCAAGTACTGGCCACCGGTCGGTCGCGTCGACAACGTGTTCGGCGACCGCAACCTGGTCTGCGCCTGCCCGTCGATCGAAAGCTACGCTTAAACGAAAGAGGGGGCGGTTGATCCCGCCCCCAATCTCAAGAACACCGCAAAACCCTGTGGGAGCGAGCCTGCTCGCGATAGCGGTCTTTCAGTCGACATCTATGGTCAATGTCAGTCCGCTATCGCGAGCAGGCTCGCTCCCACAGTGAATTGCGCTCTCCCCCCGATTCCGTGAATCCCTATAACAAGAAACCGGAGAACCACCATGTCGTTAAGCGTGTTCGACCTGTTCAAGATTGGCATCGGCCCCTCCAGTTCCCATACCGTCGGCCCGATGCGTGCCGCTGCGCGATTCGTCGAAGGCCTGCGCCGTGAAGGGCTGCTGGCGGCAACGACCTGCGTGAAAGTCGAGCTGTATGGCTCCCTCGGCGCCACCGGCAAGGGCCACGGCAGCGACAAGGCTGTATTGCTGGGCCTGGAAGGCGAACACCCGGACACCGTTGACACCGAAAATGTCGCTGCGCGCCTGCAGGAAATCCGCAACAACGGACGCTTGAATCTGCTCGGCGAACACAGCATCGCGTTCAACGAGAAAGAACATCTGGCGATGATTCGAAAACCGTTGGCCTATCACCCCAACGGCATGATTTTCCGCGCCTTCGACGCAGCGGGCCTGCAAATCCGCAGTCGTGAGTACTACTCGGTCGGCGGCGGTTTTGTGGTCGATGAGGACGCCGCCGGCGCCGATCGCATCGTCGAAGACGCCACGCCCCTGACCTTTCCATTCAAAAACGCCAAGGATCTTCTCGGTCATTGCGTCAAATATGGGCTCTCGATCAGCCAGGTGATGCTGACCAACGAAAGCGCCTGGCGCCCGGAAGCGGAAACCCGCGCCGGTTTGCTGAACATCTGGCAAGTGATGCAGGACTGCGTTGCTGCCGGTTGCCGCAATGAAGGCATCCTGCCAGGTGGCCTGAAGGTCAAACGCCGGGCCGCCGCACTGCATCGGCAGTTGTGCAAGAACCCGGAATCGTCGTTACGCGACCCGTTGTCAGTGCTGGACTGGGTCAACCTCTACGCCCTGGCGGTCAATGAAGAGAACGCCAACGGCGGACGCGTCGTGACCGCACCCACAAACGGTGCGGCGGGAATCATTCCGGCAGTACTGCATTACTACATGCGCTTCATCCCCGGCTCGAATGACGACGGCGTGGTGCGCTTCCTGCTCACTGCCGCGGCGATCGGCATTCTGTACAAGGAAAACGCCTCGATCTCCGGCGCCGAAGTCGGTTGCCAGGGTGAAGTCGGCGTCGCCTGCTCGATGGCCGCCGGTGCCCTGTGCGAAGTGCTCGGCGGCAGCGTGCAACAAGTGGAAAACGCTGCGGAAATCGGCATGGAACACAACCTCGGGCTGACCTGCGACCCGATTGGCGGGCTGGTGCAAGTGCCTTGCATCGAGCGCAACGCCATGGGTTCGGTCAAGGCCATCAATGCCGTGCGCATGGCCATGCGTGGCGACGGGCAACATTTCGTCTCCCTCGACAAGGTCATCCGCACCATGCGCCAGACCGGCGCCGACATGAAAAGCAAATACAAGGAAACCGCCCGTGGCGGTTTGGCGGTCAACATTATCGAGTGCTGATGTGCGCTCACCTGCACTCTTCTTCAGGAGCTGAATATGTCCACCGAACAACTGTTGAAAACCCCGTTGCACGCACTTCACATCGAACTCGGCGCGCGCATGGTACCGTTCGCCGGCTATGACATGCCGGTGCAGTACCCGTTGGGCGTGATGAAAGAACACCAGCACACCCGCGACCAGGCCGGGCTGTTCGATGTCTCGCACATGGGCCAGATCCGCCTGAACGGCGCCAATGCCGCCAAGGCCCTGGAAACCCTGGTGCCGGTGGACATCATCGACCTGCCGGTGGGCATGCAGCGTTACGCGATGTTCACCAATGCGACGGGCGGCATCCTCGATGACCTGATGGTCGCCAACCTGGGTAACGACGAACTGTTCCTGGTGGTCAACGCCGCGTGCAAGGATCAGGACCTGGCGCACCTGCGCCAGCACATCGGCGATCAGTGCAGCATCGAACCGCTGTTCGAGGAGCGCGCCCTGCTCGCCCTGCAAGGCCCGGCGGCGGTCACTGTACTGGCGCGTCTGGCACCTACAGTTGCGAAGATGACCTTCATGCAGTTTGCTCGAGTAAAACTGCTGGGCGTGGACTGTTTCGTCAGCCGTTCGGGGTACACCGGTGAAGACGGGTTCGAAATCTCCGTGCCGGCCGCCAATGCCGAAGACCTGGCTCGCGCCCTGCTGGCCGAACCGGAAGTGGCTGCCATCGGCCTTGGCGCCCGCGATTCCCTGCGCCTGGAAGCGGGTCTGTGCCTGTATGGCCATGACATGAACACCGAGACCAGCCCGATCGAAGCAAGCCTGCTGTGGGCCATCTCCAAGCCACGTCGCGCCGATGGCGCACGGGCCGGCGGTTTCCCTGGTGCCGAAACGGTATTTGCCCAGCAACAGGCAGGTGTCAGCCGCAAGCGCGTCGGCCTGTTACCGCAGGAACGCACACCGGTGCGCGAAGGTGCCGAGATCGTCAATGAAGCCGGCGACATCATCGGAAGCGTCTGCAGCGGCGGTTTCGGGCCGACCCTGGGCGGGCCGCTGGCCATGGGTTATGTCGACAGCGCTTACATCGCACTGGACACACCCGTCTGGGCGATCGTACGTGGGAAAAAGGTGCCTTTGCTTGTAAGCAAAATGCCATTCGTTCCACAACGCTACTATCGCGGCTGATTGAATGTTCCTATAAGTAACGCGGTTGCGTTAACTGTGCACTAATGTGTAACGCAACCGCCATAAAAGAGTGCATTGTTTGGCTCTAAGCTTCGATTATGAACTTTGCTTATAACGATCGAAAACATTTGAACAGCGTTCACGTATAAGGCCCCGCTAGTGGACTGACTTTGCCATCAACCTGAGGAAATACGGGGCCTTCACGGGGCTTGTTTTTTCTCCCGTAGTTGGCGTAGAGTTTGTTCACTGTGTTTGCATGGGTCGCTTGGAATCGTGACCTGGGCAGTAGCCTACAAGTTAGCTACATCCCGTTCGACGTCTTCTTACTCTCCTGCAACCAGCCCCAGTACTCTTTCATGAGAAGGAGGCTGTCATTAATTTTTTGCGTCAAAGGAAATAAGAAATGTCCCAACGTCAGAGCGGTACCGTCAAGTGGTTTAACGACGAGAAAGGTTTTGGTTTTATCACTCCTGAAAGCGGTCCGGATCTGTTCGTGCATTTCCGCGCTATCCAGGGCAACGGTTTCAAGAGCCTGAAAGAAGGCCAGAAAGTGACCTTCATCGCTGTGCAGGGCCAGAAAGGCATGCAGGCTGACGAAGTACAAGCAGAAGGCTAATCTTCTGTAACGAAAAAGCCCCTGATGCTGACATCAGGGGCTTTTTTGTGCGCGTAAATCCGTAAAATGGCTTCTTTTTTCGCCGAGAGCCTGCCATGTCGAAACACCTGCTTACCCCCCAGGGCGACTTTCCTGCCGCTGGCCTGGGGCGTCGCCTGGCAGCGATGTTCTATGATTTTCTGCTGTGCACCGCCCTGCTGATCGTCACCAGCGGCATTTACAAGATGATCCAGATGGCGATCATCGGCGAAGAACGGATGCGCACCCTGACCGAAGCCGGCGCGCTGGACGGCGACCCCCTGCTCTCCACCGTGCTGCTGTTCGTACTGTTCGGCTTCTTCGCCAAGTTCTGGACCTGGTCCGGTCAGACCCTGGGCATGCAGGTCTGGTGCATCCGCGTTCAGAATGCCGATGGTTCGTCCATCAGCCTGTGGCAGGCGCTGTTGCGCTTTGTGGTCTCGATCGCCTCGTTGCTGTGCGTCGGCCTGGGATTCATCTGGTCGCTGTTCGACAAGCAAAAGCGCAGTTGGCATGACATCTACTCCAATACCGAACTGGTGCGGATCCCGAAGAAGACCAAATAATTTCCCTACACAGAAACCACTGTGGGAGCGAGCCTGCTCGCGAAGGCGGTATTTCAGCTGACATTGATGTCGACTGGAACTCCGTCTTCGCGAGCAGGCTCGCTCCCACAGTTTTTACGACTTACCTGACAGACCTCAGGCGTTACCGGCCAGCTTCAACCGGGCTGCCGCAGTGAAATCAAGCATGCGCTTGAGCGGGCGAATCGCCTGGGGAATCAGCGCCGGATCGACAAGGATCTCGTTCGCACCTTCCTTCAACGCCTTGAGCGTGCGCTCAAGGGTGTTCATGGCCATCCACGGGCAATGTGCACAGCTGCGGCACGCCGCGCCGTTACCCGCCGTCGGAGCCTCGATAAAGACCTTGTCCGGGCACAGCTGCTGCATCTTGTAGAAGATGCCACGGTCGGTCGCCACAATCAGCGTCTTGTTCGGCAGGCTCTGTGCCGCCGCAATCAACTGACTGGTAGAGCCGACGGCATCGGCCAGTTCGATCACCGATGTCGGCGACTCAGGGTGTACCAGAATCGCCGCATCCGGGTAGAGCGCCTTCATGTCCTCAAGCTGCTTGGACTTGAACTCTTCGTGAACGATGCAGGCACCGTCCCACAGCAGCATATCGGCACCGGTCTGGCGCTGGATGTAGGTCCCCAGGTGCTTGTCCGGCCCCCAGATGATGGTCTCGCCGTTGTCCATAAGGCTTTCGACGATTTCCAGTGCACAGCTTGACGTCACGACCCAATCCGCTCGGGCTTTTACCGCAGCGGAGGTGTTGGCGTACACCACCACCGTGCGCTCCGGGTGTTGATCGCAGAAAGCGGAAAACTCGTCCACCGGGCAACCCAGGTCGAGCGAACAGGTCGCTTCGAGTGTCGGCATCAGCACGCGTTTTTCCGGGTTGAGAATCTTGGCAGTCTCACCCATGAACTTGACGCCGGCGACAACCACGGTCTTGGCCGGATGGGCGTTGCCGAAACGGGCCATTTCCAGCGAATCGGAGACACAGCCACCCGTTTCTTCGGCCAGCGCCTGAATGACAGGGTCACAATAGAAGTGGGCCACCAGAACCGCGTCCTGAGCCTTGAGCTCGGCAGCGATGGCGGCACGGTAATAAGCCTCTTCTTCGGCGGTCAGCGGCTTGGGCTGTTTGGCGTCGAGGTGGGCTTGAACCAGAAGGCGTTCGGAAATTTGCGTCATGTTCGCAAGACCTGCAGGCGCATTCGCGCGAAAGTCGAGTATACACCCGGCTCCGACCCCATCAGGGTACCGCCGGGAAAGTGAGTATTCATCAGGCACGGACAGCATTGAAGATGCGCAAGGCTACAGAATATCCGGCAGATGCAAAAGATGATTCTGACCTGCGCCTTGAGCAGCAGCCCGAAGCGAGGCGGACCTGAATCGCAGGCAAAAAAAAAACCCGGAAATCCTCACTTGCGTGGGCCTTCCGGATTTTCTAAACCGCCAAATATGGTGGGTCGTGCAGGATTCGAACCTGCGACCAATTGGTTAAAAGCCAACTGCTCTACCAACTGAGCTAACGACCCGCTGTGTGGTGGCGCGTATAATACTGATTTTTAAGGACTATTCAACACCTATTTTGAAAAAAATCAAAAATAAGGCGTTGGATCGCTGATTCCGGCCGCGGCAAAGCCTTCTGCGCGCAGTCGGCAGCTGTCGCATTTGCCGCAAGCACGGCCATCATCGTCTGCCTGATAGCAGGAAACGGTCAGCCCGTAGTTCACGCCAAGCTTCACGCCGGCCTGGACGATCTGGGCCTTGCTGAGGTTTTGCAGCGGCGCCTGAATGCGAAAGCCATTGCCTTCCACGCCGGCTTTGGTTGCCAGGTTGGCCATCCGCTCGAACGACTCGATGAACTCCGGGCGGCAGTCCGGGTAACCGGAGTAATCCACCGCATTGACGCCGATGAAGATGTCGCGTGCACCCAGTACTTCTGCCCAGCCCAGGGCCAGGGACAGGAACACCGTGTTACGCGCAGGCACGTAAGTCACCGGAATGCCCTCACCCAACTCTTCCGGAATATCGATGCTGCTGTCGGTCAGTGCCGAGCCGCCCATGCCATTCAGATTGAGACCGATCACCTTGTGCTCGACCACGCCCAGGTCGCGGGCGACGCGCTCGGCGGCATACAACTCGGCATGAGAACGCTGCCCATAGTCGAAGCTCATGGTGTAGCAGCTATAGCCCTCGGCACGAGCCATCGCCACTACGGTCGCCGAGTCCAGGCCACCAGACAGCAGGATGACCGCACGTTTTTCAGCAGTGTTCAGTTGTTCAGCCATTTCAGCGCCCCGGCTCGTCATTCCAAAGATATTTGTGCAGCTGCAATTGCAAACGCACTGGCAGATTGTCCGCCACCACCCAATCCGCCAGATCCCGGGCATTGAGATCATGGTGACTTGGCGAGAACAGGACTTCACCCGCGCGCTGGTCCAGACCGTACTGGATCAGCTTGGAAACCGACCAGTCATAGTCCTCCCGAGAGCAGATGACAAACTTCACCTGATCGTTGGGCGTCAGCAGCTCAATGTTTTCGTAACGATTGCGGTGCGCTTCCTTCGAACCCGGGGTTTTCAGGTCGACAACGCGACTGACCCGGGAATCGACTGCCGAGATATCGATAGAGCCGCTGGTTTCCAGCGACACTTCGTAACCGGCATCACACAAGCGCTTGAGCAAGGGAATGGCGTTGGGTTGTGCCAGGGGCTCGCCGCCCGTGACACAGACATAACGCGGGCGGTAACCGGCGACCTGCTCGAGGATGTCGTCGAGCGTGCGAATGGTGCCGCCTGTGAACGCGTAGGCGCTGTCGCAGTATTGGCAACGCAACGGGCAACCGGTCAGGCGCACAAAAACGGTGGGCAGGCCGGCAGTCCGAGTTTCACCCTGCAACGAGTAGAAAACTTCGGTGATTCTCAATGTGTCTTGCATAGTCGCCACGGGCGTAACAGCTAAACAGGCTGTCCGCCTCCGTCAGGCACTTCAAGGAACCCCGGCAATGCGCAGATCCCAAAAAGCGTGTTTCAGAAAAAGGGTGTGAATTCTAACGAAAAAACCCGCGACAAGCGCGGGTTTCTTTGAAACGACTCAAGCAAGCTTACATCTTCTGCAAATCGCGTTGGGCCAACTGAGCGGCGGAAGTGCCCGGATACTGGGACACGACCTGCTGCAGAATGCCTTTGACCCGGTCGGTGTGACCCAGGCGACGCTCCACATCAGCGAGCTTGTACAGCGAGTCCGGCACTTTGGCGTGCTTCGGATACAACTGCGAAACCTTGGCAAATGCCTGACCTGCACCTTGCAGATCGCCCTTGGCCAGGTTCACTTCGCCCAACCAGTACTGGGCGTTGCCCGCGTACTGACTGTTCGGGTATTTGCGCAGGAAAGCGGCGAAAGCCTGGCTGGCCTTGTCGAAATCCTTGGCCTTGATCAGGTCGAAGGCAGCATCGTAATAGAGCTTTTCCTTCGCCGGGTCCGCCGGCTCGCTACCCGCGGCAGGTGCTTGCGCGGCGGCTGCGCCAGCTGCCGCACCTGCGGCCGCACCAGGGGTGTTCATATCACCACCGGTGGAAGAATTTTCAGGAGTCGCGGCGGGTGCAACGCCGGTTCCTATGCGCCGATCAAGATCCTGATATCGCTCCAGGCTTTCCTGCTTCATGCGCGCTACATCATTTTGCAGTTCTTCGATCACACCCTGTTGGCGCGAGATCTGCTCCTGCATTTGTTGCAGTTGGTTGAACAGCTGACCCTGTGCCGAGACAGGGGTCGAAACCCCTCCCCCGGCATAGGCGCCGTTCGTACCGTAACCAGCAGGCGGATAACTGCTTCCGCTACTGTTATAGCCGGAGTCGTTATCGACCACAGGAACCGCAGCCCACGCCGCAAGCGGTGCGAGACTGAGAGCCAGAACAGTTACAGCACGACGGCATGTTCGCATGACGAATTACTTACGCAGTTCGACGCGACGGTTTTGAGCCCAGGACTGCTCGTCGTTGCCGGTAGCAACTGGACGCTCTTCGCCGTAGGAAACCAGTTCCAGCTGAGCTGGGGAAACGCCTTGCAGTACCAGGTAGCGCTGAACGGCTTTCGCACGACGCTCGCCCAGTGCCATGTTGTACTCACGAGTACCACGTTCGTCGGTGTTGCCTTCCAGAACAACGCGAGCGCCGTTTGCTTTCAGGTCTTTGGCGTGAACGTCCAGAGCGCGCATGGCTTCTGGTTTCAGGTCCGAGCTGTCGTATTCGAAGTAGAAAGTGGTGATAGCGCGCAGGGCAGCTTCTTCGCTCAGGGAGCCGTCGACTGCACCAGTGTTTGCGCCGTAACCAGCGTTTGGATCTACCGCGCCTTCACCGGCATTGTCGCCGCCTTTGGACGAGCAACCTACAGCTACAGCCATGGCCAGTGCCAGCGCAGCAAATTTACCAAACTTCAGCATTTCCATCGTGAAACTCCTAATGAACCCCAGTGTGTTAAGTAAAACGTAAAGCGCCGCGTCAGTTCAGGTAAGGGGACCAGGAAGGTTCTCTGACTTCGCCTTGTGCGGTAGGAAGCGGGAGCCTTACGCGTCCATTGATGGACACGAGCATCAAGACTCCCCGGCCCTGCTGGCGGGTGGCGTAGATTACCATGGTGCCGTTGGGCGCGACAGTGGGCGACTCGTCCAGAGTGCTATCAGTGAGGATTTTTACACTACCGCGCTGCAAGTCCTGGGCCGCCACCTTGAAATTGGTGAAACCATCCTGACGGTGAATCATGACAAGCGTCTTTTCATCGGCCGACAGTTTAGGGTTGGCGTTGTAGTTACCGACGAAAGTCACACGTTCGGCACCGCCGCCACCTGCGCTGGTTTTGTAGATCTGCGGCTTGCCGCCACGGTCGGAAGTAAAGTAGATGGTCGAGCCATCCTTGCCCCAGAACGGTTCGGTGTTGATGCCAGGACCGCTGGTGACGCGAGTGATCTGACGCGAGCCCAGGTTCATCACGTAGATGTCCGGGTTGCCGTCCTTGGACAGCACGAACGCCAGGCGATTGCCATCCGGCGACCAGGCCGGTGCACCGTTCAGGCCTTCGAAGTTGGTGATCTGCTCGCGGCGACCGGTGTCGATGTTCTGCATGAAGATGCGTGGACGCTTCTGCTCGAAGGAGACATAAGCGATGCGCTTGCCATCCGGTGCGAAACGTGGCGACAGGATCGGCTCGCGCGATTGCAGCAGGGTCACGGCGCGGGCACCGTCGTAGTCCGAACGTTGCAGGGTGTAGCGAGTATTGTTCTCGGAGAAACGCTCGGCCGTTACGTACAGCAGGCGAGTCGAGAAGGCACCCTTGATACCCGTGAGTTTTTCGAACGACTGGTCAGAGATGTAGTGCGCCATGTCGCGCAACTGATCGACACCGCCCGACACGCTGCCGGTCAGCACTTGCTGCTCGGTGGCCACGTTGAACAGTGCGTACTGCACCTGCAGGCGACCGCCCGCCGGAACAATGCTGCCGACCATGACGTACTGGGCACCCAGCGCCTTGAAGTCACGGAAGATGATTTCGCTGGCCTGGCTCGGCTGGCTGATCATGTTCTGCTTTGGAATCGGCGAGTAGTAACCCGAGTTGCGCAGGTCGTTACCGATGATTTCCGCCATGTCGTCCGGCAGCACGCTACCGCCCTGGAAACCGAATGGCACGACCGCGATCGGGGTCGCCCGATCGCTGCCGCTGGTGACCAGAATGTTTTTCTCATCTGCCATCGCGATCCCTGCCATGCAGCAGATCACGACGAGCATTCCTCGAAGGAGGTTTCTCACGGGGCTAGATCCTCAGGTGTGAATGTCATCTTGAATGAACGATACGGAGCAAAATCGCTCGGCTTCATTCCCTGCATTTCTGTCAATCGTCCAATATTCTTCACTGCCGCTACGGCCGAAGCGTCAAACGGACCGTCGCCACTGGACTTGAGCACCTTGACCGAAGTCACCGTACCGTCCGGCAACATGCCGATTTGCAGCTGAACAGTCATGCCTTTGCGGGCCGAAGGTGGACGAGCCCAGCCTTCCGCTGCACGTATTCGAATCAGGTCATCGAAACTGCCGGCGACTTCGTCGCCCTGCTCATCGGCCAAGGCCTGCTGACGCTGCGGCGTGTCGGAAAGCAAATCTGCCAGGGCCTGAGCCTTTTTGTCTTCGGCGGACTTACGTGCCGCATCCTGCGATTTCTTCTTCGCGGCATCGGCAGCAGCTTTCTTCTTCGCTTCCTCGGCGACTTTCTTCTTCGCCTCTTCAGCTTCGGCTTTCTTCTTGGCGTCTTCCGCGGCTTTCTTCTTCGCGTCTTCGACGATCTTCTTCTTGGCTTCTTCAGCGGCCGCTTTCTTGGCCTCTTCTTCCGCAGCCTTCTTGGCTTCTTCTTCAGCTTTCTTCTTGGCTATATCAGCCAATTGTTTCTCTTCTGCCTTCTTGGCTTCCGCAGCTTTCTTCGCGTCGTCGGCTTTCTTGGCTTCATCAGCCTTCTTCGCCTCGTCCGCTTTCTTCGCCTCGTCGGCCTTCCTGGCTTCTTCGGCCTTTTGAGCCGCCTCTTCTTTCTTTTGTTCCGCAGCCTTCACCGCTTCCTGCTCGACCTTTTTCTGTTCCAACTGTTCGACTTCGGTCTGGCGCGCAGCAGACTTCTGCGCTTCACCGGCAATCTTCTGATTGGTCTGGGTGGTCGCCCGACTTTTCGATTTCAGCTGGTACAGGGTCGCCTGGACAATCGGCTTGGCCGGCGGCAGTTCCGGGGTAAAGGCAAAACTGACGAACAGCATGCCGAACACCAGCACGTGCAAGCCAATCGCCCAGACACTAGGCCAGAAGTAGCTTTCCGAGGCGGACGGCTCTCGCTGTTGCTGCATCAGGGCGCCTCGGTAATCAAGCCAACATTACCGACCCCGGCTTTCTGCAACCCGCCCATGGCCCCCATGACGGAACCGTAGTCGACGGATTTGTCACCGCGAATGAAGACCTGGGTGTGCTTGCCGTTTTCATTGCCGACGCGAATGATCTTGGTCACCGCGTCAGTCATCTGCGGCAACGTCATGGCCCGGTCCTGCTGCTTGTCGGTGTCGACTTCGCTGCCGAGGTTCCAGTAGTAGGTCTTGTCGGATTTGATGGAAATGGTCAGGACCTGGGTGTTGTTGTCCTGCGGCAAGGCTTCGCTGGAAACCTTGGGCAGATCAACTTTCACGCCCTGATTGAGCATCGGCGCGGTCACCATGAAGATGACCAGCAGCACCAACATCACGTCGATGTATGGCACCACGTTCATCTCGGCGACCGGCTTGCGCTTGTTTCGTGCTCGAGCGATTAAAGCCATCGAAAATTACCTGCTTATTCTTCGCTGGTGTGCACTTTGCGGTGCAGGATCGCCTGGAACTCGTCGGCGAAGGTGTAGTAGCGGCCCAGCAGGGTTTCGCTGCGAGCAGAGAAGCGGTTGTAGGCGATAACGGCCGGGATCGCGGCGAACAGACCGATCGCGGTGGCGATGAGGGCTTCGGCGATACCTGGTGCAACAGTGGCGAGGGTCGCCTGCTGGGCAGTCGCCAGGCCGCGGAAGGAGTTCATGATGCCCCAGACCGTACCGAACAGGCCGATGTAAGGGCTCACGGAACCGACAGTGGCCAGGAACGGCAGGCTTTGCTCAAGCTTTTCTTCTTCGCGGGAAATGGCAACGCGCATGGCGCGGGCCACGCCTTCCATGACCGCTTCCGGATCTACGCCTGGCTGTTGGCGCAGACGGGAGAACTCCTTGAAACCGGCACGGAAGATTTGCTCGACGCCCGAATCAGGGTCCGGGTTGCTGCCGGCCTGACGGTACAGTTTGGACAGGTCGATGCCCGACCAGAAGCGCTCCTCAAAGCTCTCCAGGGCACGTCGACCGGCACGCAGCAGATTGCTGCGCTGAAAGATCATGATCCACGAGGTCACCGATGCGGCTACCAGGGTCAGCATTACCAGTTGCACCACGATACTGGCATTGCTGACCAGGCTCCACATGGAGGAATGGTCGACGACGTTAGCTTCCACGCTTTATCTCCTGCTTTGAGTGTGTACCCGCGCCGCTCACGTCGGCAAAGGCCGCTCGCAGAGCTTCGGGAATGGCCCGGGGTTTCAAACTTTCGGTGCGCACACAGGCCACCAGAAACTGCCCTTCGCAGAGCAGCACATTATCCGTCGCCCGCCTGACCTGCTGTTTGAAGCGCAGGCTGGCACGGTTCAATTCGATTACCTCGGCGCTTACCAGCAGTTCGTCGTCCAGTCGCGCCGGCGCGTGGTAGCGCGCTTCGCTGGAATGCACGACGAACAACAGGTCCTCCCCGGCAAGCTGCGATTGGGCAAAACCCAGATCTCGTAGCCGCTCGGTTCGAGCCCGTTCCATAAACTTGAGGTAATTAACGTAATACACGATGCCGCCCGCATCGGTGTCCTCGTAATAAACGCGACAACGATGTGCGAAAGGCTCAAGCCCGTTTTGCGCGCGCATACTCTAGTGCTTACTCCTCAGGTTGCCAATCCGGCCAGGCAACTGTTTTTCATGGTTCTGCGTCTTTCTCGTGAAAGTACGGCCCTGGGACCCTACATTGCCCGAAAAAATCTGCATGCAATGTTAATTAATCGTCAGCGGCATCGAGAAACTCGTCTACTACGGGCACTTCACCCAATCGTGACGGAATGTTTAAACCGAAATGCAGGTAGGCATGCCGCGTCACCACCCGCCCCCGTGGCGTGCGCATGATATAGCCCTGCTGGATCAGATAAGGCTCCAGCACATCCTCAATGGTGTGACGCTCTTCACTGATGGCGGCGGCCAGGCTGTCGACCCCGACTGGCCCACCGTCGAACTTCTCGATCATGGTCAGCAACAGACGCCGGTCCTGGTGATCGAAGCCACGCTCATCGACGTCCAGCAGATTCAGCGCCAGGTCGGCAATCGGCTTGGTGATGTGCCCCTTGGCGCGAACTTCGGCGAAGTCACGCACCCGACGCAGCAACCGGTTGGCAATTCGTGGAGTGCCACGGGCACGCCGGGCGATTTCGAAAGCACCTTCCGGGTCCAATGGCAAACCGAGGATGCTCGCCGAACGACTGACAATCGTCGACAAGTCGGCGTTGCTGTAGAACTCAAGACGCTGCACGATGCCGAAACGGTCGCGCAACGGGTTGGTCAACATCCCGGCCCGCGTCGTTGCGCCAACCAGGGTGAACGGCGGCAGATCCAGCTTGATCGAACGCGCGGCCGGCCCCTCGCCGATCATGATATCGAGCTGAAAGTCCTCCATGGCCGGGTACAGCACTTCTTCAACGATGGGCGACAGGCGATGGATTTCGTCGATAAACAACACATCGTGAGGCTCAAGGTTGGTCAACAGCGCCGCCAGGTCACCCGGGCGCTCCAGCACAGGCCCCGAGGTGCTCTTGATCGACACGCCCATTTCCTGGGCGATGATGTTGGCGAGGGTGGTCTTGCCCAAGCCAGGCGGCCCGAAGATCAGCGTGTGATCGAGGGACTCGCTGCGACCGCGAGCGGCTTGAATGAACAATTCCATTTGCTCGCGAACAGTCGGCTGGCCAATGTATTCGGCCAGGCTGACCGGGCGAATCGCTCGGTCCTGGACTTCTTCGCGCTCACGCGGGCTGTGCGTGGCAGCGATCAGACGATCAGCTTCAATCACTTAGATCATTCCCTTCAAGGCGCGGCGGATCATGTCTTCACTGCTCAAACCTTTCTCCTTGATCGCAGACACCGCCTTGCTCGCTTCCTGGGGTTTATAGCCCAGGGAAATCAGCGCGCTGACGGCATCGTTTTCAGCAGTGTTCACCGGGGCTGGTCCATCCGGCTGGTTCGGTACCAGGGCGAACATGGCCGGTACGGTTTCCCATGCCTTGAAGCGGTCCTTGAGTTCTACCAGCAAGCGTTCGGCGGTTTTCTTGCCAACACCCGGGACCTTGGTCAACGCCGAAGTATCCTGGGACTGCACGCAACGAACCAGTTCGTCGACTTCCAGGCTCGACATCAAGGCCAGCGCCAGCTTCGGCCCGACACCATTGAGGCGGATCAGCTCGCGAAAAAAGTCTCGCTCACGCTTGCCGACAAAACCATAGAGCAACTGTGCGTCTTCGCGCACGACCAGATGGGTGTGCAAGGTCAGCGGCTCACCGACCGACGGCAAGCGGTAAAGGGTCGTCATGGGCACTTCGAGTTCATAGCCCAGGCCGTTTACATCCAGAATCAGGTGCGGAGGCTGCTTCTCAGCCAGGGTGCCGCGCAAACGTCCAATCACGTTACAAATCCTTGAGCGTTGGCCAGCTCTGGGCCAGCGACTGACAGAGCGAGGGTATGGCGCCGACAATCCGGGCGAAACGTCCCCACTCCTTAAAGTTGATTGCTGATGCTATCAGAGACGCAGGCGCCCGCCACGACTGCGTGCAGCTCCCAGACCATGGGGCAGCAGGCTGGAACGGGTATGAGCGTGGCAAATGGCAATGGCCAGGGCGTCCGAAGCATCGATCTGCGGCTTGCTGGTCAGCTTGAGCATGTGCATGACCATCATCTGCACCTGCTCCTTGTTGGCCGCACCCGTGCCGACGACCGCCTGCTTGACCTGGGTTGCGGTGTATTCGGCAATCTCCAGGCTTTCCTCGGCGCCCGCCACGATCGCGGCGCCACGGGCCTGCCCCAGCTTCAGGGCGGAGTCGGCGTTACGGGCCATGAACACCTTTTCGATCCCCATGGTCACCGGATGGTATGTCTGAATGATCTCCCGCACCCCGCGATAGACAATTTGCAGCCGCTCATGCAGCTCGCCGGCGCCGGTGCGGATACAACCGGAGGCGACATACTCGCAGCCACGGCCGGTATCACGAACCACACCGTAACCGGTGATGCGCGAGCCGGGGTCGATACCAAGAATTAAAGTCATAACGCCTGTGGGGGGTCCGTGAACTATCGATATCCAAGTACAACACATAATAAATGTGGGAGCGGGCTTGCTCGCGAAGGCGGTGTGTCAGTTGTCAATGATGAGACAGACACACCGCTTTCGCGAGCAAGCCCGCTCCCACAAGGGGTCCGGGTCAGCCTCAGCCGAGTTGCGCGGCCACCGACTCCGGAATCTCCGCGTTGGAATAGACGTTTTGTACGTCATCCAGGTCTTCGAGCATGTCGATCAGCTTGAGGACTTTCTCCGCACCTTCAAGATCGAGCTCGGCGCTGGTAGTCGGCAGCATGACGATTTCCGCATCGTCACCTTTGAAACCCGCCGCTTCCAGGGCATTACGCACGGAATAGAAACCAGCGAACGAGGTGAACACATCGATGGAACCGTCTTCGTTGGTCACCACGTCATCGGCATCTGCCTCCATGGCCGCTTCCATCAGAGCGTCTTCGTCGACGCCGGCAGCGAAGGAGATCTGCCCCTTGCGTTCGAACAGATAAGCTACCGAACCATCGGTGCCAAGGTTGCCACCGCACTTGCTGAACGCGTGGCGAACCGCGGCCGCGGTGCGATTGCGGTTGTCGGTCATGCATTCGACCATTACCGCCACGCCGCCCGGACCATAACCTTCGTAGGTCAACTCGACCACGTCGTCGGTGTCGGCAGCGCCAGTACCACGAGCGATCGCGCGATCGATGATGTCGCGGCTCATGTTGGCGCCCAGGGCCTTGTCCAGGGCCAGACGCAGGCGCGGGTTGGAGCCCGGATCGCCGCCACCCTGGCGGGCTGCAACGGTCAGCTCACGAATCCACTTGGTGAAGATCTTGCCCCTCTTGGCATCCTGACGTTCTTTGCGGTGCTTGATGTTCGCCCACTTGGAATGACCTGCCATAACTCGCTCCGAATTCTCTTTGAAACATTGCCCGCTGCGCCTTGAGGCGCCCGCCGGCAAACAAAAAATCGACTTTACCAATAAAAAAGGCGCATCCGAAGATGCGCCCTTCAGACAGCCTTACTCGGCTTTAGGCGTTTCGCGCAAACGAATGTGCAATTCACGCAGCGCCTTGGCATCCACCTGACCCGGTGCCTGAGTCATGACGTCTGCCGCGCTCTGGGTTTTCGGGAAGGCGATCACTTCACGGATCGACTGGGCGCCGGTCATCAGCATCACCAGACGGTCAAGACCGAAGGCCAGACCACCGTGGGGCGGCGCGCCGTATTTCAGGGCGTCGAGCAGGAAGCCGAATTTTTCTTCCTGCTCCGCTTCGTTGATGCCCAGCAGGCGGAATACTGCCTGTTGCATTTCCTTGCGATGGATACGGATCGAACCGCCACCCAGCTCGGTACCGTTCAGGACCATGTCGTAAGCACGGGACAGCGCGGTGGCCGGGTTGGCCTCCAGCTCGGCCGGGGTGCATTTCGGCGCGGTGAACGGGTGGTGCAAGGCGGTGAAGCTGCCGTCGTCGTTTTCTTCGAACATCGGGAAGTCGACGACCCACATTGGCGCCCACTCGCAGGTCAGCAGGTTCAGGTCGTGACCCAGCTTGATTCGCAGCGCGCCCAGGGCTTCGCTGACGATCTTGAACTTGTCGGCACCGAAGAACACGATATCGCCGTCAACCGCACCAACGCGATCGAGGATCACATTGAGGTTGGCTTCAGGGATGTTCTTGACGATTGGCGACTGAAGGCCTTCGACACCTTTGGCGCGCTCGTTGACCTTGATGTATGCCAGGCCCTTGGCACCGTAGATGCCGACGAACTTGGTGTAGTCGTCGATCTTGCTGCGCGGCATGCTTGCCCCGCCCGGTACGCGCAGCGCAGTCACACGGCATTTCGGGTCGTTGGCCGGGCCGCTGAACACCTTGAAGTCGACTTCCTTGAGCTGGTCGGCAACGTCCACCAGTTCCAGCGGGTTACGCAGGTCTGGCTTGTCGGAACCGTAGCGGCGCATGGCTTCTTCGAAGGTCATGTGCGGGAAATCGCCGAATTCCAGATCCAGCACTTCCTTGAACAGGTTGCGGATCATGGCTTCGGTCAGCCCCATGATGTCTTTTTCATCGAGGAAGCTGGTCTCGATGTCGATCTGGGTGAATTCCGGCTGACGGTCGGCACGCAGGTCTTCGTCACGGAAGCACTTGGCGATCTGGTAGTAACGATCGAAGCCGGCGACCATCAGCAGTTGCTTGAACAGCTGTGGCGATTGCGGCAGGGCGAAGAACGAACCGGCGTGAGTACGGCTCGGCACCAGGTAGTCACGCGCACCTTCAGGGGTGGCACGGGTCAGGATCGGCGTCTCGACGTCGAGGAAGCCATTCTCGTCCAGGAAGCGGCGGATGCTGGTGGTCATGCGCGAACGCAGACGCAGCTTCTCGGCCATCTCCGGGCGACGCAGATCGAGGAAACGGTAGCGCAGACGGGTTTCTTCGCCGACGTCGGAGAACTCGTTCAACGGGAACGGCGGGGTTTCCGATTCGTTCAGCACTTCCAGCTCGTAGCCGAGGACTTCGATCATGCCCGACGCCATGTTGGCGTTGGTCGCACCGGCCGGACGCAGGCGAACCTTGCCGGTGATCTTCACGACGTACTCGCTGCGCACGCGATCGGCTGCGGCGAAGGTTTCAGCACGGTCCGGATCGAAAACGACCTGGGCCAGACCATCACGATCACGGATATCGAGGAAAATCACCCCACCGTGGTCACGGCGACGGTGGACCCATCCACAAAGGGTAATTTCCTGGCCGTCCAGGCTTTCGTTCAGTTGGCCGCAATAATGGCTGCGCATCATGGTCGTGGTTTCACTTCTCGTAATTCGAAATTCGGTGGAGATCCTGCAGCAGCCCCGCCTTTGAAAGGTCGTCGGGCGATGCAAGAACACGCGTGTCGTTCAACTCAGGTTCCAGACCTTAGTCAGCTTTGTCGCCGCCGACCAGGTTCTTCTTGGAACCGGTCTTGAAATCGGTTTCGTACCAACCCGTGCCGCTTAGGCGAAAGCCCGGCATGGACAGCATTTTCTTCAGCTCTGGCGCCTGACAGGCAGGGCAGTCGACCAGCGGTGCATCGCTGATCTTTTGAATGGCTTCCAACTGATGACCACAGGAAGCACATTGATAATCGTACATCGGCATGGAGGTTGTCTCGGCGATCAGATTGCTACCGCACACGCTGGGTTTTGCGGCAAAGAGCGGGATTATATCCATTAAATGCGGCCTGTGCAGCCGTAAGACTGCACAGGCCGACACTCTGTTGCTTTTGCCGCCCAGGCTAGGCCGTGACGATGCAACCTCCCTCCTTGAGACTGTGCACGACACAGACAACCCGAACCAATCCACTGAAGTTCCTTACCCCGCCGTGACGCAGGTGAACTTCGCGATCCACATGGGACAGCAGGCTACTGACCGAGCAACCATTGACCCGGGCCATCTCCCCCAAAATATCCCAATAAACCTGTTCAAGCCGCAAACAGGTTGCGAAGCCATTCAATCGTACCGAGCGGGACAACGGCTGGGCCAACCCCATATCAAACTCGTGAACAAACGGATCCACCCTTACATCCTTGCGCGAACCGTTTCGCCCCTCTTCCTGCCGTTCATAAACCATAATGCCGACACTCCTTTGTCATCCTGGTTTCCTTAAGCACAACTGTGTTCGGCTTATAAAAACGCAGGCACAAGGGTATATCCAGATGACTTTATGGCCTTCGGTGTAGGATAAGCCAACAACTATTGGCAGACCCCGGAGAACGTCCTACTCCGGGCTTTTTCCCACAAAGCGAAACGATGCGCCCTTCAGAAGCACCCATTGAATGACGTAGGAAAGAAGAGCACATCCTCTCCCCCTGACAGAGGAAAGCCGCGCCTGGACGGAATTGGCATCGAGAGCAGGAAACCCCAGCGAAACTTCGGGCAACCTGCAGCAAATCTCGCTCAAAGTGCCGCCGGACGCCCTGATTTGAGTAGCCTGCGGCTTTGCTGTTAAATAGACAGCGTGTCGCCAGTGCCTATTTTTCGGGGCATGGCGCATAGGCTGATATCGGGCACGTGTCCAACGCCTCTTTCATTGTTTTGAAGCGAACCGTGCGCCATCAGCTCTTCCTTGTGAGCTGTCTTAACGTGAGTTAATTAAAATGTTGAAAATCGTCCATCTGTTGATAGGTACAGCGGCCTTGCTGCTGTCCTTCATCCCTAGCCTGCACTCCGAAGCCTTACCTTACCTGCAACAACCTGACGCGCTGTACCTGGCCTTTTTCGGCCTGCTCAACCTCACGCTTGCACCTGTCATCCCTTACTGGAACAAGGGCCCGCGCCACCAACTGCAGAATCTGGCAAGCGCCCTGCTGGTGCTGTCGGTAGTCCTGCAAACCCTGACGCTGATCGCACCGATGCCCGTCATCGCCGGCCAACCAGCCGTTCTGTTCAGCCTGGTCGCAGCTGTGATCGCTGTTGCCCTGCACCTGGGTGTCAGCTTCTACAAATCGTCACCGGCCGCCGCCTCGCCCAGCTACGACATGAGCAACCGCGATACCGGTACCGTCAAGTGGTTCAACACCTCCAAAGGCTTCGGCTTCATTTCCCGCGACTCCGGCGACGATATCTTCGTCCACTTCCGAGCCATTCGCGGTGAAGGCCACCGCGTCCTGGTCGAAGGCCAGCGCGTGGAGTTCTCTGTCATGAATCGTGACAAGGGCCTGCAAGCCGAAGATGTGATCGCCGCGCTTCCGCGCCGCTGATTCGAGGCAAAAAAAACCGCGCACAGCCTGGCTGTCCGCGGTTTTTTAATGCCTGCATATTGCTTAATAGTGCGGTGGCGGCGCTTCTTCTTCGAACGACTCGAACTGGCCGACCATCTCCTCCTGCCGCTTGAGCAGCGCAGCCATTTGCAGCTGCAGACGCTCGACCACCCGTTGCTGCGCGACCAGTACATCGTTCAATGCCTGGATGGTGTCATCCTGAAAGGCCAGGCGGCTTTCAAGGTCGGTAACGCGTTCTTCCAGGCTCATGGCTCAGCCCTCCAGAAACGTAAAATCATCGGTCAAAATCAAGCGCAAACGTTCACGAATGACGGCAATCTGCTCCGAATTGTAGGGTTTTGCCGGATGCCTACCCCAAACCGGCGCCGGCCAGGCGGCATCTTCGCGCTTGCGCACGATCACATGCATGTGCAACTGACTGACAACATTGCCCAACGCCGCAACATTCAACTTGTCCGCATCGAACGAGTCCTTGAGCACTTGCGAAAGCACCGTCGTTTCCTGCCAAAGCTGCTGCTGGTCTGCGACATCCAACTGAAATATCTCACTGATAGCCTCACGACGAGGTACCAGGATGAACCAGGGATAGTTCGAATCGTTGGACAACAGCAACCGGCAGAGCGGGAAGTCCCCGATCGGTAACGTGTCTTGTTGAAGTCGTGGATCTAGAGCGAACACTGCGCGTACTCCCGCCGGGTCATCATTTTTCAGCTTAGCGCCCATCCAGACGGGACAGCGCACCAAGCGACCGGACGGCAGCATACCTGCGAACGGCGCGCGCTTCACGACGAACCTTGCACGGAGGCCACAAGCGCCAACGAAAGACTGACAGCCCGCCCCCGGATGAGACACTTTTCACCGCCACGCACTATTACAGAACTGGCTTTCCGGCAAAAAGCGCCAAAATGACTGACCGGAAAGAGAAAGTTCGCTTCAGACAAGCGCTCGACAGGGATGAATCAACACCAGGCAAAAAAAATTTGCACCAAAACCGCACAGTGGGTCTACGCTGAACGCTTCGACATCCGCCATTTACTCACTGGCGGGGTGAACCGGTAACATTTATGGTTGCCAGACAGTCGAGTTGAGGGATCCAACATGATGCAAGGCAAGGCGTCAAGCCCAGACCAAATGCGCTTGAACCCCCCGGTTTCATGAGGTTTTTACAGCACCAGGCAGTCAATTGGAAAAAAAAGCGTAACAAAACCAGATTTGTGCATGTTTGTTGCATTCATACCCATTATCACCTGAGTGGCACCCGTTGGAAGCGGAGGCCTTCAGGCAAAAAAAGACAGTGGCAAGGTAGCCCGATGGAGATTCAAACGTTTCACCAGGACTCTTTTTGCCGACGCCAAGGCTCGAAAAACAGCATTAAAGTTGTCAGCCCGGTTGCGTTGGAGCTCGAAATTTGCGACATCTACCACGCTGTTTGCGACAGGGTCGTAAAGAACGCGAAAGGTTAGATACGCAAGTATCGCCAACATTGTCGGCGTGATATAAGTTTGCGCCGACACAAAAAGAAAGAGCCGCCCAGATAATAAAACAGGTGGGACGGCAGTACTCTTCTAAAACCAAAGGAGCAAATCACGATGCGCGTGATGAAGTGGAGCATGATCGCACTGGCAGTTGCAGCAGCAGCCAGTACCCAATTGGCTACGGCCGCCCCTTTCGTAAGTGACCAGGCTGAAGCCAAAGGTATTGTTGAAGACAGCTCCCTGAACTTGCTGGTTCGCAACTACTACTTCAACCGTGACCGCAAAGATGGCGCAAGCGACCAGAAAGACTGGACCCAAGGCATCTGGGGCAACTTCAGCTCCGGTTACACCCAAGGCCTGATCGGTGTTGGTGTTGATGCATTCGGTTACCTGGCAATCAAACTGGACGGCGGTGATGGCACCGGCGGCACCGGCAACATGAGCCGCGATGCCGACGGCGAAGTCAACAACAGCCAGGGCAAAGCCGGTGGCGCTGTTAAGTTCCGCGTTTCCAAGACCGAGCTGAAAGTCGGCGACATGCAGCCAAGCACCGCTCCGGTGTTCGCGGTTGGCGGCTCCCGTATCCTTCCTCAAACTGCCAGCGGCATCCAGCTGCAGAGCAGCGAAGTCAAAGACCTTGACCTCGAAGGCGGCCACTTCTACTCGGCGACCAGCCAGGACCGTAACGCTCGTGATGGCGGCCTGTTTGCAACCTACGCCGGCGTAGAAGCCAACAGCATCGACTACTTCGGCGGCAAATACGGCATCACCGACAACCTGTCGGCATCGCTGTATGCGGCCAAGCTGGAAGACATCTGGAACCAGTACTACGCCAACCTGAACTACACCATCCCAATGGGCGGCGACGAGTCGCTGAACCTGGACGGTAACATCTACAACACCAAAGACACTGGTGATGCCAAAGCTGGCGAGATCAGCAACACTGCCTACTCCCTGGCAGCCGCTTTCTCGTTCCTGAAAGCACACACCATCACCCTCGCCTTCCAGAAGGTTAACGGTGACACTCCGTTCGACTACATCGGTGTGGGCAAAAACAACCGCGGCGGCGACTCGATCTTCCTCGCCAACTCCATCCAGTACTCTGACTTCAACGCCCCTGGCGAGAAATCTGCCCAGGTTCGTTACGACCTGAAAATGGCTGAGTACGGCGTTCCAGGTCTGAGCTTCATGACCCGTTACGTTAAAGGCTGGGATATCGACGGCACCAAAACTCCAGTAGGCAGCCCTTACGCTGGTCTGTATGGCGAAGACGGCAAGCACAACGAAACCAACTTCGAAGCCAAGTACGTTGTTCAGTCTGGCCCGGCAAAAGACCTGTCCTTCCGTATTCGTCAAGCATGGCACTTCGCTAACGCTGACGAAGGTGAAGGTGACGTGAAAGAGTTCCGTTTCATCGTCGACTACCCGCTGTCGGTTTTGTAATCGCATCCAGTTAGTTTGCGGTAACAAAACAAAAGGCCCATCTTCGGATGGGCCTTTTTTGTTGCCTGTGCAAATTGCTCAATTATTGAACAACTGGGATAAATGCCTGACCGAAAAGTCAGACATGTATTGCAAGGCCTGTTACTGCACTGCTGATTCCTGAACCACGCGAATAACCCGCTGTGGAAATGGAATATCGATGCCAGCCTTTCTCAGGTGATCACGGGACAGTTCGTTGAACATGAACATCACATCCCAATAATCTGCTGTCTTCACCCAGACACGCAGGGAAACAGTGATGGAACTGTCACCCAATGTCGAAACAACTGCCTGAGGCGCTGGGTCAAGCAATACACGGGGATCCTTGGCCAGTTCCAGCAATACTTCACGGGCTTTCTGCAAGTCCGCTTCGTAATCAACACCTACATCGAACACCACTTTACGGGTGGGCTGACGATTGGTGTTGGTGATGATGCCGTTCGACAGATTGCCGTTGGGCACGATGATGGTCTTGTTGTCACCGGTACGCAGCACGGTATGGAAAATCTGGATGCTGTCGACGGTGCCGGCGATACCCTGAGCCTCGATCCAGTCACCGATACGAAACGGACGGAACAGCAAGATCAGCACGCCGCCGGCGAAGTTCGCCAGGCTGCCCTGCAAGGCCAGGCCAATGGCCAGGCCCGCTGCACCAATCGCCGCGACAAACGAAGTGGTTTCCACACCGATCATCGAGGCTACGCTGATGACCAGCAGGATCTTGAGGATGATGTTCGCCAGGCTGCTGATAAAACCTTGCAGCGCCAGGTCGGCATTGCGCAAGGCAATCAGGCTGCCGAGCTTTTTCGTGACTTTGTTGATTAGCCACCAGCCGATGGCCAGGGTGATGACCGCCAGCAGTACACGACTGCCGTATTCCATGATCATCGGGATCCAGGTCTGGGAAACCTTGACCAGGTTGTCTACCTCAGCACTTAAGTCCATCTGCTTACTCCTTTTTTCCGGCTATGAGGGTTGCGTAAAAAAAGCGGCAGAAAGATCGAACCGTGACGGGCTCAATCGTTTCTGCCGTTGCCTGGGCCTCCGACGTCGTGAACGTCAATAGGTTCCCGCCTTCAGGTTAGTCGCGGAAGTTGTTGAACTGCAGCGGCATACCGAATTCCTTGGCTCGCAGCACAGCAATGGCTTCCTGCAGGTCATCACGCTTCTTGCCGGTAATACGAACCTGCTCGCCCTGAATGGCGGCCTGGACCTTGAGCTTGGCGTCTTTGACGTGAGCGACGATTTTCTTCGCCAGTTCCTTGTCGATGCCTTCCTTGAGGACGGCTTCCTGCTTCATCAGCTTGCCCGAAGCGAACGCGTCCTTGACCTCAAGGCACTGCACGTCGATTTTGCGCTTGACCAGGGCCAGCTTGAGAATCTCAATCATCGCTTCGAGCTGGAAATCCGCTTCCGCGGTCAAGTTGACAGTCAGGTCTTTTTCCTTGAACTCGAAGCTGCCTTTGCCTTTCAGGTCATAACGACGATCGAGTTCCTTGACGGCGTTCTCGACCGCGTTGGTGACCTCGTGCTTGTCCAGTTCGGATACCACGTCGAACGACGGCATGTAATCTCTCCAATGTAAAGGCGCGCCGATGAAGCACGCCTGGCTTGCGGTTAAAATCCGCGCTGATTATAACGGGTCTTTCCCATCATTCACTGCGAGCTGCCGATGCACGCCTTAAAGAGAGCAAAAAGCTGATGTCCACCACCTGGCATGTTCTGGGCGCCGGCAGCCTCGGCACATTATGGGCAACACGCCTGGCGCGGGCTGGCGTACCGGTGAGGCTGATCCTGCGGGACACCGCGAGGCTACAGGCCTATGAGGCGGCCGGTGGTTTGACACTGGTGGAACACGGCGAGGCGCAACACTATGCCGTGCCCGCCGAGACAGCCGACAGCACGCAGCCGATCAACCGACTGCTGGTAGCGTGTAAAGCCTACGATACCGAAAGCGCAGTGGCCCGACTGGCGCCCCGCCTGGCCCCCGGCGCCGAGCTGATCCTGCTGCAAAATGGCCTGGGCAGCCAGGACGCAGTGGCCGCACAGGTTCCGCAAGCACGCTGCATCTATGCGTCGAGCACCGAGGGCGCCTTCCGCGACGGCGATTGGCGCGTGGTTTTTGCCGGGCATGGCTTCACCTGGCTGGGGGATGCGAGCCATCCGGTTGCGCCGATCTGGCTCGACGACCTGAGCACTGCCGGCATCCCCCACGAGTGGAGCACCGATATCCTGACCCGGCTGTGGCGCAAACTCGCCCTCAACTGCGCAATCAATCCGCTGACGGTGCTCCACGATTGCCGCAATGGCGGCTTACAGCAACATCACTGCGAAGTCGCCACCCTGTGCGGTGAACTGGTGGAGTTGCTCGAGCGTTGCGGTCAGCCGGCAGCCGCCGAAAACCTTCAACAGGAAGTCGAACGGGTGATACATGCCACCGCAGCCAATTACTCCTCGATGCATCAGGACGTCACCAGCCAGCGCCGCACAGAGATCAGTTACCTGCTGGGCTACGCCTGCAAAGTGGCCGGGCGCCATCAACTGAACCTGCCTCACCTCAATCAGCTTGAGTCAAGGTTGATTGCTCGCCTGCAAAGCCTTGGATTGCCCAGCGACTGAGCAGCGGCTACGCTGGCCACTTGTTCCTTTTCTGCGATGAATCCGATGCCATTGCGCCAGCGCCTTGAAAACCTGCCCGTCGGCCAGAAACTGCTGGCTGCCCTGCTGGTGCTGATGATCACCGTCCTGCTGGTTGCCAACCTGACCTTTATCGGCGCCGCCTACTACATTTCCCAGGAAAGCATGGCGCCACAGGCCCTGCAGACCATCGGCCGACTGGTATCGAATCCGAGCCTGGTGTCCGACGCCCTGCAATCGCCACAAAGCGCCGAACGCTTGCTCAACGAACTCAACAGTTACTCACCGCTGCGAGCGGCAGTCCTGTATGACGGAAAGGGCGAACAGCTGGCACAACTGCAGCGCGGTGACAAACTGGAGTTGCCGAAACGGTTCCGACATATCGAAGACTGGCAAGTGACCGAGTTTCGCAGCAACCAGGTCATCACCCTGCCCCGCCCCGGAACCGCACCCGGGCATTTGCTGTTGGTCGCCAGCAGTGAACTGCCGGTGGCGTTCTACACCGGGACCCTGACGGCCAGCCTGGGGATTCTGACTTTCAGTGTGCTGCTGTGGCTGATCATCGCCCGCCAGATCAAGCGCCTGATTACCCGACCGATCCATCAGCTCGAAGAGTTGTCCCGCCAGGTAACCCGTGAGGAAAACTACGCACTGCGTGCTTCGCGAGGCAACCACGATGAAATCGGCAGCCTCGCCGAAGCGTTCAACACCATGCTCTCGCGGATCGAGGCCCGAGAGCAGCAACTCAAACGCGCCAGGGACGATTCCCAGGCTGCCTACGACCAGGCCCAGGGCCTGGCGGAAGAAACCCGCCATACCAACCGCAAGCTGGAGCTCGAAGTCCAGGTGCGCAGCAAGATCGAGAAAAAACTCACCGGCTTCCAGAACTACCTCAACAGCATCATCGACTCCATGCCGTCGGCACTGATCGCACTCGACGAACAGCTCTATGTGACGCAATGGAACCAGGAAGCCAGCGCCCTGTCTGGCACTCGCCTCGACGAAGCCCTGAACCAGCCGATCTTCCTTGCCTTCGAACCGCTCAAGCCGTTCCTGCCGCAACTCAAGCAAACGGTCGAACAGCACACAGTGGCCAAAATCGAACGTGTCACCTGGCTCAAGGACGAAGAGCCCCGCCACTACGCCCTGACTTTCTATCCGTTGATGGGCGGTGCAGGGAGGGGCGTGGTGATCCGGATCGACGACATCACCCAGCGCCTGTCCCTGGAAGAGATGATGGTGCAGTCGGAAAAAATGCTTTCGGTCGGCGGTCTCGCCGCCGGCATGGCCCACGAGATCAACAACCCTTTGGGGGCAATCCTGCACAACGTGCAAAACATTCGCCGACGCCTGTCTCCCGATCTGCCGAAGAACCTCGAGGTAGCCGAACAGGCCGGCATCGAACTGGCAACGGTCAACCAGTATCTGCAAATCCGCGAGGTGCCGCAGTTGCTCGATGGCATCCAGCAGGCCGGTGCCCGGGCGGCGAAAATCGTCACCCACATGCTCAGTTTCAGCCGTCGCAGCACACGCCAGATGGCCCCGTGCGACCTGCCTGCCCTGATCGATCAGGCGGTGGAGATCGCTGGCAACGATTTCGACCTGGCGATCGGTTTCGATTTCAAAGGCCAGGCCATCATTCGTCAGTTCGACCCCGCACTGGGCCCCGTCCCCGGCACCGCCAACGAGCTGGAACAAGTGCTGCTCAACCTGTTGAAAAACGCCGCGCAAGCCATCCACCAGCGCGAAGACGACAGCGAGCCGGGACGGATCATTCTGCGCACCCGGCTCAACCCGCCATGGGCGGAAATTCAGGTCGAGGACAACGGCATCGGCATGAGTGAAAGCGTACGCAAACGCACCTTCGAGCCGTTCTTCACCACCAAGGAAATCGGCCAGGGTACCGGCCTTGGGCTGTCGGTGTCGTATTTCATCATCACCAACAACCACAAGGGGCAGATGGAAGTGCAATCGACCCTGGGCCAAGGCACGTGCTTTACCTTGCGCCTGCCCTTGGCGAGCACGCCACCTGTCTCGCCAGAACTCAACCTGCTATCGAGGTAACCATGGGCTTTCGCTTGTCGAAGATTTACACCCGCACTGGCGACAAAGGCGAGACCGGGCTGGGCGACGGACGCCGCGTGCCCAAGGATCACCCACGGATCGAGGCCATTGGCGAAGTCGATACGCTGAACAGCCAGGTAGGCGTGTTGCTGGCCGGACTGGCGGCGCAAACGCACACTTTTGCAGGATTGCAGGAAGTGATCGATGTTTTGGCACCTTGCCAGCACCGATTGTTCGACCTCGGAGGCGAACTGGCGATGCCGGTGTATCAAGCATTGAATGCAGCGGAAATCGAACGCCTGGAAGCTGCGATCGATGCCTGGAATGAAGAGTTGGGACCGCTGGAAAACTTCATCTTGCCCGGCGGCTCGACGCTGATTGCCCAGGCCCATGTCTGCCGCAGCCTGGCGCGTAGCGCAGAACGGCGCTGCCAGCGATTGAATGCGATCGAGCCGTTGGCCGGGGTTGGCCTGGCCTACATCAATCGGTTGTCGGACCTGTTGTTTGTCGCCGCGCGGTTGATTGCCAAGCGCCAGGGGATTGCCGAGATTCTTTGGCAGCCTGCGGCGAAACCTGAGGTTTAGCCAGCGCCTGTCAGGCCCCCTTCGCGGGCAAGCCCGCTCCCACAGGTTTTGTGTGCGCCACAAATCCACTGTGGGAGCGAGCTTGCTCCGGGCGGCGCTCCGACGATGGCGTCAGAAGCTACAACACAGAATCACGCCTCAGGCCAAAACGCCCGAATTCCCGCCACTCCCTGTGCTCCCGCCGCCCAGGCTTTCTCGACCTCGGCCGGGCCAACACCACCGAGCAGGAACACCGGCTTGCTGAACCCTTCGATCAGGCTCGACGCCTGCTCCCAACCCAAGGGTTCGGCGTCTGGGTGAGTCTGGGTGGGTTGAACCGGTGACAGGGTCACGAAATCCACCCCCATCTGCTCCGCCAGCGCCAGCTCTTCAGCGTTATGGCACGACGCCGCCAGCCAGCGCGATGCCGGTAGCGGTCGGCCAGCCGCTGCGTACTTGCGCAATTGGGCGGAGGTAATGTGCCAGCCCGCGGACGGGAAGTCGCCCAGCCATTCGAATGGCCCCTTGATCATCAACTGTGCCTTGCCGGCACACAGCCCCACCGCATCGACAGCCAGGTCGCGATACTTCGGATCGTAACCGTTCGGTGCACGCAACTGGATCAGCTTGACGCCGCTGGCAATGGCCTTCTGAATACCACGCAGCATGGCCGGCGCTTCCAGATCTTCCGGGGTGATCAGGTACTGAGCAGGTAATTTCGCGGCCGCGACGATCGGCTGATTGGCCGCAGGGAACTCGTAACTCGACAAATCACGAGGTGCAACCCAGGCCAGCGGTTGGCCCTCGGCACCATGGGGCTCGCCGGTGAACGCCGAGACTTCCCAGACATCCAGCAACACCTGCTTGTCCGGGTAATCGTGCCGAATCTTGATCAACGGGCGCGCCGCGCTGACCACAATGCCCAGCTCCTCATGGAGTTCGCGGGCCAGTGCGGTTTCGACCGACTCATCGGCCTCGACCTTGCCCCCGGGAAATTCCCACAGACCACCCTGGTGCTGGGTATCGGCACGGCGGGCGATGAGAATATTGCCGTTGTTATCACGGATAACGGCGGCGGCGACATGTACTCGTTTCACCGCTCGACCTCCTCCAGTCCGGCCTTCTGCCAGGTCTTGAAGGCTGACCATTGGTAGAGGGTTTCAACATAGGCTTCGTCAGCCGCGGACAATTTCACCCGATAGGTACGCAGGCGTACGGCGATGGGTGCGAAGAACGCGTCGGCCAACGTGATGCGGCCAAACAGGTACGGCCCGCTCTCGGTCGCGGCGGCACGACACTCGGCCCACAACGCCGACATGCGCTCGATGTCGGCCTGGACGTCAGCCGGGACCGGCGACAAAGGGGCGTCATGGCTCAGGTCGAACGGCATATTGCCGCGCATGGCGAAGAATCCACTGTGCATCTGCGCACACGCCGAGCGCGCCTGGGCGCGAGCAGCGGTGTCTTTGGGCCAGAGGTCGGCGGCCGGGAACTGTTCGGCCAGGTATTCGGCAATCGCCAGGGAGTCGGCGATGGTGCCGTGTTCGGTTTTCAGCAGCGGGACCTTGCCGGTCGGCGAATGCTTGAGCAGGCGCTCGCGAGTGTCCGGCTGGTTCAGTTTGATCAATTCTTCGGTGTAGGCCGCGCCGGTCAGATCCAGAGCCAGGGCGCCGCGCAGGGACCAGGAAGATAACAGTTTGTCGCCGATGATCAGGTGCAGGCTCATATTCGGGACCTTTTGATGGGGGGACAGGCCAGTCTAGTTGGCAACTGACAGACCGCCATCGCGAGCAAGCTCGCTCCCGCAGTGGTGAAGGTGAAACACAAAGGGTGTGAGCACCAAGAATCCCTGTGGGAGCGAGCTTGCTCGCGATAGCAGCGACTAGATCTAACGAGAGATCAAGTACGGTACTCGGCGTTGATCTTCACGTACTCATGGGACAGGTCGGTGGTCCAGATGGTTTCGCTGCAATCGCCACGACCCAACTCGATGCGAATGGTGATTTCTTCCTGCTGCATCACCGCTGCGCCCTGGGCTTCGGTGTAGGTCGCCGCGCGCGCGCCACGGCTGGCGATGCACACGTCGCCGAGGAATACGTCGATCTTGCTCACGTCCAGGTTCGGCACACCGGCACGACCTACGGCCGCCAGGATACGGCCCCAGTTCGGGTCGGAAGCGAACAATGCGGTCTTGATCAGCGGCGAGTGAGCCACGGTGTAACCGACATCCAGGCATTCCTGGTGATTGCCGCCGCCGTTGACTTCAACGGTGACGAACTTGGTCGCGCCTTCACCGTCACGAACGATGGCCTGGGCTACGTCCATGCACACTTCGAACACCGCCTGCTTCAACTTGGCGAACAACTCGCCTTCGGCGCGGGTGATTTCCGGCAGCGCGGCCTGCCCCGTGGCAATCAGCATGCAGCAGTCGTTGGTCGACGTATCACCGTCGATGGTGATGCGGTTGAACGACTTGTTGGCACCATCGAGCATCAGGTTTTGCAGTACGTCGCGGGAAACCTTGGCGTCGGTGGCGATGTAGCCGAGCATGGTCGCCATGTTCGGGCGAATCATCCCGGCGCCTTTGCTGATGCCGGTAACGGTGATGGTCACGCCGTCGTGCTGGAACTGACGGCTGGCACCCTTGGGCAGGGTGTCAGTGGTCATGATGCCGGTGGCGGCAGCTTCCCAATTGTGAATCGACAGGTCGTCGAGGGCGGCTTGCAGCGCACCTTCGATTTTCTCCACAGGCAGCGGCTCGCCGATCACACCAGTGGAATACGGCAGCACCTGGCTGGCATCGACACCGGTCAGCTCGGCCAGCCTGGCGCAGGTGCGCTCGGCAGCAGCCAGGCCTGGCTCGCCGGTACCGGCGTTGGCATTGCCGGTATTGGTCAGCAGGTAACGCACCGGGCCTTGTACGCGTTGCTTGGCCAGGATCACCGGTGCGGCGCAAAAGGCGTTCAAGGTGAACACGCCGGCAACCGTGGAGCCTTCGACACAGCGCATGACCACAACATCCTTGCGCCCCGGGCGCTTGATGCCGGCCGAGGCGATACCGAGTTCAAAACCGGCAACCGGGTGCAACGTTGGCAAAGGACCAAGACCAACAGCCATGAATGCGCTCCTTTAAAAATGATGTCAGCACCGTTTCAGCAGAACGGTGGTTCGAATGGTAAAACGCCGCGACGGCAAAAGCCGGTCGCGGCGCGGGTATTTCAGCGTTTGAAACGGGTTTTACTGGATCTGCCCGTGACAATGCTTGAATTTCTTGCCCGAACCGCAGTAGCACAGCTCGTTGCGACCCAGCTTCTGCTCGTTGCGAACCGGTGCGGCAGCGAGAGCCACATCGACCTCTTCGCCCAACACTTCCGGCTGCTCCAGGCCTGGAGCCTCCTCATGCAGGAACTGCATGCGAGCGGCCAGTGCCTCGGCTTCCTGGCGCAGGCGCTGTTCTTCTTCGATCGGATCTTCGCGGCGAACCTGAACGTGGGACAGCACACGGATCGAATCGCGCTTGATCGAATCCAGCAACTCGGAGAACAGGGTGAACGACTCGCGCTTGTATTCCTGCTTCGGGTTCTTCTGGGCATAGCCACGCAGGTGGATACCGTGGCGCAGGTGGTCCATGGTCGACAGGTGGTCTTTCCACAGGTCGTCCAGTACACGCAGAACGATTTGCTTCTCGAAGGTGCGCAGCGCTTCGGCGCCCGCCTGGTCTTCTTTCTCGTTGTACGCCGCGACGAGCTCGTTCATGAGCTTCTCGCGCAGGGTTTCCTCGTACAGGTGATCGTCTTCGTCGAGCCATTGCTGGATCGGCAGCGTCACACCGAAATCGCTCTGCAGCGCTGCCTCCAGACCGGCCACGTCCCACTGCTCAGGCAGCGATTGTGGAGGAATGTGTGCGCTGACGGTGGCGTTGAGCACGTCCTGACGGAAGTCGGCGATGGTCTCACCGATGTTGTCGGCGGCCAGCAACGTGTTACGCATGTGATAGATCACTTTACGCTGTTCGTTGTTGACGTCGTCGAACTCGAGCAGTTGTTTGCGAATGTCGAAGTTGCGGCCTTCAACCTTGCGCTGGGCCTTTTCGATGGCGTTGGTCACCATGCGGTGCTCGATCGCTTCGCCAGGCTGCATGCCCAGGGCCTTCATGAAGTTCTTCACCCGGTCAGAGGCGAAGATGCGCATCAGGCTGTCTTCCAGGGACAGGTAGAAACGGCTGGAACCGGCGTCGCCCTGACGACCGGCACGACCACGCAGCTGGTTGTCGATACGGCGCGACTCGTGACGCTCGGACGCGATCACCTGCAAACCACCCGATTCGAGCACTTGCTGGTGACGCTTCTGCCAGTCGGCCTTGATCTGGGCAATCTGCTCGGGGGTCGGGTTTTCCAGGGAAGCCACTTCCACTTCCCAGTTACCGCCCAACAGGATGTCGGTACCACGACCGGCCATGTTGGTGGCGATGGTCAGTGCACCCGGGCGACCGGCCTGGGCGATGATTTCGGCTTCTTTCTCGTGGAACTTGGCGTTCAGGACCTTGTGCTCGATGCCTTCCTTCACCAGAAGGTTGGACATGTGCTCGGAGGTCTCGATCGTGGCAGTACCCACCAGCACCGGACGGCCCGCCGCCATGCTTTCCTTGATGTCATTGACGATGGCCGCGTATTTCTCGTCGGCGGTCAGGAACACCAGGTCGTTGTAGTCTTTACGTGCCAGCGGCTTGTTGGTCGGGATGACGATGACCGGCAGGTTGTAGATCTGATGGAATTCGAACGCTTCGGTGTCGGCTGTACCGGTCATGCCGGACAGTTTTTCGTACAGACGGAAGTAGTTCTGGAAGGTGGTCGATGCCAGGGTCTGGCTTTCGGCCTGGATGTTCAGCTGTTCCTTGGCTTCGATGGCCTGGTGCAGGCCTTCGGACAAACGGCGACCCGGCATGGTACGGCCGGTGTGTTCGTCGACCAGGACGACCTGGCCGTCCTGCACGATGTATTCGACATTGCGATGGAACAGCTTGTGCGCGCGCAGGCCGGCGTAGACGTGAGTCAGCAGGCTCAGGTTGTGCGCCGAGTACAGGCTCTCGCCCTCGGCCAGCAGGCCGAGACGGGTCAGTGCATCTTCGACGAACTGATGACCGGCTTCGTTGAGTTCGACCTGACGGGTCTTTTCATCGACGGTGTAGTGACCGGCCTGGGTCACTTCGCCTTCGACTTCTTCAACGTGCAGCTTGAGCTGCGGGATCAGCTTGTTGACCTCGATGTACAGCTTGGAGCTGTCCTCGGCCTGACCGGAAATGATCAGCGGCGTACGGGCTTCATCGATGAGAATGGAGTCGACTTCGTCGATCACGGCAAAATTGAGTTCGCGCTGGAATTTTTCTTCCATGCTGAACGCCATGTTGTCGCGCAGGTAATCGAAACCGAATTCGTTGTTGGTGCCATAGGTGATGTCGGCGGCGTAGGCGGCGCGCTTCTCTTCCGGCGGCTGGAACGGCGTGACGATGCCGACCGTCAGGCCGAGGAACTCATACAGCGGGCGCATCCAGTTGGCGTCACGGCGGGCCAGGTAGTCGTTCACCGTCACCACGTGCACGCCCTTGCCGGACAATGCATTGAGGTAAACGCCCAGTGTTCCCACCAGGGTCTTGCCTTCACCGGTGCGCATTTCAGCGATCTTGCCTTCATGCAAGGTCATGCCGCCAATCAGCTGGACATCGAAGTGGCGCATACCCATGACGCGCTTACCGGCTTCGCGGGCGACCGCAAAGGCTTCCGGCAGCAGCTTGTCGAGGGTTTCCCCTTTGGCGATGCGGGCCTTGAACTCATCCGTCCTGGCACGCAATTGATCGTCCGAAAGGGCCACCATTTGCTCTTCGAAGGCATTGACGAGTTGCACCGTCTTGAGCATGCGCTTGACTTCACGCTCGTTCTTGCTTCCAAAAAGTTTCTTTAACAAAGGCGCAAACATATCGGCAGGATCTTCCACACTAAAGGGATGGAGGGCGGCCCCGTGAGTCGCCCGTGCAGCCCTCATGGCCGCATGCGAACGAGCATTCTACCCGGAAACGGTGGTGAGGAAAGTGGCGAAATTCCACGATGCTGGCACAGCGCTTTGACGGGGCTCACTTTAAATAGGGGCATTTTGCTCAACTTCAAGCCGTTCAAGGCAGAAGTTAGTTATTGATTTAATGGGTAAAGCGCCCACAAAAGCAATGGGCGGGCGCATCCGGCGCTTTCTGCTACCATGGCGTCTCTGTTACTTCAGGTGTCTGATCATGGCATTTCGCCCACTTACGGCCAAAGTACCTGCCGTTCTATTACGCGAAGCCAGGCCGCTGAAAGCCATTCTCGGCCACGCTCAACGCCTGGGCCATCTGCAACGCTTGCTCGAGAGCCAATTGCAGCCCGCCGCCCGCGAGCATTGCCACGTGGCGTCCTGGCGCGAAGGCAGTTTGTTGCTGATCGTCACCGACGGTCATTGGGCAACCCGCCTGCGCTACCAACAGAAGCGCCTGCAACGGCAACTGCAAATGTTCGACGAATTTGCCAACCTGACGCGAATCCTGTTCAAGGTGCAGCCGCCTACCGTCCAGCGGGGCGCGGCCGGACACACCATGGATCTGTCGGACGATGCTGCGGCAACCATTCAGGCCACGGCCGACGGGATCAGCGACCCGAACCTGCGGGCGGCGCTGGAACGACTGGCGGCGCACGCCAAATCAAAATCCTGACAGGCGCCCTCTGTGGGAGCGAGCCTGCTCGCGAAGGCGGCATGACATTCAACAATGATGTTGCCTGACACACCGATTCGCGAGCAGGCTCGCTCCCACAGTTAAATTGTCTCCGCTCGCTACCGGCGTTTGCTGCCACCCAATAACGAGCCCATCAAGCCGCGCACCAATTGTCGGCCAATCTGGTTCGCCGCCTGTTGCATCGCCGACTTCAGCGCCTTCCCTGCCACGGTCCCAAGAAACTCACCGGCCTGCTCGGTGAAGCTTGGCTCCTCGGCTTCCGGCTTACCCGGTGCCGCTTCGGGTGTCGGCGCCAGGCCTTTGCGCCCCGCCAGCACCTCATAGGCCGACTCACGGTCAATCGGCTTGTCATACCGCCCCTGCAACGGCGACCCGGCAATCAGCGCGCTGCGCTCGGTATCGGTCAAAGGCCCGATCCGCGATTGCGGCGGTGCCACCAGCACCCGCTGGACCATTTCCGGCGTGCCCTTTTCCTGCAAGGTGCCGACCAGCGCCTCGCCGATTCCGAGCTCGGTCAATACCGGCAACGTATCGAACGCCGGATTCGGCCGGAAACCTTCGGCCACCGCGCGCAGGGACTTCTGTTCTTTGGCGGTGAACGCACGCAAGCCATGCTGGATGCGCAAGCCCAGTTGCGCCAGCACATCGTCCGGCAGGTCACCCGGCGATTGCGTGACGAAATACACGCCCACGCCTTTCGAACGAATCAGCCTCACGACTTGTTCCAGACGATCACGCAATGCCTGGGGCGTACCGTTGAACAACAAGTGGGCCTCGTCGAAGAACAACGCCAGCAGCGGTTTATCGGCATCGCCACGCTCCGGCAGTTGCTCGAACAACTCGGCCAGCAGCCACAGCAGGAACGTCGCGTAGACCTTCGGCGCTTCGTGCACCAGACGGCTGGCATCGAGCAAATGAATGCGTCCGCGGCCATCCGCAGTGGGTTGGAGGATGTCTTCGAGTTGCAGCGCCGGCTCGCCGAACAAGGCTTCGGCCCCCTGTTGCTCCAGGGTCGCCAGGCGTCGCAGCAGCGCCTGACTGGAGCCGGTGGTCATCAATGCCGCATCGTCGCCCAGCAACTGGGGGTTGTCCCGCAGGTGATTGAGTAACGCCTTCAGGTCTTTGAGATCGAGCAACAACAGGCCTTCGCGGTCCGCCACCTTGAACGCCGCATACAGCGCCGACTGCTGACTGTCGGTCAGTTCCAACAGGCTGCCCAGCAGCAGCGGCCCCATTTCACTCAAGGTTGTACGTAAAGGATGACCGGACTGACCGTGTATGTCCCACAACGTCACCGGATAAGCCTGAGGCTTGTGGTTGAGCCAGGGCATCCCGGCAATCCGCTCGGCGATCTTGCCCTGGGGGTTGCCAGCGGCACCGAGGCCGCACAGGTCACCTTTGATGTCGGCGGCGAAAACCGCCACGCCGGCATCACTGAACGCTTCGGCCAATCGTTGCAAAGTGACGGTTTTGCCGGTGCCGGTCGCACCCGCGATCAAACCGTGGCGGTTCGCCAGGCGCATGGCCTGGGCAATCGGCTGACCTTTGAGGTCGGCGCCGATAACGAGTTGCAGTGAGTCAGGCATTTGGTCACCCATGATTAATCTTTGGTCCTACACGGCCGATAGAGATAACGACAAAGCAGTCAGACACGATCTGGTAGGAAATTTCCCTAAGGAGAGTCGGAAAATTCACTTGCTTTCAACCTTGCCCGTAGTGCGCCGCTTTATAAAAGCACGCGCTGGACATTAAGACCTTAGCGGAACCCCAAGCCATGAACAAAAATCTGCGTTTCAGCCATAAAATCCTGCTTGCCGCCGCCCTCGTTGTGATTGCCGCCTTCGCCTCATTCACCTTGTACAACGACTATCTACAGCGCAACGCCATCCGCGAAGACCTCAACAACTATCTCAACGAGATGGGCGACGTCACCGCCAACAACATCCAGACCTGGCTGACCGGGCGTATTTTGTTGATCGAGAACCTCTCGCAAAACATCGCCATCAACCCGGAACAAAGCAATGTCGCCAGCCTGCTTGAGCAGAAAGCCCTGACGTCGACGTTCATGGCGTCCTACCTGGGTGACGCCACCGGGCACTTCACCATTCGTCCGGACGCAAAGATGCCGGACGGTTTCGATCCGCGTGTGCGCCCCTGGTACAAAGGCGCCGAAAGCAGCGGCACGCCAACCCTGACCGAACCCTACGTCGATGCGGCAACCGGCCAAACGATCATTTCCATGGCCACGGCTTCGAAAAAGGCCGGCCAGAGCGTGGGTGTGGTGGGCGGTGACTTGAGCCTGCAAACCCTGATCGACACCCTCAGCGCCCGCGACTTCGATGGCATGGGTTACGCGTTCCTGGTCAGCGCCGACGGCAAGATTCTGGTTCACCCGGACAAAGCGCTGGTGATGAAGTCCCTGAGCGAGGCGTATCCGAAAGATACCCCGCGCATCGGCAACGGTTTCAGCGAAGTGGACGTCGATGGCAAGACCCGCATCGTCAGCTTCACCGCGATCAAGGGCCTGCCATCGGTCAACTGGTACATCGGTCTGTCGGTCGACAAAGAAAAAGCCTACTCGATGCTCAGCGAATTCCGCGCCTCTGCTGTGGTTGCGACCATCATTGCCGTGGCAATCATCATCGCCCTGCTGGGCATGTTGATTCGCATCCTGATCCAGCCGTTGCACGTCATGACCCGCGCCATGGCCGACATCGCCGATGGCGAAGGCGACCTGACCAAGCGCCTGACCATTCAGAACAACGATGAATTCGGCACCCTCGGCACCGCGTTCAACCGCTTCGTGGAGCGCATTCATGGTTCGATCCGCGAAGTGTCCTCGGCGACCGGGCAAGTGAACGAAGTGGCGTTGCGTGTAGTGGCCGCTTCCAACTCGTCGATGTTCAACTCCGACCAGCAAGCCTCGCGCACAAACAGCGTCGCAGCCGCCATCAACCAACTCGGCGCCGCTGCCCAGGAAATTGCCCGCAACGCCGCCCAGGCTTCGAGCCAGGCAAGCGATGCCCGCAGCCTGGCCGAAGACGGTCAGCAAGTGGTGGACCGCAGCATCGTGGCGATGAATCAACTGTCGAGCATGCTCAGCGCATCGAGTACCAACATCGAATCGTTGAACAGTAAAACGGTGAACATCGGGCAGATTCTCGAAGTGATCACCAGCATTTCCCAACAAACCAACTTGCTGGCGCTCAACGCCGCCATTGAAGCTGCCCGCGCCGGTGAAGCCGGTCGCGGTTTTGCCGTGGTGGCGGACGAGGTGCGCAACCTGGCACACCGCACGCAGGAATCGGCACAACAGGTACAGACCATGATCGAGGAGCTGCAAGTCGGCGCCCGGGAATCGGTCAGCACCATGAGCGACAGTCAGCGCCACAGCCAGGACAGCGTGGAAATCGCCAACCTCGCAGGCGAGCGCCTGAACAGCGTAACGCTGCGTATCGGTGAAATCGACGGCATGAACCAGTCGGTGGCCACCGCGACCGAGGAACAGACCGCCGTGGTGGAGTCGATCAACGTCGACATCACCGAGATCAACACGTTGAACCAGGAAGGCGTGGAAAACCTGCAATCGACCTTGCGCGCGTGCTCGGACCTTGAGCAGCAGGCGGCGCGGTTGAAGCAGTTGGTGGGCAGCTTCCGGATCTAGCGACGGAACTGGCCCCTTCGCGAGCAGGCTCGCTCCCACAGCTTGAGCATTTTGTGGGGGTGGGCCGAGCGCTGTGGATGAAGTTGATGAAGCTCAGGCAGACTCGGGCTTGTCCTCTGACTCTTGCTGCAACTGCTCCCACAATTGCGCGGCGCCAGGGAACTCCGTACCTGTTTCCGGCCCCATGTCATCCGGGTCGTAGCGACTCAGGCAACCCTCGCCCAGCGTGGCGGGGGCCTTGGATGTGGCTTTGTCCAGTGGATCGGCCATGGTCTTGTCCTCGGTGCAGAAACGGCGAAGGGCCTGAAGCGATTGAACGCCCAGGCCCTTCGAACTTCAACCGCATGGTACGTCTGTCAGAAGACGACGGTTTTATTGCCGTGCACCAGCACCCGGTCCTCCAGGTGATACCGCAGGCCACGGGCCAGCACCATTTTCTCGACATCACGGCCGAAACGCACCATGTCTTCGATGCTGTCGCCGTGGTTTACGCGCACCACGTCCTGCTCGATGATCGGGCCGGCATCCAGCTCTTCGGTCACGTAGTGGCAAGTCGCGCCGATCAGCTTCACGCCCCGCATCGAGGCCTGGTGATAAGGCTTTGCGCCGACGAACGAGGGCAGGAAGCTGTGGTGAATGTTGATCACCTTGTGAGCGTATTCGCTGCACAACTCGGGCGGCAGGATTTGCATGTAACGGGCAAGCACCACCACGTCGGCATCGTGCTGTTTGACCAGGCGCGAAACCTCGGTGAAGGCTGGCTGCTTGTCCTGCGGATTGACCGGGACGTGGTAGTACGGAATGCCGTGCCACTCCACCATGCTGCGCAAGTCATCATGGTTGGAAATGACGCAGGAAATTTCGCAGTCCAGTTCATCGCTGTGCCAACGGTGCAGCAAGTCGGCCAGGCAGTGCGACTCGCGGCTGGCCATCAGGACCACGCGTTTCTTTTGTTCGGTATCGGTGATACGCCAGTCCATCGAGAACTCTTCTGCGATCGGCGCAAAGGCTTCGCGAAACGCTTCGATACCAAATGGCAGGGAGTCGGCACGGATTTCGTGACGCATGAAGAACCAGCCACTGAGATTGTCCGAGTGATGGCTCGCTTCAGTGATCCAGCCGTTGTGTGATGCCAGAAAGTTACTGACTTTGGCAACGATGCCAACACGGTCCGGGCAAGAAATCACCAGACGAAAAGTGCGCATGAGGGGGGAACTCCAGAACTTCGCAAAGGCCGCCATTCTAGCGATTGCGCAGCAAAACTGCAGTATTGTCGACGATTCGCCCTGCCGGAAGGTCGGCGCGGCCGGTCGGACAACATCCGTGTTTGTTAGCCGCTGCTCTAGCGGGGCCGGTCAATTGTTAATTTATGTATATCCGACAGACAATAACTGCACTACCCAATGCGCGCCAAAGACACAGCAATTCAATTAAATAAAGTCGGCTTAAATGTTTACTTGATGAAACACCGTGACTATTATTGCCGCACTGTCACCTGCCATCCAGCGCACAACATAAGGTAGTCCACATGTCCTTGATCAACGAATATCGCGCCACCGAAGAAGCTATCAAAGAGCTTCAAGCCCGTTTGAAGAACCTGTCCCAAGACGACAAACTGCAAACCGAGCTGGAATTCGAAGGCAAACTGCGCACTCTGATGGGTGAATACTCCAAGTCCCTGCGTGACATCATCGCGCTGCTGGACCCAGAGTCCAAAACCAAGGCACCACGCGGCGGTGCAGTGAAAACTACCGGCACCAAGCGTGCCCGCAAAGTTAAACAATACAAAAACCCGCACAACGGCGAAGTCATCGAAACCAAAGGCGGCAACCACAAGACTCTGAAAGAGTGGAAGGCCAAGTGGGGCGGTGACGTCGTGGAAGGCTGGGCGACCCTGCTGGGCTAAGCCTCAGAGCTTGTCGCAGATGGATCCGTGACAAAAAAAGAACGCCAGCAAATGCTGGCGTTTTTTTATGCGCGGCGTTTAAGCCCCGGTATGTTCGATTTCAAAGACACAAACGCTGGCGCAGTCCCTGGACATAATCCTGCCACTGCGCGAGCACACCCTGCTGAAACGGAGTAGCACTAACGCTCAACTGGGCCGCGGCGTCTACAAAACTTTCAAGGGTATTTGGCGCTCCCCACTCGGGTTCCGACAAACGTTTCCGACAGAATATTCGCCAGCGCTCTTGCTCCTCGGCATTCAACGTCTCGGGAAAGTTGCGTGCGCGGTATCGAAACAGCAATTGAGGCAAACGTTCGTCATCGAAAGGCCACTGCTCTTGCGCCAATTGCTGCGGGTCCACGGTTCTGACTTGTTCACACAATCGCCGATCCCGATCACCGATAAATCCATCGTATAACTGTTGTTCCGGATCCTGGCTCTGAGCAAAATCTTCACGGGCATAAATCGCCAGGATTTTATCTCGCCAAACTTTCTGCGCGTCATTTAGTCGCAACGCCCGCTGCTGGTATAACGCCATATCCAGCCCCAGGCGTTGCTGGTCTTCCTGGCGAAGAACCGACAACGGCGCCACCACCGGGCACTTGTTGATGTGAATCAGCTTCAACGGCACCGGCAACTCGCCTTCGGCCAGTTCGTCGCGGCGGGTATACAAGCGCTGGCGCAAGCTTTCGGCATCCAGATCGATCAGGCCCTGGGGATCGAGGTGCAGGTCACAGGCAATCAGGGCGTTCTTGTTGCGCGGGTGCCAGGCCAGCGGCAACACCACACCCACATAGCTGCGCGCGGCCGAAAAGCGCCCGGAAACATGCACCAGCGGTTGCAGCAGGCGTATCTGGTCCATGACTTTTTGCTTGCTGCGCAGCTGAAACAGCCAGTCGTACAGCTTTGGCTGTTTTTCCCGTATCAGGCGCGCCAGGGCGATCGTCGCGCGAACGTCCGACAGCGCTTCGTGGGCGTTGCCATGATCGATGCCATTGGCAGCGGTCAGGCGTTCGAGCTTGAGCGTGACCCGTCCCTCGTCATCGGTTGGCCAGACCAGCCCATCGGGGCGCAAGGCATAGGTGGCGCGCACCACGTCGATCAGGTCCCAGCGGCTGTTGCCGCCCTGCCACTCCCGCGCATAAGGGTCGAAAAAGTTTCGGTACAGGCTGTAGCGGGTCATCTCGTCATCGAAACGCAAGGTGTTGTACCCCGCGCCACAGGTACCGGGTGCAGCAAGTTGGGCGTGCACCCGGGTCATGAAGTCGGCTTCGCTCAAGCCCTGTGCCTGCAGTTGTGCGGGGGTGATTCCAGTGATCGCGCAGGCGGCCGGGTGCGGCAGGATATCGTCACTGGGCCGGCAGTAAAGATTGACCGGTTCGTCGATTTCATTGAGGTCGAAGTCAGTGCGCAGGCCGGCCATTTGCAACGGACGGTCGCAACGGGGATTGATGCCAGTGGTTTCGTAGTCGTACCAGAAGATGGAAGTCACGGGCAATTCCTGAACTGAAGATCGGCAAAGTCTAGGCGTTCACCTCCCGTCCCGGCCAGTGTCTTGTCATTCAAACACTTTGCGCGACTCGCCTGGCTATTCACCGTTATGTCGTTTCCCCCTGCCCCACCCCCTCGAATAGGCTGCTAGCATCGAATGGATACACAATCCCGATCCAGGCCACATTCATCAGGTTGCCCATGCCAGAGACCACAGCACTGCCAGGGAATGCGCCGCTGTCACCGCCACTGGATACGCGGTACCAGGTCGAAACGCCAGAGGGCGTCGACCTGCCACTGCGCCCGGCCGGATTGATGGTCCGTGCGCTGGCGTTCTCCTTCGATCTGGGGGTGCGCGGACTGATCCTGGGCGTGCTGTTCATTGCCTTGGCGATGCTCGGCAAATTGGGTGCCGGCCTCGGGTCGATCCTGCTGTTCGTCGTGAGCTGGTGGTACATGGTGCTGTTCGAAGCGCTGAACGATGGCCGCTCGCCGGGCAAGCTGTGGATGGGACTACGGGTGGTGCATGACGATGGCACTCCCATCGGCTGGTCGGCGTCCCTGCTGCGCAACCTGTTGCGCGTTGTCGACCTGCTGCCGTTCGGTTACTTCCTCGGAGCCATCAGTTGCCTGCAACACCCTCACTTCAAGCGCCTCGGCGATCTCGCTGCAGGAACCCTGGTGATCCACCACGAACGGTCACACCGCCGCCCCGAACTCCCCGAAGCCCAGCCCCGCCGCCCGCCCTTTGCCCTGACACTCACCGAGCAACGGGCGATCCTGGGGTTTGCCGAGCGTCAGGCTGAACTCTCCCGGGCGCGGGCCGATGAGCTGGCCGCGATTCTCGCCCAACCCTTGCAGGTTCCGGCCCCGCAGGCTGTGAACGAGCTCAACGGCATCGCCCGCGGCTTGTTGGGGTCGACATGAAGCAAAGCCTTTTCGAAAGCCGGCACAGGGCCGAATGGGAGCGTTTCTCCGGCCTGCTCGATCGTTTGGAACGGGGCGGCAAAGCCACCAGCGCCGACAGTTTCCCGAAGGACTACCGACGCCTCTGCCACCAGTTGGCACTGGCACGGGAGCGTGGCTACAGCAGCTTTCTGATCGACTCCTTGCAGCAACAAGTCCTGCGCGGACACCAGCAGCTCTATCGTCACCGCAGCCATTTGGGCGCCAATGTGCTGGCATTCATCCTCGCCGACTTTCCGCGACTGGTGCGCGAACAATGGCATTTCGTCCTCGCCGCCAGCCTGATGCTCTTTGCCAGCCTGGCCGGTTTCGCGCTGCTGGTGTACCTGTATCCGGACCTGGTCTACAACCTGATCCCCGCCGAACAGGTCAGCGAAATGCAAAGCATGTACGACCCCGTTGCCGGCCATCTCGGGCGCACGGTGGAACGGGCCGCCAGCGAGGATTGGGCGATGTTCGGCTACTACATCATGCACAACATCGGCATTGCCTTTCAGACCTTTGCCACCGGTCTGCTGTTTGGTTTGGGCAGCGTGTTTTTCCTGATCTTCAACGGCCTGATGATGGGTGCGGTGGCCGGTCACCTGACCTACGTCGGCTACGGGCAAACCTTTTGGTCATTCGTGATCGGTCATGGCGCTTTCGAACTCAGTGCCATCGCCCTGGCCGGTGCCGCCGGCCTGAAACTGGGCTGGGCGTTGATCGCCCCGGGACGCCTGCCACGGGCCGAGGCCTTGCGATTGGCGGCGCGCAAGAGCGTGCAGCTGATCTTCGGGGTCATGCTGTTTCTGTTGATTGCGGCGTTTATCGAAGCCTACTGGTCATCCATGACTGGCCCGTCGTACCAGACCAAGTACCTGGTCGGCGCGGGGCTCTGGTTGCTGATGGTGACCTATCTCATGTTTGCCGGACGTCGCCGCCATGCGCCTGAGTGACGCCACTGTGGTGATTCGTCCGCGCTCGACCTGGGAAGCCATGGACCTCGGCGTGCTCCTGAGCCAGCGCCACCGACGCCTGCTGATATCCAGTTGGGCCATGATCACTTTGCCCGTTTTCGCGCTGCTCAGTTGGGGGCTCTGGGATTCACCCTCCCTCGCCGTGTTCATATTCTGGTGGCTGAAGCCGGCGTTCGAACGCCTGCCCTTGTACATCCTGTCCAAAGCCATGTTCGGTGAAACACCCACGCTCAGGCAGGCCCTGCAGCAATGGCCACGCCTGCTCAAACCACAGTTGCTGGCCAGCCTGACCTGGCGCCGCCTGAGCCTGTACCGCAGTTTCGTGATGCCGGTGGTGCAACTCGAAGGCCTCGACGGAGCGCAACGCCAGCAACGTTTACAGGTGCTTCTGCAGCGAGAGGCGGGCGCCGCGCGCTGGCTGACGATCATCGGCGCGCACCTGGAAGGCGTGTTGTGGATCGGCTTGATGGTGTTGTTCTATCTGCTGCTGCCACAACAGGTCGCGCTCGATTGGAGCTGGCAGTCGCTGATCTCGGCCGCCAGACAGGACTGGCGCTGGCTGGAACACCTGACCAACGCCTTTTATGCACTGGTGCTGGTGGTCTGGGAGCCGGTCTATGTCGCCTGCGGCTTCAGCCTTTACCTGAACCGGCGCACCGTGCTTGAAGCCTGGGATATCGAACTGGTGTTCCGCCGAATGCGCCAACGCCTGGTCAGTACAGGCACTGTCTTGTTGGTGGCCGTGATTGCGCTGATGCCAGCCACGCACAGTGTATGGGCCGCCGAACCGGCCAATTCACTCGCCAGCCCGCGCCTGCTGAACCAGCCCCTGACCAGCCAGGCCTCCAGGGACAGCATCAAGAAGATCCTCGAACAGCCACCCTTCAAGAACCGGCAAACGGTGACACGCTTTCGCCTGGGCGACGAAAAACCGGGTGCTGATGCTCCTACATCGCCATGGTGGAAGGCACTGTTGAAGCTGTTTGCGGGGCAAGACTTCGCAGCCCTGGCGACACTGATCGAAGTCACGCTGTGGAGCATCGTCATCGCCAGCATCGGCCTGTTGATCTGGCGCTATCGCGACTGGTTGCAGGCGTTCGTCAGCCGACAACCGACGCTCAAGGTTAAAACCACCCCGTCATTACCTCGGCAGGCATTCGGCCTGGACCTCAAGCCCGAATCCCTGCCCGCCGACATTGCCGCCCGCGCTGAAAGTCTCTGGCAGACTGATCCGCGCGAAGCTCTCGGCTTGCTCTATCGCGCCTTGCTCAGCCGCCTTTTGCACGATTTCAACATCGCGCTCAAAGCGGCCGACACCGAAGGGCAAGTGCTGCGACGGGTCGAGTCGCTACAGCAACCGGCCTTGCTGGCCTACAGCAAAAACCTGACCGGGCACTGGCAAAACATGGCCTACGGTCACCGTTTGCCGCCCGAACAGGTGCAACAGCAACTGTGTGATGGCTGGCGAGTATTGTTCGACGCGGGGACGATCCGTTGAGCCGGCGCCGGGGAGCGATAACCGTTGCACTGCTCGCCGTGCTGGTGGCGGCGCTGGGGGTTTATCTGTACCTCAAGGCAACGCCTTATCAGGAAAAAATCGACCGAGGCCCCTCTCCCGAAGCCAGGGCCAACCCTTATCTGGCGGCGGAGCTTTTTTTGCGCAAGCAAGGCCTGAATGTCGACCACGCCAATGGCCTCGAAATCCTGCCCAGTCTCGACCCGCATCAGCACAGCCTGCTGTTGCTCGAGGACCGCTCCAACATGTCCCCGCGACAGATCGACCAGGTACTGAACTGGACCCGGGCCGGCGGCCGGCTTCTGTTCGTTGCAGGGTCGTTGTGGGATGAAAAACTCGGCCATAGCGATGACCTGCTGCTTGATCGGGTACAACTGCGCCAATCCCTGAGCAAAGACCTCAAGGAGCAGCCACCCAATGTCGGCGAAGATCCGTACCCGCAATTGACCAAGCTTTATCTGGAAGACGAAGACGCCCCGGCCTACGCCGGTTTCGATACCGCTTTCCACCTCGAAGACCCGAACAACCTGGCCCAGGCCTGGGCCAACAGCGCCATGGCCACGCACATGATGCAACTCGATTACGGCCTCGGCTCGATCGTCGTGGTCACCGATGCCGACTTGTGGAAAACCCCGGCCATCGACCGATACGACAACGCCTGGTTGCTCTGGTACCTGACCGCCGAGACCCAAGTGACATTGATATTCAATACCGATCACGACAGCCTGCCGACGTTGCTGTTGCGTTACTTCCCCCAGGCGCTGGTCGCGTTGCTCGCCTTGATCGGCCTGGGTTTCTGGCACTTCGGCATGCGCCAGGGTCCCTTGCTGGAACCGGCACCGAAAGCACGCCGGCAACTGCAGGAGCACCTGCGCGCCAGTGCTGACTTCCTGATGCGTCGCAATGGTCAGACCGACCTGCTGCAAGCCTTGCAACAGGACATTCTGCGGCGTTTGCGACGTCGCCATCCCGGCTTTGAACGACTCGGCGTCGCAGAACAATGGCTGGTGCTCGCACGCCTGACCGGCCACCCCACACGCGTTATCAACCAGGCCATGAGCCCACCACCGAAGCAACGGATTTCCAGCGTTGAATTCAGCCGTCAGGTCGCCAACCTGCAATCCCTGAGGAACGCCTTATGATCGGAGATCAGTGCTCGCCATTAATCTTTCGTGAACATACGCCTCGAATTGTTCGGCTGGCAGTGGCGGGGAAAACAGAAAGCCCTGGTAGGTCTGGCAGCCATGCTTGACCAGAAAGGTGCGCTGAGCTTCTGTCTCCACACCTTCGGCAATCACCGAAAGCCCCAATATCCGGCTCAGGCTCACAATCGCGCAGGCGATGGCGGCGTCGTTGGGGTCAACCAGCACATCTCTGATGAAGGACTGGTCGATCTTGAGTTGATCCAGCGGTAGGCTCTTGAGGTATGACAGTGACGAGTAGCCGGTTCCGAAATCATCCAGCGAAAGGCCTATGCCGATCTCTTTCAGCTCGATCATTTTGGCGACAGTCCCTTCCATATCCTCTATCAGCAGGCCTTCGGTCAGCTCCAGTTTCAATTTCTTCGGGTCGGCCCCCGTGTATCTCAGTACTTGCAGTACCTCCTCGACGAAGTCCGGATGGTGAAACTGGCGGGCGCTGACATTCACAGCCATGCCCAGTCGGGCGGTTTCCGATTGCTTTGCCCAGGCAACCAGTTGAGTGCAGGCTGCCTGCAGCGCCCAACGGCCTAACGGCAGAATCAACCCCGTTTCCTCTGCCAATGGAATGAACTCGCCTGGAAACACGACTCCGCGTTCAGGGTTCTGCCATCTCATCAGGGCCTCTGCGCCAATGATACGGCCCTCACAATTCACCTGCGGCTGGTAATGAAGAAGGAATTCGTTGTCCTGCAAGCCTTGGCGCAAGTCTACTTCCAGTCTGGCGCGTGCCGTGGCAACCGCCTGCATTTCCGGATCGAAGAAGCGCATGGTATTGCGGCCCGCTGCCTTGGCGCGATACATCGCCAGGTCGGCGCGCTTCATAATATCGTCCACTGTGCTCAGTTGCCCCTGGAACAGCGCAATGCCGAGGCTGGGGGTGCTGTGGTGCTCATATCCATCCAACTGGTAGGAAATGTTCAGGGAATGGAGAATCTTTTCGCCGATAGCCTTGGCCTGGATAGCCGCTTCCGGAGGGTTCTCATTAAGGCCATCGAGCAGGACGACGAATTCGTCGCCGCCCAGGCGAGCCACGGTGTCGCTCTCGCGTATGCAGCCGCAAAGGCGCAGAGCGACTTGCTGCAGCAACATATCGCCTCTGTCATGCCCCAGCGTGTCGTTCAGTGCCTTGAAGTTATCCAGGTCAATGAGAATTATCCCGCTCGTATGCAGGCTGCGGGAGCTGCCCGCCAGCAGATGCTGTAACCGGTCCAGCATGAGCCGCCTGTTGGCCAGCCCGGTCAACTGATCGTAGAAGGCCAAACGCTGGACCTCTTGCTCAGCGGTCTTGCGGTGAGTGATGTCAGTATTGATCGACAGAACGGATTGCGGCTGGCCATCATCGTCTCGCACCAGGGTTCGATGACTTTCGAGCGTGATGGTGCAGCCATCCCGGCGTCGAAGTGTCACTTCGTCCGCCCAGTCACCCGTTTCTATCAGGCTGTTGGTGGCCGCATTGAAAGCGGCGCTACCCTGGTAGATCAATTCCTGTGCCGATTTGCCGAGTGCCTCTTCCTTGGACAGACCGTAGAGACGCTCGGCACTTTTGTTCCAGTACAGGATGCGGTTATCCATCCCGTGAACGACAATGGCGTCCTGGGCCTTGTCCAGCAGCGATGCCTGCTGGCGGGCCTGCTTCTCGCTTTCGCGCAGCACTGCCAGATAACCTTCCCTTTCGGCTGCTTGCGACTCCATTTCGCGCCTGATCTTGCCCCCGTAGATAACGGCCGCACTGACCATCAGCAGCACGAACACCATGATCGCGTATTCGACCCGGCGCAGCTCTTCGACCGCCTCGAGCTCCTCCTCCAGGAGCTTGCTTTGAATCAGGCCAACGCGATCCCGCACGGTACTGAGGGAGGCGAGCAACAGGGCAAACTTCCTGTCCATCGTGGCCATGCGCTTGCCGGCATCATCCGACTGCCCTCCCCTGAAGTAGGAAAAGATCAGCAAGGCCTCGTTCACCATTTCGCCCATCGCGGCATCAACTGCACCCACCTCATCCTTCAATGCGAGGGTAAAGGCTTGTATATCCGCACTGTGTTCAGCCTCATTGGCGATCCGTACCTCCAACTGCTTTTTGGTCATTGCCAAATGCTCGTTGAAGGCGCGCAAGGCTTCATCCATGTTCCGCGATTCGGCTTCGACATTATGTGTATCGAACACATTATTGCCCGGCGCATTGACTGTGGAAGCCAGGCTGCCCAGCGTTGAATAGCTCGACAGCTGTTGGACCCACGACTGGTTTGCCTTGATGGAGCGGTGATAGGTATCGACGATCAGGTGATTCAATAGCACGCTAAGCACAACAACCAGCACGTCGAATCCCGCAAGAAAAAAGTACATGCGGTGCCATTTGGTCGAGCGCGGCTTGTTTGGACTGGTGGGTATGGCTTGCTGTGCGGCGCTTTTATCCCTGAAAGAATCCATTTCACAATCTCCAAACATAATCCTTCTAAATTGACCAATAGAAGCGGTATTCGGAAACCAATTGACCTTTTGTGTCGACACCTGAACCTGAAAACACACCGCACGCAGCATTAGCCAAATTTTTATCTGCTCTGGATTCACGCTGGTTTTCGTGAGCGAGTAACGATTCTCCTCGCTCTCCAGTGTAGAACTGAACGCCGGCCACTTTTGCCGGATGTTCTGTTCCTTTCAATTTACTCAGCCTCGTTCTGCGCCTGCTGGTGTAGCAGACCAAGCATAGCCAGTAACTTGCCACTATTCTGTTCGCCGACTGCTCCAGCTCGATAGCAGCCCTTGATGGTCGGCAGATTTCGGCCGTGGATTCAACCGGTCGATGCAACGACAACGAAATGAGGGAGTCGGTTGACCATCATCGACTAACCTCCACCTCTGACGAACGCGCAAGTGAAGGGTTGCCATGAGGCAGATTGGCAGTCACTCACTCGTTCCACGCGTAAACGACGTGCAAAAGTCGGATTAGGTAAGTGACTGATTTATGGAAGATAAAGCGCATGTAACTGTTAACAAGGCTCCAGAAGCCATGAGTGAACCGATCGAACCCGACGCCGCGAGCCATGCCGCTCGACAACGTCAGCGTGCAGGCCATCTGGCCCAGGCCGTACGCAAAGAATTGCAGAAAGCCGTGATTGGCCAGGACAGTATGATCGACGATGTGCTGACGGCGTTGATCGCCGGTGGCCATGTGTTGCTCGAAGGCGTGCCGGGTTTGGGCAAGACCCTGTTGGTACGCGCCCTCGCCCGCTGCTTTGGTGGTGACTTCGCACGCATCCAGTTCACCCCGGACCTGATGCCCAGCGACGTCACCGGGCATGCGGTCTATGACTTGCAGACCGAGCAATTCAAATTGCGCAAGGGACCGCTGTTCACCAACCTGCTATTGGCTGACGAGATCAACCGTGCCCCGGCGAAAACCCAGGCGGCGCTGCTCGAAGCCATGCAGGAGCGGCAAGTCACCCTCGAAGGCCAGGCATTGCCGATTGTGCAACCGTTCATGGTGCTCGCCACGCAAAACCCGATCGAGCAGGAAGGCACTTACCCGTTGCCGGAGGCCGAACTGGACCGTTTCATGCTCAAGGTGCGCATGGATTACCCCGATGCCGAGCAAGAACTGAGCATGGTGCGCCAGGTCAGCCGCTCGACCCGGGCCGACATGCTCGATGTTCAGCCAATGCGCACCTTGTTGCAGGCCAGGGATGTGCTGGCCCTGCAACGCATTGCCAGCGACCTGGCGCTGGACGATCAGGTGCTCGATTACGCCGTGCGCCTGGCCCGTTCCACCCGCAGTTGGCCTGGCTTGATCCTCGGCGCCGGCCCCCGTGCTTCCATCGCGCTGGTACGTTGTGCTCGTGCCCGCGCGTTGCTGCGCGGTGGTGAATTCGTGCTTCCCGATGACATCAAGGGTTGTGCCCTGGCCGTGCTGCGTCATCGCGTGCGAATCGCGCCGGAGTTGGACATCGAGGGGCTGGATGTCGATCAGGTGCTCCAGCAGATGCTCGACCAAGTACCGGCACCGCGCCTGTGAAGCCCTCGCGCCTGATGCTCGCCTGGCTGCTGGTCCTGCTGGCCTGCGGGATTGTGTCGGGTACTTTGCAGGCATTGGAGTTTGCGGTTCCGGCGAATCTCATGGCGATCAACTGGGGGTTGCTCCTGGCGCTGCTGGCCCTGGCCTTGCTGGATGCTGCTCGCGTGAATCGCCTGCCTTCGCCCCGGCTGAAACGCCAGTTGCCCGGCAGCCTGGCACTGGGTCGATGGAGCGAGGTGCAACTGACCCTTGAACACGACTTTCCCCAACCGTTGAATGTACAAATCTTCGACCATCTGCCGCCGGGCCTGGGCTTCGAACACCTGCCCCTGACAGTCGAGCTGCAGCCCGGTCGGCACAGCCAGGCCAGTTATCGCCTGCGTCCGCTCAAGCGTGGTCATTTCAGCTTCGAACTCTGCGAAATCAACCTGCCAAGCCCCTTGGGACTCTGGTCGGACAGACGCTTGCTCGAACGACCGGACGCCACCCGCGTCTACCCTGACTTCGCCCGCCTCTATGGCGGGCAATTGCTGGCTGTGGATAACTGGCTCAGCCAGCTTGGCGTCCGCCAGAAACAACGACGGGGCCTGGGCCTGGAATTCCACCAATTGCGTGAATTTCGCGAGGGCGACAGCCTGCGCCAGATCGACTGGAAAGCCACCGCCCGCCAACGCACGCCGATTGCCCGGGAGTATCAGGACGAACGGGATCAGCAGATCATCTTCATGCTCGACTGCGGCCGGCACATGCGCAGCCAGGATGATGAGTTGTCGCACTTCGATCACGCCCTCAACGCCTGTTTGCTGCTCAGCTACGTGGCGCTACGCCAGGGCGATGCCGTGGGCCTGAGTACCTTTGCCAGCGAACAGCCGCGCTACCTCGCGCCGATCAAGGGCACCAGCCATCTCAACACCCTGCTCAATGCTGTCTATGACTTGAACAGCACCCAGCGCAGCGCCGACTACCAAGCCGCGGCGTCGCAACTGCTGGCGCGGCAAAAACGCCGGGCACTGGTGGTGCTGGTGACCAACCTGCGCGAAGAGGACGACGATGAACTGCTTGCGGCCGTCAAGCGCCTGAGCCAGCAGCATCAAGTACTGGTCGCGAGCCTGCGCGAAGGCGTGCTCGACAGCCTGCGTCAGTCACCCGTGCAGACTTTGCCCGAAGCGCTGGCCTATTGCGGGACCGTGGATTACCTGAACGCGCGCGCAGAACTCCATGAGCGCTTGAACGCTCATGGAGTGTGGGTGATGGATGCACGACCCGACGAGTTGGGCGCAGATCTGGTGACTCGGTACCTGGGCTGGAAACGAACCGGACGTTGAGCCGCAGCAGTCACTCACAGCCGGGTTGCCATTGATCTCAAGCCGAAGTCGGCAGCGGCAGAAAACTGAAATACTGCTTCAGCGCCGCCACCAGTTGTCCATATTCCGGTGGCGCCCGTTGCAGGCTGAACCCGGCGTCGTAATGATGGGGTGTCGCGTCTTCGTGGCACCACAGACAGCAGGCCTGCAGATCGATGATCCGCTGACCACCTTCACTGGCGGGAATTTTCAGGCGCAGGCTGAAGTCCGCGCCGATCAACATCGGCAGTTGGCTGATCAGCATCAGCCCGTCTTCGGAGACATTGCCCAGATAGCCGATGGGTTTGCCGGTGATGCCGTTGAACACTTTCAGGAAATACGGCAGTTGATGCCGCTCGATTCGGCGGACGGTGAACATGTGCAATTTCGCCATGCAAGGCTCTTAAGCAGAGCCGCACTACTGCTTCGGAACGGGTGTACGTTGAGTCCTGGCCCGCTCTCCCCGCTCCCGGTGCGCCAGTGTTTACAGCGCTGAGTCCTGCTTATGCCGGTCACAGGTGTTGCCCCGGCTCAGAGGCAAGGCTCTAAAACCGGTTCACTGGACTATAGCTCACCACCGGGGAGCCAGCGATTGCATGACAACTGCCATCAGAACTGCGTCGGTTTTACCGCCGCGGCGCTGCGCATCGGGTAGTGCCCCAGGCTCTGCAAGGTTTCCAGGCGGGCACGGGCGCGGTAGGCGTATTCGCTTTGCGGATATGCATCAATGATGAACTGATAGGTCTGGGCCGCGTCGATAAACATCTTCTGTCGCTCCAGACACTGGCCGCGCATCATCGATACTTCCGGCCACACGTAAGGCCGCGCGCGGCTGTCGCGCTCGACCTTGGACAGTTCGAGCATCACCTGCTCGCAATTGCCCCGGTCATAGGCGCTGTAGGCATTGTTCAAGTGATGGTTCATTGCCCAACGGGTGCAGCCCGTGACACTGAGGGCGCCGACGGCAAGGGCAGCAATGAGTACGAATCGCATGGAGATCTCCTGTCTTGAACGCTGTATCGACCCGCGAGCGAAAATCTTCAGGCACCAGATGCAAAGTCGCTACGTTCTATAAAGAAGGGAATCACAAAGCTCTTCAAAAAAAGTAGTGCATACGAACAATGACTACACCTCGAGAGCATAGTAGCCTCACTCAGCGCTTGAACTCAGGAGTCTTTGCATGTCCGTCCGTCGTACCAAAATCGTCGCCACCCTTGGCCCGGCCAGTCACTCGCCGGAAGTTCTCGAACAGCTGATTCTGGCTGGCCTGGACGTCGCCCGCCTGAACTTCTCCCACGGCACCCCCGACGAGCACAAGGCTCGCGCGAAGCTGGTGCGTGACCTGGCTGCCAAGCATGGCCGCTTCGTCGCCCTGCTGGGTGACCTGCAAGGTCCGAAAATCCGTATCGCCAAATTCGCCAACAAGAAGATCGAGCTGAAGATCGGTGATCAATTCACCTTCTCCACCAGCCATCCTCTGACCGAAGGCAACCAGCAAGTGGTCGGCATCGACTACCCGGACCTGGTCAAGGACTGCGGCGTGGGCGACGAACTGCTGCTCGACGACGGTCGCGTGGTGATGCGCGTCGATACCGCCACGGCCACCGAACTGAACTGCACCGTGACCATCGGCGGCCCGCTGTCGGACCACAAAGGCATCAACCGTCGCGGTGGCGGCCTGACCGCTCCGGCCCTGACCGAAAAAGACAAGGCCGACATCAAGCTCGCCGCGGAAATGGAGGTCGACTACCTCGCGGTCTCCTTCCCCCGTGACGCCGCCGACATGGAATACGCCCGTCAACTGCGCGACGAAGCCGGCGGCACCGCCTGGCTGGTGGCGAAGATCGAACGCGCCGAAGCCGTGGCCGACGACGAAACCCTCGACGGCCTGATCAAGGCGTCCGACGCGGTGATGGTTGCCCGTGGTGACCTGGGTGTGGAAATCGGCGACGCCGAGCTGGTGGGCATCCAGAAGAAAATCATTCTGCACGCACGCCGCCACAACAAGGCAGTGATCGTCGCGACCCAGATGATGGAGTCGATGATCCAGAACCCGATGCCGACCCGCGCCGAAGTGTCCGACGTAGCCAACGCCGTGCTCGACTACACCGACGCCGTGATGCTCTCGGCCGAAAGTGCCGCCGGCCTGTACCCGCTGGAAGCCGTTCAGGCCATGGCGCGTATCTGCGTCGGTGCCGAAAAGCACCCGACCAGCAAGACCTCCAGCCACCGCATCGGCAAAGAGTTCCAGCGCTGCGACGAAAGCATCGCACTGGCGACCATGTACACCGCCAACCACTTCCCGGGCGTGAAGGCGATCATCGCCCTGACCGAAAGTGGCTACACCCCGCTGATCATGTCGCGTATCCGCTCCTCGGTGCCGATCTATGCGTTCACCCCACACCGCGAAGCCCAGGCTCGCGCGGCGATGTTCCGTGGCGTGTACACCATCCCGTTCGACCCGGCTTCGCTGGCACCGAACGAAGTCAGCCAGAAGGCGATCGACGAATTGGTCAAGCGCGGCGTCGTAGAGAAAGGCGACTGGGTCATCCTGACCAAGGGCGACAGCTACCACACCACCGGCGGCACCAACGGCATGAAGATCCTGCACGTTGGCGACCCGATGGTCTGAGTGACCCGCTGAAAAACAAAAGCCCCGCCATGTGAATGGCGGGGCTTTTGGCTTTCTGATTTTGAATTTGTATTGGTTCAACCGCCGCCTTCGCGAGCAGGCTCGCTCCCACATTGGACTTGCGGTGTCCACAAAATCCCTGTGGGAGCGAGCTTGCTCCGGGCGGCGTTCCGACGAAGAGGCCAGCCTTGTCGCCAAAAAATCAATGCCGCTTGATAAACCCCGTCAACGCCGCCAACGCTTCCGGCGAACGCAGCCGCTGGGTGAACAACGCTCCCTCTTCTTCAATCACCTTGCGCAACAGCTCCCGATCCGGCGCCTTCATCAATTGCTTGCTGATGCGCACCGCTTGCGGCGGTAGCGACTCAAAGCGCAACGCCATCTCCCGCGCCCTGGCCAAGGCTTCCTCACCACTGTCCAAGGCTTCGGACGCAATGCCCCACGCGGCAGCCTGTTCACCATTGAAACCTTCACCGAGCAGCAGCAACTCCGCCGCTTTGGCCTGCCCGAGCAAGCGCGGCAGAATCAGGCTGGAACCGAACTCCGGGCATAAGCCAAGGTTGACGAATGGCATGCGCAACCGCGCATCGCGGCTGACATAGACCAGATCGCAATGCAGCAGCATCGTCGTACCGATGCCCACCGCCGCGCCAGCCACGGCGGCGATCACCGGCTTGCGGCATTCGAGCAGACTGAGCATGAAGTGGAACACCGGGCTGTCGAGGTTGCTCGGCGGTTGCTGGACGAAATCGGCAATGTCGTTGCCGGCGGTGAAGCATTCGGCGGAACCGGTGATCAGCACGGCGTTGACCTCGGGGTCGCTGTCGGCCTGTTGCAACGCTTCGGCCAGGTGGCTGTACATGGCGCGGGTCAGGGCGTTTTTCTTGTCCGGGCGATTCAGGCGCAGGGTCAACAGGCCGCGTTCGCGTTCAACTTGGATGGCATCGGTCATGACAGGTCTCGCGTCTGAAAAGTCAGCGCTCAACCACGGGGCAGGAACACATCGGCCAGCAGTTGATTGCGCGGCAATCCCGCCAGGTACAGGCGCCGGGCAAAGGCGTCGACACTGTCGGGGGCTCCGCAGAGTAAGGCCAGGGTTTGCCGGGAAACAAGCCGCAGTTGCGCCAAAGCCGCAGGCAACTCGGCCGGGGTCCACAGTTCGACACTGAGGTTCGGACGACTGGCGGCCATGGCTTGCAGCGGTTTGGCCAGGTAGTGCTCATCGGCATCATGGGCGAGGTGAATGACGCGGATGGCGCCCTGATGATCCTGGCGCAGCGCTTCACGCAATACGCCAAACAATGGCCCCAACCCGGTACCAGCGGCCATCAGCCACAACGGCCGGGCGTGCCAGTCAGGGTCGTAATGCAAGGCGCCACCGCGCAGTTCGCCGAGGCGGATCGCATCGCCGATGCGCAATTGCCTGGCGGCATCGCTGAATTCCCCGGGCTTGCGGCAATCGAGATGAAACTCCAGAAAGCGTTCTTCCTGCGGCAGGCTGGCGAGGGAGTACGGTCGCGCTACGCTGCCCGCCCACAACACCAGGTGCTGGCCGGCGCTGTAGCGCAACGGTCGCTGAGGGATCACGCGTAGACGCAGGACCGTGGCGCTCAACCAATCGACCGCGGCCACTTCGGCCGGCAAGCCATCGGTTTGCGGGTCGAAGGCATGCACCTGCAAGTCCTCTACCACCTGACACTGGCAGGCCAGGCGCCAACCCTGTTCACGCTGCTGCGGGCTCAGGGCGTCGGGGCGACTGTCGCCCGGCAGACCCCGCACACATTGCACCAGGCACGCATGGCAACTGCCGGCGCGGCAACTGTAAGGCACCGGCACGCCGTTCTGATTCAGTGCGTCGAGCAGGTTGCTGCCCACCGCCACCGACCAGTGGCGCTCGCCGACCCGCAGCTCAGGCATCGACATTCTCCCACGCTGCCGCGCATCGGTTGCGGCCGTCACGCTTGGCGCGATAAAGCGCCTGATCGGCCTGTTGCAGTGCGACATCGAGGTCATCCCCCAACGACAAAAGGGTCATGCCGGCGGACAGGCTGAGGTTGCGCACATTCAGACCAATCAATTCAACATCGGTGAACGCAATGCGCAGCCGTTCGCAGCACGAAGTCAAACTGTCGGCATCGCAATCGGGCAGCAGAACAACGAACTCTTCACCGCCGTAACGGGCCAGAACGTCACCGTCGCGCAGGCACGCCGTGGCAACGCCGGCAAAGGCTTGCAGCACCTGATCGCCTGCGGCGTGCCCGTGCAGATCGTTGATGCGCTTGAAATGGTCGAGGTCGATCAGTGCCAGACCGTGTACCACATCGGCATCCATGGCATTCAGCTCGCGGGACGCCAGACGCAGGAAGTGCCGACGATTGAACAGGCCTGTGAGCTCGTCGGTGGCCACCAGACCTTCGAGCTGCCGCATCATCCCGCGCAACGTGTCCTGGTGCGCCTGCAACGCAAAACGCCGCTGGCGCATGCGCTGCCGCGAAGCCTGGACATAGCGCGCATACAGCACCAGCCACACCAGCACGATGAACAGCACGCAGACCTGCAAAACCGCCATGGCCGGGTCGGGCAACTGGAAGTGATAGCCCTCCCACAGCGTGATCGCACTGAAACTGAAAAACACCAGCAGCGCACAACGCACAAAGGACCGGCGCGACAGATGGAACAGTCCGAACAGCAGGATCAGCACGTAAAACACCAGAAACGCGCCCCGGGCTTCGTCCAGGTGGGCGATCAGCCAGGTTTGCCAGCCCAGCCCCAGCAAAACCTGCACCTCGGTCAGGCTGGGGTCGGTGAAACGCAGGTTGCAGCCGCTGTAGAACACGGCGAACAGGATGGACTGGCTGGTCACAACCAGTGCGCTGCCGATGGCGACGCTCAACAGCGGCGCGTCGAAGTGACCGGTGAAAAATGCCAGCCACAACAACAGCAATGCCAGGGCATAGGTGCCGGCCGCGAGGGCGAAACGTTTAAGCAACAGGCGCTGGATGGCGTTATGGGTCAATCGTTGACTCACCAGATGAAAGGAGACTGACAGAGCGTCCTACTCTACAGACCGTGTGTCACTTTAGTGGCGTCACCGATAAATGACCATTCAAATTTCGGGATGGACGGCCCGGGCACTGTAGGCACTGTGGCGAGGGGGCTTGCCCCCGTTGGACTGCGAAGCAGTCCCGGAAACAGACCTATCGTGGTGTCAGGCGGATTGTATTCAACGGTTTTACAGCTGCTTCGCAGCCGAACGGGGGCAAGCCCCCTCGCCACAAAAGCCACACACTACTCTTGCAGCTGCAAACTTGCCGCGTGTAGCTGCTCCCATACGACCAACGATTGACTGCCGGCGCGTGTACGTGCCGTTGATGCGCGCTATACTGCCGCGCCTTTTTAGCGTCGCGCCAGCTTGCCCCGGTGTGGCCCAGGGGCAGCTGCAAGCCGCAAGCTTCAAGCAACAAGCTCAAGGCAGTCCGCGTACTGCTTTGAACTTGCCGCTTGCAGCTTATGGCTCGCATCTGCCTTTACAAAATGTTCCCGTCTTTTAGAGGAGCGCGACTCATGACCGTGATCAAGCAAGACGACCTGATTCAGAGCGTTGCCGACGCCCTGCAGTTCATTTCCTACTACCACCCCGTGGATTTCATCCAGGCGATGCACGAGGCCTACCTGCGCGAAGAATCGCCAGCGGCCCGCGACTCGATGGCCCAGATCCTGATCAACTCGCGCATGTGTGCCACCGGCCACCGTCCGATCTGCCAGGACACCGGTATCGTCACCGTGTTTGTCCGTGTCGGCATGGACGTGCGTTGGGATGGCGCCACCATGAGCCTGGACGACATGATCAACGAAGGCGTGCGTCGCGCCTACAACCTGCCGGAAAACGTCCTGCGCGCTTCGATCCTCGCCGACCCGGCGGGCGCTCGCAAGAACACCAAGGACAACACCCCGGCCGTCATCCACTACTCCATCGTTCCGGGCAACACCGTGGAAGTGGACGTGGCGGCCAAGGGCGGCGGCTCCGAGAACAAGTCGAAGATGGCCATGCTCAACCCGTCCGACTCGATCGTCGACTGGGTGCTCAAGACCGTTCCGGAAATGGGCGCCGGCTGGTGCCCACCGGGCATGCTCGGCATCGGCATCGGCGGCACCGCCGAGAAAGCCGCGGTGATGGCCAAGGAAGTGTTGATGGAATCCATCGACATTCACGAACTGAAGGCCCGTGGCCCGCAGAATCGCATTGAAGAAATGCGTCTGGAGCTGTTCGAGAAGGTCAACCAGTTGGGCATCGGCGCCCAGGGTCTCGGTGGCCTGACCACCGTGCTCGACGTGAAGATCATGGACTACCCGACCCACGCCGCGTCCCTGCCGGTGTGCATGATCCCGAACTGCGCCGCCACCCGTCACGCCCACTTCGTGCTGGATGGCTCCGGCCCGGCCTCGCTGGAAGCGCCACCTTTGGACGCCTACCCGGAAATCGTCTGGGAAGCGGGTCCGTCGGCCCGTCGCGTCAACCTCGACACCCTGACCCCGGAAGAAGTGCAGAGCTGGAAGCCGGGCGAAACCGTCCTGCTCAACGGCAAGATGCTCACCGGTCGCGACGCGGCGCACAAGCGCATGGTCGAGATGCTGAACAAGGGCGAAACCCTGCCGGTAGACCTCAAGGGTCGCTTCATCTACTACGTCGGCCCGGTCGATCCGGTCGGTGACGAAGTGGTTGGCCCGGCCGGTCCGACCACCGCGACGAGGATGGACAAGTTCACCCGTCAGATCCTCGAGCAGACTGGCCTGCTGGGCATGATCGGCAAATCCGAACGCGGCCCGACCGCGATCGACGCGATCAAGGACAGCAAGGCCGTGTACCTGATGGCCGTCGGCGGCGCCGCCTACCTGGTCGCCCAGGCGATCAAGAAGTCCAAGGTGCTGGCATTTGCCGAACTGGGCATGGAAGCGATCTACGAGTTCGAGGTCAAGGACATGCCGGTCACCGTTGCGGTCGACAGCAAGGGCGAGTCGGTACACATCACCGGTCCGGCCATCTGGCAGAAGAAGATCAGTGAAAGTCTGGCGGTGGAAGTGCAGTAAGCACTCAACCGCTGTATAAAAAGAGCCGCGCTGTTTGTACGACAGCGCGGCTTTTTTATGCCTGGTGGTCACCAACCCCTGGGGACTGGCCTACCATCACTTGTACTGGGTGGTTTTACCCGCACGCAGCCCCTCGTCATACCTTGCCAAAGGTCCAGTATTGAATGTCCATGACCTACCTGCCGCTGAAAGCCTGGAATAAACACTGGACACTCGACGGCCAGCTAGTGCGCTGTCGGCTGTGTGGAAGCGTTCAGGACCTTACGGACGCCAGCGCTTTTCGGCATGCACTCGGCTGTAAAGCTTGGGGACTGCAAGCCCAATACCCCAACCAGGAGCTAGCTGCGCTGCTGCTGCAGAAAATCCAAGCGGGGTTGTTTTAATGCGCGCCATACTTGAAGACGGCTCTGAGCGTGAGGTGCCGGTCATTCGAAGCGTTTCACAGTGAAACGCTTGGGAATGCTCCCGGGTAACTCCGTACAAGGCGACTCATCAGCGGCCATCTACCCGTCGTAGTTTCCCCTTGAGTATGCGAAACGTTTCTCCGTGAATCACCCATGTGTTTTCACCGTATCGCCTTACCGAACTCGTGGAGCCAATCAATGCCCATCTGAGCAGAGCGGGCTAGCCAAAAGAACGCATGAAGCACACTTGAACAATGATGATCTTAGTAACTCCGGGAACTAGGTAGTTTCGTTGGGGAAACTGACAGATGAACCGGAACAGATGAGAAGAAACATGAATAGTTGAAAGCTCAAGTTATCTACTCGGGCGCAGTGAGATGAGATCTGGCACAAGATAGTCCGCATGCTATCTTGCGCCTCCTGTCTTCAGTCCGATTTCGGCCCATGCTCCCGACCTCCAGATCCCTGCGCCTGGCGCTCTACACCTTGTTGATCATCGCCGGCGCCGCCATCGCCGCGACCCTGGCCATGCGCCACGCCGTGCGCCAGTCCATGGTCGAAGACGCTGGCCGCGCCAATCAGCAATTGGCGCTGTACGCCACGTCCCTGCATACCCTGATCGAACGCTACCGTACCCTGCCTTCGGTACTGGCGTTGGACCCGGAGCTGCGCTCGGCGCTCAAGGGGGCGGTGAGCCCCGAGCAGCAGGAAGCACTGAACCGCAAACTGGAAAAGATCAACGGCGCGGCCGAATCCTCGACCCTGGAACTGCTCGACCGCACCGGCCTCGCCGTGGCGGCCAGCAATTGGCGTTTGCCCAGCAGCTATGTCGGCCACAACTACGGTTTCCGCCCTTATTTCAACCAGACCCGCACCCAGGGCACCGGGCGCTTCTACGCCGTGGGCGTGACCAGCGGGATTCCCGGCTACTTCCTCTCCAGCGCGGTCACCGACGACGACGGTCAGTTCCTCGGTGCCATGGTGGTGAAACTGGAGTTCCCCGAACTGGAACGCGAGTGGCGTCAGGGCAGCGACACGCTGCTGGTCAGCGATGCCCGCGGGATCGTCTTTATCGCCAACCAGCCGGGCTGGCGCTATCGCCTGCTCAAGCCGCTGAGTGACAGCGATCGCGCCGAACTCAAGAGCACCCGCCAGTACGACAAGCAGCCGCTGACGCCGCTTGCGTTTCAATCACTGCGGCGCTTCGACGACAACAGTGACCTGGCCCGGGTCGATGGCCCGGACGGCGAGGCGAATTACCTGTGGGAGTCCTTGCCGCTGAGTGCCGAGGGCTGGACCCTGCACCTGTTGCGTCGCCCGCAAGTCGCCTTCGAAGACAGCCGTAACGCCGCACTTGCCGCGGCCGGGCTGTGGTTGACCCTGGTGTTCCTGCTGCTGTTTCTCAACCAGCGCTGGCGCCTGGCCAAGTTGCGCCAGCGCAGCCGTGAAGAACTCGAACAGCTTGTAGAGGAGAGAACCCGCGACCTGCGTACCGCCCAGGAAGGCCTGGTGCAATCGGCCAAACTCGCGGCGCTGGGGCAGATGTCCGCCGCCCTGGCCCACGAAATCAACCAGCCGCTCACCGCCCAGCGCATGCAGCTTGCTACGTTGAGACTGCTGCTCGACCACGGCCGCATCGACGACGCCTACAAGGCGCTCAGACCGGTGGATGAAATGCTCACACGCATGGCCGCCCTCACCGGCCACCTGAAAACCTTCGCCCGCAAAAGCCCCAGCGGCTTGCGCGAACGCCTGGACCTGGCGGCAGTGGTGGACCAGTCGCTGCAACTGCTCGATACGCGCTTGCGTGACGAACAGGTCAGTACGGTGTTACACCTGACCCGCCCGGCCTGGGTGCGCGGCGATGCGATCCGCCTGGAACAGGTGCTGATCAACCTGCTGCGCAACGCCCTCGATGCGATGCAGGACAAACCCTGCAAACGCCTGGAAATCCGCCTCGAAGCCGACGAACAATTATGGCGCCTGAGTGTGATCGACAACGGTGGCGGTATCGCCGAAGAGAACCTGTCCAAGGTGTTCGATCCGTTCTTCACCACCAAACCGGTGGGCGATGGCCTGGGGATCGGTTTGGCCGTATCGTTCGCCATCGTCCACGAATCCGGCGGACGCCTGAGTGCCGACAATCATGCCAAAGGTGCCGTGTTTACCGTGACCTTGCCCATCGACCTGGAGGTGCATGAGCCATGCTGAATTCAGTGATCGTGGTCGACGACGAAAGCAGCATCCGCAGCGCCGTCGAGCAATGGTTGAGCCTGTCGGGCTTCGAGGTGCAGTTGTTCAGCCGCGCCGATGAATGCCTGGCGCAATTGCCCAGGCATTTTGCCGGGGTGATCCTCAGCGATGTGCGCATGCCCGGCATGAGCGGCCTGGAACTGCTGGCCGAAGTACAACGCCGGGATGCCGATTTGCCGGTGATCCTGTTGACCGGCCACGGCGATGTGCCGATGGCTGTCGAGGCCATGCGTGATGGCGCCTACGATTTCCTCGAAAAACCCTTCAGCCCGCAAACCCTGCTCGGCAGCCTGCGTCGCGCCCTCGACAAGCGCCGCCTGGTGCTGGAAAACCGCGCCCTGCACGAACAGGCGGACAACCGCGCCAGACTGGATGCCACGCTGCTCGGCGTGTCCCGGGGTTTGCAGACCCTGCGGCGACAGGTACTGGACCTGGCGGCACTGCCGGTCAACGTGCTGATTCGCGGGGAAACCGGTAGCGGCAAGGAGCTGGTTGCGCGTTGCCTGCACGACTTCGGGCCACGGGCCGACAAGCCCTTTGTCGCCCTCAACTGCGCGGCCATCCCCGAGCAATTGTTCGAGGCCGAGCTGTTCGGTCACGAGAGCGGTGCGTTCACCGGGGCGTCCGGCAAGCGCATCGGCAAACTGGAATATGCCGACGGTGGCACGCTGTTTCTCGATGAAATCGAAAGCATGCCACTGGCCCAACAGGTAAAACTGCTGCGGGTGTTGCAAGAGCAAAAGCTTGAACGGCTGGGCTCGAACCAAAGCATCCGCGTGGATCTGCGCATCATTGCCGCGACCAAGCCGGACCTGCTGGACGAAGCGCGGGCCGGACGTTTCCGCGAAGACCTGGCTTATCGTTTGAACGTCGCGCAACTGCGCCTGCCGCCCTTGCGCGAACGCCGTGAAGACATACCCCTGCTGTTCGAGTCCTTTGCACAAAACGCCGCCGAACGGCTGGGACGTAAATTTCCACCGTTGAGCGGCGCGCAGTTGAGCCACCTGCTGAGCCATGACTGGCCGGGCAACGTGCGCGAACTGGCGAACGTCGCCGAGCGTCAGGTTCTGGGCTTGGGTGAACCGGAGCCAATGGGCATCGAGCCCGGCCAGTCACTGGCGGCGCAGCAGGAAGCGTTCGAGGCGCAATGCCTGCGTGCGGCATTGACCCGGCACAAGGGCGATGTGAAAGCGGTGCTCGAAGAACTGCAACTGCCGCGCCGGACCTTCAATGAAAAGATGCAGCGGCATGGGTTGAGCAGAGAGATGTTTTTGTAGCGCCTGAACTGGCCTCTTCGCGAGCAGGCTCGCTCCCACATTGGTTTTGTGGACACCGATCCCTTGTGGGAGCGAGCCTGCTCGCGAAGAGGCCAGCACAAACACAGGAACTCTTGCAGGCAGATGAGCAACTTTCCGCCCACAGCCACTTTCTTATGAGCGGATTTCCGCTCACCGAAACACCTTCACCCCTCTAAACCGGCCCTCTCCCCCTTGGCACAGCTCCTGCTATAGCCCCTGCAGGCTGCGTTTCATCGCGCTCCACAAAAACAATTAAATGAAGGATCCTGCAATGGATAACTCCAACTCCCTGCCGCTTGGGTCGGTTGCCGCACCGGCCAAGGAAAAAAGCACTGCCAGCCGCATCAAATCGATCTTCAGCGGTTCCGTCGGGAACATGGTCGAGTGGTACGACTGGTACGTCTATGCCGCCTTCTCCCTGTACTTCGCCAAGACTTTCTTCCCCAAAGGCGACACCACCGCCCAACTGCTCAACACTGCCGCGATCTTCGCCGTGGGCTTCCTGATGCGTCCGATCGGTGGCTGGCTGATGGGCCTGTATGCCGACAAGGTCGGGCGCAAAAAGGCCCTGATGGCCTCGGTGTACCTGATGTGCTTTGGCTCGCTGCTGATCGCCCTGAGCCCGAGCTATGAAGTCATCGGCATCGGCGCGCCGATCCTGCTGGTGTTCGCGCGCTTGCTGCAGGGCCTGTCGGTGGGTGGCGAATACGGCACCTCCGCCACTTACCTCAGCGAGATGGCGACCAAGGAACGTCGCGGCTTCTACTCCAGCTTCCAGTACGTGACCCTGATCTCCGGCCAGCTCATCGCCCTGGCGGTGTTGATCGTGCTGCAACAATTGCTGACCAGCGAAGAGCTCTACGCCTGGGGCTGGCGCATCCCGTTCGCCATCGGCGCGCTGTGTGCCGTGGTGGCGTTGTACCTGCGTCGCGGCATGGAAGAAACCGAGTCGTTCACCAAAAAAGAGAAGGCCAAGGAAAGCGCCATGCGCACCTTGCTGCGTCACCCCAAGGAGCTGATGACCGTGGTCGGCCTGACCATGGGCGGCACCCTGGCGTTCTACACCTACACCACCTACATGCAGAAATACCTGGTGAACACCGTCGGCATGAGCATTTCCGACTCCACTACCATTTCCGCCGCCACGCTGTTCCTGTTCATGTGCCTGCAACCGGTCATCGGCGGGCTGTCGGATAAAATCGGTCGCCGGCCGATCCTGATTGCCTTCGGCATCCTCGGGACGCTGTTCACCGTGCCGATCCTCACTACCCTGCATACCATCACGACCTGGTGGGGCGCGTTCTTCCTGATCATGGCGGCGCTGATCATCGTCAGCGGCTACACCTCGATCAACGCGGTGGTGAAAGCCGAACTGTTCCCGACCGAAATCCGCGCCCTGGGCGTCGGCCTGCCGTACGCACTGACCGTCTCGATCTTCGGCGGCACCGCTGAATACATCGCGCTGTGGTTCAAGAGCATCGGCATGGAAACGGGTTACTACTGGTACGTGACCGCGTGTATTGCCGTGTCGCTGCTGGTGTACATCACCATGAAAGACACCCGCAAGCATTCGCGGATCGTCACGGACTGACTGCCAAAACCCGCTTCAAAACCTGTAGGAGCGAGTATGCTCCGGGCGGCGTTCCGACGATGGCTGTCCGCCAGTCACCCCTGATGTGACTGACAAACTGCTATCGCGAGCATACTCGCTCCTACAGTGTTCTTCATCCGACTGGAAATCCCCAATGCCCGACGACATCCACTTCTACGAACCCGCCAACGGCCACGGCCTGCCCCACGATCCGTTCAACGCCATCGTCGGCCCGCGCCCCATCGGCTGGATCTCGTCACAGGATGCCGAGGGCCGCTTGAACCTGGCGCCCTACAGTTTCTTCAATGCCTTCAACTACATTCCGCCGATCATTGGGTTTTCCAGTGTCGGGCGCAAAGACAGCCTGAACAACATCGAGCAAACCGGCGAATTCGCCTGGAACCTGGCCACCCGGCCGCTGGCCGAGCAGATGAACCAGAGCTGTGCCATGGTCGGGCCGGAGGTCAACGAATTCGAACTGGCCGGCCTGACGACCGCTGCCTCTAAAGTCATTCAGGTGCCAAGGGTGGCCGAAAGCCCGGTGTCCTTCGAGTGCAAGGTCACGCAGATCATTCAGTTGCAGCGGGCCGATGGCAACGTGGTACCGAGCTGGCTGATCCTCGGCGAAGTGGTCGCCGTGCATATCGCCAAGTGGCTGTTGAAAGACGGGATATACGACACCGCCGCGGCAGAACCGATTCTGCGCGGCGGCGGGCCGGCGGATTACTTCCAGCTGGGGCCTGAGGCGTTGTTCAAGATGTACCGCCCGGGGGCGGTGAAGTGATCACCAGAGCAGGTCGGTGTTTTCCTTGACGTCCTTGAGGTGGGTCAGCTCCTTGGCGGCCGCCAGATCGGCGTCATGGGCGGTCTTGAAAACCTGGCCTTCCAGCACTTTGTGAAAACGCGGGGCGCCGGAACCACCCAGCGCTTTGACGGCGATAGCGGCGTGGTAACCACCCTCACCCGGTATTACAGCGGAAACAGCTTCGAAGTGTTCAAAGGCTTTACGTGCCATGTCGCGAATCCTGGCTGGTTGAGAATGTCGCCATTAAACCCTCAACCGGCCAGTTTGTGTACCGCCGCCCCGGACTGATGCAAGGCCTGCGCCGCCGAGACATCCTTGAACGTGTGGAAATCCAGGCTGTTGACCACCAGTTCCTGCACCAGTTCGGCAAAAATCTCCATCGTCGGCGTGCCGAAGTACGCGGTCATTGCCTGTTGACTGCTCCAGAAGCCGGACACCAACCATAATTGCGGATCGCACTGCGAATGCTGCAAGGCAAAGCTCAGGCAGCCTGGCGCCGCGCGAGACGGTTCGATCAGGGCGCTCAGGCGCAAACCGAGTTCCGCCGAACGCCCGGCGCGCGCTCGAACGAAGGCCATATGACTGACGGGGATCTGCTTGGACATGTTCAACCCTCCCGGGGAGTCGCGTGGCAGCCGGGGACGGGCTGCGACAGGATCAAAGGTTAAGGGCTTCGACGCCGGTCTCGTTAGTCGATTCCTGCTGGCGCGTTGCACAATCCTGCGAAACTGCATGTTCAGCCTGTAACAAGCGGTAAAACCCTGTCACGGTTCTGCCATCTGCGTTTCAAGCAAGTTTTTCAGGCACGAGGCTCTACCATTCACACCGCCGGTCGCCCCCGGGCAGAATCAGGCAAGCATCCGGCAGGATGTGTCTACCGCTGTCACTTGCACAAACATATGCTCTGCACCATTCCTTCCATGCCTTGCCGAGGATGCCGCGCATGTCGTCGCTCGATCACTTTCAAGCCCCGCTGGACACCGACATGGAAAAGCAGCGCGCGGAACTGGCGGCGATCATCCGCCGCAACACCGCCGAAGATGGCAGTTATGCCACGGCCATCGGCTCGCTGTTCATGTCTCGCCATAGCCAGCCCCATGAATTCGCCCCGGTGCTCGCGCAACCGGCGCTGTGCATCATGGCCCAGGGGCGCAAGGAAGTTCAGTTGGCCAACGAGTACTTCAACTACGACCCGTTGAACTACCTGGTGGTCTCGGTTTCGATGCCGTTGAGTGGACGGGTGGTGGATGCCTCGGCCGAAGAGCCGATCCTGGCCTTGCGCCTGGACATCGATCCGGCGGAAATCACTGCCTTGATCGCCGACGCCGGCCCCCTCGGCGTGCCTACCCGGCCGACCGGGCGCGGGCTTTACGTCGAACGGCTCGACACCGCCATGCTCGATGCGGTGCTGCGCCTGGCACGGTTGCTGGACACACCCAAAGACATCGCCATGCTCGCGCCGCTGATTCGCCGCGAGATCCTCTATCGACTGTTGCGCAGCAAACAGGGGCATCGGTTGTATGAAATTGCCATCACCAACAGTCAGAGCCATCGCATCAGCCAGGCGATCAAGTGGCTCAATGGCAATTTTGAACAGCCGTTGCGCATCGATGATCTGGCCAGGGAAGTGAACCTGAGCGTGTCGACGCTGCATCACCGCTTCAAGGCGATGACGGCGATGAGTCCTTTGCAGTATCAGAAGCAGTTGCGCCTGCAGGAAGCGCGACGGTTGATGCTGGCCGAAGGGCTGGAGGCTTCGGCGGCGGGGTATCGGGTCGGCTATGAAAGCCCTTCGCAGTTCAGCCGGGAATACAGCCGGTTGTTCGGGGCGCCGCCGTCAAGGGATCTGGCGCGGTTGCGGTTGTCGGTCTGATCCGGAAGTTGTGTTGGTTGTGCCTGCCTCATCGCGAGCATGCTCGCTCCTACAGTGATCACAAAACCTGTAGGAGCGAGCATGCTCGCGATGAGGCCGGCACAAACACCATCAAGTCCCGATCAGGCCCCCAGCACCCGACAAGCCTCCATCGGCAAGGTCACCGACACCGGATGCCCAACGCCCAGGCCAAAGCCCTGGCACGGCGTGCTCAGCGCGGTGAACGACACTCCGGAACACTCGACGGTGGTCTCGATGGTCGCGCCGATATCGCGCACGAACGTCACCTTGCCCAACAAACGATTACCCGCAGTCGCCTGTGGCGCCGACAGTTGCAGGTCTTCGGGGCGAATCAGCATCTTCACCTTTTCCCCGGCCCCAATGCTGCTGCAGATCGGTACTTGCAGCGCATCGCCCCCAGGCAGGATGACCTTGCCGTTGCCCAGGACAGTGGCCGGGAAGATGTTGCCAGAGCCGATGAAATCCGCGACGAACTCGTTGGCCGGATGGCGGTAGATTTCAATCGGCGTGCCCACCTGCTGAATCCGATGTTCACCCAGCACGACCACGATATCGGCCATGGTCATGGCCTCACGCTGGTCGTGGGTCACCATGATGGTGGTGATGTTCAGACGTTGTTGCAGTTGACGGATTTCCACCTGCATCGATTCGCGCAGTTTGGCATCCAGTGCCGACAACGGTTCGTCGAGCAGGAGGATCTTCGGGTGCGAGGCAATCGCCCGGGCAATCGCCACGCGCTGGCGCTGGCCACCGGACAGCTTGGCCACCGGGCGATTGATCATCGGTTGCAGCTGGATCAGTTCCAGCAACTCCACCACCCGCGCCTGCTGGTCGGCCTTGCTGACCCCGCGCAGTTTCAGTGGGTAGGCGATGTTCTCGCCCACGGTCATGTGCGGGAACAGGGCCAGGGACTGGAACACCATGCCGAAGTTGCGCAGGTGCGCCGGGGTGTTGCCGATGTCTTCGCCGTCCAGGCGAATCTCGCCGCCGGTCAGGGTTTCAAGGCCGGCGATCATGCGCAGCAAGGTGGTTTTGCCACAGCCCGAAGGGCCGAGGAAACACACCAGCTTGCCCTCGGGCAAATGCAGGTTTACATCGGTTACCGCGCAGGCCGAGCCGTAATGTTTCTCGACGTTTTCCAGAATCAGACCAGACATATGAAGCACCTCAAGAAATCAGAACGAAACGCCACCTTCACCAACCAGTTTTTCGAGCGCCCAGATCAGGACGAAGTCGATCAACACAATCAGCACGGCAAACGAAAATACGGTGGGGTCGAGCGAAGACACGGTGCGGCTGTACATCCAGATCGGCACGGTCATCACATCGATGGTGTAGAGGAAGTAAGTCACGGTGAACTCGTTGAACGAGACGATGAACGCCAGCAGCATGCCCGCCAGGATCCCCGACTTCATCAACGGCACCACCACATCGACAATCGCCCGCAACGGTGAAGCACCGAGCATTTGCGCGGCCTCTTCGACTTCGCTGCCGATCGAGAGCATCGCCGCCGTGCAGTTCTTGATCACGAACGGCAACGCGAGGATCACGTGGGCAATCACCAGGCGCGAAGTGGTCATGTGGAACGGCAGGCTGTCGAACACCAGCAGCAACGCCAGGCCCAACACTACCATCGGGAACACCAGGGGCAACGACATCAGTTGCAGCGCCACGGCCTTGCCACGGAACTCGCAACGGGTCAGCGCGTAGGCTGCCGGCACCGCGATGATCGTGGCGAAGATCATGGTCAGGCACGACACCAGCAGGCTGGTGGTCATGGCCTGGCCGAGGCTCAGGACATCACTGGCATCCGGCGACACGAAGGTGTGCCAGGCGGCCTTGTACCATTGCAGGCTGTAGCTGCTCGGCGGGAAGTCGAGGTTCGACGCGCCGCTGAACGACATCACGATCATGGTCAGGATCGGCAGCACCGCCAACAGCAGGATGAAGCCCGAAAGGATGCCGGCAAACCTGCCGGTATCACCCGGCAACAACTGGCGCTTCTTGATCAGGGTACTCATTGCGAAGCCTCCAGCATGCGGCGACGACGGCCAGTGATGTATTCGGACAAGGTCATGATCGCCAGGGTGGTCACGATCAGCACCACACCGGCAGCGGATGCGGCGGGCCAATTCATCAGCGGGGCGATCTGGTCATGCACCATCACCGCCAGCATCGGCACGCGCCGACCACCGAGCAGCAACGGCACCACGAAACTGCTGGCGTTGTAGGCGAACACCAGGGTCGCTCCGGTAATGATCCCCGGCAGGCTCATCGGCAAGACCACCTGGCGGAACACCTGCAAGCGGCTGGCGCCGAGGGTGGCGGCAGCTTCTTCGTAGCTGCGGGCGACGCCGCGCATGGCGCTGGCAATCGGCAACACGGCCAGCGGGAAGGCGGTTTGCACCAGGCCCATCAACACGCCGTTCTGGTTGTACAACAGCATGATCGGGCGACTGATCAGGCCCAGTCCCATCAGGGTCTGGTTAAGCATGCCACCGGGACCGAGGATCACCAGCCAGCCGTAGCTTTGCAGCAGCAGGTTGACCAGCAATGGCAGCAACACCGCCGCCAGGAAGATCCGCCGCACCAATGGCGAGGTCAGGCGCGACATGGTGTAGGCCACCGGGATCGCCAGCATCACGGCGATCACCGCGCTGATCAGCGCCAGGCGCAGGGTCAGCACCAGCGATTTGAGGTAATAGGGTTCCAGCAACTGGGCGTAGCTGGCCAGGCTGAACCCGGACTATTCCGCGCCTTTGGTGCCCACGCTCATGCGCAGTACCAGGAGGCTCGCGGCAATCAATACGCCAAGAAACAGCATCGACGGCGAGAGGAAAAACCAGGCGCGCGTCGTGGGTGAAACACCCTGAGCTACGCGCACGGGAGCGGCACTCACCGGATGGGTCAGAGGTTGGTGTTCCATAGCAAAGGGTCTCGTCAATGGAAAGCGGCTGACAGACACAAGACCTCCAGACGCATCGGCCCCTTGTGGGAGCGAGCCTGCTCGCGAAAGCGGTGTGTCAGTCACATCTTTACCGAATGTGCTGACGCATTCGCGAGCAGGCTCGCTCCCACAGGGGATCTTCAGTGTTTGAAGATCCTGTGTTCGTCACTCGATCAGGAAGAAAAGATTTCCGTGTAACGACGAATCCATTGGTCATGCACAGTCGCCAGGAAGGCGTTGTCGTGCATGATCGCCTTCTCGGCAATCTGCTCCGGCGTGAGGATGTACGGGCTCTTGCGTGCTTCGGCGGAAATGATCGCCTTGGCGTTGACCGGGCCGTTGTAGATGTCTTCAGCCATCTTGCCCTGTACCAGCGGGTCCAGAGAGTGGTTGATGAAGGCATAGGCCAGGTCGGTATCGCCAGGACGGTTCTTCGGCATCACCGACAGCATCAGGTCGGTGTAGAAACCTTCCTTCATGCCGAACGTGGCGCCCAGGCCGTAGTTCGGATCGCGGATCTGTTTCGGGAAGAAGGCTGGCGCGTACAGGCCGCCCATGTCCAGGGAACCGGTGCGGAACAGTTCGGCGATCTGGTTCGGGTTTTCACCCAGGGTCACCACACGATCCTTCAGCTCGGCGAGTTTCCTGAAGCCAGGCTCGATGTTGTGCTCGTCACCGCCGGCCAGTTTGGCGGCGATGATGATCAGGTCCATGGCCTCGGTCCAGTTCGGCGGCGGCAGGAAGATGTTCGGTGCCAGGTCGGCGTCCCACAGGGAAGCGTAGCTGGTTGGCGCTTCCTTCTGGGTGCGGGTGCTGTAGACCAGGCTGTTGCACCACAGCAGGTAACCGATACCGTGGCCATTGGCGCCGGTGCGGTATTTTTCCGGTACATCGACCAGGTTGGGGATGCGGTTGAGGTCGGGTTTTTCCAACAGGTTGGCGGCGGCCAGACCTTCGGCACCGACGCCGGCCAGGGTGATGACGTCGTACTGCGGACGATCGCCGCCGGCCTTGAGTTTGGCGACCATTTCCGAGGTACTGCCGGTGCGGTCAGCGATGACCTTGCAGCCGTACTTGTCTTCGAAAGTCGCAGCAATGTTGCGCAGTGCAGCCAGGCCGGTATCGTCGGACCAGGTCAGCAAACGCAGGGTCTTGCCGGCAAAGCGTGTATCACTGGCATTGGCCTTGATGAACGGCATGCTCATCGCCGCTGCCGCTACCGAGGCTACGCCTACGGTCTTGATGAATTGACGTCTGTTCAGATCATGCTCGCCCATTACGGACTCCCTTTGTTTTTGTAGGTATGAGGCAGGTCGAAACTGTTGCATCCGCATCACTTGATCAGCGTTGGCCCCTCTGTTTTCGGGGGTTGGCTGAACCAGTGAGTTAATCCTGAGGTCGCTTAAAACCCCTGACTATCGATAAAAACTCATTGAAGCCATGACACCAGCGCATGCCTCCCTGTGCCTGTAGGAGCGAGCAAGCTCGCGATGGACGTCAGCGATAACGTGGGGCGTCAGACAGCCCGTGTCGTCCTTGCGCCCATCGCGAGCGTGCCGCAAGCGGGCACTCGCTCCTACAGGAGTACAGGAGGGGTGTCATACGGCTCGAACCACGTGTTTGATTTCCTGGAAAGCCTGCAAGCCCCACGGCCCCAACTCACGGCCGATACTGCTCTGCTTGTAGCCACCCCAGGCGGTCTGCGGGAAGATCACCTGCGGCGCGTTGATCCACACCAGCCCCGCCTGCAAAGCATTGGCGACGCGGTCAGCGGTCTGTGCATTGCGCGTCACCACGCTGGCCACCAGGCCGAACTGACTATCGTTGGCCAGGGCAATCGCCTCGGCTTCAGAGGTGAAACGGCGCACGCAGATCACCGGGCCGAAAATCTCTTCATTCCACAGCGCACTGTCGAGGGGCACTTCGGTGAAAACCGTCGGCTGCAAGAAATATCCGCGCGGCAGGTCGGCCGGGCGATTGCCGCCGCACACCAGCCTGGCACCGGCACTCAAGCCGCGATCGATGTGGCCGAGCACGCGCTGGTATTGCGCCTGATTGACCAGTGCGCCCATTTCCACATTCGGGTCAAACGGGTCGGCCACGCGAATGGCTTCGGCACGCGCCTTCACGCGGCCGAGGAACTCATCGGCCAACTCATCGGCGACCAGCACGCGACTGGTGGCGGAGCACATCTGCCCGGCGTTGAAGAAACCGCCGCCGCATGCCACTTCCACCGCCAGGTCGAGATCGGCATCGGCCAGCACCAGCAGCGAAGATTTGCCGCCCAGTTCCAGGCTCACGCCCTTGACGGACTCTGCCGCACGCTGCATGACCTGCACGCCGACCGCATTGCTGCCGGTGAACGACACCTTGGCAATGCGCGGATCTGCCGACAGCGGCGCACCAACGGCCAGACCGGTGCCGCACACCAGGTTGAACACCCCCGCCGGCACGCCGGCCTGGGCGATGATTGCCGCCAGTTCCAGCTCCGGCAGCGGCGTCACTTCCGAAGGCTTGAGCACCACGCAGCAACCGGCGGCCAGGGCCGGGGCGAGTTTCCACGCGGTGGTGACCATCGGGAAGTTCCACGGCACGATCAGGCCGACCACACCGCACGGCTCGCGGCGCAAACGAGCGCTGAAGTCGTCAGTCGGCAGCTCAACGGCGCTGTCCTGTTTCGCATCCAGCCCTTCGGCAAGGCCGGCGTAGTACTCGAACGTGGCGATCACGTCATCGACGTCGATCGCCGCTTCAAACTGCGGCTTGCCGTTGTTGCTCGACTGCAGGTACATCAGTTTTTCACGGTGGGCCTGCACGCCCGCGGCGATTTTGCGCAGGATTGCAGCGCGTTCGGCACCGGTGGTTTTCGACCAGTCGGCGAACGCCTGGGTTGCCGCGCTCACCGCTTGATCGACAGCGCGCTCGTCGCCGCCATTGACCGTGGTCAACAGGGCTTCGGTCGCCGGGTTGATCACCCGCAGGTGTTCGTTACCGGCCGACCATTGGCCGTTGATGTAGAGGCCGTCCAAGGTAGTCGGGAAAGTCATTTCGACACCGCCTTCATCCACACGGCCTGATCGATTTCAATCAGGGTCGGGCCTTGGCGATCCGCCGCCATGCGCAATGCGCCGCGCAGTTGCTCGACACTGTCGATCGCTTCGGCAGCGCAGCCCAATGCCTTGGCCACACCGATGAAGTCCGGGGTGTAGATGTCCACGCCGACCGGCTCGATGGCGCGGTTGACCATGTATTTCTTGATCTCTTCGTAGCCCTGGTTATTCCACAGCAGCACGATGACCGGAGTGCGCGCTTCAACGGCGCTGGCCAGTTCCGACAGGGTGAACTGCAGGCCACCATCGCCGATCAGGCACATCACTGGCGGGCGAGTACCGTTTTCAGCACTGCCGCCAAGCCACGCGCCAATCGCCGCCGGCAAGGCGTAACCGAGGGTGCCGTAACCGGTGGACGAGTTGAACCAGCGACGCGGGCGCTCCGGGTTGAACGTCAGGTTGCCGGTGTACACAGGCTGGGTCGAGTCGCCGACGAACACCGCATCCGGCAGTTCGTGCAGCACGGTTTCGAGGAATCGGGTCTGGGCCAGGGTCGGTGCATCCCAAGTGGTGGCCAGCTCTTCACGCAAACGAGCGGCACGTACCTGGCCCCAATCGTTGCGGCGCTCGGCCAGGGATTTGTGCGACAGGGCGCTGAGCAAGGCCTGGGCGGCGTTGCGCGAGTCGGCCACCAGTGCCACGTGCGGTGGGTAGTTGCGCACGGTCTGGTCCGGATCGATGTCCACGCGCAGCAGTTGGCCTGGAATCTCGAAGCCACCGGCGAAGGTCACGTCATAGTCGGTCTCGGCCAGTTCGGTGCCGATGGCCAGGACCACATCGGCCTCGGCGACCAGCGCGCGGGTGGCGACCAGGCTCTGGGTCGAACCGATCAGCAGCGGGTGGCCGGAGGCGAGCATGCCCTTGGCATTGATGGTCAGCGCTACCGGCGCGTCCAGCAGTTCGGCCAGCGCAGTCAGTTCGGCAGCGGCATCGATGGCACCACCACCGGCGAGGATCAGCGGACGCTTGGCGGCGGCCAGCAAATCGGTCATGCGCGACACGGCACTCGGCGAAGCACCGGCGCGGTCGATGTTGACCGGCAGGCTGGCGAGCAATTCGTCAGCGTCTTCGACCAATACGTCCAGCGGAATTTCAATGTGCACCGGACGCGGACGGCCAGCCTGGAACAATGCAAAGGCGCGAGCCAACACGCCCGGCAATTCCGACGCCGACATCAGGGTGTGAGAGAACGCCGCGACACCGGAGCACAGTGCGCCCTGGTTCGGCAGTTCATGCAACTTGCCGCGACCGCCGCCCAATTGACTGCGCGATTGCACGCTGGAGATCACCAGCATCGGGATCGAGTCGGCGTAGGCCTGGCCCATGGCGGTGGTGATGTTGGTCATGCCAGGGCCGGTGATGATGAAGCACACCCCCGGCTTGCCGCTGGTGCGCGCATAGCCGTCGGCCATGAAGCCGGCGCCTTGTTCATGGCGCGGCGTGACGTGGTTGATGCTCGAACGGGCCAGCCCGCGATACAGCTCCACGGTATGCACCCCCGGAATGCCGAACACCTGCTCGACTCCGTAGTTTTCGAGTAACTTGACCAATACTTCGCCGCACGTCGCCATGTCTTTGCCCTTCTTGTTCGTTTGAGACACCGGGCATGCGCTGTGTTTATGATGGATTCGCAGGCCCGGGAATGGCCTCATTGGAACGGGCGACAGGTAGTCGCAACAATGGATAAAAAGTCATACTAGCCATGTCCTCACGTCATACCTTGGATCCCAATGAAACGACTGCCTCCCCTGCCGGCGCTGCACACTTTTCTGATTACCGCGCAGTGCTGCAACTTCACCCGGGCTGCCGAACAACTGCACATCACCCAGGGCGCGGTCAGCCGACAGATCGCCGGTCTGGAAGATCATCTGGGTTATGAACTGTTCATTCGCCAGGCCCGAGGCCTGGACCTGACGGCCGAAGGACGAGAGTGGCTGCCACGGGTGCAGCAGATTTTCGGCCTGATCGACGAGGCGGTGGAACAGATCGGCGAGAAGCGCGAAACCCTGCAACTCAAGGCACCGACCTGCGTCATGCGCTGGTTGCTGCCGCGTCTGCTGCAATGGCAAAGGGAGCGCCCGGACGTGCCGGTGGAACTGACCACCACGGTCAAGCACGGCGTGGATTTTCATCGCGAGCAGTTCGATGCGGCAGTGATGTACGGCACACCGCCTGACGATTCATTGATGTCGCAAAAACTCTTCGATGAACAACTCACGCCGGTGTGCTCCAGGCCCATGCTCGAAGGCCCCATGCCTCTGCAGACCCCTGCCGATCTGCAACGACACCTGCTATTGCACCCGACCCGCGATGAACGGGACTGGAAAGCCTGGTTGAAAGCGGCGGATGTACAGCTGACGAATGTCGGCAAGGGCCAGCATTTCGAAACACTGGACCTGGCGATGTCGATGGCGTCCCAGGGAACGGGGGTGGCGATTGGCGATTGGTCGCTGATCGGCGACGACCTGAACGCCGGGCGGCTGGTCATGCCATTCGAACTGAAGGTGACAACGGGATTGGCGTATTACCTGGTGTTCCCCGAAAAACCCGGACCTTCGCCGAAGTTGCGTGAATTGATGGGCTGGCTGGTGGAGCAGGCGCAGAGTCGGTAACCCTGTAGGAGCGAGCATGCTCGCGATGCAAGACCAGGCACCGCGGGGCGTCAGGCAGCCCGCGTTATCGTTGACGACCATCGCGAGCATGCCGCAAGCGGGCACCCGCTCCTACAGGAGATCAGGGACCTCAATACCCGACTGCAAACCGCTGCCGCGAATGCTTCGGTGCTTCCACTTCGTCGAGCATCGCGATCGCGTAGTCGGCAAAGGTAATCCAGCTGCGCCCTTCGCTGCTCACCAGCAAATCATCCTTGCCGATGCGGAACTTGCCGGTGCGTTCACCTTCGACAAACTCCGCCGATGGCGACAGAAAAGTCCAGTCCAGTTCCTTTTCCTGATGCAGGCTACCCAGGAACTCGGCACCGGCACCGGCCTCTGCCTTGTACTCGGCCGGGAAGCCCTTGCTATCGATCACCCGAGTGCCGTCCGGCAACAACAACGAGCCGGCACCGCCTACTACCAGCAGGCGCTTGACCCCGGCCTTCTTCACCGGCCCGACCACGGCACTGGCTGGCAGGGTGGCGAAATGCGCCGCGCTGATCACCACATCATGACCGGCGACGGCTGCTTGCAAGGCGGCAGCATCAAGGGCATCGACATTCTTGCTGACCACACCTTCACGCTGATCGATCTTCGATGTATCGCGGGCGATGGCAGTGACGCTGTGGCCGCGACGCAAGGCCTCTTCCAGCAATTGGCTGCCGGCACGACCGGTGGCCCCGATGATTGCGATTTTGCTCATGACATTCTCCTACGGATTGGGTAGCTCAATGGGTTACCACTTCATCTCGCCCTTCGCGACCTTGGCGCTCAGCTCCAGGGAGCTCTCGTCACCCAGGGTCGGGAAGCGTTTTTTCATCGCGGCGATCAGTGCCGCAGAATCCCTGGCCTTGGCGGTTTCTTCGTCGAAGGCCTTGATGTAGTCGGCGGTGAACTGCACAGAGGCCAAAGAACCCGTGCTGTCACCCAGGTAATGACCCGGCACCACGGTCTGCGGTTTCAGGGTTTCAATGGAATGCAGCGTGGTCAACCAATCGGCATGGGACTGCGCAGTTTGTGTATCAGCCATCCACAGGTGAATGTTCTGCGCCACCACGACACCACCGACTACCGCCTTGATCGACGGAATCCACACAAAGCTGCGATCCGGCTGTGGGCCATCAAGACCAATCACCTGCAACTTCTGCCCTTCAAGGATCAGGCTGTCGCCCTTGAGCACGCCCGGCACGATGGTTTTTGCCGGCACGTCGGTACCCATTTTCGGCCCCCAGAAGGCCAGTTTGCCGTCGACGGTTCGCTTGATGTGGTCAACGGTCGGCTGCGAAGCGAGGACCTTGGCCTTGGGGAATGCGGTCGTCAGGGTATCGAGGCCGAAGTAGTAGTCCGGGTCACCGTGGCTGATGTAGATGGTGGTCAGTTGCTTGCCGCTGGCGCGGATTTTTTCCACCACCTGTTCGGCCTGGGATTTGCCGAACTGCGCGTCCACCAGGATCGCTTCTTTTTCGCCACTGACCAGCACCGAGGTCACTGGAAAAATGGCTTTCTCGCCGGGGTTGTAGACATCCAGGGTCAGCGTTGACGCGCTGGCGTGGGCGGCGAAAGTGAGGGTGGCCGTAGCCAGCAAAATGCGCTTGAGAGAAATGAGTCCGATCATCTGTTGCTCCGTAGTCAAATAACACCGTCCCTCCCCCTGTAGGAGCGAGCAAGCTCGCGATGGTCGTGAACGATAACGCTGGCCCCCTGACACCCTGAAACCCAGCGGTGTTCTCAGGTCCATCGCGAGCGTGCTCGCTCCTACAGGGTAGAGGGAGAATGAGGTAGAGCTTAGTTGCCTGACTCAGTACAAAAAATGCGATGCTTGAACATAGTTTGTTTCTGAAAACGGGCAAATCATGGATCGTCTTCAAGCAATGCGTGTGTTCGTCACGGTGGTCGATCTCGGCAGCCAGTCAGCCGCCGCCGATCATCTGGAGCTGTCACGGCCGGTGGTGTCGCGCTATCTGGCGGAACTGGAAAACTGGGTCGGCGCGCGCCTGATGCACCGCACCACGCGCAAGTTGAGCCTGACCGCCGCGGGCAACGAGATCCTTCCGCGCTGCCGGCAAATGCTCGACTTGTCCACCGATATGCAAGCCGCCGTCAGTGAGCCGGACGACGCACCGCGCGGGCTGTTGCGGATCAGTGTCAGCACCTCCTTCGGCCAGGCGCAACTGGCCGATGCCATGGCTGCGTACGTCAGGCGCTACCCCGGCGTCAGCATTGACATGCAGATGCTCGACCGCACCGTGAACCTGGTGGATGAACGCATCGACCTGGCGATCCGCACCAGCAACGACCTGGACCCGAACCTGATCGCCCGCCGCCTGACGGTCTGCCGCTCGGTGATCTGCGCCTCCCCTGCTTACTTGCGCGAGCACCCGGTGCCGCAACGGGTCGAGGATCTGAGCCTGCACAATTGCCTGACCCATTCCTACTTCGGCAAAAGCCTCTGGCATTTCGAGCAGGACGGCGAGCAGGTTTCAGTGCCGGTGCAGGGCAACATCAGCGCCAATGAAACCGGCACGTTGTTGCGCGCCACGATCGCCGGCGCCGGGGTGGCGATGCTGCCCACCTACCAGGCCGGCGTACATATCCACAGCGGCGAGTTGATTCGCCTGTTGCCGGCGGCCGAGCCCCGGCAAATGAACGTGTATGCGGTGTATGCCTCGCGCAAGCACATGCCGGCGGCGTTGCGCAGCTTGCTGGATTTTCTGGTGCTCAGATTTCCGGAGGAACCTGAGTGGGATGTGGGCCTTTGACCCAGCTACAAGCTACAAGATCAAAGCACCTGCTTGCAGCTTGAAACTTGAAGCTTGCAGCTGCCATCGAGTGACCTATGCTCAAAGTAATACCGAAAGGTATTCGTTCAGAGGTCAACGCCATGAACATCAGAACAAGAAGGTACCTCGCGATTTTCATCACCTGCGCGGTCACGCTCGGACTGTATGGCGCTGCCGCCTGGCGCGTCGAGCAACTGCGCAACCTGCCCCGTGAATACGCGAGCTGCAACTTCGAGCGCTGCATTCCCCACAACGCGACCCTCAACGCCCTACGGTAACGAAGGGGGTCAGGCTTCGTTGCCCTGATCGGCCTTCAAGCGGTCGCGGAACGCCTTTGGCGAAATCCCCACGCGACGCCGGAACAGGCGTGTGAAGTTGGTCGGATCGGAAAACCCCAACACGTCGGACATTTCATAGATGGTCATGCTGGTGTAGGTCAGCAAACGCTTGGCCTCCAGCAATTGCCGTTCATGCATGATCTGCAACGCCGGTTGCCCGGCCAGCTCACGACAGGTGCCGTTGAGGTGGGACACGGAAATCCCCAGCCGATGAGCCAGGTCCTCGACCTTGACGTGCTGGCGATAGGTCTCTTCCACCAGTTGAATAAAACCGTTCAGGTATTCCCTGGCCCGCTGCGGTCGTGCCAGGGCGGTGCGACGCTGGATCACCTGACGACTGATCCACACCACGATCACACTGACCAGAGAGTGCATGAGCATTTCCCGCGCCGGTTGATGGCTGTTGTATTCGTTCTGCAACGCACTGAACAGGCTGTTGAGGTACTCGGCATCCTTGCCGGCCGGGTAGCTTTCGGACTGGGCCAGGGCATTGACCGAGTGCCCCAGTTGCATCTGCAGGTGGGCGATCAGCGGCGCGGCCAGGGTCACGACAAAGCCTTCCACGTCTTCGCAAAAGCGAAAGCCGTGCACCGACAACGGTGGCAGGATCTGGATGGCCGGTTCCACCAGTTGCGTTCGCTTGCCTTCGATTTCAAGCTCTGCCTGACCTTTGAATACGAAGAGCAACTGGCACAAATCCGCGTGGCGGTGAGGTTTGATTTCCCAATGATGTTCGCGGCTGCGTTTGGAAATGGTTTCACAGTGCAGCAAGTCCGGGGTCGGCCAATCCAGGCTTTCACCGTAGAGCTTGAACACCGGAATCGAAGGCAGGTCAGGCTTGTTCATCACTTCAATCCAGGCCTCGGAGTAGATGACGGGCGATAATCGCACCGATTGGCAGAATGTACAGCTATCGGCTCAGTTTTCACCTTCAATTGACAGACCCGCAAGGGAAAAATGCAAGCACTCGATCCATAAAAATCAATCACCGGCCCTGGCCGTGTGAAGCTTGCGAGTCATAAAAACAATGAAAACGCTGAAAACCCAGGTCGCCATCATTGGCGCCGGCCCTTCCGGCCTGTTGCTCGGCCAACTGCTGCACAACGCCGGCATCGACACTCTCATACTCGAACGCCAGACCCCGGACTATGTACTCGGCCGAATCCGCGCCGGCGTGCTTGAACAAGGCATGGTAGAGCTGTTGCGCCAGGCCGGCGTGAGTCAGCGCATGGACGCCGAGGGACTGGTGCATGATGGCTTCGAACTGGCCCTCGACGGACGCCGGGTCCACATCGATCTGCACGCCCTGACGGGTGGCAAGACCGTGATGATCTACGGCCAGACCGAAGTCACCCGCGACTTGATGTCCGCTCGTCGGGAGGCTGGCGCGCAGACGATTTATCAAGCCGAGAACGTCGTTCCCCACGGCATGAAAACCGATGAAGCCTTTGTCACTTTTGAGAAAGACGGCGAACGCTATCGCCTCGATTGCGACTACATCGCCGGTTGCGACGGCTTCCATGGCGTGGCGCGACAATCGATTCCCGCCGACAGCCTGAAAGTCTTCGAACGGATCTATCCGTTCGGTTGGCTCGGGATCCTCGCCGATACCCCGCCGGTCCACGAAGAACTGGTCTATGCCCGCCATGAGCGCGGTTTTGCCCTGTGCAGCATGCGCTCGCCGACCCGCACCCGTTACTACCTGCAAGTACCCACCAGCGATCATGTAGACAACTGGTCGGATCAACGTTTCTGGGACGAACTCAAGTTGCGTTTGCCCCAAGCGCTGGCAGACAAACTGGTCACTGGCCCGTCCATCGAAAAAAGCATCGCGCCACTGCGCAGCTTCGTGGTCGAACCGATGCAATACGGGCGCATGTTCCTGGTCGGCGATGCGGCGCACATCGTCCCGCCCACCGGCGCCAAGGGCCTGAACCTGGCGGCCAGTGACGTCAGCACGCTGTTCAACATCCTGCTCAAGGTTTATCGCGAAGATCGCCTTGATCTGCTGGAGAAGTACTCGCAAATCTGCCTGCGCCGAGTGTGGAAGGCCGAGCGGTTTTCCTGGTGGATGACTTCGATGCTGCACCGCTTCGATGAGCACGATGCCTTCAGCCAGCGCATTGCCGAATCGGAACTGGAGTACTTCATCGACTCCGAGGCGGGTCGCAAGACCATTGCGGAAAATTACGTAGGACTTCCCTACGAGGCTATCGAATAGCTTGCTATCGATCTAAACTGGCGAGCATCCCCGCTCGCCTTGCCTCGTGCGGGTCCATCACTGCCCGCAGGTTTTCCCGTGACCAATCTCCACCAGCCTCAAACCTCCAAACCCGCCATCCGCAGCGTGCTGATCGCGCTGATGCTGGCGATCTTTCTCGGGGCGCTGGACCAGACCATCGTCGCCGTTTCGATGCCGGCCATTTCCGCGCAGTTCAAGGACGTCAGCCTGCTGGCCTGGGTGATTTCCGGCTACATGGTGGCCATGACCGTGGCGGTGCCGATCTACGGCAAGCTGGGCGACCTGTACGGGCGGCGCAAGCTGATGCTGTTCGGCATGGGCCTGTTCACCCTGGCCTCGGTGTTCTGCGGCATGGCCCAGAGCATGGAGCAACTGGTGCTGGCGCGGGTCTTCCAGGGCATCGGGGCCGGCGGAATGATCTCGGTGAGTCAGGCGATCATCGGTGACATCGTGCCGCCACGGGAACGCGGTCGGTATCAAGGCTATTTCAGCAGCATGTATGCCGTGGCCAGCGTGGCCGGCCCGGTGCTGGGCGGCTACATGACCGAATACCTGTCCTGGCGCTGGGTGTTCCTGATCAACCTGCCGCTGGGCCTGGGCGCCTGGCTGGTAGCCTGGCGCACGCTGGTGGGCCTGCCGATTCCGCAACGCAAGCCGATCATCGATTACCTGGGCACCGTGCTGATGATCATCGGCCTGACCGCTTTGTTGCTGGGCATCACCCAGGTCGGTCAGGGCCATTCGTGGCGAAGTGTCGAAGTGCTGGCGTTGCTCGCTTGTGCAGTGCTCGTTCTGGGGCTGTTCGTCGCCCATGAGCGGCGGGCACGGGAGCCATTGCTGCCGATGCATCTGTTCGCCAACCGCCATGCGATCCTGTGCTGGTGCACGATCTTCTTCACCAGTTTCCAGGCCATCTCGCTGATCGTACTGATGCCCTTGCGCTTCCAGAGCGTGACCGGTGCCGGTGCCGACAGCGCCGCCCTGCACCTGCTGCCGTTGGCCATGGGCCTGCCGATTGGCGCGTATTTCGCTGGCCGGCGCACGTCCGTGACCGGGCGCTACAAGCCGATGATCCTCACCGGCGCTGCACTGATGCCCATTGCGATCATGGGCATGGCGTTCAGCCCACCGCAGTCTTTCATCGTGAGTAGCCTGTTCATGCTGCTCTGCGGGATCTCCTCCGGCATGCAGTTCCCCACTTCATTGGTGGGTACGCAGAACGCCGTGGACCAGCGGGATATCGGAGTGGCCACCAGCACCACCAATCTGTTTCGTTCGTTGGGGGGCGCGGTCGGCGTGGCATTGATGTCGGCGCTGCTGCTGGCGCTGTTGCAGGATTCGAGTTTCGCCCACCTGGCCGGCTCGTCGCTGATGGCCGAAGGCAGTTCGGGGAATGTGTTGCTCGATGGCTTGAACGCCGCGCCAGGTGATGCACAAAACGCTTTGCGCGCCGAGTTGTTGTTGACGTTCCGGCATTTGCTGACGGTCAGTGCGCTGGTGTCGTTGCTGGGGTTGGCGGCGGCGGTTGCCATGCCGAACATGTTGCTGCGCGGACGCGAGGACAAGGTTCGCTAGGTAGACCGCGTTGCCTGTATTCGTCGGAACGCCGCCCGGAGCAGGCTCGCTCCCACATTGGATCTCCAGTCATTGCAGAATTTGTGCACGCCAGAGATCACTGTGGGAGATGATCTTGTGTGGCGATGGAGCCAGCTCCCTCGCCACAAATACCTGGATTACTGCTTGGCGCGCAGTTGCTGCTGAAGGTTCTGGATCTGCGCCTGGAGGGTATTGATGTTGCGGGTGACCTGGCTGCGGAATGCGTCGAACTCGGCTGTGTTGGTCGAGCCCTGAGCGGAAGCCGGACGGTTATCCTGCACGCTTTTGACCACGATCATGTCTTGCTCGAGACGCTCGATGGCAGCGCTCGGGTTGCCTTGCTTCTTCAGCGCGGTGATATCGGCGCCCAGGCTCTTGAGCTGTGCATCGATCTTTTCCGAGTCGGACGGGGCATTTTTCAGCGCAGCCAATTCAGCGTTCAAGGCTTTGACCTCGGCCTGTAACTGCGTATTGGCCGCCTGGTGTTCGGCGCCCTGCGCTGTCAACTGCACCAGGCGTTTGTCCACCTCGGCGGTTTGCGTGGTCATTTGTGCCAGACGCTTGTCCAGCTCCGAGGCTTGGCCGACAACCCCTTGCTGCTGAGCGCCCTGGTCGTGGAGTTTGCTTTCCAGCTGGCGGATTTGCAGCTTCAGGGCTTCGCTGTCGGTGGTGACACTGGTCTGGCTGGCCACAACCTTGCCGGAAATATCCTGCAGGCGCCCGGCCGCTTCCTCGCTGATCCGGGCGAAACTTTCCTGGGTCGCCACCAGTTGCTGTTCCATCAGAGAAATCTGCTGGAAGCTCCACCAGGCCAGGCCCGCGAACGCAAAGAACAAGGCCCCGACCAACGCCCACAGAGGTCCGGTGCTCGCCGCCTTGACCTTTACCACCGGCGCCGTGCGCGGATGCACTACCGAGCGGATCGTGGGTGGAAAATCGTCATCGAGAACGTCTGCACGCAGGCTCGGTACATCGTCGAAGTCGTCGTTGGCATCGTTACGCATGGACATTGGATCAACCTTAATGAATCACATAATGGCGTTATGCCGCGCAGTATAAACCCCACAGCCATAACCATTGACCCTGAGGTCCCGTTTCCGGTTCAGTAAGGGGCCGTTGTTCGAGCATCAGCGAACATCCTGGGCCTTCCACCAGCCGCAGAATTCATCGAGGGCCGCCCAGAGACTGACTTTGGGATCGTAGTCCAGATAATGCCGGGCGCGGCTGATGTCCAGTGTGAAATTTTTGTTCATGACCTGCATGCCCAGGCGCGACAGTGTCGGCTCGGGGCGCCCCGGCCACAACTTGCACACACCCTCGTTCAACGCCGCCACACCGTAGGCCAGGCCGTAGGAACGATGGCGGGTGACCTGTGGGACTTCCATTTTGCGCATGACGTAATTGACCACGTCCCACAACGGAACCGGCGTGCCGTTGCTGATGTTGTAAACCTTGCCCAGCGCAGAACCGCTGGCCAGCAAACTGCTGAGCAACGCCTCGTTGAGGTTTTGCGCGCTGGTGAAATCGACTTTGTTCAGACCGTTGCCGATGATTGCCAAGCGCCCTTTGCGTTGCATGTTCAACAGGCGCGGGAAGATGCTCATGTCGCCAGCCCCGGTGACGAAACGCGGGCGCAGGGCCAGGGTTTCGAGGCCGAACTCCTGGGCACCGAAGACTTTTTGCTCGGCCAGGTACTTGGTGGCGGCGTAAGGGTGCCTGAAGCGCTTGGGCACCTGCTCTTCGGTCAGGCCAAGATGATCGCGACCATCGAAATAGATCGAGGGTGACGATAAATGGACCAGCCGCCGAACCCGTTGCTTCAGGCAGGCCTCGACCACGTTCTCGGTGACCTGGACGTTGCCCTGATGGAAGTCCTGATAACGTCCCCATAAACCGACTGCACCGGCGCAATGCACCACGGCCTCGACGTCCGAACACAATTCGCGCGCCAGTTCCGGATCGCTCAAATCCCCCTGGATGAACTCGGCGCCCCGGCGCACCAGATGCTCCACACTCTCGGCCCGGCGACCGTTGACCCGCACGTCCAGGCCCTGCTCCAGGGCAAAACGCGCAAAGCGCCCGCCAATGAAGCCGCTTGCGCCGGTAACCAGAATCTTCATGAATTGCTCCTACAGATGCAGCTACAAGCTTCAAGCTACGAGCTGCAAGTTAAATCGAGTGCGCAAGCGCTTCACTTGCGGCTTGCAGCTTGACGCTCAAGGCTGCGCCAAGGGCACCAGCCATTGTTTCGACGCGCGTACCAATTGATCGGTGAGTAAACCCAGCAACTGGCCGCCATTACGCCAATGATGCCAGTACAGCGGCACATCGATCGGCTTATCTGGCAGTAATTCCTGCAACACGCCCCTTTGCAGTTGTTCCCGTACCTGCAGTTCCGGCACCAGCCCCCAGCCCAACCCGGCTTCCGTCAACCGAATGAAACCTTCGGAGGACGGACATAGATGGTGTTCGAAACCACCCTCGACGCCCAGGGACGCAAGGTAGCGATGCTGCAGGAAATCGTCCGGGCCAAACACCAGCGCCGGGGTGCGGGCCAGCTGATCGGCACGTACGCCTTGTGGAAAATGCCGGGCAATAAAAGCCGGGCTGGCCAGTGCACGGTAACGCATGGCCCCCAGCAACACGCTGCGCGCACCGGCCACCGGGCGCTCGCTGGCGCACACACAGGCCGCCACTTCACCGGCGCGCATGCGTTTGAGGCCGACAGTCTGGTCTTCGACCACCAGATCCATCAACAGATGTTGCTCGGCGCAAAACTCGCCCACCGCCTGCGCCCACCAGGTGGCCAGGCTGTCGGCGTTAAGGGCGATCCGCAGGCGTTCCGGCAGGCCCTCTTCATCCAGCGCCGGCACCAGGCTTTGCAAATCCCGTTCAAGCAAGCGCACCTGCTGCACATGGTTGAGCAGTCGCCGACCGATTTCCGTCGGCGTGGGTGGCGTGGCCCGCACCAGCACCGGCTGGCCAACCCGTGCTTCCAGCAACTTGATGCGCTGGGAAATCGCCGATTGCGACAAACCCAGCACCTGGGCTGCACGTTCAAAACCGGCCTGCTCGACCACGGCGGCCAGGGCAGAAAGCAATTTATAGTCGAACATCAGTTTTCCTAATGAGCGATCAGCAAGATTGGTTTTTCTTATACAACCTTCACAAGGACAATGACCAGCAAGAACACTTGAACAAGGATCACCCACATGGCTGGCGAAACTTCATTGGCAACGCTGCTGCGCAGCATGAGCCCGCAACTCAACGCCGGCGAATACGTGTTCTGTACCCTGCGCGACGGCAGGTTGCCTGCGGATCTGGAGATTGTCGGCAGCTTCCGCGAGCAGGAAGGCCTGACCGTGATTCTCGAACGCGCCCACGCCGAAAAAGCCGGGTTGAGCTTCGACTACATCGCCGCCTGGATCACCCTGAACGTGCATTCGGCCCTCGAAGCGGTCGGCCTGACCGCCGCGTTCGCCACGGCATTGGGCAAGGCCGGCATCAGTTGCAATGTGATCGCCGGCTACTACCACGACCATTTGTTTGTCGGCCAGGCCGACGCCGACCGTGCCCTGCAAGTGCTGCGGGATCTGGCAGCCAACGCGGAGTAAAACATCATGTGGCAAAGTTATCTGAACGGCCTGTTGGTAGCCTTCGGCCTGATCATGGCGATCGGCACCCAGAATGCGTTTGTCCTGGCGCAAAGCCTGCGGCGTGAACATCACCTGCCGGTAGCGGCGCTCTGCGTGGCCTGCGACGCCCTGTTGGTGGCGGCCGGAGTATTCGGCCTGGCAACGGTACTGGCACAAAACCCGACACTGCTGGCGATTGCCCGTTGGGGCGGTGCAGCGTTCCTGTTGTGGTACGGCAGCCAGGCACTGCGCCGGGCCTTTTCGAAGCAGAGCCTTGAGCAGGGCGAGAGCCAGACCGTACGCTCGCTGCGGGCAGTGATGCTCAGTGCACTGGCGGTGACGTTGCTCAATCCCCATGTGTATCTGGACACCGTCCTGCTGATCGGCTCCCTGGGCGCACAACAAACCGAGCCCGGTGCTTATGTCGTGGGCGCGGCCAGTGCCTCGCTGCTGTGGTTCTTCACCCTGGCGCTCGGTGCGGCATGGCTGGCCCCCTGGCTCGCCCGCCCCAGTACCTGGCGAATTCTCGATCTGCTGGTGGCGCTGATGATGTTTGCCGTGGCGCTTCAGTTGATCACGGCCATCTGACTCGCGGAACCTCTATTCCACACAGTTGTTGCGTGGTTATGCCGCCCCCCCGGTGCTATGATCCGACTCCCTGCGCCGCAAAGAGTACAAACTCCCCGGCGCTTGTCTGGCCGCCCGTGATAGGCCTTGCGCTCACCGCAACTGACCTGATAGGAGAATCATTATGGCTTTCGAATTGCCGCCGCTGCCGTACGCACACGATGCCCTGCAGCCGCACATTTCCAAGGAAACCCTGGAATACCACCACGACAAGCACCACAACACCTACGTCGTGAACCTGAACAACCTGGTGCCAGGCACCGAGTTCGAAGGCAAGACCCTGGAAGAGATCGTCAAGACTTCCTCGGGCGGTATCTTCAACAACGCGGCTCAGGTCTGGAACCACACTTTCTACTGGAACTGCCTGGCGCCAAACGCTGGTGGTCAACCAACCGGCGCGCTGGCTGAAGCCATCAACGCTGCTTTCGGTTCGTTCGACAAGTTCAAGGAAGAGTTCAGCAAGACGTCCATCGGCACCTTCGGTTCCGGTTGGGGCTGGCTGGTGAAGAAGGCTGACGGTTCCCTGGCCCTGGCCAGCACCATCGGCGCCGGCAACCCGCTGACCAACGGCGACACCCCGCTGCTGACCTGCGACGTCTGGGAACACGCCTACTACATCGACTACCGCAACCTTCGTCCGAAGTATGTCGAAGCGTTCTGGAACCTGGTCAACTGGAAGTTCGTGGCCGAGCAGTTCGAAGGCAAGACCTTCACCGCTTAAGCTCGACGCCAGTCAAGAAACCCGGCTTTTGCCGGGTTTTTTTATGGAAGGAATATGAGCAGAGGGGACGGTGGCGATTATCCCGCCGTCTTCGCGAGCAGGCTCGCTCCCACAGGGACTGGGTACATCCGAGAAATACTGGTCGGCTGTCAAGCCCCCTTCGCGAGCAAGTCGGATCGCCGCACCGCCGCTCCCACAGAAGAGCAGAGCAAAGGCAGATCGGCGAACACCCGCTCTGCTCTTCACCACTCAACAGGCCGAGCGTTAGCTCGTCTGCCGCTCTTGATCTTGATCCATCCGCCCCTTCGGGAGGCTGAGTGGAGGTGTTCATCCGGGGATTGGCGCGCAGCGCCGTTCGACGCAGTCGAACTCATCGCATGTAGGTGCAGCGAAGCAAACCGGAGGGCGATGCCCCCGGATGAATGCCGGAGCGAAGGAACCCCGAGCCTCAGCGAGGGGCCGGACGCCGGGGCGAGCGCTTTTGGTTACTTTTAAGGCGCTTGTTAAAAGTGACTCGCCGTAAGGGCGAAACCATCAGTCGCCGTTACCAAAAAAACGGATATGTACCCCACCCAAACCCGCACGAAGCCAATATCCCAAGATGAAACCAGCCTCCCGCCCCTTGCCCCCCCGCCCACGCCGACTAACATCAACAAATGGAAAATATCTGCGCTCTCTCCTCAAGTTGAAGGACTCGACAACCGACACAGTGCTAACAGGCTAACTCGTCAAGACAACTGCAAATCGGCCAAGCTGCAGGCAAAATCCCTCAAGGATGATTGTCCCTTTGACTGCCATCACGGGATTGCCAATACTCATGGCAATTTGATGCTACCCGCACGGAACAAGGAATAACCCTTTGAAGCTGGAACTCAAGAACAGCTTGTCGGTGAAGTTGCTCCGGGTCGTGCTCCTGTCGGCATTGATCGTCGGCGTGGTCTTGAGCTGTGCGCAGATCGTGTTCGATGCCTATAAAACACGCCAGGCCGTCGCCAACGATGCCGAACGCATCCTCGACATGTTCCGCGACCCCTCGACCCAGGCGGTCTACAGCCTGGACCGGGAAATGGGCATGCAGGTGATCGAAGGCCTGTTTCAGGACGATGCCGTGCGCCAGGCCTCCATCGGCCATCCCAACGAAGCCATGCTCGCGCAAAAAACCCGCGAGTTGCAGCATTCCAGCAGTCGTTGGCTGACTGACCTGATTCTGGGCAAGGAACGCACCTTCACCACCCAGTTGGTCGGTCGCGGGCCTTACAGCGAGTATTACGGCGACCTGAGCATCACCCTCGATACCGCCACCTACGGCCAGGGTTTCATTGTCAGCTCGGTGATCATCTTCATCTCCGGCGTACTGCGCGCGATGGCAATGGGGCTGGTGTTGTACCTGGTCTATCACTGGCTGCTGACCAAGCCGCTGTCGCGGATCATCGAACACCTCACGGAAATCAACCCGGATCGTCCCAGCGAACACAAGATTCCGTTGCTCAAGGGGCACGAGAAAAACGAACTGGGCATCTGGATCAACACCGCCAACCAGTTGCTCGAGTCCATCGAACGCAATACCCATCTGCGCCACGAAGCGGAAAACAGTCTGTTGCGCATGTCCCAGTACGACTTCCTGACGGGACTGCCGAACCGCCAGCAATTGCAGCAACAACTGGACAAGATCCTCATCGACGCTGGCAGACTGCAGCGCCGGGTCGCGGTGTTGTGTGTCGGCCTCGATGACTTCAAGGGCATCAACGAGCAGTTCAGCTACCAGACCGGCGACCAGTTGCTGCTGGCCCTGGCCGATCGCCTGCGCGGTCATAGCGGTCGCCTGGGCGCCCTCGCCCGCCTCGGTGGCGACCAGTTCGCCCTGGTCCAGGCCGATATCGAGCAACCCTACGAAGCCGCCGAGCTGGCGCAAAGCATTCTTGATGATCTGGAAGCGGCGTTTGCCCTCGACCACCAGGAGATCCGCCTGCGCGCCACCATCGGCATCACTCTGTTCCCCGAGGATGGCGACAGCACCGAGAAGTTGCTGCAAAAGGCCGAGCAGACCATGACGCTGGCCAAGACCCGCTCGCGCAACCGGTATCAGTTCTATATCGCCAGCGTCGACACCGAAATGCGTCGCCGCCGCGAGCTGGAAAAAGACCTGCGCGACGCGCTGATCCGCAACCAGTTCTACCTCGTCTACCAGCCGCAGATCAGTTATCGCGATCACCGCGTGGTGGGCGTCGAAGCCCTGATTCGCTGGCAACACCCCGAGCACGGCATGGTGCCGCCAGACCTGTTCATCCCGCTGGCCGAACAGAACGGCACCATCATTGCCATCGGCGAATGGGTGCTGGATCAGGCCTGCAAACAACTACGCGAGTGGCATGACCAGGGTTTCAGCGACCTGCGCATGGCGGTGAACCTGTCCACGGTTCAATTGCACCACGCCGAACTGCCGCGGGTGGTCAACAACCTGCTTCAAATATACCGCCTGCCACCGCGCAGCCTGGAGCTGGAAGTCACCGAAACCGGCCTGATGGAAGACATCAGCACCGCCGCCCAGCACTTGCTCAGCCTGCGCCGCTCCGGCGCGCTGATCGCCATCGACGACTTCGGAACCGGCTATTCGTCCTTGAGCTATCTCAAGAGCCTGCCGCTGGACAAGATCAAGATCGACAAGAGTTTCGTTCAGGACCTGCTCGATGACGACGACGACGCGACCATCGTTCGCGCCATCATCCAGCTGGGCAAGAGCCTGGGCATGCAGGTGATTGCCGAGGGCGTGGAAACCGTCGAGCAAGAGGCCTACATCATTTCCGAAGGCTGCCACGAAGGTCAGGGCTATCACTACAGCAAGCCGTTGCCGGCACGGGAACTGGGCGTTTACCTGAAGCAGGCGCAACGCAGCAACGCCGCTATTTTGTAACCCTGTAGGAGCGAGCAAGCTCGCGATGGTCGTTAACGAAAACGCGGGCTCACTGGATACCCGCGGTGTTCTGGCGTTCATCGCGAGCATGCCGCAAGCGGGCACTCGCTCCTACAGGATTGCAAACCTCACGCCCTGAATAAGAAATATTTCCAGCTACGACTCTTTACACATAATGCGAAAGATTTGCATTATGTCGCAGTTTTGCGTGCGCACTGCACGAATCCACCCCTTATCGAAGCAGGATGTTCGCCATGATTCGTATGCCTCTGGCTACCGCCAGTCTGTTGGCCATCGCTATTTCCCTCGCCGGTTGCGGCGAAGGCAAAGACAAAGAAAAAGCTGCTGCGCCTGCACCAGCTGCCAGCACTGCGGCTGCCCCGGCTGCCCCAGCTGCTGCGCCTGCCGCTGCCGGCAAAGTCGACGAAGCCGCCGCCAAAGCCGTTGTCGCCCATTACGCAGACATCGTTTTCGCCGTTTACAGCGATGCCGAATCCACCGCGAAGACCCTGCAAACCGCCATCGACGCCTTCCTCGCCAAGCCGAACGCCGACACCCTGAAAGCCGCCAAGGCGGCCTGGGTTGCCGCTCGCGTGCCTTACCTGCAGAGCGAAGTGTTCCGCTTCGGCAACACCATCGTCGACGACTGGGAAGGTCAGCTGAACTCCTGGCCGCTGGACGAAGGCCTGATCGACTATGTCGACAAGTCCTACGAACACGCCCTGGGCAACCCGGGTGCCACTGCCAACATCATCGCCAACACTGAAGTGCAGATCGGCGAAGACAAGGTCGATGTCAAAGACATCACCCCGGAAAAACTCGCCAGCCTGAACGAGCTGGGCGGTTCCGAAGCCAACGTTGCCACCGGCTACCACGCCATCGAATTCCTGCTCTGGGGCCAGGACCTGAACGGCACCGGCCCTGGCGCCGGCAACCGTCCGGCTTCGGACTACCTGGAAGGCAAAGGCGCGACCGGCGGTCACAACGACCGTCGTCGCGCCTATTTGAAAGCCGTCACCCAACTGCTGGTCAGCGACCTGGAAGAAATGGTCGGTAACTGGAAGCCGAACGTGGCCGACAACTACCGCGCCACCCTGGAAGCGGAACCGGCTGAATCCGGCCTGCGCAAAATGCTGTTCGGCATGGGTAGCCTGTCCCTGGGCGAACTGGCGGGCGAGCGCATGAAGGTTTCCCTGGAAGCCAACTCCCCGGAAGACGAACAGGATTGCTTCAGCGACAACACCCACAACTCGCACTTCTACGATGCCAAGGGCATTCGTAACGTGTACCTGGGCGAATACACCCGTGTCGACGGCAGCAAAATGACCGGCGCCAGCCTGTCGTCCCTGGTGGCCAAGGTCGACCCGGCTGCCGACACGGCGCTCAAAGACGACCTGGCCGCCACCGAAGCCAAGATCCAGATCATGGTCGACCATGCCAACAAGGGTGAGCACTACGACCAGTTGATCGCCGCCGGCAACACCGCGGGCAACCAGATCGTCCGTGACGCCATCGCGGCCCTGGTCAAGCAGACCGGTTCGATCGAAGCCGCCGCTGGCAAACTGGGCATCAATGATCTGAACCCGGACAACGCCGATCACGAGTTCTGATCCAGCCGGTTTTACCCCGCTGAATGAAAATGCCCCGACTGGTTCGGGGCATTTTTATTGCGCAACGCTATTGTCAGACCCTGAATACAAAGATCGTCGCCCGATTACCCGGCAGTCGATGAACACCACCGATCAAGCGCACAAAGCTGTTGTTAGCTTGCGCATTCTGGACAATGGATCGTGTAAAAGGTGTCATCAGGTCCAGTCTCGGTGACACTTGATAAGGTCCCGCGACCAGCCCGTTCGAGGCACTGCGCAACGACAGCCAAAAAACCTGATTATTGGTACCAGGTCGCGTGAACAACAGTTCGCCCGGCTGATTGAACCCCCCATACATTTGGTAGTGGCTCCCCTCCAGCCGCTCGACCATCAAAGACCTCAGTACTCTTTCGGTAGGCAAGTCCACGGCCTCACGCATCAATATCGACACGCCATCGCTACTGAAATTGAGGGAATGATACGCCTCGGGAATATTATCAAGGCGCCAGACGCCGGCGGCATTCGTCCGTGTGACCGGCAGCAGAGACAATGGCTCGCCCTGCACAGGCAACGTCGGAACCGATAACGAGCGCCAGCTTTGCAGTGTGCGCTGCATGGCCGCCACCCCCCAGAGTGTCAAACCTGCAGGGTTAGTCAGGTTGAACAGCACGTTAGCAACCTGCAACCGCGAGGTCGGAGTCAATGTCGGGAATGCATCCGCTACATAACTGCCCAGCGTTTTCTCGAACGATAACTCGATTGAATTCAGCCAGCGGGACATCGACGGGTCGAATGTCGCCAATCGTGGCTGGCGGTAAAGATCAGCACCGAGCATCTGCTCGAACGCCACGAAGCTATCGAGGGACATGGACGGTTCATGCATCAGCACGATACCGCTATTGATGTCCGCACCTGAAGGCAGGACAGGGAAATAGCGCTGATCGATTTTCACGTATTCGCGCCCGATCATCTGCTGATCCCCGGCAATACGCCTATAGATACCCTGCTCGGCGTTGAGCAATTGCAGTTGCGCCGGATCCAGCGTCTGCCCCCAATCGACAAATTGCTCATTGGCGGGCCGAGCGGGTCGCACAACCACGGGGGTTGGCTGACTGGGCCCGGGAATCGGCTCCGGCGGACGTGGACGACTGGGTCCCGGAACCGGTTCGACCGTCGGGAAGCGAGCAGACTCTCCAACCACACCTCCACCGCTGAACCCTGTCGCCATGTCCAGCCCCCTGAGGCGTAATTGCAGGCGTTGGGGGGTGACGATCAAATAGGGACCGAACGCTTCCAGCGTCCGACCTGCGCGCAAGTAATGCACCAGGCTCAAGCCAAACTCCATTTCGCGGCCACTGGGAAACAGGAAGGACTCAAACACGCGCCGGGCCTGAAACTCGTCCAGAAAAGGATAAAGATCCCTCAGTGCGCGCTCCGGAGAATTCCCTCCCAACGCCGGCGCATCCGGGTGTGTACCGATTTCCCAGTGACCTGCCGCATTGCGGCGGATCGGCGAATAGTGATACTGAACAGGCTTGCGCGCATCCCTCACGCGCCAGGCTTCCTCAAACCCTTCATCAAGGACCGAGTACCAATGTTCCGCTTCCTTGAGGAAGTACTGCCTGCCTCCCTCCTCTTTCGCCAGCCGGTAATGGATACCTTTGTCCTCCCAGCCTGGCAAGGGGCTGAGGCCCTGCGGTTTTTTGCCCACGGCCATTTCCGGGTTCAGCCTGCGCGCCCTCGATGCCACGTTCACACTCGGGTTTGGTGCAGCCCCCGCAACGCCTTTGCCGACCGCACCATCGATCAGCGCACCGGTGAATTCGCCCAACGCGCGTACCACGTAGTGGGCTGTACCGGAACGATCGCCAATTTTCGCGGCCTCAATGGCGTTGAACATGGCAAACAGACTGCGGGCCATGCCGATAGGCAGTGTCACGCGAATTGGCAGGACCATGGTCACCACATCCAGCACAATTTCGCCGATGGTCAGACCGGTCTCGATATCGGTCTGCCCGGTAGTCGTCGATTGGGCTGCCGCGTCGTTGATCGCGAAACTGGCCTCGATCTCGTACCCATCCTCGAAGACATTGTTCGCAATATTGGCAAGATGGACCATTGAGACGTCCCCTCGTCCCTGGACCACAGCCCAGACATGAGGTTGAAACGCCAGTTCTACCCGACCGACCAGATATTCGCGCCAAGCGCTGTTGAACACGAACGCCTTCATCAGGTCCTCCCTGGCGTACTCGTGGAACACCTGGCCGTCAGGCGCCTGGGGTGTATACACCACAACGCTACCGCCACCACTGGTCGCCGTGGAGAACAGCAGTACGCCACGCACCCGCTGTCCTCGTATGTTCAGGTACTGCACGATGATCCGGTGACCTTCGACCTCTGCGCGCTGATCGTTGTCGACGGGTTGGTCCAGCACTGCTTTCACCCAGTTGAAGCCGCGTGCCAATCGATCCACCACAAAATCCCCGGCGATCTTCGCTTCGATGGCATCCAGGCGCAGTTGCGCGGCCATGAGCCGGGCAAAGGTCTGCTTGCGCAGCTTCGCTTCCTCGGAAGTGATCAGGTGCTCGCGCAAAAAGTCCCGATAGGTTTTACCGACGTTCAGCCGACGCACCAGGTCCTTGACCTGCTCGACAGTCAAATCCTCATAGGCAGGCAATCCTGCGACAGGATTGACGTTCGGCGACGACGGGATACTGACGGGCCTCAAGCCACTGGCAGTCTTGAGGGTCAGCGTAGAGAAGTTGCTGAAGTTGAAGTCCAGCCCCCCGACATTCTCCAGGGCCAACTCGGTCAATGTCCGTGAGCGATACCTGCGTGGCGCGCCCGTGGGTTCGCGAATCGTCGATCCGGGGGCGCCCGGTACAAAGTTCGCCGACCCGATATCCGGCTCCGAGGTGGTGACGAGGATGTCATCCGGGTCCACCGTCAACCCATGCTCAGACTCAAGCACGGCGCGCAGTTGGCGATTGCTGTAGGTCAGCAATGAACGCCGATCACTGAACTGGCTGAATGAAGGCAAACCTTCGGAGTCAGGCAGATTGGCCAGGGTCTCGGCGTATTCAGTGAATGCTTTTACCCAGGACGCTTTGTCGTCATCAGAGGCGCCAGCAAGAAAAGCCTGCAAGCGTGCCAGTGCGCATTTCTGGTGTCTGGCCTGAAGGACTGCGTCAATGTTGAAAGCGCGCCGCAGATCGCTGAGCCGATCCAGCGTGCGCGGCAAGTCCGCCGAGCCAGCGTGCACACCCAACGTTTGATATCGGGCAATGTTCGACGCGACGTTGTCGCGGATCAGCAGGCATTGCGATTCGATCCCGAAGGTGAAAGGCGAGTCGAGGCGCTCCAGATATCGCACCTGACCACTGATCGGCACACTGCGATGCAGCGTCAATACAGATTCCTGATCCTTGTCGGCGACCATCTCCAGCAGGCTCGCACACTCTCGGGAGTGTCCCAGCCGCCGATGCAACTCACGATCAAGGCTGGCCAGCGAGTCGAACTCCTCCAGGCCTTGGTTCGGAGTGAACAGCAGCACCAGCCCGACGTTGGCGCTCGGTTCGATGGGACGAACCACCGGCACCGCCGCGTCGGTCTCCGGCCTCACCTGCCCATCCTGCGGATCACGCGCGGTGAGGATAAAGGCGCCATGCACAGGGATCGCCGACGCCTCGTCGACACCAAGTGCCATGGCATAGACGCAGGGCCGATAGCCTTTCAACGCCTGTCGGGCCACCGCATCCGGGTACTCCAGCAGTTTTTCGAGCAGCGCTTGTGCCGCACTGCTGAGCAGACCGTCGAGCTTGAGCAGCGCACTTTCGGTTTTCATCTGCTCGCGCCGGATCTGCTCCAGCCATTGCTGACGGGTTCGTGGATCGGTCGAGCTGAGCGGACTGTTCCAATAGCGCTGCAGATACAACGGATATTGCACCAGCACGTCATTGGCCAGCCCATCAACAAAGGCGTCGAACGCCTGTGCAGAAAGGGCCGTATAGTGCTCGGGGGCATCACCCGCTGCAGGGGCGGCGTAGAACCGGGACTGTCGCTGGGCATGGTTCGCTGGCTCGGAGCTGACGATACGGCTTACCACTGCATCCATCAGGCTGGGTTGCAGTTGCGACTCGGATGGGGATGGGTTGTCACTGGATCGAACAAAGCAGTGCCGCAAATCCAAATGCGCTGTCAGGTCGCTGAACGCCTGATTGAAGCTCTGTTGCACGAAGGCGTGGAAACTTGGTTGTGCCTGAAAATACTCAGTGAGCTGGACGTCCAGTGCCGTGAGTTTTTTGCGCAGGTCGGCCTGCAAGGGGGTGTCCCTGTTGTTCATCAGGTCGCGAAGAGAGGATGGAGACTGGCTGGTCATGATGAGACTCTATGTTGTCGGAGTGTTCTGCATCCTTGCACCCCGACAACCAGCTTGTGAGGTACATATGTATAGGCTGATGGGACGGCCCCTTACCGAAACCACCTGCCAATCAAGTAAACGATAATTCCTCTTATTCAAACTCCCCTGCCCTGTTAGACTTTGCGCCCTTGATTTAATCGTCTTGCAGGATGTCTGATGCCCCCGCTGCCTCTTCGCTTGTCCGCACTGTTCCTGGCCCTGGGCCTGAGTGCCTGCGATGACGCCCCGAAATTCACCCGGGCCGAACCCGGTGAAGCCCGCTCCGGCGGCAGTGCGACGGTGCGCAAGAGCGATCAGAACGCGTTTTCCATGCCATCGGCGAACCTGCCGCCGTCACGGCGCGTGGATTTCAGTGTCGGCAACAGCTTCTTCCGCAGCCCCTGGGTGATCGCCCCGTCGACGACGACCGCTCGCGATGGCCTCGGCCCACTGTTCAATACCAATGCCTGCCAGGGCTGTCACATCAAGGACGGCCGCGGCCATCCGCCGACTCCGGACGATGTGAATGCCGTGTCGATGCTGGTACGCCTGTCGATTCCCGACGCCCCGGCGTATGCCAAGGTCATCGAACAGCTCGGCGTGGTGCCGGAGCCCGTCTACGGTGGACAGTTCCAGGACATGGCCGTACCCGGTGTCGCCCCCGAAGGCAAAGTACGGGTCGATTACACCGCCGTGCCGGTTCGCTTCAAGGACGGCACCGAAATCGAGCTGCGCAAACCGAGCCTGAACATCACCCAACTGGGTTACGGCCCGATGCACCCCGACACTCGCTTCTCGGCACGTGTAGCGCCGCCGATGATTGGCCTGGGCCTGCTCGAAGCGATTCCCGAGGAGGCGATCCTGGCCAACGCCGAGGCGCAGGCCAAGGCGAACAACGGCATTGCCGGACGTCCGAACCAGGTGTGGGACGACGCCCAACAGAAGACAGTGTTGGGAAGATTTGGCTGGAAAGCCGGGCAACCGAACCTCAATCAACAAAATGTTCACGCGTTTTCCGGAGACATGGGGCTCACGACCAGCCTGAGCCCCTTCGATGACTGCACGGACGCGCAAACGGCCTGCAAGCAGGCACCCAGTGGCATCGGCCCGGATGGCGAGCCGGAAGTCAGCGATAACATCCTGCGCCTGGTGCTGTTCTACAGCCGCAACCTCGCCGTTCCGGCCCGTCGTGACGTCAACTCACCTGAAGTGCTGGCCGGCAAGACTTTGTTCTATCAGGCCGGTTGCCAGTCCTGTCACACACCGAAATACACCACCGCCGCCAACGCCGCCGAACCTGAACTGGCCAATCAAGTGATTCGCCCGTACAGCGATCTGCTGCTGCATGACATGGGCGACGGCCTGGCCGACAACCGTAGCGAATTCCAGGCCAACGGCCGCCAATGGCGTACTCCGCCATTGTGGGGCATCGGCCTGACACAAACGGTCAGCGGCCACACCCAGTTCCTGCACGACGGCCGCGCCCGCAACCTGCTCGAGGCGGTGCTCTGGCATGGCGGCGAAGCGACGGCGGCGCAGCAACAGGTTTTGTCTTTCAATGCCGAGCAGCGCAGCGCGCTGCTGGCGTTCCTGAATTCCCTTTAACACGCATTCCACTCGCGGGAGCCCGACATGTTCCGTCCCAAACTGCTGTTCACAAGCCTTGCCGCACTCGCCCTGGGCGCCTGCTCGCCCCAGGACCCGCAAGCGGTCACGTCGGCAGCCATCGCCAAGTCGGTGATCCTGCCGACCTACACCCGCTGGGTTGAAGCCGACCGTCAATTGGCGGTCAGCGCCCTCGCCTACTGCGAAGGCAAGGAAACCCTGGAAACCGCCCGTGCCGATTTCCTGCACGCGCAAAAGGCCTGGGCCGAGCTGCAACCGCTGCTGATCGGGCCATTGGCCGAAGGCAACCGCTCGTGGCAAGTGCAGTTCTGGCCGGACAAGAAAAACCTGGTCGGCCGTCAGGTCGAGCAACTGGTCACCGCCCAGCCGCAGATCGATGCCGCTGCCCTGGCCAAGTCCAGCGTTGTGGTACAGGGTCTCTCGGCCTACGAATACGTTCTGTTCGACAGCAAGCCTGACGTGGCCAACGCTGAGCAGAAGGCCAAATACTGCCCGCTGCTGATTGCCATCGGCGAGCGCCAGAAGCAATTGGCCGAAGAGATTCTGCAAACCTGGAACAACACCGACGGCATGCTCGCGCAAATGAGCAAATTCCCGAACCAGCGCTACGCGGACTCCCACGAAGCGATCGCCGATCTGCTGCGTGTGCAAGTCACGGCCATCGATACCCTGAAGAAAAAACTCGGCACGCCGATGGGCCGCCAGAGCAAGGGCGTGCCGCAACCGTTCCAGGCCGACGCATGGCGTAGCCAGTCGTCCCTGGCCAGCCTCGAAGCCAGTCTCGCAGCCGCCAGGACAGTCTGGGAAGGCGTGGATAACAAAGGCCTGCGCAGCCTGTTGCCGAGCGAACAGAAACCGCTGGCCGACAAGATCGATGCCGCCTATGCCGCCTCACTGAAGCTGTTCGCCAGCAACCAGCGCTCGCTGACCGACATGCTCAATGACGATGCCGGCCGCCAGCAACTCAACGAGTTGTACGACAGCCTCAACGTTGTCCATCGCTTGCACGAGGCTGATCTGGCCAAGGCGCTGGGCATCCAACTGGGCTTCAATGCCAACGACGGCGACTGATGGGGGCGAGTTCCATGCTGCGACGCCAGGCTCTGACCTTGGGTAGTTTGTTGCTGGGTGCGGTGACGCTGGGCGGCTGGAAGCTGTTCAAGCAAAAGGACAAGAGTCCGTTGTTGCTTTCGGCACGGGACGATAGCGATGGCAAGCATTACGCCGTCGGTTATCGGCTCGATGGCACCCAGGTGTTCGCCACCCGGGTCGGCCAGCGTTGCCACGACATCATCAACCACCCGACACAGCCGATTGCGCTGTTCGTCGCCCGCCGTCCGGGGACCGAGAGCTACCTGATCGACCTGCGCGACGGCGCGCTCCTGCAAACCGTGGTGTCGCAGCCGAACCGGCACTTCTACGGACACGCGGTCATTCACCACAGCGGCGACTGGCTGTACGCCACCGAAAACGACACCACCGATCCCGGTCGCGGCCTGCTCGGCGTGTACAAATTCGAAGGCGAGCGGCTGGTGCACAGCGGCGAGATTTCCACCCACGGCCTTGGTCCACACCAGGTGTCGTGGATGCCCGATGGCGAAACCCTGGTGGTGGCCAACGGCGGGATTCGCACCGAAGCCGAAAGCCGGGTGGAGATGAACCTCGACGCCATGGAACCGAGCCTGGTCCTGATGCAGCGTGACGGCACGCTGCTGAGCAAGGAAACCCTCGCCCAGCAGATGAACAGCGTGCGCCACCTGGCCATCGCCAGTGATGGCACCATCGTCGCCAGCCAGCAGTTCATGGGCGCGGCCCATGAGTCGTCGGAGCTGTTGGCGATCAAGCGTCCCGGCCAGCCTTTCGTCGCCTTCCCGGTGCCCGAACACCAGTTGCAGGCCATGGGGCACTACACCGCCAGCGTCGCTGTACACAACGATTTGCGCCTGGTGGCGTTGACTGCACCACGGGGCAACCGTTTTTTCATCTGGGACCTGGACAGTGGCGAAGTACGCCTGGATGCCCCACTGCCCGATTGCGCCGGGGTCGGGGCCGTGGCCGATGGCTTTGTCGTGACCTCGGGCCAGGGACGGTGCCGCTACTACGACTGCCGCCAGACCAATCTTGTTGCCAAGCCCCTTGAGCTACCCGCAGGGCTCTGGGACAACCATCTGCATCTGATGGCCTGAGTCACTGAAAAGATCGCCGCCCGCATCGGGAGGACACACACCGCAGGCGAGTCCCAAGGCGGCGAATCTTTCAGGCTTTCACCTCTCTAATACTTCACAACCTGTAAAAACGGCAGTGGGATTACCCTCTAAACTCCCGGTACTGTGCCCCACTGTCTCACCTGATTTTCTCCAAGGAACTGGAATATGCTGCGTCGCCGCATGCTGATCATGTTGGGTGTTGTGCTACTGATTGTGTTGGTCCTGGCTGCGTACAAAGCCTTCTCGATCTACACGATGGTTCAAGGTTTCTCTGCGCCCAGACCGGCAATCAGCGTTGCCGTGGCCACCGCCACCGAGCGCCCATGGCAAGCCCGCCTGCCTACCGTTGGCACGCTCAAGGCATTGCAGGGCGTGGACCTGAGCCTGGAGACCGATGGCACCGTCATCGATGTCCAATTCGAGTCAGGGCAGAAGGTCAAGGCCGGCCAACCCATCGTCCGGCTCGACAGCGCCGTGGAAAGCGCCTTGCTCGAAACCGCCCAGGCCGACCTCGGGCTGGCCCAACTGGACTACAACCGTGGCAGCCAACTGGTAGGCAGCCAGGCGATTTCCAAAGGTGAGTTCGACCGACTCTCGGCGGTCCTGAAAAAGAGCAGGGCCACGGTCAATCAGCTCAAGGCCGCGCTTGAGAAAAAACGCATCATCGCGCCATTCAGCGGCACCATCGGCATTCGTCAGGTGGACGTCGGCGACTACGTGGCCAGTGGCACCATGATCGCCACCCTGCAAGACCTCAGTAGCCTGTATGTCGACTTTTTCGTGCCCGAGCAGTCAGTGCCGAAGATTGCGCTTGGCCAGCCAGTGCAGGCCATTGTCGCGGCGTATCCGACCCAGGAGTATCCCGGCACTATCAGTGCAATCAACCCCAAGGTAGAGAACAGCACCCGTAACGTTCAGGTCCGCGCGACCCTGGCCAACCCCGATGGCAAGTTGATGCCAGGCATGTTCGCCAGCCTCCAGGTGCTCCTGCCCGACCCGCAGCCGCGCATCGTGGTGCCGGAAAGCGCGATTACCTACACGCTCTACGGCAACTCGGTGTATGTGGCCGTACCAAAGAAGGCCGAAGATGGCAGCCCGGAAAAGGACGACAAGGGTCAGCCGGTGCTGATCGCCGAACGACGTTTTGTCGAAACCGGCGAACGCCGCGATGGGCAAGTGATGATCACCAAAGGCGTGCAGAACGGCGAGAAAGTGGTCACCGCCGGCCAGCTCAAACTGGACAACGGCGCACACATTGCCATCAGCGAAGACAAGACCCTCGCCGAGCAGAACAGCCCGCCCCGCGCGGACTGATCAAGGAATCCCCATGGCTTTTACCGATCCGTTCATTCGCCGCCCGGTTCTCGCAACCGTGGTCAGCCTGCTGATTGTGCTGCTGGGCTTCCAGGCCTGGGGCAAGCTGCCGCTGCGCCAGTATCCGCAAATGGAAAACGCCCTGATCACGGTGACCACCGCCTACCCAGGGGCCAACGCCGAGACCATCCAGGGCTATATCACCCAGCCGATGCAGCAAAGCCTGGCCAGCGCCGAGGGCATCGACTACATGACCTCGGTCAGTCGCCAGAACTTCTCGGTGATCTCGATCTACGCGCGCGTCGGCTCCAACAGCGATCGCCTGTTTACCGAACTGCTGGCCAAGGCCAACGAGGTCAAGAACAAGCTGCCCCAGGACGCTGAAGACCCGGTGCTGAGCAAGGAGTCTGCCGATGCATCAGTGCTGATGTACATCAGCTACTTCAGCAAGGAGTTGAGCAACCCGCAGATTACCGATTACCTGTCGCGGGTGATCCAGCCCAAGCTGGCGACCTTGCCCGGGATGGCCGAAGCCGAGATCCTCGGCAACCAGGTGTTTGCCATGCGCCTGTGGCTGGACCCAGTGAAGCTGGCGGGTTTCGGCCTGAGTGCCAGCGACGTGACCAACGCGGTGCGCCAGTACAACTTCCTCTCTGCCGCCGGCGAGGTGAAAGGCGAATACGTGGTCACCAGCATCAACGCCAATACCGAACTCAAGTCCGCCGAAGCCTTCGGGTCGATTCCGCTGAAGATCGATGGCGACAGCCGTGTGCTGCTGCGCGATGTGGCGCGTGTGGAAATGGGTGCGGAAAACTACGATTCCATCAGCTCGTTCGGTGGCACCCCGTCGGTGTACATCGGCATCAAGGCGACACCCGGCGCCAACCCGCTGGATGTGATCAAGGAAGTGCGCAAGATCATGCCGGATCTTGATGCCCAGTTGCCGCCGAACCTGAAAGGTGAAATCGCCTACGACGCCACCCTGTTCATCCAGGCCTCGATCGACGAAGTGGTGAAAACCCTGTTCGAAGCGGTACTGATCGTGATCGTGGTGGTGTTCCTGTTCCTTGGCGCCCTGCGCTCGGTGGTGATCCCGGTGGTCACCATCCCGCTATCGATGATTGGCGTCATGTTCTTCATGCAGATGATGGGGTACTCGATCAACCTGCTCACCCTGCTGGCGATGGTATTGGCCATCGGCCTGGTGGTGGACGACGCCATCGTGGTGGTGGAAAACATTCACCGTCACATCGAGGAAGGCAAGACACCGCTGGAGGCTGCCCTTGAAGGCGCCCGGGAAATCGCCATGCCGGTGGTTTCGATGACCATCACCCTGGCGGCGGTGTACGCCCCGATCGGTTTCCTGACCGGCCTGACCGGGGCGCTGTTCAAGGAGTTCGCCCTGACCCTGGCTGGCGCGGTGGTGATTTCCGGTATCGTCGCCCTGACCCTGTCGCCGATGATGTGTGCGTTTCTGCTGCGTCACGACGAGAATCCCAGTGGCCTGGCCCATCGCCTGGACATGATGTTCGAACGCCTCAAGCGCCGCTACCAGAGCTTGCTGCACGGCACCCTCAATACCCGGCCGGTGGTGCTGGTGTTCGCCGTGATCGTGTTGGGCTTGATTCCGGTCCTGCTCAATTTCACCAAATCGGAACTGGCGCCGGATGAGGACCAGGGCATCATTTTCATGATCGCCAACGCCCCGCAACAGACCAACCTCGACTACCTGAACACCTACACCGACGAGTTCGTCTCGATCTTCAAGGCGTTTCCCGAGTACTACTCGTCCTTCCAGATCAACGGTTTCAACGGTGTGCAATCGGGCATCGGCGGTTTCCTGCTCAAACCATGGGGCGATCGCAGCCGCACGCAAATGGCGATCCTGCCCGAGGTCCAGGCCAAACTGGAAAAGATCCCGGGGCTGCAGATCTTCGGCTTCAACCTGCCGTCATTGCCGGGCACCGGCGAGGGCTTGCCGTTCCAGTTCGTCATCAACTCCGCCCACGATTACGAGTTGATATTGCAGGTGGTGGACCGGGTTAAAAAACGTGCGATGGAATCCGGCAAGTTTGCCTTTGTCGACGTTGACCTGGCCTTCGACAAGCCGGAAGTGGTGGTGGACATCGACCGCGCCAAGGCCGCGCAGATGGGGGTTTCCATGCAGGATCTGGGAGGAACCCTGGCGACCCTGCTGGGTGAAGGCGAGATCAACCGATTCACCATCGAAGGCCGCAGCTACAAGGTCATTGCCCAGGTCGAGCGGCCGTTCCGTGACAATCCGGACTGGCTGAACAATTACTACGTGAAAAACAACAAGGGCGAACTGCTGGCGTTATCGACCCTGATCACCGTCACCGACCGAGCCCGACCGCGACAGCTGAACCAGTTCCAGCAACTCAACTCGGCCATCCTGTCCGGCGTGCCGCTGGTGAGCATGGGGGAAGCCATCGACCTCGTGCGCCAGATCGCCAGGGAAGAAGCTCCCGCCGGTTTTGCCGTCGACTACGCCGGCGCATCGAGGCAGTACGTTCAGGAGGGCAGCGCCCTGTGGATCACCTTTGCCCTGGCACTGGCGGTCATTTTCCTGGTACTGGCCGCCCAGTTCGAAAGCTTCCGCGACCCGCTGGTGATCCTGGTCACCGTGCCCCTGTCTATCTGCGGCGCATTGATTCCGCTGTTTCTGGGCTGGTCGAGCATGAACATCTACACCCAGGTCGGGCTGGTGACGTTGATCGGGCTGATCAGCAAACACGGCATTCTGATCGTCGAGTTCGCCAACCAGCTACGCAAGGACAAGGGCCTGACAGCGCGCGAAGCGGTAGAAGAAGCGGCGGCCATCCGGCTGCGTCCGGTCCTGATGACCACCGCGGCAATGGTGTTCGGCATGGTGCCATTGATCATCGCCACCGGGGCTGGCGCGGTAAGCCGGTTCGACATCGGCACGGTCATCGCGACGGGCATGTCGATCGGCACATTGTTCACCCTGTTCGTGTTGCCTTGCGTGTACACGTTGCTGGCAAAACCCGATAAGCGCTGAAACAGATGTATTTGCAGGAGACGAACCTGTGGGAGCGAGCCTGCTCGCGAAAGCGGAGTGTCAGTCAACATTCTTGTTGAATATTAAGCCGCCTTCGTCGGCACGCCGCCCGGAGCCGGCTCGCTCCCACATCGAATCTTATTGAGTTGAAAGTCAGGGCAGAAAAAAAGGCCTCGCATCAGCGAGGCCTTTCATTTGGGCTTCAATCGGTTCAACTTTGCGGCCTCAATCCCTGAGAAAGTCCGAACACGAATAGCAACAAATCATGATCGGGCCGAGTGGCCACGGATGCCTTGGCAACGCGTGGCAATGGACAATGTTCTTCTGCGCTTGTCGAGCTGAGAACCTGGGGGCGCGGTTGCTCCCAGGTTGCCATCGCGATCGATGCAACTGCCAAGGCTCCAACCAGAAACAAACCTCGTGCAATTTCGAGTTTCATCGCTATAAACCCTTGATAGCGCTGCCAAACGCCGTCTCATAAAAGTAGACGAGCTTTTTCCAGTCTGCATCGTTGAACGACGAGTGGCGACGCAATTGCTTCATGTCATGGGCAGCAGCGCGATTGGCGGTCAAACGCTGTCGGCATTTCTCCAGATCGATCAGGGCCACTTCGACCTTGGCCGACTCCCCCTCACCGGTCACGCGGACGAATACGTGCTTGATGTAGAGGCAACTGTGCTGCCAGCGGCCCTTGTGCATACGAGCCAGGTTTTCAGCCAGATCCTTGAGCACACGGTCGTAAACGGCTTCGCCATGACGTTCGCGGCCACCACCAGCGTACCAGTGCTCGATCTCCTCGAAGCCATCCAGTGACTTGGTGGCCAGCAATGCGCGCCATTTGTGCACAGGATCACGCTGCGCGCCGCAGAAAACGATTTGCGGAACCCGAACGCCCAGCGCAGTTACGCCGATGAGGGCCGCTTGCTCGCGCAGCACCGTAGGCCGCCCGAAAGGGTGCCGCCAACTGCGATGGATATGCCCGGTCTGACGCTTGACGTAGAGCAGTTGACCATCACTGCCCATAACGCGTTGAACACCGCTTTCCCCACCGCGACGGACGTTGGGTTCTTCTACCCATTCACCGCGCTGATTCCAAAAGTAATCGAAGCGGTCCTGGGGAGCGACTTCCGTTTCTGCTGCACACTGCACTGCCATCCTGTTACCTCTTGCGTAATACGTAAACTCGCCACATGGCATAGAGCGGCAAAAAGTCCAGTCGTTCCTGGATGCGGAAACCTGCCTGCTCAAATTCCTTTTCTACGGTAGCGACCGGAAACACAAACCGGTTTTGGTAACCTTCCTGCCCTCGGGTTCTCTCCGAACGCTTGCGCTTCCAGGCCTTGAAGTTGCCATCGACCCACAACGAAAGGATCACGCTGTCACGGGAAACGCGCTCGAACTCGCGCAATATGGCCAAGCGATGCTCGGCTTCGCCGATGTGGTGGAGCAAGCGCATGCAAAAAATGCTGTCGACGGAATTGTCCGGCAAGGCGATGTCGAATGCGGAAGTGTGCAAGGGTTGTACCCGTTTCACCACATCGGCAGGTTGCGCCTGGGTGGCGATCTTCAGCATGGACTCCGAGTTATCGGCGCCGATGATCACGCGGTTGGGCTTTTCCGCCAGCATGGGCCAGAAACGCCCCGCACCGCACGGCAGGTCGAGGACCAGGCCAGGTTCGCCAACCAGGGCCAGCGCCTTGCGCGCCAGCTGCACGTCACGCCAGTGGGACAATCGACGGCCGAGACCATCCTGGTGTTTGCGCAAATAGCGTTGCGCGTGTTGATCGTCATATTTTTCGGAAAAATCGAGCTTGATCGGGCCGTCCATACATCAGGTCTCCTGAACTTCTGATTCCAACCACCTTAGGTTTCGGGGTGTCGGTTTCAGGTGATCCATTTGTGAAAATTTCGTTATGGAAATCTGAAAGTATTGCAGCGTTTTACAGAGCTGGCAGGGTTTCCGGACGCTTGGCTCAATAGCTCAAGTTCGGGACAGATCCACCTGAAAACGGCAGCCATTGGGCTCCACGGTTGTCAGGCTGACGCTCCAGCCCTGGTTTTCACAGATCCGTTGTACCAGTGAAAGCCCAAGCCCCAGGCCTTCCCCGCGCTTTTCAGTGCCACGAACGAACGGCTCGAACATCGCCTCGCGTTTGTCCTCGGGAATGCCCACGCCACTGTCTTCTATCAGAAAGCCTGTGCCCGTCAGGGTCAGGCGGATGAAGCCCTGTTCGGTGTAATGCAAGGCATTGCGCAGCAAGTTCCCCATCACCGCATGCAAGAGCGTGGCGTTGTAGCCCTTGCCCTCAGGATTTCCCGGCTCGAAGATCAGCTTCAACCCTTTGCTTTCAATAGGCTCGCGCCACAGATTCAGCAGGCCCTCGGCCACCTGGCCCAGAGACTGCTGCGGCGACATGCTGGCGTCTTCGCGCTGGGCGCGGGCCAGCATCAGGAAGGTTTGGACCAGTTCACGCATTTCTTCACAGGCCCGGGCGATGCGCTCGACCTGGGCGCGGCCGCGCTGATCGATGCCCGGGTTTTCCAGCAACAGCTCGCATGAGCTGGCCAATATCATCAGGGGAGTACGCAATTCGTGGCTGACATCGCTGGTGAACAACCGCTCGCGGGTCAGGGCCTGACGCAAGCGCCCGAGGGTGGCATCGAAAGCCACGGCCAGTTCGCCCACTTCGTCAGCGGCATAGTCCGGGGCCAAAGGAGGAGCCAACCCCAGCAGTTGATCGCGATGGCGTACCTGGCGGGCCAGGCGTACCACCGGAGCCATCACCTTGCGAGCCAGGACCCAGCCGAGAAACACCGCAAGCGCCAGGCTGAGCACGAAGCCCACCAGCACCACCGCAAACAGCACCCGCTCACGTTCCTCAAAGTCACTCTGATCCTGCAACAGCACGTACCGCCGGCCGTCGACGATTTCGACCATGGCGTGGTACGACAGGTTTTCACGGAACACTTCATGGAAACCCGGCTCCAGGTGCCGCAGGTCCTTGGGCAACCTGAAATCCCCCGGACCGCTGCTGAAGTAGAACAATTGGTCCGGTTCGGGTCGATGGCTCCAGTCCGTGACATTGTCCATCAGCAACAGGCGCTGCAAATCGCCGCCCAGGCCCGCCGAAATCAGTTTTTCCTCAACCAGGTGCACGGTTGCCACGATGCCCATGGCAAAGGCACCCGCCACCAGTACGCTCATCAGCGCAAAGGCGATGATGATGCGTTGGGAAAGGCTCTGCTTAAACTCCATCACGCCCCTCGGCCAAGCGATACCCCACACCGTGCACGGTCTGCAACAACGGCTTGGCGAACGGCTTGTCGATTACCTGGCGCAGTTGGTGGACATGGCTGCGCAGGCTGTCGCTGTCCGGACAGTCATCGCCCCACAGGGCCTCTTCAAGAATTTCACGACGCAACACATGGGGGCTTTTCTGCATCAGCACCGCCAACAACTTCAGGCCGACGGGGTTGAGCTTGAGCAACCGTCCTTCGCGGGTGACTTCCAGGGTGTCGAGGTCATAGCTCAGATCGCCGACCTGCAAGGTCCGCCGCCCGCCACCCTGGGTACGACGCATGACCGCTTCGATACGCGCTGCCAGCTCAGACAGGGCAAACGGTTTGATCAGATAGTCATCGGCACCGGACTTGAAGCCTTGCAGGCGGTCATCCAGTTGATCACGGGCCGTGAGCATGATCACCGGCGTTTCGCGGCGGGCGTCTTCGCGCAGGCGCTTGCACAGGGTATAGCCGTCGATGCCGGGCAACATGATATCGAGTACGATCAAATCGTAATGCTCGGTGGCCGCCAGATGCAGGCCAGACAAACCATCCTGCGCGCAATCCACGGTATAGCCTTTGAGCCCCAGGTAATCGGCCAGGTTGGCCAGGATATCGCGGTTGTCTTCAACCAATAGAATTCGCATGGGTGTCTCTCCGTTCACAGTAACGGCCGTCGTGGCCCGCGCAGCTTAAGGCCAAGCGTGGCTCACGACTAGGGGCAAGCTTTGGATGGATCAATTCGTTCAACCACAAGGTAAGATTGACAAGTTTTTCACTATCGATTCACACGCTGACTACGGCGGTCGATAGAGACTGTCACGCGATTGATAATAAGGAATATAGAAAATGGACTCTTTGAAGACAGCGCCCATGCGTTATTTGCTGCTGGTGACCGGCACCTGGCTGGCATTGTTTTTTCTGACTCGAACGGTCCTTCTCCTCACGCACCTCGATGAGGCCGGAAGCGGCTTCGTGTCGGTCTTCGGCATCGGCTTGCTATACGATCTGGGTTTCATTGCCTATGCGGCACTGCCCATGGGTCTCTACCTGTTGCTGTGCCCGCCGGCCTTATGGCGCAGCCGTGGGCACCGCTGGTTTCTTCAAGGTCTGTTGACGGTCAGTCTGTTTGCGATGTTGTTCACATCGGTGGCCGAGTGGCTGTTCTGGGATGAATTCGGCGTTCGCTTCAACTTCATCGCCGTCGACTATCTGGTGTATTCCGACGAAGTACTGAACAACCTGCTGGAGTCCTACCCGATCGGCACGCTGCTGAGCATTCTCGCCGTGCTGGCCGTGGCCCTGAGTTTCGCATTGCGTAAAGCTTTCATCGCTGCGCTCGATGCGCCATTGCCGCCGCTGCGTGGCCGCTTGCTCAATGCACTCGGCTTGTTGATCGCCGCCGGCCTGAGCTTGCAATTGCTCAGCCAGGATGCCCCGCGCGCCCAAGGCGGCAATGCCTATCAGAATGAACTGGCGAGCAATGGCCCTTATCAATTCTTCGCGGCATTCCGTAATAACGAACTGGACTACCCGCAGTTCTACAGCACACTGCCGCCGGCCGTGGTTGCCCAGCAGATTCGCGCTGAACTGGCAGAACCCAATGCCCGCTTCGTGGGTGAGGACCCGCAGGACATACGCCGACAGATCGATAACCCGGGCGCGCTGCGCAAGCCCAATATCGTGCTGGTCACCATTGAAAGCTTGAGCGCCAAGTACATGGGCAGCAACGGTGACACCCGTAACCTGACCCCCAATCTTGATGCCCTGCGCAAGCAGAGCCTGTATTTCAACAATTTCTACGCCACCGGCACCCGCACCGACCGCGGCCTGGAAGCCATCACCCTGTCGATTCCGCCGACGCCAGGCCGCTCGATCGTCAAGCGCGTGGGTCGTGAAAGCGGCTTTGCCAGCCTTGGCCAGCAACTCAATGCCGTGGGTTACGACAGCGTATTTGTTTACGGCGGGCGCGGTTACTTCGACAACATGAATGCGTTCTTCAGCGGTAACGGGTACCGCATCGTGGACCAGAGCAGCGTCGAGGAGTCGGAGATTCACTTCAAGAATGCCTGGGGCATGGCAGACGAAGATCTCTACAAGCAGACACTGAAACTGGCCGATGCCGACTACGCCAGGCAACAGCCATTCCTGCTGCAACTGATGACGACGTCCAACCATCGTCCTTACACCTATCCGGACAACCGGATCGACATCAAGTCCGGCAACGGCCGTGACGGCGCAGTGAAATACACCGACTACGCCATTGGTCAGTTCCTTGATCAGGCGCGTCAAAAACCCTGGTTTGACAATACAATCTTCGTCTTTGTCGCCGACCACACCGCAGGCAGCGCCGGCAAGGAAGACTTGCCTATCGCCAACTATCAGATCCCGCTGTTCATCTATGCACCCAAGCTGATCGAGGCTCGGGAAACCGCACAGTTGGCCAGCCAGATCGACCTGGCACCGACGTTGCTCGGCCTGCTCAATCTGGATTATGAATCGACATTCTTTGGACGTAACCTGTTGCAAGATAACCCGCTGCCACCACGGGTGGTGGTCGGCAACTATCAGCACCTGGGGTTGTTCGACGGCAAGGACCTGGCGATCTTGAGCCCTCGCCAGGGCTTGCGTCGTCACGATGAAGCGCTGACCGAAAGCCGCGAATCCCGCTCCAGCGCCGATGACCCGCTGATTACCCGTGCAATCACCTATTACCAAACCGCCAGTTATGGCTTCAAGCAACAGCTGCTTGGCTGGAAGGCGCCCAAGGAGGGTGCCGGTCAAGTCGGCGAACGTTAACCGAACCGCCCCGGGCCGATGCCCCGGGGTTTTTCCTTTGTTCAGGATCCACCATGTCATCAACCGCTGTCCGCCCTGCCCCTCGCCCGCTCAACTTCTGGGTGTGTCTGGGCGTCCCCGCCATTGCGGCGATCGTTCTGGTATTGCTCGAATTGACCAGCCTGGACATGGACCTGGCCAAGCTGTTTTACGACCCGGTCGCCGGGGAATTCATCGGACGCCACAGTTACTTCCTCGAGGACATCCTGCACGATCGCGCCAAGCAAGTGGTCATCGCCTTTTCGGTGCTTGCCATCTTCGGCTACATCGCCTCGTTTTTCATGGCCAAACTCAAACCAATCAAGCGTGAACTGGGTTGCCTGGTGCTGACCCTGGGCCTGGCGACTTCCTTTGTCACGCCGATGAAAGCGGTGACCGCGGTGCAGTGTCCCTGGAGCCTTGAGCAGTTCGGCGGCCACGAGACCTACAGCGAACTGTTGAGCCCGCGCCCGCACACCGAAAAGCCTGGTCGTTGCTGGCCCGGCGGCCATGCGGCCACCGGTTTCACCCTGTTTGCCCTGTTTTTCGTCTTGCGTGACCGTCGTCCACGCATGGCTCGTGCAGCGTTGGTCTTCGCCTTTGCCCTCGGCTCGGTGTTCTCCATCGGGAGGATGTTGCAGGGTGCACACTTCTTCTCGCACAACGTGTGGACGGCAGTGTTCTGCTGGCTGATTTGCCTGGGGTCGTATTACTACATCCTGTATCGACCGATGATGAAGACTGAGCGAGCGGTCAACGCGGATCCGCTCAGCGCCTGACCTGACGTCATCGCGGGCAAGCCACGCTCCCACAGAGGCGATGCAGATTCTGTGGGTGCGTGGCTTGCCCGCGATGGGCGCGACGCGATCTCCAGCCAACCCCAAAATGAAGGCAATAAAAAACCCCGCCTGCTTGCGCAGGCGGGGTTTTTTCGTACAAGGGTAAGGCTGGCTTACATCATGCCGCCCATGCCACCCATGCCGCCCATGTCTGGCATGCCGCCGCCAGCTGGAGCATCTTTCTTCGGTGCATCAGCGATCGCAACGTCGGTGGTCAGCAACAGACCGGCAATCGAAGCGGCTGCCTGCAGCGCCGAACGGGTTACCTTGGTTGGGTCCAGGATGCCCATTTCGATCATGTCGCCGTATTCGCCAGAAGCAGCGTTGTAACCGAAGTTACCTTTGCCGTTCTTGACTTCGTTGACCACAACGCTTGGCTCGTCACCGCTGTTGGCGGAGATCTGACGCAGCGGAGCTTCGACGGCACGCTTGAGAACCGAAATACCAACGTCCTGGTCAGCGTTGTCGCCCTTGAGCTCGGAGATAGCTTGCAGGGAACGGATCAGGGCCACGCCACCGCCAGGCACCACGCCTTCTTCAACGGCTGCACGGGTAGCGTGCAGGGCGTCTTCAACGCGGGCTTTCTTCTCTTTCATTTCAACTTCGGAACCAGCGCCGACCTTGATCACTGCAACGCCGCCGGACAGCTTGGCCAGACGCTCTTGCAGTTTTTCACGGTCGTAGTCCGAGGAAGTCTCGGCAACCTGGGCGCGGATCTGGGCGATACGTGCTTCGATGTCGCCTTGTACGCCAGCACCGTCAACGATGATGGTGTTTTCCTTGGACAGGGTGACGCGCTTGGCGTTACCCAGGTGCTCCAGGGTGGTGCTTTCCAGGCTCAGGCCGATCTCTTCGGAGATTACGGTACCGCCGGTCAGAACAGCGATGTCCTGCAACATGGCCTTGCGACGGTCGCCGAAGCCTGGAGCCTTGACGGCTGCGACTTTAACGATGCCACGCATGTTGTTCACAACCAGAGTCGCCAGGGCTTCGCCTTCAACGTCTTCGGCCACGATCAGCAGTGGACGGCCGGCTTTGGCAACGGCTTCCAGTACTGGCAGCATTTCGCGGATGTTCGAGATTTTCTTGTCGACCAGCAGGATCAGTGGGCCGTCGAGCTCGGCAACCATGGTGTCCGGCTTGTTGACGAAGTACGGGGACAGGTAGCCACGGTCGAACTGCATGCCTTCGACAACCGACAGTTCGTTTTCCAGGCCCGAGCCTTCTTCAACGGTGATCACGCCTTCTTTACCGACCTTTTCCATGGCTTCGGCAATGATGTCGCCGATGGAGTTGTCGGAGTTGGCGGAGATGGTGCCTACCTGAGCGATTGCCTTGGTGTCGGCGCAAGGCTTGGACAGGGCTTTCAATTCCTTGACGATAGCGATGGTCGCTTTGTCGATACCACGCTTGAGGTCCATCGGGTTCATGCCGGCAGCGACGGCTTTCAGGCCTTCGTTGACGATCGATTGAGCCAGAACGGTAGCGGTGGTGGTGCCGTCGCCCGCGTCATCGTTGGCACGGGAGGCAACGTCTTTGACCAGCTGCGCGCCCATGTTTTCGAAACGGTCTTCCAGTTCGATTTCTTTGGCTACGGAAACGCCGTCCTTGGTGATGGTCGGAGCGCCGAAGCTCTTCTCGATGATCACGTTACGGCCTTTCGGGCCCAGGGTCGCTTTTACTGCGTCAGCCAGGACGTTGACACCGGTGAGCATTTTCTTGCGGGCGGAATCGCCGAATTTAACTTCTTTAGCAGCCATGATCGATATTCCTTAAATACTTTGAAGTAGCGGGAAAATGAGCGGGTAATCAGCCTTCGATAACAGCGAGGATTTCGTTCTCGCTCATTACCAGCAGGTCTTCGCCGTCGACTTTCACAGTGTTGCTGCCGGAGTAAGGACCGAACACAACCTTGTCGCCCACTTTCACGGACAGTGCACGCACTTCACCGTTGTCCAGTACGCGGCCGGTGCCTACAGCGAGGATTTCGCCGCTGTTGGCTTTTTCAGCAGCCGAACCTGGCAGGACGATACCGCCAGCGGTTTTCTTTTCTTCTTCGCTGCGACGGATGACGACGCGGTCATGCAGAGGACGAAGCTTCATTGTCGATCTCTCCTAATTGTGGTTTTCATCGGCCGGTGTTGTCCCGGCGGGTTTAACAAAGGCCGGCGGTGCCGGTTGCGGTTCGTCAAGCGAACCGCGGAAGTCTGTCTGGCGTGATTGCCAGAAACCTTGCGGTGACCGTTACATAAGGGCGCACAAGCTTATTACAAGGGCGGGATCGAAAATTTTTCAGATCGAGACTCCGCAAACGAACACGGCACCCCAAGGTGCCGTGTGTTGCCTGGTATTACTTGGTGTCGCGGTGTTCAAACTCGCCTTCGATCACGGTCGGTTCACGCCCCAGTGGCTCGCGCGGGGCTGGGCCGCCGCGTGCCTGCAGGTCGTCGGCGAACGCTCGCTGACGCATGGCCTGCTCTTCGGCGCGCTGGCGCATTTTGCCCGCCAACAGACGGCGACTGAACGGCAGCAACAGGAACAGACCGATCACATCGCTGATAAAGCCCGGAAGAATCAACAGACCGCCTGCCAATGCCAGCATCAGGCCCTCGAGCATGGTCTGGGCCGGCAGTTCGCCGCGGCTCAGGCTTTCACGGGCACGCAGGGCCGTGGCCAGGCCGGCGATACGCAGCACGAACACGCCGAACATCGAGCCGAGAATGATCAGCAGCAGGGCCGGGAAAAACCCGATAGCCCCTGCCACCTTGACGAATACGAACAGCTCCAACACCGGAAACAGCAGAAAGAGCAACAAAAAAGGGCGCATCAAATGGTTCCTCAACGCAAGAATGCCTTGCCAGTTCACATTAGATGACGTCGCCGTTTCGTGAATTCAAGCGTCGGTCACTTCATTTTTCGGCCAATGTTCGGCGTGAGCCAGAGAAACCAAGGCTTCGCGGACTTGTGTCGGGGTATTACAAGGCGCTTGAAACGGCAACCAGTACAGGCTTTGACCAATACGCAGGTGCATGCCTTCGGTGTCGATACCGACCATCTGCGCCGGTGAAGTTTTCGGCAGGCCCGCCAGGTCCACGTAGTGGGCAATGGCTTTGGCATGATCGGCATTCATGTGCTCGACCATGCTCACCTCGGCCTTGCCGGCGAACGGGTTGGCCAGGGTCAGCTCGTTGACCCAGTGAATCGCGCCAAAACCGCCGATATAGCGATGGCGTACAGGCTTGAGCACCCAGAAATCGAAATCGTGAGCCTGGTGATAACCCTGCGACTCCGGGAAATAGCGGTAATAACGCTCGGAGGCGGCCTCAATGGCGGCTTCGTCTTCTATCTGATGCGCTTCGGCCAGGTATGTCAGTCGACCAACGGCCTGGACATCTTCAGCTCCACGCTCACCGACAAAGAGCGAGCACTTCGGATCTTTTTGCAGGTTATGCGTGTGCTGGGCGATGCGGCTGATCAGGATCAGCGGTCGGCCCAGCTCGTCCAGACAGTACGGAACCACGGAGCCGAACGGAAAACCGGGCATCGACTTGGAGTGTGTCGAGAGCACACCACGGTATTCCTTGAGAAGCAATTCTCGTGCATGCTTAGCCGCTTCAACGCTCAATTTATGACTCCTTAAATAGAATCCGTCACAAAACGGACAAGCTGCTGGTGAAAACCCCAGCACGCATCGGGGGGCAGATCTCATGTGCAGCCGGGCCATGTCAGGCGCAGATCGAGAGGCCCTCCACAAGTAAACCACTCAGACCTGCTACCGGGGGCATGCGAATGCAACTCACTGACAAAGTAATCATTATCACTGGCGGTTGCCAGGGTTTAGGTCGCTCCATGGCCGAGTATTTCGCCAGCAAGGGCGCGAAGCTCGCACTGGTCGACCTCAATCAGGAAAAACTCGACGCCGCCGTCGCGGCCTGCAAGGCCAAGGGCGTCGAAGCCCGCGCCTACCTGTGCAACGTCGCCAATGAAGAGCAAGTGACCCACATGGTGGCCCAGGTCGCCGAAGATTTCGGTGCGATCCACGGCTTGATCAACAATGCCGGGATTCTGCGCGACGGCCTGTTGCTCAAGGTCAAGGATGGTGAAATGACCAAGATGAGCCTGGCCCAGTGGCAGGCCGTGATCGACGTCAACCTGACTGGCGTGTTCCTGTGCACCCGCGAAGTCGCGGCGAAAATGGTCGAGCTGGAAAACAGCGGCGCGATTATCAATATCTCGTCGATTTCCCGCGCCGGCAACGTCGGCCAGACCAACTACTCGGCGGCCAAGGCCGGGGTCGCGGCGGCTACCGTGACCTGGGCCAAGGAACTGGCGCGCTACGGTATTCGCGTCGCCGGCATTGCGCCGGGCTTCATCGAAACCGAAATGACCCTGGGCATGAAGCCTGAAGCCCTGGAGAAAATGACCGCCGGCATTCCGCTCAAGCGCATGGGCAAGCCGGAGGAAATCGCCCATTCGGCGGCGTACATCTTCGAGAACGACTATTACACCGGCCGGATCCTGGAGATGGATGGCGGGCTGCGTATCTAAAGCCCCCACAAAACGACTCCTGTAGGAGCAAGCAAGCTCGCGATGACGGATTATCATTCAACAGATTCGTTGACTGAAGTGCCGCTATCGCGAGCTTGCTCGCTCCTACAGGGCGATTGCGTTCACACCCTCAATCGTCGCTGACGCTGATGTTCGGCATCGCCGGCGTCAACGCTTCCTGCAATACGATCCGCGCACCGACATGGCGCGCCAGCTCCTGGTAAACCAGGGCGATCGGGCTGTCAGGCTCGGCGATCACCGTTGGCTTGCCACCATCGGCCTGCTCGCGGATCGCCATCGACAGCGGCAACGAGGCCAGCAACTCGACGCCATACTGGCTGGCCAGCTTCACGCCACCACCCTCACCGAACAGATGCTCGGCATGGCCGCAGTTCGAGCAGATGTGCACGGCCATGTTTTCCACCACGCCAAGCACCGGAATGTTGACCTTGCGGAACATTTCCACGCCCTTGCGCGCGTCCAGCAATGCCAGGTCCTGCGGGGTGGTAACGATGACTGCACCGGCCACAGGCACTTTCTGCGCCAGGGTCAACTGGATGTCACCGGTGCCCGGCGGCATATCGATGACCAGGTAATCCAGGTCGCCCCATGCGGTTTGCGTTACCAGTTGCAGCAAGGCACCGGAGACCATCGGACCACGCCAGACCATCGGTGTGTTGTCATCGGTGAGGAAGGCCATGGACATCACTTCGACGCCATGGGACTTGAGCGGAACGAACCACTTCTGATCCTTGACCTCGGGACGGGTGCGCTCGGGGATACCGAACATGATGCCCTGGCTCGGGCCGTAGATGTCCGCATCCAGAATCCCGACCCTGGCGCCTTCACGGGCCAGGGCCAGGGCCAGGTTGGCCGCCGTGGTGGACTTGCCCACGCCGCCCTTGCCGGAGGCCACGGCTACCACGTTCTTGACGTTGGCAAGCCCCGGAATCTGTGCCTGGGCCTTGTGCGCAGCGATCACGCTGGTGATCTCGACGCGGGCGCTTGCCACCCCGTCCAACCCCTGAATGGCCATTTCCAGCATCTGAGCCCAGCCACTCTTGAACAGACCGGCGGCGTAACCCAGCTCTAGCTGGACGCTGACGCGGTCGCCCTGGATCTCGATATTGCGCACGCACCCGGCGCTGACCGGGTCCTGGTTCAGGTAAGGGTCGGTGTATTGGCGAAGGACGGCTTCCACCGCTGCGCGATTGACGGCGCTCATGGGCAACTCCGAAAACAGGACTGGAAAAGATATCGGGTATCGTACCCGTTCCGAGCGCTCGGCGGGATGCTCAAAAGATGGCATCGACCCGTTACTCATCCAATGAAACAGGCTCACAGGGTGAAAAATATGCGCCAGCGCTTTATAGTGGCCGACCTCCGTTTCATCAAGTAGCCGAGCCCCATGTCCGAGCCACGCAAGATCCTCGTCACCAGCGCCCTGCCCTATGCCAATGGTTCGATTCACCTCGGCCATATGCTGGAATACATCCAGACCGATATGTGGGTGCGCTTCCAGAAGCACCGCGGCAATCAATGCATCTATGTCTGCGCCGACGACGCCCACGGTTCGGCGATCATGCTGCGCGCGGAAAAGGAAGGCATCACCCCGGAACAACTGATCGCCAACGTCCAGGCTGAACACAGCGCCGACTTTGCCGACTTCCTGGTGGACTTCGACAACTTCCACTCCACTCACGCCGAAGAAAACCGTGAGCTGTCGAGCCAGATCTACCTGAAGCTGCGTGACGCCGGGCACATTGCCACGCGCTCGATCACCCAGTATTTCGACCCGGAAAAGAAAATGTTCCTGGCCGACCGCTTCATCAAGGGCACCTGCCCGAAATGCGGCACCGAAGACCAGTACGGCGACAACTGCGAAAAATGCGGCGCAACCTACGCGCCAACCGACCTGAAGGATCCGAAATCGGCGATCTCCGGTGCCACCCCGGTGCTCAAGGATTCCCAGCACTTCTTCTTCAAGCTGCCAGACTTCCAGCAAATGCTGCAGACCTGGACCCGCAGCGGCACCCTGCAAGATGCCGTGGCCAACAAGATCGCCGAATGGCTGGATTCCGGCCTGCAACAGTGGGACATCTCCCGCGATGCGCCGTACTTCGGCTTCGAAATTCCCGACGAACCGGGCAAGTACTTCTATGTCTGGCTGGATGCGCCGATCGGCTACATGGCCAGCTTCAAGAACCTGTGCAACCGCACGCCGGAGCTGGACTTCGACGCGTTCTGGGGCAAGGACTCCACCGCCGAGCTGTATCACTTCATCGGCAAGGACATCGTCAACTTCCACGCCCTGTTCTGGCCAGCCATGCTCGAAGGCGCGGGCTACCGCAAGCCCACCGGGATCAACGTGCACGGTTACCTGACCGTCAACGGCCAGAAGATGTCCAAGTCCCGCGGCACGTTCATCAAGGCCCGCACCTACCTGGAACACCTGTCGCCGGAATACCTGCGCTACTACTACGCGGCCAAGCTGGGCCGCGGTGTCGATGACCTCGACCTGAACCTCGAAGACTTCGTGCAGAAGGTCAACTCCGACCTGGTGGGCAAAGTCGTCAACATCGCCAGCCGTTGCGCCGGTTTCATCAACAAGGGCAATGCTGGCGTGATGGTCGACACCAACGCCGCGCCGGAACTGACCGAAGCCTTCCTGGCTGCTGCGCCGAGCATTGCCGACGCTTATGAAGCCCGCGACTTCGCCCGCGCCATGCGCGAGATCATGGGCCTGGCCGACCGCGCCAACGCCTGGATCGCCGACAAGGCGCCGTGGTCGCTGAACAAACAGGAAGGCAAACAGGATGAAGTCCAGGCCATCTGCGCCACCGGCGTCAACCTGTTCCGCCAGCTGGTGATCTTCCTCAAACCGGTCCTGCCGCTGCTGGCCGCCGACGCCGAGGCGTTCCTGAACGTTGCGCCGCTGACCTGGAACGACCACGCGACCTTGCTCGGCAACCATCAGTTGAACGAGTTCAAGCCGCTGATGACCCGAATCGACCCGGTCAAAGTGCAAGCCATGACCGATGCTTCGAAGGAAGACCTGACCGCCAGCCAGACCGACACCGGCGAAGCCGCACCTGCCGGCAATGGCGAACTGGCCAAGGATCCTCTGTCGCCGGAAATCGAATTCGACACCTTCGCGGCAGTCGATTTGCGCGTCGCGCTGATCGTCAAGGCTGAACACGTGGAAGGCGCCGACAAGCTGCTGCGCCTGACCCTGGACATCGGTGACGAGCAACGCAACGTGTTCTCCGGTATCAAGAGCGCTTACCCGGACCCGTCCAAGCTCGATGGCCGCCTGACCATGATGATCGCCAACCTCAAGCCACGGAAAATGAAGTTCGGTATCTCCGAAGGCATGGTGATGGCAGCCGGCCCTGGCGGAGAAGAAATCTACTTGCTCAGCCCTGACAGCGGCGCCAAGCCGGGTCAGCGCATCAAGTAAGGCCTGCAGCAAATCGATCCCACAGTCGTGCCTGACGCGGCTGTGGGATTTTCATGTCTGGCCCACCCTCCCGCCTTGCCGGATAATGCCTACTCTTTTTAGACAACTGCGCTAAAAAGCCCTGTTCCTGCCGGCACGAACAATGACCGAAATCCTGCTTACGCTTATCAGCGCCGCCTTGATCAACAACCTTGTGTTGCACTGGCCGTTGGCCGTCGATCCGCTGTTGGCCGGCCAGCGCCCTCAGGTCCATGCCTTGGGTATTGCGACGACCTGCCTGATGCTGATCGTGGGTATGCTCGGCTACGCGCTCTATCAATGGCTGCTGGTGCCACTGCAATTGACGCCGTTGCGTCTGTTCGTGTTTCTGCCATTGAGCGTGTTGCTGGTCAGCCCGTTGCTGAAGTTGCTGGCACGGGTGTTTTCGACACTGCCATTCGAAGGTCTCTGGCTGTTGCTGCTGGGCAATGCCGGCGTGCTCGGCGTGGCTTTGCTCAATGCTCAGGAAGACAAGGGCTTCTTTCACGCCACAGCCTTGAGCCTGGGTGCAGGGCTGGGCTTCTGGCTGGTGTTGAGCCTGTTCACGGATTTGCGTGAGCGCACGGCCGACAACGATGTGCCACTACCCTTTCGCGGCTTGCCGATCGACCTGATCGGTGCCGGCCTGATCGCAGTGGTTTTTCTCGGATTCAGCGGACTGATCAAAACATGAGTCTGATTCAACTCATCGATGCACTCTTGCCGCAAACCCAATGCGGCAAATGCGGCCACCCCGGGTGCAAGCCGTATGCCGAAGGCATCGCCAGCGGTGAGCCGATCAACAAGTGCCCACCCGGCGGCAACGAAACCATCGCCGCCCTGGCCGAACTGTTGAAGGTGCCGGTGCTGGAACTGGACATCACCCGAGGTTCTGCACCTGCGCAGATCGCCTACATCCGCGAAGCCGAGTGCATTGGTTGCACCAAGTGCATCCAGGCCTGCCCGGTGGATGCCATCGTCGGCGCGGCCAAGCTGATGCACACGGTGATCATCGATGAGTGCACCGGTTGCGACCTCTGCGTGGCACCCTGCCCGGTGGACTGCATCGAAATGCGGCCACTGCTGCCGAACACGGTGCTGCCCGTTGTCGGGGGCCTGGCTTTCACACCGCAGGCGCGGGAGGCCCGCACCCTCAAGCGCGAGCACGCACGGCGCCGTTTCGAACAACGCAATGCCCGCTTGCAGCGTGAGGAGCAACAGAAAATCACCGAGCGGCAGGCTCGACAGCGCGCCGCGCAACCCGCAGAGCCAACAGCCGACCCGGTACAGGCGGCCCTCGAGCGCGTCCGCGCACAGAAAGCCGCCAATGCCGACGCCGCGTTGAAAAAAGCCAAGATCGATATGGCGATGAGTCGGGCGCAACTGCACAAATCGCTGAAGGCCTTCGGACATCCGCCGACCTTCGAACAGCAGTCGCAATTGATCGTCCTGCAACAGCAGTTCGAAGCCGCCGAAAAAAACCTGGCGCAACTGGAAAGCGCCGCCCCGCCCCCCCCTGCGCCGACGTCGGCAACGGTGTCGTCAAATGATGCCGACCTGAAACGGGCCAAGATCCAGTTGGCCATGCGCCGTGCCGAACTGAAGAAAGCTCAGGCCAACGAAGCACCGGCGGAGCAAATCGAAGCCCTGGAGCGCGCACTCGGCGAGGCCGAACGCCAGGTGAACGCCCATGCCGGCCCTTGAAGCAGTCGATGTTCGCCTGCAGCAAGCGATGAAGCTGGTGCTGCTGGCCACGCTACCGGGAGTGCTCGCGGCGTTCTGGCTGTACGGCTGGGGTGTATTGATCAACCTGGTTCTGGCAGCCCTGGCCATGCTGGCCATCGAAGCCGCCATCGTGCAATGGCGCAAGCGACCGCTGGGGCCAACCTTGTGTGACGGCAGCGCGCTGGTCAGTGCAACGTTGCTGGCCCTGGCGCTGCCGCCTTACTGCCCATGGTGGCTGACCCTCAGCGCTGCCGCTTTTGCGATGGTCTTTGGAAAGCACTTGTATGGCGGCGTCGGCTCGAACCCCTTCAATCCGGCGATGCTCGGTTTTGCTCTGGCGCTGGTGACTTTTCCGCAACCCATGACCCATTGGCCATCGCCCCATGGCATGGATTTGCTGAGTGGATTGCAGCAGGTGTTCGGTGTCGGCCAAGCACCGGATGCGTGGGTGCAGGCCACACCACTGGATAGTCTGCGGATCAATAAAAGCCTGACCATGGATGAACTGTTTGCCGGCAACCCGGCATTCGGCCACTACGGCGGTCGCGGGGTGGAGTGGATGAACCTGGCGTTCCTGGCGGGCGGAATGCTTCTCTTGCAGCGACGGGTAATCAGTTGGCACGCCCCGGTTGGCATGCTGGCCAGTCTGTTCATCATCAGCCTGCTGTGCTGGAACGGCTCGGGCTCCGACTCCCACGGCTCGCCGCTGTTTCATCTGCTGACCGGCGCGACCATGCTGGGGGCGTTCTTCATCATCACCGAACCGGTATCCGGTGCCAGAAGCCCCAGGGCAAAACTTCTGTTCGGCGTCGGCGTCGGTCTCCTGACTTACTTCATTCGTACCTGGGGCGGCTATCCGGACGGCATCGCCTTTGCCGTGCTGGCGATGAACCTGTGCGTACCGACACTGGAGCGGTTCGTGGCAGCCAGACAACAGCCGGAGGTGCCATGAACCGGACATCGAGCATCGCACTTCTCGTGCTTTTGGCCACACTTGGCCTTGGCGTGACGTACTTCGTGCAACTCGGCAGCGCGCCACGCATTGCAGCCGAACAGCGCCTGATCGACAGCCGCAATCTGCTGGACCTGATCGCGCCGGACAGCTACGACAATCAACCACTCGAACACCCCATCAAGCTCGAAACAACTGCCCTGACCAACAGCACTGTGCTCGGTGGTTATCTGGCGACCAGGGACGATCAACCTGTCGCGGTGTTGCTGCGCATTCAGACCATTGGCTACGCCGGTGCCATCGACCTGATGATCGCTGTCGATGCCAATGGCAGGTTGCTGGGCGTGAAAACCCTCAAACAGTCGGAAACACCAGGGCTGGGAGCGCGGATCGCTGACTGGCCCAATTCATGGCTGCAGATTTTTTCCGGCAAATCTCGAACAGAACCTGGTGACAGCGGCTGGGCGCTGAAAAAGGACCAGGGGCAGTTCGATCAGATCGCAGGTGCAACCATCACCTCAAGAGCGGTGATCAATGGCGTCCACGATGCCTTGCGCTACTTCGATGAGCACCGGCAACAACTGCTCGGAAAACCTGCCCATGGATAACTCATCGACTCTGCGCAATACCTTGATGCTGACGCCGCTGATCGGTGCCACCCAGTCGCTGACGGCCGCGCTTGGCCTGTGCCTGATGTTCATGGTGGTGACCCAGCTGTTCAGCCTGGCCATGGGCGCCCTGCGATCCCGACTGGTCCCGACGGCCCGCTTGGCGGCCAGCATCCTGTTGGCCGCCACGCTCACCAGTTGCACGGAACTCATGGCACAAGCCTGGTCGCTGCAATGGCAGCAACAACTAGGGTTCTATGGCGCCCTGATCGCCTTGCAATGCGTTGTGCTGGAGCAAACCGGGTTCTTTCAGAACGGTTGGCGCCAACGTCTGCGACTCAATGGCCTGTTCGCCACGCTGCTGATCGCGCTCGGCCTGCTGCGCGAGCTCATCGGCAATGGAACAATTGGAAACCATCTATCGTGGTTGATCGACGCAACACAAACTGACTGGCAAGGCTGGGTGCTGGTAGCTGATGGCGGTCTGCGCCTGGCCACGTTGGTCCCCGGCGGATTCATTCTGCTCGGACTGCTGATCGCCGCCTGGCGGGCCTGGCGCCCCGCGCCCACACTTTGATTGCCTTCGAGGAAACGCACCGCCCATGAATGCCGCAAAACGTCTGGAAATTTTCCGCAGACTGCACGAGGACAACCCGGAACCGAAAACCGAACTGGCCTATTCCTCGCCGTTCGAATTGCTGATTGCCGTGATTCTCTCGGCGCAGTCGACCGATGTGGGCGTCAACAAGGCCACCGCCAGGCTGTTCCCGGTCGCCAATACCCCGGCAGCGATCCATGCATTGGGGGTCGAGGGACTGTCGGAATACATCAAGACCATCGGTCTATACAACAGCAAAGCGAAAAACGTGATTGAAACCTGCCGCCTGCTGGTCGAGCGCCACGCCGGCGAAGTGCCACAAACCCGTGAAGAGCTGGAAGCGCTGCCCGGTGTCGGCCGCAAAACTGCCAATGTGGTACTCAATACCGCATTTCGTCAGCTGACCATGGCCGTCGATACGCATATTTTCAGAGTCAGTAACCGGACTGGCATTGCACCCGGCAAAAACGTGGTGGAAGTCGAGAAAAAGCTGATGAAATTCGTGCCCAGGGAGTACCTGCTCGACTCGCACCACTGGCTGATCCTGCACGGGCGTTATGTGTGCCTGGCCCGCAAGCCGCGATGCGGAAGCTGCCGGATCGAAGACTTGTGCGAATACAAGCACAAAACCTCCGACGATTGAGGCGCTATTGGGTTTATTCGATTATCGATTGAAAAAATCTTTTTTACCCGCCGGGAGATTGTCGATATAAGGAGCGCCAAAGGCCTTCTTAGCCTGGAGTAACTAAATGAGTACTGGCAAAGAGCAATTGGACGTAGAAGACGACTTCACCACCGCCGAACCCGATGACGCAGAACCGGTGGTTGAAGTAGCGAAAACTAATCTGAGCAAACGCCGCACCATCGACAATCTGCTGGAGGAGCGCCGACTGCAAAAGCAATTGGCCGATTACGATTTTGACTTATGACACCTGAAAGCCTCCCGAAACGGAGGCTTTTTTTATGTGCCTTCCCCCGATTGCCCCCCTTGTCGCACAGTTGCCTCATCACACCAGACCATTGCGTTGTGCCAGTTCGATCAAATCGACCAGGGATCTCGCATTCAGCTTGAGCAACAGGCGGGTCTTGTAAGTACTGACTGTTTTGTTGCTGAGAAACATGCCATCGGCAATCTCTTTATTGGTCTTTCCTCTGGCCAACTGTTGCAGGACCATCATTTCCCGCCCCGACAACCGATCAACCATATCGGCCTCACTGGCGTTCCCCAAACTGCAACGCACCGTATGCAAGGCTTGATTGGGAAAGTAACTATAACCTGACAACACAGCCTTTATTGCACTGAGCAACTCCGTCAAGTCTTGTTGTTTGCAAACATAGCCGGCCGCACCGGACTGCATGCAACGCATGGAAAAATGCCCCGGCGCCTGGGAAGTCAGGATCAGCACTTTCATTGGCATTGAGGTCGAAGACAAACGCGCGATGACTTCCAATCCGTCCAGCTTCGGAATTCCGATATCCAGAATGACAATATCCGGCGCAAGTTCACGAGCCAGTTGCAGTGCATCCACACCATTATCGGTTTCCGCAATAACTTCGTAGCCATGACGCTCCATTAGCATACGTACCGCAAGACGAATGACGGGGTGATCATCCACGATCAGCACTTTATTCATGGGCAAGTCCAATTTTCGCTGTTCGAATTTTCAGAGCCCGCACAATAGCCTAGTCGTTTCACACATGGCATGTCGCCCCTTCCACCCACCCGCACCAAGAGACATCCCCTACAAACAACACGGATTTCTCCTACAAAAAACCGTCGAACGGAATGAGTTGAAAACTGTAACAGTGTCATGTTGTCGCAGTTTCCAGCGATCGACCCTACCGACTTACAACCAAAATACTCCGGAAGCCAGCCTTAGTGATTGCGGGCTGATAAACATAAGCGCTTACCACCTCGTTAAAACGTAACAGTTACTTACGCGATCAACACTCACACCAGAAATATCACACAACAAGCATCCATTTACTCTTACAGTAAATAATATTTTTTGGGCAATCATTAAAACACCATCAATCTCATAATACAAAGGAGCGACAAACAGAAAAACCCACCACAACGACCCACCGATAAACCAATCTTCATAAACCATTCAAAAAAAGAAAATTCGACATGAGCACAGAACAGGATAGAAAACGGATTGCCAACCCAATGACCATTATCGCGATATTCGCAGCACTCTCTGAAACTTCGGCCGCTGTTTCTCTACCTTTTTTGGGCCAGGAAGAAAGAGGGATCTACGTCTGGTTTCTGATCAGCTTTCCGTTTTATTTGCTTTTACTTTTTTTCGCGACACTGAACTTCAACTACAAATCACTGTATGCGCCTTCCGACTTTGAAAAGGGAAAACACTTCATGAAGCTCATGGATGATGCTGGGCGGTCGGAAAAAAAGACTTCCGGGAAGGCATCCGAGTCCAGGAATGACCAGCCGTCAGCTCGGACGCCCTGCGGCGCACAGGATCCGCCCAGGGAGATTGGCCTGCACTCCACCGTCCTTGTGCAGCATCAACTTCAGTTACCAGAACTTGTCAAAGACCTGTGCATCGTTGATATACGCAGGATGAGCCAGGAAATCGAATTTGGGGCGCTGCTGGAGAAAATCCAGAGGCCACGGGAAAAGACGGCGTACGTGATTTTATTTGTCACTTGCGCCATTTCGGAGACTTTACTGAAAGCCAGTGCGCTCAAACATTCACAGCAGACCAGGAAGCGCAGCTCCGCCATTTGCCTTGCCTACGACCCGGACTCGCACAGGTTGACGGTCATTGATCAAGCCGGACAACCGGCAAACAACAATACGTAGAACAGAAAGGCCACAGGAAGGAAAAAAGACAGGAAATCGTCAGCGCAAACGAAAACAACAGACAACGCAGGAACAGGCATCCCCCCGTTTTCAGGTGCCTGACCTCGTCCTGGACGAGATCAGGCATCCATCAGCGACTCAAAGGCCTCAGAACAGCTTCCGGCCTTTGTTCGCCGCAATGCGCATGCGCAAGGCGTTGAGCTTGATGAAGCCCGCTGCATCCGCCTGGTTGTACGCGCCGCCATCTTCTTCGAAGGTAGCAATGTTGGCGTCGAACAACGAATCGTCGGACTTGCGGCCAGTGACGATCACATTGCCCTTGTACAGTTTCAGGCGCACTACGCCGTTCACATTGACCTGGGACGCATCGATCATCTGTTGCAGCATCAGACGCTCGGGGCTCCACCAGTAACCGGTGTAGATCAGGCTGGCGTACTTGGGCATCAGCTCGTCTTTGAGGTGAGCCACTTCACGGTCCAGTGTGATCGATTCGATCGCACGGTGGGCGCGCAGCATGATGGTACCGCCAGGCGTTTCGTAGCAGCCACGGGACTTCATGCCCACGTAACGGTTCTCGACGATGTCCAGACGACCGATACCATGTTCGCCACCGATACGGTTCAGGGTCGCCAGCACGGTAGCTGGAGTCATTTCGACGCCGTCCAGTGCGACGATGTCGCCGTTGCGGTAGGTCAGTTCCAGGTACTGCGGCTTGTCGGGAGCGTTCTCCGGGGAGACGGTCCAGCGCCACATGTCTTCTTCGTGCTCGGTCCAGGTGTCTTCCAGCACGCCGCCTTCATAGGAGATGTGCAGCAGGTTGGCATCCATGGAGTACGGGGATTTCTTCTTGCCATGGCGCTCGATCGGGATCGCGTGCTTATCGGCGTAATCCATCAGCTTTTCACGGGACAGCAGGTCCCATTCGCGCCACGGAGCGATCACTTTCACGCCAGGCTTCAAGGCGTACGCACCCAGTTCGAAACGAACCTGGTCGTTACCCTTGCCGGTGGCACCATGGGAAATGGCGTCAGCGCCTGTTTCGTTGGCGATTTCGATCAGACGCTTGGCGATCAACGGACGAGCGATGGAGGTACCCAGCAGGTACTCGCCTTCGTAAACGGTGTTGGCGCGGAACATCGGGAAAACGAAATCGCGCACGAACTCTTCGCGCAAGTCGTCGATGTAGACCTCTTTGACGCCCATGGCCTGAGCTTTGGCGCGTGCAGGCTCGACCTCTTCGCCCTGCCCCAGGTCAGCGGTGAAGGTCACCACTTCACAGTTATAAGTATCCTGCAGCCACTTGAGGATCACCGAAGTGTCCAGGCCGCCGGAATACGCCAGAACGACCTTGTTTACGTCCGCCATGCCATCACTCCACGGGGTTCTACGGAAAGCCGGGAAGTCTACCGCTCATGCAGAATAATTTACAGTGGGGCGACAGCTTATGACGACGAAGCGACAGATTATGTCGAGAGGGCGACGATGACCGCCAAGTCAGGAAGTTGCCGACGTGGCCGCTTTCGTCGCTTGCGGGGCGACTTGCTCCGCCGGCGCTCCGCGCTCAAGGCGTACCGCCACACGACGGTTCTTCGCGCGGTTGGCATTGCTGGTGTTAGGCGCCAGCGGATAACGTTCGCCATGGAAACGCACGGTGATTTGCGACTCCTGGATGCCGTTGGCCTTGAAGAACTCCATCACAGCCAGGGCTCGGCGCCGCGACAGGTCTCGGTTGGTCAGGCGGTTGCCGCTATTGTCGGAATGACCGTCAAGTTCGATGTGATTGACCGTCGGATCGGCCTTCATGTACTCCAGCATCACCTGCAGTTTGGCTTTTGCAGCGCTGTCGAGTTCGATTCCGCCGCCGGGGAAGCCTATTTCGGATTGCTTCACCTGTTCGAAATTCTGTGGCAACAGTTTCGCCACGCACCCCTGGTAGTCGGCATATGCCTTGGTGAACCTGACCGGCAGCAATCGCACTTCCGATACCCGACCATCCCCCGAGGAATGGCGAACCACCGGGCTGCGACCGTCCATCAGGCCACTGATCAGGCGTCCAGCCTGAACCTGTGAACTGTTGAACAGGACGTTGCCGCTGCCGATTCTCACCGTTCCCAGGTTGATATCGTCACGCCCCGGTTGCCACGGTGCCGCTGCGGCCAGCAAGGTCGCCGAACCGCCGCCCATCATCGGGTTATAGGCTTTCAGGCGAAACGTTGCCTGCTCACCGGCCTTGCGTACGAACTCGCCCGAACCGAAGTCGGTAATCGGCTGCGCCAGGCGGCATTCGAACTTGTCGCCTTCGACCGTCCACTCAATGTTCTCCAGACGCGTCTGGAAAGTGAGCGCCATCGCGGGAAGGCTGGCAAACACACTGAGCAAGGCTAAATAACGCTGGCGCACGGGGGGCTCCACTGGCTTCTACAACAAAAAGACCGACACACAGATGTTTACGGCATACCTGTTGGATATCGGAAGCTTCCGGCAAAACTTGATAGCGAGTGCCTGCAAGAGTCTTTTCCGGTAGCATTCCCTTGAGTTTGACCCGCCTGGAATCCCCTCATGTCCGACCGCCTGACCCTGCTGCGTCCCGACGACTGGCACATTCATCTTCGCGATGGTGCCGTGCTGACCAATACCGTCGCGGATGTCGCGCGCACCTTTGGCCGCGCCATCATCATGCCCAACCTGGTTCCACCGGTGCGCAACGCGGCCGAAGCCGACGGCTATCGCCAGCGGATTCTCGCTGCCCGCCCGGCCGGCAGCCCGTTCGAGCCGCTGATGGTCCTGTACTTGACCGACCGCACCCAGCCTGAAGAGATTCGCGAGGCCAAGGCCACCGGATTCGTGCATGCCGCCAAGCTGTACCCGGCCGGCGCGACCACCAACTCGGACTCTGGCGTCACCAGCATCGACAAGATCTTCCCTGCGCTCGAGGCCATGGCCGAAGTCGGGATGCCCCTGTTGATCCACGGTGAAGTCACCCGTGGCGATGTCGACGTGTTCGACCGCGAAAAAATCTTCATCGATGAGCACATGCGCCGTGTGGTCGAACGTTTCCCGACCCTCAAGGTGGTCTTCGAACACATCACCACCGCAGACGCCGTGCAGTTCGTCAACTCGGCTTCGGCCAACGTCGGCGCGACCATCACAGCGCATCACCTGCTGTACAACCGCAACCACATGCTGGTGGGCGGGATTCGGCCGCACTTCTATTGCCTGCCGATCCTCAAGCGCAACACCCACCAGGAAGCCCTGCTCGACGCCGCCACCAGCGGCAGCGAAAAGTTCTTCCTCGGCACCGACTCGGCGCCCCACGCCCGGCACGCCAAGGAAGCGGCCTGCGGTTGTGCTGGTTGCTACACCGCTTATGCGGCGATCGAGATGTATGCCGAAGCCTTCGAACAGCGCAATGCGCTGGACAAGCTCGAGGCCTTCGCCAGCCTCAACGGCCCTCGGTTCTATGGTCTGCCGGCCAACACCGATCGCATCACCCTGGTCCGCGAAGAATGGACCGCCCCTGCCAGCCTGCCCTTCGGCGAGCTGACCGTTGTCCCGCTGCGCGCCGGTGAAAAACTGCGCTGGCGCCTGCTGGAGGAACACGCGTGAGTGAAGACCATTTCGACGACGAACTGGAAGGTCAAGGTGGCGGCGGCGGTTCTCGTCATCCCATGGCCGCACGGTTTCGTGGTTACCTGCCGGTTGTCGTCGACGTAGAGACCGGTGGCTTCAACTCGGCCACCGATGCCTTGCTGGAAATCGCCGCGACCACCATCGCCATGGATGAAAAGGGTTTTGTCTACCCGGATCACACCTACTTCTTCCGTGTCGAACCATTCGAAGGCGCGAACATCGAAGCGGCCGCCCTGGAGTTCACCGGGATCAAGCTCGATCACCCGCTGCGCATGGCCGTGAGCGAAGAGTCTGCCCTGAACGATATCTTCCGCGGCGTGCGCAAGGCCCTCAAGGCCAATGGCTGCAAACGGGCGATCCTGGTCGGGCATAACAGCAGCTTCGACCTGGGTTTCCTGAATGCAGCGGTTGCGCGACTGGACATGAAGCGCAATCCGTTCCATCCGTTCTCCAGTTTCGATACCGCTACGCTCGCTGGCCTGGCCTACGGTCAAACCGTGCTGGCCAAGGCCTGCCAGGCAGCAGACATCGACTTCGATGGTCGTGAGGCCCACTCGGCCCGCTACGATACCGAGAAGACCGCCGAGCTGTTTTGCGGCATCGTCAATCGCTGGAAACAGATGGGTGGCTGGGAAGACTTCGACGATTGATGATTTTCTGCAGGAACGAGCACGCTCGATGGTCGTCAGCGATAACGCAGGGAGCCTGACACCCCGCATCGCGAGCATGCTCGCTCCTACAGGGTCAGAATCCAACGCATAAAAAAACCGGCCGCGAAGGCCGGTTTTTTTGTACCTGCTTTTACAGCCGGAGCGTGCGCCTTACAGAGCGGCAGCGTGCTCGGTCAGGTAAGCCGCAACGCCTTCAGGCGAAGCGTTCATGCCTTTGTCGCCTTTCTTCCAGTTGGCAGGGCAAACTTCGCCGTGCTCTTCGTGGAATTGCAGAGCGTCGACCAGACGCAGCAGCTCTTCCATGTTACGACCCAGCGGCAGGTCGTTGATGATCTGCGAGCGGACAACACCTTTGTCGTCGATCAGGAACGCGCCACGGAAAGCCACACCGTCAGCGGACTGAACGTCGTAGGCCTTCATGATTTCCTGCTTGATGTCGGCAGCCATGGTGTAACGAACTTCGCCGATACCACCATTGTTGACCGGGGTGTTGCGCCAGGCGTTGTGGGTGAAGTGCGAGTCGATCGACACGGCGACCACTTCAACGTTGCGTGCCTTGAACTCGGACATGCGGTTGTCCAGAGCGATCAGCTCGGACGGGCAAACGAAGGTGAAGTCCAGTGGGTAGAAGAACACCAGGCCGTATTTGCCTTTGATCGCCGAAGACAGGGTGAAGCTGTCAACGATCTCGCCATTGCCGAGTACGGCCGGTACGGTGAAGTCAGGGGCTTGTTTGCCTACGAGTACGCTCATTGGATATCTCCTGGTGTAATAGCGTGAATGACAGGGTTCGCATCAGCCTGCCACCCTGAGGCGACAGCCCTGTGACACGATCCCCGGTCGCAAAGACCGAACATCATACACCGCGTGTTTGAGCTGGCTTAGCTGTTTTTTTCCCTGAACGATGAAATCCACGACGGTTTTGCATCACCGACTTGCCAGGCAGACCGTTCGTCAGCCATCCGCACTTATGACGAAAAGTGCTCTGAAACCACTTTGACAATCATTCTCGTTAACATTAAGATCCATCGCAATCGAGTCAAAATCAGCGACGGTCCTTCCTTATGTATGTTTGCCTCTGCACTGGCGTCACCGACGGTCAAATCCGCGATGCGATCTATGAAGGATGCTGCAGCTACAAGGAAGTCCGTGTGGCCACCGGCGTTGCCAGCCAATGCGGCAAATGTGCCTGCCTCGCCAAGGAAGTGGTCCGCGAGACCCTGACCAAATTGCAAACGGCCCAGGCTGCAATTCCATATCCAGCAGAATTTACAGCCGCTTGAATTTCGAATTTCAAAGAACCGGACATATGTCCGGTTTTTTTATGTCTGAAAATCAACTGGTTATGCTCTAGACGCGGAACACAAACATTCTTATTCCGATTAATTTTCATATAAGTTTCAATAACTTAGGTTTGACACTAACAATTACGCGGCTCAAACTCTGTTGTATTGACAGCTAGCACAGGGCAGGACCCCATCATGAAAGGCGACATTACAGTCATCCAGCATCTCAACAAGATCCTTGCCAATGAGCTGGTCGCGATCAATCAATATTTCCTGCATGCGCGCATGTATGAAGATTGGGGCCTGAACAAACTCGGCAAGCACGAGTACCACGAATCCATCGACGAGATGAAGCACGCGGACAAGCTGATCAAGCGCATCCTGTTCCTCGAGGGAATTCCCAACGTCCAGGACCTGGGCAAGCTGCTGATCGGCGAGCACACCAAGGAAATGCTTGAGTGCGACCTGAAAATCGAAAGAACCGGCCACGCCGACCTGAAAGCCGCCATCGCTCATTGCGAAACAGTTGGCGACTTCGGTAGCCGTGAACTGCTTGAAGATATTCTCGAGTCCGAAGAAGAACATATCGACTGGCTGGAAACCCAGTTGGGCCTGATCGACAAGATCGGTATCGAGAACTACCTGCAATCGCAAATGGGCGACGACGAGTAAGTTCTGCGCCATTAATCTCGACATAATAAAAAGCCCCGCCCTCTATCGAGTGGCGGGGCTTTTTATTGCCTGCGCTGTACCTGTAGGAGCGGGTGCCCGCTTGCGGCACGCTCGCGATGGTGGACCAGACACCTCGGGGCATCAGGCAGCCAGCGTCATCGTTGACGTCCATCGCGAGCCTGCTCGCTCCTACAGAGAAACGTAATCAGGCTTCGGTCTTTGGAGCAGCAGCTTTTGCAGCAGCGTCCTTGATCAGGCTCTGCAGCGAACCGTCAGCAGCCATCTCAATCATGATATCGCTACCGCCGACCAGCTCACCGGCAACCCACAGTTGTGGGAAGGTCGGCCAGTTGGCGTATTTTGGCAGGTTGGCGCGGATTTCCGGGTTCTGCAGGATGTCCACGTACGCGAACTTTTCGCCACAAGCCATCACGGCCTGCGCGGCTTTTGCGGAGAAGCCGCACTGCGGGGCATTCGGCGAGCCTTTCATGTAAAGCAGAATGGTGTTGTTGGCAATCTGCTCTTTAATCGTTTCGATGATATCCATGGAGCACCTCGGCTGAACTTTCCGACTCATGGGTCGGCACGGTGGCGCATTGTAACGGAAAGCCGAGCGCCCTGCTCGGTCTCTCCGTCAGACTGATTCAAGCAGCTGCCACGGTTACCGGAACACCATTGAGCGCGGCATTTCCCGACAATTCGTCAATCTGGCATTCGTCGGTCAGATCATTGGCGCTGGAGCCTGGCTGACTGCTGGCAATCGACATCTGCACGCCGGGCCGTGCATGGCCCCAGCCATGTGGCAGGCTGACCACGCCTTTCATCATGTCCAGACTGCCAAGCACTTCGACTTCAATCACACCCACCCGCGAACTGACCCTTACGCGCTGCCCGTCGCTCAGCCCGCGAACTGCCAGATCGTCCGGATGCATCAGCAACTGATGACGTGGCTTGCCCTTCACCAACCGATGATAGTTATGCATCCATGAGTTGTTGCTGCGCACATGCCGGCGGCCAATCATCAACAACTCGTCGGCGGCGGGTGCCTTCAAGTCTGCAAAGCGCGCCAGGTCAGCGAGAATCGCGGCCGGCGCGGCCTGGATGCGTTGATTGGCAGTCTTCAGCCGCGGTGCAAGGTTAGGCTTGAGCGCGCCCAGATCGACGCCATGGGGATGATCGAACAACGTCGCCAGCGACAGCTTGTGCGCTGACGTGTCGCCGTACATCCCCATGCGCAGGCCGCGATCGATCATTTGCGCGGGAGCAATGGTGGGCTTCAACTCTTTGCCGGTCCTGGCGGCAAATGCCTTGGCCAGTCCGACGAAGATTTCCCAGTCGTGCAACGCGCCTTTGGGTTTGGCGAGGATGGCGCGATTGAAACGACTGACGTTGCGCACCGCAAACAGGTTGAACGTGGTGTCGTAATGGTCGTTTTCCAGCGCTGACGTGGACGGCAGGATCAGGTCGGCATAACGCGTGGTTTCATTGATGTACAGGTCGACGCTGACCATGAACTCCAACCCCTCCAGTGCCTGCTCGAGCTTTCGGCCATTGGGCGTGGACAACACCGGATTGCCCGCCACGGTGATCAGCGCACGGACCTGCCCCTCGCCTTCGGTGAGCATCTCTTCGGCCAGTGCCGAGACCGGCAGTTCTCCGGCGTATTCCGGGCGCCCGGACACCCGGCTCTGCCACCGATTGAAATGCCCGCCCGAGGTCGACGCCACCAGGTCCACCGCCGGCTCGGTGCACAAGGCCCCTCCCACGCGATCAAGGTTACCGGTGACCAGGTTGATCAACTGCACCACCCAGTGACACAGCGTACCGAAAGCCTGGGTCGAAACGCCCATGCGGCCATAGCAGACAGCACTCGGTGCCGCGGCAAAGTCCCTCGCCAATTGGCGGATCTGCCCGGCCGGCACGGCGCACAACGGGCTCATGGTTTCGGCGGTGAATGGCGCTACAACCTCCCGCACTTCCTCCAGACCGTCTACCGGCAGATGACTGTCGCGGGTCAGACCTTCTGCGAACAAGGTGTTGAGCAGCCCGAACAACAACGCAGCATCCCCACCCGGACGCACGAACAGATGCTGATCGGCAATGGCCGCCGTTTCACTGCGACGCGGGTCGACCACCACCACTTTGCCGCCGCGGGCCTGTATCGCCTTCAAACGCTTTTCCACATCCGGCACGGTCATGATGCTGCCGTTCGAAGCCAGCGGGTTGCCGCCAAGGATCAGCATGAAATCGGTGTGATCGATGTCCGGGATCGGCAGCAACAAACCATGGCCGTACATCAAATGGCTGGACAGGTGATGGGGTAACTGATCGACCGACGTCGCAGAAAAACGGTTGCGGGTCTTCAGCAGGCCGAGGAAGTAATTGCTGTGGGTCATCAGCCCGTAATTGTGCACGCTCGGGTTGCCTTGATAGACCGCCACGGCATTTTGTCCGTGATGCTCCTGAATTGCAGCGAGGCGTTCGGCGACCAGATCGAATGCCGCTTCCCACTCGATAGGCCGCCATTCATTGCCCACCCGCTGCATCGGCTGGCGCAGGCGATCCGGATCGTTCTGGATGTCTTGCAGCGCCACCGCCTTTGGGCAGATGTGCCCACGACTGAACGTGTCCTGGGGGTCGCCCTTGATCGACGTGATCTGGACGCTACCGCCTTCGACCTCGGAGGTTTCGATGGTCAGGCCACAGATGGCTTCGCACAAATGGCAGGCACGGTGATGGAGAGTCTTGGTCATGGCCAGTCTCTGTCTTGTTATGGGCGGGCAACGTTGGCCGCGGAAACAAAACTATGGCGCCAGGCCCGCTACCACGCCAGCGACGTTCATCTTGTGAATCGAGGGTCATCAGGCCAGCCGATGGCCGCCCGGCGCCAGTGCTCAGCGAGCCTGGCCCTGATGAATGACAGGTCAGAAACCGACTGCCATCACACCATTGCCGCCCCGTTTGATTGCCAAGCCCCGAGAGGCCGGTGTACAAATGAGCCGCTGCTATAAGGAATCAGGCTTCAAAGCGCTACCTCGGTGAACCCGTAGCACCTCTGAAACTCCCTAAAAACTGTAGCCCTATTGGTAAGACGCGACATTTAATTATAAGATCGCGCCTTCCCCTATTTCGTCGCCCCGTGCGGCTTACGCCGCAGGTCTCGCCCGTTGTTCCGATAAACAAGGCTTTGAGCATCTGCGGTTTGTAGCAAAAAGGTAGTCAATGATGAGCGCAAGGCACTTTCTCTCCCTGATGGATTGCACGCCCGAAGAGCTGGTCAGCGTGATCCGTCGAGGCGTTGAGCTCAAGGACCTGCGTAACCGCGGCGTACTGTTCGAGCCTCTGAAAAACCGCGTCCTGGGGATGATTTTCGAGAAATCCTCGACCCGCACCCGGATCTCCTTCGAGGCCGGCATGATCCAGCTCGGCGGCCAGGCAATCTTCCTGTCGCCACGTGACACCCAACTGGGTCGCGGCGAGCCGATCGGAGACTGCGCCATCGTCATGTCGAGTATGCTCGACGCGGTGATGATTCGTACCTTTGCCCACAGCACCCTGACCGAATTCGCCGCCAACTCCCGCGTACCCGTCATCAATGGCCTGTCCGATGACCTGCATCCGTGCCAGTTGCTGGCGGACATGCAGACGTTCCTCGAACACCGCGGTTCCATTCAGGGCAAGACCGTGGCCTGGATCGGCGATGGCAACAACATGTGCAACAGCTATATAGAAGCGGCGATCCAGTTCGACTTCCAGTTGCGCGTTGCCTGCCCGGAAGGCTACGAGCCCAATCCTGAATTCGTGGCCAAGGCCGGCGATCGGGTCACCATCGTACGCGACCCGAAAGATGCCGTGCGCGGTGCACATCTGGTGAGCACCGACGTCTGGACCTCCATGGGCCAGGAAGAGGAAACCGCCAAGCGCCTGAAACTGTTCGCACCGTACCAGGTCAACCGCGCCCTGCTCGACCTGGCCGCTGACGATGTGCTGTTCATGCACTGCCTGCCGGCGCACCGCGGCGAAGAAATCAGCGTCGACCTGCTCGACGACAAACGCTCGGTGGCCTGGGATCAAGCCGAAAACCGTCTTCATGCGCAAAAAGCCCTGCTCGAATTCCTCGTCGAACCGGCGTATCACCACGCATGAGCCAGCCATTACTGCTTAACCTGCGTAACCTCGCTTGCGGCTATCAAGACCAGCGCGTCGTGCAGAACCTGAACCTGCATTTGAACGCCGGCGACATTGGTTGCCTGCTGGGTTCTTCGGGCTGCGGCAAGACCACCACGCTGCGGGCGATCGCCGGCTTCGAACCGGTGCATGAAGGCGAAATCCAGCTGGCTGGCGAGACCATCTCCAGCGCCGGTTTCACCCTTGCCCCGGAAAAACGTCGTATCGGCATGGTGTTCCAGGACTACGCACTCTTTCCACATTTGAGCGTGGCAGACAACATCGCCTTCGGCATTCGCAAGCATCCGCAAATGGATCGCGTTACCGAAGAAATGCTGGAACTGGTCAACCTGAAGAACCTCGGCAAACGCTTCCCCCATGAGCTTTCCGGCGGGCAACAGCAACGTGTCGCCCTGGCCCGCGCCCTGGCGCCGGAACCGCAACTGCTTTTGCTCGACGAACCGTTCTCCAACCTCGATGGCGAATTGCGCCGCAAGCTCAGCCACGAAGTACGCGACATCCTCAAGGCCCGTGGCACCAGCGCGATTCTGGTGACTCACGACCAGGAAGAAGCCTTCGCGGTCAGCGACCACGTTGGCGTGTTCAAGGAAGGTCGACTGGAACAGTGGGATACGCCCTACAACCTGTATCACGAACCGCTGACACCCTTTGTGGCCAGCTTCATCGGCCAGGGCTATTTCATTCGCGGTCAGTTGAGCAGCCCCGAGTCGGTGCAAACCGAACTGGGTGAGTTGCGCGGCAACCGGGCCTACACCTGGCCGGTAGGTGGCGCGGTGGATGTGCTGCTGCGCCCGGACGATATCGTCTATGCACCGGACAGCGCATTGAAGGCGCGAATCGCTGGCAAGACATTCCTGGGGGCGTCGACCCTGTATCGCTTGCAACTGCCGACAGGCGCACAGCTGGAATCGATCTTCCCGAGCCATGTCGATCGCCAGGTCGGGACGGATGTAGGTATTCGTGTCGCAGCCGAACACCTGGTGTTGTTCCAGGCGTCAGGCAGCATGGCGGCGCAGATTCCCGTTGTTGAATCAGGTGTCCGGCGCTACAGCACAGCCAACTAAACACCACCCCCTGTAGGAGCGAGCAAGCTCGCGATGGACGTTAACGATGACACTGGCTGCCTGACACCCCGCGGTGCCTGTGCCTCCATCGCGAGCGTGCCGCAAGCGGGCACCCGCTCCTACAGAGGTTTTGGATCAGCCCAGCATCAGCGTTCCGCTTGCTACGAGCGTCGCATCCCCACCGATCTTCACCCGATCGCCTTCCAGCCTGCAGAACAACTCACCGCCCCGCGCCGAGCGCTGACAGGCCGTCAGGCTCGATTTGCCCAAACGCTCCGACCAGTATGGAATCAGAAGGCAATGGGTCGATCCGGTCACCGGGTCTTCGTTGATGCCGATCGCCGGGGCGAAATAGCGGGACACGAAATCGTGCTGGTCACCTCGTGCAGTGACGATGGCGCCCAACCATGGCAAATTCGCCAGCGCCACCATGTCCGGCTTGCAGTCGAGCACTGCCTGCTCAGACTCCAGCACCACGAACAACTCATTCGAGCCCAGCACATCGACAGCCTCGACGCCGAGGGCACGCTCGACATCCAGGGTCACGCCGATCTCCGAGGGGATGATCGACGGGAAATCCAGCCACAGGCGCCCATCTTCACGGGTCACGCTCAACGGGCCGGATCTACAGGTGAAATCCAGTCGCTCGACGGGTTCTTTATAGACCTCAAACAACACATAGGCACTGGCCAGCGTCGCGTGCCCGCACAATGGCACTTCGGTGGTCGGCGTAAACCAGCGGATGTGCCAGCCCTGCCCTTCACGCACGACAAACGCCGTTTCGGCGAGGTTGTGCTCTGCGGCAATCTTCTGCATCAATTCATCGGCGAGCCAGGCATCGAGCCGATAGACCATCGCCGGGTTGCCACTGAATGGCTGATTGCTGAACGCGTCGACCTGATGAAACTCAAGCTGCATAACCTTCTCCCTTTGTCAGACCGTCGAGCATGCCGCGCCGGCCGAACCGGCACCAGTGACAGAGCAGGCTGATTTTCACCATACAGCGCAACGCGGGTTCTTCAAGCACGACCGATATCGGCAAACTTCGCCTGGGTGTGCTCGGCCAGCACGGCCGGTGCCAGTTCGACTTCCAGCCCGCGTCGACCCGCACTGACAAAAATGCTGGCGAAGGGCTGGGCTGAATTATCGATGAAAGTACGCAAACGCTTTTTCTGCCCCAGCGGACTGATGCCGCCCAACAGATAGCCAGTGGAACGCTGCGCCGCTGCCGGATCGGCCATTTCGACCTTTTTCACGCCAGCGGCATGGGCCAGCCCTTTCAAGTCCAGACTACCGACAACCGGCACCACGGCCACCAGCAACTCGCCTTTTTCGCTGGCTGCCAGCAAGGTCTTGAACACCTGCGCCGGGTCGAGCCCGAGTTTTTCCGCAGCTTCCAGACCATAGGAAGCGGCCTTCGGGTCATGTTCGTAACTGTGTACGCGATGTTCGGCCCGAACCTTTTTCAACAAATCCAATGCGGGGGTCATGACAGCTCCAGACTGGGCGGCAGAAGAAAAACACTGCGCCGGATTCTAGGACATCTGATCGTTAAAAGGCTCCAGGGCAGCACATCCATAACGCCACAGCCCGGCTTTTCCATCATTCAATGACTCGTTCATTCATGCGACGAATAGTTTCTTTATGACCGACGGTTCACTTTCGACCTTTGACAGCAGTGTTTCTTGTCTATATTTTTTCGTTTATGAAACTGTACGAAACATCCTACCGCAGCACCCAGCAGTAAACCGCGATCAGGATGAGAATCCTGCCTCGGCGAAAACCGCGCTTCGACCACGATGGGACAAGCGCCAGACAACAAGAAAAATGAGGTTTCAATGACATCCGCTTTACAACAACCGTCGCTCTCGAGCCAATGCATGGCCGAGTTTCTGGGTACGGCGCTGCTGATCTTTTTTGGTACGGGTTGCGTTGCCGCGCTCAAAGTCGCGGGTGCCAGTTTTGGCTTGTGGGAAATCAGCATTATCTGGGGCGTCGGCGTCAGCATGGCGATCTACCTCACCGCCGGGGTTTCCGGGGCGCACCTGAACCCTGCCGTCAGCATTGCACTGAGCATTTTTACGGATTTCGAAAAGCGCAAACTGCCTTTCTACGTACTCGCCCAAGTGGCCGGGGCGTTCTGTGGCGCGATGTTGGTTTACACGCTCTACAGCAATCTGTTCTTCGAATTCGAACAAACGCATCACATGGTTCGCGGTACCCAGGCCAGCCTTGAATTGGCTTCGGTGTTTTCCACCTTCCCTAATCCCGTGCTGACCACCGCTCAGGCCTTTCTGGTCGAAGTCATCATCACGGCCATCCTGATGGGCGTGATCATGTCCTTGACCGACGACAACAACGGCCTGCCAAAAGGCCCGCTGGCACCGCTGCTGATCGGCCTGCTGATTGCGGTGATCGGCAGTTCGATGGGACCGCTGACCGGCTTCGCCATGAACCCGGCGCGGGACTTCGGCCCTAAACTGATGACTTTCTTCGCTGGCTGGGGTGAAATTTCCTTCACTGGCGGACGCGATATTCCGTACTTCCTGATTCCTGTTTTTGCACCGATTGTCGGTGCCTGCCTCGGCGCCGCTGCCTATCGCGGGCTGATTGCCCGTCATCTGACTGGCGCCGTAACTGCTGCGAAGGATGAAACACCAGCCATTGACGGCAAACCCAGAACTTCTTGATACCGTAGGCACGTGCCCTCGGATCACGCGCCAGACCTCACTCCCTTACTTCGTCCAAGGCAATCGACATGACCGACACACAGAATAAGAACTACATCATTGCCCTCGATCAGGGTACGACCAGCTCTCGCGCGATCATTTTCGACCGCGACGCGAACGTGGTCTGCACTGCCCAACGGGAGTTCGCACAGCATTACCCCCAAGCTGGCTGGGTCGAGCATGATCCGATGGAGATCTTCGCCACCCAAAGCGCCGTGATGGTCGAGGCACTGGCACAAGCCGGCCTGCACCACGACCAGGTGGCTGCCATCGGCATCACCAACCAGCGCGAAACCACGGTTGTCTGGGACAAGAACACCGGCCGCCCGATCTACAACGCAATCGTCTGGCAGTGCCGACGCAGCACCGAGATCTGCCAGCAACTCAAACGCGATGGCCACGAGCAATACATCAGCGAAACCACCGGCCTGGTCACCGATCCATACTTCTCCGGCACCAAGCTCAAGTGGATCCTCGATAACGTCGAAGGCAGCCGCGAGCGCGCACGCAACGGTGAACTGTTGTTCGGCACCGTCGACAGCTGGCTGATCTGGAAATTCAGCGGCGGCAAGGTGCATGTTACCGACTACACCAACGCGTCGCGCACCATGCTCTTCAACATCCACACCCTGGAGTGGGACACGAAGATGCTGGAAGTCCTCGACATCCCGCGCGAGATGCTCCCGGCGGTCAAATCGTCGTCCGAAATCTACGGCCACACCAAAAGCGGCATCGCCATCGGCGGCATTGCCGGCGACCAGCAAGCGGCCCTGTTCGGCCAGATGTGCGTCGAGCCAGGCCAGGCGAAAAACACCTATGGCACTGGCTGCTTCCTGCTGATGAACACCGGCGAAAAAGCGGTGAAATCCCGACACGGCATGCTGACCACCATCGCTTGCGGCCCTCGCGGCGAAGTCGCTTACGCGCTGGAGGGCGCAGTGTTCAACGGCGGTTCCACCGTGCAATGGCTGCGCGATGAACTGAAGATCATCAATGACGCCCACGACACCGAGTACTTCGCCAACAAGGTCAAGGACAGCAACGGTGTGTACCTGGTGCCGGCCTTTACCGGTCTTGGCGCACCGTACTGGGACCCGTACGCCCGAGGCGCGTTGTTCGGCCTGACCCGTGGTGTTCGCGTGGATCACATCATTCGTGCGGCACTGGAGTCGATCGCCTACCAGACCCGCGACGTGCTCGACGCCATGCAGCAGGACTCCGGCGAACGCCTCAAGGCACTGCGCGTGGATGGTGGTGCAGTGGCCAACAATTTCCTCATGCAGTTCCAGGCCGACATCCTCGGCACCCAGGTCGAGCGCCCGCAAATGCGCGAAACCACGGCACTCGGCGCGGCATACCTGGCAGGCCTGGCCTGTGGCTTCTGGGGCAGCCTGGAGGAGTTGCGCGGCAAGGCCGTGATCGAACGCCAGTTCGAGCCGACGCTGGATGAAACGGCAAAGGAAAAACTCTACGCTGGTTGGAAAAAAGCCGTCAGCCGCACCCGCGATTGGGCCGTTGAAGACGAGGCTGAATAAGCCGCGACACGGTGGAACTGGTCGGGAGCAGATTCCTGCGTCATCATGGGCAAATTTTGCACGGCAGCCCAAAGGACGCCCCATGAATCTGCCTCCCCGTCAGCAGCAAATCCTCGAGCTGGTTCGCGAACGCGGCTATGTCAGCATCGAGGAAATGGCCACGTTGTTCGTTGTTACACCGCAAACCATCCGCCGCGACATCAATCAGCTCGCGGAAGCCAATTTGTTGCGTCGCTATCACGGCGGCGCAGCTTACGACTCCAGCGTTGAAAACACCGCCTACGCCATGCGCGCCGATCAGATGCGCGATGAGAAACAGCGTATCGGCGAAGCCATTGCCGCGCAGATTCCCGACCATGCCTCGCTGTTCATCAACATCGGCACGACCACCGAATCCATTGCCCGAGCACTGCTCAACCACAGTCACCTGAAAATCATCACCAACAACCTGCATGTGGCTTCGATGCTCAGCGCCAAGGACGACTTCGACGTGCTGCTGACCGGCGGCAACGTGCGGCGCGACGGCGGCGTGGTGGGTCAGGCCAGTGTCGACTTCATCAACCAGTTCAAGGTCGATTTCGCCCTGGTCGGCATCAGCGGCATCGATGAAGACGGCAGCCTGCTGGATTTCGACTATCAGGAGGTGCGGGTATCCCAGGCGATCATCGCCAATGCCCGACAAGTGATCCTCGCGGCCGACTCCAGCAAGTTCGGGCGCAACGCCATGATTCGCCTGGGGCCGATCAGCCTGGTCGATTGCCTGGTCACCGACCGGCAACCTTCCCCGGCGCTGGCGCAGCTGTTGCACCAGCACAAGGTCCGGCTGGAAGTTGTTTAACGCCGAAGGCGGTTAAACAACCTGTAGGAGCCAGCCTGCTGGCGATGGTGCCCTTGAGTACGCCATCGCCAGCAGGCTGGTCCCTACAGTAAATCCCACTTCAACACGCCCTTCCTCCACGTTCAATGTTCGAATATTTTCCTTTACCGGCCCTTCGATGAGTATTTTCAATCGAAGCTGACTGGCTGCGCGCGTCTTTATGGGCTAGTATTTTCGTAAATGAACATAAATGTTCGAATTCAAATACAGAACATCAAAGATATCCGAGGCCGTGCCGATGCCCACTTCTACCTTGCCTGCACCCCCTCTTGCCGAGGTCTACGATATCGCCGTCATCGGTGGCGGCATCAATGGCGTGGGGATCGCAGCGGATGCCGCCGGTCGCGGCCTCTCGGTGTTCCTTTGCGAAAAGGATGACCTGGCCAGCCATACCTCGTCGGCCAGCAGCAAGCTGATCCACGGCGGCCTGCGTTACCTCGAACATTACGAATTCCGCCTGGTGCGCGAAGCACTGGCCGAACGTGAAGTGCTGTTGGCCAAGGCTCCGCACATCGTCAAGCAAATGCGCTTCGTGTTGCCACACCGCCCACACTTGCGCCCGGCCTGGATGATTCGCGCCGGTCTGTTCCTCTATGACAACCTGGGCAAGCGCGAGCAACTGCAAGGTTCGAAAGGCCTGAAATTCGGCCCCGACAGCGCACTGAAAAGCGAGATCACCAAAGGCTTCGAATACTCCGACTGCTGGGTCGACGACGCGCGCCTGGTGGTGTTGAACGCCATGGCCGCCCGGGAAAAAGGCGCCCACATTCACACCCGGACTCGCTGCGTCAGCGCGCGCCGGACCAAAGGCCTGTGGCACCTTCACCTGGAGCGCGCCGATGGCAGCCTGTTTTCGATCCGCGCCAAGGCATTGGTCAATGCGGCCGGCCCCTGGGTTGCGAAGTTCATTCGCGATGACCTGAAGATGGAATCGCCTTACGGCATCCGCCTGATCCAGGGCAGCCACCTGATCGTGCCAAAACTGTATGAAGGCGAACACGCGCACATCCTGCAAAACGAAGATCAGCGCATCGTGTTCACCATTCCGTACCTGAACCGCTTCACACTGATCGGCACCACCGACCGGGAATACACTGGCGATCCGGCAGCCGTTGCGATTACCGACGGTGAAACCGATTATCTGATGAACGTGGTCAATGCCCACTTCAAAAAGCAGATCAGCCGCGACGACATCCTGCACAGCTATTCCGGTGTGCGCCCGCTGTGCAACGACGAATCCGACAACCCGTCGGCCGTGACCCGCGATTACACCCTGGCGCTGTCCGGCAGCGGCGAAGAAGCGCCGTTGCTCTCCGTATTCGGCGGCAAGCTCACCACTTATCGCAAACTGGCCGAGTCGGCACTGGCGCAACTGGCGCCCTACTTCAAGCACATCCAGCCAGGCTGGACCGCCAGCGCCACGCTGCCGGGCGGTGAAGACATGACTACCCCGCAAGCCTTGAGTTCGCGTATCCGCGACCAGTTCGACTGGGTACCGAGCGAGATCGCTCGCCGCTGGGCCACCAGCTATGGCAGCCGTACCTGGCGCATGCTCGAAGGCGTACAGGACCTCAGCGATCTGGGCGAACACATCGGCGGCGGTCTCTACACCCGCGAAGTCGACTACCTGTGCAGCGAAGAATGGGCAACCAGCGCCCACGACATCCTTTGGCGTCGCAGCAAGCTCGGCCTGTTCACAACGGTGGCCGAGCAGGAAAAGCTCAAGGACTACCTGAACCAGGTCGAACAGAACCGCAGCAAGATCGAAGCGGCCTGATCGCTCACTGGCATAAACAAAAGCCCCTGGATCTCGCGATTCAGGGGCTTTTTCGTATCGATGGATTTCAGTCGCGCAAATCCGATTCGTGGATGGGCTGCTCGCGGTGAGTCGCCCGCTGGTACTGCGCCGGCCACACGGCCTTGTGCCCGCCCAGGTCGTCATCTGCATGCAACGCCCAGTACGGATCACGCAACAACTCACGGGCCAGGAAGATGATGTCCGCCTGACAGGTACGCAGGATGTGCTCGGCCTGGGCCGGCTCAGTGATCATGCCCACTGTGCCGGTGGCCATGCCCGATTCCTTGCGCACACGTTCGGCGAAGCGAGTCTGATAACCGGGGCCTGTGGGAATTTCGGCATTCACCGCTGTTCCCCCCGACGAGACATCGATCAGGTCCGCACCCAAGGCTTTGAGGCGGCGCGCCAGCTCCACGGTTTCATCCGGGTTCCAGCCGTCTTCCACCCAGTCAGTGGCCGAGACCCGGACAAACACCGGCAACTCTTCAGGCCACACCGCACGCACCGCTTCGGTGACCTGCAACACCAGCCGAATTCGATTTTCGAACGAACCGCCATATTGATCGCGCCGCTGGTTGCTCAACGGCGAAAGGAACTGATGCAACAGGTAACCATGGGCGGCGTGCACCTCGACCACCTTGAAACCGGCCGTCAGTGAGCGTTTTGCCGCATCGACAAAGGCCTGGATCACCTTGGCGATCTCAGCGTCATCCAGCGGCCTGGGTTGTGTGTGTTGAGGATCGAACGCAATCGGTGAAGGCCCGACCGGCACCCAGCCGCCCTCGTCGGGCTTGACGCTACCATGCTTGCCGAGCCATGGCCTGTGGGTGCTGGCCTTGCGCCCGGCATGGGCCAGTTGAATGCCGGCAACGGCGCCCTGGGCACTGATGAAACGGGTGATGCGTTGCAGGGGTTCGATCTGCTCGTCATTCCACAGGCCGAGGTCCTGAGCAGTGATACGGCCGTCGGCGGTGACCGCCGTGGCTTCGGTAAACACCAGCCCGGCCCCGCCGACAGCGCGGCTGCCGAGGTGGACCAGGTGCCAGTCATTGGCCAGGCCGTCGGCACTGGAGTACTGGCACATCGGCGATACCGCGATACGGTTGGGCAGGGTCAATTGGCGAAGGGTAAAGGGTTCAAGCAGCAGACTCATGGGGCACCTCTCGAATCAGTGGGCAGGCTCCAGGTTCTGTTTGAATAGTCGACGAGTGACAGGAAAAAGGTACGGCACCCGCCCCCGCGGGCAAAAAATTCGACAAGACGTCACAAGGCTAAAATCAAGCAGTGCTTAGAGCCTAGTCGACATCGAGGGATGTCGCCCCCCTGTAGGAGCGAGCAAGCTCGCGATGGACGACAAGACACCGCGGGGCATCAGGTCCCCAGCGCCATCGTTAACGTCCATCGCGAGCGTGCTCGCTCCTGCAGAGGTTTCGGGTCAACGCGGCTCGATGTGGGCAATCATCAGTTGCACAGTCTCGTTGCCCCGAAACTCGTTGAGGTCGAGTTTGTAGGCCAGTTCCACCCACTTGACGGTCGGATTCGGCCAGATGTCGCGGTCGATCCCGAAAGCGATGCCGTCGAGCTTCACGGAACCACATTCACTTTTGAGCACGACTTTAAGGTGCCGTTCACCCACAACCCGCTGCTCGACCAACTGGAACACCCCATGAAACAACGGCTCCGGGAAGTGCTGCCCCCAAGGACCGGCATGCCGCAGGGCACGGGCCAGCTCCAGGTGAAACTCTTCCACCGCCAGCGTGCCGTCCGACAACAGGCGGCCAGTCAGGTCCTCTTCGCGCAGTTGCCGACGCACTTCAGCGTCAAAGGCTTCGGCGAACAACGGGAAGTTCGCCTCCGGCAGCGTCAGGCCGGCCGCCATCGCGTGGCCGCCGTACTTGGTGATCAGGTTCGGATACTGCGCCGCCACCACGCTCAGGGCGTCGCGGATGTGAAAGCCCTGGACCGAACGCCCCGAGCCCTTGAGCAGGCCATCTCCGGCATCGGCAAAAGCGATGGTCGGGCGGAAATAACGCTCTTTCATCCGCGACGCGAGAATACCGATGACGCCCTGGTGCCACTCGGGATCGAACAGGCACAATCCGAACGGCATCGACTCCTCCGGCAACTCCTTGAGCTGCGCCAGAGCTTCGCGCTGCATGCCCTGCTCGATGGACTTGCGATCCTGGTTCATGCCGTCCAATTGAGCAGCCATCTCACGGGCCAGACCCGCTTCTTCAGTCAGCAGGCATTCGATGCCCAGGCTCATGTCATCCAGGCGCCCTGCCGCATTCAGGCGCGGGCCGACAATGAAACCCAGGTCGGTGGAAGTGATGCGCGCAGGGTCGCGCTTGGCCACTTCGAGGATCGCCTTGATCCCCGGCCGCGCACGTCCGGCACGAATCCGCTCCAGGCCCTGATGCACCAGAATCCGGTTGTTGGCATCCAGCGGCACCACGTCGGCCACGCTGCCCAAGGCCACCAGATCGAGCAATTCGCCGATGTTCGGCTGTGGCTTGGTGGTGTACCAGCCGAGCTCGCGCAACCGCGCACGCAGGGCCATCAGCACATAGAAAATCACTCCGACACCGGCCAGCGCCTTGCTCGGGAATGCGCAACCCGGCTGGTTCGGGTTGACGATGGCATCAGCCAAGGGCAGTTCGTCACCGGGCAAGTGGTGATCGGTTACCAGCACCTTGAGCCCGGCCTTTTTCGCCGCCGCCACGCCTTCGACACTGGAGATGCCGTTGTCCACGGTGATCAGCAAATGAGGCTGACGCTCCAGCGCGACCGTGACGATCTCCGGGGTCAGGCCATAGCCGTAGTCGAAACGGTTGGGCACCAGATAATCGACATGCGCCGCCCCCAGCAGACGCAGGCCCAGCGTGCCCACGGTACTGGCCGTCGCGCCGTCGGCATCGAAGTCGCCGACGATCAGAATGCGCTGGCGCTGTTCGAGCGCCGTCACCAACAAGTCCACGGCGGCATCGATGCCCTTGAGCTGCTGGAACGGAATCAACCGCGCCAGGCTCTTGTCCAGCTCCGCTTCGGATTGCACGCCCCGCGCCGCATACAGGCGGGTCAGCAGTGGCGGAATATCACCGAGGAATGGCAGGGTATCGGGCAACAAGCGAGGTTCGATGCGCATGGGGTGACAGGAGCTTCTCTTCAATACGTAGGATAAAACCGGGAGACACAGTGCAGTGGCGAAAAATCAGCCGCGCTCTCCGGCCAGCCACTGCAACTGGACTTCGTGCTGACCACGGTCGTCGGTGACGAAGATCGTCCCTTCGCTGATCATCACATCCCACTTGATAACGCGCGGCATGTCCTTGGCCAGGGTTTCCAGAGCTTCCTGAGGCACGGCAGCGATGTTGACGTTCTTCAGGTTCTTCGCCGCGGGCACCACTTTGCCTTCCCATACGCGCAAGCTGCCGTAAGCCAACAGGCTGGTACGTTCAGTGCGGCGCGAGCACCAGGTCAGGCGCTCGGCATCGGGTTGGCCGACTTCGATCCAGTGCAGGACACGATCATCGAGGCTTTTTTCCCACAAGGCAGGTTCATCGACTTCCGACAGGCCACGGCCGAACGACAACTGCTCGTTGTACCAGAGGGCGTAGGCCAGCAGGCGAACGGTCATGCGCTCTTCGGTTTCCGAAGGGTGGCGGGCAATGGTCTGCTTCACGTTCTCATAGACGCTGCGGTCGAGGTCGGTGAGGTTCAGTTCAAACTTGTAGGTCGTGGACGGCTGGGCCATGAACGGGCTTCTTGATACGAGGAAAGGCGGCAAGTCTAACCGATGCGGCGGGCAATCCACGAATCGAAGGTGATCAACCTCAAGCGTCTGACAGTCGGCTATGTTAAAACGCTGTATTCGCTCAACCTTGTCCTACAGGATCTCGCATGCCGTTCACCGCCAAACCGCTTTCCGGTCTGAAAGTCATCGAATTGGGCACCTTGATTGCCGGCCCGTTTGCCTCACGCATTTGCGCCGAGTTCGGTGCCGACGTGATCAAGGTCGAGTCCCCGGACGGCGGCGATCCGTTGCGCAAGTGGCGCAAATTGTATGAAGGCACTTCGTTGTGGTGGTTCGTCCAGGCACGCAACAAGAAATCCCTGACCCTCAATCTCAAGCACCCTGAAGGCCAGGCGATTCTGAAACAGCTGCTGAGCGAAGCAGACATTCTGATCGAGAACTTTCGTCCCGGCGTTTTGGAAAAACTTGGCCTGGGCTGGGACGTCCTGAGCGCCTTGAACCCGAAACTGGTCATGGTGCGCCTGTCGGGTTTCGGCCAGACCGGCCCGATGAAAGACCAGCCCGGCTTTGGCGCGGTCGGTGAGTCCATGGGTGGCTTGCGCTACATCACCGGTTTCGAGGATCGGCCACCGGTGCGCACCGGCATTTCCATCGGCGACTCGATAGCCGCGCTATGGGGCGTGATCGGCGCCTTGATGGCCCTGCGTCATCGCGAGGTCAACGGCGGCCAGGGCCAAGTGGTGGACGTGGCACTGTATGAAGCCATCTTCGCCATGATGGAAAGCATGGTCCCGGAGTTCGATGTGTTCGGTTTCATCCGCGAACGCACAGGTAACATCATGCCGGGCATCACCCCATCCTCGATCCACACCAGTGCCGACGGCAAACACGTGCAGATCGGCGCCAATGGCGATGCGATTTTCAAACGTTTCATGCTGATCATTGGCCGGGAGGATCTGGCCAACGACCCACAGCTTGCCAGCAACGATGGTCGCGATGCCCGACGCGACGAGATTTATGGCGTCATCGATCGCTGGGTCAAATCGTTGCCGCTGGACACCGTGCTGGCGCAACTCAATCAGGCCGACGTGCCGGCCAGTCGAATCTTCAGCGCCGAAGACATGTTCAATGACCCCCAGTACCTGGCGCGGGAAATGTTCCTGCAAGCCAAGCTGCCGGACGGCAAAGACTTCAAGATGCCAGGCATTGTGCCGAAACTCTCAGAGACACCCGGTGAATGTGAATGGGTCGGGCCACAACTGGGTGAGCACAACGCACAGGTACTCCAGGAACTTGGCTATGACGCGTCGCAGATTGCACAGTTGCGCAAAGACGGAGCCATCTAGGCTCAGGCGCTCGGCTCGACGCTACCCGTCGCGCGGCGGGTGGCTGCTGTGCATGCTGGCGATTTTACTCTTGTACCTTGAACTGACCCCGTCAGCCCTGGCGCAACCCAAGGAAAACCTGATCTGGCTCAAGCGCGACCTGCCACCGCTGACGATCTTCGACGGGCCGAAAAAAGGCCAGGGCGTCATCGATCAACTACTGCTGCTGTTGATTGCCGGCATGCCGCAGTACCAACACAGCGTGATGAGGGTCAATCGCGCGCGTGGCCTGCAAATGCTCCACGAACCGTCTCTCGTCTGCGACGCTGCGCTGAACTGGAGCAAGGAACGGGAAGAATGGATCGCCTTTTCCATTCCGGTCTTCCGCGCCATGAGCAATGGCCTGGCCGTGCGGCGCGTTGACCAGGAAGTGCTGGCACCCTTTATCAAGGATGGCGAAGTGGACCTGGCTGCGCTCCTCGCCAGCGGCCGTGAAAAACTGGGCGTTATTGCCGAGCGCAACTACGGCGAATACCTCGATGGGCTGCTCAAACAAGCGCCAGTCGATGCACTGGCTCCCCATTACGGCAACGACGCCTTGGGCAGCCTGCTGCAAATGCAGCGCCTGGGACGCTTGCGCCTGCTGCTGGGCTATCGCCCGGAAATTCGCTACCAGGCCTCATTGCAAGGCATCGCCGAGGATGAATTGCAGTTCTATCCGATCCATGGCACGGGCAAATACCTGTCCGGCTACATCGGTTGTACCGATACGCCACAGGGCCGACAGGCCATTGTCGACATCAATCAGGTGTTGCGCACCCTTCCCCGCGAACGCCTCGATGAGGCCTACGCCGCCTGGCTGGATCCCGATAGCCGCAGCGATTACCTGAAAGACACCAAGGCGTTTTTCGACCATCTGCCGCAGCCATGAGAAATTCCGGGCAAAAAGAAACCCCGAGAAGTGGGGAGACGACCCGGGGTTTAACGTGGCCTGCTTGGAGACCAGTAACAGCAAGCTACAAGCACCGGAGCACAATGCTTCATCCTGCTGTTACAAAGTCTGACTGACCTGGACGCAGGAAGGTTCCCACAAAAAACCGTTCAATTGCGGCTGGCCAGAAGCTTGTCCTGCGCCGCATGACGCAATGCCGCGATGACACAAGGCTCAAGGCGTCCCTCAGCGATCAGCACGTCGCGATGCAAACCGTCGACCACATCCGTCAGCTGGCGCTTGTCACTCAACTGGGCCTGATTGAACTCGCGCTCGACAACGGTCGTGCCGACAGCATTCTTCAGGGTCACCCGCCATTCGCCACGAATGCCAGACGGGGTCAAGGTAACCTGATACGGGCTCAGCGCCTCACCGAGCAACAGACTGATACTTTCCATCCCGATCACCACTCAATAGTCCGAATACAACGTGTCTGGGGCATGCCTACAACAAATGACCGCTGGCCCGAGAAGAAAGTTCTGGGTACTACTGTCCGCAGGCGAACCTGCCACCCAGTCAAGTGAGCATGCACGGCGAACATGACAGAGAAAAAACGCAGCCATCACGTCTGTCGGGTGCGCCGGGCGATGTCAGCCCAACCACCCAACAATCCTTGGAGCTGGCCATCCGCCGTGTAAAACGGCACCGCCCACTGGTAGATATCCCTGACGCCCTCCTTGAACAACAATTGACGCTCGAAGAAGCGCGTCCTGCGTGTAGTCAACTGCGCCAGAAGCTCGCTATGCAACAATTCTGCGGTTTGTCTGGGCATGACATCGACTTCGATCAACTGCCGCCCCTGCATCCGGTCAAAACGTGTCGACAAGGCGTCCTCATAACTTTTGTTGCACATGATCAAACGCCCTTGCAGATCCCGGACAAACATCGGGTCCGGCATGGCATCCATCAGGGCATGCTGGAATGCGAGCTGATCGCTCAGGCTCCTTTGCGCCTCGAACCGCTGCCGGACCGCCACCGTCAACCGCCGACTCCAGAACAGTGCAAACAGGCCGAACAGGCCGAACAGGCTGAGCACAAACATGCCCCAACCGATCCACGAGTCAATCCTCTGCCAGAAGCCAGGCGCCCGTAGCGTGGGAGCACCGCCGAACCACTTCAAGCGAAGGTTGCGCAGTTCCTGTTCAGGAAACGCCTCAAGCGCCTTGTTGAGGATACTCAGCAACTGCGGCTGGTCTTTGCGCACCGCCAGATAATCTCCATCCCATTTGCCTGGTACCACGGCGCCGATCTGTAGCCGGCCCGACGGAATAAGCCGGGCGGCGATTTCACTTTCGATCGTGGCGTAGGCTTCGCCGCTTTCCACCCAGGCACGGGCTTCGGCGTGGGTTTTAACCGAACGCAACTCGATGGACGGATAATTGCGACGGACCATCGCTTCCAGTGCATGCCGAGCCGGCAGCGCCAGTACCCGCTTCGCCAGATCCTCCAGCGACTGCACCGGTGGTGCTTCGGCCCGCCCGACAAAGACCCATCCGGCACCGCCGAACGCATGGCTGAAATCGAGAAACGCCTTGCGTTCGTCGTTCATCGCCAGGGTCGTACTCAAATCCGCAGAGCCGCTTTCCAAATGGGCCAGCATTTGATCGGTGGAAAAAGACTCCTGGTAAACGAACTGCAACCCCGTCATATCACTGATGCGCTTGAGCAGGTCACTGTTCAGCCCCGTCCATTGACCATACTCATCCTTGAACTGGTACAACGGGTATTCCAGTGCCGTGACCACGACCCGTGGATGGCTGGCTATCCACTGCAACTCCTGGTCGTCCAGCACGACCGCCGAACGTGCGGCGGGCTTCCCACGTTCCTGAATCGATGCCGGGCTTGCCGCCCCCCATTCGGCGACGCCCACGATGCCGAGTAAAAACAGCCAGCGCGCGACTGACTTGAACACACTTGTAAACAGCATTCCCTTGTCCTTGGTGATCCATTCGCCTGTCCGTTCTGGGCGATAACACGACAAGTGTGCATGCAGAAATGAAAAAGCCCGTCAGGAGACGGGCTTCAAAATGTAACAGCGCTGACCGGTTACAGCGGCTTGCCGCGATTGCCATGCTGGCTGACAAAGGCCTGCACGGCCTTCAGGTCATTTGGCAATACGGTGCAACGTTCGTCTCGCTCAAACAAATCAGAAAGATGTACAGGCAGTTCGAGAGCTTTTCCTACACCGGCTTTTTCCACGGCGTCCGGGAATTTGACCGGGTGCGCGGTGCCCAGGACCACCATTGGAATGTCCAGGCTACGACGGCATTCCCGCGCAGCTTTCACGCCGATGGCAGTGTGTGGATCCAGCACTTCGCCAGTCTGCTCGTAGACTTCGGCGATGGTTTCGCAGGTTTGTGCGTCATCCACGGCCAGCGAGTCGAACAACTTGCGGGCTTCTGTCCAGCGCTCTTGCTCGACGCTGAAACCGCCACCCTGCTTGAACGAATCCATCAACCCGGCGATTGCCGCGCCGTTGCGACCATGCAGGTCGAACAGCAGGCGTTCGAAGTTCGACGACACCATGATGTCCATGGACGGCGACAGCGTGGCGTGCAGGGTTTCCTTGACGTACTGGTTGCCGCTCATGAAGCGGTGCAGGATGTCGTTGCGGTTGGTGGCGACGATCAACTGGTTGATCGGCAGGCCCATGTTGCGCGCCAGGTAACCGGCGAAGATGTCGCCGAAATTGCCGGTCGGTACCGAGAACGCTACCGAACGCGCCGGGCCACCCAACTGCAGGGCCGCGTGGAAGTAGTAGACGATCTGGGCCATGATCCGCGCCCAGTTGATCGAGTTCACGGCCACCAGGCGAGTGCCCTTGAGGAAACCCTGGTCGGCGAAACTCGCCTTGACCATTTCCTGGCAGTCATCGAAGTTGCCTTCGATGGCAATGTTGTGGATGTTCTCACCGAAAATGGTGGTCATCTGCCGACGCTGCACTTCGGACACACGGTTGTGCGGGTGCAGGATGAAGATGTCTACGTTTTCGCAACGCTTGCAACCTTCGATGGCGGCTGAACCGGTGTCACCGGAGGTGGCGCCGACGATCACCACGCGCTCGCCGCGCTTTTCCAGCACGTAGTCAAGCAGGCGACCGAGCAGTTGCAAGGCGAAGTCCTTGAACGCCAGGGTCGGGCCGTGGAACAGCTCCAGTACCCATTCGTTGCCGTTCAGCTGACGCAACGGCGCAACGGCGTTGTGGGCAAACACGCCGTAGGTTTCTTCGAGGATTTTCTTGAAATCCGCGTCTGGAATGCTGCCGGCAACGAATGGGCGCATGACGCGGAAAGCCAGCTCGTGATACGGCAGGCCGGCCCAGGAAGCGATTTCTTCCTGGGTGAAACGTGGCAGGTTTTCCGGGACGTACAGACCGCCGTCGGTGGCAAGACCTGCCAGCAGGACGTCTTCGAAATTCAGGGCCGGTGCCTGGCCGCGGGTACTGATGTAGCGCATAAGAGCAAACCTTCGGTTTGAGCTTCGAGCTACAAGCTGCAAGCTACAAGTGAAAAGCGCCTCTGCTTTTACTTGCAGCTTGCAGCTTGCAGCTTGTCGCTGTGTTAATTCAAATGTTCGACGCGAATCCGGACCACCGGTCCAACCACGCCCTGAAGAGCTTCCAGTGCCTGGATGGCATCGTTGATGTGCTGTTCCAGCACGCGGTGGGTCAGCAGGATCATTGGCACCAGGCCGTCGTGTTCCTCGGCTTCCTTCTGCATGATCGACTCGATGTTGATGCCGCGCTCCGAGAGGATGCTTGCAACCTGAGCCAATACGCCGGGATGGTCCTTGGCCTGAATACGCAGGTAGTAGGCGCTTTCGCAGGCTTCGATCGGCAGGATCGGGTGAGCCGACAGCGAATCCGGCTGGAAGGCCAGGTGTGGCACACGATTTTCCGGATCGGAAGTCATGGCGCGAACCACATCCACCAGGTCGGCGATCACCGACGAAGCGGTCGGCTCCATGCCGGCACCGGCACCGTAGAACAGGGTCGAACCGGCAGCATCGCCATTGACCATTACCGCGTTCATCACACCGTTGACGTTGGCGATCAGGCGATCGGCCGGAATCAGCGTCGGGTGCACGCGCAATTCGATACCGGCCGCGGTGCTGCGCGCCACGCCCAGGTGTTTGATGCGGTAGCCCAGCGCTTCGGCGTAGTTCACGTCGGCGGTGGTCAGTTTGGTGATGCCTTCGGTGTAGGCCTTGTCGAATTGCAGCGGGATGCCGAACGCGATCGAAGCCAGGATCGTCAGCTTGTGAGCGGCGTCGATGCCTTCAACGTCAAAGGTCGGATCGGCTTCGGCGTAACCCAGCGCCTGGGCTTCGGCCAATACGTCTTCGAAGGTGCGACCCTTCTCACGCATTTCGGTGAGGATGAAGTTGCCGGTGCCGTTGATGATGCCGGCCACCCAGTTGATGCGGTTGGCGGACAGGCCCTCACGGATCGCCTTGATGACTGGAATACCGCCGGCCACCGCCGCTTCGAACGCAACGATCACGCCCTTCTCGCGAGCCTTGGCGAAAATTTCATTACCGTGAACGGCGATAAGCGCCTTGTTCGCGGTGACCACATGCTTGCCATTCTCGATGGCCTTGAGTACCAGCTCGCGGGCAACGGTGTAGCCGCCCATCAGCTCTATGACGATGTCGATCTCAGGGTTCGTGGCCACTTCGAAGACATCGTTGGTAATCGCAATACCGGTCGTTTGGAACTGAGGCTTTGGCGTGCGAATGGCAATTTGCGCCACTTCGATACCACGCCCGGCACGACGAGCAATTTCCTCGGCGTTGCGCTGAAGTACGTTGAAGGTACCGCCACCGACGGTTCCTAACCCACAGATGCCTACTTTGACCGGTTTCACTGTGAACTCCCCATAAAACGGCCGACTCGAGGCCGGCCGTGAAAACAACCGCAGACTCGCGGTTCTCTATTGATGACCCGGCGAATGTCGCTGCCGGACCATGATCGTCAAGGCTTGCCGTGACGATGCGAATTTACTTCGCGCCCAGCGCCAGTTTGGCGACTTGTGGCGCAGGCTGATAGCCCGGAATGACCTGACCGTCGGCCAAAACGATGGCCGGTGTACCGTTCACGCCAATCGACTGGCCGAGGGCGAACTGCCTGGAGACCGGGTTATCGCACTTGGCGGCCTTGATCTCCTTGCCTTCGACCATTTTATCCATGGCCGCCTTCTTGTCTTTCGAGCACCACACCGCTTGCAATTGCTCGTCACCCGGCGAGCCCAGGCCCTGGCGCGGGAAGGCGACGTAACGCACTTCGATGCCGCGCTTGTTCAGCTCGGGCACTTCGGCGTGCAGCTTGTGGCAGTACGGGCAGGTGGTGTCGGTGAATACGGTGATGTGCGACTTGGTCTCGCCAACGGCCGGGTACACCACGGTTTCGGCAACCGGGATGTCGTTGATCAGCTTGGCGATGCCCAGGCGCTCGGTCTTCTCGGTCAGGTTGACCGGCTTGCCGTCCTTGAGATCGAACAGGTAGCCCTGAACCACGTACTGGCCGTCGGCACTGGCGTACAGCACACGGCTGCCTTTGAGTTTGACTTCGTAAAGGCCAGGCAACGGGCTGGCGGTGATGCTTTCTACCGGCACTTCGAGCTGGAGGTTTTCCAGGCTTTTACGAATGGCTTTGTCGGCCGCATCATCGGCGATGGCAAAGGTGCTGACCAACGCAATGGCTGCGGCGGCGAAAATCTGGGTCAGACGCATGAGAACTCCTGAAGGCGAACATATGGGACGATCAGAACACCCGTGCCAGAACACCGGGTCATAACCGCCCATCGTGCAAACCGGTCCAGCCTATCACATAAGGCTCGCGGGGCCGAATGCGCCTGTCGCAAGACATTTTGGACATGCCCGCTCCCACAGGGGATCGTGTTCAGCCGCGTGGATGGTGTTTGGCATGCAGATCCTGCAACCGTGCCCGGGCGACATGAGTGTAGATCTGGGTGGTCGAAAGGTCGCTATGCCCCAGCAACATCTGCACCACCCGCAAGTCGGCGCCGTGGTTGAGCAGGTGCGTGGCGAACGCATGGCGCAGGGTGTGTGGCGACAGCGACTTGCCGATCCCGGCGACCCTGGCCTGATGCTTGATGCGGTGCCAGAAGGTCTGGCGGGTCATCTGCTCGCCACGCTGGCTGGGGAACAACACATCGCTGGGCCGCCCGCCAAGCAGTTCGCCGCGGGCATCACGCATGTAGCGCTCGACCCAGACAATCGCCTCCTCGCCCATCGGCACCAGCCGTTCCTTGCTACCCTTGCCCATCACTCGCAACACGCCCTGGCGCAAGTTGACTTGTTCCAGGGTAAGGCTGATCAACTCGGTGACCCGCAAGCCACAGGCATACAGCACCTCCAGCATGGCCCGGTCGCGCTGACCGATGGCTTCGCTCAAGTCCGGTGCCGCCAGCAGCGCTTCGACGTCGGCCTCCGACAGGGATTTGGGTAACGGCCTGCCGAGCTGAGGCATATCAACCCTTAACGTTGGGTCGACGGCGATCAATTTTTCCCGCAGCAAATAGCGATAGAAACCACGCACACCGGAGAGAAATCGCGCTGTGGAGCGTGGCTTGTAGTTTTGCTCCAGGCGCCAGGCCAGATGGTCGAGAATCAACTCGCGCCCGGCATTGAGCAGCTCCAGCCCTTTGTCCTGCATCCAGCCATTGAACAACGCCAGGTCACTGCGATAGGCATCGCGGGTGTTGTCGGAAAGGCCTTTCTCCAACCACAAGGCATCGAGGAATTGGTCTATCAGCGGATGGTCGATGGCAGGCATGGGCACTCGTTTCACGCAGCCTTGAGGCTGCGCACAAAATTAAAATAGACAGGGAAACGGCCGCTAGTCTTTCATAGGCCGCCATTTCAAGGAACAGGGAACCGCAATGAGCGAACAGCAGATCTTATTGGCGTTTGGTGGAATCGGTGCGGCGGCACTGCTCTGTCAATGGCTGGCCTGGCGCTTGAAACTGCCGGCAATCCTTTTCCTGCTGTTGACCGGTATCCTGGCCGGCCCCGTGCTGCATTTGCTTGACCCGCAGGAGATGTTCGGACCACTGCTGATGCCGCTGGTATCCCTGGCCGTGGCGCTGATCCTGTTCGAAGGCAGCCTGACCCTGCATCTGTCGGAATGGCGCGAAATCGGCAACGTCGTCCACCGCCTGGTCACGATTGGCGCCCTTTCCACATGGGCAGTGATTGCGGTCGCCACTCACTGGCTGCTGGGTTTCGACTGGATGCTGGCCATCCTGTTCGGCAGCCTGACCCTGGTGACCGGCCCGACGGTGATCGTCCCGATGCTGCGCGTCGTGCGACCCAAAGCCTCGATTGCCAACATCCTGCGCTGGGAAGGTATTGTCATCGACCCCATTGGCGCCCTGCTGGCGGTGGTCGTCTATAGCTTCATCATTGCCAGCGCCGAAGGTGACGGCCTCAAGGAAAGCCTGCTGACATTCGGTGGCGTGATTTTGTGCGGCAGTCTGTTCGGTATTTTTGGTGGCTGGTTGCTCGGCACCCTGATTCGCCGCCAGTGGCTGCCGGAATATCTGCACAACCTGGCAGCGCTTGCGGCTGTCCTGGGTATTTTCATTGCTTCCAACGAGGTCACGCGCGAATCCGGATTGCTCGCAGTGACACTGATGGGCATGTGGCTGGCCAATATGAAAGGCGTCGACGTGCGGCACATTCTGCACTTCAAGGAAAACCTCAGCGTACTGCTGATCTCCGGCCTGTTCATTCTGCTGGCGGCACGACTGGACCTGAACGCCATGATCGGCCTCGGGCCTCTGGTGCTGATCCTGCTACTGGTCATTCAACTTATCGCCCGCCCCTTGAACGTACTGCTTTCCACCGCGGGCTCCAGCCTGAGCTGGCGCGAGCGGGCGCTGCTGGCCTGGATCGCCCCGCGCGGAATCGTGGCAGCGGCGGTGTCGGCCATCTTCGCCATTCGCCTGCATGAGTCCGGCCATCAGGGGGCATTGCTGCTTGTACCGCTCACCTTTGCAGTGATCATCGGCACGGTGGTGTTGCAAAGCGCGACAGCACGACCGCTGGCTCGCCTGCTGAAGGTGGCGGAACCGGCACCGAGCGGCTTCCTGATCATCGGCGCCAACGGACCTGCACGCACGCTGGGCAAGGCCCTGCAACAACTGGGAAGCCGCGTACTGTTGACGGATTCGAGCTGGGAAAACATTCGCGCAGCGCGGATGGAAGGTTTGCCGACCTACTTTGGCAATCCGGCGTCGCAACATGCCGATGCACATCTGGATCTGGTAGGTCTTGGGCATTTGCTGGCGCTGTCACCCTCTGGCGAGATGAACACCCTGGCGCTGATGCGCTTTCGTCATGAACTGGGCCACCAGCGCATGTTCGGCCTGGCCAACGGCCAGGAAAGCCGTCGCACCGACAAGCACCGCACCAGCCTGGAACATCGCGGCAATCAATTGGGCAGCGAAGCACTGACCTACGCCAAACTCGCCAGCCAACTGAGCCAGGGCGCCGAGTTGTACAGCACGACATTGACCGACGGCTTCAGTTGGGACGATTACCGCGCACTGCATGGTGAGCGGGCGACTTTGCTGTTCGTGCGAGACGACAGCGGCTGGGTGCACGTAGTGACGCCGGACAGTGCATTGAAACCCGCCGCGGGATGGACGCTACTGGCATTGATCCAGCCAGAGACGGCGTAAACACAGACGGGAGCCAAATCGCAGACAACAAAAAAGCAGCCCGTAGGCTGCTTTTTTCTGCATCGGAAGCTGGACTTAAGCCAGTTTTTCCTTGATGCGAGCTGCTTTACCCGACAGGTCGCGCAGGTAGTACAGCTTGGCTTTACGTACGTCACCGCGACGCTTGACAGCCATGCTGTCGATTTGCGGGGAGTAGGTCTGGAAAGTACGCTCTACGCCAACACCGTTGGAGATTTTACGAACGGTGAATGCGCTGTTTACGCCGCGGTTACGCTTGGCGATAACAACACCTTCGAACGCTTGCAGACGGGAACGGTCGCCTTCCTTCACTTTCACCTGAACGACAATGGTGTCGCCCGGGGCAAAGGCAGGGATCTCTTTGGTCATCTGCTCTGCTTCGAGTGCAAGGATGATTTTGTTGGTCATGCTGTGCTCCTAAGGTAAATCGTCTGATCTACCATCGATACGTTGTTAACTATCGTCCCGCTCGCGGAGATATTCCTCGAGCAGCTTCTTCTCTTCTCCAGAAAGCGAGCGGCTTTCCAGAAGATCGGCGCGTCGTTCATAGGTCCGACCAAGGGACTGCTGTAAACGCCAACGCCGGATGTGCGCGTGATTGCCGCTTAGCAATACGTCGGGAACACGCTGATCCGCATACACCTCCGGTCGGGTGTAGTGCGGGCAATCCAGCAGACCATCCGTAAAGGAATCTTCCTCCGCGGAGTCCGCATGCCCTAAAGCTCCGGGCAGCAGTCGTGTAACCGCATCGATCAGGACCATCGCCGGCAGCTCGCCGCCAGACAGTACATAGTCGCCAATCGACCACTCTTCATCGACATGAGCATCAATAAAACGCTCGTCAATGCCTTCATAGCGGCCGGCAATCAGGATCAATGCATCCAGATTCGCCAACTCGCGTACCGCCGACTGAGTCAGCTGGCGGCCTTGGGGCGACAGGTAAATGACCTTCGCCGCCTCCCCGGCTGCTGCCTTGGCCTGAACCAGAGCATCTTCCAGGGGCTTGATCTTCATCACCATGCCCGGACCACCGCCAAACGGGCGATCGTCCACAGTGTGATGTCGATCCGTCGTGTAGTCTCGCGGATTCCAACAGGTGAGCTGCAAGAGCCCCTGTTTCACCGCACGACTGGTGATGCCGTACTCGCTGATGGCGGAGAACATCTCGGGAAACAGACTGATCACTTCTACGCGCAAGTTAGCCACGCTTAGAAATCCGCGTCCCAATCCACCTTCATCTCGCCCGCGGCCAGGTCGACTGCCAACACGCATTGCTCGGTATAGGGCAACAGGCGTTCGCGATCATCCAGGCTGCCAGCGCAAGGCTTGACCACCATTACATCATTCGAGCCGGTCTCCAGCAGGTGATCGATCTTCCCGAACAGTTGCCCGAGGGTATCGATGACCTTGAGACCTTCCAGCTGGTACCAGTAGTACTCGCCGTCGGTCAGTTCAGGGAACAGGTTGCGCGGCACGCAGATCTCATAACCGGCCAGAAGACGAGCTTCGTCACGATCATCGAGACCCTTGAGCTTTGCGACCAGGAACTTGTCGTTCCCGCGTCCGCTGACCAGCTCCACCTGCTTTACATTGCCGTCACGCTTGAGCGTCCAGGTTTTGTAATCCAGCAGGTTCTTGATCGGATCAGTAAAGGAATACACCTTCACTTCGCCGCGAACGCCGTGAACAGAATAAATCTTGCCGATAACGATCAAATCATCAGCAATGGCTGGCGTCGCGTTCATATTGCTCAGGCCGCAGCCTTGGCAGATTCCTTCAACAACTGAGCAACGCGCTCAGAAGGTTGTGCACCAACGCTCAGCCAGTAGGCTACGCGCTCTTGGTTCACGGACAGACGAACTTCCTGACCACGAGCAACAGGGTTGAAGTAGCCAACCTGTTCCTTGTGCGAACCGTCGCGCGGGTTGCGGCTGTCGGTTACGGTCAAGTGGTAAAACGGGCGCTTTTTGGAGCCGCCAAGGGCAAGACGGATTGTTAGCATGTGAACATCGTTCCTGTAGTCGGTGCTGCAAATCTAAATGCACAGCGGGCATGGGTGCCCGAAAGGCCGCATATTCTAAGGAATATCCGGACTTTTGCAAATGCCTTTTTCCGACACCTATCGCCGTGACATCAAGATTCGCCATAGAGCCGTCGTTGAAAACGGCCGGTCAGCTCCCGCCAAGCGCGGGTTTGCTGGAGATCCCGCATCCTTGCGGGACTGCGCCGGTGCGACGACCGGCGAGTTTTTTCAGATTTTCGGCATGCCGCCGCCGGGCAACATCCCGCCCATGCCGCGCATCATCTTGGCCATTCCGCCTTTCGCGGAGAACTTCTTCATCATCTTCTGCATCTGCTTGTGCTGCTTGATCAAGCGGCCGATGTCCTGCACCTGGGTGCCGGAACCCATGGCGATCCGGCGCTTGCGCGAACCGCTGATCATTTCAGGGTCGCGGCGCTCGGCCGGAGTCATGGAGTTGATGATGGCTTCCATCTGCTTGAACTGCTTCTCTGCCGCATTCTGGGCATTGCCCATTTGCGCCAGGTTCACGCCACCCATGTTCGGCAGCTTGTCCATGAGCCCACCGAGGCCGCCCATGTTCTTCATTTGTTGCAGCTGATCGCGGAAGTCTTCGAGGTCGAAGCCCTTGCCCTTCTTCAGCTTCTTGGCCAGCTTGTCGGCCTTGTCCTTGTCGAGGGTCGCTTCCGCCTGCTCGATCAGGCTGAGCACGTCGCCCATGCCGAGGATGCGCGAGGCGATACGCTCGGGATGGAACGGATCGAGCGCTTCGCTCTTCTCGCCCATACCGATGAACTTGATCGGCTTTCCGGTGATGGCACGCACCGACAGGGCGGCACCGCCACGGGCGTCGCCGTCGACCTTGGTCAGGATCACACCGGTCAGCGGCAAAGCATCGCCGAAGGCCTTGGCCGTGTTGGCGGCGTCCTGGCCGGTCATGGCGTCAACCACGAACAAGGTTTCGACCGGCTTGATCGAGGCATGCAGCGCCTTGATCTCGCCCATCATCTCTTCATCGATGTGCAGGCGACCGGCGGTATCGACGATGACCACGTCGATGAACTTGAGTTTTGCTTCCTTAATAGCCGCGCTGGCGATGTCGACCGGCTTCTGGCTCAGGTCGGACGGGAAGAAGGTCACGCCGATATCGTTGGCCAGGGTTTCCAGTTGCTTGATCGCCGCCGGACGGTAAACGTCGGCAGACACGACCATGACCGACTTTTTCTTGCGCTCTTTAAGGAAGCGCGCGAGCTTGCCGGCAGTGGTGGTCTTACCCGCCCCCTGCAAACCGGCCATCAGGATGACGGCGGGCGGAACGGCACTCAGGTTCAGGTCTTCGTTGGCCGCGCCCATCAGGCTTTCGAGTTCGGCCTGGACGATCTTCACGAAGGCCTGGCCCGGCGTCAGGCTGCGCGATACCTCGGTACCGACGGCGCGTTCCTTGACCGAGTTGACGAAGTCCTTGACCACCGGCAGGGCGACGTCGGCTTCAAGCAGCGCCATGCGCACTTCACGCAGGGTGTCTTTGATGTTGTCTTCGGTCAGCTTGGCCTTGCCGGTGACATGGCGCAGCGTCTGCGAGAGACGGTCGGTTAAGTTTTCAAACATTGCGCGATCCTTTCAGGCCCTGTGTAGACCGGGATAATGGCGGCCCGGACCGGACTAAACATGTGCTCGGCGAGCCTGCGGCGTGGGCAGGTCGCGGATTATAGCGAAGACTGCGGCTGGCGGACACCTCGCCGTCGGGTTGCGCGGTCTTTCGTGCAACGGGGGTTCTATGCCAAACTCAGCGACTTTCGGGCTTGCCTAACAGGACTTATGCTCCCCTTGTCACCCAGCTTGCTAACCACCCTCGCCGCCGCCTGCTTGTATGCCGCTGCGACCATTTACCAGGGCACTCACCTGGCGTCCGGCGCCAAGGTCAACAAACGCCTGTTGGTCATGCTCGGCGTGCTCGCCGTATTGGCCCACAGCGTCAGCCTGCTCACCCTCCTGCCGACCCCGACCGGCCTGGCCCTGGACTTCTTCAGTTCCGCGAGCCTGATTGCCGTGGCGGTCATCGCGCTGACCCTGCTGGCCTGCTCGCGGATTCCGGTGGAGAACCTGCTGGTCCTGCTGTTCCCGCTCGGGGCCTTCACCGTGATGCTGGCGCATTTTGCCCCCGCCGGCACGGTACAGGTCATCGATGAGGAGCCGGGCATGCTCGCCCACATCCTGCTTTCGATCCTGGCCTATGGCATGTTCACCATCGCGGTGTTCCAGTCCTTGCTGCTGCTGGTTCAAGACCACCAGCTCAAGCACAAGCACCCCTCCGGGCTGATCAGGAACTTCCCGCCGCTGCAAACCATGGAAAGCCTGTTGTTCGGTTTCCTCTGGGCCGGCTGGACGCTGTTGTCGCTGTCGCTGATCTCCGGCTGGGTGTTCGTCGAGAACCTGTTCGCCCAGCATCTGGTGCACAAAACCCTGCTGGCCTGCCTGGCCTGGGTCGTTTTCAGCGTACTGCTGTGGGGACGCAATCGCCTTGGCTGGCGCGGTCACAAAGCCATTCGCTGGACCCTGGCCGGTTTCTGCCTGCTGATGCTGGCGTATTTCGGCAGCAAACTGGTTCGTGAATACATCCTGCATATCTGACGGGCGGCATTAATGGACGACTTGCCCATAGGGCCGATGCTCGCGGTAGTGACCCTGCTGATTTTATGGTCGGGGCTCTTTACCGCCATCGAAGCGGCGCACCAGCATTTACTGGCCCAGCGCACCGCAACGCGCTCCAGCGACAAACCGGTGGCGAAACTCAGCTTCCCCCTGGCCAGCCTGATTTTTTGCAATACCCTCTGCCGTGCACTCGCGGTGGTCATCAGCACCTTGCTGGCCATTTTCACCTGGGCCGAGAACGGCCCATGGGTCGCTTGCCTGGGGGCGGGCGCCATTTTGCTGGTGTTTTCCGACTACTTGCCAAGAATGCTGGCCACCCGATATCCAGATGCGATCCTGGCCCAGGGCAACAATCTGTTGCGCGTACCACTGAAAGTCATCTATCCCGCGGCATGGCTGCTCAACAGCATCAGTCAGCTGCTGACGCGGCCATTCGCCCGCAAAGCCAAAGTGGTGCAACGAAGCGAGGACGAAGCGCCGACGGAGCGGCAGGACACGCCGGAAACCGTAAGCCGCCCTCACCCGCTGCCAGGCATCCACGCGCTGGACAACATCACGGTCAATGACATCCTGGTGCCGCGCAGTGACGTGGACGGCATCAACCTCGATGACCCCATCGACGAAATCATCGAACAATTGCGCCACAACAAGCGCACTCGCCTGCCGGTTTTCCACAGCGATATCAACCAGGTCGAAGCCGTCCTCAACACCCGCCACATCCTTCATTTGCTGCCCGATGCGAGCCTGACCAGGGAAGCGTTGCTGGCGGCCAGTCACGAGCCGTACTTCGTGCCGGAAAGCACTCCGCTGCAGCTGCAATTGCTCAACTTCCACAAGCAGCAACGACGCCTGGGCATGGTGGTCGATGAATACGGCGAAGTGCTGGGCATCGTCACCCTGGAAGACATTCTCGAAGAAATCGTCGGCGAGTTCGAAAGCCAGCACAGCCTGGACAACCCGCACATTCATCCGCAAGCCGACGGACGCCTGGTGATCGACGGTGCCGCGTCCATTCGCGAGCTGAACAAGAGCCTCGGCTGGCACCTGCCAAGCGATGGCCCGAAAACCCTGAACGGGTTGGTCACCGAGGCCCTGGAAACCATTCCCGAAAGCGTGGTGTGCCTGAAGATCGGTCGGTATCGCCTGGAAATTCTCGAGACCGAGGACAACCGTGTAACACGAGTACTGATCTGGCAGACCAGTTCAATGCCGGTGGTTATCTAAGGACGGCGCGGTTTTCTGTGGAGAGGGAGCTTGCGCCCTCGCCACATTGATCCAAAGCGCCTCCCTCTTGTTCGATCGTTAGCCACCTTCCTATAATCGAATCGCTTACCCAAGCCTCGCCGGCCCCGTGCTTACCCCGCACTTCGCAGCTTCCGGCCCGACCATCAGCAAGAACCGCAGCAAACCGACGATTGTTTCTACCTGAAACAGCGACCGCGCCCTCACCCACATCCCTGGGTTCTCGACCATAATAATTCGCTCCACTGGAGCACATGACAGTCAGGGATAACCGCATGACAACCAGTACGACTTACAGCGACTCCACACCTGCGCATCCGACGAACTCCGCCACCCGCGTGGCCACCGCGAGCTTCATCGGCACTGCAATCGAGTTCTACGACTTCTACGTTTATGCCACCGCAGCCGCGCTGGTGATCGGCCCGGTGTTCTTTCCACAGACGTCCGGCACCGCCCAGATGCTTTCGGCGTTTCTCACGTTCGGTATCGCCTTTCTGGCACGTCCCTTGGGTTCGGCTTTGTTCGGCCACTTTGGCGACCGTATCGGTCGCAAATCGACCCTGGTTGCCTCGCTGTTGCTGATGGGCGTGTGCACCACGCTGATCGGCGTGCTGCCGGGTTACGACAGCATTGGCGCCTGGGCACCGATCCTGCTGTGCGTCCTGCGCTTCGGCCAAGGCCTGGGGTTGGGCGGTGAATGGGGTGGCGCGGCACTGCTGGCCACGGAGAACGCCCCCAAAGGCAAGCGCGCGTGGTTCGGCATGTTCCCGCAACTCGGCCCATCCATTGGCTTTCTGGCGGCGAACGGCCTGTTTCTGACATTGGCCGTGATACTGGACGATGAGCAATTCCGCTCATGGGGCTGGCGAATCCCGTTCCTGCTCAGCGCCGCACTGGTGATGGTCGGCTTGTACGTGCGCCTCAAGCTGCATGAAACCCCTGTGTTCGCCAACGCCGTTGCACGCCAGGAGCGCGTGAAGATCCCGCTGCTCGAACTGTTCGCCCAATACTGGGCGCCGGTTTTGCTGGGGGCCGGCGCAATGGTCGTGTGCTACGCGCTGTTTTACATCTCCACCGTGTTCTCTCTGAGTTACGGCGTTGCAACGCTCGGTTACAGCCGCGAAACATTCCTCGGCCTGCTGTGCTTCGCGGTGTTGTTCATGGCGGCCGCCACCCCGCTGTCAGCCTGGGCCAGCGATCGTTGCGGACGCAAACCGGTGCTGATCGTCGGCGGCGTGCTGGCGATCCTGTCCGGTTTCCTCATGGAGCCGTTGCTGACCCAAGGCTCGACCTGGGGTGTGGCGCTGTTCCTGTGCATCGAGCTGTTTCTGATGGGTGTGACATTTGCGCCTATGGGTGCGCTGCTGCCGGAGCTGTTCCCCACCCACGTGCGCTACACCGGCGCCTCGGCGGCCTACAACCTGGGTGGTATCGTGGGCGCTTCCGCGGCACCGTTCTTCGCCCAGAAACTGGTGGCAATGGGCGGATTGAGTGACGTCGGCGGGTATGTGTCCGGTGCGGCGGTGCTGAGCTTGATTGCAGTGCTGTGCCTGAAGGAGACGCGGCATAACGACCTGAATCAGATCGCCTGACAGTTCGCCATCGCGGGCAAGCCCGCGATGGCGTCTTTACTGACTGGACACTCCCCGAAAAAACTCGGTTTTCCCCCGCCCATTGTCACCTCGCTCTACGCGCATCGGCTCATCCCCGCTATACTTCCCGGCTTTTCCTGAATAAATGCCAATAGGGTCCCGCCGCGCATGGATAAGACCTACCAGCCGCACGCCATTGAAACTTCCTGGTACAACACCTGGGAGTCAGAGAATTACTTCGCCCCGCAAGGCGCGGGCGAGTCCTACACCATCATGATCCCGCCGCCGAACGTCACCGGCAGCCTGCACATGGGCCATGGCTTCAACAACGCGATCATGGACGCCCTGATCCGTTTCCGCCGCATGCAGGGTCGCAACACCCTGTGGCAGCCGGGCACCGACCACGCCGGTATCGCCACGCAGATGCTGGTGGAGCGTCAGCTCGAAGCCAAAGGCCAGAGCCGTCACGACCTGGGTCGCGAGAAGTTCCTCGAGAAAGTCTGGGAGTGGAAGGATGAGTCCGGCGGCAACATCAGCCGTCAGATCCGTCGCCTCGGTTCGTCCGTCGACTGGAGCCGCGAGCGCTTCACCATGGACGACGGCCTCTCGGAAGCCGTAAAGGAAGCCTTCGTCCGTTTGCACGAAGACGGCCTGATCTATCGCGGCAAGCGCCTGGTCAACTGGGACACCAAGCTGCACACGGCAATTTCCGACCTCGAAGTGGAGAACCACGACGAAAAAGGCTCCCTGTGGAACCTGAAATACCCGCTGGCCGACGGCGCCAGGACCGCTGAAGGCAACGATTTCCTGATCGTCGCGACCACTCGCCCGGAAACCATGCTCGGCGACTCCGCCGTGGCCGTTAACCCGAGCGATGAGCGCTACAAAGCCCTGATCGGCAAATTAGTCGAGCTGCCGCTGGTCGGCCGCCGCATCCCGATCATCGCCGACGATTACTGCGACCCTGAGTTCGGCACCGGCTGCGTGAAAATCACCCCGGCCCACGACTTCAACGACTACGAAGTCGGCAAGCGTCACAACCTGCCGCTGCTGAACATCTTCGACAAAAACGCAGCGGTCCTGCCGGCTTGCCAGGTGTTCAACCTCGACGGCACGCTGAACGAATCCATCGACGGCAAGATCCCGGCCGAATACGCCGGCCTCGACCGCTTCGAAGCACGCAAGCTGATCGTGGCCGCGTTCGACGCCGCCGGCCTGCTGGTCAGCGTTGACGATCACGCCCTGAAGGTGCCGAAAGGCGACCGCTCCGGCACCGTCATCGAACCATGGCTGACCGACCAGTGGTACGTATCCACCAAGCCGTTGGCCGAGCCTGCGATTGCCGCCGTTGAAGACGGCCGTATCCAGTTCGTGCCGAAACAGTACGAAAACATGTACTTCTCGTGGATGCGCGACATCCAGGACTGGTGCATCAGCCGTCAGCTGTGGTGGGGCCACCGGATTCCGGCCTGGTACGACGAGTCGGGCAAGGTCTACGTCGGCCGCGACGAAGCCGAAGTGCGCGCCAAGCACAACCTCGGCGCGGACATTGCGCTGCAACAGGACAACGACGTACTCGACACCTGGTTCAGCTCGGGCCTGTGGACGTTCTCCACCCTGGGCTGGCCGGAAAAGACCGAATTCCTGAAGAAATTCCACTCCACCGACGTATTGGTCACCGGCTTCGACATCATTTTCTTCTGGGTTGCCCGGATGATCATGCTGACCATGCACTTGATCAAGAACGAGGACGGCACCCCGCAGGTTCCGTTCAAGACTGTTTATGTGCACGGTCTGGTGCGTGATGGCCAGGGCCAGAAGATGTCCAAGTCCAAGGGCAACGTCCTCGACCCGCTGGACATCATCGACGGCATCGAGCTCGAAGCCCTGGTGCAGAAGCGCACCTCCGGCATGATGCAGCCGAAACTGGCGAAGAAGATCGAGAAGCAGACCCGTGACGAGTTCGCCGAAGGTATCGCCAGCTACGGCACCGATGCCCTGCGCTTCACCTTCTGCTCGCTGGCGTCCACCGGTCGCGACATCAAGTTCGACATGGGCCGCGTCGAAGGCTATCGCAACTTCTGCAACAAGATCTGGAACGCCGCGCGCTACGTGCTGGACAAGGGCGAAGACTGCGGCCAGAACGGCGAAGCCTATGAACTGTCCCTGGCCGATCGCTGGATCATTTCGCAGCTGCAACGCACCGAAGCCGAAGTGACCCGTCAGCTCGACCAGTTCCGTTTCGATCTGGCTGCGCAAGCCCTGTACGAGTTCATCTGGAACCAGTATTGCGACTGGTACCTGGAACTGTCCAAGCCCGTGCTGTGGGACGAGAACGCTCCGGTCGAACGCCAGCGTGGCACCCGTCGCACCCTGGTTCGCGTACTGGAAGTCGCCCTGCGCCTGGCGCACCCGTTCATGCCGTTCATCACCGAAGAAATCTGGCAGCGCATCGCGCCGCTGGCCGGTATCGAAGGCAAGACGATCATGCTGCAAGCCTGGCCAGTGGCCAACGAAACGCGCATCGATCCGGCGGCCGAAGACGACATCGAATGGCTCAAGGGCCTGATGCTTGGCACTCGTAACATCCGCGGCGAAATGAACATCGGCCCGGGCAAACCGCTGCCGTTGTTCCTGAAGAACGTCAGCGCCGAGGATCAGCGTCGCCTGACAGAGAATGAAGCCCTGCTGAAGAAGCTGGCGCGCCTCGAATCGATCACCGTGCTGGCTGCCGGCGAAGAAGCACCGCTGTCCGCCACCGCGCTGGTCGGCGAGATGGAAGTGCTGGTGCCAATGGCCGGCTTGATCGACAAAGGTGCGGAACTGGCGCGTCTGGACAAGGAAATCCAGCGTCTGCAAGGTGAAGTGCAACGTGTCGGCGGCAAGCTGTCCAACGCCGGTTTCGTTGACAAGGCGCCTGCCGAAGTCATCGACAAGGAACGCGCCAAACTGGCCGAGGCCGAACAGGCCCTGGGCAAACTGGCCGAGCAGCATGCGCGGATTGCCAGCCTGTAACGGCAAATCGCAATGAAAAAGGGAGGCCCGGGCGGCCTCCCTTTTTTGCGCCTGTCACTTTCCTGCATCCAATGCAAATCCCCTGTGGGAGCGAGCCTGCTCGCGAATGTGGAGTATCTATCACCGATGATGGCGACTGACCCACCGCATTCGCGAGCAGGCTCGCTCCCACATTTGATCGGTGTTGCCCCACAGATGTGGGACAATGCCCGCCACTTTCAGCCATACCCGAACCGATCACAGCCATGACCGCCCCCCGCCCCCCCAAGCCTGCGCGCCAAAAGCCTGCCCCGAAGACTCCGGCCACGGCCGTCGCCGCGAAGGAAAAGGCCAGCCTGCACCCGCGCAATCGCCACCAGGGTCGCTACGACTTTCCGGCGCTGATCAAAAGCGCCCCGGAACTGAAGAAATTCGTGATCATCAATCCGTACGGCAAGGAAAGCATCGACTTCGCCAGCCCGGAAGCCGTGCGAGTGTTCAATCGGGCGCTGCTCAAGTCGTTCTACGGTATTGCCCACTGGGACATCCCGACCGACTACCTGTGCCCGCCGGTGCCGGGCCGTGCCGATTATGTGCACTTCCTCGCCGACCTGCTGGCCAGTGGCAATGACGGTGTAATCCCCCGTGGCGCCGCCGTGAAAGTATTGGACATCGGCATGGGCGCCAACTGTGTATATCCGCTGATCGGTTACAGCGACTATCGCTGGCAGTTCCTCGGCTCCGATATCGACTCGACTGCCATCGCCGCGGCGAAGACCATCATTCAGTCCAACGGCTTGAACAAAGCGATCCAGGTACGTCGGCAGAGCAACCCCAAGCAAATCCTGACAGGCCTGCTGGAGAGCACAGAGCGGTTCGACCTGACCATGTGCAACCCGCCATTCCATGCCTCGCTGGAAGAGGCCACACGGGGTAGTACGCGCAAATGGCGCGCCTTGGGCAAAGCCGATCCGAAGCGCAAGCTGCCAGTACTGAACTTCGGCGGACAAGCGGCGGAATTGTGGTGTGAGGGCGGGGAAGCGCGTTTCGTCACGCAATTGGTCAGCGAGAGCGTGCAGGTGGCGCAACAAGTGTTGTGGTTCAGCACTCTGGTGTCGAAGGCGTCGAACCTTCCAGCGATCCAGACCGCCTTGAAAAAGGCCGGTGCGCTGGAGAGTCAGGTGATAGAAATGGGACAGGGCCAGAAACAGAGCCGCTTCGTCGCCTGGACCTTTCAGACCAAAGCGCAGCAACTGGCCTGGCGTCAGGCACGATGGTCGAAAGCTACTGCCGAATAAACACAGGGCGCACGAAAAAGCCGCGCGAGGATGACTCCTGCGCACGGCTTTCAACAGAACTTAGCAATCAACAGTAACGTTCAGACCTGCAACTACCAATTATCCGACAACTTTCCGAAACTCGATTACAGGAAAGTTTTGACATCTTGCCTTAATGTTTTGTGCGAACAATTTCTGTGAACGCACAGGCTCGCGCCTCTTTGCTTTCGCAGTAATACTGAGCATGCCATTGTTCCCACGATCCATTGGCATCAATACTTACGATAGTTCCCTCTCGCTTGTATCTCATATCCAGTTCGCCTCCATTTTTCAACTTGTAACCACAACGCAGAATTTCACCGGCAACAGTGCCACCCTCGGCTGTCAAGCGAGGTGCGAATATCGCCAGTTCGAACTCGCCTACCGGCCCACGTCCCGATTGCGAAACACCGTACCAATCCCCGCCGCCACTTGCTGTCGGGGCCTTGTAGGCACCGTTTGCCAACTCCTTGATGTCAGCAGGGCTTGGGCAGTACTCAGTAACATTTGCCAAAGCCTGGCCGGAGACCAGAAACGACACACACAACAACAACTGTTTAACTTTCATAAAAACGCCCCTGTGACGAACAACTGAAGTTTGATTTTGGCTCTTTACGCAACGCTATGCGCTGCACCTTATTGATACTACCCATCCAAGGCGCGCACTCAACTATCAGTTATGTAGGAGCGTTCGTTTTATACAGGAAGAAAAGTGCCATTCAACGCTAGCGCGTTATCCTACCTGACGCGCAAGTAACAACTAATTTCAAAACAAATGGATGATTCCACCATCTTCCTTGCGGAAACATTTACAACGCCCACAAAAAAACCGTGCCCGAATCGCTCCGGTGCACGGTTTTTTAACAAGTCTTACTTGTTGACAGCGTCGGTCAGGCCTTTGGCCACAACCAGCTTGATCACTTTCTTGGCAGCGATTTCGATGGCGGCGCCAGTCGAAGGGTTACGGCCAGTACGGGCAGGACGCTCGGTCACTTTCAGCTTGCCGATACCTGGCAGAGTGATTTCGCCGCCGTTTTCCAGCTGATCGGCAACGATTTGGCCCAGTTGGTCCAGAGCGTTACGCGCGGTGGTTTTCGGCGCGTCGATAGCTTCAGCGATGTCGGCGATCAGTTGGTCTTTAGTAAGAGCCATTTAGTGTTCCTTCCCTATCAAATTCATATGGATTGCAGAGTGCAATGTCAGCCATCGAGCCCGATCTTCTGGATCTGGCACCCTCGGCGAAATAACCTCGGGATCGGGGTTATAGATACCGAAATCAGGGTTTGGTTCGACCTGACAAAAGCTGACTGCAGGCTTTACGCAGTGACTTCGCGCAAGACCGGGCAAAACTAGCACAGCGACGTGGAAATATCCGCCTCTAGCTACCCATTTGGTCAGCTTTATTGCGCCAAAACAGGAAAAAACCCCATAAGCACCGTCGGTCGCCTGCCAATTGCCCTTCGCACCGCGCCAAAACCGGTGGTTGCGGTACACTGAGGGCTTTTTCGGGGGAGCACGCCCTCCTCTCTTCATTCAGCCGAGAAGCCCATGCCGATCCGTCATTGCATCGTCCACCTGATCGACAAAAAACCCGACGGCACACCTGCAGTCCTCCACGCCCGGGAATCCGAACTGGCTGAGTCCGCGGCCATCGAGAACATGCTCGCCGACCTCAACGAAAGCTATAACGCCAAGCAGGGTAAAGCCTGGGGCCTGTTCCATCCGGAATCCGGCGCATTCCCGTTCAGCGGCTGGCTGAAGGAGTACCTCGAGGGAGGCCAGGATTTCACCAGATTCAGCCGCGTGGCGGTCGAGCATCTGCAAAAACTGATGGAAGAGTCGAACCTGTCGGTCGGCGGCCACGTGCTGTTCGCGCACTATCAGCAAGGCATGACCGACTACCTGGCCATCGCCCTGCTGCACCACAGCGAAGGCGTGGCCGTGACCGACGAACTGGATGTGACCCCGTCCCGCCACCTGGACCTTGGTCAATTGCACCTGGCTGCGCGGATCAACGTTTCCGAATGGCAGAACAATAAGCAATCCAAGCAGTACATTTCGTTTATCAAAGGCAAGAACGGGAAAAAGGTTTCGGAGTATTTCCGCGACTTCATCGGCTGCCAGGAAGGCGTCGACGGCCCGGGCGAAACCCGCACCCTGCTCAAAGCCTTCAGTGATTTCGTTGAAAGCGAAGACCTGCCGGAAGACGACGCCCGCGAGAAAACCAAGGCGCTGGTGGATTACGCCAGCAGCCAGGCCAAGCTCGGTGAGCCGATGGGCCTGGAAGAATTGTCGGGGCTGATCGACGAAGAACGCCCGAAGGCCTTCTACGATCACATCCGCAACAAGGATTACGGCCTGTCGCCGGAAATCCCGGCCGATAAACGCACCCTGAATCAGTTCCGCCGATTCACTGGCCGCGCCGAAGGCCTGTCGATCAGTTTCGAAGCACACCTGCTGGGCTCGAAGATCGAGTACGACGAAGAAGCCGGCACGTTGATCATCAAGGGCCTGCCCACTTCGCTCACCGACCAGCTCAAGCGTCGCAACTGATGCTCGGCGGCGTACTGAAAAAATTCCTGCCGATCCTGCTGGTGGTCGTGGCTTACCAGAACTGGGGCAAGATCGAGCGGGTGTTCAACCCTTCACAAGTGGTACCTGCGCAGACGCAGGCCCAGGCCAACGTCGTGCTCTACGCCACCGAATGGTGTGGATACTGCAAGCTGACCCGACGTTTTCTCGATCAGAAAGGCATTCCATACAAGGAGTTCGATATCGAGAAAGATGCCGTCGCGCGCAAGGACTACAAGGCGCTGGGTGGAGGCGGGATTCCGATCATCGATGTGAACGGAACCCTGATTCGCGGGTATGACCCGGATGCGATTCTGGCGGCCCTGAAGTAACCCGCCAGATTTGCACGATTGTTGTGGCGAGGGAGCATGTCGGTTTCAGCAGGCTTCAATCCGGAAACCGAACCGCGGGAAGTGCACATGCACCACCCCGCCACGTTCGTCCTTGCGACGCACAATCAATTCTTCACGGCCAGCGAACAGCAATTCCCCCACCACCGGATCAACGCCATAGTCCGTGGCCGCAATGACCACCTGCTGACCCGCCGTGAACCCGTTGGGATCGATGAACGGCTCATCCGGCAATGGCGCCGGCGTGGACGTGCGCGCCACTGCCAGAGCCTCTTCGGAACTCATTTCGCTGCACGCACCATGACCAAAGCCCAGTACCCGCGCGAGCCACGCGGAAACTGCCGGGTAGGCATCCACAAGTGGCGCCGTAACGGGCGTGGCTTTCAAGAACCAGATGCAATGGGCCAGGGAGAAGTCGGCAATCGACGGCTCGGCGAAAAGGAAATCTCCCTCTTCGCGCTGTAACTGCAACTCCAGACGCGACATGATCGTTGGCCACTGATGTCTGGCCTGTTCGGCGGCCAACCTGGTCGCACTGCCACCACTGAACAATTCGGCACGGTCGGCAATGAACGCCTTGATCGCTTCCGGCGGCAAATTGCCAAAGCGCACCGCTATCGATTCCGGCTGGAACACCAGGCTGACCGCATGCTGGAACACCACCGAGTCGACCCAGGTGGCGAACGAAGCGGTGACCATTTCCTGACCTTCCGGGAAGAACGCCGGCAAGGCTTTTTCCTGCTCCAGTCGCCGGGCAATCAATGCCGTGTCGCAATAAATATCAGCACCGACCTGCAACACCGGTGTCTTGCGATAGCCACCGGTCAAGGCGGTGAGATCCGGTTTGGGCATCACTGGCGAGATCTTCACCGAACGCCAGGACAAGCCCTTGAATCCCAGCAGCAAGCGCGCCTTCTCGGCAAAGGGGGACGTCGGGTAATGATGCAGAATCAACTCGGACATGCTCGGCTCCGCCGCAAGGATCAGGAGTCTCCAGCTTAGCGCGCAATCATGTGGCAGCCTACAGATCTGCCTGATGGGAACCGATCAATCAGGTTGATAAGCCGCAGGCCCATTCGCCACCAGACATTCCTTGGCGCTTTTCTTGAGTTTTTTGATCAGCCGTTCCTGACGCAACGCATCGCTCTTGTCGCGACAGCGTTCGGTGTAGACCAGGGCCATGGCAGGACTGGAAAGAAAAAATCGTGCGCCCTTGCCGCTTTGATGCTTGGCGAAGCGACGCACGGGATCATCGCTGATCCCACAATAGAGCGAACCATTGGCCGCGCGAACGAGGTAGACGAACCAGGTTTTGCTCGCCGGGGTATCGGCATCGACAGGGCTTTCGCTGAGGGTGGTCACGTAACGATCAGGACTGGATGGAAAACAAGCCGCGATCTTATCAGCGACTGGCCTGGAATGCCTTCAGCCCCTTCAATGCCTGCGTGCGAACGGCGTTTCTCACCAAAGGTGTCCAGCCCAGCAGCAGGCCTTTGAAACCCAACGCCTGACGCGCCCATGTCCATAGATCGAAACTGTCGTGGTGCTCGCAAATCCTGCCGTCACGGAAGACAAAACGCGCCTGGATATCGTTGACCACGGTGTTGCCGGTCTGGCTGAACAGATAGGTCGCGACCCAATGGGCGCCGCCGGTGCGCTCGTCGGCGTGAACATGATCGAAGGTCAGGGAAAAGTCCTTGGCCCGGGTGGTCAGCATGCGCCACATGTCACCGGCATCGCGACCGTGAAGCTCGCCGAACGCCGGGTCGCTGAACACCACATCATCGGTGTAGCAGGCCGCCATGGCATCGGCATCCAGACGCTGGAAAGCCTGGTAGAAACGGCTGATCAAGGCACTATGGGCTTCACTCATTTGCGGGGTTCCCCTGGACTTGCATGATGACTTCAAAAGACTGCCTGCACGATAGTCTGCAATTGCCTCGAACACTATCTGCATTCATGACGAAAATAACGGGGGAATTATTCGCGTCATTTCAATAGGTCATTCCGTTATCCCGGGCGTAGGAAAAAAGATCAACATCCGTGGAAATACCCAACCGGTGCATGGCCATGTTCTTTTGTTTACTGATAGTCGACACGCTGCGCTTGAAATGAATGGCGATTTCGCTGACGGTCATGCCGCTGGCGAGCATTCGGACCACTTCGTGCTCTTTGGCCGACAATGGCGATTCATGTGACTGAAGGCTGGCGTTAATCAATTGCGCACGCAGGGGCTCGCTGAGGTAGCGGCGCCCTTCCTGCACCGCATTGATTGCCAGGGGCAACTCTTTCGCCGATGCGGATTTGGCGACTATAGCCATCACCCCTTGCGCCAGCGCAGCCCTTGCCGTCGCCACACTGGTAAACATCGTCACCAGAATGATCGGCAAGGTCGGGTAATGGCGTTGAATCGTACTCAACATTTTCAAGCCATCGGCCTGCTGCCCTCCCGGCATGGAGAAGTCCGTGATCAGCAGGTCACAGGGCGAGCTTGAAAGCAGATACATCAGGTTGTCGGTACTGTCAGCTTCGCCGACGATCACGCAGCGTCGACTGGCATTGATGAGTATGCGCAACCCGATACGAACGACGGAGTGGTCGTCAGCAAAAACGACTCGCATTGTGGGATACCTCCTGCTGGTGGCACAAAGGCGCGGAAAATAGCGCCGTTCCTACCCATTCCACAACGCCCCGTCTCCCGTCCCAACGTCCCACCCTCAACGCGTTCAATGGACTAACTTTTTGCCCAACTAACAAATAGATGCTTCCTACATTGCAGCGCGCTAAAGACTACACAGGGAGGGCTACAAACAAAGTATTCCTCGTAAGAAAACACTATGTAGTCCGCAACACTCTTTCATACACGCCCCCTCTCTTTTCGTACTAGTTGCATTCCTCCTGCTCCGCCCGCCCGCTAATTTGTGGCCTGCCAAACAGTCCGGCCATGCCCGTACAGAACAGCGCTCACGCTCTGCATGACTATCGAATACATGAACAAGACACCAATGACCCAACGCACTGAACTCCTGCTCACACAATCACTGGATTACCTGAATTGCGAGCCATGCCAACGGACTTTGATCCAGGAATTTCCATGAGAGACATCACGACAATATTTTTGAACCAGGTGCGCCGCCTGACCCGGGCGGGTTTCAGTGTGTGCATTCTGTTATGGATCGCACAGGTCCATGCCGACGGTATGGTGCCGGATACATCCGTGGTCATCGTCAATGAAACCAACGGAGAAACGGCTGTATCGGTAACCAATACCGACGCCAGCCTGGCGCTGCTGCACGTAACCATCGAAGACATTCCCGAAGACACCGAACCTTTGGTGTTCGTGACGCCGCCACTGGCACGCGTTGAAGCCTCAAAGTCGCAACTGGTGCGTTTTATCCTGCAATCGGAAAAGCCCCTGCTCACCCAGCGTTTGAAACGAGTGATTTTCGAAGGCATCCCCCAAGACAAATCTGCTCCCGAGGCCGGACATGCCCGTGTCGGCGTGACGGTGCGCCAGAACCTGCCGATCATCCTTCACCCCGCGGGCCTGGCACCCAACCGCACACCCTGGTCCGACCTGAAATGGTCGCTGCAGGAGGGTCAACTGAGCGTACGCAACGAAACGCCTTATGTCGTACGCCTGGCTCAGGAAGTACAACTGTTGCCTTCCGGAAGCGCTGCAATGCTGCCGCGAACCTACGTGCTGCCCGGTGACCACATCAGCGTTTCCACCCCAGTAAAGGCTGCCACCCAGGTTCGAATTCATCCCGCGACCGTCTATGGCTTTGCCGTGCCTCCCTATGAAGCGCTGCTCGTTCCCTAGCGCAAGAAAAGGCAGACACAGACATCTCAAGGTGACGGACTGTTTTGCCGTCGCCGCCTGTATGACGAAGCCGTAGCGAATCAAGCCGGCCCCCAGACATTACCCAAGCGAACTTCATGAACACCGTATTGAAATACCGTGATGGCGAAGCCATGCCTGCGATTCGGTCGACCAACACGTTCCCTCAACTGTCGCGGGCCGGGACCGGCATGGTGTTGCTGCTGAGCAACTTGCTGACAGGGTTCCAGGCGAATGCCGAAGACCTCGATGCTGCTTCGTCACTGACTTCGTTCGACCAGAAAATGCTCAGTCAACGCGGTATCGACCCCAGTCTCGCCACCCTGTTGCTGGCCGCTCCGAACTTCACCGCTGGCCAACATCCGATCACCCTCACGGTCAATGGCCTGCGCAGTGGCCGGGTCGATGTCACATTCAACCGTGAAGGCGACTTGTGCTTTGACCGTGCCCTGCTCGATGCGGCAAACCTGACCGCCCCCCCGACTCCAGCCAACGACAAAGGCTGCTTCGATGTACTCGCCACCTGGCCGCAAGCCCGAATCGAACAGGACCCGGCCAACCTCGGCCTGTCATTGATCGTGCCCACCCAGGCGATACGTCCGGCGGTCCGCGACATCTCCGGTTATCAAACCGGCGGTATCGCCGGGTTACTCAACTACGACGTCAACAGCCTTCACAGCCAATACGGCAGCCAATCGAACCGCTACCTCTCAGCCAATACCGAAGTCGGTTTCAATGCCGGCGACTGGATTGTGCGCAGTCGCCAGGTGCAGACCTGGCAGAACGATGTGTCGAGCACCACTCACCTGGCCGCTTACGCCCAGCGCACCTTTGCCAGCCATGAGACGGTGCTTCAAGCGGGTCAGGTCAATCTCTACAACCCGATACTGGCTGGCGCGCAGATCACCGGCGTCCAGCTCATGACCGAGCAGGCGCTCCAGGTCGAAGGCCAAAGCACGCCCATCGAAGGGATTGCTCAGAGCAAGGCCCAGGTCGAAATCCGCCAGAACGGTTCACTGATCCACTCGACAGTGGTGCCGGCCGGGCCGTTTTCCCTGAGCAACGTGCGTCGGCTCGACAGTCGCTCCGATGTCGAGGTCACCGTCAAGGAAGCGGACGGCAGCGAGCAACGCTTCACAGTCCCCGTCGCCATGCTCGGTGTTGGCTTGCCGGCTCCCGGTTTTTCGCTCGCCGCTGGCCAGGTACGCAATCTCGGCGCAGCACAGGGCGGCGAACCCTGGGTGATCAGCGGCGGCTGGAGCGGAGCACTCAACCCGAGCGCTCTGCTGATCACCGGTGCCACGGGGGCCACCGACTACCGCGCCGCGGGCGCTGGCCTGAGCCTGCTGCCAGGACCGGAGACACAGATCCAGGCCACCCTGCAAGCGACAGACACCAGCACCCACCTGGCCGACAGCGGGCTTCAGGCCGACCTGAATGTTTCGCAACGCATGGCAAAGCAGTGGTCTATCAATGCCGGAACGTCGCACCGAACCTTCGGCTATCGCGAACTGTCGGAGGCGGTGTTCGATACTCGGTCCGAGCGCAGCCGGTCGCGTTACCGCGATCAACAGAGCCTGTCGCTGGCCTGGTCGCACCCCGGGCTTGGCGCGTTCAGCAGCGGTTTCAATCGCTCAACGACTTTCGACGGACAAAACAGCAGCCGCGCCCTGGCGTCCTGGGGCACCCGGATCGGCGGCGTGTCGGTGTCGGCCACGGCGCAATGGCAAGTCAGCGGTACCCAACGCAGCGACGACAGCGTTTACCTGAGTTTGAGTATTCCGCTGGGTGAAAGTCGTCGGGCGCGCACCTGGGTACGCAGCTCCGCTGGCGAATACCGCAGCGGTGTCGGCTTGAACGAACAACTCAACGACCATCTGAGTTACCGCGTCGGTTTCGAGCACGACACACGAGACAGACAAGTGCAGTCCTCGGCGGGGGTTTCCCTGTTGCCGCGCTACAGCCAATTGGACTTGAGCCACACCCGCTCCGACGCCGAACACTCCAGCTACCAGATTGGCGCGCGTGGCGCGGCTGTGTTGCATGGCGACGGTTTGACGTTTTCGCCCTATGCCGTACGGGACACCTTCGCGCTGCTTTCGGTAGGCGATACGAGCGCCATCAAAGTCTCGACCCCGAGCGGTCCGGTATGGACCGATTGGCAAGGTTACGCCGTGGCTCCTCAAGTGCGCGCCTATGGCCGCAGCCCGGTAGAAGTCGACACCCGCTCGCTGCCACGCAACCTCGATATCGACAATGGCGTGGCCGTGGTTTCCGCCGGGCGCGGAGCCGTCGACAAAGTCGAGTTCGGTATCACGTCGACCCGGCGTGCCTTGCTCAAAGTCACCACCGACAAGGGTGCCCCCCTGCCTCGTGGCGCGACGGTAAGCACAGCAAACGGTGAGTTCGTCACGCTCGTTCAAGAAGGCGGATTGGTGTTTCTGCCCAACGTCCTCGACACCCGCGACCTGTGGATAACCGCACCGGGGCTGGAGCGCTGCGAATTGCGTTTCGAGCTGCCCGCCGAGGCCAATAACCAGGTGTATTACGAGACCGCTGCCGCCCAGTGCCGAACACTTTAAGGATGCTCCCATGAAGCTGCCCCACCCTTTGCTGTCAACACTCGGCACTTTGATGTTGAGCGGACTTGCGCCTCAGGCCTGGGCGCTCGCCGATGACTGCCAGCTGACCCTGAGTCAGCCGGTACTCGATTACGGCGTGATGAATCGGGCCATACGCGCCCATGCCCCAGCAGAGGTAACCCTGGGCGAGCGCCGTCTGAGCCTGAACCTGAACTGCCCATACCCCACCGACATGACCCTGTTCTACCGCGCCATGGCCGCGACCGCCGAACGCTTTCGCTTTACCGAGCACGGCAGCTATGCCGTGCGCATGGGGGATGCCGTACTCGATGGGCAACCGGTAGACCTGGGCCTGATTTCCGCCGTCGGCCAGGCACCCGAAGCAACCGCTTCGAGTCTGCTTTGGCGACCGCAACAGGCGATTGTTCCGGTTCGTGGCGGCGTGGCGGTACAAGGGCAAAGCCTGTCGGCGCACCTGGAACTGACAGCCTGGGCGCCGAAAAATGCGTTGCAGGTACGTGACACCGTTGTCTGGGAAACCACTGGCCTGTTCGACGCCGTCGCTACGGGCCGCACCCGGGAGCTGACCCTGCGCGCCAGCTTCGCGCCCGCTGCGTGCAACGTGGAACTGTCCAGTGGCGGCCTGGTGGATTTCGGTCGGCTATCGATAAACGAGCTGAGTCCCGACAAAAACACTCGGCTGCCTCCCAAGGATTTAACCCTGCGGGTCAGCTGCGACGCACCGACCCAATTTGCCCTGGTCATGCATGACAACCGCCCAGGTACGGCTACGGACAACAGCGAAATCTACTACGGACTGGGCCTGGATAAGCGCAGCAACAAGATCGGCCTGTACTCAGTGACTGTCGATCCAGCCAACGCCAGCGCGGACAGCTTTGCCCGCGTGTATCGAACCGACTCCACCACCGAAGGCGTGGCCTGGAGCACCTCCAGTTCAAACCCCATGGCGATCGCCCGGAAAAGCTACCTGGGCTTTACCGACAGCGCCGCCAGCACCGCAGGGCCGGCCTCGATCCAGAACCTCACAACCAGGGTGACGGTCGATGCGGTCATCGCCCCGACAGCGAGCCTGGACCTGAGCAGCGCCGTTCACCTCGACGGCTCAGGGACGATCGAAATGTTTTACCCGTAACACCCACCCCTGCCTTGTTGAACCCTGGGCGCAATCCCGCGCCCAGGGTAATTCAAGGCCAACAAAAGTAAGGAAGCTTCATCCATGAAAAAGTACTTTGCAGCACTCACCACAACGGCACTGATCAGTGTCGCCCCTTTTGCTCTGGCAGGGCCGAGCACCGATCTGACAGTCCGCGGCGTCATCACGCCAGCCGCTTGCACGCCGACACTCTCCCAAGCGCTCATCGACGTGGGATCGATTTCGTATCAGCAGCTTGAACAGGAGCGCAATACCCTGGTCGACAGTACCGATATTACATTGACCATGGACTGCGATGGATCTATCGGCTTCGCCATCAATGCAATCGACAACAGGAGCGGTACAGGAATTATGGACGGGTTTGGCCTCGGCCTGACCAGCGAGGATAAACCGGTGGGATTCTTCAGCCCAGCAATTCAGAAAGTCACAGCTGATATGGTCGAGGTTGATCCTGTCGAGTCAAACGACAAGGGAGGCACCTGGGCGAAAACAGACCTTGTCAAAGCGGGGTACTGGTTGTCCGCAGCCACTACAGGCAGTACTGCACCAATCGATGCAAAGGTTGTCACCGTGGACCTCAAGGTCGATACCTACATCGTCCGTGCCGACCAGCTGAAACTGGATGGCGACCTCGCCATTGACGGCTCCGCAACCTTCGAAGTGCTGTACCTCTAAGGAGTGAAACGCTGAACCGTTCGTTGCCTGCATGAACAAGCGGTTCAGCACCCATACCTTCTTCTCGAAAAGGAATTGACCGATGAAGCGTATACCTTTGACCCTGACCGCAACGTTGTTGACAAGTACGACTGGCGCCCTGGCGGTGCCTGCCGCTGATCTGACGGTCAACGGCCTCATCACCCCGGTCGCCTGCACCCCGACTTTTTCCAACAACGGCGTTGTCGACTACGGCCCCATCTCCCGGCAAGAACTGAATGTCGACAAAAGGACGCAACTGCGTGACGAATCCCTCGACCTCAACATCAGTTGCACGGCACCTGCCCGTTTCGCATTGCTCATGCACGACAACCGGGATGGCTCGGCCATCACCGACAGTCATATCTTCTATGGCCTGAAGTACGACCGCAGCGGCAACAGGATCGGTTTGTATTCACTGAACTTCGATCCCGCCAGCACCCGGGTGGACGCACTGCCTCAAGTGTATCGAACCGACTCCACCACCGGAGGGCTGGCGTGGAGTACATCCAGGTCCGACCCAATATCGATCGGCGCCAAAAGTTATCTGGGCTTCACCGATGCGGCAGGCAGCAGCGCAGGCCCCGTCGCGATTCAGAACCTGAGCAGCCGGGTCAGGATCGTCACCGTCATTGCCCCCACCTCAACGCTGGACTTGAGTAACGATGCAACACTCGACGGCTCTGCGACCCTGGAGGTTATCTATTTGTAGGCGTGCGTCACGGTTGAGTTTTTTCACTGCTGACCTGTACATGGAGCGCCCGCCCGGCACCAAGGCCGGCGATGATCGCGCCCAGGCCAATCACACCAAAGATCCAGCCCACGGCCGTCCAGCCGCCGGTCCAATCATGCACGATACCGACCGCGAACGGCCCCATGGACGCCAGGGTGTAACCGAAGCCCTGGGCCATGCTCGACAGGTTCGCCGCCACATGGGAATCCCGCGAACGCAGCACGATCAAGGTCAATGCCAGGCTGAACGTGGCGCCTTGGCCCAGCCCCAGCACAATGGCCCAGCCCCACAGACCTTCGATCGGGGCGTACAGGCAACCGAACAGACCGCCGAGGGTCAGGGCCATTACGATCACGATCGCCAGGCGCTGATCCTTGCCACGTGTCGCCAACCATGGCGCGGCGAGGGAGCTGACCAGTTGCACGATCACCGAGCCCGACAACACCAGGCCAGCCTGGGTCGGGGTCAGGCCGCGCCCGATCAGGATCGAAGGCAACCAGCCGAACACGATGTAAGCCAGGGACGATTGCAGGCCCATGTACAGGGTCACCTGCCAGGCCAGCGGGTCACGCAACAGTCCCCGAACGCGGTAGGCGACGTTGTGCGCACCGTGCTTCTGGCCGACTTGCGGCAACCAGAACAGCGCGGCCGCCAATGCCGGGATGACCCAGAAGCCGAGGCCCAGCGCCCAACTTTTGTTGAAATGCTCACTGAGCGGCACGGTCGCACCCGCTGCCATCGCCGCGCCCAGACACAGGGCCATGGTGTAGACGCCGGTCATGGTCCCCGCCTGCCTGGGGAAATCGCGCTTGACGATGCCCGGCAACAACACGCCGATCACACCGATACTGGCGCCGGCCAGCACGCTGCCGGCAAACAGGCCAATCTCGCCAAAGGAACTGCGCAGGATGATCCCGCCAGCGAGGGTCAGAAGTATGCCCAGCACCACCCGCTCAGCGCCAAAACGTCTTGCCAGCAGCGGTGCCAGTGGCGCAAACAGGCCGAGGCAAAGTACCGGCAGCGTCGTCAGCAAACCTGCCTGTGATGCCGTAAGACCGAGGGACTTCGACACTTCGCTGAGCATCGGCGCCATGCTCGACAGCGCCGGGCGCAGGTTCAGCGCCACCAGTACCAGGCCCAGCAGCAACAACCACGGCCGGCGCAGTACCGGGTGGGCTTGCTGGACCTGTTCGTCATCGGCCTCGGCATCGATCAGCAGCTCTTCCAGCTCCGCCGAACGTTTTTGGCCTGTGGATAAATCACCGTGGTGCATGGACTTCTCGGTTTCAAGGTTCATTGATCAACTGCCTCGACAGGGCTTTGGCCCGTTCCGGGTCGCGTCGTTCGACGGCATCGAGCAATTCGATGTGCAGGTCGAACACTTCCTGGCGGCGCGGGGCGATGCTCAGGGTCTGGCGCAATTGCGCGCCGATGATGCTGGAGAAATAGCGGTACAACTCGCTGAGGGTCGGGTTGTGTGCCGCGTCCACCAATCGACGGTGGAACACCAGGTCGCAGGCGATGTAGGTGTCGAGATCGCCGTGGTAGTGACTGCCACTGACACCCAGCGCCTCGCGCAATGCCACCAGGTCTTCATCGGTACGGCGCAGGGCTGCCAGGCCGATGGCCTCGACTTCGAGGATGTGCCGGGTTTCCCGGGCCTGCTCAAGGGAGCAACGGGACAGTGCTTTCAACGTATCGAGCGGATCGACCATCGCCCGCAGGTAACTGCCATCGCCCTGGCGGATTTCGATCAGCCCGGAAAACGCCAGCACGCGCATGGCTTCGCGCACGGTATTGCGGCTGATGCCCAGCTCCGCCGACAACTCGGGCTCGGTGGGCAGGCGCTGGCCGACGGCCCAAACGCCTTGGTTGATACGCTGGCGCAATTGATCCAGGGCCTGATCGACCAGGGATCGTTTTACCAACGGAGATATTTCTGACATGGAATTCGCCCTCTCATCCAATCATAGGATGAATTTTCTGACATGTTAGTCAACATGTTCCGGGAGGGCAATGCTTTCCATCGCGAGCGTGTGAACACCGACGGCCCCTGTAGGAGCGAGCACGCTCGCGATGGTCGTCAACGATAATGCGGGCTGCCTGATACCCCGCGGTGCCCGGTTTTCCATCGCGAGCATGCTCGCTCCTACAACGATGCAGACTGTGTGAACACCGACGATACGCTCGCGATGGTCGTCGACGGTAACGCGGGCTGCCTGACGCCCCGTGGTGTCTGGTCTTCCATCGCGAGCATGCTCGCTCCTACAGAGGGAGGGCGGGGGTTTCTGCGGGTAAAAATAAACCCGGAACGCAGTCCGGGTTTATTTCAGTGCCTGGGTCAGATCAATGCAGGATCTGGCTCAAGAACAGCTTGGTACGATCATTCTGCGGGTTGTCGAAGAAGTCGTTCGGCGCGGCCTGTTCGACGATTTCGCCCTTGTCCATGAAGATCACGCGGTTGGCGACGGTGCGGGCGAAGCCCATTTCGTGGGTTACGCAGAGCATGGTCATGCCGTCTTCAGCCAGGCCGATCATGGTGTCGAGAACCTCCTTCACCATCTCCGGGTCGAGCGCCGAAGTCGGTTCGTCGAACAGCATGATTTTCGGCTTCATGCACAGTGCACGGGCGATCGCCACTCGCTGTTGCTGACCGCCGGACAGTTGCCCCGGATACTTGTGCGCCTGCTCCGGAATGCGTACGCGCTCCAGGTAGTGCATGGCGATTTCCTCGGCCTTGCGCTTGGGCATCTTGCGCACCCACATCGGTGCCAGGGTGCAGTTCTGCAAAATGGTCAGGTGCGGGAACAGGTTGAAATGCTGGAACACCATGCCGACTTCACGACGGATCGCTTCGATCTGCTTGAGGTCGTTGGTCAGTTCCACGCCATCGACCACGATGCGGCCCTGCTGGTGTTCTTCCAGTCGGTTGAGGCAACGGATGGTGGTGGACTTGCCGGAGCCCGACGGGCCACACAGGACGATGCGCTCACCCTGCCTGACGTTGAGGTTGATGTCTTTGAGTACGTGAAACTGGCCGTACCATTTGTTCACGCCCTGCATCTGAATAATGCCTTCAGGACTCGCAGGCTTCTTGTTTGCTTCGCTCATCACAAAACTTCCTAATCAGGTAGCGACTTAGCGCTTGTGGCCAGTGTCGAGCTTGCGTTCCAGATGCATGGAATAGCGCGACATACCAAAACAGAAAATCCAGAACACCAGGGCGGCGAACACATAGCCTTCGGTGGCCATGCCCAGCCATTTCGGATCGGCGGCGGCTTGCTTGACGCTGTTGAGCAGGTCGAACAGGCCGATGATGATCACAAGGCTGGTGTCCTTGAACAGTGCGATGAAGGTGTTGACGATACCGGGGATCACCAGTTTCAGGGCTTGCGGCAGAATCACCAGGCCCATGCTGCGCCAGTAGCCCAGCCCCATCGCGGCAGCCGCTTCGTACTGACCTTTGGGAATCGCCTGCAGACCACCGCGCACCACCTCGGCCACATAGGCCGACTGGAACAGGATCACGCCGATCAGGGCCCGCAGCAGTTTGTCGAAGTTCATGCCTTCGGGCAGGAACAACGGCAACATCACCGAGGACATGAACAGCACCGTGATCAACGGCACGCCGCGCCAGAATTCGATGAAGGTCACGCAGACCACGCGAATCGCCGGCAGGTTCGAACGACGACCCAACGCCAGGACAATCCCCAGCGGCAGCGCACCGGCGATGCCGACAGTGGCGATCACCAGGGTCAGCATCAGGCCGCCCCACTGGCTGGTCGCCACCTGCGGCAGTCCGAATACGCCACCGTGCAGCAGGCACCAGGCAACGATCGGGTACAGCACCAGGAAGCACAGACCGTAGACCGCTTTACGCGGAAAGCGCGAGATGAACAGCGGTGCCACGCCGATGACCGCCAGCCACACCGTCAGGTCTACGCGCCAGCGCAGCTCCGGCGGGTAGTAGCCGTACATGAACTGACCGAAACGCTGTTGGATGAAAACCCAGCAGGCGCCGTCCTTGGTGCAGTCGGCACGAGTGGTGCCGACCCAGTTGGCGTCGATGATCGCCCACTGCAGGATCGGTGGAACCACCAGGTAAATCAGGTAGAACGCAAACAGGGTCAGCAAGGTATTGAGCCAGCTGGAGAACATGTTCGCGCGCATCCACGCCACCACACCGATACTGCTGCTCGGTGGAGGCATGTCAGGTTTGAAAGTATGAGTGCTCATGCGCTTTTCCTTACCGCTCGATCAGCGCAATGCGCTTGTTGTACCAGTTCATCAGCAAGGAAATGCTGATACTGATCGCCAGGTACACGCTCATGGTGATCGCAATCACCTCGATCGCCTGGCCGGTCTGGTTGAGCACGGTCCCGGCAAACAGCGAGACCATTTCCGGATAACCGATACCGGCCGCCAGCGACGAGTTCTTCGCAAGGTTCAGGTATTGGCTGGTCAGCGGTGGAATGATCACGCGCAGGGCTTGCGGGATGATCACCTTGCGCAGGGTCGGGCCGTTGCGCAGGCCCAGCGAGTGCGCCGCTTCGGTCTGGCCATGGCTGACCGACTTGATGCCCGAACGCACGATCTCGGCGATGAACGCCGCGGTGTACACGGTCAGGGCCAGGGTCAGGGCCAGCAGTTCCGGGATCAACACCCAGCCGCCGACAAAGTTGAAGCCTTGCAGCTTCGGCATTTCCCAGTGCACCGGTGCACCGAAGATCAGTGCGCACAAGGCCGGGATCACCACGAACAGCGCCAGACCGGCCCAGAACTTGTGGAACGGCTCACCGGTGGCTTCGAAGCGCCTGGTGGCCCAGCGGCTCATCAGCACAATGGCGGCGATGGCGACCACAATACTCACCACAAACGGCCAGAAGCCGTCTGCGATCAACGCCGCCGGCATGTTCAGGCCACGGGCGCTGACGAAGAAGGTGTCGCCGAAGTTATGGCTGTTGCGTGGCCCCGGCATGGTCAGGAACACCGCGAAGTACCAGAACAGGATTTGCAGCAGCGGCGGAATGTTGCGGAAGACTTCCACGTACACCGTCGCCAGCTTGGCGATGATCCAGTTCTTCGACAGCCGTGCCACACCGATGATGAAGCCGAGGATCGTCGCCAGGATCACGCCGATGAAAGTCACCAGCAAGGTGTTGAGCAGGCCGATGACAAACACCCGTGCGTAAGTGTCCGCCTCGGTGTAGTCGATCAGGTGTTGAGCGATGCCGAAACCGGCACTGCGCTCCAGAAAGTCGAAACCGGAGGTAATGCCCCGGTGCTGAAGGTTGGCCTGGGTGTTATCGAACAGATACCAGCCCAGCGAGACCACCGCGACAACCGTGATGATCTGAAATACCCACGCACGCACTCGCGGATCGCTGAGGCTGAGCCTCTGCTTTGGTGCGCCGATTGAATTTTGCATGAAGTGCCCCGGAAATAATGGAACAGAACATCACCCGGTGGTTGGCCCACCGGGTGATAGAACCATCAGCGCACTGGTGGTGCGTACTGGATGCCGCCTTGGTTCCACAGCGCGTTCAGGCCGCGGTCGATTTCCAGCGGAGTGCTCTTGCCGAGGTTTTTCTCGAACACTTCGCCGTAGTTACCCACTTGCTTGACGATCTGCACGACCCAGTCTTTCTTCACTTTCAGGTCTTTGCCGTACTCGCCATCGGTACCCAGCAGGCGGGCAACGTCAGGGTTCTTGGTGGCCTTGGCTTCGGCTTCGACGTTCTTCGAAGTGATGCCGGCCTCTTCAGCGTTGAGCATGGCGTAGCCGGTCCAGCGCACGATGGCCAGCCACTCGTCGTCGCCATTGCGTACGACCGGGCCCAGCGGTTCCTTGGAAATGGTTTCCGGCAGAACCACGTAATCCTTCGGCGAAGCCAGCTTGCTGCGCTGGGCGAACAGCTGGGACTTGTCGGAGGTCAGTACGTCGCAACGACCGGACTCCAGCGACTTGGCGCTTTCGTCGGAAGTATCGAAAGTGATCGGGGTGTATTTCAGGCCGTTGCCGCGGAAGTAGTCGGAAACGTTCAGTTCGGTCGTGGTACCGGCCTGGATGCAGATGGTTGCACCGTCCAGTTCCTTGGCGCTCTTGACGCCCAGTTTGTTGTTTACCAGGAAGCCGATGCCGTCGTAGTAAGTGATGAAGCCCGGGAATTTCAGGCCCATGCCCGCATCACGGGAACTGGTCATGGTGGTGTTGCGCGACAGGATGTCGATTTCGCCGGATTGCAGCGCGGTGAAGCGCTCCTTGGCGTTCAACTGGCTGAACTTGACCTTGGTCGCGTCGCCGAAGACAGCAGCTGCCACTGCGCGGCAGTAGTCAGCATCGATACCCACGATCTTGCCGGTGGAATCCGGAACCGAGAAGCCTGGCAGGCCATCGCTGACGCCACACTGCACGAAACCTTTCTTCATCACTGCATCCAGGGTTGCACCCGCCTGGGCAAACCCGCTGACACCGAGTACCGCGGCTGCAGTCACGATAGCCAGGGTGGATTTCAACATCTTCATTCAAACCTCCAGTTTTGCTCTTGTTGTGTCGGAGCGTGAGTCCTGTCGCACCCTTATGAGGCGTAGTTGACCCGAGTTGGCTTGTTTTGGGGTCAACCGACGTAAGACGTTAGCTTTGAGTCTAGTAGGAGAAAATCCACATCATGGAAAACTCACTCTCACCAGTCGGCCGAACGGGCTGTAGCCCTTTCACGTTCGCGAAGCCCCGTAGCGGCCATTGGCGAACATCCATCACCGGATTCATTGCTATCCCACAGTCGGCAGTACACTGATAGTGTTACCGCCAGGCGCGAGATGGGTTGCACCGTTTCCCCATAGCAAAGCCCGTACCACACCGCTCGCAGAAGCAGTTGAGCTGCAGGTCAATAGCAAAACTTGTAACCTTGCGACATCTTCGTAACTGATCAATCAGACGCGCACTCATTCCTCGCACCCGATGAGCGCGCACGCACATTTTTGGAGCAGCCATGACCAACCCCTTGATTCTTCAGCCCGTCAAGACCGCAGATGCCTGCGTCATCTGGCTGCATGGCCTGGGCGCCGACCGTTACGACTTCCTGCCGGTGGCCGAAGCGCTGCAGGAGAGCCTGCTGAGCACCCGCTTCGTTCTGCCGCAGGCACCGCATCGCCCTGTCACTATCAACGGCGGCTACGAGATGCCGAGCTGGTACGACATCCTGGCCATGAGCCCGGCGCGCGCGATCAATCGCGAACAACTGGAAGAGTCCGCCAACTGGATTATCGAACTGATTGAAGCGCAGCGATCCAGCGGAATAGACGCCTCGCGGATTTTCCTGGCAGGTTTTTCCCAGGGTGGCGCCGTGGTGTTCCACACCGCGTTTCTGAAATGGCAGGGACCGCTGGGTGGCGTCGTTGCCCTGTCCACTTATGCACCGACCTTCAGCGACGAACTGCAACTGTCCGCGAGTCAGCAGCGCATTCCGGTACTGTCGATGCACGGCCAATATGACGACGTGGTGCAAAGCTCGATGGGCCGTAGCGCTTACGAACACCTCAAGCAGCATGGTGTCACCGTGACATGGCAAGAGTACCCAATGGCCCACGAAGTGTTACCCGAGGAAATTCGCGACATCGGTAAGTGGCTTGCTGAACGTTTGCGCTAAACGTTTTACCGGCGTTTTTCTGTTTAAAAGCGCCCATTGATCCATCCCACTACGCCGCGCCCGTTTCTTGCATTACACTGGCCGGCGTACATTCCTTAACCAATCGATGAGATGACCGTGCTCAAAGCACTCAAGAAAATGTTCGGTAAAAGCGAGACCGAACAACTCGCGCCAGCCCCCAGCGCTCCGTCTCACCAGCCCAGCCACCGCACCGACGGTAATCAGCCTGGCCGGACCGCCCCCACGGCGGCACCGAAAGACGAACCGCGACATGAGCCCAAGCGCCCTCCCGCCGCCCAGCCCGCGGCGACCACTGCCCCCGGGCAGCCACGCAGCGAAACGCCGAAGCCCGCCAAACCACGCCGCGAACCGAAGCCAAAAGCCCCGGTCATCCCGTGGAAACTCGAAGACTTCGTCGTCGAGCCCCAGGAAGGCAAGACCCGCTTCCACGACTTCAAGCTCGCCCCGGAACTGATGCACGCCATCCACGACCTGGGCTTCCCATATTGCACGCCGATCCAGGCCCAGGTGCTGGGCTTCACCCTCGCGGGCAAGGACGCGATCGGCCGCGCCCAGACCGGCACCGGTAAAACCGCTGCGTTCCTGATCTCGATCATCACCCAGTTGCTGCAGACCCCACCGCCGAAAGAGCGCTACATGGGTGAGCCACGGGCGCTGATCATCGCGCCGACCCGCGAACTGGTGGTGCAGATCGCCAAGGACGCCGCCGGCCTGACCAAGTACACCGGCCTCAACGTCATGACGTTCGTCGGCGGCATGGACTTCGACAAGCAACTCAAGCAGCTCGAAGCCCGCCACTGCGACATTCTCGTGGCCACGCCCGGTCGTCTGCTGGACTTCAACCAGCGCGGCGACGTGCATCTGGACATGGTCGAAGTCATGGTGCTGGACGAAGCCGACCGCATGCTCGACATGGGTTTCATCCCGCAAGTGCGCCAGATCATTCGCCAGACGCCGCCGAAGTCCGAGCGTCAGACGCTGCTGTTCTCCGCGACGTTCACCGAAGACGTGATGAACCTGGCCAAGCAATGGACCACCGACCCTGCGATCGTCGAAATCGAAGCCACCAACGTGGCCAACGAAAACGTCGAGCAGCACATCTACGCCGTGGCCGGTGCCGACAAATACAAACTGCTCTACAACCTGGTCAACGACAACGGCTGGGAGCGGGTGATCGTGTTCGCCAACCGCAAGGATGAAGTGCGGCGCATCGAAGAACGCCTGGTGCGCGACGGCATCAATGCCGCGCAACTGTCCGGCGACGTGCCGCAGCACAAGCGCATCAAGACCCTGGAAGGTTTCCGCGAAGGCAAGATTCGCGTGCTGGTCGCCACCGACGTGGCCGGTCGCGGCATCCACATCGACGGCATCAGCCATGTGATCAACTTCACCCTGCCGGAAGTGCCTGACGACTATGTGCACCGCATCGGGCGTACCGGGCGTGCGGGTGCCGACGGTGTATCCATCAGCTTTGCCGGTGAAGACGACTCCTACCAGCTACCGTCCATCGAAGAAAAACTGGGGCGCAAGATCAGCTGTGAAACGCCACCGACCCATCTGTTGCGGGCCGTTGAACGCAAGCGTCCTCATTAAGCGACGCTGAAAAGAGAAGCGCAGCCGGAAACGGACTGCGCTTTTTTTTCGCCCGGCTTTTCAACAGACGCTTGCGAGAGACAACTAAAAGTCCATAATAGACAAAATAGTTTACTTTCAGCCAACGCCGGAGCCGAGCATGTCCAGTACGCCCCAAGTGATCACCCAAGCCCAGGCTCGCGAGCTGCTGGCGCAGGTCGATGTGCCGCAGATCCTGCGCAAAATGTTCCGTGACCTGGCGTCCGGGCAAGCAGTGCAACCGGCGCAGCAACTGGTGGAGCTCCCACAGGGCGCCGGTGACTTCATCAACTACCTGGGTGTGTTGGCCGAAGACGGCGTGTACGGGATCAAGACTTCGCCGTACATCGTCCGTGATCAGGGGCCATTAGTGACCGCATGGACGCTGCTGATGTCGACGCAGACCGGCCAGCCGCTGTTGCTGTGCGATGCAGGTGAACTGACCACCGCACGCACCGCCGCGACCACCGCCGTGGCGGTCGATGCCCTCGCCCCGCTCACCGCCAATCGCCTGGCCATCATCGGCAGCGGCAAAGTCGCCCAGGCGCACCTGCACTACGTGAAAGGCCTGCGCCACTGGCAGAGCATCAGCTTGTACGCGCCGAACCTGAGCGATGATGGCGAAACCATGAGCCTGCTGAAAAACATCGAACCACGCCTGAATATCGTCGACAGCCGCGAGGTTGCCGTTCAGGACGCCGATGTGATCATGCTCTGCACCTCGTCCGCCGGCCCGGTGATCGAGCCGTCAAGCCTGAGCAAACCGGCGCTGATCACCTCCATCAGCACCAACGCGCCGCGCGCCCACGAAGTGCCGCCGCAAAGCCTCAACGACATGCAGGTGTTCTGCGACTTTCGCCAGACCACCCCGGGCTCGGCCGGTGAAATGCTGATCGCGACTGAACGGCATGGCTGGAACAAGGACGCGATTGTCGGCGACCTGCCCGACCTGATCAGCGAAAAAGTACAGCGCCCCGGTTACGACCGCCACGTGTTCTTCCGTTCCATCGGCCTGGGCCTGGAAGACATAGCGCTGGCCAGTGCGATCTATCGCCTGCAGCACTGACACCACAATCCACCTGTGGGAGCGAGCCTGCTCGCGAATACGATCTTTCATTCAACAGGGATGTTGACTGATCCGACGCTTTCGCGAGCAGGCTCGCTCCCACAGGAAATCTCTACACCATTGGCATTTACGCCCCAAAAGGAGACGTTCATGAGCCAGGCAGACTTCATCATCATCGGCGGCGGGATTGCCGGCGCTTCCACGGGTTTCTGGCTGTCGCAGCATGGCCGCGTGATCGTACTCGAACGCGAATCCCATCCGGCCTATCACTCCACCGGTCGGTCGGCGGCGTTGTACACCGCCGCCTACGGCACGCCGCAAGTGCGGGCATTGACCCTGGCCAGCCGCGACTTTTTCGACAACCCGCCCACCGGCTTCTGCGAACACCCGCTGTTGACCCCGCGCGGCGAGATGACCGTGGACCTGACCGGTGACCCTGATGAACTGAACAGGCAATACCAGAGCGCGAAAGCCACCGTGCCGCAGATGCAATTGCTCAGTACCGACGAGGCCTGCGCGCTGGTACCCATCCTGCGTCGGGAAAAAGTCCACGGCGCGATCTACGATCCAACGGCTACCGACATCGACACCGATGCCCTGCACCAGGGCTACCTGCGCGGCATTCGCCGCAACCAGGGTGAAGTGCATACCGACAGCGAGGTCGTCAGCCTGAGCCGCGATGATCAAGGTCACTGGCACGTGCAAACCGGCAGCCAGACATTCAGCGCGCCGATCATCATCAACGCCGCCGGCGCCTGGGCCGACAAGATCGCTGAATTGGCCGGCGCCAAGCCGCTGGGCCTGCAACCCAAACGCCGTGCCGCCTTCATCTTCGCCGGCCCGGAAGGCGTGGACATCCACCATTGGCCGATGCTGGTCAGCCTCGACGAGTCCTTCTACATGAAACCCGACGCCGGCATGTTCCTCGGTTCGCCAGCCAACGCCGACCCGGTGGAGCCCCACGACGTCCAGCCCGAAGAGCTGGACATCGCCATGGGCATCTACCAGATCGAAGAAGCCACGACCCTGACCATTCGCCGTCCGACCCGCACCTGGGCCGGCTTGCGCAGCTTCGTCAGCGATGGCGACCTGCTGTCCGGTTTCGACCCACAGGTGCCGGGACTGTTCTGGGTCGCGGCACAGGGCGGTTACGGCATCCAGACCTCGCCGGCCATGGGCCAGGCCAGTGCTGCGCTGGTACGCGGTGCGGCGTTGCCCGAGGCGCTCGGCCGTTTCGGCCTGAGTGCCGAAATGCTCTCCCCTGCGCGCCTCGGCTGATCCAGATCCTCAGGTGACGCGCCCACACGATTACGGCACACTTTCAGCGCCCCTTTGATGGGGCGCTGACGCTGCCTGGAGTTCCACTGCATGAACGCCCCCGAAAAAGACTCGGCCCCCGACACCGCGTCGCTGGATAACTTCCGGGCGATCGCCGATGCCATCGCCACGTTGTTCTTTCCCCACGCCGAAGTGGTGCTGCATGACCTGCGCTCACAAAAGGTCGACTACATCGCCAACAACCTGTCCAAGCGGGACATCGGCGACGACTCGGCGCTGGAAGACATGCTCAGCGACGATGTCAGCGAGCGCAATATCGGACCGTACGAAAAGCTCAACTGGGATGGTCAGAAGATTCGCAGCCTCAGCACGGTGCTACGCGACAGCGAAGGTCATCCGCTGGCCGTGCTGTGCATCAACCTGAATATTTCATTGTTCGAGAATGCCAAGGCCGCCCTGGATCTGTTCCTGTCGCCGACCAAATTGATCCCGCAACCGGATGCCCTGTTCCGCGATGACTGGCAGGAACGGATCAACACCTTCCTCCATGCCTGGCTACGGGAACGTCAGCTGAGCCTGAACCTGCTGACCCGCGACCACAAGCGCGAGCTGGTACTGGCGCTGCACGCCGAAGGCGCGTTCAAGGGCAAAAGCGCATCGAACTACGTGGCCAATGTGCTGAACATGGGCCGGGCGACGGTGTACAAGCATTTGAAGGAGTTGAAGGGTTAGACCCTGAGACCTGTATTGTTTGATCTGGCGCCATCGCGAGCAGGCTCGCTCCTACAATGGATAGGCGTACACCATGCCCTGTAGGAGCGAGCACGCTCGCGATGGCGATTGATCAGTCGCCGTAGATATCAGACTTGAAGTACTTCTCGGAAATCTTCTGGTACTCGCCACTGCTGCGAATGCCATCGATGGCCGTGTTCAGCTCGCTGACCAGTTCGGTATTGCCCTTGCGCACGGCAATCCCGGCCCCCTCGCCCACATACTTCGGATCTTTCAGCTCCGGCCCGACAAAGGCATACCCCTGACCACGCGGCATCGACAGGAAGTCATTGAGCGGAATGGTGTCGGCAAAAATCGCGTCGAGGCGACCGGCCGCCAGGTCCATGTAGATTTCTTCGTTGTTGCTGTAGCGCTTGACGTTGATGCCCTTGGGCTCGAACACCTCGGTGGCGTAACGGTCGGTGGTGGTGGCGCGCTGCACGCCGACGGTCTTGCCCTTGAGGCTGGCGTACTGGTCATCCACCACCGCGCCGTCCTTCATCACCAGGCGCGACGAGGTGAAATAGTACTTGTGGGTGAAGTCCACCGACTTCTTGCGGTCCTCATTGATGGTCATGGACGATAGCGCCATGTCGATTTTCTTCACCTTCAGGGAAGGAATCAGACCGTCGAACTCGCCTTCGACCCACACGCACTTGACCTTCATCTGCGCGCACAGGGCGTTGCCGATGTCATAGTCGAAACCGACGATCTCGCCTTGGTCGGTTTTCGAGGCGAACGGTGGGTAAGCGGCTTCAATGCCGATGCGCAGGGTTTTCTCGGCGGCAAACACAGAACTGCACGCCAACAGGCTCAGGGCCAGACCGGTGATGAGGGGAAACTTCTTCATGTTCGTTTCTCGCGGGTTGTTGTTGGTTTGGCAAGACAGAAGAAAAAGCTGAAACGGGATGGGAACCTTTTTTGTACTTATAATTCCATACTGGACTTTTATGTATTATCCGTCAATGAGGCAATTGCAGCCCGTGCCGGCCGATGGTCGGGTGGTGAGTCATCAAGGTTTTTGGTGATGCAGATGTCGCCATCGCGAGCAGGCTCGCTCCTACAGGGGAATGCGCTCAACTGTGGGAGCGAGCCTGCTCGCGAAGACTTAATTGAAAACGCCGCAGGAATTACTGCTTCCAGCGATCCGCCGCCGCATGATCACTGTCACGCCCCTCGACCCACCGCGGCCCGTCGCTGGTGTTTTCCTTTTTCCAGAACGGCGCACGGGTTTTCAGGTAATCCATGACAAAGGCGCAGGCGTCGAACGCCGCCTGACGATGGGCGCTGGCCGCGCCGACGAAAACGATCGGCTCGCCCGGTTCCAGGGCGCCGATGCGGTGCAGCACTTCCAGCTTGAGCAGCGGCCAGCGCTGCTCGGCCTCGATGGCGATCTTGCCGAGAGCCTTTTCAGTCATGCCGGGATAGTGTTCGAGGAACATCCCGGCGACGTCGAGGCCGTCATTGAAATCGCGCACATAGCCGACAAAACTCACCACCGCCCCCACGCCGACATTGGCATCGTGCATGGCGTTGACTTCGGCACCCGGGTCGAACGGTGTGGACTGCACGCGAATGGCCATGTCTCAGCCCCCGGTCACAGTCGGAAAGAACGCCACTTCATCACCCTCGCTGACCGGCTCGTCGAGCTGGCAGAGGTCTTCGTTGCGGGCGCACATCAGGTTTTGCTCGCTCAACACCTCGGCACCTTCACGCTGGGCCAACAGGGCGCGAACATCATCGACGGTGGAGAAATCGCCTTGAACCTTCACCGAGTCCAGACCCAACGCTTCACGATAACGAGCGAAAAACTTCACGGTTACGTTCATGGTTGCTCCGCCTGGAAATGGCCGCTCTTGCCGCCGACCTTCTCCAGCAGTCGTACGCTTTCGATGGTCATGCCGCGGTCAACGGCCTTGCACATGTCGTAGATCGTCAGCGCGGCGACGCTGGCTGCGGTCAGGGCCTCCATCTCGACACCGGTCTGCCCGGACAGCTTGCAGCGCGCCACGATGCGCACCGAGTCGTCGCCTTCGGCACTGAGCTCGACCTTGACGCCGGTCAGCATCAGCGGATGGCACAGGGGAATCAGATCGCTGGTTTTCTTTGCCGCCTGAATGCCGGCAATGCGCGCCACGGCAAACACATCACCCTTGGGGTGGCCACCGCTGACGATCATCCGCAGGGTTTCGGGCAGCATGCGCACCAGCGCTTGGGCGGTCGCCTCACGGAACGTCACGGCTTTTTCGGTGACGTCGACCATGTTGGCGCGACCTTGGGAATCGAGATGAGTCAGCACGGGATTACTCCTGATCAGGAGCATCGATTGTAAACCTGCGGGTCAGATTTCCGCACGCACGATTATGCTTCCACCACAATCCCCTGTGGGAGCTTGCTCGCGATAGCGGCCTGCCATTCACCTGAGATGGCGACTGACACACCGTCATCGCGAGCAAGCTCGCTCCCACAAGGGATTTGTGTCGGACATAAAAAACCGGGCGACCTTGCGGCCGCCCGGTTCCGGTAGATAGTTACAGGTGCGATTCGGCGTATTCGGCCAGGATCGAGCGTGGCACCCCTTGCAGGGTGATGTGCACCCCGTTCGGGAAGTCCTTGAAGCGTTCAGTGAGGTAGGTCAGCCCGGAACTGGTCGCGGACAGGTAAGGGGTATCGATCTGTGCGAGGTTGCCCAGGCACACCACTTTGGAACCGGCGCCGGCGCGGGTGATGATGGTTTTCATCTGGTGCGGCGTGAGGTTCTGGCATTCGTCGAACAGGATTTACTTCTCCTTCTTCGATCAATATTTACCCTCTATCGCCCATAGCCATCGTGCCTACGATTGCGTAACGAAATGCTACTAACAGGCACCTTTTCCGAAGGTATAGAAACAACTACATCCTATGAGTCCTTCCGCAACAGCATGATTACCTTTCAAAAATGATTTCAAGTAGGAATTTAGTGTGCGATCTAGGAACTTACATTATACGAATATTCCTACAACTCAAATTATTGACCATTTTTTTGAAGACGACTAGTTTCGTCAGTGAAGTCAAACGGCTTCATAACCCTAAAAATAGCAAGAGGTTCTTATTATGCGTAAAGCAAATCTGCAAACTCGACTGACTGCGCTCTCCAACAACGCATACAACATTCTCATCACTCCTGCGAAGCGGGACTCGAAACTAGCAAATTAATTGAGCCCAGTGCCGGGTTGGTTACTATGCCCTCTCGGCACATCAACGCGGAGCACTTAAAAATGACTTACTTCAAAATTAATGAAAACCTAACGATCACACTAAACGAAGGTATCTTCGGATTATGGAACTTGGAAACGGGAGAGCAATACGAAATATTCGAAAGGCAATACCTTGATAGAATTTTCGAACTAAACGAACTAATTGGAATGCCATATACACCTAAGACAGAGGATGACATATTAATTGAAGCAGGAATATTATTAATCGGTAGACAGGCTGAAGAGTGCCAGAAACAAAAAATTCTAAATGGACCATGGGGATGGGATCTCATTTCAAAAATATTCCACTTTGGAAGCAAGCACAACTTCCCTAGCAAATTCACAAACACCGAGACTAACGAAGAGATCGGTTATGTAAATTTCTGCGAGAGCATTGCTGAAAGCACACCAAACCTCGATACAGAACGAGAAGGAAAGCAGGTGCATCTTCCCGATTACAACAGCAAGGTAATTGACTCTTACAGCCTGAAAAAAGCTCTATGGAATAGAACTACAAGTCGAAACTTCAACAAGAAATCCGTCCCACTGGAAATTGTATCTAACATCTTATTTACTACATTCGGGAAAATACACGGAGATTCGCACAAATCCAAACTTGCAGAGCGAGGAATTCTGACCGTTGGCTATCGCAGATCTTCACCCAGCGCGGGATGCTTACAAGCAACAGAAGCGTATCTGGTAGCGTTAAATGTCAATAACCTAGATCGAGGCGTCTACCATTACAGGTCCCACCAACATATTCTGACAAAGCTGGAGGATGGAATAGGCTCTGATTTATCACAAATTTTATGCCATCAAAGTTTTGCAGTGGATGCAAGCTTTCTCATTGTAATGAGCTCACGCTTTGATAAGCTTTGGTGGAAATACCCACACTCACGAGCGTACCGTTCGGCCTTAATGGATGTAGGACATTTATCTCAGACATTCAACCTCGTGGCAACAGCTCACAAACTAAACACTTGGTTGACCGGCTACTTCATAGATGACCTATTGAACAACCTAATCAAGGTTGATGGTTTCAAAGAGCACTCTCTGTTTGTTCTGGCAGGAGGACATGGCCTACAAGACCCTCTGACCCCCGGAGTCGCAAAATTATTGAAAGCAACAGCATCATAAACTCAAGCCCTTAGGTGCTCACATGCATGATGAAACAGTGAGAAAAAATGAGTACTCCGAACAAAACAGAAAAATGGCTGATCTCTATTTCAGAAATAACAAATATAAAGAGGCGTCACGACTGTACGAGCTTAGCATAAAGATAAACCAAAACAACGTAAAAGCACTGAACAACCTGGCAGTATTATCTGAGGAGTTAGGTGACAACAAGAAAGCAGAGCAACTCTACAAGCAAGCTTGCGGAATATCAGAAACACTAGCAGCAGATAAACTTAAATACCTTCAAAACCTAGCATCTATCCAAGAAAAAAATGGAAACCTTAACGCGGCACTTTGGACTTACCAATCGGCTGTAAAAATAGAAGGCTTTACGAAAAGCCGCATTGCTTTTAATTATCTTTATTTACTTAGCTCAACACATCTCACGTCGTTCGACCCCATAACATTTTCTAGCTTAGCCATACTCTTTAACGTCGAAGAAATAGATACAGACGCGCTAGCTCAAGTATACCTTTCACAGCTTGCACTTAAACTTGAAAAATCAAAACACCCAAAAAATAAAAACACTATATTTGCGCTTAACCTTATAGAGACAGAGCAAATCGCGCTTACTATCCTAAGTAATAACCTAATCACCAACCATGTCATAGAGGAAGTCATTTTAGATATAAGAAAAAACCTTATGACATCCATGCTCAGTGGCTGCTATACAAAAACGCATACCGACTTCCTCATAGCTTTAAAAAAACAATGCACACTAAACGGATTCATCTATCCAGTTGACAGCGAAGAACTGTCGGGCGTTGAAAAGCTGAAAGAAAAAATTCTAGAGCTTCCAACTGACGTCCGCTTCGATGCACAGTTAATAATCAGTTCATATTCAGCGATCGACGTTATAGAGAAATCGAATAACGTCCTGCCAGAGTACTCAACCCACAAATTCGGCAGCAAAGCAACACCAATTACAGACTCATTGAGAAACAAACAACTCATTAGGGCGTTTTATGAATCCAATCCATATCCCGCATGGACATCCAAACCAAAAAGCACCCCATCAACATTGGACCAACTTTTCAGGAACCTAAACCTAAACAGCCCGCCATCTGAGAAAAACAGAATATTAGTTGCGGGGTGTGGAACAGGAAGACATGCCATTCAACTAGCCTTGACCTACCCGCATGCAGATGTCATAGGGCTCGATATCAGTCTGGTGAGTTTAGAATATGCTGCCCGTAAAAGAGACGAATACAAAATACGAAATCTGAAATTCATTCATGGTGATTTGAATGACATTTCCTCTTTTGGCATGAACTACAGTCTTATTGAATGCATAGGAGTCTTGCACCACTTACAAGATCCATTGAAGGGATGCCGAGCGATTCTCTCAGCCCTCTGCCAGGGTGGTATAGCAAAATTAGGGCTGTACAGCACATCCGCACGGGCTCCAATAACAGAACTGGCAAGCCTGGCGGCAGAGAAAAGAATTCCATACGTGCACAGTAACTTAGAAAAAATACGAAAATTGGCAATTGAAAATTATAATCAAGGAAGAGTAAGTGAAATAGTCAACTCACGTGATTTTTTCAGCAGAAGCGGGTGTATGGACTTACTTTTCAACCCAGCGGAAAAAACTTTTAACGCCAATGAAATCAATGAACTTGTACAAACTTTAAATTGCGAGTTTGCAGGTTTCGAAAAAGGCGGGCAGGCAGGATCTCCGACATTCAGAGACTTCGGAAATCATTCGGATATAGAAAAGTTCTTTAACGCCTGGAAGCGATTTGAAAGCTCAAGCCCTGCCTTTTTTAGCGAAATGTACTTGTTTTGGTTAAAACCATAAGGAGATGACGATGAAAATACTGGGCATAAATACTGGTCATGACGGCCACATTTGTTTAATTGAAAATGGGATGCTGGTATTCAGTCACGAATCCGAAAAGAATAGTGGCGCGAGATATGCGCCTCTATCCCTGAGTTCAGCAATAACCAATGTCATTCAAAATTTTGGAGATCTGGATGCCATCGCCGTAAGCGGATGGGCAGAAGGTGTGGACCCCAGAAATACGCCAACCGAAGGTGGGTATCTTGGGCTAAATATCGAACAAAGTATCTGTGACTTAGGTGGTAAAGATATAATTTGGATAAACTGCAGCCATGAGATATCACACATTATCTCCTCTTACGCCCTATCTCCCTACGCGGATAAAAAAGCCTGCTACGTGTTACTTTGGGAAGGATTTATAGGAAACTTCTATAAGATCGCCCCCGACATGGAGATTCAGTTGATCGGTGAAGTTATGCAAGGACCGGGGCTTCGATATGCATTTACTTATGGTTTGGCTGACCCAACTTTTAATCTAAAAAAAGGCTATTGCAGGTTGGGTGATGCAGGGAAAATGATGGCATTGGCTGCGTTCGGAAAGGGCGGAGAACCGGATGAATTTGAGTCAAAAGTTATCGACTATATAATAAACTGCGAATCTGCCATCGACACACTCAACAAGGCAGAACTAATAGACAGCGGTTACTACAACATAGGCGTAGACTCTGCAAAATTTTGCAATCTAGCTAAAAAGCTATCAGACCGACTTTTTAGCGTATTTTATGAATTTGTCAGCGAACATATCACCGAAAAACTTCCCTTACTGATATCAGGCGGTTGTGGCTTGAACTGTGAATGGAATAAGAAATGGGAAGTATCAGGGTTATTTGAAGATATTTTTGTTCCTCCTTGTACCAATGACACAGGCGTCGGTATTGGTGCATCCGCTGTGGCGCAAAAAATACTTACGGGTAATGTCGAACTCAAATGGTCAGTCTATTCAGGACAACCTTTCATTTCAGAAACTGTGGGTAAATCTGAATTTTCAAAAAGCCCTTTAGTTCTGAAAGATGTGTGCGAAGCACTATTAGCAGGTGAGATTGTTTGCTGGGTTCAGGGGAACTGTGAAATTGGTCCTAGAGCACTGGGTAATCGATCAATTATCGCCGCACCTTTTTCAAGGAGCACCACTGAAAAATTAAACATTATAAAACAAAGAGAACACTATCGGCCTGTCGCTCCAATTTGCATAGAGGACGATGCCAAGCTTTACTTTGAAAACTGCACTCAAAGCAAATTCATGTTGTCTTTTCACAACGTAATTGACAAGCGACTTAAAGCCATTACTCATATTGATGGGACGGCCAGGGTCCAGACGATCAACTATAAGGACAACATCAACATGTACAATTTATTATCAGAATTCAAAAAACTATCGGGGGTCAGTGTTCTTTGTAACACCTCACTAAACACCAAAGGAAGAGGTTTTATAAATTCATTAGCCGACCTTGAGCTTTTTTGTTTGAAAAACAAAATATCTATGTTCGTAGTAGATCAAACAATGTATCGCACCAACTGGGCCGAACAGTAATGCGTCCACATGCAAACGGATACAGCTACTTATGTGGCATACGATTTAGTAGTTCTGTAACACTTTGGGTAGACTTCGTTCTAATTTTTACGGTGCTTACATTTGGATTCAATGCTTCTCCACAAATACTGGGGTATGCAGCAGCATTATATGGACTTCCATCACTACTATTAGGGCCATTCTTCGGCACACTGGCCGATCATACGAGCCCTTTAAAATTCTTAACTATCAGCTTTTTAATCCGCTTTATCGTTGCCTGTCTATTATTTGGAGCAAACTCTGAAGCTTTCTTCCTGGTGTTTGTCTGCCTCAAAGGAATATCAAATCTCGGCTCAGGAGCAGCAGAAATAATTTTAACCAGAAAGCTTTTGACAAACAAAGATCTCGTTAACAATATTTCACTGATAACAATAATGGATCAGTTCATTAAAGTCTGCTCACCTCTCGCGGCCGGTATCATTGCGACCATGGCAGATAAAGCATACGGCTTTTTAATATCCGCTTCTTTTTCACTATTCGGTGTATTCTGTGTAGCCCTGCTTTCTTTAAGTTGTCGAGAGAAAAAAATACACAATCCCGAAAGACGATCATTTGGAAATCTAGAAGCATTAAAGGTGCTGTTACGGAGCGGCCCTTCCACTCAATTATTTTTCACCTGCGCATTAATTCAATCTGCCGTATTGGGGTGCTACGACTCGTTACTAAGTATACTTCTGAAAAATATTGGATTTGAAGCATATGTATTTGGAGTAATCGTTAGTTCTACGGCACTAGGGGGAATCTTAGCCGGCCTGACCTTCAAACTAGTTTACCCCAGAAAAATCTCTCTATGCTCAACTTTCTCTCTACTAATATTTGGTCTAATGGTAGCAATTGCGGGACTACTTCCAATGATAGAAAACGCATCGATACTTGCCACCTTGATGTTTATTTTCTTCATCGCTGGCTTCTCCTATGGGCTTACATCTTTAGGATTTGGCGTAACCTTGCAGAAATACTGCCCTTTATCTAATCTAGGGACAGTGTCAGCGTCCGCACGCAGCTTAACATTGTTATTTATGATCGCAGGGCCGATTTTTGGTGCATGGTTATCGACACTTATTTCAATCGGCGGTGTTTTTGTTCTTTCTGGAAGTATCGCCGTATTATTCGGGGCGCTTCTACATTTTAGGTATCGCGATGATTTCTCTTCAGAGGCAACTCGCATATTAAATGAATGACGAGGTTGTCTTGGATAATAGAGTTGCTGTGTTGACACCATCGAAAGCAAACTCGCCCACCGATTATCAAACACGCATAAAAAACCGGGCAACTGTGAGGCCGCCCGGTTCTTGTGTGAGAGGTTACAAATGCGATTCGGCGTATTCGGCCAGGATCGAACGTGGCACCCCTTGCAGGGTGATGTGCACCCCGTTCGGGAAGTCCTTGAAGCGTTCAGTGAGGTAGGTCAGCCCGGAACTGGTCGCGGACAGGTAAGGGGTATCGATCTGTGCGAGGTTGCCCAGGCACACCACTTTGGAACCGGCGCCGGCGCGGGTGATGATGGTTTTCATCTGGTGCGGCGTGAGGTTCTGGCATTCGTCGATCAGAATCAGGCTTTGCTGGAAGCTGCGACCCCGGATGTAGTTGAGGGATTTGAACTGCAACGGCACTTTGCTGAGGATGTAGTCGACGCTGCCATGGGTGCTTTCGTCATCCATGTGCAAGGCTTCGAGGTTGTCGGTGATGGCGCCCAGCCACGGCTCCATTTTTTCCGCTTCGGTGCCGGGCAGGAAGCCGATTTCCTGGTCCAGGCCCTGCACGCTGCGGGTGGCGATGATGCGGCGATAACGTTTGCTGACCATGGTCTGCTCGATCGCAGCGGCCAGCGCCAGGATGGTTTTACCCGAACCCGCGGCACCCGACAGGTTGACCAGGTGGATGTCCGGATCGAGCAAGGCGTACAACGCCAGGCTCTGATAGATATCTCGCGGCTTCAGGCCCCAGGCTTCCTGGTGCAGCAGCGGTTCCTGGTGCAGATCGAGGATCAGCAAGCGGTCTTCTTCAATCTCCTTGATCCAGCCGACAAAGCCCTGTTCATCAATGATGAATTCGTTGACGTGCACCGCCGGCAGGTTGTCGATCAACTGCACCTGATGCCAGGTGCGGCCGTGATCCTGACGGGTTTCGACCTTGCTCACGCGGTCCCAGAATGAGCCGGTCATGTTGTGGTAGCCATTGGGCAGCAAGGACACGTCATCGACCAGTTGGTCGGTGCTGTAGTCCTCGGCCGCGATCCCGCAAGCGCGCGCCTTGAGGCGCATGTTGATGTCTTTGGTAACCAGCACCACGGGCTTCTTCGGGTCGCGCGTATGCAGGTCGATCAGTTGGTTGATGATTTTGTTGTCGTTGAGGTGCTCGGGCAGAATCAGGTTCGGCTCGGCATGCTTGCTCATCAGAATTGACAGCAAACCCTTGGGTCCGCTTTTGCCACGCTGGATCGGCACACCCTGTTCGACATCCTCCGGTGAAGCATCACCCAGGGTCTTGTCGATCAGGCGGATGGCCTGGCGGCATTCGGCGGCAACGCTGTGATGCCCGCTCTTGAGCTTGTCGAGCTCTTCAAGCACGGTCATCGGGATCGCGACGTGGTGTTCTTCGAAGTTAAGCAGCGCGTTTGGATCGTGAATCAATACGTTGGTATCGAGTACATAAAGGATTGGCTGGTTGGAAGAAGAGCTACGTCCGTGATCATCCATACTCGGTCACCTTTGTGGGAGCCATTCGACGCAATACCTAGACGGTGTTGCGCCTCGAAGTGACTGCCGAATACACCTGCGGGGACTCAAGTGTTCTGCATACATGCGGGGTCTTGGAAGACGCCACCTGTGTTGCAGGTTTCGGCGGTCTGTCTTCGTAATACTCCAAAACGTGTGACAGAAAAAAGTACTTTGACGCTTTTTTGAAGTTTATTTTTCAGAATGACCAATAACACTTGGCGGACTGCCATCACCCGTTTACAGTCAGAAGTCAACCTGCAACGAATTCCCCTCCAAAATTGCCAAAAACCCAATGTTTACCGGGTTTTGTCGCTTTCAGCGAAACGCATCCTGGCAATCATCCCAGCCGATCCCGACCGGCGCCGTTTGCGTGACCAGCCACGGCAACGCCGTTTTCACCCCGTCCTGCTTCACATTGAAATTGATCACGCCGTGTCGCCACAGCAGCATCAGGGTCAGCACCCGTTGCGCACTCGGTTCACCCTTGAGTTTGCCGGCGCCGTCCTGGGCGTCGATGTCCCACAGCGCTACCTGCAAACCCTGAGACTTGAAGAAGCTTTCAGCATCGGAACGGCGCTGACCGTCGGGCGGACGGAACAGCGGCACGTAGTTCTCCGGCAGTTTGCTCTTGACCAGTTCAGCACTGCGCCGCACCGAGTCCTGCCAATCCTGCCAGTGGCTGTGGGAGCGGAACTCCCAGCCTTGCACGCCGATGCACTGGGTCGAGTAGGTCGCTTGCAGGTCACTCACCGAATGCTCGGCCAGCCGGGCCTGGATGTCCTTGCCAAGCACGAAGAACGTTGCGCTCATGTTCGATTTGCGCAGGTACTCGGTGACCCAGGCGGTATTGTCCGGCGCGGCGTTGGCGGCGCTGTCGAAGGTCAGCAGAAACAGCCGGTCATGCATCTGGTCGCCGTTGCGCTCATAGTCGCCGAAACGATCGACTTCGCTGCTGGTTTGCGGGAACAGCGCGGCCTTGCGCAACTGCTCGTCCAGGTATTGAGTGTGAAACACACGGCTCGGCTCGGCCCACTTGATGTAGTAGCTGTCTGCGCTGACCTGGAACTTGGCGGCCTGCTCGCGCAGGGTGGGCATGTCCTCGACCAGAAAACAGAAGGAGGCATCCTGGTCGCAACTCTGTTGGGCGAAGTTGTAGTTGGCCAGCAACCGTTGCCACAGATGCTGGCGAACCCGGTTGACCGACTCCAGATTGATCCTGCGCAGGCCCAGGCGTTGGGCCAGGGCTGCCTCATCCTGCGCCTCGCTGGCCAACAGCACGCTGGAAAACATGAGGATCTCGGCCCTCGACGCCACGTCGAACAGCGTCGGGTTGCCGAGTTTTTCCGGCCAGGTGCCCCGATCAAGCGTCGCCACATCGCCCGGTGCCGCCAGCACGCCGAAGCTCGACAGCCAGATCGAGATGAAAAAAACGATACGCAATGGGATGTCTCCATAACAAAACCCGCGCGGCACTATAGCTGATCCAGGTTCAACTCCTGCAGCATCACAGTCCCCTTGTAGGAGCGAGCCTGCTCGCGATAGCAATATTCCAGACACCGACTTTGGTGAATGTCATACCGCAATCGCGAGCAGGCTCGCTCCTACAGGTTCTGGTGCAAAGCCACCGGTCATCACCTATGGACGTGATAGCTGGAGTCAACGAGGACAACCCCCTAGAATCGCCGCCACGATTAAAGGAGACGACTTCATGCTGATGGTGATTTCACCCGCCAAGACCCTCGACTACGAAACACCGCCGGCGACCCAGCGCTTCACCCAGCCGCAGTACCTCGACCACTCCCAGGAATTGATCCTGCAATTGCGCGAACTGACGCCCGCGCAAATCAGCGAATTGATGCACGTCTCCGACAAGATCGGCGGGCTCAACGCCGCGCGTTTCGGTAGCTGGACGCCTGCGTTCACCCCGCAGAACGCCAAGCAGGCACTGCTGGCCTTCAAGGGCGATGTGTACACCGGCATGAATGCGCAAACCCTCAGCGAAGCCGATTTCGATTACGCCCAGAAACACCTGCGCATGCTCTCTGGCCTGTACGGCCTGCTGCGTCCGCTGGACCTGATGCAACCCTATCGCCTGGAAATGGGCACCAAACTGGCCAACGCCCGGGGGAAGGATTTGTATGCCTTCTGGGGCACGCGCATCAGCGAATGGTTGAACGAAGCCCTGGTCGATCAGGGCGATGACGTGCTGCTCAACCTGGCGTCCAACGAGTACTTCTCGGCGGTCAAGCGCAACGCCTTGAACGCACGCATCATCAATACCGAATTCAAGGACCTGAAGAACGGCCAGTACAAGATCATCAGCTTCTACGCGAAAAAGGCCCGAGGCCTGATGAGCCGCTTTGTCATCGAGGAACGCATCAACGATCCGGCGACCCTCAAGCAGTTCGACGTTCAAGGCTATCGCTACAGCGCCGAGCAATCGAAACCGGACAATCTGGTGTTCCTGCGCGATCACGCACCAGAGTGATGCACCGGGTCGGCGCACGGCCTCCCCCCTCCTCGTGCGCCGACTCTGGACTCACTTCAGCCTTACCCCGCCTTTTCGCCATTTTTATGGCGCCAAAAATACATCACTCGTTTTTTTAACTTTAGTTTCACTCGACTTCGATCTTTTTTTTGCGTAGTGGCACGGACTTTTTTTAACAGTAGTGGCAAAAAACTATCCGCCTCAATTATCCGCCTATATATAAAGGGCGAAACGGCAAGTGCTATCAATTTGAGAGCAGTGCCATCTTTCTCAATATTTCAAGAAATTTCAGATTTCACGATGGGCGGGTTGGAACTATGTCCAAACGTGCCGCTCATACCACCGGTAACGATTCTCGCCGAGCGTGTACGAGATAACTTACGCAGATAAGCGATTCATGTAGCGAAGTTGTAATACAAACTTGCGCTGACTAATCACTGCTTTGGACAACAGCAAGCGAACAGGAGATAACGCGGTATGACTCTCCCCTGCAAAGCCATGGCAGCGCCCCGACAAACGTGTTCACCCGAGCACCAAACCGCTTGATCCACGGGCTTTCGGCCTGACATCAAGCGAGTAGTATCTTTGCGCCAGCATCCCCTGAAAGGAGGATCGGCTGCATGACAGGGCAACTCATAAGAACAAGGCCTAGTTGCGCACTCCTTGAGTGCATTTATTTAGACACTTGTAATTCATATGCCAATACACGGCATTGTTGCGCCTGTCAGTCGCACTTGTGAGTGCACTTCAAGCGCTGCACACCATGAACTCTGGCCATTTAATGGCTCGATATACAGGTTTGATAATAGAGAGGTAATTGCGATGCGCATCAGCATTTTTGGTTTGGGTTACGTCGGCGCAGTATGTGCCGGTTGCCTGTCTGCACGGGGTCATGACGTCGTTGGCGTCGATGTGGCCAAAGACAAGATCGATATGATCAATGCAGGAAAATCGCCGATTGTAGAACCGGGCCTGGGCGAACTTCTGGCCCAGGGCATCCAGACCGGTCGTCTGCGCGGTACCACCAACTTCGCCGAGGCGATTCGCGACACCGACCTGTCGATGATCTGCGTGGGCACGCCGAGCAAAAAGAACGGCGACCTGGAACTGAACTACATCGAGGCCGTGTGCCGCGAAATCGGCTTTGTCCTGCGCGACAAGACCACCCGCCACACCATCGTCGTGCGCAGCACCGTACTGCCGGGCACCGTGGCCAACGTGGTCATCCCGATTCTCGAAGACTGCTCGGGCAAGAAGGCCGGCGTTGATTTCGGTGTAGCCGTGAACCCTGAGTTCCTGCGCGAAAGCACCGCCATCGCCGACTACGACCAGCCGCCCATGACCGTCATCGGCGAATTCGACAAGGCATCCGGCGATGTTCTGCAATCGCTGTACGAAGAGCTCGACGCGCCGATCATCCGCAAGGACATCGCGGTTGCCGAGATGATCAAGTACACCTGCAACGTGTGGCACGCCACCAAGGTCACCTTCGCCAACGAAATCGGCAACATCGCCAAGGCGGTCGGCGTCGACGGCCGCGAAGTGATGGACGTGGTCTGCCAGGACAAGACCCTCAACCTGTCCCAGTACTACATGCGCCCGGGCTTCGCCTTCGGCGGCTCGTGCCTGCCAAAAGACGTGCGTGCCCTGACCTACCGCGCCGGTTCCCTGGACGTGGAAGCCCCGTTGCTCAACTCGCTGATGCGCAGCAACGAATCCCAGGTGCAGAACGCTTTCGACATCGTTTCCAGCCACGAAAAACGCAAAGTCGCCCTGCTGGGCCTGAGCTTCAAGGCCGGCACGGACGATCTGCGCGAAAGCCCGCTGGTCGACCTGGCGGAAATGCTGATCGGCAAGGGCTACGACCTGAGCATCTACGACAGCAACGTCGAGTACGCCCGTGTTCACGGCGCCAACAAGGACTACATCGAGTCGAAGATCCCTCACGTCTCGTCCTTGCTCAACGCCGACTTCGACGCGGTGATCAACAACTCCGACGTGATCATCCTCGGCAACCGTGACGAGAAATTCCGCGCCCTGGTGCAGGAAGTTCCACACGGCAAGCAGGTGATCGACCTGGTTGGCTTCATGTCTCAAGCCACCACCGCCAAAGGTCGCGCCGAAGGGATTTGCTGGTAAGGCAGCCCCCCCTGTAGGAGCGAGCAAGCTCGCGATGAACCCGAGAACACCGCGGGGAATCAGCTACCCAGCGTCATCGTTGGCGACCATCGCGAGCGTGCTCGCTCCTACAGGTTCTACGAGATCGAGACGGATGCAAATTATGCACAGGCTAAAACACGGCTTACTCCAGGCCGCCGGTTGGCTGTTCTACCTGAGTTTACTGATGGGCCTCGCCATGGCGTTGCCCGTGTCCACATTCGACTCTGAATCGAAGGACTTCATCTTCCTGATTGGCGCCGTAGGTATCTGGCGCTATTCGATGGGCGCCACGCACTTTGTGCGCGGCATGATTTTTCTCTACATCGTCTACCCGTACCTGCGGCGCAAAGTGCGCAAGCTGGGCAAGGCGGCAGACCCGTCCCACGTGTTCCTGATGGTCACCAGTTTCCGTATCGACGCGCTGACCACCGCACAGGTCTACAGCTCGGTGATTCGCGAAGCCATGGAATGCGGCCTGCCGACCACGGTGGTCTGCTCCATCGTGGAAATGTCCGATGAACTGCTGGTCAAGAGCCTGTGGAAACGGATGAACCCACCGTCGCACGTCAAGCTCGACTTCGTGCGTATCCCCGGCACCGGCAAGCGCGATGGCCTGGCCTACGGCTTCCGTGCCATTTCCCGGCACTTGCCGGATGACCGCGCCGTGGTTGCCGTGATCGATGGCGACACCGTGCTCGCCGAAGGCGTGGTACGTAAAACCGTGCCGTGGTTCCAACTGTTCGGCAACGTCGGCGGCCTGACCACCAACGAGTTTTGCGAAGTGCGCGGCGGCTACATCATGAGCGAATGGCACAAGCTGCGTTTCGCCCAGCGTCACATCAACATGTGCTCGATGGCTCTGTCCAAGCGCGTACTGACCATGACCGGGCGCATGTCGGTGTTCCGCGCCACCGTGGTCACCAACCCGGACTTCATCGCCGACGTGGAAAGCGACTCGCTGCACCATTGGCGCCTGGGTCGTTTCAAGTTCCTTACCGGCGATGACAAGTCGAGCTGGTTCAGCCTGATGCGCCTGGGCTACGACACGTTCTACGTACCCGACGCGGCGATCAACACCGTTGAACACCCGCCGGAAAAGAGCTTCATCAAGGCCAGCCGCAAGCTGATGTTCCGCTGGTACGGCAACAACCTGCGGCAGAACTCCCGCGCCCTGGGCCTGGGGATCAAACGCCTCGGCGTGTTCACTTCGGTGGTGCTGTTCGACCAGCGCGTGTCGATGTGGACCTCGCTGCTGGGCCTGACCGTGGCACTGATCGCCAGCTTCAAGTACGGCACCGCGTTCATCCTGGTGTACCTGCTGTGGATCGGCATCACCCGCCTGATCCTGACCCTGCTGTTGTCGTGCTCCGGACACCGGATCGGCCCGGCCTACCCGGCGATTCTCTATTACAACCAGATCGTCGGCGCGCTGGTGAAGATCTACGTGTTCTTCCGCCTCGACCAACAGTCCTGGACTCGCCAACCCACTTCTCTGTCCCGTGATCTCGCCAGCTTTCAACGTTGGTTCAACACCTGGTCGTCTCGGACCATGACCTTCTCTGCCGGCAGCATCTTTGTCGCCGTGCTGCTGTTGATGGTCTGACCGAACTCGCCTGAATTAACTAGGAAAACGCCCTTATGAATACCGCCGTCAACGCCAACGTAGTGCACGAATCCGAAGCCCAGCGCCAACACGCCCGCGTGAAAATACCGGCCAAGTTGCGCTTCTTCGGCCCAGACCGGACGCCGGTCGAAGCCCGGGTGATCGACCTGTCCGCCGGTGGCCTGGCGTTCAACGCCGGTCAATTGCCACTGAAGGTCGGCGACGTGTACAAGGCCCGCCTGCAATTCGTCATCGACAACCTCGGCCTGGCCATGGACGTCGAGTTGCAGGTCCGCTCCTTCGACCGCCAGACCGGACGCACCGGCTGCCAGTTCCAGAACCTCGAGCCGCAGGACATTTCGACCCTGCGCCACCTGATCACCTCGCACCTGGCTGGCGACATCGTCAGCATCGGCGAAGTGCTGGCGACCCTGCAGCGCGACAACTTCACCAAGGCACGCAAGCACAAGGACGGCGGCCACGGCATGTCCGCCCTGGGGCGCATGAAAGCCGTGACCTTCAGCCTGGGGATCTTCGTGGTTGGCGTGGCCGCCTTCGGTTTTGTTTTCAAATCCGTGTACGGCATGTACTTCGTCAGCCACGCCCAGGCCGGTCTGGTCAGCGTGCCGGGCGTGAACATCACCATGCCTCGCGACGGTACCGTGCAGAGCCTGGTGAAAGCCGACGGCGTGGCCGCCAAGGGCGCACCGCTGGCGACCTTCAGCACCAGCATGCTCGACGTGCTCAAGGGCCATCTGGACGAAGACCAGCTGCAACCGGCCAAGGTTGAAGAACTGTTCGGCAAGCAGATGACCGGCACTCTGACCTCGCCTTGCGATTGCACCGTGGCCCAGCAAATGGTTGCCAACGGTCAGTACGCCAGCAAGGGCGACGTGATCTTCCAACTGGTCCCGCGCAACAGCGAAGCCAACGTTGAAGCACGCTTCTCCTATCGCCAGTTCGGCGAAGTGCGCCCAGGTACTTCCGTGCGCTTCCAGATCGCCGGCGAAGACCAGACCCGCACCGGCAAAATCGTCAGCAGCACCAGCCTGAAAAGCGCCGACCTGTCCTCCGACATTCGCGTACTGATTCAGCCGGACGAAACCCTGGACAGCTCCCTCGCCGGGCGCCCGGTGGAAGTGAGCAGCGACCGTGGCCCGAACCTGAACTGGCTGATCGACAAAGCCATGGCTGTCGGTCTTTAAGTCGAGGACATGCCTGTGACTACTCCAACCCTCAACACGCCACCGACCCTGTGGGAGCGAGCCTGCTCGCGATGGGATCAGCGCGGTTTGTCTGAAGAACCGAGTCGCCTGCATCGCGAGCATGCTCGCTCCTACAGGGGGTCTCTGTGTGCCGTGGCATTGGCGGTGAGCCTGGCCGGTTGCGCCGGCCTGCCCGACCAGCGCCTGGCCAACGAAGCGCTCAAGCGTGGCGATACCGCCACCGCCGCGCAGAATTACCGGCAACTGGCAGACCTTGGCTACAGCGAAGCCCAGGTCGGTCTGGCCGATATCCAGGTCGACAGCCGCGACCCGGCGCAGATGAAGCAGGCCGAGGCGACTTACCGCGCCGCGGCCAGCGTTTCGCCGCGTGCCCAGGCGCGTCTCGGTCGCTTGCTGGTGGCCAAGCCCGGCTCCACCGAAGCCGAGCAGCACGAAGCCGAAACCCTGTTGAAAAAAGCCGCTGCGGCAGGCGAAGGCAACACCCTGATCCCGCTGGCGATGCTGTACCTGCAATACCCGCACAGCTTCCCCAACGTGAACGCGCAGCAGCAGATCAGCCAATGGCGCACCGAAGGCAAGCCGGAAGCGGGCCTGGCGCAAGTGCTGCTCTACCGCACCCAGGGCACCTATGACCAGCACCTGGATGACGTGGAAAAAATCTGCAAGGCCGCGCTCAACACCAGCGACATCTGCTACGTCGAACTGGCCACGGTCTATCAGAAACAGGCCAGGCCCGAACAACAGGCCGAGCTGATCAAGCAGATGCAAGCGGCTCACGCTCGCGGCAGCGTATCGGCGCAACGCGTCGACAGCGTCGCTCGTGTGCTCGCCGATTCGACCCTGGGCCAGACCGACGAGAAAACCGCGCAGTCGCTGCTCGAGCCGATCGCACCGGGCTACCCGGCGTCGTGGGTCAGCCTTGCGCAATTGCTCTACGACTTCCCCGAACTGGGCGACGTCGACCAGATGATGAAGTACCTGGACAACGGTCGCGCCGCCGACCAGCCGCGCGCCGAACTGTTGCTGGGCAAGCTCTACTTCGAAGGCAAACTGGTGCCCGCCGACGCCAAGGTCGCCGAGGAGCATTTCCAGAAAGCCGTGGGCCGCGAAGTCGCTGCCGATTACTACCTGGGCCAGATCTATCGCCGTGGCTACCTGGGCAAGGTCTATCCGCAGAAGGCCCTCGACCATCTGTTGACCGCTGCGCGCAACGGCCAGAACAGCGCCGACTTCGCCATCGCCCAACTGTTTTCCCAAGGCAAGGGGACCAAGCCTGACCCGCTGAATGCCTACGTCTTCAGCCAATTGGCCCTGGCCCAGAACACCCCGCAAGCCACCGAGCTTGCACAAACAATCCAAACGCAACTGCCGCCCGACCGGCTGGCCGAGGCCCAACGCCTGTTGAAACAAGAACAGGCCGTGCGCGGCGCCCTGAGCCCGAACACGCCGGAGCTGAACGCCCTGCAAGAAGAAGCCAGCGAGGAATCCAAATGAAGTTGAATCCATTCATGAAGGCCGGCATCGGCCTGACATTCGCGCTGATCTGGTCTTGCCCGACGCTTGCTGCGATGACTGAAGAAACCAAGAACTTTGGCCTGGACGTGAAAATCACCGGCCAATCCGAAGACGACCGCGACCTCGGCACCGCCCCTGGTGGTGACGTCAACGGCGTCGGTCTTGACCTGCGTCCGTGGGTCTACGGTGAAAGCGGCGCATGGAGCGCCTACGCCATGGGTCAGGCGGTGACGTCCACCGACATCATCGAGACCGACACCCTGCAACAATCCGATGGCGCCGAAAACACCGACAACAATGATCGCCAGACCAAGAAAAACTACCTGGCCATGCGTGAGTTCTGGGTCGGTTACAGCGGCTTCACGCCTTACCCCGGCGAGATCCTGAAGCTCGGCCGCCAACGCCTGCGCAACGACGACGGCCAATGGCGCGACACCAACATCGAAGCCCTGAACTGGACCTTCGACACCACCCTGCTGCGCGCCAACGTCGGTATCGCCGAACGCTTCAGCGAGTACCGTACCGACCTCAAGGAACTGTCGCCGCAAGACAAGGATCGCCTGCACGCCTATGCCGATGCCGCGTACCAGTGGACCCCGGGCAACTGGGTCGGCATTCGCGGTCATCACACCCACGACAACGGCAAGCTCGACTTCCCGGAACCGGGCGTACCGACCGACTCGCTGGACAAGAAACAGAACGGTGACATCAGTTGGCTCGGCCTGACCGCCGACAGCGACGCCTACAACTGGCGCAACACCAACACGCTCAACTACTGGGGCAGCATCACCGGCATGAGCGGCGACGTCGACAAGGTCAACCCGCTGAACGCCGACGGCACGGCGCCGGCTCAAGCCAAGCGCGGTGAAAACCTCAACGGCTGGGCCACCGATGTCGGCGTGCGTTTGCGCCTCGATCCACAATGGCAGGTCGGTGCCGCCTATGCCCGCGCCAGCGCCGAGTACGAACAGAACGGCCTGGAAAGCAACCGTTCGAACTACACCGGCACCCGCTCGCGAGTACACCGTTTCGGCGAAGCCTTCCGCGGCGAAATGAACAACATGCAGACCGCCACCCTGTTCGGATCGTGGATGCTCAACGACGAATACGACGCCAGCCTGATCTACCACAAGTTCTGGCGCGTCGACGGCAACAAGCCGGTCGGCAGCAACGGCATCAACGCCGTCCAGAACAACACCGACGACGCCACCGGCACGATTCTCTCCAGCACTTCGCTGCCGCTGAACGATGGCGAGAAAGACCTCGGTCAGGAAATGGACCTGGTGGTCACCAAGTACTTCAAGCAAGGCTTGTTGCCCGCGTCGATGAGTCAGGCGATCGATGAGCCTTCGGCCCTGGTGCGTTTCCGTGGTGGTGTATTCAAGCCGGGCGATGCCTACGGCAAGGAAGTCGATTCGTACATGCACCGCGCGTTCATCGACGTGATCTGGCGCTTCTGATGCACATTGCGAAGGGAGTCTCCCAGATGAATCATCCAGCCCGAAAAGGCTCGATCAGCCTGTTGGCCGGCGCGATGCTGCTGGCCAGCACGACTGGCTTCGCCAATGTGGAGCCGGCGAAGCCTGTGACTGTGGCCAAGGAACTGCAACAGGCCAAGACCTACACCGTCAGCAGCGCACCGAGCGCGCCGCTGGAACTGGCCACGCCGAAACTGCCGGACGTTTCCGGCTACACCGCCGAAGCCATCGCGGCAAAAGTCGTGCGCAGCAAGCCGGGCAAGATCAGCCTGCGCCGGATGATGCAGGAAGACGCCCTGAAGGACTTCATCGGTGGCGACAACAAGATGGCCGAATGGGTGGTGCGCCAGCACGGTATCCCCCAGGCGATCTTCGTCGACGACGGCTACATGAACCTCAAGGACCTGGCGAAAAAGGTTCCCAAGCAGTACTTCAGCGAAACCTCGCCGGGTGTGTTCCTCTCCCGGTTGCCGATCGTGGTCGGTCGTCACGGCATCCTCGAAATCGACAAGCAGACCCAGGAACTGCGCCTGTCCCAGGAGGGCGGCGCGTTCCTGGTCAACGACGGCCAGTTGTTCGTGCGTGACACCAGAATCACCGGCTGGCGCGAGAAGGACAACGGCCCGGCGACGTTCAATTCGCCAAAGGAATTCCGTCCGTTCCTGCTGTCCTGGGGCGGCACCGAGACCTACATCGCCAACAGCAAGATCGCCAGTTTCGGCTACGCCAACAGTAAGTCCTATGGCGTGAGTATTTCCCAGTACACGCCGAACATGGCCAAGGTGCTCAAGCGCCCTGAACCCACAGGCTGGATCGTCGGTTCCGAGTTCTCGGACATGTGGTACGGCTTCTACTGCTATGAAACCCGCGACTTCGTGGTCAAGGGCAACACCTACAAAGACAACATCGTCTACGGCATCGACCCGCACGACCGCTCCCACGGTCTGATCATTGCCGACAACACGGTGTACGGGACCAAAAAGAAGCACGGGATCATTATTTCCCGTGAGGTCAACGACAGCTTCATCTTCAACAACCGCAGCTACGACAACCACCTCTCGGGGCTGGTGATCGACCGTAACAGCGTGAACAACCTGATCGCCCACAACGAGATCTACCAGAACCACACCGACGGCATCACCCTCTACGAGAGTGCCGACAACCTGTTGTGGGGCAACCGTGTGCTGAGCAACAAGCGCCACGGCATCCGCATCCGTAACAGCGTGAACATTCGCCTGTACGAAAACGTCGCCATGGCCAACGGCCTCACTGGTGTGTACGGCCACATCAAGGATCTGAGCAACACCGACCGCGACATCAAGCTCGACCCGTTCGACGCCCAAGTGTCACTGATCGTGGTCGGCGGTGAACTGGCGGCCAACGGCAGCGGACCGCTGTCCATCGACTCGCCGCTGAGTGTGGAGCTGTATCGCGTGTCGATGCTCGCACCGACCAAATCCAGCGGTATCAGCTTCACCGGCATCCTTGGCGAACGTCAGGATGAAATTCTCGACCTGCTGGTGCGCCAGCAGAAAGCCGTGCTGATCGACCCTGTCGAACGCCAGACCGAAATGCGGGACTGAGGATAATCTTATGCACCCACACTTGATCAAATTACTCAGCCTGTCGGCCCTGACCGCCGGCATCCTCGCGGCCAGCGGTGGCGCGCGCGCCGATGCCGGCACCGCTGAAGCACAGGCACCGAAATTCACTGCCGAACCGTGCTGCAGCCTGTGCCCGGCTGCCCACGACGCGAAGAACTACACCACCCGCTATCAGCAGAACTTCACCACACTGGTGCAGGCCCAGGGTGACTGGCTGTTCCGCACCCAGGAAGACTTGCGCACCGAATTCGACACCACGCCCGCCGGCTACAAACGCATGAAACAACTGCACGATGCGTTCAAGAGCAAAGGCGTGGAACTGGTTGTCGTGTACCAGCCAACCCGTGGCCTGGTGAATCGCAACAAGCTCAATCCGGCGGAGAAAGCCAGCTACGACTTCGACAAGGCACTGAGAAACTACAAATCCATGCTCGGTCGTTTCGCCCAGATGGGCTACGTGGTCCCGGACCTGTCGCCACTGACCGACGAGTCGTTGCCCGACACCCTGCCCGCCCACGACTTCTACTTCCGTGGCGACCAGCACTGGACCCCGTACGGCGCCCAGCGCACGGCGAAAATCGTCGCCGAGAAGGTCAAGCAGTTGCCTGAGTTTGCCGACATTCCCAAGCGCGAGTTCGAGACCCACAAGTCGGGTCGCATGGGCAAGACCGGCACCTTGCACAACATGGCCGGTCAACTCTGTGGCACCAGCTACGCGATCCAGTACATGGATCAATTCACCACCGAGCCCAAGGGCGAAGCGGCTGACGGCGACCTGTTCGGCGACTCCGGCAACCCGCAAATCACCCTCGTGGGTACCTCCCACAGCGGCAAGAACTACAACTTCGCCGGTTTCCTCGAAGAAGCCATCGGCGCCGACATCCTCAACGTGGCGTTCCCCGGCGGCGGCCTGGAAGGTTCGATGCTGCAGTACCTGGGCAGCGACGAGTTCCAGAAGAACCCGCCGAAGATTCTCATCTGGGAATTCTCGCCGCTGTACCGCCTCGACCAGGAAACCATCTACCGCCAGATGATGGCCCTGCTGGACAACGGTTGCGAAGGCAAGGATGCGCAGATGTCCGGCAGCGCCACGCTCAAGCCGGGCAAAAACGAGTTGATGGTCAACAGCAAAAACCTCGACCTGCGCAACAGCAGCCACCAGGTCGACATCCGCTTCGCCGACACCTCGGTGAAAACCCTGCAAGCCACCCTCTGGTACATGAACGGCCGCCACGAGGACATCAAGATCGAAAAACCGGAAACCTCCGAGACTGATGGGCGTTTCGCTTTCGAGTTGCGCACGGATGAAGACTGGGCCTCGCAGAACCTGCTGGCCGTTGAAGTCCAGGGCCCCGAAGCCGGTGCCGCACCTCAGACAGTCGAAGCGAAAATCTGCAAACGCAACGTGTTCCCGGGCGCCGAGCAGCGTACTGCTTCGGTCGGGCAATGAGGTCTGCCATGCACTATCCGAGATTTTCCGCACTGTTGGCTCCCACGCTCTTGAGCCTGGCGATGTTCACCGGGGCCACGCAAGCGGCGGCGCCACTGCGTCCACCCCAGGGCTATTTTGCGCCTGTGGATAAATTCAAGACCGGCGACAAGAGCGAAGGCTGCGATGCGATGCCGACGCCGTACACCGGCTCGTTGCAATTTCGCAGCAAGTACGAAGGTTCGGACAAGGCCCGCGCGACCCTGAACGTGGAGTCGGAAAAAGCTTTCCGCGAGAGCACCGCCGACATCACCAAAATCGAGCGCGGTACCAGCAAGCGTGTGATGCAGTTCATGCGTGACGGTCGTCCCGAGCAGCTGGAATGCACACTGAGCTGGCTGACCGCCTGGGCCCAGGCCGATGCGCTGATGTCCAAGGACTTCAACCACACCGGCAAGTCGATGCGCAAATGGGCGCTGGGCAGCATGGCTTCGGCGTACATCCGCCTGAAGTTTTCCGATTCCCACCCGCTGGCTACCCATCAACAGCAAGCCCAGTTGATCGAGGCCTGGTTCAGCAAGATGGCCGACCAGGTGGTCAGCGACTGGGACAACCTGCCGCTGGACCAGACCAACAACCACTCGTACTGGGCCGCCTGGTCGGTGATGGCAACGTCCATCGCCACCGACCGCCGCGACCTGTTCGACTGGGCGGTGAAGGAGTTCAAGGTCGGCGCCAGCCAGGTCGATGCCGACGGCTACCTGCCCAACGAACTCAAGCGCCAGCAACGGGCACTGGCCTACCACAACTACGCCCTGCCGCCGCTGGCAATGATCGCCAGTTTCGCCCAGGTCAACGGCGTGGACCTGCGCCAGGAAAACAATGGCGCACTCAAACGCCTGGGTGACCGGGTGCTGTCAGGGGTGAAAGACCCGGATGAGTTCGAGCAGAAGAACGGCAAGGAACAGGACATGACCGACCTGAAGGAGGACATGAAATTCGCCTGGCTCGAACCGTTCTGCTCGCTCTACACCTGCTCGCCCGAGGTGCTGGCGAAGAAGCACAAGATGCAGCCGTTCAAGACCTTCCGCCTGGGCGGCGACCTGACCAGGGTCTACGACCCGGCCAATGAAAAGGGCAAGGGGTCTTAAGCAAACACAGATTCCCTGTGGGAGCGAGCCTGCTCGCGAAAGCGGTGTGCCAGTCCACACCCTTGGTGAATGTCAGACCGCATTCGCGAGCAGGCTCGCTCCCACAGTGAAGTGACGTTTGCCCTCCAGATTTTCCTGGGGGGTTTGGGGGGGCCGTGGGCCCTTGACTGTTGGTTAAACAAGGAGAGATCGGGATGGTTTTCTCATCCAACGTGTTCCTGTTTCTGTTCTTGCCGATCTTTCTCGGCTTGTACTACCTGAGCGGGCAACGCTATCGCAATTTGCTGCTGCTGATCGCCAGCTACGTGTTCTACGCCTGGTGGCGTGTGGACTTCCTCGCGCTGTTCGCCGGCGTCACGCTGTGGAACTACTGGATCGGCCTGAAAGTCGGTGCCGCCGGGGTCAAGAGCAAACCGGCGCAGCGCTGGCTGCTGCTCGGCGTGGCCGTGGACCTGTGCATCCTCGGTTACTTCAAGTACGCCAACTTCGGCGTCGACAGCATCAACGCGATGATGACGTCGGTGGGTCTTTCGCCGTTCATCCTGACCCACGTGCTGCTGCCGATCGGGATCTCGTTCTACATCTTCGAGTCCATCAGCTACATCATCGACGTCTACCGTGGCGACACCCCGGCGACCCGCAACCTGATCGACTTCGCGGCGTTCGTGGCGATCTTCCCGCACCTGATCGCCGGCCCCGTGTTGCGTTTCCGCGACCTGGCCGACCAGTTCAACAACCGCACCCACACCCTCGACAAGTTCTCCGAGGGCTGCACGCGGTTCATGCAGGGTTTCATCAAGAAAGTCTTCATCGCCGACACCCTGGCGGTGGTGGCCGACCACTGCTTCGCCCTGCAAAACCCCACCACGGGCGATGCCTGGCTGGGCGCGCTGGCCTACACCGCGCAACTGTATTTCGACTTCTCCGGATACAGCGACATGGCCATCGGCCTGGGCCTGATGATGGGTTTCCGCTTCATGGAAAACTTCAAGCAGCCTTACGTCAGCCAATCGATCACCGAGTTCTGGCGGCGCTGGCACATCAGCCTGTCGACCTGGCTGCGCGACTACCTGTACATCACCCTCGGCGGTAACCGCAAAGGCACGCTGATGACCTATCGCAACCTGTTCCTGACCATGCTGCTCGGTGGTCTGTGGCACGGCGCGAACATCACCTACATCGTCTGGGGCGCCTGGCATGGCACCTGGCTGGCGATTGAAAAAGCCATCGGCCTGAACACCTCGCCACGCAGTTTCAATCCGATCCGCTGGGTGATGACCTTCCTGCTGGTGGTGATGGGCTGGGTGATCTTCCGCGCGGAAAACCTGCACGTCGCCGGACGCATGTACGGAGCGATGTTCAGCTTCAGTGACTGGTCGCTGTCGGAACTCAACCAGGCCAGCCTGACCGGCCTGCAAGTGGCAACGCTGATCGTGGCCTACGTGACCCTGGCGTTCTTCGGCCTGCGCGATTTCTACAGCAATCAGCCTCCGGCCAAGACCAGGCCTGCGGTGAACGTCGACGCCGATGGCCCGGCCGCTGCGACACCGGGAACGATCAAGGCCGTGCCTGGGGATAACCCGGCGAATATCCATCAGCCTGGCTACACCGTCGGCGTCGAAGCCCAGGTGCAACCGGCCTACTGGACTGCCGACTGGTCGCGCTACGTGATGCGTGCGCTGGTGCTGCTGCTGTTCATCGCCTCGATTCTCAAACTCTCGGCGCAAAGTTTCTCGCCGTTCCTTTACTTCCAGTTCTGAGGGATCTGACCATGACCCGCTCATTACGCATCTTCTACATCGCGCTGTTCCTGGTGACCCTGCTGGTGCTGGGTCTGTGGTCGCTGCGCAGCTTCTTCGGCTTCAGCACCAACGCCGATGCGACGGTGCTCAACGGTCGCTGGACCAAGGCCGTGGAAACCCACTACGACGACGAATTCCCGATCAAGCGCCTGGGCACCAACCTCTGGGCCGCGCTGGATTTCAAACTGTTCAACGAAGGTCGTCCGGGCGTGGTGCTCGGTCGTGACCAGTGGTTGTACAGCGATGAAGAGTTCCACCCGGTGGTCAACGAAGAGCTGAACCTGCAAGGCAACTACGCGCTGGTCGAGGGCGTGCGCCAGATCCTGAAAGACAAAGGCGTGCAACTGGTCATGGCGGTGGTGCCGGCCAAGGTGCGCCTGTACCCGGAACACCTCGGCGAGGTGAAACCGGCGAGCATCCACGCCAACCTCTACAAGGACTTCCACCAGCGCCTGGCCGCGGACCGCATTCCGGCCCCAGACCTGCTCGGCCCGCTGCAACAGGCCAAGCAGAATGGCCAGCAAGTGTTCCTGCGCACCGACACCCACTGGACCCCGGAAGGCGCCGAAATCGCCGCCAACCGTCTGGCCAAAACCATTGCCGACAAGTACCCGCTGAGCGGCGAACCGCAGCGCTTCGTCACTGAACCTGCGCAGACCATCACCCACAAGGGCGACCTGCGGCTGTTCCTGCCGCTCGACCCGCTGTTCGAAAACCTGATGCCGGCCACAGAGCCACTGCACAAGCGCAACACCGTGGCAGCGGATGACCAGCCGGCCGGCGACGATGCCCTGTTCGCCAACACCGAAGTACCGGTGGCCCTGATCGGCACCAGCTACAGCGCCAACCCCAACTGGAACTTTGTGGGCGCGCTCAAGCAAGCGCTGAACAGCGATGTGGTCAATTACGCCGAAGACGGCCACGGCCCGATTCTGCCGATGCTCAGCTACCTGAAAAGCGATGCCTTCAAGAACAGCCCGCCACAGGTGCTGATCTGGGAGTTCCCTGAACGATATCTGCCCGTGAACAACGAAATCGGCGACGCCGACCCGCAGTGGGTCGCAGAGCTTAAACAAGCCGGCGCGCGCCAACAAAACGTAGCCATCAACAACAAATCCGAGACGCCCGACCGGGCGCAAAACTGAAAGAGAGGTACACCATGACTTTCACTACAACTCCTCGTCGTCTCGCTAAACGCTTCGCCCTGGTTGCCGGCCTCAGCGTGCTGTCGGTACAGGCCTTCGCCGCTGGCGACGCCGCCCTGTACGGCCCGACCGCACCGAAAGGCTCGACCTTCGTGCGCATCTACAACGCCAGCAACGCCGAAGTCAGCGCCACCGTCGGCAGCACCAACCTGAGCGATGTCGCGCCACTGTCGAGCAGTGACTTCAGCTTCATGCCGGGCGGCGACTACAGCGCCAAGGTCGGCAGCCAGAGCCTGCCGGTGAAACTGGCCGGCGACCACTATTACACCCTGGTCAACAACGCCAGCGGTGCACCGCAACTGATCGAGGAGCCGCCGTTCAAGAACAAGCAGAAGTCCCTGGTTCGCATGCAGAACCTGAGCGACAAGGCGCTGACCCTGAAGACCGCCGACGGCAAGACCGACGTGGTGCCGAACGTGGCGCCCAAAGGCCGTGGCGAACGTGAAATCAACCCGGTGAAGGTCAGCCTGGCCTTGTACGACGGCGCCACCAAAGTCGGCGACGTGAAACCCGTCGCCCTGGAGCGCGGTGAAGCCGCGGTGCTGTACGTCACCGGCAGCGGCAGCAGCCTGTCGCCGGTGTGGGTGAAGCGCCCGGTGTCGACGCGCTGACAAATTTTCCGGACTGACACCGATCCCCCTGTAGGAGCGAGCACGCTCGCGATAGCGGACTGACATCCCATATTGATGTCGACTGACACACCGTCATCGCGAGCAGGCTCGCTCCTACAGGAGACCGCAGCGTCAATCCGGACACGAAACAAAAACAAGAGTGAAACGACAGAACTTTCGTGGCTCTAACCAATCGATATTCAAGGAGTAACAACATGATTCCAGTAATCTTGTCAGGTGGTAGTGGCTCACGTCTTTGGCCGCTTTCCCGCAAGCAATTCCCCAAGCAGTTCCTGGCCCTGACCGGCGAGCACACGCTGTTCCAGCAAACCCTGGAACGCCTGGTGTTCGAAGGCATGGACACACCGATCGTGGTCTGCAACAAGGACCACCGCTTCATCGTCAACGAGCAATTGGCCAGTCGCAAGCTGGAATCCCAGCGCATCCTGATGGAACCGTTCGGCCGCAACACTGCGCCGGCCGTGGCCCTGACCGCGATGATGCTGGTCAACGAAGGTCGTGACGAGCTGATGCTGGTACTGCCGGCCGACCACGTACTGGAAGACCAGAAAGCCCTGCAACGCGCCCTGGCCCTGGCCACGGTCGCCGCCGAAAACGGCGAAATGGTGCTGTTCGGCGTGCCGGCCACCAAACCGGAAACCGGCTACGGCTACATCAAGTCGACCAACGACTCGCTGCTGCCCGAAGGCGTCAGCCGTGTCTCGCACTTCGTCGAAAAACCCGACGTGAAGCGCGCCACCGAGTTCGTCCAGTCCGGAGGCTACTTCTGGAACAGCGGCATGTTCCTGTTCCGCGCCAGCCGCTTCCTGGAAGAGCTGAAAAAACATGATCCGGACATCTACGACACCTGCCTGCTGACCCTGGAACGCAGCCACCAGGATGCCGACACCATCACCTTCGACGAAGCGACTTTCGCCTGCTGCCCGGACAACTCCATCGACTACTCGGTGATGGAAAAAACCCAACGCGCCTGCGTCGTGCCGCTGACCGCCGGCTGGAGCGATGTCGGCTGCTGGTCGTCGCTGTGGGAAGTCAATGCAAAAGACGCCAACGGCAACGTCACCAAAGGCGATGTCGTGGTCCAGGACAGCCGTAACTGCATGATCCACGGCAACGGCAAACTGGTGTCGGTGATCGGCCTGGAAAACATCGTCGTGGTCGAAACCAAGGACGCCATGATGATCGCCCACAAAGACAAGGTCCAAGGCGTGAAACAACTGGTCAACACCCTCAACGAACAGGGCCGCACAGAAACCCAGAACCACTGCGAGGTCTACCGTCCGTGGGGCTCCTACGACTCGGTGGACATGGGCGGGCGCTTCCAGGTCAAGCACATCTCGGTCAAGCCGGGCGCCTGCCTGTCGCTGCAAATGCACCACCACCGCGCCGAACACTGGATCGTGGTCAGCGGCACGGCGGAAGTGACCTGTGACGAGAACGTGTTCCTGCTGACCGAGAACCAGTCGACCTACATTCCGATCGCTTCGGTGCATCGCCTGCGTAACCCGGGGAAGATCCCGCTGGAGATCATCGAGGTGCAGTCGGGGAGTTATCTGGGAGAGGACGATATCGAACGGTTCGAGGATATCTATGGGCGGTCTACGCCGGTTGAGCGTGGGGTATCGGTGAAGACGATCGCGCAGTAAGGAGTCGCACTAAAAGCCCTCGTCCAGCTGACTGCGCTCCCTATCCGCAGGCGGTTGAACGGGGCTTTTTTCAATCAAAACAATTTGCCGATTCTGCTTAAAAGAGACCCACCTGGCTTCTTGCCTGCTACGAACACATGTCCGTGACGGCTTCCGGGTTTGCTGCCTTCTTCCCTCACTGAATAACCCAGCCGCTTCAATTCTTGTGCCGCAACCTCCCTGTACGGAGCATGACCATTGAAGAAAAACGCCTCGGCTCCTGGCCGCAACAATGCATCCGCTGCTTGGATCCAGGCCTGAATGTGCTCATCTTTAAACGGATTACGCGTTCCTCTGAAAAGATATTCAAAACTGACCACGTCAAATTGCAGCAGCCCATGCCGACCAAGATCGGTGCCTCTGTAAGTGACCAGGTCAGCCGTAAGATCCGCGTTCGCTCCCGCATCGATATCCACCGTAAAGTCATGCTCGTGGGAACTTCCCAAAGAACAGGCTCCCCCTGTAACACCACCCATGCTGGTCACGTTTTGCGGGGTAGCGCCACATCCGACTACCAATGTTCGCTGACGGTCCTTGTGCGTCTCCAGATATCGCAAAACAGTCCACCGAGGGGCTTTGGCCGCAGCTGTATTCACCGTTGACGTCACCGCGTGTGGCATTTGAGGGGTTAAATTCAGGTTGGCTCGATCAGCACCAACAACGTTCTGATTAAAATCGAGCTCCCCCTCCTCCGCTACACGCTCTGGCAAAGCTCCGACTTGACCATCGTTGACCACTACACCCTCTGGCAAATCTCGGACTTGACCATCAGCGTCACGGAAAACCAGGGGGCGGTTCGCGACCATGCAATAAAGGTTGAGCCCGTCAGCGATGCCCGCCGGGTCAACCGTTGTCCAACGCTGCTGCCACGGGATGTAATACCTGAGTCCGTAGTAATAGAGCCCCGTTGCATCCCGTTCTTTGCCTGAGTAGCCAGAAGTGCGATAACTGGCTTCGCTGGAGTCCCCCCCTTCATGGAACGCCGAACTGCCAAACGGATGATAGCTTTCCCGGCTGATGATCCTGGCCTTGCTGTCGATCTCCAATGTGCAGGAACCGAGGTGATCCGTCAGGTTGAAGCGATACTGATCATTGAGTTCGTCACGTGACCGGGGTGACTCCCAGTGAAGCACTTGCACCTGGGTGCGCCCGGCCTCGACAGAGATGACCTGTAGCACCTCCCCCGTGGCACTGTTGCTACGAATTTCCAGTCCAGTGAAATACCGGGTTTCCTTGAAAATCGACCGGGCGTTGGTTTGACGTGATGTCATCTTGCGCTGCCGAAGCCCACCGCCGCCATAGATATAGCGCTCACTATCATCCAGGTTCGAATTGCGTTCGACAGGACGGACTTCACTGAGTTGATTACGCAAATTCCAATTCAGTACTCGCCCTTTTTCCAAAGCCAGTAGATTGCCGTTGGCATCAAATCCGGCAGCAATATCCGATTCATCAGGCGGACGTCCGTCCAGTTCCGGCAGGCAACGATTACTGTATCTGGACGCCGTCAGGGTTCGGCCATGGTGCTGCGAACCATGATGGATCAACTCCACCAGGTTGCCTCCAGCGTCGTAACGATAGGTCTGGCGATAGTTGGCCACAGCGAGTGGATCTTCGATCCGTGACGGCCCCAGGTTCATGGCCCCGGCTTCGTACCCGGAGGCACCGATCAGTTGATAAAGGCTGTCATGGGCGTAGCGATTGATCGGGTCGATACGCTGGTTGGCAAAGTGGCGGACCGGCAGTGCCTTGTCCTCGATGCTCAGGATGTTACCCACCGGATCATATTGATAGTTCAAGTCCTGCAGAGGCTCGCCGTTGCTGCGATGGCTCTTCAAACGGATCAGTCGACCGTCCTGCGTGCTGTAGTCCAGCAGGCTGATCACCCCATTGCCCGAGGTTTGTCGGTCTATCTGCCGTTGCGCGTTGTAGCTGATGGTGCTGACCAGTGTCCGGGGGGCCGAAGCGTTCTTGAGCCGCAATGCCGCATCACGCAACTGTCCATCGATGGTTTGATTGAAGTACTGGCAGTTGCCTCGGGCATCTGTCTGCCGCAACCGATCCCCCAGAGGATTGAAAAGAAACGTACTGCGAGCGCCTGCCCCTGGCTCCAGCAGCAGATCCCGCTCATTGACAGGCAAAGGCCAGTCCGGCGGATCCAGCGTCTGCAGGAAGTATTGCTCCTGTTCGAGTGATTGCCCCGTGATCGCATACCCATTGAATGTACGCGTTCCTGCCGGATCATCGTGACGGATCATTTTCCCGCATTGATTTCGCTCCGCAAAAGCGGCGTGGGCGCTTGCATAATCGAAACGCTCCGCACAGATCAACCGGCTCCCATGCGCCTGTTCAAAAACAGCCAATGGTCGCAGCTGATCATCATATTCAGTCAGGCGCTGACTCCTGCGGCTGTCCCAGTTGTGCAGTGTCTGCCCTGCCTCTGCGAACAATGTCATCCGTACACCCGCATCTACACTCAGACTGCTCAGAAGCAGACCAGACAACGAGTAAACATTTTGCAGATTGGCCGGTGCCGAAGCGTCCAGAAACAGCCGTGGATCCCACTGTGCAATCGCACGCCCCGCCCAATCATGAGCCGTGCGGTTGACCCGTGCCTGAGGGGGCTCACCATCGTTGTCACGCCAGTAACCCACGGCGCGTACGGGTAATCCACGAGGGTCACTTGCCGTCAGGCTCGGGGTGAGACGGTGGACTGAAAGGGTTGCTGGCACTGTAACCGCTCCGGAATGACTCTCCCCAATCTAAGCCTGTCGATCAAATGCCCGGCTACTGTCAGAAATTACAGTGCCGACAGATGGTCTTGCGCAACATCGCCATACCCCGCCCATCGCCAACCCCACCTGCGCTTAGGTAGGATGAGCCTCTCTACTCCCGAGATTTACGTCATGTTCATCGGCGTCCTGCTGGTCATCACCTGGCTGGTCCTGTTGCTGCGCTATCCGGCCAAGGCCTTGCCGGTTTCCATGGCCGCCGCCGTGGGGCTGGGTCTGGTTGCCACCTGGGTCGTCTGGATGGACCACCGCGAACTCAAGCAGCTGCAACGCCTGGAGTTGCGCATCAGCTATGCGCCGCAACACTGCCCAGCCGACCGTCCGTTGAAACTGACCATGAACAACGGCAATGACGTGCCGCTGACGGAACTGCGCTGGCGGGTCGCTGCGTATGCGCCAGGGGACACGGTGAACCTGGCCGACAACCAATACACCGCCCCGCGTTATCGCGGCCCCGGCGAATTGCAGGCCGGTGGCAATTGGGAAGATTGCTTGCCGCTGCCGCCATTGCGCCCCGGCTACCGCCCGGAAACCCTGGAGTTTCGCGCCGAGCGATTGCAGGGTAGTTTTTCCGACTGATCCCTCCCCATTTTTTGCACAAGGAATGCGCCATGCCCGTTGTGTTGATTACCGGTTGTTCCAGCGGCATCGGCCGCGCCCTTGCCGATGCGTTCAAGGTCGCCGGTTATGAAGTCTGGGCCAGTGCCCGCAAGGTCGAAGATGTCGCGATACTCTCCGCCGCGGGCTTCACGGCCGTGCAACTGGATGTCAACGATGCCGCCGCGCTGGAAGCCTTGGGCGAGCGAATCAACCAGCAGACTGGTGGCCTCGACGTGCTGATCAACAACGCGGGTTATGGCGCCATGGGGCCGTTGCTCGACGGCGGTGTACCGGCCATGCAACGCCAGTTCGAAACCAATGTGTTCGCCATCGTCGGCGTCACTCGCGCCCTGTTCCCGGTGCTGCGCCGGGCCAAGGGGCTGGTGGTGAATATCGGTAGTGTGTCCGGTGTTCTGGTCACGCCATTCGCCGGTGCCTATTGCGCCTCGAAAGCCGCCGTGCACGCCTTGAGCGATGCCTTGCGCATGGAGCTGGCGCCGTTCGGTGTGCGGGTCATGGAAGTACAGCCGGGGGCCATCGCTTCCAGCTTTGCCAGGAATGCCGGCCACGAAGCCGAGCAACTGATCAGCGAGCAATCGCCGTGGTTTCCGCTGCGTGAAGGCATACGCGCACGGGCCAGGGCGTCCCAGGACAAGCCGACCCCGGCCAGTGAGTTTGCCGCCGGGTTGCTCAAGGCTGTGCAGCAGGGCAAACCTGCGCGACTGGTACGCCTGGGCAATGGCAGCCGCGCATTGCCGCTGCTGGCCGGGTTGCTACCCAAAGGCTTGTTGGAAACCGGGTTGATGAAGCGGTTCGGGTTGCGTGGGCAGCTCTGAGACCGAGTCGACACTTTCGCGAGCAGGCTCGCTCCCACAGGGTTCCGCCACACCAAAAAACCTTGTGGGAGCGAGCCTGCTCGCGAAGGGAGCGACTCGGTCTATCGCTTATGCCCCATCACCTTGCTTCACCACCACCGTACAGGTAATCCCCGCCGCCAACAGCACACCCTCCGGCACTTCATCGATGTGAATGCGCACCGGCACCCGCTGCGCCAAACGCACCCAGTTGAAAGTCGGATTTACATCGGCGATCAACTCGCGGCTCTCCGGGTTGTCGCGGTCGTAGATGCCGCGCGAGATGCTTTCCACGTGGCCCTTGAGCACTTCGCCGCTCATCAGTTGCATGTCGGCCTTGTCGCCGACGCGCACGCGGGGCAGCTTGGTTTCCTCGAAGAAGCCGTACACCCAGAATGAGTTCATGTCGACCACGGCCATTTTCGCCTCGCCGATGCGCGCGTAGTCACCGCGATGTACGTTGAGGTTGGTCACGTAGCCGTCCACTGCCGCACGGACTTCAGTGCGTTTGAGGTTGAGTTCGGCGGCTTCCAGTTGCGCCTGGGCCTGCTGGTAATCGGCCAGGGCCGAGTCCGCGAGGTTGCTGGCGTCGTCGCGGTTTTCCCGGGAGATCACCAGGTTGTCCATGTCCGCACGACGATGGGCGTTGACCTTGCGCATCTCCCAGGTTGCCTTGCGCGAGGCCACCAGGCTCTGCGCCTGCTTCACCGCGAGACGGTAGTGCTCGGGGTCGATCTGCATCAGCAAATCGCCTTTCTTCACCCGTTGGTTATCACGCACCGGCACGTCCACCACTTCGCCAGTGACGTCGGCGGCAACGTTGATGATGTCGGCGCGCACGCGGCCGTCGCGGGTCCATGGCGTGTTCATGTAGTGCTCCCACAAGGATCGACCGATCCACAGCGCGAGGGCCAGCACCAGCAAGGTCGCGAGCAGGCTGAAAAACTTTTTCATCAGGACGTTCTCAACGGTAGACAGTCAGCGCCATGGCGCCGAACAGACAGGTAAACAGGCTCAGGCGCAACAACGCCGGGTGCCAGAAAAAACGGTACAGGTCGAACCCGGACAGGAACCGGTCCAGCGCCCAGGCAAGCGCTGCCGCGATGAAAAACATCAGGGTCATGGTCGGCATGTACACGCCGTGGAAGGCGATTTCACGAGGCATGTTCAAGTCCTTGTGGCTTGGCGCAGGCACTCGCATTGATGTAGCCGGCGAGCGGTGATTGCGGATCGAGCAGAGAGGTGCGGATGAAGTGCAGATAGCTTTTCACCCGGCGCAATGCCGAGGTGTCGAAGTGCGGGGCGAAGGGTTCGTCGGTGGACTGCACACGACTGATCGCGTGATCGACCGCGATCAGTGCGCGCTCGAGATTACTGCTGCCCGGTTGCAGGAACAGCCGTACCAGCGCACGCCCCATCACCCGGATCGACTGGCGCCATGGCTGGGATTCGGCATAGGCCGGATGCACCGGCAAAATCGCCTGCTCCTTGCGCAACTCGATGATCGCGTGGCCGACTTCCAGCACCACGAACATCCAGCGCAGCAAGTCCCGCTGCACTTGCGGCTGGCCTGCCGCGAAGCCATAAGCCTGATGTACCAGATCGCGGGTGCGGCTTTCGAAACTCGACGCCAGGCCCTTGAGTTTGCCGCTGATGGCGTACACCACCTGACCACGCAGGTCCTGCTCCAGCCGGCGCCACAGCCAGCGGCTGTTGGGCGGCAGGATGATCGCACCGGCCGCTGCGCACACCAGCATGCCCATCACCATGGCGATGTAGTCGTTGATGAAGGTGTAGGGGTTGTAGATCGTGAGGTTGTCCGGCACTGAACCGGTGCTGAAGAAGATCAGCAAACCCAGGCCGACACCGACATATTGCGGTCGCGATGTCAGGAACGAACCCAGCACGATCACCGGTGCGAGCATCACGCACAGCAATGGGAAGCCGTCGATCCACGGGAAAATGAAAAACATCTCGACGAAGCCGATCAGCGCCCCGAGCAATGTCCCGCACGCCATCTGGAAGGCCATGCGTTTCGGGTTCGGGGTAGCGGCGGACAGGCCCACGGTCGCGGCGGCGATCAGGGTCATGGTCGCACCGCTTGGCCAGGCGGTGGCCACCCAGTAGCTGCCCAGGACCACCAGGATGAACGACGCACGAATGCCCGACGCTGCCGCGGCCATCCAGTTGGTCTGCGGGGTGAACGGCTCGTCCCAGCGCTCCCGCTCGTGACTGTGATCGGCCAGGGAGGCGTGGGTCTGCGCATAACCGTGCAGGTCGTCGACGAAACGATAGAGCAGCTCGTAGGCGGTGTGGAAATCCAGCTGTTCGGCATCGCTCGGGTTGCTCTGCTGGAACGTCGCCCGCAGGCTGCGTACCCGCGCCGGCAAGCCTTCCTTGTAGGTGCTCAGCTCCGAGACCAGGCGCACCGCATCGGCACTGGTCAGGGCGCGACCGCTGAAGCCATCGAGCAACTCGGCGAGGTCCTGCAGACCCGGTTTGATCGCGGCCACGACCTGATCCGCCGCGCTGCTGCGCAGGCGTTCGAGCAACTGATGCAAGGCATTGAAGCGCGTGGTGATGCCCATGAACTCGCTGTTCAGACGACTGAGCCGGCCATTGCGCCGCCGCATGTGCGGGTCCTCAAAAACAGTGACGCTGCGCAAACCCTCCAGGCCCACGGCTTCGGCGATGAAACGCACATTGCCGGCCTCGAACGCCTCGCGCTGGCTGCGACCGCGCAAGCCGTCTGTGACGAACAGGGCGAACACGCCGAAGCGCTGATACAAGGCATTGCGCATCGCCGCGCTCGCCGATTGCGGCAGGATGGCGGCACTGACCAAGGTCGAACAGAGAATGCCCAGGGAGATTTCCAGCACCCGCCAGACCGCCGCCATGAACGCCCCCTCAGGATGGGCCAGCGCGGGCAAGCCGACCATCGCCGCGGTGTATCCGGCGAGGACGAAACCGTAGGCACGGAAGTTGCGGCAGCGGGCGGCGCCGGCCGTGCAGATACCGACCCAGATCGCCAGCGAACCGAGGAACAGTTCAGTGTTCTGCGCAAACAGGGCGATCAGCGCAACCATCACCGCCGACCCGGCCAGGGTGCCGAGAAATCGATAGAAACTCTTGGCGAACACCTGGCCGCTTTGCGGCTGCATGACGATGAACACAGTGATCATCGCCGTGCGCGGTTGCGGCAGCTCCAGGCGCATGGCCAGCCATAGCGTCAGGAACGCGGCGAACAGCACCTTGAAGATATAGACCCAGGTCACGCCGTCGCTGCGTGCCCAGTCGAAGAAACCCCGGCGCCATTCCAGGGAGTACAGCCAGCGCAAAGGGGCGGGCAAGGTGGTCATCAAATCCTGCTCAATAAATTCCAGTGAAACCCGGAACCTGTGGGAGCGAGCCTGCTCGCGAAGAGGGAGTTTCAGGCAGCATGAATGTCGTCTGACACACCGCCTTCGCGAGCAGGCTCGCTCCCACAGGGTTTGTGTTCAATGCAAAAGACTCGGGGTTTTCGGCGCCTGGGTCTGGCTGTCTTCCGGCACGTCGCTGCCAGCACCGAGACCTCCGCCCAACGCCGTCACCAACTCGGCATGGGCACTCAAACGCGCCGCCTGAACCTGCTGCTGCACTTGCTGCTGCTTGAACAGCAGGGTCTGGGCGTTAAGCACATTGAGATAGTCGGTCAGGCCACGCTGGTAGGCGATCATCGCGATGTCGTAGGTCTTCTGTGCAGTCGCCACCGACTCGGCGGCGAAGGCCTGCTGCTTGTCCATGGACTCGCGGCGGATCAATTGGTCAGAGATGTTTTTCAGGGCATTGACCAGCGTCTGGTTGTACTTGGCCACGGCGATGTCATAGCCGGCCGAGGCTTCGCCCAATTCCCCTCGCAAACGTCCGCCATCGAAGATCGGCAACGAAATTGCCGGCCCCACGCTGTAATTGAGCTTCTTGCCGGTCAGGAACTCCAGGGCGCCACCGCCGGTGGCCATGTAGCCAAGGCTGCCGACCAGATCGACGTTCGGGTAGAAACCGGCATGGGCAACATCGATGCCCCGCGCCTGCGCCGCCACTTGCCAACGGCTGGCAACCACGTCCGGGCGTTGACCGAGCAATTGCGCCGGCAGCGACGACGGCAGTTTCAGCGGCGCTCCCAGTGACAGGGTTGGTCGCTGCAACTGCGCGCCCTCCCCCGGGCCCTTGCCGGCGAGGGCGGCGAGCTGGTTGCGGCTCAAGGCGATTTCTTCGTCGAGGGCGTCGATCTGGCGATGGGTTTCCGGCAGCGGCGTCTCGGCCTGGCTGACTTCGAAATGGGTGCCGATGCCACCGTTCAGGCGTTTCTGCGCCAGCTCGAGAATCTGCTGCTGCTGCTTCAAGGTCGCTTCGGCGATGTCCCGCTGGGCGTACTGCAGCGACAACTCGATGTAGACCCGCACGATGTTGTCCTGCAATTCGAGCTGGGCCTGGCGCGCTTCGGCGACGGTCATGTGCGCCATGTCCACGGCGCGTTCGGTGGCATTGCTTTCCCGGCCCCAGAGGTCGAGGGCGTAACTGAAACCCAGTGCGGCGTTATTGTCCCAGGTGGTGCTGTTGGCCAGCTCGCCGGGGCCATAGAACTGGTCGGTCGGCCAGTTGTGGCGCTTGAGGGTCGTATCCCCATTGATTTGCAGCGACTCGGCCGCTTGCGCCACGCCGGCCAGGGACTTGGCCTGACGTACCCGGGCGGCGGCCATGGCCAGGCTCGGGCTGCCTTGCAGGGCGAGGTCGATCCAGCGATTCAGTTGTGGGTCGCCATAAGCTTGCCACCATTGTGCGGTGGGCCAGTGCGCATCTTGCGCGGCGCTCTGGATCGCTTCGTCGGTGGCCAGTGAATTGGCCTCCAGCGCCTTGCCCTGTGGGGCAATACCTCCGGTTCCGATGCAGCCGCTGATTGCCAGGGTTAAAGCCAAAACACTGAGCGGCTGAAGCGCTCTGCTGATGCGACGCGGCACTGCTGCGATTTCCTGAGGTGGGGTGTTCTTGAGGTGGACGCAATTCTATGGGGCGGCCTGAAGGGCGATAAGCCGGGATTCCTGTGATTCTTTGTTACCGTTAACGAGATAATCCGTAGGTAGGGGGTCACCGATCCCGAAACTTCGTGTCACAATTTGCCATCGCACCCGAGAGCACCCCATGGACACTTTGCAAAACATGCGCGCCTTCAGTTACGTGGCCGAGGCTGGCAGCTTCACCGCCGCCGCCGTGCAACTGGACACCACCACGGCCAACGTCTCGCGCGCGGTCTCCAACCTGGAAGCCCACCTGCAAACCCGCCTGCTCAACCGAACGACCCGCCGCATCGCCCTGACCGAAGCCGGCAAGCGCTATCTGCTGCGCTGCGAACAGATCCTGGCCTACGTCGAAGAAGCCGAAGCCGAGGCCAGCGACGCCCACGCGCGCCCGGCCGGACAACTGAAAGTGCACACCATGACCGGCATCGGCCAGCACTTCGTGATCGACGCCATCGCCCGCTACCGCAAGACCCACCCGGACGTGACCTTCGACCTGACCATGTCCAACCGCGTACCGGACCTGCTCGACGAAGGCTATGACGTGTCCATCGTCCTCGCCCGCGAACTGCCGGACTCGGGCTTCGTCTCCCAGCGCCTGGGCATCACCTACAGCATCGTTTGCGCCTCGCCGGCCTACGTCAAAGCCAATGGCTGCGCGCAAAAACCCAGCGACCTGCTCAACCACGCCTGCCTGCGCCTGGTCAGCCCGGTGATTCCCCTGGAAAAATGGGCCTTCGACGGTCCTGACGGCCAGGAAATGGTCACCATCAACAGCTCACCGTTCCTGGTGAACTCCGCCGACGCGATGAAATCCGCGATCATCAGCGGCATGGGCGTTGGCGTCCTGCCGCTGTACGCCGCGATAGAAGGCCTGCGCAACGGTACGCTGGTACGCGTGATGCCCAAGTACCGCTCGCAGGAGCTGAACCTGTATGCGATCTACCCGTCGCGCCAGTACCTGGATGCGAAGATCAAGACCTGGGTGGAATACCTGCGCGGGTCGTTGCCGGAATTGCTGGCAGCGCATCAGGCGGAATTGGCGGCGTATGAATTGAGCGGGAGCCTGGGCGGGGTTCGGGTGGCAAATTGAGTCACCCGCTCGCCGATTCAACCCCTGTAGGAGCGAGCATGCTCGCGATGACGCACTTACATTCAACATTTCAGTAACCAGATACACCGCTTTCGCGAGCAGGCTCGCTCCCACAGGGGGACGCGGTCGACTGTGGGAGCGAGCCTGCTCGCGAAGAGGCCGGAACGCCGGCTCCCAAACTGACAGCGCCGTCAGTTTGCCGTCACCCTCCTGACCGGCAAACAGGTTTATAAAGGAAACTACCCTTCGACCCAAAAACCAGCCCTGGCGCCCCACTCGCATGCGAATCCAGAAAAACCCCGCCCTGCTCGTCGCCCTTCTGATCGTCCTGGCAGCGCTTGGCCTGTGGTACGCGACCAAACCGGCCAAGGCCAGACTCGCCGCCCCCACCGCCATCCCCGTGCGCGTGGTCGCCGTCGCCGAAAAGGACGTCCCCCGCTTCGTCAGCGGCATCGGCTCGGTCCTGTCCCTGCACAGCGTCGTGGTGCGCCCACAAATCGACGGTATCCTCACCAGAATCATGGTCAAGGAAGGCCAACTGGTGAAAAAAGGCGACCTGCTGGCCACCATCGACGACCGCTCGATCCGCGCCAGTCTCGACCAGGCCCGGGCGCAACTGGGCGAAAGCCAGGCACAACTGCAAGTGGCGCTGGTCAACCTCAAACGCTACAAATTGCTCAGCGTCGACGACGGCGTGTCAAAGCAGACCTACGATCAGCAACAAGCGCTGGTCAACCAGCTCAAAGCCACCGCCCAAGGCAACCAGGCGTCGATTGACTCCGCCGAGGTGCAGCTTTCCTACACACAAATTAGCTCACCGGTCAGTGGTCGAGTCGGTATTCGCACAGTCGACGAAGGCAACTTCCTGCGCATGACCGACACCCAGGGTCTGTTCACCGTGACCCAGATCGATCCGATCGCCGTGGAATTTTCCCTGCCGCAGCAGATGCTGCCGACCTTGCAGGGACTGATCAACGATCCGCAGCGCGCCCAGGTCAAGGCCTACATCGGTGCCGACAGCGACGGCGAAACCGGCAACCTGCTCGGCGAAGGCCACTTGACCCTGATCGACAACCAGATCAACGCCAACACCGGCACCATCCGCGCCAAGGCTGAATTCGACAATTCGGCGCAGAAGCTCTGGCCGGGCCTGCTGGTGACGGTAAAGATTCAGACAGCCCTGGATAAAAATGCGCTGGTCGTACCGCCGAGTGTCGTACAGCGCGGCCTCGATCAACATTACGTCTACCGGCTCAAGGGCGACAAAGTCGAAACCGTGCCCGTGCAGATGGTCTATCAGGACAGCGGCTTGAACATCATCAAAGGCGTGCAGGCTGGCGATCAACTGGTCAGCGATGGCCAATCGCGCCTCAAGCCCGGTTCGGTGGTCCAGGTGCTGACCGATCCACCGCAAGTGGTGCAATCGGAGTCGACGCCATGAAGGGCCATGGCTCGATTTCAGCCTGGTGCATCGATCACCCGGTAGCAACCGTTCTGCTGACCTTTGCTTTGGTGCTGCTGGGTGCGATTGCGTTTCCGCGCCTGCCCATCGCGCCGCTGCCGGAAGCGGAATTCCCGACCATCCAGGTCGCCGCGCAACTGCCGGGCGCCAGCCCGGAAACCATGGCGTCGTCGGTAGCCACGCCCCTCGAAGTGCAGTTCAGCGCCATCCCCGGCGTGACCCAGATGACCTCGAGCAGTGCGCTCGGTTCGACCAACCTGACCCTGCAATTCACCCTCGAAAAAAGCATCGACACCGCCGCCCAGGAAGTCCAGGCAGCGATCAACACCGCCGCCGGCAAACTGCCCAAGGACATGCCGAACCTGCCGACCTGGCGCAAGGTCAACCCGGCCGACAGCCCGGTGCTGATCCTCAGCGTCAACTCCTCGCTGATGCCCGGCCCGGAGCTCAGCGACTTGGCGGAAACCCTGTTGTCCCGCCAGCTCAGTCAGGTCGACGGTGTGGGCCAGGTCTCCATCACCGGCCAGCAACGCCCGGCGATTCGCGTGCAAGTGTCTGCCGATAAACTGGCGGCGATCGGCCTGACCCTGGCCGACATCCGCCTGGCCATCCAGCAGACCAGCCTCAACCTGGCCAAAGGTGCGCTGTACGGCGAGTCGAGCATCTCGACCCTGTCCACCAATGACCAGTTGTTCCATCCCGACGAATACAGCCAGTTGATCGTTTCCTACAAGGATGGCGCACCGGTTCACCTCAAGGATGTCGCCAAAGTCGTCAACGGTTCGGAAGATGCCTACGTCCAGGCCTGGGCGGGCTCGCAACCGGGGGTCAACCTGGTGATATTCCGCCAGCCGGGGGCCAACATCGTCGAGACCGTGGACCGCATTCAGGCCGCGCTGCCGGCGCTGGAAGCCATGTTGCCCGCCTCGGTGCAGGTCAAGGTACTGATCGACCGCACCCAGACCATCCGCGCTTCGCTGCATGAAGTGGAAATCACCCTGCTGATCGCCATCATGCTGGTGGTGGCGGTGATGGCGTTGTTCCTGCGCCAGTTGTCGGCCACGCTGATCGTATCCGCGGTGCTCGGCGTGTCACTGATCGCCAGTTTCGCCCTGATGTATGTGATGGGTTTCAGCCTGAACAACCTGACGCTGGTGGCGATCGTGGTGGCCGTGGGGTTTGTGGTCGATGATGCGATCGTGGTGGTGGAGAACATTCACCGCCATCTGGAGGCCGGTGACGGCATGCGCGAGGCCGCGATCAAAGGCGCCGGCGAAATCGGCTTCACCGTGGTGTCGATCAGTTTCTCGCTGGTGGCAGCGTTCATTCCGCTGTTGTTCATGGGTGGCGTGGTCGGGCGGTTGTTCAAGGAATTCGCCCTGACCGCTACCTCGACCATCATGATTTCGGTGGTCGTGTCCCTGACGCTGGCGCCAACGCTGGCGGCGCTGTTCATGCGTGCGCCGGTGCATCACGCCCACGACAGACCGGGCTTCGGTGAACGCCTGGTGGCGTGGTACGAAAAAGGCCTGCGCCGCGCCCTCGCCCACCAGAAAGCGATGATCGGCGTATTCGCGTTATCGCTGGGTCTGGCCGTCGCCGGTTACATCTTCATTCCCAAGGGGTTCTTCCCGATACAGGACACCGGCTTTGTCCTCGGCACTACCGAAGCCGCTGCCGATATTTCCTATGGCGACATGGTGAAAAAACACCTGGCGATGGCCGAAATCGTCGCTGCCGATCCCGCTGTCGAAACCTTTTCACATTCCGTCGGTGTCTCGGGCAGTAACCAGACCATCGCCAACGGCCGGTTCTGGATCACCCTGAAAAAACGCGGCGACCGCGACGTCTCCGCCAGCCAGTTCATCGACCGGATTCGCCCGCAACTGATGAAAGTGCCGGGCATCGTCCTGTACCTGCGCGCCGGGCAGGACATCAACCTCAGCTCCGGCCCGAGTCGTGCGCAGTATCAATATGTCCTCAAGAGCAATGATGGCGCGACGCTCAGCACCTGGACCCAGCGCCTGACGGAAAAACTGCGCGCCAACCCGGCCTTCCGCGACATCTCCAATGACCTGCAACTGGGCGGCAGCATCACCCACATCAGCATCGACCGCAGCGCCGCCGCCCGCTTCGGCCTGACCGCCAGCGACGTCGATGAAGCCCTGTACGATGCCTTCGGCCAGCGTCAGATCAACGAGTTCCAGACCCAGATCAACCAGTACAACGTGATCCTGGAGCTGGACACCCGGCAGCGGGGCAAGGCCGAAAGCCTCAACTATTTCTACCTGCGCTCGCCCCTGAGCGGGGAAATGGTGCCGCTCTCGGCCCTGGCCAGGTTCGATGCACCGACCATCGGCCCGCTGTCCATCGCCCACGACGGCATGTTCCCCGCCGCCAACCTGTCGTTCAACCTGGCCCCCGGTGTGGCGTTGGGCGATGCGGTGATCATGCTCGACCAGGCCAAGGCCGACATCGGCATGCCGGCCGCCATCAGTGGCAATTTCCAGGGCGCGGCCCAGGCGTTCCAGAGCTCGCTGGCCAGCCAGCCGTGGCTGATCCTGGCGGCGCTGGTGGCGGTGTACATCATTCTCGGCGTGCTCTACGAGAGCTTCGTGCACCCGCTGACGATCATTTCGACCTTGCCTTCGGCGGGCCTCGGCGCGGTGATCATGCTGTGGATCTGCGGCCAGGACTTTTCGATCATGGCCTTGATCGGCCTGGTGCTGTTGATCGGTATCGTCAAGAAAAACGGCATCCTGATGATCGACTTCGCCCTCGAAGCGCAGCGCAATGGCGGGCTTTCACCTGAAGAAGCGATCTTCAAGGCCTGCATCACGCGCTTCCGGCCGATCATCATGACCACCCTCGCCGCCCTGCTCGGCGCCCTGCCGCTGATGCTCGGCTACGGCACCGGCGCCGAGTTGCGCCAACCCCTGGGGATCGCGGTGGTCGGCGGCCTGCTGGTGAGCCAGGCGCTGACGCTGTTCACCACCCCGGTCATATACTTGTGGCTGGAGCGGTTGTTTCATAGGCCCAAACCTTCGCCAGTACCGGCGCTGGCGACCACAGACTGAGGCGGGGTCATGCGCGTCCTGATTATCGAAGACGAGGAAAAGACCGCGGATTATCTGCACCGCGGCCTGACGGAACAGGGTTACACCGTGGACCTGGCGCGGGATGGGGTCGAAGGCCTGCACCTGGCGCTGGAGAGCGACTACGCGGTGATCGTCCTCGACGTGATGCTGCCGGGCCTCGACGGCTTCGGCGTGTTGCGCGCCCTGCGTGCGCGCAAGCAAACCCCGGTGATCATGCTCACCGCCCGCGAACGTGTGGAAGATCGCATCAAGGGCCTGCGTGACGGCGCCGATGATTACCTGGGCAAGCCGTTTTCCTTCCTTGAACTGGTGGCGCGCCTGCAAGCACTGACCCGGCGCAGCGGTGGTCATGAGCCGGTGCAAGTGAGCATCGCCGACCTGTGGATAGATTTGATCAGCCGCAAGGCGACCCGCGCCGGTACGCGCCTGGACCTGACCGCCAAGGAGTTCTCGCTGCTCAGTGTGCTGGCCCGGCGCCAGGGTGAAATCCTCTCGAAAACCGCCATTGCCGAGATGGTCTGGGACATCAATTTCGACAGCGACGCCAACGTCGTCGAGGTCGCGATCAAACGCCTGCGGGCCAAGCTGGACGGGCCGTTCGAAGAGAAATTGCTGCACACCATTCGCGGCATGGGGTATGTGCTGGAGAGCCGAGGTGTCCAGTAATTCAATCGCCCTGCGCCTGAGCGGGATGTTCACGCTGGTAGCGCTGCTGGTGTTCCTGCTGATCGGCTGGGCCTTGTACCAGCAGGTCGACAAAGGCCTTGGCCTGTTGCCCGAAGCCGAGCTGGATGCACGCTACAGCGTGCTCGAATCCACGGTCGGCCGTTACGGTACGCCCGAGCATTGGGTGAAGATCAACAACAAGCTCAACCTGCTGAGCGAGGAAGACAAGCGCATCAGTTTCTGGATCATCAGCGGCGATCCGCACTACGAATACGGCAACCTGACGCCACAGATCCGCGCCTTTGCCCAGGGGCCGCTGGGCACGCGCGACATGCGTCTGCCGGAACACCCGTATCCGCTGAAAGTGCTGGTCAGCGAGTTCCCGGCCAAGGACCAGCGCCCGCCCCTGCGCTTCATGATCGCCATCGATACCGAGACGTTTTTCCAGACCCAGCATCAACTGCTGATCGCGCTGATCAGCCTGGCGATCGTCGGCGTATTGCTGGCCTCGGCACTGGGTTACTGGGTGGCGCGGATCGGCCTCAAGCCGCTGATCAAGTTGTCCCAGGAAGCCCAGCGCCTGGCGCCGCCGTTGCGCTCGGGACGTTTGCGATTGTCGCCGCTGCCGCCGGAACTCGATCAGTTCGTCAGCTCGTTCAACTCAACCCTGGAACGGGTTGAGCAAGCCTACTCACGCCTTGAATCGTTCAATGCCGACGTCGCCCACGAACTGCGCTCGCCACTGACCAACCTGATCGGCCAGACCCAGGTCGCACTGACCCGCGGACGCTCCGCCGAACATTACTTCGAAGTGCTGCAATCGAACCTCGAGGAACTTGAACGATTGCGCTCGATCATCAACGACATGCTGTTCCTTGCCAGCGCCGATCAGGGCAGCAAGGCGACCAGGCTAATCACAACCTCGCTGGCCGATGAGGTGGCCACGACCCTGGAATATCTGGATTTCATTCTCGAAGACGCCCAGGTCCGGGTTGAGGTCAGTGGTGATGCGCAAGTGCGTATCGAGATCGCCCACCTGCGCCGGGCATTGATCAATCTGCTGAACAACGCGGTGCAGCACACCGCGCCCGGGCAGGTGATTCGGGTGCACATAGAAACCGCAGAGCACCAGGTCAGCATTGGCGTCGCCAACCCCGGCTCGCCGATCGACCGCGAACACCTGCCACGGCTGTTCGAGCGCTTCTACCGGGTCGATGCCTCGCGCAGCAACAGCGGCCACAACCATGGCCTTGGGCTGGCCATCGTCAAGGCTATTGCGTTGATGCATGGTGGGGATGTGTTTGTGCGCAGTGACCATGGGGTGAATACCTTCGGCATCCACCTCCCTGTCTGACACACAATATCTGTGGCGAGGGGGCTCGCCCCCGTTCGGCGGCGCAGCCGTCGTAAATTCGATACGCAAGGTGCTTCAGATAAATCGTGGTTGCAGTATTGGGGCCGCTGCGCTGCCCAACGGGGGCGAGCCCCCTCGCCACAGTGAATTTGCACTCACCGATCTTTGCTTTTGCCGTAACAGTCCTTTCATGAATCCGCTCTTTTTCCCCTCGCTTCATATCCTTATCTTTGCCCGCACCAAACAGCACTTGCCAAGCAAGAAGGTTTTAAAGATGTCCAACAGTATGGGTATTGCCAGCGCTTTCGTTTTGTCCTCTTTGTTCCTGTCACCGTTGGCGATGGCGGAAGAATCGCAGACGTTCGTCGCGCATAACGTCGCACGCGCCGCAGCGTTCGAAGAGCATCGGATCGAGATGACGGCCAAGGCTGTGCAAGACGCCCAAGCCCCGCAAGCCTCCAGCACGCAGACCCGCTCGGCGTCCGAGAAAGACAGTTGATCTGCACCTGCCACCCCTGATTTCCTTGACACTTTTCATCGGCTCTTCCCTTTGAAAAGTTGTCTCCAAAGCCGCTGCCGTCAGCGGCTTTTTTTATGCTGGCGAATCAGCCTTCATTGCAGTTTTCGCAACGAAAGCCACTGCCTCCCTGCCATTGCTCAATTGTTCGAGCAACAGGAACGATTCACGCGGCTGCTGCGTTTATGCAACTACGCTTACAACGTCCCTTTAGCAGACGTCAGCCCTATGACCCCAAGCCGCACCGCACATTTTCAAGGCCCGCCCGGGCGATCCGAGATTCTGGTGATCTTCGGCAGCACCCTGACTGTCATCTCGATCCTGTGCATTGTCACTTTCCTGCTGATCCGCGAACACGCCTACACCCAGCAGACCGCCACACGCAGCGCGACCACCATTGCGCAACTGATCGATGCCGATGTCCTGCGTACGGTCGAACTCTATGATCTGACCTTGCAAGGCCTGATTGCCGCCGCCCAACGGGACGACCTGAAACAGGTTTCGCCGCAGATACGTCATCTGGCGCTGTTCGACCGCTCCACCACCGCGCGCTACAAGGGTGACATTCTGCTGTTGGACAAACATGGCGACGTGCTGGCCGATTCCTCATTGATCGAACCCAAACCGGGCAATTTCGCTGACCGCGATTATTTCCTGGCCCACACCTTCAATCGCGACACCGGCATGTTTATCAGTCGACCCTTCAAACCGCGCTGCGACTGCGATGACAGCGACGAATGGCGCATCAGTTTCAGCCGGCGCATTTCCTCGCCCACGGGTGAGTTTATGGGAGTCGCCGTAGCCTCGATGCGCATGAGCTACTTCGATCAGCTGTTCAACAGCCTCGACATCGGCACCGGCAGTACGCTGGCCATCATCAACGATGATGGGATCCTCCTGGCGCAGAAACCGCACCGCGAACAAAACTCCATCGGCAAAAGCTTCTCGAGCAGGCCCAACGTCATCCGCATGCTGCAAGAGCGCAATGGCACCTTCGAAAGTGTGTCGAGCGTGGACCATCAACGGCGCCTGTACACCTTTTCCCGGGTCGGCAATCTGCCCCTGACCGTCATCGTCGCCCTTTCCATTGACGAGGTGTTCGCCACCTGGAAACGCACGGCCTATATGATCAGTGGCGCTACCGGGATTTTGTGCATCGGCTTGTTGTGGTTGACCTGGCTGCTCTGCCGCGAGCTGCGCCTGCGCCAATGTGCCGAGCAGGAACTGGCGCAACTGGCGGCCACCGATGCCTTGACCGGCGTGGCCAACCGTCGGTCCCTTGATCAGGCCTTGCGCCATGAATGGTTTCGGGCGCAACGCAGCGGCAGGCCGTTATCGTTGCTCATGATCGATGCCGATCACTTCAAGGCCTTCAATGATCGGCACGGGCATCAGGCTGGCGACGAAGCTTTACGGGCATTGGCCGAGGTCATCACCAGCAACGTCCATCGCCCCACAGACCTGGTGGCTCGCTATGGTGGCGAGGAGTTTTCGGTAGTACTGGCCGAAACTGACAGTAAAGGCGCGACGCAGATCGCCGAGCAGATCCGCGAGGCCGTACAAAAACTGCCGGTGGAGGCCGGTGAGCCGCCGATGAGCGTGAGTATCGGTATTGCCACCTGGACGGCTGCCAGCGATATCAATCTGGAGCAACTGCTGTTCGGTGCGGACAAGGCGCTGTATCAGGCCAAGGAAGGGGGACGCAATCGGGTGGTGTGTGCCGCGTAGGATTTTTTATTGGAAGGTCGGGCTGGCTCGCTCCCACATGGGAATGCAATCCACCGTGGGAGCGAGCCAGCTCGCGAAATCGGCCTGTCAGGCAGTAGAACATTCGAGAATAAAAAAAGGCCACCCGAAGGCAGCCTTTAAAAACTAGAGAGGTTTTTTGCTTACACGGCCGCAACCGGGCGCATGTAAGAGATCGGTGCAGTGCTGGCGTCTTCGAACGTCACGACTTCCCAGGCATCTGTCTGCTCAATCAACTTGCGCAGCAGCTGGTTGTTCAGTGCGTGGCCGGACTTGAAGCCCTTGAACTCACCAATCAGGCTATTGCCCAGCAGGTAGAGGTCACCAATTGCATCGAGAATCTTGTGCTTCACGAATTCGTCTTCGTAGCGAAGGCCGTCTTCGTTCAGTACGCCATCGGCGTCGACCACAATAGCGTTTTCAACACTGCCGCCGAGTGCGAGGTTGTGCTTGCGCAGGTACTCGATGTCACTCATGAAACCAAAGGTACGGGCGCGACTGACTTCTTTTACGAACGAAGTGCTGGAAAAATCCACGCTTGCACTTTGGGTGCGGTCACGGAAAACCGGGTGATCGAAATCGATTTCGAAGCTCACCTTGAACCCTTCGAAAGGGACGAAAGTAGCGCGCTTGTCGCCATCTTCCACTGTCACTTCACGCAGGATGCGAATGAACTTCTTGGCGGCGTCCTGTTCTTCCAGGCCAGCCGATTGGATCAGGAATACGAAAGGTCCGGCGCTACCATCCATGATCGGGACTTCGGACGCGGAGAGCTCGACGTAGGCGTTATCGATGCCCAGGCCTGCCATGGCCGAGAGCAGGTGCTCTACCGTGTCCACTTTGACGTCACCGTTAACGAGCGTGGTCGACATAGTGGTTTCACCAACGTTTTCCGCGCGGGCAGGAATCTGCACCACGGGATCGAGGTCGGCGCGACAAAACACAATGCCGGTGTCGACAGGCGCTGGCTTGAGGGTCAGGTAGACCTTCTCCCCGGAGTGCAGGCCGACACCTGTGGCACGGATAATATTCTTCAGGGTGCGTTGTTTAATCATGGCATGGGCCGCTTCAGCGCAAATTGCGAACTGGTATCAACAAAGGCTGGCGATGATAGCAGACCCGGCCTTTGCTGAACACCAATCACCCGAATACCCCTGATACATTTCATCAATCGGCCTGACGACGCAGGAAAGCCGGGATGTCCAGGTAGTCCAGGTCATCTTGCGGATTCATCTTCGCGGCAGTCGCAGCACCGGCCTGGGCCTGGTTGCGCATGACGGTCGGACGGTCCAGGTCACGGTAGTTCACTGCCGGGGCTTCCTGACGAGCAGGGGCCTGTTGTTGTGGCTGTGCAGTCATCGAGGTGTGGACGGTGTTGTCGATGACCTTCACAGGTTTCTCGATCTTGGCGCCAAGACCTGTGGCAACGACAGTCACGTGCAGCTCGTCGCGCATGTCCGGATCGATCACGGTACCGACCTTGACCATCGCGTGCTCGGAAGCGAACGCTTCGATGATGCTACCCACGTCGGAGTATTCACCCAGGGACAGGTCGGGACCTGCGGTGATGTTCACCAGGATGCCGCGAGCGCCCTGCAGGTTCACGTCTTCGAGCAGCGGGTTGCGGATGGCCGCTTCGGTGGCCTCGCGTGCACGGTTCGGACCGCTGGCGCAGCCAGTGCCCATCATCGCCATGCCCATTTCGCTCATGACGGTACGCACGTCGGCGAAGTCGACGTTGATCATGCCCGGACGCTTGATGATGTCGGAGATACCGCGAACGGCACCGGCCAGTACATCGTCAGCCTTGGCGAAAGCCGACAGCAGGCTTGCGTCTTTACCGAGGATGGTCAGCAGTTTCTCGTTGGGAATGGTGATCAACGAGTCGACGCTTTCGGAGAGCATGCGGATGCCTTCGTCGGCGATCTGCATACGCTTGCGGCCTTCGAACGGGAACGGACGAGTCACCACCGCAACGGTGAGGATGCCCATTTCCTTGGCCACTTCGGCGATGATCGGCGCAGCACCGGTACCGGTACCGCCGCCCATGCCGGTGGTGATGAACACCATGTTGGTGCCCTGCAGGACTTCGGCAATGCGCTCACGGTCTTCCAGAGCGGCTTGACGACCGACTTCAGGGTTGGCGCCCGCGCCCAGGCCCTTGGTCACGCCGGTACCCAGTTGCAGGATGGTCCGCGCACCGATGTTTTTCAGCGCTTGAGCATCGGTGTTGGCGCAGATGAACTCGACGCCTTCGATGTTGCTCTTGACCATGTGGTTGACAGCGTTGCCGCCGCCACCGCCGACACCGATAACTTTGATTACCGGGCTTGCGGGGATGTTGTCTACGAGTTCGAACATTTTCCCTCTCCTTTACATTCTCTAGTTTTTTCGCCTACTGCGTGCTTCGGTAAAACGGTGTTTCGGTAAATCTTCAGAAATTGCCCTGGACCCACTTCTTCAGGCGGTCCAGCAGCGGAGCCTGTGGCTCGTCATTGCTATAGCTTTCGCGGCTGCCGATGCCCGAGAACGAGATGCCGTCGGACTGCTTCTGCAGGCCGTACATCAACAGGCCGACGCCGGTGGAATAGATCGGGTTGCGCACTACGTCATCCAGACCTTTCACGCCGTGAGGCACACCCAGGCGCACCGGCATGTGGAAGATTTCCTCGGCCAACTCGGTAGCGCCTTCCATCTTCGACGTACCGCCGGTCAGCACGATGCCGGCCGGGATCAGGTCTTCGTAGCCGCTGCGACGCAGTTCGGCCTGGATCAGCGTGAACAGTTCGTCGTAGCGCGGCTCGACCACTTCGGCCAGGGCCTGGCGGGACAGCTCGCGCGGCGGACGGTCGCCAACGCTTGGCACCTTGATGGTTTCACCGGCACCGGCCAGTTTGGCCAGGGCGCAGGCGTAGCGGATCTTGATTTCTTCGGCGTACTGGGTCGGTGTGCGCAACGCCATGGCGATGTCGTTGGTCACCTGATCACCGGCAATCGGGATCACCGCGGTATGACGGATCGCGCCTTCGGTGAAGATCGCGATGTCGGTGGTACCGCCACCGATGTCCACCAGGCATACGCCCAGCTCTTTCTCGTCGTCGGTCAGTACCGAGTAGGCGGATGCCAGTTGCTCGAGAATGATGTCGTCGATTTCCAGACCGCAGCGACGCACGCACTTTTCAATGTTCTGTGCGGCATTGACGGCACAGGTAACCACGTGGACCTTGGCTTCCAGGCGCACGCCGGACATGCCCAGCGGCTCGCGGACGCCTTCCTGGTTATCGATGACGTAATCCTGCGGCAGGGTGTGCAGCACGCGCTGGTCAGCCGGGATCGCCACGGCCTGGGCTGCGTCGAGCACACGCTCAAGGTCCGCCGAGCTGACTTCGCGATCACGAATCGCCACGATGCCGTGGGAGTTCAGGCTGCGGATGTGATTGCCGGCCACGCCGACGAACGCCGAGTGAATGCGGCAACCCGCCATCAGCTGCGCTTCTTCGATGGCGCGCTGGATCGATTGCACGGTGGACTCGATGTTCACCACCACGCCTTTTTTCAGGCCACGGGACGGATGGGTGCCGATCCCGACGATATCCAGCGTGCCGTCGTCCGCGACCTCGCCCACCAGCGCCACCACCTTGGAGGTGCCGATATCGAGACCGACGATCATTTTGCCGCTTTGCACGTTTGCCATGGGTCCTGCCTCTTCTTAATTCTTCGCGACAGCGGGTTGGGCTGCCGTGGGCGCTACAGGTTCCCGCCAGCCAACAGCGAGGCCGTTGGCGTAGCGCAGATCGATGCGCGCAATGTTCGTAATCTGTTCTTTGAGCGTCTTGTCATAGATGGCAATGAAGCGGCGCATCTTTTCCACCAGGTTGCCGCGGCCGAGCAGCAGTTCGATTCCCGGGCCGGCACTGCCGGGACCGGTGGTCAGGAACCAGCTGCCACGTTCACGCAACTCCAGGCGTGCAATCGAGAAGCCCAGAGGCCGGAGCATCTGACTCAACACCTGGTACTGCTGCATCACCTGCTGCTGGGCCCGTTGTGGGCCGAACAACTGAGGCAAATGTTCGTAATTCGCCAACTCTCGCGGGGTAAAGGCCTGGCCCTGGTTGTTCAACAGCGATTCGTCGCCCCAACGGGCCACCGGCAGTTGTTCTTCCAGGCGGATCACCACTTGATCCGGCCACACCCTGCGCACTTCGGCATGGGCAATCCAAGGCATCTGTTCCAGCTCGGTGCGCATGCTCGCCAGGTCAATGGTGAAGAAGCTCGACGCCACGTACGGAGCGATTCGCTGCTGCACCGCTTGCTGGCTGATGTAGCTCAAGTCACCCTGCACGTTGATCCTGGTGATCGGCCGGTCGGCATACGGCAACAACCGCGTCGCGCCTTCGTAAGTACCGAACCCCAACGCCACCAGCAGCACCGGCCAGAACAACGCTTTGAGAAAACCGAAGTTGGCTTTCGGCAGGCGCACGGACATCGGCTCTTTGGCCACCATACGGCTGGCACCCCGTGGCACCGGCTTGCGGCCGGGCGATGCGGAGGGCTGATGTCTCAGCTGTGCGCCTTGCATGCTCTTAACCTCTTGGCTCTTTATTGCCGGCAACGCTCTCGGCCAGAATGGCCAGAACCAGTTGCTGGAAATCCAGACCGGCGGCACGGGCCGCCATCGGCACCAGGCTGTGATCGGTCATGCCCGGTGCGGTGTTGACTTCCAGGAACCAGAACTGCCCGTCGGCGTCCTGCATCACGTCTGCCCTGCCCCAACCGGCGATACCCAGCGCTTCACAGGCTTTCGCCGTGAGGTCCATGAGTTCCCGTTCCTTGGTGCTGTCCAGCCCGCACGGAATGCGGTACTGGGTATCGTTGGCGATGTACTTGGCGTCGTAGTCGTAGAAGCTGTGGGTCGTGCCCAGGGCAATCGGAGGCAACACCTGGTCACGCAGGGTGGCGATGGTGAACTCCGGACCGTGAATCCATTGCTCGACCAACACTTGCGAATCGTAGGTACTGGCCGCTTTCCATGCGTCGATCAACTCGGACGCAGAACTCACTTTGGCCATCCCGATACTTGAACCTTCATGGGCCGGTTTGACGATCAAAGGGAAGCCCAGTTCCGTCGCTGCCGAAATACAATCGGCCTCGCTAGCGAGTACCGCGTGACGTGGCGTCGGAATGCCCAGGCTGTGCCAGACCTGCTTGGTGCGCAGTTTGTCCATGGCCAGGGCCGATGCCAGGATGCCACTGCCGGTATACGGAATGCCCAGGCATTCGAGCAGGCCCTGCATACTGCCGTCTTCACCGCCACGCCCGTGGAGAACGATGAAGGCGCGGTCGATCTTTTCGTTCAGCAGGCGCTGCAGCAGGTCGTCGCCCACGTCGAGGCCGAAGGCGTCTACACCGGCGCTTTGCAGTGCGTCGAGAACAGCGTTGCCCGACTTCAGGGAAACCTCGCGCTCGGCACTCTTGCCGCCGAACAGCACGGCGACGCGGCCGAAGTCTTTCGGCGCGATCGTGGAGAACAGGTTGGCGTAGGCAGCAGTCATTTCAACTTCCCCTTCTCCGGCGCGGCAACGGCACCGGCGAACAACTCGCTTTTCAACAGTTTTGGTGCAAGACCGCCGATATCACCGGCGCCCTGGCACAGCAGGATGTCGCCGGCGCGCAGCATCGGCTTGACCACTGGCGCAAGATCGACCCCACGCTCGATATAGATCGGGTCGAGCTGACCACGCTGGCGGATGCTGTTGCACAGCTTGCGGCTGTCGGCGCCCGGGATCGGCTCTTCGCCGGCCGGGTAGACTTCCATCAGCAACAGTACGTTGGCGTCGGCCAGTACATTGACGAAATCGTCGTACAAATCACGGGTGCGGCTGTAACGGTGCGGCTGGTAGACCATCACCAGGCGGCGCTCCGGCCAGCCACCGCGTACGGCCTTGATCACGGCCGCGACTTCCGTCGGGTGGTGACCGTAGTCATCGACCAGCATCACGTTGCCGCCATCCACCGGCAGTTCGCCGTAGACCTGGAAGCGTCGGCCGACTCCCTGGAACCCGGACAGGCCCTGGACGATGGCTTCATCGCTGACGCCCTCGTCAGTGGCAATGCAAATGGTCGCCAGTGCATTCAATACGTTGTGGTTGCCCGGCATGTTGACCGAAACGTCCAGCGGCTCGCGGTCCGGGCGCAGCACGGTGAAGAAGGTCTGCATGCCTTGCTGGCGCACGTTGATGGCGCGCACGTCGCAGTCTTCGCCGAAGCCATAGGTGACGGTCGGGCGTTTGACCAATGGCAGGATTTCTCGCACCACCGGATCGTCCAGGCACACCACCGCCAGACCGTAGAAAGGCAGGTTGTGCAGGAATTCGACGAAGGTTTTCTTCAGTTTGTTGAAGTCACCGTCATAGGTCGCCATGTGATCGGCGTCGATGTTGGTCACCACGGCCACCAACGGCTGCAAGTGCAGGAAGCTGGCATCGCTTTCGTCGGCCTCGGCGATCAGGTAACGGCTGGTGCCGAGCTGGGCATTGGTACCCGCGGCATTCAGGCGTCCACCGATCACGAATGTCGGGTCCAGGCCACCGGCGGCGAACACAGAGGCGATCAGGCTGGTGGTCGTGGTTTTGCCGTGGGTACCGGCAACGGCGATACCGTGGCGATAACGCATCAGCTCAGCCAGCATCTCTGCACGTGGCACCACCGGAATACGGCGCTCCAGCGCGGTAGCGACTTCCGGGTTGGACGTGTTCACGGCACTCGACACCACCAGTACATCGGCAGCCGCGGCGTTCTCCGCGCGGTGGCCGATGAAGATCTGCGCCCCGAAGGACTCCAGGCGCTCGGTCACCGGCGAAGCCTTCAGGTCGGAACCGGAAACGGCATACCCCAGGTTCAGCAAAACCTCGGCAATCCCACACATGCCCACACCGCCGATACCGACGAAGTGGATACGACGGATACGACGCATTTCCGGGTGCGGCATGGCTTTCTGACTCTCAACCATGGGCCACCTCCAGGCAGCTATCGACAACGTTGCGGGTGGCATCGGGTTTGGCCAGGCGGCGTGCCGCGGTAGCCATTTCGTTGAGTCGTTGTGGTTGCATCAGGACCTCTGTCAGGCGCGCGGCAAGATCCGCTGCACCGGTCGTTCTTTGCGGCATCAGGAAGGCTGCGCCTTCACGGGCCAAATATTCGGCGTTGCGGGTCTGGTGATCGTCGATGGCGTGGGGCAAAGGCACCAGCATCGAGGGCAGACCGGCGGCGGCCAGTTCACTGATGGTCAGCGCGCCTGCGCGACATACCACCAGGTCGGCCCAGCTGTAGGCTTGGGCCATGTCTTTGATGAAGGGCTGCACCTGCGCCTCGACGCCAGCCGCGCGATAGCGCTCTGCAGTCACTTCATCGTGGTTTTTGCCGGCCTGATGGAACACTTCCGGACGCAAATCGGCAGCGACTTGCGACAGGGCTTCAGGCAGCAACTTGTTCAACGGTTCTGCGCCCAGGCTTCCGCCCAGGATCAGCAATCGCGCCTTGCGACCCGCCAGGGCAGGTCGCGATGTCTCGAGGAACAGCTCGGTGCGCACCGGATTACCAGTGGTCCGGCGGCTGTCCGACAGGGTAAAGGTGTCGGGGAACGCTTCACAGACCCGGGCGGCCAACGGCACCAGCAACCGATTGGCGGTACCGGCCACGGCGTTCTGTTCGTGAACGATCACCGGCACGCCGGCCAATTTGGCCGCGACACCGCCAGGACCGGTCACAAAGCCACCAAAGCCTACGACGCAGACCGGTTGCAGACGACGAATGATCGCCCGTGCCTGCCACACCGACTTGAACAACATGAACGGTGCCTTGAGCAGCGACAGTTTGCCCTTGCCGCGCAGGCCGCTGGCGTTGATCCGATGCAGTTCGATACCCGCCGCAGGCACCAGATCGTTCTCGATGCCACGCGGAGTACCGAGCCAGTGCACGGTATAGCCACGCGCCTGGAATTCGCGGGCACAGGCCAGCGCCGGGAACACGTGACCACCGGTGCCGCCAGCCATGATCATCACGTTAGCGCCCATGGTGCGGCTCCTCGGCGAAGTCGCTCTCATGGAACTCCATCTCCTCGCTACCCAGGTGGGTTCGACTTTCCCACTCGATGCGCAGCAACAAGCCAAGACAGGCGCAGCAGATCACCAACGAACTGCCGCCGTAACTGAGGAACGGCAAGGTCAGGCCCTTGGTCGGCAGCAGTCCGACGTTCACGCCGATATTGATCAGGAATTGACCAATCCACAGGAAGGACAAACCGTAGGCGACATAAGCCGCAAAAAACTGCTTGGCTTTCTCGGCCCACAAGCCAATGTACATGCCACGAATACACACGAAGACGAACAGAGCCACGGTGCACAAGGACCCCACCGCGCCCAGTTCTTCAGCCAGGACCGAAAACACGAAGTCGGTGTGGGCTTCCGGCAGATAGAACTGTTTCTGCACGCTGTTGCCCAGGCCGACACCCAGCCATTCGCCGCGACCGAAGGCGATCAATGCCTGGGACAACTGATAGCCGGCACCGAACTGGTCGGCCCACGGGTCGGCGAAGTTGGTCAGACGCGCCATTCGATAGGGCTGCATTTGAATCAGCAGCACCACCGCACCGACAGCCAGCACCACCATCAGGGAAAACCGGAACAGCCCGACGCCGCCAAGAAACAGCATCGCTGCCGCAGCGCCCATCATCACGACGGTAGCCCCGAAGTCCGGCTCCATCAGCAGCAGGCCCGCCATCGGCAGCAGCACGATGAACGGCTTGAAGAAGCCCATCCAGCTTTCCCGCACTTCTTTCTGGCGGCGCACCAGATAACCGGCGAGGTAGATCACCACGAACACCTTGGCGATCTCGGAAGGCTGAACGTTGAAGAAGCTGAAACCGATCCAGCGCATCGAACCGTTAACCTCACGGCCGATTCCCGGAACGATCACCATCACCAGCAAGCCGAACGCCCCCAGCAGCATCAACCAGCCCAGGCGTTGCCAGGTGGCAATCGGGATCATCATGGTGACGATGCAGGCGCCCAGGCCCAGCACCACGTAGATAAGGTGGCGAATCATGTAATACAGGGCGCTGCCCGACTGCACGGCCGCCACTTCGGTCGATGCCGAGGCAATCATGATCAGCCCCAGGCCGAGCAGCGTCAGGCAACCGGCGAGCATCGGGAAATCGAGGTCGATTCCGCGTCCGGTAATGATCGGCGATGGGAATGGCTTGATGATGCCTCTCAGACTCATGCCAGATCCTCCACCGCTTGGACGAACTGGTGACCACGGTCTTCGTAGTTCTTGAACATGTCGAAACTGGCGCAGGCTGGCGACAGCAGCACCACGTCGCCCGGCTGGGCCGCGGCGCGGCATTGCTCGACGGCTTCGACCAGGGAACTGGCGCGGATCAGCGGTACGGCATCACCGATGGCCTCGCCGATCTTGTCGGAATCGCGACCCATCAAGACCACGGCGCGGCAGTTGGCCGCCACCGGATCGCGCAAGTCCTTGAACTCGGCACCCTTGCCATCGCCACCGGCGATCAGCACGATCTTGCCGTCGATGTCCGCGCCCAGGCCTTCGATGGCCGCCAGTGCGGCGCCGACATTGGTAGCCTTGGAATCGTTGTAGTAGCCCACGCCGTCGAGGTCACGGACCCACTGGCAACGATGCTCGAGACCGGCAAAGGTGCGCAGGCTCGACAGCATGGCATCGAACGGCAGGCCGACCGCATGGCCCAGGGCCAGGGCTGCCAGGGCGTTGGACTGATTGTGGGCGCCGCGAATCTTCAATTCGCGCACCGGTATCAGGTTCTGGAACTCGAAGGCCAGGTATTTCTCGCCTCCTTCTTCACGGATACCAAACGCTTTGAAATCGGGTTTGTTCAGGCCGAAAGTCCAGCACGGCTGGCCCTCGCCCATCAACGGACGGCTCAGGGCATCGTGACGATTGACCACAAACTGCCTGGCGCCACGGAAGATCCGGTGCTTGGCCAGGTGATAGGCCGGCAGACCGCTGTAACGGTCCATGTGGTCTTCGCTGATGTTGAGCACGGTCGCCACTTCGGCGTTGAGTTGGTCGGTGGTTTCCAGCTGGAAGCTCGACAGCTCCATCACGTACAACTCGATGTCGTCGCTCAGCAGATCCAGCGCCGGGGTGCCGAGGTTGCCGCCGACGGCCACGCGCTTGCCAGCCGCAGCAGCCATCTCGCCAACCAGGGTGGTAACGGTGCTTTTTGCGTTGGAGCCAGTGATGGCCACGATCGGCGCCTTCGCGTTACGCGCGAACAGCTCGATGTCACCGGACAATTTCACGCCACGGGCAGCGGCGGCCTGCAGGGCCGGGGTCGCCAGCGCCAGGCCCGGGCTCACGTAGAGCTCGTCGGCACGGCACAGGAACTCGACGTCCAGTTCGCCACAACGCACTTCCACGTGCGGATAGTCACGCTTGAGCGTGGCCAGTTCCGGTGGATTTTCCCGCGTATCGGCCACGGCAAACGCCACGCCCCGGTTCGCCAGGAAGCGAACCAGGGACATGCCGCTCTTGCCGAGGCCGACAACGATGCGGAAGTGGTCAGAAGCGATCAGGGACACGGGTTTCTACCTCAGCTTCAGCGTGGCAAGGCCGATCAGCACGAGAATCACGGTGATGATCCAGAAACGGACGATCACGCGCGGCTCGGGCCAGCCCTTGAGTTCAAAGTGGTGGTGAATCGGTGCCATGCGGAACACGCGGCGACCGGTCAGTTTGAAAGAGGCGACCTGAATGACCACCGACAGGGTTTCCATCACGAACACGCCCCCCATGATGAACAGGACGATTTCCTGACGGACGATCACTGCGATGGTGCCCAGGGCCGCGCCCAGCGCCAGTGCACCGACGTCACCCATGAAGACTTGTGCCGGATAGGTGTTGAACCAGAGGAAGCCCAGGCCTGCGCCGATCAGCGCGCCACAGAACACGATCAACTCGCCCGCGCCCGGCACATAAGGAATCAGCAGGTATTCGGCGAATTTCACGTTACCCGACAGGTAGCAGAAAATACCCAGGCCGCCGCCCACCATCACCGTTGGCATAATCGCCAGGCCATCGAGGCCATCGGTCAGGTTGACCGCGTTGCTCGAACCGACAATCACGAAATAGGTCAGGACAACGAAGCCGGCACCCAGAGGAATGCTGTAGTCCTTGAGCATCGGCAGGATCAGCGTGGTTTCCACCGGAGTGGCGGCAGTCATGTACAGGAAGATCGCCGCGCCCAGGCCGAAGACCGACTGCCAGAAATATTTCCAGCGGCTTGGCAGGCCGCGGGAGTTCTTCTCTATGACCTTGCGGTAGTCGTCGACCCAGCCGATAGCGCCGAACAGCAGGGTCACCAGCAGGACGACCCAGACGTAGCGGTTGGTCAGGTCAGCCCACAGCAGCGTACTGACGCCGATGGACGAAAGAATCAGCGCACCACCCATGGTCGGGGTGCCGGACTTGGACAGGTGCGATTGCGGACCATCGTTGCGAACGGCCTGGCCGATCTGACGGTTCTGCAGGGTACGGATCATCCACGGGCCATAGCACAGCGACAAGACCAGCGCGGTCAGTACACCGAGAATCCCGCGCAGGGTCAGGTACTGGAAGACCGCAAAGCCTTTGTAGAACTGTTGCAGATACTCCGCTAGCAGCAGCAGCATTAATGTTTCTCCAGACTGGATCCGCACAAGGCGGCAACGACGTTTTCCATCGCAGCGCTGCGCGAGCCCTTGATCAAAATGGTGGTGTTTGTGTCTTGCTCAGCGCCCAGGGCCTTGATCAATTCAGCCTGCGTGCCGAAGTGAAAAGCCTGCGGACCGAATGCGTTCACGGCGTGAGCCATCATTGGCCCGACGGCGTACAGCGCAGAAACCTTGCCACGGGCGTACTCGCCCACGTCGCGGTGCCCCTGCTCCGCCCATTCGCCCAACTCGCCGATATCCCCGAGCACCAGGACGGTGCGACCGGAAAAGCCGGCCAGTATATCAACGGCAGCGCACATGGAGGTGGGGTTGGCGTTGTAAGTGTCATCGATCACGCGCATGCCGTTGCTGGCCAGTTGCGCGACAGTGCGACCCTTGACCGGTTGCACCGCGCCAAGGCCGGTGGCGATACCGAACAGCGACACACCCAAGGCATGGGCGGCTGCGGCTGCGGCCATGGCATTGGCGACGTTGTGAGTACCGAGCAGATTCAGTTGAACGCGCTCCACACCTTCTGGACCGTGCAGGTTGAACGCGGGGCAACCGCGAGCGTCGGTAGCCAGGTCACTGGCATGGAAGTCAGCGCTGGTGTTGCTTAATGCAAACGTCAGCACCTTGCGATTACCGGCGCGCGCCTTCCAGATAGCGAACGCTTTGTCGTCGAGATTCAGAACGGCGACGCCATCGGCATCCAGCCCTTCAATGATCTCGCCTTTGGCTTCGACGATTTTTTCCGGCCCGCCGAACTCGCCGACGTGGGCGGTCCCGGCGTTGTTGAGAATGGCCACATGCGGCCTGGTCAGGCCGACCGTGTAGGCAATTTCACCCAGGCGCGAAGCACCCAGTTCAATGACTGCCGCAGTGTGTTCCGGCGCCAGCTCGAGCAGGGTCAGAGGAACGCCGAGGTCATTGTTCAGGTTGCCACGGGTCGCCAGCACCGTGCCGCGCGTGCGCAGGATGCTCGCAAGCATTTCCTTGACCGTGGTTTTGCCGCTGGAGCCGGTCACGGCCGCGACCTGATGCGTGAAAGCCTTACGGTTCAACGCACCCAACTGGCCGAGGGCCTGGCGGGTATCGTTGACCAGCAGTTGCGGCAAGGTGCTATCGGCGACTTCGCGCTCGACCAGTGCCGCCACGGCGCCTTTGGCCGCCACATCGTTCAGATAGTCATGGCCATCGAAGCGCGGACCGGCCAATGCAATAAACAGCTGGCCCGGCTTGATCGCACGACTGTCGATGCTGACACCGTCGAAGCTGGCATCCGTACCGATCAAACGGCCATTGAGCACGCTGGTCAGCTCACTCAGTTTCAGTGCCTCAAGCATGGGCCACCTCCCAGGCGGTCAGGGCATGATCGGCCTCGACCAGATCGGAGAAGGCATGGCGTACGCCGTTGATTTCCTGATAGTCCTCGTGGCCCTTGCCCGCAAGAACGATCACGTCATCCGCCGAAGCTTCAGCAATCAATTGGGCAATCGCCTTGCCACGACCCGCCACGAAAGCGACTTTGTCCACAGCCGTGAAACCGGCGCGGATGTCATCGAAAATCACTTGAGGATCTTCGGTACGCGGGTTGTCGTCGGTGACCAGTACGCCGTCGGCCAGACGCTCTACCACTTCCGCCATCAGTGGACGCTTGCCGCGATCACGGTCGCCGCCACAGCCGAACAGGCACAGCAGTTGACCCTTGACGTGCGGACGCAACGCGGTGAGGACTTTTTCCAGGGCATCCGGGGTGTGGGCGTAATCGACCACCACCAGCGGCTGAGTACCGCCGCCGAGGCGCTGCATCCGACCGGCCGGGCCTTCGAGTTTCGGCAGCACCTGGAGGATTTCGTCGAGCGCGTAGTCCATACCGAGCAAGGCGCCAACAGCGGCCAACACGTTGCTCAGGTTGAAGCGACCCAGCAAGGCGCTGCGCAAATGGTGCTCGCCGTGGGGTGTAACCAACGTGGCGCGCACGCCTTCGTCGTTGAAGTGCGCTTCGCGGCAATAAAGGTAAGCGCTGCTGTCGAGCAGGCTGTAGGTGATCAGGCGCGACTCACGCTTGTCGGCGGCCAGTTGCCGACCAAATTCGTCGTCAAGGTTGACCACGCGGCATTTCAAATCATTCCAGGAAAACAGCCTGGCCTTGGCTTCGCCGTAAGCCTGCATGGTGCCGTGGTAATCCAGGTGATCGCGGGACAGGTTGGTCATCACCGCCACATCGAAGGCCAATGCCGTCACACGGCCCTGGTCCAGACCATGGGAAGACACTTCCATCGCCACGGCTTTGGCCCCGGCCTTTTTCAGGTCTGCCAGGGTCGCTTGCATGGCAATCGGATTGGGCGTGGTGTGCAGGCCGCTTTCCAGCGCGCCGTAGAAACCGGAACCGAGCGTACCGACCAGGCCACAGTGCTGGCCGAGCAGGTCCAGCGCCTGGGCGACCAACTGGGTCACACTGGTCTTGCCGTTGGTACCGGTCACGCCCACCAGGTTCAGGTGATGGCTCGGCTCGCCATAAAAACGCCCGGCGATGTCCGACAATTGGGCTGCCAGCCCCTTCACCGGAATCAGCGGCACCTCGGTAATCGGCAGGACCGTAACGCCTTCGACTTCATAGGCCACCGCAGCAGCACCGCGCTGCAAGGCGTCGGCAATGTGCGCACGACCATCGAACTTACCGCCCGGTACCGCGAGGAACAGATCGCCCGCACGTACATTGCGGCTGTCCAGGGCGAGTTCGCGAATCAGCAGATCGTGGCCGGCGTGAGGGAAAATCTTGTTCAGGCTCAGAGACATCAGCCGCGCCCTCCATTGGCTTTCAGCGGAACGACCGGTGTTGCGTTCGCTTGTTGAGTAGGTGGCAGGTTGTCCGGCGTAATGTTCATCAGGCGCAGGGTGCCCGACATCACGCGACTGAATACCGGCGCGGAAACCAGGCCACCGAAGTAACCGGCCTTGGTCGGCTCGTCGATGACGACCACTATGGCGTAACGCGGATCGCTCATCGGGCCGAATCCGGCGAACAGCGAACGGTAGGAGTTCTCGGCGTAACCCTTGGTGCCAACCGAAGTTTTACGCGCAGTACCCGACTTGCCGCCCACGTGATACGCCGGCACCTGCGCACGGAATACACCGCGCGGGGCCTCGATCACTTGTTGCAGCATGCCTTGCATGGTTTTCGCGACCGCCTCCGGCAACACCTGTGTGGTTTGCGGTGCCTTGTCAGTCTTGATCAGGGTCAGCGGCGCGAGACGACCGTTATTGGCCAGGGCCGAAAAGGCGTGGACCAACTGGATCGCAGTCACGGAGATACCGTAGCCGTAGGACAGCGTGGCGGTTTCCGCCTTGCGCCATTCGCGGTAGTTCGGCAGGTTGCCGACGCGCTCGCCCGGGAAGCCCAGGCCGGTGTCCTGGCCGAGGCCGATCTTCTGCGCCAGACGGAAAATGGTTTCGCCGCCGATATCGAAGGCGACCTTACTCATGCCGACGTTACTGGAATTGATCAGGATGCCGGTCAGGTCGAGAACCGGGCCTTCGGTCTTCGATACGTCCTTGATGGTGTATTTGCCAATCTGCAAGGAGCCTGGATACACCTCGACGGTATCGCTCGGCTTCCAGCGACCGGTTTCTATGGCAGCGCTCATCGAGATCGCTTTCATGGTCGAGCCCGGTTCGAACACATCGATCATCGCGCGGTTACGCATCATCGCCGGTTGCAGGTTGCGACGGTTATTCGGGTTGTAGGTCGGCTGGTTGACCATCGCGAGAATCTCGCCGGTCTTCACGTCCATGATCACCAGGCTGCCTGCCTTGGCGCCGTTCTCGATGATCGCGTTACGCAGCTCGCGGTTGGCCAGGTATTGCAGGCGCAGGTCAATGGACAACGCCAAGGGCTTGCCGGCCTTGGCGTTTTTGGTGACCTGGACATCCTTGATCAGCCGGCCGCGCCGGTCCTTGATCACCTGACGCTTGCCAGGGACACCGGCCAGCCATTCATCGTAAGCCAGTTCGACGCCTTCCCGCCCGTGATCGTCGATGTCGGTAAAACCGACCATATGGGCGGTGACTTCACCGGCAGGATAAAAACGCCGGAACTCTTCAATGCCGTAGACCCCCGGGACCTTCAGGTCGAGCACCGCTTGCCCCTGCTCAGGCGTCAGTCCGCGCACCAGGTAAATGAATTCTTTGTTGGCCTGCGCCTCAAGACGTTCGGCCAGGGCTTTTGGATCCTGCCCCAGGGCGGCTGCCAGTGCCGGCCACTTGTCTTTTTCCAGCTGCATTTCCTTGGCGTTGGCCCACAGCGTGGTCACCGGGGTACTGACGGCCAAAGGCTCGCCGTTACGGTCGGTGATCAGACCTCGGTGCGCAGGAATCGGAATATGTCGAACACTGCGCGCATCGCCCTGACCTTTCAGGAAGTCACGGTCGACCACTTGCAGGTCGATGATGCGCCAGCAGATCGCGGCCACCATGACGCCAAGCAAACCCAGCACCACGCGGAACCGCCAAGGGAAGAGTGCGCCTTCGAGTTTCATCATGGCGCCACCATCTTCACGTCAGCGGCACCAGGGATGTGCATTTTCAGTTGTTCGGTGGCCAGCACCTCGATACGGCTGTGGGCGGTCCAGGTGCTTTGCTCCAGAATCAACCGGCCCCACTCGGCTTGCGCCTTGTCGCGCACGCTCAATTCGTTGTAAAGCGTGTTCAGCAACTGGCGGTTCCAGTGGGCGCTGTAAGACACGCCAATGGCCGACACGAGCACGCCCACAAACAGCAGCAGCATGAAGAAGCTGCCGCCGGGCAATGGCTTGGCGAAAAGCCTGCTCACCGCAGCTTCTCCGCCACACGCATGACAGCACTACGGGAACGCGGGTTGGCTTTGAGTTCGGCGTCGGAGGCCGTCTGCGCTTTGCCATGGATTTTGATTTTAGGTTCGAAGGCGACGTGCCGAACCGGCAGGTTACGCGGCAGGTTGTCGGCTTCGCCTTTCACCAGCCTGCGCATGAACAGCTTGACGATGCGGTCTTCCAGCGAATGGAAGCTGATCACCACCAGGCGACCGCCCACTTCCAGGCAATCCAGCGCGGCTTCGAGGCCGGTTTCCAGATCACCCAGTTCGTTGTTGACGTGGATACGCAAGCCCTGGAATGCACGGGTTGCCGGGTTCTTGCCCTTTTCCCACGCCGGGTTGGCAACTTTCAAGACTTCTGCCAGGTCACCGGTGCGTTCGAATGGCTTGATGTCGCGACGCTCGACCACTGCACGGGCCATGCGACCGGAGAAACGCTCTTCGCCATATTCCTTGAACACCCGAGCGATTTCTTCCACGGGCGCGGTGTTGACGAATTCGGCAGCGCTGATGCCACGGGATGGATCCATGCGCATGTCCAGCGGACCGTCGTTGAGGAAACTGAAACCGCGCTCTGGGTCGTCGAGCTGCGGCGAAGACACGCCCAGGTCGAGCAACACACCGCTGACCTTGCCGCTCATGCCGCGTTCGACCACTTCGGCACCGAGCTCGGCAAAGCTGCGCTGCACAACGACAAAGCGGCCGTCTTCGGCCGCTAGCGTCTGCCCTGTGGCAATCGCTTGTGGGTCTTTATCGAAGCCGAGCAACCGACCATCGGGACCGAGCTGGCTGAGGATCAACCGGCTGTGCCCACCGCGTCCGAACGTGCCGTCCAGATAGCAGCCATCAGGACGTACAGCGAGAGCCTCGACGGCCTCGTCAAGCAGTACGGTGATGTGGTTAAAGCCGCTATCAATAGTCACAGGATCAAATCACGCAGTTCGTCAGGCATCGCGCCCGGTTGTTGAATAGCAGCCAGGTCGGCGGCAGAAACCGCGTTCCAGGCATCCTCGTCCCACAATTGGAACTTGTTCAGTTGGCCTACCAACATCGCGCGCTTATCCAACTTGGCATATTCACGAAGACGCGGCGGAACCAGAAAACGACCACTGCCGTCGAGCTCGAGGTCGACGGCATTACCAATCAGTAAACGTTGCAGGCGGCGGTTCTCTTCGCGAAGCGAAGGCAGTGCGCGCAGTTTGGTTTCAATAATTTCCCACTCATCGAGGGGGTAAACACACAAACAAGGATCAACGGCATCAATTGTTACGATCAATTGACCGGAACTCCGCGAATCGAGCTCGTCACGGTACCGGCTCGGCATGGCGAGACGGCCCTTTGCATCGAGACTGATAGCGTTGGCTCCGCGAAACACGTCAGCGTTTCTCCAAATTCTAGCGTTTTGAGCTCAAAAAACCCACTTCATGCCACTTTCCGCCACTTACGCACACTATAGGAATGCGCCCACCACACCGTCAAGGCGCGGATTAAAGGAAAACCCTTACAGAACTGAGATTTAGGAGCATTAACGGAGGGGCAACGAGAATCCGGCAGATGAAACTGTCCAACAACTTGAACCAGCACAGGAGGCTGCGCTCGGAAGTTAAAGTGATTTATTAAGAGTAAGATTTTTTCGGTATTACAAAAGAGGTTCTGCTGACGATTGTGTAAGGAGGGAAATTGTTACTGCGTCGAGTTTATACGAGCCCCACAACCATGGGCTACCAGCTACCACCCAACCGCGCCTCCTTGCGACTTCGAAAGGAGGGAAACCGCTATCACCAACACTCTGCTCACTGATTTAAGCAGAGGAGTGAAAAAGGTGGAGAGTCGATCTGTAAGCCGGGTTCTGTCTTGAACAGTCATTCGTCTACGATGGCCATCACTGGACATCTTTAGCAACCTACCCGGTCCCAGCGCGGGCCACGCCTTGGGACCCTATTTGGTCTTGCTCCAAGTGGGGTTTACCTAGCCACGAACTGTTGCCAGACGTGCGGTGCGCTCTTACCGCACCTTTTCACCCTTACCGGCGCCGAAGCGCTTAGGCGGTTATTTTCTGTGGCACTTTCCGTAGGCTCACGCCTCCCAGGCATTACCTGGCACTTCGCCCTATGGAGCCCGGACTTTCCTCCCCCCCCTAATTTTCATAGAGGGCAGCGACTGTCCGATCGACTCTCCGCCGCGAAGGTTACCGGCAGAGCGCCCGAAGAACAAGGGCCAAGCGCCTTTGAGCACGCCTGTGCGTCGGGTTTCACTCACCCTTCTGTCTATCCAGCGCGATCTGATACAGCACATTCTTTCGCTCGCCGGTAATTTGCGCTGCCAAAGCCGCCGCACGCTTGAGCGGCATTTCTTCGAGCAGCAGGTTGAGAATGCGCATCGCCTCGCTGCTGACGGCGCCCTCTTCCTCGGGGGCAGACCAGCCTGCCACCAACACCACGCACTCGCCGCGCTGCTGATTTCCATCCGACTCGACAAACTCGCGAAGCTCTGCCAGCGGCAATCCCTTGAGGGTTTCAAACGTTTTGGTCAGCTCACGGGCAAGCAATGCCGGGCGCTCGGGGCCGAACACCAACTCCATGTCCTGCAGGCACTCAAGGATGCGATGCGGAGCCTCATAGAAGATCAATGTACGAGGCTCTTCCTTTACCTGCTCGAGACGCGCTCGCCGCCCCACAGCCTTGGCCGGCAAAAAGCCTTCGAAAATGAAACGATCGGAAGGCAGCCCCGCCGCCGACAAAGCCGCAATCAATGCGCAGGCTCCAGGAACCGGCACTACATTGATGCCTGCCGCCCGGGCCTGGCGCACCAGGTGATAACCCGGATCGGAAATCAGCGGCGTCCCGGCATCGGAGATCAGCGCCACGTTGTCACCGGCAAGCAGACGCGTGATAAAGCGACTACCTTCGTCCCGCTCGTTGTGCTCATGACAGGCCGCCAATGGCGTCGAAATGCCGAAGTGCTGCATCAAACGCTGGGAATGGCGGGTATCCTCCGCTGCGATCAAGGCCACCTCACGCAGAATCTTCAGCGCCCGCGCACTGATGTCATCCAGGTTGCCGATGGGCGTCGCCACCACATAAAGCGAGCCAGCAGCTGAATTCAAAGCACCTGGAGCAGTCAAAGCGCACACCTCATGATCGGTAAAAGTCGCCATTGTAGCGCGTAGCGAGACTCACGATAGGCACAGGAAAACCTGCCATCGGTGAGCGTTTGTGCGCCAGCGCAACATTTACACCAGCTAAATTGATCGATTCACGCCACTAACATCGCGCCCCGGCCAGTGCTTGGGTACAATTCCCCGCTAATTTGATCGAGTATCAGGAACGCTTACATGATCGCTTGCCTGCGGCTGTTATCTGCCCTCTGCCTCGCTGCCTTGCTGGCGGCTTGCGCCAGCTCGCCCTCCTCCAGCCTTGGCGAGCTTCCACGGACACCGGACGCCAGTATCGAGCAACTGCTTGAGAAGGCCGCCCAAAGCAAATCACCGGAAGATGCCGCGCTGCTGCGCTTGAGCGCTGCCGACCTGGCCTATCACCAGGGCAATGCCAGCCAATCCGCGCAAATCCTGCAACAGGTGCCAGTCGAACAGCTCAAGCCGGGCCAACAGGTTTTCGCCAGCACGCTGGCGGCTGAACTGGCCATGACCCGCAACCAGCCCAAAGCTGCGCTGACCGCCTTGAGCCATCCAAGCATGCAACGCTTGAGCGAGCTGCCCGTCGAACAACAGGTTCGTACCGGCACTGTTCACGCCCGCGCCCTTGAAGCAGACGGCCAGACCCTTGCCGCCGCTCGCGAGCGCATTTTCATCGCCCCGATGCTCAAGGGCGAAGCCGCGAGCAAAAACCACGAAGCCATCTGGACCCTGATCGCTTCGCTGCCGACCGAGCAGTTGCAGCCGAACAACACCGACGATCTCGGCGGCTGGATGGCCCTGGCACTGGCGGTGAAATCCGCCGGGACCCTGGAGCAGCAACAGGCCGCCATCGACAACTGGCGCGCACAGCATCCGAAACATCCGGCAGCCGTTCAGCTACCGCAGCCGCTGACCCAACTCAAGGAGCTGGCCAGTCAGCCCCTGGGCAAAATCGCCCTGCTGCTGCCTCAGGACGGCCAACTGGCCTCGGTGGGCAAAGCGCTGCGCGACGGTTTCATGGCCGCCCACTACCAGGCACAACAGGCCGGGCAGAAACCACCCGCCATCGAGTTCTATGACAGCTCGCGCCTGACTTCCATGGACGAGTTCTACCGCAAGGCCCAGGCCGATGGCGTGCAACTGGTTGTCGGTCCGCTGGAGAAGCCGCTGGTCAAGCAGCTGAGCACTCGCCCGCAATTGCCGATCACCACCCTGGCACTGAACTACAGCGAGGGCGATCAAGGCCCGGCGCAGTTGTTCCAGTTCGGTTTGGCCGCTGAAGACGAAGCCCGCGAAGTATCGCGTCGCGCTCGTGCCGACGGCCTGCATCGCGCCGCCATCATGGTGCCGAAAGGCGAATGGGGCGACCGCGTGCTCAGGGCATTCAGCCAGGACTGGCAAGCCAATGGCGGCACCATCGTTGCCACCGAACGCGTCGATCAACCGGTCCAGTTGGCCCAGCAGATTGCCGACATGTTCCAACTGCGCCAGAGCGAAGGTCGCGCCAAGAGCCTGCAAAGCACTGTCGGCTCACAAGTAGCCGCCCAGCCATCGCGCCGCCAGGACATCGAATTCATCTTCCTTGCCGCAACGCCGCAACAGGCCCAACAGATCAAACCGACCCTGAACTTCCAGTACGCGGGCGATGTACCGGTCTACGCCACCTCCCACGTGTTCAGCGCCAGCGGTGACGTCAACCAATACAACGACATGAACGGCATCCGCTTCTGCGAGACGCCATGGTTGCTGGACACCAGCGACCCTCTGCGCCGCCAGGTCACTGCCCAGTGGCCACAAGCCGCCGGCAGCCTTGGGCGCTTGTACGCCATGGGCGTGGACGCCTATCGTCTGGCGCCACGCCTGGGCCAGCTCAAGTCCCTGCCGGACAGCCGCATCGACGGTGAATCGGGCAGCCTTGGCATGACTCAGACCCAGCGAGTCGTGCGTCAGTTGCCATGGGCCGAATTCAGCAACGGCCAGGTTCAACGCCTGCCGGACACCCCTCGCTGATGCCTGACAGGTCACGCCAGCAAAGCGGAAAGGATGCCGAGCGCCATGCGCTCGAGCACCTTCAACAACAGGGTCTGCGCCTGCTGGCGCAGAACTGGTTGTGTAAACGCGGCGAGCTTGATCTGGTCATGCTAGATGGCGATACAGTAGTATTCGTTGAAGTCCGCTACCGAAAAAACACTCAATGGGGTGGCGCGCTCGATAGCATCGATGAGCGCAAACGGCAGAAACTGATTTTCGCCGCGCAATATTTTCTTCAGTGCGAGTCGCGCTGGGCCAATTCCCCTTGCCGCTTCGACGTGATTGCCATCGACAGCAATCTCGATCAGATGAACTGGCTACAGAATGCCTTCGACGGCTGATCGCCAGCATTGCGAACCGGACACTATCACCCAACACTTTTGCTCTTTGCTTTGCGGGCTGCACATTCACGTGCCGAACAGCCGCGCTACTTAAGGTCACACAGATGGACATGCAATCGCGAATTCGCCAGCTTTTTCAGGCCAGTATCGACACCAAGCAACAGGCGATGGAAGTACTTGCACCGCACATCGAGCAAGCCAGCCAGGTCATGGTCAACGCCCTGCTCAACGAAGGCAAAATGCTTTCCTGTGGCAATGGCGGCTCTGCAGGCGACGCCCAGCACTTCTCGTCCGAGCTGCTCAACCGCTTTGAGCGCGAGCGCCCGAGCCTGCCAGCCATCGCTCTGACGACCGACAGCTCGACGATCACCTCGATCGCCAACGACTACAGCTACAACGAAATCTTCTCCAAACAGATCCGTGCACTCGGCCAACCGGGCGACGTGTTGCTGGCTATCTCCACCAGCGGCAACTCGGCCAACATAATTCAAGCGATCCAGGCCGCACATGATCGCGAAATGATTGTCGTAGCATTGACGGGACGTGACGGCGGCGGCATGGCGTCGCTGCTTTTGCCCGAAGACGTCGAGATTCGCGTACCGGCCAACGTCACCGCTCGTATTCAAGAAGTCCACCTGCTGGCGATCCATTGCCTTTGCGACTTGATCGACAGCCAATTGTTCGGGAGTGAAGAATGACCCCTAATCGCCTTGGCCTACTGGCCTTGACCCTGTGCCTCGGCATCAGCGGCTGCACCTCGCTGGTGACTGCCAGCCGTGAGGCACCGATTGAAGATGACCGCGGCACTCGCACACTGGGCAGCAAGATCGACGACTCCCTGATCGACACCAAGGTTGGCGTGAACGTCGCCAAGGCCGACCCGGCCCTGGACAAGGACTCGCACATCGTCGTCACCAGCTTCAACGGTGTCGTGCTGCTCGCCGGGCAAACGCCACGCGCAGACCTCAAGGCCAAGGCCGAACAGGCCGCTGCCGCTGTCCAGCGCGTGAAGCAGGTGCACAACGAACTGCAAATCCTGCCGCCCTCTTCCCTGCTGGCACGCCAGAACGACACCTGGCTGACCACCAAGATCAAGACCCAGATGCTCGCCGACGCGAACATCCCCGGTTCACGCATCAAGGTCGTCACTGAAAACGGCATTGTCTACATGCTGGGCCTGGTGACCAAACAGGAAGCGGCGCAGGCGACCAACCTGGTGCAAGGCGTTTCCGGCGTACAGAAGATTGTGAAACTGTTCGAGTACATCGACTGATCGCGAGCAGGCTCGCTCCTACATCGTTTGAAGATGGCGAAAAAAAAGGGTGATCCTTGCGGATCACCCTTTTTTTATTTCACCACCTTCAAACTCGGACGACCGCTGGGACGCGGTGGCTCACTGTCCGGCGGCGGAAGATCGTCATCCGGCTCGATATCATCGTCCTCGTCCAATGGCGATTCCAGATCGAACACCATGCCCTGACCATTCTCCCGGGCGTAGATACCCAGGATTGATGCAATAGGCACGTACAAGGTGTGCGGTACGCCACCGAAGCGCCCTTCGAAACTGACCGCCTCGTTATCCATGTGCAAGTGACGCACAGCTTGTGGCGATACGTTCAGGACGATCTGCCCGTCACTGGCAAACCCCTGCGGCACCTGTACCGACGGGTACTCGGAATTGACCAGCATGTGTGGGGTGCAATCGTTGTCCACAATCCACTCATAGAGCGCGCGGACCAGATAAGGTCGACTGGAGTTCATAGCGGCTCCTTAAGCCTTAGCGCATGTCGCGTTCAACACCAGACAAGCTCGCCTGGAAAGTCTCTCGCGCAAACTGGCGCTCCATATAATCAAGCAGCGGCTTGGCCTGCCGCGGCAGTTCTATACCCAGAATCGGCAATCGCCAGAGTATTGGCAATAGGCAGCAGTCCACCAGACTTTGTTCCTCACTGAGGAAAAACGGTTTATCGGCGAACAGCGGCGACACGCCCGTCAGGCTTTCGCGCAACTCTTTGCGAGCCACGGCACGGGCCGCCTCCTTGGTCCGAGAATCCAGAATCAGATCCACCAGACCACACCAGTCTCGCTGAATGCGGTGCATCAGCAGGCGACTGTTGGCACGCGCCACGGGATAAACCGGCAGTAGCGGCGGGTGCGGGTAACGCTCATCCAGATATTCCATCACCACAGTCGACTCCCACAACGCCAGGTCGCGATCGACCAGGGTGGGCAAGCTGCCGTAAGGGTTCACCTCAATCAGTTTAGGTGGCTGGCTTCCAGCTTCCACGTAAATGATCTCGGCGCTGACACCCTTCTCTGCCAGTACGATGCGCACTCGGTGGGAATAGTGGTCGGCGGGGTCGGAGTAACAGGCCAACCGATTGGTCACGCCCATGGCGATCCTCCTCGCTTGTAGAAATTATCGAACGCGGAAAAACGAGCGCGCCCAGAGGGCGCCTCCCGCAGCGACTGCATAACCAGTTTCGCTACATCTTCAGAGGCGCCCTTGGGCGCGCGCGATTAACAGCAATAGCTTGAAGCTTTATCAGTGCACGTCTTTCCAGTATTCGCGCTTGAGCAGGTAAGCAAATACGAAGAAGAACGCCAGGTACAACAATACGTACGTACCGATGCGCTGATGTTGCAGCTTAACCGGGTTAGCCGAGTAAGCCAGGAAGGTTACCAGATTCTTGACCTTCTCATCGAACTGCTCTTCGGTCAGTGCACCGCTTTTCGGCACAATGGTCAGTTGATCGCACGCTTCATGGGTCAAAGGCGTACCGGTCAACGGATCAAACTGCTTCTTGCCGTTTTCGACGATCTGAACCTGTTTGCAACCCACCACCTGACGACCTTGCAGGCCAGCCAGGACGTTAGGCATACCCACGTTCGGGAAGACCTTGTTGTTCACACCCCATGGGCGCGCAGGATCTTCGTAGAACGACTTCAGGTAACCGTAGAGCCAGTCAGTACCGCGAACACGGGCAACCAGGGTCAGGTCTGGCGGCGCAGCGCCAAACCAGGCCTTGGCGTCCGCCGGCTGCATGCCGATGCTCATGTGGTCACCGATCTTGGCACCGTTGAACACCAGCTTCTCCATCATCAACTCATGGGGAATGCCCAGGTCGTCGGCAACACGCTCATAACGTTGGAACTTGGCACTGTGGCAACCCATGCAGTAGTTGGCGAATGTACGCGCACCATCCTGCATGGCTGCTTTATCGGAAACATCGATATCGACTTTTTCCAGCTCGGGACCACCGTGTTCAGCTGCGAAAGCGAACACTGGCAGCGCAGCAAGCATCAATACGGCAAATAGTTTTTTCATCAGCCAGTCACCCTTTCCGGAACCGGTTTGGTCTTCTCGAGCCTGGTGTAGAACGGCATCAAAATGAAGTAGGCGAAGTACAGGAAGGTACATACCTGCGACAGCAACGTACGCTCAGGGGTTGGAGCCAATACGCCCAACACACCCAGGATCACGAACGAAATGCAGAACACCCAGAGCCAGATCCTGCTCAGCCAGCCCTTGTAGCGCATCGACTTGACCGGACTACGATCGAGCCATGGCAGGACGAACAGAACAGCAATGGCCGCACCCATGGCGATTACACCGAAGAGCTTGTCCGGAACCGCGCGCAAGATGGCGTAGAACGGGGTGAAGTACCATACCGGAGCGATGTGCTCAGGGGTCTTGAAGGCGTTCGCCACTTCAAAGTTCGGTTTTTCGAGGAAGTAACCGCCCATTTCCGGGAAGAAGAACACGATCGAGCAGAAGATGAACAGGAACACCACCACGCCGACGATATCTTTCACGGTGTAGTACGGGTGGAAAGCAATGCCATCCAGCGGTATGCCGTTTTCGTCCTTGTGCTTCTTGATGTCCACGCCGTCCGGGTTGTTCGAGCCGACTTCGTGCAACGCCAGGATGTGCAACACCACCAGACCAAGGATAACGATCGGCAGGGCAACCACGTGCAAGGCGAAGAAGCGGTTCAGGGTAATGCCGGAAATCAGGTAGTCACCACGAATCCATTGGGTCAGGTCGTTGCCGATGACCGGAATCGCACCGAACAGCGAGATGATTACCTGGGCACCCCAGTAGGACATCTGGCCCCATGGCAACAGGTAGCCCATGAAGGCTTCGGCCATCAGCGCCAGGTAGATCAGCATGCCGAAGACCCACACCAGCTCACGCGGTTTCTGGTACGAACCGTAGAGCAGGCCACGGAACATGTGCAGATAGACCACGATGAAGAACGCCGAAGCGCCGGTGGAGTGCAGCAGACGCAGGATCGAGCCGTACTCGACGTCGCGCATGATGTATTCGACGGAGGCAAACGCCTCTTCCGCCGACGGGTTATAGCTCATGGTCAGCCAGACACCGGTAACGATCTGGTTGACCAGAACGAGCAATGCCAGGGAGCCAAAGAAGTAGAAGAAGTTGAAGTTTTTCGGAGCGTAATACTTGCTGAGATGGTCTTCCCACATCTTGGTCGCGGGAAAGCGCGCATCAACCCAATCCATGAACTTGCTCATCACGCTTTCTCCGTATCGACGCCAATGACAATGATCTCATCGGTCTCATAGGAATGCGGGGGAACTGGCAGGTTCAAAGGCGCAGGTTGCGCCTTGTAGACGCGGCCAGCCAGATCGTAGTGGGAACCGTGGCAAGGGCAGAAATAACCGCCTACCCAGTCTTTCCCCAGATCCGCAGGCGCCACTTCAGGACGGAAGGTCGGCGAGCAACCAAGGTGCGTGCAGATACCGATCAGCAGCAGAACCTCGGGCTTGATCGAACGGATTTCCGGATCAACGTAAGTCGGTTGTGTCGAGTTCTTGGAGGTCGGATCAGCGAGCTGGCCCTCGATCTTCTTCAGATTCCCCAGGATTTCCGGTGTACGGCGGACGATGAACACCGGCTGACCGCGCCACTCAGCAATCATCTGCTGGCCTGGCTCGACCTTGCTGACATTCACTTTCACCGGTGCACCTGCGGCTTTCGCCTTGGCACTGGGAAACCATGACCCCACGAACGGGACCGCAGCCCCCACCGCTCCTGCAGCACCCACCACGGATGTGGCTGCCACCAGGAAGCGACGCCGGCCTGCATTCACGCCGTCATTGCTCATTCAGTCCTCTCCCATCAGCTTTGTGGCCTGTTAAATCAGGCATCTACTAAGTAAATCTATGTACTTATAAAAATTTTGCCGAATGGTAATGAAAAGCCCCAATCCTGACAAGGTAATTACCGGAGCCCATCACCCCTGAGCCTTGTAGTATAGGGCGTCTACGGATGTGGCAAGTTGTCACAGCGCAATTCTTTGATAAATCGCAGACATAAAAAAACGCCCAGCTCCGTGAGGAAACTGGGCGTTCTTTTTTGAACGTGAAAGCGAATTAACGCTTCGAGTACTGCGGACGCTTACGCGCTTTACGCAGACCGACTTTCTTACGTTCAACTTCACGAGCATCGCGGGTTACGAAGCCGGCTTTACGCAGGGCGCTGCGCAGAGTCTCGTCGTAGTCCATCAGAGCGCGGGTGATACCGTGGCGGATTGCGCCAGCCTGACCACTTACACCACCGCCGATCACGGTGACGTAGATGTCGAACTTCTCGACAGTCTCGGTCAATTCCAGCGGCTGACGAACTACCATGCGGGCAGTTTCGCGGCCGAAGAAATTATCCAGCGAACGGTTGTTGATGGAGATGTTACCAGTACCCGGACGCAGGAAAACGCGTGCGGTTGCGGTCTTGCGACGGCCAGTGCCGTAATTTTGAGTCGCCGACATAATGAACTATTCCGTTAAATCTTCAGTTCTTGGGGCTGCTGAGCAGTATGAGGGTGTGCAGCGCCCGCATAGACTTTCAGCTTACGGTACATGTCGCGACCCAGCGGGTTCTTAGGCAGCATGCCTTTTACCGCGGTCTCGATCACGCGCTCAGGGGCTTTGGCGATCAGCTTTTCAAAGTTGATCGACTTGATGCCGCCCGGGAAACCGGAGTGGGAGTAGTACATTTTGTCGGTGGTTTTAGCACCGGTAACACGGATCTGCTCGGCGTTGATTACGACGATGTAGTCGCCGGTGTCAACGTGAGGAGTGTACTCAGGCTTGTGCTTGCCACGAAGACGGCTCGCGACTTCGGTGGCCAGACGACCCAGGGTCTGACCAGCAGCGTCGACGACAAACCAGTCGCGCTTTACTGTTTCCGGTTTAGCAGTAAAAGTTTTCATTCTTTATAGCCTCAGGGGCCGCCTGTAAATTTAGACGGCGGATCTTACTGAATAGTGCTTACTTTGACAAGTCAAAGGCAGCCGGATACAGACGCTTTCGGGGGCTCGGGTCGGCGCGTCCGTTCAACGGCAAGATTCTTCGGCGGCGGCGCATCACTTCCACTGCAGAAAGAGGTGCGCAATTATGCAGATTGCGAAAAATAATTCAACCTGCTTTTATGATTGTTTTGCCCAAGGAGCACCCGATGGACTATCGCCAGCTAGGCCGTACGAATCTGAACGTGAGTGCCCTCTGCCTCGGAACCATGACCTGGGGTGAGCAAAACAGCGAGGCAGACGCCTTCGCTCAGATTGAGCGGGCCAAGAGTGCCGGGATCAACTTCATCGATACCGCCGAGATGTACCCGGTGCCACCCAAGGCCGAAACCTACGCCACCACCGAGCGCTATATAGGCAACTACTTCAAGAGCCGCGGCGACCGCACCGACTGGATCCTGGCCAGCAAGATCGCCGGCCCCGGCAACACCATCGACTACATCCGCGACAAGAACCTGCGGCACAACCGACAGCACATCACCGAAGCCGTGGATGCCAGCCTCAAGCGCCTGCAGACCGATTACATCGACCTGTACCAGTTGCACTGGCCGGAGCGCAGCACCAACTTCTTCGGACAACTGGGCTACAAGCACAAGATCGAGGCCAACCTGACTCCCCTGGAGGACACCCTCGAAGCTCTGGACGAACAGGTCAAGGCCGGCAAGATCCGCCACATCGGCCTGTCCAACGAGACGCCGTGGGGCACCATGCGTTTCCTGGCCCTGGCCGAAGCCCGAGGCTGGCCGCGCGCCGTATCGATCCAGAACCCCTACAACCTGCTCAACCGCAGCTTTGAAATCGGCCTGGCGGAAATCGCCATCCGCGAACAATGCGGCCTGCTCGCCTATTCGCCGCTGGCGTTCGGCTTCCTGTCTGGCAAATACGAAGGTGGAGCCCGCCCGCCAAAAGGCCGCCTGAGCCTCTACAGCCGCTTCAGTCGCTACTTCAACCCACAATCGGAAGCTGCCTGCAGCCGGTACGTGGCCCTGGCTCGCGAGCACGGCCTGGACCCGGCGCAAATGGCCCTGGCGTTCGTGACGCAGCAGCCGTTCGTGACCAGCAACATCATTGGCGCGACCACGATGGAGCAACTGGAGAGCAACATCGCCAGTTTCGACTTGAAGCTGTCGGAGGAAGTGCTGGAGGGGATCGAGGCGATTCACAAGGATCACCCGAACCCGGCGCCTTGACTGACAGTTGAAAAGCTTCGCGAGCAGGCTCGCTCCCACAAGTATTACGCCGTACCTGTGGGAGCGGGCTTGCCCGCGATGACGCCGGACCTGCCAACTCAAATCAAAGCGACCGCGCAATGATCTCCTTCATGATTTCATTGGTCCCGGCATAGATCCGCTGCACCCGTGCATCCGCCCAGGCCCGCGCGATCGGGTATTCCCACATGAACCCGTAACCACCGTGCAACTGCACACACTCGTCAAGCACCTTGCATTGCAGGTCGGTCCCCCAGTACTTGGCCATCGCCGCCGTCGGTACATCGAGCTTGCCTTGCAGGTGCAGTTCCAGGCAGCGGTCAACGAAGACACGGCCGATCTGGATTTCCGTGGCCATCTCCGCCAGCTTGAACCGGGTATTCTGGAAGTCCGCGATCGACTTGCCGAACGCCTTGCGCTCGCGGGTGTAATCCAGCGTCCATTGCAACGCCGCTTCGGCTGACGCCAGCCCGCCAATGGCCACGGTGAGACGCTCCTGAGGCAACTCCTGCATCAGGTAGGCAAACCCCATCCCGGCCTGGCCCAGCAGGTTTTCCTTGGGTACCCGCACATCCTGGAAGAACAGCTCCGAGGTGTCCTGGGCTTTCATCCCGACCTTTTCCAGGCGCTTGCCCTTGTCGAAGCCTGGCGTATTGGCCTCTACGAGAAACAAACTGGTGCCCTTCGCACCGGCCTTTGGATCGGTCTTGGCGACGACGATCACCAGATCGGCCAGGTAACCGTTGGTGATGAAGGTCTTGGAGCCATTGATCACGTACTCATCGCCATCGAGCACCGCCGTGGTTTTCACCCCTTGCAGATCGGAACCGGCACCCGGCTCGGTCATGGCGATCGCGGTCACCATCTCGCCGGACACCAGTTTTGGCAGGTACTTCTGCTTCAACGCCTCGCTGCCGTAGTGCAGGATGTAGGGCGCCACGATGTCCGAATGCAGGGAAAAACCGATGCCGGTCAGGCCCAGGCGGCCCACCTCTTCGATCACCACCGCGCTGTAGAGAAAGTCCGCCCCCAGGCCACCGTGCTCTTCCGGCAAGTGCGAGCAAAGCATCCCCGCCTCCCCTGCCTTGTTCCACAGTTTGCGGTCGATATAGCCTTGTTTTTCCCATTGCCCATGGAACGGCACCGCCTCTTTTTCGAGGAACGTTCGCACGCTGTCACGGAAGAGTTCGTGCTCGGAACTGAACAGGGTTCTGGGGATCATGCGGCACCTTTTCTTTGTTTTTAGAAGGAGTTGACCTTTAGAGACTATGCCTCGCCTCCAATACAGGACACTGGACACACCCGACAAAAAATAAGACGATCCAGCCGTCTGGTGACCACTTCCCCCTATAAAAATAAAGTTGAATTATGTCTAACCAAGCCTCCACGCCATTGCGGCGCGTCAGCATCCTGGCCATTGACCGGGTTTTCGCTTCCACCCTCATGCAAGCCAAGGATTTCTTCCACCTCGCCAGCCTGCGCTACGGCAAACAGCTGGGCCAGGGCCTGACACCGGCGTTCGAAACCCGCCTGGTCAGCCCCGATGGCAAACCGGTCAATACCTTCAGCGACGTGTTGATTCCCGTGGATGGCGGACTGGAAAACGCCGACATCATCGTTCTGCCCGCGTTCTGGGACGATTTCGACAATCTGTGCAAACGTTACCCGCAAGTCCTGCCGTGGTTGCGCCAGCAACATGCGCGCGGCGCCGTACTGTGCGGCGAGGCCACCGGCGTGTTCTGGCTGGCCGAAGCCGGGCTGCTCAATGGCAAGGAAGCGACCACCTATTGGCGCTTCTTCAATGCCTTCGCCGAACGCTTCCCCCAGGTGCAGCTCAATCAGGACAAGCACCTGACCGACGCCGACAACCTGTACTGCGCCAGCGGCACCACCTCGGCGTGCGATCTGTACATTTACCTGATCGAGCGTTTCTGCGGCGCCAATGTGTCCCAGGCCGTCGCCCGGGACATTCTGTATGAGGTGCAGCGCAGCTATTCCCCAGGACGAATTGGATTCGGCGGGCAGAAACTGCACCAGGACGTGATCATCCTGCAAATCCAGCATTGGCTCGAAGAACACTTCGCCGACAAATTCCGCTTCGAAGACGTCGCCCGCGAACACGGCATGAGCATCCGCAACTTCATGCGCCGCTTCCAGACCGCCACCGGTGACAAGCCACTGCACTACCTGCAACGCCTGCGCATCGAAACCGCCAAGGGCTTGCTGTCCGGCAGCCGCAAGAGCATCAAGACCATCAGCTATGAGGTTGGTTACGACGACGCGAGCTTCTTCGCACGACTGTTCCGACAGCACACGGAGCTGTCGCCGAACCAGTATCGGCAGCAGTTTCAGCAGGCGGCATAACCCCTCCCTGTAGGAGCGAGCATGCTCGCGATGGAAGCCCAGACACCGCCGGGTATCAGGCATTCAACGTTATCGTTGACGTCCATCGCGAGCGTGCTCGCTCCTACAGGGTTTCCGGGCGCCCTGGCAATCTGGTTCAGATTATCGGAAACAGACTACAACCTGAACGGAAGCGGCTGACTGACGCCCACCTGCGACTTCACCTTTTATTGGCACGCCACTGAAACAGCGTGAATAACAATAAAAAGAGGTCATCAGGAATGAGCGAGCCAACCAGCCCCGTTCGCGTAGCAGTCGTGCAATTCGACCCTCAGGTCGGCGTCGAGAATCATGAGACCAACTTGCGCAAGAGTCTGGAACTGGCACAGGAAGCGGTCAACGGCGGTGCCAATCTCATCGTTCTGCCCGAGCTTTCCAATACCGGCTATTTTTTCAGCAATCGACAGGATGCCTTCGCCCATGCCGAAGCGGTTCCCGAGGGGCCAAGCGTGCAGGGCTGGATCGACTTCGCCCGCGAACACAATGTTTACCTCGTGGCCGGGCTGACCGAACGCGACGGCATGCAACTCTTCAACACCGGCGTTCTGGTGGGACCAGACGGTTTTATCGGTAAGTACCGCAAAGCCCATTTGTGGAATCTGGAGAAGCTCTGGTTCACCCCTGGCGACCTGGGCTTCCCGGTTTTCGACACACCAATCGGCCGCATCGGGCTGTTGATCTGCTGGGACATCTGGTTTCCGGAGGTGCCACGGATCCTCGCCCAGCAAGGCGCGGACATCATTTGCAGCCTGAACAACTGGGTCTGGACACCGTCGCCGCTGTTCGACGATGCCGGTAAGTGCATGGCGTCGTATCTGACGATGACCGCCGCTCACGTCAACAACGTATTTATCGCTGCTGCGAGCCGGATCGGCGAGGAGCGCGGCGCGCGCTACCTGGGTTGCTCACTGATTGCCGGAACCAACGGCTGGCCGATTGGCGCCGTGGCTTCGGCAGACAGGCAGGAAATTCTGTTTGCCGATATTGACCTGACCAGCTCCCGCAGTGCGCCCATCTGGAACAACCTGAACGATCTGCATCGCGATCGCCGGGCCGATCTTTACGATCAGATGCTCGGCTACACCCAACACCCCTGCCTCCCACGTTGATCAGGAGGCCTATCTCATGGAAGTTACAACCGACAAAAACCAACCGTCGCGCAAATCACCGATTGATGCAGCCGTCGTCCTGCTAATGATCGGCGCGACACTGCTGATCGCCTGGCTTTCATTCAGCAACCGAACCTTCTGGGGAGCGCATTGGCCTGGATATGGCGACATGGTATCGCAGCTACCCGAACCGAGTGCCTGGTTGCGTTGGGTGTTGGGTGACATCAGCGAGGTGGCTTTCTACAAGCACGAGTTCGCCTCGATCGGCCTGCTGGCGGGCGCTTATTTGGCTTACTGGGCGAATCGAACGGGAAAACCCTGGCAAGGGTTTGCCATCTCCTATGGAACGGGACTTTGGCCCTGGCTGGTCACCAGTTCGTTGCTCGGGCTGCTGCTGAGTAATTTACTGTGGGGCTGGACGGTGACAGCCACAACCTGGCAACCCACGTTCGTAGCATTCGTCTCGCTGCCAGCGGCAATGGTGCTGATGTTTGGCGGAGGCTGGAGGGTCACGATCAACGGCGCACTCATGGGCGCCGTACTCGTCACACCGATGTGCCTGCTGATCGTCAACTACGTGTGCGAACCGCTGGCCTTGCCAGCAGTGATTGGCAATGTGCTAGGCATGGCGGTTGCCAGCGTACTGGCGTTTCTGTTCTGCCGCTATTGGCCGAACCTGGTGAAATCCAGGTCGTCGCAAACACCACCCGCCTCGATCACTCCCGCGAAGGCGCCCGACTATGGTGTCATCTGGAGCCTGCGCCGGATTCTGGCGGATTTTTCCGAAGCACCGTTCTTCGGCAATGAACTGGCCAGCCTTGGCCTGATATTGGGTGCATTGCTGGCTTACAGCTTCAACCCTTCAAGCCCCGCGTATGGATCGGGCCTGCTGCTGCACATCATCGGCGCGCAGGCTTTGGCCTCGGCCATCGGTGTGCTGATCTGGCGTCGACAATGGATGTTGCACGGCTGGTATCCCACTTACATCCCGCTGGTTTCAGTGGTGCCCGCAGCGATCCTGGCTTATGGCGGCAGTTGGCAGATTATCGTCTCGAGTGCACTACTGGGGGCCTTGCTCGCACCACCGCTGGCCTGTGCGATTGCCAGGAAATTACCGGCCGACATGCACGCCTACATCGCCAATGTACTGTCGATGGCAATCAGCACACTGCTGATCGTGCCGCTGATCGGTTTTCTGATCGCTGATTAATAACCCAGCCATCCGGCTGTATCGCAGCCTCAGAAACGGATACAGCCATTTTTCATTACAAACAAGCGAGGTATCCCATGGACCTGCCCAAACTGTCCATCGCGGCACTTGGCGGCACGGTAAGCATGCAAGCGAGCAAGGCCGGTGAAGGCGTCATCCCGACCGTCAGCGGCGAAACCCTGCTGACTTCCTTACCGGAACTGACGACGCTGGCCGTAATCACCGTCGAAACCCTCAGTCTTCTTCCCAGTGCGTCCCTGGATTTCGAGTTTTTGCTGAACGTATTGTCCTGGGCTGAGTTTCAAGTCAAACAGGGCGCTGTTGGGGTCGTGATAACCCAGGGCACCGACACCCTCGAAGAAACCGCGGTGTTTTTGGATTACCTGTGGCCCTACGACACCCCCTTGGTGCTGACCGGTGCCATGCGTTCCGCAGCGCAGCCAGGTGCCGATGGACCGGCCAATCTGCTGGATGCATGTCGCGCCGCCCTGTCGCAGAACAGCCGGCAACGTGGCGTCCAGGTCGTGATGAACGGACAGATCCATCAAGCGTGCAGCGTACGTAAAACCGATTCGCTGGCATTGCAGGCATTTTCCTCTCCGGTCGTGGGACCCGCGGGCCTATTGCTGGAAGACCGTGTTCGCTACCTGCGTCCGCCGGGGCCGCGCACGGTATTACCGCTGCCGCAACAGACTACACAGAAGGTTGCGCTGTTTGAGGCCTCACTGTCAGCCGACACCCTGCTACTGGAGAATATTCTCGCACTCGATTACGACGGGCTGGTGATCGGCGGTTTCGGTGCCGGCCACATCTCGCAGCGCTGGGCGGCAATGATCGAGCATATTGCCAAACGAATCCCCGTGATCATTGCGACCCGAACCGGTTCCGGCTCTACCGCACATGCCTCTTACGGTTTTGGTGGCGGTGAAATGGACTTGATCCGCAAGGGCGCATCGATGGCGGGTTTTCTATGTCCGCGAAAAGCCCGGATTCTGCTTTGGCTGCTGCTCGGTTGCCAACGACAGCACGAGCTTGCGCGGTATCTCAACGAAGACATTTGACTTCAAAACAACAAAAGGCCTGCGATTGCAGGCCTTTTTTGTGCGTCGAATTGGCTTACGGCTTATGCGCCCGCGCCAGGAACTCGTGGGACTGCATTTCCAGCAGACGGCTGAGGGTACGCTGGAATTCGAAAGTCAGGCGCCCGCCGGTGTACAGATCCTTGAGCTCGACTTCGGCGGAAATGATCAGTTTCACGTTACGGTCGTAGAACTCGTCGACCATGTTGATGAAACGTCGGGCGATGTCGTCGGTGGTGACGCTCATCTGTTCAACATCGCTCAGCAACACGGCGTGGAAGATCTTGCCCAGTTCGATGTAGTCGTTCTGGCTGCGCGGACCGTCGCACAGTGCGCGGAAGTCGAACCAGGCCACGTCATCGCAAGTGCGCAGGGCACGAATTTCACGGTTTTCGATCATCAGCACGTCATTTTCAACCGCTGCCGTGCATTCCGGCGTCAGTGCACGGAAGCTCTTGCGCAGGCTTTCGTTGGCGGCTTCGTCGAGCGGATAGTGGAACAGCTCGGCTTGCTCGAGGTGACGCAGACGATAGTCGACGCCGCTGTCGACGTTGACGATCTCGGTATTCTGCTTGATCAGCGCAATGGCCGGCAGGAAGCGCGCGCGTTGCAGGCCGTCCTTGTACAGGCCGTCCGGTACGATGTTCGAGGTCGCGACCAGGGTCACGCCATTCTTGAACAGTTCTTCCATCAGGGTGCCAAGGATCATGGCGTCGGTGATGTCGGAAACGAAGAACTCATCGAAGCAGATCACCCGGGCCTCGGCGGCGAAGCGCTTGGCGATGATGGTCAGCGGGTTTTTCTCGCCACCCAGGGTCTTCATCTCTTCGTGCACGCGCTTCATGAAGCGGTGGAAGTGAGTGCGGGACTTTTCCTTGAACGGCAGCGCTTCAAAGAAGGTGTCCACCAGGTAAGTCTTGCCGCGACCTACGCCACCCCAGAAATACAGGCCCTTGACCGGGGCCTGATCCTTCTTGCCAAACAACTTGCCCAGCAGGCCCGGCTTGTTTTGCTCGGCCGCGACCAGATCGTCGTACAGGCGCTGCAAATGACGCACAGCCGTTTCCTGCGCGGCGTCATGGAAGAATTCCGGGCGTTTCAGATCAGCTTGATATCGTTCTAGGGGCGTCATAATTCGTTAGCAAGGCAACAAAAACGGGCCGACACTTTAGCGACGGCCCCGAAGAATGGCAATCGGCCCTTGGTTGGGCCGGGCCGTTGTTTATTCCTGAACCGGCGTCAGGGCTATGCGTAAAGCTTCGATGGCAGCATCACGCGCAGCGCTGTCGACGAAGGCCGGGCTGTCGGCAACGCACTCGCCTTCAAGCCAGACGCTGAAGCCCTTCTCTTCACTGCGCACATCCAGATCCTGGCCCGCCTGCAACTGCTTGGTCACCTGACCGGCGGTCTTGCCATCGGCGAAATTGCGCGACAGCAGCAGTTGTTCGCCATCGGCCGCCAGCAGACGGAAGCGGAAACTGCCGTCGTCTTCACGGAAGCTGACAAAACGAGCAGCTTTCGCGGCTTTTTTCCTGGTGGCCGTCGCCACTTGAGCCTGGGCAACGAAGGAACGCAGGCCCACGGCTTCACGCAGTTCATTGAGGAAGGGGGTCGCTACCGCACGGGCCTTTTTCGCACCGTGTTGCAGGATGTCTTCCAGATCCGCCGGGCGCTCGATCAGCTGGTTATAACGCTCGCGCGACTCACCCAACTCGCTTTCCAGCAGTTGGAACAGGCGATTCTTCGCCTCGCCCCATCCCAGGCCCTGCAGCAAATCACTGCGGAACTCGTCGGCCTGCGCCGGGGTGGCGAAGGCCTGGAACAGAGTGAACAGATGTGAATTATCCGGATCCTTGGCTTCGCCCGGCGCGCGGGAGTCGGTGACGATCCGCGAAATCGCGTCCTTCATCTCTTTGGCGCTGCTGAACAGTGGAATGGTGTTGTCGTAGCTCTTCGACATCTTGCGGCCATCCAGGCCCGGCAATGTGGCGACGCTCTCTTCGATCAACGCCTCAGGCAAAGTGAAGAACTCCTTGCCCTGGCCAAACAGGTGGTTGAAGCGCTGGCCGATGTCCCGCGCCATCTCCACGTGCTGGATCTGATCGCGACCGACCGGCACCTTGTGCGCATTGAACATCAGGATGTCCGCGGCCATCAGCACCGGGTAGCTGTACAGGCCCATGGTGATGCCGGCATCCGGGTCTTCACCGGTCTCGACGTTCTTGTCCACCGAAGCCTTGTAGGCGTGCGCCCGATTGAGGAGGCCCTTGGCAGCGACGCAGGTCAGCAGCCAGGTCAGCTCAGGGATTTCCGGGATGTCGGACTGGCGGTAGAAAGTCACGCGCTCGACATCCAGGCCACCGGCCAGCCAGGTCGCGGCAATTTCCAGACGCGAGCGCTGGATGCGCAGCGGGTCATCGCACTTGATCAGGGCGTGGTAGTCGGCCAGGAAGTAGAACGAATCGGCATTGCTGTCGCGGCTGGCGACGATCGCCGGGCGGATGGCGCCAGCGTAGTTGCCCAGGTGCGGCGTGCCAGTGGTGGTGATGCCGGTGAGGATACGGGTACGAGTCGTCATGGGTAATCGCTTGTCAGACTGCAATCAATTCGAGAGACGCGGCAGGATCAGATCCTTGAGATCGGTCAGCTTGCCATGAAAAAAGTGTCCGCATTCTGCCACTTTCAGCAGCTCATGGGGACGTTCGAGCTTGTCGGACCATTGGTAAACGACTTGTGGATCGATGACTTCGTCGGTTTCCGGCTGAATAAGGGTCAGTTCGCCATGCTGCGGCAACTGGTCCTGATCCCTCAGGCGCATGACCGCCGGCGCAACCATGAACAGGTGTTTGAGCTGCTCGCCCTGCGCTTCCAGACGTCCGCCGAGACTTGCGGCAACAAAACCGCCAAAAGAGAAACCGAACAGGGTCAGCGGCAAATCCGGGTGTCTGGCGCGAAACCACGCGGCCACGGCCTGGGCATCATCGACTTCACCCGTGCCCATGTCGTGGGTGCCTTCGCTGGCGCCAACGCCACGGTAGTTGAAACGCAAAGTGATCAAACCGGCATCTCGCGCGGTGCGCTGCAGGGTCGAAACCACTTTGTTGAGCATGGTGCCGCCCTGCACCGGGTTCGGATGACAGATCAGCGCCAGGCCGCGAGGCTGCTCATTATCCAGATACAGTGCTTCAATCTGACCAACCGGGCCATCAATCACTACAGGGGTTTCACGCATAAGCAAGGAAGGAACTCCGTGACCTCGAATCGGGTCGACTCGTCTAGCAAATTGTCTGTGGCTGTCTATTGCGAGTGAATCGCGGTATACAGCGCAGGTTCGAGCCGTTAACGTAAAGCAAAGCCGTTTATAGAGGAAGGACTCGTGGAACACTCGCTCTTAGTTTGGTTGTTACCGACTCTTGCCCTGGTTGTGGGTGTCGCCATTGGGTTCCTGATCGCTCGCGTTGCACCGAACGCCGCGCCCAGCCGCACGCAGCGTCAACTGGACGATATTCAGGAACGTTTCGACAGTTATCAGAACGAAGTGGTGACCCACTTCAACAGCACCGCGACACTGGTCAAGAAACTGACTCAGAGCTATCAGGAAGTGCAGGACCACCTCGCCGAGGGTGCCAACCGTCTGGCCCTGGACGAGCAGACCCGCCAACGCCTGCTGGCTTCCCTGCACGCCGACGCGGCGCAGGCTCCACGGGAGCGCCTGACGCCACCACGCGATCAGGAGCCACCTCGCGACTACGCACCGAAAGCCCCGAACGCGCCGGGCATGCTCGATGAGCATTACGGCCTGAAGAAGTAATCAGCTTCGCGCATGGCAAAAGCCCCCGGACACGTGATTGTCCGGGGGCTTTTTTATTTCTGACCCTGTATCTCCGGTGCCCACTCTGGCCCCATCGCGGGCAAGCCCGCTCCCACAGGATTATGCTTTGAATACAGATTTTGTGTACGACTTCACCCCTGTGGGAGCGAGCTTGCTCGCGATGGGGCCGGAACTGACGACAAAAAAAGCCCGCCCGATCCGTAGAGGATCGGGCGGGCTTTTTTACGCCTGGGGTTCAATCAGGCAATCAAGGGTACTGCTTAACCTGGCCTTACTGCTGGGCACCATACTGCTGGCCCGGAATCGCCTTGAGGTTGACCTCTACACGGCGGTTCTGCGCCCGGCCATTGACGTCGCCGTTGCTGGCAACCGGGCTATCCGGACCGGCGCCACGAGCGCTCAGGTTGGCACCGCTGACACCTTGCGAGGTCAGGTAGGTGGCCACGCTCTGGGCACGACGCTGGGACAGGTCCATGTTGTGCTGACGGCTGCCGGTGCTGTCGGTATAGCCGACGATCTCGATCTGGTTCTGGTTGAACTCCTTGAGCGAGCCAGCCAGGTTGTTCAGCGGCTGATAGAAACTTGGGGCAATGTTCGCCGAATCGGTAGCGAACGTGATGTTGCCCGGCATGATCAGCTTGATCTGGTCGCCCTGGCGCTGCACTTCAACACCGGTGTTGGCCATGCTGGCACGCAGCTTTTTCTCTTGCTGATCGGCGTAGTAGCCGTAGCCCGCAGCGGAAGCACCGACCACCGCGGCACCAATCAGCGCGCCCTTGCCACGGTTATCGTGGTTGATGGCAGCACCGGCCAACGCACCGGCCAGAGCGCCGAGGCCACCATACTTCGCGGTCTTGCTCATGCCTTCGGAGCCGCTATCCGCCTGCCCCTGAGCCTGGCCTTGACCTCCGTAAGGGTTGGGCGAGGCACAGCCGGACAAAACGGCCACAGCCGTAGCGAGAATAATCAAACGACGCGTGGTGAACATGTAAAGCTCCTACTTTTTGCATTCTGTGGTGCGACGAAACAAGGCATCAGCCTTTGGCGGCGTTAGATCGCTTCCTGGAAAAAAAATTCCGCTCGTTTACAAATCAGGCCCGTACAAACGGGTTTTCGCGCATTTCATCCCCCAGACGGGTGTCCGGACCATGCCCGGCCACCACCGTCGCCTCTTCGTCGAGGGTGTACAAACGCTGCTTGATCGAACGCACGATAGTGGCCTGGTCGCCTCCCCACAAATCCGTACGTCCGACACCGCGACGGAACAGCGTATCGCCGGCAACCAACAACTTGGCCTCGGCAAACCAGAAGCTCATGGAGCCCGGCGTATGACCCGGCGTGTGCAACGCCACGCCGCAACCGCAGGCCAGTTCTTCATCATCGGCCAGCCAACGGTCCGGGGATGGCACCGGGGTGTAAGGAACGCCGAACATCTGACACTGCATTTCCAGGTTGTCCCACAGAAACTGGTCTTCCTTGTGCAGATGCAGTGTCGCGCCGGTTTTCTCCTTGAGTTGACCGGAAGCCAGGAAATGATCGAGATGGGCGTGGGTGTGAACAATGCTGACCACTTTCAGCCCCAGAGCGTCGAGACGCGCCAGGATCAGCTCATGATTGCCACCCGGATCGACAACGATGGCCTTTTTCGTCACCGGATCGCCGATGATCGTGCAGTTGCACTGCAAAGGGCCGACGGGGAAGGTTTCGCGGATGAGGGTGGGTTGCTGGGACATCGGGAGGCCTGCTCGGTAAACGGGGACGAGCGATTTTCGCATACTTGAGTATCCAGCCAATGACCGCGACAAGTAACGTGAAAAATCCTTAACCCAGGACCCCAAGCTCCTTGGCCCGCGCCACCGCCTGCGTACGCCGCTCGACCCCGAGCTTGCTGTTGATATGGCTGGCGTGGGTCTTGACCGTGTGCAGGGAGATATACAGCTGATCGCTGATTTCCTGGTTCGAACAGCCTTGGGCGATCAATCGCAGGACAGCCAACTCCCTCGTGCTGAGCTGCTCCGCGGCCGCGCAGGGCTCCGAGCCGGGCCGGCTAGCCGATGCCGGCAGTTTTTCACTGAGACTCAGGGAAATGGGAGTTGGTGAACCGAGTTGAAGTTGCCCGCGCAGCCAGTCCGGGTGCTCGGCCAGCAGGCCCTCAAAGGGTTGCAGCACCCCTCCGCCGGCGGCGTCCAGTGCCTGAGCCAGTACCTTGCGGGCTTCCGGTTCCCGCCCGCCGCCCAGCAACAACGTCACTTTTTGGGTCAACGCCATGACACTGAGCATCTGCCGACCGCTTTGCTGGCCAAGCTCAAGCAGCACATTCAAACGCCCTTCGGCCAGCATCGGTTGGCCCTGGATGACTTCCAGCAAGGCCTGCTGCAATTCGATATGCAGCGGTAATTGCGGATGAAACTCCGGTGGAGCCGCCCCGTTCTCGCCGTTGTAGGTCTGCCCCAGACGCGCCAGCCAGGCTTCAGCCAGGTCGGTGCGCCCCTGGGCCAGCCAGAGCTCACATTTGACCAGGGTGATCATGGCCAGGTAGTAGATCGGCGGCACATCCCAGATGTGCATCAACCGCTCGGCTTCGGCCAGTTCCGCAAAGGCCTTGGCGAACTCGCCGCTGCTGCCCTCCAGCCTGGCAATCACGCAGTGGCCGATCAGCACGCTGATGTCACGACAGGCACGTGCCTCGCTCAACCCGGCCTGCAATCGCACCCGCGCCGACTGTGGCTGCATGCGCAGGGCCAGTAAAAAACCCTCGTACAAGGTCAATCGGGCGCGAACTGCATACAGGCGCTGCGCAGACAGGCTCTGCAAGCGTTGCAGGCCCTGACGGACCTCCTCCAGCGCCCGACAGATTTCCCCGCGCGCTTGCAGCACACGGGCGCGGTCGTAATGGGCCAGGGCCTCGAACAACGGGTTACCGACCCGTTGCGCCAGCTCCAGCGATTGGCGGTTCAGCCCCCGAGCCCGCCACAGATCACCGTCGGCAATCGCCAGGTTGGACAGGGTCGAGAGGCACATCAGGCGCTGGCCGTAACGTTTGGACGGAAGACTTTCCAACGCCTCGCGACAGTACCGCAGCGTCTGTTCGCGGTTACCGCGCCCACGGGCGATGATGCCGCTCAAAGCCAGCCATTGAGCGAGCATGGATTTCTGTGCGGTGGCCGACGGAGCCGGCAGGAAGCGGCTCAGATGGCTGGCCAGCTCCTCGGCGGCATCCAGTTGGCAAGCCATCCCCAGTGCCCAGCTATAGAGAACGATCAGTCGCGGCGTGCTGATCAGCAGGCTGTCAGGCAAGTCCATTTTCCAGCGCAGCAACATGCCGACATTCTGCTCGGCCAGCAGTTGTTCTTCGGAGAGGTTCTGCACCAGGTTTGCCGCGACGTCCAGATGACCGGCACGCAGGGCCTGCTCCACGGCTTCATCGAGCAGTCCCTGGGCATTGAACCAGCGACAGGCGCGAAGGTGCAGGCTCGCGGCCGGTACCATCGACTGGGAAGCCGGACGCATGCGCAACAGATCGGAAAACAGGTGGTGGTAACGATACCAGTGACCATGTTCGTCCAGCGGCACCAGGAACACCTGGTGGGCGAGCAGGAAGCGCAGGATCTCTGCGCTGTCATGGGCATCGCGAACGGCATCGCACAGCTCGCTGCAAAAACGCTCCTGGGGCGCCGTGTCGTAGAGGAACGACTGGACTTCGGCGGGCAGGCAATCGATGACTTCTTCGAGCAGGTAATCGCGGATCAGCCCTTCCCCGCCGTGCAACGATTGCGGCAGTGCGCCATCGGTGCCCGCCTCCGAGGCCGCCAGCAGCCAGAAGCGCAACCCCGCAACCCAACCTTCGCTGCGCTGGATCAGGTTTTCCAGCGCCTCACCACGCAAGGAACTGCTGTGTCGGTCGAGCAGGCTCAAGGCCTCGTCGTGGGTCAGGCGCAGATCCTGTTCATGCAACTCAAGCAGTTGCCGCGACAGCCGCAGCCGCGCCAGATGCCAGTCGGGACGTTGGCGACTGGTGACCATCACCAGCAAGCCATCGGGAAGATGATTGAGGAAAAACTGCAGGCAGCGGTCCAACACCGGCCCTTGGGCCAAATGGTAATCATCCAGCACCAGCAGCAATGGCGCTGCTGCAGACAAGTGCACGGCCAACTCGTCGAGCAGGCCGTCCAGCCATTCTTCGAAGGCGAATGGCTGATGGCGCTGGCGCATTTTCAACAGCCCGAGGGACTGCCTGCCCAGGTGCGGGAAATAGTCCTGAAGGCCTTCGAGCAGGCGTTCGAGAAAACGTCCGGGGTCACTGTCGCGTGAGCTCAACCCCAGCCAGAGGCTTTGCCAGTGCGCCGGCAAGCCCTGACAAAACTCCACCGCCAGCGAACTCTTGCCGAACCCTGCCGGCGCGCTGACCAGCAATAACCTGCCGCCGAGCCCGGCACTCAGGCGCTCGCACAAACGTGGACGCAGCACATGGCCGTCGGGCAACGGCGGGCGGAAGAAGCGCCCGTCGAGTGTCGCGACAGCAACGTGTGCAGAACCTGGGGGTGTAGACAGATCAGTCATAGCCGGCTCTTGTTTGAATTGCGGGTGGCGGCGTTGCAGATGTCCGCAGACTAGCCGTAAACGGATAGGGAATGAAGGTAATTGCTACAAATGGCTACAAAAAGTCTGCAAGCAAAAAAAAACGCCCCGAACCAGTCGGGGCGTTTTCAGAGGGTGCAACTTCTACTCAGCTCACCTTAGCGAACACCATCCTGACGCAAGGCGGCCGGGGTGAAGTCGCTGGTGGTGGCAGTGAAGCCGAAGTCATAGGCCGACTTCTCTTCGTTCTTCATGCCCAGCGCCAGGTAACGACCCGATTGCAGGTCATACAGGGCCTCGAGGGCATACCACGGTACTTGCTTGTCGTAGTAGTTCTCGGCATGCGCCTCACCTACACGCCACAGTTGGCCACGACCGTCGTAATGGTCGATGACCGCGGCTTGCCAGGTATCTTCGTCGATGTAGAAGTCACGCTTGCCGTAGATGTGACGCTGCCCCTCCTTCAAGGTGGCCACCACATGCCACACCCGGCGCAGTTCGTAACGCGCCAGATCCTGATTGATGTGGCCGGCCTTGATGATGTCGGTGTACTTGAGGCTCGGGTCGTCGAGTTTGTAGCTGTCGGAGGCGATGTACATCTCTTTCTTGCCTTCGAGCTTCCAGTCGTAACGATCCGGCGCCCCGTTGAACATGTCCAGGTTGTCGGAAGTACGCAGGCCGTCAGCCGCGGTTCCCGGACCGTCATAGGACACTTGCGGGGCACGGCGCACACGGCGCTGGCCGGCGTTGTAGACCCACGCCGAACGCGGTTCCTTGACCTGGTCGAGGGTTTCGTGAACCAACAGCACACCACCGGCCAGACGAGCCGGAGCGGTCACTTTCTGCTTGAAGTAGAACAGGATGTTGCCCGGGTTTTTCGGGTCGTAGTCCTTCATCTTGTCGCGGAACACGAACTGGTCCTGGAAGTACACCAGGCTGAACGAGCCGTTCGGCTGCGGCGTGGCCTGGGTCACCAGGCGGGTCACGCTGCCCCCACGATAGCGGGTGATGTGGTTCCAGATGACCTCCACGCCACTTTTCGGAATCGGGAACGGTATGGCGGTTTCGAAGTTTTCCAGACCGTTGCCGCCGGACACCAGGTTGGTATTGGTGGCGTTACGCTTGATGGCGGCGAATACGTCATCCGGCACGGTAGCACCGCGATGGGACGGATAGACCGGCATCCTGTAGGTTTCCGGGTAGCGCTTGAACATCGCGTACTGGCCCGGGGCGAGCTTGTCCTTGTACTGGTCGACGTTCTGCGCCGTGATGGTGAACAGCGGTTTTTCGCTGGCGAACGGGTTGGACAGGAAACCTTTGCTGTCGACCGTACCGGCATTCTTCGCCATCGGCTTCCAGGCCGGGATCGAACCGTCGGCGTTACCCGCCATTTCGGCGCCCATCGGGGTCAGGCTCTTGCCCAGCTTGTCGGCCTCGGCCTGGGGAACTGCCGCGATGACGCTGGTCGCCAGCAGCGAAAGACCCAGAACACCGGCGTGGAACAGACTCTTTGTTATTTTCATTTATGCGTTCGTCCTGAAAGTACTGTGCTTAGAAGTTCACGCCGAGGCTGAGCGCAACGAAGTCGCGGTCATCCACGGTGGTGTACTTGCCGTCGAAGAAGTTGGTGTAAGCCAGACTCGCGGTGTAGGTGTTCTGGTACTCGGCATCGACACCCAGGCTCACCGCTTTGCGGCCTTCCTCGAAGTTGCCGCCAGGGCCAGGGGAGTAACCGCTCACGTCATGGGACCAGGCAACGTTCGGCTTGAGGTTCACACCGGCAAACACGTCGTTGTATTCCCAGATGGCGCGACCGCGGTAGCCCCACGAAGTCGCGGTGGTGAAGCCTTCGTCGGTGCAGTTGCGGCTGCGGTTGTTGGTCGGAGTACCCGGGCCGGCACCGTTGATGGTGCTGGTGTTGAGCGCAACGCAAGTATCGAGTGCGCCAGAAGCCGGCAACTCACCCGGGCCGTAGACCGGGTCGCGGCCGTAACGAACGTCCGAAGTGCTTTCCAGGCCACCGACGTGGGTCACGCCCACCTCACCCACCAGGGTCAGACGGCTGGCGCCCATGACCTGGTCGAAGAAGTGCGTCAGGGTGGTCTGGAACTGGGTGATTTCTTTACGACGATAGCCGTGCAGGTCGGTACCCGGTGCAGCGGACAGCAGCGACGCGTTGGTCAACGGGTTGTTCGGGTTGTTATTGCCTAAAGGGCGGACACCGGCGAACAGGATGTCGGTGGTGTTGAGCTGCACCGGAGCGTTCGGACGGTAGCTGATCTCACCGCTCCACGCCGTACCGGTAGGCAGGGTGGTGGAGAAGCTCAGGCCGTAGAGGCGGATGTCTTCCGGGTATTCGATGAAGTACTGCGAATTACCCGCCACCAGCAATGGCGCCAGCGCGGCGAACGGGCCCGGGAGTCCCGCGGCTGTGTTGTAGACCGATTGCGGCGCGCCGGTTGCGCTGAAGATCGGCGCACGGCTGTGGTAGTTCATGAAGTAGGCGCCGAACTCGGTGTCCAGCGGATCGAACATGTACTTGAAGGACGCGCCCCACTGACCGCTGTCACGGGCATCGCGGTCAGGGCCTCGACGCACCAGAACGCCCTCATTGTTGACGTCGACGCCGTTGGCGGCCAAAGGCCCCAGGGCAATGGCCGGAATCTGCGAGCGCTTGGCCAGCACGCGCAGGTTGTCGTTACAGCCGTCGGCAACGATGTCCGGCTGGGAGAAGAACGTGCCGCAGTTATCGACGACGGTCTGGTCCCATTCAATTTGATAGAAGGCTTCGGCCGAGAGGTTTTCGGTCAGGCTCTGGGACACATAGAACATGTTGACCGGGATCAGGCCTTCCTTGATCTCGGCACCCGGCCGACGGAATGCGGACACGTCGATCGGGTTGATCGAGTTGATGCCGCCACCGATGAAGGTACTTTCACCCCAGCTCACGACCTGCTTGCCCAGGCGCACGGAGCCTGGTTGATCGGCAATGGCGTAGTTGTGGTAGACGAAGGCGTCGAGGATCTCGCTGCCGGCGGACTTGGCGCCTTCCTTGCGGCCATCGTCGCTGATGTCCTTGAACGGACGGCTTTCGTCCTTCAGTTCAAAGTCGTACCAGTATTTGCCACGGACGAAAACACCGGTATCGCCGTATTTCAGTTCAAGGTCATGGATGCCCTTGAAGATCTTCGAGAAGGTTTCCCCACTCTTGAAGTTCAGGTGACCGTCATCAGAAGTCTGGGACAGACCCTTGCCGCCGTTGTTTACACCGATGAGGTTCTTGTTGGCACTTTCGGTAGACCAACTGGCACCGATCGACAGGGATGAGTCGAACTGACCTTCGATTTCACCGATGTTGAAACTGACGCCGAATGCTGGCCCGGCGAGCGTAGAGGCAAGACTGACGGCCAGGGGCAGTTTCGCCCGGCGCCAGAACTGGTTTACTGATGTCATCGACGCTACTCCATGTGCATTTTATTGTTATGGCATGAGCACTTCTAAAAACGCTGTGGATAACCGGGAGCCATGGCGTCCCAAAGTCATTCCAAAGTTGCATCGCCCCGGTTTGTGCGGTTGCCCCGTTCTTAAAAATCCTTGAGCGGACTATAGCCAGCAGGTAATAGCGCTTGATCCCTCTAAAGTGTGATTTGCAACTGCCAACCACTCTGGAACAGTCCTTTCGCCAGTCCGACTTCATCGGCACGGCAAGAATGGCTGAAAATTTCGATTTGACAAGCCAAGCGCTTGCTTGGTGGGGCCGGCGTGCCCTTTCGGGCACGCCGGACGGCGCTTAAAGCGTCGAGAGGAAGGTGCTGTTGGTCGCCTGCCATTCGCTGATGTCGACACGAATGCGCTTCTTGTCGAGTTTGCCGACGCTGGTCTTGGGAATTTCAGTAACAAGGGCGATCTGACTTGGAATCGCCCACTTGCTCAAGTGCCCCAACTCCACAAAGGGCTTGAGGTGTTCCTTGAGCTCCCGTGCCCCGATTGCATGACCTTCACGGAGCACCAGCAGGGCAAACGGTCGCTCGCCCCACTGCGGATCGGGGATCCCCACCACTGCTACCTCACGTACCGCGACATGACGGCTGATCAGGTCTTCCAGGTCCAGTGAAGAGACCCACTCGCCACCGGTCTTGATCACGTCCTTGATGCGGTCACGAATGTCGATCACACCCATGCTGTCCAGGGTCGCCACGTCGCCGGTGTGCAACCAGCCGCCGGCCCAGAGTTCGGCCCCCTTCTGCGGCTCGTTGAAATAGCCTTCGGTCAGCCAGGGTGCACGCAGTACCAGTTCACCCTGGGTCTCGCCGTCCGCGGGCAGGAAGTTGCCCTCGGTGTCGACGATCGCCGCCTCCACCAGCGGCCCGGGCACGCCGGCCTTGATGCGGTAGGTGGTGCGTTCGTCTTCGGTGCCGGCCATCAACTCATCGTTCAAGTGCGCGCACGACACCAGCGGCCCGGTTTCCGACATGCCGTAGGCGGCGGTCAACTGGATGCCCTTGGCCTTGGCCGCCTCGTACAACGTACGGTTCAGGGCGCTGCCGCCGATGACGATTTTCCAGCCGCCGAAGTCGACGTTCTGCGCGGCCCTGGCATTGAGGACCATCTGCAAAATGGTCGGTACGCAATGGGAGAACGTGACTTTTTCCTTGCGCCACAACTCCACCAGGTACTCCGGATCATAGCGGCCGGGATACACCTGCTTGAGCCCGAGCATGGTCGCCACATACGGCAAACCCCAGGCGTGCACGTGGAACATCGGGGTGATCGGCATGTACACGTCGTTGGTGCCCAGCAGGCGCACGCTATCGATCGCGCCCATGATGGTCGACACCCCCATGGTGTGCAGCACCAGTTGCCGATGGGTGAAGTACACGCCCTTGGGATTGCCGGTGGTGCCGGTGGTATAGAACGTGGTCGCGACCGAATTCTCGTCGAAATCCTGGAAGTCGTACTGCGGGCTCGCTGCGGCCAGCAGTTGTTCGTACTCGCCGACAAGGTTCGGCAGGTCCGCGGTTTTTTCCGGCAGGTCAGTCAGCAACAGGGTTTTGTCGACCGTGGTCAGTTGCCCCTCGATGGCCTTGTAGAGGCCGACGAACTCGCTGTTGACCAGCACAAAGCGGTCCTCGGCGTGATTCATGGTGTAGAGGATCTGTTCCGGCGACAGGCGCACGTTGATGGTGTGGATCACCGCGCCGATCATCGGGATGGCGAACATGCACTCCAGGTAGCGATGGCTGTCCCAGTCCATCACACCCACGGCGTCACCGGGCTTGACCCCGGCCGCGGTCAGCACGTTGGCCAGGCGGGCCACCCGCTCGATCAGGGTCGGGTAGCTGTAGCGCAACTTGTCGCGGTAGATGATCTCGCGGGTTTTCTCATAACGGGCACCGGACATCAGCAGCCGCTTGATCAGCAGCGGATACTGGTAAGCGCCTTCGGCTGGGGGGATAACGCGAGTCTGCAACATAATAATCCCTTTAATCTGACTGCACGGTCGTGGCTGAAAGTACGCACTTTAGTGCCCTTGATCGTCAGCCAAATCAGCCAAAGGAATGATTTGCAGAGCGCCACAAATGCTGGCATTGAGCCAGCACCTGCAGGGATTCGCTGTCTGCCGCGCCTGCGAAATCAATGCATCTCGGTAAAAGCCAGCTTTACGCCAATCGCAATCAGCACGGCGCCCATGGTCCGGTCGAACCAGTGCCCCATGCGCGCGAAACCGGCGCGTACGCGCTGCTGGCTGAACAACATCGCCACCAGGCAGAACCAGACGGCTGTCGCGGCTGCCAGGTAAACCCCGTAACCGGCCTGCACGGCCAGCGGCGTGTGCGGATTGATCACCACGGTGAACAACGAGAGGAAGAACAATGTGGCTTTCGGGTTGAGCCCGTTGGTGACGAAACCCGAGGCAAAGGCACCACGGGCCGTGCGCTCGCCGGCCTCCTTGTGCAGATCGTCCGCCACAGGCCTGGCCGGTTGCGCGCGCAGTGCCTTGTAGCCGATGTACAGCAGATAAGCGGCGGCGGCCCACTTCAAGGCATTGAACAGCACGATCGACTGGGACACGATCAGGCCGATACCCAGCAGCGAGTACCCCACGTGCAGGAAAATCGCCGTACCCACGCCCATTGCGGTCCATGTGCCCGCGCGGCGACCGTGGGTAACACTTTCACGTACCACCACGGCAAAGTCCGGGCCGGGGCTGGCCACGGCCAGCAAGTGAATCAGGGCGACGGTCAAGAACTCTGTCCAGTACATGTGGGGCTCCTTCAGGCCAAGCGTAACTATTTATTTCATCTGGTAGGCTCAGCAGATTACGCGTTCAGTTCAATGCACAAAAGGTACAGTTGATGACGAATACCCGCCGCGCCGTTTTCCTCGACCACCCGTCCCTGGACCTCGGCGACCTTGACCTCAACCCGTTGCGCAGTTGTTTCAGCGAGTTGAAATTGTTCGCCCAGACCTTGCCCGATCAAGTCATCGAACACCTCAAGGGCGCCACTGTCGCCATCAGCAACAAAATCCTGATCGATGCCGCCGCCATGGCCGCCAGCCCTGATCTCAAGCTGATCCTGATCACCGCCACCGGCACCAACAACGTCGACCTCGCCGCTGCCCGCGCCAACGGAATCACCGTGTGCAACTGCCAGGGCTACGGCACACCGTCGGTGGCACAGCACACGATCATGCTGTTGCTCAACCTGGCCACGCGCCTGGCCGATTATCAGAAAGCCATCGACGCAGGCCGCTGGCAGCAGGCCAAACAGTTCTGCCTGCTGGACTACCCGATTGTCGAACTCGAAGGCAAAACCCTCGGCCTGCTGGGTCACGGCGAACTGGGGGGTGCTGTCGCCCGCCTGGCTGAAGCCTTCGGCATGCGCGTGCTGCTGGGGCAGATTCCGGGGCGCCCCGCGCGGCCGGACCGTTTGCCGCTGGATGAACTGCTGCCGCAAATCGACGCCCTGACCCTGCACTGCCCGCTCAACGAACATACCCGCCACTTCATCGGCGCCCGTGAACTGGCTGCGATGAAGCCAGGCGCATTCGTGGTCAACACCGCACGCGGTGGCTTGATTGACGAACAGGCCCTGGCCGACGCCTTGCGCAACGGGCATCTGGGCGGCGCAGCCACAGACGTGCTGAGCGTCGAACCTCCCGTCAACGGCAATCCGCTGCTGGCCCACGACATCCCGCGCCTGATCGTCACCCCGCACAATGCCTGGGGCAGCCGCGAAGCGCGCCAGCGAATCGTTGCTCAAGTAACCGAAAACGCACTGGGGTACTTCAGCGGTGAGGCGCTGCGGGTCGTCAGTTGATAAACTGCGGCACTTTTTTTCACGGGAGCAGTTATGGATCCGCGCAGTGAAGTACTGCTTCGTCAGGCCGAGTTATTCCAGGGTTCGGTGTTGCTGGCCGGTTTGCCCGCCGACGACCTGCTGGGCCGTCTGCCCGACGCCCACGGCTGGTGCTGGCACGCCGGCGATCATGCCGCGCTGGACGCCCGCTTCGCCGGGCGCAGTCATTTTGGCGTAACCGCGCCGGAGCGTGGTTTCGAAGCCGCCGTGGTGTTTCTGCCCAAGGCCAGGGACCTGACCGACTACATCCTCAACGCCCTCGCCTCGCGGCTGGCAGGCCGCGAGCTGTACCTGGTCGGCGAGAAAAAAAGCGGCATCGAAGGTGCCGCCAAACAACTCAATCCATTCGGCAAGCCACGCAAACTCGACAGCGCGCGACACTGCCAGCTCTGGCTGGTCACCGTAGCCAACGCACCTGAAGCCAAACCGCTGGAAAGTCTGGCTCAGACTTACGAACTGCCATTGGCCGAAGGCCCGCTGAAGGTCATCAGCCTGCCGGGGGTTTTCAGCCATGGTCGCCTGGATCGCGGCAGCGCGCTGCTGCTGGAGCATCTGGACAAGCTGCCCGGCGGTCACTTGCTCGACTTCGGTTGCGGCGCCGGAGTTCTGGGGGCGACGGTGAAACGTCGTTACCCACACAACCAGGTCACGTTGCTGGATGTGGACGCCTTTGCCGCCGCCAGCAGTCGCCTGACCCTGGCTGCCAATGGTCTGGAAGCCGAGGTGATTACCGGTGACGGAATCGATGCCGCGCCGATGGGCTTGAGTACGATCCTGAGCAATCCGCCGTTCCATACCGGCGTGCACACCGACTATTTCGCAACGGAGAACTTGCTGCGAAAAGCAAGCAAACATCTGAAAAACGGCGGCGAACTTCGCCTTGTAGCGAATAGCTTCCTGAAGTATCAACCGCTGATCGAAGAGCATCTTGGCGCATGCGCGATCAAGGCCGAAGGACAGGGTTTCAGAATCTACCAGGCCAGACGCGGTTGAGACTTTTTTGAAAATGAAGGCTTGCCGAATGGATTTTGCCTAGGCAGAATCCGCTCCGTCCTAGGGGAGTAGTCTCCCACGAGCGCCACGCTCGTCCGGCATGCGTCAACATACTTGGTCAAAAGACCATGGCGTATGCGACCCAAGCATCCACACCAGATGGATCGCAGGGTTTGACAAGACCTATGACACGCACACCTTACCCGGGGCGGGAAGGCTGTACGTGTCATAGCCGTGTCGACCCGCCCCTTAGGAAAACCCCTGATGCTGGATTCACTGCTCGTACCTACCGCAATCGTTGCCTTGGCCGAAATCGGCGACAAGACGCAACTGCTCGCGCTCATTCTCGCTGCCCGCTTTCGCAAGCCCTGGCCGATCATCGCCGGTATCGTCGCCGCGACCCTGGCCAACCACGCAGCCGCCGGTGCAGTCGGTGCCTGGGTCGGCAGTTTCTTCTCGGATACGATGCTGCACTGGATCCTTGCCGTGAGCTTCGCCGCGACCGCCCTGTGGACCCTGGTGCCGGACAAGATGGATGACGACGAAGCCAGTACCGCCCGCAAGTTCGGGCCGTTCCTGACCACGCTGATCGCGTTCTTCCTGGCGGAAATCGGCGACAAGACGCAGATCGCGACCGTGATGCTGGCTGCGCAATATCCAGAGTTGTGGCTGGTGATCATCGGCACCACCGCCGGCATGCTGATTGCCAACGTACCGGTGGTATTGGCGGGTAACTTTGCCGCCGAAAAATTGCCATTGACACTGATCCGCCGACTGGCGGCGTCGGCGTTCTTCATCCTGGCGATTGTCGCGGTGTACAAGGCGATGCAGAGCAGCGGGTGGGTTTGATCTAGATGCTTCTGTAGGAGCGAGCAAGCTCGCGATGGTCGTCAACGATAACGCGGGCAGTCTGGATGCCAGCGTTGTTCGGGCCTCCATCGCGAGCATGCTCGCTCCTACAGGGGGATGTCAGGACTTCTTGGCCTGCTCGTACAGCGGCATGACTTTCGGAATCGCCGCCTGCAACGCCGCAATACGGCTCGACGACGCCGGGTGAGTGCTCATGAACTCCGGTGGCGCACCTTCCGAGACCTTGCTCATCTTGTTCCACAGGGTAATCGCGGCATTCGGGTTGTAACCGGCGCGGGCGGCCAGTTCCAGACCGATCAGGTCCGCCTCGTTTTCATTGGCGCGACTGTTGGGCAAGGTCATGCCGTAGTTGGCCACGGTATCGGCCAGGGCCATGGTGTCCTGCCCCAATCCCAACAAGGCGCCGGCGCCCTGCTTGGCCATTTCGATACCATAAGCCCTGGACATCGCTTCACGTCCGTGCTCGCGCAGGGCATGGGCGATTTCATGGCCCATGATCGCGGCGATCTCATCGTCGGTCAGCTTCAGGGTGTCGATCAGTCCGGTATAAAAGATGATCTTGCCGCCAGGGCCGCAGTTGGCATTGAGCTCATCGCTCTTGATCAGGTTGACTTCCCACTTCCACTGGGCCGCGTCCGGACGGAAGTTCGGCGCCTGGGCAATCAGCCGGTCGGCAATCACCTGAACCCGCCGGGCTTCGTTGCTGGTCTTGTCCAACACACCTTTGTTGGACGCCTCGCCCACTGTCTTCTGATAGGACTGGGCGTACATCTGGTCGACCTCTTGCGCAGACAACATGCTGAACATGTACTGCGTGCGCTCGACACCCACAGCGCCGCCACTGGTGGTATGGACCGACTGGCAACCGGTGAGCAGCAGCGCGGCGCTCAGTGCACTGACAACCAAAATCTTGTTCATCGAAAAATTCCCTGAAAACATGCCGCGTATCCTAGGCGTGGAAATGTATCGACGCCAGATACAGTGGTCGTAAGACGCACAATTCGGACAAAGCTCTCATCGCCGTAGAAAAAATTCACATTCGACGGCAACCCACCCCCATCACACCGTGCATGTGTTCAATTACGACATCCGGCATGCAATGACAGTCATTTCAAGCAGCCGCGCTCATGCCCGCGCTACTCCCTGCCGATACACCTGGCCAGACGTCCTTTTCCGCGCGGAGCCCCCATGAAGTTCAAGTCGATCCAGTTTTCCGTGGCGGCACTTGCCGGCGCCATTGTCCTTAGTGTCGTGGCAGCGCTGGTGGTGTACGCACTGTTTTCCGGCGCCCGGACGCAAGACATGGTCCAGGAGCGGACGCAGGCCCAATTCGAGCAAGTCATCGAACAACGCCTGACATCCCTGGCACAAACCCAGGTCAGCCAGATCCAGCGCGAACTCGAAGCTCCCCTGCTGATTGCCGGCGGGCTCGTACGGGTCAATGCCCTGATCGGCACACCGGGCGCCGATGGCCAGCCCGCCCTGAGTCTCAGCCGCGAGCAACTGATCGGCCTGATCAAGGAAAACGTGGTCAAGAATCCGAAAATCCTCGGCACTTACATCGGTTGGGAAAAAGACGCACTGGATCACAACGATGCGGCCTATGTCGGCACCCAGGTGGTCGGCATCGACGCCAGCAACGGACGCTTCCTGCCGTGGTGGTTCCGCAACGACGACGGCACCCTGGGCCTGGACAAACTGGTGGACGTCGACGACCAGAAAACCCTGTCCACTGGCGTGCGCGCCAGCGAGTACTACCTGTGCTCGAAAGAAACCAGGAAATCCTGCGTGATCGATCCGGCGCCTTACAAGGTCGGCGACAAGATCGTCATGCTCGCCTCCTTTATTGAGCCGATCATGCTCAACGGCGTCTTCCAGGGCATCGTCGGCGCCGACCTGTCGGTGAACTTCATCCAGGAAATGCTCCTGGGCGCCAACCAGAAACTCTACAGCGGCGCCGGTGAAATGGCCCTGATCGGCGGCAATGGCCGGATCGTTGCCTACACCAAGGACCCGAGCAAGTTCGGCGAGAAAGTCAGCGACATCCTCGACAGCAAGCAGATCGCCAACATGGCCAATCTCAAGCGCGGCGAAGTTACCTACACGGTCGACAAGGCCCAGGGCCGGATCGAGTTGTACCTGCCTTTCGGCATCGGCCAGACCGACGCCCGCTGGACTCTGATGCTGCAATTGCCGCTGGACGCGGTCATGGCCGACCTGCAAAAACTCCAGGCCGACCTGGACGCACAACGCAAATCCGACACCTTCGGCATGGCGATGGTCGGCCTGGTGATTGCCGGTATCGGTCTGCTGGTGATCTGGCTGGTGGGCCACGGTATCGCTCGCCCACTTAAGCAAATGGTCGCCATGCTCAACGATATCGCCCAGGGCGAAGGTGACCTGACACGGCGCCTGACCAGCGACCGCGCCGATGAGCTGGGCTCGATCGCCAAAGGCTTCAACACTTTCCTGGCCAAGTTGCAGGCGATGATCACTCAAGTGGTGACGTCGGTGCAGAGCGTCAGCGATTCGTCGGAACACACCGCCGACATCGCCATCCGCACCAACACCGGTGTGCACAAGCAGATGGCCGAGATCGATCAGGTGGCCACCGCCGTGCAGGAAATGACCGCCACCGCCCAGGACGTGGCACGCAATGCGACCCAGGCCGCGCAGGCCGCCAGTCATGCCGATCAGGCCGCCAGCCAGGGCATGCAGATCGTGCGCGACACCTCGAACTCGATTGGCGCCCTCGCCGTGGAGATCGGCCGGGCCGTCGGCGTGGTGCAAACCCTGGCCAAGGACAGCGAAAACATCAACGCCATCCTCACCGCCATTCGCGGGATCGCCGAGCAGACCAACCTGCTGGCCCTGAACGCAGCCATCGAAGCCGCCCGCGCCGGTGAACAGGGCCGCGGCTTTGCCGTAGTGGCCGACGAGGTGCGCAACCTGGCGCAGAAGACACAAAAGGCCACCGAAGAAATCCAGGCCATGATCCAGCAACTGCAGCAAGGCACGCGGGATGTGGTACGAGTCATGGAAGACAGCCAGAACCGCACGGATGAAAGCGTGTTGCACGCTTCCAAGGCCGCCGAAGCCCTGGAGACCATCACTCAGGCGGTATCGGTGATCAACGACATGAACACCCAGATTGCCAGCGCGGCCGAGGAGCAAAGTGCCGTAGCCGATGACATCAACCGCAACGTGATCAACATCGGCCAGGTGGCCAACGAAGTGGCCGGCGGCGCGGATGAGTCGAGCGCGGCGAGTGCGGACTTGACCAGGCTGGCCGAGCAGCAGCGGCGGTTGATCAATCAGTTCAGGGTTTGATCCCAAGGCCCCATCGCGAGCAAGCTCGCTCCCACAGGTTTTGTGAACACCACAAATCCCTGTGGGAGCGAGCCTGCTCGCGAAGGGGCCTGAACTGGCGCCGAATCAACCCGGAGTGAGACACTCCGGGCCATTGAGCTTCGGATCATTCACCATGTTGGCCAGCACCCGTTCGCGCAATGCGGCAGGCTCGCTGGCCAGCAAGGCTTGTAACGCATGCAATGGCGTCTCGGGATCCAGCCACGCCGCCTGCCCCGCCTCATCAAGAATCAACGGGCGCCGCTGGCTCGCCGCCGGCTGGGTTATCACGGCGGTACTCAGCCAGACCTGCTCCTGCACTGGATACGCTTCCCAGATCGCCGCAAAGAACAATGACGAGCCCTCCCCCGGTGTCAGCCAGTACGGGCGCTTGCGCGTCGTGCCGCGCCATTCGTAGAAACCATTGGCCGGCAACAGGCAGCGGCGCAAGCGCAGGGCTTCACGGAACATCGGTTGCTCGGCAACGGTTTCGGCGCGGGCGTGGGCCGGAGTACGAGACAGGTCGGTCAGCCAGGGTGGCGTCAGGCCCCAGCGGGCACGGGCCAGCATACGCTGGCCGTCAGGCCCGGCCCGCAGCATCAACACCGAATCGTTGGGAGAAATGTTCCACTGCGCCTGCTGATCGGCGGGAAAACCGGGCAGCGCAGCAAAGGCGGGGTTCCAGCGAAACAGGGCATAACGTCCACACATGGGGCAACACAACTCTTGATCAAACGAACGCCAGCCTAACAGACCAGCGTGCCGGGAAAGCTGTCCGGTTCATCGCCGGGCAGCGGCAGCGCAGCATTGTACGCGGTGATCAGCTCGCGGGCGTATTCGGCCTGGTCGTTCTCGACCGACAGCCCAAGCAGACCATAGATCGGCAACTCCCCGGAACCGCCAAGCAGATCACGGCCCACCAGATGCGCCTCAATGCCCTCGCTGGCGAGCATGCCTTGCAGCAACTCGCCTTCCATCAAGTTCTCCGGATCGTAGATGCGCTGCATACACGCCCCTCAGTCGTTTTCACTGAACACTTCGAGATGCCATTCCTCTTCATGAACCTGCAACACGAAGGTGATCGGCCGGCAGCACACCTGACAGTCCTCGATATAGGTCTGATCGCCACCGGACAAATCCACCGTCGTCTCGACTTCCTCACCACAGTACGGACATTCATAAAACGCGTCTTCCAGCATCGCGGTCTCCCAGGTGACTTGTGCGTATAATCGCCGGTCTGTTTGCAGGGCTATTTTTGTCTGGCTACTTTTTCAGACCGTGCCCCGCCGGTTTTCGATCAGAACCTTTACTTACCCTAGCCGTTTCTAACAAGAGAGCATGATGGGCGAATTCGATGCCATCCGACCTTACGACGACAGTGAAGTCCCGGCAGTGCTGGCACGACTGCTCGGCGACAAGGCGTTTCTAGATATCCTCACCCACTTCCGCTTCCCGCGCTTCGCCGGCGCTTTAGGCTGGGCACTCAAACCACTTATAGCCCATCGGCTGCGCCGTGAGTTTGCCGGCATTACCTCCGTGGCCACGCTACAGGACAAAGTCGAGCATTACGTCGACCACACCATCGAACGCGCCACCGACGGCGTCACTTATACCGGGGTGGAGCAATTCAAGTCCGGCAGCGCCTACCTGTTCATCGCCAACCACCGCGATATCGTGATGGACCCGGCCTTCGTCAACTACGCCGTGTACCACGCAGGCCTGCCGACCCCGCGCATCGCCATTGGCGATAACTTGCTGCAAAAGCCTTTCGTCAGCGACCTGATGCGCCTGAACAAGAGCTTCATCGTGCACCGCTCGATCAGCGGTCGCCGGGAGAAAATGGCGGCTTACCAACTGTTGTCGGCGTACATCAACCATTCGATCCGCAACGATTGCGCCTCGATCTGGATCGCCCAGGCCGAAGGACGCGCCAAGGACGGTGACGACCGTACCGAATCGGCGATCCTCAAGATGTTCCACATGAGCCGCAAGGACGAGCCGTTCGGCGAGGTCATCCAGTCGCTGAACCTGACCCCGGTTTCGATCAGCTACGAGTACGACCCGTGCGATCAGGCCAAGGCCCGCGAGCTTTACATCCGCGCGACCACCGGCAGCTACACCAAGGCGCCAGGCGAGGATGACGTGAGCATCGCCAAGGGCATTACCGGCTACAAGGGCCGGGTGCATGTGAACTTTGCCGCGCCGATCACCGAACTGTTCGAGGACACCAAGCAATTGGCGGTCGAGATGGACAAGCAAATCCTCAGCGGCTATCGCTTGTTCCCGGTGCACTACCTGGCTTATGCGCAGTGGAAAGACGCTGATCCGCAACTGCAGGTACCGAAAGCCGCCGAAGTGTTCCCGGCCGAGGAACTGGCCAAGGCCCAGGAAGAATGGCAACGCCGCCTGGACGCCTGCCCTGAAGAGCATCGTCCATTCCTGGTGCTGCAATATGCGACGCCGGTGCGCAATCAGTACCGGGTGAAGGCAGGGTTGCCGCTGTAAGCGGCTTTCGCTGGATACAAAAACGGCCCTTTTTGTGGCGAGGGGGCTTGCCCCCGTTCGGCGGCGAAGCCGTCGTCGACTCGACAGGCGAGCAATGTGGGCAGGAAACCCTCGTAGGTTTCAGGGCCGCTTCGCAGCCCAACGGGGGCAAGCCCCCTCGCCACAGGGTCTATTTCAGATTCAGACCTGAGTGCTGATCCAGGACACCAGCAGCGCCATCCCCATGCAGGCGAAACCGAAGATGTAGAAAAACCGGTTCGTGCGCAAGGTCACCCAGTCCAGCGTGGGCTCTACGTTGGGGCTGCTCTGGCGCTTTGCCTGCAAACTGGCCAGCGCGCGCAGTTCGCGACGACGGGTGCTGTGCAGCAACCAGCCGCCCGGGAAGGCAAACAGCAAGGCCAGCAGATTGATCAATTTGGCGGGATGGGCGGTAAACAGCGTCATCAAGTGCAGCGACATCACAAACCTCAAGTAAAACAGGTGGCAGGTGCCGACCGGCGACCGCGGCGCGGATTCTACCGAAAGCCTGTGCACTTGCCCTCTGTTTCCGACAAATAACAAAGCAAATGATCAATGGCTGCCCTGCGTCATGGCTTCGTCATCTGAATCGGCGACCATGCGCACCTCGAAACCGACACGGACTACGTCATGCTCCACGCCGAAAATCAGGATCGTCTTTACCTCATCACCCCCAGCGAAGAGCAGCAAGCTCTCGTCGGCAGCCTCGCCTTCAACGTTCAAGACCGCCATTGGCTGGTGTATTGCGCCCTGGGCGGGCATCAACATGCGGATTTGCCGGAAACGGACCTGCTGACCGGTGTGAGCGTGCTGGACTTCTACTCGCAAGCAGCCTGACACCACTGATCCCCTGTAGGAGCGAGCATGCTCGCGATGGCGGCCAGACAGACAACAATGATGTTGAATGTGACGGCCTCATCGCGAGCATGCTCGCTCCTACAGGAAGGCGCGTTACTCGCCGAGGATCTGACCCACGGTCGGGTCCTTGAACAGGCGGGTCAACGCATCGCTCAGCACATCGCCGACCAGCTTGGTGTTGGTTTCCTGGTTCGGCGCCATACCGAAGCGCTGGTCCAGGGACGAACCATAACGGCCGCTGTAGCGACGGTTGGCGTTCTGTACATCGGAGCGGAACGTTGCGCCGATGGTGGCTTCGGTCACGTACATGCCTTCCTTGGGCGACTGGTACTTCAACTCTGTGAGGGTCACGGTCAGTTGCGGTGCATTCATGGCATTGTTCGTCGGGGTAAAGCCCAACAGACGCACGGCAGCTTCAGCCTGGGCCTGCAGCTTCGGCAGGATCTGCGCGCTCTGCACGGTGACTGCACTGGTCTCCGGGTACAGGCCGCCACGGGTGCCCAGCGTCGGTGACGGACGACCGTCCACTACACGCACCACGACGGGCTGGCCATGGCCGACCGGGGCCAACTGGGCGGTCAGTTTGGGTTCCGGGCTCAGTTGTTGCGGGCTGTTGGCGCAGCCAACCAGGGTCAAACTGGTCACAGTGATCAAACCGAACAACAGGCGTTGCAACATGCTCTTCTCTCCAGAATCAGGCACAAACAGGCCGGCAGTATAGCGGTGCGCCACTGCGGGGAACCAGCACCTCACAGTGTTTGATGAATACTCTGACACCCCCCTGGGAAAGCGGTTCCTGTCACACAGATGTCACCACTCCTACACTTGCACGTAACGGCCTGAAGGCAATCTTCTCGGCAGTCACCCACACGGTACTTCGCCATGCGCCATCTGATCTCTCTGTTCGCGCCACGCCCACTGCACCGCTGCTTCGCCCTGCTCGACCGCAACGGCCACTGCCAGGCCTTCAAACAGTGCAGTCTCCAGCCCATGGGCGACGGCTGGGTCGAGGTCGAAGAGATCCGCCTGAACTGGCTGAACCAGCCGCTTCCGGCCGGTGTCCGCATCGTTTCGCAACAGCAGCAGCCACGCTCGCGCGCGCAACAAGCGCTGACAACCTGACCAAACACCTAATAAAAGTCATTAAACACGACCATTTCCCTGCGTTTCTTAGATACAATCTCCCCCCGATTATAAGGACGTCTCCTGATCGGGCCTCGCAGCATCGTCAATACGCTTGTATCGACACCCCGCACCGCCCACAGAGAGCCGCCCACACAGATCGAGTGAAGCTGGCGCGCTTGCTGTTTTGTTGAGCAAAAACTCCACTTTTCGCGAATCTGCAGAGCTGTCATTACGCTCGGTCACTGAGCTGTTTGCCCGTTTTGCCCGTCCTGCATCCCATGGCGGCAATCCATCCGGGCACGGTGCCAGGCTGGGACAGCCCTTTTTGAGGTTCACGTCTTCAAAAGAGCGTGAAAAAAACGGGTTTTCACAACTTCACAAGAGTGTGGCGAGCAAATGAATAGTTTTGCGTCTGAACATGCACCATTAGCGTCTACAACAGCCCAACGACACAGGACCGAGTATTCCTCGAACACCGGAGCCTGAAGCCTGTCCGCTACGGATTTGGTTGCACAAACGGATGTATCGACCATAAGTCGAATTGCCTCCCGCACGCTGAAATGAGTTCATATGGCTCATAGGCCCGGCAGGTAGCGTCCGTCGAAGTTGCGATAAATTGCGAAGATTCGGACATGGCGATCCTGCCATGGGTACCTGGGGCAACACTGATACGCCCCGTCACTCCTGGCAGCCATGCCGACAATTTGGTGCTGCAGATTTTGGAGACGCGTTAAATGGCGCATAACGAAGCAGTCGACGTAGTACTGGTTGGGGCCGGCATCATGAGTGCCACCCTTGCGGTACTGCTCAAAGAGCTCGACCCCGCGATCAAGCTGGAAGTCGTCGAGCTGATGGATTCCGGTGCCGCGGAGAGTTCCAACCCGTGGAACAACGCCGGTACCGGTCACGCCGGTCTGTGCGAGTTGAACTACACGCCGCAGGCTGCCGATGGCACCGTCGACATCAAGAAAGCCGTGCACATCAACACCCAGTTCGAGGTGTCGAAGCAGTTCTGGTCGTACCTGACCAAAAAAGGCACCTTCGGCTCGTGCAAATCCTTCATCAGTCCTGTTCCGCACCTGAGCTACGTGCAGGGCGACAGCGGCGTTTCCTTCCTCAAGGAGCGCTTCAGGGTGCTGAGCAAGCACCACGCCTTCGCCGACATGGAATACACCGAAGACAAGGCCAAGATGGCAGAGTGGATGCCATTGATGATGCCTGGACGCGACGCTGGCGAAACCCTCGCCGCCACCCGCGTGATCAATGGCACCGACGTCAACTTCGGCGCCCTGACCAACCAGTTGCTCAAGCACCTGACCAGCGCACCCGATGCCCAGGTCAAGTACTGCAAGCGCGTGACCGGCCTCAAGCGCAGCAATGGCGGCTGGACCGTCAGCATCAAGGACGTCAACAGCGGCAACACCCGTGAAGTCGACGCCAAATTCGTCTTCCTCGGCGCTGGTGGCGCGGCATTGCCGCTGCTGCAAGCTTCGGGCATCGAAGAAAGCAAGGGCTTCGGCGGCTTCCCGATCAGCGGCCAGTGGCTGCGCTGCGACAACCCGGAAGTGGTCAAGCACCACCAGGCCAAGGTGTACAGCCAGGCCGCCGTGGGCTCGCCACCGATGTCCGTGCCGCACCTGGACACCCGCGTGGTCGATGGCAAGAAGTCCCTGCTGTTCGGACCGTACGCCGGTTTCACCACCAAGTTCCTCAAGCACGGTTCCTTCATGGACCTGCCAATGTCGGTTCGCGCCGGCAACATCGGCCCGATGCTGGCGGTGGCAAAAAACAACATGGACCTGACCAAGTACCTGGTCAGCGAAGTGATGCAGTCGATGGAGCAGCGCCTGGAATCCCTGCGTCGCTTCTACCCGCAAGCGAAAGCCGAAGACTGGCGCCTGGAAGTGGCCGGCCAACGGGTGCAGATCATCAAGAAAGACCCGAAAAAAGGCGGCGTCCTGCAATTCGGTACCGAACTGGTCGCGGCCAAGGACGGTTCCCTGGCGGCACTGCTCGGCGCTTCGCCAGGTGCCTCGGTGACCGTTTCGATCATGCTCGAGCTGATCGAAAAATGCTTCCCGACCAAGGCCAAGGGCGAATGGGCTGCCAAGCTGGCAGAGATCTTCCCGGCCCGGGAAAAGGCTCTGGAAGCCGACGCTGCGCTGTATCGCAAGATCAACACGCAGAACAACGTTGCCCTGGAACTGGTTGAAGCCAGCAGCGAGACCGAAAGCTACGCTTGATTCGGCCTCATGAAAAACGCCCCGCCCTCACTGAGGACGGGGCGTTTTTTTATGGCTGAGATTGACTCAACCGCGAATTTTTTCGATCAGTTCGATGTAATCCGGTGCATTGCGCTGATCCTTGATCAGGGCAACGAAGTCATTGCCGTGCTCATCCTTGCCATTCACGTCGTAACCCGCCTCGACGAAAAACGTCAGGAAACGCTCGAAATCGTCGATGCGCAGGCCACGGTAGGCCTTGACCAGCTTGTGCAGAGACGGAGAAGTCGCGTCGACCGGTTCGAAATCGAGGAACAACTTGATCTGCTCATCGCCGATCTCGTCACCAATCACTTGTTTTTTATCTTTACGCATTGCCGGCTCCAGCTCGCAGACATTTCACGGGGCGGGCAGTTTACCCCCGCGTGGGCTCAAGGCTCAACGCGGACGAACGCTGCCGGTGTGCAGATCAGCCCAGATATGGCCGTTGGCGTAGCTGAGGAACTGGCAATACACGGTGTCATTGCGCAACAGATCGATGATCACCCGGTACTGAGCCAGCGGGTAATACAGCGCCAGAGTCTTGCTCTGATCGTCGTAGACCGGCTTTTTCAGGCTCTTGCTCTCGCCATCGAAGTTGACCAACACTTGATTGATCGTCGCTCCCTTGTTCAGGGATTTGCCCTTGAGGCGGATCAACAACGGCGAAGTGACCGGAATCGGCTGCTGATTGGACTGACGCTGATTGCCGACCACCACCGAATACTCGGTGACTTGCAGCAACTGTTGCTGCTCGGGCTCGGCGTCACGCAGGGTCAGGTCATCCGGTGGCAAAAATTGCGCATGCATCGGCGCAGGGGCGGCGGCCAAGGGCAGGCTGAAAGTGAGCAATAGAGCGGCGCAGCAGCGGATCAAAGGGCTCATGACGGGCTCCGGGGGCGGCGTAACGTCGTACACATCTCCTGTAGGAGCGAGCACGCTCGCGATGGTCGTCAACGATTACGCGGGGTGACTGATACCCCGTGGTGTTCTTGCGTCCATCGCGAGCATGCCGCAAGCGGGCACCCGCTCCTACAGAAGGGCGGATCAATCGAACTGCGCGCGCATCCAGGCCTGGTACTCGGCAACACCGGGCTCGCCTTCGCGCGGCGCCCAATGCGCGAGTTCGCCTTCACCCACCGGGCGATAAGGACCGGCCTTGCATTCGAACATCAGGCTGTCGGCTTCCAGCACCACCAGACCGTGGAACACACCGGTTGGCAGGTCCACGCCAACACAGTCGCCGCCAGCCTCAAGCACGGTCTTGCTCAGCACCGCACCGGTCTCATCAAAGATCAACACACCCAGCCGCCCCTTGAGGACCAACAGGGTTTCGGCCTTGTTGTCGCCCAGATGCCGGTGAGGCGGGATATACGTGGACGGCTGCAACCCCACCGCCATGCGATGGCAAGCATCTTCCATCTGATGGAAGTTGTGATGCTGACGCCCACGAGGATTGGCCGCGGCTTTCCCGGCCAGTTCGGCGAACAACGTCTGATCCAGAAAGCGAGGCGTATCCATTTATTACATTCCTTTAACGGCGAAAATTCCGTTGGCGTTGCGCCAGTAGCCCTTGTAGTCCATGCCGTAACCAAAGATGTAGCGGTCGACGCACGGCAAACCGACGAAGTCGGCCTTGAGGTCAGGACGGGCCTTGCGATCGTGGTCTTTGTCGATCAGCACGGCGGTGTGCACTTTACGTGCGCCAGCGTGTTTGCAGAAGTCGATGATCGCGCCCAAGGTGTGACCTTCGTCGAGAATGTCGTCGATGATCAACACATCACGGTCGATGAAAGACACTTCCGGCTTGGCTTTCCAGAACAGGTCGCCGCCACTGGTTTCGTTGCGATAGCGGGTGGCGTGCAGGTAGGACGCCTCCAGCGGGAACTGCAGATAGGTCAGCAGCTTGCCGGAGAAAATCAGCCCGCCGTTCATCACGCAGAACACCACCGGGTTGCTGTCGGCCATTTGTTCGTTGATTTGTGCACCGACGCGGGCGATGGCCGCCTCGACTTCAGCTTCGGTGTACAGGCAGTCAGCCTCTCGCATGATTTGACGGATATGCTCGAGATCAGCGGACATGGCGCTCTCCAAGGGGTGGCGGAAACAGGAAAAGCGGGCAAAGGTACGCATCCCGCTCGGTCAGATCAAGCGTTTGTGGACTAACGTACTGTATGTCTATAGGACAACACCCTCGGATAGATTAATCTAGGCCGGTTTTTTTGCCCGCCGCCGGAGCCTTTCCCCATGCCCATCCATGAGATCCGCCACCCGCTGATCCGTCATAAACTTGGCCTTATGCGCCGCGCAGACATCAGCACGAAGAATTTCCGCGAGCTCGCTCAGGAAGTCGGCGCCCTGCTGACCTATGAAGCCACCAAAGACCTGCCGCTGGAGGCCTACGATATCGAAGGCTGGTGCGGCACCGTATCGGTGGAGAAAATCGCCGGCAAGAAAATCACCGTGGTGCCGATCCTGCGCGCCGGCATCGGCATGCTCGAAGGCGTGCTCAGCCTGATCCCGGGCGCCAAGGTCAGCGCCGTGGGCGTGGCCCGTAACGAGGAAACCCTCGAGGCCCACACCTACCTCGAGAAACTGGTGCCAGAGATCGACGAACGCCTGGCGATGATCATCGACCCGATGCTCGCCACCGGGGGCTCGATGGTTGCCACCATCGACCTGCTGAAAAAGGCCGGCTGCAAGGACATCCGCGCCATGGTGCTGGTCGCCGCGCCAGAAGGCATCGCGGTGGTCGAAAAAGCTCACCCGGACGTAATCATCTACACCGCGTCCATTGATCAAAAACTGAACGAACACGGTTACATCATCCCGGGGTTGGGCGATGCCGGTGACAAGATCTTCGGCACCAAGCAGAAGGACGCGTGACCATGCAGCAAGAGTTCAACGATCCGCTCTGGCGCACGGTGCTGTCGGGTGCACAGATGCTGTTCGTGGCCTTCGGTGCCCTGGTGTTGATGCCGCTGATCACTGGCCTCGACCCGAACGTGGCGCTGTTCACCGCCGGCCTGGGGACAATCCTGTTCCAGATCGTCACCGGGCGCCAGGTGCCAGTGTTCCTGGCATCGAGCTTCGCCTTCATCACCCCGATCATTCTCGCCAAGGGCCAGTTCGGCCTGGCCGCGACCATGGGCGGCGTGATGGCGGCCGGTTTCGTCTACACCTTCCTCGGCCTGGCGGTGAAGATCAAAGGCACCGGTTTCATCGACCGCCTGTTGCCGCCAGTGGTGATCGGGCCGGTGATCATTTCGATTGGCCTGGCCATGGCGCCGATTGCCGCCAACATGGCCATGGGCAAGGCCGGCGACGGCAGTGAATTGATTCATTACCAGACGGCGATGATGATCTCCATGCCCGCACTGCTGACCACACTGATCGTTGCGGTATTCGGCAAGGGCATCTTCCGCCTGGTGCCGATCATCTCCGGCGTGCTGGTGGGTTTTGGCATGTCGTTCTACTTCGGCGTGGTCGATATCGCGAAGATTGCTGCGGCACCGTGGTTCGCCATTCCGAACTTCACCGCGCCGGAATTCAACTGGCAGGCGATTCTGTTCATCGTTCCGGTGGCCCTGGCCCCGGCCATCGAGCACATCGGCGGCGTGATTGCCGTGGGGAGCGTGACCGGTCGTGATTACCTGAAGAAGCCCGGCCTGCACCGCACCCTGCTCGGCGACGGCCTTGCCACCACGGCGGCCGGTCTGTTCGGCGGCCCGCCCAACACTACCTACGCCGAAGTGACTGGCGCGGTCATGCTGACCAAGAACTACAACCCGAAAATCATGACCTGGGCGGCGATCTTCGCCATCAGCCTGGCGTTCATCGGCAAATTCGGCGCACTGCTGCAAAGCATCCCGGTGCCGGTAATGGGCGGAATCCTGTGCCTGTTGTTCGGTTCGATTGCGGCGGTGGGGATGAATACGCTGATCCGCCACAAGATCGATCTGGGCGAGGCACGCAATCTGGTGATTGTTTCGGTGACCCTGGTATTCGGGATCGGCGGCGTGCTGATCGGCACCGGCACCGGACCGGACGATTTCGGCCTCAAAGGCATCGCACTGTGCGCGGTGGTGGCGATCGGCTTGAACCTGATCCTGCCGGGCAATGACAGCTGGAAGCACAAGAAGACGAATGAGCCGCTGCTGTAATGCCTCAAGAGCTTTGCTGTTAATGAAATAGCTTTCGCGAGCAGGCTCGCTCCCACAGGAGGAAATGTATTCCAAATGGTGGGAGCGAGCCTGCTCGCGAAGCTTTTAAAGCGCCAATGGCGCCCTTTCGCACAACGCACTCAACGCCCGCGCCCAATGTGGGTCATCGTTGAGGCACGGCACCAGCACCAACTCCTCGCCTCCCGCTTCGCGGAACTGCTCCTTGCCGCGATCACCAATCTCTTCCAGAGTCTCGATGCAATCGGCAACGAACGCCGGACACATCACCAGAATCTTTTTCACGCCGCTTTTGGCCAACTCATCGAGGCGCGCTTCGGTGTAGGGTTCGATCCATTTGGCGCGTCCAAGGCGCGACTGGAACGACACCGACCACTGGCCCTCTGACAACCCCAAGCGTTTAGCCACCTCTGCCGCCGTACGCAGGCATTGGCCGCGATAACAGGTGGCGACCACTTCTGGCGGCGCACCGGCGCAGCAGTCACCGCCACCGTCGAAGCTGTGACCGGGGTTGAGCTTCTTCAGATGCCGTTCCGGCAAGCCGTGAAAACTCATCAGCAAGTGATCGAAGCCCTGCTGCAAATGCGGCCGGGTCGTGGCCACCAGCGCATCGAGGTACTCCGGTTGATCGTAGAAAGGCTGGAGCACCGACAACTGCACGTCGAGCTTATTCTCGCGCACCACGCGCCTGGCCTCTTCGATGACCGTGGTGGTGGTACTGTCGGCGAACTGTGGATAGAGCGGCGCCAGCGTAATTCGCTTGTGCCCCGCGGCAACCATGCGCTCCAGCGTCGATTCAATCGACGGCTCGCCGTAACGCATCGCCAGTTCCACCGGGCCGTGCTGCCATTGACGGCTCATCGCTTGTTGCAGGCGGCGGCTGAGCACCACCAGCGGCGAACCCTCGTCCCACCAGATCGAGGCATAGGCATGGGCCGACTGCTCGGGACGCTTGATCAGGATCAGCGACACCAGCAGCCGTCGCACCGGCCATGGCAGGTCGATCACGTACGGGTCCATCAGAAACTGATTGAGGTAGCTGCGCACATCAGCCACCGAGGTGGAGGCAGGTGAGCCCAGGTTGACCAGAAGCAACGCGTGATCGGTCATGCAACGTCCTATTTCAAAGGCGACCGGACAGATCGTCCAAAGCCGCGCGCAAATCCGTGAACTTGAAAGTGAAACCGGCCTGTAACAAACGCACCGGGGTAGCCCGTTGGCCGCCCAGCAGCAACAGCGACAATTCGCCAAGCCCCACCTTCAATGCAAAGGTCGGCATTGGCATGAACGCCGGGCGACGCAGCACACTGCCCAGCGTCCTGGCAAACTCGCGGTTGCGAACCGGTTTGGGCGCGCACGCATTATAAGGACCGCCGGCCTCGTTGCGATGCAGAAGAAAATCAATCAGGGCGATTTGATCGTCGATGTGAATCCATGGCATCCATTGCCGGCCGTTGCCGATCGGCCCTCCCAGACCCAGCTTGAATGGCAGTAACAGCCGCGACAAAAAGCCGCCTTCGGCCGACAGCACCAGCCCGGTCCGGATGAGAATGACACGAATGCCCAGCGCTTCGGCCCGCTGCGCAGTCTCCTCCCAGGCGATGCATAACTGGCTGGCGAAGTCCTCGCTGATCGGCCGCGAATCTTCAGTCAGTTCACGCTCGCCGCCATCGCCATACCAGCCGACAGCCGAACCGGAAATCAACACCCGGGGTTTCTGCTCGCGACCTTCGAGCCACGCCAGCAGGGTTTCGGTCAGGGTGATGCGGCTGCTCCACAACAAGGCTTTACGCTTGTGCGTCCAGGGCCGGTCGGCAATCGGCGCACCGGCCAGATTGACGACCGCATCCACCGGTTCCTGCCCCAGGTCCTCCAGCCGGGCGATTCCACGCACCTGGGCACCACATGTTTTCGCGACTTTTTCAGGCCGGCGACTCCAGACCGTCAGGCGATATCCCTGGCCAGACCAGTGCCGGCAAAGCTGACGTCCTATCAAACCAGTACCGCCGGTCAGCAATATGTGCATGACTTCTTCCTCGCGTGGCGTTTTACCCTGTCCGTTAGTCTATTTTTATAAGCAGGGATCTTTGGTATCGAGCAGGCTCTGTGTTTAACAATAGGCCAAGCTGCCAGAACGAGAACGCTAAAAGTTATACCAAAAGACAATATTGTACAGGTTTGAACCCCGGCGTAGTCTGTACAGAAAGGTAAACGAGGCCCCTATGACTGTACCTATCGCAATCATTGGCACCGGCATTGCCGGACTCTCCGCCGCCCAGGCCCTGACTGACCTCGGGCACGTGGTTCAATTGTTCGATAAAAGCCGCGGCAGCGGCGGACGCATGTCGAGCAAGCGCAGCGATGCGGGGGCTCTTGACATGGGCGCGCAATATTTCACCGCCCGTGACCGGCGCTTTGTCACTGAAGTCCAGCGCTGGCAGACCAAGGGCTGGGTCGCCGAGTGGGCGCCGCAGCTGTATACCTACCATGGCGGCCAACTCAACCTGTCGCCGGACGAGCAGACCCGCTGGGTCGGCACGCCCCGCATGAGTGCCATCACCCGCGCCCTGCTCGGCGATCTTGAAGTGCATTTCGCCTGTCGGATCACCGAGGTCTATCGCGGTGAGGAACACTGGCATCTGCAGGACGCCGAGGGCTTCACCCACGGACCATTCAGCCACGTGGTCATCGCCACGCCAGCCCCACAGGCAACGGCTTTGCTGGCAACAGCACCGAAACTCGCCGGAGCCGCCGCCGGGGTGAAAATGGACCCGACCTGGGCCGTCGCCCTGGCCTTCGAAACGCCTCTGGAAACCCCCATCGAGGGCTGCTTCGTCCAGGACAGCCCACTCGACTGGCTGGCGCGCAACCGCAGCAAACCCGGGCGCGACAACACCCTCGATACCTGGGTCCTGCACGCCACCAGCGCCTGGAGTCGCCAGCACATTGACCTGCCCAAGGAAGCCGTGATCGAACAGCTGCATGGTGCCTTCGCCGAACTGCTGCACGATTCCATGCCCGCACCGACCTTCAGCCTCGCCCACCGCTGGCTCTACGCCCGCCCCGCCAGCAATCACGAATGGGGCACCCTGGCCGATGCCGACCTGGGGCTGTACGCCTGTGGCGACTGGTGCCTGTCCGGACGCGTCGAAGGGGCCTGGCTCAGCGGCCAGGAAGCCGCCCGTCGCTTGCACGAGCACCTGCAGTAAAGCGCATCGATCCGAACAAATCGCTGCTGTCGCCCTGGACAGCAGCCCATCAAAAACTTATACAAAAAAATTGACTCGTATAACTTCGAATCTATGATGAAGTTATCTTGTACAGACCTAAATGTTTGTACAGGTTCTGATTCGAGGTGCTCCTATGCTCCACGCCCCCGCCAAACCGAAAATCGCCATCAGCGCCTGCCTGATGGGGCTCGACGTGCGTTACAATGGCGGGCACAAGGAATCGCGCTTGTGCAGCCGCACCCTCGCTGATTACTTCGATTTCATCCCGGTGTGCCCGGAAGTGGCCATTGGCTTGGGCGTACCCCGCCAACCGATTCGGCTGGTGGGCAGTGCAGACCGACCCGAAGCCGTGGGCACCCTCGATCACAACCTTGACGTGACTCAACCGCTGGCTACCTACGGCCGGGAGATGGCAGTGCAGTTGGGGGATATCTGCGGCTACATTTTCATGCACAACTCCCCGTCCTGCGGCCTGGAGCGGGTCAAGGTCTACCACGCCAACGGTGCACGGGTTGACGGTGGCGGTCGCGGCATCTACGCCCGGGCCTTTTGCCTGCTACGCCCGGACTTGCCGGTAGAGGAAGATGGCCGGCTCAACGATCCGGTGCTGCGGGAAAACTTCCTCACCCGCGTGTTCGCCTACAGCGCCTGGCAGCAACTACGCGAGGAAGGCCTGACCCGGCACGGCCTCACGGACTTTCACTCGCGTTACAAGTACCTGCTGATGGCCCACAACCCGGTGCAATACAGAACCCTGGGGCGCCTGCTGGGCAACATGGGACATACCGATCCAGAGGAACTTGGCCCGCGCTATTTCAGCGAGTTGATGTCGGCGCTGAAAAAATGCGCCACCCGCCGCACCCATACCAACGTCCTGCAACACCTCAGTGGCTATCTGAAACAGGCCATCAGTCGCGAAGACAAACAGGAAATGCAGCACGTGATCAGCCAGTACCGCCAGGGCATCGTGCCGCTGGTGGTGCCGCTGACGCTGCTTAAACATCACTTTCGCCAACACCCCGATCCGTACATAACACAACAGGCTTACCTGCAACCGCACCCGGAAAACCTCAGCCTGCGAAACGCCATCTAATGAAAAAAGCACTCGACACCAGCGCCCGCGAAGGCCTCGGCGATGACTTGAAACAGGCGCTGGAAGAAGGCTGGTTGCCGATCCGTGAAGTGGCGCGGCAAACGGGTGTCAATGCCGTGACCCTGCGCGCCTGGGAGCGCCGCTATGGCCTGATCGTGCCGCATCGCACACCCAAGGGGCATCGGTTGTTCTCAGTCGACCATGTACAACGGATCCAGGCCATCCTCACCTGGCTCAACCGTGGCGTTGCCGTCAGCCAGGTCAAGCAATTGCTCGATACGCCACAAGCCTTCAGCGAGTGCGTCGACAACGATTGGCACATCTTGCTGCAAACATTGCTGCAGGCTGTCAGCGGATTGCAGGAGCGCGCCCTGGATGACAGCGTCAATCAGGCCATGGCGTTGTATCCGCCACGCACCCTGTGCGAGCAGTTGCTGATGCCTTTGCTGGCCGCCCTGGAGCATCGCTGGCAAGGCCAGTTCGGAGTTCAGATGGAACAGCGCTTTTTTTGTGCCTGGTTACGCAGCAAATTCGGCGCACGCATCTACCATAACAATCGTCAGTTGCGCACTGCGCCACTGCTGTTGATCAACCACTCGGACCTGCCCATGGAACCGCATCTATGGCTGACAGCCTGGCTTGTCAGCAGTGCGGATTGCCCGGTGGAGGTCTTCGACGGGCCACTGCCTGTCGGCGAACTGGCATTGGCGGTCGAACTGCTGCAACCCCGTGGGGTTCTGCTGTACTCAAGCAAGGCCATTAACCTTGCGCAACTGACGAAACTTTTCAAAGGCGTCGGTTGCCCAAAAATGATTGCCGGACCAACGGTCTGCATCCACCAGACAGAGTTGTCCGCAAGTACTTCCGAGATCGCTGATTTGTACCTGGCCGAAGATCCGTTGTCGGCACATCAGGCACTCGTTCAGCGCGGGCTGATTTAAATGAATCGCGTGGATACCAAAATGCAGTTGATCTGGCTACGCAGCGACTTGCGCCTGCATGACAACACCGCCCTCTCGGCCGCCGCGGCTCGCGGCCCCTGCGTGGCGGTATATCTGCTGAGCCCGGAACAATGGCTGGAACACGACGATGCGCCCTGCAAAGTGGACTTCTGGCTGCGTAACCTGCGCGAGTTGAGCCGAGAACTGGGTCGACTGAACATTCCCCTGCTGATCCGCCGGGCACCGCGCTGGGAGGACGCGCCAGGCGTACTGCTGGACCTGTGCCGACAGTGGCAGGTCAGCGCGCTGTACCTCAACGAGGAATACGGCATCCATGAATCCCGCCGGGATGCAGCGGTCACCCGGACGTTAAAGGCCGTAGGTATCGAGGTTCACCGCTACCTCGATCAATTGCTGTTCAAGCCCGGTAGTGTGCTGACCCGGACCGGCACTTACTTTCAGGTCTTCAGCCAGTTTCGCAAAGTCTGCTACGAACGACTGCACCACTCGCTGCCCAGCCTGGTCCGCGCACCGCAAAAACAAGCGCCGCTGAACATTGCCAGCGATGCAATCCCCGACAGCATCGAGGGTTTCGCAACGCCCGATGACACGTTGCGCAGCCTGTGGCCGGCTGGCGAAACGGAAGCCAGGCATCGCCTCGAGCATTTTGCCGATACGCAGATTGATCACTATCAAAGCGAACGCGATTTCCCTGCAAAGCCCGGTACCAGTCAGCTCTCGGCCTATCTGGCCGCCGGGGTGATTTCGCCCCGCCAATGCCTGCACGCCGCCTTGAACAGCAATCAAGGTGAGTTCGACAGCGGCAACAGCGGCGCCGTCACCTGGATCAACGAGTTGTTGTGGCGCGAGTTCTACAAACACATCCTGGTGGGCTACCCACGGGTGTCCCGGCACCGCGCGTTTCGCCCCGAAACCGAAGCACTGGCCTGGCGTGATGCCCCCGAAGAACTGGTCGCCTGGCAACAGGCGCGCACCGGCTTGCCGATCATCGACGCCGCGATGCGCCAACTGCTGGCAACCGGCTGGATGCACAACCGCCTGCGCATGGTGGTAGCGATGTTCCTGAGCAAAAACCTGCTGATCGACTGGCGCGAAGGCGAACGCTTTTTCATGCGTCACCTGATCGATGGCGACCTGGCGGCGAACAACGGTGGCTGGCAGTGGAGTTCCTCCACCGGCACCGACTCGGCGCCTTACTTCCGGATTTTCAACCCGTTGAGCCAGTCGGAAAAATTCGACCCCGAAGGCGTATTCATCAAACGCTGGCTGCCGGAACTGGCAGAGCTGAATAAAAAAGACGTGCACAACCCTGCCAATCTCGGCGGCCTGTTCGGTGCGGTGGATTACCCCTCACCGATCGTCGACTTGAGCAGCTCCCGCGCGCGCGCGCTGACGGCATTCAAAAACCTTCCCTCGCGGCAATACGCCGCCGTTGGGTCATGAGTTACCGCCATCGGGATTATCTCGATGCCGGAGTTCTGCTTTATGAACATTTACCCGTATTGGACCGGGCAATGACCCGGTTGAAAAGGAGATTGGGATGAGTCGCACACTCCCACGACGATATTGGCTGACTGGTGCCAGCAATGGCATTGGTGCCGCCCTGGCCGAAGAAATCCTGAAAACCGGTGCGCACCTGGCCGTCAGCTCACGCACGGTGGAACCGCTCAAGGTCTTGTCGCAACGTTATCCGGGACAGGTGCTGGTGCTCGCCGGAGACCTGACCAACAGCCAGACCGTACGCGAGATCGGCGAGCAGATTGCCGAGGACTGGGGCTCGCTGGACACCGTGATACTCAACGCGGGCACCTGCGAGTACGTGGATGCCAAGCAGTTCGATGAATCAATTGTCGAGCATGTGCTGCGCACCAACCTGTTGGCCAGCAGCTATTGCATCGACGCGGCCCTGCCTATGCTGCGTGCCGGCACCGCACCGCATTTGGTGGCTATGGCCAGTACGGTGACTTATCTGCCGCTGCCCAAGACAGAAGCGTATGGTGCTTCGAAGACCGGGCTGCGTAATCTGTTGGAGTCCCTGCGCATCGACCTGGCCCCGGAGGGCATAGAACTCACGGTGATCAGCCCTGGCTTTGTCGAAACGCCACTGACAGGGGAAAGCGATTTCTCCATGCCTTTGAGCTGGCCGGTGGAAAAAGCCGCACGGCACATATTCGAAAAACTCAAGGACCGCCCGCTGGAAATCGCTTTCCCGGCGGCATTCATGGGCGCCCTCTGGCCGCTCTCCAAACAGCCGGACCAAGTGAAACTGGAGATCGGAAAACCCATGGTACGCAGCCAGCCACCGGTCAAGGATCAACCCTGAAAATCGCCCTCATTGGCGGCGGTATCCCGGACGTTCCAATACTCGAGCGTCCGTCAGCCCCTTCACACTGCCCCCGGTGACTGCCTTACACTGCACGCCATGAAAACCATCCCCCATACGCAAATCGCGGAGCCCGAGGTCACGTGCTCGACCTGCGCTGCCTGCTGCTGTCAGCTCGAAGTCATGCTGATCACCGATACGGGTGTGCCTGAACGCTTCATCGATACCGATGACTGGGGCGGGGAAGTCATGCTGCGCCTGGAGGACGGCTGGTGCGCCGCACTGGATCGCAACACGATGATGTGCACCATCTACGAAAAACGCCCACTGATCTGCCGGGAGTTCGAGATGGGCGCACCGGAGTGCATCGACGAACGCCAGGGGATTTCGACGGCATATCGCTAGTTTTGAAGTCACCCAAATACAAATGTGGGAGCGAGCCTGCTCGCGAATGCAGTCTGACAATCACTATAAATGGTGAATGTTAAACCGCTTTCGCGAGCAGGCTCGCTCCCACATTTAGTGCAGCGTTGGCGCTTACAACGGCAACGTGTAATGCAGCGAGTAGCTTTCTACACCGTCGTTGGAACTGGCGAGCCCGGCGTTGGAATAGTGCGTCGCACGGATCCCGACTTCATGGCCGCCGTTGAAGCGCAGGCCAAAACCGATCCGGTCTTCAAACTGGAAAGCACTGCCGATGTTGTTGTCTTCGAGTCGGGTATTGGAGAACACCGCCACGCCAATGCCCGCTTCAACGAACGGTTTGACGTTCTGGCCGGCAAATTCGTAAACGAACACCGGGGAGAACGACAGGCTGTTGTTGCTCGAGGTCTTGTCGCCTTCCCAATAGGTGTAGGCGCCGCTCCAGTAGCCGGTCACACGCCCCACGTCACTCTGCATCCAGCTCTGGTCCCAATCGAACTGCATGCCCAGTCGATACGTCATGGTCGAATCGCTGGTCTGACCAACCGCGAATTCCACACCTGCCGCCTGCGCGGTAAAAGTGTGCCCCATCAGTGCGGCCGCAATCGCGGCCAAGCAGAATAGTCGCTTCACTAGAAACTTCCTTTTCCGAACGATTTCGTATGGTTTTTTTTGTTACCAAGCCCCGCAAAACTATAGAAGTCAGCGATTTATCAGAAGTTCACCCCGATTTTTCGTTCTCCCCCCGGACAGGCTTCTACCTGTTGAAGCTTCGCACAACGCCAGCGGTATTCCACAGTATCGGCAAGATATTTCTGAAATGAAGCGGATCGGCACTGGTCCAGAACTGCGCTTCTCGGGCCGGCCCCTGGGCGAGCAACTCGCCTTCGGCCAAAAGCCGCTGCAGTTGCCGCGCGACGGCGGCACCGGTATCGATCAGGCTGATGTCCTCGGGGATCATCTGCCGCAGCAGCGGCTTGAGAAAGGGGTAATGGGTACAGCCGAGAATCAGGGTGTCCGCACCAGCGGCCAGCAGGGGTTCGACATACCCGGCCAACAGCTGACGCAGTTCGGGGCTGTGCAGATCGCCGTTTTCAATCAGCTCCACGAGCCCCGGACACGGCTGGGTGATCACTTTCACGTCCGTGGCGAAACGGTCGAGCAACGCGGCGAACTTGGCGCTCTGCAAGGTGCCGGTGGTGGCCAGCACCCCCACCACGCCGCTGCGGGTGGCGGCGGCGGCAGGCTTGACCGCCGGTTCCATGCCGACGATGGGCCATTCCGGATAGTCGCGACGCAAGTCGGCGACGCCAGCCACCGTCGCCGTGTTGCAGGCCAGCACCAGGGCCTTGGCGCCCTGCTGCTGAAAGAAGTCGGCCATCACGCTGCAACGCTGTTGGATAAACGCCGGGGTTTTCTCGCCATAGGGAATATTCCCGCAATCGGCGACATACATCAGCGACTCATTGGGCAGCAAACGCTGGATCTCGGCCAGTACCGAGAGCCCGCCGACACCGGAGTCGAACACGCCAATCGGCGCTTCACGCATGTTTCGCCCCACAGACGCTGCAACCCGGATCGCGCTTGACCCGCAGCTCACGGAAGCGTGTACCCAAGGCGTCGATCAACAGCAGGCGCCCCACCAGCGGCTCACCGAATCCGGCCAGCAACTTCAGCGCTTCAAGCGCTTGCAGACTGCCGACCAGCCCCACCAGCGGCCCAACCACGCCGGCCTCGCTACAGGTCAATTCGGCTTCGCTGCCGTGCCCATACAAACAGTGGTAGCACGGGCTTTCCGGGCGACGCGGATCGAACACCGACAACTGCCCTTCGAGGCGAATCGCTGCGCCACTGACCAAAGGTTTGCCGGACGCCACACAAGCGGCGTTAACCGCTTCACGGGTAGAGAAATTGTCGGAGCAATCGAGCACCAGATCCACCCCCGCCACCACGGCAGCGAGGGAATCTTCGTCCAGCGCGGCACGATGGGCGATCAGTTGAATTTCAGGATTGATCGCGCTCAGGCGCTTGAGCGCCGAATCGACCTTGGTCATGCCGACACTGTCAGTGTCGTGAATGATCTGGCGCTGCAGGTTGGTCAGGTCGACCGTATCGAAGTCCGCCAGATGCAATTGGCCAACACCCGCAGCGGCGAGGTACAACGCCACCGGCGCGCCGAGGCCACCAAGGCCGACGATCAGTACGCGGCTGTCCTTGAGCCGCAACTGACCGTCGATATCGATGTGTTGCAGCAGAATCTGCCGACTGTAACGCAACAACTCCTGATCATTCAGCACGGCAGGCGCCCCAGACTGATGCGTTGATGACCGCCCAGATCGGTGCGGCTGTGGACTTCTACAAAACCGCGGGTCAGCAGCAAATCGCGAACGGCCTCGGCCTGATCATAGCCATGCTCGAGCATCAGCCAACCGCCTGCGTCAAGATGGTCTGGCGCCTGGGCGACGATCAGGCGCAGATCGTCGAGCCCGTCGACACCGGCCACCAGGGCGCTGGCCGGTTCGAAGCGCACATCACCCTCGACCAGGTGCGGATCGGCCGCCGCGATATACGGCGGGTTGCTGATGATCAGCTGAAAACGCTGACCTTCCAGGGCACTGAACCAATGACTGCTCAGTACCTTGGCATTGTTCAGGTGCAGACGCTGGCGATTGCGTTCGGCCAGGGCCACGGCTTCCAGCACGCGATCCACGGCAGTGACGTTCCACGCCGGGCGTTCACTGGCCAGGGCCAGGGCAATCGCACCACTGCCGGTGCCGAGGTCGAGCACCCTGGCCACAGTGGCCGGCAACAATTCCAGCGCAGCTTCCACCAGCAGTTCGGTGTCCGGGCGTGGGATCAGCGTGTGCGGCGCGACCTCCAGATCGAGCTTCCAGAATCCTTGTTGGCCGAGAATGTAGGCCACCGGCTCACCGCTGCGGCGGCGCTGTAAATACTCGGCGAACGTCAGCGCCGCTTCGCTCGGCACGATGCGTTCCGGCCAGGTGTGCAGAAAACTGCGGGACTTGCCCAGTGCCGCCGCCAGCAACAGTTCGGCATCCAGACGCGCCGTCGGCGAGTCGGGTAGTTCGGCGGCGCGCAACAAACTGGCAATGATCGTCATTTACTCACCTATCGCTGCCAATTGATCGGCCTGGTACTCGGCCAGCAGCGGCTCGATCACCGCCTCGACGCCACCGGCGAGAATCTCGTCGAGGGAATACAAGGTCAGGTTGACCCGGTGGTCGGTGACCCGGCCCTGAGCAAAGTTGTAGGTACGGATGCGCTCGGAGCGATCACCGGAACCGACCAGCAACTTGCGCTCACTGGCGATGGCGTTGGCCGCGGCGGAGGTCTGTTGATCGTTCAGCTTGGCCGACAACCAGGACATCGCCCGGGCACGGTTCTTGTGCTGCGAACGTTCTTCCTGGCACTCGACCACGATGCCGGACGGCAAGTGCGTGATACGGATCGCCGAGTCAGTCTTGTTGACGTGCTGGCCACCGGCGCCGGAGGAGCGATAGGTATCGATGCGCAGGTCGGCCGGGTTGATCTCGATGGCTTCCTGTTCATCCGGCTCGGGCAATACCGCCACGGTGCAGGCCGACGTGTGGATACGCCCCTGGGATTCGGTCGCCGGAACCCGCTGTACGCGGTGCGCGCCGGATTCGAATTTCAGCTTGCCGTAGACGTTGTCGCCCTCGACCCGGGCAATCACCTCTTTATAGCCGCCATGTTCACCCTCGCTTTCCGAGAGGATCTCCACCCGCCAGCCACGACGCTCGGCGTAACGCGAATACATGCGAAACAGGTCGCCGGAGAAAATCGCCGCTTCATCGCCGCCGGTACCGGCGCGGATTTCGAGGAACACGTTGCGCCCGTCGTTCGGGTCCTTGGGCAACAGCATGCGCTGCAGGTCGGCCTCGAGCGCAACCAGGCGTTCCTTGGCCTCGCGGACTTCTTCCACGGCCATTTCACGCAGATCCGGGTCGCTGTCCTTGAGCAATGCCTGGGCACCCTCGAGGTCATCCTGCACTTTGAGCAGTTCTTTGAAGGCGCCCACGATCGGCTCAACTTCCGCGTACTCCTTGGAGTAGGCGCGGAACTTGTTCTGATCGGAAATGACCTCGCCATCGCCCAGCAGGGCGGTCAATTCCTCGAAACGGTCCTGGAGGACATCCAGCTTATTGAGCAGTGACGCTTTCATTGCGGTTTTTTATCCGAAAAGCTATCCGATGAGCCCTCACCGAGGGCAAAGAGTTCCTGGGCCATCGCCAGCGCATCGAGGCGACCTTCGGCAGAGAGCTTTTTCAACTGCACGCTCGGTGCGTGCAACAGTTTGTTGGTCAGCCCGCGGGCCAATTGCACCAGCACCTCTTCGGCACTGCTGCCGTTGGCCAGCAGGCGCTGGGCCTTTTGCAATTCTTCGTCGCGCAGGCGTTCGCTCTGTTGACGATAGGCCTTGAGCACATCCACTGCCGCCAATTCACGCAGGCGGACCATGAAGTCTTCGGCGCCGATCGAAACCATCTCTTCGGCTGCCTGGGCTGCGCCCTGACGGCTCTTGAGGTTCTCGGCAACCACCTCGTGGAGATCGTCGACGCTATAGAGGTAAACGTCGTCCAACTCGCCGACTTCTGGCTCGATGTCGCGTGGAACGGCGATATCCACCATGAAGATCGGCTTGTGCTTGCGCAGTTTCAAGGCGCTTTCCACCGCGCCCTTGCCCAGAATCGGCAACTGGCTGGCAGTGGAACTGATGACGATATCGCTGCGCACCAGCTCCGCCGGGATATCCGAGAGCAGCACTGCATGTGCGCCGAACTGTTCGGCCAGAATGCTGGCGCGCTCCAGGGTGCGGTTGGCGACCACGATACGCTTTACACCGAGGTCATGCAGATGGCGGGCAACCAGGGTGATGGTCTCGCCGGCGCCGATCAACAACGCCTGGCTGCGTTGCAGGTCGCTGAAAATCTGCTTGGCCAGGCTCACCGCGGCAAACGCCACCGACACCGGGTTCTCACCGATGGCGGTGTCGGTGCGCACCTGCTTGGCCGCATTGAACGTGGCCTGGAACAAGCGCCCGAGCAATGGCCCGATGGTGCCGGCTTCGCGGGCCACGGCATAGGCCGACTTCATCTGGCCGAGAATCTGCGGTTCACCCAACACCAGCGAGTCGAGCCCGGAAGCGACCCGCATCATGTGACGAACTGCCGCATCGTCTTCATGCACATAGGCGCTTTCGCGCAGCTCGTCGAAGCTCAAATGATGATATTCGGCCAGCCAGCGCAGCACGATGTCCGCCGACAGGTGATCCTGTTCTATATAGAGTTCACTGCGATTGCAGGTGGAGAGGATCGCAGCTTCGCGGCTGTCGGTGAGTCGGCAGAGCTGCTGCAAGGCCTCAACCAGCTGCTCAGGGGTAAAAGCCACGCGCTCGCGGACGTCTACTGAAGCAGTCTTGTGGTTAATACCGAGTGCAAGGAAGGCCATTCAAAGTCGCTGATGGTGACGTGAAGCCGGCAATTGTCCTACTTCGACGGAATCAGAACAACTACTCGATGTCTATCGCCCCTGTAGGTGGAGCCAGCGTTGCGAGCGGTTCTCGTTTACGGGGCCACCCGGAGTCATTTATCGGGCTGGCAGGTAAATTGCCGGGCCGGTTATGTTTGGCCGAAAGCTTGTGTCATGATGATCCGACCGCAGGTTAGTCGCCCTCTTCCCATATGAATAGATCTTCCGCGTTGCTCCTCGCTTTTGTCTTCCTCAGCGGCTGCCAGGCCTTGGCACCCGTCTCGTCGGACGGTACGCCGTCGGTGGAGGGCAGCACCCCGGCCCCTGAAAAGCCCAAGGTCTACAGCTCGTTCAGCGAGGACACCATTTTCAGCCTGTTGAGCGCCGAATTGGCTGGCCAGCGCAATCGTTTCGACATTGCCTTGGACAACTATGTGACCCAGGCCATCAATACTCAGGATCCGGGCATTTCCGAGCGGGCATTCCGTATCGCCGAATATCTGGGTGCCGATCAGGCAGCCCTGGACACTGCGCTGATCTGGGCAAGGAACGCTCCCGACGACCTCGAAGCGCAACGCGCCGCCGCCGTGCAACTGGCACGCGCCGGGCGTTATGACGACTCCATGGCCTATATGGAGAAAGTCCTGCAAGGCAAGGGCGACACCCATTTCGACTTCCTCGCGCTGTCCGCGGCCGACACTGACCAGGACACCCGCAACGGCTTGATGAAAAGCTTTGACCGTTTGCTGCAACGCCATCCGAACAACAGCCAGTTGATTTTCGGCAAGGCGTTGCTGATGCAACAGGACGGCGACGCCAGAGGCGCATTGACCCTGCTGGAAAACAATCCGCCCGAAGACGGCGAAATCGCGCCGATCCTGCTGCGTGCGCGGTTGTTGCAAACCCTGAATCGTGGCGACGAAGCCCTGCCGCTGCTGCAGAAAAGCATCAAGAAATACCCGGATGACAAGCGCCTGCGCCTGACTTATGCGCGCATGCTGGTTGAACAGGACCGCATGGACGACGCCAAGGCCGAGTTCTCGAGCCTGGTTCAGCAATATCCGGAAGACGACGAACTGCGTTATTCCCTGGCACTGGTTTGCCTGGAAGCCAAGGCCTGGAATGAGGCCAAGGGCTATCTGGAAGACCTGATCGACCGGGATAGCCACGTCGACTCGGCACACCTGAATCTCGGCCGCATCGCCGAAGAGCAAAACGACCCGCAAGGCGCCCTGATCGAATACGCCAAGGTTGGCCCGGGCAGCGACTACCTGCCGGCGCAATTGCGCCAGGCCGACATCCTGATCAGCAACGGCAAGACCGCCGAAGCGCAACGCAAGCTGGCGGCGGAACGCGACCAACAGCCGGATTATGCGATTCAGTTGTACCTGATCGAAGCCGAAACCCTGTCCGCCAACAATCAGGGCGACAAGGCCTGGAATGTTCTGCAACAAGCCTTGCAGCAATACCCCGACGACTTGAACCTGCTTTACACCCGCGCCATGCAGGCGGAAAAACGCAATGACCTGACGCAGATGGAAAAAGACCTGCGATTGATCATCAAGCGCGATCCGGACAATGCCATGGCCTTGAACGCCCTTGGCTACACCCTGTCCGACCGCACTACGCGCTATGCCGAAGCCAAGGCCCTGATCGAACAGGCGCACCAGATCAGTCCGGAAGATCCGGCGGTACTCGACAGCCTTGGCTGGGTGAATTACCGCATGGGCAATCTCGACGAAGCCGAACGCCTGCTGCGTCAGGCACTGGATCGCTTCCCCGACCAGGAAGTCGCCGCTCACCTGGGTGAAGTGCTGTGGGCCAACGGCAAACAGCGTGAAGCCAGACAAGTCTGGGGCAAGTTCCTCAAGGAACAACCCGACAGCCCGACCCTGCGCGGCACCATCAAACGCCTGACCGGATCCGAGACTCTTTAAGATTATGTTTTTGCGCCATTTCATCGTTTTCAGTTTTATCGCCCTGCTCGCCGGTTGCGCCGGCCTGGGTCCCCGCGAATCGGTCGAGGGTCATGGCAACGCCACCCAATGGCGCGAGCACAAACAGCAACTGACCGGCCTCGATGGCTGGCAGATCGACGGCAAGATCGGCATTCGCGCTCCGAAAGACTCGGGCAGCGGCACGCTGTTCTGGTTGCAACGCCAGGATTACTACGACATACGCCTGTCCGGCCCACTGGGTCGCGGTGCGGCTCGCCTGACCGGACGTCCGGGCAAGGTGTCGCTGGAAGTCGCCAACCAGGGGCGTTACGACGCGCCGAATCCGGAAGTGCTGCTCGAAGAACAGCTTGGCTGGAAACTGCCAGTGTCCAACCTGGCCTGGTGGGTGCGTGGCCTCCCGGCGCCCGACAGCAAAAGTCGCCTGACACTGGATGCCTCCAGTCGCCTGGCCAACCTCGAGCAGGATGGCTGGCAGGTCGAATACACCGACTACACCCAGCAAAACGGTTACTGGCTGCCAGAGCGAATCAAACTGCATGGCACCGACCTTGACGTCACACTGGTGATCAAGGCTTGGCAACCGCGCAAACTGGGGTCATGACATGCCAGCCAATCGCCTGACTTTGCCGTCTCCAGCCAAACTCAACCTGATGCTGCACATTCTGGGTCGCCGCGAAGACGGCTACCACGAACTGCAAACCATGTTTCAGTTTCTCGATTACGGTGACGAGATCACCTATGCCCTGCGCGATGACGGCATCATCCGACTGCACACCGAATTCCCGGGCGTTCCCCACGACAGCAATCTGATCGTCAAGGCCGCGAAAAAACTTCAGGAGCAATCCGGTTGTTCGCTGGGCATCGATATCTGGATTGAAAAAATCCTGCCGATGGGCGGCGGTATCGGTGGCGGCAGCTCGAACGCCGCAACGACATTGCTTGGTTTGAATCATCTATGGCAATTGGGCTGGGATGAAGATCGCCTGGCCGGCCTGGGGTTGACGCTGGGCGCAGACGTCCCGGTTTTCGTGCGAGGCCATGCGGCTTTCGCCGAAGGCGTTGGCGAGAAACTCACCCCTGTCGACCCGGAAGAACCGTGGTATCTCGTGCTGGTGCCGCAAGTCTCTGTAAGTACGGCAGAAATTTTTTCAGATCCGTTGTTGACACGTAACACTCCTCCCATTAAAGTGCGCCCCGTTCCCAAGGGAAACAGTCGAAATGACTGCTTGCCGGTGGTAACAAGGCGTTATCCAGAGGTACGTAACGCTTTGAATTTGCTAGGTAAATTTACCGAAGCAAAACTCACCGGAACTGGAAGTTGTGTGTTTGGGGGCTTCCCAAGCAAAGCTGAAGCTGATAAAGTCTCGGCCCTTCTTACAGAGACCCTTACAGGTTTTGTAGCAAAAGGAAGCAACGTTTCGATGTTGCATCGCAAGCTTAAAGGTCTGCTCTAAAGGAATCGATTACCGGGTAATCGTGCAACAGATACAGGGGCGTCGCCAAGCGGTAAGGCAGCAGGTTTTGATCCTGCCATGCGTTGGTTCGAATCCAGCCGCCCCTGCCATTTTCCTATACTCATCCAGGTTACCCTCAGCCTTCAGGTACTGCGCGTGTCCAAGATGATGGTCTTTACGGGGAACGCTAACCCCGATCTGGCTCGGCGTGTCGTACGTCAGCTGCATATCCCTCTCGGTGACATCTCTGTCGGCAAGTTTTCCGACGGCGAAATCACAGCCGAGATCAATGAAAACGTCCGCGGTAAAGACGTCTTCATTATTCAGCCGACTTGCGCTCCGACCAACGATAACCTGATGGAACTGGTAGTGATGGCTGATGCCTTCCGCCGCTCCTCGGCTACTCGTATCACTGCTGTTATTCCTTACTTTGGTTATGCCCGTCAGGATCGCCGTCCGCGTTCCGCACGTGTGGCTATCAGCGCGAAAGTCGTGGCTGACATGCTTACCGTAGTCGGCATCGACCGTGTTCTCACGGTTGATCTGCATGCTGACCAAATCCAGGGTTTCTTCGATATTCCGGTAGATAACATCTACGGCTCCCCGGTTCTGGTGGATGACATCGAAGATCAGCGCTTCGAAAACCTGATGATCGTGTCCCCGGACATTGGTGGCGTCGTGCGTGCACGTGCCGTTGCCAAATCCCTGGGCGTGGATCTCGGGATCATCGACAAACGCCGTGAGAAAGCCAATCACTCTGAAGTGATGCATATCATCGGTGATGTCGAAGGGCGCACCTGTATTCTGGTCGATGACATGGTCGATACCGCCGGCACCCTGTGCCACGCGGCCAAGGCCCTGAAAGAGCATGGCGCAGCCAAGGTTTTCGCCTACTGCACGCACCCTGTGCTGTCGGGTCGGGCGATCGAAAACATTGAAAATTCCGTGCTGGACGAGCTGGTGGTAACCAACACCATTCCTCTGTCCGCTGCAGCACAAGCCTGTGCGCGTATCCGCCAACTGGATATCGCACCGGTCGTTGCCGAGGCGGTCCGCCGCATCAGCAATGAAGAATCGATCAGCGCGATGTTCCGCTAAGGGCCCTGCCCTTCTCGAAATGTCTCGTTGACGAAAAGCGCCCCGCCCCGGCATTCCTGTCGGGGCGGGGCTTTTTTGCCCATACCGTGTTTGGCGCTGGTCGCAAACGCCAATCGGTGATGGCTATTTTGGAGATACAAAATGACTGATTTTACTCTGAACGCTCAAGCGCGTACTGACCTGGGGAAAGGTGCGAGCCGCCGCCTGCGTCACGCTCTGAACATCCCTGCCGTTGTATACGGTGGCAACAAGCCTGCTGAATCCGTGACCATCCTGACCAAGGAAATCACCAAGCTGTTCGAAAACGAAGCTGCCTTCAGCCACGTTATCGAGCTGAACATCGACGGCGCCAAGCAGAACGTAATCATCAAGGCCATGCAGCGTCACCCAGCCAAGCAATTCATCATGCACGCTGACTTCGTGCGCGTTGTCGCTGGCCAGAAGCTGACCGCCAAAGTACCGGTTCACTTCATCAACGAAGAAGCTCCAGTCAAGAAAGGCGGCGAAATCTCTCACGTTGCCAACGAGATCGAAGTTTCCTGCGAAGCCAAGGACCTGCCTGAGTTCATCGAAGTCGACCTGGCTAACGCCGAAGTCGGCTCGATCATTCACCTGTCCGACCTCAAAGCCCCTAAAGGCGTTGAGTTTGTTGCTCTGGCTCACGGTAACGACCTGGCTGTTGCCAACGTTCACGCTCCACGTGTTGCTCCAGAAGCTGCAGAAGGCGCTGCAGAGTAATTCACTCTGTACGCCGGAGTGATCAAATAACATCGCGGACTGGAACGTAGCGAGAAAGCGGGCGAGAACGCGGAGTTTACATCATGGTAAATGAGCAATTTTCGTCCACTTTCGCCGCTCTCCCTGATTGCGGCGATGTTATCCACCACTCCAAAGAAGGGCCCCTATCGTGACTGCCATCAAACTGATCGTTGGCCTGGGAAATCCAGGCGCTGAATACGAACAGACCCGGCATAACGCAGGGGCCCTTTTTGTTGAGCGCATCGCGAACGCACAAGGCGTGAACCTTGTGGCGGACCGCAAGTATTTCGGCCTGACCGGGCGCTATTCGCACCAGGGTCAGGATGTTCGTCTGCTGATTCCCACCACGTACATGAACCGCAGCGGCCAGGCCGTAGCGGCCCTCGCCGGTTTCTTCCGCATCAAGCCTGAAGAAATCCTCGTGGCGCACGACGAACTCGATCTGCCTCCGGGCGTCGCCAAACTCAAAGTGGGCGGCGGTCATGGCGGTCACAACGGGTTGCGCGACATCATTGCGCAACTGGGCAATCAGAATACCTTTCATCGCTTGCGGCTTGGCATTGGCCACCCGGGCGTTGCCAGTATGGTTTCAAACTTCGTCCTGGGTCGTGCGCCACGCGCCGAACAGGAAAAACTCGATGCCAGCATCGACTTCGCCCTCGGCGTGCTGCCGGATATTCTCGCCGGGGAATGGAACCGCGCGATGAAAAACCTGCACAGCCAGAAGGCCTGACTCTTATCCGAGGGGAAACACCATGGGATTCAATTGCGGCATCGTCGGCCTGCCTAACGTCGGCAAGTCCACCCTGTTCAACGCTCTGACCAAATCCGGGATCGCGGCCGAGAACTTCCCCTTCTGCACCATCGAGCCGAACAGCGGTATCGTGCCGATGCCGGACTCGCGCCTGGATGCCCTGGCAGCCATCGTCAATCCAAAGCGCATCCTGCCGACCACCATGGAGTTCGTCGACATCGCGGGCCTGGTTGCCGGCGCATCGAAAGGTGAAGGCCTGGGTAACAAGTTCCTGGCCAACATCCGTGAAACCGATGCCATCGCCCACGTGGTCCGCTGCTTCGAAGACGAGAACGTGATTCACGTCTCCAACAGCGTCGACCCGAAACGCGACATCGAGATCATCGACCTGGAGCTGATCTTCGCCGACCTCGAAAGCTGTGAGAAGCAACTGCAGAAAGTCGCGCGCAACGCCAAGGGCGGCGACAAGGATGCGGTCGCGCAGAAAGCCCTGCTTGAACAACTGATCCCGCACTTCACCGAAGGCAAGCCTGCACGCAGCCTGATGAAGAACATGAGCGTCGAAGAAAAGGCGATCATCAAGGGCTTCCACCTGCTGACCACCAAGCCGGTGATGTACATCGCCAACGTGGCTGAGGACGGCTTCGAGAACAACCCGCACCTGGACGTGGTCATGGCCATCGCCGCCGAAGAAGGCGCCGTGGTCGTTCCGGTCTGCAACAAGATCGAAGCGGAAATCGCCGAGCTCGACGACGGCGAAGAAAAAGACATGTTCCTCGAAGCCCTGGGCCTCGAAGAGCCTGGCCTGAACCGCGTGATCCGCGCTGGCTACGAAATGCTGCACCTGCAGACCTACTTCACCGCCGGTGTCGAAGAAGTCCGCGCCTGGACCGTCCGTGTCGGTGCCACCGCGCCACAAGCCGCTGGCGTGATCCACACCGACTTCGAGAAGGGCTTCATCCGCGCCGAAGTGATCGCCTACAACGACTTCATCCAGTACAAGGGCGAAGCCGGTACCAAGGAAGCCGGTAAATGGCGACTGGAAGGCAAGGATTACATCGTCAAAGATGGCGACGTGATGCACTTCCGCTTCAACGTGTAATCGGCGACTTCAAGCGCAGGTGACAGCATCGGGCTGGTTTCTGCCGGTCGCAACAGGCAGAAACCGGCCAATTACCGCCAGTGAGTATTGGCGGCGATTGACCTGTTCGGGGCGAAACGGCTTCTCATTCCTCGGCTTGCAGGGGTTAGATTAAAACGCCCATCGGCGAGGATTACGCCGTTTGCCGGGTGTGCACATGCTCCAGGAATTGAAGGATCAAGTCATTAACCTGGGAGGCGTCCTCTTCTGCGGCACTGTGGCCTATGCCGGGCAGCAATACCTTCTTCCACAGCGCAGGAAGGTACGCCTCAAGCTGGTCATAGACGCCACGAACTGCGGCTGATTCGCCGGAAGGGTCGGCGGCGCCACCAATGAAAAGGCTCGGTTGGCGCACTACGGCGCCGTCGAGAAAGGCAGTGATCTCCCAACTGCGATCACGGCAGCGATAGTGGTTCAGGGCGCCGGTGAAACCGCTGCGCGTGTATTCGGCGACGTAATAGTCAATCGCCCGCGGGCTCAGCCATGACGGAAACTCCTTCGGGTCGGTGAAGGCGTTGAGAATCGGCTCCCCAGCTTCGAGGAACAGCTGCCAGCGCTCAGCGCCGACAGCACTGCCGGAGACCGAATAGAAAACGCTGCGCAGCGTCTTGCGGGTATCACTGGCCAGTTCGCGATCCGGCTTACCGCGTTCCTGAAAGTAAAGATGGTGATAGACCCTCCCCTTAGCCATCTCTTGCAAGGCGACTGTGGGCTTGACCTTGCCGCGCGGCGGTACTGGCGTATTGAGCATCACGACGGCCCGGAATAAATCCGGCCTCAGCATGGCTGCCGCCTGTGCGACCCACGCCCCCAAGTCGTGTCCCACGATCACTGCCGACGTCTCACCCAGGGCCGTCATCAGTCCCACCACGTCGCCGACCGACTGACTGATATCGTAGGCCTCGACAGCATCGGGGCGATCAGTCCTCCCGAATCCACGTTGATCCGGCGCAACCACCCGAAAGCCGGCCGCAGCCAGAGCAGGAATCTGGCGCCGCCACATGTACCAAAGGTAGGGAAAGCCGTGGAGCAGGATCACCAGCGGGCCCTGGCCTTCCTCGACATAGTGCATCCGGATCCCGTTTACTTCCGCAAACCGGTGAGTGAAGGCATCAGGGTCGTCAGCGTCCAGTTGTGCCAGAGTGACAGGGGGGCGGCTCATGTTCATGGTGGTCCTCACTGATTCGTGAGTTCATAGTCTGGACAAGGCGATGCCTTTCAGGTTTTGCATAACAGGACAATTGCTTGTGAATTTGGGACAAAGGTGAATCCATGGGCAACCTGACACGCAGCGCGAACCGACCCTGCGCGCCGTAATGCAGGCCTTGGTACGCTATACCCGCTTGCATAACGCTGGGGGTGCAGCCGCGCATCGAGGCAGCGGAAGAATTCACATTGCTGCATATGGAGATGCAATTCCAGCGGCACGGTCTCTGGCAGCAAGCGACCGAACAGTCAGTCGGCATCGTGATCAGGGCGATGCGGATGCTGATGCGCGACGCCTTTCAGCCCGTCAAGATCAGCTTCAGCCATGAGCGGCCCCGCAGCCTTGCGGTCCATCGGCGCGGAGCCGATTTCTCTCGTTGGTTCCGTGCCCGATTTGGCTTGCCTCCTACGGAGTGGATTGCGCGGCATCGCCAAATGATTGCGAACGACCAGTCCGCGACGGCGACGCGCACACGCTGACGAACGAGCATTGGCAATGCTCGATGCCGCCAGGGTCAGGCATGCCCGCCAAGGCCCGGCTGTCGCGCTGCATGCACCGGCGAAACACACCACCCTATTCAGGCTGAGCCGTGACTTGCTCCGCAGCTTTTTGCTTCGCTTCCCGTGCGTCCATGATCAACCGGTAGGCGATGTAGTACTTGTAGATATTGCTGACGTAAGTCACCGTCTCCGCTCCAATGCGGTCGGCAGCGACATACTCGACGTTATGGAACCAGACATTGGGATCCAGCCCGCTCTTTGCAGCTTCTTCGCGTAGCCGCGCCACCCTGGCCGGGCCGGCGTTGTACGACGCGAAGGTGAACAATACCTTGTCCAGCTCGGTCATCGGTTCGTCACCGTAGTACCGGTCGATCATCATGCGCATGTACTTGACCCCGGCTTCGATGTTCGCCTGGGTTTTCCGGATATCGCCAACTTTCAATTCCTTGCCAGTTGCCGGCATGACCTGCATCACGCCGATAGCTCCGACAGGGCTTTTTACGGACTGATTGAGCTGCGACTCCTGGTATCCCTGGGCCGCCATCAGCAACCAGTCCACGCTGTACTTGTCGCCGTATTGCTTGAAGAACGTGATCAGATCGAGGAATTTCTTCCGCTCGGCCTCGGACGCAGCATCCTTGATGTATTTGGCGTTTTTCAGGTAGCGAATCAGGATCATGTTTCCCGTCAGGTTGCCTTGCCGATTACGCGTGACAAATTCATCGAGAGCGGCTTTGAGTTGCGGGCTCCCCTTGCGCAGGGCCCAGGCAATTTCCCCGCCCGTGCGTATGGCGATCCCTTCATGGACCGTTACCGCAGGGAAGATCTGCTTCCAGAAGCCCGCTTTATGCTTGTCCATGACGATGAGCGACAGCAGCCCGGAATTCAGCATCTCGACCAAATCCTCGTCCTCCAGCTCCTCGGGGGCCAGCTTGATGTTGACCGGGGGCCGGTTCTCGGCGACAAAGCGCTTGTTGAGATCGACCAGACTCTCGTAGTAACTGGAAGACTTGCGAACGAAGACATCCTTTCCCGCCAGGTCATCAATGGTGGATACCTTGGGTGAGGCGGGACCGGACAGGATCACTTCGCTGATATTGGTGTACCCCGGCACGGAGAAGTCCACCAACTCCCGTCTTGCAGGGGTTATGGTGAGGTTGGAGGCGGCGATATCACCTCTGCCGGCAATCAGCGCCGTGAACAGTTGGTCTCTCCGGACCGGGACAAAGACCACTTGGACCTTCAGGTGTTTATCGGCTCCCGACTTCGCAGCCGCCATCTGCTTATTCAAGTCCCTCTCGAACAGACTGAACAAATCGTAGGTGGCGCCGCGCTGGACACCCCTGTCGGTAAAGTAAAAGGTCTTGCTATAGGCCGTGAGGACCCGAATGACCCTGCGCTGCTTCATCCCGTCAAGGTCACCCGTCCACGGTTTCTGGACCTCATTCGGATCGACGGTGAGCATGTCCGATTGCGGCGCCTCTGGGGATTTCACCGCATCGGCAGCCGGGACCGGACTGATCGACAACGCCCAGAAAAGCGCCGCCAGACCAGCAATGGTCAGCCGCAGGTGCGTTGCGCGATGAGCCAGAGAGGGAAGATTCAGCGGCAGGTTCTTCAACATGATGGCGCTCCGACACGGTAGTGGCTCCGCTACTGCGATGATCGACGCTGTCGCCCTGAGCCTTTAGCGACTCTTTTAGGTGAGGGGTACACGGCAGCTACGATGCCCTGCGACACCAGGCCATTCGAAGCCGACCACACGCGGGAATACACGCCAACAGAACCCCATCCCAATAGATAAGTTTAGGGGCCAGGGTCGCAAGCGTTATAGAAAATGATCTTTCCCAGGTACGCGTGAGCAGTCATGACATTGACGCGCCCAAACCAAGCAATCGCGTGAAGAATGCCCCCGGTACTTGTACTTCCTGGGGTCCGCGCTCCGGTCGAGGCCACGTTACGCAGTGATGTAAGGACCGACTCATCGACTAACACCTCAACGCCCCTCGCCAACAGGATCGGCACTCCGAGAAACGCGCTCGACCGCCCGAGATAACTGCGCCAGCAGCGTGCATAAAGCCGCAAGTTCAACTTTACTTGGGAGGACCGACACGGGAGCCGCGCATGCGCCAGAGCGCCAATGGCCGACTCTTGTGGCGAGTGACGCCGCTGCGGGGAGGGACGGAGCGAGATCATGACAACCCGCAAGAAAACAACCAGCAAAGCGAAGACCAAAGCCAACAAGGCAGGCGAGGCCGCACCGCTAATCGGCTCCCGTGAAGAGCGCGTGAATGCCGGGAAGTTGCTACGCGATAGCGTGCCGCGCAGCAGCCACGCCGCCTGGACACCAAAGGCCAAGAGCAGGGACCCGATTGCGATCCTCGAACAATCGAACAAGGACCGGCTTCAGGAACTGGTGCCGATTCGCTACGGCCGCATGCTCCGTAGCCCGTTTACCTTCCTTCGAGGCTCGGCGGCGCTCATGGCCCATGATCTGGCCAGAACACCAAACATCGGCGTGCAGGTGCAAGCCTGTGGCGACTGCCACCTCTTGAATTTCGGCTTGTTCGCCACGCCGGAGCGCAACCTGGTATTCGACCTCAACGACTTCGACGAGACCCTCCCGGCGCCTTGGGAGTGGGACGTCAAACGGCTGGCCGCCAGTTTTGTGGTCGCCGGACGCGACAACAGACTGTCCGACGACCAATCACGAGAAGCTGCGGTGGCCTGTGTGCGCGCCTATCGGGACAACCTGCGCAACTACTCCAGGAAGAGCCCGCTGGAGGTCTGGTATTCGCGCCTGGACATGGACACCCTGATTGAGATGGCGCCCGATGAGAAGCTGAAAAAGAGTCGCCAGCAACTTGCCGATAAAGCCCGTGCACGAGTAGTTGAAAACGTTTTCCCCAAGATTACCAAGGAGGTTGCCGGGCAACCCCGAATAGTCGATCAGCCGCCGATCCTGTTCCACGTCGACGCCCCACACTTCATGAAAAACGCCCACCAGGCGTTGGCAGAATACCGTTCGACGCTTTCCGATGAACGTCGCGTCCTGCTGGATCGCTATCGCTTTGTGGACGCGGCCGTGAAGGTCGTGGGTATTGGCAGTGTCGGCACCCGCTGCTTCATCGGATTGCTGTTTTCCGAAGAAAACCACCCCCTGCTGCTTCAGTTCAAGGAATCCTGTCGGTCGGTTCTCGAACCCTATGCGGGGAAAAGCCAGTATACGAACCAGGGGCAGCGCGTCGTCATGGGCCAGCGGCTCATGCAGTCCTCCAGTGACATTTTCCTGGGCTGGACGAAAGGCCGGGCCGGACATGATTACTACGTCCGCCAGATGCGCGACATGAAAATGTCTGTGCCTATCGAGGGTGTTTCAGCCACACAACTCAAGCGCTATGCCGGACACTGCGGCTTGACCTTGGCTCGCGCCCATGCAAAGTCCGGTGATAGCGCGACCATTACGGGTTACCTGGGCAACAGCGATAGCTTCGATGAGGCGGTGGGCGACTTTGCCCTCGCTTACGCCGATCAGACGGAGCAGGATCATGCGGCCCTGGTAAAGGCGGTAAAGTCCGGGCGATTGGAGGTCCTTATCGAAGAGGAATAGAGCCTGCAGCTTTGCGCTGCCAAACCGCCGCTACGACGGTGCTTTCGTTTGGCTCAAACGTCCATTCGCCACCCCCGCTCCCACAGGGAGACGGTGTTGGATCAAGACTTCTTCGTACGCGGCAGGAAAATCGCCAGCACCCCGAACAGCGGCAGGAACGAACACAGGTAGTACACGTACTCAATGCCGTGGATGTCCGCCAGATGCCCCAGCAACGCCGCGCCAATCCCGCCAAAACCGAACATCAAACCGAAAAAGACCCCGGCGATCATCCCGACATTACCCGGTACCAGTTCCTGGGCGTACACCACGATGGCCGAGAACGCCGAGGCCAGGATGAAGCCGATGACCACGCTGAGGATGCTGGTCCAGAACAGGTCGACATGGGGTAGCAACAATGTGAACGGTGCAACGCCGAGGATCGAGAACCAGATCACCGCCTTGCGCCCGATCTTGTCGCCGATCGGTCCGCCAAAGAACGTCCCCGCCGCTACCGCGCCGAGAAACAGGAACAGGTGCAACTGCGAACTGGCCACCGACAGGTCGAACTTCTCGATCAGGTAGAACGTGAAATAGCTGGTGAGGCTGGCCATGTAGAAATACTTGGAGAACACCAGCAACCCGAGCACCACCAGCGCGCTGGTCACTCGGCCCCTGGACAGGCCATGAGTCGCGGCCTGCCCCTGCTTGAGCTTGAACAGGTTCAAGTGGTTGGCGTACCAGCGGCTGATCCGATAGAGGACGAACAGCGCAAACACCGCGAACAGGCCGAACCACGCCACGTGCCCCTGACCGTAGGGAATGATGATCGCCGCCGCCAGCAACGGTCCGAACGCCGAGCCTGCGTTACCACCGACCTGGAAGGTCGACTGTGCCAACCCGAAGCGCCCGCCCGAAGCCAGTCGCGCCACGCGGGACGCTTCCGGGTGGAAAGTCGAAGACCCGATGCCGATCAGCCCCGCCGCCAGCAGAATCAACGGGAAGCTGCCGACCACCGACATCATCACAATCCCGATCAAGGTGCAGACCGTACCCGCCGGCAGCAACCACGGCTTGGGATGTCGATCGGTGTAGTAACCCACCCACGGCTGCAGCAGCGAGGCGGTCAACTGGAACGTCAGGGTGATCAGGCCGACCTGGGTGAATGTCAGGCCATAGTTGGCCTTGAGCATCGGGTAGATCGACGGCAGCACCGACTGGATCAGGTCGTTGATCAAATGCGCCAGCGCCACCGCGCCGATGATGCGCATCACCAACGGACTGCTTTGGGGCGTAACGGACGCCGGCACTGAACCGGTCTGGGCGTTGCTGATAGCCATGGAATTTTCCGTACGACAGATGGGTACAAACAGGCAGGTGCGCCAATGTGCCATTTTTCAGTACAGCAACGCCATCCCCTTAGCCTGCTAACGACTTCGACTTTCATCGTCACGACGTTGATGGCGCAAAGCCATGGTCTGAATCTTGCCTTCCTTGCCTGCTTGAACGCGGCTTCCTTACAAAGGAGGCCGACAATGGGAAGTTTCGCCACAGAGTCGGCCTACAGAGCGGGCAAGGGTGAACTTTCGAGGCCTTTTAAGACGGCACGAGTCGGCGGTACAACAGCCTCCGACGCACGCCAATAGTGCGTGGTGCCCAGAGGAGTCATGGGGCATGCAGGCTTTTTTATCACCAGGGATCGGGCTGCTGGGACGTTTTGGTTTTGCCCGCAAATTCCAGCTGTTGTTTCTGCTGTTTATCCTGCCGCTGGCGGGCAGTCTGTGGATGATCGGCCAGGACTATCGCGACAAACTCAGCCTGATTTCCGGCGAACGCGCCGGGGTGCGGCAACTGTTGGCGCTTGATGCGCTGGATGACCTGCTCGCCGCCCAGCGTGATCGCGCCGCCCGCTGGCGCGCCACGGAAACCAATCGCCAGCCAACGCCTGCCACGCTCGCCGCGATGACCGCCTTCGATGCGATTCAACCCGCCGTCAACCAGGCCACTGTCGAGTTGGGCAATGCCCTGCAAAAAGAAAGTGCACAAGGTGAGACGCTGACCCGTTACCAGGCCCTGCAAACCGTCCTCGATGGCCTCGACTCAAAAAGCCTGAGCAGTGTCGGCTGGTGGCCGGATGGTTACGATCGTTTCACCAATGCCTTGAGCGCCCTGCAAGCCTTGCGCGAGCAGATCGTCATGGACAATCGCCTGACGCTGGCGCCGTGGCTTGAGACTTATTTACTGACGCAGATTTCCACCCAGCATGCGCCCGACCTGATCGAGCGAGTCGGCCGCCTGGCGGCAGTGGGCCAGGCTTCGGTAGTGTCCGGGCAGTTCACCTTGCAAAGCCGTCTGCAACTGCGCGACTTGCGCAGCCGCATCGGCGATGCGCGAGAGCAGTTGGTGAAAACCGCGGGCCTGCTCGAAGCACGTTTGCCCAGCGCCCTGCACACCTGGGCCGGTCAGTACCATGACAGCCTCAAGCGTCTCGACGCAGGCTTGAAGGTACTGGATGACGGCGTTTTCGGCGGTAGCATCAACCTCAAGCCGGAAGATTTCGAACGCAGTCTCGACGCCCTGCTCACTGACCTCGCCTCGTTGCGTCAACAGTCGCTGGTGTCGCTGGATCAACGTCTGGATTACTACCACGACTCGGCCATCCGCCAGTTCATTGTGGTGGCCGCCGTGCTGGGTTGCCTGCTGCTGGCCGCCCTGTATCTGTTCATCTGCTTGCAGGCCTCGATCCGCCGCAGCGCCAGCGGCATCACGGTACTGGCCGAAGCCTTGCGCGACGGCAATCTGAGCCTGCAAGTGCCGGTCCAGGGTCGGGACGAACTGGCGGTGATCAGCACCGCGCTGAACGTCGCCGTGGTGCAACTGCGCACCAGCCTGCAAGGCGTCGACCACGAAACCCTGCAATTGAGCCACGCGGTGCAAACCCTCAATCACCATTCCAGCGATGCCCTGGGTGAAGTCGAAGCTCAGCAGTTGCAGATCAGCCAGATCGCTGCGGCGGCGACGCAACTGGCCGCCACCTCACAAGGAGTGGCCCACAGTTGCGAACAGGCCTCTGGCAGTGCCCAGCACACCCGGCGCATTGCCGCCGACAGCAGCCGCGACAGCCAACGCACCACCGCGAGCATCCAGCAACTCAACCAACGCCTGAATGAAACGGCAGCAGCGCTGGGCCGGGTCAGTGAGCAGGGACAGCAGATTCAATTGGTGGTCGATACCATTCGCGGCGTCGCCGAGCAGACCAACCTGTTGGCTCTCAACGCCGCCATCGAAGCCGCGCGGGCGGGAGAGCAAGGGCGCGGCTTTGCGGTGGTGGCGGATGAAGTGCGCAGCCTGTCGCAACGGACACAATCGTCGACCGCGCAGATTGCCGGCACAGTCGATAGCTTGCGCAACACCGTGAACGAAGCCGTGAGCCTGATGGAAGCGGCCTGTGGCCAGGCGCAATCCGATGCTCAGGCCGTGACAGGCCTGGGTGAACGACTCGGGGAAATCGCCAGTGCCGTGCAGAGCGTCACCGATACCCTGGCGCAAATCGCCACGGCGGTTGAAGAACAGGCCAGTACCGCCGACGAGGTCAGCGGCAATATCCAGCAGGTCGATCAAGCGGCGGTGCGTTTGCTCGAAGGCGCCCGCGCGGTGAACCAGGCCGCGGACACCCTGAGCCATGGCAGCAAAGCCCTGAGCGACAACACCGGGCGCTTTCGCTTGAGTTGAGTCCGGCAGGCTTTCTCAGGCGCGGATCACCGCTTCCGGGAAGTCCTGCTCCAGCTCGGTCTTGAGCCAGTCGATAAACCACGTCACATCCGCCGAGAGCTCGGCGGATGGCGTGAGCACCCGATAACTTTCCAACTTCACTTGCGCGTCCACCACCCGCACCAGCTTGCCGCTATGGAGTTCTTCGCGCACCAGCACTTCGTTGGCCAGCGCAATGCCCTGCCCGCTCTCGGCCACCGACAATGCGTGGTCGTTGTTGACGTAGAGCATGTCCGAATTGAGGTGGATGTCGAGATCGTTGGCGGCAAACCACAGGTTCCACCACTCGCCGTCATCGACATGGATCAGGTTGTGCTTCACCAGGTCCGCCGGGCTGCCGATGGGCTCGACGCCGGCCAGGTAGTCGGGGGAACAGATCGGAAACACCCGAGGGCAAATCAGGCTGGTGCGCGAGTGGGCATATTGGCCGTCCAACCCGTAGACGATGCCCAGGTCAGCGCTTTTACCGTCGACTTCGGTGAAGGTGGAATTGGGTTCAATGGCAAATTTCAACCCCGGGCGCAGGTGACGCATGGCCTCGATGCGCGGCATCAGCCAGCGCTTGGCGAACCCCGGCACCACCATGATGCGCAGCCAGCGCTCGGCGTGTTTGGGCTGCGCCTCTTTTCCCGCTTCGATGATGAGCTGCAAGGCTGCGGCGATCTTGCGGTGGTACTTCTCCCCCGCCAGCGTCAGGTTGACCCCGCGGGAGGTACGCTCGAACAGTTGAATGCCCAGCCAGTCCTCCAGCAACTTCACGTGGCGGCCGATGGCCGGCTGGGTCACGTGCAGGGCTTTGGAGGCTTCGACATAGCTGCCCAATCGGGCCGCGGCATCAAAGGCACGCACCGCGTTGAGTGGCGGCAAACGGTGGTCGGGCATGGTTTCCGGGCGCCTTTTGCTGTTAAATTTTTTAACAGCCCCTATGTTAAAATTGAAGTTTCGCCCCCGCAACCCCTCGCTGATAATCGATCCACAGCAGAACAAAAAACAGCTGGTTACAACACCCGAACGCAATCTCGATCCTGCCCAGAAAAATAAAATCCATGGTCCGACGACCCGGCTGCCTGCAGCGCTCGCGGACGATGGGGGAATCGGAGGTAACGCATGAATGCCCTGCATTCGCTGCAAACGCTGGCGGTGTCCATCCGCTCAGTGCGCAAAGTCTACGGTGATCCAAAGACTGGCCCGGTGGCGCTGAAAAGCATCGACCTGGACATTCGCGACAACGAGTTCTTCACCCTTCTCGGCCCTTCGGGCTGTGGCAAAACCACCCTCCTGCGGATGATCGCCGGGTTCGAATTCCCTACCGAAGGCGAGATTCTGCTCTACGGCGAAAACATCGCCGACCGCCCGCCATTCCAGCGTCCGGTCAACACGGTGTTCCAGCATTACGCGCTATTCCCGCACATGACCATCGCCGAGAACCTGGCCTTCGGGCTTGAGTCCCACCCGATGGGCAAGATCCTGAACAAAACACAAATGGCCGAACGGGTGCGCGAGATGCTCGCTCTGGTACAGATGGAGCGCTTCGCCAACCGCAAGCCGACGCAACTGTCCGGCGGTCAGCAACAGCGCGTCGCCCTGGCCCGCGCCCTGGCACCGCACCCGAAAGTGTTGCTGCTCGACGAACCGCTCTCGGCGCTGGACCTCAAGCTGCGCCAGGCCATGCGCGAAGAGCTGAAAACCATTCAGGCGCGAACCGGCATCACCTTCATCTTCGTCACCCATGACCAGGAAGAAGCCCTGACCATGTCCGACCGCATCGCCGTGTTGTCCGAAGGCGAAGTGCAGCAGGTCGGCCGCCCGGAAGACATCTACGAACGCCCGCGCAATCGCTTTGTCGCCGACTTCATCGGCGAAACCAACTTCATCGAAGGCACGGTCACCCGCGTCGAAGACGGCCTGGCCTGGTTCGCCGGTCCCGCCGGACATCCGCTGCCCGCGCAGCCCTGCAGCGATGTACGGGTCGGTGCCAGCGTTGCATTGTCCGTGCGCCCCGAGCGTTTGCATCTGGTGCCAGCCACCACTGAACACGCTCTGCCGTGTCGGATCGAAGCGCAGATCTACCTCGGCACCGACCTGCAATACCAGGTCAGCCTGAGCGACGGTTCGCGCCTCACCGTGCGCACGCCCAACTGCGTCGACCAGAGCAAACGCTTCGCACCAGGAAGCCAGGCCGGTCTGTTGTTCGACCAGGGCAGCGCCAGCGTCCTGCACGATTGAGCACGAGGAATTGCCATGCACGCTTTACCGATTGCCAACACGCTGGAACGTCGGCGGGCCTTCCAGAGTTTCCTCGGCGTCAGCCCGGCACTGATCGCCATCGGCCTGTTTCTGATCGTGCCGATCCTGATCGTCATCGGCTATTCGCTGATGGAAGCCAACCCCTACGGTGGGGTGAACAAAGTATTCAGCAGCGATGCCTATACCTCGCTGCTGTTCGAACGGCAACTGGACGACAGCCTGGCCTTCGCCGACTCCTACCTGATCATTGCCCTGCGCTCGATCGGCATCGCTGGGCTGACCACGCTCATCACCCTGTTGATCGGCTTTCCGGTGGCAGTGTGGCTGGCGATGCAACCGGCCCATCGCCGTGGCCTGCTGATTTTCCTGATCACCGTACCGTTCTGGGCCAACCTGCTGATCCGCACCTATGCGTGGATTCTGCTGCTGCGCAACACCGGGGTGATCAACAACAGCCTCATGGGCCTCGGGGTCATCGACCAACCATTGCAACTGCTCTACACCGACGGTGCGGTGCTGCTGGGGCTGGTTTATACCTACGCGCCCTTCGTCGTGCTGCCGATCTACGCCACCCTGGAAAAAATGGACATCCGCCTGCTCGAGGCCGCTCAGGACCTCTACGCCGGGCGTGTGCGCACCTTGCGCAAGGTGGTGCTGCCGATCGCCAGGCCGGGAATTCTAGCCGGCGCCATCCTCACCTTCGTGCCTTGCCTGGGCGCGATGATCGCCCCGGAACTGCTCGGCGGCGGCACGCGAATGATGCTCGGCAACCTGATCTTCCGGCAGTTCAGCGATGCGCGTAACTGGCCTTTCGGTGCGGCGCTTTCGCTGGTGCTGATGGCGGCGGTGATGTTGGTTCTGACGATCTATGCCCTGCGTGCCGAGCGCCAGCGCATCGCCAAAGGAGGTGCGTGATGATCAACCTGTTCAAACGCAATACGCTGGGCGTACAGGACTTCCCCGGTTTCGGCGGATTCAGTTTCCTGTTCTACCTGTACCTCTACGCGCCGATCGTGGTGCTGGTGGTGTTCTCGTTCAACGCCAACCAATCGGCAACGGTGTGGACCGGGTTCAGCCTCGACTGGTATCGCGCGGCCTTCGCCAACCAGGCCCTGCGCCAGGCGGCCGGCAACAGCCTGTTGATCGCGGTCTGCGCCAGCATGGTCGCCACGGCCATTGCCACCCTCGCCGCCCTCGGCACCTCACGGGGTGCGAAGTTCAAGGGCCTGCAATTGTCCATGGGCGCGATCATGTTGCCCCTGGTGCTGCCGGAAATCGTGGTCGGCGTCGCCACTCTGGCGCTGTTCTCCACCATCGGTCTGTCCCTGGGCTACGGCAACCTGATCATCGCGCATACGGTGTTCTGTATTCCGTTTGCCTTTCTGCCGATTCGGGCTCGCCTGAACGACATGGACCTGTCCCTGGAGCAAGCCTCGGCCGACCTCTATGCCGGCCCGTGGCGGACCTTCCGCAAGGTCACCCTGCCGCTGCTGATGCCGGGGATTTTCTCCGGGCTGATGCTGGCCTTCATCGTGTCGCTGGATAACTTCGTGATCTCGATGATGGTCTCCCAGGCGGGCACCACGACCCTGCCGATCTTCATCTTCGGCCTGTTGCGCATGGGCGTGACACCCGACGTCAACGCCGTGTCGACCCTGATCCTGGGCGTCTCGGTGCTGTTCGTGAGCCTTTCCTTTCTGCTGGGCAAAAAGAAATCCTGAACCTTCTACGTACTGTGGGGAAATAGCATGAGCAAGTGGATTAAAAGCATCGGCACTTCGTTGTTCCTGACTTTGCCGCTGACCATGGCCGGCAGCGTTCAGGCCGCGGAAAAACTCAACGTGGTGAGCTGGAGCGGCTACTTTTCGCCGGAGATTCTCGCCAAGTTCCAGAAACAGACCGGCATTGAAGTCACCGTCGACTCCTACGACTCCAACGAAACCCTGCTGGCCAAATTGAAACAGGGCGGTGCCGGTTACGACGTGGCAATCCCGTCCCACCAGTTCATTCCGATCCTGATCAAGGAAAAACTGCTGGAACGTTTCGACCCGGTCAACGAGCCCTACTACGCCAGCGTCGTCGACAACCTGAAGAAACCTACCTGGGACCCGGAAGGCGCCTACTCCGTGCCGTTCATCTGGGGCACCACCAGCGTGGTACTCAACACCGAGCGCTACAAGGGCCCCACCGACAGCCTCAAGGTGCTCTACGAGCCACCGGTCGAGCTGCAAGGGCGGATCAACCTGTTCGACTCGGTCAGTGACGTGGTGGACATGGCCAGCCTGTACCTGAACATCCCGCTGTGCAGCGAAGACCCGAAGCAGATGCAGCAAATCCTGACCCTGCTCAAGGCGCAGAAACCCTTCGTCAAAACCTACAGCTCCAAGGCGGGCTCGATCCGCGAAAACCTCGCCTCGGGTGAAATCGACATGTCGACCTTCTGGGGCGGTTCGTCGATGCGCGCCCGGGAGATGAAACCGAGCCTGAAATACCTGTACCCGAAGGAAGGTGTGCTGGCCTGGGTCGACAACATGGTCATCCCGACCGGCAGCAAGAACCCGGCGAATGCCAAGGCCTTCATCGCGTTCCTCAGCCAGCCTGAAAACGCGGCGATGACCCAGAACTTCCTCAAGCACCAGAGCCCGATCAAAGGCGTGGAGCCGTTCCTCGATGCGGGCCTCAAGGACGCACCGGAACTGCACATTCCCGAAGGCACACAGGTGGTATTCAGCAAGACCTGCGGCGAAGGCGCGATCCGCCTGGCCGACCGTCTCTGGACCAACCTGATGCGTTGACCTCTACCGCCCCGACGCAATCGCGGGGCGTTTTTCCAGCCGTCTGAAAGGCCGCTTGCAATGAACTCTAACAACATCAGCGAACTGGTCCTGTTGCAGGCCCACGAGCTCGCCGAACGTATCCGCCTGCGTCAGGTTTCCTGCCGGGAAGTGATGCAGACTTATCTTGCCCATATCGAACGTTTCAACCCGCAGGTCAACGCGCTGGTGAGCCTGCAAGCGCCGGAAGACCTGCTGGCCCAGGCGGATAGCCGCGACGCCGAACTGGCCAGCGGCCAATACCGTGGCTGGATGCACGGCCTGCCCCACGCCATCAAGGACCTGTCCCTGACCCAAGGCATCCGCACCACCCTGGGTTCGCCGCTGTACAAGGACTTCATCCCCGGGCGTGACGGCATCATGGTCGAGCGGATCAAAGCGGCAGGCGCCATCATCATCGGCAAGAGCAACACCCCGGAATTCGGCCTCGGCTCGCAAAGCTACAACCCGATCTTCGGAGCGACCGGCTGCGCCTACGACCCGAGCAAGACCGCTGGCGGCAGCAGTGGCGGTGCGGCGGCGGCACTGGCCATGCACCTGGTGCCGGTGGCCGACGGCAGCGACATGATGGGTTCGCTGCGCAACCCGGCGGCCTTCAACAACATCTTCGGCTTCCGCCCCTCCCAGGGCCGTGTGCCCTTCGATGACAGTGCCGACCTGTTCATTGACCAACTCGGCTACGAGGGCCCCATGGCGCGCAGCGTGCGCGATGCTGCATTGCTGTTGTCGGTACAGGCCGGGGCCGATGCGCGGGCGCCGCTGTCCATTGCCGAGCCCGGGAGCCCATTTGCGGCACCGCTGGACCGGGACTTCAAAGGCACGCGTCTGGGCTGGCTCGGCGACTTCAACGGCTACCTGCCGATGGAGAAAGGTATCCTCTCGCTGTGCGAAAAGGCCTTTGGCGACTTCGAAAGCCTGGGCTGCCATATCGAGCCCGTACAGTCCGAATTCGCCCCAGAGAAGCTCTGGAGCAGTTGGCGGACGTTGCGGCACTGGATGGTCGCCGGCTCGTTGGGGGCGACCTATGCCGACCCGCAAAAGCGTGCGCTGCTGAAGCCGGAAGCCTGCTGGGAAGTCGAAAACGGCCTGAAACTCTCGGCCACCGAGGTGTTTGCCGCGTCGGTGATGCGCAGCGACTGGTATCGGGCGATCTCGCGAATGTTCGAAAAGTACGATTACCTGCTGCTGCCCAGCGCCCAGGTGTTCCCGTTCGACAAAACCCAGGCGTGGCCCGCGTCCATTGAAGGCGTGAGCATGGACACCTATCACCGCTGGATGGAAGTGGTCATTCCCGGCACCTTGTCCGGCTGCCCGGTGGCGAACGTCCAGGTCGGCTTCAGCGCAAGCGGCCTGCCCATGGGCCTGCAAATCATCGGCAGACACCAGGCCGACTTCGCTGTCCTGCAATTGGCGCACGCCTATGAACAGGCCAGTCGCTGGTTCCAGCGCTGCCCTTCACCCCTGCTCAAAGGATAGATTTTGATAAACGGTTGAAAGCGCAGAGAAATATTTTAGATTTATGCTTGACGCGTCCCCGTTACCGGTGAATAATGCGCGCCACTTGGCTACATAGCTCAGTTGGTTAGAGCATAGCATTCATAATGCTGGGGTCCGGGGTTCAAGTCCCTGTGTAGCCACCAAGTACTAAAAACGGCTTACCGCAAGGTAAGCCGTTTTTTTATGCCTCGTGAAAATTGCGCGGCGGTGACAGGGAACCCCTGCACCGCTTGCGCGCCTCGATCAGACGCGAACCATCGGCAATGCCGACAACGCCCGCTCCCAGATTTGCCACGTGCGCAACCAGACCATCGCTTGCCAATCGCTATCCGCCGGATAGAACTGTTCCAGCAGGTTCAACTTGATCCCCCGCCCTGTTGCATCACTCGGGTCGCCATGCAGATGCAGCCAGTGGTCATCGCGCAGATGCCGGTGAACATCCGGCCCGGGATACGTGCCGCACTCAATGACGAAAGGCATCAGCCGTACCTGCGGCAGCGCATCGATCAACGCCTGCGAGGTGTAGCCGGTGGCCGTTGCCGCCACACCGGTTTCGCTCACCGTGCCGGCGCCGGTTTGCAGACTGTAGAGCCACGGTCCATAAATCGCCTGCGCATCCGGCAATGCCGGATAGGCGGACTCGGTGATGGTCAACAACATCGGATGACCGTACTCGCCAGCGCCCGTGTGCAAGTCGAAACACATGGCGACCTCGGCATGGGCCACGTGCTTTTGCACGATCCGGTGCAGCGTGCGGTTCGACCAGCTCGGCGCCAGCCCGCCGAAAAACAGGCCATCGGGATGCCCATGCTGACCGCCCTCGACAATCGACATCACCGCCGACCAGCCGTGTTGGCGGATTTGCTCGTCGAGCAAGGCATCGGCACGCTCACGATCCGGCCCCTGCAACTGCGGGCAGGCATAGATTTCATGCAGCGCGTTGTAGGCCTGGTTGTCTGGCAGCGGGCGCTGGAAATCCAGGTGATTGCGGTTCAGGTCGATGTTGTCTTCGTTGACCCGGCGCAGCCATGCCATGCCCCAGGGGTTGATGGCATGGATCATGACCACGGCGACATCCGCTGGCAGGGAGCGCCCACCCAACTCCTGCAGCCATTTGATCTGGCAACCCGAGCCGTAGAAGCCTTCGACCCCGTGGGTGCCGCTCAACGCGACCAGCAGCCGCTTGGCGCCCGGATCACCCAACACCGCCACATCGGTGCTCAGTTGTTCGTCGAACGGGCCGTTGAGCGGGTGCGGATACTCAGTCAGCGTTGCGCCTGCCGCGGTCGCGGCGGCCAGGAACTGTTCACGCTGGGTGCGATAACTGGGCTGGGTGGGGAACTCGGTTTGCATGTCTGCCTCTTGTTGATTTTCTGGCCTGCCTGTTGGCATCGACCCTACAGAAAATCCTGCAATTGATGAAGGACAAAAACATCGATGCCGCAGGACCCGGTTTGCGTCCCTTCTGGTCGGCCGATAAAGTCCACTGATCGCAGATCCAACGGATGGAGTACCCCACGTGTTCTCAACCTTCCCTTTGCGCCGCTATCGCCTGCCAGCCCTGGTTCTGCTCGCCAGTGCCTTGAGCCTGGCCGCATGCAACAACGCTACGGTGCCAACGCTGCCGCTCGCACCGGAAAGCGCTTCCGGGTTCCGAACCGACCTGCGCACCCAGCACGCCGAAAAATACATGGCAGCAGCAGCCAACCCGCTGGCGGCCGAAGCCGGGCGGGAGATGCTGCGCCGGGGCGGCTCGGCCATCGACGCCGCGATTGCCATGCAAGCGGTATTGACGCTGGTCGAGCCACAGTCTTCGGGCATTGGTGGCGGTGCGTTGATCGTGCTCTGGGATGGCAAGGCCGTGCGCACCTACGACGGACGTGAAACCGCCCCGGCCGGCGCCACCGAGAAGCTGTTCCTGCAAGCCAACGGGCAACCGATGGGCTTCAACCAGGCACAGATTGGTGGTCGCTCCGTGGGTACGCCTGGCGTATTGCGCGCCCTGGAACTGGCCCATCAAAAACACGGACGCCTGCCCTGGGCGCAGTTGTTTGAACCGGCCATCCGACTCGCCGGGCAAGGCTTCGCCATTTCACCTCGATTGCATCAGCTGATCGCTGCGGACTCCTCCATGCAGCGCTCGCCGGAAATGATGGCTTATTTTCGTAATGCCGATGGCAGCCCGAAAGCGGTCGGGACAAACCTGAAGAACCCGGCGCTGGCCGATGTGTTCAGTCGCATCGCCCATGAAGGCGCCGATGCCCTGTACAAAGGCCCGGTCGCCGAGGAAATCGCAGCCAGGGTTCAGGGTCACGCCAACCCCGGCAGCCTGTCCGTGAGCGACCTCGCCCACTACCAGGCCAAGGAACGTGCGCCCCTGTGTACCGACTACAAGCGCTGGCAAGTTTGCGGCATGCCGCCACCGTCGTCGGGCGGGATCGCCGTGGCGCAGATCCTCGGCACGCTGCAAGCCCTGGAGGCTCGCGACAAGCGCCTGGCGCTGGCGCCGCTGAAGCCGGCCAGGACCACCGCTCCAGCCGGCATCGAACCCGACCCGCAAGCCGTGCACCTGATCTCGGAAGCCGAACGCCTGGCCTATGCCGACCGCGCACAATTTGTCGCCGATACCGACTTCGTGCCGGTGCCGGTCAAAGGCCTGGTTGACCCGACTTACCTCGCCAGCCGCGCCGCCCTGATCGGCGAACGCAGCATGGGCATGGCCAAACCTGGCACGCCGCCCGGGATTCAGGTGGCCTACGCGCCGGATCGTTCGCCGCTGCGGATTTCCACCTCGCAAGTGGTGGCCGTCGATGACGCCGGTGGCGCCGTGTCGATGACCACCACCATCGAGTCCGCATTCGGCTCCCACATCATGGTTCAGGGGTTCATGCTCAACAACGAGATGACCGACTTCTCGTTCATTCCCGAGGAAAACGGGCAGAAAGTCGCCAACCGCGTCGAGCCCGGCAAACGCCCGCGCTCATCCATGGCCCCAACCCTGATTTTCGACCGCCAGAGCGGCGAATTCCTCGCCACGGTGGGCTCCCCCGGCGGCTCGCAAATCATCGAATACGTGGCGAAATCCACCATCGGCCTGCTCGACTGGAACCTCGATGCCCAAGCCGCCATCAACCTGCCCAACTTCGGCAGCCGCAACGGCCCGACCGAACTGGAACAGGGGCAGTTCAGCCCGACGCTGATTCAGGCGCTGAAGGACAAAGGGCATAGCGTGAGCGAGATCGACATGACCAGCGGCACCCAGGCGATCGTTCGGGTCAAGGACGCCCAGGGGAAAGCGTCGCTGACAGGCGGTGCCGATCCACGGCGTGAGGGGCAAGCGCTGGGGGATTGAGTCATACGCGGGAATGAGAAAGGGCTTACCGGTGGGTAGGCCCTTTTTATAGGTAAAGAGTCCAGGTCGCCTCTCCTGCGCTGCTCTTTCCTACCCGCAATCCATCGCTTCCTGGTTAGAGTTTATGCTCTTCCACAGGCTGATATTCGCCGTGGCTTATCGCTTTGGCGCCGTGTACATAAAATTTGTCGGCACTTACAAACAGTACGACACGGTCGACGCTGATAACGTCGAAATGGAGTAACCCATGAACATTCATCCAATTCGCACCGAAGAGGATTACCGCGCCGCTCTCAAGAGCGTGTCTGCACTGTTTGAGAATGAACCGGAAGTTGGCACTCCCGAGGGAGACTACTTTGACATCATGATTACGCTGATCGAATCGTATGAGTCGAAGCACTTCCCCGTCGACTTGCCCAATCCTATCGATGCAATCAAGTTCAGAATGGAGCAGTCCGGGCTGTCCGCCGCCGATCTTGCACCCGCCATCGGCCGCACAAATCGTGTTTATGAAGTACTCAATGGCAAGCGAGCGTTGACGCTTCCGATGATCTGGAAACTGCACGAGCTGTTCGGGATACCCGCACAGAGCCTGATCAAACCGGTCAAGCACGCTTGACCGGGGTCGGCTCTTGCAAGCTTATCCACCGACAATACGGACGATGCACTACTGCGCTTATCGACTGATCTTCAACCCTTGCCGAACCTGGTGCTTTTCCAGCGCCAGCTCGATCAGGCGCGTCACCAGTTCGCTGTAGGTCATGCCGGTGGCCTGCCACAGTTTCGGGTACATGCTGATGCGGGTGAAGCCGGGCAGAGAGTTGATTTCGTTGATCAGCACTTCGCCATTGTCTTTCAGGAACACATCGACGCGGGCCAGCCCGGAGCAGCCCAGCACCTGGAACGCTTCGACGGCCAGGGCGCGAATGCGTTCGCTGGCCTCGACGCTGATATTGGCCGGCACCACCACCTCGGCAGCCGTGTCGTCGATGTATTTGCTGTCGTAGGAATAGAACCCGCTGCGCACCACGATCTCGCCGCAGCCACTGGCGACGGCGTCTTCATTGCCGAGTACCGCGCACTCAATCTCGCGGCCGCTGACGGCAGATTCGATCAACACCTTGGTATCGAAACCTAACGCCAGTTCCACCGCCGTGGTGTATTCGGCCTCATCAGTGACCTTGCTCACGCCCACGGACGAGCCCTGGTTCGCCGGTTTGACGAACAGTGGCAAGCCCAGCTTGTCCCGCACCTCGGCAAACCCGGTGTGCGCCGCCGTGGCGCGGGTCAAGGTCACGAAGGGCGTTACCGCCAGTCCGGCATCGCGCAGCAGGCGTTTGCTGATGTCCTTGTCCATGCACACGGCCGAACCGAGCACATCGGAGCCGACAAACGGCAGATCGGCCATGCGCAGCAAGCCTTGCAGGCAACCGTCTTCACCCAGGGTGCCGTGGACAATCGGGAAGATCACATCGACGTGACCGAGCAGTTCCTGACTGGAGGTTTCCACCAGTTGCTGGCTGGCTTTGCCCGGCACCACGGCCAGTTCGCGATTGGACTGGTTGAGGGCGATCAGCGCCGGGTTTTCCTGGTTCAGCAAAAAGTTGGAAGGGTCGTTGAGGTGCCAGTGGCCTTGTTTGTCGATGCCGATCAGCACCGGCTCGAAGCGCGAACGATCCAGCGCGTCGACAATGTTTTTCGCCGACTGCAACGACACCTCATGCTCGGCCGAACGGCCGCCGAAAATGATCCCCACGCGCAACTTGCTCATGACCTGGCCTCATCCTGACAAATAAAAGACAACCTGTAGCGAATGCGCCCCACAGTGCAGTATTTGCCCTTGGTTTTCTAGCGGACAAGCCACCTTCCGATCAGAAGACAGAGAAGCCTCGGCTGGGTTACCGTGTTGCCCATCAAGCTCAAGACGATCATCACCATGGCCAAGCGTCCGCCTCGCAATGACTGGTTCCTTCGCGCGCCCGACGTCGGCGGGCTGCAGCGTTTCGAGGCGTTTTTTGCCGGACATGGCTACGACCTTCACCGCCACGACACCTATGCCATCGGCCACACCCTGGCCGGGGTGCAGAGCTTTCAGTATCGCGGCGGCTGGCGTCACAGCCTGCCAGGCGCAACGATCGTGCTGCATCCGGACGAAGCCCACGATGGCGAGGCCGGCACCGAGTCCGGTTTCCAGTACCGGATGATGTACATCGAGCCTGCGCTGATCCAGCAGATGCTCGGCGGGCAACCTCTGCCATTCATCAAGACCGGACTGTCGAACGATCCCCGCCTGTTTGCCGCCACGGGCGCGTTGCTGCGCAGCCTGGATTGCCCGCTCGATCCACTGGAGGAGCAGGATGCGCTGTTCGACCTGGCTCAAGCCATGAGCACGGTTTCCGGTGCGCCGGGCAAACGCTCGGGTTTCGACTACGTGGCCGCGCAGCGTGCGCGGGAATACATTCACAGTGCCCTCGATCGCACCATAACCCTGGATGAACTGGCGCAGCACAGTGGTCGGGATCGCTGGAGCCTGTCCCGGGATTTTCGCTTGTTGTTCGGCACCAGCCCCTATCGCTACCTGACCATGCGGCGCCTGGACCTGGTCCGTGCGCTGCTGATTCAGGGTCAGAGCCTGGTCAGTGCCGCGCTGACCGCCGGCTTCACCGACCAGAGCCACATGACGCGGCAATTCGGCAAAGCCTATGGCCTGTCACCGGCTCGCTGGATGAACATGCAGCGTCGTTGAGCCACGCACAATCGTTCAAGAAGTGCATTGAGTCGCTGGCTATCGTGGGGTTACCAACCACTGCGAGAGCTGTTTCATGAACGCTTACAAAAGCCTCAACTTCGCTGAAAAAATCAGCCAGATCGATTCCCACTGGTCGCCCCGGGTCATCGCCGAAATGAACGACTACCAATTCAAGGTGGTGAAACTGCTGGGGGACTTTATCTGGCACGACCACCTCGATACCGACGAAACCTTCATCGTGCTCGAAGGCCAGTTGCGCATCGATTTTCGCGATGGCCACGTGCTGGTGAGCGCAGGGGAAATGTACGTGGTGCCAAAAGGCGTCGAGCACAAACCCTGTGCAGAGCAAGAGGTAAAACTCCTGCTGATCGAACCCAAGGGTGTGCTCAACACCGGCAGCGAGGGTGGTGAGCGCACGGCCGAGAATGATGTGTGGATTTGAGTGCTGGCCGGCCTACGCCTGCAACGTCTTGCCGTCCACCGGCTCACCAATGGTCAGGAAGTGCCCGCCCGCCACATGGTGCAAGGTGCGCAAGGCATCTTGCCCTTCGAAGTGCCAACGCCCTTCGCTGAACACGCGTTCGTCGGCCTGGGCGGCAATCACTTCGGCCAGGAACAGATCGTACTGTTGGTGATTGTTCGGCTCCGGCAACAAACGACATTCCAACCAGGCCACGCAGCCCTCGAGCATCGGCGCATCGACCGATTCACCGGTGAAGGTCTGCAAATCATAGGTCTCGAACTTGTCCCGGCCCTGGCCCTGGGTCAGTTCCAGGCCGGAAGTCGAACCGACGGTCTGCACAATGTCGGCCTGGGCCGCGCAAGGTACGTTCAGTACAAAAGTGCCCGAAGCTTCCAGCAACTGGCGAGTCCAGGTGGACTTGTCCAGCACCACGGCAATTTTCGGCGGTTCGAAATCCAGCGGCATGGCCCAGGCTGCCGCCATGATATTGCGCTGGCCACCGTGGGCTGCGCTGACCAGCACAGTCGGGCCATGATTGAGCAGACGATAGGCCTTGGCCAAGGGAACCGGACGGCGGTGGGAAACGCTCATGGAAGTCTGCTCCTGGGGAAAAGAGCCGATTGTAACGGGATAAAACACGCTGAAATGAAAAGATCGCCGATGGCGACCTTTTCATGCTTCAGACAAAACGCTGGACTCAACTCACCAACTGATTGGCAAACTGCCCCACCGCATTGACCACTTTCTGCGCGCCGTCCTGGATCTCGACAATCACCGTACCCGCTTCCGCCGCCAGTGCCAGGCCCTGCTCGGCCTGAAGCTTGCCATCAGTCATCAGCGCCACGGCGTTGCGCGCCATGTCCTGGTTCTGTCGCACCACGAGGACGATTTCGTCGGTGGCCTGGCTGGTCCGCGAAGCCAGTTGCCGGACTTCATCCGCCACCACGGCGAACCCTCGCCCCTGCTCGCCCGCACGCGCCGCTTCGATGGCCGCGTTGAGCGCCAGCAGGTTGGTCTGCTCGGCAATGCCGCTGATGGTCTTGACGATGGTACCGATCACCAGAGACTGCTCGTTCAAGGCTTCGATGCCGTCGCCGGCGGTTTGCATATGCTTGGCCAGATCACGCATCACGTCCACGGCCTGGGTCACCACGGCGTTACCGCGCTGGGCACTCTGGTCGGTTTGTTGCGAGGTGCTGTAGGCAATGTTGGCCGCCTCGGCGACGGCTTGTTCCTGATTGACCTGATCGGTAATCACCGTGGCGAACTTCACCACTTTGTAGAGCTTGTCGTTGGCATCGACCACCGGGTTGTAGGACGCCTCCAGCCAGACCGGACGACCATGGCTGTCGACCCGTTTGAAACGGCCGGCCACGTACTCGCCTGCGTTCAGACGACGCCAGAAGTTCTGGTACTCGGCACTGTTGTAATCCTCCGGCAGGCAGAAGGTGCGGTGATGTTTGCCTTTGATCTGCGCCAGGCTGTAACCCATGCCGCTGAGGAAGCGGTCATTGGCGGTCAGCACATTGCCGTCGAGGTCGAACTCGATCACCGCCGTGGAGCGCACCAGTGCGCCGATCAGGTTCTCGTGCTCGCGGGAGGCCTCGATGGTGCGGGTCAGGTCGCTGGAGAAGATCGAAAAATGCTTGATCCGCCCGGCCGCCGAGCGCACCGGTTGCAGGATCGAACGCAACCACGCTTCCTGGCCCGTACCGCGCAACAGGCGCACAGCGCCGGCGAAATGCTCGCCTCGGGTCAACGCGTTCTTGAAGCGCTGTTGGAATTCGTCGGACTTGACGTGATCCGGGACGAGGTCGTCGATGTGTCGTCCGATCAGGTCGCCGCTCTTGTAGTGCATTTCGCCGAGAAAGTTCTGATTGACCGACTGGACCCGCCCTTCGATGTCGAGGGTCAGTACAAGCATCTCGCTTTCCAGACTTTCCTTCACTTGCTGGAGGCTGGAGAGTTCTTCACGAAGAGCCGACAGCTCCTGCTTCAAGCGTTTATTGAACATGGGAAAGCACCGATGGACAGGGGTAGAAAGCGATATGCAGCCTAACCATCGGCCTTGGAAACATTTACTTAAGCGTGTTTCAGGCTTGTCCTACAAAAATAATCAGGGCGCGCTCGATCAATGCGCACCAGCGACAGAGCAACCGGCAATTCTAGGCATCCGCGTACCGAAGTACGCCGCGCTGCCAAAGCCCACCGCGCCCATCACCGCGCTGAACATCACGCAGATCCAGGGGCTCCACGGCATCAGGCCGATCAGCAACAACGGTGTGATACTCGCCCACGCTGCGTAGGCAATGTTGTAGGTGAACGAGATGCCCGAGACACGAACCCGCGCCGGAAACAGGCCGACCATCACCGATGGCACCGCGCCGACCACCCCGCAGGCCAGCCCTGCCACGGTGTAGGCCAGGCCAACCCAGTCGCCACCCATGATCAGGCAGGCATACAGCACGCCGATGCCCAGGGGCAGCAGCAGGCTATAGAGCATCACCGTACGCCAGGCACCGATGCGGTCGACCAGCAGCCCGGCGAGCACGCAACCGATGTTCAAGAACACGATGCCCAGTGCGCTCAAGGCGAAGGTATGGCTGGCGGTCATGCCAAAGGTTTTCTGCATCATGGTCGGGGTAATGACCACGAACACCACCACGGCCGAGGTCAGCACACAGGTGAGGATCATCGCCGGCAAAATGGCCAGGCGATGATCGCGCAGGACTGTGCGCAGCGGCAGTTCGCCGGCGGCCTCACGTTGCGCCTGCATGGCCATGAACACCGGGGTTTCACTGAGCCAGCGGCGTAGCCAGACACCAATCACGCCGAACACACCGCCCAGCAGGAACGGATAACGCCAGGCGTAATCGAGGATTTCCGTTGGACTGAATGCCTGCGCCAGGAAGGTCGCGGTCAATGCACCGATCAGATAGCCGAAGGTCAGCCCAGCCTGCAGGAAACCCAGGGCATAACCGCGATGGGCGACGGGGGCGTGCTCGGCGACGAATACCCAGGCACTCGGCACTTCGCCGCCCACCGCCGCGCCTTGAAGGACGCGCAGCCCCAATAGCAGCAAGGGTGCGAAATATCCGATTTGCGCATAGGTCGGCATGATCCCGATCAGCAGGCAGGGCAACGCCATCATCAGGATGCTCAGGCTGAAGACTTTCTTGCGCCCCAACCGGTCGGCGAAGTGCGCCATCAGGATGCCGCCCAACGGTCGCGCCAGGTAGCCGGTGACGAAAATCCCGAAACTTTGCAGCAGGCGCAGCCACTCGGGCATTTCCGGGGGGAAGAACAACTGACTGAGGGTCAGGGCGAAAAACACGAAGATGATGAAGTCGTAGATTTCCAGTGCCCCGCCGAGGGCAGCGAGCCCCAGGGTCTTGTAGTCCGAGCGGCTGAACGGCGCCGGGCGCGAATCGGTGTTAGTCATGAAAAGAACTCTGGCACAGGCAAAAACCAAGGCGCCAATGGTCTACGCAAACGTGCTGGCGGACAACCCGTTAGACCAAAGTCCCATAGCCACGAATCAGCCCCGCAAAAAACTCGCGCTTGAATTAATGTTGCCGTCTGTCCAGCGAGGCCCCCGATGCCCCGCAGACCACAACAAACATAAAAATCCGAGGTACTCACGTGGCCGCCGATATCGAAGATAGCCGCTCCGCCCGCTTTGCCCTGCGCTGCTCAAGTTTTGCCGAACGCTGGTTTCCCGACTCCTGGGTGTTTGCCGCCCTGGCCGTAATCATCGTGGCCCTGGCCACCATGGCCATGGGTGCCAAGCCCACCGATGCCGCGATGGCTTTTGGCGATGGCTTCTGGAGCCTGATCCCGTTCACCATGCAAATGGCCTTCGTGGTGATCGGTGGCTATGTGGTCGCCAGTTCGCCACCCGCCGTAAAACTGATCGATCGTCTGGCGAAAATTCCGAAAAACGGCCGCTCCGCCGTGGCTTGGGTCGCACTGATCTCGATGGTCGCCTCGTTGTTGAACTGGGGTTTGTCCCTTGTGTTCGGCGGCCTGCTGGTACGCGCCCTTGCCCGTCGTACCGACCTGAAAATGGACTATCGCGCCGCCGGTGCCGCCGCCTATCTGGGTCTCGGTGCTGTGTGGGCACTGGGCCTGTCGTCGTCCGCTGCACAGTTGCAGGCCAACCCGGCGAGCCTGCCGCCATCGATTCTGTCGATCACTGGAGTGATTCCATTCACCCAGACAATCTTTCTCTGGCAGTCCGGTGTGATGTTGCTGGCGCTGATCGTCATCTCGCTGATCATTGCCTACGCGACCGCCCCCGGCCCGAATTCGGCACGTGACGCCAAGGCCTGTGGTGTCGACCCGAGTTTCAACCTGCCGCCACTGCAACCACGCACCCGCCCCGGCGAATGGCTGGAATACAGCCCGCTGCTGACGATTCTGCTGGTGTTGCTGGCAGCCGGGTGGTTGTTCCATGAGTTTTCGACCAAACCGGCGATCAGTGCGATCTCCGGGCTGAACACCTACAACTTCCTGTTCATCATGCTGGGTGCCTTGTTGCACTGGCGTCCGCGCAGCCTTCTGGATGCCGTATCCCGTGCGGTGCCGACCACCACCGGCGTGTTAATCCAGTTCCCGCTGTACGGCTCGATCGCCGCACTGATGACCACAGTAAAGGGCACCGATACGCAGACCCTGGCGCACCACATTTCGACCTTTTTCGTCAGCATTGCCTCCCACGACACCTATGCCCTGCTGATGGGTGTGTACTCGGCGATCCTTGGCTTCTTCATTCCGTCCGGTGGCGGCAAGTGGATCATCGAAGCGCCGTACGTGATGCAGGTGGCCAATGACCTGAACTATCACCTGGGTTGGGCCGTACAGATCTACAACGCCGCCGAAGCCTTGCCGAACCTGATCAACCCGTTCTACATGCTGCCGCTGCTGGGCGTGCTGGGGTTGAAGGCGCGGGACCTGATCGGCTTTTCGTTCGTTCAATTGCTGGTACACACGCCACTGGTGCTAGTGTTGTTATGGGCACTGGGAACGACGCTGGCACATTTGCCGCCGGTCATGCCGTAACCATAAAAAAGGGCCGATATTGATATCGGCCCTTTTTGTTCTGCCCTGTCTGTTTCAGTCTCTGCTGGATTTATACGCTGAAAAGGATCTGAGCATGTTCAAACTCGCGGCACTCACTCTCGCAGCCCTCACCCTGAGCACCACCGCCCACGCCGATGTCAATTTGAAACTGGGCACTGCCGAACGCGTTACCCGCCTCTTCTCCTACCCCAACAACTGCAACGTGATCTGCTTTCGCAACTGGACGCTGGAGCAAACCGTCGAGCATTACCTGACCCAGAGCGTGCAGCGCGATGGCTATGGCGACGCGAAGGTGTTGGTCAAAACCGACAATGGTCAGCTCCACGCAGAAATCATCGGCGTGCCCAACGGCTATGAAAAACCTTTGGCTGCACTGCTCGACGCCGGTGACCTGGCCTACAACGGCGCCAGCAAACTGAATGTCGATGGCAAATGGGCATATAACTGGTACTTGTTCCTGCCTCTGGGCATGGCCCTGGAAAACCGCAAAAGCGTCGAACTGCTGCACTTCCCGCCAGACTATTCGCTGACCCAGGCCCAGGACTACCTGAGGTCCGCCACCACGGATCGCTGGGCCACGCTCCTGACCGCCAACGGCATCCCGGCCGAGCAGACACCGGGTTACCAGACAATCATCGACATCGCCCCGATTGCCGCTCCGTCCAACGCGGGCAAGGACCTCGAAGGCGTCTACGGCTACTTCAAGGATTACCAGACCACCATGGTCAAGGAAGTCAGCCTGAACGCCAGTGGCGCAGCCCTGCCAACGGTCGCCTTCGGCGCTCCGGTACGTAACTGGATCAAAGAGCAATACGGGCAGACGGTGAACGTGTTGAGCCTGGCTATGATCACCCCGGACAACGGCGTGAAAGTCCCCGTGTTGGGTTCCAACCACCCAAGCTACATTTGGTATGCCGCCGATCCGGCAAGCTATACCGGCAGCGACGCCCAGGCCAAGGCCGATGCGGCAGGCCTGAAAGTCATGGGCCAGGACTTGAGTGCTGCGTGCTGGCAAGCCGCCATGGGTCGCCAACCGGACAGCAATCCGGACGTTGAGCTCAATACCTGCAAACAAACCTGGCAAGTGGCCCAGAAAGAAAAAACCTGCGAGCTGTTCTACACCTCGATCCGCAACCTGTCGCCCCAACAGGCTGTGGGCAAATGCGCGACAGCTTCGATCGTAAACCAGCTCAAACAGCTCAAGGCCCCTGCGCCAGCCACGGCGAAACCTGCTCCGCCGCTGTAACCCGATGAACGGAGGTCAAATCTGTCGCTTACGGCAGTAGATCGCCCGAAGTTTCAAACGCCGACGACCAACTGTTTTTGCAACAGTGGCGTCGGCAAAGTCTGGGCTGAGGGGTTTTACAGCGGCTCGAACGGACGCAAGCGGTACTGCGGCGGCAATTGCTCGAAACCGCTGATGGTGGCGTTCAGGCTCTTCCAGCGACCGTCCTTGATGCCGTAGATGCAGCCATGGATCGACAGGCTCTGCCCGCGGTGCCAGGCGTTCTGCACAATGCTGGTATGCCCGACGTTAGCCACCTGCTGGATCACGTTGAGCTCGCAGAGACGGTCGACCTGCTCTTCTTCCGTCGGCAGTTTGGCCAATTCTTCGCGTTTTTCGTAATACAGGTCGCGAATCGAGCGCAGCCAGCCGTCGATCAGGCCGAACTGACGATCCTGCATCGAGGCGCGCACGCCGCCACAACCATAGTGGCCGGTGACGAGGATGTGTTTGACCTTGAGTACATCGACTGCGTACTGGATCACCGACAGGCAATTGAGGTCGGTGTGCAGCACGACGTTGGCCACGTTACGGTGTACGAACAGATCACCCGGCAACATGCCGACGATCTCGTTGGCCGGCACCCGGGCATCGGAACAGCCGATCCACAGGAACTCCGGGGTCTGTTGGCGAGCCAGCTTGGCGAAGAAGTCAGGATCTTCCTCCTTGATCGCAGCGGCCCAACGCTCGTTGTTATCAATCAGATCTTGTAATTCGTTCATGCTCTGAAGCCTCAAGAATGATGCGCAGCTTTGACTGACAACCGTCCGTCGGGGTCACGCGTGAAATGTAGATGCTTTCCTGATCCGGAATACGGGGCTCCATGCCGGTGGAATTCCCGGTGCCCACCTGGGTCAACCGTAGTAAGGCCTACAGTATGAGGAATTGCCATGAATGATTCACGACGTCCGTACGACGCAGTGCAACCGGAACCCGTCGATGACAACGAAGACCGCATGGGCTCGGTGCGTGAGCTGGATTTCGACGTCGAAGAACCCAGCGCCAGAATCGGTGACGAACTACCGGAAAAGGAGCGCGAACAACTGATGCCACGCCGCCGCGGACGTGAAGCGGGCCTGACTGGCGCCTCGACCGGCGACCATCAACCTACCGACGACGACCTGAGCCCGGAAACCCTGATCCGTGAAGACGGCGCACGGGATGCCCATGAGGCGGGCAATGATAGCCGCGCGGATTGGGACCTGAGCATCGTCGATGAGGACGATATTGGTGCTGGCAAGGGCCTGGACGAGGCGGAACTGGCGCGGCGCGATCCTCTCGACAAAAAACGTTGAATTTCAGTGTCTGAGAGATCGCCATCGCGAGCAGGCTCGCTCCCACAGGTTTTATGTACGACACAAATCTCCGTGGGAGCGAGCCTGCTCGCGAAGCTTTTGAGGCTCAATCCACCAAAGTACAGGCCATGACCACCGCATCTTCGCGCCCGCCCACCGCCGGGTAGTAATCCCGACGTCGGCCGATTTCGTTGAAACCATATCGCTCATATAGCTTGAACGCCGCGGTATTGCTGTCGCGCACCTCCAGGAAACACTCCCGGGCGTCGGCCTTGTAGGCAATCGACATCAAATGCTCAAGCAAAGTCAGCCCCAGGCCACGGCCCTGGTTTTCCGGCTTGACCGTAATGTTCAGCAGATGTGCTTCGTCGAGGATGATCTGCACCACACCGTGGCCGACCTGCTGTTGACCTTCGAACATCAGCCAGATCTGATACTTGCCCAGACCGTCGAGGAAAATTCCACGGGTCCAGGGGTGGCTGTAGGCCGCGTATTCGACTTTCAGTACGGCTTCCAGGTCCGCCTCGGTCATCGGGCGAAACGATACTGCGTCACTCATTCGATTCTTTCCAGCGCGCCATCAGCCGACGCATGGCTTGCCAGACAGCAGCCTTGCGCTGTGGCTCTTCCATTAACAATTCCAGGCCCGGCACTGCCCAGGCCGAGCCCAGGCCTTCGATCTGCAATTCGCGATTGAACGCCTCGGCATCCGCTTCGCCGGCAAACCGCACGGCGGGCAGGCCGATCAGCCACAGGCAGGCGCATGGCGCTTCTTCCATGCGCACCGAGAGAAAGCCCTGCACGAAGTCACGAGCCGCTTCCGGCCCCTGGTCCATCGTGCCACGCACCAGCAACGGCCAGCGCACCGGCTCGCCGACAATCTGCGGGCTGTCCGGCAGACCGGCGGCGCGCAGCATGTCCTTGAGCAGCAGGTAAGCAGGATCGCGCGCCTGGAAGGATTCGCCTGTGGGTAACTCCACCAGCAGCAGGCAACACCCGGCCCGCAGCAATTGCAGGGCGAAACGCGGCGGCGGCACGACAGGCGCCTTGACCACGACCGGCGCCTCTTCGGCCTCTTCCACCGGTTTGGCAGCGTTGCGAGTGCTCGCCACCGATGGCCGCGGCACCTCGATCTTCACCCGCTCGGACGGCTTGACCACCGGAGCCACGGGTGTCTCGACCACTACAGCCGGCACGACAGGCGCGACCTCAGCCGGCTGGGGGATCTCCAGCAGCTCGGGCCGCGACGGCGCGGCAAAGGGCAATTCGGTGCGCGGCAGCCAATTGACCACCTGCATGGCGGCCAGATAAGCGCGACGACGGGACTCGATAAGCAAAGGTCGGCCACTTGTGGATAACTAAAGTGCGCTGATTCTACCGCCGTTCGCACAAGATCGCTTGCTGTTGATCGACAGCCTTGACAGATGCGCTTTACCGAAAGAATGCGACAGCCCGTCCCGAGAGTGAATCGCATTGCCCCCGATGCAGTACAATCGCGGCTTTTAATCGCCAACCAGCCGGCCATTCCGATGATCGAACCCAAGCGCGTCTTGCGCGCCCTCGCTGAACACTGGGCACTTCTGGAGCCACTGTGCGAGCACTTCGACCAAGGCACACTGAGCCTGAACGAACTGCGCACGCAACTGGCCGCCCAGCAACTCGACAGTACGCCACAGGACATCACCAGCCTGCTCGACGTGTGGATTCGCCTCGATATCCTGGTTCCCGTGGCCAAAAGCCCGAACCGTTTCGAGCTCAATGCGCAGATTCACGACTTCCTCGCCTATCTGCGCCGTGAACACCGCCTGGGCCTGTGCCTGGAGATCGAAGCCTACCTGCGCCACCTCGAACGCCTGGCCGGTTACATCCAGGACGCCTTCGAGATTCGCGATGGCAACGACCTGGCGCGCCAGTTGCGCCTGCTCGACATGCGGGTTCGCGATGTACTGAAAAAACTCGATAACGACGAACAGGCACTGGTGGCCGTCGCCGAACGGGCAAAAACCAGTGACCGGCAGATTCCGTTGCGCCAGCGTTACGCTGAAGTGCTGGCGACCTGGGACGAATACGTCGAACCGATGATTGATCTGGTGAACGCCGACGGCGCCTTCGAACAAGGCGTGCGCAAGGTCGAAACCGTCCTGTTGAAGATGCTCAGCGAACAGCAGCGCCTTGGCCATCTGGTCGACGATGACATGCTGCTGCGTACCCACGCGCGCATCCTCGAAATGCAGACCAGCGCCCAACTGACTCTGCGTCATGCCCGCGAACTGCTGCTGCCGCTACGGGAAGAAGCGCGCCGGCACAACGCCGTGACCCGTGGCGCGGCATTGGCCCTGTCGATGATCCGGCGCAAGGGCATCGACGCCGTGCCACAAGCGGCCATGCCGATGTTCACCCGCCCGCAAAGCACCTTCCTCGGCAGCGCCAGCCAGGTCGAAGCCTACGTTTACGCCCTGGCGCGCTTCGAACCGAAACCGGCGCGCTTCCCCAAGGCGCACAAGACCCACAAGGGTGGTGATGCACCCCGCGCGCCTCGCACGGTTCGGGAAATGCTCGAACGCTGTGAAGACGCCTTGCCGATGCCGGACCTGATGACCTGGCTGCTGGAGCAGGAACCGGACGGCGCCACCGACGAATTGCTGTACTGGTTCTCGCGCCTGTCGCGGGAAAAACGTTTCAAGCGCGAGCGTCTGGAACGTCGCGAATACCATACTCACGAGCATCAGGTCAGCCTGCGCTCCTTCGCCCTGCTTTCGGTCAGCGATGACGCCGCCGAGAATTCTGCGAGCACTCCCCATGCATCTTGATCTATCCGAACTGTCCCAGCTGGCGCCGATCTTTCGCGAGCTGTTCAAGGGTTATCACGTCAGCCGCCGCGATCCGGAACTGTACGCACAGTTGTCGAACTTCCAGGACCAGTACCGCACGCTGTTCAAGGCCCTGGGCTTTGAACTGGTCTGCGACACCCGCGGCTTCTACTACTTCGTTCCGGACCTCGCGGCGGCGGCGGTGAACAAGACCGCCCAGCGTCTGGCGCTGTTCACCTTCATCCTCGTCGAGCACCTGGCCGACCAGGGCCGCGACCCGATCTCCGTGCTCGATGGCGGCAGCCTCGGCCGCGACGAACTGCCGTCGCTGCTGGAAAAGTACCGCGACCTGTTCATCCAGGCCGAAGTACAGACCCAGGACGAGCTCGAAGAAAAGATCATGCGCCGCATGACCCAACTCGGTTTCGCCAGCGAAGAAAACGGCATCTACCGTTTCCTGCCGCCGATGCACCGCTTCCTCGACGTGTGCCTGTCGGTGCAGCAGGACCGTGATCTGGCCGCCAGCCTGCACAGCGTCCTGCCGTTGCCGGTGCCCGTGCTGATCGACGAAGACAGTGACGAAAAACTGCTGCAGACCGACGACCCGCTGGATTTGACAGAGTTTGAAGACGAGAGCGAAGAAGACGCCCTGGCCCGGGCCATCGCCGAAGAACAGGAGCTCGACGCATGAGCAAGGAACGTTACGGCATCCGCCGCTTTGCCCTTTTGAATACCGCGGGCTACAGCCTCGGCCTGTTCCCGCTGGAAGAACCGCTGTCGGTGTACGGCGCGAACAACCTCGGTAAATCCGCCTCGATCAACGCCTTGCAGTTCCCGATCCTGGCGCGCATGTCGGACATGAGCTTCGGCAAGTACAGCCTGGAGCAATCCCGGCGCTTCTACTTCGCCTCGGACACCAGCTACATCCTGGTCGAAGTGAACCTGCCCCATGGCCCACATGTGATCGGTGTAGTCGGTCGCGGCCCGGGTGGCGGTTTCGGTCACCAGTTCTTTGCCTATGCCGGCAAACTGGACCTGGCCCACTACCAGAAAAACGACACCTGCCTGCGTCAAAAGGAGTTGTTCACCAACCTTGAGCGCGAAGGCCTGAAAGCCTACGAACTCAAGCCGGACGAACTGCGCCGCCTGCTGGTCGGTGGTCACACCTCGATCCCGCTGGACCTGACTCTGATCCCGCTGCGCTCCACCAGCGAGCAGAGCCTGAAGACCTTCCGCGCGCTGTTCATCAACCTGCTGCACATGCGCGAAATCACTGCGGCCAAGCTCAAGCAACTGTTCCTCGATGCTTTCGAACACAGCCTGCGTTCCGGCAGCGTCGATTACATTGCCGCGTGCGAAGAAGCGTTCCGCGACGTACGCCGCATGGAGCAGGACTACAACTCACTGGTCGCCGCCGGTCCGCTGGTCGAAGCCTTGGCCAACGGCGTGAAACAACGCGACATTTTGCGCGGCAAGCTGCACCGGATCTCGCCGCTGCTCGACTCGCTGCTGGGCACCTGGTCGGACTATGCCAGTGCGCGCAAGGAAGAGCTGACCATTCAGGCCGAGCATTACCGCAACGAACAAGACGCGCTGCAAAACGATCAGCGCGGCGGTACTCAAGAACTGATGCGTCTGGAACGGGAAATCACCGGCATCCAGCGCTGGCTCGGCGAGCTGTCGGTACTCAAGCACCGCTTTGCCCTGATCGATGACGTCAAGGTACTGGAACAGCAACTGCTGGCCGCCAAGGACGCCCACGACGAACTGGCCGGTGCGCTGGCACAGTCCCGCCAGTTCAGCGCCGAGGATCTGGACGAACGCCTGCGTGACCTGGAAAAACGCTTGAAGTCGGTCAAGCAGCAACTCGATCACGCCGACAACAACAGCTACGCCCGCCTGCGCGAAGAATTTTCTCAGCAAGACGTCGAACGCCTGATGCGTCTGTTCAACAGCGCACTGTTCAGCCTGCCGCTGGGCGAACACGGCATCACCCTCGACGACGACGGCGAATGGGTCAAATCCGTGGAGTTGATCCTCGACGGTTTCAAAGGCGAACGCTTCGAAGTACCGGGCCTGTCCATCGATATCTCGCACATCGAACCACCGGCCTTGCAGGCCCTGGCTGACCGCGCGGCCCTGCGCGATCAGAAAGAGCGCCTTGACAAAGAACTCAAGCAACTGAAAACCCAGCAAGCCGTGGCCGCCGACCGCGCCGCGAGCAAGACCCAGACCGAAGTGCTGTACCAGCAAGTGCTGGATGCGCAGAAAGCCCTGGAAGACTTCCGTCGTGCGCAAACCCTGAGCGCCGAGGAAGGCGAAAAGCTGGAACAGATGGCGCAGATGGAGGCCGCGCAGGACGAATTGAAGCGTTCCAGCGATGCCTTTACCGAGCGCGTCCAGCAACTGTCGGCCAAGCTGCAACTGGTCGGTCGTCAGATCGGCGACATGGAAGCCAAGCAACGCACCCTTGACGACGCCCTGCGCCGCCGTCAATTGTTGCCAGCGGACCTGCCGTTCGGCACGCCGTTCATGGACCCGATCGACGACTCCATGGACAACCTGCTGCCACTGCTCAACGACTATCAGGACAGCTGGCAAGGCCTGCTGCGGGCCGACGGCCAGATCGAGGCGTTGTACGCTCAAGTACGCCTCAAGGGCGTGGCCAAGTTCGACAGCGAAGACGACATGGAGCGTCGCCTGCAATTGCTGATCAACGCCTATGCGCACCGTACCGACGAAGCCCTGACCCTGGGCAAGGCTCGCCGCGCCGCCGTGACGGACATCGCCCGGACCCTGCGCAACATCCGCAGCGACTACGACAGCCTCGAACACCAACTGGCACTGTTCAACCGCGAGATCAACAAGCGTCAGGTCTCCAACCTGCAGAGCTTCCGCATCGTGCTCGCACCGAACAAGGAAGCGCTCAAGCACATCGACCAGATCATCCACAGCGCCGGTCAGTACGAGGAAGGCGAAACCCTGTCGGTGTTCGATCTGAGCCAGAGCGCGGAACAGGACAACAAGAACGAAGAGGCCAAGGAATACCTGGCGCGCCTGGTGGCGGCCAACCACAACCAGCTCGGCCTCAAGGACTTGTTCGAACTGGCGTTCGAAATCACCAAGGTCAATGGCCAACCGGTGATCCACACCGACATCGACGGTGCAGCGTCCAACGGCACCACCATGACCATCAAGGCGCTGACCAACATGTACTTGTTGCTGCACTTGATGGACCGTGACCTGGCCGGGCGCGTGCGCTTGCCGTACTACCTCGACGAGGCAGCGGACATCGACGAGAAGAACCAGGCCGCGCTGCTGGAAACCAGCCTGCAACTGGGCTTCGTGCCCATCCTGGCGAGCGTGAAGCCACAGGTCTGCGCCAGTGTCGCCATCGACCTGGAAGGCGGCAGCGGCCCGGCCGGCATCTACATCGACGAGGCGGACTGGAAGTACATTCGTCGTCACGACCAGGTGAAGGCGACGGTGAATGTCGAAGCGGACGAGCCGGAGTTGGACGCAGTCTGATTCGTTCTGATTGATGGTAATAAAAAGGCCGCGGTCCAATGGATCGCGGCCTTTTTCATGGGTGTGTCATTTAGCTTGGCAGTGAACTTCCGGGCCTCTTCGCGGGCAAGCCCGCTCCCACATTTGATCGCGTCTCTTCAGGAACAACCCAGTCCCTGTGGGAGCGGGCTTGCTCCGGGCGGCGTTCCGACGAAGGCGTCATCACAGACGCCACATACCCCTCAGACTATTTACCCAGCGAAATCTTCGGCGCCCAGGTCAGCCATTCGTCTTCGAACTTGTCGAACAGCGCAAACGTCTGCTGCGGTAGTGCCGGGCTGCCCATGCGCTCTCCGTCCGGCGTAGCAAAGGCAACACCGCCCTGAATCATCGTTTCCAGGGACTCGGTACGCACCGTCGCCCCCCTGAACAGGCCAACATCGAAGTCGAAACCACTGGTGTTCCAGAACCGAGTGCCGTTGCGTACCAGTGGCGCGTACTTCGGCTCGATCAGGATATGGATCAGGACACGATCAGCGGTCTGACCCAGTTCATACCCCGTCACCTTGCCCACGGTGATTTCGCGATACGTCACCGGCACTCCGGCTTTCAGCGAACCACGACGAGCGGCGCTCAGTACCAGACTCAATCCCGCTTCCTGCTTGGCCGCTTCCGGCGCCGCGGGCAAAGCGACAAAGCTGTTCTGCGGCCCGAGATTCTTCGGTGCCGGTTGCACTTCGATGTATTGCCCGGTCACCAGCGTTTCGAGGTTGGACGTCTTGATCAGGCCCAGTTCAGGCTTGACCACCCAGAACTGACTACCGATCCGGGCGATGCGCTCCGGCACTTCGGTAATCCGTGCGGTCAGCAATACCGATTGCAGGTCCTCGCTGAGGTCGACGTCCTCGATCTTGCCGACATCCAGGCCTTTGAAGCGAATTGGCGTGCCCGTACGCAAACCGTCGGCGCGGTCTACCTTGATGCTGATCACCGCGCCCTTTTGTGTGGCGTCGTCATGACTGGCAAACAGGCGGAAACGTGGAATGCGCTTCTGCAGTGGTGCCTTGGCTTCCGGGGTCTCGAACGCAATACCTCCGGCCATCAAGCTTTGCAGCGATTCACTTTTGACTTGAATCCCACCGGTCAGTCCGCCCGTGAGCGTGATGCCACTGGCATTCCAGAAACGGGTCGAGGCATTGACCAGATCCTCGTATTCCTTCTCGATGTGCACACCGATGATCAACTGCTTTTTGGTACGCGAGAACTGATAACTCTGTACCGAACCGACCTTGACCTGCTTGTAGAGCACCGGACTGCCGACTTCCAGCGAACCAAGGTTTTCGGTGAACAACACCAGGTGCAGGCCCGGTGCACGCAGATCCAGTGGTGGCGCCTTGGGCCGTGCCACGAATTCGCGTTGCGGTGCAGCGCCCTTGTCGCCCGGACGCACAGCGATGTAGTTACCTTTGACCAGCGCTTCCAGGCCGGTAATCCCGGCCAGGGAAATCGACGGCTTGACCACCCAGAATTGCGTACCGTCCACCAGGTAATCTTCGGCCAACGGGTCCATCGTCAATTCGGCGGTGGCCCCGGACAGATCAGGATCGACCTTCAGCGCCTTGAGATTGCCGACCTGAATGCCTTTGTACATCACTGGTGTACGACCGGCCTGCAAACCTTCGAAGTCGCTGAGCTTGACCTTGACCCGGATACCGGCCGCCGCCGCATCGAAGTCTTCGTAGAGCCTGAATGGCAGGCTCGGGTCGGTAGGCGGACTATCCTTGCGGTTTTCAGGCGTAGCGAACGCGATGCCACCGGCGACGATGCTGGCCAACGACTCGCTGCGCACTTTCACACCGGACAGATTGGCGTCGATGCTGATGCCGCTGGCGTTCCAGAATCGTGTGTGTTTGCGTACCAGTTTGGCGTAGGTCGGTTCGATGAAAACCTTGAGCTCAACGGTGCTCTGATCTTCGGAAAGCACGTAGCTCTTGATCTGCCCCACCTTGATCTGTTTGTAAAACACCGGGCTGCCGCGGTTCAACGAACCCAGGCGATCGGCCTTGATGGTCAGGTGCAGACCTGGCTGGGCATCGGAGAGCGGCGGCTCCTGAGCCAGGGCCTTGAACTTGCGAACCGGTTCGCCTTCACCCGGACTGACCGCAACATAGTTGCCCGAAACCAGCGTCTCAAGGCCCGTGATACCAGCCAACGTTACGCTCGGCTTGACCAGCCAGAAACGTGTGCTGGTGCGCAGGTATTGCTCCACGTCCTTGTTCATCTCGATGCTGGCAATCACCCCCTTGGAACTGCCCTCATCGTCGAGCTTGAGGCTTTTGACCTTGCCGACCGACATGCCCTTGTAGACGACTTCCGTCTTGTTGGCCTGAATGCCTTCGCCACTCTCAAAACGCACCTGAATCTCGATGCCGGTCTCGTTGTAGGCACGCCAGCCGAGCCAGCCGCCAATGATCAAGGCAATCAGGGGCAACACCCAAATGGCAGACCAGTTCGAGGCCGGTCGGGTTTTCGCTACAGGCAAATCAGTCATGGTCGTCGTCCGACTCCGTGTTATCCCAAATCAGTCGGGGATCGAAAGTTACAGCGGCAAGCATCGTCAGAATCACCACAGTGGCGAAAGCGATGGCACCAAGATTGGCTTCAATGCTGGCAAGCCGTCCAAAATTCACGACCGCCACCAGGATGGCGATCACAAAGATATCGAGCATCGACCAACGGCCGATGAACTCGATGAAGCGGTACATCCAGATACGCTGGCGGGCCGAAAGTGGCTGTCGGCGCTGCACGGAAAACAGCAACAAGGCGATGCCAACCAACTTGAAGGTGGGCACCAGGATACTGGCGATAAACACCACGGCCGCAATGGGGATCATTCCGTAGTGCACCAACTCGATCACACCAGCCATGATCGTACTGGGCGAACCTTTGCCTAATGAGTTTATGGTCATGATCGGCAACAAATTGGCCGGTATGTAAATAATGGCGGCGGTAATCAGCAATGCCCAGGTGCGCACCAGGCTATTCGGGCTGCGGGCATGCACCAGCGCCCCGCAGCGCGTACAGACTTGTTCATCGGTATCCGCTTCCTGCCTGTTCAATTCATGACATTCCTTGCAAATCAGAATGCCTGCATCAATCGCCCGCATGGGCATCCTCTCCTGATAATGCCTGCCAGATCTGGTGAGGCGACATTACGACCTCCAGCCAGACTTGTATCAGCAACAAACCAATGAAACACACCAGGCCAAGGCCGACGGTGATGGCTGCCATATCTGCCAGTTTTACGATCGCCACCAGTACGCCCATGAAGTAGACCTCGAGCATCCCCCATTCTCGTATGTGGTGATAAATGCGATAGAGCAACAAGCCGTAGCTGCGTCCGACATCAAAACGGATGCTCAACAAAACGGTCAGTTGGCACAGCAACTTGAGAAGCGGAATCCCCATGCTGCACAGGAACACAATGACCGAGACGCTTTGCATGCCTGTGTCAAAAAGCGCGACAACGCCGCTCCAGACAGTGTCGTTCGAAGATTGCCCGAGTAGATTAAGTTGCATGATGGGTAAAAAGTTCGCCGGGAGAAACAACAACAAAGCGGCAATGACCAAGGCGAGACTGCGCTGTACGACGTTATATCGATTGGCATAAAGCTCGTAGCCACAGCGCGGGCACACGGCTTTTTCGCCATGGGCGAGTTCGGGTTTACGCATGAGCAAGTCGCACTCATGGCAAGCAACCAGATTTTCTAGTGGTAATTCTGACAGCCCAACGGCGTCAACCGGATCCTGCATAAAGGCTCTGATTCTGAAGAAGTTGGGCCTATTCTAGTGCCATGAACTGAAAATAACTGTGCAAAATGTGCAACGACCCATCCTGTTTTTCAACGCGAAAAAACAAAACCCCTACCTGCCTGCGCAGATAGGGGTTTTGGAATTCAATCTTGACGATGACCTACTCTCACATGGGGAAACACCACACTACCATCGGCGATGCATCGTTTCACTTCTGAGTTCGGGATGGGATCAGGTGGTTCCAACGCTCTATGGTCGTCAAGAAATTCGGTTACTGAGT
>NZ_NEHO01000029.1 GCF_002113375.1 Pseudomonas sp. R37(2017) | reverse complement strand
ACACCCCCACTCAGACGCCGGATAGATGAAAGCAAGCCAAACACAACATCAAAAACAGTATTGCAGAAAAGGGGGTAACCATAGATGTAGGAGCGAGCAAGCTCCGGGCGGCGTTCCGACGATGGGCGTTAACGATGACGCTGGACGCCTGACACCCCGCGGCGTTCTCGAGTCCATCGCGAGCGTGCTCGCTCCTACAGGGGATCTGTGGCCAACAGCCAACTTTTGCATGACAGACATCTAACTGTAGGAGCGAGCAGGCTCGCGATGGTGGTTAACGATGATGCTGGACGCCTGACACCCCGCGGTGTTCTTGAGTCCATCGCGAGCGTGCTCGCTCCTACAGGGGATCTGTGGCCAACAGCCAACTTTTGCATGACAGACATCTAACTGTAGGAGCGAGCATGCTCGCGATGGGCGTTAACGATGACGCTGGACGCCTGACACCCCGCGGTGTTCTTGAGTCCATCGCGAGCGTGCTCGCTCCTACAGGGGATCTGTGGCCAACAGCCAACTTTTGCATGACAGACATCTAACTGTAGGAGCGAGCACGCTCCGGGCGGCGTTCCGACGATGGTGGTTAACGATGACGCTGGACGCCTGACACCCCGCGGTGTTCTCGAGTCCATCGCGAGCGTGCTCGCTCCTACAGAGATCTGCGAGCCATTGACAGCGTCGATAGTCACCATCATTTCAATGAAGTTCTCTTAAAAAATCCCCGGCGTAACATCTGCTCCATACCAACCCATCAGCACCCCGGAGCACACCATCATGAAACGCCAGACCCTCCTCAGCATCGCTTTCTCGGTTTTCGCAGTTAACGCTTTCGCCGCTACCTCTGTTCAACCTGTGGTCGCTGAAGGCGGTTCGGATCGCCTGATTGAAAGCCGTGTGGCCGAGGGTGGTTCCGATCGCCTGATCGAAAACCGCGTTGCCGCCGATGGTTCCGACAAGTTGATGCAGAACCGCGTCGCCGAAGGCGGCTCCGACAAGCTCCTGCAAAACCGCGTCGCCGAAGGCGGCTCCGACAAGCTCCTGCAAAACCGCGTCGCCGAAGGCGGCTCCGACAAGCTCCTGCGAAACCGCGTCGCCGAAGGCGGCTCCGACAAGCTCCTGCAAAACCGCGTCGCTGAAGGCGGTTCGGATCGTCTGATCGAAAGCCGCGCTGTCTGAATGCAGTGCTTTACCGCAGGACCCAATGAAAAGCCCGGCCTCGACAGCCGGGCTTTTTCGTAGGGGTCATCCATACGTCTGTTGTTCATGGGCTTTCGCGTATCGCGCCAGGCCAATCTTGATGCCCACCAGCATGGGCGCGGCAAAGACAAACAGCAGGGCCACGGCGAAAAAGGCCGTATCGAAGGCAATCACCGTCGCCTGACCTGACACGGCTTTGCCCAGCAGACTTGTGGCCGCCCGGCCAGCGGCTGCCTGATCCATGCCCTTGCCTGCCAGCATCGCGGTTGTAGACATCAACCGATCGATGAGCGCCTGTCCCCCTGGGGTGACATTGGCACCGAGGACCACGCCATTACTGACAACGTGATGGTCGATCAGGGTCTGTAGCCCGGCGACGCCCATCAAGCCACCCAACTGGCGCCCCGTATTGAACAGGCCGATACCGCTGGCCAGGTTGCGGCTGTTGAGTTGGCTGAAGGCGATCAGGGTGATCGACAGGAACAGGAAGCCAAGGCCCAGTCCGCGCAACAGGATGGCCGCCATCATGTCGTCGGCGCCGCTTTCGCCGGTGGAGCCGGACAGCATCCACATCGCCGCCATGATCAGCAGGATGCCCAAAGGCACGGTCGCCACAGGCGGCACGCGGCGAACCTTGAACAGATAGGCGGCGACGAGCAGCGAGCCGACAAAAAATCCGCCACTGGGCAACAGGAGCAGGCCGGCATCGGTCGGCGTGAATGCGAGCACCGACAGGGCGAACGCCGGGATCAGGTACGCGCTGCCGAACAAGGCCGCGCCGGCGACAAAACTGACGCAAAAGGCAAAGGTGAAATCGCTTGATTTGAACAGGCTGAAGTCGAGCAGCCCCCGGCCATTGGCCAGGACCTGTTGGCCGAGAAAGGCCAGCAGCGCAGCGCCACCGATCACCGTCAGCATCAGGATGCGCGGTTCCTCGAACCAGTCCCAGCGGCTGCCCTGGCTGAGCACCCAGGTGAAACAGAACAGGGCCGCAGAGAGCAACGCGAACCCGAGCCGGTCAAACGAAGGTGGCCGGACCCGGGCGGGCATGGGGTGATCGGCGATGAGCAAGAGGCCCACCGCGGCCAGGGCCAGCGGCACCACACTGAAGAAAATCCAGGTCCAGGACTGGCTGTCGATCAACCACCCTTGCAGCGCCGGTGCGAGGGTCGCGGACGCAACCACGGCCGCCATGGCGAACAGGGCTTGCAGGATCGGCTGGAGGGTGCGCGGATAACCGCGAAAAATCAGCGCCTGACCCGCCACCAGCAAAGCACCGCCGGCGAAGCCTTGCAGGATGCGCAGTGCGATCAGCAGCTCCAGCCTGGCGGTAACGGCAGCCATGCAACATGCCAGGCCCATGGCCAGGGTGGCGCCGATGATCACGCTACGCGCCGAAAACCGCTGCATCAGCCAAGGGGCGAGCATGAAACCGACCAATTTGAGCGCGATGTAGCCGACATCCAGCCAGGCGAACTCGTCCGGCGTGGCATAGGTGTCGCCGATGATGTCGCCTCGACCGAGGGCCAGCACGGTGCTGGCGATCGCTTCCGTCAACGCCGCCAGCACGATGCCCGCGATGAGCAGGATGCCGGTGGTCGGTCTGGCGCGGCTCATGAGCCGGCCCCTGGCGAGACTTCCACCCGCGCGGACAGGCCCGGCACGATGCGCCCCGGCAGCGGATTGGCAGCCAGGCGAATCTTCACCGGAACGCGCTGCACGACACGCACGAAGTTGCCGGTGGCGTTGTCGGGCGGCAGCAGGCTGAACGCCGAACCACTGCCCGGTGCAAAGCTGTCGACCACACCATCGAGTGCCGCATCGGGGTAGCCGTCGACCGTGACGCGCACAGGCTGACCGGGACGAATGTGTTCAAGCTGGGTTTCCTTGAAGTTCGCCACGATCCACACATCGTTGACCGGCACGATATCGAGCAGGGAAACGCCCGGCGTGACGAAGCGGCCGAGACGAACCTGACGGTTACCGACCACGCCATCCACAGGTGCGTGTACCACGGTGTGCTCCAGCTCGATCCGGGCGAGATCGCGCGCGGCCTGTGCTTGCGACACGGCAGCCACGGCAGCCTCGCGCTCGGCGACAAACACCGTGATGCGCTGCTCTTGCGCCTCGACCGTCGCCGAAGCGGCCGACACCGAAGCTACGGCCCTGGATTGCGCGGTGCCGGTTTCATCGACCAGGGCCTGGCTGACCGCATTGCTGACGATCAGTTTGCGACTGCGGTCGTAGGTCTTGGCCGCCAGGCTCATGTCGGCGGTGGCCGAGCGCCGTTGCGCTTCGGCCTGCCTGATCAGGGCATGTTGAAGCTGGATCTGCGCATCGACATGGGTCAGGCGCGCCTGGGCGGCACTGACATTGGCCTCGGCTTGCGCGAGTCTGGCGCGATAGTCGCGGTCATCGATACGAAACAGCACATCCCCCGCGTGCACGGCCTGGTTGTCCTCGACCTCGATCGCCGTGACATAACCGGCGACCTTGGCGGCCAGCGAGGTGACGTCCCCGCGCACATACGCGTTGTCGGTCGAGGTCACGCCACTGGAAAACGCCATGGCGCCCCAAACCGCCACGACCATCAAGGCCATGACGCACAGCAACAGGCCGAGGGTCTTGCGCTTGCTGCGCCGCGTCTCGACCACAGGCATTGCGCTACTGGCGCCGGTGGCAATGGCGGCCTTGTCCTGGAGCGAGTTCATTTTTCGTATCCTGTTCAGTACCAAGAACCCTGACAGCCGGGCGGCAGGGTCTACCGCCCGGCTGTCGAGCCTTCATGAGCGCGTTGACCGGCTCACGGTTTGATCGGTGTCACGAGCACTTTTTCGTCGGTGTCGAGGACGAACACCGCCAACAGGCGTGCCGGTTGGGTGTCGCTGGCGTTGGCGCTGACCAGATGCACGGAACCTGGCTCCTCTACGAAGTTTTCGCCGACGTGGTAGATCTTTTCAGGCTGGCCTTTGACCTGGATGCGGAACGAGCCCTCCAGCACCGTTGCATAGATGAAGGCCGTTTTCGGGTGCGTGTGGGCCGGCGACGCGGCGCCCGGCCCATACTCGACGACCACGCCCCGCATGCTCTTGCCCGGGATGTTGGGAATGGGACGGTCGAACACCACCGTCACCTTGCCGGGGGGTGGTTCGGCGGCCGATGCGGCGCTGATCGAGAGCGCGGCGAAGACCGCGGCCATTAGCAATCGGGTAACCATGGGATTTCTCCTGGGTAGGGAAAGGTGAGGTGCGATCCGTTACTGCGCGGTCGACCGGGCCAACCAGTCGTCGAAGCGGATCGCACCCAGGCGGGCGTTCTTTGCGGTGACCAGCGACTGGTCGTTGAGCACCGCACCGAAGTAGCGCGCATGCACATCCGGCACGACCTTGCGGTTGTCCTGGGTCGCTTTCAGATAACGCCTGGCCAGTTCGTCGATCGGCATGGTCTCCGGGCCACCCACTTCAACCGTGCCATTGAGCGCTGCCGCCAGCACGACATCGGCCAGTGCCGCTACCACGTCGTCGGACGCTATCGGTTGGATCAGCGCCGGCGAAGCATGGATTTCCTCGCCAACGGCGAACGACTGGACAATGCCGCCGGCAAACTCGGAGAACTGCGTGGCACGCACAATGCTGTATGGCATGCCGGACGCCTTGATAAGGGCCTCCTGCGCGACCTTGGCGCGGAAATAGCCGGTATCGGGCAGCCGTTCGCTGCCGACAATCGACAGGGCGACATGATGACCAACCCCGGCAGCCGCTTCGGCAGCCAGCAGGTTACGGCTCGACGTTTCAAAGAAATCGAGAACGGCCTGGTCTTCCCACGACGGCGCGTTCGCCACGTCGACCACCACATCGGCACCATCCATCGCTTCGGCCAGGCCTTCGCGGGTGATGCTGTTCACGCCCGTGCTGGGGCTGGCGGCGAGCGCCTCATGGCCGCGCTCGCGCAGGGTGTTCACAAGTTTCGATCCGATGAGGCCGGAGCCTCCGATGACGACGATCTTCATGACTGTTCTCCACTGGTCGACTGCAACCATTGCGTCGGTGTAGAGAGATTGCCTGCCTGCACCGGGCAAGTCCTTGCACCGGGCTTGGGTTTACCTTGGCGAACGCTTGGATTTATGTCCAAGGCGGTCGGGCTGCCGTATGATCTCCCCCTGTTACCAACCGCCAGCCGCCTCGAACACGGAGTTGAGGGCGCTTCGTCAGGGGATGCTCAACTTGCCATTCGCGTTTGAAGACTACGTACTCGATCAGGAGCGTCGGGAGCTGACCCTGCGCGGGCAGGTCGTGGCCGTCGGCCCGCAGGTCTTCGACCTGTTGCTGCTGTTCGTCACCAACCCCGACCGCGTCGTCAGCAAGGACGAATTGCTCAAGGCGGTATGGGGTGAACGGATCGTTTCGGAATCGACGGTCACCAGCCACATCAATGCGGTGCGCAAGGCCATCGGTGACACCGGTGAGGAGCAGCGCCTGGTGCGCACTGTCGCCCGCAAGGGCTACCGCTTCGTGGGCCGGATCAATGGCGACATGACCGGGCAAGCGCAACAGCCTGAGATCGATGAGGGTTCGACTGCCGCATCGAATCCAATCCCCTCCTCTACCCTCGTCCTGCCGGAAAAACCCTCGATCACCGTCCTGCCTTTCCAGAACCTGAGCGGCGACCCGGAGCAGGAATACTTCGCAGACGGCATAGTGGAAGACATCATCGCCGCCCTGTCGCGTATCCGCTGGCTGTTCGTGATCGCACGCAATTCGAGCTTCACCTACAAGGGCCAGGCGGTGGACGCCCAGGGCGTTGGCCAGGCGCTGGGGGTTCGCTACGTACTCGAAGGCAGCGTGCGAAAGTGCGGGAACAAGGTGCGCATAACCGGACAATTGATCGACGCGACGAGCGGGACGCACATCTGGGCGGAGCGCTTCGAAGGCCTGCTCGACGATATCTTCGAGCTGCAGGACCAAGTCACCGAAAGCGTTGTCGGTGCAATCGCGCCACAACTGGAACGGGCGGAAATCGAACGCGCCAAGCGCAAGCCGACGGAAAGCCTGGACGCCTACGACTATTACCTGCGCGCCATGGCAAAACTGCACAGCGGCAGCCGGGAAGCCATCGAGCAGGCGCTGCCGATGTTCTACAAGGCCATCGAACTCGACGCGGAATTTTCCTCGGCCTATGGCATGGCCGCCTGGTGCCATTTCTGGCGCAAGATCAATGGCTGGATGTCCGATCAACCTGCGGAAATCGCCGAGGGCATACGGCTGGCGCGCCTGGCGGTGACCCTCGGCCGCGAGGATGCCGTCGCGCTGACCCGCGGCGGACATGCCCTGGCTCATCTTGCCGGCGAAGTCGACGCCGGTATCGCCCTGCTCGACAGGGCCCGCCTGCTCAATCCCAACCTCGCCCCCGCCTGGTTTCTGGGCGGTATCCTGCGGGCGCTGCACGGTGAAACAGACGCCGCCATCGAGCATCTGAACCATGCCGTTCGCTTGAGTCCGCTGGACCCGGAAATGTTCAGGATGCAGGTGGGGATGGCGCTCGCGCTGTTCTTCGCCGGGCACTTCAATGACGCGGCGGACTGGGCGGAAAAGGCCCTGGGCAACCTGCCCAGCCTGCTGGTTGCGGCGGCATTGGTGGCGGCCAGTCATGCGCTCGGCGATCGAATGGATAAAGCGAGTCTGGCGATGCAACGCCTGCAAAAGCTCGACCCCTCTTTGCGCCTGTGCACCCTCAAGGACTGGCTGCCAATCCAGCGACCCGAAGACTTCGCCCGCCTCGTCGATGGCCTGCGCCTGGCAGGCTTGCCAGAGTAAGAACGCCCCGCCTTGCCCGTACCTGCACCTGCACCTGCACCTGCACCTGCACCTGTAGGAGCGAGCATGCTCGCGATGGACGCAAGAGCGCCGCGTTCAGCCAGTAATCACGCGTTATCGTTGACGACCATCGCGAGCATGCTCGCTCCTACAAGGAGCACAGTTGCAACAGTAGGCTAAGCTTTGAGCAACTCGTTGCTCATGATGCTCGGTTCTGCAGGTTTTGGATGTTTCTGGAGAGCGTCTGCAACAGCGATCTCAGACTGGCCCAAACCTTTCACGCAGGATCGACGTGATGACAGAGCCCCTCCTCAGCTTTGATGCACTCAAGCGCGCCGCTGCCGCCGGCGAAATCGACACCGTGCTGGTCTGCATGGTCGACATGCAGGGCCGACTGGTCGGCAAGCGCTTCCAGGTCGAGTTCTTCATCGACAGCGGCCACGAAGAAACCCACTGCTGCAATTACCTGTTGGCCGACGACATCGACATGGAGCCGGTGCCCGGTTACGCCGCGGCCAGTTGGAGCAAGGGCTACGGCGATTTCGTGCTCAAGCCGGACATGTCCACCCTGCGGCGCGTGCCCTGGCTGGAATGCACGGCCCTGGTGCTGTGCGACGTGCTCGATCACCACCACCGCCAGGACCTGCCCCCACAGCCCCCGGGCGATTCTGAAAAAACAGGTCGAGCGCCTGCGCGAGCGCGGCTATACCGGCATGTTTGCCTCCGAGCTCGAGTTCTATCTGTTCGACGAGAGTTACGAGACGATCCACAAGCGCAACTATCACAAACCGAAAACCGCCGGCCATTACATCGAGGACTACAACATCCTCCAGACCACCCGCGAAGAGCCGGTGCTGCGGGCGATTCGCAAGCATTTGCAGGCCTCGGGCATTCCCGTGGAAAACTCCAAGGGGGAATGGGGCCCGGGCCAGGAAGAAATCAACATCCGCTACGCCGATGCCATGACCATGGCCGACCACCACGTCATCATCAAGCATGCCTGCAAAGAGATCGCGCAGTTGCAGGGCAAGGCGATCACCTTCATGGCCAAGTGGCGCTACGATGCCGCCGGCTCCAGCAGCCATATCCATAATTCGCTGTGGGACAAGAACGCCAAAAAGCCGCTGTTCTTCGATGCCAAAGCCGAGTTCGGCATGTCGAAACTGATGCGTGCCTGGGTCGCCGGGCAGCTCAAATACGCCAACGACATCACCTGTTTCCTCGCGCCCTATATCAACTCCTACAAGCGCTTCCAGGCTGGCACTTTTGCGCCGACGCGGGCGGTGTGGAGCCGCGACAATCGCACCGCCGGCTTTCGCTTGTGTGCCGAAGGCAGCAAGTCGATCCGCATCGAATGCCGCATCGGCGGTGCCGACCTCAACCCCTACCTGGCCTTTGCCGCACTGATCGCGGCGGGCCTGGCGGGTATCGACGAGAAACTCGATCTCGCACCGCCGTTCGAAGGCGACGCCTACATGGATGAGCATTTGCCGGAAGTGTCCAAGACCCTGCGCGAGGCGAGCGCCGCCCTCAAGGCCTCCAGTATGTTGCGCGGAGCCTTTGGCGACGAAGTGGTCGACCATTACGTGCACACCGCCGAGTGGGAACAGAAAGAGTACGACCGGCGAATCACCGACTGGGAATTGCAGCGCGGCTTCGAGCGCTATTGAGAACATCATGACTGCGAAGGTTCAACTGATCTCCCCGGTCGACGGCCGGGTGTACGCCGAACGCGAGGTGGCCGATGCGGCGCAGGTCGAACAGGCGTTGACGGCCGCTGCCAGTGCACAAGCCTCATGGCAACGCCGCCCGCTGAGCGAACGCGCAGCGTTCTGCAGCGCCGCGGTGGACGCAATGCTGTCGATGCAGGCCGACATCGTGCCGGAACTGGCCTGGCAGATGGGCCGTCCGGTGCGTTTTGGCGCCGGCGAGCTGCGCGGCTTTGCCGAACGCGCCCGGCACATGATCGCCATCGCGCCGCAAGCCCTGGCCACAGTGGAGCCGGTGCCTGTGGCGGGGTTTCGGCGCTATATCAAACGCGAGCCGCTGGGCACGGTGCTGGTGATTGCCCCGTGGAACTACCCCTATCTGACAGCGGTGAACACCATCATTCCGGCACTGATGGCCGGCAACAGCGTGATCCTCAAGCACGCGTCGCAAACCCTGCTGGTGGGTGAGCGTTTCGCCGAGGCCATGGGTCGCGCAAAACTGCCTGAGGGGTTGTTCCAGAATCTGCTGCTCGACCATGTGTCGACCGGGGCGATCATTGCTGGCGGGCGCGTGCAGCAAGTTAACTTCACCGGCTCCGTGGAGGCCGGCAAAGTCATGGAAAGCGCCGCCGGCGGACAATTTCTCGGCATGGGCCTGGAGCTCGGCGGAAAAGACCCGGCCTATGTCCGCGCAGACGCCAACCTTGAACATGCCGTGGAAAATCTGGTGGACGGCAGCTTCTTCAATTCCGGGCAGAGTTGCTGCGCCGTGGAACGCATCTACGTCGACCGGAAAATCTTCCCGGTGTTTGTCCAGCGCTTCGCCGAACTGACCCGCCAGTACGTGCTGGGCAACCCGCTGGACAAGGCCACGACCCTCGGTCCGCTGGTGACACCGGGCGCCGCATTCTTCGTTCGTGGCCAGATCGCCGAAGCGCTGGCCCAGGGCGCGACGGCACTGATCGATGCCCGGTCCTTTCCCGCCGACGTGCCAGGCAGCGCCTACCTGGCGCCACAAGTGCTGGTGGACGTGGACCATCGAATGTCGGTCATGCGCGACGAAAGCTTTGGCCCGGTGGTCGGCATCATGCCGGTGGCCAGCGACGAAGAAGCCATCGCCTTGATGAACGACAGTGAGTTCGGGCTCAGCGCGTCCATCTGGACCCGCGACCTGGCGGCGGCCGAACGCCTGGGCAGCGAGATCGCCACCGGCACCCTGTTCATGAACCGCTGCGATTACCTGGACCCGGCACTGGCCTGGACCGGCGTGAAGAACAGCGGGCGCGGCGTCACTCTGTCGCCACTGGGCTACGAGCACCTGACCCGGGCCAAATCCTTTCATCTGCGTCACGAGGTGTAGACCATGAACCTGACAGGAAACTGGAACTACCCCACCAGCGTGCGGTTCGGTGTCGGGCGCATCGCCGAGTTGGCCGAGGTCTGCCGCAGCCAGGGTATCCAGCGCCCCTTGCTGGTGACCGACAGCGGCCTGGCGCGCGCGCCGATCACCACGGCGGCGCTGGACGCATTGCGGGCCGCCGGCCTTGGCGTGGCGCTGTTCTGTGACCTCAAGCCCAACCCGGTGGAAGCCAACCTTGCCGGCGGGCTCGAAGCCTGGCGCGAAGGCCAGCACGATGGCGTGATCGCTTTCGGCGGCGGCAGCGGCCTGGACATGGGCAAACTCATTGCCTTCATGAGCGGCCAGACTCGCCCGGTCTGGGATTTCGAAGACATCGGCGACTACTGGACCCGCGCCGACGACAGCCGCATCGCCCCGGTCATTGCCGTGCCGACCACGGCCGGGACAGGATCGGAAGTCGGTCGCGCGGCGGTGATCATCGACGAGCGCACCCACACCAAACGCATCATCTTCCACCCGAAAATGATGCCGCGCGTGGTGATCAGCGACCCGGCACTCACTGTCGGCATGCCGGCGAAAATCACCGCCGGCACCGGCATGGATGCCTTCGCCCACTGCCTGGAAGCGTACTGCGCCCCCGGCTTTCATCCGCTGGCCGATGGCATTGCCGTGGAAGGCATACGCCTGGTGGCCAACTCACTGGTGAAGGCGGTGCACACGCCGTCGGACCTCGAGGCGCGTGCGCAAATGCTCGCGGCGGCGGCGATGGGCGCCACGGCATTCCAGAAAGGCCTGGGCGGGATGCATGCGCTCTCGCATCCGGTGGGTGCGCTGTACGACACCCATCACGGCATGACCAACGCCACCTTCATGCCCTATGTCCTGCAGTTCAATCGCTCGGCCATCGAGGAACGCATCACCCGCCTGGCAGCCTACCTGCGCCTGCCCTCCCCGGGGTTCGACAGTTTCCAGGCCTTCGTCCTCAAATTGCGCAAGGACATCGGCGTGCCCCATACCCTGGTTGAACTGGGCGTGGACGACCGGCAGGCCGACCTGATCGCGGACATGGCGATTGTCGACCCCTCAGCCGGAGGCAACCCGTTGCCATTGACCAAGGACGGCGTGACCAGGATTTTCGACGCGGCACTCCACGGCCGTCTGTAGGAGCGAGCGCCCGCTTGCGGCAAGCTCGCGATGGTCGCCAACGATAACGCTGGATGCCTGACACCCCGCGGTGTTCAGTCGTCCATCGCGAGCTTGCTCGCTCCTACAGAAAACCAAGGTCGAGCCTACGGCGGCTCTGTTCGGCCTGTTCAAAACCTGCAAAGGGGCACACATGATGAACCCAGCAAGCCAGTCGGGCACCGACGCGCACGACGATGACGTCAAGGTGCTGCACAGCATGGGCTACGCCCAGCAACTCTCACGACGAATGGGGGTCTTCTCCAACTTCGCCATTTCCTTTTCGATCATCTGCATCCTCTCGGGCGGCATCAATTCGCTGGCCCAGGGCACCTCGGGCGCGGGGGGCATCTCCATCGGCATCGGCTGGCCGATCGGCTGCCTGATTTCCGGGGTGTTCGCCATGGCCATGGCGCAGATTTCCTCGGCCTACCCCACCGCTGGCGGCCTGTACCACTGGGGCTCGATCCTGGGTAACCGCTTCACTGGCTGGCTGACCGCGTGGTTCAACCTGCTGGGGCTGGTCACGGTGCTGGGGGCGATCAACGTCGGCACCTATTACTTCTTTTTCGGTGCCTTCGGACCGGCGCTGGGCATGGAGGACACGACCACGGTCCGGGTGATTTTCCTGGCGATCCTCACCGGCCTACAGGCCCTGTGCAACCACTTGGGCATCGGCCTGACGGCAAAGCTCACCGACTTCTCCGGTTACCTGATCTTCGCCACGGCGCTGGCACTGACCATCGTCTGCCTGATCTCGGCACCCAGCTACGAGTTCGCCCGGTTGTGGACCTTCAGCAACTATTCCGGCGAAGCGGGCGGCAGCGTCTGGCCGCAGGTCTCCAATGGCTGGATTTTCATGCTCGGCCTGCTGCTGCCGATCTACACCATCACCGGCTACGACGCCTCGGCGCATACCTCCGAGGAAACCCGCAATGCGGCCATGTCGGTGCCGCGCGGCATGGTCATGTCGGTGGTCTGGTCGTTGCTGTTCGGCTGGCTGATGCTCAGCGCGTTCGTGCTGATGCTGCCGAACATGGACGAGGCGGCCAAGCAAGGCTGGAACGTGTTTTTCTGGGCCATGAACACCCAGGTCAACCCGACCTTGAAGCTGGTGCTCTACGTGGCGATTTTCATCTCGCAGGTGCTCTGCGGGCTGGCCACGGTGACCTCGGTATCGCGGATGATCTTCGCGTTCTCACGGGACGGTGGCCTGCCCTGCTCGAAGGCCCTGGCCTCGGTTTCACCGACCTTCCGCAGCCCGGTGGCGGCCATCTGGACCGGTGCCACCCTGGCCGTACTGTTCGACTGGGGCTCGTCGGTGATCTCGGTCGGGGCAACACCGGTCTACACGATCGTGGTGTCCTGCACGGTGATCTTCCTGTTCTTCTCCTTCGCCATCCCCATCGTGCTCGGCCTGTTCACCTACGGGACGTCGAAGTGGCCGACCATGGGGCCGTGGAACATGGGGCGTTTCTGGTATTCGGTGTTCGCCATTCTCTCGATCCTGTCGATGATCATCATTTTCGTCATCGGCATCCAGCCACCGAACGATTGGGCGCTGTACATCACCATCGGTTTCCTGGTGCTGACGGCCATCGTCTGGTTCGGGTTTGAAGCCCGGCGTTTCCAGGGGCCGCCAGTGGGCGACATGATCGTCAAGCGCCAGGCTGAAATTGCCGCGGCCGAAGCCGCGTTGAACCGCAAGTAACCTGTAGGAGCGAGCAAGCTCGCGATGGCGGCGGGTCAGTGAACAAGATGTTGACTGACACTCCCTCATCGCGAGCATGCTCGCTCCTACAGAGTCCCGGTTTTTTTGCCCGCCGATGAATTATCCTGTGCCTCCCCGATTCCACCCCGGAGACACCTGTGCCCACCCTCACCGCCCGCGAGGTTTACCAGCAGTTGCGTGACGCCGCCCAGGGCATTCGCGCCTTCAAGCGTCTCGATGAACACAGCGCATCAGGCGATGTACAGGTCGACATCGATGGCTGGCGCCTGACGCTCGAGGTCGATGCCGGCCACTTGCGTCACTGCCTGCACGGCCAATGCCCCGATGGCCGCGAATATGCGTTCGACAACCGGCAGCGCTTCGGTACCGACCCGGTCAGTTTGCTCAGCACCTGGGAGCTGGCGCAGATTGAACGGCTGCTCGCCTGAGTCCTTCGCAACCTATCGTTCCTTGCCCGCACTTGTGATACACAGGCCGGAGTGATTTCTGCACCCAAGGAGATTCCGTCCATGCCCCGTTCCCCACACCTGCCGCTCTGGTTGGCCTGCACCCTGATCGGCTTGCTCGCTGGCGGTGTCCAGGCCAGCGCCACACCCCCGGCGCCCGATGCCTTGCAACCGCTGCTGGCAACGATGAATGAGCGGTTGTACATCAGTGAGCTGGTGGCGCTGACCAAGTGGGACAGCGGCAAGCCGATCCAGGACAACGCCCGAGAGGCGCAAGTCATTGCCAACGCCCGTGCGCAAGCCACCCAGCGCAAGCTCGACCCCGACGACGTCGCCGACTTCATCGCCGCCCAGATCGAAGCCAGCAAACTGGTGCAATACGGCCGGCTCGCGCAATGGCAAGCGGCGCACAAGGCACCGGACACGCCACGACCGGACCTCAAAAGCGACATCCGACCCAAGCTCGACACGCTGCAAGACCTGCTGCTTACGCAGTACGCCGCGTTCCTGCCCTACCGTAAAGACCCGAACTGCCCGCAATGGCTGGCCACCGAACGCTCCGCGTTGATCAAGGATTACCTGCATGGCCAGGCGATGATTCGTGCGACCGGAGAGCTGTGTATCGCTGGGCGATAACCTCAAATGAACCACACTGAAACCCTTGCCAAAATCCTCCTCGGCCCGTTGTTGCTGGTACAAGGCCTGTACACGCGACGGGTGACGCCGAAATTGCCGGAGGCCGAAGGTGAACGCCAGGGCGAGGCCGGCAGTGGCGAGACTCTGCGCTTGTTGATTGTCGGTGACAGCGCCGCTGCGGGCGTGGGCGCTGCGACTCAAGGTGAAGCCCTCTGCGGCCGGTTGGTCGAGCGCTTGGCCGAGGATTATCGGGTGGGGTGGAAACTCTGGGCGCGCTCCGGCCTGGATTCGCAAGGGTTGCTGGAGCTGCTCGAACAGCACACACCCGAACCGTTCGATGTGGCGCTGTTGTCGATCGGCGTCAACGATGTCACCAGCTCACTTGGCCTGGATCAGTGGCTCGCTCGGCAACGGCGCTTGATGGCGCTGTTGTGCGACAAATTCGCGGTGAGGCAGATTGTGCTATCGCCGCTGCCGCCGATGCACCTGTTCCCTGCCCTGCCGCAACCCTTGCGCTGGTTTCTGGGGTTCAGGGCCCGTCGCTTCAACGCACATTTGGCGGATCTGGCAGAGCGGGTGGATCAATGTACGATGCTGAGCACCCCACTGGCACCCGAACCGGGCCTGATGGCCAGCGATGGCTTTCATCCGGGGCCGATGCTTTACCATCAATGGGCCGGCGATGCCGCCCGGGCCATTGACCAACGCTTTCGCACCACAACAATAAAAACAGGAGTTGAAGATGACTGAGTTGAACCTTAACCCCAATGTCGCAGCGTCCCTGAAGCAGTGGCACGCGATGATCGGCGAACGCGACTTGAGCCGCCTGCCCGACATGCTCGATCCGCAGGCAGTGTTCCGTTCGCCGATGGCGCACAAGCCGTATCCGGGGGCACCGGTGGTGTCGATGATCCTCAACACGGTCGTGAACGTATTCGAGGATTTTGCCTATCACCGCGAACTGGCGACGGCGGATGGCTTGAATGTGATCCTCGAGTTCAGCGCCAAAGTCGGCGAGAAAGAGCTCAAGGGCATCGACATGATCCGCTTCAACGAACAGGGCAAGATTGTCGAGTTTGAAGTGATGGTGCGCCCGTTCACTGGCTTGCAGGCGTTGGGTGAGGAAATGGGACGGCGGTTGGGGGCTTACTTGAAGGCCAGCAAGGCCTGATACCTCTGAATCCCCCAAATCCTCTAAATCCTCTAAATCCTCTGTAGGAGCGAGCATGCTCGCGATGAGGGAGTGTCAGGCAACATCTCGTTAACTGACCCACCGCAATCGCGAGCATGCTCGCTCCTACAGGTTTTGTGCAGGACCTGAAATTGTCACGCCATCGGTTGATGGCTCGTCACGCAGTGAATGCCGCCTCCGCCCGCGGAGATGGCGTCGATGTTCAGTTGCACCACTTCACGGTCCGGGTAGAGTTCGGACAGCAGGTCGAAGGCCTTGGCATCCGCTTCCTTGTCGCCGAACTGCGGTGCGATGATCGCGCCATTGATCACGAAGTAGTTGATGTAGCCGGCGGCGAAGTCCTGGTTGTCCTTGCTGAAGTCGCTGTTGCGCGGCTTGAGCGGCGGCGACAGGGTATGCACCTGCAACTTGCGGCCATCGGCATCGGTAGCGTTTTCCAGGATGTCCAGGTGGGCGCGAGTGACCTTGTAGTCGTAGGACTCGGGGTCGTTGTCGAGGTTGGCGATGACCACGCCAGGCTTGACGAAGCGCGCATAGAAGTCGACGTGGGCGTCGGTGATGTCCTTGCCCTTGATACCCGGCAGCCAGATGATCTTGCGCAGGCCCAGGCGTTCCTTCAGTTCCGCTTCGACCTCGGCCTTGCTCCAGTCGGGATTGCGATTGCGGTTGATCCAGCTGCTTTCGGTCATGATCCCGGTGCCGTGGCCATCCACTTCGATGCCGCCACCCTCGCCCACCAGCTCACTGCGCTGGTAATCGGCCTTGGCGTTTTCCGCGACCAGCGCTGCCAGCTGCGCATCCTCTTCATGCTGCTGTTTGTTGCCCCAACCGTTGAAGTTGAAGTCCACGGCGCCGAGATCGCCGTTGCCGTCGACGACAAAATTGGCGCCGATGTCGCGCATCCAGATGTCGTCCAGCTCGGCGATCACAAAGGTGGTGTTGTGGCTGCCGCATTTGGCTTCGGCCAGGCGCCGTTCGCTCTGGCGACAGAACACGGTGACCGGCTCGTATTCGGCGATGGTACGGGCGATCAGGCCAAGGGCGTCTTGCACGTGGGGCGTGAAATCTTCCCAGATCGCGGCCTGCGCCCCAAAGGCGATGAAGGCCCGCTGGTGTTTGTCCCCTTCATCGGGCATGTACCAATTGCCTTTGCCGGCCGCTCGCGCCGGCATGGACACCAGGCCCAATTCCATGGACGCCATCGCACCCAATCCGGCGACGACTGATACCTGCTTGATGAATGTTCGACGTGTCGGCATGTGTTTTCCTGAAATCCGGGGTGTGGCCGGCCCTCGGGCCGACCGGTGATCATTTGACGGTAGCGGTCTTGAACTTGGTCCAGGTGCGCATGCGTGCCCGCATGTCGGCCTGGGGAATGTCCTTGCCGGGAATCAGCCGCGCGTAGGTGGCTTCATCGAGGTAGATGTCCGGGTTGTTGCGCATCGCCGCATCGACGTCCGGCCGCGCCTTGGCGTTGGAGGTCGGATAGCCGGTGAAGTTGCTGATGGCCGCCATGTTTTGCGGACGCATGACGAAGTTGATGAAAGCGTAGGCGTATTCCGGGTGCTGGGCGTCGACGGGAATGGCCATGGTGTCCATCCACACCGTGGTGCCTTCGCGGGGAATGCGGTAGTGGAAGGTGGTTTTCTTGCCGGCGCTGTCGGACGTGCGCTGCGCCTGGGTCATGTCGCCGCTGTAACCGAGGGACATGCACAGGTTGCCGTTGACCAGATCGGTCACCGGTTGCGACTGGAACTTGCGGATGTACGGCCGTGCCTTCATCAGCAACTCGCTGGCCGCCGCCAGGTCCGCCGGTTTGGCGCTGCGCGGATCGCGGCCGAGGTAGTTGAGCACCACCGCCAGCACTTCGTCCGGCGAGTCGATCATCGAGATGCCACAGTCGGCAAACTTCGCCGCCAGTTCCGGCTTGAACAGCATGTCCAGGCTGTTGACCGGCGCATCCGGCGCACGCTGGGCAATCTGCTCGGCATTGTAGGTCAGGCCGATGGTGCCCCAGGTGTACGGGACCGTGGCTTTGCTTGAATGCTCATAGTGCGAGCGCAGCTTCTGCAAGCCGGGCTCGACGTCGGCCAGCGCAGTGATTTTCGACTGATCCAGCGGTTGCAGGCTGCCGGCGCGCATCAGGCGTTCGGCCACGGTGTCGCCGGGGAAGATCAGGTCGTAGCCACTGCCACCGGCGAGCATTTTCGCTTCCAGGGTTTCGCTGCCGTCCATGACGTCGTAGATCACCTTGATCCCGGTTTCAGCGGTGAACTTGCTGAGGGTGTCCTCGGCAAAATAATCGGCCCAGTTGTACAGCCGCAGGGTTTTCTCCTCGGCGTGCAACGCCGGCACCGCGCAGCCCAGCGCAAGCCCCATGGCCAGGCACAGCGTGTTGATCGTATTCATGTCACACCCCTTGGGTTGCCCAGTGTGAGTGGATCTGCCGACCGTCCTGGGTCAGCAAGGCGCCGTACATGTCCGGACGGCGGTCGCGGTAGATGCCCCAGGTCAGACGGTCTTCGCGCATCGCCGCCAGGTCCAGGCTGTGCACCAGTACGCCGGTGCTGTCGCGGTCGGCTTCGGCGAGCAATTTGCCCTTGTGGTTGCAGATGAACGACGAGCCGTAGAAGCTCATTTGCAGGGTCGGGTCGGTGGTCGCCGCTTCCCGGCCGACGCGGTTTGATGCGACCACCGGCAGCAGGTTGGCGGCGGCGTGGCCGCGCATGGTCATCTGCCAGTGATCGCGGGAATCGAGCGTGGCGCAACCGGGCTCCGAGCCGATGGCGGTCGGGAATAGCAGCACTTCGGCGCCCATCAAGGCCAGGCAACGCGCGGTTTCCGGGAACCATTGGTCCCAGCAGATGCCCACGCCGATGCGCCCGAACGCGGTGTCCCAGACCCGGAAACCGCTGTCGCCGGGGCTGAAGTATTCCTTCTCCTGATAGCCGATGGCGTTGGGGATGTGGGTCTTGCGGTACACACCCGACAGGCGACCGTCGGCGTCGGCCACGCTCAACGAATTGAAGTAGGCGTTACCGGCTTTCTCGTACCAGCTCAGCGGCAGCACCACGCCGAGTTCCTTAGCCAAGGCGGCGAAGCGCTTGAGCACGTGGCTGTCGCCATATTCCTCGGCCAGCGCCAGGTGTTTGTGGTGCTGTTCGATGCAGAAGTACGGCGTGGCGAACAGCTCCTGCAACAGGATCACCTGCGCGCCCTTGGCCGCCGCTTCGCGGACCAATTGCTCGGCCTGGTCGAGGTTGTGATTCAGGTCCCAGGTGCAGGGCATCTGGGTGGCGGCGATAGTGAGTAAGGTCATGGCTTCAACCCCGCACCGGCCAGGCTGGCTGTTGCTGGGTGATGCAGTGCACACCGCCGCCGCCATGGGCCAGATGGTTGATTCGCACCGGCACTATTTCGCGTCCGGGGAATGCCTGCGCCAGCACTTCGGCAGCGACGTTATCGGCATCGATGCCATAAGCCGGCATGATGATCGCGCCGTTGGCGATGTAGAAATTGGTGTAGGAGGCGCAGAACACTTCGGCCTCGGTGTCCACCGCATCGCTGGCTTCATAGAGTTCGATCAGCTCGAACCTGCGGCCCCTGGCATCGGTGGCCAGCTCCAGGGCGCGGCGGTTCTCCCGGGCCACTTCGGCGTACACCGATTGCTTGTCATGGGTGGCGTCCACCAGCAACACGCCGGGACGGGCAAAGGCGCATACGCCGTCGACGTGGCCGTCGGTCATGTCGCCGGTGACGTAGTCCGGATCGCCCGGCAGCCAGATGGTTTTCTTCACGCCCAGCAGGCGGGTGAAGATCTCTTCGATCTCGGCCTTGGTCACCCCCGGATTGCGGTTGGGGTTGAGCAACACCGACTCGGTGGTGATCAGCGTGCCCTCGCCGTCCACATGAATCGCGCCGCCCTCGTTGCTCAGCGCCGTGCCGAAACACTCCAGGCCCAGATGATTGAGCGCACGGCGGGCCAGGCTTTCGTCCAGATCGTGGGCCGACTTGCCACCCCAGGCATTGAAGCGCCAACTGACACCGGCCAGGCCTTGCTGCGGGTGGCAAACGAAGCTCGGGCCGGAATCACGGCACCAGCTGTCGTTGACCGCCAGTTCGATCAACTCGATGTTCGGCCCGCACAGCGCCTTGGCGCTGGCGACGGCTGAAGGATCGACCACCAGTTTCACCCGCTCGAAACGGGCGATGGCGTTGGCGACCCGGGCGAAGTCCTCTTGAACCTGTGGCAGGGTCACCCGCCAGCCTGACTCCCATAGGGTCTTGTTGTGCGGCCAGACCATCCAGGTGGCGGCGTGGGTGACCCACTCGGCCGGCATCATCCAACCACTGTCTTGAATTTCGTTCTGTTGCATGACAAGCACCTCTGAATTAAGTCATTGTGTTCAATGAAAACGGCCTTGGCGGTCTTGGCATGCATGCTACGGCTGGTAAAACGGGCAAACAAACGATGGATTTTGCAGACAACTGATTAGAGGAACTTATCGATATGCTCAAACACTGGCCGCCACTGGGTACCCTGCGCGGCTTCGAAGCCGCCGCCCGACTGGGCAGTTTCCACAAGGCTGCCGAAGAGCTGCACCTCACCCAGTCGGCGATCAGCCAACAGATCCGCAGCCTGGAGGCGTACCTGGAGCAACCCCTGTTCTATCGCAGCGGGCGAAGCGTCAGCCTGACCGATGCGGGCCATGACTTGCTCAGCACCACCCAGGCGTTGTTGCAGCAATTGGCGGTGGGCATACGCCGGTTGGGGCAGTACCAGAAGCCCAATCAACTGGTGCTCAACACCACCCCGGCGTTCGCCCGGCACTGGTTGTTGCCGCGCCTGGGGGATTTCCGGCGCCAGCACCCGCAGGTGGACCTGTGGATTTTCAGCACCGATGAAGTGCCGGACATGGCCAGCCAGACCATCGATCTGGCGGTGCGCGACGACATCAGCTCCCAGGCCGAATGCAGCTTCAAGGTGCTGCACGCCGACCGCCTCTACCCGGCGTGCCACCCAAGCCTGCTGGCCGTACCGGCGCAACAGCGCACCACCCTGCATGGCGAGCGGGAGATGGACTGGAGCCACTGGGCGGTGGAATCGGGAATCGATGTGGGGCAGATGGATCAGGGGCTTAATTTTTCCGATCCGGGTTTGCTGCTCGACGCCGCCTGCACCGGGCTCGGCATTGCGCTGGTGAGCCAGTTGCTGAGTCGGCAGGCGCGGGCCACCGGGCTGTTGCAGCCGATGGTGGAGCAAACCATTCGTGGCCCTAACTGGGCACTGCTGACCCACCGCGACAGCGAGAACATCCCGATGGCGCGGGCCTTTACCGAATGGCTGGTCGACAACCTGGCCAGCGAGTGATTACTGCGCCGGAAAAGTTTGCAGATAGGCCAACAGGTCTTCGATCTTTTCCGGGTCGCTGAGGCCCCAGAAAATCATGCGGGTACCGGGGACGACTGTCTTGGGTGCTTCGAGGTAGGCGATCAGGGTTTCGCGGTCCCAGATCAGGTTGGCGGATTTCATCGCATCGGAATACACGTAGTCCGTGGTGACCGCGGATGGGCGACCGATCACGCCATTGAGTTGCGGGCCAAAGAAGGCGCGAGCCGATTCGCCGATCTGGTGGCAACCGCTGCAGAGGCGTTTGAAAACTTTCTCTCCGGCCTGTGCATCGCCCGCAGCCAGGGCGGATGTGCTGAACAGGCCAACGCTGAGCGCCAGGGCGAGGGACAGTGCTGCGATGTTCTTCATGTGCCGTTTCCAGTCTGCGAATGCTCGCTATTGGAACATGACAGCCGAGGATATCCAAAACGCTCAGGTGGGGACCGCCCCTTGTAGGAGCGGGTGCCCGCTTGCGGCATGCTCGCGATGGTGGACGCTACACCGAGGGGCATCAGGTTCCCCGCGTTATCGTTATCGACCATCGCGAGCATGCTCGCTCCTACAGGGGGCTGTGTACTGGCTTATTTTTTGGTGCGAGAGGTATTGAGCTCAATAGCCGCCTGAATCAACGCCGTCAGCGCGGTTTCATCGATCTGCTCGCCCTCGCGAATATCGATGGCGCGCCGAGTGTTCCCTTCAAGGCTTGAGTTGAACAGCTTCGCTGGATCGTCCAGCGAAGCGCCCTTGGCGAAGGTCAACTTCACCACTTGCTTGTAGATCTCGCCGGTGCAGAGGATGCCGGCATGGGACCACACCGGCACGCGCCACTTCCACTCTTCGATCACTTGCGGGTCGGCTTGCCGGATGATTTTGCGAATGCGGGCCAGGGTTTCGCCGCGCCAGTCGGCCAGCTCCCGGATTCGCTCGTCGATCAGTGCCGAGGCGTCGTTTGATTCAACCTTGTCCGCTTGCATGCCCGTCTCCACCTTCTTCATGAGGGTTGTGACCGATGAGGGTAGACGGTGTTCGAGGTTTTTTAATCGCAGCGGACTGACGGCAGCACAACTGGTCACGGCAGACCGGCTTCAGTACCTGCTCTTGCCAACTGTCATCGAATCGTCATGAAACAGGTGCCATACTCAAGCCATCCAATGCGTGCTTTAACTTTCCGCTGCCTCTCCCGGTGGCTTTTTTTTGCCTGAAATAAAGCTTACAAACATTCCTGCGCCGCACGCTCGAACGTCGACGGCACGAACGCCGAGGCCAGCAGCTTGCGCTCGTACAGGAACACCTTGCCGCCATTGGAGGCCTTGTAGGTTTCCAGTACGTCGTCCGCCGCCACTTTGCTCGGGACGACGATCCGGTAGCTGCGCTGGGTCTGCGACACCGTGGTCACCAATGCGTCGTGCTGCAACTTCGGCACCACGCAATGGGTGTACTCCTCGGGCGATTTGCTGGTCTGCAAGGTCAGCGTCGGATTATTCGGCGTGGCACAACCGGCCAGCAGCGAGGCGAAGGCCAGGGTCGGGGCAAAAAAAGTACGCATGCATCAGGTCCTGAAAGCAATCTATGGTGAATTGTCTTGCCCGCCGCTCAATGGGCGCCGGGCTTGTCAAGGGGTGGCTGCGGTCAATCCGGCGGATACCAGTGTCTTCAACGACGCATCGAACTGTTTCAGCGCGGTCAGTTGCAGGTCGCGCTGCCGTTCTATTTGCGCGGCAATTTCGGCTGCGGCCTTGTCATGCACCCACACCGACGGCAGTTGTTTTTCCACCGCGCCTTCGGCCTTGCCGATGTATTGCAGGTTGGCGTCGTAGAACCGCGCGGCGAAACGCGCCTCGACACGGTCGTTGCGCTGGGTCAGCAACTGGTTGTGGGTATCGAGCATCACCACGACATCGGGATGGGCCTGTACCAGGGCATCGAGGTTGTCGTAGACCGTCACCGACAGAAACGTCTTGTGCAGCGAACTCATCAGCCAGTCGATGGCCAGTTGCGGATCGGAGCTGTCGACGAAGGCCTGGCGAATCCGCGCATCCAGTGCGTTTTTCGCGCCATTCACGGCCACCGAGTGGTATTGCTCAAGGTATTGCAGGTTTTCCACGGTGTTTTCGCTGTAGAGCACCCCGACCGTTTGACCGTAGTGCAATCCGCCCTGGCTTCCCGAGATGGGCGGCAGATGACAGGCGCGCGCATCCTCGGCGTAGGCCGATGCGGTGGATGCGACACTGCCCAGAAGCAAGGCAATCACAGCCAGTCGGGTCAAGATTTTCATCGCGCAGGTTCCTTGAGCAGCGTGTTCAATGCAGGCAATTTTCCGCCTTTGCGCAAAAAACAGAACTTGCGATTCTTGATGGTGACTATCGACTGAACCAATAGTGTGGCGGCGGGCTTCCCGCAGGCGGGTCAACATCGATGGATGCGCCTTCCCCCCTGTAGGAGCGAGCATGCTCGCGATGCACGATTGAACACCGCGGGGTGTCAGGCATCCAGCGTCATCGTTGACGTCCATCGCGAGCATGCCGCAAGCGGGCACCCGCTCCTACAGGGGTTCTGGGAACATCCCCCAAGACCAGGTCGAGATTTTAAGTAAACTGCTGCAACCTGCGGATAATCAAACGCTTTATCAAGGAGAGAAACAATGGTGACCTGCTACCTGAAGTACGTACTCGACCCCTACCAACTCGAAGCCTTCGAGCACTACGGCAAACTGTGGATTCCACTGGTCGAGAAATTCGGTGGCCAGCACCATGGCTACTTCTTGCCTTCGGAGGGCGCCAACAACATCGCCCTGGCGCTGTTCACCTTCCCGAGCCTGGCGGCGTACGAGCATTACCGGCAGCAGTCGATGAACGATCCAGAGTGCATCGCGGCATTCAAGTACGCCGAGGAGAAGAAATTCATCCTCAGCTACGAGCGTTCATTCATGCGGCCGGTGTTTGGCTGACAGGATCGCTGAATCAGTCTTTTCTCAGATCCAGGCAGTAGGTGTAGTAACCGGGGTCGCGCACCCAGCCAAGGGATTCATACAGGCGCTGGGCTGTGAAGTTGTCGGTGGCGGTTTCCAGGGTCATGCCTTTGCCACCGGCCAGCTTCGCAAAATCCCGGGCGGTGTTCATCAGCAGCGTCCCGACGCCTTTGCCCCGGGCGGCGGGCGTGGTGAACAGGTCACCCAGCAGCCAGGTGCGGTGGGCGTCGATGGAAGAAAAGGTCGGGAACAGCTGGACGAAGCCGAGGTTTTCGCCATCGCTGTCCCGGGCAAGAAAAATCACCGATTCGTCCCGGGCGATGCGTTCGGCGATAAAGGCGCGCGATTGTGCCAGGTTCGACGGCTGCTCGTAGAACATCCGGTAGGCGTCGAACAAAGGGGCGATCTGGTCGATATGCGAGGCGTCGGCGCGCAGGGCCTGGACAGGCATGAGGGTGCTCCATTGCGGTCTCAAGGAATTACAGACTAGCAATGGCGAAGGACCCGCGACGAAAAAATTCTGAAAGCACCACCGTCCCCCTGTAGGAGCGAGCATGCTCGCGATGAGGCCATCAGACTCAACAGTGAAGTTGACTGACAGACCGCCATCGCGAGCTTGCTCGCTCCTACAGGGGGATTTCCACATTGATTGCGGATTGCGGTCAGACGCGCACGTTGCGTCCAGGCAACGAAGTACGCTGGCTGCTCTCCCAGCCCTCCACCAACCCCACCGGCACATCCGCTGACGGCAACATCTTCACCCCACGCACCAGATCGGACGCCCGCTCGGCGAGCATGATGGTCGGTGCATTGAGGTTGCCGTTCGGCTCGGTCGGGAACACCGATGAGTCGATCACCCGCAGACCGGCGATGCCGCGCACGCGCAATTGGGAATCGACCACCGCCATGTCGTCTTCGCCCATGCGGCACGAACCGCACGGATGGTAGGTGCTTTCCAGGTTGTCACGCACGAAGGCGTCGAGGTCTTCATCGCTGGTCACCTGCGCGCCCGGGGCGATTTCGCCGTCGCGGAAGCGGTCCATGGCTTTCTGGCCGATGATTTCGCGGGTCAGGCGAATGCAACGGCGGAAGCCTTCGCGGTCCTCTTCACGCTCCAGGTAGTTGAAGCGAATCTCCGGATGCTCGTACGGATCGGCCGAGCGTACGCGCACGTAACCACGGCTTTTCGGCTTGTTCGGCCCGGTGAGCACCATGAAACCGTGGCCCTTGATCGGCTTGTTGCCGTCGTAGCGCATCGCTGCCGGCAAAAAGTGGAACTGGATGTCCGGCCAGCGCAGGCCCTTCTCGGAGCGGATGAAGCCACCGGCCTCGAAGTGGTTGGTGGCCCCCAGGCCATCCTTGAACAGCAGCCAGCGCAGACCGATCATCAGCTTGCTCAATGGATCCATCTTGCTGTTGAGGGTCACCGGTTCCTTGCAGCCGAACTGGATGTACACCTCGGCGTGATCCTGCAGGTTCTCCCCTACCCCCGGCAGGTCATGGCGCACGCCGATCCCGGCCTTGCGCAACACGTCCGCCGGGCCGATGCCCGAGCGTTGCAGCAGGTGCGGCGAACCGATCGGCCCGGACGAGATCAGCACTTCACGGTTGCAATACACCTGGTGGGTCTGACCACCGTGGTCATACATCACCCCCACCGCACGCTTGCCTTCGAGGATGACCTGGCGGGTCATCGCGTGGGTGATCACCGTCAGGTTCGGACGGCCCATGGCCGGGCGCAGATAGGCGTTGGCCGTGGAGCAGCGCACGCCATTCTTCACGGTCATGTGCATGGCACCGAAACCTTCCTGCATGTAGCCGTTGCAGTCTTCGGTCTTGATGTAGCCCGCTTCGGCACCGGCTTCGACCCAGGCACCGTACAGCGGGTTTTTCATGTGGTTGCCGTTGGTGGTGTGCAGCGGACCGGTCTGTCCGCGATAGCTGTCGCCACCCGACTCATAGCTCTCGGCGCGCTTGAAGTACGGCAGGCAGTTGCGATAGCCCCAGCCTTCGGCACCCAGGGATTCCCACTCGTCGAAGTCCAGCGCGTGGCCGCGGATGTACACCAGACCATTGATCGACGACGAGCCGCCCAGCACCTTGCCCCGTGGGCAGTGAATGCGCCGGCCGTTGAGGAAGGGTTCAGGCTCGGTCTCGTAGCGCCAGTTGTACTTCTTGGTGTTCATCGGGATCGAGAATGCGCTGGGCATCTGGATCACTACGCTCTTGTCACTGCCGCCGAATTCCAGGACCAGTACCGAGGTGGCCGGGTCTTCGCTCAGGCGGTTGGCCAACACACAACCTGCCGAGCCTGCGCCAATGATGATGTAGTCGTATTTTTGCGTAGCCATGGTCATCTCCCGACCGTCGATTCAGTGAATACCGGCACTGGCTGCTGTTTGTGGGTCAGCGAGTCGCCGGTGGTGTATTGCGGGGAGTTTTTCTCGATCTGCTGGATCACCGTTTCTTCGCGTTTCAGATCGATCGAGCGGCTCAGCCAGTAGTACGCCACACCCGACACGATCAGCCCGACCAGCCAGGCGATGTCGATGCTGCCCAGTGCCTTGGCGAGCGGGCCGACATACACCTCGCGCTGTTCAACGCCGTCGAAGATGTAGAAGAACGGGATCATCGAGATAAAACCGATGGCATAGGCGGCGATACCCCGCAGCCCCCAGTTGCCATAGATGTTGCCGTGGGGCATGAAGAAGTGCGGGATGGCGTAGCGGCCCTTGCGCACGAAGAAGTAGTCCGTGAGGTTGACCGAGGTCCAGGGCACCAGGAAGTACAGCATCACCACCAGGTAGATCCCCAGCACCGACAGGCCTTTGCCGGAACTCTGGATGCTCAGGGCCACGCCCAGTTGCAGCAGGATCACGAAGCCGATGGCCAGGATGCGCGCCTTGCGCGTTGGCTCGATGTGCTTGATCGAATCGACGCAGGTCAGCGTGGTCAGCTTGGCGCTGTAGATGTTCATCGCGATCACCGGCAGGAACGCCAGGATGGTGACGACGACCACCGCCGTGCCCATCAACGGCGACACGGTATTGCCGACTTGCCCGAGGGCCACCAGCACGTCAGTGGAATGCAGGTGATCGGCCAGCCAGCCACCCACGGAAATCATCCACGCACCGGACAGCGACGCTCCGAGGAACACCACCGCGATCAACTTGCCGCTGGAGGTGTTTTTCGGCAGGTAGCGCGAATAGTCCGACACGTACGGGGCATACGCGATGTTATAGCTGGCCGCCGCCGCGAACTGCGCGATGAAACCGGTCCAGTTGAAACCCAGGGGCTCCCGGGCCACTTCGCCTTCCGCGAGTGCCGGCAGCACCGCATCCGGCACCCAGCCCATCAACACCGCGAGCGTCACCACGCCGTACAGCGGCAACGACAGGTACAACGCCCATTTGAAGGCACGGTGCATCCAGTCGTGACCGAGGATCGCCAGCACCGCCGCCGGAATGGTCACCGCCACCGCGATCACCGTGGGGCTGAAGCCGAACAGCGTGTGCAACCCCTGCATCATCAGCACCAGGTTGACGATGTTGAAGCCGGCGAACACGAACAGCGTCGCCAACAGCACCAGGATCACCCCGCGATAACCGAACTGGGCACGGGACTGGATCATCTGCGGCAGGCCAAGGTGCGGGCCTTGCGAACCGTGGAACGCCATGAACAGCGTGCCGAACATGATGCCCAGCGTGCCGGCGAGCGTGGTCCACAGCGCGGTCAGGCCGACGCTCGGGCCGACGAAGCCGATGGTCATGGTGAAGAAGGTGAAATTGCCGAGGAACCAGAACGGGCCCTGGCTCGACAGTTTGTCGGTGCGCTCGTTCTCGGGGATGAAGTCAATCGAATGCCCCTCGACGACGGATTTTTCGTCGAGGCTGGACACGCTCGGGGCGGACTTGGCGTTAGTGTTCATGATGGACTCTTATTGTTGGAAGATCATGACGAGATAACCGCATTCTTTCGGGTGAACGACTCCCGGAAGCCTCCTTGCCGTTCCTGATTGTCAATGGCGCCGATGGTGAAAATGGCGCTGAACCTGTAGGAGCGAGCATGCTCGCGATGGGGGCTGCACATTCGACATCTGTGTGCCTGACCCACCGCTGTCGCGAGCATGCTCGCTCCTACAAGGATTGAGTTCACTCGTGCCTACCTGGCGTTTTTACTGAAACCGTACCGGACTGTAGGAGCGAGCATGCTCGCGAAGGACTCAAAACCACCGCGTTTAACCAGCAAGCATGCGTAATCGTTAACGACCATCGCGAGCATGCTCGCTCCTACAGGGGGCGTGTCAGCCCGGCAGCGTGATCCACACCGCCTTGGTTTCGAGCAGGTAGTCGAGCTGCTCGGCGCCCAGGTCCTTGCCGAATCCGGACTGTTTGTAGCCACCGAACGGCATCGACGGGTCGAGGGTGCCGTGGGCGTTGACGTAGACCGAGCCTGCTTTCAAGCGTGGAATCAGGCTGTGCACCTTGCCCAGGTCGTTGGAATAGAGCGCCGCCGCCAGTCCGTAAGGCGAGTCGTTGGCCAGGGCCAGTGCGTCTTCTTCATCGTCGAAGGGTGCGGTGACCAGCACCGGGCCGAAGATCTCTTCCTGGACAATGCGCATGTCGTTGCGGCAGTGGGCGAAGATGGTCGGCTCGACGAAAAAGCCCGGCCCATCGACCGGTTGGCCGCCGTAGACCAGTTCGGCGCCTTCGGCCTTGCCGGTTTCGATGTACTCGGTCACGCGCTGCTTTTGCAGGGCCGAGACCAGCGGGCCGATGAAGCAGTCCGGGTCCAGGCCCGGGGCCATTTTCAGGGTGCGTGTGTAGGCGATCAGTTCACGCAGGAATTCGTCGTAGACGCTGCTATGAATATAGGCCCGTGTACCGGCGTCGCATACCTGTCCGGAGTTGAAAAACACACCGTTGGCGACCGCTTGGGCGGCGGCCGGGATGTCGGCGTCGGCGCAGACGATGACCGGTGATTTGCCACCGAGTTCGAGGGTCAGGCGCTTCATGTCATCCAGCGCAGCGCGGCCGACAGTCTGGCCGACCGGGGTCGATCCGGTGAAGGTCAGTTTGTCGATGCCGGGGTGGGTAGCCATGGCCGCACCGACCACGCTACCGCGCCCGGTGACGATGTTGATCACGCCGTCAGGGATACCCGCTTCCTGCACCAGCTCGGCGAAACGCAGCGCCGACAAGGAAGTCAGTTCGGCAGGCTTGACCACCACCGTGCAACCGGTCGCCAGCGCCGCGCCGAGCTTCCAGGCCATGGTTTGCAGCGGGAAGTTCCACGGCACGATGGCGCCGACCACGCCTACCGCTTCCTTGCGGGTATAGGCCAGGTAGTTGCCCGGCAGCGAGGGTTCGACGGTACGACCGTGCAGCTTGGTGGCCCAGCCGGCGAAGTAACGCAGGGTATCGACGGTGCCCTGGATGTCCACGTCCCTGGCGAAGGCGACCGATTTGCCCATGTCGATGGATTCGATTTCCGCCAGTTCAGCGGCGTTCTGTTCGATCAGGTCGGCCAGGCGTTGCATCAGGCGTTCGCGTTCGGCCGGCTTGGCCTGACGCCAGGCGCCGCCATCGAACTGGGCGCGGGCGGCTTGCACCGCGCGGTCCAAGTCGTCGGTGGTGCCCATGGGAATACGGGTGATCAGGCCTTCGGTCGAGGGCTCGATGACATCGGAGGTTTCGCCGTTGCCGGAGTCGACCCAGGCGCCACCGATGAACATCTTCTGGACCTTGCCGAGGAAGGTCTGGGTGGCCTCGCTGACGCCGAATTTTTGCAGGTAGCTTTTGACGATCGTGTCCATTTTTATTCTCTCTGCCCGGCAGTCAGGCACTGCCGGGGTATGTGGTTTCGATGTTCAGGCTCGGCTCTTAAGCCAGCGTCGCTTCGCTCTCGGCGGCGGCCCGCACCTTGCCCCTTTCGTGGAAGATGAAACCGATGCTGTTGAGCAGCAGTTGCGCGGCCAGGATCGAGGTCATGCCGGTCGGGTCGTAGACCGGTGCCACTTCCACCAGGTCCATGCCGACGATGTTGCCCTTGCTGCGCTTGGCCAGGGCCTGGATGATTTCCAGCACTTCGTAGTAGAGGAAGCCGCCGTGGCTCGGGGTGCCGGTGCCGGGGGCGATGGACGGGTCGAAACCGTCGATGTCGATGGTGATGTAGTAGTTGATGTTCTGCGGGATCAGCGCCAGTACACCCTCGACGCCGAGGCGACGCACATCGCGCACCGAGAGGATTTTCGAGCCAGCTTCGTGAGCCGCTTCGTAGTCGTCGCGGTTGGACGATGACACGTTGCGGATGCCCATCTGGGTCATGCCGGCGATGTGGTTCATTTCCGAGGCGCGGCGCAGCGGGTTGCCGTGGCCGTAGCGAACACCGTGACGTTCGTCGACGAAATCCAGGTGCGCATCGAAGTGAATGATGTGGATCGGACCGCGGCCTTCGAAGGCCTTGATCACCGGAGCGTGTACCGAATGATCGCCGCCGAGCACCACCGGCATCACGCCGGCATCGAGGATCTTGCGCACGGCGTATTCGGTGTTCTTGTTGCTGGCGTCCATGTCGGTGTGGACGATGTCGGCATCACCGACGTCGACCATGCGCACGTCCGATGCGGTGAGGTACATCACGTCATCTTCGTGGTCGTAGGCGCCGGCGTGGCCGAAGGAAAACAGCGTCGATGCTTCACGAATCCCGCGAGGTCCGAAGCGTGCGCCGGAGCGCCACTGGGTGCCCATGTCATTGGGCACGCCGAGCACCGCGACGTCGGCGTCCAGCGCGTCCCAATCGGTGCACACCGGGGATTTGCCAAAGGTGCAGTGACCTACGAATGGCAGGTTCAGGCGACCGGATTCATAACCGTTGTTCGACATTTCTAGCCTCTCCACTTCTTGTTATCGGCTTGGCGGAACTGCAAGGCGACCGCCGTTGGAGAGACTATGGGCGCAGGTTTTCGTGGAAAAAATGCTAAACATCAGATACTCATATCGGCATTCCCGATGCATCCACATGCCGGAGGTGCCAGATGATCCAGCTGCACGATGTCGACCTGAAACTGCTCAGGGTGTTTGCCACGATTGTGCGCTGCGGGGGATTCTCGGCCGCGCAGGCGGCGCTCAACGCCGGGCAGTCGACCATCAGCGAACAGATGACCCACCTGGAAACCCGGCTCGGGGTCAAACTCTGCCAGCGCGGGCGCAGCGGTTTTCGCCTGACCGAGCAAGGCGTGGCGATTCATGAAGCGACCCAGCGCCTGCTGTCGGCGGTGGAAAACTTCTGCATGGACGCCGACGTGCTCAAGCAGCACATCAGCGGCAAACTCAACCTGGGCATCATCGACACCACGATCACCGACCCCGATTCGCCGATTCCGCGCACCACCCAGCGCTTCGTTTCACGGGGCCATGACGTGCACCTGAACGTGTACGTCGGCACCCCGGCGGAACTCGAAGAACGGGTACTCGACGGTCGCCTGCACCTGGCCATCGGGCACTTCCCGATCCATCTGCCGGGGTTGCTGCAATCACCGCTCTACCAGGAAGCCCTTGGACTGTATTGCGGCCGCCGCCACCCCTTGTTCGGCAGCCATGCCGAAGGCGCCGAGCTGCTCGAAGAGGTCGCGGCCGGACGGATCGTCGTGCGCGGCTACATGCAGCAATACGACCTGGAACACCTGGGCGTCAGCAAGGCGGCCGCCACCGTCGATAACATCGAGGCTTCGGCCATCCTGATCATCTCCGGCGCCTATGTGGGCTTTTTGCCCGAGCACTTCGCCAGCCAGTGGCTCAAGAGCGGCGAGATGCATCAACTGGCACCCGCGAGCCTGCGCCTGAAGTCACCCTTCGATGTGATCACCCGGCGCGGCGCGGCACCGCCGCCGATCCTGCAGGCGTTCCTCGAGGACCTGGCCGCCAGCACCCGTAAAACCGCCAAGCCGTGAAGTGACGCTCGCCAAATTCGAATTTTGCCGGGCATACTGATTCGGTTCGCCAACCTTGCAGGCCCGTCATGCGCATCCACGTCACCTTCATCGACCGCGTCGGCATCACCCAGGAAGTGCTGGCCCTGCTCGGCGGGCGCAGCTTCAACCTGGACGCCGTGGAGATGGTGCCGCCGAATGTCTACATCGATGCGCCGACCCTCGGGGCCGAGGTGCTGGAGGAGTTGCGCGAGGCGCTTTTCGGCGTGCGCGGTGTGCAAGCGGTGAACATGGTCGACATCCTTCCGGGGCAACGGCGGCGCCTGCAACTGGACGCATTGCTGGCCGCCAGTTCCGACCCGGTACTGGCGGTGGATGACCGAGGTCATGTACTGCTGGCCAACCCGGCGCTGATTGCCCTGTGCGGTCGCGAGCCGGCCGGTGAATCGCTGACCGCGCTGTTCGACGATGCCGATTTGCAGCGCACCTTGATCGCTCACCATTTCCGCCTGCCGATGCACGAGGTCAGCCTCGGCGGCCAGACCTTGCTCCTCGATGCGATGCCGATCACCGACGCCGGCGCCCTGCTCACCCTGTACCCACCCAATCGCATCGGCGAACGCCTGTCGGCGTTGCACCATGACCACGCCGAAGGCTTCGATGCGTTGCTTGGCGAATCGCCGCCGATCCGCGCACTCAAGGCGCGCGCGCAACGGGTGGCGGCCCTTGATGCGCCGCTGTTGATCCAGGGTGAAACCGGCACCGGCAAGGAGCTGGTGGCCCGCGCCTGCCATGCCATCAGCCCGCGGCACGACGCGCCGTTTCTGGCCCTGAACTGCGCGGCCCTGCCGGAGAGCCTGGCCGAAAGCGAACTGTTCGGCTATGCCCCCGGCGCCTTCACCGGCGCGCAACGGGGCGGCAAGCTCGGCCTGCTGGAACTGGCGGATCAGGGCACGGTGTTCCTTGATGAAGTGGGGGAAATGTCGCCCTATCTGCAAGCCAAGTTGCTGCGCTTTCTCAGCGATGGCTGCTTCCGTCGGGTCGGCGGCGACAAAGAGGTCCGGGTCAATGTACGGGTGCTCAGCGCGACCCACCGCGACCTGGAAAAAATGGTCGCCGAAGGGCGTTTTCGCGAAGACCTGTTCTACCGCCTCAACGTGCTCAACCTGCAGGTGCCGCCGCTGCGCGAGCGCGGCCACGACATCCTGCTGATGGCCAATCACTTCATGCAACAGGCCTGCGCGCAGATCCAGCGACCGGCGTGCCGTTTGGCACCGAGCACCTTCAGCGCCCTGCTTGGCAACCGCTGGCCAGGCAACGTGCGGCAACTGCAGAACGTGATCTTTCGCGCGGCGGCGATCTGCGAAAATCCGCTGGTGGACATCGACGACCTGGACATCGCCCGCACCGCCGTGGAACGGCAAAACGACGGCGAAGTCGGCAGCCTGGAAGAGGCGGTTGGCGACTTTGAGAAGAACCTGCTGGAACAGCTGTATCGCAGTTATCCGTCCAGTCGGTTGCTGGCTGCGCGCTTGCAGACGTCCCATAGCGCGATTGCCATTCGGTTGCGCAAGTATGGGATTCCCAACAAGGTTTGACGCTGGAACACAACCCACCAACAACCTGCCCCCCCTGTAGGAGCGAGCATGCTCGCGATTGCGGTGGATCAGTCTCTATTCATGTTGACTGATACGACGCAATCGCGAGCTTGCTCGCTCCTACAGGGGTTTCTGGTCGCTGAATTCACTGTCTGCCAATCGATACAGCGTAGCGAATTCAATACAAACCCCTTCCATGCCAGCAATCACGGCGCCTGCGTCCAGGGTCTTGTGCATCTGTATTGATTTCAATACAAACGGACTGCCAGCAATGTCACAAACACATCTCAAACCATTGATTTACAACAACTAATCAACCTTGGCACCACCCTTGCTATCACTCCTGCAACCCCGCTCGTCGCCCCGCCACGAGCCTTAAAACAATAAGGAGTTGATATGAGCGAATTGCGTTTCACCGTCGAACACGAATGGTTGCGCCTTGAGAGTAATGGCCTGGTCACCGTCGGCATCACGGCGTTTGCCCAGCAGGCGCTGGGGGATGTGGTGTTTGTCCAGGTGCCTGAACTGGGCGCCTTCGATGCAGGCGCTGAAGTGTCGGTACTGGAATCGGTGAAGGCCGCCAGCAGTATCGGCATGCCCCTGGACGGCGAAGTGGTCGAGATCAACACGACGCTGGAGAGCACCCCGGAACTGGTCAACGAAGACCCCTTGGGCGAAGGCTGGTTCTTTCGCTTCAAGCCGGTCGACATCGAGGCGCTGAACGATCTACTGGATCAAGACGCCTATGAACGCCTGACCGCAGAACACGCCGACGCTTGAAGCCCAACCCTTCCACACAAGGACCACACCATGTTCAGCAAGCACGACCAGATCAAAGGCTATGACGACGAACTGCTGGCGGCGATGAATGCCGAAGAGCAACGTCAGGAAGATCACATCGAGCTGATCGCGTCGGAGAACTACACCAGCAAGCGCGTCATGCAGGCGCA
>NZ_NEHO01000028.1 GCF_002113375.1 Pseudomonas sp. R37(2017) | reverse complement strand
CAGGCTCCACAGCTACAACAACTACCTGTCGCCAATAGCCATGGAGCAGCAGGCGGCTTGATCACCGTAATCGGTGTCCGGAAAAACTTGACCAGAACAGTGCCCGCTTGCGGCATGCTCGCGAGAAACGAAAAAACACCACGGGGCATCAGACCTCCCACGTCATCGTTAACGTCCATCGCGAGCGTGCTCGCTCCTACAGGTGGAGGCAATCAGCTATCAGGGACACTGTAGGAGCGAGCATGCTCGCGAAGAACGAAAAAACACCACGGGGCATCAGACCTCCCACGTCATCGTTAACGTCCATCGCGAGCGTGCTCGCTCCTACAGGTGGAGGCAATCAGCTATCAGGGACACTGTAGGAGCGAGCATGCTCGCGAAGAACGAAAAAACACCACGGGGCATCAGACCTCCCGCGTCATCGTTAACGTCCATCGCGAGCGTGCTCGCTCCTACAGGCGGAGGCAATCAGCCATCAGGGACACTGTAGGAGCGAGCATGCTCGCGAGGAACGAAAAAACACCACGGGGCATCAGACCTCCCACGTCATCGTTAACGTCCATCGCGAGCGTGCTCGCTCCTACAGGTGGAGGCAATCAGCTATCAGGGACACTGTAGGAGCGAGCATGCTCGCGAAGAACGAAAAAACACCACGGGGCATCAGACCTTCCGCGTCATCGTTAACGTCCATCGCGAGCGTGCTCGCTCCTACAGTAGTCAATATCACCACTCAGCGTGTGCCACGCTGGCGCAATGCCGACGGCATGAAGTAGGCGTCTTCCGGCACCGCTTGGGCGAAGTCCACGGTGCCCTGCTCTTCGTTATCCAGGTTCTGCACGTAGTAACGACGCGCCTGCAAGTCATGGAATACGTCCAGCGCACTCCAGGTGGTGGGCAGGTCGTAGAAGTTTTTCAGGTAGGCCATCGACACCCGCCACAACTCCCCTCGCCCGTCGTATTGATCCACCAACGCGGCACCCCAGCTGTCCTCGTCCAGAAACAGCACGCGCTTGGAATAGATATGCCGCGCGCCCGGTTTGAGCGTGCCTTCGACCACCCAGACCCGATGCAGCTCATAGCGGGTGAATTGCGGGTTGAGGTGGCCGGGTGTGAGCAACTGCGCGTACTTCACCTCGGGGCTGCCGACTTTGTAATTGTTATAGGGAATGTAGACCTCTTGCTTGCCCTTGAGCTTCCAGTCGTAGCGGTCCGGCGAGCCGTTGAACAGGTCGGTATCGTCCGCCGTGCGCAGGCCGTCGGATGAGGCGATCGGGGTGTCATACGCGAGGTTCGGCGCCCGCCGCACACGACGTTGGCCCGCGTCATAGACCCAGGCCTGACGCGGGTCCTTGAGCTGGTCCAGGGTCTCGTGAACCAACGCCGCACCGCCCGCCAGTCGGGCCGGACTCTTCACGAAAGCCAGGTAGTAAAACAGGATGTTCTTCAGGTCGGCGAACTGCCCGCCCGGGCGGTAATAATTGAAGAATCCCTCTTGCTGCGAGGTGACGAGCGCGAAGCTGCCATTGCGTTGCACCGGTGCTTCGGAGGCACGACGGACCACATAGATGCCGCGATAACGGGTGATGTGATTCCACAGCACCTCGACCCCGTCCTTGGGCAGCGGGAACGGCACGCCGCCATAGGCATCGGCAAACCCGGTCCCGCCATCGAGCAGCTTGGCCGAGGTCGCGTTTTTCAGGGTGTTGTCATACAGCCACTGCGGCGCCGAACCCGAGCGGCGAGAAGGATAGACCGGCATCTGGAAGGTGTCGGGGTAGCTGTTGAACAGGGCGATCTGACCCGGGCTCAGGTGGGCCTTGTACTGTTCAAGGTTGGCCTTGGTGATGGTGAACAGCGGTTTGTCCGCCGCATACGGGTCCAGGTGATGCTGGCCCGGCGTGTAGCCCGCCGGCGCCTGGGTGATGCCACCGGTCCAGGCCGGAATGGTCCCGGCCGCGTTACCGGCACGCTCGCCCCCCAGCGGCGTCAGCGTGGTTTTCAGTTGCTCGGCTTGCTGGGGCGTGACCACGGCCAGCGCGTTGCCGGCGGCCAGGCCCAGGAGCAGCGCCAGCGTGGTCTTGGTCAGTCGTGAAGTGTGAAACATGATCGTTCTCCGAAATAAAACTGCGACCTGCAAAACACAGCAAATCCCCTGTAGGAGCGAGCAGGCTCGCGATGACTGACTTACAGTCGACGTCGATGTTGGCGGACACACCGCTATCGCGAGCAGGCTCGCTCCTACAGGGGGATGAGTTGGAACTCACAAGAAGTACTTGAGGTTGAAGCCGACGTTGTCGCGGTCACGCAGACCGTTGTCCTGCCCGCCGCCAAAGAACTCGGTGTATTGCAGCTCGGCCTCCAGCTTGTTCTGGTAGTTGGCCTTGATCCCCAGGGTGTAGGCCTTGCGGCCCTCGATGATGTTGCCCGCCTGATAGCTGTTGCCCTCGAAGTCATCCTTGTAGACGACGTAAGGCGAGACGTTGACCCCGGCATACACGTCGTTCCAGGTGCCGTTGAGCATCGCGGTGTAGCTGTAGGAGTTACGGTTGACCTGGTCGTCGCGCTCGCCACCGGACACGTAGGAAAAATTACCGGTGCCCGAGTAGTAACGATTACTGCCGTCAAAAGCGGTGTATTGCAGCCTGCTGCCGCGCAGGTGCTCGGACGCCAGCTCGAACACGCCGAACATTGAGTCGAATGACAGGCTCGGGCCGAAGTTGTAAATGGTGCCCATGGAGGCGTTGAACGCTTCCACTCGCTCGGCGTTATTGATCTGGCTGGCGAGCGTGACCTGCTGCCCGCCAATGTTGATGGTCTGGCCGGCTGCCGCTGCGGCGGCGCCGTTGGCCAGGTCGCCGATCAGGTCGTTGGTGGCGGCGATCCCGATGGGCAGGTTCGGCCGATAAGCCAATTCACCGAACACCGACGCCTGGCCCAGGGTGGTGTTGAAACTGAAGCCATACATGCGGATGTCTTCGGCATAGCGACGATGCGCCTGGATATTGCCCAGCACATCCATGGTCGCCAGGCCGTTGGCCAGTTGCCCCGCCTGACTGCCGGCGACACCGGCCAACAGGTTGGTCAGGGCATTCATGTCGATGCCCTTGTACCCACCCAGATCGGCGGAAATGGTCGGCTCCTTGGCGTGATAGTTGACCATGTACAAGCCGAACTCGGTGCTGTTGAGTTCTTCTGCGATGTAGCGAAAAGCGAAACCGAACTGACCGTCGTTGCGCGCATTGAAATCCTTGCCGATCGTGGCCACTTTGACGGTGTTGCCAAAGGCTGGGGTGACCCCGTTGGCGTACAGTCCGGTGGTACTCAGGGCCTGTTTGAGCAGCGGGTTGTTGCCCAGCGCACCGTACAGGTCGATCACGTTGCCGAAGCCGGGCACCGGGGTGTCCAGCGCGGTCCCGCTGAAGTTGTTGTAGGCGGTGTTGCCGCCGTCGGCGAACAGGTCCGTCTGCGAGTAGAACGTGCCGACCGGGTCGATGCGGGTTTCCTTCCAGTTGGTCTGGTAAAAGCTTTCCATGGTCAGGCTGTCGGTCAGGCCGAGGTTGAAACTGAGCGCTTCCACCGGCACCAGCACTTCCTTGACTTCGGCGCCGGGCAAACGGTACTTGGCCGCATCCACCGGGTTGGTGGTGTTGATCCCGCCGCGGTAGAAAATCCCCTCGCCCCAGTTGAACACCTGGCGCCCTATGCGTGCCGTCAGCGGCATCTGTGCCACGTCCCAGTTGCCATAGAGATAGGCGTCGAGCATCTCCACCCGGCTGCCGGCGATATCGCGGGTCTGGCTGGTGAAATGGTCGTCCTGCGGGAAACTCTGACTGGGTTGCGACGGGTTGTTGTTGCTGTAGTAATCGTTGCGCTTGTCCATCAGTTGGGTGTCATAGAACGCGGTGCCGCGCACGAACATCCCGTAGTTCTGATAGTTGGCTTCAAGCTCCGAGGTGATCTTGTACACCTCGGAAACCAGCCCGGTGTCGAAGTTGCGATTGCCGTCGTTGGTGTTGACGTCGTCGTTGTTCTTGTCCCGGCCCTGGACCCGCCACAAGCGGCCGTAAGACAAGGTACTGTCGAATGAACCGGTGACCTGGTTGTCCAGCACGCTGAACTCTTCGGCCTGCACACCGTCGACCGCGCACAGTTGCAGCACCCCTGCCAGGCCGACCCCGGGTAACGCTGCGCCACACAGGCGAATTCGAGTTTTCATGGTCTGTTCCTCCTTCCCTGGTTTTATTGTTTTTGTGTGCGTTCCAATGGGCCGCAATGGCTATGGCGCCAATCCCGCACGGGCATAAATCCGGCTGTGCGCGCCAAAATGTCCCAGCAGTTGGAACAGCTGTCGATTGAGTGCCGGATGGTCGAAGTCTTCGCGCTGCAGTTGATTACCGCTGCTGAAATCGCGGGTGATCGGTGCTGCGTCCAGCCACTGGCCGATGGCTTGATCGAACGCTGCGGACTCCTCGACGGACTCGGCGCTCACCACTTCGCGCAAGTAGTCCACCGAGTACGGCGGGTAACGGGCGTCCTGGGCAGAATCGGCATAAGCGTCGAGCATCGGATGGGGCTGACCGGCGCGCAGCAAACGACGCAGCCAGGTCGACTGATACTTCTCCACTTCCATGTGCCGGGTGGCGACCCGTTCGATGGACGCCTGCTTGTCGGCAGCGAAACCGGCCAGTGCCTTGCCCTCCAGCAGAAGAAGACTGGCGAGGTCGACGCCGGGCAATGGCTTGGCGTGATAAGGCTGGGTCAGGTCCTGAATGTGGTGCAGGCCCCAGCCGAGAAAGCGATAGCCCCAGTAGGAATGGCCGGTGGCAAAGGCCAGTCGCGCCAACCCCATGTACTGGTAGGCACGCCAGTCGGGCCAACTGCGCTCGAGAAATCCGGCAGCGACGTAGACCACCGGGCTCTCATGGAAGAACCCCATGTGGAATGGCGCCTGGGAGCTGTACTGAAACCGCGCGTCGCCGAAGGGCTGCGGGCCGAAGCCATACAGCGCGCCGACCTCGCCCGGGTTGTCGCTGAACAGGTTGATGTCGTGGCCGTAATCCGGCTCATCGGCGGCGCTGGCTACCACGGCCAGGGGTGCGACTTTTTCGTTGTCGGTCACGCGGATGAAGCGCTGGCGATTCCATGGCGAGAGGGTCTGCTCGACCATGACCTGCTCGGCCTTGAGGTGTTCACGCTCGGGCAGATCCTGGCCGGGCAACGGCTGGATGACCATCGCCAGATGAATCTGCGGATTGATCCGCAGCGCGGTGAGGAAGTCGTGGCGCAAATTGTCCCCAGGCACCGCGGGCAGTCGCAGATTGTCGGGGCGTGGCGGGTATTGGGCGAAGTGTTCGCGGGCGAAGCGCTCCTGCTCGTCGAGCAACGCGCCCACAGCCTCGTATTGTTGCGAGAGAAACCGCTCCAGCGGTTCAACCTTGACCTGCGGTGCGTCCCGCAGGGCCGGCAGGTCCTGCAGCGCCAGGTAGCTGCCCACCGTATGGTTGGACCAGCCCCAGGCTGCCTGGGTCGTTGCACAAAGCAGCAACAGGAGAAATGTCAGCTTCATTGCCTGGTTCTTATTGGAGGTGCCGTGGGGGTTGAGCCTAACAACCGCCCCAACCCCTGACACTGTCCAATCTCACCAGAAAAGTTCTCCGATAGCGCCACGCCTGGGTGCAGGCCCCCATGTGGGAGCGAGCCTGCTCGCGAAGACGGCGGCACAGTCAACAATGATGTGACTGACACTGCGCTTTCGCGAGCAGGCTCGCTCCCACAGGGTTCGCGGGTGTTTTCCTAAGCGGGGTAACCGGTAATCTTGCGGATGCTTTGGTACAACGGCTTGAGCTGTCGATACATGCGCAGGTAGACCTCTTTGTACAGTCGCTCGTAGATCTGCTGCGCCTCGGGTTGCGGCATGAATACCGCGCCCACCCGCGTCATGGCGGCCATCGCCGTGGGGAAATCCGCGTGCAGCCCCAGCCCCACCGCACAACAAATGGCAGCGCCCAGGCCGGATGCTTCGTAGACGTGCGGACGTTCGGCCGGCAGGCCGAAAATGTTCGCCGTGAGTTGCATCGCGGCATCACTCTGGGAGCCGCCACCGGCGACACGCAAGCGCGTGACGCAGACCCTCGAACGCTTCTCGATCTTCTCCAGGCCCTGACGCAAGGCATACGCCAGACCTTCGAGGATCGCCCGGTAAATGTGCGCACGGGTATGCACGTCGCCGAAGCCGATCATCGCGCCCTTGGCTTCCACACCCGGCTCGCGGATGCCGGGCGACCAGTAGGGTTGCAGCATCAACCCCATGGAGCCCGGCGGCACCGCATCGACCAGTGCATCGAAGAGTTGCTCGGGCTCCACGCCCTGGGCTTTGGCCTGCTGCATTTCGCGCAGGCCGAACTCGTTCTTGAACCAGCTGACCATCCAGTAGCCGCGATAGATCATCACCTCGCAGTTGAATTGATCCGGCACCGCGGAGGGGTAAGGCGGAATCAACGGGACGATTTCCAGGTAGCGCGACCGTGTGCTGGTGATCGTTGCCGTGGTGCCGTAGGAAAGGCACACGGTGCCTGCGTCGGCAACGCCGGAACCCACGACTTCGCAGGCCTTGTCGGCACCCGCGGCGATCAGTGGCAGCCCCTCGGGAATGCCGGTATGGCGACTGGCCTCGGCGCTGATGTGGCCCAGGGTTTCACCGGGCTTGTGCAGGCTCGGCAACTGCTCGGGACGCACCGCCAGCGCCTGCCATTTCCAGTCGGCGGGTGCGGCCCAGCGCAAGCGCTTGAAATCGAACGGCAGGTAACCGACGCAACAGCCCACGGAATCGACAAAACGCCCGCACAGGCGATGGGTGAGAAACCCCGAGAGCAGCAAGAACTTGTCGGTCGCCGCCCAGACTTCAGGTTGATTGCGAGCGATCCAGTTGGCCTCGGCCTGGGCGCGAAAGTAGTCCACCGTGGCTTGCGCGCCGACCAGTTTGAACAGCCAGCCCCACGGCCCCTTGATACCGCCCTTGACCTCGTCCTGGCGCTGATCGAGCCAGAGGATCGCCGGACGCAGCGGCTTGCCCTGGGCATCGACGTTGATCACGGTGCCGCGCTGGGTGGTCAGGGACACACCGGCAATCTGTGAGCGATCGATGCCGGTCTGCTGCCACAACTGCTGGCAGGCCTCGCCCAGCTTTGCCCAGTAATACTCCGGGTCCTGCTCGGCCCAGCCGGGTTGAGTCGAGTAATAGGCCTGCAACTCGACCTTGCCTTTGCCCAGCAGATTGCCCTGCAGGTCGAAGAGCAGAGCGCGCACGCTCTGGGTGCCATTGTCGATGGCCAACAGGTAACGCTTGTTCGGGTGGTTATCCATGGAGCTCTCTTCAATGGGCATCAATGCGCGGCATCCGGCAATCCATGATGGCGTTGCCACAACGCCTGGTAGCGCTGTTGTTCCTGCTGCCAACGCTCATCGTCCCAGCCCAGCCGTGGCTGGCAGAGTCGGCGAATCGCCGGCCAATGATCTTCGGCGCCGCGAGGCAGCAGCAGGCCCAGGCGGGTTCGGCGCAGCAGCAGGTCATCCAGGTGCAGGACCATTTCCGTATCGCAGGCAACGGCCAGCTCCGCCCACAAGGTGTCAGTGCCGCCGACGGTGTCATGGCCCAGCTCGACGAGCAGCTTGGCCAGCCTCGGCAGGTCGCGACCATGCCGCCCGGCCAGGCGCCGCCAGCGGTTGACGCTGAGACCCGGGATCGCCAGCGGCGGCACCACGGCGAACACCGGCGCGGCGTCATCGTCGAAGGGCCGCCCGAGCATGGTCGCGCAAGCCTTGAGCACTTCGATCGCCTGCGGGCGAAAGGTGGTCAGTTTGCCGCCGGCCAGGGTCACGCAACCAGGCTCCTGCCACAGCACATGCTCACGGGTTTCATTCGACGGCTTGAGATCACCCGCAGCGCTGCCCACTACCGGGCGCACGCCCGACCAGGTCGACAACACATCGGCAGCGACTACCTCGGCCTGGGGAAACTGTTGACGGCAGGCCGCCAGAAGATAGTCGAGTTCATCTACGCTGATGCTCGCGCTCAGGTCCAGATCGCCATGATGATCGAGGTCGGTGGTGCCGACTACGGTGGCCCCCTCCCAGGGGAACACGAACACCGGTCGCCGGTCACGCTCGTGCAGGAAGGTAAAGGCTTGCGCCACGGGCAGGCGCCAGCCCGGCAACAACAGATGACTGCCACGCAACGGGCGCAACTGGCGAGGGGCATCGGGCAGGCGCAAACGCTCGGCCCATGCGCCGGTGGCCACGGCCAGCACAGCGCAACGCAATGTCAGTAATCCGCCGCCCTCGCAGTCTATGGCCTGAACCCCGCAAACGCGCCCCTCTTCTCGCAGCAATTGCTGCACGCGCACACCGTTGAGCACTACCGCGCGATCGGCCCGGGCCTCGCTCAATACGCGCATCACCAGGCGCGCATCGTCGGTCAGCGCGTCGACAAAACAGGTGCCACCCAGCAGGTCATCTGCCTTCACCCCGGGCGCCAGATAATGCAGCTGTTGCGCGTCATGGAAGCGATGCCCACGCCGCCCGGCCAAGGCGTCATAGATCGACAGCAAACCACCTAGCACCCGCGGTCCGGGAAAACCGCCACGGTAGTGCGGCATCATGAAACTCATCGGTTCCACCAACCCCGGTGCTTCGTCGAGCAGGCGCTGGCGTTCGCGGACCGAATCGCGGGTCAGGCGCCACTGGCCCTTGGCGATGTAACGCAAGCCGCCATGGACCATTTTCGAGGAACGGCTGGAGGTGCCCCAGGCGAAATCGCGCTGCTCCAGCAGCAGGCAACGCCAGCCTCGGCGCGCGGCTTCACGCAGGATGCCGGCGCCGCTGATGCCGCCGCCGATGACGATCAGGTCCCAGGTTTCATCCGCCAGCGTCGGCAGCACCTGCTGTCGCCACGCGGTGTTCCAGTCCAGGCTCATGGCCGTCACTCCTGCAACAGCGTGCCGGGGTTGAGGCGCCCGGCCGGATCGAAATGCCGACTCAGTGCCTGCAGGGTGTCCATCGCCAGTGCGCCCTTCTCCCGTCGCAGGTACGGCGCGTGGTCCTTGCCCACGCCATGCTGGTGACTGATGGTGCCCTGGTTGTCGACGATGGTCTGGCTGGCCGCCTGCTTGAGTGCCTGCCAGCGCGCCAGGGTGGCTGGGTAGTCCGCCGCCGGGCGAAACACATAGGTGGTGTAGATGCTCGATCCTTCGCCGTAGACATGGGAAAGGTGGGTGAAGACATGCACGCGCTCGCCTTCGGCAGCCAAGGCATCGCGCAGGCTGTTTTCGACAAGCGTCAGGAGGTTATCGACGTTGCTCCAGTCAGTGGCCGTTTCCAGGGTGTCCACCACGTAACCGGCGTTCCACAGGTTTTCGCGCAGGTAGGGAAATCGAAACCGGTTCTGCGCCCATTTCTTGCCGAGCAAGGTGCCGGTAAACACCCCGCCGAACGCCTTGAGGTGCTGCCGGGCCTGACGCAGGGACAGCGCATTTTGCCGACGATTGCCAGTCACGCCGAACGTCAGCAGGCATTTGCCCGCGCCGGCGCCGCGCAGGGCCAGGTACTTTTCCAGCCAGGCGATCTGCTGCGGATGACCGGCCAGCGCCAGTTGGGTTTCGGTTTCCACGGCGTTGGACAAGCGCAGCATCGACAGCGGCACGCGCGCCTGGGCCAACTGGCGGATGGCTCGTAGCGCCTGTGGCCAATCGGGCAGGAAAACGCCGTAGAAACGTTCATCGGCGGGCAATGCACTGACCCGAACCTTCACCTCGGAGATGATCCCGAAACGGCCTTCGCAACCCAAGACCACCTCGCGCAGGTCGGGCCCGGCAGCCGAGGCCGGGAAGCTCGGAATGTCCAACGGCCCGGCAAATGTTTCCAGGGTCCCGCCGGCGAACAATTGCTCGATCCGCCCATAACGCAATGACTGCTGGCCACTGGAGCGGCTGGCGACCCAACCGCCCAGGGTCGACAGTTCCCACGACTGCGGGAAGTGCCCCAGGGTATAACCTCGGGCACGCAACTGACTTTCCACCTGCGGTCCACTGGTGCCTGGACCGAAGGTGGCCAACAGGCTCTGTTCGTCGAGCTCGAGCAGGCGATTCATGCGGGCCAGGGATACCGTCACCACCGGCCGCGCAGAGCTTGGCGGGTTGATGTGACCGGCCACCGAAGTGCCGCCGCCATAAGGAATCAGGCACAGGTCCTGTTCATGGGCGAGTAGCAGTAACCGGCGAATCTGATCAGCGCTCGTGGGATAGGCCACGGCGTCGGGATAATTGCCCAGTGCACCTTCACGCAGGGCCAGCCAGTCCGGCAGGCTCTGCCCCCTGGCATGCAGCAAACGATCATGGGCATCCACGCTGTACAGGAAGTGTTGCTGCAACCGCGACGGGGGCACGCGGGCCAATGCCGTCTCAAGCGTCGCATCGGGCAGCGCTCGACCGTCACCCACCCGTTGCGCGAGAAAACTCGCGCCCTGGGCCGGCAGTTCGACCACCGTGGTTGCATCTCCCCAGCCATTCCAGCGTCGCATGCGTGTGTCCTTTTGCGGTTCCGATCAGTGATATTTCAGGCCCTCATACTAATCAGCCGCCGGAAAGTGTCACGGTCGCATCCGGCCAGTTCGAGTAGCCAATTGAGTCAAACGTCGCGCAGGCGTCAGCCATTTACTTTAGCCGTGGTTTCAAATTACCTTTCCGGGTATTCATCTCCGCGCACGCGGGCCTTGATCACAGGAAACGATCATGCAATCGCTTGGCTTCACCTCAGTCCCGCCGCTGCTCAAGTACCTGCGTCACGCCGAACAACTGGGCATGGCCATCGAGCCTGCGTTGGCGGCTGCCGGGTTGCAGGCACAGCAATTGAGTGACAACAGCCTGCGGTTGCCCGGTGAAGCCCATGAACGGCTGCTCGATTATTTCTGCGAACACTCGGGCGATGCGTTGTTCGGTCTCAACGCCGCGCATTTCGTGTTGCCCAACTCCTGGAGCGTGCTGGGCTACATCACCATGAACTGCGCGACACTGGGCGACGCCATGAGCCGCATCATGCCGTTCGAGAAGCTGGTGGGAGACATGGGCGTCAGTCGCGCCGAGGTGCAAGGCAGCAACGTGCACCTGATCTGGACGTGCCGTCATCAACGCCCGCGAATTCGCCGGCACCTGGTGGAAAACGTGCTCGGTTCCTGGCTGCAATACGCGCGCTGGATCGCCGACACGCAACTGTCGCCGGCCGCCGTCTGGCTGGAACATGCCTGTCCGCCCGACACCACGCTGGCACAGTACGAGCAGTTCTTCGACTGTCCGGTGCTGTTCGACCAGCCTTATTCGGCGCTGATTGTCCCGTTGCCGTATTTGCAGTTGCCATTGCGCCAGGCCGATGCGCAATTGCTGCGCACACTGGAAGAACATGCCCAGGGGTTGATGGCTACATTGGAGGATGCATCGCTGCAGCAGCGGGTCAAAAGCATCCTGCGTCAGTTGCTCAAGGAAGGCCTGCCACGCAAGGAGCAGGTGGCCGAGCAGCTCGCCGTGTCAGTGCGCACGCTGCAACGCCAGTTGCACCAGGCCGGGACGTCGTACCAGCAGATCCTCGACGACCTGCGCCAGGAACTGGCCGAGCATTACCTGCTCAACAGCACCCTGCCGATCCAGGACATTGCCCAGTACCTGGGCTTCACCGAACCGCGCTCGTTTCACCGCACCTTCAAAAGCCGGCGCGGGATGCCGCCCGGCGAGTTTCGCCAAACCCACCGGGTGGCGAACGAAGGCTGAAGGCTCAGAGGCTGAGCGTGTGGGTGAACACCCGTTGCTCCTGCATGTAACGCCGTGCTCGACACTCACTGGAATCCCGTACGCAAATCCCCTTCCCGAGCCAGGAACCGCCCTTCCCTGCGCCCATTGGCCTGGCCATCGCGGTAGCTCAACACACCGTTGACCCATACGCCCTCGATGCCTTGCGCCGCCCGTTGCGGATCGTTGAAATCGGCGACATCGCGGACAGTCGCCGGATCGAACAACACCAGGTCGGCCCAATGTCCTTCGCGGATTTCACCGCGCTCCTTCAAACCGAAGCGTGCCGCCGACAACCCGGTCATTTTGTGCACGGCGGTGTGCAGCGGGAACAATCCCATGTCACGGCTGAAATGTCCGAGCACCCGAGGGAATGCACCCCACAAGCGTGGGTGCGGGAACGGGTCTTCCGGCAAGCCGTCGGAGCCGACCATCGACAGCGGATGGGCGAGGATTCTGCGCACATCCGCCTCATCCATTCCGTAGTACACCGCACCGGCGGGTTGCAGTTGGCGAGCAGCCTCCAACAATGGCAGGTTCCATTCGGCGGCGATGTCCATCAGGTCGCGGCCGCCCATTTCCGGGTGCGGGGTCGACCAGGTGATGGTGATGCGATGGGCATCGGTCACCTGCTTGAGGTCTAGGGTCGATGAGCTCGCCGCGTAGGGATAACAGTCGCAGCCAACCGGGTGGGTTAACGCGGCTTTCTCAAGGGATGCCAGCAATTGCGGACTACGCCCCCAGTTACCGGCACCGGCACATTTGAGGTGGGAAATGATCACTGGGCTTCGCGCATGACGGCCGATCTGGAACGCTTCGTCCATGGCCTCCAGCACCGGTTCGAATTCGCTGCGCAAGTGCGTGGTGTAGACCGCGCCGAACGCGGTCAACTCTTCGGTCAGTTGCATCACTTCAGCGGTCGACGCCGAGAACGCGCTGGCATAGGCAAGGCCTGTGGACAGCCCCAGTGCACCCGCCTCCAGGCTCTCGCGCAGTTGCTCGCGCATCGCGGCGATTTCGTCGGCGCTGGCCGTGCGGAACAGGTCGTCCAGATGATTGCTGCGCAGCGCCGTATGGCCGACCAGCGCGGCAACGTTCAACGTGGTGTTCGCGGCTTCGACCGCCGCCCGGTAGTCGCGGAAGGTCGGATACACAAACGCCGCCGCCGTACCGAGCAGGTTCATCGGGTCCGGGGGATCGCCACGCAAACTCACCGGCGAGGCACTGATCCCGCAGTTGCCGACGATCACCGTCGTCACGCCCTGGCTGAGCTTGGGCAGCATCTGCGGCTGACGAATCACCACGGTGTCGTCATGGGTGTGCACGTCGATGAAACCCGGCGCCAGCACATGGCCTTGGGCGTCGATTTCTTCGCTGGCGCAGGCGTCGCGCAAGTCGCCGATGCACTCGATGCGCCCGTTGAGAATGGCCACGTCGGCGGGGTAACCGGGGCGGTTGCTGCCGTCGATGATCAGGGCGTTGCGAATCAGCGTGTCGTACTGCATGTCAGTCTCCCAGCGGCAAGTGATCGTCGCCGCCGCGGTATTCGTCGAGGGCGAGTTTGATCCGCCGCAGACGTTCTTGATTGTCTTCAGGATTGGCCAGTGCCAGCTCGGTAGCGAGCACATCGATGGCCAGCAGCATGCCGTAGCGCGCCGCCGTGGGTTTGTAGATGAACGAGGTTTCGGCGCTTTGCAGGGGCAGGACGATGTCGGCCAGTTGCGCCAGCGGCGAGTCGGCACGGGTGATGGCCAGAATGCGTGCGCCGTAGTTGCGCGCCAGCTCCACCGTTTCAATCAACTCCGGGGTGATCCCGGTCAGCGAGCAGACAATCACCACCTGTTCAGCGCTGAGGCTGGCGGCGGTGACGCGCATCATCACCGCATCGTGGCACACCGCGACCGGATAGCCGAGGCGCACCAGGCGTACTTGCAGTTCATCGCTGCACAGGGTCGAGCAGCCGCCCATGCCGAACGCGTGAATCATCCGCGCCTTGCCCAGCAGTTTCACCGCATCGACGAATCGCGATTCGTCGAACGCCGCCAGGTGCTGGCGCAAGGTCGATTCGACGTCACTCACGATCTGCCCATAGAACGCCGACTGCTCGGGGGTGCCCGCCGGGTCGAGAAACCGACTGCCGACGCCGCTGGCCTGGGCCAGTTGCAAGCGCAGGTCACGCAGATCCTTGCAGCCGACCGTACGGGCGAACCGCGACAGCGTGGCGCTGCTGACCTCCGCCCGCAACGCCAGTTCATCGAGGCTGGCGGAGGCAGCAAATCCTACGTCGTCGAGCATCAGCCGGGCGATGCGTCCTTCACCGGCACTGAAGGAGTCCTGACGGGCGCGGATCTGGTAGAGGATGTCCATGCAAGTGGCTCCGGCTAAATCAGGTAAGAAAGGCCAACGGTCAGGCCGAAGGCGACGACCGAGATCAAGGTTTCGAGCACGGTCCAGGTTTTGAAGGTCTGGGTCACTGTCATGTTGAAGTATTCCTTGATCAACCAGAAACCGCCGTCGTTCACGTGGGAAAAGATAACCGACCCGGCGCCCGTCGCCAGCACCAGCAATTCCGGATGGGGATAACCCAGACCAATGGCCACCGGCGCGACCACACCTGAAGCGGTGGTCATGGCCACAGTGGCAGAACCGGTGGCGATGCGCATCAGCGCGGCAAACAGCCAGCCCATCAACAGCGGCGACAAATGAAATTCATGGGCCAGGCCGACGATCTGGTCGGTGACGCCGGCGTCCACCAGAATCCGGTTCAGGCCACCACCGGCACCGACCAGCAGGGTGATGCTGGCGGTCGGCGCCAGGCATTCGTTGGTGAATTTGAGGATCGATTCGCGGTTGAAGCCCTGGGCCAGGCCGAGCGTCCAGAAGCTCAGCAACGTGGCCAGCAACAACGCAATCACCGAGTTACCGATGAACAGCAAGAACTGGTTGAAACCTGTGCCCGGCGTGGAAAGAAGATTGGCCCAGCCGCCAATCAGCATCAGCACCACCGGTAACAGAATGGTCGCCATGGTGATGCCGAAACCCGGCAGGCTGTCGCGCGGTTCTCGCTCCAGGAACTGGCGTTCCAGCGGGTTTTCCGCCGGCAATTGAATGCGCGGCACGATGAATTTGGCGTACAGGGGGCCGGCGATGATCGCTGTCGGAATGCCGATCGCGATCGCGTAGAGCAGGGTCTGTCCCACCGACGCCTGATACACCTGCACCGCGAGCATTGCCGCCGGGTGCGGCGGCACCAGCGCATGCACCACCGAGAGCCCGGCGACCATCGGCAGGCCGACCATCAGGATCGACACGCCCACGCGCCGCGCCACGGTGAACGCAATAGGCACCAGCAAGACGAAACCCACTTCGAAGAACAGTGGCAGACCGACCAGGAACGCGATGCACACCATCGCCCAATGCGCGTTCTTTTCGCCAAAGCGGTCGATCAAGGTCCGTGCCACCTGCTCGGCCCCACCGGACTCGGCCATCATCTTGCCAAGCATGGTGCCCAGCGCCACCACCAGGGCGATGTGCCCCAGGGTCTTGCCGACACCCGCCTCGTACGCCCCCACCACACCCGACGGCGGCATCCCCGCCACCAGCGCCAGGCCGATGGAAATCAGGGTGATGACAATGAACGGGTTGATCCGGTAACGGGCGATCAGAACGATCAGAGCAATGATGGCGATGGCGGCATACACCAGCAGCCAATAGCCGAAGGACAGGGTCATGCGGTACTCCTCGAGAGGGTCACGTCGAAATATTTGTGAAACTCTTAAAACATTTCGAAGCGCGATTTTCAAACGAGGTGAAAGTAATTTTCGTACAGAGGTAAGGCGTGTCGCCCAGAGACATGAGTTGTCGCAAATAATGAAAATCAGGCCGGCGGATTTTCATCGCGCCGGCCATTGATTTCAGTCGTGCCGCATCCGCGCGCGCTTGAGCAATGTCTTGCAGCGTTCGGACAAATTCAGCACCCGCAGGTGCTTGCCGGCCCTGGTGTAACGCTCGCGCAAGGTACCCAGCGCGGCGATGGCCGAGTAGTCGACAACACTCAGGTGCTGGCAGTCCAGGGTCACTTGCGCCGGGTCATTGGCCGGATCGAACTGATTGAGAAAGGGCGTGGTCGAGGCGAAGAACAGCGTGCCATGCACCCGGTACAGCTTGCTGCCGTCGTTCTCCAGATGACTGTCGGCGTATAGCTGCCGGGCCTGCTGCCAGGCAAAGTTCAGCGCTGCGATGATGATCCCGCAGAGCACTGCGGTGGCCAGGTCGGTGAACACGGTAATGACGGTGACCGCGATGATCACCAGTACGTCGTTCATCGGCACCTTGTTCAGCACCCGCAACGAGGCCCAGGCGAAGGTCTGTTGCGACACCACGAACATCACCCCGACCAGCGCCGCCAGCGGAATGCGCTCGATCAGCGGCGACAGGAACAGGATGAACAGGAGGATCGACACTCCGGCCACCACACCGGACAAGCGCCCGCGTCCGCCGGAACTGAGGTTGATCACGGTCTGGCCGATCATGGCGCAACCGCCCATGCCGCCGAACGCACCGGACACTATATTCGCCGCCCCCAGCGCCACGCACTCGCGATCCGGGTAACCACGGCTCTCGGTGATTTCATCGGTGAGGTTCAGCGTCAACAGGGTTTCCAGCAACCCCACCAGCGCCATCAGGATCGCGTAGGGTGCGATGATCCGCAGGGTCTCCGGATTCCATGGAATGTCCGGCAGCGCCAGCGTCGGCAAACCACCGGCAATATGCGCCATGTCGCCCAGGGTGCGAGTCGGCAGGCCGAGCAGATACACCGCCAGGCCCACGCCGAGAATCGCCACCAGCGCTGGCGGCACTGTGCGGGTCAGGCGCGGCAGTACGTAGACAATGGCCATGGTCACCGCGACCAGGCCAAGCATCATGTACAGCGGCGTACCGCTCAACCACGCCTCACCGTTCTTGAAGTGCTCCAGTTGCGCCAGGGCAATGATGATCGCCAGGCCGTTGACGAAGCCGAGCATCACCGGGTGCGGCACCATGCGCACCAGCTTGCCGAGCTTGAGCAGCCCGAACGCCATCATTATCAGCCCGCCCAGCAACACCGTGGCCAGCAGGTACTGCACGCCGTGTTGCACCACCAGCGCAACGATCACCACGGCCATCGAGCCGGCCGCGCCGGACACCATGCCCGGTCGCCCGCCGAACAGCGCGGTCAGGGTGCAGATGATGAATGCGCCGTAGAGCCCCATCAGTGGATTGAGATGGGCCACCAGCGCGAAAGCGATGCATTCGGGCAACAGGGCGAAGGACGTGGTAAGTCCGGCCAGGACATCGGCGCGTAGACGTTTTGCTTTCATGGGGAACCGCACACAGGGAGAGACGAGAAAGAGTGTGCGGATGTTACGGAATCGAAGGCCGACCGGCCAGTTAATGGTCTGTCAGGAAAAGCTTCGCGAGCAGGCTCGCTCCCACAGGGGATTTGCGTCGTCCTGTTGAACGCAGATCAAATGTGGGAGCGAGCCTGCTCGCGATGGACACGACTCGGTCTACAGCGAACTCACACCATCTCGTCGCGAATCCACTCCACCACCGAAGTCCGCTTCGGTACCCAGCCCAACAGTTCCCGCGCGTGCTTGCCGCGAACCCGGCTGTTGGAGCCCAGGCCATAGTTGGCCATTTCATAGCCCCACTCGGCTTCCGCATCCTTGAGCGGCCAGTCTTGCGGTTCGCCCAGGTTCAGCGCCTGGGCCATGGCGGTGGTCATGTCGATGAACGACGCTTCACCGCTTTCAACGAAGTAGAAGGTGCCGGGTACGTTTTCGGTCAGCGCCAGCAGGTACAGAGCGACCACATCCTCGATGTGCACGTTGGACCAGATGTTCCGGCCCGTGCCGACATGGCGCACCACGCCGCTTTTGCGCGCCTGCTTGAGCAGGCGCGGCAGCTGCACGCTGTCGCGATGGACGCCCAGGCTGTGGCCATAGATCAAGGTGTTGCAGATCACCGCCGAATTCACCCCATCCATGGCCGCCGCCAGGATCAGGTTATCAATGGCCACGCGCGCCGCCTTGTCGACGGTCGGTTCCGGCAGGTTGTCTTCGAAGTAGATGACATCACTGGATTTGCCGCCCGAGGCATCGCCGACGATGCTTGAGCCGCTGGTGTGCAGGAACACTTTGCCAGAACCGCGCAAGGCATCGAGCAAGGCCTCCACCGCGCCTCGATGATCGCTGCTGGCAGCGTTGATCACAGCGTCCGCAGCCAGTGCCTGATCGGCCAACAGGGCGGGGTCGTCGAGCGTGCCGATCACCGGGGTGATGCCCAGTGCGCGCAGTTCATTCGCTTGCTCGGCGCTGCGCACCAGACCGGTGACGTTGTGACCGGCCTGGACAAGGCCCGTGGCGATGGAACCGCCGATAAAACCGGCAGCGCCGGTAACGAATACGTTCATGGAGAAACTCCCTGCGTGGATAAGTGATGCAAGGAGTATCAAGGAGCGATCATTGCCGAAAAATGCCTTCTGACCCAATTCACTTTTGCGTAGAAATCACGAATCAGCCTTTGAAAACTGTGCTTGCATAACCCGCCAACTTGCCCTGGATAAAGTCCAGGAAGCATTGAATCCGCAGGGCCAGTTGCGAGTTGCGGTAGTACACCGCGTTGATCGGCTGGCGATAGCCGCTGTTGAATTCGCCCAGCAACACTTTCAAGCGTCCGGCACGAATGTCTTCGATGGTCATGAAGTGCGACAGGCAGGCAATGCCCTGGCCGTCCAGTGCCAGATGGCGGATGGTCTCGCCGCTGGAGGCGCCGATCGACGCCTGGATCGGCCAGCGATCGCCATGTACATAACGCAGCGGCCATTGGTTGAGGCCTTCGTTCTGGGTGAACCCCAGCAGCGTATGGTCGACCAGGTCAGCCACGACTTGCGGCGTGCCGTGTTTTTCCAGGTACGCCGGGCTGGCGACGATGTGCAGCGGGCTGCTGCCCAGGGAGCGGGCATGCAGCGTCGAGTCGGTCAGGGTGCCGATGCGGATGGCGATGTCGGTGCTCTGCTCCAACAGGTCGATGATCAGATCATTGCTGTTGAGTTCGAGCTGGATGTCGGGGTAAAGCCTGCGGAACTCATCGATGTAGGGCACGATGGCGTGCAGCATGAAAGGCGATGCCGCGTTGATACGCAAACGCCCGGACGGCGTTTGCTGACGTGATGACAGGCGCTCTTCGAGTTCGTCCATCTGATCGAGAATCCGCTTGGCGTGCTCGAAGAAATACTTGCCCTCTTCGGTCAGGTCCATGCGCCGCGTGGTGCGATTGATCAAGGTGGTGTCGAGCTTGGCCTCCAGCCGCGACAGCGTACGACTGACCGCCGAAGGCGTTTGCCCGACCTGCTCGGCCGCCGCAGAAATCGATCCGCATTCAATCACGCAGACGAAAACCTGCAATTCATCGGATCTGGCTTTCACGTGTGTCCTCGTTTGCGAATCGGCGCTGCGATCTGCCCGGCCGTTGCATCGGATAGTAGCCGAGCGTCATGCCTTGAGGCCAAACACCTCGGTCAAATGCTGCTCATAGCGTGCCACATCGCTTTCGATGTTCGGGCGCTTCATCACGTCTACGCAGAGGAACGTCGGCAGCCTGGTCATGCCAAGGAACTGGTTGGCCTTGTGGAACGGGAAGTACACCGCGTCCACGCCTTTGGCTTCGAAGAAATCGGTGGGGTCGTCGAAGGCTTGCTGCGGGGCGTTCCAGGTCAGCGACAACATGTACTGCTTGCCGTGGATCAGGCCGCCGCTGCCGTACTTCTGCGAGGCGTCGGAGCGAGTGCGACCGTCGCTGGCATAGAGGCTGCCATGGCCTTCGGTGAAGACTTCGTCGATGTACTTCTTCACGGTCCACGGCGCGCCCATCCACCAACCGGGCATCTGGTAGATGATCACGTCGGCCCAGAGGAACTTGGCCACTTCTTCGGCAATATCGTAGCCCGAGTCGATGAAGGTGGTTTTGACATCCATGCCACCACGATCCAGCACGCTCAACGCGGCTTCATGCAGGGTGGTGTTGTAGCGGCCGTCGGAGTGCGCAAATTTTTTGCCGCCATTGAGCAACAGGACTTTTTTCATGGGAGATCTCGGGAAGGGTCGGGAATTCAATGGCGGCAGAGTACCGACCGGCCTCGCGCGGAATAAGCCTCGGTTCGGCAAAACTCATTTGACCTACAAGCACGATTCAACAGGCGATTGTTGCCATAGACTGGCGCCAGTTCTGATTTGAGGAGAGAAGTAGATGAGTGAAATCCAGGGTTTCATCCTGCACGCCAAGACCCGTCCGGAAAAATCCGACGCCTTCGAAGCGTTTTTCAGCGGCTACGTGGAAGCGAGCCGCGGCGAGCCTGGCTGCATCGAGTACCACATGTTGCGCGACAAACAGGACCCGACCCTGTTCATTTTCTATGAGATATGGCAATCCCAGGCCCACCTCGACGTGCACTCGAACCTGCCGCACATGAAGCGGTTCCTCGAGCAGCGCGATGAATACCTGGAGCGCGACTTCGAGATCCGCGCCATCGAGATGATCAGCCCGTCGTCCGCTAGCCGCTGATCAACAAGTGGCCGCCGAGCAAACCCAGGCCAACGAAAAACACGCGCTTGAACCACAGGGCGCTGATCCGCTGGCGCAGTGATTGCCCCAGCCACATGCCGAGCATGGCCGGGATCAGCGCCAGCAGCGACGCGCTCAATTCACCTCCGCCAAGAGCGCCACGCCAAAACAAGCCACCGGCCAGGGCCAGGGTCGAAACGGTGAACGACAGGCCCAGTGCCTGCACCAGCTCGTCCTTGCTCAAGCCCAGCGCTTGCAGGTACGGCACCGCCGGAATCACGAACACGCCAGTGGCCGACGTGATGACGCCGGTCAGCAGACCACACAGGGGGCCCAGCCAGCGTTCGCTGCGCCGCCCCACGCGCGCCGTCGGCAAGAACAAGCCGCTCAGCGAGTACAGCAACAAGGCCGCCCCCAGCCCCCGCACCACCCAATGGCCACCGCTCATGCCGATCCACAGCGTGCCCGCCCCGGTGCCGAGAAAAATCGCCAGCAGCATCGGCCACAGTCGTTTGACCAGCCCGGGCAGATGCCCACCGAATGCCAATTGCCAGACGTTGGTGAGTGTTGCCGGAATGATCAACAGTGCCGCAGCCTGCGACGGCGCCATAGCCAGACCGAGCAAGCCCATGGCGACCGTTGGCAGGCCGAGACCGATCACGCCCTTGATCATGCCGGCCAGCACAAAGGTGCCGATCACCAACAGCGACAAGGCCAATCCGAGATTCTGGTAAAACGCCGAGAGTGTGTTCATGGGGCCATGGTGAGCCCGCGCAGGTTGATTGAAAATCTGCCATATACTGAGGCTGCCTCTTGCTTTGACAGAGGCTGAGTACTTCGCTGCAGCGACGGACCTCTTCGCGAGCAGGCTCGCTCCCACAGGTTACGCGGTTCACTGTGGGAGCGAGCCTGCTCGCGATGGCGTCCTCCCAGACAACACGCATCCAGAGGTTGCCGCAATGCACTTCGACCTGACCGACCTGCGCCTCTACCTGAACATCCTCGAAACCGGCAACATCACCGCCGGTGCCGCACGCAGTCATTTGTCCCTCGCGGCGGCCAGCGCACGAATTCGCGCCATGGAGGCGTCGCTGGGCGTCGAGTTTCTTCAGCGCAATCGTCGCGGGGTCAGTCCTACGCCGGCCGGCAATGCCCTGGCCCGCCACGCCCGGGTTCTGCTGCAACAGGCCGATCGCCTGCAACAGGAACTGGCCGAGTACGCCAAAGGCGTCAAAGGTCAGGTGCGGCTGCTGTGCAATACCACGGCGATCACCGAGTACCTGCCGGAGTTGCTCGCAGACTTCCTGTGCAGCCAGCCCAACCTCGACATCGACCTGCAGGAACTGCCCAGCACCCGCATCACCCATGCCTTGCGCCAAGGCGCCGCGGACCTGGGCATCGTTTCCGACGCGGTGGACACCGATGACTTGCAGACCCTGCCGTTCCGCGATGATCCATTGGTGCTGATCATGCCCCACGAACATCCCCTGGCCCAGGCAACCTCGGTGAGTTTCACCGACACCCTGCATCACGACTACGTCGGCTTGAATGCCAACAGCGCCTTGGCGGTGTACCTGGAAGAACAGGCACTGCACGCCGGCCTGCGCATGCAGATCCGCATCCGCGCCGACGGTTTCGATGGGGTGATGCGCATGGTCGCCCGAGGAGCGGGCCTGGCGATTGTGCCCTTGGCGGCGGTCGACAGGTGCTCCAACGAGCTGTCTTTCAGCTGCCTCAGCCTGCAAGAGCCCTGGGCACGGCGCAGACTGTTGATCTGCGCCCGCGACTTTACCGCGTTGCCCGGTTATGCCAAGGCGTTGCTGCAAGCGTTGGCAAAACCGGAAGAATAAACAAGGGCGCGTTTCTGGACAGTTCGATGTCGACTACAGACAACTGATCGATGGACAGGCGCTATAGGGTGCGACTTCAGTTCTTGAGCCCACTGCCTGGAGTCATCATGACCGCACCGATTACCGTTCTTCGCGACACCCACCCGTTGCCTGTGCTCGACGCCTGCAAATGGGAAAAACTCGAAGGCGATCCACATACAGTCAACCTCAACGCCTACACCAGCGAAGACGGCAGCAAGATCATGGGCACCTGGATCTGCACGCCGGGCAAGTGGTACGTGGAATACGTGAAGTGGGAGTACTGCCATTTCCAGGAAGGCTACTGCATCATCACCCCGGAAGGCATGGCGCCGATCCACCTGCGTGCCGGCGACATTTTCGTCATCGAGCCCGGGATGAAAGGCACCTGGGAAGTGGTGGAAACCGTGCGCAAATACTTCGTGTTTGCCTGATGCAAAAAAACCGGGGGATCACCCGACGTGATCTCCCGGTAAACATCTGCTCGCTCCTACAACGGCTTGCGATAACTGTTGATGATCGCCGAGAAGTCGTTGCCACCCTCTCCACGCAAACTCATCGCCTGATACAACTGCTGGGCCACCGCGCCGAGTACCACCGGCTGGTGCGCCTGACGCGCCGCTTCAGTGGCCAGCCCCAGATCCTTGAGCATCAGTTCGGCACCGAAGCCGCCGGTGTATCCACGGGACGCCGGGGCCGTTTCAACGATGCCCGGCCACGGGTTGTATACCTCCGAACTCCAGCAACGCCCGGTGGAGCTGTTGATGATGCCCGCCAGCACCTTGGTGTCGATGCCCAGGGCATCGCCCAGCGCCATGGCTTCGCTGACGCCGACCATGGAAATCCCCAACAGCAGGTTGTTGCAGATTTTAGCGATTTGCCCGGTGCCGACCTCACCACAATGGACGATGTTGCGGCCCATTTGCGCCAGTACCGGTTGCAGGGTGGCGAACAGCTCGGCGGTGGCGCCGACCATGAAGGTCAGCGTCCCGGCGGCGGCACCACCGGTGCCGCCAGAGACCGGCGCATCGGCCATGGCCACGCCCTGTTTGGCAGCGGCGGCGGCCACGTCCCGCGCGGTCTGCGGATCGATGGTGCTGCAATCCACGGCCGGTACGCCTTTGCCGATACCGGCGAGCACGCCATCCTCGCCCAGCCACACACTGCGCACATGCACAGCGGCAGGCAGCATGGTGATGACCAGTTCGGCGCCCTCTGCCGCCTCACGGGCCGATGCGCTGATGCTGCCGCCCAATTGCTCGAGCTCCGCCAGCACGGTTTTGTTCAGGTCAACCAGGCGCAGTGCATGGCCGGCCTTGATCAGGTTGCGCGCCATTGGCGCGCCCATGTTGCCCAGACCGATAAAAGCGATTTTCATGTCCGGCTCCTCAACGCAGGTTGATGGTGGTGTTCACACCGTCGTTGACGCTGTCGTCATCGAACCAACGGCTGGTGACGGTCTTGGTCTGAGTGTAGAACTGCACCACTTGCTTGCCATACGGGCCGAGGTCGCCGAGCTTGGAACCGCGTGAACCGGTGAAGCTGAAGAACGGGACCGGCACTGGAATCGGGATGTTGATGCCGACCTGGCCGACGTCGATTTCATTCTGGAACTTGCGCGCCGCCGCACCGCTCTGGGTGAACAGGCCCGTGCCGTTGCCGAACGGGTTGGCGTTGACCAGGGCGATGGCCTCGTCGAGGGTGTTCACTTCCAGCACCACCAGCACCGGACCGAAGATTTCCTGGGTGTAGATCTGCATGTCGGTGGTCACGCCGGAGAACAGGGTCGGGCCGACAAAGTTGCCCTTCTCGTAACCGGGCACCGAGATATCGCGACCGTCCAGCTCCAGTTTCGCGCCTTCCTTGATGCCGCTTTCGATCAGATCGAGAATCCGCGCCTTGGCCTTTTTCGAGATCACCGGACCGACGTCAGTGCCAGGCTCGCTGCCGGCATTGACCTTGAGCTTCTGTGCCAGCGCCTTGAGGTCAGGCAGCCATTGCTTGGCCGCGCCCACCAGCACCACCACCGAGGTGGCCATGCAACGTTGACCGGCGGCACCGAAACCAGCGCCCACCAGCGCATTCAGCGCTTGTTCGCGATTGGCGTCCGGCAGTACTACGGCGTGGTTCTTCGCGCCCATCATCGATTGCACACGCTTGCCGTGTTTGCCGGCCAGGTCATAGACATGCGTACCGACCGCGGTCGAGCCGACGAAGGAAACCGCCTTGATGTCCTTGTGGGTGCAGAGGCCGTCCACCACGTCCTTGCCGCCGTGCACAACGTTGAGCACGCCGGCCGGGATCCCGGCCTCGATGGCCAGTTCCACCAGCAACATGGTCGACATCGGGTCCTGTTCGGATGGCTTGAGCACGAAGGTGTTGCCACAGGCGATGGCCATCGGGAACATCCACAGCGGAATCATCGCCGGGAAGTTGAACGGGGTAATGCCCGCGCACACGCCGATCGGCTGGCGCAGGGTGTAGGTGTCGACGCCACCGGCAACGTTTTCAGCGAACTCGCCCATTTGCAGGCTGCCGATGGAGCAAGCGTGCTCGACCACTTCCAGGCCACGGAAAATGTCGCCCTCGGCGTCGGCTATGGTCTTGCCCTGCTCGGCGCTCAGGACCGCGGCGATGCGCTTGGAGTGCTCGCGAATCAACGCCTGCAACTTGAGCATGATGCGCATGCGCGCACCGATAGGTGTCAGTTTCCAGGTCTGGAACGCACGATGCGCGGCACTGATGGCGGCATCGACTTCCTCGGCGGTGGCAAACGGCACCTTGGCCAGCACTTGCTGGGTCGCCGGGTTGATGATGTCGTGCCATTCGGTGGACTTGGATTCGACCCACTCGCCGTCGATCAACAGCTTGACCTTCTGCACGGTGGTTTCGTTGGGAGTGAGTGCGTTCATGGGGGGTCTCCAGATCTTTGTTTTTATCTTGGGAGTCAGGGTGAGATCGTCGCCCTGAGATGAGCTGCGTGTCGCGAATTGGTTGTCGGACTGTTTTTGGAGTATAGATGTGCAAACTTCTGATAAGAACGCACATAAAAACCGGTCCAACATGCAAAAAAACATCACCTCCCTCGGCTCGTTGAACTGGGATGACCTCAAGTTTTTCCTGGAAGTCGCCCGCACCCGCAAAGCCAGCACCGCAGCCAAGCGCCTGGCGGTGGACTACACCACGGTGTCGCGGCGCATCAGTTCCCTGGAGACGGCGTTGGGCACATTGCTGTTCGAAAAGTCCCGGACCAACGGCTTTGTCCTGACCGCGGAAGGCCAGCGGTTGATGGGGTATGCGGAGTCGATCGAAAGCACCCTGCACATGGCGTGCGAGCAGGTTTCCGGGTCCGGCGTGGCGTTGTCCGGTCATGTGCGCATGGGCTGCACCGAAGGCTTCGGCAGCTTTTTCATCACGCCGCAGCTGAGCCACTTCATCGACACCTACCCGGCGATCTCGGTAGACATCCTGCCGCTGCCGCACTTCATCAGCCTGTCCAAGCGCGAAGCCGATATCGTCATAGCCCTGGAACGCCCGGAGCATGGCCCGTACGTCTGCTGCAAACTGTGTGACTACCGATTGCAGCTGTATGCGACCCAGGAATACCTGGACAACCATCCGCCGATTCACAAACCCGCCGATCTGGCCAGGCATTCATTCATCAGTTACGTCGACGACCTGGCGTTCAGCTCGGAGCTACTGTACCTGGCCAACGTACTGCCCGGCGCCAGCGCCAACCTGCGCAGCACCAGCGTAATCGCCCAATATGTGGCCGCGCAGCAAGGACGCTCACTGGCGATCCTGCCGTGCTTCCTCGCCACCCAGGACCCGCGCCTGCTGCCGGTGCTGCCGCAGGAAATCAATATCACTCGACAGTTCTGGATGTACTGCCGCGAAGACCTGAGGAAGCTCAAGCGGATCACCCTGTTGTGGGATTACATCCGCCAGGTCACCGAGCAGAACCAGGGTCTGCTGATGGGCGACAGCCGGGAGATGTTGTTTGCCGATTAGTCGGTACCAAGGTCCAGCATCAACCCGCTCAAGCGCTTGACCCGGCGTTTCACCGCCTCTTCAAACACGCCCGCACGCGACTCGATCAAGGTGAACCAGTCCTTGGCCCGGGTAATGCCGGTGTAGATCAGTTCCTTGGTGAGGACCGGGTTCAAGGCATCAGGAAGAATCAACGCGGTATGCGCAAACTCCGAACCCTGGGATTTATGCACGGTCATGGCGTAAACGGTTTCGACGTCATTCAGACGGCTCGGCAGGACAAATCGCACGCCACCCTGGCCATCATTACGTGGGAACGCCACTCGCAGCACCTGCTTTCCAGTCTCAAGCCCTTCTTGCTCTGGAAGCTTGAGGGCAATGCCGATATCGCCGTTCATCAAACCCAGCCCGTAATCGTTGCGGGTCATCAGGACAGGGCGACCTTCGTACCACTGCTGGTCGCTGTCGATCAGGCGTGCCCTCAGCAATGCCTCCGTCACTCGCAGGTTCAAGCCCTCCACACCCCAAGGCCCTTTGCGCACGGCACACAGCAACTGGAACGCGTCGAAAGCCTGCAATACTTCTCGAGCCCAATCCGTCCAGCGCGAATCGTCCAGCGCGCTGTCCAGGGACGGCCGCTGATTGCGCAGCACGCTCAGGTAATGTCGATAACCTTGCGGGCCCTCACCATGGCCATCGAGAAGCAGGCGTTCCAGGGCACGATCCTGCTCGCCCTTGAGGGGCAAGCAATGCACATCGTCATGGCTTCGCGCAGACAACAACTTGCGTGCTTCTTCGGGTTGCTGCTGGTTGACCCAACGAGCCAGTTGACCAATGCCACTGCCTTCACCGAATCGCCGGGAATGGCGCAGCATCACCACCTGCTGGGCCAATGGATGAGTACCCTGCGTGTCCTCCTGTAACCCACTGGCCTGCAGGTTTTCGCCACTGACGACTTCCAGCCACTGGCGTGTCTGCGGGCTGTACCAGCCAGCCTCCGCGTCGCGACACAGATCCCCCAATACCGCACCGGCTTCTACCGAAGCCAATTGATCCTTGTCACCCAACAGCACGAGGCGCGCATGGGCGGGCAAAGCGTCGAGCAGATTGGCCATCATTTCCAGGTCGATCATCGAGGCTTCGTCCACCACCAGCACATCCAGCGGCAGGCGATTGCCCGCGTGGTGGCGGAAATGACGAGTCCCGGGCCGACTGCCGAGCAGGCGGTGAACGGTGGTGACGTCGGACGGGATCTTCTCGCGTATGTCTTCGCTGACCTTCAAGGTGCGGACTTGCTGGCTGATGGACTCTGTCAAGCGCGCCGCGGCCTTGCCGGTAGGCGCAGCGAGACGAATGCGCAGGGGCATGCCGGCCTCGACCGCTGGCGCCTGGAGCAACGCCAGCAGACGCACGACGGTGGTGGTCTTGCCGGTTCCCGGCCCCCCCGTGACGATGCTGAAGGCACTGCGGCTCGCCAGGGCACAGGCGAGCTTCTGCCAGTCGATCACTTCACCGGGGCGGGCAGGACCAAACAAACCGGTGAGGCGCTCGAACAAGTCGTTCGGTGTGGACTCTTGCTCCGTCAGACGCTCGCGCAATGAGTGGTCGATCCGTCGCTCGTAGGCCCAATAGCGGCGCAAGTACAGGCGTTTTCCCGATAACACCAAAGGCCGATCGCGGACGTTGTCCCGACTGTCAGCGGCCAGTGCAACCAGGTTGCTGGCGGCCAGCACCTTGCACCAATGAGCGCCGTCCAGCGATCCGAGCAATTGCGATGGCAACAGCATTGCACCGCCCTGCACGTCACCTTCGGGTGGCAACGACAGAGCGAAGTCCGGTTCTTTCAGCGTCTCGAACAGATCAAGGCAGACATGCCCGTGGCCCAACTGGTGGCTGGTCAACGCGGCTGCCAGCAACACCAGCGGATCATCCTCTGGAGCCAGCTCATGCAGGAACGCGACGAAGGCTTTGTCCAGCGCGCGCAACCAGCCGCGCTCGACCCAGCGCGTGAGCAACAACAGCAAGTCGTCGGCACGACTCAACGGGGCCAGATCGCTCAGGCTTTCGGCGGCCAGCGATGTGGGCAACAAATCGGCGAATGTGCGACTCATAACAGTACTCCCTGTTCCCAGGCGGGTTCGGCCTTGGGTTCTGGCTTGCCCTGGAACAATCGGTCCAGGCGTTCGATCAGCTCCCTTGGTGGGCGGGCGAAAAACACCCCCTGGCTGGCCGCTCGCGTGCCCCGCAAAAACAGGTACAACGCACCGCCGACATGCCGGTCGTAGTCGTAATCGGCGAGTCGTGCCTTGAGCTGGCGGTGCAGGGCCAACAGGTACAACACGTATTGCAGGTCATAACGGTTGTCGAGAATCGCCTGCTCCATGGCCTGCGCGGTATAGGCCGCATCATCGGCGCCGAGCCAGTTGGACTTGTAGTCGGCAACGTAATAGCGGCCGTCATGTTCGAACGTCAGGTCGATGAAGCCCTTGAACATGCCGTTGAGCAACACGGGTTCCGCGGCCACCCGGGCCACGCCGTTATGGGTGTATTGGCACACCAGCGCATCGAGCTTGAGCACATCGACCTTGTGGCTGGCGAACCAGAACTCCATCTCGACCTGGTACTGCGTCAACTGGGCGAATATCACCGGCGCCTGACCGGCACCGAGATGCAACGGCATCGTGAGCAGATGCTGCAGCCAGTCACTCAAGGTAGTGATCCAGCCCTCCCAGCCTCGACGATTGCACCGACGGGCAATCGCATCCGTCACGACTTGCGGCGTCGCAACGAAGGCCTCGTCTCCCGCCCATTCGAGCAAACCATGAAGGAAAGTGCCGGGGTTGGGGCCGCGCGGGAAGCGATGGATATCACCGCCACCGGCAACCACTTCCCTGGGCGCCTGCGGGTCGAGGCGTTCGTCATCGAACAGTTTTTGCGCCTGCGGACTCTCCGGCGCCTCGTCCGTGCCGACACTCAGGGTGTCGCCAATACGCAACGCGCTATAGGACGCGATCCACCAGTTTTCGCTGGCCTTGCGCTTCGGGATCAGCGGAACCAGAAGCGCCGCATCGTTTTGCGGCGGTTGGTAATGCTCCGTTGTCGCTTCAGGCATCTGCGCATACGCCAGTGCCGGGCAGTCCTGTTGCAGGTCCCGCAACCAAAGCTGCAGCGCCGATGAATCAGCCAATGGAGCGCCACCGCCCAACAAGTAACCCAATGCCGACAGATGCAGCACCGAGCCATTGTTGTTGCCACGCTTGAGATCAGCCACCCCCAGCCAGCAGGCATGTTGCGCCCGAGTCAGGGCGACATAGAGCAAGCGCAGATCCTCGGCCAGACGCTCGTCGTCGGCGAGGGCAATCAACTCTGCCGTCGGCTTCAACGTGACCTGGGCATGGCCCGATTCATCGTGGTAGTGCAACGGCAGGCGGCTGCCATCCACCGGTTTCGCCGAACAGATGAACGGCAGGAACACCAATGGGTATTCAAGACCTTTGGATTTGTGGATGGTCACGACCTTGACCAATTGCTCGTCACTTTCCAGGCGCAGGATCTGCTCTTCGCCAGCCTGCCCGGACAACGCCAGATGCTCGGACAAGTGCCGGATCAGCGCTTGCTCGCCATCGAGTTCCGCGGCGGCTTGCTGCAGCAGCTCAAAAAGGTGCAGGAGGTTGGTCAAAACGCGCTCGCCGTCACTGCGGGCGATCAGCGCCTGGGGCAGGCGGAAGTCGTGCAGCAAGCGCCGCAGCATCGGTAGTACGCCCTGCTTGCGCCAGACTTCGCGATAGCCACGGAACTGCATGACCCGGGACTCCCAGGCCAATTCGTCCTGATTCAGCCGCTCCAGCTCCATCAACGAAAGGTTCAACGTGATGCTGGCCAACGCGGCCCGCAGCGGACGCTCGACATCCGGCTCGGCGCAGGCCTTGAGCCAGGTCAGTACGTCATGCGCCTCTTGCGCGGCGAACACCGAGTCCTTGTCTGACAGGTAAACGCTGCGCACGCCACGGGCGGCCAATTGCGCACGAACCGCCTGCGCTTCCTTGCCATCACGCACCAGGATGGCGATGTCCGCCGGTAGCAGGCCCCTGAAGGCTTTGCCGTCCTGGGCGAACCCGGCTTGCCCCTGCTGGCCGCCATTGAGCAATGCCGTGATTTCACTGGCACAGGCCGCTGCCAGTTGTTGCCGGTACACCGCGCCGGACAACGGTTGCTCGGCCGACAAGTGCCAGATGTTCAAGGCCGGGACGGCCTGATCACTGATGCGCAAGACTTCTTTGCGGCCCTGTGAGGCAACCGGCGTGAACGGAACCGGGTTGTCGCCATCCTTCTCCCGAAAGAGGAAGGCGCCACGTCCGGACTCCCGGGTTTCGGCACGCTCGAACACATGGTTCACCGCGTTGACCATGCCGTGGCTTGAACGGAAGTTGGTGCCCAGGGTGTGCAGCCGGCCGGCGGTGGCCTGACGGGCGCGCAGGTAGGTATGGATGTCCGCGCCGCGAAAAGCGTAGATCGCTTGCTTCGGGTCGCCGATCAGGAACAGGCCGCAATCGGGGCTGTTCTGTTCGATCCGGTAGATGCTCTCGAAGATCCGGTACTGCACCGGGTCGGTGTCCTGGAATTCATCGATCAAGGCGACCGGAAACTGTTCACGAATCAGGGTGGCCAGTCGCTCGCCGCCATCGGACTGCAAGGCCGCATCAAGGCGCAGCAACATGTCGTCGAAGCCCATTTCCGCACGACGGCGCTTCTCTTCCTCGAACCGAGCCCCGACCCAGCGGGCAGCATGTTGCAGTACGGCCGCATCAGGCGTCGGCAACCCATCGAGACAAGCCTTGAGGCCGGCCATCGCATCGAGCCCCGGATGTCGAGGCGCTTCGCCCTTCCAGGCTTCGGCCATGCCATCCGGGGTCAGCCGCGTGAAACCGGTGCCGATATCCAGTTGCTCAAGGGATTCGTCTTCGGCCCAGACTTTGATCTTTTCGAACCAGGGCTCGAAATAGCGAGCCTGCATCTTGCGGCCGTCGACACTCTTGCTGGCAACGCCCTGATGACAAATGCCAAGCAACTCGTCCGCCCACTGCAGCCAGGGCTTCTTGAGTTCGATCAGGGCAGCCCGTCGCTCTTGCAAGCATTGCGAAATCACCTCGGCGGGTTCTTTCCCTTCAAGCGCATCCCGCTCGCTGGAAAACAGTGCACGAATTCGCGGCAACAGCGCCGCCGGCCCACCCCAATTGCTACGCACCCAATTCAAGGCGTCACCTTGCATCGGGTAGCAGAACAGCCGCCAGTAATCACGCAAGACCTCCCCCAGCAACTCGCTGTGGTCGGTTTCCAGGGTCTGGGTAAACAGGCTGCCGCTGTCGAATGCGTGCTCGCGCAACATGCGCTGGCACCAACTGTGGATGGTCGACACCGCCGCCTCGTCCATCCACTGGGCGGCGATATCCAGGCGGTTTGCACACCCCGGCCATTGCTCTGGCAAATACTGGTCACGCAACTCGGCGATCAGGCTGTCGGGGGCCGGTGTTTCATCACGGAAATATCGTGCGGCCTCGGCGAGCCGCGTGCGAATGCGTTCGCGCAACTCTTTGGTGGCGGCATCGGTGAAGGTCACGACGAGGATTTGCGGCGGCAACAGCTCACGTCCGAAGCCACTGTCCTCCCCGCCATTGCCAAGCACCAGACGCAGGTACAAAGCAGAAATGGTGAAGGTCTTGCCGGTCCCGGCGCTCGCTTCGATCAACTGGCTGCCGTGCAGCGGGAATGCCAGGGCCAGTGGTGTCTTCGTGCTCATCAACGCGACTCCTCGCTGGACAATGAACGCCAGGGCGCCTCAAGAAGCGGGCGATAGAGCGCATCACACCAATCGGGGAACGTCTCATCGGCAGTCAAGGCATCGTAATCGGCAAATTGACGAGCCAGTGCCGGGCTTTCGCGACGCTCTCCGTCTGATGTCTGCCCATCACCTTCATAGGCCTTGCGCGCAGCGGCCTCGGCCTTGACCGGGTCGGTTTGTCCCAGCCACGCGAAGGCTGTCTTGACGGCGACCGGCAGTGGCTGGCGCATACCCGACTGCCAGGCCATCAACAGGTCGCCAAGAATTTTCTGCGCTGTGGACGTGTCCATCGGTCCGAGCAACAGACTGTCGTCGCTGGCCACCAGTGCGGTGGTCAACGCCATGCCACTGGCACAAGCCACCAGATGGGTGAGCCAAGGACGTGTCAGTCGATGCCATTTGCGCGACTTGATCGAGCCGATGCTGTTGGGGATCGTGGTGACAGACAGCAATCCACCATCGGCGCGCTGATGCAGGCCGCTGAGCCAGCCTTCAATGTACAAGCCTTGCAGTTCAAGACTCACGGGCAAGGCGCTGCTGAGCGGAGTTGGCCACAAAGCCAGGAGCTGTTGGTGACGCTGCAACAAATCAGGCAATGGCTCGATCAATTCACGTTGCAGGCATTCACCGAATCCGGCCATGGGCAGCAGCCCGCTGTTCTGCAAACGTTTCGCCTGATCCTCCAGTGCCTGTGCGGAATTTCCCGGCTCCGCCAGCGCCGCTTCGAGCAATCGGTCGCTGAGGCTATAGCGCTGTAATGCATCCAGGACAAAAGGCTCTTCATCGGCCAACGGTACTTCAGCCGCCTCGAAGAAAACCTTCAGTCGCTGGCTGAAAAAATGCCGCACCGGATTGCGCAGGAAATCCTGCAGTTGACCGAGACTCAGTGGTTCGTCCTGAACGTGAGCCTCGAGCACTTCGGCGCTTGCCTGTTGTTCTGCCGCCTGATGCAGGACTTGCCATTCGGTGGCGTAGCTGAAGGACTCATCGCCTTCGTGAAAGTAGCGGGCACTGAAGGGTTGCAACGGGTGTTCCCGGGTCATGGCTTCAAGCAGGTCGTTATCGCTTTGCGACAATCGCCAACCGCTGGCCAAATGGTCGCGTAACTGGCCGATCAGCACCGAAGCCGGTCTCTCGCTGTTATCGCGGATGCTGCGGCCCACCCAACTGATGTAGAGCTGGTCCCGTGCCGATAACAAGGCTTCCAGCAGCAGGTAGCGGTCATCTTCACGCCGGGAACGGTCTCCCGGACGGTAATCGCTGCCCATCAGATCGAAATCCAGCGGCGGCTGCGCACGCGGATAATCGCCGTCATTCATGCCCAGCAGGCAGACCAGTTTGAAGGGGATAGCGCGCATGGGCATCAAGGTGCAGAAGTTGACCGCACCGGCCAGGAAACGTTGGGACAAACGGCCTTGATCCAGACCTGCGAGCCAGGCTTCACGGACAACGGTCAGCGGCAACTCATCCTGCAACCCAACGGATTCGCAGGTCTCGAGCCAGGTCTCGCGCAGCTCTTCGAGCTGGGCCAGCAAGTAGTCATCGTGTTCGTTATCGGCAAGGAAGAACAACTGCACCAAAGCCTGCAAGCGCAGGCCCCATTGCCCAGGCGATGCCGCCTGAGAGAGTTCTTGGTGAGCCACTTCCAGCGCGTCCAGCAACGCGACCAGCGGACCAATGAGCGCAGCGTCCAGACCACCGATTTCGTCGTAGGGCTCGATACCTTCGTATGCGTCGGCGCTGCCAACGGCATAACCGAGCAACATCCGTCGCAAGCCGAAACGCCAGCTGTTTTGCTCAAGCTCATGTGGAAGCCCGAGCCCGGCACGTTGCTCGGCATTCATGCCCCAGCGAATACCGGCACCTTCGATCCAGCGGTGCAGCGTCGGCAGGTCACGCTCCTCGACACCAAAGCGGGCTCGCAGTGCAGGGACGTCCAGCAGGTCGAGAATTTCACTCACAGGGAATCGACTGTCAGGCAGCCTGAGCAGGTGCTCGACCGCAATCAGCAGTGGATCGCGACCACGCTGGCCCTGATCAGCCAGGGTAAAGGGAATGAAGCGCGGATCCTGGCGATCGAGCTGACCAAACACGGCACGAATATGCGGGGCGTAGCTGTCGATGTCCGGGACCATCACGATGATATCGCGCGGCCGCAATTGCGGTTCGGCGCTGAAGCGCGCGAGCAGTTGATCGTGGAGGATCTCGACCTCTCGCTGGGGGCTATGGGCAATGTGAAAACGGATCGATTCGTCCTTCTGCAAATCGATAGCCGGCCAACGTTCCCGAGTCTCGTTGAGGGGACGCAGTTCGAGGATGTCATCCTGTAACTGGTTGAGCATATTCAACGGCTGACCTTCGCTGAACAGGTCGATGCGACCGTCGCGGAATGCCGAGCGATAGCTGTTGGGATCGTCATAACTGTCGAGCAGGTTGATATAGTCCCGGCCCTGCTTGCCCCAAGCGGCCAACAGCGGGTGAGCATGCTGGTGCAGGGTTTGCGGATCGATCACGACCGGCATGCCGCTTTTGCGCGCCTGACGTTTGTATTGATGCCGCAACAGGTCTTTATCGGCGACGATGTCTGCCCAATGGTGACGACACGGGTTGTGTACGCACAGCAGGACCTGGCTGAATCGTGCCAGTCCAGCCAGTGCTTCCAGGGCCTGGGCAGGCAAGGAAGAAATCCCGAAAACGATCACTCTTGAGGGTAATCCCTTGGGGGCTGCTTCGAGGGTATTGATGCGCTCGACAAATCGCTGATGGACACCGGCACGGCTTTGCGCCATGCCTTCTTCTCCCACATCCAGCAAGAGCGCGCGCCACAACTCTGCCTGCCAGCAATTGGCCGGAGTCAGGGGTTTGGCTTCGCCCCTGACGTTTCTTGTTTGATGGCGACCTTCGGCCCAGTCTTCAAGCCAGTCAGCTCGGTACACCTGGTACTGGTCGAACAAGTCCGCCAGGCGCTCGGCCAATTGATAGCGCTTGCGCAGATCGCTGTCATGGGTCAGGAAACGCTGCAGCGGCTCGAAGTGCGGCTGGTTGATCAATTGCGGCAGCAGGCGCATCAGACGCCAGGTAAGCGGGGCTTTATCCAGCAGGGACTTGACCGGGATTTCGTCTCGACCAAGGACCATGCGATAGAGCTGCCACATGAAGCTGCCGGGCAACTGCACATCGATGGCCGCGGCGATGCCGCAACCGCCCATGTCGTCTTCTTCAGAATCTTCCGCCAGTGCCAGCTTCAGCCATTGGGCAATGCCATTGCTTTGCACCAACGCAATTTCATTCTCCAGAGGAGCCAGCGGATAACGCCGCATCCAGCTGACCACCAGGCTGCGCAACTCGTCCAGACGGTTGCCGTGAACCACCATAAAACCAGCACTGAGGGACGTCGCGTCCGGCATAAAGGCTTCCTTGGAAAGTACAAAGGCCAAGGGCGAACCTTAGCATTGTCGGGAGACTGTGACAGCGTGGACCTGTCCGGTATTGCTGCTTGAGTTTTTCTGCGGCCAAAAACAAAACCCCTACCTGCGTGCGCAGATAGGGGTTTTGGAATTCAATCTTGACGATGACCTACTCTCACATGGGGAAACCCCACACTACCATCGGCGATGCATCGTTTCACTTCTGAGTTCGGGATGGGATCAGGTGGTTCCAACGCTCTATGGTCGTCAAGAAATTCGGGTACTGAGT
>NZ_NEHO01000027.1 GCF_002113375.1 Pseudomonas sp. R37(2017) | reverse complement strand
CGATAGCAACGTTGTTCATGGCAATGATCTCCGATTAGCCCCCTGTGAAAGCTTAGTGAGCGATCACAGGGGGTGCGGCGGGGGTAGCCATTTCATTAGGGGATGGGTGATTTGACGGTCAGGCCGGGTAGTTGGCTCGCAGCGCCTCAAGCCCACCCCGATAGATGCCGGTGAACAACGCCTCCACTTCCTCGTTGCTCACACCCACCGGTTCGAACCGCCCGGACCAGGTCACCCGCGCGCCCTCGCCTTGTGCTTCAACCTTGATCGTCGACAGATAGTCAGTCGCCGGAAAGGGTGCCTGCAAAATCGAGTAGCTGTAGGTTTGGCCCACGTTGTCGAACGCTTGCAGGCGCTCGACCACGACTGCGCCATCCACCGTTTGCAGGCTGCGCACGCGCCCGCCTTCGCTGAGTTCGCTCTTGGGAATGAACGGCAGCCAGTCCGGCAGCGAGTTGAAACCGCCGATCAATTGCCAGATCTGTTCGGCCGAAGCCGGGATGTCGATGAAAGCTGATGCAGTTGCCATGAAATATTCTCTCTGATCAATAAGGTTCAGATCGCCAGACTGTCGACCACGCCGCCGTCGACCCGCAGGGCCGCGCCGGTGGTGGCCGAGGACAGCGGCGAAGCGATGTAGGCCACCAGATTGGCAACCTCCTCGACATCCGCCACGCGCTGGATGATCGAACTTGGACGGGCCTTGCGCACAAAAGCGTCGGCTTCTTCCCGAACACTGCGCCCTGATTCGGCTGTAGCGTCCTTGAGCATCTGCTCCAGGCCATCGGTCAAAGTCGGGCCAGGCAGGATCGCGTTGACCGTCACACCCGTGCCCGCCAGACGCTTGGCCAGGCCATGGGATACCGCCAGGTTGGCGCTTTTGGTCACGCCGTAGTTGAGCATGTCGGCCGGGATCGCGACCCCGGACTCCGATGACAGGAAAATCACCCGCCCCCAACCCTGCTCGACCATGGCCGGCACATAATGCCGCGACAGACGCACACCCGAGATCACGTTGACCTCATAGAACCGCGTCCACTCACTGTCAGGCGTGTCGAAAAAATCCACCTCGTTGAAGATCCCGAGGTTGTTCACCAGAATGTCGGCCCGTGGCTCGGCGGCGAACAGTTTCGCGGCGCCTTCGGCGGTGCCCAGGTCCGCGGTCAGGCCGCGCAACTGTGCACCCGGCACGCTCTGGCGAATGCTCGCCAATGCCTGCTCGACCTTGGCCGTCTCGCGGCCGACCACCACCACCGTGGCGCCGGATTCGGCCAGTGCCTTGCTGATACCCAGGCCGATGCCGGCGGTGCTGCCGCTGACAATTGCCAGTTTTGCGCTCAAATCAATCTTCATGCTCAAGCTCCAATGAGAGGCAAGGGTGCGCGCTCGGAAACCAGCTTCGCCTCACGCATCGCCTGCCAGAACGCAGCGGGAATCACCGCCGACAACGCGGCCACGTCTTCGGCAATTCGCTGCGGGCGGCTGGAACCGGGAATCACCGCGGCGACCGCCGGGTTAGCCAACGAGAATTGCAACGCCGCTGCCTTGATATCGACACCGTGGGCCGCGGCGATGCGTTTGATTTGCTCGACCTTGCCGATGATCGCCGGGCTGGCCTTCTGGTATTCGAAGTGTGCACCACCGGCCAGAATGCCCGAGCTGTAAGGACCGCCGACCACGATTTCGACGTTCTGCGCCAGGGCGGCGTCCATCAAACGCTGCAAGGCGCGATCATGATCGAGAAGAGTGTAGCGACCCGCCAGCAGAAAACCGTCCGGCTGCGCTTCGCTCAGATCAAGGGTCAATTCGCATGGCTCAACCTTGTTCACGCCCAGGCCCCAGGCCTTGATCACACCCTCTTCACGCAGGCGGGTCAGCACTTTGAAGGCACCGGTACGGGCCTGGTTGAAGTACTCCAGCCACTGATCGCCGTAGAAATCCTGGGCGATGTCGTGCACCCAGACGATGTCCAGGCGATCGGTTTGCAAGCGTTTGAGGCTGTCTTCGATCGAACGCAGGGTCGCGTCGGCGCTGTAGTCGTTGACGATCCTGTTCGGGCGCCCGTGCTCGAACACCCCGCTCTTCTCGCCCAGATCACGGGCAGCGGCGTCTTCGACTTCATCGAGAATCACCCGGCCGACCTTGCTGCTGAGCACATAGTCGTCACGGTTGTAGCGCGACAGCGCGGTGCCCAGGCGAATCTCCGACAGGCCCGAGCCGTAGAACGGCGCGGTATCGAAGTAACGCACACCGGCATCCCAGGCGGCGTGGACCGTCGCCTGCGCCTCTTCTTCCGGGATGGCGCGGAACATGTTGCCCAGCGGCGCTGTGCCGAAACCCAGCGCGCCGGGCAGTTTGTCTTTCAAGCTCATGGTGAATCCTCTTGAGTGTCAGGGGTCAGTTGGCTGACCGTTGAGCAGATCCTAGATTGCGAGGATCTGACCGTCCAAGACATAATCTGCAAAACTTGAGTCCCTTAAGGTCTTACATGATCGACATCCGCCAATTGCGCTACTTCGTAGCCGTCGCCGAGGAAGAACACGTCGGACGCGCCGCCGAACGCCTGCACATTTCCCAGTCGCCCCTGAGCCGACAGATCGCCCAGCTCGAAGAACGCCTGGGCCTGACCCTGTTCGAGCGCAGCCAGCAACGCATCCGCCTGACCCGCGACGGCCAGACCTTCCTCGCCGAAACCCGCGCCCTGCTGACCCACGCCAATCGCCTGGAGTCCCTTGGCAAACGCCTGGGACGCGGTGAAGAAGGCGGCTTGTGCATCGGCTACATCGAAAACGCCATGCACGCCGGGGTGCTGCCCAATGCCTTGCGCGTATTGCGGGTCAACCGGCCGAACGTACACGTGGCGCTGTACAACCAGAGCTCGGCCGAACAACTCGAGGGCTTGCGCCAGCGCAGCCTGGACATCGCCCTGGTCAGCGAACCACCGAGCGTTGATGACCCGGACCTGCTGGGTTTTCAGGTGCTGGACGACCCGATGCTGCTGGCCCTGCCCGAGCACCATCCGCTGGCGCAGCAGACTGTGCTGACCCCGGCCGACCTCGTCGACCAGGAGTGGATCGGCGTGCAGCACCACCAGAATGTCACCAGCCGGGAAAACTTCGTCAGCGCCTGCATCCGCGCAGGCTTCACCCCGGATATCCGCATGGAAGCCACCGGCCCCTTCACCGCAATGGCTCTGGTGGCCTCGGGGCTGGGCATCGCCATGATTCAGAAGGGCTTGAGCCGCAACGCCCCACCGGGCGTGGTGCTGCGGGAAATACCATGGATTTGCTTCACTCGTCCGTTGTGGGCGGCATGGCACCGGATCAATTTGCGGCCGCTGGTGGAGACCTTCCGCAAAATGCTGACCGAACCTGAATCCACCCCCTGACCCTGTAGGAGCGAGCCCGCTCGCGATGACGGCAGCACATTCGACATCCATGTAGCCGGCACACCGCAATCGCGAGCATGCTCGCTCCTACAATGGACCCCAGCCCCCAGCGAGCCTTCCACCATGAACCGCAACGACCTGCGCGCGTTGGTGTCGTTTTCCGGGGACTTGAGCGGGGTCAACGATAACGATCCGGCAGAACGCTGGTTGCGCTCGAAAATTGCACAGCACATGGCGGCGCCACCGTCGGGGCAATGATCGATTGCAGGACCACCGGTTCAGATTCGCGCAGGTACACCGGCATGTCGGTGACCGGTGGCATGGCCGGGATCTCGAAGTACATCTGCACCACCCAGCCACGGTGATAGCTGGCGTGGTTGACCACGTGCATCAGCATCGCGCCGGCGCTCATGATGCCGCTTTCGCCCGAGACAAAAGTGAACTCCACGGGCTTGTCCAGGGAGGCATCGGTTTGCCGGGCGCTCCAGTCGCAGTACCAGCGATCGATCTCTTTTTGCGCCGTGCGCAGTTCGGACAGATTGGCATGCAGCAGGTCGTGTGAAGTCTTGAAGCCATGCCCCCGGCCTTCAAGGTGCGCCCGCCAGATGCAATCGACCACGTAGACGTGGTTGAGGGTGCCGATCATGTTTTTGAACACCGACACCCGTTCTTTTTTGACTTCGCCTGGAGGAAGCGCCGCAAGGCTGTCAAACAGTCGCTGATTGGCCCAGCGTTTGTAATCGGCCAGCAGACAGGCAGTGCGTACGGTGATCATCAGAGTTCTCCGATGGCAGTAAGCGCACTCCCCAGCATAGACCCAATGGTCGCAAAGCAGTGCCAGCCCTGATCATCGGTCGTTCAGGCGCTTCACCACGTGCTCGGCGAGCGCCAGGCAACTGGTCAGCCCCGGCGATTCGATGCCGAACAGATTCACCAGTCCCGGCACGCCATGTTCGGCGCATCCGCTGATGAGAAAGTCGGCGGCCGGCGCCGTCGGCCCGTTGATTTTCGGGCGAATTCCGCTGTAGGCCGGTTGCAGGCTGTTGTCCGGCAAACCCGGCCAATAACGGCGGATCGCCTGATAGAACCCCTCGGCCCGGCGGGGTTCGACACGGTAATCAATGTGCTCGACCCATTCGACATCCGGCCCGAAGCGCGCCTGCCCACCCAGGTCGAGTGTCATGTGCACGCCCAGTCCCGCGCTCTCCGGGGCCGGATACACCAAGTGGCGAAACGGCGCACGGCCGCCGAAACTGAAATAACTGCCCTTGCACCAATGCGCCTCGGGAACAAATGCCCCAGGCAGACCGACAATGGCGCGCGCCACGTCGGCAGCGGACAGCCCCGCGCAGTTGATCAATTCACGGCAGCGCAGCGCCATGGGTTGGCTGCCGCCCATGTGCAGCTCGAAGCCCTGCTCCGTGCAACGGGCCGAGAGCAACGGTGTGTGCAAGGCCAGCGTCGCGCCGAACCGCTCGGCATCGCCCTGGAGCGCCAGCATCAGGGCGTGGGAATCGATGATGCCGGTAGAGGGCGACCACAGCGCCGCGACGCAGGACAGCGCCGGTTCAAGCGCCCGGGCCTGCGCGCCATCCAGCCATTGCAGGTCATCGACACCATTGAAACGCCCCTGCTCCAACAGGCGCTGCAAAGCCGAGCGCTGCGGCTCATCGGTGGCCACGATCAGCTTGCCGACGCGCCGGTATTCAACGCCATGTTCATCGCAAAACCCGTAGAGGCGTTGCTTGCCCTCCACGCACAACCGGGCCTTGAGACTGCCACTCGGGTAATAGATACCGGCGTGAATCACTTCCGAGTTGCGTGAGCTGATCCCCATGCCGATGCCCCCGGCGGCCTCGACCACAAGCACCTCCCGTCCGCTCATGGCCAGGCTCCTGGCCACCGCCAGCCCGACGACACCCGCCCCGATCACCACGCTTTGCATATCGACGTTCAACGCCCCTGCCCTCCCACGGCTGCTCTGGCTGTCGATAGTCAATCAGGCCGGAGAAAATCACCAGTTGCAAGGCCATGAAGCACCCGCCCATATCCAGGGTCGACAGCGCCATGGAACTCTTGGCGACCCCCGCACCTCCTAGATTATGTGGTACTTCAGTTATGCTTCATGCTGTCGGAGGACACCATCATGCGCCGTCTGTTTATCATTTCTACGCTGGTACTTTGTTTGCCCGCAGGTTCCGCACTGGCCGACGTGGATGCAGGTGACGTCGCCACTTCCGCCGGGGTTTCCGCCTCGCTGTACTCGACGTTCAAAGACCACAAACTCATGATTCCCGCCCGGGATGACGCCTCCAGCTTCGTGGCCAGTGGCGGTACGATTCGTGGTGCTTACCTGGAAGCGGTCTTGAAAAAAGTCCGTCAGGACAATCCCGCCCTGAACAACGCAAGCGACGAAGACCTGGCCCGCGCCATTCTCGTCCAGGAAGGCGTTGCCGCCGATCACTGACGATCGTCATCGCCAGCGGTGGGGCGTGTGACAACGGGATAGCGTTTGCGGCCCTACCTGGCGTGCGTACCCGTGGACAAGCGCGCCCACCCGGCCACGAGCTGCGCGTTGATACTCACCCCGCCGCACACCACGATCACCACATCACGGGCGTCGGCAATCGCCGGATGATCGAGGTAGGCAATCGCCAGTGACACCCCGCACGCCGGCTCGACCAGCTGGCGCATATCATTGGCGTAACGCACCACGCCCATGATCGCCTCATCATCACTGAGCACCACGCACTCATGGGAGAAATCGCCGATGTGCCTGACGGGCCAGGCGGCTACTTGCGCGGCGCCCAGGGAGGTGGCGACCGTGTCGATTTTCGCCAGTTTGACCGGGTGCCCCGCCGCCACCGCCGCGGCGAACGACGCCGCCCCTTCGGTTTCGCAGGCCACGATGCGGCAATCGGTGTGCCGATGACGAATCAGGCCGGTGAGCAGCCCCGCCAGCAAGCCACCGCCGCCCACCGATGTGACCAACACATCCACTGGCGGACAGTCTTCAAGGATTTCATCGACCATGGTGCTGTGCCCTTCCCACAACATCGGGTGATCGAAGGCCGGCACGAATTCACTGCGCGGGTCCTGGGCGAGTTCCCGTGCCCGTTGATTGGCTTCGTCCCAGACCTTGCCGTGCACGATCACCTCGGCGCCGGTCTGGCTGATCCGCGCCCGGGTGCTTTGCGGGGTGGTGTTCGGCACCACGATGCAGGCCTTGAGCCCCAGGCATGCAGCGGCCATGGCCGTGGCCAGCCCCGCGTTGCCGCCGGAGGGACAAACCACCTTGCGCTTGCCCTGCTGCGCCGCCTGGCTGCACAGCAACCCGATGCCGCGTATTTTGAACGAGCCGCCAGGTTGCAGGTTTTCCAGTTTCAGCCAGATACGCCGGGTCGGGGTCGACAGGCCAGGGTGCAGGATCAAGGGCGTGCGGATATGCAGCATATGGGCTCCTGATACACGCCACCGGTTCGTCGAGTCACCGCGAGCCGGTGGTGAACGGTCCTCTCTCCCAAGCTTAGTTCACCCGGCAAGTCGGAACGCCGCATCGCAGCGCCTACAATGAAGGGAGGCGTCTGCCGCGTGTGAGGTACTAATGAAAATCTCGGCCAAACTGGCGTTTTTCGCCATCGTCAGCACCCTCGCCTACCTGGCCCTGGCGATCTGGGGACTGGGTGGTTTCGTGGCCTACTTCAGCCATGGCTCACTGGTCATCGTGGCCCTGGCCACCCTTATCATGGCTGTCGTGTCACTGTTCACCGAAGTCAACCTGAGTTCGGGTGAACGTGAAGACCGGGCCAATCGCTGGGTAATCCCGGCCTTTGGCGTGATCGGCTTGCTGAGCGGATTTCTGCCGGCCTATACCGACCGCATCGATTTCTGGACCTTCGGTGGCGAAGGCGTGCGCTGGCTCGGGGCGCTGCTGTTCATCGTCGGCGGCGCGCTGCGGTTGTGGCCGGTGTTTGTGCTGGGCAAGCGCTTCAGCGGGCTGGTGGCCATCCAGCCGGGGCATCGGCTGGTCACCGAAGGTATCTACCGTAACCTGCGCAACCCCAGTTATCTGGGGATGATGGTCATCGGCCTGGGTTGGGCACTGGCGTTTCGTTCAGGGGTCGGGCTGATATTGGTGGCGCTGACGCTGATCCCGCTGGTCGCGCGCATTCACTCTGAAGAAGCCTTGCTCAGGGCGCAGTTCGGCAGCGAGTACGACGCCTATTGCGCCCGTACCTGGCGGCTGGTTCCCGGACTTTACTGAAGTAACCCGGTTTCCCCTGTAGGAGCGAGCAAGCTCGCGATGGACGTCAACGATAACGCGGGCTGCCTGAATGTCCGCGTTGTCCTGGCGTTGTTCGCGGGCAAGTCCACCCCCACATCAGACCGCCTGCAAGCGTATGCCTTCGGCATCCACCCGAACCCGCACCTCTTCATAACTTGCCAAGGTTCCATGCAACGTCTCGATCGGCTGCTCATGAGTCGCCGTGACAATCATCAAATCCGCCCCCGCCGCCTCGGCTGCCTGAATCCCCACCGGGGCATCCTCAAAAACCAGACACTGCCCAGGTTCGACGCCCAGGCGCCGGGCCGCGAGTTGGTACCCCGCCGGGTCGGGTTTGCCCGCTGTGACATCTTCGGCTGTCACCATCACCCCGGGCTCGGGAATGCCCGCTGCCGCCATCCGCCGCAACGCCAGTTCCCGCGGGGCGGACGTGACGATGGCCCACTGATTGGCTGGCAATGACCGCAAGAACTTCGCCGCGCCCGCCACTTCCAATACCCCGTCGACATCTTCGATTTCCGCTTCGGTAATCCACGCGGCTTCAGCCCCGGCATCCACCCCGGGCAAGCCCAGGCGCCGGATGGTGTCGATGGCACGGGCACCGTGGATGGTCGGCAGAAAGCTACCTGCGTCGACGCCATGGCGCACGGCCCAGGTTGTCCAGACTCGCTCGGCGGCGGCAATGGACGTCAGTACGGTGCCGTCCATGTCGAACAGAAAGGCACGATAGGTCGAGTTGAATACAGAGTGAGCAGACAAGGAAAGGAACCTCGCAGGTGCCGGACGGATTTGCCCGGCAATGTAGCATCTGCGGGTGCGTCAGTTGAGTCGTTTGGACTTGAAGGTCTGGCCCACGCAATCGAGCAGCCCGCCGATCATCCAGGGTTTCTTGATGAAAGAGACCGCGTGCCGCACGCCCGCGCTTTCAGGGGTTTCGAAACCGGACATGATCATGATCGGCTTGTCCGGCCAGCGATCGCCGAACTGGTTGGCCAGGTCCGCGCCATTGAGCGTACCGGGCATGGTGATGTCTGTGAGCAGCATGCCCACCTGCGGCGCATGCTGTTCCAGATAGACCGCGGCCGCGTCCGCACTGATTTGCGGCTCGACGACAAAACCTTCCTCCTGAAGAATTTCACAGAGGAACTCGAGGATCACCGGGTCGTCCTCAACCACCAGAATCAATCCACCCGGAAGATCTCCACCCGTCGTCGGTATTCGACTCATGACCGTGCCGCTCCCCGATTGCCTCAATGATTCCGCGACATTGGATCCGCCGCATACAGTTATGAGCAACGCAGATCGCGGAAATTCATTTTTGATTCAACCAGGCCAGCAGCACTCACCTGTAGGAGCGGGTGCCCGCTTGCGGCATGCTCGCGATGGTCGATAACGATAACGCGGGGAACCTGATGCCCCTCGGTGTAGCGTCCACCATCGCGAGCATGCTCGCTCCTACAGGGTATTTCGGTTGGTTGGACTTACTGCGACATTTCGCTTTTTTTCATCGCATCCTTGGACATTGCGTCTTTTTTCATCGCGTCCTTGGACATTGCATCCTTGGACATGCTGTCTTTGGACATGGCGTCCTTGGACATCGAGTCGGTCTTCTTCATCGCATCCTTGGACATGGCATCCTTGGACATCGAGTCCTTGCTCATGCTGTCGTTGCTCATGGTGTCGGCTGCGAACACAGAGGCAGCGCCAACGGCCAGGCACATGGACAGAACAACGGTGGTCAACTTTTTCATGATGAATCTCCTTGGAGCACGGGTTTGTGGACGGTGAATGATTCGGCCGTTCATCAGCTGCCACCAAACCAGTTGTAGCCCTGGTCTTCCCAGTAGCCACCGCTGTAGGTGTTGCTGACGAAAATCGCCTGAATGTGTTTGGGATTCTTGTAGCCAAGCTTGGTGGGCATGCGCAGCTTCATCGGGAAGCCGTATTGGCGCGGCAGCACCGCGCCGTCATACGTCAGCGTCAACAGGGTTTGCGCATGCAGTGCGGTGGCCATGTCGATGCTGGTGTAGTAGTCGTCGGCGCATTTGAAACCTACGTATTTGGCATCGGTATCAGCGCCGATGCGCTTGAGGAAATCACTGAATCGCACGCCGCCCCAGCGGCCGATCGCGCTCCAGCCTTCGACGCAAATGTGCCGGGTGATCTGTTCGGTCTGGGGCATGGCGCGCAGCTCTTCGAGGCGCCAACTGCGCTTGTCGGCAACCAGACCGGTGATTTCCAGGCGATAGCCCTCCTCTTCCACCGTCGGCGCCTCATCGATGCCGTAGAAGGCATTGAACGGAAATGGCCGGGTGATCATCGATTCGGGATAGGTCGGTGCCATCGCATTGGGATTGAACAGCCAGCCCTGGACCCGATCGTTGAAGCGCGACATGGACGACAGCGCGGTCTCGACACTTTCGTTATCGGTGATGTTGCAGCCGGACAACATGGCCACGCCACCGAGGGTCAGGCCGCGCAGCAGGAATGCACGGCGCGAGCGGTCTTCGATCTGCGGGGCGAGGATCTTGCGGGCATCGCTGAGGATCGATGCCTCATCCAGCCCGGGGACTTGAATACGCTTTTTCATACCTGCTCCTTGCGGCCGACGATCATGGCCAGCAGCGTTTTCGGCACCAGCGCCACCATCACCAGATGCACCGCCACGAAGGCCACCAACAGCGCCATGGCGAAGAAGTGCACACGGCGTGCGCCTTCGTAACCGAACAGCAATTCGCGCAACAAAGGGAACTGCACCGACTTCCACAACACCAGCCCGGAGAGCACCAGCAGCGTGATGTCGACCATCACGAACAGGTAGGCGAAGCGTTGCACCTGGTTGTAATGACTGAGGTCGGCGTGCCCCAGTTTTCCGCGCAAGGCCGCCCACAGGTCATGCAGCACGCCTTTGGGCGAGACCGGGAAGAAACGCCGTTTCAGGCGTCCGCTGAACAGGTTGAAGGCCAGGTAGATCAGGCCGTTGATCGCCAGCAACCACATCGCCGCGAAATGCCATTGCAGCGCGCCGCCCAGCCAGCCGCCGAGGGTGATCGACCTGGGAAAGCTGAATTCGTAGATCGGCGAGGCGTTGTAGATGCGCCAGCCGCTGGTCACCATCACCAACACCGCCAGGGCGTTGAGCCAGTGGGTCAGGCGCAGCCAACGTGGATGACTGGACTTGGGTGAAGCAGTTGACTGCGACATGTCCGGCTCCGGTTTGTTGTTCGTTGGAGCCGAGTATGGGAGCCGGAAGATCGCCAAATCCTCACGTAAAGTTAAATTAAACGTGATAACTCACTCGTAAGGAGCACCGAAAACCTGTGGGAGCGAGCCTGCTCGCGAAGGGGCCGTGTCAGTCGGCAAAGTGGTTGGCTGACACACCGCTTTCGCGAGCAGGCTCGCTCCCACACTGTTTTGTGGTGCTCCGCCGGTTGCGCAATTATGGTTAAATGCCGCCCCCACAAATGACCGACCCGACCCGATGAACCCAGACGCCCTCGCCACCCTCAACGAACACCTACTGACAGCCCTGGCGACCGCCCCCGCCGAAACCCGTCGTCTGTTCCACGGCCGTGGCCGTTGCTGGCCGGGGCTGGAGCAAGTGACCGTGGACTGGCTGCAAGGCGTGGTGCTGGTGGCGCTGTTCAAGGAGCCGGAAGCTGAGCAACTGCAAGACTTGAAACAAGGGCTGGTGGCGATTACCCAGTCTGAACAGTGGGCAAAATCCGGCGCGCATACCCTGTTGCTGCAACACCGCTACCTGCTGCAAAGCACCACCGAATGGCTGCTCGGCGACGTCATCGAGGAAATGACCATCACCGAGGGCGGCCTGAAGTACCGGGTGGACCTGGGCCGCAAGCAGAACACCGGGCTGTTCCTCGACATGCGCTACGGCCGCGATTGGGTCCGCGCCAATGCCGAGGGCAAGCGGGTGTTGAACCTGTTCGCCTACACCTGCGGCTTCTCGGTGGCGGCCATCGAAGGCGGCGCCAGCCACGTGGTCAACCTCGACATGTCGAGCCCGGCCCTGAGCCGTGGTCGCGACAACCACCGGCTCAACGGCCACGACCTGAGCAAGGTGAGCTTCCTCGGCCACGACCTGTTCAAGTCCTGGGGCATGGTGATCGGCAAAGGCCCGTACGACCTGGTGATCATCGACCCGCCGTCATTCCAGAAAGGCAGCTTCCTGCTGACCAAGGACTACCAGCGCGTCCTGCGCCGGCTGCCCGAACTGCTCACTGAAAACGGCACCGTGCTGGCCTGCATGAACGACCCGTCGTTCGGTGCCGACTTCCTGATCGACGGAGTCACCCGCGAAGCACCGAGCCTTCAGTTCGAACAGCGACTGGAGAATCCGCCGGAGTTTCCGGATGCGGATGTGGAGTGTGGGTTGAAGGCGTTGGTGTTCCAACTGCAAAGCTAAAAGCGCTCCCACAGTTTTTGATCTTCAGTGAACGATACTTCTACGGTTACCAGCACTCTCCTGCGGTGCCGGAGCCACGGTTTCCTGATCAATCTGCGCCATGCTCAAGTGCGCCGTTTCCCTCAAGCAGAACGAGCACACCGCGACAATCGCCAGCGCCACCGAGCCGTACACGGCAACGCCGAGCGGATCGTGATCGGTGGCAATCAGGATCGCCGTGGCCACGCTCGACGCCGTACCGCCGCCCAGTGCCGCGCCGATCTGGTAGGCGGCGGACATCCCTGAATAGCGCATCTCCCGAGGGAACTGCTCTGCGAGAAACGCTGGAATCGGTCCCTGTGTCGCCCCCATGAACGCGCCGACCGCGATGTACGCCAGGGTCGATACCAGCAGGTTTTTCATGCCGACCAACGGGAAGAAGGCAAAGAACCCGAGGGCCATGATGATTGCGCCGAGGATCATGACGTTGCGGCGGCCGATCCGGTCGGACAGCAGGGCAAACAGCGGCGCGGTGACCACGATGGCCACCGACAGCGAAAAGTCGAAGATCAGCGCATCGGTGCTGCCGTAGCCAAGCTGGGTGGCGTAGGACAAAAAGAACGTGCTACCGATGTAGGCGATGGTCACATAGCCGAACGCGATCCCCGTGCACAGCAGCATTTCCTTTGGCCGCGCGCGCAGTGCCGCGACCAGGGGAATGCGCGCCTGCGCCTTGTGTTCGACGGGTTGTGCCACAGGCTTTTGCAGTCGCGCATAGAGCCCGATCAACACCAGCACGCCACCCAGCCAGAACGGGATGCGCCAGGCAAAATCGGCGAGGTTATCGTTCGAGGCGACACTGACGATGCCGAACACCGCCGCGCCGAGGATGCCGCCAATGCCGATGCCCATGCTGGTGAAACTTCCCCACAGTCCCCGTCGCCCCGGGGGCGCCGACTCGATGCCGAACAACGCCGCCCCGCCCCACTCGCCGCCGGCGGCGAAGCCCTGGATCAACCGCAACAGCACCAGCAGTGCCGGCGCTGCCAGGCCTATCGACGAATAGCCCGGCAGGCAGCCGATCAGCAAAGTGCTCAGGCCCATCAGCAACAGGGTGATCACCAGCATTTTCTGCCGGCCGATCCTGTCACCGTAGTGCCCGAAGACCATGCCGCCCAGCGGGCGGGCAAAAAAGCCCGCGCCAAAGGCGCCGAAAGCAAACAGCGTGGCGGTCAGCGGATCCATCTGCGGGAAGAACACCTTGGGAAACACCAGCGCCGCCGCCGTGCCGTAGATGACGAAGTCATAGAACTCCAGCGCGGTGCCCATGCCGGAGACGAAGAAGGTTCTGAGGGCGGATTGCGAACCCGCCGGGGATTGCCCGTAACTAGCCATATCGAGTGCTCTTTTTGTTGTTATGAAGGACGTCGGTTCAGAAGCGCTGGAAGCCGTCGCGGGCCAGCAGCATCGGGTTGCCGGCGGCGTATTCGAGCATGCCGTGTTCGCTGTCGATGCCGATGGTCAACAGGGTTTCCCAGCGTTCGGTGGCCGGCATGCTCAGGTCCGGATGGAAACAGATCGGCGCCTCGTCGCCCGCGGCACCGCACATGGCCGCGGCCCGGCGATTGAGGTCGCCATGGATCATGTCGAGCCGCGCCGCATCGACGTGGGCCAGGCGTGCGTAGGTGGTCGAAGCATCCGGTGTCCGCTCGCCCAGGCTCAGCGCCTTGTCGAGGAAGTGGTTGGTGTGGGTGATCCAGCCGTCTTCGCCTGGCAGGACCACGGCGATGCCGGCGGCGGACATTTCAATGCTCGCTGCCCGTGGCGACGTATCCCTGTGCGAGAACACCGTCAGTACCGTCGAGGCACTGACCCGCGCCGACCGCGCCAGGGCAATGGCCTCTTCGACACTGGTGGCCTCTTCCAGAATCCGTCGGGCAATCGCATGCACCGGCACGCCGGCACTGGCGTTGTCGCTGGTGTGGTGGAGGATGTTGAAATGCAACCCGACGCCTGCACTGTTCACGCCGATCTTGCCGAGCATGCCGAACTCGGTGAACAGCTTGACGGTGATCCCGGAGCTGGCCGTGAGTTGCAACAGCAGGCCGTGGGGCACCAGTGAATCGTGCCAGTCCCAGGTCTGGATGGTCCTCGGCGACGCTATTTCCGCAGGTGCATAGACCGCCGTCGAGCACTCACCTTCGTGCGAGGCCGGCATCACCGCGAGGATTTCCGTGCGCGCGTTCAGGCTCGCCAATTGCCACAGGGGAATCCCGGCGCCTTCGGCCGTCGCCACCAGCTCTTGAGCCAGGCTCGGGCTCCACTCGGTCAGCGCTTGCAGACTGGCTTCGCCAATAGCGCGCACCTGCTCGGGCGCAACCCCGACCTGATTGAAGAAGTCGAGATAAAGCGCCACCGTCTTGCCGATTTGCGCGGCCCAGGTTTCGCCGATTTGCTGGCCGCGGATGTGTGGATTTTGGGTGTCGGTGACGAAGCAATGCAGTTTCACGGAAGCGTTCCTGTTTTGATGTTGATACTCAACTGTGGGAGCGAGCCCGCTCGCGAAAGCGGTGTACCAGCCGACATCGATGTCGAGTCTGATGACCTCTTCGCGAGCAGGCTCGCTCCCACAGGTTCTAAGTTCTGTGTGATCGAGATCAGGGTTTACGGGCGAAAATCTCGCGGCCGGCGAACCAGGTGTTCAGCACCTGGGTATCGCGCAGGGCCTCTGGGCTGACGGTGAAGACATCGCGGTCGAGGACGATCATGTCGGCCTGTTTGCCAGGCTTGAGCGAACCGATCTGTTGCTCGAGGCGCAGAGTGCGGGCCGCGTTGAGGGTGTAGGCCTGGAACATGGTCTGGCGGTCGATGTCTTCGGCGGCGTTGAGCACACCTTTCGGACCTTTGCGGCTGACCGCCTGGTAGATCGCCTTCCACGGATCCGGCGTGGTGATCGGCCAGTCGCTGGCACCGGCAATGGTCGCGCCGTGCTTGAGCAGCGAGCGCGCCGGGTACGAGTACATGAAGGCCATGGCGCTGACGTAGGGTTTGACCAGGTCCATGCTCGACTCATCGGCCATGGCCCAGTACAGCTGCATCGAGGCGATGACGTTGAGGGGCTTGAAGCGGGCGAACTCCTTCGGATTGACCATTTGCAGGTGCGTGATGGAGTGCGCGATGCCACTGTGGCGATCCTTGCGCGCCTGCTCGATGCCATTGAGCGACTCACGCACCGCGCGGTCGCCAATCGCGTGGATGTGCACCAACCAGCCGCGGGCGTCGGCGGCGCTGACCAGTTCGCCGAAATGCGTCGGGTCGATCAGCAGCTCGCCGGACTTCTTCGAGTTCTTGTAGGGTTCGAGCATGGCGGCACTTTGTGCCGGCACTTCCGCCACGCCGTCGGCAAACACCTTGATCCCCGGCAGGGTCAGATTGGGCACGCCGAGAAACTGTTGGCGGACCTTGTCCAGTTCATCGAGATCGGCCGGCGTGGCTTTCGAGTCGGCCATCAGCAACGCGGCCACATGAGCGGTCAGCTCGCCGCGTTCGGCCAACGCCTTGTAGATCGGCAGCACGCCCACCGACTGATTGTTCACATCGCCACCGGGAATTTCATTGGCAATCGGGTCCATCCAGCCGGTGATGCCCAGGCTCTTGTAGTACTCCAGTGCTGCCCGCGCGCCCGCCATCAATTCCTCGCTGGTCGGGGGTGGAAGCAGTGCCTGCACCGGGTACAGGCCGGCATCGACCAGGAAGCCATTCGGTCGTCCATCGGCGTGATGCCCTATCGTCGCCTGCTCTTCATCCTTGAGGGCCTTGACCCGCGCGGCATCGACACCGGCACGCTGGAGCATGGCCCGGTTGGCCCAGCCCGTGTGCAGGTCCCAGCCCAGAAAGAGAATCGGGCTGTCCGCCCATTCGCCCTGATTGAAGCGCTGCTCAAGGGCTTCGACCTGGCTCCAGTAAGTCGATGGCAAGCCGCCGACGCTGAGGACATCGCCACGCTTGGCCTTGCCGTCTTCGCGCCACTGACGCAGGCGCTTCTCCAATTCATCGAGCGGCAGCAACTCACCGTCCAGGTTGGCCTGACGCAATTGCAGCCCGCCCTTGACCGTGTGCGAGTGCGAGTCGATGAACCCTGGCATCAGCACCTTGCCGCCCAGATCGACGATGCGCGTGCCTGGCTGTTTGAGCCCCAGCACCTGGGCATCGGAACCCACCGCCGCGACCTTGCCGTTCTCCACCGCGATGGCCTGCTGCAAGGGCTGGCCCGGCTCGGCGGTGTACACCCGGGCGTTGTGCAGGATGAGATCGACAGCGGCCATACTTTCCATCGAGGAACAGGCCAGAGCGAGTGACGCGGCCAGGGTCAGAATCTGTTTCATGGGTTGGCTCTTTATTTTTGTTGGGCTGTAGCCAAGACTAGCCAAGCCGAATCAAGAACTGAATGCCTGCTCCCGCACAACATCTGTGCCTATCAGGAATAGATAAATGGACAAAATGAGTGCCCTGACCATGTTCGTCGCCACCGCCGAACAGGGTAATTTCAGCCGTGCCGCCGACCTGCTCGGCAAAACCCCTTCGGCCCTGACCAAGGCTGTAGCCCAGCTGGAGGAAGAGCTCGGCACGCGCCTGTTCGACCGCACCACCCGGCGCATGACGCTGACCGAGGCGGGCCGCATCTATCTGGAAGGCGCACGCCAGGCGCTGATGCAACTGCAACTGGCCACCGAAGACGTGGAGCAGTTGCAGCATGAATTGCGCGGCGATCTGCGGATCACCGCCCCGCCCTCGTTCGCGCCGGCGTTTCTCAATCAGGTGTGCTGTCGCTTCTTGACCGAGCATCCGCAGGTCAAACTGGAAATGGACCTGAGCGATAACTTCTACGATCCGGTGGACGGCGGCTATGACCTGGCCCTGCGCGACGGCCCCATCGACCTGCCCGGCGTGATCGCGCAGCCGCTGGTGGAAAACCAGATGTTGCTCTGCGCCAGCCCGGCTTACCTGGCGCGCAAAGGCGAGGATGTTTCACTGGAAAACTATCAGCAGCATGACTGGCTGATCTTCCGCCATCCGCTGCTCAACCGGCACTTCTGGTGGGTCACGCAAGGTGAACAGCGCATGCGCCTGACCCAACCGACGCCACGGGTGGCCAGCGATAACTACGACTTTCTGCTGGCCTGCCTGCTGGATGGCCAGGGCTTGCAGTTCATCCCGCAATGGAGCGCCGCACCCTATCTGGCCCGCGGTGAACTGGTCGAGTTGATGCCGCAGTACTGGCGTGAGCCCAGCGCGTTCGGGCCGTGGGTCTACGTGCTGTACCTGGCGCACCGGCGCAACACGCGCAAGGTGAAAGTGTTCATCGACTACCTCAAGGCGCATTGGCCACAACAGCAGGCCTGAAGACCGCATAGCGCCCTTCGCGAGCAGGCTCGCTCCCACAATGGATGCAGTTCATCCGTGGGAGCGAGCCTGCTCGCGAACGGCGGCGGTCTGGTCAACCAGGCAATCCGGATTAACGCGGCCGCAGCACCAGGGCAAACAACTCGCCATGCCCGTTGACGTTGAGCTTGTGATAGAGGTTGCGCCGGTGCACTTTCACCGTTTCCGGGGAGATGCACAGTTGCTGGGCAATGGCCTTGCTGGAGAAGCCCCGGAGAATCAGACGCGCGGTTTCGATTTCCCGCGTTGTCAGGCGGGCGTCGAAGCGATCGAGCAAGGTCGCCAGATCGCCGGCCGGAGATTCGCCGACCGCCCCCTGCGGCGGCAGCAATTCCACGTGTCGACGCATCGCTGCCAGCACCCAGTCACGCACGCACAGCAGGCGGCCCTGCTCCTCGAGGCTGAAGCGCGTCGAGCGCCCGAGGGACAGGCCGAGCACCGCGCCATCGACATTGACCATGAACTGCAACTCGTCCCCACCGACCACGGTGCTGAAGTAACTGAGGTAGTACTCGCTGTGCTGGAACTGGTCGGGGGCCACCGAATCGAGGCTGTGCAAGCCATCGGCGATGCCCGCGCAAGCCGCCTGATAGAACGGATCGAGCAGGTACATGCCGGCGCGATAGTCCGCCAGTTCTTCCTGCTCATCCGTGTTGCCCTTGGCATCGAAATCATTCAGCAGGCGTGGCACATGGCCCGGGCGCATCAGCGCCACCAGCGCATTGTCCAGCGGCACCAGCAAGCGCAGGGTATCGACCAGCGCACGCCAGAAACCATCCCGCCCCACCGCCGTAAAGACTCGCGCCAGCCCCTGGTGCACCGGCAACTCTTTCAACAACGCGTCCACGCACTACCCCTTTTGAGTAACCCATGATGGGAATGGGTAAAGGCCACCCCGGTCGATACGCTGCAAACTCCTGATTACCACCGGCCTCGACAGGCCAGGAGTGCCGCATCATGAGTCGTCACCGTTCGTATTTCAATCTGGGGTTGGGCGCCAGCCTGGCGGTGTCGCTGTCGGCCTTTGCCGTCGAAGCCCCGACCGTGCATGTGTACAACTGGTACGACTACATCGGCCCTGCCACCCTCCAGGATTTCAAGCGTGATACCGGGATTGCGCCGGTCTACGACACCTTCGACAGCGCCGAAGTGCTCGAAGGCAAGCTGCTCACCAGCCGCAGCGGCTACGACGTGGTGGTGGCCAGCAACTACAGTCTGCCCACACTGATCAAGGCTGGCGCCCTCGCCCCGCTGCCCCGTGCGCAAATGCCGGACTTCAAGAACATGGACACCGATCTGCTGGCGAAACTGGCCAACAACGATCCGGGCAACCAGTTCGCCGTGCCCTACCTGTGGGGCACCAACGGCATCGGCTACAACATCGACAAGGTCCGCGCAGTGCTGGGTGACAAGGCGCCGGTGGATTCCTGGGACCTGGTATTCAAGGAAGAGAACCTGGCCAAACTCGGCGAATGCGGCGTGGCCATGCTCGACTCGCCATCGGAGATGCTGCCGGTCGCCCTGCACTACCTCGGCCTGCCGCCCAACAGCACCAACCCCGAAGACTACAAGAAGGCCGAAGCCCTGCTGCTCAAGCTGCGTCCGCACATCGCCTACTTCAACTCGTCGAAGTTCATCAGCGACCTGTCCAACGGCAACATCTGCGTGGCGGTCGGCTGGTCCGGCGCGATGCTCGAAGCCAAGACCACCGCCGAGCAGGCCGGCAACGGCGTGAAGATCGCCTACAGCCTGCCGAAGGAAGGTGCGCCGGTGTGGTTCGACACCCTGGTGCTGCTCAAGGACGCCCCGCACCCCGAGCAAGGCATGGCCTTCATCGACTACCTGATGCGCCCTGAAGTCATCGCCCCGGTCAGCGACCACCTCAACTACCCCAACGGCAACCGCAGCGCGACCGCACTGGTGGCCGAAGCGACCCGCAACAACCCGGCCGTCTATCCGCCAGCCGAAGCCATGGCCACCCTGTTCACCCTCCAGCCATTGCCGCCTGCTACCGAACGGGTGCGGACGCGGATCTGGAGCAAGGTCAAGAACGGCCAATAAACACACCACTGACCCTGTGGGAGCGGGCTGCGGTACACAGCCCGTGCCTTTTTCCTGCCACGATTTGAAAATGAGAAAACCATGAAACCACGTGCCCGCGACCTGAACATCCAGTTTGGCCAACTGCAACCCGGCCCGCTCAATGCCATCACCGACGTGTCCGGCGTACGGGTCGGCCACTGCAATGTGCGAGGACGCACCGCCAACGGCCGCGACATTCTCACCGGTGTCACTGTCATCGAACCGCGCGCCGGCTCCACCAGCCGGCAACCGTGCTTTGCCGGTGTGCATGTGCTCAACGGCAATGGCGACGCCACGGGGCTGGAGTGGATTCGCGAAGCAGGCTTGCTGACCAGCCCCGTCGCCTTCACCAACACCCACAGCCTGGGCGTGGTGCGCGATGCGCTGATCGTGCTCGACCGTGAACAGCAACCCGATGACGGGCGCCTCTACTGGAACATGCCAGTGGTACTGGAAACCTTCGATGGCCTGCTCAACGACATCAACGGTTTTCACGTCAAGCCCGAGCACGTGGCCGAGGCCGTGCGCAACGCCGAAAGCGGCCCGGTGACCGAAGGCAATGTCGGCGGTGGCAGCGGCATGATCTGCCACGAATTCAAGGGCGGCATCGGCACCGCGTCGCGACGCTTGAACAGGGCCCAGGGCGGCTGGACGGTCGGCGCGATTGTCCAGGCCAACCATGGCACCCGCAAGGAACTGCGCGTCGACGGCTATCCGGTCGGGCGCCACATGGAATGGGTCGATTCGCCGTTCCGCAAAGCCTCGCTGCCCCATCCGGGCATGGGCTCGATCGTGGTCTGCCTGGCCACCGATGCGCCGTTGCTGCCGCACCAATGCACCCGCCTGGCCCAGCGCGCCAGCCTCGGCCTGGCCCGCACCGGCGGCGGCAATGAAGACCACAGCGGCGACATCTTCATCGCCTTCGCCACCGGCAACGATCACGTGCCACCGGCCGCGTACGAAAGCAAAAAAGCACCGACCACCGACAACCTGAGCATGGTCAACAACGACCACATCAGCGAGCTGTTCCTGGCCGCCACCGAGGCCGTGGAAGAAGCCATCATCAATGCCCTGCTCGCCGCCGACACGATCGAGGGCAACGGCCACGGGGTACAGGGGCTGGATACCGACACCTTGCTCAAGGCGTTGCACCGCGCCGGCTGGCCGGGAGACGCGACTAGCGGTACTTGAGTGAAACACTCGGTCTTTCTAGGATGAAGCTACGCAGCCGCTTGGTTGCTCAACAAGCCGCTGCGTAGGTGGTGAGTGAACTGAACCCCTACCAAGCTCACCGCCTGCTTCATGCGCATCTTGAGCCTCAACGGCTCTACTTCCTCCCCATCAAAGAGCTTTGAGGCTCTTTTTTTTGCCTCTGAAAACCACACAGTTCCCTTGTGGGAGCGAGCTTGCTGCAACACATCACGAAGGCCGGCGCACTACCCTTACCTTGCCGCTATCGCCGCCACCGCAGAACAACCGCTCGCCGCCATCGGACTCCAGTCCCGACACACCGACGCCTTCCGGCATCCTGAGACTCTCCAGTACTTCACCGGTTTGCGCGTCGATGCGCCGCAGTTCACTCTCGTCGCCCTCCCAGGTGCCATGCCACAGCGAACCTTGCACCCAGGTCACACCGGTGACGAAACGGTTGGACTCGATGGTGCGCAGGATCCTGCCGGTCTCGGGGTCGATCTGGTGGATCTTGCGTTCTCGGTACTGGCCTACCCACAACGTCCCTTCGGCCCAGGTCAGCCCCGAATCGGTGCCTGCGCCGGGGGCAGGAATCGTCGAGAGGATGCGACCGCTGCGCGGGTCGATTTTATGGATGCGGTCTTCGCCGATCTGGAACAGATGCTCGCCATCGAACGCGGTACCGGCATGGGCCGCGACATCGATCGAGCGCAGCACCTTGCCGCTTTCCGGGTCCAGGGCGTTGATCTTGCTGTTGGTGGCGAACCAGACCTTTTCGCCGTCCCAGGTGACACCGCACACATGGTCGACATCGGCAAACGGGCCATATTCACGAATGATTTCTGCGCTTGCGTGTTTCATTCCGGCATTCCTCATTGGGGTTGGTGGCGTTCATCCTAACCACCGGGCAGCGGCGCCGGGAGTAACAAGGTCGTCGCGAATCCCGGCACCGGCGGTGTCATCCAGCGCCGCGCGCGGCCATGGCCAAACCACTGCACCTTGCCCTGCTCCGCCAGTGTATCGAGCGCCCGTTGCACCGTACGCTGGCTGGTGTCCAGCGCCAGTGCCAGGGCGGAACTCGACCACGACTCGCCATCGGCGAGGCAGGCAAATACCGCGGCAAATTTTTCCTCGACCGGTGGCGCCAGCGTCACCACCTGCGTACACACCGGTGATTGCAGGGCAAAACCGCGAGCCGTCGCGGTGATGCCGGCCAAGGGCTTGAGTGCTTGACGCAGCCTGCCGATTTCCACGCGAAGCCGGGCGCGATGGGATTCATCCGCGAGCTTCAGGCGGAACGCCCGGGCGATCAGCGTCTCCCGCGCAACATCGGCGGGCCACGCTTCGGCCAGTGCGCGGACAAGCATGAACAGGATCGGACGCGTCGCGAGCGACACCGACATGCCACAGCCACGTACCGTGTAGCGGCAGGCATCCACCACCAGAGACGTTGATCCGAGCAACGCTTGCACTTCATCGAGCAACAGCGGCCGTACCTCACCTCGGGCTATCAGGCGTGCCGCGGGGGCGTCGAGCAAATGCGCGGCGTGTTCGACTTCGGCCATCAACGCGGCAATCCCCGCTTGGCCGGCCGCCTGCCTGGCCCTTGTCAACGCATCCCGCGCCGCCTGGGATTGCAGGCGTCGAATGGCGATCCCCGCCAGCACCAGTTCATGGGTTGCCCGCAATGCTGGCGGCAAGGGGCCGGGGTCGAGCTCGGCCAGCAACTGCTGCGCCTCATCGAGCTGACCGATCAGCAGCAAACGGCGGATTTGCAGATACCGCGCATGGGCGGCATTGACCCGGTCACCGTGCTGCTCAAGGGTGACCCGCGCCGTTTCAAGCACTTTGACCGGCCAGCCGAGTTCCCGTGACGCCAGGGCGATTTCGGCCTCGGCCACCACACAGCGCGCCCGGGCCAGTATTTCCCTTGGCGCAAAGGCCCGTTGTGCGCGCTTGACCAGTGCCCGGGCCCGCACCAGATCGCCCAGTTGCGCCATGGCGATACCGCGCAGGGCCAGCGCCGACGCATCGTCGCGCAAGGCCACGCGGTCCAGTGCCCCCAGCGGATTGCCCGCTGCCAGCGCCTGGGCGGCGGCCATGATCATCGAGTCCATCGAAATCCCGCCACGCTTGTCACTCCCCTCATTCGACACCCGGGTTTAGTCTAAATCACGACCTTTCACCAGGAGCGTACAGCGATGAACACCCACAAAACCGTAACCCGGGAACAATGGCTGGCGGCACGTTTGCAACTGCTCGAAGCGGAAAAGGCCCTGACCCGGCGCAGTGACGAGGTGGCGCGACAACGCCAGGCACTGCCTTGGGTTCGCCTCGACAAGACCTACCGCTTCGATACCGATAACGGCAGCGCAACCCTGGCCGAGCTCTTTCAAGGGCGCTCGCAACTGCTGGTCTACCACTTCATGTTCGGCCCCGACTATACGGCCGGCTGCCCTTCCTGCTCAGCCATTGCCGATGGCTTCGAACCCGTCGTCATCCACCTGGCCAACCATGACGTGACCCTGATGGCGATATCCCGCGCACCGCTGGCGAAACTGCAGGCCTACAAGCGCCGGATGGGCTGGACCTTCCCCTGGGCCTCGGCCGCCGACAGCGACTTCACCGCCGACTTCAACGTCTACTTCAGCGAAGCCCAGCAGCGCGAAGGACGGGTCGAGTACAACTACCAGCGCGGCGGGCATGCGATGGATGCGAGCCAGGTCCCGGAACCGGTGAAACAGTTCGCCGCGACCTGTGGCACCGATGCGTCAACCTACACCCGCGACCGGCCGGGGTTGAGCACCTTTGTGCTGGAGAACGGCGAGATTTATCACACCTATTCCACCTACGCCCGGGGTCTGGACGGGTTGTGGAGCATGTACCAATGGCTCGACCGCGCGCCCAGGGGGCGCAATGAAACCGGGCCCTGGTGGCGCCGGCATGATGAATATCAGTGAGCGCCGGTGGGTGCACCCACATTCGATTCGAATACGTGAAGGGATGTTCGAAAGATGAACGCGCACCTTATCTATCGTGCAAATGCTTTTTCAGGAACGACCGGGTTCGTTCGTGGACAGGGTTCTGCAGGATCTCCTGCGGCGCCCCTTCCTCCACTACAACTCCGCCGTCCATGAAGACGATCCGGTCCGCGACTTCACCGGCAAAGCGCATTTCATGGGTGACGATCAACATGGTCATGTGCTCCGCAGCGAGCTGCTTCATGACCAGGTTGACCTCTTCGACAAGCTCAGGGTCCAGAGCCGATGTAGCCTCATCGAACAGCATGACTTTTGGCTGCATCGCCAGTGCTCTGGCGATGGCGACGCGCTGCTTCTGCCCGCCCGACAGGCGAGAAGGATACTCATCGATTTTGTTGGCCAATCCGACCTTCGACAAATATTCCATTGCCAACTCACGAGAGGCCTTTTTCGTGACCCCCTTGAGTTTTATCGGGCCAAGCGCGATGTTTTCACACACGGTCAAGTGCGGAAACAGATTGAAGTGTTGGAACACCATGCCCATCTGCTGACGCACAGCGTTTATATGTTGCTCAAAGGCACGACCTTTCAATGGCCGGTTGACTTGCTCGCCCTCCAGCCAGATCTCGCCATCGTTGAGTACTTCCAGATGGTTGATCGAGCGCAGTAGCGTACTCTTGCCAGACCCGCTTGGGCCGATGATGGCGACGATTTGTCCGCGCGAGACCGAAAGATCGATGCCCTTGAGTACTTCAAGTTCTCCGTAAGCCTTGCGAGCACCCTTCACTTCAACCATGAATTCATTTCTGCTCATCGTGACATCTCTACCTTGTTTTCGAGAAGATGCAGGCCGGCTTCGAGAACAAGATTGGCTGCATAATAAATAACCGCAACAGTCAGATAAAACTCGAATGGGCTATAGGTCTCGCTCACGGCAAGTTGTGCGCTGTACACCAACTCCGCAATACCGATAATGGAAACCAGCGAGGTATCCTTTAAAAGGACAATCAGGTTATTTCCCAGCGGGGCAATAGTTTTGCGAAGCGCTTGCGGCACGATGACGTAACGCTGCGTCTGTCCACGGCTGAGACCAATGGAGCGCGCACCTTCAATCTGCCCCGGGTCCACCGACACCACGCCGGCACGAATAACGTCGGCATTGTAGACAGCGAAGTGCAAACTGAGACCAATGATGCCAGCCACCAGTGCAGGAATATCAACGCCTACTTGCACAAGGCCATAATAAATCAAGTACAACTGAAGCAGGAGTGGCGTTCCCATGAGCAACCACGTAATGAAACGCACGGGCAGAGCCAACACCCTGGGCGCATAAAGAACGATAAGTGCAAAGGCTACCCCTGCCATCAAGCTCAATACGCTGGAACTTAAAAACATCACAACCGTCCACCAAAGACCGGTCGCCAGCAACTCGGAATAGGGAGTAACTATACTTAGATCGAGGCCTTGCATCTGAATGTTCTCACCTTGCCGCGAAGCGATTATCGAGATAGTCGACAACGAATCTGACCGAGTAGACCATCACGATGTAAAGCAGTGCAGACACCATGAAGATCTCAAAGGGTTTGTATGTTGAACTGATAAAGCGTTGCGCTGTATAGGAAAGTTCGACAACGGAGATCGTCGACACCAATGCGGAACCTTTGATCAGTGCGACAGCGTTCACTCCCAGTGGCCTTATCATCAGCTTCGCCGCTTGCGGCAAAGTGATGAACCATAAGGTTTGGCCCCGCCCGAAACCAATTGAACGCGCAGCTTCTTCCTGGCCAGGGTCGACGTTGGTGATAGCGCCACGAATGGATTCGGCCATGTAGGCGGCGATGTTCAGGCCCAGGCCGATGACGCCTGCAGCAAACGGCTCCAGTTCCAGTCCGATCTGCGGTCCACCAAAGTAAATGATGAACAGCTGAACCAGGCAGGGCGTGCCGCGAAAAACGCTTATGTAGAGTCTTGCAAGACATCGCAAGGTCAAAGCAGTGGACAACCGGGCCGCAACCAGCACGATTGCGACCAGGAAACCCAGTAGAAGTGCAAGTACAGAGATCTGCACCGTAATCCAGGCTGCCTCCAGGAAAAATGGGTATGTGCGCTGTATGAGTGTCAGATCCATGGGAAGGCTCGGAAAAGTCTGATTGGCTGGCTCGACGAGAAGTCGAGCCATGCTAAATACGAATCAGCGAATATCGTTGCCAATCCACTTCATCGAGATCTTTTCGTAGGTGCCATCGGCGAGCATGTCTTCAAGCGCCTTCTGCATCGTCGCCTTGAGTTCAGGGTTATTCTTGCGCAGCGCAATCCCCATGCCTTCAAGAGCGCCATCGCTATCCGGTAGAGTGATGATGCGAACCTTCTGCCCTGTTTCCTTGACGGCGACCAACACTGGAACACTGTCCATCACAATCGCGTCGATACGTCCGGCATCAAGATCGACCAGCATTTCGGGAAGACCTTTGTACGTTCTGACCTTCAGGTTGCCGCGGGCCCTGGCCCATTTATCGTGAGCATCGCCGAGGGTAACGCCAACACTTACATCTTTGAGATCATCGAGACTTTTAATCGAAGAATCGTCCTTCACAACGATCGTACGACCGGCATGGTAATAAGGCCCAACGAAATCCACTGCCTTCTGGCGCTCCGGGGTAATGGTCATGGAAGCGATAATGGCGTCATATTTTTTCGCGAGAAGCCCTGCGATTATCCCGTCGAATGGAGTCGTGACGATCTTCACCTTTACTCCCATCCGCTCAGCCAGTGCCTCGCTGATAGAGGCATCGAACCCGACAATCTGGTTCTGCTCGTTTGCAAAGCTGAAGGGAGAGTATTGACCGCTCATGGCGATACGAATCTCTTTGGCATCCTGGATCGACTTCAAATCATCAGCGTGAACAACCGAGGTGGAAAGTAGCGCTGCAGCCGCCACAGTGGAAGCGACAATCAAACCCTTGAGCTTTTTAGTCAGCATTGGATGGCACCTTGGAAGAATTATTTTTGTTTTTTGGGGTTATTCACCCGGCCGTCATGAAAAGTCTTGCATAGGCAACTTTCGAAAGCACCCGGCAAGGTGTCAGCCTGCCTGACACATTGCCGGAGTTGGCCGACACAATGTCGGATAGCGTGGGATTTACTGGAGTGCGGCCTTGAAGCTGTCGTCCAGGACCTCAAGCAGAAAATCAGCATTGGCTCGACTGAAAATCATCGATGGCCGCATCTTAAGAACATTGTCAAAGGGGCCTTCGGTACCGATCAAGACTCCTCGCTCCCTGGCCCCATCGGCCACCTTTTTGGCCAGTTCCGTGGCGGGAACCTTGGTTTTGCGATCCGTCACAAGTTCTATTCCAAGGAACAGACCCAGCCCGCGTACATCGCCTATCGCATCGTATCGCTGCTGCAGCTTGCGAAAACCTTCGAGCAGATAGTTGCCAATGGTCAGTGCGTTGAGTTTCAGGTTATCGCGTTCAATCACATCGATCACCGAGAGTCCTACAGCACATGAGACCGGGCTGCCGGCAAACGTATTGAAGTACTCCATGCCATTGTTGAAGCTGTCCGCAATCTCACGCGTGGTCACAACCGCCGACATGGGATGCCCATTGCCAATGGGTTTGCCCATGGAAACTGCATCGGGAACCACACCCTGGGTTTCAAACGCCCACCAGTGACTGCCTACACGGCCAAAGCCGACCTGGACTTCGTCAGCCAGGCAAAGACCGCCCTCGGCACGAACCATTGCATAGACTTCTTTCAAGTAGTTTTCCGGGAAGAACAGTTGCCCGGCGACACTTGGAATGGACTCCGCCAAAAAGAAAGCCGGCGATCTGCCCTGCTTGCGCATGACCTCGATCTGGTCGGCCACGCTTTCGGCGAAACGCTTGCCCAGTTCCTCGAATGGCCAGTGTTGCGCAGCACGGTAGGCATCGGGAACGGCCGCCTCAAACACATGATCGGCACGCCCTTTGCCGGCTTTACGCTTGTATTTGTAAGGACTGAGGTCAATCAACTCCTGGGTTGTGCCGTGGTAAGCCCAATCCAGCACAATTGCATCGTTACGCCCCGTGTGATTGCGCGCCATCCGGAGCATGAGGCTGTTGGCTTCACTGCCTGAACACCCGAAGGATGCGACCGCCAGACCTTCAGGCAAGGTAGCGGTGAGCCGCTCGGCATACTCCACGATGTTATCGTGCAGGTAACGCGTGTTGGTGTTCAGGCGTGCAGCCTGCCGCGAAAGTGCCTGCACCACGTCTGGATGGGAGTGACCGAGATGGCACACGTTATTGAAGCAATCCAGGTACGCCCTGCCAAAGTTGTCGATCAACCAGACCCCGTCACCGCGAACGAACTTGATCGGATCCGAGTAGGAAATCGACAGGTTTGGCAGCAGCAACTTCTTGCGCTGCGCAATGATCTGCGCCTTGGTGCGTCCGTCCTGGCAGTAGGTTTCCGGCGGAATCCCCGCGAGACTCGATGTGTCGGGGAAGAGGTCGGCCCATACGTCAAGATAAGCCCGTTCACCCACGCCGATGAACTCGCCCGCTTTCAACCCGGTGTCGGTGGACATCTGGAAATGCACATGGGGAATCCACCCGCCATTTTCCGTGTCCGCCCCCATGTACCCTACAAGCGCGCCAGCCTCCAGGTGGTCCCCGGGCTTGAGGCGCGCCAGCGCTTCGTGAGCCATGTGCCCCCACAGCGTCAGGAACGGCGGGCAACCTTCGGGCGAGTGCCGGAGCATGATCAAGCCACCATAGCCAAGCGGCTCATGCTCGACCTCGACGCTCTGCACCACACCGGCAACGGGCGTATACAGAGGTGTCCCGGCGGGCATGATCAAGTCGACACCCACGTGAATGATCCGACGCTGTCCTTCAATGAAGCGCGATTCAAACGCGGCGTCGGTGTAGATGGTTCTTTCCTCGCCCCATGGCCCGATGCCGAGCGGCACCTTGTGTTCGGCACAAAAATCATTCCACCACTTCGTTGCCTGCGCCGGACGCTGCTCGGCTGAAGCGATAGTCATCTCATGGGAAGCATCTGCGAACGGCGCAATCGCCTTGTTCATGGTTGCCGCGGATGGACGCACGATATCTGCGAAAGACTGCCTGTTTTCGGCAACCCAGCGGCGAATCGCACCAGCGCCTTCGATCGCGTCAAAACCGCAGGCTTTGCGCAAGATCGCAGTCGCCAGACGAGGGTTCATGCGATCCATCCTCTCCAGCAGGCGCCAGGCCGGCGCTTCGCTGATGCCGAGGTAGGGGTTGTCCTGCGTGCGGTCGTATCGCGATGCCGACAGCGTGACGCTTGTGACCAGGCGCATCGCAATGAGATTGAAGAGGACGTCCAGCTCTTCCGGCTGCAGAGGGTACTTTTCATGGAAACCGGCCGTGAGGGCGGCCGCCGCGCCCATTGGATCTTCCATGTCGAGAATGGAATAGGCGCAGGTAATGGCGACTTCGGCAATCAGAATCGTATGGACCGCGTCGCCAAAGTCGATGACGCCTGAGACTTTCCGGTGATTGCCGGAGTCGACGAGAATATTCCAGTCATTGCCGTCATTGTGAATGACCTGTGCCCGCAGACGCGAAAGCTTCGGTTGAACCGTTGTTTCGAAACGCTCGATAAAGCGCTCCAGAATGGCCCGTCTGCCAGGATCTTTCACGAAGTGCAGGCGTGAGCGCGAACGCGCGGCGTGACGCAAGTCCCAGTCGAGATCGCGAACCGCGCCTGGATGCATGAAGCCCTGAAGCGCACGATCTATCTCACCGAAGGATTGGCCAAGGCTGCGCATCAATTCGAACGTACGCTCGACCTCGGCAAGCGGCGTTCCGTGCAACCAGCTGACCAGGCGGACCGCGTGGGTTTCGCCGCTGGGAGCTACCGCCGAGGCCAGATATTCACCCGCAAGACTCTTCTTGAGAAAAGGCACGGTAAGCTCGGGGTTGTGACTGGCCAGATGACTGAGAATGGCCGTTTGAAACTCGCTTTCTACGCGCGGTTCAGTCGAATTGACGACTTTCAGAATCCACCCTGCATCGGTGCCTGTGTTCAACCGATAGTTGCGGTCGCGCTCGCCATCCAGCGGCGTGGCCGTACCGATAACGTTGAAAAGCTGCTCACTGAGTTTTTCGGCATCCCCTGTCGAGAACTGGGGAGCAGGATGGGAAAGATTTGTCATGGTAGTTGTTTTCCAAGCCATTTTTTTCAGATAGCTTGGCACGCAAAGCCTTGGACGGCAGTAGGTATGCGGTCGGCTTCAGCCTGCATATTGTCGGAATCGACCGGCACAATTTCGGTAGCAAACTTAGGGAGTTCTGATGCGCGACCTGGACACGAAAGATCGCGAAATACTCGAAATTCTTTCCAAAGAGGCTCGAATCGCCCTCAAGGCCCTGGCAGCGAGAATCGGGCTTTCAAGAAGCGCTACCAGCGAGCGAGTCATCAACCTTGAACGCAGTGGCGTGATCAGGGGCTACCGGGCCGATATCGGCGAAATCGATGCCAACGTGATTCGCGCCATCCTGCTTGTATCCCTCAAACGCACACCCGCCATCAGCTTGCTGGACTTGCTTGCGCAAAACTCGCAGGTACGTCGAGTCTCCTCGGTCAGTGGCCAGCTCGATCTGGTCATTGAGGTCGAATCGCGGACCATCGATGACCTGAACCGCGTCAGGGATGCGGTAGCCAGTCACGAGTCCGTCGAAGACATCACCACCGCTGTGGTGCTGCGCCGCGATATTGATCGGCAGAGTGCCTGATTTGGCTGGGGAAGAAGTCTGCAGACCGACTCCCCGCCAAGACCCTCCTCGATCCGCAGTGATCAGCCCGGCGGAATCGTCGCCAGCACACCGATCAGAAGGGTCAACAGCAGAAAACCGCCGAGAAAAATCGTCATCCTGGCCATGTGGCCTCCCCACTATGAATTGGCGGTACAGCGGGCGCCGGGCGCTGCCCGAACGGCGTACCGAAGACTTATTGTGGGCGGACGGCTGTTTTCGTTACAGAGGCAGATTGCGCTGAAAAATACGGATCAGATCCGCGTTCAGGCTGTACGCCCGGGCGTTTGGCGGAGAAAAGTCTACGGGCGATATCCACAAACGGCGTGACGATCAAACCCTGCAGCGTCAGGTAGCGTTCGTGATCCTGTTCACCGGTGCCGAAATCGATGACCTCGGGAGTGGACCGGGTGACGTACAGCGTGCCGAACATCCAGTCCCACAGTGACAGATTGATGCCGAAGTTCTTGTTGAAGTGTCGCGGCGCATCGCTGTGATGAATCTGGTGTTGCGCCGGGCTGCTCAACACCCGCTCAAGCACTGGCCCGAAGGAGAACCAGACATGGCTGTGACGCAGGTTGGCCGCCAGGCTATTGAAGATGAACACCATATAGGTCACGCCAAACAGCGTATAGCGGCTGATCTCCCCGCCACAGGCGTACCAGAAGACACCGGCAAAGGCGCCGAGGCAGATGATGTCCGTGAGCTTTTCCACCACCTCTTCCAGAAAGTGCACCCGGCTGGCCGTCGCCGGCACCAGCACGGGCGCCGAATGATGGACCTTGTGGAAGGCCCACAGATACCGCGAATGAAACGCGCGATGGCCCCAGTAATGACTGAAATCCTTGACCAGGAAAACGCCGAGCCCATAGAGCAGGGTCAGCGCCAGATTCTCCTCCACTTGCGTACGCGCGCCCCACAGGTTGGTGAAGAACGCGATGTAGTCCGCTGAACGCAAGACATACGGATCGACCAGGCCGACGATGGGCAGCACCAGGGCAACCTTGAGAATGGCGAGTACGAAGTAATAGCGGTAGTCGAGCAGCGCCGAGCGGTGCAGGTAAACCCGACCGCCGCCGATGAATTGCAGGAACGAGCGCGCCTCGGTCAGGCCCCGGGATTTGCGGTGCCGGAACAGGCAATAGGCGACGCCGTAAGACATGCAGAGAAAGGCTAGACCGAGCCGACCGTTGAAGTCGAAAATGCCCAGGAACTGCCGGGTGACCGGCTCGATCACCCATTGGGATAAATGAAGATGGATAGTGGCAAGTACATCCATACCGGACTGCCCGACGTAAATGGAAGGGCAATTGTAAATGAGAACGAGTCCTTAGTGTGTTGAATTATGTCCAGTTGTCAGCCACCGAGCGCAATGATTGCCAGGATCAGCACGGCCCCCGTGGCAGCCACGATCACCCCACCTTGCCATTGCGTGGCGCCAGCGTATCTGGCGAGCATCCAGCCTGCGATGAACAGCACCAAAATACCGATCAGGTTGGACAGGCGGATGGCCAGTGCCGTCTGATCGAGCAATATGAACGGCACCACCAGCGGGAATGTCGAGCACACGACCAGCAGGAAAACACCCAGAGCCCCCCTGAAGTCCTTCCAGCCGAGGCCGGCCCTGATCGGCAAGGGAGGCTGTTCAAGCAGCCGACGGCGCAACAACTCCAGACCCTCGCTGCCGGCCGCCGTGGCGAATTGCATCGGCAATACCTGGGCAATGAGCGCCTGACCGGCCGCGGCGTCCGCGCCATTGCGCAGGGAGAGGTACAACTTGATCCTGCGCGTGCGCTCGACCAGCGCGCGCAGCAGATACATGACCGCATCGGCCAGTCCCCAGGCGATATTGCAGCCGAGCGCGGCAATCATCATCGTGCGTTCGGCGGACTGGTCTGCCGTGGCCACGCTGATGGTGCCGGTGAACGTCATGGCCATCAGCAGGCCGAAGATCACCTCGGTAATGCGCTCGACAGGGTCAAGTACAGGCGCCCTCTCGAATTGATCATTGCTTGGCATGAGTTCACCTCGTCGGAGTGTGCTTCTATAAGGGGTGACGCTTTGGCAAGGCACCGGTCGTTCCAGTTGGATACCCGCACTTCAGTCAAGTGTAGATTCAACGGCTACACTCATGCGCACACGTTACCTGCTTCAAAAGGAGTGATTCATGCTTGACTACTTTGCATTGGGCGTGCTGATTTTTGTCGCGCTCGTCTTGTTTTACGGGATCATCCTGCTCCACGACATCCCCTATGAAATTGCCGTCCACCGCAACCACCCCCACCAGGACGCGATCCACGCCACCGGCTGGGTCAGCCTGTTCACCCTGCACGCGCTCTGGCCGTTCCTGTGGATCTGGGCGATGGCCTATCGAGAGGACCGGGGCTGGGGTTTCAGTGACGGGCATTCAGCCAAGTACCATGTGGTTCACCTCGAACAACAGGTCGCCGAACTGCAGGACCGAATCGCGCGCCTCGAAGCGTCGGTGGGCACGGCACCGGGCAAACTGCCAACGGACAATCTCGGTGAGGGCATCTAAGCCATGGATCTATTACTCATACTGACGTATGCGGCACTCTGCGTAGCCATCTTCAAGATCTTCCGCATTCCCCTGAACAAATGGACGGTGCCCACGGCGGTGCTGGGCGGGATCGTGATCGTCGGTGCGCTGGTTTTCACCATGAACTATAACCACCCCTACTCCGAGGTGGCGCGTTCCTATTTCGTATCGGTTCCGGTGATTCCCGTGGTCAGTGGCCAGGTGATCGACGTACCGGTGAAGACCAACCAGCCCCTGGAAAAAGGCGATGTGCTGTTTCGCATCGACCCCGCGCCTTTCGAGTACCGGGTCAAGTCCCTCAAGGCGCAGCTGATTGCCGCCCAGGCCGATCGCGCCCGGATCACCGAGCTGATCAAGCGTAACTTCAGTACCCAACGGGAACTGGACTTGGTGATTGCCCGCAGTGACGACCTCAAGGCACAACTGGACAACGCGCAGTACGAACTCGACAACACCACGGTGCGTGCGCCGAGCAAGGGCTTCGTCACCCATGTTTCGCTGCGTGCGGGCATGATGGCGACCAAATTGCCGCTGCGTCCATCGATGGTGTTCATTCCCGCCGAAGGGCATTACTTCTCGGCGTGGATGCGTCAGAACAGCCTGTTGCGCCTGACCGAAGGCGACGAGGCCGAAGTCGCTTTCGACGGCATTCCCGGGCGGGTGTTTGAAGGCAAGGTCAAAACCGTCGTGTCGGTCATTGCCGAAGGCCAGGTCCAGCCTTCGGGCACGCTGATCGGTTTCACCGGTTCGCCACCGGCCGGCCGGGTACCGGTGATCATTGAGATCACCGATCCCGACTATGCCAAATACGTCGACCAGATGCCCGGCGGGGCCTACGGCCAGGCGGCGCTGTACAGCCAGCATTTCCATCACATCGCGATGATGCGCAAGATCCTCCTGCGCATGGCCGCATGGATGAACTACATCTTTCCATTCCACTGACCTGGCGACATCGGCAACTGGCTCAATCCTTGAATTGGGTCAGTTGCCATCACTGAAGATCCCTGCAGGAGCGGGTGCCCGCTTGCGGCAAGCTCGCGATGGACGAAAAAACACCGCGGGGCATCAGGCCTCCCGCGTTATCGTTGACGTCCATCGCGAGCTTGCTCGCTCCTACAGAAGAACGGAGCAAAGGCAGGTCGGCGTACACCATCGCGAACAGGTCATTGGCTAAACGGTCCCGAGCGCCAGGTCGGGCTGCTGCCGTACCTGATTACGCCCGTTGCGCTTGGCCTGGTACAGCGCGTCGTCGGCGCGGGTCACCAGGCTTTCCGGTGTGTCGCCGGGCAGTGCATGGGCCACGCCGAACGACGCGGTGATGGTGTCCAGCACGGTGTCGGTGCCCCGGGCCTTGACCCGCAGCGACTGGATTTTCAGACGCAGGCGCTCTGCAAAAGCGCCGGCAGCCGCCAGATCAGGGCAATCCTTGAGCACCACGCAAAACTCCTCACCGCCATAACGCGCCGCGAACGCTTCGCCGGGCAGCGAATCGCGCAGCACCTGGGCGACATGCTGAAGCACGCGGTCGCCCAGGGGATGGCCGTACTGGTCGTTGAATTGCTTGAAGTGGTCGATATCCAGCATGACCAGCGATACGCCTGCAGGCGTATTGTTCATCGCCTGCTCAAGCTTGCGGTTGAAGGTGGTGCGGTTGAGCAATTCGGTCAGGCCATCGAGGGTCGCCGCCAACTGGGCGCGCTCCAGTTTGTCCCGCAGGCTTTTGATCTCGTGCTGCGCAGACTGCAACTGGGCGAGGAAGTGTTCCTGCTGGCTCTGCATCAGCCGGGTGCTGTGTTGCAACTGGATGAGGATGCTTGGCAAACGCTCGCTGGCCGGTTCTTCGAGCATTTGCAGGTACTGGCCAAGGCTGGCCTGGAAGTTCTGGTTGCCTTTCACGCTGCGCGAAACATCGCGCTCCATGTCGTCGACCAGATTGATTGCTTCCTGCTGCCCGGAGCGGGCGTCCGCCAGTTCATCGCGGATGATGTACTCGCGAAACAGCCTGGCGGCCGACTCCGGCGGAAAGCAGTCGAAATCGTTGACGACCCGGTCCAGGTGCCGGTTGAGTTCCGGCTCCTGGCCTTTGCTGTAGGTGTACCAGAGCGCGTAGTGCACCGGGTTGGGCGGAATGTTGTGACGAACCATCAGCGGCACGGCCTGCTTGAGCAGCGCCGCCGCCTCGCGGGAATCTTCTGGATACAGCGCTAGAACAGTCGCACGCGTGTCTGATTGGCTCATGGTTTCACTGTGGTTGTTTATCAATGGCGTTTGGCAAACTCGCTGAGCATAGCCATACGCCTGACAAACAGCCATCACGAATTACACAATCATTTCAACTCGGTACGCCTGTTCCAGAGTCCCGATCAACTGTTGGTCGGCATCAGACCGGCCATGTTCTGGCGCCGGCGATAAGCGGTATCGCGGTTCGCCAGCCAGTAGTACAGCGGCGTCGTAACGATCAGGCCCACCAGCCACGACAGGTCGGCACCGTCGATATGCACCGCCACGGGACCGGTGTAGATCGGCGTGTTCATGAACGGGATCTGCACCACGATGCCAATGGCATAGGCCAGCAACGCCTGCGGGTTGAAGCGGCCATAGATGCCGCCGTCGACGCGGAAGATCGAGGCGATGTCGTAGTCACCCTTGTGGATCGCGTAAAAGTCGATGAGGTTGATCGCGGTCCACGGCACCAGCACCACCAGCAACGCCAGCACCAGGTCGACGAAGTGCCCGATGAAATCCGCCGAGGCACCGATGGCCGCCACGCAGCAACCGGCCAGGATGATCAACGACAACACCGCCCGGCTCGAAGCAGTCGGAATCCAGCGGTGGGCGAAGGTTTGCAGCAACGTGATCACAGAGAGCACGGCGCCATACAGGTTCAGGGCGTTATGGCTGATCACGCTGAGCAGGAACAGCACCAGCATCAGCGGGCCGATGGCACCGGTGGCGAGTTTCACCGCGTCCATGGTGTCCATGCCCACTGGCGTGGCCAGCACGGCGACGGCGCCGAATACGAAAGACAGGATCGAACCCAGCGACGAGCCGAGGTAAGTCGCCCAGAAGGTCGAGCTGACCTTGACGTCCTTGGGCAGGTATCGCGAGTAGTCGGACACGTAGGGTGCGAACGCAATCTGCCACAGCGCCGCCAGCGACACCGTGGCCAGCCAGCCGGAGATGTTGAAACTGCCACGGGTCAGGAAGTCGTCGGTCTGCACATGGGTCAGGATGTAGCCGAAGCCCAGCACGATGCCCAGGCCCAGCACCCAGGTGCCGATGCGGTTGAGCACGTGGATGAAACGGTAGCCGATGATGCCGATGATCCCTGAGCCGAGGCCGCCGAGGATGATGCCGACCGACACCGGCACACTCTCGACCACGCCATGCAACGACTTGCCGGCCAGGACGATGTTGGAGGCGAAGAAGCCGATGTACATCACGCCGGCAATCACCACCACCAGCAACGCGCCCAGCGAACCGAACTGTGCGCGGCTCTGGATCATCTGCGGAATGCCCATCTGCGGGCCTTGCGCCGAGTGCAATGCCATCAGCACACCGCCGACCAGGTGACCGACGATGATCGCGACGATGCCCCAGACCAGATTCAGGTGAAACAACTGCACGCCGAGCGCGCCCGTGACGATGGGCAACGGCGCGATGTTGCCGCCGAACCACAGGGTGAACAGATCTTTGACCTTTCCGTGGCGATCCTCAGGGGGGACGTACCCGATCGTGTGTTTCTCGATGAGCGGGGCGGATGAAGCGGTGGTGGACATGACGAACTCCAAGGCAAGGATGAGTACGTGTTCGTACTTCGGTGTGCGCGGGCGTGCCTGCGCATTTCTTGTTGGAAGCGATCATGGACAAAGAGCGCGGGAAGGAAAATTAGTTAATTTGTGCCTTTAAACTTTAAAAAAGATTGCGCAATTACCTGGCCATTTCGGCAGAAAAAAGCAATTTCGACACGAAACAAAGCACAGCACAAACGACAAAATCCCTGTAGGAGCGAGCACGCTCGCGATAGCGGTGCATCAGCCAACGAAGATGTTGAAACTGACGGCCTCATCGCGAGCATGCTCGCTCCTACGGGGTCCCTGTGTGTACCAGGTTTTTCTGTAGGAGCGAGCACGCTCGCGATGGCGGTGTGTCAGCCAACGAAGACGTTGGAACAGACGGCCTTATCGCGAGCATGCTCGCTCCTACGGGGTTCGGCGGTGCCTGTTTCAGCGTGCGGCCCAGGCATTGAAGCGTTGTTCCAGCTCTTCGCCATGGTCAACCCAGAACTCCGCGTCCACCGCCCGCGCGCCGGCCAGGTTGGCCTCGGCGGTCGGCAGTTGCGCCTGCACGTCCTTGGGCAGCAATGGCAGGGTCTGGCGATGTACCGGTCCGTAAGGGATGTTTTCCGAGAAGACTTTTTGCGTCTGCGGCTGGCTGGCAAAGGCAATGAAGTTTTCCGCCAGCGCCTTGTTCGGCGTGCCTTTGACCACCGCCCAATATTCCGGGTCGTACAGGCTCTGCGGCCAGACGATGTTCAGTTTCATCCCTTCCTTCTGCGCCGAGGCGATCCGGCCGTTGTAGGCTGCGCTCATCACCACGTCCCCGGCCACCAGCCATTGCGCCGGCTGGGCGCCCGCCTCCCACCACTGGATGTTCGGCTTGATCTGATCGAGCTTGGCAAAGGCCCGCGCCACGCCTTGGGGCGTGCTCAAGACCTTGTACACATCGTCCGCCTTCACGCCGTCGGCCAGCAAGGCGATTTCCAGGGTGTACTTGGCGCTCTTGCGCAGGCCACGCTTGCCCGGGAAGTCGGCCACGTTCCAGAAGTCCGCCCAGGATTGCGGCGCCTTGGCCTGCTTGCTCTGGTCATAGGCCATGACCATCGACCAGACGTAAGTGGCTACCCCGCATTCGGTCAGCGCACCGGGCACGAAGTTCGCCGAATCACCGAAGCGTCCCGCATCGAGCTTCTCGAACAGGCCTTCCTCGCAGCCACGCAACAGCTCGGGGCTTTCGACTTCCACCACGTCCCAACTGGTATGGCCGGCCGAGACCATGGCCTTGATCTTCGACAGCTCGCCGTTGTACTCACCGGCGATGATGTTGCCCGCGCCACTGGCGTTGAAGGGCTGGAAGTAGGCCTTATCCTGGGCCTGTTTGGTAGCACCGCCGAAGGAAATCACGGTGAGGTCCTGGGGGGCCGCCCACACACTGGCACTCAACAACGCCAGGGCAAACGGCACACTGCAACGCAAGGATCTGGACATGGATCGCTTCCTCGGGCCTGGACGACCCGTTGTTGTCATGGGTGTTCGGATTCACTCAAGTACGCCGCCAGGCGATCCATCAGGCGATCACACGCCGCCATCTGTTCGACGCTGACAAATTCATCGGGCTTGTGCCCCTGGTCCATGCTGCCGGGACCGCAGACCACCGATGGAATGCCGGCCTGGTCGAACAACCCGCCTTCGGTGCCAAACGCCACGGTGCTGAACTCGTCACTGCCACACAGCCCGGCAATCAGCCGGGCGGCTGCGCTGTCGGCTGGCGTCGCCAGACCTGGATAGGCCGAGATTTTTTCAAAGCGGATGCCGGTATCGGTGTTCACGGCCTGCATGGCCGGCAGCAACGTCTGCTCGGCATAGTCCTGCAACTCGTCGACGACCACTTGCGGGGCGAAGTCCGGCAAGGCGCGTATCTCGAAATCGAAACGGCAATCGGCTGGCACGATGTTCAGCGCCGTACCGCCCTGGATCACCCCGACCTGCACCGTCGAGAACGCCGGATCGAAACGCTTGTCGTGCAACTGCGGACGGGCCAGGGTGGCGCCGATGTCGCCCAGCCGACCGATCAGGCGCGCCGCCTGCTCGATGGCATTGACCCCATAAGGCGCGTACGCCGAATGACAGGCCGCACCGCGCACATGGCAGCGCATCGCCAATTTGCCCTTGTGGCCGAGCACCGGCTTGAGCTCGGTCGGCTCACCGATCAGGCACAACGCCGGGGCCGGGATGCGCTGGGGCAGCACTTCCAGCAAACCGCGCACGCCGAGGCAGCCGACCTCTTCGTCATAGGAAAACGCCAGATGCACCGGGCGCTTCAATGGACTGGCGAGAAACATCGGCACGGCCGCCAGCACCGATGCCAGATACCCCTTCATGTCCGCCGTACCACGGCCGTAAAGCTTGCCGCCCGCCTCGCTCAGGCTGAACGGCTCGACCGTCCACGCCTGACCGTCCACCGGCACCACGTCGGTGTGACCGGACAGCACGATGCCGCCAGCCACGCGCGGGCCGACCGTGGCCAACAGATTGGCCTTGGTCCGCTCGGCGTTGTAGATCAATTCGCAATCCACGCCCAGGTCGCTCAGGTAGTCGCGCACGAACTCGATCAGCTCAAGGTTCGAGTCGCGGCTGACCGTGGCGAACCCGATCAACCGCGCGAGCATGGCGCGGCTGCGCAACTCACTCATCGCCGGGCACTCCATACGCGGGGGCCAGGGTCGGATTGAGGGCGCGGGTCAGGTAGTCCTGCAATTGCGGCTCGTAGGCCGTCCACAGTTTGCCCAGCTCGCCAATCGGATTTTCATCGGCCCAATCCACCCGCAGGTCGACTATCGGCCAGGTCAGGTCACCGACCACCGACAGCGCCGCCGAGTGCACCGCGCCGGCTTCGCCACCGGCATCCTGCCCGGCCTGCAAGGCATTCATCAGTCGGGTGGCGAGGCAGCCTTCGCTGGTTTCGAACGCCGCGACCATCGCCTCGATCACCCCACTGTTGGCCAGCAGGTTGCCGGCCGCCACGCATTGGTCACCGGCCACGGCGTTGTTGATGCCCAGCGCATGGTTGCCGCTGAACACCGCTGTGCGCCCCTGGGCATCGACCACCGCCACCTGGCGGTACTGGCTGTAGCCGTTGCGGGTCAATGAGTGGTCCAGTGCCTGGGGCGGCGCCGAGCCGTTGGCCAGTTCATCGAGGATCTGCGGGCCGAGCGCCGGCAGCGTGATGTTCTGGCTCGACACCGCGCCGACACCGGCCCGCAACCAGGGGCAACGCGCGCCGACGGCAATGCTCGAAGAGCTGATGGCAATGCCCAGCTGGCCGGTCTCGGCGCAGCGACCAACGATGGAAAAGGTCATGGCGAATTCCTTATTCGGGGATAACGGCAATCACGTCGATTTCCATCAGCCACTGCGGCTGGCCGAGGGCGCTGACCACCAGGCCGGTGGAAATCGGGAACACACCCTTGAGCCATTTGCCGACTTCCTGGTACACCGGCTCGCGGTAGCGCGGGTCGATCAGGTAGGTGGTGGTCTTGACGATGTGGCTCAGGTCGCTGCCCGCCTCTTCCAGCAGTTGCTTGACGTTGCGCATGGCCTGTTCGGCCTGGGCGCGCGGATCACCGAGGCCGACCAGTTGGCCGTTGAAGTCGGTGCCGACCTGGCCACGCACATACACGGTGTTGCCGGCGCGCACGGCCTGGCACAGGTCGTTGTCGAGCGACTGGTTCGGGTAGGTGTCTTTGGTGTTGAACATGCGGATGCGGGTATGAGTAGGCATTAACGAACTCCCATGAGGCTGGCTTTCTGAAGAGGTGCACGGGCGGCGTCGGCTTGACGCTGGTTGGCATCCCGGTAGTTGAAATAGGTGTGCTGTTTAACGATGTGATCGGCGATGTGCTTGGCGTCGTGCCAAACACCCCAGATGAAGGCGGAACCACGCCGGGACTGCCATGGCAGGCCAACAAAGTAGATGCCGGGCTCGGCCGACACACCGCGCTGGTGCTGCGGCTTGCCGTTGTCCTTGAAGGCATCGACCTTCAGCCAGCTGTAATCGGTGGAGTAACCGGTGGCCCAGATGATCGTGGTGACGCCGGCCTTGACCAGGTCCAGCTCAAGGATCGGATGGGTCACGCAGTCCGGATCGGCCAGCATGGCGCGGGCTTCGGGTTCCAGCGGCAGATCCAGGCCGTTGCGTTCGATATAGGCGTCGGCCTTGTCGAGCAGCGCGAGGTAGTTTTCATCGCCACGCTGGATGTTGTCGGCGAGGTTGTTTTCGAAACTCACCACGGCACCGTTGAATGCCTGGGTCAGGCCGACCAGGGTCATGCCCTGATGGGCCAGGCGACGGAAGTCCACGGTGTGGCCGCCACGGGCACCGCTCACGGCGATGGTCACGTGCTCCTTGCCCGGTTGCATGGCTTCGGCATCCCACTCGCCGAGCACCCCCAGCCACCAGCAGAAATCACGGTTGCGATAGGCACGCGGCGGACGGTCGTGGGCGCCGACCGACAGGTAGACCTGTTTGCCGGAACGTTGCAGCTCATCGGCGATCTGTACCCCCGAAGAACCGGCGCCCACCACCAGCACGGCGCCTTCGGCCAGTTGCTGCGGGTTGTAGTACTGGGCGGAGTGAATCTGGGTGATGCCGGCGATTTGCGCAGCAATGGGCGGAATGGCCGGACGCTGGAAAGGGCCGGTGGCGACCACCACATGGCGGGCCTCGATCACGCCATCGGAGGTTTCAACGGTGAAACCCGGACGATCGACATTGCGTGCAACTTTTTTCACTTCCACGCCGGTGCGGATAGGTGCATTGAATTTGCGGGCATAGGCTTCGAAGTACTGAGCCACTTGCTCTTTGCCGGCGAAGGCATCCGGGTCCAGACCGTCGAATTCCAGGCCCGGGAAGCGGTCGTGCCATGCTGGCCCGTTGGCCACCAGCGAATCCCAGCGGCCGGTGCGCCAGGCTTCGGCGATACGGTTGCGCTCCAGCACGAGGTGGGACACACCGAGTTTGCTCAAGTGTTCACTCATGGCCACGCCGGCCTGGCCGGCGCCAACAACAAGCGTATCGATTACGGTTTTATCAACTGTCATGGCTGTGCACTTCTGAAAGGTGGTTTGATTCAGGTCGGTCATGGCTGCCGCCTCGATTCTGATCACTGTTGTTCTTCTGCTGCCGCTATCGGTGTCAGGGTGTTGGCCGCATTCTGTTCGGAGCCGGGGATTAGCGAAATTATGTTTTTTGTGGTTGCTGGCGAGGAAAAAGCGTCGAGCCGACCGGTTGGCTGCATGAGGTTGCGCGGGGCCCGATCCCGGCCTATGGTCCAAGCGATGCATTGCCCGCGACCGGCGCGAAGACCCGGCGCGGATTGCTGTCCATCCAGTGCGGATTCACGCAAGGAGTGATGACATGCCCGACAATTCCCGTCCTGCCGTACTCGAACTGATCGGCAATACCCCGCTGGTGCGCGTCAGCCGTTTCGATACCGGCCCGTGCACGCTGTTTCTCAAACTCGAATCACAGAACCCCGGCGGTTCGATCAAGGACCGTATCGGCCTGGCGATGATCGATGCCGCCGAACGCGATGGCCGCCTCAGACCCGGCGGCACCATCGTCGAAGCCACCGCCGGCAACACTGGCCTGGGCCTGGCCCTGGTCGGTCGCGCCAAGGGCTACCGGGTGGTGCTGGTGGTACCGGACAAGATGTCCACCGAGAAGGTCTTGCACCTCAAGGCCATGGGCGCCGAGGTGCACATCACCCGCTCCGACGTCGGCAAGGGCCATCCCGAGTATTACCAGGACGTTGCCGCGCGACTGGCGGCGGATATTCCCGATGCGTTCTTCGCCGACCAGTTCAACAACCCGGCCAACCCGCTGGCCCACGAATGCAGCACCGCGCCGGAGATCTGGGCACAGACTCAGCATGATGTGGACGCGATCGTCGTCGGTGTCGGTTCGGCCGGCACCCTGACCGGGCTCACGCGCTTCTTCAAACGCGTGCAGCCGGACCTGGAAATGGTCCTGGCCGACCCGGTCGGCTCGGTGATGGCCGAGTACAGCCGCAGTGGCACACTCCCCACCCCCGGTTCCTGGGCGGTGGAAGGCATCGGCGAAGACTTCATTCCGTCGATCGCCGACCTGTCCAGCGTGCGCCACGCCTATTCGATCAGCGACGAGGAAAGCTTCGACCACGCCCGCCAGTTGCTGCGCGCCGAAGGCATTCTCGGCGGCTCGTCGACCGGCACCCTGCTGGCCGCCGCCCTTCGCTACTGCCGCGAACAGACAGCGCCGAAACGGGTCGTCAGCTTCGTCTGCGACACCGGTACGCGGTATTTGTCGAAGATCTACAACGACCAGTGGATGAACGATCAGGGCCTGCTGCAACGCAAGCACTATGGCGACCTGCGCGACCTGATCGCGCGACGCTTCGAGGATGGCCGGGTGATCAGCGTCGGGCCGGACGACACCCTGCTCACCGCGTTCCAGCGCATGCGCCTGGCGGATGTCTCGCAACTGCCGGTGCTGGTGAGGGGGCAGCAACTGGTCGGCGTGATCGACGAGTCCGACATCCTGCTGGGCGTGCATGAAGACGTGGCGCACTTTCGCAAGAGCGTCTCCAGCGCCATGACCGACAAACTGCAAACCCTGTCCCCCAATGCCTCACTGGCTGAACTTGAGGCAGAGCTGGGCCGTGGCCTGGTGGCGATCATTCAGGATGCCTCGGGCTTCCACGGCCTGATTACCCGAACCGACATGCTCAACCATTTGCGGAGATCCCTGCCATGAGCCGACAGGACAAAAACGCCCCGCCACAGGGTTTCGCCACCCGGGTGATCCATGCCGGGCAAGCGCCGGACCCGTCCACCGGTGCGCTCATGCCGCCGATCTACGCCAACTCCACCTACCTGCAACAGAGCCCCGGCGTACACAAGGGCCTGGACTACGGGCGTTCGCACAACCCGACGCGCTGGGCCCTGGAACGCTGTGTGGCCGACCTCGAAGGCGGTACCCGGGGCTTTGCGTTCGCCTCGGGGCTGGCGACCATTTCCACGGTGCTGGAACTGCTCGACGCCGGTTCGCACATCGTCTCCGGCAACGACCTGTACGGCGGCACCTTCCGCCTGTTCGACAAGGTGCGCCAGCGCAGCGCCGGGCACCGCTTCAGCTTCGTCGACCTGACCGACCTGACGGCGTTCGAGGCATCCCTGCAAGACGACACCCGCATGGTCATGGTCGAGACCCCGAGCAACCCGCTGCTGCGCCTCACCGACCTGGCCGCCATCGCCCGCACCTGCCGCGCCCACGGCATCATCTGCGTGGCCGACAACACTTTCGCCAGCCCATGGATCCAGCGTCCGCTGGAGCTGGGTTTCGACATCGTGCTGCATTCGACCACCAAGTACCTCAACGGCCACTCCGACGTGATCGGCGGCATCGCCGTGGTCGGGCAGAACGCCGAACTGGCCGAGCGCCTGGGCTTTTTGCAAAATGCCGTCGGCGCCATCGCCGGCCCGTTCGATGCCTTCCTCACCCTGCGCGGGGTCAAGACCCTGGCCCTGCGCATGGAGCGCCATTGCAGCAACGCACTGGAGCTGGCGCAGTGGCTGGAGCGCCAGCCGCAAGTCTCACGGGTCTACTACCCCGGCCTGCCCTCGCACCCGCAACACGAACTGGCCCAACGACAAATGCGCGGGTTCGGCGGGATGATCTCCCTCGACCTCAACAGCGACCTGGCCGGCGCCAAACGCTTCCTCGAAAACGTACGGATCTTCGCCCTGGCCGAGAGCCTGGGCGGTGTGGAAAGCCTGATCGAACACCCGGCGATCATGACCCACGCCACCATCCCGCCGGATACCCGCGCGGAACTGGGGATCGGCGACGGCTTGGTGCGCTTGTCGGTGGGGGTCGAGGATGTGGAAGATTTGCGCGCAGATCTGGCGCAGGCGTTGGCGCAGATGTAATAAATCCCTGTAGGAGCGCTCGCGATGGCGACGGATCAGTCGATACTGATGCTGGCTGACACTCCGCAATCGCGAGCATGCTCGCTCCTACAGCTGTGTGTCTGCCAAACAAAAACCGGCTGCTCACCACAAATCCCTGTAGGAGCGAGCACGCTCGCGATGGCGGCGGATCAGTCGATACTGATGCTGGCTGACACTCCGCCATCGCGAGCATGCTCGCTCCTACAGCTGTGTGTCTGCCATGCAAAAACCGCCTGCTCACCACAAATCCCTGTAGGAGCGAGCACGCTCGCGATGGCGACGGATCAGTCGATACTGATGCTGGCTGACACTCCGCCATCGCGAGCATGCTCGCTCCTACAGCTGTGTGTCTGCCATGCAAAAATCGCCTGCTCACCACAAATCCCTGTAGGAGCGAGCACGCTCGCGATGGCGACGGATCAGTCGATATTGATGCTGGCTGACACTCCGCCATCGCGAGCATGCTCGCTCCTACAGGTCTGTTTTGCTGGTCAAGCACACAAGAGTCCCTATAATCGCGGCGTTTTCGTCTACCCTCACGAAGCGTCGTGCAGCAATCAGCTTGTGCGAGGCGCATCGACATTTTTCCGCTATTGAACCGGAGAACTTCCATGCTCAAACGTACCCTGGCCCTGACCGTCGGCCTGACCTTGTCCCTTTCCACGCTGTTGGCACAGGCTGCCGAGACCCTCAAGGTCAGCGCCATTCCCGACGAAGCCCCCACCGAATTGCTGCGCAAGTTCAAGCCACTGGGCGAATACCTGGAGAAGCAACTGGGCATGAAGGTCGAGTTCGTGCCGGTGTCCGACTACCCGGCAGTGGTCGAGGCGCTGGCCACCGACCGCATCGACATGGCCTGGCTGGGCGGCTTCACCTTCGTGCAGGCACGCTTGAAAACCGGCAATGCCATTCCATTGGTACAGCGTGAGCAGGATGCGCAGTTCACCAGCAAATTCATCACCGCCGACCCGGCCGTCAAGTCGCTGGCCGACCTCAAGGGCAAGTCCTTTGCCTTCGGTTCTGTCTCATCGACGTCGGGCAGCCTGATGCCGCGCTATTTCATGCTGCAGGACGGTATCAAGCCGGAAACCTGGTTCAGTCGCGTCGGCTACTCCGGCGCCCACGACGCCACGGTCGCCTGGGTCCAGGCGGGTAAAGTAGACGCTGGCGTGCTCAATGCCAGCGTCTGGGAAAAACTGGTCAAGGCCGGCAAGGTCGACACCGACAAGGTCAAGGTCTTCGCCACCACGCCGGCCTACTTCGACTACAACTGGACCGTGCGCGGCAACCTCGACCCGGCCCTGGCCAACAAAATCAAGGTGGCATTCCTCGCGCTCGACCCGGCCAACCCGGAGCAAAAAGCAATTCTGGACCTCCAGGCCGCCAGCCGCTTCATCGAGACCAAGCCTGAGAACTACAAGGGCATCGAGGAAGCCGCGCGCGCTGCCGACCTGCTGAAATGACCTTGCATCTGAACCGGGTCAGCCTCACCCACGGCAACGGCGTGCGCGCGCTGCATGAGCTCGACCTGCACATCGCTGCCGGTGAACAGGTGGCGATCATCGGCCCGTCCGGTGCCGGCAAGTCGAGCCTGCTCAACGTGCTGGCCACTGCCCTGTGCCCTGGCAGCGGCACGGTCGAAGTGCTCGGCGAGCAAGCCTGGCAGTTGAGCCCGCGTCGACGTCAGCAACTGCGCGCACGCATTGGCCTGGTGCATCAGGCGCCGCCATTGCCACCGCGGCAACGAGTGGTCACGGCGGTGCTGGCCGGAAAGCTGGGCCAGTGGGGTTTTGCCAAAAGCCTGCTGAGCCTGTTGCATCCGCTGGATGTGCCGGGCGCGCGGGCGGCACTGCTCAAACTGGACCTGGGTGACAAGCTGTTCGCCCAGTGCCAGCAGTTATCCGGCGGCCAGCTCCAGCGCGTGGGCATTGCCCGGGTGCTGTACCAGGCCCCCGAAGTGCTGCTGGCCGACGAGCCGGTGTCGGCGATGGACCCCGTGCTGGCCGGGCACACGTTGTCGATCCTCTGCCGCCACGCCCGGGAACGCAACGTGACGCTGGTCGCCAGCCTGCATGCCGTGGAACTGGCCCTGACGCACTTCTCGCGCATCATCGGTTTGCGTGACGGTCAGGTCCTGTTCGACCTTCCCGCCAGCGACGTCGACCAGGCATTGCTCGACAAGCTCTACGCCAACGAGCAACTGCAATCCCCGCCCGCTCCGGTGGCGCCCTTGAGCCTGCAGATTCCCCGATGCTGACCCGCGATACACGAGACCCGGCCACCCTGCCTCGCCTGTTGCTCAGCCTGTTGGCGCTTGCCCTGCTGTGGCCCGGCATTCACTTCAGCGAACTGGACCTGGGTGTCCTGCTCAAGGCCGACAGCCAGAGTGAGATGGGCCGTTTTGTCGCGGCCTTCTGGCCACCGGCCCATGGCGAAGAATTCCTCCAGTTACTCTGGCAAGCGACGCTGCAGACACTGGCCATCGCTACCGCCGGCATGGCTTTGGCCTTGCTGTTGGCCATTCCCGCCAGCCTGTTGGCCAGCCGCGCGCTGTCGCTGTCCGCCGCTTCACGCAGCGGTCGCCCGAGCGCCCTGGGCCGGCTGCTGCGCTGGCCGGTACGCGGGCTGCTGATCTTCCTGCGCAGCGTGCCGGAAATCGTCTGGGCCCTGCTGTTCGTGCGCGCCGTCGGCCTTGGCCCGACAGCCGGGGTACTGGCCATTGCCATCACCTACAGCGGCATGCTCGGCAAGGTCTATGCGGAAATCTTCGAATCGGTGGACCAGCGTCCGGCCCATGCGCTGCTACAGGCCGGCAGCGGCCGGTTGACGGCTTTCTGCTACGGCATCTTGCCCAATGTCGCGGCGGAATTGCTGTCGTACACCGTGTATCGCTGGGAATGCGCCATCCGCGCATCGGTGGTGATGGGCTTCGTCGGCGCCGGCGGGCTGGGCCAGCAGATCGATTTGTCGTTGCGCATGTTTGCCGGCGGTGAAGTAGCGAGCATGTTGCTGACCTTTTTCGTGTTGGTGCTGTTCGCCGATCAGATCAGCCGCCTGCTGCGCTGGAGGTTCGCATGAATCGCCTGATCAACCTGCTGCTGATCCTGTGCATCGGTGCAGCGGTCGTCGCTTCGTTCCGCTATCTGGGCATCGACCTCGGCGAACTGACGGGCAGCGCCAACCTGCAGCAGATGGGCGCCTATGTGCTGCGTTTTCTCAGCCCGGACCTGAGCGCCGGCCATCTGCAAGCCATCGGCCGTGGCGCTGTGGAAACCATGGCCATGTCTGCCCTTGGCACCCTGCTCGCGGCGGTATTCGGCCTGGTGCTGGCATTGCCGGCGGCCGGACGCTTCGGCTGGCCGTTGCAGAGTGCATCGCGCCTTGTGCTCAACGGCCTGCGCGCCATTCCCGAATTGGTATGGGCCGCGCTGATGGTGCTGGCGGCGGGTCTCGGCCCCAATGCCGGGACCCTGGCATTGGCCATGCACACCACCGGGGTGCTGGGTAGGTTGTTCGCCGAAGCACTGGAAAACACCCCGCCGCAACCGGCCGAAGCCATCCGCCTGCAGGGTGGCAACGTGGTCTGGGCGTTCTGCTACGGCACCTTGCCCAACCTGTTTCCACAGTTGTTGGCGTACATCCTGTACCGCTGGGAAAACAACATCCGCATGGCCAGCGTGCTGGGTTTCGTCGGTGCCGGCGGTTTGGGGCAGATGCTCTATGTCAGCCTCAGCCTGTTCCAGGAGGCCCAGGCCAGCACGGTGATCCTCGCCATGTTGCTGCTGGTGTTCGCCGTCGATGGCTTGAGCAGTTGGAGTCGCCAGCGTTGGGTCAAGGCGTGACAGAGAGTTGCATGGACCTGCTCAGCTGATTGCATTCGACCCGAGCAACCCTTGCCGGGTCACACGCCTGCCTTCAGACCTCCAACCCGAACGGGTCGTCTATGGAATGACTCGGCTGGGTAAACCAGCGCGGGCCTGTGGCGGTCATGTAGAAATGATCCTCCAGGCGAATGCCGAATTCGCCCGGCAGGCAAATCATCGGCTCATTGGAGAAGCACATGCCTTCGGCCAGCGGCGTCTGGTCACCACGCACCAGATAGGGCCCTTCGTGAATGTCCAGGCCGATGCCATGGCCGGTGCGGTGCGGCAAACCGGGTAACCGGTAGTCCGGGCCGAGACCGGCGGCTTCCAGGCTATGCCGCGCGGCGGCGTCCACCACCTGGCAGGGTTCGCCCAGACGCGCGGCGTCGAAAGCGGCTTGCTGGGCGGTCTTTTCCAGGTTCCACATGGCGCGCTGGCGGGCGCTCGGGGTGCCGAACACGTAACTGCGAGTGATATCCGACTGGTAGCCGTGGAGCTGGCAGCCCGTGTCGATCAACACCATGTCGCCGTCCTTGAGCACCTGCGCGTGTTTCACCCCATGGGGGAAGGCGCTGGCCTCGCCGAACAGCACGATGCAGAAGGTCGAACCCGGCGCGCCCACCTTGCGGTGCGCCTCGCGGATGAACTCGGCCACCTCGGTGGTGCTGATGCCTGCGCGCAGGATGCTGGCGGCCGCCTTGTGCACTTGCAGGGTCATGTCTTTGGCGCGCTGCATCAGCGCCAATTCTGTCGCGGACTTGTGATAGCGACACAGATTTATCACGCAAGAAGCGTCTACGAACTCGAAGGCCGAACCGAGGCGGCGGATGCCATCGAACATGAAGAACGCCAGGGATGGGCACAGGCCCACTACCGCGTCGGCGGCGATGCCCATTGCAGCGAGCATGTCGAGCAGCAGGCGGTAGGGACTTTCGTGCTCATGCCAACCATGGATAACCCCATCCACCTCGCGGAAGTCGCGGATGGTGCCCTCTTCGAATGCCGGGGCGATATAGGCCAGCGGACCGTTGGCGGGCAGCACGGCGCCGACCATGCGTTCGCTCGGGCTCCACTTCACCCCGGTGAAGTAGTACAAGTTGCTGCCAGCGTTGAGGTAGAGGGCGGCGATGCCCTGCTCTTGCATCAGGCGCTGGGCCTTGGCAATGCGTGACTGGTATTCGTCGAGGCCGATGGGCGTCATGCCCGCGGTCATTTTCGTCAGGCCGGCCAGCGCCTGTTCCGGAGTTTTGCCACCTACACCCACTGTCATTTCGTTCTCCCGAGTTATGTTGCAGTGTCGAAAATTTAAGCACGACTTAAACAATCGTCAAGGCATGTTTTTAGTCACACTTAATTTTCATCGGGCGAAAAGCCTTTTCTGCAATGCATCGCCCGCTATACTGGCGCCTTTCAGAACATGAGCCACGTCAATGACAGAAGAACAGATCGGGGAACGCCTGCGCCGCTACCGCCGCGCCGCCAACAAGACCCTGAACCAAGTCGCCTCCGAGTCAGGCCTCACCGCCAGCTTCCTGTCCCAGGCGGAGCGTAACCTCACTGGCGTGTCCATCTCTTCGCTGGCGAGAATCGCCAATTCCCTGGGCATTCCGCTCAACACCCTGTTCGACCAGCCCGCCCAGCCCCAGCCCGACTCCCACCAGGGCCAGCGCGTGCGCTACAGCATCGGCAGCCAGCCGCTGGTCTACGAGCGCCTGTCCAGCAACTTCCCCGGCAACCTGATCAACGCGATGAAGATGACTATGGCGGTGGGCTACCAGTCCGAGCTCATCTCCCACGAAGGCACAGAGTTCACCTACGTGCTCTGCGGGCAAATCGTCTACACCATCGAAGGGCGCACCTATCCGCTCGGCCCGGGGGGATCGGTGCATTTCGACTCCACCAAGCCGCACTCCATCGCCAACGCTGGCGACGATGTTGCCGAAGCGCTGGTCGTCACCACCATGGGGGGCCTGTTGGACGATCATCCCACGGTCTGAGCAGCCGCCCTCCAAAAGTAAGCAACACTGAATTTAAGTTGAACTTAAATTTAGAATGACTTAAATTTTGCCTCGGCCGGTGGCGGCGCGAGCATCCCTCCCCCTTCAGCGCTACCGCCCGAGCCAGGACGTTGGCCCCAGGCTTCCCGTACGCAAATGACGGGCAGCCTGCGCCCCGTAAAAAGCCGCAGGGTCAGGTACAGCCCCAGAAATGAACCACCTGATCTGCCGCCCTCAAAAATAACAACAATGAGGTTCGCATGCGCAAAACAACCACGCTCAAGACCCTGATCGCCGCCAGTTTGATCCTCGGTTCCGGCTTCACCCATGCCGCCACCAACCTGGTGTTCTGCTCCGAAGGCAGCCCGGCTGGCTTCGACCCAGGCCAATACACCACGGGGACCGACTTCGACGCCTCGGCCGAAACCGTCTTCAACCGTCTCACGCAGTTCGAACGTGGCGGCACCAAGGTCATCCCCGGCCTGGCAACCCGCTGGGACGTTTCTCCCGATGGCCTGACCTACACCTTCCACCTGCGTGACGGGGTCAAGTTCCACACCACCGACTACTTCAAGCCGACCCGCGACTTCAACGCCGACGACGTGCTGTTCACCTTCAACCGCATGCTCGACAAGGACATGCCGTTCCGCAAGGCCTATCCCACCGAATTCCCCTACTTCAACGACATGGGGATGAACGAAAAAATCTCCAGGGTCGAAAAAGTCGACGACCATACCGTCAGGTTCACCCTCAAGGGTGTCGACGCAGCCTTCATCCAGAACCTGGCCATGAGCTTCGCCTCGATCCAGTCGGCCGAATACGCCGACCGGTTGCTCAAGGAAGGCAGGGCCCAGGACATCAACCAAAAACCGATCGGCACTGGCCCGTTCGTGTTCAGCAAGTACCAGAAAGACGCGCAGATTCGCTACAAGGGCAACAAGGATTACTGGAAGCCTGAAGACGTGAAGATCGACAATCTGATCTTCGCCATCACCACCGACGCCTCGGTGCGCGCGCAAAAGCTGAAAAAGAACGAATGCCAGATCACCGCCTACCCGCGTCCGGCCGATATCAAGCCGCTGCAGGCAGACGTGAACATCAGGATGCCCAGTCAGCCAGGCTTCAACCTTGGCTACATCGCCTACAACTTCACCCGCAAGCCCTTCGACAAGCTCGAAGTCCGCCAGGCGCTGGACATGGCGGTCAACAAGCAAGCCATCATCGACGCCGTTTACCAGGGCGCCGGCCAGTTGGCCGTCAACGGCCTGCCGCCGACCCAGTGGTCCTACGACGAGACCATCAAGGACGCCGACTACAACCCGCAGAAGGCCAGGGAGCTGCTCAAGGCCGCAGGCGTGGAAGAAGGCACGCAAATCACCCTCTGGGCCATGCCGGTGCAACGCCCCTACAACCCCAACGCCAGGCTGATGGCCGAAATGCTCCAGGCCGACTGGGCCAAAATCGGCATCAAGGCCAACATCGTCAGCTACGAATGGGGCGAGTACATCAAGCGTGCCCACGCCGGCGAACACGACACCATGCTGATCGGCTTCACTGGCGACAACGGTGACCCGGACAACTGGCTGGGCACCCTCTACAGCTGCAACTCGGTCAACGGCAACAACTTCGCCAAGTGGTGCAATGCCGGCTACGAGAAACTGGTGAAGGCCGCCGTGACCACCGCCGATGTGGACCAGCGCACCGCGCTGTACAAAGAAGCGCAGCATGTCCTCAAAGCGCAGGTGCCGATCACCCCGGTCGCCCACTCCACGGTCTACCAGCCGATGCGCGCCAGTGTGAAGGACTTCCAGATCAGCCCCTTCGGACTCAGCAGCTTCTACGGCGTCGACAACCAGAACTGAGTGACAGGGGCCGGCCAACGGCCCCCTTCGCTGTCCTCGAGCCGGCGCCTTTACCCACTCCGGCTGAACGGCCGAGCACGGCCAGCACGCCCACCGGCATTACAAAAAAACAAGGAGCGACTCGCCCAAATGCTGAGTTTTATTACCCGCCGACTGGGGCTGTTGATCCCCACGTTCTTCGGCATCACCCTGCTGACATTCGCGTTGATTCGCATGATCCCCGGCGACCCCGTGGAAGTCATGATGGGCGAACGCCGAG
>NZ_NEHO01000026.1 GCF_002113375.1 Pseudomonas sp. R37(2017) | reverse complement strand
TCAGGGCCGGTGCGTTGGGATTGCTGCCGTCGCTGAGGTTTTTTTCGTAGACCGTCAGCTCGCCGCCATACACGTTGAGGCCGGTGAGGACCACCGGATCGTCGTTGTTGTGGACCTGCAGTTCCAGGTAGGCGGTGCTGCTGTCACCGTCCGAATCGGTGATGGTGTAGGTGAAGGTTTCGGTGCCATTGCCACCGCCGTGCAACGCCTTGAAGTCGGCATCGCTGGTGTTCAGCGTGTAGACGTAGGTGCCGTTGGCGTTCAGCACCAGGGTGCCGTAGGTGCCGGTGAAGGTGCCCGGGGTGATCGGACCAGTGCCTTCACCGATGGTCACGCGGTCGGCGCCCTGCACGTCGTTGCTCAGCACGTTGCCGTTGAGGATCAGTTGGGTTTCCGAGGCGATGCCATTGCTGTCATCGATTGCTTGCGGCACGTCGTCGACGATGTTCACGTCCAGCGAGCCGGTGGCGGTGCTGCCGTTGTCATCGACCACGGTCACGGCGAACTGTTCAGGCAGGGTGTTGGCGTTGTTCCCAGTCGGGTGCGCTTCGTTGTCGTTGAGGGTGTAGCTGTAGCTCACCACGCCGGTCGCGGCGTTGAAGCCGGTGATGGTCAGGGTGCTGCCCAGCGGCGTGGTGATCGACTGCGGGAAGCCCGCCGCCACGCCAGCGGTGACCACGGCGATACCGCCCACGGTCAGGCTGGTGACACCATCGAGGGCAGTGACGGTGAAGGTGCCGTTCTGGGTCAGGGCCGTGGCATCCGGTGCGCTGCCGTCGCTGAGGTTTTTCTCGAGGACGGTGAGTTCGCCACCGGTGACGTTCAAACCGCCCACCGTGATCGGGTCATCGTTGTTGTGGATCTGCAGCACCAGGTTGGCCGTGCGGCTGTCGCCGTCGGCGTCCGTCAGCGTATAGGTGAAGGTTTCCGTGCCATTGCCACCGCCGTGCAGGGCTTTGAAATCGGCATCGCTGGTGTTCAGCGTGTAGACGTAGGTGCCGTTGGCATTCAGTACCAGGGTGCCGTAGGTACCGGTGAAGGTGCCGGGGGTGATCGGACCGGTGCCTTCACCGATGGTCACGCGGTCGGCACCTTGCACGTCGTTGCTCAGCACGTTGCCGTTGAGGGTCAGTTGGGTTTCCGAGGCAGTGCCATTGCTGTCATCGATTGCTTGCGGCACGTCGTCGACGATGTTCACGTCGAGGCTGCCGGTGGCGGTGCTGCCGTTGTCATCGACCACGGTCACGGCGAACTGCTCTGGCAGGCTGTTGGCGTTGTTGCCCGTCGGGTGCGCTTCGTTGTCGTTGAGGGTGTAGCTGTAGCTCACCACGCCGGTCGCGGCGTTGAAACCGGTGATGGTCAGGGTGCTGCCCAGCGGCGTGGTGATCGACTGCGGGAAGCCCGCCGCCACGCCAGCGGTGACCACGGCAATGCCACCCACGGTCAGGGTCGTCACGCCGTCCAGCGCGGTGATGGTGAAGGTGCCGTTCTGGGTCAGGGCCGTGGCATCCGGTGCGCTGCCGTCGCCGAGGTTTTTCTCGAAGACGGTGAGTTCACCGCCGGTGACGTTCAAACCGCCCACCGTGATCGGGTCATCGTTGTTGTGGATCTGCAGCACCAGGTTGGCGGTGCGGCTGTCGCCATCCGAGTCGGTGATGGTGTAGGTGAAGGATTCGGTGCCATTGCCACCGCCGTGCAGGGCTTTGAAGTCGGCATCGCTGGTGTTCAGCGTGTAGACGTAGGTGCCGTTGGCATTCAGCACCAGGGTGCCGTAGGTACCGGTGAAGGTGCCGGGGGTGATCGGGCCAGTGCCTTCGCCAATGGTCACGCGGTCGGCGCCTTGCACATCGTTGCTCAGCACGTTGCCGTTGAGGATCAGTTGGGTTTCCGAGGCGGTGCCATTGCTGTCATCGATTGCTTGCGGCACGTCGTCGACGATGTTCACGTCGAGGCTGCCGGTGGCGGTGCTGCCGTTGTCATCGACCACGGTCACGGCGAACTGCTCAGGCAAGGTGTTGGCGTTGTTGCCCGTCGGGTGCGCTTCGTTGTCGTTGAGGGTGTAGCTGTAGCTCACCACGCCCGTCGCGGCGTTGAAGCCGGTGATGGTCAGGGTGCTGCCCAGCGGGGTGGTGATCGACTGCGGGAAGCCGGCGGCCACGCCAGCGGTGACCACGGCGATGCCACCCACGGTCAGGGTCGTCACGCCGTCCAGCGCGGTGATGGTGAAGGTGCCGTTCTGGGTCAGGGCCGTGGCATCCGGTGCGCTGCCGTCGCCGAGGTTTTTCTCGAAGACGGTGAGTTCGCCACCGGTGACGTTCAAACCGCCCACCGTGATCGGGTCATCGTTGTTGTGGATCTGCAGCACCAGGTTGGCCGTGCGGCTGTCGCCATCCGAGTCGGTGATGGTGTAGGTGAAGGATTCGGTGCCATTGCCACCGCCGTGCAGGGCTTTGAAATCGGCATCGCTGGTGTTGAGGGTGTAGGTGTAGGTGCCGTTGGCATTCAGCACCAGGGTGCCGTAGGTGCCGGTGAAGGTGCCGGGGGTGATCGGGCCAGTGCCTTCACCGATGGTTACGCGGTCGGCGCCTTGCACATCGTTGCTCAGCACGTTGCCGTTGAGGATCAGTTGGGTTTCCGAGGCGGTGCCATTGCTGTCATCGATTGCTTGCGGCACGTCGTCGACGATGTTCACGTCCAGCGAGCCGGTGGCGGTGCTGCCGTTGTCATCGACCACGGTCACGGCGAACTGCTCTGGCAGGCTGTTGGCGTTGTTGCCCGTCGGGTGCGCTTCGTTGTCGTTGAGGGTGTAGCTGTAGCTCACCACGCCGGTCGCGGCGTTGAAGCCGGTGATGGTCAGGGTGCTGCCCAGCGGGGTGGTGATCGACTGCGGGAAGCCGGCGGCCACGCCAGCGGTGACCACGGCGATGCCACCCACGGTCAGGCTGGTGACGCCGTCCAATGCGGTGACGGTGAAGGTGCCGTTCTGGGTCAGGGCTGTGGCATCCGGTGCGCTGCCGTCGCCGAGGTTTTTCTCGAAGACGGTGAGTTCACCGCCGGTGACGTTCAAACCGCCCACCGTGATCGGGTCATCGTTGTTGTGGATCTGCAGCACCAGGTTGGCCGTGCGGCTGTCGCCGTCGGCGTCCGTCAGCGTATAGGTGAAGGTTTCCGTGCCATTGCCACCGCCGTGCAGGGCTTTGAAATCGGCATCGCTGGTGTTGAGGGTGTAGGTGTAGGTGCCGTTGGCATTCAGTACCAGGGTGCCGTAGGTGCCGGTGAAGGTGCCGGGGGTGATCGGGCCAGTGCCTTCACCGATGGTTACGCGGTCGGCGCCCTGCACGTCGTTGCTCAGCACGTTGCCGTTGAGGGTCAGTTGGGTTTCCGAGGCAGTGCCATTGCTGTCATCGATTGCTTGCGGCACGTCGTCGACGATGTTCACGTCCAGTGAACCCGTGGCGGTGCTGCCGTTGTCATCGACCACGGTCACGGCGAACTGCTCAGGCAAGGTGTTGGCGTTGTTGCCCGTCGGGTGCGCTTCGTTGTCGTTGAGGGTGTAGCTGTAGCTCACCACGCCCGTCGCGGCGTTGAAGCCGGTGATGGTCAGGGTGCTGCCCAGCGGGGTGGTGATCGACTGCGGGAAGCCGGCGGCCACGCCAGCGGTGACCACGGCGATGCCACCCACGGTCAGGGTCGTCACGCCGTCCAGCGCGGTGATGGTGAAGGTGCCGTTCTGGGTCAGCGCCGTGGCATCCGGTGCGCTGCCGTCGCCGAGGTTTTTCTCGAAGACGGTGAGTTCGCCACCGGTGACGTTCAAACCGCCCACCGTGATCGAGTCATCGTTGTTGTGGATCTGCAGCACCAGGTTGGCCGTGCTGGTGTCGCCGTCGGCGTCCGTCAGCGTATAGGTGAAGGTTTCCGTGCCATTGCCACCGCCGTGCAGGGCTTTGAAATCGGCATCGCTAGTGTTGAGGGTGTAGGTGTAGGTGCCGTTGGCATTGAGTACCAGGGTGCCGTAGGTGCCGGTGAAGGTGCCGGGGGTGATCGGACCAGTGCCTTCACCGATGGTCACGCGGTCGGCGCCCTGCACGTCATTGCTCAGCACGTTGCCGTTAAGGGTCAGTCGGGTTTCCGAGGCGGTGCCATTGTTGTCATCGATTGCTTGCGGCACGTCGTCGATGATGCTGATATCCAGCGTACCGGTAGCGCTGTCGCCATTTCTGTCGACGGCCACCACAGTGAAGGGTTCGGCGAGACTATTGGCCCCCTCGCCGCTTGCGTGGGTTTCGGAACGGTTGAGGGTATAGCTGTAACTGACCACGCCCGTGACCGGGTTGTAATCGGTGAAGGTCAAGGTACTGCCCAGAGGGGTAGTAATCGACTGCGCAAAACCTGCCGCCACACCGCCGCTGATCACGTTGATTCCGCCAATGCTGAGGCTGGTGAGCCCGTCGGGCGCATTGATGGTGAAGGTACCGCTTCGTGTCAGCGAGACTTCGTTGCGCGCCGAACCGTCGGCCAGGTTGGCTTCATTGACGGTCCGCTCGCCGTTATGCTCCGACAGGCCGACAAAGGTGACGGGATTGTTCGGCACCTCCGGCGTCACTGGCGGCACCACAGGGGTATCGGCCACTACAACGTTGTTGTTCGGGGTAGCGTCCAGCCGTTCTTCGGGAAGCTCGGGAATGCCGTTGAAACCCGCAGTAGGGAAGCCGATGGTGGGATCGACTCGCCCACCTACTTCTTCCAGCATGACGAAACTATGGCCACTGCCCTGGACTCCACCCGGTACACCGGTTGTCGTGGAAGGTCCTGCAGCGGTGGCTTCAGCGGTTTGGGTCGGGTCGTCGCCCGCCGCGATGGCTTTCTGCAGCTTTTCGACATCCGTCAGCTGCGCTTCGCTTGGCGTCACCGCCTCGGACGAGCTCACATGGGGAATCTGATTGGCGAGCAACTGCGGAGTCATCTGCATGCTGCTGCCGCGCCCGAGGGTCAACTCCTGGCCATTTTGCAGATGCACCGCGACCGCGCCTTCGGCGCCGGTGCTCAGTTGGTCGCCGGCGAACAGCTTGTCCCCCTCGACCAGCACGCGCCGGGTGCCGTCGCTTGCAACCGCGAACACCTGGCCGATGACCTTACTGACGATTCCGATGAGCGTAGCCATGTGCACTTCCTCCGCTGCCAACCATTGTCGGCACCTTGTCTGTGCGAAGAACGCGCTCGTGGCTCAAGCGGGTTGTCTGGCGAATCGTGTTCCGGGTACCGATTTACTTGAGTAAGCCGTGGTCCCGGCAACGATCTCGCCCAGCCAGTTGCTCACGGCGCTGTTTACGATTTCGGGAAAAATCCTCTGCAATCAATGGCATTGGATCCCTGTTCGCAACAGCGTGCCAGTGAGCGATGCGTAACGATCCTGAACCACTCGAGTGACAGAAAACCGTCACCTTTCAGGTCATTCGCGTCCCTCCCCTCCAGCACTTCTCCGCTCTATGTCGATAAGTGGATTGGAACTTTCCTCAAACCCCGGAGAGCGCCCTAGAGCTCATAAAACAAGGGTTTTCGAATTGAACAATGTGCTGGATTTCGCAGAGCGCATAAGTTTTTTTTGACATAGCCGTTATGAAAAAAATTTCTTAGCTACGCTTCAGAATGTTCTTAGCTCTTTTGTTAAGTATGTGAAACAACTTTACCTATAAATGCCGTCAAATAATTGGCGACGGCTAAGCACCATCAGGAATCAGGGAGATGTACATGCGCCTATTAACGCCCCTCTGCAGCGCGGTTCTTTTGGCCATGGCCTGCTCGTCCCAGGCTCAGGCCATGACACTGACCGAAGCGATCCAGAGCACCATCGCGACCCACCCGGAGCTGGCATCACGGGTGGACAGCCGGCTGTCGGCGGATGAAGACGTGAAGGTCGCCAAAGGGGGCTTTTATCCATCGGTCGATCTGAACGCCGCCTACGGGCGCGGCTACAGCGATAACACCAATACCCGGGCATTCGGTAATCACCACACCGAAACCCTCAACTACACCCAGTCGGAATTGCGCCTTCGGCAAATGCTCTTTGACGGGTTCAACACCGCCAATGAAGTCAATCGCACCAAAGGCGTGGTCAACTCGCGTGCCTATTACGCTCAGGGCACGGCCCAGGATCTGGCCCTGCGCACCACCGAGGTTTACCTCGAAGTGCTCAAGCGTCGCGAACTGGTGACACTGGCCAAGAACAACCTGCAAGCGCACTTGCGGGTCAACGACCAGATCGGCCTGCGCACCCAGCGCGGTGTAGGCAGCAACGCCGATGCCGACCAGTCCACCGCTCGTCGGGCACTGGCGGAAAACAACCTCGACACCGCCGAAGTCGATCTGGCGGATGCCGAGTCGAACTTCTACGCCGTTGTCGGGCGCATGCCCGATGAACTCGAGACCCCACCGTCAATTCGCGGCGAAGTCCCTGCCTCTCTGCCCGAAGCCCAGCAAAGCATGGTGGAAAACAACCCTTACCTGAAATCCGCCCAGGCCGACGTGCAATCGGCCGAAAGCCAGTACGAAGTCGCCAAGTCGCCGTTCTACCCTCGCCTCGACGCCGAGGCCGCCGTGGGTGCGAACAACAACGTGCAGGGTGACGAAGGCCACGACAACGAATGGCGGGTCGGCGTGGTGATGAACTACAACCTGTTCCGTGGCGGCAGCGACAAGGCGCGCCTGGCCTCCGACGCGCACAAGATCAACCAGGCCATGGACATTCGTAACAACGCCCTGCGCCAGTTGAACGAAAACATCCACCTGGCCTGGAACGCCATGGTCAATGCCAAGAAACAAACCCCGACCGCCCGTGAATACGCCGAGACCAGCAAACGCGTGCGCATCGCCTATCAGGATCAGTTCGGCCTCGGCCAACGGACCCTTCTTGACTTGCTCGACAGTGAAAACGAACTCTACAACGCCAACCGTCGCTACACCGAGGTGCGCTACACCGAAGAGTTTTCGATGTACCGTGTACTGGCGAACATGGGCCAGTTGCTGAGCAAGCAACGGGTCGTACTGCCCGCCGATGCCATCGCCCAGACAGAAGTGAAAAACGAAGCGCGGCTGCCTGAAATGAAGTAGTGCGCGGGAGCGTTCAATGACCAGCATGGAACCCGGCAACACCGGTGTCGATCCGCGTCTGAGCTTCGATGACCCGCTTCTGGACGGTCTATTGATCCTCTGCAAACTCCACGGCGCGACGGTCAGTCGCGCCAGCCTGAGTGCCGGGCTGCCCATGGCACACCAACGCCTGAGCCTGGACCTGCTGCCCCGTGCAGCGGCCCGTGCGGGTTTGCAGGCGCGCATGCTGCGTCGCGATCTCAAGGACATTTCCGCGCTCAACCTGCCCGTACTGCTGCTGTTGAACAACGGCCGTACGGCCGTCCTGCGCCGTTATGGCGAAGACGGCAAGGTACTTATCCTGCCCAGCGAAGCCGACGGCGGCGAGCAATGGCTCAGCCCCGAGGAACTGGCCGAACACTACAGTGGACAGGCGCTGTTTGCCCGGCCACGCCACGAACTCGAAGACTTGCGCTCGCCGCTGGTACCGCGGGTGCAGGCATGGTTTCGCGATACGCTGAAGCTGTCGAAATGGCTGTACAGCGACGCAATTCTGGCGAGCTTGCTGATCAACCTGCTGGGCCTGATGGTGCCGCTGTTCGTGATGCAGACCTACGACCGCGTGGTGCCGAACCAGGCCACTTCGACCCTGTGGGTGCTGGCGATCGGTCTGCTGATCGGCACCGCTTTCGAATTGGTGCTGCGGGTGGTGCGCGCGCACTTGCTGGATACCGCCGGCAAGAAAACCGACGTGATCCTGTCGGCCACCCTGTTCGAGCGCATCACCGGCATGTCGATGAAAGCGCGTCCGGCGACCATTGGCGGGTTTGCCCAGAGCATTCATGACTTCCAGGGGCTGCGGGAATTTCTCACCGCCGTGACCCTCACCAGCCTGATCGACCTGCCCTTCTGTCTGCTGATGCTGCTGGTGATCGGCCTGCTCGGCGGCTGGCTCGTGGTGATCCCGATCCTCGCGTTTCCAATCACCATCATCTTCGCCATGGTGATCCAGGTGCGCCTGCGCGACACCGTGCAAAAGAGCCTTAGCCTCGGCGCCGAACGCCAGGCCCTGCTGATCGAAACCCTCAGCGGCCTGGAAACCCTCAAGGCTTGCAGCGCCGAAAGCGAACGCCAGCACAAATGGGAAAGCACCCACGGCGCTCTCACCCGCCTCGACAGCCATGCGCGCAACCTCTCGGCCCTGGCCACCAACGGTACACTATTCATCCAACAACTTTCCGGCATGGCGACCATCGTCGCCGGGGTCTACAGCATCATCGCCGGCAACCTCAGCGTCGGTGCCCTGGTAGCCAGCTACATGCTCGGCAGTCGGGTACTGGCGCCACTGGGGCAGATCGCCGGCCTGATCACCCGCTACCAGCAAGCACAACTGACCATGAAAAGCACCGACGCGCTGATGGGCCTGCCCCAGGAGCGCGACACCAAACAACGGCCATTGGAGCGCACGCAACTGCAAGGCGCACTGGATGTTGTCGGCGTGAACTTCCACTACAACGGCCAGAGCACTCCCGCCCTGGCCAACATCAGCTTCAGTGTGAAACCCGGCGAGCGCGTCGGCATCATCGGCCGCAGCGGCTCCGGCAAAAGCACCCTGGCGCGCCTGGTGATGGGATTCTATGAACCGGAAGAAGGCCAGTTGCTGCTTGACGGCCTGGACCTGCGCCAACTGGACGTCGCCGACCTGCGCCATCAAATCGGCTACGTTGCCCACGACCTGCCGCTGCTGGCCGGCAGCCTGCGCGACAACCTGACTCTCGGCGCGCGCTACATCAGTGACTCACGCATGCTCGAAGTGGCGGAAATGACCGGTGTCACCGAACTGGCCCGGCAACACCCGCACGGCTTCGACCGGCCGGTGGGCGAACGCGGGCAGTTACTGTCCGGCGGCCAGCGCCAGGCGGTACTGATGGCCCGGGCGATGCTGCTCGACCCGCCGATCATGCTGCTGGACGAGCCCACCAGCGCCATGGACAACAGCAGTGAAGACGTTCTGCGGCAAAAACTTCACGGCTGGGTCCAGGGCAAAACCATCCTGCTGGTGACCCACCGCACCTCGATGCTGAGCCTCGTGGACCGGTTGGTGGTGCTGGACAACGGACGGATCGTCGCCGACGGTCCGAAAGAAGCGGTCATCGATGCACTGCGCAAGGGCCGTGTAGGCTCTGCGGCCGTCTAGGAGTCGCCCATGTCTGCCGATCAGGGATCCCGTGGCTACTTCGACAGTTTCAACAAAAGTGCCGAAACCGAGTTCATGCCGGAAACCGCCGGCGCCTCATTGCAGGACTCACCGCGCTGGTCGCGAATCACCGTGTGGCTGGCCGCCGCGCTGCTGGCCAGCGCACTGGTCTGGGCCAAGTTCGCCGTGTTGCAGGAAGTGACCATGGGCGAAGGCAAGGCGATTCCGTCGAGCAAGGTCCAGGTGATCCAGAACCTTGAGGGTGGCATCGTCACTGAAATTTTCGTCCGTGAAGGACAAATGGTGAACAAGGGCGACACCCTGCTGCGCCTGGATGACACGCGCTACCTGTCGAACAAGGGCGAAAGCGAAGCCGATCGTTATGCCTTGACCGCGCAGGTCGAACGGCTTTCGGCCGAAGCCGAGGGCCGGCCTTTCACGCTGTCAGAAGATGTGATCGCCAAAGCCCCGCAAGTGGCCGAAGACGAACGTTCGCTGTACGAGCAGCGGCAACGTCGACTCGCGAGCGAGCAGCGCACACTGTCCGAGCAACTTCGGCAAAAAACCCAGGAACTTGCGGAATTTCGCTCGAAACAGGGTCAGTTCAGTTCGAGCCTGGCGCTACTGCAACAAGAGATGAACATGTCCACGCCACTGGTAGGCACCGGTGCCGTGTCACCGGTGGAAATCCTGCGCCTCAAACGCAGCGCGGTGGAGATTCGCGGCTCGCTGAATGCCACTACCCTGGCGATTCCCCGGGCGGAGGCGGCGATCAACGAGATCAAGAGCAAGATCGATGAGTCGGAACAAACCTTCCGTTCCGAGGCGGCGAAAGAACTGAATGAGAAACGTACAGACCTGTCAAAAATAACGGCATCGAGCATCGCCATCGACGACCGCGTGACCCGTACCACCGTGGTCTCCCCGGTACACGGCATCATCAAGGTGTTGAAGGTCAACACCATCGGCGGTGTGGTCCAGCCAGGCAGCGACATGGTGGAAATCGTGCCGCTGGAAGACAACCTGCTGATCGAAGCCAAGGTCCGTCCGCAGGATGTTGCATTCCTGCATCCTGGCCAGAAAGCCATGGTCAAGTTCAGTGCCTACGACTACACGATCTATGGCGGCCTCAGCGCCAAACTGGAACTGATCGGTGCCGACACCATCACCGACGACAAGGGCAACAGCTTTTATCTGATTCAGGTGCGCACTGACAAAAACCACTTGGGCGGGGACATCAAACCCCTGCTGATCATCCCGGGGATGGTGGCGACGGTGGACATCATTACCGGAGAGAAGACGGTGCTGGATTACTTGCTTAAACCGGTGTTGAAAGCGCGGACCGAGGCGATGCGGGAAAGGTAGTGACTGTTCAAGATCTCTTGTGATTGTTCCACCGCTTTCGCGAGCAGGCTCGCTCCCACATTCGACCGGGTTCCTTCAGGAAAAAACGATCAACCGTGGGAGCGAGCCTGCTCGCGAAGACGCAATCAAAAACACCGACTAATCCGGCCCATGGTTACGCTGAAAAACCTCCTCCCCCATCGCCGCAATCTGCCCCTCGATCAACGCTTCGAATGGCTTCAACAACGGCGCGAACGAAGTCGGGGCTTCGAGGGTTTCCAGCGCCTGGACAATCGCCTCCACTGTCGACAATGCTCCCGGCCCCGGCGCCTTGCGCAACCGGTAACGGGATACACCGCCTTCGGCCAGCGTCACCCTCGGCAACGCCGCCAGCAGCGGATTGAGGTGCAGCAACTTGCGCGCCTTGCGCCAGGTGCCGTCCGGGACGACCAGCAACAAGGGTTCGTCTGTCGCGGCACAAGCCTGCATCGGCTGCGCATCGTCACCCGGGAACAACAAGCGTGCCTGATATCCCGGCTGATTCAGCAGTGCTGGCAAATCCTCGAACACTTCACCCACAATCAACTCGGCATTGTTCAAGCCCAATGCCGCCAATCGCGCCGTGTTCAGCGCATGATTGACTTCGCTCGGATGCTGCAGCAGCAACACGCGGGTACGGCTGTCGAGGCTCGGGATCAAGGGGCACAGGCAATGGCTTTGCGGGCGCAGGCAGCGCGGGCATTGGATTCTGGACATCTTCTCAGGCCTGGTTCAGTTGGGCTTTAAGCAAGTCGCGGAATGTCTGGATCAGCGGCTCGCGGCTACGACCTCGACGCACGATCATCGAAAACGGTGCCTGATAACCAAAGGTCGCGGGCAGCAACACCCGCAAGTCACCCTTGTCGGCCCAGGCCTGGGCGTAATGCTCCGGCAGGTAGCCGATGTAGGCACCAGACAACACCAGAATCAACTGCGCTTCCATACTTTCCACGGTCGCGGCACTGTGCTTGAAGCCGTGACGCGCCAGTTCGGCCTGGCTCCAATAGCCACGACCGACCATGCGCTGCTGGGTGATGACTTGCTCGGGAATGCGCCGCTCGTTGAACAGCGGATGCCGCGTGCTGCAATACAACCAGTGTTGTTCACGATACAGCGGCATATACACCAGGCCGCTCATGCGCGTGGAAAATGCGCCAATAGCCAGGTCGAGACGGTTGTCCTGCACGCCGAGTTGCAATTCGTAAGGGCTCATCACCGACAGGTGCAGGTGCACGGCCGGGTGTTCCTGGCTGTAGGCACCGATAGCTTCGGCGAACGGCAGGGCCTTGTCGCTGACCGTGGAGTCGATCACACCGAGGTTCAAGGTACCGCGCAACTCGCCCTTGAGGGCGGCGGCGTACTGCTCGAAGCCTTCGAGCTCACCCAACAGACGCAGGGTTTCCTGATGGAACAGCTCGCCCTTGCTGGTCAGGCTGAAACCGCCACGACCGCGATGGCACAGCACCAGGCCAAGGGCCGCTTCGAGCTGACTCATGTAGGTGCTGATGGCCGACGTCGAGAGATTGAGTTCCTGCTGGGCGTTGGCGAAGCCCTGATGACGCACCACGCTGACGAAAATGCGCAATAGTTTCAGGTCGGGTAAAGCGTTGGCCATGGAAAAGCTCCAATCTCGGGGTAACGCGTAGTGCTCGAATCAATAGAGAACCTTGTGGGAGCGAGCCTGCTCGCGATGAGGGCATAACAATCAGCATCAATGTTGACTGACCCACCGCTATCGCGAGCAGGCTCGCCCCCACAAGGTTTGCGTCTGGCATCGGGTTATGCATATGGAAGGAAGTCTACCGCTGCCCCGGTCATTAGTTTAGAAAAATCTGAACTAAGTATTTGCCCGTAGCGATTCTTCCCGGTCACTACATTTCGCAGAATCGGCGCCACAAGGTGCCCCCGTGCTTCCGTACAGGGTGCAACCCAATAAATAAAACAACGACGATGAGGCCCTACCCGTGGACAAGATTCTTCACCAACCACTGGGCGGCAACGAAATGCCGCGCTTCGGCGGCATCGCCACCATGATGCGACTCCCCCACCTGGAAACTGCCGCCGGCCTGGACGCTGCCTTCGTAGGCGTGCCGCTGGACATCGGTACCTCCCTGCGCCCTGGCACCCGTTTCGGGCCTCGCGACATTCGCACCGAATCGGTGATGATCCGTCCTTACAACATGGCCACCGGTGCTGCGCCGTTCGACTCGCTGTCGGTTGCCGACATCGGCGACGTGGCGATCAACACCTTCAACCTGCTGGACGCCGTACGCATCATCGAAGAAGCCTACGACGACATCCTCGAGCACAACGTGATCCCGCTGACCCTGGGCGGCGACCACACCATCACCCTGCCGATCCTGCGTGCCATCCATAAAAAGCACGGCAAGGTCGGCCTGGTCCACATCGACGCTCACGCCGATGTGAACGATCACATGTTCGGCGAGAAAATCGCCCACGGCACCACCTTCCGCCGCGCCGTCGAAGAAGGCCTGCTGGACCCGGACCGTGTCGTGCAGATTGGCCTGCGCGCCCAGGGCTACACCGCTGACGACTTCAACTGGAGCCGCAACCAGGGCTTCCGTGTGGTCCAGGCCGAAGAGTGCTGGCACAAATCGCTTGAGCCATTGATGGCTGAAGTCCGCGAGAAAGTCGGCGGCGGCCCTGTCTACCTCAGCTTCGACATCGACGGCATCGACCCAGCCTGGGCACCCGGTACCGGCACCCCGGAAATCGGCGGCCTGACGACCATCCAGGCGATCGAGATCGTTCGTGGCTGCCAAGGCCTCGACCTGGTCGGTTGCGATCTGGTAGAAGTCTCGCCCGCTTACGACACCACGGGTAACACCTCACTGCTGGCCGCCAACCTGCTGTACGAAATGCTCTGCGTACTGCCTGGCGTAGTCCATCGCTGAGGATGGTTCATGAACGAACGTGATCAGGTACTGAAAGCCGCCGCCGACCTGGTGGCCGCTTTTGCCCGCAACGATCGCGAAGCCTACTTCGGCGCGTTCAGCGCCGATGCCAGCTTCGTCTTCTACACCCTCGAACAGCCCCTGCTGTCGCGCGACGCCTATCAGGCGATGTGGGACAGCTGGCGCGCCGAGGATGGCTTCGAGGTGCTCTCGTGCACCTCGAGCAACGCTTTCGTCAGCCTGCAGGGTGACGTAGCGATTTTCATCCATGACGTAGCCACCGAGCTGCGCATGCAAGGGGAGCAGCACTTTAGCCAGGAGCGCGAGACGATTGTTTTCAAGAAACAGGCGTCTGGCCCGGAACGACAAGGCCCATGGCTGGCCTGCCACGAACATTTGTCCGCGATGCCGTAACGACTGCCAACCCCTTGGCCAACACAGGTGACGCTCACGCACGATGAGCGCGCCTTTATGATCGGAGCTGATCATGAATAACAACAACAAAGACCAAAGCCTTACACAAATTGAAACCCACGGGGTCGAGCAGATCCCGGATAACGAACGCACCGCAGGCCCGACGGACTTGTTCCGGATGATCTTCGGTGGTTCGAATACCTTTGCTACCGCCGTACTTGGCAGTTTCCCGGTACTGTTCGGCCTGTCTTTCCAGGCGGGCGCCTGGGCGATTGTGCTGGGCGTATTGCTGGGTTCGCTGATCCTTGCGCCGATGGGCCTGTTCGGCCCGATCAACGGCACCAACAACGCCGTGTCTTCCGGTGCGCACTTCGGCGTGCACGGGCGGATCGTCGGTTCGTTCCTGTCGCTGTTGACCGCCATCGCCTTCTTCTCGCTCTCGGTGTGGAGCTCGGGTGATGCGCTGATCGGTGGCGCCAAACGCCTGATCGGCCTGCCGGAAACCGACCTGACCCTGGGCCTGGCCTACGGTCTGTTCGCTGTTCTGGTATTGACCGTGTGCATCTATGGCTTCCGCTTCCTGCTGTGGGTCAACAAGATCGCGGTATGGAGTGCCAGCCTGCTGTTCCTGCTGGGCGTCCTCGCTTTCGCCGGTCCTTTCGATGCGAACTACGCCGGCACCGTCAACATGGGGCAACCAGGTTTCTGGGCGGCGTTCATTGGCGCTGCGCTCGTGGCCATGAGCAACCCGATTTCCTTCGGCGCGTTCCTTGGCGACTGGTCACGCTACATTCCACGTGACACCTCCAAGCGGCGGATCATGGCCGCGGTGGTGATCTCGCAGGTCGCGACGTTCATCCCGTTCCTGTTCGGCCTCATCACCGCCACCATCGTAGCGGTCAGGGCGCCCGACTACATTGCGGCCAACAACTATGTCGGCGGCCTGCTGGCGGTATCGCCGAGCTGGTTCTTCCTGCCGGTGTGCCTGATTGCCGTGATCGGCGGCATGTCCACCGGCACCACCTCGCTCTACGGTACCGGCCTGGACATGTCCAGCGTGTTCCCGCGAGTGCTGTCGCGAGTCAAGGCCACGCTGCTGATCGGTGTACTGTCGATTGCCTTCATCTTCATCGGGCGCTTCGCGGCCAACCTGGTGCAGAGCGTGTCGACCTTCGCCGTGTTGATCATCACCTGCACCACCCCCTGGATGGTGATCATGATCATCGGCCTGCTGGTGCGCCGCGGCTTCTACTGCCCGGATGACCTGCAAGTGTTCACCCGTGGCGAGAAAGGTGGCCGCTACTGGTTCACCCACGGCTGGAACTGGCGTGGCCTGGGTGCCTGGATCCCGAGCGCGGCCGTCGGCCTGTGCTTCGTCAACCTGCCGGGGCAGTTTGTCGGTCCACTGGGCGAGATTGCCGGAGGCATCGATATCAGCCTGCCAGTGACTTTGGGCCTGGCCTCGCTGGTGTACCTGGCGCTGCTGAGCCTGTTCCCGGAACCGCGCGAAGTGTTCGGCCCGAACGACCCTCGCAGCAAGAGCACAAGCATCACGGCGAAACCGGAATTACGTCAGCCTGCCTGACACAGATACGCCTGTGGGAGCGAGCCTGCTCGCGAAGACTGCGGCACATTCAACATTGATGTGACTGATAGACCGCATTCGCGAGCAGGCTCGCTCCCACAGAAAGCAACCCCACAAAATCGCTTTTGTTCCACATAAAAAAGACAATCGGAGACACGCCATAATGGCTTTGGATTTATTCGTCGTACTCATCTACGCCGCCGCGATGCTGCTACTCGGCTACTACGGCATGCGCAAGGCCAAGACCAACGAAGACTTTTTGGTCGCCGGTCGTAACCTGGGCCCAAGCCTGTACATGGGCACCATGGCTGCCACCGTTCTGGGCGGCGCGTCCACCGTGGGCACTGTGCGTCTGGGCTACGTGCATGGCATCTCCGGTTTCTGGCTATGTGCCGCACTGGGTTGCGGCATCGTCGCGTTGAACCTGTTTCTCGCCAAACCGCTGCTGAAACTGAAGATCTACACCGTTACCCAGGTGCTGGAAAAACGCTACAACCCGATGGCCCGCTCCGCGAGCGCGGCGATCATGCTGGCCTACGCGCTGATGATCGGCGTGACCTCGATCCTGGCAATCGGCACCGTTCTGCAAGTGCTGTTCGGCCTGCCGTTCTGGATTTCGGTACTGCTCGGCGGCGGCGTCGTGGTGATCTACTCGGCCATCGGCGGCATGTGGTCCCTGACCCTGACCGACATCGTCCAGTTCATCATCAAGACCGTAGGCCTGATGTTCATCCTGTTGCCAATCTGCATGTACCGCGTCGGCGGCTGGGATGAGTTGGTGACGAAACTGCCGGCGGCGAGCTTCAGCTTCACCACCATCGGCTGGGACACCATCATCACCTACTTCATGATCTACTTCTTCGGCATCCTGATCGGTCAGGACATCTGGCAACGGGTGTTCACCGTCAAGACCGCCAAAGTGGCTCAGGTTGCCGGTACCGCTGCCGGTATCTACTGCATCCTCTACGGTCTGGCCTGCGCCCTGATCGGCATGGCCGCACACGTACTGATCCCGGATCTGGACAACGTCAACAACGCCTTCGCCGCCATCGTCAAACTGTCCCTGCCGGACGGTATCCGTGGCCTGGTGATCGCTGCCGCACTGGCCGCCATGATGTCCACCGCGAGCGCCGGCCTGCTGGCCGCTGCCACCACCCTGACCGAAGACCTGCTGCCGAAACTGCGTGGCGGTAAACAGTCGAGCCTGGCGATCAACCGTCTGTTCACCCTGTTGACCGGCATCGTGGTACTCGGCATTGCACTGGTGGTCAACGACGTGATCAGCGCCCTGACCCTGGCCTACAACCTGCTGGTGGGCGGCATGCTGATCCCGCTGATCGGCGCCATCTTCTGGAAACGCGCCACCACCGCCGGCGCCATCGCCAGCATGGGCATGGGCTTCGCCACCGCGCTGCTGTTCATGTTCAAGGACGGTCTGGACGCCAACACCCCGATCTACTACAGCCTCGGCGTAGGCCTGGTGAGTTTCGTAGTGGTGAGCCTGATGTCTCGCCGCCCGGTGACAGTGGCCAGCGCTGCCTAAGCTATACATAACGACTTGATGCTTTCTTCGACGGGTGTGGCGTCGGTTGCCACACCCGTTTTTTTTCGTCTGGAGAATACGTTTCATGAAGATTGTTTCTCGTGACCAGTGGTTCGAGGTGAAATCGCTCAACGACGGCATTCGCTTGATCCACGAGCCGTATATCCGCCCGTTCTACCGCTGCAACCTCTGGCACATCCAGGGCCGGGACAAAGACCTGCTGCTGGACAGTGGCTCGGGCCTGGTCAGTCTGCGCGAGCAACTGCCGTGGATCACCGAACGGCCGCTGGTGGCCGTGGCCAGCCACTGCCATTTCGACCACATCGCCGGTCATCACGAATTCAAAGAGCGCCTGGTGCATCCGGCCGAGGCGGACATTCTCGCTGCACCCGATGGCAACAACGATCTGAGCAAGGCTTTTGTCGGCGACGATATGTTCGAAGCCCACCCCGATTGCCCGCTGTGCTACGCCGAGTATCGGGTCAAGGCCGCACCGGCCACGGGATTTGTCCAAGACGGAGATGTGCTGGACCTGGGCAATCGGGTATTGCAGGTCGTACACACACCGGGACATTCGCCAGGCGGCATCTGCCTGTACGAAGCTGCCACCGAGACGCTGTTCAGCGGCGACATCATCTACGACGGCCCGCTGATCGAAGACGCCTACCATTCCAATCTCGACGACTACGCCCGCAGCCTGCAACGCTTGCATGCGCTGCCGATCCGTACGGTGCATGGCGGACATTTCGGCAGTTTTTCCGGGGAACATTTGCGCAGCATGATTGACCAATGGCAGCGCTCACACGGCTAAAACCTGCTGTACTCAACGGCAGGAACGACACCGGCAGGGAGAACTACGCCGATCTCCTGGAAGAACGCTCATGAGAAAAAAAGACGACGTTCGTGCTGCCGTGCATCGCTTTATCAGCCGTCTGCTGGAAGGGCGGGATGGCTTCGACGACAACGCCAGCCTGGTGCAGTTGGGATTGGATAAGGAAGATATCGAAGAACTGATCTTCCATCTGGAAGATGAGCTGGGGGTAACGGCGTTTACCGCCGAGGAAGACCGGATGCTGAAATCCGCCAGGACAGCGAATGATTTGAGCCGGTTTTTGCTGGAGATCGGGCGGCACTAAGGCCGGCGATCAAACGTACACGAAGCGGCAAGGGATTTTGCTCCCTCGCCACGGAAAGCCTTTCACCTGTCAGGTGTTGCCTGCCTTTACCGGCGCCGTTGCTGCCGCCGACGTTGTTCGTCGTCGGTACGAACAGGCACGGGTTGCAGAGGCGGCTCGATCAAACCGAGAGCCACGCCCAGGTCATGCAGCCAGTTTTGGATTTTCTCTTTCATGGTGCCCCCTTCAGGGTAGTGCCGAGCGGCCCAGATTCTGTAGCCCCTTCGCACAGATAATAGTCCGAAGTCCTACGCAATGCTCGCGCAAAGTGGCAATGATCTGTTACTGAATCCAACACAATCAGCCATTGTTCAGGCAATTTCCTGGGTCTGCACCGGTGCCTGCGGAAAAACCACCTGTTGCTGCTCGATCCAGGCATTCAGGTTGGCGCCGACCATGCCCTTGCGCCACATCAGCCAGGTGGTAGCGCTGGCAAACGGTTCGGCCAAGGGATGCACCGCCACGCTTTCACGGCCCGGCAAGCTGGCGAGCATCGACTCCGACATCAATGCCACACCGGAACCGGCAATCACGCAGGCGAGCATCCCCGGATAGGACTCGATCTCCATCGCCCGCCCCATGGCTGCGTGGTCATGGGCGAACCAGGCCTCCAGGCGCATGCGGTAGGAACAGCCCTGGCGAAAGGTGAACACCGCGCGTCCTTGCACATCCAGCGCACTGTGCACCGGCGGATGGTCGGCCTCGCTGATCAGCACCAGGCGTTCTTCGCACAAGGGCACACCGTCGAGTCCGGCCAATTCCAGAGGACCATCCACCAGCGCCGCATCGAGACGGCCGGCAAGCAGGCCCTCGAGCAATTCACCGCTGGGTCCGGATTGCACTTGCAGATTTACCGCCGGATACATCCGGTGGTAACGCGCCAACAACCCCGGCAGGTGAATCGCCGCCGTGCTGTACATGGTGCCAAGCACAAAATCACCCGCCGGTTGCCCGCCCTGCACTGCCGCGCTGGCTTCGTCGCGCAAGGCAAACAGCTTGGCGGTGTAGTCCAGCAAGACTTTTCCCGCAGGTGATAGCTGCAAGCGCTGACGCTCGCGCAGGAAAAGTTCGACACCCAGTTGTTCTTCCAACTGCTTGAGCCGGGTCGACAGGTTCGACGGCACTCGATGCAACCGCTCGGCAGCACGGGTGATGGAACCTTCTTCGGCCACCGCCTGGAAGATGCGCAATTGGTTGAACTCCACGACACTCTCCAAAAAAGAACAACTTGCTCAATATTATTCATTTTTAAAGAAAGTCAATCAGTCCTAGCCTGACGGTCATCAGTCCTCTAAACGGAATCCCGACCATGTCTCCCCTGATTCGCTTATCCGCCAGTTTCGTTGCCCTCATGATGGCCATGGGTATCGGCCGTTTTGCCCTGACACCGCAACTGCCGCACCTGCTCAGTGAAGGCCAGATCGACCTGACCGCCGCCGGACTGATTGCCGCCGCCAACTACCTCGGATATTTAATCGGCGCGGTGGATGCCATGTTCTCCCGGCGTCCGGCGCAAGTGCGCGGGCGCTTGCTGGGCGGGTTGTGGCTTTGCGTGCTGCTGACCCTGGCGTCGTTCTGGGCCAATGGTTTCTGGTCACACCTGCTGCTGCGTTTCGGCACCGGCGTGGCCAGCGCCTGGGTGCTGGTGATGATCACCGCACTGAGCCAACCGCTTGCGGCAGCGGCCGGGCGTCCCCGGCTTGGCGCCCTGGTCTTCGCCGGACCGGGCCTGGGGATTTTTCTGACCGGCTTGTTGGCCCTGGGCTCGAATCTGCTGGGCCAGACTTCCGCAACCCTGTGGCTGGTATACGCCGCCGTGGCGCTGGCGATGCTGCTGGGGATTCTGCCGTTCCTGCCACAACCGGGCGCAACCGCGACCGCTGCGCCCGGCGCCGACTTGTCGGGCACCCAAGGCATCGGTCGCCTGGGCTGGATTTATGCCTTGTACGGTTTGGGCTACATCATCCCCGCGACCTTTCTCTCGCAAATGGCCAACGCGCAATTCCATGGTCAATGGCAGGCTGATCTGTTTTGGCCGTGCTTCGGTCTTGCGGCTGCCACGGGCGTGGTGTTGGTGAGTCTGCGTCGGCAAAACACCGGCGCGACGCGTCACTGGCTGATGGCGACCTTATGGCTGCAAGCCGCTGGTGTATTCGCTTGCCTGCTGGGCAACGGGCCAGGCCTGGCGTTGGGTGTGGTGCTGTGCGGCACGCCGTTCCTGGCCTGCATGCAACTGGTGATGCAGCGTTCCCGGGAACTGGCGCCCCACGCCACCCAGCGCAATGCTGGCCTGCTGACGGCCTGCTTCGCCGTGGGCCAGCTGAGCGGGCCATTGCTGGCGGCGTTGAGCAGTCATTTCAGTGGCGGTCTGCAACCGGCACTGGTGGTCGCCGGCTGCGGCCTGCTGATCGCCGGCGGCCTGTCGCTCGTACCGGTCAGTGCTGCCCGAGGGCTTTGCGCAAACGCCGGCGCAACCACTGCTCGGCGCTGACAAAAGTGATGCCCGCCAACACCAGCACTGCGCCGATGACGAAGTTCAAGCTCAGTTCCTCGCCGAGCAGCACGACACCGAACGTGACGCCAAACAACGGCGTCATGAACGAAAACACCGCGAGGTTGGCCGCCAGGTAACGGCGCAACAACCAGAACCAGACCAGGTAACTGAAAAAGGACACGACCACACCCTGAAACAGCACGCTGGTCAGCGCAACGGTGGTCAGGCTGACATGGGTGATCTGGCCGCTGAGCAGTGCGATCAACAACAAACCGAAGAAACCGACGATCAACTGATAGAACAGCGTCAGGGTCACCGGCGCTTCCGACAAGCGCGAGGCACGCACCACTACCGTGGTCGCCCCCCAGGCCGCGCCCGCCAGCACACCCAGGGCATCGCCCATCAACATGCGGTAATCAAGGTTGCCCCAGGACACCCCACCGGCAAACGCGATGGCAATCCCGATAAAAGCCAGGACAATCCCCAGCCATTGCAAAGGTCGCAAACGCTCACTGGGCAACAACCAGTGCACACCCAACGCGGTGAAGATCGGCGCGGTATAAAGGAACACCGACATGTGCGCCGCCGTGGTCAGTTGCAAACCTTCGGAAATGAAGAAGAACTCCAGACCGAACAAGGCACCGGCCAGCAGACCGCCTCGCCAGGTCGTACTCACCTGGTTCCAGCCGCCCTTCCAGCAGATCAACAGCCCGACCAGCAACGCCGACATGCCGGAACGTCCGGCCGCCTGCATCACCGGCGCGATATCAGCCGCAGCCCACTTGATCATCACCTGTTGAACGCCCCAGACCAGGCACAACCCGATCATCACTTGCAGGGCAAACCCGTCGGCACTGCGCCGGGTGGCGCTCACCGGAACACCTCGAAGACACAATCCATGGCAAAAGACTCGGCAGTAAAAGCAAAGCCCCGGCCTTCTCGTTGAAGAGAAAACACCGGGGCGAAAAATTCTGTTGTCAATTATTAACCAGAAGGCCAGAAAATGCCGCCTGCCAGAGACCTCTACGTCTCTGCTTGCGCCATCCTGGCCCTGCATATTGTCAGAGCATCAGCTAAGTTCGATGCGATCGGAATGAATGACGATCTGGCCACTCTTGTACAGCGCACCGATAGCCTTCTTGAAGTTCCCCTTGCTGACACCAAACAGGCTGCTGATCAACGCTGGATCGCTCTTGTCGCTCACCGCCAGGCTGCCGTTGTTTTCACGCAACTTGGCGAGGATCTTCGAGTTCAGGCTGGTGGCCGCGTCCTGACCGACCGGTTGCAGGCTCAGGCTGATCTTGCCGTCGGCGCGAACTTCCTTGATGAAGCCCTTTTCCTCTTTCCCGGCGCGCATGAACTTGAAGATTTCGTTCTTGTGGATCAGGCCCCAATGCTTGTTGTTGATGATGGCCTTGAAGCCCATGTCCGTGGCTTCGGCCACCAGCAAATCCACTTCCTGGCCCGCGGTATAGTTGGCCGGGACCTTGTCCAGATAACGATCCAGGCGCGCCGTCGCGGTGATGCGGCGGGTGTGTTTGTCGAGGTAGACGTGCACCACCACATACTCGCCCGCCGACATCTGGCGCTTCTCCTCGGAGAACGGCAGCAACAGGTCTTTCGGTAAACCCCAGTCGAGGAATACGCCGATACTGTTGACTTCAACAACTTTCAAACTGGCAAACTCACCAACTTGAACTTTCGGCTTTTCGGTAGTTGCGATGAGTTTGTCATCGCTGTCCAGATAAACAAAAACATTGAGCCAGTCTTCATCTTCGCTGGGAATATCTTTTGGAATATAACGATTGGGCAGAAGGATTTCGCCATCCGCGCCACCGTCCAGATATAAACCGAAGTTAGTGTGTTTAACCACTTGCAAACTGTTGTAACGCCCGACTAATGCCATGTCCAATACCCTCATTGCGTGGGCGGCATTCTACCCGGTTTTAAGCACCGCGTTGGGCAACCGGCCAGGTGGTGCGCGAAAATCCTCTGAAGGCTTTGATTTTCCGGGGTTTTCAATGCTCATCTGGCCGCTCGTCAGACCAATCCGGGCATTTACGCCATGCTCAGGCGAGCGTAACGCGGTATTTTTCCAGGTAATGTTCTTAGTTAAAACAGCGACTTAGACACCTGTTTCGAATATGGGCCGATGACGGTTTACCCTGATCTCACGATTATTGCGAGGGGATATTTGCCAAGCAGTTATCAGGTAATTCCTGTACGATGCCTGGCCAATTTAATTTTCTACAGGTTAATGGCCGCCATGCGCGTAAAAGCATCCACCGTCAAAGCAAAACCAGCTCCAGCCGTCGAAACCAGCGAATCGATCAATAGCCAGATAGCAGCGTTTCTCAAGTCCGGCGGTGAAATCCAGCAAATTGCCAAAGGCGTCAGCGGCCAGACGTTCGGCCCGTCCAAGCAGATCACCCTGGGCAAAAAGTAACCCCCTCGCGCCACCTGGTCCCAAAGCGCTTTGAGCTTCGAAGCGCTTGGACTGGAACCCTCGTTTCTCCCTCCGACACACCTTCGTTTCCTGTGGAAATCGACGAACGGCCTACGCCACCGATCATTCGCCGGTATCCTTGCACGCGTCTGGATCAAGCGTTCCAGCGGGCCTGCCAGCCTGCCCTCGCTGTTCATGGAGTGACGCATGTTCAAACTTTCCTGTTTATCGGCATTGCTCGGCAGCCTGTTGGCCTGCTCTGAAGCACATGCACAAATCTTCCAGCGCGAGATGGGAGCCTTCGACCTCAAGCTCGGTACCACTCCCACCCGCAGCATGGCCCAGGGCCTGGTCAAACCTTCGGCCGTCGGCTCGTTCCACGGTGGCCTGGACCTGAGCCACGAGAGCGGTTTCTATGTAGGCCAATGGACGCCCAGCATGGGCATCAGCTCTGGGAAAAACCTCGAGATCGACTCCTACATGGGCTTTAAACAGCCTTTCGACCAGGTCCTCGGCTACGAAGTGGGTCTGATCCGCTACAGCTACCCCGAAGTCACGACCCCCGACAGCCAGGAACTGTTCGGCGGCCTGACTCTGCTCGGCAGCCGATTCGGCATCGCCTTCAGCAATGACCCGGACAAACAGAACAACACCCTGTTCGCCAATTTGAGCGGCAATCAACCATTCGGTATCGGCATCAGCCTGAAATACACCAGCCATCAATTCAACGCACCAGTGGCGGTGGATGGCGGATACGTAGGAAGTTTTACCGATTGGTCGCTGAAATTGTCCCGTCCGTTCATGGGTATCGACCTTGACCTGATCTACAGTGACTCCAGTCTGCGCGGCAGCGATTGTTCGGCTTACGCCGGGCACAACAGCCAGTGCGACGGGCTGGTTACCCTCAAGGCCGAACACGTATTCCATTGATCGGCTGAACTGCCGGGCTCAACCCGGGCTCACATGAGAATCAGCCCCCGAATGCTGGCTTTAGCAAGGATTCGCCCATGTCCCGCTGGTTCAATTACATCGCCATGGTCCTGACCGTTGCCCTCGCTCTCGGCGCCTGCAGCCGCATAGGTCTGGCTTATCGCAACCTCGACGTGATCATCCCGTGGACACTCAGCGACTACCTGGACATGAACGGCGAGCAAAAAAGCTGGCTGGACGAACGCCTGAAGGAACACCTGAACTGGCACTGCACCACCCAATTACCCGGCTACCTCGACTGGCTTGACCGCTTGCAGACCATGATCGCCACCGACCAGGTCAGCGATGCCGCCTTGCAGGCCCGTACCCACGAAGCCGAACAGGCGATCGCCGAGATCGCGCGGGAAATCACCCCTTCGGCCATCGAACTACTGCAAGGGCTGGATGATCATCAAGTCGCCGAGATGAATGAGGCCTTTGCCAAGGACCAGCGCAAACGCCAGGAGGCATACCTCAAGCCGTCCCTCGACCAGCAGATCAAGGAACGTGGCGAACGCATGGAAAAGCGCCTGAACGACTGGTTCGGGCCACTGAACAGCACCCAGCGACAACGGATAACCACATGGTCCAGCGCCTTGGGCGATCAGAACACCCAGTGGATTGCCAACCGGGCCCATTGGCAGAAGCAGTTCAGCGCTGCCGTTGCGCAACGCCACAGTCCACAATTCCCACAACGGATCGAGATACTTCTGGTCAATCGTGAAAGCTTGTGGACGCCCGCCTATCGTCAAGCCTTCGCCAACACCGAAGCCCAGGCGCGTTCACTGTTCGTGGATCTGATGGCGGACAGCACGCCAAACCAGCGCGAACGATTGCTGAAGAAAATCGAAGGCGTGAAGCAGGATTTCAGTGACTTGAAGTGCCTGAAAGCGGCGAAACAAGGCTGAGACCTACGCAAGCCCCATGTGGAAACGAGCCTGCTCTCGATTGCGCTGTATCAGTCAACATCAATGCTGAATGTGACATTGCAATCGCGAGCTCGCTCCCCCAGGGATCACACAACGTCAGGCAATCTGCGCCTTCGACGCTACCTCATCGAACGTCGCCTCATCCAGCGCATCCTCCTGCTCGTCCAGTACCTGTCGCGGGTGATCATTGCCAGGTTGTTGCCGACGACCGACCGGCGGCATGTCGAAATCCACGCAAGCCAAACGACTAGGCTGTGTAAGTCACCTCCCCGCCCCACGCAGGAGAAAACAACATGAACATTCAGAACCATCCCGTCGTATCGCGGGAAGAATGGCTCGCCGCTCGCAAACAGCACCTGGCCCGCGAGAAAGCCTTCACCAAGGAAAGGGACAAACTCAGTGCCGAACGCCGCGCCCTGCCCTGGGTGAAAATCGACAAGGACTACCACTTCCAGGGACCCAATGGCGAACTGAAACTGGCGGATCTGTTCGGGGGGCGCAGCCAGTTGGTGATCTACCACTTCATGTTCGCCGAGGGCTGGGACGAGGGCTGCCCCGGTTGCTCGTACCTCAGCGATCACATCGACGGCGCCAACCTGCACCTGGCCCATCATGACGTGGCCGTGGTAGCGGTTTCCCACGCACCGTTCGCCGAATTCCAGGCCTTCAAACGGCGTATGGGCTGGAAGTTCGACTGGCTATCGTCAGAAGGATGCGATTTCAACTACGACTTTGGCGTCTGTGCCCGAGCGGAAGACGTCGCCGCCGGGAAGGCTACGTACAACTACGAAAAAACCGACGGATCCGAGGAAGAACTCCCCGGTCTCAGCGTTTTTTATCGCAATGACGCCGGAGAAATCTTCCATACCTACTCCACTTATGCCCGGGGCCTGGACCTGCTGGTCGGCGCCTACAATTACCTCGACCTGACGCCCAAAGGCCGCAACGAAGACGAAATCATGGAGTGGGTACGGCATCACGACCGCTACGAAGAGCAAGCGCAATCCAGCTGCTGCCATGGCGGTTAATCACCGCGTCGAGGCCATCGCGAGAGGGTTCGCTCCCACACTGGACCTGTACTCGCGATGACCTCTTTCGGAGCGAGCCTGCTCGCGAAGAGACCCGCCCCGCACGGAAAGTCAGCCGACGGCTGACCGCAGAACTGTCTTTTTTTTAGGCTACGCTCAAGACCGGCTTAGGGTTACAACACTAAAAAAACAAATGGAGAGATTCATGTCAGGACGACAAGACCAGAATAAGGTGACTGACGAAAGCTACTGGGACGGTGTGTGGTCCCCTGCACAGTCCTCGCTGTCTACCTTGAGCAGTTCAGATTTCTACTACGGGAAAAATGGCCTCTTCGCCAAGTTGATTCATGAACGGCTTGGTTCGCTCAAGGGCTCTCGTATTCTCGAACTGGGAGGTGGCGGTGAAAACAAACGCCTCTTGTCCATGAAAAAATGGATGGACGCAGACGTCACCGCACTCGACTTCTCGGATGAAGGCCTGAAGGTAGTCAAGGAGCTCTTTGATATCAATCAATGCTCAGGCCACTTCCTCAACGCCGACATCTGCAGCTGGGTGCCTGATCAGCAATACGACACCGTCGTTCACTGGGGTGTCCTGGAACATTTCATTGATCCGGGACCTATGCTCGAGAAATCATTTTGCGCGTTGAAAAAAAACGGCAGGTTGCTTTTTTCGATGCCGAACATGGAAGCTGTTGGCGCACAACTGTGGAAAAACTGGTGCCCTGAAAACTGGTCAAAACACGTATTTCACTCCAAAGAACTCATCGAAAAAACGTTAAATGAGATCGGCTTCTCAACAATTGAAAGCTTTCATTATGGTGTGCCTTTCTTGAAGGGCGCTGAGTGGGAAATTTCTGCCATGGGCCAGCGTCCCATCGACTTGTTACAGAAAGTCTGCAGCGCCTCTGCACGTGTAGTGCCGATTTTTCATAAATATGGAAACAAGCATATCTCCATGGAAAGAGGATTCATTGCGGTCAAGTAATCGAGGCGTGAGCAAACAGAATCGACTCTAACGTCGTTTTTTGTTGGGCTCCCATACCGGAATCATTCGCCACTTCGGCTGAACTTATCTTGCCGTTGTCCCCTCAACCGGATATCTGCCATGACCGGAACAGAGGACACTTATGAAAACCCTGAGCAAGCTGACCCTCGCTATCGCCCTCGCTTGTACCTTGCCCGCCTGGGCCTGCACCCCCGAAGAAGCCATCGCCAAACGCGACCAACTGGCCCGGCAAGTGGCCAGGCTTACCGAGCAGAATCCGGCCAAGGCCAGGGAAATCAACGATGAATTGCAGAAGATGGATCTGGGCACTGCCGCCAAGGACCTGCCGGACAAGTGTCAGTTGATCGATCAGCGTTTGAAGGAGCTGGAGTCGGCTGAGGAAAAAACCGAAGGCTGATAAACGCCAGGCATAAAAAAACCCGGAAACCGTCCGGGTTTTTCGTGGACCTTCTACAACGACTTACTCAGCCGCTGGCGCTTCCGGCTTGCGGCGCTTGAGCGGGGCCATGCCGTCCTTGCTCACCAGCGAGTCGCTCTTGGGCCGGTTGGCGGTCTTGCGCCGGGTCGGGGTCTTGGCGGCAGTTTTCTTCTTGTCGCCCTTGGCGTCGGTCTTTTTCTTCTTCGTACCGGCGGCTTTACCCGAGGCCTTGACCTTTTTCGGTCCGCTGTAAGTACCTTTGACTTCTTTGATGGTACGGCGCTCGAAGCTCTGCTTGAGGTAGCGCTCGATGCTCGACATCAGGTTCCAGTCGCCGTGGCAGATCAGCGAGATGGCCAGGCCGTCGTTGCCGGCGCGGCCGGTGCGACCGATGCGGTGCACATATTCGTCGCCACTGCGCGGCATGTCGAAGTTGATCACCAGGTCCAAGCCGTCGACATCCAGGCCGCGAGCGGCGACGTCGGTGGCCACGAGGATTTTCACGCTGCCCTGCTTCAGGCGGTCGATCGCCAGTTTGCGATCCTTCTGGTCTTTCTCGCCGTGCAGCACGAACGCCTTGTATTCCTGCGCCACCAGGCGGCCGTAGATGCGGTCGGCCATGACCCGGGTGTTGGTGAAGATGATTGCCTTCTGGTAGGTCTCGTTGGCCAGCAGCCAGTTGACGATCTGTTCTTTGTGCTGGTTGTGGTCAGCGGTGATGATTTGCTGACGGGTAGCGTCGTTCAGCTGGCTGACCGCGTTGAGCTGCAAGTGCTCAGGGTTGTTCAGGACCTTGGCGACCATTTCGCGCAGACCGGAACCACCGGTGGTGGCGGAGAACAGCATGGTCTGCTGACGGTTCGGGCATTCGTCCACCAGACGCTGCACGTCTTCGGCAAAGCCCATGTCAAGCATGCGGTCGGCTTCGTCGAGCACCAGGACTTCGACATCCTTGAGGTCGAGGTTGCCGGCGTTCAACTGCTCGATCATCCGGCCCGGCGTACCGATCAGGATGTCCGGCACCTTGCGCAGCATCGCGGCCTGGACCTTGAAGTCTTCACCACCGGTGATCAGGCCGGACTTGATGAAAGTGAACTGCGAGAAGCGTTCAACTTCCTTCAGCGTCTGCTGGGCCAGTTCGCGAGTCGGCAGCAGGATCAGGGTCTTGATGCTGACGCGGATTTTCGCCGGGCCGATCAGACGGTTGAGGATGGGCAAAACGAATGCAGCGGTTTTGCCGCTACCGGTTTGCGCCGTCACCCGCAGGTCACGCCCCTGGAGCGCCAGCGGGATGGCCGCGGCTTGCACAGGCGTTGGCTCGACAAATTTCAGCTCGGCCACGGCTTTGAGCAGGCGTTCGTGCAGGGCGAATTGGGAAAACACGGGTGCTACCTCGAAGAAATGCAAAAAAACAGCTGCATAGGGTAACGGTTTCGAGCGCTCAGGCCGAGTTTCTTTATGCAAATGGCGGTAAACAGTTGGTTTTTTGTTGCCTGATTTTTCTCCAAACGTAATACAAAGCGTCTTGAATGCTCTAATCCCCTCTCGCGCCCTACAGAAGAATCGTTTTTGACAATGGATATCAAACAGCTCTGGACCAACGTCCTGGACCTTTGGGGTGCCCTCGATCAGCACCCGCTCGTGCACTCCAGCCTGTCGCTGTTGTTGCTGTTGGCGATTGCGCTGTTCCTCGGACGGGTGGCGCGTTACCTCATATTGCACGCGACCAAAATGCTCGGCCGCCAGCCGGCCTTGCATTGGGTCAATGATTTCCTGCAGAACAAGGTGTTCCATCGCCTGGCACAGATCACGCCGTCACTGGTAATCCAGTTCGGTCTCAATCTGGTGCCGGACCTGAGCAAATCCAGCCTGAATTTCCTCGGCAACGTCGCGCTGTCTTTCACCTTCCTGTTTCTGCTGCTGGCAGTCAGCGCCCTGCTCAACGCCCTGCTGGACATCTACGCCCGCACCGAGCACGCCCGCACCCGCTCGATCAAAGGCTATGTGCAACTGGCGAAAATGGTGTTGTACGTGTTTGGCGCGATCATCATCGTCGCCACCCTGATCGACCGCTCGCCGCTGTTGCTGCTGTCGGGCCTGGGTGCCATGTCGGCGGTGATTCTATTGGTGTACAAGGACACGCTGCTGTCGTTCGTCGCCAGCGTGCAGTTGACCAGCAACGACATGCTGCGGGTCGGCGACTGGATCGAAATGCCCCAGGTGGGCGCCGATGGCGATGTGGTGGACATCACGCTGCACACGGTCAAGGTGCAGAACTTCGACAAGACCATCGTCTCGATCCCGACCTGGCGCCTGATGTCCGAGTCGTTCAAGAACTGGCGCGGCATGCAGGCTTCTGGTGGTCGCCGGATCAAACGCAGCCTGTTCATCGACGCCAGCGGCGTACGCTTTTTGCGTGACGATGAGGAGTCGAAGCTGTCCCAGGTGCACTTGCTCACCGACTACATGACCCGCAAACAGGCCGAACTCAAGGCCTGGAACGAAGCCCAGGGCAACGTCGCGGCCATGTCCGCCAACCGCCGCCGCATGACCAACATCGGCACATTCCGCGCCTATGCGCTGGCCTACCTGAAGAGTCACCCGGGAATCCAGCCGAACATGACCTGCATGGTTCGCCAGATGCAGACCACGGCCCAGGGCATTCCACTGGAGATCTACTGTTTTACCGGCACCACGGCGTGGGCCGATTACGAGCGGATCCAGGGGGATATTTTCGACTACCTGCTGGCGGTACTGCCAGAGTTTGGCTTGAGCCTGTACCAGCAGCCGAGCGGCGGGGACTTACGCTCCGGATTGCTGCCGGCGGTCCTTGGCGCGAGCCATATTCCCGAAGCCGAGAAACACATCATGTAATGCCCCCCTCCTCCGCAAACTCCCGCCGAAACGCTTCGAGCTACCGGCGGCATGGAGCTGGCCTGTTCAAAAGTGACCAAGAACCCACTTTTGAACAGCGGACGTGTCATTTATGTCGCCATCGAAAACATATTGCGGATCATAACTTTGATTATTTCCCCGCACTCGACCTCTCCAGACTTTCAATGGCAACCAGAACTGCGCCCCGCTCGGCAAAGCCTGAGAACCAATATCGATATACAACGTGTCAGCACTCGTCGATAAGCCGAAATGGGTCGCTCCGGGAACGGCTAGAACGGCATCTGCAAAATCCAGACAAGCACTCGCACAGTACGAATCGGTAACCAGCACAAGCTGGCCCTTGAATGTTTTCTGATTCGAATCTTTCGAACGGTCTTTATCGAGCGAAGTCGTATCGGGCTGCCGCAACCAGTCTCTCTTCGCCTCAAGCGCAGCGTTCATTGACTCACGCAAAGCTGAAACAAATGTGTAGGCTTCGCTGCTTTTCCCGTAATCGCGTTCCGTACTGGCCAGAGCGTTATTGAGCGTTGAAAGCGCCAGCGGAGAAACCCGCCACATTGCATACGAACGAGAGGACCCATCCAGGCTTTTTGCAAACTTGTCACCCAACAAAGCAGACAGGATCCTGGCCCCCACCAGGCTGTTACCGCCACGATTACCACGTGTATCAAGTACAACCAACCTGGCATCATCGATACTTTCGAGAACATCGAGCATCTTCTCGAGGGATGCATTCTCGGCTGCCGAAGGTGCGAAATTCGATGCATGCACCCAATACCGTCCACCTCCGAGGTTCTGGACAGACTGAGGCGGTTGAGGTTGACGCAGAACATCCGCTAACTGCCCGCGATCCTCCTGCCACAGCAGATCATGGTTTTGCTTTACTCCGCTCGACAGAACAACCTGGCATTGGTTTGCCCGTTTTCTGGCGAGTACTGGATAGTCGGCATCATCGACAGTCAAGTGCCTGGCCAAGTGACTCCAGGTAGATTTCAAATCCAGTCTGCGATCTACATAGGGTGATATTTCATTACCAAATATATCGCTGACTGCTTTTCCGTCACATGAGATGACTCTGGAATCGACGGGAGGCAAGGGCACAGGCCACCCCTTTGCAACATGACTGACAACAAAATCCTCCCCTCTCTTGTCCAGGATGAAGCCCGCCCACGAAGATCTGTCTTTTCTGGATTGATAAATGCCTACGTGGCCATCCTTGAACCCTGAAATATAAAAACCCAGAACAGCTTGAGCATCCCTCCTTGACCCGACAAGCCGAGAGAGTTGTTTCGCCTCCGAATAACCCCGCTCAACCCAGTCAGAAAAATTGCTGTTTTCCTGATCTATGGCCCCCGGGTGGGCGCTCACTATAAGTTGATGAACGGTAGAAAGGTCGCTGAGCGCCAAGTCTACAAATTCATCCTTGCGAGAATCCTCGGCAAACACGGCGCCGACAATACCGCCCCCCATCAGGAGTACTGCCAGAATCCTGTTGAAAACATTCATATCAAAAATACTAATCATGCCCGCCGGCCCATACGTCGTAGTGGTGATTCCTGGTTCACCCAATAAAAAACCGCGTCGACGACAAGGCCTACTTCAATTGAGCAACATCTTTGTTCCCCAACCGGCTGATCCACACCGCTGCCAGAATCACCCCGCCACCGAGAAACAATCGCCCCAGCTCTTCATGCTGATTCCAGATCAGCAGATTGATCAGCAACCCCACCGGCACATGCAGGTTGTTCATCACCGCCAATGTCCCGCCGTTGACCAGGCACGCACCCTTGTTCCACCAGTAAAGCCCCAACGCCGTGGAGACCAGGCCGAGGAACAGCAGCACACCCCATTGCAGCGGCGCTTCGGGCAGGAAGTTCTGTTTGCCGAACAACAGAAACGCCGGCAACGCCACCGCCAGTGCGCCGAGGTAGAAGTAGCCGAAACGCCGGTAATGCGGCAGGTCGCTCGGGTGGCGGGCGACCAGGTGTTTGTAGAGCACCTGCCCGGCTGCATAGGTGAAGTTGGCCAGTTGCAGCAACAGGAAGCCCAGGAAGAAGTCCGGGTTGATCCGGTCGAAGCGAATCACCGCCGCTCCCGCCACGGCCACCAGCGCCGCCATCAGGGCCCAGGGATTGAAGCGACGATTCAGTGCATCTTCAATCAGAGTCACGTGCAATGGCGTGAGGATGGTGAACAGCAGCACTTCCGGCACCGTCAGTACGCGAAAGCTCAGGTACAGGCAGACGTAGGTCACACCGAACTGCAATGCGCCGATCAGCAGCATGCCGCGCATGAACGCCGGTTCCACCGAGCGCCAGCGAGTCAGTGGAATGAACACCAGCCCTGCCAGCATTACGCGTACCAGCACAGCGAAGTAACTGTCGACATGACCGGCCAGGTATTCGCCGATCAAACTGAAGGAAAACGCCTGGATCAGCGTGACAAAAAGTAGATAGCCCATGCTCGCCTCATTTCGAATGGCGGCGACGATAGCGGGTTTTGTTTTGAATCGCGATCCCCAAGACCTGTCGGAAAACACACAAAACCTTGTGGGAGCGGGCTTGCTCGCGAAAGCGGTGTGTCAGCAGCGAAGATGTCGACTGACAGGACGCCTTCGCGAGCAAGCCCGCTCCCACAGGGGTTGCAGGTGTGAGCCGAATCGCAGGCAAAAAAAAGCCCGATCTCGCTAAAGCGTTCAATCGGGCCAGGGCACTCAGGAGCAACAAGTGCGAAGGGAGGTTCGATGCGCGTACAGGCTTGAAGGGTTGCGCCAGATCACTAGACCATCCAGCGATTATCTGGCGATTAACGTATCAGGCCACTTGCGAAAGCTTGGCGTTCGCCTGGTTCAGGCCTTTTTCCTGGAAATCACCGCCCAGGTTCATGCCTTCGGCGTGGATGAAGGTCACGTCGTGGATACCGATGAAGCCCATGACCTGACGCAGGTACGGTTCCTGGTGATCGGCGGTGCTGCCGGCATAGATGCCGCCGCGGGCCGTCAGCACATAAGCACGCTTGCCGCTGAGCAGGCCTTGCGGGCCGGTTTCGGTGTACTTGAAAGTCACGCCGGCACGCAGCACATGGTCGAGCCAGGCTTTGAGGGTGCTGGGGATTGCAAAGTTGTACATCGGCGCGGCCATGACCAGTACATCGGCGGCGAGCAGCTCGTCGGTCAACTGGTTTGAGCGTTCCAGCGACGCCTGTTCGATGTCGCTGCGCTGCTCGGTGGGTTTCATCCAGCCACCCAGCAGGTTGATATCCAGGTGCGGAACCGGGTTGACGGCCAGGTCCCGGACGGTGATCTGGTCATTCGGGTGTGCGGCTTTCCACTGGTTGATGAACGTCTGGGTCAGTTGACGGGAAACCGAGTCTTGCTGGCGGGCGCTGCTTTCGATGATCAGAACACGGGACATGGGATGTAGCCTCCATCTGAGAATGCTGTAAGTCGATGGAGTGAAGATTAAACAGAGTCATATCGATGAAAAAGCGCAAATAACTGCTATAACCGATCAAGAAATTCGTTTATAAGCTCTCCTATGCCCATCCCCTGTAGGAGCGAGCACGCTCGCGATGGTCGTCAACGATGACGCGGGATGCCTGATGCCCCGTCGCGATCTCGAGTTCATCGCGAGCGTGCTCGCTCCTACAGGGACAGTGACAGCGGGAATCATTTCGGGGTGCAGGTCAGCTCGATGCGTAGTTTGATGATGTTGCGGTTGAATTTGGCCGTGGCGGTTTTGTGTTTGCCGGCCGGCACATCGATCTTGCGAGTGCGGGGTGCTTCCGGGCCATTGCTGAAAACCGCCTTGCAGCTCGCATCGACATCGCCGTAGTTGGCCACCCGGATGGAGCCGATATCGCTATCGGTGTCGAAGGTTTCGTAGTCGATCTTCATGCCGTTGAGGTTCTTCTGCACATCAATCGGGTAAGCAAACGCCGTCAGCGGTAGCAGCGCCAGCAGCACACAACAGAGTTTTTTCATTCAGCAGCCTCCAGTCAGGGCTGCCAGCTTAGGACAACAGGAGCACAACATGAAAGCGCCCCGCGTGACCCTTGATCAATGGCGAACGCTGCAAGCCGTGGTCGATCATGGCGGTTTCGCCCAGGCCGCCGAGGCGCTGCATCGCTCGCAATCGTCGGTCAGCTACACCGTGGCACGCATGCAGGATCAGCTCGGCGTGCCGTTGCTGCGCATCGACGGACGCAAAGCCGTGCTGACCGAAGCCGGTGGCGTGCTGTTGCGCCGCTCCCGGCAATTGGTCAAACAGGCCAGTCAACTCGAAGACCTGGCCCATCACATGGAGCAGGGCTGGGAAGCCGAAGTGCGCCTGGTGGTCGATGCCGCTTACCCAAGCGCCCGCCTCGTCCGCGCCTTGACTGCTTTCATGCCGCAAAGCCGCGGCTGCCGGGTACGCCTGCGCGAGGAAGTACTGTCGGGCGTAGAGGAAGTCCTGCTCGAAGGCGTGGCCGACCTGGCCATCACCGGGTTCAGTATTCCCGGTTATCTGGGTGCGGAGTTGAGCGACGTCGAGTTCGTCGCGGTCGCGCACCCGGAGCATCCCCTGCACCGCCTCAACCGCGAACTGAGCTTCCAGGACCTGGAAAGCCAGATGCAAGTGGTGATCCGCGACTCGGGGCGCCAGCAACCGCGGGACGTCGGCTGGCTCGGTGCCGAACAACGCTGGACCGTCGGCAGCCTGGCCACCGCCGCCACCTTCGTCAGCAGTGGCCTGGGATTTGCGTGGTTGCCCCGACACATGATCGAACGAGAACTCAAGGAAGGTACGCTCAAGCTGCTACCGTTGGATCAGGGCGGTAGCCGCAACCCGAGCTTTTACCTGTATTCGAACAAGGACAAACCGCTCGGGCCGGCCACGCAGATTCTCATCGAACTGCTGCGCACCTTCGACACCGCACCACTGGACGCAGCGTTCGCCGCCCCCGAACAAGCCTGACACGGAGTGTATGCATGGCCTATTTCGAACACGAAGGTTGCAACCTGCACTATGAGGAATATGGCCACGGCACACCGCTGCTGCTGGTCCACGGTCTCGGTTCCAGCACGCTGGACTGGGAAAAACAGATCCCGACCCTGGCTGCCCGCTACCGGGTGATCGTCCCGGATGTCCGCGGTCACGGCCGTTCGGACAAACCTCGGGAACGCTACAGCATCGCCGGATTCAGCGCCGACCTGATTGCGCTGATCGAGCACCTCAATCTCGGCCCGGCACATTATGTCGGCCTGTCCATGGGCGGCATGATCGGTTTTCAATTGGGCGTGGATCAGCCGCAATTGCTCAAGAGCCTGTGCATCGTCAACAGCGCGCCCGAGGTCAAACTGCGCAGCCGCGACGATTACTGGCAGTGGTTCAAGCGCTGGAGCCTGATGCACGCGCTCAGCCTGCGTACCATCGGCAAAGCCTTGGGCGGCAAGTTGTTTCCGAAGCCCGAGCAGGCCGATTTGCGCCAAAAGATGGCCGAGCGCTGGGCAAAAAACGACAAACATGCTTATCTCGCCAGCTTCAATGCCATTGTGGGCTGGGGGGTCCAGGAACGACTTTCGAAGGTTACCTGTCCAACCCTGATCGTCAGCGCCGACCGTGACTACACACCGGTGGCGCTGAAGGAAAACTACGTAAAACTGCTGCCCGACGCGCGGCTGGTGGTGATCACCGATTCACGCCACGCCACGCCGCTGGACCAGCCGGACCACTTCAACCAAACACTGCTAAAGTTTCTGACCGCAGTCGACACCACCACTCAGGATCACTGACCCATGCTGAAAAAAATCGCCCTCGCCGCAGGCTCCGTCCTGTTTGCCGCCAACCTGATGGCCGCGACGCCGGAAAAGGCACCCCATGTGCTGCTGGACACCAGCAACGGCCAGATCGAAATCGAACTGGACCCGGTCAAGGCCCCAATCACTACCAAGAACTTTCTTGAGTACGTAGACAGTGGTTTCTATGACAACACGATTTTCCACCGAGTGATTCCGGGGTTCATGGCCCAGGGCGGTGGGTTCACCTCATCGATGCAGCAAAAGCCGACCAAAGACCCGATCAAGAACGAAGCCAGCAACGGCCTGCATAACGTACGCGGCACCCTGTCGATGGCGCGTACCTCCGATCCGAATTCGGCCACCAGCCAGTTCTTCATCAACGTCAAGGACAACGACTTCCTCGATCCGGGTCGCGATGCCGGTTACGCCGTGTTCGCCAAAGTGGTCAAGGGTATGGACGTGGTCGATATCATCGTCAATACGCCTACCACCACCAAAAGCGGTATGCGCGACGTGCCAGCCGACCCAGTCTTCATCAAGTCGGCCAAGCGCATCGACTGAGACTAAGCTGGACAAGGATGTCCGAGCCGTTGCCGGCTTTGCCGGCAACGCTCAAACCGTTCAAAGGAGAGTCCGCTCGCGGGCGAAAACAACATGCTTTATCGCCGTTTTGAAAAACTGATCGATGTTTTCCGTGAAGCACCGACGGAGTCCCCGCCGGACCGGGTTTTCCCTTTTTATACCTATTACCTCAAGCAGGTCTGGCCGAGCTTTGTCGCCCTGCTGATCGTCGGCCTGATTGGTGCCTTGATCGAGGTGGCGTTGTTCAGCTACCTGAGCCGCATCATCGATCTGGCCCAGGGCACGCCGAACGTCGATCTGCTCAAGGAACACGCCCTCGAACTGACCTGGATGGTGGTGGTTGCGCTGGTGTTGCGCCCGATATTCGTGGGCTTGCACGACCTGCTGGTGCACCAGACCCTGAGCCCGAGCATGACCAGCATGATCCGCTGGCAGAACCACAGCTACGTGCTCAAGCAGAGCCTGAACTTCTTCCAGAACGACTTCGCCGGGCGCATCGCCCAACGCATCATGCAAACCGGTAACTCACTGCGCGATTCAGCCGTACAAGCCGTGGATGCGTTGTGGCATGTGCTGATCTACGCCATCAGTTCGCTGGTGCTGTTCGCCGAAGCCGACTGGCGCCTGATGGTCCCGCTGCTGACATGGATCTTCGCCTTCGTCGGCGCCCTCTACTACTTCGTGCCACGGGTCAAGGATCGCTCGGTGGTGGCGTCCGATGCGCGCTCCAAGCTCATGGGGCGAATTGTCGACGGCTATACCAACATCACCACCCTGAAGCTGTTCGCCCATACCAACTTCGAGCAGCAGTACGCCCGCGAAGCGATCAAGGAACAGACCGAAAAAGCCCAGTTGGCCGGCCGTGTGGTAACCAGCATGGACGTGGTCATCACCAGCATGAACGGTTTGCTGATCGTCTGCACCACCGGCCTGGCCCTGTGGTTGTGGACGCAGTCGCTGATCAGCGTCGGTGCGATTGCCCTGGCCACCGGCCTGGTGATCCGCATCGTCAACATGTCCGGCTGGATCATGTGGGTGGTGACCGGCATCTTCGAAAACATCGGCATGGTCCAGGACGGCCTGCAGACCATTTCGCAACCGGTCTCGGTCACCGACCGCGACCAGGCCAAACCCCTGGCGGTGGCCCGCGGCGAAGTGCGCTTCGAACAGGTGGACTTCCACTACGGCAAGCAGAGCGGGATCATCGGCGACCTCAACCTGACCATCAAGGCTGGCGAGAAAATCGGCCTGATCGGCCCGTCCGGTGCCGGCAAATCGACCCTGGTGAACCTGCTGCTGCGCCTGTACGACGTCGAAGGCGGACGTATCCTGATCGATGGCCAGAACATCGCCGACGTCAGCCAGGAAAGCCTGCGCGAACGCATCGGCATGATCACCCAGGACACCTCGCTGCTGCACCGTTCGATCCGTGACAACCTGCTATACGGCAAGCCCGACGCCACCGACGCCGAACTCTGGGAAGCGGTGCACAAGGCCCGGGCTGACGGGTTTATTCCTTCACTGTCGGACGCTGAAGGCCGCATCGGCTTCGATGCCCACGTCGGCGAGCGCGGAGTGAAACTCTCCGGTGGTCAACGCCAACGCATCGCCATTGCCCGCGTACTGCTCAAGGACGCACCGATCCTGATCATGGACGAGGCGACCTCGGCACTGGATTCGGAAGTCGAAGCGGCGATCCAGGAAAGTCTCGAAACCCTGATGCAGGGCAAAACCGTGATCGCCATCGCTCACCGGCTCTCGACCATCGCCCGGATGGACCGGCTGGTGGTGCTGGAAAACGGCAAGATCGCCGAAACCGGAACCCACGCCGAACTGCTCGCCCACGGCGGGTTGTATGCGCGGTTGTGGCAACACCAGACCGGTGGGTTTGTCGGGATCGATTGATCCCCGAACAACACATCTCCCCTGTGGGACCAATTGACTCCAATGGCCCCTGAAAGAAGATCAGCCTTGTCGATAAGGCAAGGCTGACTTTGCATCCTCAGCATAAGCCAGCACTCCCTGCCGCTCCCGCTCCAGAAAGTCTTTCACCGCCGCTTTCAATCCCGGATGCCGCAAGTAGTGCCAGGAATGGGTGATGACGGGCTCGAATCCGCGAATCAGTTTGTGCTCGCCCTGGGCCCCGGCGTCGAAACGCTGGAAACCGTTGGCGATGGCATAGTCCATACCCTGGTAGAAACAGGTCTCGAAATGCAGGCGATCGAACTCCGCCAGGCATCCCCAGTAACGTCCATAAAAGCTGTCGCCTCCTACCAGGCTGAATGCCATCGCCACCGGCCGTGAACCCTGTTTGGCCAGCACTACGCGAATCGATTCCGGCATGCGTTCGGCCAACAAACTGAAAAACTCCCGCGTCAGGTACGGTGCTTGCCGGCGCACCGCATAGGTATTGGCATAGCAGGCATAGACGAAATCCCATTGCGCCTGACTCAGCTCCCGCCCCTCCAACCACTCGAACTCGAAGCCCTGCCCGGCCACCTGTTCGCGCTCCTTGCGCATCTGTTTGCGCTTGCGCGAACTGAGCACGTCGAGGAAGTCCTGGAAATCCCGATAGCCGCGATTCTGCCAGTGATACTGACAGCCCACGCGCTGCAGCCAGCCGGCCTGCTGGCTCAAGGCCGCGTCGGTGAACGGATCGGTGAAGTTGATGTGTGCGCTCGAGAGCCCTTCAAGCTCAAGGTAGCCCGGCAGGCTTTTCAACAACTCGAAACCGTCTTCGACCGTGGCCGCCAACAGCCGCGGACCGGTGACGGGACTGAACGGCACGGCGGTCAACAGCTTGGGGTAGTAGTCGATACCGGCACGCTCGCAGGCATCGGCCCAGGCGTGGTCGAACACATACTCGCCATAGGAATGCCACTTGCGATAACCAGGTAGCGCGGCGATCAGGCGCTCACCTTCAACGTGCAGCAAATGCTCGGGTTGCCAGCCGGTATGAGGGCCGACACTGCCGCTGTCTTCCAGTGCGCTCAAAAAGGCATGACGCAGAAAAGGCTGAGTCTGGGGCACCAGTGCGTCCCAGGTTTGCGGGGCGATTTCCGACAGTTTTTGCAGGCGTTGCAGCGGCATCACCATCCTCACTCTTCATGGCGTGAAAGCCTCGCGAGTATCGCCGATCGCACTCCTTTGCACACGGCCAATTCGACGACAGCGCTCTAACTCAATAGTTCAAGACGACTTTGTATCGTCATGGACATGAAATCACATTGCCACTGCTCTGTAATAAACCATCGCGATACTGGCGCCTGTTTTTAGAGCGCCGGGTTATACCCGGCCACAGTTTTCCGCCCCCTAACGGTCGGTTGTGTCCCGGATGGCTCAGTCATCCCCTCTCATCTTCGGAGATTGATATGCGTCTTGCTTTCACAAAAACTGCGGCGGCCTTGTGCGGTGGCCTGTTGCTGGCCATGAGTGTTCCGGCCAGTGCCGCAGTCGACGCCAAACTGCTCGACATGCTCAAGGCCAACGGCTCGATCACCAACGCGCAGTACAACGAACTGCAAGCCGAGCTGGCCAGAGATCAGAAAGAACAGCAGATCGCCCGTCAGGCTCAGCAAGAGACCAACGAACAAATCGCGGCCACCGCGAAGAAAACCGAAACACTGAGCGCTTTCGACCAGAAACTGGCCTGGGCTGCCAAGACTCAGTTCAAGGGCGACGTGCGCTTCCGCCAGGAAAACGTCCACAACGATGGCGTACCCAACAACAAAGACCAGGACCGTCAGCGCATTCGCGCCCGCCTGGGTGCCTACAGCGAAATCAACTCGCAGGTCGACACCGGTATCCGTATCGCCACCGGCAGCAACGACGACGCTCGCTCCACCAACCAGGACCTGAACAACTACTTCGACAAGAAGCAGATCTGGCTGGACCAGGGTTACATCGACTACCACCCGGACGCGATCAAGAACCTGCACCTGGTTGGCGGCAAGATGCCGCAACAATGGGTGAGCATGGGCGACATCATCTGGGATAGCGACATCAACCCTGAAGGCCTGGCCGTCACCTACAAATACCCGCTGAGCGGCAGCACCGAGCTGTTCGGTAGCGCCGGTCACTACACCCTCAAGGACAACGTCGACGGCGAAGGCGTGCAGTTCAAGCACGACCTGCGTCTGTACGCCGGCCAGTTGGGTGCGCGCTTCGCCATCACCGACAGCATGAAAATGACCTTGGGCGGCAGTATCTACGCCTACGACAACGATGACAGCAGCGCCTGCCCTACCAGCGGCACCGTCACCACGCCATGCGCACTGGCCGTCAACGGCAACAGCCCGGGCGAACAGTTCAACCTGTACGAAGGCTTTGGCCAGCTGGACTTCAGCAACCTGCCAGTTCCGCTGTCGATCTACGGTCAGTACGTCAACAACACCGATGCCAGCAACGACCAGGACACTGGCTGGCTGGCCGGTGTGAAATCCAAGTTGTACGGCTTCAACGTGGACTACAACTACCGCGACGTGCAGCGTAACGCTGTGGTGGGTGCCTTCACCGACTCCGACTTCGCCAACGGTTTCACCGGTTCGCGCGGCAGCAAGCTGAAAGTGAGCTACGACCTGGACAAGAACTTTGCCCTGGGCGCGACCTACTTCATGGCGACCTCGGACCAGACCAACGCCAACATCAACAAGAAGGATTCGGACATCAACACCCTGCAACTGGATGCCGAAGCCAAGTTCTGATTCACCCCGCTCCACTACTCAGGCAAGGATGCCTGGGCTCCTTTTTCAGCCTGGCGTTGGTGTGTCGGTCCCCATCATCCTCCGACACACCAACGCCGGGCTGCTTGTTTTTGCAAACCCCTGTAGGAGCGAGCATGCTCCGGGCGGCGTTCCGACGATGGTCGTCAACGATAACGCTGGATGCCTGACACCCCGCGGTGTTCTTGCGTCCATCGCGAGCATGCTCGCTCCTACAGCTTGCGCAGCAACACACTGCCAATCGAATAACCGGCACCGAACGAACTGAGCACCGCCAGCGAACCGGCAGGCAGATCGTCCTGGTTCTTGTGGAACGCAATCACGGACCCGGCGGAGCTGGTGTTGGCGTAGGTGTCGAGAATCACCGGCGCTTCCTGTTCGGTGGCGTCGCGTCCCAGCAGTTTCTTCACGATCAGGTGGTTCATGCTGAGGTTGGCCTGGTGCAGCCAGAAGCGCTTCACGTCGCTGACGTTGAGCTGATTCTCCTGCAGATGCTCAGCGATCAGCTCAGCCACCATCGGGCAGACTTCCTTGAACACCTTGCGGCCTTCCTGCACGAACAGTTTGTCCCTGGCGCCGATGCCCTCTTCCGCCGTGCGGTTGAGGAAGCCGAAGTTGTTGCGGATGTTGTTGGAGAACTTGGTCAGCAGCTTGGTGCTGACGATGTCGAACTGGTGCCTGGACGTCGCCAGGTCGGCACGCTCGATGATCACCGCGGTGGCGGCATCGCCGAAGATAAAGTGGCTGTCACGGTCACGGAAGTTCAGGTGGCCGGTGCAGACTTCCGGGTTGACCATCAGGATCGCCCGGGCCTGGCCCAGTTTCACGCTGTTGGCGGCGGTCTGGATACCGAAGGTCGCCGAAGAACAGGCCACGTTCATGTCGAAACCGAAACCCTGGATGCCCAGCGCTTCCTGCACTTCGATGGCAATGGCCGGGTAGGCACGTTGCAGGTTGGAGCAGGCGACGATCACGCCGTCGATATCTGCGGCAGTCTTGCCGGCGCGCTGCAAGGCTTGTTCGGCCGCGCCGATGGCCATCTGGCACAGCACCGACCACTCGTCGTTGGAACGTTCCGGCAGACGAGGAGCCATGCGTTGCGGGTCGAGGATGCCGTCCTTGTCCATGACAAAGCGGCTCTTGATGCCGGAAGCTTTTTCGATGAATGCGGCGCTGGACTCGGTCAACGCTTCGATTTGACCGCTCGCGATGGCATCGGCGTTGTCGGCGTTGAATTGCGCGACGTAAGTATTGAAAGACTGGACCAGCTCTTCGTTGGAAATGCTGTTGGCCGGGGTGTACAGGCCGGTGCCGCTGATGACGACGTTATGCATGGTCGTGTCTCTAATCTGTTCAGGCAGAAAGTATTGGCACCTTCGTACCAACACGCAAAGGGTCTATTCCCATCCCGGGGACGCAAACCTGGCATCGCTTTATTCCGACATCCGACCTGAACGAGAGGCTCTGGGTCGCGAAAGCGGCGTTTATGGTCGCGAAGTTTGCCATAAACAGTAGATTTTGGCGCTTTTTACTGTAGGAGCGAGCACGCTCCGGGCGGCGTTCCGACGATGAACTGAAGAACACCGCGGGGAATCAGGTTTCCCGCGTTATCGTTGACGTCCATCGCGAGCGTGCTCGCTCCTACAGGGGCGGTGGTGTGTCAGGGTTCCACTTGTGTCCACTGCTTGCTCAGCCGCTTGTCGGAGATCGGTACCCTGGTTCCCAGCTGTTGCGCAAACAGCGATACCCGATACTCCTCCAGCCACCAGCGATACAACTCCAGTTGCGGATCGCGCTTGCCTTCCTGGGCGTGTTTGCCGGCGCGGGTCTGGTATTGCGTCCACAGGCCGCTCAATTCGCCGCTCCAGACCCGATCCCTCTGCACCTGGGCGCCGATTTTCTCGAAGCGCTGTTCGATCGCCTTCAGGTACCGCGGCAATTCCTTGAGCCACTGCATCGGCGTTTCCCGGACGAAACCCGGATAAACCAGATGGCTGAGCTGCTGCTTGATGTCATTCAAGGCCACGGCTTGCGCCAGATCGATCTTGCCCTTGAAGCGCTTTTGCAAACCGTGCCAGAGCTTGAGGATTTCCAGGGTCAGCCTGGCAACACGCTCGGCATGCTCAGTCCAGGCGCCGCGCTTGCGCTCGGCCAGTGACGCCAATCCGGCGCCATCCCGTGGCAACGGGTCTTCGCCCTCAAGAATGCAGCTGTCGAGGCTGGCCAGCAGGATGTCTTCCACCAGCGCATCGACGCGCCCCATGTCGCGGTACAGCAGGCCCAGTTCGGTCAGGCCCGGCAATTTGCCACGCAGGAACTTCGCCGACTCGGCCAGTTGTTGCATCAGCAGCCGCTGCAAGGCGCGGCGATGCTGGAACTCGGCTTCGGCCGGGGTCGAGAACCGCCCTTCCTTGACCGTACCGCTCTCCTCTACCAACGCCGGGTAGACCGTCATCGACAGCCCGGCGATCTTCTGTTGGGTTTTCTCGGCCACGGCGGCGAACACTTTCGGCTCCACCGGTTGCTGGCTCTTCGCGGTTTGCGGCACTGCCAGCGCCGCCTGGCTGGCTTCGGCAAAACGCGCCGTCAGTTGCGCCAGGTCGCGACCTTCACCGAGGAACTTGCCCTGGCCATCGACGATTTCCAGGTTCATCCGCAGATGGCTTTCGACCTGCTGCGCAGCCTCGGCCCAGGCTTCATCGCTGACCCGCGCGCCGGTCATGCGCAACAGCTCGCGCCCCAAAGCCTGGGGCAGCGAGCCCTCGGCAAAGGTCATGCGCTGCAAGGCCGCCTTGACGAAGTCCGGCACCGGCACGAAATTCTTGCGCAGGGCCTTGGGCAGGTTACGTACCAAGGCAATGCACTTGGCTTCGATGACACCGGGCACCAGCCATTCCAGGCGTTCCGGCGGTAGCATCGGCAGCAGCGGAGCCGGCACGCGCAGGGTCACGCCATCCCGTGGATGGTTGGGCTCAAAGTGGTAGCTCAAGGCCAACTCCAGATCGCCGATGTGCAGCGTGTCCGGGTAATGCTGGGCGGTGACTTCACTGGCTTCGCGGGCCAGCACGTCTTCCTCGCGCATGATCAACAGCTGCGGGTCTTTCTGGCTGTTGATCCGGTACCAACTGTCGAAGGTCGCGGTCTGGTGAATCTCCGCCGGCAGCCGCGCATCGTAGAATGCGTACAGGGTTTCTTCGTCGGCGAGGATGTCGCGACGGCGGGCCTTGGCTTCCAGTTCGTCGAGCTGTTCCAGCAGCTGCTTGTTGGCCGTCAGACACTTGGCCTTCGACTGGATTTCACCGCGCACCAGCGCTTCGCGGATAAACAGTTCCCGCGCCACCACCGGATCCACCGGGCCGTAATGCACCGGCCGGCGCCCGACCACGATCAAGCCGAACAGGGTAATCTGCTCGAACGCCACGACCTGGCCGCGCTTCTTCTCCCAATGGGGTTCGAAGTGGTTTTTCTTGATCAGGTGCCCGGCCAGCGGCTCGATCCAGTCAGCATCGATCTTCGCCACCATGCGCGCATAAAGCTTGGTGGTTTCCACCAGTTCGGCCGTCATCAGCCACTGCGGGCGTTTCTTGCCGATGCCCGACGACGGGTGAATCCAGAAACGCCGCTGACGCGCGCCGAGGTAATCGCCCTCCTCGGTTTTCTGGCCGATCTGGCTCAGCAGCCCCACCAGCACCGCTTTGTGCAGTTTCGGATAGTCCGCCGGCTCTTTATTGAGGCTCAGCTGCATGTCGCGGCAGATCAGGCTCAGCTGTCGATGGGAGTCGCGCCACTCGCGCAGGCGCAGGTAATTCAGGAAGTTCTTGCGGCACCAGTTGCGCAACGGGTTGGCGCCCAACGCCTGGCGTTGTTCTTCGAAACCGCGCCACAAGTTGACCAGCCCGGCGAAGTCCGAATCGGCGTCTTTCCACTGGGCGTGAGCCTGATCCGCCGCTTGCTGACGCTCCGGCGGACGCTCGCGCGGGTCCTGGATCGACATGGCGCTGGCGACGATCAGCACTTCCTGCAAGCTGCCCAGCTTCGCCGCTTCCAGCAACATGCGGCCCATGCGCGGGTCCACCGGCAAACGCGCCAGTTGACGACCGAGCGGGGTCAGCTGGCTGTTGCGGTCCACCGCCGACAGCTCTTGCAGCAGGTTGTAGCCGTCACTGATGGCCTTGCCGTCCGGCGGCTCGATAAACGGGAACGCGGTGACCTCGCCAAGGCGCAGGTGCAGCATCTGCAAAATGACCGCCGCGAGGTTGGTACGCAGGATCTCCGGATCGGTAAATTCCGGACGACCGAGGAAATCCTCTTCGCTATACAGGCGCACGCAGATACCCGGCTCGACTCGCCCGCAACGGCCCTTGCGCTGGTTGGCGCTGGCCTGGGAAATCGCTTCGATCGGCAAGCGCTGGACCTTGGCCCGGTAGCTGTAGCGACTGATGCGCGCGGTGCCGCTGTCGATCACGTAGCGGATACCCGGCACGGTCAGCGAGGTTTCCGCGACGTTGGTCGCCAGGACCACGCGACGGCCCGGGTGCGACTGGAAAATCCGCTGTTGCTCGGCCGGCGACAACCGCGCGTACAGCGGCAGGATTTCGGTGTGCTTGAGCTGGGCCTTGCGCAGCATGTCGGCGGCGTCGCGAATCTCCCGCTCACCGGGCAGGAACACCAGCACGTCACCGGGACTGCGGCGCTCGCTGCGCTCATGGGCGGCGATTTCGTCGAGGGCGGCGAGAATCGCCTGATCCACGGTCAGGTCGTCCTCGACGCGGTTGCCCTCCTCGTCCTGCTCCAGCGTCAGCGGGCGATACCAGGTGTCCACCGGGAAGGTGCGACCGGACACTTCGACAATCGGTGCATCGTCGAAATGCTTGGAGAAGCGTTCGAGGTCGATGGTCGCCGAGGTGATGATGACTTTCAGGTCCGGACGACGGGGCAGCAGGGTTTTCAGGTAGCCGAGCAGGAAGTCGATGTTGAGGCTGCGTTCATGGGCCTCGTCGACGATGATCGTGTCGTAGCGTTCCAGATAGCGGTCGTTCTGGGTTTCCGCCAGCAGGATGCCGTCGGTCATCAGTTTGATCAGGGTGTTGGAATCGCTCTGATCCTCGAAACGCACCTGATAGCCGACCAATGCGCCCAGCGGCGTGCCGAGCTCTTCGGCGACCCGGCTGGCGACGCTGCGCGCAGCGATCCGCCGCGGTTGGGTGTGGCCGATCAGGCCGTGCCGGCCACGACCGATTTCCAGGCAGATCTTCGGCAACTGGGTGGTTTTACCCGAACCGGTTTCGCCGGCGATGATCAACACCTGGTGCTTTTCCAGCGCCTTCTTGATTTCGTCGCGCTTGGCGGCGATCGGCAGGCTGTCGTCGTAACGAATCACCGGCAGGCTGGCCTTGCGCGCCAGCACCAGCTCACAGGACGCCTGCATGCGCGCCACCCACTGGGCCAGTTTGGCCTCGTCGGGTTTCTTGCGCAGCTCAAGCAACTGCCGCCGCAGCCGGTGGCGGTCGGCGAGCATGGCGTGATCGAGGTTTTTCAGCAGTTTGTCGATGGAGGGCGATTCGTCGGTCATAGAAGCAGCAGCAAGCTGTAAGCCAAAAGCGGCAAGAGTAACAGAGAAGCAGCTGCAAGCCTCAAGCTACAGGTTGAATGCAGCTTTAACCTGCGGCTTGAAGCTTGTGGCTTACAGCTCCTTTCTCCGATACGGAAACACATCGATCACCTTCCCCGCCCGAATCGCCTCCTGCAACCCCTTCCAGTAATCGGCGTTGTACAACTCGCCATGCAACTGATCGAACAGCCTGCGCTGCCCCGAATCGGCAAACAGGAACGGCGGAAACTCTTCCGGGAACACATCCAGCGGCCCGATCGAATACCAGGGTTCGGAGGCCATTTCGTCCTCGGGTGTGCGCGGTGCCGGGATGTGGCGGAAGTTGGCTTCGGTGAGGAAGCAGATTTCGTCGTAGTCGTAGAACACCACCCGGCCGTGTCGGGTGACGCCGAAGTTCTTCAACAGCATGTCGCCGGGAAAGATGTTGGCCGCCGCCAGTTGCTTGATCGCCAGGCCATAATCTTCCAGGGCCTCGCGCACCTGAGCCTCGTTGGCGTTCTCCAGGTACAGGTTGAGCGGGGTCATGCGCCGTTCGGTCCAGCAGTGGCGGATCAACACCGTGTCGCCTTCCACCGAGACCGTGGACGGTGCGACTTCCAGCAGTTCCTCCAGGCAAGCCGGGTCGAACTTGCTCAAGGGAAAACGGAAGTCGGCGAATTCCTGGGTATCGGCCATGCGCCCTACCCGGTCGACGCTTTTCACCAGGCGATACTTCTCGATCACCGTGGCGCGGTCGACGTTTTTCGATGGCGAGAAACGGTCCTTGATGATTTTGAACACGGTGTTGAAACCCGGCAGGGTGAACACGCTCATGACCATGCCGCGCACACCGGGAGCCATGATGAACCGGTCGTCGGTGTTGGCCAGGTGATTGATCAACGCCCGGTAGAACTCCGACTTGCCGTGCTTGTAGAAGCCGATCGAGGTGTACAGCTCGGCAATGTGCTTGCCCGGCAGGATACGACGCAGGAAGCCGATGAACTCTGCCGGCACCGGCACATCCACCATGAAATACGAACGGGTGAAGGAGAAGATGATCGACACATCTGCTTCGTCGGTGATCAGCGCATCGATCTGGATACCGCGACCTTCGAGGTGCAACAGCGGAATCGCCAGCGGCCATTGCTCATCGGCGGTGTAGATGCGCCCCACCAGGTACGCGCCCTTGTTACGGTAGAGCACCGAGGAAAACAGTTCGACGCTCAGCTCCGGGTCCTTGCATACCCAGTCCGGCAGGTTCTCGCGCAGTTGCACTTCGAGGCGCTTCAGGTCGCCAGGCAGGTCGGCGTAGTCCTCACTGAAGCGGTAGTCGACGAAGATGCTCGCCAGCATGGCCGACAATTGCCCTTGCGGCTTGTAGGTCCGGGTTTGCGCGGCCCGGGCACGACGCAGGCTCGGCCGGGTGGTATGGATGAACATGCAGCCGTCGCTGATCAGGTCGTGGCTGAACAGCCCGCAGAAGATCGAGTTGTACCAGGTCTCGGACAGTTCATCGTCAAAACGCAGGTCGATCAGGCTGATGTAGGCGCTCTTGACCAGCGGCCAGCAACTGACGTCCAGCGTGTCGGCATCGAACGCGGTGCGCAATCGCCCCACCGTTTCAGCGACTTTGTCTTCGTACAGATTGATCCGCGCCGCCGACGCCGACTGTGTCTCTTGCCACCTGGCCTGTTCGAAGCGGGCCCGGGCGCCATCGGTGATCTGGCGAAAATGCTCGCGGTAATCGTCAAAGCCATCGAGGATCAAGCGGGCGATGTCGGCGGCTGGCCATTGCTGCGGCATGGTGAGACCTCTGCGGGAATTCGGGAGTCCTGAGCTTAGCCAGTGAAGCGGGTGCAGGAGAAGCGTAATTTTCCGGGCGAATTGAATGCCCGGTTTGCGGTTGCCATCGCTCACACACTCGGCAACACTTTCGCCCCTCCATCAAGGAAGGACCGCGCTGTGAACCCCGTCGATATATTCCGTTTACTGTCCCTGGCGGCCATTTGGGGAGCGAGTTTCCTGTTCATGCGCATCATCGCCCCGGTGATTGGCAGCATTCCTACCGCTTTTTTCCGTGTATCGATAGCCGCTGCCGGCCTGCTGGTGATTCTTGGGCTGATGCGCATCAGTTGGGACTTCAAGGGCAAGCTCAAGACCGTGATGCTGCTTGGCGTGATCAACTCCGGGATTCCGGCGACGCTCTATTCGGTGGCCGCGCAGGTGCTGCCTGCCGGTTATTCGTCGATTTTCAATGCCACGACACCCTTGATGGGCGTACTGATCGGCGGCCTGTTTTTCCATGAAAGGCTCACTGGCGCCAAACTCGGCGGCGTGTTCCTGGGGCTGGTTGGCGTGGGCGTGCTGACCCGTGCCGGTCCAGTGGCGTTCAATATGGAACTGCTGATGGGGGCCATTGCCTGCCTGCTCGCGACCACTTGCTACGGCTTCGCCGGTTTTCTCGCCCGGCGCTGGCTCGACCAGGCCGGAGGCCTCGACAGCCGCTTGTCGGCACTGGGCAGCATGCTCGGTGCGACCTTGTTCATGCTGCCGCTGTTCGGCTACAGCGTGATCAGCCAGCCACCCGCGAACTGGGGCGGCTGGAGCGTATGGTTGTCGTTGCTGGGGTTGGGTCTGGGATGTACGGCGTTTGCGTACATTGTTTACTTCCGGCTCCTGAGCTCCATTGGCCCGGTGAAATCGATGACCACGACCTTCCTGATCCCGCTGTTCGGTGTGTTGTGGGGGGCGTTGTTTCTCGATGAGCCACTGTCGATGGCGCATGTCTATGGCGGGATGTTGATTGCGCTGGCGTTGTGGTTGGTGTTGAAGCCAGGGTTGGTGGTTGACCGGTAGTCTTGTGACGTTGCCGATGACGCCTTCGCGGGCAGGCCCGCTCCCACAGTGATGGGTGCCGAACACAAACTCTGTCTTCGGCGCAGAACCTTGTGGGAGCGAGCCTGCTCGCGAAGGCGTCAGCCCTGGCGCCGACAATCACAAGGCCGAATCACTCACCTCCCCATCCACCAACCGCCGAATCCCCAGCGGATTGCCGTTCTGCAACGCCTCGGGCAGCAGCGCATCCGGATAGTTCTGGAAACATACCGGCCGCAGGAAGCGATCGATCGCCAGGCTGCCGACCGAAGTGCCCCGCGAGTCGGACGTCGCCGGATACGGCCCACCATGCACCATGGCCTCGCAGACTTCGACCCCGGTCGGATAGCCATTGAGCAAGATCCGTCCGACCTTCTCCTGGAGCAATTCAGCCAGCCAGCGGTACTCCAGCAATTCTTCGGCCTCGCCGATCAACGTCGCCGTCAATTGCCCGCGCAGGCCATGCAGCGCCGCCGCCAACTGCGCTCGATCCTCGACCTCGACGATAATGGTGGTCGGCCCGAACACTTCCTCCTGCAACAACTCATCGCCCTTGAGCAACAGGCTGACATCGGCCTTGAACACCTGCGGTTGCGCCTGATTGCCCTGTTGCGGCCGGCCCGCCAGATGGGTCAGGCCCAGATGCTCGTGCAGTTCGCCGAGGCCCCGGCTGTAGCTGGTCAGCGCGCCGGCGTTGAGCATGGTTTGCGCCGGTTGCTGGTTCATGTGGGCGCAGAATGTCTCAAGGAAAGAACTGAACTGCGGCGAACGCAGGCCAACGACCAAACCCGGATTGGTGCAGAACTGGCCGCAACCCAGGGTGACCGAACCGGCCAATTGCGCCGCGATCTGCTCGCCACGCTCCTTGAGGGCTTCGGGCAGCAAGAACACCGGGTTGATGCTCGACATCTCGGCGAACACCGGGATCGGCTGAGCCCGGTTGGCGGCCATATGGCTCAGGGCATTGCCGCCCTTGAGCGAACCGGTGAAGCCGACTGCCTGAATCGCCGGATGCTTGACCAGCCGTTCGCCGACACCGCCGCCATAAATCATGTTGAACACCCCGGCTGGCATGCCGGTTTTTTCCGCGCCGCGGATGATCGCGTCAGCCACCCACTCGGCGGTTGCCATGTGCCCGCTGTGGGCCTTGAACACCACCGGGCAACCGGCGGCCAGTGCCGAAGCGGTATCGCCGCCGGCCGTGGAAAACGCCAAAGGGAAGTTACTGGCGCCGAACACTGCTACCGGCCCCAGGCCGATGCGGTACTGACGCAGATCCGGACGTGGCAACGGCTGCCGATCCGGCAGTGCGCGGTCGATGCGCGCACCAAGGAAATCACCGCGACGCAGCACCTTGGCGAACAGGCGCAACTGGCCGCTGGTGCGTGCGCGTTCACCTTGGATACGCCCGGCCGGCAAGGCTGTTTCGCGGCATACGGTGGCGACGAACTCATCGCCCAGTTCGTCGATTTCATCGGCGATGGCATCGAGAAACCGCGCACGTTGCTCCGCGCTCAAGTTGCGGTAGATCGGGTAGGCCGCCGCCGCTGCTTTCGCAGCAGCATCCACTTCGGCTTCGCTGGCCTGGATAAAGGTTCCGGGCAACGGCTCGCCGGTGGTGGCGTCGAGGCTTTGCAGTCGAAGCGTGCCGTTGGCGCTGCGGCGACCGCCAATGTAATTGTGTCCAGATAACGTGGTCATGAGTGATTCCTTGATCGTCTGGCTAGCCGAGGATTTTTGCGGCGCTCTCGAGTCCATCGCGAGCGTGCTCGCTCCTACAGTGTGCGTACCTGACCGATGGACACTGGCTGGGCACTTTCACCGATGCCATTGACCAGCGGCGCACCGAACTCCTCGAGGCTGATCTGGAAACGGTCTCCCGGCCGGGTCTTCACCCCGTCGGCAAACGACAGCGTGGCGGTGCCGAAGTAATGCACGTGAACATCGCCGGGACGCAGGAACTGCGCGTACTTGAAGTGATGGAATTCCAGATTGGCCAGGCTGTGGCACATGTTGTCCTCGCCACTGAGGAATTCCTTTTCCCAGAGAGTCTGGCCGTTGCGCTTGATGCGGCTGGTGCCGACCAGGTGACGGGGCAGCTCGCCTACTCGCAACTCGGGGCCGTAGGAGCAACTGCGCAGTTTCGAATGGGCGAGGTACAGGTAATTGCGCCGCTCCATGACGTGGTCGGAGAACTCGTTGCCAAGGGCATAACCCAAGCGATACGGCTGACCGTCATCGCCAATCACATAGAGCCCGGTCAGCTCCGGTTCTTCGCCGGCATCCTCGGCGAACGGCGGCACCGGGAAGTCCGCACCGGGCCGCACGACGATGCTGCCGTCGCCCTTGTAGAACCACTCCGGCTGCGCACCGACCTGCCCGTCTGCCGGCTTGCCGCCTTCCAGCCCCCACTTGAACATGCGCATGGTATCGGTCATCCCGGCTTCGACCGCGCCATCGTGCTGGTGCATCTTGTCCCGCGTCGAGGCGCTGCCCAGGTGGGTCAGGCCGGTGCCGCTGATCAGGCAATGCGCCGTGTCTTCATGATCCAGCGGCGGCAGTACCCGGTGCTCCTGCAACAACTGCGCGTAATCCAGGCTCGCTTCGCTGCCGCGCAAAATGACCTCTTCGGCCAAGCTGTGCCGGGCCCGGATAGCCGCAAGTGCCAGTTCGCGAGTAGTGCGAGTGTCTTTCAACACCTGAACCTGTGAACCATCGACAACGCCCACCTGGCGCTGACCGTCAGTGTTTTCAAATTGAATCAGGCGCATGTCGGCCCTCCCGAAAGTTGTGGTGGGCACCGCCCGAGAGCGGTGCCTGGCGGTCACTCGATGATGTTGAATTCGCTCAGGTACTCATCGGAGATTTCCAGACCCAGCCCCGGTTTGTTGTCGTCGAGCTGGATATAGCCGTTGACCGGTTGCGGCTCGCCCTTGAACACGTAGTAGAAGAGTTCGTTGCCGACCTCGACGTCGAACACCGGGAAGAACTCGGCCATCGGCGAGGCGGTGGTGGACATGGTCAGGTGGTAGTTGTGCATCTGCCCGGCATGTGGAATCACCGGCACCGACCAGGCCTCGGCCATGGCATTGATCTTGCGCGCGGCGGTGATGCCGCCGACGCGGTTGGTGTCGTACTGGATCACGTCGACGGCGCGGCGCTCCAGCAGGTCCTTGAAGCCGTAGGAAGTGAACTCGTGCTCGCCGCCGGAGATCGGCATGATCCCCATCTTCTTCAGCTCGATATAGCCTTCGATGTCATCGGCGATCACCGGTTCTTCGAGCCAGCGCGGTTCGAACTCGGCCAGTTTCGGCAACATGCGGCGCGCATATTCGAGGGTCCAGCCCATGTAGCATTCGAGCATGATGTCGACGTCAGGGCCGGCCAGCAAACGCAGGGCGCGCACTTGTTCGATGTTGCGGCGCATGCCGGCCGGGCCGTCTTTCGGGCCATAGCCGAAGCGCATCTTCAGCGCGGTGAACCCCTGATTCAGGTAGCCCTGGGCCTCTTCGAGGAACAGGTCGAGATTGTCGTTGGCGTAGAGTTTGGACGCGTAGGTCCAGATCTTTTCCTTGGTGCGCCCGCCCAGCAGCTTGAACACCGGCTTGTTCACCGCTTTGCCCATGATGTCCCAGATCGCGATGTCGACCGCCGAGATCGCTGCCATGCCAATGCCTTTGCGGCCCCAGGCATGGCTCTGGCGGTACATCTTCTGCCAGATGTATTCGTTGTCGAACGGGTCTTCACCGATGGCGATCGGCGCCAGGTAGGTGTCGATGATTTCCTTGGCTACACGGGGCGCCAGGGCGCAGTTGCCGATGCCGACAAGGCCGGTGTCAGTCTCGACTTCCACCACCAGCCAGCCGTGGAAACGGAACGAGCCCATGGCGTCGCCCCGTTCGAACAGGATGTCGCTGGCGTTGGTGCAAAAGTGCGCTTGTGGCGGGACGACTTTGCCTTTCCACTCGAAAACGCGGGTACGGATCGCTTTGATTTTCATGAATACAGTTCCTTGCTAACGCATGGGTAGTGATCAGCCAACCTGAGCCGGTGTGAGCTGCGAGGGGGATTTGGGGGTATGGGTGGTGCGTAGTCGGGACAGCAGGACGGCGCCGATAATGCCCACCGTGGCCAGGGCGAACATGCCGGCACGGGGGTCTGCAAAACTGCTTTCCATCACGGTTTTCAGGTTCGGCGCAACGAAGCCGCCGAGGTTGCCGATGGAGTTGATCAGGGCGATCCCGCCAGCAGCGGCGGCACCGCTGAGGTAGCTGGTGGGGATGGTCCAGAACAGCGGTTGCACCGAGACGAAACCGGCAGCCGCGAAGCAGAACGCGAGCACCACCGGTACCATGCTCGTACCCAGCGCGGAGGCGGCAATACCCAGGGCAGCCATGGTCAGCATGCACACGGCGAGGCGACGGTGCTGGCCGGTACGGTCGGCATAGCGAGTGACGAGGCGAGTCACAATCAGCGCGCAGACCCAGGGGATTGCGGTGATCAGGCCGACGTTAAGGCCAACATGCCCGTCAAGCAAACCTGCGATACGGGTCGGCAGGTAGAACACCACGCCGTACACGCTCATCTGAATGGTGAAATACGCCAGGCAGAATTGCAGCACCCGAGGGTTGCGCAAGGCACTGAGGAAGCCGTGGGGGCTGCTGTGTTTTTTCTGCGCGTCTTCGTCTGCCAGGGCGGTTTCCAGTGCCTGTTTTTCTTCAGCACTGAGCCAGCTGGCCTCAGCCGGACGATTGACCAGGTAGAAGTACGCGACGATGCCGACCACCGAAGCCATCAAGCCCTCGACGACGAACAACCACTGCCAGTTGGTCAGGCCGAACACGCCGTGGAAATCCAGCAGCCAGCCGGACAACGGGCTGCCCAACACCAGCGCCAGGGGCAGGCCGAAATAGAACAGGCCCAGCGCCTGGCCACGGCTCTGCGCCGGGAACCAGTAGGTGAGGTAAAGGATGATCCCCGGGAAGAACCCGGCTTCGGCCACACCCAGCAGGAAGCGCAGCACGTAGAAGGTCTGGGCATTGTGAGCGAACATCATCGCCGCCGACACCAGGCCCCAGGTGACCATGATCCGGCACAGCCAGACCTTGGCGCCGAGGCGATGCAGCATGTAGTTGCTCGGCACTTCGAAGCACGCGTAACCGATGAAGAAGATGCTCGCGCCAAACGCGAACGCGGCATCGCCCAACCCGGTGTCAGCCTGCAACGCCGCTTTGGCGAAGCCGACGTTGGAGCGATCGATGAACGCCAGGATGTACATCAGAATCAGAAAGGGCAGCAGGCGAAGCCGGCTTTTGGTGATAGCGCTGGACAGCGCCAGGACGGAATCTGGGCGGGTCATATGAGTGTTCCTTTGCTGCCGGTATGTGCCTTGCGGAAGTGACAAGGCGGGCTTTTTGTAGTTGTCATTCGCTTGATTGCAGTGGCCGAAAATGCTCGGTTGCGTTCATTCGACGGAGCGACTTTAGCCAGCGCAAAGGGCGGCGAATAATCACTTATGCGTATCCACCGATAACCTGGGGTGATAGCAAAACCCAACAAGTTGGCAGATCGGATATCAGCCATACACAAAACAAATGTGGGAGCGAGCCTGCTCGCGAATGCGGCCTGGCAGTCACTGCAAAAGTGTCTGGCATACCGTCTTCGCGAGCAGGCTCGCTCCCACAGGGAACTACGGTGAATCAGTTGTTATGGGAACCCATCCGGCAGGCAATCTCGAACGCCTGGCGGATCGCGCCGACATTCGCCTTGCCCTGCCCCGCGATGTCGAACGCAGTGCCATGGGCCGGGGTGGTGATCGGGATCGGCAGACCGCCCTGCACCGTCACGCCACGGGAAAACCCCATCAGCTTGATCGCGATCTGGCCCTGATCGTGGTACATGGTCACTACCGCGTCGAAGGCACTGGCATCGCCCTGGACCTTGAGGAAAATGGTGTCGGCCGGATAGGGCCCGTCCGCCGCGATCCCCAGCGCCTGCGCCGAGCGCACGGCCGGGCCGATGATGTCCAGTTCCTCGCGACCGAACGAGCCGTTGTCGCCGTTGTGCGGATTCAAGCCACACACACCGATTCGTGGTTTCTCCAGACCATTGCGCTTGAGCGCCGTGTCGATCAGTTGAATCGCTTCCACCACCCGTTGCTGGCTGAGCAGGCCTGGTACATCGGCCAGGGCCACATGGGAGGTCACCCGTGAAGTCCAGAGATTGTCGAGCACGTTGAACTCGCAGAACGGGCCGTGGAAGTCCAGCAGCTCGGCGAACCAGTGCAACTCATCGCTGTGCGCCATGCCCGCCATGTGCAGCGAGGTCTTGTTCAATGGCCCGAACAGCACCGCATCGGTGATGCCCGCTTCGGTCAGACGCAGGGCTTTTTCCAGGGTGTCGAGGCTATAGCGCCCGCCGATGACGCTGGCCTCGCTGCGTGCAAACTCACCGACGGTGTCGCCACGAAAGTCGTAGAACAACGGCGTGTCATCGACGAATGCCAGATGCTCCAGGGACTCGACGCGACGGTAGGGAAACTCCATCCCGGCGATGCGCATGCCGCGGCGCATTTCCGCTTCGTCGGCGATCAGGATCACGTTGGCCTGGCTGCGCACTTCGGGCTCGCCGAGCAAGCGGGCGATCAGTTCCGGGCCGATGCCCGCCGGGTCGCCAAGGACCATCGCGATGGTGGATTTACTCATGCTTCACTCCTCAAGGATTCAGGCAACGCCCGGTCAATGGCGCAAGGCTCGCAGCGATAGACCCGCTGCGCGTTGCCATGGAAAAGTCGCTCCTGATCGGCCATTGGCAAATCGGCAACGATGGATTTGAAACCGCTATAGATGTCGTCGAACGAGCCACACAAGCTGTCCACCGGAAAGTTGCTGGCAAACATCGCTCTGTCGCTGCCGAACATGGCGATGACTTCGCGCACGATCCAGGCGTTATCCTTGGCGCGCCAGCGCTGGCCGCGCTGCCCCAGGCCGGAAATCTTCACCTGCACGTTAGGCCATTGCGCCAGCCGCGCCATCGCCAGACGCCAGCCCGCCAGGCCTTCGGCACTGCGGTCGCTGGGCAAACCGGCATGGTTGAGGATCAGCGTGATACCGGGAAAATCCCGAACCAGGCGTTCGGCTTCGTGCAGGTTCCACCAGGGTGTCTGCAAATCGAAATGCAGGCCCAGCCCTTCGAGCGCGGCATAGCTGCGACGCCAATGCTCATCGCTCATCAGGCTGCGCATGTGCCCCACCTGTTGCGGCGTGGCCGGCCCGCCGGGCTTGTGCCGAACGCTGCGCACATGCTTGAAGCGCGCCTGCTCGGTCAGGACATCGATGGCGTCCGGGTGGTCGAGCCAGGCTTGCGCCACAACCGCATTCGGCACGCCGTAACGGGTGGCCAGTTGCTCGATGAAACGGGTTTCGCCAATCGGGTCCCGGGGGTTCCATTCGGTCTCGACATACACCGTTTGCACGACGTTATGGGAACCGACATCGGCGAAGTAATCCTCGGGAAAATAGCGGCGCTTGATGGCGCTGTAATCACCATAGCGAAACGCAACATTGGCCTCGGGGGCGAGCCACGGGTGATCGTTGATCGTTGGGTCCCAGAAATGATGATGGGCGTCGATGATCGGGCCGTCCCACAACTCAGTCATGACGCACCTCATCCAGGCTGATGAACAACGTGGCTAGAACAAACACCGCCGAGCACACCGCGAAGAACCCGAGCACCGGGGCAAAACCGCCAGCTGCTTGCAGTATCACGCCCACCAGGATTGGCACCGCAATGCCACCGGTGCTGCCGGCCATGTTCATCACGCCGCCGATCAGGCCGACCCGCGCCGGAGCGGCCAGCAGCGCCGGGAAACTCCAGTAGAGGCTGCCCCACATCAGGAAAAACGCAGTCATGGCCAGCAGCGCCACCGCCGCAAAAGGATGGCTCAGGGTCGGCAGCAACAGGAACGCGCCGAGGGCCACCAGCCCGGAGAATGCCAGCAGGCTCTTGACCGCCACACCGCGACCGACGCCCTTGCGAATCAAACCATCGCAGAGGAAGCCACCGGTCAACGAGCCGAGCGCACCGCAGATGAAAATCACGAAAGTCGCCGCGCCGATGCCCTTGATATCGAAGCCGCGGGCCTGGGCCAGATAGCTCGGCCCCCAGGTCAGCAGACCGAAATACACCATGGCCCAACTGGCCCGGCCGATCAGCAGACCGCTCAGGGAACGGGCCGCAATGCCCAAGCCCTTGACCGGCATCCGCGCGGCCTCGGCGGCCGGTGTGGCGCGGCCGACGTTGATCTTTTCCAGCTCCGCCTCATTGACCTGCGGATGGCTGGCCGGGTCATCGCGCAGATAACGCCACGCCAGCCAGGCCAGTACCAGGGTGGCGATACCGGCAATCACGAACGCCAGGCGCCAGGAGTCCAGCGAGGCAATCAGGTAGGCAATGATCAATCCGCCAAGGGCCACGCCCAGCGGGCTGCCGCTGTCCATCAATACCGCACCGCGACTGCGCTCGCTCGGTGCGAGCCACAGGGAAATCAGCTTGCCACCCGACGGGAACAGCGGGGCTTCGGCGGCGCCCAGTGCAACCCGGGCAAACAACAAGGACAAGCCGCCGGTGGCAAACGCCGCCAACACCTGAAACGTCCCCCACAACCCGGTGGACCAACTGATGACCCGATGCGGACCAAAGCGATCGATCAACCAGCCGCCGGGAATCTGCAACAACGCGTAGGCCCAGAAGAAGCTACTGAGGATCAGCCCCTGCAGGCTGGGTGACAGGGAAAACTCATGAGCGATGGTCGGCATTGCAATGGACAGCGACACCCGGTCGATCAGGTTGACCATGGTCAGCGCGAAGATGATCGCGAAGATCCGCCATCGCACGCTGCTGGCCCTGTTGAGGTGCGTCTGCGCGGGAGCTTCGGCCTGGGACGGGACAACTTCGCCGCCCAGGTTCAGGGATGCACTGGATCGAGCCATGGTGCGTACCTCTTTTATTATTTTTGTGGAGACAGCAACGCCGCTTCCTGGCGGCGTTTGTGAGCACTATCGAAGGCCCGGTGATAACCGTCTAATCAAAACTTGAAATCGGGTGATAGCTTCGAGTTATGCCATGTGCTGCTTTCATTGTGCTTTCAGCGTTGGCACGCATTCATTTCTGGCCGCCAACTACTACGCGTGTTTACTGGGTAACTGCGGTGTTTTTGAGTACATCGCTACAAAGCGATCAATTTTGCTTTTCTGTAGGAGCGAGCACGCTCGCGATGGTGGATCAGACACCTAGGGCTATCAGGCAGCCAGCGTCATCGTTGGCGACCATCGCGAGCTTGCTCGCTCCTACAAAGGATCAATTTGCTTTTCTGTAGGAGCGAGCACGCTCGCGATGGTGGACCAGACACCTCGGGGTATCAGGCAACCAGCGTCATCGTTGGCGACCATCGCGAGCTTGCTCGCTCCTACAAAGGATCAATTTGCTTTTCTGTAGGAGCGAGCATGAACTGGCCTAATGATCCCGGACACCTCTTAAGGGCGATATGATTCGCCCAATCAGGAGGTTCCATGCAAGAGCGAAAGACCTATACCCGCGAGTTCAAGCAACGTGCTGCCAGCATGGTTCTTGATGACAACTGCTCGAT
>NZ_NEHO01000025.1 GCF_002113375.1 Pseudomonas sp. R37(2017) | reverse complement strand
ACACCCCCACTCAGACGCCGGATAGATGAAAGCAAGCCAAACACAACATCAAAAACAGTATTGCAGAAAAGGGGGTAACCATAGATGTAGGAGCGAGCATGCTCGCGATAGCGGATTGTCAGGCGATATTTTTTTACCTGATGCACCGCCATCGCGAGCATGCTCGCTCCTACAGGGGATCAATCAAGCTCTCCCGACAATCGAGCACCAGCCGTGCGCCTCCCAGCTCGCTGTCGGTCACTTCCAGCGTAAACCCATGCAGGCTGACAATCGCCGCGACGATGGACAGCCCCAACCCGAAGCCGCTTTTCTGGTTGCCTGCCTCGGCGCGATAGAAGCGCTGGAACACCGCTTCGCGTTCAGCCTCGGCAATGCCCGGGCCGGAGTCGAGTACTTCGATTCGCGTGTGCCCGCCGTCATCGACCCCACGCAAGATCACCGCGCCACCGGGCGGGGTGAATTTGATCGAGTTGCTCAGCAGGTTCGCCACGGCCTCGAACAGCAGTGCCCGGTCGCCATTGAGGGGTGGCAATGACGCGGGCAGGTGCAGTTGGAACACCAGGCCGTCGTCTTCGGCCAGGGGCAGGTAGAACTCATGCAGTTCCTGCAACAACGCCACCGGGTCCACTTGCACGAAACCGGAGCGGCGCTGGCGGTCCTCCAGTTCGGAAATCCGCAGCAAGCCACGGAAACGCGCCATCAGCGTATCGGCCTCGGCCAGTACCAGATCCAGTTGCATGGCCTGCGGCGAGCCCTCGCCGGCTTGTTGCTGCATGCGGTAAAGCTGGGCGCGCAGACGGGTCAGGGGGGTACGCAGGTCATGGGCGATGTTGTCGCACACGCCCTTGACCTCGTTCATCAGGCGCTCGATGCGTTCGAGCATGGCGTTGACGATGGCGGCGAGCATGTCCAGTTCGTCACGCCGATTGGACAGCGGCAAGCGCCGGCTCAGGTCCCCCGCGACGATGGCTTCGGCACTGGCCTGGATCCCGCGAATGCGGCGCAACGGCCGGCGTCGCAGCAAGTACCAGCCGACGATGCCCGGGATGATGGTCAGGGTCACCCCCCAGAACAGGGCGTGAAGGATGATCCGGGTCACGGCGAACAGCGAACCGTTGTCGCGCACCAGCACCAGCCAGCTTCCGTCGAAGGTGCGAGTCGCCACGGCGTCGCAACTGTCGGCGGGCAGTGTCTGGTCGTCATTGTCGCCATGGGCATCGCAGTCGCGCAGCACGTGGATCTTGCCATCGAGGGGCAAGCCGTCCGGTATGTAGCGCAGGGCGCCGCTGAGGTAGCGGTGTTGGGCATCGAACAGGCCGTAGGCGTCGATACCGCGGATGTCGAAGGTCATGCTGACGGCGAGGGCGTCCACCAGTTGCTCGCCGGAGAAGCGCGAAAACAAGTGCTGGCGCTGCATCAGCGAATGCTTGGCCAGGTTGTCCAGGTAGGCGGAAACCTCGTAGTACATGACCCCCATGAGAATCCCGCTCCAGATCACGAACAGCGAACTGTAGAGCGCCAGCAGTCGACTGCTGGAGGAGCGCCAGCCTTTAGACGGGTTCGGCAATGACATAACCCGAGCCTCGCACGGTCCGAATCAGTGGGACATTGCCGGGTGGGTCGATTTTCTTGCGCAGGCGGCCGATGTGAACATCGATCAGGTTGGTGCCGGGGTCGAAGTGGTAACCCCAGACTTCTTCGAAAATCATCATCCGCGAGAGGATTTGCCCGGTGTTGCGCATCAGGAATTCCAGCAGCTTGTACTCGGTGGGCAGCAGGGTCAGCAACTGACCGTCGCGGCTGGCTTCGTGGCTGATCAGGTTCAGTTCCAGGTCCGCCACCCGCAGTGTGGTGGCCTGGGCGGTCACGGTGTTCTGCCGACGCAGCAGGACTTCGACCCGGGCGGCCATCTCATCGGTGGCGAAGGGCTTGGTCAGGTAGTCGTCGCCGCCGGCGCGCAAGCCACGCACGCGCTCATCGACATCGGACAGGGCGCTGATCATCAGGATCGGCGTGGTCACGCCCATGGTCCTCAGCGTGGTGACAATCGCCAGGCCATCGAGCCCGGGCAACATGCGGTCGAGGGTGATCAGGTCATAGTTGCCGTTGACCGCACGCTCCAGCCCTTCGCGGCCATTGTCGACCCAGTCGACGTCGAGGCCGTGGTTACTCAGTTCGGCGACAATTTCCCGGGCGGTCACGGCGTCGTCTTCGATGGTCAAGATGCGGGGCATAGGGGCTGGCCTGATTAAATGTTCACAACGTTGTGCGGCATTTTGCCAAGAAATGCTCACCGGCTTTCTAAATTAAAGTTCATGGACATTCCGGGGTTCGGTCAATACATGAAGCCCGCCGCGCAAGTTCGTTGCCACTGAAGAATGCAATCTCCTGTGGGGCCGAGCCTGCCCGCGTGATGACGGTAGATCAGGGGAAATGAATCGGTCAGTCAATCGGCGTGCCGACAAACACCTCGAGCCCTTCGGCATACGCCGTGTACGCGGCGATTCGCGGAAACTGCGCCGCGCTCACCTGGTCCGGCACCACCAGATTGGTGAAGCTCCAGGCCACCGCCAACGTGATGCCATCCTGCTCAATGGCGCCGTCAGTCTTCAGCGGCTGCTTTTCCAGCTCCCGCTCCAGCGCCGAATAGGCCGCCACCAGTTGTCCCTCGACCCGCTGCGCCCAGGGTTCGAATTGAATCTCCGCCGGCCGCAGGTTGCGTTCGTAGTAAAGCTGCACGGACTTTTCGCTGGCGGCCAGCGCCAAACCTGTCAGGCGCAGCGCGCGCAGGCGCTGACCCGGTTCGACGGGCATCAGGCTGGTACCGGCCAGGGTTTCCAGGTAATCGATGATCAGTGTCGAATCCATCAACACCTCACCGTCATCCAGCACCAGGGTAGGAGCCTTGACCACCGGGTTGATCTGCCGGAATTGTTCGAAGTGGCGGAACACCGAGACCGATCGATGTTCCAGGGCGATTCCCAGGCATTTGGCAGAAATGGCGGCGCGCCTGACATAGGGCGAGTCCAGCATACCGATCAGCTTCATGGTCCTTTCCTTTATATGGCCATTTCGGGAGGGACAACCTTAGCTGAGGTTCGCCGCCCTGCAAATGACGGCGAAAAAATGCCAAGTGCGGGCCGTTTGTCATCTATATGCAGTCGCTCGATTGAATTTCTTGCTATAAACGCACTCCGATTACCGCTTCAATGCCTGCCGTAGAGCATTTTCAGGGCTTTGTCGGACAAATTCGCTGTCTTTTCAGTTGCTGAGGCCTCAAGTCGGCCTTAGACTGCCGCCCCTCGTAAATTGAGTGCCGGGTGGCGCTTGGAACAAACGGCGCCTTTCCGATGGCCTGCCCAGGTCCGCCGGAACGCTCCCTTATTCGCCTTAATGCACGTTTTTTTATAGAGATATCAATGACAAAGGACAAGTTGCTGGCCATGCCGGCGGATGACTACATGAATGCCGAGCAACATGCTTTTTTCTCCGAGCTGTTGCAGAACATGAAAGTCGAAACCCATGAGCGCATCGAACAGAACCGCATCGCCATCGAAAGCCTGGACACCCCGGCCGATCCGGCGGACGCGGCTTCGGTCGAAGAAGAGCGCACCTGGCTGGTAAACGCGATCGATCGCGACCAGCGCATGCTGCCTCAGTTGGAACAAGCCCTTGAGCGCATCAAGGAAGACAGCTTTGGCTGGTGCGACGACAGCGGCGAGCCGATTGGCCTCAAGCGCCTGCTGATCAGCCCGACCACCAAGTACTGCATCGAAGCTCAAGAGCGTCACGAGCAAATCGACAAGCACCAGCGTCAGGCCTGATTCTGCGCGGCAGCCCCGTTGATCCGGGCTGCCCTGAAAAGATCGCGGCCTGCGCCAGCCCCCTGCGCAATTGAAGCAGGACGCTGGTGCAGGCTGCGATCTTTGCTTTGTGCCGTCTTCGATTACCCCCGGTTCTTCTATTGATCTGCTGCAACGTTCGCGACTAAAGGCTCATGGATAATGGCTTTTTGGTGGCGTTTAATGCGAAGACAACAATTAGAAGTTTTCCGGGGTGACGATGATGACGAGAGACGGGTCTCTGGTTGCGGCAGTGCCTGCACCAGTGCTGTTGCCGAAAAACCGCTGGCTGACACCGACGCTGCAAAGCATCGCCCTGATGCTGTTGTCAAGTGGCATGACGCTGGGCCAATGGTCGCTCTACCTTGGGTTGCCCCTGGCCGTATTGATTGTCTGGCTGCCTCGTCTGCGTTCACGCGCGACCCCGCAGGCGGCTTGCCCCGACAACCCCGATGCCATCGGCGCGTTGACTCGCGATCTTTCCTACACCACCAGCCATAACGCGCTGTCAGCCGCCGGTGTGGCGTTTTCGGTTCGGCAACTGGCGGACAAACTGCAATCGCAGCTTTCGGCGGCGGCCCAGATCGTCAGCAATGCCGAGGTGATGATTACCACCGAACAGGCCACTTCGACGCTCAGTCGCCAGGCGCTCAGTGCTGCCAGTGAGGCCCATCAAAGTGGCGCGGTCGGGCGTTCGGAGTTGATCGAGTCCATCGCGCGCATGCATCAGCTCAGTCAACGCGCCAGTAACAGTCGAGAACTGATCGAAGCCTTGAGCCTGCGCAGCGATGATATCCAACGCGTGACCCTGGTGATTCAGTCCATTGCCAGCCAGACCAACCTGCTGGCGTTGAACGCAGCCATTGAAGCGGCACGGGCAGGGGAGCACGGCCGCGGGTTTGCAGTGGTGGCCGACGAAGTCCGCGGGCTCGCCGCGCGCACGGCGACCGCGACAGAGGAAGTGGGCGAGATGGTGGCCGATATCCGGCAACGCACCGCGCAGGTGGTGGAGCAGATCCGCCAACTGTCCAGCGACCTCGACACCGGCGTCGAGCAAGTCGAACGGACGGGACAGCACCTGGAGAACATTGCCCGTCTGGCGGCCAGTGTCGAGTCCCAGGTCGGGGAAATCGCCCAGGGGGCAGACACCAACCGCGAGCAGCTCGACAGTCTGTTTCACGCCATCGAGCAGATGCGCAGCGACCTGGCGGTCAGTGATCAGCAGACTCAACGTCTGGCCCAGGCGGCGGTGCAAATGGAAGGGCAGGCCGAAACCATCAGCGAGCGTCTTGCCGAGGTGGGGCTGGATGACTATCACCAGCGGATCTATGACCTGGCCCGGGAAGGCGCGAGTCAGATCGCCGCGCGTTTCGAGGCGGATATCGATGCCGGTCGAATCAGTCTCGACGATCTGTTCGACCGCAACTACCAGACTATTGCCAATACCAGCCCGACCAAGTACCAGACGCGTTTCGACCGCTACACCGATCAGGTTCTGCCCGCGATCCAGGAACCGTTGTTGCCGCTTCACGAAGGATTGGTGTTCGCCATCGCCTGCACCCAGCAGGGTTATGTGCCGACCCATAACAACGCGTTCAGCCAGCCGCTGACCGGAGACGCGCACATCGATGCCTTGCAGAACCGCACCAAACGCAAGTTCGCTGACCGCACCGGGATCCGTTGTGGCAGCCATCAGAAGGCCGTGTTGCTGCAAACCTATACCCGCGATACTGGCGAATTGATGCACGATCTCTCGGTGCCGATCATGCTCAAGGGGCGGCATTGGGGCGGTCTGCGTCTGGGCTATAAACCACAAAAGCCGCACTAGAAACCCCGGCTCGGCGGACGATTGTTGCGAGTTCTGCAATGAACCTGTTCAGGTTTTTGCTGTTTCCTCGCCGGAAAACTAATTAGCATATCTATTAATTAGGTTGCTAATGAAATTCGGGAGGTCAGCATGCAATGCAAGGTTGATATCGCGGTCATGATCGGCAGCGGGGTACCTGCCAATCTGCGCTCCATGGGACGCAAGGTCTGCTGGGTGGTGTTGCTCAATGGCGAGCGCCGGGGTACGGCGTTCTCCAGTCGCGAAGAGGCGCTGGAGTGCAAGGCTGCCTGGTTGGCGCAATTGAACGCCAAAAGGCCTGACAGCCTGCATTGAGGTTGTCAGTGTGTCTGGTGCATGCGCAGGTTCAGGTCGTCGACCACTCGCGCCCAGTCCGCGTCTTCGCGTAATTGTTCCTTGAGGAAGCCGGCTTGTTGCGCTGACCAGAACTCGGCATCGATGAGTTTCTTGTCATCAGGCAGGGAATGGCCGGCAATGAAGTCGTCGATCGCTTTCTGGCTGGAGTCCAGGCCGAGTTGGTCGAACAGGCCTTTCAAGTCATGTGTCGGGGATTCCATCTTCATCTCCTTGCAGTTCTCGGTCGGGTCGAGGGCGAAGCGCGGTGCCCTGGATTCGAGGGCGCCGCACGGGTGAAGTTCGAATGCGATGTTCAAGCGCAACGATGAGCATAGACCGGCAAACCGACAATCAGGCCTGGAATGCGCCCGCATCGACCGCCACCCTGAAGTTCCAGGCCGATTCCCGGGCTGTGATGACGGCGACATTGTCGATGGCAATGAATGTGGCGGGGCATTTCAAGTGTGTGATTCAAGAAATCGGGCAAGCGCACAGGCTTCGTTATGGGTGACTCGGAAACCTCTGACGCTGCCTGTGGAAATATCCTTGATATGAAAGAAAGCATTCCCCGCCATCACCACTTGAAATCGCGGGCGGTCCGCAGCGTCGTGCAATGGCTCCGGGTGGCGGAACCGTATCGCGGGGGGAAACACTGTAGTTTCTGTGTGGGGCTCCAGAGGATAGGCAAAGTGTGTCAACGTGCACATATGAAGTCCTTTTCATGGTTTTAACGACGTATGTACGTCGTTTTGGCTAGTCTCCGAGAGCATCGCTGCTCTAGAATCACCCTCACTGGCGGGTGAGTGATGTTTATCTAAAGCAATTTTTTGCGGACGATATGTAGGAAAAGTTTTTATCCTTATGAGATTTTTCCCCGAAGTTGATAGTCCATGATTTTCTGGCGCCAGGAAGTGTATTTTCCTTCAGCCTGTGACGAACGCCAGTCAGGACGACGCGAGTGACGTTCCAGTAGTCTTCTCACGCTTCGTGATGAATGAGTGCATTGCTCATTCAGGACTTCAATCCGGGTTCTTCGGCTACACCGTCGGCATTGCCGCTTTTTTGGCTGTGCGTCCATTTTTCGCGCACGGCACCATTTTTCAGATGTGGGGATGTTTCCTTGGCAGTAAGTAATCTCGATATGCATGCTTTGTTCGTGCTGGGTGATTTGCGCGCAAAGTTGGTCAAGCAGTTTCAGTCACGTTTTGTTTACATCACCGAACAGAGCGCCGAAGGCATTTACATTGCCGAAATCGACACCGAATCAGCCCTGGTGGTGGACGACAAACCCGGACTCAAACTCAAGGTAGGCGATCATTTCAGCGCGTCCGTGCTGCCCAGTCGCGAAGGCGGCAAACTGGACATCAAGTTCCGCGAAATCAAGCTGACGGTCTACGGCATTGGCGATTACGCCTTCGTGACCACGGCTGACGGCCAGGGGATCGTGTTCAAGGAAGGTCACAGCGTGGTGATGGTGTTTGCCGCCCATCAACAGTTGCAGGAAGGCCTGACCAAGACCCTGAAAGCCGTGACCGCCAAAGCGGCCAAGTGGCGCAAGGGCGAACTGGTGACCTTCAAGGCCAGCGAGTGATGACCCTGACCCGCGCCGACTTCCACGAACAGTACCTGGCCAGCGCTCAAGACGAAGCGCGGCGGCTGTTCGAGCAGAAAACGATTCTGCAGGGGGCCTGGCTGAATTGGGTGGCGTCACGGCTTTACCAACTGCAACCGGCGCCATACGCCGGCATGGTCAGGCGAGAGCTGATGCGTTTGCAGGAAGCTTCCGAAATCTGATCCACGCACCTCGAAAGCGGGAACCTCTACTACAGTCATTGGACTGAGTACTCAGAGACTTCACGGTCTGCTGCCAGGCCATCCTGCCATTGCTGTGAACAGCACGAGGTGCAAAAGCATGAACGGATTTCGACGGTTGCTGGCCGCTGTCCTGGCCACTTTCGGTTTGCTGGCGACTCCCGCCCCGGTGTTTGCCGCCCAGACGCCGATCCATTTCGCCGACCTGAACTGGGAGAGCGGCAGCCTGATCACCGATGTCCTGCGCATCATTGTCGAGAAGGGCTACGGGCTGCCGACCGATACCTTGCCGGGCACTACCATCACCCTGGAAACCGCGCTGGCCAACAATGACATCCAGGTCATTGGCGAAGAGTGGGCCGGTCGCAGCCCGGTCTGGGTCAAGGCGGAAGCCGAAGGCAAGGTCGTCAGCCTCGGCGATACGGTCAAGGGCGCTACGGAAGGCTGGTGGGTGCCGGAGTATGTGGTCAAGGGCGACCCGGCCAAGGGCATCAAGGCGCTGGCGCCGGACCTGCGCAGTGTCAGCGACCTGCCGCGTTACAAAGACGTATTCAAGGACCCGGAAGCCCCGAACAAGGGACGGTTCCTCAACAGCCCCATCGGTTGGACCTCCGAAGTGGTCAACAAGCAGAAGCTCAAGGCGTATGGGCTGGACGAAAGCTATGTGAACTTTCGCAGTGGCTCGGGCGCGGCACTGGATGCCGAAATCAGTTCGTCGATTCGCCGTGGCAAACCGGTGCTGTTTTACTACTGGTCGCCCACACCATTGCTCGGCCGCTTCAAGCTGATTCAACTCGAAGAGCCACCGTTCGACGCCGAAGCCTGGAAAACCTTGACCGACGCCGACAACCCCAACCCGCGGCCGACCCGTTCCCTGCCCTCGAAGCTGTCGATCGGTGTGTCAACTCCGTTTCAGAAACAATATCCGCAGATTGCCGAATTCTTCGCCAAGGTCGACTTTCCGATCGACCCCCTGAACAAAGCGCTGGCCGCGATGAGTGAGAAACACACGCCGCCGCGTCAGGCCGCGGAGGCCTTCATGAAGACTCACCCGGACGTCTGGCGGGCCTGGTTGCCCAAGGACGTGGCGGATAAAGTCTCCGCCGGAATGTGAGCGGCCGCGGGTATGAACTTTTGATCTTGCACGTGCTCGCGCACTTCAGGAAAAGCCGACTAGCCTGTTCAGTTCCTATCCCTTTCCAGGATCTCTGAATCATGACCTTGCTGTTGGCTCAGTGGCTGGTGACGATCTTCGCGGTGATCAGTCTGGTACATGTGTATTGGGCGTTGGGTGGTGAGTGGGCGGCGGTGGCGGCGGTCCCGCAAGTACCACAGGAGGGCAGCGCACAACTGAGGCCGGCGTTCAAGCCGCGAGGCTGGATCACGCTGGTGGTGGCAGGGGGCCTGCTGTCGATTGCCGTGCTGGTGTGCTTGCGCGTGGGTTGGTGCCTGCCAGCCTTGCATCACCGGTCGTTGCAGTGGGTGATCAGCGCGATCGCGATTTTGCTGTTCGCCCGGGCCATTGGCGATTCGGAGCTGGTGGGTTTTTTCAAGGAGGTCAAAGGCTCGAAGTTCGCCCGGCTCGACACCTGGGTTTATTCACCGTTGTGCGTGGTGCTGGGAACCGGGTTGTTGGCGGTGGCCTGGGTTTGAGACAGGCTGGTCCAGGTGTATTGCCAGGTCCATCGCCTTCGCGGGCAAGCCCGCTCCCACAGGGATTGCGGTGAACCTTGCTCGCGATGAGGCCGGTCCAGTCAACACAACTCTTTGGTCTAGCTCCCGCTCTCGGTCCGCCGGCTGCTCACCTCGGCCGGCACATCATCCCCGGCCATGCGTTTGCGGAACAACGCGGCCCGGGCCAGCAGCAAGGTGGTCACCGGCACGGTAATCGCCAGCAGGATCGGAATCAGCCAGGCGTGCAGTACCGGCGCGGACTTGAGCGTCGAAAAGTAGATGATCGAAGCCAATGCTACGCACCAGGCCCCGAGTGTCGAGGCCAGGGCCGGCGGGTGCATGCGCTGGAAGTAGTCCTTCATGCGCAGCAGGCCAGTGGCGCCGATCAAGGCGAACAGGCTGCCCAGCAGCAACAGGACCGCCACCGGGATTTCCACCCACAACGACATTGGCGTATTCATTCGATCACCTCGCCACGCAGCAGGAATTTCGCCAGGGCGAACGAGCCGACGAAACCGAACAGTGCAATCAATAGCGCCGCCTCGAAATACGTATCACTGGCATAACGGATTCCCAGCGTCAGCATCATCAGCATCGCGACGATGTACAGGTAGTCCAGCGCCAGGACCCGGTCCTGGGCCGACGGCCCCTTGAACAGGCGGAGCAGGGTCAGGATCATCGCCAGGGAAAAGAAGAACAGGCTCAGCAGGATCGCGTTCGACAGCAGCGGGCTCATTCGAAGATCTCCATCAACGGACGTTCGTAGGTCGCCTTGAAGTGCTGGATGAACAGCGCCTCATCGTCCAGGTCGAAGACGTGCAACAACAGAATGCTGCGGTCCAGCGCCAGCTCCGACCAGACCGTACCGGGCACCACCGTGGTGATCATAGACAGCGCGGCCAGGCCGTTGGCGTCTCGCAAGTCCAGTGGCACCTTGATGAAGCGCGAGCGGGGCGGGCGGCGACCGGCATTGAGTACGTTCCAGGCCACGGCGAGGTTGGACGCCAGCACATCACGTCCGACCATCAGGATCAGGCGCAGGATCACTCCCGGACGACGGATGCGCACCGGCAGCGGGCGCAGCCTGCGCATCATCAGCGGTGCACAAAGCCCCAGCGCTGCGCCGAGCAGCAGGTTGCCGGGGCTTGTCGACAGGTTCAGCAACAGCCATAGCAGCCACAGGGCCAGCGACAGCAAGGGCGCAGGAAACAGGCGCTTCATGGCTGCACCTCCCGCGGGGCCGTGTCGGCCGATGGGTTGGGTACGACGCGCGTGTCGAGCACTGCCATCACGTATTGCTGCGGGTTGTACAAGGCATCGGCGGCGGCCTGGGTGTAGCGCAGCAGCGGATCGGCCTTGAAGGTCAGCGCAATGCTCAAACCCAACAGCGCGAAGATCGGCACGCATTCGAAGCGCCGCAGCAGGGGCGAGGTACGTTCGGCAGGCGTCCAGAAGCGCTGGATACCCAGGCGCGAAAACGCGATCAGCGATGCCAGCCCGGACAGGATCAACAACACCAACAGGCCCCACGCGGCATTGGAAATAGGCTCGGCGCCGCTGCTGCCAAGGCCGAGCGGATTGAGCAGGGCGCCGATCAACCCGAGTTTGCCGATAAACCCCGAGAGCGGCGGCATGCCTATGATCAGCAATGCGCAGGCGATAAAGCTCAGGCCCAGAAACGCCATGGTCCAGGGAATCACCTGGCCGACCACGGCTTTTTGCTCGTCGTCGAGGTTGGTGCCTTTGGGCGGATGCAGGGATTCCAGCGGCCGGGGCAGCAGTTCGGCTTCATCCTCGAGCGGGATTTCGTTGGCCGAACGGGAACGCTCGATCAGTTCGGCCAGCAGGAACAGTGCGCTGAGCGCCAGGGTCGAGCTGAACAGATAGAACAGCGATGCTCCGACCAGTTTCGGTTGGGCGAACCCGATGGTCGACAACAGAATGCCCGCCGACACCAGAATGCTCAGGCTGGCCATGCGCTCCAGGCGTTGCGCGGCAAGGATCGCAATGGCGGCGCAGACGATCGTCGCCAGGCCGCCGTAAATCAGCCAGTCGCCGCCAAAGAACGCCGATGCCCCGGCCTGTGCGGAGAACAGCAGCGTCCACAGGCGCAGCAAGGTATAGACGCCGACCTTGGTCATGATCGCGAACATCGCCGCCACCGGCGCACTGGCCGAGGAGTAGGCCGGCACCAGCCAGAAATTCAGCGGCCACATGCCAGCCTTGGCCAGGAACGCGACGGCCAGAATCCCCGCGCCGGCGTGCAGCAAGCCGCGATCGGCGTCGGACACCAGCGGGATTTTCACCGCCAGGTCGGCCATGTTCAGGGTGCCGGTGACGCCATAGATCAGCGCCGCGCCAATCAGGAACAACGACGAGGCCAGCAGGTTGATCGAAATGTAATGCAGCCCCGACGACACCCGCGCCCGGCCCGAGCCGTGGAGCATCAAGCCGTAGGACGCCGCCAGCAACACTTCGAAGAACACGAACAGGTTGAACAGGTCTGCGGTGAGGAACGCACCGTAAAGGCCCATCAGCTGGATCTGGAACAGCGCGTGAAAGCTCGAACCGGCGCTGTCCCAGCGTGCCATGGCAAACAGCAGGGCACTGACGCCGATGATGCCGGTCAGCACCAGCATCAGCGCCGACAGGCGATCGACCACCAGCACCAGGCCGAACGGCACTTGCCAGTTGCTCGGCAGGTACACGCCGATGGAACCGGGCACGCCGGTGGTTTGTGTCCATTGCAGCAGCGCCACGGCAATGCCCAGACCGAGCAGGCTTGAGAACAGATTGATCTTCGCCTTGAGCGGTCGGTGCTTCTCGCCGAGCATCAGCATGATCGCGGCGGTCAGCAGCGGCAGCAGAATGGGGGCGGCGATCAGGTGAGTCATCGCCATCATTCCTTAGGCTCCCGGCCGTCCACATGGTCGGTGCCGGTCAAACCCCGGGAAGCCAGCAGCACCACCAGAAACAGCGCGGTCATGGCAAAGCTGATGACGATCGCGGTCAGCACCAGGGCTTGTGGCAATGGGTCGGTGTAGTGCAACAGATCCTGGGGCACGCCGTCCTTGATGATCGGCTCCTTGCCGATGAACAGGCTGCCCATGCTGAAAATGAACAGATTGACGCCGTAGGACAGCAGGCACAGGCCCATGACCACCTGGAACGTCCGAGGGCGCAGGATCAGCCAGACACCGGACGCGGCCAGTACGCCGATGGCGATTGCGATGACTTCTTCCATCAGACGGCTCCTTTGGCAGCAACGGATTTGGGCTGGGCAGCGGTTTTGTGACCCCGAACCGACTGGTGGGCGAGGGCGGTGAGGATCAACAGGGTCGAGCCGACGACCACGCCATACACACCGATGTCGAAGAACAGCGCGCTGGCCAGGTGAATGTCACCCAGCAGTGGCAACGAGAAATGCCAGGTGTGGGTGGTCAGGAACGGATAACCGATCACCATCGCACCCAGGCCGGTGGCCGTGGCGAACAACAGCCCGGTGCCCATCCAGCGCAGCGGCCGCAGGCTCATTTGCGCCTCGACCCACTGCGTGCCGGCGACCATGTATTGCAGGATGAACGCCACCGACATCACCAGCCCGGCGACAAAGCCGCCACCCGGTAGATTGTGCCCGCGCATGAACAGGTAGAACGACACTACCAGTGCCACCGGCAACAGCAGGCGCACCAGCACCGCCGGCACCATCATGAAGCCGAGCGCGGTGTCGCTGGCGTGACGCGGGTTGACCAGGTCGGTGACCACGTCCGGTGCGAGCAAGCGCTGCTGGGCTGGCAGTTGCAGGCTTTCTTTCGGCGGACGGAAACGCCGCAGCAGGGCGTACACGGTCAGCGCCACGGCCACCAGCACGGTGATTTCACCGAGTGTGTCGAAACCACGGAAGTCCACCAGCATCACGTTGACCACGTTGCTGCCGCCGCCTTCGGGCAAGGCGCGGCTCAGGTAGAAGGAGGAAATGTCGTTAGGGGTCTGGCGCGTCAGCATGGCGTAGGCCAGCAACGCCATGCCAACGCCGACCGAGGTCGACAGCAGCAAGTCGCGGATACGGCGCACCCGCGCCCGGCGCAGGCTGCCCGGCAATGGCGAGACTTCTTCGATCCGTCGTGGCAGCCAACGCAGGCCCAGCAGGATCAGCACCGTGGTCACCACTTCGACCGCCAGTTGTGTCAGGGCCAGGTCCGGCGCGGAAAACCAGACGAAGGTGACGCAGGTCATCAAGCCGCAGACGCTGACCATGGTCAGGGCCGCGAGACGGTGATACTTGGCCTGATAGGCTGCGCCAAGGGCGCAGGCGATGGCCAGCAACCACAAGGTGACGAAGACGATCGACCCCGGGATCTTCGGCCGGTCGCCCCAGTGCAGGCTGCTGTGCAGCATCGGGATCAACCCGGCCAGCACGGCGGCGAGCACCACCAGGAACAGCTGCATTTGCAGGCGCCGGGTGCCGATCCGCGGCTCCAGGCGGCGGGCCAGGCGCATGCTGGCAACCAGTGCGTATTCGAACAGGCGCTTGCCGTCCAGGCGACCAACGACGGGCGGGCGGTTGAACCGTCCGTACTTGAATTGATTGCGCAGCAACAGATAGAGCACGGTACCGCAGGACAAGGCGATCAGGCTCATGATCATCGGTGCGTTCAGGCCGTGCCAGATGGCCAGGCTGTACTCGGGCAGCGTGCCGCCGACTACCGGTTGCGCCGCCGCCGCGAGCAGCGGGCCGACCACCTGGGCCGGGAAGATCCCTACCAGCAGGCAAGTGAACACCAGCATTTCGACCGGCGCGCGCATCCAGCGCGGAGGCTCGTGGGGCGTGTGAGGCAAATCGGTCGCGGGTGGACCGAAGAACACATCCACAGTGAAACGCAGGGAGTAAGCCACGCTGAAGGTACCGGCAATCGTTGCCACGATCGGCAGGCTCAACTCGACCCAGCGCGTGGCATTGATGAACACGGTTTCGGCGAAGAACATTTCCTTGGACAGGAAACCGTTGAGCAACGGCACGCCGGCCATCGAGGCGCTGGCGACCATGGCCAGGGTGGCGGTGAACGGCATGAGCTTGTACAGGCCACTGAGCTTGCGGATATCGCGGGTGCCGCTTTCGTGGTCGATGATCCCGGCGGCCATGAACAGCGAAGCCTTGAAGGTGGCGTGGTTGAGGATGTGGAACACCGCGGCGACGGCGGCCAGCGGGCTGTTCAGGCCGAGCAACAGCGTGATCAGGCCCAGGTGGCTGATGGTGGAATAGGCCAGCAGGCCCTTGAGGTCGTTCTGGAACATCGCGCAGTACGCCCCGAGCAACAGGGTGCAGGCACCGGCGCCACTGACGATGTAGAACCATTCTTCGCTGCCGGAAAGCGACGGCCATAGCCGCGCGAGCAGAAACACCCCGGCCTTGACCATGGTCGCCGAGTGCAGGTACGCCGACACGGGCGTCGGCGCGGCCATGGCGTGGGGTAGCCAGAAGTGGAAGGGGAATTGCGCACTTTTGCTCAAGGCGCCGATCAGGATCAGGGGCAACAGGATGGGGTAGAGGGCATGGGCGCGAATCAGCTCGCCGGCGGCCAGGACCTTGTCCAGGTCATAGCTGCCGACCACATGGCCGAGCAGCATGACCCCCGCCAGCAGGCACAGACCGCCCGCACCGGTCACCATCAGCGCCATGTAGGCGCCGCGCCGGGCATCGGCGCGATGGTGCCAGTAGCCAATCAACAGGAACGAGAAGAGGCTGGTCAGCTCCCAGAAGAACACGACCTGGATCAGGTTGCCGGAGATCACCAGCCCGAGCATGGCGCCCATGAAGGCCAGGAAAAACGCGAAGAAGCGCGGCACGGGATCGTTCGGCGACATGTAGTAGCGGGCGTACAGCGAAACCAGGGTGCCGATGCCCAGCACCAGCAAGGAGAACAGCCAGGCGAAACCGTCCATGCGCAGGACGAAGTTCAGGCCCAGGCTGGGCAGCCAGGTGAACTCTTCGCGAATGACGCCGCCATGGGCGATCTGCGGGTACAGGAACGCAACCTGAAGAGTGCCGATAAGGGCGATCAGACCAGCCAGCAGGGATTCGGCGTTACGTGCATTGTGCGGCAACACGGCCGCCAAACAGCTGCCTATGAAAGGCAGAAGCAGTAGAACTATCAGGGACATAGGCTTCTAATCTGCGGAAGTTTGTGAAGCATCATACGTGCCAGCTCCCGGATCACCAAACGCCAAGCTGTCGCAGAATCCTACACGGTAGACGGAAAAGCCCTGCTTCACATGTGCCAGAGAGCGGTTGGGAGCCAGTTCCGGCCCCTTCGCGAGCAGGCTCGCTCCCACAGGGGATTTGTGAACGACACAAATCCCCTGTGGGAGCGAGCCTGCTCGCGAAGGCGGCCTATCCGGCCATACAAAACCTGAGGTTTATCGCTGAATTTCCTCTTCCAGCGCTTCCTCGGTCGCAGTCGCCTTACTCTTGGTCTTCAACTCGCTGACAATCACCGCCGCCACAATCATGCCGGCGCCGACCAGGGCAATGGCGGGCAGGCGCTCCCCGGCAATGCGCCCGACAATCCCGGCCCATACCGGCTCACCGGCATAGATCAGCGTGGCGCGGGTCGGTGAAACGCTTTTCTGTGCCCAGTTCATCGCCACCTGGATCGCCGCACTCGCCGCCCCGAGGCCCAACGCACTGCACAGCAGCAACCATGAGAAGTCCGGGATCGCCTCGTTGGTCGGCACCACCATCAGGAACGACAGCACCGAAGTGACTGCCAGTTGCACCGCCGTCACCCGGCGCACATCGACCTGGCCGGCATAGGTGCTGATCAGGATGATCTCGGCCGCAATGGCCACCGCGCTGATCAAGGTGGCGATTTCACCGGGGCTGAAATTGAACGACGCACCGGACGGCCCGGACAACAGCATCAACCCGGTAAAGGCCAGCATGATGCCGATGCTGGGCATCAACCCCGGTCGACGCCCCAGCACCAGCCATTGCAGCAACGGCACGAAAGGGACGTACAGCGCGGTAATGAATGCCGATTGACTACTGGGGATGCTTTGCAGGCCGACCGTCTGCAAGCCGTAGCCGAGCATGATCGCCACGCCGATAAACGACCCGGCCTTGAGTTCGAACAGGGTCAGGTCGCGCAGGTGACGCCAGGAAAACAGGGCGACGATGCTCGCGGCGGCGGCAAAGCGCAGGCCGACGAAAAACATCGGTCCGCTGACGGTCATCGCATGCTGTACCAGCAGGAAGGTGCCGCCCCAGACCATTGTGATCAGCACCAGCACGCATTCGGCCGTGCTGAACCTTGTAAAACGGGAGGAAGCCTTTGGAGAGTTCACCGACGTCATGACCTTGCACGCTACTGGAGAGGGACGCACAATGCGCCGAATGTTGCGCAGTATACTGCCCAACCCCACTCAGTGAGCAATATAGTGCACAAAGATTCCAGCCAACGGGCTTCGGTCCTCCAGCACGTCAGTCAGAACGTCCGTCGCTTGCGTCATGCCGCCGACCTGAGCCAGACGGCTCTGGCCGAAAAGTCCGGTGTCAGCCGCCGAATGCTGGTGGCGATCGAGGCGGGGGAAAAGAATGTCAGCCTGACCACCCTCGACCGGGTCGCCGAAGCCCTCGACGTCGCCTTCAGTGATTTGATCCAGGCGCCCGACGCCCGCGACCCCAGCCGTATCAATGAACTGGCCTGGACCGGCACGATCCCCGGCAGCAAGGCGGTATTGCTCTCCAAGGCCCAGGCCGTTCGCGAGGTCGAGCAGTGGGAGTGGTGCCTGCAACCGGGCGAGGTGTATCCGTCGGAGCCGGACGCCGATGGCTGGAGCGAGCAGATTTATGTCTTCGAAGGTTGCCTGACCGTTATGCTCGGCGACCAGCCACAGATTATCGCGACGGGTGAATTCTTCATGTTCGCCAGCAACCAGCCGCACTGTTATCGCAACGATGGGGCGGTGGCGGCGCGGTTTGTGCGTAATGTGGTGATCTGAACAGGGAGAGTACGATGGGCCAGACCTTGACCAATGACGCCGACATCCTGATTGTCGGCGGCGGCCTCAGTGGTGCGATGCTGGCGGCGCAGCTGATGCGTTTGCCGGGCCAGCGCCAGGTACTGGTGATCGAGCCCCGGGCCGAGTTGGGCCGGGGTGAAGCCTACAGTGCGGTGGAACTGGGTCATACGCTCAACGGCAACGCGGCGCGGATGAGTGTCGACCCGGACAACGCCGACGACCTGACCCAATGGCTGACCGAATTTATCGCGGCGGGCGGCTGGCCGGAGTCGCATCAGCAGCACGTGCCGATCAGCGAACTGTTTCCGCCACGGGGCGTTTTCGGCCTGTACGCCCGGCAACGCCTGGCAGAAGCGCAGGCGGTGGGTGCATTGAATGGCTCGACAGTCGAGCATGTGCAGGCCGAGGTGGTCGATTTGCAAGCCGATGCCGACGCCGTGCAACTGACCTTGAGCGATGGCCGATGCTTGCAGGGTGCTTTTGCGGTACTGGCCACCGGAATGTTTCCCGCCGCGCGCACGCCGCAAACCGAATCCAGCGGCTTGAACGCCGCTGCCCTCGATCCGTGGGACGTGGCGGCCATGCAGCGGCTCGATCGGCAAGCGACGGTCATGATCATCGGCTCGGGCCTGACCATGGTCGACGCCGTGGTCTCCCTGGAGCAGGCCGGGCATCGCGGGCCGATCGAAGTGTTTTCCCGCCATGGCCTGCTGCCCCATGTACGCCGCCAGCCACCCGCCTGGGTGGATTTTCTCGCGCAGGACCAGAGCATCCGCACCCCTCGCCAGTTGATGCGCGAACTGCGTCGACACTGCCAGGACGCCATCGCCCAGAGCATCGATTGGCAGGCGCCACTGGACACGGTGCGGGTCCATATCGGCCGCTTGTGGCATCAGGCGACAGATAGACAGCGGCGGCAGTTCGTGCGGCATGTACGGCCGTGGTGGGAAAGCCATCACCACCGTTCGCCGCCCTTGAGTGCCGAACTGGTGGAGCGCCTATATAAAGAAGGGCGGCTGCGTATTCACGCGGCTTCGTTCAAGGGGCTTGAGCCTTCGACGGGCGATGGCGTCAGTATCCGTCTTCGACGGCGCGGCGAGGCGCAGACCTGTGTGGTCAGCGGTGCCGCCCTGATCAACTCCAGCGGTATCGAATACGACTGGCGCCGCGTCGCGCGACCGTTGCCCCGGCAACTGCTCGCCCGTGGCCTGGTGCAGCCGGGGCCGCTGGCCCTGGGCATTGCGGCAGAGGTCGATGGCGCGGTGTTGAGCGCCGAGGGACAGCCCGCCCGCCGTCTGTTTGCCATGGGCCCGCCGTTGCGCGGCATGTGGTGGGAAAGTACCGCCGTCACCGACGTGGCGAGCCAGGCCAAGGCGCTGGCCGAGCGGCTGGTGCGTTAGCCACGCGATCTCCGCTTCATGAAATGGTGTAGCGCGTTTGCTCTGCTTTTCTGTAGGAGCGAGCATGCTCGCGATGGACGTCAACGATAACGCGGGGTGCCTGAATGCCCGCGTTGTCCTGGCGTTCTTCGCGAGCTTGCCGCAAGCGGGCACCCGCTCCTACAGGAATTTTTGGTAAGCGCAGGTTTTGTGAGCGACAAACCGGCCCCATCAGCCCGCGTGGCTGATGGGGCGCGGGGCTCAGTTGACGATCACCGGCACCGTCCGCACAGAGCCTTGGGACGAGTTGATCGTGGCGGTCGGGTTCGCCGACGGAACGACTGTGGTGGTGTTGTTTACTGTAAACCGCCAGCGACCGTTCGCCGGTACGGTGGTGGTGCCCAGGGTGACCAGCCCGGTTGGGGTGGTGACCTTGATGGTGATGGTGTTGCCGGTGGTCACCGATGAGGTGCCGGCAAAGTTCCAGGTGAAGCGATTATTGTTGCGGGCGGTCACCGTTGCGGCGGTGACTGCGAAGTTTTCCGCAACAGGCCGTGGCGAGACCTGCACCGTGACTGTCGCCGGTGTTGTCGACACGGCGCCGAAACGGTCCCGGGCGAAGTAGGTGAAGGTCGTGGTGAAGGCCGTGGTGAAACTGGCCGGTGGGGTGTAGGTGAGAACCGTGCCGTTAATGCTGACGCTGCCGCGACCTGGTTGAGTGAAACTGTTGATCGCCAGCGGCAGGTTGCCTTCCGGATCGGTGTCGTTGGCCAGCACGCTGATGGGAATCGCCACACCCAGTGTCGCAACGGCATCGGCGACTGCCACCGGAGGCCGGTTGGGCGCCACGGTAACGGTCACGGTTGCCGCCGTCGTCGAGGCCAGGCCTTTGAGGTCCTGGGCCTTGTAGGTGAAGGTCGTGGTCAGCGTGGTATTGACCACGGCGGGAGGGGTGTAGACCACCGCCGTAGTGCCGCTCATTTCCACGGTGCCCCCGCCGCCGGTTGGTTGGGTCAGCGCGGTAATGGCCAGCGGCGTATTGCCGTCCGGGTCCCTGTCGTTGGCCAGCAGGTTGAGGGTGAGCGGGACGCCGAAGCTGGTGTTGCCGGTATCGGCGACGGCGATCGGTGCCTGGTTGGCACCCGTGTCCGGTGCAGTGCCGACGACTACGACCGGCTCGGTGTCACTGCCACCGGCGGCGGATTTCACCGTTACGGTTGCCGGTGGTTGGGGCAGGTCAGCCACGGTCAGGCGTTGCAGGGTGCCGGATTTCGACAGTCGTCCGTAGCCCTGGGCGACCATGTCCGGTACTACCACTTCGTCTGTTGAGGTGGCTTCGATCAGCAGGCTGTGGTTGCTCCAGCTGTATTGAGCGGTCTGGATTTTCACCACGTCCGAGAGCTTGCTCGACACTGCGGTCGGGCGGGTAGTGCCGGCCGGGTTGGTGGCGGTGACCACCACGACCGGAGGCACGGTTCCATCGGTCAGCAGATGCTGGGCGAAGAACACGCCGTTGTTATCGCTGACCATGTTGGTCTGGCAAGGCGTCGGTGGCGGGCCGGGCACCAGGGCGATGCTTTCGCGAAAGCACAGGGTCGAACCGTTGGCGGCTTTGGCGAACACTTCGACCCGGGTGTTGGTGCCACTCGTTCCTGCGGTGCGCCGGTAAGTGGCGCGACTCATGTCCACCGCGGTTTGCGCGCGGCTGTCGAGCACCTTGCCAGCCACGGTGAAGAGGTTGGTCTGGAGGGTCCCGGCCGGGCCCTGGATGCGCACGAAGTTGGTGTTGTTGGGGCTGCCGGTCACGGCCTCGGTGAGGTTCGGGTCGCCGACGAAGGTTTCGACGGCGCCGGTGTCCGGATTCACCGCGGTGTAGGGGCCGTTGACGCTGCGCAGGAACGGCCCGATCGCACCGTTGAGCGCACCGCTGAAAACCCCCGGTGCACCGATGCCGATGTCCCTGGTGATATTGATTGCACGACGGCCGGGGGTGGTGACGTTGACCGTTTCCACGCCATAGGGGTGGGTAATGGTGTAGGTCCCGGCAACGGGAATATTTATCCGCATGCGAATCCGCGCGAAGCTGATCTGGTCGCCGTCGACCGGGTTGCCGCCGGCAAATGCGGCTTCGATCCCGGCGACATAGGCGTCCATGCCATAGCCGGCGGCATTGTTGGGGATGTTGGTCTCGGCAAGGAACCAGAAGGCTTCGTCCGGCCAGTTGTCCGGGAATACCATCGGCAGGGTGTCATCGAAGATGCCGGGTGTCGGCAGCAGGGTGCACATGTAGGCCGGTGGCACGCTGGCCGGTACCCGTGTGCTGACGGCGCGGGACTGGCACAGCTCCATCGACAGCAGGTTGTTGTCCTGATACCAGATCGGGAATTTCCCGGTGGCAAAGGTGTAGGGGCCGGGATCGACGGCGGCGAGTTGCGCGAAAGCGCTGCCGGACAGCGACAGGGTCAGTCCCAGGGCGTTGACCGCCAGGCGTGGCCATTTGTTCATGATGCCTCCTGATGAGGATCTGGGCATGTGAGCGTTCATTGCACGATGACCACTTCTTCGGTGTCGCTGCCGCCATTGGATGACGTCACGCGAACCTGGGCTGGTGGAACCGGCGTGATGCCGGTGGCCAGGCTTTTCACGGCGCCGTCGCCACTCAGTGCGCCGATGGCAAGACCGGTGCCGGTGGTAGCGGTGAGCACCGGTGGCGAGGTTTCATCGCTGGTCGAGGCCGTGATGCTGATTTGCCCGGTGCTCAGGCTGTATTCGGCCCGTGAGATCGTCACCAGGTCGGTCAGCGGCATGGGCAGGACGGTCGGTGTGCTGCTGGGGATGGCCAGGTGGTTGTCGGCGGTCACCTGCAGTGTGGTTGGCAGCGTCGGATTGGTCGGCGACTGCGCATACCAGTGGCCGGTGGTGTCCGCCTCGGAGAGGTTCAGCACCGGATTGTTGCTGGTCAGGGTCACGCTGGCCGGTGGCGGTGGGGCCATTACGAACACATCCTGTTGGGCCACCGGTGCGCTGGTGCCGGCATGTCGCGAATAGGTGCTGCGCTCGGCGATCACCGGCGTCGGCCGGACCACTGATGACAACTTGCCGGAAACGGCGAAGAGGGTGGTGCGCAAGTCCAGGCCATTGGGGCCTTCGATGCGCACGTAATTGGTGTTGAACGGGCTGCCGGTGACGGCTTCGTTGAGGTTCGGATCGCCGACGAAGGTTTCGACGGCTCCGGTGTCCGGATTCACCGCGGTGTAGGGGCCGTTGAGGCTGCGCAGGAACGGCCCGACGTCGCCCTTGAGCGCGCCGTCGTAGGTTTTTGGCGCACCGATGCCGATGTCCCGGGTCATGTTGATCGCCCGCCGACCGGGTGTGTCGACGTTGAATACTTCGACGCCATAGGGGTGGGTGATGACATAGGTGCCGGCGACGGGTACGTCGATGCGAATACGGATGCGGGCGAAGCTGATCTGGTCGCCCTCCAGCGGATCACCGCCACTGAAGGCCGCTTCGAGCGCCGAGACATAGGTCAGGTCGATGCCTCGGGCGGCATCGACAATGGTCGTTTCGCCAGTGGCCCAGAACGCTTCGTCGGGGAAATTGGTCGGGAAGACCAACGGTTTGGTGTCATCGAAAATGCCGGGATTGGGGATCAACGAGCACATGTATGTCGGGGCGCCAGGTGCGCCGGCAACCCTGGTACTGACAGCCTTTGACAAACACAAGTCAAGGGTCCGGCCGTGGGCATCCTGGTACCAGGCGGCAAAATTGCCATTGGCTGGCAGGTAGGGACCGGGGTCTACGGCAAACAGCGCAGCCTGGGCGATGCCTTGGGCTAGAGCGGTCACGACCAGTGCGGTTGCGGTTTTGCACAGTACAGGGTGCATGAGTATTCCCTCTATCGAAGTACCTGCCCTTAAGGGGTGGGTCAGATGGCTGGGAGGATGGCAACTTCCATACCAGTTAGCGAAAACGCCCGTGAGAGCCCCGGATCAAAGGCGTTGGCGTCGACACGGATGGCAGGCCGGAAAGCTATGAAACGGGCAGGCTTCCCCAACATTGGGGGTGACGGCGCGCGGGTACGGGTGGGGAATTGCAGCCCCCAGGTTCGGGCAAAATGCTATGCGTGGGCTATAAACCAATAGGGGGTGGAACCGGGAACCAGGCCCATGACGACTATTGCCAAAGTACTTGCGACCGAAAGCGAGGTTCGCTTGAAAACGCGCAAGCAGCCGTTCGATCTGCTGCGCTGGTTTTCGCTGGTCAGCATGGCGGTGATCGGTACGGTGGCGGTGGCGCTGGGGGCGGTGTCCACGCGGTTCGTGATTACCGAAAGCGTGCAGCGCGATGCTCTGTTGACTTCACAGTTCGTTCAGGCGATCGCCTCGGCTGAAGTGCGCCACGTGTCGATTCCCAATGTCCGGAGCATGGGCGAGTTGCTCGACCCACGAAAAGACAAGGACTTTTCTGACGTCGACTCGCTGACCCGCGCCAGTGCCCGTGATGAATTCCTCGACCATATCGAAAATCTGCCGGACGTGATCCTGGCCAATATCTATGCCCCCGATCGTATGGTGATCTGGTCGACCAACCCGGCCTTGATGGGCGCCACGATTCATGACGATGAAGACCTCGAGCGGGCATTCAATGCCAAGACCTCCGTGTCGAGCAGTTACCACGATGTGGACAAAGCCCGCAAAGAGCAGAAGTTCGTGGTGCAACCCAAATACCTCTTTATCGAAAACTACATTCCCCTGTTCGATGCCGATGGCAGCACCGTCATTGCGATGGTCGAGATCTACAAGGAACCGCAGGACCTGATCAGCCGCATGGAGCGCGGCCTGGTGTTGATCTGGCTGGCGACAGCCTTGAGTGGCGGTCTGATTTACCTGGGGCTGTACTGGATCGTGCGGCGTGCGGCGATCCAGCTGGCGACACAGCAGAAGCAATTGATCACCAACGAAACGTTCGTCGCGCTGGGGGAGATGTCCTCATCGGTCGCCCACAGCCTGCGCAATCCGTTGGCGACCATCCGTTCAAGCGCCGAGCTGGCGATAGAGTTCGACGACGGACCGGCACACGAGAACATCAACGACATCATCGGTCAGGTCGATCGCATGTCGAATTGGGTACGGGAGTTGCTCCAGTCCCTGCGACCGCTCAATGACGAGGCGGAACCGGTGAACCTGGTGGCTGCCCTGCATGAGAGCCTGCTGGCTTATGAGCATCAGATCAGCAAGGCCAGGGTCAACGTGGTGTTCACGCCGGACCAGACGCCCATGGTCCTGAGCCAGCACGTGCAACTGACCCAGATCCTCAACAGCCTGCTGTCCAACGCGGTAGAAGCCATGGACAGCGGCGATACGTTGACCATCCGGATCGAGCCGCGCGATGCCCAGCGTGTCAGTGTGACAGTGAGCGATACCGGTAAAGGCATGAGCGAAGACCAACGCGCCATGGCCTTCCGGCCGTTCTTCACCACCAAGCAGGGCGGGTTGGGGGTCGGGCTGGTGCTGGTCAAGCGGATCATGGAGCGTTTTGGCGGCGTAGTGACCCTCGATAGTCGTGAAGGCGAGGGCACCACTGTCCGTCTGTCATTCAAGTTGGTCCCCTGAAAACGGGGATGAACTGTCCCCGTTAGCGGGTACCACTCCCCAGCCATTCCCACGCCCGCGATACATTGATGTTGATAAGTCGTTGTTTTAACGAGCGTTAATGCTTTTGTGCAAAGCAGTCAGGAAACTGGCGAGGTCCTTGCATCGACACCATCACCCCCTTCACGACACCGAGGCGGTTGGTGATGGAAAGTAAAGCGCGGCACAACTTCACGCGTTCAAGCATGAAGCTGCATTCACCACGCTCGCGAGCTTGGGGCATGCACCTGGTGCTGATGTTGGTGACCGGTTTGCTGGCCAGCCAACTGCTGGTCGCCAGCCAGCCTTTGCCGACGCCCGTGCCTGCCGAGCAAGCCACCTCCGAAACCGCTGTCGCTGAAGCCGCCACTCCATGGGGAGGCGACTATTTCCCCAACACCCTGCTGACCGACCAGGACGGTCATCAGATGCGTTTTTTCGATGACATGATCAAAGGCAAGGTGGTGGTGATCAACTTCATCTTCACCTCGTGCAGCGACTCCTGCCCACTGGAAACCGCGCGCCTGCGCCAGGTGCAGAAACTGCTGGGAGATCGGGTCGGCAAGGACATTTTCTTCTACTCCATCAGCATCGACCCCTTGAGTGATACCCCCGAGGTGCTCAAGGCCTATGCGCAACGCTTCCAGGTCGGGCCCGGGTGGAAGTTCCTCACCGGGGAGTTCGCCGACGTCACCGAGCTGCGGCAGAAACTGGGGCTGTTCATCGAAGGTATCGATAATGGCCGCAACAAGGACCATAACCTGAGCCTGATCGTTGGCAACCAGGCAACGGGTCGCTGGATGAAGTCCTCCCCGTTCGAGAATCCCTGGATTCTGGCCGATCAGCTGGCCAATACCTTGCATAACTGGAAGCAGCCCAGTGTGGAAGAAAGCTACGTCAACGCACCGGAAATCCGTCCGCCAAGCACTGGTGAAGAACTGTTCCGCACCCGCTGCGCGTCTTGCCACAGCCTCGGCCCGCAGGACGGGCAGGGCATCGGCCTGCGCAGCATCGGCCCGGACCTGATCGGCGTTACCCGTCAGCGCGATCCGCAGTGGCTCAACCGCTGGATTCGCGAACCGGATCGTATGCTCGCGGAAAAGGACCCGATTGCGATGGAGCTGTTCGAACGCTACAACAGGATCTCGATGCCCAACCTTCGGCTCGACAGTAAATCCGCCCAGTCCATCATCGAATTCCTGCAAGAAGAAACCGACCGCCAACACCCACCGGTGGAGCCGTTGGTCAGCGGTAACGAAGAGCCCGAACATCGTCACGCAGTCGAACAGCCGGACATGCTCCCGGCGCAATAGCGTCGAAATAGTTACGTTGGCCAGTCAATCGCTATCAATGTTACCTACACTGATTTGATACACGGCTGGAAAGGCTCGATTTAAAAGAATAAGGACACAGCCATGCAGATACTGGAACAACAAAAAGTACCTGCGCTGCAGGCTCCGGCAGCACCGCGCAAGGGCTGGCGGCCGCACTTCAATTTGTTGCGCTGGTTCTCTCTGGCAAGTTTTTTCATCATTGCCGTGGTGGCGCTGGGGCTGGGTTACATCTCCACGCGCTTTGTGGTCGATGAAAGCATCGAGCGCGATTCGATGCTGACCGCACAGTTCATTCAAGCCATCGGCGATGCCGAAATGCGCCATGCCGGGATTCCCCCGAGCAGAACCATGGGCGAAATGCTCGACCCGCGTCTGGACCATGCCGACACCGATGTCAGCCCCGATTCCCGGGCCGCGGCGCGCGCCGAGTTTCTTGACCATGTGGAGCATTTGCCGGACATCCTGCTGGCGACGGTGTACGCCCAGGACCGCACCGTGGTCTGGTCGACCAACCCCGAGTTGATCGGTGCGCGCATCGAAGACGATACCGAGCTGGACGAATCCTTCGAAATGAAGTCGCCGGTGTCCACCAGCTACCACGAGATCGATGAGCAGCGTCCCGAGCAGCGTCTGGCACACGAACCGGAATACCTGTTCGTCGAGAACTACATTCCGATGTTCAGCGCCGACAAAAGCAAAGTGATTGCCATGGTGGAGATCTACAAGGAACCGGTGGACCTGGTGGAGCGCATCCAGCGTGGCTTCAAGGCAATCTGGCTCGCGACCCTGATTGGTGGTGCGGCGATCTACCTGGGGCTGTTCTGGATTGTGCAGCGTGCGGCGAAACTGTTGCAGAGCCAGCAAAAACAGCTGATCGCCAACGAAACCTTTGTCGCCCTGGGCGAAATGTCCTCGGCGGTGGCCCACAGCCTGCGCAATCCGCTGGCGAACATCCGTTCCAGCGCCGAACTGGCCCAGGACATCGCCAGCCAGCCCGCGCAGAAAAACATAGGCGATATCATCAATCAGGTCGATCGCATGTCACGTTGGGTCCGTGAGTTGCTGGTGTCGTTGCGGCCGATGAATGACGACTTTGAAACGGTCGACCTGGTGCTGGCCCTCGAAGACACCTTGAGTGCCTTTGAGTCCCTGATCAGGCGTTCGAACGTCGAAGTACGCTTCCCTTCTGTCAGCGTGCCACCGGTCGTCAGCCATCAGGTGCTACTCACGCAGATACTCAATAGCCTGTTTGCAAATGCATTGGAAGCCATGCCCAACGGTGGCGTGCTGACGATCGAGGTCGATACCTCGGTGCCCGGCTATTTGAGCATGATCCTGACCGATACCGGCAAGGGCATGTCCAAACAACAGCAGCAAATGGTCTTCAAGCCGTTTTTCACCACCAAGCAAGGTGGATTGGGTGTAGGCCTGGCCCTGGTCAAAAGAATAATGGAGCGTTTTGACGGCTCGGTCGAACTGACCAGTCGGGAACAGGAAGGAACCCGTATTTGTCTCAATTTCAAAGTGGCAACGGGAGGGGTATATGGAGCACAGCATTCTGCTGGTCGAGGATGACGAAATCCTTGCCGAGAATATTCAGACTTTCCTGGAGCGCAAGGGTTTCGAGGTGACCGTCTGCCTCTCGGCGGAAGACGCCCTGGAGCAATTGAGTTCTTTCGCGCCCGACGTGGTTCTGACCGACAACTCATTGCCGGGCATGAGTGGTCACGACCTGATCCAGAAGCTGCGCGTCCGCGCACCGGATCTGAAAGTGATCATGATGACTGGCTACGGCAATGTCGAAGACGCCGTGGTGGCGATGAAAGAGGGCGCCTTTCACTACGTCACCAAACCGGTGGCCCTGCCCGAACTCAAGCTGCTGCTGGACAAGGCCCTGGCCACCGACCGCATGGAGCGCACACTGTCGTTTTATCAGGAGCGCGAGGCCCAGAAGTCGGGGGTGCAGGCACTGATTGGCGAGTCGGCACCGATGGTGTACCTCAAGGGCACCATCAGCCAGTTGCTCGACGCTGAACGGCGGATGGCCAACAGCGATCTGCCGCCGGTCCTCGTGGAAGGAGAGACCGGCACCGGCAAGGAACTGGTGGCCCGGGCCCTGCATTTCGATGGCCCGCGCAGCAAAGGCCCGTTCATTGAATTCAACTGTGCTTCGATCCCGTCCAACCTGGTGGAATCGGAACTGTTCGGCCACGAGAAGGGCGCCTTCACCGACGCCAAGGACCGTCGCATGGGGCTGGTGGAAGCGGCCGATGGCGGCACGCTGTTCCTCGATGAAATCGGTGAAATGGATCTGCTGTTGCAAGCCAAGCTGCTCAAACTGCTGGAAGACCGCACCATTCGCCGGGTCGGATCGGTGAAAGAGCGCAAGGTGGATCTGCGAGTGATCAGCGCGACCAATTGCAATCTCGAACAAATGGTCCAGCAAGGAAAATTCCGCCGCGACCTGTTTTTCCGCCTGCGCATCATTTCGATCAAGGTGCCGCGCCTGTATGCCCGTGGCGCCGATATCCTGCTGCTGGCCCGGCACTTCCTCGGGCTGCATGGCAAGCGCTATGGCAAGCCGAACCTGTATTTCAGCAGCCAGGCCGAAGAGTTGCTGCTCAGCTACAGCTGGCCGGGCAACGTACGCGAACTGCGCAACATGCTGGAGCAAACCGTGTTGCTGGCGCAAGGCGACACCATCGCCGCGCACCAGTTGAACGTCTGCCTGAGCCTGGTGGATGAGCCACCGATGTTTCATCACGAGCCGCAACATTTCAGCGAATCGCGTGTGTCCTACAACAACGGCAACGAATCCATGAACCTGCCGGAAGTGGAGCGCGACATGGTGCGCAAGATGCTCGACAAGACTGACTGGAACGTCACCAAATCGGCGCGCCTGCTGGGTCTTAGCCGCGACATGTTGCGCTACCGGATCGAAAAGCTTGGTCTCGCCCGTCCGGACAAACGCCAGTGGTAGGGGGCGTTCTCACTGCAACACCGGGCCCTGTCTCAGACAGGACAGCATGCAACCGGGATTCTCGACTTCCTGGTTCACGTAAACGCCACGCTCCGGATCGTAGGAGCGGACAAACACCCGAACCGTGGCGTCGGCCACTGTCGGCAAGAGCGAGTCTGAGAACACGTGCTCGCTTGAAACCGGAATGAATTGCCCGGGGGCGGTCGGGATGTACGTACCCGGCGGCACACTGCTCATGGACGGTGGTACGGGGTGGGCGAAGGGTTGGTCGGCGCCGTAGTAGTTGAATTCACTGCTGTAGTTGGTGGTGGGCATGTCGTCGGCGTGGACGATAGCGGTCGCGCCCAGGCTGACGGCGAGCACAAGGATCAGGTCGGTTTTTTTCATGACGGCACCTGCGAGGTCGGTTTAACCACATGTCCCCAAGGACATTAACTATAGCTGCCACCGGGGGCCGCCGTCGGCGTCGGGCGGATTACAACTTCGCAACATCTGCCAGGATGACGTTGATCTAGACTCCGGCCGGTCAGATCGACCACTCGAACCCTGGAGCGTGCAATGGAACTGCCGACAAAAGAACAAGCTATCGCCAGTAACCGCGAGGCCTGGAATGACTCCGCCCGTCATCACAAAGACTCCCGCGCATGGCAGGCCTTGCTGGAGGGTGTGGCGCGGGCGGATTTTTCCTGCCTGGATGACACCCTGAGCGCCTTGCTGATCCAGACCGGTGTCGACGGCAAGGAGGTGGTGCAACTGGGCTGCAACAACGGCCGCGAAAGTCTGTCGCTGTTTGCCCTGGGGGCGCGCAGGGTCGTGGGTGTCGACCAGTCCGGCGCGTTTCTCGAACAGGCACGGGAACTGGCGTCCCGCTCACCCCATGCGCCGCAATTCATCGAAGCGGACATTCACCACTTGCCTGCGCAACTGCAGGAGCGCTTCGACCTCGCGCTGATCACCATCGGCGTGCTGAACTGGATGCCGGACATCGGCGAATTTTTCCGCCATGTGGCGTGCACGCTGAAACCGGGTGGCGCGCTGGTGGTATACGAAACCCACCCGTTCCTGGAAATGTTCGACCCCGAGGCAGCCGATCCCTTTCGCCCGGCCAGTTCATACTTTCGTCGCGAACCTTTCGTGCAGCACGAACCGATCGTCTACGAGGGCAAGGTCGAACAACCGGCCGCGCCGTCCTACTGGTTCGTCCACACACTGGGCGACCTCTTCAGCGCCGCCATTGCGGCGGGGCTGCAGATCCGCCACTTCAAGGAATACCCGCACTCCAACCGCGAAGAATGCTATGACGGCTATCAGCAGCAAGGGGCGCAGTTGCCGTTGTGTTTTACGTGGGTGGTGGTGAAACCGGCAACATAACGCGGAAAATCAAATCAGAGATTTGAGTGATTGGCGGCGTGCCCCGGCTGCGCGCAGAGGTCTATGCCCAACGCATGAATGACCTTCAGGACCGTATCGAAACGTGGTTTTGCACCTGGCGCGAAGGCTTTATAGAGGCTTTCGCGACCCATTCCCGAGTCTCTGGCTATCTGTGTCATGCCACGGGCTTTCACCACATGGCCGATAGCGCGAAGAAACTCCTCATTGTCACCGTCTGCCAGTACCTGAGACAGATACTCGCTGATGGCTTCATCACTGTCGAGCAGCTCCGCCAAGTCGAAAGTCGTCAAAGTCTGGCTCATGGTTTAAACCTCCTTTGCCATTTTTTTGCACGTTTGATATCGGCGGGTTGAGATGACTTGTCACCCCCGGCCAGCAAAACTATGACGACCCCACCTCGCATCGTGAAGCAAACCCGGTATCCGGCACCCACGTCCACGCGCATTTCAGAAACACCATCACCTACAGATTTGTTATCGCCGAGATTACCCGTAGATGCTCGGTCAATGCGACGAGCGATAGCTAGCTTGGCTCGTAAGTCGCGAACCGAGGCGTGCCATGCTGCGAAGGTAGCGGTTTGCTGGACAAGATAATTCATTGCTCGAATGTATCCAAATGGATACAGTTGAACAGTCAGATATTTCCGCGACCAGATGGTTTTTTTCTGAAGAAAGTGTAGGCGACCCCATCGCGAGCAAGCTTGCTCCCACAGGGGATTGCGAATTACTCCAGGACGATCTGTGTGCGGTGGGTCGCAGCGTCGCCAGCGGCGCCATAGGCCACCCGCGGCACACCGGGCAAACGCTGTTCCAGCAACGCACTCAAGGACTCTCCGGGTTCCAGGCAGGCATCGCCGAAGTCGGCACCGAGCTGGCTCGGGTGGGCGACGATTTCCAGCAGTCCATCGGGTGGTGCCTCGGCGTTGCGCAGATCCACCGGGGTGCACACGTAGTCGGCGGTGGCGCCCGCCAGGTTGCTCAGGCGACGGTTGAGCAGGTCCTTGTACAGGCGCTTGGGCAGGCTGAAATGTTGTCCCAGATTGCGCGCCAGGCGCACCGGCACTCCCTGGCGGGCGGCGAAGCGCGCGACGATCTCGCCGATTGGCCAGATGTTGTGCACGTGTTGATGGGAGTCCAGGTGACTGGGGCGCAAGCCGTTGTCCAGGCAGCGCTGCCACTGGGCTTCGAGCTCCTCGAGCACGGCGTGGCGATCCCGGCGCCGCAGCCAGAAGCGGGTGCGGGACAGGTTGAGGTCGAACGCGCCGGCACCGTCGCAGAATGTCGGGCATTGCACAATGCTCTGGCTCAACGGACGGCCGCAGGTCAGGTTGAAGTGCAGGCCGATGCGGCCTTCGAGCAAAGGATGCCGCGCCAAATTGCAGGCCGGCTCGAACGCCGGCATGTTGGCCATGGCGGTGGCGGAGCTGATGAGCCCGGCCTGGAACGCGCCCAGGATCACCGCGTTTTCGCAGGCGCTGCGGCCAAAATCGTCAGCGTTGACTATCACTTGTCGAGGCATGTTCACCTTCTTTGATTTTTTCCGCAGGCACCCGAACCCCTCATCATTTGTAGCTGGAAAACGGGAGGACGCAAAAAACCTTGCCCGAGGCGTCCTTGACCTGACCCTTCGACGGCGCGATCAAACCCTTGCAGACCGATTCAAATTCGGTGCGGTCGGTGAAGGGCAGTTGTCGCGGCACGGCGGACGGGGCGATGAGCGTCACCGGACAAAAACCATTCAGGGCCGCTATCCTTGGGCCATGCATTTCCAGCAGGTTTTCCCATGCTTGAAGTCCACGGCGTTTTCAAAAGCTACGCCACACCGCAAGGGCCGCTGCCGGTGCTGCAAGGCGTCGATCTCAGGCTCAAGCCCGGCAGCAGCCTGGCGCTGATGGGCGAGTCGGGCAGTGGCAAAAGCACCTTGCTGCACCTGATCGCCGGGCTGGACAAGGTCGATCGCGGCAGCATCCGCAGTGGCGGGCATCGCCTGGAACAGATGAATGAAGGGCAACTGGCGAACTGGCGCCGTACGGAAATCGGCCTGGTGTTCCAGCAGTTCAACCTGATCGGCAGCCTGCGGGTCGAAGACAACCTGGCGATTCAGGCGCGTCTGGCGGGGCGTCACGATCCACGTTGGCAGGCACATCTGGTGCAGCGCCTGGGCTTGGGCGAGCTGCTGCGGCGTTACCCGGAGCAGTTGTCCGGCGGCCAGCAGCAACGGGTCGCGCTGGGCCGGGCGCTGGCGTCGCGCCCGCCATTGCTGCTGGCCGACGAGCCCACCGGCAGCCTCGATGAAACCACCGGCGCCGAGGTGTTGCAGTTGCTTCTGGAATTGCTCGACGACAGTCCCACCAGCCTGTTGATGGTCACCCACAGTCCCGGTGTGGCGGCGCGGCTGGCGGAAAAAGCGCTGCTGTGCGGTGGTCGCCTGGCCGGTGCGGGTGAGCGCTGACATGCGCATTCTCGGCCAGACACTGCGCGCACTGCTCAGCCACTGGCGGCAGCATCCGGTGCAGTTTTTCAGTGTGCTGACCGGGTTGTGGCTGGCCACCAGTCTGTTGACCGGCGTCCAGGCACTCAACAGCCAGGCCCGTGACAGCTACGCCCGCGCCAGTCAGTTGATCGGTGGCGAACCTCAGGCCAGCCTCAGTGCGCCCGGTGGCGGCACGTTCCCCCAGCAATGGTTCATCGATCTGCGCCGCGCGGGGTGGCCGGTGTCACCGGTGTTGCAAGGGCGGGTCACGCTCAAGGGGCATGAAGAGCAGCGCCTGCAACTGATGGGTATCGAGCCGGTGTCGCTGCCAGCGGGTGCGGCGGTGGCCGGGCAGGCCATGGCGATTGAACAGGTGGTCGATTTCCTCAGCCCCCCGGGTACTGCCTGGATATCGTCGCAGACCCTGCAGGCATTGGGTTTGCGCGAGGGTGAGCGACCACAGAACCTCGCTGGTATGGCGCTGCCACCGCTGCATGTACAGGTCGATATGGCACCCGGTGTGCTGCTGGTGGACATCGGTTTTGCCCAGCGGATTCTGGGATTGCCGGAGCAGTTGTCACGTCTGCTGCTGCCGAAGGATTTCACGGCAACGCTACCGGATGCGCTCAAGGGGCAGTTGCAACTAAAACGCGCCGGTGAAGAAAACAACCTGGCGCGCCTGACCGAAAGCTTTCACCTGAACCTCGAGGCCCTTGGGGTGTTGTCGTTCGTGGTCGGCCTGTTTATCGTGCACGCCGCCATCGGGCTGGCGCTGGAGCAACGGCGAGGCTTGCTGCGGACGTTGCGAGCCTGCGGTGTCAGTGCGCGCATGCTGATCGCATGCCTGGCCGTCGAGCTGGGTGGATTGGCCCTGATCGGCGGCGTGGCCGGGGTGGTCAGCGGCTACCTGCTGGCCGGTATGCTGTTGCCGGATGTCGCCGCCAGCCTGCGCGGTTTGTACGGGGCCGAAGTGGCGGGTCAATTGAGCCTCAGCCCTTTATGGTGGTTCAGTGGTATCGGCCTGAGTCTGCTCGGCGCGCTGCTGGCCGGCGCCAACAGCTTGTTGCGGGCAGCGCGGTTGCCCTTGCTGGCGCTGGCCGACCCGCAAGCCTGGCATCAGGCCCATGCCCGCTGGTTGCGCCGTCAGGGGTGGGTGGCGGTGATGGCCGGGGTGATCGGGCTGTTGGCGTTGATCTTCGGCGACAGCCTGATCAGTGGCTTCGTGTTGATGGCGGCGCTGTTGATCGGTGCCGCGCTGGCGTTGCCGGTGGTACTCAGTTCGCTGCTCGGTTTCGTTTCGCAGCGCAGCCGCTCGGTGCTCGGCCAGTGGTTTGTCGCCGATTGTCGCCAGCAACTGCCGGCCTTGAGCCTGGCGTTGATGGCGCTGCTGTTGGCCATGGCGGCGAATATCGGGGCCGGCAGCATGACCGCCGGATTTCGCCAGACCTTCGGCGACTGGCTCGAACAACGGCTGACGGCCGAGCTTTACCTCAACCCGCAGAACCCGGTCCAGGCCCGGGAGCTGCACGACTGGCTCAATCAGCAGCCGCAATTGGCGGCGGTGCTGCCCAACTGGCAGGTGTCGATTCAGTTGCAGGGTTGGCCGACCGACCTGTCCGGCGTCATCGACCACCCGACCTATCGCCAGCATTGGCCGCTGCTCGAAGCCTTGGGCGACAACCCTTGGGAGCGACTGGCCAAGGACGATGCGGTGATGCTCAGCGAGCAACTGGCCCGGCGCCTGCGCGTTCAGCTTGGCGATCACCTGACGCTGCCGACGCCCACCGGCACGTGGTCGCCGCGGATCGTCGGGATTTACGCCGACTATGGCAATCCCAAGGGCCACATTCTGATCAATATCAATCATCTGCTACGCGGCTGGCCGCAATTGACACCGAACCGCTTCAACCTGCGCATCGAACCGCTGTCGATCCCGGCGTTCGTCAGTGCATTGCAGGCGCGTTTCAGCCTGGACGACAGCCGCATCGTCGATCAGGCGCGGCTCAAGGGCTGGTCCACGCAAGTTTTCGAACGCACCTTCGCCGCCACCGCCGCGCTCAACAGCCTGACGTTGTGCGTGGCAGGCGTGGCGCTGTTCATCAGCCTGTTGACCCAAAGCCAGAGCCGTCTCGGGCAACTGGCGCCGTTGTGGGCACTGGGTGTGACGCGTCGGCATCTGATGTTGCTCAACCTCGGGCAAACCTGGTTGCTGGCACTGCTGACCCTGGTGCTGGCGTTGCCGTTGGGCATCGCCCTGGCGTGGTGCCTGGACACGGTGATCAATGTGCAGGCTTTCGGCTGGCGCCTGCCGTTGCGGCTGTTTCCATGGCAATTGTTGCAGTTGATGGGGCTCGCGCTGGTGGCGACGCTGTTGGCTTCGGCCTGGCCGTTGTACCGTTTGTACCGCACGCAACCGGCGGACCTGCTGCGGACGTTTGCCCATGAAGATTAAGGCCTGCGTGTTGCTGCTGACGCTGCTGGCCAGCGGTTGCGATCAACCGGCGCCGGTGGACAAGGGGTTTGCCGGGCTGGGCAACCAGGCGGCTGCGTTCACCCCGGTGGTGCCCGGTCGGGTGTTCAGCTTCCCGGCGGATCACGGCCCGCACGACGGTTTTCGCATCGAGTGGTGGTACGTCACGGCCAACCTGAAGGACGACCAGGGGCATGAATTCGGCGCGCAATGGACATTGTTCCGCAGTGCCCTGAAAGCCACTCCCGAGGTGCCGGGTTGGCAGAACCGGACGATCTGGCTCGGCCATGCGGCGGTGACGTCGGCGACGGTGCATCATGCGGCTGAACGCTATGCTCGCGGCGGCGTCGGTCAGGCCGGTGTCAACCTCACACCGTTCAATGCCTGGATAGACGACTGGCAGTTGAGCAGCCAGGCGCCGGCCGACGACCCGTTGGCCGACGTGCTGCTCAGCGCCCGTGACCCGCGTTTCAGCTACCGGTTGCAATTGACCTCCACAGGTCCGCTGGTGCTTCAGGGGGAGCAGGGCTTCAGTCAGAAATCCGAACAGGGGCAGGCCTCTTACTACTACAGCCAGCCGTTTTTCCAGGCCAGCGGCACTTTGGAAATCGACGGCAGGACCTTTCAGGTCAGTGGCCCGGCCTGGCTCGACCGCGAATGGAGCAGTCAGCCTCTGACGAGCGATCAGACTGGCTGGGACTGGTTCTCCCTGCATCTGGACAGCGGCGAGCAGGTGATGCTGTATCGAATGCGGCAAAAGGATGGAGCGCCTTATCTCACCGGCACCTGGATCGACGCCCAGGGGCGCACGCAGTTGCTGCACGCCAGCGACATGAGCCTCACACCGCAGGACAGCGCCAGCGTGGCCGGGCGCGAGATGCCCGTCAGCTGGTCGATCAAGATCCCCGCCAAACACCTTGATATCACCCTCCACGCACTCAATCCCCAGGCCTGGATGGACTTGCGCATACCGTACTGGGAAGGCCCGGTGCGGCTCAGTGGCAGCCATGCAGGGAATGGATATCTGGAAATGACCGGGTATTAGAAAATCGGCGGTTTGCGACGACCACTCGCCGAACAGCGTCTATGCTCATCGCACACAGGGTGTTGAGCCTGGCTTCAACGCCGTCTGTTGTCATCTATCACAGGGAAAGTTCTACCTATGAAACGCCACGCATTGACCAAAGCCATTACCCTCGCAACCTTGCTGTCTGCCGCCAGTTTTGGCGCAGTTGCCGCCGATATCCCGCTGTCCGAAGTCGTGGTGGCTGATCAGGTCAGCACCACAGTCGTTTCGGTTGATACCGCGAGCAAATCCGTGGTTCTCAAAGGCCCGCAGGGAAATGAGTTCCCTGTTCAACTGACCGACAAGGCGAAAAACCTCGGCAATCTCAAGGTTGGCGATACGGTCGACATCAGGGTTACCAGCGCCGTTGCGGCCTACCTCGACACCGATGTCGACAAAGGCCTGCCCGGTACCGCCGAAGCCACCGGTGAAGTCCGTGCGGCGCCAGGCAGCGCCAACCCGGGGGGCGAAGCTTATCGTCAGGTGAAAGTGCAGCTGAAGATCACCCACATTGACATGAAGAAACACCAGCTGACTTTCGAAAACCCGGAAGGCAAGTCCAAGACGGTCGACGTCAAGCGACCTGAAGTCCAGGCCAAGCTCAAGGACTTGAAAGTCGGACAAAGCGTGAACGTGGTTTACACCGATATATTGACAGTGACCAGCAAGCACTAATATTGATGATTGGCGCTATACGAGTTGATTGTTTTTGTGCAGGTTCTGTACAGGAATAATCAGCTCGTATGTTCGAACCAGTAAGTTTGCGGTTCGTTGCGGGATGGTCGACATATTTATTAAATATTGTGTTAATAAATTTCATCTTTCTACACGGGCATATTTAGCCACATCTACTAAAATACCTCCCGTTCGCCCAGTGTAAGGCTCTTTACCAGTGCATGGATTGCCGAGGCCAGTGCACTGGGCGAACGCTTTCCTGGTTGTATTGAAAGTTTCGGATATAAAAAAAACGGGCGACCTGTAGGTCGCCCGTTTTTTATTGAGCCGTGAGAAGTCGTTCAGCCGTGTTTTTCATTGACTGGAACAACATCGGCCAACGCGGCGAAACACTGTTCGATCGAACGCCGCTGACTCTGGGCATACAGCTCCAGTTCATCAATGGTCGGGCGCCCCAAAGCCTTTTCGAACGCCTGCTGGTTGGAGTGCACGCCATAATGGGTTTGCGCGGTGTCCCCCAGGTTTGACTGGAAAATCCCCGCCGCGCTGACCGGCAGGAAATCTTCGTACACCAGTGGTTCCACCCGCAGGTAACCGTCGCTGAGCAGGTCCTCCAGGGCGGCGTTTTTCAGATCGCCCGCGGCCAGGCCTTTTTCCGTCACGAAATAGCGAAAGTAAGCCAGTTGCTGTTGGCGCATGCCTTCCCAGCTGTCAGGGAATTCGTTGAAGTGCCGGGCCATGAGCGCGTTGTATCGTGCGGCATTGGCTTCGTTGGGGAAGTCCTTGAGTTCGTCCCGCGCGGCATTGAGCAAGCGGTCGTACAGAGCGCGGCCTTTGGGCGTGAGGGCGGCACCGCGCTGTTCGATCTCGCCGAAACGGGCGCTGTGGCTACCGCGAGCCTCGTTTTGATCGGTGAAGGCAATCGCCTCGTCCAGGGCCTTGAAACTGGTCTGGCGCAGCAGGATCGGGCACTGGCGGCGGGGCGGGCCTTCGATCACCGCCTTGGGGGTGATGCCATGGGCCGGCATCTGCGCCTGGACGATGTCGATGTCCAGGGTTCGCGGTGTCAGGTGGTTGATGTGCGGGCCCTTGAACGCCACCACGTCGGCGATCAGACGATGCTGGGCGCTGAGCTGTTGATACTGCTCGGCGGTGACGGTGGCACTGTGGTGCCAGCGAAACGTCTCCAGGGCCTGTTCGACGAACGCCGAGGCTTGCGACTCGGTCAGGCCGCCCTGGGTTTCAGCTAGGTCGATGAGGGTGAGGGCCATGGGTGTAAAGATCGAGCGCCGGTCGAGCATCGACTGGGCGAATGCGCGCAGTTCCAGGTCTTCAATCAATTCCAGGCGCAACAGTGAGGTAAACACTCGGAACGGGCTGATCTGCAACGCTGCTTCATGCACCGCGCGAAACGCCGTGGAGTGCACCGGTACGCCAGCCGGTGTCAGGTCGTAGTAACCCACCGGTTGCATGCCCATCACGGCGAAGAGGCGGGCGAGGGTGGCCAGTTCATCGGCCGTGCCGACGCGGATCGCACCGTGACGCTCCAGGTCCAGGCGCTCGATTTCGCCGGTGCTCGCGAGCTGTTGCGCGATTTGCGGATCGCTGTCCAGTACGTGACGGTTGGTCTGTTCCACCAGTTCCATCAACGCGCCGTACAACGGCACCTCTTCGCGATACATGTCGGACATCGCTTTGGAGAAGCGTTGGCGGATCAGGTCAGGGCTGACGAAGTTCGGGTGGTTCATGAACAGGATTCCTGGCGCGGTGACGTAAAGGATGGACAAAAGATCGCAGCCTTGGACGACGCCGACAAACGAAGTTTCTGAAGAACTTCATTCCGCAACGGACTGTAAGCCTAATGCAGTCGCTGATCCTGTGGACTTTCTGAGCGCAGCGATGCCAAAAACTCGCGATACAGGCGCGCCGAACCGGTGGGCGCTTCCACCATGGGCATGTGTCCGACGGCGTCCCAGATGTGCACGCGCAGATCAACGATGCCCTTGCTCCAGATCGCCACGCTGCTGACATCGATCAGCCGGTCCTTGCGCCCCCACAGCAACAGCGCCGGGGCGCTGATGTCGGGCAGGTGCGGTTCCATCGGCGGGCTGGCGCGAAACTCGCGGAAGATCTCTTCCAGTTCCTCGCGGGACTGTTCATAGCGCTGTGCGACAGCGTCGAGCACCAGTTTCGGTACCCAGGGCGGCGAAGCCATGGTCATGGCGTAGAAGCGTCGGAACTCTTCGCGCGAATGAATCAGAAACGGGTTGTGGCCCTTGGCCAGGTGTCGCTCGAGGTCACTGGGCTCGGGCGAGGTGACCCCGGCCGGGTCGAACAGCGCCACGGACACAATGCGCTCCGGGTATGCGGCCGCGAGCCATGCGGCCATGTAGCCACCCATGGAGTTGCCGATGACATGGACTTTCTCGACGCCGCACACGTCCAGCAGCTGGATCATGCGCTTGGCTTGCAGCGGGATATCGTAGCCTCCACCTGCCTTGAAGCCGGTTTCACCATGACCGGCGATGTCCGGGATGATCACCCGGTGGCTGCCGACAAAATGCCGGGCGAAACGCAGCCAGAGGTTCTTGTCGGCGCTGAAGCCATGGAGCATCAGCACACTGCTGGTGGCTTCGTACGGCCCGCCTTGCCAGGTCGAGACGGTCATCTCGGGGATGGGCACGACGATTTTGTGCAGCCGGTACAACTTGGCCTCGACTGCCATGTTCCAGTCATACAGCCAGTAGCCGATGGCCGGGTAGGTAAGCCAGCTCCAGGCGACGAAAACGGCGAGAACGACGAACAACAAAAGCATCACGCGTCTCCTTTCTATCTACTCAGGACAAAATGTGATCGGCGGGTTTCAGTGCTCGGGTCAAACGGTGAAAACTGAAGCTGAACCCCGGAAACATGGCAATCACATGACCGCTCTTGCTTTGATACCAACTGTGGCAACCACCGGACTTCCACACGGTACGTTCCATTTCCCGGTGGATCATTTCAGTGTAGGTACGTTCCGCCTCATGGCGAACTTCGATGCTGCGTAAACCTTGAGTCTTCAAGGTGCGAATGCAATCGAGGATGTAGTTCATCTGGGATTCGATGATGAACAGCGCCGAGGTGTGGCCGATGCCGGTGTTCGGTCCGGTGACGATAAACAGGTTGGGAAACTCGGGCAGGGCGGTGCCGAGATAGGCCCGCGGATACTGTGCCCAGACATCTTTCAGACGAGTGCCGTTCTTGCCCGTGACCGGGTAGGAAATCACCCCGTCGGTGGCGTCGTAGCCGGTGGACCAGACGATCAGGTCCAGGTCGATATGCTGTCCGTCCCGGGTAACGATGCCGGTTTCGTCGATGGATGCGATGCCGTGTTCGCGACTGTGCAGCGTCACGTTGCGGCGGGCCAGTGCCGGGTACAGTGTGCTGGACAGAATCACCCGTTTGCAGCCGATGGTGTAGTCCGGCGTCAGTTTGCGCCGCAGTTCGGCATCCGGTACCTGGCGCTTGAGAAAACCCAGGGCCTGGCGCTGGACCATGTGCACCGCCGGCTTCGAATACTTGAAGGCAATCACCCGGGTTTCGAATTGCCAGTAGATGCCCCAGCGCAGCAACTTGTAGGCGGGCTTGAGCCCCAGCAACCAGCGCTGGACGCGCCCGAAGCGGCGGTCGGCCCGGGGTAATACCCAGTGGGGCGTGCGCTGGAATACATGCAAGTGCCCGACGTCCGGGGCAATGGCCGGAATCACCTGGGCCGCACTGGCGCCGCTGCCGACGATGGCCACGCGTTTTTGCCGATAGTCATAGCCGTGATCCCAGTCATTGGTGTGAAACGTCTTGCCCGCAAAGCGTTCCTGCCCGTCGAAACGCGGCACCACCGGCTGGCTCAACGGCCCGCTCGCATTGATCAGGAACTGTGCGCAAAACGTGCCTTTGCCGGTGGTGTAAACAATCCAGCGCTTGTTGGCGTCGTCCCATTCGATGCCCTCGACATTCGTGTCCAGTTCGACCTTGTCCCGAAGGCCGAAACGTTCCACCACATGGCGCGTGTAGCGGTACAGTTCGGCCTGTTCGGCGAACATTTGCGTCCAGCGGTACGGGGCGAAAGACAAGGAATACAGCGGTGAGGGCACATCGACTGCCGCGCCGGGGTAGGTGTTCTGGCACCAGGTGCCACCGAAGAACGCCCGGCGCTCGAGCAGGCGAAAATCGTCGACGCCGGCCTTGAGCAAATTGATCGCAGCACATTGGCCGCCAAATCCGCTGCCTATGATCAATACTTGAAAGGTCTGCATGGGCCTCCTCTTATAGTCATCGATCATCCCTGTCTTTCATGTATAGCCGTTTCTGGAGACGAAACGCTGTTTACTTGAAATCTTGAGCTGGGCTTGGGGGATGTTCCCGGAGCCCTGTGGGAGCGAGCTTGCTCGCGAAGCGGTGTCGTGGCTGGCCGGGTTTTTTGATTGTGTACATATCCGTTGCTGCGGTAACGGCGGCTTATGGTTTCGCCCTTACGGCGACTTCCTTTTTTACAAGCGCCTAAAAAAGGAAGCGAAAAAACGCTCGCCCCTGGCGTCCGGCCCCTCGCCAAGGCTCGGGGTTCCTTCGCTCCGGCATTCATCCGGGGGCATCGCCCTCCGGTTTGCTTCGCTGCACCTACATGCGATGAGTTCGACTGCGTCGAACGGCGCTTCGCGCCAATCCCCGGATGAACGCCTCCACTCAGCCTTCCGAGGGGGCGGGTGGATCAAGATCAAGAGCTGCAGGCGAGCTAACGCTCGGCCTGATGAGTGGTGAAGAGCGAAGGTGTACGCCGCTTTTGCTTTTGATCTACCCGCCCCATCGGCAGGCCGAGCGGAGGTGTTCATCAGGGGGGAGGCGCGTAGCGCCGTTCGACGCAGTCGAACGCATCGAGAGGAGGTGCAGCGAAGCAAACCGTAGGCGATGCCCCCTGATGGGCACCGTAGCGAGGGAACACCGAGCCTTGGCGAGGTGCCGTACGCCGGGGCGAGACCTTTTGGTTCCTTTTGGGGCGTTTGCCAAAAGGGACTCGCCGTAAGGGCGAAACCGCCAGCCGCCGTTACCGCAGCAACGGATATGTACACCGATTGAAAAAGTCGCCGCTACCGCAAAACCGGATATGCACGCCGATCAAACGATAGTCAGCCCCACTCTCCATCCTCTTAAGTGAACAGCATTAGTTTCTGAAGACGAGGCTTTCGCTATTAGGCGAGCGTGATGTCGGGATATCCGGTCTGCCAGTAGGTGATGGCTATTTGATTTCGCCCTGATAGACTCCAGCCCATAGGCACGGGCTGTTATCGCATTCCGTCGAGTGGCACAGAGGCCCCTATGACAAAAACGGGAGGAAAGGGATTTTCATTGGCCAGGAGGCTCTATACATCGCGAATTCTCGGGCTGGCCCTTGGATTGGTGTGCGTGAGCGCGGCGATGTATCCACTTGATCCGGCGCCTTGGGTCTGGGGATTCATGTGGTTCAACGGCCTGGTCTGGCCGCACCTGGCTTATCAATTGGCGCGCCGGGCCAGGGCGCCTTATCACACCGAACACCGCAATCTGCTGATCGATGCCTTTCTCGGCGGCTTCTGGATTGCCGCGATGCAGTTCAATCCACTGCCCAGCGCGACCACCATATCCATGATGGCCATGAACAACGTAGCCATCGGCGGCATGCGCTTCCTGCTGGCCGGGACCGCTGCGCAAGTGCTTGGCGTGGGTGTCGGTCTGCAGATTTTCGCCCCGGCCTTCATTCCCGCCACCAGCCCGGTGCAGCTCTATGCCTGCTTGCCCCTGTTGTGCCTGTATCCGTTGGCGCTGGGCTGGATCTGCTTTCGTCAGGCCCATACCCTCGGCCGTCAGAAGCGTGAGTTGCTGGCACTGAGCCGCACCGACAGTCTGACGAGCCTGCTCAATCATGGCGCCTGGAAGGACCAGTTGGAGGTCGAGTTTCAACGTTGCAAACGCCAGCGAAAAGGCGGGGCGATTGCCCTGATCGACATCGACCATTTCAAGGCCATCAATGACACCTATGGCCATGTCGCCGGGGATATCGTCTTGCGTCAATTGAGCAGAATGCTCCGGCAGAACCTGCGGGCGACCGATGTGGCCGGGCGTTACGGCGGTGACGAGTTCTGCGTGATCCTCCCGGACCTGCCCCTGAATCGCGCCGCCGTCGTCATGGAAGCCCTGCGCGATCGCTTCGCCACCCTGGGTTACGAGCAGAACCCGGCGCTGAAAGTCAGTCTGAGTATTGGCCTGGCGTCATTCAACCCGGCCCACGCCGACGCGACGCTCTGGCTCAATGACGCCGATCATGCGCTATACGAAGCCAAGAGCACCGGGCGTAACCGCGTGATCTGTTGCGGCAATGGGAAACCTCATCGCGAACTGTTCGACTCGGTGTGACTCGCGATGGCGTAGTGTCAGGCGACATTGATGTTGGATGTGCCGGCCTCTTCGCGGGCAAGCCCGCTCCCACAGTGATTGGGGTCGTTCGCAGATGTTGCGTACAGCCGCAGAACCTGTGGGAGCGAGCCTGCTCGCGAAGGCGGCGGGCCGATTCACACCGTCACTCTTTCACACTCATGAACTCCTCCGCGTAGCGAATGTATTCCTCGGGTTGCGTGTAGGTGTGGGTCAGCTCGGTCGCGCTCAGGTCCGAGGTCTGGGTGAGGATCTGGCGTTGTTCGCGCAGGCTGTCGTAAGTCGCCTTGATCGCGGCGAAGTACGCGCCATGGCCGTCGATGGTCACGCGCACGCCCAACTCGGCCAGTCGCTTGTCATCGCGCAGCAGCGGGTTGCCGTAGGTCACCAGCATCAGCGGCACGCTCAGGTGTTCGGCGATCTGCTCCAGATGGTCGAAATCCTTGACGCCCACCATGCAGATGCCGTCGGCACCGGCTTGCTGGTACTGGCGGGTGCGGCTGATGATTTCCTGCACTGGCAGAATCCCGGCGTGGGTACGGGCGATGATCGCCATTTCCTTATCGCAGCGGGCTTCCAGTGCCGCGCGGATCTTGCCGACGCCTTCGGCGACTGTGATCAGGTCGGTGGATTTGCGGCCGAATTGCGCGGGCAGCAGGGTGTCTTCGATGGTCAGTGCGGCGACGCCGGCACGTTCGAGTTCGACGATGGTGCGCATGACGTTCAGCGCGTTGCCATAGCCGTGGTCGGCGTCGGCAATCACCGGCAACTGGGCGACACGGCCGATGCGGGTGGCCTGTTCAGCGAATTCGCTGAGGGTGATCAATGCAAAGTCAGGCGCGCCCAGCACCTGCAACGAGGCAACCGAACCACCAAGGATGCCGACTTCGAAGCCCAGGTCGGCGGCGATGCGCGCCGACATCGGGTCGAACACCGAGGCCGTGTGGTAGCAGGTGTTGGAGGCGAACAGTTGGCGAAAGTTGCGGCGCAAATCTTGATGGGAAAGCCTGGACATATGAGTTCCACCAAATGGAATGGAAGGGCTTGAGCAAAAGTGTCAACGCCGAAGAAATAAAAGGCTACCACGTGCGCAGAAAGAGAATGATGACGAATTTGCTGGGCAAGGCCGATTGACGCCGCAACGATGAAGCTGATAGGTCACGCCGCCACGGCCTGTTGTCGCCGGGCAAGCAGCGGCACGGCGCGTACCGAGTCGCCGGGTTGCAGTTGCAAGCGCTTGGCGGTCAGGCGATCGACCACCAGGCTGTTGCCCGTCTGTCTGGCCGGGGCACAGGTGATACGACAGTTTTCCAGACGGCGATTATGGATCAGCCAGACGGGCGATTTATCGTCCGGCGAGCCGATGGCCAGCGACAGGGGTTGGCTGTCGCGCACGGTGCGGATCTCGCAGACCGGGGCCTCGATGACCGGTCCGCCGTCGAAGATATCGATATAGCCCTTGTGGGCAAACCCCTCGGCGCTGAGGATTTTCAGGGCCGGCTCGGAATTGGGGTGAGCCTTGCCGATCACCGCCCTGGCTTGTTCGGTGAGCATGCAGGTGTACAGCGGTTGGCGCGGCATCAGTTCAGCGATGAACGATTTGTTGCCCAGCCCGGACAAGTGATCGGCATGGCAGAAATCCATCCTGGAAAAGTGCCGGCCGAGGCTGTCCCAGAACGGCGAGCCACCTCGTTCGTCGGCACTGCCGCGTAATTCGGCGATGAGGCGGTTGCCGAACAGCTGTGTAAATTCGGCCACGAACAACAAGCGTCCGAGCGAAAGCAGACGGCCATTGCTGCCCTGGCGCTGCTCGGGGCGCAGGTACAGGGAGCGGACTTCCGATTGCCCGGTCAATTCATTGCTCAGGAACAGGGTCGGGATCTGGCGCTGGATCCCCAGGTCCGGTGCCGCGCTGAGCGTCATTCCGACCCGGTAGTTGTACCAGGGTTCGCGCAGCCCGATGCCACCGGTCAGGGCACTGACGCCCACCACTTGCTGCTCGTCGTCCTCGAGCACGAACAGATAATCGGCATCGGCGCGATCGACCTGTTCGGCGAAGGTGCGTTGGGCCCAGCGGATCCGATGGGCCAGGCGTTCTTCGTCGGCCGGCAGGCTGGTAAGCCCCGGACCGGCCTGACGCACCAGCGTGAACAAGGCGGGCAGGTCGGTGATCTGGACCGGACGGACAATCATGCGGCTGTTCCTTGTTCGCGGTTGCCAAGGCGTTGAACCTGGCGGGTATTCACAGGGCGATCAACCGGACCGGGCTGCCTTCGGTCACTTTCAGCGCCTTGCACATGTCGGCGTCGAGCGTGACGGGTTGCCCGGTGATGTAATCAAGATCGGCGACGATGGCCCGGTAATCCTTTACCGATTCGTTGCTCACCAGAAAGCTGCCGCGGGCATCGATCACAGGTCCCGGCCGCGTGACGGCGCACTGGCTGCGGGCGATGGAACGAATTCCCGACGTGCGCGCATACAGCGTCGGGCCGCCATCGAACAGATCGACGTAACTGTTGGTTTCGAAGCCTTCACGTTCAAGGATATCGAAGGCTTCCTGGCCGTCGGGGTGGATGCTGCCGATGCAGTCCTGTGCCGCCTTGGGCAGCATGGGCACGTAAATCGGATACTGCGGCATCAGTTCGGCGAGAAAGGTGCGGCTTTGCACGCCGCACAGTCGTTCGGCCTCGATGTAGGGCAAATCGAAGAAATGCTTGCCCACGGCGTCCCAAAATGGCGAGTGGCCTTCATCACTGCTGTAGCCGACGATCTCGGTGATCACCGTTTCGGAAAAGCGCCGGACGTGGGCGGCGATGAACATCAGGCGTGCCCGGGACAGCAGCTCGGAATGAGCGGTGCGCACCCGTGCGGCATCGATATGGAAGCCCCGCAGCAGGGTGTGGCCACTGAGGTCGTGGCACAACGACAAGGCGGCTACGCCGTGCTCGATGTTCAGCTCCCTCGAAGCGCTGGTGAAGTGTCGGTTGCGCAGGCTGTAGAACGGCTCGCTGTACCCCGCCGTGGCGAGGATTTCCGAGCAGCCGACCAGGTCCTGCGTCGTCAGGTCTTCGAGCACAAAGCAGTAGTTTTCCGGGCCATGATCCTCGACGTCCTTGTCGAACGAGGCACAGGAATCGAGGATTTTTCCGCGCAACCGTTCGCTGTCGTCGGGCAGGGATGTGACGCCCACCAGGCTTTCACGAGCCAGCCTCTGCAACTGGGGCAGGTCGGCCAACTCGACTGGACGCAAGACCAGCATGGAGATACTCCTGTATCTGACGATTCGGCGGCTTGAGCCGAACCTGACTATCACTGTCGGTTTTTCCACACATTCAATCGGTGGTCGTCTGGACGCTGTCAGACGCCACGATTTTTTCTTGTCAGATGCTGCTTGGGATCGACTGCATTGAACGAGGAACGGACGGTTCGGCTGGAGTCGATGCCTGGCCAGACACATTGATCGGGAGTTCGAGAAAGGGCATCCGGGCTCCTGCTGGATGAACGAGGGGAACGTGTTTAAACAGTCCGTTGAAAGGAGTATTTAATCATCGCGTACCGCCTGTCCAGTTAATTTTCATGGGGCCTGGCGATGTCCGAAAAAGGGGCAAAGTGCCTGTGCCAAGGGGCTACGCCGATGTCGTAAAGTCTTGTAGGTGATTGCCTGCGTTGTGGTCAGTCATTACAGAAAATCCGGCAGGAAATGACTGTAGGATGCTCGCTCCTACACCCGCGACCTGCTTTCTTGCAGCAAAATTGTGCCATCGTTCCTTTCCATCCATAGAGTGACTCCTCGTGCAGGCAACCCGTTTAACCCTGATTTGCCACGCTCGAACCGTTGCCCAGAAATTGGCGCGTTTTCCTTTGGACGAGCCTCTGGAAATGGATTGGCAAGCGCTCAGGCTTTCCCGTTGCCATCAGTTCAAGGGCGCGCGCCTCGCCTGCGGCCCGGAATTGCGCGCCCGGCAAACCGCCGAGCTTTTCGGCAGCGCCCCGGAGATTGTCGAGGCGTTGAAGGACTGCGACTTCGGGCGTTGGAGCGGCATGCGCATCCGTGAGCTACAAAAGACTGAAGCCGAGGCGCTCCAGTATTGGTTGGTGGACCCGGCTTCGACACCCCACGGCGGCGAGTCGTTGCTGCAACTGGAGACGCGGGTGGAGGCGTGGTTGACAACCTTGCAAGCGACGCCGGGGCACATCGTTGCCATTACCCATCCCTTTGTCATCCGCGCCGCGCTGACGCACATATTGCAGGGGGCGTCATCCCGCCTGATCGACGTCGAACCCCTGTCGGCGGTCGAGTTGCGGTTCCATGGTTGCTGGCGGCTGCGGCTGGCAGGCCCCGACCCCGAGGACCTGTCGTGATGAAAAAACTCCTGGTTATCGGCATCGGTGCCGGCGATCCCGACTACATCACGATGCAGGCGGTCAAGGCGCTGAATAAGGTCGATGTCTTTTTCCTCATGGACAAGGGCGAAAGCAAGAACAAACTCATCGATTTGCGACGCGAAATCTGCGAACGCTACATCACCGATCGGGATTACCGTTTTGTCGAAGCCCACAGCCCGGAACGTCAGCGCGGTGAGGTGGACTACAAGACCAGTGTCGACGACCTGAACCTGGCCAGGCAGCAGACCTTCGAACGGCTGATCAGCGAGGAGCTGGCCGACGGCCAGTGTGGTGGTTTTCTGGTGTGGGGCGATCCGGCGCTGTACGACAGCACCCTTCGTATTCTTCAGGCGATCCAGTCCTGCGGTGCCTGCGTGTTCGAGTTCGAGGTCATCCCTGGCATTACCAGCGTCCAGGCATTGGCGGCACAACACAAGGTGCCACTCAACCAGATCGGCCGCTGCGTTGAAATCACCACTGGCCGGCGTTTGGCGGCGGGGCAGGTGGGCGATGGCGACAGCCTGGTGGTGATGCTCGATGCTCAGGATGCTTACCGTCAGGTGGAGGATCGGGACACCGAGATTTACTGGGGCGCCTATTTGGGGACGCCGGACGAAATCCTGATCAGCGGCAAGCTCAAGGATGTGGCGGATGAAATCCAGCGAGTGCGCCAGGCGGCGCGGTTGGCCAATGGCTGGATCATGGATACCTATCTGTTGCGCAAGCCTTGAGCTATCAGGCGATCAGGATGGCGCCTTCGCGAGCAGGCTCGCTCCCACAGGTTCCGTGGCTGTACGCAAAATCTGTGGGAGCGAGCCTGCTCGCGAATAAACCGTGAGGACACCTCAAAAACCGGCATTGCCCCCACGCCCAAACCGCTCCCGATACACCGACGGCGGCACACCGACCACCGTGCGGAACGCCACCCGGAAGCTTTCCACCGAGCGATAACCGCAGCGTTCGGCGATCTGCTCGGTGTTCTGGTCGCTGCTTTCCAGCAGTTCGCGGGCGCGGCCCAGACGTTCGTGTTGCAACCAGGTTTTCGGTGACTGGCCACTGGCTTCGGTGAAGCGGCGCAGGAACGTGCGCTCGCTCATCGCCGCTTTGCTGGCCAGGTCGCGCACTTCCAGCGGTTCGTGCAGGCGCTCGCGTGCCCACTGCATGACTCGGGAAAGATCACTGCGCGGTGCCGGACTGACCGGCGTCGGAATGAATTGCGCCTGGCCACCGCTGCGTTGCGGCGACATGACCAGGCGCCGAGCCACGGAATTGGCCACCTGCGTACCGAAATCCCGCGCCACCAGATGCAGGCAGGCATCGATGCCTGCCGCGCTGCCGGCGGAGGTGATCAATTGGCCGGAATCGACATACAGCACGTCCGGGTCCACCAGGATGCCGGGAAAGCGTTCGGCCAGTTCCGAGGCATAGCGCCAGTGCGTGGTCGCACCGCGCCCGTCGAGCAATCCGGTGGCGGCGAGGACGAAAACACCGGAGCAGATCGACAGCAACCGTGCTCCGCGCGCGTGGGCCTGGCGCAGGGCGGCGATCAGCTCGGCGGGCACCGTGGCGCTGCGGTCGCGCCAGCCGGGAATGATGATGGTACGGGCGTCGGCGAGCATTTCCATGCCGCCATCGGCCAGGACCTGGATGCCACCCATGGCACGCATCGGGCCTTGATCGACAGCGACGATACGATGCTCGTACCACGGAAAATCGAACTCGGGTCGCGGCAGGCCGAAGATCTCCACGGCAATGCCGAACTCGAACGTGCAAAGGCCGTCGTAAGCCAGAATCGCGACCAATCCAGGGGTGGAGTGCATTTGGCGGAAAGTTCCCGGTGAGTGTCTTGTGCGCCACTTTAGCTGCAAGTGGCTGGCGGATAAAGTCTTCCTACACCCACCGATACCTTGGAGTACACAGCATGACCAGTCTGGTTCGCGAAATTCCCGCAGCCCCATCGGCCATCGCCCTGATGCATTTCAGCAACCGTCTGACGTTCGAAACCGATTGTTCCGACGTCCACGCCAGCCAGCAATACGGTGAGTTCGATTTCATTCTGGTGGATGTGCGTGGCCCGCTGGCGTTCGAGCGCGGGCATGTGCCGGGAGCGATCAACATTCCCGGGCGTTTGCTGAGCGCCGAAAGCTTGGCCGGTTATCCGAAAGACAGCCTGTTTGTGGTCTATTGCGCCGGACCCCACTGCAACGGTGCCAACAAGGCTGCCGTGAAACTGGCGGCCCTGGGATTTCCGGTCAAGGAGATGATCGGCGGCGTGACGGGGTGGCTGGATGAAGGGTTTGAGTTGAGTGCCGCCGAGCAGCGCCCGGTGAACGCTGCGATCGGTTGCGCATGCTGATTTTCAAAGACCGCTGATCAGTGTGGTTTCGAAGCTGCCCACCACTCATCCAGTGTCGCCTGCAACCACACAAGAACGTCGGCGTAGGCCGCATCGTCCTGCGAACCCCGGGGCAACGGCGACTCATCGCCAAAATGCGCATTGAGCATGGCCACCGACTCGGCGTTCCACTCCGGATGAAACTGCAATCCCAGCCGCGTCGGTCCGGCGCGGTACATCTGCTGCGCGCAGTGCGCAGTGCTGGCCAGCAGTTGCGCGGCAGGCGGCAGGTCGATGGCGTCTTCGTGCCACTCCAGCACCTTCAGCGTTTGCCCGTCGACAAAGGTCACCGTGGTCCATCCGGTTTCGGTCTGGTCCATCCGCCGGACATGCCCGCCAAGACTCAATGCCAGCAATTGAGCCCCCAGGCAGATGGCGAACACGGCACCACCGAGCTCCAGATTGCCTCTGAGCCATTGACGTTCGGCCTCCAGCCAGGCCGGGCCGGCATTGGACTCATAAGGTCCGCCCAGCAGGATCACAGGATCGGCGCTGACGGGGGGTAGCTGGCCGAGGTCGGCGCGAAACACCTTCAGCGTCAGTCCTCGGGACTCCGCCCAAACGGCGATGGCACCCGGACCTTCGGCGCAGTGGTGCTGGATCAGGTTCAACGTGGGCATCAGGCTAGTCTCGATGGGACGCAAGGGCGCTCAATGTGCCGTAAAACACCCGGCGTCGCCAGTCGTCTAAGTCTGTCGGACACAGCTGCAAATGCTGTAGGTCCGGAGAGAAAACTCGGCATGTCCGACAGACTTTGCACCGTCATGGACCGTTCACCTCCGGGGCGTCGTGCTTGTGCCACTTTTTTATAAATATTTGTCGCCTCGGCGCAATTTACCCTCCTGTAGCCGCTCTAGACTGCCGGCCACTTCGGTTTGCGCCCACAAAGCGATGACCGAGCGCTGCCAATCGAAGCTGCCAATAAAAGCCTCCGCACACAGGAGTTATAAATGAAGAAGCTAGTGATGTTCGGTGCCCTGGCACTGTCGATGTTGTCCCTGACTGCCGTGGCTGAAGACGCCAAGCCGATCCGCATCGGTATCGAAGCGGGCTACCCGCCATTCTCGATGAAAACCCCAGACGGCAAACTCACCGGTTTCGACGTGGACATCGGCGACGCCCTGTGCGAGCAGATGAAGGTCAAGTGCACCTGGGTCGAACAAGAATTCGACGGCCTGATCCCCGCGCTGAAGGTCAAGAAAATCGACGCCATCCTGTCGTCCATGACCATCACTGACGATCGCAAGAAGAACGTCGATTTCACCATCAAGTACTACCACACCCCGGCGCGCTTCGTGATGAAGGAAGGCACCGCCATCAAGGACCCGCTGACCGAACTCAAGGGCAAGAAAGTCGGTGTGCTGCGCGCCAGTACCCACGACCGCTTCGCCACTGAAGTGCTGGTCCCGGCCGGTATCGAGCTGGTGCGTTACGGCTCCCAGCAGGAAGCCAACCTGGACATGGTCTCCGGCCGCATCGACGCGCTGCTGGCCGACTCGGTCAACCTGGACGACGGTTTCCTGAAAACCGACGCCGGTAAAGGTTTTGCCTTCGTCGGCCCTGAGTACAACGATCCGAAATACTTCGGTGGCGGTGCAGGTATCGCCGTGCGCAAGGGCGATAAAGAACTGGCGGACAAGTTCAACACCGCTATCACCGAAATCCGCGCCAACGGCAAGTACAAGCAAGTGCAAGAAAAGTACTTCAAGTTTGACGTTTACGGCGAGTAAGCAGGCCGTATGAAAAGTGGCAACCGTCAGACGCGGTTGCCATTTTTTTTGTGCTTTCTGTCTATTGAAACGAGATACCTGTGGGAGCGAGCCTGCTCGCGAAGGCGGCGGTACATTCAACATCCGTGTTGCCTGACACGACGCTTTCGCGAGCAGGCTCGCTCCCACAGGTGATCTCACCGTGCAGATATCAGGAGTTCCCCCCATGCAACGCATCGACCACCCACTTCCCTGGAGCCACCTGGGCACCGAGCGCACCCTCAGCGTGTTTCGTTATGGCGCGGGCACGCGCAAGGTGTACATCCAGGCCAGCCTGCACGCCGACGAACTGCCGGGCATGCGCACGGCCTGGGAGCTGAAGAAGCGCCTGGCCGAACTGGAGCGACAGGGCCAATTGAACGGTGTTGTCGAACTGGTGCCGGTGGCCAACCCCATTGGCCTTGACCAGCACCTGCAAGGCAGCCACCTGGGGCGCTTCGAGCTGGGCAGCGGCAAGAACTTCAACCGCTCGTTCGTCGAACTCAGTGCGCCGGTGGCCGAGCTGATCGGTGATCGCCTCGGCAGTGATGCCCAGGCCAACATCGCGCTGATTCGCCAGGCCATGGGGCAGGTCCTCGACGACCTGCCGGCCGCGCCATCGCAGCTCGAAGCGATGCACCGTCTGTTGCTGCGCCATGCTTGCGATGCCGACATCACCCTCGACCTGCATTGCGATTTCGACGCAGCCATCCACATCTACGCGTTGCCGCAGCACTGGCCGCAATGGCAGTCCCTGGCGGCGCGCTTGAAGGCTGGCGTGGCGTTGTTGTGTGAAGACTCCGGCGGCAGCTCGTTCGATGAGTCCTGTTCCTCGCCATGGTTGCGTCTGGCCAGGATGTTTCCGGCGGCGGCGATTCCACCGGCCAACCTGGCGACCACGCTGGAGCTGGGCAGCATGGGCGACACCCGCGTCGACCAGGCCCAGGCCAACTGCGAGGCCATTCTGGGCTTTCTCGCCGAGCAAGGTTTTATCTCCGGCACCTGGCCGGCGGCACCGGCCGAATGCTGTGAAGGCATGCCGTTCGAAGGCACCCAGTACCTGTTCGCACCGCATCACGGTGTGGTCAGTTTCCTGCGTGAAGCCGGGGAGTGGGTAGAGCAGGGCGATGCGTTGTTCGAAGTGGTCGACCCGTTGAACGACAAAGTCACCACTGTGCGGGCCGGTACCAGTGGCGTGTTGTTCGCCATCGACCGCGGGCGCTACACCCAGCCTGGCTCGTGGCAGGCGAAAGTGGCGGGGCGTGAGCCGATTCGGGTGGGCAAGCTGATCAACGACTGATCCGGGTGTTCGCTGTTTGTGATGGCCTCATCGCGAGCATGCTCGCTCCTACAGGATTTACGCGGTCCCTGTAGGAGCGAGCATGCTCGCGATGAGGCATCAGCCACAGCCGAGATGTTCCTGCCGGCTGACCAGTGCTAGGCTCTTGCGCGAGTCCTGCATTCCGTGAAGGAAGACCCATGTTGAAGATTCTCGCGCTGCTCACCCTCCTGGCATCCACTGCCGTCCACGCCCAGACCCCGCTGCAAACCGACCTGCCGCTCAAGTACCTGGAGCAGGCCAACGCCGATTCGAACCATCAACCCCTGGTGATTTTCCTCCACGGTTACGGCAGTAACGAGCAGGACCTGTTCGGCATCAAGGATGACTTGCCTGCGTCCTACACCTATCTGTCGGTACGGGCGCCAATCGTGATGCAGGAGGGCGGTTACCAGTGGTTTCGCAAGAAGGGCGAAGGCGCCTACAACGGCGAGACAGATGATCTGAAGTCCAGTGGCCAGGTGCTGTTGGATTTCGTCACCCAGGCCACGAAGAAATATCACACCGAACCCGAGAAGGTGTACCTGGTGGGATTCAGCCAGGGCGCAATCATGTCCTACGAGGTCGGCCTGCGGCACCCCGAGGCGCTTGGCGGCATCGCAGCGTTGAGCGGGCGGGTTCTGCCGGTGCTCAAGTCCGAGCTTCAACCGGATGAAAAGCGCCAGTCGCTGGCGATTTTCATCGGTCATGGCGAGCAGGACAAACGCCTTCCCTACAGCGACGGCACCGAGGCCAACAGCCTTTTGCAGAGCGTGTCACTCGAGCCCGAGTTTCATGGCTACCCCGGTGTCGGCCACAACATCAGCGCCGACGAGATCCAGGATTTGAGCGCCTGGCTGCAGCGTCTGAATCCCTGAGCCTCATTTTCCGCTGACGATCTGTTTGATCAGGGTTTCGTGGGCGGCCATGTCACCGGGACGGGAAATCACCTGAATCACCGCCATGCGGGTGCCGGATGCCGCCATCAGCGTGGTGGTGAGGGTCATGCCGCCGCCCTGGGTGGCGGTGCCGTCGACCTGGCGCAGGCCCAGCCCGGATTTCTGGGTCAGGCTTTTCTCGCTCAGCTTGTTGTAGTCGGGCAGGGACTTGTGTTGCGCCAATTCGAAGTCAGCCACTGTGCCGTCGAGGAACGTGCCGTCGTTGTCCTTGACGCTGATACCGTTGGGCAGGGTGTTTTGCGCAGCGATCACCACGGTCTTGGTGGCCGCATTGCTGTACAGGGTGCCGCTGGCGCCGTCCGGGCTGGCGGGCAGCGGGTTGGCACTGAAACCCTTGGGCAGGTTGAAGGTGAACTTGCCGCCGAGCATCGAGACTTTCTGAACCGGCGCGTCACTGGAAGCGGCCTTGGCGGCCTGCGCATTCATGGTCCCAAGGGCGGTAGCGGCTGTCAGCAGCAGGACAAGGGCTTTTTTACTCAACAATGACATCGGGATCTCCAGGGACGAACGCGCGGTGGGGCGCGATCATCCCACGGAGCTTGTGATGCATTCCAGCGTGCTCTACTGAGCGGTCACTTTCCTCGGGCCGACCGGCCGCGCCAGCAAGCGTTTGGTCACGCCCAGCATGGCCACCGACACCGCGACGCCCAGCACAAATGCGTTCATCCCCAGCGTCGGCAAGGCCAGGGCCAACACCAGGCAGAACGCGGCGAACGAGTACATGCCAGTGGCGGTGGCGCGCAACAATGCGGCGGTAAAGGCCGGGCCACGGGTTTGCTGGGAGAACACCGCCATCACGCTGCCCAATACCGGGAACACCGCCAACAGGCCGCTCCAGCGGTCGCCGACGGTACTGGCCAGCAGTGTCACGACCAACGTGAGCAAGGCACCGGCCACCATGCGCAGCAGGAGCTTGTCGGATTTTGGCGCCGGGCCACTGAGCACCGGTTGCACGGAGGGAAACAGGTACGGCGCGGCGAGCAGCGCGGTGGCGGCGGCGCACACCGAAAACATCAGGGATGCCGGAACCAGCGACAGGACAACCGCCACCAGCGCCCAGACCGATAGCGAGATCACCAGCGCCAGTGGCCATCCGGCCCGTTGTGCGACCTGGGCGTAGGTCACGCAAAACGCAATCATCGCGAACATCGCCGACAGCGCGGCGGTGGCCGATTGCGCGGCGAACGCCTCGCCTTGCTCCAGGGCGAGGAACAACAGGATCGGCCCGACCACCACCGGCAACCCCGACAACCAACCGGCCACGCTCGGGCCCCAGCGTTTGCCAGCCAGGGAAATCAGTAGCAGGAAGCCAGGGATCACCAGCAGTTTGAGGATCAACACGCGCAAGTCTCCGTCCGATGCGAGGTAGCAACGGTAACACTGCAACGGGTGGATTGCTTTAGGTGTGTGCGGATTTTGTATACAAGATTGCTGATCTATCAGCGCAGCATTGGGGGCGAACAGTCGGTTGATTCTGCAGTTTGTGGGGTGGCAGGTCTGGCCCCTTCGCGAGCAAGCCCGCTCCCACAGTTGACCGCGCCCCCTGTGGGAGCGGGCTTGCTCGCGAAGAACGATGACTCGCTTCACCTGAAAAACGCAGGCAAAAAAGAACCCGGTGTGTGGCGAGGGGGCTTGCCCCCGCTGGAGTGCGAAGCGCTCCCAAAAAACTCGACTGTTACCGAGATTTCGGGGTTGCTGTGCAACCCAACGGGGGTAAGCCCCCTCGCCACAGGGCACCGGGTGTGTTGCCAGACCGCGACGGATCTTCGTGGGTCCCCGCGCCGCCTGTTGAACGCTGTTGGCTTACGCCCTTTCGAGCGCCAGTGCCACGCCCTGACCGCCACCGATGCACAGGGTGGCGAGGCCTTTTTTGGCATCGCGCTTGAGCATTTCATGCAGCAGGGTCACCAGCACGCGGCAACCCGAGGCACCGATCGGGTGGCCCAAGGCAATGGCGCCGCCGTTGACGTTGACCTTGTTCAAGTCCCATTCCAGGTCCTTGGCGACCGCCAGGGATTGTGCGGCGAAGGCTTCGTTGGCTTCGATCAGCTCAAGCTGGTCGATGCTCCAGCCGGCCTTGTCCAGGCAGCGACGGGTGGCCGATACCGGTCCGATGCCCATGATCGCCGGGTCGACGCCTGCGTTGGCGTAGGCGGCGATTTTTGCAAGAACCGGCAGACCCAGGGCCTTGGCCTTTTCCGCGCTCATCAGGATCACGGCGGCGGCACCGTCGTTCAGCGACGAAGCGTTGCCGGCGGTCACCGAACCGTCCTTCTTGAAGGCAGGCTTGAGTTTGCCCAGGGATTCGGCGGTGGTGCCGGCCCGTGGCTGCTCGTCGGTGGCGAAGGACAGCGGATCGCCTTTGCGCTGCGGGATCAGGATTGGCGTGATTTCATCGACGAAGCGCCCGGCTTCGATGGCGGCCACGGCTTTTTGTTGCGAGGCCGCGGCGAACGCGTCCTGCTGCTCGCGAGTCAGGCTGTATTTTTCGACCAGGTTCTCGGCGGTGATGCCCATGTGGTAGTCGTTGAACGCATCCCACAGGCCATCGCTGATCATGGTGTCGACGATTTGTGCGTTGCCCATGCGCAGGCCGGTGCGGGCACCGGGCATGACGTAGTTGGCCAGGCTCATGTTTTCCTGACCACCGGCGATGATCACCTCGGCGTCGCCGCAGCGAATCGCCTGGGCGCCCAGGTGCAGGGCCTTGAGGCCCGAGCCGCAGACCTTGTTCAGGGTCATGGCCGGTACGGCGACCGGCAGGCCGGCCTTGATCGCGGCCTGGCGCGCAGGGTTTTGCCCGGCGCCGGCGGTCAGCACCTGGCCCATGATCACTTCATCGACCTGCGCCGGCTCCAGGCCGGTCTGCGCCAGCAGCTGGCGGATCACCGCAGCGCCCAGGTCGACGGCAGAGACATTGGCTAGCGAACCCTGGAAGCTGCCGATCGCGGTGCGCGTGGCGGCAACAATGACGACTTCTTGCATGGAATGATTCCTCACTGGTCAGCGAACTGCATTTCCGGAACGTGGTCCGGCACGATCAGTTTACCGGCAGTCTTGGCGACGATCTCTTCGACGCTGACACCCGGTGCACGCTCTTTGAGAATGAACGCGCCGTTTTCGATTTCCAGGTAGGCCAGGTCGGTCAGCACGCGCTTGATGCAACCGGCGCCGGTCAGCGGCAGGCTGCAATGGTCCAGCAGCTTGGACTCACCGTCCTTGGACGCGTGGGTCATGATGACGATGATGTTGTCGGCGCCGGCCACCAGGTCCATCGCGCCACCCATGCCCTTGACCAGTTTGCCGGGGATCATCCACGAGGCGATGTTGCCTTGTACGTCCACTTCAAAGGCGCCCAGCACGGTCAGGTCGACATGACCGCCGCGGATCATCGCGAAGGACTCGGCGGAGGAGAAAATCGAAGCGCCGGTACGCGCGGTCACGGTTTGCTTGCCGGCGTTGATCATGTCGGCATCGATGGTTTCTTCGGTAGGAAACGGACCCATGCCCAGCAGGCCGTTTTCCGACTGGAGCATGACTTCCATGCCTTCGGGGATGTAGTTGGCGACCAGGGTCGGAATGCCGATGCCCAGGTTCACGTAGAAGCCGTCCTGCATTTCGCGGGCGACGCGTTGAGCCATTTGTTCGCGGGAAAGTGCCATTGTCGTTATTCCTTCATTCGGTCCGGGGGCAGGGGATCACTTACGCACGGTGCGCTGTTCGATGCGCTTTTCGAACGTGCCGCAGATGATCCGGTCGACGTAGATGCCAGGGGTGTGGATCTGCGCCGGGTCCAGCTCGCCGGGTTCGACGATTTCTTCGACTTCGACCACGGTGATCTTGCCGGCGGTGGCCGCCAGCGGGTTGAAGTTCTGCGCGGTATGGCGATAGACCACGTTACCGAAATGGTCGGCTTTCCAGCCTTTGACAATGGCGAAGTCGCCGGTGATGGACTCTTCCATCAGGTACTTGCGGCCATGGAATTCGCGCACTTCCTTGCCTTCGGCAACGGGAGTGCCAACGCCGGTGGCGGTGAAGAAGGCCGGGATGCCGGCGCCGCCTGCGCGCATTTTCTCGGCGAGGGTGCCTTGCGGGGTCAGGATGACTTCGATTTCGCCCTTGAGCAGTTGCTCTTCGAACAGCTTGTTTTCGCCGACGTAGGAAGCCACCACCTTGCTGATCTGGCGGTCGGTCAGCAGTACGCCGAGGCCGAAACCGTCGACGCCGCAGTTGTTGGAAACCACGGTGAGGTTGCGCGTGCCCTTGCGCTTGATCTCGTTGATCAGGTTTTCCGGAATACCGCACAGGCCGAAGCCACCGGCGATCACGGTCATGCCGTCTTCAAGACCTGCCAGAGCTTCCTCGTAGGAACTCACGCGCTTGTCGAAACCTGCCATATGCACCTCTTTTATTCTTTGTGGGCGGCTGGCTAGCCGAATGGGATGAAGTGTCTCGCCAGTGTATTCATTTGTTAAGTTGTTTTTTAGAGCGGATTGATTGATAAATATCAATAATGTGCTTTCCCGTCTCTTGCAGCTTAGAACCTGTAGCCTACAACTGGAGCCTTGCCCCATGACCGTCAAGCAGATACGCGCCTTTCTGGCCGTGGCCCAGAGCCTGAGCTTTGCCGTGGCCTGCGAGCGCCTGCACCTGTCGCAGTCGGCCCTGAGCCTGACCATCAAGGCGCTGGAGGAGGGCCTGGGCGGGCGCTTGTTCACCCGCAACACGCGCAACGTGGCACTCACCGCCGAAGGTGAGTCCCTGGTGCCGCTGGCGCGCCGCTTGATCGCCGACTGGGACAATGTCGAGGATGAACTGCGCCAACGCTTCACCCTGCAGCGCGGTCGCGTGACCCTGGCGGCGATGCCGTCGTTCGCCGGCAACCTGCTGCCACCGATCCTCAAGACGTTCCGCGCCCGTTATCCGAATGTCAACGTGACGGTCAATGACGTGATCAACGAGCAGGTGCTGGAAATGGTCCGTGACCGCCAGGTGGAACTGGGGGTGGCGTTCGAGCCGACCATGAGTTCGTCGCTGCAATTCACGCCGTTGTACGTCGACCGTTTCGTCGCGGTGGTGCCCCTGGATTCGGCGCTGGCCGAACTCGGTGAAATCGACTGGCAGACCCTGCTCAAGGAACCGTTCATTACCTTGCAGCGTCCGTCGACGGTGCGGGTGATGCTGGAGGAGCATCTGCAGGCCCGTGGCATGAAGCTGCCGGTGGACTTTGAAAGCCATCAACTGGCGACGGTCGGGCGCATGGTCGCCAGTGGCCTGGGCGTGAGCGCGGTGCCGGCCCTGTGCGCGGGGCAGATGCGCGAACTGGGTGCGCGTTGCATTACCTTGCGCGACCCGGTGGTGGAGCGGGCGCTCGGGGTGTTGACCTTGCCCGGGGGCGAGCTGTCGGCGGCGGCGCAGGCATTGTTCGATGTGCTGAAAGAGGAAAACCTGGGGCAGCGATTTGCCGTGAGCTGATCACCACTCCCTGTAGGAGCGAGCATGCTCGCGATGGCGGTGAATCAGCCAGCATCGATACTGAATGGCAGACCGCAATCGCGAGCGTGCTCGCTCCTACAGGGAATGGCTGCGTGTTTATTTACGTGCCTCCAGAATCAGGTTGAACGGCGTTTCGGTGGCCCGGCGGAAATGGCTGAACCCGGCTTCGCTGAACACTTTGCGCAATCGTGCTTCACCGGCCTGGGCGCCGAGGCCGAGGCCGACTTCCTGGGACAGCGAGTTGGGTGTGCAGATGAAGGTCGAGGCGGCATAGAACAGGCGTCCGATCGGGTTGACGTTGTCATCGAGCGAGTCGTTGGCGTAGGGCTCGACCAGCAGCACCGTGCCGTCGTCTTTCAATGATTCATAAGCATGTTTGGCCGCACCCACCGGGTCGCCCATGTCGTGCAGGCAATCGAAGTAGCAGATCAGGTCGTAGTCGCTGCCGGGGTAGCTTTTGGCATTGCCCTGGAAGAACCTGGCCCGGCTGGACACACCGCCTTCCTCGGCGCGCAGGGTGGCGACGGTGACCGATGGCGCGTGGTAGTCGAATCCGACGAAACTCGAATCCGGAAACGCCTGGGCCATGATCACCGTAGACGCGCCGTGGCCGCAGCCGATGTCCGCCACTTTGGCCCCGGCTTCCAGTTTGGCCACCACGCCGTCGAGGGCCGGCAACCATTCGGCGATCAAATGCGCTTTGTAGCCGGGGCGGAAGAACCGTTCGGTGCCGCTGAACATGCATGGATGGTGATCGCCCCAGGCCAGGGCGCCATTGCCGCGCATGGCGTTGACCAGCTTGTCCTTGTCATGGAAAAACGACGCGACCACGCTGATTCCGCCCGCCACATAAACCGGTGAGTCTTCGTTCGCCAAAGCCATGGCTTGCTCTTCAGGCAGGCGGAACTGACCGTCGCGGTGCTCCATGTAGCCGGAGGCGGCGTGGGCGCTGAGCCATTCCCGTAGCAGGCGGGGGTTGCAGCCGGTCTTCGCGGCAAGGGTTTCAGGGGTGATGAACTGACTGTCGGCCATCGCCCGGTACAGGCCGAGCTCTTCGCCGAGGATGACGTTGGCGAGCATCGCCGCGCCGCCCATGTCGTTAACCAGTTTGCCCATGAAATCATTGAGTCTGGCCTCGTCCATCACGTGTGCTCCTTTGTCAGGATCAGGGTCCAGAGGCATTGCGCTGGCGAGACGTTCGCCGCTGGGCGGTGGTCGTGGGAATGTGCAGGACGCTGAGCGGGTCCTGTGTGCATTAAGTTTAGTCCGGGCCTTGTACCGCGTGGCCTGGCGCGACGAAAACCCCATGTTCTCGACTGACACTGGACCCTGTGGGAGCAAGCTCGCTCCCACACTGGGCGTGTTGTATCTCACTGTATCTCGTCCACCTTTCGATACAGTCCCGCGCAACTTCAGCCCCTTGCCGAACACAGTTCCGATACACCCTTTCGATTAACTGTGTCTCAAGGCGGGCACCGGCTCGCAATCCTGGACACCTGCGAGATCGATACCATGCAAACCACCATTGCTCCAGCAACCAAAGCCAGTGCAGGGCTTGGTCTGCGTCGCGGTTTACTCAAGGACCTGCAAGCTGCTCCCGCCGGCCAATTCGACTTTCTGGAAGTCGCGCCGGAAAACTGGATCGGTATCGGCGGCGCCCATGGCGCGGCGTTGCGGGCCCTGGCCGAGCGCTATCCGTTGTCCTGTCACGGCCTGTCCCTGTCCCTTGGCGGACCATCGCCGCTGGATGTCGGTTTTTTGCAGGAAGTCCGGGACTTTCTCGATCACTTCGACGTGCCGCTGTACAGCGAGCATCTAAGCTACTGCAGCGATGACGGTCACTTGTACGACCTGCTGCCGCTGCCCTTCACCGAAGAAGCGGTGCAGCATGTCGCCGCGCGGATCCGTCAGGCCCAGGACATTCTCGGTCGGCGCCTGGCGGTGGAAAACGTTTCCTACTACGCCGCGCCCCAACAGGACATGGACGAGGTGACATTCACCAATGCGGTGTTGCGCGAGGCTGATTGCGACCTGCTGCTGGACGTCAACAATGTCTACGTCAATTCGATCAACCACGGTTTCGATCCGCAGGCGTTTCTGGCGGGCATCGATGCGGGCAGGGTGGTGGCGATGCATATCGCCGGGCATTTCGACGAATCCGACACCTTGAAAATCGACACCCACGGCGCTTCGGTCAAACCGGCGGTGTGGTCGTTGCTGGCCCAGGCATATGCCCGGTTTGGCGCACAGCCAACGCTGCTGGAACGCGATTTCAACTTTCCGGCATTCGCCGAACTGGTGGCGGAATTACAGACCATTCGCCGCCTGCAACAGGAGGCTTGAGCCGTGAGCAAGCAATCGTTGTATCAACAGCAAAGCAGCATGGGCCAGTACCTGCGTGATCCCGAGCACTATGCGCCCCCCGCGCAAATGGACCCTGTCCGGGCGCAGGTTTATCGCGATCTGGTGTTCGCCAATCTGTCGTCATTGCTCAGTGGCACTTTTCCGGTGCTGGTAAAGATTCTGGGGGATGAGCGCTGGCGTTCGTTGGTGCGGATTTTTCTGCGGGACTACCGCGCTCGCACGCCGAAATTTGCTGAGATCGCCCAGGAGTTTGTCGAGTTTCTCGCCGCCGAGCCTCGGGCGTTTAGCGATGGGGCGTGGCCGCCGTTCATGGTGGAGTTGGCGCATTACGAGTGGGTGGAAATGGCCTTGCAACAGTCTGACGCCGAGGCTTTGGTTGTTGGTGATGCCTCGTTGTTGCTGGATCGGGCCTTGCGGGTGTCGCCGCTGGCCTGGCCGTTGGCGTATGCCTGGCCGGTGCACAAGGTAGGACCGGATTATCAGCCGGACGCTGTGCCTGATCAGCCGACGTTATTGCTGGTGCGTCGCGCGGAGGACTGGAGTGTGAGGTTTTCCGGGTTGAGTCCGTTGGCGTGGCGGTTGTTGCAGCGTATTGGCGAGTTTCCCGGGTTGACCGGGCTTGCGCAGTTGCAGGGGGTGGCCGAGGAGGCGGGGGTTGTCGGGG
>NZ_NEHO01000024.1:5470-63293 GCF_002113375.1 Pseudomonas sp. R37(2017) | reverse complement strand
CGATAGCAACGTTGTTCATGGCAATGATCTCCGATTAGCCCCCTGTGAAAGCTTAGTGAGCGATCACAGGGGGTGCGGCGGGGGTAGCCATTTCATTAGTTAGATGTCTGTCATGCAAAAGTTGGCTGTTGACCACAGATCCCCTGTAGGAGCGAGCACGCTCGCGATGGCGACGGATCAGTCGATATTGATGCTGGCTGACACTTCGCCATCGCGAGCATGCTCGCTCCTACAGTTGTGTGTCTGCCATGCAAAAACCGGCTGCTCACCACAAATCCCCTGTAGGAGCGAGCACGCTCGCGATGGCGGCGGATCAGTCGATATTGATGCTGGCTGACACTCCGCCATCGCGAGCGTGCTCGCTCCTACAGGTTTTCATGTACAACGGTTCTTCACATTCCACCAACCTGTCCGACCACCGGGCTATCCACCGTTTTCCCATCGGGAATAAACGCCGCACTGCCATTTTCCTTTGAATGGAACAACCGTGCGCCGTTGTTGGGCCTGGTGGTGATCAGCTGGTGGTCCGCGGTCAGATAGTCCAGCGGCAAATGCTTGAGGTCCTTGTACTGCTCGATGATGATCGTGCGCTCGGGATTCCAGGTCTCGCCACTTCGCTTTTCCAGCCACGCCATCAGCGCAGCGCTGTCGCCGGTTTGTGGAATGTCCGAATCGGGGAGCACGTAGTAGAACGGCGCGCCGTGATTCTGCAGGTACATGGGCAGCTTGTTGTCGACATCCACCAGCACCATGCGCCATTCGTTCCACGGCGCCGTCTTGATGGCTTCGGCGCGCACATCCCGGGTGAACTGCATGACCCCGCCGGCACCGCCGTTGGTCCAGGGGTAGACGACGCCAAGGACCACAAACAGAAATCCGGCCGCCCCGGCAATACCCTTGGTCCAGCCGGACCTTCTGGACTCATCGGCCGCCTGCCGCGCCGCGATGCGCCGGGAGACCCACCAGGCCGCCAGCAATTGCGCAAACGGCACCAATGGCAAGACGTAATAACTGCGCCGACTGCCACTGGCGGTGAAAAACAGGAACAGCAAGCCAAGACCACAGATCAGCCAGCGAACATTGGGTTCGGTGTGCTTCCAGTTGCGCACGGCCACCCACAGGCCGAGCAGCCAGCAGGGGGCCCAGGGCAGGGTATAGACCGGCAGATACAGCAGGTAGGTGTAGATCGGCCCGATGTTGTCGAACGGCTTGAAGAACCGCACCACGTTCTCCTGAAACACCAGGCCCAGCCCGCTCGGCCCATAAGTCGGCGTGCCATAACGGTGCGACAGCATGAACGGCAGCATGTACGCCACGCCGCCCACCAACATCGCGAGAAACAGGCGTGGATTGAGATGGTTCTTCCAGCGCCCCTCGCCGAGCAGGTGCGGCAACAGCATCAGCCCCGGCAGGATGAAGCCGATCAAGCCCTTGAACAGCGAAGTCAGTGCCAGGATCAGGAAAAACACGCAGTACCTGCTCAGCCGCGTGTCGTCCGGCCCGCGCCAGTACCACCAGACAGCCGCCAGCACACCGCACACCGTCAGCACGTCCGCCGTGGCGACCCGCGCCCAGAACACGAAAAAGAACGTCGTCGCCAGAAACCAGCCGGCGATCAGGCCGGTGCCTTTGCCATAGAGTCGCTCACCGATCAGGTACACCAGCCAGACACTCAGCCACGCCGCCAGCACCGAAGGCAAACGCAGCGACCAGTGCCCGAGGCCACCCATCAAATGGGCCGTGGCCGTGATCAGCCAATAGGACGGCAGCGGCTTGTCGTAATAGGGCATGCCCTTGAGGTAAGGGTCGAAATAATCGCCGCTCTGCAACATCTGCAGCGCGATGTTCGCCCAACGCGTTTCAGCGCCCCAGAGCTCCCGCGCGCCCAACCCGAACAGCAAAAGAAACGCGGATACGCCCAGCAGCAGGATCAGCGCACCCCGGTCGGTTTTCAGCCATTTGACTAACGAATGGTTCATCACTGTTTCGCACGTTGCGCCCGCCGAGACGACGGCGAAGCGATTGGAGCAACAAGGCTATCGGGCGAAATGTGATGGGATTGTCAGTAGATCGAGAACAAACCATGAGCGTTGATGGGGCGATATGCGCTGCGGCCAATGAAATCAGGCCGTGCGCTAGAGGATGAAACATTGTTCATGCCAGGCACGGCTGCGTCATGGGTGAAAGGTACGCCCCAGCGCATCCAGGCGCGTGGCAATCGGCGGCAGTTGACGACTGCTCAACGCCAGCGTCTGCACATCATCGGCCGTGTTCTGCGCAATGCTCTGCACCGACTGCAAGCGCCCGACAATCTCGATACTCGCCGAGGACTGCTCGCGGGTCGTCGTGACAATCCGCCCATTGAGTTCATCGATGTGCGAGATGTCGCTGCCGATGGCCTGCAACATCGCTGCCGCCAATTGACTGTCCTCGACACAGCGCACCACACCTTCGCGACTGTCCTGCATGGCCTCCACGGCTTTGCGGCTGCCTTGCTGCAAGGTCTCGATGATGGTCCTGATTTCCCTGGTGGACAGCGCCGTGCGCTGGGCCAGGCTGCGCACTTCATCGGCCACCACGGCAAAGCCCCGGCCTTGCTCGCCGGCGCGCGCCGCTTCAATGGCCGCGTTGAGCGCCAGCAAGTTGGTCTGCTCGGCAATGCTGCTGATCACCTCCAGCACCGTACCGATCTGCTGCGCCTGCCCGGCCAGTTCCTGTACGGTCTGATTCGTGCCTTCCAGGCGTGAGGCCAACTGAACGATTTCCTGTTGCGCGCGGTTCACACTTTCCTGCCCGCGGCTGATTTGCTCACTGGCCTGGCCGGCATGTTCAACGGCGTGCTCGACGTGAACCACAATGTGCTCCATCGCATCGCCCATGCGCTGCATCGACCCGGTCATCTGGGCGATTTCCGTCAACTGATGCTGCGCGCCTTTCTCCAGCGTATGGCTGGCCTTGGCCAGCTCCTGGCCCAACTGACCCAAACCCTGAGAGTCACGCACCACGCCGTCCACCAGCGCGGTGATCTGCCCGAGGAACTGATCGAAACGCTGGGCCAGCGACACATGCACCCGCGCCTTGTCGCCCTGGCTGGCACCGACAGTGAACTGGCACGTGGTGGCGAGCATCTTGTCCAGCATGTCCTGGCTCTCCACCGCATCGGCCTGGCTGTGCACCGCCAGATAGAGCAGCGCGACCGTCTCCATCACGACATAAAAGGCGTGAACGAACACCATCGTCCAGCCACCGTGGTGCGCCATCACAAACACCGGGAAACCCTGGTGCTGCAGCACATGAAACACCACGTGATGCAGCGCAATCGTCACCGCCGCCACCAGAATCGGCAGCCAATCCCGATAAAACGTCAGCACCGCCAACAAGGCAAAAATCCCGAAGTGCGACTCAATGACCCCCTCGGCCTGATTGATATGCAACGCCGCCATCACCATCAAGCCGACCCCAAGCAAACAGCGCATCCACCGCGACCCGCCGATGGCGCGATACAACAGCGTCAACGACACACTGGTGCCACCGCCCACCAACAGCGCCTGCATGAAGGTGTCGTGCCAGAACGCCAGGCCCACCGCGAACACGAACATCAACCAGATCAGGCCCAGCATGATGCGGTCGGCTTTGCGGTAGTGCTCGAGGAAACGAGGGGGGAAGGGCATGTACGCTTACTCCATGTATTCGAACCGGGAAGAAAGCAGCGGAAGAAAAGCCTGACACCGCCCCTGTGGCGAGGGAGCTTGAGCCATTGAGGCAATTCGATTGCCGACATGGTCGCGGTGTATATGAGACGCCGGTGGAGAGCGTAGCCCTTGGCCATCATTCTTGGCGGTTGTGGTGTTGTTTGTGGGGAAGAATGGCGGGTTTAGAGGCGTTGATGATTTTTACAAATGGTCGTATGTGGCCTGAATGTGGCTATTAACTGCTATAGTTGGTCATATGTAGCCATTATCAGTATATTTTGAGGACCTCCATGTCTTTCATGCACTTGCTCCATTCGCCGGCTGAAATCGCCAGGAACATTGGAGAGAACGCGAAGGCACTGCGTCTGTCAAAAAATCTCTCCCGCAAGACGCTCGCCGAAAAATCGGGGGTGTCCGAGTCCACCATCAAGCGATTCGAGACGACCGGAGTGGTGACCCTGGAAGCTCTGATCCTCATGGCCACCGCGCTTGATGAGCTTACTGGCGTGACCAGGCTCTTCAAGCCCGAACATCCGAATTCGGTTGATGAACTCAAGAATGCCAGGCGCAAGCGGGGGATGAGGTGATGACGAAGACATTCAAACGCACCGAAGCGCTGAACGTCTTGAAAAGCGGCACCAAGGTCGGGGAGCTCCATAAAGCCGAAGGCAAGGGGATCTACTTCGCTTACGATCAGGGGTGGCTCGCCACTGGCTACAATCTCTCTCCGCTCACCATGGCCTGGGACGAAAAACCCCAGCTGGCCAAAGACACCAACCTCTTCGAAGGGCTCCACGGGCCGTTCGCTGATTCCCTGCCAGATGGCTGGGGCACGCTGCTGATGGACAGGTTTTTCAACAGCACCTTTGGTGACGGCACCCACCTCACAGTCACCGCCCTGGATCGCCTGGCCTACATGGGCGACCGAAGCATGGGGGCTTTCGAGTATCAGCCGCAGGCTGAAAAAACCGAGCTGGCCGGTCCTGTCGATCTCTGCCAGCTGTATCTAGCGTCGATCGAGGTTCAGGAGGGCGGGACGCAAGAGGTGCTCAAGACACTCAGGCTGGCCGGTGGCTCGCCGGGTGGTGCTCGTCCAAAGGCGATTGTGGCGCTCTCTGCCGATGGAGCTCATGCAACCTCGGCCTTCGGGCCACTTCCCGAAGGCTATGCACACTGGATCGTCAAGTTCAGGGCATTGCATGAGCCGGTGGAAACAGGGGCCATCGAATTTGCCTATGCCGAGATGGCAAGGGCCGCCGGGGTGACCATGGCGGAGTCGACTGTCTTGACCATGCAGATACCTGACGGCCAGGTTGAAAGGTTCTTCGCGACAAGGCGTTTCGACCGAGAGGGCGACCGCAGGATTCACATGATGACCGTATCGGCCCTGATGTATGCGAATTACCGCGCGCTGTCATCCATCGACTACCCCAACCTGCTGAAACTCACCCAAGTAATGACCAGGAGTGCTGTCGAGGTCGAAAAAATGGCCAGGCTGATGATCTTCAACGCTCTGTCACATAACCATGACGACCACGCGAAGAACTTTGCTTTCCTTTGTCACGACCCTGCAAAGCCTGGCGAAAAGGAAACCTGGACGCTTGCCCCCGCTTACGACGTGACCTTCTCAAACGCCATGGGCGAGCACACCACAGACTTCGGTGGCCGCAATCCGGGCAAACCGACCAGGAAGCGGATCATGGAAATCTGCAAGGATTACAAATACCTCAAGGCCGAGGAGTACATCGAGCAGACCCTCGCCGCGCTGTCGGATTGGAAGAAAGTATTCACTCAATCGAAGATCCCACATCAAGCCGGGGAGCCAATCTTCAACGTACTGGCGAAACTGCACATGGACTTTGAGACGTAGCGCGAAGCTACATCAGGCATGCACGCGCAATTACCATGGTCGTCCAACTGGTCTAGTCTTTTGTCCGCTCCCCCAATGGCCGGGGTTTTTTTAAGGAGAGAAAATGAGCACGGTTTTATCTGTCTACGCGTTGTGCGTGGTGGTCCTGTTTTTCAAGATGTTCGCGATTTCCTGCTATCAGGGCTTCTACCGAATAACTCGCATGACCTTCAAAAATGCCGAGGACGCAAAACTCGTCGGCCGCACACCCAGCGCGGAGGAACTGCCACAGGTCGCCCGGGCGAAAAATGCCTGGTTGAATGACCTGGAGAACATTCCGCTGTTTTTCGCGTTGGGCGGACTCTGTGTGCTGCTCGATACACCAGCGGATCGCACTGTCTGGTTGTTTTGCATTTTCACCACCGCACGAGTGCTGCATACGTTGACGTACCTGGCGGGCTGGCAACCGTGGCGCACGATTGCCTATTTCGTTGGTATTGGATGTTTGATGGGGTTGGCTGGGATGATTGTTTTTGTTCTGGTTGGTCAGGGTGGGTTTGGGGGGTGAATTATTGAAGTCGGCGGTAGCTATTGGCCGGTTTTTTCCTGCCACGAAGGGCAGAAAACGGCCAAATACGGTCGCTCGAAAGTCACACTTGCAGCTTCGAAAGCCATACGCCCTTGCGGGCCATCCAGAAAAATCAACGGGTCCTCCCGAAGGGGTGGGGCAAGGGGGTAATTCGGGCCCCGCGTCTTCGGTATATATGACCTTTTTTCGGTGGTTGGTTGTTGTTTAGTCGCTCACTGCAAGCCCCGCCCCCTATGGGTTTTGCGGTCCTGTTCATCGCAACGACGCTGGCCAGCCATGTCGATGGGGGAATGGCCTAGGTTGGTGTATCGCCGAGGGCTGCCGCGGATGGCGAAAACAGCCATTAACGGCATGGCCAGACTGATCGATTACCGATTGGGTCGTTAGATACAGGGCCAATTTGGCCACGGCTCGTGCAGACAGGTGCTAGATCCGGAGATTCTGGTAATGCCCTGGAGCTCTCGAAAAACAAGGGCTGCAAGGGCTTTCAGAAAACAACCATAGGTGAGGATTTAAAAGCGCCTGTCTGTGAGTGCCAAGCTCCAACTGCAGTCCTAGGGAAACTCCGAACAAGTTTTCAGATGTGCTGAAATTCACCTTCACCACCTGACCCGAGCCACGCATGAGCCAGATGAGCTTTTCCGACTTTGAATACGCCGGTAAGCACAAGCAAACCCGCCGTGAACGCTTCCTTGCCGAAATGGATCAGGTCGTGCCCTGGAGTGGTTTGCTGGGGTTGATCGAGCCGTATTACCCGAAGGCTAGTAGTGGCCGTAAACCCTATCCGCTGGAGACCATGTTGCGTAATCGGAGTGACGCCAGGAGTCTGGGCAAAGGCACTGCACGAAACGGTTTGAGACATTTCTTGTTCTTTGCAAATTGATCACTACTGTATAAAGCTTGGAACCCCTGCATTGCAGGTGCGGGTAAAGATAAAGATAAAGATAAAGATAAAGATTCTTGCAGGATAATTAATTATGCTCGGAAACAGTATAGGTTGGCGATTAGGTATTTTTGCATCCGCGCTTTTCCTTTTTGTTGGAAATTGTGCCGCCCAAGACCATATGGAGAGCCGGATTAGAGCTGTTGTGGATGCGGCTGTCCGGCCAGTTATTGACGAATTTTCAGTGCCTGGTATGGCTGTAGCGGTTACGGTTGGTGGGGAAAACTACTTCATTAATTATGGCGTTGCCTCCAAGGAGAGTGGGCAGATCGTTACCAACGAGACGATTTTCGAGATCGGCTCGGTCAGCAAAACCTTCACTGCTACCCTGGCATCCTATGCAGAGGAAAGTGGAGCGCTTTCACTATCGGATCGCGCAAGCCAATACCTACCATCGCTGCGCGGCAGTAGCTTCGACAACATTAGCCTACTTGATCTTGGGACATACACTGCCGGTGGATTGCCACTGCAGTTTCCAAATTATGTGGATAGTCATCAAAAAATGATCGATTATTTCTATAATTGGAAACCGACCTATTCAGCCGGTACGCACAGACTCTATTCCAACCCAAGCATCGGTCTCTTCGGCTATCTCGCAGCCAGAAGTATGGGTAAGTCCTATGAAGACTTATTGGAAAGCAAGCTATTCACCGAAATGGGGCTTAGAAGCAGTCATATCAGCATCCCACAAGAACAGATGAGTAATTATGCGTATGGCTATGATAAAGAAGGCAAGCCGATCAGGGTATCTGCCGGTACTTTGGATGCAGAGGGTTACGGTGTCAAATCAAGCTCGGGCGATATAATTAGATTTGTCGAGGCAAACATGCAGCCAACGGATCTACAGGAGCCGCTTAAGCGCGCGATAATCGCGACACATAAAGGTTATTACCAAGTGGGCGATATGACGCAGGGACTGGGATGGGAAATTTACCCGTATCCGATAGGGCTCGACCGCTTGCTTGCTGGGAACTCGAAAAAAATGCTCTTTGAAGCGAATGAAGCTATCAAGCTCAGCCCTCCTACGCCCCCACAGAACAATGTGCTAATTAATAAGACCGGATCCACGAGCGGCTTCGGTGCCTACGTTGCCTTTATCCCAAAAAAGCGCATGGGTATCGTTATACTGGCGAACAAAAACTACCCGATTCCGGAAAGAGTAAAAATAGCTTATGAAGTGTTGTCAGCTTTGGATACGCAAGTTGATTTGCAAGAGTCAGGTGGTGAAGGTGAATTTAAGCAAATCTGAAGACTTGTTCGGAGTTTCCCAAAGTGCAATGCAATGACGCAGCACCACTCCAATCAGCGACCTGCCCTCTGCAAAACACGCCGGGGACCCTGGAAACTTTCTCGAGAGACGGGGGCGAAGACTCGCGTGATCGTGTTAGCGGCAGTGTCTGAAAGTTAGTTGACAGGTTGACAAAAAAATCCTGCATTTTGAGCTATCAGTTACGTGCAGCGCGCAGCCGATTTTCCGTACAGCCCCCGCCAATACTAAGCGCGGCGTGCGTCCAGGCTTCGTCAGTTAACCCCAAGCAGACGCTCAAAATGCCTGTCAACCTTGTCAAGTAAGTTGACAAGGTTGACAGCTGCCGAGGACGAAACTGGAGGAATACTCGTTACCAGCGGGTAAAGGCAGAAATCGGCCAGACGTGGACGTTGGGGCTGCGGATACTTCCTCCTCGAACATTGGAGCTGATGCCCGGAGGTAGGGCTTCGATCAAGCCATTATCTCAGCCCATTGCCGCTTGCCTCACCTTCCAATGCTTGCTTTACATATGAAAATTCGTATATTCAGTTTTCCATATGTACTTAGGAGGCAGGGCTTCGAATATGCCTCCTGTAGTTCTGACTGCTGACCACCTCCGGCGCAGCAGAGTAAATGCCAACGCAGAGGCCGCAATGGCTGACCAACTGAACCCAACCATCGTATTCAAATGCCTGGCTGACGACACCCGTGTGCGCCTGATGCTCTTGATCACCCGCGAAGAGGAACTATGCGTGTGCGAGCTGACCTGTGCCCTGGATGAAAGCCAGCCCAAGATTTCACGGCACCTCGCGCAGCTGCGCACCAGTGGGTTGTTGGCGGATCGACGCCAGGGCCAATGGGTGTATTACCGCTTGCACCCGGATCTCCCGGATTGGGTACGCCGCGTGCTGAGTACTGCGCTGGACGCTAACCGGCATTGGTTAGACCCCGAAGCCAGGCGCCTGAACGCCATGGGTGATCGCCCGGAGCGGGTAGCCGCCTGCTGCTGAGCACCTGCCAGGAACTTCTCCTTTATCTCAACAGCTATCTGAGAACACGAACATGAGCATCAAAATTGGTATCAATGGCTTCGGTCGTATCGGTCGCTTGGCGCTGCGCGCCGCCTGGGACTGGCCGGAGTTCGAGTTCGTCCGGATCAATGACCCGGCAGGTGACGCCGCGACCCACGCCCACTTGTTGAACTTCGACTCGGTGCATGGACGCTGGCTCCACGAAGCCGGTGCCGATGGTGACTGCGTAGTGATCGGCAGCAAGCGCATTCGGGTCACCGCCAACAAGGCCATCACCGACACCGACTGGTCGGACTGCGATCTGGTGATCGAGGCCAGCGGCAAGATGAAGACCGTGGCCGTGCTCCAAGCCTACCTCGACCAAGGCGTGAAGCGGGTGGTGGTGAGTGCTCCAGTTAAGGAAAAGGGCGCACTGAACGTGGTCATGGGCGTCAACCAGCACCTGTTTAATGCGGCGGAGCATCGCATCGTCACCGCCGCGTCCTGCACCACCAACTGCCTGGCACCGGTGGTCAAGGTGATCCACGAGAAGCTCGGCATCCGCCACGGCTCCATCACCACCATTCACGACCTGACCAATACCCAGAGTATCCTCGACCAGCCGCACCAGGATCTGCGCCGTGCCCGTGCCTCGGGGATGAGCCTGATCCCAACCACGACCGGCTCAGCCACGGCCATCGCGGAAATCTTCCCCGAGCTGCGCGGTCGCCTGAATGGTCACGCTGTGCGCGTGCCACTGGCCAACGCCTCACTGACTGATTGTGTGTTCGAAGTAGAACGCGCAACCAGCATCGAGGAGGTCAACCAGTGGCTCAAGACGGCTGCCGAGAACGAGCTGAAAGGCATCCTGGGTTTTGAGGAGCGCCCGCTGGTGTCCATCGATTACCGCACCGATCCGCGTTCCTCGATCATCGATGCGCTGTCGACCATGGTGGTCAATGGCACCCAAGTGAAGCTCTACGCCTGGTACGACAACGAGTGGGGCTACGCCAACCGCACCGTCGAACTGGCCCGCCTGGTCGGCCGGGCCGGCTGAACGGGAGCGAGCAGCGATCATGCATGCGTTGTCAGCCCTTTCCCCGGAAATCCGCCAGTACCTGTTGGTCACCGGCAACTACTGGGCCTTCACCCTCACCGATGGCGCCTTGCGCATGCTGGTGGTGCTGCACTTCCACGCGTTGGGCTACACGCCGCTTCAGATCGCCGCGTTGTTCCTGTTCTATGAAATCTTCGGTGTCATCACCAACCTGGTGGGTGGTTACCTGGGCGCGCACCTGGGGTTGAACCGCACCATGAACCTCGGCCTCGGCATGCAGGTCATCGCCTTGCTGATGCTGGCCGTACCGGCTTCCTGGCTAACCATCCCGTGGGTGATGGGGGCGCAAGCGCTGTCGGGCATCGCCAAGGATCTCAACAAGATGAGCGCCAAGAGTTCGATCAAGCTCCTGGTGCCGGACAATCAGCAAGGCACCTTGTACCAATGGGTGGCTATCCTTACCGGCTCGAAGAACACCTTGAAGGGCGTCGGCTTTTTCCTCGGTGGTGCTCTGCTGGCTCTTTTGGGATTCAAGGGGGCGGTCGTCGCCATGGCGGCGGTACTCGCGTTGATCTGGATCGGCAGTCTCGTGATGCTGAAAAAAGATCTGGGCAAGGCCAAGGCCAAGCCGAAGTTCCGCGACATCCTGTCCAAGAGCCGGGCGATCAACATCCTCTCCGCCGCGCGGTTGTTCCTCTTCGGCGCGAGGGACGTCTGGTTCGTGGTGGCGCTGCCGGTGTACCTGAGTACGGTATTCGGCTGGGGCTTCTGGCTGGTGGGTGGCTTCCTTGCCGCCTGGATCATCGGCTACGGCATAGTCCAGTCTCTCGCGCCGGCCATCACCGGCAAGCAGCGTGGCCATGTTCCGGATGGGCGCGCGGCGTTCGTCTGGGCCAGTCTGTTGGCGATGTTGCCCGCCGCCATTGCCATCGGCCTCGCGGCAGGTTGGTCAGCTCAGATCGTGCTGCTAGGCGGACTGATGCTATTTGGCGTGCTGTTCGCAGTGAACTCTTCGCTGCACAGCTACCTGATCGTCAGCTATGCCAAGGAAGACGGCGTGTCGCTGGATGTGGGCTTCTACTACATGTCCAACGCCCTGGGCCGGTTGATTGGGACGCTGCTGTCCGGATGGGTATTCCAGGCATATGGGTTGGAGGTCTGCCTGTGGATTTCTACCGTTTTCGTGTTCTTGGCTGCATCGATTTCCATAGCGCTGCCTAGGCATTCGCAGGTCATGTGAATTGCACCTGACATAGGCGGTGCTTTTACCAACACTGTCCAATGTCCATATCTGGTCGTTCATTGCCAGTCCTCACAGGCGGCTATTGGCCGATCTCTGCCTGTCACGACTGCCGGAAATTGATCGATTTTGTTGAAAAAGTCCGAGCGGATTGACTCAACCTACACTGTGTTTGAAAAGCGTCCGATTTATGCGTTGCATGCCCTCTTGGCAGGGCAAGCGTATTGCAGTGAATCGCTCCAGCCCTACCACTCATGCCTGAGTCGTTAATCATGGATGAAGTCACTACCATGCCCTCGGATGATGTACCTGACCTTCAACATAAAGTGCAGCGCAAGCTCGGACGCTGCCTGTTGCGCCTGCAACAATACGAACAGCTGCTGAAAGCCTTCGTCGTGGATGGCGAGCTGACCGGTCCCGTTGATCAGTTGACTATTATCCGTGAGCAGAAGATCGCAAGTACCCAGAAAAAGACCATGGGCATGTTGGTCGGGATGCTGACCGAAAGCTTTCTGACCCAGTCGCCCAAAAATGAAGAGTCACAGACACCAACCGATTTCGCTGATCAGGCCTGGCTCAGCTATCGACACCAGTTGGAAATGCCAGCCGAGCACTATGAGGCAACGAAAGTAGCGATCAATGAACTGGTCGGCCTGCGCAATAAGCTGGTTCACCACTTCATTGAGCATTTCGATCTCTGGTCTGAATCAGGCTGCCAGGCGGCGGATGGTTTTTTGGAGGAAAGCTACCAAACCATCAATCGGCATTGTCTGAATCTGCAATGTTGGGCCAAAGCCATGATTGAGGCACGAGCTCAAATGGATTCGTTTATACAGAGCCAAATATTTGAAGGTGAGTTGGACGGTATTCGGGTGGATGGCTCAGTCGATTGGCCTGCTAGTGGGATATGCGGTTGTTTACGCGAAGCAGAAATCAAGTTCGCCGAAGATGGCTGGACTCGTCTGCAAACAGTCATTCGCTGGATTGGTGATGCCTATCCAGATACAGACGCCCAAGCGCTACGGTTGCAGCAGTTGGAGACATGCCCTGCACGAGTCACAGCAGTTCGAAATACGAAAAACCCATGCTGAAGATGGTAGTACTGTCGTCTGGTATCGCAGCAAGGTCAGTTGAATGGGAAACTGAATCGTCCCTCGTCTTTTGAGGAAAAAAACGGGCACCTTTGATGCCCGCTTTCATTCACTCCGCAGCCTGCGCCCGCAACCGCCGCCCAATCACATCCATCAAATCACAACCATCCCGCAACGGAATGACCAGCAACTTGGCAAAGTCCTCCAACACCACCGTGTCGCAACCAAGTTCTGATCGGTAGGCGATGTTTTCCAGCACCTGCGTAACCGTGCGAATACGGTAATCCGCCATGGCTTGCAGAACGTCGAGAGGCGCTTGGGTGTCGATGAGCAGGGAAGCCGGAACCAGGTCGATTCCGGTGAGGGGCATGTATCGATTCATTGTGAAGATCTCTGTTTGATGGGCTCAAGGCCGTCACTCAGTCGTCGCCAAACGATTGGGTGGCAGCTGTGCGCAGGTTGGCGAACCGGCACAGAGAAAACCGGCAGACCCGTAGGTCTCCCGCGCACAGCCGCCATGACAGCGGCTTTGCGGGTGCGATGATACCTGCAATAAAGCGGGTAGCCTTCGCATTCTCTATGATCAGGTCGCCAAACCCGGCCGCCATTTGGGCGACGGCGCCGACTATAAGCCGCACGAGATCAGTGCGGTAGGTGAGGCATTCCGAGCTTTGTGTAGGACTGGTGTCGATGAAACTTCAGACCTTTCACCCCCCCCGTCGCTGGAAATCCAAACACAGACCTGAGATGTTCACGGCCCTTGGTTTCAGCTACCCGCGCTATCCTTAATCATCGTTCCCGCCGTCGAGATGGACCTTCGCTAATGCAAACCCCAACCCCCCAGCGCCCCCTCTGGCAAACCTACCTGTTTTTCCTCGCCCCGATGGTGCTGTCGAACTTCCTGCAATCGATGTCCGGCACGGTCAACAGCATCTATATCGGCCAAATGCTCGGCACTCAGGCGTTGGCGGCGGTGTCGGGGATGTTCCCCATCGTGTTTTTTTTCATCGCCCTGGTGATCGGCCTTGGCGCTGGCGCGGGGGTGTTGATCGGGCAGGCGTGGGGGGCGCGGGAGACGCATCTGGTGAAGACGATTGCCGGGGCGACTGTGCTGCTGGGGCTGTTGATCGGGTTGGCGGCGGCGGTGGTGGGTAGTGTGTTTGCGCGGTCGGCGTTGGTGGGGTTGGGGACGCCGGCGGATGTGCTGGACGATGCGGTGGCGTATGCCCATGTGATGTTGTGGATCATGCCGTCGCTGTTGGTGTACGTGTTGTTCACCCAGTTGTTGCGCGGGGTGAGCGATACCTTGTCGCCGTTGATGGCGCTGGTGGTGTCGACCATGGTCGGGTTGGCGTTGACGCCGGCGTTGATTCGCGGCTGGTTGGGTTTTGCGCCGATGGGGATTCAGAGTGCGGCGGTTGCCGGGTTGGTGGGTAACCTGGTGGCGATGGGGCTGCTGGCGTGGCGCTTGCTTGGCAAGGACCACCCACTGGCGCCGGACCGTGAGTTCTTTGCGGCGATGAAGCTGGACATGGCGATTCTCGGCAAGGTGTTGCGCATCGGTTTGCCCACCGGGTTGCAGATGGTGGTGTTGTCGCTGTCGGAGCTGGTGATTCTGGCGCTGGTGAACCGGCACGGTTCCCAGGCGACGGCGGCGTATGGCGCGGTGACGCAGATCGTCAATTACGTGCAGTTCCCGGCGCTGTCGATTGCGATTACCGCGTCGATCCTCGGGGCGCAGGCGATCGGGGCGGGGCGCATCGAGCGTATCGGGCCGATCCTGAAGACCGGGCTGATGATCAATGTGTGCTTGACCGGTGGCCTGGTGGTGCTCGGCTACTTGTTGTCGAGCTGGCTGCTGGCGTCGTTCCTCACTGAAGAAGCGACACTCGACATGGCCGAGCACCTGCTGCACATCATGCTCTGGAGCCTGTTGGTGTTCGGTTTCCAGGCGATCATCGGCGGCATCATGCGCGCCAGCGGCACGGTGATGGTGCCGGTGGCGATTTCCATTGTCTGCGTGGTCGGGGTTCAGTTGCCGGCGGCGTATCTGCTGGATGCTAAGTTCGGGCTGCAAGGGGTGTGGATGGCGTTTCCGGTGGCGTATCTGGGGATGCTGGTGTTGCAGACGCTGTATTACAAGCTGGTGTGGCAGCATCAGAAGATCGAGCGGTTGGTGTAGGCCGTTGTGCTTGAAGTCGGCCTGCATGAGGTCGACAATTTGGGGGCTGTGAGCCGACAGGCGTGTTCGCCTGGGGAGGTTTCCAATGAGCCCCTTGTCCCATTCCATCCTGCAAGACCGAGCAGCGGCGGGGCGGCGTTTGATCGAGCCGTTGCTGCCTTATGCCAATCGCCCCGATGTGATCATTCTGGCCTTGCCCCGTGGCGGCGTGCCGGTGGCCTATGAAGTGGCCACGGCGCTGAAGGTTCGCCTGGACCTGATGCTGGTGCGCAAGCTCGGGGTGCCGTCCCGTCCGGAGTACGCCATGGGGGCGATTGCCAGTGGTGGTATCCGGATTCGTAACGAAGAGGCATTGCGCGCGCACCCGATCGATCGCGCCGCGTTTGACGCCGTGGTCGAACGGGAAACCCGCGAACTGCTGCGCCGCGAGAAGGTCTACCGCGGGGAACGGGCGCCGGTGCAACTCAAGGACCAGGTGGTGATCCTGATCGACGATGGCCTGGCCACCGGTGCTTCGATGCGGGCGGCAATCCAGGCGCTGCGGGTGCAGGTGCCATCGCGCATCGTGGTGGCGGTGCCGGTGGCGCCGATCGAGACAGTGGAGGCCTTGCGCAGCGAAGTGGATGAACTGGTCTGCCCGCTGATGCCCGAGTGGTTTACGGCGATTGGTCATTGGTACGTGGACTTTTCCCAGACCCAGGATGCCGAGGTGATCGAGCTGTTGCAGCGGGCATGGCAACGCGAGGCGTGTGGGTAGTACGGACCGCCAGCGGCAGGCGGTCGCAAACCGCCGTGGGAAGTGGAATAAACGCCGGTTGTTTGCTTTAGTCCATCTGGTGCCGATCGATCTGTGCGGCACGCCAACTCAAGACGGGAGCCCTCCCGGAGAGTGCCATGAACCTTCGATCCGCGCGTTGCGTTGTTCTGGCCGGCACCTTGGTGTTCGGCCTGGCGCCGTTCGCTGAAGCCGTGGAATACAAGGAGGTGAACGCCAAGGCCAGCACTTTGAGTTTCACCTATCAGCAGATGGGGTCGCGAGTCTTCGGTACGTTCGGCAAGTTCAAGGCCACTCTCGACTTCGACACCGATAGCCCCGGCGCCGCCCGCGCGGCGCTGACCATCGACTTGAGCAGCATCGACGCCGGCAGCAGCGAAGCCAACACCGAGCTGCAAAAACCGCCGTGGTTCGACACCGCGACTTATCCGGTAGCGACCTTCGAATCGACGTCCATCAAGGCCCTCGGCAATAACCGCTACACCATCACCGGCAAACTGTCCCTGCGCGGGCTCACTCGGGAGGTGAGTGTGCCAGTGCTGCTGAAGTCGGAGAGCTCCATCGGCATCTTCGTTGGCGACCTGGTGCTCAAGCGTGACGACTTCAAGATAGGCGAGGGCGAGTGGGCGGACAGTGTGGTGTCCAACGAGATCAATATCCGCTTTCGGATGGTGGCGCCGCAGCGGTGACGGGAGAGCGCTGATTCACTGGCGATGGCGTAGTGTCAGTCAACGATGATGTTGGATTTGCCGGCCTCTTCGCGGGCAAGCCCGCTCCCACAGGGATCGTTGGTGAGCACAGGATTTGTGAACGACAGCGACCCAATTGTGGGAGCGGGCTTGCTCCGGGCGGCGTTCCGACAAAGGCGTAGTGTCAGTCAACGATTATGCTGGATGTGCTGGCCTCTTCGCGGGCAGGCCCGCTCCCACAGGGATCGCCGGTGAACACAGGATTTGTGAATGACAGCCATCCAATTGTGGGAGCGAGCCTGCTCCGGGCGGCGTTCCGACGATGGCGCAGTGTCAGTCAACGAAGATGTTGGATGTGCCGGCCTCTTCGCGGGCAGGCCCGCTCCCACAGGGATCGCCGGTGAACACAGGATTTTTGAACGACAGCGATCCAATTGTGGGAGCGAGCCTGCTCGCGAAGGCGCAGTGTCAGTCAACGATGATGCTGGATGTGCTGGCCTCTTCGCGGGCAGGCCCGCTCCCACAGGGATCGCCGGTGAACACAGGATTTTTGAACGACAGCGATCCAATTGTGGGAGCGAGCCTGCTCCGGGCGGCGTTCCGACGAAGGTGCAGTGTCAGTCAACGATGATGTTGGAAGTGCCGGCCTCTTCGCGAGCAGGCTCGCTCCCACAGGGATCGTTGGTGAAAGCAAAATTTGTGTATGGCAGCAAACCGAAAATGTGGGTTTCATTGGGGTTTGCCCGCATTCCAAAAAAAAGCGCCCGGCCCACATTGCATGGACCGGGCGCCGATCATCCCGCGCTAGTGCACTGGCACCGTCACGGTTTTGCCGAAGGCCGATGTGATGGTCGCTGTCGGGTTGGGCGTCGGGGTGGCGCCGACGGTCGTCACGGCGATGTTCCAGCGCGCGCCTGTCGCCGTAGGCGTCAGGGTGGCGGTGCCGAGGTTCACCGAACCGGTTGTGGTCGTGGCCGTCGCCTTGATGGTGTTGCCCGTGCCACGGGAGGTGGTGCCGGACAGCGCCCAGTAGTAGCGGCCGTTGCTGCGGGCGGTGACGGTCGCGCTGGTGACGATCAGGTTCTCGACGGCCGCCGCCGAGACCGCCACGGACACCGTTGCCGATGTCGATTCCGCACCCTTGGCATCGGCAGCCTTATAGGTAAAGGTCGCGGTGAACGGTGCGGGGATCGTGGCCGGTGGTGTGTAGGTCACGCGCGTTCCATCGGTGCTGACCATGCCCTTGCCAGAGTCCGGTTGCTCCAGGCCCACCACTTTGAGTGGCACGTTACCGTCAGGGTCGCTGTCGTTGGCCAGCACGTTGATGGTCACCGGTTGGCCATTGCTGACGGCGCTGTCGGGGTTGGCGATCGGTTTTTTGTTGTCTCCATCGTTATTGGCACGGGTATCGCCGGTGCGGAAGGTTGGCAGCGCGGAAGAGTTGACGTAGGTGACGCCGTCCCATCCAGGCAGGGGCGCTGGCATCAACTGGAACTGGCCGGGGTGCTCGATATCCCAGCGCAGCAACATGGAGGTATCTTCGTGCTGGGTATTGTGGCAGTGCTCCATGTAGGTCCCGGCGAATTCACGGAAGCGGATCGCCATTTCCACGTCAACCGAGCTGTCGATGCCCTCGCCGATGCGATAGACGTCCTTGCGCGCCCATTTTTCCCATTCCGGAGGAGGGTTGCCATCGCGGTGGAGGATGATCCCCTCTTCAAAGTGCACGTGCACCGGGTGGTTCCAGCCGTTGCCGCCGGTCTTGATTTTCCACACCTCAAGGGTGCCGTCACCGGAGAACCCGGCAGGGGTCGGGCCGTTAGCCAGTTGCGGAGCGGCACTGATGATTCGAGGGTCCATGGGGAAGCCCAACAGCCCACCGTCGGTCTTGATGGTCCAGGGGGTTTCGTCGGTGCCGTCGGAGCGGCCGAAGATGAACTCGCGATGCCGTGCCGCCTTGAGCTTGGTCTGCACCACCGGATCGTCACGGTTGAGGGTCAGCGGGATCATGGTTTTGCCGGCCGGTTTACCCGGTTTGGCGGGTTCGAAGTCGGCGGGGTTCATGCTCACGTCCGTGCCGGTATAAGGCTGCACCACCATTTGCATGAACTTGCCCACTGCCGGGTCGCCGGCGTCCCATTCCAGCCCTTTGCTGCCCGACTTGAGCACCGCCTTGTACTTGCCGGACAGCACGTCGGCCAGGCTCAGCATTGTAGACTCCGGCCCCTTGCCGTCGTGGTGCTCCATCAGGTTGACGAAGTACAGCTTGTCGCCCACAGAGATGCCGTTTTTCGCGAAGTTGACGATGATGTCGAGACGCTCGGCGATGCCCTGGGTGGGCAGGATGGCGTTGTGGTCCTGCACGTCGCCGTCACCATCCAGGTCCATGCTGCCGTCGAACGGCACGGCATGCTCCATGAGGTTGCCGTCGTTGGCGATCAAGTGGAACGGCACGCGGGTATAAGACACGCCGGAACCGGCCGGGCCGGGAAACTCGCCGCCGGTGCCTGCGACTTCACGCACCAGCGCGATCCTGAAGTAGCGCGACACCGAGCCGTTGAGGATGCGGAAGCGATAGCTGCGCGCCCGCACATTCAGGCGCGGTTGGTACTGCCAGTTGACCAGGACCTGATCGCCGAGGAAACCGTCGGTGTTGAACGGGTTGAACCACAGTTGGCCATTGGCGTCCCAGGCCTTGTCGGCCACCACCAGGTTGACGTCATAGTCGCGGTTGCCCCAAGGCAGCGCCGAACCGCTGGGCAGGCGCAGGTTGATGCCGTCTTCGAAGGCTTCGTTACCACGATCCAGGGCGCTGTAATAGTTCATCATCACCGCGTTGCCCTTGTAGACGTTCTGCGCGGTGAAATCGAGCATGTGGTCGTGGAACCAGTGGGTGCTCATGGTTTCATGCCAGTCGCCACGGATCTTGATGCTGCCGTTGTTGCAGGTCTTGAGGCCCGGCGTGGCATCGTTGACGTACAGGGTTTCGCCCGGGGCGCAGGGGAACGCCGCGTGCGGATCCTGAGCGCTGGTGTTGATGGTGTCGTAACCGGCCAGTTGTATCGGCCAGCGATAGTCGTAGTACTGCCCCGGAAAGAAAAACGCACCGGCAAAGCCATCGCTTTCGGCCGGGGAGTGGCCGTTGTGTTCGTGGGTGGTGAGGGTGTGCAGGCCAAACCCCATGTTGGCCGACGGGTCGATTGGCAGCGCGTTGTAGTGGCGCATCAGCGTGGGTTGACCGTAACGCACCATCAACAGTTTTGGCGGAAAGGTGCCGTCGAAGGTCCAGAGCGCCTTGTGGTTCTGAATCGGCATGTTGGGGTGGAAACGAACATTGATGCCTTTGGTGGTGCCCGTAAGGACCGGGGAGTTCGAGGTCTGGTTATAGAGCCCGCCAGGTCCGAACTCACCGACGGCGTAGTTGTGCAGTTGCCTGCGGTCGCGCATGCCGGTGTTGGGTTGGGCGCCGGCCTGCACGGTCTTGAAGCCGACCTGTGGAAAGAACTCATTCCAGCGCTGGTGCGACCAGCCTTTTCCTGGCGGACGACCTTCGGCCGGCGAGCCGACCGGATGGCGGTTGAGGAAGGCTTCGATCTGCGCTTTCCACGGGTTGCGGTCCAGCACATTGGAAAACTGCGACGGAAACGGGTACAGCCCCGGTTGACGCATGAAGTTTTCCAGCATCATGGGCGAAGGGCCGCTGCGGGCGATGCTGTTCGGGTCTTGCGTGGGCGCCGGACCAGCGAGCGGAACCGGGAAGGTCAGGGGCGGTGCCGGCAGTGTCGGGTCGAGTTTTTCCGTGCCGAATTCTTCGAACAGCAGCAGTTGCTGAGTGTACGGCTGGGCCCCGAACAATGGGCTGGGCTTGCCGTTTGTGGGGATCTTGAAGGATGTCTGCAGGGCTGGCGGCAGCACGTTGTCTGTCGTTACCGTGGTGAGGCGGGTGCCAAAAGCGCCATTGGGCAAGGCGAGGGAGCCCTGGTTGACGGGTGGCATGGCCCGCAAGGCAGCCGACGCGGCGTCGAGATCGGCCGGGGGATCGCTGAATGCCGAGGGGTCCGTCGGTGGTGGCTGGCTGACATCATCTAGTGGTACGGCGATGGCGTTGCCGATGCTGACATTGATCAGCATCACAGCGGCAATGCCTGATTTGCGGAAAAAACTGAGCGATTTGGCGGCAGGCATGCTTTTCATCTGGTTTCCCTCAGGGCGCGCCGATGTGGCTGACGTTCGCCAAGCGGTCGATGCAAGAGGTGCGCCAAACGAGGCAGGGCTTCGGAGAGGTGGATGCTTGATTTGTATCAAAAGATTGAAGGCTGTGGCGGAAGCACAGCAGTGGGTGGGAATCCTCAACATCGGGGACCTTCACCCACTCATTTTCCCCACTCCCGCCATGGTTTGGGATAGTGGTGGGCAGCAAGCGGAAACGCGGTTGGTCCAGCACAAAGTGTGCCTGATGCACTGCTGCCAGCGCCCAAACGCAACCCCTGCAAACATTGACACAAACACCGGTGGGGCTCGGCGATGGCCGGGGTAATACTGCGGACCGCGGGTGCCAGGCGCGTTATGATAGGCGGCCCTTGCCCCGGAGCCTGTCACCGCAATGCCCCTGATCAGCCATTTCAAGACCCCGTGCCCCGAGCACATCAATAGCCAGATCCTGCAAATGGTGGTCGACAACCTGACCGACATCAGCATGGTCGCGATCCCGCCCAGCAACCTGCTGTACAACCTCTATCAATACGCGATCGGCTATGAGGTGCACCTGTATCTGGAGGCGCTCAATGGTGAAAAGGGCATTGCCGTCGAGCTGATCGTTGCCACTGACGAAGACGACCCGGACAAGGTGATTGGCTTTGTGCTGTACCTGCCGGTGCAGGACGATCCCGACGCCTGCGGTGTGGCCTACATGGCGGTGCAGGCCGAGTATCGGCGCCAGGGCGTGGCCCGGCGGATGCTGCGGGAAATGGTCGGCCGCTATCCCCATGCCGAGCTGACCTGCGCGGTGGCCAAGGTGCCGTATTTCGAGGCGATGGGCTTTGAGGTGGTGGGCGTGCGCGCGACCCAGGTGTTGATGAACACCCGCGACCACGTTACCGATGGCTTGATGGCGCTGCTGGATGTGGCGTCGATCTACAGCTCGCTGGAAGTGCGGCAGATCCATGCCTACCTGCTGCAAAAACACGGCAAACGGGCCATGACCGATGCGGAAAAACAGCGCGACCGGCATCTGGACCAGTTGACGCGCAAGGCCAATGAGTTTGTGCGGGGGCGCTTGGGTGACGATGCGGTGCCGGCCGCCGGCCCGCGATTGCGCCTGGTCTGATTCTGTTCAAGCAGACAGGCGAAATTCATCCATGCAATGCCATCTCCTTGTCGATAGTATTTTTGTTTCCTGCCGGGATTTGTGCTGGTCGAAATCGGTCTAAAAGCCCGGTTGGCAATCGTGCCTGTTTTGCTATCCTCAAACCTGTAGGTGAAGACGCAGACTGATGCGCAAAAGGATAGCAAGGAGACGTGGGGCGCGTTCCGAAGGGTACACGGTTAGAAAGATCCCCGCGCTGGGATCCAGCCCTTATGCCGTGTGAAGCAGAAGAGTTCCATTACAGTTTCACGACTCTTCTGTGGGAGGCCTGATAAACCTTGTAAGCCGGAGACCAGCACCGGCCACCTACTTAAATTAACCCGCGAAGCCCGCCCAGTGCGGGCTTTTTAATGCCCGCACGGTGGGCCTGGCCGGCGGCTCAGGGTGCGCCAAACAGCATCGTCCAGTAGACACCGTTGTCGCTGCGCGCATTGGTGGCGTAAGCGGCACCGACCTGGGTGAACATCGGGTTCATCAGGTTGGCGCAGTGCCCGGGGCTGGCGAGCCAGCCGGCCATGGCCTTGCTCGGGGAGCCTTGCCCGGCGGCGATGTTTTCGCCGATCTGCCGGCCACGGTAACCGGCGGCCCTGGCGCGATCGGAGGGCATGTCGCCGTCGGGGTCCTGGTGGGCGAAATAGTTGCCGTAGGCCATGTCCTTGCTGTGGCCTTGTGCCGCGGAACCCAAGGCCGCACTCCAGGACAGCGGTCGCGCGGCGGCAAAACGCTGGCGACCGCAAAAGCGCGGTTTGGCCCGGGCTGCGTTGACCTGCGCCAGCAACGCTTGAGCGGCGCTGCGGGGGTCGCCGGTCTGCCCATCGAGCACCGGCTTGGCCAGTACCACTTGCCACTCGCTCCCGGCGCGGCTGACACCGATGTCGGCGTATTGATTGTCGAGCAGTGCGGCGCAGTGCTCGTCCTGGAACATATCGAACGCTTCTTCGGCATCCCGTGCACCCACCACGCGGATCGACCGCACCATGGTGGCCTGATAGCCGGAAGCCTTGAGTCGATCCCGCAACCCACCGCCATAACCCACGGGCAGGGCCAGGTTCGATTTGAGCGTCAGGGGAGATAAACGTTGCGTCGGTCGCCGGTCGCAGCGTTGCGGATGGGCGCGATAGTCGTTGATGGCGTCGACCAGTTGGCGTTGCCCATCGGCGTGGGCAGGGCTGGCGAAAACGGGGAGAAGGGAAAACAGGCACAGCGAAGAAAAGCGCGAAGCAACGACGGATTGGCGCATGGACGGGCAACTCTGATGAGATGACTACGAAGAAAGGGGAAAAAGCGCTGGGCTATGACTGGCGCCGTGAAACAAGGTTCACGGCGCAAAGATGTCTATTTACGGGCAAAGGCCTGAGTCCGACGAAGGAAGTCGGGAGGGCAGCCAGATGGTTTTTTCACCCGTGACCAGGAGGCTCTGTCGCGACACTCGGGGATTGGCTCGATCGCAGCCTGAAGCGGCAGACATGCCCGCCGCGCACCATGCACTCACTGTGCTCGACTTCAGCGCCGCCCAACGTGCCGATAAGGGCCAGGTCCAGTTCGCAGACCACCGGGTGGGCGGCGGCCAGGCGATGGAACACGCAGTTGTGCGCGACGATTTCCGGGTCGCCGGCTGAGCGAAAAAACACCTCGGCTTCGTAGCCTGCCTGGTTCATGTGCTGGACGATCCTGGCTTCATCCACGACCTGTTGCTCACGGTCCAGCGCCAGTTTGCGGCCCATGCTGCGCATGAGCGAGGTCAGGGCTTCAGGGCCGATGATGGCGGCGACTTCATCGATCAATACGCTGGCCAGTAGCTGATAGTGGCGAGGGAACTGCTCCCGCGCGTGGTCGGTGAGCCGATACAGCTGCTCCGGACGACGCCCCGTCGGGCGGGTGTCGCCGCGCAACACCAGGCCGTCGCGCTCCAGCGCCGCCAGGTGTTGGCGGATCGCCGTGCGCGTGACAGCCAGATGTTCAGCCAACTCGTCAATGCTCATGCCGCCGGCATGATGCAGCAGCGCATTGAGCAGGTCTTGCTGTGTTCGGCCCAGTCCTTCCAGCATGGGAGATCCTCGCGTGTTATCAGAACTTGTCCGGGAATTGCTTGACCAGGGCACCGGTCAACGCATCGGCCAGGGCCAGGATGTGCGTGCGCATCATCGCCCAGGTGCGGGCTTCGCCGGCGTAATCGTGGGCGGCAAACTCATCGATCTGGGCGATGTGGTGACCGCCATGGGCCGACAACATGTTGACCAGTGTGGCTTCAGGCAGATTGGGGTTGGCGCTGGCCAGGAACGCCGCAATCGCCTTGGCATTGCTGGTCAGATCGGTGACGGCGGCCTTTTTGCCCTTGGTGTCTTTGGCCACCGTGGCATCGCTGTAGTGTTTCACTGCACCCCAGTGACCGGCGAGCAGCTTGAGCAGTTGATCCGCCGCGGGCTGGCCGTAGAGCGGGGCGATGCTATTGGCGATTTTGGTGGCGTTGTCGACCACCTGGTCCGCCGCGACCTTGGCTTGCTTCTGGTCGGCGGATTGATTGGCCAGTGCGTAGTTTCTGATCCAGAAAATGTGTTCGACCCAAAGGTCGCGCAGGGCCAGGCGAGTGGTCAGCGCGGGGCTTTCGGCAGCGGCGGGTGAGGCGGGGGAAGCGGCAGGCGTCTGGCTCCAGACCGGTTGCGCACAGAAAGCCAGCAGGAGCAAAGCCAGGGTTTTGATATTCATGACGGCACCCTCTGAGAGTGGGAACGTTCGACAATATCAATATAGACATAAAAATATGTTTTTATTAGGCGAAGAACACAATCTCGGACCAATGGTCATGTCGGATTGCCGACAGTGACTTTGCAGTTTGTGGCGAGGGGGCTTGCCCCCGTTCGACCGCGAAGCGGTCGCAGAACACCGACATGGGTTTTGCCTGACATATCTTATCGTCTGGGCTGGGACTACTTCGTAGTCCAACGGGGGCAAGCCCCCTCGCCACAAGGACTAGGGTTGTCGCTACAACCCGTCCCCCAGCGCCTTGAGGTATTCAGGGCTTTCGCTGATCGAGTTATGCCCCGTCCCCGGTATCACCCGCAGTGATGCCACGCCTTTGGCGAAGTGCGTATACAAGCGCTCGGTGCTCGGGCGCGCAATCACCTCGTCATGCTCGGCCGCGATCAACAATGTCGGCACCGTGATGTGGGCGGCGTAGCGCCAGGACTGGAATTTGTCCTTCAACAACCAGCGCACAGGAAACCAGCGGAACTGACGGGCGGCGAGCTCTTCGAGGCTGTTGTAGGGCGTGATCAGCACCAGTCGCGCGGCAGGGCGCTGGCTGGCAAGGCGCACGGCAACTCCGGAACCCAGGCTGCGCCCGACCACCGCTACATGCCCATGGCTGGCATAAACCGTGTCGAACAACGTGATGGCATCGCCGGCAATGGCCTCTTCGGAAGGCGAGCCGGAACTGCCGCCGTAGCCACGGTAGTGCAGCAGGTACAGCGCGTAGTCTGGGAATGCCTGGGTAAATCCGGGCAGGTTGCGCGAGACGTCTTCGGCATTGCCGCCAAAGTAAATCAGCGCGTTGGGACCTTCGTGGGAACGGACAGTGACCAGTACCTTTGCGTCGGCGACCGGCAGGGCGAGCAGCGTTTCAGCCGTTCCGACGGTGCGCGGTTGCGGGTAATAGATCAGCGCCCGTTGAAACACGAACAGCGTGACGCACAGCACCAGGTACAGCGCAGCGACGATGACGACGAGTAACACCAGGGGACGCGACATTCGACTAACGTTAGTGGGCGGCATGACTGCTCGGGGTTTGGAAGTGACTGGCGCAAGGCTTTCTGAGTGTAGTCAAACGCCCCGTGGCGCGGGTTGTCCGTACTGTAGGCGCAACGGGCCGAACCCGAGCGACTGGTGAGAAGTGTTTTATGAGCCATCCTGAGGGGTACACCCGTAGAGAAATACTCACGCTGGCTGCCGGTGCTTCGGCGGTCCTCACGTTCGGTGCGGCGGGTGCGCAACCCGCGCCGCCGACGGGAACAGGAGGCAAGACCATGCAGACTCGCGCCATTCCTTCCAGTAACGAGCCCTTGCCGATCGTAGGCCTGGGCACTTATCGCGGATTCGACGTCGAGCCTTCGCAAGCGCAATACAAGGACTTGCCCGCGGTACTGGATGCGTTGTTCGAAAAGGGTGGCACGCTGATCGACAGCTCGCCGATGTACGGTCGCGCCGAACAGACTACCGGCGAACTGCTGTCGATCCATGAACCGCGCTCACCGGCGTTCCTGGCCACCAAGGTGTGGACCCGCGGCCGCGAAGAAGGCATGGCGCAGATGGAGCAATCCTTCGCCCTGTTGCAGACCGATCGGATCGACCTGATGCAGATCCACAACCTGCTGGACTGGCAGACGCACCTGCCGACCCTGCGCCACTGGAAGGAAAAAGGGCGCATTCGCTACATCGGCATTACCCATTACACCGCAGCGGCCTACGAAGAAGTGGAAGCGGTACTCAAGGCCGAGCCACTGGATTTCTTGCAGATCAACTACGCGCTGGATGATCGCGGCGTCGAGAAACGCTTGCTGCCGTTGTGCCGCGAACGGGGCGTGGCGGTGATCTGCAATCGGCCGTTTGGCGGTGGCGGCCTGCTGGCCAAACTCAAAGACAGACCGCTGCCAGGCTGGGCGGCGCAAGTCGGGGTCAAGACCTGGCCACAACTGGCGCTGAAATTCCTGCTGTCGCATTCGGCGGTGACCTGCGTGATTCCGGGCACTGGCAACCCGCGCTACATGGCGGAAAACGCCAGGGCAGGCTTCGGTCCGATGCTGACCGATGCCCAGCGTCATCAGCTGATTGCGCTGGTGAGCTGATGACTCATCCGGCGCAGGTCGGTGATTCACCGAACCTCTCCTATACTGTCTCGCGTCCATGCCGTTGAAAGCGCGTTTGGTGCCCTGACGGCGTCCCGGTCCATCACTGCAAGGAGATCGAACATGGCTATTCGTATTGGCGACGAAGCACCGGATTTCACCGCCGACACCACCGAAGGCACCCTCAATTTTCACCAATGGATCGGCGATGGCTGGGCCATCCTGTTTTCCCATCCCAAGGACTTCACTCCGGTATGCACTACCGAACTGGGTTACCTGGCCAAACTCAAGCCGGAGTTCGACAAGCGCAACACCAAGGTCCTCGGCCTCAGCGTCGACCCGGTCAGCGACCACAACCGCTGGGTCGGTGACATCGCCGAGACTCAGGGGTGCGCGGTCAACTATCCGCTGATCGGCGACGAAAACCTGGTGGTGGCCAAGCTCTACGACATGATCCACCCCAATGCCAGCGGTGGCGCGCGTACGGCGGTGGACAACGCCACGGTGCGTTCGGTGTTCATCGTCGGCCCGGACAAGAAGGTCAAGGCCATGCTGATCTACCCGATGAGCGCCGGGCGCAATTTCGATGAAGTGCTGCGCCTGCTCGATTCCCTGCAACTGAACGCCACACACACCGTGGCCACGCCGGTGAACTGGCGGCCGGGTGAAGATGTGATCATCCCGACTTCAGTGTCTGACGAAGATGCGAAGAAGAAATACCCGGATGGCTTCAAGACCCTCAAGCCGTATCTGCGGACTGTGGCTCAGCCGAAGTAATCACCAGCAGTCAGACCGCTTTCGCGAGCAGGCTCGCTCCCACAGGGGGCTTCGGTGAACATGAAATCTGTGTTCGACCGAAATCCAATGTGGGAGCGAGCCTGCTCGCGAAGAGGCCGGCCATGCTGACCAGGTTCTTGCGGTCAAACCAGATACTTGCGAAACCACCCCAACGTCCGCTCCCACGCCAGTTTGGCCGCCGCTTCGTCATAACGCGGCGTCGAGTCGTTGTGGAAGCCATGGTTGCAGCCCGGGTAAAAGTAGGCCTCATAGGTCTTGCCCCCGGCCTTCAATGCTTTCTCGAAGGCGGGCCAGCCTTCATTGATACGCGTATCCAGTTCGCCATAGTGCAGCATCAACGGGGCCTTGATCCGGGGCACTTCCTCGGCTGCCGGCTGACGGCCATAAAACGACACGGCGGCTCCCAGTTCCGGGTAGGCCACGGCCGCGGCATTGGTCACGCCACCGCCGTAGCAGAACCCGGTGATGCCGACTTTGCCTGTGGCGGCCGGGTGTTTCATCATCCACTCGACGGCGGCGAAAAAGTCGTTCATCAGCTTTTCCGGGTCGACCGAGGCCTGTAGTTCGCGGCCCTTGTCGTCATTGCCGGGATAACCGCCGAGCGAACTCAGGCCGTCCGGGGCGAGGGCGATGAAGCCGGCCTTGGCCAGACGCCGCGCCACGTCTTCGATGTAGGGGTTGAGCCCACGGTTCTCGTGCACCACCACCACCGCCGGCACCTTGCCGCTGGCCTTGGCCGGACGCACCAGGTAACCGCGAACCTCGCCGTGGCCCTTGGGCGACGGGTAGGTGACGTATTCGGCAAGAATGTCCGGATCGGTGAACTCGACCTGCTCGGCCAGCGCATAGTCGGGGCTGAGCGCGGCGAGCAGGGCGCCAGCGGTCAAACCGCCGAAGGCAAACAACGCCGCACGGTCGAGAAACTCCCGGCGGTTGATCTTGCCGTGGGCGTAGTAGTCGTAGAGCTCCAGCAGTTCGGGGGCGAAGTCTTTTGCGGTCAGGCGGGTCATTGCAGCAATTCCTCTCGGCTGGTTTAACACGACCCCTGTAGGAGCGAGCATGCTCGCGATCACGTAGTGTCATTCAACACAGGTTTCGCCTGATATGGCGCTTTCGCGAGCAGGCTCGCTCCTACAGGGGGTAAGTGGTGGTGTCAAAATTTCATTCCAGGCACTGCGCCCCGGCCTTGGCCACTTGTGCATCCTGTTCGGGCTTGACGCCCGACACCCCGACAGCACCGATCACCTGCCCATCGAAAACGATCGGCACGCCACCGGCCAGCGACGTCAGCACCGGTGCCGACAGGAAAGCGTAGCGCCCACTGTTGACCATGTCCTCATAGCTTTTCGATTCGCGCCGCCCGAGGGCCGAGGTGCGCGCTTTTTCGGTGGCGATGTACGCGCTGCTCGGCGCACAGCCGTCGAGGCGTTCCAGGGCCAGCGGGTGGCCGCCGTCATCGACCACCACGATGGTGACCGCCCATTGATTGGCCTGGGCTTCGGCGCGGGCGGCTTTGATGATCTGGCCGACTTCGGTCTGGGTCAGGACGGCTTTGCTGTTCATGGGCATCTCCAGGGTCGCTTATGGCAGGGCGGCTTCGACCAGTTCGATCCAGTGCCGCACCGGGGTCCGGCCCGCGCCGTCGAGGTGCGACTGGCAACCGATGTTGGCCGTGACAATCACCTCGGGGTGACCGCTTTCCAGGGCGTTGAGCTTGTTGTCGCGCAGTTGTCGCGACAGTTCGGGCTGGGTCAGCGAATAGGTGCCCGCCGAGCCACAGCACAGGTGCCCGTCGGGGACGGGCGTCAGGTTGAAACCGAGGCCGCTCAGCAGCGCTTCCACGGCACCGCCGAGCTTTTGCCCGTGCTGCAAGGTGCAGGGGCAATGGAAGGCCAGGCGTTGGGAGGCGTGGATCCCGAGTTTTTCCAGGGGTTCGTCGCGCAAGACCTCCACCAGGTCCCGGGCCAGTTCGCTGACTTTTTTCGCCTTGTCGGCATAGGCCGGGTCGCTGGCGAGCAGATGGCCGTAATCCTTGATGAAGGCGCCGCAACCGCTGGCGGTCTGCACAATCGCCTCGGCGCCTTTTTCGATGCCCGGCCACCATGCGTCGATGTTGCGCCGGGCGCGGTCGAGACCGGCGGCCTGGGCGTCCAGGTGGTAGTCCACGGCGCCGCAGCAACCGGCTTCGCGGGTCGCGATGACACTGATTCCCAACCGGTCCAGCACCCGCGCGGCGGCGGCATTGGTGTTGGGTGACAGGCCGGGCTGCACGCAACCTTCGAGCATCAGCACCTGGCGCTCACGGTGAGTCATGGGGCGCGGCTTGGCCGGGTAGACACTGCGCGGCAGCTTGCTTTGCAGGGGGCCGGGCAGCAGGGCGCGGAACACCTGTCCGCCTTCGACCAGGCTCTTGAACAGATCCGGATGCGGTACGGTCTGGCGCAACCCTTCGCGCAACAGGCGTTGACCGAGCGGGCGCGGCACCGCCGCATCGACCACCGCCCGCCCGATGTCCAGCAGGTTGTGGTAATCGACGCCCGACGGGCAGGTGGTTTCGCAATTGCGACACGACAGGCAGCGATCCAGGTGTTGCTGGGTCTTTTGCGTGACTTCGTTGCCTTCCAGCACTTGCTTGATCAGGTAGATGCGGCCCCGCGGTCCGTCCAGTTCATCGCCGAGCAATTGGTAGGTCGGACAGGTGGCATTGCAGAACCCACAGTGCACGCAGGTGCGCAGAATGCTTTCGGCTTCTGCGGCACGGGGCAGATGGCTGGCGCGTTCACTCAAGGTCGTCTGCATGGTTCAAAGCTCCGCGTACAGGCGTCCGGGGTTGAAGATGCCCCGTGGATCGAGTTGTTGTTTGAGGTGGCGGTGATAACGCATCAGCGCCGGTGGCAGCGGGTGGAACGGGGTGTCGGTCAGGCCGTGGCTGAAGCAGGTGGCGTGGCCGCCGACCTCGTCGACGACCTGGCGGATGAACGCCGCTTCGGCATCGGACTTCAACCAGCGCTGGGCGCCGCCCCAGTCGATCAACTGGCGACCCGGCAGCGCCAGGACCGGCGTGTTGTGCGGCAGGGACAGGCGCCACAGCGGCTGGTCCTCATCGAAGCAGCTCAGGCGCTGTTCGTTGAGATCGCCCCAGAATGCAGGGGCCAGCCGTTCGCCGCCGAGGCGCTCATGGGCCGCCGCCACCGAGCCTTCACCGCCCTCCAGGCGCAGGTGCAGGCGTGTCCCGTCGTGACAGGCCGCGCTGATCGGCAATGGTTGCTGGCCCCATTGCGCCAGGCTCGGCAAGGCCCGTTCGATGTCCATTTCCAGGCTGATGCTCAAGCATTGCCGGGGTTTGGGCAGCACTTTGAGCGAGACCTCGGTGATCAGCCCGAGGCAGCCGTAACTGCCGGCCATCAGGCGCGACAGGTCGTAGCCGGCGACGTTTTTCATCACCTCGCCACCGAAGCGCAACAGCTTGCCTTGCCCTGTGATGACCCGCGTGCCGAGGACGAAATCCCGCACCGAGCCAGACCACGGGCGCCGTGGCCCGGACAACCCGCAGGCGATCATGCCGCCGACGGTGGCACCGTCGCCGAAGGACGGCGGCTCGCAGGGCAGCATCTGTTGCGCGTCATCCAGCACTTGCGCCAGTTCCGACAGCGGGGTGCCGCAGCGGACGGTGATCACCAGTTCAGTCGGGTCGTAGCTGACGATGCCCCGGTGCGAGCGAGTATCGAGAATTTCCCCGGCGGTGGTTCGCCCGAGAAAGCCTTTGCTGTTGGAGCCCTGAATGCGCAACGGCGTGGCGTCTTCCAGCGCCTGATTGACCTGTTCCAGCAGAGACTGGCTGTCATCGAAAACGTCAGGGCCGCGCATCAGAAACGCTCCAGCCCGGGGAAGGGCAGTTGACCGCCATGCACATGCATGGCACCGAATTCGGCGCAGCGGTGCAGGGTCGGAATATTCTTGCCGGGGTTGAGCAGGCCGCTCGGGTCGAAGGCGGCTTTGATGGCATGGAACAGGGTCAGTTCATCGCTGTTGAACTGCGTGCACATCTGGTTGATCTTCTCGCGGCCCACCCCGTGTTCCCCGGTGATGCTGCCGCCGACTTTCACGCACAACTCCAGAATCCTGCCGCCCAGGGCTTCGGCTCGATCCAGTTCACCGGGTTGGTTGGCGTCGAACAGAATCAACGGATGCATGTTGCCGTCGCCGGCGTGGAACACGTTTGCCACCCGCAGGCCGTATTCGTTCGACAGTTCGGCGATGGCCTGCAGAACGCCGGGCAGTTCGCGCCGGGGGATGGTGCCGTCCATGCAGTAATAGTCCGGCGAGAGGCGACCCACCGCCGGGAAGGCATTCTTGCGCCCGGCCCAGAAACGCACGCGCTCGGCTTCATCCCTGGCCTGGCGCAACTCGATCGCGCCGGCCTGTTGCAGAACCTGGCGCACCCGGTCGCAGTCATCGCAGACATCGGCTTCGACACCATCGAGTTCGCACAGCAGGATGGCTTGTGCATCCACCGGATAACCGGCGTGGATGAAGTCCTCGGCGGCGCGGATGGCCAGGTTGTCCATCATTTCCAGGCCGCCGGGGATGATGCCGGCGGCAATGATGTCGCCGACTGCGCGTCCGGCTTTTTCCACGGAATCGAACGCCGCCAGCAGCACCTTGGCGGTCTGGGGTTTGGGCAGCAGTTTGACCGTGACCTCGGTAATCACCCCGAGCAGGCCTTCGGAGCCTGTGAACAGTGCCAGCAGGTCGAAACCGGGGGCGTCGAGGGCATCGGAGCCCAGGCTCAGATGCTCGCCATCGACGGTGAGGATGTCGACCTTGAGTACGTTGTGCACGGTCAGGCCGTACTTCAGGCAGTGCACGCCACCGGCATTTTCCGCGACGTTGCCGCCGATGGAGCAGGCGATTTGCGAGGAGGGGTCCGGCGCGTAATACAGGCCGAACGGCGCGGCAGCCTGGGAAATCGCCAGATTGCGCACGCCGGGCTGAACCCTTGCGGTACGGGCGGCGGGATCGATGTGCAGGATGTTGTTGAAGCGTGCCATCACCAGCAGCACGCCTTTCTCCAGAGGCAGCGCACCACCGGACAAACCGGTGCCGGCCCCCCGGGCCACCACGGGGACCTGCCGTTCATGGCAGACGCGCAGCACCCCTTGCACCTCGTCGATATGCCGGGGCAGCACCACCAGCATCGGGGTGGTGCGATAGGCCGACAGTCCATCGCATTCGTAGGGCTTGAGTTCCTCCTGCTGATGCAGGATCTCCAGAGCCGGCAAGCGGGTTTGCAGGGCATGGAGCAGCGCCTGTCTGTCGACGTTGGGCAAGGCGCCGTCAACGCGCTCATCGTAGAGAATGTTCATGGGATCACGATTCTCGCTGGAGGCCACTGACTTTCATCATTGGCCTATCAGGCTCGGCTGTCCATGGGATCGTTGTCTGTTCGACTACCACCATCCACTGTGGGAGCGAGCCTGCTCGCGATAGCGGCAGACCATTCGACATTTATGTTGAATGACACTCCGCCATCGCGAGCAGGCTCGCTCCCACAGGAATCAGGTTCAAGCAGATAACGCTTGCACTCGATTCAATGGCCGCCCACCACCATGTGGCTGAACGGTGCGACATACGCCTGCAATGTCACCAGCCCGCCGACCAGGATCGCCAGCACAATCGAGTGGAAGAACACGTAGCGCAGGATTTCCCCTTCATGGCCGTACCAGCGGGTAGCGGTGGAGGCGACCACGATCGATTGGGCATCGACCATCTTGCCCATGACCCCGCCGGAACTGTTGGCGGCGGCCATCAACACCGGGCTGATGCCCAACTGCTCGGAGGTCACCCGCTGCAAACCGCCGAACAGCACGTTGGACGCGGTGTCCGAGCCGGTCAGCGCCACGCCGAGCCAGCCGAGCAGGGTGCCGAACATCGGGTAGAAAATGCCCGTCGCGGCGAAGGCCAGGCCCATGGTCGCATCCAGGCCGGAGTAGCGTGTGAGGAAGCCCAATGCGAGCATCGCCGCAATGGTGATCAGCGAGTAACGCACCACCCACAGGGTGCGCAGGTACTGGCGAATCAGTTGCGGGATCGAGTAGCCCATCAGCAGGCCGCCGACAATCGCCGCCAGCAGGATGCCGCTGCCGGTGGCGGTGAACCAGGTGAACTTGTAGACCGCCTCTTCGGTTTTCGGCGCAGGCACCACGGGCGGGACTTTTTCGACCTGCAAGTGCAGGGTGGTGAAGGTCACGACCGGCGCGAACACCGGGTTGGCCTCGCGCAGTGGTTTGCCCTGAGGGTCGAGTTTGGCCGAGCTGGTTTGCGGATCGATCGCCGGGCGGGTGTCGAAGGTGTTCTTGAAGCCCTGGGTGCCCCAGATGAACACGAAGATCGTGAGGATGATCCACGGCATCCATGCGCGCATGACCGCCGGTTTCGCCTCGTTGGCGAAGGTTGCAGTGGGTACGGGCTTTTCGTCGTGCTCGGCGTCGATCTTCGAGTTGTCGACCCGGCCCGACAGTGCCGCGGAAGTGTGTACCGTGGCCGGTTTCCAGACCTTGAGGAAACCGGCCAGGCAGGCCATGGAAATCAGCGCGGCGATCACGTCCACCAGCATCGGCCCGTGATAGTTCGACACGAGGAACTGCGGCACGGCGAAACTGACCCCGGCCACCAGGATCGCCGGCCAGATTTCCAGCATCTTGCGCCAGCCGGCAAAGGCCCAGATCAGCCAGAACGGCACCAGCACCGAGAAGAACGGCAGCTGCCGGCCGACCATCATCGACAGCTCCATTTCATCCAGCCCGGTGACCTTGGCCAGGGTGATGATCGGCGTGCCGAGGGCACCGAACGCCACGGGGGCGGTATTGGCGATCAGCGCCAGCCCCGAGGCGGCGAGCGGCGAGAACCCCAGCCCGATCAGAATCGCCCCGGTCACCGCCACCGGCGTACCGAAACCGGCCGCGCCTTCGAAAAACGCACCGAAGCAGAACGCGATCAGGAGCAATTGCAGGCGCCGGTCATCGGTGATGCGCGCCAGGGAGTCTTGCAGCACTTTGAACGAACCGTTCTCGGTGGTCAGGCGGTGCAGGAAGATGATGTTCAACACGATCCAGCCAATCGGCAGCAGGCCATTGGCTGCACCGAACAGCGCCGCCGTACCTGCCATGTTCGCCGGCATGCCGAAGGCGAAGATCGCGATCAGCAACGCCGAGGCCAGGGCGAGCAACGCCGCCAGGTGTGCCTTGACATGGAAAAATGCGAGGGACGCCAGCATCACCACCACCGGCAAAGCCGCCATGAGCGTTGAAAGCACCGGGTTGCCGAACGGATCGTAGACTTGCTGCCAGACCATGTTCCACCTCTGCTTTCTATTGTGGGACGTGCAGATCCCTTGGGGGGAGGTGGTCTTAAGTATAGGTGGCATTGCGACACTGGCAGGGCCGGCCTCCGGTCCAGCGGCTCGGCGCATTTGCGGGGGCTGAGCTAGCATGGCGGGTAGGGTTTGAATCCAGCGAGGGGAGGAACGCAGCCATGACCGAGCGCCATATGGAGCACAAGGAAACGCTATCGAACGGATGCAATATCAAAGTCAAGGCCGAGATACTGAAAGACGGTTCGCTGGGCATGTTCATCGGCGTCTATCGGCCCGACGGCACCGCCATCGATGAAAACCACGATCCACGCCCGCATATGCTGGACATGGAAGCGGCGATGGATTGGGGGATCGATATTGCCAAGGGGATTGGCAATAGCCAGCGCACGTTGTGAGCGGTTCCCGTCCGTGTCCGGGCGACCGGCGGTCGTTGTCAGAACCCGAACGAACGGCCCGGGCTTTTTGCCAGCTCGGTATCCAGCAGGTGCTCGACCAGCACGTCATTCAAGAAACGGAACTGATCATTGAGCCCGACCACTTCGTTGCTGAAGTGATGACCGGCTGCCGGGATCAGCAATGCTTCGAAATTTTTGTCGAACATCAGAGTCAACTCTTTACGTGACTCGAATTTCTGCGCGTAGAAATTATTGCCAAACACCGGAAAACGCACGGCGAGGGTAACGGTGCGAATCATGATGTTTGCTCCTCGCTCAGAACGTACCAGGCAAACACGCTCAATGTGAGCGCCGTCAGGGCCAGGCAGGTCAGCAGATGGATCAGCATGATATTCCCCTCCGAATCGGGCTTTCGTGGTGGCTTGGGATTGATCCTACGCTGACGGTCGACAAGCGGAAGGCAATCGCGGCGATGGTGAATATCGATGCCAGTGATGGTGCAATTTGCATTGTCTGCCGACTCGCTCCCACTGATTCACCGCCGACCAGGGTGGGAGCGAGCCTGCTCGCGAAGGCGGCCTCGGGAACACTGCCACCTATACTTAAAGCGAAGCTTCGCATGTCGGGCATCCCGCCCGGCGCAAACTGCAGGAAGCCGCCATCGTGAACCTGCGTTCGCTGATCATTGCCGTGCTGGTGGTGTTGGCGGGGTGTGCCGCGCCTGCGCGTGCGCCAGTGGTTGTGGCGCCGGTCATCGTTCCCGCGAGCACCTGGCAGCAAGTGGACCGGGAGATCGTCGCCGCGTCGCAATCGGCCACCGAGCAGACCCGAATCTACGCCCGCGGCGCCATGGATTATTGGCGCACGCGGGTCTATGAACTGACCGAAGAGAACTTCATTCCGTGGTTCAGCAGTTACTGGACCCAGGAATGGCTGTCGATGAAGGTCAGCTGGTACACCATCAGCGCCCAGGGTGAGCAGGACGACTCGGCCAAGCGCCTGGCGGCCTACCTGCTCGAAGCCTATCAGGAAAAAGTCCTGGCCCCGGTGGCGGTGGAAATCGACCCCGATGCGATTCTCGGCCAGGCATCGGCGTTCTACGTCGACATTCTCAAGGAAGAACTGCAGAAAATCTCCACCCGCCACGGTGTGCCGATGGCCCAGCTCAACGGGCGCATCCAGAAAATCCCGGCCATCGCCCTCGGGCCGCCGCCGGCACGGGACGCCTCGTTGTACCAGATCGTGCAAGCCCAATCGCTGGACACTTTGCCGGCCTACGCCGCGTTGATCGACAAAATCCATAAGGCCGGCGGTGGCAGGGGCGTGGGTTCGACCGACACCGCGATGGCGCCGGTGGCCAAGCGCGCCAGCCAGCGCATGCAAGCCGAGATGGCTCCGCGCGGGGCGGCCAGTGCCGTGGCTGCCGCCGCGGGCAAACTCGCTGGAGGATTGATCACCGTCGGTGTAGCGGGCATTCGCGCGCTCATTCAGGCCAATGACCGGCCGGACAGCGAGGCGCTGATCCGCAGCAGCCTGGGCAACACCTTCGACAAGGCCTGGATCAAACTGGTGCAGAACCCGACCACCGGTGTCATGGCTGGCACGCTCTACATGGCGGGGCAGATCGAAGGCAGTCTGGGCGGCAACACGCAACCGCCGGTCGGTTTGAGCGCAGGCACTGTCGATTGGACGCCAGCGCAACCGACTACTCAGCAGAACACCCAATGATCCAAGGAGAAATACTCATGTCTTATGTCGATGGTTTTATCGCTGCCGTACGCACCGCCAACCGTGAGCAATACATCAATCATGCCAAGATCGCCGCCTTGGTCTTCAAGGAAAACGGTGCCTTGAGCGTGGTCGAATGCTGGGGCGAGGATGTCCCCGAAGGCAAGGTCACCTCGTTTCCAATGTCGGTGAAACTCAAGGAAGACGAAACCGTGGCTTTTGGCTGGATCATCTGGCCGGACAAGGCCACCCGCAATGCCGGGATGGACAAGATGATGCAGGACCCGCGCATGAAGCCGGACGTCAACCCTATGCCCTTCGATGGCCAGCGCATGGTCTACGGCGGGTTCGAAGTACTTCTCCAGGCCTGACGCCGCACGCGGGATCACTCCGGCGTCGGGGTGATCCTGCAACTCTTGCGCTGGCGAATCTCGTCGTCCGTCGGCCGCTCGCGGATGAACTCGAAGCGCGGCTCACCTTCGTTGTAGTGCACCAGCCAGCCCCATTCCAGCGTGAGTTCATCCTGGTCTGGCTCGGGCGGCCTGGCCCACCATGGCTCTTTGCTGATGATTTGTCGCATGGCCCCCTCCGGTATTTCGGGATGCTGGAACTATAACGCGCCTGCCGGGCGACGCCAGAAATACGCTGGCCGGCAGGTGGGTGTTGGGTACACTCAGGCAGTCTTCCCATGAGGTGTGCGGCATGAACGATGATACCCGCGAGCCGTTCAAGCGTCTGTTCTTCGCGCTGGACTGCGCCCCGGCCCAGCGCCGGGATATCGCCCGGTGGCGCAGTGCATTGCAACTGCGCAACGGCCGGCCGGTACCGGCGGACAACTTTCACCTGACGCTGAAGTTTCTGGGAGCGGTGGGTGTGGCGCAAGTTCCCGATATCTGCACGGCTGCGGCGTCCATCCGCACGCCGGGGGAACGTTTGACGGTGGAACTGGACCGCCTGGATGTGTGGCGCAGGGCAGGGGCGTTGGTGCTCGCGCCGCAGCAGGCACCCCCGGCATTGCTGCGCCTGGTGTATGACCTGGAACAGGCGATGTTGCCGTTCGGGCTGGAGCAAGCCCCAAGGGAATACCGTCCGCACCTGACCCTGGCGCGGGACTATCGGGCACCGGTGCCAGAGTCCGCGACACCGCCGGAGTTCTTCCTGCGGGCTGATCGATTCACCCTGTTCGAGTCCCACAAGGGCCGTTATCGGGCACTGGCTGAATGGCCGTTGATTGATCCCTAAAAAAAAAGGCGCCCGAGGGCGCCAAATTCACCTGAACCGAGGGAGCCAGGCGAGGCCGTTCTACTTGCAGGAGAGGCAGCGGTGGTAAGGCGCTGCGTGAACGGAAAAGGGTAAAGCTGAAATTTGCATTGAATCTTATGGCCCCTTCGCGAGCAGGCTCGCTCCCACAGGTACATGCCGTACCTGTGGGAGCGAGCCTGCTCGCGAAGAGGTGTTTGAGTGAACTACTGACCGAGTTTCACCTTGGTCCACCCACGGGTCATGATCCGCTGGATGGCGATCGGCTGGTCCGGCACGGCATAGAGCGTGGCCATCACCGCTTCCGACGGGTAGGACCCCGGATCGTTGCGGATGGCTTCGTCGACCAACGGCGTGGCCGCCGCGTTGGCGTTGCTGTAGCCGATGTTGTTGGTAACGTCGGCGATCACGTCGGGACGCATCAGGAAGTTCATGAACAGGTACGCGTTCTCGACGTTGGCGGCATCGCGCGGGATGGCGAGCATGTCGTAGAAACTGGCGGCGCCTTCTTTCGGGATGCTGTAGTCGATCTTCACCTTGTCTCCGGCTTCCCGGGCGCGGGCCTTGGCCTGCAGCACGTCGCCGGAGTAACCGACCGCGACGCAGATGTTGCCGTTGGCCAGGTCCGAGATGTACTTCGACGAATGGAAGTACGCCACGTTCGGGCGAATCTTCATGAACAGCGCCTCGGCTTCGGCGATGTGCTGTTTGTTCTGATCGTTCACCGGGTAGCCCAGGTAGTGCAGGGCGGTCGGGATCATTTCTGTCGGCGAGTCGAGGAAGCTGATGCCGCAGGCTTTGAGCTTCTCGGCGTACTCCGGTTTGAACAGCAGGTCCCAGGAGTTGGTCGGGGCGTTGGCGCCGAGCACTTCCTTGACCTTCTGCGGGTTGAAGCCGATGCCGATCGAACCCCACATGTACGGAATGGCATGGGCGTTTTCGGGATCGCTCGCGGAGGCGTTTTTCAGCAGCACCGGGTTGAGGTTTTTCCAGTTCGACAGCTTCGATTTGTCCAGCGTCTGGTAGACGCCGGCCTTGATCTGCTTGGCCAGGAAGCTGTTGGACGGCACGACGATGTCGTAGCCGGATTTGCCCGCCAGCAGGCGCGCTTCCAGGGTTTCGTTGCTGTCGAACACATCGTAGGTCACCTGGATGCCGGTCTCGTCTTCGAACTTCCTGACGGTGTCCGGGCCAATGTAATCCGACCAGTTGTAGACGCGCAGAACCTTGTCATTGGCCTGGGCGCCGGTGGCGATTGCGCCCAATAAGGACAGTGTCAGCAGAGTCCTGCCAAACATTTTCATCGGTACAACTCCATTTCTCTTTTATTCAAAAGCTCTAACGCTTGCGCGCTTCCCTGTAGGAGCGGGTGCCCGCTTGCGGCATGCTCGCGATGGACGTTAACGATGACGCGGGCTACCTGAATCAACGCGGCGTCCTAGAGTTTTTCGCGAGCATGCTCGCTCCTACAGGGGGGCCTCAGGCCGTCGCTTGCGCCATTTGTTTTTTCGGTTGTTGCCAGGATTCGCTGGCAGTCTGGTCCATGGCTTCCTGGATCGCCCGCTTGCGGCTTTCTTCGGCACGGCGGCTGAAGTACCAGACCATGAAGGTCACGATGGACACCGCCAACAGGATCAGGCTGGCCACGGCGTTGATCTCGGGTTTGACCCCCAGGCGAACCGCCGAGAACACTTCCATCGGCAGGGTCGTGGAGCCCGGGCCGGACACGAAGCTCGCCAGCACCAGGTCATCCAGGGACAGGGCGAACGACATCATGCCGCCGGCCGCCAGTGATGGTGCGATCATCGGGATGGTGATCAGGAAAAACACCTTGAATGGCTTCGCACCCAGGTCCATGGCCGCTTCTTCGATGGACAGGTCCAGCTCGCGAAGGCGGGAAGAGACGACCACCGCCACGTAGGCAGCACAAAAGGTGGTGTGGGCGATCCAGATGGTGACGATGCCGCGTTCCTGCGGCCAGCCGATCAACTGCGCCATGGCCACGAACAACAGCAACAGCGACAGACCGGTGATCACCTCAGGCATCACCAACGGTGCGGTGACCAGGCCACCGAACAGCGTGCGACCCTTGAAGCGCGTAACGCGGGTCAGCACGAATGCCGCCAGTGTACCCAGTGCCACCGCCGCCACCGCCGTGTAGCAGGCGATTTCCAGCGAGCGCACCACCGAGCCCATCAGTTGGGTGTTGTCGAGCAAACCGGCATACCACTTGAACGACCAGCCACCCCACACCGTTACCAGCTTGGAGGCGTTGAACGAGTAGATCACCAGGATCAGCATCGGCAGGTAGATAAACGACAGGCCGAAAATCAGCATGAACTTTGAAAATCCGAAGCGTTTCATCCCCGTGCCTCCATCTCTTTGGCCTGGCTGCGGTTGAACAGCAGAATCGGCACAATCAGGATCAACAGCATCACCACCGCCAGGGCGGACGCCACCGGCCAGTCGCGGTTGTTGAAGAACTCTTGCCACAACACGCGGCCGATCATCAGGGTTTCCGGGCCGCCGAGCAGTTCCGGAATCACGAACTCACCGACCACCGGAATGAACACCAGCATGCAGCCGGCGATGATGCCGTTCCTGGCCAGCGGCACGGTGATTTTCCAGAAGCTGTTGAAAGTGCTCGAACCCAGGTCCGACGCGGCTTCCAGCAGGCTCTGATCATGCTTGACCAGGTTGGCGTACAGCGGCAGCACCATGAACGGCAGGTAGGCATAGACCACCCCGATGTACACAGCGGTATTGGTGTTGAGGATCTCGATCGGCTGGTCGGTCAGCCCGGTCCACATCAGGAACGCGTTGAGCAAACCATTGTTGCTGAGGATGCCCATCCACGCATAAACGCGGATCAGGATCGCGGTCCAGGTCGGCATCATGATCAGCAGCATCAGCACGTTCTGCGCTTCCTTGCTGGCCTTGGTGATGGCGTAGGCCATCGGGAAGCCGATCACCAGGCACATCAACGTGCTGAAAAACGCGACCTTCAACGAGCCCAGGTAGGCAGACAGGTACAGCTCATCCTGGCCCAGCAGGGCGTAGTTGCCGATGTTGAGCAACAGCTGGAATTTCTGTTCGGCGTAGGTGTAGATCTCCGAATAGGGCGGAATGGCCAGGGCCGCTTCCGAGAAGCTGATCTTCATCACCAGGAAGAACGGCAACATGAAGAACAGGAACAGCCAGATGAATGGAATCCCGATGACGAACTTGCGCCCGCTGGGGACCAGTCTCAGAAATTGCTGATTGAAGGTTTTCATGCGCGCAGTACCACGCCGCTGTCGTCTTCCCACCACACGTAGACCTGATCGTCCCAGGTCGGACGTGCGCCACGGCGTTCGGCGTTGGCCATGAACGACTGGACGATCTTGCCGCCAGGCAGCTCGACGTAGAACACCGAATGACCGCCGAGGTAGGCGATGTCATGCACCTTGCCGCTGGACCAGTTGTAGCGGTTCTGCGGCTTGACGGTGCTGACCAGCAGTTTTTCCGGGCGGATCGCGTAGGTGATCGACTTGTCCTGCACCGAGGTGCTGACGCCGTGGCCGACGTAGATCTTCTGCTCCAGGTCCGGGCTGTGGATGATCGCGTGACCTTCCAGGTCTTCTACAACGGTGCCTTCGAAGGCGTTCACGCTGCCGATGAATTCGCAGACCATGCGGTTGACCGGCGCTTCGTAGATGTCGACCGGGCTGCCGATCTGGGCGATCCAGCCCAGGTGCATGATTGCGATGCGCTGGGCCATGGTCATGGCCTCTTCCTGGTCGTGGGTCACCATCACGCAGGTCACGCCGACGCGTTCGATGATTTCCACCAGCTCAAGCTGCATTTGCGAGCGCAGCTTTTTATCCAGTGCGCCCATCGGTTCATCGAGCAGCAACAGCTTCGGACGCTTGGCCAAGGAACGGGCCAGGGCCACGCGCTGGCGCTGGCCGCCGGACAGTTGGTGCGGCTTGCGCTTGGCGTACTGGGTCATGTGCACCAGGCGCAGCATTTCCTGCACGCGGGCGTCGATTTCGTCCGCTGGCAAACGGTCCTGCTTGAGGCCGAAGGCGATGTTCTGCGCCACGGTCATGTGCGGGAACAGTGCGTAGGACTGGAACATCATGTTGATCGGTCGTTCATACGGTGGCATGTCGGTGATGTCGACGCCGTCGAGCAGAATCCGGCCTTCGGTCGGGCGCTCGAAGCCGGCGAGCATGCGCAGCAGCGTCGATTTGCCGGAGCCGGAGCCGCCGAGCAGGGCGAAGATTTCACCCTGGTGGATTTCCAGGGACACATCGTCCACGGCGGTGGTTTCGTCGAACTTCTTGGTGACGCGATCGACTTTCACCAACACCTTTTTCGGTGCCTGGTGACCCTCAAGAGCCTTCCTGTAAATGCTGGAGGCGTTTGCCATGTGAAACTCCCAACAGGTTTCAGTCGCCCGGCCAACACGGCCCGGCTTAATAGTGGATTGCATACCCGGGGCTTCACGGTCGACGCTGTCTCTTCTGTAGGAGCGGGTGCCCGCTTGCGGCATGCTCGCGATGGTCGCCAACGATGACGCTGGCAGTCTGAATGCCCTCGGTGTCCGGACATCCATCGCGAGCGTGCTCGCTCCTACAGGGAACTGCGTTTCCCATCCCGGGTTTATTCGGCGCCGCCGTCCTGGCTGCCTGGTAGTACTTGTTGTTATCGCGGTTTGTTGTTTTCGCGAGCGGAAGGCACGCAAAGACGCACCTGCCCGTTCGCGGGGGCAGTCAAAGGGTTGAGTGTGGGTGTTGCGGTCGTCAGCTCGAGTGACGCAGCGCCGCCCGTTGCCGGCAGGCTTCGCCGAACGCCTGGAAAATACTCAAGTAAGGAGGGTTATCCAGCACTTGCCATTCCGGGTGCCATTGCACGCCGAGGGCGAAGGCCTTGCTGTGTTCGACCGAGATCGCTTCGATCAGGCCATCGGGGGCGACGGCTTCGGCGCGCAGGCCGGGTGCGAGGCGGTCGATGCCCTGGCTGTGAATCGAGTTGACCTGGAACACCGCAGGCAGGTCAAGCGCTTCGAACACGCCACCGGGTTGCACGTTCACCCCATGGGCCGGCGCATATTGCACCGCCAGGTCCGGATGGTCGGCCTCACGGTGATCGAGGAAGCCCGGCACCTCATGGACTTTCTGATGCAGGCTGCCACCGAACGCCACGTTCATTTCCTGGAAGCCACGGCAGATGCCGAGCACCGGAACGCCGGCAGCGATGGCTGCGCGGATCAGCGGCAGGGTGGTGCGGTCCCGTTGCGGATCGTGCTCCGTACCGGGGGCGCTGGCGGGGCCTTGATAGTGGAAGGGTTCCACGTTCGACGGCGAGCCGGTCAGCAACAGACCGTCGAGCTGCGGCAGCAGGTCATCGATTTCGGTCAGTTCGCCTAAGGAAGGAATAACGACAGGCAGCCCCAGCGCCGCGACGCTGACAGCACGCAAGTACTTGTCGCCGCTGATGTGGTAGGGGTGCAGGCCAATCTGTTTGACGCACGCAGTAACGCCGATCAATGGCTTGAATGCCATTTTTATCACCTCGAAGTTTGACACTTGAACGAGCTTTTCCGGAGCTTAGCCTTGTTGATTTTAATTAACAACTCTCATGTAAAAAATTCTAAACGCCGCACGTCCGATCTTCAGGATTTACGGGTGTTTTGCGGAGTATCTGGCACACTCGTGTCTCTGAAGTGCCCGAAAATAAACGCTGAAAGGCCAGGTGTTCGCTATTGACTTCACTTTGCCTTTCGGATTGACTGGGCTCGTGAAAGGGCGGTGAACATAATAATTAACAGTAAAAAATAGGTGCATCATGTCGGTCCCTCTGCGTGCCGTTCAACTCAACGAAGCAAACGCATTCCTTAAGAAACATCCTGAGGTTTTGTACGTCGACCTTCTGATTGCGGATATGAACGGTGTGGTGCGCGGCAAGCGCATCGAGCGCACCAGTCTTCATAAGGTTTACGAGAAAGGCATCAACCTGCCGGCGTCTCTGTTCGCTCTGGACATCAATGGTTCCACGGTGGAAAGCACCGGCCTGGGCCTGGACATCGGCGACTCCGACCGGATCTGCTACCCCATCCCGGGCACCCTGAGCATCGAACCCTGGCAGAAGCGCCCGACCGCGCAACTGCTGATGACCATGCACGAACTCGAAGGCGAGCCTTTCTTCGCCGACCCGCGGGAAGTGCTGGCCAATATCGTGCGCAAGTTCGATGACCTGGGCCTGACCATCTGCGCCGCGTTCGAGCTGGAGTTCTACCTGATCGACCAGGACAACGTGAACGGTCGTCCGCAATCGCCGCGTTCGCCGGTGTCGGGCAAGCGTCCGATGTCGACCCAGGTGTACCTGATCGACGATCTCGACGAGTACGTCGACTGTCTGCAGGACATCCTTGAAGGCGCGAAAGAGCAGGGCATCCCGGCCGACGCCATCGTCAAGGAAAGCGCCCCGGCGCAGTTCGAAGTCAACCTGCACCACGTGGCCGACCCGATCAAGGCGTGCGACTACGCCGTCCTGCTCAAGCGTGTGGTGAAGAACATCGCCTACGACCACGAGATGGACACCACCTTCATGGCCAAGCCGTATCCGGGCCAGGCGGGCAACGGTCTGCACGTGCACATTTCGATTCTCGACAAAGAAGGCAACAACATCTTTGCCAGCGAGGATCCCGAGCAGAACGCCGCACTGCGTCACGCGATCGGCGGTGTGCTCGAGACCCTGCCGGCGCAGATGGCGTTCCTTTGCCCGAACGTCAACTCGTACCGTCGTTTCGGCGCGCAGTTCTACGTGCCGAACTCGCCGAGCTGGGGCATCGACAACCGCACCGTGGCCGTGCGTGTACCGACCGGCTCAAAGGACGCCGTGCGCATCGAGCATCGCGTGGCCGGTGCCGATGCCAACCCGTACCTGCTGATGGCTTCCGTTCTGGCGGGCGTGCATCACGGCCTGACCAACCAGATCGAACCGGGTGCCCCGGTGGAAGGCAACAGCTACGAGCAGAACGAGCAGAGCCTGCCGAACAACCTGCGTGATGCCCTGCGCGAACTGGACGACAGCGAAGTCATGGCGCGCTACATCGACCCGACGTACATCGACGTGTACGTGGCGTGCAAGGAAAGCGAGCTGGCCGAGTTCGAGAACTCCATCTCGGACCTTGAGTACAACTGGTACTTGCATACCGTTTGATGGCCTGAAGCCAAATGCAAAACCTGTGGGAGCGAGCCTGCTCGCGAAGACGGCGGTACAGTCAATATTGATGTTGTCTGACACTCCGCATTCGCGAGCAGGCTCGCTCCCACAGGGGCCGCATTTCAAATTCTGAATTGACGGACCCCGGTCCGACGATCACCTATTCCCCTGCGTCGAGTCACGACAATGACAAACACTCGCAGCGATTGGGAGCAACGCTTCCAGTCCCTCTCCATTGAAGGTCGCGCATTCATTGACGGCCAGTACTGCGCGGCCGCCAGTGGCGCCACGTTCGAATGCTCAAGTCCGGTGGACGGTCGTTTCCTGGCGAACGTCGCCAGCACTGACGAAGCCGACGCCAACGCCGCCGTCGCCGTGGCGCGCCGTACCTTCGAATCCGGCGTCTGGGCCAACCTGGCCCCGGCCGAGCGCAAGCGCGTCCTGATCCGTTTCGCCGACCTGATCCTGGCGAACCGGGAAGAACTCGCCCTGCTCGAAACCCTCGACATGGGCAAGCCGATCAGCGACTCGATGAGCATCGACATTCCGGCGACCGCCAACGCGATCCGCTGGACCGCCGAAGCCATCGACAAGGTCTACGACGAAGTCGCCGCCACGCCCCACGATCAACTGGGCCTGGTGACGCGCGAAGCGGCCGGCGTGGTCGCGGCCATCGTGCCGTGGAACTTCCCGCTGATCATGGCCAGCTGGAAATTCGCCCCGGCCCTGGCGATGGGCAACTCGTTCATCCTCAAGCCTTCGGAAAAGTCCCCGCTGACGGCGATCCGCATCGCCCAACTGGCACTCGACGCCGGCATTCCGAAAGGCGTGTTCAACGTCCTGCCGGGCTACGGCCACACCGTTGGCAAGGCCTTGGCGTTGCACATGGACGTCGACGTACTGGCCTTCACCGGCTCCACGGCGATTGCCAAGCAGCTGATGATCTACGCCGGGCAAAGCAACATGAAACGCGTCTGGGCCGAAGCCGGGGGCAAGAGCGCCAACGTGGTGTTCGCCGATGCACCGGACCTGCACGCCGCCGCACAGGCCGCGGCTGGTGCCATCGCCTTCAACCAGGGCGAAGTCTGCACCGCCGGTTCGCGCTTGCTGGTGGAGCGTTCGATCCGCGAGCAGTTCATCCCGCTGCTGGTGCAAGCCCTGCAAGCCTGGAAGCCGGGCCACGCCCTCGATCCTTCGACCACCGTTGGCGCGGTCGTCGACCAGCGTCAACTGGATAACGTGCTGCGCTATATCGGTATCGGCAAAGAGCAAGGCGCCGAACTGATCGCCGGCGGCAGCCGCACCCTCGAGGAGACCGGCGGCCAGTACGTGGAACCGACGATTTTCGACGGCGTGACCAACGCCATGACCATCGCCCGGGAAGAAATCTTCGGCCCGGTGCTGTCGGTCATCACCTTCGATACCGCTGAACAAGCCTTGGCGATTGCCAACGACAGCATCTTCGGCCTGGCCGCCGGCGTGTGGACCAGCAACCTGAGCAAGGCCCACACCTTCGCCCGTGGCTTGCGCGCCGGCAGCGTCTGGGTCAATCAGTATGACGGCGGCGACATGACTGCGCCGTTCGGCGGGTTCAAGCAGTCGGGTAACGGTCGGGACAAATCGCTGCACGCGTTCGACAAGTACACCGAACTCAAAGCGACCTGGATCAAGCTCTAACAACAATAAAGCGGCGGTCGCCGGCAACCTGCGGCGGCCATCGGAGAAATTTATGAAACACAGCGCTACCAAACAACAGCATGTAAACAGCTACTACGCCGCCACCCGCAACTTCACCGGCGATTTCCCGGTGCTGGAAGGGGCGGTGGACTGCGACGTCTGCGTGATCGGCGCCGGCTACACCGGCCTGTCCTCGGCGCTGTTCCTCTCTGAAGCGGGCTACAGCGTGACCGTGCTCGAAGCGGCCAAGGTCGGCTTCGGCGCCAGCGGTCGCAATGGCGGCCAACTGGTCAACTCCTACAGCCGCGACGTCGATGTCATCGAAGAACGCTACGGCGACAAGACCGCCGAAGTCCTCGGCAGCATGATTTTCGAAGGCGCCGACATCATCCGTCAGCGCATACAGCACTACGACATCCAGTGCGATTACCGCCCCGGCGGCATCTTCGCAGCGATGAACAAGAAGCAACTCAGGGGCCTGGCCGAGCAGAAGAAGAGCTGGGAACGCTACGGCAACAAGAACCTGAAAATGCTCGACGCGGCCGACATCAAGCGCGAAATCGGTTCCGACGCCTACGTCGGCGGCCTGCTGGACATGCAGGGCGGGCACATTCACCCACTGAACCTGGCCCTCGGCGAGGCTTCGGCGATCATCGGCCTGGGCGGCAGGATCTACGAGCAATCGGCGGCGGTGGAAATCACCTACGGCGAGCCGATCACCGTGCGCACCGCCAAAGGCGTGGTGAAGGCCAAGTACCTGCTGATCGCCGGCAACGCCTACCTGCCGCAAGGCCTGGACAACCGCGTGACCAGCAAGAGCATGCCGTGCGGTTCGCAGATCGTCGTCACCGAGCCGTTGTCGGAGCAGCAAGCGCGTAGCCTGATCAAGAACAACTACTGCGTCGAAGACTGCAACTACCTGCTCGACTACTACCGCCTCACTGCCGACAACCGCCTGCTCTACGGTGGTGGCGTGGTCTACGGCGCGCGCGAACCGGACGACATCGAGCAACTGATCCGCCCGAAAATCCTCAAGACCTTCCCGCAATTGAAGGACGTGAGGATCGACTACCGCTGGACCGGCAACTTCCTGCTGACCATGTCGCGCATGCCGCAATTCGGCCGTATCGAGAAAAACGCCTATTACATGCAGGGCTACAGTGGCCACGGTGTCACCTGCTCGCACCTGGCCGGCAAACTGATCTCGGAGATGATCCGTGGCGACGCCGAGCGTTTCGATGCGTTTGCGTCCTTGCCGCACATGCCGATGATCGGCGGGCGCACGTTCTCGGCGCCGTTGACCGCCCTCGGCGCCGTGTACTACTCGCTGCGCGACCGCTTCGGCATCTGAACCTTGCCTCGCCGGCGGCATCTCCCCAAAGGGTGCCGCCGGCTTTTTAACACCGCCGTCCCCCGTAGGAGCCAGCATGCTGGCGATGAGGCCATATCAGCCAAAAAGGATGTCGCCTGACGCACCGCTTTCGCGAGCAGGCTCGCTCCCACAGATGGTTTTTTTCTGCCGTTTATCGAACCTGCTGAGCATTACGAACAAACGTGATTTAATAGCCGCCTTTCACGTTTCCGGGAGCGGAAAACGGCGTGATCCGCGCCTGTCTCCACCCCTCCATTATCCCCGTAGGAGCGAGCAAGCTCGCGATGGCGCCGGTTCAGTCGACATCAATGTCGAGGCTAAAATCGCAATCGCAAGCAACCTCGCTCCTGCGGGTTGGCACATAAGGCTGTCATGGACACGGGCTCACGACTCAAACTAGTACGCGAAAGCTACAAACTGTCCCAGCGCGAGCTGGCCCGGCGTAGCGGCGTCACCAATGCAACCATCTCCCTGATCGAACAGAATCGGGTCAGTCCTTCCGTCAGCTCCCTGAAGAAATTGCTGGAGGGCATCCCCATGTCCCTGGCCGACTTCTTCACCTTCGATCAGCCACCCCGCGAACACCAATACGTCTTCCGCGCCAACGAACAGCCCGACCTCGGCCGCCATGGCCTGCGCCTGCTGCTGATCGGCGCCTCCGTGCCAAGTCGGCAGATGCGTCTGCTGCGTGAGCAATACGCGCCGGGCGCCAGCTCCGGCGAAGAGCCGATCGTGCATTCCGAAGGCGAGGAGTGCGGGTTGGTGACGCGCGGCACGGTTGAATTGACCGTGGATGGCCAGGTGAGTGTGCTGAGCGCTGGAGATGGCTATTACTTCCCGACGACCTTGCCGCATAAGTTCAGGAATATCGGGGCGGACGAGGCGGAAATCATCAGTGCGAACACGCCGGCGAACTTCTGATGTAAAGCTGCCATTCAGCTTGTACAAAACCTGTGGGAGCGAGCCTGCTCGCGAATAGGGCTGGACAGCCAACTCAAGTTCTGACTGATCCACCGCCATCGTCGGGTCGTCGTCCGAGTCTCCAAGCCTGTCGAAGCCGGTCAGTCGGGCAGTAGCAGTGGTGGCATGGATTGCGACTGCGTTTGCATAAAAGTGCCCGGCCTTGCGCCGGGCTTTTTGTATTGAGCTTTTGAGTTCAGCGGCTGTTTTGGGTCGCCAATCGCCTTCCTGATTGAGTCGTTCGTCCATTCAGATATCGTTTGTGTAGACAGCGATGAGGCGCATTGCCATCATTGTGGCACTTGAATCTCAAATGGATTGTCTCAATGCGTAAGCTACTTATTCTGGTCATGCTGGCTGTGGTAGTCACAGGCTGTTCAACCCGTAAAGACTTCTACGCAACAGGTGGTAGCCGGGCGGATGGATCGATTGATATGGCTTACGACTTCAAACCTTTTGAGACACCGGTCGTTGACTACAAACAAGCTGTATCCATTGCAAACAGCAAGTGTGCGGTGTGGGGTTATGAACGAGCCGAACCGTTCGGCGGGCAAACTCAGAATTGCCAGGCGCGGGATGGTTGGGGTAACTGCACAGCAGGCCAAATGATCGTTAAATATCAATGCATTGGTAACATCACTCCCTCGAGTCAGACTTCTGCGTCAACAACCACGTCTGTTCCAACGGGGATGCTGACTCCTGCTCAGTACAAGGAAGCGCGCGTAAAGGCACTGATGGATCAAAAGCTCCCCTATGCGGAGTATCAGAAGCAGTACCAGGCGATCATGGCGGAGTAATTTGATCGGTGTTGCATACGCGGCTCAGCTTCATTTCTTCGTACGAGTACGAGACGTGCCTTGGCTGCGAGTAGCGCACAAGAGCACGACAACAAAAAACCGCGGTTACGCGGTTTTTTGTTGTCGGAAGCGGATCAGCGATGTTTTGGCACCTCAAACCCTCGCAACTCAATCACCCCAAACACATCCCGCACATCCTGCAGCAGAATCCGCGAAATGTTGGTGACGGTGTTGACGTCGTTTTCGGCGTAGTCGGGGAGGCTGGTGCAGGCCATGAGGTTGAGGTATTGCAGGACGGCGTTGAGGCGTTCGGCGGCGCAGTTGTGGAGTTCGCGCAGCGGGGCGTCGCTGTCGATGAGAAGGACAGGATAGCTGGTGGCGATTTGTTTCATGGGGGTGAAGCGGCGGGGCGGGTTGTTCATAGTCATTTGGATGGTTCTCTATGAAAGATATAGAAACGCCACCTTTTCGCTGCGAAACAATTGGGTGGCAGTTGTACGCGGGTTCGCAGACCGGATAACCGCCCAAACCCGGCAGACCCGAAGGTCTCCCACGCACAACCGCCATAAAACGTAATGCTGGCGAAGTTTGCCAGAATTGTTGTTTGACGGTCTAAGGGCATTTTTCCGTTGGGCTGCGAAACCCTGTCGCCAACTCAAGTCAGCGACCGGCGCACATTAGGCATCGATTTCGACTGCTGCAACCGGCCTGTAGGACGCCGAACGACTCCTGTGGCGAGGGAGCTCGCTCCCGTGCAGCGGCTCTGCCGCCGTAAAACCGGGCACGGTGATGTGTCTGAGGAAATGGGTTGCAAGGGGTCAGGGCTGCTTCGCAACCCAGCGGGAGCAAGCTCCCTCGCCACGGTGGGTGATTTCCTACGTGATTTTCGGACGTCGGGATGAACGGATCGCTGTGGTCGGTAAGCGTTACGCAACGGAACTTTTTCAAAGCTTGATGTCGATTTGATATCGTGTCGCGACGCTCAATCATCAGTGCCGGGCTGTTTCCCGGTAAACCCAGGGAAGTGTGTGATGAAACTATTGCTTGCGATGTTGTTGATGTTTGGCATCGGCGGACATGCCTTTGCGGGTAGTTGCGGCGCCATAGACAATCAGGATCAGCGCCGGTATTGCGAAGCCAAGTCCGGCAGTGGCAGCTGCGGCGGTATCGACAACCAGGATCTGCGCAGAATGTGCGAGGCAGAGACGGGTAGCGGAAGTTGCGGGGGGATCGATAATCAGGATCAGCGCCGCTACTGCGAAGCCAAGACCGGTCATGGCAGTTGCGGCGGTATCGACAATCAGGACCTGCGCAGAATGTGCGAGGCGGAGACAGGCAGCGGCAGTTGTGGGGGCATCGATAATCAAGACCAGCGCCGCTACTGCGAAGCCAAGACTGGCAGCGGCAGCTGCGGTGGGATCGACAATCAGGATCTGCGAAATCAGTGTGAAGCCTTGAAGCATTGAGAACAGCGCCTGTCAGGCAAACCGCGTAGCCGAAAATCCGATACCCATTGGGGCATCGGATTTTTTTATGCAACTCAAGAGCGTCAAGGGCGTTTCGCAGCCCGGCAGGTGCAAGAAGACAAGTCCTACAAAATTTTCAGACGATACTTAACGTTCGTCGGATGGCGGGTTGCTACCACTGCAATTGCCTGCCGATATCAACACGGCTGCTACGCTTTGTCGTTGCAGGGTCCGAGCCCCATTTCCGCTCACGCTGCAAGGGCAATCACGGAGCGCGACATCCATTCCTGTCGGCAACCTGCACGGAGGCAGGCGATGGTGATCAAAAGCATGGCCGATTCGACTGCGGCGGGACTTCCCGAGCCGCTCGATCGGGAAGAAATCGAGCGGGTGCTGGCGTTGTTGCTGGCCAGCCCGTTGTTTGCCAAGTCCAGGCGCATGGGCAGCCTGTTGCGCTTTCTGGTCGAGCACGACCTTCAGGCCTGCAATACGCCGCTGACCGAACACGCCATTGGCATCGCGGTGTTTCGTCGTGACCCGGCCGTGTATTGCACGGGGGACGATCCGGTGGTGCGGGTGCAGGTGGGGCGCTTGCGGCGCAAGCTCGCAGCGCATTACGCCAGCAACGGCCAGCGGGACCCGGTGCGTTTCAGCATTCCACCCGGGTGTTATCGCTTGACCTATCAGCGGCTGCGGCCCAAGGGCGAGGGCATTCGCCATCCTGTGGTGCAGATCCAGCCGTTTGCCTGCCTCACCCGCGATGGCGATGACTTTACCCGGGGTCTGTGTGAGGAGTTGAGTTGCCGACTGTTCGAGTCGTTCGAACATGCGCAGACCAGGACCAATCATGTGTTGATGCGGGTGGCACGCAACAGCGAACCGGTACCGGATTTCAAGCGTGGCGGGCGTTACAGTTATTGCCTGGAGGGTAGCGTGCGGGTCGAGCCTTCTCGGGTGCGAGCGTCATTGCGCCTGGTGGATGTGGCGCAGGGTCGGATTCGCTGGTCGGCGCAGTTCGACCGCGATCGACCCTATGGCATCGCCACCCAGGAGGACCTGGCGCAGTCGATCTGTCGCTCGCTGACGGGTTACTTCGCCACGGCGGGCAACGAGGAGTGAAAGGGGCAACCGCAAGGTTGCCCCGGCATGACCTTTACACGGTTTTCCACTGACCGCCTTCGTAAAGGCGATCTGCGGTGTTACCGAACGTCAGATCGATTTCGATCGCCTTGGAGCGTGAGGTACTGAACATGGTGCTGGTCTGTACGTTCTGTTCGAACCACACAAGGATGGTTTCCACTGGCGTCAACACGGTATTGCCGGTGACGACCGGGTTGACGGCCACGTAGATCGGCGTACTGACCTGCTCGCCATCGATGCCGGTGGACAACTGATTGACCCCCGGATGAATCGGCGCGTAGTTGTTCACGAAAGTCAGCGAAGTGTCCGGGCCACCGGTTACCGCCGGGCTCAGCAGGCCGCTTGAATCGAGTGTCGAGGTTTGCCCCAGGCCGATATTGACGATGTTGGTCGAGACTTTGACCTGCACGTTTTCCTTGAAAATGTTTGAGGCGAACAGCTGATACTGCGGTGTCCAACTGAACTCGTTGTTGCTCAGGTAAGCGTCATAGGACTGCCAGACCACGTTGTAGTCGGCGTCACCCACCTTCTTGGCAAAGCACAGCTTGTAGCCTGACTTCTTCAGCAGTGTCAGGTCGCCGGGGGCGATTTCGATGGTGACGGTTTTTTGCGAAGCCGCCAGCGCCGACCTCAGTACCCGGCCGTAATCCGACGCCTTCAGTTGCGTTGCACCCATGATCGACTTGACGGCTTCTTGCACATCATTGTGAAGCTGCTGGCTCTGTTGGCTGACAGCGATTGATTTGCTCATGGTTTCCCTCTTCCTTGGTGGTGTGTTGGGTAATCGATGGGCTGCTGGCGCATGGCGTTGCAGTCCATTGACGACTTCACTCTAGGGGCGAGGGGCAGGGCGGGCTAAGTGTCTTGGTGTTACAAGCGGGTATCGGGGTTGTATCAGGGGCTGAGTCGGCGGGGCAGCCAATCGGCCGCCCCGCGTTGACCTCAGGCGGCCTGGGCATCGGCCCAGACGAAGTTCCAGCTGGTGCGTCTACCCCTGGCGATCTCGATCAGCTTGTTCTCGTACACCGTGTGATTGACCAGGCCGGTGTAGGTCAGGGTGCGGGCGGTATTGTTCCCGGTGACCTCGCCCGGTACGCCGCCCGATTGGACCATGGCTTTTTTCATGTCGGCTTCCGACGGGGCGCTGCTCTGGTTTTTTTCCACTTTGACGAAACTCATGATTCACCTCTTCCGTGATGGGATGGCTGCCGGCGCGGGCCGACAAGTCGACGACCCTGTGCAACACCGACGGCCCTACTCTATTGGCCGGGTTGGCGGTGCAGAAGTGACAACTGCGGTGTTGAGGTAACAATCGCGAAACCGTGCGACGCATCAAAGTATCTGCGACGTATCAAGTGGGGATTCACAGCATTGCTTCGACCGGATGAGCGCAAACGGTTTGGCCTTCGGTGACTCGATGGAACCAACTTCGTCAACAGCGTCTAAATTTCAGGGAATATTCCCGTCACGAAGGAACGACTCATGTTCAATTCTCGATCATTGATTGCAGCAATCACCTGTTTGGCCCTGGTCGGCGGCTCAGTGACTGCGCTGGCCGATCCAGGTAACGGCCAGGGCAACGGGAAGGCGAGCCATGGCAACAAAAACAAGCATTCCGGCGGCGAGAACTGGAGTAATGGCCCCAGCATCAATCGCAGCAGCGTGCTCGAGATCATCGGCGCAAGCACGGGGTACTGGAGTCCCGGGCCTGCTTTGCCACCGGGTATTCAAAAGAACCTTGCCCGAGGCAAGCCACTGCCACCGGGCATTGCCAAAAAGCTGGATGGTCGACTGGTCGGCAGGTTGCCTCACTATGACGGTTACGAGTGGCAGCAAGTCGGCACGGATCTGATCCTGGTCGCGCTGGCCACCGGGCTCGTTTATGAAATTCTCGACGGTGCGTTCGATTGATGCATGAAGGACGGTATGGCGCTGTGCTTTGGCTGATTGAAGGACTATCAGCCATCTGTCGTCGAGCTTGAACTGTTTGAGAGATATCGCGTCATAAAACACGCGATATCAACCTCCTACGGAAGCGATCATGCTTTTCAAAAACAAGAGTCTCGTTGCTGTAATGTCATGCGCCATGATGCTTGCAGCCGCCCCTTTGCTGCCTGATGGCCTGTCGATCATGGGTTCTGCCTACGCGAAGGACGGCGGTGGCGGTGGCGGTGGGAACGGTGGCGGCGGTGGTGGTGGCAATGGTGGCGGTCACGGCGGTGGAAATGGTGGCGGTAATGGCGGTGGCCACGGCGGCGGTGTGGGCGGTGGGCACGCCGGTACAGGTCACTCCGGCAGCAACGGTCGCGGCAACGGGCTGGACAGCGATCATGCCGGCAAATCCGTGCGCGACCATGGCCTGAGCGGCAACCATTACGGTAGTGAGCGCAATGATGATAACGGTCGCGGGACCACGACCTCAGCCATCGCCCATTCCAAGGACACCCGCGGCACCGCCAAGGCCAGGGCGATCTCGGACTCGAAGCCGGGTGATCACAACACCAAAGGCTTGAGTAAAGCCGGACTGTCGAGTGCGAAGAAAACCCATTGAGTTCGGGGCAGTAGCGAGCGGTTTCAGAAAAGCCAAAAACCCGCTGAAAGGTGGGTTTTTTGCGTCTGGAACTTGAACGTTGGACATCGCCCGGCACGCTTTGCGCCTGCATATCATTGGTTTTCGACGGCAAAACTGTCCGCGCAAGGGGCATTGCACGGACAGAAAACGAGCCACCCGGACACATCGCGCAGTGATTTGCGTGCGCAGGCGTTTTGTCATGTTCAGCGTCATTTGAATGTAGATATTGGACAGCCCAACGCTATTCCAATAAGAGGCTGAACTGTGTTCCAACGACTTGTGTGTTCGCTGTCTGTTTTGAGCCTGTCCATCGCCGCCGCCCAGGCTGCCGAGACTGTTCCCCTCAACACGCCACGCCTGAAGAGCATCGACAATTTCCGCGATGTCGCAGGTCTCACCAGCGCCTATACCACGGCCCATGACGGCACTATGCGTAGCGGAGTGTTCTATCGCTCCAATGCGCTGACACCGTCGGCGGCGGATCTGGCGACCCTCAATGGTGTGGGCATCAAGACGGTCTACGACCTGCGCACGCCCACCGAGATCGCCGCCACGCCCGACACCATGCCCACGGGCGCGACCTACACCAACATCGACATCATCGGCGGCTCGACGTCTGGCGCGAACATCACCAACATCGCGTTTCACAGTGCCGCCGAAGCCATCGCGATGATGCAGGACACCAACCGCGATTTCGTCAGGAATGCAGGGATGCGCAGCGAGTTCAACCGGTTGTTCAATGAGCTGGCTGCTGCCGATGGCGCCGCGCTGTTCCATTGCACCGCCGGTAAAGACCGTACGGGTTGGACCGCCGCTGTGCTGCAAAGCATCGCCGGGGTCGACGATGCCACCATCATGAGCAATTACCTGGCAACCAACGACTACACCGCAGCGCGTATCCAGGCGACCCTGGCGGCATTGCCACCGAGCCTGGCGACCATCTATGGGCCGCTGATCGGTGTGGATGCCAGTTACCTGCAAGCGGGCCTGGACGAGGTGACCACGCAGTACGGCACTATGGATAACTACCTCAAGGAAGGCCTCGGCCTGTCCCAGGAAACCATCTATGTGCTGCGCGGCAAGATGGTGTACTACAACAGCTTGCCTGGCGCGGCGGACCTGGCGGGCAACGCCGCGGCCGGTGCGCAGTTGTTGCAACAACTGCAGAACAGCAACCTGTCGGGCACCTACAGCGCCTACAACTATTACCTGCAGTCGGCCATCGATGCGGGCAGCCTCGGCGGCGTCGAGTCGACTGTCGGCGGTCAGGTGCACGCCGATGCCGCGAGCTATCTGCTGCGCCAGGGCGCGATGATCGAACAGGCTGCCGCGCCCTTCACCAGCGGCATCGACCTCAAGGCCGGGCAGTATCGCCTGTGGAGCACCGCCCTGGCGGGGTATCTGGGCACTGACGGTTCGTCTCAGGCTTCCAGCAGCAACGAGCATAGCCAGGGCTTGATGATTGGCCTGACCCAGCGCTTTTCCGAACAGCTCAGCGCCCATGCCGGTTTCGGCTACAGCAGCGGCAATGTCGGTGGCGCAGGTGGCGAGGCCGATACCGACCTGACGTTCTTCAACGTTGGCGCACGCTTCGCACCGAATGGCCTGGAGCGTGGTCTGTTCGTGGCTGCCAATGCCAGCGCCGGTTATCTCGATTACCAGAGCAAGCGCGAACTCGGCGGCGGTCTGGGCACGGCCAAGGGTGACAGCCATGGCAACCTGACCGGCGCGACCCTGGCACTGGGTTACCGTGTTCCGGTGAGCGGCGTGACCCTTGAGCCGAGCCTCGGTGTGCGGGTCAGCCACGTCAACCTGTCAGGTTTCCAGGAGAAAGGCAGCGAACTGGCCCTGGACGTCGACGGCATTCACGAGACCCGCAAGAGCGCGGTGGCCAACCTCGACGCAACGTTTGCACCGGTCGCCCTGGGCGCCTGGCAGGTGGTGCCGGGCGTGCAGGTGGGCTACGAGCATGTGTTGGGTGATCAGGACGTCGACAGTGAAGGGCACTTGCTGGGCCTGGACATCGAACAGCAAGCCGCCTTCGACAACCGTGACCAGTTCACCGGTGGCTTCAATGTCATGGCCAACCTGGGCCCATGGAGCGTCGGTGCGCAAATCGGCGCCAGCGGTGGCGGCGACAGCCACGGCTTCAATGGCGGCCTGAAGGCCAGTTATCTGTTCTGACGAGCATGCTCGCTCCTACGGTGGATCTGTGTCCTGTAGGAGCGAGCAAGCTCGCGATGGTCGTCAACGATGACACTGGCTGCCTGACGCCCCGAGGTGCCTGTGCTTCCATCGCGAGCATGCCGCAAGCGGGCACCCGCTCCTACGGTGGATCTGTGCCCTGTAGGAGCGAGCAAGCTCGCGATGGTCGTCAACGATGACACTGGCTGCCTGACGCCCCGAGGTGCCTGTGCTTCCATCGCGAGCATGCCGCAAGCGGGCACCCGCTCCTACGGTGGATCTGTGCCCTGTAGGAGCGAGCAAGCTCGCGATGGT
>NZ_NEHO01000024.1:0-5361 GCF_002113375.1 Pseudomonas sp. R37(2017) | reverse complement strand
GACACTGGCTGCCTGACGCCCCGCGGTGCCTGTGCTTCCATCGCGAGCATGCCGCAAGCGGGCACCCGCTCCTACGGTGGATCTGTGCCCTGTAGGAGCGAGCAAGCTCGCGATGGTCGTCAACGATGGCACTGGCTGCCTGACACCCCGAGGTGCCTGTGCCTCCATCGCGAGCATGCCGCAAGCGGGCACCCGCTCCTACGGTGGATCTGTGCCCTGTAGGAGCGAGCAAGCTCGCGATGGTCGTTAACGATGACACTGGCTGCCTGACACCCCGAGGTGCCTGTGCTTCCATCGCGAGCATGCCGCAAGCGGGCACCCGCTCCTACGGTGGATCTGTGCCCTGTAGGAGCGAGCAAGCTCGCGATGGTCGTCAACGATGGCACTGGCTGCCTGACACCCCGAGGTGCCTGTGCCTCCATCGCGAGCATGCCGCAAGCGGGCACCCGCTCCTACGGTGGATCTGTGCCCTGTAGGAGCGAGCAAGCTCGCGATGGTCGTTAACGATGACACTGGCTGCCTGACACCCCGCGGTGCCTGTGTTTCCATCACGAGCAAGCTCGCGAAGACGGACTGACAGCCAGCGAGGAAGGGACTGACTTTCCCCTCCCACATATCCTCAATTGATCGCCATCGGCCGCGTTCGCACTCCTTTTCTCACGTCTGCGGGACTGATGCCGTAGGCACTCTGGAAATACTGGCAAAACCGGCCGATGTTGCTGAAGCCGTGTTGCAAGGCTACGTCCGTCACCGAAGGCGACGCCTCCTGGGACAGCGTGGCAAAAGCGCGCTCCAGGCGTACCTGGCGCTGATAGGCAACGATCGAAGTGCCCATGAAACGTTGAAAGCCCTCCTGCAATGCGCGCAGGCTGACGCTGGTCAACTGCGCCAGTTCCCTACCGCTGGCCAGTTGCTCGGGATGGGCCTGAATGTACTCGACGGCCAGCTTCACATGTCGCGGCGCTATCAGTGGGGAAGGGCGCCGAAGGGATTCGGTGTAGTTGTGCGGCCAGGTTTCGAGCACCGCGTCGATCAGCATTTCGCGCAGGCGTGAAGGCATCAGCGAGCCTGTATTGATCAGCAGGTCGAACTCGGCGCCGGTGGCCAGGTCCACCAGCGCCTTGATGCCCTGCAAGGCGGGTACGCTCAGGTCCACCACAGGCTCAAAACGGATTTTTTGCAGGATCGGCTTGCCGAGCAACATCGACAGGCGTTCGGTGATCAGCGCCCGGCTGATCGAGATCCCGTGCTGGGCATGATTGTCGGCAAAGCGCGCCGAGCGGACCTCGGCCTTGTCGATGGCCAGGCCGATCTGTGCCATTCCTACCGACTCGGTGACGTGGTTGAAGATGATCTTGCCGGCGGTGGGAATGACGAAGGTGATTTCATCGAGGGGGGCGGGGAAAGCCACCGTGAAATCACCGTGAAAGTGCATGCGACGAAAGCTCACACCTTCGTGCCTGCCGTAGACCCCGCCGATGTTGATGCTTTTGGGTGGCGGCGCAGAGTCGGAATACAGGTTGCCGAACAGGTTCAGGAACAGCTCACCAAAGTCGTCGCAGCTCATGTCGTTGGATCGGATGATGATTGGCTTGCGCGTCGTGCTTGAGTACACCTGAAGTGACACCTTGAGCGGTTGGGCAAGGCCCGGTCTGGGGAGCTGCCGATCGGAGATCGAACGGATGCGGTTCGAGAAAGAGCAAGGACGTTATCAGTGAGTAATGACAGGTTTGTTACCGGTTGTTGCCGCTGGCTCCGCTTGCCCGGCGTCACCGCTCGCACTGCACGACAAGTGGCACGAGCGGTACCGGGACGTGGGCTGGCCTGCAATGGCCGTGGCTATTTCTTCACTGGCTCTGTTGCCTTGATATCCCCGCAAAAGATATCGGCGTTGCCATCGGACGGAGCCGTACGCACGACTACCGAATACTTGCCGTCCAGCAGGGTTTGCAAGGGCACAGGTGCGGTTCTGTTAAAGGACCAGCCGCGTACGGGCTGGCGTTCGGTGTTGACGGTGTCGTTCATCGCGTAGGCAACTGACCCGGGGCGCTCGCAGCTGCCGTTATTGATGAAAGAGTAAAGACGCAGGGGCAGGGTGACTCCGGTTGGCGCACCGCTGATGAAGAAACTGAGCCCGGTTTTCTTGTCCCAGTCGGTCAAGGTGACGGTGCCGATCTGACCGGCGTTTTGCCGGGTGGCGTCCAACTTGACGTTCGCGCCGTGGTTCGATGAGGTGGCACAGCCGAACAGGCTTGCCACCACCATGAGTGCTGCCAGAGGGGTCTTGAGCTTCATTGCCAAACTCCTGGGTTGAAGAACTGCAATGGGGGGAAATAGCGGGTATAGCTCATTTATCGCGCCCATGGCGTCGTCCATATAAGGCTTTCCATTTTTCAGCGGTGATGGTTGGGGCCTTCGCCTTTACCGACCCTGTAGCGGCGAAGCCGTGCAAACCGGCTACATTTGTAACTGGCCGAGCCTGCGTGGATGGCGCGCTTCGACGCCGATGAAGGTTGGAAGTGGTGACGCGTGCAGTTAAAGGATTGTGCGGTCAGGTGAGCCCTCTCATCATCCGCATGGACGAATTACGACTGGAGTGACTGATGAATCAACAAGGCAGCGATCCGCAAGGGCGGATTACAGGCACTCCACAGCGGGGTACCCTGCGCAGTCTGTTGATCCCTGAGTGGCTCGGCAGCTATCGGCCGGACTGGCTGCGGGGCGATGTGGTCGCCGGGCTGACGGCTGCGGCCGTGGTCATTCCCAAGGCGCTGGCGTACGCCACCATTGCCGGCTTGCCGGTGCAGGTCGGGCTGTACACGGTGCTGGTGCCGATGGTGATTTATGCCGTGCTCGGTACGTCGCGCCCGCTCAGTGTCAGCACCACGACAACCCTGGCCATTCTCGCCGGCTCCGCGTTGGGCCAGATCAGCCCCGATGGCGATGCCGCGACCTTGCTGGCGGGTTCCGCCACGCTGGCCCTGATGGTGGGCGCGATCCTGATTGTCGCGGGGGCGCTGCGCCTGGGCTTTGTCGCCAATTTCATTTCCGAGCCGGTGCTGGTGGGATTCAAGGCCGGTATCGGCGTGGTCATCGTGCTCGACCAGCTACCCAAGCTGCTGGGTACTCACATCGACAAAGGTGGTTTCTTTCACAACCTGGTGGCCACTGTACAGAGTGTCGGTCACGCTTCGCTGCCGACCGTGGCGGTCGGCGTGTCCATGGTCTTGCTGCTGGTTGGCATGAAGCGTTATGCCCCGCGATTGCCCGCCCCCTTGATTGCGGTAGCGCTGGGCATCATTGCCATGAGCGTGTTTGGCCTGGAAAGTTTTGGTGTGTCCGCCGTCGGCCTGGTGCTGATCGGATTGCCACAGCCGACCCTGCCGGTATGGTCGATGGCCGAAATCCTGTGGCCTTCGGCGATGGGCATCGCGCTGATGAGCTTCACCGAAACCATCGCGGCGGGGCGCGCTTTCGCCCGCAGCGACGAGCCCGCGCCACAGCCCAACCGTGAGTTGCTGGCCACAGGTGTCGCCAACATCGGCGGGGCGTTTCTCGGAGCCATGGTCGCCGGCGGCGGGACCACCCAAACGGCGGTGAACCGCCTGGCCGGCGCCCGTTCGCAAGTGGCCGCACTGGTCACCGCGGCACTGGCGCTGGGCACTTGCCTGCTGCTGGCGCCGCTGATTGGCCTGATGCCCAACGCCACGCTCGCAGCCGTGGTGATCGTGTATTCGGTGGGCCTGATCGAACCGGCGGAGTTTCGCGAGATCCTCTCGGTTCGCCGTACCGAATTCGCCTGGGCGGTGGTGGCCATGATCGGCGTGATGCTGCTGGGCACGCTGCAAGGGATCGTCGTGGCGATCATTGTTTCGTTGCTGACCCTGGCCTATCAGGTCTCGGACCCACCGGTGCATGTCCTGGGCCGCAAGCCCGGCACCAACGTCTATCGCCCGCAGGCCACTGGCAACGCCGACGACGAACACTTTGACGGGCTGCTGTTGCTCAGGCCCGAGGGGCGGGTGTTCTTCGCCAATGCCGAGCGCATAGCCGAGAAGATCCGGCCGCTGATTGATGAGTCCAGACCCAAAGTCGTGGCCCTGGACCTGCGCAGCGTGTTCGACCTGGAGTACACCGCCCTGAAAATGCTCACCAGCGCGGAGCAGCGCATGAGCGAGAAAGGCATTTCACTGTGGTTGGTGGGCATGAGTCCGGGGGTCTGGGACATGGTCATCAAGGCGCCCCTGGGGCGTACGTTGGGCGAAGCGCGTCTGTTCCTGAACCTGGAACAGGCGGTTGAACATTACCAGTGCAGTCGACGCTGAATGAATGCGGTCGGGCGCGCCCCGGCTGCTGTGCGAGACATTGAAGGAGTAACGTGCATGGCAAAGAAGAAGGTTGAACCGAAAATCAAACCGGCTGAAGGCAGCAAGCTCAAGAACAAGGTCTATCTCGAGGAACTGGCGCGCTTGCATGTCGAAATGGTCAAGTTGCAGGAGTGGGTGCAGCACTCGGGCGCCAAGGTCTGCATCATCTTCGAGGGTCGCGATGGCGCCGGCAAGGGCGGCACCATCAAGGCGCTGACCGAACGGGTCAGTCCGCGGGTGTTCCGGGTGGTGGCGCTACCGGCGCCGACCGAGCGGGAAAAAAGCCAGATGTATGTGCAACGTTATCTGCCGCACCTGCCAGCGGCTGGCGAAGTGGTGATCTTCGATCGCAGCTGGTACAACCGCGCGGGTGTAGAGCGGGTCATGGGATTCTGCACTGAAGAGCAGGTGCACAACTTTCTCTCCGTGGTTCCGCGCGTCGAGCATGCACTGGTCGAATCGGGAATCATCCTGATCAAGTACTGGCTCGAAGTGAGCCAGGAAGAGCAGACCCGACGCCTCAAGGAACGTATCACCGACGGACGCAAGATCTGGAAGCTGTCGCCCATGGACCTCAAGTCCTATAACCGCTGGTACGACTACTCCCGTGCCCGGGACGACATGTTCGAGGCCACCGACACCGATTTCGCCCCGTGGCGGGTCGCCAACTCCAATGACAAGCGACGGGCGCGCCTGAACATCATCAGCGATGTGCTGAACAGCATTCCCTACGAGGATGTGCCACGGGAAAAAGTGAAACTGCCCAAGCGCCAAAGCCCCGGCAACTATCGGGATCCGAACTATCCGTTCAAGTTCATTGCGGAAAAGTTCTGATCGATGCAGGCAGCAGGAGCCGGCCCAGGCCGACTCCTGCAACCCGTCATCAAGCCTTGATCACATACCCATAGGCGCGAGTACGACCGCCTTCGTTTTTCAGATAGACCCCCTGCAACTCCGGCGTGAAGCCCGGCAAGCGGTTGATGCCTTCCTCCAG
>NZ_NEHO01000023.1 GCF_002113375.1 Pseudomonas sp. R37(2017) | reverse complement strand
GTGGGCGGCATCCAGGGCCTTGTCGATGTCTTCGGCCGTGGAGCGGGGGAATTCGGCAATCGGTTGGCCATTCACTGGCGAGGTATTGGTGAAGTACTGACCTTTGACCGGCGCGACGAATTCGCCGCCGATGTAGTTACCGTATTTGGCTTTGAACGAAACGATAGCGCCTTCAGTACCGGGGTGAGCGTATTTCATGGTGGTGTTCTCTTGTCGTTTCAGGGCGTGACCGTCCGCGGGACGGTCACAGTCAATGGCACCGTTCGCGCAGGGTCAGGAGCCCTGAGGCGTTTCTCCACGGGCCAGTCGCGCATTGATGTCTTCGATCACCGCCGGCAACTCGACGATGGTGTCGATCAGGTAGTGAGGGCGAGAGCCTTCGAACATCTTGATGATGCGTGCGCGTTCTTCGGCCAACTCTTCCAGGGACAGGTCCTTGAATTCCTCATAGGTCAGACCCAGTGCGTTGCCGGAGCAGGTCAGTGCGACCGTCCACATGCCCGCGCTGCGGCCTTCGAGGATGCCCGGCCAGGTGTCGTCGACCTTGACGCAAGCCGCGACATCGTTGATCCCCAGGGCAATGACATTGGCCAAGGCCTGTGCGGGATGCGGGCGACCGTTAGGCACTTCGTCGGTGGCGACGACATGGTCGGTGACATAGCCGTTGGTGCGCGCCAGCTCTACGACTTTTTCCATGACCACGGCCGGATAGCCCGAGCAGGAGCCGATTTTCAGGCCCTTGTCGCGCAAGCCGTCGATAGTCTCGAGTGCGCCGGGAATCAACGCCGAATGCAGGGCGATCTTTTCGATCTGCAACGGCATGAAGCGTTCGTAGAGGGCGGTGACATCGTCATCGGTGGGCAGGCGGCCGAACACGGCATGGTAGCGATCGGCAATCTGCGGCTCGTTGCACAGCGTGCGGATGTGATCCCACTTGCCCATGCCCATCGGTCCGCGGGCTTCCGCCAGGGAAACGGCGACACCGAACTCGGCGAAGGCTTCGACGAAAATCTGCGTCGGCGCGAAGGAACCGAAGTCAACGACGGTGCCCGCCCAGTCCAGAACCACGGCTTGCAGTTGGGTCGGTTGTTGGTAATGCATGTTGATTGCTCCAGTGATTGTCAGGTTGGGAGATCGGGTTCAGGAGACAGTGGTGGCGCCGACCGATTGCACCGGGGTCGAGGCCTGCCGCTGGTTTTCCACGGTTTTCGGGCGGGCGTTCCAGAAAGGCACCAGCATCAGGCTGGCCAGCAGCGCAGTACCGGTGAAGATCAGGAACACGGTGATGGTGTCGAAGTAACCCGGCAGCAAGCCGCCGAGGACCGCACCGACCGAACCGCAGCCATTGACGAAACCGGCGGCGGAGGCCGCGCCGTCCTTGCTGCCGAAGTCGATGGCCGCCGAGCCGCTGATCATCGAATCCGGCCCGTAGAGCGTCAGGCCCATCATGAACAGCAGGCCGACCACCATGTACAGGCTGCCGCTCTGCATGGCAGGAACGAACAACCCCAGGCAGGCAGTGAGGATGACCAGGCTGAGCACGCAGGCCGGGATGCGACGGGCGCCGAAGTACTTGTCCGAGGCGATACCGATGAGGATCGGACCGATCAGGCCCGCCAGTTCAAAGGACGTGGGGACGATGGCGGATGCGACCTTGCCAATCTCGGGCATGCGTTCGTAGATGATCACCGGGCCCCACAGCAGGATGGCGTAGCGCGCTGGCTTGAGCATGAAATACGCAAGGCCGAGCACCATCACGGTCCGGTTCTTCATCACGGTGCGCAAGCCGGCCCACAGGCTTTCGCGAGGAACGACGGCATTGCCGACAGGCTCGAGCTCGATCTCCACGGCGGGCAGGCCGACGTCCTCCGGCCGGTTGCGTTGCAAGAGAAAGAACAACACCGCCACCACCAGCACCACGACAGCACTGCTGATAAAGGCGAGACGCCAGTCGTGGTACGAGTTATAGGCCCACCAGCCGGCAAAAGGCGTGGCCACCAGGCCGCCGAAGGCATAACTGGTGCTCCAGTAACCCAGCACGCGGCCACGCTCACCGGTCGCGAAGAAACTGCCGACGTTCTTGCACAGGCCCGACCAGCCGGTGGACTGGGCAAGCCCCTGCACCAGCATGCAGGAGACGAAGATCGGCAGGGTCGCATAGGTCCCCATGGCGATCGCCGCCAGGGCCGAAATGACCAGGCCGCTGAGGACCACGACCCTGGGCCCGAAGCGATCCGAGAAGTTGCCCCACAGGAACTGGCCGACGGCATAAGCGGTCAGGTAGAGGGCATCGAGATTGGCCATCATGGCCTTTTCGAGCACGAACTCCGGGTCTTCGCCAATACCCAGCTTGGCGACGGAGAACGCCTTTCGGGTGAAGTAGAAGGCGGCATAGGCCACCCAGGTGATGAGGAAGATCTGCACGCGCCAGCGCTGGAGGGATTTCCAGCCGGTTGCGAGAGGACTCGTGGTGTTCTGGTTCATGGTGTTCTGATCCCGTGTGAGGTGCCAGACAGCGCAATTGAGGTTGGTTTTTGTTTTTTTTGGTGCACAAGCCCGTCCGGACGCACGACATCGATCAGATGGCAGTGGGAACGGCATCAGGCTTGAGGTATCAACTTGTCGCGATCGCTGACGTGTGCCCGGTGCAACCGAGCGGTGAGTCAACGAGTCCATGATTAAAAAAAGGTCCCTGCCCAGAGGCGCTACCCATTGCACCTTTGCTCGAATTGACGAGGACCTTGAAAGGGGGCGTTCAGGTGTTCGGTTTTGGCATGTCCACGCCCATGGCCAGGAGGCTGTCGGCGATGGCGCGCAGCAACTGGTGGACGACGTATTCGTCGATCTGACCGATGCAGCCGATGCGGAAGCTTTCGGCCTGGGTCAACTTGCCCGGGTAGATGATGAATTGGCGGGTCTTGAGTTCTTCGTAGAAACGCGTGAACTGGAAGTCAGGATGCTCGGGGCAGAAGAACGTGGTGATGATCGGCGACAGCCAGCAGTCTTCCAGCAGGGTGCGGAAGCCCAGCTCACGCATGCCGCTGACCAATACGTCGCGGTTGTGTGTATAGCGCGCCAGGCGCCCCTGCACACCACCTTCGTCTGCATGTTGTTCAAGGGCCTTGTGGAAGGCCACGACGCTGTGGGTCGGCGGTGTGAAACGCCATTGACCGGTGCGTTCCATGTAGACCCATTGCTCGTAGAGATCGAGGGACAACGAATTGGCGCGGCCCTTGGCCGCTTCCAGGACGGAGCGGCGGATGATGACGAAGCCGAAGCCGGGGATGCCTTCGATGCACTTGTTGGCCGAGGACACCAGCACGTCAAAGGCGATGTCCTCGACGGTCACCGGCACGGCGCCGAAGGTGCTCATGGCGTCGATGATCAGGCGCTTGCCGTGGGCCTTCACCACATCGGCAATCGCGCGCAGCGGGTTGAGGATGCCGGAGCTGGTTTCGCAATGGACCAGAAAGACATGGGTCACATCCGGATTGGCAGTGAGCAGTGCATCCACTTCATCCGGCTGCGGCGGCAAGTAGTCACCCTTGTCCAGGGTAATGCAGGCGCGACCCAGGTATTCCAGGGTCTTGGTGGCGCGCTGGCCGTAGGCGCCGTTCATCAGCACCAGGGCCTTGCCGTCACGGGGGATGGCCGTGGCCAGCGCCGCCTCCACCGAGTAGCTGCCACTGCCTTGCAAGGGTACACAGGCAAAACTGTCGTCTTGCACGCCGGCCATGTGCAGCAGATGCTGGCGAACTTCGGCGGTGACGCGGTTGAAGGCCCCGTCCCATGAACCCCAGTCACGGAGCATGGCTTCCTTGGTGGCTTTGGAGGTGGTCAGCGGCCCCGGGGTCAGCAGGTAGGGCTCGCCCAGGGCTGGTGTGGCCAGCGGCAGGGGAGACGGGAATTCAGCTTTGGTCATGATCTTCTCCGGCGGTTTTGTTTTTGTGGGGAGTGATGCACGGAGCGATAGAAACATTCGCATAAAAATAACTGAAATCGATTTATCACATGTCACAAACAAGCTGAGCTTATAAGTGTCCGGATGATGGCTCGCCCGGTTTTCACTGAAATGACAGGTGATGCCTCGCCTTTGCCGGTCGAAGCGATCAGCCCTTATCCGCCTTGCCGGCTGCCGCGGCGAACTTTGCCAGGCGTACGTCCAGCCGATTCGGGCGGCGATTGCGGTCCTCGGCTCGTTCCTTGCGGCGAACGGCATTGCGCACCATCAGTGAACCCAGGTAGCGAATCGGTTCCGGGGGGAAGTGACCGCGGGGGCCTTGCAGCAGCGGTGAGCGCGTCCAGGGATTGTCCAGCCCGAGCACCAGCGACGAGAGGATCTGCCCGCCCATGTGACAGGGGCCGACGCCGCTGCCGGAGTAACCGAAGCCATAGAAAATGTTGCCCCGTGCACCCATGCGGCCGAAGAACGGCAGCCCGGTGACCGAGCGGTCGGACGGGCCGTTCCAGGTGGCGGCGATGCCGACATCGGCAAAGTCCGGAAAGAACGCCCCCAGGGTGTTACGCAACAGGCCTTCATAGGGGGAGGGCTGGTCGAATACCGGCAGGATGCGCCCGCCGTAGGCGAAGGTATTGCCGCCTTTGCCGAGCATGATCCGGCCGTCCGGCGTGTTGTGGTAGTAGTGCACGAAGATCCGCGAGTCGAGTACGGTGACGCCGCTGGTCAGGCCGATGCGCTTGAGCAGGTCAGGTCGCGGTTCGGTGATGATCATGTCGCTGGAGACAATGGCCACTGTACGTTCGAACTCTGGAAAGGCCCGCGCCATCCAGGCATTGATCGCCATCACCACACGATCGGCGACCACTTGCCCGCCCGGCGTGCTGACGGTGGCCGGCAGCCCTTGTTCCAGGCCGGTCATCGGCGAACCTTCGTAGATGCGCACCCCCAGTTCCAGCGCGACCCGACGCAGGCCGCGCACCAGCTTGCCCGGCTGCACACTGGCAGCCGCCGGCGAAAACCAGCCTTCGATGTGCCGGGTCGAACCCGCCATACGCTGCACGTCCGCCTGCGCGTATTTGCAGAAAGAGTTGATGCCATTGCGCTCCAGCGCCGCGATCACCCCGTCGGTCGAACCCAACTGGGCGCGGTTGGTCGCTGTGTAGAGCGTGCCATCGAGACGGTAATCGGCATCCACCGCGTACTTTTCGCAAAAGCTGCCGATGGCGTAGATGCTCCGCTCCGATTCCTTGACCAGGCGTACCGCCTCCTGGACGCCGAACAAGCGCTCCAGGGTGAAGTACTTGGCCGACCAGGACAGAGCGCAACCGCCGTTTCGTCCGCTGGCACCGGCGCCGCAAATGTCGGCTTCGACGATGACCACGTCCAGTTCGGGGTTCTGCTCCTTGATCATGATCGCGGTCCACAAGCCTGTGTAGCCGCCACCGACGATGCAGACATCGGCGCGGGTATCCTGCTGCAGCGGTGGACAGGGTGTGTCGGGTTGGTCTTTCAGGGCCTGTTCGAGCCAGTAGGGGCGCATGGGGGCATCTCCATCGATCGGTTCAAGATAAGGGGGCAGGACACAATCACGCGCACGCGGCGGTCACGATCATTTCCACGCCCCGGGCGACTTGCGAAAACCATGCTTGCAGTTCATCTTTTATAAATAAAATCGATTTAACGAATGCACGAATAAGTTGAATCTATATAAGGTCCTTATGGCGATTTCCCATACGCAACTCAAGGCGTTCCACGCCGTGGCCATGAATGGCAGCTTCACCCGGGCCGCCGAGCAGCTCTGCCTGTCCCAGCCAGCGGTGTCCGACCAGGTGCGCAAGCTCGAGGATTACTACGGGGTGATGGTGTTCTATCGCGACAAGCGTCTGGTGCGCCTGACTGAAGTGGGCGAGCAATTGTTCGGCCTGACCCAGCGCCTGTTCGATATCAGCGTCGATGCCCACGACATGCTCATGGACTACCGAACCCTGTCCACCGGGACCCTGAACCTCGCCGTGGATGCACCGGTACATGTATTGCCCTATGTCGCCCGTTTCTGCAGCCGTTATCCCGGTGTCGATGTGAACATTGAAACGGCCAACACCGATGAGGTCCTGCAACGCTTGTTCGGACACCAGGCAGACATAGCCCTGTTGGGGCGGCACATCGAGGACGAGCGCCTGCTGACGCTGCAGTTGCGCAGTGATCCCATGCTCGCCTTCGTCGCCCATGACCATCCATGGGCACAACGCAGCTCCATTTGCCTGGCTGACCTGGACAACACGCCGCTGGTCTTGCGCGAACAAGGCTCGGTGACGCGGCTGTACCTCGAAGAGGAGATGGCGGCAGCAGGCTTGCGCATCCGCAAGGCGATCGTCGCGCAGGGGCGCGAGGCCGCGCGCGAAGCCGTGGCGATCGGCATTGGCGTCGGAGTGGTCTCGGCAGCCGAGTTGGGTTCTGATTCCCGGCTTCGCGGATTGCCGATCAGCGACTGCCTGCGCTGCTTCACCGAGACCCTGGTATGCCTGCGGGCACAGAGTTCGCGGCGAATCCTGACGACCTTTTTCGACATCGTTCGAGAAGGGTTGGGGGGGTGAAGGCCGCAAGATGTCTGCATCATTGCCGATAAGGACATCGCCATGTCAGCGAACAAGGCTTGCCCCGCTGCGTATCGGGGACGCTGTCTGGTTGAAGCGCATTGCTGCAGGGCGCGGCAGTGTCCTGAAAAGGACTTTCGCGATCAGCCCAAGACAGCCGAAAATCCCTAAAGTTTCATTGAAAAAACAGTTACTTAGTGAATTTTTTCAATTCGTGTTACTCGTCGGATTTCAATTGTAAGCCCCCGTCCAGAGCCTCAGGATCGCCTCGGCACCCCTTTAAGGCTTTCATAAATGAAGTACTCCTCGATTCTCTTGTTGTCACTTGGCCTGCTAAGCGGCGTTGCGTCGGCAGGCAGCAATACCGAAGCGGGCATAGGCGGTGCATTGGGCGGAGTATTGGGCTCGGTGGTCGGCCAGTCGATCGGCGGCAGCACCGGCTCGGCAATCGGCGCAGGTGTGGGTGGCGCGGCCGGTGGTGCGGTGGGTGCCAACAAACACAGTCGTGGCGAAGCGGCCATTGGCGGCGCACTGGGCGCAGCCGGCGGTAACGTGGTAGGTCGCAAGATGGGCGGCACCACTGGCAGCCTGATCGGCGCGGCAGCCGGTGGCGGCGTGGGCAGTGCGCTGGGCAACCACATGGGCCGGGAATATGACGATGAAAGCGGTCATCGCTACCGTGGTCATCACTATCGTGGTCGTGACTATGACGACGATGATGACGACGATGATCAGGGCTGGCGTCGTCACCGCCACGACCGTGGCCATCACTATGGTTGGCGCAAACACCACAGGGACTAGACCAACACCTCCAGTACCCCCAGGCTGTCAGAACCATTTCTGCAAGCCTGAATGTTCCCAGCATAACCGCAGCGGTGGATTTGCCAGGAGCAACCATCGGATCGTTTGAATGTTGGCAAGAAGCAGAACATGAGTTCGCTTTGGGTCCGGACTGTGGGAAAACCTGCGCACCATTCCGCCCTTCGATTTGGCATCGGTGTTTGCGCACGGCCCGGACCCTTTGCGGACGTTAAAAAACGTCTATGACGGGTCGTTTCAATTATCTCTTCCGTCATTAGCCGACCAGGTTTGGTCCTTTGAACTCAAGGATTTCGAGGCGGCTCCAGCTTGGCCATGCTGACTCTCAGCGCTCTGGATACCTGGGTTTGAATCTCATAGGCAGGCGCCTCAACGGTTGTGTAGTCACGGGTATAGCGAGTGGCAAATTCGCGAACTCCCCATTGCAGGTATTGCTGCACGTGCTTCAACTCATGTGCCCATAGCGCGACATTGTTAAGCGCATCATCGGGACTGCGAAAGACGATGATGTCCATAAGGGTGACCGCACTTACATCGGGATTCTGCAGCATGGCGTGTGCGGCGTTCAGCTCTGCATCATCGCCTACCTTGTAGCGAGCCGAATCGAGCACCTGGATGTCATAGTAGGGTTCGAGTTGGGCCCGGATGTTCAGCGGGATTGTCCGAATATCGCCAGTTGCCGCGGTGTTGCGCGATTGCACGATCCAATTCTGCAATCCAAAGGCCGCCATTTGGTTCATGCTTTCGAATATTTCCCCGTTTTCCTCTTTGGAGCCTGGAGCACAAAAACAAGCGACCATGCAGACTTGGTACTGTCCTTCCGGGCAGGCTAAAACAGCGGACGAAGTGCCAATGGAAAAGAGCGGTATCGCTAACCGGAATATTTGACGTACAAAGACAGTTAACACTTGGTTCTCCCAGAGGCAATGATGGTCGGCAGACGATACTTTTGCATCTCGCGCCCGTTGTCCAACCGGGGGTTGGACCGCAGCGACTACCGTTCGATTCCCTGAGTTCCACAACTTCTTCAGGCCATCTCCAACATTGCCTGAAAGGCCGCGCCCAACTGGAAAGCGACGGTCTAACCACTACCGTCGCAACTGCTGATTGAAACGGTTGAACCAGAAGCTGAATACGCCAATGCGCTTGAACTGCGGCTGTATCTACCGTGATGGGCAGTAATCCACAACCCATGGCAGCCAGTCGGCATAACAGCTTTCAACCAATCGCCGGAACAATGTGGCTGCTTCACCCAACCACTTCTCGTATCATCGGCGCCTTCGCATCTGGAACGAACTGTGTGAAATCGCCAACTGGAAAAGCTCCGGCTACCCCTGATGGGACGAAGTGGGACGTAGGCGAGGCTGTCAATCAGCTCTCGTGGGACGACTTGCGCATCATCAAGACGCTCAGTGATTGCGGCAATCGTTCGGCTACGGCCAAGAAGCTTGGCATCAATGTATCCACCGTTTCGCGTCGAGTTGCTCAAGTTGAGCGAACGCTCGGCATCGCGCTGTTCGATCACCGCAAATCAGGGTATCTGCTCACCGCCGAGGGGGCTGAATTGCGAGCACTCGCCGAGCGAGTGGAGCTGGATATCGTCAGCGTCACGCGGCGTGTTTCACGTTCAGGCCAAGGCCCCCTGGGGAAACTTCGAATTACCACCAGCGACTCGCTGCTGCTGTACTTCTTCACCCCCATCATCGCGGACTTCAAGGCCCTGAACGAGGGAATCACCATCGAGGTGCTGGTGGGCAATCAAACCCTCAGCCTCGCCCGGGATGAATCGGATATCGCGATTCGAGCGACGAGAAAACCTGCGGAAAGCCTGGTCGGACGCAAACTGGCGAACATTGCCTGGGCACCTTACTGCTGCGCCAGGCAGGTGACTGCCTTGCCCCTTTTCGAAGAGGGCCAGGCATGGGTGTCATACTCCGCAGCGCTCTGCGGTTTGAAGGCGACAAGCTATGTCGAAAGCAGAGTCGCTGCCGAGCGCATAGCGTACCGCACCGATTCTGTTGCAGCAGCCAGCGCTGCAATCGCGGCGGGTCTGGGATTTGGATTCCTTCCCTGCATGTTGGGCGACATCACCCCAGGGTTGGTACGCGCCGGCCCGGTGGTGCCAGAGCTTCAGGATGAGTTGTGGCTGCTGACTCACCAGGACATTCGAAAATCGTGGCGAGTCAAAGCATTCATGACCTTCTGCGCCGCTGCCGTGGCCAGTCAAAAGCCCCTGGTCGAGGGGCAATTGATACTCCCGGTCACCTAGGCTTTTCGTACAAACCCTGGATCGAAACCGGGAGCGCAGCTCAGATGTCTCGGGCGCCAATCACGGCCTTGCACACGATCTCAATCAGCTGCGGACGCTGGGCAAGTCTCGACACCCCAATGATATTGCTCGCGCACTGAGGCCGCTCAGTGCCATAGGCCGCCTTGCGCACTTTGCCGACCACCGCGAACGCAGCGTCCATGTCCAGTACATAAAGCGTTTCCTCGACAACATCTTGCATAGTTGCGCCATACAAGGCGAGCAGCTTCGAAATGTTGTCGTAAGAGACCCGCATCTGCTCTCCCATCGAGGAGAAATCACTGGGCTTGCCGTCGGCGTCCAGCGGCGCCGGGGCTACCAGATTACCTTCCTCATCATGGTTGAATTGACCTGATACGTAGATCTCGTTTCCTACCCGCCGTGCCTGCGGATAGCCATATGCCTCCTCCCAGGAAACACCCCAGTAGGCGGTCTGCTTGTTGAACGGTTGTGAAGCTGCCATTGCATTCTCCTGCACAGGACGGACCGGCTTGATCCGAATGGGCGAATGCTAGCAGCGCGATCGCAAATTTTATGGCTCATAAATGAGCCGACAGGAGCGCAAAAATGCGCCACCGACAGGCGCCTTGTTTCGTTATCTTTTGCTCGTCCTCAAGCAACGACGCTGAGGAGTGCGCTCGTGGCTACGGTAATGCCTGCAAGGTGCGGGACCCGAGACTGGTGCGATTGAACTTCATCAAGCTGAAAGGAAACAAAAATGAGCAATCCTAAAACTGAAGTCCTGACTCCGCTTAACAGCCAACTGATCTTCATCGATCAGCAGCCACAGATGGCCTTCGGCGTTCAGAGCATTGACCGGCAAACGCTGAAGAACAATACCGTTGCCTTGGCCAAGGCAGCGAAGATTTTCAATGTCCCCACCACCTTCACCACGGTAGAGACAGAAAGCTTCTCAGGTCACACCTACCCCGAGCTGCTCGCTGTGTTCCCGGACGCTCCGCTGCTGGAGCGCACCTCCATGAACTCCTGGGATGACCAGAAGGTACGCGACGCACTCAAGAGAAATGGTCGCAACAAGATCATCGTCTCCGGCTTGTGGACCGAGGTATGCAATGCCACCTTCGCCCTGTCGGCAATGAACGATGCCGGCTATGAAATCTATATGGTTGCGGACGCCTCCGGCGGCACCACCAAAGAAGCCCACGATTACGCCATGCAGCGCATGATCCAGGCCGGCGTGGTACCGGTGACCTGGCAGCAGGTGCTGCTGGAATGGCAACGGGACTGGAAGAACCGCGACACCTACGACGCCGTAATGGAACTGGTAAAGGAGCATTCCGGTGCATATGGCATGGGCGTCGACTACGCCTATACCATGGTGCACAAGGCACCTGAGCGCGTTCAGCATGGCCCCACCCTGGCGCCTGTCGCTGCATCTGTCTGAGCCATCGCCAGTCCCTGCCCTGGGGGCTGGTCACAGACTTGCGAAGGGTGCGCAGTCGACTGAACCGAGTCAACGAGCCTGGCCGGGAACCTCTGGGGATTTCCAATGCCCGGCGCTGTTCGAGTCAGGCGCTCGCATCCTGTTACCTGGATTGATGGATGTGTATGAACAAGGACAAATCTACCGTGCTGGCGACTCTCACACTGGCTTCGACAGGGCAGCTCAAGTCCTGGCAGATAAGAACTGCCAAACAACTGATGCTGGACAGGCTGGATACCGGCATTTCAGTGACTGAACTAGCCGAAGCTTGCGCATTGTCGCGCAGTCACTTCTCACGCATGTTCAAGAAAAGCACCCGGATGCCTCCACAGCGATGGCTGCGTGAACAGCGGGTCATGAAGAGCAGGGAGTTATTGAAGGCTTCCACGATGTTGATCGCAGAGATCGCGCTGGAATGCGGCTTCTGCGATCAAGCTCACTTCTGCCGTACATTCGTGAAGGCTGAAGGCATGACACCCCAGGCTTGGCAGCGACAAGCAATCTGCCCGATTCCGGTCGTTGCTTGAGACGCTAAGGCATCGACAACGCGCGGGCGAGCCCAGGCGGGCTGAGGTGTGACCCTCTTGAAAATCAATTTTTTACAGCTCCAGACGATTTTATAAAAAGCTTGCGCGCTAAATTATTGAGCGGTAACTTACTGTTAATAGTTAGTGCGCAAACATTTATAGCGCAAATAGAATTCCCCGAAGACATTCAAAAGTGAGGAAAGCCATGAAAGTTCTCTACACCGCAGTCGCAACCGCAACCGGTGGTCGTGATGGCCGAGCCATCTCCAGCGACAACAACCTCGACGTGAAACTGAGCACTCCGAAGGAATTGGGCGGTGCCGGTGGTGATGCCACCAACCCTGAGCAACTGTTCGCCGCTGGTTACTCGGCCTGCTTCATCGGTGCACTGAAGTTCGTCGCCAGCCAGAGCAAACGCAGCATTCCAGCCGACGCCTCGATCACTGCGCGGGTCGGCATTGGCCAGGTCCCGGGCGGCTTTGGCCTGGATATCGAGCTGAACATCAACCTGCCAGGCCTGGAGCAAGCCGATGCACAAGCGTTGGTGGAGGCGGCCCATCAAGTGTGCCCGTACTCCAACGCAACCCGTGGCAACGTCGATGTCCGTCTGCACGTCACCGTCTGATTTCCCGCCTCAGCAGAAACAGGAGATATGAAATGAACGTCTTGACCAAAACACTCGTTGGCTCGCTCCTTGCCTTGTCGATCGGTAACGCATTCGCTGACGATGGCGTCGAACACAACACCCAGGCATTCCTCGATGCACTGAACTCAGGCAGTGGCAAACCCATCGAGCAGCTTTCGCCGAAGGACGCCCGCGCGGTACTGGCCGGCGCTCAGGCCGGGGTGAAACTGACACTGCCCAAGGCGGATGTCAGCGAGAAGACCATCACCGTCGACGGCCAGGACATCAGCTTGACCATCGTGCGTCCGGCGGGTGTGAAGGGGACCTTGCCTGTGTTCATGTACTTCCACGGCGGTGGCTGGGTGCTCGGCGACTTCCCGACCCATGAGCGCCTGGTGCGCGATCTGGTCGTCGGGTCCGGGGCGGTGGCGGTGTTCGTCAATTACACCCCGTCCCCTGAAGCGCACTACCCGACGGCGATCAACCAGGCCTACGGGGCAACCAAATGGGTGGCCGAGCACGGCAAGGAAATCAATGTCGACGGCAAGCGCCTGGCGGTAGCGGGCAACAGCGTCGGCGGCAACATGGCGGCCGTGGTCAGCCTGATGGCCAAGGATAAAGGTACCCCGGCCATCAAGTACCAGGTGCTGCTGTGGCCAGTGACCGACGCCAACTTCGAGACAGCGTCGTACAACCAGTACGCCGAGGGGCACTTCCTCACCAGGAACATGATGAAGTGGTTCTGGGACAACTACACCACCGATTCCAGGCAACGTGCCGAGATCTACGCCTCGCCGCTGCGCGCTACCACTGAGCAGTTGAAAGGCCTGCCGCCAGCGCTGGTCCAGACCGCGAGTGCCGATGTGCTGCGTGACGAAGGGGAAGCCTACGCTCGCAAACTGGACCAGGCCGGCGTGCCGGTCACTGCGGTGCGCTACAACGGCATGATCCATGACTACGGCTTGCTGAACGTGGTCAGCCAGGTTCCGGCGGTACGCTCTGCAATGCTGCAGGCTGGCGAGGAGCTGAAGGTTCATTTGAAGTGACCCCCACTCAAGACCGGCGATGTATGCCATGAACTGGTAATCACCGCCGGAAACGAGAAGCCCGCTAAACAGCGGGCTTTTTCGTTTCCGGTGTAGCGTTGGCAGCTCTCCGCCATGGGCATGCTGCTGGCCACTTCATCATCTCCGTATAGCCCATGTGGCCAAGGCATCAGTCAGGAACAGGCGATTGGGATTGATGTTGTTTGAGCGAGGGCTGGCTGTTCACCATGCAGTACAGTGCCCCTGCGAGCACCAGGCCCACCGCCCAACTGATGTCCGCCTCCAGCCAGTTCGCTACAAAGCCGGTGTAGAACGAAAGCTTCATGAACGGGATCGTACCGATGATCGAGACGGCATACACCGCTAGCGTTCGTCGATTGAAGCGCCCGTACCGACCTTTGGGGTCATACAGTTCGCCCACCTCATAGTGACCGCGACACACCCAGTAGTAGTCAGCCAGGTTGATCGCACTCCAGGGGATCAGCAGGTAGAGCTGGCCAATCAAAATGTCTGCAAAGAAGGTGTCAAAACGATACTGGGTGGCGATGGCGATCAGGGTGGCGGCTACGCTCAGCACTGCCATCACCAATGCTTTTGCAGAAGCTGTGACGTATCGCAGCCCGCCAAAGGCTCCGAAGATCGTCACCGAAGACATGTAGGCGCTGTACAGGCAGAGCACGTTGTACTGGATCACCCCGAGCGCAATCACGCCCAACGCCAATGGTGCCCAGCGGCCGAACAACATGGCGATTGCGGTTGCCGGGTCATGTCCGAGCGCTGTAGGGATTGCAACGGCCACCAGAGCGCCCAAAGCCATCATGGCGAAAGAGCCGAGCGCACAGCCGCAGTAAGTTGTCCAGAACGTGGCGCGCGTGCTGACATGGGCCGGCAGGTAACGCGAGTAGTCCGCCACGTAAGGGCCGTAACCCAATGTCCAGGACGCCGCCTGCGCGACGACCAGGTTAAAGGCAATCAGCGAAAAGCCCTGGCCTGTTGCCGTTGTCGCTATCGCGTCGTTGGGGTGCAGCAGGATCAAAGCCAGCGCGCTGGCAAATACCAGCGTCGATATCAGGCTCATCCACGCCCCCAGACGGTGGATCAACTCATAGCCCACGAAACCGATAACGAAGGTCAGAATGCCCACCACCACGATGGCCTGGTCATCGCTGACGGGCACCAGTGCCTTCAAGGCATCGCGCATCAGGACGCCACTGGCGGCCAGGAACAGCACCGCCGCTGTGACCATCACCAGTAAGGGAATCGCAGCGCCATAGACACCGAATTGTGCGCGGCTCTGAATCATCTGTGGGACGCCCAAATGAGGGCCCTGGGCGGAGTGTGCGGCCATGAAGATGGTGCCGACGAGATTGCCGATCAGCAGGCCGAGCAATGTCCAGGCGAAGCTCAATCCCGAGGCGATGCCCAACGTGCCGACCATCAGAGCAGTCACCTGGAAATTGGAGCTGAACCAGATAGTGAACAACCGTCTGGGTGTGCCATAGCGCTCAGCGTGAGGGACAAACTCGATACTTCGTTTTTCAAGCTTCACGACCACCTCCAGATTCATTCCCACGATTATCAGTGGGTGAATCGGGGTTCATCGGCCTGACCACGAACACTTCGTAACTACTAACGACCCACGCGAGCAATGGTTCGTCTGCCACTGGACTGTTCCTGCTTTCGCAGACGGACTTAATCGCAGCTTCTGGCCGATTGTTGCCTGTTGCGAAGGACGGCAACCCACAGCGGAATTCAGTCACTCCGGCGTCATCACTGCGAGTGTCATCTTGATGAATTCTCGGTTTCAAGGTCAGCGTAGCCAGAGGCTCAGGTCGGCAGAACGACGGGAAAAGGCGCCGAGTCTGTCTAAAACCACCGCGATCCATTTTGGTTTGCCGGGCCGATCCGTAGCGTTCATCGCATCGTGTTTGACCAAACGCTTGGCAGGGCTAGAGTCCAATTGTTTGGAGTACGACGTAATAAAGGTCCGACCTGTCAGACGTCAATCAGCAACGGCTGTCGTCACGCAGGTTCATCAATGGTGAGGGTAGAAAAAGAGTATTTCTCATGATCAAACACCTTCAAATAATGGCATTGATTTCTATCTTCGCGATCACCGCGGGGTGCCAAACGAATCAATCGACTTCCGCCTCCGATGTGAAGGCTGCGAACGCTCAGATGGATCGGGAGGCGAAAGCGGCATTGAAGAGTTTGTATATCAGTACGCCAGAAGCGCGTGTCCTGGCGCAGAAAGCCAAGGGTATCCTCGTTTTCCCGGATGTGCTGAAAGCGGGTCTCATCGTCGGTGGACAGCATGGCGAAGGCGAATTGATCGAGAACGGCAAAGTCACGGGATACTACTCGACCACTGCAGCTTCCTACGGTCTTCAGGCGGGCGCGCAGAAGTTTGGTTACGTGATGTTCTTCATGACCTATTCAGCGATGAACGATCTGAAAAATGTCAAAGGATTTGAGGTCGGAGTGGGCCCAAGCATCGTGTTTGTAGATTCAGGCATGGCTAAGTCGCTGACGACTTCAACGGCTCAGTCCGATGTCTATGCGTTCATCTTTGATCAGAAGGGCTTAATGGCTGGACTGGGATTGCAGGGTTCAAAAATTACCAGGCTCAATCGCTGAAGCCTTCGTTCGGCAGGACGCGGTAGAGGGCTGGGTCAATTCTTGGGCCCATCTTTCAGGGGGAGGGCGGGGTGATGTGGCGATTTGTGAGGGTTTGGCGGCGTCCGGCTATGGGATCAAACCCCATATTCCCCGGTATGTCGTCATAATCAAATGTCGCATCTACCCGCTTGAAGGGCTGTAGTCGACTGTGGATTCAACCGGTGTGACGACGAAGATCGCTAGAGTGCTGTTTCGGACGATATCCTCGATCCAGAGGTGTCCTTGCCATTGAGTCCGAAGCCTTACAAATACAAATCAGGCGCCTCTGGAGACGACAATGAATGCCTCACTGCTTGCTCGTATAGCTCGGCAACACTCTCAAGTCCCCCCATGTACCTTGCTCTATCTTTAGAAAACCGTTCCATCACCTACCAAAAGCTGAATCGTAGGGCGGACCAAGTAGCTCGCGGGTTGTGGGCTGAAGGGGTGTATGGAGCCGAAAGGTGACAGCAATTCTGGAGGGCTGTTCGCGTAGTGCGTTAAAGCACCTATCACGGCTTAACTGTCCTTCCCAGGCGGGGAAGCCGGTGAGTGGGGCATTGAGCCGCGCTCTCGAAAACTGCGGATTTTCGCCTAGACCACCATTGGATGTGCTGCCTCGGCTGTATAGGTTCAGAATTGGCTCAGGACACTCGTATCCGGGGGATTGGAATAACAGCAACCTTCGGAGACGGACAAGAATGATTGACGTAATGATGGGGGCCAGCTTCCCCATGCATCGAAGTAAACAAATGTCGAAACAGCAGCTATTCTACCGGCGGTGGCCCTTTGCCCGCTTCAATAGCGTCGCTATCCAGGGGGCGAAGGACTACGGCGCATACAGCTCTATCTCATAGCCAAGGAGAATGCATATGAGAGTAATGCCAACAGCCATACTGGCTTCCGCAATCAGCCTAAGCCACGTCGGCTACTCGTCGGCAACTGATCAGGAAGAACTCCTGCAGATCGCCAAGGACGCCTATGTCTACGGCTACTCGCTGATCACCACCGAGGTCACGCGTGTGCAAATGTCCAACGTGGACAAGGTGGGTACCGAGCATGCGCCCATGGGGCAATTCGCCAATAGAAAGCGTTATCCAGCGGCAGATTATCGCGGTGTGTCCGCTCCGAACGCTGACACCCTCTATTCGATTGCCTGGGTGGACGTCAGTGAGCCGCAGGTGTTCAGCCAGCCCAATATGGGTAAGCGCTATTACCTGATGCCGATGTACAGCCTGTGGATGGACGTCTTCGATTCCCCCGGCGAGCGTACTGCTGGTGATACCGCAGCGAATTACCTGCTGACCGGACCGGGTTGGGAGGGCAAGGTGCCTGAGGGCATGACCCAGGTGAAGTCGGCCACTCGCAAGATGCTGATCCTGGGGCGTACCTACGCCGACGGCACCGAAAAGGATTACAAGGCGGTCAACGCGCTGCAGGCACAACTGAAGATTACCCCGCTCTCGGCCTGGGGCAAGCCCTATACACCCAAGGCCCCCGCTGTGGACCCGAACCCGGGCTTCAGCATGACCGACAAGCCGCAGGAAGTAATTCTGGCCATGGGGACCGAGGGTTACTTCAACAAGCTCGCCGACCTGATGTGCAAGGACGCGCCGCCGCCCGCTGCGGACGCGCCCATGCTCGCCCGTATGGCCAAGCTTGGCATTGAGCCTTGCAAGCCGTTCAAGCTCGCCAATCTAGACCCGGCGCTGCAGGCCAAGCTGGCCGATCTGCCGCAGGTCGCCTTGAAGGAAATTGTCGCCGGTCAGCCGTCCGTGGGGAGTGAGATCAACGGCTGGCGGTTCACTAAAGGACTCGGTGTATACGGTACTGACTACATGAAGCGCGCCGTGGTTGCAGCCTTTGGCTGGCCGGCGAACGTCGAGAAGGACGCGGTTTACCCGTACACCCAGATCGACAGCACAGGTCAGAAGCTCGAGGGTAAGAACAAATACACCCTGACCTTCGCCAAGGGTCAGACGCCTCCGGTGAGCGGTTTCTGGTCGATCACCATGTACGAGATCGACAAGGGCTGGTGGTTCGTGCCGAACCCCTTGAACAAGTTCACCGTCAGCGCCCGCAACAACCTGCACTATAACGCCGATGGCTCGCTGACCCTGTACTTCCAGCACGAATCTCCCGGCAAGGACAAGGAAGCGAACTGGCTGCCTGCGCCTAAGGGTGAGTTCCTGCCGATGATGCGGATGTACTGGCCAAAGGATGGCAGTCTCTCCATCCTGGATGGCACCTGGACTCCGCCGCAGGTCCACAAGGTCGAGTAACCCCCCCCCCCCGAAGCAGGCCCCACTGTGCCACGCAGTGGGGCCTTTGCAACTTCACGTAGTCTCTCCTCGCAAGGCCACCGGGTTTTGCGGTCCTTACTCCTGCCTGCCCGAAACGTACCGCCGATGTGAGTCGATTTCTGCCTTTCGCCTCCGTCAGCTTCGGGTCGTTTTCTACCTCTTGCGTCGGGCAGAAAACGGCCAATAGCAGTGACGACCACCGGCAGTTGCCCGTTGCCTAGCCCAACGGCGACCGACAAATCAGCCTTTGGCAAAACCGTGATGGTGCCGATAGTGGTGCACTAGAGCGGATTGATCGGCGCCCGGTCTATGCAATGTGGATCGGGCGCTGGTCGCTTCTGGGTTGGCTTTCAATCTGACTTGAGCTCGAACTCGACAAACCAGTAGAGACTTATTACCTCAGAAAAGTGAACGTATTGTTCCTCCTGTACCTTTGAGAAGCCGACATGTGGATAGGGATTCGCCTTCCCTTCGCGCACCCGTAACGACCCGAACCGAAGTGAGAAAATCCCACTTCGCTCAACCAGAAAGGAACCCCCGCGCCGCTAGCCGAGGCCCTGCTACGCTGAAAGTACCTTCAGGAGGCAGAACGATGCAGTTACATGAAGCCTACGTCGTGAATGAATTGACCAATTACCGCGAGGTGAACATGGCGTTACAGGACGGCTGGAAGCTGTTGGCTGTGATGTCAGCATCGAGCGTGACCGACCCGGCGCGCATCCAAGTGCACTACGTGGTTGGTAAGCCCAAAGACACCGCACCAAACTCCGGCGAATTTACCGTCGAGTAGGAAGTCCCACGCTTTACGAGTAACGGAGAGAAAGGTAAATAGGCCCCCACACGTGTCAGGAGTGTGGGGGCCTTTTTTGGGCCCCACGGCCACCAGTCCCCCAGGGACTGGTCTACCCTAACCTCATCCTCTGGTTTACGCCGAGTCGGCCGCTCACTCGAAAAAGGATTTTCGCCATGCCCCGCGAGCAACTGCCGCTCCCCGCCGACCAACGGTCACCCCTGGCGCCCCGTCTGCCGACCACCCCCCTGCAGGACGCTTGGCATGACATCGTGCGCCGCCTGGAGCTGGCCCGCGACTTGCCCGCTCTGGAGCTGCGCGCAGAACATGCGCAAGCCTGGGCCTCGGCGCTGATTCAGGCCGAAGTGATTGACCGCGACACGTTCCGCTCCCTTGTCCGCGTGCGAGAGCGGGTGTGCAAGCGCGTCGCGTCTCCAAGAGGCCGAGTAATGAGCGGCCGCGATGGGCACGACCCGTTTGCCGCGTACAACCTGCCGGCAGCGGTGCATGCCCAAGCGCTGAAACTGCTGGTCCGCATCGCCCAGGCCGACACACCGACCGCCTGCCTGCGCGCGGCTGATCGCGCCGAAGGCTTCGTCCTGGGGCTGGAGACGGTCAAGGCGCTGAATGCGGCAAGCCTCGAGGCGTTGTATGTGGCCTTCGACAACGCGGCCACGGCGCGGCAATTGGAACTGGAGCAATGATTGGCGAGGGCATTCAGGAAGAGGTGCTGCGCGCCCTGGTCGAGCAGCACGCAGTGTGGGAAGCGGTGGTCGGCCGGGTCGCGGGGGATGAAAAACACTAGTCGCTGTCGGTGCGCCTGGGCAGCCCGAGCGCGCGGCTGATCCCGGTACGCTCGCGGCGCGAGAAGGTGCGCACCTGGGCGAGCCTGACGGCAGTCGGGCACTTTGCCGACGCGGTGGGGCTCAAGGGGGTTGTGGTCGAACTGTGACGCGGTGCGCGGGCCAATGCCGGGCACAAAAAACCGCCGTTGGCGGGGCGGTTTGTTTGTGCGCGCGAATAGGCGCTTCGATTGGCGCTTCGCTGAATGGTCCACGAATTGATCATAAGTTGGACCCCTTACAGACACCGTAGAGGGCCTGTAAGGGGGCCCTGAGATGCGCGCCTAGTGAGCTGGGTGTGTAATGGACTGATGCCGCCTGACATCGGTTATGCCGTATCGCTTTGCTATCTCAGCGATGGATAAATAGCAGCCCGTCCAATCCGCACCACTCGCATGGAAGGGAACATCCGAATGGATCAATGCGTAACACACCGCGTCATGTGGTGAGAGTCGATTTGCAGCAATTTCAAACGCTACTCTCTTCCCTTGAAAGCTGTAACAAACCCTACATGGCATGATTTCTCCTCCACAGGGCATGCACATTATTCAGGATAGATGTGAGTCCCCCCTAATTTCGTAGACACCTCCCATCCGTTATCGTTCGAACGTTAGGTAGACCCCACGCAGGTAATAATCCGGATCGGCTCGCTCTTCAGCAGGCAGTGTCAGCGGGCGAGGCGACATCCGATTGAACGACTGTTCTTGGCCGCTTGAAGACCTTCGTATATGGGCAAAGCGTGGCCCGGTTTCCGGGGATACTTCGCCGGCATGGCGTCGCCGCGGCAAGGAATCTTGTTGAGTTGGCATAGCTGGGCAACAGCAGTTGCGAGAGAAATAAATCTCATTACGCCATTTATCTGACGCTCGTCCGAAAATCGTCGGATAAATGACGTTTTGCGTTGAGCTTTTACCCTCCTGACCTAGGCTCAAGCTTGTGGGGAGGAGGTACAGTCCATGCGCAAATTGTTGATTGGCACGTCGATGCTGGCCTGTCTGGTGGCGCTGGGCGGTTGGTTGAGTCGACCACAGCCGTTGCCGGTCAGGCTGCTGGAGGTTGAGCGGGGACCGGTGGAGACGCTGGTGGCCAACACTCGCGCGGGTACGCTGAAGTCCTGTCGACGCTCGCATCTGTCCTTCAAGGTCGGCGGCCAGGTTGCCGAGTTGCTGGTCGGCGAGGGCCAGCGGGTCCAGTCGGGCCAGGTGCTCATGCGCCTGCGGCAGGACGAGCAACAGGCCCGGTTGCAGGAGGCCGAGGCGCGTCTGGAGGCCCAACGCAACGCCCGCGAACAGCGTTGCCAGCAGGCTCATCTGGACCGGCGCGACCTCGAGCGCCTGGGCCAACTGGCCGACCGCAAGTTGGTTGCCGCCGATCGCCTCGATCAGGCCGAGACCAAGGCAAACCTGGCGAAGTTGATGTGCAGTGCCAGTGACGTGCGGATCCGCGAGGCCGACGCCAACCTGCAGTTGCAGCGTTCACTGCTGGAGCAGGCGACCCTGCGCGCGCCATTCGACGGCATAGTCGCAGAAATCAATGGCGAACTCGGCGAGTTCGTTACTCCTTCGCCGCCGGGTATTCCCACGCCGCCAGCGGTCGATCTGATCGACGACAGCTGCCTGTATGTCGAGGCGCCGATCGATGAGGTGGACGCTGCCCGGGTCCACCCCGGAACCGCCGTGCGCATCAGCCTGGATGCCTTCCGAGGCCAGCATTTCGCCGGCCGCGTCAGCCGCATCGCGCCCTATGTGCGTGAACTGGAGAAGCAGGCGCGCACCGTCGATGTCGAGGTGCGCTTCGACCAGCCGCCGGCCGATCTGGTCCTGCTTACCGGCTATAGCGCCGATGTCGAGATCCTCCTGGAGCAGCATGCACGTGCTTTGCGCATCCCCACCGAGACCCTGCTGGAGGGGCGGCGTGTGCTGCGATATGACCCGAGCGCCCGGGTGTTGCGCGAGGTGGAGGTGCAAACCGGGTTGAGCAACTGGCGCTGGACCGAAGTGCTCGCTGGGCTGGACGAGGACGCGCGTATAGTCGCCAGCCTCGACCAGGAAGGGCTCAAGGACACCGTGTCGGTGATCCCGGTGGCTGCGCCGGAGACTGAGAAATGATCCGCCTGCGCGGCGGCAGCCGCAGCTTCCAGTTGGGCGAGCAGCAGGTGATGGGGCTGGATGGCCTGGACCTGGACATCGCCGCCGGCGACTACGTGGCGGTGATGGGTCCGTCGGGCTCGGGCAAGTCGACCCTGCTCAACATCCTCGGTTTGCTCGATGCGCCGAGTGCCGGCGAATACTGGCTGCAGGGCGAGGCCACGGCGACGCTGAGCGAGGCGCGGCGCGCCCAATTGCGCAGCCGGCTGATAGGTTTCGTGTTCCAGTCCTACCACCTGATCGCACGGCTGACGGTGCTGGAAAATATCGAACTGCCGATGGTCCTCGCCGGCATCGGCGCGGCGCAACGGCACAAGCGCAGCAGCCAATTGGTGGCGCGCCTGGGGCTGGGCGAGCGCATTGCCCACCGCCCGGCCGAGCTGTCCGGTGGTCAGCGCCAGCGCGTCGCCATCGCCCGGGCGATGGTCATGCAACCGGCACTGTTGTTGGCCGACGAGCCCACCGGCAATCTCGATAGCCAGGCCGGCGCCGAGGTCTTCAACCTGCTGGAGGAGCTCAACGGCGAGGGCCTGACCCTGATAGTGGTGACCCACGACGCCAGCCTGGGCGCCCGCGCGCAGCGCCAGTTACACATGCGTGACGGGCGGATCCACAGCGCTGCGCCGCAGCGGGCGTTGGTCTGATGCGCGCTGCCGATGCCCTGGGCTTCTGGCTCGGCGCCCTGCGTGGGCATCGCTCGCGCAGCCTGATGCTGTTGCTGGCCATCGCCATCGGGGTGGTTGCGGTCAACCTGCTCACCGGTCTCGGCACGGGCGCGCGGGCTTTCGTCCTGAACGAGTTCTCGCTGCTCGGGCGCGACATCCTGATCGTTTTCCCGGGCCGCAAGGAAACCACGGGGCGCATGCCGCCGCTCACCGGCCTGACGCCGCACGAGTTGACCTTGCAGGACGTCCAGGCCATCACCCGGTTGCCGGGCATCCGCCGGGTCGCGCCGCTGCAGGCCGGGCAGATGGAGGTGATAGTCGGCAACCGCAATCGTGAGGTGCTGGCCCTGGGCGCCACCCGGGACTTCTTCGCCATTCGCCAATTGAAGGTCGTCCAGGGCCAGCCCCTGCCGGCGCTGGACCCTGAACAGGCCGAGGCCGTCTGCGTGATTGGCGGCAAACTCCGGCGCGAGCTGTTCGGTGCGCGCCCGGCACTGGGTGAATGGTTGCGCGCCGGCAACCGGCGCTTCCGGGTGGTCGGCATCCTCGATGAGCGGGGCGAATCCCTGGGGATGGATTTCGCCGAGATGTTGATCATCCCGGTGGCCAGTGCCCAGGCCTTGTTCAATCGCGAGGGGTTGTTGCGGGTGTTTGTCGAGGTGCGTGGTCCGAGCTTTCTCGACCGTAGCAAGCGGTTGATAATCGCCGCGCTCAAGGAGCGCCACGAGGGTGAGGAAGACATCACCCTGGTCAGTCAGGACAGTGTGCTCAGTGCCTTCGACGAGATACTCGCGGTACTGACCCTGGCGGTGGCCGGGATTGCCGCGATCAGCCTGCTGGTGGCAGGCATCCTGATCATGAACGTGACCTGGATTGCGGTGAGCCAGCGCAGCGCCGAAATCGGCCTGCTCAAAGCCATAGGTGCGACGGCGGCGCAGCTGCGCCTGCTGTTCCTCGGCGAGGCGGCGCTGCTCGCCCTGACGGGGGCGCTGGCGGGGCTGCTTCTGGCCGAAACCTTGCTCTGGCTGGGGCGCCTGGCGTTCGATCTGCCGCTCTATGCGCCCTGGTGGGCGCGGGCTGGCGCGGTACTGCTGGCACTCGGCACGGCGTTGCTGTTCGCCTGGCTGCCGGCCGCTCGGGCCTCGGCGCTGGAACCGGTGGCGGCGCTACGCCCGCCGGGAGCGCACTGATGCGCTGGCAGGATGGTTTGCGGCTGACCAGCTCGGCGCTGACCTGTCGCCCCTTGCGCAGCCTGCTGACCCTGCTCGGGATCGCGATCGGGATAGCCGCCGTGACGCTGCTCACGGCCATAGGCGAAGGCGTGCGCGGCTATGTGCTGGAGAACTTCTCGCAGTTTGGCACGCGGATCATCACCGTGCGCCCGGGCAAGACCCAGACCAGCGGCCTCGGCGGCCTGCTCGGCAGCGTACGGCCACTGACTATCGGTGATATCGACACCCTGCGACGCTTGCCCCATGTCGAGGCGGCGGTGCCGATCATTCCGGGCAGCGGGGATATCCAGTTCGGCCAACTGAGCCGGCGCAGCGACATTCTCGGTGGCGGCCATCAACTGGCGCAGGCCTGGCGCATGCAGCTGAGCCTGGGCGAGTTCCTGCCCGTGGCCCGTGACGGTCGCTCGCCGCCTTATGTGGTGCTCGGCCATCAACTGCGTGTCGAGCTGTTCGGTACACGCAATCCGCTGGGCGAACTGATCCGCGTCGGCGGCGTGCGTTTCCGGGTGATCGGCGTGATGGCGCAGAAGGGCCAGTTGCTCGGCTTCAACCTCGACGATATCGCCTACATCCCGGTGGATTGGGCCGAAAGCCTGTTCAACCGTACCGGGGTGGTCAAGGCCCATGTGGTGTTCGGCGCCGGCACCACTTCGCAGGCGTTGAGTCGACAGATTCGCCAGGTGCTCGGCGAACGGCACGGCGTGGAGGACTTCAGCCTGAGCACCCAGGACGACATGCTGCGCAGCTTCAACCGCGTTCTCGGCACCCTGAGCCTGGCCATCGGTGCCTTGGGGGGCATTTCACTGTTGGTTGGCGCCGTCGGCATTCTCACCATCATGACGACCACTGTGGGCGAGCGCACGGCGGAAATCGGCCTGTTGCGGGCGATTGGTGCCAGTCCGCGGCAGGTGCTCGGGCTGTTTCTCGCCGAAGCGACGCTGCTGTCCCTGGCCGGTGGCCTGCTTGGTCTGCTGTTGATGGGGCTCCTGCTCGGGCTACTGCACCTGGTCATGCCGAGCCTGCCCTTGGCGCTGCAGCCGCTGTTTCTGCTGCTGGCGTTGCTGCTGGCGGCGGTGCTCGGCATTCTCGCCGGCCTGGCTCCGGCACTGCGGGCGGCCCGCCTGCATCCGGTGGCGGCACTGCGCAGTGAATAGCGGCAAGGCCGTCGCTATCCGACCCTTGGCGGCCGTTCGAGATCCTGGGTAGCGTCGAATCCAGTCACCGAAAACTCTTTGCTGGCCGCCTTCAGGATCAATTGCTGATTGCGCTGGCGGATGCGCGTCACTGTGGGCCTGAGGACGTGATCCAGCGCGCCGAATTGATCACCGGTCACGGTGCTGGCGATTGTCATAAGGTCAGGTGAAGCCTGGGTCATGGCTTTATCTTTGATATTGAATATCGCAATATACAAAACTATATAGCGGTTGGCCTGCGTTTTCTTACCAAGGGAATGAATGATGAGTACGGTCTTGAGCAACAAAGAGGCGGTAGGTGAGCGTTATGCGCTCGAGTCGATGCGTCACGCACAGCAAATGACCTGGAAGGCCATCGAACAGATCGCCCGTGTCATCACCCCCGGCATACGCGAATCCGAGGCACAGGCGCGAGGCAAAGAGATCCTGGCGGAACTGGGTATGGACCGGATCTGGCATCCGTTGCTGATCCGCTTCGGCGGCAACACGCTCAAGACCTTCAAGCAGCGCTCGGATGGCGATCCCGTGCTGGGGACCGACGACATTTTCTTCATCGACATGGGGGTGGTGTGGCAGGGACATGAAGGCGATGCCGGCGCGACGTTCACCACCGGTTCCGATCCGCAAATGATTGCCTGTGCCGCGGCGGCCAAGGAGCTGTTCAATCGGGTCGAAAGCTTCTGGCGCAGCGAGCGGGTTTCGGGGGTGGCGCTTTACGACTTTGCGGCCGCTCAAGCGCAGACCATGGGCTGGACGCTCAACCTCGATATCAAGGGTCACAGGGTCAGCGATTTTCCCCATGCGATTTACCGGGGCGGCGACCTCGGGGATCTGGATCAATATCCGAACACCGGCCTGTGGATTCTGGAAATCCAGCTTGCCCATCCCGAGCGTCCATTTGGCGCGTTCTATGAAGACTTGCTGATTTGAACAAGGCCTCCTGGTGTTTTTCATCCTCGGTTGGATTGTCTGGTGTTGCTGGACGCACAGCGTGAGCGCCTGTTGTAGGAGCGAGCCAGCTCGCGAGGCCATTAACGAATCCGCATGCTGGCTGGCTAAACGCGGTGCTCTTGAGTCCATCGCGAGCAGGCTCGCTCCTACAGTAAACACAATGGAGTTTTCCGTTCACCGACCATCCACAATGCGCGGCAGCCCCAGGGAATTACCCTCGGGCAGCGACTCTGGCAGCGGCAGGATTGTATCCGCAGGTATCCGCGACATCCGTCGTTACCCAGGCATACAAAATCGCCGTTTCCCGACACCCGGGCGATACACGACTGCCTTCAAATGGACCCACCGGCATCGCGCCGCTTCCGACGCGGCCAGGCGTGGTTCAACTGGAGGAAAGACTATGTTGCGTACCCACACCCGTCACACCATCGGCAAGCTGGGGTTGGTTCTGGCCGCCGCAGGGCTCGCGACCTTTGCGAGCCTCTCCCAAGCCCAGGAAGTACAGGCGGCTCCAGTCGTCAAAAGCTGGCAACAAGGGCTGCATCGCACGGACCTGTTGCGCGATGACCTGGGCGCCGCCGATCACGAAGTCATTCAGGTGCTCGTCGACTTCGATCCGGGCGTCGCAGCGCCGAGGCATGCTCATCCGGGGGTAGAGGTGGCGCATGTGATCAGCGGCACCTTCGAGTATCAATTGGAAGGGCGGGCACCGGTAACGCTCAAGGCCGGCGATTCGTTGTACATCCCCGAAGGCGTCGCGCATGTGGCGAAGAACACAGGCCGGGACAAGGCAGCGGAACTGGCGACCTACATCGTGAAAAAAGGCGAGCCGCTGCTGATCCTCAAGCCGTAGGCGAGGGTCATTGCGTACTGCAAATCTCCCACACGCAGCCGCGCAGCCAGCGATGCGCCGGGTCGGCGTCCATGCGCGGATGCCACAGCATAGAAACCGTGATCGGTGGCGTGGGGAAGGGCAGGGCAAAGCAATGCATCCCCTGGCACAGGTTGCCGACGTGCCGCTGCGGTACGCTGGCGACCAGGTCTGAAGCCCGCGCCAAGGCAATCGCAGAGGCGAAGCCGGCGACGATGGTGACGATGTCGCGTTGCAACTCCAGCTCACCCAAGGCGTCGTCCATGACGCCTTTTTCGTGGCCGCGGCGCGAAACCAGAATGTGTCGGGCGGCGGCATAACGTACCGCTGTCATCTCGCCTTGAGTCAGCGGGTGACCCTCACGCACGACGCCAATGAACCGGTCGCGAAACAGCATCCGGGTTCGTACTTCCGGGCTGGTGGTTTCGTCGATCACGCCGGTTTCCAGGTCCACCGAGCCGTCGCGCAGCAAGGTGCTGTCCCTGTTCAGCTTCTGCAGGAAATTCAAGCGGACACCGGGTGCCGCTTCGTTGATGCGTGCGAGCAGTGACGGCCCGAAGTTTTCCACGAAGCCGTCGCTGGTGCGCAGGGTGAAGGTGCGGGTCAGTTGCTTGAGATCGAGTACCTCGGTGGGGCGCAGGACGGCTTCGGCGTCCTGCACCAGCACGCCGACGCGTTCACGCAGTTCCAGCGCCCTCGGCGTGGGCACCAGTCCGCGCCCGGCCCGCACCAGCAGCGGATCGCCCGTGGTTTCGCGCAATCGCGCCAGCGCCCGGCTCATGGCCGAAGGGCTCAGGCGCAAGCGTTGTGCCGCTCGCGCGACGCTGCCTTCCTCGAGCAATACGTTCAGGGTGATCAGCAGATTCAGGTCTGGCATCGAGTCGATTCCTGTAGGAGCGAGCCCTGTGGCGAGGGGGCTTGCCCCCGTTTGAGTGCGTAGCACTCACAAGATCTATGGTGCACCAGAGATTTTGGGGCTGCTTCGCAACCCAACGGGGGCAAGCCCCCTCGCCACAGGGCTCGCTCCTGTATGTGGCGTCTGGTGCATGAATAACGTGCAACTGCTGCGTCTTCCGCCATGTTATGGCCAGGCTTAGGCTCCGGACAACCTGTTTGCGGAGTCGCGAGAAATGAAATCCCTGTCGATACGAGGAACCTTGGCCAGCCTGTCGTTATCCATGCTGCTGTCGTCCCTGGGCACCAGCATTGCCAACGTTGGCTTGCCGACACTGGCCGAGGCGTTTTCAGCGTCGTTCCAGGCTGTGCAGTGGGTAGTGCTCGCTTACTTGCTGAGCATCACGGCGCTGATCGTCAGCGTCGGTCGGCTCGGCGATCTCGTGGGGCGGCGGCGCTTGCTGCTGGTCGGCATCGCCGTGTTTACCGTCGCCTCGATCCTCTGCGCCCTGGCACCCAACCTGTGGTTGCTGATTGCCGCCCGGGCCTTACAGGGCATCGGCGCGGCGACCATGATGGCGTTGACCATGGCGCTGGTGAGCGGGGCGGTGCCCAAGGAAAAAATGGGCAGCGCCATGGGGGTGCTCGGCACAATGTCGGCGATTGGCACCTCACTGGGGCCAACGCTCGGCGGCCTGATGATTGCCCACATGGGCTGGCAGGGGATTTTTCTGCTCAATGTGCCCTTGGGTGTGTTGGCGATGGGGCTGGTCTGGGCCTTTTTGCCGGTTGATCGCCACGAAATGACCTCCACCCGGCCAGGTTTCGACACGCTCGGTACGCTGGTATTGGTCCTGACCCTGTCCGCTTACGCACTGGCAATGACCCTTGGACGCGGCAGCTTCGGCCCGCTCAATGCGGCGCTGCTGCTGGTCGCGGTGATCGGCCTGATTCTGTTCGTGTTCGTCGAGCAGACGGCCGCGTCGCCGTTGGTCAATCTGGCGATGTTGCGCAACCCGCGGCTGAGCTGCGGGTTCGCCATGAGTACCCTGGTGACCTCGGTGGTCATGGCGACGCTGGTCGTCGGCCCGTTCTATCTGTCGGGCGCGCTGGGTTTGAGCGCGGCGAGTGTCGGTCTGGTGATGTCGGTCGGGCCGCTGGTGGCGGCATTGGCCGGTATGCCGTGCGGTTGGCTGGTCGACCGATGGGGCGCGCAGTGCTCAAGCACGGTCGGGCTGCTGGTCATGTTGACTGGCGCGTGCGTCCTTCCCGCCGTGCCGACGAGCGTCGGCGTCCCCGGCTACCTCATTCCGCTGGTGGTCCTTACGGCCGGATACGCGCTGTTCCAGGCGGCGAACAACACCGCCGTGATGGCGGACATTTCGCCGCAGCAACGTGGCGTGATATCCGGTGTGCTCGGCCTGTCACGCAACCTCGGGTTGATCACCGGGGCTTCGGTGATGGGGGCGGTGTTCGCCTTCGCCACGGCCGGTGGCGACATCCTGCAAGCACAACCGCACGCTGTCGCCCAGGGCATGCGGGTCACGTTCGCTGTCGCGGCGGTGTTGATCGTCGTGGCGCTGGTCATTGGCACGCTCGGCCAACGGGATTCCCGGCGCCCGGCAACCTCGTGCTGAAAAACGGCGCGACTGTCGTGAAAACGACCTGTTTGCGCTGAACGCGAAGCCTTGTGAGTTTTCTATTGAACGAGTGTTCAGTCTCGACTATGTTGGGGCCACCTTCCCCCGGCTGGTTGCGGGCTTGCGTTTCTTCAATTCGAACGAGGCACTGGCATGCGGTTTTCACCCTTTGTTGAGCGGATCAGTGGCCAGGGCGTTGCCGCCTGGGATATTCACTACGCGGCCAATGCCGCACAGCGCAATGGCGAGGACGTGATCATCCTCAGTGTCGGCGACCCGGATTTCCCCACCCCCGACTTCATTACCGATGCCGCCATCCACGCCTTGCGCGAAGGGGATACCCACTACACCGAAATCGCCGGTCGCCAGGCTTTGCGCGAGGCCATTGCCGGTCGCTACAGCCGACTGATCGACCGCGAACTGCAGGCGTCGAACGTCATTCTCACCGCCGGTGCGCAGAACGCCTTGTTCGCCACCTCGATGTGCCTGCTCGGTGCCGGTGACGAGGTGATCGCCTTCGATCCGATGTACGTCACCTACGAAGCCACGCTCAAGGCGTCCGGCGCCACGCTGGTGCGGGTGCCCTGTGCGGCGGATTCGGGTTTCCGCCTGGATGCCGCTGTATTGGCCAAGGCCATTACCCCGCGTACCCGGGCGATGTTCTTCTCCAACCCGAACAACCCCACCGGCGTGGTCCTCGGTCGCGAAGAACTGCAGGCCATCGCCGACCTCGCCATCGCCCATGACCTGTGGGTGGTGGTGGACGAGGTCTACGAGAGCCTCGCCTACGAGCGTGAACACCAAAGCCTGGCGGCGTTGCCGGGGATGGCCGAGCGCTGCGTGGTGATCGGCAGCCTGTCCAAATCCCATGCCATGACCGGTTGGCGCATCGGCTGGATTCTGGCCAATGAAGCCCTGGTCAATCATGTCGAAACCCTGGTGTTGAGCATGCTGTACGGCTTGCCCGGCTTCGTCATGGAAGCGGCGCTCAAGGCCGTGCAGTCCCATGACGAAGTCACCCACGGCATGCGCGAGATCTATCGCCGGCGCCGCGATCTGGTGGTGTCCGGCCTGGCCGATTGCCCGGGCATCAGCGTGCTCGAACCCGATGCCGGGATGTTCGTGCTGGTGGATGTGCGCGGCACCGGCCTGACCTCGCTGGAGTTCGCCTGGCGTCTGCTGCGCGAGGCCGGTGTCTCGGTGCTCGATGCGGCGGCATTCGGCGAACCGGCCCAAGGGTTCGTGCGGCTTTCGTTTACCTTGAGCGAAGAGCGCCTGACCCAGGCCTGCCAGCGCATTCGCGGCTTTGTCCAGGTACTCGACGGCGAAGCGCCGAGGCCGGTGATAGGCACGGTGACCAGCACCGCGACCGTCGAACCGGTCGCCGCCAGACCCATGATCGAGGTCGATGGCCTGCACAAGCGCTTCGGCAATATCGAAGTGCTCAAGGGCGTTTCCCTGACGGCCCGCGAAGGCGACGTGATTTCCCTGATCGGTGCCAGCGGCTCGGGCAAAAGTACCTTGCTGCGCTGCATCAACATGCTCGAAGTGCCGGACCAGGGACGCATCCTGGTCGATGGCGAAAGCATTCACCTGAACCAGAATCGTCCCGGCGCACCGCTGGTGTCCGACGCCAGGCAGCTTGTGCGCATAAGGTCCAGCCTGGGCATGGTGTTTCAGAACTTCAACCTCTGGCCCCATCGCACGGTGCTGGAAAACCTCATCGAAGCGCCGACCCAGGTCCTGCGTGAAAGCCGGGCGGAGGCCACCGAACGGGCCGAAGCGCTGCTCGAGCGCGTGGGGCTGGCGGCCAAGCGCAACGAGTACCCGGCGTTTCTCTCCGGGGGACAGCAACAACGGGTGGCCATCGCCCGGGCCCTGGCCATGCGGCCCAAGGTCATGCTGTTCGATGAACCCACCTCGGCACTCGACCCGGAACTGGTCGGGGAAGTGCTGCGGGTGATCCGCTCCCTCGCCGAAGAAGGCCGGACCATGATCCTGGTGACTCATGAAATGGCGTTCGCACGCGATGTCTCTTCCAAAGTCGCCTTCCTGCATCAAGGGCTGATCGAGGAAACCGGTTCGCCGGACGAAGTGTTCGTACACCCACGCAGCGAGCGTTGCCGGCAATTCGTCAACGCTCATCAGACTCGCTAACTCATCATAAAAAGACGGGAAAACAACATGGGAAATCGACGTTTTGCAAACTGGTTGACCGGTGCGGCCTGCATGATGCTGGTCGGTATGAGTGCCGCTCAGGCGCAGCCGATCCGTTTCGCGGTGGCAGCCGAACCCTATCCGCCGTACACCGAGAAACAGGCCAACGGCGAGTGGAAGGGTTTTGAAGTCGACCTGATCCACAAGCTGTGCAGCGAAATGAAAGCCGACTGCGAGATCAAGGAAGTGGCATGGGACGGCATCATTCCGTCGCTGCTGGCGAAGAAGATCGATGTGATCTTTTCCTCGATGTCGGTGACCGAAGAGCGCGAAAAACAGATCGCCTTCAGCAAGGCTTACTACGACTCGGCGATTGCCGTCGTCGGCCCGAAAGAGGCGTCGGTGAAGAAGTACCCGGATGACCTCAAGGGCAAGATCATCGGCGTACAGAACTCCACCGTGAGCGCCAGCTACCTGAAGGCCTACTACGAAAAAATTGCCGACGTCAAGTACTACGACACCCAGGACTCGGCCAACGCTGACCTGATTGCCGGGCGCATCGACCTGATGATGGCCGACGGCACCGCCATGGCTTCGTTCGTCAAAACCCCGGATGCCAAGGACCTGGCCTACCTCGGCACCGTGCCCTATGACCCGATCTTCGGCAAAGGCGTGGGCGCCGGTTTGCGCAAGGACGACACCGAACTCAAGGCCAAACTCGACAAGGCCATCCAGGAACTGCTGGCGAGCAAGGACTATGAGGACCTGTCCCAGAGCTACTTCGGCACCAGCGTGAAGCCTGCGTTCTGATGAGTTGAACGCAATCCCCTGTAGGAGCGAGCATGCTCCGGGCGGCGATCCGACGAATGCGGATCGACATTCAACATTGATGTCGACTGGCATACCGCTATCGCGAGCATGCTCGCTCCTACAGGGGACCGTGTCCGCCAACTGGAGACTGAAATGCCGGCAATGTTCGATCTGATCAATTTCACCGAACAGGGATGGGGCGGTGCGCTGTTGAAGGGGCTCTGGATGACCCTGCAGATTTCCGCCGGGGCCTTTGTGCTCGGGTTGGTCATCGGGCTGGTGGTGGCATGCCTCAAGCTTGGCGCGCCGAAGCCGATTGCCGCACTGATGCGCGGTTACACCACCTTGTTCCGCGCGGTTCCGGAGTTGCTGCTGATCCTGTTGCTGTACTACGTCGGCTCCATGCTCCTCAATTCGCTGATGACCCGGCTCGGCTACGGCGTGGTGGATGTCAGCGGTCCGCTGGCGGCCATCGTGGTGCTGGGGCTGGTGCAGGGGGCCTACGCCTCGGAGATTTTCCGCGCGGCGATCCAGGCGATTCCCTTCGGCCAGATCGAAGCGGCCAAGGCGTTCGGGCTGAACGGTTTCGGGCTGTTCCGCCGGGTCACGCTGCCGATCATGGCGCCTTACGCCATGGCCGGGATGGCCAACCTGTGGATCAACCTGATCAAGGACAGCGCGCTGATCAGCGTGGTCGGCACCAACGAGCTGCTGTACACCGCCAAGCAAGGCGCGGGTTCGACGCGCCACTATCTGTTGTTCTACCTCACGGCCGCCGCGTTGTATTACGCGGTGACATTGGCGTCGAACTATCTTTCGGGACGGTTGGAGCGACGCATTCGTCGCTGGATGCCTCTTGTTGACTGAACCGGCAGAGAGAATGAAATGATTCCAGCGTGGATAGTTGAATACGCGGCACTGTTGGGCCGGGGACTGCAAACCACCCTGGCGATCCTGTCGATCGCCAGTTTGTTCGGGTTTGTCCTCGCGGTTTTCGTGGCGCTGGCGCGGATCTCGAAAAACAGGGTGATCGCCAAGGTCAGCCTGTTCTATACCAGCGTCACCCGCGGCACGCCGTTGCTGATCCAGATCTACATTTTCTACTACGGCCTGGGCAGCCTGTTTGCCCAGTTCCCGCTGATTCGCGGCAGCTTTCTATGGCCGTACCTGCGCGACGGTTACTGGTACATCGTGTTCGCCCTGGTGGTGTCGGTGGGGGCTTATGTCGGCGAAGTGATTCGCGGTGGCCTGCTGGCGGTACCCAAAGGCGAAATGGAAGCGGCTTCGGCCTTTGGCATGACCGCGCGCCAGTCCCTGTTGCGGGTGCGCTTGCCCCGGGCCTTGCGCCTGTTGCTGCCGACCCTGGCCGGGGAAACCGTGATGCTGCTCAAGTCCACGGCGCTGGCCTCGACCATTGCCGTGATCGATCTGCTCGGTGCCGCCAACGTGGTCCGCGCGCAAACCCTGCAAGTGTACGAACCCTTGTTGCTGGTGGCCGGGGTCTACGTCTGCCTGACGTTCCTGATCGAAGCGCTGTTTGCCTTTGCCGAGCGGCGCGGGACGCCCGTGCGCAGGTCGGCCTGATGCGTTCGTCGACCGTCGACCGCTCGCTGCAGGGCATTGGTCTGTGCACCCTGGGCTATGCGTTCCTGGCGCTGCAGGACGCGGTCATCAAATGGTTGGTGGCCGACTATTCGGTGGTGACCATCCTGTTCTGGCGCAGCCTGGTGGTGGTCGCCGCGGTGGTGCTGGCGGGGCGCCTGCGCCTGGTGCAGCGGGCCTGGCGCTCGCCGAGCCGGCGCCTGCTGGTGGTGCGCGGTTTGCTGTCGATTGTCGCCTGGGTGCTGTACTACACGGCGGCCCGGGACCTGACCCTGGCCGAGATGACCACGTTGTACTTTTCCGCGCCGATCATGGTCACGGTGCTGGCGGCGGTGATTCTCAAGGAGCGCGCCAGCGGCTGGCAGTGGTTCAGCCTGCTCGTCGGTTTTGTCGGGGTGGTCATTGCCTGTCGTCCCGACAACATGACCGATCCGTTGCCCATTGTGCTGACCCTGCTGGCGGCGATGTGCTGGGCGTTCACCTACATCCAGTTGCGTCAGGTGGATGAACAGACCTCGGTGCTGGAGCAGATGCTGATCACCAACGTGGTGTTTGTGATTTGCATGGCGCTTGCCCTGCCGTGGGCCCATACGCCATCGCCGACACCCGCCTGGCTGGGCATGCTCGGCGCGGGCCTGGTGGGCGGCATCGGCCAGTTCCTGTTGTTCGCCAGTTTCCGCCGCGCCACCGCGACCTTGCTCGCGCCGTTCGAGTACACCGGGCTGATCTGGGCGTTTGCCTTGTCGAGCCTGGTGTGGGGCACGTTGATGGACACCTCGCTGATGATCGGTGCCGGGTTGATCGCGGTCAGTGGCACCCTGGCGATGATCTTCGGCCGGCATGCGTCACAGGACGTCGTCGGTGCCGAATGCTCCGTTTCGCAGCCCCTTTATCCAGCAACGGCAGATATGCAGTCCGTTGGCGGCGCTGAAGGTCTCGGGGTTCAGGCACCACTCGAGCCAGAGACCGTCGAGCATCGCCGATAGGCCGATGGCGGCCAGGCGCGTGTCGTGGATCACGAAGCCTTCGCTGGCGGCCAATTCGTCGAGCAATTGGCGGAGCAGGTCGATGTAGGCCCGGTAGCTTTTTTCATGGGACTGACTGACGTGTTCGGAGTGACGGATCAGGCTCCAGAACACCACCCACACGCCGAGCAGTTTCGGGTCCATGACCCTGGGGGAAAACGAGCCGACGAGGAACGCGTCCATCTTTTGCGCGGGGGTTCCGGCTTGTTCGATTTCGTGTTGCAGGGCGGTGGTCAGCTCGATGGCGAGCTTCTGATAGGTGTCGGCGATCAGGGCATCGATGCTGCCGAAATGATGATTGAGCAGACCGACCGAAACGCCGGCTTCGGTGGCGATGCGTCGCACGGAAATGCCGGCGTGACCATCGCGGCTCAGACAGCGAAGGGTCGCGGCCACCAGCATTTCGCGGCGGTCATCGGGTTCGGCGCGGCGGTTTTTCGGGGCAACGGTTGTCACTAGGCTGTCCTTGGGTGAGGTTCCACGCAGTCGAGCTTAGTTGAACGTCTGTTCAATCTCCAGCCTCGACAGCAGCGATACAGCGTTTTTTCAACGTTCATGACGGGAGGGAAAGCCAATGCCCCAGGATATTTCGTTCAGTGTTCGCAACAACAACGGTGACGCCGTGCGGGTCGGAGCCTGGCGTTATGCAGGCGATGGCAGCGGGCCCAACGTGCACCTGCAAGCCGGCGTACATGCCGATGAGATCGCCGGGATGCTGGTCCTGCACCTGTTGATGCAACGGCTGCAAAACGCCGAGATCCAGGGCCGACTCAAGGGCACCGTCACCGTCGTGCCGCAGGCCAATCCGCTGGGCATCGGGCAATTTCGCCAGGGGCGGATTCTCGGCCGCTATCACGATGCCACGGGGCATAACTTCAATCGTGCGTTCGACCAGTCGGCGGCCATGGAACGACCTTCGACCTGCGTTCAGCAATGGCAAAAGAAACTGGTGCAACTGGCCGCTCCGGCCGATGTGATGCTCGATCTGCACACCGACGACGAGGCCTTGCCATACCTCTACGTCCACCGCAGTTTCTGGCCCCGTGGTCGCGAACTGGCGGCGGCGATGAAGATGGACGTGGCGATCATCTGGGATGACGGCGGCGATGGCTCCTTCGAGGAAACCATCATCGCCCCGTGGTTGCGTGAAGGCCTCACCGAGCACCGCATGGCGGCCACCCTGGAGCTGCGCGGGCAGGGCGATGTCAGCGATCGCTTTGCCGAATCGGATGCCAATGGGCTGTACAACTGGCTGTGCGGTTACGGCGTCATCGATGAATACGTGGCGCCTGCGGATTGGCCCGTCGAACCCGTGGAAATGGGCCACATGGAGACCATCATCGCGCCGCAACCCGGCGTGCTGATCTTCGAAAAGGAACTGGGAGAATTTGTCGAGGAGGGCCAGCGCTTTGCGCGAATCCTCGGGCGCCCGGGCGACCCGTCCTCCGAAGTGGTGCTGCATGCCGAGCAAGCCGGGCGCCTGGTGACGCGCTATCGTGACCGGCTGATAGCCCAGGGCATGGGCGTGGCGAAATTCACCGGCAGCCGGGTGTCGCGTAACTGGAGCGGTGGGTTGCTGGACCCCAATTGAAGGCGACGCGTATTTTGATGGTGTACATATCCGTTGCTGCGGTAACGGCCACCTGTGGTTTCGCCCTTACGGCGAGTTACTTGGAAAAGCGGAACGCCGCCCGGCCCCAAGTAACCAAGGGCTCTTGCCCCTTTCGTTCGGTGCCTCGCCAAGGCTCGGCATACCCTCGCTCCGGTCCTGCTCCGTGGGCCCGCCGCCATCGGCCATCCATGGCCGAGGGCGGCTAACCCGGCATCCATGCCGGGTTGCCCACTGCGCAGAACCTCCACTCGGCCTCTCGATGGGGCAAGAAGATCAACAGCAAAAGCAAAGCGAGGCGGCCGACCGGCCGGCCTGTCCTTTGAAGCACATGCATTCCCCTGTAGGAGCGAGCATGCTCGCGAAAAACGCCAGGACAGCGCGGGCATTCAGGCAGCACGCGTTATCGTTGACGTTCATCGCGAGCATGCTCGCTCCTACACAGGGGGCAGGGGCAGCCACAAATTCAATGGTTATTCGCACGGGTCGATTTGGTCCAGCACCCGATTCGCCGTGATCTCCGCCAACATCACGCTATTGGATATCCCCAGCAGGGCATTGCGCGATCCGCCGTCCAGATGATCCACCAACTGATGCACCATCACATCGACCGAGGCCAGCGTCTCGACCAGGTACACCATCAGGGTTTCGGTATCGACCTTGGGATCGACGGTAAACAGTGAGCCGGGCGTGCGCGGTGTGGCTTTGATGTCGGCAATCGAGGGAAAGGCGGGCGTGGGTTCGATAGCCTCGTCGAGCTGTTTCGAGTCGGGTTCGAGCGGGGATGCCGGATCGGTGTCCGGCGGGTTGGGGGTGACTTTGAACATGGCTGTCTCCGCTTCATGGTTGAAGCTGCCACATTCGTTTCCAGACGAAGAGGTGGCAGCTGTACGCAGGCTGGAAACCCGGGGAAACGGCAACCCGGTAGACCCAAGGGTCTCCCGCGCACAGCCGCCATAACGGAGTGCACACTTAAAAGCGCGCAAGCATGGTTATGAAGGGCGCAGTGGCGCCATATTCATTTCGGGGTTTCCAGACCCGACCACTGATGGACAGTGGCGTGGAAACGATAGAGACCAGGAGCAAGGCGCACAAGCCGGCGGATTCTGGCGTAACCGTAGGCAACGACGCAAGGTCTTGTAGCCCTCGGGAAATACCCTACAACCTTTTTAAACAGGCGCTTTTGCGGACATGAGCAACTGAGTACCGGCTTTCGTGTATCGCTGTGTATCAGGGCACGGCATCCCCATACAGCCATACAAAACCCGCTCTTCACGGATACAGCCCGGATACACCACTGGGGCCAAATGGACCTGCCAAAGCGAGTTGCACAACGCAGTTCGCAACCCTTGTGGTACGACCAATAGTGGTCCGGCCACGCCATTGATCCGGAGTATCAACATGTCTCGTATCCAAACCCGAATTGGCCTGATCGCTGTTGCACTGGTCGGCGGTATCAACTTCGCGTCCACCGCGTTTTCCGCCGAAGCCTTGCCCCAGGGCTATCAACTGGCCGCCGCGGAAAAAACCAGCGAAGGCAAGTGTGGCGAAGGCAAGTGCGGTGCCGGCGAAGCCAGCGCGCAAAAGACTCAAGCCGAGGGCAAGTGCGGTGAAGGCAAGTGCGGCGATGCGTCTTTCGCGCGCACCGACACCGATCATGACGGCCGCGTGTCGCTCAAGGAACTGCTGGCGGTGGCGCCCAAGGGCGCAGAGGAGTTCAAGGCGATAGACACCAACGGTGACGGTTTCCTGTCCGAGGGTGAGACGTACAAGTACCGCACCAACCAGTTCATCTCCAATGGCAAGAAAGTGCCGACCGAGCTGTACACCAAACTGAGCCAGGCCAAAGACTGATCGGCCGCAAGCAAAAAACCCTTCCTGCGTTGACGCGCAGGAAGGGTTCTTGCGTGCAAGGTATTGGTTTGGTCGACAGGTGCGAATTGGCGCTGCACTGATCACCGATTGCATCGGACTTAATCAGCAGGTTCTGATACCCACCCGTAGTGGCAGGCAGAAGACGACCCAAAGCAGCTGTTCATGCCTGGTCTGAAAATAAGTCAGAACCCTGTGAAAGCAAGCTCTGTGTCATCGAACGCACCGGCCTGCCTACTTCTGCTGCTTGCCTTTGATGTTGCCGGCTACGCCCCCGGCAACGGCACCAACCGCTGCGCCGGTCCACGCACTGCCACCAGCGATTGCAGCAATTCCGGCGCCGGCGGCGGCGCCAATGGCCGCGCCGCTCACCGTCCCTTGTTGCTCGGATGTCATTGAGGTGCAGCCGATCACACTGGCTGCGGTGAGGACTGCGGCAAACGTGAGGAACCGCTTCATGTTCATCTCCGCTACTTGTTCTTTTGAAGACCGGGCACGACCATCTCGAACCAGATGGTCTCGATGATGGGCTGTTTCACGCGGTCGGGATTGGCGGCGTACCACTGGTTGAGCTTTTCGCGTATGGAGTCAAGCGATTCTCCCTTCAAACCCCTTTGGAAGCGCGGAATCAGGCTCTGCTCATCCGACGGGGTTTTTGACCCATGGTAGGCCGCTTCCACTTGGTAGGCGTTAGAAATACCGACGAGATAGACCTTCTTGAGCTGCTCTGACGAAGTTATCCATTGCTCGCCGGTGACCATGGGCACCTCGCTGGCAAGGGCGATGCTCGACGCCGTCGCCAGTGCCATGCATGCCGCCATCACCAGCATACCCATTTGCAATTTCTTCATCATTTCTCCTCCTCGCCAGGTTGAAGCTCAATTCTGTGGCCGGACCCACGTTGTACGGCGCGAAGGTGAACAGTACCTTGTCCAGTTCGGTCATCGGTTCGTCACGGTAGTTCCTGCCTATCATCCACCGAATGAACTTGACCCCGGCTTCGATACTCGGTTGAAGTTGCCTGATATCACCGAGTTTCAAGTCCTTGCCTGTCGCCGGCATGACCTGCATCACGCCTACTGCACCTCGATCCAATCAGTAAGTTTAGGAGCCAGTATTGGATTAGTTAGATGATTTCGCTGTTATCCAAATGTGTTTAAATCTTCGTGCCACAGTTGGCCCTGCACAGTCGGAAACCTCTAAAACCAAACAAAGGGCCACTGTTGAGTTCAAACATTGATCGGGTGTGTCTACTGGCGCGAGTCAGCATCCCCTGACTGGACAAAATCCAGCGAAGCCTGACCGATATCGACCAACCGGCTGATGCTCACGGCAGGATAACCGGACGGCGATATTGCCAGGACCGGTGCCCAGCGCTCGGCATCTGAATAGCGGCCGTGACTATTGCCGATGCCGCCGTGATCGCTGGCAATGACGACCAGACGCTGAGGCATTTCACCCTGCGCGGAGGGTGACGCGAATGCCTTCTCCCACAAGCGACGCATGCGCGAGTCCGTTTCACGCACGGCAGCAGCGTAGCCCGGGTCAGACGGGTCGAAGGAACCGTCATGGCCCGCTTTGTCGACAGCATCGAGATGAATGAAGGCCAGATCTGGCTGGCATGCTTGCCAGGTGCTCAATACTTCCCGCTCGATCGCTGCATCGTCCTCACGCAAAAACGCGGCATGGTGTATCGCTGGCAAAGCTCGCAACCGCCCCTCGACCAAGTCATACAGCGGCTTCCAGGAGGTGATCAGAACGCTGCGACTATCGGGCTTGCGCCCCTGGAGGCGTTCAAACACGGTCGGGATTCTGACTGGACCTGCGCTGCTGTTATCAACAATGCCATGGGCGCTTGCCCAACTTGCGGTGAGCACACTGATCCAGCCAGGTGCGGAATAAGTCTGTTGCGAGCGGCCATTGCTGACATCGACGCTTTTCCAAGCCAATCCATGAGAGTCGGCCAACTGGAACAGGAAGGGCGTCAGTACCGGGCTGATCGCGTCGGCACGCAGGCCGTCGATTCCGACGATGACCACCTGCCGGACGGGCGCATGCGGTGCAGCGTTGCATTGTCCTGCTTCCTCGCCGTGTGAACAGCCAAGCAGGCTTATTGCGCACAGCGCTGCCAGCAGTTTTAGTCCTGAGCGCGGAGTGAGATGTTGAATATTGAAAACCATTGTTGAATATCGTCCACGAACTACAGGTATGGGGTGTGCCGGGACCACGCTTGATGATTTCCCGCTCTTGCACGCAGCACTTGCCGGTGGGCATCACGTAAATCTTGCCGAAATCGATGAAGCGGCTGCAACTGTCCAACATCGCAGCCATTAAAAAAAGCGGCCCTTTGGCACCGATAACATCGTTTCTCGGCGCCGCCGCATTTCAATATATTGGCCGCCATATCCGGTGAGTGACTCAACATTCGCCACCCTCAGTGCGAGTAGTCTCTATGAATAAAAAACCAGGCAACGCAGGGTTTGTTAATGCGGGTGCGGGGACCCGTGTCGTGTGGGGCGGGGAGCAAGTCAGGCATCCCTACAACGCCACTCAAACCCCCATCGTAGTCAGTGCCGCCTATGGTTACGACGACATAGACGTCTGGTACGACGTAGCATTGGGCAAGGCGCCCGGCTTTATTTACAGCCGCATGAGCAACCCGACCGTCGAGACCCTCGAGGCAAAGATTCGCGAGTTGGAGCTGGCCGAATCCGCCGTGGCTTTCAGCAGCGGGATGGCGGCGATCAGCAGTGTGCTTTACACCTTCCTGGCCCATGGCGATCGGGTGGTGTCGACCAGGGACAGCTATGGCGGCACCAACAAGATTTTCGAAGAGTTCCTGCCGCGCACCGGTGTGAGCGTGACGTTGTGCGAGACGTTCGATCACGAAGAGATCGAGCGAGAAATCGCCAGGGGTTGCCAATTGGTGTATCTGGAAACACCGACCAACCCGACCTTGAAAATACTCGATATCGAGCGTCTGGTGGCTGCGGCCAAGCGCGTCGGTGCCATTGTGGTGGCGGATAACACTTTCGCCACGCCGTTGAATCAGAACCCCCTGGCGCTGGGCGTGGACGTGGTCATTCACAGTGCGACCAAGTTCCTCAGCGGCCACGGCGATGTGTTGGGCGGCCTGGTGTGCGGTAGCGAATCGCTGATGGCCAAGGTACGTCATTACCGGGAAATCAACGGTGCCGCGCTCGACCCGTTCTCCGCCTACATGATCATTCGCGGCATGAAAACCCTGGTGCTGCGCATGCGCCAGCAGCAACGCAGTGCCCGTGCACTGGCAGAGTACCTCTGCACCGAACCGTTGGTGGAGGCGGTCAATTATCCGGGTTTGCCCGGCCATCCGAATCATGCGGTGGCGTGCGCGCAAATGTCCGGCTTCGGTGCAATCGTCAGTTTTGTGGTGGCGGGCGGTATGGACACGGTCAAGGTGCTGTTGCCACGACTGCGATTCGCCCACTGCGCGGGCAATCTCGGTGCGGTGGAAACCATCTACGGTCCGGCGCGAACCACCAGCCATGTCGAGAACACGCTGGAGGAACGCCTGGCCCTGGGGATTTCCGAAGGACAGGTGCGGATCTCTGTCGGCATCGAAGACACCGATGATCTGCTCGACGACCTGAAACAGGCGTTCGCATTTGTCCGGGGGGCGGGTAACGAACCCGCACAAGCAAACACGCAGTTTTCAATCAATGAAAGTTGCGCCGAAGTTGCAGACTGAAGCATTAGCGTTAAACCTCACTGCAAGGATGTGAGTGGGGCGTTCATGAAGTGGAATAATAATAAAACTTAGTGGCGATCTGTTTTTACTCTGCCGAGTCAATCACTGCAGACGTTAGTTCGTGCCCTAATAACTTTCATGAGAACAACCATGTCCATAAAAGAAGAACAACTCAATACACATTCCGGTTTTAAACAGGAAATGCAGACGCGGCATATCGTCATGTTGGCATTAGGCGGCGTCATCGGCACCGGACTGTTTCTCACCTCCGGGTATACGGTTAATCAGGCCGGTCCCCTGGGCGCGGTGATCGCTTACATCATCGGCGCGCTAATGGTTTACATGGTGATGATGTGCCTGGGCGAGCTGGCGGTGCAGATGCCGGAAACCGGTTCATTCAGTACCTACGCCACCCGTTTTCTCGGGCCTGGCACCGGCTATACCGTGGCCTGGTTGTATTGGCTGACCTGGACAGTGGCCATCGGTTCCGAGTTCACCGCCGCCGGTATCCTCATGGCGCGCTGGTTCCCGGAAACGCCAGTGTGGATCTGGAGTGCGCTGTTCGCCGGCGTAGTCTTCCTGAGCAACGTGATCTCGGTGCGTTTGTTTGCCGAGACCGAGTTCTGGCTGTCCTTGGTCAAAGTAGTGACGGTGGTGGTGTTTCTTGTGATCGGCGGCGGGGCCATTCTCGGCCTGTTGAATATCGATCAGGCCCACAGCATCGGCCTGGGCAACTTCACCCGCGAAGGTTTGTTTCCCACTGGCTTCATGTCGATTGCCATGACCTTGCTGGCAGTGTCCTTCGCCTTCTCGGGTACTGAGCTGATTGGTATCGCCGCCGGGGAAACCAGGGATCCGCAGCGCAACGTGCCGCGCGCCATTCGCACGACGGTGCTGCGCCTGGCGATCTTTTTCGTGGGGACCATTTTCGTCCTGGCGACGCTATTGCCCCGAGAGCAGGCCGGTCTCGTGGAGAGTCCATTCGTCACGGTGTTCACCTACATCGGGATTCCCTATTCGGCAGACATCATGAACTTCGTGATCATCAGTGCCTTGCTGTCGGCCGCCAACTCCGGTTTGTATGCCGCGTCACGGATGCTCTGGACGCTGAGTGACCAGGGGCACCTGCCCAGGCAGTTCTCGGCCCTGACTCGCATGGGTACGCCGCTCAACGCCATTATCGTCAGCATGGCGGGTGGAGCCGCCTCGTTGCTCAGCAGCGTGTTCGCTGCCGACACCATCTATCTGGCGCTGGTGTCGATCTCCGGATTGGCGGTCGTGGTGGTATGGATGAGCATCGCCGCAAGCCAGATTGCTTTCCGCCGTCACTATGTGGCCAATGGCGGTGACATCCGCGACTTGAAATTCCGTGTCCGGGGTTATCCGTGGGTGCCGTTGGGAGCGCTGGTCTGCTGCAGCCTGGCGTGTGTCGGGATCGGGTTCGATCCGGAGCAGCGCGTGGCGTTGTACTTTGGTTTGCCCTTCATCGCCTGGTGCTACTTCGTGTATTACATTACCCGCAAAAGCCGCGAGCGACGCTTGTCGGTTGCCCCCTTGGCACAATCGTCCGATGCGTTCTAGTGCGCGTCGACGGGATGGGCAAGTGTGCTCGGTGGAGGGGGCGTCCAAGAGGTTCAAGCCATGAAGCAAAAGACGCTACCCCCATTGAACTGGCTGCGGGCATTCGAAGTGTCTGCCCGCTGTTTGAACTTCACCCATGCCGCCGAAGAACTGTTTTTGACCCAGGGCGCGGTCAGTCAGCAGATCCGTCAACTGGAAAGCCATCTTGGGGTGGCACTGTTCAAGCGCTTGCCCCGTGGTCTGGGACTGACCGAGGAAGGCCAGGCTTATCTGCCGGTGGTGCAGGATGCGATCACGCGACTGGCAGTGGGGACCAACGAAATCTTTGGCCAGCACAAACGTCGGCCGATCAAGGTGCGTGGCAGCCTGGCGTTCTTCGTGCATTGGTTGGCGCCCAGGCTGGCGGGGTTCAGCCAGGCGCATCCGCATGTCGATATCCGCTACATCAGCAATATCTGGGTCAAGGAGCTGGACGGTGAGGATGACCTGGAGATTCGCTGGGGCCACGGTCAATGGCCCGGCCTGGTGTCGCAGCGCCTGACCTGGGACACGTTGTTCCCGGTCTGCTCGCCGGACCTGATGGCGAAGTCGCCGCTGACGGTTCCCGCGGACGTGTCGCGTCATCCGCTGTTGCATGTTCTGGGTTACGAAGAGGGTTGGGGCTACTGGTTGAACATGGTCGGTGCAGACACTGTCGACTCCTCGACCGGCATGCAGTTCGACACATTGATTTCCACATTGCGCATGGCCGAGCTAGGGCAGGGGATCGCACTGGCGCGGTCCTCGATGGTAGAGGAAATGCTCGAGGATGGACGTTTGATCGAACCCTTTACCCAGCGTATCGAAGCCAGCGAGTCTTTTTACCTGGTGCGCGGTTCAGGGGCCGAGCAGCACCCCGACGCGGTGACGTTTTCCACCTGGCTGGTCGAGCAGGCACATCGTTTCAAATGAATGGCCGGAGCCAACCATGCGTTATGTGAGTACCCGAAATTCGACCGTGCAGGTCGACTTCGAACAGGTCGTATTGTCTGGCATTGCCGAGGACGGTGGGCTGTTCGTACCGCTCGAGCTGCCGCTGTTTGAATCCCGGGAGATCGCCAACTGGTCGACCTTGCCCTATGACGAACTGGCCTACCGGGTGATCAGTCCGTTCGTGGGGGAGGCGATCCCCGAGACAGACCTCAAGCGCCTGCTCAAAGAGGCGGGCAGCCAATTCCGCCACCGTTCCCTGGCACCTTTGCATCAGGTGGATCGTAACGAGTGGGTGCTGGAATTGTTCCATGGGCCGACTCGTTCCTCGAAGGATTTTGCCGCTCAATTGCAGGCGCGGCTGGTGTCTTGTTTTCTGCGCAAGCGCGGGCGTCGCGGGGTGGTGATCGGTGCCACCAACGGCGATACCGGGCTGGCGGCGATCGAGGCGTTCAAGCACTGCGAGGACACTCCCGTGGTGGTGTTTTACCCGGAGGCGGGCGTACCCCTGGACCAACTCCAGCATCTGCAAGCCGCGGCGCACCCAAGCGTTCATCAGTTCGCGGTCAACGGCAGCTTCGACGAGTGCCAGACCATCGTCACCCGGCTATTGCGACAATGGCCGTATGCGCAGTACGAGGTGATCGGTTTCAACTCGAGTAACTGGGTCAGTGTGTTGGCGCAACTGGTGTTTTACTTCCACGCCGTGCTGCAACTGGGGGGCGGCCAGCGTCCGATCGGTTTCAGCGTACCGGCAGCGAGTTTTGCCGAGGTGTATGCAGGCTACATCGCGCAAAAAATGGGCCTGCCGATCACCCAGATGATTGTTGCGACCAACCAGAATGACGCGTTGCATCAGTTGTTTCAGAAGAACCACTACAGCAGGTCACGCGCCAACAAGACGTTGTCGCCGGCCATGGACCTGTCGATCTTTTCCAATCTGGAGCGGTTCCTTTGGGAGCTCTACGGGCGTGACGACCAGGCGGTGCGTGCCCTGATGGAGGGGTTCGAGTCCAGCGGTGAGATGGTCATCGCCAACGAGTTCTGGCTGCAGGCGCGGATGATCATCGACTCCTACGCAGTCAGTGATGAGCAGACGCTGACGGAAATCACCTCGCTGTATCGCGACACGGGATACGTCATCGACCCGCACACGGCCACGGGCGTGCTGGCCGCCCGGTTGTATCGGCGCAGCCTGGTGGCGCCAATGGTGACCCTGGGGGAAATCTCACCGGCCAAGTCGACGGCATTGCTTGGCGAGTTGGGCATCAGTGTGGCGGGGCTGCAACCCGAGGTCGCTGCGCAAGGACAGGCGCAGGTTCACCGGATTCAACCGGACGATCTCGACATCATCCATGAACGGCTCGGTGCGCTGTGAAAGCGCGACAACAGGAGGCCAAGTGAAGCGAGTTCTGGACCCTCTCGATGAACACATCATCGCGCAACTGAAACTCAATGCCAGGGCTGCACACGCCGAGCTCGCGGCCAAGGTCAATCTGTCACGCAATGCGGTGCGCCAGCGTATAGAAAGACTTGAACGCGACGGTGTAATACAGGGATACACGGTACGCACGGGGGAGGGGCGACAAGCCACGTCGAACATCAACGCGGTGATTTTCGTCTACCGCTACGACCGGATGCGCGGGGCGGAAGTGTTGCAAGCACTGCGGGCCATTCCGGAAGTCATCCAGTGCGATGTCATGAGTGGCGAGTTCGACCTGATGCTGCGGGTGGGCGCTGCGAGCCCGCAGCGGGTGCACAAGGTCTGGACTGAAATTGCCGCGTTGCCCGGGGTGGAAAACACCGTGACTTCCTTTGTGCTGTCGTCTGTTGTGTAGCCCTTTCGTACGGTACCTCGCTCCGGCCCTGCTCCGTCGCCCCGCCGCCATCGACCATCCGTGGCCGAGGGCGGCTAACCCGGCATTCATGCCGGGTTGCCCACTGCGCAGAACCTCCACTCGGCCTCTCGATGGGGCAAGAAGATCAAAAGCCAAAGCGAGGCGGCCTACCGGCCGGCCCATACTTTGACGCCCGTGCCTTACTCTGTAGGAGCGAGCAAGCTCGCGAAAAACGCCAGGACAACGCGGGCATTCAGGCAGCACGCGTTATCGTTGACGTCCATCGCGAGCATGCTCGCTCCTACAGGGGGGGGCGGAACATCCCAAGCCCAGCTCAAGATCTTGAGTGACCAGCATCAGGACAGTGTCCGGGTTTTTTTTGCCTGAAGCGTTGCTCAAGCTCTGGTCAAAACGCCCACAAAATAGAGCAAATTGGCCTATTTCACTGCCCTGGGGCCAGCCCTAACCTAGTGCCCGACAACCCATCACCCGGATCAAGGGCATAACAAAATGACTGAATACAAATTGGCGCTGGTTGGTTTTGGCGGTGTTAACCGGGCATTGGCTCAGCTGATTGCCGAACGTAACGAACAGTGGAAAACAGAACTGGGATTCACTCTGAAAATCGTCGGTGTGACTGACTTGTTTCTCGGTTCTGTGATCGGTCGCCAAGGGCTGGACGCCAATGTGCTCGCCCAGTTACCGGCAGTCAAAGGTGCATTGGCGCAACTGTCCGGTGGCGACGCCACAGCCCTCAATGAAGCGGTGATCAAGGATTCCGGCGCGGACATTATCGTCGAAGCCACCTTCACCAACCCGGTGGACGGTGAACCGGCGACTTCGTTCTGTCGTTGGGCGCTGGAGGGCGGCCAGCATGTCGTCACCACCAACAAGGGTCCCATCGCCTTGCACGGCGCCGAGCTCAAGGCACTGGCTCGACGCAAGCATGTCGCCTTTGAATACGAAGGTTCGGTCATGAGCGGCACGCCCGTTATTCGCCTGGCCAGGCAGGCGCTGGCCGGCAGCTCCATTGTCGGTTTTGAAGGCATTCTCAACGGCACGTCCAACTTCGTGCTGACCAGCATGGAAGGCGGCCTGGGGTTTGCCGAGGCCGTCGAAAAGGCTCAGGCGCTGGGCTACGCCGAAGCCGACCCGACGGCGGATGTCGAAGGTCATGATGTACGCCTCAAGGTGGTGATCCTGGCGAACGAACTGCTGGACGCGAAGCTGAAGGTCAGTGACGTCACGTGCAGCGGCATTTCCTCCCTCAGCCTTGGCGACATCGAAAAAGCGCGGCAGGACGGCGCTCGCTGGAAGCTGATCGGGTCGGCGATGCGTAATGCCGACGGATCGATCAGCGCCAGTGTCGAACCGCGGCTGTTGAACAACGACCATCCGCTGGCCAGTATCGGCGGCGCAACGAACGCGGTGTCGTTTACCTCTGAACTGCTCGGTGCGGTAACGGTTTCGGGGCCGGGCGCCGGGCGCACGGAAACAGCGTTTGCGCTGCTCTCGGACATCATCAGCATCCATCAATCCATTGCACGCAACCAGGAGTAAGCCTGTGAAACTATCGCGCCTGGTTCTGGATATCGTGGAACCGTCCATTGAAGTCTTGAACGCCTATGACGGTTCCGTCATCGGTAGCGTAACGAATGTCTGTGCGTCGCAGGTGCCGCAGTTGTTGGAGACGGGACGCAGCGGTGCACGCGCGTGCGCCGCGTTGGCGCGTCATCGTCGGGCTCGTATTCTTGAGCAAGCGGCGATCAACATTGAACGTGATGCCAGCGTGTTTGCCAGGCTGATCGTCGACGAGGCCGGGAAGACCCTCAAACAAGCGGAAAAGGAGGTCAAGCGTTGCGTCAACACCCTCAAACTGTCGGCCGAGGAGGCCAGGCGCAATGCCGGGGAGGTGGTGCCTTTCGACGCTTATGAAGGCTCCGAGTCGCGTCAGGGCTGGTTTTCTCGCGAGCCCTTGGGACTGATCGTGGCGATCACGCCATACAACGATCCGTTGAACCTGGTGGCGCACAAACTCGGTCCGGCCATTGCGGGCGGTAATGCGGTGATTCTCAAACCCTCCGAGCTCGCACCCTTGTCGGCCATTAGACTGGTGTCTTATCTGGTCGCAGCAGGCTTGCCTGAATCGGTGGTTACAGTCGCCACCGGCGGCGCGGAACTGGGCAAGGCGTTGGTCGCCGCCCGAGAGGTGCGGATGATTTCCTTCACCGGCGGTTTCGTCACCGCCGAGCAGATCGCTCGCACAGCCGGGCTGAAGAAACTGGCCATGGACCTGGGCGGCAATGCGCCAGTCATCGTCATGGACGATTGCGACCTTGAGGCGGCTGTCGAAAGTTGCGTATCCGGGGCCTTTTGGGCAGCGGGACAGAACTGCGTAGGCACCCAGCGCTTGCTGATTCAGGCGTCGATCTATGAAGCGTTCCGAGAGCGTTTTGTCAGCCAGGCCCGCGCGCTTGTGGTCGGCGACCCATTGCTGGCCGATACCGATATCGGCCCCATGATTACTGCGCAAGCCGCGCAGAATGCCGAACAAGTGGTGAACGAGGCCTTGCAGGAGGGCGCCACATTGCTCTGCGGTCATCGGCGTGAAGGATCGTGTTATGCCGCCACTGTGTTGGAAAACGTCGATCACGCCAGTCGACTCTGGCGCAATGAGGTCTTCGCTCCGGTGGTGGTACTGCAATGCTTCGAGCGTTTCGATGAAGCCATCGCGTTGGCCAATGAGCCCGAATACAGCCTGCATGCGGGGATCTTCACCAATGATCTGGCAACCGCGATGAGCGCCGCACGGAGAATCGAAGCCGGGGGCGTGATGATCAACGACTCTTCCGACTACCGCTTTGATGCAATGCCGTTTGGCGGCTCAAAGTACGGTAGCCTGGGCCGGGAAGGGGTGCGCTTTGCCTATGAGGAAATGACTCAACCCAAGGTGGTGTGCCTTAACACGTTGGGTTAGTCGATTCGCGGCAAATGGATCAGCTCCTATGGCATTGGGTCGGTTTGATCACCGGCCCAATGCGTTTTGCCGAATGCGATTTCGATCAGTCGCAACAGCCCGCACCGACCACTGATGCCCGAGGATGGCTCAGGAAAATCTGGATTCACCTGGTCTGAATCGACGGATACAGACCGGCAAGCCGTGCGATCACCACGCCAACGTAAAAGACGCCTGAAAACTCTTCGATCATCACCAGTGAGCGGGCATGGTTGGTCAACGGGATCACATCACCGTAACCGGTGGTCGTGAGCGTCGTGTGGCTGAAATAGATCAGTTTGAAGAAAGTGCCGGGTTGTGCGAAGTCGAGAGGGGCAGGGCCGAATGAGCCAGCGCTGGACATCTCGACCAGGGCATAGACGAAGGACCAGACGAAGGCCAGCATGATGTAACCCGCCAGGGCGGCATGCAGCTTGTCGGCGGTAATCGGCCCGCGTTTGAGGATATAGCGCAGCACTCCGATGAACGAGACTGCCAGGGACGCCGCATAAGAAATCCCGGCAAGGTAAAGAATCGCAAGACTCTCAGTCCACAACGCCACCCATTGAAGGCCAACACCAAGCAACGCCAGGCCCAGTTTCAGGATGAACCCTCGCCGCGTCTGCCGGGTGACGGAAGCACCCACGAGCAGCACGATTGAAAACAGAATGCCGAGCAGCGTACGCGCAAATATCCCTTCCTCAAGAAAGGGGAACAGGAGAATCAATCCCAGCAAGAGCAGCAACAGATAGGTGCACGGCCCTTGCCCTATTACCATCTGACCCAAATCTTCGTCGGATTCGGCTTTGACTTGCGGATTTGTCATACCGGTTTCCCCTGGACCGAAACAAACAATGCTCAAGACCCGACGTTGCCTGATTGAAATCCAACCAGGCTTTGAAAGAGTCGGCAGTGAAATACTAGTCGCGAATGCCTGTGGGAGGATTCAGCCTGTCGGCTATGGGGCGTTTGTCGCCCTTCGCGACAGGCAGAAAACGGCTGTGGATTCAACCGGTCGATTCAGCTGCCCTGGCCACTCGAAATGCTGGTGTCAGGATACAGCCCTCCAAAAACCAAAAGCCCCGCTATTGCGGGGCTCAACACAAATGGAAGCACGAGGTCAGAACGACTCGACTGGCTTCTTGGCTTGCTGAACAAGCTTGTTTTCGTCCAGTTTCGGGAAAGAAAACTTAATGATGATGCTGGACTCGTCACCCTCGCCAGAGACGATCAAATCAGCGCCCCTGATGTTGGCAGGCGCTGAATTCATCAAACTATGGACGTTGGTGGCCCCCTTGGCCAGGGTGAGCCCTTCAACAAAGGAGTAGGTCAAGTCGTTGGCGGTCAACGCAACACTCTCGTAGTTCGTGAGTTTCGCTGTGTATTCATCCTTGTTTTTTGCTCTACCCGCGAGCTCAACGAGATCCAGCACGGATTTCCCGTCAGCGAGCGACACCAGAGTAAATGTCTTTGCAAGAGCGCCAATGGCGCGACCGAACAGGTCACGATCATAGGGTGCAAACAGCGAAACCAACATCAGTTTGTCACCACTGAAAACCAGGGCCGCTGTGAACTTCTGATCCAGAAAATCCACGTCGTCCAGGCATCGTGCAGTAGCCCCTATTTCAGCTGAACAGTCGTAGTAGCCTGCTGCCTCGGTGTATTTGGCAATCGGCGTGTCATAGGCATAATTTTTGAACAGGTTGTCTTCAGCCACCGCATTCTGCATGCCGGTCAACATCCCCATGGCGGCCAGCGCTGCAGCAAGAACTTTCTTTGACATGGATTCCCTTCCTGAATGAGCATTGAGATTGATAGCTAGATGCTATCAGTCAGATATGCACCGCTCAATCCCGTCATGTCACTTGCTATTGGACAGGGGGGGCAGATCCGGCAATCCATTCGGTGACGCCGCAGGCAATCGCCCAGTCTCGCGACAGGCGAACCGCGAAATCTCACTGCTCGCGCACTCAAGTTCGAGAGCCGCCCTACGCGACCTGCGGCTCTCGGCCAAAAGGAGACGATCATCCCCAAACTGTCGTAACTGTAAACCACCAATGCACCTGGACATCTGAGGATTGACATAGTTGCCTTAGGCAATAATATAGCTGCCAGAAGCAACTATATGAGAATTTTCATGGCCCCAACCATCATGGAGCGCGCTGACACAGTCCGCCGTTTTAACCGTTTCTACACCCGGCAGATTGGCGCGCTGCAAGAGCACCTGCTTCAAGCCGAATTTTCCTTGACCGAGGCACGCATCCTTTATGAATTGGGCGCCAGTACTGGCCTGAAGAGTTCAGACCTCTGCCATTTGCTCGGCCTGGATGCTGGCTACCTCAGCCGAGTCATCGGTGGATTCGAGAAAAAAGGACTGATCAGCAGGTCTCGCTCGGCAATCGACGCCCGAGCCTCTCAAATCCAGCTCACCGAGCCAGGTCGTACCGTGCTGGCCTCGCTGGAGCAAGCCGCTCGTGAAGAAGTCGTGGTGATGCTGCAAGGCTTGTCTGAGCCACAGCAAGAGCAATTGATCCAAGCCATGAGAAGGATACAGACGCAATTGGGCGACGGGGATCCCTCCTACATCCTGCGCGATCCACGAGCGGGTGACATGGGCATTGTTGTTCAGCAACAAGCTCAACTCTATGCCCGCGAATACGGTTGGAATACAGAGTTCGAAGCGCTGGTGGCGGAAATCGTCGCCAACTATCTTCGTGAGTTCGATCAGTCCTGCGAGCGATGCTGGATCGCGGAAAAAGATTGCACGGTCATCGGTTCGGTCTTTGTCGTCAAACATGACGAGACGACCGCTAAACTGCGGATGCTCTACGTGGATGCGAGCGCCAGGGGCATGGGAATCGGCAATCGGTTGCTGGAAGAGAGTCTTCGGTTTGCGCGGCACGCGGGCTACAAGCGCATGATCCTCTGGACAACCAGTGTGCTTGCCGATGCCCGAAAGCTATACCAGAAAGCAGGTTTTCAATTGGTCGAAGAGGAACAGGTACACAGCTTCGGAAAAGACCTTGTCAGCCAGACTTGGGCTCGGGACCTGTAGTGGCGTTGATAGCACTGTAAGTGTCCGGGGCACCGTCCGCAGTGGGTCGACTTCAGCCGGCCGCGACCGTTAGAGAACGGCCAATAGCAGCCCTTTATGCTCGGCTGCCATTGGCAAAAAGGTAGCGCTGGCCTACACCGACCTACGGCGAGTGCCAGCAATGGATCGCAAGAGTCGCACTACTTCGATACCACCAGCGCCGGTGGCTGCCAGCTGCCCGCACCGGCGGGAAGAATCGAAGGTGGCGTGGCCTTCGGCCAATAGAGGCGCATCACCAGATAGGCCGTGTCGTCAGGCGCAGGCAACCAGTTGGACTCCTTGGTCTCGCCCGGCGAATCCTTCTGGATATACAGCGTCAGTGAACCATCCGCGTTCTTTTTCATGGTCGACAGCATCGGAGAATTGATCAGGTAGCGGTTGATCGGATTCTTGATCGGCAGTTGGCTTTAACCGTCGTACAGGGTCACCGACCAGAAGGCATTGACTGGCGGTAATTTGCCGGCGGGGAAGGTGAGCGTGTAGCTGTGCTTGCCGGTATTCAACGTCTGGCCGTTGCCATCGGTACGCGTGATGGGGTACATCGCCTCAGCGGCGTCATTGCCGTACAGACCGCCCTTCGCGGCGGCGGCACGCATCAGCCAATCATCAGTGCGACACCGATCAAGGCGATGCGCGGTTTATATCGTCGTGAGCTCATGAGGAATCCCCCTCGAGCTTGACATGTCGACACGCAGTCAACAGCGCCAGATCGTAGATGATCTTGAGCACGCCGCATGCGAGTAGCGGTGCTGCGAGCCAACCCAACCCGATCAATCCGCTGGCAATGGTCGGGGCAATGGCTGCGGCGAGACTACGTGGCACCGCTGTCATACTCGCCGCCGCAGCTCGCTCTGATGGCGTGACAACAGACATGACGTAGGCGCTGCGCGTGGGGACGTCGAGTTGTGACAGCGCGCTGCGCAGCAAAAGCATCAGCAGTGCGAGCGGCAATGACGGCATGAAGGCTGCCGCGATCAGGAACAAGCTCGAAGGTATGTGCGTAAATACCATCGTGTTCAGAAGGCCGATCTTGCGTGCCAGTGGTGCCGCTGCAAGTTGCGACCCCGCGCTCAGCAATCCCGTGCAGAAAAAGAACTGTCCGGCAGCGCTGATTGAAAGATCGAACCGTGCAATGAGCCAAAGGGTAAGCAACGCATTTACGACCAGTCCGCCAGCGAACGCATCCACGCTGAAGAGCAGCGCGAGGCGCAGGACAATCCACCTCGATGGCCCAAGCGATGTACGAACGTTTGTCGACGCGGGCTGATGGGTAGGCATGCGCATGTACAGGGCCAGGATCGCGAGCCCCGACAGCGCGTAGATCGCGAACATACTGCGCATGGCCGAGAGCGGGAGAACGCCGAGATGAGCAGCGATCCATTCCGGCCCCCCGGCCAGCAGCGCACCCAGTGCACCTGAAAGCGCTCCGACGAGGCTGTAGCGCGCAAAGAGTGAGGTGCGTGTCTGCGTTTGCGACGCCTCGGCAAGGCATGCATGCTCGATGGGAAGAAACATGCTGACATCGCCCGCACTGGGATTCATCGTGCCCACGAATGCCACCAGGAGCAAAGGCCACAGTGTCGAGAAGCTGAAAAAGCCGATGCCCGTTGCCGTCATCGCCAAGGCAGCGATCAACAGCAGTGACCGGCGCGAATAGCGATTGCCCAGCATCCCGATCACCATCGTAGCGATCGCGGAACCAAGCAGGGTCGATGTACTGACCAGGCCGACCGAGAGCGTCGACATACCGAGTGCGAGCAGGTAGGCCGGAAGCAACACCGCGACGAAACCGTCGCAAAAGCCACGCAGACTCCTTGCCGCCAGTAGCCGCCACACGCCCCTCTCGACGCCCGTGAGAGCGAGTCTTGATGAGAAGCGCGTGATGATTGGAATCATTGCGAAAACTCCGCAGTGCGCCACATACCGTGTTTATGGTCTACCCGTTTACGATTGCGCGTGGCGTTCTACTCAGAGCAACTCAATACCGAATCGACGCACGAACAGGGCGAACAGTCCGAAACTCACCATTGTGATGACGATGCAGCCGATCAAGGTCGGCCAGAACCCCAACCGGGGAAGCAGCAGCGGAAACGCCAGGAACATGGGCAGTGTCGGCACCACATACCAGAAGGTGTACCAGGCGTGGTTTGCAATCTTTTCCTGGCTCTGATGTTCGACGTAGAGCCAGATCAATGTCAGCACAGTGACCAGCGGAAGCGCCGCCACCAGGCCGCCCAACTTGTCGCTGCGCTTCGCAAGCTCGGACACCAGAACCACGACTCCAGCGGTCAGGAAGTACTTGGTGATGACCCAGGTCATGGCTGCTCCCAATCGAATATTGAGGTGGTTTTTCCGCTTCGATAATGATGGAAAGCATATCCCCCCGAGGAGAGATATGCTCAAACAGCACAAAACTTCTCACCAGGCTTTACCAATCCACGCAATTTTTTGTGTGCGCGTTGCGTACTCTACCCCGGCAATTCACCAGAGTTCGAAGCTTGAACAGCAGTAGGGCGCGACTGGCTGCTTGGGTCGACAACTGCCCTCGACGACAGGCAACAATCGGCCAAAAGCAGCAGGTGGACAATTAGTAGCAAATAGATACTGTCCTGCTATCCTCTTTACCTAGTCGGGCTAGCTGTCACCCCTGTCGCGTTACCCTTCGATAGATCTCGCGCTTACTAAGACAAGAAACGCGACATGGCATGTCCACCTAATGAGAGAGTGTCAGGATAGCGCCATGAAAGTTCGATGCCCTAGCTGTGGTTGTATCGCAGAAAAGCTTCCGCCAAGCCTTAGGTGTCCTAAATGCGACGGTTTTTCCCACGACTGGCTGATTTATGATTGGGAAAGCTTTGCTTCAATGAAGCGTCGACATATTAGATACAACCTAATCATTATTGGCATAACTCTAATTAATTTAATTGTGGCAATCACTTCGAAATCAACAGATGTGCCTCAATGGTTGTTCAGCTTGTTATTTATTCCAGCCATTATCAGTTTGTTTTATTGTCGAAAGCAGCTTGAAAGTGAATCGGAGTACGAAGGACATAAAGGCAGGACTTTGATTCCCTGGTTTGTCGGTTTCGGGGGGTTCTGAAGCGGCTAACAAGTCGTTTGTGGACTCTCCCCACACGTGGTGAGTAATGCTTTCCAACCCTGTCGTCAGTGCGATTGCATTCGTCTATCTGGCCGGTGTTGGGTGTGCTCGCCCTGGCCACTCTGTAGTTCACGCAACGAGGCCAGTCGCTCATGGAACGTGGCAGGTGCCTGCCAGCAGTGAATGGCCGTAAAGGGTCGGTTAGCGACCCACACACCGTGACTGATTCACCCTTGTCCTCCCTCAACGTGGAGGACAAGCCATGAACACTATTGCTACATACAGCCATCAACCTTGGAACAAGGGAAAGCTTGTTGGGCAGAAAGCCCCGCTCCGAGTCAGAGATATCTGGGCTATCCGGGTAAGACTTCAGCTTGCTGAGAAGACACGGGATCTGGCTCTTTTCAACTTGGCCATCGACAGCAAGCTGCGTGCCTGTGACTTAACCAAGCTGCGAGTACGAGACATAGCCCATGGGGAACATGTGTCGTCACGGGCCATCGTGATGCAGCAGAAAACCCAGCATCCAGTGCAATTTGAAATCACTGAGCAAACCCGAACGGTTCTGGTGGCTTGGATGCATCAGGCCCGCCTCCGCAGCGAGGACTTCTTGTTTCCGACTCGGTTGCACGACTCAGACCATCTCTCCACCAGGCAATACGCTCGAATAGTCAAAGCGTGGGTGACAGCCATTGGCCTTGACCCAAGCATGTACGGTACTCATACGCTAAGGAGAACCAAAGCATCGCTGATCTATCGCAGGACGAAGAACCTGAGAGCTGTCCAGCTCTTGCTTGGTCACACGAAGCTTGAAAGCACTGTCAGGTACTTGGGCATCGAGGTTGATGATGCTCTGGAAATGGCAGAGCAGACAGAAGTCTGACCATCCACTGCGACGGTCTAGGCCAGACCGTCGCTATCCGACCCTCAGCAGCCGTTCACGATTATCCAGACCGACTCTCACGACTCCTACTTGGTCCGCCTCGCCTGACATCCGGACAGCGGTCTTATCGGTCTCGATCAACTGGTCATGAGCCGACCTGTGCGCAAAACAGTGGAGCAAGCGCTCGACCTCAGCGAAGCGAACCACTGCGTCGAGTAATGCACCAAAAGCCAGAGCCCAATACGGTCAGGCTTCCTGCCTTCAATGCAGAGCTGCAGAACTGCAGAACTGTTGTGACGATACGTAGGAAAAGTCTCTGTAATGCAAAGGATTGACCGACGGGATCAGCTGCTGGTCAGCCTGGTTCCCAATTCCTCGATTCCTGTCTAACGCTGCAACTGGAGCCGGGTGTAGAGATCGAATTTCGCTGCTCTATCGGAAGAATGCTGCCATGAAGCAAAGGAACTCGACAGTCCCTCACTTTCGATCAACTTCCACCTGTCGATCGAGCGAGAGCTTTTGCCATTAGCGGCAGAACGGGAATGTTTCCGTGAACATCCTTAAAGAGAAACTGACCGCCAGGATTCACTTCAAAGAACCACATCTTGCCGTCATTATCCTCTCTTAAGTCAATAGCCCCATAGCGAAGACCAAGCTCTCGCGTCAAGCGCAGGAGCCTTTCGCAAACTTCATTAGATAGCACCGCAGGAATTACCCGGGCGCTGACATCCAACCTCCAATCAAGCTGGGCGTTAGGTCGGTCGGGGATGATTTCAGCTACCGCTACGTCATTGTCGATAACTGTGACTCTAAAGTCGCGCCCCCGTTCTATACGTTGCTGCCAAATCACTGGGGCCAAGGATATCAAGCCAAGCATCGAATCATATTCGGACTTCCAACTCTTCGTTTCGGTAACCTGCCATGGTGTTGTAGTCAGTATCTTAAATATAACTCTCTTGTCCCAGCGATCCAAAAACTCCGCTACGTCCAACTGATCGTTAGAGATCAAAGTGTCCGGTACGTTCAATCCGACCGATCTGGCCTTGGCCAGCTGCAAAGGCTTAAAGTGGGCGAGCCGATCAGCGGCAACAGGATTTACGACTTTGTTTCCACAGCGACACAGCCAACCTTGGAACAAAGCCCGGCTTTCTGCGGCGGCAAACTTCCTGGCTCTGTCTTCTCTGATGCCCCGATCTATCTCGTGTGGTTTCGGCCGCCGGTACCATATCCCAGTTATCTCCTCCTCTACTAGGACCCTACCTGATGCAAGCTTCAGGATAGTAGATTGCTCTAAGGTCGTGTAGGTCAGCTTCACTTGTTGAGGAAAGTGCGCAGAATTAAGCAGGTAGGCCTCGGCTGACTTTTCAGCTTCGTAATGCCGACACAACGCTTGCGCATGGACATCATCATCGTCTGCAATTATCAGAACTTTTGGAAGCTGCGTGGCAGACATAATTCTCCTCCTGAATCAATCGGAATCACGCAGTGTCTTCTGAGATGTCATTGCTGATGTCGTCGAGGCCATTCCCGGTCGTCCCGCAATAAGTACCGCAATTCGTCGAGCCGGGTCCGGCTAGCGGAAGGGATCTTCCCGCCGGAAGGACATATGCAATGTAAGCCTGCTCTTTTGCAAAAAATTCGGCCCACTGCTGATCGTCCGGTGTCAAAGCCGAGGTCGCAGACGGGACGGCCAGTGCGAAGGGCAACTTCTCGGATTCGCTCATGCTCGCCTCCTAATGAGACTAATGGGTCAAAAGGCTTTCGGTGGCTTCCGCTAGAAGACTTGCTCCCCAAGCCGCAGCCTCTTGTAGAGTAGTCATTTTTTTCCTTTGTGCCACCCCGGTAGGTAAATGTTAGAAACTGTTGCGATACTCACGCGTATTTTTCGTCTGTGTGAATCGCCCCGGGTTCCGTGGAGGCCATTTCGTTTAAGTCAGGCCGCAATGGCTGCGAAGGGCAGCTTCGGGTCGCTTTCTGCCTCTCGCGACTGGCAGAAAATGGCCGATCTCTTCCCGTTGAGACCGGCAGAGTTCGACCCAAAGCATACATTCGCTGGCGACAGGTATCAGGTCAAAATGGATGCTCAGTGGCTAATTTGAACTACCATGCTTAAATTAACTGGCCTCACTCGTGATTAAACTGCCGCAGATTTTTCCTAGCAGAGATTGCATCAACTAAAGGATATTCAAGGAAAATAAAATATCCAATGTTCACGACAAATGCTATATGATGCGATTTTTAAAGCTTCTACTTTCAACGCGAGTGGCTTATGTTTTCATCCGAAAATCGTCTAGTCCGAGTATTTGATCTTGCTTATGAGTGCCTGCGTCAAAAAATAAATAGCGGTCGAATAAAGATAGAAAACGAAGCGTCGTTACAGCTCCAATTTGCATCGATTCTCAAGTCGGTTGGCGAGCTATTTGAGGTCGAGCAAGGAGAGCACTTCAGTATTGAACTTGAGAAACCTTTTTCTTTAGAGGGGCAGCTTTTCGGAAAGAGTGGCTCGGAAAAAGCGAAGATAGATATTTACTTCTATTACACGAATGCAGCCACTAAAATTCGGCAGTCATGCGCCGTCGAATTGAAGTTTTTTAAAAAGAAAAACCAGAGAGAGCCTAACAATCGCTACGACGTATTTGCAGATCTTCATAATCTCGAGCAGTATGGGCCGATCTCAGATCTATGCTTCATGGTCGTTGCGACAGATCATAGCCACTATGTAAGCTGGCCTGAGTACTCCAAAGATACCGAAGACTTTGACTTTCGTGACGGCCGTACCTACACATCAGGAACAGTTGTTACTTATCGCACAACGAAGCCGTACGGCAAGCCAATCACTCTCTACGGCTCTTATGACTTCAATTGGGATAAGGTCTCCCAAGGCTTCCACTTCCTGCGTATACCCGTTATTCCGCATAAGCGCCAATAGTCGGGACCTATATCACTGGGTTGCAGACTGACTGGTTTATCAGCCCGAAAGGCGGATTCTATGCCTCAGCCATATGCGTCCGCCTATAAAAGAGTGCTGGCCGCCACCTTTGTGGCGGCTGGTTTTAGAGGATCATCGTTTGGTGCACCCAGCTATCAGCCTCTGTTGTCACACGCTGTGAAACCTAAGCGCGAGTGACCGCTTCTGGCCGATTTCTGCCTGTCGAGTGAGGCAGAAAAACGACCCAAAGCGGACACTGCTCTGGTTCGCTGAACAGTTGAGTCCCTGCTCAAGCAACAGGCTTCATCCAGTGTGTTTGTGTGCGAGCAACAGCAATGCGGCGGTGACTAAAACCATGAAGTTAGTTCGCCCAAACACCAGTGACTGATTTCCAGGTATGAATTCCATGAGCGAAGACAGGACTGACCGGTTAAGGTCGCCATGGACAATGTTATCCATGGCTCGATTTAAACAATCCGGGTGTCCAGAGGGGCTGTAAGTGGCTTTGTGGCGTCAGCCCCTGCTGCGCGAAGCGAACACGTCATTGAGTACCGGCACTGCCGATATCGCCTTCGGCCAATCAACATAGAAGGCCAGATGGATGACCACTTCTGACGCCTGTTCGCGGGTCAATCCGTTGTCCATTGCGCGGTTGAGGTGGAAGGCCAGTTGTGCCGACTGGTTCTGTCTGATCAGTGTGGCCACGGTGATCAGGCTGCGATCCCTCGGGGTCAGGCCGGGGCTTGCCTTCATCAGTGCCCACCAAGGCGGAAAACACCACGCTGGCGAGCATGGTGATGATCAGTTTCATGGATTCGATCCCTGATTCAGGGACGCCATATCGATGACGAAGCGATAACGCACATCGGCTTTTTCCATCCGGTCAAAGGCATGGTTGATCTCGTCCATGCGGATCATTTCGCAGTCGGGCAGGATGTTTTTCTCGGCGCAGAAGTCGAGCATTTCCTGCGTTTCCTTGATGCCACCGATAGGCGACCCGGCGATGCGGCAACGACCGAGCAGCATCGGCACTGAATTGTGTTCGGCCATCGGACCGACCTGGCCGACCAGGACCAGCGTGCTGTCGACATCCAGTAGCGATACATAAGGGTCGACGCTGTGCTTCACCGGAATGGTGTCGATGATCAGGTCGAAGCTCGACTGCGCCTTGGTCATCGCGTCGCTGTCGGTCGACAGCAGGAAGTGATCGGCGCCAAGCGCCAGAGCGTCGTCTTTTTTGTCGGCGGAGCGACTCAGTACGGTGACCTTGGCACCCATGCCGTGGGCCAGTTTGACCGCCATGTGACCCAGCCCGCCCAGACCGATCACGGCAACGCGACTGCCGGGCACGACATTCCAGCTGCGCAGCGGCGAGTAGGTGGTAATGCCCGCGCACAGCAGGGGAGCGACTTTTGCCAGATCCAGGTTTTGGGGCACGCGCAAGACGAACTCTTCGCGAACCACAAGGTGCTTGGAGTAACCGCCGTAGGTATTTTCCCTGGTCACCCGGTCTTGACCGTTATAGGTGTTGGTATTGCCTTCGCGGCACAATTGCTCTTCGCCCTTGCGGCACTGATCACACTCCATGCAGCTGTCCACCATGCAGCCGACGGCAACGATGTCGCCCACTTCGTAGCGGCCCACGTCGGCACCCACGGAGGTGACCCGACCGACAATTTCGTGGCCAGGCAACGCCGGGTAAACCGTCCAGCCCCAATCATTGCGTGCAGTGTGCAGGTCCGAATGGCAGACGCCACAGTAGAGAATTTCCATGGCGACGTCGTTGGGACGCAGGGCACGACGATTGAACACGAACGGTGCCATGGGTGATTCGGCGGTAAGGGCTGCGTAGCCTACGGTCTTCATTGGGAGTCCTCGAAAACGCTAGAAATGGGAGAGGGGTGGACTTGCTTCCGGTGAACGCCAGTCGTCCTACTGAGGCGCCAGGTCGCCGTACCAGTAGGCTGCGGTGACACCGCCGTCCATGAGGAAGTCGCTGCCGGTGATGAAAGTCCCTTCAGGCCCCATCAGTAGTGCCGCGACGGCACCCACTTCATCGGGTGTGCCGCCACGGCCCGCGGCACTGAGGTCGATCATGCGGCGGTAGCCTTCGCCTCGCGGGCCGCTTAATTCGTCTCTGGCCAGCGGGGTGAAGATGATGCCGGGGCTGATGGTGTTGACACGTGCTCCGCGCTTGCCCCAGCGCACGGCCTCGGCCATCACGCGCAGTGAGTTGCCGCGCTTGGATATCTGGTAAGCATTCAGCGGGTCCGTCACCTTGTCGGCTTGCAGCATCGGCAGCGCCAATAGCTCTTCGACGGGCGTGGTTGCCAGCGCCTTATTCTGCTCAGGTGTCAGGGCAGGCAAGCGATGCCCGGATTGCGAGGCGATAACAATCCCCGAACCACCTTCGGCGATCACGTCACCGAATGCCTCCAGCACCAGCGCGGTGCCGTACAGATCCACACGCAGGATGGTCGCCACCGGCGCTTGCGAAGGTGAAACACCCGCAGCGTGGATTACGCCGGTGATATCACCGATGGCGGTTGCCGTCTGAACCAGCGCTTGCACCGACTCACGCGAGGACACATCGACGATGGCTGTCGTGACGTCGAACCCTGCATCGAGCAACACCTTGGCCGCTGCATCGGCGTTCTCCTGGCGAAGGTCAGCCAGCACGACGTGTTTACCCGCGCTGACGCGGCGGGCAATCGCCTGACCTATCGATCCGGCCCCGATGACGACTGTGACTTTACGGGTGTTTTTCATGGAAAACCTCGTGTGAAATTCAATCCCATTGGCTGAGTGTTTCTTCTAAAGAGATGCCGCTGTGGCAGTCGGTACTTTTACTTCGGGGACGAGCCATTTGGCGCAGAGCAGGCTGCCGACGCCAAACAACAGGATCACCGCCGCCATCGGCCGGGGGGTGCCATCGGCGAACGTGCCAACCAGACCTGAGCCGAGAATGCCTGTGCCGTATTGCAGAGAGCCGACCAGTGCCGAGGTCGCTCCGGCGAACTCGGGGAACGCACTCATGGCCCCTACGATAGAATTGGCCACGATGAAACCGGTCGCGGACACAAACAGGAACAGCGGGATCACCAGCCCCGCAAGGCCACCCCAGTCAGTCCAGGCGTCGATGGCCAGCAGCAGCGCCGACAGCACGGCGGCCAGGGTGCCCATCCGCATCAAGCGGTCGCTGCCATGGCGTGCCACCCAGCGCGAGTTGAGTTGATTGGTCAGCATGATGCCGACTATGCCTACGGCGAACAGCACGCCGTATTGCTGGGGTGAGACGTGGTGGTAGCTGATGTAGGCGAAGGGCGTTCCTGCAATGTAGGCGTACATTGCACCGTAGAAGAATCCACCGGCACCGATGTAACCGAGGACGCTGCGGTCGCCCAGCAACCGCACATAGCGGCTCAGCGCATTACTGAGAGGTTCCCGATTACGGCGCTGAGGGGGCAGGGTTTCCGGCAGAACATAGAGCATTGCGAGGGTTCCTATCCCGACCAGCACCAGTGCCCAGAAGATCGCCCGCCACGACGCCACATGCAGGATCAGTCCACCGAGACTGGGCCCCAGCAGCGGCGCGATAGCCATGACCGTCATCAGGGTCGAAAGCATCTGCGCGGCACGATGCCCGCTGTACAGGTCACGGACCATCGCGCGTGCCAGCACTACGCTGGCGCAGGCTCCCACTGCTTGCACGGCACGCCAGGCGATCATCACACTGGCGCTGTCGGAAAGCGCGCACCCCGCAGAGCCAATGATGAATAGCACCAAACCCAGAGCAATCGGCAAGCGGCGACCATGACGGTCTCCAATTGGCCCCCACAACAACTGCCCAAGGCTGAAGCCGATCAGGTATCCGGAGATAGTCAGCTCCACTTGGCCGGCGTTGGCGTGCAGGGCGTGGGCCATGGCGGGCAAGGCGGGCAGATACAGATCGGTGGAAACCGAGGCGAACGCCATCAACATACTGAGGATGGCCAGCGTCGACAGGCTCTGGCGGTCGGATGGCGTTTCAGCGGTATCAAAGTCCTTGGGCATATTGTTCGTCGCTGACCTGTTCCATCCAGTCGACCACCTTGCCGTCCAGAACCTCGGCAATGGCGATGTGAGTCATCGCAGTGGTCGCGGTCGCGCCATGCCAGTGTTTGACGTTCGGTGGAATCCACACCGTATCGCCCGGTTTGATGGAACGCACCGGCTGGCCCAGCTCCTGCACCAGGCCGGAGCCAGCGGTGACGATCAGGGTCTGGCCTAAAGGATGAGTGTGCCAGGCAGTGCGCGCACCCGGCTCGAAGGTCACGGTGGCGCCGCTGACCCGAGCGTCTTCTGTGCCCTTGAACGGCGCGTCGACGCGAACAGTGCCGGTGAAATAATCGGCGGGTCCCTTGGCCGATGGCTGCGAGCCGTTGGTGTTGATGACTAGCATGGATTTTTCCTCTGCGGGTACATCAAGAGCGAGCAATGACAGCGATAATGCCGTGGCTGCGAGGCTTTTCATGACGATCCCCCTTAGGCAACAGCCGTCAGTGACGGCCTGGATTGACGAATAACGGAGCGGAACATGGAGAACTCAAAAGCGCCTCCTGAACCTGGCAGGCGTGCGGTCAGCTGACCCAGAGCAAGGTCACAAATTTATCAGCTGCGTATTAAGATGATTAGCCGCTAGAATCAGAATAGACTTATGTGAGTGATTCATTAATGCTGCGGGAAAATGCCAACGATCTGCTCGCCTTTCTTGCTGTCGCCCGGGAAAGGAGCTTTACCAAGGCCGCTGCCAAGCTGGGGGTTTCTCAATCGGCGCTAAGCCATACCATTCGTGGCCTGGAAGCGCGACTCGGCCTGCGGCTCCTGACCCGTACCACGCGCAGCGTTTCGCCCACCGAGGCGGGCGAGCGTTTGATCAGTAAGGTCGGACCCCGTTTTGAGGAGATTGAAATCGAGCTGGCAGGTCTGAGTGATCTGCGCGATACCCCCGCTGGCAGTATCCGCATCAACGCCATGGACCATGTACTGGATCTCATCATCCGGCCCGTGCTGAAAGAGTTTTTGCCCAAATACCCGGACATCTCGGTGGAAGTCTGCTGCGATTACAGCTTTGTCGACATTGCAGCCCAAGGCTTTGACGCCGGGATCAGGCTGGGTGAGGACGTGGCAGAAGGCATGATCGCCACGCGTATCGGGCCGGATATGCGTATGTCGGTGGTTGGCTCATCTGCCTACTTTGCAAACCGTGAATTGCCCAAGACTCCCCGAGAACTCACCAATCATTTATGCAATAACCTGCGACTGCCCACAAACGGTGGCCTGTACGCCTGGGAGTTCTCCAAGGATGGTGAAAGCCTCAAGGTTCGCGTGACGGGCCAAGTGACATACAACGGCGTTTACCAGCTGCTGCAGGCGGCGCTGGATGGTTTCGGACTGAGCTACATTCCCCACGACCTGGTCACGCCCCACCTCAAGACTGGCCGGCTGATTCATGTGCTGGAAGACTGGTCGCCGCTGTTCGCCGGGTTCCATCTCTACTACCCGAGTCGGCGCCAGGCATCGCCCGCATTTGCTTTGCTGGTGGACGCTTTGCGTTACAAGAACTAATCCTCACCGGCACCAACAACGCGCATCAGATTCATGTTGTAGAGTTGTAAGTATCTGCCGCGCGCCGGGGAGGGTGGGTTAGCGCTGGCGCCGGTAGTCGCTCGGTGAAAAACCGGTGTCTTTGCGGAATATGCGAGAGAAGTGACTCGGGTTGGAGTATCCGACTTCGTTCGCGATCGTGATGACCGTCATCTCTGTTTCGCGCAACAGACGTCGTGCCGTGTCTATACGCAATTTGATTTGATATTGCGACGGTGCAATGCCCACGGCGCGTTTGAACAGGCGATTGAAGTGGTACTCGCTCATGCCTGCCTGTTCGGCCAGCAGCGCCAGACTGAACTCCTCGGCCAAATGCTCGGCCATCCAGGCGGTGATCCGGCGCAGCTTGAAGGCTGGCAGGGATGACGCCCCCTTGATCGAGCCTGTATCGAGTTCTACGTAGTGGCGGGCCAGATGGATGCACAAGGCTTGGGCGATGCCGTGAGTAAACAGTTTACTGGCCTCGGGACGGTCGGCTTCTTCGCGCAAGCATTGCAGCAAGGTGACCAGTTGCGAATCTTCGAACCCCGAGATATCGCGAAGTGTGGCGTGCTTAGCGTTCGCACCGTAGAGGTCGTGCAAGGCCTCCTCGAACAGCGCCAGGTTAAGAAGCACCATGACCACTTCGAACGGCTCGGTGCTCAAGCGTTTCCAGAGAAAGTCATAAGGCGCACCGGCGGCAGTTACAAACAGCGAGCCTTGTTTAATCCGGCTGATCATCCACGGGCCGTCTTCCTCGCGCTCCTGGGTTTCAGCCTCACCCGAGGTCACCCAGACGATCAAAGGCTCAGCGACCGCCGGCATGCTGAAGACCTCCGAGGTTGACGCCAGCGAGAACACGGACAGCCGCACGTCTTGCCAGGCGGGGCCGTTGGTGGTGCTCACTCGCTGGCCGGCGGGGTAGGCATCAAGGTGTTCGGCTGAAGTCATCTGCGGGACTGAAGTGTTGATCATGGTGCGCTCCGATAGGACGACAGATTTGCCTCGCCTGGGCTTTGAAGTGGGAGCAGGGCATGCGCACCACCAATCCTGAATATATAAGCAAAATCACAACAGGTCGGGCAAAAGCACAGCGGAGCAGCGTTTCTCGTGGGCACACACTGGCGGCATCAAAACTAACTGCTAACGCAAAAGGTGAAAAATGATGACTCGCAAGTTGGGCAGCAGCGGCCTTGAAGTGTCTGCCTTGGGCATGGGCGTGATGAACCTGAGCTTCGGCACCGGCAAAGCCGTCGAACAAAGCCAAGGCGTGAAGGTTATTCGCGCTGCCGTGGAGCGGGGTATCAACTTCTTCGACACGGCACAGGCCTACGGCCCCTACACCAACGAAATGCTGCTCGGTGAAGCTCTCGTTCCGTTTCGTGACCAAGTCATTATCGCGACCAAGTTTGGTTTCAAGCTGGAGAACGGTGGCATTGTCGGCACCGACAGCCGACCAGAAACCATTCGAGCGGTGGCCGAAGCTTCGCTGGCCAGCTTGAAGACAGACTATATCGATCTTTTCTACCAGCATCGTGTTGACCCTAATGTGCCGATTGAGGACGTGGTGGGGACGCTGAAAGACCTGATCACCGAGGGCAAGGTTTTGCACTATGGCTTGTCCGAAGCCGGCGCCTCGACCATTCGCAGAGCGCATGCCGTGCACCCGGTTGCAGCGGTGCAGAACCAGTACTCGATCTGGACACGGGAGCCAGAGGCTGAAGTGATCCCTGTGTGCGAAGAACTGGGCATTGGATTTGTGCCTTGGGGACCGCTGGGGACCGGTTTTTTGACTGGCACCATCGATGCCAACACGAAGTTTGACGACGCCACCGACCTGCGAGCGAATTTCCCGCGCTTCACCCAGGCGGCGATGCAGGCCAACATGCCGGTGGTGGACATGCTCCGCGCCATGGCCGCGAAAAAGAACGCGACCCCGGTGCAAATTGCACTGGCCTGGCTACTGGCCCAAAAGCCGTGGATTGTGCCCATCCCTGGAATGGACAAAATCGAATACCTGGACGACAACATCAAATCGATCGAGCTTGAGCTGACCGCAACGGACCTGCGCGAGATCGATGAGCAATTGTCGGTAATCAATATCCAGGGTGGCCGGCTGGACGAGGGTTTGCTGTCGATGTCTGAAGACTGATACCGCAGGCGTGTCTTTTTAGAGGCACGCCTTTAGCCCCTCCCCAAAAGCCCATAGTCATAACCGTTGAGATACCTTCCAATATGCTCATGCCATGCAACACTTCCTCTTGGGAAAGTGAAATTCTTAGTCTATCCATGGAAAAGTTCCGTTGGAAAACAGCAGGGGATTTCGACCTCATCGAGGATTTATTCGATGACAACCTGGTGTTTGTGCACATCACCGGGTTTGTCACCACGAAACAGGAATGGATGAGTGAACTGCGAAGCAAACGGTTTAGATACGACAAAATCGCTCTAAAAGAAGCTTCCGCAAGGGTGTATGGAGAAGTGGCTGTCGTTACTGGTAAAGCTGCGTTTACCGTGAATGGAGGTAGCGTTTACAAACTGGTTTATACAGAGGTTTATGTGGTGAAAATGGGCCAATGGAAACTGGTCAATCTTCACACCACAACCGCGAGCTTCTAGAGCAGCTTGAGAGAGTGCTCCAGTTGAGACGGGCTTGTGCCTGCTTCTGGTCGGATAGCGACGGTTAAGTTGTGACCGTCGCTGGGGGATTTACACCTCCGTCTGCTCAGCCATTTCCAGAACATCATCGACCTCGATGCCTAGGTATTTGACGGTGCTTTCAGGCTTCGTATGACCAAGCAAGAGTTGGACTGCTCTCAAGTTCTTTGTCCTACGATAGATTAACGATGCCTTGGTTCGCCGTAGCGTGTGAGTACCGTACATGGTTGGGTCAAGGCCAATGGCTGTTACCCAGGCTTTGACTATGCGAGCGTATTGCCTGGTGGAGAGATGATCTGAGCCGTGCAACCGGGTCGGAAACAAGAAGTTCTCACTGCGGAGGTGGGCCTGATGCATCCAAGCCTCCAGAACTGTTCGGGTTTGCTCAGTAATTTCAAACTGGACTGGGTGCTGAGTTTTCTGCTGCATCACGATGGCCCGTGACGACACATGTTCCCCATGGGCTATGTCTCGTACTCGCAGCTTGGTTAAGTCACAGGCGCGCAGCTTGCTGTCGATGGCCAAGTTGAAAAGGGCCAGATCCCGTGTCTTCTCCGCGAGCTGGAGTCTGACCCGGATGGCCCAGATATCTCTGACTCGGAGCGGGGCTTTTTGCCCGACAAGTTTTCCCTTGTTCCAAGGCTGATGGTTGTATGTAGCAATAGTGTTCATGGCTCGTCCTCCACATTGAGGGAGGACAAGGTTGGATTAGTCACGGTGCGTGGTGGTCGCTAACCGACCCACAGCTGTCAGTCGATCTCGGGACATAAGCTGGATGGCGTATACCAGTGGACTGCGGAGTCGACATGAATGTGTTTTTGCTTTTGAGGCGTGAAGGGCGTGTCTAGCGTGCCCAGCGCTACCGAAACCCATTCGGCAAAATCACCTTGAGATCGTGACCAGAACAACGTCGATCCACAGGTCGCGCAGAACTCGCGTAACACCGTCTCGGAGGACGCATAGGTTTTGATGCAGGTGGCGCCGTTAAGTATCCGTAGCGCTTTGCGGGGAACGCTGCCGTACGAAGCGAATGCTGCTCCGTGACCTTTGCGACACTGGCTGCAATGGCAATGACTCACTGCTTTTGGTGGAGTGAGTAGCTCGTAGCTGACTGCTGCGCATAGGCAGCTTCCTTGATATTCCTCTGTCATGCGTCGAACCCTGCGCTTGAAAACATGCCAGCTTAACCATCTCAACCTAGTCAGTCGACAGACCGCTCGTGGCCGATTTCCGCCTGTCACGACCGGCTGAAACCGGCCCTGAGTGTGTAAAAACGCAGACACCGTTTGGAAGTCTGCGTTGCTACGTAAAATCTGCCAGCACTTGGCTAGTCGGCCAGACCTGAAATTTGCGTAGGAACACGATTTTCGTTCTGGTTCTGACCGTCAAACCTGCTCTAACACGTTTTTACACAGCCTCGTTCAACAGCAGTCTTCCAGGCATGAAGCCGCGGCCTGTCAAGCCGGTGGCTCAGTCGCTGATGTCCTCCGCGTAATGGCAAGCCACCTGACGCCTGTCAAGCAGGCGCAGGGCCGGCTCTTCGGTTTTGCAGCGTTCGGTGGCGTACGGGCAGCGCTTGTGGAACGCGCAGCCCGGCGGCGGGTTCAGCGGGTTGGGCAGCTCGCCGACGATCTTG
>NZ_NEHO01000022.1 GCF_002113375.1 Pseudomonas sp. R37(2017) | reverse complement strand
ATCCCGGGAACGCCATATATACCTGTAGGAGCGAGCATGCTCGCGATCAGGCCGGCACATCCAACATCCACGTCGCCTGACACACCGCCATCGCGAGCTTGCTCGCTCCTACAGGAGATCACGGCCAGGCAAAAATCCCCGGAACGCCATATATACCTGTAGGAGCGAGCATGCTCGCGATGAGGGCGGTACATCGAACATCCACGTCGCCTGACACACCGCCATCGCGAGCTTGCTCGCTCCTACAGGAGATCACGGCCAGGCAAAAATCCCGGGAACGCCATATATACCTGTAGGAGCGAGCATGCTCGCGATGAGGGCGGTACATCGAACATCCACGTCGCCTGACACACCACCATCGCGAGCTTGCTCGCTCCTACAGGGGCAGCCATACATCAGCTCAAACTCTCGCCGATCTGCGCCGCCAATTGCACCAGCATCCCTGGCACTTCCTGGACCATTTCGCCCATCCGTGCAAAGTCGTGGGTCATGCCGGCCTTGACCTCCAGTACCAGAGGTTGCCCCGCGGCACGCAGTTTCTCGGCCCAGGCCAGGCCTTCATCGAGCAACGGGTCGTACTCGGCCAGCCACAGCACCGTCGGCGTCAGCCGTTGCAAGTCCTCGGCGTACAGGGGCGAAAAACGCCAGTCGGCGCGATCCGCTTCACTGCGTTGGTATTGCTGGTAGAACCACTCCAGCGTGGCGGCCTCCAGCAGATAGCCTTCGGCGAAGCGCGCAAGCGACGGGCGTTTTTTTACCGCGTCGATCACCGGGTACAGCAACACTTGCAGGCGCGGTACAAAGGGCCAGCCCAGCGGGTCCTGGGCAATGGCGATACACAGCGATGCCACCAGGCTGCCGCCGACGCTGTCTCCGGCCAGCGCTAGCCGATTCGCGTCCAGTCCCAACGCTTTGGCTCCGGTGACCGCGAGCCAGCGCGTCACGTCTTCGGCATCGTTGTAGGCGGTAGGAAAACGATGTTCCGGCGCCAGGCGATAATCCGCCGACAACACGGCAAACTCCCCCACCAGCGCCAGGCGCCGGCACAGCGTGTCGTGGGAATCGAGGCTGCCGACCACATAACCGCCGCCATGGAAGTACAACAACACCGGGCGCGGTTCGCTGTCCGGTTGCGGCCTGGCATACAGCCGCGCATTGAGCAAATGCCCGTCCCGCGCCGTCATGCTGACCGCCGTCACCGTCAATGCGCCCGTCGGGGCCGCATCGAGCAACTGTGAGGTTTGCTCGAATTGCTGTCGCGCTTGGTCAGGGCTCAGCTCATGCATGGGTTGGCTTTTGCCGCTGAGGCGGCCGAACTCGGCCAGCTCTAGAAACCCTTCGATGTCCGGGTGCAGTGCCATGGGCGGTATTCTCCAAAAAATAAACAGGCTCGCCCTGATAAACGAACCGTGAGGACCGTTCATTAGGGCGAGCCTGTCTTTGCTCCGTGCAAGCGCTAGAGTTGCGCCACCACCTCGCGGCCAAGCGCCGCCACCACGGCGTCCAGACACTCACCCTGCTGCAGGATATCGAAATGGCCAGCCTTCACCGTTTGCACCTTGCGCAACCGAGGCTGCCGACGTTCAAGGGTCGCGCGTTCGTCCGTCGGGTTGCCATCGGCCCACCAGCAATGCAGCGCGGCTTGTGGGATCGGCAGGGTGTCGACTTGCCGCGACAGCGCCTTCAAGCGCGTGCCGACCATGAATGTCTGGGCCAACTCATCGGCACCAAGCAGCGCATAACCGCTGGCCTGATCGCTTTGGCTGTCGATCACCGCGCGAATGATTCGCCTCACCGCGTCGTGGTCCCCCACCGGCTCGATACTCAACACCCGGTCAATCACCTCGCCCTCCATGCCCAGGGTCGCACCGAGGAACTCGGCCAGGTCCACACGCCACTCCTCCGGGCTGGCGACAGCATTGGCCTGGGTCGGCACAAAGCTGTCCACCAGAGCGACGAACGCCACACGCTGGCCCTGCTGTTCGAACAGGTCACTGACCAGTAACGCCAATGCCCCGCCCAACGACCAGCCCAGCACATGGTACGGCCCCTGGGGCTGCCGGGCGCGGATCGCCTCGACGTAATCGGCGGCCATCTGCGCAAGCGAGGTGTCCTGCCACTGCCGGTCGAGCAGCATCCGGCACTGCACGCCGTACACCGTGCGCTCACCCTCCAGGCGCCGGGCCAGCGGTTCGTAGTCGAACACCGTGCCGAAACCGGCGTGCAGGCAGAACAGCGCCGGCTGTTCGTCCACCGGCTGGTTGAGCAACAACAGCGGCTGCGGACTCTGGCGCACAGGTTGTTCATCGGCACCGGACAGCCCGGCAATCGTCGGTTTGGCCATCATGTCCCGCAGCTTGAGCTGGAAGTCCGGCTCATTCAGGGCACGCACTTTCGAGATCACCTTGAGGGTGCGCAGCGAATCACCGCCCAACTCGAAGAAGTTGTCGGTAATGCCGACCTTTTCGATGCCCAGCACCTGTTGCCAGATGTCCGCCAGCGCCCACTCCAGCGCTGTACGCGGTGCCACGTAGTCGCGGCCGCTGAAGGCCGGAGCCGGCAAGGCCTTGCGGTCGAGTTTGCCGTTGGGGGTCAGCGGGAAGCGCGGCAACACCACGACCTGCATCGGCACCATGTAGTCGGGCAGGCTCTCGCGCAATGCCGCCAGGCAACGCGGGCCGAGGCCATCGTCTTGCACTGCCACCACATAGCCCACCAGTTGCGGCCCCTGGCCGTTGTCGCGCACCACCACCAGCGCATCGTTGACCCCGGCCTGCTCGCGCAAGCGGGCCTCGATTTCGCCCAGCTCGATGCGGAAACCGCGCACCTTGACCTGATGGTCGATGCGCCCGACGTAATCGAACACGCCATCCTCGCGACGGCGCACCAGGTCACCGCTGCGGTACAGGCGCCCGCCTTCGCTGCTGAACGGATCGGCAACGAAGCGCTCGGCGCTCGTCCACGGGTGGCGATGGTAGCCGCGGGCGACGCCCCGCCCGCCGATGTACAGCTCACCGACCATGCCCACCGGCAGCGGGTTGAGGTCCATGTCCAGCACATGCAGGCTACGACTGCCGACACGTTGGCCTATCGGCGCGTACATCGCCTGGCAATGGCCGTCGGCGGCGATTTTCCACAGCAGCGGCGTGACCACGGTTTCCGTCGGGCCGTAGCCGTTGACCAGGTATTGCGGCTTGAGTGTGTGCTTGACCCGCTCGAAGGTGGCGTCCGACACCGCATCGCCACCGAAGCAGTAGATGCGCACCGGCGGTGGATCGCCGCCCTGCAACTCGGCGTGTTCGGCCAGTTGCAACAGGTACGCCGGCGGGAAGCAGGCGACGCTGATGCGTTGGCGGTGCAGCACGGCCAGGGTCTGTTCGGCGGTCCACAAGCTGTTATCGCGGATCACCAGGGTCGAGCCGCTGATCAGCGCAGTGATCCAGCGTTCATGGGCGCCGTCGAAGGCGAACGACATGAAATGCAGTTCGCGATTGTCCGGGTCCATCTCGTACAGCTCGGCGATGGCTTGCACGTGCATGCTCAACGGCCCGTGGGCCACGGCGACGCTTTTCGGTTTGCCGGTGGAACCCGAGGTGTAGATCAGGTAGGCCAGTTGCTCGGCGTGCACCGTGCACGAGGGGCTCGCCACCTCGACGTCGAGGTTCAAGCGATCCACCGCCAGCATCGCCGTGCCCGGATTGAGTTGCGCGCTATCGCGCAGCCGCTCCTGGGTCAGCAACAGGCGCATGTCGCTGTCGGCCATCATGTAGCGCAGGCGTTCCTGCGGGTATTGCGGGTCCAGCGGCACGTAGGCGGCGCCGCATTTCATCACCGCCAGCAACGACACCACCAGCTCCAGCGAGCGCTCCATGAACACGCCGATCACGTCTTCGGCCTGTACACCCTGTTCCAGCAGATGCACCGCCAGCGCATCGGAGCGCCGGTCCAGTTCGGCATAGCTCAGGTGTTCGGCGTCGCCCTCGGCATGGCTCAGGACCAGCGCCGTATGCTCCGGTTGCAGTCGCGCACGCTGACGGATCAGTTCGTGTACCGGCGTCTCGTCACCTTCTGCCACCACCGGCAACTCGCCGTCCAGCGCCCGGCCTTCGTCCAGGGTCAGCAGGCCCAGTTCACCGACGGCGCGTCCGGCGTCGTCGCACAGGCGCTGCATCAGGCTTTCCATGTGGCTGCGCAGGATTTCCACGGTGGCCAGATCGAACTGATCGCGCTGGTGCATGTACTCGATGCGCAGCCCCTCGTCGAGGCTGACCATCAGGTCCATGGCGAAACTGGTCAGGCCGAAATCGCAAACGTCTTCGAAGCGCAGGGCGTCACCGTTCCACTCGCGCAGGGTGCGGTCCACCGGCTGGTTTTCGAACACGATGATGCTGTCGAACAATGACTGCCCGCCCTGCCCGGCCCAACGCTGGATATCGCTGAGCGGGGTTTGCTGGAAGTCGCGGATGTCGAGGTTGTAGGCCTGGATCTCGCGCAGCCAGTCACCGACGCAGGTTTGCGTCGGCACGCTGTTGACCACCGGCAAGGTGTTGATGAACAGCCCGAGCATGTGCTCCGAGCCGTCGAGGGTTTGCGGGCGCCCGGACACGGTGGCGCCGAACGTCACCGTGCGCTGGCCGGTGTAGCGCTGCAACAGCAGCAGCCACGCGGCTTGCACCAGGGTGTTGAGGGTCACTTGCTGTTGCTGGACAAAGGCCTGCAAACGCGAGGTCTGCCCGGCGTCCAGGTGGGTGTAGATCGCGTGATGACCGGCTTGCGGCGCCTTGACCGGCAAGGCGCGAGCCAGGTGCGTGGCGCCTTCGAGGTGGCTGAGCTTGCCTTTCCAGAACCTCTCGCTGGTCTCGGCCACTTGCTGCCCAAGCCAGTCGATGTAGTCGCGATAGGCGGCCACCGGCTCGTGCGCCTCACCACTGTAATGACGCAGCACTTCACCGATCAGGCGCGACACGCTCCAGCCGTCCATGAGGATGTGGTGGTAGGTCCAGATCAAGCGATAGCGGTCGTCCTCCAGACGCACCAGCAACAGGCGTAGCAAGGGCGCACGGTTCAGCGAGAAGCCGCGTTCGCGCTCCTCAAGGGCCAATTGGCGGACGCGTCCGGGCTGGTCATCCAACCCACGCCAATCCAGTTCGGTCAGCAGCGCAGGCGCAGCGCGCAACATCACTTGCAACGGCTCCTTGTCGCCTTCCCAGAGGAAAACGGTGCGCAGAATCCCGTGACGCCGCGCGGCATCGGCCCAGGCCTCGCGGAAACGCGGGCCATCGACGCCGCGCATGCCCACTTCAACCTGGTTGACGTACAACCCGGAATCGCCGTCCTGCACCGAGTGGAACAACATGCCCTGTTGCATCGGCGACAGCGGATAAACGTCCTCGACTTCGTCCGCCGTCAATTCCAGCGCCTGATACTGCGCCTCGCTCAGCTCGATTTTCACTGCCGATGCGACCAGCGCTGGAACGGCTTCATCCGCCATGACCGTTTGCGCCACAGTAGCCAGCTCGGCAAGGGTCGGATGGCTGAACACCTGCTTGGGCGAAATGCTCAAGCCCGCCTTGCGTGCGCGGCTGACAGCCTGGATCGAGACGATGGAATCGCCGCCCAGCTCGAAGAAGTTGTCCTGCATGCCGATCTGCGGCACTTCGAACAGCGCCTGCCACACCGCTTGCAAGGTCGCTTCCACGGCAGTGCGCGGCGCCACGTACTCGCGCACTGCCTGGTCAGGCTGTGGCAGCGCCCGGCGGTCGAGCTTGCCGTTGGGCGTCACTGGCAACCGGTCCAGCAGCAGCACATGGCTTGGCTGCATGTGCTCGGGCAGCGCGTTGCGCAGGTGTCGCTTGAGAGGATCAAGGGTCGCATCACCGGTGACGTAAGCCACCAGTTGCCTGGACTTGCCCACGTCGAGGGCGATCACCACGGCCTCGCGCACCGATGGATGCTCCAGCAGGCAGGCTTCGATTTCCCCGAGCTCAATGCGCAAGCCGCGGATCTTCACTTGATGATCGATGCGCCCGACGTATTCGATCACGCCGTCGTCGCGGTAACGCGCCAGGTCGCCGGTGCGGTACAGACGCTCGCCCCGCTCAGCGAACGGGCTGGCGACAAAACGCTCGGCCGTCAGCTGCGGACGGTTGTGATAACCACGGGCCAGACCGATGCCACCCAGGTACAGCTCACCGACGCAACCCGGCACCTGCGGTTGCAGGCTGTCGTCGAGGATGTGGGTCACCAGGTTGGCGATCGGATAACCGATCGGCACGTTGATGCCGCCGTCGTCGACACAGGTCCAGTGGGTCACGTCGATGGCCGCTTCGGTCGGGCCGTACAGGTTGTACAGGCCAACGTTGGGCAGCACGCGGAACAGGTTGTGCTGCAAGTCCGCCGACAAGGCTTCGCCGCTGCACATGATCTGCCGCAGGCTGGCGCAACGCTCGAAGCCTTCGCCCTGGACAAACGCCTGCAACATCGACGGCACGAAATGCAGGGTGCTGACCTGGTACTGCTCGATCAGGCTGACCAATTGCGCCGGATCGCGATGGGCGCCCGGTTCGGCTACCGCCAGGCGCGCGCCGGTCATCAATGGCCAGAAAAACTCCCAGACCGACACGTCGAAACTGAACGGGGTCTTCTGCAACACGGTGTCGCGCCCGTCCAGTGGGTACGCGCCCTGCATCCACGCCAGGCGGTTGTACAAGGCCTCATGGTGGTTGGCCGCGCCCTTGGGTTTGCCGGTGGAGCCGGAGGTGTAGATCATGTAGGCCAATGATTGCAGCTCAACCACGGCGGGCAGGTTTTCGTTGCTCAGGCCGTCCGGCAAACCGGCCATGTCATCGAGGCAAATGGCCGTGGTGGCGGGCGGAATCGGCAACTGCTCGAGCAAATGACGCTGGGTCAGCAGCAGATGTACGCCGCTGTCGTCGAACATGTGCGCCAGGCGTTCACGGGGGTAGTCCGGGTCCAGCGGCACGTAGGCGCCACCGGCCTTCATGATCGCCAGCAGGCCGATCACCAGTTCCAGCGAGCGCTCTGCGGCAATGCCCACCAACACGTCGGCGCCGACACCCTGGCTGCGCAGGTGGTGCGCCAGCCGGTTGGCCTGCTGGTTGAGTTCGCCATAGCTGAGGGTCTGGCCGGCAAACACCAGCGCCGGGGCCTGCGGGGTCTGCAGTACCTGGGCTTCGAAGCACTGGTAGACCGGGCGCACATCCGCCCAGGTCTGTGCGGTGCGGTTGAAGCCTTCGACCTGCTGCGCGGTTTGCGCGGCATCGAGCAGGCTCAAGCGCCCCAATGGCTGTTGCGGCCCACGGACCATGGCATCGAGCAACGCCACAAGGCGCGCGCCCAGGCTTTCGATGGCCTCGGCGCTGAACAGCGCGGTGTCGTAGTTCAAGCGCAGGTCCAGGCATTCGCCCAGCTCGGCGGCGATGGCCAAGGGGAAGCTGGTCTGGTCGTGATGACGGATACCGGAGAACTTCAGTGCCGTGGCGTTACCCTCTTCCAGCGCTTGCGCCACCGGATAGTTTTCGAACACCAGCAGGGTGTCGAACAACGCCTCGCCAGAGTGGCCCGCCCAACGCTGCACGTCCGCCAGCGGTGTGTATTCGACGTCGCGCAACTTGAGGTTGAGCGCCTGGACTTCGTCGATCCATTGGCTCACGGTGCGCTCAGGGTGCGGCGTGGCGATCACCGGCAAGGTGTTGATGAACAACCCGACCTGCTGTTCGATGCCTTGCAACTCACTCGGACGCCCCGACACGGTGGCGCCGAACGCCACCGTTCGCTGTCCGGTGTAGCGCTGCAACAGCACCAGCCATGCCGCTTGCAACAGGGTGTTGGGCGTGACGCGGGCCTGACGGGCGAACCCGCCCAGGCGCTCGGTGGCCGCGCGGTCCAGGCTCAGGTGCAGGGTGCGATGACCGTCGCCCTGCCCTGCGACCGGTCCTGGCAATGCGCCGGCCAGTCGCGTCGGCTCGGCGAACGGCTGCAATTGCTCCAGCCAGAACGCTTCGCAGGCGGCACGGTCGCGCGTTCCCAGCCAAGTCATGTAATCGCGGTAACGGCCGACGCTCGGCGCGGGCATGACGCCGGAGTACCGTTGCAGCACTTCGCCGAACACCTGCGAGGTGCTCCAGCCGTCCAGCAGGATGTGGTGGTGGGTGAAGATCAGGTGATGAACATCGCTGGCCGTGCGTACCAGGGTCAGGCGCAGCAGCGGCGCCGCCGTCAGGTCGAAACCGCGTAGGCGATCTTCATCCGCCAATCGATCCAGCGCCTGGACCAGGTCCGTTTGATCGCGCCAGTCGAGCACGGTCAGCGGCAGCGTGGCATCGGCCAGGATCACTTGCAGCGGGCGCGAACCGTTGCTTTCACTGAAGAACGCCGCGCGCAACACTTCATGGCGCGCCAGCGTCTGCTGCCAGGCATTGCCAAACACCTCGACGTCCAGCCCCTGCACATCCAAGCGCATCTGCGGCACATAAGCACCGGCGTCCGGGGCGAACAGGCTGTGGAACAACATGCCTTGCTGCATCGGCGACAGCGGCAGGATGTCTTCGATCCGCCTCGCTGCCAGCGGCAAGGCATCGAGTTGCGCCTGATCGACGCTTACCAGCGGCACGTCGCTCGGGGTCAGGCCACCGGCACTGCCCAGGCAATGCTCGATCAGTCGTTGCAGTTCCAGGGCATAGGCGTCGGCCAGGCGCTGCACCGTTTGCGCTTCGAACACTTCGCCACTGAAGGTCCAGTTCAGGCGCAATTGCCCCGCGTAGACCTGGCCGTTGATGCTCAGGCCCCGCTCCAGTTCGGCCGACGCGCCCTGCTCGGCACCGCCGCTTTCCTGCGCCGGGCGCCATGGCGCCTGCTCGTCGAAACTGGCGTCGAACTGGCCCATGTAGTTGAAGGTGACTTGCGGCGACGGCAAGTCCTCGAGGCCGACGTCGGCCAGATAGCGCAGGATGCCGAAACCGATACCCTTGTCGGGCACGGCGCGCAGTTGTTCCTTGACCGCCTTGATGCTCGCGGCCAGATCGCCCGTCGCGGTGAGCTTCACCGGGAAGATCGAGGTGAACCAGCCCAGGGTGCGGGTCAGGTCGATGTCGTCGAACAGGTCTTCGCGGCCGTGACCTTCCAGTTTGACCAGCGTTGAAGATTGACCGGTCCATTGCCCCAGGACTCGCGCCAGCGCCGTCAGCAACAGGTCGTTGACCTGGGTGCGATACGCCGCCGGAGCGTCTTGCAGCAGTTGGCGGGTGAAAGTGCTGTCGAGCACGGTTTCCACGCTGACGGCATGCTGGCTGGCCAGACTGCCGTGGGGGTTGTCGGCAGGCAGTTGCACCGCCACGTCGTGGTATTGGGCTTGCCAGTATGCGGCTTGCGTCGCCAGCTCCGGGCTCCGGGCGTGCCGTTGCAAGCGCGCGGCCCAGGCTTGATAGGCGCTGGTTTTCGCTGGCAGGTGCAGGGGTTGATCCTGCCGGGCCTGCCGATAAACCGTCTGCAAATCCTCAAGCAGCAAACGCCACGACACCCCGTCCACCGCCAGGTGATGCACCACCAGCAACAGGCGTTGGCCCTGGGGCCCCATGTCCACCAGCAAGGCCCGCAGCAACGGACCGTCCTGCAGGTTCAGGCTGGCCTGTGCGGCGTTGCACAGTTCAAGCAGCTGATCGGCATTGGCGGCCTGACGCTGCCACAGCACCTCGACGCTGTTCCACTGCTCGGCCTGGGCCTGTTGCCAGACGCCGTCGACATGATGCAAACGCAGGCGCAACGCATCGTGATGCTCCAGCAACGCGGCCAGGGCCTGTTGCAGGCAACCGCTGTGCAATGGCTCGCGCACTTCCAGCAATAGCGACTGGTTCCAGTGATGACGGGCCTCGATGGATTGTTCGAAGAACCAGTGCTGGATCGGCGTCAGCAGCACTTCGCCGCGCACCGGCCCCTGGTCGATGAGCATCCCTTCACTGCGTACCGCCACCTTCGCCAGGCTCTGCACGGTCTGGTGCTGGAACAGGTCCCGCGGGGCGATGCGAATCCCGGCCTGACGCGCGCGGCTGACCACCTGGATGGAGATGATCGAGTCGCCGCCCAGCTCGAAGAAGTTATCTTCGATGCCCACACGCTCAAGCTTGAGCACGTCTTGCCAGATCGCCGCCAACTCGCTCTGCACGTCATCCAATGGCGCCGTATAAGCCTGCTGCGCCAGTGCCGCGTCGGGCTTGGGCAACGCACCGCGATCGAGTTTGCCGTTGCCGGTCAGCGGCCAGTGGTCGAGCTTGAGCAGATGCGCCGGCACCATGTAGTCCGGCAAACCGGCTTGCAAGTGTTCGCGCAGGGACGGGCGCAAATCGCTGTCGTCGCCGCACGCGGTGAACCAGGCGACCAGTTGCGGGCTGCCGTTGACCTGCGGTGCCAGCACCAGTGCTTGCTCGATGGCCGGATGGCTTTGCAGGCGAGCCTGGATTTCTCCCAGTTCGATGCGGAAGCCACGGATCTTCACCTGATGGTCGATACGTCCGGCGTACTCGATGCTGCCATCGGCGCAGTAACGCGCCAGATCGCCGGTGCGATACAGGCGAACGCCCGGTGCAGTGGCGAACAGATCCGGTACAAAGCGCGTGGCGGTCAGGTCTGGGCGCTGGTGATAACCACGGGCCAGGCCGGCACCGCCGACGTAAAGCTCACCGACGCAACCCTTGGCCACCGGGTTCAGGCGCGGGTCGAGCACGTACCAGCGCAGGTCGCTGATCGGCTCGCCCAGCGGCGAGCTGTTGGCGCCATCGAGGTCGGCGCGGGACAGCGGGCGGTAAGTCACATGCACCGTGGTTTCGGTGATGCCGTACATGTTGATCAGCAACGGCTGCCGGTCATCGAAGGCGTCGTACCAGGGACGCAGGCTGGCCACGTCGAGCGCCTCGCCGCCGAACACCACGTAACGCAGGGCCATGCCTTGCCCATTGGCGCAGGCAAACGGCATCAACTGGCGGAAGGCCGAGGGCGTCTGGTTGAGCACGGTGACGCGCTCATCGCGGAGCAAGCGGGCGAAGTCTTCCGGGGAGCGGCTGACCCCGTGAGGCACCACCACCAGCTTGCCGCCGTAGAACAACGCGCCAAAGATTTCCCACACGGAAAAGTCGAAGGCATAGGAGTGGAACAGGCACCAGACATCGCCCGCATTGAAGCCGAACCAGTGCCCGGTGGCACTGAACAGGCGCGTCAGGTTGCTGTGAGGCAGCAGCGTGCCTTTGGGTTTGCCGGTGGAGCCGGAGGTGTAGATGACGTAGGCCAGGTTCTCTGGAACAGCCAGGTTCGGCAGGTCGTCGGTACTGGCCTCCAACAGCCAGTCGCGGGCGAGATCGAGGCAGATCACCTCGATCCCCTCGCTCAATGGCAGGCGTGGCAACTGCGCGGAGTCGGTCAGCAACAGGCCTGTGCCGCAGTCGGCGAGCATATGGGCCAGACGCTCCTGCGGGTACTCCGGGTCCAGCGGCACGTAGGCGCCACCGGCCTTGAGGATCGCCAACAGGCTGACGATCATGTCCAGCGAACGCTCCAGGGCGATGCCCACCAACACGTCCGGGCCGACGCCGCGCTCGCGCAGGCGATGGGCGATGCGGTTGGCGCGACGGTTCAGTTCGGCGTAAGTGAGGGTGACACCGTCGCAGGTCACGGCAATGTTGTACGGGTGCGCGGCGGCCTGGGCTTCGATCAGTTGATGGGCGCACAAGGCGTTCGCCTGATCGACATTCGATACGGCGCTGCGGTTCCAGTCGAGCAAGGTGGCCTGCTGCTCATCGGCGTCGAGCATGCACAGGTCCGCCAGGGCTACGGTGCTGTCAGCGCAGATCGCCTGCAACAGGTTCAGCCAGTGCCGGCCGAGACGCTCGATGGTCGAAGCGTCGAACAGTTCGGTGGCATACACGAACGATGCGTGGATGCTCTCGTCGTCTTCGACGGTGTCGAGCATCAGATCGAACTTGGTGGTCTTTTCGTCCCAGACCAGCGGTTCGACGCTCAGCCCCGGCAGGTCCCAGCGTTGCGCGCCGCCATTGTCGCGCTGGTGGTTGAACATTACCTGGAACAGCGGCGTGTGGCTCAGGCTGCGTTCGACGCCCAGGCCATCGACCAGTTGCTCGAAGGGCAGGTCCTGATGAACCTGCGCGCCGAGTGCCGCGGCCTTGATCTCGGCCAGCAACTGCACGAATGGCTGGTCGGCCCGGGGCCGGCTGCGCAGCACCTGGGTGTTGACGAAAAAGCCCAACAGGTTTTCCACGTCCTGGCGGGTACGGTTGGCAATCGGTACGCCGACGCGAATGTCCTGTTCACCGCTGTAACGGTGCAACAGCGTCTGCACAGCAGCCATCAGCAGCATGAACAAGGTGCAGCCTTCACGGCGGGCCAGCTCACGCAGTTGCGCGGTCAACGCGGCGCTGACTTTCAATTCGACACTGGCGCCCTGCTGGCTCGGGATCGCCGGGCGACGGCGGTCGGTCGGCAGGTTCAGCGGCGGGTGTTCGTTGCCCAGCTGTCCGCGCCAGTAATCAAGCTGGCGCTCGGCTTCGCCGGCCTCCAGCCACAGGCGCTGCCAGCGGGCGAAGTCGGCGTATTGGATGCCCAACTCCGGTAACTGCGCGGCCTGCCCGGCACTGAGTTGTCCATACAGCCGGGTAAATTCCTGCAGCAGGATCGGCAGCGAGCCGCCATCGGTGACGATGTGATGGAAGGTCAGCACCAGCACATGTTGCCGGGCCTCGAGGCGGATCAAGCGGCAGCGCATCAACGGACCGTGCAGCAGGTCGAACGGCTGCTCGGCGTTCAGGGCGATCTGGCATTGCAAGTCGCCTTCGTTGGCCGCCACGACCTCAACCAGCGGCGCGTCCATCCGCGGGTGAATCTTTTGCAGCACTTGCTGATCATCGAAGACGAAGGTGGTGCGCAGCACTTCATGACGCTGCACCAGTGCGGTCAGGGTTTGCGCCAATGCGTCGCGGTCCAGCTCGCCGTTCAGGCGAAAGGCGCCGGTCAGGTTGTAGGCGGTGGCCTGGGGCTGCATCTGCCAGAGAAACCACAAGCGCTGCTGCGCGTAGGACGCCGGCAACGTATCGATGCTACGGTCCCGTGGCGGGATCGGCAGCAGCTCCAGGGTCAGCCCCTGAGCGTGCATCTTTTCTTGCAACGCACGCCGGGCGTGGGCACTCAAGCCACAGAAACGCTGGGCCAGGGTCATCATTCTGTCCGGTGCGGCACTCATCGCGCGTGTTCCTCATCCACTTCGTCGAACAACGCTTCAAGGGCGTCTACGTCGTTTTGCTGGTGCTCGCCTTGCTGGCGGAACCGCTCGATTTCCACCGCCAGGCGTTCGAGGGTATCGCCGTCGAAAAACAGCTTGAGTGGGATCGCCAGGTGCAGTTCTTCCTGGATCCGTGCACGAATGCGCGTGGCCAGCAGCGAGTGCCCGCCGAGTTCGAAGAAGCTGTCATGCACGCCAACGCGTTCGACCTGCAACGCTTCGGCCCAGATGGCCGCCAGGGTTTTCTCCAGGTCGTTGCGCGGAGCAACGAAGGCGCTGTGACGCACGTCGAGATCGAGCAGGGCCTGGCGATTGAGTTTGCCGTTGGGCATCAACGGGAAACGCTCCAGCACCTGCAAGCGCGCCGGCTGCATGTGCTCGGGCAGTGCTTGCGCCAGATGGCTGCGCAACGCGTTGAGGTGGATGTCGGCGGTGTCGGCCGGGGCCACCACGAAGCCCAGCAGTTGCGGGCCATTAGGGGTTTGCTGGGCGATCACGGCGGCGTCCTCGATACCGGGCGCACTGCGCATGGCCGCTTCGATCTCGCCCAATTCGATGCGAAAACCACGGATTTTCACCTGCTGATCGACCCGGCCCAGATACTCCAGCACGCCATCGGCGCGATAGCGTGCCAGGTCGCCGGTGCGGTACAGGCGCTTGCCCGTGCTTGCGGTGAATGGGTCCGGAACAAAGCGCTCGGCCGTCAGTGGGGCGCGCTGCAGATAACCCCTGGCGATGCCGACACCGCCGACATACAACTCGCCTTCGACGCCCACGGCCACCGGTTGCAGGTCCGGGCCGAGTACGTGGATGCGCATGCCGGCAATCGGCTGGCCGATGGGAATGCTGTCTTCCTCGTCGCCTTGGGGCAGTTCCCAGGCCGAGCACCACACGGTACCTTCGGTCGGCCCGTATTCGTTGACCAGTGCCACCCCCGGCAATACCTCGCGATGCCTCTGCACCAGTGCATTGCTGCACGCTTCGCCGGCGACAATCACACAGGCAAGGGCCTGGCGGTCGAAGTGTTCGAGAATCTGTGCGTGGTAGGACGGCAAGGTCAGGTAGTGGGAAACCTCTTCCTGCTGGATCAATGCGGCCAGTCGGGCCGGGTCCCTGTAGCTGTCTTCGTCCGGCAGGCACAGGGTCGCGCCCTGCCCCAGCGCCCAGAAAACCCCGGCCACCGAACTGTCGAAGGAGAACGACGAGAGCATCAGGAAGGCGCGCAGCGGCTGGCGATAAAAAGCATTGCGCGCCAGGGTCGAAGCCACGGCGTTGGCATGACTGATCATCACGCCCTTGGGTTTGCCGGTGGATCCGGAGGTGTAGATGACGTAGGCCAGATTCGCGCTGTCGCCTTGTGGTTCGGGCCGGGTTTGCGCGGCGGACCAGACCTCGGCCCCCGGCGTCAGGGAAAGGGTCCGCTCACTGTGCAACGCTTCAGGCAGCGGTTGGCAGGCCAGCACCTGGCGTGCGCCGGTATCGGCGAGCATGAACGCCAGACGCTCGATGGGGTAGTTCGGGTCCAGCGGCAAGTACGCCGCACCGGCCTTGAGCGTGCCCAACAGGGCGATGAGCATTTCCAGCGAGCGCTGGCCATAGACCGCGACGATTTCGTCCGGAGCCACGCCTTGGTCGCGCAAGGTATTGGCCACCTGGTTGGAGCGTGCATCCAGCTCGGCATAAGTCAGGCGCTGGCCGTTGACGCTCAGGGCGATGCGTTGCGGATGCAGGCGCGCCTGTTCGCTGAACAATTCTTGCAGAAAGCGATACGGCAATGCCTGTTCTGTGGCGTTCGGGTTGAAGCCTTCGATCAGGCGACTCCGTTGCGTAGCACTCACCAGGTCAGCCTGAGCCAGGGTCAATTCGGCGGACGCCAGCAATTGGCGACTGAACTCGACAAACTGCTCCAGCCACTCGGCCAGCATCGATTCTGGCAGCGCGCCGTCAAGGCACGACAACTGCAACTGCTCGCCCTGTACACGCAGACGCAGGATTTCAGGGTTGGCGTCGTCCACCTCGATTCCGGCCTCGATAGCGGTTTGATAGACAAAGCCGTAGCGAAACGGCGCAGTGCCTTCGGCGCTCGACTCGAACTCGTTGAGGCAGTCGAGCCAGGACAGTGACTGTTCGATGCTTGCCGCAAAGGTTGCCAATGCTTGCGCCAGTGTCTGCTGGCTGCGGTGCTCGAAGGCCACCGGCAAACGCCGGGCGAAGCGTCCGAGGGTGGCGGCGGTTTGCTCGTTGCGCCCGTCCACCTGCCAGCCCATCAGCAGCTTTTCCTGCTGGCCGATACGGGCGACGAACGCGGTCCACAGCAACAACGCCAATTGCCCGGCCTCAACGCCCGTTTCAACAGCGGCCCGTTGCACTTCGGTGAGCCAGGTGGCGTCGGTGCGCACAACCTGACGGCGAGCCAGGGATACTTCGGCGGCTTTTTCGAAAGGCAAACGATGGACCACGGCGAACTGCTGTTGCAGGTTGCGCCAGAACGCCGCGCCCTGGTGACCGATATCCTCTTCGCGCAGTTCCTCCTGCCACGCGGTGTAGTCCAGGTATTGCAGCGCGTCCTCGTCTTCTGCCAGGGCTTCGCCGCGCAGCAGGCTGCCGAGCTCGCTCGACAGTACCCGCAGCGAGACCTCGTCGAAGCTGCATGCCGGGGTCAGCAGGGTGATGAAAGACTGCCCTGCTTCGCCTTCGACCTGCGCCACCACCAGCGCTCGATTCGCATCTTCGACCATGGCTTCGCGACTGCGGCTCAAGGCCTCGGCCACCGAAGGCTGGTTGCCCGGCAGCGTGACCGGCAATGCATCGCACAGGCTCTGCACCGGCCATTTCATGCCCGGCAGGCGGCGGTACAGCGTGCGCAGGATTTCATGGCGCCGGCCAAGTGTTTCCACGGCTCGGCGCAACGCCTGAGCGTCCACCGGCCCGGCCAGCGGCAATGTCAGGGCGGCGAACAGCGGCCGGGCGCCGAGCTCCTGGGCACGCAAATAAAAGGCCTGCTGGGCCGAGGTCTGGAATACGTCTACCGAAGGTTCGAGGGCGCTGGTGTTCATGTCGGGTGTCCTTATTCCTGATCCAGGTCGGCGCTTTTCTGCGCGATGGCCATGGCCGTGAGGATTTTTCTGTAGCCGGTGAATTCGTTGCGCGCATGCACGCTGAGGATGTTATCGAGCAGGACCACGTCGCCCTTCTCCCAGGCGAACTCCACCATCACCTCGCGGTAAATGCCTTGCAGGTGGCGGATCACCTCGTCGGGAATCGGCGAGCCGTCGCCGAAGAAGGTGTTCTGGGGCAGATCCTGCGGGCCGAATTCACGCAGCAGGTTGTCGCGGATGCTGTCCGGCAGGGTCAGCGCATTGAAGAAGGTGCCGTGGTTGAACCAGATGCGCTCGCCGCTCAGCGGGTGGCGCACGATGGCCGGGCCGTTCTGTCGGGTACGCAGGCGGTTGCCGGATTTCCACTCGGCCTGGATGCCGATCTTGCCGCAGTAGGCTTCGACCTCGGCGCGATCCTCGCTCTGGAACACCGTCTGCCACGGCAGCCCCATGCCGTCGCCGTAGTTGCGCACGTACATGATGCGTTTACGGGCAAACTCTTCGCGCACCGCCGGGTCGATCCGCTCCAGGATCCGGCGGGTATCACCGAATGGCGTTTCTCCGCCGGTGGTCGACGGGGTGTCGCAGTAGAAGTACAGGTGACGCGGGAATACCGGCGAATACGAGTGTTCGTTGTGCGGGAAGATCTTCTCCGGCGCCGGGTAATCGGTGGAGCTGTAGATCTTGAACTGGCCGCTGATCTGGGTCCGTGGCGAGGCGCGGAACAGGTACTCCAGGGCACCGCCGGAAATCCCGTCGACGCAGCGATTGAACTCGCCGATATCGGCCACCTGGAAACCGCGGAACAGGATCACCGCGTGTTCCAGCAGCTTGCTTTCGATCAGCCCGCGATTCTGGCTCGCCCACTCCTCCAGGCTCACGCCGGACACGGCCGGACGACACACCAGCGGCAGGCTGTGGCCTTCGAACATCGGCGAAAAGCTCACCAGCCGCGTCGGATCAGTGGACAGGCTTTTGCGGGCACCACGCCCCATCCTGGGAATGGACTTGGTCGTTGAAACGGTCATAAACCCCTCCGGAAAATGATGACGGCGACGCCGGCTGAATCAGTCCGCCGTGATTTGTGCGGCCGGCGCGCCACGGTTCGCCGAGCGCCGCTTGATCGCCATGGCGCCGCCGAGCAAGGCCTTGCGTTGCTCGCTCAAGCGCGCATCGGCGCGGCGTTGCACGGCGCTGGCCAGGTTCAGCAATTCGCCCACCGACAACCGGTCACTGCGCAACAGCGCCTCCAGCACCGCCTGAATCTGCTCGAACAGACTTTCCAGCGTGCTCGGCAGGTACTGGCCCGCCGGTGTCTCGAAGCTCAGGTGGATGTGCTGTGCGTCGTTGTAGAACGCAGCGACCATGCCGATCTCGGCGGCCTGCCGCCCGGACGGGAAGTCTTCGACTTGCAGGCCCTCCATCGACGGCAGGCGAGCGACGCCTTCCTGGTAAATCAGCTTGATGTCGAACAACGGCGAACGTCCGGCGCGGCGCGGCAGGCGCAAGGCCTCCACCAGACGCTCGAACGGCAAATCCTGATGGTCCGAAGCCTCCAGCACCGCTCGGCGACAAGCGTCCAGCAATTGCGCCGCCGACTGCTCGGCATCGACCTCCACTTGCAGTACCAGTTGGTTAACGAAGAAGCCGACCATTTCTTCAAGCCCGGCTTGATTTCGATTGGCGATATCGGTGCCGATGCGCACACGACTGACCTCGGTACGCTGGCCCAGGACCAGGGTGAAACCGCTCAGCAGCAGCATGAACAGCGACACATCGCGCTGCCGGGCAAAGTCGCGCAACTGCTGGCTCAGTTCGGCACTGAAGGTGAAATGCGCACCGGCACCTGCTGGCGCATTGCGCTGGTCACCGTCGGCGGGCAACGCCAGCACCGCTTGCGGCTCAGCGAGGCGTTGCTGCCAGTAATCGAGCTGGCGTTGCAGTTCACCGCCCTGCTCCAGCCACTGGCGCTGCCATTTGGCGAAGTCGGCGTACTGCACGCTGTGCGCCGGTAGTTGCGGGATTTCGCCACGGCAGAGGGCTGGGTACAGCGTGGCGAATTCATTGATCAGGACGCGGAACGACCCATCATCGGCGACGATGTGATGCATCGTCAGCAGCAGCACATGCTCTTCCTCCGCGACCCGCAGCACCCGCACCCGCAGCAACGGACCGTGGCGCAGGTCGAATGGCCGGGCGACTTCTTCGCGGGCCAACCGTTGTGCTTCGGCGTCCGGCGCCGGCAGATGCCGCAGGTCGCTGTCGACAAAACTCAACGGCAGTCGCGGGTGCACCCGCTGCCAGGCCTGGCCGTCTTCTTCATAAAAGGTGGTACGCAACACCCCGTGACGCTGCACCAGGGTTTCGAAGGTCTGGCGCAAGGCGCCGAGGTTCAACTCGCCCCGCAGGCGCAAGGCACCGGGCATGTTGTACATCGAACTGTGCGGTTCCAGGTTCCACAGGAACCACAGGCGCTGCTGGGCAAAGGACAGCGGCGAGCGTTCGCCAGAGGTGTCGGCCACCAGCGGCGGGCGCTCGCAGGTGTGTTGCAGCGCCTGCACCTGAGCGGCGAAATCCTCAAGGCGCGGATGTTCGAACAGGCTGCGCAGGCTCACCGACAGACCCAGGCGCTGGCGGATCCGCGAGACGATTTGCGTCGCCAGCAACGAGTGCCCGCCCAGTTCGAAGAAACTGTTTTCGCGGTCGACGCGACTGACCTGCAACACCTGCTGCCAGATCAGCGCCAGCTCGATTTCCAGTGCACCTTGCGGCGCACTGCCGGCCTCGGCTTCCCAGACCTGCGGTGCCGGTAACGCGGCGCGGTCGAGCTTGCCGTTGCGGTTGAGCGGCAACGCGCCCAGCACCACCAGTTGCGCCGGGAGCATGTAGTCCGGCAGGCGCTCACCCAGGGCGCGGCGCACGGTGTCGGTGAGTCGACGCGCATCCGCCGCCAGCAGCTCATCGCTGGCCGGCACCACATAGCCGATCAACTGCTTGCCGCCAACGCCTTCGTGCACCAGCACCGCGGCTTCGCTGATCATCGGCAGGCCTTGCAGGTACGCTTCGAGCTCCCCGAGCTCGACCCGGAAACCACGGATTTTCACCTGGTGATCGATTCGTCCCAGGTACTCCAGCGCACCGTCTTCGCGATAACGCGCCAGGTCGCCGCTGCGGTACAACCGCGCACCCGGTGTGGCGGAAAACGGATCGGCCATGAAACGCTCGGCACTCAACCCGGGACGCTGGTGATAGCGCTGGGCGAGGCCGACGTCGCCGCCAATGCACAATTCGCCGACGCAACCGCTCGGCAGCAGGTGCCCTTCACTGTCCAGCACATACAACGCACGCCCCGGCAGTGCTTTGCCGATGGGCACGCCAAGGTGATTGCGGGTATCGGCCAGCGTGCATTCGTGGGTGCTGGACACCACCGTGGCTTCGGTTGGCCCATAGGTATTGAGCAGGCGCACATCGCCCAGACCGGCCGCGTGCCACAGCTTCAAACCTTCCAGCGACATGGCCTCGCCACCAACGTGGACCTGACGCAAGCGCCCCTTGTCCCGCTGCGGTTGCGCGGCCCATTCCTGAGCCAAGAGGAACCAGTAGGCCGCCGGCAAGTCCGCCAGGGTCACGCCCTGTTCGATGATCTGGCGATAGAGGGTATCGGTGTCCCACAGTTCATCGCCGCGCAGCACCAGCGCCGCGCCCACGCACAACGGCGGGTAGCACTGTTCGACAAAGCCGTCGAAGCTGAACGTGGCGAATTGCAGTACGCGGTCTTCGGGGACCAGTTGCGAATAGTCCGCGGCAATCACGCAAAACTCGCGCAGCGCGGCGTGGGCCAGGCATACGCCTTTCGGGCGGCCGGTGGAACCTGAGGTGTAGATCAGGTAGGCGAGGTCTGCGGCACTGGCGAGGTTTTCCGGGTTGTCCATGGAGTAACCCTCGGCGCTCGCCTCCAGTGCCAGGCGCGGCAGACCTGGCGGCAGCGCTACATCGGTCAGCAGCCCAGGTTGCGCCAGCAGCAGGTCCATGGCGCTGTCTTCGATCATGTAGGCCAGGCGCTCGGCCGGGTAATCCGGATCGAGCGGCACATAACCGGCGCCGGCCTTGAGGATGGCCATCAGGCTGACGATCATCTGTGCGTTGCGCCGCACCGCCAGCCCCACTCGCTGCCCCGGCGCCACACCGTGGGCGCGCAGGCGATGGGCGAGCTGGTTGGACTGCGCGTTGAGCTGGGCGTAGGTCAGGCGTTCGTCACCGACGATCACCGCCAGTGCGTCGGGCGTGCGAGCCGCTTGTCGCTCGAAGCGCTGATGGGCCAGCAACGGGCTGTGGATTTCCGGCGCAGGCGCACGGGAGCACGCCAGCACCCTGGCCCGGGCCTCAGGGTCCAGCAGGCTGACCGCGCCCAGTGCCTGTTGTGGCTGTGCGACGAACTGCTCCAGCACCTGCACCAGGCTGGCGCCCAACTGGTTGATTTGCGTGGCACTGAACAGGGTTCGGTCAAAACTGAAGTCCAGGCGCAAGGTGGCGCCGACTTCGATACCGAGGGTCAGCGGGTAACTGGTGATCTCGTGATTGTGCAGCGCGCCGAAGGTCAGCCCCGCCGGCGCCCCTTGCTTGAGGGCCTCGGCCACCGGGAAGTTCTCGAACACCAGCAGGCTGTCGAACAGCGCCCCCTGTTGCCCGGCCCAACCCTGGATGTCGTACAGCGGCACGTGCTCGAATTCGCGCAGGCGCAGGTTCAGGGCTTGCAGGTCGTCGAGCCACCGCGCCACCGAGTGCCCGGCTTGCGGTGCGGCGATGATCGGCAAGGTGTTGATGAACAGCCCCAACTGCTGCTCGATGCCCGGCAGCGGCGCGGAACGTCCGGCAATGGTGGCGCCGAACGCCACACAGGAGTGGCCGGTGTAGCGCTGCAACAACAGGCCCCAGGCGCCTTGCAGCAGCGTATTGAGGGTGACTTTCCGCTGGCGGGCGAAATCCCTCAGGCGCTGTAGTGCGGCGCTCTCGAGGATCAATTGATGCTCGCCCATGCCCCGCCCTTCGGCGGGCGTCGGCAAGGCTTGTGCCAGCAGCGTCGGCGTTTCCAGCGGCACCAGCGCTTGTTTCCAGAACTGCTCGGCGGCCAGCAGCGGCTGCTGTCGAATCCAGCCGAGGTAGTCGCGGTACTGCCCCAACGGTTGGGTCGGCGACTGGCCGGCATAGTGCTGGATCACTTCGCCCAGCAACTGCGCGTTGCTCCAACCGTCCATGAGGATGTGATGGCTGGTATGGATCAGGTGCCAGTCGTCATGGCTTCGACGCACCAGCAGCAGGCGGAACAACGGCGCGGCGCTGAGTTCGAAGCCGCGACTGCGCTCCTCGGCGGCCAATGCCTCGAGGTCGATGTCGGCCGCTTCGATCACTTGCAGTTGCAGGTCGACCTGGCGGTGAATCACCTGGTGCGCGCACTCGAGCCCCAGCCAGTGGAAGCTGCTGCGCAGGATGTCGTGACGCTTGATCGCCGCCTGCCAGGCCCGGCCGAACGCCGCCAGTTCCAGCCCCTGGATGTCCAGGCGCAACTGATTGATGTAGGCCTCGGCCTGGGGTTCGTACAGGGTGTGGAACAGCATGCCCTGTTGCATCGGCGTCAGCGGGTAAACGTCCTCGATGGCCGGCACCGGGACGGGCAAGGCATCGAGTTGTGCCTGGGTGATGCGCGCCAGCGGGAAGTCCGACGGCGTGACCTGACCTGCCGCTGTCGTGCAGCAATGCTCGATCAGTGTCTTGAGTTCTTCGCCATAGGCATCGGCCAGTTGCTGTACGGTGGCCTCGGCAAACATGTCGCGGCTGAAGCCCCATTGCAGCGAGAGCTGCCCGCCATAGACCTGGCCTTCCACGGTCAGCCAGTTGGCCAGCGGCGCATCGTCGCCCTGGGCCTGGCCGCCACTTTCCGCAGCCGGGACGAACAGCGCGGCGTCATCGAACTGACGATCGAACTGCCCCAGGTAATTGAAGGTGATGCGCGGCGTCGGCAAACCTTGCAGGGCCTGGCGCTGCGCCGGTTCGCCGAGGTAGCGCAGCAGTCCATGGCCCAGGCCTTTGCCGGGAATGGCGCGCAGTTGTTCCTTGATCGCCTTGATCGAGTTCGCCGCCCCGGCTTCGGGTTGCAGGCGCACGGGAAACAGGCTGGTGAACCAGCCGACAGTGCGGCTCAGGTCGAGGTCGTCACCCAGGTCTTCGCGGCCGTGGCCTTCGAACTGGATCAGCGTCGAGCCCTGCCCGCTCCAGCGGCAGATGACCCGCGCCAACGCCGTGAGCAACAGGTCGTTGACCTGGGTGCGATAGGCCGCCGGCGCCTGTTGCAGCAATTGGCGGGTCAGTCCGGTGTCGAGTTTCGTTTCGACTTTGTGCCCGTGGCACTGCTGCAAGCTACCCTGGGGGTTGTCGCATGGCAGGTCGCGGGCATCCGCCAGTTGCGCCTGCCAGTACGGCATTTGTTCAAGCAGGGTGCCGGCATGCCGTTGCAAGTGCGCGGCCCAGGCTTGCCAGGCGCTGGTTTTCTCGGGCAATGCCACTTGCCGGTAAGCCTGTTGCAGGTCTTCGAGCAACACCCGCCACGACACCCCGTCCACCACCAGGTGATGGACCACCAGCAGCAGGCGCTGGCTGCCATCGTCGAGGCTGAGCAGCAAGGCGCGCAGCAACGGCCCGTTCGCCAGATCGAGGCTGCGTTGCGCTTCATCACAGAGGGCGGTCACGGCTTCGGCCGCAGACGCATGACGTAGCCACAACTCAGCGGACTCGACGGGCCCGGCATGGTGCTGCCGCCAGCCTTCGGAGCCGTCGATAAAGCGCAGGCGCAAGGCGTCATGGTGATTGATGACGGCCACCAGCGCTCGCTCCAGCGCCTGCGGATCTAGCGCTTCCCGGGGTGTCAGCAACAGCGATTGATTCCAGTGCTGACGCTGGGCGATGGCCTGTTCGAAGAAGTAATGCTGCGCTGGAGTCAGGATCACCTCGCCGCTGACCGGGCCTTGATCGATGGTACTGCGGCTGTCGAATGCCGCGACCAGCGCCAGGCTGCGCACGGTCTGGTACTGGAACAGGTCCCGCGGACTGAGACGGATACCGGCCTGGCGGGCGCGGCTGACCACCTGGATGGAAATGATCGAGTCGCCGCCGAGTTCGAAGAAATTGTCCTCGAGCCCAACCCGCTCAACGCCCAGCACCTCCTGCCAGATCTGCGCCAGCGTGGTCTGCAGCGCATCTTGCGGGGCGACGAATACCTGTTGCGGCGCGGCGTCGGGTTGCGGCAAGGCCTTGCGGTCGAGCTTGCCGTTGGCGGTCACCGGCAAGGCGTCCAGCGGCATCAGGTAGGTGGGCACCATGTATTCCGGCAGGCCGCCGAGCAGCCAGGCCTTGAGGGTTTGCGGCCACTGTCCATCGACATCGGCGTTTTCCAGCACCAGATACGCCACCAGATGCTTGCCGCCCTGCACCAGCACCACGGCTTCACGCACCAGCGCGTGCTGCATCAGGCGCGTCTCGATTTCCCCCAGCTCAATGCGCAGGCCGCGCAGTTTGACTTGATGGTCGAGACGTCCGAGGTATTCGATCACGCCGTCCGCACGCTGGCGCACGCGGTCGCCGGTGCGGTACAGGCGTGCACCGGCATGGAAGGGGCACGGCACGAAACGTTCGGCGGTCAGCGCCGGACGCCGGTGATAGCTGCGCGCCAGGCCGGCACCGCCCAGGTACAACTCCCCCGCCACACCGACCGGAACCGGCAGCAATTGCGCATCCAGCACATGGGTGCGCAGGTTGGCGATGGGCCGACCGATGGGCACGCTGTCGGCGCCTTCATCGATACAGGTCCAGTGGGTCACGTCGATGGCCGCCTCGGTCGGGCCATACAGGTTGTACAAGCCTGCGCCGGGCAGCTTTTTGAACACCTGCATTTGCGCATCGAGCGGCAAGGCTTCGCCACTGCAGGCGATGCGCTTGAGGCTGGTGCACCTCTCGACACCCGGCTCGTGGATGAATGCCTGGAGCATCGACGGCACAAAGTGCAGCGTACTGATGCGGTAGTCGGCGATGAGGCGGATCAACTGCGCCGGTTCGCGATGCGCCCCCGGCGGCGCCACCACCAGGCGCGCGCCGGTCATCAGTGGCCAGAAGAACTCCCAGACCGACACGTCGAAACTGAACGGGGTTTTCTGCAACACCGAGTCGCTGCCATCGATGGCATAAGCCTGCTGCATCCAGCACAAACGGTTGACCAGCGCCCCGTGACTGTTGCCGGCGCCTTTTGGTTTGCCGGTGGAACCGGAGGTGTAGATCACGTAGGCCAGGTTCAACGGATGCACGTCCACCTGCGGGCAGGTGTCGCTGTAGCCGTCGAGCCAGTCTTGCTCCCGGTCCAGGGCGATGACCTTGATGGCTTTGGGGGGCAAGGCGGCGAGCAGGGAGCTTTGCGTGAGCAGCAGGCTGATCGCGCTGTCGTCAATCATGTAGGCCAGGCGTTCGGTCGGGTACTCCGGGTCCAGCGGTACATAAGCACCACCGGCCTTGTGAATCGCCAACAGGCCGATGACCATTTCCAGGGACCGCTCGACGCAGATGCCTACCAGCACATCCGGACCGACGCCCTGCTCGCGCAAATAGTTCGCCAGTCGATTGGTGCGGGCATCGAGTTGCGCGTAGCTGAGCTGGCGTTCGCCAAACACCAGCGCCGGCGCTTCAGGGGTGCGTTGGGCCTGGGCCTGGATCAGCTGGTGCAGGCACTGCTCGAGCGGATAGGCCTCGGCGGTGCGGTTCCAGTCCTGCACCAGCACCTGTTGTTCCTCGGCCGCCAGCATCGGCATTTCGCCGATTTTTTGCGTCGAGTCGTCGACCATCGCCTGCAACAGTCGTGTCCAGTGCCGGGCCATGCGCGCGATGGTATCGGCGTCGAACAGGTCATTGGCGTAGGTCAGCGCGGCGTGCAGCTTGCCGCCCTTTTCCCAGGTGTCGAGGGTCAGGTCGAACTGGGTGGTGCGGCTTTGCCAGTCGATGCTGCCCAGTACCAGGCCGGAGGCGGTGCTGACCGAGGCCATGTCGGCCACATGCGGCTGGTGGATGTACATCACCTGGAACAACGGCGTGTGGCTGAGGCTGCGCTCGAGTTTCAGCGCTTCGACCAGGCGTTCGAACGGCAGGTCCTGATGGGCCTGGGCGCCGAGGGCGGTTTCCTTGACGGCGCGCAGCAAATCGTCGACCCGGGTCCGGCCGTCCAGTTGGGTACGCAGCACCTGGGTGTTGACGAAGAAGCCGATCAGGCCTTCGATTTCCCCGCGGTTACGGTTGGCGATGGGCACGCCGACGCGGATGTCGGTCTGCCCGGTGTAGCGATGCAACAGCACATTGAAAGTGCCGAGCAGCAGCATGAACAGGGTGATGTTGTGCTTTTGCGCGGTGCTGCGCAGTAGCTCGGCCAGTTGCGCCTCGACCGCGAATTCGTAACGGGTGCCGCGATAGCTCGGCATCGCCGGGCGCGAATGGTCCAGGGGCAATTCCAGCACCGGATGCTCATCGCCCAGTTGCGCCTGCCAGTACGCCAATTGCCGCGCCTGCTCGCCGGCCTCCAGCCAGCGGCGTTGCCACAGCGCGTAGTCGCTGTACTGGATCGGCAGCGGCGGCAGATTCGGTTGTGAGCCGGCATCGAAGGCGTCGTAGCAGCGGATGAATTCGTCGATCAACACGTTCATCGACCAGCCATCGGACACGATGTGGTGCAGGGTCAGCAACAGCACGTGCTCCTGGTCAGCGAGCTTGAGCACGGTGACCCGAAGCAACGGGCCGGTCGCCAGATCGAATGACAGCAGCGATTGCTGCTCTGCGATTTGCGCCACGGCCCGTTCGCGTTCTTCGCCCGGCAGTGCGCTGAAATCCATGTGTTCGATCGGCAGCGGCGCCGTGGCAGGCACTTGCTGCAAGCTGCCGTCGACCTGACGCTGGAACACCGTACGCAGGGTTTCATGCCGCGCCACCAGGCTGGCGAACGCCTGCTCCAGCGCCGACAGATTCAAGCGGCCGGTCAGCCGTACCGCGCCTGGCAAGTTGTAGGCGCCGCTGTGGGGGTCCAGTTGCCAGAGGAACCACATGCGTTGCTGGGCGTATGACAACGCCTGGCGATCCTCGGCCTCGATGCCGGCCGGGATCGGGAATCGGGCGAAATCCACGCCCTCCTTGTGCAAGGCCGCAAGGAACATCTGGCGCTTTTCCAGGGGCAACCCGATAAACCGGCGAGCAAGTTTCAAGGCGTCATCAGCATTCATCTATCGGCATCCACATCAGTAGGCAGCAGGCGCAAAGGCGCGTCGTCCCTGTAAAACGAATGCAGGCGGGAAAAATTAGCGGATGGGGAGAAGTATCAGGAGGGAGTGAAACGCGAAATTCGGGGCTGCTGAAAATCAAAAATGTGGGAGCGAGCCTGCTCGCGAAAACGGTGGATCAGCCAACATCAACGTTGATTGATAAACCGCATTCGCGAGCAGGCTCGCTCCCACAAGGATTGGGTGAAACTTGGGAGTGGTGTTAACCCACGGCAGCCACGGAATGCCGCCGATGATGCACCTCAAGCTGATCCTTGATCACCCGCAGCACCCTGGCCTCTTGCTCATGGATGAAGAAGTGCCCGCCAGCGAGCATGTCCACCGAGAAACTGCCGAGGGTTTCCTGGCTCCAGCCGATCAATTGCTCGGTGGTGGCGCGGTCGGCCTTGCCGCCGAGCACGTGCACCGGGCACTTGAGCAACGGGCGCTGGATCGGTGTGAAACGCCCGCACAACAGGAAGTCCGCGCGCAGTACCGGCAGGGTCAGGCTCATCAACTCTTCATTGGCCAGGATCTCTTCGCTGGTGCCGTTGAGGGTACGCAATTGCTCGATCAGTTCGGCGTCGCTCCTGGGCTGGGCAAAGCCGCGGTCGTAGTCGGCGCGCAGGGTCGGCGCGGCGGTACCCGAGGCGAACAGCACCACCGGTTCCGGGCAACCCAGCGCGCGAAGTGCGTGGGCCATCTCGCAGGCCAGCAACGCGCCCATGCTGTGGCCGAACAGCGCGTACGGCGTCTTGAGCGTGGCTTTCTGCTCATGGGCCAGTTGCAGCGCCAGACGGCGCATGTCGGTGTGCAAGGACTCGCCATAGCGCGCGCCACGCCCCGGCAGCTCCACCGGTTGCAAGGTGAGCCACTGCGGCAGCTTGCGCCGCCAACGGCTATAGACCATGGCACTCGCGCCCGAATAGGGCAGGCACAGCAATGTCAGCTGGGGCACCGGGCTTTCCTCGAAAGTTGTCTGCCTGGAGAACGGACGAGGCGCCCAAGGAATTAGCCATGTGAATAACCCTGTAGGAGCGAGCATGCTCGCGAAGAGGCCCTCACGGCCACCTCGGCACCCAGCCAAATGAACTCTCACCGCCCCCAGCCAGTCAGCTACTTAGGCCCCTGCTTCCCGGAGTTTCGCGACAATGGCTGATCACCCCGAACGCCAAAGCCCCATCGACGCCCACGGCTTCATCGGCGACATGCGCAGCGCGGCGCTGGTCAACGACAAGGGCAGCGTGGATTTTTTCTGCTGGCCGGAGTTCGACAGCCCGTCGATTTTCTGTTCACTGCTGGACACCCCCGAAGCGGGGATTTTCCAGTTGTCGCCGGACTTGCCCGACGCCCGCCGCGAACAGATCTACCTGCCCGACACCAACGTGCTGCAAACCCGCTGGCTCAGTGACCGCGCTGTGATCGAAGTCACCGACCTGCTGCCCGTCGGCGACACCGAAGACGACCTGCCACTGTTGATGCGGCGGATCCGCGTGGTCAGCGGCCGCGCCACGTTCCACATGCGTTGCGCGGTGCGCCATGATTACGCCCGCGCCCACACTCGCGCTCGCATGGACAAGCAGGACGTGATCTTCGACGCCGCCGATCAACCGTCGCTGCGGCTCTCTTCGGATCAGGTCCTGCACATCGACGCCAACGCGGCCGTTGCCGAATTCACCCTCGAACAGGACCAGACGGGCGAATTCCTGCTCGGCGCCCTCGACGATCCGCGCTTCAAGAAAGGCGCCGGCGAACTGTGCCTGCAGCGCACCCTGAAGTTCTGGCGCGACTGGATCGGCCAGTCCAACTACCGCGGTCGCTGGCGTGAGATGGTCAACCGTTCGGCCCTGGCGATGAAGTTGCTGACCTCGCGCAAACACGGCGCCATTCTCGCTGCCGCGACCTTCGGCCTGCCGGAAAGCCCCGGCGGCGAGCGTAACTGGGACTATCGTTTCACCTGGATCCGTGACGCCTCATTCACCGTCTATGCCTTCATGCGCCTGGGTTTCGTCGAAGAGGCCAACGCCTACATGCGCTGGTTGCGCGGGCGGGTCAGTGACTGTCAGGGCAAGCCGATGAAGCTCAACATTCTCTACGCCATCGACGGACGCCAGGAGTTGCCGGAGATCGAACTGGCGCATCTGTCCGGCCATGGTGGCGCACAACCGGTGCGCATCGGCAATCAGGCCTGTGAACAGGTCCAGCTCGACATTTTTGGCGAGCTGATGGACGCGATTTACCTGGTCAACAAGTACGGCGAAGCCATCTCCCATGAGGGCTGGAAACATACCGTGGAGGTGGTGGATCAGGTCTGCGCAACCTGGGAGCAAAAGGATGTCGGCATCTGGGAGATGCGCGGCGAGCAGTACCATTTTCTGCATTCACGACTGATGTGCTGGGTCGCCCTGGACCGCGCCATCCGCCTGGCGTCGAAACGCTCACTGCCCGCCCCGTTCGCCCGCTGGGACCAGACGCGCCAGGCGATCTACGCCGACATCTGGGAGAACTTCTGGAGTGAAGAGCATGGGCATTTCGTCCAGCACATTGGCGGCACCGGCCTGGACGGTTCGATGCTGCTGATGCCGCTGGTGCGTTTCGTCAGCGCCCGCGACCCGCGCTGGCTGGCGACCCTGCAAGCCATCGAAAAGAGCCTGGTGCGCGACGGCATGATCTACCGCTACCGCAACGACGACAGCCAGATCGACGGCCTGCCCGGCAGCGAAGGCGCCTTCGCCGCCTGCTCGTTCTGGTACGTCGAATGCCTGGCCCGCGCCAACCAATTGGACAAGGCCCATCTGGAATTCGAACAGTTGCTCAGGTACGCCAACCCGCTGGGGCTGTATGCCGAAGAGTTCGACAGCCATGGGCGGCACATGGGCAACACACCGCAAGCGCTGACGCACCTGGCACTGATCAGTGCCGCGTGTTTTCTGGACCGGCGCTTGAGTGGGGAAAAGGTTGTCTGGCAGCCTTGAGCGCTCATCAAGATCGGATTTCACCAGTCATCTGTGTAATCCGAGCGCCTACGCTTTTTAAACAAAACCACATGCAACATCCCCGAACCTACCTTGTTGCCAGCTGTTACATCCCCACCTAACATCCTTGCTCTACGGGTACAGCGGAGCTGTCCACAACCACCCGAATTCAAGGAACCAGAATGACCCAACGCATCCATCGCAAAATTGACACCCCACTCCGAACCGGTTTGAACCGTAAGGAACTCTGGGAAGCCGACGACAAGGGCCTGATCAAATGCTGGGAAGTCGGCCGCCAGCGTGCCGCCCGTTTCCCCGACCTCGCCCGACAGTGCCTCGCCGGCGAGTTGCCGGTACTGGGCTGGAAAGGTGGCGTCAGCCGCAGCCTGAAGAAACTCGAGAAATACGGTTCCCTCAAATACCTCGCCCAGTGGCAAGGCTTGCGCGGGGAAGACCTGGACGTGGACCTGGCGCAAGAACGAGCACTGACGTGTGCACGAACAGGCATGGTGGTGACGTTTACGCCGGATCGGGCGAAATATTTCAATCAGGTGGCGGAAGCGGAAGCCTGACGTGAACTGGACACTGGATCTACTGCGCCACTGACCGAAAACCGCTCCCGGTAAGCCTGCGGCGTCACGCCCATGGCCCGCAGGAAGCTGCGGCGCAGGGTTTCTTCGCTGCCGAAGCCGCATTGCACCGCCACCCGCTTGATCGGCACGCCGGTATCGCTGAGCAGGCGCCGCGCGGTTTCGACGCGGATCAGTTCGATCGCCCGAGCCGGGGTCTGACCGGTGTCGGCGCGGTAGTGGCGCACGAAGCTGCGTTCGCTCATGCCGGCCTGCAGGGCCAGGGTCGGGATACCCAGGTCCTGGGTAAGGTTTTCGCTGATCCAGGCGTGAAGTTCGTCGAAACGGTTGCCTTCCTGTTGCAGGGACAGGGTCACGCTGAATTGCGACTGGCCACCCGGGCGCTTGAGAAACACCACCAGTTGCCGGGCGACTTCCAGGGCGATGTTGCGTCCCAGGTCCTGTTCGACCATGGCCAGCGCCAGGTCGATGCCGGCCGTCACCCCGGCCGAGGTCCAGACCGGGCCGTCATTGATGAAGATGGGATTGGGCTCGACCTTCAAACGCGGATGCTGCTGCGCCAGTTGCTCGCAGCGGGTCCAGTGGGTGACCACGCGCCGGCCATCGAGCCAGCCGCTGGCCGCCAGCAGGAACGCACCGGTGCACACCGAGGAGACTCGGCGACAGCCAGCGGCATGTTCGCGCACCCAGGCGACCAACGGCGCATCTTGCGCCGCCGCGTAGACACCCCAGCCACCGGCGATGATCAGGGTATCAGTGCCCTTGTCCGGCAAGGGTTCGGCCAACAGCGCCAGGCCCGCCGACGACATCACCGCCCCGCCGCCGCTGGCAATCACCGTCGGCGCATAGGGCGGCGGCAGGCCTTGCTGGCGGGCAATGTCGTTGGCCGAGGCAAACACCTGCAATGGCCCGGTGACGTCGAGCAATTGCACGTTGGCGAAAGCGAGCACATGGATGGTTTTCGACATTTGGCGTAATTCGTGGGGATATTGGCGTATACGCCAAATCCTACGGGCCTAAAGTTAAGCCGTCCACCCACTTCACGAGAAAAACACCATGACGTTGCAGATCGGCTTTCTGTTGTTTCCACAGGTCCAGCAACTGGACCTGACCGGCCCTTATGACGTGCTGGCCTCGTTGCCGGATGTGAAAGTGCATTTGATCTGGAAGGACCTGATGCCGGTCACCGCCAGCACTGGCCTGCTGTTGAAACCGACCATCACCTTCGACGATTGCCCGGCGCTGGACGTGATCTGCGTGCCCGGTGGCGGCGGCGTCGGCCCCTTGATGGAAGATGAGCAGACCCTGGACTTTCTCAGGGCCCAGGCTGCCAACGCCCGGTATGTCACTTCGGTTTGCACCGGTTCGCTGGTGCTGGGCGCGGCGGGATTGCTCAAGGGCAAACGCGCCACCACCCACTGGGCGTATCACGAATTGCTCAAGCCGCTGGGCGCCATCGCGGTGAACGATCGGGTGGTGCGCGATGGCAATTTGCTGACCGGAGGCGGCATCACCGCCGGCATCGACTTCGCCCTGACCCTGGCCGCCGAGTTGTTCGACCCGGCCACCGCCGAGCTGGTGCAGCTGCAACTGGAATACGCACCTGCCCCGCCATTTGATGCGGGCAGCCCCGAGACGGCGCCGGCCAGTGTGCTGGAAGAGGCCCGCCAGCGGGCTGCCGGCTCGTTGAAACTACGGGCGCAAATCACCGAGCGGGCGGCGGCGAAACTCGACCTGCAGTGAAAAAACAGCGGCAGGAATCCGCTGCCTGCCGCCGCGGTTTTTCCTGCGCCCACAAAAAAACCCGCCGAGGCGGGTTTTTCCAAGACCATGACGACTCCTTGTCGCAGCGTTCCTTGCCTATGGCCGATCATCCATGATCCTGAGCACATCCTGTGCTTCAGTGGGTAAGGCCAGAATACGCATCGGATCCAAATTGTAACAGGCGATATCACTACCATCGCGTGTAAGACATTCGCTATAAGGCACCTTCCGAAAACCCTTAGACGCCTCAGACTTCCAACGGATTGTTGGCCGCCAGGGGCTCAAAGTTCAAACTCATTCACGCTCACGGGCCTTTTCACCTTCGATGAGAAAATTTTCAAGTCTGCTCAATTGCTCTTCCCAGCCTCGACTATCCATGTAGTAAGCCTCCTTCTGGCGTATGTCGGGAATGTGAGCGAAACCTGACTCCGACACCTTGAGCAACGTGCCGTCCTCGTAGTCCGTCAGCTCGAACTTCACCAGCGTGGTGGGCTCCTGGGAGTAGTCGATCTTCGGATTCACCGCGTAAGGATGCCAGCGAAACGAAAACAACTGCTGTGGTTCGACCCGCTCGACCAGCACATTCCACAGCACATGTTCATATCCCCGATACGTGACTTGCCCCTGCGTCCACTCGCCGGCAATAAAACGCCGGCCTTCGAGCGCAACGCCAAACCATTGACCGAACGCCTCTGCATCGACCAAGGCGCGCCATACATGGGAGCGCGGTGATTTGAGTAATATCTTGCGTTCAAAACTATTGGGTACTGGTTTCATACGACACCTCCTGTACTGAACAACAGTAGGCCTGTAAGACCACATGTCCAGTCGGAAAGTTGTATGGACCGGGTGTCAGCTGTCGTAATCGCGATCCTTGCATGGCGAGTCGCTTCGCTACACTGCATCCCAGACTTCCCCTGACACAGCGAGTGACTGCCATGCACGCACGCTTTCTCCTGGCGCTGATGCCTTTGTTGTTCACCTACCCGGCCCATGCCGCCGTGAACTGCGACAACGCCGTCGACCAGGCCACGATGAACCAGTGCGCGTCGCTGCAGCAGGCGACGGCGGACAAGGAGTTGAATGCGCTTTACCAGCAAATCACTTCGCGCCTGAAGGGCAATCCCGACGGCAAGAAGTTGCTGGTGGGAGCGCAGCGCTCGTGGGTCGCGTTTCGCGATGCCGAATGCCAGTTCTCGGCGTCCGGGGTGGAAGGCGGGAGTGTGTATCCGCTGATCTACAGCAATTGCGTGACGCAATTGACCAAGGCGCGGGTGGAGACGTTCAAGACTTACCTGAAGTGTCAGGAGGGGGATATGAGTTGTCCGGTGCCGGGGATTTGAATCTCTAGCGCCTGCCAGGGCCTCTTCGCGAGCAGGCTCGCTCCCACAATTGACCGAGTTCTTTCAGCAAGAATGCGATCAATATGTGGGAGCGAGCCTGCTCGCGAAGGCGTCAGCTCAGGCGCCACGATTTACCGGACAAACACCTGCGCCGTGGTAATCGCCATGTCCCCGCCCGGCAACTTGATGCTGCCCGTCTGTTTCAGGCTGTCGGCATCGAAGATCGCCACGTCGTTGAACGTCCCCGCCAGGTAGATCTTGCTGCCATCCTTGTTGAAGGAAATGCAGTAATACGAGTGATCGAGCGCGGCGGACTGGAGCATTTTCTTCTGCTTGATGTCGTACTTGGCCAGGCGGTTGAGCACGCCGAACATCAGGTTCGGGTCCTTGGGCGAGCGCATGCCGCTGAAGTAGATCTCGGTCAAAGGGCCGAAATCGGTGGTTTCGGTCTTGCCGGTCTTCAGGTCGACGCTGAACAGGCCGTACAGGTATTCGGCGGTAGCCGGGTCCTGTTTCTTGTCCTTGAACTTCGCTGCGGTGTAGAGCAGCGAGAAGTCGTGCCGATACGTCTGCTGGTTCCACACATAAAGCACGTCCGGCGCGCTGTAGTTCGGGCGTTTCCAGTGACGGCTGGGGATCAGCACGTCGAATTTGCCGGTGTTCACATTGACCTTGTAGACGTCCGCCCCCGCCACATACAAGGTACCGTCGTCGCCACTCTGCATGATGGTCAGCTGGCGCGGTGCCGGGAAGCTGCGCACCGGCTTTGCATCCATCCCGGCGTCGGTCTTGTACACGTCGAGCCGCGGCTGCTGCACTTCGTAGTGGTCATTCATCATCAGCGTCGGGTTGGCGACGGTGAACAGTTCCTTGCCGTCGTGGCTGAGGGTGAAGGCGAACATGGACCGGGCCTTCTCCCCCGGCTTCTGGGTGATGCTGGCGTGGAACACCTGTTTGCAGCTGTCCAGTTCGACGCCATAGACATCCGCGTAGTGATTGTTCAGCACGTAGGCGGTCTTGCGGTCCGGCGACAATTGCACGGTGCCGGGACCGAAGGCATCGGGCATCTTGCAGGTCTTGAACAAGGTGTCGGTGGCCAGGTCGATCACGTGCAGGTTGTTCGGGTAATTGGTGGTCAACATGTATTCGTGACCGTCTTGCAGTGCGCTGTTTTCATCGGCCAGGACACTGACCGAACAGCTGCTCAGGACGGCGAAAGCGGCCAGGCCGCAGGCTTTGATGCTGTGCATGCTGGAATCCTTCTTGTTATCTGATCACTTGTCTTTCGGGAAGACAGTGCCGAGGTTGCGCCAGTTGTCGTTGGACGCCTGGGCATCCTTGTTCCAGTCCTGGTAGGTGCTCATCATGTCGGGCACCTGGGCCGGCCACCAGCACGGGTCGGAGCAACCGTAGAGGTCGGCTTCCATCGGCTGGCACAGCGACGACACACCGCCAAACGCGTCGATCTCCCAGCCCGGGTCGGTGGTCGAGGCACAACCCGCCACGGAGCTCATCGCCACTACTTCTTCAATGCGGTTTTCGTCCGCGGCCTGGTCCAGCTTCAACGCTTTGTTATTGATTGCCTTGAGATGTTTCATATCAGTGAGCCTTGCGCGGAGTGATGTAACTGCTGATGAACGCAGGGTTATTGGCCATGATCCGGGTATAGACCTCGATGCCGAAGTCGACCCAGTCACGCATCAGTTCGCAGTAGTGATAGGTCGGATGAGTCGGGTCGCCATAGCGGGCGTAGCTCTCGTGGTAGCAGCCGCCGGAACACAGGTTGCGGATCTGGCAGTCGTTGCAGCCGGTGTTGGTGCGGTCCAGGCGCTGGGACAGGAAGTCGTTCAACTCCATCTGCTTCACACCGCTGTGGACGTTGCCGAAGGTCGGCATCGATGAGCCGGTGAAGCGGTGGCACAGGTTCAGCTCGCCCTTGTGATCCACCGCCAGCATCTTCAGGCCCGCGCCGCATGGCAGGGCTTTCTTGTGGCCTTCGTGGATGTCGGTGATCAACTGATGCAGGTTGGAGAAACCGATGTTGCGATGCTCCAGCGCCGCGTCCAGGTAGCGCCGACCGAGGGCCTTCATGTTGGCGAACACCTGCACCAGCTCGTCACTGGTGAGGTTGAAGCTGCTGATGTCGCCGGAAGTCACCGGGGCAAAGCCGACTTCGGCAAAACCCAATTCGTTGAACAGGTGATCCCAGATGGTTTCGACGTCGGTCACACCAGTGGTCAGCGTTACCCGTGCGCCGACGGGACGGCTGTTGTAGCGCGACAGCAGCATCTCGGCCTTGCGCCGCACCACGTCGTAGGTGCCCTGCCCGCCCACGGTGATGCGGTTGCGGTCGTGTACGGTTTTCGGCCCGTCGATGCTCACGGACAAACCGAAACGGTGAGCGTTGAGGTAGTCCACGGTTTCTTCGGTGAGCAGCGTGGCGTTGGTGGTCATCACGAATTCGACGAACTTGCCGGCCTCGCGAAAACGCTTCTCGCAGTAGTCGACCATGTATTCGATCAGCTTGCGGTTGCTCAGCGGTTCGCCGCCGAAGAACACCACGGTGAAACGCTCTTCGTCCGGGGATTCGCGCAGCAGCATTTCCACTGAGGCAATCGCCGTTTCGACGTCCATTTTCTTGCCCGCCGACGGTTTGTCGAGGTCTTCCTTGTAGCAGTAGGTGCAGCTCAGGTTGCAGCCGGTGTTGACGTTCAGCACCACGGTGTTGATCGCTGTGCGCTCGACCCGTTTGACGGCGATGTCCGGGCTCAGCGGCGAGCCGTCGCTGACCAGTTCCAGGGCCATCAGCTCGCGCAGGGTCTCGGTGATTTCCTCGCCGTTGAAACGCGCGGCCAGGCGCTGGATCAGGTCGTCCGAGGAGCAGCCGGGGCCGCGCAGGGTATCGATGATGGTGCCCGTCAGTTCATCGCTGGCGAACAGCGAACTGCTGGGGATGTGAAACAGCATGCGGTCGGCATCGACCTGCACTTCGTGCAGGTTGCGTTCGACCAGATTCAAGATAGCGCCCATCGCAAACCTCCTGTGCAAGCCCCGGTTGGCGGGGCTTGCGCTCATTCCGAAAAGTGTCTGAAAGCGTTTTCAGCCAAGCTCTCGCTTCAACATCACGGAATGGGTGGATTGTTCCAGCGTTGCACGGTCACGATCATGTGGCCTTCGCCGGTCAGGGATTTCCCTGAGTCGTCGACGGCGGCGATCACCTTGAGGTTGCCGGCGTTGTTGGTGGACATCTTGCGTGCCGGGTTCGGCCCGGCATCGCCCGGGGTGAACACGCCCGCGTCGGCCTGCATGGTGCCGGCGAACTTGACGTCTTCGTCTTCCCTGGCGCGGTCGTCGAAGGCCTCGACCTTCCATTGCGCCGGGAACACGCCGATGCGATAGGGCTTGCCATCGGCGCCCTTGCCCCAGGCTTCCGCGTCGAAACGGCCCTGGACTTTCGGCGTCGAGCCACCGCCCTCGCCGATTCGCGCCACCGAGAATTCCGGTACGACCTTGACTTCGGCGATCTTGCTGTAGACCGACAGGCTCGGGCCTTTCAGCGTGCCGACGGTGACTGCGTGAAGGCCCGGCTGGGCATTGGCGGCAGCCTTGAGTTTGACTTTGATCTGCTCCGGGCTCTGGGAGACGACTTCGACCACTTCCACGCCTTTGCCGAAGTTCGGCTTGCCGCTCAGGCCGCTGCCGATCAGGGTCACTTCGGTTTCGCTACCGGCCTTCACATAGCCCGGCTGCACTGCCAGCAAGCGCTGGGAACCCTGCTTGGCGGCGACGAAGTCCAGGCCGCGCTCGTCGTGCTCGGCCTCGAACATCCGCCCCTGCATGGCATTGCCTTGCGCGGCGAACACCTGGCGCATGGTCACGCCATCGATGGTCACGTTGCCGCGCCATTCGTAGCCGGTGTAGAGAATTGCACTGCCGTCGCCATTGAACGGACTGCCATCGGCGTACTGGCCCTTGACGCTGACCTTGAAGGTATCGCTGCCGTCAGCGGTGACGCTCATCACACCAGCCAGCTCACCCTTGCCCGGCAAGTGGCCGCTGAAACTCCAGTCGCCGACCAGTGCATCGGCTTTGGGCGCCGCGCTCTGCCATTGTTTCCAGGCGGGGTTGTCCAGCGGATAACGCTTGGCCAGCAGCGGCACCATGTCCTTGCGGGCGATGTCGAACCAGTCGCGGTCACGGGCCAGTGCCTGGTACTCCAGGGATGGCCACTGACCGAGGTGGAAATTCACCAGGCGTTCCCACTCCTGCGCCGGACGCCGTTGCAGGGCGACCCGCGCACCGGAGTGGCAGCGGCCGCACATCTGGCTGGTCTGGTCGTCGAAGTGCTCGACGGTGTTGAGCCGGCGCTCCAGTGCGTAGCGCACGCCATCGGTTTCGCTCGGCGCCAGGCCCTGGGTGTCGGCCAGGTATTTGACCAGCGTGCGACGATCGTCGTCGCTGATCTGCAAACCGTGCATGGTCTGCATCCGGGCGATGCTCATCAGCCAGCCTTCCGGCGTTTTGCGCTGGTGGCTGATGCGGCTGAGGGCGTTATCGGCTTCGGGGGTGTGACAGCCCTGACAGGTTTCCTTGAGGATGGTCTGGGCGTCGCGGGCTGCCAGGCTATGGGGCGAATGCAGCGCCACTAACGTGGCTACGGCCAGCAGGCTGGCGCTCATGCCTGATCGGAGTTTTCTCTTCATCAACGTCGAACCTCGCACGGTGCGTTCTTATTGTTGTGGCTTATCGTTTTTATGGTTTCTGCCGCCGGCGTTGATCCGCTGACGGAGGCAAGAGAAACGTCTGCGATGAGCAATTCACAGAGCGTGCCAGCTTACGAATACCTCATTGAATCAATAACTTGTCGGAATCTGTGGGAGTTTTGCCAGTCATGTCATCGCGGCAACACGTTCAATTTCGCGACAACTGTTGCAACCTGAGACACCCCTGTAGGAGCGGGTGCCCGCTTGCGGCATGCTCGCTCCTACAGGGCGTCGCAATTTGCGACGATTGTTGGCGTCATGCCGGTTCTGAAAACAACGGCCAGGCCCGCCCGTTCGGGCTTTCGAAGGTAAAAACCACAACTGGCACAGCCATTGCGAAAGACCTCGTCACACGAACAAGACGAGGTTTCAACATGTCGCTGCCAAACTTGCTTCCCGCCACTTCGGCGTTCATCCAACGCGCCCCGCGCATGCTGATCGGCGGTGACTGGGTCGAGGCCGCCGACGGCCAGACCATGCCCCTGCACAACCCCGCCACGGGTGAGGTGTTGTGCGTGGTGCCACGGGCCACGCCGGAAGATGTCGACCGTGCGGTCCTCGCCGCCCGCCAGGCATTCGACGATTCGGCCTGGACCCGCACCCGTCCCCGGGAGCGGCAGAACCTGCTGTGGAAACTGGCCGACCTGATGCAGCGCGACGCCGAACTGCTGGCGCAACTGGAATGCCTGAACAACGGTAAAAGCGCAGCCGTGGCCCAGGTGATGGACGTACAACTGTCCATCGACTTCCTGCGCTACATGGCCGGCTGGGCGACCAAGATCGAAGGCTCGACCGTTGACGTGTCGGCACCGCTGATGCCCAACGACCAGTTCCACAGTTTCATCCGTCGTGAAGCGGTGGGCGTGGTCGGCGCCATCGTCGCCTGGAACTTCCCGCTGCTGCTGGCCTGCTGGAAACTCGGCCCGGCCCTGGCCACCGGCTGCACCGTAGTGCTCAAACCCGCCGACGAAACCCCGCTGACCGCACTGAAACTCGCCGAGCTTGTACTGGAAGCCGGTTATCCCGAAGGCGTGTTCAACGTCGTCACCGGCACCGGCATCACCGCAGGTTCGGCGCTGACCCACAACCCGCTGGTGGACAAGCTGACCTTCACCGGTTCCACCGCCGTGGGCAAGCAGATCGGCAAGATCGCCATGGACTCCATGACCCGGGTCACCCTGGAACTGGGCGGCAAGTCGCCGACTATCGTCATGGCCGACGCCGACCTGAAAACGGCCGCGGCCGGAGCCGCCAGCGCGATTTTCTTCAACCAGGGCCAGGTCTGCTGCGCCGGTTCCAGGCTGTATGTGCAGCGCAAGCATTTCGACAATGTGGTGGCGGACATCAGCGATATCGCCAACGCCATGAAACTCGGCAACGGCCTGGACCCGAGTGTCGAAATGGGTCCGTTGATCTCGGCGCGGCAGCAGGAGCGCGTATACGGCTACATCGAAAAGGGCCGGGAAAGCGGTGCGACCATTGCCTGCGGTGGCGAGCAGTTTGGTCCGGGGTTCTTCGTCAAGCCGACGGTGATTGTCGACGTCGATCAGAAGCACTCGCTGGTGCAGGAAGAAATCTTCGGCCCGGTGCTGGTGGCCATCCCGTTCGATGACGAAGCCGATGCCTTGCGCATGGCCAATGACAGCCCCTACGGGTTGGGGGCGAGTATCTGGTCCAATGACCTGGCGGCGGTGCACCGGATGATTCCGCGCATCAAGTCAGGCTCGGTGTGGGTCAACTGCCACAGCGCCCTGGACCCGGCGCTGCCGTTCGGCGGCTACAAGATGTCCGGGGTCGGGCGTGAGATGGGGTATGCGGCGATCGAGCATTACACCGAATTGAAGTCGGTGTTGATCAAGTTGTGATTTGCGCCGTTCTTTAGGCCGCCTTCGCGAGCAGGCTCGCTCCTACAGTGATTTTGCGCCGTACACAATTCCCCTGTAGGAGCGAGCATGCTCGCGATGAGGCCCATCCGGACAACCCGGAACTCAGGGTTTGAACCCCTGAGCCAACAACCAACCGCGAACCCTCCTTCCCTGCTCCACCGTCAACCCGGCCAACACCTGTTCAGCCGGCTCACTGCGCAGTCTGCGCACCAACGGTGCCACCTCGACCCCCTGCACATGCCAGATACCCAATGGCTGATCCGCCGTGATCACCACCTCGACCTCATCGACCAGCCCATCACGCAGCACCGGCGCCCGCTCGATCCTCAGTGCATTGAAATCCGCTTCGGCATGGGCCACTTCGGCGTCCGGCCAGGTCCGTCGTGCCTGCCAGAAAGGCTGGTCCAGCCAACGCTGTTCATCGGCATAAAAATCCCGGCCGATTCGGGCAAAACGCAAAAACAACTGTTCCACCCGCTGCTGGTGAAAACGCTGGGCCAGCGCCGCTCGTTCGGGCTTGCTCAACAGCGTGTTGATCACCGCCGGAGCCTGCAACGCCGAAGACAACGACTGAAAGACACCATTGCCCGACAGCGGATCCACGGCCATTGCCGCATCGCCGACCCGAATCCAGTTTTCGCCACACACCCGGGGGCTCAGAATCGCCGTGCTGCTGCGGGCATGCAGCTGTAGATCGGTTTCTGCTCCGCCAGCAAAAAATGCCGTGGCCAGCTGCGAACCCTGGCGCCGTCGCCGGCAGTAATCGAGCAACAGGGCCTTGCCCGGCAACCCGGCGCTGGCCACGTCCACCGTCCATTGCCAGTAACACTGGCCATCGGCACGGCGCGCCATCCATGCCCAGCCATCCTCGAGGCTTTCCACGGCGCTGGCGATGCTGCCCGGCGAACCCTGCCAGCGATTGAGCAAGCTGACGGTCTCGGGGCCGCGCAGGCCTTTGCCGATTGCCGGGGCCTGGCGTCCGCGGGCCTCCACGAGAAACGGCGCGAACAGCGGTTCGCGGCCGTCGATTTCAATTCGATGGCCATCGGCCGATGACTGAACCGTGAGCACCCGGCCCTCGATCAACTCGACCCCCGCCAGGCGCAGATCCTCGCGCAGGCCCCGGTCAAAAATCGGCCGGTCCAGCAAGTATTCGATGTTCTGCGCATGTTGCAGGCCATTCCACGAGACCTGCCGCTGGGACGGTAAGGCCGCATCCGCCAGTGCGTGTTGCAGGCCGGCGCTGCGCAAGGCTTCCAGAACCCGCACGGATACCCCTTCGAGCGCCGCAAACCGGCGCCACTCGCTGATCAGCGTGACGCCATGGCCCAGCCGCCGCAGCCCCAGTGCGACGGCGGCGCCGGCCGGTCCGGCGCCAAGAATGACGATGTCGGTCATGGCCCGAAGCGCCGTTCCGGGCCACGGTAACGGGCATGCTCGCGCAACCACTCGAGAACTTGCTCATTGCTGGCGCCGGGTTGTTCGACGAGGAACCCGGCGATGTGCCCGCTCAAGGCGGCACAACCGAGGCTCGCCCCGGATTGCCCCGGGTAGGTGCCCTGCACACACGCGGCGAAATCCGCCTGGGCTGTGTTGAGCCACGACCATTCCTGTTCCGCGCAGCGCGCATCGCCGGTTACCCGCAACACCTGCGGATAATTGGCCGGAAACACCCCTTCCCCCTGGGCCGGGCTCGACGCACACAGCAGCACGCCCCGCGCCACCGCTGCCGCGCAGGCCGCGCGCAACAGGCTGCGGTCCTGGCGCAGGCCAAGGCTCAAATTGATCAGTCGCACGTCCTGCCCCAGCAGCCAGTCAATCGCCGTGGCGATCTGCAGGGCGCTGGTGACACCGCGCCGGTCGAACACCTGCGCCACGCAAAACAGCGCCGAGGGTGCGCGCCGGCCGATCGCCTCGATCACCGCACTGCCATGTCCGAGTGGATCGTCGCGCAAGTCGCCCTCGGCCAGGCCGTCATCAAGCAATGAAAAACGCCGACCGGCGATCACCTGAACCCGCTGTGCTGCCGAGTGGCCGCTGTCCACCACACCGATACGCAGTTCAGATTTCATGCAGCACCGTTTTCGACGTCAGCACGCCGTCGAGCAGTTCGAAACGCAGATCGGCATCGGCCAGGGTTGAAGGGCGATGGCTGATCAGGATGCGCGTACGCCCGGCAAACAAGCGGTCGATGGCGTCGATGACTTCGCGCTCGGTGGCCTCGTCCACCGCGGACGTGGCTTCATCGAGCACCAGGATCAGAGGATCCTGCAACAGCGCACGGGCAATTGCGATGCGTTGCTTCTGCCCGCCGGACAACTGCTGACCGCGCTCGCCCAGCGGACTGTCGAGGCCTTCGGGCAAGGACTGGATCAGGCTGTCGAGTTGCGCCAGCCGCGCCACCTCGGCAATCGCCTCGCGGCTGGCGTCCGGCACCGCATAGGCCAGGTTGTCGGCGAGGCTGCCGCGAAACAGCACGATATCCTGGCTGACGACGGCAATGCGCCGACGCAGCTGGAACAGATCCAGTTCGCGCAGATCGACCTCACCCAGCAGGACCCGGCCCGATTGCGGATCGTGATGTCGTTGCAGCAGGTCGATCAGGGTGGATTTCCCCACGCCCGAGCCACCGCCGAGGGCCACTTTCATACCGTAGGGAATCCGCGCTTCGATGCCGCGCAGGGTCGATTGGCGACCAGGATGGGCGAAGTGCACGTTGTCGAAGCAGAGATCACCACCATCGGGCATCGCGCGTGGCGCGGCGGGCGTCAATACAGTCGGTTGTTCCCCGCGCAACTCCATGACCCGGCCGAGGCTGACGGTCATCCGCTGAATGGCGACGTAAAGCCCGAGCAGGCTTTGCACCGGCCCCACGGCCATCCCCAGGTAGGTGGAAAAGGCAATCAGCGCACCAAGTTGCCAGGTGCCCTGCACCACCCAGTAACCGCCGATCAGAAATGCGCAGGCCCGAGACAGCGAGGTCAGCGTGCCGGGTACGGCCTGGGTGAAAAATTCGGTGACTTGCAGGCGCAGCAACTGGCTCATGTAGCCCTGCCCCAGTGTCTCGAGACGCCGCGCCTCACGCTGTTGCTGACCGGCGGACTGGATGAACTTCATCACCGGCAATGTCTCGACCATGAACGACGACATGTCCGCCGAACGCTCGCGCAACTGCCGCACATCGCGCTCGACCTTGCGCCGCATCCAGCGCAGCCAGAGGACATCGAGGGGAATCAACACCAGGGCCAGCAGCGAGAGCTTCCAGGACAACGTCAACAGCATCGCGATGGCAACCACCAGGCCGATCACGCTCGACACCGCCGAGAACAGAGAGTCCACGGCGAACCGCTGGATTTCCGCGACATCGCCATCGAGGCGCGACATCAGGTCGCCGATGCGCCGCTGGCCATAAAAGCTCGGCGACAGGGTTTGCAAATGCCGGTACAGGTCATCGCGCAGGGCAAACAGCATGCGCCCGGACAGGCGCGTGTGCAGGTAGCGGTTGATGCCCGACAGCGCCGTGCCCAGCAGCCCGGCCACGATCATCAGCCCGGCGATCACTACCAGCATTGGAAAGTTGCGCGCCAACAGGCCATCGTCGATCAACAGCTTGGTCAGCCACGGCTGCACCAGTACCAACGCCGAGGCGCAGACCGACAGGCCCAGCAGCCCGGCAATCGCCAGGCGATGGGGGCGCACAAAGCCATACAGCCAGCGCAGCGACGCTTGCAGGGCCTCGGGGTCCTGGCTGTCGATCAGCCGAACGATCAGTCGCTGCATCACGAACGCAACTGTTTGAGCTTGCGATACAGAGTCGCGCGGCTGATGCCCAGGGCGTCGGCGGCGGCCGAGACATTGCCTTGGTGCGTGTCCAGGGACTGACGGATCAGCTCCAGTTCGTTTTCACGGATGCTGCCGGCCTGTGGGCGTTCGCTGGCGGTCAATTCGTCGAGCATGCTGTCGGGCAAGTGGTCGAGGGTCAGCACGGTTTCACCCGGCTCGCGCATGGCCAGCGCAGTGCGCAGGACCATCTCCAGCTGGCGAATGTTGCCGGGCCAGTGATAGCCGCCGAGCAAACGATCGAGGTCGTCGTGCAGGACCGCGGCGGGGGCGCCCAGTGTCGTCAGCAGGCGACTGACCAGTGCGCCGAAATCTTCGCGTTCGCGCAGGGCCGGGAGCATCACGCTGATGCCGTTGACCCGGTAGAACAGGTCTTCGCGAAAGTGTTTTTCCTCCACCTGGCGCTTGAGATCGCGGTGGGTGGCGCAGATCAGCGCGACGTCGATGTCCTGTTCTTCACCCGCGCCCAGGGGCGCGACCTTGCGATCCTGCAACACCCGCAACAGCCGGGCTTGCAGGGCCAGAGGCATGTCGCCGATTTCATCGAGGAACAGGGTACCGCCATGGGCCTGCTGCAAGCGCCCGACCATGCCGCCCCGGCGTGAACCGGTGAACGCGCCTTCGCGATAGCCGAACAGTTCGGACTCGATCAGGCCTTCGGGAATGGCCGCGCAGTTCACCGCCACGAAAGGTTTGTCGCAACGCGCTCCGGCCATGTGCAGGGCGCGGGCGATCACTTCTTTACCGGTGCCGGTTTCACCCAGCAACAAGACCGGCAGTTCATTGGCCAGGCCTTGGCGGGCCATGCGCAAGGCACGGGCATAGCGCGTGTTGCTGCCGGCCAGCGCTTCCAGATCCGGTTGCGCCTTGGCTGTTTTCGCCGTAGTGCGCGGTGGATTGCCGACGTTGATCGTGCGTTGTGGCGCGCGCAGGGTCTTGTAGAAAAATTCACCCTTGGCGGTCTGCAGGCTGCCGACACCGCCCTGATGCAGGCGCGCCAACAATTGCAGGCCGTCGACGCCGAGAAACTCCTCGCAGCGCCGCCCGACCAAAGCCGAGCGCTCGGCGTGAAGCAACTGGCAGGCCTGGGCGCTGACCGCCAGGATCTGCCCGCCGAGGCTCACCGCCAGCAAGCCTTGCCACGGGGACTCCAGGTATTGCCGTCGACTGTGGAAAGCCAGGACGATTTCGTCCGGATAACTGGCGTTGAACACCCGGCTTTCGATCTGGCTGACAGCCATGGCCAACAGCGCCGTGCTGTCGTGGGCGCGGCCGAGCGGGCCTTCGCGGGTCAGGTCGAGGACGCCAAGAATGTCGCCCCGGGGGCAATGGATCGGCACCGAGGTGCAGGAAAAATCAGTGAGGCGATCCAGGTAATGTTCACCACAATCGATCAGGGTCGGTCGCGCTTCCACCAGCGCGGTGCCGAGGGCGTTGGTACCACGGACCGCTTCGCTCCAGCAGGCGCCGAGGGTAATGTCCTGCAGGCCACTGCCCTTGAGACGGTCGGCGCGGCCTTCGACGGCGAGGATGGTGGCATCGGAGTTGGCCAGGATGATCAGCCCTTCCTTGCCCTGACGTTCGGCCAGGTAATCGATGGCCGGCAACGCGGCGTCGATCAGCAGGCGATTGCTGGCCAGCAACACGTCGAGGCTGGCGCTCGATTCCAGCGCCAGCTCGTGCTTGGCATTGAAATGCACGCCATGGCTCAGGCTGCGTCGCCACGAAGCATCGATTTCCGCACGCAGGACGCCGTCCGGCACTTCGCCTTCCAGGTGCAGTTTTTCCCGGGCCAGCCGGGCTTCGCGATGCTGTTTGGGGGAATTTGTTTTTATCAGCGTCATCAAGCGCTCCGGGTCATCCGCCCTGCGCCGTCATACGTCGGCGCCCTGCCGCAATCTTTACGTTAACGTCAGGGCTATGGCAAGTGCCGTAGGGCGCTTGTGTTCCGTCAGGTGGACCGTATCAGCGTTCTTCGCGAGCAGGCTCGCTCCCACAGGTTCAGCGTCGCCCGCCAATCTTCGACTGTGGGAGCGAGCCTGCTCGCGAAGGCGTCGTCACAGACGCCGATAAATCAGAGCTGCCACACCTCAGGGCTGACAAAAAACGCCTTGGCATTATCCTCCAGACTCTCCAGGTGATAGCCGCCCTCCTGCACGATCAGGCACGGCAGCCCGAGGCTGCGAATCCGCTGGCCAAGCACGGCAAAACCTTCGCGGGTCACCGCCACTTTGCTTTGCGGGTCCAGCTCGAAAATATCGAAGCCCAGGGACAGCACCAGCACCTCGGCGCCAAAGTCCGTCACCGCCTTGAGCGCAACCTCCAATTGTTCGAGGAAGTCGGCCTCGCTGGCGCCATGAGCCATCGGCAAGTTCAGGTTGAAACCCTCGCCTGACCCGGTACCGCGCTCTTCGGCAAAACCTGCGACCCCCGGATAGAAGTTGGTCGGGTCGCCGTGCACCGAAACGTAGAGCACGTCATCGCGGTCGTAGAAAATCTCCTGAATCCCTTGCCCGTGGTGCATATCGGTATCCAGCACCGCCACCCGCGAAAAACCGGCACGCAATACCTGCGCCGCCACCGCCGCGTTGTTCACATAACAGAAACCGCCCGCCGCTTCGGCCCGGGCGTGGTGACCCGGTGGACGGCACAAGGCATAGGCTGCCGGCTCGCCATCGAGCAACGCCCGGGCACCGGCGATGGCGCTTTGCGCCGACCAGTAGGCCGAACGCCAGGTCTGCTCGCCCACCGGACAACTGCCATCGGCCAGATAGCGCGCGGCTTGCGCAAGAATCCCGCGCAGGGCATTGGGTTCGCGCACGAAGATGTTCGACATCACCTCGTCCCCCCAGTCCTCGGGAATTTCCTTCCAGCGCTGATGGGCTTCCTGCAGGAACGCCAGGTACGGGGCGCCGTGCACAGCCAGCAGCGGAGCGAGACCGGCATCGGCCGGTTGTTCAACGGTAAAACCCAACGCATGAGACGCCTGCACCAGGCGCTGCGCACGCTCCGGCACTTCCTGCGGCGTGCGCATCTGGCCACGGGAGTAGTAACTGCGTGGGTGGTGGAGCAATTGTTCGGGGTGGAAAAAACTGCGCATGGAATGAATACCTGTAGGAGCGAGCACGCTCGCGATGGTCGCCAACGATGACACTGGCGGTCTGACCCCCTGCGGTGCCTGTGCCGCCATCGCGAGCATGCTCGCTCCTACAGGGGGCCTGGGTTCAGTTGACTTTTTCGGCGCGCGACAGAACTGCGTTGAGCAACACATCGGCGCCCTGTCGAACATCCTCGGGCAGTACATCTTCGGCTTCGTTGTGGCTCAAGCCTGCGACGCAAGGGATGAATACCATGGCCGTCGGGCAGTACCGCGCCAGGTGGATCGCGTCATGCCCGGCACCGCTGACGATCGATTGCTGGGCGTAGCCCAACGCATTCACGGCCTGTTGCACCGCCGCCACGCAGTCAGCGTCGAATGGCGTCGCCGGACTGATCCAGTGTGGGGTGATTGCCAGTTTCAATCCGCGATCGTCGGCGATTGCCTGAAGCCGCGCACGGACCTGCCGTTCCATAGCCTCGATGGTTGCATCGCGGTGATGACGCAAGTCGACCGTGAAGTTGACGAGGCCCGGAATGGTGTTGCGCGACGACTTGTTGATGCTCAGCTCACCGACCGTGGTCAGGCCTTCGGGGGCGAAGTCCGCCGCCAGGCTTTCGATGGCCTGGATCATCTGCGCCACGCCGTACAAGGCATCCTTGCGCAGCGGCATCGGCGTGGTGCCGGCGTGGGCCGCCATGCCTTCGACCCGTACGTCGAGCCAGCGAATCGCCTGGCCGCCACTGACCACGCCAATGCTCTTGGCGTTGTCCTCGAGGATCGGCCCCTGTTCGATGTGGGCTTCAAAGTACGCATCCACCGCGCCACCCAGCGGGCGCCCGCCGGCATAACCGGTACGTTGCAGCGCCTCGGCAACGCTGATGCCATCGATGTCGCGCACCGCCAGCGCGGTGTCCAGCGCCATGATGCCGGTGAACACTGCCGAACCGAACATCGCCGGGGTGAAGCGTGCGCCTTCTTCATTGGTCCACACCGCCACTTCCAGCGGCTTGCGGGTCTGGATGCCCAGATCGTTCAGGCAACGCACCACTTCCAGGCCGGCGAGCACGCCGTACACGCCATCGAAGCGTCCGCCTTCGGGTTGGGTGTCGAGGTGGCTGCCCATCATCACCGGTGCAGCGTCGGGATCAGTACCGGCGCGGCGGGCGAACAGGTTGCCGATGGCATCCACGCTCAGGGTCATGCCGGCTTCGCGGCACCAGTGGGCAAACAGTTCGCGACCGGCCTTGTCCTCGTCGCTCAGGGCCAGGCGGCAGCTGCCGCCACGGGCGGTGGCACCGATTTCGGCCATTGCCATCAGACTCGCCCAGAGGCGATCGCCATTAATCTTCAACATGAGTTTCTCCCGGAAAATTCAGCTCAGGCCTTGGCCAGTTCCACCCGTTCAGCGCTGGCATGGCGACGGTCTGGGGATGATTTTTCGTTTCGGGACAATGATTAGTCAATTTTCTATTTATTATTCGAAGTATTAGCAGGATTTATATTTGAGAAACAAGAAAAGGGAGGGCATCCATTGCCCTCCCCTCCGTTCTGCGACAGGACTTGCCAGGACCTTACGAGGCCAGAATGAAGTCCGAGGCCGTGACAGTTGTTGGATCGGCCACACCGACCAGGGTGATGGAGTCCGCGCCGAAGTTGAGCAACGTATCCGCCCCGAGATCGACGACGCTGACACTGCTGCCAAAGGTCGCTGCCGTGATGTTCAGCCCGGCGATGTTGAGCAGATCCTGACCTCCCGCCGCATCGGTATCGAAGCCGAGGATCCGGTCGTTACCGAAGGCCGCAGCGAACACAAAGATATCGTTGCCACTGGCGGCATTCATCGTGTCGTTGCCGGCACCGCCAGCAACACTGTCGTTACCCGCACCGCCATCGAGGATGTCGTTGCCGGCGCCACCGAGCAATGTGTCGTTGCCGCCCGCGCCGTTGAAGATGTCATCCCCCACCCCACCGGTCATGACGTTGTTCGACGCGTTGCCGGTACCGACGAAGTTGCCGACCCCGGTGAAGAGCAGATGCTCGGTGTTGGCGCCCAGTGTGTAGCTGGACAGCGACGTCTGTATCGAGTCCTCACCGTTACCCGCCAACTCGATGACTCCGTCCGCGGCTGAATCGACGCGGTAGGTGTCATTGCCGGCTCCGCCTTCCAACCGGTCGGCCCCCGCATCGCCATTGAGGACGTCGTTGCCGCGACCACCCAGCAATGTGTCGTTGCCGTCACCACCGTTGAGGGTGTCATCACCCACCCCACCGGTCATGACGTTGTTCGACGCGTTGCCGGTGCCAGTGAAGTTTCCGGCTCCGAGGTAGAGCAGATGTTCGACATTGGCGCCCAGTGTGTAGCTGTTGAGCGTCGTTTGTACGGAGTCGGCACCCTCGCCCGCCGTCTCGACCACCAGGTCCCCGACTGAATCGACGCGGAAGGTATCGTTGCCGGCTCCGCCGACCATTGCGTCATTACCCGTGCCGCCAGTGAGGACGTCATTGCCGGCACCGCCCATCAATGTGTCGTTGCCGTCACCGCCGTTGAGGCTGTCATTGCCCACCCCGCCGGTGATGACGTTGTTCAGCGCGTTGCCGTTGCCGGTGAAGTTGCCGGCGCCGAGGTAGAGCAGATGCTCGACATTGGCGCCCAGCGTGTAGCTGGTCAGCGTGGTCTGTACGGAATCGGAACCCTCACCTGCCGCCTCGACCACCTGGTCTCCGTTCGAATCGACGAGGAAGGTATCGTTGCCGACTCCGCCGGTCATCCGGTCATTGCCCGCACCGCCAATGAGCACGTCGTTGCCGGCGCCACCGAGCAATGTGTCGTTGCCGGCACCGCCGTTGAGCGTGTCATTCCCCACTCCACCGGTCATGACGTTGTTCAACGCGTTGCCGTTGCCGACAAAGTCGCCGGTCCCGAGGTAAAGCAGATGTTCGACATTGGCGCCCAGCGTGTAACTGCCCAGCGTGGTCTGAACGGAGTCCTGCCCCTCGCCCGGCGCCTCGACCACCACGTCCCCGACTGAATCGACGCGGTAGGTATCGTTGCCGGTTCCGCCGGCCATCTGGTCATTCCCCGTACCGCCAATGAGGAGGTCGTTGCCCGCATCGCCATTGAGGATGTCGTTGCCGCCCAAGCCGTTGAGGATGTCATTGCCAGCACCTCCGCTGGCCACGTCGTCGCCTGCCGTGCCGGTCCATACATCGACACCGGCGGTACCGACAAACACATCACTGACCACGAACGTTGCGGCAGAGGTGACTCGCTCGAGCGTGCCCAAGTCATCGGTGTAAGTCGCGACGACACGCAGTTGCTGACCGACCTGCGCCTGGCCGGGTGTGAAGGTCGTGCCTGTCGCGCCAACGATATCGGTGAAGATCGCACCGCTGCCCATTTGCCACTGGTGGGCAATCACCGAGGTCGTGGTCCCGTTGGCGTCGGTGAACGCATCCGTGGCGGTCAGGATCGCGTCTTTCGCCGGGGTCGTGTCGCTGATCAGCACCGTGCCAACCGGCAGGATATTGATGGTACCGGTACCGGCCGCCGTGATCGGTGCGGTCGGCGCCGAGAACACCTCTTCCAGCACGCCATTGGCATCCTTGTAGACTGCCCTGACGCGCAGGGCCAGTCCGGCTGCCACGACGAGTTGCGGAATAGCCGGCACGGCGCCAATGAGGGTTGCCGGTGGTGCGACCCTGAGTTCCGAGCCCACTGTGACAGTCGTGCCCTCTGCACGCGCAACCTCGCCGGCGGCAAAGAAGGTGATGTCTTCGAAGACACCCGAGCCGGGGCGCGCTTCGAATTGCCAGAAGTAACTGATGGGGCTGGTGATCGCGCCGCCGGTCGCCGTGTTGTCGGCATCGGTGATGTCTGCCGCCGATACCGTCAGCGTCTGGCCGACGGCGGGCGTTGGATCGTCGATGCGCAACGAACCGACTGGCGCCGAGTTCAAACCGCCGAGCACCATCGCCTGATCGGCGAACTGCAACCGCTCGATATGGCTGAGGGTGTCGGTGCCGTCCCTGCCAGCGACACTGTCGGTCACCGTAAAGGTGCCGTTGAGGTTATCGACCACGGTGTAGTCCACACGATTGCCGGAAAACAACGCCGTGTCGAAGTCGGGACCGGTCGCCGTCAGGATTTCGCGCACGATCTGGAGCTGGCCGGGGTTATAGGTGCCGTTCATCATGAGCGGGACCAGGGGTGTCATGCTGTCGAAGGTGGCGATTTCCGGCCCGGTGCCATCGATGTTCTGCCGCACGCTGATGCGCACGTTGAGCCACTTGTCGCCATCGATGATGTCGTTGCCGCCACGGCCTTCGATGACATCGCTGCCGGCGCCACCGAGGATGATGTTGCCCCCGTCGAACTTGTCGTCGGCTGTGCCGGCGATGCCGTCCACGCCGTTGCCGGCGCTACCGACCAGTTCCCGCAGGCCGCTGATGAGGCCGAAGTTGGTGAGCACGCTGCCCTTGGCGCCAGCAACGGCGAGCAAGTCGGCAGTGGAGTCATCGCCGCTGAGGAAATCGGCGTGGGACGATCCCGACAACCCTTCCACCAGGTCCAGCCGGGCCAGGATCGACGCGTTGGAGCCCGGTACCGCTGGCTGGTCGAAGAAGCGCAGCCTGGAGTTGAGGCCCATGGTGATTCCGGCAGGATCGTCCTTGTAGGTCGCCCAGTCGTACCCGGAGAACCCGATGAAACGGTCCGCTTCGCTGGGGCTGCCGATCATGATGTCATCGCCGCCCTCCCCGTCGAAGTTGTCCGGTCCGCCATCGCCCATGAAGACATCGTTGCCGTTGATCGGGTCATTGCCGAACGCGTCGAAGTTGTCGCCGGCAACACCATCGGCGGATCCGCCCTGGATCCAGTCGTCGCCCTCACCACCGCGGGCGAACTCGTTCGCCTTGCTGCCGAGGATGAAGTCGTTGCCCAGCCCACCGCTGCTGTCGGCCGAGTCCTCGCCGGTGATGATGAAGTCCTGGCCAGCCTGGCCAAGGATCAGGTTGAGGCCGTTGCCGCCCTGGATGACGTCGTTGCCGTCCTCGCCGTGGATGACGTCGTCGCCGCCCACGTCGGTGATGATGTCGTCCCCGGTACCGCCAAAGAGTTGGTCGTTGCCGTAGCCGCCATCGATCCGATCGTTACCGGCATCGCCATAGACCGTGTCGTCGTCCGAGTCACCGGCAATGAGGATGTCGTTGCCGGCCGTGCCGCCCAGCACGACCGTGTCCGCGCCGGTGTAGTGCAGGTAGTTGGTATCCGGGCCCGTTGTGGCGGGGTTGTCGCGGATCACCAGCGGCGTGAGGAAGTCACTGCGCGGCGAGCCAATTGGATGGTTCGACGGACCGAATGGATCGGCATTGGCCGGCAGATCGTCGGCGGTGCCGACAACGCCGTCGGGACCGGCAATCACGCTCGGGTTGTACTGCTGCGCCTGATTGACCTCCAGGGTGTAGGCCGGGGTCAGGAAAACCCTGCCCGAAAGGTGGGTTGCGTTGGTATTGGCCATCACCAGCGAGGCGAACGTGTTGTTCTCAAGCTCGGCGCCAAAGTCCATCGAGGCGGTGCGCTCCAGATAGTAGAAGCGGTCGCCGTCCTGGAGTTTCTCCATCTGGTTCTCGAAGACGAAGTTGAAGGTCGAGCCGAGCATGCCGCCAAAGGGCATCTTCTCCTCGGCCAGCCCGCCAACCCAGAAATCGACGGCATCCAGGCCGGTGATGGTCACATCGTCCGCCGTGTGCAAAATACCGTCCGCACCCGCGTTGCTGGCCCAGGCACCCGTGCTGTTGAGGAAGTCGACACGGTCGGCCGGTGCAGTCGCGCCGCCGAGCACCAGGTCCGCAGCCGCGGCACGCTTGTCCGCCAGCGTGGTGGCGCTGGTGATGGTCGAGTGTGTGCCGTAGGCGGCGATGAAGTTGATCAGCGATTCCGGGTGCTTTATGTGCTGCACGAAATCGGCCCAGCTCGTGTAGGGCTTGAGCTCGGCGTCACCGGTGGGCAAATAGAACTCCCGCCGCGCCGCGTTCAGGGACGGAATGCCGGTATCGCGGCCGCGCGCCAGGTTGATGGAGGCCAGATCGAGCGGCAGGCCGAGCAGGTTGTTGCGCAGGGCTTCGGTGACGAACTCATCGATCTCGTTGCCCACCTGCCGGGTCACGCCGCGCACGATGGCACCGGCCGCCTCTTCCGGAGTGGCGCCGCTGCCGGCGAACTCGAGCGGATTGAGGAAGGCCTGAATCAGCCCGATATCGCTCGAGGCGAAGTTCGGATCCAGCCGGTCGACCTGCTCCAGCAACATCGAGTGTCCGAAGCGATAGACGGTGTGTGCGAACTCGGCAACGATGCTTGGATCGATCGCAGTGTCGTACACCTGGCCCGGGGCGAAGAACGGATCGACCATCGGCTGGATGGTCCGCGCGAACTCCTCGAACACCAGGTGCTGGTACTGCATTTCGGTACCGAACTTCGCCGTCTGGAACAGGCGCTCGCCGTTCCAGTCCAGGGTCGAAGTGTCGGCGGGAACAGCAGTGACGGGAGTCAGCAGCCACTCGTTGAGGAACGATACATCGCCGCTTGCCGCAGTCGCCAGGACCACCTCCTTGGTGTGATCGACCAGCCGGTTGTGCTCATGGTGGAAGATCGAATGGACGGTGGTCAGGCCGATGTTCTCGTTGACCCGGCCGTCGCCGGCAATGTAGTGCGCGTCCAGCAGTTCGTTGTCGTAGAAGCCTGGCGCAGGCGTGCCACCCGTGACAGTGTCGGCATCGGGCAGCAGCGCTACGCCGTTGTCGTCCACCGGAACGGCGGTGTGCGCGATGTCGTTGAGGAAGGCATGGCCTGTGCGCGCGGCGTTGACCAGGCTGATGGGCGCCGCCGGATTGCCCTCGACGAGCACGTCGTCGGCCGTACCGGCAATGCCGTCCGCACCCAACATCACCACCTGCGGAAAGCCGTTCGGACCCTTGATGAAGTTGCCGTAGGCGTCGGTCGCCAGCAATGGCACGTTGTCGAAGTCGGCATCCGTGAGGTTGATCCCCAGCAGATCATTGGCTTGCGCCTTGACCACTTTCCAGGTGGCCATGCCGCCGATTTCAACGTCATCAGCGGTGCCGAAATGCCCATCGGCGCCCAGATCACGATTGGTGATCAACTTGCCGGTGGCGACCGGATCGCCCGCTGCGTTGAGCTCATAGGCGCGCAGGAACACCTGGTGCGAAGGATGCGAGCTGTACGTCTGGTTCTGGTCGACAAACGGCGAGGTGGTGTTGGTGTTCTCGTGGATGTCGTCGGCCGTGCCCAGAATGCCATCGGGACCTGGCAGATTGGTGGCGCGCGTCAGCACCATGAAGTTGGTCGGGCTACCGGGCACGAACAGCGGGTCATCGGGCTGCAGCGGAATGAACACGGTGCCCGAACCGCCCTTGGTGACAAGGTCCAGGCCATGGTCGAAAAACTGGCCGAAGAAGGTCATCCATTGGTTGAAGGGCGCGGTCAGGCCCGCGTCGGGGCTCACGTTCGGGTCGAAGAATGTCTGGAACGTCGTGCCGTCTGTGCGGGTTCCGGTCACCACCTGCGCACCGACCTTGAGGACATCGTCAGCGGTGCCGAGGACGCCATCCAGGCCAGGATCGAAGGTGGCCGCGACCGCCGCCGGGTTGTTGGCGGTCTGGTCGACGATCAGGTTGCTGATGGTCCGCGGTTGCGAGTCGATCACCAGGCCGCTGGTCTGGGTGTAACTCGTACCGGCTTCGGCCGGGCGGAAGTCCGGCGTGGTCAGGCGCGGGAATGGGTTATCGGCGGCACCGAACTCGGGATGGAGCAGGTTGTTTTCCGTCCCTTCGACGGTACGCAAACCGAATGGCATCCGTATGTTGTCGAGCAGCGAGTTCAGGTTCTCACCAGCCGCGTGGTGTTCGGCGATCTTGATCTGGTCAAGGATGAACGCCAGGTCCGATTGCGTGTAACGCACACCATTGCTGGGGGCCGTGGTCTGCGGATCGATCAGCGAAGGCGCCGCCACGGGGGCCGGTGGCGCGGCTGCAATTAACGTGGTCGGTGCCGAGAATACCTGCTCGGTCACGCCATGATCGTCCACATAGATGCCTTTGACGCGCACCGCCAGGCCGGCAAGATCCGACGTCACCTTCAAAGTGGGCGTGTCCGCTCTGGTAAAGCCGATACCGATGCGGCCTGGCCCGAGGATGATGTCCTCGAAGACGCCCGAGCCCGGTGTCGCTTCAAACTGCCATACGTAGCTGATGGAATTGTGGATCGCCCCGCCCGCGTTGTCGCCATCGGTGAGGCCTGCCGCCGACACCGTCAGTACCTGGCCAACGGTCGGCGTGGTGTTATCCACCGCCAGCGCCCCCACGGGCTCAGCGTTGAGCCCGGGCACGAGGACCATCGACTGATCGGAGAACTGCAGCCGCTCGATATGGGTGAGTCGGTCGGTTTCTTCCTTGCCGACATTGTCGGTCACGGTGACGATGTCGTCGGAAAAGTCGGCCGGCGTGCCGTTATCGTTGACGGTGACTGTGTAGTTCGCCAGCGGGCCCAGGAAGTTGGCGGTGTCGAAGCCGCCCACGCCCGGCAGGATCTCACGCACGGCGACGAGCTGGCCGGGATTGAAGGTGCCGTTGAGCATGAGCGGGATCAGCGGCGTCATGCTGTCGAAGCTGGCAATTTCCGGTCCGGTGCCATCCAGGTTCTGATGCACGCTGATGCGCACGTTGAGCCACTTGTCGCCGTCGATGAGGTCGCTGCCGCCACGGCCTTCGATGATGTCGCTGCCATCGCCGCCGAGGATGATGTTGCCCGCGCCGAACTGATCGTCGGCCGTCCCCCCGATACCGTCGGCACCGAAACCGGCACTGCCGACAAAGTCGCGCAGGCCGCTGACGAGATCGAAGTTGGTGAGGATGCTGCCCCTGGCGGTGATGTTGGCGATGATGGCGGCGTTTTGTTCATCGCCGCGCAGGAAGTCGCCGAAGGCCGACCCCGACAGGCCCTCCACTTCGGCGAACCGGTCATAGACCGCATCGGCCGATTGCGCGAATGCACCCACGATATTGCCCGCGGCATCGGCCACCGGGTGATAGGGACTGAAGAAGGGAACGACCATGTCGACGGTCACGCCGTACTTGTCATTCTTGTAGGTGGTCCAGTCGAACCCGGACATGCCGTCCATCTTGTCCTGGGCATCGCTGGCGACGAACATGTCGTCGCCGCCTTCACCGATCATTTCATCGAATCCGCCGGTGCCGATGAAGATGTCGTTGCCGGGCACATCGTCGGTCAGTGTCGGGCTCATGTTATCGCCGGGCGCACCGTCCTGGGTGCCGCCCTCGATCCAGTCATCGCCTTCGTTGCCGGTCGGCGCGAGGTTGACCTTGGCGCCGAGGATGAAATCGTCACCCGCGCCGCCGAAGGTCATCGTGATGTCTTCGGTGGTGATGATGAAATCCTTGCCCGCACCACCCAGGACCAGGTTGTTGCCGGCCAGGGTCGAGTTACCGGCCTGGATGACGTCGTTGCCGTCATCGCCGTGGATGACGTCGTCGCCGCCGATGTCGGTGATGATGTCGTCACCGGCGCCGCCAAAGAGGTTGTCGTTGCCGTAGCCGCCGTCGAGCCGGTCGTTGCCGCCGTCGCCATAGACGGTATCGTCGTCCGAGTCACCGGCAATGAGGATATCGTTGCCGGCCGTGCCGCCCAGCACAACCGTATCGCCGCCGGTGTAGTGCAGGTAGTTGGTATCCGGGCCTACCGTGTCGGGGTTGTCGCGGATCACCAGCGGTGTGAAAGGGTCATTCCGTGGTGAGCCGATCGGGTGATCCGACGGGCCAAACGGGTCGGCGTTGGCTGGCAGATCGTCGAGCGTGCCGACAATACCGTCAGGGCCGGCCACCACACTCTGGTTGAACTGGTGCAGCGGGTCGACCTCGAGGATGAAGGCCGGTGTCTGGAATATGTTGGCCGGCAGGTGCGTTGCGTTGCTGTTGAGCATCACCAGGTTGGCGAACGAATTGTTCTCAAGCTCGGTGCCGAAGTTGAGCCCTGCGGTGCGGGCCAGATAGTAGAAGCGGTCACCGTTCTGCAGATTTTCCAACTGGGTTTCGAAGACGAAGTTGAAGCTCGAACCCAGCAGGCCGCCAAAGGGCATCTTCTCCTCGGCCAGGCCACCGATCCAGAAGTCGATGGCGTCAAGGCCGGTGGTGGTCACGTCGTCGGCGGTGTGCAGAATACCGTCCGCCCCGGCGGTGCTGGCCCAGGCACCGGTACTGTTCAGGAAGTCCAGGCGATCGGCCGGTGCCGTGGCGCCGCCGAGCACGAGATCCGCAGCCGCGGCGCGCTTGTCCGCCAGCGTCGTGGCAGCAGTGATGGTTGAATGCGTGCCGTAGGCGGCGATGAAGTTGATCAGCGATTCCGGGTGCTTCATGTGCTGCACGAAGTCGGCCCAGCTCGTGTAGGGGGTCAACTGGCTGTCGCCGGTCATGTGGTAGAACTCGCGCCGCGCCGCGTTCAGTGACGGGATGCCGGCGTCCCGGCCACGTGCCAGGTTGAGCGCGGGAAGGTCGAGCGGCAGGCCGACCAGATTGTTGCGCAGAGCGTCAGTGACGAACTCATCGATCTCGTTGCCCACCTGCCGAGTCACGCCGCGCACGATGGCGCCAGCCGCCTCCTGAGGGGTCGGGCCGCTCGCGGCAAATGCCAGCGGGTTGAGGAAGGCTGCGATCAGGCCGGTCTGTTGATTGCCCGGGTCGACCGGATTGCCGTCGCCGACGACGTTGAAGTTGGGGTCGAAACGATCGACCGTCTCCAGCAGCATCGAATGACCGAAGCGAAAAACCGTGTGCGCGAACTCGGCGACGATCGCCGAATTGATGGTGGTGTCGTTGCCCATGGGTGCCAGGAAGACGTCCACTTGCGGCTGGATGGTGCGCGCGAATTCCTCGAACACCAGGTGCTGGTACTGCATCTCGGTGCCGAACTTGGCGGCCTGGAACAACCGCTCGCCGTTCCAGTGCAGGGCCGCGATTTCGGCCGGCGTCACTGGCAGCGCTGTCAGTTGAGCGTCGGGCATCAGCCACTTGTTGAGGAAATCGAGGTCGGCAGAAGCCAGCACCGTCTCCTTGGTCTGCTCGACCAGCCGGTTGTGCTCGCTGTGGAAAATGGAATGCACCGTGGTCAGGCCGATGTTCTCGTTGACGCGGCCATCGCCGGCGATGTAGTGCTTGTCGAGCAGCTCGTTGTCATAGGTGCCGGGTGCTTGCGGGCCGCCAATGACGGTGTCCGTGTCAGCCGTCAGGCCACCGGTCGGATCGGCGCTGTGGGCGATGTCGATGAGGAACTGGTGGCCGGTGCGCACGGCGTTCGTCAGGCTGATCGGCGCGGCCCGATTCCCCTCGACGAGCACGTCATCGGCCGTGCCGGCAATGCCGTCCGCGCCTTTCATCACGACTTGTGGAAGACCGTTGGGCCCCTTGATGAAGTTGCCGTAGGCATCGGTCGCCAGCAGCGGTACGTCGAATACGTCCGCATCGGTCAAATTGATGCCGAGCAGATCACGGGCCTGGGCCTTGACGACTGCCCAGGTGGCCATGCCGCCGATTTCGACGTCATCCGCGGTGCCGAAATGCCCATCGACGCCCAGGTCACGATTGGTGATCAGCTTGCCAGTGGCGACCGGATCGCCGGCGGCGTTGAGTTCATAGGCGCGCAGGAACACCTGGTGCGAGGGATGCGAGCTGTAGGTCTGGTTCTGGTCGACAAACGGCGAGGTGGTATTGCTCTGCTCGTGGATGTCATCGGCGGTGCCCAGGATGCCGTCGGGGCCAGGCAGATTGGTGGCACGCGTCAGCACCATGAAGTTGGTCGGGCTGCCCGGTACGAAGAGCGGGTCATCGGGCTGCAGCGGAATGAAGACTGTACCGCTGCCGCCCTTGGTGACGAGGTCCAGGCCATGGTCGAAGAACTGGCCAAAGAACGTCATCCACTGGTTGAACGGTACGGTCAGGCCTGCATCCGGCGTGATGTTGGGAATCTGGAAAACGGAAACGTCGTCGGCGGTGCCGAACAGGCCATCCAGGCCGGGGCTGGTGACGGTCTGTGAATCCGGATTGGCCGCTGCGGCCGCGACCGCAGCCGGGTTGTTGGCGGTCTGGTCCACGATCAGGTTGCTGATGGTGCGCGGCTGCGAATCGAAGACCGCACCGCTGGTCTGCAGATAGGAGGTGGGCGTGGTTCCGCCAGGATCGGTGGGACCGAAGAAACCGACCGGCTGAACCTGCGCGGTATTGAACACCGGCGTCGTCATGCGCGGAAAGAAATTGTCGGCGGCACCGAACTGGGGATTGGCCAGGTTGTTGTCGATGCCGGTGATGGTGCGCAGGCCGAAGGGAACTTCGACGTTCGGCAGCATGTCGGCCAGACTCTCGCCTGCCGCATGCCGTTCAGCGATGAAAATTTGTTCGAGAATGAATTCGAGATCGGACTTGATGAAGCTGGCCATGGCTGTTTCCTCGATGCTTAACCAATCAGGAAACCACGCGCATGAAACACGGCTGTAAACGCGTGGTTTAGTGCTGAACCCCATAACTGAAAAGCGAAAAGTGAACGACGGGACCTGCTATTGCGGGCGCACCGAGCCCTTGCTGAATGGCGTGCAATCAGCAGTGCTCGATTGAGGATCAGTTCCCCGTGACAACCGTGCCTACAGGCAGGTATTGCCCCTCAAGGAGGCGACGGCCCATGAACGCAGGTTGAACAGAAGGTGCAACTTGCCAAAGGCCCCGTCATGTATCGGGGCTCTATGCATCTGTCCATGGAGCGCTCCCAGGCAAAGGGGGCTTGTCACAGATGCCATACATCCAGCGTTCAGAGTCATTGGCCGGAACAGGCTCGCGAAGATCGCCATGGTCCGGGAGTTCCTCAGGGGTGATGGCACGGTTCTGCGTCCATGCGGCTTCGTCAACAAGCCTTTTATCCATGAGAAAACTGGCATCGACTGCGAATTGACTAATATGTATTGGCGAGTGGTTCCACACGTCTGGTGGAGGTGTCAGGAACTCATTGGAACCATGGGTTTGGTTCTGATCGAGTGGAACGCCAGTACTGTTTGAGAATCTTTTTGAAATACTCATCGCACCTCCCGCCTTCAACCTCAAACACCAGTTTTACACTCCCTTGAAAATGAGTATTGAGGTGCCTCCCGGATGTGTACAGAGACGAAAGCCCAGCCAAATTCCGAGACCTTGGTCAATGAATCGGATCAGACCTTGGTCGATTCAGACTCCGACCAAAGTTCCAGTGGCGCAGTGCCAGAGAGACAGGGCACCCGCGCGAAATTGCGCCATTTAAGCCGCTCAACCCAGTTCGTAATCTGCGCCACAATCATTCTGGGTTTGACCATGACGTTCGTTGGAAACCTTGTAAGCCAGAGCATCGAGGATGCAACGGTTCAAACGGCGGCAGAGACGGGCGCGCGTTACATGCAGAACCTTCTCGAACCTTTCGCCCAGGAATTGACCACTGCAAAGGCACTCCCCGATGAAACTATTCAGACCATTGACCATTTGCTGTCCAGCACCTCGCTCAGTACACATGTTGTCTCGGTGAAGATCTGGCTTCCAGACGGCACGATTGTCTACAGCACCGATAAATCCACGGTCCAGAAAACTTTCCCGACCGAGGAGATCTCTCAGGCCTTGACGGGCAAGATTTATACGGAGTTGGACAGTGATGCTGAAAGTTTTACGGTGGATGATGTTGAGGATGCTTTTGAGCGAAGCCTGAATATTCCGCTCTATGAAATTTTTGCTCCACTGCGCGAAGCCGGTACTGGAAAAATTGTTGCGGTTGGCGAGTTTTACGAAACCGCGCAAGCGTTGCAGCGCGAAATCGATAATGTTCGCAAGAAGGTGTGGGCAATTGTTGGAGCAGCAACGACGGCAATGATTTTATTGTTGTTTTTTATCGTTCGGCGTGGCGACAAGATAATAAAACAGCAAGAAACAGCACTTGAATGGCGAATGAATGAGCAAGCCAGGTTGCACTCAAACAATGCTGCCCTTCAGCGCAAAGTCACTAAAGCCAATCGCGAATTCACCAGAATCAATGAACTTACTCTGCGTCGGATCGGGGCAGATCTTCATGATGGTCCTGCCCAATTGTTGTCACTTATTCTCCTTCGTCTCGAAGAGCTCGAAGACTCGGTAGGCGTCGCAGATGTAGAGGCCCTCGAAATGATCAAGCGTGCCGGTAAGGATGCCTTGAACGAAGTGCGGGAAATATCGCTCGGCCTGGCACTTCCGGAAATCAATGATCTGACCCTGCACGATGCGCTGGTATTGCTTGCCGAGCGGCACGAAGAGCGAACCGAGACGTGCGTTGACCTGAAGCTTGAGACGCTGCCGGACGATGTACCGATCGCGCTGAAAATTGGTATTTATCGCTTCGCCCAGGAAGCGTTGAACAATGCCTATGTTCACGCAGGAGGAAAAGGCCAAAAACTCAGCGCCTCTCACACTGAAGGGCTTCTGCATGTGCAGGTCGAGGATGCGGGAGTGGGTATATCAACCGAAAAGCCGAATGCGCCAGGTCGAGCCAGGACTCATCTGGGCCTTGTCGGCATGCGCTATCGCGTCGAATCCCTCGGCGGCGTATTCACCATTGAATCGACACCCCATGCCGGAACCAAAGCCAGGGCACAGTTCAAAATCTGATCCTCAGGGCCAGAATGATCGGTGCGCTCGAGTCATCGCAAGCGCTTACAGCTCGTTGTTCACCTTACCGTTGTCCAGGTCGCGGCGTTGAAGAGCACCACAAAGGCTGGATATATGGTCGCTCTCCCAATGCCGTATCACGGCTGCGACTGCCTGCGTCCGGTTACGAACGCGCAGCTTGTACATGACATTCGTCATGTAGTGCTTGATGGTCTTCTCGCAGAGTTCAAGCTTGATCGCAACCTCGCGGTTGGTCAGGCCCTTGGATACTTCCCGGATCACCTGTTCCTCGCGATGGGTCAGCTCGAGTTTTTGCTTGTCCCCCCCGCGCTTTCTGATATTGGTTAACAGCTTGCTGGCAAGTTTGGTTGTTATGAAGGTTTCACCGCTGGCAACATTTCTGATCGCTTGTACAAGCTCAGGACCGCTTATGCCTTTCAACGCATACCCCTGCGCGCCCGCTTCGAGGGCGGAATAGGCGTCCTCGATGGACTCGGATACCGTCAGCATCAAAATTTTAACGGCCGGCGAAGAAGCCGAGATCGCCCGCACGGCAGCAAAGCTATCGCCCGGCATATTGACGTCCATCAGCAAGACATTCGGAGCAAAACGAGCGGCAATTTCCATGGCATCATCGGCAGACCCGCCCTGCTCGACCACCTGAAAGTCAGCTATTTTCTTCAGCGCCATTGAGACCCCATCCCTCAACAGCGGGTGATCGTCAACAATGCCGATCTTGATCATGGAACTCATGGGAAGCTCCTCATTAGAGGCGATTGAGGTGCATGGTGGCGTCTCGCGTTTCATTTTCCACCCCTCGTGTCATGCCGAATCCGGCAAAAGCCCCGCCGTCTCCATGATGTTCGGGACGACAGTTGTTGCGGTCACCGAGGGGTAACGCAACAAATGAGCCAATACCCTGGGGCGAAGAAAAAGCGCAGATTAATGAGCAGGATGTTTCTTAATGTTTCAATCGAGAGGAAGGATGAGGGAGGCGTTTTCCTCGAATCTGGTGGAAAACACCCGGTGGGGTGGGTGTAATTCCCCATTTTTGCGGCAATGGCTACCGGCCAGCTTGATCGCGATTGAACTCGTTTCCCTGTAGGAGCGGGTGCCCGCTCCTACAGAATTGGCCAATCAGGGTTTGCGCGCGATGATCACCTGGCTCTTGGCGACCACGGCATCCAGCGCCTGCTTGATCTGTTCGCCCCGTGGCGAGGCCAGGATCGCCTGCCATGTATCCGCCCAGTGGTTGAGCAACGGATGGTCCGGATTGCTGAAATCGACCTTGGCTTCCCAGAACAGCAGCATCCACATGGACCAGTAGAACCCGTACTGGCTGTGGCTGATCACTTCCAGGCCGGCATCGCCGACCATGGCCTTGAACTGCTCTTCGCTGATGATGCGGATGTGGTTGGGCTTCTGGAAATACTCGGCCGCCGCGATATCTTTCTGCAGGTCTTCGGAGCTGGGGTGCGGGACGCTCAGCAGGTACAGCGCGCCCGGTTTGCCAACACGCACCAGTTCCGCGAGGAACTGCGCCGGATCGTCCACGTGCTCGATGACCTCGGTCGACACCACCCGTGTGGCGGTTTCATCGGCAATCGGTAGCGGGTTGCAGTCGGTGACATGGCATTCGACATCGCGGGCCGGTGTATCGCTCAGGCGTTGGCGGGTCGCTTCGACCTTGGCCGCGTCGATATCGGCGATGATGATCTTCGCCCCGCGCATCCCGCAGAAATGCACGTTGCCGCCGTCGCCGCAGCCTACATCCAGCAGCGTGTCCTCGGGGGTTACCGGGAAGCCCGTGAACAGTTCGCCGGTCTGCTGATTGAACCAGCCGCTGAGCATCGCATCGTGCAGGCCGAGCATGTAGGGGTCGACTTTCTCCGCCACTGGCGCTGCCGGAGGTGTCTCTGGCTGCGCAGGCACGGGCGTGCCCGCCGTGAGTTTCTTCAAAAGGCTCAGCATGAGGTAGCTCCAGAGGATGGGACGGCTGTTCGGGAGGCGCCCAGGCGTTTGACCAGCGAGGCGCCGCGGTTGCGCATGGGCATTTCGATGTAGCGGTAGTTGAGTTCGCTCAGCAGCACGATCAGGCCGCCAGCCATCAGCAACATCAGAATCGGATGGCCAGCCGGACTGGGCAGCCCGGCATCCTGTAAACGGAAAATGAATTCACGAACCAGCAAGCAGGCCGGGATATGGATCAAGTAGATCCCGTAGGACCGGCTGCCGACCCACGTCATCAGGTTCTTGAGCACGCCACGCGGCAACAGGTAATCGCGGTTGTAGGACGCGATCCACACCAGCACCGCACACAGCACCGCAATCACGCCGATCCGGTAGGAAGTGAAGGTGAAACGATCCGTCGCCATGAAGCTAAGCAGCAGCGACACCGCGATCAGTGCGGCAACGCCCGCCCACGGACGACGCAAGCATGTCGGTTCCCAGCGCCGGTAAGACGGTTGCGTACTCCACATCGCCAACAGCACGCCAAGGGCCAGCGCATCGGTGCGCAGCACCATCAGGATCGGCGTGCGCAAGGTAAACAATTGCAGCGCCACCAACGCCAGCAACACCCACACCAGGTGTTTGCGAAACAGCACGATCATCAACGGAAACAGCAGGTAGAACTGCTCCTCCAGCGAAAGGCTCCAGTACACGAAACTGGTGCCGTATTCGTAGCGATAAAAACTGTCGGCAAAGCGGAAATTGGCGTACTGCGCCACACCGGCCAAAGTCGCCTGAATGTTTGCCTGCAGCGTGCCGAATGCGCCGGAGCGATTGAGAAAAAGGCATGCCAGCAACATCAGCGCCAGCCACAACCAGGCCGACGGTAGCAAGCGAAAAGCCCGGCGCAACCAGAAGTTGCGCGTCTGTTGCCAATATTCCCGGCGCGTTGTGCAGCGGCGCATGGCCGGGATCAGGCTGCGGGCAATGACGAAGCCCGAGATCGCGAAAAACAGATCCACGCCCCACCACGGCTGGAAGTACAGCGTGATGGTCTGCAGCAACGGAACAGCCGCCGCGAACAGGCTGTCCTGCAGGTGATGAAACAGCACGCCAAGCACCGCAATGCCGCGCAGCAACTCGATGTCCATGATCCGTTTGTCGTTGCTCATGCGCCCTCCCGGACCTGCGGTTTGCGGGCAATGATCACCTGGCTCTTGGGCATGAACCGATCGAGCATCCGCTTGATCGCCAAGCCGTCGGGCTGGGCCAGCAAGTCCTGCCAGGTTTTCGCCCAGCTCTCCATCAGTGGCGGATACGGCGCCTGAATCCGGTCGCGAACCGCGCCACCCAGTTCACGCCCGGCGGCCCGTTCGCTGGCCCAGAAAAAAATCATGCCCATGACCCAGAAAAACCCGGAGGCCTGGCGATGCTCGATGACCAGGCCCGCGCCCTCGACCAGCGCGGCAAATTGCTCGGGGCTGAAAATCTGTACGTGATTGGGCGATTGAAAATAGCTGGCCGGGGCGATGCCCTTCTGTAAATGCTCGCCCACCGGGGACGGTACGCTCAGCAGGTACAGCGCACCGGGGCGGCCCATGCGCACCAGTTCCGCCATGAAAGGCTCTGGCTGATCGATGTGTTCGAGCACTTCCATGCACACGACTTTGCTGGCGCAGCCATCGGCCAAGGGCAGCGGCAAACTGTTGCTGACCAGCCCCAGGTTCGGCTTGTCCGATTGCGCGGTCACTTGCCGGGCAAGATCGCGAACCTTGTCATGTTCACTGTCGGTAAAGATCACCGAAGCGCCCTGGCGAACCGCGAACAGGGTCGCCACGCCTTCGCCGCAACCGACATCCAGCAGGGTGTCGTCGGCGGTGATGGCAAACCCCTTGAGCAATTCGCCGCTGTCGCCCGCAAACCAGCCGTCATGCATGGCATCGTGCAAGCCCACCTCTCTTGGCGACACACGGGAATGCTCGACCGGCGATGGTGCAGGTCGGGGCTCGGGTTTCGTCTCTGGAAAGAAACGTCGGACCAATGCGCGAATCATGCCTCAGGGGTTTCCACGACACGGTTCTCGAACAGACGCTCAAAAAATACGCCAAGCCGCTGCTCGGCAGTCGCCTGGCTGCAGAATTTCTCGAGGCTGGCCACTGCGTGCACGGACATCCGTGCATAACGCCCGGGATCACCCTTGGCCACGTCATAGCTTGATTGGTAAGCCCTGCACAACGACGCCCAATCGATGATGTAGCGCAAGGTACGAAACGCCCTGCGCGGGTCATGAGGCCAGGCCGTCAGCTCATCGGTGGAGTCAATCAGGAATGCATTTTCGGCGTCCAGATAATCAATCATTGCCGTGGTCCTTGGCGCCACCGCCGGTTTGCCACAGGACATGAACTCCATCAGCGGAAGACATTGGCCTTCGCCATAGGATGTGTTGACCACATAACTCGTGGCTTGCACGAGTCGCTCATAGTCCGCGTCAGCCAGGTAACCGTAAATCAGCACGACCCGGCAGCGGTAGGACTGGTTTTTGTACAAGTGGTGAAGGATATCGGCCAGCGCTTGCTCGGCATCGTGGTGCGTCAACTTGAGCACCAGCGTTGCGTCGTCCACCTCGCGAAACGTCACGCAAAAGGCACTGAGCATGTCTTCCCAATTCTTGCGCCCGTCACCGGGATTGAACACCGAGGTATAGATCACGCCATCGAGGACCAACTCGTGCTCACTCGGCGGCGCATCGAAATCAATACCCGCACCTTCGCGGGTTGCCACGGGCCCGAAGGCTCGCAAGTCGAGTTCACGGCTGTCGGCCAGCAACCCCTTGAGCGTCAACCGCACCTGACGGGCCAACGGCTGACGTTGCAAGTGGGTGCCGCGTTCGGAAAACCGGTCCCATACCGGGGCTGGCACCGCGATGACCGGATAGTCGGCGCCCATCGCCTCGCGCACCGCATTCACGGTGTAGCTGGAATGTGTAATCGCCGCACCCGCTGCCTGCAACACAGTGCGCCAGTCATTGAGCGGGTCACCGGCAAAGGGTTCGTTGGGAATGGTGCTGAATTCCCACGCGAACACCGGCAGCGTCGGGCAGGTGAAATTGACCGGTGTACGATGAGGCGGTGAGAACGACAGAAACACGCACGCTTCACCCCGGGACAAACAGTCCATGTACAAGGCATCGACTTCGGTCTGCGGGTCGCTGACTTCTACCACTCGCCCCAACCGCTCCAGCACGGGTCGGTACTCCTTGAGCACGAAGTAATAGCTGTACTCCGAGCGGCCAAGGTTCTGGGCAATGGTGTGCTGGTTGGTTTCCGAATGAATGATGATCAGCATGAAGCGGTATCCGTCACGGTGGCTGTCGGCAAAGCCTGTGGCGTCAGCCCGAAAAAATCCGCCATGCATTTCTGCACCGGGGCGAAAGCGCAGTAACCGTGCATGCGCTCGACGGCGGCGAGGGACATGCGCTGATACTCCTGTGGTTGTTCCTTGGCCAGGCGGTAGCTGTTTTCGTAAGCGGTTTTCAGCGAACCCCAATCCGGCCGGAAACGCAGGGTGCGGTAGATGATGCGAGTGTCCTGCGGCCAGATGGTCAGCTCTTCGCTGGACTTGACCACAAACGCCACACGCTCATCGATATAGTCCTCCATGGCCGTGTGATCCGGGGCAATCACCGGTTTACCGCTGGCCATGAACTCCATCAGCGGCAGGCACAGCCCTTCGCAGCGTGAGGCATTGACGTAATAACTGGCGGCTTCGTACAGCCTGGCGTACTGCGCGTCGTCCAGATAACCGTGCAAGACCACCACCCGACAGGCGAACGGCGAGAGCTGTGCGAGCAATGTCATCAGTTCGTCGTGGTAGGACGACAGATCGCTCTGGGTAATCTTCAGCACCAGTGTCGCGTCAGACGTTTCACGAAACGCCCAGCAGAATGCGCTGATCAACTGATGCCAGTTCTTGCGACCATCACGCGGGTTGAACACGGTGACGTATACCACTCCCTCGACCTGTGTTTCGACCTGGGCGGAGGTGTCCGGCCACTGTCGCGGTTCTGGCTCAGGTACTGCAATCGTCTGCGGGCCTGCGATGGCCGGCAACCAGCCAGCGAGGCGCTCATGGGCGGCATCCGACAACAAGTCGCGTATCCCTTCCCAATACCACTGGCTTAGAAAATGCGTGCGATGCACCGGGATTGGCAGCGATCTACCTTTGTCCAGGCGCCACATATGCAGGTAATGGCGAGCAATCACCAAGCGGCGCTTGAGCGTCAGCGGCGGTGGCTTCAATGCCTCGAGCGCAGCCTCGAGCGCCGCCAGTTCCTCGGCGGTCGGTACGGCGGGAATCAGCGCATCGGCGCTCAACCCGAGTGTGCGCGTATCGAAGATGCAACCCGTGATGCTCAGGGTCGAGCCGGCGCTGATCGGGGCGCTGGTGTGGCGACTGCGAATGTCGGCGAAGTTTTCCCACAACGGCGTCGGCAACACCAGCACCGGAAAGTCTTCGCCCATGGCCCGGCGAATTGCCCTTGCGGTATGACTGGAGAGCGTGATCACCCGGCCCTGGCGCGCCAGCATTTGCGTCCAGTCCTGGCGCGGGTCGTTATCCCATTGTTCATCGGGAATCGAATCGAACTCCCAGGCCACCACGCAGATCGTCGGGCACTCAAGGTCGTTCGGGGTTTTCTGCGGCGGCGTAAACGACAGGAACAGGCTGTTTTCGCCAGCGGCCAATAACTGTTTGTAGAGCGGATCGACCTCGACGGTGGAGGACACCACATGCACGCGTCCAAGGCTTTCGAGCACAGGGCGATAGGCCTTGAGCACGAAGTAATAACTGTACTCGGGACGGCCGAGACTCTGGCTGATGGAGCTGTCGTTGACGTCGGAGTAAAGAATAAAATTCATGGTATCCCACGGTGAGACCGCCATCCCGGCAGCCTCACGCCATGACGGGGAGAACACGGTTCGAGTCAGTGGTTACTGGCGCTCGCCCATCGTCATCCTGCCCGTCTTCGTTCTTGTTTTAGTGGTCAGTTTCTCGCAGTTTCGAAGCGACGCTGCCGAACCCCGGGTAATCGTGACGAGGGGCATTCTAACCACATCCGTTGGGGATTCGTGAACCGCCCGACGAGAATAAATCAGGCTACGCTGACGAGAACTGACCAGTCACGATTGGACCTGTTGAAATTGCCGAGCAAATGGCACAGATTGACCACCAAACAACTACAACAAACATTTCGCCTGCCTTTCGGACCATCCTGTTGGTTCGTGAAATTTCCGTAAAGCCCGTGGGAATAGGGTGAAGTGCATGACCGGGGGGTCGCTGTTGAAAAAACGTCTGTTTGTCACGGGTCTGACTGGATTCGTTGGACAGCACATCCAATCGCGTTTGCAGGCTGACGCCTCGGAATGGGAGCTGTTGCCTGTTTCCGGTCGCTACGATCTTGCCGCGCCGGACAGCCTCGAAGGCTTGTGGCCGGTCATGCCCGATGCGGTGATTCACCTGGCCGGCCAGACGTTCGTCCCGCAGGCCTTTCGTGATCCGTCGGGCACCCTGAACATCAATCTGCTGGGCACCCTGAACCTGCTGCAAGCCCTCAAGGCGCGCGGCTTCACCGGCACGTTTCTGTACGTCAGCTCCGGTGATGTCTATGGCCAGGTCGCTGAAGAGCATCTGCCCATCACTGAATTGCAACCGCCCTGCCCGCGCAATCCCTATGCTGTGAGCAAACTGTCGGCAGAGTTCCTGAGTTTGCAATGGGGCCTGAGCGAAGGCTGGCCCGTGCTGGTCGCCCGCCCGTTCAACCACATCGGCAGCGGGCAGAAAGACAGCTTCGTCATCGCCAGCGCCGCCCGCCAGATCTGCCGGATCAAACAAGGCCTGCAAGCGCCACTACTGGAGGTCGGGGACATCGACGTCACCCGCGATTTCCTCGATGTCGGGGACGTGGTCTCGGCCTATCTGGCATTGCTGGAGAACGGCACGCCGGGGCAGGTCTACAACATTTGCTCGGGGCGCGAGCAGAGCATTCGCAGTTTGATCGAACAGTTGGCAGATCTTGCCGAGGTCGATCTGCAACTGGTCCAGGACCCGGCGCGATTCCGCCCCGCCGATCAGCGTCGGGTATGCGGCAGCCCTGCCCGGCTGGCCCGGACCACCGGATGGAAGTCTGAAATCACAACACAACAATCCCTGCGGGCGATCCTGTCCGACTGGGAGAAGCGAGTACGACAAGAATGACTAAAAGTGCATTGATTACAGGTATCACCGGCCAGGATGGCGCGTATCTGGCCAAACTGCTCCTCGACAAAGGCTACAAGGTCCACGGCCTGGTCGCGCGTCGCAGCAGCGACTCGCGCTGGCGCCTGCGCGAGATGGGGGTCGAGGCGGATATCGTCTACCTGGACGGCGACATGGCCGATGCCTGTTCAGTGCAGCGTGCGGTGATCAAGTCGGCGCCGGACGAGGTCTACAACCTGGCCGCGCAAAGCTTTGTCGCGGCCTCCTGGGATCAACCGGTGACCACCGGCATCGTCGACGGCCTGGGGGTTACCCACCTGCTCGAAGCGATCCGCCAGTTCAGCCCGCACACGCGTTTCTACCAGGCATCCACCAGCGAAATGTTCGGCTTGATCCAGGCCGAACAGCAGGACGAGAACACGCCATTCTATCCGCGCAGCCCATATGGCGTGGCCAAGCTTTATGGCCACTGGATCACCGTGAACTACCGCGAAAGCTTCAACCTGCACGCCAGCAGCGGCATTCTGTTCAACCATGAATCCCCCCTGCGCGGCATCGAGTTCGTGACGCGCAAAGTCACCGACGCCGCCGCCCGCATCAAGCAGGGCAAGCAGCAGGAACTGCGCCTGGGCAATATCGACGTCAAGCGCGACTGGGGCTTTGCCGGTGACTACGTCGAAGCCATGTGGCTGATGCTGCAACAGGACAAACCCGACGACTTCGTGGTGGCCACCGGCGTGACCACCACCGTGCGCGAGATGTGCCGGATAGCCTTCGATCATGTGGGCCTGGATTACCGGGATTTCGTGAAGATCGACCCGGCGTTCTTCCGCCCGGCCGAAGTCGAAGTGCTGCTCGGCAACCCGGCCAAGGCCCAGCGAGTGCTGGGCTGGAAACCCAAGACCGATCTGGATGCCTTGATCCGCATGATGATGGATGCGGACATGAAACGCGTCGCCAAGGAGTAGGCCATGCTGATTCCCGTGATTCTCTCCGGCGGTGCCGGGACAAGGTTGTGGCCGGTGTCGCGTGAAGGCCATCCCAAACCGTTCATGGCATTGCCTGACGGCCAGTCGCTGCTGGGCAAGACCTATCGGCGTGCCGCGGAGCTGCTCGACGGCTGGGGCGATATCGTCACGGTGACCAACCGCGAATACTACTTCCAGAGCAAGGATCACTTTCGGGATGCGCACCTGGGCCGTCATCGCGGGCACTTCCTGCTGGAGCCGACGGGTCGCAACACGGCGCCGGCCATTGCCGCCGCCGCCCTCTCCCTCCAGGCCCTGCACGGCGACGACGCGATCATGCTGGTGATGCCCGCCGACCATCTGATCGTCAACGTCGAGGCATTGAAGGACGCGGTCGAGCATGCCGTGACATTGGCCAGGAGCGGTCACCTGGTGACCTTCGGTGTCGTGCCGAACGCTCCGGAAACCGGTTTTGGCTACATTGAGGCCGGCACGCCACTGGACGACAAAGGCGCTGCCAGCGTGCGGCGCTTCGTCGAAAAACCCGACCTGCAAACCGCGACGCACTACGTGGAAAGCGGCAACTTCCTGTGGAACTCCGGGATGTTCTGCTTCTCGGTCGCCAGCCTGCTGGCCGAACTGCAAACCCATGCTCCGGCCTTGCTGGAACAGACGCAGACCTGCATGGCCGCCAGTGCCCCCGTGGAAAATGCCGGGAGCGTGCAGCAGGAACTGTCATCGGCCCTGTTTGGCGAAATCATGGACATCTCCATCGACTACGCGTTGATGGAACGCTCCGACAAAGTGGCCGTGGTGCCGGCCCGTTTCGACTGGAGCGACATCGGCTCCTGGGGTGCGGTGGCCGCGCTGGTACCGGCGGATGAACAGAACAACCGTGCCGTCGGCGAGTCGATTTTCATCGACAGCCACAACAACTTCGTCCAGAACGAAAACCGTCTGGTAGCGACCGTGGGCGTGGATAACCTGATCATCGTCGACACCGCCGACGCGGTGCTGGTGGCCCATGCCGATCGCGCCCAGGATGTGCGCCGGGTGGCCAGGCAACTCAAGGACAAAGAACACGAAGCCTATCGCCTGCACCGTACAGTGAGCCGGCCATGGGGCACCTACACCGTGCTCGAGGAAGGCCCGCGCTTCAAGATCAAACGCATCGTGGTCAAGCCTGGCGCCAAGCTGTCATTGCAGATGCACCACCATCGCAATGAACACTGGGTGGTGGTCGAAGGCATGGCCAAGGTCACCAACAATGGCACCGGCACTCACCTGGTGGCCAAGAACGAGTCGACCTTCATTGCCGCCGGTCACAAGCATCGCCTGGAGAATCCCGGCGTGATCGACCTGGTGATCATCGAAGTGCAAAGCGGCGAATACCTGGGAGAGGACGATATCGTCCGCTTCGAAGATCAATACGGCAGGACGGTTTGAATGCTGCTTTCCCTTTACCGTACGCTGGGCAGCTATCGGGGATTCATCCTCGGTAGCGTCCAGCGAGAGTTTCAGGCGCGTTATCGCAATTCGTTGTTCGGTGCCCTGTGGACCGTGCTCAATCCGCTGTCGATGATCATTGTCTACACCGTGATTTTTTCCCAGATCATGCGCGCGCGTTTGCCTGGGGTAGATGACGGCATGGCCTACAGCATCTACCTTTGCGCCGGGTTGCTGACCTGGGGCTTGTTCGCGGAAATCACCGTGCGTAGCCAGAACATGTTTCTGGATAACGCCAACCTGCTGAAAAAAATCAGCTTTCCACGGATCTGCCTGCCAGTGATCGTGCTGTTGAATGCCGGTATCAACTTCGCAATCATCATCGGCTTGTTCCTCGGTTTTCTGTTGATCACCGGTCGACTACCGGGCCTGGCGTTGCTGGCGCTCATTCCACTGCTGGTGCTACAAGTGATGTTCTGTGCCGGGTTGGGAATCATTCTTGGCGTATTGAATGTGTTCTTTCGCGATGTCGGGCAATTTTTCGCCATCTGCCTGCAATTCTGGTTCTGGCTGACGCCAATCGTTTACCCGATGAGCATCCTGCCCGATTGGGTGCAGCGTTTGCTGCAACTCAACCCCCTGACCAACCTGATCACCAGCTACCAGAACATCTTCCTGTACGGCCAATGGCCTGTCTGGAGTTCGCTGCTGCCGATCACGCTCGCCAGCGTATTGCTCCTCATCTTCGGGCTGCGGCTGTTTCGGCAGCGGGTCGGTGAAATGGTGGATGAACTCTGATGGGGCACATACGCGTCACCGGCCTGGGCAAGGCCTATAAACAATACCCTACCCGCTGGAGTCGACTGGTTGAATGGCTGGTCCCGTTCTCACCGATCCGCCATCGTCAGCACTGGGTACTACAGGACGTGACCTTCCAGATTGCCCCCGGAGAATCGGTGGGTATCGTCGGGGTCAACGGCGCCGGCAAAAGCACCTTGTTGAAGATGATCACCGGCACCACCCATCCCACCTGCGGCACCATTGAACTCGAAGGCCGCGTCGCCGCCCTGCTGGAATTGGGCATGGGTTTTCATGCGGACTTTACCGGTCGGCAGAATGCGGTCATGGCCGGGCAACTGCTGGGCATGCAGGTCGAAGAGATAGAAGCGTTGATGCCGGAAATCGAACGTTTCGCGGAAATAGGCGACGCCATCGACCACCCGGTGCGCACCTATTCCAGCGGTATGCAAATGCGTCTGGCGTTCAGTGTGGCCACCGCGCGGCGCCCGGACATTTTGATCGTCGACGAAGCACTGTCGGTGGGCGACGCCTACTTCCAGCACAAAAGTTTCGACCGCATCCGCAGTTTTCGCAAAGCCGGTACCACACTGCTGATCGTCTCCCATGACCGCTCGGCAATTCAGTCGATCTGCGACTCGGCGATCCTCCTGGAAAACGGCCGCATGGCCATGCATGACACACCCGAAACCGTCATGGATTACTACAACGCCCTGCTCGCCGAGCGGGAAGGTCAGAGCGTGCGTCAGGAAATGCTCTCTGGCGGCCAGGTCAGTACCATTTCGGGAACGGGTGAAGCCAGGATTCTGAATGTACGGCTGCTCGACAAACATGAGCGGTCCATCGACGCTGCCGAAGTCGGCCAGCCGGTCGTGCTGGAGGTGGATGTCGAAGTTCGCCAGGACATCGAGCGGCTGGTACTGGGTTTCATGATCAAGGATCGCCTGGGCCAGGCCATGTACGGCATCAACACCCATCGCCAGGATCAGGCGCTGACCGATCTGCAGGCTGGCGAGCGCGTGACCTACCGCTTCGCTTTCGTCATGGGGCTGGGCAAGGGTAACTATTCCGTGGCGTTGAGCCTGTCACGCCTGGATTCACACTTGGACCGCAACTTCGAGTGGCGCGATTACGGGTTGGTGTTCCATGTGATCAACAACCGCCAGGAGGATTTTGTCGGCTGCTCGTGGCTGGCCGCGAAGACCACCGTCACGCGCTCGAACGCGCCGGCCACCTCGGAGAGCACGCAATGACGCGTCTTTTGGTGGAATGCACGCACGTATTCCAGCACCCCAAGGTCAACTCGGGCATCCAGAGGGTGGTACGCAACGTCGTCAACCAACTACCGGAATCGGTCGACGGTATTGAATGCATCCCGGTTGTGATGCTTAACGGCAAGCTCTATCGGGTACTGAAACTCGGTGCACTGAACATCCCGTTCTTCGATGCCTTGATGATCTTTGGTGGACGACTCGGGCGCTTGGCTCACCGCTTCTGGCAATTGCATCAACGCTTGCACAGTCGAAGCAACTCGCGGGTGATCAAGCGTTTGCTGCATGTGGCCTATCGAGTGACAGCGGTCACCTGTTTCAGCCTTCCCCTGCGTGCGATCGAGGGCATCAACCAGTATCAACTGCCCAAACGTTGCACGCCGCTGCAACACCAACCTGGGGATCAACTGGTGCTGCTGGACTCGTCCTGGCACAGCGATTTTTTCCCGTTTGCCGAACGACTCAAACGTGAAGGCGTTGGCATCGTTTCGGTGATTTACGACCTGATTCCCGTGACACATCCGCAGTTTTACGACACACGACTGGTAGAGGTATTCAACGAGTGGTTCGACTGGATCACCCAAACCGCCGACGGTTATGTGGCCATTTCCGCCACGGTGCGCGATCAGGTGCGCGATGAATTGCAGCGCCGCCTGGGCCCTGCCAAGGCCAGTGAATTGTGGTTCGACTATTTCCACCTCGGCTCGGAACTGGACCTGAGCGAAGTCACGGTCGCCGTCGAGCCACGCCTGACGCACATTTTCAAAACACCGGAACCGGTGTTTTTGATGGTCAGTACCATCGAGCCGCGCAAGAATCACGACTACCTGCTGGACGCCTTCGAACGGGCCTGGGCTGCTGGCTCCAATGCCCGGCTGTGCATTGCCGGGCGAGTCGGCTGGAAATGCGATGCACTGCTGGCCCGGGTCCGTAATCACCCGCAGTTGAACCTGCGTCTGTTCATGTTCAATGACCTGAGCGACACCAGCCTCGAGCATGCCTACACCCACGCCAGCTCACTGGTGTTTCCGTCCTTTGTGGAAGGCTTCGGCCTGCCGCTGGTAGAAGCCATGCAGCGTGGACTGCCGGCCATGGGTAGCGACATTGCGGTCTTTCGCGAAATCGGCGGCGAGTTCATGGCGTACTTCGATCTGGCCGATCCACAAAGCCTGGCTGATCTGGTCATTCGTTTCGAGAACAGCGGTCAATTCCCGGCCACTCGTGACGTCGCGGACTGGCGCTGGATCGGCTGGCGTGAAGCCAGTGCGCAATTGGCCGAACACACCCTGCGCAATCTTGTAGACGTGCCGCTCATGCAAGAGAGACAACATGCGCATTGCCCTTAACGCCCGCATCCTCCAGGCACCGCGCACTGGCATCGGTCACTACGTCGCCGAACTGGCGACGGCCCTGGCCAGGGAACCGGACGTCGAACTGGCGTTGTTCCATGGCTGGGGCTGGAGTTCGACCCTGCCTGGCGCGGCGATGCCCGGATACTCGCGTTTGACGCCGTTGCTGCGAAAGATCCCGGGGGCTTATCAGGCGCGGCGCTGGCTGGAACAGAAGCGTTTTGACCAGCGCCCTTCCCAGGCCATTGACCTGTATCACGAGCCAAGCCTGTGGCCGCTGTCGTTCAATGGCCCGACGATCATCACGCTGCATGACCTCACGCACCTGCACTATCCCGACAGCCAACCCCCGGCGCGCCTGCGCGAAATCGAGCGGCGACTGGCCGACGGTGTCCAGCGGGCGCGGTTGATTCTGACCGACTCGCAGTACATCGCCGACCAGGCGCAGGCTTGTTTCGCACTGCCGGCCGAACGCTTCGTGGTGGCACCGCTGGGCGTGGCCGCGCGATTCCACCCCCGTGAACCCGAGGCCATCGACCGGGTCCTCAAGGCTCACGGCGTCGAGATGCGAGAGTATTTTCTCTGCGTCGGCACCCTGGAGCCGCGCAAGAACCTGACCCTGGCCCTGCGCGCCCATGCCCGATTGCCGGAAACCGTACGCCAGTGTTTTCCACTGCTGATCGCCGGCATGGCTGGCTGGCAGCGTGAGCAGTTCAACGACGAACTGCGTTCGGCCCTCGCGTCAGGTCATGTGTGCCTGCTGGGGTACCTGCCCGACGAGGATCTGGCGCAATTGCTGGCCGGTGCCCGGGCGCTGGTCTTCCCTTCGTTGTACGAGGGGTTCGGCCTGCCCGTGCTGGAAGCCATGGCCAGTGGCACCCCGGTGATTCTGACGGGCGAATCGGCGATGCCGGAAGTGGCTGGCGACGCCGGCAACTATATCGAGGCGCAGGACCCGGACTCGCTGCGCGATGCCATGCAACGGTTGATCGACGACGCGGCGCACTGGCGAGCCTGTCGCGAGACGGGTTTGCAGCGAGCGAAGCTTTTTTCCTGGGAGCGTTGCGCGACGGTGACCGCCCGCGCCTACCGCCAGGCTATGGAGAACTGAAATGCGCGTTCTGCACTTTTACAAAACCTACTTGCCGGACTCCATGGGAGGCATCGAACAAGTCATTTTCCAGATGAGCGAAAGCGGTGCGCGCCATGGTGTCGACAGCACCGTACTGACCCTGAGCAACAACCCGGCGCCGGGCGCGTTGCAGATCCGCGAGCACCGGGTGCATCAGGCCAGGATGGATTTTCAACTGGCCTCCACCGGTTTTTCCTACAGCGTGTTCAAGCAGTTTCGTGAGCTCGCGGCTGAGGCCGACGTGGTCAACTACCACTTCCCCTGGCCCTTCATGGACATGGTGCATTTTGTCAGTGCCACCAAAAAACCCTGTGTGGTGAGTTACCACTCCGACATCATTCGCCAGCGTCATCTGCTCAAACTGTACCGTCCATTGATGAGCAGGTTCCTGGACAGCGCGGATCGAATCGCCGTGGCTTCCCCCAACTACTTTCACACCAGCGATGTGCTCAAGGACTACCGGGACAAGACCCGGGTCATTACCTACGGCCTGGACAAGTCGGGTTATCCGAAGCACGACACGGCACGGACCGAGCGCTGGCGCGAGAAGCTGGGGGACAGGTTTTTCCTGTTCGTCGGTGTGATGCGCTATTACAAAGGGCTGCACATCCTGCTCGAAGCGATGCAGGGGCTGAACTATCCCGTGGTGATCGTCGGCGCCGGCCCACTGGAAGCAGAGCTGCATGCCCAGGCCAGGGAGCTGGGCCTGCAGAACCTGCACTTCCTCGGCTTCCTCGGCGACGAAGACAAGGTCGCCCTGCTCGAATTGAGCTATGCGGTGGTGTTCCCGTCACACCTGCGTTCCGAAGCCTTCGGCATTTCGCTGCTGGAGGGCGCGATGTATGGCAAACCGATGATCTCCAGTGAGATCGGCACGGGCACCAGTTACATCAACATCCATAACGAGACCGGGCTGGTGGTGCCGCCGAGCAATCCATTGGCGTTCCGCGAGGCGATGCGCACGCTTTGGGAAAACCCGGTGCTGGCGGCACAAATGGGCGAGAACGCCCAGGCCCGTTATCAGAATCTGTTTACCGCAGATGAAATGGGTCGCAAATGGGCGGCCTTGTATGAGGAACTGCTGGAAGAAAAAGCCCTCGCTTACGCCTGACGCCGATCCCGCGATGTAGAGTTTCCATGGCTTGCGCACAACCTGTGCAGGCCGTCGACTTTCTCGAAAACCTGCAACAATGGCTGACGGACTAGACGCGCAAGACCTGTGCGACCGGCTCACCGGCACGCAAGCGTTCGAGCAGGTGCGGCTCGGCACGATCCGAGGCCAGCGCCTGCTCAATCACGGCCATAGCCGACGCGGTGTCGAGGAACAACACACCGTTGTCGTCCGCCAGCACCCAATCCCCCGGCTGCACCGTCACCCCGGCACACTGGATGGGCTGATTGATTGCACTGTCGCCGCGACCATGCAGCTTGGTGGTCAACAGGCTGGTGCCACGGGCGAATACCGGCAACCCGGCTTCGCGCAGCTCCAGCAGGTCAGTCACCGCGCCATCCACCACAATCCCCACTGCCCCGGCACTGCGCGCCGCGCAACTGGTCACCGCCCCGACCGGCGCATGCCGACAGTCGCCCCCCGTGTCGATCACCAGCACGTCGCCCGGCCTGATCTGCGCCAGGGCCCGGTTGACGGCGATGGCATCGGCGCCCACCAGCTTCAGGGTCAGCGCACGGCCAACGACTTTCACATTGGGCACCATGGCCCGCAATTGAGGGTCGGCAAATCCCTCTTCAAGAAAATGCCCCAGGGTCGGAAAACTCACGGCCTTGAGCTGTTCGGTCAGTTGCAATTCATCCATGTTGCGGCTCCCCGGCAATCAGTTCGGCAACACAGTCGATTTCCAGTGAAACGCCCCACAACGCCACGCACACCGTCGTGCGTGCCGGTGGCGCATGGCCGAGAAACTCGCGGTACACGGTGTTGAACGGCTCCAGCTGCGCGGGATCGGTCAGGTAGGCATTGACCTTGATCACGTGGCTGAAACCGGACCCGGCTTCAATCAGGATCGCTTCAAGGTTGCGCAGGGTTTGCCGCACCTGCTCGGGAAAATCGGCAGGCTGCTCGTCGAGACTGCCGTGGGCCGGAATCTGCCCGGCGGTGAACACCAGGTGACCACTGACCACGGCCTGTGAGTAAGGGCCGACCGGGCCGATGTAGCCCGGGGCCGATTGAATTCTGCGCATGCTGTTTCACTCCTGGGATCAGGCCGCAGCCGATTTGAAGGGTTTGCCGGGGGCCGAATCGTGATTCGGGACAACGCCGGGAATTTCGCTGATGTCTTTCTTGAAGGTCTCGGTCAGCAGCACCAACGCCACCAGGGAAATCAGGGCCGCACCGATCATGTACCAGGCCACGGAAGAGCCTTTGCCCGTCGCGGCCAGCAATGCCGTGGTGACAATCGGCGTTGCCGCGCTGCCGAGCAGACCGGACAACATGTAGCTGATCGACAATCCGGAGTAACGCACCCGGGTACCGAACAGTTCGGCGAGGAACGTCGCGATCGGCCCGTAGTTGGCAGCGAAGGCGGTCATCAACAAGAGGTAACCGAACACCACCAGCGACAGCTCTTTGGTGTCCATCAACCAGAACATCGGGAACGCCACCAGTGCTTCGGCGATGATGCCGCCGACAATGATCGGCTTGCGCCCGACACGATCCGAGAGCGCGCCGAATACCGGCAACATGACGATGCACCAGGCGCAGGACAGCAACACCACGCCGAGCATCACGCTGCGGCTGAAACCGAGATTCTGTGTGCCATACGTCAAACCGAACGCCACGATGATGTTGAACGAAGCGCCCGTGGACATGGTGGCAATACCGCCCAGCACCACTTGCTTCCAGTACTTGCAGAACACTTCCGCCAGGGGCATTTTCACTTGCACCTCGGCTTCCTTGACCTTGTTGAAGGCCGGGGTTTCCGAGATGTTCAGGCGGATGTACAAGCCGACTGCGATCAACAATACGCTGGCCAGGAAGGGAATGCGCCAGCCCCAGGCCAACAGATCCTCAGGGGACAGCCACGCCGCGATCACCAGGAAGGCCAGGTTGGCAATCAGGGTCCCGGCCGGTACGCCGATCTGCACCCAGGAACCGTACAAGCCACGCTTGTTGGCCGGTGCATGCTCCACCGCCATCAACACCGCCCCTCCCCACTCGCCACCCAATGCCAGGCCTTGCACGACCCTGAGCAGCAACAACAGGATCGGCGCCCAGATACCGATAGTGGCAAAGTCCGGCAACAAGCCGATGGCGAAGGTGGCCGCGCCCATGGTCAACAGCGAGATCAACAACATCGACTTGCGTCCCAGGCGATCGCCGAAATGCCCGAACAATGCCGCACCGACAATCCGCGCCAGATACGCCGAAGCGAAGGTGCCGAAAGCCAGCAACGTTCCGATCAGCGGCACGAAATCCGGAAAGAACACTTTGTTGAAGACCAGGGCCGACGCCGTGGCAAACACGAACAGGTCGTACCATTCCACGGTGGTGCCGATCACGCTGGCTACCGCGACTTTTTTCATGCTGATTGCAACTTCCGGTGGTGCGCCGGACTTTTCTGCGGACGATAGATCGCTCATCACTGTCTCCAGGAATTCTTCAAGAACTCGTTATTTATTTGTTTTGACTGGCAGTAAAACGGTTGAGGCGAAGGTTGTTGTTATGACTCGCCCAACTAAGCGGGCGAGTTCGCAGGGCATTTTTAGTTTTATTGCGGTTGGTTCAATAACCCAGTAATCGGTCGGCACAGTTCAATAATGATTCGCCGCCATTCAATCGACGGAAGTTCTCCGCTACTTGTTCGGCAATACAATCATGGGAAGCCGCCGAGGCCATGTGCGGGGTGATGGTGACGCCGGGCATCGTCCACAGCCGGTGATCGGCCGGTAGCGGCTCCTGCTCGAAGACATCCAGCAAGGCGCCGCGCAATTGCCCTTTCGCCAGGGCCTGTTCGAGATCGTCGATGTTCAGATGAGCGCCGCGCCCACAGTTGACCAGTGCCGCACCGTTGGCGAGCCGCTCGAAAGTGGCCCGGCCGAGGATGCCACGGGTTTCGCTGGTCAGCGGCAGCAGGTTGATCAGCAACTCGACGCCGTCGAGAAACGGGTTCAACGCATCCGCCCCGGCGAAGGTGTGCACACCCGGCAAGTCCTTGCCGCGGCGCGCCCAGCCGCGCACGTCATAACCCGCCGCAGCCAGATCCAGCGCAATCGCGCTGCCCAGCGAGCCGAGCCCCATCACACCGACCTTGAACTGCCCCGCCGCCCGTTGCAGCGGCCGCTCCCAGTGCTGTTTCGATTGCTGCGACAGCACTTGGTCGAAGCCACGATGATAGTGAATCACCGCCCAACGCACGTACTCGGTCATGCCTTGGCGATGGCCCGGGTCGACCACGCGGCAGATCGGCAAATCCGGGCACGACGGGTCGTGATCGAGGTGATCGATGCCAGCGGCCACCGAGTGAATCACCTGCAGGTTCGGCAACGCGCCGAGACTGCCCGGCAACGGAAACCAGCACGCGGCCATCGGTGCATTGGCTGCCCGGTAATCGTCGGCCAGCACGGCAGTGAGCTGTGGCGCGCTGCGGGCGAACGCCGCCAGCAATTGCTTGAGCAGCAAGGTGTCGCGGGACAACAGAACCACGGTATTGATGGCGGCATTCATGACATATATGACTCGCGCTGGGACTCGATCAACGTCAGAGCGGCCTCCCAGGCCAGGTCGATGATGTTGTCCTGTTCATCACGGTCAAACTGTTCGGCGGTGTGCGCGCACACTTCCGGCGACGGGTAATGCAATGCCGAACCACCGGCCAGCGCCTGCACCTGGGCCTGGCAGGCGCGTTCCAGAAAATGGATTTCCTGGAACGCCTGGGCAACCCCTGAACCGCCAACCAACAGGCCATGATTTCGCAGGATCATCGCCCGGTGCGGGCCGAGGTCGGCAATCAGGCGCTCGCGCTCATCCAGCGACAGCGCGATGCCCTCATAGGTGTGATAAGCCAACTTGCCGTAGAACTTCAGCGCATGCTGGCTGATCGGCAGCAGGCCTTGCTTCTGCGCCGCGACCGCCATGCCGGCCGCCGTGTGGGTGTGGATCACGCAGTTCAGGTCCGGACGCGCCATGTGGATCGCCGAGTGAATCACGAAGCCTGCGGCGTTGACCCGATGGCCTGCGTATTCTGGATCGACCACCCGCCCTTCCTGATCGATGCGCACCAGGTCCGAGGCGCGCATGCGGTCAAAGATCACCCCGTAGCGGTTGATCAGGAAGTGATGTTCAGGCCCCGGAATCCGCAGGGTGATGTGGGTGTCGATCAGGTCGGTCATGCGAAAGTGCGCGACCAGTCGATACAGTGCCGCCAGTTCGCAACGGGCTTGCCATTCAACCGGGTCGATGTGTGCAGGTTTACTCACGAATACACCTCTTTGACAGCGTGGGTGACGACCGGGTTGGCGCGCAGGCGGGCCAGGCCGCAAACACCGATCAGGGACAGGGCCGAGAGCAAGGTGAAAAACACCGCCAGCGGCAACCATTGTCCGGAAAACTTGCTGGCCAGCAGGGTGCCGATCAGCGGCGTGGTGCCCCCGGCCACGGCGCAGGCCAATTGATAAGCGATGGAAATGCCCGAGTAGCGCAGGTGCACCGGGAAGGCCAGGGTCATGTAGCCGGCGATCACCGCGTACAGCGCCGAGAGAATCACCACGGCCAAGGCAATGCCGAGGGTCATCAACAGAATGTTCTGCGTACCGACCAACAGGAACATCGGATAGGGGGTGACCATGCACAGCAGTGCGACCAATTTGAGAAAACGCCCTTCGCCGATACGTTCGGCCAGCAACGCCGAGACGGGTTGCGAGAGCAACTGGATGACGGTCACCAGAAACAGGCAGTCGAGAATCGTCGAGCGGGCAATGCCCTGGTATTGGGTGACGTAGGTGATCATGAAGGTGTTGGTGAAAAAGAAACCGGCCGAGCCGATGGTCACCGCAGCGGCGGCGAACAGGATCTGCCGCCAGCAGGTGCGGATCACCTCCATGACCGGGTACTTGGCGGTTTCGTTACTGTCCTGGACTTTGGCGAACTCCGGCGACTCGTGAACCCCGGAGCGGATCAACAGGCCGATCATCATCAACACGCCACTGGCGAGGAACGGCAGGCGCCAACCCCAGGCGAGGAAGTCCTCCGGCTCAAGGGACGTCACCAGACGGAAAGCGATCAGTGCCAGCAGCAAGCCGGCCGGACTGCCGAGTTGGGCGAACGAGGCATAGAACGTCTTGCGCCTGGCCGGTGCATGCTCGCTGGCCATCAGCACCGCGCCACCCCACTCGCCACCAACGGAAATGCCCTGGATCAAACGCAGGACGATCAGCCCGACGGGGGCCCAGATACCGGCGCTGGCATAACTGGGCAACAGGCCAATCCCGGCGGTTGCGATACCCATCAGGGCCATGGTTACCAGCAGCATTTTCTTGCGCCCGAGACGATCCCCCAGATGACCGAACACCATGCCGGCCATGGGACGGGCAATGAAGCCGACAGCGAAACTGCCGAACGCGGCCAGGGTACTCAAGACCGGGTCGCTGCTGGGGAAGAATACTTGCCCGAGCACCAATGCCGCCGCGGTGGCGTAGATGTAGAAGTCGTAGAACTCGATGGTCGTGCCAATGAAGGCAGCGGCCGCGGCTCGGCGCGGTTGGGCGGTAGTGTGCATGCAAGGACCCTGTGTACTTATAGTTTTGGGCAGGTGTTGAGGCTGATGACGGTTGCGCTCTGTGGCGCTTGTGGGCTTTATCGCTTCCGTGCCAGGATTAGTCAATTTTCAAATCCTTATCTTTACTATTAGCAGTGCTACTGCATGAGGTTTTATGCCCTCCACTTCCAACCCATGGGTCGGCCGGCGCTTTCTCAATGACCGCCTCGACTGGAACCTGCTGCGCACCTATCTGGTCATCGGTCAGGAAGGCAGCATGAGCCGCGCCGCCGCGCGACTGCACATCACCCAGTCGGCCGTGAGCCAGGCACTGAAACGCCTGGAGGAACAACTGGAGTGCGTGTTGATTGCCCGCAGCGGGCGACGCTTTGACCTGACGGAAACCGGGGAAGAAGTGCTGCGCATAGCGGCGGATATCTATGGAGACATTTCACGCCTGGGGACAGTGGTGGAGAACCGTCACGACGATGTGGTGGGCAAGATTCGTATCCTTACCGTCAGTGGTGTGCAGGCTCGGCATTACGATGATTTCCTCGCCGATTTCCATGAAACCCACCCGAAAATCGAGCTGGAAGTCGAGGTGATGGGAAGTTCGAACATCATCAGTTCGCTGCTGCAAAAGACGGCGACCATCGGCGTCGGCCTGTGCCGCTTGCCCCAGCCACGACTGGAACAACGGGTGTTGTTTCGCGAGACCTACGCATACTTTTGCGGCCAGCGACATCGGTTGTTCGGGCAACAGGATCTGACCCTGGAACAGCTGGCGGCGGAAAACTTCGTCAGCTTCACCAGTGATCAATTGGGCGGCAATCTTTCACCCCTGACGCTGTTTCGCGACCAGCAAGGCTTTACCGGCAAGATTGTCGCCTCCTCCACCAGTTTCGAAGAAATTCACCGCCTGATCTGCGCAGGTTACGGAATCGGTGCCTTGCCCACGCACCTGGTGCGCCGGGATGTCGAGCAAGGCCTGCTCTGGCGTTTGCCGCCGGAAGACGGCGTTGTGGATTTCGATATCCAGTTGCTGTGGAATCGCGAACAGAAGATGAGCCAGGCCGAAGCGGTGTTCCTCGAAAGCTTCCAGCACATGCTCAGCATCCGTGAGCCTGTGCTGTGAAGCCTTGATGAATCAGACGTGAGGATCGCCCGGCGCCTTGCTTGGCGCGGCGTACTGGGGCTTGAGGTGTCCGTCCTGATCGAGTAGCCAGGCGTCCATGATCTCCCGGACGACCGGCCCGGCGACTCGTCCACCCGCCTCGCCGTTTTCGATCATCACCGAAATCACTATCTTCGGGCGCTCGGCCGGGGCGAAACCGACGAACAAGGCATTGTCGCGATTACGCTCGCGGGTTTTCTCGCGGTTGTAACGCTCACCCTGCTTGATCGCCACAACTTGCGCGGTACCACTCTTGCCGGCAATACGGTACTGCACGCCCGCGGCTGCGGCCCGGGCAATTCCGCGGGCATCGTGCATCACCATCTGCATGCCATGGTTGACCTGCTCCCAGTCACGCGGATCCTTGAGCAGTATGTTCGGCATCGGATGCTCATCCACCGGCGCGACGCCGTCCACGGTTTTGGCCAGGTGCGGGCGATTCCATACGCCCTTGTTGGCAATCAGCGCCGTGGCCTGGGCCAATTGCAGCGGCGTGACCTGCATGTAGCCCTGGCCGATGCCTAGAATCACCGTCTCGCCCGGGAACCAGGCCTGACGACGGGTGGCGCGCTTCCAGGCTTGGGATGGCATCAGGCCAGGGGCTTCTTCATTCATGTCCAGGGAGACTTTCTCACCCAGCCCGAACATCGCCATGTAATCGTGCAGGCGATCGATACCGAGCTTGTGTGCCAGGTCGTAGAAGTAGGTGTCGTTGGAACGCATGATCGCCGCATCCATGTCCACCCAGCCATCGCCGCTGTGGTTCCAGTTGCGGTACTTGTGATCGAAATCCGGCAGTTGGTAATAGCCGGGGTCGAACACACGGGTCTGTGGCGTAACGACACCCGCGTCAAGGCCGGCGATTGCCACTTCCGGCTTGATGGTCGAACCCGGCGCGTACAGGCCGCGCAGTACACGGTTAAACAGCGGTCGGTCGATGGAGTCGCGCAGCGTGGAGTACTCTTTGGAACTGATGCCGGTAACGAACAGATTCGGATCGAAACTCGGATTACTGACCATGGCCAACACTTCACCGGTGGACGGATCGAGCGCGACCACCGAGCCGCGACGATCACCCAGGGCTTGCTCGGCGGCTTCCTGAAGCTTGACGTCGAGGCTCAGGACAATGTTTTCCCCCGGTACCGGGTCAGTGTGCTTGAGCACCCGCAGCACGCGGCCCTGAGCATTGGTTTCGACCTCCTCATAGCCGACATGGCCGTGCAGTTGCGTCTCGTAGAACTTTTCGATCCCGGTCTTGCCGATCGATTGGGTGCCTCGATACTCGACCGTATCCAGAGCCTTTGACTCTTTCTCGTTGATACGTCCGACGTAGCCGACCGAATGAGCGAAATGCGCTCCCAACGGATAGTGCCGAACGAATTGGGGCTCGACATCGAGGCCCGGCAAGCGGAACTCGTTGACGGCGAGTACGGCAATCTGTTCCTCGCTCAACTCATAGAACAATGTCACGGGTACGAAGGGGTGACGTGCCTGCTTCATCGCCTTGTCGAACTGCGAACGGTCTTCCGCGGGCAAGTGCAGGAGATTGACCACTTCGTCCAGCTCGGCTTTCACATCGGTGGCGAGTTCGCGGGTAATGGTCAGGTTGAAGCTGGGGCGGTTGTCCGCCAGGAGTACACCGTTGCGGTCATAGATCAATCCGCGAGTAGGCGTAATCGGCAAGACGTGGACGCGGTTATTTTCAGAGATGGTCGAGTGATAGTCGAACTCGACTACCTGCAGGACATACAGGCGTACCACCAGAGCACAGGTAATGGCGGCAACGAACACGGCGCAGGCCATGAGCCTCTTGTTGACCAGGCGTGTCTCTTTTTCGTGGTCCTTGATCGGTATGGGTTCAGGCACTTGTGCAGCAACTCTTTGAAAAGAATGCCGATCCGTGGGCGCAAACTCAGTCCGTTAAAAATGAGCTGCACCTTACCAAAAGCGCGGAGCCAGGTTTGTGTGATTTTTTTTAAAATTGACCGTGCAGGAGCCAGAAAGACAAAACCCCTACCTGCCTGCGCAGATAGGAGTTTTGGAATTTAATCTTGACGATGACCTACTCTCACATGGGGAAACCCCACACTACCATCGGCGATGCATCGTTTCACTTCTGAGTTCGGGATGGGATCAGGTGGTTCCAACGCTCTATGGTCGTCAAGAAATTCGGCTACTGAGT
>NZ_NEHO01000021.1 GCF_002113375.1 Pseudomonas sp. R37(2017) | reverse complement strand
GCCACCGCCCCCACCACCGCTACCCCCTTCCTTGGCGTGGGCACTGGATACCCCGGACAGGTTGTCCGGAATCAGTACGGTAGACGCCGACAGAACCGCGCCAATAGCTACTGCCAGTAAAAGCTTATTGATGTGCATGTCGTTCTCCGTCTTCTTGTTCAGATTGGAACGTTGATGAACATTGCAACGTGCTGCTTTTTTCCCATCGGAACTTGTTAAACACCTCCACGGGCTGATTTATTCAGTCTGGAGGCTGAAAAAAAGCGACGTACGGCAAGACCCTGTTCCAAGGGGTCAGTGAATGCTCGAGGCCAGTTCGAAAATCGGGATGTACATCAGGATCACGATCACCCCGATCAACAGGCCGATGAAGGTCATGAGCAAGGGTTCGAACAGGCGCACGAACCATTCGATCCAGCGACTGATTTCTTCGTCGTAGAAGTCGGCGCTGCGCTCCATCATCTGCCCCAGGTTGCCGGACTGCTCTCCGGCGCGCAGAAGACGCAGGGATACGGGGGTCACCAGGTGATTGAGTTCCAGCGCGGTTGACAACGATTGCCCTTCGCGCACTCGTTCGCAGGCCTGGTCGAGGCGGCTGCGGGAGGCGACGGTGAGCAGGTTGCGAACCATGCCCATGGCGGTGACGAGGGGAATGCCGCCTTGCAGCAGAATTCCCAGGGATCGGTAGAAGCGCGCCAGCTCATACATGAAAATGCGCTGGTGCACGGCGGGCAGCTTTTCGATCATCCGGTCCAGTCCCCGACGAAAGGCCGGTTGGCGCTGGAGCAGGGTGAGGGCGACGATGATGGCCAGCAAGCCACCGAAGAATTCGCCCTGATGGGCGTGAAGGAACATGCCGCTATTCATCAGGATCTGCGACATCCAGGGCAGGTCCGACCCCAGCCCTTCGAACACCAGGCTGAAGCGCGGTACGACGTAGCCCATCAAAAACAACACCACGCCACCTCCCACAACCAGCAACAGCATGGGGTAGATCGACGCGCTGATGATCTTCTGGCGAACCTCGTCCATGCGCTGTCGATAGCTGACATAGCGGCCCAGGGCATCGCCTACGGCGCCGGTCTTCTCACTGGACTGCACCAGCGCCACGTACAACGGCGGGAAAACCGCCGACAGCTGGCCCAAGGCCTGGGAAAACGATTTGCCCTCGTACAGCAAGCGCACCAGTTCGCTCAGGGTTTTGCGGGCTTGTGGCGCGTTTTCCTTTTCCGCCAGGCTTTCCAGCGCGTCGATCAACGGCAGGCCGGCGTTGAGCAATGTGGTCAGTTCCTGGCTGAACAACACCAGGTTGAACGTCTCGCGCTTGTGCAGGCGCAACGCGCGCCAATGTCGCTCGGCGTGCAGGCTGACCACCCGCAAGCCCTGGTCTTCGGCGATGCGCCTGGCTTCGCTGTCCCCCGGCGCATCGATGGTCATTGAGACGACACCGGCCTTGCCGACGGCTTTGAGATGAAAGCGCATGGTCGCCATTTCCATCAGTTCCAGTTGGTGACTTCGGCGTTCTCGCCTTCGCCGCCGGGTTGCCCGTCCTTGCCCAGGGACAACAGGTCGTACTCGCTGTTTTCACCGGGATAGCGATAGGCGTAGTTGTGGCCCCAAGGGTCTTGCGGGAGTTTTTTCTGCAGGTACGGGCCGGTCCAGCGCGGTTCGTCGGCGGGAGCGGTGACCAGCGCCTGCAAGCCTTGTTCGGTGGATGGGTAGTGGCCGACTTCCAGGCGGTAAAGGTCCAGGGCTTTGCTCAAGCCCTCTATTTGCGCCTTGGCTACTTTCACTTCGGAACGACCCAGTTGAGCGAAGTACTTCGGCGCCACGATGCCGGCCAACAACCCCAGCACCACCAGCACCACCAACAGTTCGAGCAGGGTGAACCCGCTTTGGGTTCGCCGGGCATGACGCAGATGCTGATTCATGATGACCTCGCACAGTCGATAGCAGTTGCAATGCATTTGCCCTGTAACTGCATGCAATTGCCATGCTCAGCGCTGGTGATCCTTCTGCATCCCATGTACTACGGGCCTTCGCACTTACGGCACAGTGCTTGCGTATGGCTGTTGCACGACTGGCCATTGGGGCAATACCCCCATTTTCCGGGGCCGGGAAGGGGAGGAATAACAATGAAATCACTCACCGCCGGATTGCTGGGGCTTCTTGTGTTGACCGGTGTCGCACAGGCCGATGTGTTTGTTTCCGTGGATGCCAATGGCAGCTACGTCCTGTCCAATGTCCATCGCCCCGGGCGCCACTATGAACGGGTGATACATGAACCCGATGCGGCGGTCGTCAGCCTCGACCAGCAACCGCAGATGATTGCCGCGCAACCCTACGCCGAGCTGGTGTCGGCGGCGGCCAGGGCCAACGAACTGCCGGCGGCGCTGCTGCACGCGGTGATCAAGACCGAATCGAGCTACAACGCCCGTGCCACCTCGCCCAAGGGCGCTCGCGGACTGATGCAATTGATGCCCGACACCGCCCGCGAAATGGGCGTGACCAACGTCTACGACCCCAAGGCCAACATCCAGGGCGGCGCCCGTTATCTCAAGCGTCTGATGACGATGTTCGACAACGATATCCGCCTCGCCGTGGCGGCCTACAACGCCGGCCCGCAAGCGGTGCTCAGCCACGGCAACGTGGTCCCGCCGTTCGCCGAAACCCAGCGTTATGTGCCCAACGTGCTGAACCAGTATCGGCGCTTGCAGGGCTTGCCCGCGGATGCGCCGCTGTGATCGCGGCCCCTGGGGCGGTTTTCCCCAATAGTGGGGAATTTCGGCCCCGGCGAGAAAATGGGGGATTGGGTGGGGGAATATCCCCCGGTGTATCGAGTCGAAGTTATAACTGACTGATTAATAACGTAAATATTTGTGGCACGCGGATTGCTCTCAACCATTTGCCTTGAATCGTTCCCTGGCGGCGGCCATGCCATTGCCGGCCATTTTCTGTTCCGTGGCAACGCGTCGTCGGTGATGTATTCGCCGTTGGTACCTGCATGTGCGAGTTGTGCCCCCGGGCTCGAGTTTCGATGACTAGACCTTCGCCAGTGTTCGGGTCATACCCGGCGATACCCACCAGGAGGAAACTGACATGAACCGATTCGCACATCGCGGCCTGCTGACGTTCTGCCTCTTGGTCATCGCTATCGGTCAGGCGTTGGCCCTCTCGACGGAGGAGGATGCGGGACACGACATGACGACTACAAAGGCCAGCCCGGAGACTGCCCGGATCAGGTTTGCCGACGTGGCCCTGCTGGACCAGGACGGCAAGGTCGTCAACCTGGAAAAAGACCTGGTGAGCAACAAGATCGTGGTCATGGGCTTCATCTACACCCGTTGCACCACGGGCTGTCCGGTTTTGTCCTCGATCATGGGCAAGGTGCAAAAACGGCTCGGCGCGCGGGTCGGCACCGAGGTGCAACTGGTGTCGATCAGTATCGACCCGCAGCGCGACGATCCCGAGCGCCTGAACGACTATGCCCGCGCGTTCCAGCAGGGACCGGGCTGGAGCTGGCTGACCGGTTCGCCGCAGTCGGTCGATGCCACCCTCAAGGGGCTGGGCGCCTACAGCGGTGACTTCCAGAACCATTCGCCACTGATTCTGGTGGGGGACGGCAACAGCCGGTTCTGGACCCGCTACTACGGCTTCACCGACCCGACGGAACTGGCCCGGGCCGTCGAGAAGCTCAGTGGTGAACGCAATACCCACGCCAAGCACACCGCCATCGCCATGGAGCGGCAGCCATGAGAGCCATCGACTGGATTGCCCTGAGTGTCTGTTTCTGCCTATTCAGTTCAGTGGCGCTTGCCCACGACGGGCATGAGCAGACCGCGCCCGCGGTGGCCATCGCGCCACTGTCCAGCGACGTTCACGCAGTGCCCGGCGACAAGGCCGAGGGCATCACCTTTATCTCCCTTGCCAGTGATCCGCTGCGGGACTCCCCGGCGGTAGTCAAGGCTTACACCTTGAAACAGGGCTTCGATGGGCCCCACTGGTTTTTTCTTGTTGGCGACAAGGCGCTGATGGACCTTGTTTGCAATCGCATCGGTCAGATCGTACCGCCCCCCGAGCAGCACTCCACCCGGTTGATCGTCGGTGAAGTGGCGAACGAGCGCTGGAGCAAAATCCGTCCCGCGTCCGTTGCCCAGCGCTTGCAGCTGTTGACAATGCTCGTGGCGGAGCGCTGAGCCATGGCCCTGAATGCTGCCTTCGTCCTCGGCCTGCTGCTCCTCGGGGGGCTCACGCTCAGTGTCCAGGCGCTGCCGCTGAGTCCCAGCGAAAGCGCCGGCAAGCGGTTGTACCGCGAAGGTGTGTCGGCCAGCGGCGAACCGATCATGGCGTGGATCGGCGCATCGAACCTGCTGCTGCCGGCCACCAGCCTGCCGTGCGCCAACTGTCATGGCACGGACGGCCACGGGCGCCCCGAAGGCGGGGTGCGACCGCCGGACCTGAGTTGGTCGCGGCTGACCAGCAGTCAGGGCCAGCAGCGCATCAACGGCCGCAGCTATCCGGCCTATAGCGACAGCACCCTGGTACGGGCGGTGCAGGAGGGGCGCGACCCCGGCAACAACCGGCTCGATCCGACGATGCCGCGCTTCGTGTTGTCGATGAATGATCAACGCAACCTCACGGCGTACCTCAAGCGCCTGGCCGAAGACAGCGATCCGGGCCTGACCCCCGACAGTCTCAACCTGGGCACGTTGCTGCCGGGCTCCGGGCCGTTGAGCGATGAGGGCGCTACGGTGGCGGCGGTGCTCAAGGGCTGCGTGGCGCGTATCAATGAGGCGGGGGGTATTCATGGTCGGCAGTTGCGCCTGACCATCCTCGATCCTGGTGCCGATCGCGCCAGTGCCGAAACGGCGCTGGACCGGCTGATCGAGCAAGAGCAGGTGTTTGCCCTGATCGCACCGCTGGCCCCGGCATTGGACGTGGAGCTCGCCGCGCGTCTGGAGCGGGCCGGCATTCCCCTGATCGGACCGCTGTCCATGCAGGGCATGCCCCACGCCAGCCCGCAGATATTCGAGCCGCTGCCGGGGCTTCTCGAGCAATTGATCGCCCTGGCCGATTACGCCAGTGGCAGCCTGCGAGTGCTTCAGGGGCCGACGCTGATCGCCTATCCGGATGATTCCGGTCAACGGCTGGCGGCGCAGGAACTCGGCCAGTACCTGCAGAGGCATGCCTGGCAAAAGGTGCGCCTGCAAGCCTACGACCCGGCCCGGGACGATCTGCCCCTGGGGTCGCGCTCGGTGTTTTACCTGGGCAGCAGCATCGGTTTCAGTCAGTTGGCCGAGCGTTTGCAAACGGCGGGGCAGGTGCCTTACCTGTTCGCCGCCTCGAATCAGGTGGCGGGCAACCTGATACAGGTGCCCAGCGGATTTTCCCGGCGGGTGTTCCTGGCCTATCCGTTCGTGCCCAGCGACTGGACTCTGGCCGGTCGCCTGGCCTTGAACCAATTGCGTGAACACCAGGGCCTGGGCGGCCAGCATGCGGTGCTGCAAGTGGGTGCGTTCAGTTCGATGATGCTGCTCAGCGAAGGCATGAAGCAGGCCGGACGGGATGCCAGCCGCGAGAAGCTGGTCAGTGCCCTGGAAGGCCTGCACGACTTCGATACCGGGCTGACGCCACTGATCAGCTTTGGTCCCCGACGGCGCCAGGGCTTGAGCGGTGCCCATATCGTCACGGTGGATCTGCCGGATCAGCGTTTCTATCTGGTCGCCCCCTATAAACCCATTGTTGCCACGCCTTGATCGGAGGTCGATCATGACGCTCTGGGTGCTCGTGGCGTAGTGCAGCAATGGTCCGGCCGCGGCGTGGCATGGCCTGATCAATGTCGCACCCGGCGCTGACGCTTCCACTGAATAGGCCGCGCGGCTACGCTTGATCGCGATGAAGGCGTGAATCGGTGCTGTTGCCAGCGTTGCACGTAGCCAATCGAGTCGAGCGGGTTGACGATCAATAGAGGGGTTCCCCAACAATGGGGGAAAAACGTCAATGCCAATCCGATCGCATTCCCCGTTTTTGGGGGATGGAATTGTTGTACGAAGCGGCATTGTTTTCAAATTCAAGGACATGAAGACCTAAAATTACCTGCGCCCAGTCTGGCATGAAGTGTGCGTTAGTCCTCTCAGGGCACGCACTCTGTCAGGTTCAAAACCCGGACCTGCGGTTTCAAGGAGTCGACCTTGTTGAACAAAGTACTGGTTGTTGATGACGAACAGTTGCTGGCGGAAAACCTCCAGGGTTACCTGCGGGCGCAAGCGCTGGAAGTCCGGATTGCTCACGACGGTGCACAAGGAATCGTCGAAGCTGACGATTTCGCGCCCGATGTGATGGTGTTCGATTACCGCTTGCCCGATATGGAAGGCTTTCAGGTGCTCGATGCCGTCCGCCAGAACAGGAAGTGCCATTTTGTGCTGATCACTGGGCATCCAACCGCGGAAGTTTGCGAGCGAGCCCGGTTACTGGGAGTCAGCCACATCCTGTTCAAACCGTTCCCGTTGGCGGAATTGGCCCGTGCAGTGCTTGATCTTCTGGGCAGGCGACGCGAACCCAAAGCGGGTGTGAGTGTGAGCACTTGCGAAGGATTCGTCGAACGACGCCAGAGCAAGACCGAGAGTTTCCCGTTGCAGTTGTACGACGGTAGTTGGGTGCTTGCAGATCGCCGAAAAAACACATCGGCCAAGGCACCAGACGACGAACAATTGCTCACCGGGGAGTAGTGGCGCGACAAGACGTTTCGGCCGTTGCCGGAGCTGCTCGCCGCGTCGACAGGGCTCAAGGCCCCGGGCGTTGGAGAGCAAGCCATGGACCGTCTTTCCCTTGCCGTAGAACCGGCGCAACCGGAATCTGTGCCGACGCGTTTTACCAGTGAACAACTGGCCCAGGCCCGAGCCCTGGCCTCCAGTTCCGGCGAACGGATGCTGGACGCCCTCGGGGGATTGAGCGAACTGGCGCCCATGCCGTTCATCCAGTGCCTGGGTGTGACCCTGCATTACCCGGTGCTCGACACCGACAGCCTGTTCAAGTCCACCCCGGTGTTCGACCGGGTGACCCTGGCCCAATGCCTCAAGCGCGAATTCATCCTGCTGCGCCACGACGATGCGGTCATCGGTGTATTCGCCGACCCCTTCGACAGTGCGCGCCTGGCCTGGATCGATGAATGCCTGCATGGCGCCCCTCTGTACCTGGTGCACGCCGATGACCTGAAAGCCTACCTGGCGCGTCACGAAGAGAGCTTCCATGCGGTGGAATCGCTCAACGCCCAGGCCGAAGCCGGCACCGAAATCGATACCCTGCAAAGCCTGTCCCTGACCAGCATCAGCGAAGACTCCAGCGTGGTGGTCAAACTGGTCAACTCGACCCTGTACGACGCGCTGAAAATGCACGCCAGCGATATCCACCTGGGCACCACCGGCAGCGGCCTGGTGATCAAGTACCGTATCGATGGCGTACTCAACAACATCAGCAAGATCCAGGGCAGCGAGTTCGCCGAGCAGGTGATTTCCCGGGTCAAGGTCATGGCCGAACTGGACATCGGCGAAAAACGCGTGCCCCAGGATGGTCGCTTCAAGGTCGGTATCAGTGGCCGGCAGATCGACTTCCGGGTGTCGATCATGCCGAGCATCTTCGGCGAAGACGCGGTGCTGCGGGTACTCGACAAACAGGACCTGGCCGACAAAGTCTGTGGCGTGCAACTGCAAGCCCTGGGCTTTGAAGAAGAGACCCTGCGCCAACTGCGCCGGCTGGCCGCCGAACCCTACGGCATGGTGCTGGTGACCGGGCCTACCGGTAGCGGCAAGACCACCACCCTGTACGCGATGATCACCGAGATCAACCACGGCGTGGACAAGATCATCACCATTGAAGACCCGGTGGAATATCAACTGCCGGGCGTGCTGCAGATCCCCGTCAACGAGAAGAAGGGCCTGACCTTCGCCCGGGGCCTGCGTTCGATCCTGCGGCATGATCCGGACAAGATCATGGTCGGTGAAATCCGTGACCCGGACACCGCCCAGATCGCCGTGCAATCGGCGCTCACCGGTCACCTGGTGTTCACCACCATCCACGCCAACAACGTGTTCGACGTGATCGGTCGTTTCACTCAGATGGAAATCGATCCCTACAGCCTGGTCTCGGCGCTCAATGCCGTGCTGGCCCAGCGCCTGATTCGCCTGGTCTGCACCAGTTGCAGCAGCCCTTACAGCCCGACTGACGAAGAGCTGGAGACCTCGGGGCTCGATCGGCAAAAGGTCGCCCACTACCAGTTCGTCCACGGCAAGGGCTGCGGGCATTGCCGGGGTACCGGTTATCGCGGACGCAGCGCGATTGCCGAGCTGCTGCACTTGGACGACGAGTTGCGGCAGATGATCGTCGAGCGCCAACCCATTTCGAAAATCAAGACCCATGCCTGCAAACGCGGCTTGCGCCTGTTGCGCGAGTCGGCGCTGGAGTTGGTGGAACAAGGCCGGACCACCCTCGAGGAGATCAATCGTGTCACTTTTATCTCGTGAGCAATTTGTCGCCGTGCTCGGCGCCAGTGGTGTTGGCCTGGGGCATCGGCAAGGCAATGCAACCCACTGGCTGGGCAGCGTCGGCTACATCGACGAAGGCTTCCAGGCGTGGGCAGTGGCCCTCGACACCCTCGACCGTTTACTGGCCGAGCACGCCGTTGCCAGGGCGGAACTGACGGTGGTGATCTCCGGGCACTTCAGCCGTTATTGCCTGGTGCCCTGGAGCGAGCAGATCAGCAGCCCGGCCGAATTGTTCGGCTTCGCCCAATTGTGTTTCGAAGACCTCTACGGTGCCCCGACACAACCCTGGAGCCTGGTGCTTTCACCCGAGCCTGCCGGATATGACCGCATCGCCACCGCGCTGCCACAGGACTTGCTCGAACGCCTGCGCGCTCTGGTCAGCGCTCGCGGTCTGCGCCTGCGTTCGGTGCAGCCGTACCTGATGGCGGCATTCAACCATTTCGATCAAAGCTTTGATGCCGGGGATTTCCTGTTCGTGGTCGCCGAACCGGTACGCAGCGTATTGCTGCTGGCCCGGGAAGGGCGCTGGACCTCGGTGCGTTCGGTGGGCAGCAGCGACAGCGATGCCGCGCTGACTGCGCTGATCGGCCGTGAAAACCAGCTGCAGGCTTGCACCAGCGAACGGCCGTTGAATGTCTACCTGCATGCACCGGCGCGCATCGATTCGCCTCCCGACGTACCCGGTGTGCACCTGCGCACCCTCGAAGAAGACCGGACAGCCGTACGCGATTGCCTGTACGTCATGTCTCGGGCGGTGGCCTGACATGCGCCCCTTGATGCTCGACTTCCAGCCGCGCCGCCGTGCCGGTCCCCTGGGCTGGAGCCTGCTGGCCGGTGGCGTGGTACTGACACTGACTTGCGCTCTGGTGCAGCAGCACCTGAGCAACGAGGCCGAACAACAGCAAGGCCACTTGCAAACCACACAACGGGTGCTCACCGGCGACACCGGCGGCAAGCTCAGCCTGACCCCGGCGGAAACTCGCGAGCAGGCGCAGAATCTGGCGGAAATGCGCAAGGTTTCCCAGCAGTTGCGCCGCCCCTGGGAACGCCTGTTCGCCACCCTCGAAGCCATGCCGCGGGACAACATTGCCCTGCTGACCCTGACCCCCGACGCTCGCAAAGGCCAGGTGCGGATCAGCGCCGAGGCGCAGGACCTGGAGGCCATGCTCGATTTCCACCGTCGCCTCGAAGCCAGCGACGAGCTGTCCGACGTGTCGTTGCTGAGTCACGAAATTGTCGCCAACGTGCCGGAACACCCGGTGCAGTTCAACCTGTCGGCTACCTGGGAGATCGGCGATGCAAATCCCTAAATTGATTGTCCACGAATACCTGCAAGGCCTGGGCGTTCCAGGGCTGGCGGGGCTGGCCATGCTGGTGCTGGCGCTGAGCTACGGCCTGCTCGGATTGTTGCCGGACTGGCAGTCGCTGCAAAACCTCAGCCAGCAGACTCGCGAAGCCACCGAGTATCTGGCCAGGGTAGAAGACGGCACCGTGGCGGCTCCGGTGGTGCCGCAGCGTCAGCTCGACGACTTCCGCAACAAGTTGCCGTCCCAGCCTCAGGCCACCGTGGCCATCGACAAGATCTACGCCCTGGCCGCCCAGGAGAACATCACCTTGTCCCGGGGTGAATACTCCCTGGGCGTGGACCCCAAGACGCACCTGGCCCGCTATCAGATTCTGCTGCCGGTACGTGGCAGCTATCCGCAACTGCGGCGTTTCCTGCACGCCTTGCTCGGCCAGTTACCGGCGGTGGTGCTGGAGGATGTGGAGCTTCAGCGCAAGACAATCGCCGATACCGACCTGACCGGGCGGATCCGCATGACCCTTTACCTGTCGAGGTCATGATGAACACCAAGCGAGTGGTGGGTTGGGTGGCGTTCCTGGGTGTAGCGGCAGCGCTCGCCTGGGGCCCCGAATACTTCAAACAGGCCGAAAACAGCGACCTCGCGGTGGCTGTCGTGGCGACACCAGCCAAGGGCAAGAGCACGGGCGCAGCGGCGTCTGCATCGACCGCCGCCGCGGTAGTACCGATCAAGGATCTGAGCCCGGCGGGCGACCTGTTCGCCGCCCGCAGCTGGAAACCGACGCCGGTCCCAGGCAGCGTCGTTGAACAACCGGTCGTCGTGACTTCAGAGGTGCAAGTCCCCACTGCACCGCCGTTGCCCTTCCAGTTTGTCGGCAGGCTGGATGACCGTTCGGATCTGCAGGTGTTCTTGCAGAGCGGCGAAAAAATATACGTCGTGCGCAAAGGGGATGTCATCGACGAAACCTGGCGGATCGAGCGGATTTCCAAAGAGGAACTGAGCCTGGTCTACCTGCCTCTGCATTTAGCGCAGACATTGCCTGTGGGGAGTACGGAATGAACAAATCCCGTTTGCTGATGAGCCTTTGTCTCTGCGCTGGGCTGGCTGCATGCAGTTCGGCGCAGGTCGCCAAGGACGAAGCTTCTGCCTTGATGGAGTCAGGCCAGTACGAAGCCGGCCTGGCTCGCATCGAACAGGGGTTGCGCGAGAACCCTCGCGATACCGATCTGCACATAGCGCTCAACAGCGGTCGGGCCCGTGCCGTGACGGCGCTGCTGACCCAGGGCGACATGGACCGTGCCCAGCGTAATTTCGCCGGGGCCCGCATGTCCTACAGCCGGGTCCTGGGCATCGAGCCGAACAACCGTCGTGCCCAGGACTCCCTGCGCCAGCTCGACTACCTGCGCAGCATGGACGAGAAACTCGAACTGGCCCGTGGCGACCTGCGTCGCGGTGACATCTACGGTGCCGACCGCCAGGTCAAACAGATGCTCGAACTGGACCCGCAGAACGAGGGTGCCCTGGAACTGCAAGACAACATCCGCCTGGTGCAGAGCCGCAACGTGGTGCAGTACCCACAACTGCGTACACGCCTGGACCGGCCGGTGACCCTGGAGTTTCGCGACGCCAACCTCAAGACCATTTTCGAAGTGCTGTCCCAGGTCGCCGGCCTGAACTTCATCTTCGACAAGGACCTGCGCCCGGACATGAAAGCCACGATCTTCGTACGTGATGTGCGCATCGAAGACGCCGTGGAATTGCTGTTGCAACAGAACCAGCTGCATCAGAAAGTGGTGAATGAGAACACCTTGCTGATCTACCCGGACTCGCCGCAGAAACTCAAGGATTATCAGGAGCTGGTGATGCGCACCTTCTACCTGACCAGCATCGATGCCAACACCGCGCTGAACATGATCAAGACCATGCTCAAGACCCGCGACGTGTTCGTCGATGAGCGCCTCAATACCCTGACCATGCGCGACACGGGCGACGCCATCCGCATGGCGGAAAAACTCCTGCAATCCCAGGACCAGTCCAACCCCGAAGTGGTGCTGGAAGTGGAAGTGATGGAAGTCGCCCGCCAACGCATTCTCGATCTCGGCCTGCAATGGCCCAACACCTTCGGCGTGATCAACAGCGACGGTTCGCCAGTGTCCGTCCTTGATCAACTCAAGGGCATCGATTCCAGCCGGATCTCCATCAGCCCGGCGCCTCAGGCCAAGATCAATGCCCAGGACAAGGACATCAACACCCTGGCCAGCCCGGTGATCCGGGTGAGCAACCGTGAACAGGCGCGCATCCATATCGGTCAGCGTGTGCCGATCATCAGCGCCACCTCGGTGCCTTCGACCCAGGGGCCGGTGATCACCGAAAGCGTGACCTACCTCGATGTCGGTCTCAAGCTTGAAGTGCAGCCCATCGTGCACCTGAACAATGAAGTGGCGATCAAGGTCGCGCTGGAAGTCAGTAACGCCACGCCGCTGACGCCGACCGCCCAGGGCACCATTCCGGTCCAGGTCGATACCCGCAACGCCCAGACCACCTTGCGCCTGCATGATGGCGAAACCCAGATCCTCGCTGGCCTGGTGCGCAACGACCACGGCGCCAGCGGTAACAAGATCCCGGGCCTTGGCGACATTCCTGGCCTGGGCCGCCTGTTCGGCAGCAACAAGGACGACATCAGCAAATCCGAACTGGTGCTGTCGATCACCCCGCGGATCGTGCGCAACCTGCCGTACCAGAGCCCGTCGGACATGGAATTCCCGACCGGTACCGAAACCAGCATGCACATCCAGGCCCCGGACCGTTCGATGAGCACGACGGTTCAGACCGGGCCCGTGAGCGCACCGATTGCCAAGACCGGCCCCATGAGCGCACCGATCGCCACCACTGTTACCGTCGGGAAGCCTTGACCATGAACGCCTCGCAACGCGGTTTTACCCTGATCGAAGTCGTGGTGACGCTCGTTCTGGTCGGCCTGCTGGCCGGCATGGCCGCACCGCTGACCGAGACTGTGATGCGCCGGGGCAAAGAGCAGGAACTGCGGACCGCGCTGTACCAGATCCGCGATGGCATCGACGCCTACAAGCGCGCCTTCGATGCCGGCTACATCGAGAAGACGCTCGACAGCAACGGCTATCCGCCGAACCTGAAAGTGCTGGTCGAGGGTGTACGCGACGTGCGCAGCGCCAAGGGTGCCAAGTTCTACTTCCTGCGGCGCATTCCCCGTGACCCGCTGGCAACCGTCAAGCGTGACGACGAGGGCGGCTGGGGTCTGCGTTCCTATGACAGTTCGGCTGAGAACCCGCGCGAGGGCCAGGACGTCTATGACGTTTACTCCAAGGCCCGGGGCAAGGGTCTCAACGGCATCGCCTATCGAGAGTGGTGAGCATATGCGTCGGCAAAAGGGTTTTACCTTGTTGGAACTGATGGTGGTCATGGCAATCATCGCGACCCTGATGACGATCGCCTTGCCACGCTACTTCACCAGCCTGGAGGCCTCGAAGGAGACCACTCTGCGTCAGAGCCTGTCGTCCATGCGCGAGGCGCTGGATCACTACTATGGCGACACCGGGCGTTATCCCGATTCCATCGAACAACTGGTCGAACTGCGCTACCTGCGTAACCAGCCACTGGACCCGATTGCCGAGCGCAAGGACACCTGGGTCAAGGTCCCGCCACCGGATGGCGTGGCGGGCGGGGTGGCGGATATCAAGAGTGGCGCCAGCGGGAGGGCGCGTGATGGCAGCCTTTATTCCGAGTGGTAAGCCTTCGGACCAGGACGGCTTCACCTACCTGGGTGTGCTGTTTCTGATCGTCGTGATGGGCATGGGCCTGGCCAGTGCCGGCGAGTTATGGGCCACCGCTTCGCGCCGGGACCGGGAAAACCAGTTGCTCTGGGCCGGAACGCAATATGCCCAGGCGTTGCGCAGCTATTACCGCAGCTCGCCCGGCGTCGCCATGTACCCCAAAGAACTCGCGGACCTGTTGCAGGACGAGCGTTTCCCCTCGGCCAAGCACCATATCCGGCAGTTGTACCCGGAACCGATGACAGGTGGCGAATGGGAGTTGGTGCGCGGTACCGACGGACGCATCAGCGGCGTGTATTGCCCGTCCACGGAGAAACCGCTCAAGCAGGTGAACTTCCCCAGTCAGTGGTCGGACTTCAACGGCATGGCCAGCTACAAGGACTGGCAGTTCGTGGCCGAGAAGGCCTCCCTCGAGGACACCAACGGACCGCCGAAAGCACAGGCCAGCGCACCTGAGGCCGTGCAGCCTTGAGACGGCACGGAAATGCCCCGATCCTGTAGGAGCGAGTGCCCGCTTGCGGCATGCTCGCGATGGTCGTCAACGATAACGCTGGCGGCCTGACACCCCAAGGTGTCTGATCCTCCATCGCGAGCATGCCGCAAGCGGGCACTCGCTCCTACAGAGACCGTGTCACCCGTAAAAGTCCCGGAGTATAAACAGCCTTAAAGCTCCCCCGCGACTTTCAGGCCTTCATAAATCGCTTCTTCGGAGCTGCGCGGCGCCAGTCGACCACCACCACCGAACGGCCGATCCGTACTTCGCTTCTTCGGCACAAGGAATTGTGCCTGTCAGACGGAGTCGCAGGACCAGGAGCGAGGCTACCCTGTCTTGCGCCGTTGCCTACAACTACGCCAGAATCCGCCGGCTTGTGGGCCTTGGTCCCCGACTCTATCGTTGCCGGGTCGCTGCAAATTCAGCGATCGGGTTTCGCAGCCCGGGTCAATCAAGGCGCTCAGCGCCACCGTTTCCTTGCAGTTGGCGCTTTTTGTTCGCCCACTGTTTTGCGTTATGGCGGCTGTGCGCGGGAGACTTTCGGGTCTGCCGGGTTCCTTGATTCCCGGTCTGCGAACCTGCGTATGGCTGCCACCTTCTTCGTTTCGCAGCGAATCGTGGCGGCTCCATCAATCAAGGAGCTTCATCATGGTCAAACCCACGCCAAATCCCCCAGAATCAAAGGCCGATACCACTCAGCACGTATCAGATCTCCACCTGAAACCCGCCATCCTCAAAAGCAACGCACCCCACAACCCCAGCACAATGTTCATCATCGCGCCCAATATCGACACCGAAAGCCTGTTGGCTCATGCCTGTGAATCACTGGCCTCGGCAAGCGTCATGGCCAGTGATTTCGCCACCTTCCTGGACGGCCCGCAGCGCAGCATGTTGTTGGGCATACAGCAGGTGATCATGCTGGCGGACCTGGCAGTCAACCGCGCGCTGGATAACGTCGCCCCGCTGGATTAAGCGCTGAACCTTGTGGCGGTCGGGTGATAGGTCTCATCGGCCACAACATCATGCAAACCATCAGCAAGGACAATGAGATTCTGGTTCGCCAAGGTGATTCGGCCAGTGGTCAGGTGCATTGATCCCCTGTAGGAGCGAGCATGCTCGCGAAAGACTCAAGTGCCACGCGATCATTCAGGCAGCACACGTAGTCATTGACGACCATCGCGAGCGTGCTCGCTCCTACAGGAAGAGGTTTGAATGCACAGGAAATCGCCAGCAGCGTGTAACGCTCGTTGATTCAGCGCGCACTCCAGTCAGCGAGCCGCAGCTTTCACTGCGGCTCGTGACGGTAAGGCTTACATCGGCTTAGCGCTGCCGAAAGGGTTACGCCACCACCCGATAACACGGCACATACGCCGCGCCACCCGGCAGTTTCATGCGGTGCTGGGCGACGAAAGCTTTGAGCAGCAGGTCCAGCGGTTGCATGATCGCCGCGTCGCCATGGATCTGGTAGGGGCCGTGTTCTTCGATCAGGCGGATGCCCTTGTCCTTGACGTTGCCGGCGACGATGCCGGAGAACGCGCGGCGCAGGTTGGCGGCCAGTTCGTGGGGCGGCAGGTCGAGGCTGAGTTTCAGGTTGGCCATGTTTTCGTGAGTCGGGTCGAACGGGCGCTGGAAGCCTTCGTCGATCTTCAGCAGCCAGTTGAAGTGGAACGCATCGTTGCGCTCGCGGCGGAACTGCTTGACCGCCTTGAGGCCCTGGGTCATCTGCCGTGCCACTTCGGCCGGGTCGTCGATGATGATCTGGTAGTGCTGCTTGGCCGCGTCCCCCAGGGTGGCGCCGACGAACGCATCCAGTTGTTCCAGGTAGGGCGCTGCGTGTTTCGGCCCGGTGAGGATGACCGGGAAGGGCAGGCCTTCATTGCCCGGGTGCATCAGGATGCCCAGCAGGTACAGGAACTCTTCGGCCGTCCCGGCGCCGCCCGGGAAGATGATGATGCCGTGGCCGACGCGGACGAAGGCTTCCAGGCGTTTTTCGATGTCCGGCAGGATCACCAGTTCGTTGACGATCGGGTTCGGCGCTTCGGCGGCGATGATGCCGGGTTCGGTCAGCCCCAGGTAGCGGCCGCCGTGGATGCGTTGCTTGGCGTGGGCGATGGTTGCGCCTTTCATCGGGCCTTTCATCACGCCGGGACCGCAACCGGTGCAGATGTCCAGGCTGCGCAGGCCCAGTTCGTGGCCGACTTTCTTGGTGTATTTGTATTCTTCGGTGTTGATCGAGTGCCCGCCCCAGCACACCACGATCTTCGGTTCGACGCCGGGGCGCAGGGTGCGGGCATTGCGCAGCAGGTGGAAAACGTAGTCGCTGATGCCCTGGGAGTTGCTCAGGTCGATGCGTTGGCTGTCGAGTTCATTTTCGGTGTAGACAATGTCACGCAGGGCGCAGAACAGCATTTCCCGGGTACTGGCGATCATTTCACCGTCGACGAAGGCGTCGGCCGGGGCGTTCAGCAGTTCCAGGCGTACGCCGCGGTCCTGCTGGTGAATGCGGATTTCAAAATCCTTGTAGGCTTCAAGGATGGTCTTGGCGTTATCGACATGGGCGCCGGTGTTGAGGATGGCCAGGGCGCACTGGCGGAAGAGGGTGTAGGTGCTGCCGGAACCGGCTTCGCTCAACTGCTGGACTTCCCGCTGCGAGAGCGTTTCCAGGCTGCCTTTGGGACTGACGGAGGCGTTGATAACTTGGCGTTGGGTCATTCAATGATCCTTAAAACGATGTCATTCACACAGCAACAACGAATGGCATCCGAATAATGTGTATTCATGAAAGAAGATGGCACGAACTGCGCGGTCTCGCCATGTCCCCCGCTTGACGATGAAAAGATGAAAAGGGACCCCAGCATAGCTAAATCCTTCGCATTGGCGATAATGGCCCGCAGTTTTTTTGCCTCAGACCCCTTTTCACCATTGAAGCTCAGGAAACCCGACGCAATGTTCGAAATCCAGCCGATGAACGCCGACCTCTACCGACAACAGACGCGGCGCAGCACGGTCATCATCGCCCTGATCTTTCTCGCGCTGGCGATGGTGTTGTCCACGGTGGCGGTGGCGCTGTTCGGCACACCGGGGGGCGACAACCTGCGGTTCAACGTCGGTGGCGTGTTTGTCGCGGTGCTGGCGATGGCGGCGCTGATGCGCAAAGTGTTCTGGGGCCAGGAATGGATGAAGCCTGCGGTCTACAGTTGGCAACTCAAGCGCAGCCTGATGAGCATCACCAATGTCATGCATCATGTAACGGCGGCCGTGGAGCGCGGTGATCCGGTTGCGATGAAGCTGTTGCGTTTCTACCATTTGGGCTTGAACCAGATGCATCAGCTCGATGGCAACTCCAGCGACCACAGCCAGTTGATCCGCGAAATGGACCGGCACAAGGAGCGGATGCAAGCGCAGGGCATCGACCCCGAACAGATGCGGCTGGATCCGGCGTGGCTGGAGGCGGTAAAGCAGGCGTCGCGTTAACACCATTGCGAGCCCGGATCGGGCATAGTGAGCAAACACGGCGGTCAGGAAGGCTCGCCCTGTCACAGTCAATCAGGGAGCACCATGGGACATCCATCGATCAACGATCATACTGAAATGCTCCGGCCAGCCGTGCCCCGGCTCAAGGTCCGCTCGGCGGTGATCCTGCTGGTGGCGGTATGCCTGTCGATGATGATTATCGTGATCTGGCAAGCCTGGAGTTCACGCCAGTACCAACTGCATGACAAGGAAGTGGCGTTGTCCAACCTTGCGCAGACCCTGGCATCGCAAGCGCGGGCAACGATCAAGCAGGCCGATACACTGCTGTTCACCCTGGTCGATCGTCTGGAACACGATGGCGTGGATCAATCCCGACTGCCGCAATTGCTCAACGCCCAGCGCGGTGAGTTGAGCCAGCTCCATGGTTTGTTCGTTTTCGACGAAAACGGTCAGTGGGTCGCCAATTCCAACGGCGCCGGCCAGACCGGCGTCAACAATTCCGACCGTGAATACTTCATTTTCCATCGCGACAACCCCAGTCGCGAGCCGCACATCGGGCCGTCGATCAAGAGCCGTTCGAGCGGTGAGTGGATCGTGACGGTTTCGCGCCGGGTCAATCATCCCGACGGCAGCTTTGCCGGGGTGGCGCTGGCGACGATTTACCTCAGTCATTTCCTGCAGCTCTACGACAGCATCGACATGGGCAGCAACGGGGTGATCAACCTGATTGCCGACAATGCCAGCATTGTCATTCGCAGGCCCTTCAAGGAGACGGAGATCGGCAGCAGTCTGGCCAAGAGCCCGTTGTTCACCCAGTTGTTGCCCAAGGGCGATGCGGGCACGGCCACGATCACGTCGATCATCGACGGTGTCGAGCGGGTGACGGGGTATCGCCGGGTCGAGGGTTATCCGCTGATCGTTTTTGCCGCGCTGAACAAGGATGAAGTGCTGGCGAGTTGGCGCCGGGAAACCCTGCTCAGCGCCGGCATCGTCACGCTGTTGCTGAGTGTTCTCGGCGTACTGGGGTATCGGCTGATCAAGCTGATGAAGCAGCAAAACCTGGTGCAGGTCGAGTTGCTGGGCACCCAGGACAAGCTCCTGGAGGTCAATCGCAACCTCGAAGGCCTGGCCTTGAAGGACGCGCTGACGGGGGTGGCCAACCGGCGACAGCTCGACGTATTCATCGATGCCGAAATGGGCCGCGCCCGACGCAACCAGACCGAGTTGGCGCTGCTGATGATCGATGTCGATCATTTCAAACCCTTCAACGACTGCTATGGCCACCAGGCCGGTGATGAATGTTTGCGCAGGGTCAGTGCGATCATCACCGACAACATCAAGCGCCCCGGTGACCTGGCCGCCCGTTATGGTGGCGAAGAGTTCGCCGTGGTGCTGCCCGGCACCGACTACGTGGGGGCCTTTCTGGTGGCGGAGAAAATCCGCCGCGCGGTGCTGCAGGCCGACATTGCCCACAGTGGCAGCCCGGAAGGCATCGTGACCGTCAGCGTTGGCGTGTGCGCCTGCAATGCAGCGTCCCAGCTCCACCCCGAAGAACTGATTGGTGCGGCAGACAAGGCGCTGTACGTGGCCAAGGCCAGTGGACGGAACATGAGCGTGATTGCCAATTGAATGTCAGGCGGCCCATCGCCGGATCAATTGAAGATAGACCAGCACGTTGATCACCAGCACCACGGCGCCCAATCCCAACTGAATGTCGGCTGTCAGGCCGGCGGGATAGATGACCGGCCAGAGGTAGTGCTCGATGAAACCGCCGCCATAGCCGCCTTGCCCGGCTCCCTGGCGCATGCGGTTTTCCCAGTCGGTGAGCGGGCAGGGCAGGTGGAAGAACTCCACCGCCATCCCCCACAGCGCGGCCGGCGGATGCCACCAGATCAGGTGGCGCCATTTGAGCACCAGCAAGCCGCCGAACAACACAAACACGATGAACAGCAAGTGAAACAGCATCAGCCCGTCGGCGGCGATTCGGTACAGCATGTCGGTGCCCCTGAAGGCTGAACGAATCGCTCCATGGTACTCGGGCCGGTGGCGGGGGCTCTATCGATTGTCGCGGGCCAATGCGCCGAGCACGCCTTTCAAGCGTTCGGCCATCGATTCGCTGCTGCGTTGCATCGGTGCTCGCAGTTCATCACCGATCAAGCCTTGCAGGGCCAGCGCGGTTTTCACCGGGGCCGGGTTGGGCTCCAGGAACAGGCTGTCGATCAGCGGCAGCAAACGGAAAAACGTGGCGCGGCCGTCCGCCAACCGGTTGTCGCGGATCTGCCGGTACAACTGCACGAACAGTTCGGGATGCACATGGGCCGATGCGGCAATCGCGCCTTTGGCGCCCAGGCACAGGGCGTTGAAGATCTGGTTGTCTTCACCGCACAGCACATCGACCTGGCCGCTGTTGAGCAAGGCGAGGGTGTTCGAGAAATTGCCGCCGCAATCCTTGATGGCGACGATGCGCTCGTGGGCGACGATGTTGAGCAGGGTCGCCTGATCGAAGGCCGCGCCGGTACGGTAAGGGATGTCGTAGAGAATCAGTGGAACGCTGGAAGCATCGGCGACCGTGCGGAAAAACACTTCGAGACCGGCCTGGGACGGGCGGATGTAATACGGCGCCGGCACCAGCAGGCCGGCCACCGGTCGCTTGAGGATCTCGCTCTGCAATTGCAACAACTCGCTCAGGTTGTTACCGGCCAGGCCCATGACCACCCGTTGCGCAGGCACCAATTCCAGCACCGCATCGAGCACCGCCAGTTGCTCGTGTTTGCCCATCGCCGCCGGTTCGCCGGTGGTGCCGCAAACGATGAGACCGTCGACGCCGCTCTCCAGCAAATGGCTGACCAGCCGGCGCAATCCGACGAAATCGATGGCACCGTTGTGGAACGGTGTGACCAGTGGAACCCAGATACCTTGAAACGCAGACATGCACTTTCTCCTGATGGTTGACCGATTTCGTCACCGTCAGGAGCGTAGAGGGAAAGTAAGCAAGGGGAGGGTGGTCCGTCGCGCTCAATGTCCTGTCAGCTCATCTGACGGGACAGCGCGCCCCGGTCACATGAGCGACTGTTTCTTCGATTTGAGGGTGTTCGCAACGCAACCTTGCGCCTTGGCAATCAAGCCAATGACGGAAGTGTCGAGGTTGAAGGTCGCGGACATACTTGCTTACACCCTGAATGAGGCGTCCAGTTTTAAAAGCCGGCACGCCGTTTGTCAATCACGAAAATCAGCGTACTCAGCGCGCATCCGGCCACTGTGCTTGGCCTTGTAGAGCAGATGATCGACCTGTTCGACGAATTCCAGGGCCGTGGCATGCATCGATGCCTGGGTGGTGCCGACGCCGAGGCTGATACTCAGCAGCCTGGACACGTTCGAAAATTCATGGGGGATCTGCTGCTGGCGAATCAGGTGCAGGCACTTGTGCGCCACCAGCCGCGCGGACTCGGCATCGGTTTCCGGCAGCAGCCAGACAAACTCTTCACCGCCGATCCGGGCGATGAAATCCCGCGGCCGGTTGGCCGCCATCGACAGTGTTTGCGCGACGCGGCGCAGGCATTCGTCACCCTTGATGTGGCCGTAATGGTCGTTGTATTGCTTGAAGTAATCGATATCCAGCACGATCACCGACAACGGCGAGCCGGTACGTTGGGCAGCGTTCCACTCGCGTTCCAGCACGGTGTCGAACATGCGTCGGTTGGCGATGCCGGTCAGGCCGTCCTGGAAGGAATACTCTTCAAGCTGCTTTTGCAGGCGGATCAGGTGCTCTTCGGTTTTCTTGCGCTCGCTGATATCGAACATGAAACCCACCAGCGCCTCGACTTCACCGTCCTTGCGCACTACGTGCACCACATCGCGGATCCACACGTACTCGCCGCTTTCGGTCAGTGCGCGATAGTCGGCTTCATGATCGATGCCAGCCCGGGATTGCGAGACACAGAAGTCCATCACGTAGTCGCGGTCATCCGGGTGCATGCGCTCGACCCAGTCATTGACCGAAACCCAGCTGTGCTGTTTCCAGCCCAGAAGCTCTTCGATCTGTGGCCCGATGTAACTGAACGTCATGGTTTTCCAGTCGATGCGCCAGGGAATGGCTTTGGTCGACTCAAGCAGGGTTTTGTACACGTCGCTGTCGGTTTCGACTGAACTCATTAGGGGGTCGGCCTCGATGAAAATGCAGCGCCATCATGTTGCTACCACCGAGGCGAATCAAGCGGTTAGCCGATGAATGGCATGCAGTCGCTGCGATGAGCAAGATTGTTCAAGCCTTCGGCCGCGACTGCTGGCACAGTCTCAGGTCTTTCCCTGTCTGTAGAACGTCATGCCCAACTCACTCATGCCGCGCAGCGCCTTTCTGCGCGGGGCCGCCGCGATCATGCCGCTGTCCCTGGCCACCGCGCCCTGGGGCTTGCTGGCCGGTTCCATGGCCATCGAAGCCAACCTCACACCCCTGCAAGGCCAGGGCCTGTCGAGCATCGTGTTTGCCGGTGCCGCTCAATTGGTGGCCATCGGCATGCTCAAGGGCGGTGCCGGGATTTTTTCGATCTTGCTCACCACCTTGCTGCTGACCTCCCAGCATTTGCTCTACGGGATGAGCCTGCGTTCGGTGATTTCTCCATTGCCGGGGCGTTGGCGTGCGGGGCTGGGCTTCTTGCTCACCGATGAGCTGTTCGCCCTGACCAGCCAGCACGACAAACAGCAATTCAACCGCTGGTACGCCCTGGGTGTCGGCCTGACGTTCTATATCGCCTGGAACCTCTTCACCCTGGCGGGCATTGTGCTCGGCAGCAGCATTCCCGGCCTTGAACACCTGGGCCTGGATTTCTCCATCGCAGCCACCTTCATTGCCTTGATCACTCCGGTGGTGCGCAATGTGCCGACCGTGGTGTGCGTGGCGGTGTCGCTGTTCTGCTCGGTGCTGTTCAGCTACTGGCAATGGGGCTCGGCGCTGGTGCTGTCGGGGCTGGCTGGCATGACCGCCGGGTTTGTCTGCAATAAAATCCACGGTGGACGCACATGATGGTCTGGGCTGTGATTGTCGGAATGGGCGTGCTGGTGTTTCTCAACCGCTATGTTTTCCTGGAACCGCGACTGCCGGTACGCCTGAGCAGCAATGCCCGGCAGTTCCTCGGGTTTGCCGTGCCGGGCATGTTGACCGCGATCTGCGGGCCGATTGTGTTCATGCCGGAGAAACAACTGAACCTGCACTGGGACAATCCCTACCTGATCAGCTCGCTGGTGGCGATCGGGCTGGTGCTGTACACGCGCAATACCTTGCTCAGCATGCTGTTGAGCATGGGCTTCTTCTTTTTGCTGCGCTGGTGGCTGTGAGCGGGGCAGGGCGATCTGTTCTACGCTTAAGATTGATGACCGATCCCTTCAGGAAGAGAGGTGAACATGGCCAATGAACCCAAGCATCCGGACCCGGAAGAGGACGTGGACGAACCTACGGAAGAAGAGATAGAGCAGCAGAAGCGTTCGGTACCGGACTGGAAGCATCCTGACGACGGTACGGAACTGTCGGAGCCTGACCGCAAGTTCTGACTGGGTGCTGTGCTGTAGGAGCGAGCATGCTCCGGGCGGCGTTCCGACGAAGAACGCCAGGACAACGCGGGCATTCAGGCAGTACGCGTTATCGTTGACGTCCATCGCGAGCATGCTCGCTCCTACATATCAGCGCGGCACTTTGGTTCCTGACATTGCCAACGGCCTTGTCGACCTCGTACCACTCGAATACGTCACTGGCTTCGCCCTGGGACAAGGCCATTTCTTCGGCGCGTTCCTTGGGCGTGGCCGGGTCCAGCCATTCCCGCGCCAGTTCGGGGCAGAACACCACCGGGCGTCGGTCATGCACGTCAAGCAGGCCGCCTGCGCTGTCGGCCGTGAGGATGACGAAACCGTCGTGCTCTCTGTGCGGGGCTCCGCCAATGGGGTATTGGCCGATCACCGCGCAAAAAATCGGCTTGCGGTCCCGTCGCCGAATCAACCACGGTTGTTTGTTGCCATCACCGGCATCGACCCATTCGAACCAGTTATCTATCGGGCAGATCGCTCGATGCGGCCAGATTGCCCGGAAATACGGGCCGTGGGCGACCTTCTCGACCCGGGCATTGATCGGTGCCACTCGATCCGTCGCCCAGTGCGGACGCCAACCCCAGCGCACGGCGTCGGCATGCAGCCGTTCATTCTCCAGATGCAGCAGGGCAAGTTGCGTGGTGGGCGCGGCGTTATAGTGCGCCAGGGGTTCGTTGCCGACGTGATTGATCAGCGCGTAGGGGATGCTCAGCACCGCCACGAAGTCGTGAATCCCGCGGTATTGCGACAGTCGTCCACACATGGCTTGACACTCTGGTTGAGACGCTCTGACCGGAGATTTCAGTTTAGTAGCTCGCGACGAAACCGGCCTGGCAAGCAGCGGAACCAAACCCTGTGTACCCTATCCAACCTCGACCCGCCGCCCAGCGGGGGTAAAGCTGGATGATCCGGCCAAGGATCCTGGCCAAGCGAAGCATGACCGTGATGGTCTGACCCAAGGCAAAACATGAAGCACTTGTTCAAGGTATTAACGGTATGTGCCATGGCGGCCGGTTTGCTGGGGTGCATCGCGGCACCCATCGAAATGACCGCGCAGACCGAACAGCGTCTGAGTGCACAACCACCGATCCGCTTTCTGCTGACCTTCGATGACGGTCCCAGTGCATCGAGCTGGTGGAATCCGACCGTCACGGTGCTTGAGAGCCTGGCGCAAAACCCGCTGCAACCGGGCATCAAGGCCGTGTTCTTCGTGCAAACCCGGGCACCGCGAGCGGGTGGCAGCGAGTTGGGTCGGGAGATCATGCGGCGCGAACACGCCGAAGGTCATATCCTGGGCTTTCACACGGCGACGCCCTGGCACACCAATCATCGCTCGTTGGAACCGCAGGAGCTGGAACAGGCCCTCACTGACGGCAGTGCCGACATCGCGGCGATCACCGGCGCCCCCCCGATCCTGTTGCGCCCGCCATTCTGGAACTATGACAAACGCACCTTCGCCGCTTATCAGCAGCATGGCCTGCATGTATTGCTGACGGACTTGAGTGCCAATGACGGCAAGATCTGGGGCTTCAACGCCAGCCCCCGACGCCGCTCGCACATGCTGCGCTCGATGTCCGAAGTGCGCGAACGCATTGCCCGTGGCGAACTGCCGGTGGTCGATGGGGTGATCCCGGTGGTGGTGACCTTTCACGACCTCAACCGTTATACCGCCCGGCATACCCGTGAATACTTGCAGATACTGCTCGACAGCGCCCGGGAGACCGGGGTGAAAACCGCGGACAAGCCGTTTTACGAGGACCAGGCCGCATTGCAGCGGGCCGCCATGGCGCGAACCGTGCGCGATGGTTCGCAGCCGGTCGAGCTGCCGGGATTCTGGAACTGGATCTGGGGGGCAAACACCCATTGAAAGAGTGACCCTGAAACCATTCAGCCGGGTTTGACTGCTGTGCACTGTCAATGAGCTTGCGATGGCTGCGCCGCCGAACGGGACGGTGCGGCGATCCGCCAAGCTTCCTCGCCACAGGTGATCATCGCCTTACATGACCGGCGGCAGCAGTTCATCAATCATCCGCAGACAATGGCTCAACCCCGGCGACACATCGCCCACCCGTCGGCTGAGAATGATCGGCGAAGTGGCGTTGTCTTCCAGTAGCGGAGTGAAGCCGATGTCGTCGCGGTGCAGCAACTGCACCGAGGCCGGCACCAGCGTGACCCCGATGCCTGCCCCCACCAGACCGATCGCCGTTTGCAGCTCGTTGGTCCATTGCGCCACGTGGATACGCACGCCACAGGACTCGAACAGCGCGATGACATGGTCGGCGTAACTTGGTCGTGGATTGCCGGGGTACAGCACAAAGGGTTCCCTGGCCAGTTCCCGCAGGCTGATGGGACCGGCGAGCAGCGGGTGGCCGGCGGGCAGGGCGGCCACCAGGCGGTCCTCGGTGAGCACGGTCTGGACGATGGCCGGGTCGTCGATACGGATCCGGCCGAAACCGATGTCGATGCGCCCGGCCTTCAACGCCTGCACCTGTTGCAGGGTGGTCATTTCCGAAAGCCCCAGCTCCAGTTCCAGTGGCTCGCCACTGCGCAACCGTCGGATCAGTTCCGGTAGCACGCCATACAGTGTCGAGGGTGCAAAACCGATACCCAACCAGGTCTTCTCGCCCAGCCCGATACGCTTTGTGTTGTCGCAGACCTTGTTCAGTTGTTCGAGCAGGGCGGTGGAGTGCTCATGGAAAAACCGTCCGGCGTCGGTCAACTTCAGCGGTCGACCGCGTTCCAGCAACATCACTCCCAACTCGTCCTCCAGTTGCTGGATCTGCCGGCTCAGGGGCGGCTGGGCGATGTGCAGCAGCTCGGCGGCGCGGGTGAAGTTGAGGGTTTGAGCCAATACCTGGAAATAACGCAGGTGACGCAGTTCCATGGAACCTCCAAATACGCATCGGTTGCATACCTCTAAGGTATCAAGTCAGACCAATTCTATATTGGCATCGCAAAAAAAGCCGTACGAGAATCGATTCCAGAACTTCAAGAACCTAACGGGTATCGAAATGCTTGCAACCGCCATTGAGTCGATCGAGACGATCATCGTCGACCTGCCGACTATCCGCCCGCACAAGCTGGCGATGCACACCATGCAGAACCAGACCCTGGTGATCATCCGCGTGCGTTGCGCCGACGGCATCGAAGGCATCGGTGAATCCACCACCATCGGTGGCCTGGCCTACGGCAATGAAAGCCCGGACAGCATCAAGACCAACATCGACACGCACTTCACGCCGCTGCTGATCGGCCAGGACAGCGCCAACGTCAACGCCGCCATGTTGCGCCTGGAGCGCAGCATCCGTGGCAACACCTTCGCCAAGTCCGGTATCGAAACCGCGCTGCTCGACGCCCAGGGCAAACGCCTTGGCCTGCCGGTCAGTGAGTTGCTTGGCGGTCGCGTACGTGATGCACTGCCAGTGGCCTGGACCCTGGCCAGCGGCGACACCGAAAAAGACATCGCCGAAGCGGAAAAAATGCTCGACCTGCGCCGCCATCGCATCTTCAAGCTGAAGATCGGTGCCGGGGAGGTCAATCGTGACCTGGCCCATGTAATCGCCATCAAGAAAGCCCTGGGTGATCGCGCCAGTGTGCGGGTCGACGTCAACCAGGCCTGGGACGAAGCCGTCGCGATTCGTGCCTGCCGGATCCTCGGCACCAATGGCATCGACCTGATCGAGCAGCCGATCTCGCGCAACAACCGCGCCGGCATGGCTCGCCTGAATGCCATGAGCCCGGCGCCGATCATGGCCGACGAATCCATCGAATGCGTGGAAGATGCGTTCAACCTGGCCCGCGAAGGCGCAGCCTCGGTGTTCGCCCTGAAGATCGCCAAGAACGGCGGCCCGCGCGCTGTATTGCGTACCGCGTCCATCGCCGAAGCGGCCGGTATCGCCCTGTACGGCGGCACCATGCTTGAAGGTGGCTTGGGCACCATGGCTTCGGCCCATGCGTTCGTCACCCTGAACAAACTGGCGTGGGACACCGAGCTGTTCGGCCCACTGCTGCTGACCGAAGACATTCTCGGCGAGCCGCTGGTGTATCGCGATTTCGAACTGCACGTACCGAAGACACCGGGCCTGGGCCTGAGCCTGGATGAAGAGCGCCTGGCGTTCTTCCGCCGCGACAAGACATCCACAGCCATTCATCAAGCCTGAGGAGAGCATTATGCTGTTCCACGTAAAAATGACCGTGAACTTGCCGGTCGACATGAATCCCGAAGCGGCCGCCAGATTGAAGGCGGACGAGAAAGCCCTGGCCCAGCGCCTGCAAGAGCAGGGCAAGTGGCGTCACCTGTGGCGCATCGCCGGGCACTACGCCAACTACAGCGTGTTCGATGTCGACAGTGTTCAGGAACTGCATGACCTGCTGATGCAATTGCCCCTGTTCCCGTACATGGCCATCGAAATCGACGCGATGTGCCGGCATCCTTCTTCCATCCGTGACGATGACCGCTGAGCCCAGCCTGTTCAGCTCGCTACGCCAATAATTACAAGATGAGGAACCCAGAATGAACGTCAAGATTTCCCACACTGCCGAAGTCCAGAAATTTCTCGAAGAAGCCAGCGGCCTGCTCAACGACGCCGGCAATCCACGGACCAAGGCGCTGGTCTACCGCATCCTGCGTGACTCGGTGAACATCATCGAAGACCTGGCCGTGACTCCGGAAGAGTTCTGGAAAGCCGTCAACTACCTCAACGTGCTGGGTGCGCGCCAGGAAGCCGGGCTGGTGGTGGCCGGTCTCGGCCTGGAACATTACCTCGACCTGCTGATGGATGCCGAAGACGAACAGGCCGGCAAGACCGGCGGCACCCCGCGTACCATCGAAGGCCCGCTGTACGTGGCGGGCGCACCACTGTCGGTGGGCGAAGCGCGTCTCGACGATGGCGTCGATCCGGGTGTGACCCTGTTCATGCAAGGCCGCGTGTTCAACACCGCTGGCGAACCTTTGGCTGGCGCCGTCGTAGACGTCTGGCACGCCAATACCGGTGGCACCTACTCGTACTTCGATACCACGCAGTCGGAGTTCAACCTGCGTCGTCGCATCGTCACCGATGCCGAAGGTCGTTACCGTTTCCGCAGCATCGTGCCGTCGGGTTATGGCTGCCCACCGGATGGTCCGACCCAGCAACTGCTCGATCAACTGGGCCGTCATGGCCAGCGCCCGGCGCACGTGCACTTCTTCATCTCCGCGCCGGATCATCGCCACCTGACCACCCAGATCAACCTCGACGGCGAAAAATACCTGCATGACGATTTCGCCTACGCCACCCGCGATGAGCTGATCGCCAAAATCACCTTCAGCGACGATCAGCAGCGCGCGGCGGCCCATGGTGTGAGCGGACGTTTTGCCGAAATCGACTTCGATTTCACCCTGCAGTCGTCGGCGCAGCCTGAGGAGCAACAGCGCGGCGAGCGTTTGCGCGCCCTGCAAGACTGATCGCAAATCCCTCCTGTAGGAGCGAGCATGCTCGCGATGACGGAGTGCCAGTCAACATAAATGTTGAATGTCAAACCGCTATCGCGAGCTTGCCGCAAGCGGGCACTCGCTCCTACAGGGGTTCGGTTCTAGAATGGTCCGACGCAACCTATAACAACAACGAGAGTGACCTGATGATGCAAGCGCAACTGTTGAGTCAGCGCAGCCGGGTTTTCGACCATGCCGACCCTTACGCGGTGTCCGGCTATGTCAATCAGCACGTCGGTAACCACTGCATCCTCATGCCCCGTGCCGGCAGCCCGCTGGCCAGCCTTGACCATCGCAAGTTCGCCAGCCTCGACCTGTGCCGCATCAGCTACGGCGCCAGTGTGCGTGTGACGTCCGGTGCGCTGGACAGCATCTATCACCTGCAAGTGTTGCTGCGCGGCAATTGCCTGTGGCGCGGTCACGGCCAGGAGCATTACTTCGCCCCCGGCGAATTGCTGTTGATCAATCCCGACGATCCGGTGGACCTGACCTATTCCGACGATTGCGAAAAATTCATCCTCAAAGTCCCGACCCGCTTGTTCGAATCAGTCTGCGATGAGCAGCGCTGGCGCTATCCGGGGCAGGGCGTGCGGTTTCTGGAAAACCGTTACCAGCTCAATGAGCTGGAAGGTTTCGTCAACCTGCTGGCAATGATCTGTCAGGAGGCCGAATCCACCGAGCAGATCCCCAGGGTGCAGGAGCATTACACGCAGATCATCGTCAGCAAGATGCTCAGCCTGATGAAGACCAATGTCTGCCGCCTCGAGCTGGGCTCGCAGACGGCTACGTTCGAGGCGATCGCCGATTACATCGCCAACCACCTCAAGCAGGACATCGACAGCGAAGCACTGGCACGCCAGGCCCACATGAGCCTGCGTTCGTTGTACGCATTGTTCGAGCGCAACGCCGGCCTTACGCCGAAAAACTACCTGCGCCAGAAACGCCTGGAACGCATCAACGCCTGCCTGAGCGACCCGACCTGCAACGTGCGCAACATCACGGAAGTGGCGATGGATTACGGCTTCCTGCACCTGGGCCGGTTCTCCGACAGCTACCGCAAGCAGTTCGGCGAGTTGCCGTCCGATACCCTCAAGCGCCGGCACTGAGTTCACCGCACAACCTGTGGCGAGGGGGCTTGCCCCCGTTCGGTTGCACAGCAACCGTCAATCAGGACGATGCAGTAATCCAGACAGAGTGCCGGGGGTCGCTTCGCGGCCCAACGGGGGCAAGCCCCCTCGCCACAGGTTTCGCGTTGCCCTCTGGAATTCTCCCTGCACAAAACGGATAAAGGTCTGCACCCCGCGGATATTGCGCCCCATTGCCCCGTCCTAGCATGACCCCTGCCTGAACAATAACAATGGAGGCGGCGGCCATGACCCTGCGACCCGAATATTTGCATTCCCTGCTTGAAGACGATCCCGAGCAGGGCCTCTATCGCTGCAAGCGCGAGATGTTCACCGACCCCCGGTTGTTCGACCTGGAGATGGAACACATCTTCGAAGGCAACTGGCTCTATCTGGCCCACGAAAGCCAGATCCCCAACATCAACGATTTCTACACAACGACCATGGGGCGCCAGTCGATCTTCATCGCGCGCAACAAGGACGGTGTGCTCAACGCCTTCATCAACGCCTGCAGCCATCGCGGCGCAACCCTGTGCCGGCACAAGTCCGGCAACAAGAGCTCCTACACCTGCCCGTTCCACGGCTGGACGTTCAACAACTCCGGCAAGCTGCTCAAGGTCAAGGATCCGGCCAACGCCGGTTACCCGGCGAGCTTCAACTGCGAAGGCTCCCACGACCTGACCCGGGTGGCGCGTTTCGAGTCGTACCGCGGCTTCCTTTTCGGCAGCCTCAAGGCCGATGTACTGCCGCTGGTCGAGCACCTGGGCGAATCGGCGAAGATCATCGACATGATCGTCGACCAGTCCGCCGATGGCCTGGAAGTGCTGCGCGGTTCTTCGAGCTATATCTACGAAGGCAACTGGAAACTCACCGCCGAAAACGGTGCCGATGGCTACCACGTCAGCTCCGTGCACTGGAACTACGCGGCCACCCAGAACCAGCGCAAGCAGCGCGAGGCCGGTGACGCCAACCCGACCATGAGCGCCGGCAGCTGGGCCAAGCAGGGCGGCGGATTCTACTCCTTCGACAAGGGCCACATGCTGCTCTGGACCCGTTGGGCCAACCCCGAGGACCGTCCGCTGTACGAGCGCCGCGATGAACTGGCCCGGGACTTCGGCAAGGCCCGCGCCGACTGGATGATCGAAAACTCGCGCAACCTGTGCCTGTACCCGAACGTGTACCTGATGGACCAGTTCAGCTCGCAGATCCGTATTGCCCGGCCGATTTCGGTCAACCGCACGGAAATCACCATCTACTGCATCGCCCCTAAAGGCGAGAGCGACCACGCCCGTTCCAGCCGCATTCGCCAGTACGAGGATTTCTTCAACGTCAGTGGCATGGCCACGCCGGACGACCTGGAGGAGTTCCGCTCCTGCCAGACCAGCTACCAGGGCAGTGTCACCACCTGGAACGACATGTCCCGGGGCGCCGAGCACTGGATCGAAGGTGCTGACGAAGCCGCCAAAGAGATCGACCTGCACCCGCTGCTCAGTGGCGTGCGCACCGAAGACGAAGGCCTGTTCGTGCTGCAACACAAGTACTGGCAGCAGACCATGCTCAAGGCCCTGGCGGCCGAGCAGTCGAAACTGATCGCCGTGGAGGACGTGCAATGAGTGTTTCCTTTGATACCGTTCGCGATTTCCTCTACCGCGAAGCGCGTTACCTCGATGACCGGCAATGGGATGAGTGGCTGGAGCTTTACGCCCCGGACGCCACGTTCTGGATGCCGTCGTGGGACGACAACGACGAGTTGACCGAAGACCCGCAGCGGGAAATCTCGCTGATCTGGTACGGCAATCGCACCGGCCTTGAAGACCGCATCTTCCGCATCAAGACCGAGCGTTCCAGCGCCAGCGTGCCGGACACCCGGACCTCCCACAACATCAGCAACATCGAGCTGCTCGAACAGGCCGATGGACTGTGCAAGGTACGTTTCAACTGGCACACCCTGAGCTTTCGCTACAAGACCGTCGACAGCTATTTCGGCAGCAGTTTCTACACCCTTGACGTTCGCGGTGAAAACCCCCTGATCAAGGCCAAGAAAGTGATCCTGAAGAACGACTACGTTCGCCAGGTCATCGATGTTTACCACTTGTGAGGCGGCCGTCATGACCCATTCCATCGCGTTCAATTTTGAAGACGGCGTCACCCGGTTCATCGACGCCAACGTGGGCGAAACCGTGGCCGACGCCGCGTACCGCCAGGGCATCAACATCCCGCTGGACTGCCGCGACGGCGCCTGCGGCACCTGCAAGTGCTTTGCCGAAGCTGGCCAATACGATCTGGGCGAGGAGTACATCGAAGACGCCCTCAGCCCTGAAGAGGCCGCACAGGGGTTTGTCCTGACCTGCCAGATGCGCGCCCAGAGCGATTGCGTGGTGCGGGTGCCGACCTCATCAGAAGTCTGCCGTACCCGGCAGGCCAGTTACGACGCCACCATCAGCGCCGTGCGTCAGCTGTCCGACAGCACCATCGCGCTGTCGATCAAGGGCGAGGCCTTGAGCAAACTGGCGTTCCTGCCGGGGCAGTACGTGAACCTGGGGATTCCCGGCAGCGAGCAGACCCGCGCGTACTCGTTCAGCTCGTTGCAACGCGACGGCGAGGTCAGTTTCCTGATCCGCAACGTGCCCGGCGGCTTGATGAGCAGCTTCCTCACCGGCATGGCCAAGGCCGGTGACAGCATGAGCCTGGCAGGTCCCCTGGGCAGTTTCTACCTGCGCGACATCCGTCGGCCGCTGTTGTTGCTGGCCGGTGGCACCGGGCTGGCGCCGTTCACCGCGATGCTGGAGAAAATCGCCGAGCAAGGCAGCGATCACCCGCTGCATCTGATCTACGGAGTGACCCACGATTTCGACCTGGTGGAAATCGACCGACTCGAAGCCTTTGCCGCGCGCATCCCCAACTTCACCTTCAGCGCCTGCGTCGCCAGCCCCGAGAGCCGGCATCCGCTCAAGGGCTACGTGACCCAGCACATCGAGCCAAAGCATCTGAACGATGGCGATGTCGACGTCTACCTGTGCGGCCCGCCGCCGATGGTCGAGGCGGTCAGCCAGTACATTCGCGAACAGGGCATCGCGCCGGCGAATTTCTACTACGAAAAATTCGCCGCCAGCGCGGCGTGAGCTGCGCACGAACTCCCGGTGTGGGCAGGGACCCAATGTGGGAGCGAGCCTGCTCGCGAAAGGGCCGGAACATTCAACATTGATGTCGCCTGTAAGTCCGCTTTCGCGAGCAGGCTCGCTCCCACAGGGTCGTGCTTCGATCCGGAACATTTGAGGTACACATGAACAGATTTCACGAAAAAGTCGCGCTGATCACCGGCGCAGCCCAGGGTATCGGCCGGCGGGTAGCCGAGCGCATGGCCGCCGAAGGGGCGAAGCTGATCCTGGTGGATCGCTCCGACCTGGTGTTCGAAGTCCAGCAGCAACTGGCCTCGACCTGTCAGGTACTGGCCCTGACCGCCGACCTTGAGCAATACGCAGAATGCAGCCGGGTGATGCAGACCGCCGTCGAGCGCTTCGGTCGCCTCGATGTGTTGATCAACAACGTCGGCGGGACGATCTGGGCCAAGCCGTTCGAGCATTATGAGGCGTCGCAGATCGAGGCCGAGGTTCGTCGTTCGCTGTTCCCGACCTTGTGGTGTTGCCATGCCGCACTGCCATTCATGCTGGAGCAGGGCAGTGGAGCGATCGTCAACGTCTCTTCCATCGCCACCCGCAGCCTCAACCGCGTGCCCTACGGTGCGGCAAAAGGTGGGGTGAATGCCTTGACCGCCTGTCTGGCGTTCGAGACCGCCGGTCGTGGCGTGCGGGTCAACGCCACTGCGCCGGGCGGCACCGAAGCACCGCCGCGACGCATACCCCGCAATGGGGCGGAGCAGAGTGAGCAGGAAAAACGCTGGTACCAGCAGATCGTCGACCAGACCCTCGACAGCAGTTTGATGAAACGCTACGGCACGCTGGATGAGCAGGCGGGGGCTATTCTGTTTCTGGCCAGCGACGAAGCGTCCTATATCACCGGCATGGTCATGCCCGTGGGCGGCGGCGATCAGGGCTGACGCGAGCGACAGACAATCCCATCGGCAATCAACGGAGTCATGGTGATGAGTGACAAACCCACGATCGTGCTGGTCCATGGTTTCTGGGGGGGCGCTGCCCACTGGAACAAAGTCATCGTCAAATTGCTCAGCCGCGGCGACACGCACATTCGTGCCGTCGAGTTGCCGCTGACATCCCTGGCCGAAGATGCCGAGCGCACGCGCAAGATGGTCGCCCAGATACCGGGGCCGGTACTGCTGGTGGGGCATTCCTATGGCGGTGCGGTGATTACCGAAGCCGGCGACCAGCCGAATGTGGTAGGCCTGGTGTACATCGCCGCCTTCGCACCGGATGCCGGTGAAAGCCCCGGTGGCATCACGCAACGGCATCTGCCCGCGGCGGCGGCCAACCTGGCTCCCGACAGCGACGGTTACCTGTGGGTCAAGCCCGAGCTCTATCACGAAAGCTTCTGCCAGGACCTGCCGGCGACCGAAGGGCTGGTCATGGGGCTCACCCAGAAAGCGCCGCTGGCCAGTACCTTCGGTGACACCATTGGCACGGTGGCCTGGAAGAACAAGCCCTCGTGGTACCAGGTTTCGACCGCAGACCGGATGATCGCGCCGCAAAACCAGCAATGGATGGCCGAGCGGCTCAATGCCCGGGAAATTCTGACCTTGAACGCCAGTCATGCATCACTGGCGTCGATGCCCGCCGAAGTGGCGGCATTGATCGACAGGGCGGCGACGGCGTTGGCCAGGAGCCAGGACCATTAGTGCAACCGATTGCGGGAATTTCCATGGCGACAGCTGGTCGGTATTTTGGAGAAGGGTGGGTGTAAGGTAAGCAAGTCAACCTGATATCACTGCCCGAAAGGAGGTGACTATGAGCGTTCCGATGTTGAACAAGATGCACATGAATGGGTATGACGTACTCAGCGTGAACAACGGTCCCTGGCGGGTATGTACCCAGGGTGACCGGCTTGGCTCGTTTGCCAGTCGGGAAGAAGCGCTGGCATTCGCCGCTTCGCTGCCCGGCTACAGGGCACGTGCTGCGAAACCTGCGGGCAGTCAACAAACAACCCTGTAGGAGCGGGTGCCCGCTTGCGGCATGCTCGCGAAAAATGCCAGGACAACGCGGGCATTCAGACAGCCCGCGTTATCGTTGACGTCCATCGCGAGCATGCTCGCTCCTACAGGGGGGGTACTAGTAGCCACCACCTCCGCTGGGGCGGGAGGGTTCCCGGGCCTTTTGCTGTGCGTGGCTCCATTCCGCGCAAGTCATGAAGCTCTTGTGATCGACCATGCCGCGGCCATCGAAACTGACGTTGTACGTCTGCTGATGTTCGGCATGAGTCAGTTTGTAGTCAAAGCACGTACCGGGTTCGACGGTGCGATCGCTGATCGCCAGGGGCTGGCCGCCGATTTGCCGGACTTGCTCCTGCGTCATGCCAGTATTGACTTTTGCAACCAGGGGCTGGTCCTGGTAGATCGAGTTGTTGCTGCAACCTGCCAACGCGGTCAGTGCGACGACCAGCGTGACTAGAGGCCTGTTCATGGCAGCGCTCCCGCTATTTTTCCTTGTTGCGGCTAATGACCTTGGCTTTCACTTCCTCGGCATAGCCGGACAGTTTTTCTTCATCCCCCTGAAACAAAGCACACAGTTTTTGAATCGCTTGCGCGTCGACTTCGTTCCCGAGCAGGCGCAGTTGCTGCTCGATGCGCAAAAGCTCCACGGCCGACCAGCGCAAATCCGACGCAAGCCCTTGCAGATCACGCCGAAGTTCCTGTTCCGATTCGTTAAGCCACATGATGACCTCCTGAATACTGCACTCCGGAATTTTAGACCCGATTACTGCACCGGAGGTTGTGTTCGTCCGAATCAGCGGGATTTCCATTGGTCGGGAAAACAGAGCGTGAACGGAAAACTACGCTGTTCTACTCAAGTGTCGGTTTTTTCGGCGGCAGAGTGATATCAAATTACCGCAGGCCAGGAACTAACTGGCGAAAACGGTATCAATGACGGTCGCCCAAGCATTGGGATGGATGTGCGGACAGCGGCGAGCTACATTTTCTTTTTTCGAATTTAAGGAAGCAGCATGCGGATGTTGATGGGGGGAGTCGCGCTGGCATTGCTGGCCGGGTGTTCGTTGCCGGCGTCGATGGTGCCGGGCGAGCCGAATGTCAGCAAGCACAGTGCAAAGACGCCAAAAGAGTATGCGGCGTGCGTATTGCCTGCCTGGCAAGAGGAAGTCTCGAATACGACCCAGGTTTCCATATCCAATGGATACCGGATCACCGCGCCCAGCGTGATCACGGCCGACGAAGTGCTGGATATCGTGAAATACAAGGATGGCAGCCAGATTTCGCTGTATCAGGGGCCGCCTTGGGCCAAGTCCGGTGATCTGCGCAAGATCGTGCGTGACTGCCTGTAGGCACGGGAAAGAGAAAGGCCGTCGCCGACCGCTTATCGCCTGAATCGAGAAAAACCGGATGCCTGGCGTGCATCCGGTTTTTTTGTGTGGATCAGTCTGAAAGACTGGTCGTCGGGATGATGTGCTCGCTCGACGAGGCGGCACTCTTGCGTTCCCGACGCTCGTTCATCCAGCTTTCCACTTTGACGCCGAACTCCGGTGGAGCCTTGCGCCCGAATTTCCTGGCGATGTCCAGGATGGTTTGTTGGGCGAGGGCTTCTTCCATGCGCTTTTGCGCAACCATCATCGCCCCATGGACCGCGCACAGACCCTCCATTGCCCATTCTGGCGGGTCGCCCTCGAACACGGCGCAACGGCCACGAATCTCCCGGCAATCGAAGATCGACTTGCGCCCGTCGATGGCGTTGACGATATCCAGCAAAGTGATTTCGTCAGCGGGCCGGGCCAGCTTGAAGCCCCCGCGCATGCCTTCGGTGGCGACCACCAGTTTGCCTTTGGCCAGTTTGGTGAAGATTTTCGCCAGGTAGTCCAGGGGTACGCCTTGCAGTTCGGCAAGGTCGCGCACGCTCGCCTCGCGCGAATCCCCGCCATTGCCCACCAGGAAAAGCAGGCAGTGGATGCCGTATTCGACACCCGCGCTGTAAAGAGACATACAGATCTCCGACTTGATTAGTCGCCAATCCTATCAGCCTGAAGCAAGCCGGGCAACGAGTCGTCGCGTCCTGGATTTTCTTTTTCGGCCTGAAAAATCGCTGTCATACGCGTTCTTGAGGCTTTCCTTGCGCAGCGTCGGTGCGTTCGGTGGCGGCCATCAAAAAAAACCGGTTGCAGGATTTAACTAGGATCAATACAGTCGTAGTTGCTCGAGCGACACTGGTCGGTCATCTTCAAGGCACTGACCTCATGTCCGCTCCCGATGAGCGTGACTCACAACACTTGTTTATCCCCTGGAGTTAAAAATGAAACAGCACATTCTGGTGATCGGCGCAGGTTTTGGTGGCATGTGGACGGCATTGAGTGCCACGCGTCTGTTCGACATTCACGGCCACGACGATGTCGAAGTGACTGTGCTGGCGCCTCAGGCCGAACTGCGTGTGCGTCCGCGCTTCTACGAGCCGAATGCCCACCAACTGGCCGCGCCGATTGGCGAGCTGTTTGATGCTGTAGGGGTCAAGTTCATCAAGGGCGCGGCGCAGACCATCAACGTCGGGCAAAAACAGGTGGGCTATGTCGATGCCGCAGGTGCCCAACAGGTCTGCAGCTACGACAAACTCGTTCTGGCCACCGGCAGTCGCCTGGCATCGCCGAACACACCTGGCGTGGCTGAACATGCCTTCGACGTCGATCAGATCGAGCAGGCCGTGCGCCTGGAAAACCACCTCAAGGCACTGGTCGGCCAGCCCGAAAGCAAGGCGCGCAACACGGTGGTGGTGGCCGGCGGCGGTTTCACCGGGATCGAAACGGCGACTGAAATGCCGACCCGCTTGCGGGCCATCCTCGGTGACCGTGCCGACATCAATGTGATCATCGTGGACCGCGGCGACAAGATTGGCGGCTCGATGGGTGAGGAAATTGCACAATCGATCGTCGAGGCCAGCGTGGCGACCGGCGTGAAATGGCACTTGAAGGCTTCGGTCGTGTCGGTCGATGCCGACGGCGTCACCCTGTCCGACGGGGCGCGCATCGATACAAAAACCGTGGTCTGGACCACCGGCGTTCGCGCCAGCTCGCTGACCGAGCAGATTCCCGCCGAACGTGATCACCTGGGCCGTCTGCATGTCGACGCACACTTGAAAGTCATCGGTCAGGAAGACATATACGCCACCGGCGACGTGGCCTGCGCGGCCAGCGACGAGATCGGCAACTACGCCTTGATGACCTGCCAGCACGCCATTGTCCTGGGTCGTCACGCCGGCAATAACGTGGCGGCGCAGATCCTCGGTGTCGACCCGACGCCCTACAGCCAGCCAAAGTACGTGACCTGCCTGGACCTGGGCGCCTGGGGCGCGGTGTACACCGAGGGTTGGGATCGACAGGTCAAGTTGGTCAAGGAGGAGGCCAAGTCGCTGAAAACCCAGATCAACACCCAATGGATCTACCCGCCAGCGGCCGACCGCAACGCCGCCTGGGCCGCAGCCGATCCGCTGATTCCGATTGCCTGATACCTTCGCTGACGCGCCTGAACAGACATCCCGCCCAAGTCCTCTTGGGCGGGATTTTTTTGTGCGCCATTTGCCTGCGTGAAATTTACCGTGTATTTTTTCATGAAATTACAAATAAAAAATTTCACGAGGCCGTATGTTTCAGCAATCCACTCAGCATGTCGCCAGTTACTACGCCCACACCTGCGCCGATCGCCTGGTGCATCGCGCGGCTCTGGAGGGTGAGTCAGACACTGAAGTGCTGATCATCGGGGCCGGTTTCAGTGGATTGCATACGGCTTTGCGCCTGGCGCTGGCCGGCAAGCGCGTGACGTTGCTCGAAGCCAGTCGGGTGGCCTGGGCCGCGTCCGGGCGTAATGGCGGCCAGGCGATTCTTGGTTGGTCGTGCGACATGCCGCCGCTGGAAGCGGCGCTGGGTTACGAACGGGCGCGGCGTTTGTGGGACGGCATGCGCTGGGCCGCGCGCGAGCTGCGTGACTTGCCCGGTCGGCATGAGTTCGATTGCGACTACCGCGCCGGTCACCTGTGGACCTCGGTGATGCCGCGTCGGGTCGGCCTGTTGACGGAGTGGCAGCACGAGGCCAGTCACAAGTGGGGCCATGACAAACTGCAATTCATTCCACGGCAACAGTTGCCGGAATGGGTGGCCAGCGAGCGTTATCAGGCCGGCCTGTTCGATCCCGAGGGCGGGCATTTGAACCCGCTGAAACTGGCCCTGGGCCTCGCGGATGCGATTGAGCGGGCCGGTGGGCGCATCCACGAGCAAAGCAAGGCGCTGAGTTATGGCGAGGAGGGCGACGGCTTTGTGGTGACGACCGAGCGCGGTCGTATTCGCGCCGATGTGCTGGTGCTGGCGTGCAACGCTTACCTTGATCGGCTTGATCCGCAACTGGCCAGTTGTGTGTTGCCGGTCGGGACGTATCAGGTGGCGACCGAGCCGCTCACCCGGGACCAGGCCACGGCGCTGTTGCCGAGCAATGTGTGCGTGACCGACAACCAGTTCGTACTCGATTATTTCCGGCGCACCCCGGATAACCGCCTGCTGTTCGGCGGTGGTTGCACTTACCTGGGCGGCATGCCGAAGGACATCGCCGCGGCCACCCGGCCGTTCCTGGAGCGTGTGTTCCCGCAACTCACGGGCGTCGGGCTGGAGTTCGCCTGGGGCGGGCACATCGACCTGACCCTCAAGCGCACCCCGGATATCGGGCGACGGGGCGATCTGTACTGGATGCAGGGCTATTCCGGGCATGGTGTGCTGCCGACCCTGGCCGCGGCGCGGGCGGTGTCCGATGCGGTACTCGGTCAGCCTGACGAGTTGTCCTTGTACCAGGGCCTGAACAACGGCAGTTTTCCCGGCGGCAAATACCTGGCCGCGCCGTTGGAAGCCATTGGCAAGGCCTGGTATCGACTGCGCGACAGCATTTGAAGCGACACTTTCCGGAAGCCTCGATATGGACATGCAAGAAGAAATCTCGGCGCTGGCGATCCTGATCCAGGACCTGCGCAAGCACAAGAAATACACCCTCAAGGACCTGGCGGACAAAATCGGTCGCTCGGTCGGTTTCCTGTCCCAGGTCGAGCGCGGCCTGTCGCGCCCGACGGTGGCGGACTTGACCGCCATCAGCGAAACCCTGGGCGTGCCGACCACCTATTTCTACAGCCTGCCCAAACCCATGGCCTTGTCCTGGGTCACCCGCCCGGACGAGCGGCGCACGCTGTACTACGCCGACGGCATCACCGACATCCTGGTGTCGCCAAAAATGCGTGCCTCGTTCTCGATGCTCGAAAGCCAGCTCGAACCCGGCGCCAGCAGCGGCGACCGGCACATGAAGGACAGTTCGGAGCAGGGCGGTTACGTCCTCGAAGGCGAGCTGACCCTGTGGCTCGACGACAACGAGCCGGTGACCCTGCGCCCCGGTGACAGCTTTCAACTGGCCAGCCATGCGCACTGCCGCTACGGCAACCTGTCCGACCAACTGACCCGCGTGCTTTGGGTTTACACCTGATAACAACAAGGAACAAAACGATGGATGCTGTGTGCTCTGATCTGCTGGCCGAGGTTCGCAACTTCCGCCACTGCAACCCCGAAGTGCGTTACGTCGACCTGATTTCCCTGGACATCCCGGGGCATTTCTACGGCAAGCGCTACCCGATCGAGATGCTGGAAAAAGTCGCTGCCGGCAGTGCCCTGAAACTGCCGCAGAACTGCATACTGCTCGGCACCCAGGGCGGGTTGTTCAAGATCGGTGATTACTGCTTCAACGATGGCGATCCGGATGCGCTGCGCCGCCTGGTGCCTGGCACGTTGAAGCGGGTGAACTGGGAAAAGCAGCCCCTGGGGCAGATGCTGATCACCTCCGACGGCACGGAAAAACCGATCGAATTCGAGCCACGGGAAGTGCTGGCGCGGGTGCTGGACCGGCTCAAGCGCAAAGGCATTCATCCGGTGGTGGCATTCGAGCTGGAGTTTTACCTGTTCGACAGTCGCTTGAAGGACGGTTTGCCGCAGTTTCCCCGTGATGAGTTGAGCGGCGATGCCGATGATCAGCCGAACATGCACATCGAGCGCTTGTCGCGCTTCGCCCCGGTGCTCGATGAAATGGTCGAGACGGCACGAGCCCAGGGCGTCGATGCCACGGTGATCACCGCCGAACTCGGCCCGGGCCAGTTCGAAATCAACTTCGGCCATTGCGACGACGGCCTGCGCGCCGCCGACTGGGCGGCCCTGTTCTGCCGCAGCACCCGCGGCGTGGCACTCAAGCACAACTTGCGCGCCAGCTTCATGGCCAAACCTTACTTGCAGCACCCCGGCAGCGGCATGCACGTGCACGTCAGCCTGTATGACCAGGCCGGCAACAACTTGCTGGCGGCGAACGGCCAGCGGGCGTTGCGTCATGCGGTGGCCGGTTGCCTGGATGTGTTGCCGCACTGCATGCCGATTTTTGCCCCGAACCACAACGCCATGCGCCGCTTGAGCGCCACGGTGAACGTCGCGTCCCGCGCCAGTTGGGGCTTCGAGGATCGCGACGCGTGCTTGCGTATTCCGGAGTCGGACATCAAGAACCTGCGCATCGAACATCGCCTGGCGGGCGCCGATGCCAACCCGTACCTGGCATTGGCGGCGATTCTGGTGGGGTTGGAGCAAGGTCTGGAAGCGGAGCGCGAGCCGATTGCACCGCTCAACGAAGACCGCGGCAGTGGCATCGATTTTCCGTTGGAAATGCTCGAAGCGGTGCGGTCCATGCAAAATCATTCAGCGCTGCGCGAAGGCTTGGGGGCGGAGTTCGTGGACGTCTACTGCGAAAACAAGCGTCAGGATCATCTGGCATTTCTGCATGACATCAGCGCGCGGGAGTATCGCTGGTTCCTCTAGTCGTCCTTAGAAAATATGTGGATATTGAAGGGGTTAGAAGAATTAGTAACTGGATAGTGAATAAAAATATCTTGTTACAGCAAGAAATATTCCGTAATATTCGCGCCGCGTTCACCACCACGGTTTATGCATTTTTAGATCCCGGGCGTCCATCAGCTGCCCGGGATTTTTTTTGCCTGAAATTTTAGTCGGTCGCTGATTCCATCATCGGCGCCCGCTTGCCGAGCTTCATCAGCCAGTAATAACTCAACGCCGGCACCAGCAACCCGACGACCCACGCCAGGTCCACCCCGTCCAGCGCGGTGGCCACCGGGCCGACGTACAGCGTGGTGTTCATGAACGGAATTTCCAGGGCAATCGCCAGCAGGAAACTGCCGCAGGCGATCCGGTTGACCCGGCCGTAGATCCCGTTCAGGTCGAAGATGTCGTCAATCCGGTACTGGCCTTTGCGCAGGCAGTAGTAGTCCACCAGATTGATCGCCGTCCACGGGATCAGGAAATAGCTCATGAAGAAGATGAAGTTCAGGAAGAAGTTGATGAAGTCGTCCTGACCGATGGTGCACAGGGCCGTGGCCACCAGGCTGATCAGCAACATGAACACAGCGCGTACCCGCGGCGTTACTTTGAGTCGGGCAAAGGGTTCGATCACGGTGATGGTCGACATGAACGCGCCGTACAGGTTGAACACGTTGATCGACACCTGGCCGTAGACGATGAAAGCGAACAACAGCACCGCGCCAGTGCCGAACAGTCCGGCGACATGTCCGCCGACGTTGCTGGAGAAGTCGCCGATGCCAACGCTCAGGATCGCCCCGAGAATCATCATCCATGCGCCGCCGCTGACCGTGCCGGCGTAGCTGTACCAGAACACCCGGGCGGTCGGCGTGCTGCTGGGCAGGTAGCGCGAGTAGTCGGCGACATAAGGTGCGTAGGACAACTGCCAGGTCACGGCAATGCTCACCGCCACCAGGAACTTCGACAACGAGAAGCCGTTTGGCAGCCATTGTTCGGCCGGGATCGGCAACTGCAAGGCGAGCACCGTGGCGGCGGCAAACACCAGCAGCGACAGGATCGACAACAACTTCTGCAAACGGTGAATCAGGCGATAGCCATAGAGTGCGACGACAAAGCACGACGCGCCGATCAGGTAGATATTGCCGGGCATTGGCAATGGGCTGACCGATGCCAGCGCCTGGGCCGCGAGCAAGGTGTTGCTGACGAAGAAGCCCAGGTAAATCAGCATCACGAACAGCAGCGGCAACACCGCCCCCAACACGCCGAATTGCGCCCGGCTCTGGATCATTTGCGGAATGCCCAGCTTCGGTCCCTGTGCCGAGTGGGAGGCCATGAAGATCGCCCCCAGCAGCGAGCCGATGATGATCGCCAGGGCACTCCAGAACAGGTTGAGCCCCATGACCACCGGCAACACGCCGGAGGCGATGGTGGTGATGTTCATGTTGGCGCCGAACCAGATATGAAACAGCGAGCCCGGCTTGCCGTGGCGTTCGGTCTCGGGGATGAAATCGATGCTTCTTTTTTCGACTTGCATGGCGATCACTCCTGAGTCCGGACGAGATGGGATTGCAGGCGGGCGATGGTGCCGGGCAGCTGATGGGGCTGGTGGGCGAACAGGTCCGGATGCTCGGGAATCAGGCTGATGTAATCGAGTTGTTGCAGGGCGCGCCGGCATTCGGTGGTGGTGAGGACTTCCAGCGAATAGACCCAGTTGGCCATGATTAACAAGGCCGAGTAGTGCCCGGCTTCGGTGGTCGTGGTGCAGGCGTCGTTGACCAGGCGCACGCGATAGCCCAGGGCGAAGGCATCGAACACACTGGTCAGCACGCAGACGTCGGTCAGCACGCCACAGACGATCAGCGTGTCGACCTCCAGTGCCTTGAGTCGGGCATCCAGGTCGGTGCGGTGAAAGGCACTGTAACGGCCCTTGTCGATGATCCATTCACCGGGCTGCGGGGTCAGCGACTCGATGATTTCCACTTGCCGGGTGCCGGCGCGGTAACTGCCGGGGCTGCCATCGGCGGCAAGGGGTTCACCGGGAGGCATGTCACTGCCGTCGGCCTGATTGATGTGGCGGGTATAAATGACAGGCATCCGCTGATGGCGGACGGTATCGAGCAGGGTGGCGGTATTGGCGACCACCGTGTCGAGATTTTCCAGGACGAAGCCGTCCTCTTGCTGCATGTCGATGATCAACAGCGCGTTGTTATTGTTCATTGGGCAAACCTGATCAAGGCGAAACACAAGGCACCGCACGCGTCATGCCATGGCGAGACGCGGGGTGCGTGATTGGCTGTTCGGGTGGGCTCAGTGAACTATTTGCCAGAAGCCGTTCTGCTTGGCCGAAACGCTGGCGCGCAGGCGCTTGAAATGCAGGTGCGAAGCGGTCCATTCACCGCGCAGGTAAGCCCGCGCGGCGCCGCAGGGAAGGGCGAGTGATGGGAGACGAGCAGTCTTCATTGGAATCGACCCCTGTAGGAGCGAGTGCCCGCTTGCGGCATGCTCGCGATTGCGCTCTGACCGCCGAAATTGATGAGCCTGAGATAGCGCTTTCGCGAGCAGGCTCGCTCCCACAGTTGAGGTGTGCTGCGCCCCGGCTTCGCGTCCGGGGAGCAGGGTGGTGAAATCAGCGGAACGCTGGCACCACGTGCTTGATGAACAGCTCCAGGGATTTTTTCTTCTCCGCGTGGGGCAGGCTGTTATCGCACCAGAAGCTGAATTCGTCGACGCCCAGTTCCTGGTAGTACTTGATGCGCGGAATGATTTCTTCCGGGGTGCCGATCATGGCGGTCTTGTGCAGGCTCTCCAGTTCGAACTCGGGGCGACCGGCGAACTTCTCTTCCGGGCTCGGTGCGAGGAAGCCGTTGACCGGGGTGGTCTTGTTGCCGAACCAGGCATCGAAGGTGCGGTAGAACTTCGAGATCGCCTTGGCCCCGACTTGCCAGCCTTGCGGATCGTCGGCGGTGTGCACGTGGGTGTGACGCAGCACCATCAGTTGCGGGCGCGGCACGCCAGGATTGTTGTCGAGGGCGGCCTGGAATTTGTTCTTCAGGTCGAGGACTTCTTCATCGCCCTTCATCAGCGGCGTGACCATGACGTTGCAGCCGTTGGCCACGGCGAAGTTGTGCGAGTCCGGGTCGCGGGCGGCGATCCACATCGGCGGGTTCGGCTGCTGGATCGGCTTGGGCACGCTGGTGGACGTCGGGAATTTCCAGATGTCGCCGTCATGGGCGTAGTCGCCTTGCCACAGTGCGCGCACCACCGGAACCATTTCCCGCAGCGCCTGGCCACCGCTCGAGGCAGGCATGCCGCCGGCCATGCGGTCGAATTCCACCTGATAGGCACCGCGTGCCAGGCCGACTTCCATGCGTCCGTTGCTGATCACGTCGAGCAACGCACATTCACCGGCCACCCGCAGCGGATGCCAGAACGGCGCGATGATGGTGCCGGCGCCCAGGTGAATGGTGGTGGTCTTGCCCGCCAGGTAAGCCAGCAGCGGCATCGGGCTTGGCGAGATGGTGTATTCCATGGCGTGGTGTTCGCCGATCCATACGGTGTTGAAACCACCGGCCTCGGCCATCAGGGTCAGTTCGGTCAGGTCTTCGAACAACTGGCGATGGCTGACGCTTTCGTCCCAACGTTCCATGTGTACGAACAGGGAAAATTTCATGACGCTACCTCGGATTTCTTGTGGTCGTCCCGTCGACTGCGGGGTTGATGGTTATTGGTATACCATAATACGGTTAGGCTGCAAATTTTTTGCTGCTTTAACCTGTAGGAGCGAGCACGCTCGCGATGGTCGTCAATGATGACGCTGGGAGCCTGACACCCCTCGGTGTTCTCAGGTTCATCGCGAGCGTGCCGCAAGCGGGCACTCGCTCCTACAGAAAATGTGTGATCAAGCCAGAACGGGCAGGGCGCCCATCTTGCCGTGGCAATACACCAGTGGCCCGCTGCTCTGGTGGGGCACGATCAGGTTTTTCACGGCGCCGACCATGATGGCGTGGTCACCGCCTTCATATTCGCGCCACAGCTCACATTCGATGACCGCCGTGGCGTTGGCCAGAATCGGGTTGCCCAATTCGCTGAGCGTCCACTCGATCCCCTGGGCCTTGTCCTTGCCCTTGCGCGCGAAGGCATAGGCTTCGTTTTGCTGGCCGCCGGAAAGCACGTGGATGGCAAAGCGTTTGTTCTTGATCAGGACCGGGTAGGAATCGGAGCTGTAGTTGGGGCAGAACAGCACCAGGGCCGGGTCCATCGACAACGAGCTGAAGGCGCTGGCGGTCAGGCCGACGATTTGCCCGTCGTCGTCAAGGGTGGTGATCACGGTCACTCCGGACGGGAACGAACCCATGACTTGTTTGTAGATGGCGGCATCGATCATTGGACGGTCCTCGGGTGGTGTGACGCGTTTTTATGTGTTTGTAGGTATGATGGTATACCGTAATACATCGAATGCAAGGTCTTTTTAGGTGAACCGATAAACGTATGACTGTGGTCTGAAAGTCAATGATTACGGGGCTTTCGGCTAGTCCGTGCGAAGAGGTTTCGGCCAGGATTGCGGCTCAGATGCGCGTTCAAAGACCGGATCAGTCTTGTTTAAAGTTTGGAATACCATAATATGGTCTGCATCTGAGGGGCGACCAGAGAGTCCCCCCGGTTTGGCTTCATACAAAGACAAGAACAGACAAACTCGAGTTCATGCACATGTCCCAGATGTCCCGGCAAGATCCGTTGATCGAGAACCACACGGTCGACTACGTTCCTCTCGCAGAGCGCCATGGGAAGGCCCGCGATCTTTTCACCCTGTGGTTCAGTACCAACATCGCGCCACTGCCCATCGTTACTGGCGCCATGGTGGTCCAGGTGTTTCACCTCAATCTGTTCTGGGGGCTGCTGGCGATTGCGCTGGGGCACATGGTCGGCGGGGTGGTGATTGCCCTCGCATCCGCCCAGGGGCCGTGCATGGGCATTCCGCAAATGGTGCAGAGCCGTGGCCAGTTCGGCCGCTATGGTGCGTTGCTGATCGTGTTCTTCGCGGCGCTGATCTACATCGGCTTCTTTATTTCCAACATCGTGTTGGCGGGTAAGTCGATCGTCGGCATTGCGCCGTCGGTCCCGGTGCCGGCCAGCATCCTCATCGGTGCCCTCAGCGCCACGGCCATCGGGGTGATCGGCTACCGCTTCATCCATACCCTCAACCGTATCGGTACCTGGGTGATGGGCAGTGCGTTGCTCGCGGGCTTCCTCTATATCTTCGCCCATGACCTGCCGGCGGACTTCTTCACCCGTGGCGGATTCAACCTGTCTGGCTGGTTGGCCACGGTGTCGCTGGGCATCATCTGGCAGATCAGCTTCTCGCCCTATGTGTCAGACTACTCGCGTTACCTGCCGGCGGATATCGGCATCGCCCGGCCGTTTTTCGCCACCTACCTGGGGGCGACCCTGGGTACGATCCTGTCGTTCACGTTCGGTGCCGTGGCCGTACTGGCGACCCCGGAAGGCACCGAGGCGATGGCGGCGGTCAAGCAGTCCACCGGTTGGCTGGGGCCGATCCTGATGGTGTTGTTCCTGCTCAACATCATCAGTCACAACGCCTTGAATCTGTATGGCGCGGTGCTGTCGATCATCACCTCGATCCAGACCTTCGCCAGCCAGTGGACGCCGAGCATCAAGGTGCGTGTGCTGTTGTCGAGCATCGTGCTGGCGGGCTGCTGCGTGGTGGCGCTGGGCGCTTCGGCGAATTTCATTTCGCAGTTCATCGGCCTGATCCTGGCGCTGTTGCTGGTGCTGGTGCCGTGGGCGTCGATCAACCTGATCGACTTCTACCTGATCAAGCACCGCCGTTATGACATCGCTTCGATCTTCCGTGCTGACGGCGGTATCTACGGGCGCTTCAACCTGCACGCGATCATTGCCTACTTCATCGGCATCATCGTGCAGTTGCCATTCGCCAATACTTCACTGTACGTCGGGCCCTACGCCAATCTGGTCGAGGGCGCGGACCTGTCCTGGCTGGTGGGGCTGGTGGTGACGTGCCCGTTGTATTACTGCCTCGCCACGCGCAGCCAGTCGCAGCAAAGCCCTTCGGTGAAGTTCGGCTACACCGATTGAGGCAAAAGCGTTTCGTGTTCGTCTGAAAATGCCGGGCCCTCTGTAGGAGCGAGCATGCTCGCGATGGACGTCAACGATAACGCGTGCTGTCTGAATGCCCGCGTTGTCCCGGCGTTTTTCGCGAGCATGCTCGCTCCTACAGGGGAATCCATGCTCAGAACTGTTTGAAGGCATTCAGGCCACGCTGTACCGCCGGCCTGGCTTCGATTGATTCGAACCAGCGCGACAGTTGCGCAAGCTGCTTCCAGTCCAGCCGGTCTCGGAATGCGGTGGCAATGGTGAACGCCGAGATGTCGGCCATGGAGAACTGCTCTCCCGCCATGAAGCCCGCCGTCAGAAAGCTTTCCGAGTAGGTGAGCTGGTCGATCACCCGCAGATCGATGATCGCCGCCGCCTTGTCTTGCCCCGCCTGGTGCAGAAAAAAGGCGGCATGGCTGGGGGCGATGACGTCGGTCACGAAGAAGAAATAGCGATCGATCACCCGGGTGCGCGCAGGCCCTGGATGCGCCGGTGCCAGCTTTCCGGGCGCGATGGAATCGGCGTACTGGATGATGGCGTTGGACTGGTTGATGATCAGCGCCGGCGTGGTTCCGTGGTCGACCAGGGTCGGGACTTTCCCGGCCGGATTGAGTGCCAGGTAGGTCGACCCGCGGTGCTCCTGTGCGTACAGGTCGATGCTGCATGCCGTGTAGGCGATGCCGGCTTCTTCCAGGGCAATCGCGGCCCGCAGACTGTTGCCGGTGTTGGCGCCGTAAAGCTCGATTCGATTGTTCATGGGTCATCGCTCTTGTCGTGACATACAGGCAGCCAGCGAGTACTGCCCGTGCTCTCAGTATGGTGAAAATCCACCGCACCGATATTCAAAAAAGCTGAACGTCCATACCCCTGCGCGACAAGCCTTATCCCTGCACGAAAACTACTTTCACTGGGTTTGATAATGGCCGCTCGAAATGTTTTAAGAGTTTCACAAGCCATTCAGTCAACCCTTGTCTTGAACCTCCGATGCGTATGTCACTCGTCGGGCGCGCCTGCTTGCGCGCTCGTCTCGAGCGCAGATGCGTGGGCGGCTATCGGGGCCCTGGCTGGCGGTGAACCCTTCGAATAACGATAAGAAACACCCAGGAGCACCCTATGTTCAAACGAGCCATTCCCACCGCAGTTCTGTTGGCCAGCGGTTCGCTGTGTGCACAGGCCGCCGATTCCGCCGCCCATGGCTTTCTCGAAGACAGCAAGGCCAGCCTGTCGATGCGCACGTTGTATTTCAACAGCGACAATCGCGACGGTGCGGCCGATCCTTCGAAAACCGAAGAGGCGGCCCAGGGCTTCGTGTTGCGCTACGAGTCCGGTTTTACCCCGGGCGCGGTGGGGTTCGGCCTCGATGCCCAGGCATTGCTCGGCATCACGCTGGACAGTGGAGCGGGGCGCCACGTCGGTAGCGGCATGATTCCTTCTGACGGCGATGGCGCGGCCGACGCCTGGAGCAGCTTCGGCCCGACGGCGAAGATGCGTCTTGCCAGGACTGAATTGCGCTACGGCACCTTGTTGCCAAAGTTGCCGATCCTTCTGGCGAACGATGCCCGTGTATTGCCGCAATCCTTTACTGGTGCGCAGGTCACCTCGAACGACATCGATGGCCTGACGTTGACCAGTGGTGTGCTTGAGCATGCGGTAGGGCGCGCCTCGACGGACCGCACCGGCCTGTCGGTCGCCGGCGGCACCCGGGACAGCAACAAGTTCTACTACGCCGGCGCTGACTACAACCTCAGCAAAACGCTCAAGACCCAGTATTACTTCGCGCAACTGGAAGATTTCTACAACCAGAACTTCCTCGGTCTGACGCACATTCTGCCAATCGACAGCGCCAGCGCATTGACCACCGACCTGCGCTACTTCCGCACCACATCCAGCGGTGCCAACAGTTCGGCCGCCGGCCGCGCGCAAGGCTATCGGGTATCGGGCTACACCGACGACAACGACGGTGAAATCGACAACAGCACCTGGTCCGCGATGGTTACCTACACCCATGGAGGCCATGCGGTGACGGTGGGGCATCAGCGCGTGGGCGATGGCAGCAACTTCGTCCAGCCCAACCAGGGCAGCCTGGTGGACAAAGGGGCGGGCGGTGGCAGCGTTTACCTGCCCACCGACAAGATGATCCAGAACTTTGCCCGGGCCGGCGAGCAGACGAACTTTGGCCAATACACCTACGACTTCGCGCCCTTGGGCGTACCTGGCCTGAAAGCTTCGATCGTGTACCTGAAGGGCACGGACATCAAGGCGCAGAACGCCAGTGACCAATCCGAATGGGAGCGCGACATGACCCTGGATTACGTGCTGCAGTCGGGTATGTTCAAGGGGGTGGCTTTCTCCTTGCGCAATGCCAAGTCCAATACCGATGCGGGCCGTAATGTGGATCAGAACCGGTTCATCATCAACTACACCTTGTCGCTGTTGTAAAACGCCACAAGCCCTTGTGGGAGCGAGCCTGCTCGCGAAGGCGGCGTGCCAGGCGACATCAATGCGTCTGATACACCGCTTTCGCGAGCAGGCTCGCTCCCACAGTGAGTTGTGTACAGCCACAGAAAAGCGATCTCTCAAGGCTGGCCGTTGCTTGCACTCACCCGTGGTTGCTCCTTGTCCCAAAGCGCAACCAGCCCGCCGAAAGTCCCGACATAGGCCGTACCGTCCGGCGCCAGGGTGATCGGCGACCAGTTGTTGTCGAAGGCCTGGCCGACTCCGCTCAATGCCTTGAATCGGGTCTGGCCGCTGGCGAAATCCAGCGCCATCAGGTACCAGGCGTTCTCGCCGTCGGCCTGGGGCTCGAAGGTGTAGAAGTACAGCAGACCGTTAGCCACCGAGAGTTTCGGCACCACCGAAGGCGAACGTTCTTTCGATTCCCAGACTCGGTCGCAGCCCGACTCGTCGGCGCGGATGTCGATACGGCTGATACCGCCGTGCACGGCCTGCCAGTCCTTCTGCGCGAAGGCGCTGGTGTAGCCGGCGTTGTTCTCGAGAATGATCGAGCGTCCCCAGCCAATAGCCGAGTTGTCGGTGGCCGAGGCGTTGTTGTCGAACACCGGCAGTTTGCAGATCAGGCGATTGCCCGCGTAGTCCTGTTCGCGACGGTAGACCAGCAGGTTGATGCGCCCGTCGCTGTTGTCGGTGATGGTGACGTAGCGCTCGCCGAGCAGGGTCGGCGTGGTGCCGCTGCCCTGGTTGATCGCGCCGACCTTGCGCCCGGTGCCGCGGTCGTAGGCTTCGCGCCAGCCTTGCACTGGCTTGCCGTCGGCATCGGCGGCGAAGCGGTACATGGCGTGATCGGACACCAGGTAGACGCCATCGGCCGCCACCGACATGCCGTTCTGGATTTCTTCGTTGGCCAGTTGAATGCCCTGGACCTTGCCGGTATTCGGGTTCAGGGTGCCGATGCGTCCGCGTCGGGTGAGCCACCAGATCAAGCCCTGGTGGTCGGGCATGACGCCGGTGATGGGGTCGCATTCACCCTTGGGAAACCAGGACGTCGGGCGTACGCAATCGTGGGGCACCTTGTCGCTCAGGTCCCAGTCATCGACCTTTTCGAAAGTCCAGTCACCTGACGGGGCCTGACGATGCACGACGCGCTGGATGTGTTGCTCGGCATCGGCGATGACCACGCGGTTCTGCTCGTCGACATAGAAATAGGCGCCGGAGGTGTCCGCCATGATCTTGTCCGGGTCCAGGGTAATGAGCGCGTGGAAGGTCGACGGTCGCGGCGGCAGTGGGTAGCGGGCCAGCAACTTGAGGGTGCGCGGTTCGAGCAGTTGCAGTTCGAATTGCATCAGGTTGGCGCACAGCACCACCAGGCGACCCTGCTGATCGAAGGTATGGATCGGGCACATGCCGCCGGGCTTGCGACTGCCAACACGGCTGTTCACGTGCATGTCGCCGCCCAATGGGCCAGGGCCGGGGTGCGTGTCTGAGCTATGGCCGTCGGAATGCATGTAGCTGCTGCCATTGCTGGCCATGAAGGGGTTGGCGGTCACGGTACCGCTCAACGGTTGCGCCACAGCGGCACTGCCGATCAGTGGCGCGGCAGTGCCGGTGCTGGTCAGCGGTTGCGGGTCATAGGGTTCGGAACAGGCACTGAGCAGGCCGAGCAGGGGCAGGGCAAGCAGAAGTGGAGCACGCATCGAAGCCTCGCGATCTTGTTATTGGCGTAGTGCGTAATAGGCAGCAAACAGGCTGGACTGGCATCGGCAGTTTGGACTAATCCTTGCTCGAATGCCTCGCGACGCCGATCAAAGCGGACAGTTATTTTGGCCGTTTCGATCTCCTTTTGGCCTGCCTCACGCTGTGAACCGTTCACGCTGTCAGCAAGAATCAGGCACGGGTTGCCAAGCCCACCCAGAGTCGAATCACAACCAGAAGCTTCACTTCCTTGCCCTTGGCTGTTTTCAAGGCCGCTGCCGTGTACAGAACATAAAAACCATCGAACTCACGCCACACTTGGGGAAATGATCCATGGACACAATGAAACGCATACTGGGCGCCACCGTTTGCGGACTGTCGCTGCTGGCCAGCGCGGTACAGGCCGAACAGAAAGAATTGCGCGTGTACAACTGGGCGGACTACATCCTGCCGTCCGTACCCAAGTACTTTGCCAGGGACACCGGGATCAAGGTGACCTGGGACACCTTCGACACCAACGAGTCCCTGGAAGCCAAGCTGCTCACCGGCAACTCGGGCTACGACCTGGTGGTGCCCTCGAACCAGTTCATCGAAACCCAGATCAAGGCGGGCGTGTTCCAGAAACTCGACAAGTCCAGGTTGCCGAACTGGTCGCACCAGGACCCGGCGTTGCTCAAGTTGCTGGACAAGAACGACCCGGGCAACCAGTACGGCGTGCCCTACATGTACGGTACCGTGCTGATCGGCTTCAACCCGGCCAAGGTCAAGGCGGCGCTGGGCGAGAATGCGCCGGTGGACAGCTGGGACCTGGTGTTCAAGCCCGAGAACATGGAGAAGCTCAAGGCCTGCGGCGTCGCCATGCTCGACTCGCCTTCGGAGATCCTGCCGCTGGCCCTGCATTACCTGGGGCTGGACCCGAACAGCCAGAACCCCGAAGACTACGAAAAAGCCAAGGCGCTGATGCTCAAGGTCCGCCCTTATGTCACCTACTTCAACTCCGCCAAGTACATGACCGACATCGCCAACGGCGATATCTGCGTGGCCATCGGTTACTCCGGCAGCTTCTACCAATTCGGCAACCGCGCCAAAGAGGCGGGCAACGGCGTGGTCGTCGACTGGCGCCTGCCCAAAGAGGGCGCGCCGATCTGGTTCGATACCTTCGCCATCCCGAAAAGCGCGAAGAACGTCGCCGAGGCCCACGAATTCCTCAACAACCTGCTGGACCCGAAAGTCATCGCGCCGATCAGCGACTTCCTCGGTTACCCGAATGCCAACAAGGACTCGCTGGCGCTGATCAACAAGGACATCACCGGCAACCCGAACCTGACACCGACCAGCGAAGCGCTGGCGACGCTGTACGTGGTACAGCCATTGCCGCAAAAGCTCGAGCGGGTGCGGACACGGGTGTGGACCAGCATCAAGTCCGATCAATAACATTTACGTGAAATCCCTGTAGGAGCGAGCCTGCTCGCGATAGCGGTGGGTCAGTCAAAGCCGTGTCGACTGACCTACCGCTATCGCAAACAAGCCACTCCCTGCTACCCCGGCAATTTAAGCTCCGCGCACAACCCGCCACCCTCACGATTGCTCAAGGTCAGCGCCCCGCCAATCGCGATCGCCAGTTGCTGGGCAATCGCCAGTCCCAGCCCGGTGCCGCCGGTGCTGCGGTTGCGGGAGTTCTCCACGCGGTAGAACGGTTCCATCACTTGCTTGAGTTCTTCCTCGGCGATGCCCGGGCCACGGTCGAGGATTTTGATCGAGAGGTTGCCATTGGCCTGCTTTTCCACCCGCAACTCGGCAGCACCGGCAAACTTCAACGCGTTGTCCGTCAGGTTGACCAGCACCCGACGCAAGGCGTGGGGGCGGGTGTCGATGACGGCGCCACTCTTGCCGGTGAGCCGAACGTCCTTGCCCACGTCCTGATAGTCGAATACCAGGCTGTCGAGGAATGAGTCGAGGTCGGTGCGGCGGCTTTCTTCGGTGGCGCCGTGGATGCTGCGGGCGTAGGCCACGCCTTCGCGCACCAGGTGTTCCATCTCGCCCAGGTCGTTGCACAGTTTGTCTTTTTCGCTGGAGTCGTCCATGAACTCGGCGCGCAGTTTCATGCGGGTGATGGGGGTTTGCAGGTCGTGGGAAATCGCCGCGAGCAGTTGCATGCGCTCCTTCAGGTACGCCGCGATGCGCGCCTGCATCGAGTTGAAGGCTTTGGCGGCGTGGGCGACTTCGGTCGGGCCTGTTTCGTCCAGGAGTACCGGGTGCGCGTTGGGGTCCAGGGTTTCCACGGCATCGGCGAGGCGGGTGAGGGGGCGGATGGCGATTCTGACCGCCAGCCAGGAGCAGGCCAGCATCAGCGCCAGTTGCCCGAGCAACACGATGGGCAGCCAGGGCGACAAGGGCACCATCGCCGGGCGCACGTCGATGGTCAGCGGGCTGCCATCGGCCAGGTTCAAATGCACTTGAAAATGCTTTTTCGGCCCGGGGATGTCGGTAAAGGACATCGGATAATCGTGGCCGATGGCGTCTTTGATCGAGGCCATGGCAACAGGCGCATCGGGCATGTCGCTGCCGATGGACGTGCCCGGTGAACCTTCATTGAGCAGGTAACGGTAATTGCGTCGCTCCAGTTGTTGCAGCCAGCTGGCTCGCTCATCGGCGGGCAAGCGGTCGAGGATGGCAATGGAGGTGGAAACGTCGGTCTCCAGGTTGCCGAGCATGGTGTTTTTCGAGGACTCGTAACGTTCGTAGTACTGCGCACCGAAGGACAATGCCTGGGCGAGGATCAGGCCGACCAGGAAAATCAGCGACAGCCGCGAGGCCAGGGTCCGCGGCCAATGCAGCGCCAGGGTCATGATTGATCGCCCAGGATTTCCACCGGCAGGGAAAACACATAGCCTTCGCTGCGCACGGTCTTGATGTAGGCTGGTTCGCGGGCGTCATCGAGCAAGCGCTGACGCAGGCGGCTGACCAGCAGATCGATGGAGCGATCGAACAGATCGGCGTCGCGGCCCTGGGTCAGGTTGAGCAATTGATCACGGTTGAGCACTCGTTGCGGATGGTCGAGAAACACCCGCAGCAATCTGTATTCGGCCCCGCTCAGGGCCACCATGGTGCCGTCTGCGTCGAGCAGGTGTCGGGCCGAGGTGTCCAGGCGCCAGCGGCCGAAAGCCAGCAGGCGACTGGCTTCGGTCACCACCAGGTTGGGCGGCAGCATGCGGGTGCGCCGCAACACCGCGTTGATTCGCGCCAGCAGTTCGCGGGCGGCGAACGGCTTGACCAGGTAGTCGTCGGCGCCCATTTCCAGGCCCAGGATGCGATCGGTTTCATCGTTGCGGGCGGTGAGCATCAGTACCGGCGTGGCCTTGTGCTTGCCTGCGCGCAATTCACGGCAGAGCACCAGGCCATCGTCCCCCGGCATCATGATGTCCAGCACGATCAGGTCCACCGGCGTGGTTTCCAGAAACGCGCGCATCTGCCGTCCATCCGCCACAACGGTGGTGCGCAGGCCGTTCTTCTTCAGGTAATTGCCTACCAGTTCGCGGATTTCGCGGTCATCGTCAACGATGAGGATGTGATCAACATGATCCATTGGGCCAACCTCCGATGAATGGGGAATGCCGCACAGTCTATCGAGCCTGGGCGGGCTCGCCTGCCGCCCTTTGTATTGCAGTGTATCTGGCTTGCCCGTGGATACACACGAAGGCAAAAAAGCCGAATTCCCGTGGTTTTGTATTGCTCTGTATCTGCGCCCGGTTCTGATACGTACCGATTGATTCGCGCCGATTCCCGACACAGACGAGATACCTCGCAGGCTTTTAATGGCTCCCATCGAGGCAAACCAGAGCGCCTCGCCCAACGAACCAACGACCTGTCGAAACCTTGAGGAATCCGCCATGAACACCAAGGCCATCTACGCCGCTTGCCTGTTTGCCGCCCTGAACATCTGCACCCTGTCGGCCCGTGCCGAAGCCGATGTCGCGCCCAGGACCTACTCCTACGGCAACCATCTGGACATCAGGAAAGTGGTGTCGCTGAGCGAGGACACTACACCTTCCTGCGGCGTGGTGAATGCACGTCTGACCTACCTCGACTCTCAGTCCATGACCCAGGTGCTGAATTACAGCAAGTTCGCCGACAACTGCAACTCGGAAAACTGAGTGTCGCGAACAACCATCGCTCAATCCATGTGCAACAGGAAGGACATCATGAACAACGTTTCCCGCATCTTGACCGCCATCGCCTTTTCCGTCGCCGGTGCTGCGGCTCATGCCAACGCCGCCGTCGACCAAAGCGCCTGTGGCAGCAGCACCTGCTTCCAGCTCACGCCAGTGACAGAGAAGGGCACCCAGGGCTTCCTGGCGCAAGACGGCTCCAGCCGCACGCCGCAGGGGCAGTCGCTGGATGAACAGACCGCTTGAGAACACCCCCATCCACTGTGGGGGCGAGCCTGCTCGCGAAAACGATTGTCCGGTTGGCGATGTGTCGCCTGACCGGACGCCTTCGCGAGCAGGCTCGCTCCCACATTGGCCATGTGTTGCTTTCTAATGTGCATCAGGTGATCCCATGTTACTCATCGCTTTCCTGGGCGGCATATTGACCGTCCTCAGCCCGTGCATCCTGCCGGTCGTGCCTTTCCTGTTCGCCGGGGCCGACCATACACGCTCCTCGATCCTGCTCACCCTCGGCGGCATGGTCCTGACCTTCGCCCTGGTCTCGAGCCTGGCCGTGGTCAGCACCGAGTGGGTGATACAGGCCAGCAACACCGGCCGCCACGTCGCTCTGTTGGTGATGGTGCTGTTCGCCCTGTCACTGATCTCGGCCCGGGTCGGCGACTGGCTGGCACGGCCCTTCGTGCTGCTGGGCAATCGCATTGACCCAGGCACGCGCAAGTTATCCGGACCGCTGGCTTCGATCATGATCGGTGTCGCCACCGGGCTGCTCTGGGCTCCATGCGCCGGGCCGATTCTCGGGGTGATTCTGACCGGTGCCATGCTGCAGGGCGCGAACGCCGGTACCAGTCTGCTGCTGGTGGCTTATGGCGCGGGCAGTGCGCTGTCCCTGGGCACCTTGATCTTTGCCGGTCGCGGCCTGGTCAATCGCTTGAAACCGTCGATTCCGGTGACTGGCTGGTTGCGTCGTGGCGCCGGGATCGCGGTGCTGGGCGGGGCAGCGGTGATCGCCACTGGCGCCAATGACCAGTTGCTGGCCAACACCTCATCCGAAACGGTCAGCCGTGTCGAACAGGGCGTGCTGGAGACCGTGCCGAAAGTCGTCGATTACCTGGTCAGCAAGGTAAAGGCCGACAGCACCATGGGCAACGCCCAGGGCGCCATGCCGTCGCTGTCCGGCGCGGTGGAGTGGCTCAACTCGCCGGCTCTGACCAATGAAGCGCTCAAGGGCAAAGTGGTGCTGGTGGACTTCTGGACCTTCGACTGCATCAACTGCAAGCACACCCTGCCGTACGTGAAGGACTGGGCGAAGAAGTATGAAAAGGACGGGCTGGTGGTGATTGGCGTACACACGCCCGAATACGGCTTTGAACGCATCATCGACAACGTCAGGGCCAAGGTGAAGGAATACGGCATCACCTACCCGGTGGCGATCGACAACAACTACGCGATCTGGCGCAACTTCGACAACCAGTACTGGCCGGCGCACTACATCATCGATGCCAAGGGGCAGGTGCGTTACACCCACTTCGGTGAAGGCAGCTACGACACGCAGGAGAAAGTGATCCGGCAGTTGCTGGAGGAGGCCAAGGCCAGATAGGTTCTCGTCTCGCCACCGGTTCAGCGACCGCTCAAGTGATTCGACGTCGCCTGACCGCGCCGCCATGCCGCCGGCGGGGCACCAAACTCGCGGCGGAAGGCGCGGCTGAAGGCGGTATCGGTCTGGTAACCCACTTCTTCGGCGATCCGCGTCAATGAGCTGTTGCTGCTGCGTAACAGGTTGGCGGCCAGCAACATGCGCCATTGCGTCAAATACTGCATCGGCGAGATCCCCACCAGTTGCTGGAAACGTTCGGCCAATACCGATCTCGAGGTGCTGGCGGTGCGCGCCAGTTCGTCCAGCGTCCAGGCGTGGCAGGGTTTTTTGTGCAAGGCGTTGAGGGCGGCCCCGACAATGCGGTCGCGCACGCCGGCCAGCCAGCCGGTGCGGCCTTCGCCCTGTTCATTCATGTACAGGCGCAGCACTTCGATGAACAACACTTCGGCGAGTTTGGCCAATACGCCTTCGCCGCCGGGGCGGGGCGAGCGGGCTTCGGCAAGTGCATAGCGCACGGAAGACTCCAGCCAGATACCGGCACTCGAACCGCGCACATTGACCCGCACCACGGCGGGCAAGCCCTTGAGCAACATGCCCGCCAGGCGCGTGTCGCACGCCAGGTAGCCACACACCAGGCGGGTGACCGCGCCACCGCCGCCATAACTCAGCTGCCGGGGCCGCCGCGCCAGCACCGCATCGAGTCGCGCACCCGTGGCCGGGGGCAATCCCGGTCGGGAGCACATGCGATGGGCATCACCCTGGGGGAAGATCACCACGTCGCCCGCGCTCAGCAGCAGCGGCGGATCATCCCCCAGTTCGACATAGCACTCGCCCTCGGTGATCAGGTGAAAGATCACCACCCGTTCCGCATCGGGCTCCAGAAACGGCGCCGCCGTGTCGGCACTGGGCGACTGATAACACCAGGGCGCGGTGAACCGGGCGTTGATGAAGATCGCGCCCACCAGGTGGACGACGCGCAGGGTCTGGGACAGAGCGTCCATAGGGAGCTCCCGTGGAAGGATTCCTGATTGTGAACGCGTCGGCGCGCAACGTGGAATCTCCGGACGATCGGACAGGCTTGGGCGACGATCGGACAGGACGCCAACGCCCGCCAGGACGATAGTTTGTCTACAGGGTCAGTACCGACCCTGCCACCCCGAACAAGAAAAGAGAGGTTGCCATGCCGAAGTTCGTCATTGAACGCGAGATCCAGGGCGCCGGAGCTCTGTCGGAAAGGGATTTGAAAGCCGCTTCGCAAAAGTCCTGCCGGGCGTTGCGCGATTTGCCGGAGGTGCAGTGGCTGCAGAGCTATGTCACGGGCGACAAGCTCTACTGCGTGTACATTTCGCCGAACGAAGAGCAGATCAGGGAGCACGCCAGGATCAGTGGTTTTCCCGCCAACCGCATTTCCCAGGTCATGAACGTCATCGATCCGACGACGGCGGAGTAACTGCCCGTCAGGCCCGACTCGTGTTTCAACCCAGAGACTGTCTCCATGAGTACACCCATTGATCTGACTGCCCTGAAAAACCGCCAGATGGCCTCCTGGGCCAGCGGCGACTACGCCGTGATCGGAACCACCCTGCAAATCGTCGGCGAACAACTGGCCGAAGCCTGTGACCTGTTGTGCGATGAACGCGTGCTCGATGTCGCCGCCGGCAACGGTAACGCGACCCTCGCCGCCGCGCGCCGTGGCTGCCAGGTGACGTCCACCGACTATGTCGCGGCCTTGCTGGAGCGTGGCGAAGAGCGCGCCCGGGCAGAGCGCCTGAATGTGTCCTTCCAGGTCGCCGATGCCGAAGCCTTGCCCTTTGCCGATGGCAGTTTCGATGCCGTGCTGTCGACCTTCGGCGTGATGTTCACGCCGGACCAACCCAAGGCCGCCGCAGAGCTGGCGCGGGTTTGCCGCCCGGGTGGGCGGATCGGCCTGGCCAACTGGACGCCGGAAGGTTTTGTCGGTCAGATGTTCAAGACCCTTGGCCAGCACCTGCCACCTGCGCCGGGCGCGAATCCGCCCTCGCGCTGGGGCACCGAAGCCTGGTTGCACGAGCATTTCGACGAACGGGAATTCCTGCTCCAGGTGACGCGCCGCACCTTCAATTTTCGCTATCGCTCGACGGCGCATTTCATCGACACCTTCCGCAATTGGTACGGGCCGATGCACAAGGCCTTCGCCGCGTTGCCCGAGGACGGGGCCAAGGCACTGGAAGCGGACCTGACCGGGCTGATCGACCGGATGAACCGGGCGGGAGACAAATCGCTGGTGGTGCCGAGCGAGTATCTGGAGGTGGTGATTACGCGGCGGTGAGCGATAGCGATGCAATGCCCCCTGTAGGAGCGAGCACGCTCGCGATGGACGTCAACGATAACGCGTGCTGCATGAATGCCCTCGTTGTCCTGGCGTTTTTCGTCGGAACGCCGCCTGGAGCATGCCGCAAGCGGGCACCCGCTCCTACACCACCTCCGCCCCCCGCGCCTCCAGCAACTCGCGCAACACCGACCGGTGACAATGCGCTTCATCCTCGCAATAACAGCCCACGGCCAGGGACGTCCGGTGGGACAGTGCAGCCAGCAGGTCCAGCATCTGACTGGCAGCAGGCTGGTTCATCTCCGCCTTGAACTTGCGCCGGAAAACCTCCCAGGCCTTGGCATCCTGCGCAGCCTTGGCCTCGGCCACCAGTTCCGCGCTGGGTGACAGCAGCGGCTGCCAGACATCATAGAAATCCCGTCGGGCGAACTCGGTTTTCGCAACGCCACGGGGAGGGCGGCGTACCGTGCCCAGGCGCAAACCTTCGTCGGGGCGGCGGGGTGAACCGAGTTGAACGATATGGACCGGCATGGCTATTTGAGCCTCGATTCGTCGAGCCATTCCAGCGCCGTGCGCCACAGGCAGATGCCCAGGAAGTACGCCGACATCAGCAGCCACAAGCCCATCACCAACGGATTGATCACCGGATGGTTGAGCACCAGCGACAAACTGCACAGCAACCAGATGGCGGTCACCGCAATGTTGATCGGCATGAACCGGCGCACGCGGAACGGATGCAGGAACTTCATCCGGGTGACGGTCAGCAGGGCCAGGCCAATGATCGTTGCGAAAGTGATCCACGGTGACGGGGCGATGATGTACAGGCACAGGGCAACCACGTTCCAGGCGGCGGGGAAGCCCTGGAAGTAGTTGTCCTTGCTCTTCATGTTGACGTTGCAGAAGCAGAACAGCGACGACACCAGAATCAGCGACACGCCGAGCAGCAAGGTGTAGTCCGGCAACGGGATGTAGCGGTAGATGAACAGGGCAGGGATAAACACATAGGTCAGGTAATCGATCACCAGGTCGAGGATCGAGCCATCGAAGCTGGGCAGCACCGACTGTACATTGACCTTGCGCGCCAGCGCCCCGTCCAGGCCGTCGACGATCAGGGCGACACCCAGCCACAACAGACAATGGGTCGGCTGGTTATCCAGCAGGGACAGGGTGGCGAGAAAAGCGGTGACCACGCCAGTGGCGGTAAAGCCATGGGCGCCCCATGCTTTGAGCCTGGCGATGTACAGGGTTGAAATCACGGGGGCGTTCTCCAGTGAATGAAGCATGCCAGTTGTCACCCCGCGCACGGGGTGGCGACGAACCGGGTCGGGTTGCAGGTATCGACCGGGTATCCGGGAATAAGGTTCACCATTCATGAATCTTAGCTGCGCCGCAAGGAAATACCCCGGACAAGTCCTCAGTGGGCCGGGGCGTCAGCCCAACGGTGCCGGTCCGGGTCTTTTCAACGCCAATTGAATGATTGCCCCAATTGCTCGCTCTGCCTGGTCAGGAGACGTTTGCGAGAAGTCCTGAGGGAATCAAGGGAACGTGCTTGCAGAAGTGGGGGGGCGCCATGGGCGCGCGATCACCGCCGCAATGCGTCGGCGGGTGGGGGTGAAAAAATAGCGCCTGGCGGGAAATTCATGTAGGAGCGAGTGCCCGCTTGCGGCAAGCTCGCGATGGTGGTTAACGATAACGCGTGTTTACTGGTTAAACGCGGCGTTCTCGAGTCCATCGCGAGCGTGCTCGCTCCTACAGGGGGTTACTTCAGGAATGCCTGGAAGTCGCTACCCAGTTTGTCGATCGCCGCCTTGAAGTCCTTGGCGGTAATCTTCTGGCTTTCGTTTTCCAGGGTCGTGCCGAACACCTTGCGCACCACTTTGGCCACGGTCTGGTTGCTCTTCGCGTCGACGAACTCGGCTTCGATGAACAGGGTGGTATCCTGGTCACGGTGACCGGTGGCGGCCTGGGTAGCGCCGACTACGGCCGCGATGGGGACCACTTCATACCACTTCATGCCTTCGTTCTCGGCGTTCACCCCGGTAATCGCCGCGCGCATGATCAGCGGACGGGAACCGGCCGGTACGGAAGAGGTGCTGGACACTACACGGTACTTCTGACCCAGCGTGCCCTTGGCCTTGTTGGTCATGTAGTTCTGAATGTCGGTCAGCGTCTGCTGGTTGACCCGCTCATCCGGCTTGGGCGCCGGGTACAGTTCCAGTTTGTTGAACACCACGGTGTCATAGGCATTCGGGTTCCACGAAGGGCTGACCCAGCGCATCGCGGTACCGCCGCTCGGCGTTTCGACTTCCTGCAGGTTGTTGTAGTTGGACAGGAAGCCTGAGTACTGCTCCCTCTCAGTCACTTTCGAGGTGCAACCGCCTAGCAACAGACTGGCCAGCGTGGCGCCGACGAGCAGTTTTCGGGACAGATTCATAGTTGTGTTTACTCCTTGGATGAAATCTTCGTTTTTTTTGTCAGCAGTACATCAGAATCGCCAGGTCATGTTCCCGGTCAAGGCCTGAATCCAGGCATTGTCGAATTCACCGGATATTCGATTGCCCGAGGACTTGGTCTGGTCCACCGGCATGTCGCCGAGCCAGACCATGGCCCAACTGACGTTGACATCGGTGTCCTTGTCCAGAGCATAGGTGGCTCCTGTCGCAATGCGCCAGGATTCGGCCATCGGGATGATCACGCTGCGGTTGCTGTCCGAGACGGCGCTGCTATCGTAGGCCATCCCGAAGTTCCACAACAACTGTTCGGTGGCCTGGTACTGAGCGCCAAGGGAGAGGTGCCAGGTGTCCTTGAACCCGGCATCGACGGTTGTCGATTGCGAGCCAAACGCCGTGGTGTCGACTTCAACCCCGATATCGCCGAACTCTGACCAGTCCTGCCAGTTGGCCGAGGCAAGCAAGGCCCATTGCCGGTCCAGTTGCTGGAACAGGCTCAGGGTGAGCGTCTGCGGCACCTTCATGTCGAGTTCGGTATTGGTGTTGTTGACGCGCTCGAGCAGGCGGCCGTCGCCCTTGACGTCCAGCCGGTCCTTGAAGTCCAGGTCGACCTGGCTGGTGTAGGCCAGGCCTATGCGCGTACCCGGTTGCGGGGCGTAGATCACCCCGACGTTGGCACCGTAACCCCAGGCATTGTCCTCGTATTTGTACTGGCCGTCCGCGCGGTCGGTAAAGCCGAACGGTGAGCGGTCAATCGCCGTTTGCGCCTGCAACATGCCATACATGGCCTTGATGCCCAGGCCCACCGACCATTGTTCGTTGAAGCGGTAGGACACGCTCGGCACCAGCGACAGTCCGAGCAGGCTGGAGTTTTGCGCGAAGTAGCGGCCTGACCAGTCGTTGTCGTAATTGACCGCCAGGCCGAAGTCGCCATAGGAGCCGAAACCGACACTCCAGTGATCGTCGAGTTCATGGCTGATGAAGAAGCTGCCGCCGGGGATCGGATCAAGGGAATTGCCACTGCCGCTGCCGGACACATTGGTGCCGGAGTCACGGTCGAAGGTCAGATCGCCGTACAAGACCTGCAAGCCACCGGTGATTTGTGTGCCGGGCAGGTAGCTCATGCCTGCCGGGTTGCTGGCGATGGTCGAGGGGCCTTGGGCACGGGCGGCGGCACCGGCGTTGGCCAGGCCGGCGTTATCGGTGCCGATCTCATAAAGCATGATGCCACCTGCCCAGGCTTGCTGACAGCACAGGGCAAGGAGCGTGAAAGTGGGCAGGGCATAGTTTCTTGTTGGCATCTAATTACCTCAGCAAATGTCCATTTTTTCGAATCCGGGTGGTGTTCACCAACTGCCCGTGGATCCGGCTGTCTACTTGGCCATCTCGGCCCGCACTGCGGTGATCCTGGCTTTGACCGAGTCAAGATTGAATTTCATAGCCCCAGCGAAGAGCGTAGGTTTGAATTGCGAAATATCCAGTAATGGATAGTCAAAAAGTGTGTAATTTCAAGTGTTTTTGCAGCAAATCGAACGGACGCTTGTCTCACCAGCGAAACATGGGCAACGGCCGCAGCGGCGTGCGCAGCAATTGCCGGGCGGAAAGCTTCATCAACATCGAGTGAAAACCGTGATCGGGAAAGGTCGACCGCACGGTTCCGATGAAGCTGCGGGGCAGGCCGAAACGCACCAGGCCCAGGGATACGTCCACCAGATCGGCCTGGCGAAAGGGTTCGACGCTGTCGGCACAGGCACCGTGATATCGGCGCAGCTTGTGATGCTCAAGTATCAACGCACTGACTTCAACCTTCAGGTCCGCCCGTTGCCGGCTGTCGAGGTACTCAATGGCCAGGGCTATGGAGGGCGGCAGGTAGTCAAGGGTGTCATCGGTCCAGATACCCAGGTCGTGAAACGCCGCCGCGATTTGTACGGCGTCCGAGGGCAAACCTTCGGTTGCGCTGAGGGCCGCATGGAAGTTCAGCACCCGGTAAATGTGGTTGCGGTAGCCCTGCAGGTCGGCACCGATGGCCAGGGCGAACGAGGTGAGAATCTCGTCGGTGAGGGGGAACTCGAGAATGGGGTTCATCAGGTGTCACGCAACAGGTCGTTGGCATTGAGCAGCTCGTAGGCAATCTCCGGGCGCTTTTCCATGGCTCGGCGAATGGCGGCGGGGATGTTGGCGCGGGTCTTGCGACACAGCCCGGGCAACTCGCCAACCTGGATGCCGATGCCGCGCATGGTGCGCACTTCATTGAAACCGGGGGCGATGTCCACGCGAATACCCAACTGCTCGAACATGCGTCGCTGCACGTGCTCGAGATCGCTCAGGCTCTGCAGGTTTTCCAGGCGTTCGATCAGGCGCTTTTCTTCGTTGCGGGTCAGAAACAGAATGCGCAGGTCCGCCCCTGGCGTTTCCAGCAACGGGTCACGCCCGCAGTCGCAGGCGCCGGGCGGGCAGGGTGAGCGGATTGGAGCGGTGGTGGTCATGGGGTCAATCATAGAGCGCTGTGATTGAATTTGCCCATAGGGATTTTGGGTGTACGCAACGCAATGTGGGAGCGAGCCTGCTCGCGAAAGCGGAGTGTCAGTCGCCATCTAGGTTGACTGTCAGGCCGTCTTCGCGAGCAGGCTCGCTCCCACAGGGGTTGCGGTGAAACTGCGTGACTTATTTCAGTACCAGCATCCGATAAACGCCGTCTTCGACTTCGATCCCGTGGGTGTCATGGGTGAAACCGGGGAAGGATCTGTCGAAGGCTTCCAGGGCCTTGAGATACGCCAGTAACGGGCCGTCCGCGGGACCGGCGTTCTCGCCTGGCATGAGCAACGGAATGCCTGGCGGGTACGGCACGATACCGGTTGCCGCGAGGCGGCCGGCGGCTTCCTCGAGGGTCACCAGTTCGATGTCGTTGCGCACCAGTTTTTCGTAGGCCTCCACCGGGCTGAACTCGGCGTGTGGCAGGGTGCCGAAGGCCTGGGACATGTTGGCGGTGGTCTTGTGCTTCTTCATGGCGGCGAAGATTTCGTCGGCCAGATCCTTCAGGCCCATGCCGGCATAGCGTTGCTGGTGAGCGTTGTACAGGTCCGGCAGGCACAGTTCGAGCTCGGCGTTGTCGTCGTAGTCGCGCTTGAAGTCGAGCAGGGCGTTGAGCAGTGTGCCCCACTTGCCTTTGGTGATGCCGATGGAGAACAGGAACAGGATGGTGAAGTCGGTGGTCTTCTCGACCACGATACCCTGACGGCTCAGGTAGGCCGTGACCACACAGGCCGGGATACCGGAGGCAAGCAGGTTGCCGTCGTCGCCCATGCCCGGGCTGAGCACCGAGACCTTGATCGGGTCCAGCATGCAGTAGCCATCTTCGATGTCACCGAAGCCGTGCCATACCGCGTTCGGGTGCAGGACCCAGCAGTTCGGGTCGGTTTTCAGCGTGGCCGGATCGACCTCATGGAACGGCACGGTCGCCGCGCCCACTTGTACGGTCGGCGGCTGCCAGCAGGTGAAGAACCAGTCTTCCTTGCTGAGCATCTCGTTGTGCATGCGCGAGAGCACCTGGCGGAAGCTGATCGCTTCTTCGATCGACTCGCTGGTGAGAATCTGCCCGCTCGGCGCTTCCATCATCGCCGAGCTGACGTCGCAGGACGCCATGATCGCGTAGTTCGGCGAGGTCGAGGCGTGCATCATGTACGACTCGTTGAAGCGTGCATGTTCGATCGGGTTGCGGCCGTTGCGCACGTGGATCATCGAGGCCTGGGACAGCGCGGCCAGCAACTTGTGGGTCGACTGGGTGGCGAACACGGTCGGCTTGGACTTGTCGTGATCGGATGGGTCGCCGTGCATGGCATGGCGACCGGTGTACAGCGGGTTGAAGCGTGCGTAGCCATACCAGGCTTCGTCGAAGTGCAGACGGTCGACACTCTCGCCCAGCAGGTCTTCAACGCGGGTGACGTTGTAGGTCAGGCCGTCGTAGGTGGAGTTGGTGACAATCGCGTGCACCGGCGTCGGGTCGATGCCTCGCTTGACCAGTGGGTTGTTGGCGATGGCGGCTTTCACGCCTTCGGCGCTCAGGGTCTGCGGCAGGATCGGGCCGATGATGCCGTAGCGGTTGCGGGTTGGCACCAGGTAGGTCGGAATCGCCCCGGACAGGGTCATCGCATGCTCGGCGGACTTGTGGCAATTGCGGTCGCACAGGGCGATCTGGTTTCGCGTGACGCTGGCCATGAGGATGACGCGGTTGGACATCGACGAACCGTTGGTCACGTAGTAGGTGCGATGGGCGCCGAAGACCTTGGCGGCATAACGCTCGCCCTGGCCGATAGGGCCGCTGTGATCGAGCAGCGAACCCAGTTCGCCGACCGAGATCGACAGGTCGGAACGCAACAGGTTCTCGCCGAAGAACTCGTAGAAGGCCCGTCCGGCGGTGCTTTTGAGGAAGGCTGTACCGCCGGCATGGCCGGGGGTGTGCCACGAGTATTCATAGGTACGGGCAAACTTCACCAGTGCGCCGAACATCGGCGGCAGGGCGGCCTGGCGGTAACGCTCGATAGCGGCCAGGATGCGCCCGCTGAGGAAACCCGAGGTGTCCTCGGGCAGCCAGATGAAGTCGTCGGCGTGTTGCATCACCAGCAACGGAATGCTCGATGCGGTGGTGCGGTCGCTGATCAGGAACACCGGCACACGTGTGTTGCGCTCGCGCAGTTTGACCAGCAGTTTGATGCAGTCGGCGTGACCTTCGCTGGTGTCCATTTCCCATCGGATCAGCACGCATTGAACGGCCGGGTCCGAGCGCAGGATCGAAGCGGCATCGGTGAGGCTTTCCGAGGCCAGTACGCTGACGCCACGTCCTTCTACGTCGTGGACCAGTTGGTCCAGGGCGCGGCCGAACACCGTTCGTTTGTCCGGCGGACTGCTGACCAGCAGCGCCAACATACCCAGAGAGTGTTTATATTCCGTCATGCTTGAACCTCCATGGTGGCTTTATTCAGATTGTTAACAGGCACTGGCTGGGCAGTGAGATGCTGCGCGCTGACGGTTTGCGTCGGCACGCTGTTGTTGAGTGCTTCGAGGCGGATCAGGCGGTTGTTGACGAAGCCGAACAGGGTGTAGCCGACGATGGTGGCCACGCCGCCCAGCATCAGGGCCTGTTCGCCGGAGCTGTACAGCGCCAGGTAGCTGTATGCCGCTGCGATCACTGCGACGACATTGGTTGCCAATGCCTTGCCTTCCGGAACGTTGGACACCTTCTGCATGGTCATCAATGCAGCCATGGACAGGATGTAAGGCACCAGGTTGGTGACTACCGCGAGGTTGACCAGGGTGTCGAACTGCTTGCTCAGGTCAGGACTGATGGTGAGCAGGGCCAGCGCGGTCTGTGCGGTGAGCAGTACCAGCATGCCGATGATCGGCGTGCCGGCCTTGTTGCCCTTGGCGAAGATGGGCAGGAAGTACCCGGTGTTCGCGGAGCTGGCGTAAACCTGAGCGATAGTGAACTGCCAACCCAGCAGCGAACCGATGCAGGCAAGCACCATGGCCGCCATCACGATGTCGCCGACCATCGGGGTGAACATCTTGGCGAATACCAGGCCGAAAGGCGCGGTGGACGCGACCAGTTCTTCGTTGCCGACGATACCGAAGATCACGTTGGTGGAAACGATGTAGATCACCGCCGCACCCAGGGTGCCGCCCAGTACGGCAATCGGCACGTTACGTTCAGGGTTTTCCACGGCGTCGGTGTTGGCGCAAGCCGACTCCAGGCCAAGGAAGGCCCACAGGGTGATCGCCACCGAGGCGCCGGCCGCTTCGTACCAGCTCTTGTCGTGAGGGTTCCAGCCGGCGGCATAGACGCTGCTGTCGAACCAGAACCAGCCAACGGTGGATACCAGTACCACCGGTGCAATCACACCCCAGACCGTCACCGCGCCGATACGGCCGGTAATGCGGGCGCCGCCAAAGTTGGCGAAGGTGGTGATCCACAACAATGCAATGGTCGCCAGACCTACTTGCAACGAATCCAGTTTTATCCCGAACAACACCTGGATGTAGCCAACCGCAGTAATACTGATCGCCACGTTGGCAATCAATAGCGAGAGACCGTAGGTGTAGTTGGTGATGTAGTTACCCGCTTTACCGAACGTGTATTCGGCATAACCGCCCATGCCGCCGGTCTTGCGACTGAGCATCCCGCATCGCGCAAAGGCGTAGGCCAGAGCGAGGGAGCCGGTGGCTGTCACCAGCCAGGAGAGGATTGAAATTGCGCCGACTTCCGCGAGTTTCGTCGGTAATAGCACAATACCTGAACCCAACATGTTGACTGCGGTCAACATAGTCAGTTGCCCCACACTCATTTTCTTTGCGACTGACATTCCGTTGCCTCACTTAGTTGCCGATTGAGAGTCTATCTATAGCAAAGGATTGAAAACTCGCAAGAAATGGCATCCGCCATCCCGTTTTTGCACTAGTTTGCAAAAAGGGCACGATGCTGGCCCCCGAGTTGAAAATTCCCCCGCAAAATTAATTCATTTTCAGCCAGTTAAACAGGTCAAGATGCGCAAGACATGGATCGCGTTAGTCCCGCTAGTAGTTGCGGGTATTGCCAATTCGGCGCCAGCCAAAGAGCTGGCCAGCAATGACAAGTACATGTGCAGTTGGGGTGCGGGCACCGCTGCAAGGGCACAGGAACTAAAACTCTCCGGTGTTTCCCTGTATGCCGCCCGGCAAAAGATCCAAGTCTACAAGTTTGCCAAGTCCTGGATGCGCATGATGGCTCTGGGCATTACAGAACAAACTTATGACAGTTCGTCGCGATTGCAGCCGACTGCCGTACGGCAGAGCTTTTATGAGGACTGCGTCCGGTACAAGTTGGCGCATAAATGAAGAAACGGGCGTCGGTCGGATAGACCACGGTGTGGCCCTGTGGCGTCTATATTGATTGACCATCCCGGCGACTGGATGGGATGCCAGGATCGGTTACTTACAACTCAATCAGGAGGTCACCATGAGCCAGATCGATAAAGTGTTGTACACCGCCCAGACCCACACCACCGGCGGGCGCGACGGCGCGTCGCGCAGCTCCGACGGGATCCTCGATGTGAAGCTGTCGTCGCCAGGTGCTGGCGGTGGCGGAACCAACCCCGAGCAACTGTTCGCTGCCGGATGGTCGGCCTGTTTCATCGGCGCCATGCAGGTGGCGGCCAGGGAAATGAAAGTGGCATTGCCCAAGGATGTGGCCATCGATGCCGAAGTCGACCTGGGCACCAATGAAGGCGGTTATCTGCTTCAGGCGCGGCTCAATGTCAGCCTGCCAGGGCTGGATCGCGAGACGGCGCAGAAAATCGTCGACACCGGACACCAGTACTGCCCGTACTCGAAAGCCACGCGCAACAACATCAAGGTCGTGCTCAAGCTGGTTTGACTCGAACTGAACCTGTAGGAGCGAGCATGCTCGCGATGGTGGACCAGACACCTCGGGCTCTCAGGCAGCCAGTGTCATCGTTGACGACCATCGCGAGCATGCTCGCTCCTACAGGTTCTGTGTTTCCAATCAGTTCATCTTGCTGTGATCATGTTGCATCGAGCTGTGATCCATGGTGGCGATCGCCTTGGCAACGGCTTCAACCTGAATCGACTCTTTCACACCCTTGGCGTCTTCCACGGTCAGGGTCAGCGGCACCTTGTCGCCTTCCTTGATCTGGCTCGTCAGGTTCATCAGCATGATGTGGTAGCCGTTGGGATCGAAGCTCACCGCTTCACCGGCCGGCAGCTCAACGGACGGCACCTGCTGCATTTTCATCACGTCGTCTTTCATGCTCATTTCATGAATCTGCACCAGCCCGGCAACCGGCGTCTGCACGCTCAGCAGCTTGCTGTCGCCGCTCGCGGTGACGGTCATGAAGGCACCGCTCGATGGCTGGCCGGCCACGGTGGCGCGGACCCAGGCGTCCTGGACCTCGGTGTGTGCCGACGCCTGGAAGGCCAGGCCAGCCAGGGACAGGCCCAGCGCCAGTTGCCTGCAACCTTGTGCGAAACGGTTTTTAGCCTGCGGTGCATTCATTTTCAGCAAACCTCCATTACGGTGAGCAGGTCTTCTGCGCACTCTTGGGCCGTCAGGGACGCGGACAGTCCCAGGCGCAGATTGCCCCGGGAGTCGAAGACATAGCTGGTCGCGGTATGGGAGAGGGTATAGGTGTCGCCGCTCGGCACTTTCTCGAAGAACACGCCGAACTCCTTGGCGGTGGCGGCGGTTTCTTCGAGGGTGCCGTACAACGCTTCGAAACTCGGGTCGAATGCCTTGACGTACTTGTCGAGCAGCTCCGGGGTGTCGCGCTCGGGGTCCAGGGTGATGAAGACCACCTGCAGCCTTTCGCCATCGCGACCCATCAGCTTCTTGGCCTGCGCGGCGCGGGCCAGGGTGGTCGGGCACACGGCCGGGCATTGGGTGAAACCGAAGAACACCATCGGCATCAGGCCGCGATAGCTGCCCAGCATCCGGGTTTCGCCCTGGGTGTCCTTGAGCTTGAAGTTGCGCCCCATGATCTTGTCGCTGAGGTCTTTGCCGTACTTGAACGACAGCTTGCTGCTGTCGTCGCAACCGGCGAGCAGGCCCAGGCTCAACAGGCCCATGCCTTGCAGGACGGTTCGGCGGGTATACGAAGTACTCATGGAAAAAAGCATCCTGTCGAACAGGCTGAACTGACAGCACGATGGCTGTACAGACGAAAAAATCGCGGGGATGTTAACAAACTGTGCCAGTGCCCGAGGGGCGGATGCGACCATTGGACCGGCGCTGAGGCGTGACATAGTGTCGCGCCGTCAGGGCGAAAGTGCTCTTGTGGCGAGGGGGCTTGCCTGTGGCGAGGGGGCTTGCCCCCGTTCGACCGCGAAGCGGTCGCCAAACTGATGAATGCGGTTTACCTGACAAACGCATTGCCCGTATTTGGGACTACTTCGTAGTCCAACGGGGGCAAGCCCCCTCGCCACATTCTTTGCGCTCAGGATTATCGACGCAGCTTCGCGCAATGATCCTGTGCCGGCTGTGCGGCGGTGTACCACACGTAATCCGCGCTGTCGGCGGTCACGGTCTTGCCCGCTTCGGCCAGGATCAGCACGGCGTTGCCTTCACCGGCACCCAGGTCCTTGAGGTGCAGCGGCACCCCCAGGTCCTTGCGCACATGGAACGCGCCGGCCAGCAGCAATGCCGGTGTCGGCGCGGCCATCAGGCGTTCGGCCATGCGCCGGTCACGCTGTTGCTGCACGGCGAGCATGGCCGGCATCTGGGCTTCGGGCAACAGGCCGCAATGGGATTCGCGGATATCGTCGAGCAAGGTCGCCTGCACCTGTTGGGTTGTGGACGCTTGCCCTGCGAGCACCGGGCGCTGCTTGTAGATCTGCATGATCTGCGCGCGATCCAGGTTCGCCGCCAGCAGTGGATAGGGTTGGTGCAGCGCGTAGGTGACGAGGGCGCCATAGACGCTCCAGTCCCAATTGGCCTGCCAGGCCAGCGCCGTGAACGCGTCGGCCGGTGGCTGGCCAGCGCGGGTCGCGACCTGCGCGGCATCGACTTTGGCCTGTTGGTCGGGGTTGAGCATTTCCATCAGCAGGCTGCCCTGGGGACGTTGTGCCGCCAGTTCGCGCAGCAACCAGAGCTGCAGGGCGTGGTGGTCCGGGTTGTCGTGCTGTTCACCGACCAGTACCCGAGGTGCGGCGGCCAGGCGCTCGACCAGTTCCTGCGGGGTCAGCGTGCGACCGCTGGCGAGTTCGCGGATGACACCGAGGTCGGCATGATCGCGCCCTTGCGGGGCAATCGGTGCCGGAGGCGGCGTTACGGAATGGGATTGGCAGGCAACCAGCAGGCTGAATGCACACAGCAACAGAAAGCGCATCGGTTTTCCTTGAAAAGATAGAAGCCCCCTCGATCAATGAAGGAGGGGGACGGTTTCAACGCGCGATGATCAACGGATGGCCACGTTCCGGATGTTGATGGATCAGCACCTCCAAACCATACACCGCCGCCAGTGCTTCGGCGGTCAGCACCTGTGCCGGGGGACCGTAGGCGTGGGGCAGGCCTTGTTGCAACAACAGTAGTTGATCGCAGTAGCGTGCAGCCAGGTTGAGGTCGTGCAGAATCACCAGCACGGCGGCCCCGCGCTCGGCGAAGTCGCGCACGGCTTGCAAAATGGTGTGCTGGTGCAACGGATCGAGCATCGACGTCGGTTCATCGAGCAGCAGGGTTTGCCCTTCGGCCCCCGGCCAGAGTTGAGCGAGCACCCGCGCCAGATGCACACGCTGGCGTTCGCCGCCGGACAGGGCCAGATAGCTGCGTTCGGCCAGGTGCAGGGCATCGGCGCAGCGGAGTGCCTCGGCGACGATTTCGCCATCGCGCACACGACCGCTGGCGTGAGGCAAGCGACCCATGCCGACGACTTCATTGACCGAGAACGCAAAGTTCAGGCTCGAACTCTGCGGCAGCACCGCCAGGCGTTTGGCCCGCTCCTGACCCGGCCAGTCGGCGAGCGGACGCTCGTCGAGGCTGACGGTGCCTGCGCTGCTCGCCAGTTCGCCGCACAACGCGGCGAGCAGGGTGCTTTTGCCGGCGCCGTTCGGTCCCAGCACGCCGAGTACTTCACCGGGGTGCAATCGGATATCGATGTTCGCCAGTACCGTGCGATTGCCACGGCGTACCAGCAGATTGTTTGCCCGCAGCATCAGGAACGTCCTCGTACCAGCAGGTATAGAAAGAACGGCGCACCGATCAAGGCGGTCACGATGCCGATGGGCAATTCTGCCGGCGCCAACACAAGGCGTGCGGCCAGGTCGGCCAACAGCAGCAGGCTGGCGCCGGCCAGCAACGACGCGGGCAGCAACACCCGGTGATCCGGGCCGACCAGCAGGCGCATCAGGTGCGGCACCACCAGGCCGATAAAACCGATCAGGCCGGCCGCCGCGACGGCCGCGCCGACGCCAAGCGCCGTGCACAGCACCAGCTCAAGCTTGATCCGCTCGATGTCGAAGCCCAGGTGACGGGCCTCCGATTCGCCCAGCAACATGGCATTGAGCGCCGTCGCCCGCCGTGGCAACCACAACGCCACGCCGAGGGTGACGATCAACAACGGCCACAGGCGCGGGTAGCTGGCACCGTTGAGGCTGCCCAGGTTCCAGAACGTCAGTGTGCGCAGGGTCGCATCATCGGCCAGATAGGTGAACAGCCCCACGCCGGCACCGGCCATGGCCGTCATCGCCACACCCGCCAGCAGCATGGTGGCAACGTCGGTTTGCCCGTTGCGGCGGCCGCAGCGATACACCACCGCCGTGACGATCAAGCCACCGGCGAAGGCACTGAGCGACAGCAGATAAGGTTCAACCGCGGGCGGCATGCCACCCAAAAGGCTGCCACCGACGATGGCGATGGCGGCACCGAGCGCCGCGCCACCGGAGACGCCGACCAGGCCCGGGTCAGCCAAGGGGTTGCGGAACAACCCCTGCATCGCCACGCCGGACAACGCCAGTACCGAACCCACGGCAATGCCGAGCAGGCTGCGCGGCAGGCGAATCTGCCCGAGGATCAGTTGCGCCTGTTGCGTGTCGCCACCTTCCAGCGGCAACCCGAGCAGACGCATCCCGGCCAGCAGGGTATCGCCCAGCGGCAGGCTGACTGGCCCGAGGGCCAGGGACAGCCAGAACACCAGCACCAGCAACAGCAACAAACAGATCAACGTCGGGCGCGGCCGAAAAATCGCCGTCATTGGGTGATCTCGGCGGTCTTGGCCTTGGCGTCCGGGGAGAACGCCGTGGCACAGCCCGGCAGTGTTTTCATACGCATCGGGACTATTCCTTCGCCGATCAGAGGGGGGCATCGATGCCTTCGTAGCGGGTGATGATGCCATTGACGCGGCTTGCGCACACGCAGGTAAGGTTGAACATCGGGTCGAGTGCGTTGAATCCATTCAGCGGCAGTTGCATAGCGCCTCTTATCATGAGAAGAACTTGTGATCATCAAGATTAAAATGAGTTTGTCTCACTCGCTGGCACTGTCGACAATGGCCCCATTGAGAACGCATTGGAGTTATTTGTCATGGCCTTGGCCCATTCCCTTGGATTTCCGCGCATCGGTCGCGACCGTGAACTGAAAAAGGCTCAAGAGGCGTTCTGGAAGGGCGAACTCGACGAAGCCGGTCTGCGTGCCGTGGGCCGTGATCTGCGCAAGACCCACTGGGACTTGCAGAAAAAAGCCGGGATCGAGCTGTTGCCGGTCGGCGACTTCGCCTGGTACGACCAGGTCCTGACCCACTCGTTGATGTTCGGCGTGATCCCTGAGCGCTTCCGCCCCCACGACGGCCAGGCCAGCCTGCAAACCCTGTTCGGTATGGCTCGCGGTGTGACCGACAGCTGCTGCGGCGGCGCCCACGCCCAGGAAATGACCAAGTGGTTCGACACCAACTATCACTACCTCGTGCCTGAATTCAGCGCCGAGCAACAGTTCCAGCTCGGTTGGGATCAGTTGTTCGAGGAAGTCGAAGAAGCCCGCATGCTGGGGCACAACGTCAAGCCGGTGATCATCGGCCCGCTGACTTACCTGTGGCTGGGCAAGGCCAAGGGCGCCGAATTCGACAAGCTCGAACTGCTCGAGCGCCTGTTGCCGCTGTACGGTCAGATCTTCCAGCGCCTCGCCGCACAAGGGGTTGAATGGGTGCAAATCGACGAGCCGATCCTGGTGCTCGATCTGCCGCAGGAGTGGAAAAACGCCTTCGAACGCGCCTACAACCTGATTCAGCGTGACCCGCTGAAGAAACTGGTCGCCACTTACTTCGGTGGCCTGGAAGAAAACCTCGGCCTGGCTGCCAACCTGCCTGTGGATGGCCTGCACATCGACCTCGTCCGCGCGCCTGAGCAGTTCCCGACCATCCTCGACCGCCTGCCGGCCTACAAAGTGCTGTCGCTGGGTGTGGTCAATGGCCGTAACGTCTGGCGCTGCGACCTGGAAAACACCCTGGCCACCTTGCAGCATGCTCACGAGCGCCTGGGTGATCGCCTGTGGGTCGCGCCGTCCTGCTCGCTGTTGCACAGCCCGGTCGACCTGGGTCGTGAAGACAAGCTCGATGCCGAACTGAAAAGCTGGCTGGCGTTTGCCGTGCAGAAGTGCGAAGAAGTGGCGGTGTTGGCGCAGGCGGTCAACGAGCCCGAAGCGCCAAAGGTGCTTGAGGCGCTAAGTCAAAGCCGTGCCGTGCAGGCCAATCGCGCTGCGTCGCCACGCATTCATAAACCGGCTGTTCAGGCGCGGGTTGCGGCGATCACCGCCAGGGACAGCCAGCGTCACTCGCCGTTTGCCCGGCGTATCGAGAAACAACGCGCCGGCTTGAATCTGCCGCTGTTTCCGACCACCACTATCGGTTCGTATCCGCAAACCGCGTCTATCCGTTTGGCACGCCAGTCATTCAAGCAAGGCAAGCTGACCGAAACCGAATATACCGAAGCGATGCACAGCGAGATCCGTCACGCCGTGCAAGTGCAGGAGCATCTGGGCCTGGATGTGCTGGTGCACGGTGAAGCCGAGCGTAATGACATGGTCGAATACTTCGCCGAGCAACTCGACGGCTACGTGTTCACCCGTTTCGGCTGGGTCCAGAGCTACGGTTCGCGCTGCGTGAAACCGGCGGTGATCTTCGGCGACCTGAGCCGTCCGAAAGCCATGACCGTGGAGTGGATCCGCTACGCCCAGGGCCTCACCGACAAAGTGATGAAGGGCATGCTGACCGGTCCCGTGACCATGCTGATGTGGTCGTTCCCCCGTGAAGATATCAGCCGCGAAGTGCAGGCCCGCCAACTGGCGCTGGCGATTCGCGACGAAGTGGTCGATCTGGAAGCCGCCGGCATCAAGATCGTGCAGATCGACGAAGCCGCGTTCCGCGAGGGCCTGCCGTTGCGCCAGGCGCAGTGGCAGTACTACCTGGACTGGGCGACGGAAGTGTTCCGCCTGTGCGCCTCTGGCGTGCGCGACGAAACCCAGATCCACACCCACATGTGCTACAGCGAGTTCAACGATGTGATCGAGTCCATCGCCGCCATGGATGCCGACGTGATCACCATCGAAACCTCGCGCTCGGACATGGAGCTGCTGGACGCGTTCGAAGCCTTCGCCTACCCGAATGAAATCGGTCCGGGTGTATACGACATCCACTCGCCACGGGTGCCGGACTCCGCAGAAATGGCCAACCTGCTGCGCAAGGCGGCCAAGCGCATCCCCGCCGAGCGCCTGTGGGTCAACCCCGACTGCGGCCTGAAAACCCGCGGCTGGCCGGAAACCGAGGCAGCGCTGGTGCACATGGTCAATGCGGCGCGCCAACTGCGCAAAGAATGGGCCTGACGCCAGAAAACCTGTAGGAGCGAGCATGCTCGCGATGGCGGCGTATCAGGCGACATCGATGTTGGATGTGCCGGCCCCATCGCGAACATGTTCGCTCCTACAGGCGTGGCTCGGCCACCAACAGTAACGACTGCGGCACGGGGCTTTGCGGGTGTTGCGGTTCCTGCAGGCCGGCCAGCGTAAAGCCGGCCATGTCCAGGGCATTGAGCCAACTGGACAGGGTACGGAAATACCACGGCATCGGTTGCCACTGCCCCTTGAAGCCGGCGAAGGTCTCTTCCCGCCAGCCATCCTGATAATCGCCTGCCGCCGCAGCCCACGGATGCAGTGTCTGGATCACCAGCGCGCCACCCGGGGCGAGCAGGGTGTTCATGGCGCCGAGCAGGGGAATGATGTCCTGGTGCAGCAGGGCGAAGTTGGCGCAGATCAGGTTGTAGTCGCGGCCGATGTCGACTTGCGCCTCTGCCAGCGCTTCGTAACTCGCCACGTGCACCGGCGAAGAACCCGCCGCCCGCGCCGCCTCTGCCAGCGTTGCATCGCCATCCACGCCCACCGCATCGATGGCACGGTCAGCCAGCGCACGCAACAACCAGCCTTCGCCGCAACCCAGGTCGAGCACGCGCTCGGGCTGGCGACCGAGCACCGCCAGGAGAATGGCCTGGTCGGTGACCTGTTGGCGGCTTTCGATGCTGCCCGTGCGGATGGCGTCGATCCAGGCCCGGGCGTTGTGGTGCCAGCTGTCGAGGAGGGTGGATTCGGGGGCTGACATGGTCGATGTCCGGCGCAAGGGGATGGAAGAAAGGATAGATCAGCGGTGGGCCGGTTTTACCCGGCACCACCGACAACGCTGCGAAGACTGGACGCGAGGCTAGGCGCTTTTCGTGGCTGCCAGATGATAGGCGACCAGCGCATTGGCGTGACCATGACCCATGCCGTGTTCGGTCTTGAGCCAGGCCACCATCTCCATGTGTTTCTTGTCGCTGATGGTCTTGAGCAGGTCCAGCCAATGGCTGATCGGCTGACCATACTTCTTTTCGATCGACGGGAAGTACGAAGCCGGTCCTTTGGTTTTTGTCTCTTCGGTCACGATGCAAACTCCCTTGCCAATAGTGTGAGTTCGAATGCAGCGCCGATTACGTTACTTATTTGCCGTCGGTGAGTCCATCATCCGGGCGGACGAACCTGAAGGACGTCGCTCTCAATAATTCATCCCGTCATCGATCGCGATGCCCTGGGCACGCATGGCCTTGATCAACTCGCCGCGGGTGCCGGGCAGGTTGAGCATGGTCTTGGCCCGTAACGCGGTGACCTCTTCGGCGGTATACGGCTGATAGTCGGCCGGCACGCTTTTGCCTGCCATGCCGTCCTCGCGCATCAGCCAGTTGAGCAAGTCCGCCAGTTGCGCGTTGTTCAACGCCGACTGCGACATACCCGGCACCCGCACGAGGAATTCGCGGCCACCGGGTACTTTCAGGAAGTTGCCGACAAAGTCTTTCATCCGTGGTGTGTCGTTGGCGGCCGAACCCGTGCCGTCGCCCAGGTGGCAACCGGCGCATTGCAGTTGGTAGTTCACGCCGACGCTGTACCCGGCCTGGGCAATCGGGGTTTGCACCGCTTCATTGCCCGGCGCGTGATGCTGGTTCGGGTCCGGAATGGCCCGTGCCTGGGCAAGCGGGGCGCTCAGGGCGCAGACGAGACCGAGCAATATCAAACTACGCATGTAATCCAACTCCGCTGATGACCGTTCGGCACCTGTAGGAGCGAGTGCCCGCTTGCGGCAAGCTCGCGATGGACGTCAACGATAACGCTGGCAATCTGATTCAACGCGTCGCCCTTGAGTTCTTCGCGAGCATGCTCGCTCCTACAGGTACAGGTACAGGTACAGGTACAGGTACAGGTACACACACAAAACAGTAAAAAAAGGAAAAGCAGTCACAGAAAAAAAGCCGCCGATTGCCCGAGCAACCGGCGGAAATTGCGCGTTTAGACGGCGACGCCGCGGATGATCGAAACGGTGCAGTGGTAGATGTGCGACTTGGCGGCCAGGCACCAGTTCACATCGTTGTTGTTGAACGGGCGGTAGGCCGGTTCTTCACTGTCGTTACGGGTGCAGGCGCACTGGGCGCAGCTTTGCTTACCGCAGCAGTCGTTGTAGGAAATGATGTAGTCCTTGCCATCGGCCGGATTGCGGCAAGTGCCGATCCAGGTCACTTGCGAGGCTTCGGTGCCCGGTGGGCAGGAGGTCACCGATCCGCCGCAGCAGCTGCACAGAAAGCCGTCGATGGAGCAGTAGCGCCAGTAGTCGCAACTGTTCGGATCACCCGGGTCGCCAGCCTGCGCCGGCTCCGCGGCCAGGGCCTTGCTGGTGCGATCCAGCGGCAGCAGCAGGGGCAGGGCGGCACCGGCCACCATCAGCGAACCCATGCGCGACAGCAATTTACGGCGCGACGTGGTGTCGGCGACACGGCGGGTCGAGCGCTCGAACAACAGATCCAGCAGTTTCATAAAGGTCTCCCTGCCTTATCAGTGGCTATGGCCGTGGCTGTGGTCGTGGGTGTGCGGTTGGGCATTGAGGTACTGCTGCAGCGTGGCGTGCTTCAAATGCTCGACCTCGAACAGGCTGTCCAGGTGCTCGCGGGAGTTGACCAGGCCTTTGGCGCGCAGGGTGCCGGCCTTGTCGATCAGCGCGGCGTACGGCAGCTTGCCGATCTGGTAGGTCATGCCCACTTCCGGGCCGACCACGTAGGTGGCGTCTTCGAGTTTGTGTTCGCGGATCAGCGCTTGCTGGGCGTCCATGTCGCCATCGCTGACGAACACCACATCCAGGCTGCCGGCTTGCTCCTTGGCGATGGATTTGATCGCCGGCAGCAGCGACTTGCAGATCGGGCAGGTCGGCGAGAGGAAAAACAGCAGTTGCGATTTCTCACCGGCATAACCGAAGTTGACCGGGCGACCGTGACGGTCGGAGGCGGTGATTTGTGGCGCGGGCTCATTGACCGCCACGCCTTTGTCGACCATCAGCGCGCCGGCTGGCGCGAGGCGGCCGTGCAGTACGCCAATCTGCCGCACCAGGCCCATGACGACAAACGCCACAGCCACCAGCAGCACCCAGAGCAGAACGTTGGAAACAATCAAGCCTTCCATTTCGATTACCTACCAATCAATTTGAGCAGAAGAGGGGAGTTCGCCAGCAAGCCATCGGCAGCGGCGTAGATGAGCAGCGCAACAGCGGCGGCGGCCAGGGTCACGAAGCCATCGAACAGGTTGAGGTCGCGGGCCACCGGCGCCACGCTGGCCACCAGCGCCAGGGCGACCAGTGCGCTATTGCGCGCCAGCAACACCGGGCGCAGCGGTTGTGCCTGGTCGGGGCCGGCGCAACCGCAATCGATGTCCGCGCGACCGCGCCACAGGTTGATGCCGATGGCGGCGGCGTACAGCGCCAACAGACTGGCGGCGCTCAACGCCGCGAAACCGCGACTGACCGGCACCAGCAGGGCGAATGCAATGGCCAGTTCCAGCAGCGGTACCAGCCGTGCCGTCGGGCGCACCAGCGCTTCGGGCAGCAATTGGTAGTCCGCCAGTTGCTTCCTGAAGCGGGCCGGCGCGCGCAACTTGTGGGTCGCGGCACTGGCCAGCAACACCGCGATAGCGACGGCGCTGGCAATGATGAAGATCGGATCTGTGTGCATGGCCGAACCTCTTAGTAGCTCAGGACCTGAGTCGCGGTCTTCGCGACTTTCGGCATGCTGCCGGTGAGCTTGTTGGTCTTCAGATCGAAAATCTGCAAACCGCCTTCCACGTCAGCGCCGAGCAACAACGGTTTGTCGTCGCCGGTGGCCTGCATGCTCCACACCGGAGCCGTGGCTTCCAGGGTGGCTACTTTCTTGTGGGTCTTGAGGTCAAACGCCCAGATCAACGGGCTCGGGTCTTCCCACTTCATGGCTTCGTGGGCGTCGTGCATCAGCACGTACAGGCGGTCCAGCTTCGGCGCCACGGCCATCAGCTGCCAGCCACCCGGCGCCCAACCGGCTTTCTTTTCCTCGTCGGTCACCAGCGACCAGGACGGCAGGACCTTCGGCGCGTCGCCAGCGAAATCCACCGGGCGCACGGTGCCGGTGGTGGTGGTGAAGTAGTAGGTGTCGCCGACGTTGACGGCGCGCTCTACCAGTTTCTCCGCGTTCGGATCAAAGAACGGCGTGCGACTGCGCGCGGTTTCCTGACCCTGATCGTTGAGGGTCACCACTTGCAGGCTGCCGTCACCGCACAGCGAGGCGAAGCGGCGGTTGCCGATCGGGTAGTTGAGCACGCAACCGGGAATGGCGATTTCGGTGGCAACGGCCTTGGCCTGGGTATCGACCACGGTGACCGAGGTCGACGGGGTGAAGTTGTAGACGTAGACGAACTTGTCGTCGCCGCTGGGCTTGAGCGAATAGCGCTGGGTCAGCGATTCGGCGCGCTTGTTCGGGATCAGCACTTCCCAGGTCGGCGACAGGGTCGAGCTGTCCCAGGCGGTCAGCACGTCGGTACGGGTGCCGCGGGTGCCGCGCGAGTACCAGATGTCCGCACTGTAAATAGTCTTCTTGTCGTGACTGAGGGTCGACGGCGCGGCAAAGCCGGTCGGCACCATGCCGAGGACGCGCTTCTGGTCCGGGTCGACCACGGTCACGCGGCCCGCCACGAAACTGTCGAACTCGACGTCGATGACAAACGCGCGGTGAGCTTCGGGTGGAAACGCCAGAACGGTCTGGCCAATCGTGCCGGCGGGCAAATCCGCGCGGGCACTGTTCATACCGAGTACAAGCAGGCTCAGGCCTAGCGCTGACTGTACGGAGATCCTGTTTGTTCGCATTAGGGGAACTTCCTGAATTGTTGTTAACGCGGATCGCGGGTGCTTTGGCAGATTTTTACCCTTTGATTCTGCCGCGCCCCGCGATCGGGAGAATTGCCCTGCCTGCCAAGTGGTTGTGTGTCTGTGCCAGTGTCATGAAACTCGTTTCGAACGCACCGGATTTATCTGTGAGCACCCTGTGGCGAGGGGGCTTGCCCCCGTTGGGTCGCGTAGCGGCCCCAGCATTTTCCAAGTCACACCGTGACAGCAGGATTTGCGGCTGCTGCGCAACCGAACGGGGGCAAGCCCCCTCGCCACAGGGTTTGTGTCAGGCCACAGGGTTTATGCAGGTCAGGCTGGATTCGCGAGGGGCAGGGAGAAGCTGAACACCGCACCACACGGCTCCAGGTTCTGCGCCCAGATATCGCCGCGATGGCGGCCGATGATGTTCTTGCACAGCGCCAGGCCGATGCCGTTGCCGCTGACCTTGGACGAGAAGAACCCGTCGAACAGCTTCTCTTGCGCCTGGGCCTGAATGCCGCGTCCGCTGTCTTCGATGCGCACCAATGCGACATCGTTCTCGCGGCTGGCATGGATACGCAACAGTCGCCGTTCGGTGGGCAGGTCGGCCATTTCTTCGATGGCGTTGAAGGCCAGGTTGAGGATCACCTGGCCGATCAGCACCTTCTCGCAACTCACCTGTAGCGGCTCGGGTGCGGTGACGACTTCCACGCGCACCAGGCTTGGATCGGCGCGCAGGCTGATGAAGTAGCGGGTTTCGCGCAGCAGTTCATTGAGATCGACCCGTTCTTCGCTCTGCTCCAGCTTGACCACGTAATCGCGCACGCTCTTGATGATCACCGACGCATGCTCGATTTGCCGCACTGCGCTCTGCAAGCCCCAGGTCACGCCAGGGTCGGCATCGGCCACGTTGCCCAGGCGAATCACCGCGCCTTCAATGAAGTTGCGGGTCGCGGCCAGGGGTTGGCTCAGTTCGTGGGCGATGGCCACGGCCATTTCGCCCATGGCGTTGTAGCGCGCCAGGTATTCGAGTTTCTGCTCGCTGACCCGCCGCGCTTCCTCGGCCTGGACTTGCTCGGTGACATCGCGAAACAGCAGCAAGTGGCCGATCAGGTCGTCCTCGATCTCGATGTAGCGGCAGGTTGCGTCATGCCAGCGCCATTGGCCGTCGCGCCGCTGCATCTTGTAATGCACGTTGAACGGCGCGTGCTCCGGTGTCTCATGGGCGAGTTGTTGCAGCAGGCGCTGGCGCGAGGTGTCGTCGCACCAGGTAAGGAAGTTCTTGCCCATCAGCTTGTGCACTTCGCTGTTGAGCAGGTGCGCGCCGGAGTCGCTGATAAAACGGATGTCGCCCTCGGGACCGAGCACCGCCACGCCTTCGGCCAGGTCCTGCATGAATGCCTTGAGCCGGCTCTCGAAACGCTTGAGGTCGCGCTTGACCTTGTCCTCTTTGGAAATGTCGCGGAACTGCACCATCAGCACATCGCGCCCGTCCAGGTGCACCAGGGTCGCCACCGCCTCGGCAAGAATCTCCACCCCTTGCTTGGAGCGGTAGCACCATTCGATGGCGCGTTGCCCGGTGCGCGCGGCGCCTTCGAGCCAGCGCAATCCCACCGAGCGCCGGTATTTCGGTGCATCGCGGGTCATGTCCGGGGCCTTGAGCGGCGTCAGTTCTTCCAGGGTAAAGCCCAGCGCCGCCAGGGCGGCGGCGTTGGCCCAGAGGATTTCCTTGGTGTGCGCGTCATGAAGAATGATGCACAGCGGCATGGCTTCGATCAGCGCATAAAAGTCGTTGGGTTTTGGCTGGTACATCGCACGGCCCCTGGCGGCAGAGATTTGCAGTATGGCGTTTTATACCTGCTCGCACAGCGTGATGCGCTCAGAGGTAACCGGTGTGGGCCTAGGGGTTTTCTTTAGCGAGGGGGCTGCACGCACCAATAGTTGCGCGGGGATGCGGTTTTTACACTGGCCCCCAATGCAAGGGCAACGCCCCTGTCCCTGTAGGAGCGAGCATGCTCGCGATGGTCGTCAACGATGACGCTGGATGCCTGACACCCCGCGGTGCTCTCAGGTGCATCGCGAGCATGCTCGCTCCTACAGGGATCGGTGTAGCCCCTCTAACAATAAACAAAACGGAGAACGAGCCCATGCTGCGTTCAGCTGTCGCGCAACAAGACCCTGTGTCCGGCCCGGTCGTGCCAATGGTCGAGAGTCAGCTATTTCAGCAAGTGCTGGATGAGGTCCGTCAACGCCGCGAGGAGTTCGACGCCGGCTCCCACGTGCCTCGGGACATGATCGAGCGCTTCAAGCAGGTCGGTATCTACCGCGCCGCCACGCCCAAATGCTACGGCGGCGACGCACTGGCGCCTGCGCTGTTCCTGCAAATGATCGAGCGCATCTCCGAAGCCGACGGCTCGGCGGGCTGGGTGGCCAGCTTCGGCAGCGCCGGTGTCTATCTGGCGGCCTTACCGCCGGAAACCCTGGCTGAAATCTACGCCGAAAGCCCTGACCTGGTCTTCGCCGGCGGCCTGTTCCCGTTGCAACCGGCCGAGGCAGTCGAAGGCGGCTGGCAGGTCAACGGCACCTGGAAGTTCGCCAGCGGCAGTAAAGGCGCAGACCTGCTGGGTGTCGGCATCGGCGCCAGCGCGGCGGGGGGCAAGCCTCGTACGGCGGTGTTCCCGGCCAGTCAGGTCGAGATCGTCGAGAACTGGGACGTGGTCGGCCTCAAGGGCACCGGCAGCCATGATCTGCGCGTCAGCGACAAATTCGTCGAGGACCGCTGGACCTTCATCCGCGGCGGTGCCGCGACCATCGATGAACCGCTGTTCCGCTACCCGTCGATTGCCTACGCCGCGCAAGTGCTGGCCGTGGTCAACCTCGGCCTGGCCCGTGCGGCGCTGGACGAAATCAGCCGCATGGCTGGGGGCAGCGGCATCACCGGCGCGCCGAAAATGGCCGACCGCGCTTACGTGCGCATCGAGATCGCCAAGGCCGAAGCCAAGCTGATGGCCGCACGGGGTTTCTTCTACAACGCCACCGAGCAGGTGTGGGACTCGATCCTGGCCGGCAACCCGGTCACGCCGGAGCAGACCAGCCTGTTGCGCCTGTCGGCGATCCACGTGTCCCAGGCCGGTGCCGAAGTGGTGCAAAGCGCCTACAGCCTGGCCGGTACCACCGCCATTTACCTGCGCCATCCGCTGCAACGCTACCTGCGCGACTCGATGGTCGTGACCCAGCACGCCTTCCTCAGCGAAGGCCTGTACGACGGCGCCGGCTCGGTGTACCTCGGCGTCCCGCCGTTCCCGGGCTACATCTGAATTCATTTTTCACTTATTCAAGGATCAACAGCATGTCCCAAGCTACCCAGGAACCGTTGCGCGTCGTCTTTTGCATCGGCATCACCCAGAACTTTTTCGACCTGCCCACCGGCGAAGGCCTGAGCGTGTGGAAAGGCTTCAGCCAGATGATGGGCGACCTCGGCGCGATGCCTGGTATCACCGTGCTTGGCGCCATGGACGACGATCGCTTGATGGTCGGCCCGTCCACCACCTCGCCCTGGACCGTGTACATCATGGCCGACGTCGACTGCCACCAGTCGGTGATCGACGCCTGCAACCTGTTCCGCACCACGCCGGTCGGCCAATACAGCCTGTGGCGCTACGCCAAGGTGGAAGCACGCATTGGCCGCCCCTTGACCATCCCAGACGCGGCCAAGGTGTAAGCCATGAACGAGGCCTTGCTGCAGCGTCTGGCGACGCTCGAAGGGGAAAGCGCAGTGCGCCGCCTGATGGCGCTCTACATGGACCTGTGCGATGTGCCGCGGGCGCCGATTCACCTGAGCCAGTTGGCGCAATTGTTCACCGAGGATGCGATCTGGGAAGGCCTCGGCACCCAGACCGCACAGACGTTCGGTCAACATCACGGACGTGCGGCGGTGGCGGCCTTTGTCGGTGGTTATCTGCCGCCGTCCGATCACTTCAAGTTGAACCTGCACTACCTCACCAGCGAGTCGATCGTGGTCGACGGTGACAAGGCGCAGGGCCAGTGGATCATGCAGCAGATCTCGACCTACGCCGATGGCCGCAACGAGTTGTTCGGCACCCGCTTGAACATTGATTTCCGTTGTGTCGACGGCGTCTGGCTGATCGCGCATTTCCGTACGCAGCGTTTGTTCAATACGGAGTTGAGTGCATGAGTACCTTCATCAGCGAATTCCTGCTGGGTGGCAACGGCAAACGCGTTGCTATCAAAGACTCCATCGACATCGCCGGCCATCCGACCCGCTCGGGCAGCCGTGCCTTTGCCGACGCACCGGCCGCGACGAAGAACGCCGAAGTGGTCGACGCGATCCTCGACGCCGGCTGGCGGATCGTCGGCAAGACCAACCTGCATGAACTGGCTTTTGGCGTGACCGGCATCAACGACTGGACCGGCACACCGATCAACCCGCAAGCGCCGGATCGCGTGCCGGGTGGTTCGTCCAGCGGTTCGGCGTCGGCGGTCGCGGCAGGCCTTGCGGACATCGCCATTGGCACCGACACCGGTGGTTCGGTGCGGGTGCCGGCGGCGTGCTGTGGCATCGCCGGGTTGAAACCGACTTATGGCCGGGTCAGCCGTGTCGGCGCCCATCCACTGGAATCGAGCCTCGATTGCGTCGGGCCGTTCGCCAGGTCCATGGACGACCTGATCGCGGCGATGCAGGTGATCTGCCCGGGCTTTGCCGCCCAAGGCTTGCCGAACGATGGCGCCAGGGTCGGCTTTCTCGACGTGGCCTGCGATGCGCACCTGCAAGCCAGCCTGGGCGCCGCCGCCGATCGCGCCGGATGGCGTCGCAGCCACCTGCAGCTGAGTGAATTCGAAGCCGCGTTTGTCGCCGGCCTGACCGTGATCAATTTCGAAAACTGGGCGGCCTTCGGTCACCTGACCGGCAAGGGCCTGATCGGCGCCGATGTGGAAACACGTTTGCTGGCGGCCAGCCGTACGACTCGTGAAGAACTCGCAGAGGCTGAAGCTGTGCGCGCGCGCTTCACGCAACAGGTGGATGCGGCACTGGAAGACTTTGCCGTGTTGCTGCTGCCGACACTGCCGACCTTGCCACCGACCCTCAGCGAAGCCCGCGCCGGCAGCAAGGCCGTGGCTGGCATGACCCCGCTGGTACGGCCTTTCAACCTCAGCGGTCACCCGGCGCTGACGGTGCCGGTGGAACTCGACTGCGGCGGGCTGAAAGTCGGCCTGCAAATCGTTGGTCGAAAAGGTCAGGACGAACTGGTTTGCGCCTTTGGTGCGCAGCTGCAACAGAGCATGGTCGGTTAGCCCCCGGCTCCAAAACCCAATCATAAAAAGAAGCCATGAGGAGAACCGCATGAGCACTCATGAATACCGGCTGATCGCGACGTCGAAAAGCCCCGAAGACCTGGTCCGGCACGACCGCGTCGACGTCTCGCTGTACAACGACCCGGCGCTGTTCGAAGCCGAGCTGGAGAAGATTTTCTACCGCACCTGGGTGTGGGTTGCCCACGAAAGCGAAGTGCGCAACAGCGGCGACTTCAAGACCGCGATGATCGGCCGTCGCCCGGTGATCGTCGTGCGCGACAAGAAGAACAACATCAACGTATTGGAAAACCGCTGCCGTCACCGCGGCGCCACCGTGTGCGAGAAGCACAAGGGCAACGCCACCGGTTTCACCTGCCCGTACCACAGCTGGTCCTATGGCCTGGACGGCAAGCTGCGCGCGCTGCCATACCCGGATGGCTACGAAGGCATCCTGGAGAAATCCGAACTGCCGCTGACCAGCCTGCGCGTCGAAAGCTACGCCGGCATGATCTTCGCCAGCTACAACGACGAGATCGAACCGCTGGAAGACTTCCTCGGTGGTGCCAAACACTGGATGGACCTGTTCATGAAGCAGGGCGCCGGTTACCCGATCAAGACCCAGGGCGAACACAAGTTCAGCTTCAAGGGCAACTGGAAGATCCAGCTGGAAAACACCACTGACGGTTACCACTTCCCGATCGTGCACAAGTCGTTCATGTCGTCGGTGGATGAAGAAACCTCGGAAATGCTCTCGTTCATGACCGACGAACAAGCCGTGACCCACTCGCTGGGCAACGGCCACAGCGTGATGGTGATGGTGCCGGAGCACGTCGACCTCGATCACGACGACGGCACCGAGCAGTTGCAGGAACGCTTTGCCCACGTCACCGAAGAGCTGTCGAAAACCATGCCGGCCGATCAGGTCCGGCGCATCGTGCGCTCGCTGCACGGTGCCGGTTTCAACCTGAACCTGTTCCCCAACATCGCCATGTCGATGTCGTTCTTCCGTGTGCTGCGCCCGGTATCGGTCAGCGAAACCGAGATCCGCCACGTTGCCCTGGGCATGGACGGCGGCCCGGAAATCGCCAACCGCGAACGCATGCGCATTCACGAACACTTCCAGGGCCCGTTCGGTTTCGGCAGCCCTGACGATGCCGAAGCCTGGGACCGCGTGCAGCGCGGCTCGTATGCCGGCGTCGATGCGCCGATCCTGGTCAACCGCGGCCTGAACCGCGAAATCACTGCTGAAAACGGCGACAAGGTCAGCCACGCCACCGACGAAGGCGGCATGCGCGGTGCCTACGACATGTGGAAAAGGATGATGAGCCAATGAGCAATCACGACACCCTGAACGGTTTTTCCGGCCCGTTGGCCCAGGCCATCGAATTCATCTGGCGCGAAGCCGAACTGCTCGACCACAAGCACTACGCCGAATGGGCGACCCTGTGGAGCGAAACCGGCAAGTACATCGTACCGATCGACCCGGATACCGAAGACTTCGAGGCGACGCTCAACTACGCCTACGACGATGCACGCATGCGTGACCTGCGCATCGAACGCCTGACCGCCGGCTACTCGCCGTCGGCGGTGGACGCGGCGAAGACCATCCGCACGGTCTCGCGTTTCCGTCTGGTGGAAACCGCTGGCGACATCGTTGAAGTGAACTCCGCGCAGTTGCTGTACGCCTACAAGCGTGGCGTGCACACGCCGTTCGTGGCCGACCTCAACCACCGTATCCGCTTCACCGACGGCGTGCCGAGCCTGGAGCGCAAAGTGGTGCGCCTGATCAACTCCACCGACAGCCTGAGCGCGCTCGGCTTCCTTTTGTGAGGGCAACAGCATGAGTCGAGTAGCCCTCGTAACGGGTGCCTCGCGTGGGCTGGGCGAGTGCATCGCCCGCCGTCTGCACGCGGCGGGTTATCGCGTCGGCCTGGCCGATGTGCACCTCGATGGCGTTCGTCATCTGGCCGCCGAGCTCGATGGCAGCGGCGCCACGGCCGTCGCCATCGAACTGGATGTGCGCAGCAAGGCGGACTTCCAGCGTGCCCGCGACCTGCTCGCCACGCACTGGGGCGGTACCGACATTCTGGTGAACAACGCCGGTGTGTCGAAAGTCGCGGCGTTGATGGACATCACGCCGGAAGAATTCGACGAGTCGATGGCGATCAACCTGCGGGGCACCTTCGTGGCCTGCCAGGTGTTCGGTGCGCACTTTGCCGAGCGTGGCTTCGGACGCATCGTCAACATCGCGTCCCTGGCAGGGCAGAACGGCGGCACCGCGACCGGCGCGCACTACGCGGCGGCCAAGGGCGGCGTGGCGACCCTGACCAAGGTCTTCGCCCGTGAACTGGCGCCGCAAGGCGTAACGGTCAACAGCATCTCGCCAGGTCCGCTGGACCTGCCGGTGGTGCGCGAGAGCGTGGCCCCGGAGCGTCTGGAGCAGATTCTGAAAATGATCCCGGCCGGCACTCTCGGTGACCCTGGGTTCATCGCCGACAGCGTATTGCTGTTGATCGCCGACAACGCGACCTCCGTAACGGGCGCGTGCCTGGACGTCAACGGCGGCTTGTTCATGCGCTAGACAGCAAAAAAAACCTGTAGGAGCGAGCATGCTCGCGATGGACCTGAGGTCACCGCGGGGTGCCAGGTTTCCAGCGTCATCGTTGACGACCATCGCGAGCATGCTCGCTCCTACAGGGCGCGGTAAAACCAAAACAAGTATTCAGGTGATGCCATGATGAAGGTGAAAATCGAAAGGATCGTCGACGAAGCACTGGATATCCGTTCCTTTCGCCTCGTGCGCAGTGACGGCCAGCCGCTCGACACCTATGAACCGGGGGCCCACGTCGACCTCACCGGGCCGACCGGGGTGACCCGCCAATATTCCCTTTGCAGCCCTCCACAGGATCGCCGCGCCTACCTGGTGGCGGTGAAGAAGGAAGCCCAGTCGCGTGGGGGTTCCGTGGCGTTGCATGAGCAAGTGGAAGAGGGCATGGAGCTGGAAATGGGGGCGCCACGCAACCTGTTCCGTATCGATGAAAGTGCCCGCGAACATGTGCTGTTCGCCGCCGGCATCGGCGTCACGCCACTGCTGAGCATGGCTTATCGACTGGCGGAAAGCGGCCAGCCGTATCGCCTGCACTATTTTGCCCGTTCGGCCCAGTACGCCGCGTTTACCGAGCTGTTGGCGACAAGCTTCGCCGATCACGTGGAGTTCCACTACGGCGTGGAGCCAGCGGGCCTGGACGACGCCTTGAGCGCATGCCTGGAGCGCGCCGACAGCGCCGCCCATGTCTACACCTGTGGCCCGGCACCGTTCATGAACAAAGTGGTGGAAGTGGCCGCGCGCACTCGTGCGGACGACGCCATCCACCTGGAACACTTCGCCGCGGACCCGGCCGCCAACAGCGCGCCGACCGGCAGTTTCGAAGTGGAGCTGGCCAGTTCCGGCGTTGTGCTGCACGTGCCGGCCGACAGCAGCCTGGTGGACGTGCTGCAAGCCCACGGCTGCGACATCGACACCGAGTGCCGCGAAGGCATCTGCGGTACCTGCATCGTCGAAGTGCTCGACGGCGTGCCGGAGCACCGCGACAACTGCCTTTCCAACAAGGAAAAGGCCTCCAACAAGCAGATTTGCGCCTGTGTTTCCCGGGCGCTTTCCGCTCGTCTGGTATTGGACATCTAAGGTCAGGGAAAGCTGGAAAGCATGGGCCGGAGCCTGTTGAATGGGCGCCCGGCGGCTGTCGAGGGAGGCGATGGCTACAGAAACAACGGTTTTGACGAACCGCTCGCTGAAGCGGTCGAAAAATAACAACAAAAACGTGAGGCTTTGCGGACATGATTACAGCATCGACGGTGCGCAACGAGGCGTTCGAAAGTTGGTTGAGCCAGGTGAACCAGGCCTGTGGGCGTTTCGATGCCCGGGCGCTGGACACCGATTTCTACGGCGAACTGGCGGTATTTCGCAGCGGTGCGATCAACCTCAGTGTGGTCGACATGGCGCATGTGCATTTGTATCGCACCAGCAAGGACGTCAGCAGCGGCAGCGACGGCCACTACTACGCAGTGTTCCAGATGCGTGGCAGCTCGCAACTGGAGCAGGGCGACAACCGTGCGCAATTGGGCTGTGGTGACATCGCGCTGATCGACGCCAGCCGTCCGAGCGACATGATCTACAACGACGATTGCCGACAGCTGTCGCTGATTCTGCCGCGCCAGGTGGTCGAGCGTGGCTCGCACTTCAATGCCGTCAACTGCGCCACGCGCATCGCCGCCAGCAGCCCCCTGGCGGCGATGGCCAACAAGCTGGTGCTGGACACCCGCCAGCAGGAAGGGCTGGAAATGCAGGAGAGCGAGGCCGTGCTCGATGCCCTGGCCAGCCTGCTGCTGCCAGGCATCAGCGCCCGTGACGGCGCTGCCGATCCCCATGAACGGCAGTTCCGCAAGATCATCGCCTTCATTGATGCACACCTGAGCGACGAGGCACTGTGCCCCGAGCTGATCGCCCGTGAAGTGGGCATTTCCGTGCGTGGGCTGTACCGGATGTTCTCCAAGCGCGGCCTGGTGGTGGCGCAATACATCAAGCATCGCCGCCTGGACTTCTGCGCCGAAAACCTGCGCCGCGCAGATGTCGAGCAGAAGTTGTCGGCGCTGTGTTATGCCTGGGGTTTCTCGGATTCGAGCTACTTCTCGTCGGCGTTCAAGTCACGCTTCGGCGTGTCACCGGGGGCTTATCGCAAGCGGTATAGCCAGGGCTGATACCCGCCATTGATGTTGAATGTGCCGGCCTCTAAAGGTTGATCTCAGCCAGACAGATCTGTAGGAGCGGGTGCCCGCTTGCGGCATGCTCGCGATGGTCGTCAACGATAACACTGGCGACCTGACACCCCATGGTGTCTGATCCTCCATCGCGAGCATGCCGCAAGCGGGCACCCGCTCCTACAGAAGAGCTTGCTCGCGATGGCGGCGTCATGAACGCCGCAGATCCCTCAGTGCCGCACCGGCTCATCCACCGGTAAATGCAGCACCTCGCGCACCAGCATGGCAATGCTGGACACGCCCATCTTCTCCTTGATCTTGGTACGGTGCACGTCAACGGTCTTCACGCTGATGTTCAGCTCCCGAGCGATCACCTTGCTGGCTTTGCCATCGATCACCAGCATCAACACTTCGCGCTCGCGGCTGGTCAGCAGCGCCAGCTTGCCTTGCAGGTTCTGACGCTGCTGCTGATCGGCCTGGGCATGCACGGCGGTCTTCAGCGCGGCCTGGATGCGGTCGATCATCTGTTGCGGGTTGTAGGGCTTCTCGACGAAATCCAGCGCGCCGTTCTTCATCGCCGTGACCGACATCGGAATATCGCCATGGGCCGAGACGAAAATGGTCGGCAAGGTACTGCCGCGCTGGTTGAGGATTTCCTGCAACTGGAAACCGCTGGTCTCCGGCATGCGCACGTCGAGCACCAGACAAGCGGGCTGTTTGGGGTCGTATTGACTGAGGAACTCTTCGGCGCCGGCAAAGCACTGCGCCTGCACGCTGACCGACTCCAGCAACCAGGCCAGGGAAGTGCGCAGGTCTTTGTCGTCGTCAACGATGTAAACAATCGGTTTGCGGGTTTCCATCGGGGTTGCCACGAAAGTTTTTTAATTATTGTTTTCGCACGCGAACGCGCGGCACGCATCGGCTCGTCTTTGTGGAGCCAGTGAGCAGAATACCCACTGTGGCCGGCCCTTGCGATAAAGAAACCACCTAGTCGACTAGCGGAAACCCAACCCCGCCATGGGGATCGTCAGAATGGTTGCGCGGCGCCCACAGCCTTAGTCTAGTTCCATCACCTACGGACCGCGCAACGACGGTCCTCCAGAAGGAAGGGGCATCGACATGGCCGACCTGAGCCAGCAGCAAATCGACTTTCGCAACGCCATGGCGCAGCTGCCTGCTGCGGTGAACATCATCACCACCAACGGCCCGGGCGGTCGCTGTGGCATCACCGCCAGCGCCGTGTGCTCGGTGACCGACTCGCCGCCCACGGTGCTGGTGTGCGTCAACCGCAACAGCGCCACCCACGACGTGTTCCGCACCAACGGCCACCTGTGCGTCAACGTGCTGTGTGGCGAGCAGGAAGAACTGGCCCGGCACTTCGCCGGCATGACCCAGGTGCCGATGGCCGAGCGCTTCGCCTGGGACCTGTGGGACGACGGCGCGGCCGATGTGCCGGTGCTGCGCGATGCCCTGGTACAGCTGCAAGGGCGGATCAGCGAGTGCAAGGAAGTGGGCTCGCATTCGGTGATGTTCGTCGAGCTGACGAAGGTCGGCGTGCGCGAACCGCGCGACAGCCTGGTGTATTTCAACCGGTTGTTCCATCGGCTTGAGCATGCCAGTGCGGCTTGATCGAGACCGCGTTATCGTTCTTCGCGAGCAGGCTCGCTCCCACGGGTTTTGTGAACCACGCAGATCCCTGTGGGAGCGAGCCTGCTCGCGAAAGCGGTATCAATCTGGAATGCATGTTTAACGGCTGTAGGAGTAACTTCCTGCAAGCCACAACCCCTTGCGGCATTGCCTACAGCTACGCCAGAATCCGCCGGCTTGTGCGCCCTGGAGGCCATCGGTAACTTGGTCCGCGTCACTGATATCCAGTGATCGGGTTTAGCAGCCCGTGGTATTTGAAGATCGTACGAGTGTCCGTCAGGCAGGTATTCCATATCTGCATTTGATGGTGGCTGTGCGTAGGGCGCCTTTGGGCGCGCCGGCTTTCTTCTTATCCCCGGTCTGCTAACCTGCGTACAGCCGCCACCCCCTCGTTTAGCAGCGATGGCGTGGTTGCTTCACAACGGATAAGAAGATCATGTTGAAGGTTACCCCCGATCCACCGGACAACAACGCTTGCCCCAACCCCTCGGCCCACATCATGGCCACCCCGCACAAACCCTCCACCCTGTTCACCATCAACCCTGACATCGACACCGAAACCCTGCTGGCCCACGCCTGCGAATCGCTGGCCTCTGCGAGCGTCATGGCCAATGACCTGGCGGGTTTTCTGGACGGCACGCACCGCAATACCCTGCTGGGTATCGCGCAAGTGATCATGTTGGGGGAGTTGGCGGTGAACCGGGCTTTGGATCAGATCGATCCGCCGGGCTAACCACCAAACACTGTAGGAGCGAGCATGCTCGCGATGGCGTCGTGTCAGGCGCCTCAATGTCGAATGTGCTGGCCCCATCGCGAGCATGCTCGCTCCTACATCTATGGTTACCCCCTTTTCTGCAATACTGTTTTTGATGTTGTGTTTGGCTTGCTTTCATCTATCCGGCGTCTGAGTGGGGGTGT
>NZ_NEHO01000020.1 GCF_002113375.1 Pseudomonas sp. R37(2017) | reverse complement strand
CAAGATCGTCGGCGAGCTGCCCAACCCGCTGAACCCGCCGCCGGGCTGCGCGTTCCACAAGCGCTGCCCGTACGCCACCGAACGCTGCAAAACCGAAGAACCGGCCCTGCGCCTGCTTGACAGGCGTCAGGTGGCTTGCCATTACGCCGAGCAATTCCTCGACGGCGCGGCATAAAAAACTGTAGGAGCGAGCCTGCTCGCGATTGCGGACTGTCATTCAACATGTGTATTGAATGGAAGAATGCATCGCGAGCAGGCTCGCTCCTACAGGTACTGCGTCATTTACGTCTGGCTGTCACCTTCATCGGCATCATCGGAGTCCGGCTCGTCGGTGGTCGAGTCATCGTCGTTGTCAGCCCCACCCTGCCCCTGATCTCCTGGTTCCGATTCGGATTTGGCGAGCATCAACCCTGCATATCCCGCTTGCCCGCTCGAAGCCTGCTCCCCATGATCGATACATTCGGCCCAGGCCGTCGACGCCCCGAGCGATAACATCACCAACACCTTCAACAGCAGTAAAACGCGAAACAACCTGTTCATAATCGATTCCTTCCTTTCGTGGAGTGCCTGTCTGGCGCTGAGTCAAATCTAGTTCCGAACAGCCGGATTCTCCAGACAGGACGCTATCGGCTGGACGGAAATGCCCTGCTTCCAGAGATTGCTTTCGAATAACGATTATTCCGATTTGATCTCGAGCCCCCTGTAGGAGCGAGCATGCTCGCGATGACGCCGGCACATCCAACATCGATGTCGCCTGACACTCCGCCATCGCGAGCATGCTCGCTCCTACAGGGCTGGCGATCAGGCGATAAAAAACCCCGCTGCTCTCGCAAACGGGGTTTTGGATGTTTCTACTCAGCGCTTAGTGATGTTCACGCGTCGCACGGAATTTCACGTCCGGCCAGCGCTCTTCCATCAGTGCCAGGTTGACCCGCGTAGGCGCCAGGTAGGTCAGGTGACCACCGCCGTCCAATGCCAGGTTTTCCACAGCCTTGTTGGAAAATTCCTCGAACTTCTTCTTGTCGCTGCAATCGACCCAACGCGCCGAGTAAACGGTGATCGGCTCGTAGGAGCACTCGACCTTGTATTCCTCTTTCAAACGACTGGCGACCACGTCGAACTGCAGCACACCGACGGCGCCGAGGATGATGTCGTTGCTGCGCTCGGGGAAGAACACCTGGGTCGCGCCTTCTTCGGCCAACTGCTGCAAGCCCTGGCGCAGTTGCTTGGATTTCAGCGGATCCTTCAGGCGTACGCGGCGGAACAGTTCCGGCGCGAAGTGCGGGATGCCGGTGAAGCCCAGGGTTTCACCCTCGCTGAAGGTGTCGCCGATCTGGATGGTGCCGTGGTTGTGCAGACCGATGATGTCGCCAGCGAAAGCTTCTTCCAGTTGCTCACGTTCGGAGGAGAAGAAGGTCAGCGCATCGCCGATCCGCACGTCCTTGCCGGTACGTACGTGACGCATCTTCATACCCTTTTCGTACTTGCCGGAGCAGATACGCATGAAGGCGATGCGGTCGCGGTGTTTCGGGTCCATGTTCGCCTGGATCTTGAAGATGAAGCCCGAGAACTTCTCTTCCACCGGCTCCACGGTACGCTCGTTGGCCACCCGCGGCAGCGGGCGTGGCGCCCAGTCAACCACGGCATCAAGCACGTGATCGACACCGAAATTGCCCAGCGCGGTACCGAAGAACACCGGGGTCATCTGACCGTCGATGAACTCCTGCTGGTTGAACTCGTGGCAAGCACCCTGAACCAGCTCAAGTTGTTCGAGGAAGCGTTCGTACTCGTCACCCAGATGCGCGCGCGCCTCGTCGGAATCGAGCTTTTCGATGATCCTGGTTTCGGTGCGTTCGTGACCATGACCAGCGGTGTAAACAATGATGTAGTCGCCGGCGAGGTGATACACGCCTTTGAAATCACGGTAGCAACCGATCGGCCAGGTGATAGGCGCCGCCTTGATCTTGAGGACCGCTTCGATTTCGTCGAGCAGTTCGATCGGGTCGCGGATGTCACGGTCGAGTTTGTTGATGAAGCTGACGATCGGCGTGTCACGCAGACGGCAGACGTCCATCAGGGCGATGGTCCGAGGCTCTACGCCTTTACCGCCGTCGAGCACCATCAACGCCGAGTCCACCGCAGTCAGGGTGCGGTAGGTATCTTCGGAGAAGTCTTCGTGGCCCGGAGTGTCGAGCAGGTTGATCATGTGCTCGCGATACGGGAACTGCATGACCGACGTGGTAATGGAAATACCCCGCTGCTTTTCCATTTCCATCCAGTCGGAGGTGGCATGGCGGTCGGATTTACGGGATTTCACCGTACCGGCTACCGCAATCGCCTTGCCCATCAGCAAGAGCTTCTCGGTGATGGTGGTCTTACCGGCATCGGGGTGGGAAATGATGGCGAAAGTGCGGCGTTTCGCGACTTCGGCGGCCTGTTTGGTCATGGGAAATCGCCTGGCAGGTGATTCAAAAAAAGGGCGCAGATTATAGCCCAAGTTGATCGAAGAACCGAACCGTTGAGCACATCAAAGGTGCCTGGGTGCCAAATGGGCTGTCTGGCCGTCCGGACTCTCGAAATCGGAGCGATTTGACGACAATTTTTTTCCTGCCCAGCGACCGGAAAAGAATATCAACACGCCCCCACCTCCATGGCACTCCCGCACACCAGTCCGAATGACAAAAAAAGCCCTTCACCTGACCTTTTCGCAGCCAACGTCGCCGATATTGACGCCAATAGAGTTCTCCACGACCTTGTATACAAAAGCGTCGAACGTGCAGGTATTTTTAACACTTCATCAATTATCCGGAACATCTGCCTGTCATCTGGGTCGGTTACAAAGAGTGACGCCGGCAACGTGCGTCAGACGAGTGCAAAAACGCGACATTTTTTGTTGATCTCAGGCCCCTCACGCCCTAAAGTTCGCGCCGAACGTCCATGCTGGAAACGATCCATCCGGCTCAAGTACTGACGACGAGACAGCAAGGCCAAGGGAAAAGCAGCACTTCCCATGGCCTTTTTGCTTTCGGCGACATGCCTTGGGAAGTAGGCGAACCAAAGTGGGGATACGGAGGACGTTCAGAGGGTGTGTCATCGATGACACACCTCGCACCCATTGATTTCACGAGTTTGCCAATAGGAGCTCCCAAGTATGTCGATCCAGGTCGAAGACTATTTCGCGCGCGACACTTTTCAGAAAATGAAGGCGTTCGCCGACAAGCAGGAAACCCCATTCGTGGTGATCGACACCGCGATGATCGCCCAGGCCTATGACGACCTGCGCGCCGGTTTCGAATTCGCCAAGGTTTACTACGCGGTCAAGGCCAACCCGGCCGTCGAGATCATCGACCTGCTCAAAGAGAAAGGCTCGAGCTTCGACATCGCCTCGATCTACGAACTGGACAAAGTGCTGAGCCGCGGCGTCAGCGCCGACCAGATCAGCTACGGCAACACCATCAAGAAGTCCAAGGACATCCGCTACTTCTACGACAAGGGCGTACGTCTGTATGCCACCGACTCCGAAGCCGACCTGCGCAACATCGCCAAGGCCGCTCCGGGCTCGAAAGTCTACGTACGCATCCTGACCGAAGGCTCGACCACCGCCGACTGGCCTTTGTCGCGCAAATTCGGCTGCCAGACCGACATGGCCATGGACCTGCTGATCCTCGCTCGCGACCTGGGCCTGGTGCCTTACGGCATCTCGTTCCACGTCGGCTCGCAGCAGCGCGACATCAGCGTCTGGGACGCGGCGATCGCCAAGGTCAAAGTGATCTTCGAACGCCTGAAGGAAGAAGACGGCATCCACCTGAAGCTGATCAACATGGGTGGCGGCTTCCCGGCCAACTACATCACCCGCACCAACAGCCTGGAAACCTACGCCGAGGAAATCATCCGCTTCCTGAAAGAAGACTTCGGTGACGACCTGCCGGAAATCATCCTGGAACCTGGCCGTTCGCTGATCGCCAACGCCGGTATCCTGGTCAGCGAAGTGGTGCTGGTCGCGCGTAAATCCCGTACCGCGGTCGAGCGCTGGGTGTACACGGATGTGGGCAAGTTCTCCGGCCTGATCGAAACCATGGACGAAGCCATCAAGTTCCCGATCTGGACCGAGAAGAAGGGCGAGATGGAAGAAGTGGTCATCGCCGGTCCAACCTGCGACAGCGCCGACATCATGTACGAAAACTACAAGTACGGCCTGCCGCTGAACATCGCCATCGGTGATCGCCTGTACTGGCTGTCGACCGGTGCGTACACCACCAGCTACAGCGCCGTCGAATTCAATGGCTTCCCGCCGCTGAAGTCTTTCTACGTATAAAGGTAAATACTGTAGGAGCGGGTGCCCGCTTGCGGTGCCCGCTCCTACAGGGTTTCGAGCTGTTCGGTACGTAGTTGGTAATCCACAGCCATCGCCTGAATCCGTGGATCATTGGCGGCTGACAATGCCTTGCAGGCCACCCGCAAAAAATTCAGGTTGCCACCGGCCAACGCCTTGCGCAGCCAGACCAACGCTTCCTCGATATTCCCTTCGTCGGTCAAGACCGCTGCAAAGCTGAACTGCCCGCGAAAATCCCCGCCTTCAGCCGAACGCCGATACCAGTCACGGGCCGCTTGCGCATCCATGGGGCACACTCTTCCCTCCTCCAGGTATCGTCCGAGCAGGTTCATCGATTTGGCATGACCCAAGTGTGCCGCGCGTTGATACCAGGTGAACGCCAGAGCCTGATCCTGGCTGACTCCGCGCCCGGTAGCGAGCAGATTGGCGTAGTTGTACATCGCCCAATCCAGGCCGGCCTGGGCCGCGACGCGATAATGCCGCAGCGCAATCGAAGCGTCGGCAACACAGCCCCAACCATGTTCATGACAACGGCCGAGCATGTTGCGCGCCATCACGTGCCCCTGGTGGGCGGCGATGCCGAACCAGCGCAACGCCAGCGGATGGTCCTGCGCGATCCCCTGGCCGTCGAGCAGAATCTGTCCGAGCAAGGCCTGGGCTTCGACCTCACCTTCACCTGCGGCGATCAGGATGGCCTGGGCCGCACGGGCCGGACTTTCATCGAGCATGGCGCGCAGGCGCTCGCCGTCGAGCATTTCTTCGCGGCGTAAACGAAAATCCGCCACTTACACCTCGACCCAGCGACGCAACAGGTTGTGATAAGTACCGGTCAGGCGGATCAGCGATGGATGATCGGGCATGTCGCGGGTCAGTTGCTGGATGGCTCCATCCATCTCGAACAACAGCGCACGCTGGCTGTCCTCGCGCACCAGGCTTTGAGTCCAGAAAAACGCGGCCAGCCGCGTTCCGCGTGTCACCGCATTGACCTTGTGCAGGCTGGTGCCGGGGTATAGCACCATGTCGCCGGCAGGCAACTTCACCCGCTGAGTGCCGAAGGTGTCCTGGATTTCCAGCTCGCCACCGTCGTAATCCTCGGGCTCGCTGAAGAACAGCGTGGCGGACAAATCCGTGCGTACCCGTTCGATGCTGCCTTTGGGCTGGCGCACCGCGTTGTCGATATGGAAGTCGAAACTGCCACCGGCGGTGTAACAGTTAAGCAACGGCGGGAAGACCTTGTGCGGTAGCGCGGCCGACATGAACAGTGGATTTTTCCACAGTCGCTCCAGCATGGCCGCACCGATTTCCTTGGCCAGCGGATGCCCTTCCGGCAGCTGCAAATTGTGCTTGGCCTTGGCCGACTGATAGCCGGCGGTTATCTTGCCATCGGCCCAATCGGCTTGCTCGAGAGCCTCGCGAATGCGCTGCACCTCGTCTTTTTCGAACAGGCCGGGAATGTGCAGCAGCATGACGGAAACACCTGAAAACAAAGAGGCGCCAATGGTATTGATTCTTATTGCCTGTGTAAAACCCAACAGACGAATGAGTCAGCAAAAACCGTAAGGTTAAATTGTAAAGAATGTAAATTAAGTGCAAATAGTAATATTTCGCAATTGTTACGAATACCTGTTTACCCTATATTCCGCCGCCTCAAATCCTTGGGGAGGGGAACTCAAATGTCACGTCAACAACCACAAGTACCGGTCAGCTCACCACGTTTGCTCGCTTCCGCCATCGGCATGGCAATTACTGCCGGCTCTGCGGGCCACATGGTTTTCGCGGCGGAAAAAACCGACGAAAAAGCACCGGACAATGTGATTTCACTGGGCGCCACCGCCATCACAGGCGAAGCCCAGGACGAGACAACCTACAACGTCGAGAAAGCCTCCTCGCCCAAGTACACCGCGCCGCTGATCGATACGCCGCGCTCGGTGACCGTTGTTCCGCAACAAGTCCTCAAAGACACCGGCTCGCTCAACCTGCAGGACGCGCTGCGCACGGTTCCAGGCATCACCTTCGGTGCCGGTGAAGGCGGTAACCCACAAGGCGACCGTCCGTTCATCCGCGGCTTCGACGCCCAGGGCGACACCTATCTGGACGGCGTGCGCGATACCGGCTCCCAGAGCCGCGAGATCTTCGCCGTTGAGTCGATCGAAGTCAGCAAAGGCCCGAACTCCGCGATCGGCGGTCGTGGCGCCGCTGGCGGCAGCATCAACCTGGTCAGCAAGAAAGCCCACCTGGGCGATTCGCTCGACGGTGGTTTCACCTGGGGCTCCGACCAGACCCAGCGCTACACCTTCGACGGCAACTACCAGTTCACCGACACCGCCGCTGGCCGTCTGAACCTGTTGAGCCACGAGAGCAACGTCGCCGGGCGTGACAGCGTCAACTACGACCGCTGGGGTGTCGCACCGTCCCTGGCCTTCGGCCTGGGTACAGACACTCGCGTCAACCTTGACTACTACCATCTCGAAAGCAACGACCTGCCGGACTCGGGTATTCCCTACACCATCCCGGCCGGCGGCTCGGCTGCCCGTACCAAGGCCAACCCGGACAAGCCCAACGACGGCGGCGACAGCAGCAACTTCTATGGTCTGAACGACCGCGACTTCCGCAAGACTCGCGTCGATACGGCGACCTTCGCCATCGAGCACGACCTGAGCGACGCACTGACCATCAAGAACACCCTGCGTCACGGCACCAGCATGCAGGACTACATCCTGACCCAGCCGGACGACAGTAAAGGCAACGTCAACAACGGCAGCGTCTGGCGCCGCGCGAACACCCGCGTGAGCAACACCGAGACCACCACCAACCAGACCGACCTGTTTGGCGATGTCTACATCGCCGGGTTCAAGAACAGCTTCTCCACCGGTGTCGAATACACCCACGAGGAAAATGAAAAGTCCTCTTACAACGTCAACACGGACACCACTCCGGGAACAGGCGCGGTGACTACCAACTGCACGCCGGCAATGATCGGCGCGCCAAGCGGCTACAACTGCACCTCACTGTCCAACCCGAACCCGAATGACCCGTGGAACGGCGCCATCTCGCGCAACTATGCCGGCACCGACACCAAGGCCAACACCTACGCACTGTATGTGTTCGACACCCTGACATTGTCCGAGCAATGGCTGGTGAACATGGGCCTGCGTTACGACCATTTCGATACTGACTACAGGACCTTCAACGGTTCCAACGTGACCACGTCCAAGGGCGATGACACCAGCGAATTCGTCACCGGTCAGTTCGGTGTGGTGTACAAGCCAGCGGAAAACGGCAGCATCTATGCGTCCTACGCGACGTCCGCCACCCCGCCGGGCAACATGCTTGGCGAAGGTACGGAAGGCAACCCGTTGGGTGGCACCCCGGATCGTAACGGCAACCTGCTCAAAAGCGACCTGGAGCCGGAAACCACCAAGAACTACGAAATCGGTACCAAGTGGGACCTGTTGAATGATCGCCTGTCCCTGACCGCCGACATTTTCCGCACCGAGAAAGACAACGCTCGTGTGCAAACCAACACCACCACCTTTGAAAACGTCGGCAAGACCCGCGTTCAAGGTATCGAACTGTCGGCCAGCGGCAAGCTCACCGACAAATGGCAAGTGTTCGCCGGTTACGCCTACATGGACAGCGAGCAAGTCGACGGTGGCGACCTGCCGGCAAACAAGGCCAACAACGGCAACGAACTGCCTAACACGCCGAAAAACAGTGCCAGCCTGTGGACGACCTATCAGGTCACGCCGAAGCTGACCATCGGCGGCGGTGCGTTCTATGTCGACGACGTGTTCGGCAACGTAGCCAACACCACCATGGTCGACTCCTACGTTCGTTACGACGCGATGGCGGCCTACAAGCTGAGCAAAAACGTCGATCTGCAACTGAACGTGCAGAACCTGACCGACGAAACCTACTACGACAAGGCGTTCTCGACTCACTTCGCCAACCAGGCGGCCGGTCGTACCGCATTGCTGAGCACCAACTTCCACTTCTGATCCATGTGGGAGCGAGCCTGCTCGCGAATACAGTGCCAGCCGCAGCACATGTGTTGTGACTAACACAGCCTTCGCGAGCAGGCTCGCTCCCACAAAAGTGGCAAGCAATAAATTTGGCCCCGTTCATACCGTGAACGGGGCCTTTGTACGTGAAAAAGAATGCTTCTCGACAAGCCCACGGCATAATGTGCGCCGTGATGGAACAATCTGAACGAACAAGGCGAGCGACGTGTTGAAGAAAACCCTGTTCCAGTTGCACTGGTTTTTCGGCATCAGCGCCGGGCTGGTCCTGGCCCTGATGGGCATCACCGGGGCGATGGTGTCGTTTCAGGATGAAATCCTGAGCACACTCAATCCCTCTGTGTTGCAGGTCGAAAAACAGGTCGCCGGCGTGCTGCCTACCGCCGAACTGGTGGAGCACATCGAAGCCGTGTCGGGCAAAAAAGTCTCAATGCTCACCGTGGAAACCGACAGTGGCAACGCCGCCAAAGTGTGGTTCACCCCGCCGCCGGGTGAGCGCCGAGGCGAGATGCGCTACTTCGATCCGTACACGGCCGAGTTCCTCGGTGATGCCAGTGGCCAGGATTTCTTCGGGCTGATGCTGCAACTGCACCGTTTCCTCGCCATGGGCGATACGGGTCGGCAGATCACCGGTGCCTGTACCCTGATCCTGGTGTTCTTCTGTCTTTCCGGCTTGTACCTGCGTTGGCCTCGCCAGTGGCGAAGCTGGCGTGCCTGGTTGCCCCTGGACTGGAGGAAAAAGGGTCGCAGTTTCAACTGGGACCTGCACTCGGTGGCTGGCACCTGGTGCCTGGTGTTTTACCTCCTGGCAGCGCTGACCGGGTTGTCCTGGTCTTACGAGTGGTACAACAAGGGCCTGACCCGGTTGCTCTCCGACTCACCGCAGAACGAACGCGTTCGCGGCGGACGCGGCCCTGCACCGCAAGGTCCGGCTCCTATCGCCGATTACGCGGCAATGTGGAGCAGTATCTATAGCGCAGCCGGCCCACAACTCAGTTCCTATAACGTGCGCATGCCGCCAGTGGCCGGCCAGCCAGCGACTGTTAACTTCCTGCTGAAAACATCGCCCCATGACCGCGCCCTGAACCAGATCACCCTCGACCCGGCCACCGGGGTGATCAAACGGGTTGATCGCTACAGTGACAAGAGCCTCAAGGCGCAACTGCTGACCAGCATTTATGCGCTGCACGTCGGCAGCTACTTCGGCATCGTCGGGCGCATCATCCTGACCCTCACTGCGCTGAGCATGCCGCTGTTCTTCGTCACCGGCTGGTTGCTGTACCTGGACCGTCGCCGCAAAAAACGCCAGATCAAGGACGCTCGCCAAGGTCTGGTCGCATCGGTTAATGACGCTCCGGCCTGGCTGATCGGTTTCGCCAGCCAGAGCGGCTTTGCCGAGCAACTGGCCTGGCAGACCGCCGGGCAACTGCAGGCCGCGGGCTTGCCAGTGAATGTGCAGCCGCTGGCGGACGTCAGCGAGCAGGACTTGCAGGACTCGAACAACGCATTGTTCGTCGTCAGTACCTTCGGTGACGGCGAAGCACCCGACAGCGCCAGGGGTTTCGAACGCAAGGTACTGGGTCGCACACCAAGCCTTGAACGTCTGAACTACGCGGTCCTCGGCCTCGGCGACCGGCAGTACCAACACTTCTGCGGATTCGCCAAACGCCTGCACACCTGGCTCGGCGAACACGGCGGCAAGACCTTGTTCGCCCCGGTGGAAGTCGATAGCGGCGATCCATACGCTCTGCGTCACTGGCAACAGCAACTGGGCCTGCTGACCGGCCATGCCCCTGTCGACACCTGGCAAGCGCCCAGCTACGACAACTGGACCCTGGTCCGTCGTGAACTGCTCAACCCGGACAGCAGCGGTTCGCCGGTGTACTTGCTGGGTCTTCGCGCCCCGACCACCAGCAGTTGGCTGGCTGGAGACCTGGTGGAAGTGTTGCCGCGCAACTGCCCATGGGCCATCGAGCACTTCCTCGACGGTCTGGGCATTCACGCAGAGACCAAGGTGCAGCTCAACGGCCTGGAGGAAACCCTCGAACAGGCCCTGGCCAGTCGCCAGCTGCCGGAAAACCGCGCCCATCTGGTCGGCCTGCACGCGCAGGCACTGGCAGAGGCCCTCGTGCCGCTGGCCATGCGCGAATACTCGATTGCTTCGATTCCAGCCGACGGTGTACTGGAATTGATCGTGCGCCAGGAAGTGCATGCCGATGGCAACCTCGGCGTCGGTTCCGGCTGGTTGACCGAGTACGCGCCTGTGGGCAGTTCCATCAGCCTGCGTGTGCGGCGCAACAGTGGTTTCCATCTGCCGGCCCAACCGGCGCCGATGATCCTGCTGGGCAATGGCACGGGACTGGCCGGGTTGCGCAGCTTGCTCAAGGCCCGGATTGCCGATGGCCAGCAACGTCACTGGCTGCTGTTTGGCGAGCGCAATCGCGAGCACGACTACCTGTGCCGAAAGGAGCTGGAAGATTGGCTGATCAACGGTGATCTGGCGCGTCTCGACCTGGCGTTTTCCCGAGACCAGGCCGAAAAGATCTACGTACAGGATCGCCTGCGTGAATCAGCGGACGAGCTTGAAAAATGGCTGGCGGAAGGTGCGGTGATCTACATTTGCGGCAGCCTTCAGGGCATGGCTTCGGGCGTGGATCAGGTACTCGATGAAGTGCTGGGCAGCGCCGAAGTGGAGCGTTTGATCGAACAGGGCCGCTACCGCCGAGACGTCTACTGATTCACTGCGTTCCCTGTAGGAGCGGGTGCCCGCTTGCGGCATGCTCGCGAAAGCGGAGTGTCAGCAAAAATGATTTCGACTGACACGACGCCTTCGCGAGCATGCTCGCTCCTACAGGGGCAGGCGTCAGGCCGTGACGGGATCTACCGCCAACTCCACCACCTCCGGCCGCTTGACCAGCGCATACACCACCGCCGTCAACAGGCTCCCCGCCACAATCGCCAGCAGATAGAGCAGCGCATGGTTGATCGCATTCGGGATCGCCAGCACGAACAACCCTCCGTGGGGCGCCATCAGCTTGCAGCCGAAATACATCGACAGCGCACCGGTCAGCGCACCGCCAGCGATGCTCGCCGGAATCACCCGCAGCGGATCTTTGGCCGCAAACGGAATCGCCCCTTCGGAGATAAAGCACAGCCCCAGCACCAGTGCTGCCTTGCCGGCTTCGCGCTCGGTTTGCGCAAACTTGCGTCGGGCAATGAACGTGGCGATACCCAGGCCGATCGGCGGCACCATGCCCGCGGCCATGGTCGCCGCCATCGGCGCGTAACTCTGCGACGCCAGCAGCCCGACCGAGAACGCATAGGCGGCCTTGTTGATCGGCCCGCCGAGGTCGACGCACATCATGCCGCCCAGTAACACACCCAGCAGAATCGCGTTAGTGGTCCCCATGCTGTCGAGGAAATGCGTGAGCCCGGCGAGCATCCCCGCCACCGGTTTGCCGACGACGTAGATCATCACCAGGCCAGTGAACAGGCTCGCCAGCAACGGGATGATCAGGATCGGCTTCAGCGCCTCGAGGCTTTGCGGCAATCGCGCATAACGGTTGATCGCCCTGGCCGCATAACCGGCGAGGAAGCCAGCGATGATCCCGCCGATGAAACCGGCACCCAGGGTACTCGCCAGCAGACCGCCGATCATCCCCGGCGCAAGGCCCGGACGGTCGGCGATGGAATAGGCGATATAGCCTGCCAGCAGCGGCACCATTAACTTGAACGCGCTGTCGCCGCCGATCTGCATCAACGCCGCCGCCAGCGTGCCCTCCTCCTTGAAGGCAGTGATGCCGAACACGAACGACAGGGCGATCATCAAGCCGCCAGCCACCACCATCGGTAACATGAACGACACGCCGGTCAGCAGGTGTTTATAGACGCCCATTTTCTCCTGCTTGACCGTTGCTTGAGATGCACTCGATGCGCTTTCCTGTCGGCCTTCGGCCAAGGCCTTTTTCAAGGTCGCTTCGGCTTGCTTGAGGGCAATGCCGGTACCGCAACGATAGATTTTCTTGCCGGCGAAACGCTCGGTGGCGACTTCGATATCGGCCGCCAGCAGCACCACATCGGCTTCGGCAATCGCCGCTGCGCTCAATGGGTTGCGCGCGCCGACCGAGCCCTGGGTTTCCACCTGCAAGTCATAGCCAAGGCGCTTGGCCGCTTGCTGCAAGGCTTCGGCGGCCATGAACGTGTGTGCTACGCCCGTCGGGCATGCGGTGACGGCCACCAGTCGCGGTGCGTTTGGCGCAACCGCCACAGGTTCTGTGACGGCTTCGGCAGCGGCATGGACCTGAGCCTCCTGCGCACCGCGCCGCAGCACGGCTTCCACGTCCTGCAGGGCCTGGGCCGGGGTGCTCTGAAACACCCGCTTGCCGACGAACCGCGACATCTCCACCGGTGCGCTGGTCACCAACAGCACCCACTCTGCCGCGTCGAGGGTGGCCGCCGACAGTTGCTTTTCGGGATGGGCGGCATCGCTGACTTCGACACTGGTACTCCAGCCCTGACGCTGGGCCGCGGCATCGAGCAGCCGGGCACACAGCACACTGGTGACCATGCCGTTCGGGCAGGCCGTAACGATGGCTAACTTCATGACAAACCCTCTTATTGTTCTGTCAGGGGACGCACGCGCACACCCTGTTCGAGCTGCGCCAGTTGCGCTGCATCGCCAATGCCGAAACCGATCTGCGTCACCGCCATCGCGGCAATCGCGGTGGCCGTGCGCAAGGTCTGTTCCGGTGTATCGGCACTGAGCAAACCGTGGAGCATCCCCGCCAGCAACGAATCACCCGCACCCACCGTGCTGGCGACGCTGACCCTGGGTGGCGTGGCGTGCAGCGCCGAACCGACGCTGAACCAATTCACGCCTTCGGCACCGTGGGAGATCACCACATGCTCGATGCCCTGGGCGTGCAAGCGCTCCGCCGCCAAGGCCTGGGCACCGGCCGATACGACCTCGCAGTCCAGCACTTCGGCCAGTTCTTCAGTGTTGGGTTTGATCAGCCACGGAGCGGCCTTGAGCGCCTCGCGCAACGCTTCGCCGCTGGTGTCGAGGGCGACGTTCAGCCCCAGTTTCTTCAAGCGCAAAATCAACATCTGCAACCACTTCGCACTAACGCCCAAAGGCAAACTTCCGGCGACCACCACCGCATCGTGCCCCGGGGCAATCTGCTCCAGTCGATCCATCAAGGCCTGCTGCGCCGCTTCGCTGACCTGCGGTCCCGGCCCGTTGATGTCGGTGATACGGCCGTCGCTTTCCGCCAGCTTGATATTGCTGCGGGTTTCACCGGGAACCCGGATGAAGGCATCGACAAAACCGCGCCGGGTGAACAGCGTTTCGAATGCTTGCAGGTTGTCTTCGCCGAGAAAGCCACTGACGGTCAACTGATGCCCGAGGTCCGCCAGCACTTGCGCCACGTTCACGCCTTTGCCGGCGGCGTGGGTGTGCATCACATCGCTGCGGTTGACCTGGCCGGCCTCAAGGCGCGGCAACTGGACGGTCAGGTCCAGCGCCGGGTTGAGGGTCAGGGTGAGAATCCGGGCCATTACAGGGCCTCCACTAATGCACGCACTTCATTGGCACTGCCCACGGCCAGGGCCTGTCGGGCAAGGGTTTGAGTCTGAGTGAAGCCCAGTTCGCGAATTCGCGCCTTGACCTCGGCAATACTGCGCGCGCCGACGCTGAGTTCGTCCACGCCGAGGCCCACCAGCACCGGCACCGCCAGCGGATCGGCCGCCAGCTCGCCACACACACCGACCCATTTGCCGTGGGCATGGGCTGCGCGCACGGTGATGTCGATCAGTTGCAGCACCGCCGGATGCAAGCCATCGGCCTGGGCCGACAGCGTCGGATGGCCACGGTCGATGGCCAGGGTGTATTGGGTCAGGTCGTTGGTACCGACGCTGAAAAAATCGACTTCCCTGGCCAGCACCGGCGCCAGCAATGCCGCCGACGGTACTTCGATCATGATCCCCAGTTGCAGGTCGGCGACCGGGATTTCCCGGCGCAGGCGCTCGGTCATGTCACGGGCCTGGCGCCACTCCTCTACGCTGCCCACCATCGGGAACATGATCCGCAGCGGCCGGTTGTCGGCCGCCCGCAGCAAGGCACGCAATTGCGCTTCCATGATCTGCGGGCGCTGCAAGGTCAGGCGGATACCGCGCACGCCGAGGAAAGGGTTTTCTTCCTTCGCGATCGGCCAGTACGGCAACGGTTTGTCGCCCCCGACATCGAGGGTACGCACCACCAGCGGCCGCCCGGCCAGACCGTCGAGGACGCGGCGGTACTCGGCTTCCTGGGTTGCCTCGTCGGGCGCTTGCGGGTGGGCCATGAAAATCAGTTCGGTGCGCAACAGGCCAACACCTTCGGCGCCCTGCTCCACCGCGCCAGTTACCCCAGCGCTTTCACCAAGATTGGCGAACACTTCGACGGCGTGACCGTCGGTGGTCAATGCCGGTTGATGACGTTGCTCGGCAGCCGCCTTCAAGCGTTGCTCGCGGGTATCGCGTTCGGCCGTGGCGCGCTGCAAGGTCGCCGTGTCAGCGTCCACATGCAACCGCCCACGCAGGCCATCGAGCAGCAGCGGCGTACCCGGCGCCAGCAGCAACACGCCGGGGCCGGCGCCGACCAGTGCCGGGATGCCCAAGGCCCGGGCAACAATCGCACTGTGCGCCGTAGCACCACCCCGGGCGGTGAGAATCCCCGCCACGCGAGCCGGGTCGAGACGCGCGACGTCGGACGGGCCGACCTCGTCCATCACCAGAATGTAGGGTTGGTCCGGTTCGCTCGGGGATTCGATGCCACTAAGCTGCATCAACACCCGACGGCCGATGTCGCGCAAGTCGGCTGCGCGTTCGGCGAGCAAGGCATCCTGCAACGCTTCCTGCTGCCGGGCCGCCGCTTCGATCACGGCCATCCACGCCGCCTCGGCGCTTTCGCCCTGTTTGAGGCGCGTATCGACCTCATCGGTCAGTTCCGGGTCGTCGAGCATCTCTTGGTGGGTGATGAAGATTTCGCGGATGGCTTTGCTTTTGCTGCGCTCGATCAGACTCTGGATGTCACGGCGGACCTGCGCCAGGGCTTGCTGGAGACGCTCACGCTCGATGCCGGCGGACTCGCCGCGCAACGGGTATTCGATGGTTTGCAGCACTTGAATATGCGCCGGGCCGATGGCGATCCCCGGAGCGGCGGCAATCGCCTGGACCACGCTGCCCGCCACCGGGGCGACAACCACTTCGGCCATCTCGACAACGACTTCGCGTGCCTGGCTGACTGGCGGCAACGGTTCGACTTCTTCTCCGAGCCCTTCTTCGATGGCGGCCAACAAGGCCGGCAAGGCATCAGCCGCGATGCTTGGTTCGGCGATGATTTCCAGGACCTGCCCCCGTCGTGCGCCGAGGCTGAGCAACTTGCTCAAGCTCTTTACCGACACCGCGCTGTCGTGGCCATCGACAATGCGCACACGGATATCACCTTCAAAACTCTTTGCCAGTTGCGCGAGGATTTTCGCCGGACGCGCATGCAGACCGTGGGCGTTGGCCAGCGCAATTCGCGCGCTGGGCCAATCGGCGGGCACTTCACCACCGAGTACTTCGAGGACTTTGCGGCTGCTGGTAGCACGTCCCAATTCATGACCGCGCCCTTCGATCAACAAGGCACACAGGCGTTCGAGCAAGGCTTGATGAGCCTCTCCAAGGCTGGCCAGGCAGAACAGCCCGTTGAGTGGCTGACCGAGATAACGCAGTGGTTTGTCCGGAGTGACGAAGGCCAGGCCCGGACGCTTCACGGTTTGCTCGCTGTGCAGCCACCACAGGCCATCGCCCAACGGCAGCGCTTCAACCTGCTGCAACACCGCGGAGAAACCGTTGCTCACGCAGTCGGCCTGCCGCAACAAGCGTGCGCCACGCCAGACCAACTCTTCGAAATCTTCGGCCGCGACACCGAGGCCGATCATCTGCGCATCCAAGGCCAACTCCTGCGGCGCACCTTGCAGCAACTTCAGCAAGGCTTCGGCGGAGCCGGCGCGGCGCAGGGCCTGGCCCAGGTCCGTCTCGCCGAGGGCACGGGTCAGCAATTGCAACAGGCGCAGATGTTCATCGGATTTGGCGGCGATGCCGATCGCCAGGTAAACGACATGACCATCGCCCCAGTCCACGCCGTCAGGGAACTGCATCAGGCGCACGCCGGTGGTGAAGACCAGGTCACGGGTTTCAGGCGTACCGTGGGGGATGGCAATACCTTGACCGAGAAAGGTCGAGCCCTGGGCTTCCCGCGCCTGCAAACCGGCGAGATAACCCTCGGCAACCAGGCCGTCGGCGACCAGATGCCGGGCCAGCAATTGCAGCGCAGCGGACTTGTCCACAGCCGACTGGCCCATGGATATCTGCTCTACTGTGAGCTCGAGCATGCTTTCTCCTTTTTGGCGCCTTGGGGCACCAGGTATTGTTTTGAGTGAGTCAGCTCAGGCGCTTGGCCATCGCTTTTGGCGGTTTCTCGGCAGAACCGACCAAAGGCGCCTAAAGCGTAGAAAATACGCCTGCTGAAACGTTTAATCTAGATCAATTGGCACGTTACTCGATAATGGCCCATCCTTGAAGTCCAACTTGTCGGATGCGTTGCGACAATGGTCGCCTGCCTAATCGGTTAGGATTGACGAAAATGTCGAGGCAATCTCGAAAAAACAAGGAAACAGCGGGTTGAAACTCAGTGATATCGCCCAGTTGGCCGGTGTGTCCGTCACCACCGCCAGCTATGTCATCAATGGCAAGGCCGAACAACAGCGCATCAGCAGCGCCACTGTCGAACGTGTGCGCGCGGTCGTCGAACAATATGGCTTCACGCCTAACCCACAGGCCGCCGGTTTGCGCAGTCGACACACCCGCACATTGGGGTTCATTCTGCCGGATCTGGAAAACCCCAGTTACGCGCGAATCGCCAAATTGCTGGAGCAAGGTGCACGAGCCCGGGGTTATCAATTGCTGATCGCCAGTTCCGACGATGCTCCAGACAGCGAACGGCAATTGCTGCAACTGTTCCGCGCCCGGCGCTGCGATGCACTGATCGTCGCCAGCTGCCTGCCAGCCGGCGACGACAGCTATCGTCAATTGCAGGCCAAGGGCATTCCGATCATCGCCATCGACCGGGTCATGGAACCCGAGCATTTCTGCTCGGTGATCAGCGACGACCGCGAGGCCAGCCTGCAACTGACCCGCAGCCTGCTGGAGCCGCTGCCCAGGCAGATCGCGCTGATCGGTGCCCGTCCGGAGCTGAGCATCAGCCGGGAACGTACCGCTGGTTTCAAAGAGGCGCTCGACGGGTTCAACGGTCAGGTGCTGATCGAAGAAGGTGAGTCCTTCAGCCGCGAGTGCGGTAAACAATTGATGGAGGAGTTGCTGCAACGTCTTGGCCATTTGCCCGAAGCCCTGGTGACCACGTCCTACGTGCTGCTTCAGGGCGTGTTCGATGCGCTGCACGACTTCCCGCTGAAAAACCGTCCGCTGCGCCTCGGCACCTTCGGCGACACCCAGTTGCTGGACTTCCTGCCGCTACCGGTCAACGCCATGGCCCAGCAACACCAGTTGATCGCCGACAAAGCCCTTGCGCTCGCTCTGGCGGCCATCGAGCAGTCGGATTACCGGCCGGGCGTGCAAGCCATCCCACGGACGTTCAAGCAGCGTATTCGCCAGGATTGAACCGTGGAGCTGATCGACACTCACACCCATCTGGATTTTCCGGACTTCGACGCCGACCGCCAGGCGTTGCTGGCCGACAGCCGTGCCCTCGGGGTACGGCGGATCGTGGTGCTGGGGGTTTATCAGGCCAATTGGCAGCGAGTCTGGGAGCTGGTGCAGAGTGACCCCGACCTGCACGCCGCATTCGGGCTGCATCCGGTGTATCTGGACGATCATCGCCCGCAACACCTGAGCGAACTCGGTGACTGGCTGACCCGTCTGGCCGGCCATCGGCAACTGTGTGCAGTGGGCGAGATCGGCCTGGATTACTTCATCGAAACCCTCGACCGCAACCGCCAGCAAGCGTTGTTCGACGCACAATTGCAATTGGCGGCGGATTTCAATCTTCCGGCATTGATCCACGTGCGGCGCAGCCACGCGGCTGTGATCGCCACGCTCAAACGGTTTCGCCTGAAACGGGCCGGGATCATCCACGCCTTTGCCGGCAGCAACGAAGAGGCCCGCGAATACATCAAGCTCGGGTTCAAGCTCGGCCTTGGTGGCGCCCCGACCTGGCCTCAGGCGTTACGCATGCACCGTGTGCTGGCACAGTTGCCACTGGATTCGGTGGTGCTGGAGACCGACTCGCCGGACATGGCCCCTGCCATGTTCCCCGGCCAGCGCAACAGCCCGGCACACTTGCCGGCGATCTGCGCGGCACTGGCGCAATGGATGGCAATCAGCCCGGAACGACTGGCAGCTGCCAGCACCGCCAACAGCTGCGAAGTGTTCGGCTGGTAATCAGTCGATGTGAGCCTTGGCGGCTTCCAGAATCAGCGTCAAATGCTGGCGCTGGCGGAAGTAACGGACCGCTGCGAAGTAAACGAATATGGCGATCAGCGAAGCATTCAGCTGCTCGACGACACTGAGCATTCCCACCCACTCCATCACCAGCGCCACCAGCAAGGCGGTGCAGACCATCACCCGCAGGCTGGCACGCAACAGTGCAAAGGAGTCGAGCGACTTGAAGCGCTTGATCTGTGCCGGGCAACGCAACTGAACCGGTTTCTGGCAGTGAGTACAGGCAAACGTTTCATTGATCGCAATGGCATTGAGTTGCCAGGGTTGAAGCTGCAACGTGCGCTGACAGTGTGCGCAACGCCCTTGGACTCCTATTGTTGCAACAGACATAACCAAGTTCCTCCATGGGGTAAGCCGCGTAACTTTTCCTCGATCGAACTCAAAAATCCAGCGCACGGGGAGAATCAGGAGGACTCCCACCGTAAAAGGGAAAAAGTATTACGAAACCTTCCGACAGTACAGAAAACCTGCAGGAATCCCACATTTACATTCCGGCCTGCCTCAGACCCGGAATGCACTGATCAGTTGTTTCAACTCCACGACCTGAGCCGACAATGCCCGGCTGGCGTCCTCGGTCTGATGCGCACCCTCTGCGGTACGCTCGCCGGCGCGGTTGATCTCGACGATGTTCTGGTCGATGTCGTGGGCCACGGCCGTTTGCTGCTCCACCGCGGCGGCAATCTGCTGGTTCTGGTCGACGATCATGCCGACCGCTCCCAGAATGTTTTCCAGCGCCCGCTGGACCTTTTCCGACTGCCCCACCGTGCCATTGGCCATTTCATGGCTGATGCCCATGGCCTTGACCGCCGCGCCGACGCCCCCGTGGAGCCTGGCGATCATCTGCTCGATTTCTTCAGTCGATTGCTGGGTGCGTTTGGCCAGGGTCCGGACTTCATCGGCTACCACGGCGAAACCACGACCCTGCTCACCGGCCCGTGCCGCCTCGATGGCGGCATTGAGCGCCAGCAGGTTGGTCTGCTCGGCGATGCTCTTGATCACCTCAAGCACGCGGCTGATGGACTGGCTGTCGCTGGCCAGTTGATTGATCACCAACACCGACTGATCGATTTCGCTGGCCAGCGCGGCGATGCTGCCTTGCTGGGACTCCACCAGACCGCGACCGCTGATGGTTTCATCGTTGACGCTGTGGGCGCTGCTCACCGCCGCCGCGGCACTGCGCGCCACTTCCTGGGAAGTGGCGGACATCTGGTTCATGGCCGTGGCCACCTGTTCGATCTGCGTGCGCTGCCCGGCGACGGCCTGGTTGCTTTGCGCGGAAACGTTTTCCACTTGCCCGGCCTGCCGCTCGACTTCACTCACGGTCTGCCCCACGCGTTCGATCAGGTCATGGATTTTCTTCACCGTGCCGTTGAACACCTCACCCAGCTCCCCCAGCTCGTCACGGCTGTGGGCACTGAAGGTCACGGTCATGTCGCCGGCCGCCACCTTGTCCATCACCGCCCCCAGGCGCTTGAGCGTGGTACGGGTCGAGGCATAGAACGCGCCGTAGAGATAAAAGATCAACACAAACACCACTGACAACGCCACGGCCTGCAAGACCATGTGCGTGCGGTTCTGGTCCAGGCGTTGCTGCAACTGCGGGCCCAGATACTTCAGGGTCGCTTCGTTGAGCTGGTAAGTCTGGTCCATCAAGGTGCTGACCTGATCATAAAAGCCCTGCCAAGGCGCATCGAGCGTGTCGGCCATGACCACTTGTTCCTCGAACAGCTCACTGGCTTTCTTCAATGATGCCCGGCTGCTCTCGGCCTGCGCGGCCAGGGTGTCGCGGGCGGCCTTGCTGGAACCCAGGGCATCCTGCAACTTCAGGCCATACTCGGCCTGGAGCTTTTCAATCTGCGCCAGCAATTCATCGAATCGGGTACTCGAAGCCGAGTTGATGAAACCCTGCCCCAGCGAATAGGAACCCATTGCCCGACCTTCTCCCAGGATCTGGGTGACCCGCGGCGTGACGAGAGTGACGAGCTCGCTCAACTGACGCATGTCGCTCTGATTGTCGCGACCGAGGCCGGACTGGCTGGTGATGAGCTGGCTGAAAATCTGCGCACTGCCCACCAGCTTGCCGATCAGGGCGCTTTTGCTTTGCAGGGAGTTTTCCGTTTGCTGGGCCTTGAACGCAGCGATCATTTCATCGCGTTTGCCATCGAACACCGCGACCTGCTCCGGGTCGCCGGTCATCGCCGTCAGCCCTTGCAGGCGAGTCAGAATGCTCTGCTCAAGCGTGCTGATTTTCGACTCGACATTGCCAGCCTTGCCGGATTGGCCGAGGCTGACATTGATCTGCACCAGGTTGTTCAGGGTTTCCAGATCGCGTCGCAGCGTCAGACTGCTGCCCAGCAGGTCCAGACTTTGCAGTTCGATACGCGTGCCCTGGAATTCGCGGTAGGAGTCACGCACCAGATAGAAGTTGGTCACCAGCATCGGCACCAGGAACAGTACGCTGATCAGGCTGAACTTCATGCCGAAGCTCAAGCGGTTCATCAGTGCGACAGCGGGATAGAGCAAGCTCTTCACTGGTTGTCTCCCTTCAATTTTATTTTTTTTATTGGCAGGCGCAGACAGACAGCAGATAGCCACTATTCGGCGCTATCTCTGTATAACTGAAATCGGCAGGAGGTTTTGTAACTTAAGGTTAACGACAGGGCGAAGCACTTCGCACAAGTGATCGCCCTGTGGCTATGACTACGGAGCTAGTGCAGGACCGTCCACAGCGCAAACCCGGCGTACCAGAGCACCGCGGCACGCAGCAACATAGCCCATATGCGGTCCAGGTTGTTGATACCTTCCGCACCGGTCACCGGCGCCGGAATTTCACCGGCCACCAGCCCGACTTTCTCGATCAATTGCGCGGCGCTGATGTTCCAGTTCAGCAGTTCATGCAGCATGACCCGGCTGACCGCGACGAAATTGCCGACCAACGCCAGGCTCGCCGCCAGCAGGCGCACCGGCACCCAGTCGAAGGCGTGACGCAGTTGCCCGGCGCGCTCGACCACCGCCGGGGATTTTCCGTGCTCTTCGGCCAGCGCCAGCAACCGATAACTCAGCGCCGCGACCGGGCCCAACAGGAAGTACCAGAAAATCACCGCGAAAAAGCTGTGGTAGGCCTCCCACAGCAAATGCCCTTCGACCCGTTCCAGCAGTTGTTCGCCACTGTCCGCGCAGATGTCCAGGTCGCGCTTGGCGACATGGGACGCTGCCTGCAGGTCCTCCCGACGCCAGGCATCGCGGAACGGCCCGAGACCGCCAAGCAGATCACCGCGCCCCAGGCTGTAGATCACCACCAGCAAATGGATCGGCAACGCCAGCAACCCATAGGCCACCGGATCGATGACGACCAGCAGCAGCCCCAGCAACGCCACCGGCAACAAGACCATTATCAACAACACCAGCCAGGGTCGTCCCGAAAGTCGCGGGCTGGCCTCGAGCTTGTTCAGCTCGTGTATCCAGCCGCCGTCTCGCTGAACCCGATGGCGCAGGGCCGAGAACTTTTCTATCCACACCGCCAACAGCAACACCAGAAAACTCATTGCCCTTCCTCTTGTGCCAGAGCGGCACGATAGCGTGCCCAGTCAAACGCAGGCCCCGGATCGGTTTTGCGCCCGGGTGCGATGTCGCTGTGCCCGCAGATGCGCTCTGTGGTGATCGCCGTGAACGCCCGCTGCAACTGGCGGGTCAAGGCCGTCAACGCGCTGTATTGCGCGTCGGTGAACGGCAGATCATCCGTGCCTTCGAGCTCGATGCCCACGGAAAAATCGTTACAGGTTTCCCGCCCCTCGAAACTCGAAACACCCGCATGCCACGCACGCTCAAGGCAAGAAACAAACTGGGTGACGGTACCGTCGCGCTCGATCAGAAAGTGCGCGGACACTCGCAAATCCGCGATCCCTTCAAAATAGGGATGTTCGGTGACATCCAGACGATTCTGGAAAAACTCCTGCACCTTGCCGGTGGCAAACTGCGCCGGAGGCAGGCTGATGTTGTGGATCACCAGCAGGGAAACTTCGCCTGTGGGGCGCGCATTGAAGTTGGGTGAGGGGCAGACATGCACTCCCTGAATCCAACCGCTCGCGGGGTCCGACTGCATACCGATTCCTTCAACGTCGACTGTGTTGGCACAGTATGCCGCGATAATCCCCCGGGGCGCGATCACTTGCCGCATTTGAGTTTGCCGATCTCAAACAGGCGCTCGTTCGGAGTCGACAACATCGGGGATTCGACCAAATGCAGACGCCAGCGCTAACGTAACGCTCTGATGCCTTGGGTTGGCCCATGCCATGGCCCTATAATCGAGGCACTTTGTTTGTGGAGTCCGTTATGCCGAATCTACGTCTCGCCGATCTGACCGCCGAAATCGATGCCAACGTGCGCCGTGCGTTGCATGAAGACATCGGCAGCGGCGACATCACCGCGCAATTGATCCCGGCCGAACGCCTGGCCAAAGCCACCATCATTACCCGCGACGCCGCCGTTATCTGCGGCACCGCCTGGGTAGATGCCGTGTTTCGGCAACTGGACCCACGGGTGGCGGTGCACTGGCAGGTTGCCGACGGTGAACGGGTGACGCCCAATCAGGTGTTGTTCCACCTCGAAGGTCCTGCGCGCTCACTGCTGACCGGCGAACGCAGCGCCCTGAACTTCCTGCAAATGCTCTCCGGCGTGGCGACCCGCGCGCAATACCTGGCGGACTTCGTGGCCGAGACCCAGGTCAAGTTGCTCGATACCCGCAAAACACTGCCGGGGCTGCGCCTGGCGCAAAAGTATGCCGTGACCTGCGGCGGTTGCCACAACCACCGCATCGGCCTGTATGACGCCTTCCTGATCAAGGAAAACCACATTGCCGCCAGCGGCGGCATCGCGCAGGCCATCGCCGCCGCGCACAAGATCGCCCCGGGCAAACCGGTGGAGATTGAAGTGGAAAGCCTGGATGAACTCAAGGAAGCGCTGGCGGCCGGTGCCGACATCATCATGCTCGACGAACTGAGCCTGGACGACATGCGCGAAGCCGTGCGCCTGAATGCCGGCAAGGCCAAACTGGAGGCCAGCGGCGGGATCAACGAAAGCACGTTGCTGCCGATTGCACAGACTGGGGTGGATTACATTTCGATCGGTGCGATGACCAAGGATGTGAAGGCCGTCGATCTGTCGATGCGACTCAGTATCTGAGGGGCAGTTACAAGCGGCAAGCTGCAAGCTTCAAGCGGATCTGCTTTGACTTGCAGCTTGCCGCTTGCCGCTTGCCGCTTGGAGCTGCTCTCAAACCACCAGATTGTTCATCTCGCAGTACTCTTCCCATTCGACACCCAGGACCTCGGCTGCCTCTTTATGCAGCTTCAGGCGCTCAGCCTCGAATTCTTCCGGGGTACTGGTGTACTTGAGCGTCAATTCCCATGGCTGCAAGCCCTGGGCCTCCGCCTCGTCTTCGAATGCCCACTGGATCTGGTCCTTCTGATCATCCGGACTCAAGTCCTTGATCTCTTCCAGCAGGTCGGGTGTATCGAGCGCATACTTTCTGAGCGCTTCCTCGTGTCGGGCTTCCTGGCTCGATTTTTTTTCTTCGGTCATGGTGTTCTCGCTGATCGGGGGAGGAATGGAAGATGGATGTGGATCATCAAGGATCTCTCTGACGCAAAAAAACCGAATAGGGCGCGGTTTTTCTGGCCTTCAGAACCATTCGGGATCATCTGAACACAGGAGTTGCTGGTGCCCGAGACAGGAATCGAACCTGCGACCTTCGCGTTACGAGTGCGCTGCTCTACCGGCTGAGCTACACGGGCGGTGGGCTAAACCTAGCATCGCTTTCGAGGTCCGGCAACTTCGCGCATGGTTTCGATGTTACGCAGACAAAAAAATGCCCCACCGTTTTCACGGCGGGGCATTTTTCAAAACGCTGAAGCGGTCAGGCGCGAGGCGTAATCAAACGCCCGATGCCTTGGCTGCCGCCACGTCTTTGATGGACAGCTTGATACGGCCGCGGTTGTCCACGTCCAGTACCAGTACTTCCACTTCCTGGCCTTCTTTCAGGATATCGGTCACTTTCTCGACGCGAGCGTCGCTCAGCATGGAGATGTGAACCAGACCGTCCTTGCCCGGCAGGATGTTGACGAATGCGCCGAAGTCGACGATGCGCTCAACCTTGCCGACGTAGATCTTGCCGATCTCGGCTTCCGCGGTGATGCTCAGAACGCGCTGACGCGCGGCCTCTGCAGCGTCCTTGGTTTCGCCAAAGATCTTGATCGAGCCGTCGTCTTCGATATCGATCGAAGCCTTGGTCTCTTCGCAGATCGCACGAATGGTCGCGCCGCCTTTACCGATGACATCACGGATTTTGTCGGTGTCGATTTTCATCGCGATCATGGTCGGAGCGTTGGCCGACAGTTCGGTACGCGACTGGCCAATGATCTGGTTCATCTGGCCGAGGATGTTCAGGCGCGCTTCCAGGGCTTGGCCCAGAGCGATTTCCATGATCTCTTCGGTGATGCCCTTGATCTTGATGTCCATCTGCAGCGCGGTTACGCCTTTGGCGGTACCGGCTACCTTGAAGTCCATGTCGCCCAGGTGGTCTTCGTCACCCAGGATGTCGGTCAGGACGGCGAACTTCTCGCCTTCTTTAACCAGACCCATGGCGATACCGGCAACCGGTGCCTTCATCGGCACACCAGCGTCCATCAGGGCCAGGGAAGCGCCGCAAACGGAAGCCATCGAGCTCGAACCGTTGGATTCGGTGATTTCCGACACGACACGGATGGTGTACGGGAACACGTCAGCGGCAGGCAGCATGGCCTGAACCGAACGACGGGCCAGACGGCCGTGACCGATTTCACGACGACCAGCACCACCCATGCGACCACACTCGCCCACCGAGAACGGAGGGAAGTTGTAGTGCAGCATGAACGGGTCTTTCTTCTCGCCTTCCAGGGTGTCCAGCAGCTGAGCATCACGGGCGGTGCCCAGCGTCGCGACTACCAGAGCCTGGGTTTCGCCACGGGTGAACAGAGCCGAACCGTGGGTTTTTGGCAGAACGCCTACTTCGATGTTCAGCGGACGTACGGTGCGGGTGTCGCGACCGTCGATACGTGGCTTGCCGTTCACGATGTTTTCGCGAACGGTGCGGTATTCGATTTCGCCGAATGCTGCTTTCACATCGCTGGCGGAAGGCTGGCCTTCTTCACCGGACAGCTTGGCCACGACCTGATCCTTCAACTCGCCCAGGCGAGCGTAACGGTCGGCCTTGACGGTGATGGTGTAGGCCTGGGAGATCGCCTCGCCGAACTCGGCACGGATAGCGCCCAGCAATTCGGTGGCTTCGGCTTGTGGAGCCCAGGTCCAGGTTGGCTTGGCAGCTTCGGCGGCCAGCTCTTTGACGGCCTGGATCACGGCCTGGAACTCGTCGTGGGCGAACAGTACGGCGCCCAGCATCTGATCTTCGGTCAGCTCTTTGGCTTCCGATTCAACCATCAGAACAGCTTCCGAAGTACCGGCGACGACCATGTCCAGGCTCGAAGCAGCCAGTTGCTCGTAAGTCGGGTTCAGCAGGTAGCCGGTGCTTTCGTGGAAGGCAACGCGGGCAGCGCCGATCGGGCCATCGAAAGGAATGCCGGAGATGGCCAGGGCAGCCGAGGTACCGATCATCGCAGCGATGTCCGGATCGGTCTTCTTGCTGGTCGAAACGACGGTGCAGACAACCTGCACTTCGTTCATGAAGCCTTCAGGGAACAGTGGACGGATCGGACGGTCGATCAGTCGGGAAGTCAGGGTTTCTTTCTCGGAAGGACGGCCTTCGCGCTTGAAGAAACCGCCAGGGATCTTACCGGCAGCGTAAGTCTTCTCCTGGTAGTGAACGGACAGAGGGAAGAAGCCCTTGCCTGGATCGGCTTGCTTGGCACCGACTACGGTCACCAATACGCTGACGTCGTCGTCAACGGTGACCAATACTGCGCCGGAGGCCTGACGGGCGATACGGCCAGTCTCGAGGGTAACGGTCGACTGACCGAACTGGAATTTTTTGATTACCGGGTTCACGGTGTCCTACCTTCTTTGTGGCTCTTGGGGGAACTGGTTTCTTGCGAAATTCTTGGGCAACGCCGGGAATCGGCCCGACTGGATTGTCCAGGTGTTACTCAGGCAAAGCAGGTATCCAGATAAAACTTGAGGCTGGGAGCCTGCCATGCGCCAGCGGGAAACCCGCTGGCGCACGACAGACAACCAACCTCTAGCGCAATCGCTTGTTAGCGACGCAGACCCAGGCGAGCGATCAGAGCGCTGTAACGGCTCACGTCCTTGCCTTTCAGGTAGTCCAGCAGCTTACGACGCTGGTTAACCATGCGGATCAGACCACGACGGGAGTGGTGGTCTTTGCCGTTGGCCTTGAAGTGACCTTGCAGTTTGTTGATGTTGGCGGTCAGCAGTGCAACTTGCACTTCTGGCGAACCAGTGTCACCAACAGACTGCTGGTAGTCAGCAACGATTTGAGCTTTTTCTTGAACGTCGAGAGCCATGAGGCAATCCTTTTATCAGGAAACCGTTTCATAAAAACAGTTTCAACAGGCCAGGGACAAATCCCTGTATCTATAAATGAGCAGTGACCGTGCCTGTTGACAGCCACCCTCTCCAGCCCGCTGTTACACAGACTGGTTTCGGTCACTCTGACCGAATCAAGCGACGCGGCGCGATGCGCCCGTCTTCGCTCACTTCACCGATACCGATGAAGCGACCATTGTGATCCTGTACCCGCACCATGCCGAACTTCGGAGCATCCGGGGCACGTACCGGCTGGCCGTTGAGCCAGTAGAACGCGCTCGCTTCCGAGAACTGCAACAGCGGCCAATCCAGCAGACCGCTGTCCGATGGCATCAGGAAGCGATCGACCGCTTCGTTGCCGCCTTCGGCATGTACCGCCTCCAGCTCTTCCAGGGTAACCGTCTGCGCCAGGGTGAATGGCCCGGCCTGGGTACGTCGCAGTTCTGCAACGTAAGCGCCACAACCGAGTTGCTCACCGATATCCTCCACCAGGGTACGGATATAGGTGCCTTTGCTGCAATCCACCGCCAGCCGAACAGTATCACCCTCGAAGGCCAGCAATTCCAAGCGCGTAATAGTAACAGAACGCGGTTCACGCTCCACTACTTCGCCTGCACGCGCCAGCTTGTACAGCGGCTGGCCGTCACGCTTGAGCGCCGAGTACATCGGCGGTATCTGACTGATTTGTCCACGAAATTTCGGCAGCACAGCTTCGATATCGGTGCGACCAACGGTCACTGGACGCTCCTGCAAAACTTCACCTTCGGCATCCGCCGTGGTGGTGGTCTTGCCCAATTGCGCCAGGGTTTCATAACCCTTGTCGGAATCGAGCAGGTATTGCGAGAACTTTGTCGCCTCGCCGAAGCACAGCGGCAACACGCCGGAGGCCAAGGGATCGAGACTGCCGGTATGACCTGCCTTTTCGGCGTTCAGCAACCAGCGAACCTTCTGCAAGGCAGCATTGGAGGTGAACCCCAGAGGCTTGTCGAGAAGGATAATGCCGCTGACGTTACGACGGATACGTTTGACCTGAGCCACCGATTACTCCTTGGTGTCTTCGGCTTCTGCCGCAACCGGATGCTGATTGTCCTCAGCCACTGCGCGCTCGATCAGTGCCGACAGGTGCGCGCCACGCACGACGCTTTCGTCGTAGTGGAAGTGCAGCTGTGGAACGCTGCGCAATTTCATCTCGCGAGCCAGCTGCATGCGCAGGAAACCGGCGGCGGAGTTGAGTACCTTGATGCTTTGTGCGATTTCCTCGGCGCCATCCTGCCCCATCACGGTGATGAAGATCTTGGCGTGACCGACGTCACGGCTGACTTCCACTGCGGTAATGGTGACCAGGCCGACACGCGGGTCTTTTACTTCGCGACGGATCAGTTGTGCCAGCTCGCGCTGCATCTGATCGCCGATACGTTGGGTACGGCTATATTCTTTTGCCATGTCTTGTTACCTGTTACTGCCCCACGGTGAAACCCGCAAGGTCTGAAAGCGGCAAACGCCCGGCCTGACAAAAGCCAGACCGGGCGTTGCGTTTAGAGCCCTGGTGACGAGCTGCGCACTCGCATGCGACTACCCGTCACGGCCCCTGAAGTGCGCGAGTCAGAGGCTGCGAGCAACCTGCACCTTCTCGAAGACTTCGATTTTGTCACCGACCTTGACGTCGTTGTAGCTCTTCACGCCGATACCGCACTCCATGCCGGCACGCACTTCGGAAGCGTCATCCTTGAAGCGACGCAGGGATTCCAGCTCGCCTTCGAAGATAACGATGTCTTCACGCAGTACACGGATTGGACGGTTACGGTGAACAGTACCTTCGATCACCATGCAACCGGCGATCGCGCCAAACTTCGGCGAACGGAACACGTCACGCACTTCGGCGACGCCCAGGATGTTCTCGCGAACATCGCTGCCAAGCATGCCGGTCAGGGCTTTCTTGACGTCTTCGATGATGTCGTAGATCACGTTGTAGTAACGCATATCCAGACCTTCCTGCTCGACGATCTTGCGCGCGCCGGCATCGGCACGCACGTTGAAGCCGAACAGTACAGCATTGGAGGCCAGAGCCAGGTTGGCATCGGATTCGGTGATACCACCGACGCCGCCACCGACCACGCGCACTTGCACTTCGTCGTTACCCAGGCCGTTCAGAGCGCCTTGCAGAGCTTCCAACGAACCACGGACGTCGGATTTGAGGACGATGTTGAGCGTCTTCTTCTCTTCCTGGCCCATGCTTTCGAAGATGTTTTCCAGCTTGCCGGCGTGAGCACGAGCCAGTTTGACTTCGCGGAACTTGCCTTGACGGAACAGAGCCACTTCACGGGCTTTCTTCTCGTCGGCAACCACGCTCATCTCGTCGCCAGCGTCCGGCGTACCGTCCAGGCCGAGGATCTCGACAGGGATGGCCGGACCGGCTTCCTTGATTGGCTTGCCGTTCTCGTCGAGCATGGCGCGAACGCGGCCATAGTTCGAACCGACCAGGACCATGTCGCCCTGGCGCAGAGTACCGTCCTGAACCAGGACGGTAGCCACCGGGCCGCGGCCCTTGTCCAGACGGGACTCGACCACCACACCACGACCAGGAGCCGAAGGCGTTGCAGTCAGCTCCAGGACTTCGGCCTGCAGCAATACGGCTTCGAGCAGTTCGTCGACACCGGTACCCATCTTCGCGGAAACCGGTACGAATGGCGTGTCACCACCCCAATCTTCCGACGTCACGCCGTGTACCGACAGTTCGCTACGGATGCGATCGAGATCGGCGCCCGGCTTGTCGATCTTGTTCACTGCCACGACCAGCGGAACACCCGCGGCCTGGGCATGCTGAACAGCTTCGACGGTCTGCGGCATTACGCCGTCGTCGGCCGCAACCACCAGGATCACGATGTCGGTCGCCTTGGCACCACGGGCACGCATCGCGGTAAACGCGGCGTGACCAGGGGTGTCGAGGAACGTCACCATGCCACGGTCGGTTTCAACGTGGTACGCGCCGATGTGCTGGGTGATGCCGCCGGCTTCACCAGCTGCAACCTTGGCACGACGGATGTAGTCGAGCAGGGAAGTCTTGCCGTGGTCAACGTGGCCCATTACGGTCACGACTGGCGCACGGGAAACTGCCTCGCCTTCAAACTTCAGGGACTCGGCCAGGGAATCTTCCAGGGCGGTGTCGCTGACCAGGGTCACTTTGTGGCCCAGCTCTTCGGCAACCAACTGGGCAGTTTCCTGGTCCAGTACCTGGTTGATGGTCGCTGGAGTACCCAGTTTGAACATGAACTTGATGATTTCAGCGGCCTTCACCGACATCTGTTGAGCGAGGTCGCCAACAGTGATGGTTTCGCCGATCTTCACTTCACGCACGACAGGGCCGGTTGGGCTCTGGAAACCGTGGGCGTTGCGCTTCTTCAGCTTGGCCTTGCCGCGACCACCACGACGGAAGCCATCGCTCTCTTCGTCGGTAGTGCGTGGAGCGACACGTACCGCAGGCGCCTTTTCCTTGACCGAAGCACGATGCGGAGCGTTTTTGCGCTCGCCATCGCCGCCACCGCGACGATTGTTTTCGTCTGCACGTGGCTTGTCCGGACGACGCTGTTCGTCACGCTTGCGATTATCAGCAGCAGGGGCCGGAGCAGCAGCCACAACCGGGGCGCTTTCACGCACAGGCTCGACGACTGGAGCAGGCGCTGCAACTGGCTCGACCGGAGCAACAGGCGCTGCAACAGGCGCAGGCTGACGACGCGCTTCTTCTTCGGCGCGACGCTTGGCTTCTTCTTCAGCCTTCTGACGTGCAGCATTTTCTACTGCGCGACGTTCATCCAGTTCACGCTTGCGCTCAGCTTCGATTTCTTCCGGGCTGCGCTGTACGAAGACTTTCTTCTTGCGTACTTCAACACTGATGCTTTTGCTGCCAGCAACCCGCAGGGTGCTGGTGGTTTTACGCTGCAGCGTAATCTTGCGTGGCTCTTCCACTTTCGCCTTGTGGCTGCTTTTCAAGTGAGTCAGCAACGATTGCTTCTCACTGTCAGTCACACTTTCTTCGGCGGCGGTGTGCGGCAGACCTGCCTCACGCATCTGCTGCAACAGGCGCTCTACCGGTGTTTTGACCTCATCGGCCAGTTGTTTCACCGTGACTTGCGTCATGCACTTCTCTCCTCAGGCCGCGCCTAATTACTCGAACCAGTGGGCTCGGGCGGCCATGATCAACTTGCCGGCACGATCATCGTCAATGCCGTCGATGTCGAGCAGGTCGTCAATAGACTGCTCGGCCAGGTCTTCGCGGGTAATTACGCCGCGCACCGCCAGTTCCATCGCCAAATCCTTGTCCATACCCTCAAGCGAGAGCAGGTCTTCGGCCGGATGGGCGTCTGCCAGCTTTTCCTCAGTAGCGATGGCTTTGGTCAACAAGCGATCCTTGGCGCGAGCACGAAGCTCGTTGACGATTTCCTCGTCAAAGCCGTCGATGTTGAGCATTTCTTCCAACGGTACGTAGGCAATCTCTTCCAGGCTGGTGAAGCCTTCATCCACCAGCACCTGAGCCAGTTCTTCGTCGACTTCCAGCTCGTCGATGAAGTTGCGCAGGATGTCGCCGGTTTCTGCTTGCTGCTTGGCCTGGATGTCCGATTCGGTCATCACGTTCAGGGTCCAGCCAGTCAACTGGCTCGCCAGACGCACGTTCTGACCACCGCGACCGATGGCCTGAGCCAGATTGTCTGCGCCAACGGCGATGTCCATTGCGTGGGCATCTTCGTCAACGATAATTGCCGCAACCTCTGCCGGGGACATGGCGTTGATCACGAACTGAGCCGGGTTGTCGTCCCACAGAACGATGTCAACACGCTCACCGCCCAACTCACCCGACACTGCCTGGACGCGCGAACCGCGCATACCGATGCAAGCACCCTGCGGGTCGATGCGTTTGTCCTTGGAGCGGACGGCGATCTTGGCGCGGGATCCCGGATCACGGGACGCAGCCATCACTTCGATCAGGCCTTCGGCAATTTCCGGCACTTCGATGCGGAACAACTCGATCAGCATTTCCGGTGCGGTACGCGACAGGATCAACTGCGGGCCGCGGTTCTCGGTGCGGATTTCCTTGAGCAGCGCACGCAGACGCACGCCAACCCGGAAAGTTTCGCGAGAAATGATGTCTTCACGGGCCAGCAACGCTTCTGCGTTGTTGCCCAGATCAACGATCACGTTGTCGCGGGTAACTTTTTTCACGGTGCCGGAGATGATTTCACCCAGGCGCTCGCGATAAGCGTCCACAACCTGAGCGCGCTCGGCTTCGCGAACCTTCTGCACGATGACTTGCTTGGCAGTCTGTGCAGCGATTCGGCCGAATTCGATGGACTCGATCTTCTCTTCGACGACATCACCGACCTTGGCGCCAGGGTGCGTTTCAGCAACCTTGCTCGGCCAGGTTTCGATGGCTGGATCGTCCAGGTCATCTTCTTCGACGACCGTCCAGCGACGGAATGTCTCGTAGGAACCGGTGTGGCGATTGATTTCCACACGCAGATCAACTTCGTCTTCGAAACGCTTTTTGGTCGCAGTGGCCAGGGCCAGCTCAAGCGCTTCAAAAATAACGTTTGCCGGTACACCTTTTTCGTTGGATACCGACTCAACAACCAGCAGTACTTCTTTGCTCATCGTACGCCTCGCCTTTCGCAAGCCATTGGATCCGCGGGATCCGCAGTATCTGGCACGCCTCAGTCAAAACTGGGAATAATGTTGGCCTTGTCGATCATATCGATCGGCAACAGGAACTCATGGTCGTCTACCTGCACCACGACATCCTGCTCTTCTACGCCGCGCAGAAGGCCCTGAAAGTTGCGTCGTCCTTCAAAAGGCGAGCGCAGCTTGATCTTCACTTGTTCACCGGCAAATTTTGCAAACTGCTCAAGAGTGAACAGAGGGCGTTCCATGCCAGGCGAGGAAACTTCAAGGGTGTATTCAACGGAGATTGGATCTTCGACATCCAGTACACCGCTGATCTGACGGCTGACGATGGCACAATCGTCCACCAGCACGCCGCCCTCTTTATCGATATAAACGCGCAACATCGAGTGACGACCCTGGGCCGTAAACTCGATACCCCAGCATTCATAGCCCAGGGCCACGACCACCGGGGCCAGCAAGGCCTGCAACTCTTCTAGCTTGCTCGACACCTGAACCCCCTAGTGCATGTATGTGCATGCTCTGAAAATAAAAAAATGGGCGAAACGCCCATCCTTGAAACGCCGTCGAACAGCGGCGTTGAAAGTGTCCAGCTAACAAAAAGCCCCTTAAAAGGGGCTCCTTAAACTGGTTGCGGGGGCCGGATTTGAACCGACGACCTTCGGGTTATGAGCCCGACGAGCTACCAGACTGCTCCACCCCGCGACAAAGCTGGGGCGGAAGTATACGACCGATCCCCTACAGGGTCAATGTAACCTTCCACCTGCAAGAAAGCCCGCAACAGCGGGCTCTCCTGACTAATTGGTACCGAGAAGGGGACTCGAACCCCTACACCCTATGGGCACAACCACCTCAAGGTTGCGTGTCTACCAATTCCACCACCTCGGCAATACTACGTTTGAAACCCTTCTTACTTCTGCTCTTGAGCTGGAGGCACGTCAGTCGCTGGAGTAGCCGACTTTTGCTCTTGAAGCACCGGGACATCATCAGAAGCCGGTTGTTGCTTTGGAACTTCCAGTACCGCTGGATTTGGGAGACCTACCTGAGTCAGCTGGTGAGCCTTCTCTTTAGCAAAGTAACCTAACCCCAAGCTGGTCATGAAAAAACCTGCGGCAAGTATAGCAGTAAACTTACTAAGAAAGGTAGAGGAACCTTGGCTTCCGAACACAGTATTTGAAGCACCTGCTCCGAAAGACGCGCCAGCGTCCGCACCTTTACCCTGCTGCAGCAAAACCAGAGCTACTACGCCCAATGCACCCAGCAGATGAAAAACGACTACGACTGTTTCCAGCATTTTTTCAGTTTCCCGCGGCGCGACAAATCGCACCGAACTCATCTGCATTCAGGGAAGCCCCACCAATGAGGCCCCCATCGATATCCGGCATGCCGAACAGCTCGACCGCATTGGCCGCCTTCACGCTGCCGCCGTATAGAAGCCGCACACCTTGTGCGACCTCGGAATTCTCTGCTGCCAACTGAGCACGGATGGCTGCATGCACATCCTGCGCCTGTTGCGGCGTTGCAGTCAGCCCGGTACCAATGGCCCAGACCGGCTCGTAAGCGATCACAGCCTCGGCAAAGACACCGACACCCAGCTCCTCAATGATACTGCCAAGCTGACGCGAGACAACCTCAAGAGTTTTCCCGGCTTCACGCTGCTCAAGGGTCTCCCCAATGCACAACACCGGAATCAAGCCACATGCCTGTGCCGCTGCGAACTTGCGGATCAGCACTGCGTCCTGCTCGCCCATGATCTGGCGGCGTTCGGAGTGCCCGACAAGTACCAGGGAACAACCTGCATCCACCAACTGACTCGGAGCAACTTCACCGGTCAACGCACCTTGCCCGGACTCCACCGCAGAATTCTGCGCGCCGACCGAAATCGACTTTCCTTTCAGGCCATCAATCACTTGATTGATATGCAGGAAAGGCGGAAATACCGCGACATCAACACCGCTCGGCAAGGCCAAGTCACGAAGGCCGTCAATCAGCTCAGCGACGCTGGCGCGGGTACCGTGCATCTTCCAGTTACCAGCTACCATAGGGCGACGCATGCTGTACCTCGTCGGTCAAAGTGGGCGCAGATGTTACCCAACACAATCATGGCTGGCAAGCCGAATTCAGGCAGAAACTTCAGTAACCAGTTTTGCCAGCTCTTCGGCATAGCCGCGAACCAGGGTTTCGTCTTCGCCTTCGACCATGACACGCACCAGCGGTTCGGTTCCGGACTTGCGCAACAGCACACGCCCGCGACCAGCCATGGCCTTGGTCACACGCTCGCTGGCTTCCTTGACCGACGGATGTTCGAGAGGATTTGCGCCACCACCGAAACGTACGTTGATCAGCACCTGAGGGCACTTGCGCAGCGCCTGTCGGGATTGCGCCAGACCTTCATCACGCGTGCGCAGCGCCATCAGCACCTGCAGCGCCGCAATGATTGCATCACCTGTGGTGGTGTGACTGAAGCACACGATGTGCCCGGAGTTTTCACCACCCACGATCCAGTTACGCTCCAACAGCTCGGCAATGACATAGCGGTCACCGACATTGGCTCGCACGAATGGAACACCCAGATCAGCCAGGGCCAGTTCCAGCCCCAGGTTGCTCATCAGGGTTCCGACCACGCCGCCCTGCAGCATGCCGCGCTCATGCAGATCGCGGGCAATGATGAACAACAATTCGTCGCCATCCACCACCGCCCCCGTGTGATCGACCATCTGAACGCGATCACCGTCGCCATCGAAGGCGATACCCAGATCGGCATGCTCGGCCACGACAGCAGCCTGCAACTGCCCCATATGGGTCGAACCGCAATTGTCGTTGATGTTCAGACCATTGGGCTGCGCCGACAGCACGACGACTTCAGCACCCAACTCACGGAACACGCTCGGCGCCACTTTGTAAGTCGCACCGTGAGCGCAGTCGATGACGATTTTCAGTCCCGAGAAACTGGTGCCGGTCGGCACGCTGCTCTTGCAGAATTCGATATAACGCCCCGACGCGTCGTTGATTCGCGACACCTTGCCGATCTTGCTCGACTCAACCACAGTCATCGGGGTGTCGAGCAGCTCTTCGATCATCAACTCGACTTCATCGGGAAGCTTGGTGCCCTTGCCGGAGAAAAACTTGATGCCATTGTCATCATGCGGATTGTGCGAGGCACTGATAACAATGCCCGCTTCGGCATGAAAGGTACGGGTCAGGTAGGCAATCGCCGGGGTCGGCATCGGACCAAGGAGCATTACGTCGGCACCCGCCGAGGTCAGCCCCGCTTCAAGCGCAGACTCGAACATGTAGCCGGAGATCCGGGTGTCCTTGCCTACCAATACCTTGCAGGCGCCCATCTTGCGGAACGCCATGCCCGCAGCCCAGCCGAGCTTGAGCATGAAATCAGGAGTAATCGGGTATTCACCGACACGCCCACGAATACCATCGGTGCCAAAATATTTTTTGCTCATAAGTGCTCCATCATTCTTATTCGGCTGATTCCACTGCGGCGATCATCCGCACCACATCCACTGTTTCGGCTACATCATGGACGCGCAATATACGCGCACCCTTCGCCGAAGCCAGCGCCGCGAGCGCCAAACCACCATACAGCCGGTCTTCCACCGGACGATTCAATGCCTGACCAATCATGCTCTTTCGCGAAACCCCGACCAACAGGGGGCGCCCCAAGGCATGCAGGGCTTCCATATGCTTGAACAAGCTCAGGTTGTGCTGCAAGGTTTTAGCGAAACCAAAGCCGGGATCAAGAATGATCCGCTCAGCCGCAATTCCCGCCAACGAACACTGATGCATGCGCCCGGCAAGAAACTCAGCGACCTCACCTGTAACGTCCTGGTACTGCGGATTGTCCTGCATATCGCCGGGCTCTCCCAGCATATGCATCAGGCAAACCGGCAAGCCAGTGGCAGCCGCGGCATCCAGGGCGCCATCGCGACGCAACGAACGCACGTCATTGATCAACCCGGCACCCAGGCGCGCAGCTTCACGCATGACCGCCGGCGTGGAGGTGTCGACCGAGATAATGACATCCAGCTCGCGGGCAATGCGCTCGACGATGGGCGCCACGCGCTCCAGCTCTTCCAGAGGCGACACCGCCCTGGCACCAGGCCGGGTGGATTCGCCACCGACATCGATCAGCGTCGCACCGGCGACCACCATGGCCTCGGCGTGGCGCATGGCCGCGTCGAGCTGGCTGTATTGGCCACCATCGGAAAAAGAGTCGGGAGTGACATTGAGAATACCCATGACATGCGTCTGGGCCAAATCAAGAACCCGGTTGCCGCAAGGCAACCGGGTCGAGGACTGAACAGAAGTCATTTCAAACCTTATACGTCAGCAGCAGGACCGCCGATCGGTGTTTCCGGACGCTCGTCCCGCACCACTGGAGGCGTGCCGGATGTACCGGTGCCGCCCGACCAATCGCGTGGTTCGCGAGGCGTACGACCAGCCATGATGTCGTCGATCTGCTCGGCATCGATCGTTTCGTACTTCATCAAGGCATCAGCCATCGCGTCGAGCTTTTCACGGTTGTCCGTGAGAATCTGCTTCGCCGTGCCATAGCACTGATCGATGATGCTGCGCACCTCGGAGTCGATCAGCTTGGCCGTCTCACCGGAGAAGCTCGCATTCTGACCGCCACCACCGCGACCGAGGAACACTTCACCCTCTTCTTCGGCGTACATCAACGGGCCGAGCTTTTCCGAAAGGCCCCACTTGGTCACCATGTTCCGCGCAATCTGGCTGGCGCGCATGATGTCGTTGGAAGCACCGGTGGTCACGCCATCGAAGCCCAGGGTCATTTCTTCAGCGATACGACCGCCGTACAGCGAGCAGATCTGACTGATCAATGCACGCTTGGACAGGCTGTAACGGTCTTCTTCCGGCAAGAACATGGTCACACCCAGCGCACGACCGCGCGGGATGATCGACACCTTGTACACCGGATCATGCTCAGGCACGACACGCCCCACGATGGCGTGGCCCGCTTCGTGGTAAGCCGTGTTCTGCTTTTCTTTCTCGGACATGACCATGGATTTGCGCTCGGCGCCCATCATGATCTTGTCTTTGGCCAGTTCGAATTCTTTCATCTCGACGATGCGCTTGCCGGCGCGGGCAGCGAACAAGGATGCCTCGTTGACCAGGTTGGCCAGGTCGGCACCGGAGAAGCCCGGAGTACCACGCGCGATCACGGCCGGAGCCACGTCGTCGCCCATCGGCACTTTGCGCATATGAACCTTGAGGATCTGCTCGCGACCGCGGATGTCCGGCAGACCTACAACAACCTGGCGGTCGAACCGGCCCGGACGCAGCAGCGCGGGGTCCAGCACATCAGGACGGTTAGTCGCGGCAATCACGATGATGCCATCATTCATTTCGAAGCCGTCCATCTCCACCAGCAACTGGTTGAGAGTCTGCTCGCGCTCGTCGTGACCACCACCCATACCGGCCCCACGGTGACGACCGACCGCATCGATTTCGTCGATGAAGATGATGCATGGAGCGTGTTTCTTGGCCTGCTCGAACATGTCGCGAACACGGCTGGCACCCACACCGACGAACATTTCGACGAAGTCGGAACCGGAAATGGTGAAGAACGGCACTTTGGCTTCGCCGGCAATGGCCTTGGCCAGCAAGGTTTTACCGGTACCCGGAGGGCCAACCATCAGCACGCCGCGAGGAATGCGGCCACCCAGGCGCTGGAATTTGCCTGGATCGCGCAGGAATTCGACCAACTCACCGACTTCTTCCTTGGCTTCGTCGCAGCCGGCAACGTCAGACAGAGTAGTTTTCACCTGGTCTTCGGAAAGCAGGCGCGCCTTGCTTTTACCAAAGCTCATCGGCCCACCCTTGCCACCTCCACCGCCCTGCATCTGCCGCATGAAAAACATGAACACGGCGATGATCACGAGGATCGGGAAGCTGGCGACCAGAAGTTGAGTCCAGATGCTTTGCTGTTCAGGCTGCTTGCCTTCGACCACGACGTGGTTATCCACCAGGTCGCCGATCAGGCCGTTGTCCTGGATCGCCGGGCGAATGGTCTTGAAGCTGTCACCATCGTTGCGCTTGCCGGTAATCACGTAGCCATCAACCGCCACGCGCTCGACCTTGCCATCCTTGACCTGCTGGATGAAGTCGGAATAGTTGAGGGTCTGCGGCTCGTTAGGGCTGGAGAAGTTGTTCATCACCGTCACCAGGACAGCTGCGATGATCAACCACAGGATCAAATTCTTTGCCATATCGTTCAATTAACTACCCTCTGAAGCAAGCTCCGCTACTGGCGCGCGCGTCGCATGATATTCACCGGCCTAACTTACTACATTACCTACAACTTGGCAGGCGCCGTCTGTAACCCTTTGTGAAACACTTCCTACACAATATTCGCTAATTCTGACAAGGCGTAATACAAAAATCCTATCATCCCGATCGAAAATTCTCTCAACATTCACTGCGCCCGCGGAAACCGCGACCCAGCAGGTACTGCTCGCGAGAACGGTCGCGCGACGAGGTCGGCTTGCGCATCTGCACCTTCTCGAACTGCTGGCGAACGCTCTTGTGGAACTCGTCGAAGCCTTCGCCCTGAAAAATCTTGATCAGAAAATCACCCCCGGGCTTCAGCACCCGAGTGGAAAGATCCAGTGCCAATTCGCACAGGAACATCGCACGCGGCATGTCTACGGCCGGTAATCCACTCATATTGGGGGCCATATCGGAAATCACAAGGTCTACTTCCCGATTTCCGACGGCCTCGAGGATCTGAGCCAACACCGCGTCCTCGGTAAAGTCACCCTGAATGAAGGTCACGTCCGGGATACTGTCCATTTCCAGAATGTCAGAAGCGATCAGAGTCCCCTGCCCGCCAATCAGACGACTGGTCACCTGGGACCACCCACCGGGAGCCGCGCCAAGGTCGATTACGCTCATGCCCGGACGGATCAGGCGATCCTTTTCCTGGATCTCCAGCAGTTTGTAGCTGGCGCGGGAACGGTACCCGTCTTTTTGTGCCATTTTGACGAATGGGTCGTTGAAATGTTCTTTGAGCCAATTGAGGCTTGTCTTGGAACGGGCCACGGGATACCTCGGAAATAAAACGGGTCGTGATTAACTGGGCGGTCCCGGACTCGCTCGGGTAAACTGGCCGCCGCTTTTTACAAGATCAGACGCAGGGGTCAGATTATGCCGCTCACTCAAGAGCAGAAGAAACAGTACAAATCCATTGGCCACCATCTGAAACCAGTTTTGATTGTGGCAGACAATGGTTTGACTGAAGGTGTGTTAGCCGAACTCGAACGCGCTTTGGCGGATCACGAGCTGATCAAGATCAAGCTCAACATCCTCGATCGCGAGTCGCGCCTGGCGTCCATTGCAGAGCTCTGCAAGGTCGGCAAAGCGGACCTGGTTCAGGTCATCGGCAAGATGGCACTGATCTATCGCAAGAACTTCAGCGTCAACAAGCAGCTGTCGAACGTCCATCGCTTCAAGTGATGGCAAGGGTCAAGGGTGTGCCTCGCGCACCCTGCCACTCCACCCCGGCACCGACTGCAACACCAGCACCAACCCAGAAAAGCCCAGGACAAGATAGCTGAACGCCTGCCAGCGCACCGCATCCGGCCAGCCGAAACGCACCGCGAAGTACATCGCGCACGCGCACAGCGCCATCAACAGCAGTTGTCCGCGAATGTCTCGCCATAGACTGCCAAGGCCCTCGGCCTTAACCAGCACCAAAGCCTGAAAAATCACACACGCCATGGCGAACCCCGCCATCAACGTGTTGAGTGCGCCTGCGATTTCGTCGATCAGTAGCGGCGCCAGGCCAATTCGCCCCAGCACCGGCAACAGACCAATTTGCAACAGCCACAAGCCGCCGACCCACAACATCTGGGCCAGCTGCCAAAGCATGGCGCCCGCACGAAGCGGGCGCTGGCCTTCAGATGTGGCGAACTTCGACAATCTCGTACTCGATCACGCCACTTGGCGTTTTCACCGCAACCACATCACCCTCTTCCTTGGCAATCAAGGCGCGGGCGATTGGCGAGCCGACGGAGATTTTGCCGAGTTTGATGTCCGCTTCGTCCTCACCAACGATCTGGTAAGTCACGCTTTCATCCGTTTCGACGTTGGCGATTTCGACGGTTGTGCCGAAGATCACCTTGCCGGAGTGAGGAATGGTCGTGACATCGATAACCACAGCGTTCTGCATGCGGCCTTCGATATCACGGATCCGCGCTTCGACCATGCCCTGCTCTTCGCGAGCGGCATGGTATTCAGCGTTTTCCTTGAGGTCACCCAGCTCTCGCGCCTCGCCGATAGCCTGGCTCAAGCGTGGACGCTCGACCTTGCTGAGGTACGTCAACTCTTCTTCCAGGGCGCGAGCGCCCTGAACGGTCATTGGGTACTTGGTTATGCTCATGCCTTCAATCCTGCGTGTAGATCCTGCAAGCGGCGCACGGTCTTCTCGGGACCGAACTTCAGCGCTTCGCAGATCGCTTCGCCAGCAGCAATGGTGGTAGTGCAGTAGATCTTGTGCTGCAGGGCATTGCGACGAATGGAATAGGAGTCAGCGATCGACTGACGACCTTCAGTGGTGTTGATGATCAAGGTGACTTCGTCATTCTTGATCATGTCGACCACGTGAGGACGCCCCTCGGTCACCTTGTTAACGCGGCGCACTTTCAGGCCTGCAGCTTCGATCAGCTTGGCAGTACCGGCAGTCGCAACCACTTCAAAGCCCAAGTTGATCAGATCACGGGCCACGCCTGCAACCAACGGTTTGTCGTCGTCACGTACGCTGATGAACGCAGTACCACCGGTCGGCAGCACTTCACTGGCGCCCATTTGCGCCTTGGCGAACGCTTCACCGAAGGTGTCGCCCACGCCCATCACTTCACCGGTCGACTTCATCTCCGGGCCGAGGATCGGGTCAACGCCAGGGAATTTGGCGAACGGGAACACCGCCTCTTTCACGCTGTAGAAGTTCGGGATGATTTCCTTGGTGAAACCCAGCTCTTTCAGGGTTTTACCAGCCATCACGCGCGCCGCGATCATCGCCAGGGAAACACCGATGCACTTGGACACGAACGGCACGGTACGGGAAGCACGCGGGTTGACTTCGATGACGTAGATGTCTTCGCCTTGCAGCGCCAGCTGAACGTTCATCAAGCCGACAACACCCAGCTCCAGGGCCATTTTCTTGACCTGTTCGCGCATCTCGTCCTGGATGTGCGCAGGCAGCGAGTACGGTGGCAGCGAACATGCGGAATCACCGGAGTGAACACCAGCCTGCTCGATGTGCTGCATGATCGCGCCGATCACCACATCCTTGCCGTCGCTGACCGCATCCACGTCCATTTCGATGGCGCAGTTGAGGAAGTGGTCCAGCAGTACCGGGCTGTCGTTGGACACTTGCACCGCTTCACGCAGGTAACGCTTGAGCTCTTCTTCCTTGTAGACGATTTCCATCGCCCGGCCGCCCAGCACGTAGGACGGACGCACCACCAGCGGATAGCCGATCTTCGCGGCTGCACGTACAGCTTCGTCTTCGCTGCGCACGGTGGCGTTTGGCGGCTGACGCAGGTTCAGGCGCTCAACCATTTGCTGGAAGCGCTCACGGTCTTCGGCACGGTCGATGGCGTCAGGGCTGGTACCGATGATCGGCACGCCAGCGGCCTCGAGGGCACGGGCCAGTTTCAGCGGAGTCTGGCCGCCATACTGGACGATCACGCCTTTTGGCTTCTCGACGCGGACGATTTCCAGCACGTCTTCCAGGGTTACCGGCTCGAAGTACAGACGATCGGAGGTGTCGTAGTCGGTAGAAACGGTTTCCGGGTTGCAGTTGACCATGATGGTCTCGTAACCGTCGTCACGCAGCGCCAGTGCCGCGTGCACGCAGCAATAGTCGAACTCGATACCCTGACCGATACGGTTCGGGCCACCACCCAGGATAATGATCTTGTCGCGACCGGACGGCGCCGCCTCGCACTCTTCCTCGTAGGTCGAGTACAGGTAGGCGGTGTCGGTGGCGAACTCGGCAGCGCAGGTGTCGACGCGCTTGTAGACCGGGAACACTTCGAGCTTCTGGCGGTGAGTGCGCAGGTTCTTCTCGGTAACGCCCAGCAGCTTGGCCAGACGCTGGTCGGAGAAGCCTTTACGCTTGAGGCGGAACATCAGATCGCGGTCGATGGCGGACAGACCCAGAGTCTTGACCTTCTCTTCTTCCTTGATCAGGTCTTCGATCTGCACCAGGAACCATGGATCGATCATGTTCATGCCGAAGATGTCTTCGACGCTCAGGCCGGCACGGAAGGCGTCAGCCACGTACCAGATACGCTCGGCGCCCGGCACGGTCAGTTCGCGCTTGAGCACGCTCATGCTTTCCGGATTGCTCAGGTCCAGCTTTTCGTCCAGACCGCAAACGCCCACTTCCAGACCGCGCAGGGCTTTCTGCAGGGACTCCTGGAAGGTACGACCGATAGCCATGACTTCACCAACCGACTTCATTTGAGTGGTCAGGCGCGCGTCAGCCTTGGCGAATTTCTCGAAAGCGAAGCGTGGCAGCTTGGTGACGACGTAGTCGATGGATGGTTCGAAGGACGCCGGGGTCTTGCCGCCGGTGATGTCGTTCGACAGTTCGTCCAGGGTATAACCAACGGCCAGCTTGGCCGCGACCTTGGCAATCGGGAAGCCGGTGGCTTTCGAAGCCAGTGCCGAGGAACGGGATACACGCGGGTTCATCTCGATCACGACCATGCGGCCGGTTTCCGGGCTGATACCGAACTGAACGTTGGAACCACCGGTTTCCACGCCGATCTCGCGCAATACCGCCAGGGAGGCGTTGCGCATGATCTGATATTCCTTGTCGGTCAGGGTCTGCGCCGGCGCCACGGTGATCGAGTCACCGGTGTGCACGCCCATCGGGTCGAAGTTTTCGATGGAGCAGACGATGATGCAGTTGTCCTTCTTATCGCGGACAACCTCCATCTCGTACTCTTTCCAGCCGATCAGGGATTCGTCGATCAGCAGCTCTTTGGTCGGCGACAGGTCCAGACCGCGAGCACAGATTTCTTCGAATTCTTCACGGTTGTAAGCGATACCGCCACCGGTACCACCCATGGTGAACGAAGGACGGATGATGCACGGGAAGCCCAGCTTCTCGAGGACGGCATTGGCCTCTTCCATGCTGTGAGCGATGCCGGAGCGCGGGCATTCCAGGCCGATAGCCTTCATGGCCTTGTCGAAACGCGAACGGTCTTCAGCCTTGTCGATGGTATCGGCGTTGGCGCCGATCATTTCCACGCCGAACTTCTCCAGAACGCCTTCGCGCTCCAGGTCCAGGGCGCAGTTCAGAGCGGTCTGGCCGCCCATGGTCGGCAGCAGCGCGTCTGGGCGCTCTTTCTCGATGATCTTGGCAACGGTCTGCCACTTGATCGGCTCGATGTAGGTAGCGTCGGCCATGGCCGGATCGGTCATGATGGTGGCCGGGTTGGAGTTCACCAGGATGACGCGGTAGCCCTCTTCGCGCAGGGCCTTGCAGGCCTGGGCGCCGGAGTAATCGAATTCGCAGGCCTGGCCGATTACGATCGGGCCAGCGCCGAGAATAAGGATGCTTTTAATGTCTGTACGTTTTGGCATGGGTTGTCACTCAAATCCGCAGGTCAGTCGGCAAGCCGTCTTGATCAATCTTGAAGTCTTGAGGGGGCCGCCTTTGCCGGGGCCACCCTCAGGATTTGCTACATCAGGGCGAGCGATCAGCGTCGCTTGGCCATCTCGTTGATGAAGCGATCGAACAGTGGCGCTACGTCGTTCGGGCCAGGGCTGGCTTCCGGGTGACCCTGGAAGCTGAAGGCGCTCTTGTCGGTACGCTCGATACCTTGCAGGGTGCCGTCGAACAGCGACTTGTGAATCGCGCGGACGTTGGCTGGCAGGGTCGCTTCGTCTACGGCAAAACCGTGGTTCTGGCTGGTGATCATCACCACACCGCTGTCCAGATCCTGGACAGGGTGGTTGGCACCGTGGTGACCATGGCCCATCTTCAGGGTCTTGGCGCCGGAGGCCAGGGCCAGCAGTTGGTGACCGAGGCAGATACCGAAGACCGGAATTTCGGTTTCCAGTACGTCCTTGATTGCCTGGATCGCGTAGTCGCAAGGCTCCGGATCGCCAGGGCCGTTGGACAGGAACACGCCGTCAGGATTCATCGCCAACACATCGGCAGCAGGCGTTTGAGCAGGCACCACGGTCACGCGGCAACCGCGCTCGACCAGCATGCGCAGGATATTCACCTTGACGCCGTAGTCGTAGGCCACGACGTTGTACGGCAGCTCGGAGGCTTCAAGGGTCGCGTGGCTGTCGGTTTTCAGATCCCAGACAGTCGAGCGCCACTCGTAGCTTTCTTTGGTGCTGACGACTTTTGCCAAGTCCATGCCTTTGAGGCCAGGGAAGCCCTGGGCGGCGGCGATGGCAGCTTCTTCGGAAATGTTGTCACCGGCCATGATGCAGCCGTTCTGCGCGCCTTTTTCACGCAGGATGCGCGTCAGGCGGCGGGTGTCGATACCGGCGATGGCCACAACGTTGTTGGCCTTCAGGTAGTCGGACAGAGACATCGTGTTACGCCAGTTGCTCGCAACCAGTGGCAGGTCACGGATGACCAGGCCAGCGGACCAGACGCGGTTCGACTCGGCGTCTTCCGGCGTGGTGCCGGTGTTGCCGATGTGCGGGTAAGTCAGGGTAACGATCTGTTGGGCGTAGGAAGGATCGGTAAGGATTTCCTGATAGCCGGTCATTGCGGTGTTGAACACCACCTCACCAACGGTCTGACCGTCGGCTCCAATGGCTTCGCCGCGAAAAATGCTGCCATCAGCAAGGGCGAGTATGGCTGGCTTAGTCAAGAAGACCTCCCGTAAATAAAGCCTGAAAGGGCGATCGCAGGTTGTAAAAAAGCGGAGTGACGTATGGACACGTCACCCCGCTTGTTCACTGAATTATTCTGCGCGCTTTTAGTGGACACACTAAAGCTGTAGCTTACAGAAAAAGGGCTTTTTGGTCTACCGCCAATGAGCCTTAAAGGCTGGAGAATGCGACAGGACGTCGCCTGGCGGAACAAAACCGGGCTCCAACGCTGTGCGCGAGCCCGATTTCGGGTGCATCTTAACGCAGATCGAGCACGTCTTGCATGTCGTAAAGGCCAGGCTCGCGCCCATCCAGCCACAACGCGGCACGCACCGCGCCCTTGGCGAAGGTCATGCGGCTGGACGCTTTGTGAGTGATCTCGACACGCTCGCCGTCAGCGGCGAACAGCACGGTGTGATCACCAACGATGTCGCCTGCACGCACCGTGGCGAAACCGATGGTTTCACGATCACGAGCACCGGTCTGCCCCTCACGGCCATACACTGCCACCTTCTTCAGATCACGACCCAGCGCATCAGCGATCACCTCACCCATGCGCACGGCGGTGCCGGACGGCGCATCGACTTTATGCCGATGGTGAGCTTCGGTGATTTCGATATCGACATCGTCGCCCAATACGCGAGCTGCCGTGTCGAGCAACTTCAGGCACAGGTTGACGCCGACGCTGAAATTGGCCGCAAAGACAATCGGAATATCCTTGCCCGCTTCCGCCAGCAGCTGCTTTTCTTCAACGCTGAAACCGGTGGTACCAATGATCATCGCCTTGCCGTGCTTACGGCAGAACGCCAGGTTCTTCAGGGTCACCGTCGGGTGCGTGAAGTCGATCAGCACGTCGAACTCGTCAACCACCCGATCCAGATCGCCGGACAGCGGTACGCCGATACGACCCAGCGCAGCCAGTTCACCGGCATCCGCGCCAACCAGCGTGCTGTCAGGACGATCCACCGCTGCCGTCAAGCCGGCACCCGGGGTTTGCTGCACCGCTTCAATCAGGGTCTTGCCCATGCGCCCGGCGGCGCCCATCACTGCAATACGTCGCATGCCTGTCTCCTTACAAATCGCCGAAGAAGCGCTTCACGCCTTCGAACCAACCCGTGGTTTTCGGCGAATGACTGTTGTCGTCCGCCAGGGAGTTACGGAACTCCTCAAGCATTTCGCGCTGACGGCGACTCAGATTGACCGGAGTCTCGACCGCCACACGGCACATCAGATCACCCGCGCCACCACCACGCACCGGTGCAACGCCTTTGCCACGAACGCGGAACTGCTTGCCGGTCTGGGTCCCCTCAGGGATCTTCAGCTTGACCCGACCATCAAGGGTCGGAATCTCCAGCTCGCCACCCAGCGCCGCATCGACGAAGCTGATCGGCACTTCGCAGAACAGATGCTTGCCATCACGCTGGAAAATCGCGTGCTCGCGCACGTTGATCACCACGTACAGGTCGCCAGTCGGGCCACCCTGGGCACCTGCCTCGCCTTCGCCGGACAGGCGAATGCGATCACCGGTATCGACACCGGCCGGCACTTTCACCGACAGGGTCTTGTACTCTTCGACACGACCTTCGCCGTGGCAGGAATCGCACGGATCGGAAATGATCTTGCCCTGGCCATGGCAGCGCGGGCAGGTCTGCTGCACCGAGAAGAAACCCTGCTGCATGCGCACCTGACCGATACCGCCGCAAGTCGGGCAAGTTACCGGCGCAGAGCCTTTCTTGGCACCGGAGCCGTCGCAAGGCTTGCAGTTGACCAGCGTCGGAACGCGGATATTCACGGTCGTGCCGCGCACCGCTTCTTCCAGGTCCAGTTCCAGGGTGTAGCGCAAATCGCTGCCGCGCTGAGCGCCGCCACGGGAACCACCGCGACCGCCACCGAAGAAATCACTGAAGACATCGCCAAAGATGTCGGAGAAGTTCTGACCGCCGAAACCGGCGCCGCCACCACCCATGCTCGGATCGACGCCGGCATGACCGTACTGGTCGTAGGCCGCGCGCTTGCTGGAGTCGGACAGCACTTCGTAGGCCTCGTTGGCCTCCTTGAACTTCTCTTCCGACGCCTTGTCATCGGGATTACGGTCCGGGTGGTGCTTCATCGCCAGGCGACGGTAGGCCTTCTTCAGGTCCGCTTCGCTTGAGCCGCGCTCAACACCCAACACTTCGTAATAGTCACGCTTTGCCATAAGTCTTTGCACTCTTGAGGACGTCCGACAAAACCCTCCTGAGTCTGCCGAACTCGTTGAGCCCCAATACAGGCCCGGACCCAACTCACGTCAATTCAACGATCCTGGTCTTTGATTCTTGCGGTACCTGCGGCACGAAAAGCAGGAGCATTTCCGGCCATACCACCAACATCCGAACGTTGTCGCATGCTGTAAAAATTCGCGTATTCCAGATACGCCAACGCGGGAGCAAGCTCCCGCGCGGCGACATCCTACCAGTCACCGCCTGAAGGCAGTCAACCGGCCGACCAACAACTTACTTGTGGTCTTTGACTTCTTCGAACTCGGCATCGACAACGTCGTCAGCCTTCTCAGCCGATTCGCCTTGCGGGGCAGCGCCTTCAGCAGGCTGAGCCTGTTCGGCATACATCTTCTGCGCCACTGGAGCGGAGACTTTCGACAGCTCTTCAACCTTGGCGTCGATAGCGGCCTTGTCGTCGCCTTTGACAGCGGCTTCCAGGGCAACTACGGCAGCTTCGATTGCCGTTTTCTCTTCGGCAGTCACTTTATCGCCAGCATCGGCAACCATTTTGCGCGTCGAGTGAACCAGAGCATCGCCCTGGTTACGGGCAGCAGCCAGCTCTTCGAACTTGCGGTCTTCCTCGGCGTTCGCCTCGGCATCACGCACCATGCGCTCGATTTCTTCGTCAGACAGACCGGAGTTGGCTTTGATCACGATCGACTGAGTCTTGCCGGTAGCCTTGTCCTTCGCACCTACGTGCAGGATGCCGTTGGCGTCGATGTCGAAGGTCACTTCGATCTGCGGCACGCCACGTGGAGCCGGTGGAATGTCGGCCAGGTCGAACTTGCCCAGGGATTTGTTCTGTGCGGCTTGCTTACGCTCGCCCTGCAGCACGTGAATGGTCACGGCGCCCTGGTTGTCGTCGGCAGTCGAGAACACTTGCGATTTCTTGGTAGGAATCGTGGTGTTTTTCTCGATCAGCGCAGTCATCACGCCACCCATGGTTTCGATACCCAGGGTCAGCGGGCTGACGTCGAGCAGCAGAACGTCTTTCACGTCACCGGCCAATACCGCGCCCTGGATAGCAGCACCCATGGCAACCGCTTCGTCCGGGTTGACGTCTTTACGAGCTTCTTTACCGAAGAACTCGGTTACCAGCTTTTGAACCAGTGGCATACGGGTCTGACCGCCCACCAGGATCACGTCGTTGATCGCGCCAACGTCGATACCGGCATCTTTCATCGCGATGCGGCAAGGTTCGATGGTGCGCTGAACCAGGTCTTCCACCAGCGCTTCGAGCTTGGCGCGGGAGATTTTCACGTTCAAGTGCTTAGGACCGGTGGCATCTGCAGTGATGTACGGCAGGTTCACGTCGGTCGACTGGCTCGAGGACAGTTCGATCTTGGCTTTTTCAGCAGCTTCTTTCAGGCGCTGCATGGCCAGCGGGTCACCCTTGAGGTTCATGCCGCTTTCTTTCTTGAATTCGTCGACGAGGTAGTCGATCAGACGAATGTCAAAGTCTTCACCGCCCAGGAACGTGTCACCGTTGGTGGCCAGTACTTCGAACTGGTGCTCGCCGTCGACTTCAGCGATCTCGATCACGGACACGTCGAAAGTACCGCCGCCCAGGTCGTAGACGATCACGGTGTGATCGCCCTTGGCCTTATCCATACCGTAAGCCAGAGCAGCTGCGGTTGGCTCGTTGATGATGCGCTTCACGTCCAGACCGGCGATGCGGCCGGCGTCTTTGGTGGCCTGACGCTGGCTGTCGTTGAAGTAGGCCGGAACGGTGATCACCGCTTCAGTCACAGCCTCGCCGAGGTAGTCTTCGGCGGTCTTCTTCATTTTCTTCAGGATTTCAGCCGAGATTTGTGGCGGTGCCATTTTCTGGCTGTTTACTTCAACCCAGGCGTCGTTGTTGTCAGCCTTGACGATCTTGTAAGGGACCATCTGAATGTCTTTCTGCACGACTTCTTCGTCGAAACGACGACCGATCAGACGCTTCACCGCATACAGGGTGTTGTGCGGATTGGTCACAGCCTGACGCTTGGCCGACTGGCCAACCAGAATTTCGCCATCGTTGGCGTAAGCGATGATCGACGGCGTGGTGCGCGCGCCTTCAGCGTTTTCAATAACTTTTGCCTTGCCGTTTTCCAGCACGGAGACGCAGGAGTTGGTAGTCCCCAGGTCGATACCGATAATTTTGCCCATGTTCACTCTCCCGAAACTTTGGATTTGGTTGCCGCAGCAGTGGTGGCTAACTGCGGTAGCACTTAAACGCTTGACTTATAAATGGGGGCCTTGCAGCGGATTTCAAGCCTGCTCGTCAATCGAAGGCGAAACCGGCGCAGGCGCCTTGCTGACCACGACCATCGCCGGACGCAGCAGGCGACCATTGAGCTGATAGCCCTTCTGGAACACCTTCAGAACGCTGTTCGGCTCGACGTCGGCGCTTTCCTGCATGGCCATTGCCTGATGGTGAACGGCATTGAACGGTTCGCCATGCGGATCGATCGCTTCAAGCTGGTAACGCTTGAGGGTGTCGTGGAACATTTTCAGGGTCAGCTCGATGCCTTCGCGCATCGGACGAATGCTTTCGTCGTCCGGGCTGGACAGTTCCAGGCCGCGCTCCAGGCTGTCGACGATCGGCAGCAGGTCGCCAGCGAACTTTTCCAGCGCGAACTTGTGAGCCTTCTCTACATCCTGCTCGGCGCGACGGCGGACGTTCTGCAGATCGGCGGCTACACGCAAAGCCTGATCCTGAGCGCCTGCCAGTTGCTCTTCGAGCACTTGTACACGAGCCGCCAGGTCTTCACCCGAAGCCTCGGGCGCCTGGTTGGCGTCTGGGTTTTGCGTATCCACTGTCTGTTCGTCAGCCATAGAATTCTCCTTTCAATATCGTCCGCGAGCTCGACTCGCGCTTCTGCCCAGCTATATGGGGCCGCAAAATCCGGCTTCAAGGGGCACCGACGATTAACCCTACAAAAAACAACTGCATTGTCATTCCAGGTCGCGATAAGGGTTTCGTCGGGCCGAGCGAATCGAGCTAACGAGGGGCATTGTCAGCCGGAAACAAAACACTGTATAAATAACCAGACTTAACACCTGGGAGCGGCCCATATGCTGGTGCACCTGTCCGTACACAACTACGCCATCGTTGAACATCTCGATCTCGAACTCGATCGCGGGATGAGCGTGATCACCGGGGAAACCGGCGCGGGCAAGTCGATCATGCTCGACGCGCTGGGCCTGACCCTGGGCGACCGCGCCGACAGCGGCGTGGTTCGCCCCGGCGCCGACAAGGCCGACATCCTGGCCACCTTCGATCTAGCCGACATTCCGGAAGCCAGCGCCTGGCTGGCCGAACGCGACCTCGAAAACGACGGTCCGTGCATTCTGCGCCGAGTGATCACATCGGAAGGACGCTCGCGGGGCTACATCAACGGCACGCCCTGCCCGCTCGGCGACCTCAAGGCGCTGGGCGAACTGCTGATCGACATTCACAGCCAGCACGAACACCAATCCCTGCTCAAGACCGATACCCACCGGCGCCTGCTCGACGAATATGCCGGCGCGACGGACCTTGCCCGCCAGGTTCAACTGGCCGCCCAACGCTGGCGCCAGACCCGCCAGGAGCTGGAGCGACTCTCCAACTCCGGCGATGAGCAACGCGCCCGTCATCAACTGCTCAGCTACCAACTCGAGGAGTTGGAAAATCTCGGCCTCGGCGATAACGAACTGGAGCAGCTCGAGCAAGAGCACAAGAACCTGACCAACGCAGAAACCCTGCTGGGCATCTGCCGACAGGTCGTGGAACAGTGCAGCGAAAGTGATTCCGGCAACGTGCTGAACGCGCTCACTGCAAGCCTAAACCGCTTGTCCAGTGTGAATAATTCGATCGGCGCTCTCGGCGAGGCCAGCAGCCTGCTGACCAGCGCGCAGATCCAGGTTGAAGAAGCCGTGGGCGAGTTGAACCGTTTTCTCGACAACTTCGACGCCGATCCGGCGCGCCTTCAATACCTCGAAGAACGGCTCGATGCGATCTATACGATGGCCCGCAAGCACCGCATCCAGCCGACCGAAGTTGCCGAGATGCAACAGAAACTGCTGGATGAAATCGAAACCCTGAATGCCAACGACGAGTCCATCGAGCGCCTGAGCGATGAGCTGTCGTCCTATGCCAGGCACTATCAGGAAAAGGCCCGGGAGCTGAGCGACCTGAGGCATCAAGCGTCAAGCAGCCTGGCCAACGCCGTAGAGCAGGAGATCCAGCGCCTGGGCATGCCCGGTGGTCGCTTCACCATTGAACTGCGCCCGAACAGCAGCGACGAACTGCTGCCAAATGGCCTGGAGCAGGTGGAGCTGCTGGTCAGCGCCAACCCTGGCCAACCGTTGAAGGCCCTGGCAAAAGTGGCGTCTGGCGGCGAACTGTCGCGAATCAGCCTGGCGATCCAGGTAATCACCGCACAGACCTCCCGCGTACCGACCCTGGTTTTCGACGAAGTCGACGTCGGCATCGGCGGCCCGACTGCAGAAATCGTCGGCCAGTTGCTGCGCAGGCTCGGCGAGCGCGGGCAGGTGCTGACCGTGACCCACTTGCCACAAGTGGCAGCGCAGGGTCATCAACATCTATTTGTGCATAAAGTGCGCGGCGAAGATGCCACCCGCACGGCTGTTTCCAAACTGAGCAAAAACGACCGCGTCGAAGAAGTCGCACGAATGCTGGGAGGCATCGACCTCACCAAGGAGTCCCTGGCTCACGCGAAAAAAATGGTGGTTGCCGCAAAAGCTTGAATAAATAGAGAGCAGAAAGCACGAAGGCGACCCTGGGGTCGCCTTCGTTCGTTTCGCGAATCGATGTTCGCGCGACATGCTTACTTTTTCTTGCGCACGTACAGCACCAGATTGTGATCAACCATCTCGAAGCCATACTTGTCGACGATTGCTTTCTGAAGCCGCTCGATTTCTTCGTCGAAGAATTCGATCACTTCGCTGGTTTCGACGTTGACCATATGGTCGTGATGCTTTCCGTCGTCCAGCTCGAAGACCGCATGGCCTCCGTCGAAGTTGTGCCGCACCACAAGGCCAGCTGCCTCGAACTGGGTCAGAACACGGTATACCGTGGCCAGACCGACGTCCTCACCAGCCTCCATAAGGGCCTTGTAGACATCCTCGGCACTCATGTGGCGCTGCTCGGCGGAATCGAGCATTTGTAGAATTTTGACCCGTGGCAGGGTCACTTTGAGGCCGGCTTTGCGTAGTTCGCTATTTTCAACCATGGTCAGCTTTCTCGCGATGCTGCTTCGCAGCTTCTCTTAATGCGGGTATGATCGGCGTTTACGTTGTCCCAGCCAAGATAGTGGAAGTCGCCCACCGATGCAAAACACCAAGCTCTTGCTAACCAGTTTCACCTTCGTGGGACTGCTCGCACTCGCCGGTTGTTCATTCCCCGGGGTTTACAAAATCGACATCCAGCAGGGCAATGTCGTCACGCAGGACATGATAGACCAGTTACGCCCGGGAATGACCCGCAAGCAAGTGCGGTTTATCATGGGCAACCCTCTGCTGACTGACACATTCCATGCCGATCGCTGGGATTATCTGTACAGCCTGCAACCAGGTGGCGGTGAACGCCAACAGGAACGCATCAGCGTTATCTTCAACTCAAATGATCAGCTTGTCAGCCTCTCTGGTGACTTCATGCCAGGCGTAAGCCGTGACGAAGCCATTCTGGGCAAGGACAGCGGCACGACAGTGGCTACCCCGGTAGAAAACGTCGAAAAGCCGAAACCGGAAAAACCGGTCAAGCCAGGCTCGTTGCTGGATCAGATCCAGAAGGACGTCGACGGTGTAGAAACCGTTCCGGTCCCGACACCGCAACCGCTGGACACCTCGCCACAATAATTTGTGACGCAATAAAAAGCCCGGCATGCCCGGGCTTTTTATTGCATCACATTCAAGCCACTCACTGATTCCGCGCTTTGGCCTCGGCGGCTTTTGCTGCGCGCAGTCGACGCACCTCTTTCGGATCAGCCAACAGCGGTCGATAAATCTCGATACGGTCCCCTGCCTGGACAGGCCGACGCTCTGGATCGGCTACAACTTTGCCGAAGATACCCACAGGGCAACCAGCCAGATCCAACTCCGGAAACGCCTCAGCCACCGCCGACTTGAGCAAAGCCGCCCGCACAGTCGTCCCGGCAGGCACCGCCACCGTCAGCAGTACCTGGCGGTCTACCGCCGCATAGACCACCTCGACCTCAATCATGAGCTCAACCATGTATCTGTTTGGCACGCTGGCAGAACGCATCCACCAGGGTATTGGCCGCCTGGTTGAATAGCGGCCCCAAAGTGGCGCGAACCAGCGGCCCGGCATAATCGAACGACAGATCCAGGCTGATCTTGCAGGCCTTTTCACCCAAGGGCTTGAATACCCACACACCGTGCAATTGATTGAACGGTCCTTCCTCGAGATTCATTTCGATCGATTGACCGGACACCAGGGTGTTGCGCGTCACGAAGTGCTGACTGAGCCCCCCCTTCGCCACTCCGACGCTCGCCCGCATATGCTCAGGAGAGCTTTCCAGTACTTCGGCCGACGAGCACCACGGCAGAAACTCCGGATAGCGCGCCACGTCGTTGACCAGGTCGTACAGCGCTTGCGCCGGATATGGCAGCAAGGCCGAACGTGAAATGTGTGTCGTCATGTCAGCGTCACTTCCACAGCTGGGCGGCAAACACTACGAGAATGCCGATGGGCGCCACATAGCGCATCAAGAACAAGGACAGGCCAAACAGCGCAGGGTTGCGCATCGACAACTCGTCGCGCACCGCTTCACGCCCCATGATCCAGCCCGCAAACACCACGAAACACAAACCGCCAAGCGGCAACATGAGTCGCGAGGTAAAGAAATCGATCACGCCAAAGAAGTCGAGACCACCTGCCGCTCCCCATTGATAGAGGTGGAACATCCCGCCTTCGTTCACGAAGAACTTGGCCTCCTTCCAGATATTGAAGGAAAACACCGTACCCAGGCCAACAAACCAGCAACTGAAAGCCAGCCAGAACGTGACCCATGCACGGCTCACTTTAGTGCGCTCGACCAGGTAAGCCACCATCGGCTCAAGCAGGGAGATCGCCGAACTCCAGGCTGCCACCGCCACCAGCACGAAGAACACCACGCCCATCAATTGGCCGAAAGCCACGTTGCCGAACGCAAACGGCAGGCTGACGAACATCAGCCCCGGCCCTTCGCTCGGATTCAGGCCTGCCGCAAAAACAATCGGAAACAATGCCAGGCCGGCCACCAGGGAAACAAAGGTATCGAGCAGCGCCACGCCAACGACCGTCCCTGAAATCGACGAGTGCTTCGGCATGTAGGCGCCATAGATCATGATCGAGCCAACGCCCACGCTCAGGGAAAAGAACGCATGCCCCATTGCCGGCAACAAGCCGTCCATGACCTTTTCCGGGTGGAAGTCGAACATGAAATGTGCGCCTTCCATGAAATGCCCGGTGGTCATGCTGTAGCCCAGCAATACGAGGACCATGACGAACAACAACGGCATCATGATGCGCAAGCTGCGTTCAAGCCCGGCAACCACGCCCCTGGCGATCACTACAGCCGACAACAGCATGAAAATCGTGTGCCAAAGTGTCAGGCGCCAGGGATCGGCGATCACGTTGCCGAAGTAGGCCCCCACCTGATCCGCCGTTACCCCCTGGAAGTCGCCGCGCCCCATGTCGATGATGTAATCCAGCGACCAGCCGCCCACCACGCTATAGAAAGACAGGATCAGCAACGCGGTGATCATTCCGGCAAATGCGCCCCAGGACCATTTGGTCGAATGCCCCACCTCGACGGCCAGCGTCCTCAAGGCGTTGGCCGGACTCTGCCGGGCACGCCGGCCGATCAAGGTTTCGGCCAGCATGACCGGCACGCCGATCAGCGCGATACAGGCCAGGAACATCAGCACGAAGGCGCCGCCGCCATAGACGCCGACCATGTACGGGAATTTCCAGATACTACCCAATCCCACGGCCGAACCGGTCGCGGCGAGTATGAAGACCCAGCGGCTAGCCCAACTGCCGTGGACAGAAACCTTGTCTGTCGACATCGTTATCACGCCCAAGCGTTCAAAAAAGAGGCCGCATTGTCCGGGATTCAATCAACCTGCTCAAGCATGTAGCAACCCCATAGCCGACTCTGTTGTAACTCCCTATAATGCCGCCCCTATGGCTAAACAGAAGAAACACCCAACAGGGACCATCGCGCAAAATAAAAAGGCGCGACACGATTACTTCATCGAACATCGGTTCGAGGCTGGTCTGGTCCTGGCCGGCTGGGAAGTAAAAAGTCTGCGGGCAAGCAAGCTGCAACTGGTAGACAGTTACGTGCTGCTCAAGGATGGCGAAGCCTGGCTGCTCGGCAGCCACATCACGCCCCTGACGACCGCCAGCACCCACGTCATCGCTGACCCGGTCCGCACCCGCAAGTTGCTGCTCAACCGGCGCGAGCTGGAAAAGCTGTCGGCTGCCGTGCAGCAAAAGGGTTACGCCTGCGTGTGCCTGTCCTGGTACTGGAGCAAGCACATGGTCAAGTGCGAGATCGCACTGGGCAAGGGCAAGAAGGAATACGACAAACGCGACACCGAGCGCGAACGCGACGCCGGTCGCGAGTTGCAGCGCGCGGTACGCAACAAGGGCAAGGAAGAGTAATTCTTTCGCTTTAAGGCCCTTTCGCGGGCAGGCCCGCTCCCACAGGGTTTCGGTGTATCTGTGGGAGCGGGCCTGCCCGCGAAAGCAATCCCACAAGCCATACAAAACTGACTGGCTACATCCCCTTGCGCCGCTCCGCGCGGGCCATGCGCTGCACTTCCTGGCGCACTTCCTCCAGCACCTCCTGCACATACAGAATGTGTCGACTGGAAACTTCCCGCGCCTGCTCCGCCCTTCCTTCGATAATCGCCTGATACAACTCCCGATGCTGCGTGATCAGCATGTCGCGGGTTTCAGTGCGCTGCTTGTACATGCCGCCGATGTTGGTCACCACGTTGCGCTTGAGCAGATCGAACAGCCCGCGAATGGTGTGCAACAACACGGCGTTGTGGCTGGCCTCGGCGATCGCCAGGTGAAATCTGGCATCCGCAGCCCCTTCTTCGGCGCGACTCACCTCTTCATGACGCGAATAACAGTCCTGTAACTCGTTGAATGCCGCGGTCAGCCGCTCGCGATCCACATCAGTGGCACGCAGCGCCGCATAGTAGGCGCAAGATGCCTCCAGCGTATGGCGAAACTCCAGCAGGTCACGCTGTGCCTCGGGGTTGCTTTCCAGCAACTGCAACAAGGGATCACTGAAGGTCGTGCCCAGCGATTCCACCACATAGTTGCCGCCCCCCTGGCGACTGACCAGCAGGCCCTTGGCGGTCAGCTTCTGGATGGCTTCGCGCAACGAAGGGCGTGACACGCCAAATTGTTCGGCCAACGCACGTTCGGCCGGCAATCGCTCACCCGCCTTCAGCGTGCCCTCGAGGATCATGCCCTCAAGCTGCTCGACAATGTCGTCAGACAAACGGCGCTGACGAATCTGATCAAACCCCATAACTCGATTTCTCCACGACCCGACGGCTCGCCGGGGCTCTATTCTGGCCTATCGGCGCCACGCCGGCACCTGCCACTGCGCATTTGGTCATACCAGGCAAACGCCCCTGCGCACTTTGCATTCGACAAAAGTTTTAGGGCGGCAAATTGACACACCGCCTACAAGGCTTTTACCCTAGCCAACAGCGATTGTAAATTGGTCTTACCAATTATCCAAGAACGCTGATCAGTGCCTGACCAACAACAATTAGGGGCCACCCCATATGCAAACCTGGCAACAGCTCTATACCCCGCTCGGCAGCCTCGGCCTGTCCGCACTCGCAGCCGTTATCCCTATCGTGTTTTTCTTCCTGGCCCTGGCCGTGTTCCGCCTCAAAGGACATGTAGCCGGCAGCATCACTCTGGCTTTGTCGATTCTGGTGGCGATCTTCGCTTTCCAGATGCCGGTCGACATGGCGTTCGCCGCCGCCGGATATGGCTTCGCCTATGGCCTGTGGCCGATTGCCTGGATCATCGTGGCAGCGGTGTTCCTCTACAAACTGACGGTCAAGAGCGGCCAGTTTGAAGTCATCCGCAGCTCGGTCCTGTCGATCACCGATGACCAGCGCCTGCAGGTCCTGCTGATCGGTTTCTGCTTCGGCGCCTTCCTCGAAGGTGCAGCCGGTTTCGGCGCACCTGTAGCGATTACCGCCGCCCTGCTGGTAGGTCTTGGCTTCAATCCGCTGTATGCCGCCGGCCTGTGCCTGATCGCCAACACCGCGCCGGTGGCCTTCGGCGCCCTGGGCATTCCGATCATCGTTGCCGGGCAAGTGACCGGCATCGACGCGTTCAAGATCGGCGCCATGACCGGCCGCCAGCTGCCGCTGCTGTCGCTGTTCGTGCCGTTCTGGCTGGTGTTCATGATGGACGGTCTGCGCGGCGTGCGGGAAACCTGGCCGGCAGCACTGGTGGCCGGCCTGAGCTTTGCCGTGACCCAGTATTTCACCTCGAACTTCATCGGCCCGGAACTGCCGGACATTACTTCGGCACTGGCCAGCCTGATTTCCCTGACCCTGTTTTTGAAGGTCTGGCAGCCGAAACGTGCAGCCGGACAACACATCGTCGGCGCTGTCTCGGCCTCCGTGGTGGGCGCCAGCGTCGGCGGTTTCGGCCAAAAGCGCACCACCGTGGCTTCGCCCTACAGTCTTGGGGAAATTTTCAAGGCCTGGTCGCCATTCCTGATCCTGACTGTACTGGTCACCATCTGGACCCTGAAATCGTTCAAGGCGATGTTCGCCGCCGGCGGTTCGATGTACAGCTTCGTGTTCAACTTCGCGATCCCGCATCTCGATCAAATGGTGATCAAGGTCGCACCCATCGTGGCCGCACCCACCGCCCTTCCGGCAGTGTTCAAACTGGACCCGATTTCCGCCACCGGCACAGCGATTTTCTTCTCGGCGCTGATCTCGATGGGAGTGCTGAAGATCAACATTAAAACTGGTCTGACCACTTTAAAGGAGACCTTCTACGAACTGCGCTGGCCGATACTGTCCATCGGCATGGTACTGGCGTTTGCCTTCGTGACCAACTACTCGGGTATGTCCTCGACCATGGCTCTGGTACTGGCGGCGACGGGTGCGGCGTTCCCGTTCTTCTCGCCGTTCCTCGGCTGGCTGGGCGTGTTCCTCACCGGGTCCGACACTTCGTCCAACGCCCTGTTCAGCTCACTGCAAGCGACCACCGCACACCAGATCGGCGTCAACGACACCTTGCTGGTGGCAGCGAACACCAGTGGCGGCGTGACCGGCAAGATGATCTCGCCACAGTCGATCGCCGTGGCCTGCGCCGCGACCGGCCTGGTGGGCAAGGAATCGGATCTGTTCCGCTTCACCCTCAAGCACAGCCTATTCTTTGCAACGATCGTCGGCCTGATCACCCTGGCCCAGGCCTACTGGTTCACCGGCATGCTGGTGCACTAAGGGCTACAAGCAAAACGGAAAAAACCGACGCCGGGCCACGCCCCCGGCGTCCGCAATTCACACCCCGGTCTGTAAGGCTGCTGAAAGCTTCCGACTCTATATTCAGCAGCCTCGACAGACGAATAACCGGGCCCACCCGGAGACACGCCTGATGAGCGAGCTTTTTTACAACGCTGTGCCGAACGCGACCCGCGTCGCCCCGCCACCGCCCGAGCCTCGGCAATACCCCAGCGAGAAACCCTCGCGGGTCTATCTGTTCGGCACCTGCGTGGTCGATTTGTTCTACCCCGAAGCCGGGATGGACGCGATCCACCTGCTGGAGCGCGAAGGCATTCGTGTCGAATACCCGCAAGGGCAAAGCTGCTGCGGACAACCGGCCTACACCTCGGGTTACACCGAGCAGGCGCGGACCGTGGCGCGCTCGCAACTGGCGCTGTTTGCCGGGGATTATCCGGTGGTGGTGCCGTCGGGTTCTTGTGCCGGGATGTTGCGCGAACACTATGCCGACTTGTTCAAGGACGAGCCGCAGACGTTGAAACAGGTTGAGGCGCTGGCTGCCAGAACCTACGAACTGTCCGAGTTCCTGCTGTTTGTCTGCAAGGTGCAACTCAAGGACCACGGCGAACCGGTGAAAGTGGCGCTGCACACCTCGTGTTCGGCACGCCGCGAAATGAACACCCACCTGCACGGCCGCGAGTTGTTGGCGCAGTTGAGCAATGTGGAGCGGGTCAATCACGATCACGAAAGTGAGTGCTGTGGCTTTGGTGGGACATTCAGCGTCCGTATGCCAGACATTTCCGGCGCGATGGTGGCTGACAAGACCCGGGCGTTGAAGCAATCCGGCGCGCACAAGGTGTTGAGTGCCGACTGCGGCTGTTTGATGAACATCAACGGCTCGCTGGAAAAACAGCAGGAAGCGTTACGCGGTCAGCATCTGGCCAGCTTCCTCTGGCAGCGTACCGGAGGTGCCCGATGAGCACTTCCGCGATTATTCCTACGGTCGCCGTAGAAGAAGATTTCCGCACCCGCGCCCACAATGCGCTGGGTGATGCGCAATTGCGAGGCAACTTTCGCAAGGCGATGGATTCACTGATGAGCAAACGGGCCGCGGCGTTCAGCGATGCCCATGAAAGAGAACATTTGCGCGCGCTGGGCAATGCCGTCCGCGCCCGTGCGTTATCCAAGTTGCCCGAGCTGCTCGAACAACTTGAACAGAACCTGACCCGCAACGGTGTGACAGTGCACTGGGCGGAAACGGTGGACGAGGCCAACGGCATCGTCCTCTCGATCATCCGCGCTCACGAGGGGCGGCAAGTGATCAAGGGCAAATCGATGGTCAGCGAAGAAATGGAGATGAACCACTTCCTCGCTGACCGGGGCATTGAATGCCTGGAATCGGACATGGGCGAGTACATCGTCCAGCTCGACCACGAGAAGCCTTCACACATCATCATGCCGGCAATCCACAAGAACGCCGGTCAGGTCGCGTCCTTGTTCCACGACAAACTTGGGGTGGAATACACCAAGGACGTTGACCAACTCATTCAGATCGGTCGCAAGGTCTTGCGACAGAAATTCTTCGAAGCGGACATCGGCGTCTCCGGTGTCAACTTCGCCGTGGCCGAAACCGGGACTCTGCTGCTGGTGGAAAACGAAGGCAACGGCCGCATGACCACCACCGTGCCACCCGTGCACATCGCCGTCACCGGTATCGAAAAAGTCGTGGAAAACCTGCGCGATGTGGTGCCGCTTCTGTCGCTGCTGACCCGCTCGGCCCTGGGCATCCCGATCACCACCTACGTCAACATGATCTCCGGTCCACGCAAGGAGCATGAGCTCGACGGTCCGCAGGAAGTGCATCTCGTACTGCTCGACAACGGCCGCAGCCAGGCCTTTGCCGACAGCGAATTGCGCCAGACCCTGAACTGCATCCGCTGCGGCGCCTGTATGAATCACTGCCCGGTGTACACCCGAATCGGCGGTCATGCCTATGGGGAAGTCTACCCAGGCCCTATCGGAAAAATCGTCACCCCGCACATGGTGGGCCTGGCTAAGGTCCCGGATCACCCGAGCGCTTCATCGCTGTGCGGTGCCTGCGGGGAAGTCTGCCCGGTGAAAATTCCGATTCCTTCATTGTTGCGCCGTTTGCGCGAAGAAAACGTCAAGGCCCCGGACAGCCCCCATCAAGTGATGCGCGGCCAGGGCAGCAAGTATTCGCGCAAGGAACGATTCATCTGGAACGCCTGGGCGAAGCTCAACAGTTCGCCGACGCTGTATCGCGTCTTTGGCTTCTTCGCCACCCGTTTGCGCGCCCTCACGCCGAGCAATGTCGGGCCGTGGACGCAAAACCACAGCGCACCGAAACCCGCCGCCCGCTCACTGCATGACATGGCCCGCGAGCACTTGGCCAAACAGGGAGACCGCTGATGAGCGCCAAGCAAAATATCCTCGCCAAACTGCGTAAAAGTCTGACAGGAACCACACCAGTGGCTGACAACTTTGATGTCGACCTGGTGACCCAGCCTTACACCTACGCACCTGAACAACGCATTCCACAACTGCGCAAATTGATGGAGGCGGTGCACACGGAAATCCATTTGACGTCCGGCGAAGAGTGGCCGGCGCTGTTAGCGCAATTGCTGCGCGAGCGCCAGTTGCCAAGCCTGCTGATCGCACCGACCACGCCCCACGGTCAACGGATCACACAGCACTGGGCGAAAAATTCCGGTCTGCCGGTGCTCAAGGCTTACGACCGCCCGGTCGAAGAATGGAAAGCCGAACTGTTCAACGACACTCCGGCCAGCCTCACCGGCACCCTCGGCGCCATCGCTGCGACCGGCAGCCTGATCCTGTGGCCGACACGAGAAGAGCCACGCTTGATGAGCCTCGCGCCACCGGTACATTTCGCCCTGCTCAAGGCCAGTGAAATCCGCGACAACTTCTATCAGGTGCAACAGGAATTTGAATGGGCCCAGGGCATGCCGACCAATGCGTTGCTGGTGTCCGGCCCGTCGAAGACCGCCGACATCGAACAAGTCCTGGCATACGGCGCCCACGGTCCGAAGGACCTGGTGGTGCTGATTCTGGAGGACCAATGAGTCTACCGGCCGCTTTCCTGCGTGATGTACAGCATCTGATTCCTCAAGAGCGACGTTTCGACGACCCGTTGTCGACCCTCGCCTTCGGCACCGATGCCAGTTTCTATCGTTTGATTCCGCAACTGGTGATCCGTGTCGAGGCCGAAGACGAAGTAGTGGCGCTGCTGAAACTGGCGCAGCGCGATCAAGTCCCGGTGACCTTTCGCGCCGCCGGCACCAGCCTGTCCGGCCAGGCCATCAGCGATTCGGTGCTGATCGTGCTTGGGGATAACTGGAATGGCCGCGAGATCCGCGGCCAAGGCACGCAAATCCGCCTGCAACCGGGCGTGATCGGTGCCCAGGCCAACGCCTGGCTGGCGCCTTTCGGACGCAAGATCGGCCCGGACCCGGCGTCGATCAACGCCTGCAAAATCGGTGGAATCGTCGCCAACAACGCCAGCGGCATGTGCTGTGGCACGGCACAAAATACCTATCACACCCTGGCCGGCATTCGACTGGTACTGGCCGATGGCAGTCGTCTCGATACTGAAGATGCCGCCAGTGTCGCGGCGTTTCGTCAAAGCCACGCCGACCTGCTGGAGCGTCTGGCGACCCTGGGGCGTGAGACCCGGGCAAACACCGAACTGGCTGCGAGAATCCGCCACAAATACCGTCTGAAAAATACCACCGGCCTGTCGCTCAATGCCCTGGTCGATTTCGACGAGCCTGTGGATATCTTGAGCCACTTGCTGGTGGGCTCCGAGGGCACGCTCGGGTTCATCAGTGCAGTGACCTATGACACCGTGATCGACCACCCGAACAAAGCCTCGGCCCTGATTGTGTTTCCGGATGTCGAGACCTGCTGCAACGCGGTCACCGTACTGAAAAGCCAGCCGGTGTCGGCTGTGGAACTGCTGGACCGGCGCAGCCTGCGTTCAGTGCAGGACAAACCCGGCATGCCGCCTTTCGTACAGCATCTGTCGAACAATGCCTGCGCCTTGCTGATCGAGTCCCGTGCCGCGTCGTCCAGCTTGCTCCATGAACAACTGGCGCAGATCATGGCGTCGCTGAACGCGTTCCCGGTGGAAAAGCAGGTCGACTTCACCGAAGACCCGCAGGAAAACGCCCGTCTCTGGGCCATCCGCAAGGACACCTTCCCTGCCGTCGGCGCCGTGCGCAAGACCGGCACCACTGTGATCATCGAAGACGTCACGTTCCCGGTCGAACAACTGGCCATCGGCGTCAACCGCCTGATCGAACTGTTCGACAAACATCACTACGACGAAGCGATCCTTTTCGGACACGCGCTGGAAGGCAATCTGCACTTCGTCTTCACCCAAGGCTTCAACAACGCGCAAGAAGTCGCACGTTATCAGGCGTTCATGGATGACGTGGCGCAACTGGTGGCAGTGGAATTCGGTGGTTCGCTGAAAGCCGAACACGGCACCGGGCGCAACATGGCGCCGTTCGTCGAACTGGAATGGGGCAGCGATGCCTACCAGTTGATGTGGCAACTCAAGCGCTTGCTCGACCCCGACGGCATTCTCAACCCGGATGTGGTGCTCAGCGAAGATCCACAGATCCACCTCAAGCACCTCAAGCCCTTGCCGGCCGCCGACGAGATTGTGGACAAGTGCATCGAATGCGGCTTCTGCGAACCGGTCTGCCCGTCGAAAGGCCTGACCCTGAGCCCACGCCAACGCATCGTGATCTGGCGCGACATTCAGGCGAGAAAACGCGCCGGCATCGACACCAGCGAACTCGAAGCCGCCTACGAATACCAGGGCATCGATACCTGCGCCGCCACCGGCCTGTGCGCGCAACGTTGTCCTGTAGGCATCAATACCGGCGAACTGGTGAAAAAACTGCGCAGCCGCAAGGCAACGCATACGAAAACCGCCAACTGGCTTGAAGGAAATTTCGCCACGGCCCTGCAAGGCGCGCGCTTTACCCTGCACGTGGCCAACGGCGCCCGAATGCTGTTGGGGGCACCGCGGCTGGCAAAGCTTTCCGCTACCGTGAGCAAGCTGTCCAAAGGGCAAATCCCGCAGTGGACCAACGCCATGCCCCAGCCTGAACGGCCGATTCGCATCAGTCCGGCGATCAACGATGAGCGCCCGCGGGTGGTGTACCTGGCCGCGTGCGTATCACGGGCCATGGGGCCGGCAGCAGGCGATACGGAACAAATGTCGCTGCACGACAAGACCCGAGGCCTGCTGGAAAAGGCCGGCTACCAGGTGGTTTTCCCGGACAACCTCGACAACCTGTGCTGTGGTCAGCCGTTCGCGTCCAAAGGCTACGCCGAGCAAGCCGAGCACAAACGCCAAGAGTTGCTTGGCGCCTTGCTGCACGCCAGTCGCGGCGGGCTTGACCCGATCTACTGCGACACCAGCCCGTGCACCTTGCGCCTGGTCCAGGACATGGGCGAAACCCGTCTGGACCTGTACGACCCGGTGCGCTTCATTCGCACGCACTTGATGGATCGCCTCGACTTCACACCGCAGGAAGCGCCGGTTGCGGTGCACGTCACGTGCAGCACCCAGCACCTCGGCGAAAGTCAGGCGCTGATCGATCTGGCGCGCAAATGCAGTAAAAACGTGGTCATCCCTGAAGGCATCCACTGCTGTGGCTTCGCTGGCGACAAGGGTTTCACCACGCCGCAGTTGAATGCCCATTCGCTGCGCACGCTCAAGGACGCGGTGCAACAATGCAGCGAAGGCATTTCCACCAGCCGCACCTGTGAGATCGGTTTGACGCAACATGGCGGCATTGACTACCACGGACTAGTCTATCTGGTGGACCGCGTTACCCAGGCTAGGGTGCCCTGATAGCAGGATCTACTGGAAGGTGCATCGATGCACCTTCCTTGACATCCCTACATTTCGGAATCGACAGCTCTACAGCAAAAAGCAGAACCCTGATGTGCCACCGCAGTCCACTGATCAAGTCTCGCCAATGCGGGACCTTCCCAAAACTCGGTAGACCGATTTGATGGCCAGCAATGCTGGTCCTTCAGTTCAAGGAGAAACACATGAATCGTTCGGTACTGTTAGGTTTGTTCGTTACTGCTTCCATCATGGCTTCCACTTCGTACGCTGCAGAAGACCTTTGCGCGGTCAACCTGAAAACCATCGAAAACGGCAAGGCACAGATTCCTCCAGAAATGACTGACCAGGTAAAAGCCTCCGTCGAACAAGCCAAAGCCGACCAGGCAAAAGGTACCAAGGAAGGTACTGATGATTGCATCGCCGAGACCAACGACATCATCAAGGCCGTCACCGACTCGAAAAAAGGCGGGAAGTAACTCGGCTCATGGCCGAACTTCGGGCTGGCCTTCCGCCCCCCGTTGGCATGCATCAATAACGCAGTACTGGCAGCCGGGAGTTCAAAGCCCGGCTGCACCAGATTCGAAGCAAACCAAAACCCGCCAGTGGCGGGTTTTGTTGCATCTGGGGTATGGAGAGGTGCAACACATTTTCTGAAAAAAACGAATTCTTGCGTTGAATCGGAGTCTTTGAGGTAGGCCCCTCAGCTCAAGGAGCTATCAATGAAACGCACCACACTCGCAGGCCTGTTCATTTCCGCGGTCATGTTGGCCTCTCCTGTATTTGCCGCGGACAACAACCTGTGTACAAGCAAACTGCAAGAACTCAAAGGCAAAGTGAATGCGCTGCCGGCGACCGCCACGAACACCGCCATGGAGATCAAACGACTGATGTCCAGCGCCGAAGCCTCACAAGCCTCCGGCGACGACAGAAAATGCGTCACCGAGACCACCCAGGCACTGGCACTCGCGGACAAACAGAGCAACGAACCAACCCCATGATCGGTGATAGCGAACCTTCGGGTTGGCCTTCTGGGTCACGTTGACGTACACTGTGCAGGCTTGTTGCTCACTTGATTCACAGAGCGCCAGGCTCGGGGCCGTTTTGGATTCGACGCCGGTTGCGAAACTTTAGGTGCATGCCGAGTTGGTAACAGAACTCGTAAATCCACTGTTGCAACTTCCTATAGTTGCCAATGACGAAACCTACGGGGAATACGCTCTCGCTGCGTAAGCAGCCTTAGCCCTTCCCTCCTGGTACCTTCGGGTCCAGCAATCATCAGGGGATGTCTGTAAACCCAAAGTGATTGTCATATAGAACAGAATCGCCGTGCAGTACGTTGTGGACGAAGCGGCTAAAACTTACACAACTCGCCCAAAGCACCCTGCCCGTCGGGTCGCTGAGGGTTAACTTAATAGACACGGCTACGCATGTAGTACCGACAGCGGAGTACTGGCGGACGGGGGTTCAATTCCCCCCGGCTCCACCAAATGATCAAAAAAAGACGTCCATGGACGTCTTTTTTTGTGCCTCGAGGCCACGAAATACAGGGCTTTCAGCGCTTCCGAGTTTTTTTGGCATCCGCCGAGTTCTGACCGTTCAGGTATTCCATGTCGTATTCCTGCGGCTTGGGGGCTAATCTCTGGAATACCAAAATAGCGCCTGAGGTAGATCTCATGCCTGCTCCAGCCCTGCGACTATCCGACCGACAACTGAAGGGAGTCAAACTGAACTGGCCCAAGGATTTTGTCCTCACAGACGGTGACCGTTTGCAGCTTCGCGTGCGTAGCAACGGCTCCCTTTTGTGGAATTTCAATTACCGCGAACCGGTGACCAAAAGCGTATCAACATCGGCTTCGGGACCTACCCTGAGCTACCCTTGGCGAACGCTCGGAAAAAGGACGTCGAGGCCCGCGAACTGCTTGCCCAGGGCATCGACCCCAAGGTGCATTGCAATACCATCAATGAAGCCAGGCGCGCCGAAACCGAGCATACCTTCGAGAACGTCGCCCTCGCCTAGCTCGAGCTCAAGAAGGACTCAGTCACCCCCGCCTACGCCGAAGACATTTGGCACTCGCTCACGCTGCACGTGCTGCCGAGCCTGAAGAAAACCCCACTGATAAAAGTCACCGCACCAATGGTGATCGAGTTGCTTCGGCCACTCGAAGCCAAGGGCAGCTTGGAAACGGTGAAGCGGGTTACCCAGCGGCTCAACGAGATCATGACCTACGGGGTTAACTCCGGGTTGATCTTCGCCAACCCGCTCAGCGGCATTCGTGCGGTGTTCAAAAAGCCCAAGAAAGAAAACATGGCAGCGCTTCCACCCGAAGAGCTTCCTAAGTTGATGATGGAAATCGCCAATGCCAGCATCAAGCGCATCACCCGCTGTTTGCTCGAATGGCAACTCCACACCATGACCCCGCCCGCCGAAGCGGCCACCACACAGTGGACCGATATCGACGTCGATAAAGCTCTGTGGGTCATCCCCGCCGAGCGTATGAAAAAGCGCCGACCCCATGCGATCCCGCTCACAGACCAGGCGCTTGCGTTGCTGACCACGGTCCGCCCACTCAGCGGCAACCGTGAATACGTGTTTCCCTCTGACCGGGATCCCCGTACCCACGCCAACAGCCAGACAGCGAACATGGCGCTCAAAAGGATGGGCTTCCAGGATCGGCTCGTCAGCCACGGGCTGCGCTCGATGGCCAGCACCATCCTCAACGAGCAAGGTTGGGACCCCGAACTGATCGAGGTCGCGCTGGCGCATGTAGATAAGGATGAGGTGCGCAGCGCGTATAACCGGGCGGGTTACATCGAGCGCCGACGACCGATGATGGTCTGGTGGAGTGAGTACATTCAGAAAGCGGCAACCGGCAACCTCTCGACCAGCGCGATCAATGTGGCGCGGGATCGCGTGGTACCGATCCGGTAACGCTGCGGCAGCAGTACCAAAGGGCACGCCGTCAGGCTCACTGGCGGCAGTGGCCTACTCATCTTGCTCTAGGCCTCTCCGGCTCAGCCCTTGGATATAGCGAGGCTTCGCATCCCCATACGCGCTGCGGCCATGATTCAGTTGGCTCGAGCCACTGGGATGCGGTTGTGCGAGACCATATTGGCTGATTTACCCCTGTTAATCCGGGAGGCTGAAAGGCTCGGCACGATCAACATCCAGGAAGGCACAAAGGGTGGCCGAGGTGGTGCTTCATCGCCGCGATGGGTTGGGGTGGATGGACATATTAGGGATGCGCTGACGTTTGCGGCAAAGGTGACGCCGACGGGGAGCCGCAACATGATTGCGCCGAACGAGTGCTACGCGAATGTATTGCAGCGGGTAGCCGGGGCATCGCGGCACATCCTGCATAAAAAACTCCGTGAAAGGCTTTCATGAATTGCGCGCGGCTTATGCCTGTGAACGCTACGAGCAGATTACCCAACATCCTGCGCCTGCTAATGGCGGTCGTTGCTATGCCATCAATCCGCGCTTGGACCGGGAGGTTCGAATACAGATCAGCTATGAGCTCGGGCATGGTCGGATCGATGTAGCCTCCTACATTGGGGGCGGGTATGACCAAGACGTTTGATATGGAGGCTTTCTTGAGTGGGGTGTTGACTGGATCGCATGCGACGCGGCAGCGGCATTTGCGGCAGGCGGGAGTTATCCAGGCTGCTATAGCTGAGCGGCGGCATCAGGGGACGCCTTGGGGCTGGAGGAGGAAGCATCTGGAGTGGTTTCTCAAGCATCACCTAGAGCAGCACAGCAAGGACACGCGATGTTACTACCTGCTCACCGTTAGATTGATCGTTCGAGGTCTAAAGGCGTCATGGGTTTCGGACTTTAGGCTGAGACAGCTCCCTTCCCAGACCCGCTGCACTCGCCCCATAGTCGTCCATGGTGTAGGACAGTTCACGGCGTAAAGCAGACATTTCGTGCGAATCACTATAGGGGAGATTCACTCGATTTGTGCAGATGCTCCATACCCACATCAGCACGTTGCCATTTTAGCCAAGTAAGTGCGATAGTCTACATTTGCCTATGAGTGCTAACGAAAATAAGTATCTGGCATAGAAAAATTCTACCCCGTTCAACAGGATAATTGTCATGACCTCCAGCGCCCGTTCCTTCCGTGACCTCGTAACAGATGCACATGATGGAAAGTTAAAGCTTCCGGCTTTTCAGAGAGGATGGCGCTGGAGAACAGACAAAGTAATTAAACTTTTTGACTCTCTTCGCCAGGGTTACCCTATTGGTGCTCTGCTTTTTTTAAAAGGTGAAAACGAGTTACTTGCCCCGAGAACGTTTGAGGGAGCATGTGTTCAGGCCCCGGATAAAGACGCCGACTTTCTTGTATTGGATGGCCAGCAGCGGCTTACCGCTGGGATTCATCTTTTGTATGCCACCGGACCGAGGCAATACTATATTCACCTGGATCGCCTTCTCGAGATTTGCAACACAAAAAAAATAAACTTTGAAAACAAGGATGAAGTAATTAAATTTGTTCATGATCTCGACGAAACGGACAGTTACCTCATTGCTAGGCAGCGCACGAATGATCCTCGCTCGCTATTGGTGAAGAGACACTTGCTATGCACATCGATACTGGCAGACTCGACGGAATTAAATTTAGCCATCCTCGACTACCTTCAAGCTTATCCTGAGCGAACCAATTTTGCCTATCGCCTAATCGTACCTTTTTTCAGCCTAGCAAAAACTGACACTGTTCCGGTAATCGAGATTGAATCCGCCACTCAAATTGAATCTATCAGTCGAATATTCACAACCTTAAACACAACAGGCCAAATGCTCACACCCTTTGAACTTGTAGTATCGATTCTATACCCTAAGGATATTGACCTATCTCAGGAAATAAAAGACTTTCGCGAACAGGGCAAATACTATGAAAACATGGACAGCACTGGTGAAATACTTTTACAAACAATTGCCATGCTAGGTGGGAAGGAACCTAAGAAGGCAAACCTACCAAAAACAATGAACGCTGAACTTTATACAACCCATAAAGAGCCAGCATATAATGCTCTTGAAGCATTAGGCCGTTTTCTAACGGACAACCTCGGCGCCGCATTAGATTCTAAGGGGGTAGACATGGTTCCTTATGACGCTATCTACGCACCAATGGCGCTAGCCTTAAAAGAAATCAATAGCCGAAACCTCAAAGGTTTAGAAAAAACAAACGCAGAAAAGAAGTTGGCGCGCTGGTATGTTGGATCTGCGCTATCCCAAAGATATCAAGAAGGCGTTCACAACAAACAAGTTCGCGACTACGAAGACTTCAAGCTTTGGCTTGATGACGATTCATCTTCTCCGCCCTGGATAACTGAAGTTACTATACCTAGACTTTTACGGCACTCACCTAACGGCGCTATTGGAAAGCTGATTCGAGGGCTCATCAACTCCCGAAGCCCGAAAGACCCAGTATCATCAAACGGTATTGGCTTTCGCCCGGGCGCCTTCCAAACGGAAAAACATCACATTTTTCCGAAAAAATATCTTCCGACAATTTCAGGATGGAATAAGGGAGACCAGGGTGACGTGATACTGAATCTAATGTTTTTAGAGTCTGAGACTAATAGACGATGGATCAATGGAAATCCTTCGGATCACATCAGAGAAGCTGGCAAGAGTCAAAACGACGTAATAATTTCCGAAAATTATAGACTTCAATTTATCGAACGTAGCGCATTCGATGTTCTTAAGAGGCCTACAAAATCAAAAACGGATTTTGACGAATTTATCATTCTTCGAGAAAAGTCAATTCAAGACCATATCGCTGCGTCCTTCAGCTTCACAATCAATGGAACTGAAGAAACAATCGATATCAATGAAGAACAGGAAGACTGACCAAATTTACTTTGGTATATGGGACACCCCATATACCAACACTAGCATCACCACGAAAACCTTGAAATATCGATTGCAAACTCTGGACTGACGCTGTTAATAGCTCCTGTATTCGCTTCGTATCTGTATCGAGTTAAAAATCTGACCATCTAGAGTCGTTTACACACAGCAACGCCCCGTTCAAGCAATGAGTCTAGCATTCTTTAAATATTCCAAACAGAAAAGGACTCAAGAAATTCAGCCCAATCCTGTCCTGACTTAGGGAGTATTTAAAAGCAAATACCCTAGGCTCTGTACGTAACTCGTCGATAACCGACGAATCACCCGTAGCTCCCAGTTTTTCGTAGAGTCGCCCATCACTCCCAACACAATGAACCCAGTAAGGGTCGATCGATATGATCTCTCGGCGATACGTGGGACACGGTTGCTGATTTGTTCGTTGGCCATACGCGAAGGGGCCGACTTCGTAGCAACGACAGAGAGATGCAAAACACCGCTTTGTGGGTGCTGTGCTCCGGTGCCCCATAGCGCGATATGCTAAACGAGTTCGGGCCATGGTCCAGTGTGTATCAGCGCTATCGTGATTGGAGCAATCTGCACGTATTCGACCAAATGCTGAAGCGGTTGCAGATCTAGCTCAATGAAAACAGACAAATCGACCTGAAGACCTGGATGATCGATTCCACGGCGGTACGCGTCCACCTTCTAGACGGTGCCCATCCGCCCAACGATCGCGGACGGCCACGTAAGCGCGCAAATGGCAACACGCGGACAAAGGTTATGACGCAGCAGCTCTGCGGCAGTACTACGACCGCTATCGAATGATAGTCGGTCATCCCGTTGTGAGAAATGAAGTGCAAGGCAAAATCGGGGCTTCCTCGATTCTTCGACAAGCCCAAGTACGCGCAGCGGAACATCATCGAGCGAATGTACGGATGGCTAAAGGAAATTTCCGCCCTACCACCCGCTATGACACGCTGGCCGGGAGCTTTGTAGTGATGGTTTCGCTTACTTGTTCGCTGCGGTGCTTAAAGCAACCGATTACATACAGAGCCTAGGGAAGGTCTTCAAATAACCCTGCATACAAGCGACGTCAACCTGCCGAAGCGTATGGCAGCGCAGATTGTGCTGTGACGCGTTAGGCGGTTAGAAGAACCTCCTGAACTTCCGATACGTCGAGCGACGGCAGGCTGCCGACATTAATGCTGTACCTAATGCCGGTCACACCGAGTGGCGGCACGTAGTCATCGGGGAGCCTGGGGAAGTTGCCGGCAACTTCAAAGACATGGACATCGCGAAATGTGAACCGGAGAAGGGCGCCTGTCTGTCGTAGGCCCTCGTGCCAGCCGAGTTGTGCCAAGCGCGAATCGAAAACATCTAGCGCACGCCCATCGGATACCAGCTTCTCCCGAATTTCATCGACGCGGTCTGCCAGCGTTTCATCGCCGCCCAGACTGCGCTCCAGCATGACGCTGACAAACAGGAGGCGCTTGCTGGCGGGCGCTTTCAGCTGATCGAGACGGGATATTTCGTGCTTCGGTTCCAATCGCGTGGTGGTTTTCACTTCGACGTGGACGCCCTGTCCGATGAAATCATGACGTTCACCTTCAGGCCCGCTCCAAAGGTGGCTGACACGCGGTCCGATGGTCGGGAGCAACACATTGGACAGCACCCAGAGCTCGCCGAATAGACCGATCTGCTCTGCCGCGCTCAGGTCAAGTGCGAGCGGGCGCAATGCCGCACGCATGTCGTCGATGATGCGTTCAACCGAGACAGCAGGATCGCGGCCTTCAATGCAGATAGCGTGGAGGACCTTGTTGGCTACCAGCGTAAGTAGCTCTTCGTGGTGGCTGCGTGCGGAAACGTCCAGCCAAGTCTGTCCACCTTCCAGGATGCGGACCTGAAGGCTCTGCAGGTCCGGCGGCAGGTTTTGCGGGGCGACATCGATGGCCAGCAGCAGGTGCAAGCGTCCGTCGTCTGACACTCCGATCAGCGCTGCTTCCAGGTCTTCGGCCGCCTGTTCGTAGATGTCCTCGTGCGGAAGTCGCTGCTCGCGCAGACTTGCCCAGCGGTCTTGTGTGATCTCAACCATTGCGTACCCCACGGTTCACGACAAGCCGTTGTTCGCCGTCCGCAGTGCGGGGCAGCGAAAGCGCGAGGCCCAGCACTGCCTGTGTTGGCGCGCGGAGAGGTTCGGGATCCAGGGGGTAGAGCAGGAGCAGGCCCTGATGCGCAGGTCGGTCCTCGCGCATTGCCCGTGCATTGAAGCCTGAGCCAGCGCGGTAGTTCTCCGGTCCGCCATGCAGATCGACACCTTCATGGCGTGGATCGATCAGGATGCCGATCGACTCGTTGGCCTGCAAAGAGCGTCGAACAAGGCCGAAAGGCCTTCCACCCAGGAGTACCTGTCGTTCCCGCTGCGGGTTGGCTACGAACACGGTCCAGTTCGTCAGCTCTCCCGCTTCGGCTCGCTCCAGGATCCAGTCGGCAATCTCTGCACCCTGAAATGCAATGCTGTTCGGGTGCCCTTCATAACGCCTCAGGAACAGTGCGATGTCCTCGGCCGGCACATCGTGTGCTATGGCGCCGCCGTGTGCATCCTGTGTCGGGGGGTGCTGTCGTAGCAGGGCGGACGCCAAGTCCAAGTTCCGTTCCAGCAGTTCCCGGTCCTGCATGGGAAACAGGATCGTCTGCGGGTTTTCGCCAGACCATGACCGTGCATCATCCGTCTGCATCCTGCTCTTGTTCTTGCTGGTGAGCAGGAGCTTTGAATGGGCGCGCATCCGGATGGCCATCTGGTCAGGCCTGCGGCCGGCCTTGTTCAGTGCCGTGATGGAGTCACGCAGGGACTCTTCGACCAGCGCCAACTCCACAAACCACTGAGCGATGCCTTCGGTTGTCCAGATGCGGATCAGGTCTTCATAGCCTGTCCTGAAACCATACCAGCGGGCCATCTGCAGCAGAGCGTCCGCCAGCGTTGTGGTGCGCAGAAAGTAGGCGATCGTCAGTCCCTCAAGCGTCAATCCGCGCGACAGCCGATTGCCGCCCACTGCAACGAGCTGCCGTCCAGGCTTGGCGTCGTATTCCAGTTCGTCGCCCGTCGTGCTGTTGAGCACAACGACGACCAGACGAGCCAGGTTCGTCACTGCCTCTTCCAGTAGAACCTCTTCGCTGCAAGGCATATCTACCGGTCCCAGCCCTGCGAGCGTTGACCGGAACATCTGTTTGAGCACGCCAGGTTCGGCGTTTTCATGATGGAACCAGTTGCGGATCTGTTCCTCGATCGCCTCTCCAATGCGCAACTGGTCCTGCTGGAGCTGGGATACGTGCACCAGCATCGTGTTCGGCTTACCCACCTGGCCGCGCTGCAGTCTGATGGCGCCGGCAAGTGCAAAGGTCAGGAGGGCATCGGCGAGCGACTGGGGAAGATCCAGCGGTCCCCGGGCGACAATCGCCTCGCTCCTTTTGCGCTGCTTCGGCTTCAGGGCCTTCACATCTGCCGCGTCTACAGGGCGCAGTACATCGCGGCCCTGCGAGCTGACGCCGAAAAGCTCTTCCGTTCCCGTGTAGCCGTCCGGCCGCGGAAGCTGCACGACGAAGTCCTTGGGGAACAGGTCTTCGCCGACCTGGCTGTCACTGCCGTCTGGGTCGATGAGGATATTGGCGAATGGCGTAGCCGTGTAGGCGATGTATGTGGCCCGCGGAATCTTTCTGAGAATGTCGCGAATCAGGGCGTTGGTCAGTGACGGGGCCGTGTCGTCATCCGGTTCGGTGTCAGTGTCGATACTGGGGTCGCGCCGATTTCCGCGTGTATTGATGGAAGCCTGATCGGCTTCGTCATCGATGAGAAGAACCGGTACATCAGCGAGCCGGCCTTCGAGTTTGCCGAACCACTGGTTGAGCCGTTTCAGGATCGGCGTGATCTTCTTCGCGACAATCAGGACGGTACCGGTCGATGCGAATCCATCGGCCACCTCCGGCTCACGAAAGTCTGAAGCCTCATCGGTCAGCGTGATCCAGTCGACGCCGGTCCCGGTCAGCTCTAGATCCAGGCGCTTCTGCGTCTGGTTCCGCAGTGAATCGTGAATGCCTGAAAGAACGATGATCAGGCGGTAGCCGACATCGGCTGCGCGCGCTGCCACAGCCGTGAAGTTGGCGGTCTTGCCGGACTGAACGTAGCCGACGACCAGACCGCGGCACTGGAATTCCGGGCGACCTACCGGTGTGGTCTTCGAGATGATCCGCAGTGACTCTTCAGCGACCGACGCAATCTGGTGCGGCTTCCATTTGGGCTGGGCCCGCAGATAGGCTTCATGCCGGGACCAATTGGTCCATGCGGTTGCATCGGTCCACAGGGCCAGCCTGGGCTTCAGTGTAAGGGGAAGCGGAAGCCGGGACTCCATCAGACCTTGTCCGTCAGCTGGTCCGGGACTCCGGCCGTCTCCAATGCGCGAAGGAATTCAGACAGGGCCGTCTTGGCCTCGGCATCCTTTTCGATGAGCTGCACGAGCGTCACCAGCGTCGGCATCAGCGGGGTGACCTCGACTTCCTCCCCCTTGAACCCGGTCTTGCGTTGCCATGGCTTGTCGCCGCTGCTGACAAGGCGGATTGAAGTTCTGTCCTTCTTTGCAGCCGGGGCCGGAGCAGGTGCCGCCACGGGAGTACCTCCCGCTGCTGTCGTTGGAGGCAAGAAGCCGCCTGGCGCTGGCGTGCCGGCCGGCGACACAGTCTTGCCGCCTCCTTTCGAAGTCGGCGCAGCTTTTTCCTTCTTGTTGTACCGAAGGCGGGCTGCTGCGCGAGGGGTCTTTAGCAGGTCTCCGAGGGGCTTGGTGATCGCAAAGGGCAGGCGAATGAGCTGCTTGCTGATATCTACCTGCAACTGCTCATCTGCCAGCCTGTCGAAGTCGATTGCGACACGAATCAGCTTGGTGTGCTCATCCTTGGCGAAGAGATCTTCCCAGCCGCCCCATTTGATGAGGCGGTCAAGTCGATAGAAGTACAGGCCCTGAGCATCGTTTGCGCGGCCATTCAGGGAGTGGCGGTCGCGTTCGACGCGTTGTTCCAGCGGCGGCAGATCCTTGATGTATTCGTCGAACTCTTCCTCGTTTGGCGTGACATACGCACGAACATAGAGGGCAGGCGTTTTGTCCGGAGAAGCGCCGGGAAGCTCGATGCGATGCTGGTCGTACTCTTTAGTCAGCGGGTGCCCCATGGGATTGTTGGCACGCAGAACGTCATCGTTCAACCGGATGACGACCTTCTCGCGCCCGCGCGCCTTGCCTTCAAGGTACCGGTGGAAGACCAGTTCGAGGTGTGACTTGATGGCCGCGAGTTCCTGCGCGTAGGGAGAATCTGCCCTACCTCTCGAAGGCTCCATCGAGGGGCGCATCTGCGTGAGCAGCACGGCCGTGCCCGAGTCGCCGATGTCCACTGCCGAGACATGCTCGGGAGCTACCGGGTCGCTCAGAAGCGCCCAGCGGCGCGTCTTGGCAAGATGGTCCTTGTCCCAGGTGAGTGTCGTGCTCTCGTTTCCGGCAGCTTTCGATACGACCGTCAGTCGATCGGCCTGGGACCAGGCCGCACCCTTCAGCCCATAGCCGAACTTGCCCAGATCGCCGTCGTCATATTCACGCTGGTGCCCGATCTTCATGGCGTCGCGCAGACCCGATGGAGTCATGCCCGTGCCGTCGTCGCGAATGCACATCCACCGGCCGCCCGCATTGGGATTCGGAAAGGTGATGTCGATCTCCCGAGCGCCATGCGACAGGCTGTTGTCCACCAGATCGGCTACGGCGCTGGGCAAGCTGTGCCCGGCACGTGCCAGGATCTTGAAGAGACCGAGCGGGTCCGGTGCTGCGTCATCGTCGTTGCGGTTGTTGTCGTTTTCTTTTTGTGACGTCACGGACACTGTTTCTGCCTCCTTGAATAGGTGCGGGAAGTGATCCGAGAGCACTGCCTGGCAGTGCTGGCCTTCCTCACCGTACAACGCAATCATTGCGGATTTACCGAGCTGGGCACTCTCACCATGGCCCAGGATCGAAGAGCGGGCTGGGTGGTCTGCCGGGATGACAACCCAGGATGCATTGGCCGGGGTGCTCGAGGCGTCAACTACCATCGCGAACAGGACGCCTGGGTCGACGAAACTGTAGAAGGAGCTTTTCGGGCAATCGCCTTCGAATCTCCAATTTTTGTGCTGTCGCTTGAGCCATGAAGCAATCTCAACCACGGTACCTTCGTCTTCGAGACGCCGGCAGGTGATTGCGATGGTGTCCGGGTTCTCTGCTGAAGGAAAAACCTTGCCGACGACGTCCCAGTCGAAGTTGATGGAGCGCTGTTTGGCGCGTTCCTTCCCCTGGCGGCGGTACTCATGAAACATGCCGAGTTCGGAATGAGTAAGCAGTCGGAGAATGGTGAACTTCACTTCCTGCCCTCTGTCGTCCTGATTTGTGATTGCTCCAAATCGAACAATGCTACACGCATGTCCTGTGTCTCCGGTGCCCCCAGGCACTCCCGCATTCCACGAGCGATGGCATAGGCAAATAGTGGTGGCACGGCGTTGCCAATCTGCTTGAATGCCGGGTTCATCGATCCTTTGAAAACGAAGCCGTCAGGGAATGACTGGAGCCGCGCAGCCTCACGGACGGTGATGGTGCGTGCCTGTTTCGAGTCGAAGTGGATGTGGGAATAAGAGTCCTTGCCGAGGTGCGCCATCAGCGTACGTACCGGGGCATCGGCTCGGAGCTTCCACCACTTGTTCGGAAACTTTCCCGGGTCATACGGGATGCGCCAGGACATGATGTACGTGCTGACGTCTGCGTTTCTCGGGTCGGTGGGCAAACCGAGTCTCCTGCGGTCGGCAAGCCAGTTCGCAATTTTCTGCTCTACATAGGCATGCACCTGCGGGTACTCCCAGCCAGGCTGAATCTCGGCGAAGATCTTGTAGTCGCGCGGAAGATACCGGAAAACATGGCCAGTCGTAGACTTGGTCGTAAATCCGTGCCACTCCCGCATCAGGCGTGAATAGGCAGTCGACGGCTTGTTTGCTGTGTACTCGACAGGCTCTGACGGGTCCTTCGCCCCGCGACGAATGGCACCCGAGCGAAGCATTTCTTCGGCGTACAGGTGCGGGAGATCGGCCAGCGCATCAGAGGCCGATGTGGCAGCGGGAGAGTCGGGAGCTGGATCGGGAATCCAGCGGTGGTGCGCCGAGCCTTCGGCTTTGATAACTCGCCTCGCAGCATTCTTGGAGCTGGTGTAGCCGGATGGCAGAACCAAATGGTGCGTTGGCACCGGGAATCTTGGCTTGATGCCGGTCGAACGATGGAAGCCGACCAGAATCATGCGCTCCCGCATCTGCGGAACGCCATACCAGACGGAATTCAGCAGCGTGTAAGCTACGTCGTAGCCTTCTTCGGCAAGGCTTTTGGAAACGAGCTCGGCAACGTTGGTGCCGCCATGGTTCAGGATGTCTGGAACGTTCTCCATCAGAAGCGCAACAGGCTTTGTCGCCCGGATGAATGCGACGTAGCGCTCCCACAGGCTGACCCGTCCATCCACCAGGAAGGCTTGATCTGCGGTCACCTCTTCGCGCAGGCGGGCCTGCTCGCGGAGCTTAGCCCGGCCTACACGGGCGAACGCCTGACAGGGTGGCCCGCCGACGAGGACATCGATCTGACGGTCCGTGGCGCCCTGAAGCCCGAGATCGCCGAAGACGGTGTCAGCGGTTTCGGTTACCGCGTCGCGCGGGGCGTGGTGCGCTTCCTTGTCACCCCCAACCGAGCGCGAGCCGAAGTTGGCTCCGTGCGACTTCGCAGCCCACGGGTCCATTTCGATCGATGCGACTGGTGTAAATCCGGCGGTCAGGAAGCCAAGGGATATGCCGCCACAGCCTGCAAACATGTCCATGTAGCGGATTTCGCCGCCTTCCTGAATACGCTGCAGCTTGCTGCGGATCAGCTCGTCATCTGGGTTAGAGGCACGGGAATTCTTGCCAGTCGAGGGGGACAGGTCTGCAGCCGGGGTAATGGGCTGTTCGTAGGTATTGCTGGGCTGCGATTTGCGCAGCTCGGTTTGGATGGACATCCGGTATCTCTCATAGGGAACATGCGCCAAGACCAGCTGCACGGAGCGCGGAAGGACGGCGGCTCAGGCCTGCTCATACCACGCGGCGCAGCCCGGCTTTACGAATCGTCAACCGGGCGCCAAATGTTACATCGTGTCAGAGTGTAATGAAAACGCCGCGAGGTGTCGCCTGCGCAGGCTGCGTGAACCTTCATAATTAGCCAGCCTCAACCGGCGAAAGAGTGCCCTTAGCCTCAAGGTTTCACGGGCAACGGGGTCCATCTCGACCTAAACGACGATATCCAGTCGCTTACCATTGCCTCAAGAGGCTAAGCCTTCGCCCAGCCCTCCGGGACCTGCGAAGAAATCCACGATTTAAATTGGCTCGCGAAGCGGAATAGTTTTTCCAAGGAGGTATCCTGCTACAGGGGCAAGCTCATCTGGGGGTTGTTCATGGACATAGTCAGCAGAGAAGTCAGGACTCGAATGATGGCGGGCATCCGCGGCAGAGATACATTGCCAGAGATGAAGGTCAGGAAGCTGCTTCATCGGCAAGGCTTCAGGTATCGCTTGCATCAGCGAAATCTTCCAGGCAAACCCGATGTCGTACTCCCTCGCCACCGTGTCTGCATCTTCGTTCATGGTTGCTTCTGGCACAGGCATCCGGGCTGCAGATATGCCACGATCCCAAAGACCCACGAGGATTTTTGGCAAACGAAATTCGATCAGAACGTGAAGCGTGACATCAGGAACCGAGAGGAACTGCTCAGGTCAGGCTGGCGAGTGATCGAGCTCTGGGAGTGCGGAATACGCGGACCGGAAGCGGGGATGAACTGGCTTCTGGAAACGATACCGGACAGTACCCAAAAATACGTATCTTGGCCCAATTTCTCCGACCTACTCGTCCCCAGCGATCGGCTTACAGTAAACTGAGCCTATCGGCTTTCGACACTCGATTTCCAAGCACTCCAAAAGACTCTTCAAAGCAGTCTGTCGCGGGTGACGCGCAACGATCTACAGCAACTCTTCACCAGCGATGGCTAACGTTTTCACGACTATTTGCTTGGTAGGTTCAATCCCGACGGCTTAAGGGGCAGAGCTCAAGTTGCACCGTCCATCGGAATCCAAATCACGCAGCGTTCCAACTGGTATTCCAAGCTAGGTAATCCATTAATTATTTACCAATAAAACAGATAGATACCTATTGGTTTCAGTTTACCCCGGCCCACCAATTGAAACACCAACGAAGCCCGCCCAGTACGGGCTTCGCTGTATCTGGAGTTTCAAAGGTTGCTACGGATTGATGTTGATCCTGATCGCCAGCCACGCTCGGGCTCCCGAATCGCATGACCAACACCAACGATCAGTACTTGATATCCCGAGCTGTACGACGGGTATCCTGCTTGGTGCTGCGCTTGTCCTGGCGGCACTCCACGTTGCTCTTGTCGTTGCCCTTTCTGCATTGATCCTTGGCTTGCCTGGCAGCGGAGCGCCCTTCCTGCCGGGTATCGCGAGCTTCTCGCCGTTGCTCTCCCTGCTCGGTCGCGAAGGCGGGCAGCGTCACCCACTGCACGCCAGCGGCGATGAGCAGCATTGCCAGGGCTTTTAAGTAGTGCTTGCGAATCATGATTTTTCTCCAAGGCTACATCGCTCGGTCGCTTCGTTCGCCCTCGGGAATTCAGCGAAAACGTGCATTACATCGTACGCTCACGGCTCACAAACGCACTTTGTAGCGCGTGAAATCTGACGATAGGAGCACATGGGCAGCCGCGCAATGGTCGATATGTGCAGGGTTGCAAGTTGGACATCGGTAACAACCAGGCTTTGCAACTGGCCTGCCGGCGAAGCCTGCAGCGAGACTATCCAGAGTATTGTGCACCCACACTTGCCCATATCATGATCATCTGCCGAGAAACTCATGCGCCAAGCCCTCCTGATCATCGACGTACAGCCCAGCTTCGCCCCGCCGCAATGGCTGATCGACGGCATCCAGACACTCATCGGCACCCTGCCCAGTGTCGCCACGGTCGAGCGTCACGACGAGTCCATCACCCCTTTCGAAAAACAGCTCGGCTGGCACCCTGCACCGGACGATGACAGCCTGATCCCTGCCGACCGCGTCTTTATCAAGCACGGCTACGCGCCCACAGCGGAAACCATCGACTACCTGAAAAGCCTGAACGTCGAGCGCGTGTTGGTGTGCGGTCTGCAGACCGAGACCTGCTGCCTCGCGGCGGGGTTTGCGCTGTTTGATGCGGGTATGCAACCGACGCTGATCACGGATTTGACGGTGGGGTCGTCACTGGACCGGACGGGCGAGTTGGGGGTCAGGCTTTGGAAACATCATTTCAAGCACACGGTGAAATCAAGTGACCTTTGATCGGTGCAACGACTTCACCGCGTCCTAGGACATTTCCTGCAACACGCATCGCCTTTCATGAACTGGCGGGGGCTGCTTCTCGGCGATAGCCTTCAGGAGTCGCTGAAAACCGGCGATCGGCTTTGACAGGCTGAAAAGTGTACTCTTCACACCTCCCTGATCAGACAGCATGCGTTCGCGCATGTCGTCACGATTATGGCGGCTGTGCGCGGGGCACCTTCGGGTGCACCGGGTTCTCACACTTCCGGTCTGTCAACCCGCGTATAGCTGCCACCCAATCCTGTTTGACAGCAGGGGATGGCAGCGTCTCTAAACAGTGTGAGGAATGCCATTTTGAAAAAGAACAGCCCTAATCCCCCGGAAACTCCAGCTGATTTAGCTGAAGACAAAATCGACTTATCCAAAACCACCGAACCCACCATCAGCGCCCGCCTGCGCAACCCCAATCATCTCGACCCCGTCAGCCACGTCTTCACGATCCGCCCCAACATCGACACCCCCTCCCTGCTCACCCACGCCAGCGAAACTCTGGCCTCGCTCAACGTCATGAGCACCGACCTTGCCTGTGAACTTGAGAGTTCGCGTCGCAACATCGCCCTGGCGATCCAGCAGTTGGCCGTGCTGGCGCAGTTGCTGGTGAATCGGGCTCTCGACAACATCGCGCCACTCGACGAAGTGGAGGCCTGAAAAGGACCGATAGATGCCGATGAGCGTCATCGACTGCACCCTCCCGTCATGTGGTTGGGTGACGATGCGGATCTAGGTTTGATTTGAGAAGAAACGGGCAACTTCCCCGAAGTCGCCCATTATCATTGGTATTGAAACTAGCCAAACGTCGGGGCGAAAGGTGCTGTCGCGCGTTATATGCCGCTGGTGAAGATTCGACCGCTATGCCCCTCTGGGGTACTGACTTTGAGGGAGGTCATTTTCATTCGAACAACTCCCCAAGCTCTTCAAGGGTCGGCATGGCCGCCGGTATAACGGTGAGCTCGCAGTCCAAAGCGCTCAAGACTCTTGCGTAAGCGTTCATGGAAACCGTATCGGCCCCCTTTTCGACAGCAATGACTTTCTGCCGCGTCAAACCGGCGAGCTCAGCCAGTCGAGCTTGTGTCAGACCGCGCCTGATACGCGTTTCACGTATTTGGCCACCGAGTCGAGATATCAGCAGGGCGTATTCCATGTTCAGTTACCGTAACATTTATACTTAAATGTATCGTATGCAGAACATTATTGCGAGTATGTACTACGCGCCCGCCTCTCCCCACGACTACCCCATATCCCCAACACAATCGACACCAAGGGCACCGTCCCAACCAGGTCAGCGTCGGAAACACTCCGCAAAGCCCTTCTACACTCAATTCGCAATCGCCCGAACTGGCCCTCATGACCGCACTCAGCAGTGCTATGCCAAGCAGAACGAGCGCGATTTCGAGCGATTCCAACTGGCCTGTCGCAGGGCCGTTTACGTGCACGCCTGGAAGCCGACTTTGCCGCTGATCATTTACCGTAAACGTGCCGCAGGCTCTGGTTCGGGGGTTGTGATCGAAATGAATTTTTCTTCACCCCACCACCCCGCGCCAGCCTGTACATTTCTCTCGCTCATTCAAGAAACTACGGTTTGCCCGCCCTCCCGCGGGCTTTTTTTTGCCTGCGCATTTGTCTAACGGCCACCGCTGGCTTGAACCGGGCCACACCGTCCGTCACTGGGCCATCTGCGCGACGTTCCCTTGCGGTTGCTCGGGCAGCAAACAGCCTTTGGCCATCCACTGGCAGTCTCTGGCCCAGTGATAGCCGGACTCCAGATCGCCTCGGTCGTTGTAATACCCCAGCCTGAGTTGGGTGGCACTCAGGTCGAGCTTGGCAAAACCAGCCCGCGAGGCAGTAAAGGTGCTATCCGGTATTGGCGCTTGCAAGGCATACAGCTTCTGGCCGCCCGCCCCGGAAATCACCCACGCGGGTTCACCTTCGCGCAACAGCAATTGCTGGTTGTGGTCATGACCCGACAAAAGCAGATCGACGTGGTTGCGTTGCAACACCGGCAAGAGCCGTGTGACCAGATCCGAGTCCTCGCCATGCTGGCCTTGATTGCGCACCGGGTGATGGGACGCTGCGATTCGCCACACCGGAGCCGGTCCGGGTGCCTGGTACGCCTGATCGATCAAATCGATTTGCTGCTGCAAACTTTCACGTGGCGCCGAGGTGTCGAGGAACACCATCCGCAGCAATGGCCGCCCATCGACGTCTCCGAAATCCTTGACGTAGAAATTCGCCGGCATCTGCCAGCGACCCGAGCCCTTGTGCTGTTGGCCGTACTCAATCTCGTATTTTTGCGACACCGGGTAATCGTGGTTACCCAGCACGGCGTAAAACGGTACATGGCTGAGCCAGTGCCCCCAATACACTCGCTCGAATCGGGTTTCCCAGCGGACATCATGGGTACTGGTCAATGGCTTGCCGTAGAAGTTGTCGCCAAGGAAAACCACCATGTCCAGGCGCCCCTCTCTGGACGCAACGCTCTCCATGGCTTGCCCCACCCGCCACTGTTGCAAGTCACCGCTCCCCTGATCGCCCACCGCGATCATCGACACCGATGCAGGGTTCAGACCGCTCAACGGAACGTACGGCGATGGCGGCGTAAACAGCCAGTAACCACCGGCCGCCAGTAACAGAGCCAAGGCAATGCCTGAGCCACGCGTGACCATTCGCAGCACCAAACGCTTTGCAGAAGTAGAGGTGGAATCTGTGCGTTTCAATCAGGGATTCACTGGGCTTGGAAAGCCAGGCAGGGTGGCGAAATGAAGGTCGACCTTCACCCTCAATAGATCACAGCAGTTGTTCACGATTCGTTAAAAAATCGTTCCGAATACTTTTTCCAGCCTGTTTTTTTGCGCTTGAACAGACGGCTAAACATCGTCCGTCGCCATTTCGTCTCTTGCAACAGCAGCCCACTCAATGCAGGCCCGCCGCTTTGCAGGCATCGATGAAATTCGCGCCTTTTTTGTCCATGGCGGTTTTGACCAGGGCGTTGGCTTTTTGCAGGGCCGGGCTGGGTTGGGCCCATTGTTCCGGGGGCAAGGGCTGTGACCAGGCTTGCACGCGGTCAGGCAGGGTCGGACGGCCTTTGCGGTGCGCCCATTCGGCGATCAGGTAGGGCATTTTCCAGAAGGTCAGGACGCGACGCACGTACCACCAGCGCAGGGGCCACCTGGTGGGCTGTGGATACCCGTAACGCTTGCGGTAGGCATCATCCATACCATCGTCGAGATCGCCCATGAACCGGGCGTCCAGCCGCTCGATTTCAAACGTGTGCAGCCCTTCGTAGGGTTTGAGTTCGTCCTCGCTCAGGGTGATGCTCAATGCCGCGAGCATGGGGCTTGGCGTGTCCACCAGTTCCCCGTCTTCCATGTAGTTGCGAATGGCTGTCCACATGCCCAGTGCATGCACATCGCTGGGCTGGGCTGACAGGATGAACTGCACTGTGTCCTGCTCTTCGTCCTCCAGGCCCATGCCGAAGGTGTAATCGCGCAGGGCACCGTAGCTGGTGACACCCTGGCTCCGGGCGACCCAGGCCACCACGCTTTCCCAGGGCACGATCAGCACGCGGTGGGTGGTGTCGTCGATGTAGCAGACTTCGCGACGTTGGCGGTTGAAGCGCACCGGGTAGCTTTTGGCCAGGGTTCGGACGTTGGAGAGCATGCCGTAGACCATTGCTCCAATTGGGATTATTGATAAAAGCGCATAACTGGAAAACACCTTGATTGCATTTATAAGTTCGTTTAGAGGCTCACGAATGTTTTCCGGATAAAAAAGCACCCAATACAAAACTGCAAAACAGGGCACTACAAAAGCCATATTCAAGATCATCAAAATAAACACTGCCAACCTCTTTCCCTGTTCAACGGTCCCAAAGTTGCTCCCTCCCAACTCCAGATAGGTCTCGTTCATCGCCGAAAAATTACGCCGGGACACTTGCGCCTGCCCGGTGTAAACCGGCAACGGTGCGAGAAACAGCGTTTCGTTCAGCCCACTGACCCGCCGCTCTCCGGCACTGGGCCGTTGACTGCGAATGTCCGGCGCCGGCTCGGTGGTGTCGGGCTTCTTCTTGCGTTTGAACAGACGGCTAAACATCGTCTGTCGCCATTTCGTCTCGGCAGAGGAACCAGCAAGGCGCCGCATTCAATGCAGACCCGCCGCTTTGCAGGCATCGATGAAGTTCGCGCCTTTTTTGTCCATGGCGGTTTTGACCAGGGCGTTGGCTTTTTGCAGGGCCGGGCTGGGGTGGGCCCATAGTTCCGGGGGCAGCGGTTGTGACCAGGCTTGCACGCGGTCAGGCAGGGTCGGGCGGCCTTTGCGGTGCGCCCATTCGGCGATCAGGTAGGGCATTTTCCAGAAGGTCAGGACGCGGCGCACGTACCACCAGCGCAGGGGCCATGGGGTGCGCTTGCCGTACCCATAGCGGTGGCGCTGTTCGGCGCTCAGGTGTCCGGCACCATCGTCTCGCGAGCCCATGAAACGTGCCCCTTTACGCTCGATCTCAAATGTATGCAGACCTTCATAGGGCTTGAGTTCGTCCTCGGTTGGCGTCAGTCCCAAAACAACGAGCATGGGGTTTGGCGTGTCCACCAGTTCCCCTTCTTCCATGTAGTTGCGAATGGCCGCCCACATGCCCAGTGCATGCACATCGCTGGGCTGGGCTGACAGGATGAACTGCACTGTGTCCTGCTCTTCGTCCTCCAGGCCCATGCCGAAGGTGTAATCGCGCAGGGCACCGTAGCTGGTGACACCCTGGCTCCGGGCGACCCAGGCCACCACACTTTCCCAGGGCACGATCAGCACGCGGTGGGTGGTGTCGTCGATGTAGCAGACTTCGCGACGTTGGCGGTTGAAGCGCACCGGGTAGCTTTTGGCCAGGGTTCGGACGTTGGAGAGCATGCCGTAGATAACGGCGCCTATTGGCAGAATGGAGGCGAGACTTACTTTGCTGCCCGCCTCAATAAACAGGAGTAGATCGCGCCAGGGAGTCTTAAAGTTTTCTGGATAAAAAAGTACGCCGTACATGATGAATAGGCTTGGGGCTATAAAAGCCACAAACAGAGGAATCCATACTCCAAAGGCCAATCTCTTTCCCTGCTCTACCATCCCGTAATTGCTCCCCCCCAACTCCAGATAGGTCTCGTTCATCGCCGAAAAATTACGCCGGGACACTTGCGCCTGCCCGGTGTAAACCGGCAACGGTGCGAGAAACAGCGTTTCGTTCAGCCCACTGACCCGCCGCTCTCCGGCACTGGGCCGTTGGCTGCGAATGTCCGGCGCCGGCTCGGTGGTGTCCGGCTTTTTCTTGCGCTTGAACAGTTGGCTAAACATCGTCCGTCACCATTTCGTCTCGGCTGAGGAACCAGAAAGGCGCCGCACTCAATGCAGACCCGCCGCTTTGCAGGCATCGATGAAATTCGCACCTTTTTTGTCCATGGCGGTTTTGACCAGGGCGTTGGCTTTTTGCAGGGCCGGGCTGGGTTGGGCCCATTGCTTCGGGGGCAAGGGCTGTGACCAGGCTTGCACACGGTCAGGCAGGATCGGGCGGCCTTTGCGGTGCGCCCATTCGGCGATCAGGTAGGGCATTTTCCAGAAGGTCAGGACGCGGCGTACGTACCACCAGCGCAGAGGCCACCTGGTGGGCTGTGGATACCCGTAACGCTTGCGGTAGGCATCATCCATACCATCGTCGAGATCGCCCATGAACCGGGCGTCCAGCCGCTCGATTTCAAACGTGTGCAGCCCTTCGTAGGGTTTGAGTTCGTCCTCGCTCAGGGTGATGCTCAATGCCGCAAGCATGGGGTTTGGCGTGTCCACCAGTTCCCCTTCTTCCATGTAGTTGCGAATGGCCGCCCACATGCCCAGTGCATGCACATCGCTGGGCTGGGCTGACAGGATGAACTGCACTGTGTCCTGCTCTTCGTCCTCCAGGCCCATGCCGAAGGTGTAATCGCGCAGGGCACAGTAGCTGGTGACACCCTGGCTGCAGGCGACCCAGGCCACCACACTTTCCCAGGGCACGATCAGCACGCGGTGGGTGGTGTCGTCGATGTAGCAGACTTCGCGGCGTTGGCGGTTGAAGCGCAACGGGTAGCTTTTGGCCAGGGCTCGGACGTTGGAAAGCATGCCGTAGATGAAGGCGCCGATGGGGAGAATGAATAGAAGTGCGTAACTTGAAAACACTTTGATTCCATTGATGAGATCCTTAAACGGTGCCGGAAAATTTTCTGGATAAAAAAGCACACCATATAAAATTACAAAACTGGGAGCGATGAATGCGGTGAACAAGGCGATCCATATCTGAATCGCCAATCTTTTCCCCAACTCCACCATCCCGTAGTTGCTCCCCCCCAACTCCAGATAGGTCTCGTTCATCGCCGAAAAATTACGCCGGGACACTTGCGCCTGCCCGGTGTAAACCGGCAACAGTGCGAGAAACAGCGTTTCGTTCAGCCCACTGACCCGCCGCTCTCCGGCACTGGGCCGTTGACTGCGAATGTCCGGTGCCGGCTCGGTGGTGTCGGGCTTCTTCTTGCGTTTGAACAGACGGCTAAACATCGTCCGTCGCCATTTCGTCACGTTTGAACAGCCAGAACGGCGTCTGGCCGAGACCGGAGGGCAAGCTTTCCACTGCGTCGACCTTGAACCGGCCCTGGGCCGGCAGCCGTCGATAGTGCGCCGTGGCGATGCGCAGGTCGCGCAGGACAAAACAGGTGCGATGGATCAAGTCGCGCTCGGCTTCCAGTTGGTAACCGATGTTCAGCGCCAGGGCGAAATCCGTCGTTTGCTGGTATTCACCAATCGGCAGGTGCAGGGTCAACGCCTCGTCCTCTTGGCTGACGACCCTGGCAACGGCCGCCCAGGCGGCACTGCAGGCCTGCCAGCGCGCGGGTGGCAAGTGCGGACTGTAGGGCCGGGGCAGAAGCAGATCGCGGGTGCGCTGATAAACCTGCAGCTGCAATTGGCGGCTGTCCATTTCCCGGGTACGGACGCCGGGCAGGTGCAGTTGCAAGTAGGTGCGCGAAGCATCGCGGATCAGTTCACAGGTGGGTTGCTGCACCACCCTGGCCAGGGCGGTCCAGTCCTCCGGCAAGCTGCGCTGCAAGTTGGCGTGCCCCCAGGCACTGGTTTGCAGCCATTTTTGCAGGGCGTCCAGGTTGAAGTAGTTGAACAGGGCTTCGCCCGTCAATTGCAGGGCGGTGCCGATCAATCCCACCAGGTTGGCTCTGGCGGCGATACTCAGCAGCCGAGGGCTGGCTTCAGCCCAGGCGATCGCCCGAAGCTCGGCAGGTTTTTTGAGGATCTGATTGATGATCGAGGTCGTGTGTTTGGCGCCCCAGGTGTTGGTGCCCACCAGGATGCCGTCGCCGGCGATTTGCAGGGTTGTGGCGGCCAGGGCCTGGGGGTTGCCTTCGGCCAGGGCCTTGGCCCATTGCTGGGAGTGTTTGCCTAAATCGATTGCGGCGGCCAATGCTCCAAACCCAAATGCAGCATTCCCTGCAATACCGCTCCAGCGCCCCAAGCGGCTCATGGTATTGAGTTTGCCAGCGGCGCTATCCATCTGCTCGATATGGGCCTGAAGAATCGTTACCGATAATCCCTGTACTGCAGAAAAGCCCGCTGCCGACATACCGATAAACGATTCAGCGATGACACCGAGTTCTGAAAGGGAGTGATCCGTCGTTTTGCTAAACGAACTCAACGCCTCCAAAAACTTCTGCCCCTGATAAACAAACAGCAACAACGCAATCCCGTCCCCGCCGGATTTCAACGCACTCAGCAGCGGCTGGCCAAAGGTCCCCCGCGCACGGAAATCACCCACGGTGCGCTGCATTTCCTCACGCAGCGCCGGGGCCATGCCATCGATCACGGTGCCGATCTGCCCCGGCCCGCTGCCACCGACCGTCAACGCCTGACTGAGGGCGTTTTCCAGCGGCACCAGCGCGGCCCTGAGCTGATTGATCCGCTGGTTATGCACCAGTTCGCTGTCGGGCGGGGTCAAACCGTAGACTTGCCGTGACATCTCGTTACGACGCTGTTGGTAGCTGTCCTTGAGCTGGCGGCGCAGTTCGAGGGCGGCATCGCGGTTCTGGTTGAACGTCTGGATTTCGTGAGCCGACGCCGCCCGCAGGGTCAGGCCGCTGCGGGAAAACTCGCGCAGCAATTGCAGGCGTGCCGCTGTATCGAGGCCACGGATGAAACTATTGGGATCGATTGACGCTCCCAGACGAAAATCGCGGAGGGCTAAATCGAGTCTGTCCGCAATTTTCAGTTGCCTGGCCGGGTTATACGCCCCCTCCAACAAACTCTGCAGCCCCCTGAACCGCGTATTCAAATCCTCGAAATTCGGCAACCGCTCGGTCATCAAGCGCCTGAACTGGTTGCTCAGCGCCGTCACGCCGGCAAGGCTTTCCTGGGCCGTGGCGAGCTGGATCGAGACGTTGCTCAGGTCCATGAGTTTTTTGCTCACGTCCATCTGATCGGCGAGGATCAGGGTGTCGAGCCCCGGCACCACGGTGAGCAGGTTGCTGTTGAGGTAGGTGGCCAGCTTTTCGCTGGCTTCGCGGTTCCAGCACAGGCCGGCCACGCAGAGGAATTCGGTTTCCAGGCGGTGCCGGACCTGCGTGTCGTTCCAGAAGTCGTAGTACCAGGCCGCACGGTGGAAGTGGCCGCCGGTGATCATGCTCAAGCGGTCTTCGCGAATGGCTTGCAATCGCTTGTGCCAGTGGCTGAGCAGGGTTTGCTGTTGGCTGACGAAGGCTTCCATGTCAGGCCGATTGACCAGATGATCGATGCCGCGTTGGCCGATTTTTTGGCCCTGCAACACCTCCCAGCTTTGCAGGTGGAGTTTGTTGAGGGCGCCGCGATGTTTTTGCCACAGCACTGGACCCAAGGCGTCCTGCAGGTTGACGACGGCGCGCGCGTAAGGATCGCTGCTCGCCGCCTCGCGCCAGTAGGCCTCGTCGCCATAAATCGGTGATTCGCCATGGTCGCGCCGGGTGCGCAGATAATCCTCAATGGCAGCCTGCTGCGCGGCGTCGGTGTCTTCCTGCAGGGCCTTGACGGCGGGATCGGTGACGGCCAGCGCTTCAAGGCGCGCCGAGGTCACCTCGTACAGGGACTGGATGTAGACACCGGTGAGGTACTTGCGCTGGGTGGCCTCGTCGGCGCTCCACTGCTCGATCCAGTCGGCAACCTGCAGTTGGGCGCTGGCCAGGTCACGCATCACGCCAAAGTCGTCGCGCAACAGCAGAAACAGGAAATTGTCCTGGTAGAGGCCCAGCAACCGGCTGGTGAGCAATTCAATGTCAGTGTCGAAAAACAGTGGCGTGCTTTCCCAACTGTAAGGTTGGCGCTCTTGCGGGTGGGCGCCCTCGGGCAATGGCACATGCCTGTTGCCTTCGGCTGCCGCATAGGTTTCCTCGACCTCGGCCAGCCAGGCCCGGGCCTGGCGCTCGCTCAACAAATCTGCGCCGCCATTGGATGGACAGGCCTTGCCCGGCTCGATGCGTTGCATCAGGCGCTCGCGCTCGCTGCTGAGCTTCAGCACTTGCGCACATTTGAAGGCCGTCCACTGGATTTCCGAATAGCTGGCGAACAGCGTGTGTTGTCGGTTGAAGACCAGGTGAGGCTCGCCCACCGACGTGGTGCGCGTATCACTCGTCACGTCCTGGCCCTGCCACAGCAGTTTGCTGATCTGCCCTTGCTCGACGTGGTATTCGTGCAGGTAACCGGTGCCGTTGTCGATGATGTACAGGTAACCGTCGCGCAGCAGGCGGATGCCCAGGGGCTGGCTGTTCAGCTTGAGCGGCATGGACAGTGCGGATGAGGGGTCAAGGTGTTCGACCAGTCCGTAGCGCAGCGGCAGCAGTTGCACTTTGGGCCCCATCAAGGGGCACAGCGCGAGGGGCGAGCGGATGTCCTTGGCGCTCTTGGCCCTGGCGACGATGTTGGGAGAGACTCGGGGCGGTCGCCGGGCGCTCATGGCCAGTCTCCCGGCGGTGGCGTGATCGCCTGTCCCGAGGTGACGCCTCGCCGTATAGCAGGAATCTGCAACACCCAAGGCGCCGCATGGATCGACTGGAACATACGCTGGTCCTTAGCGAAGAGGAAAAGAAGCGCGACGTCCAAACCGTCCCTGGTTCGTGTTCGCAAAAACAGGCAGGCACGCTAACAGGGTAAAAAACAGATAGCTGTAGGAGGAGTCGGTAAATCAGGAAGGACCCTTCCTTTACGACGATCAGCGTTCGGGCACCTTTTATTGCCTGCGAATGCTGTCGCACACAAACCCTGAGCTTTCTGAAGGTTTCCTCAGGCAACAAAAAACCCGCAGCCCTTTCGGGTTGCGGGTTTTGCATTTAAACGCCAACTCAATTCGCAGGTTGAGTCTCAGCCACCGGCATCGGTTGTTGCTCTTTGGAGAGCACCGGCTGTTCCAGCCTCGCTCGCCCGTAGAACGCCAGCGCTGTCAGCAGACATGCCAGCCACACAAAGATCCCGGCCCAGAAGGTGTGGGACATGTAGTGCCAGCCTTGCAGCACCCGCGTTGTGCCATAAATGAAACCGAGGGTCAGCGAGCCGTACATGATCGCTTTGGAATAGCGCCAGCGATAACGGCGAGCCACGAAGTACAGAGCCAGCATGGTGAAACCACCCGACGCATGTCCGCCCGGCCAGCAGCGCCCCTCACCGGCGGTCTTGAACAGTTTGAAATTCTCGTACCACTCGACGTGCACCATTTTGCCGCCGTACAGGGTCGTCTCGATCGGGCAATACACGCTGGTGTGGGCCTTGAGGTAGTGAATCACCCCGGTGCTGACGGAAAACACGAACACCACGTAGAGAAAATCACGACGGTGCCGGGTGGCAAAGCGCAGCACCGGTGCGACTTTGATTTTTTCCAGGAACGCGATGATCTTCGAGTGTTTTTCAGCCTTCAGACGCGGCCAGAGAAACGACAGCAAGGCACCGACAATGGCAATTTCGCCGGTCCAGTTCGGGATGATCCGTGCCCATTTGTGGGTGATCTTTTCGAACAGATGGATCTGGTCCAACGGGAACGTCTGCGTCACCGGATCAAAAAAATAGTTGTTGAAGGCGATGTCGATCGTGGTCATGTCGAACATCAGGAAAACCGCGACGGCGCAGGCCAGCGGAATTCCAAAATTCACCGCATAAAAGCGGTAGCGGGAAGCGGGAAACATGCGGAGTCCTGAATCAAAGAGAGGGTGAAATTCAATGGGACTTCACCGTGGGCCAATCCGATGCTTCGATAAAACCAAGCATGCGCGGAGCTTGCGGCGTCTCGACGGAGATAAACAAGGAAGCCCCGTAACCCAGGGTGGAAGTCGGTAAATCGAGGTCTTTTTCCAGTTGCGCCATGCATTCGCTGTGGGTCACCAGAATCAAGTTACGCCCGACCACCTTGTGCGCCAACGCGTCACGCAGCATGGTGCCCTTGCAACTGATCAACCAGAATTCGCCCGTGCCGACCTTGTTGAACATGAAGTTGGCCGTCTGCGCCGCACGCAGGATCGGGCTGTTGTAGATATCGGTCTTGTCCAGGCCCAGGCTCTGGAAATGCGCCCCGACACTTGTGGCAACACTGCGCGAGCGCTCGGTAATGCCATCGTTACCGATCAGGCAAGGAGCCGACGAGTGATCGCAGCGTTCAACGTGGCGCACCAGCACGATCAAGTCGCCCTTGGCCCACCCGGTCAGCAACGCCTGCGCACCGCTCGCATTGCCATGAGCCAGGTCCGGAGCGGTGGCGGGACGCAGCAGGAACACGGTCAGCGGAATCACCAGCAGCGTCGAAGCCAACACCACCAGCGCGTTGCGATAACGGGCGAAACGGTTCAGGTCGATCGAGCGCTTTTTCCCGAAAAGACGCAGTCTTAATTCCACAACAGGCCGCCTCGCCGGCACGCACCACCTCATTAGATCCCGGCAGGTTAAAGAAGTGTGCGTCGGTGGCTGGTGAAACCGATGTGAAAAAAAGCTCAAAAGCCCTGTAAAAACCTTGTTACAGCCCCCGTCGGAAAAATCCTTTCAGCTCCCGGGATTGCTGCCGATACATCCTGCTTACACAGCTTGGCGGCCCCCAAAAAAAACAATCTTCCAGCCAACCAACGACAAAGAAGCACTACGTTCCTGGAGGAATTTGATGAATAGCTGGTTCGGCAACATCAGCGTGAACCTGAAACTGGGCCTTGGATTCGGCCTGGTCCTGGCACTGACCTGCATCCTCGCCCTGACCGGCTGGACCAGCCTGGGTGGGTTGATCGACCGCAGCAACTGGATGAGCGATATCACCCAGCTCAATGCCGGCCTGACCAAGCTGCGGGTGGTTCGCCTGCAATACATGCTGACCAACGGCGATGAAACCGCCGCACAGAGCGTACAGACCACCCTCGAAGCCTTCTCGGCCCAGCAACAAGCCCTGCTGGCAAAGTTCAAGAGCCCGGAAAACCTCAAGCTGCTCCGGGAGCAAGGTGCCGTCATCGACGCCTACAAGACGTCCCTGGGCAAAATGCGCAACGCTTATCGCGCCGGCAATAGCGCCCGCGACGCCATGAGCGCCAACGCCGAAACCGCCCAGACGCTGATCAACGACATCAGTACCCGGGTTCAGCAAATGCCGCAGAGCGACCAGCGTTTCGAACAGTTCCAGGCCATCACGGCGGCCAGGGAAGCCTTCCTGCTGGCCCGCTACGAAGTGCGCGGCTACACCGCCAGCACCAATGCCGAGACCGAACAAAAAGCCGTCGGCCAACTGGACGCCGCCATCGCCAGCCTGAAACCGCTGAACGCACATTTCGCCGACTCTCGGCAAGACGCCCTGCGTCAGTTGGAAAACGCGCTGGGCGACTATCGCAGTGCCTTGCAGGCGTATAAAGCCGCCAGCAATGACGCGGTTCAGGCACGCAAGGAAATGACCGACCAGGGCGCCGCCATCGTGTCCCTGAGCGATCAGCTGTACCAGATCCAGCTCGACCGCCGTGACGCCGAAAGCGCCCAGGCGCGCACCTTGCAACTGATCAGCACATTGCTGGCATTGCTGGTGGGCATCATTGCCGCCGTGGTCATCACTCGCCAGATCACCCGCCCATTGCGCGAAACCCTGGCCGTGGTCGATCGCATCGCCAGCGGCGACCTGTCGCAAAACGTGCGGGTCACCCGTCGTGACGAACTCGGCGTGTTGCAACAAGGCATCGCGCGCATGGGCGTGACCCTGCGCGACTTGATCAGTGGCATCCGCGACGGCGTGACCCAGATCGCCAGCGCCGCCGAAGAGCTGTCGGCCGTGACCGAGCAGACCAGTGCCGGGGTCAACAGCCAGAAAGTCGAGACCGATCAGGTCGCCACTGCCATGCACGAGATGACCGCCACGGTGCAGGAAGTCGCGCGCAACGCCGAAGAAGCCTCGCAAGCCGCTGCGGCGGCGGACGGCGAAGCCCGTGAAGGTGACAAAGTGGTCAATGAAGCCATCGCCCAGATCGAACGCCTGGCCAGCGAAGTGGTGCGTTCCACAGAAGCCATGAGCGTGCTGCAACAGGAAAGCGACAAGATCGGCAGCGTCATGGACGTGATCAAGGCCGTGGCCGAGCAGACCAACCTGCTGGCGCTCAACGCCGCCATCGAAGCAGCCCGCGCCGGTGAAGCCGGTCGGGGTTTTGCGGTAGTGGCCGACGAGGTCCGCGGCCTGGCCCAGCGCACGCAAAAATCCACCGAGGAAATCGAAGGCCTGGTGGCTGGCCTGCAGAACGGCACGCAACAGGTTTCCGCGGTGATGAACAACAGCCGCACCCTCACCGACAGCAGCGTGGCCCTGACCCGCAAGGCCGGCGAGTCACTGGAGAGCATCACCCGCACGGTGTCCAACATCCAGTCGATGAACCAGCAGATCGCCGCAGCGGCCGAACAGCAAAGCGTCGTGGCCGAAGAGATCAGCCGCAGCATCATCAATGTGCGCGATGTGTCGGAGCAGACTGCCGCGGCGAGCGATGAGACAGCCAAGTCCAGCGTTGAGCTGGCGCGGCTGGGTGGGCAATTGCAGCAGATGGTGAGCCACTTCCGGGTCTGATGAATTCAGGCCCGCCCTGTAGGAGCGGGTGCTGAACTGGCCTAATGATCCCGGACACCTCTTAAGGGCGATATAATTCGCCCAATCAGGAGGTTCCATGCAAGAGCGAAAGACCTATACCCGCGAGTTCAAGCAACGTGCTGCCAGCATGGTTCTTGATGACAACTGCTCGAT
>NZ_NEHO01000002.1 GCF_002113375.1 Pseudomonas sp. R37(2017) | reverse complement strand
TGCGCCTGCATGACGCGCTTGCTGGTGTAGTTCTCCGACGCGATCAGCTCGATGTGATCTTCCTGACGTTGCTCTTCGGCATTCATCGCCGCCAGCAGTGCATCGTCGTAACCCTGGATCTGGTCTTGCTTGCTGAACATCGCGTCTCTCCCAGCGGCATCTATGCGCCATTCGTCTCGGTAAGGCACTGGCGGTTCGCCCTTGCCCTTTGAATGCGATGGTATGACTGGCTTGGAGTCGTCAAATGCCTACGGGCGCCACGCAAAGGTGCGTTTACGACATGGCGGAAAATGGCATGCCGGACACAAACCTCAAATCAGCAGAGATCCCCTGTGGGAGCGAGCCTGCTCGCGAAGGCGGTGTGTCAGCAACATTGATGCAGATTGGCACGCCCTCTTCGCGAGCAGGCTCGCTCCCACAGGTTTTACATCTTCCACAGGGTTATGCGATGGCCTGTCGCACAGCCAGCAACATCAGAAAATGCACGGGATAAAGCGCATACGCCCATCTGCGCATGGCTGGTGGTTTTACGTCCCTGGCATGTCGCAAAAGGAACATCCCCAACCAGGGCGCAATCAGACAAGTGGCAACCGCCGCCATCGCCACGTGATTGCCCAATCGCATGGAGTAATACAGCACCTGCCATTGATTGGCGGCCAGACACACCAACCCCGGCAGCAGCGCGAAACTCCAGGGCCGACGCATCACCAGCAACATCGCCAGCGGCAACAACACACCGAAGAAACCAAACATGAGCTTTGACGCGAACAGCGCCGCCAGCACGACGCAAGCGACAGCCAACAGTCGCATCTGAACACTGCGATCCTGCCAGCCACGCGCCACCAGCAGACCCAGTACCAGCGTTGGCATCACGTTCAGCGTGTCGGGATTGGGCAAGAACAATCGATAGGGCATTTCGCTGACCGCGCTGAACAGCACCAGCCATCCCAGATAGCGCCACTGGCCGCCTGTCGCTACGGGCGCCCGCGCCAGATTGGCCGCCATCGCCAGACAAAACCAGGGGAACGCCACCCGCCCCGGCACATACAGCCAATCGGCGGAATAACCGACATATCGCAGGTGATCGAGCACCATGCACAGCAGCGCCAGCCACTTGAGCAAATCCAGTGCACCATCGCGCTGCTTTAAGTGCATAGACATGTGCATAATTGCCCGGCATCTCCGTAACTTTTTGACAGTGATATCCCGTGTACTCCCCGGACGATCTTCGGCAGAGTGCGCCCCCCCTAATTGACCACGAGACGCTTCACCATAGGCATCTCGACCACGGAAGCAGGCCATGACCGACAAGAGCCAACAATTCGCCAGCGACAACTATTCCGGTATCTGCCCTGAAGCCTGGGCTGCCATGGAACAGGCCAACCACGGCCACCAGCGCGCATACGGCGACGACGAGTGGACCGCCCGCGCCTCCGACGGTTTCCGCAAACTGTTCGAGACCGACTGCGAAGTGTTTTTCGCCTTCAACGGCACCGCCGCCAACTCGCTGGCACTGTCGTCCCTGTGCCAGAGTTACCACAGCGTGATCTGCTCGGAAACCGCCCACGTCGAGACCGACGAATGCGGCGCCCCGGAATTCTTCTCCAACGGCTCCAAACTGCTGATCGCCGGCACTGAAAACGGCAAGCTGACCCCGGACTCGATCCGCGAGGTCGCGCTCAAGCGCCAGGACATCCACTACCCCAAACCCCGCGTCGTGACCCTGACCCAGGCCACCGAAGTCGGCAGCGTCTACACCCCGGACGAAATCCGCGCCATCAGCGCCACCTGCAAGGAACTGGGCCTGAACCTGCACATGGACGGCGCGCGCTTCTCCAATGCCTGCGCATTCCTCGGCTGCTCGCCAGCGGACCTGACCTGGAAGGCCGGCGTCGACGTGCTGTGCTTCGGCGGCACGAAAAACGGCATGGCCGTGGGCGAAGCCATCCTGTTCTTCAATCACAAACTGGCCGAAGACTTCGACTACCGCTGCAAACAGGCAGGGCAGCTTGCTTCGAAGATGCGCTTCCTGTCGGCCCCGTGGGTCGGGATCCTGGAAAACGACGCCTGGCTCAAATACGCCAACCACGCCAACCATTGCGCGCAATTGCTCGCCGAGCTGGTCAGCGACATTCCCGGCGTGGAACTGATGTTCCCGGTACAGGCCAACGGCGTGTTCCTGCAACTCTCGGAACCGGCCATCGCCGCGCTGACCGCCAAGGGCTGGCGCTTCTACACCTTCATCGGCAAGGGTGGCGCGCGCTTCATGTGCTCATGGGATACCGAGGAAGAGCGGGTGCGGGAACTGGCGCGGGATATCCGTGAAGTGATGTCTCACTGAAACACGGCTTGCACAGCTCCCTGCAGGAGCGAGCTTGCTCGCGATGAGGCCGGCACATCCAACATTGATGTCAGCTGACACTCCACCATCGCAAGCAAACTCGCTCCCGCAATCGGCAACCAGGCGCCTCATTGCCGTTCGCACCTGAAGACTTCGTCTACATTGTCTGTCGAGCCTCGGCTCACATAACAATAATCAGGAGCGTGCGCATGTCCCTACAAGGCAAAACCCTGTTCATCACCGGTGCCAGCCGTGGCATCGGCCGCGAAATCGCGCTGCGGGCCGCGCGTGATGGGGCCAATATCGTGATTGCCGCCAAGAGCGCGGAACCGCATGCCAAACTGCCCGGGACCATTTTCAGCGTGGCCGGGGAAGTCGAGGCCGCAGGGGGCAAGGCATTGGCCCTGCAGGTAGACGTACGTGAAGAGGATGCCGTACGTGAGGCACTGGCCCAGGCGAACGAGCATTTCGGTGGCATCGATGCACTGATCAACAACGCCGGGGCGATCAAGCTGACCGGTGTCCAGCACCTCGAACTCAAGCGCTTCGACCTGATGCACCAGATCAACACTCGCGCCGTATTGCTGTGCAGTCAGGCTGCGTTGCCGTACCTGAAAAAGTCCGCCGGCCACATCCTCAACCTGTCCCCACCGCTGAACCTGGCGACCAAATGGTTCGCCCAATACAGCCCCTACACCGTCACCAAGTACGGCATGAGCATGCTGACTTTGGGCATGAGTGAGGAGTTCAAGAACTACGGGATCAGCGTCAACTCGCTATGGCCCCAGACGATGATCGCCACCGCCGCGATCGAATTTCAGTTGGGATCGAGGGAATCGTTCAAGCATGCGCGCCTGCCTGCGATCATGGCGGATGCGGCGCATGTGATTCTGAGCAGCAGCGGGCGCAGCATCACCGGGCGCCTGCTGATCGATGAGGAAGTACTGCGGGAAAGTGGCGTGACCGAGTTCGAACACTATCGGTTCGCGCCCGATAGCGACGAAAAACTCATGACCGACCTGTTCGTTGACTGAAACACCCTTCCCTGTAGGAGCGAGCATGCTCGCGATAGCGGACTGTCAGTCGACATCAATTCTGAATGTCAGATCGCAATCGCGAGCATGCTCGCTCCTACAGGGGTTAGTGCGTGACCGTCAGAATTCGATCCGCACGTCGCCTTTCGGCACGCTGCAGCACGACAGGATGAAGCCTTCGGCTTCGTCTTCCTCGGTAATCCCGCCGTTGTGCTCCATCTCCACTTCGCCCCCCAGCTTCAGCACCTTGCAGGTGCCACAGATGCCCATGCCGCAGGCTTTCGGGATCATCAAGCCAACCTTGGCCGCCGCCGCATGCACAGTCTCGCCCGGTGCCACGCGAATGCTCTTGCCTGAAGCGGTGAACTCCACCTCGTGCAGATCCGCCGCATCGATTTCCGGTGCCTCGGCCGCTTGTTCGGCATTCTCCACGGCATCGGCGATCGCCTCTGGCGGCGTCGCACCAAAGGACTCCTCGTGGTAGTGCTTCATATTGAAGCCGGCGTTTTCCAGCAAGCGCTTGACCGCATTCATGTACGGCGTCGGGCCGCAGCAGAACACTTCGCGCTCAAGGAAGTCCGGAACCATCAGTTCCAGCATCTTGTGGTTCAGATAACCGCGATAACCGGACCAGGGCTCACCGAAGCCATGTTTTTCGCAGATCAGGTGCAGGCTGAAGTTTTCGATCCGCGCCGCCATGTGTTCCAGCTCGCGGTGATAAATGATGTCCTTGGGCGAGCGGGCGCTATGGATGAACGCCATGTCGACGTTGCCGTTGGTGTCGAAGAACCACCGAGCCATGGACATGCACGGCGTGATCCCCACCCCGCCACTGAGGTACAGCACTTTCGGGCTGGGGAAATCGATGGCGTTGAACAGCCCCACCGGGCCGTGCACCGCCAGTTCGTAGCCTTCATGCAGGGTGTCGTGCAGCCAGTTCGAGACCTTGCCGCCCGGAACCCGCTTGATGGTCACCGAAAAGCTGTAAGGCACCGACGGCGAACTGGAAATGGTGTACGAGCGCATGATCGGCTGGCCTTCGATCTCCAGCTCCAGGGTGACGAATTGCCCCGGCTTGAAGAAGAACATGATTGGCTGGTCGGCCATAAAGCAAAAGGTGCGCACATCCCAGGTTTCCTGGATGACTTTGACGCAACGGACGATGTGTCGGCCATTGGCCCAGGTCTGGGTGGTTACCGGATTCAGGAAGTTATTGGACATGCTGATCTCCACGGCCGACTGCCGGCCTTCATGTTGGCGATTCTGCGTATAGCGCGAACCATCCATTTACCTATCTGCGACATTCACATGCTTATCGCGACCAGCCTCTAACGACCGGGCCTTGCGCGTCGGGAACAGATTGCACCATGTCGCCCATGGATAAGGTTCGGGCCAGCGCCGGCCCCACACTCGCCCCATACCAAGAGACACTCTTCACACCTTGCGTAGCAACCCTGATCAGCCACTTTCGTCGGCCACGCAGATGGCCTTGAGGATTAAACGATGGACGTCACCACTACCCTGAGCCTGGGCGATCCGCTGGAACCCGCACGCAAGGCCACCGCCCAGATGCTGCAAGAGCGCGAGCGCACCTTCTCGCTGCCGCAGCCGTTCTACACCGACGAGCGCCTGTTCGACATCGACATGCAGGAGATCTTCCAGAAAGAGTGGTTGATCGCCGGCATGACCTGCGAGATCCCGACCAAGGGCAACTACCTGACCCTGCAGGTCGGCAAGAACCCGATCATCGTGATCCGCGGCGCCGATGGCGTGGTGCATGCCTTCCACAACGTCTGCCGTCACCGCGGCTCACGCCTGTGCACCAGCGACAAGGGCAAGGTCGCAAAACTGGTCTGCCACTACCACCAGTGGACCTACGAACTCGACGGTCGCCTGCTGTTCGCCGGCACCGAAATGGGCGCCGACTTCGACATGAACCAGTACGGCCTCAAGCCGGTGAACGTGAAGACCGCCGGCGGCTACATCTTCATCAGCCTGGCGGAAAACCCGCCGGCCATCGATGAATTCCTGGCGACGCTGACCCATTACATGGAACCGTACGACATGGAAAACACCAAGGTGGCGGTGCAAACCACCTTGATGGAAAAAGCCAACTGGAAACTGGTGCTGGAAAACAACCGCGAGTGCTACCACTGCGGCGGCTCGCACCCTGAGTTGCTGAAAACCCTGCTGGAATGGGACGACGTCACCGACCCGCGCGCCGACCAGGCGTTCAAGGATCACGTGGCCGCCTCCGCCGCTGCCTGGGAAGCCGAGAAGATCCCTTACGCCCACGCCAGCTTCGGCCTGCGCAACCGCATCGTGCGTATGCCGCTGCTCAAGGGCACCGTGTCGATGACCATGGACGGCAAACAGGGCTGCGCCAAGCTGATGGGCCGCATCAAGAACCCGGACCTGGGCTCGATGCGCATCCTGCACCTGCCGCACTCCTGGAACCACTGCATGGGCGACCACATCATCGTGTTCACCGTGTGGCCGATCAGCGCCCAGGAAACCATGGTCACCACCAAGTGGCTGGTACACAAAGACGCCGTCGAAGGCGTGGACTACGACGTGGAACGCATGCGCCAGGTCTGGGACGCCACCAACGACCAGGACCGTCGCCTGGCCGAAGAAAACCAGCGTGGCATCAACTCCACCGCCTACCAGCCAGGTCCGTATTCCAAGACCTATGAGTTCGGTGTGGTGAACTTCATCGACTGGTACAGCGGTCGCATGCTGAACAACCTGGGCGCCGAGCCTGCGCCGTACCTCAAAGGGGTTGCGGTCAGCGGCTAACAGCATCGCGGGCAAGCCCGCTCCCACAGGATTTTGGTTGTTCACTCAATTTGTTCAACAACGTAAATCTCTGTGGGAGCGGGCTTGCCCGCGATGAGTCTCTTCCGGTCACTACCTCTCTTCCCGCAACACCAACTCCTCGCATTTGAAACTGTACGAAATATGACCTATTCCGTTCAGCGCTATACCCCACGCGGCCCCCAGCCTTCCGCAAACAACTTATCCACATCTCCACCCACAGCAAATGGGGACAACTGTGGAAAGTCTGCAAGTTTTCTCCACAGAAACTGAAGAAAATCCGTGACTTATTAAGCGCGAGGATTTTTCCCGCCACCTGATCATTTATTGATCAAATCTCTGAAAACTACGTAATACGTGGCTTTCAGCGTATAGCGAACACCTTATCCACAGAAGCGCCAACAGACTTTGGGGGAAACTTTCCCGGCATTGTGGAAAACCGCTGAAAGCCACGAATTTCCTGTGTTCTGGAGATACCTGGTTAGCAAAACGGCCAATTTGAACATTTTTTGATCAAACCTTCGAAAGCCACGGTTTATATGGCCCGTAGCGGTAAACGAACATCTTATCCACAGAAACGCCAACAGAGATTGGGGGCAAATCCTGTTAGCCGATCACACTTATCCTCTGAAAAATCCTTTGAAAACCGCAATTCAGGCTGGTTGTTTTTTGATCGACGGGCTGCAAGCCCTGATCTGCAAGGGCTTGAGAAAGGGGCAAACATGTTATCCACAGAAGCGCCAACAGGGATTGTGGGTAACCACATCCAATCGACTCGAACCCGTCAAACTTTGTTGAAACACGAGCGCCCCGTTTCGATATCCAGGCTCATCTCGAAATCCTCGAACGCCCGCCACCCAAGCAGAACGGAAGGCACGTACCACCCTCTCACCCGGGACGGCGGAATGGTGAAGTGCGGGTAATATTTGTAGATGACCGGCAGACTGTGGCCGGGCAGGTTCAGCACACCCTTGAAGGCTTGGTAGCGTTGCTTCTCGGTGGTATCGAGCGGGGAACTTCCAGGGGTCAGCGTCTGCACCACGTTGATTGGCTCACCGGGCAAGGCGGAGGTCAGGTAATCGACATTGCCGGTGTCGACGATCGCCTGGGTCATGCGATTGTCCAGACGGGCGGCGATGGTCAGTCGCTGGTTGAGGTCCACGCGGGTGTAGGTAATCGGCGAGTCGCAGCGCGGGAACAGTGCAGGGTTGAGTATCAGGGTCTCGCGGGTAATTTTCAGCCGTCCCAGCTTGCTGATCAGATCCAGCCCCAGCAGGTTGTCTCGATCGCTGACGAACACCAGCACGTTCCTGAACTCGCTTGAGCCGATCTTCAGCGAATCGATGACGCCAAGCCTGGCCGACAGATTGTTCTCGCCGTAAAAGGTGCTGTAGGCGTAGTGAGAGTCGCTCAGCCACCTGATCCCCATCAACTTTGCGGTGTCGACATTGATCCGGGTTTGCGGCGCGCCTGTATCGAGGATGAAACGTGCGGAATGACCGTTAGCGGCACTGACATCGATGAATGGCAGCACCTGTTGTGCGATGAAATGGTCACGGGCGTAAGGATGAATCTTCAGCACTTCGCGTTGCGAAGTGCGTTTTACCGTGAAATTGCCAGTCGTGCGCAGTATCGCCAGGGATTGATCGCCGAACATCGAGAACAGAAGCTTCAGCTCTGGATCGGCCTGGATGACCCCAGCGTGTCGGCGCTGAATCGCCAGGTAGTAATCCGGCAACTGGTTGGCAGCCTTGAGCTCGAACATCCGGGCGATCACCGTCACCGAACAATCGAGATTTCCCCCCGGCTCTGACACACGGTCACAACGCTCGCGCAGCTGCTCCAGGGTGGCTTTCTGCCCCTGATCCGAGGCCAACCATTGATAGAAGCCCGGTTCGGGCAAGACACGCGGCTCAGGCGCGTTCGGCGGGGTAGCGGCGGTCAATCCCGTCGACACCAGGACCACCCAGGCGAGGAGCAAGCGCTTCAGCGGCTTCATGGCCAACCCACTCATAAAAACCAGGTTTCATGAACAAGCGCTGAACCTCTGAAAGCTCCTTGATCCCGTGATGCACCCTGACCAGCGCACCTTGAAAATGTAGCTCATCCAATGCGCTGGAGGACGGGGAGCGAGAGTTATCCACAACCCGTCGCCGGTCGCATCGAGCCCCTAGGGCCGATACATCAGATAAGCCTCACCCGTCACCCGAATCATCGGATGCGGCGTGATCTGGCAGGTATCGACAACTCGAAACCCATGGCGCTCGTAGAAACGCCGGGCGCCGGTATTGGCGGCGTAGTCGATCAGGCTCAGGCCATTGAGGCCCAGCTGATTGGCACGGTCGTAGGCGTAGGCGAGGAACTGTTTGCCCAGGCCTTGATTTCGCCAACCCTCATGCAGCGCGAGGCTGGAAATGTAGAGCGTGTCGGGGATTTCCATCGTGGCATAGGGTGCCAGCACCGGATCGGTCACGGGCTCGGCGAATGGATCGTGACGCATCACATAGCTGTGCATCATGCCAATGACCTGCCCGTTCGTCTCGGCGATCAGGCAGTTCTGCCAGGAGAAATCCACATCGTCGCGGGCATAGCGCTGGGCGCCGACGTCGAGCAGGTTCTGGCCGGGTTCGGCAATCTGGCTCCAGATGTAATCTGAAGCACCCTCGGATGAAATCTGGAACAGGCGCGCAATCTCCCGCGCATCCGCGCGGACCGCGGAACGAAATTCAACAGCCATTATTTTTCCCTGTGGAAAACAAATCTGTGGTGAGGGGCTAGCCAGTCAGCCAAAAGATTGAACAGGCGATGAAAACATTGTGGCGAGGGGGCTTGCCCCCGCTGGGCTGCGCAGCGGCCCCAAAAAGATGGGACTGCTGCGCAGTCCAACGGGGGCAAGCCCCCTCGCCACAGGTTACTCATTGTTTTTTACATCTCTTGACCGACCCGAAAGAGTCAGCGAACAACGCCTTCTTCGACCAGCAACTTGAGAATCGCCTCGGCACCCGCTTGTGCGGTCACGCCCTTGAGCACTTGCCCGCCACCGCCACTGGCCTTGGCCGTCGCGGCTTTCATACGGTCGGCGCCGCTCTTGGCCTTGATCACTTTCAGGCGTTTGGGTCGCGGCTTGGCCGGTTGCAGCGTTGCGACCGCCAACAGTTCATCGTCGACCACTTCCACTTCATCGGCCTGCAACACCCCGCGCCGGGCCGGGCCGTAGGCGCTTTGCCGTGGCTTGGGCGCGGCGTTATCCACAGTCGCCAGGAACGGCAGACGTACCTTCAACCGACGACGCTGGCCACGGGGCAAGGCTTGCAGCACCAGTGCCGAGCCGCCGTCGATCGACTCGACCTGGGCCAACCCCACTACCAGCGGCCAGCCAAGGCCCTCCGCCAGCAGGAACGGCAGCATGCCCGAGCCTTCACCGGTTTCCGCCTGGCTGCCGGTCAGCACCACCTGAGCTCCAGCGTCGCGCAGATAAGCGGTCAATGCCGGCAGCGCATCGGCGCCTTGCGGTTGTTCCAGCACGTGAAGTTGTTCCAGGCCCATGCCCAGATAAGCCCGCAGCGCAGGCTCGGCCACATCGCCGGCATGCAGCACCTGCAAGTTATCCCCAGCCAGTTGCAGACCCAGTTCCACCGCCCGTGCATCCTGTTCCGCGCGACGCGGACGACCGGAGGTCGGGTGCGCGCCGATGGACACCAGGCTGATGATTTTCGTGCTCATAACCCTTTCCTTCCCTTAAGCCGCATCGCGCTTGGCGTCGTTGCGGTAAGCCTCTACCGCCTCGATCAAGGCTTGAAGAATCTCCGCGCTCTCGCCGATCACCGAGAGGTCCGCGCGCTTGATCATGTCGCAGCCAGGGTCGAGATTGATCGCCACCACCTTGTCACAGGCACCGATGCCTTGCAGGTGCTGGATCGCCCCGGAAATCCCCACCGCCACATAAACCCGCGCGGTGACCCAGGTGCCGGACGCGCCGACCTGACGATCACGGGCCATGAAGCCGTCGTCCACCGCCACCCGCGATGCGCCTTCGGTCGCGCCGAGGGCTTCGGCGGTCCTGTGGAAAAGTCCCCAGTCCTTGACCCCGTTGCCACCGGAGAAAATGAATTCGGCTTCGGCCATGGGGATCGCCGCCGGGTCCACCGCCACCGCGCCCAGATCTTCGATCCGCGACAGGCTGCGCGCCACGGCTGTGGATAACTCCACCGGCAAGGCTTCATGACGGGTTTCGCTGACCGGTTCGGCGCACTCGACAGCCGCCAGAATCAAGCGCGCCAGCGGACGGGCAAGGTCTTGCAGACCCGCGCCGGCGCGGCCGATGCACTCCTGATCCTTGACCTGCCAGACCCGGGTGGCCGGGCGTTCGCCCAGTGCCGCGGCAAAACGCCGGCCCAGTTCGCCACCGCCACTGCGGCTGTCCGGCAGCAGCCAGTGACGCGGGCTGAACTGGTTATCCACAGCCCGCAGGCCCTGGACCCGTTGCTCCGGTGCATAACCGCTGAACTCCTCACCCTCCAGCACCAGCAGGCGATCGACGCCCGCCGTGGCGAAAGCGTTTTCCTTGTGCTCGCCGAAGACCACGGCCAGCACCGCGCCGTCCTTGCCAGCCAGTTGATGGGCCAGGCCCAGCAGGTCGCGGTCGTGACTGCTCAAGCGGCCACCGACCATGTCCGGCACCACGCTGATGTAAAACGCCGGCGCCACCACCTGATGCAATGGCAACTGCACTTCGACAGCGGCTGAACGTTTGGTCGTCCCGCCCTGCTGGGCGCCACTGCGGTCGATGCGCTTGATGCCATTGGGGCCGATAAAGCCAATGCCGTGGGGATTCTTGCGGATGACACCGTTCGGCCCCATCCAGCTGTGTTGCACCGGCTGCATGGCTGCGTGCAGCGGATGCAGGCGGTTGCGGGCAATCCGCTCGGCTCGCGGATCGCGGCGAATAATGTCGCTCATCAGTGCACCTCCGCGGCTACACGTTGGGCCGCAGCCGCTGGCTTGCTCGGCGCTGCGTCTTCGAGCAACGCATCGGCCACCAGTTCGGCAATGTCCTTGATCATCGGCCGGGGCTCGACCACGCCTTCGAGCATCGCCGTGCATTGTGGACAACCCACCGCCACCAGTTCGGCGCCGGTTTCGCGGATGTCTTCCATGCGCATGTCGGGGATACGTTGCTTGCCGGGAATGTCGGTGATTGGCGCACCGCCACCACCGCCGCAGCAGCGGGAGCGGAAACCGGAGCGTTGCATTTCTTTCACTTCAATCCCGAGGGCACGCAACACCTGGCGCGGTGCCTCGTATTCGCCATTGTAGCGGCCCAGGTAGCACGGGTCGTGATAGGTCACGCTGTCGCCTTTGTGCTGACCGAGATTGAGCGCGCCAGCATCGATGATTTCCGCCATGTAGGTGCTGTGGTGCTGCACCAGATAGTTGCCATCGAAGGCGCCGTACTCGTTTTTCAGCACGTGGAAGCTGTGTGGATCGCAGGTGACGATGCGGTTGAAACTGTACTTGGCCAGGGTCTGGATGTTGCGTTTGGCCAACAGTTGGAAGGTCGCTTCGTCGCCCAGGCGCCGGGCCACGTCACCGCTGTCGCGCTCTTCGAGGCCGAGCACGGCGAAGTCGATTTTCGCCGCCTTGAGCACTTTGACGAAGGCGCGCAGGGTGCGCTGGTTGCGCATGTCGAAGGCACCGTCGCCGACCCAGAACAGCACGTCGGTGGATTTCTTTTCGCTGAGCAGGTTGAGGTTCAGGTCCGCCGCCCAGTTCATCCGTCCGCCCGGTGCGAAACCGCCCGGGTTGTCGGTGGCGATCAGGTTTTCCAGGACCTCGGCGCCCTTGTTCGGCGTCGCACCTTTTTCCAGGGTCAGATGGCGGCGCATGTCGACGATGGCATCGACGTGCTCGATCATCATCGGGCATTCCTCGACGCAGGCACGGCAGGTGGTGCACGACCACAGGGTTTCGGCGTCGACCAGACCGTTGACGATCGGTTGATGCGGGTTGCCGGAATGCTCGCCGATTGGCTTGCCTGGATACGGGCTGCCGGCGAACTTGGCATCGCTGCCGCCGGCCAGGCCGACGACCATGTCCTGGATGAGCTTTTTCGGGTTCAGTGGCTGGCCGGCGGCGAACGCCGGGCATGCCGCTTCGCATTTACCGCACTGCACGCAGGCATCGAAGCCGAGCAACTGGTTCCAGGTGAAATCCTTGGGTTTTTCCACGCCCAGCGGTGCGCTCGGGTCGTTCAGGTCGAGCGGTTTCAGCCCCGTGGAACGACCGCCGCCAAAGCGCTCGGCGCGACGGTGCCAGGCCAGGTGCAAGGCACCGGCGAAGGCGTGTTTCATCGGCCCGCCCCAGGTCATGCCGAAGAACAGTTCCGATACGCCCCACAGCACGCCGATGCCGAGAATCGTCGCCAACAGCCAGCCGCCGAAGTTCTCCGGCAGGATGCCCGCCACCGGCAGGGTCACCAGGAAAAACGACGCCGAGAACGCCAGCAGGCTTTTCGGCAGGCGCATCCACGGGCCTTTGGACAGACGCGACGGCGGGTTGCGCCGACGCAGGTAAACAAAGATCGCGCCGACGAACATCACCGCCGACATCAGCAACAGCGCATAGCCGAGGAAGCGGTTATGCAGGCCGAAACCATGCACCAGGATCGCCAGCACGATGGACGCCACTGCACCGCCCGCCGTGGCGACGTGGGTGTTGGCAATGTATTTGTCCCGCGCTACCACATGGTGCAAATCGACCATGTAGCGCTTGGGCATGGCGAACAGGCCGCCGATCAGGTCGACCTTGGAGGCTCGGCCCCGGCGCCACATGGCCACCCGCCGCAACGCGCCGAGAACCGCAAGGCCCAGGGCAGCGAACAACAGGATTGGAAGAAGGGTGTTCAACATAGGTGTTGCTCCCAAAGACCGCAGGGTCTTGCAGGTCGAGATGCCTTACTCGGTTCCTGTAGGGGCGGGTTCCCGCTTGCGGCATGCTCGCGAAAAACCTGAGAACGCCGCGTTGAATCAGAGATCCCGCGTCATCGTTCACGTCCATCGCGAGCATGCTCGCTCCTACAGGGTCATGTGCAAGCCTTTAGAAGTCTTTGCACAACCGCAGCGCGTCATAGATGGCTGCGTGCACGTTACGCTGGGCCACGCAGTCGCCGATGCGGAACAGCAGGTAGCCGTCGCCGCTTTGCTCCAGACAAGGCTGCGGCTTGATCGCGAACAGGGCTTCGACGTCGATCTGGCCCTTGTTGCGCGAACCTTCCTTGAGCGCGTAGTAGATTTCCTCGTCCGGGCGCACGCCGTTTTCGACGACCACCTGGTCCACCACCCGCTCCTCTTTGGCGCCGGTGTATTCGTTTTCCAGCACCGCCACCAGCTTGTCGCCTTCGCGGTAGACCTTCTCCAGCATCATGTCGCCGGTCATGATCACTTCTTTGGGGTACATGCTGCGGTAGTAGGTCGGGAACGACGTACCGCCGATCGCCACGCCAGGCTTGATGTCGTCGGTGACGATCTCGACCTGGCTGCCCTTGTCGGCGAGGAAGTCGGCGGTCGACATGCCGGTGAATTCGCAGATGGTGTCGTAGACCAGCACGTTCTTGCCCGGCGCCACCTTGCCGTCGAGCACGTCCCAACTGCTGACCACCAGGCCTTCAGCCGCGCCCCAGTGCTCATTCTGCTCCAGGTACGGATGACCGCCGACAGCCAGCACCACCACATCCGGACGCAGGTCCATGATGGTCGGCGCATCCGCCGCGGTGCCCAGGCGCAGGTCGACTTTCAACCGGGCCAGTTCCAGCTGATACCAGCGGGTGATACCGGCGATCTGGTCACGCTGCGGCGCCTTGGCCGCGGTGGTGATCTGCCCGCCGATGAATTCCTTCTTCTCGAACAGGGTCACGTCGTGGCCACGTTCGGCGGCGACACGGGCGGCTTCCATCCCCGCAGGGCCGGCACCGACCACTACCACCTTGCGTTTCTTGCCGGTGGTTTTTTCGATGATGTGCGGCAGGCCCATGTATTCACGGGAGGTCGCCGCGTTCTGGATGCACAACACATCCAGGCCCTGATACTGACGGTCGATGCAGTAGTTGGCACCGACGCATTGCTTGATCTGGTCGACCTGGCCCATCTTGATCTTGGCGATCAGGTGCGGGTCGGCGATGTGCGCGCGGGTCATGCCGACCATGTCGACGTAACCGCCCTCCAGAATACGGGTGGCCTGGTTCGGGTCCTTGATGTTCTGCGCATGCAGCACCGGAACCTTGACCACTTCCTTGATACCGGCGGCCAGGTGCAGGAACGGCTCCGGTGGATAACTCATGTTCGGAATCACGTTGGCCAGGGTGTTGTGGGTGTCGCAACCCGAACCCACGACGCCGATGAAGTCGAGCATGCCGGTGTCGTCGTAATACTTGGCGATCTGCTTCATGTCCTCGTGAGACAAACCATCCGGGTGGAACTCGTCACCGCAGATACGCATGCCCACGCAGAAATCGTCACCGACCTCGGCGCGTACGGCCTTGAGCACTTCCAGGCCGAATTTCATGCGGCCTTCGAAGGTGCCGCCCCATTCGTCGGTACGCTTGTTGACCCGCGGGCTCCAGAACTGGTCGATCATGTGCTGGTGCACGGCCGACAGTTCGACGCCGTCCAGGCCACCGGCCTTGGCGCGACGTGCCGCTTGCGCGTAGTTGCCGATCACCCGCCAGATTTCTTCCGGCTCGATGGTTTTGCAGGTGGCGCGGTGCACCGGTTCACGGATGCCCGACGGCGACATCAGCGTCGGCCAGTTGAAACCGTCCCAACGGGAGCGACGGCCCATGTGGGTAATCTGGATCATGATCTTGGCGCCGTGCTTGTGCATGGCGTCGGCCAGATTCTGGAAGTGCGGAATGATGCGGTCGGTGGACAGGTTCACCGAGCTCCACCATTCCTGCGGGCTGTCGATGGCCACCACGGACGAACCGCCGCAGATCGCCAGGCCGATCCCGCCCTTGGCCTTCTCTTCGTAATACTTGACGTACCGGTCGGTGGTCATGCCGCCGTCGGTGGCGTAGACCTCGGCGTGCGCGGTGCTGAGCACGCGGTTGCGGATGGTCAGTTTGCCGATCTGGATCGGCTGGAACATTGCTTCGAAAGCCATGGCGGGTTCCTCGACTTACAACGGCTTGACGGTGAACAGGCCGTCGTCGTGGCCCTCTTCGGAGCCACCGTAGACTTGTTCGGCCACGGTACGGATCTTGCTGCCGCGAGCGGCGAGGATCTGATCCATTGCCCCTGCAAACCAGCCGGTGAACATGTAGTCGACCTTGCGCCCGACCTTGCCGTACACGTAGACGAACGCCGAGTGTTCGAGCTTGACGCTGGCGGTGCCTTTGTCGAGGTCGATGTCCTGGATCTTGAACAGGCCCCAACCGCGTTGCGACAGACGCTTCATGTAGTGCTCGAACACCGCGACACCTTCCAGGCCATGGCATTCGGCTTCTTTTTCACACCAGTGCCAGGCGGACTTGTAGCCGGCCTTGTAGAGAATTTCGGCATAGGCTTCGGCGCCCAGCACTTCCTCGATGCCCATGTGGTTGTTGACGAAGAAATGGCGCGGTACGTACAGCATCGGCAGGGCGTCGGACGTCCAGACACCGGTCTCGCTGTCGACTTCGATAGGCAATTGCGGGGCGATCTTGGCCATGGAAACTTAACTCCAGAAAAATTTTGTTGTTGCCCCCGGCGCGGCCGGCCGGGGGAAAGGATTCAGAAGAGCGGTGGCTTATTCGCCCCAAACGTCTTTCAAGACGTTGACCCAGTTCTCGCCCATGATCTTGCGCACCACGCGCTCGGAGTGGCCGCGCTTGAGCAAGGTCTCGGTCAGGTTCGGGAACTCGCCCACGGTGCGGATGCCCAGCGGGTTGATGATCTTGCCGAAGCTGGTCAGACGGCGGGCGTAGCCCTTGTCGTGGGTCAGGTATTCGAAGAAGTCCTGGCCGTGACCCTGGGTGAAGTCGGTGCCGATGCCGATGGCGTCTTCGCCGACGATGTTCATGGTGTATTCGATGGCTTCGGCGTAGTCGTCGATGGTCGAGTCGATGCCCTTGGCCAGGAACGGCGCGAACATGGTCACGCCGACGAAACCGCCGTGGTCGGCAATGAACTTGAGTTCTTCATCGGACTTGTTGCGCGGGTGCTCCTTGAGCCCCGACGGCAGGCAGTGGGAGTAGCAGACCGGCTTCTTCGATTCGAGGATGACTTCTTCGGAAGTCTTGGAACCGACGTGGGACAGGTCGCACATGACGCCGACGCGGTTCATCTCGGCAACGATTTCGCGACCGAAGCCCGACAGGCCGCCGTCTCGCTCGTAGCAGCCGGTACCCACCAGGTTCTGGGTGTTGTAGCACATCTGCACGATGCCCACGCCGAGCTGCTTGAAGACTTCGACATAGCCGATCTGGTCTTCAAACGCATGGGCGTTCTGGAAGCCGAAAAGGATGCCGGTCTTGCCCTGCTCCTTGGCTTTGCGGATGTCGGCGGTGGTGCGCACCGGCATCACCAGGTCACTGTTCTCGCGGATCAGCTTCTGGCTGGCGGCGATGTTGTTGACGGTGGCCTGGAAGCCTTCCCACACCGACACGGTGCAGTTGGCCGCGGTCAGACCGCCCTTGCGCATGTCTTCGAACAGTTCACGGTTCCACTTGGCGATAATCAGCCCGTCGATAACGATACTGTCGGCGTGCAATTCGGCTGGGCTCATCAGGCTGTCCCCTTGTTAGCGATTCATGCGCCGAATCGTCTGCCGGCGCTTTGGAGCCAGCATATGCCTCGGTGCGGGGGCAGCCGGGTGCAAAAACGACAGGGGGTTTGCCGAAAGCGTCAATCCGCGACAAAGGGTCGCCGCAAGGCTCGATTGACGCCCTGTTCAAGGCGTTGCGCTTGGGCCAGAATTCGCCGCATCACTGGAATAGAGCGGCGACCTGAATGAAATCCATCCTTCTGGCTTTGGCACTGATTACGACCGGCGTACACGCGGCAGAGGTGTCCGACGACAACCCGTGCGACAAAGTCGAAAACGATGTCCAGACCCTCGAGTGCTCGGTCTTCAGCAAAACCACCGCCGAAGACCTGCTCAAGGAAAATCTCCAAGGCCTGACCGACCGCATGCAGTCGCAATACGGCAAAAACCCTTCGCAATTGGCCGACATCACCGCCAAGATCAAGGCCGCCCAACAGCAATGGCTGAAGACTCGGGATGCCGACTGCGCCGTCGAAGCCTTCCCGGCCACCAGCGGCAGCAAGGCGTTCACCATCGCGCAAAACGATTGCGTGGCGCGAATGAGCGATGAACGGTCGGAGTTTTTGGAGTCGATTGGGCAGGAATAGTCCTGAATATTCCGCTGAAAGCTGGCACTACCACCAGCTTTCAATCGCCAAAAAACCTTTTCCCACAAAGCACTCTGATCTGACCTACAGCTTCTGTCCAAAGCCATTACTCTGCGGACTTTTCATGCAACATGCCGACAAATGTTGTTGATGGCCGACCACAAAAATATAAGTAAAGATTCGCAAATCTTATAAAAGACTTATATTCTTCCATGAACAGCATCCACTGGACTCGAAAGGCCGTTAAGCAACTTTTGAGATTGCATTCCGTTCACCAGATTCAGGTTCGTGATGCCATCACGGCGCTCGCTGGCATGCCCGATGTGGCTCAAGTCAAAGCACTGGTTGGTCATGATTACGCTTACCGACTACGTGTCGGTAATTATCGGGTCATGTTCGACTGGGATGGCGCGATCAAAGTGGTCAGTATTCAAGAGGTCAAAAAACGCGATGAACGCACCTACTGAGGTTCAAATCATCAACGACGAAAACGGCAACCCCGCATTCGTGGTCATTCCCTATGCGCAATATGTCGCGCAAAGGATCGAGCCAGACCTGATCCCCCACGAGGTGGTCAGCCGTATCGTCGATGGCGCCACGCCCATCCGCGCCTGGCGCGAACACTTGAACCTTACCCAGGATGAAGTGGCCAAACGCATGGGCATTTCCCAACCGGCTTTCGCCCAACAGGAAACGGTCGCCAAGCCGCGCAGGGCCACCCGCGAAAAAATTGCGGCAGCTTTTGGCATCAACGCCAGTCAACTTGAGCTGTAAGCTGCACGCTTCAGCCAGCAAAGGGATTCAACATGAAAGTCTGCGGCATCGAAATCAAAGGCAGCGAAGCGATCATCGCCGTGGCGACGCTGGAGGGTCCGTCGTTGAACCACGTGGCGCTAGCCACAAAGAAAATCGCCCTCGACGATGACGACGAATCCGCGAACGTGAAGGTTTTCGCTGCTCAGGTTGCTTCTTTTGTTCGCGAGAATTCGATAGATCGAATGGCGATCAAGAAGCGCAGCAAGAAAGGCGAATTCGCCGGTGGGCCGACGACGTTCAAGATCGAAGGGGTTTTGCAGTTGCTGGAGCATTGCGAGGTGACCCTGCTGTCGCCGCAGACCATCAATGCCCAAGCCAAGAAACACGGGTTTGAACTGCCGGCGACGCTGAACAAGTATCAGCATGAGGCTTATAAGGCGGCTTGTTCGGCGTTACTGAAAAAATAATCAGATCAATTGTGGGAGCGAGCCTGCTCGCGAAGGCGGTACACCAGTCAACGTCAGTTTGACTGACAAACCGCTTTCGCGAGCAGGCTCGCTCCCACAGGTTTCCCCAGCGTTTATGCCTTTTCGGTACGCCTATCTTCCCGCGGACAACGCTCATACTTCGCCCGATAACTGCGGGTGAAATACGACGGCGATTCAAACCCGCAGGCAATGCTCACCTCCAGCACGCTCATGTCTGTTTGTCGCAATAACTGCCGGGCTTTCTCCAGCCTCAAGCGCAGATAGAAATTGCTCGGCGTGTCGTTCAGATGCAGGCGAAACAGGCGCTCCAGCTGTCGCCGTGTCACCTTGATCGATTCCGCCAGTTCCAGCGTGCTCAGCGGCGGTTCGCTGTGCTGTTCCATCTCGCCGATCACGTGCACCAACTTCTTGTTGCTGATGCCATAACGGGTGGCGACTTCCATGCGCTGGTGGTCTTTGCGCGTGCGGATGCGGCCGAGCACGAATTGTTCGCTGACCTGGATCGCCAGGTCGGGGCCGTGGGCCTGGGCGATCAGATCCAGCATCAAATCGATGGACGCCGTGCCACCGGCGCAGGTGATGCGCCGACGGTCGATCTCGAACAGCTCCTGGGTGACGCTCAGCTGCGGGTAGGACTCCTTGAAAGCGTCGATGGCTTCCCAGTGCAGGGTCAGGCGATGACCGTCGAGCAGGCCTGCTTCGGCGAGGATGAAACTGCCGGTGTCGATGGCGCCGAGGGTTACGCCTTCGTTGTCCAGGCGGCGCAACCAGTGCTCCAGCGCCGGGGAGGTGAATTTCAAGGGTTCGAAACCGGCAACCACCAGCAGCGTCGCGCCTTTTTTCAACGGTTCCAGCGCCGCATCGGCGTTGACCGACATGCCGTTGCTCGCCAGTACCGCCCCGCCATCCGCGCTCAGCACATGCCAGCGATAGAGCTCGCCGCGAAAGCGATTGGCGACCCGCAACGGCTCGATGGCCGAGATGAATCCAATGGCCGAGAAACCCGGCATCAACAAGAAGTAGAAATCCTGGGACATGGAGCGCACTCGACTGGCAGGGAGCGAGATGGCGGGTAGCGTGAGGACGTTGATACGCCAGTTGCGAGCGGCATTCAAGAGCACAGGTCGCCACAGTGCAAGAGCTGGTCGCCGCAGTGCGCTTTCACGGCCGCTTGGCTGCGTAACTTGGCATCACCGGCGCATCAGACACCGGAACTCACAATAAACGAACTGCCGAGGAACCCGAGAATGAAACGACTGATCAGCAGCTGTGTTCTTGCACTCAGTGGTACCGCGTTACTGAGCGCCAGTGTCATGGCCGCAGAGCCCGCCGCGTGCCAGAACGTGCGCATGGGTGTAGTGAACTGGACCGACGTGATCGCCACCAGCGCCATGACCCAGGTATTGCTCGATGGCCTCGGCTACAGCACCAAGCAAACCAGCGCCTCCCAGCAGATCATTTTCGCCGGGATCCGCGACCAGCGTCTGGACCTGTTCCTCGGCTACTGGAACCCGCTGATGACCCAGACCATCACCCCGTTCGTCGACGCCAAACAGGTCAAGGTGCTTGAAGCGCCAAGCCTGCAGGACGCCCGCGCGACCCTCGCCGTACCGACCTACCTCGCCGACAAGGGCCTGAAAACCTTCGCTGACATCGCCAAATTCGAAAAAGAACTGGGCGGCAAGATCTACGGCATCGAGCCCGGCTCGGGCGCCAACACCCAGATCAAGGCGATGATCGCCAAGAACCAGTTCGGCCTCGGCAAGTTCCAGCTGGTCGAGTCCAGTGAAGCCGGCATGCTCGCCGCGGTGGATCGCGCCGTGCGTCGCAACGAAGCCGTGGTGTTCTTCGGCTGGGCACCGCACCCGATGAACGTCAACGTGAAAATGACCTACCTCAGCGGCAGCGACGACGCCCTCGGCCCGAACGAAGGCAAGGCCACCGTGTGGACCGTCACCGCACCGACATACGCCGAACAATGCCCGAACATCGCTCGCCTGCTGAGCAACCTGACATTCACCGCCGAAGACGAGAGCCGGATGATGCAGCCGCTGCTGGATCACAAGGACGCTTTCGAGTCGGCCAGACAATGGCTCAAGGATCACCCGCAGGACAAAAAACGCTGGCTTGAAGGCGTCACCACCTTCGATGGCAAACCGGCCGCCGAAAACCTGCAACTGACCAGTAAGTAAACCCGAACGAAGCACCGACTCGCAGCCCCGACGGGCTGCGAACGGGACGGCCACGCCTGGCCAAAACCCACAAACTCGCCTGTAAGGAACCGCCAAATGAACCACGACGTCATCATCACCTGCGCACTCACCGGTGCTGGCGACACGACCGCCAAGAGCCCCCACGTGCCGGTCACCCCGAAACAGATCGCGGCCGCCGCCGTGGAAGCCGCCAAGGCCGGCGCCACCGTGGTTCACTGCCATGTGCGCGACCCGCAAACCGGCAAGTTCAGCCGTGACGTGGCGCTGTATCGTGAGGTGATGGAGCGCATCCGCGAGGCGGATGTGGACATCATCGTCAACCTCACCGCAGGCATGGGTGGCGACCTGGAAATCGGCGCCGGCGAGAATCCGATGGAGTTCGGCCCGAATACTGATCTGGTCGGTCCGCTGACCCGCCTGGCCCACGTCGAAGAGCTGCTGCCGGAAATCTGCACCCTGGATTGCGGCACCCTGAACTTCGGTGACGGCGACACCATTTACGTCTCCACCCCTGCCCAACTGCGTGCTGGCGCCAAGCGCATCCAGGAGCTGGGCGTGAAGGCCGAGTTGGAAATCTTCGACACCGGTCACCTGTGGTTCGCCAAACAAATGATCAAGGAAGGCCTGCTCGACAACCCGCTGTTCCAGCTGTGCCTGGGCATCCCGTGGGGCGCCCCGGCGGACACCACGACCATGAAAGCCATGGTCGACAACCTGCCCGCCGACGCGGTCTGGGCCGGTTTCGGTATCGGCCGCATGCAGATGCCGATGGCGGCGCAAGCGGTGTTGCTCGGCGGCAACGTGCGCGTCGGCCTGGAAGACAACCTGTGGCTGGACAAGGGCGTGCTAGCGACCAACGGTCAACTGGTCGAACGCGCCACGGAAATCCTCAGCCGCCTCGGTGCCCGCGTCCTGACCCCGGCTGAGGGCCGCAAGAAAATGGGCCTGACCCAGCGCGGCTAATCCATCACCCATTTCCCCCTGTGGGAGCGAGCTTTTGTGGCGAGGGGGCTTGCCCCCGTTCGACTGCGAAGCAGTCGTAAATCATTGCACCTGTTGTATCTGGAACACTGCAGTTTCTGGTTTTAGGGCCGCTTCGCGCCCCAACGGGGGCAAGCCCCCTCGCCACAAAGCCCACTCCCACTAGGGATCACCGAACTCTTCAGGAAATCGCCATGAGCTTTATCACCGAAATCAAAACCTTCGCAGCGTTAGGCAGCGGTGTCATCGGCAGCGGCTGGGTGTCCCGCGCCCTCGCCCATGGCCTGGACGTGGTGGCCTGGGACCCGGCTCCCGGTGCCGAAGCAGCCCTGCGCAAACGCGTTGCAAATGCCTGGGGTGCACTGGAAAAACAAGGCCTGGCACCCGGTGCATCGCAGGATCGCCTGCGCTTTGTCACGACTATCGAAGAGTGCGTGCGCGATGCCGACTTCATCCAGGAAAGCGCCCCGGAGCGTCTGGAACTGAAACTGGACCTGCACAGCAAAATCAGCGCGGCGGCCAAACCCAATGCGTTGATCGGCTCCAGCACCTCCGGCCTGTTGCCGAGCGAGTTCTACGAAAGCGCCACGCACCCGCAACGCTGTGTGGTCGGCCACCCGTTCAACCCGGTTTACCTGCTGCCATTGGTGGAAGTGGTCGGCGGCAAGAACACCGCCCCTGAAGCGGTGCAGGCAGCGATGAAAGTCTATGAATCCTTGGGGATGCGCCCGTTGCACGTGCGCAAGGAAGTGCCGGGCTTCATCGCCGACCGCCTGCTCGAAGCGCTGTGGCGCGAGGCGCTGCACCTGGTCAACGACGGCGTGGCGACCACCGGCGAAATCGACGATGCAATCCGCTTTGGCGCGGGCTTGCGCTGGTCGTTCATGGGCACGTTCCTGACCTACACCCTGGCGGGTGGCGATGCCGGCATGCGTCACTTCATGGCGCAGTTTGGTCCAGCGTTGCAGTTACCCTGGACTTACCTGCCGGCGCCGGAACTGACAGACAAACTGATCGACGACGTAGTCGACGGCACCAGCGATCAACTGGGCAAACACAGCATTTCGGCGCTGGAGCGCTATCGTGATGACTGCCTGCTGGCGGTGCTGGAGGCGGTGAAAACCACCAAAGAGAAGCATGGGATGGCGTTCAGCGAGTAGTCTCATGTTATGAGGCCAGCAGTACCGGCCTCTTCGCGGGCAAGCCCGCTCCCACAGGGTTCTGTTGAGTGAAAAAGTCAGTGTTCACACCACAAATCACTGTGGGAGCGGGCTTGCCCGCGAAGACGGCAGTCCAGTCACCACCAATGTTGGAACAGATATCATGCCCACCCTCACCACCTACCAGACCACCATCATCCCCGACTGGGTCGACTACAACGGCCACCTGCGCGATGCCTTCTACCTGCTGATTTTCAGCTACGCCACCGATGCCCTGATGGATCGCCTGGGCCTGGACAGCAACAGTCGCGAAGCCAGCGGCAACTCGCTGTTCACCCTCGAACTGCACCTCAACTACCTGCACGAAGTGAAGCTCGACGCCCAAGTCGAAGTGCACACCCAAATCATTGCCCACGACAGCAAGCGCGTGCACCTCTATCACAGCCTGCACCTGGTCGGTGACGCCCGGGAACTTGCAGGCAACGAACAGATGCTGCTGCACGTGGACCTCGACGGGCCGCGTTCGGCACCGTTCAGCGAACAGTCCTTGAACCGACTGCAAGCCATCGTCGCCGAACAGGCGGACCTGCCGTCCCCCGAGTACATTGGCCGAGTGATCGCATTACCGCCAAAAAAATAACAAGGAGATCGCCATGAACACCGCCGCTGCATTTGCCGACTTTCGTACCTATCCGTTGATCAGCGCGCTGACTGGCGTGCAGACCCTGGCGGACCGTGTTCTGGTGAAGTGGGCCGACGATCGCGTCAGCCCTTTCCACCATCAATGGCTGCGGGATAACTGCCCGTGCCCGCAGTGCGTCTACACCGTGACCCGCGAGCAAGTGCTGGAAATCGTCGATGTGGCCCGGGATCTGATGCCTGACGCCGTACACATCGACACGGAAGGCTGCCTGTCGGTGGCTTGGCAGGATGGCCACGCCAGCCGCTTCGATCCCGGCTGGCTGCGCGCCCATGCCTATGACGACGAGTCCCGCGCCGAACGTCAGGCACACAAGCCCAAAGCCAGGCTTTGGCACAGTGATTTGCAGTTGCCGGTGTTCGACTATCAGGCGTTGATGAACGACTCCCAGGCGTTGCTGCAATGGCTGCTGGCGGTGCGGGATGTCGGGCTGACCCAGGTCCGTGGCGTACCCACCGAACCCGGCTCGTTGAAGCAGGTCGCCCAACGCATTTCTTTCATCCGCGAGAGCAATTTCGGCGTGCTGTTCAACGTGCAGTCCAAGGCCGACGCCGACAGCAACGCCTACACCGCTTTCAACCTGCCGCTGCACACCGATCTGCCAACCCGCGAGTTGCAACCGGGTCTGCAATTCCTGCACTGCCTGGTCAATGACGCCGAGGGTGGCGAGAGCATTTTCGTCGACGGTTTTGCCATTGCCGACGCCTTGCGCCGGGAAGATCCCGAGTCGTTCAAAAGCCTCTGCGAAATCCCCGTGGAATTTCGCAACAAGGACCGCCACAGCGACTACCGTTGCCTCGCACCCATCATTGCCCTGGATGCGTTGGGGCAGGTGTCGGAAATCCGCATGGCCAACTTTCTGCGCGGACCGTTCGATGCCTCGGTAGAGCAGATGCCCAGGCTCTATCAAGCCTACCGGCGCTTTATCGCGATGACCCGCGAACCCCGGTTCCGCCTGATGCAGCGGCTCAACCCAGGTGAGCTGTGGTGCTTCGACAACCGTCGCACGCTGCATGCCCGCAACGCCTTCGACCCCGCCACCGGAGCGCGACATTTCCAGGGCTGCTATGTCGACCGGGATGAGTTGCTGTCGCGGATCCTCGTGTTACAGCGCTAGACCGCGTTATCGTTCATCGCGGGCAAGCCGCGCTCCCACAGGTTTGGTGTCGTTCACCAAATCTGTGGCAACCCTGACCTTGTGGGAGCGCGGCTTGCCCGCGATGGCGTCCGCACAGACAACACAGAAAAAACGAGCAAAAAAAACCCCGGTCAAGCCGTGACATGACCGAGGCAGAGGGTACTGTTGAGGAGCTGCCACGCTTGGGTGACCAAACCTTCGTGAAGCGAGCTGAGTCCAGTGTGCCCCCTCCTTCGGCCGGCAAGTTGCCCGAAAACGACCTGTTCATAGCCATTGCTGCCATTGTGACAAATCGCCCTTGCCGACACTCGGCACCCCCACCAGAATCGAACCACGACACCGTTCCCTGAAGAAGGATTGCGTCATGATGCACGCCGATTTGATAGACCAGGAAGACCTGTTGGGCCATCTCATTTCATTGGGCTTTCAAGTGCCGAACGGCGCCACTGCCGAGCAGGCCTGCGAGTTTGCGGTGCGCGGTTTGAACAACGAGCGAGCCATCGTGCTGCGCACCATGGTCAAGCAGATGTACACCAGCAGCGCGACCATCCTGCCGGCGGTGCGCCAGGCGATCGACAAGCAGTTGCTGCCGGCATTGGCGGAGTATCAGCAGAGCCACCCAGGCCGATAAATCCATTCGCGAGCAGGCTCGCTCCCACAGGAGATCGGGGTTGAACACAAAATGTGTGAACAATCCGATAACCTGTGGGAGCGAGCCTGCTCGCGATAAAGGCGCCTCGGTCTAGAGCCTTACGCTGGCAAACGTCGACTCATTGCGCGCCTGGCTCAGTGCCGACAACGGACCGGACAACGGCGACAGCACCAGCGCTTGCGGCAGCGGCATCATCGCCACTTGCTGGGTGGTATTGGAGCCTACGCGCTCGTCACGCGGCGGAATGCCGAAGTATTCGCGGTAGCACTTGGAGAAGTGCGGCGTGGACACGAAACCGCACACCGACGCCACTTCGATGATCGACATCGGCGTTTGCTTGAGCAGCTGGCGCGCACGGATCAGGCGCAGCTTGAGGTAGTAACGCGACGGCGAACAGTGCAGGTATTTCTGGAACAGGCGTTCGAGCTGCCGACGGGACACCGCGACATACACCGCCAATTCGTCGAGGTCGATCGGCTCTTCGAGGTTGGCCTCCATCAGCGCAACGATTTCCTGCAACTTCGGTTGATTGGTGCCGAGCATGTGCTTGAGCGGCACACGCTGGTGATCCTGTTCGTTGCGGATGCGCTCGTAGACGAACATCTCCGAAATGGCCGCCGACAGTTCACGGCCGTGATCGCGGCTGATCAGGTGCAGCATCATGTCCAGTGGCGCGGTGCCGCCCGAACTGGTGAAACGGTTACGGTCGAGGGTGAACAGACGAGTGCTCATCGCTACCCGCGGGAAAGCTTCCTGCATCGCCGCCAGGCATTCCCAGTGCACGCTGCAATCGAAACCGTCCAGCAGGCCGGCGCAGGCCAGGGCCCAGCTGCCAGTGCAGACCGCGCCGAGACGACGGGACTGGCGAGCCTGGCTCTGCAGCCATGACACGTGTTCGCGGGTAACAGTGCGCTGGATGCCGATACCGCCGCACACGATGACAGTGTCCATCGGCGGGGCTTTGTGCATGGAAGCGTCGGGGGTGATCTGCAGACCGTCACTGGCCCAGACCTGGCCGCCATCGACGGTGAGGGTGGTCCAGCGATACAGCTCGCGACCGGACAACTGGTTGGCCATGCGCAAGGGTTCGACTGCAGAGGCCAGAGAAATCAGTGTGAAATTGTCCAGCAGCAGAAAGCCGATGGATTGAGGCGCACGGTTCTGGGGTTGGGCCCCGGAGTTGAACGTCGTCATCGCGGTATCTCCTCACACAAAGCGGGTGATGGCCTCAGGCGGAGGCTCTTGTTATTGCCATCGTTCTCGCATTGGAGACGGGCTTTGTAATGACAGAGCAATTGCCATGCCTATTTTTGAATGTGCGTTCAATAACTCCTGAAAACGACGTCGGAATGTGTCTATATATGACGCGCAAGGTGGGGGGATTTAAATGGCCATCAGGGCCGGCACGCGCCTCGGTCCACACACTGTGAGCAATTCGGTAGCACTTGTGGGAACAGCATTGCGCCACGATGGAAAGGAGTGTCACCGCAGGCACGGGCGACGGGTGGTCGAGGACTCGATGAAGCCTGATCACCGGCAGGGCGATTTATCTGTAAGCGACGCGCCAAAAGGTGGCGCGTTTTCCAGCAGGTGTTCACTTAACGCGCAATTTTGACTGGTTTGACGCCTTCGTCGGAACGCCGCCCGGAACAGGCTCGCTCCCACCGAGCCCTGTGGGAGCGAGCCTGCTCGCGAACAATGCGACTCGGTGCTACTGACTCAGCACTCCACCGCACTCACCGCCAACCCACCCCGCGATGTCTCCTTGTATTTGTCATGCATATCGGCACCGGTATCGCGCATGGTGCGGATCACTCGATCCAGCGAGATAAAGTGCTGACCATCACCGCGCAATGCCATTTGCGCCGCATTGATCGCTTTCACAGCAGCGATTGCATTGCGCTCGATGCACGGCACCTGGACCAGCCCACCCACCGGGTCGCAGGTCAGGCCGAGGTTGTGTTCCAGGCCGATCTCCGCCGCGTTGCACATTTGCTCCGGTGTAGCGCCGAGGATTTGCGCCAGCCCCGCCGCCGCCATGGCGCAGGCCGAACCGACTTCACCCTGGCAGCCGACTTCGGCACCGGAAATCGAAGCGTTCTTCTTGCACAGGATCCCGACCGACGCAGCGCCGAGGAAGTAATCGACGACATTGGCGTCGGTCACGTCTTCGCTGAACTTCATAAAGTAGTGCAACACCGCAGGAATGATTCCCGCCGCACCATTGGTCGGCGCCGTGACCATGCGCCCACCGGCGGCGTTTTCTTCGTTGACCGCCAATGCGTAGAGGTTGACCCACTCCATCGCACTCAGAGTCGAGCCGATCACATTGGGCTTGTTCAGTTCCTGCAGACTGCGATGCAACTTGGCCGCACGCCGCCGCACGTTCAGGCCACCGGGCAGGATGCCTTCGTGCTTGAGGCCGTGCTCGACGCAATCCTGCATGGCACGCCAGAGTTTCATCAGGCCGCTGCGGATTTCCTCTTCGCTGCGCCAGACCTTCTCGTTGGCCATCATTAATTCAGCCACGCTCAGGCCGTGTTTCCTGCACAGCTCCAACAACTCCGCGGCGCTGGAAAAATCGTAAGGCAATACAGTGCCATCCAGATCGACGACACCGCTGGACGCCTGGGCTTGATCGACGACAAAACCGCCGCCGACCGAATAATAAGTGTCGCGATGCAACTCGCCGTCATCGCCTTCGGCGACCAGGGTCATGGCATTGGGGTGAAACGGCAGGTTCTCATCGATCAGGCGCATGTCCCGTGCCCAGACGAACGACACCGGCAGACGACCATCGAGCAATAGCGTGTCGGTTTCGCGCAGGGTGGCGATGCGGACGCCGATTTGCGACGGATCGATCGCATCCGGCCACTCGCCCATCAGGCCCATGATCACCGCGTTGTCGCTGCCGTGGCCGATGCCGGTGGCCGACAGCGAACCATAAAGCTGAACTTCGACACGCCGCACCCGCTCCAGCAGCCCGCGCTCACGCAGATCCTGTACGAATAGCGCCGCCGCGCGCATCGGTCCCACGGTGTGCGAACTGGAAGGGCCGATGCCGATTTTGAACAGGTCGAAAACACTGATAGCCATTACTGCCGAACTCCTGGATAGGCCCACTGCGCACGCGAAAGCGCACGATGACGGAGCTGCTACGCTCAAGCTGCAATCCGCCGAGATGGCCGCATCATCCGGCTTTTGTCGTGTCGCTCGACGTCTCGGACCGACGCACTCATGTCCACGAACGCCGTGTGCGTTTTACGCCATGTTTTCACTGTTTTTGGCGGTGCAGATGGGGAAAAGGGGCTGAAAAAATCTGTAAACGACGTCACCGACACTGGATGCGACCATCCCTGTACTGGTTACGACGCACCCTGTAGGCGTCAGATTTTCACTGGTACATGATCTTATTCGACTCGATTGCAAAGGCGCTGCGGTAGAGCCGTCACAAGAACGCCACCCAACCGCAACCTATAAGTGCGGTAGTCCAAGTCGGAACACTGCCAAAAAAAAAAAACACCAAGGAGTCCATCCATGAAAGGTTCCCCGTCGTTGTTGTTGGCCGCCATGCTTAGCCTGCCGGTTCTGGCGCAAGCCGCAGAACCGGCACAGTGCAGTACCGTGAACTTCTCCGATGTCGGCTGGACCGATATCACCGCGACAACCGCGACCACCAGCGTGGTGCTCAACGCCCTCGGCTACAAGACCAAGACCACCATGATTTCCGTCCCCGTGACCTACAAGTCCCTGGCCGACGGCAAGAACATGGACGTGTTCCTGGGGAACTGGATGCCGACCATGGAAAACGACATCAAGGCCTACCGCGATGCCGGCACCGTGGAAACCCTGCGTACCAACCTCAAGGGTGCCAAGTACACCCTGGCGGTTCCTCAAGCCCTGTACGACAAGGGGCTGCATGACTTCGCCGATATCGCCAAATTCAAGAAAGAACTCGACGGCAAGATCTACGGGATCGAGCCGGGCAACGACGGCAACCGCCTGATCCAGAGCATGATCGACAAGAACGCCTTCGGCCTCAAGGACGCCGGCTTCAAGGTCGTCGAATCCAGCGAAGCCGGCATGCTGTCGCAGGTCGATCGTGCGCAGAAACGCGACACCGCCGTAGTCTTCCTCGGCTGGGCGCCGCACCCGATGAACAAGCGCTTCAAGATTCAATACCTGACCGGCGGCGACGATTTCTTTGGCCCGGATTTCGGCGCCGCCACCGTAGCGACCAACACCCGCAAGGGTTACGCCGAGGAATGCAGCAACGTGGGCCAGCTGTTGAAAAACCTGGAGTTCAACGTCGACATGGAAAGCGAACTGATGGGCAACATCCTGGACGACAAGATGAAGCCTGAGGCGGCCGCCAAGGCCTGGCTGAAAAAGAATCCACAGGTGCTCGATACCTGGCTCGCTGGCGTAACCACCATTGACGGTAAACCTGGCCTGGAGGCCGTTAAAGCCAAACTGCAGTAATCGCTTATGCCGGACGGCGCACGCCGTCCGGGCTGTTAATTACCTTGCATGCGGACGTTCACTACCATGCTGATTGATCAGAAAATACCCTTAGGCCAGTACATCGCGGGCTTCGTTGAATGGCTGACGCAACACGGCGCCAGCACCTTCGACGCAATCGCCGTGACGCTGGAAACGATGATCCACGGCGTGACGTTTGCGCTGACCTGGTTCAACCCGCTGGCACTGATCGGCCTAATCGCACTACTGGCACACTTCATTCAACGCAAATGGGGCCTGACCGCGTTTGTCGTTGCCTCCTTTCTGCTGATCCTCAATCTGGGGTACTGGCAGGAAACCATGGAAACCCTGGCCCAGGTGATGTTCGCCACCCTGGTCTGCGTACTCATCGGCGTGCCGCTGGGCATCGTCGCGGCGCACAAGCCGATGTTCTACACTTTAATGCGTCCGGTACTCGATCTGATGCAGACCGTACCGACCTTTGTATACCTCATTCCTACCCTGACCCTCTTCGGGCTGGGTGTGGTCCCGGGCCTGATTTCGACGGTGGTGTTCGCGATTGCCGCGCCCATCCGCCTGACCTACCTGGGTATCCGCGATGTTCCGGAAGAATTGATGGACGCCGGCAAAGCCTTTGGCTGTTCGCGCCGTCAGTTGCTCTCGCGAATCGAACTGCCCCACGCCATGCCAAGCATCGCGGCCGGCATCACCCAGTGCATCATGCTGTCTCTTTCGATGGTGGTGATCGCGGCACTGGTGGGTGCCGATGGTCTGGGCAAACCGGTGGTCAACGCACTGAACACTGCTGATATCGCCCTGGGCTTCGAAGCAGGCCTGGCGATCGTACTGCTGGCGATCATGCTCGACCGTATCTGCAAACAACCCGACGCCAAAGCAGGGGGTGACGCATGAGCATTATTCGCTTCGATAACGTTGACGTTATCTTCTCCAGGGATCCACGCGAGGCACTCAAGCTGCTGGATCAGGGCATGACCCGCAACGAGATCCTGAAAAAGACCGGGCAGATTGTCGGTGTTGAAAAAGCCAGCCTGGATATCGAAAAAGGTGAAATCTGCGTACTGATGGGCCTGTCCGGCTCCGGCAAGTCCAGCCTGCTGCGCTGCATCAACGGGCTGAACACCGTCAGCCGTGGCAAGTTGTTCGTCGAGCACGAAGGCAAGCAGATCGACATCGCCTCCTGCAGCCCCGCCGAACTGAAAATGATGCGCACCAAACGCATCGCGATGGTGTTCCAGAAGTTCGCCCTGATGCCTTGGCTGACCGTTCGCGAGAACATCAGCTTTGGCCTGGAAATGCAGGGCCGTCCCGAGAAGGAACGGCGCAAACTGGTGGACGACAAGCTTGAGCTGGTGGGCCTGACCCAATGGCGCAACAAGAAACCCAACGAGCTGTCCGGTGGTATGCAACAACGCGTGGGCCTGGCCCGTGCCCTGGCGATGGACGCCGACATTCTGCTGATGGACGAACCGTTCTCGGCACTCGACCCGCTGATCCGCCAGGGTCTGCAAGACGAACTGCTGGAACTGCAAACCAAGCTGAGCAAGACCATCGTGTTCGTCAGCCACGACCTCGACGAGGCCCTGAAACTGGGTAGCCGCATCGCGATCATGAAAGACGGCCGGATCATCCAGTACAGCAAACCGGAAGAAATCGTCCTCAACCCGGCGGACGACTATGTACGGACCTTCGTGGCCCACACCAACCCGCTGAACGTGTTGTGCGGCCGCAGCCTGATGCGCACCCTGGACAACTGCAAACGCATCAACGGTTCGGTGTGCCTGGATCCGGGCGGCGATTCGTGGCTGGACCTGGCCGAAGGCAACACCATCAAGGGCGCTCGCCAGAACGGCTCTACGCTGGACCTGCAAAACTGGGCACCGGGTCAGGCCGTTGAAGGCCTGGGTCGTCGACCAACCCTGGTGGATTCGAACATCGGCATGCGCGATGCGCTGCAGATTCGTTATCAGACCGGCAACAAACTGGTGCTGCACGATAACAACCATGTGGTGGGGATTCTTGGCGACAGCGAGCTGTATCACGCACTGCTCGGCAAGAACCTGGGGTAAGGCAACAGACACAAAAACGCCGCGAGAGATCGCGGCGTTTTTGTTTATGGGGTATCCGGTCAAGCAGCTTCGCAACTGATGACCCCTTCGCGAGCAGGCTCGCTCCCACGTTGGAATGCATACACCTGTGGGAGCGAGCCTGCTCGCGAAGAATGCGACGCGGTGCTTCTGACTGAAACACCACGCCACTCACACGATCAATTCGTAATCCTGGCTTCAGCTGCGCTATTACGCACTTGCGACTGCTCCGGCTGCAGGTCCAGCTCGGTCAGAAGCTCGTTGAAACCACGACGACTGCGTGCTGCCATTTCCGCCTGCTCCTGCTCGATCTGCGCGTCCTGGCCCATGGCCTTGTGCAAGCCGAACATGAAGAACACCAGCACCACCGAGAACGGCAGACCGGCCAGCACCACCATGGTTTGCATGGCTTCGAAGTTGCCGGCGAACAGCAGGCCGATGGTCACCAGGGTGATCACCACCGACCAGAAGATCCGCAGCCAATGCGGGGCATCTTCGTCAACGTTGCCGCCCTTGCACGACAGGTTGGCCATCATCACCGCGCCAGAGTCCGCCGGGGTCAGGAACAGCACGAAACCGACAAAGATCGACACGCCGATCACAACCTTCGACGCCGGGTAATGCTCAAGCAACTGGTAGATCGCCATGGACGGCTGTTCCAGCGCCGTTTTCCCGAGTTCCACCGCCCCATGGTTCATCACCAGGTCCAGGGCCGAGTTACCGAAGATCGACAACCACGCCAGGGTGAAGCCCAACGGGATCAGCAGCACGCCGGCGACCAGTTCGCGCACGGTGCGACCACGGGAAATACGTGCGATGAACATGCCCACGAATGGCGCCCAGGAAATCCACCAGGCCCAGTAGAACAGAGTCCACAGGCCTAGCCAGCGGTCGGACTTCTCACTGTCGCCTTCGTACACATAAAGGTCGAAGGTCTTCAGCACCACACCGTTCAGGTAGTCACCGATGTTCTGCACGAAGCCGTTGAGCAGGTGCAGGGTCGGGCCGAACAACAGCACGAAAATCAGCAGGCCGCTGAACAGTATGATGTTGAGGTTGGACAGACGGCGGATGCCGTTTTCCACACCCGACACGGCGGCGATGGTCGCCACGGTGCTCATCACGATGATAACGATCAGCAGATTGGTGTTGCTGTGCTCCATGCCGAAGAGGTTTTCCAGCCCCGACGACACTTGCAGCGAACCAATCCCCAGGTTGGTCACCAGACCCAGCAGGGTCACGAACATGCCGAAGCCGTCCACCGCATGCCCGGCCGCGCCCTTGACCCAACGCTCGCCCGCCAGCGGGTACAGCGCCGATCGCAACGCCAGCGGCTGGTTATGCCGGTAAGCGAAATAGGCAACGGCCAGACCGACCAACGCGTAGATCGCCCAGCCGTGCAGGCCCCAGTGCAGGAAGGTCAGTTGCACCGCCTGACGGGCGGCAAGGTTGCTGCCGGCCACGCCTTCCGGCGGATTGAAGTAATGATCCAGCGGCTCGGAAGCACCGAAGTACAGCAACGAAATGCCGATACCCGACGAGAACAGCATCCCCGCCCAGGCGCCGTAGCTGAAATCCGGGGTGTCATCCTTGCTGCCCAGTTTCAGTTTGCCGTAGGACGAAAACGCCAGGCCGACGACAAAAATCAGGTAGGCGGCAATCACAACCATGTAGTACCAGCCGAAGCTGCGGGACAACCAGGCTTGCGCCGTACCCAGCATTCTGCCGGCCTCTTGCGGGGCGATGATCAGAATGGCGGTCAACAACAGAATCAACGCGGTAGAGGTGTAGAACACCCAACCGTTGACCGTCACCTTCTCGGGTGGGGTCTTTATTAGCGAGGCAGAACTCATGGCACAGATGCTCCGGGCAGTGCGAGAGAAGAACGCAAGACAGACGGGTTACCCGACCAATCGGTTAGTGGGCAGCCGACCGGCGGGTGATATAAAGACACCCTGAAAAAAGCCCGAAACCCCTGGAGCGCCGTAGCACGTAGGTTTCGAGCAGTTTGGGATGTCGTTTTTCCGCCAGCTACAAATAGGAAAAACCTGTAGGCAGCGACGATTTGTCGCAGATCTTATTCTTTGTTGATTGAACGTTCAATCAAAACAAAATAGACTGGCCCTCAAGCCGATGGACGCCCTGCGTCTGCCGGAAGGCCTAAGGAGATGTGCAAGATGCCCAAGGTCGGTATGCAACCCATCCGTCGCCAGCAATTGATCGAAGCCACGCTGCTGGCCGTCGATCAGGTCGGAATGGGGGACGCCAGCATTGCGCTGATCGCCCGTTTGGCCGGTGTCTCGAATGGCATCATCAGTCATTACTTTCAGGACAAGAACGGCCTGATCGCCGCCACCATGGGGTACCTGATGACTGTCCTGAGCGAGAACGTCACCGCGCGCCGACAGGCGCTGACAGATGACAGCCCGCGGGCGCATCTGCAGGTGATCATCGAAGGCAACTTCGACGCCAGCCAGGTCAATGGCCCGGCAATGAAAACCTGGTTGGCCTTCTGGGCCACCAGCATGCACCAGCCGTCTTTGCACAGGTTGCAGCGGATCAACGATCACCGTCTGTATTCCAACCTGTGCTGCCAGTTCCGCCGTGTGCTGCCGCTCGAAGATGCGCGCAGCGCCGCCCGGGGCCTGGCAGCGTTGATCGACGGTTTGTGGTTGCGCGGTGCGCTGTCGGGAGACGCTTTCGACACCGGACAGGCGCAACAGATCGCTTACGAATACATGGATATCCAACTGGCCAAGCGGGTGAGTTAGAGCACACATAGAACGCTCAACCACCGGGCCGCGCCAATCACTGATGCACTTGCGAGGACTTTATGGCCCGTTTCGAACTGCAAAAACTCTACATCGATGGTGCTTACTCCGACGCTGGCAGCGATGCCACGTTCGAAGCCATCAACCCGGCTAACGGTGAAGTCCTCGCAAAAGTACAACGCGCCACCTTCGATGACGTCGAACGCGCCGTCGTCAGCGCCGAAAAGGGCCAGAAAATCTGGGCTGCCATGACCGCCATGGAGCGTTCGCGCATCCTGCGTCGCGCCGTGGAAATCCTGCGTGAGCGCAACGACGAACTGGCCGCCCTGGAAACCCTGGACACCGGCAAGGCCTACTCCGAAACCCGCTACGTCGACATCGTCACCGGCGCCGACGTGCTGGAATACTACGCAGGCCTGGTACCGGCCATCGAAGGCGAGCAGATCCCGCTGCGCACCACGTCCTTCGTCTACACCCGTCGCGAGCCGCTGGGCGTCGTGGCCGGTATCGGCGCGTGGAACTACCCGATCCAGATCGCCCTGTGGAAATCCGCCCCGGCCCTGGCCGCCGGCAACGCGATGATCTTCAAGCCAAGCGAAGTCACCTCGCTGACCACCCTGAAACTGGCCGAGATCTACACCGAGGCCGGCGTGCCAAACGGCGTGTTCAACGTCCTGACCGGCAGCGGCCGTGAAGTCGGCACCTGGCTGACCGAGCACCCGCGCATCGAGAAAGTCTCGTTCACCGGCGGCACCGACACCGGCAAGAAAGTCATGGCCAGCGCTTCGAGCTCTTCGCTCAAGGAAGTGACCATGGAACTGGGCGGCAAGTCGCCGCTGATCATCTGCGATGACGCCGATCTCGATCGCGCCGCCGATACCGCGATGATGGCCAACTTCTACAGCTCCGGCCAGGTCTGCACCAACGGCACTCGCGTGTTCGTACCGGCCCACCTGAAAGCCGCGTTCGAAGCCAAGATCGTTGAGCGTGTTGCGCGCATCCGCGTCGGTAACCCGGAAGACGAAAACACCAACTTCGGCCCGCTGGTCAGCTTCGCCCACATGGAAAACGTGCTGGGCTACATCGCCAAGGGCAAGGAAGAAGGCGCACGCGTACTGTGCGGCGGCGAGCGTCTGACCGACGGCGAATTCGCCAAGGGCGCCTTCGTGGCCCCGACCGTGTTCACCGACTGCACCGACGATATGACCATCGTCCGTGAAGAAATCTTTGGCCCGGTGATGGCGATCCTCACCTACGAAACCGAAGAGGAAGTGATCCGTCGCGCCAACGACACCGAATTCGGCCTGGCCGCCGGTATCGTCACCCGCGACCTGAACCGCGCACACCGCGTGATTCATCAGCTGGAAGCGGGTATCTGCTGGATCAACGCCTGGGGCGAGTCCGACGCGAAGATGCCGGTTGGCGGCTACAAGCAGTCGGGTGTCGGCCGTGAAAACGGCATCAGCTCGCTGAACAACTTCACCCGCATCAAATCGGTACAGGTCGAGCTGGGCGATTACGTCTCGGTGTTCTAAGACCCGAGACCTGTATTGCTCGCGAATCGAGTGCACAGCGCTCGCCGAGGTCTGACCTGACCACCATCAAAGAGGGTGCATTCAATGTCCCAAGAATTCGACTACATCATCATCGGTGCCGGCTCGGCCGGTAACACCCTGGCGACCCGTCTGACCGAAGACGAAGGCGTCACCGTCCTGCTGCTCGAAGCGGGCGGCCCGGACTACCGCATGGACTTCCGCACGCAAATGCCGGCCGCTTTGGCGTTCCCGCTGCAAGGCCGTCGCTACAACTGGGCCTACGAAACCGATCCAGAGCCACACATGGACGGTCGCCGCATGGAATGCGGTCGCGGCAAGGGCCTGGGCGGTTCCTCGCTGATCAACGGCATGTGCTACATCCGCGGCAACGCCATGGACTACGACGGCTGGGCCAAGCTGCCTGGCCTTGAGGACTGGTCGTACCTGGACTGCCTGCCCTACTTCAGAAAAGCGGAAACCAGGGACATCGGCCCGAACGACTACCACGGTGGCGACGGCCCGGTCAGCGTGACCACGCCAAAAGCCGGCAACAACCCGCTGTTCCACGCCATGGTCGAAGCCGGCGTGCAGGCCGGCTACCCGCGCACCGAAGACTTGAACGGCTACCAACAGGAAGGCTTCGGCCCGATGGACCGCACCGTGACGCCTAAAGGTCGTCGTGCTTCCACCGCCCGCGGCTACCTGGACGTGGCCAAGAAGCGTTCGACCCTGACCATCGTTACCCACGCCCTGACCGACAAGATCCTATTCGAAGGCAAGCGTGCGGTCGGCGTGCGCTACCTGGTCGGCGCCGCTGAAGAGCGCGTTGAAGTCAAGGCGCGCAAGGAAGTGCTGCTGTGCGCCGGCGCCATCGCTTCGCCGCAGATCCTGCAACGTTCCGGCGTCGGCCCGGCCGAGTTGCTGAACAAGCTCGACATTCCGGTGGTCCACGACCTGCCGGGCGTCGGTGAAAACCTGCAGGATCACCTCGAACTGTACCTGCAATACGCTTGCACCCAACCGGTCTCGCTGTACCCGTCGCTGCTCTGGCACAACCAGCCGGCCATTGGTGCCGAATGGCTGTTCAACGGCACCGGCATCGGCGCCAGCAACCAGTTCGAAGCCGGCGGTTTCATCCGCACCCGTCCGGAATTCGAATGGCCGAACATCCAGTACCACTTCCTGCCGGTAGCGATTAACTACAACGGCAGCAACGGTGTGCAAGAGCACGGTTTCCAGGCGCACATGGGCTCCATGCGTTCCCCAAGCCGTGGTCGCATCCAGGCCAAGTCCAAGGACCCGCGCCAGCACCCGAGCATCCTGTTCAACTATATGGCGACCGAACAGGACTGGCAGGAATTCCGCGACGGCATCCGCCTGACCCGTGAAATCATGCAGCAGCCTGCGCTGGACGCCTTCCGTGGTCGTGAGATCAGCCCAGGCATCGAAGTGCAAACCGATGAGCAGTTGGACAAGTTCATCCGCGAACACGCCGAAACCGCGTTCCACCCGTCCTGCTCGTGCAAGATGGGCACCGACGACATGGCCGTGGTCGATGGCCAGGGTCGCGTGCACGGCATGCAAGGCCTGCGGGTGGTCGATGCTTCGATCATGCCGATCATCACCACCGGCAACCTGAACGCACCAACGATCATGATGGCCGAGAAAATCGCCGACAAGATCCGTGGTCGCAAGCCATTGCCGCGCAGCACTGCCAACTACTATGTGGCGGCCGGCGCGCCGGTGAAGGGCAAGGCGGTGCGGGAAGTGAGCCAGACCGCGTAACACCCTTACACCGCATCAAAGCTATTCGCGAGCAGGCTCGCTCCCACAGGGGATCTTCAGTGAACACAATATTTGTGAACACCGGAAATCAAATGTGGGAGCGAGCCTGCTCGCGAAGAGGCCCTGAAGAGCAACACCGTATTCCCCTCCCTCACCGCGTCATCCTTGATCCCACCCCCCACGCAAGCCTACTCTAGCGCCACGCAAACGTTTCACCCTCCCCTCGCAGCATCGATGCTCCACACCCAGGAGGTTCACGAATGTTCGATTTCCATCCCCAGCTCAAGCAGCGCTTCGCTGCCTTGCGCACGGGTGCCGAATTCTTTTCCCTGCGTTATGTGCGCGAATCCGGGCAGTACCTGTCGGTGCGCAAGAACGTCGCCGAACCGCCGAGCCTGAGCCGTGACGAAGGGGCGATGCTGACCGTGCGGGTCAATGGCGTCGAGGCCTATGCGGCCACCAACGATCTGTCGCAACAAGGCCTGCAGGCCGCCCTCGAGCGTGCCGAGCTCCAGGCCCGCAGGCTCAAGCCCCACGCCTTGCTGGACCTGCGCGAACAAGCCGTTTCCAGCGACCGTGCCGATTACTTCTCGCCCAACCTCGAGCAGGCCTTCCCGTCCCTGAGCGACTGCTACCAGTTGCTCGGCACCGAATCCGCCGCCGTCCCCAGGGACGAGCGCCTGGTGAACTGGCAGGTCAGCCTCGGCATCACCCACGTCGAGCAGATCTACCTCAACAGCGCCGGTGCCGAACTGCGCCGGGCCCAACGCTTTGTGTACCCTGGCCTGGACGTCACGGCCTATGACGGCAACGACAGCCAGACCCGCAGCCTGGGCCGCGAGAACTTCGGCCAGCAAGGCGCGGCGGACGTCATCGGTCGCTGTGGCCTGATCGGCGCCGGCGCCCAGGTGGCCGACCAGGCTCTGCAATTGCTGCTGGCGCCCAACACGCCGCAGGGCAAGCGTGACCTGCTGCTGATGCCAGACCAGATGATGCTGCAAATCCACGAGTCCATCGGCCATCCGCTGGAGCTGGACCGCATCCTCGGCGACGAGCGCAATTACGCCGGCACCAGTTTCGTCAAAGCCTGCGATTTCGGCCGGCTGCAATACGGTTCCAGCCTGCTCAACGTGACCTTCGACCCGGACATCCCCGAAGAACTCGCCAGCTACGGCCATGACGACGACGGCACGCCCGCCAGCAAACAGTTCCTGATCCGAGAAGGCCTGTTGCTGCGCCCGCTGGGCGGTGCGCTGTCGCAATTCCGTGCCGGCATGGACGGCGTCGCCAACAGCCGAGCCTGCGGCTGGAACCGTCCGCCGATCGACCGCATGGCCAACCTCAATATCGAGCCGGGCGATCAATCCCTCGAACAACTGATCGGTGGCATCGAACACGGCGTGCTGATGTCGACCAACCGTTCCTGGTCGATCGACGATGCGCGCAATAAATTCCAGTTCGGCTGCGAATGGGGCCAATTGATAGAAAACGGCGAACTCTTGGGAGTGGTAAAGAATCCCAATTACAGGGGCATCTCCGCGCAATTCTGGAAAAGCCTCAGCGCCGTCGGCGATGCCAGTACCTTCAAGGTTCTCGGCACACCGAACTGCGGCAAGGGCGAACCGAACCAGGTGATCCGCGTCGGTCACGCGTCACCGGCCTGCGTGTTCAGCAACATCGATGTATTCGGAGGAGACGCTTGATGAATCCTTCAACCAGCCAGTCCGCGTCGTTCAAGACGCTGGTCGGCAGCTTGCGTGACGCACTTCATGGGCCCGAGCAGTTCACCCTCAGCTATGCCGCCGAATTGTCGGCTTTTGTGCGTTTCAACAACGCCAAGGTTCGCCAGGCCGGCCAGGTTCAGCAGGCGAACATCGGCCTGAAACTGATTAACGGAGGCCGACATGCCGACCTGCAAATCACGCTGGCCGGCGATCCGCACGTGGATGCGCAGCGCCTGAGCGAAGGCCTGCAACAGTTGCGTGAGACCTTGCCGCTATTGCCTGCGGACCCGTACCTGCTGCTCAATCACAACGGCTGGCAGAGCAACAACGTGCAGTCGCACCCGCTGCCGGACACCGAGGAAGTGGTCGCGCAAATCACCCAGGCCGCCGAAGGCCTGGACCTTGTCGGTTTCTACGCTGCCGGGCAGATCAGTCGCGGCTTTGCCAGTTCTTCGGGCGCCTTCGGCTGGCATGAGGCCAACAGCTTCAATTTCGACTTCAGCCTGTTCCACGAGAACGGCCAGGCCGTGAAAGCCAGCTACGCCGGGCATGACTGGAGCAGCGAAGGTTTTGCCAAACGCTTCCAGCAAGCTCGTGAGCAGCTTGAGTTTCTGGGGCGGCCGCTGCGCACTTTGGCACCCGGCCAGTACCGTGCCTACCTGGCGCCGGCGGCGCTGGAAGAAATCATGGGCATGCTGTGCTGGGGCGGTTTCTCGGCACAGTCGATCGCCAGCAAAAGCAGCCCGCTGCAAAAGCTCTACGGTGGCGACAACGCGTTCAACCCGCTGGTCTCGCTGGATGAGAAAGTCAGCGGCTCGCTGAGCCCGGCATTTTCCGATGAAGGTTATCCGCGCAGCGATCTGGGGTTGATCGTCAACGGCAAGGCCGGGGCGCAGTTGGTCAGTTCGCGCAGCGCCGCGGAATATGGTTTGACCGCCAACGGCGCCAGCGGCGGTGAATCACCGAGCGCCCTGAACATGAAAGCCGGGGCACTGCCTGACGCGGACATCCTCAAGCGACTGGGCACGGGTTTGTACATCAGCAACCTGTGGTACCTGAACTTCTCCGATCAACCGGCCGCACGCCTGACTGGCATGACTCGCTTTGCCACGTTCTGGGTCGAGAACGGCGAAATCCAGGCACCGGTCAGCACCATGCGTTTTGATGACAGCGCCTTCAGCCTGCTTGGATCGCAGCTCGAAGCGCTGACCGAGGAGCGGGAGTTGCTGTTGTCGGCGAGCACCTACAGCCAGCGGGCGACGGCGTCGGCGTTGTTGCCGGGGGCGCTCGTGAGCCAGTTGACCTTGACCCTGTAAAAAGCTTCGCGAGCAGGCTCGCTCCCACAGGTTGTTCGCCGTCCATGTGGGAGCGAGCCTGCTCGCGAAGAAGTCACCTCGGACTCCCTGATTCACACAGACAAGAGGCCCCATGCCCAATCGCCCACCTCTCGACGTTGTCACCGCCCGCTGGGTACCGTGGGTTGTCGCCATTGCCTTCTTCATGCAGTCCCTCGACGGGACGATTCTCAACACTGCCCTGCCGGCCATGGCCCGCGACCTGGCCGAAGACCCGTTGCGCATGCAGGGCGTGATCATCGCCTACATGCTCACGGTCGCCTTGCTGATTCCCGCTTCGGGCTGGATCGCCGATCGTTTCGGCACCAGGAAGATCTTCTTCAGTGCGATTTTGCTGTTCAGCCTCGGCTCGCTGCTCTGTGCACTGTCGACCAGCCTGACTCAGTTGATCGGCGCCCGGGTGATCCAGGGCCTGGGCGGTGCGTTGATGCTGCCGGTCGGGCGGCTGGTGGTGTTGCGCGCCTACCCGCGTTCGGAGCTGGTGCGGATCATGGGCTTTATCACCATTCCCGGACTGCTCGGTCCATTGATCGGCCCGACCATGGGCGGCTGGATGGTGCAATACCTGACCTGGCACTGGATCTTCCTGATCAACCTGCCGGTGGGGCTGGTCGGTTGCTACGCCGTGTGGAGATTCATCCCGGACCTGCGCGGCTCCGAACGCACCCGTTTCGATAGCCTGGGCTTCGTGCTGTTCGGCGCGGCGATGATTCTGATCACCATCGCCATGGAGGGCCTCGGCGAACTGCACCTGCCGCACCTGCGGGTGATGTTGCTGCTGTTCGGCGGCATGGCATGCCTGGCGGCGTACTGGCTGCGTGCCGGGCATATCGACAACCCGTTGTTCGCGCCGTCGCTGTTCAAGACCCGGACCTTTGCCGTGGGCATTCTCGGCAATTTGTTCGCCCGCCTCGGCAGCGGCGCCCTGCCCTTTCTGGTGCCTTTGCTGCTGCAAGTGGCGCTGGGCTATTCGCCGTCCCAGGCCGGGATGAGCATGCTGCCGCTGGCAGCGGCGGCAATGATCGCCAAGTGGGTCGCGCGGCCGCTGATCGAGCGCCTCGGTTATCGCATCGTGCTCACCGGCAACACCCTGGCCCTGGGGATCATGCTGGCGAGCATGGGCCTGGTCAGCGAGCAGACGCCGTACTGGCTGCTGCTGTGCCTGCTGGCGATCCTCGGGGCGATCAACTCCTTGCAGTTCACCGCGATGAACACCGTGACCCTGATCGACCTCGACGATGCCAGCGCCAGCAGCGGCAACAGCTTGCTGTCGGTGGTCGCGCAATTGTCCCTGAGTCTGGGCGTGGCCTGCGCCGGTGCGTTGCTCGGTGGCTTCACGGCGGAGATTGGAAATGACGGGGTAGACACGGTTCTGGGTGCGTTCCAGCTGACATTCGTGACGGTAGGCATCATGGCGATGCTGGCCGCGACGATCTTCTCACAGCTGTCAAAGAATGACGGACGGCGAGTCAAACGTCCGGAACAACACATAGAGCCTTAGGGCTAATGGCCATCGGACTGGTACACTGCGCGACATTTTGTTTTGCAGGCCAGTCCCGTGACCACCATCGCCACCGAATTCAATACTCTGCCGCTGTCCGCCGCCATGCTGGCTAACCTCGACTCCCTCGGTTATGCCCAGATGACGCCGATCCAGGCGCAAAGCTTGCCGGTGATCCTCAAGGGGATGGACCTGATCGCCCAGGCCAAGACCGGCAGCGGCAAGACCGCCGCGTTCGGCATCGGCCTGCTGAACCCGATCAATCCGCGCTACTTCGGTTGCCAGGCGCTGATCCTGTGCCCGACCCGCGAGCTGGCCGACCAGGTCGCCAAGGAAATCCGTCGCCTGGCCCGGGCCGAAGACAACATCAAGGTCCTGACCCTGTGCGGCGGCGTGTCCCTCGGCCCGCAGATCGCTTCGCTGGAACACGGCGCACACATCATCGTCGGCACCCCGGGCCGTATCCAGCAGCACCTGCGCAAGGGCTCGCTGGTTCTTCATGGCCTCAACACCCTGATCCTTGATGAAGCCGACCGCATGCTCGACATGGGTTTCTACGATTCCATCGAAGAAATCATCATGCAGGCCCCGGAGCGTCGCCAGACCCTGCTGTTCTCCGCCACCTACCCGGTGGGTATCAAGCAGCTGGCGGCGAAATTCATGCGCAACCCGCAGCAGGTCAAGGCCGAAGCGTTCCACGATGATTCGCAGATCGAGCAACGTTTCTACGAGATTTCCCCGGAAGAACGCATGAGCGCGGTGACCAGGGTGCTTGGCCACTTCCGCCCGGCTTCCTGCGTGGCCTTCTGCTTCACCAAGCAACAGGTTCAGGAAACCGTCGATCACCTGACCGCCAAAGGCATTTCCGCCGTCGGCCTGCACGGCGATCTGGAACAGCGTGACCGCGACCAGGTGCTGGCGATGTTCGCCAACCGCAGTACTTCGGTACTGGTGGCCACCGACGTCGCCGCTCGCGGCCTCGATATCGATTCCCTGGACATGGTGATCAACGTCGAACTGGCCCGTGATTCGGAAATCCACATTCACCGCGTTGGCCGTACCGGTCGCGCCGGCGAGAAAGGCCTGGCGATCAGTCTGGTCGCACCGTCGGAAGCCCAGCGTGCGCAGGCCATCGAAGAGCTGCAGAAAACCCCGCTGACCTGGGATCAGGTGGACAACCTCACTTCCAAGGGCGGTGGCCCGCTGCTGCCGCAGATGAGCACGCTGTGCATCGCTGCCGGCCGCAAGGACAAGGTGCGTCCAGGCGACATTCTTGGCGCACTCACCGGTGATGCCGGCATTCCGGGGGCCCAGGTCGGCAAGATCGCGATTTTCGACTTCCAGGCCTATGTGGCCGTGGAACGCGGCGTCGCCAAGCAGGCCTTGCAGCGTTTGAATGCCGGCAAGATCAAGGGCCGTTCGTTGCGCGTGCGTATCCTTTAAGAACGCATCCCCCTGTAGGAGCGAGCACGCTCGCGATGGACGACAGATCGCCGCTGGGCATCAGACAGCCCGCGTTATCGTTGACGACCATCGCGAGCATGCTCGCTCCTACAGGTTTTGATTTGTGGTGAATGAAGAGGACACCGTTTTGCGCTCTACCGAAGTCGTGATCATTGGCGCTGGCGCCGCAGGGTTGATGTGTGCACTGACCGCCGCCGGGCGCGGGCGCAAGGTGCTGCTGCTCGACCATGCCAACAAGGCCGGCAAGAAAATCCTGATGTCAGGCGGTGGCCGCTGCAATTTCACCAACATGTACACGGAGCCGAGCAATTTTCTCTCGCAGAACACGCACTTCTGCAAATCCGCCCTGGCCCGCTACACCCAGTGGGACTTCATCGGCATGGTGGCCAAGCACGGCGTGCCCTACCACGAGAAAAAACTCGGCCAGCTGTTCTGCGATAACAAATCCAGCGACATCCTGGAAATGCTGCTCAGCGAGTGCGATCAGGTCGGCGTCGAATTGCACCTGGACACCTCGATCCAGACCATCGAGAAGCTCGAAAGCGGCTACCTGCTGGACACCACCCTCGACCAGATAACCTGCGAATCGCTGGTGATCGCCACCGGTGGCCTGTCGATCCCGACCCTGGGCGCTACCGGCTTCGGTTACCAGGTGGCCAGGCAGTTTGGCCACGAACTGCTGCCGACCCGCGCCGGGCTGGTGCCATTCACCATCACCGATCAGCTCAAGGCCTTGTGCACCGAGCTGTCCGGTACGTCGGTGGATTGCCTGGTGAGCTGCAACGACCAGAGCTTTCGCGAGAACATCCTGTTCACCCACCGCGGCCTCAGCGGCCCGGCGATTTTGCAGATCTCGTCGTTCTGGGAGTCCGGCGATACCGTCGAGATCAACCTGATGCCTGACCATGACGTGCCGTCCTGGCTGCAACAGCAACAGGCCGAGCGTCCCAACAGCGAATTGAAAACCCTGCTCGGGGAAATCTTCACCAAGAAGATGGCCAACCTGCTGGCGGACAACTGGTTCGTCTCCAAGCCGATGAAGCAGTACACCCATGCAGAGATTGCCGATATCGCCGAAAAACTGGCGAGCTGGAAAATCGTGCCGGCCGGGACGGAAGGCTATCGTACTGCCGAGGTGACCCTGGGTGGCGTCAACACCAATGAAGTGTCGTCCAAGACCATGGAATCGCTGAAAAGCCCGGGGCTGTACTTCATCGGCGAAGTGCTCGACGTGACCGGGCATCTGGGCGGCTTCAACTTCCAGTGGGCGTGGGCATCGGGCTACGCGGCTGCGCAATACGTCTGATCCCACATTTCTCTAATGTGAAATGCTCCCACAGGTTTCTCTGCCAGCCTGAAAATTTGAGGCTGGCATGAAGTATCAAAGGAACAGATTTTGCTGTCTGATGTGATCGGCGCCATTGCGTCGGCGTCATTAGTGGCTCAATTTAGCGTCATCGCCTCGGAAGGCCTTCGCATTTCATGTCATCGACTTCGTTCCGCCAGTCTCTGCGTCGCCTTTGGGCGCTGGATAAATTCAGCTATAGCGTGCGGGTATTCATTGCCCTGACCGGCACCATGGCGCTGTGTTGGTATCAGGACGAAATGGGCCTGCTGATCCCATTGTTCCTGGGGATTATCGCCAGCGCCCTGGCGGAGACCGACGACAGCTGGCAAGGCCGTCTCAATGCGCTGGCCGTGACGCTGGTGTGTTTCGCTGTCGCCGCCCTGTCTGTCGAACTGCTCTTCCCCTACCCCCCGGTTTTTATCATCGCCTTCGCCCTGGCCGCGTTTTGCCTGACCATGCTCGGCGCCCTCGGCGAGCGCTATGGCGCGATTGCCTCGGCGACGTTGATCCTCTCGGTCTACACCATGATCGGCGTGGACCAGCGTGGCGGTGCCGTCATCGACGTGTGGCACGAGCCGGTGTTGCTGGTGGCCGGCGCCGCCTGGTACGGCTTGCTCTCGGTGTTGTGGCAGGCGCTGTTTTCCAATCAGCCGGTGCAGCAGAGCCTGGCGCGGTTATTCCGCGAGCTGGGCTTTTACCTGAAGCTCAAATCCTCGCTGTTCGAGCCAATCCGGCAGATGGACGTGGAGGCGCGACGCCTGGAGCTGGCCCGGCAGAACGGCCGGGTGGTGGCGGCACTCAACGCCGCCAAGGAGATCATCCTGCACCGGGTCGGCAACGGTCGCCCCGGTTCGAAAGTCAGCCGCTACCTCAAGCTGTACTTCCTCGCCCAGGACATCCACGAGCGCGCCAGCTCTTCGCACTACCCCTATAACGCCCTGGCCGATGCTTTTTTCCACAGCGACGTGCTGTTCCGCTGCCAACGCCTGCTGCGCCAGCAAGGCAAAGCCTGCCGGGCCCTGGCCGAATCGATCCAGATGCGCCAGCCGTTCACCTACGATGCCAATTTCGCCGAAGCCCTGAGCGACCTCGACGCCTCCCTCGAACACCTGCGCGTCCAGAGCAACCCGGCCTGGCGCGGCTTGCTGCGTTCACTGCGGGCGCTGGCGGCCAACCTTGGCACCCTCGACCGCTTGCTCAGCGATGCCAGCAACCCCGACGCCCTGGCGGATGCCACCGACAGCAGCCTGCTCGACCGTTCGCCGCGCAACCTCAAGGACGTGTGGCTGCGCTTGCGCACGCAGCTGACGCCGACATCGCTGCTGTTCCGCCATGCCCTGCGATTGCCCCTGGCCTTGAGTATCGGCTACGCCATGGTGCATTTGATCCACCCGTCCCAAGGCTACTGGATCATCCTGACTACGCTGTTCGTCTGCCAACCGAACTACGGCGCCACCCGCCTCAAACTCGGTCAACGGATCATCGGCACCGCCATCGGCCTGACCCTGGCCTGGGCGCTGTTCGACCTGTTCCCCAATCCGCTGATCCAGTCGTGTTTCGCCATTGCCGCCGGGGTGGTGTTCTTTACCAACCGCACTACCCGCTACACCCTGGCGACGGCGGCGATCACCCTGATGGTGCTGTTCTGTTTCAACCAGGTGGGTGACGGTTACGGGCTGTTCGTGCCTCGGCTGTTCGATACCTTGCTCGGCAGCCTGATCGCCGGCCTCGCGGTATTCCTGTTCCTGCCCGACTGGCAGGGCCGGCGCCTGAACAAAGTGTTGGCCAATACCCTGGCCTGCAACAGCATTTACCTGCGCCAGATCATGCAGCAATACGCTGCGGGCAAAAGCGACGATCTGGTTTATCGCCTGGCCCGCCGCAATGCACACAACGCCGACGCGGCGCTGTCGACCACCCTGGCCAATATGCTGATGGAGCCAGGACACTTTCGTAAGGAAGCGGATGTCGGCTTTCGCTTCCTGGTGCTGTCGCACACGCTACTCAGTTACCTGTCGGGCCTGGGCGCGCACCGGGAATCCCGACTGCCGACAGATGTACGTGAACATTTGATTGAAGGCGCCGGGGTGAAACTGGCGGCGAGCATCGACGAGATTGCCCAAGGGCTGGCGAGCAAATCCTCGATTGCGATTCAAAGCGATGAAGAAGAAGCACTGGCCAATGAACTGGAACAGATGCCCGATGAAATCGATGAAGGCCAGCGACTGGTGCAGACGCAACTGGCGCTGATCTGCCGGCAGTTGGGGCCGCTGAGGACCTTGGCGGCGCATCTGATCAAGGATACGAGTGAGGATTGAGATCTGTGGTGTCCGGGCTGGGCTCATCGCGAGCATGCTCGCTCCTACGGGGATCTTCGCCACACCAAAGATCAACTTATAGCCTGAAGCTTGTGGCTTGAAGCTGCCCCTCTACATCCCATGCTGCTTCATCAACTTGTCATAACTGCCGTCCGCCTTCATCGCCGCGATCTCGCGGTCGAAACCGGCGACTATCTGCTCGTGCTGCGGATTCTTCAGGCTGACCAGAATATGCAGACTGTTCTCGCTCAAGGGCTTGGGCAGGAACTCCACGGCGTTACGCACCTTGGGTGACTCGCGGGCCAGGTAGTAGCGGGCGACGTATTCATCTTCAAGCGTCAGTTTGACCCGCTCTGCCGCGAGCATGCGCACCGCCATGGAGAAGCTGTGAACAGGGATCTTCTGCAATGAGTCATCCTTGTCGAACGAGGGCGAGTAAGCGTATCCGCGCACGATGGCGATTGGATAAGTGTGCAATTGCTGCAGGTTGTTGAATTCGATGGGCACGTCTTTGCGCTTGAGAAAACGCACGCGATTGAGCAGGTACTCGCCGGAAAACTGGCCGAGCTTTGTCCGCTCGTCGTTGTACCAGGCATTGACGAGCACGTCGTATCGGCCTTCACCCAATCCCATCAAGGCCCGCGCCCAGGGCACCTGTTCGAACTCACTGGCGTAGCCGGCCCTGGTCAGTGCGGTACTGACAATGTCCGTGGCCAGCCCACCGTTGACGAGCGTGGAATCGGTAAAGGGGGGCCAGGCATCAGCGACCAACCGCAGTTTTTCTGCCGCTGCTCCCTGAACCAGCAACAGCAATCCAATCAAGGCCAATGCTCGATGCAATCGCGGCATGCCAGAAAATCCTTAGCGGGCGGATTGCCCGGCGTGTTTTCAGCCAAAACCCCAAGGCACCGTACCGGCAGGACCCCATGTACTAAACATTGGGTCATCGAAGCCTTGGCAAAGTGCCATGATTCAGATTACACAAAGAAGACATCCAAGCGAAAAATGAATGATGGCATTTTGGCCTTTGTCACAGATTCTTCCGCCATAAAGACTTCTGGCGCCAGTGCGCTTAGTATCGGAACGACGTTTTCAGGGAATCAAAACATGACAGTCGATTGGATCTGCAAACACCACAGCGACCTGGGCAAAGAGCAGCTGTATGCCATTTTGCAGCTGCGCGCCGAGGTGTTCGTCGTCGAGCAAAAATGCGCTTACCAGGACATCGATGGCCAGGACCTGGAAGGTGACACCTGCCACGTGATGGCTTGGGACGGTAACCGGCTGGTGGCCTACCTGAGGTTGCTTGACCCGCAATCACAGGGCGGCGACGTGGTGATCGGCCGGGTGATCATCGCCCCACACGCACGCGGCACGGGGCTTGGGCATGAGCTGATGGACCAGGCGCTGCATCAGATCGACAAATACTGGCCCGGCCTGCCGGTCTACCTCTCGGCCCAAGCGCATTTGCAGGGGTACTACGGGCGGTACGGGTTTGTCGTGGCGGGTGAGGAATATGTGGAAGATGGCATTCCACACATTGGCATGCGTCGTCCTTGAGGACCCTATCGCGAGCAGGCTCGCTCCCACAGTCGATTTGAGTTGTGAACACAATCCAGTGTGGGAGCGGGTGCCCGCTTGCGGCCTGCTCGCGAAGGCATCAGTCAAACCACTGAAGGATTTCAGGGATACTCCAGCACCGCCTTGATCTGCCGCAGATTGCGCTCGATCCACCCGCGATCGATCGCTCCCCACTCGCGAATCCGATAGCGCCCCGCATGATTGCGCGCGCCCTCTTCCTGCTCGAACTCACAGACGATATCCAGATCCGCCAGCGCCGCGATGGTGTCCTGTGCCGTGCGCCGGGGCATGCCGGTGACCTCGGTCAGCGCCGGGACGCTGCTGGCCAGCCCGCTGTCGATCAGGTACGCCACGTACAGGCGGCGGTAGAAACTGCTTTTGGTCTTGCTCACGTCCATCCACACACTCCTTGTTGCGATACTCGGCGGCGTAGCTACTGCATGTCCCGCCACGTCAGGTAGACCCGCACATCAAATTCCACCTGGTGATAACCCGGCATCATGTGTTCGCACAGTTTGTAGAAGGCCTTGTTGTGGTCCGACTCCTTGAAGTGCGCCAGTTCATGCACCACGATCATTTTCAGGAACTCGCAAGGCGCTTCCTTGAACAGCGAAGCGATGCGGATTTCCTTCTTGGCCTTGAGCTTGCCACCCTGCACCCGGGAGATCGTGGTGTGCAGGCCGAGTGCGCGGTGAGTCAGGTCCAGACGGTTGTCGAACAGCACCTTGTCGATGGCCGGGGCATTACGCAGGTATTCCTGCTTGAGGTCCAGGGCATAGGTGTACAGCGCCTTGTCGCTCTGCACCCCATGCTTTTGCGGGTAACGCTGGTTCAGGTAATCACCCAGCCGACCGTCGGCGATCAGCTGGCGCACCTGATCCTGCAAGGTGGCGGGATAGGCCTGGAGATATTTCAACACGGTCATCGGGGCGGCAATACGGGTCACTGAAAGATCGCCAGTGTAGCGAATTCAGCGGGGCAGCGCGCTCCAGTCAAACGGCTGGACAAAAACCCCGGCGTCTTCGGCCATCATCGGCCGGGCCACCAGAAAACCCTGCACGTATTCACAGCCGTTGGCCTGCAGCCATTCATACTGCGCGACGGTTTCCACTCCTTCGGCAATCACCAGTACCCCGTATTGTCTGCACAGGTCGATCACACAGCGCACCAGCGCCGCATCCCGTACCGACTCCGGTAACCGGGCGATCAAATGCCGGTCGAGCTTGAGGGTGTCCAGTTCCAGGTCGCGCAAATGCGCCAGGGAACACGGACCGGCCCCGAAGTCATCGAGCGCCACTCGCACCCCCAGGTTGTTCAGCAGACGCAGTTGCTTGCGGGTTTCCTCGGGGTGATGCATCAAGGCCTCTTCCGTGACCTCGACTTCCAGCTGGCGCGGCTGCAAGCCATGGCGCTGCAGCACCTGACGCAACTCGGTGACCAGGTTGGGCATGCCAAACTGCGTACTGCTCAAGCTGACGGCGAGCACCAGATCCTCGGCAAACATGGACTCCCAGGCTTTGCGTTGCCCGGCACTGCGATGGTAGATCCAGCTGCCCAGGCGACTGATCAGCCGTGCCTCTTCCAGTAAGGGTAAAAACAATCCCGGAGGTACATCGCCAACGCTGGGATGCTGCCAGCGCAACAAGGCCTCGAAACCACGAAGCCTCCCGTCGGCAATAGCAACCTGAGGCTGATACACCAGATTGAAATCGCGGTTCTCGATGGCTGTCCGCACACTGTCTTCCAGCATCAGCCGCGAGCGCGCCCGACCGTTCATATCGTGATCGTAGAATCGATATTGCTGGCGACCGGCGCGCTTGGCTTCGTACATGGCAATGTCCGCCGCCCGCAGCATCCCGTCGAGATTGGCGCCACAATCGGGGAATGTAGCGATGCCGATGCTGGTACCCAGGGCGATATCGAGGCCGTCGACCTGCTGGCAGATCGACACGCGCTCGATGAGCTTCTCGGCAATCTTCGCCGCCTGCTCGGGAAATTCCAGGTCCAGCAGCGCGGTGAATTCGTCGCCACCCATCCGCGCCAGAATGTCGAAGGGCCGCAAGCAGGCCTTCAACTGTTCGGAAACCCAGCGCAACACCCGATCGCCAGCATCGTGCCCGAGCGAATCATTGACACGCTTGAAGCCATCGAGGTCCAGATACATCAAGACCCAGGAACTGTCGGAACGCTCACCGCGTACCAGCAGGTTTTCTACGGTCTGGTAGAAACCCCGACGGTTGAGCAATCCGGTCAGCGGATCGGTGACGGCCTGAAATTCCAGTTGCTGATGCAGATGGTGCACCACCGACATGTCCAGTACCGTCACTACCATTGCATGTTGTTCGGCAGGTAATGGGGCGCAGGACAAGGCTACCGGCACCTGCTGGCCGCGCGTCGTACGCAGCAGTGCGTCGTGCAGACGCTGGGTCTCACCGCGCTTGTAGCCCGTGAAGAATTCGGAATCGGCCCAGACCGGGACATGTGGTTTTTGCAGGTAGTCCAGAAATTCCTTGCCTTGCAGCTCCTGCACGGGAGCATTGAGCAGTCGTGACATTGCCGGGTTGGCAAAGCGAATCAGACCGTCCTCCCCCAACACCAGAATGCCTTCGGCTGCGTTATCCAGAACCGACGCATTAAAGGCACGAGCGGATTCCAGATCATGACTCAGGCGCTGCAGGGCCCGGCGGTTACGCTGGTGTTCGAGCAACGCCTGGACCTTGGGCGTGAAAATCTGCGGGTCGAACGGCTTGAACAGGTAATCCACCGCACCACTGGCATAGCCCTTGATCACCGCATCCAGGGACTGTTCGTTGGCGGTCAGGAAAATGATCGGCGTGAGACGGGTCCGCTGGCTACCGCGCATCAGGCGGGCCACTTCATAACCGTCCATACCCGGCATCTGCACGTCCAGCAGCACCAGGTCGATATCGTGTTCAAGCAACAAACCGAGAGCCTCGAAACCCGAGGCAGCTGTAATGACCCGCCAGTCCTGGCGCTGTAACAACGCGCGCATGCTGATCAGGTTTTCAGGGTAATCGTCGACGACTAATAGGGTTGAGCCGCCTTCTGCTGGCGTGGGTTGCGCGCATTCCATGCTGCTTCTCTAATTGCGGGGCGTCAGACCGGTTTCTCGTGAAAACCGGACAAATACTGTGTCTTCACTCTAGACCCGGTTCTGCAAAAGCAGAAGGTGTCAGTGAGCCATCATTTAATCATTGTGTCTTTTTACCGACTAACGGTCGATGGTTCAGGACAATGAAAATCGGAAAAGATGGCATTTCGACAGGATGTTGACGTCAGCCATCCGTCAGGCGATCGTTAACAAAATCTCCCACTACGCTTATAAAGGCCGCCCCAAAGGTGCGGACTAGAACGACTGGCACATCCGTACAGCATGAACCAAGTGGAAAAAACGACATGATCGACCTCGCAACCTGGAACCTCAGCGTGCCCGTCGGCAGCCCGCCGTACACCGTCGAAACCGCCAAGCTGGTAGATGGCTTCAAGGATCAATACTTCCATTCCGACACCGGCACATTGTTTTTCTGGTCGCCCGTGACCGGCTCCCGTACCGAGAACGCGATTTATCCGCGCACCGAATTGCGCGAAACCTACAGCAACGGCAAGTTGAAAAACTGGTACTACCCGGATGCCGACAATTTGTTGTACGCCACGCTGGCAGTGAACCAGGTGCCCAGTTCCGGGAAAGTCGTCATCGGCCAGATCCATGCCTATCAAAGCCAGAAACCGCTGGTGAAGGTCGAGTATCAATACAAGACCAGTACCGGCACCGGCAATATCGTCGCCAAGGTTCGGATGCATCCCGATGACGATACAGGCCGGGTGATCGTCGTGGCGACGGGGGTGAAACTCGATCAGGAGTTCAACTATCTCATTCACCTCAGCCCCGGTGGTGCCTTGGGGATCAGCGCGGCAGGCTATAAATGGGATACGCAAATCAGCACAACCTGGCGCGACAAACCGCTGTATTTCAAGGCCGGGGTTTATGTGCAGGACAACACCGGGTACACCACTGAAGGTGGGCAAGTGACCTTCAGCAGGCTGGATATCGATCACAATCAATAATTGAAAATATGGGGCGAGGAACAGTCCTCCTCGCCCAGACAACTAGTGAACACACATCAGCATGAAGCTTTTAGAAGTCGCTGCATCCTTCGCGGAACCTGCTGTCAATTGGGTGATTACCTTGATGGTCTTGACCGTTGGCGTTCCGGCAATCTTGGCATTGGCGAACAGCAAATCATCGTAGGTGTCCACGTCAGTTACGGATACATCGCAGTAACCCGGTGCCTGCCGAAAGACCCCAGCCTTTGGAATAACTTCGTACTCGGAAAAATAACCGGCTCGCGGGAAGTGCTTCACGCTGTAGATCCAGTCGCCGGACTGCTTTATTACCTTGCCCTTGCTATCAATCGACGCAGTTAAAACAGAGTCAGTGGCATTGACGGCGTTAACCGCAAACAGGAAAAACGGTAAAGCGAGAGCACTGAGTTTTTTTCGAGAATTCATAAACAAACCCCTCTTCCATGAGAATTGAATCAATGGCAATCCGGCCAAAGATCAATTCATTTAGCGTAATGAAAGGCTCGCTGTCAAAGACACACATAACAAACGGAAGAGTACCTCCTGTTTCAGTAATCATTCCTACATCCATAAAAAAACCCGTCTCTCGACGGGTTTTTCATATGACCAGAACGCTGAAGACTTAGTTGACCTTGGCGTTCAACTCACCCTTCAGATAACGCTGATACATCCCTTCCAGGGAGATCGGCTTGATCTTCGAAGCGTTGCCGGCAGTACCGAAGGCTTCGTAGCGAGCGATACATACGTCGCGCATGGCCGTCACGGTCGCGCCGAAGAATTTGCGTGGGTCGAACTCGCTCGGGTTGGTGGCCATCAGGCGACGCATTGCGCCAGTGGATGCCAGGCGCAGGTCGGTGTCGATGTTGACCTTGCGCACGCCGTGCTTGATGCCTTCGACGATTTCTTCAACCGGTACGCCGTAGGTTTCCTTGATGTCGCCGCCGTACTGGTTGATGATCGCCAGCCACTCTTGCGGAACCGAAGACGAACCGTGCATCACCAGGTGAGTGTTCGGAATGCGCTTGTGGATTTCCTTGATGCGGTCGATCGCCAGCACGTCGCCGGTTGGTGGCTTGGTGAACTTGTAGGCGCCGTGGCTGGTGCCGATGGCGATGGCCAGGGCATCGACCTGAGTGCGTTTTACGAAGTCAGCGGCTTCTTCCGGGTCGGTCAGCATCTGGCTGTGATCCAGAACGCCTTCGGCGCCGATGCCGTCTTCTTCACCGGCCATGCCGGTTTCCAGTGAACCCAGGCAGCCCAGCTCGCCTTCTACCGAAACGCCGCAGGCGTGGGCCATGGCCACTGTCTGCTGGGTGACGCGCACGTTGTAGTCGTAGTCGGTCGGGGTCTTGCCGTCTTCGCCCAGGGAACCGTCCATCATCACCGAGCTGAAACCCAGCTGGATGGAGCGCTGGCAGACGTCAGGGCTGGTGCCGTGGTCCTGGTGCATGCACACCGGGATGTGCGGGAATTCTTCGATGGCGGCCAGGATCAGGTGACGCAGGAACGGTGCACCGGCGTATTTGCGAGCACCGGCCGAAGCCTGGACGATCACCGGGGAGTCAGTCTTGTCAGCGGCTTCCATGATGGCGCGCATCTGCTCAAGGTTGTTGACGTTGAAAGCTGGAACGCCGTAGCCGAACTCGGCTGCGTGGTCCAGCATCTGGCGCATGCTGATAAGTGCCATTGTGTGTATCTCTCCCGGTTGAGGGTCGTTAATCGTGCCAGCCTGCCGTAGCTGCGGCGGCTATTCAAGTTATTGCAGATCGGGGGTTGAGCCCGGGCTGCGGATTCGGTGTTGCTTCGGGTGGCTACCGTCCTGTAGGAGCGAGCATGCTCGCGATGGTGGCCCAGACACCGCGGGCATTCAGGCATCCCGCGTTTTCGTTAACGACCATCGCGAGCATGCTCGCTCCTACAGGTGACAACCACGCCCAATCAAATCATTGGTGGCGACCCAGTAAACCAGGCCTTCCTCACCTTTTATGTGAAACGCCAGCATGTCATTGCTGTACAGCGAACCCGATGCACCCGGTTCCTGCTTCAGACGGTAGACCTGATCGGCACCACCCAGGCGCACGTCGACTTCCTTGCGACTGTCGTCGGTGTAGCGCCACAGCACCTTGGCCTGGCTGTCGCAGGTCCAGGTGGTCCAGTTATCCACAGGTGCGGACGACTGGAACAGGTCCAACTGAGCACAACCCGCCAACAGCGCCAGCGCCGTCACGGCGATAAAACCTTTCATCCGTGTCCCTCGGCCGACGGCCCACGCCGCCAGCCCTGAGTAAAGAGTCAGACCCTTCAAGGGCAACCATGTTCCTTGGCGGGTGTTCGGGTCTCGTATTTGTCCAGGCCCTCAGGCCCGGAACGCTTGTTGAGTACCGGGTTGGTCTCGGCCTGCCAGTCAGCCTGGTAGCAGCCTTTTTCCGACTCGGACGGCGCAGGTTCCGGTATGGCCTTCGGGTTACTCCCGCACGCCAGCAGCGAACCCGCGACGATCAACAGCGCTAACGCCTTGACCATTTCAACACTCCCTTGCCTGGTCAAACGGGCGACCCTCAGGCCTTGGCCCGGCTTTCCAGGACTTCAACAGCCGGCAGCACCTTGCCTTCGACGAATTCGAGGAACGCGCCACCACCGGTAGAAATGTAGGAGATCTGCTCGGCCACGCCATACTTGTCGATGGCGGCCAAGGTGTCGCCACCACCGGCAATGGAGAACGCCGCGCTATCGGCGATGGCCTGGGCCAGCACTTTGGTGCCATTACCGAACTGATCGAATTCGAACACGCCGACCGGACCGTTCCACAGGATGGTCTTGGACGACTTCAGCAGCTCGGCGAATTTCTCCGCGGTTTGTGGACCGATATCCAGAATCATATCGTCGGCCGCAACGTCAGCGATCAGCTTGACGGTCGCCGCGGCGCTTTCAGCGAACTCCTTGGCAACCACGACGTCCACCGGCAGCGGTACGCTGACTTTGGCGGCGATGGCGCGAGCAGTGTCAAGCAGGTCCGGCTCGTACAGCGACTTGCCGACCGGGTGACCGGCAGCGGCCAGGAAGGTGTTGGCAATGCCGCCACCGACGATCAACTGGTCGCAGATCTGGCTCAGGCTGTTCAGTACGTCGAGTTTGGTCGACACCTTGGAGCCGGCGACAATGGCAGCCATTGGCTTGGCCGGAGCGCCCAGGGCCTTGCCCAGAGCATCCAGCTCAGCGGCCAGCAGCGGGCCGGCGGCCGCGACTTTGGCGAACTTGGCCACGCCATGGGTAGAACCCTCGGCACGGTGAGCGGTGCCGAAAGCGTCCATCACGAAAACGTCGCACAGGGCGGCGTATTGCCGGGCCAATTCGTCGGCGTTCTTTTTCTCGCCTTTGTTGAAGCGCACGTTTTCGAACAGCACGATGTCGCCGGCCTTGACGTCGACGCCGCCCAGGTAGTCGGCCACCAGCGGCACTTCACGGCCCAGGGCGCGGCTCAGGTAGTCGGCGACTGGCTTGAGGCTGTTCTCGGCCGAGAACTCACCTTCGGTCGGACGGCCAAGGTGCGAGCAGACCATCACGGCCGCGCCTTTTTCCAGGGCCAGCTTGATGGTCGGCAGCGAGGCCAGGATACGCGCATCGCTGGTGACAACACCGTCCTTGACTGGGACGTTGAGGTCTTCGCGGATCAATACGCGCTTACCTTGCAGATCGAGGTCGGACATCTTCAACACGGTCATGGGTCGCATTTCCTGAGTAGCTGATCTTAGAGAGCAGGTTTTTTTGAAGTCGCTGTTTGCAGATAGTGTTCCGCAACGTCCAGCATTCGGTTGGCAAAACCCCATTCGTTGTCGAACCAGGCCAGGATGTTCACCAGCCGTGGGCCGGAAACGCGGGTCTGGCTTGCATCGACGATCGCCGAATGTGGGTCATGGTTGAAATCACAGCTTGCGTGAGGCAACTCGGTGTAGGCCAGCAAGCCTTTGAGCGGGCCGCTGGTGGCGGCTTCGCGCAGGATCCGGTTGACCTCGGTGGCGTCGGTCGCGGTGGAGGTCTGCATCGTGATATCGAGGCAGGACACGTTAACCGTCGGCACCCGCACGGCTTTGGCCTGAATTCGTCCGGCAAGTTCCGGCAACAGGCGTTCGATACCACGCGCCAGACCGGTGGACACCGGAATCACCGACTGGAACGCCGAACGGGTGCGGCGCAGATCTTCATGGTGATAGGCATCGATGACCGGCTGATCGTTCATCGCGGAGTGAATGGTGGTGATCGACACGTAATCCAGGCCAATCGCCTGATTCAGCAGGCGCAGCAGCGGCACGCCGCAGTTGGTGGTGCAGGATGCGTTGGACACCAGCAGTTCGTCGCCGGTCAGGCAATCCTGGTTCACACCGTAGACGATGGTGGCGTCGACATCGGTCTCGCTGGCCATCGGCTGGGAAAACAGCACGCGCGGGGCACCGGCGTCGAGGAAACGCTGGCCGTCTTCGCGAGTGTGGTAAGCGCCGGAGCACTCCAGCACCAGATCGACGCCCAGGGACGCCCAATCGATGCCTTCGGGGGTGGCACTGCGCAGGACCTTCACGCAGTCGCCATTGATATGCAGACAATCGCCGTCGACTTTCACTTCGCCGGGAAAACGCCCGTGGGTGGAGTCGAAGCGTGTCAGGTATTCGATGCTGGCCATGTCGGCCAGATCGTTGATCGCGACAATCTCGAACCCGGCCTTTTCGCCTCGCTCGAACAACGCACGCAAGACGCAACGACCAATCCGGCCGTAGCCGTTGAGTGCAACTTTGTAGGGACGCGGTTGAGGCATGGGGTTCTCGACTCTCGTTAACAACACAATCCCCCTGTAGGAGCGAGCAGGCTCGCGATGGTCGTTAACGATAACGCTGGCTGTCTGATGCCCAGCGGTGTTCTGTCGTCCATCGCGAGCATGCTCGCTCCTACAGAGGATCGCGGCGCGCCGCTTCGTGCTTAGTCTTCCAGCAGTTCTTCAGCCTGACCCAGGATGTTTTCCAGGGTGAAGCCGAACGCTTCGAACAAGGCCGACGCAGGCGCCGACTCGCCGTAGGTGGTCATGCCGATCACGCGGCCTTCCAGGCCCACGTACTTGTACCAGAAGTCGGCATGGGCAGCTTCGATGGCGATACGGGCACCGACCTGCAACGGCAGGACCGATTGCTTGTAGCCGGCGTCCTGGGCATCGAAGACGCTGGTGCACGGCATGGAAACCACACGCACCTTGCGGCCCTGCTCGGTCAGCTTGTCGAAGGCCTGAACGGCCAGACCGACTTCCGAACCGGTAGCGATCAGGATCAGTTCCGGCTCGCCCGCGCAGTCTTTGAGCACATAACCACCGCGGCTGATGTCGGCGATCTGGCCGGCGTCGCGGGTTTGGTGCTGCAGGTTCTGACGGGAGAAGATCAGGGCCGAAGGACCGTCCTTGCGTTCCAGTGCGTACTTCCAGCTCACGGCCGATTCAACGGCATCGGCTGGACGCCAGGTGTCGAGGTTCGGCGTGCTGCGCAGCGCGGTCAATTGCTCGATCGGCTGGTGCGTCGGGCCGTCTTCGCCCAGACCGATGGAGTCGTGGGTGTAGACGTGGATCACACGCTGCTTCATCAGGGCCGACATGCGTACCGCGTTGCGCGCGTATTCCATGAACATCAGGAAGGTCGCGCCGTAAGGTACCAGGCCGCCGTGCAGGGCGACGCCGTTCATGATGGCGGTCATGCCGAACTCGCGCACGCCGTAGTACATGTAGTTGCCGCTGGCATCTTCGGCAGTGACGCCCTTGCAACCTTTCCACAGGGTCAGGTTGGAACCGGCCAGGTCAGCCGAACCGCCGAGGAACTCAGGCAGCAGCGGGCCAAAGGCATTCAGCGCATTCTGGCTGGCTTTACGGCTGGCGATGGTTTCGCCCTTGGCGGCCACTTCGGCGATATAGGCATCGGCTTTTTCGCTGAAGTCAGCCGGCAACTCGCCGCTCAGGCGACGGATCAGTTCGTTGGCTTCAGTCGGGAACGCGGCGGAGTAAGCGGCGAAACGCTGGTCCCACTCCGCCTCGACCGCAGCACCGGCTTCCTTGGCGTCCCACTCGGCGTAGATATCGGCCGGGATTTCGAACGGGCCGTGGTTCCACTTCAGTGCAGCGCGAGTCAGGGCGATTTCCGCGTCACCCAACGGGGCACCGTGGCAATCTTCCTTGCCTTGCTTGTTCGGCGAACCAAAGCCGATGGTGGTCTTGCAGCAGATCAGGGTCGGCTGCGCGCTCTTGCGGGCAGTCTCGATGGCAGTCTTGATCTCTTCCGGGTCGTGACCGTCGACATTGCGGATCACTTGCCAGTTGTAGGACTCGAAACGCTTCGGCGTGTCATCGGTGAACCAGCCTTCGACTTCGCCGTCGATGGAGATGCCGTTGTCATCGTAGAAGGCGATCAGCTTGCCCAGGCCCAGGGTACCGGCCAGGGAAGCGACTTCGTGGGAAATGCCTTCCATCATGCAGCCATCACCCAGGAACACATAGGTGTGGTGATCGACAATGTTGTGGCCGGGACGGTTGAACTGCGCCGCCATGACTTTTTCCGCCAGGGCAAAGCCCACGGCGTTGGCCAGGCCCTGGCCCAACGGACCGGTGGTGGTTTCCACGCCCGGGGTGTAGCCGAATTCCGGGTGGCCCGGGGTGCGGCTGTGCAGTTGACGGAACTGCTTCAGGTCATCGATCGACAGGTCATAGCCGGTCAGGTGCAGCAGCGAGTAGATCAGCATCGAGCCGTGGCCGTTGGACAGCACGAAGCGGTCGCGGTCGGCGAACGATGGATTGCTCGGGTTGTGCTTGAGGTAGTCGCGCCAAAGTACCTCGGCGATATCCGCCATACCCATTGGGGCACCGGGATGGCCGCTGTTGGCTTTTTGCACGGCATCCATGCTGAGGGCACGAATGGCGTTGGCACGCTCACGACGGCTAGGCATCGCTGTTCTCCTGGGGACTTGAATAAAACGAAACGGAAAAAAGGCGAGCATTTTCCCTCACCCGGACGCCTCGGGGCAATGACAGATAGTCATCTGGAGACGTTTTTCCAATTGATAACGGCGGTTTCGCCTGGTGAAACCTTTCCGCCATCCGTTTGTTGACTGAAGCTAACGCCGAGAAGTGCCATCTATCGAGCAATATCAAAACTTTTTGATATTGCTCTTGCGATGCCTTCGACCCGTGACTAGACTGCCGGCCTTATGAATTTACGCGTGCCTTCCATTCAACATGACGATTGCGATGAGCTGGCGGCCTTGTGCAAGGCTGGCGGCGACCCCTTGCGGTTGAATGTTTTGCGCGCACTGGCCAACGATTCCTTCGGCGTGCTGGAACTGGCGCAGATCTTCGGCATCGGCCAGTCAGGCATGAGCCATCACCTCAAGGTGCTGGCCCAGGCCGGCCTGGTGGCAACGCGTCGCGAAGGCAACGCGATCTTCTATCGCCGTGCCCTGCCCCACACCGAACTGTTGGGCGGCAAACTGCACGCGGCCCTGCTCGAAGAAGTGGACAACCTGACGCTGCCGGCTGACGTACAGTCGCGCATCGCCCAGGTCCACGGGCAACGCGCGGCGGCCAGCCAGGACTTTTTCTCACGGGTGGCGGAGAAGTTTCGCGCCCAGCAAGACTTGATCGCCGGCCTGCCGCAGTACCGCGAAAGCGTGGTGGCCCTGCTCGACAAGTTGAGTTTCGACAAAGACGCCACGGCCATTGAAGTCGGCCCCGGCGATGGCGCATTCCTGCCGGAGCTGGCGCGCCGCTTCTTGCAAGTCACGGCACTGGATAACAGTTGCGCGATGCTCGAACTGGCGCGCCAGGTCTGCGAACGCGACCAGCTGACTAACGTTAGCCTGCAACTGGCCGATGCATTGAACGGCGTCAGCCTCAAGGCCGATTGCGTGGTGCTGAACATGGTACTGCACCATTTTGCTGCGCCGGCCGATGCGCTCAAGCACATGGCCAACTTGCTGCAACCAGGCGGTAGCCTGTTGGTGACAGAGTTATGCAGCCACAACCAGAGTTGGGCCAAGGAGGCCTGCGGTGATCTCTGGCTGGGGTTTGAACAGGACGATCTGGCCCGTTGGGCCACCGCTGCGGGACTCGTTCCCGGGGAAAGCCTCTATGTAGGCTTACGTAATGGTTTCCAGATCCAGGTCCGCCATTTTCAGCGGCCGGCTGGCGACACTCACCATCGGTAATTTCAGGAAAAAATCGAGATGAGCGAATACTCCCTTTTCACCTCCGAGTCCGTGTCTGAAGGGCATCCGGACAAAATCGCCGACCAGATTTCTGATGCGGTGCTGGACGCCATCATTGCTGAAGACAAGTTCGCCCGTGTGGCGTGCGAGACTCTGGTGAAAACGGGCGTGGCCATCATCGCCGGCGAAGTCACCACTTCGGCCTGGGTAGACCTGGAGCAGATCGTTCGTGACGTGATCACCAACATCGGCTACACCAGCTCCGACGTCGGTTTCGACGGCGCCACCTGCGGCGTGATGAACATCATCGGCAAGCAGTCCCCTGACATCAACCAGGGTGTCGACCGTGCCAAGCCTGAAGATCAGGGCGCCGGCGACCAGGGCCTGATGTTCGGCTACGCCAGCAATGAAACCGACGTGCTGATGCCTGCACCTATCACCTTCTCGCACCAGCTTGTACAAAGGCAAGCCGAAGCCCGCAAATCCGGCCTGCTGCCTTGGCTGCGTCCGGACGCCAAGTCGCAAGTGACCTGCCGCTACGAAAACGGCAAGGTTGTCGGGATCGACGCGGTTGTCCTGTCGACCCAGCACAACCCGGAAGTGTCGTACAACGACCTGCGCGAAGGCGTGATGGAGTTGATCGTCAAGCACGTGCTGCCTGCCGAACTGCTGAGCAAAGACACCCAGTTCCACATCAACCCGACCGGCCAGTTCATCATTGGCGGCCCGGTGGGTGACTGCGGCCTGACCGGTCGCAAGATCATCGTCGACAGCTACGGCGGCATGGCTCGTCACGGCGGTGGCGCGTTCTCCGGCAAGGATCCATCGAAGGTTGACCGTTCGGCGGCCTACGCCGGTCGTTACGTGGCCAAGAACATCGTTGCCGCCGGCCTGGCCGAACGCTGCGAGATTCAGGTGTCCTACGCCATCGGCGTTGCCCAGCCAACCTCGATCTCGTTGAACACCTTCGGCACTGGCAAGATCAGCGATGACAAGATCATCAAGCTGGTCCGCGAAGTGTTCGACCTGCGCCCATACGCGATCACCACCATGCTCGACCTGTTGCACCCGATGTATCAGGAAACCGCTGCGTACGGCCACTTCGGTCGCACCCCGGCAACCAAGACCGTTGGCGACGACACCTTCACCACCTTCACCTGGGAAAAAACCGACCGCGCCGACGCCCTGCGCTCTGCTGCCGGCCTGTAAGACATCCCTGCAACACCCGAAGCCCCGCATGGCTCGCGCCTTGCGGGGCTTTTTGTTGTCTTGCGCTTGAGACCGCGTGGCCGCCTTCGCGAGCAGGCTCGCTCCCACAGTTGATCTTTGATGTGACAAATACCCATGGGCAAACACAAATCCCTGTGGGAGCGAGCCTGCTCGCGAAGAGGCTCGCCCAGTCACCAGAAACACTCGGTAAAGCGCCCGCCCGCCATGCCAACCGATACTGACCTAGCCTTCAAGCACCTCACCGAGCAAGGACGCTCAAGATGCTTGCCAACCTGCGCCTGTTTTTCGCCTTTCTACTGACGTTTGCCTGCCTGACCGCCAATGCCGCCAAGTGCCCCGACTGGCCCCCGGAACGCGCCCTGAATGAAGTCGGCAAACTACAACGGCAAATCGACCTCTGGGACGACAGCTACCATCGCCAGGGACACTCGCTGGTCGCCGATGAACTCTATGACCAGTCCCGTGCGCGACTCACCCAATGGCGTCACTGCTTCAACCTGAGCCCGCCCGCAGACCCCTTGCGCACTGCACGCGGAACGCTACCCCACCCCATCCCCCACACTGGCCTGGACAAACTGCACGATCGCCCCGCCGTGGAAAAATGGCTGCGTGATCGGGTGGAAGTCTGGGCCCAACCTAAGATCGATGGCGTGGCAGTGACCCTGGTTTACCGCAACGGCCTGTTGGCCCAGGCAATCAGCCGAGGCGACGGCAAGAGCGGTCAGGACTGGACGATTCCTGCGCGACAGATTCCGGCCATCCCGCAACGACTCTCGCAGGCCCGGGACTTGATCGTGCAAGGCGAACTGTATTGGCGCCTGCCAGGACATATGCAGGCCCGGGCTGGCAGCCTCAATGCTCGCGCTTCGGTGGCAGGCCTGATGGCGCGCAAGGTCTTGAGCGCCGAACAGGCCGCCGGTATCGACCTGTTTGTCTGGGACTGGCCCCAAGGGCCGGCGAGCGTGCCCGAGCGTGCCGCGGCACTGACTACCCTGGGCTTCCCGAGCACCACGACCTACAGTCAGCCAATCGCCTCAGTTACCGATGCCGAGCGCTGGCGCGACCACTGGTATCGCTCCCCCCTGCCCTTTGCCAGCGACGGCATCGTCCTGCGCCAGAACCAGCGCCCGGTCGCTGAGCGCTGGCAGGCCAGGTCTCCCTACTGGGCGATCGCCTGGAAGTACCCCTTCGCCCAGACACTGGCCGAAGTCCGCAAGGTTCACTTCAAAATCGGCCGGACCGGGCGGATCACTCCGGTACTTGAACTGATCCCGGTGCAACTCGATGACCGACAGGTAAAACGCGTCAGCGTCAGCTCGTTGCAACGCTGGCAGGCACTGGACATTCGTCCGGGCGATCATGTCGCCATCAGCCTGGCCGGGCTGACCATTCCCAGGCTCGATAGCGTTGTACTGCGCAGCAGCGAGCGCGTCGAATTGACCCCGCCGCAGGCAGCGGACTTTCATTCATTGAGTTGCTGGCAACCGACTCCGGGCTGTGAGAGCCAGTTTCTCGCGCGCCTGGCCTGGCTCGGCAGCAAACAGGGCCTGGCACTGCCCAGCGTAGGCCCGGGCACTTGGGAAAAACTTCTTGCAACAGGTCGCCTGAACGGCTTGCTCGATTGGTTGACACTCGATACCCAAGAGCTTGCTACCATTGACGGTTTCGGTGAGCGTAGCGCGGCTCGTCTTGCGGACAGCTTCAACCAGGCCCGGCAACGTCCGTTCGTACTCTGGCTGAAAGCCTTGGGAATGCCGCCGACAGGTCAGGCGCAGCTCGGCGATTCATGGCAGGCGCTGGCGCAGCGAGACATCGAACAATGGCAGATCGAGGCCGGTATCGGGCCAGGGCGCGCGGGGCAACTGATCGCCTTTTTCCGCGATCCGCAAGTCATGGCCTTGAGTGAAACGTTACGTGATGCGGGGATTGACGGCTTTTAGCGATCGGCCTTGCACCCAACGGGAACCCCAGGAGGACCGCCGGGCTCCAACAAGCCGTTGCCACACCGTCCGCTTGCCTTCTTACATGGAGCTTTTATGAAATTTCTTTCACCGCTCGCCCTGTTGACCCTTTGCAGCGTGCTGGCCACCCCGTTGATGGCGGACGAGGAAGCTCCGGGGCTGACCGGTTGCGCCGCCAAGAAGCAAGGCATCGTCAACCAGATCGAACTGGCCAAGGTCCACGGCAACGCCGACCAGCAGGCCGGCCTGGAAAAAGCCCTGGGCGAAGTCGAAGCGAACTGCACCGATGCCTCGCTGAAGAAGGAACGGGAAAACAAGGTGCTCGATGCCAGGCACGAAGTCAGCAAGCGTCAGGCCGACCTCGACAAGGCCATGAGCAAAGGCGACTCCGAGAAGATCAACAAGCGCAAAGACAAACTCGCCGATGCCCGCAAGGAATTGCAGGACGCGCTGGATGAGCTGGACAAATAGAAAAGGTAATGGACAAAGATCCCTGGCGTTGCCGAAGCAGTCTTCGCGAGCAGGCTCGCTCCCACAGGGTCATGTGCCCACCTGTGGGAGCGAGCCTGCTCGCGAAGGCGCCATTCCGGGCACCGCTGGGTCAATGATCCCGAAACGCCTTATGACATGCACTGCAAGCATCTTCGACCTTCTGCACCGCCGGCCCCAGGTTGCTGGCCTTGTAGGGTTGAACCTGGCTGGCGATCACCAATTCACCGGTGGCGGATTCAAGATCACGGGCCATGGCCTGGAAACGTGCCTGCTGCTCCCACACATCGCTCTTGGCGCTGGTGTGATCTTCCTCGCGGACCTGCGGAAAATGTTGCCACGGCTCACGGGACAGCGCATCGAGCTTCAGCGAGCCCTCGGCGAACTTCGGGCCATCGAACGGAATGCGCCCACGCAGCATGCCGCCCAGGTCTTCACCGGTCTTGAGCATCTGCTTGAAAATGGCCTTGCGCTGGCCGAGCGGCGAGTTGGGGTCGACTCCGCCACAAGCGGACAACGTCAGGCAGGCCAGCAATACAACAGAAAGTCTTTTAAGAGTCATGGTGGCTTCAGGTCACGGGAAACGGCGGCCAGTATCCTCGCGTCATCGACAAAGACCAATAGCCCTATTATCAATATGGGTTGCATGAGCGCATGGAGCACTCAGGCAACCGACAAAGGAATCACTCCATGAACAGCCGTTTCAAGGCATGGCGTCACAGCCTGGCCTGGACCCTGCCGATGGTTGCCCTGCTCGCGGGCTGCACCGGTGGCGACAATCAACAACCGAAAACCCATGCCCTGGCTACCTACTCCAGCGCCACATGGGAAGCGCTGCCAGCAGTGTCCGACACTGATCTGGTCGCCGGTTTCGGTTCGTGGCGCAGCGCCTGCACCCGACTCAAGGCCGACCCGGTCTGGGGCGGCACCTGTGCAGCGGCGACCAACGTGCCGCAGACTGCCAGCGACATTCGTGGCTTCCTCAAGCAGAACCTCGATGTCTATGGCCTGCGCGCCGCCAACGACAACCCCAATGGCTTGATCACCGGCTACTACGAGCCGGTCTATCCCGGGAGCCTGACCCAGACCAGCGCTGCCAATGTCCCGGTCTATGGCGTTCCCGAGGACATGATCATCGTCGCCCTCGACAGCATCTACCCGGAACTCAAGGGCAAACGCCTGCGCGGTCGACTTGAAGGTCGCGTGCTCAAGCCGTACGACGATGCGGCAACCATCGAAAGCAAAGGGGTCAAGGCACCGGTCGTGGCCTGGCTCACCGATCCAATGAACCTGCAGTTCCTGCAAATCCAGGGTTCGGGTCGCATCCAACTCGACAATGGCCGCCAGCTGCGCATTGCTTACGCCGACCAGAACGGCCATCCGTATCGGCCGATCGGTCGCTGGCTGGTGGAACAGGGCGAGCTGAAAAAAGAAGACGTGACCATGGGCGCCATCAGTACCTGGGCCAAGGCCAATCCGTCGCGGATTCCCGAACTGCTCGGCAGCAACCCCAGCTATGTGTTCTTCACCCGCAACCCGGACAGCAACGAAGGCCCGCGCGGCTCGCTGAACGTACCGTTGACCGCTGGTTACAGTGCGGCGGTGGATCGCAAGGTGATCCCGCTGGGCAGCCTGTTGTGGCTGTCCACGACCAGGCCGGACGGTACCGCGCTGGTTCGACCGGTGGCGGCTCAAGACACCGGCGGTGCAATTGCCGGCGAGGTGCGGGCAGACCTGTTCTGGGGTACCGGAGATGCGGCCGGGCAACTGGCCGGGGACATGAAACAGCAGGGCCAGATCTGGATGCTCTGGCCCAAAGGTGCGACGTTGCCGCAAGTACCGCAGGTGGCGGATGCCGAGAAGACCAAGCCTTGAAACCAATGTTGACCGTTGGATAGCTATCGCGAGCAAGTCGAATCGTTGCTCCCACAGGGATTGTGCAAAACCTGTGGGAGCGACGATTCGACCTGCTCCGGGCGGCGTTCCGACGAAGAGGCCAGCGAAAACCCCGGTGATCTGTCAGGCCGACACCACAAAGAAACTCACAATCAGCCCCATCCCCACGAACCACATCAACGAGCGAAGCACCGCCAGGTCCGTCAGATAGAAAATGATGTAAAGCAAACGGCTGGTAATGAACAACACCGACAACACATTGATGGTCACCAATTCGGCGTTGCCCGCCAGGTGCGCTACGATCACCGCGGCCGCAAAGGCCGGCGTCACCTCAAAACTGTTCAGCTGCGCCGCGTTCGCGCGCTTGCCCAAACCTTCCAGGGAATCGAGAAACCCTCGCGGATCATGATTGTCTTTCAGTCGGTACCCGCCACTGATCTTCGCAACGCCCGTGCACAGGTACGGCAGGAAGATCGCAATCAAAATGCACCACAGAGCAACCGTCATTACGCAGTCCCTTTTTCAAGTTAAAGAAAATCGAATCCATCAACGGCGATCAAAGCTTCATCACCAAAATGCCAATCAGCACCAGCCCACAGGCCAGGAGGCGCGGCCCGCCAAAAGGTTCTTTGAGGTAACGCATGCCAAACAGTACCACCAGAATTACGCTGATCTCGCGCAACGCTGCCGCTTCTGCAATCGAGCCCAATTGCATCGCCCACAGCACCAGAGCGTAGCTGAACAACACACAAAACCCGACCGCCAGGCCCAACCGCCACTGCTCGCGCCAGAACAGCATGAACGCGGGTCGCTTGCGTACCCATGCCAACAACGGAAACGGCCAGGCACTGAGCAGGGTGACCCAGACCAGGTAATCCAGAGGATGGGACCAGCGCCGCAATGCCTGCCCGTCGATGTAGGTGTAGCAACCGATGCACAGGCCGATCAATGCCACCACCGGCAGCATCGACCATGGCAAACGCGCACCGCCGCCGCCCTGCCAGAGCAGGCACAGCATGCCGAACGGAATCAGCAGGATGCCGAAAATCTGTTGATGGGTCAGCACTTCCCCGGCAAAGATCAGTGTCAGCGCCAGCACCACCAAGGGTGACAGCCCGCGCATCAAGGGATAGACCAACCCGAGGTCGCCGACCCGATAGGCCTGGATCAGTAAATAGCGATAGAGCAACTCGAACGCCGCCGATGCGAGGATCCACGGCCAGATTTCCAGTGGCGGCACACTCAAGAATGGCAACATCAGCGCGACAAACAGCAACGCCACACTGTCCATGCAGGCCACCACCAACAGACGCTCCGCACTGAACTTGATCAGGGTATTCCACGCCGCGTGCAACAGCGCCGCCACCAACACCAACGCCGTCGCAAGCACGGCACACTCCTTTGGTTGTCTACACGATTCCCGTAGGAGCGAGCATGCTCGCGATGGTGGCCCAGACAACACGGGCATTCAGGCACCCCGCGTTATCGTTAACGACCATCGCGAGCATGCTCGCTCCTACAGGTCTTGCTTCATTCGACGCCGGCGTCATCCTTGAACTGATCCTTGACGTACTTGATCTCGGTCCGGCCATGAGGCGCCGGCAAGCCGTCTTCGCCGAGGTTGACGAACACCATTTTTTCAACGGTGAGGATGCTCTTGCGGGTGATTTTGTTGCGCACTTCGCACGTCAGTGTGATCGAGGTGCGGCCAAACTCGGTAGCCGTGATACCCAGTTCGATGATGTCGCCCTGGCGCGAGGCGCTGACGAAATTGATTTCGGAAATGTACTTGGTGACCACGCGCTGATTGCCCAACTGGACGATGGCGTAGATCGCCGCCTCTTCGTCGATCCAGCGCAGCAGGCTGCCACCGAACAACGTGCCGTTAGGGTTGAGGTCTTCGGGTTTTACCCATTTGCGGGTGTGGAAATTCATAGGGGGCTCCGGTGAATTTAGGCGCTGTTGGAGTGAGGTTTGCCCCCAGCTTCAAGGTTCGAGCTGCAAGCTGCAAGTAAAAAGCCGATCTGCGCTTGCTTGCCGCTTGTAGCTTGTCACTTGCCACTAGCCGGATAAAGAAAGCTATAATCGCCCCCGATTTAGAACGGCTCCTACCGTTTTCCCGCCACCTGTCCGAGGGGCGCTGCAGCAGGCTGGACCTGTCAGGCTCGGATGGGGCGTTGCCTGGCCTTGAGCCAGACACTAAACGCACAACGGCGCCCATTCGCATACATTACGAATGGAGGCTCTTCATGAGCGCTGTTATCACGCCTGCAGATTTTAACGATTACAAAGTCGCCGACATGTCCCTGGCTGCCTGGGGCCGTCGCGAAACCATCATCGCCGAATCCGAAATGCCAGCCCTGATGGGCCTGCGTCGCAAGTACTCCGAAGAGCAACCGCTCAAGGGCGCGAAGATCCTCGGCTGCATCCACATGACCATTCAGACTGCCGTGCTGATCGAAACCCTGGTTGCCCTGGGTGCCGAAGTGCGCTGGTCGTCCTGCAACATTTTCTCGACTCAGGACCAGGCCGCCGCTTCCATCGCCGCCGCCGGCATCCCGGTTTTCGCCTGGAAAGGCGAGACCGAACAAGAGTACGAGTGGTGCCTGGAGCAAACCATCCTCAAGGATGGCGCGCCTTGGGACGCCAACATGATCCTCGACGACGGCGGCGACCTGACCGAGCTGCTGCACAAGAAGTACCCACAGGTTCTGGATCGCGTCCACGGCGTGACCGAAGAAACCACCACCGGCGTGCACCGCCTGCTGGACATGCTGGCCAAGGGCGAGCTGAAAATCCCGGCCATCAACGTCAATGACTCGGTGACCAAGAGCAAGAACGACAACAAGTACGGCTGCCGTCACAGCCTGAACGATGCGATCAAGCGCGGCACCGACCACCTGCTGTCCGGCAAGCAAGCGCTGGTGATCGGCTACGGTGACGTGGGCAAGGGTTCCGCTCAGTCCCTGCGTCAGGAAGGCATGATCGTCAAGGTCTCCGAAGTCGACCCGATCTGCGCCATGCAAGCCTGCATGGACGGTTTCGAAGTGGTTTCGCCGTTCATCGGCGGTATCAACAACGGTACTGAAGCAAGCATCGACAAAGCACTGCTGGGCAAGATCGACCTGATCGTGACCACCACCGGCAACGTCAATGTTTGCGATGCGAACATGCTCAAAGCCCTGAAGAAGCGTGCTGTTGTCTGCAACATCGGCCACTTCGACAACGAAATCGACACCGCTTACATGCGCAAGAACTGGGCGTGGGAAGAAGTGAAGCCACAGGTTCACAAGATCCACCGTACCGGCGCTGGCGATTTCGACCCTCAGAACGACGACTACCTGATCCTGCTGGCCGAAGGCCGCCTGGTTAACCTGGGCAACGCAACCGGCCACCCGAGCCGCATCATGGACGGTTCGTTCGCCAACCAGGTTCTGGCGCAAATCTTCCTGTTCGGCCAGAAGTACGCCGACCTGTCGCCAGCCCAGAAAGCCGAGCGCCTGACCGTTGAAGTACTGCCGAAGAAACTCGACGAAGAAGTGGCCCTGGAAATGGTCCGTGGTTTCGGCGGCGTTGTGACTCAACTGACCAAGACCCAGGCCGACTACATCGGCGTGACCGTCGAAGGTCCGTTCAAGCCGCACGCTTACCGCTACTGATCGGCCAGCTGCTCTCCCTGTAGGAGCGAGCAAGCTCGCGATGGAAGAACAGGCGACACGGGCAATCAGACAGCCCGCGTCATCGTTGACCTCCATCGCGAGCATGCTCGCTCCTACAGGGGAGCGACATCCGCCTTACGCGCTTCCAAGGGTATTCCCATGTCCCAAGATCGTCGCTACAGCTTCGAGTTCTTCCCTACGAAGACCGATGCTGGGCATGAAAAGCTGCTCGCCACTGCTCGCCAGCTGGCCACCTACAACCCCGACTTCTTCTCCTGCACCTACGGCGCCGGCGGTTCGACCCGTGACCGCACGCTCAACACCGTGTTGCAGCTCGAAAGCGAAGTCAAAATCCCTGCTGCTCCGCACCTGTCCTGCGTGGGTGACAGCAAGGACGACTTGCGCGGCCTGCTGGCCCAGTACAAGGCCGCCGGCATCAAGCGCATTGTCGCCTTGCGCGGTGACCTGCCTTCGGGCATGGGCATGGCCAGTGGCGAATTGCGCCACGCCAATGACCTGGTGGAATTCATTCGTGAAGAAACCGGCGATCATTTCCACATCGAAGTCGCCGCTTACCCGGAAATGCATCCGCAAGCGCGCAACTTCGAATACGATGTCGCCAACTTCGTGCGCAAGGCCAATGCCGGCGCCGACAGTGCGATCACCCAGTATTTCTTCAACGCCGACTGCTATTTCTACTTCGTGGAACGCGTACGGGCGCTGGGCGTGAACATCCCGATCGTGCCGGGCATCATGCCGATCACCAACTACAGCAAACTGGCGCGCTTCTCCGATGCCTGCGGCGCGGAAATCCCACGCTGGATCCGCAAGCAACTGGAAGCCTACGGCGACGACACCCAGAGCATTCAGCGCTTTGGCGAACAGGTCATCACCGAAATGTGCGAACAACTGCTGCAGGGCGGTGCTCCAGGGCTGCACTTCTACACACTGAACCAGGCTGAAGCGAGCCTGGCGGTGTGGAATAACCTGAAGTTGCCGCGCTGAAGCAGCTACAAGCTTCAAGCTTCAAGCTTCAAGCTTCAAGCTGAAAGCTGCCAGGCCAAAAAAAGATCGCATCCTTCGACAGCTCCTGCGGGAGCTTTCCCGGGCTGCGATCTTTTTGCTTTCAATGCACTGTTAATGTGCGGCAATCCACGGACTTAGAGCATCTGCGGTCAGTTTCTGGCTCTTTCCGGTTTCTCGTCGTAATCTCAGCCCATGCCTTTGATCACGCAGTTAATCGCCTTGCTTGTCTTCGCTTGCCTGAGCTTCGCCGCCCGGGGCGAGAAGTTGCGCATTGTCACAGAACCGTGGGCGCCTTATGTGTACGAAGACAACGGCAAATCACTGGGCCTGGACTACGAAACCACCGCCATTGTCTTCAAGCGCCTGGGCATTGACGTGGAGTGGCAGTTCCTGCCTTGGAAACGCTGCCTGTCGATGCTCGAGTCGGGCCAGGCCGACGGTGCACTGGACATTTTTCACAGCGACGAGCGTGATGCGACCCTGCTCTACCCCAGCGAACCCCTGTCTGAAGTCCAGTTCGTGATGTTCTACGCCAATGAACGGCCCCATCCGTTTCGCACCCTCGAAGACTTGCGCGGCCTGACCATCGGCACCTCGCCGGGTTACCTGTACAGCAAGGACTTCAGTGATTCGACGCTGTTCGCCCGGGAGCCAGCCCCCACCCATGAAGCGAACTTCGGCAAACTGGTCCGCGGGCGCATTGACCTGCTGATCACCGACCGCCGGGTCGGCCAGCATTTGCTCGATGAACTGGGCATCCGCGACAAGATCACTGAAAACCCCACGGTCATCAGCCAGCAAAGCCAGTTTCTCGCGGTGCGGCGCAATGCAGGCATGGATCTGCTGGTGCAGCGTTTCGGCGCCGAACTCAAACGTTTCAAGCGCGAACCTGCCTATGCTGAACTGAGTGCTCGCTATGGCGCGGAACCGAGCGTCAGCATGAAGGCTGAAAAGACCACGGCCGCCACGGAAAAAACCGTTGAGCAGCAGGAAAGCGGCGCGCAGTGATTGCTCTGTTATACTCCGGCCTTCCCGCCAGGCTCACGCCCGAACGCTCGGAATCGCTAAAGGCATCTCAACCCCGTTACTGCGCAGCTTTCAGCCCGCGCGAACGCTTGCAGACGAGCCTTCGAGACCCAGCAGGACCGGACGGGATAGCGTCCTCTTGAACGCCATTCGCGCCAGGCAAGACTCCCAATGGGCCAAGCCCTAACTAAAACAGGATTTCTCATGTCCTTTGCTTCCCTCGGTCTCTCCGAGGCTTTGGTCCGCGCCATCGAGGCGGCGGGCTATACCGAGCCTACTCCGGTGCAACAGCGGGCCATTCCCGCCGTGTTGCAAGGTCGCGACCTGATGGTTGCGGCGCAGACAGGTACTGGTAAAACCGGCGGTTTCGCCCTTCCGATCCTGGAGCGGTTGTTCCCCAATGGTCACCCGGACAAGTCCCAGCGTCACGGCCCGCGCCAGCCGCGCGTACTGGTCCTGACCCCGACTCGCGAACTCGCCGCGCAAGTGCATGACAGCTTCAAGGTCTATGCCCGCGACCTGAAGTTCGTCAGCGCCTGCATCTTTGGCGGTGTCGGCATGAACCCGCAGGTCCAGGCCATGGCCCGAGGCGTAGACGTGCTGGTGGCCTGCCCCGGTCGCCTGCTCGACCTGGCCGGCCAAGGCAGCGTCGATCTGTCCCACGTGGAAATCCTCGTACTGGACGAAGCCGACCGCATGCTCGACATGGGCTTCGTCCATGACGTGAAGAAAGTGCTGGCGCGACTGCCGGCCAAACGCCAGAACCTGTTGTTCTCGGCGACCTTCTCCAAGGACATCACCGACCTCGCCGGCAAGCTGCTGCACAACCCGGAACGCATCGAAGTCACGCCGCCGAACACCACGGTCGAGCGCATCGAACAGCGCGTATTCCGTCTGCCCGCCAGCCACAAGCGTGCCTTGCTGGCCCACCTGATCACGGCCGGCGCCTGGGAACAAGTGCTGGTGTTCACCCGCACCAAGCATGGCGCCAACCGCCTGGCCGAGTACCTGGACAAACACGGCCTGAGCGCCGTCGCGATCCACGGCAACAAGAGCCAGAACGCCCGCACCAAAGCCCTGGCCGACTTCAAGGCCGGTACCGTGCGCATCCTCGTGGCCACCGATATCGCCGCCCGCGGCCTGGACATCGACCAGTTGCCCCACGTGGTCAACTTCGAACTGCCGAACGTCGATGAAGACTACGTGCACCGTATCGGCCGTACTGGCCGTGCCGGTCGTACGGGCGAGGCGATCTCGCTGGTGGCCCCGGATGAAGAAAAGCTGCTGAAAAGCATCGAACGCATGACCAAGCAGAAAATCGCCGACGGCGACCTGATGGGCTTCGATGCCAGCGCCGTGGAAGCCGAGAAACCTGAAGCGCGCGAACGTCCGGACATGCGCAACCCGCGCAATGCCCGTGGCCCGCGCGGCGAGGGTGCGAACGGCAGCGGTGGCGGCCGCAAGGACAAAGGCAAAGACAAGGGCAAGGAAAAACCGGCAGGTGAACGCGGCGAACGTCCTGCCCGCCAGCAGAAACCACGCGAAGGTACTCCGGCTCGCGAACAGCGTCCGTCGCAGCCTCCTCGTGCCGCCGCTGACCGCGCCCCGGACGAGTTCCTGGACGACGATATCGATAACTTCGGTAACCGCGTCGACTACGTGCCGCTGCAGAAACCGGCGCAAGGCCGTGGTCGCCGTCCAGGTGCCCCGGCTCAAGGCAACGTTGCCGGTTCCGGCGCGCCACGCTCCGGCAAGCCACAAGGTCGCCAGAACGGTCCGCGCAACAGCGATGGCACCAACACTGGCAATCCGGGCAAGCGCAATGGCTCTCGCAGCGGTGCACCACGTGACGGCCAGGGCCGTCGCGACGACTCGCGCAATCGCCGCCCGGCCCGTGATGACCAGTCGCGCTCCGAGCCGGCCGTGCAGAACCCGCGCAGCCCGGCACCGAAGATCATGCACAAGGAGTCGAAGGCTGATCGCTTCCCGACACCTGAGCAACTGGATCAATTGCCAAGCCGTCCTCGCGGCGAAAAACCAGCGCTTCTGACTCGCAATCGCTGAGTTATCGCCGAAATGAAAAATGCCCCGGCTCGAAAGAGCCGGGGCATTTTTCATGCACCACCATGTCCCTGTAGGAGCGGGTGCCCGCTTGCGGCATGCTCGCTCCTACAGGGTTCAGGCGCAAAAATTACTTCGCTTTGACACCTTCAAACGAAACGTACATGTCGACCGCGTCGGACTGTGGGCCCAGGTCCATCATCTTGCCGAAATCAGAGCGCTTGAGGCTGAAAGTACCCTCGAAGCCGGCACGGTAGCCGCCCCATGGATCCTTGCCTTCACCCAGGAAAGTGGCCTTGACCACGATTGGCTTGGTTACGCCCAGAATGGTCAGGTCACCGGCTACGTCAGCGGTGTCCTTGCCAGCAGCGTTCTTGCCGGTTGGCTTGACGCTGGTGGACACGAAGGTCGCCTTGGTGCCGTTCAGGAAGTCTTTGCTGGAGATGTGCTTGTCACGTTCAGCGTTGTTGGTGAAGACGCTGGCAGTGTTCACGTTGAACTCGATCTTGCTGTCTTCAGGCTTGGCAGCGTCGAAGCTGAACTTGCCGTCGATGTCCTTGAAAGTACCGGTGATGAAGCTGTAGCCCAGGTGGCTGATCTTGAAGTCGACGAAGGCGTGCTGGCCTTGTTTGTCGACGGTGTAGTCAGCCGCCATCACATTGGCAGACAGGACAGCAGAACCGATTGCCAGAGCGGCGAGAGTCTTTTTCAACATGCTTTGTTTTCCTTGGGAGTCGAGGTTGAATTTCAGGCTTTGCGACCCAGCATTCGCTTGAGGGTCGCATCACGGTCGATAAAGTGGTGCTTCAATGCTGCCAACGCATGGAGGCCGGAAAAAATGACCAGCGCCCACGCCAGGTAGAGGTGAATGACACCGGCGTTATCTGCCTGGTCCGGTAGTCCGGAAATCAGGGCAGGCACTTCAAACCAGTCAAACACCGGAATCCCGGCACCTTCTGCGGTGGAAATCAGGTAACCGGCAATCATCACGGCGAACAGGCAGAGATACAGGAAGGCATGGCCGAACATGGCGCCCAGACGCGTCATGCGGCTGTAGCTGGCCAGCGTTGGCGGCGGCGGGCTGATGAAGCGCCACAACACGCGCAAGACCATGACCCCCAACAGGATCAAACCGATGCTTTTGTGCAGATCCGGCCCGGACTTGCGCCATGGATCGTAATAACCGAGGTCGACCATCCACAGCCCCAGGGCGAACAGACCGAACACGGCCAGTGCCACGCCCCAGTGCATGAAGATGCTGACCCAGCCGTAGCGGGAGGTAGAGTTACGTAGCTGCATTGCCTGGTTCCCTGTAAGTGCTGGCCCAAGACTATCGAGTTATCTATCGAATTAAAGCGGAAAATTTTGCTTTGAAATATCGAAAAATACGATAAAGAGTCTGAAGCCGCCGGGTTAAGGAAAGATTAAAAACGAAATTGTGAGAAAAAGTGAATACAAACCTGCGAACACCTGTATCAAAAGGTTTATTCGATGGCTACCACCGATTTTTCTCCAGGCAAAGCGCGGCTTTGGGACCGCGCTTTACGTCTGAACGTCACTTAGCCTTGGTCTCAGTGCTAGCCACCATCGGGGTCGCTGGTAGCTCAGTCGAATCAGTTTTTCGCCTGAGCGGCGACCGGGTGCCATCATGGTTCGGGCTAATACGCATTTTTAGCTATGCAATACATATGTATCGCCATTTCCATATCTGGACTTGATTCAATGGGATCTCAACAACTCATTAGACAAGGAATAAAAATGGCTATTAAATACACACCCTTTCAAGCAAGTGGCTCGCCAGTGCTGCCACCCAATCAAACGATGTCGCCGGGACAGTATTTGATGTCGCAGAACGGTCGTTTTCGATTGGTATTGCAAGTTGATGGAAATCTGGTCATTACGGATAACGGCGCTATAGTCTGGAATGCGGATGGGAGCCAGCCTTATAGCCGAACCACGTATCCGAAAAAAATGCGCGAGCCGCTGAAATTTGTGATCAGCAATAACGGTTTTCTATACGATCCATTCAGAGGGCGGATATGGGTTGCTGAAAGTACTCATACCACTGATAAATCGCTTTGGTACAACACTAGTTTGATTATTCAAGATGATGGAAATCTGGTCATCTTCGATATGCGGACAGGAGACTCACGCTGGGCGCGCTTCGGATTTGCTCCCGGTCGTTTTCCCAAAAGAAAGCCGCTCAATGTAATAGTCCAAGGTATTCCAATTTTTATATGGGAATGGTAAGCGACACCTATATTAAGCCTCGGGTACCAAGCAGCTCCTGATTATTGGAAACAACTAATTAACCGAGCATTCAGGTTTATCAGGATCCATTCGGCATTTGTGAGCCAGTTCAGCGTCGATTTTGGGAAGCATAGGTATCTTTAGAGGATCTCTATGTTCACCAATAACACAGCCAGAAAGTGTTATAAAAATAATAACCACCGATAAAGATTTCATATGCTCCTCCAAATTTTTCAAGAGCATAAATTCCTGACTCCTGCACAATCGATCACTCGCTTCTGATTGTTTTGTGGGAAGTATCTGACACATCAATTAAACGTGTAGGACCGAAATTTTATTGGCAAAAAAAAGCGCGACCTTCGGGCCGCGCTTTTTTTACGTCTGAGCGTTACTGAGCCTTGGTCTCAGCAGTCGCCACCGGTTTGGCTGCCGGCTTCTTCGCCGACTCGGCTTTCTTCACGGGTGCCTTGGCCGGGGCTTTTTTCGCCTCTGTCTTGGCTGCCGGTTTGGCTGGAGCTTTCTTGGCTGGCTCGGCTTTTACCGGGGTTGCCGGCTTCGGTGCTTCGACCGGAGCCGGTGCAACGACCGGGGCTGGGGCCGGTGCTGGCGCGGGAGCAGGCGCTACCGGTTCAGGTGCCTTGACCGGCTCTGGCTTCTTCTCGTCATCCGAGCCGCCAAACAGGTTGCTGAAGAAATTGCCTTTCTTCGCCACCACCGCACCAGCGCCCGCCGCTGCAGCGGCCGGAACCAACTTCGCCGGATCGAAGGACTTGCCCGCCGCCAGGTCTTCAACCTGGCTGGCGGCACGCTGACCGCTGCGCAGCGCGCCTTCCAGGGTGCCTGGGTAGAGGGTGTCGGTGTGTTCGCCAGCGAAGGCTACGCGCTGAATCGGGCGCTCCCACAGGCGCCAGAACTTGCTGATCTGGCCCGGCCCAAAGGCCAGGTAAGCGCCGCCCATCGACGGGTCGACGCTGTAGCGACGGATTTCATAACCGGTGAACGAGCCACGGGCCTGTGGGTAGAACGTGTGCAGGCGGATCAGCACCTGATCGACCATCTGCTTGTCGCCGAACGCCTGCATCACCCGCGCATTGTCGCCGGACAGGTTGATCACCACGTTGGCGCCGCCCTTCAGGGCAGGCTCGATCCACAACATGCCCAGGCCGGTGTTGCTGTAGATTTCGCCGGACATGCGCGCCTTGCTTTCCCACACCGGCGTCTTGAACTTGAGCATGATCTGGTCGCGCCAACCGTAATTGGTGCCCTTGATCGCCGCCAGGTGCTGGGCGTCCAGCGCCGGGGTCATCTGGATCTTGTTCAACGCGCGCAGTGGCACGGCCAGCACGGCGTAGTCAGCCTTGTAACTGACGTTGTCGACCTTGACGGTCACACCATCCGTGTCCTGAATGATCGCCGAGACCGGGGAGTTGGTCTTGATGGTTTTCAGCTGTTTGACCAGGGCCTGGGCCAGCACCGGGCTGCCACCGACCAGACGCGAAGCGCGCAGGTCACGATCGGAGACGCCACGGTAGACGCGGCTTTGCTGCGCGAAGTACAGCAGCGACAAGCGCGATGGTTCGTCGTAGCGGGTACGGATCTGCTGGTTGATCAACTGGCGCGCGGTGGCCGGCAGGTTCTGCTTGTCGAGCCAGCTCGACACGTTGATCTGATCCAGCGCGTGCAGCGTGTTGTTGGCAGCCGGGTTCTGTGGGTCGTCGATCGAGCGCGCCAGGTCGTCCACGGCCTTGTCGAAGCGCTTGAGCGCCTCGGCGGTGGCCGGCTGTTTGCTCGCCAGGTCGGTGGCGGAGAAATACTCGCCATCGATCAGGTAGCCTGGGGTCCGCACGAATTCAGGGGCTGGCGTGGTGCTCAGCTTGAAGTTCGATACGTACTTGTTCAGCACCGGTTGGACCTTGTCATTGCCGATCCACTCGCTGCTCGCCATGCCGGAACGGCCGCCCAGGCTCGACTTGGCTTCCAGCAGCGTGACCTGCCAGCCTTTGTTCTGCAGCTCGTACGCGGCAGTCAGGCCCGACAGGCCGCCGCCGATCACGATCGCGGTTTTATCCTTGGCCAGCGCAGACACGCTGAACAGCCCCAACATCACCAGCGCACAGGCGCGCAGCCAACCGACAGACATTCAGCGAACTCCGGAATTAAACGAGGAAAGCAGCAGTATTTGCGAGCCAGACGGCTCAAGAACCGCGAAGGATACGTCAGCCTTCAAGCACCTGCCAGCAACGTCTATCAGTGCGTACAAAGTAGCTCATTCGACACAATGGGTTGTCCCCGTGGCACGCATTGCATAGGCTTGCGCGATTGTTTGTCCGCGCTGGTCACGGACCGCCTCCAGGAGAGTGAAAATGGGCCTGAATAATCAGTGGATGCAACGCGATCTCGCCGTGTTGTGGCATCCCTGCACCCAGATGAAAGATCACGAGCAACTGCCGCTGATCCCGATCAAGCGCGGGGAAGGCGTGTGGCTGGAAGACTTCGAAGGCAAACGCTACCTCGATGCGGTCAGCTCCTGGTGGGTGAACGTGTTCGGGCACGCCAACCCGCGGATCAACCAGCGCATCAAGGACCAGGTCGACCAGCTCGAACATGTGATCCTTGCCGGTTTCAGTCATCAACCGGTGATCGAATTGTCCGAGCGCCTGGTGAAGTTGACCCCGGAAGGTCTGACACGGTGCTTCTACGCCGATAACGGTTCGTCCTGCATCGAAGTCGCGCTGAAAATGAGCTTTCACTACTGGCTCAACCGCGGTCAGCCGAACAAGAAGCGCTTCGTCACCCTGACCAACAGCTACCACGGCGAAACCATGGCGGCGATGTCGGTGGGCGACGTACCGCTGTTCACCGAGACCTACAAGGCGCTGCTGATGGACACCCTCAAGGTGCCGAGCCCGGATTGCTACCTGCGCCCCGAAGGCATGAGCTGGGAGGAGCACTCGCGCAACATGTTCGCGGCCATGGAACAGACGCTGGCCGAGCACCACGACACAGTCGCGGCGGTGATCGTCGAGCCGCTGATCCAGGGCGCCGGTGGCATGCGCATGTATCACCCGGTGTACCTCAAGCTGCTGCGCGAAGCCTGCGACCGCTACGGCGTGCACCTGATCCACGACGAAATCGCCGTCGGCTTCGGCCGCACCGGGACGATGTTCGCCTGCGAACAGGCCGGCATCCGCCCGGACTTCCTGTGCCTGTCCAAAGCATTGACCGGCGGCTATCTGCCGCTGGCAGCGTGCATGACCACCGACGAAATCTACAACGCCTTCTACGACGACTACCCGACCCTGCGCGCCTTCCTGCACTCCCACAGCTACACCGGCAACCCGCTGGCGTGCGCGGCGGCCCTGGCGACCCTGGACATCTTCGAAGAAGACAAGGTCATCGAGAACAACAAGGTCCTGGCGCAGCGCATGGCTTCGTCCACTGCGCATCTGGTCGATCACCCGAATGTCTCGGAAGTGCGCCAGACCGGCATGGTGCTGGCCATCGAGATGGTCAAGGACAAGGCCAGCAAGGAAGCGTACCCGTGGCAGGAACGTCGCGGCCTGAAGGTGTTCCAGCACGCCCTGGAGCGTGGTGCCTTACTGCGGCCACTGGGTAGCGTGGTGTATTTCCTGCCGCCGTATGTGATCACCCCGGAGCAGATCGACTTCCTCGCCGAAGTGGCCAGCGAAGGGATCGACATTGCGACCCGTGACAGCGTCAGCGTGACGGTGCCGAAGGATTTCCATCCGGGGTTCCGTGATCCGGGTTGATTGATTTCACCTAAGCTTCAGCGCTGACCGGACTACCGTCATCGTCGGATCGCCGCCCGGGGCAAGCCCGCTCCCACAGGATTGCGCTGTACCTGTGGGAGCGGGCTTGCCCGCGATGGGGCCGCCAGATATTCACACATTCTACTGAGACCCAGCATGAGACTGTCCCGCTTCTTCATCGACGCCCCCCTGAGCACTGGCGAGCATGAGCTACCCGAAGCCCAGGCCCATTACATCAGCCGTGTGCTGCGCATGGCCGAGGGTGATGCGTTGCAACTGTTCGACGGCTCGGGCCAGGAGTTTCGCGCCAGACTGGTCGAAGTCGGCAAAAAAAACGTGGTCGTGCAGATCGATGAAAGCTTCGCCGGGCAGATCGAGTCGCCGCTGCAAATTCATCTCGGCCAGGGCCTGTCCCGGGGTGAGCGCATGGACTGGGCGATTCAGAAAGCCACGGAACTGGGTGCCACCGAAATCACCCCGATCTTCACCGAGCGCTGTGAAGTCCGGCTCAAAGACGAACGCGCCGACAAACGCCTGCTGCACTGGCGCCAGGTAGCGATCAGCGCTTGCGAACAGTGCGGCCGCTCGCGAGTACCGGTGATTCATCCGCCACTGTTGCTGGCCGACTGGTTGAAGCAAACAGAAGCCGAGTTGAAGCTCGTGCTGCACCCGGTAGCCGAACCGTTGGTGAGCCATGCCAAGCCCGCAAGCCTGGCATTCCTGATCGGTCCGGAGGGTGGTTTGTCCGATGCCGAAGTCGATCAGGCCAAGGCCAGCGACTTCCACGCCGCCCGCCTCGGCCCACGGGTGCTGCGCACCGAAACCGCGCCTGTCGTTGCCCTGGCTGTGGCCCAGCAGTTGTGGGGCGACTTCTAAGACCCCATCGCGAGCAGGCTCGCTCCCACAGTAGATCTCCAGTGATCACAAAATCTGTGAGCACCACAGATCCAATGTGGGAGCGAGCCTGCTCGCGAATGGCCTCGACACGGTCTGGATGACTACTGCACCGGATCACTCACCGGCTTGGCAATGATCGCCTTGAGTTCGCTGGTCATCGGGAACTCAAGGTTCAAACCCTTCGGCGGGATCGGCTGCTCGAACCAGCGCGTGTAAATGCCATTGATCTCGCCCGAGCTGTACAGATCCGCCAACGCGCCGTTGACCAGCGCCAGGAACTGCGGATCGTCCTTGCGCACCATGCAGCTGTAGATCTCCCGCGATTGCTCCTCCCCGACCACCACCCACTTGTGCGGATCGCGGGCCTTGGCGCGCTCGCCATAGAGCAGCGCGTCATCCATGTAGAACGCCGCCGCGCGGCCCGACTGCAGCATCTGGAACGCTTCGCCGTGGTCCTTGGCACTGATCACGAACATGTCGATCTTGTGATCGACGTTGTAGCTTTTCAGGAAGCGCTCGTTGGTGGTGCCGGCAGTCGTCACCACGTTCTTGCCGCGCAGGTCGGCGAAGCTCTTGATCCCGCTGTCCTTCGCGGTCAGCAACTGGCCTTTGACGTAGATGAAGCCATAGGAGAACGCCACCTGCTTCTGCCGTTCGGCGGTCACGCCGGTGGAGCCACATTCCAGGTCCACGGTGCCGTTCTGCACCAGTGGAATTCGGGTCTGCGAGGTCACCAGGTTGTACTTCACCTGCAAGTCTGGCAGCGCCAGTTGCTGCCGGATGCGCTCGACAATCTTGCCCGCCAGATCCACCGAATAGCCCATCGGCTGACCGGTGTGATCCCCCACGTAAGAGAACGGCACCGACGCATCGCGATAACCCAGGGTGATGCTGTTGGTGCTGGCGATCTTGCTCAGGGTGCCGGTCAGCGGCGCTTCATTGGCCTGAACCTGACTGCCGAGCAACAGGCCTAGCGTACAAGCGAGCAACGTGATTTTTTGCATTGTTATTCTCCGTTGTGGGTGTTGGTTCATCAGACGCGCGCAGCGATGACGGCGATTTCCACCAGTACCTGCGGGCGGGCCAGTTGGGCCTGCACGGTGGTTCGAGTCGGCGCTTGATTCGGGGACAGCCAGGCGGACCAGACCTCGTTCATCGCGGCAAAATCCGTGGTGATGTCCTTGAGATAAATGGTCGCGCTCAGCAGATGGTCCTTGTCGCTGCCGGCCTCGGCCAGCAAGGCGTCGATTTTCGCCAGCACTTCACGAGTCTGACCACTGACGTCGATGGCCTCGCCCGGCACTTGGCCGGAGAGAAACACCAGATCGCCGAACGTCACGATGCCGGACAGACGCGGGTTGCTGTGGAGACGTTGAATGGTCATGCAGTGTCCTCTTCAGAAACGGAAATTCAGGCAGCCCGGTGATTGAAACCGCGCAGGTCGATGGAAGGCCGGCGCTCGCCGATCAGCTCACTGAGCAAGCGCCCGCTGCCGCAAGCCAGGGTAAAGCCCAGAGCACCATGGCCGAGATTCAGCCACAGGTTGCGATACACCGTAGCGCCCAATAACGGCACGCCACTCGGTGTGGCCGGGCGCATGCCGGCCCACTCGACGGCTTCGTCATAGGCACCGGCATTTGGAAAGGTGTCACGGGCCTGACGCTTGATCAGGGCCAGTCGCTGGGGGTCGATCGCGGGGTCAAAGCCGACAATGTCGACCATCGCCGCAATGCGCAATTGCTCGCCGATGCGGGCATAAACGATCTTGCGGTCGTAGTCGGTGATGCTCACGTCAGGCGCCCGGTGTTCGGAGCGGATCGGTACGGTCAGGCTGTAGCCCTTGAGCGGGTACAACGGCCATTGCAGACCGGGCAGCGCCAGCGCCGGGCTGCGATGGCCGGCGGCGATCACCAGTTGCTCCACCGTCAGCACCTCATCGCCCAGCTCGATGGCGTTGACCGCGCCATTGGCATGACGAATCCCGGTCACTGCTTGCCCCAATCGAAACTCGCAACGATCGGATGCTTTCAATCGCGCGGCCAGTTGCTGGCAAAAACCGTGGCAGTCGCCGACTTCTTCGTCCGGGGTATGAATCGCCCCGACAAAAGGGGCATCCGCCAATGCCGGTTCCAGCTGTGCGCACTCGGCAGGCGACAACACTTGCTGTTGCTGCGGGTCGGCCAGACCTTTGCGGGCATGGTCAAAGCTGCCAGCGTTGCGGAAGGTCACCAGCTTGCCGTTGCGCCGCCAGTGGAATCCGGCGATTCCATCTTCTTCTCGCCAAGTCTTCAGGGTGCTCTGACTCAACAGCGCCAGGCGCAACAGGTGCGCGGCATTTTCCCGGTTGACCGAGCGGCGGCAGGCGTTGAGGAACGATGCCATCCAGCGCCACTGCGCCGGATCCAAACGCGGTCGCAGTTTCAATGGGGAATCACCACGCAGCATCCAGCCGATGGCTTGCATCGGCACGCCGGCATCGGCCAGCGGCGCCACGTAGCGATAGGACAACTGGCCGCCGTTGGCGAAGCTGGTTTCAACACCCAGCGAATCCCGGGCTTCGACCACCGTCACCTCGAAGCCGTCGCGCACCAGCGCATAGGCCGTTGCCAGGCCAATCACACCGCCGCCGATGATGCACACGCGCTGAGTCATGTTCGTCCTTAAAACCGTTGTGTAGACAAGGCCGAGGTTAGAGCCAGGTGACAGGCACTGAACAATGCATAAAGATGCCTAACCCATAGACAAAGGTTATGGACTTGCCATGCGACTGCGACACATCGAGATTTTCCAGGCGATCCGCCAGACGGGTTCGATCAGCGCGGCCGCGCAATTGCTGCACGTGTCGCAACCGGCAGTGAGCAAAGTTCTGCAACACGCCGAGCAGCAACTGGGGTTCCCGTTGTTCCTGCGGGTTCGCGGTAAATTGCAGGCTACGCCCGAAGCACTGGAGCTTGAGCGCGAAGTCGACAAGGTCACCGAAAGCCTGCAAGGCGTCAGGCGCCTGGCCCAAAGTCTACGCCGCGAGCCCGGGCATAGCGTGCGGATCGGTGCGATCCCTGCACTGGCCCTGTCGCTGCTGCCGCCGGCCATCAGCGAATGGACGCAACGTTACCCGGACATCGCCTGCGAACTGTCCAGCGCCCACAGCCGTGAGCTGATGCAGAACCTGTTGATGCGTGAAGTGGATGTCGCACTGACGCTGCAACTTCCGGATCATCCCGGACTGAAAGCACGACCTCTGGCGCGCGGGATACTGGTCGCGCTGGCACCGGCCGGGTATTGGGCCGCCGAAACACTGGGCCAACCGTTGCCGTTGATCGAGCTGGCCGGTGCGCCGCTGATCGGACTGTCCAGCGCCGACCCACTGGCAGCCAGGCTCGACAGCTACCTTGAGGCCGTCGAGCCGCCACCCCGCGTGCGCATTGCCGTGCAGACTTATTCGTTGGCGCGGGCGATGGTCGAGTCCGGCGCGGGACTGGCGGTGATCGATCCGTTTACCGCACTCGGCGCCTCCCCTGCCGCCACCGCGACCCGACCTCTGGCGCCGACACTTCCGATCACCCTGTATGCCGTCACCCGCGCCGACGAACCGCCGCCCCACACGTTGAACGACCTGTTGCAGGTGTTCAGTCGGCGGGCCCAGGAACAACTCGATCGCCTGATCCCTGAACCAGTCTGATGTGGGATAGCGGCGAGTCGGGTCTACAAGACATAAAACAGAATCGCCACAAAGTGCAGCAGGCTTCCGGCGATCACGAACAAATGCCAGATGCCGTGCGCATGGCGCAGACGATTGTCCAAGGCAAAAAAGATGATGCCCGCGGTGTACAGGATCCCTCCCGACGCCAGCCACGCCAACCCGGCGGCGCCCAGTGCCGCGAGCAGCGGCTTGATCGCCACCAGCACGATCCAGCCCATCACCGCGTAAATCACGATCGACAGAATCCGCGCTTCCGAACGCGGCTTGATCTCTTGCAGGATGCCGATCAGCGCCAGCCCCCAGACAATCCCGAACAACGTCCAGCCCCACGGTCCGCGCAGGGTCACCAGGCAGAACGGCGTGTAGCTGCCGGCGATCAACAGATAGATCGAAAAGTGATCGACCTTCTGCATGATCGCTTTCTTGCGCCCACGCACGCTGTGGTACACGGTCGATACGCTGTAAAGCACCAGCAAGGTAAAGGCGTAGATCGCCATGCTGACGATCTTCCACGGGCTGCCGTCGAGACAGGCCAGCACAATCAACCACATCCCGCCGACAAACGCCGCCACGGCCCCGACCAGATGCGTCCAGGCGTTCAGTCTTTCCCCGTGATACATGCGTTGCTCACCTCGAATTTCACTGCCACAGAGCGCAAGGCTCGGACCTTGAGCGTAAAAGCGCAATGTTTCTGTACGACGAGCCCGGCGTAATTGGGCACAATCGGATCATTCAAAAAAGAGTCCGCCCCATGCTGATCGATGAAGAGTTGACCCTGAAAAAACTCGAGGTGTTCCTGGCTTTCATGCGCACCGGCAACCTGGCACGGGCCGCTGCCGAGTTGCAAACCAGCAACGTCAGCGTGCATCGGGCGATCCATTCCCTGGAAAGCGCCCTGCGCTGCCCGCTGTTCAAGCACGAAGGCCGCAGCCTGACGCCGCTGGAAAGCGCGTACGTGCTGGAAGAGCGGGCGCAGAAGCTGATTCAGGATGTCGTCGAAAGCGTGCGCCTGACCCGCGAAGCCGCCGGGTTTTCCGCCGAGCGCTTCAAACTGGGCTCGCTGTATTCGCTGACGGTGAAGACCGTGCCGCAGCTGATCATGGGTCTGAAGATCCGCCGCAGCGAACTCAACATCGACCTGATTCTGGGCTCCAATATCGACCTGCTCTACAAGCTCAAGAACATGGAAGTCGATGCGATCCTGGTGTCGCTGGATGACAGCGTCAATGACCCGGATTGCGAACAGATCCCGCTGTTTTCCGACGATATCTTCCTCGCCACCCCCGCCGACTCCAGGTTTGCCCAGCGAACCGAAGTCGACCTGGCCGAAGTCCGCGACGAAACCTTCATCACCCTGACCCAGGGCTTCGCCACCCATCAGGATGGCAAGCGGGTATTCGAGCAGGCAGGGTTCGAGCCGAAGGTGGCGATGCAGGTCAACGACATTTTCACCCTGCTGAGCATGGTCAGTTCGGGCGTGGGCTATGCGTTGCTGCCAGGACGGATTGCGGCGGTGTACGAGAACCGGGTGAAGCTGATCCCGTTGCAGGAAAAGTACCGCTTGCAGCAGCACATTGGCGTGGTGTTCCTGAAGGCCAAGGAGCGTGATCCGAATCTGCTGGCGTTGCTGGCGGAGTGTCGGATGTATGCCAATCGGCAAGTCTGAAACCGTGGCGCGCCCTTCGCGAGCAGGCTCGCTCCCACAGGGGAATGCATTCCATTGTGGGAGCGAGCCTGCTCGCGAAGGCGTCGGAACATTCAATGACGATGTTGCGGATTAGCCAACAATCCCGCGAACGATAAAGAACAACAACGAAGGCCCGAGCAAGCAGCCAAGCCCGGTGTGGAAGGTCGCGGTCAACGCGCCATAAGGCACCAGGCGCCGGTCCGTCGCCGCCAAACCGGCGGTCACGCCACTGACCGTCCCGGCCAGTCCGCCGAACACCATCGCCGAGCGCGGGTTGTCCAGGCCCATCCAGCGCGCCGCCATCGGCGTGCCGACCATCACCAGAATCGCCTTGATCAGGCCAGTGGCAATCGACAGCGCAACCACATCGGAACTGGCGCCAATCGCGGCGCCGGTCACTGGGCCGACGATGTAAGTCACCGCACCTGCACCAATGGTGGTCATGCTCACCGCATCGCGATAACCGAATGCCCAGGCCATGCACGCACCGACAATGAACGGCAGCACCGTGCCCAACAGCAGCGCGATCACGCCGATCAGACCGGCCTTTCTCGCTTCCGTGGCCTGCACTTCGAATGCCGTGGCAACGATGGCGAAGTCCCGCAGCATGGCGCCGCCCATCAGACCGATGCCGGAAAACAGCGTCAGGTCCGCCAGGCCTTTTTGCCCGCCGGTCATCGTACCGCCGACCCAGGCCAGCACCAGGCCGATGACGATGGCGATGGCCGAACCGTGAATGCGTCCGAAGGTCAGGCGTTTGGAGAGAATGACCGACACCCACATGATGATGCCGACGAAAGCGAATGCTGTGACCAGGCTGTTGGTTGCCAGGCCTTTCTCGATGATTTCCCACATATCAGCGACCTCCTGCCGAAGCGCCAACCGGTGTTACATCCGCCGGCTCAGCGGGCAAGGGTTCGCCTTTGTGGGTCCGGCTGATCAGGGCAATGGTGCAACCGCAGACCACCACCGAACCGATCGCCGCCAGCACCGCCACCGGGCCGCCGTGCAAGGCCGTGACCACGTTCTGCTGTGCCGCCATCGCCACCACCACCGGGATGTACATGGCGCCCCAGAAGCCGACACCCATCTCGCAGTCCTTGGTCATGCCGCCACGGTTGTGCATCCACAACCGTGCGCAGATCAGCAGGATCATCGCGATCCCGACACCACCGACGTTTGACTTCACCCCCAGCAACACACCGAGCATGTCACCCATGATCACCCCTGCCAACGTACAGATCGCCAACAGCGCCACACCGTAAATAATCATTGTTGTAGTCCTCAAAGTGCATTTCGAATGTTGTTTTTGTTGTTCGAAGCCTGAGTTCAGGAGTGGCGGCTGCCCTCCTCTCGCATCAGCGCCTGCAAGGTATCGAGCCGCGCACCGTCGAAGGCAATCACGGTGCCCTGCTCGAACACCCGGCGCGCCAGCCCGGTGAGCACCGCGCCGGGCGGCAGTTCGATCTGCAGGCGTACGCCGCGCTCGTAGGCGCTTTGTACCGTGCCGCGCCAATCGACGATGCGGCACATGTTGAAGGCCAGGTCGTCACGCAAGGCTTCAGGCTTGATCATCGGACGCGCGCGACTGCCACTGAGGTAACCGATCGCCGGTGTTTGCATCGGCACACTGGCGAAAGCTTCGGCCAGGCGTTGTGCGGGCGCCTCAAGCAATGGGCAATGGGACGGCACGCTCACGGCCAGACGCTTGGCCAGGCCAGCCCCGCGCCCTTTCGCCAACTGCGCCACCGCGCTCATCGCCGCATCGCTACCGGCAATCACCACCTGGTTATCGGCGTTGATATTGGCCAGATAAACCGGCGTTTGCGCGCTGTGCACCTGGGCCAGAAGCCCCTCCACCGTGGCCAGGTCCAGACCGATGATCGCCGTCATGCCATAGCCTTGTGGATAAGCCTGCTGCATCAGTTCACCGCGCAGGCTGACCAGATGCAACGCATCGCTGAAACTCAGGGCACCGGCCACCACCGCTGCCGGGTAGGCGCCGATCGACAAGCCGGCCACGTAGTCTGGCGTCATGTCCAACTGGCGTGAAGCAGCGACACCGGCGATCAGCAGGCAAAGCTGCACAGCCCTGGTTGACTGCAACGCTTCGGCAGAATCCAGCTGCGTCACATCCTCCCCCAGCAGGTCGCTTGCCTCGTTCAACATTTCCCGAGGCAAACGCGCCAGCATGCCGGGTTGTTGCGCGCCCTGACCGGGAAACACCAGCAAGCTGCTCACGCTGCTTGCTCCTGTGGATTCCACGGATCAGTGACCAGGCTGGCCTGGGTGGCACTTTTCAACAGGACCCGCGACGAAGTGCCGGCCCATTCGCGCAAGGCTACGGCGCCCGAAGGTGTCTGCAACTGCAGGTCCACACGGCACACGGACGTGTCGAGAACGGCCACCAGCGCCTGCGCGTCGACACGACTCAACGGACATGACGTACGCAGAATCAGATCGAGGTCGCTGCCCTCGTGCAAAGCGGCAAATCCACTGGCCAACTCGAACCCGGCGCTGCCGCTGACACCCCAGACCCAACCACTGTCATCGAGGTGCCCGCGAAGTTGCGCCAAGGCTCGCAGCGCCGGGAAATCACGCCTGCCTTGCACATGACAGAGTTCCTCCGGCCGCACCCGCCGTGTGATGGCGGCGACTTCCATCAGCGTCGCAAATCGCTGTTCACGCAACGGCCCGCGCACGCCCACCGCCACCTGCCCCGCCGCGCTCAAGGCGCGTCGGACCACCACCGGCTGACCGGCACCGATCGACTCGATCACCCACGCAGGCGCATCCGCAGGCAATTGCTGCGGGGTCATCCCCCACAGCAGGTCGTGAGCCAGAAGCGCCTTCACCACTGCGCTCTCAGCAATTGGCGCACCTTGCTCGATGCCGCACGGTTACTCGCACCGAGGCGACCGCTCAGATCACGGCCACCGGCGGCCACGTCGCCAATCGCCTGATGCAGGCAATCGGTCACCCGTGCCAGATCCGCCGCAGTCGGCTGCTCGATCTGCTCCACCGACAAGGTTTCCCACAGCAGTCCGAGGCTGGCATAGCTGTCGATGTCGTACGCCATGGGCGGCACGCTGGCAGCCAGGGCTTCGAGTTCCTCGACGCTGCGCAAGGTCACCCGCGCCGCCGACGCCTTGCCCATGGCGTGCACCATCACGCCCGGATCGCGCAGGGCGATCAAGCGGTTGGCCTGATAGCCGTGGGCCAGAAACGCGCCCGACATCGCCTTGCCCACCAGCAAACCGATCACCGCATGACCCGCCAGACGGGCACGGGCATAACTGTCCGCCGCCGCGGCCAGCGCCTGATGAATGCCCAGGGCCTCTTCGCGTCGACCGTAAGCCTGGCTAGGCACGTCGACGATGGCGATCAAGGCGCGCTTGTGTGCCTTGTTCTGATCAGCGGCGATGACGTCATCCACGGCCTTGGCCAGGCCCCAGCCTTCGAGCAGACCCACTTCGCCGCTGCGTGCGCGGACGAAGCGGTTTGCCGGGTCGGCCACCACCGCGATGAAACGCACAGGCTGATCGCCCAGCACGGCGTCCGCGACCTTCAGCGAAGCCGGCAATCCCTCGACCGCTTTCGCCCCGGCGCTCAAGGCGTCGAACCAGTTCAAGCCACGCAGGGAATACGAACTCATGGGCATTCTCCTTGGTACAGATCGCGAACCACTGACGGTTCGATTTGCGGTTCGGCGTCCAGGCGCGCCAGGCGTTGCAGGAACAACTCGGCCTGACGACTGCGCGGTTGCGCCGGCAAACCTTGCTGGAGCAACTCACCCACCTGTTGGCGGATCTGCGCCACGTCGTCGGCAACATAGCGATCCACCAGGCCACTGGCGAAGCGCTGCTCGCCACCGGTCAGGCTCCAGATGAAGGGCCGGTCGCGGGAGTCGTACTCTTCAAGCCCCGCTTCCTGCTCGATCACCTGCGGACCGTTCAGGCCGAGTCGCGCTTCCTGTGTGACCAACAGGTAGCTGCACAAGCCGGCGGCAATCGACATGCCACCAAAGCACCCGACACTGCCCGCCACCACACCGACCACGGGCTGGTACTGCTGCAAGTCGACAATGGCTGCGTGTATGTCCGCAATCGCCGCCAGGCCGAGGTTGGCTTCCTGCAAGCGCACGCCGCCGGTTTCCAGCAGCAGCACCGCGCGGGTGGCAATGCCGTTGCGATTGTCTTCGGCGGCCAGTTCCAGTGCGCCGGCAATCTTGGCCCCACCGACTTCACCGAGGCTGCCGCCCTGGAACGCACCTTCGATGGCCGCAATCACCACCGGCAAACCATCGAGGTTGCCCTTGGCGATCACTACACCGTCATCGGCTTGCGGCACTACGCCCTGGCGCGACAGCCACGGCGACATGATGCGCTGGAACGGATCGAGCAATTCGCGGAAGGTGCCGACGTCGAGCAAGGCTTTCGCCCGCTGCCGCGCACCGAGTTCGACAAAGCTGTGCTTGTTCAGCAGGGATGCGCTGTCAGTCATGGCCGATCTCCTCGAAACCCTGTTCCAGGCGTAGGCGCACCACGCCCGGTGTCGCACCGAAGTCGTGGATTTCGATGGCCATCGCCGGTGGCGTCTGGCCGTCGAACATCCGTGCGAACAGATGCTGCCAGCGCTGTTCGCTGCCATTGACCGAGGTCTGCACGTTGATCGTCAGCTTGCCGGCCTGACCCGGCTCGATCAGCACTTCCAGGTCGCCAGAGCCGACACAACCCACCAGGGTGCGGCCGCGTGACGGCTGCCCGGCGGGGAATTCAAAGGATAAGGTTTCCATCAAAGCACTTCCCTACTTGAATGGCTGAGGATGAAGCCATCGTCCGACTCGACACGGTCGATGAACAGGCAGGCGGCGAGCAGGTCCGCGGCACCACCAGGCGAGGCATTCAACGCGATGAGTTGTTGGTCCAGCTCATGCAGGCGGCGACGTCCGGCGAGGCTGGCGCTGCCACCCGCTTCGAGCACCGCCAGGGCGCCCGTTTGCATGGTGTTCAAGCCTTCTTCCCCCGCGCGATAGAGCACGCAGGTGTCGGCAAGATTCGTCATGATCGCCAGCAGCGCATCGAGCCGAGCGTTCTGCTCGCCATGTCCGGCGCTGCGGCTGCGTTTGAGTTGCGGCAACGCGCGTTGCATAACCGCCGGGAAGCCCAACTGTGCTTCTTCACGGGCACCGCGAACGCCGTAGCGTTGGGCGACTTGCGCACCGTGACTGAGCGGGCGCGGTGCAAAACGGTCGTCGAGCAAGGCCAACCGCGCAGCCCGTAACGCCACGCTGTTTGCACTGCAGGATTGCGGCTCCAGCGCTACGGCTGTGACCAACAGGCCCAAGGCCCAGATCGCCCCACGATGGGTGTTTACGCCACCGGTGGTGTCGAGCATCGCCTGCTCGCCTTCGCGACCGATGCGGCCTACGGCTTCGCGCAGGGGCAAGCCGACTTCGCCGAACTCGGTGGCGGCTTCCGCCATTTCCTTGAACGCCGGCCACAAGGACAACGCCGAAGCGTGCATCAGCCCCAGGTGCAGATCGGTGTGGGCGCCATTACCGCGACGATCGACCAGTGCCGGTTTCGGCGACAAGTCAGCCTCGTCGATCAGCACGTCCACCGCCAGGTCCGCCAGCCGTTCGGCCAGGCTCAGTTGTTTCGGTTGCAGGTCAAGTGCGTGCATTACCAGCTCCTGAACTTGGCGGGCGGGTTGTAGAGGCCACCGGACCACTCCACCAGATCGGCCACGCTTTTCGCCGCGAGCAGTTCGCGGGTGGCGTCGGTGCGGCGGATGCCGAGGTCTTCGGGCAAGGCGATCAGGCCTTCGCGGCGCATGCGCGCGGTGTCCTTGGGGTTGTGACGCAAACCGATGGCGGTCACCCCGGCGACGGCGGCGATCATCGCCTGGCGCTCTTCCAGCGAGCGCGCCTTGTACAGGTAGGCGATGCCTTCTTCGGTCAACAAGTGGGTGACGTCGTCGCCGTAGATCATGATTGGCGCCAACGGCATGCCGCTTTTCTTCGCCACATCCACCGCGTCGAGGGTTTCGACGAAGGTCGGTTTGCCGCCCTCCTGGAACGTCTCGACCATCTGCACCACGAGCTTCTTGCCGCGTTCGAGCATCGGTTCGGCCACGTCGGTGTTGCGCATGTCGAGCCAGGCCGGCGTGCCGTGGCGACGACCGCGCGGGTCATGGCCCATGTTCGGCGCGCCACCGAAACCGGCCAGGCGCCCACGGGTCACGGTGGACGAATGGCCGTCGCCATCGACTTGCAACGTCGCGCCGATGAACAGGTCCACGGCGTATTGCCCGGCCAGTTGGCTGAACATCCGGTTGGATCGCAGAGAACCGTCGCGCCCGGTGAAGAACACATCCGGCCGCGCCGCAATGTAGTTCTCCATGCCCAACTCGGTGCCGAAGCAATGCACGCTTTCGACCCAGCCACTTTCAATCGCCGGGATCAGGGTCGGGTGCGGGTTCAGCGTCCAATTGCGGCAGATCTTGCCTTTGAGGCCGAGGGACTCGCCGTAGGTCGGCAGGATCAGTTCGATGGCAGCGGTGTTGAAGCCGATACCGTGGTTGAGCGACTGCACATTGTGTTTTTCGTAGATCCCGCGAATCGCCATCATCGCCATCAGCACGTGCACGGGCTTGATGTGCCGAGGATCGCGAGTGAACAGCGGTTCGATGTAGAACGGCTTGTCGGCCACCACCACGAAGTCGACCCAGGACGCCGGGATGTCGACGCGCGGCAGGTCGCTGACGTCGTCCACCAACTGGTTGACCTGGACGATGACGATGCCGTCGCTGAAGGCCGCCGGTTCGATCAGTGCCGGGGTGTCTTCGGTGCTCGGTCCGGTGTAGATGTTGCCGGCGCGGTCGGCCATGAACCCGGCCGAGAGCACGACGTTGGGAATCAGGTCCACCACCAGCCGTGCATAGAGTTCGATGTAGGTGTGGATCGCACCGATTTCCAGCAGGCCATCTTCGAGCAACTGGCTGATACGCAGGCTTTGGGTGCCGGCAAAAGAGAAGTCGAGCTTGCGGGCGATGCCGCGTTCGAACAGGTCCAGGTGCTCGGCGCGACCGACACTGGGCATGATCATGTGCAGGTCATGCAGCTTCGCGGGGTTGGCCTTGGCCAGGGAACGCGAAAGAAAATCCGCCTGCTTCTGGTTGTTGCCTTCGAGCACCACGCGGTCGCCGGGCAGGATCAATGCCTCCAGCGCCGCGACGATGTTGTCGGTGGGCAACACCACACCGTCGGCAAGACCTCGCACCAGCTCGAGACGCCGCTGCTTTTCGCTGCGCCGCCGCGTCCATCGCGAGTCGGGGGATATTGTTGTTGTCATGACCACTCCACGGGTTCGCTGTCGTGGGGGACACCTTAGGAGTGTTGGGTGGGTGCATCAATCAAGCGGAGTGGTGGATCATTACGCTCAGGGTAATGGTTGTCTGGACTGGCGCCTTCGCGAGCAGGCTCGCTCCCACAATGGGCCCGTGTCGCACACAAGCCCTCTGTGGGAGCGAGCCTGCTCGCGAAGACACCAGTGCAGTCACAGCAAAACCAGAGTCAGTCGATCAATCCGGCATCCACCAACAACGCCTCCAGCGCCAGCAAATCCGGCACCTTGGCCACCTGCTCCCCCACCTGCACCGCCGCCCGCTCCAGCGCACACAACGGCACATCCACATAACTCAACTGGCTGTCGAGCTTGCAGGAGCGCGGAATGCCCTGTACCAGCAGCGCAATGAATTTCAGCTCGGGACGCCCGCCCAGGGTATTGAGGATGACAATCCGCGCACGTTCGCCGATGACGATTTTCTGCCCGCAGGCCGACTCGAAACTCAGCAACGGAATCTGTCGATCGCGCCACGTCACCAGGCCCAGATACCACGGCGGCGTATCGAGGTCGAAAGTCCCCGGTGGCTGGTAATCGATCAGCTCGGCAACGGCGACGTTGGGCAGGATCAGATGGCGGTCGGCCAACGGCAACAGCAGGCCGGTGAGGTTGCTGGTGCGGTGCTCAAGCATGGGTCTTGCTCCACAAGGCGATGCTTTCGAGCAGCACCGATTCCTGGTACGGCTTGCCAAGGTAGTCGTTGACGCCAATGGCCATGGCCCGATCGCGGTGTTTCTGTCCGGTACGTGAAGTGATCATGATGATCGGCAGGTTGCGCAGGCGTTCGTCGTTGCGCACCCGGGTCGCGACTTCGAAGCCGTCCATGCGTGGCATCTCGATGTCCAGCAACATCAGGTCGGGCATGTGCTCTTCCAGCAGCAGCATGGCGTCGACCCCGTCCTTGGCGGTCAGCACGGTCATGCCATGGCGTTCGAGCAAACGGCTGGTGACCTTGCGCACGGTGACCGAGTCGTCGACCACCATCACCAGCAGCGGCCGATGCGATTCGACCTCGACTTCTTGCCCCGCCGGACGTTGGGGTACACGGACCTGCATGGCGCGGATCGGCGCCAGCAAATCCAGAATCAGCACCACTCGGCCATCACCGAGAATTGTCGCCCCGGATACCCCTTTCACCGCCGCGAATTGCGGCCCCAGACTCTTGACCACGATCTCGCGGGTGCCGGCCATGGCATCCACCTGCACTGCGATGTGCCTTTCATTGCACTGCACCAGCAGCACCGGCAACGGCATGCTCTGGCCCAACAGTTTCGGGCGCGGGCTGGTTTTCAGCAGCTCACCCAGATAGCACAGTTCGTAACGTTGCCCGGCGTATTCGTAGGTTGGTGAATCGAAACGGAAATACCCTTCGAGCTCGATGGGCAGGACGCGCACGATGCCTTCGATGGTATTGAGCGGAATCGCGTACAGGTCTTCACCGCACTGCACCATCAGCGCCCGGTTGACCGATACCGTGAACGGCAGGCGAATGCGAAAATGCACGCCCTGTCCGGGCACCGAGTCGATGCTCATGGTGCCGCCCAGTTGCCGCACCTCTTCGTGCACCACGTCCATTCCGACCCCACGCCCGGAGATCTGGGTGATTTTCTCGGCGGTGGAAAACCCCGGCTGCAGGATGAACTGCAATACGTCGTGATCACTGATGACGCTGTCCGGGGCGAGCAGGCCGCGCTTGATCGCCTTGCGCCGCACGGCGTCCAGCGGCACACCGGCACCGTCGTCGCGGATGTCGAAAATGATGTCGCCACCTTCGCGCAGCAGATCGAGGGTGACCTTGCCCTTGGCCGGTTTCCCCGCCGCCAGTCGCGCTTCGACGGACTCAAGGCCGTGGTCGACGGCGTTGCGCAGCATGTGCTCCAGCGGCGCGGCCATGCGCTCAAGGACATTGCGATCCATCTCGCCTTCGGCGTTATCAACGATAAAGTCCACGTCCTTGCCCAGTTCGTCGGCCACTTGCCGGACGATGCGCTGCAAACGCGGGAGCATGCGTTCGAACGGCACCATGCGCGTGCGCATCAGGCCTTCCTGCAATTCAGTGTTGATGCGGCCCTGCTGTTGCAGCAGGTTTTCCGCATCCTGATTGCGTCGTTCGAGTGTTTCCTTGAGGTCGAGCAAGTCAGAGGCCGATTCGAACAGCGCCCGAGACAACTGCTGCAACTGCGAGTGGCGGTCCATTTCCAGCGGATCGAATTCTTCGTAACCCAGGCGTTCGGCATCGACTTGCTGACGGCTGAGGATCCGCCCCTGGGTTTCCGTGTCGAGGCGGCGCAACTGGTCGCGCATGCGCTCGATGGTGGTTTCCATCTCATTCAGGGCGATGTGCGCATCGTTGACCTGCTGTTCGATCCGGCCACGGAAGATCGAGGTTTCGCCGGCCAGATTGACCAGATCGTCGAGCAGTTCCGCCGAGACCTTGACCATGTCCGCCCCGGCATCGGACGGCGGCGCCAGCGGCTCGGCCTTGGGCGTGGCCGGCATCACAACCGGCATGGGCGCGCCAGGCACGGTCGGGTGGCTGAAGTTCTTGATCGCATCGATCAACCGGTCGGCCGGCGGCATCGGCTCACCCGCTCGGGCCGCATCGAGCATCTGCGCCAGGCGGTCATGGCTGCGCTGCAACAGCGCAAACAACGGTTCCGTCGGTTGCAGCGCGCCAGTGGACAGGCCTTCGTAGAGGAACTCCAACTCATGGGCCAGATCGCCAATCGCGGTGATTTCCACCATGCGCGCGCCGCCCTTGAGGGTATGCAGGTCGCGCAGCAGGGTTTCCACTTCCTGACGATTCGAAGGCTGGGCCTGCCAACGCTCCAGCGCCGCTCCGGAGCTTTCGATGATATCGAAACCTTCCTCGAGGAAGATCTCCAGCAATTCCGGGTCGTGTCCCGCCGAGTCGTTATCGGTAGCTTGCCGGGCCGCCTCGGCGACACCTGCATGACCTTGACGGTAGGCACGAATGGCTTCGATCAGCTCTAGAGAGTCGTCCAGTGGCTGGTTGAGCTGCAACTGTTCGAGATGCAGCGTCAGTCGCTCATGGCTCTGTCGCAACAGCAGCGCCAGCGAATCGCTGAAGGCGTAGCGACGGTCCAGCAGGCCTTGGTAAAGGCTTTCCAGTTCTTGGGCCAGGTCGCCAACCGGCCCGACCTCGGCCATGCGCGCGCCGCCCTTGAGGGTGTGCAAATCCCGTTGCAGGGAGGACAGCGGCGCGGCGTTGTCCGAATCGCGCAACCAGCGCTGCAAGGCTTGACCGGCGCTTTCGAGGATATCCACCGCTTCTTCAAGGAAGATCGCCACGATTTCCCCATCCGGCTCGCGCCCCTCTCCTGTAGGAGCGAGCACGCTCGCGATGGGCTCACCGGCGCCGCGTTCATCCAATGACAACGCGTCATCGTTAACGTCCATCGCGAGCTTGCTCGCTCCTACAGGGGCAGGGGGTAGCGTGCGCTCAAGCTCTGCGGTGGCGTTGCCCAGCTCGCGGATGCTCAGGCTGCGGCTGCCATCGCTGCGGATCAGGCCCATGGCCGACGGGTCGAGGCTCTCGTCGAGCAGCTCGCGCAAGGCCCTGATCCGTTGCGGCTGCGGGCTGACTTCCTGACCCGCGGCCAGTTCGTCGAGCATGTTGATCAGCGCTTCGTGGGCGCCCTGTGCCTCATGGAAAAACCGCTCGCTGACGGCGAGGCTGCTTTCTTCCACGGCGCCGTAGAGATCGAGCAACGCTTCGCACAACTCATCCACCGGATGCAGGTCGGCCAGATGGGCGCCTTCGCCGAGGGTGGTCAATTCGTCCAGCAGCGCGCTGAGTTCCTGACGTTCGCCGGGGTGTTGCTGCCAACGCTGCAACAGGCTTTCGGCATCCAGCAGGATGTCCATGCCCTGGGCGAGGAAGTTGTTGATCAGCTGCGGATCGCGCTTGATCCGCAGCCCGGTGTTCGGTGTGCTCGGGAGGTTTTCCAGGCGTTCGGCCAGCAGTGCCCTGGCTCGCTCGGTCAAACCCCGGGCGCCGGGAATTTCCGCCAGCGGATCTGTCTTGAGCTGGCGCAAGCCCAGGCGGAACAGTCCTTCCGCTTCCAGCAGCAATTCGACTTCATCCAGATCCAGCGCGATCAGGTGCGCCTTGTATTCCCGGGCCAGTTGATCCAGCGGTGCGGCCAGCTCGGCAATCGGCAAGACACCCGCCATGGAGGCACTGCCCTTGAGGGTATGCAAGGCACGCTGCAATTCGTCGCTGGCCTGCAGCGGCACATGTTCGGCGGCCTGATCGAGGAAACGATTGAGACTGCTCAAATGGGCTTCGGCTTCTTTGCGGAAGATCTCCAGCAACAGCGGGTCGAGGGCCGCGACATCTTGCGTATCTTCATCGGACACCGGCTCACTGCCCTTGGCCAGGGCATGGGCACGGGCGGCCAATTGATCGACATCGTTGCGCTGACGCTGGGCATTGGCAGCGTATTCGGCCACCAGTTCCGGCAGCAGATGCAGCACATCGCCGATCAGTTGCTGCACCGTAGCGCCTGGCTCCACGCTGTTTTCCAGTACGCGGTTGAGCAGGTTTTCCACGGCCCAGGCCAGCTCGCCCAGCACCAGCGCGCGCACCATGCGGCCACTGCCCTTGAGGGTATGAAAGGCGCGGCGCAGCTCGCTCAGGGCCGAGTGGTTGTCAGGGTTGAGCGACCAGCGCGGCAAGTACTCGCGCAGGATCTCCAGGACTTCGTCGGTTTCTTCGAGGAACACCTCGCGCAACTCCTCGTCCACCGGCGCTTCGCCTGGGGGTGGTGGCAGCAGGCTGCCCGGAGTATTCAGCGCGGGCGGGTTCAGGCTCGAAACCGGGCTGGCGAGCACATCGGCCAGGGTCTGGACGATCTGCGGATCATCCAGCTCCTGCATCATCTGCATGACCTGCGCGTCGCTCGGGTTGAGCACCTCATCCAGCACCGGCACATGCTGCTCGCTGGGGAAAAAACCGAGGTTCACCAGGCTTTGTTCCGCGACATCGAGCAGGTTTTCGCCCTGCGCCTGCGGGTCATCGCCGAGGCGCTCGAGGTAGTACTCGATGCTGGTGATCACGTCGGCCAGGCTGTCCAACTCCTGCCAGCCGGGTTGACCCGGCTCGAGCAACAGGTGCTCGCGAATAAAGTGATTACAGGTTTCGACCAGGCTGGCCGCGCGACTCAACGGAATCATCGCCAGCGCACCGCGCACCTGGGTCAGCAAGGCCGGCAGCGCCTGCAAATGCTGGCGGTCCCAATCGGCGTCGATGTAGTCGACGATCATGTCCTTGGCCTGCTGCAAACAAATGCGCGCCTCCTTGATCACGATCTGATGGATCTGCGTCAGATCGGTGGTTGGCAGGCGATTGTCGTCCTGGCTCTCCGGCTCCACGGTCCCGACCATGCCGGCCAGCGTCGCTTCGACGTACAACAGGGCCCCGGCAACGTCCATGAGGATCGCATCGTTGGGTTCGCGCTGGCCCTGAACAAGGCTGAGCACCACCGCCAATTGGTCGATGATCACCTTGCGCGGCTGACCGAAGCCCAGGACCGCCAGGGTGTCGGCGATTTGCCGCAGCGGCGCCAGCAGGCTGTCGAGGTCGGAGGTGTGCTGGCGGTCACTGCGCACGAACAGGTCCAGGCGCTCCTTGACCCGCACCAGTTCTTCGCACAGCGCGGCCAGCACCGAGCGCATGGCGTCACGGTCGGGACCGGCCAGCCGCGCACGTTCTTCATCGACCATCGCGCTGTCGGGCAGCGCGTCGTCCAGTGAGTAGCGTTCTTTCATGGTCAGCATCTGCCCGGTGGGATGTTCGGCCTTGGCAATGTAGAAGAGCAAACTCTTGAGCAGCTCAGGCGGGGCCGGTTGATTGATGCCGTGCATGCCTTGTTCGAGCAGGCGCTTGAGTTCCTTGTCGGCATCCTTGAACAGGCTGCGCAAGGCCGGGCTGTTGGCAATCGCGCCGCCCTGCATGCCTTCGACCAGCGCCGATGCCACCTGCCATAACGGGCTCAGGGGAGCGTTGCCGCACAATGCTTCGAGGCGGGCGAAGACCTTGGTCAGGTAATCGAGGTTGGTGTCGTCGTCCTGTTCACGCAGGAATCCGACCAGCGCCATTTGCAGCATCTGCCGTAACTTGCGCAGTACATTGGGCAATTCGGCCGGTTCCAGCTGCGCCAGCGTTTGTGCGTCCAATGCTGGCAACTCGGGCAATTGCGGGCTGAACAGACTGGTCTCCGACAGCAGGCTTTCACCACGGGCGCTGCGCAGATCGTTGAGCAGGGGCAACACCACCAGTGGCAAGTCACGGCGCGCGCCTTGCACCCGATCGAGGTAGATCGGCAACTGCCCGAGGGCCTGCATCAACAGGTGCAACGCCTCGTCGCGATGGCTGACACGATTGCCCTGCAAGGCCATGGCCAGTTGTTCCATTTCTTCGGCGAGCAACGCCGCACCGTAGAACTCGACCATCTGCAAGCTGCCGTGGACCTGATGGATGCACGCCAGGCAATCATCCAGCGCATGCGTCGCCTGCGGGTCATCGAGCAAGGTTTCGATCGCGTGATGAGCCTGTTTCAGCGTTTCGGCAATCTCGCCCTTGACCCACTCGAGGGCCACATAGTCGTGCCGATCACCCATAACCACTCCAGTCACAATAGTTCTACCTGCGGGCGGTTCACGCCTTGTCTACAGCTTGCGCCTTGGCCGCCGGCAAGGTGAAGCCGGACACCGAGCGACGCAACTGGCTGGCCATTTTCGCCAGGTTGCCGATGCTGTCGGCCGTGGCGGTGGAGCCTGACGAGGTCTGCGAAGTGATCTGTTGGATCACGTTCATCGTCAGGGAAATCTGGCCGGCCGACGACGTCTGCTGTTGCGCCGCATTGGAAATGCTCTGGATCAACGCCGCGAGCGTCTTGGACACGCCTTCGATTTCCTCCAGGGCCACACCGGCATCCTGCGCCAGACGGGCGCCGCGCACCACTTCGGTCGTCGTCTGCTCCATGGAGATGACCGCTTCGTTGGTATCGGCCTGGATCGCCCGCACCAGGGTTTCGATCTGCCGGGTGGCGGCGGACGAACGCTCGGCCAGGCGCTGCACTTCATCGGCGACCACGGCGAAACCGCGCCCGGCGTCACCGGCCATGGACGCCTGGATGGCCGCGTTGAGGGCAAGGATGTTGGTCTGGTCGGCAATATCATCGATCAGGCTGACAATGTCGCCGATTTCCTGTGAGGACTCGCCCAGGCGCTTGATGCGCTTGGCGGTGTCCTGAATCTGCTCGCGAATGTTGTCCATGCCGTGGATGGTGTTGTGCACCACCTCGTTGCCCTTGTTGGCGATTTCCACCGAACGCTCGGCAACCGCCGACGACTCAGCCGCGTTGGCCGATACCTGGTCGATGGACTCGGCCATGTCGTTGATCGCCATGGACGCCTCGGAAATCTGTTGGGCCTGATGTTCCGAAGCCTGGGCCAGGTGCATGGCGGTGGCCTGGGTTTCCTGCACGGCGGCGGCAACCTGGCCGGCGGTGAGGTTGATGGTCGCGACCAGGTCGCGCAACTGGTCGACGGAGTAATTGATCGAGTCGGCGATGGTGCCGGTAAAGTCTTCGGTCACCGAGGCGGTCACCGTGAGGTCGCCGTCGGCCAGGTCTTCGATCTCGTCGAGCAAGCGCATGATCGCGTTCTGGTTACGCTCGTTTTTCTCGGCGGTTTCGCGCAACTGACGATTCGTCTCACGCACCATTACCAGGCCGATCAGGATGATCGAAGCCAACGCCAGCAAGCCCAGCACATAACCGCCAATGGTATCTGTGGTGCGCCCGCCCACCATGTTTTCAAAACCGCTGGCCAGGTGAGAGGCTTCGTCGAGCAGGGTTTGCGACAGGCTGAAAATGTTCGAGGCCGATTCACGGACCTTGAACAGCTCCGGCGAGGTTTCGAGGATCTCGTCCACCGAGCCCGAGACGAATTCGAACAGTTCGGCAATCTCCGCCAGTCGCGCACGGGCGTCGCGGTCTTCGACCTGACTGACCTTGAGCGCCGGGTCGCCCTGCAGCATGCCGTTGAGCACCTTGCCGAACTGCGTGGCGTCGCGTCCGAACACATCGGCGGCCTGCTGTGAATTTTCGTCGCCGGCCAATACCGTATTGACCGCGCCGAGGATTCGCTCGGCCAGCAGCGATTGGCGCTGGGCCATCGCCACTTGGGCAGCCGGGGCGCCTCTTTGCAGGAGAATCTCGACGACTTTCTCGTATTCGACCTGCAACTGCGGCACGGTTTCGGCCAGGGTGGCGGCAACCTGATGCAGCGACAGTACGGTTTGCTCGCTGGAAAGGATCGCATCGGTGTTTTTCAGCAGGCGCTCCCAGTCCTGCTGCACCGCACGCATCTCAGGACGCACGGTGGTGGGGGCCGGCGGCAGGCCGGTGGCCGGGTCGCCCTTTTTCAGATAGCCCCAACGCCGGGCAAAGTCGTTGCGCGCATCGCTGAGCAACTTGAACGCGGCAGCCTTGCCGGCGGCGGCTTCGGTGGCGTTCTTGGCGATGCGCTGGGACAGCACGCGCAGCTCGCCGGCGTGGCCGATGTACTGTTTGTCGTAGGTAGCCTGGGTGTTGAGGTACGCGAAATTGGCGAACAGCAGCATGATGAAGATGATCAGCGCGATGAACAGCACGATAATCTGCGACCGGCTGCGCGACCCTTCCATTGGCTTGCCTGCTTTTGCTTTTATCATCGGTCCTCGCCTGTTTACCCATTTCCGGGTTCGCCCGGGACTCTGTGGGAGCGAGCCCGCTCGCGAAAGCGGTAGATCAGCCAATATCAATGTTGAACGGACTGCCGCCTTCGCGAGCAGGCTCGCTCCCACAAGGTGCTCTGTTGTTCCGGTTACACCGCGACGTTCATGAACCCCTGGGACTGCGTCAACGCAAACAGGCTGAACACCTGCCAACTCTGCTCGCGCTGAAACCGGCCTTTGACGAACGTCGCCATCGGTCCCTTCGACTCGTCTGCCGGCACCGGCTCCAGGCTGTCCTGGGCAAAGTGCTGGAGGCCGAAGACTTCATCGACCAGCAGCCCGGCAAACACCTCTTCGTGCTCCACTACCAACACTCGCCGCTGTCGGCGCACCGCCGAAAGCTCATGTCCGAAAAAGCCGCACAAATCCATGATCGGCAGCAATCGCCCACGCAAGTTGGCAACGCCCTTGACCCAGGGCTTGACCCCCGGCAACTGAGTGGAGCGAGGTTCGTGCAAGACTTCACTGACTTCGCTCATGGGCGCGACGTACCAGTGCTCGCCCAGGCGAAAACCGATGCCGCTCCAACTGTCCCGTCGGGGCGGCTGGGACGGCAAGTCCGCCGCCAGCAAACGACAGCGCCGGTCGATTTGCAGCAGCAGTTCGAATGCCGTCAGCGACTCGTTCATGAGCTGACGATCAACCGGCCAGCACGTTGTTCAGGGTTTTGACCAGGGTGTCTTCGTCGACCGGTTTGGTCAGGTAATCCCTGGCGCCCTGGCGCGTGCCCCAGACTTTGTCGGTGTCCTGATCCTTGGTGGTGATGATGATCACCGGGATGTGCCCGGTTTCCGGGTCCTTGGTCAGTTGGCGGGTTGCCTGGAAGCCGTTGAGACCGGGCATGACGATGTCCATCAGGACCGCATCGGGCTTTTCCTGGCGGGCCAGGGCCACGCCGTCGGCACCGTTTTCGGCTTTCAACACTTCATGACCGTGCTTTTCCAGCATACCGGTCAGTTTGTACATTTCGGTCGGCGAATCATCGACGATCAGAATACGTGCCATGGTCTTCCCCATTCTTGTCGACGCCGGGCCCGATGGCCGAGCGTCACTGTGCGTGTCCTACTGCGGCAAAACGGCGGCGAAACCAGGAACGTGGGCCTGGATCGCATCAAGCAATTCTTCCCTGCTGAACGGCTTGGTCAGAAACTGGTCAGAGCCGACGATGCGCCCCTTGGCCTTGTCGAACAGCCCGTCCTTGGATGACAGCATAATCACCGGCGTGGACTTGAACGCGCTGTTGTTCTTGATCAGGGCGCAGGTCTGGTAGCCATCCAGGCGCGGCATCATGATGTCGACAAAGATGATGCCGGGGTGATTGTCGGCAATCTTGGCCAGGGCATCAAAACCGTCGATGGCGGTGATGACCTCACAACCCACGTTCTTGAGCAGCGTTTCGGCGGTGCGACGAATCGTCTTCGAATCATCGATCACCATGACCTTCAAGGCGTTGGGGTGCTGTTCCATAAAATGCTCTACCGTCGCCTTTGTGAAACAATTTGTCCGTTTGCCGGTTAACGTGGCTCGAAACCCTTGATGTTCAAGGGCCGGCACGACATGGCAGCCTTTTTAGCACAGTCTCCGGAACCAATCTATCGGCCGACCCGCAAGGTGGTTTTTCCTTGACCGGGAACACACTCAGCGCCACTCTGACGCCACTTTTATACGGTCCTTTGGACTGATCTCCTGTAGGAGCGAGCCTGCTCGCGATGGTCGCCAACGATGACGCGTGTCCGCAGGCTGAATGCGGAGTTCTGAAGTCCATCGCGAGCAGGCTCGCTCCCACAGGGATCGGCATAGGCCTCACCCACTTCAGAGGAAAACCCAATGAGCGTTCGCGTCGGGATTGTCATGGACCCTATCGCCAGCATTTCCTATAAAAAGGATAGCTCGCTGGCCATGCTGCTGGCCGCGCAGAAGCGTGGCTGGGAGCTGTTCTACATGGAGCAGCGCGACCTGTATCAGGGCGAGGGCCAGGCCCGGGCGCGGATGCGACCGCTGCAAGTGTTCGCCAACCCGGAAAAATGGTTCGAACTGGGCGCCGAAAGCGATGCGTTGCTGAGCGATCTCGACGTGATCCTGATGCGCAAGGATCCGCCGTTCGACATGGAGTTCGTCTACTCCACCTACCTGCTGGAACAGGCCGAGCGCGCCGGCGTGCTGGTGGTCAACAAGCCGCAAAGCCTGCGCGACTGCAACGAAAAGCTGTTCGCCACGCTGTTCCCGCAGTGCACGCCGCCGACCATCGTCAGCCGCCGTCCGGACGTACTGCGCGAGTTCGCCGACCACCATGGCGATGTAATTCTCAAGCCGCTGGACGGCATGGGCGGTTCCTCGATTTTCCGCCACACCGCCGGCCACCCGAACCTTTCGGTGATTCTTGAAACCCTGACCTTGCATGGCCAGCAGCAAATCATGATCCAGGGCTACTTGCCGGCCATCGTCGATGGCGACAAGCGCATCCTGATGATCGATGGCGAGCCTGTGGATTACTGCCTGGCACGGATTCCGGCCCAGGGCGAGACCCGTGGCAACCTCGCCGCCGGTGGTCGTGGCGAAGCCCGTCCGCTGACCGACAAGGACCGCTGGATCGCCGCGCAAGTCGGCCCGGCCCTGCGTGAAAAAGGCCTGTTGTTCGTTGGCCTGGACGTGATCGGCGAGCACCTGACCGAGATCAACGTCACCAGCCCGACCTGCATTCGCGAGATTGATAACGCGTTTGGCACCGATATTGGCGGCATGCTGATGGATGCCATAGAGAAGCAGCTGCAAGCTGCAAGCCTCAAGCGGCAAGCTTGAAGCGTGCGGAATACAGCTTGTCGCTTGAAGCTTAGAGCTTGAAGCTAAAAACCAACATTGCGTTATCATGCCGGGCTCGTAAAAACGCGATGTTGGTTTTTTTGCCATGACCCTCCCGTCCGATCTGCCTGCCGAACTCGCCCAGCGTGGCGTGCGCCCGGCCGATCGCCTCGGTTTTACCCTGTTCCTGGCAGCGTTGATCCACCTGGCCTTGCTGCTGGGCGTCGGGTTTGCAGTGGTCGAGCCCAGGCAGATCAGCAAAACCCTGGAAATCACCCTCGCCACCTTCAAGAGCGAAAAGAAGCCCGAGAAAGCCGATTTCCTGGCCCAGGAGAATCAGCAAGGCAGTGGCACCCTGGATAAAAAGGCGATTCCCAAGACCACCGAAGTCGCGCCATTCCAGGACAACAAGGTACAGAAAGTCACACCTCCGCCGGCTGCCAAACCTGAAGTCCAGGAAGCCCCGCCCAAGGCTGCCGTGACCACCGTGGCGCCGAAGCCGAAGAAAGCTCCGGCCAAGACAGAGGAACCCAAGGCCGAGGTCAAGCCCCAGGTCCAGGCACCGACGTTCGACAGCGAGCAACTGTCCAGCGACATCGCCAGCCTCGAAGCGGAACTGGCCGCCGAACAGCAGCTGTATGCCAAACGCCCGCGCATTCACCGCTTGAGCGCGGCCTCGACCATGCGCGACAAGGGCGCCTGGTACAAAGACGAATGGCGCAAGAAAGTCGAGCGCATCGGCAACCTCAACTACCCCGACGAAGCGCGGCGCAAACAGATCTACGGCAACTTGCGCTTGATGGTATCGATCAACCGCGACGGTTCGCTGTATGAAGTGTTGGTGCTGGAGTCGTCCGGCCAGCCGCTGCTGGACCAGGCGGCGCAACGGATCGTCCGGCTGGCGGCGCCGTTTGCACCCTTTACCGGCGATCTGTCGGATGTTGACCGGCTGGAGATCATCCGGACCTGGAAATTTGCCCGCGGGGACAGACTTTCAAGTAACTGACCGCCACAAATCCCCTGTGGGAGCGGTGTCGACCACCAAATTGCGCCATCCCCAGCTTGTCAGTTCGTCCCCCGAACGCCACACTAGCGCACATGAAAAACGTCAGCCCCAGCTACCTCAAGCATCAATTCCTGATCGCCATGCCACACATGGCCGACCCGAACTTTGCGCACACCTTGACCTACATCGTCGAGCACACGGCCAATGGGGCCATGGGACTGGTGGTCAACCGTCCGCAAGAGCTGAATCTGGCCGATATCCTTGAGCAATTGCGCCCGGATATCGAACCGCCAGCGCTCTGCCAGCACGTGCCGATCTTTATCGGCGGTCCGGTGCAGACCGATCGCGGCTTCGTCCTGCACCCCAAAGGGCTGAGCTTCCAGGCAACCGTTGATCTGGAAGACGACTTATCCCTGTCGACCACCCAGGACATACTGTTCGCCATCGCTGACGGCGTCGGTCCGGAAAAAAGCCTGATCGCCCTCGGCTATGCCGGTTGGGAAGCCGGGCAACTGGAAGCCGAACTGGCGCAGAACGCCTGGCTGACCTGCCCGTTTGACGCAGACATCCTGTTCAACACCAGCAGCGAACATCGCCTGGAAGCGGCCGCCAAGCACCTGGGCATCAACCTCAGCCTGCTGACCAGCCAGGCGGGGCACGCCTGATGGCCCTGCGGCTGATTCTCGGATTCGACTACGGCACCAAACAGATCGGCGTTGCGGTCGGCCAGGTAGTGACCGGCCAGGCCCGCGAGCTGTGCACCCTGAAAGCGCAGAACGGCATCCCCGACTGGAACCAGCTCGAAGCCCTCATCAAGGAGTGGAAACCCGATGCCGTGGTGGTCGGCCTGCCGTTGAACATGGATGGCACGCCCAGCGACATGTGCGCCCGAGCGGAAAAGTTCGCGCGGCGCCTGAACGGCCGCTTCAACCTGCCCTTTTATACCCACGATGAACGCCTGACCACCTTCGAGGCCAAGGGCGAACGCCTGGCTCGTGGCGGCCAGAAAGGCAGTTACCGCGACAACCCGGTCGACGCCATCGCCGCCGCCCTGCTACTGCAAGGCTGGCTGGACGAAAACACCGCACTGTTTGAATCCTGAAGAGCCGCTGCGCGTCTCTCTTAGCTACAACCCGAGCCACTCCCGCACAAGCCGGCTCGGGCCAAAGAAGGAGCAACCATGAGCCTGCCCAATCCCGCCGAACTGATCAGCCAGATGGCCAAGCGCCTGAAGGCTCACCTGGAACACCGCGGCATCAGCGACCCGCGCTTCATCGGCATCCGTACCGGCGGCGTCTGGGTGGCCCAGGCCCTGCTCAAGGAGCTGGGCAGCGATGAGCCCCTCGGCACCCTGGACGTATCCTTCTACCGCGACGATTTCAGCCAGAACGGCCTGCACCCACAGGTTCGCCCCTCGGCGCTGCCGTTCGAGATCGAAGGCCAGCACCTGGTGCTGATCGACGACGTGCTGATGAGCGGCCGAACCATCCGCGCCGCCATGAACGAACTGTTCGACTACGGTCGCCCGGCCAGCGTGACGCTGGTGTGCATGCTGGACCTGGACGCCGGCGAACTGCCGATCCGTCCGAACGTGGTTGGCGCGACCCTGTCGCTGGCCGCCCACGAACGGGTGAAGCTGTCCGGTCCGGAACTCGCACTCGAACTGCAAGACCTCGCCCTTTAATTCGCCCTATTGAGAGTCCCCCTTGCGATGACGCCTCTAGAAACCAAGCGCCCGCTGCAGCTCAATGATCAGGGCCAGCTGCGCCACTTCCTCTCGCTCGACGGTTTGCGCCGCGAGCTGCTGACGGAAATCCTCGACACCGCCGACTCCTTCCTCGAAGTCGGCGCCCGGGCCGTGAAAAAAGTCCCGTTGCTGCGCGGCAAGACCGTGTGCAACGTGTTCTTCGAGAACTCGACCCGCACCCGCACCACCTTCGAACTGGCGGCCCAGCGGCTCTCGGCGGACGTGATCACCCTGAACGTGTCGACATCGTCGGCAAGCAAAGGCGAAACCCTGCTCGACACCCTGCGCAACCTCGAAGCCATGGCCGCCGACATGTTCGTCGTGCGTCACGGTGACTCCGGTGCCGCGCACTTCATCGCCGAGCATGTCTGCCCGCAGGTAGCGATCATCAACGGCGGCGATGGTCGGCACGCGCACCCGACCCAGGGCATGCTCGACATGCTGACCATCCGTCGGCACAAGGGCGGTTTCGAAAACCTTTCGGTGGCCATCGTCGGCGACATCCTGCATTCGCGGGTCGCGCGCTCGAACATGCTGGCCCTGAAAACCCTCGGCTGCCCGGACATCCGCGTCATCGCGCCGAAAACCCTGTTGCCGATCGGCATCGAGCAATACGGCGTGAAGGTCTACACCGACATGACCGAAGGCCTGAAAGACGTCGACGTGGTCATCATGCTGCGCCTGCAGCGTGAACGCATGACCGGCGGCCTGCTGCCGAGCGAAGGCGAGTTCTACCGCCTGTTCGGCCTGACCACCGCGCGCCTGGCCGGCGCCAAGCCCGATGCCATCGTGATGCACCCGGGGCCGATCAACCGCGGCGTGGAAATCGAGTCGGCGGTGGCTGACGGTCCGCACTCGGTGATTCTCAACCAGGTGACCTACGGGATCGCCATTCGTATGGCGGTACTGTCCATGGCCATGAGCGGGCAGACCGCGCAACGCCAATTCGAGCAGGAGAACGCCCAGTGAAGCTCAGCATTCTCGGCGCCCGCGTGATCGATCCAGCCAGTGGCCTGGATCAAGTAACCGATATCCACATTGAAGCCTGCAAAGTCGTCGCCCTTGGCGCGGCGCCAGCCGGCTTTGTCGCCGTCGACACGATCGACGCCAAAGGCCTGGTGGCCGCTCCCGGCTTGGTCGACCTCAACGTTGCCTTGCGCGAGCCGGGCTACAGCCGCAAAGGCTCGATTGTCAGCGAAACCCGCGCAGCGGCGGCTGGCGGCGTGACCAGCCTGTGCTGCCCGCCAAAAACCAAACCGGTGCTGGACACCTCGGCGGTAGCCGAACTGATCCTCGACCGCGCCCGAGAGGCCGGCAACACCAAAGTCTTCCCGATCGGCGCCCTGAGCAAAGGCCTGGACGGTGAACAGCTTGCCGAGCTCGTGGCACTGCGCGATGCCGGTTGCGTGGCCTTCGGCAATGGCCTGGAGAGCTTCCGCAACAACCGCACCCTGTGCCGTGCACTGGACTACGCAGCGACCTTCGACCTGACGGTGATTTTCAATTCCCAGGATCACGACCTGGCCGAGGGCGGCCTGGCTCACGAAGGTCCGACCGCCAGCTTCCTTGGCTTGCCGGGCATTCCGGAAAGTGCCGAGACCGTCGCCCTGGCCCGGGATCTGCTGCTGGTTGAACAGACCGGCGTACGCGCACACTTCAGCCAGCTCACCAGCGCCCGCGGCGTGGAGCTGATCGCCCAGGCCCAGGCGCGGGGCCTGAAGGTCACCGCGGATGTCGCCCTGTACCAGTTGATCCTGACCGATGAAGCCCTGATCGACTTCAGCAGCCTGTATCACGTCCAGCCGCCGCTACGCACCCGCGCCGACCGCGAAGGCCTGCGCGCAGCGGTAAAATCGGGGGTAATCTCGGCGATCTCCAGCCACCACCAACCCCATGAGCGTGATGCCAAGCTGGCACCGTTCGGCGCGACCGAGCCAGGCATCAGCAGCGTTGAACTGCTGTTGCCGCTGGCGATGACCCTGGTCGAGGATGGCCTGCTGGACCTGCCGACGTTGCTGAAACGCCTGAGCGCCGGACCGGCCGAGGCCTTGCGCCTGCCGGCAGGCAGACTGGCGGTGGGTGGTGCGGCGGATATCGTGCTGTTCGACCCGGCGGCCTCGACAGTCGCCGGTGAAACCTGGTTGTCCAAGGGCGAAAACTGCCCATTCATCGGCCACAGCCTGCCGGGTGTAGTGCGTTATACCCTGGTGGATGGGCGGATCAGCCACCAGGCTTAAGACCGCGTCGCCTGCATTCGCGAGCAGGCTCGCTCCCACAGTGGATTTGTGGCTACACGCCAACCCTGTGGGAGCGAGCCTGCTCGCGAAGGCGCACTAGAAGGCGCCTCTGTTCTGCGCATTACGCACGGAAACCTGGTCATTCAACGTCCAGAAGTCATACAGCACCCCCAGAAAGAACAGCCCTCCCGTCAGCAGGTACAGCAGCCCGCTGATCCATTTCCCCTGATACATCCGGTGTACGCCAAACACCCCGAGAAACGTCAGCAGGATCCACGCCACGTTGTATTCGATGGGACCGGCGGTAAACCGCAGGTCGGCCTCGCGATCCATCGCCGGGATCAGGAACAGGTCGATCAGCCAGCCGATCCCCAGCAAGCCAAAGGTGAAGAACCAGATCGTCCCGGTCACCGGCTTGCCGTAATAGAAGCGGTGAGCACCGGTAAAACCGAAAATCCATAGCAGGTAACCGATCACCTTGCTGTGGGTGTCTTGTTGCGGAACAGTCTGTTGATAGGGGTTCATGAATGACCTCGATTCACGCAATAGATAAATATTCTTCATTTCTTTGTGACTTTTTTACAGGCAGCCGACGTATGGCAAGTGCTACCTTGGCACCCGTCAAAGCCTTGTAACACCGGACTTCTGTCCGACAATTACGCCATTTTGCCGCTTTTTTGCCACCATTGCCCCCCAGGTTGAATCGACCAACGGCCTCGGAAGCGGCAAAAAAGCTGTTATAAAGTTGCGCGCTAACCTATTCAGAGCCTTGCCTATGCGTTCATTTTTCAAGACATGGCTAACCATTTGCCTTTTGATGCCACTGGCCGCCCACGCCACCAATCGTGAGCAACGTCTTCCTAACGTTAATGGTTACACCCCAAAATCCCATGCTTCTGCTCCTTCGAGCAAAGACAACAAATCCGCTAAACATGCTCCAACCCTGGCCGGCAACAAAAGCGGCCTGGTTCCACCGATGGGCACCAAGGAAAGCAGTGACGTGCTCAGCCGTGCCGTGAACGTCCTTGGCACACCCTATCGCTGGGGTGGCAGCAGCCCAAGCAAAGGCTTCGATTGCAGCGGCCTGGTGAAATACGCGTTCAACGACGCCACGTTCGACCTGCCACGCACCTCCAACGCCATGGCCAGCGGTCATGGGGAGAAAGTCGATCGCGACGACCTGAAGCCGGGCGACCTGATTTTCTTCAACATCAAGAGCCGTCGGGTCAATCACGTTGCCATCTACCTGGGCAACGACCGTTTCATCCACGCGCCACGTCGCGGCAAGTCGGTGAGCATCGACACGTTGAAGAAACCTTACTGGGAAAACCACTACGTGGTTGCCAAGCGGGTTCTGCCGAAAGAACCGAATCAGTTGCGGGTTGTTCAGCGCTGAGTTTAGCGCCCAGAACCTGCGTTGTGCTTGATGACCCCATCGCGAGCAGGCTCGCTCCTACAGGATTGATGCAGTCCATGTGGGAGCGAGCCTGCTCGCGATGAGGCCCTTGAAAGCACCGCAAACCCTTCTCAAAAACCATCCGGCGACCGCGCCATCTCCCGTGCATGATCACGACTGATCAACCCCCTGGCCGCCAGGTCCTTCAAGCTCATATCCAGCGTCTGCATTCCCAGCGCCCCTCCCGACTGAATCGCCGAATACATCTGCGCCACCTTGTCCTCGCGGATCAGGTTCCGGATCGCCGACGTCCCCAGCATGATCTCGCGGGCTGCGATGCGCCCGCCACCGACCTTCTTCACCAGAGTCTGGGATACCACCGCCAGCAGCGACTCGGAGAGCATCGAGCGCACCATCGACTTCTCGCCCCCCGGAAACACATCGACAATGCGGTCGATGGTTTTCGCCGCCGACGTGGTGTGCAGCGTGCCGAATACCAGATGGCCGGTTTCGGCGGCGGTCAACGCCAGGCGAATGGTCTCCAGATCGCGCATCTCCCCTACCAGGATCACGTCCGGGTCCTCCCGCAGTGCCGAACGCAAAGCGCTGGCGAAGCTACGGCTATCGCGATGGACTTCGCGCTGGTTGATCAGGCACTTGCGCGGCTCGTGGACGAACTCGATAGGATCCTCGATGGTGAGGATGTGGTGATGGCGATGGGTGTTCAGGTAATCGATCATCGCCGCCAGCGTAGTGGACTTGCCAGAACCGGTGGGACCGGTCACCAGCACCAGGCCACGGGGCGCATCGGTCATTTTGCGAAACACATCCCCCATGCCCAGTTCGTCCATGCTCTGCACTTTCGACGGAATGGTGCGAAACACGGCGCCCGCGCCACGGTTCTGATTGAATGCATTGACCCGAAACCGCGCCACACCGGGCACGTCAAAGGAAAAGTCGGTTTCCAGATGCTTCTCGAAGTCCAGTCGCTGGGCGTCATTCATGATGGCGTAGACCAGCGTCTGCACCTGCGCATGATCGAGAGCCGGAAGATTGATGCGCCGCACATCGCCATCCACCCGAATCATCGGCGGCAGGCCGGCGGACAAGTGCAGGTCGGATGCACCCTGTCGAGCGCTGAATGCCAGCAGTTCGGTGATATCCATTGCGCCTCTCAATTCCAGTAGAATGCCGCGAACCTTCAGACCGCTGGCGCCTCTTGATGTCCACCATAGCAGACAACATTCTCGAAGTTAGTTCGCGCATTCATGCCGCAACGCTCGCCGCCAATCGCAGCGAAAACAGCGTCCATCTGCTGGCCGTGAGCAAGACCAAACCCGCGCAAGACCTGCGTGAAGCCTACGCCGCCGGACTGCGCGACTTTGGCGAGAACTACCTGCAGGAAGCGCTGGGCAAACAACTGGAACTGGCCGACCTGCCCTTGATCTGGCACTTCATCGGCCCCATTCAATCGAACAAGACTCGCGCTATCGCCGAGCACTTCGAGTGGGTGCATTCCGTGGATCGCCTGAAAATCGCACAACGCCTGTCCGAACAACGCCCCGCCGACTTGCCGCCCCTGAACATTTGCATTCAGGTCAATGTCAGCGGTGAAGCCAGCAAATCCGGCTGTACTCCAGCCGATCTGCCTGCCCTGGCCAATGCCATCAACGCTCTGCCGCGCTTGAAGTTGCGCGGGCTGATGGCCATCCCTGAGCCGACTGAAGATCGCGCCGCCCAGGATGCCGCGTTCGCTGCCGTACAGAGCCTGCAAGCGAGCCTGAATCTGCCACTCGACACACTTTCCATGGGCATGAGCCACGACCTGGAGTCGGCCATTGCCCAGGGTGCCACTTGGGTCCGTATTGGTACGGCCCTGTTCGGCGCTCGCAGTTACGATCGGCCATAACCCATGGCTGACCCTCTTCTTTATAAGGACCTGACATGAGCAAGACGCGTATTGCCTTTATCGGTGCCGGCAACATGGCCGCCAGCCTGATCGGCGGCCTGCGGGCCAAGGGTCTGGAAGCGGCGCAGATCCGCGCCAGCGATCCGGGTGAAGAAACCCGCGCCCGCGTGACTGCCGAACACGGCATCGAAACCTTCGCCGACAACGCCCAGGCCATCGACGGCGCCGACGTCGTCGTCCTCGCGGTCAAGCCACAGGCGATGAAAGCCGTGTGCGAGGCCCTGCGCCCAAGCCTCAAGCCCGATCAACTGGTGGTTTCGATTGCCGCGGGCATCACCTGCGCCAGCATGAACAACTGGCTCGGCGCCCAGCCGATCGTGCGCTGCATGCCCAATACGCCGGCGCTGCTGCGTCAGGGCGTGAGCGGTTTGTTCGCCACCGCCCAAGTGACCGCCGAACAGCGTCAGCAGGCCCAGGAGCTGCTGTCCGCGGTCGGTATCGCCCTGTGGCTGAGCGAGGAGCAGCAACTGGATGCCGTCACCGCCGTTTCTGGCTCGGGCCCGGCGTATTTCTTCCTGCTGATCGAGGCCATGACCGCCGCCGGCGTGAAACTTGGCCTGCCGGCGGACATCGCCGCGCAATTGACGCTGCAAACCGCACTGGGCGCCGCCCACATGGCTGTTTCCAGCGACGTCGACGCGGCCGAGTTGCGCCGCCGTGTCACCTCGCCTGCGGGCACCACGGAAGCTGCAATCAAGTCGTTCCAGGCCAATGGTTTTGAAGCCCTGGTCGAAAAAGCACTCGGCGCTGCCGCGCATCGCTCGGCCGAGATGGCCGAACAACTGGGCCAATAAGGAGCTTTTCATGATTGGATTGAACACCGCAGCGGTCTACGTGCTGCAAACCCTCGGCAGTCTGTACCTGCTGATCGTGTTGATGCGCTTCGTACTGCAACTGGTGCGGGCGAACTTCTACAACCCGATCTGCCAGTTCGCCGTGAAAGCCACCCAGCCGCTGCTCAAGCCGCTGCGCCGGATCATCCCGAGCGTGTTCGGCCTGGACATGTCCTCGCTGGTGCTGGCGATCCTGGTGCAACTGGCACTGATGGCCCTGACCCTGTTGCTGACCTACGGCACCACTGGCAATCCGCTGCAACTGCTGATCTGGTCGATCATCGGTGTGACCGCGCTGTTCCTGAATATTTTCTTCTTTGCCCTGATCATCAGCGTGATCCTGTCCTGGGTCGCCCCGGGCAGCCACAACCCGGGCGCCGAACTGGTGAACGACATCTGCGAGCCGGCCCTGGCACCGTTCCGCAAGTTCCTGCCAAACCTTGGCGGACTGGATCTGTCGCCGATCTTCGCATTCCTGGCGATCAAACTGATCGACATGCTGGTGATCAACAACCTCGCCGCCATGACCATGATGCCGCAAATCCTCCGCGTGCTGATCTGACCCGGTGAGCTGGTTTCGCTGGGACGGTGACGACCTGATTCTGGAGTGCCACCTGCAACCGGCGGCCCGTAGCGATGATTTCTGCGGGCTGCACGGTGATCGCCTGAAGATCCGCCTGACCGCGCCGCCGGTCGAAGGCAAGGCCAACGCGCATCTGATGGCGTTTCTGGCCAAGGCCTTTGGCGTGTCCAAGAGCCAGGTCAGTCTGATCAGTGGCGAGTTGAATCGGCAGAAGCGGGTGCGGATCTGCTCGCCGAAGAAGTTGCCGGATTTGCCTGGATTGGCACGACAGAACTGATATACCGAGGCGCTGCCTTCGCGAGCAAGCCCGCTCCCACAGGGGAACGCATTCCAAGGTGGGAGCGAGCCTGCTCGCGAATGGCATACCTCGGTCTTGAGCGAACAAATCAGCTCGGGCCTTTGCTTGCCGCTAACCCCAGCGGTCTTTAGACTTACGCCTCATTTCAATGAGAGCAGGGTCGATGCCAGCTGCCTTCCCCCCCGATTCTGTTGGTCTGGTGACGCCGCAAGTGGCGCACTTCAGCGAGCCGCTGGCCTTGGCCTGTGGTCGTTCGCTTGCCGCCTATGACCTGATTTACGAAACCTACGGCACGCTGAACGCTGCGGCGAGCAACGCCGTACTGATCTGCCACGCCTTGTCTGGTCACCACCACGCCGCCGGCTACCACAGCGTCGACGACCGCAAACCCGGTTGGTGGGACAGCTGCATCGGCCCCGGCAAGCCAATCGACACCCGCAAGTTCTTCGTGGTCAGCCTGAACAATCTCGGCGGCTGCAACGGTTCCACCGGGCCGAGCAGCATCAACCCGGAGACTGGCAAACCGTTCGGCGCCGACTTCCCGGTCCTGACCGTCGAAGACTGGGTGCACAGCCAGGCGCGCCTGGCTGATCGCCTCGGCATCGCCCAGTTCGCGGCCGTGATCGGCGGCAGCCTTGGCGGCATGCAGGCGATGCAATGGAGCATCACCTACCCTGACCGCATCCGGCATTGCCTGGCCATCGCCTCGGCGCCCAAGTTGTCGGCGCAGAACATCGCCTTCAACGAAGTGGCACGCCAGGCGATCCTCACCGACCCCGAGTTCCACGGCGGATCGTTCCAGGAACACAACGTGATCCCCAAGCGCGGCCTGATGCTGGCGCGGATGGTCGGGCACATCACCTACCTGTCCGACGACTCCATGGGCGAGAAATTCGGCCGCGGCCTCAAGAGCGAAAAGCTCAACTACGACTTCCACAGCGTCGAGTTCCAGGTGGAAAGCTACCTGCGCTATCAGGGCGAAGAGTTTTCCGGGCGCTTTGATGCCAACACCTACCTGTTGATGACCAAAGCGCTCGACTACTTCGATCCGGCGGCGAACTTCGACGATAACCTGGCGAAAACCTTTGAAGGTGCCAAAGCCAGTTTCTGCGTGATGTCGTTCACCACCGACTGGCGCTTCTCCCCTGCCCGCTCGCGGGAGCTGGTGGATGCACTGATGGCCGCGCGCAAGGACGTCTGCTACCTCGAGATCGACGCACCGCAAGGCCACGACGCCTTCCTGATTCCGATCCCGCGCTACCTGCAGGCATTCGGCAACTACATGAACCGCATTACGCTGTGAGAAAGCCATGAGAGCTGATCTGGAAATCATCCAGGAATGGATCCCCGCCGGCAGCCGCGTGCTCGACCTCGGGTGCGGCGATGGCGAACTGCTGACCTGGCTGCGCGATAACAAGCAAGTCACCGGTTATGGCCTGGAAAACGACGCCGACAACATCGCCGAGTGCGTGGCCAAGGGCATCAACGTCATCGAACAGGACCTGGACAAGGGCCTGGGCAATTTTGCCAGCAACAGTTTTGACATCGTGGTCATGACCCAGGCGCTGCAAGCGGTGCACTACCCGGACAAGATCCTCGACGAAATGCTGCGGGTCGGCCGTCAGTGCATCATCACCTTTCCCAACTTCGGTCACTGGCGCTGCCGCTGGTACCTGGCGAGCAAGGGCCGCATGCCGGTTTCCGAGTTCCTGCCGTATACCTGGTACAACACGCCGAACATTCACTTCTGCACCTTCGCGGACTTTGAAGCCTTGTGTCGCGAACGTGAAGCGAAGGTCATTGATCGGCTTGCCGTGGATCAACAGCATCGGCACGGGTGGGCCAGCAAGCTATGGCCTAATCTGTTAGGTGAGATCGGCATCTACCGGGTCAGCAGCCCGGGACTTTCCGACCACAAAGTCGCAGTCTGATCCACCCTATTTCAAGGAGAACGATCATGGGTCGTCTAGCGTTGCTTCTACTCACTGCCTGCCTGAGCGTCACCGCCATGGCTGCCGACGCCATCAAGAGCGAACGCAAGGAAACCTTCGGCGACGTGACGGTGCACTACAACACCTTCAACTCCACCTACCTGCTACCGGACGTCGCCAAGGCAGCCCAACTGACACGCAGCAAGGATCAGGGCGTGATCAACATTACGGTGATCAAGGCCGGCACGCCGATGATGGCCGAAGTCAGCGGCACCGTTAAGGACCTGACCAGCCAAAGCTACACACTGAACTTCAAACAAGTCACCGAGCAAGGCGCGATCTACTACATCGCCCAATACCCGGTACCACAGCAGGAAGTCCGCACCTTCGACATCAAGGTGCAGACCGGTGACAAAATCAACACCATCAATTTCAACCAAGAGCTCTTCCCCGGCCAATGATCAACTTCACGCAACTCGTATTGGCCAGCCATAACGCCGGCAAACTCAAGGAACTCCAGGCCATGCTCGGCGAGTCGGTGCATCTGCGCTCGATCGGCGAGTTCAGCAGCGTCGAGCCTGAAGAAACCGGCCTGTCGTTCGTCGAGAACGCCATCCTCAAGGCCCGCAATGCCGCACGCATTTCCGGCCTGCCGGCGCTGGCCGACGACTCCGGTCTGGCCGTGGACTTCCTTGGCGGCGCGCCAGGCATCTACTCGGCGCGTTATGCCGACGGCAAGGGCGATGCAGCGAACAACGCCAAGCTGCTCGACGTGTTGAAAGACGTGCCTGAAGCCGAACGTGGCGCGCAATTCGTGTGCGTGCTGGCACTGGTGCGTCACGCTGACGATCCGCTACCGATTCTCTGCGAAGGCTTGTGGCATGGGCGCATCCTGACCCAGGCCAGCGGCGAACACGGCTTTGGCTACGACCCGTTGTTCTGGGTACCGGAGCGCGATTGCTCCAGCGCCGAATTGAGCCCGGCCGACAAGAACCAGATCAGCCATCGCGCCCGTGCAATGGATCTGCTGCGCCAGCGCCTGGGCTTGAAATGACCCGTGAATCATCCGCGTCGCCACTGATCATCGGTGGCGACGCACATTCACCTCGGGCCGCCCTGCCTGTGCTGCCGCCGCTGGCGCTGTACATCCACATCCCGTGGTGCGTACGCAAATGCCCTTATTGCGACTTCAACTCCCACACCGCCAGCCCTGTGCTGCCGGAAGAAGAATACGTCGACGCATTGCTGGCCGATCTCGATCAGGATCTGCACGCCGTCCATGGTCGTGAGCTGAGTTCGATTTTCTTCGGTGGCGGCACACCGAGCCTGTTCAGCGCTGATTCGCTGGGTCGCTTGCTCAAAGGCGTCGAACAACGCATCCCGTTTGCCAGCGACATCGAAATCACCCTGGAAGCCAATCCGGGGACATTCGAGCAAGACAAGTTCGTGGCGTACCGGAAACTGGGCATCAATCGCCTGTCGATCGGTATCCAGAGTTTCCAGCAGGAAAAGCTCCAGGCCCTGGGCCGGATTCACAACGGCGACGAAGCCGTACGTGCCGCCGGCATGGCGCGGCAGGCCGGGTTCGATAATTTCAACCTGGACTTGATGCATGGTTTGCCGAATCAGTCCCTGAACGATGCCCTGGCCGACCTGCGCACAGCCATTGCCCTGAAACCGACACACCTGTCGTGGTATCAACTGACCCTGGAACCGAACACGGTGTTCTGGAACCAGCCGCCGACACTGCCCGAAGACGATACGCTGTGGGACATCCAGGAAGCCGGGCAAGCGCTGCTGGCCGAACACGGTTACGCACAGTACGAAGTCTCGGCCTATGCGCTGCCTGGTCGAGCGGCGCGCCACAATCTCAATTACTGGAGTTTTGGCGACTTCATCGGCATCGGCGCCGGCGCCCATGGCAAGCTCAGCCACCCCGACGGGCGCATCATTCGCACCTGGAAGACCCGCCTGCCGAAGGACTACCTGAACCCGGCAAAAAACTTCCTGGCCGGCGAGAAAGCACTGGGCAACGATGAAATGCCGTTCGAGTTCCTGATGAACGCGCTGCGCCTGACTGAAGGCGTCGAATCGCGGCTGTACCCGGAACGTACCGGCATGACCCTGGAAAGCCTTGCCGAAGGCCGCCGTGAAGCCGAACAAAGCGGCCTGTTGCAGGTCGAACCGTCACGCCTGGTAGCCACCGAGCGCGGACAACTCTTCCTCAACGACTTGCTGCAGAAATTTCTGACATAAGGAAATCGAATGGATTTGGTACTCGATCTGCTTGCCACCGTGTCTCGCTGGAGCCGCAGCAACCTCTCGGAAATTGCCCTGGCCCTGGTGGGCTGCCTGCTGGTGCTGTTTGGTGCGGATTTCAAAGGCTGGGTCGAGCAGCGCCTGGGCAGCATCGCCGGTGCCCTGCGCGTACCGCTGATGTCCTTGCTGTGCATGATCGGCAGCGGCGCGGCACTGATCTATGCCACGCCATGGGTCGTGCGCGGCTTGAGCCAGTTCAACAACTACAGCCTTGCACCGGTGTTGTTGGTGGTGCTGGTGTTGATCGGCGTAGTGGCTGACCGCCGCTGATCCCGGCCACACCCTAAAACAACTGTAGGAGCGAGCAGGCTCGCGAAGAGGGAGTGTCAGTCGGCATTAATGTTGACTGACATTCCGCCATCGCGAGCATGCTCGCTCCTACAGTTTTTACAATGTGTTGCTCAGGATTGCTTCTCGAACTTCAGATCCCACACCCCATGCCCAAGACGCTCGCCACGGCGTTCGAACTTGGTGATCGGGCGCTCGGCCGGGCGTGGTACGCACTTGCCGTCTTCGGCAAGGTTGCGATAACCCGGCGCAACGTTCATCACTTCCAGCATGTATTCGGCATACGGCTCCCAGTCGGTGGCCATGTGCAGAATGCCACCGACTTTCAACTTGCTGCGCACCAGCTCAGCGAAAGACGCCTGAACGATGCGACGCTTGTGGTGACGACTCTTGTGCCACGGATCCGGGAAGAAAAGCATCAGGCGATCGAGGCTGTTATCGGCCACGCAGCGGTTGAGCACTTCGATGGCATCGCAATCGTAGACCCGCAGGTTGGTCAAACCCTGGGTCAGCACGCCATTGAGCAGCGCACCGACACCCGGACGGTGCACCTCGACGCCGATGAAATCCTGATCCGGCGCGGCCGCTGCCATTTCCAGCAGCGAATGGCCCATGCCGAAACCGATTTCCAGCGAGCGCGGTGCCGAGCGACCGAACACCTGGTCGAAATCCACCGGAGCGTCGGCCAAGGGCAGCACAAATAGCGGTGCGCCTTGTTCCAGGCCACGCTGCTGGCCTTCGGTCATGCGCCCGGCGCGCATCACGAAACTCTTGATGCGGCGGTGTTGGCGCTCGTCGCCTTCTTCCGTCTGGATTGGCGTGTCGTTCGATTCAGTCATCAATGGCTCTTACTTGATCAGACCATCCAGCGGCGAAGAGGCGCTGGCATAGAGTTTTTTCGGCATACGGCCCGCGAGGTAAGCCAGGCGGCCCGCGACGATCGCATGTTTCATGGCTTCAGCCATCATGACCGGCTGCTGGGCGTGGGCGATGGCCGAGTTCATCAGCACTGCATCACACCCCAGCTCCATGGCGATGGTGGCATCGGAAGCGGTACCGACACCGGCATCCACCAGCACCGGGATTTTGGCTTCTTCGAGGATGATTTGCAGGTTGTACGGGTTGCAAATCCCCAGGCCCGAACCAATCAGACCGGCCAGCGGCATCACCGCGATGCAGCCGATTTCCGCCAGTTGCCGGGCGACGATCGGGTCGTCACTGGTGTAGACCATCACGTCGAAACCTTCCTTGACCAGCGTTTCGGCAGACTTGAGGGTTTCGATCACGTTGGGAAACAGGGTTTTCTGGTCAGCCAGAACTTCCAGCTTCACCAGGTTGTGGCCGTCGAGCAGCTCACGAGCCAGGCGGCAGGTGCGCACGGCTTCGGCTGCGTCGTAGCAACCCGCGGTGTTCGGCAGGAAGGTGTAGCGATCCGGCGACAGCACTTCGAGCAGGTTCGGCTCGCCCTCGATCTGGCCAAGGTTGGTGCGGCGCACGGCGAAAGTGACGATCTCGGCACCCGAGGCTTCGATGGCCAGGCGGGTTTCTTCCATGTCACGGTACTTGCCGGTACCGACCAGCAAACGCGACTGGTAAGTACGACCGGCCAGGACGAAAGGCTTGTCGCTGCGAACGATGCTCATGGGAAATCCTCTGTAGGGGTGAGGTACTTGCAGAATGCTGTGGTCACTCGGCCGAGGCTGTCAGCCGCCGCCGATGGCGTGCACCACTTCGACGCTGTCGCCGTCGTTCAGCGTGGTGTCTGCATGCTGGCTGCGCGGGACGATATCCAAGTTGAGTTCGACTGCCACCCGGCGTCCGGCCAAGTCCAGACGGGTGATCAGGGCCGCAACGGTTTCACCGTCGGGCAGTTCAAAGGATTCGCCGTTCAACTGAATGCGCATGCCGGATGCCGCCATCATTTTTAGGGGCAGGCATTCTAGCCCGATCATGACCTAAAGGTCAGCAACAAGCGTCAAGCGGTCAGCTGCAAGCGCCAGGCGGCGACTCCAAGGCAGAGCCAGCCCACCAGGAACGCAAGACCACCAAATGGCGTGACGATGCCAAGCTTGCTGACGCCGGTCAGCGTGAGCACATACAGACTGCCGGAAAACAACAGGATACCGATGACAAACGATGCGCCAGCCCAGGTCACGAGACGACCGGGAATTTGCGCGGCCAGTAACGCGACACCCAGCAACGCCAGAGTGTGCACCAGTTGATAGGTGACGCCGGTATGGAAGATCGCCAGGTACTCGGCGCTCAGACGGTTTTTCAGGCCGTGGGCGGCAAATGCCCCAAGGCCGACACCGGTGAAGCCGAAAAAAGCGGCCAGCATCAGAAAGCCACGCAGCATGCGGAACTCCAGTCAGTTTCGATCCAAAGGGTCTGTATAATGGCCCGCTCAACGGGTTCGGCCAAGCCATCTCTATGCTGCGTATCTATTTCCGTCATTTCTCCAAGGCCGTGCTCTGGTTCATGGCTGGCAGCGTATTGCTGGTGCTGATCTTTCGCGTGGTGCCGCCACCGGGGACGGCGCTGATGGTCGAGCGCAAGATCGAATCCTGGTTCGATGGCGAACCCATTGACCTGCAACGGTCCTGGAAACCCTGGGACGAGATCTCGGACGACCTGAAAGTCGCGGTGATTGCCGGGGAAGATCAGAAATTCCCGGAGCACTGGGGCTTCGATATCGGCGCGATTCAGGCGGCATTTGCCCATAACGAGCGCGGCGGCTCGATCCGTGGCGCCAGCACCCTGAGCCAACAGGTCTCGAAAAACCTGTTCCTGTGGTCCGGCCGCAGCTGGCTGCGCAAAGGCCTGGAGGCCTGGTTTACCGCGCTGATTGAGGTGCTCTGGCCCAAGGAGCGGATTCTTGAGGTGTACCTCAACAGCGTCGAGTGGGATGACGGCGTGTTTGGCGCCGAAGCGGCGGCCCGGCATCATTTTGGTGTGAGCGCCAAGAACCTCAGTCGCCAGCAATCGAGCCTGTTGGCCGCCGTACTACCCAACCCGCGGGTCTGGAGCGCCAGCCATCCGACTTCCTACGTTTCGCGTCGGGCGGGGTGGATTCGGCAACAGATGAGTCAGTTGGGCGGGGACAGCTATCTGGTCGAGCTTAACGAATCGCGCAGGGCGCCTTGGTCGCAATAGCCAACCTCGTTTTTGAAGAACACCAAAAAACACTGTGGGAGCGAGCCTGCTCGCGATGACGGCCTGACAGTCAACTCAGATGTTGAATATTCGGGCCTCATCGCGAGCAGGCTCGCTCCCACAGGATGCCTGCTCGCCAGTTATGCGGCGATCGACAACTTGAGCTTGTTCATCGCGCTCTTCTCGAGCTGGCGAATACGCTCTGCCGACACGTTGTACTTCTGCGCCAGGTCGTGCAGCGTGGCTTTTTCTTCCGCCAGCCAGCGCTGGTAGAGGATGTCACGACTGCGATCGTCCAGCACTTCCAGCGCTTCGTGCAGGTTGTGGTTGGAGTTGTCGCTCCAGTCGGCGTCTTCCAGTTGACGGGCCGGGTCGTACCGATGGTCTTCCAGATAGTTGGCCGGCGACTGGAAAGCACTGTCGTCGTCCGCTTCGGCAGCCGGGTCGAAGGCCATGTCATGGCCGGTCAGGCGGCTTTCCATCTCGCGCACTTCCCGCGGCTCCACACCCAGGCTTTCCGCCACACGGTGGACTTCCTCGTTGTTCAGCCAGGCCAGGCGTTTCTTCTGGCTGCGCAGGTTGAAGAACAACTTGCGCTGGGCCTTGGTGGTCGCGACTTTCACAATGCGCCAGTTGCGCAGGATGAACTCGTGGATTTCCGCCTTGATCCAGTGCACGGCAAAGGACACCAGGCGCACGCCCATTTCCGGGTTGAAACGTTTCACGGCCTTCATCAAGCCGACGTTGCCTTCCTGGATCAGGTCAGCCTGGGCCAGGCCGTAGCCGGAATAGCTACGGGCGATATGTACGACAAAACGCAGGTGGGCGAGCACCATCTGCCGAGCCGCCCCCAGATCCTGCTCATAATAGAGACTCTCGGCCAGTTCACGCTCCTGCTCCGGCGACAGCAATGGAATGCTGTTGACGGTGTGCACATAGGCCTCCAGGTTCGCACCCGGGACCAGCGCATATGCAGGTTGCAAAGAATTGGTCATACGAAAAAACCTCCGACTTACAAACTCGTGCAGTTCAGCACTGCGAAAATTGACCGGAAACCGAAAGACAAGTTCCCTAAAACCCAAAAACGCTGAAAGGTCAATACGAGCAAAATGATACTACTTAGGCGCAAGCTCCCTCAGGTGGCGTGCGACTGCAATCCATGCACCGATATACCCCAACAGCACCGCGCCAAGCAAGAGAGACAGACCGTCGGCAACTGGCACTCCGGCCAGCGCAAAATCACTGCCGTACAAACCGGCCAGCCCTACCACCGCGTCGTTCAGCCAATCAAGACCAAACGCAAGCACGCCCCAGGACAGAATCCCCGCACCGAAGCCATAAAGCGCACCCATATATAGAAAGGGCCTGCGCACATAGCTGTCAGTGCCGCCGACCAGTTTAATCACTTCTATCTCTGTGCGGCGGTTTTCAATATGAAGACGAATGGTATTGCCTATCACCAAAAGTAATGCAGAAACCAGAAGCACGGTCAGACCGAAGACAAAGCGGTCACCCAGCTTGAGAATGGCTGCCAGACGCTCGACCCAGACTAGATCAAGTTGCGCCTGCTGTACCTTGGGCAGCTCGGATAGTTTTTGTCTTAATGCTTCAAGAGCTGGCTTGTCGACTTCGGTCGGCGTCACCAGGACCACGCCCGGCAGCGGGTTCTCCGGCAATTCCTTGAGCGCCTCGCCCAGACCGGACTGTTGCTGGAACTCCTCCAGCGCCTGCTCGCGACCAACATATTCGGCATCGGCGACGCCAGGCATGCCCTTGATCTGATCGCGCAGCGATTCACCTTCGGCCGGCTTGGCCTCAAGATCCAGATACAGGGAAATCTGCGCCGCACGCTGCCAGGAACCGCCCAATCGCTCGACATTACTTAGCAAAAGTGACAGGCCCATGGGCAAACTCAGGGCCACCGCCATCACCATGCAGGTGAAAAAACTGCCGATGGGCTGCTTGCCCAGGCGGCGCAGGCTGTCGATCATGCTGGCGCGATGGCTTTCGATCCAGGCGCGGAACAACGTGGCAAAGTCCGGCCCGTCGTCATCGTCGTGCTTTTTCTTTTGCGGCTGCGGATCGGCGGCCTTCGGGGCCACGCGCTCGGAAACCTTGGGACTACGTGTTGCACTCATACGGTCGCCTCCCCGTCACCGATCAATCGACCGCGTTGCAATGTCAGCATGCGATGGCGCATGCGGGCGATCAGGGCCAGGTCGTGACTGGCGATCAGCACGCTGGTACCCAGGCGATTGATGTCTTCGAACACCCCCATGATCTCGGCGGCCAGACGCGGGTCGAGGTTACCGGTGGGTTCATCCGCCAGCAGCAAGGCCGGGCGATGGACGATGGCGCGGGCGATGCCGACACGCTGTTGCTGACCGGTGGAAAGGTCGCCCGGGTACAGATCGGCTTTATCCGACAGCGCCACACGCTCCAGTGCCGAGTCCACGCGCTTGGCGATCTCGGCCTTGGACAACCCCAGGATCTGCAGAGGCAACGCGACGTTGTTGAACACCGTGCGATCGAACAGCAACTGGTGATTCTGGAACACCACACCGATCTGCCGACGCAGGAAAGGAATCTGTGCGTTGCTGATGGTGCTCAGGTCTTGCCCGGCGAGCAGCAACTTGCCGCTGGTGGGGCGCTCCATGGCCAGCAGCAGCCGCAACAGGGTACTTTTGCCGGCGCCGGAATGGCCGGTGACAAACAGAAACTCGCCACGACGGACTCGAAAGCTCAGCTCATGCAAGCCGACGTGACCGTTCGGGTAGCGCTTACCGACCTGCTCGAAACGAATCATGAACGCTCCCGCTCGGCAAACAATGCCTGGACAAAGGGTTCTGCTTCAAAGGTACGTAAATCGTCGATGCCTTCGCCTACGCCGATATAGCGGATCGGCAGGCCAAATTGCTTGGCCAGGGCGAAAATCACCCCGCCTTTCGCGGTGCCGTCGAGCTTGGTCAGCGCCAGGCCCGTCAGCTCGACGGTCTGATTGAATTGCTTGGCCTGGTTGATGGCGTTCTGGCCGGTGCCGGCGTCCAGCACCAACAGCACTTCGTGAGGAGCCTCGACGTCGAGCTTGCCGATCACGCGGCGAACCTTTTTCAGCTCTTCCATCAGGTTGTCTTTGGTGTGCAGGCGACCGGCGGTGTCGGCGATCAGCACGTCGATGCCACGGGCCTTGGCGGCCTGCACGGCATCGAAGATCACCGACGCCGAGTCGGCGCCTGTGTGCTGCGCGATCACCGGAATCTTGTTGCGCTCGCCCCAGACCTGCAACTGCTCCACCGCCGCCGCGCGGAAGGTGTCGCCGGCGGCGAGCATGACTTTCTTGCCCTCCAGCTGCAGCTTCTTCGCCAGCTTGCCGATGGTGGTGGTCTTGCCGGCGCCGTTGACGCCGACCACCAGAATCACGAACGGCTTGTTCTGCGACGTGATTTTCAGCGGCTGCTCGACAGGCTTGAGCATGGCGGCCAATTCGGCCTGCAGGGATTTGTACAGGGCATCGGAGTCGGCCAGCTCTTTGCGCGCGACCTTCTGCGTCAAACGCTGAATGATCACCGAAGTGGCTTCGACACCAACGTCGGCGGTCAGTAGACGGGTTTCGAGGTCTTCAAGCAGTTCGTCATCGATGGCCTTCCTGCCCAGGAACAGGCTGGCCATGCCTTCGCCGATACTGGCGCTGGTCTTGGACAGGCCCTGCTTGAGGCGGGCGAAGAAACCGGCTTTGGTTTCCTCGGTGCGTACCGGCTCGACCGGAGTTTCGACGGGAGCAGGCACGGAAGCAGGTGCAGCAACAATCGGGGCTACCGGCGCTACAACGGGCGGGACCACTGGTTCGGTAACAACCGGTGCAGGCTCAGCCACAACGACTGGCGCCACCACCGGCTCGACCACTGGCGCATGAACAGGGGCCGGAATCGGCGGGGTCACGTGAGGGGCCAGGTCATTCTCGACCAATGCCACCGGTTCTTCCGCCACCGGCAGGGTCAGCCATGGCGCGGCAGCGGTGGCCCGCGGCTGGTCGATGGTTTCGCTGACCGGCTCGGCAATCGGCAAGACCACCGGCGCGGGCGGTTCTTCTATTACCGGAGCCGCGACAGGTGCCGGCTCAGGAATGGCTTGTGGCTGTTCGACGACGGGTTCCTGCGGCTTTTTGCGCAGCCATCCGAACAGGCTTTTTTTCTCGCCAGCCGCAGCTGGGGTCTTCTTGTCGTCGTTGGAACCAAACATGGGGGACGGCTATCTCACGGTAGCGACGCGCCAATGGCGCCCCGGCAAATAAATATTCGATGCAGAACAGACTGCGATTGACCCAGCTTGTTCACGCGCAACATTTTGTCGAGGAGCCAACGGCGCCTCAAAGGTCGACTAATACGAAGGACTGGAACGGCATCGTCGGCGAAAACGCAGAGTTTAGCTGACAAACTCAAAGTTTCCGCCGGTAACCCAGGCAACCCGCAGGCCAGTCAAAGGCCTGATAGGCGTGGCCGCCAGTAAAACGGATCAGTATCCTAGCACCCTCTCGCCCGCTGACGCTAAGAACAAGCGGGCAGCCCCAAAGGTTTGAAAACGAATGAATGCTCTTGCCCGCCGCGCCGCAGGCCTGCTGCTCAGCATGGTTTGCCTGCCCCTTTACGTTCTTGCCGCCGACCCGCAACCCACCCATGAATTCACCCTCGACAATGGTCTGAAGGTTATCGTGCGTGAAGACCACCGTGCACCCGTGGTGGTTTCCCAGGTCTGGTACAAGGTCGGCTCCAGCTACGAGACGCCGGGCAATACCGGTCTGTCCCACGCCCTGGAACACATGATGTTCAAGGGCAGCGAGAAGGTAGGCCCCGGCGAAGCCTCGCTGATCCTGCGCGATCTTGGCGCTGAAGAGAATGCATTCACCAGCGACGACTTCACCGCCTATTACCAGGTGCTGGCCAGGGATCGCCTGGGCGTAGCCTTCGAACTGGAAGCCGACCGCATGGCCAGCTTGCGCCTGCCACCCGATGAGTTCGCCAGGGAAATCGAAGTCATCAAGGAAGAACGTCGCCTGCGCACCGACGACAAGCCGATGTCCAAGGCCTACGAGCGTTTCAAGGCCATGGCCTACCCGGCCAGCGGCTACCACACGCCGACCATCGGCTGGATGGCCGACCTTGAGCGGATGAAAGTCGAAGAGCTGCGTCACTGGTACCAGACCTGGTACGTGCCCAACAACGCCACGCTGGTGGTGGTTGGCGATGTCACCCCGGACGAAGTCAAAACCCTGGCCCAACGCTATTTCGGCCCGATCGCCAGGCGTGATGTACCAGCCGCGAAAAAACCGCTGGAACTGGCCGAGCCGGGCGAGCGTCAGATCACCCTGCATGTGCAGACCCAATTGCCCAGCCTGATGCTGGCCTTCAACGTGCCGAGCATTGCCACCGCCGACGACAAGCGTCTGGTCAATGCCCTGCGGCTGATCTCGGCGCTGCTCGACGGTGGCTACAGCGGACGCATCCCGACACAACTGGAGCGTGGAGAAGAACTGGTGTCCGGCGGCTCATCGAGTTACGACGCCTACACCCGAGGCGACAGTCTTTTCACCCTGTCGGCATCGCCAAACTCGCAGAAACACAAGACCATCGCCCAGGCGCAAGCCGGCTTGTGGAAGCTGCTCGACCAGTTGAAAACCACGGCACCTACCGCCGAGGAACTGCAACGGGTGCGCGCGCAAGTCATCGCCGGCCTGGTCTTCGAGCGCGACTCGATCACCAGCCAGGCCACTGCCATCGGCCAACTGGAAACCGTCGGCCTGTCATGGAAACTGATGGACACAGAACTGGCCGACCTGGAAAGCGTTACCCCCGAAGACATCCAGAAAGCCGCCAGGCTGTATTTCACCCGCGAACGTCTCAGCGTCGCCCATGTACTGCCCCTGGAGACGACTCATGAGTGAGCGTAAACCCTCCCGCCTGGCCCTGGTCGGCCTGGTCGCCGTTACCGTTATCGGTGGCGCCGCGTTCTATTTGTCGCGTTCTGGCGAAACCAATGCCAGTGAAGCCCTGGACAAGGCCCGGGCCAGCCAGAAGCTGCAATCGCTGGCCGAGCTCAACGGCAAGGCCCCGAACCACCGCAAGCTGGACGTGCAAACCTGGAACACCGCCGAAGGCACCAAGGTGCTGTTTGTCGAAGCCCATGAACTGCCGATGTTCGACATGCGCCTGATCTTCGCCGCCGGCAGCAGCCAGGACGGCACTGCACCGGGCCTGGCGCTGCTGACCAACGCCATGCTCAACGAAGGTGTGGCCGGCAAGGACGTCGGTGCCATTGCCCAGGGCTTCGAAGGCCTGGGCGCCGATTTCGGCAACGGTGCCTACAAGGACATGGCAATCGCTTCGCTGCGCAGCCTCAGTGCCAGGGACCAGCGCGAGCCGGCCCTGAAACTTTTTGCCGAAGTCGTCGGCAAGCCGACGTTCCCTGCCGACTCGCTGGCCCGCATCAAGAACCAGATGCTCGCCGGTTTCGAATACCAGAAACAGAACCCCGGCAAACTGGCGAGCCTGGAACTGATGAACCGCTTGTATGGCGATCATCCGTACGCGCATTCCAGCGATGGCACGGCGAAAAGCGTACCGGCGATCACCGCGGCACAACTGCGTACGTTCCACGAGAAAGCCTACGCGGCCGGCAACGCGGTGATCGCACTGGTCGGGGATCTGTCCCGCGCAGAAGCAGAAGCCATTGCCGCGCAGGTTTCCAGCGCCCTGCCCAAAGGCCCGGCCCTGCCGAAGATCGCGCAACCCGTCGAACCCAAGGCCAGCGTCGGCCATATCGAGTTCCCGTCCAAGCAGACCACCCTGATGCTCACGCAACTGGGTATAGACCGCGATGACCCGGACTACGCGGCATTGTCCATGGGAAACCAGATTCTCGGTGGCGGCGGCTTCGGCACCCGGTTGATGAGCGAAGTCCGCGAGAAACGCGGCCTGACTTACGGCGTATATTCGGGTTTCACTCCGATGCAGGTGCGCGGCCCATTCATGATCAACCTGCAAACTCGCGCCGAGATGAGCGAAGGCACCCTGAAACTGGTGCAGGATGTACTGGCCGACTACCTTAAAACCGGCCCGACCGAAAAAGAACTCGACGATGCCAAGCGCGAACTGGCCGGCAGCTTCCCGCTGTCCACCGCAAGCAACGCCGATATTGTCGGCCAACTGGGCGCCATCGGTTTCTATAACCTGCCGTTGAGTCACCTGGAGGACTTCATGCAGCAGTCCGGGGACTTGACCGTCGAGCAGGTCAAAGCTGCCATGAACAAACACCTGAGCGCGGATAAAATGGTCATCGTCAGCGCTGGCCCGACCGTGCCGCAAAAGCCGTTACCGGCCCCAACCGATAAACCTTCCGAGCAACCGCTCGGGGTTCCGGAGCATTAATGGCTACTCATTCGAAAAAACCTGTCCGCAACGTCCATAACGGCGTGAACCAGCTGCGCATCATCGGCGGCGAATGGCGCAGCCGGAAGCTGAGCTTTCCTGACGCCCCGGGTCTGCGCCCGACGCCGGACCGCGTGCGTGAAACCCTGTTCAACTGGCTCGCACCTTACGTGCCGGGCGCCAAGGTGCTCGACCCATTCACTGGCAGCGGTGCGCTATTCCTCGAAGCCCTGTCCCGTGGCGCGGCCATGGGCCAGGCGCTGGATGCCAGCAGCCTTGCGGTATCCAGCCTGAAGGAGCACCTGGGTACGCTGCGTTGCACCAACGGTCATGTCCAGACCGCCGACGCCCTGCGCTACCTGGAAACCCAGACAGCGACAGCCTACGACCTGGTGTTCCTCGACCCACCGTTCAACCAGAATCTGCTGCCCACCGTTTGCACACTGCTCGAAGAGCGTCAGTGGCTGGCCGAAGATGCCTGGGTGTATACAGAAAGCGAAAGCGCACCCTCGACCCTTGGCCTGCCGCAGAACTGGCGCCTGCACCGGGAGCAAAAATCCGGGCGCGTGTATTACTCGTTGTGGCAACGTATGGCAGAGATCGCCGGTTAATCGACCGGCCTGAAAAAGGTGCGTACCCGCTACGCACCGCTGCATCGAGAATCATCGTGCCCCATCCACCAGAACACTTCACCCCCGCCCTGGGCCTCGGCAACCCGCACTTGCAAACCTTGTGGGGACCGTTGTGGCGCAAGACCACGCACCTCGAGCGCGAGCGTGAACGCCTTTGGCTCGAAGATGGCGACTTCCTCGATCTCGACTGGCACGGTCCGCACAGCGCCGACGCGCCTTTGGTGCTGGTGCTGCACGGGCTCACCGGCTCCTCGAATTCACCTTATGTCGCCGGAATGCAAAAGGCCCTGGGCGAGCGCGGCTGGGCCAGCGTCGCACTTAACTGGCGCGGCTGCTCAGGCGAACCCAACCTGTTGCCCCGCAGCTACCATTCCGGCGCCAGCGAAGACCTCGCCGAAACCATCAGGCACCTGCGGGCCAAACGCCCTCTCGCACCGCTGTATGCCGTCGGCTACTCGCTGGGCGGCAATGTGCTGCTCAAGCATTTGGGCGAAACCGGCAGCGACAGCGACTTGACGGGAGCCGTGGCGGTGTCGGTACCCTTTCGCCTGGACCAGTGCGCCGACCGCATCGGCCAGGGGTTTTCCAGGGTTTACCAGGCGCACTTCATGCGCGAGATGGTCGCCTACATCAAGAACAAACAGCGACAGTTCCTGCACGATGGACGCGAGGATGGCCTGACAGCCCTGGCGGCTCTCGGATCACTGGAAAACATGCGTACGTTCTGGGATTTCGACGGACGCGTCACCGCACCGCTGCACGGTTTCGCCGATGCCGAGGATTACTATCGCCGAGCTTCCAGTCGCTATTTCCTTGGCGAAATTCGTACGCCGACCTTGATGATTCAGGCCGCCGACGACCCCTTCGTGTTTCCCCACAGCCTGCCGCACGTCGATGAGCTGTCCGCTTGCACGCAATTCGAATTGCAAGCCAAGGGTGGGCATGTCGGCTTCGTTGACGGCACGCTCAGGCAACCGGGTTACTACCTGGAGCGACGCATCCCCGAGTGGCTGGCCACCGCAGGGCGTGCCTGAGTCATGGACGCTGATCAAGGCGAGTCGATCCACTTCTGGCAAACCCCGCCACTGGCCGGGGTGGAGTTACTGTCCGCACGCTACATCGACCATCGTTTCGCCCCGCATGTGCATGACGGCTATGTGATCGGCATGATCATGGCCGGCGCCCAGCGTTATCGCTATCGCGGCGCCGAACACCTGGCAGGCAGCGGAACCCTGGTGCTGATCAACCCCGATGAGCTGCACACCGGCCACAAAGGCACCGAGGATGGCTGGCTATACCGGGCGTTTTATCCCGACAGCGGACAGATCACCTCGCTGCTGGCTGAACTCGAACTGCCGACCCACCACTTGCCGGCCTTCGGTGCCACGCTGTACCGCGATCAGGATCTGGTGAACGGCTTCTGCCAACTCCACCGCTTGCTGGAAAGCCCGGCCACCGCATTGCAGCAACAAACGGTCTGGCGCGAACTGGTGTTGTCGCTGTTGCAGCGTCATGCGGCGGTGCCCGATGCCGATAAACCCGGCAAGGAGCACCGGGCCGTGAGCCTGGCCAAGGAATTGCTGCACGCGCAACTGGCGGCACCGCCCTCACTGGAGGAGCTGGCGGCCGCGGTCAACCTCTCGCCCTTCCATTTCGCCCGGGTGTTCCGCCGGGCCACGGGCATGCCGCCGCACACCTGGTTGATGCAACAGCGCATCGCCCGGGCGCGGGCGTTGCTGCAAAGCGGTTGTCTGCCGCTGGAGGTCGCAATGCAGCTGGGATTTGCCGACCAGAGCCACCTCAGTCGGCAGTTCAAGCAGGTGTATGGGGTTGGGCCGGGGGCGTATCGCAGTGCCCGGCAGTTTCCCGGACCTTGATGAAGAGGGTGTTCAATGTGGGAGCGAGCCTGCTCGCGAATGCGGTGGTTCAGCCACCCTCTTGTTTGACTGTCACACCGCCTTCGCGAGCAGGCTCGCTCCCACAGGGTTTCGTGGTGATTATTCGCCCGTGGCGACGCCCCGCGCAGGTTCGTTGATCCATTCGCTCCACGAACCGGCATACAACGAACCCAACGGATAACCGGCCAGACACAACGCAAACAGGTTGTGGCACGCCGTCACGCCGGAACCGCAGTACGCCACCAGATCGTTCGGCGAACGATCGCCCAGTTTCGCGGCAAAACGCTGCTTGAGCTGATCGGCCGGCAGAAAACGACCGCCACCACCCAGGTTGTCGGTAAACGCCGCACATTGGGCGCCGGGAATGTGTCCGGCGACTGGGTCGATCGGCTCCACTTCACCCTTGAAACGCGGCAGTGCGCGGGCGTCGAGCAGGGTCAGTTCTGGCCGGGACAGGCGCTTTTGCAATTGCTCGGCGCTGATCAACAACGCCGTGTCAGGACTTCCGGTGAAGGCGCCACGGGTGATCGCCGGCGCATCCAGGCTCAGCGGCAAACCGTCCGCATGCCAGGCCTTGAGACCGCCATCGAGGATGAATACACCGTCGCGCTTGCCCAGCCAGGCCAGCAACCACCAGGCCCGCGCGGCAAAGGCACCCGGGCCGTCGTCATACAGCACCACTTCGCTATCGGCGTTGATGCCCCAGGCTTGCAAGCGCTCGATCAGTCGCCCCGGCTCGGGTAACGGATGGCGCCCGGTCACGCCCTTGACCACGGCGCCACTCAGGTCACGCTCGAGGTCGGCATAACTCGAACCGGCAATGTGCCCTTCGGCATAGCTGCGCTGACCGTAATCCGGGTCTTCGAGGGCAAAACGACAATCCAGAATCACCAGCCCCGGCTGGTCCTTTTTCAGGTCCAGCGCTTGCGGGCTGATCAGTTGCGCAATCGGCATAACGGGCTCCCGTGATTAAGTCGGTCTTGATCCTACTGTACTTCTTCCAGTGCCTGGGCCATGGGCACGTAAAACTCTTCGAACAAGGCATTGACCGCATCGCGGGACTGATCCGTGACGAACCCGGTTTCCAGCACCAGAACCTGATAAACCCCGCGTTTAATGGCCTGTTCGCTCAAGTGGCTGGAATTCTCCCGGGTGGTGCACAGGAAGCGCACCCAGGACGTGAGGATGATCCAGGCATTGAGGGTCAGGGATTCGATCTGCACCTTGTCCATCTTCAAAATGCCGGCGGCGACAAAGCCTTCGTAGATCGCCGCCCCCTGGATCAGACACCGCTGGGAAAAGCGTCGATAGCGATCGGCCAGGTCCGGATCGCTGTCGAGCAAGTGTTCGAGATCGCGATGCAAAAACCGATAGCGCCACATCGCCGACAGCAGCTCCTTGAGGTAGTAGCGCTTGTCTTCCACCGTGGCGGCACGGCCCTGGGGCGGGCGCAGGAAGCTGTCCACCAGGCTTTCGTACTCGCTGAACAACACGGCGATGATCGCCTGCTTGTTAGGGAAGTGGTAGTACAGGTTGCCCGGGGAAATTTCCATATGGGCAGCAATGTGGTTGGTGCTGATACTGCGCTCGCCCTGTTGATTGAACAGCTCCAGGCTGTTCTGCACGATGCGCTCGTTGGTTTTGATCCGTGGGGCCATGGCTTGAGCTTTAATTCAGAGTGCGTTGACGGGCATCTTAGATCTATCCGCGAGCGGATAAAACAAGGCCGTTCCAGGATGTCATTTGACTTTCTAGAGCATAGACTCTAAAAAGTGCTTCATTACAATAAATCCGGAGCCGACCATGACTGCTGAAATTTCCTACCTGCAGAACCTACAGCGGCCGCTGGAAGAGCTTCAGGCGCTGTTCGACGCCCAGCGTGCCGCGTACACCGCCAACCCGATGCCACCCGCCGCACAGCGTCAGCAATGGCTCAAGGCGCTGAAGGATTTATTGAACAATGAACGCCAGGCCCTGATCGATGCGATCAGTCAGGACTTCAGCCATCGCAGCGCCGATGAAACCCTGCTCGCCGAACTGATGCCCAGCCTGCACGGCATCCATTACGCCAGCAAACACCTCGCGGGCTGGATGCGAGCCTCGCGTCGCAAGGTTGGCGCCGCTTTCCAGCCCGCCTCTGCCAAAGTCGTTTACCAACCGCTGGGCGTCGTCGGGGTCATCGTGCCGTGGAACTACCCACTCTACCTGGCCATCGGCCCGCTGGTCGGTGCGCTGTCGGCGGGCAATCGAGTGATGCTCAAGCTCAGTGAATCGACACCCGCAACCGGCCTGCTGATGAAGCAACTGCTGGCGCGCATCTTCCCCGAAGACCTGGTTTGCGTGGTTCTGGGCGAGGCTGATATGGGCGTGGCCTTCTCGCGACTGCCGTTCGATCACCTGCTGTTCACCGGCGCCACCAGCATCGGCAAACACGTCATGCGCGCCGCCGCGGAGAATTTGACGCCGGTGACCCTGGAACTGGGCGGCAAGTCCCCGGCCATCGTTTCCCGGGATGTACCGCTCAAGGACGCCGCCGAGCGCATTGCCTTCGGCAAGACCCTGAACGCCGGCCAGACCTGCGTGGCCCCGGACTATGTGCTGGTGCCGGAGGATCGCGTCGGTGGTTTCGTCGAAGCCTATCGCACGGCCGTCCGCGGATTCTATCCGACACTCGCCGACAACCCGGACTACACCGCGATCATCAATGAGCGCCAACTGGCGCGCCTCAACGGCTACGTCAGCGACGCCACCAGCAAGGGTGCGCTGTTGATGCCGCTGTTCGACCAGGGTCAGGGCCGCCGCATGAGCCACAGCCTGCTGCTCAATGTCACTGACGACATGACAGTGATGCAGGACGAGATCTTCGGGCCATTGCTGCCGATCGTGCCGTACAAGGATCTGGACCAGGCATTCGCCTACATCAACCAGCGCCCGCGCCCACTGGCGCTGTACTACTTCGGCTATGACAAGCGCGAACAACAGCGCGTGCTGCACGAGACCCATTCCGGTGGCGTATGCCTGAATGACACCCTCCTGCACGTCGCCCAGGACGACATGCCGTTCGGCGGTATCGGTGCCTCGGGCATGGGCCATTACCATGGCCATGAAGGCTTCCTGACCTTCAGCAAGGCCAAGGGCGTGCTGATTAAACAGCGGTTCAACGCGGCGAAACTGATCTACCCGCCGTACGGCAAATCCATCCAGAAGCTGATCCAGAAGCTGTTCATCCGCTAACGATCATCACCGTCGGGTAATAACAATAATGATCCCCAGCCTGTCCGATTCACCCGCGCTGTCACGGCGCGGGCTGCTTAAATTCAGCCTCGGCGCCACCGCCTTCCTTGCCACCGCCGGATTGGGCGCCAGCCTCAGCGGCTGTTCACCGAGTACGCCGTCCAGTGGTTTCGTCACCCTGCGCAGCGGCGATCTGCTGTTTTTACGGGCGTTGATTCCGGTCATGCTCGAAGGTGCGGCGCCCTCCGAACGGATGCCCGAAGCGGTCGAAGGCACACTTGAAAGCCTGGACTACAGCCTCGCCCACCTGTCGCCGGAAATGCTCAAGCTGACCCGGCAACTGTTCGATGTGCTGGGCATGACCGTGACTCGCGGACCGTTGACCGGAATCTGGGGCAGCTGGGAAAACGCCAGTGCCGACGATATTCGACATTTTCTCGATCGATGGGAAAACAGCTCGTTGAGCCTGCTGCGCATGGGTCACAGTTCATTGCTGCAACTGGTGATGATGGCCTGGTACAGCCGCAAGGAATCGTGGGCGCATTGCGGGTATCCCGGGCCGCCAACAGTCTGAAATCGAGTCGCCCCTATCGCGAGCAGGCTCGCTCCCACACTTGACCCTATACCTCAATAATAAAAAGAGAACCCGAAGATGCCCGTACCTGATCCATTTCGCGAAGGCATGGCCCGAGGCTGGAAAACCTGGAACGGCTCGCAACTGACCCGGGACCTGACGCTCGAAGCGGACGTGGCGATCATCGGCAGCGGTGCCGGTGGCGGCACCACCGCCGAAATCCTCAGCGCGGCCGGCTATAAGGTGCTGCTGATCGAGGAAGGCCCGCTCAAGACCAGCAGCGACTTCAAGATGCTCGAAGACCAGGCCTACACCAGCCTTTATCAGGAAGGCATCGGCCGCATGAGCAAGGACGGCGCGATCACCATCCTCCAGGGCCGGGCGGTCGGCGGCACCACGCTGATCAACTGGACCTCCAGCTTCCGCACCCCGGAGCCGACCCTGGAACACTGGGCCAAAGAGCACAACGTCAAGGGTCACAGCCCGGCGGAAATGGCGCCCTGGTTCGAGAAAATGGAACAGCGCCTGGGTGTCGCACCGTGGATGGTGCCGCCCAACGCCAACAATGACGTGATCCGCAAGGGCTGCGAAGCTCTGGATTACTCATGGCACGTCATCCCGCGCAACGTACGCGGCTGCTGGAACCTCGGCTACTGCGGCATGGGCTGCCCGACCAACGCCAAGCAATCGATGATGGTCACCACCATTCCGGCGACTCTGGAAAAAGGCGGCGAACTGCTTTACCTGGCTCGCGCCGAAAAACTTACCATCAGCGGCGACAAGGTCATCGGCCTGCACTGTTCGGCGATGGATGAACGCTGCGTCGCACCGACCGGGCGCTCCATCACGGTCAAGGCGAGACATTTCGTACTGGCCGGAGGCGGGATCAACAGCCCGGCGTTGCTGATGCGCTCGGGGGCACCCGACCCACACAAGCGCCTTGGAAAGCGTACGTTCCTGCACCCGGTGAACATGTCCGCCGCGTTGTTCGACGAAGTGGTCAACCCCTTCTACGGCGCACCGCAATCGATCTATTCCGACCATTTCCAATGGCAGGACGGCACCACGGGCAAGATGTCCTTCAAACTGGAAGTCCCGCCCCTGCACCCGGCGCTGGCCACGACATTGCTGGGTGGTTTCGGCGAGGAAAACTCACAGCACATGGCCAATCTTGCGCATACCCACGCCATGCTGGCTTTGCTGCGCGATGGTTTTCACCCGGACAGCCCCGGTGGCAGCGTCGAATTGCGCAGCGATGACACGCCCGTGCTGGATTACCAGCTGTCACCGTACGCCTGGGATGGATTGCGCCGGGCATTCCATACCATGGCCGAGATCCAGTTTGCCGGTGGCGCCAAGGCTGTCATGCCGATGCACGCCGACGCCCGCTACGTGAAAACCCTCGCCGAAGCGCGCACACTGATCGACAGCCTGAGCCTGGAGCTGTATCGCACACGCCTGGGCAGTGCCCATGTGATGGGCGGTTGCGCCATGGGTGAAGACCCGACGAACGCGGTAACCGACAGCCTCGGCCGACATCATCAACTGGGCAATCTGTCGATCCACGACGGTTCGCTGTTCCCCACCAGCATTGGCGCCAACCCACAGTTGTCGGTCTACGGACTGACGGCACAACTGGCGACATCCCTGGCCGAACGTTTAAAAAACCCATGAAAATGGCGATTATTCCCATCGTCTATAGTGCTTTCTTACCCCACAGGCGACTTGGCCGACCGGGAAGGCTGCGATACCATCCGACTCCCCAACGGATTCCCGCCAGGACGACGCGATGAACCGAGTGTTGTACCCAGGTACCTTCGACCCTATTACCAAGGGCCATGGCGATCTGGTCGAACGCGCCTCGCGCCTGTTCGATCACGTGATCATCGCCGTCGCCGCAAGCCCCAAGAAAAACCCGCTGTTTCCTCTGGAACAACGGGTAGAACTGGCGCGCGAGGTCACTAAACATCTGCCGAACGTTGAAGTCGTCGGCTTCTCGACACTGCTGGCGCACTTCGCCAAAGAGCAGAATGCCAACGTATTCCTGCGTGGTTTGCGCGCGGTGTCGGACTTCGAATACGAATTCCAGCTGGCCAACATGAACCGCCAACTGGCGCCGGACGTGGAAAGCCTGTTCCTGACCCCGTCCGAGCGTTACTCGTTCATTTCCTCGACGCTGGTCCGTGAAATCGCGGCCCTGGGCGGCGACATCACCAAGTTCGTGCACCCTGCGGTGGCGGACGCACTGAAAGAACGCTTCAAGAAGTAAACACCGCTCAAGCGGCGCCCGCGTGCAACGCAGGCGCCAATGCGGCACAATTGTGCGCATTGGTTTATTGCGCCCGGGCTTGCCGCCCCGGCTGGAGTTAGCATGTCCCTGATCATCACCGACGATTGCATCAACTGCGACGTCTGCGAACCCGAGTGCCCGAACGCCGCCATTTCCCAAGGCGAAGAGATCTACGTGATCGACCCGAACCTGTGCACCCAGTGCGTCGGCCACTACGACGAACCGCAGTGCCAGCAGGTCTGCCCGGTGGATTGCATTCCACTGGACGAAGCCCATCCGGAGACTCAAGAGGAGTTGATGGAGAAGTACCGGAAAATTACCGGCAAGGCCTGAGGCTTCTGGCGCCTGTCAGGCCGCCATCGCGAGCAGGCTCGCTCCCACACTGGATCTGCGTCGTACACAAACCCCCTGTGGGAGCGAGCCTGCTCGCGAAGGCGTCATCAGCCTAACTGAATTTCAGCTCTGGCAGCGCGGGCAAAAAACGCTGGCGCGCTGCCCGAGTTTCACTTCCCGCAGCCCCGTGCCACAGACTTTGCAGTGTTCACCGCCACGGCCATACACGAACAGTTCCTGCTGGAAGTAGCCAGGCTGACCGTCACCACCGATAAAGTCCCGCAGCGTGGTACCGCCGCGCTCGATGGCAGCCGCCAGGATGCGTTTGATCTCGATGGCCAGCTTCAAGTAACGCGCCCGGGAAATGCTCCCGGCTTCGCGGCGCGGGTCGATCCCGGCGGCGAACAACGCTTCAGTCGCGTAGATGTTGCCCACGCCCACCACCACCGCGTTATCCATGATGAACGGCTTGACCGCCATCGAGCGACCACGGGACTGCTGGAACAGACGCTCGCCGTCGAACAGATCGGTCAGCGGCTCCGGCCCCAGATGGATGAGCAACTCGTGATTGAGCGGATCGAGACTCCAGAGCATTGCACCAAAGCGCCGCGGGTCGGTGTAGCGCAGCGCCAGGCCCGATTCCAGCTCGATGTCCACATGCTCATGCTTGGCCGCCGGCAGCCCGGCTTCCACCAGGCGCAAATTGCCTGACATGCCCAAGTGGCTGATCAAGGTGCCGACTTCGGCATTGATCAGCAGGTACTTGGCCCGCCGCTCCACCAGTACGATGCGCTGCCCGGACAAGCGCACATCGAGGTCTTCGGGAACAGGCCAACGCAAGCGACGATCGCGCACGATCACCCGGCTGACACGCTGGCCTTCCAGGTACGGCGCGATGCCGCGACGGGTGGTTTCGACTTCTGGCAATTCAGGCATGGTGCTCTCTAGAAAGAAGAAAGCCCGGTACTCAGCGATGAGTACCGAGGTCGCGAATCGTCTGCTTGAGGTTCTCGAAGTCGTAGTCCGAGAGGCCGACATAATCGAGCACCAGCGGTGCGACGCTGTTCCACTCGTGATCTTCGGTCTGGTTGCCCAGCACCCGGTACGACGCGCAAATGTGCTCGGCCATCTTCAGGATCGCCAGCAGGTTCTTCAACGAACTGTTGCGCGAAGACTCATCGCTGAATATCGCCAATGCATTGTGGTGATTGGCGATCGCCGCGCTCACGTGCTCCGGCAGGCGCCAGGACTTGGCCGTGTAATACCCGACCACCGAGTGATTGGTATTGAACACCTGATTCTCGGTGTCTACCACCCGGCATTCGGCACTGGCGTTGGCATAGGCCTGCTCCAGAACACCCATGTAGTCGGGGAAACGCTGGAGCATCAAGGGCACGCCGCAGTCGTGGAACAGACCCAGGGCATACGCTTCGTCGCCATTTTCAATGCCGATGCGCTTGGCCAGGGTCAGGCAGGTCATGGCCACATCCTGAGCGGTGTCCCAGAAACGGTTCAGGGTGACGATGGTGTCGTCGTTCATCTCGCCCTTGATCGACTGTGCGTTGATCAGGTTGATGACCGAGCGGCTGCCCAGCAGATTTACCGCGCGCTGAATCGAGGCAATCTTGTTGCTCAGCCCGTAATACGGCGAATTGACGATCTTGAGCAGCGAACCGGAAAGCCCCGGGTCCTGGGAAATCAGCTTGGCGATGACTTCCAGATCCGGGTCGGGCATGTACTGCTCCATCTGCAAATCCACCATGATTTGCGGCTGGGCCGGTACGCTGATGCCCTGCAGGGCTTGTTGGATCTGTTCGGAGGTCAGCTCTTGGGACATTTGTGCACACTCTGGGTCAGACGGCGATTCTAACCTTTATAAAGTTGGATCCGACATACCAAATAGCAAGACAACCCTCGCCACATGTCCACTTGCAGGCCAACCCGGGGGCTCAACACGCTATACTCCCGCTCTTTTTTCCGGAGCGACGACATGTCCCTGCCTAGCCTGCGCCTCAAAGCCAACGCCGACCGTCGTCTGCGCAACGGTCACTTGTGGGTCTACAGCAACGAAATCGATGTAGCCGCTACGCCTTTGCACGGTTTCAAGGCCGGCGACCAGGCGATCCTTGAAGCCGCCGGCGGGAAGCCGCTGGGCATTGTCGCCATGAGCCCGAACAACCTGATCTGCGCCCGCGTGCTATCGCGCGACATCAAGTTGCCGCTGGACAAGTCGCTGCTGGTGCATCGCCTGAACGTGGCCCTGTCCATTCGCGAACGCTTGTTCGACAAGCCGTTCTATCGCCTGGTCTACGGCGATTCCGACCTGCTGCCGGGCCTGGTGGTCGACCGTTTCGGCGACATCCTGGTGGTCCAGATCGCTTCGGCAACCATGGAAGCCCACAAGGACGACGTGATCGCGGCGCTGACCCAGGTGCTCAAGCCGAGCGGCATCCTGTTCAAGAACGACTCCGCTGCCCGTGACGCCGAAGGCCTCACCCGCTACGTCGAAACCGTATTCGGCCTGGTGCCGGAGTGGGTCGCTCTCGAAGAGAACGGCGTGAAATTCGAAGCACCGGTCATCCAGGGCCAGAAAACCGGCTGGTTCTACGACCACCGCATGAACCGCGCCCGCCTGGCCCCTTACGCCAAAGGCAAACGCGTACTGGACCTGTACAGCTACATCGGCGGCTGGGGCGTGCAGGCTGCCGCGTTCGGCGCCAGCGAAGTGTTCTGCGTCGACGCATCCGGCTTCGCCCTCGACGGCGTCGAGCGCAACGCGGCCCTGAACGGTTTTGCCGACAAAATGACCTGCATCGAAGGCGACGTCTTCGAAGCCCTCAAAGAACTCAAAGCCAGCGAAGAACGTTTCGACGTGATCGTGGCCGACCCGCCAGCCTTCATCAAACGCAAGAAAGACATGAAGAACGGCGAAGGCGCCTACCGCCGCCTGAACGAACAAGCCATGCGTCTGCTCACCAAGGACGGCATCCTGGTCAGCGCCTCCTGCTCGATGCACCTGCCGGAAGACGACCTGCAGAACATCCTGCTGACCAGCGCCCGCCACCTGGACCGCAACATCCAGATGCTCGAACGTGGTGGACAAGGGCCGGATCACCCGGTGCATCCGGCAATTGCGGAAACCCGCTACATCAAGAGCATTACCTGCCGGTTGCTGCCAAACAGCTAAAGCCTGCCCTCTGTAGGAGCGAGCACGCTCGCGATGGTCGCCAACGATAACGCTGGCGGCCTGATACCCCGCGTTGTTCTCGGGTTCATCGCGAGCGTGCTCGCTCCTACAGGGGCGGTGGGGGTACACATTCTGATGCGCTTTTGCCGCGCTGGCTCTGTTCGAGGCGTCTAACGTTTTCTCTTCCAATCACAGAAGAGGACAACGGAATGTCCAGCACGTCACAGGGTCATCGGTTACGCACCGGCCGGCATTCGGAACATGGCCGAATTTATCTGCTTACCGCTGTCACTCATCAACGAGAACCGGTCTTCAAGGATTGGCGTGTGGGTCGCCTTCTCGTGCATGAGCTCAGAAAGGCTCAGGAAACGGGCAAAGCCACATCCATCGCCTGGGTGGTCATGCCGGACCACTTTCATTGGTTGGTTGAGTTGCATAACGGTGATTTGCCGAAACTGATGCAGGCCACCAAAGCGCGAAGTGCTCGGGCAATCAATCTGACGCGGGGGCAGCCGGACAGGCTGTGGCAGAAAGGCTATTTCGACAGGGCGCTGCGCTGGGAGGAAGATCTGAAAACCGCCGCTCGATACGTCATCGCCAACCCGTTGCGTGCAGGGCTCGTCGACCGTATCGGCGACTACCCGTTGTGGGATGCCATCTGGATCTGACACCCGCCCCTCCTGTGTAGGAGCGAGCAAGCTCGCGATGGACGACAGGGCACCGCTGGGTGTCAGGTTGCCCGCGTTATCGTTGACGACCATCGCGAGCATGCTCGCTCCTACAGGTTCAGGTTCAGGTCCGGATCAAGATTCAGATTCAGGTTCATTGCCTGGGCCGCACGTCTCGTGAATGCGCCCAACCATTCCCTCCAGCCGCCAGCCGTGTAGAATCGCGAACATTCATCGCCAGTCATCCCCGGCGGGTTTATGAGCTCAAGCTGAAGCGCGCGGCGATCCCGCAAAGTTATCGGCAACTTCCGGACACACGGCCATTTCCGAGTGTTCAAGACGTCAATAGAAGCTCACTTCCCTTTTGATACCTGATTAGCCGCCCGGAGTGCTTCATGCCTGATTACCGCTCGAAAACATCCACCCACGGCCGCAACATGGCCGGTGCCCGCGCACTGTGGCGCGCCACGGGGATGAAAGATGACGACTTCAAGAAGCCGATCATCGCCATTGCCAACTCCTTCACCCAGTTCGTACCGGGCCACGTGCACCTCAAGGACCTGGGCCAACTGGTCGCCCGCGAAATCGAACGCGCTGGCGGCGTGGCCAAGGAATTCAACACCATCGCTGTCGATGACGGCATCGCCATGGGCCACGACGGCATGCTCTATTCGCTGCCGAGCCGCGAGATCATCGCCGACTCCGTCGAGTACATGGTCAACGCCCACTGCGCCGACGCCATCGTTTGCATCTCCAACTGCGACAAGATCACCCCCGGCATGCTGATGGCCGCCCTGCGCCTGAATATCCCGGTGATCTTCGTCTCCGGCGGCCCGATGGAAGCCGGCAAGACCAAACTGGCCAGCCATGGTCTCGACCTGGTCGATGCCATGGTGATCGCCGCCGACTCCAGCGCTTCTGACGAGAAGGTCGCCGAGTACGAGCGCAGCGCGTGCCCAACCTGCGGTTCGTGCTCCGGCATGTTCACCGCCAACTCGATGAACTGCCTGACCGAAGCCCTGGGCCTGGCCCTGCCGGGCAACGGTTCGACCCTGGCCACCCACAGCGACCGCGAGCAGTTGTTCCTGCAGGCTGGCCGCACCATCGTCGAGCTGTGCAAGCGTTACTACGGCGAGAACGACGAGTCGGTGTTGCCACGCAACATCGCCAACTTCCAGGCGTTTGAAAACGCCATGATGCTCGACATCGCCATGGGCGGTTCGACCAACACCATCCTGCACCTGCTGGCCGCCGCCCAGGAAGCCGAGATCGATTTCGACCTGCGCGACATCGACCGCCTCTCCCGCAGCGTTCCGCAACTGTGCAAGGTCGCGCCGAACATCCAGAAGTACCACATGGAAGACGTGCACCGTGCCGGCGGGATTTTCAGCATCCTCGGTTCGCTGGCCCGTGGCGGCCTGCTGCACACTCAACTGCCGACCGTGCACAGCCGCAGCATGGAAGAAGCCATCGCCAAGTGGGACATCACCCAGACCAACGACGAAGCGGTGCACCACTTCTTCAAGGCCGGTCCTGCGGGCATCCCGACGCAAACCGCGTTCAGCCAGTCGACCCGCTGGGACACCCTCGACGACGACCGTGAGAACGGCTGCATCCGCAGTGTAGAGCACGCCTATTCGAAAGAAGGTGGCCTGGCCGTGCTGTACGGCAACATCGCCCTGGACGGCTGCGTGGTGAAAACCGCCGGCGTCGACGAGTCGATCCACGTGTTCGAAGGCAACGCGAAGATCTTCGAAAGCCAGGACAGCGCCGTACGCGGCATCCTCGCCGATGAAGTGAAGGAAGGCGATATCGTCATCATTCGCTACGAAGGCCCGAAAGGCGGCCCGGGCATGCAGGAAATGCTCTACCCGACGTCGTACCTGAAATCCAAAGGCCTGGGCAAAGCCTGCGCCCTGCTCACTGACGGCCGTTTCTCCGGCGGTACGTCCGGTCTGTCCATCGGCCACGCTTCGCCTGAAGCGGCTGCCGGCGGCGCGATCGGCCTGGTGCAGGACGGCGACAAGGTGCTGATCGACATTCCGAACCGCTCGATCAACCTGTTGGTCAGCGACGAAGAACTGGCTGCACGCCGGGTCGAGCAGGACAAGAAAGGCTGGAAACCGGTGGAAGTGCGCCCACGTAAAGTGACCACCGCACTGAAAGCCTACGCCCTGCTGGCCACCAGTGCCGACAAGGGTGCTGTGCGTAACAAGGCGATGCTCGACGGGCTGTAAGGCTTAACCGTCGAACATGAAAATGCCCCGCCAAGTGCGGGGCATTTTCATTTCTGCCGGTCACCGTTCACCTGTAGGAGCGAGCATGCTCGCGATGGTGGACCAGACACCGCGGGGTATCAGGTTGCCCGCGTTATCGTTGACGACCATCGCGAGCGTGCTCGCTCCTACAGGGGGCAGCGCTGCAGCTTTACTGGATCTCTTCCGGCTTGACGATCACCCAGTTCTTGTCGGCCGTCACCGTCAACCCTTCCTTGGCCTGGGCCGCTGCGTTCTTGGCCATCATGCCCTGGATCTGGGTCATGTACTTGTCCTTGCGGTTGACCCACAGGTGGATGCCGCCCTTGGCCACGTCAACACCGTGGAACAGCATGTAGCCGTCGCTGCTCGGGGTGTCGCCGCCAACCAGCACCGGTTTTTTCCACTCATCGATGTAGGTCAGGATTGCTGCGTGCTTACCGGCCATCCAGGTCGCCGGGGTCCACAGGTACGGGGTCAGTTCCAGGCCGAGGTTGGCCTTCTCGTCATACTTGCCCGCAGTGACCTGCTTGCGCGCGGTGGTCAGTTCGCCAGTCTTCGGGTCCTTGAGCAACAGCGACACGCCGATCACGTTCTGTGGTTTGACGTTGTAGCCGTACTTCGGATCGGACGCGACCATGCGCACCAGTTCTTCGGAGGCGGCGGTCATTACATAGACCTCGATGCCGTTCTCCATCAGTTTGTTGTACAGCTCTTGCTGGCCGGTGAAGATCTTCGGCGGGTTGACGTCGAGTTTCTTGACCACGTCACCTTCGTAGTAAGTCGCCGGTACCGGTTTGCCGGACGCCATCATTTCGTCGACGTAGCCCTTGAGTTCCTTGAGCGTAAAGCCGGAGAACACCTGGGCGACCCATGGGTAGCAGACCATGTCGTCGACTTCGCAGAGGCGGTAGTAGTAGCTGAACAGGCTTTCCTTGTGATCGGCGGTGTCCTTGAACGGCATCAGCTTCAGGGAGGGATCGAGCTTGTCGCGGGTGATCAGGCCTTTGTTCTCCATGAACGGCAGCAACGACTCTTCGAGGTCGTAGCGGTAACTGGTGTTGTCCATGTCGAACACCGCGTAGTTACCCTTGTTGGCGTTGGCCGCGATCATCGCGTCCAGCGCCTTGGCCTGATCCGCCGGCCAGTGTTTCAGATCCGTTGCGAGTACCTGCCCGGCGAGGCCCAGGCAAACGGCTAAAGCCAAAAACTTCGGTGCGAACTTCATTGGCATATCTCCCTGAATGAAAGATATCGACGCTAACAAATAAGTGTGACAGTCCTCGTCTGTCAGCGACCGCCCGCGTCCCTTTCGCGCCAGTTGCATTTCTGACAGCGACATCCGCTTATTCCAAAAACGACTTGAACCCTGCGTTTTTGATATTAATTCATTAGTTTTCAAGCTGTTAGGCTTGCCGGTTCGCAGCTGCCCCGGAAGGCAGTTGGCACATGTCCAATGGGAGTTCCAATGAATCTGCCGCTGATTCTCAATCTGCTGGTGTTCCTCGCCCTGCTTCTGGGCCTGGCACAAACCCGCCACACCACGTGGAGCCTGGCGAAAAAAGTCCTGCTCGCACTGGTGCTGGGCGTGGCGTTCGGCGTGGCCTTGCACACTGTCTACGGCGCCGGTAACCCGGTACTGAAAGCCTCGATCGGCTGGTTCGACCTGGTGGGCAACGGTTATGTGCAATTGCTGCAAATGATCGTGATCCCGCTGGTGTTCGCCTCGATCCTCAGCGCCGTGGCCCGCCTGCACAACGCTTCGTCGCTGGGCAAGATCAGCTTCCTGACCATCGGCACGCTGCTGTTCACCACGGCCATCGCGGCGCTGATCGGCATTGGCCTGACCAACCTGTTCGGCCTGACCGCCGAAGGCTTGGTGGCCGGCAGCCAGGAAATGGCACGCCTGCAAACCATCCAGACCGATTACGCCGGCAAGGTCGCCGACCTGAATGTGCCGCAGCTGCTGCTGTCGTTCATTCCGCAAAACCCGTTCGCCGATCTGGCGCGGGCCAAGCCGACGTCGATCATCAGCGTGGTGATTTTCGCAGCGTTCCTCGGTGTCGCGGCGCTGCAACTGCTCAAGGATGATGCCGAGAAAGGTCAGAAAGTGATCAACGCCATCGACACCCTGCAAGCCTGGGTGATGCGCCTGGTGCGCCTGGTGATGAAGCTGACCCCATACGGTGTGCTGGCGCTGATGACCAAAGTGGTCGCCGGCTCCAACCTGCAGGACATCATCAAGCTCGGCAGTTTTGTCGTGGTGTCTTACATTGGCCTTGGCTTGATGTTTGTCGTTCATGGCGTGCTGGTATCGGCTGCCGGGATCAATCCCCTGCGCTTCTTCCGCAAGATCTGGCCGGTGCTGACGTTTGCCTTCACCAGCCGCTCCAGTGCAGCGACGATTCCATTGAGCATCGAAGCGCAAACCAGTCGTCTGGGCATTCCGCAGTCCATCGCCAGTTTTGCCGCTTCGTTCGGTGCGACCATCGGCCAGAATGGCTGTGCCGGTCTGTACCCGGCGATGCTGGCGGTGATGGTGGCGCCGACCGTGGGCATCGATCCGCTGGACCCATTGTGGATCGCGACGCTGGTGGCGATTGTGACGCTGAGCTCGGCCGGTGTGGCCGGCGTGGGTGGCGGTGCGACGTTTGCCGCATTGATCGTGCTGCCGGCGATGGGTTTGCCGGTGTCATTGGTGGCACTGCTGATTTCGGTCGAGCCACTGATTGATATGGGGCGGACGGCGTTGAACGTCAGTGGCTCGATGACGGCCGGGGCGATTACCAGCCAGATGATGCAGCAGACGGATAAGGCGTTGCTGGAAGCGGATGAGCATTCGGCGTTGGCGCACGTCTGATAGACCGCTATCGCGAGCGTGCTCGCTCCTACACTGGGATCGACATCCCCCTGTAGGAGCGAGCACGCTCGCGATGCTTTTAAGCCTTTTCCCAGACTTCGAAGCTGTACGCCGGCTTGTCATCCAGAGCCGGGTTTTCCACATTGGAGACCAGCTTCCACTCCTTCGAGTCAAACTCCGGAAACCACGCATCCCCTTCCGGGCTCAGCGCCACGCGGGTCAGGTACAAGCGATCTGCCTGGGCCAGTCCTTGGGCATACAACTGCGCCCCGCCAATCAGCATCAGCTCATCGACGCCCTGTTCCTTCGCCCATTCCTCGGCGCGAACGACGGCGGCTTCCAGCGACGGGTAAACCTCGGCGCCTTCGAGCAGCAGATCCGCCTGACGGCTGACCACGATGTTCAAGCGGCCCGGCAGCGGACGGCCGAGGGAATCCCAGGTCTTGCGACCCATGATGATCGGCTTGCCGAGGGTGGTGGCCTTGAAATATTTGAAGTCCCCCGGCAGGTGCCAGGGCATGCTGTTGTCGACACCGATCACGCGGTTTTCACCGAGGGCCGCGATCAGGCTGAGGGGGAGTGATTTAGTCATGCCGGCGAGGATACCAGAGCCTCGCTTTCGCCGATAAGCGCCACAGCGGTTATGCTCACAGCTCAATGAAGCGACGGGATGCCGCGTGACTGAACTCAATACCCTCTGGCTGACAGAAACCATCCGCTTGCGCGAAGAACACGCAGGCCCCCTGGAAGACCTAGAGGCCAACCGACTGGCCCGCAGCGCCGGCGGCGATTTGCCGTCGCGCATTCAACGTCGGGCCCTGTGGCTGGCTGAACGCGATGGCCTGGCAACGGCCCTTAATCACTGGCTGCAAGGCGCACGCCTGGCGCTGTTCGTTATGGCGGTGCTGGCCGTGATCAGCGGCGCCGGCCTGGCCTTTGCCGCACTGGGCGACGGCCTGCACCCGGTTAACGTGTTCTGGGCCTTGGGCAGCCTGCTTGGGCTCAATCTGATCTTGCTGCTGAGCTGGGCCCTGGGGCTGGTGTTTGCCGGCGAACACGGCGCCAGTCTCGGACGCTTGTGGATATGGCTCAGTGAAAAACTCGCCCGGGACGCCAAAGCCGCACAACTGGCACCGGCCCTGCTTCTGTTGTTGCAACGGCAGAAACTCAATCGCTGGGCCATCGGTGTGCTGGTCAACAGCCTGTGGTGGCTGGCGATGCTCAGTGCCTTGGTGATTCTGCTGACACTGATGGCGACCCGACGCTACGGCTTCGTCTGGGAAACCACGATCCTCAGCGCCGACACCTTTATCGCCGTCACCCAGGCCCTTGGCACGCTACCGGCCCTGCTCGGCTTCAACGTGCCGACCGAGGAGATGATCCGCGCCAGCGGTGATGCCGCGCTGAACATCGAAAGCGCCCGACAGGCCTGGGCTGCATGGCTGGTGGGGGTGCTGCTGGTCTACGGCGTATTGCCGCGCCTGCTGCTCGCATTGTTTTGCCTGTGGCGCTGGAAGGCGGGGAAAACGACCCTGGGCCTGGACTTGAACCTGCCCGGTTACGCACAACTTCGCGAACGCTTGATGCCTACCAGCGAACGCCTCGGCGTCAGCGACGCGGCACCGGCGCAACTTCATCGGGTAGAAAGCGGCGTCAGTGAACAGCAAAGCGACGGCGCGCTGTTGGTCGCCATCGAACTGGACGATCAACGCCCCTGGCCACCGGCATTGCCGAAAAACGTGAGCAACGCCGGCATCCTCGACAGTCGCGAATCGCGACACAAACTGCTCGAACAACTGAGCCGCTTTCCCCCGGCACGCCTGGCTGTCGCCTGCGATCCACGGCGCTCGCCGGATCGCGGCAGCCTGGCCTTGATCGCCGAACTGGCCCGTAGCGCCAGCGCCACCCGCGTGTGGTTGTTGCAGGCACCGCCCGGTCAAGCGCTGGACGCCGAGCGCCTGGGCGACTGGCACGTGGCGCTGCAACAGCTTGAGTTGCCCTTTGCCGATTGCGCACCGATGAACTGGCTGGAGACGGGTCATGACTGACACTTGGATACGGCCTCTGAAACTCGCCGTGGTCGGTCACACCAATGTCGGCAAGACCTCTTTGCTGCGTACCCTGACTCGCGACGTCGGCTTCGGTGAGGTGTCCCATCGCCCCAGCACTACACGACATGTCGAGGGCGCACGGTTGTCGGTGGACGGTGAGCCGCTGCTCGACCTTTATGACACCCCCGGCCTGGAAGACGCCATTGCCCTGCTCGATTATCTCGAACGCCTGGAGCGCCCCGGCGAACGCCTCGACGGCCCGGCACGCCTGGCGCGCTTCCTCGACGGCAGCGAGGCCCGGCAACGCTTCGAACAGGAGGCCAAGGTGCTGCGCCAGTTGCTGGCCTCCGATGCCGGTCTCTATGTGATCGACGCCCGTGAGCCGGTGCTGGCCAAGTATCGCGACGAGCTGGAGGTGTTGGCCGGTTGCGGCAAGCCCTTGCTGCCGGTGCTGAATTTCGTCAGCAGCGCCAACCACCGCGAGCCGGCATGGCGTGAAGCGCTGGCGCGGCTGGGCCTGCATGCCCTGGTGCGTTTCGATAGCGTCGCGCCGCCAGAGGATGGCGAACGCCGACTCTATGAAAGTCTCGCCCTGCTTCTGGAAACCGCGCGGCCGCAACTGGAACGCCTGATCGCCGATCAGCAGGCCCAGCGCTTGGCTCGCCAACAAAGCGCTGAGCGATTGATTGCCGAATTGCTGATCGATTGCGCGGCCTGCCGGCGCAGTGTGGTCAGTGAAGCCGAACAGGAACAACAGGCGATCAGCGAATTGCGCAAAGCCGTGCGCCAGCGTGAACAGCGCTGTGTCGAATCCCTGCTCAAGCTCTACGCCTTCCGCCCACAGGACGCCGCGGCCAGCGATTTACCGCTGCTCGACGGCCGTTGGGGCGATGACCTGTTCAACCCGGAAACCCTCAAGCAACTGGGCGTTCGCGTCGGTGGCGGTATCGCTGCAGGCGCGGCTGCCGGGGCCGGGGTCGATTTGCTGGTGGGCGGGATTACCCTCGGCGCCGCCGCACTGGCCGGCGCCATCGCTGGCGGCGCCCTGCAAACCGCGCGCAGTTATGGCGGCCGCTTGCTGGGCAAGATCAAGGGCCAGCGCGAGCTGACGGTGGATGACAACGTGCTGCGCCTGTTGGCGCTGCGCCAGCGGCAATTGCTGCAAGCGCTGAACACCCGCGGGCATGCGGCGATGGACAGCATTCAGGTGGCCACGCCCCAGGACAAGAGCTGGCGCGAAGGCAAACTGCCCGAAGCGCTGAACAAGGCACGGGCGCATCCGCAGTGGTCATCGCTCAATCCGCATCCAAAGTTGAATCAGGCGGAGCGGCAGGAGCAGATAGAGGTGTTGGCCGCAGAGTTGTAGTGGCCTTCGCGACCTTTTCGCGAGCAGGCTCGCTCCCACATTAGGAATGCGGTCTCCTGTGGGAGCGAGCCTGCTCGCGAAGGCAGCGACTCGGTATCACAGGCTTTATGCAGCCAGCAACCGCACCGCCTTGTCCTTCAACACCGCCAGATCGATCACCGGCACGTGCATCTCTTTCGCCAGCTCATCCCACTGGCGCATGCGCAGGCTCACGGAACACAGTGGGTCCTGTTCGAACGCCTCAGCCTCTTCAGCCGTCATCACCCCGCCTTGATATTCCAGGGTGCGGCGACTGGCTTCACTCAAGCGCTCGTAGTACCCAGGCTCCTTGAGCGTCAGATAACGCTTGGCCTGAACGTGGTACTCGACCAAGCGCGCCATGCGTTCGCTGAACCCCGCACGGCGCAGGTAGTCGGCACCGAGCCGCTCATGGCTGACCACGCCGAAACCGCCCATGTTCTCCGAGCCCTCGGTGCAAATGTGCCCAATGTCGTGAAAGAACGCCGCGAGCACCACTTCATCGTCGAAGCCTTCGGCCATGGCCAATTGCGCCGCCTGGGACATGTGCTCGATCTGTGACACCGGCTCGCCGATATAGTCGCTATCGCCAAAGCGCTCGTACAAGCCGAACACCTCGGCAATCACTTGCTCTTCACGCAGCATCAGATTTCCTCCAATACAGTGGCAATATTGCGTTCCGCCATCGCCGGCCCGACGCTCATGCCGACACCGGTGTGCATCAACGCTACGCCCAGGCCTTCTGCCGGACGCAGGAACGAGAACGGTCCCGGCCCCCGAGAACCATAGACACCCTGCCAGCGTTCGACCACTTGCACCTGGCAGCCCAGGGTCTGCTCGGCCAGTTCGATCATCCAGTCGTCGACCTGCTCGGCATTGAAGGGCGACGGATCTCTGCCGTAATGGTGCGAATCGCCAATGATCAACTCGCCGTAAGGCGTCGGGCTGATCAACAGGTGGATACCATTTTCATGCAGGTGTGGCGCATGCCGCAAAATCTCGGCCTGCACCGCTGCTGCTTCCGGCAAGTCAGCGAAGGCACCGTAGTGCACGCAACTCAATCCGGTGAGCAATGCATGTTGCAGGTTCAGATTGACCTGCGGTCGGGCGCGAAGCATTTGAAGACGGCAGATTTGCGGGTCGAGTTCGGCGATCTGCTCGGCCAGCAAGGTCTGATAATCATGGCCGGAACAGACGATGATCTGCTCGGCACTGAAACTGCCGGCGGTGCTGTAAAGGCGGCCCGGCTCGATATCGCGAACCAGGGTGGAGAAGTGAAACTTGACGCCCAGGTCGCGGCGCAGGAAGTCGATCAGCGCCGGAATCGCTTCGCGCGAATACAGTTGCTGGTCGTCCATGCCATGCAGCGCCGCGCGGTGGTGGCGGAACTGACCGCCGTACAAATCGCGTAACGCGGCGCCGCGCAGCAGGTCGACACGGTAGCCGTGTTCAACCGCACGACCCTCGCAGAAGGCTTCCAGCAACTGTTCTTCGGCCTCGGTGCGGGCGAACAGGTACGAGCCGTTGCGCTTGAGTTGCAGGCCGGCGAGCTGCGCCCAATCGCCCCAGATTCCGCGACTGGCCTGGGCCAGTTCCAACATCGGTCCCGGCGGCTGACCGGTGACCAGTGCCTGGCCGAAGTTGCGCACCGAAGCGCCGACAGGCGTTTCGCTGCGCTCGAAAACCGTGACCTTGAGACCGCGTTTGGCGGCGGCATAGGCGTGGGACAAACCCAGGATGCCGGCGCCGACGATCAGCATGTCGTTGTGTTGTGTCATGGGGTCTTGTCCTGAATTTGAAACCGCTTTCGCGAGCAAGCCCGCTCCCACATTGGAATGCGTACTCCTGTGGGAGCGGGCTTGCTCGCGAAGAGGCCCTTTCAGCCGATAAAAATCTTACTTGGCTACTACTTTCTCGGACTTGCCGTCATAGCGCTTGCGCCATTCGGTCAGGATCTCGTCGCGATTCTTCGAGGCCCAGGCGAAGTCGTTCTTGATCAGGCGCTGCTCGTAGTCTGCCGGCAATTCGGTCTGTGGCTTGGCGATGCCAGGCTGGGCGAGTACGGCGAAGTTTTCTTTGTAGAGTTCCATCGCCTCGGGGCTGGCGGAGAAGTCAGCCAGTTTCTTCGCCGCGTCCTCGTGGGCAGTGCCCTTGATCACGGCAGTCGCTTCGATCTCCCAGCCCAGGCCTTCCTTCGGCAGGATGATGTCCAGCGGCGCGCCCTGGCGCTTCAGCTGAACGGCCGGGTACTCGAAGGAAATGCCGATCGGGAATTCGCCGGCCGCCGCCAGCTTGCAAGGCTTGGAACCGGAGTGAACGTACTGGCCGATGTTCTGGTGCAGGCCGTCCATGTACGCCCAGCCCTGCTTCTCGCCGAAGGTTTGCAACCAGGCGCTGACGTCGAGGAAGCCGGTGCCGGACGAGGCCGGGTTCGGCATGACGATCTTGCCTTTGTACTCAGGCTTGGTCAGGTCCTGCCAGCTCACGGGTTTGGTCAGGCCCTGCTTCTCGGCTTCGACGGTGTTGAAGCAAATGGTCGCGGCCCAGACGTCCATGCCGACCCAGGCTGGCGGGTTGGCGGCGTCGCGGTAGTTGCCGCCGATCTTGCCCAGGTCCTTCGGTGCGTAGCTTTGCAGCATGCCTTGCTGATCGAGGATCGCCAGGCTGGAAGCCGCCAGGCCCCACACGGCGTCGGCCTGCGGGCGTTCTTTTTCAGCCAGCAGTTTGGCGGTGATGATGCCGGTGGAATCGCGCACCCACTTGATTTCGACGTCCGGGTTGGCCTTCTCGAAAGCCTCTTTGTAGGTCTTCAGTTGTTCGGCTTCGAGGGCGGTGTACACCGTCAACTCGGTTTTCGCCGCAAAGGCGTTCAGGCTGAAAGCGGTGAGGACAGCAGCGGCCAGGGCCATAGGCTTGAACATGATCTTTTCCTGTTTTTTGAGTTGAGGGGTTGTGCAGATTCAGTGACCGGGCGTGGTCTGCCGCCAGGCCTGGGAGCGGCGCAGCAAACCGCGCGAGGCCCAGGCCAGCAGCAGGGACACACCCGCCGAGGTGAACAGAATCAGGGTCGACATTGCCGCCGCGCCGCCGACGTTGCCGGCGTCGTCCATATTCAGCACCGCCACCGCCGCGAGGATGGTGTCGGGGCTGTAGAGGAAAATCGCCGCCGAGACAGTGGTCATCGCCGAGACGAACAGGTAGCGCACGATGTCCAGCAAGGCCGGCAGGCAGATCGGCACGGTGACGCGCAGGTAGTGGCGGTACAGCGGCGCCTTGAGCGACAGCGCGGCGGCTTCGAACTCGGCGTCGAGTTGACGCAGCGCAGTGGTGGCGGTCATTTGCGCGGTGGTCAAATAGTGCGCAATGGTGCAGACGATCAGCAGGGTCATGGTGCCGTAGAGCACGTGCAGCGGGTTGCCGGTGAGGTTGAAGAAGAAGACGTAACCCAACCCCAACACCAGACCCGGCACCGCCATCGGGACGAAACTGAGCATGCGCAAGGTCAGGTTCAAGCCGCGCTGGCCTTTGGTTTTTTCCATCAGGTAGGCGCCGGTGAAGATCAGCAGGCTGCCGATCAATGCCGTGCCCAAGGCCATCTTCAGGCTGTTGCCGTAGGCCAGCCAGCCACCGCCAGCGGTTTCGTTGAACTGATAATGGTTGAGCGACAACGACAGGTTGTACGGCCAGAACTTCACCAGGGACGAGAACACCGCCATGCCGAACACCAGCAGCAACGCCGCGCTGATCAGCAGCACGATGGCCAGGTAGCAACCATCGCGCAGTTTCGATGGCGCGGGTTTGAACACCTGGGCGCGGCCGCTCATGGCGTCACCATGACGTCGACGCAACCAGGCATCGACACCGAAGCTGAACAGCGCGGGCAGCAGCAACACCATGCCGATCAACGCCCCGCGACCGAATTGCTGCTGACCCACCACCGCCTTGTAGGCTTCAAGCGCCAACACCTGATAGTCGCCACCGACCACCACGGGCACACCAAAATCGGTGATGGTCAGGGTGAACACCAGGCAGAAGGCAGCGAATACCGCCTGACGGGTCGCCGGCCAGGTGATGCTGCGAAAGGCTTTCGCCGGACTGGCGCCCATGCTGGAGGCGGCATCGAACAGTCGCGCATCGGCCAGGGACAAGGCTGACAGCAGAATCATCAGGGCGTGCGGGAAGGTGTAGATGACCTCGCCGAGCACAATGCCCCAGAAGCCGTAGATGTTGTCCGAGAGCAGGCCGCGCAACATGCCCTGGTTACCGAACAGGTAGACCAGTGCGATGCCGGGCAACATCGATGGCGCCATCAATGGCAGCAACGAGATGCCACGCCAGATGCCTTTGCCCGCAATCATGGTGCGTTGCAGCGCGTAGGCAAACAGGTAGGCCAGCGGTACGACAATGGCCGCAACGCTGAGGGAAACCTTCAAGCTGTTACCCAGCAACCAGTGAAAGTTTTCGCTGGTCACCAATTCCTTCGCTGCGAGCCAGCCCCCGCCCTGCCCGGCCTCGGCGCTGAAACCACGCCAGAAAATCGCCAGCAACGGCATCAACACGGCGACGCCGAGCAACACCAGCAGCAGGACCTTGCCACCGACCACGAACAACCGGTCACCGATCTCGGCACGGGCTATCTGCCGAACCTGCTTATGCGGCAGCGGCAACGCGATGTTCGCGCTCATCAGGCAAACACCTGCAGGCTGCGCGGCGGCAAGGCGACCATGATCTGCTGGGCGCCAAGGCGCGGCATGGCTTCCGGTGCCAGTTCCGCCAACAGTGCATGGCCCGGCAAATGATCGAGTTCGAAGCTCATGCGGCAGCGGTTGCCGAGGAAGGTGATTTCACGAACCTTCGCCGGGAACAGGTTTTCCTCATGCACCAGCGGGTTGACGTTGATCGCCTCCGGACGACAGAACAAACGGCCCGAGGCGGTCTTGGCGCCGCCATCGGCCAGACGCAGGTTCATCCCGCCGACCTGGGCGTGGCTGTCACTGCTGCGCTGGAACGGCAACCAGTTGCCCTGGCCGACGAACTCCGCCACGAACGGCGTGGCCGGACGGTTGTAGATGTCCTGGGGCGTGGCGTATTGCTCGACCTTGCCGTTGTTCATCACGGCGATGCGGTCGGCCATCAGCATGGCTTCGTCCTGATTGTGGGTAACCATCAGGGTGGTGATGCCGAGGCTGCGTTGCAGTTGACGCAGTTCGGTGCACAGATGCTCGCGCACCCGGGCATCCAGGGCCGACATCGGCTCGTCGAGCAGCAATAGCGAAGGCGCCGGGGCCAGGGCGCGGGCCAGGGCGACACGTTGCTGCTGGCCGCCGGACAACTGGCCCGGGTATTTTTTCTCGCTGCCGCTCAAGCCGACCAGTTCCAGCATCTGACCGACTCGTTGGCGAACCTGATCACGCCCATTGCCGGCGAGACCGTAGGCAATGTTCGCTTCGACGGTGAGATTGGGAAACAACGCGTAGGACTGGAACAGAATGCCGTAGTCCCGCGCCTGGGGTGCCAGGTGGGAAACATTGCGGTCGCCCAGGTACAACTCGCCGCTGTCCTGCTGCTCCAGACCGGCGATGCAGCGCAGCAAGGTGGTTTTGCCACAGCCAGAAGGGCCCAGCAGACACACCAGTTCACCGGCCGCGACATCGAGGGAAACGTTATCCAGCGCCGTGAAGGCGCCAAAACGTTTCTGGACGCCGCGCACCTTCATCGGTGTGCCGGGGTTGGTCAGGGCAGTTGTGATCGAGTTGTTCATGGACGGACCTCATCGAGCAGATGGGGCCATCCTAGAGCTGTAATGAGTCCGTCATGTGGCAGTAAGGCAAAAACCGCCGATAGTGGTATTCGGGATTTTTGGGTATTCCTGTGCTGGCTGGTCTACCGCCATCGCGAGCATGCTCGCTCCTACAGGGGGAATGCGATCAACCGTAGGAGCGAGCACGCTCGCGATGAGGCCGGGACAGACAAAGAAGATCTCAGACCGGCGCCATTTCCTGCGCCAACCCGAGAAACGCCGCCGGCAGCCGCGCGTTTTTACGCTCCTTGAGGCAGTACAGGTATTCGGGAATCTGCGGCGCATTCTCGATGGTCAGCACCCGCAATTGCGGATCGTGGGGCACTTCCTGGCGGGCAATGATGCTGATGCCGATGTTGCGCAGCACCGCTTCGCGGATCGATTCGCGGCTGCCGATCTCCAGCAGCGGCCCGAAACCCACTCCAGCGCTGGCCAGCAACTCTTCGGTCAAGCGTCGGGTCGTCGAACCCGGTTCGCGCATCAACAGGGTATGTCCGGCCAAGGCGCCGAGCGGCACGTGATCATGAACCGCCAACGGATGATTGCGATGCACCGCCAGCACCAGCGGATCGCTGCCGAGTACCCGGCGAATCAGCCGTGAGTCATCGAGCAGTTGTGACGATGCGGCGACATCTACCCGGTAATCTTCCAGCGCTTCGAGCACTTGCTGGGAGTTGCCGATTTCCATCGAGACCTCAACCTGCGGCAGGCGCTCGCGGAAGGTTTTCACCAGGTCGAGAATGTAATACGGCGCCGTGGCGGCAATACGCAATGTGCCCTGGACCTGGCCGCAGTTGCGCAGGAAAAACTCGATATCGGCTTCCTGCTGCATCAGCACCTTGACCATCGGCAGCAGGCGCGCGCCCTCCTCGCTGACGCTCAGACGCCGGCCGCCACGGTAGAACAGTTCGACCGAATACTGACTTTCGAGGTTGCGGATCTGCGTCGTCACCGTCGGCTGGCTCAGGCCGAGCTTTTTGGCAGCCTGGGTAATACTGCCCAGGCGGGCCACCATGTAAAACGCCTTCAGCTCGGCACTCAGCACAACCGTCCCTCATCCTTTATTTGCGCAGCAGGCGCAAACCGTTGAACACCACCAGTAGGCTCACGCCCATATCGGCGAACACTGCCATCCACATGGTAGCGACCCCGGCGAAGGTTACCCCAAGAAAGATCGCCTTGATCACCAACGCCAGGGCGATGTTCTGCTTGAGGATGCTGGATGTCTGCCGCGACAGGCGAATGAATGCCGGGATCTTGCGAAGATCGTCGTCCATCAGGGCGACATCGGCGGTCTCGATGGCTGTATCGGTGCCGGCGGCGGCCATGGCGAAACCGATCTCGGAGCGCGCCAGTGCCGGGGCATCGTTGATACCGTCACCGACCATGCCGACCCGGCGCCCCTGGGCATAAAGAGACTCGATGGCCTGCAATTTGTCACCCGGCAACAGGTCGCCCCTGGCCTCATCGATGCCGACCTGCCCGGCAATGGCTTGCGCGGTGTGGACGTTATCGCCGGTCAGCATCAAGGTTTTGATGCCCAGGTCATGCAATTGCCGGATGGCCTCGCGACTGGACTCTTTTACCGTATCGGCGACGGCGAACAGCGCCAACGGGCCGGACGAATCCAGCAGCAGCACCACCGACTTGCCCTGTTTTTCCAGGGCGAACAGTTTCTCTTCCAGCGCTGGCGAACACAGCCCCAGATCCTCCACCAGGCGATGGTTGCCCAAATGATAGAGCTGGCCGTCGATCTCACCGCGCACACCGCGCCCGCCCAACGCTTCGAAGTTATCCACAATCAGCGGTGCGATTGGCTTATCCACAGCCGCTTTGGCGATGGCCAGGGAAACCGGGTGATCCGAGCGCCCGGCCAGTGCGGCGGCAATGGCGGGTGCCGACTCGTCGACGGTCGGGTCCAGCGACAGGTAATCGGTCTGCACCGGCTTGCCGTGGGTGATGGTGCCGGTCTTGTCCAGGGCCAGGGCGTCGAGCTTGTAACCGCCCTCCAGATAGACGCCGCCCTTGACCAGGATGCCTTTGCGCGCTGCCGCCGCGAGGCCGCTGACGATGGTCACGGGCGTGGAAATCACCAGCGCACACGGGCAAGCCACCACCAGCAGCACCAGTGCCCGGTAGATCCAGTCAAACCACAACGCGCCCATGAACAATGGCGGGATTACCGCCACGGCCAAGGCCAGGACGAACACCGCCGGGGTGTAGATTTTCGAGAAGCTGTCGACAAAACGCTGGGTTGGAGCCCGCGCGCCCTGGGCCTGCTCGACGGCGTGGATGATGCGCGCCAGGGTCGAGTTATCCGCCGCCGCAGTGACCGCGTATTCCAGTGAACCGGCCTGATTGATGGTGCCGGCGAATACTTTGTCGCCGACGGTTTTTTCCACCGGCAGGCTTTCACCGGTGATTGGCGCCTGATCGATGGTCGAGCGACCGGACAGTACCTCGCCGTCCAGGCCGATGCGCTCACCGGGACGGATCCGTACCCGCGCGCCAAGCCCAATGGTTTTGACATCCTGCTCGAGCCAGCTCCCGTCAGCCTGCAACACCGTTGCCGTGTCCGGGGTCATCTGCATCAGGCCGCCGATGGCATTGCGCGCGCGGTCCAGGGACCGGGCTTCGATCAACTCGGCGACGGTGAACAGGAACATCACCATGGCCGCTTCGGGCCACTGGCCGATCAGCACTGCGCCGGTCACGGCAATGCTCATCAGCGCATTGATGTTCAGGTTGCGGTTTTTAAGGGCGATCCAGCCTTTTTTGTAAGTGCCCAGACCGCCGCTGAGGATCGAGACCAGTGCGATAACTGCCACCACCCAATTCGGCGCGAAACCGGTGAAGTGGATGACTTCTGCCAGCAATGCACCGACACCGGACAGCGCCAAGGGCCACCACGGCTTTTTCCGGGGCGCCGGTTTCGGCGTTTCACCCCCCTGATCCAGCGGCTCGGCATCCATGCCCAAGGCCTTTATGGCCTCGATGATCGGCTCGATACCAGGCAAATCGTGGGTCACGATCAGCACACGATTAATCAGATTGAACTCCAGCTGCTGCACGCCGGTCATCTTGCTAAGAGTGGTCTGAATTAGCGTCTGCTCGGTCGGGCAGTCCATCGCCTCAATGCGAAAGCTGCTCAGCCTGGCCCCGGCCGTCGGTGCTTCGCTCAGCATTACTATCGCTGGCGCCGTCGTACGGGACGAACAGCAGGAATCACCGTGACCGCCGTGGTCATGTTTTTGCACGGGCTTGAGCTTGTGGCTGTGCTCGTGTTCAGCCCCGGGTTTGTGGGAGTGCAGGGAATCGCTCATTGGTTGCGTCCATTAGAGTGCCTGTTGCCAAGTAAAGACCCTGTAGCCACTATAGGGTCAAGCACCCATTTTGGAGAGTTGGAGATTGCCGTCATGAAGATTGGAGAATTGGCGAAGCTCACGGACTGTGCCGTGGAAACGATCCGCTACTACGAGCGCGAGAGCCTTCTGCCGGAACCAGCCCGCAGTGACGGCAATTATCGCGTCTACACCCAGACCCACGCCGAGCGCCTGACCTTCATCCGCAACTGCCGCACCCTCGACATGACCCTCGAGGAAATCCGCAGTCTGCTGGCATTTCGCGACAGCCCACGGGACCAGTGCGAAAGCGTCAACGCGCTGATCGATGAGCACATCCACCATGTAAAGGCACGGATCGACGGCTTGCTGGCGTTGCAGGCACAACTGCTCGTCCTGCGCCAACGCTGTGGCGAAGGGCCAGATGTCGATCAATGCGGGATCTTGCAGCGGCTGGAAGTGAGCGGCGGGGTTGTGGCGACGGAGGTCGAGCATTCTCATGTTGGCCGTAGTCACGGCCACTAGGCACACCACAAAATAAAATGTGGGAGCGGGCTTGCTCCCACATTGGTTTGCTTCAGACCGCCATCGGCGCCGTCATCGGCGCATGGTGCTCGTAGCCTTCCAGCGAGAAATCGCTCGGCTCGACCAGCTCCAGCCATTCAGGCTGGTACACACCGGTCTTGGCGAACTCCGGCACACGATCACTGATCACCAGCTTGGGCATCGGGAACGGCTCGCGCTTGAGCTGCTCGTTAAGCATGTCCAGGTGGTTTTCGTAGACGTGGGCATCACCGATGAAATAAGTGAACCAGCGCGGCGTGTAGCCCGTCAGACGACCGATCAGGCTCAGCAGCGCAGCGCCTTCGGTGAGGTTGAATGGCGTGCCAAGCCCCAGGTCGTTGGAGCGGATGTAGAGCGTCAAGGAAATCTCTCTGGTCTCGACATTCGGGTGGAACTGATACAGCAGGTGGCACGGCGGCAGGGCCATTTCATCGAGCTGGGCGCAGTTCCAGCCGTGGAACAGGATGCGACGGCTGCCCGGGTCCTTGATGATGGTGTCGACGCACTGGCGGACCTGGTCGATAGCCTTGTACAGCACCACGTAAGCCTGGCCATCCTCTTCACCTTCGGCGATCTGGCGATAGCCTTGCTTCAGGGTCTGCTCGATGGCAGCCGGATTGCTCAGCGGGATCTGCTTGTACGCCGGCCATTTGCGCCATTGCACGCCGTAGATCTCGCCGAGGTCATCTTCGCCCTGGCGGAACGGGTTGGCCAGCCACTGGGCGTTTTCGTTGGCGTTCTGGTCCCAGACCTTGCAGCCCAGGGCGCGGAACTCGGCCGCGTTGTTCACGCCACGCAGGAAACCGCACATTTCGCCAATGGCCGATTTGAAGGCCATCTTGCGCGTGGTGATCGCCGGAAAACCTTCCTGCAAGTCATAACGCAGCATCGCGCCGGGGAAACTGATGGTGTTCACGCCGGTACGGTTGGCCTGCTTGGTGCCGTTCTTGATGACGTGGGCGACCAGTTCGAGATATTGCTTCATGAATTACCTGTGTCCTTGAACCCGCAGCCATCGCCGCGGGGTTCGAATTTTATACGGCTGCCGCTGGAGCCGCCGGAGCGCGGTGATACGCCAGCCAGATCAGGAGCAGGCCGCCGAGGATCATCGGCACGCACAGCACCTGCCCCATGGTCAGCCAGTTCCAGGCCAGATAGCCCAGTTGCGCGTCCGGTACGCGGACGAACTCGACGATGAAACGGAAGATTCCGTAGAACAGCGCGAACATGCCGGAAACCGCCATGGTCGGCCGTGGCTTGCGCGAGAACAGCCAGAGGATCAGGAACAGCGCCACGCCTTCGAGGGCGAACTGGTACAGCTGCGACGGGTGGCGCGGCAACTGCGCCGGGTCGCTGAACGGCGGGAAGATCATCGCCCACGGCACGTCGGTCGGCTTGCCCCACAACTCGGCGTTGATGAAGTTGCCAATGCGCCCGGCACCCAGGCCAATCGGCACCATCGGTGCCACGAAATCCATCAGTTGGAAAAACGACTTGTTGTTCTTTTTACCGAACCACAACGCCGCCAACATCACACCGATGAAACCACCGTGGAACGACATGCCACCCTTCCACACTTCGAAAATCAGTGTCGGGTTGGCCAGATAAGCGCCCAGATCGTAGAACAGCACGTAACCCAGTCGTCCGCCGACAATCACCCCCATCGACATCCAGAACACCATGTCGGAGAGTTTCTCCTTGGTCCAGGTGGGGTCGAAACGGTTCAACCGGCGGGACGCCAGCAGCCAGGCGCCGCCGATGCCGATCAGGTACATCAGACCGTACCAGTGGATTTTCAGCGGACCGATGGCCAGGGCCACCGGGTCGATCTGCGGGTAAGGCAGCATTGCGACTCCTCGTTAGCGTTCAAATCTTAAAAATTCCCGGGCGACGCTGCCACCTCAGGATTAAGCCAGGATTGCGCTGCCCGTCAGAGCAGATGCTTCAGACTAGAAAGTTCAGGCCCACGCAGAACAGCAAAGCGGCAAACAGCCGTTTCAGCAACTTCGGCGACAACCTGTGGGCCAATCGCGCGCCAAGGCGGGCGAACACCATGCTGGTCAGGGCAATGCCCAGCAACGCCGGCAAATAAATGAAACCGAGACTATGGGCCGGGAGCAACGGTTCGTGCCAGCCCAGAATCATGAAACTTAATGCACTGGCCAGGGCAATGGGCAGACCGCAGGCCGATGAAGTGGCCACGGCTTGCTGCATCGGCACGCTGCGCCAGGTCAGGAACGGCACGGTCAACGAACCGCCGCCAATGCCGAAAATGGCCGACGCCCAGCCAATCACGCTACCGGCCGCGGTCAGACCGAGTTTACCCGGCACGGCTCGGCTGGCCTTGGGTTTGACGTCCAGCGCCAGCTGAGCGGCGATCACCAGGGCGAATACACCAATGAGTTTCTGCAGGTTGGGGCCGGAAATCGCTTCGGCCGTCAGCGCGCCAAACCCGGCACCGATCAGAATGCCGACGGTCATCCACATGAAGATCGGCCAGCGCACGGCGCCACGGCGGTGATGCTCGCGTACCGCGTTGACCGAGGTAAAGATGATCGTCGCCAGGGACGTCCCCACCGCCAGGTGCGTGAGAATCGACGGATCGAACCCTTGGGCCTTGAAGCTCAATACCAGCACCGGGACGATGATGATCCCGCCACCCACGCCAAACAGCCCGGCGAGCACACCTGCACAGGCGCCGAGCGCCAGATAGAGCAGAAATTCCATGGTCGTCGCGCCCGCATCCCCAAAACCGGAGCGGCATGGTAACGGATGCATGGCCAAAAGCTCCACTGTGCAAGGCGATGGATCGATGAGCGATGTCTGCGTAGAGTGAGCAAAAAACACACAAGGACTGCCTGATGTGCCTGATTGTTTTTGCCTGGCGCCCGGGCCATGCCAGACCGCTGGTCGTGGCGGCCAATCGCGATGAGTTCTATGCCCGCCCCAGCCTGCCTCTGGCACCCTGGCCCGAAGCACCGCACGTCCATGCGGGGCGCGACCTCGAGGCCGGGGGCACCTGGCTCGGCGTCGGTGCCAACGGACGTTTTGCGGCGCTGACCAACATCCGCGACCCCCATCGACCGCCAGGGCGCAAGTCTCGCGGGGAGCTGGTCGCACGCTTTCTCACCGGGGAAATGTCAATTGACGACTATTTAGCCGACGTTGTCGACCGTTCGCTGGAATATGGTGGCTTTAACCTGCTGGTCGGCAATACCCATGAGCTTTGGCACTTCAATCAACGGGAATCGAAAGCGGTTATGCTGGCCCCTGGACTCTACGGGCTATCCAATGCCGGGCTGGACACGCCGTGGCCGAAATTGCTCAAGGCCAAGGCGGCACTGAGCGAGGTGCTGGATGATCCGCGCCCCCAGGCGCTGCTGGCGCTGTTGAGCGATGCGCAGACCGCGCCGCTTGCCGAGCTGCCGGATACCGGAGTGGGGCTCGCCACGGAAACGCTGTTGTCGAGCGTGTTCATTGCCAGCCAGAGTTATGGGACGCGAGCGAGTACGGCGTTGATTGTGCAGGCGGACGGTTCACGGCATTTGGTCGAAAGGAGTTTCGGGCCGTTTGGTGGGCATCTTGGGGAGGTGGAGATCAGGCTTTAGTCTTGTGTTGCCTGGACTGGCCTCATCGCGAGCTTGCTCGCTCCTACAGGGATTTGCGTCGCCTGTAGGAGCGAGCAAGCTCGCGATGGCGCCATCAGCGTTTCAGAGCGTCTTGATCGCCGCCGGATTGATCATCCGCGCCAGCCCGAGGTTCTTCAGCGCCAGCTGCAACGAGCTGTGAATCACTTGCGGGTTGTCGATGGTCATCAGTTCCTCCAGCAATTCCCTGGCCTTGCTCAGGTTGATCTGACGCAGCATCCACTTCACTTTCGGCAAGTTGGTGGCGTTCATCGACAGGCTGTCGAAACCCATCGCCATCAACAGCACCGCCGCCGCCGGGTCACCGGCCATTTCGCCGCAGATGCTCACCGGCTTGCCTTCGGCATGAGCGTCGCGCACGACGGTTTGCAGGGCTTGCAGCACCGCCGGGTGCAGGTAGTCGTATAGATCGGCCACCCGCGGGTTGTTGCGATCCACGGCCAACAGGTACTGGGTCAGGTCGTTGGAGCCAACCGACAGGAAATCCACCTGCCGCGCCAGCTCTTTGGTCTGATACACCGCCGCCGGAATCTCGATCATCACGCCGACCGGCGGCATCGGTATGTCACAGCCCTCGTCACGCACTTCGCCCCAGGCACGGTGGATCAGGTGCAGGGCCTCCTCCAGCTCGTGGGTGCCGGAAATCATCGGCAGCAGGATGCGCAGGTTGTTCAAACCTTCACTGGCCTTGAGCATGGCACGGGTCTGTACCAGGAAAATTTCCGGGTGATCAAGGGTGACGCGAATGCCGCGCCAGCCGAGGAACGGGTTGTCTTCCTTGATCGGGAAGTACGACAGCGATTTGTCGCCGCCGATGTCCAGGGTCCGCATGGTCACCGGTTGCGGGTGGAATGCGGCCAGTTGTTCGCGGTAGATCGCCAACTGTTCCTTTTCACTCGGGAAACGCTGGTTGATCATGAACGGCACTTCGGTGCGGTACAGGCCAACGCCTTCGGCCCCACGCTTCTGCGCGCGCGCCACATCCGCCAGCAGGCCGGTGTTGACCCAAAGCGGCATGCGGTGGCCATCGACCGTCACGCACGGCAGATCGCGCAGCGCATCCAGGCCGAGGGCCAGTTGTTTCTCTTCCTCGACGACCTCGGCGAACTGCTTGCGCAGCACGTCGCTCGGGTTGGTGTAGACCTCGCCGTGATAGCCGTCGACGATCATCTGGATGCCGTCGACCTTGGAGTACGGCAAGTCAACCAGGCCCATCACCGTCGGGATGCCCATGGCCCGCGCCAGGATGGCGACGTGGGAGTTGCCGGAGCCGAGCACCGACACCAGGCCGGCCAGCTTGCCTTCCGGCACCTCGCCGAGCATCGCCGGCGTCAGTTCTTCGCTGACCAGAATGGTGTTGTCGGGGTAGACCAGGGTTTGCTGGCGCTCTTCCTGCAAGTAAGCCAGCAGGCGTCGACCGAGGTCCTTGACGTCCGAGGCGCGCTCGCGCAGGTAGGCGTCGTCCATCAATTCGAAACGGTTGACGTGATCGGTGACCACCTGGCGCAACGCGCCCTGGGCCCACTGGCCGGTCTTGATCACCGTGGTGACTTCGCTGCCCAGCGCGGCATCGTCGAGCATCATCAGGTAGACGTCGAACAGCGCCCGTTCTTCCGGGCGCAACTGCGTAGCGAGCTTGGCGGACAACGCGCGCATGTCGGCGCGTACGCCTTCGATGGCGGTCTTGAACAGCTTGAGTTCGGCGTCGATGTCGCTGATGGACTTGTCCGGCACCACGTCCAGGTCAGCCGGAGGCAGCATGACCACCGCCGTACCGACTGCGGCACCCGGCGAACCCGGCACGCCGATGAACTTGGCTTCCTGGATGCCCTTGCCCTGACGACCGAGACCGCGGATCGAACCGGTGGCTTCGGCGTGGGCAATAACGCCGGCGAGTTGCGCACTCATGGTCACGAGGAAGGCTTCTTCACCTTCATCGAACTGGCGGCGCTCCTTTTGCTGGATAACCAACACGCCGACAACGCGGCGGTGGTGAATGATCGGTGCGCCGAGGAACGAGGCGAAGCGCTCTTCGCCGGTTTCGGCGAAGTAGCGGTAGCGCGGGTGATCCGCGGCGTTTTCGAGGTTCAGGGGTTCTTCGCGCGTACCGACCAGGCCAACCAGACCTTCGTTGGGTGCCATGCTGACCTTGCCGATCGAGCGCTTGTTCAAGCCCTCGGTGGCCATCAGCACGAAACGGTTGGTCTCCGGATCAAGCAGGTAGACCGAGCAGACCTGGCTGCCCATGGCCTCTTTGACGCGCAACACAATAATCCCCAACGCCGCCTTGAGATCCTTGGCGGAGTTAACTTCCTGGACGATCTTGCGCAGCGTATTGAGCATGGCTCGGGGTCGAACTCCGTCGTCAGTCGCGCGCTAAAAGGCGCGGGGCAAGCTCTTTGAGAGCGCGTCGATACACCTCGCGCTTGAATGTCACCACCTGGCCCAACGGATACCAATAGCTGACCCAGCGCCAGCCATCGAATTCCGGTTTACCGGTCAAATCCATCCGCACCCGCTGTTCGTTGGAGACCAGGCGCAGGAGAAACCATTTCTGTTTCTGGCCGATGCACAGCGGTTGGCTGTGGGTACGTACCAGACGTTGCGGCAAACGATAGCGCAACCAGCCCCGGGTGCAGGCGAGAATTTCAACATCTTCGCGCTCCAGGCCCACTTCTTCGTTCAACTCGCGGTACAAGGCGTCTTCCGGCGTCTCTTCGGGGTTGATTCCTCCCTGTGGAAACTGCCAGGCATCTTGATTGATTCGGCGAGCCCATAGCACCTGGCCGGCGTCATTCGTCAGAATGATCCCGACATTGGGGCGAAAACCATCGGGGTCGATCACGGCAACAACCTCGCAAACGCATGTCGCCGCATTGTTCCATAAAGGTTGTGAAGGCGGCAACGAAGGTTCCTACCTTATGTGCACTCTTGTGAAAAGACCGTATTCTTGTCGCCTTTTTACTGACTTTTCAGCGGGTAACTGCAATGCGCCTGGCTTTATTCGATTTGGACAACACCCTTCTGGGCGGTGACAGCGATCACGCTTGGGGCGATTACCTGTGCGAGCGCGGCTTCCTCGACGCCGTCGCCTACAAGACTCGCAACGATGCGTTCTACCAGGATTACCTGGCCGGAAAACTGGATAACGCCGCTTACCTGAACTTCTGCCTGGAAGTCCTCGGTCGCACCGAAATGGCCACGCTGGATCTGTGGCACAGCGATTACATGCGCGACTGCATCGAACCGATCATCCTGCCCAAGGCCATCGACTTGCTGGCCAGGCACCGTGCCGCCGGCGACAAACTGGTGATCATCACCGCGACCAATCGCTTCGTCACCGGGCCAATTGCCACGCGCCTGGGCGTCGAAACCCTGATCGCCACCGAATGCGAAATGGTCGACGGCCGCTATACCGGGCGCAGCACCGACGTGCCGTGCTTCCGTGAAGGCAAAGTGACGCGCCTGAATCGCTGGCTGGAAGAAACCGGATACACGCTGGAAGACAGCTACTTCTATAGCGACTCGATGAATGACCTGCCGCTGCTGGAGCAGGTGACGAATCCGGTGGCGGTTGATCCGGACCCGAACCTGCGGGCCGAGGCCGAGAAGCGCGGCTGGCCGGTGATCAGTCTGCGCGACTGATCACCGCCCCCCTGTAGGAGCGAGCATGCTCGCGATGGTCGTCAACGATAACGCGGGCGGCCTGACACCCCGGGGTGTCTGATCCTCCATCGCGAGCTTGCTCGCTCCTACAGGGATGGGGCAATGGCCTTAGACTGGTTTGGCCCCCATCAACCCGGCAATCGCGATAAAGCAGACAAAGCTGAACAACGCCAAAGCAAAACTGAACTTACCGACGCTGCCCGGCGCCTTGCGCAGCTTGTTCAGTCGCACCAGCAACCAGAACCACGCCAGCGCCGCCACGGTGTACAGCACGCTGGAGGCCAGCAACCAGGTCTGCCCCAGCGGCCAACCCACCAGATGCACCATCCACCAGCCGGTGAACGGCATACTCAGCAGCGCCAACCCCATCAGCAGCCAGACGAACACCCTTGGCCGCTGCAAGGTACGACTACCCGCCGTCGCATCACCCTTGCGCCGCGCAAGCAAAACCCAGACGCCCAGCCCCAGCGCACAAGCCAGCAGCACAACGGTTGCCACCATGTGCGCCGCTTTCAGGGCAGTTAACGTTTCCATTGTCAGATTTCCTTATTGCCTGCCCATCAGCGTAGCCCCTCAGCCAAGAAACAGCTGATAGGCCGGGTTATCGCTTTCGTCCCAGTACGGGTAACCGATTTCTTCCAGCGCCGCCGGCACCAGATGGCGCTCGTCGTGAGGCACTTGCAGGCCCGCGACGACACGACCATCGGCGGCGCCATGGTTGCGGTAATGGAACATCGAGATGTTCCAGCGCCCGCCCAGCTTGTTGAGGAAGTTGAACAGCGCGCCCGGACGCTCCGGGAATTCGAAACGCAGGATCACTTCATCGACCACATGCGCCGCACGCCCACCGACCATATGACGGATGTGCAGCTTGGCCAGTTCGTTGTCGGTCAGGTCCAGCACCGGGAAGCCTTGCTCGCTCAGGCTGGCGATCAGTGCGCTGCGCGGGTCGTTTTCCGGGTGCGTCTGCACGCCGACAAAGATGTGCGCTTCGCTGCCGGTGTTGTAGCGGTAGTTGAATTCGGTGATCTGGCGCTTGCCGATGGCCTCGCAGAACGCCTTGAAGCTGCCCGGTTTCTCGGGAATGGTCACGGCGATGATGGCTTCGCGGCCCTCACCCAGCTCCGCGCGCTCGGCGACGTGACGCAGGCGGTCGAAGTTGACGTTGGCCCCGGAGTCGATGGCGACGAAGGTCTGGCCACTGACGCCGCGCTGCTCGACATACTTCTTGATCCCGGCCACGCCCAAGGCGCCGGCAGGTTCGGTGATCGAGCGGGTATCGTCGTAGATATCCTTGATGGCCGCACAGATTTCGTCGGTGCTGACGGTAATCACTTCATCGACATGGTCTTTGCAGATGTCGAAGGTGTGCTGGCCGATCTGCGCCACCGCGACGCCGTCGGCGAAGATGCCCACGGTCGGCAACACCACGCGCTCGCCCGCGGCCATGGCCGCTTGCAGGCAGTTGGAGTCATCCGGCTCCACACCGATGATCTTGATGTCCGGACGCAGGTATTTGACGTAGGCCGCAATACCGGCGATCAGACCGCCGCCGCCCACAGGGACGAAAATCGCGTCCAATGGCTGCGGGTGCTGGCGCAGGATCTCCATGGCCACGGTGCCCTGCCCGGCAATGGTGTGGGGATCGTCGTAGGGGTGAATGTAGACGTAGCCTTTTTCATCGACCAGTTTCAGCGAGTACGCCAGCGCTTCCGGGAACGAATCGCCATGCAGCACCACTTTACCGCCACGGGAGCGCACGCCTTCGACCTTGATCTCCGGAGTAGTCTTGGGCATGACAATGGTCGCTTTCACACCCAGTACCTTGGCCGCCAGGGCCAGGCCTTGGGCATGGTTGCCCGCCGACGCGGTGACCACGCCGCGAGCGCGCTCTTCGTCGCTCAACTGGGTCAACTTGTTGTAGGCGCCGCGAATCTTGAACGAGTACACCGGCTGCAAGTCTTCGCGCTTGAGCCAAATACTGTTGCCCAGCCGCTCGGAGAGCTGGCGGGCAGTCTGCAATGGGGTTTCTACGGCAACGTCATAAACGCGCGAGGTGAGGATCTTTTTGACGTACTGTTCAAGCATCGGAAAGCATCACTGAGCGGGTTGGGCAGGACCATGGAGTCTAACCCGGCTTTTACTCATGCGACCACCCTGTGTGCAGGAGCGAGCATGCTCGCGATGGAGGATCAGACACCGCGGGGTGTCAGGTCGCCAGCGTTATCGTTGACGACCATCGCGAGCATGCTCGCTCCTACAGGTATCGATTGCGGCCCGCCAATCGGGCAATGACCTTCCCCCGCCCCGAAGCCTATAATGCCGGCCTTTCGTTCTCTCCTTGGCACCCCGGAGCCCGCATGAACCAGGATCAACTCAAACAGGCAGTGGCACAGGCCGCCGTCGACTTCATCCTTCCGAAACTCGACGACAAGAGCATCGTCGGGGTCGGCACCGGCTCCACCGCCAACTGCTTCATCGATGCACTGGCCCGGCACAAGAGCGCATTCGATGGCGCCGTCGCCAGCTCCGAAGCCACCGCCGCGCGCCTCAAGGGCCACGGGATTCCGGTGTATGAGCTGAACACCGTCAGCGACCTGGAGTTCTACATCGACGGCGCCGATGAAAGCGACGAGCACCTGAACCTGATCAAGGGCGGTGGCGCTGCCCTGACCCGCGAGAAGATTGTCGCGGCGGTGGCCAAGACGTTCATCTGCATCGCCGACGCCAGCAAACTGGTACCGGTCCTCGGCACGTTCCCACTGCCGGTGGAGGTGATCCCGATGGCCCGCAGCCACGTGGCCCGCGAGCTGGTGAAGCTCGGCGGCGATCCGGTTTACCGTGAGGGCGTGCTGACCGACAACGGCAACATCATCCTCGACGTATTCAACATGCAGATCACCAATCCAGTGGAACTGGAGACGCAGATCAATGCGATCGTCGGCGTGGTCACCAATGGTTTGTTCGCGGCGCGTCCGGCGGACCTGCTGCTGTTGGGTACGAGCGAAGGCGTGAAGACCCTGCGCGCTGAGTAAGCCAATCTGCCCACCTGTTTGCGGGCAGACAAAACAACTGTGGGAGCGAGCCTGCTCGCGATAGCGGACTGTCAGTTGAAATCAATCTCGACTGATACACCGCTTTCGTCGGATCGCCGCCCGGAGCAAGCTCGCTCCCACATTGATACGGGGTGCCGGTCAGTGTTGTGTTGGTTTCTTGAACACGTAGAACAGGTTCGGCTCACTGACGAGGTACAGCGTACCGTCGTCGTCCACGGCGATCCCCTCCGCTTGCGGCACGGTTTTTTGCAGGCCCTGGCGCCCCTTGCGCAATGACATTGTGCTCAGCGGACGCCCGCCCACATCCAGCTCCAGCATCAATCGCGACTCTTCCGACAGCGCCAGCAGATGCCCGCTGCGCTCGTCGTATTGCAGGCTCGACAGATCCCGCACAAACAACCCCGCATCCCGCTTGGGGTCGTTGATCACGTGCACCGAGTAAGACTCTTCGGGATTGAAACGCGGAAAACCGTGCACTTCGTAGATCAGCATCGGGTTGCGCTCCTTCGCCACGAACAGGCGCTTGCCCACCGAGTCGTAAGCCAGACCCTCGAAACCCTTGTTGCCGCCCTTGTCCATGTGCACGCCCAGGGTCATTTGCTCGGCGTCTGCCGCATCGAGGAAGGTAGTGTCCGGCTCCAGGCGAACCTTGATCAGCCGCTGCTGGCTCTCTTCAGCGATCACATACGTGTCGGCACTGATGAATTCAACCGCTTCCGGATCGCCGAATCCGACCAACGCCACACGGCGCAAAATCCTGCCGTCCAGGGACAACTCGATCAACTCGCTGCGTTTGTTGGTGACGGTGAACAGGCTTTTGCGCACCGGGTCATAGGTCAATGCCGAAACGTTGTCAGCCAGGCCATCGATCACCTGCGCCTCGGTCACGACCCGATACTGGTCCAGCGCCATGGACTGGGCATTCGCCGCCTGCCACTGCGTATGCAGATTGAACCAGGCACGCTCGAACAGGCGCAGGTATTGGCCGAACGCAATCAATACCGCCAGCGAGATCACCGACAGGATCAGAATCAGGGATTTGGGGCGGGCAAATCGACGCATTCGGGCAGGCTCGGGGTCAAGACAGGCGGATGAAATATCACGCCTGTCTGAACTGAAGCTTAATGGCCACTAGCCCAGTCCTACAACCGAGCGCTAGAAATCCTGCAAACCCTGAACGTCAGTGCTGCTTTTCGAAGCGATAGAACAGGTTCGGCTCACTCACCATGTACAGCGTCCCCGCTTCGTCCATGGTCACGCCTTCGGCGCGGGGAATGGTGTTTTTCAAACCGTTGAAGCCGCGCAGCAGGGTGATGAAACTGACCTGCTCGCCCTTCGTGTCCAGCTCCAGCAACAGGTGCGAATCGGCGGACAGCACCAGCATGTGACCGGTGCGCGGGTCGATGGCCAGGGCAGACAGGTTGCGCATGTCCAGCGCATGACTGGCCAGCTTCAGCTTGTCGCCGGTAAGGGCCTTGCCGTCACCGCTCCAGGTAAACAATGCCGGCGGGCGCTCTTCGCCCAGCACCAGTTGCTGATTGCGCGGATCCCAGGTGACACCTTCGAAGGCCTTGTTCTGGTCTTTGGAAGGACCGAGATCGTATTTGGGGAAATCGGCGATATTCAGCTCGCGAGTATCGGCATCGACCTTGACGATAACGATCAGGTGCTCGCGCTCATCGACAATGGCCAGTCGGCCGTCACCCAGCACCGTGACGCCCTCAGGGTTGTTCCAACCCACCAGCGGCATCTTGCGCAGCACATCGCCCTGCAAGTTCAATTCGACCAGGAACGGGTTCTTGCCCATGACCGAAAACAGGGTTTTGGTCTGAGGGTCATAGGCCACGTCCGATGCTTCGTCCTTCTCCATGCCCGGCAGCGGCTTGGCATCGATCACGGCCCGATAGTCCGGAAGCCAGATGCTCGCCTGGCGCTCGGCCGGGGTCTTGAACTGCTCTTTCACCCAGAGAATACCCCGCGCATCCCAGTGCATGGCGAAGGCGACACCATAGGCAACAACCGCCACCAGCAATAGCCAGGTGTACCAGCGCAGGGCGAAGCGTGAGCGGCGGGCAGATTCAAGCTTGGAAAGCGGAGCAGTGGCCATCGGGGAATGCATTCCAGAAATTCGGGCTAGGGGTAATAGCACAATTTGGGGCGGCCCAGAGGCCGAATGCCTGAAATTATCCAGACCGGATGTGAAAAAAACGGGAAATGACAGGATGGAACTGTGTGCAATCCGAACTTCAGCCCACCACATACGACTGTGGGAGCGAGCCTGCTCGCGATGAGGCAGTGTCAGTCAACAGAGATGCTGAATGACACACCGCAATCGCGAGCAGGCTCGCTCCCACAGGGCACAACGGTGTTACAGCTAACGAACGCTGCTGGTAAAGCGGCTGGCGCCCGGCAGTTCCAGGACAATTTCGTCACCGACATTCAGCGGACCGACGCCCACCGGTGTACCCGTCAGGATCACATCACCGGCCTGCAGCGAGAAGCAACCGGCCATGTGCTGGATCATCGGTACGATCGGGTTGAGCATGGCGCTGCTGTTACCGTCCTGGCGAACTTCGCCGTTGATGGTCAGGCGGATGCCGATGTCGGTCAGGTCGGCAAAGGTGCTGCCAGACACGAACGGAGCAATCACCGCCGCACCGTCGAAGGACTTGGCGATTTCCCACGGCAGCCCCTTGGATTTCAGCTCGGCCTGTTTGTCACGCAAGGTCAGGTCCAGGGCGGGAGCAAAACCGGAAATGGCGTCGAGCACTTCTTCAACACTCGGCCTGGTCGACAATGGCTTGCCGATCAACACCGCGATTTCCGCTTCGTAATGCACCGAACCGCGCTCGGTCGGAATACTGAAACCACCTTCCAGCGGCACCACGCAACTGCCCGGCTTGATGAACAGCAGCGGTTCGGTCGGCACCGGATTATCCAACTCCCTGGCGTGTTCGGCGTAGTTACGGCCAATACACACCACTTTCCCCAGCGGGAAGTGAATGCGCGTACCGTCGACATACTGGTGCTGATAGCTCATTACCGACTCCTGCTTCGTTGGCTCTTAACGTTCGAAAATCAAACCGCGAAAATCTTGCCCGGGTTCATGATGCCGTTCGGGTCGAACACTGCCTTGACGGCTTTCATGTACTCGATCTCCACCGGGGAACGGCTGTAGGTCAGGTAATCACGCTTGGTCATGCCCACGCCGTGCTCGGCGGAAATCGAGCCGTTGTGCTTCTCGACGGTTTCGAACACCCACTTGTTGACGGTGGCGCACTTGGCGAAGAACTCGTCCTTGCTCAGGTTATCCGGCTTGAGGATGTTCAAGTGCAGGTTGCCGTCGCCGATGTGGCCGAACCAGACAATTTCGAAATCCGGGTAGTGTTCGCCGACGATCGCGTCGATTTCCTTCAGGAACGCCGGGACTTTCGACACGGTTACCGAGATGTCGTTCTTGTACGGCGTCCAGTGGGAGATGGTTTCCGAGATGTATTCGCGCAGCTTCCACAGGTTCTGCAACTGGGTCTCGCTCTGGCTCATCACACCGTCCAGTACCCAGCCCTGCTCGACACAGTGCTCGAAGGTTTCCAGGGCGTGGTTGGCCACTTCTTCGGTGGTCGCTTCGAATTCCAGCAGCGCATAGAACGGGCAGTCGGATTCGAACGGCGCCGGGACATCGCCACGAGCCATGACTTTGGCCAGGGCCTTGTCGGAGAAGAACTCGAAGGCGGTCAGGTCAAGTTTGCTCTGGAAGGCGTGCAGCACCGGCATGATCGAGTCGAAGTCGGCGGTGCCGAGCACCATCGCGGTGAGGTTTTTCGGTGCACGGTCCAGGCGCATGGTCGCTTCGACCACGAAACCGAGAGTGCCTTCGGCGCCAATGAACAGCTGACGCATGTCGTAGCCGGTGGCGTTCTTGATCAGGTCGCGGTTCAGTTCCAGCACGTCGCCCTTGCCGGTGACGACTTTCATGCCGGCCACCCAGTTACGGGTCATGCCGTAGCGAATCACCTTGATTCCGCCGGCATTGGTGCCGATATTGCCGCCAATCTGGCTCGAACCGGACGATGCGAAGTCCACCGGGTAGTACAGGCCCTTTTCTTCGGCGACGTTCTGCAACTGCTTGGTGACCACGCCCGGCTGGCAGACGGCGGTACGGTCGGTGAGGTTCACATCGAGAATCTGGTTCATGTAGTCGAACGACACGACCACTTCGCCATTGGCTGCCACTGCGGCAGCGGACAACCCGGTACGGCCACCGGACGGCACCAGCGCCACCTTGTGTTTATTGGCCCACAGGACAACGGCCTGGACCTGCTCGGTGGTCTTGGGGAACACGATGGCGGTCGGGGCCGGGGCGAAATGCTTGGTCCAATCCTTTCCGTAAGCATTCAGGGAGTCGGCATCGGTCAACACCTTGCCAGGCTCAACCAGGGTCTTCAGCTCTTCAATCAGGGCAGGATTGGTCATCGACAGAACTCTCGAACAATTCATGGTCATCCTGAGAACGCTTCACGTCGCAGGAATGAGTGTTTAGCGGGGTGCATATGCTAGCATACCGACCCCGCAGGATAGTGCCCAAGGGCTGTTCTGCGGTGACGGCTTTCCTGCCGTCCGGGTCAGCTCCGGGCTGCTCCCTTCCCTGCCATTTTTCTCCGGGATACAGGTTTACGCAGATGAGCAAGACTTCTCTCGATAAGAGCAAGATCAAGTTCCTTCTTCTCGAAGGCGTCCACCAATCGGCTGTCGACGTCCTCAAGGCGGCGGGCTACACCAGCATCGAGTACCTCACTGGTTCTCTGCCGGAAGCCCAGCTCAAGGAAAAGATCGCGGATGCTCACTTCATCGGCATTCGCTCACGCACTCAACTGACCGAAGAGATCTTCGATCACGCGAAGAAGCTGGTCGCGGTCGGCTGTTTCTGCATCGGCACCAACCAGGTCGACCTGGACGCTGCTCGCGAGCGCGGTATCGCCGTGTTCAACGCACCGTACTCCAACACCCGTTCCGTAGCGGAGCTGGTGCTGGCCGAAGCGATCCTGCTGCTGCGCGGCATCCCTGAGAAGAACGCTTCCTGCCACCGTGGCGGCTGGATCAAGAGCGCGGCCAACTCCTTCGAAATCCGTGGCAAGAAGCTGGGCATCGTCGGTTATGGCTCGATCGGTACTCAACTGTCGGTCCTGGCTGAAGGCCTGGGGATGCAGGTGTACTTCTACGACACCGTCACCAAGCTGCCACTGGGCAACGCCACCCAGGTAGGCAACCTGCACGAACTGCTGGGGATGTCCGACATCGTTTCGCTGCACGTACCGGAAACCGCCGCTACCCAGTGGATGATGGGCGAGAAGGAAATCCGCGCGATCAAGAAAGGCGGCATCCTGATCAACGCCGCCCGCGGCACCGTGGTCGAGCTGGACCACCTGGCGGCCGCCATCAAGGACAAACACCTGATCGGCGCGGCCATCGACGTATTCCCGGTGGAGCCACGCTCCAACGACGAAGAGTTCGAAAGCCCGCTGCGTGGCCTGGACAACGTGATCCTGACCCCGCACATCGGCGGCTCCACTGCCGAAGCCCAGGCCAACATCGGCCTGGAAGTCGCGGAGAAACTGGTCAAGTACAGCGACAACGGTACTTCGGTATCGTCCGTGAACTTCCCGGAAGTGGCCCTGCCGGCTCACCCTGGCAAGCACCGTCTGCTGCACATCCACGAGAACATCCCGGGCGTGATGAGCGAGATCAACAAGGTCTTCGCCGAAAACGGCATCAACATCTCCGGCCAGTTCCTGCAGACCAACGAGAAGGTCGGCTACGTGGTCATCGACGTCGACGCCGAGTATTCGGACCTGGCGCAAGAGAAGCTGCAACACGTCAACGGCACCATCCGTAGTCGAGTTCTGTTCTAACAGAACAGCGACAAGCGATAAGCTTCAAGCGGCAAGTTGAGTTTGCGTTTGCTTTGACTTGAAGCTTATAGCTTGCAGCTTGCAACTATAAAAAAGGGAGCCCCAGCGAAGCGGGCTCCCTTTTTTATTTCACATTGACGGTGATCTTCTCGGAAACGATCGGCGGATCGAACGGGATGTGGTTGCTATCGCCCAGTTCAAGCTGCAAGGTGTGCTTGCCCGGCGTGAGCGTCACTTCAGCCTGGGTCTGCGCTCCACCGTAATGCAGGTGGTTGTCATCCTTGGGGATCGGCGCACCGGCAGCTGGCAGCTCATCGACATCGATCAGCAAGTGGTGATGACCGCTGTTCTTGGTGGGATCGCCCGCCGGAGCCAGGGAAATGTTCTCGACGGCAAACTTCACCACGACAGTCTGTGGAACCGTCGCACCGTCCTTGGGAGACACGATGGACACTTCGGCGCCTTTCGGAGCCGGCGTTGCAGCACTGGCCAGCACAGAAACACCCATCAACAGGCCAGCCAAGGCAGCACGTGACATAAAGGTTTTCATTCTCTTCTCCAGTTTTTCCGTAAAATCCACGCGACCATGACAACTTCATAGCCATTTGTTGTCGAAGGCACTCGACAACCATAGCAAAGCGAGCCTGAATCAGAGGGTCGCGATAAAAATTTCAAAGGAGTGACCATGCGCTTTCTGCCTGGCCTGATCTGCCTGCTACCCCTTTTGAGCCCGTTGGCTCACGCCGAACTGATTGATGACATCAACGACCGGGGTGAATTGCGCATTGCCGTTGAAGCCAATACTCCCCAATTCAACTTCAAGAAAGACGACGAACTCACCGGCTTCGAAGTCGAATTGGGTCGTCTGCTGGCAAGTGAGCTCGATGTCCGGGCCGACTTTGTCGTCACCGACGGCAGCGATCTGTTGACTGGTGTCGAAAGCGGCAAATACGACATCGCCATCAATCACATAGCAGTGACCCCGGATCTCAAGGATCGTTTCGACTTCAGCGAGCCCTACATCCAGACCCATGCGCAATTGATCGCGCAGAAAGAAGAGCCCCGCTCCATTTTGCTGGTGCAGTCGCTGACAGAAGAGAAACCCAAAACCAATCCGGCCGTGAGCCTGGCGATTCCGTTTCAGAAGGGTAATCCGGCGTTCCATGCCAGCCTGGAAAACGCGTTGCAGCGAATCAAGGATGACGGACGGCTGCAAGCGCTTGAGCAGAAGTGGCTGGGGGCGGATGCGAGCGTGGCGCCCAAGCCCTGAAATCACCGGGCACCCTGTAGGAGCGAGCATGCTCGCGATGAGGCCAGTCCAGTCAACATTGATGTTGAATGTCAGGCCGCCTTCGCGAGCATGCTCGCTCCTACAGGGTCTTGTGTCGTTGGTTAATCGAGTGCTGCCAATGCCTGCGCCGCTTGCGGCAGTTCCAACTCACTGAACACCCGCACCCCATGGCGCATGAGCAGTGCCGCCGTCACGCCCTCGCCGCTGACCTTCACGCCGCTGAACGTCCCGTCATAGGTCAGCAGATTGCCGCAGGACGGGCTGTTGGCCTTGAGGATGGCGATGCGAATGCCATGTTTTTGCACCAGCTCCAACGCCTGATACGCCCCGGACAGGAACTGCACACTGACGTCCTCGCCTTCGCCAGTGATCACCAATGCCTGGCCATCGAGGACTTGCGCGCCCTGACCGCCCGGAATCTCCGCTGCCGCCCGAGGCGTCGGCAAGCCACCGGCGACCTCCGGGCACAACGGCACGACCCGCCCCTCATCAAGCCACTGCTGAAGCTGATCGAACGGTCCGCTGGCCCCGCCGTCGTATCGGACGCGGTGGCCCAACAGGCAACGACTGACGAGAATTTTCTGCATGATCAGAACGGCTCGTTGCCGCGACGACGGAACCAGCCGGTCAAAGACAGGCGATCACGGGTCGCGGGCAGGACTTCGTGGGGGACTTCGCCGGAGAGAAACACCACCAGGCAGCCGCCGGTAGGCTGCACGTCGTGGACGCGATCGCCGTCGAGGTACATTCGCAACTGGCCTCCGTGCTCGGGAAGCCAGGCGTCATTGAGGTAAACCACCGCCGAAACCATGCGCCGGTCGTCATCGCGAAAGCGGTCCACGTGCTTGAGGTAGAAGGCACCGGGAGCGTACATCGCAAAATGGCTTTCGAAATCCTCGAGACCGAGAAACAGACCGCGATTGATCGCCTCGCGCAGGCTGTCCATCAGGCTCAGGTAGCTGTCGCAAGCCTCGGTCTGGCCGGGGTCGATCCACTGGATATGGTCGCCACGAATCCCTTCGCGGATCTCCGATGACAGCCCACGGCCCACGGCAGCCGGCGCCAACTCGCCTTCGGCAGCACGCTTGCGACACTCGGCCGCCAGCGCCCGGGTCAGGTCCAGAGGCAGGAAAATATTCTGCTGCGACCAGCCATGTTCGGCCAGGTCGTCGACGATTCGCAGCAACAGCGGGTGATCAGAGGATATTTGCATGGCGCGCATAGTATTCCTGTGCCCGGAAATCCGACAGAGCCGCACAGCGGGTTGATACGAATTCTCGACAAGTGCCGATACCGCACGGAGAATAGTCGCCTGCTGAGTGGAGTCCCTATGCGCCGTTTGCTTTTATCAATGCTGATGTTCTGCGTCATGCCCGCCTGGGCAGACAGCCACGACCAGTTGTACAAGGTTGCCGGCTGGCCGGAACAACGCGCGCATTTCAGCGACGCCCTCTCGGCGGCCCAGCAACGCTATCAGGGCAGCCTGCCTCCGGCGGTGTTTCAGGCACTGGTCAGCAACAGCAATCAGCGTTTTTCCGCCAAGGCCGTGGACCAGCGCGCCGAAGCGCAATTGCGCAAGAACCTCGCCGACCCCAAACCCGCGCTGGCATTTTTCCAGTCGCCCCTGGGCAAGAAGATCGTCGCCGCCGAGCTGCTGGCGACCCGTCGCGACCAACTGGCGAAAAACGCCAAGGGCCTGCCGAAGATGCAGGCCAGTGACAGCCGCCTGCTGATCATCGGTCATTTGGCACAAGCCCTGCCTGCACGCGAGGCCGGCGCGGAAGTCAGCCTGGCGATTGCCGGTGTTGCCGCCGACAGCTTGAGCTCGATGATCCCGGGGTTGCTCGGTGCCGGTCAGGCCCAGGGCATGCTCAATGGCCAGCGCCAACGCCTGATGGACCAGATCGGCAGCGACCTCAACAACACGCTGCTGTATGTCTATCGCGATCTGTCTGACGACGAGCTGGAAGAGTTCTCGACCTTTGCCGAATCGGCGGAAGGTCAGGCTTATTATCAAGCGGCGCTGGCGGCGATCCGGGCCGGGTTGGCGGTGGGACAGAGCAATTCGAACCTGGCCCAGTGATCTTCGGCGTCCCTCTAGATAGCTTTCGCGAGCAGGCTCGCTCCCACAGTAGCCCACTATTTTCTGATCACCGCAAAACCTGTGGGAGCGAGCCTGCTCGCGAAGGGCCCGCACTGTCACTAAGAATTCCGGCCTTTTATCCGCTTGGTCAAAAACCCGAAATACTCCTGCCGCATCACCAGCGTCTCATTCGCCAGATGATGCCGCGCCTCGGGCAGCATCAGCACCTGCGGCCGATCAAACTTGCCCCGCAACACCTCCAGGTTGTGCTCCCAATCCACCGTCATGTCGGCCTGGCCCTGCACAATCAGCGGCCGGCGGGTACTCATCGGCGCTGCCTCGATGCGTTTGATCCAGCGTGCCAACGCACCCACCCAGGCGGTTGGCAGACGCAGAGGCTGCAATGGATCGGCTTGCAGGAATGGCAGAAAGGCCGGGTCGTTGGAGTTCTCGCTGAAACGCCGGGCGATGGCTTTGACGAAGGGCTTGAGCACGTAGTAACTCAATTGTGACCAACCCCACGCCCGCGGCCGCACCAGCGGCGCCAGCAGGATCACCTGCCCCTGGGCCGGGCTGCTCGCCCCCGTATTCAACACATGATCGATCACGATTGCCCCGCCGGTACTCTGCCCGCACAGGTGCCACGGTTGCGGCAAATCGAGGGATTGCGCCTCACTGAACAAGCCTTGCAAGGTGTCCTGATACTCGGAGAAATCCTTGATGCTCGCCCGTTCACCGCTGGACAAGCCATGCCCCGGCAAGTCGCAGGCCATCACCGCAAACCCCTGGTCCAGCGCCCACTCGATCACATGCCGGTAGAGCCCGGTGTGGTCGTAGAAACCGTGGATGACAAACAGCGTCGCCTTGGCTCGTTCGGGCCACCAGAACTGGCTGACCAGTTCATAGCCATCGACCTCGAATCGCCCAAGGCCACTGCGTACCTGACGCGGGGCAAAATCCAGCCCGTAGAATCGCTGGTAGGCCTGCGCCTGCGCCGACAACGGCTGACCGGCCGCCAGTGGCAGCAAGCTTGCGCGCAGTAGATCAGGGTCGAAAGTAGCCGGCATGGACGATTCCAGAACGTGAAACGGACTTTATAGGCCTGCGATATTCTTCTGTCGCGGCAAGCATGGCAAGCTAGCCGACCTTCGAGGATTGAACCGATGCGCCCGCCCTTTCGCGCCACATTGTTTGCCAGCCTGCTCGCCGTGGTGTGTGCCAGCATACTGTGGGCGGCCTATGACTGGTTTCAGGGGCGTTACCTGCGGGCGTTCAGCGAGCACACGGCGATGTTCTCCGGTGATCCGCTGCGCCTTCCCGATAACCTCGCAGGCCCTGGCGCCATACGCCTGGTGCACTTCTGGGACCCGGCCTGCCCGTGCAATGTCGGCAATCAACAGCATCTAGCCGAGCTGGTCGAGCGCTACGCACCCCATGGCGTGGAATTCTATGCGGTGCAAAAGCCCGGAAGCCACGGCCAGTTGCCGAGCACCTTGAGCTGCCTGAAAACCATCGATGTCCTGCCCGGTTCCGAACAGATCCCCGCCAGCCCCGCCGTGGCGATCTGGGACCGCAGTGGCAAACTGGCGTACTTCGGCCCCTACAGCGAAGGCCTGACCTGCAACTCGAGCAACAGCTTTATCGAACCGATCCTGCAGGCGCTGGATGAAGGGCGTGCGGTGAGTGCAACACACACACTGGCGGTGGGGTGTTACTGCCCGTGGCCTGTCGGTCCCGCCAAATAGGCAAAGACGCGCCGACACGAATCCCTCCTACGGGCGATGCGTCAGACCGGCGCACCGTGTTACACAGCACCCTCTGGAACCACAATAACAACAAGGAGTCGCCATGAAACGCAGCCTGACCGCTCTCGCTCTGCTGATCGTCGTGCTGGCCGCCGGGGCCGGCGGGTATCTCTACAGCAAGCAGCCGTCACGCCAGGGCATGGTGGAATTGCAGCATCTGCAAGGCTCGGTCAGCGTGCGCTACGACGAGCGCGGCGTCCCGCATATCCGCGCCGAAAACGAAACCGACCTGTACCGTGCCCTCGGCTACGTACATGCCCAGGACCGCCTGTTCCAGATGGAAGTGCTGCGTCGCCTGGCCCGTGGCGAACTGGCCGAAGTGCTCGGGCCGAAACTGCTCGACACCGACAAACTGATGCGCAGCCTGCGTATTCGCGAACGCGCCGAAACCTACTTCGCGAACCTCGACAAGCAGTCGCCCACCTTCATCGCCATGCAAGCCTATCTGGACGGCATCAACCAGTATCAGGACAGCCACGCCAAACCCGTGGAGTTCGATGTGCTGGGCATTCCAAAACGCCCGTTCACCGCCCAGGACACCATCAGCATCGCCGGCTACATGGCCTACAGTTTTGCCGCGGCCTTTCGTACCGAACCCTTGCTGACATTCGTGCGCGATCAACTGGGGCCTGAGTACCTGAACATTTTCGATCTCGACTGGCAGCCCAAAGGCGTGCTCAGCGGAGCCGGCACCACCCTGGCCAGCGCCGACTGGAAAGACCTCAACGCCCTCGCCCGCCTGAACGAACAAGCCCTGGCCGACAACGGCCTGCCCCAGTTCGAGGGCAGCAACGCCTGGGCCGTCGCGGGCAGTCGGACCCAAAGCGGCAAGCCACTGCTGGCGGGCGATCCGCATATCCGTTTTTCCGCGCCGTCGGTGTGGTACGAAGCGCACCTCTCGGCACCGGGCTTCGAACTCTACGGCCACTATCAGGCCTTGATGCCGTTCGCCTCCCTGGGCATGAACCACGACTTCGGCTGGAGCATCACCATGTTCCAGAACGATGACGTCGACCTGATTGCCGAAAAGGTCAACCCGAACAACGCCAATCAGGTCTGGTATCGCGGCAAGTGGGTGGACATGACGACCAGCGAACAGCAAATTGCGGTCAAGGGCCAGGCACCGGTGACGCTGGTGTTGCGCCAGTCGCCCCACGGTCCGATCGTCAACGATGCCTTGGGCACCAGTGTCGGCAAGACACCGATTGCCATGTGGTGGGCGTTTCTCGAAAGCCAGAACCCGATCCTGGAGGGCTTCTATCAGCTCAATCGCGCCGACACCCTGGCCAAGGCCCGTGGCGCCGCCGCGAAAATCCAGGCACCGGGCCTGAACGTGGTCTGGGCCAATGCCAAGGGTGACATCGGCTGGTGGGCGGCGGCGCAGCTGCCCATACGCCCGGCGGGGGTAAGCCCGTGGTTCATTCTCGACGGCAGCACCGCAGAGTCGGACAAGGATGGCTTCTACCCTTTCAGTGCCAACCCCCAGGAAGAGAACCCGGCGCGAGGCTACATCGTCTCGGCCAATTTCCAGCCGGTATCACCGACCGGCATGGAGATTCCCGGTTATTACAACCTCGCCGATCGTGGCCAGCAGCTCAATCGCCAGCTCGGCGACAAGGCCGTCAAATGGGACCTGGAAAACAGCCAGAAACTGCAGCTGGGCACCATGACTGCCTACGGCCCACGGTTGTTGGCGCCGCTGTTGCCAGTGTTGCGCGAAGTGGTGAGCGATCCCGCCGAACGCAAGATGGTGGAGCAACTGGCCCAGTGGAAAGGCGACTACCCGCTCGACTCCACCAGCGCCACGCTGTTCAACCAGTTCCTGTTCAACCTGGCTGACGCGACGATGCACGATGAGCTGGGCAGCGACTTCTTCGAAACGCTGCTCTCGACCCGGGTGATCGACGCCGCGCTACCCCGCCTGGCCGCCACTGCCGATTCGCCGTGGTGGGACAACCGCAACACCCTCGACAAGGAAACCCGCGCCGATACGGTCAAGGCTGCATGGCAGGCCGCCATTGCCCACCTCAAGACCACCTTCGGCGCGGACTTCGCACAATGGCAGTGGGGCAAGGCGCACACCCTGACCCATGGCCACCCGCTGGGCCAACAGAAGCCGCTGGACCTGGTCTTCAATGTCGGCCCCTTCGCCGCACCCGGCACCCATGAAGTGCCGAACAACCTCTCGGCGAAGATCGGCCCGGCTCCGTGGCCAGTCACCTACGGCCCCTCGACCCGGCGCCTGATCGACTTCGCCGACCCGGCCCACAGCCTGACCGTCAACCCGGTCGGACAGAGCGGCGTCCTGTTCGACAGTCACTATGATGATCAGGCCGAGGCTTACATTGAGGGGATGTATTTCCAGGCGCATCTGAATGATGAAGAGGTCACGGCCAATACCCGCAGTACGTTGAAGCTGTTGCCGGCACGGGCTGCGCCATAGATTTTTGTAGATCACAAATTCTGTGGACACCAGAAAAACCTGTAGGAGCGAGCCTGCTCGCGAAAGCGGTGCGTCAGACAACATCGATGTCGACTGACGCGACCTCTTCGCGAGCAGGCTCGCTCCTACAGGGGACCGGGTTGACCACACAATTGTGGTCAACCCGGCTTCAGGCTCAAGCCGCTTCCGGTGCCTGTGCGCGACGCACGTCCGGTTGCTTCCACGAATCGGCGGCCGCCTCTTCGATCGCTTGCTGGATCGCACGCTTGCGGCTTTCTTCGGCGCGGCGGCTGAAGAACCAGACCAGGAAGGTCACGATGGACACCGCCAGCAGAATCAGGCTGGCCACGGCGTTGATCTCGGGCTTGACCCCCAGGCGTACCGCCGAGAACACTTCCATCGGCAGGGTCGTGGAGCCCGGACCCGACACGAAGCTCGCCAGCACCAGGTCATCGAGGGACAACGCGAAGGACATCATGCCCCCCGCTGCCAGCGACGGCGCGATCATCGGAATGGTGATCAGGAAGAACACCTTCCACGGTTTCGCACCGAGGTCCATGGCCGCCTCTTCGATGGACAGGTCCAGCTCACGCAAGCGCGCCGAAACCACCACCGCCACATACGCCGCACAGAAAGTGGTGTGGGCGATCCAGATGGTGACGATGCCGCGTTCCTGCGGCCAGCCGATCATCTGCGCCATGGCCACGAACAGCAGCAACAGCGACAGACCGGTGATCACCTCAGGCATCACCAGCGGCGCGGTGACCAGGCCACCGAACAGCGTGCGGCCCTTGAAGCGGGTGATGCGGGTCAGCACGAATGCCGCCAGCGTACCCAGGGCCACCGCTGCCACCGCCGTGTAGCAGGCGATTTCCAGCGAGCGCACTACCGAGCCCATCAGTTGCGAGTTGTCGAGCAGGCCGACGTACCACTTGATCGACCAGCCACCCCACACCGTTACCAGCTTGGAAGCGTTGAACGAGTAGATCACCAGGATCAGCATCGGCAGGTAGATGAACAACAGACCCAGTACCAGCATCAGGCTGGAGAAACGGAAGCGCTTCATTCTTTACCCTCCATTTCCTTGGCCTGACTGCGGTTGAACAGAATGATCGGCACAATCAGGATCGCCAGCATCACCACCGCCAGGGCAGACGCCACCGGCCAGTCACGGTTGTTGAAGAACTCTTGCCAGAGCACTTTACCGATCATCAGGGTTTCCGGACCGCCGAGCAGTTCCGGGATCACGAACTCGCCCACCACCGGGATGAACACCAGCATGCAGCCGGCGATGATGCCGTTTTTCGACAACGGCACGGTGATTTTCCAGAAGCTGTTGAAAGTGCTCGAACCCAGGTCAGATGCAGCCTCCAGCAGGCTCGGGTCGTGCTTCACCAGGTTGGCGTACAGCGGCAGGATCATGAACGGCAGGTAGGAATAGACAACACCGATGTAGACCGCCAGGTTGGTATTGAGGATCTGCAGCGGTTCGTCGATCCAGCCCATGCTCATCAGGAACCCATTGAGCAGGCCGTTGTTGCTGAGGATGCCCATCCACGCATAAACGCGGATCAGGATCGCGGTCCAGGTCGGCATCATGATCAGCAGCACCAGCACCGTTTGCACTTCCTTGCGTGCAACGGAGATGCCGTAGGCCATCGGGTAGCCGATCAGCAGGCAGAGGATGGTGCTGAAAAACGCCATCTTCAACGAGCCGAGGTAAGCGGCGATGTACAGCTCGTCACCGCCCAGCATCGCGTAGTTGCCCAGGTTAAGCAGCAGCTGCAGCTTCTGTTCGGCGTAGCTGTAGATTTCGGTGTACGGCGGAATGGCCACGTCCGCTTCGGCGAAGCTGATCTTCAGGACAATGAAGAACGGCAGCATGAAGAACAGGAACAGCCAGATGAATGGAATGCCGATGACCACCTGACGACCACCGGGAATTATTCGATTGAGACGGCGTTTGAATTTGCGCATGTTCATGAGCGAAGTACCACGCCGCTGTCGTCTTCCCACCAAACGTAGACCTGATCGCCCCAGGTCGGACGTGCGCCACGACGTTCGGCGTTGGCCACGAACGACTGCACCAGCTTGCCGCTTGGCAGTTCGACGTAGAACACCGAGTGCCCGCCCAGGTAAGCGATGTCGTGCACCTTGCCGCTGGACCAGTTGTACTGGCAGGTCGGCATGTCGGCGGTGACCAGCAGCTTTTCCGGACGGATCGCGTAGGTGACCGACTTGTCCTGCACCGAAGTGCTGATGCCGTGGCCGACGTAGATCTGGCGATCCAGATCCTTGCAGGTGATGGTCGCGTGGCCTTCGGCGTCCTCGATCACTTCGCCTTCGAAGATGTTCACGTTACCGATGAATTCGCAGACCAGGCGACTGGTCGGGGTTTCGTAGATGTCGATCGGGCTGCCGATCTGGGCGATCCAGCCCAGGTGCATGATCGCGATGCGCTCGGCCATGGTCATGGCCTCTTCCTGATCGTGGGTCACCATGACGCAGGTTACGCCGACGCGCTCGATGATCTCGACCAGCTCCAGCTGCATTTGCGAACGCAGTTTCTTGTCCAGCGCGCCCATTGGTTCGTCGAGCAGCAGCAGTTTCGGACGCTTGGCCAGGGAACGGGCCAGGGCCACACGCTGACGCTGACCACCGGACAACTGGTGCGGCTTGCGCTTGGCGTACTGGCTCATCTGTACCAGCTTGAGCATTTCGGCCACGCGGGCATCGATTTCAGCGGCCGGGATCTTGTCCTGCTTGAGGCCGAAGGCGATGTTTTGCGCCACGGTCATGTGCGGGAACAAGGCGTAGGACTGGAACATCATGTTGATCGGCCGCTCGTAGGGCGGCATGTCGGTGATGTCTACGCCATCGAGGAAGATCCGCCCCTCCGTGGGCCGTTCGAAACCTGCGAGCATGCGCAGCAAAGTGGATTTGCCCGATCCCGAACCGCCGAGCAGGGCGAAAATTTCGCCTTTCTTGATTTCCAGGGACACGTCGTCCACGGCAATCGTCTCGTCGAACTTCTTCGTGACCCGGTCGATTTTGACCAGCACCTGTTTAGGTGACTGGTCGCCCTCGAGGGCTTTCTTATAGGCGCCGGAGGCAACTGCCATTTACGAAACTCCCAAAAACAAAGAGTGCAGTTCGCTCAAGGTGAGCCAACCGTGGATAGTCTGAGCCTTGAAACTATTTACCCGTCTTGACCGTGGTCCAGCTGCGGGTCATCAAACGTTGAACATTCGGCGGCAGCTCGATGGACACATAGGTCTTGTCGAGAACCTCTTGCGGTGGATAAACCGCTTCGTCGGTGCGTATGGACTGCTCCATCAGTTTGTCCGACCCCGGGTTAGGGTTGGCATAGCCGACGTAATCACTGACCTGGGCAATCACCTCAGGCTTCAGCAAATAGTTGATGAAGGCATGGGCCTCTTTGACGTTTTTCGAGTCCTTGGGAATCGCCAGCATGTCGAACCAGAGCGCGCCGCCCTCTTTCGGGATCGAGTAGGCGATGTTCACGCCCTTCTTGGCTTCTTCGGCACGGTGCTTGGCCTGGAAGATGTCGCCGGAGAAACCGATCGCCACGCAGATATCGCCGTTGGCCAGATCCGCGATGTACTTGGAGGAATGGAAGTAAGTCACGTAAGGGCGCACCGCGAGTAACTTGTCAGTGGCCTTTTTGTAATCTTCAGGCTTGGTGCTGTTGGCATTCAGGCCCATGTAATTGAGCACGGTCGGCATCATTTCATCGGCGGAATCGAGGAACGCCACGCCACAGCTGTGCAGCTTCTTGATGTTCTCCGGCTCGAACAACACGCCCCAGGAGTCGATCTTGTCGACGCCCAGCACGGCCTTGACCTTGTCGACGTTGTAGCCGATGCCGTTGGTGCCCCACAGGTAAGGCACGGCATACAGGTTGCCCGGATCGTTCTGCTCCAGGCGCTTGAGCAGTACCGGGTCGAGGTTCGAGTAGTTCGGCAACTGCGACTTGTCGAGTTTCTGGAATGCCCCGGCCTTGATCTGTTTGCCGAGGAAATGGTTCGACGGCACAACCACATCGTAGCCAGTACGCCCGGCCAGCAGCTTGCCTTCCAGGGTTTCGTTGGAGTCGAAAACGTCATAAACCGGCTTGATTCCGGTCTCTTTCTGGAAGTCGGCCAGAGTGGTCTCGCCGATGTAGTCCGACCAGTTATAAATATGCACGGTGCGGGCCGCCTGGGCACTGACAGCAATCGTCAGCCCGGCGCCAATCAGCACGGCATTGCGCAACATAGAAAAAACAGGCAAGTGGAGGTCCTCTAAAATTAGTTGGGCCCAAGTTGCCCCGCGTTACATGACAACCGTGGTTGCCCAGCAACAAAACCGGCGCGCAACTTACCCTCGAAAAACCGTTCCAGCAAACTTTATAAAAAACCCTGTAGGAGCGAGCACGCTCGCGAAGATAGTTGCAACACCATGGGGTGTCAGACACCCCGCGTTATCGTTGACGACCATCGCGAGCATGCTCGCTCCTACACGGGTTACCGCTTACTTACCGGATTTGATCTTGGTCCAGCTGCGGGTCAATTCACGCTGGGTCGCCGCTGGCAGATCGGCGATGGCATACAACTTGGCCTGCACATCGGCTGGCGGGTAGATGCCTGGATCGCTGGTGATGTCCTTTTCCACCAGAGCCGTTGCAGCGGCGTTACCGTTCGGGAAGCGTACGGCGTTGGTGATACCGGCCATGACTTCAGGCTTCTGCAGGAAGGTCATGAACTTGTAGGCGCCCTCGACGTTTTCGGCATCCTTGGGAATGGCGACCATGTCGAAGAAGCTGCCAGCGCCCTCTTTCGGAATGGCGTAGCTGACTTTGACCTTGTCACCCGCCTCTACAGCGCGGGACTTGGCCTGCTGAACGTCACCCGAGTAGCCGACCGCTACGCAGATGTTGCCGTTGGCCAGGTCGGAGATGTACTTGGAGGAGTGGAAGTAGGTGATCGAAGGACGAATCTTGAGGAACAGGTCCTCGGCTTTCTTGATGTCTTCTTTCTTCTGGCTGTCGGTTGGCAAGCCCAGGTAGTGCAGCGCGACCGGGATCATTTCGGTCGGCGAATCGAGGAAGCTCACACCGCAACCCTTGAGCTTGGCGATGTTTTCCGGCTTGAGCAGCACGTCCCAGGAATCGATGGTGTCGACGCCCAGGGCAGCCTTGACCTTCTCCGGGTTGTAACCGATGCCGATCGAGCCCCACATGTACGGGAAGGCGTGCTTGTTGCCAGGGTCACTGACCGAAACGGCCTTGAGCAGATCCTGGTTCAGGTTTTTCCAGTTAGGCAGCTTGGACTGGTCCAGCTCCTGATACACGCCGGCCTTGATCTGCTTGGCCAGGAAGTTGTTCGACGGCACGACCACGTCGTAGCCGGACTTGCCCGCCAGCAGTTTGGCTTCCAGTGTCTCGTTGCTGTCGAATACGTCGTAAACGACCTTGATCCCCGACTCTTTCTCGAAATTCGCGATGGTGTCCGGAGCGATGTAGTCGGACCAGTTGTAGACGTGCAATACCTTGTCGTCCGCCTGAACCGCACCCGCCATCATGCCCGCGACGGACAGGGCGAGAAGTGTCTTGCCAGCAAGCTTTTTACCTAATGCCATCATGCGTCATGCTCCAAATTTTTCTTTTTTGAACCACTTTGTTCAGCGGCCGAACCCGGGCAACTGGAACTGCGGCTAGTCTGGCAAGATCCGAGGCGGTCTTTCAAGAAAAGACCGGCCTTTGTGACAGCTTTGAGCGAGAGCGCCGCAGCTCCCTCGCTCAGAGCCTAGCACTTAGCCCTGCAATGCACTCAGGGTCAGGTCAAGGCACTTGCGAGCCTTGGTCACCAGTTCATCGACTTCCGCCGGTGTGATCACCAGTGGCGGAGCGATGATCATGGTGTCGCCGACCGCGCGCATGATCAGGCCGTTGTCGAAGCAGAACTGACGGCAGATCATGCCGACGCCCTTGCCTTCGTAGCGCTTGCGAGTGGCCTTGTCCTGAACCAGTTCGATGGCTCCCAACAGACCAACCCCACGAACTTCACCCACCAGCGGGTGATCGTTCAGTTCCCGCAGACGCTTTTGCAAATACGGTGCCGTTTCTGCATGAACGCGCTCGATGATTTTCTCGTCGCGCATGATGCGGATGTTTTCCAGTGCCACGGCAGCCGCCACCGGGTGACCGGAGTAGGTGAAACCGTGGTTGAAGTCGCCGCCTTCGTTTAGCACGTCCACCACTTCGTCACGCACGATCAGGCCACCCATCGGGATGTAGCCCGAGGTCAGGCCCTTGGCGATGGTCATCATGTCGGGCTTGAGGCCGTAGAAATCGGTACCGAACCACTCGCCGGTCCGACCGAAACCGCAAATCACTTCGTCAGCCACGAACAGGATGTCGTACTTGGCGAGGATTTCCTTGATGCGTGGCCAGTAGGTGTCTGGCGGAATGATCACGCCACCGGCGCCCTGGATCGGCTCGGCAATAAAGGCACCGACGTTGTCGACGCCGACTTCCAGAATCTTTTCTTCCAGCTGGTTGGCCGCCCATACACCGAATTCTTCCGGGGTCATGTCGCCGCCTTCGGCGAACCAGTACGGCTGGGCAATGTGGACGATGCCCGGGATCGGCAAGTCGCCCTGTTCGTGCATGTAGGTCATGCCGCCCAGGCTCGCGCCGGCCACGGTGGAACCGTGATAGCCGTTCTTGCGGCTGATGATGACTTTCTTGTTTGGCTGGCCTTTGATCGCCCAGTAGTGACGGACCATGCGCAGCATGGTGTCGTTGCCTTCGGAGCCGGAACCGGTGAAGAACACGTGGTTCATGCCTTCTGGCGCGATATCGGCGATGGCCTTGGCCAGCTCCAGTACCGGTGGGTGCGCGGTCTGGAAGAACAGGTTGTAGTAAGGCAGCTCGCGCATCTGTTTGCTGGCGGCATCGGCCAGTTCATCGCGACCATAACCAATCGCGACACACCACAGGCCGGCCATACCGTCGAGGATCTTGTTGCCTTCGCTGTCCCAGAGGTAAACGCCCTTGGCGTTGGTAATGATCCGCGGACCTTTCTCTTTCAGTTGCTTGAAGTCGCTGAACGGAGCCAGGTGGTGATCATTGCTCAGGGTTTGCCATTCACGGGTTTGCGGATTGTTGCTGGTCATACGAATCTCCTAAAAAATCAGGTGAAAGCGCCGCCAGACAGCGGCGGCGCCCGGCGTATCAGACGGCAAAGAGCAGGAATTCCCTTTCCCACGAACTGATGACGCGCTTGAAGTTTTCATGCTCGGCCCGCTTGACCGCGACGTAGCCAGTGATGAAATTCTTGCCCAGGTAACGCTCGATGGTCGCGCTGTTTTCCATGCGTTCCAGCGCATCTTCGATGGTCAGCGGCAGGCGCAGGTTGCGGCGCTCATAGCCACGTCCCACCACCGGCGCGCTCGGGTTGAGGCCTTCGACCATGCCGATGTAACCGCAGAGCAGGCTCGCGGCAATCGCCAGGTACGGGTTGGCGTCGGCACCCGGCAGGCGGTTTTCCACCCGGCGGTTCTGCGGCCCCGCATCCGGCACCCGCAGGCCCACGGTGCGGTTCTCTTCGCCCCACTCCACGTTCACCGGTGCCGAAGTGTCCGGCAGGAAGCGGCGGAACGAGTTCACGTTCGGGGCGAACAGCGGCAACAGCTCGGGAATGAGTTTCTGCAAGCCACCGATGTGGTGCAGGAACAACTGGCTCATGGTCCCGTCGTCGTTGGAGAAGATGTTCTTGCCGGTCTCGATGTCGATGATGCTCTGGTGCAAGTGCATGGCACTGCCCGGCTCGCCGGTCATCGGCTTGGCCATGAAGGTCGCGGCCACGTCGTGCTTGAGCGCGGCTTCGCGCATGGTGCGCTTGAACACCAGGATCTGGTCGGCCAGGGACAAGGCGTCGCCGTGACGGAAGTTGATTTCCATCTGCGCGGTGCCGTCCTCGTGGATCAGCGTATCGAGGTCCAGGTCTTGCAGCTCACACCAGTCGTATACATCTTCGAACAGCGGATCGAATTCGTTTGCCGCCTCGATGGAGAACGATTGGCGACCGATTTCCGGACGACCGGAGCGACCGATCGGCGGTTGCAGCGGGTAGTCCGGGTCGTCGCTGCGCTTGGTCAGGTAGAACTCCATTTCCGGCGCCACGATCGGCTGCCAGCCTTTGTCGGCATAGAGTTTCAGGACTTTCTTGAGCACGTTGCGCGGCGACAGCTCGATCGGGTTGCCTTGCTTGTCGTAGGTATCGTGGATGACGATCGCGGTCGGCTCGATGGCCCAGGGCACCATGTACACCGCGCTCTGGTCGGGGCGGCAGATCATGTCGATGTCGGCCGGGTCGAGCAGTTCGTAATAGATGTCGTCTTCGACGTAATCGCCGGTCACGGTCTGCAACAGCACGCTTTCTGGCAGACGCATGCCTTTTTCGGCGATGAATTTGTTGGTCGGCGAAATCTTGCCCCGGGTAATCCCGGTCAAGTCGGCGATCATGCATTCGACTTCTGTGATCTTGTGGTTTTTCAACCAATCGGTGAGCTGGTCGAGGTTGTTACTCATAAATGCCTCTAGGCTTGAGTTGTCCGACCCTTTCAAGGTCAGGCGTTGTTTGACGCATCGGCGTCGCGTTGTAGAGCGTTTGCGCGGCAGATTATCGTGTTTGCCAACACTGCTGCAGAGGCCGGGCGTGCAGAATCGCGAGCGGTGCCCTGAACGATGGTCAGGCCGCTATTGTGAATCGGTTCTATATTGAATGGAGTAACCGTAATGGGGGTGCCATCGCGACCGTCCAGAATATCGGACGGGGACGGTCGAACCGTCAGGGACGGAAGGATCATCGCAACCGCTGAAGCCACGGAGCGAACGGTCGTGTCACCACTGATGTGATAAACAGGCCGACCGACCTGTCTTGAGCAGTCGGTGATGCCGATTATCGGCAGGCGAGACATGAAGCACCCCGGTATTATTGCTGTTATGGGTTTGATTCGAGCTTAGCCTTGTTCATTTTTTTACACAACACCCCCGTAAAAAATACAACACGGCCCGCTCAAACCCGCGGTCACCAACATGTCCAGCGGAAAAAAAACGCCCCAAAGCACCACAAAAAAGCCCAGCGAGCGCTTTTTTAGGGCAAAAAAGGCCTCACTTGACTTCGGCATGCCGTTCGGGTTGACTGAAACCAGAAAAGATCAATGATTGATATTTTTAACAACAAAGGTGTTGCATCATGTCGGTACCCCCGCGTGCCGTTCAGCTTAACGAAGCGAACGCGTTCCTTAAGGAACATCCTGAGGTTCTGTACGTCGACCTTCTGATTGCGGATATGAATGGTGTGGTGCGCGGCAAGCGCATCGAACGCACCAGCCTCCACAAGGTTTACGAGAAAGGCATCAACCTGCCGGCCTCCCTATTTGCTCTGGATATCAACGGCTCCACGGTGGAAAGCACCGGCCTGGGCCTGGACATCGGTGATGCTGACCGAATCTGCTATCCAATTCCCGATACCCTGTGCAACGAGCCATGGCAGAAGCGCCCGACCGCGCAACTGCTGATGACCATGCACGAACTCGAAGGCGAGCCATTCTTCGCCGACCCGCGTGAAGTGCTGGCCAACGTGGTGCGCAAGTTCGACGAAATGGGCCTGACCATCTGCGCCGCGTTCGAACTGGAGTTCTACCTGATCGACCAGGAGAACGTTAACGGTCGTCCGCAACCTCCTCGCTCGCCGGTTTCCGGCAAACGTCCGCATTCGACTCAGGTCTACCTGATCGACGATCTCGACGAATACGTCGACTGCCTCCAGGACATTCTGGAAGGTGCCAAAGAGCAAGGCATCCCGGCCGATGCCATCGTCAAGGAAAGTGCTCCGGCGCAGTTCGAAGTGAACCTGCACCACGTGGCCGACCCGATCAAGGCCTGCGACTACGCGGTCCTGCTCAAGCGCCTGATCAAGAACATCGCCTACGACCATGAAATGGACACCACCTTCATGGCCAAGCCTTACCCGGGCCAGGCGGGTAATGGTCTGCACGTCCACATCTCGATTCTCGACAAAGACGGCAAGAACATCTTCGCCAGCGAGGATCCCGAGCAGAACGCCGCACTGCGTCACGCGATCGGCGGTGTGCTCGAGACCCTACCGGCACAGATGGCCTTCCTCTGCCCGAACGTCAACTCGTACCGTCGTTTCGGTGCACAGTTCTATGTGCCGAACTCGCCAAGCTGGGGCCTGGACAACCGCACCGTGGCCCTGCGCGTGCCAACCGGTGCCGCCGACGCCGTGCGCCTGGAACACCGCGTAGCCGGTGCCGACGCCAACCCGTACCTGCTGATGGCTTCGGTGCTGGCGGGCGTGCACCACGGCCTGACCAACAAGATCGAGCCACCAGCCCCGACTGAAGGCAACAGCTACGAGCAAAACGAGCAGAGCCTGCCGAACAATCTGCGCGATGCCCTGCGCGAGCTGGACGACAGCGAAGTCATGGCCAAGTACATCGATCCGAAATACATCGATATCTTCGTGGCCTGTAAAGAGAGCGAGCTGGAGGAGTTCGAACACTCCATCTCCGACCTCGAGTACAACTGGTACCTGCATACCGTTTAAGCGGTTGCATTAAAAAACGCCGCAGGCTGCTGACGCCTGCGGCGTTTTTTTTATGGCCAACACCGCTCCCTGTGGCGAGGGGGCTTGCCCCCGCTGGGCTGCACAGCAGCCCCAAAAAATGCACCCTCATTTGCATCAGACATACCGCGATTACCGGGTTTGGGAGTGCTTCGCCCTCCAACGGGGGCAAGCCCCCTCGCCACAGGGTATGGATCATCCTCGCGCTCTGCGTACAATGCCCCCTGCCCCGCAGGAGACTCCAATGACACGCGTAGCCAGCCCCCGCAAACCCCGCGCCCGCAGCCAGGCCAGAATCGATTCAATACTCGATGCGGCCCGCACGTTGCTGGCGGCCGAGGGCGTGGCCAGCCTGTCGATCTACAGCGTCGCCGAGCGCGCGGAGATTCCACCCTCCTCGGTCTACCATTTCTTCGCCAGCGTACCGGCGTTACTGGAGGCCTTGACCGCCGACATCCACGCCGCGTTCCGCGCCTGCCTGCAAGCTCCCATCGATCACCATGCCTTGAATGGCTGGCGCGATCTGTCGCGACTGGTGGAACAACGCATGCTGGACATCTACGCAGAAGACGCTGCCGCCCGCCAACTCATCCTGGCCCAGCACGGCCTGACCGAAGTGACCCAGGCCGACCGTCAGCACGACATCGAACTGGGCGACCTGATGCACAAGCTGTTCGACCATCACTTCGAACTGCCGACATTGCCGAGTGATGTCGATGTGTTCGCCCTGGCGATGGAGCTGGGCGATCGGGTGTATGCGCGCTCGGTGCAGCAGCACGGACAGATTACGCCGCGCATGGCAGAGGAAGGGATGCGGGTGTTCGATGCTTATGTGGGGTTGTATTTGCCGCCGTATTTGCCCAAGCGCAAGCTCTAGCGCGCCCACCGGCCTCTTCGCGAGCAAGCCCGCTCCACTTATCCCAAGCCAGCACACATGAAAAAACCCCGAAGGGGCTCCATCCCTTCGGGGTTGTTGTTTACACATGGGGCTTACAGCTTGGCGATCGACACCTCGGTGGATTTCACAAACGCGATCACTTCACTGCCGACCGCCAGTTCCAGCTCTTTCACCGAGCGCGTAGTGATCACCGAAGTGACGATGCCGGACGCGGTCTGCACGTCGATTTCCGACAGCACGTCGCCGAGGACGATTTCCTTGATGGAGCCTTTGAACTGGTTGCGAACGTTGATGGCCTTGATAGTCATATTTATTTCTCCTAACGTCGAAATGAGCTGCAAGTGGCAAGCTTCAAGCTGCAAGTAAAAGCGACCTGCTTCTTCTTGCAGCTTGAAGCTAGAAGCTCGCAGCTGCTTTACTGAGCCCAACGCAACTGCGTGGGCAAGGGTGAAACAGGTTCCGGCTCCGGCGGCTGGCCGGGCAGCGCCAGCACGCGGTTGAGCACTTCGGTTTCCAGCGCTGCCAGCCGATGGGAACCGCGCACCCGAGGGCGCGGCAGTTCAACGTGCAGGTCGAGGCCGACTTCACCGTCTTCGATCAGGATCACCCGATCGGCAATCGTCACCGCTTCGCTGACGTCGTGGGTCACCAGCAACACCGTGAAACCGTGTTGCTGCCAGAGCCGTTCGATCAGTTGCTGCATTTCGATTCGGGTCAGGGCATCCAAAGCCCCCAAGGGTTCGTCGAGCAACAGCAGGCGCGGCTGATGAATCAACGCACGGGCCAAGGCCACGCGCTGTTTCTGTCCACCGGACAGCGCCGCCGGCCATTCATTGGCGCGATCGGCCAGACCCACAGCGTCCAACGCTTCAAGCGCTTGCGGCCGCCAGTTGCCCTTGAGGCCCAGACCGACGTTGTCGATGATCTTTTTCCAGGGCAGCAAACGCGCTTCCTGGAACATCAGCCGCGTGTCCTCTCGCGCGTCACTCAATGGCGCGGCACCGGCGAGCAATTCACCGCCCGTGGGCCGGTCGAGGCCGGCGAGCAACCGCAGCAAGGTACTTTTGCCGCAACCACTGCGCCCCACCACGGCGACAAACTGGCCCGCCGGAATGTGCAGGTCGATCTCGCGCAGTACCTGCCGCGCGCCAAAGGTCTTTTGCAGTTTGCGCACCGCCAGCGGAATCCCGCGCAGCAGGCGTGGAGGTTGTTCCGCGATCATGCCGCACCTCCCTTGGCAACCTGATACGCCGGGTGCCAGCGCAGCCACACACGCTCAAGCCCACGGGCCGCGAGGTCGGCCAGCTTGCCGAGCACCGCGTACAGCAGAATCGCCAGCACCACCACGTCAGTCTGCAAAAACTCCCGGGCATTCATGGCCAGATAGCCGATGCCGGAGCTCGCGGAAATGGTTTCCGCGACGATCAACGTCAGCCACATGAAACCCAGGGCAAAGCGCACACCGACCAGAATCGAAGGCAGCGCTCCCGGCAGGATCACCTGCCAGAACAGGCTGAAACCGGACAAGCCATAACTGCGCGACATCTCCACCAGGGCCGGGTCGACGTTGCGAATGCCGTGATAGGTGTTGAGGTAGATCGGGAACAAAGTGCCCAGCGCCACCAGGAAAATCTTCGCCGACTCGTCGATACCGAACCACAGGATCACCAGTGGAATCAGCGCCAGGTGCGGCACGTTGCGGATCATCTGCACCGAACTGTCGAGCAGGCGCTCACCCCACTTCGACAGGCCGGTGATGAAGCCCAGGGTCAAACCGATGCCGCCGCCAATGGTGAAGCCCAGCGCGGCACGCCAGCCGCTGATGGCCAGGTGCGTCCAGATTTCGCCGCTGCACACCAGGCTGACGCCGGCTTCGATCACGGCGATCGGTGCCGGCAGGATCCGCGTCGACAACCAGCCCGCCGACACACTCAACTGCCACACCGCCAGCAACAACACCGGCAACGCCCAGGGCGCCAGACTGTGGATGATTTTCTTCATGACCGCGCCTCAGCTCTGGGACGCGGCTTTGGGCAGAATGTCGTTGGCCACCATCTCGCCGAACGGGCTGACGTAGCCGGCACTTTTCGGCAACTCGGGACGCTCGACATCAAGGTGTGGGAACAGCAGCTCAGCGACGCGATAGGACTCCTCCAGGTGTGGATAACCGGAGAAAATGAAGGTGTCGATGCCCAGGTCCGCGTACTCCTTCACGCGAGCGGCTACCGTCGGACCATCGCCCACCAGCGCCGTACCGGCACCACCGCGCACCAGACCGACACCGGCCCAGAGGTTCGGGCTGACTTCCAGGTTGTCGCGGCTGCCGCCATGCAAGGCGGCCATGCGTTGCTGACCCACCGAATCGAAACGCGCCAGCGAGGCCTGGGCACGGGCGATGGTGTCGTTGTCCAGATGCGAAATCAGCCGATCCGCGGCTTTCCACGCTTCTTCGTTGGTTTCACGCACGATCACATGCAGGCGAATGCCGAAGCGTACGGTACGGCCGAGCCTGGCGGCTTTGGCGCGGACCTGTTGGATTTTTTCCGCGACGGCGGCCGGTGGTTCGCCCCAGGTCAAAACCATCTCCACCTGCTCGGCCGCCAGGTCTTGTGCCGCTTCCGAGGAGCCACCGAAGTACAGCGGCGGACGCGGCTGCTGGATCGGCGGATAGAGCAACTTCGCACCCTTCACGCTGATGTGCCGACCCTCGTAATCGACGGTTTCGCCTTCCAGTACACGGCGCCAGATGCGGGTGAACTCCACCGAAGCCTGGTAGCGCTCCTCGTGGCTGAGGAACAGACCATCCCCGGCCAATTCTTCCGGATCACCGCCGGTCACCAGGTTGAACAACGCACGCCCGCCGGATAGTCGATCCAGGGTCGCGGCCTGACGCGCTGCCACCGTCGGGGAAATGATCCCGGGGCGCAGGGCGACAAGGAACTTCAAGCGCTGGGTCACCGGAATCAGCGATGCCGCCACCAGCCACGAGTCTTCGCACGAACGGCCAGTAGGGATCAGTACCCCGCCGAACCCCAGGCGATCCGCTGCCTGTGCGACTTGTTGCAGATAACCGTGATCGACGGCGCGGGCGCCTTCGGCGGTGCCAAGATAATGGCCGTCGCCGTGGGTTGGCAGGAACCAGAAGATATTGAGGCTCATGGAGTGGTCTCCTTGGGGTATCGAATTATTGGGCTTTGGTGACCGAGCTTTGGGCAACGACCGCAGGCGGCGTCCAGATCACATCCTTGATGCTCAACGGCTTGGGAATCAGCTTGAGCTGGTAGAAGCTGTCGGCAATCTTCTGCTGTGCGGCGACCACTTCCGGGGTGAGGAACAACGCGCCGTAGCCCTGGCGTTTCACCGAAGTCAGGGTGATATCCGTCGGCAAGCCGAGCAGCGGCGAAACCTGTTGGGTCACGTCTTGCGGGTTGGCCTTGGACCATTCACCGACTGCGCGCACTTCTTCCACCAGGGTCTTGATCACCTCGGGATTTTTCTGCGCATAAGGCTTGGTCGCCAGGTAGAACTGATGGTTGTCGACGATGCCCTGACCATCACGCAGGGTGCGCGCTTGCAGTTGCTGTTCGGCGGCGGCCTGGTAGGGGTCCCAGATCACCCAGGCGTCAACGCTGCCACGCTCGAACGCAGCGCGGGCATCGGCCGGCGGCAGGAATACAGTCTGGATGTCGGTGTATTTGAGGCCGGCGTCTTCCAGGGCACGCACCAGCAGGTAGTGCACGTTGGAGCCCTTGTTGAGCACGACTTTCTTGCCCTTGAGCTCTGCCACCGACTTGATTGCCGAGTCCTTCGGCACCAGGATCGCCTCACTGTGCGGCGCTGGTGGTTCATAGGCGACGTAGAGCAAATCTGCGCCGGCCGCTTGAGCGAACACGGGCGGCGTCTCACCCGTAACACCGAAGTCGATCGAGCCGACATTCAGGCCTTCAAGCAATTGCGGGCCACCGGGGAATTCCGTCCATTGCACGTCAACGCCTTGGGCGGCGAGGCGTTTTTCCAGGGTGCCCTTGGCTTTGAGCAGCACCAGGGTGCCGTATTTCTGATAGCCGATTCGGAGTACGCCTTCCTGGGTAGAAAGCGCCTGAGCTTGAGTAATAACGCCGAAGGCGGCCGCAGCAAACAGAGCGACCAGACCACGACGCAAAATGACAGGGCGCATGGCGCTCTCCTTTTTGCAGTTGGGTTTTGGCTGCACCTGCTTGCCCGTTGGCGGGCGAGTAAGGCCAGTACTTCAATTTTTCGGTGAGGCTCAAATGCTCCAGCGAGCACTCAACAAACGATCATTCAACAGGTTCGGATCAAGCGGCTTTGGCCGTCGCGCCATGGCGCTGAAAAACTGCTCCAGCGCTTCAAACAAACGTTGCTCCAGCTCTGGCACCAATTGCGCCAGGGCGCTGCCTTCGCCGTAAGCGATCTGGCTGTCGACGGCGAAAATCCCCTGCAACATTTCCTGGGCCTTCAATGCCGACAGCACCGGTTTGAGCGCGTAATCCACCACCAACATGTGGGCGATGCTGCCACCCGTGGCCATCGGCAGAACCACCTTGTGGCTCAAGGCACGCTCGGGCAGCAGGTCCAGCACGACTTTCAGTGCGCCGGAAAACGATGCCTTGTAAACCGGTGTGGCGATCAGCAGGCCATCGGCGTTTTCAATCTGTTGCAGCAGGTCGATCACCCTGGGGCTGTCGAAGCGTGCGTGCAGCAAGTCTTCGGCCGGGAAGTCCCGTACCTGATAACTCACTACTTCCACGCCCTGCTCTTGTAACCATTGCCGGGAGCGATCCAGCAACACCCCTGAACGAGAGCGCTGGCTGGGACTGCCACCGAGTGAGACAACCAACATTCAGGCTATTCCTTGCTCAGTGCTGGCGATTCGCGGGTTGCGATCTCGCTTCGATGGAGTGACCTTAACAGCTGATTAATATATCCATAAATCATATTTATTCATTTGGTTATGCATTAAAGAAATATAAACCCTGTTTCTTCCGGGCAAAAAAACAGGCCGTCGAAACGGCCTGAAAATCCCCTGCTTTGTGGGTACAAATCCCGAAGGATGTGGCGCCTGGGCAACTGCCATCGCGAGCGGGCTCGCTCCTACAGTAGATCGCGTACCGCTGTAGGAGCGAGCATGCTCGCGATGGCTGCATCAGCCACACCAAACAACTTGATGACTTACCGGTTCGGCTGCGGCGTCAGGCGCAAGTAAGGCTTGACCGCCCGATAGCCCTTGGGAAAGCGTTGTTTGATTTCATCCTCATCCTTGAGCGACGGCACGATCACCACTTCATCACCGTCCTGCCAGTTGGCCGGCGTGGCCACCTTGTAGTTGTCGGTGAGTTGCAGCGAGTCGATCACCCTCAGGATTTCATTGAAGTTGCGGCCGGTACTCGCCGGGTAGGTAATCGTCAGCCGGACCTTTTTGTTCGGGTCGATCACAAACAGCGAGCGCACGGTCAAGGTGTCGTTGGCGTTGGGGTGGATCAGGTCGTAGAGGTCCGAGACCTTGCGGTCGGCATCATCCAGGATTGGAAAGTTGACCACGGTGGCCTGGGTTTCGTTGATGTCCTCGATCCACTTGTGGTGCGACTCGACAGGGTCCACGGACAGTGCGATAGCCTTGACGCCGCGCGCTGCGAATTCATCCTTGAGCCTGGCGGTGAAACCCAGTTCGGTGGTGCATACCGGGGTGAAATCCGCCGGATGCGAGAACAGCACGCCCCAGCTTTCGCCCAGCCACTGATGGAAACGGATGATGCCGGCGCTGGAGTTCTGTTCAAAATCGGGGGCGATATCGCCAAGCCTGAGACCCATGGTGCTGCTCCTTGTGAGTGCTTGATGGGTTCAACTGTGCCTGTGTTTTTTATCTATTAAAAAGAATAAATATCGATTTATTTAGATCATTAGGAAATATTAAAGATCTGTTCACTGGACGCGCGCGCACAAGCCGCCGAACATCGACCACGAGGTTCGAGAAGGCCTTGAGTTGCTGAAAAGAGGGAACTTCAGGGCGGGATTACGGGGGTGAACCCGTCTTGAACATGTAAAAGCCCCGCCCGGTGCAATACCGGGCGGGGCTTTTTTTGTCTCGGTTACGCGAGCGCTATTACAACAGCGGGATCGAGTAGCTGAGGATCAGGCGGTTTTCATCCTGCGAACGGGTGTTCGGCAGGTCGGTGCGCCAGGTAGCGTTTTTCCACGCCAGGCCCAGGTTTTTCAGCGGACCGTCCTGAATCACGTAAGCCACGCTCAGATCGCGCTCCCACTCGGAAGCACCATTGGCTGCCACGCCACCTTTAGCGTTAACGGTGTCGATGTTGTCGCCATGCAGATACACCAGACCCGCTGTCAGGCCAGGTACGCCGACCCCGGCGAAGTTATATGCGTAACGTGCCTGCCAGGTACGTTCGCCAGCACGGGCGAACTTCTGGATTTGCGAATCGGTGATGGTGTAGTTCGACGAGCCGTCGCCCTGGTTCAACCAAGGGAAGTCACTGCTGCCGTTGCTGACCTGGTAACCAGCGCCGAAGGTGTGACCGGCAACTGTGTACAGGAACAGGCCGCTGTACAGGTTGTTGTCGACCTTGCCCTTACCGTTTGGCGCGTTGTAGTTGCCAGTGGTGAAGTACAGCGGGTCGTGGCCGTTGGCACCATCATCAGAGCTGTTGAAATAACGGAAATCCGACTTCAACACGCCCGGGCCGATGGCCCAGTTGTGCACCAGGCCCAGGAAATGTTGCTTGTAGAATTCCTGCAGGTTGCCGTAGTAGTACTGGGCCGTCAGGTCCTTGGTGATCTTGTAGTCGCCACCGGCATAGATGAACTTGTTGCTGTCGCGAAACTTGGTGCCGCGAGTGTTAGCACCCGAAATCGACATCTGCTCGTTGTTGCTGGAGTTACGGCCTTTGACGGCTTCGATCTGGCCACCGACCAGCGACAGGTCCTTGATCTCTGCGGACGTGATCTGGCCACCCTGCCAGGTTTGCGGCAGCAGACGACCATCGTTGGTCACGATCACCGGATTTTTCGGCTGCAGGGTGCCCAGTTTCAGTTCGGTCTGGGAAACCTTGGCTTTGGCGGTCAGGCCCAGGCTGGAGAATTCATCAACCGCCTCGCCGTTGGATTTGCTCGGGAAAACCGTGCCGCCGTAAGAGGTCGCCGTGGCGCCGTTGGTACCGCCGCCCGAGTCCAGTTTGACGCCCAACAGACCGATCGCATCGATACCGAAGCCGACGGTGCCTTGGGTATAACCGGAGATGAAACGCAAATCGAAGCCTTGGCCCCACTCTTCGTTTTTGTTGGGACCGGTACCATCACGGTAGTCGGTGTTGATGTAGAAGTTGCGCAGCCCCAGTGTTGCCTTGCTGTCTTCGATAAAACCCGCGGCGTTTGCCTGCTGGGCCAGTACCCCGACGGCCACAGCCATGGCCAAGGTGGACGTGTTCATGTTTCGCTCCTCTGGTTTCTAATTCTGATGTTCCTGGTCCCGAATCGATTGCCCGGGATCCTGAATGCATAAATTCGCGGCAAACCGTCTAAGCCGGTCGTTTGGCGGGCCGCAGGATACACAGCTTTAAATCCAATAAGAATTATTTTGTGTTTTTTAATAGCGTATTGGAATATGCATTCCCACGACAGATCCGAGGTATCGGCGGCAAGGCCGACTGCTGAACCTGATCAATTCTCGAGGGAGGAAATTGCCAAATCCGAGTTCAGGGATGAGTGTCGGACAGGCGCACTTTAGAGTGCGAATCGGAAAACCAAAAAGAATAAAAAAGAAATAGAATCTTTGTTTTTGGAATATAAAATTCTGCACAAAAAAAACCCCGCCAACCGACGGGGCTTTTTCATATGGCTATTACATGAAGCTGTAGGTGTAGTTGAAGATCAGACGGGTCTGGTCTTGATCGAGGGTGCTGGTGTTGCCACGGTAGGTGCCGTGACGCAGCGTCGTACCAAACCCTTTCAGCATGCCCGTTTGAATCACGTAATCAATACGCGCGTCGGTCTCGTGTTCACTCAGGTCTTTACCAACACCGTTGGTAGCCTTGATGTCCTGGCCATTCAAGTAAGCAATCGAAGCTTTCAAGCCTGGCACGCCCAGGGAGGCGAAGTCATAGGAGTACTGACCGAACGTGGTGTTTTCACCGGCACGGATAAAGCTGCCGACTGTGGCGTCGGTAAACGAGTAGAAGCTCGCGCCGCCGGCACCTTCAGGATTGCCGTTGCTATCGAGAAGGTTGCCCTGGTTCAGGAAAACGAAGCCGCCGTCATCGTTGACACGCTGATGCCCGAGCAGGAACGCGTTGCCACCCAGGGTATAGGTGAACATGGCGCTCCAGGTCTTGTTATCGACTACGCCCTTTTCCTTGGCGAAGCCGTTGTTGTTGTTGAACTGGAAGCCCGGATCACCGTTCTTGCCGTCGGAGCTGCTGTCGAAATAACGGATATCGGTCTTGAACGACTGATTGGCCGCGATCGGGTAGACGTGCACCAGGCCGAGGAAGTTCTGCTTGTAGAAGTCTTCCAGGTTCGCATAGTAGTACTGCAGCATGAGGTCTTTGGTGACCTTCCAGTCAGCACCGGCGTATTGGAATTTGTTGCTGTCCTGAGTAGCGCCAGCCACAGACAGGCCGGTGGAGTTCGAGGAGGCGCGACCCGACGCGTGCTCCAGTTGACCCAAATTGAAGGTCACGTTGTCGATTTCTTTGGAGGTGATAGTGCCACCTTCAAAGGTTTGTGGCAGCAGACGGCTGTCGTTCGCGATCAGGATCGGCAGGTTAGGTGCCAGAGCGCCACCCAGGTGAGCTTCGGTCTTCGAGAAGCGGGCCTTGACGTTGCCATCCAGACGGCTCCACTCGTCGGCCGCCTCGTTGCCATCGCTAGGGAAGAATGAGTTGCTGTTACCGGTTGGGTGATGCCCCTTGCCACCATCCAGGTGGATACCAACCAGAGCCTGGGCGTCGATACCAAAACCTACGGTACCCTGGGTAAAACCGGACAGATAATCGAACTTCAGACCCTCAGCGGTTTCTCGCTGACGGTTGGCAGGAGTGCTCGCACCTTCGCGCATATCGGCGTCGTAATACATGGTGCGAGAGCTGATGGAAGCCTTGCTGTCTTCCAGGAAACCTGCGGCGCCTGCCTGCTGCGCCAAAACCCCAACGGCCACGGCCAAAGCCAAGGTGGACTTGTTCATTGTGTAGCTCCTCTCGATTCTAATTCTTGTATTCCTGGTCTCGGGTCGTCGCCCGAAATCCTAAGATGCGCGATTAGCGCCAGACCGTGACTCACAAGTCAATCGTAACTTTGTGTGTCTACGACCATAGTCTAATCCCCGATTTTTTGGTCCCTGCAGGGTCATGATTTCGTCATGAACCTGAAAAGAACCACCCGATTCTTTTCTAATACCGTTTAGGAATTTAGCTCTCCACCCGCCAATCACCCCGAAATAGAGGGTTTGCACCATAAGCTAATTCCTAATCGGTATTTATTTTTACTTTTTTAGATCGATTAGTTTCGTACGCAATTCGGAAACAAATCCTTTACCGAAAGGCGGCCCCATGACGATCAAACGCGCACTATCCGGATCAATTGTTACAGTTTGTGTATCGCTGGCATTTTCTTTCACGGCTCAGGCGGCGAATCTCACCGTCGGTTACCAGACCGGAATCGACCCCAGCAAAGTCCCCCAGGCCGATGGCCTTTATGAAAAAACCATCGGCCAGCCTATCGACTGGCGGCGATTCAACAGCGGCCCGGAAGTGGTCACGGCGATAGCCTCGGGCGATGTGCAAATCGGCAACCTCGGCTCCAGTCCGCTGGCCGCTGCCGCCTCGCGCAACCTGCCGATTGTCGCGTTCATCGTCTCGGCCCAGATCAATGCCGCCGAAGCGCTGGTGGTGCGTAACGGCAGCGGCATTGAAAAACCGCAAGATCTGATCGGAAAGACCATCGCCACCCCGTTTGTTTCAACCTCACACTACAGCCTGCTGGGCGCGCTGAAGCACTGGGGCCTGGACAGTTCGAAAGTCAAAGTGGTGAATCTGCAGCCAGCGGAAATCGCAGCGGCCTGGAAGCGTGGCGATATTGATGGCGCGTTTGTCTGGTCGCCCGCCCTGGGGGAAATCCGCAAGACCGGCACGACCCTGACCGACGCTGCGCAGGTGGGCCAATGGGGTGCGCCAACCTTTGAGGTCTGGGTGGCGCGCAAGGATTACGCCGAGAAACATCCGGAGGTCGTGGCCAAGTTCGCCCGGGTTACCCTGGACTCGTTCGCCGACTATGCCGCTCATAAGGACCAATGGACCGTTGACTCGGTGCCCGTCCAGAAAATCGCCAAACTGACCGGTGCCAACGCCGCCGATGTACCGGACCTATTGGCCGGTTCCGCCTTCCCGGATGCCAAGGCGCAACAGAGCACCGCACTGCTGGACGGCGGCACGGCCAAGGCCATTGGCGAGACGGCGAAATTCTTGAAGGAGCAAGGGAAGGTTGAAACGGTGCTGCCGGATTACTCGCCTTATGTCAGTGCGAAGTTCGTAACCGAATAACACCGCCGCCCCTGTAGGAGCGGGTGCCCGCTTGCGGCACGCTCGCGATAGTCGCCAACGATAATGCTGGCGGCCTGACACCCCTCGGTGTTCTTGGGTTCATCGCGAGCTTGCCGCAAGCGGGCACCCGCTCCTACAGGGACCGCACCCTGATCACAGGGCTTTTTCGAAGATCTTCGAATTCCGCTGATAGTTGTACAGCGACGCCCGCGCCGACGGCAGTCGGTCGACGCTGCTGGGTTCGAAGCCACGCTCACGGAACCAGTGCGCGGTGCGGGTGGTGAGGACGAACAAGGTTTTCAAGCCCTGCGCCCGGGCGCGGGTTTCGATGCGCTCCAGCAGTTCATCGCCGCGACCGCCATGGCGGTACTCCGGATTCACCGCCAGACACGCCAGCTCGCCCGCGTCCGAATCGGCGATCTGATACAGCGCCGCACAGGCGATGATCATGCCTTCGCGCTCAACCACACTGAACTGCTCGATTTCGCGTTCCAGCACCTCGCGGGAACGGCGCACCAGGATGCCCTGCTCTTCCAGCGGGCTGATCAAGTCCAGCAAACCACCGACATCTTCAATGGCCGCTTCACGCACCACTTCGAACTGTTCCTGGGCCACCAGCGTGCCGCCACCGTCGCGGGTGAACAGCTCGGTCAGCAGCGCACCGTCTTCGGCGTAACTGACGATATGGCTGCGGGCCACGCCACCACGGCACGCTTCGGCTGCGGCATCCAGCAATTCCGCCTGATAGTTACTGCCCAGCCGCTGCAGATGCGCTGGCACTTGCTGCGGACGCAGCTCGCGCACCAGACGCCCGTGTTCGTCGATCAGGCCCAGGTCGGCGCCGAACAGCAGCAGCTTGTCCGCACCCAGGTCGATAGCCGCACGGGTGGCGACGTCTTCGCAAGCGAGGTTGAAAATCTCCCCGGTCGGCGAATAGCCCAACGGCGACAGCAATACGATGGAGCGCTCGTCCAGCAGACGGTTGATGCCCTTGCGATCGACCCGGCGCACTTCGCCGGTATGGTGGTAGTCGACCCCCTCAAGCACGCCGATCGGCCGCGCCGTCACCAGGTTGCCGCTGGCTACCCGCAGGCGCGAGCCCTGCATTGGCGACGACGCCATGTCCATTGACAGGCGAGCCTCGATGGCAATGCGCAACTGGCCAACCGCGTCGATCACGCACTCCAGGGTCGCGGCATCGGTGATGCGCATGCCGTGGTGGTAATGCGGAGTCAGGCCACGAGCCGCCAGACGCGCTTCGATTTGTGGCCGGGAGCCGTGAACCAGCACCAGCCGCACACCCAGGCTGTGCAGCAGCACCAGGTCGTGGACGATATTGCCGAAGTTCGGGTGTTCAACACCGTCGCCGGGCAGCATGACGACAAAGGTGCAATCGCGGTGGGCGTTGATGTAAGGGGAAGCGTGACGAAGCCAATTGACGTATTCGGGCATGAACCTGGGCCTGTAATAAATAGCAGCCGAAAAAAGAGCGAAACGGAAAACGCACAGCGGGCTGATGGTTATCGTCGGAACAGGCTTGGCGACACGCGCGCTCTCCTCATGAATACGGGTTTGGGTACCGGCAATTTAAACGCAAACATCCTGTAGGAGCGAGCACGCTCGCGATGAACGACAGCGCGACGCGGGGTATCAGGCGGCCAGCGTCATCGTTGACGACCATCGCGAGCATGCTCGCTCCTACAGAGGGTGCGCTCAACCAGCGGGGACCGAATTTTGAGCCGGTTTGAGGCAGTAATGTTCGATCAGTTGCCTTAATAGATGCACCGTAGGCTGCAAACGTGACATTTCGAGGTATTCCCCCGGCTGATGGGCGCAGGCGATATCACCTGGGCCGAGCACCAGCGTTTCACAGCCAAGGCGCTGAAGATAAGGCGCTTCTGTGCCGAACGCCACTGCTTCGGCGCTGTGCCCGGTGAGCTTTTCGGCGAGCCGTACCAGTTCGGCATCCTCGGCCTGCTCGAATGGCGGCACTTCGGGGAACAACGGTGCGTAGTCGATCGTCACCTGATGCCGCTCGGCAACTGGCCTGAGTTTCTGCAGGATCTCGGCGCGCAAGACCTTGGGGTCCATGCCGGGCAATGGTCGCAGATCGAACTCCAGCGAACACTGGCCGCAGATGCGATTGGGGTTGTCGCCGCCATGGATGCAGCCGAAATTCATCGTGGGCGTCGGCACGCCAAACTGTGGATTACGGAATTCTCGCTGCCATAACAGGCGCAGGCCACGCAGTTCGCCGATGGCATCGTGCATGGCTTCCAGAGCGCTGTGGCCCAGGCGCGGGTCAGATGAGTGACCACTCTGCCCGAGAATGTCGATGCGCTCCATCATGATGCCTTTGTGCATGCGGATCGGCTTGAGCCCGGTCGGCTCGCCGATCACCGCCGCCCGCCCCAGCGGTCGCCCCGCTTCGGCCAGCGCGCGAGCGCCGGACATCGAGCTTTCTTCATCGCAGGTGGCGAGAATCAGCAACGGCTGTTTGAACGGCTGATCGAGCAGCGGTTTGACCGCCTCGATGGCCAGGGCGAAAAAGCCCTTCATGTCGCAACTGCCCAGGCCGACCCAACGACCGTCGACTTCAGTCAATTTCAGCGGGTCGGTTTGCCACAGCGCACCGTCGAACGGCACGGTGTCGCTGTGCCCGGCCAGCACCAGGCCGCCGGGACCGGAGCCGAAACTGGCCAGCAGGTTGAACTTGCCGGGGCTGACCTGCTGGATCTCGCAGGCAAAACCCAGCTCGCCGAGCCAGGTCGCCAACAGATCGATCACCGGGCGGTTGCTTTGATCGAGACTGGGTTGGGTGCAACTGACGGACGGTACAGCGATCAACGCAGCGAATTGTTCTTTCATCGACGGCAATGGCATCGCTGACTCCCGGCACCCGAATTGAAGTCCATCATAGAACCAAGTGGTGACAGGAATAAACCGTCGCGGCGCGGACTAACCTTGAGTCCTGTACACTGCACGACCTTGGCAGCCATACATTCCCCCGGCTGCGCTCCCGATCCTGGATTTTCCGGCCATGCAGAAAGAAACCGAAATCAAACTCCGCGTCAGCCGCGAAACCCTCGCCGCCCTGCGCGAGCACCCGTTACTGAAAAAACGCAACAAAAGTGGCTGGGAACGCCGTGAGTTGATGAACCAGTACTTCGACACGCACGAGCGCGACCTGGCGCAGGCCAAAGTCGCCCTGCGCCTGCGCAAGGATGGCGAAGAAGTGATTCAGACCCTCAAGACCCGCGGCCAGAGCATCGCTGGCCTGTCGGTACGTAACGAGTACGACTGGAACCTGCCCAAAGCCAAGCTCGACCTGAAGAAACTCGACGGCGAATGCTGGCCCGAAGAACTGGCCGAACTGGACAAAAAAACCCTGAAGCCGATCTTCACCACCGACTTCGTCCGCGAACGCGCAGAAATCGCTTGGGGTCGCGGCAAGACCAAAGTGGTCATCGAAGCCGCGCTGGACCTGGGTCACGTCGTTGCCGGCAAGCAGAAAGAAGAAATCTGCGAGCTGGAACTGGAACTGCGCGAAGGCGAGCCGGCAGCCCTGCTGGAACTGGCCGCCGAGCTGGCCGAGAAACTGGCCCTGATGCCATGCGACATCAGCAAGGCCGAGCGCGGTTATCGCTTGTACGACGCCCACAGCTACTCATTGAGCCTGCCGGCGCCGCAGATCACCGCCGAAACGCCGCTGGACGAAGCCTTCGCCGAGCTGAGCTGGCATTTGCTCGGTAGTAGCCAGCGTCTGGCCGAGCAATATCGCTTCAACGGTCACTGGCGCCTGTTGCAGGACTGGGTCGAAAACCTCGCGGAAATGCGCGCACTGATCAGCAGCCTCGGCCAGGCCGCTCCGCGTCAGTCGACCCATGATTTGCGTATCGCCCTCGATGCCTTGCTGGAAGACTGGCGTCCGCTGGTCCAGGCCGGCCTGGAAGACGAAGACGTACGCAAAGCCGCGCCGGAGCAGTTCCTCGAAGAACTCGAAGACCCGCGCTGGGGCCTGTTCTCCCTGACAACCTCGCGCTGGTTGCTGGCCCGCACCTGGGCCGCCGACCGCAACACCCGTGGCAATCGCCAGGGCGCTGCACAACTGAGCAGCTGGTTGCCGCGCCTGTTGGGCGAAGAAGCCACATCGTTGCAACTGCAGCGTTACCAGCAACAACCGGAAGATCTGGCCGAGCAGCTGCCACGCATCGAACGCATTCAGGTCTGGCTGCACCATGCGCGCAACGTGCTGGAGATCCCGGAAATGGATCGCCTGTACGGCGAGCTGAACAAACTGGCGCAACTGGCCAACGAATCGATCACCGATGAAGTCCTGGAGGCGCGCAAGCAGCAGGCAATCGCGGTGTATCAGAACCGTGCCTGGAAAATGCTGTTGCGTCTGTAACACCCTGTGGCGAGGGGGCTTGCCCCCGTTGGGTTGCGCAGCGACCCCAAAAAATGGGCCTGCTGCGCAGTCCAACGGGGGCAAGCCCCCTCGCCACAATGCTCCTCAAGCACCATCAGCGCACTACCGGCAAACTGGTGGTCGACTTGATCTCCGACAACGCCACGATCGAATTGACCTCCTGAATCCCCGGCACCATCGACAATTTCTCGAAGAAGAAACGCTCGTAAGCCTCGATGTCCGCCGTGACAATCCGCAGTAGAAAATCCACCGCCCCCATCAGCACATAACACTCCAGCACTTCCGGAAAACCACGAATCGCCTCGGTGAATTCGGTGAAGTTCGAACGCCCGTGGGCATTGAGTTTCACCTCCGCGAAGATCTGCGTATTCAGGCCGATTTTCTTGCGATCGAGCAAGGTCACCTGCCCGCGAATGATGCCCTCTTCTTTCATCCGCTGAATCCGCCGCCAGCACGGCGACTGCGAGAGCCCCACCTGCTCGGCGATCTGCGCGCTGGAAAGCGAAGCATCCTCTTGCAGCAAGGCGAGGATCTTGCGGTCATAGCTGTCCAGTTCGCTCTGCATAAAAAAACCCTCAACCTGGCAATTAGTGAATTGATCAATTCTATTTTTCTGCAATACAGCCAATCATAGAGAAGAAATACCCGCTACAGGATGTAAACATTTCTCCAGAAATTCTGGAGCCTGACCATGCCGTATCTCGAAGCTGTGAACACCCCTCCTCTGCGCGCCGATGTCTGGAACGCCAGCAAAGCCCGTTGCCGTGTTCACTATCAAATGCTGGCCGAAGCAGAACCGGACCTGCTGTGCCGCGCCCTCAATTTGTTCGCCTTGCAATTGCTCACGCCGGAACAGGTCAACGTGCAGCGCCAGGACGACCGGCTGAGCATCGACATCGTCATCGACGGGCTGAGTTGGCACCGTGCGCAAGTGATTGCGGAAAAACTTCGTAATCTGATCAGCGTCTGCTCGGTGGAGCTGCAGGAAGCTGAGTCCGCATGGGCCGAGGCGGCTCAAGCGGCGGGCTGACAAACTCCGAAACGGCTTCGCCAGGTAGTGGCCCAGCGGTCAACCGGACCACGGCTATCCTTTGCCGACTGTCGTTCAAAAGGAGTCCGCATGTCCGTACAACTCGCCTCACAGGACCGCTGGCTGGATCTCAATGATGTGCTGCGCGAGCTGGTCGCCCAGGGCTTTATCAGCCAGGATTCGGCCGAACACGCACTCAATGCCCGCCGCCGCAACGCCACCCATGGCCACACACATCCGCTGGAGTTCATCGCCAGCCAACAACTGGAAGATCTCAGCCGCCCCGGCAAACCGCTGGACCTCGAAAGCCTGGTCCTGTGGCTGTCCCGGCAGGCCGGGCAGCCTTACCTGCGCATCGATCCGTTGAAGATCAACGTCGCGGCCGTGACCCCGCTGATGTCCTATGCCTTCGCCCAGCGCCACAAGATCCTCGCGGTAGCGATCGACCGTGATGCGGTCACCGTGGCCAGCGCCCAGCCTTATGTCAGCGGCTGGGAAGCTGACTTGACCCACGTGCTCAAGCTGCCGATCAAGCGCGTAGTCGCCAACCCGGTGGACATCCAGCGTTTCAGCGTCGAATTCTTTCGCCTGGCCAAATCGGTCACCGGGGCGAACAGCGCCGACCCGCACGTCAGTACCCTCGGCAATTTCGAACAGCTGCTCAACCTCGGCGCCAGCGACCAGGAGCCGGACGCCAACGATGCGCACATCGTCAACATCGTCGACTGGCTGTTCCAGTACGCGTTCCAGCAACGCGCCAGCGACATCCACATCGAACCCCGGCGCGAGCAAGGCACGGTGCGCTTTCGTATCGACGGCGTGCTGCACAACGTCTATCAATTCCCGCCCCAGGTCACCATGGCCGTCGTCAGTCGCCTGAAAACCCTGGGGCGCATGAACGTCGCGGAGAAACGCAAACCCCAGGACGGCCGGGTCAAAACCAAGACCCCGGACGGCGGCGAAGTCGAACTGCGTCTGTCGACACTGCCCACCGCCTTCGGCGAAAAAATGGTCATGCGGATCTTCGACCCGGAAGTCCTGCTCAAGGACTTCGACCAGCTCGGGTTTTCCATCGACGACCTGCGCCGCTGGCAGGACATGACACGTCAACCCCACGGCATCATCCTCGTCACCGGGCCGACGGGCTCGGGCAAGACCACTACCCTCTACACCACCCTGAAAAAACTGGCGACATCGGAGGTCAACCTCTGCACCATCGAAGACCCGATTGAAATGGTCGAGCCGGCGTTCAACCAGATGCAGGTCCAGCACAACATCGACCTGACTTTCGCCGCCGGCGTGCGCGCGCTGATGCGGCAAGATCCGGACATCATCATGATCGGCGAGATCCGCGACCTCGAAACCGCGGAGATGGCGATCCAGGCTGCGCTCACCGGGCACCTGGTGCTGTCGACCCTGCACACCAACGATGCGCCCAGCGCCATCAGCCGCCTGCTGGAACTCGGCGTGCCGCACTACCTGATCAAGGCCACAGTACTCGGCGTCATGGCCCAGCGACTGGTGCGAACCCTGTGCTCCCACTGCAAGGCGCCGCTGACCCTGGGCGAAGACGACTGGCAAACCCTGACCCGGCCCTGGCAAGCACCCTTGCCGGGCAATGCCCAGCAGGCCGTTGGCTGCCTGGAATGCCGCGACACGGGCTATCACGGTCGCGCCGGGGTCTACGAAATCATGCAGCTCAGCGATGGCATCAAGGCGTTGATCAGTCCCGACACCGATCTGCTGGCCGTGCGGCGCCTGGCGTTCAAGGAAGGCATGCGCAGCCTGCGGCTGTCAGGGGCGCAAAAGGTCGCCGCCGGGCTGACGACCATCGAGGAGGTTCTGCGCGTGACACCCCAGAGCGAGCAAAACTGAGTACCGCTTTTCTTTTCCGGCACCGCTACACTCCAGTCATTGCTTCTCCACAGATCCACACATCAACAAGGAATCGTTATGCAGATCGGTAGTGTGCTTTTGCTTTTTGTCGGCTTGGTGGTCGCCATTCTGTTCATGGGGTTCAAGGTCGTACCCCAGGGCTTCGAATGGACCGTCGAGCGTTTCGGGCGCTACACCAACACACTCAAGCCGGGCCTGAACGTCATCGTTCCGGTCATGGACCGCATCGGGCGCAAGATGAATGTGATGGAAAGCGTGCTGGATATTCCGCCGCAGGAAGTCATCACCGCCGACAACGCCACGGTGCAAATCGACGCCGTGTGTTTCTTCCAGGTGGTCAACACGGCCCAGGCCGCCTATGAGGTCAACAACCTCGAACACGCCATCCGCAACCTGCTGCAAACCAACATCCGTACGGTGCTCGGCTCGATGGAGCTCGACGCCATGCTCAGCCAGCGCGACGGGATCAACGAGAAACTGCTGCGCACCGTCGATGAAGCGACTGCGCCGTGGGGCATCAAGATCACCCGGATCGAGATCAAGGACATCAGTCCACCCGCCGACCTGATGGCCGCGATGTCGGGGCAGATGAAAGCCGAACGGATCAAGCGTGCGCAAATTCTGGAAGCCGAAGGCTTGCGCGCTGCAGCGATCCTGACCGCCGAAGGCAAGAAGCAGGCGCAGATCCTCGAAGCCGAAGGCAGTCGTCAGGCCGCCTTCCTGGAGTCCGAAGCCCGCGAGCGGCAAGCAGCGGCAGAAGCCCAGGCGACCAAAGTGGTGTCCGAGGCCATCGCCAGCGGCAACGTGCAAGCGGTCAACTACTTCGTCGCGCAGAAGTACATCGATGCGCTGGGCCAGCTGTCGTCGGCCAACAACAGCAAAGTGATCCTGATGCCGCTGGAAGCCAGTTCGATGATCGGCGCGGTGGGAGGCATTGGCGAAATCGTCAAGGCCACTTTCGATCACAAGAAAGCCTGAGGCGCGTCATGTGGGCATTTTTTCAGCATCTTTCGTTCTGGGACTGGCTGGCGCTGGGCACGGTGCTGTTGATTCTCGAGGTGTTTGGCGCTGGCGGCTACCTGTTGTGGATAGGTATGGCCGCGGCAGCCGTGGGCGTCTTGACCTTCCTCCTGCCGGGCCTGTCCTGGGAATGGCAGTTTCTATTGTTCGGCCTGCTGTCGATCGCCACCGCGTTGTACTGGTGGCGGCGTCAGCGCACGGCGAGGCGCCCGAGCGACCAGCCGCACTTGAATCTGCGCGGCCAGGAACTGATCGGCAAAACCTTCGTGGTGCATGAAGCGATTGTCGACGGGCGCGGCAAAATCAAGGTGGCCGACGGCGTGTGGATGGCTCGCGGGCCGGACGCTGGCATTGGCTGCCGCGTGCGGGTAGTCGGCCAGCAAGGCGCGATCCTGCTGGTCGAAACGGCAGAATAGGCACCCACGGAACTCGATTGGGGGTTGGCAATCCAACCGCGTAGTCAAACCCAGTGGAGTCACCCTGTCATGCGTTTCAAACTTGCTGTCGCTACCGTCGCGCTGTTGTCCCTGCCTGTCGGTTCGGCGATGGCCGATACTTTTTGGCGTAACGTTCTTACCTCCGGCGCCACCACCGGTTCGAGCTATCTGACTTCCAAGGATCACAAGCTGGTCGTCGCAGCCCAGGACGACGCCAGCAGCTTCGTCGCCAGCGACGGCGGTATCCGTGGCCCTTACCTGGAAGCGGCCATGCAGAAAGTCCGCGCCGACAACCCGGGCCTGCAAGCCACGGACATGGAACTGGCGAATGCCATCCTGGCGAAGAATGCCGTGGCTTCGGAGTAACAGTCGCGAACAGCAAAATGCCGCTCACTTGAGCGGCATTTTTTTGCCTTTCGAACACAAACCCCAAGTTCACCGAGCCCCACAGGGGTCATGTGCAGCCTGAAATGTCAGCGGTAGTCGTCGACCGGCACGCACGCACAAAACAGGTTCCGGTCCCCATACACATTGTCCACCCGGTTCACCACCGGCCAGTATTTGTGAGCCTTGGTGTGCGCGTCCGGCGTGACCGCCTGCACGATGCTGTAGGGTCGCTCCCACACGCCGGTGATATCGGCCAACGTATGCGGCGCACCTTTGAGCGGGTTTTCTTCGGCTGGCCAGTTACCGTTCTGCACCTCGTTGATTTCCGCGCGAATGCTCAGCATCGCCCCGATGAACCGGTCCAGTTCCGCCTTCGATTCACTTTCGGTCGGTTCGACCATCAGCGTCCCCGGCACCGGAAACGACATGGTCGGGGCATGGAAGCCGTAGTCCATCAAGCGCTTGGCGACGTCCTCTTCGGTGATGCCGGTCAACACCTTGAGCGGTCGCAGGTCGAGAATGCATTCGTGCGCCACCCGTTCGTTGCGCCCGGTGTACAGCACCGGGAAGGCACCGGACAAATGCCGCGCCAGGTAGTTCGCGGCCAGGATCGCCACTTCGCTGGCGTCCGCCAGTTGCGGCCCCATCATCGCGATGTACATCCAGCTGATCGGCAAAATGCTCGCGCTGCCCCATGGCGCCGCGCTGACGGCGCCATTTTGCGGGTGCGGTCCGTCGATCGGCACCACCGGATGGTTGGCCACGAACGGTGCCAGATGCGCCCGAACGCCAATCGGACCCATGCCCGGCCCACCACCACCATGGGGAATGCAGAAGGTCTTGTGCAGGTTCATGTGCGAGACATCGGCGCCAATATCGGCCGGCCGCGCCAACCCAACCTGAGCGTTGAGGTTGGCGCCATCCATGTACACCTGACCGCCGTGCTGGTGGATCACGTCGCAGATTTCGCTGATGCCCTCCTCATACACACCATGGGTCGAAGGATAGGTCGCCATCAGGCAGGCGAGTTTGTCGGCGGCCTGTGCGGCTTTGTCCTTGAGGTCATCCAGGTCGACGTTACCCGCCTCGTCGCACTCGACGATCACCACGCGCATCCCGGCCATTTGCGCCGACGCCGGATTGGTGCCGTGAGCCGAGGAAGGAATCAGGCAAATATCACGGCCACCCTGATGACGGCTTTCATGGTATTTGCGGATCGCCAACAGCCCGGCGTATTCGCCCTGCGCGCCGGAGTTTGGCTGCATGCAGATCGCGTCGAAACCGGTGATCGCGCACAGCCAGCGCTCCAGCTCTTCGATCATCAGCCCATACCCGGCGGCCTGTTCTTTGGGTACGAACGGGTGCAGGTTGGCGAACTGCGGCCAGGTAATCGGGATCATCTCGCTGGTGGCGTTCAATTTCATGGTGCAGGAACCCAGCGGGATCATCGATTGATTGAGCGCCAGGTCCTTGTTTTCCAGTTGCTTGAGGTAGCGCAGCATCTCGGTTTCGCTGTGATGGGCGCTGAACACCGGATGGCGCAGACAAGGCGAGGTTCGCGCCAGCCCTTCGGGAATTCCGCCAGGCAAGACTTCGGCATCCAGGTCCTCGATGCGCAGGCCATGATCGGCCCCCAGGAACACGTCGAACAGTTTCACCACGGTGGTTTCGTCACAGGCCTCGTCGAGGCTCAAGCCCAACTGCCCGCGCCCGAGAATACGCAGGTTGATCTGCGCGGCCCGGGCACTTTCGATGATCGCCGTCTGGGTTCCGCCAACCTCCAGCGTCAGGGTGTCGAAGAAGTGCCGGTTGACCCGGGTGATACCTTTGCGTTCAAGCCCGGCGGCAAGGATGCAGGTCAGCCGATGAACCCGCTGGGCGATCCGCTTGAGCCCTTCAGGGCCGTGGTAGACGGCATAGAAACTGGCGATATTGGCCAGCAGCACCTGGGCCGTGCAAATGTTGGAGTTGGCCTTCTCCCGGCGGATGTGTTGCTCGCGGGTTTGCAGGGCCATGCGCAGGGCGGTGTTGCCCCGCGCATCTTTCGAGACCCCGATGATCCGCCCGGGAATCGCTCGCTTGTATTCATCGCGGCTGGCAAAAAATGCCGCGTGCGGCCCGCCATAGCCCATGGGCACGCCAAATCGCTGGGACGAGCCGAACACCACATCGGCGCCCAGTTCACCCGGCGGGGTCAGCAACAACAGGCTCAGCAAATCCGTGGCGACACAGGCCAGGGCCTGTTGCGCGTGCAGGTGGTCGATCAACGGCCGCAGGTCGTGGATTTCACCGTGGGTGTCCGGGTATTGCAGCAACGCGCCGAACACCTGGTGCTGCTTCAAGTTATCCACAGCGTCGACGATCAGCTCGAAGCCGAAACCTTCAGCGCGGGTCTGCACCACGGAAATGGTTTGCGGATGGCAGTTTTCATCGACAAAGAACAGGTTGCTTTTGGACTTGGCAACCCGCTTGGCCAGGGCCATGGCTTCCGCCGCAGCGGTGGCCTCATCGAGCAGCGAGGCGTTGGCCAGTTCCAGGCCGGTCAGGTCGATGGTCAGTTGCTGGAAGTTCAGCAGCGCTTCCAGCCGCCCTTGGGCGATTTCCGGTTGATAAGGCGTGTAAGCGGTGTACCAGCCGGGGTTTTCCAGCACGTTACGCACGATGACGGCCGGTGTGAGGGTGCCGTGGTAGCCCATGCCGATCAGGCTGGTCCAGACCTGGTTCTGCTCGGCATAACCGCGCAGCTTGGCCAGCGCGGCCTCTTCATCGAGTGCCGGGGGCAGGTCCAGCGGCCGGTTGAGGCGGATGCCCGGTGGCACGGTTTGCTCGATCAATTCGACCCGGCTGCCGAGGCCGAGGCTGTCGAGCATCGCCTGTTGCTCGGCGGCATCGGGTCCAAGGTGGCGGCGCAGAAAGGCATTGGGGTCGCGTAACTGGCTCAGGGACGGCAACTGGGACATGACGGGCTCTCTCTTGACTGGCGCTCAGCGTCGATGCAACACGGTCAAACCAGCATAGCAGTCGATCTCACCGTGTATGACGTGGCGCGGTCGACCAATCCGGATCATCATGTCCGGCGCCAACCTAATGTCCGCTGATCGGGTGACTGTATCCATGAGCCAACTGCCTTTCCTGCCGTTTTCCAAACCCACCATCGATGAAGCCACGATCGCCGCCGTCGGCGACGTATTGCGCTCGGGCTGGATCACCAGCGGCCCCAAGGTCCAGGCCTTCGAAGCACAACTCTCGGAGTATTTTGGCGGGCGCCCGGTGCGCACCTTCAACTCCGGCACCTGCACCATGGAAATCGCCTTGCGCATTGCCGGGGTCGGGCCGGGCGATGAAGTGATCACCACGCCGATTTCCTGGGTGGCCACCGCCAACGTCATCCTGGAAGTCGGCGCCACCCCGGTGTTTGCCGACATCGACCCGGTGACCCGCAATATCGATCTGGACCGGTTGGAAGCAGCGATCACGCCACGCACCAAAGCCATCATCCCGGTATACCTCGCCGGGCTGCCGGTAGACATGACGCGGCTGTACGCCCTGGCGAACAAGCACGGCCTGCGGATCGTCGAAGATGCGGCCCAGGCGTTGGGTTCGAGCTGGAATGGCCAGCGCATTGGCTCGACCGGTGATTTCGTGTCTTTCAGTTTCCAGGCGAACAAAAACGTCACGTCCTCCGAGGGCGGTTGCCTGGTGCTCAATACGGCCGAAGAAGTGCGCCTGGCAGAGAAATACCGGCTGCAGGGCGTTACCCGCAACGGCTTCGATGGTCTGGATGTCGACGTGCTGGGCGGCAAATTCAACATGACTGATGTCGCCGCGGCCATTGGCCTGGGGCAATTTGCCCATATCGACGCCATCACCGCTCATCGCCGTGATCTGGCCCGCCACTATTTCGCCTGTTTTGGCGAGGATTTCGAAGCCAGGTACGGAGCGCAATTGCCGCCAGCGGATTTCACCCAGAGCAACTGGCATTTGTTCCAGCTGGTATTACCAGAACGCATGGATGGCAAACCGGCGCGGGCGACTTTCATGGAGCAGATGCAGGCTTTGGGTGTCGGGATCGGCTATCACTACCCGCCGATTCACCTGCTGAGCCTTTACCGCGAGCGCGGATTCAAGGAAGGCATGTTCCCGATTGCCGAGCGGGTCGGTCGGCTGATTGTCTCGCTGCCGATGTTCACGGCGATGAGCAAAGCGGATGTCGAGCGTTCGGTGGCGGCCGTGAAAGCCGTTCTGAACCCATAAACCTGTGGGAGCGAGCCTGCTCGCGAATCGGGAGTGTCAGCTGGCATGAATGTTTGCTGACACAACGCTTTCGCGAGCAGGCTCGCTCCCACATGGGCTTTCACAAAGCGAGCGTTATTCGCCGATGGCAGCCTTGTAGCCGGCTGCATCCAGCAGTTTGTCCAGCTCGGCGGTGTTGCTTGGCTTGAGCTTGAAGATCCACGCGCCGTACGGATCGGAGTTGAGCAGCTCAGGCTCACCGCTCAGTGCGTCATTGACAGCGATCACTTCACCGCTGATCGGTGCATAAATGTCGGAAGCGGCTTTAACCGATTCAACGACACCCGACTGATCTCCGGCAGCAAACACGTTGCCGACTTCAGTCAGCTCGACAAACACCACATCACCCAGCGCTTCCTGCGCGTGATCGCTGATGCCCACGGTGACGGTGCCATCGGCTTCCAGACGTGCCCATTCGTGACTTTCGGCAAAACGCAGGTCGGCAGGGATATTGCTCATGTTCTGTGTCCTCAGGAAAAGAGTCGGCGGGCATGCCCGCCAGAAAAGGTTAGATCAAGGTTTTGCCGTGACGTACGAAGGTCGGTTTGACCACCCGGACCGGGTACCACTTGCCACGGATTTCCACTTCAGCGCGGTCGGCAGTTGCCATTGGTACGCGCGCCAGTGCAATCGACTTGCTTAGCGTAGGAGAGAAACTACCACTGGTGATCTCCCCTTCGCCAACATCGGCGATACGGACCACTTGATGAGCACGTAAAACACCGCGTTCCTCAAGGACCAGACCGACCAGTTTGTGCCGCACGCCGGCAGCCTGCTCGGCCTCCAGCGCGTTGCGCCCGATGAATTGCCGGGTGGCGGGCTCCCAGGCGATGGTCCAGGCCATGTTGGAGGCCAAGGGTGAAATATCCTGCTGGATGTCCTGACCGTAAAGGTTCATGCCGGCTTCGACCCGCAAGGTATCCCGCGCGCCAAGGCCGATAGGGGAAATCCCGGCACCGACCAGATCGTAGAAAAAGCCTGGCGCCTGATCGGCCGGCAGAATGATTTCCAGGCCGTCTTCACCGGTGTAACCGGTGCGCGCGATAAACCAGTCACCGTCGGGAAGGCCTTCGAAGGGCTTGAGGAGCTGGATCAGGTTGCCGCGGGACTGGTTGACCAGCTCGGCAATTTTTTGCCGGGCATGAGGCCCTTGAATGGCCAGCATCGCCAGCTCGGAACGCTCGCGAAGTTGCACGTCGAAACCGTCGAGATGGGCTTGCATCCAGGCGATGTCCTGATCGCGGGTGGAGGCATTGACCACCAGGCGATAACCCTCGTCGAGACGGTAGACGATCATGTCGTCGACGATGCCGCCCTGCTCGTTGAGCATGGTGCTGTACAACGCACGGCCGGGGCTGTGCAGGCGTTCGACATCATTGGCCAGCAAATGCTGGAGCCAGGCTTTGGCCTGGGGGCCGCCGACGTCGATTACGGTCATGTGGGATACATCGAAAACACCGCAGTCGCGGCGCACCTGATGGTGTTCCTCGACCTGCGATCCATAATGCAGAGGCATGTCCCAACCGCCAAAATCGACCATCTTCGCGCCAAGTGCGAGATGAAGGTCATACAGAGGCGTACGCTGTCCCATGGGTTTCTCCTTCCGGGCGTGGCGAAGGTGCGGACAGGTGCTGCACGGACTGAATGCCTTGAAACAAAGGGCCTTTAGCCGATTTCAGCTACCTGGTCTGTCAGACGGACCGCACCGAATGCCGCGCATTGTAGCCGCAAGGTGTAGGACTGACACCTAGCTGTTTCGATGTGCCGAACGCCGGATCAATCCGATGACCGGTAACAGCCCGACCAGCACCAGCGTCAATGCCGGCAAAGATGCCCTCGCCCATTCTCCTTCGCTGGTCATTTCAAAGATCCGCACCGCCAGCGTGTCCCAGCCAAACGGGCGCATCAGCAGGGTTGCGGGCATTTCCTTGAGCACATCGACGAACACCAGCAGCGCAGCGCTCAAGGTGCCAGGCAACAACAACGGTAGATACACTTTGAAAAACAGTCGTGGACCACTGACGCCCAGGCTACGTGCCGCTTCGGGCAAAGATGGCCGTATACGCGCCAGACTGCTTTCCAGTGGCCCGTAGGCCACTGCGATGAAACGCACCAGATAGGCCAGCAACAACGCCGACAGACTGCCCAGCAGCAGAGGCTTGCCCGCGCCGCCGAGCCAGCTCGAGAGCGGGATCACCAGTTCGCGATCCAGATAACTGAACGCCAGCATGATCGACACCGCCAGCACCGAACCCGGCAAGGCGTAGCCCAGGTTGGCCAGACTGATCCCGGAACGAATGACCCGAGTAGGCGCCAGTCGTCGGGCAAACGCCAGTAACAAGGCAACGCTGACGGTGATCAACGCCGCCATCGCCCCCAGATACAGGGTATGAACGATCAACCCGGTGTAGCGCTCGTCCAAATCGAAACGCCCACGCTGCCAGAACCACACCGCCAATTGCAGCATCGGGATAACGAAAGCGCAGGCAAACACCAGCCCGCACCAGGTCGTGGCGGCCAGTGCCTTGAAGCCCCGCAGATGATAGAGCGCCTTGACCCGTGGTCGCTCGTTGCTCGCCCGGTTGGCACCGCGGGCACGCCGCTCTCCGTACAACACGAGCATCACCACCAGCAGCAACAGGCTGGCCAGTTGCGCAGCGGAAGACAGGCTGAAAAAGCCGTACCAGGTCTTGTAGATGGCCGTGGTGAAGGTATCGAAGTTGAACACCGACACTGCACCAAAATCCGCCAGGGTTTCCATCAGCGCCAATGCCACACCCGCACCGATGGCCGGCCGCGCCATGGGCAATGCCACCCGCCAGAACGCTTGCCAGGGCGATTGGCCAAGGACCCGCGCCGCTTCCATCAAACCTTTGCCCTGGGCGAGGAAGGCCGTGCGGGCCAGCAAATAAACATAGGGATAGAAGACCAGCACCAGCACCACGATCACACCACCCGTGGAGCGCACGCGCGGCAGCCGCAAACCACTGCCGAACCACTCGCGCAGCAGGGTTTGCACAGGCCCTGCGAAATCCAGCAGGCCAACGAAAACAAACGCCAGTACATAGGCCGGTATTGCGAAAGGCAACATCAGCGCCCAATCGAGCCAGCGCCGACCGGGGAATTCACAGAGGCTGGTCAGCCAGGCAAGGCTGACGCCCAACAAGGTGACACCCGCACCGACACCGAGCACCAGCGTCAGCGTATTGCCCAGCAGACGCGGCATCTGGGTGTCCCACAGATGGGACCAGATTTGGACATCGATGGCTTGCCAGGAAAGCAGCAGTACGCTCAGGGGCAACAAGACCAGCGCAGCGATGGCGAAGACGACTGGATACCAGCGGCGTTGGGCGGGATGGGCCACAGGCTTGGTTCTCTACTATCTGATGGATGAGGTCGACACACTGTAGGAGCGAGCAAGCTCGCGATTTTCGCGAGCTTGCTCGCTCCTACAGGGTCAGAGGCGTGTAGCGCAAAAACAAACGCCCCGCATAGGCGGGGCGCTGTGCATCGGGCAACTCAGTTCCAGCCAGCCTTGTCCATCAGGCGAATCGCTTCGGCCTGACGCTTGCCGGCAATTTCCACCGGCAAGGTGTCGGCGATGAATTTGCCCCAGGCCGCCACTTCTTCGGATGGCTGAACCGCGGGGTTCGCCGGGAACTCCTGGTTTACGTCGGCAAAGATTTTCTGCGCTTCGGGAGTGGTCATCCACTCCATCAGGGCCTTGGCCGCTTCCGGGTGCGGTGCATTCCTGGTCAGGCCGATGCCCGACAGGTTGATATGCACACCGCGGTCGACCTGGTTCGGCCAGAACAACTTCACCGGCAGATCCGGCTTCTGCTTGTGCAGGCGACCGTAGTAGTAGGTATTGACGATACCCACATCGCACTGGCCGGCGTTGATCGCTTCCAGTACGGCGGTGTCATCGGAGAACACGTCGGTGGAGAGGTTCTTGACCCAGCCCTTGAGGATGTCCTCGGTCTTGTCGGCGCCATGCACTTCGATCATGGTCGCGGTCAAGGACTGGTTGTAGACCTTCTTCGCGGAACGCAGGCACAGGCGGCCTTCCCATTGCTTGTCGGCCAGCGCTTCGTATGTGGTCAGCTCCCCCGGTTTCACCCGGTCAGTGGAGTAGGCAATGGTCCGCGCCCGCAGGCTCAGGCCGGTCCAGGCATGGGAGGCGGCCCGGTATTGCAGCGGAATGTTGGCGTCGATGGTTTTCGAGGTGAATGGCTGGAGGATACCCATCTGCTCGGCTTGCCAGAGGTTGCCGGCATCGACGGTGAGCAGAAGGTCGGCCGGCGTATTCGCGCCCTCGGCCTTGAGCCGCTGCATCAGCGGCGCTTCCTTGTCGGTGATGAACTTCACCTTCACGCCGGTCTTGGCGGTGTAGGCATCGAACACCGGCTTGATCAGCTCGTCGATTCGCGAGGAGTAGACCACCACTTCGTCAGCAGCCTGGGCGGCGGTGCTGCCGATCAGGGTCAAGGCCAGTGCGGTCAGTAGACGCTTCGGTGCCAACATGGGAGCGGTCCCTCGATTGAAAAAATGAGGCCAAATGATAAGGACTCACATTTGCCTTCTCAATCGAAGCTGGCTGTGGAGGAGTTACCAGATGTTGCACCAGCAGAAATAAAGGGCGAATGCGCCGCCGTATTCGCGAGCAGGCTCGCTCCCACATTTGAAATGCGTTACAGGGTGGGAGCGAGCCTGCTCGCGAAGAGGCCATCAGCCTCAACAGAAAACTCAGGGCTTGGCCAGCGCCGGCAAGTCCCCGGTCAACCCCAGCGCTTCACGCACGAACAACGCCTTGGCCTCGGGCATCTTCTCGACCATTTTCAACCCGGTGTTGCGCAACCAGCGCACCGGCAATGGATCGGCCTGGAACAACCGCTCGAACCCTTCCATCGCCGCCATCAGCGCAAGGTTGTGGGGCATGCGCCGACGCTCGTAACGGCTGAGAACTTTCACATCCGCCAGGCGTTCGCCACGGGTTGCCGCTTGTAGCAACACTTCGGCCAGCACGGCGGCATCGAGGAATCCGAGATTCACACCCTGCCCGGCCAACGGGTGAATGGTGTGGGCGGCGTCGCCGATCAACGCCAGGCCTTCAGCGACATAACGCTTGGCATGCCGCTGGCGCAGGGGTACGCACAGGCGCGGGTCGGCGCTCAGTACTTCACCGAGTCGCCCCTCGAAGGCGCGCTCCAGTTCCTTGCAGAAACCCTGCTCATCCATCGCCATCAGGCGTTCGGCTTCGCCGGGTGTGGTCGACCAGACGATAGAACACCAATCCTGCTGGCCGTCGCGTTCAAGGGGCAGAAACGCCAGCGGACCGTTGTCGGTGAAGCGCTGCCAGGCCGTCATTTGATGGGGTTTGGCGCAACGCACACTGGTGACGATGGCATGGTGCAGATAATCCCATTCCCGGGTCGCGACCCCAGCCAGGCGTCGCACCGCCGAGTTGGCGCCATCCGCCGCGATCACCAGTGGAGCGCGCAGGGTGCGGCCATCGGCCAATGTCAGCAGCCAGTCATCGCCGGAGCGGCGCATCTGTTCCAGCCGTGCATTGGCCAGCAACCCCAGGTCACAGTCGTGCAGGCGCTCGAGCAAGGCATCCTGGACCACGCGGTTTTCGACGATATGCCCCAGCGCCTCGGCATGCACGCTGGTCGCCGAAAAATGGATTTGCCCGGTGCCGCTGCCATCCCACACCTGCATGTCGGTATAGGGGCTGCTACGGCGCCCGGCGATGCCGTCCCACACGCCAAGGCGCTCGAGAATCCGCTGGCTGGCGGCCGACAAGGCACTCACCCGCGGTTCGAACGTAGCCTGGGCATTGAAGGGTTTGACGCTCATGGGGCTGCCGTCCAGCAGCAGGACTTCCAGTCCGCTGCCCTGCAACGCCAGCGCCAGGGCGCTGCCGACCATTCCGGCCCCGACAATCAGCAGATCTGCGCGCATTTCCATGCTTTAAGCCTGTCTCTCTTGCGGTTTGAGCCGCATGTAAAGGGTTTTCCCGGCCCGCGCGGCCGGCGCGTCGAGCAAGGTGTCGTCAATGGTGAACCGGCGAATCAGCCAGTCACGCATCCGGTCGCGTTCCCAGCCCCATCGCCTGCCGGGCGAACCAGCGCTTGGCCGGTGGCAGCAGATCCAGTCCGAGCAAGCCGATGTTGCGCCCCAGGGACACCAGCGGCTGAGTGCTGCCGAACAGGCGGGTGACCTGATCGGAGAAGCCTACGGTGAGGCTCTGATCGAGACGCTGGCGTTCGCGGTAGGCCTGCAACGTGGCGAAATCGCCCAAGGGTTTTTCGCTGGCGAGCAGGGCATCGGCCAGGGCCTGGGCATCGCGCAGGGACAGGTTGAACCCCTGGCCGGCAATCGGGTGCAGGCTGTGCGCCGCGTTGCCGAGTACCGCCAGATGCGGACGCACCTGCTCTTCGGCCTCGACCAGCGTCAACGGGTATAGATGCCGCGCCCCCACCTGTTTCAAGGTGCCAAGGCGATAACCGAACACACCCTGCAACTCGCCGAGAAAGCTGCGCTCATCCAGGGCCGCCAGGCGTTGAGCATCCATGCCCAGGCGGGTCCAGACCAACGCGCAGCGGTTTTCCGGCAGCGGCAGCAACGCCATCGGGCCTTCGTCGGTGAAACGTTCGAAGGCCATGCCATTGTGGGCTTCACTCGGGCTGATGTTGGCGATCAGCGCGCTCTGGTTGTACGGACGCTTGCGGATGCCAATCCCCAGTTGCTCGCGCAGGCCGGAACGGCCACCGTCGGCGAGTACCGCGAGGTCGCATTCCAGGGTGGTTTCATCGTTGAGGGTCAGGCGATAGCCATCGGTCAGCGGCTCCATGCGGGTGACTTCCGCCGGGCAACGCCAACTGATCACGTCCTTGTCCAGGCCTTGCCACAGGCATTGGCCGAGCCAGGCGTTTTCAACGACATAACCCAGCGCCGGAACACCCTCTTCCATCGCCGACAACCGAGCCGTCGAGAAACGCCCACGGTCGGAAACATGAATCTGCTTGATCGGCTCGGCGCGGCGGGAGACTTCCTGCCAGATGCCCAACCGTTGATAAATCTGCCGCGAGCCGAAAGACAACGCCGAAGAACGGGCATCGTAGCTCGGTTGATAGGTATCCCCCGGGGCGAACGGCTCGATCAGCACGATTTTCCAGCCTCGGGCCTTGGCCCCGGCCTGCAGCGCAAGGGCCAGGCTTGCACCGACCAGCCCGCCACCGATGATCGCCAGATTGACTCGACTCATGCCGCTCGTGTCCGTGCAGCGGCCATCAGGGCCTCGATCTCGGCGACGGTTTTCGGCACGCCGCCCGTCAATACTTCACAGCCGGTTTTGGTGACCACTACGTCGTCCTCGATGCGCACGCCAATGCCGCGCCATTTCTTCGCCACATTCTGGTTGTCCGGGGCGATGTAGATTCCCGGCTCCACGGTCAGCGCCATGCCGACTTCCAGCACGCGCCACTCGCCGCCGACCTTGTACTCGCCGACATCATGCACATCCATGCCCAGCCAATGACCGGCGCGGTGCATGTAAAACGCTTTGTAGGCTTCGCCGGCGATCAGTTCGTCGATGTCGCCCTGGAGCAGCCCCAGCTTGACCAGCCCGGCCGTGATGACCCGGACCGTCGCTTCGTGCGCCTGATTCCAGTGCTTGTTAGGGGCGATTTCGGCAAAGGCGGCTTCCTGGGCAGCCAGCACCAACTCGTAAATCGCTTTCTGTTCCGCTGAATACTTGCCGCTGACCGGAAAGGTCCGAGTGATGTCGCTGGCGTAGCAGTCGATCTCGCACCCCGCGTCGATCAGCACCAGATCACCGTCCTTGAGCACCGCGTCATTCTGCTGGTAATGCAGGATGCAACTGTTGCGCCCCGCGGCGACGATCGAGCCATAGGCCGGCATCTTCGCCCCGCCCTTGCGGAACTCGTAATCGAGCTCGGCTTCCAGGCTGAATTCGTGCAACCCGGCGCGGCAGGCCTGCATTGCCCGTACATGCGCCTGGGCGGAAATCCGTGCAGCCTCGCGCATCACTTTCACTTCTGCCGCCGATTTATACAGGCGCATGTCGTGCAGCAGATGATCCAGGGCAACGAATTCGTTCGGCGGCTGGGCACCGAGGTTGGCCTTGGAGCGGATCACGTTGATCCATTCCATCAGGTGGCGGTCGAATTCGGGATTGCTGCCCATGGCCGAATACACCCGGTCACGACCTTCGATCAGGCCCGGCAGGATGTCGTCGATATCGGTTATCGGAAAGGCGTCGTCGGCACCGAAATCGCGGATCGCGCCTTCCTGACCGGCACGCAGGCCGTCCCACAGCTCGCGCTCGGCGTTGCGTTCACGGCAGAACAGAATGTATTCGCCATGCACGCGCCCCGGCATCAACACCAGTACGGCCTGGGGCTCGGGAAAACCGCTGAGGTACTGAAAGTCGCTGTCCTGGCGGTAGACGTGCTCGACGTCGCGGTTACGAATGGCCACGGCAGCGGCGGGCAGGATGGCGATGCTGTTGGGTTCCATCTGCGCCATCAAGGCCTTGCGGCGGCGGCCGTATTCCGATTTCGGGATGTGGATCATGGGCAGATGGCGTTCCCTGGCAAACGATTAGTGCAGCGACGGTTTGGCAGCCGGTGCTGGCGGCTGTTTGGTCTCGGAGAACAGCAGCAGCGGTGCGATGCGCACGTACTCCATGACTTCCATGTAGTCGTTTTCACCATCGTCGGACTCTTCCAGAGCGTCTTGCACCTGGGAAATCGCCGCCAGATCCTGCAGCACTTCGCTGGCTTCGTTGCTCAGTGCACTGCTGTCACGGCAGTTCAGGCCGAAACCGCTGAGGAAACCCTGGCACCATTGGCCCAGCGCGGCGGCACGCTCGGTGAGCGGGGTGTCGTCGGCAGGCAACAGCAGAACGACGGTCACGTCATCGCCGGTGAGCTCGCCCTTGACCATTTCCTGCAGGCCTATCAGGGCGCTGCGAACGTTGTCCTCGGGCTCGTTCTCGAGCAGTTCGGCGGCGTCGATCAGCCAGCCTTCGGCATCGAAACCGGCACCGGCGCAGCTACGGCCGAGCAGCAGGCCGTGCAGTTCGGCAGGCGAGACGTTGTGGCCGCTGGAAGTCAGCAGGGTGGCGAAGGCATGGTACGGGGATTTCTGAATGGTCATGGGCAGCTAGGCGCCGGACGGCGCTATGTCTAGAATGAAGGCCTTGTATCCTACATCGACTACCCCTGTAGGAGCGAGCACGCTCGCGATGGTCGCCAACGATAACACTGGGTCGCTGACACCCGGCAGCGTTCTCGGGTTCATCGCGAGCATGCCGCAAGCGGGCACCCGCTCCTACAGTCCGACACCCATCAGACAGTGAAGACAATGGAAGACACCGACCTGCAAGCGCTGATGGCCAGACTCGAATTGCTGATTACCCGAGTCGAGCAACTTAAGAGTCAAAACGCACTCTTATTAGCTCAGGAAAAGACCTGGCGCGAGGAACGCGCGCACCTCATTGAAAAAAACGAAATCGCCCGGCGTAAGGTCGAATCGATGATTTCGCGCCTCAAGGCCCTGGAGCAAGACTCATGAGTTCAAGCAATAGCGTCACCGTGCAGATCCTCGACAAAGAGTATTCGATCATCTGCCCTCAGGAAGAGCGCAGTAATCTGGTCAGTGCCGCCCGTTATCTCGACGGCAAGATGCGCGAGATTCGCAGCAGCGGCAAAGTCATCGGCGCCGACCGTATCGCCGTGATGGCTGCGCTGAACATCACCCACGATCTGCTGCACAAGGAAGAACGCCCGGATATTCAGGCCAGCGGTTCGACCCGCGAACAGGTGCGCGACCTGCTCGATCGCGTCGATCTGGTGCTCGCCACCGATCCGGACGTCACCAAAGGCTGATTCGCATCGTCGCTTGCGGTATACTCCCCTCACTCCCTGGGGTGTTTGCCAGTTGGCGATGTCCCTGAGCCGATTTGCTATACCCTGGAGGTTGCACGTTGGGCTGGTGTGCATGTCCGCTAGACGGAAAGCCTTAAAGCCTACTGCATCTTCCACCTTGAACTTTCGGGTTCAAGGGCTAAGTCGACAGCGACACATTCGGGGAGCCTGATTCCAGTCCAATGCCGGTTTTGATACCGGCATTGGCGTTTTTACGGGTACGCTTCATGTATCCGCACTGCTGAAGCCCGAATCCATGACCGAACCTGCGCTGCTCCCCCGCCCGCAACTTCGACGCATGCTGCGCAAGGCCCGCCGCGCACTGACCTCCAGTCAGCAACGCCAGGCCGCTTGTGGGCTGTACAAGCAACTGGCCCAGCGACCGCTGTTCCGCCGCGCCAAACACATCTCACTCTATCTGCCGACCGACGGTGAAATCGATCCGCGCCTGTTGCTGCGTGCCGCACAACGCCGGGGCAAGGCCACCTACCTGCCGGTCCTGAGCGCCTGGCCGCGAACCAAAATGGTGTTCCAGCGCATCCGTCCCGGGGAAAAACTCAAACCCAATCGTTTCCGCATTCTCGAACCACGGGCCAACCTCGCCCGGCAACGCAAGATCTGGGCACTGGACCTGGTGTTGTTGCCATTGGTGGGTTTTGACGATGTCGGCGGACGCCTGGGGATGGGCGGTGGTTTCTATGATCGAAGCCTGGCCTACCTGGCGCGACGAAATGACTGGCGCAAGCCGACGCTGTTGGGGCTGGCCCATGAATGTCAGAAGGTCGAGCGATTGGCTCAGGCGAGCTGGGATGTGCCGCTGCAAGGAACGGTGACAGACAAGGCCTGGTATTACGCAGGCTAGGCGCCACGTCGATCAGTGGCGCCGAGGCAACAGGATCAGCGCTTGAAGGCGGTCGACTGTTGCTGCAATTGGGCTAGCTCGACCGGTGCATCGGTCTTGTTGGCCCACAGGCTTTGGGCATAGCCAGTGGTCACGACGCCAAGGCCAAACAAAATGACCAAAATCCATAGTAAGTCCGGTTTGCGTTTCATCGATTGCCCCCCAAAGGCATATCAACACGATGACAGCAGCGGTTTCCATTTGCAGGCCGTGCAGCAGCGTCAATCTTTAAAGGCCGGCATTTTGCGACAACGTGAACCGCTGCGCAAATGCTGACGTCAACCGACTGTCGGTTTGTCATAAAATCGCCGACAGGCTGCTCAATCACCACGCAAGGAGCACAAGACATGGCCTATTGGCTGATGAAATCCGAGCCCGACGAGCTCTCGATCAACGGGCTGCAAAAGCTCGGCAAAGCGCGCTGGGACGGGGTTCGCAACTATCAGGCACGCAATTTCCTGCGAGCCATGGCGGTGGGGGACGAGTTCTTTTTCTATCACTCCAGTTGCCCTGAGCCGGGCATCGCCGGCATCGGCAAAATAGTCGAAGCCGCGTATCCGGACCCGACGGCACTCGAGCCAGAAAGCCATTATTTCGACCCGAAGGCTACCCCGGACAAAAACGCCTGGAGTGCGATCGATGTCGCTCATGTCGAGACCTTTGCCCGGGTGCTGAAGCTGGACTACCTGAAGCAGCAGACGGCGCTGGCCGAGTTGCCGCTGGTGCAGAAAGGTTCGCGGTTATCGGTGATGCCGGTTACCCCCGAGCAGTGGGCGGCGTTGATTGCACTCAAGCCGTAAGATTTGCACCGTCGTTCAGAATGCTATCGCGAGCAGGCTCGCTCCTACAGGGGATCTCCATTCTCTGACGATCCCCAGTAGGAGCGAGCCTGCTCGCGATGAGGCCCGCAAGAACAGCAAAAGACTTACTGAATGATCAGGTTGTTGAACAGCAGATCCTCGACCACCGGCTTTCCGGTTTCATCGTTCATCACCTGCTGGGTCTGCTTCAGGGCTTCATGACGCAGCTTTTCCTTGGCTTCGACGTTGTTCATCGTCTCGGTAGACTGCTGGGCGAACAGCGCGACCAATTGATTGCGGATCAAAGGTTCATTGGCCTTTACTGCCTTGGCCGCCTCGTCACCGGTCACCCGCAACGCCACATCCGCCTTGTAGACCTTGAGCTTGGGCGTGCCGTCCAGCCCGTAGTTACCCACGAAAGGCGGGCTCAAGGTGATGTAGTTGACCTTTGGCGCAGCTTCACCCTCTTTCGCTTCTTCGCCCACCGCTGCAACAGGCAGAGACAGGGCCAGCAACAACATGATCCACGCTTTCACAATTCGCTCCTTATCCGGTTTGCGGCCTAGCATAGCGACCCACCACGCCAGCACAAGCTTATGGCTGACTATCAGGGCCAGGCATGCTCGTTGACCCGTCAATTCACACACCTACACTTATCGGCCATCACTCCCAAAGGAATAGCCCTGATGAAAGCCGTGCTGTGCAAAGCCTTCGGCCCTGCCGAATCGCTGGTGCTGGAAGACATCGCCAGCCCTGTCGCGAAGAAGAATGAAATCCTGCTGGACGTGCACGCCGCCGGGGTCAACTTCCCCGACACGCTGATCATCGAGGGCAAGTACCAGTTCAAGCCGCCCTTCCCGTTTTCTCCGGGTGGCGAAGCCTCAGGCGTGGTCAGCGCCGTGGGCGAAAAGGTCAGCCACTTGAAAGTCGGTGACCGGGTCATGGCCCTGACCGGCTGGGGCAGCTTTGCCGAACAGGTTGCCGTGCCAGGCTACAACGTGTTGCCGATTCCGCCGTCCATGGACTTCAACACCGCCGCCGCCTTCAGCATGACCTATGGCACCTCGATGCATGCCCTCAAGCAACGCGGCAACCTGCAGCCGGGCGAAACCCTGCTGGTCCTTGGCGCCTCCGGCGGTGTCGGCCTGGCCGCGGTGGAAATCGGCAAGGCCATGGGAGCCCGTGTGATTGCCGCTGCCAGCAGCGCGGAAAAACTCGCCGTGGCCAAGGCCGCCGGTGCCGATGAGCTGATCAACTACAGCGAGAGCAGCCTGAAAGACGAAATCAAGCGCCTGACCGACGGCCAGGGCGCTGACGTGATCTACGACCCGGTCGGCGGCGACCTGTTCGACCAGGCCATCCGCGCCATCGCCTGGAACGGCCGTCTGCTGGTGGTCGGCTTCGCCAGTGGGCGCATTCCCGAATTGCCGGTGAACCTGGCACTGCTCAAAGGCGCGGCGGTACTCGGCGTGTTCTGGGGCTCCTTCGCCCAACGCCAACCGCAAGACAACGCGGCGAACTTCCAGCAACTGTTTGGATGGTTTGCCGAAGGCAAGTTGAAGCCGCTGGTGTCACAGGTCTATCCGCTGGGCAATGCGGCGCAGGCGATCAATGATCTTGGCCAGCGTAAAGCGGTGGGGAAAGTGGTGGTACAGGTTCGCTAAAGCTCTATCTGCAAAAAAGCGCGGCCATCGAGCCGCGCTCTTTTTTTGCCGTCAAAGCAACACCCGAATCTCCTCCGGCAAAAAATGCACGTACCGGCTCGCCGGATGCACATTACAGCGCTGCACGATCGAATGAGCGCTGGCATTGAGCTTGGCAATCAGCGCCAAACGTTTCTCCTCCGGCAATTGAGTCGGCGAAAGCGAGTGGGTCAGATAACTGCGAGTCCATCTGAAAACCGGCAGGTCTACCCACGAGGAAGTGGCGATGTTCAACGACGCCCGTGCGATAGCACTGCATTTCAGCCGCTCCAACTCCTTGTTCACATGGAAGGGATGTTCACTGTCCAGCCTGAAATCCATGGGTGCGATCACGCTGACTTGCGCAGGCTGGTCCTCGGTAATCTTCCATGGCTTGAACCGCCATTGACTGACGGCTGCCACTGACGCCTCACCGAGTTCGGGATGCGCATCCTCCAAAATGACAACCTTGCTGACGGAACCATCGGCCTGCACGGTCAGGCTGACACGTACCTTGCCGATAACACCGGCGCGGTAAAGCGCCACTGGATAAACCGGCTTGGGATTATTCTCGGGTATCAGGAAGACTTCCCCGGCCCTGACATCCACGGACACCATCAACAAAAACACGCAAACCCACCACCGCATATCCCTCTCCCTTCGCCTGCAACGCCAGACCTGGCAACAGAACAAAGGTTAAAGCGCCGAATCATTCGGCATAACGCCATGACTTCCGGTTTAAATGAAGGACCTTTCCTAAAGACCTGCCCTATTTCAGGTCCATCAAGCGCCTGCCAGCCAAACAGGTAACGCTTCCTACAATGCCCCTCACTTGCACTTGAGCGACATGTTCATAAAGGAGCGCGCGATATCCAACATTTCCGCTGTTTTGCCGATGAGAATCGGTGCTATTTTCGGTAACGAAACTGTAATATTCGTATCCGCAGTCAAAACAAGAAATCTGGAGCTCTTTAATGTTTGCTTTCTTTCGTCCTGCCGCACATCAGGCTCCCTTGCCTGAAGAAAAAATAGACAGCACTTACCGGCGCCTGCGCTGGCAGATTTTCGCCGGCATCTTCATTGGCTATGCCGGTTACTACCTGCTGCGCAAGAACTTCTCCCTGGCCATGCCGTACCTGATCGATGAGGGCTACTCCCGTGGCCAGTTGGGCCTGGCGATGTCTGCCATCGCGATTGCCTACGGCCTGTCGAAGTTCCTCATGGGCCTGGTGTCCGACCGCTCCAACCCACGCGTCTTTCTGCCATTTGGCCTGCTGGTGTCGGCTGGGGTGATGTTCATTTTCGGTTTCGCGCCATGGGCGACGTCCAGCGTGACCATGATGTTCATTCTGCTGTTCATCAACGGCTGGGCGCAGGGCATGGGTTGGCCACCGAGCGGCCGGACCATGGTGCACTGGTGGTCGCAGAAGGAACGTGGCGGCGTGGTGTCCGTGTGGAACGTGGCACACAACGTAGGCGGCGGCCTGATCGGCCCGCTGTTCCTGATCGGCATGGGCCTGTTCAATGACTGGCACGCGGCGTTCTACGTGCCCGCCGCGGTGGCGCTGGCGGTTGCGGCGTTCGCTTTTGTGACCATGCGCGACACCCCGCAATCCGTTGGCCTGCCGCCGATCGAGCGGTACAAGAACGACTACCCGGAAGGCTACGACGCCAGCCACGAAGAGGAGTTCAGCGCCAAGGAAATCTTCGTCAAATACGTACTGCGCAACAAAATGCTCTGGTACATCGCCCTGGCCAACGTGTTCGTCTATCTGCTGCGCTACGGCGTGCTGGACTGGGCGCCGACCTACCTCAAGGAAGCCAAGGGTTTCACTGTGGATAAAACCTCGTGGGCGTATTTCTTTTACGAGTGGGCGGGTATTCCGGGCACGCTGCTGTGCGGCTGGATGTCGGACAAGATCTTCCGTGGCAATCGCGGCCTGACCGGCATGGTGTTCATGGCATTGGTGACGGTCGCGACGCTGGTGTATTGGCTCAACCCTGCCGGCAACCCAATGGTGGACATGATCGCGCTGCTTTCCATTGGCTTCCTGATCTACGGCCCAGTGATGCTGATCGGCCTGCAGGCACTGGAGTTGGCACCGAAGAAAGCTGCCGGCACGGCGGCGGGCTTTACCGGGCTGTTCGGTTACCTGGGTGGTTCGGTCGCGGCCAGCGCAGCGATGGGCTACACCGTGGACCATTTCGGCTGGGACGGCGGTTTCGTGCTGCTGGTCGGCGCCTGCCTGCTGGCGATGGCCTTCCTTGCCCCGACGCTACGGCACAAACAAGTCGCCAGTCAGGGCCGCGAAGCGCTCGCTTGATCGGCCTTTGATTTACAACGCTTGAGCCGCGCCTCCAGATTCCGGTCTGGCATGGCGTGGCTGCGCAGGGCGTGCGCGGTCTGCTCGACATAATCGCGAGTAGTGCCGTACCGCCCGCAAGCGTTTTCGAACACATGACTCAGTACATGGTCCGGCAGGTTGCCGGCATAACTGGGCAGGTGTCGCTCCAGAACGAAGCCCAAGGCCTGAACCTGGTTGCCATCTTCAAGCCGGCAGTTGAGCCAGTGCGGGCGATACGAAGGAAATGGCATCTCGCGCTGCCAAAGTGCGTACAGCGAGGCTTCGAGTTGCTCCTCGGGCAGGCGATAGGCGAAACCGCTGCAAGAGCCGCCGCGATCCAGGCCAAACACCAGTCCGGGCATTTCCGGGGTGCCGCGATGTTCGTGGGACCACAGGTACAGACCGCGATGGTAGCCATGCACCCGGCCGCGAACCCGTTCAACAGCCGTGCATTCAGGGCGCCAGATCAACGAACCATAGGCAAACAACCATACCGGCCCACCCTTGTGACGGGCCATGGTCGACTGCATCGAGCTGAGCAATTGTTCGTGAGTGAGCTGCGGCCCCAGATCGAGCCGCGGAGGGTATGCCAGATTCAAAAAAGCAGATTCAATGGCGCTCATGGCGAATAGCGTTCAGCTCCCCGAGGGTGAAGAATTACTTAATAGAACGCACGGCTGTAACAATAAGGCACATAAGTTTCAAGGCAATTTAAATGTTGTGGCACAGTTCTTAAATAGTTGCCTGGACGGGATATAACCTATCGGCATTTATATATTTTTATAAATACCGATGGGCTATATAGGGCGTTATAAACCTGTAGGAGCGAGCAAGCTCGCGATGGTCGTTAACGATTACGCGGTAAGTCAGGCTGCCCGCAGCGCTCTTGAGTGCATCACGAGCATGCTCGCTCCTACAGGATGGAGGGGCAGCTCAAGAGCGTGGTGCGTAGGCAAACACGTCGGCGCGCATCTGGTGCGCGTCCATCCCTGCTTCCACCAGCGCGTCCAGCGTGCCATAGACCATGGCCGGAGAGCCGCTGGCGTATACGTGCAGGGGCTTGAGATCAGGGAAGTCTTCACAGACCGCTTCATGCAACATGCCGCGGCGCCCTTCCCAGCCACATTGATCGCTGACGACTTTGTGCAGGAACAGATTGGGCAGCTTCAACCAATCGTCCCAATGCTCGACCTGGTAAAAATCCTCAGGACGACGTACCCCCCAATACAGATGCACCGGATGTTTGAAACCCGAGGCCCGGCAATGTTCGATCAGGCCATGGATCTGGCCCATGCCGGTGCCAGCGGCGATCAGCACGAGAGGGCCGTCCGGCAACTCCTCCAGGTGAGTATCGCCAAACGGCAATTCGACCCGAACCATGCTGTTGCGCTGGAGCTGTCCGATCAGGCTCAACGCACTGGATTCGCGCGCCAGGACATGGATTTCAAGGTCGCGCCCCGCATGCGGGGCCGAAGCCAGGGAGAAAGCGGACTTTTCGCCGTTCTCGCGCTCGATCATCAGGTACTGACCGGCGTGATAACGCGGCGGTTTGCCGGCCGGAGCGCGCAGACGCACGCGCCAGGTGTCGCCACCCACGTCCTTGCACTCAATGACCTGACACGACACGCTGCGCACCGGCAGTTCTCCCAGCGCGAGCACGCCATCCCACAGCACGATGCAGTCTTCCAGCGGCTCCGCTATGCAAGTGTAGAACTCGCCATGGTCACGCACATCGCCGGCCTGCTCGACCCGCCCTTCCACCAGCAGCGCCGCGCACACGTGGCAATTGCCGTTGCGGCAGCTTTGCGGGCATTCGTAGCCCAGCCGTCGCGCGCCATCGAGAATCCGCTCGCCGGGCAATATCTCAAGCACTGCTCCGGAGGGCTGCAAGGTTACACGCATCAATCTATTCCTAACTGATTCCAGATGGCATCGATCCGCTGGGTCACGGCGTCGTCCTTGACGATGACGCGGCCCCATTCGCGGGTGGTTTCGCCTGGCCATTTATGGGTGGCATCGAGGCCCATTTTCGAACCCAGGCCGGACACCGGCGACGCGAAGTCCAGGTAGTCGATCGGCGTGTTTTCGATCATCACCGTGTCGCGCTTGGGGTCCATGCGCGTGGTGATGGCCCAGATCACGTCGTTCCAGTCCCTGGCGTTGACATCGTCGTCGGTGACGATAACGAACTTGGTGTACATGAACTGTCGCAAAAACGACCAGACACCCAGCATTACCCGCTTGGCATGGCCCGGGTACGACTTCTTCATGGTCACGACAGCCATGCGGTACGAACAACCTTCAGGCGGCAGATAGAAATCGGTGATCTCCGGGAACTGCTTCTGCAGGATCGGCACGAACACTTCGTTCAACGCCACGCCGAGGATCGCCGGTTCATCCGGCGGCCGGCCAGTGTAGGTGCTGTGGTAGATCGGCTTGATCCGATGGGTGATGCGCTCGACGGTGAATACCGGGAAGCTGTCGACTTCGTTGTAGTAACCGGTGTGGTCGCCATACGGCCCTTCATCGGCCATCTCGCCGGGATGAATCACGCCTTCGAGGATGATTTCGGCGGTGGCCGGCACTTGCAGGTCGTTGCCGCGGCACTTCACCAGCTCGGTGCGATTGCCGCGCAACAGGCCGGCGAAGGCGTATTCGGAAAGGCTGTCGGGAACCGGGGTCACGGCACCGAGAATGGTTGCCGGGTCGGCGCCCAGCGCAACGGCAACAGGGAACGGTTGGCCCGGATGCTTTTCGCACCACTCGCGGTAATCCAGGGCACCGCCACGATGGCTCAGCCAGCGCATGATGACTTTATTGCGGCCAATCACCTGCTGACGGTAGATACCGAGGTTCTGTCGGTCCTTGTTCGGCCCCTTGGTGACAGTCAGGCCCCAGGTGATCAGCGGCGCGACGTCGCCTGGCCAGCAGGTCTGCACCGGCAGTTTCGCGAGGTCAACGTCGTCGCCTTCGATGACCACCTCCTGGCAGATCGCGTCTTTGACCACCTTGGGTGCCATCGAGATGATCTTGCGGAAGATCGGCAGCTTGGACCAGGCGTCTTTCAGGCCCTTCGGCGGCTCGGGTTCCTTGAGGAACGCCAGCAGCTTGCCGATTTCGCGCAGCTCGCTGACCGCCTCGGCGCCCATGCCCAGCGCCACCCGCTCGGGGGTGCCGAACAGGTTGCCGAGCACGGGGATGTCATGGCCGGTGGGCTTTTCGAAAAGCAAGGCCGGGCCCTTGGCGCGCAAGGTGCGGTCGCAGACTTCGGTCATTTCGAGCACTGGGGACACCGGAATCTGGATGCGCTTTAGTTCGCCGCGCTGTTCCAGCCCGCTGATAAAGTCGCGCAAGTCGCGATACTGCATGCGTGAGCCTCATGTTGGCCGTGGCGTTCGGGGGGCTGGCAGTTTAGCGCCGAACCCCTCGGTTCAGAACCACGAACTGGCAGTAGATCAAAAATCAGATAACAAAAAGCCGGGTTTCCCCGGCTTTTCAAGTCTTCCGCGATTTACTTGCGTTTCATCGACAGGAAGAACTCATCGTTGGTCTTGGTCGTTTTCAGCTTGTCGACCAGGAACTCGATGGCAGCGACTTCATCCATCGGATGCAGCAGCTTGCGCAAAATCCACATGCGCTGCAGCTCGTCATCGGCAGTCAGCAACTCTTCACGGCGGGTGCCGGAACGGTTGATGTTGATGGCCGGGAACACACGCTTTTCAGCGATGCGACGATCCAGAGGCAGCTCCATGTTGCCGGTGCCTTTGAATTCCTCGTAGATCACTTCGTCCATCTTCGAACCGGTTTCAACCAGTGCGGTGGCGATGATGGTCAGCGAGCCGCCTTCCTCGATATTCCGCGCGGCGCCGAAGAAACGCTTCGGTTTCTCCAGGGCGTGGGCATCGACACCACCGGTGAGCACTTTGCCGGAGCTCGGGATCACGGTGTTGTAGGCACGGGCCAGACGGGTGATGGAGTCGAGCAGGATCACCACGTCTTTCTTGTGCTCGACCAGGCGCTTGGCCTTCTCGATCACCATCTCGGCAACCTGCACGTGGCGGGTTGGTGGCTCGTCGAATGTCGAGGCAACCACTTCGCCGCGCACGGTGCGCTGCATTTCGGTTACTTCTTCCGGACGTTCGTCGATCAGCAGCACGATCAGATGAACTTCAGGGTTGTTACGCGCGATGTTCGCGGCAATGTTCTGCAGCATGATCGTCTTGCCCGCTTTCGGCGGTGCAACGATCAGACCACGCTGACCTTTACCGATCGGGGCGCACAGGTCGATGACTCGACCGGTCAAGTCTTCGGTGGAACCGTTGCCGGCTTCCATCTTCATGCGCACGGTCGGGAACAGCGGGGTCAGGTTTTCGAAAAGAATCTTGTTCTTCGCGTTTTCCGGACGGTCGAAGTTGATGGTGTCGACCTTGAGCAGCGCGAAATAACGCTCGCCTTCCTTTGGAGGGCGGATCTTGCCAACGATGGTGTCACCGGTGCGCAAGTTGAAACGACGGATCTGGCTCGGCGAGACGTAGATATCGTCTGGACCTGCGAGATAGGAAGCGTCAGCGGAGCGCAGGAAGCCGAAGCCGTCCTGGAGAATCTCCAGCACGCCATCACCGGAGATTTCCTCACCGCTTTTCGCGTGCTTCTTGAGCAGGGAGAAAATCACGTCCTGCTTGCGCGAACGGGCCATATTTTCTATGCCCATCTGTTCGGCCAATTCGAGCAGTTCGGTAATCGGCTTTTGCTTGAGTTCAGTCAGATTCATATAGGAATGACGTAATCATTTATGGAGGGGGGGGAAATTAAGCTTTTGGCTTAATGAGGCCGCGCCGCGGAGAAGGCGACAGGATCGCGTACTTATTCGAAAAGGAGTGCGTCGGCGACGGCTTGCAGGGGGCAATGGAGAAACCAGTGCGGGGCCGAATGTATCACCTGAGTTTGGGAGCGTCTAGCCCTGAATACGCAAAAAGCCCCGCTATTTGCGGGGCTTTTTCGGGACACCTTGCAGCGACGCTTAGATGTTGGCGTCGAGGAAAGCAGCCAGTTGCGACTTCGACAGGGCGCCGACCTTGGTCGCTTCAACGTTGCCGTTCTTGAACAGCATCAGAGTCGGGATACCACGCACGCCATGCTTGGCCGGGGTTTCCTGGTTCTCGTCGATGTTCAGCTTGGCAACGGTCAGCTTGCCTTTGTAAGTCTCGGCAATTTCGTCCAGAACCGGAGCGATCATTTTGCAAGGGCCGCACCACTCTGCCCAGTAGTCGACCAGTACAGCGCCTTCGGCCTTGAGTACGTCAGCCTCGAAGCTAGCATCGCTAACGTGTTTGATAAGATCGCTGCTCATGGAATTCTCCAGGTTGTAAGCAAAAAAACGTGGCCCATCATAGCCGCCCTTCCCTCGTTCAGGAAGGTGCAGATGATTGAGTCTCGCTATGGTGTTTCATGAGTCTGTGTATAGCCAAGGTCCCGCAGTGTGGCGTTCTGGCTGATCCTGGTGACCGCTCGGCCCGGATGAACGGTCTTTTCCGTTTCCGGCCCCAAAGGCGTTCACAGCACATCGACAATGCGCTATTGCGGTGCACGTCGCATGGCTATTAATAGTCCGATAGCCCGTGTGGTGCGCTCGGACACAGGCTGGCATGGCACGTGCTGTATCGAATCGCAGATCTCACTTGCGGCCGATTCGAGGACACACCATGGCTTATCAGTCCGATTTCCTGCCAATGGTGGGCAACACTGAACTGCTGTTGCGCGGCGCGCAGTTCACCCTCGAGCTGACGGCCATCGGCGCGGTGCTCGGGCTGAGCATCGGCGCCCTTGGTGCGCTGGTGCGGGCGAGGAACATCCGCCCGTTCGCTGCGATTTTCGGCGTCTATGTCGAGCTGATTCGCAATACGCCGTTCCTGATGCAACTGCTGTGCATCTTCTTTGGCCTGCCAGCCCTCGGCGTGCCGATCTCACCTTGGCAGGCCGCGGCATTGGCGATGGTAATCAACCTGGGTGCACATGCCACGGACATCATCCGCGACAGCCTCCAGACCACTCCCCGGCCTCGCGTCGAAGCCCTGCGTCCCGCCCTGAGCAACGCCTGGCCGGCCCTGAGCAACCAGATCATCATCGTCATGCTCGGCTCGTCGGTGTGTTCCCTGATCTCTACCCAGGAGCTGAGCTTCGTCGCCGATGTCATTCAATCGCGCAATGCGCGCGCCTTCGAAACCTACGCCCTGACCGCACTGATGTACCTGTGCATGGCACTGATAACGCGCCAGCTGCTGAACTGGATCGGTCAGCAGCTGTTCGCCCAGAACACCACAACCCGATGTGGGAGCGAAACTGCTCGCGATTAACCGAGCATCAGTCCGCGTTGTAACTGCCCAGGATCAAGGCTTTGAACACTGCGCGTTGGCGGCAGCCTTTGATCGTGGCACGATGTCGAGGTTATCGACCGAGACCCCGACCATGCCGCAATCCCAAGCCAAGAATCTGTCCCTGATCGCTGCAATCGACCTGGGCTCCAACAGTTTTCACATGGTCGTGGCCAAGGCCCAGAACGGCGAGATCCGTATTCTCGAGCGTCTCGGGGAGAAGGTTCAGCTGGCCGCTGGCATCGACGAAGAACGCCACCTCAGCGAAGAATCGATGCAGCGCGGGCTCGACTGCCTCAAGCGCTTCGCCCAACTGATCAGCGGCATGCCCTCCGGCGCCGTTCGCATCGTCGGCACCAACGCCCTGCGCGAAGCCCGCAACCGCGCCGAATTCATCCATCGCGCCGAAGAAATCCTCGGCCACCCGGTGGAAGTCATCTCCGGTCGTGAAGAAGCGCGCCTGATCTACCTCGGCGTGTCCCACACCCTCGCTGACACCCCGGGCAAGCGCCTGGTGGCCGACATTGGCGGCGGCAGCACCGAATTCATCATTGGCCAGCGCTTCGAACCGCTGCTGCGCGAAAGCCTGCAGATGGGCTGCGTCAGCTATACCCAGCGCTATTTCAAGGACGGCAAGATCACCCCGGCCCGCTACGCCCAGGCGTACACTGCGGCGCGGCTGGAGATCATGAGTATCGAGCACGCCCTGCACCGCCTGACCTGGGATGAAGCCATCGGCTCCTCGGGCACCATCCGCGCCATCGGTCTGGCGCTGAAGGCTGGCGGCCACGGCACCGGCGAGGTCAATGCCGAAGGCCTGGCGTGGCTCAAGCGCAAACTGATCAAGCTGGGCGACGTCGAGAAAATCGATTTCGACGGCATCAAGCCGGATCGCCGGGCGATCTTCCCGGCGGGCCTGGCGATCCTCGAAGCGATCTTCGACTCCCTCGAACTGCAACGCATGGATCACTGCGAAGGCGCCCTGCGCGAGGGCGTGCTCTATGACCTGCTGGGCCGCCATCATCACGAAGACGTGCGCGAACGCACCCTCACTTCGCTGATGGAGCGCTACCACGTCGATCAGGAACAGGTGGTTCGGGTCGAGCGCAAGGCGTTGCATGCGTTCGACCAGGTGGCCGCGGACTGGGATCTGGAAGACGGCGTCTGGCGCGAACTGCTCGGCTGGGCGGCCAAGGTCCATGAGGTTGGCCTGGACATCGCTCACTACCAGTACCACAAGCATGGCGCCTACCTGATCGAGCACTCCGACCTCGCCGGCTTCTCCCGCGAAGACCAGTTGATGCTCGCGCTACTGGTGCGCGGCCACCGGCGCAACATTCCCAAGGACAAGTTCGCCGAGTTCGGCGACGACGGCACCAAGCTGATTCGCCTGTGCGTGCTGCTGCGCTTTGCGATCCTGTTCCACCACATCCGCGGCACCCAGCAAATGCCCCAGGTGGAACTGAACGCCCATGACAACCACCTGGAAGTGGTGTTCCCGGAAAACTGGCTGGACGAAAACCAGCTGACCCAGGCCGACTTTGAAATTGAAGCGCAATGGCTGACACGGGTTGATATCGTGCTGACCGCCCGCTAGCCCCCCTGTAGGAGCGAGCATGCTCGCGATGGCGTCGGATCAGCCAACATTGATGTCAACTGACACTCCGCTATCGCCAGCATGCCGCAAGCGGGCACCCGCTCCTACAGGGTTTATGCGTTACCGCACAGCCAGGATCGGGCTACCCAAGCGCTCCAGCAATGTCGCCTGGGCACTGCGTGGGTTCTGGTTGCCGGTCGGTGTATTACGGATGTAACGACCGTCCGACTGCAGGCTCCAGCTGTGGGTGTTATCGGTCAGATACAACTCCAGCTCTTTCTTGACCCGCATGATCAGCTTCTTGCCCTCCACCGGGAAGCACGTCTCGACACGCTTGTCGAGGTTGCGCTCCATCCAGTCGGCACTGGACAGGAACATCTGCTCGTCGCCGCCGTTGAGGAAGTAGAAGACCCGGGTGTGTTCCAGGAAGCGGCCGATGATCGAGCGCACGTGGATGTTGTGGGAAACCCCGGCGATGCCCGGCCGCAGGCAGCACATGCCGCGCACCACCAGGTCGATGCGCACGCCCGACTGGCTGGCCTTGTACAGCGCGCGGATGATCTTCGGATCGGTCAGCGAGTTGAACTTGGCGATGATGTGCGCCGGCTTGCCGTCGAGGGCGAACTGGGTTTCGCGGGCAATCATGTCGAGCATGCCCTTCTTCAGGGTGAACGGCGCGTGCAGCAACTTCTTCATGCGCAGTGTCTTGCCCATGCCGATCAGCTGGCTGAACAGTTTGCCGACGTCTTCGCACAAGGCGTCGTCGGAAGTCAGCAGGCTGTAGTCGGTGTACAGGCGCGCGTTACCGGCATGGTAGTTACCGGTGCCGAGGTGCGCGTAACGGACGATTTCACCCGCTTCGCGCCGCAGAATCAGCATCATCTTGGCGTGGGTCTTGAAGCCGACCACGCCGTAGATCACCACCGCACCGGCCGCTTGCAGGCGGCTGGCCAATTGCAGGTTGGACTCTTCGTCGAACCGCGCACGCAACTCGATCACCGCAGTGACTTCCTTGCCGTTGCGTGCCGCATCCACCAGCGCATCGACGATTTCCGAGTTGGCGCCGGAGCGATACAGGGTCTGGCGCACCGCCAACACATGCGGATCCTTGGCGGCCTGGCGAAGCAGGTCGACCACTGGGGTGAACGATTCGAACGGGTGCAACAGCAGGATGTCCTGCTTGCTGATCACGCTGAAAATGTTCTCGCTGTTCTGCAGCAGCTTCGGAATCTGCGGGGTGAACGGCAGATGCTGCAGTTCACGCTGGCTGTCCAGCCCCGTGATGCTGAACAGACGCGTCAGGTTCACCGGACCGTTGACCTGATACAGCTCGGTCTCGCCCAGGTTGAACTGCTTGAGCAGGTAGTCGGAGAGGTGTTTCGGGCAGGTGTCGGCCACTTCCAGGCGAACTGCGTCACCGTAGCGACGGGAGAACAGTTCACCGCGCAAGGCGCGGGCCAGGTCTTCTACGTCTTCGGAGTCCAGTGCCAGGTCGGCGTTTCGGGTCAGGCGGAACTGGTAGCAGCCCTTGACCTTCATGCCCTGGAACAGGTCATCGGCATGGGCGTGGATCATCGACGACAGGAACACATAGTTGTCGCCAGAGCCACCGACCTCTTCCGGAACCTTGATGATCCGCGGCAGCAGGCGCGGTGCCGGAATGATCGCCAGACCGGAGTCGCGACCGAAGGCATCGATACCTTCGAGCTCGACGATAAAGTTCAGGCTCTTGTTCACCAGCAACGGGAACGGGTGAGTCGGGTCGAGGCCGATCGGAGTAATGATCGGTGCGATCTCGTCGCGGAAATAGCGACGGACCCAGGTTTTCAGTTTGGTCGTCCAGTGGCGGCGACGGATGAAACGGACCTGATGTTTCTCCAGTTCCGGCAACAGAATGTCGTTGAGGATCGCGTACTGACGGTCGACGTGACCATGCACCAGTTCGCTGATGCGCGCCAACGCCTGATGCGGTTGCAGACCATCGGCGCCCGCCTGTTCACGGGCGAAGGTGATCTGCTTCTTCAGGCCGGCGACGCGAATCTCGAAGAACTCGTCCAGGTTGCTGGAGAAGATCAGCAGAAACTTCAGCCGCTCCAGCAATGGATAGGACTCGTCCAGCGCCTGTTCCAGCACGCGGATGTTGAACTGTAGTTGCGACAGCTCGCGGTGGATGTACAGGCTGCTGTCATCCAGACCGGGTATGGCAATCGCCGGTGCCGCCGCAGCGGCTTCGGCTACCACCACTGGCGAAGCAGGCTCCAGTTCCGGCGGGGTCTCGGCGATTTGCTCTACCACGGGTTGAGCATCTTGTACGGCAACTTCAGTGAGTCCTTCGGTATTCATCACATGTTCCTGGGAGGGCTATTTCTGCTCTCGTAACAATTGAGCGGCACGAACGGCAAAGTACGTCAGGATGCCATCAGCGCCTGCACGTTTGAAAGCGGTCAGGGATTCGAGGATAACCCCTTCGCTCAACCAGCCATTCTGGATCGCCGCCATGTGCATGGCATATTCGCCGCTGACTTGATAGACAAAGGTCGGCACTTTGAATTCTTCTTTTACCCGGCACAGGATGTCCAGGTACGGCATGCCTGGCTTGACCATGACCATGTCTGCACCTTCTGACAAGTCCGCCGCCACTTCGTGCAGTGCTTCGTTGCTGTTGGCCGGGTCCATCTGATAGGAGGCCTTGTTGGCCTTGCCCAGATTCAGCGCCGAACCGACCGCATCGCGGAACGGGCCATAATAGGCACTGGCGTACTTGGCCGAATAGGCCATGATCCGCACATTGACGTGACCGGCCACTTCGAGGGCTTCGCGGATCGCCTGGATGCGACCGTCCATCATGTCGGATGGAGCCACGACCTGAGCGCCAGCTTCGGCATGGGACAGGGCCTGCCTGACCAGTGCGTCGACGGTGATGTCGTTCTGCACATAGCCTTCTTCATCAAGAATGCCGTCCTGGCCGTGGGTGGTGAACGGGTCCAGGGCAACGTCGGTGATCACGCCCAGCTCAGGGAATCGCGCACGCAGCGCACGGGTCGCGCGTTGGGCGATGCCTTGCGGGTTCCACGCTTCGGCGGCGTCCAGGGACTTGAGTTCCGCGGGTGTCACCGGGAACAGCGCCAGTGCCGGTATCCCCAGCTCGACCCACTTGGCCGCCTCTTCCAGCAACAGGTCGATGGTCAGGCGTTCGACACCTGGCATCGAGGCTACCGCTTCACGACGGTTTTCACCGTCCAGCACGAACACTGGCAAGATCAGGTCATCGACCGTCAGGACGTTTTCACGGACCAGGCGACGCGAGAAGTCGTCGCGACGGTTGCGGCGCAGGCGGGTTGCGGGGAACAAACGGTTGGCGGGGGTAAAGCTCACGGCAGACTCCTCAGCCCGCGCTTACGGGCGAGCGTGACAGTTATAAGCGGCTATTATGACTAACGTATTACAGTTATGTGCACGATGTGACACGTAGCCGCATTCCATTGTCGTTGTAGGAAATGTTCACGTCGAGACACATTTGGACACTTTCCTGAATGTGTCCGAAGGGTTAGGCTTCGCGTTCATTTCGCCAGCACCCAGACAATGCTCCAACAATTTCTGCATGACTTCGGCTACTTTGCCCTCTTTCTAGGCACGTTCTTCGAAGGCGAAACCATCCTGGTACTCGCGGGTTTCCTCGCGTTCCGTGGATACATGGACTTGAACCTGGTGATGATCGTGGCCTTCTTCGGCAGCTACGCCGGCGACCAACTGTGGTATTTCCTGGGGCGCAAGCACGGCCGCAAGCTGCTGGCGCGCAAGCCGCGCTGGCAAATGATGGGTGACCGGGCACTGGAACACATTCGCAAGCATCCGGACATCTGGGTGCTGAGCTTCCGCTTCGTCTACGGTTTGCGCACGGTCATGCCGGTGGCCATCGGCCTGTCGGGCTATCCGCCGGGCCGTTACCTGCTGCTCAACGGCATCGGTGCGGCGATCTGGGCTGCGGCATTGGCGGCGGCCGCGTACCATTTCGGCGCAGTGCTCGAAGGCATACTCGGCAGCGTGAAGAAGTATGAACTCTGGGTGCTCGGCGCCCTGCTGGTCCTGGGCTTTGTACTGTGGTTGCGTCGGCGCCTCAAGAATGCCCGCCTGGCCAAACAGATCTACGCCGACGAGCAAGCCATGAAGGCCGAACGAAGCAAGATCGAAGGTCCTACGACGCCAACCGAGTGATGCGGTTTCTACAACAGTAGAGGCCGATACCGCTCAACAGACTGTAAGCGAGCAGGCCGATCCAGCCCACCGCGCTGGCCGGCCACAGCCCCACCAGCGGAGCCAGCCATGCCAATGGCAGATTCGATGCCAGCCGCAGCAGCTCCAGCTTCAACGCCCACGGGCGATTTTCCAGGGCCACGCCCAGCACAAACAGACCGAACGCCACTGAGCTCCAGCCCAACACCAGGGCGGTGACTGGCAGCTTCGGCTCAAGGCTCATCAGATAACTGCCCAGCGCGATGTAGACGCAGAACTGCAACAGCACGTAGAGCTGCTGACGTCCGTCCAGCGGCACCTCGAATTTGCGGAAAAGGCTCAGGTCCGGCTTGTGCATCGGGTATTTGGCGGCCACGTCCGCCGGACGCCAACCGGTGCGCATGAACCAGATCCGAAGTTTGTCCCAGGTGCTGTCGGCACGCCGTGCATCCGCCCACAACTGCGCATAGAACTGCACATTCGCCCACACAGGATTCCAGCTCGCCAACGGTGTGGTCACGCCGAAGATCACCGGCTCGTTGTCGTCTTCTTCCTGGAACGAGCCGAACAGACGGTCCCAAACAATGAACACACCACCGTAGTTGCGATCCATGTAGAGAGCGTTCTGTGCATGGTGAGCCCGATGATTGGATGGCGTGACGAAGAACCATTCGAACCAGCCAAGCTTGGGAATGTGTCGGGTGTGCACCCAGAACTGATACAGCAGGTTCAGCGCCGCAACACTGACGAACACCAACAGCGGCACGCCAGACACGGCCATCGGCAGATAGAAGATCCAGCTCAGGAGGAATCCGGTGCTGGTCTGGCGCAACGCCGTGGACAGGTTGTAGTCCTCGCTCTGGTGATGCACCGAATGCGCGGCCCAGAGGATGTTGCGTTCGTGGCCCAAGCGATGCAGCCAGTAGTAGCAGAAATCGTAGAAGACGAAGGCAAACACCCAGGTCCAGACACTGTCGGCCGACAACTCGAACAGCGCCACATGCTTGAGGGCGAACGCGTAGGTCAGCAACCCCACGCCTTTGGTCAGCAAGCCCGTGGTGGTCGACAGCACGCCGGTGCTGATGCTGTTGATCGCGTCCGCCAGCCGATAATTGCTCACCCCGCGCCAACGGTCGGCCAACAGTTCGACGGCGATCAGCACGAAGAAGAACGGCACCGCATACAGAATGAACTCCATGGCGCGCCCTGGTCGGAATCTTGAAGACCGACATTATGTGCAAGCGTGAATCAACGCTATGGCAACGAGTGACAAATTAGTGGACATTTGACGCCATGAATCTGGAGAAAAGCCCATGAGCAAAAAAGTTGCAGTGATACTTTCCGGTTGTGGCGTGTACGACGGCGCCGAGCTCCACGAGAGCATCATCACCTTGCTGCGCCTGGACCAGCGCGGAGCCCAGGTGCAATGTTTCGCACCGAACATCGAGCAGTTGCATGTGATCAATCACCTGACCGGCGAAGAAATGCCCGAATCGCGCAATGTGCTGGTGGAATCGGCGCGGATTGCCCGGGGCAACATCAAGGATATCCGTGACGCGGACGTCGATGAATTCGACGCGCTGATCGTGCCCGGCGGCTTCGGCTCGGCCAAGAACCTGTCCAACTTCGCCATCGAAGGTGCCGGCTGCACCGTTCAAGCGGATGTCCTGGCGCTGACCGAAGCCTTTGCCGAGGCCGGCAAACCGGTAGGCCTGATGTGCATTTCCCCGGCCCTGGCAGCGAAGATCTATGGCCCCGGCGTTACCTGCACCATTGGTAATGACACCGACACCGCTGCCGCGATGAACAAGATGGGTGCGACCCATACCGATTGCGCGGTCAATGACATCGTCGAAGACAAGGCGCGCAAACTGGTGAGCACCCCGGCTTACATGCTGGCGCAATCGATCAGTGAAGTGGCATCCGGGATCAACAAGCTGGTCGACCGGGTACTGGAGTTGACCCACGAAAACGATGCCTGACACGGTTCAGGACTTGTAGGAGCGAGCATGCTCGCGATGGAAGACCAGACACCGTGGAGTGTCAGGTTGCCTGTGTCATCGTTGACGTCCATCGCGAGCTTGCCGCAAGCGGGCACCCGCTCCTACAGTTTGCGGGCTAGCCGCGTGAGTATCCGATCCAGCGAGTGCTGTTCAAGAAACCTGCACCCGCTGCCGCTCAGCCACCCGACTACGCCCATAAAGCAGGACAATCGCAAGGATCGCCACAGCCTGGGCACTCAGCGAATAGGCATCGGCGTGGATCCCCAGCCAGTCGAATTCAAAGAACGGCACAGGCCGAGTGCCGAAGATCCCGGCTTCCTGCAGCGCTTTCACGCCATGTCCGGCAAACACCACCGACAAGGCGCACAACAGACCAGCGTTGATGCTGAAGAATAGCGCCAGCGGCAGCTTCGCCGAACCGCGCAAAATCACCCAGGCCAGGCCGATCAGCAGCACCAGCGCCGTGGCCCCACCGGCCAGCACCGCGTTATGCCCCGCTGGCCCCGCCTGCAGCCACAGGGTTTCGTAGAACAGGATCACTTCGAACAGTTCGCGATACACCGAGAAAAACGCCAGGATCGCGAAGCCGAAACGCCCGCCGCCGCCCACCAGGCTGGTCTTGATGTAATCCTGCCAGGCCGCCGCGTGACGACGGTCATGCATCCACACGCCCAGCCACAACACCATGACGCTGGCAAACAGCGCTGTCGCGCCTTCCAGCAATTCACGCTGCGAGCCGCTGACATCAATCACATAGGCTGCCAGCGCCCAGGTACCCAGCCCCGCCAGAAAGGCCAGGCCCCAACCGACGTTGACGCTGCGCACCGCCGCCTGCTGACCCGTGTTACGCAGGAAAGCCAGGATCGCCGCCAGCACCAGAATCGCTTCCAGGCCTTCGCGCAGCAGAATCAGCAAGCCGGAGATGTAACTCAGCGACCAGCTCAAACCGTCGCTGCCCAACAGATCGGCTGACGCCTTCAACTTGGCCTTGGCCGCGTCCAGACGCTGCTCGACGTCTGTCACCGGCAGGCCATCCTGTAACGACTGACGGTAGGCCATCAGGGATTTTTCGGTGTCTTTACGGACGTTGGCGTCAATGTTGTCCAGCGAGCTTTCGACCAGCTCGAAGCCTTCCAGATACGCCGCTACCGATAAGTCATAAGCCTGGTCGTGCTCGCCGGCGCGATACGCCGCGACGCTCTTGTCCAGCGTGGCTGCGGTGTAGTCGAGCAATTGTGCCGGGCCACGCTTGGCCTGCGGTGGCTGCGCGCGCTGGGCACGAAACGTCGCGGCGGCTTGCGGGCCTTCTACAGCCTGCACTTCGGCCGGGGTCCGACGAGCCAGGTCGGCAATGTTGTAGGTCTTCTCAGCCTGGGCTGTCGCCGGGTCGACACTGAAGCTGGCGATGTAGGTGGCCAGGTCCCAACGCTGGCGATCATCCAGTTGGTCGGCAAAGGCTGGCATGTCCGTACCTTCAATGCCCTGGCCCAAGGCGCCGTAGAGCGCGTAGAGACTTAGTCGATCCAGCCGCGCGGCATCGCGCAGATTGGATGGCGCTGGCGTCATGCCGACACCTGCCGGGCCGTCTCCGGCGCCCGTGTCGCCATGGCAGACCGAACAATGCTGAGCGTACAGCGGCGCCCCACGCGACGGGTCTGGCGTAATGATCGGGGCCTGACTGACTTCATAGGCCACGGCCAGCTTCGCACCCAGTTGCCGGGCCTGGCGAGTGACGTCGGCACCGTCCTGACGGGCGCCGATTGAATTCCCCAGCGTGACCAGGCTTTGCTCCAGTGCAGTTTTTTCCGGTTTGGCCGGCAGGCCCGCCATCAAACTTCCCAGCGTCTTGACCGACTCTTGCTGCGCGTGAAATCCGGCCTGGTCCATGATGCTGCCCGCCTGCACCGTGTCCGGGTAATCCGCGCCGATGTAATCGAGCAAGTGCAGCGCCTGCGGCGCACCTTCGGCAGGTGCGGCCAGTGACTGAAAGCTGCACACCGCGAACAGCGGCAGCACCAGCCAGGCCAGAAAACGGGAGGGGGCAACCATGAATGAATCTCAATGTGAAAAACGAAGTTACATATTGTTAACGCCCAGCCGGTTTCGCTCAAGTGTTGTCGGGACTTCCCGCGACATCGCAGGTATTCCAAGGTACTGATACTCCAATAAAAAAGGCGACCGCTTGGGTCGCCTTTTCGGGTTTCAGCCGATTCAGACTGCGGCTCTGCGCAACGTAGCCATAAACGCCGCCGCGCCAATGAACAGCCCGGCAAAGGTCCGGTTCATGCGTTTTTGCTGTTTCGGTGTACGCAGCATACGCAGCACCCTGGACGCCAGACCGGTGTAGCCGGCCATGACGATCAGGTCGACACAGATCATGGTCACGCCGATCACCAGATACTGAATCAGCAGCGGAGCATGGGGATCGATGAACTGCGGCAACACCGCCAGCATGAACACCAGCGCCTTGGGGTTGCTGACGTTCACCAGGAAGCCACGGAACACCAGGGCCATCGGCTTGCCGATCTGGCGCACGGCCGCGTCATCGCTCATGTCGCTGGGCAGCGCGCGCCATTGCTTGATGGCGAGATAGACCAGATACGCCACGCCGAACCATTTGATCGCGTAGAAGGCTGTGGCCGACGCTGTAAGAATCGCGCCCACACCGGCACCGACAATGGCGATCTGCAAAGCCAGGCCCAACTGCAGGCCCAGGGCGTTCCAATAACCGCGCCAGAAGCCGTACTGCAGACCACTGGACATCGACGCAATGGCGCCGGCACCGGGGGACAGACTGATCACCCAGCAGGCGGCAAAAAACGCCAGCCATGTTTGAAGCTCCATTGCACACCTCGACTCAGACTCGTGACAGACGTCTAAGCTAATGCGGCTTTGGGCCGATGACTACCGATTTTTTGCAGGACACAAGGGTTGCCGACCAGCGTTCGCGGCGGCGGGCCCCTTCGCGAGCAGGCTCGCTCCCACATGGGCTGTCAGGCGCTCACAAAATTTGTGTCCACTGAAGATCAACGGTGGGAGCGAGCCTGCTCGCGAAAGCAATCTGACAGGCAATAGAAGGCTTACTTTTCAAACCCGCTGGAAGGAAACACTTCCGTCCCGCGCCAGCGCCGCACCGAACGCTGGAAGAACAGACTGTTGGGCACCTGCACCATGGCGCTGCCTGTGCCGAGCTCTTCGGCCTCGATCAGCGTGGTGTAAAGGAGGTTGATCGCCACCACCCGGCCTTTGACGCCGGGCTTGTCGGTGGTGTCCACCAACTCGACCACGTCACCCAGGCGGAACGGGCCGACGGTAAAGATCAGGATCGCGCACAGCAGGTTTGACAGCACGCTCCACATGGCGAAAAACGCCACCGCCGCGACCGCGACAAAACCGGACAACGCAGTCCAGAGCACTGTGGCCGATACACCGAGCCGCTCCAGGACGAAAATCAGCGCGCTGCCCATGATCAGCCAGCGCAAACCGCCCCGCAGCGGCATCATCAGCTGCGGTGGGAACGGGTAACGCTCACCGAGGCGGGTCAGGCCTTTGGCAACGAAGCGCTGGGTGAAATAGCCGGCGAGCAGGATCAGCAAAATTTGCACGCCAAGCCAGATCGGCTCCGCCCACTCCACCGGCAGCGGCAGCTTGAAGGCATCCATCAGGACAGCGACTCCAGCTCCGCCTGCATGCTTTCCAGCAACTCCAGGGCTTGCATCCATGCTTCTTCCAGCTCCGCCTCACGCACCTTCAGTTTGGCCTGTTCGGCCAGCAGATCACGCAACTCGTTCTTGCGTGCCGGCTCGTAGATGTCACTGTCGCCGAGGCTGGCATCGATCTTCGCCAGTTTTTCGTGGAGCTTGCCCAACTCGTTTTCAAGCTTGTCAGCTTCGCGTTTGTGCGGTGCCAGTTGCTGACGCAATGCAGCAGCGACCTGACGCTGGGCTTTCTTGTCGGTCTTGTCCGGGTTGACCGGGGTGTTGCTGACCGGCGCATTGCGCTGACGGTAGTCCACCAGCCAACGGGTGTAGTCTTCCAGGTCGCCGTCGAACTCTTCGACCTTGCCGTCGGCCACCAGATAGAAATTGTCGGTGGTGCTTTTAAGCAGATGACGGTCGTGAGAGACCACCAGTACCGCGCCACTGAACTCCTGCAGGGCCATGGTCAGCGCCAGGCGCATTTCCAGGTCCAGGTGGTTGGTCGGTTCGTCGAGCAGCAACAGGTTCGGTCGATCCCAGGCGATCAAGGCCAACGCCAGGCGCGCCTTTTCACCACCGGAGAAATTCAGCACCGGCTCGTCGACCCGTGCCCCACGGAAGTCGAAACCTCCGAGGAAGTCGCGCAGGGTCTGCTCGCGCTCGGTCGGCGCCAGGCGCTGCAAGTGCAGCAACGGGCTGGCCTTGGAATCCAGAGAGTCGAGCTGGTGTTGGGCGAAGTAACCGACCACGGTGTTCTCGCCACGGGTCAAGCGACCGGTCAATGGCGAGAGCTCACCGGCAAGGTTCTTGATCAAAGTCGATTTACCGGCGCCGTTCGGTCCGAGCAGACCGATTCGCGCACCCGGGGTCAGTTGCAGCTTGACCTTCTCCAGCACGGCTTTGTCGCCGTAGCCCAATCGGGCATCGGACAGATCGATCAGCGGGCTGGAAATCTTCTGCGATTCGCGGAAGACGAAATCGAACGGCGAATCGACATGGGCCGCGGTCAGCTCTTCCATCCGCTCAAGGGCCTTGATCCGGCTTTGGGCCTGGCGGGCCTTGGTGGCCTGGGCCTTGAAGCGGGCGATGTAGCTTTCCATGTGCGCACGTTGCGCCTGTTGCTTCTCGTAGGCCTGCTGTTGCTGGGCCAGGCGTTCGGCACGGGCGCGCTCGAAGGCGCTGTAGCCACCGCGGTACAGGGTGATCTTGCGCTGATCGACGTGAGCCACGTGATCGACCACGGCGTCGAGGAAGTCGCGGTCGTGGGAAATCAGCATCAAGGTGCCGGGATAGCTCTTGAGCCATTCCTCAAGCCAGATGATGGCGTCGAGGTCGAGGTGGTTGGTCGGCTCGTCGAGCAGCAACAGGTCCGATGGGCACATCAAGGCCTGGGCCAGGTTCAGACGCATCCGCCAGCCACCGGAGAAATCCCCGACCTGACGATCCATCTGCTCGTTGGTGAACCCAAGGCCGGCCAGCAACTTGCGGGCCCGGGCGTCGGCGGTGTACCCGTCGGCGCTGTCGAGTTCCGAGTGCAGACGGGCCTGTGCGGCACCGTCATGGGCCGCTTCGGCTGCCGCCAGGTCGCGTTGCACCTGGCGCAGGCGCAGGTCGCCATCGAGCACGTAGTCGACCGCCAGGCGTTCGAGGGTATCGACCTCCTGGCGCATGTGGGCGATACGCCAGTCGGCCGGCAGGAAGCAATCACCCGAGTCCGGGTGCAGCTCACCCCGAAGCAAGGCGAACAGGCTCGATTTGCCGGCGCCGTTGGCACCGATAAGGCCGGCTTTCTGGCCGGCGTGCAGGGTCAGCTCGGCGTCTTCTAGCAGACGTTGCGGGCCACGCTGTAAAGTCAGGTTCTGAAGTCGAATCATAATGGCGGCGGAGTCTACCAGCTTCGCTCGCAACTGGCGCGAGTAGCACTATGTCCTCTGACCTGTGGAGCTTTTCCCTGAGCACCTATGCCCGACCGGGCGTTGAGCAGGCATGCCTGCAATTGCAGTCGGCGGGGGTCAACGTGTGTCTGCTGCTGTGTGCTGCCTGGCTGGGACAACGAGGCGTGGCCTGCAATGAGCAGCGCTTGCAGCAACTGCGCAGTGTGGCCGCCCCTTGGGACAGCGATGTCGTGCTTCCGTTGCGAGCCTTGCGCACACAATGGAAGGCCACAGCCATGGTAGACGCCGATTTGCACAACCTGCGCGAGCAATTGAAAGCACTGGAGCTGGAAGCCGAGCGGCATCTGTTGTTGCGGCTCGAGAGTGCGACGCAGAGTTGGCCGCAAGATGCCCGGACCGATCTATCGGCCTGGCTGGAAGGTGCGGCGGCGGGTACCGCCCACCTGCACCGCGACGCGCTGCATCAGCTGCGCGTCGCGGTAACCGGCACTTAGGAAGCGCTGGTTGGGGTGGTTACAACGCTCGACGTTGCGGCAGGCGCTGGTGCTGGCGCGGCTGTCGAGGTAGTGACTGCCGGAGCAGGTGTTGCTGGCGCAGCTGGAACGACTGGCTTGGCAACAGGTGCGGCGGCTGGCTTGGCGGCAACCGGCTTTCTCACTGCAGGTTTGGCCGCTGGTTTTGCAGCAGCAGGTTTGGCTGCAACTGGCTTGGCAGCTGCCGGCTTGGCGGCCGCTGGTTTGGCTGCAGCTGGTTTTGCGGCTGGCTTGGCAGCAGGTTTGGCAGCCGCTTTTACAGCAGGTTTTGCCGCTGGCTTGGCTGCTGGTTTTGCAGCGACGGGTTTGGCCGCCGGCTTGGCGGCAGGTTTTGCAGCAGCAGTCCGGACAGCCGGTTTAGCGGCCGGTTTTGCCGCTGGTTTTGCAGCCGGTTTGGCGGCGGCGGTTTTAGCCACGGCTGGTTTGGCAGCAGCTGTTTTTGCAGCAGCAGGTCGTGCAGCGGCTGGCTTGGCAGTTGTGGTTTTAGCAGCGGGTTTTGCGGCGCTGGCAGCAGCCGGTTTTCTCGCAGCCGGTTTTGCAGCAGGTTTGGCAGCTGCAGTTTTCGCTACTGGTTTGGCAGCGACTGGCTTGGCAGCAGCAGGCTTGGCCGGTGCTTTTGCAGCAACCGGTTTGGCGGCGGCTTTCTTCGCAGGAGCCGCGGCTGGCTTGGCCGCACGCAGGGACAACGCCTTGCCGACAGCCTCTTGTACACGACCAACGCCCTGGGCCAGTTTCAGGCTTTCCTGGGCATCGCGCTTGAGTTGCAGAATGTAGCCGCGGGTTTCCGACTGACGATCCTTGAGGGCGTCGAGCAGTTCCTCAAGATCAGCCACTGCGGCCTTGGCCTTGGCTTGTGCCTTGGCTTTTCCGGCCGCCGCAGCGTCCTGCAATTTGGTGCGGGACTTGTGCAGTTTTTCTTGCGCTTTTCCGCGCTGCTTTTCCAGTTTGGCGAGCAGTTTTTCAGCATCAGCCAAGGCTTCGGAACAAGCGGTTTCCAGATGCTCGAGCAAGCTGCCCGAGAGTTGTTGGAGCAGATGCAATGGAGTGTTTACTGGCTTCTTGGTGGCCGACATGGTTTACCTCCTGGCTGAAGTGAGTGCGGCTCATACTAGACCTCTGCTGCAACCGCCGCTAGGGCATGTTGACACTATCGAAAGCGTTGCGTTGCAAAGGACTGAAAAACTTCTGCGTCGTTGCGAAAGCAGTTCTCCGTTGTGCGCTTTCTCGCTGGCATAATCGCCCGCAATTCAGGTCGGAGAGTGCCCATGTCGCGCTACCTTTTTTTATCGCTGAGCGTGTTTTTTTCGGCGGCTCAAGCCGCGGGAACAACACAGGAAAATGAAGCCCACGATCTCGCCTACAGCCTGGGTGCAAGCCTTGGCGAACGCTTGCGCCAGGAGGCTCCCGACCTGCAACTCCAGGCACTGGTCGAAGGGTTGCAGCAGGCCTACCAGGGCAAACCGCTGACGCTGAAGGACGAGCAGATCCAGCAGATATTGACCGAACATGAAGCGCGGATCGCCATGCAGTCAGCCGAGCCGCAAAGCGAAATGGCACTGGAAAAAGAACAGCGTTTTCTCGCCGCAGAAAAAGCCAGACCCGGCGTACGCGAACTGCCTGATGGCGTGCTGCTGACCGAATTGACACCAGGCACTGGCGCCAAAGCCGGACCGAACGGCAAGGTGCAGGTGCTGTACATCGGGCGCTTGCCCGACGGCACAGTGTTCGATCAGAACAGTCAGCCACAATGGTTCAGTCTCGACAGCGTGATCGCCGGATGGCGCAGCGCATTGCAAAACATGCCGGTCGGAGCGAAATGGCGACTGGTGATTCCATCGGCCCAGGCCTATGGCGCCGATGGTGCCGGTGACGTGATCGCACCGTTCACGCCACTGGTGTTCGAAGTTGAATTGCGCGGTGCAACCAGCTGATCGCGGAAATGAAAAACGGCGTGCCGTGGCACGCCGTTTGAGGGTCTTGCGGGAAGCGACTCATGCCTGAACCGAATCGGCTTCCTTGTGAGCGGTGTGCAGCACTTCGATCAGGCAATCTTCCAGTTCGAAGCGTTCGTGCAACAGGCCACCCAGCTCCTTGAACTTCTCCGCAACGCATTTGCCTTCGTCGCAAAGGTCATTGAACGCAAGCAGCTTTTCAGTGATGACATCGATGCGCGGGTAGAGGGTCTCGGCGAGTTCCAGCCCACGCTTGTCGTTGAAGGCCTTGGCCTCCCCCGTCAGTTGCTCGTAGATTTCGAAATGCCCGGCCGATACGTAATCGACCAGCACGCCGCAGAACTCCTGCAAGGGTTTACGATCCTCACCGAGCGCCTCAGGCTTTGCGCCAAGCTTGTCGTAGGCATCGATCAGCTCTTTGCGCTCCTGTAACCAGCGATCGATCAGCAGGTGCACTCCACCCCAGCGTTCCTGAGCATTCTGACAACTTTCGAGCATGGTGATCTCTCTTCCCTTGTGGGTCAGCTGCTCTATGCCCGTTCGCCTCTTGTAACGTCGGTGGGCGGTCAGGCAGAGCGTCATCGAGCAACATAATTCCAATGACACGTGCGGGCAGATTATGCCCGCGCGACATTGGCTTCAAGGTACGCAGGCGATAAAGTTCATACAAGTGTTTAATCGCCCGCAAAGGCCCGGTGCGACGACTCGCCGCCGAGTGGTCGCTGATAGCTGATCCAGACCAGTCGCAACGATTGGTAAACGGCCAGGACCATCATCGCGACGAAGAACAGCAGACTCCACTCGGTGAGACTCATATCGAACAGCGTCCAGGAAATTTCCACACAATCGGCAGCGCCCTCGAACACTTGCTGCAGGACGGATAGCCACGGAGAACTGGCGAACAGATCCGCCAGATGGGTCGAGCATGCCGCTGCGTGCTCCATTGGAAGATTTTGCAGCAGGACTTGCCACCACGCCGTGACCGCGCCGGCCAGGCTGCAACCAAGACCGAGCAGCCAATACAGAACGTTGCCGGCGCGACCAGGGCCATGGACCGAAGCCATCAGGCAGACAGCGGTCAGGAGCGCCAGGCAAAATCGTTGCGCAAGACACAAGCCGCAAGGCCGCAGGCCGACCGCATATTCAAGGTAAAAGGAAACGCCCATCGCCAGGGCACTTCCAACGAAAGCCATGAAAAACAATGAACGTGAGCAGGCCAATGACATGGCTTTTCCGTAAAAGTAGTGACAGACCGTTACGGTAGAGGAAAGCGCGACGGCCTTTCAAGGCAAGTGCCCACAGAGACTTCAGCGCAGATGTAGGGAAATCTCGACGCACGCGAGAGGATAAAATGCAGTCCTTTGTAGGACTTTGTCTGCGACGAGATTTGGCGACTGAATTTCACCCATTATCGTACTGCGGCAAGGGCGATGGCTCCCTCGCCACAGCTCGTCGATCAGACGCCCGAGCCTGGCGCCAGTGAACGGCTCAAGCTCGCACGGCTACAGGCAGAGGCGCTGCGAGCAAGCGCTCATCCAGCAACCCCAGGCCTTCCTGAAACAGCTGGTTGCTGCGCTCGGTATCGCCCATTTGCGCCAGCAAGCGTGCCAGCTCCGCACAGGCTTCCGGATTGCGTTGTACTCGCAGGCTGCTTTCCAGGTAGTCCCGTGCCTTGCCCCACAAACTGTTTTGCAGGCACAGGCGACCCAATGTCAGCAGCAGGCCCGGATCGGCCGGATGGTCCTTGAGCCAACCTTCGGCGGCCTGTAGCTGGCGGGTCGGATCATTGCCGCGAACCAGTCCATAGAGACGTGCCAGATGGCTGTCGTAGTCGCGCTTCAGAGCGGTGCGCAGCACTTCTTCGGCCTCGACATGAGCACCCAGCTGCCGCAGTTGCTCGGCATACGCGAGCACCAGCTGCGGCTCCTGGCGTTGTGCCGAGGTCAGTTGCTGCCAGGCACGTTCGAGCGATTGCTGCCCCACCGCACCATCGTCTTCCCGTTGCGCCGCCAGAGACAGGTTCGCCCCCCAGGCCCGACGCTCAAGCTCGACGAGTTCGGCCGCCGACAGGATTTTGTCCTTGCGCAGCTCCGGCAGCAGGCGAATCAGAGCCGACCAGTCGCCACGCTGCTGAAGCAGGCGCTGCAACTGACGCAGGGTCTGTGCGTTATGCGGGTGGCGCTCACGCATGGCCTGCAGGGTAGTGAGGGCACCTTCGGTATCACCGCGGTCAGTCTGCAGCTGGGCGTGGTTCAAGGCGATCGCCAACTCGGCCTGGGGCTGACGCTCCAGGGCACGCTCCAGCAGGTTGTCGCTTTCTTCGTATTTGCCCAGTTCGTTCGCGGCACGGGCCGCGCCGAGGTAGTAAAGCAGCGGCTGGCGTTCAGCTTCGGCGGCCCTGTGCAAGTGCCGTTGCGCACTGGCCCAGCGACCCTCGGCCAAGTCCAACTGACCGTGTTCGATCGCCACCTGCACCCGACGACTGCGGTTACGCCGCGACCACGGATTGACCACGCCACTGGAAGCCATCACCAGTTCGACCAGCGACTTGATGCCCCAGACCACCAGCCAGAGCACAGCCACCAGGGCCAAAGTAGCCCACAGGCTCGACTCATAGCGGAAGGTCTTGTAGGCAATCAGTACGTAACCGGAATGCTGGGCAATCGCCAACCCCAGCGCAGCGGTAGCGGCCACAACGAGGAACACGATCACATAGAGGCGTCTCATGGCGTGGCCTCCGGCGCGGTGTTCGCGGCGGGCTTGGCCAGTGGCTTGACCGAGTCCTCGGCGTTGACGTTGCGCCGCTCCAGATACCCCTGCACCGCGCTCAGTGTTCCGGTCATGTCCGGTGTGACGACGGTGACGGGTTGCTTGCTCAACTCGGCCACCTGCTCAAGCATGGCTTTGCTTTGCCCGTTATCCGGATTGAAGTTGCCCTTGAGGATATCTTGAGCTTCGTCCAGCACCTGTGAGTAAACCGCAGCCTGGCCGTTGAGTGCGGCCCATTGCGCCTGTTCCAGCGCCAGACTCAGGGCCAGGCGGACCTGACTCAGGCTCTGGCCAGCCAGCAATGGGCGAACGTTTTTGTCGGCATTGAAATCGATACGGATATAGCGCGAAATCTGATCCCACCATTGCGCCCAGCGACTGGCACCATCGCCATCGGCGGTCAGGCCCAGCAACGAATCGCCACGGTCCTTATACTCCGGTGCCAGTTCGGTGAGGCCGGTCACTTGATCGCGCAGCGCGCCCAGACGCAGGAACAGCCCGGTGCGATCCGGTTGTTCGGTACTGCGCAAGGCGATCAGGGTCTTGGCCACCTGCTCGCGAGCGGCGAAGGAGCCCGGATCATTCTGTTCGCGCAGTATCTCGTCGGCCCCCTGGACCAATGCCAGGGCGCTGCTGATGTCCTGCAAGGCAGACAGTCGCAGGCTGGCCAGACGCAACAGGTGCTCAGCCTCGGCCAGACGCCAGTCCTTGCGGCTGGCGCCGAGGACGGTTTCCAGGCGCTGGTTCAAACGCTGCTGATCTCCTTGCAACTGGATCACCAGGCGACTGCGCGCCTCCAACTCATCGGCGGCAGGCATTTGCGCCAGGCGCGCGCTCAGGCGTTCCTCATTGAGCTTGAGGTTCTGCGCCTGGTCGTTCAATGCCTGAACCTGGCTCAGTTGCTGCAGGTTGTTGGCCTGCAGGTGACGCACCTGCCAGACACCCCAACCGCCCACCGCGACACCGGCCGCGCCCAGCAGCAGCGCGAGGATTGCCAGACCGTTGCCTCGACGCTGCTCGGCAGCTGGCGGCGGCACTACATCAAAAGGAGCATCAACAGGTGCATCAAGCACCGGTCGCGAGTCATCTTTCGGCAAGGCTGTTTCGCTCACGTATCCATCCTTTGCATCAGAAAACGGGTACGGGATGCTCCCGTAACGCCGTCAGCAAGGCCGCGGCACTCGCGCCGCGACAATCCACAACTGTTTTGGCCCCGGCGGCACGCGCCAGCTCGGCAACCCTTGGGCTTGGTACAAACAACGGCAACCGCGCCAACTGCGGCCAGGCATCGCCAGCCAGTTGATGCAGGTGCTCGAAACCTTGTCCACTGCTGACCACCAGCCCGTTCAGGCGTTCCGCCTTCACCCGTTGCTGCAACGTTGCTGGTGGGTAAATCGGCAATGCCCGGCGATACAACTCCAAATACTCGACACTAACACCAAGCTCACGCAAACGCTCAGCCAGCAACTCGCGCCCACCCTCCCCACGCAAGATCAGCACTCGCGAATCGGGGCATGCGATGGCCTCGCGCAGCCGGGAAAGCTCGAGCAAGGCTTCACTGTCATCGCCTTCTGCCGGGAAGCTCACGTCCAACCCGTGATCCTTGAGGATCTGCGCAGTTGCCGCGCCGACGCTGAACCACTCCACACCGGGTGGCGTTGGCCAATGTTGCTCAAGCAGTTCGACGCCGATCCGGGCTGCTGGTTTGCTGACCACGATAACGGCGCAGAACTGATTCAGTTCCAGAATCACCTGGCGCATTGTGTCAGTGGCCGCAATGGGCATGATGTCCAAAAGCGGCAGACTGTTACTGAATATCCCCTGCTCGGCCAATAGACTGCCGAGCGCCGCCGCTTCTTCGGCGGGACGCGTCAGCAACAAGCGCCAACCGGTCACTCGTGGCCAGCCTCGCCATACACCTTCTTGAGAATGGCGTCGGCACCCTGGCTGAGAAGGTCTTCGGCCACCCGTACGCCGAGCGCCTCGGCATCGCCACGAGGGGCTCGGGCCTGTGCGCCAAGCAGCAGGCCACCGGCTGGATCGCCCACCAGCCCGCGCAGCCAGAGCTGCTCGCCCTCCAGGACCGCGTAGCAGGCAATCGGCACCTGGCAGCCACCATTGAGGCGCTTGTTGAGGGCACGCTCGGCAGTCACGCGGGCGGCAGTGTCCTGGTGATGCAGGGGCGCCAGCAGCGCATGGATTTCACTGTCGGCGCTGCGGCATTCGATACCCACCGCGCCCTGACCACCGGCCGGAAGACTGTCATCGACACTGATGGCCGAAGTGATGCGACCCTCAAAGCCCAGACGGATCAGGCCGGCAGCGGCGAGGATGATGGCGTCGTATTCGCCAGCATCGAGCTTGGCCAGGCGGGTGTTGACGTTGCCGCGCAGGAAACGGATTTCCAGGTCCGGACGGCGGGTCAGCAATTGAGCCTGGCGGCGCAGGCTGGAGGTGCCGACGATGCTGCCCGGGGGCAACTCGTCCAGACTGGCGTAGGTGTTGGAAACGAAGGCATCGCGCGGGTCCTCGCGCTCGCAAATGCAGAACAGACCCAGGCCTTCGGGGAAGTCCATCGGCACGTCCTTCATGGAGTGCACAGCGATGTCGGCTTCATTTTCCAGAAGCGCGGTTTCGAGTTCCTTGACGAACAGGCCCTTGCCGCCGATTTTCGACAGCGGTGAGTCAAGCAGCTTGTCGCCACGGCTGACCATGGGGACGAGCGTCACCAGCAGGCCCGGGTGAGCTGCTTCAAGACGGGCTTTGACATATTCGGCCTGCCACAGGGCGAGTGCGCTTTTGCGGGTGGCGATGCGGATTTCGCGAGAGGACATGGATCAATCCGTACTGAATAGATACGGCGGATAATAACAGGTCAGCCAAATCCACTTTGACTTGTATCAGATACTACTCGGCCTCCCTGGCCCCGGATGTCCGGCAATCGGGTGTGAAATTCGCCTGCGGACAGCTGTTTAGAGCTGTTGCATCATCTTGCGCACGCCAGCCACATGACGCCGACTGACGATCAACGCATCACCATTGAGGCCCTTGAGGAACAACTGAAAATGCCCCAGGGGGGTGCGCTGCAGTCGCTCGATACGCTCGCGAGCGACCAGTGCATTGCGATGGATCCGCACGAAACGGTCGCCGAATTCATCTTCGAGGGCCTTTAGCGGTTCATCGAGCAGCACTTCGCCGGCCTCGTGGCGCAAGGTCACGTATTTGTGGTCGGCAATGAAATAAACCACCTGATCCAACGGAATCAGCTCGATCCCTTTACGGGTCCGGGCGCTGATATGGCTGCGCGGGCCGCTGCCGCTGTCGGCGGCAGGGCGGGTCAGGGCGGCGAGCTGGGCACGACTGGGGCGCTCGGCTCTCTTTAATGCGTCATGTAATTGTTCAGTTCTCACAGGTTTCACCAGATAGCCTACGGCGCTGGCCTGTAAGGCTTCCACGGCAAATTCATCGGGCCCGGAGCAGAACACCACGGCGGGCGGAGTTTCGCGTTCACACAATCGCGCAGCCACTTGCAGGCCATCCAGACCGGGCATGCGGATATCAAGCAGCACGATATCCGGCTTGTGGCTGTCGATCAGTGCCAACGCCTCTTCGCCATTCGTGGCACTAGGCTCCAGGACACTGTATCCCTCGAGTTCGCCAACCATTCGGCACAGGCGCTCGCGGGCCAAGGGTTCGTCATCAACGATCAGGACATTCATATTGCGCTGGATTCCTGCGTGAGTCTCGCACAAGGATAGCGTAGACAGGTGAAGTGACGTCTGTCACCGCGATCCACGCTAAGACTAGCGCGAGCGTCAAAAAGTGCCGCTGGTCCGGCGGCTAAATTTTCATCTGCCGGGCGATTGGCGGCCCATGCCCGCATTGGCGACAGATCGCCACAGGGTTTGTTGATACGCAATATGAACACCCCCCTCTTCCTTATAGTCAGCGGCTGCACCGAGAAGTGCGCTGATCCTATTGTCCAACTGTAGACGGTTGCCGGGACGATATGGCTCAAATGGAAAATATCGTTCGGCAAAAAATGTACGGCCCTGCCCGGGTCATGACGCACTCCCCGGTAAAAACGTATCGACCAGTGTCAGCGACAGGATTGGCAACCCTGTTATTATCCGCGCCAGCGTTACACGCCTTCTCTTTCTTCAAGCCGATACGAGCGAATTCATGAGCACTGACAAGACCAATCAGTCCTGGGGCGGCCGCTTCAGTGAACCCGTCGACGCCTTCGTCGCCCGCTTCACCGCCTCAGTCACCTTCGACCAGCGCCTGTATCGCCACGACATCATGGGCTCGATCGCCCACGCCACCATGCTGGCCAAGGTCGGCGTGCTGACCGATGCCGAGCGCGACAGCATCATCGATGGCCTGAAGACCATCCAGGGTGAAATCGAGGCCGGCCAGTTCGACTGGCGCATTGACCTCGAAGACGTCCACATGAACATCGAGGCGCGCCTGACCGACCGCATCGGCGTGACCGGTAAAAAACTGCACACCGGCCGCAGCCGCAACGATCAGGTCGCCACCGACATCCGTCTGTGGCTGCGTGACGAAATCGACCTGATCCTGGCCGAAATCACCCGCCTGCAAAAAGGCCTGCTGGAACAGGCCGAGCGCGAAGCCGCCAGCATCATGCCGGGATTCACCCACCTGCAGACCGCACAGCCGGTGACGTTCGGGCACCACATGCTGGCCTGGTTCGAAATGCTCAGCCGCGACTACGAACGCCTGGTCGACTGCCGCAAGCGTACCAACCGCATGCCGCTGGGCAGCGCCGCACTGGCCGGCACCACCTACCCGATCGATCGCCAATACACCGCCCAATTGCTGGGTTTTGACGCCGTTGGCGGCAACTCGCTGGATAATGTCTCCGATCGTGATTTCGCCATCGAATTCTGCTCGGCCGCCAGCATCGCGATGATGCACCTGTCGCGCTTCTCCGAAGAACTGGTGTTGTGGACCAGCGCGCAGTTCCAGTTCATCGATCTGCCGGATCGTTTCTGCACCGGCAGCTCGATCATGCCGCAAAAGAAAAACCCGGACGTGCCGGAGCTCGTGCGCGGCAAGACCGGCCGTGTATTCGGCGCGCTGATGGGCCTGCTGACCCTGATGAAAGGCCAGCCACTGGCCTACAACAAGGACAACCAGGAAGACAAGGAACCACTGTTCGACGCCGCCGACACCCTGCGCGACTCGCTGCGGGCCTTCGCCGACATGGTTCCGGCAATCAAGCCCAAGCACGCGATGATGCGCGAAGCGGCCCTGCGCGGCTTCTCTACCGCCACCGACCTGGCCGACTACCTGGTGCGTCGCGGCCTGCCATTCCGTGATTGCCACGAAATCGTTGGCCATGCCGTGAAATATGGCGTGGACAGCGGCAAGGACCTGGCGGAAATGAGCCTGGAAGAACTGCGCAAGTTCAGCGACCAGATCGACCAGGATGTGTTTGCCGTGCTGACCCTCGAAGGCTCGGTCAATGCCCGCAACCACATCGGCGGCACCGCGCCGGCGCAGGTGAAGGCTGCTGTGGCGCGCGGTCAGGCCTTGCTCGCCAGCCGTTAAAAGCCAAAAGCTTCGCGAGCAGGCTCGCTCCCACAAAGGCATGCGTCAGACACAGGTTTTGTGTGTGACGCAGAACCCTGTGGGAGCGAGCCTGCTCGCGAATACGATCTTAAGCGCAACAGAGCTACTTCCTGGCTGCGATCATCGCCATGAACGCTGGCATCGCCGCCTCCCTGTCCGCCGCCACTCGCTGAACGTTCCGGTTTTCCCCCAACCGCTGCAACAGCGCCTTGGCTGCTGGCAACTCAGCCAACAGATCGATATCAAACAGCTTCTTCGCCACACCACACGCCAGCGGCACGCTGTACAGGAAATACAAATCGGCAATGCTCAAGCGGTCGCCAGCCACGTAAGGGCTGAATTTGCCGTGACGGCCCAGCGCCGCCATCCCCAGTTGCAGCTCGGCCCTGGTTTTTTCCTTGATGGCCTCCGGCAGGGTCATGCCAAAAAAGGCTTCGCCGTAACAGGCCCGCCCCGGCAATTCGATGTACAACTCGATTTCCCTGGCCAGCGCCAGCACCTGCGCGCGCTCGAACGGATCGCTCGGCAGCAGCGGCGTGCCTGCCTGACTTTGCTCGATGTATTCGAGGATCACGCTGGTCTCGTTGATGAAGCCCTGCTCTACCTGCAGGACAGGGACCTTTCCACGCGGGCTGATCGCCAGGGCCTCTGGGCTGGTACCGGCGTAAAACGGTACTTCTTCGAAGGGCAGTCCTTTTTCCAGCAGCGCCAGTTTGACCATGTTGTAGTAGTTACTGACGGAGAATCCATAAAGCTTGATCATCACAAAGCCTCCAGGCCGTGCGGGGTGGGCAGTGCCTGTTTATAGAACGCCGCCGGGATTCCTGCCAGCAGCATCACGCCGCTGAATACGGTTAAACTGGCCACCTTTCCCTGAGGAGCCAGCCATGAGCGAGCCGAGCGATATCGACAACGACGACGAAGAGTTCGCCGAAAATACCCTGATCCAGGCCATCGAAAACCAGATCGAGAGCGACAACCCGCCAGCAGCCAAGGCGACCTTCAACAAGCTGACGCTGGTGGGCTACGAGCGGGAAGAGATCCTCAACCTGATGGCTCACGTTTTAGCGGTAGAAATCGACGCGATTCTCGAAGAAGACCGCGCGTTCGATACCCAATGGTACGAAGCGGCATTGCGGGCCCTGCCGGAACTGCCCCCGGAAAAGCAATGACCCAACACCTGTAGGAGCGGGTGCCCGCTTGCGGCATGCTCGCGATGGTCGCCAACGATAACGCTGGCAGCCTGACTTCCGCGGTGTCCTGTCGTGCATCGCGAGCATGCTCGCTCCTACGGGAACTCGATTTCTTTCACCGGCACTGGACATGCCGCAGCGGCAGGTTCACCTTAGGGGCGCTGTCGTCCCATTCCAAGAAAGTATGGAGTCCTTATGTCGTTTACCCCTGAGCTGGTTGCCGAACTGGAAATCCTTGCACTCTACAGCCTGGAAAACTCCCAGGAAGGTCTGAAAATTCACCATACCGCTGCCCCCCAAGCCATTGCCGCCGCCAAACGCCTGCACGAAAAAGAACTGATCACCCAGCCCGATGGCGGTTACCTGACCAGCCTGGGGCGCGATGCCGCTGAACACGCTCAATCCCTTCTGACCATCCTGACGACTCAGGAAACGGCCTGACCGTATCGTATCGCCCACGGAAAACCCGAAACGGAACATCCGTGGGCCTGTTCGGCTGGCTGACCTTTTCCAACGTTGTAAATCTGACGCCAAAAAACCAAATTCAGCTTAAATGTCTCCGGTCCGAGGCGCTAAACTGCCATCACCCGAGAGCCTCCACGTCCGAGCCCTGCGAGCCGGTTTGAGCTGACATGACGCGCACCCATGAAATCCGCCCAGATCTGGACGAAGGAATCGACCGCAAGGTTCTCGGCCAACTGCGCGCACGCTTTCTGAAACTCAACGAAGGACGCATGGCCCGCGCCATGGAGGGGTTGTCGCCCCGTCAGCAAGGGGTCCTGACCTTGCTGCCGCTGTTTTTCCACGTTAATCATCCGTTGTTGCCCGGCTATGTTTCCGGCAGTACACCGGCCGGGCTGTCGAACTTCGAGCCGGATACCAATGTCCTCGCTGAAGCCCAACGCCTGACCCGTTCGTTTTCCTACAAACCGCGCCACGGCAGCAACCCGCCACGGCCGATTCACGGACTGTTCCTGATGGGCAGCCTCGGCACCCTGGCCCAGGCCGACCAGAGCGACATGGATGTGTGGGTCTGCCACGGGCCGGACCTGACCGAAAACGAACTCGCCGAACTGCGCAAAAAATGCCAATTGCTGGAAATCTGGGCCGCCAGCCAGGGTGCCGAGGCGCATTTCTTCCTGATCGACCCAAGCCGTTTCGTCCGTGGCGAACGCGATACCCGGTTGAGCTCGGAAGATTGCGGCACCACCCAGCACTACCTGTTGCTGGACGAGTTCTACCGCACCGCGATCTGGCTTGCCGGGCGGACACCGATCTGGTGGCTGGTGCCGGTCTACGAGGAATCGAGCTACGACCGCTACACCCATACCCTGATCTCCAAACGCTTCATCCGTGCCGATGAAACCCTCGACCTCGGTAACCTCGCCTACATCCCGCCCGGCGAATTCATCGGTGCCGGGCTCTGGCAGTTGTTCAAGGGCATCGAATCGCCCTACAAGTCGGTGCTCAAGCTGCTGCTGACCGAGGTGTACGCCAGTGAACACCCCAGGGTTCATTGCCTGAGCCTGCGTTTCAAGCAAGCGGTGTTCGCCAACCGGCTCGACCTCGACGAGCTGGATCCGTACGTCGTGGTGTACCGGCGCATCGAGGAATACCTGATCGTCCGCAACGAACCGGAACGCCTGGAGTTGGTCCGCCGCGCGCTGTACCTCAAGGTCAATCGCAAACTGACCGGCAACAGCCGCACCCAGAGTTGGCAACGCGCATTGCTCGAGCGCCTGGCCCACGAATGGCGCTGGGACCAGCGTCAACTGACCCTGCTCGACAGCCGCAGCCAGTGGAAAGTCCGCCAGGTCAGTTCCGAGCGGCGGGCGCTGGTCAACGAGTTGAACTACAGCTACCGCTTTCTCACCCAGTTTGCCCGCCACGAACAAACCGTCAGCCGCATCAACAAGCGCGACCTGAGTGTGCTCGGTCGTCGGCTGTACGCCGCGTTCGAGCGCAAGGCCGGCAAAGTCGAATTCATCAACCCCGGCATTGCCCTGGACCTGGCGGAAGACACCCTGACACTGGTGCACGCACCGAACAGGAAAGAACCACAGCAAGGCCAGTGGGGCCTGTACAACGGCAACCTGACGGCGCTGGAGTGGGAACATTTCGCGCCGATCAAACGCAGCCGCCACTTGCTGGAACTGCTGACCTGGTGCCACCGCAATGGCGTGATCGACAGCAGCACCCGCCTGGCCTTGCACCCCGGCACCAGCGACTTGAGCGAATTCGAACTGTTCAACCTGCTCGGCAGCCTGCAACAGACCATTGCCCTGCCCTTGCCCACCGTCGCCGAAGAACCTCTGCTGCGCGCCAGCGTGCCGAGCGAAGTGCTGATTCTGGTGAATGTCGGCGTCGATCCACTCAAGCACCATCGCGACCTGAACATCCTGATGACCACCGAGCGCACCGATTCCCTGAGCTACGCCGGTGTCCGGGAAAATCTGGTGCTGACCCTGGACCAGGTCACGCTCAACAGCTGGAACGAGGTGCTGGTCAGTCGCTACGACGGCCCACACGCTTTGCTCGACTGCATCGGCGACTACCTCAACAATCTGCCGGCCGGGCCGCAACAGCCGAAGCTGCGGGTGCGTTGTTTCTGCCATAACCGTGCGCAATTCATCGCCCAACGGGTCGACGACATCCTCGAAACCGCGCAGAACCTGTTGCTGAGCCGACTCAATCATCGCTACCTGATCCAGGTCCAGCAGCACTACCACGTGCTGGAGTTGGTGCCGGGCCAGGTCCGGCACATCGCGCTGGCCACGCTGCCGGCGCTGATCGATTACCTCGGCAAGGAAATGGCCAGCTACAGCCCTCTGCACCTGGATCCGAAGGCACTGGAAGACCACGACCTTGCGCTGTTCCTGCCGACGGGCCAGCCGGACTGCATTCAAGTGTTCTATCGGGTCAACGACGATCAGGCTGATCTGTATGTGCTCGATGAGTTCAATGCCCTGTGGCATCAGCGCCTGCCCTGGCATGATGAGCAAAGCCTGCTGGTGCCTCTGCAACGCTTCCTGCAATCGATCCAGTACCGTCGCGATGCCCTCTTGCCAATGGACGCGGCCGCCCCCCTGAACCTCGACACCCTGTTTTGTCAGTTACTGCCGCCAGGCCCTGGCCGGGCACGCCGCATCGAAGCCCGACCAGTACCGCTGACACCCGTGAACAAACCGTTCTACGACGTGCAGGCGATCGTCGGCAAAGCCGCACCGGGTCAGGCGCAGGTGACGTTGTATTGCAATCAACGGGAGTTTTCCGAGCTGGAACATGGCGACCAGCTGTTCAGCGTAGTCGCCCGGGAAATCGTCGGACAGCGCCGGGAGAGCGAACGCTACCGCTGCTACATCACCGACCTGGACCTGTCAGGCCTGCTCGGCGAAGGGCAGAGTTCCACCCATCTGTACCTGCGCTACAAGGCTGACCTGGAGCACGCACTGAACGAGGCGCTCGATCAGGCCTGAGGGGATGTCACTCGGGGAAGTCGCCGCCATTGGCCGGCTGCGATTCGACTTCCAGCAGCGTCAGCTTCAGGGTCTTGCCGCCCGGAGCCGGCCAATCGATATGCTGGCCAACCTTCAGGCCGAGCAGCGCGCTGCCCACCGGCGCCAGGATCGAAACCTTGCCTTCGTCGGCGTTCGCATCCTTGGGGTACACCAGGGTCAGGTGGTAGTCCTTGCCACTGCCTTCTTCACGGCAATGCACACGGGAATTCATGGTCACGACATCCGCCGGCACTTCATCGTGGCCGACCACAGTATCGGCGCGATCCAGCTCGGTTTGCAGCGCAATAACGCCTGGCAGCGTGTCGTCCAGGCTGTCGATCAGACGCTCCAGACGCTGGACGTCCAGACGGGTAAGGGTTATGGAAGGTGCGGTCATGATCTGGGCAGACTCCTTTCTTCTGCACGAAAAAAGCAAAACCCCGCCAGAAAAAGGCGGGGTTTTCATCAGCCTCGATGGGTTGAGGCATTCCCGGACACTATCACAGCTCAAAAAATAAACAAGCCGTGCCCACCCCCCTGTAGGAGCGAGCATGCTCGCGATGGCCGCCAACGATAACGCTGACAGCCTGACACCCCGCGGTGTCTTGTCGTGCATCGCGAGCATGCCGCAAGCGGGCACCCGCTCCTACAGGGGAACGTTTCGACGTTGAGCGGCTTGGGCACAGATGACCCGCCGCCGCTCGTCATCCGCCGAACGCCACTCGCGGATGTCTTCGACATGGCGGAAACACCCCAGGCAGACTTTGTGCTCATCCAGCCGACACACATTGCAGCAGGGCGAGGGCACCGCCGGGCTGACATTGCTGTAGAGCGGCTTGGGCGGACGGACGGGAGCAGACTCGGTCACGATCTCACAGACCTTCGAAATCGAATTCGACACCCGCCTGTTGCCGGACGATTCGCTCGAGCATTTCACCCAGTTGCTCTTCGCTCTTGTCGCACATCCAGCGCTCGCTTTCTTCGTCGTAGTCGAAGTGGAAACCGCCGGACACCGCCGCCAGCCACAGCTGGCGCAGCGGCTCCTGGCGACTGAAGATCAACTGGCTACCGTTCTCGAACTTGACCGTCAGCACACCGGCCGAGCTTTCGAGGTCGATATCCAGGTCGCTGTCGTCAAAGATGTCCTCCAGGGTTTGCTGGGTGGCATCGACCAGGTCATGGAAACGCGCTTCGGACAAACTCATTACGGCAACCTCAAAAAGTGTCTGATCAGGCTCAAGCGCCGCAAGATACGACCGAGCCCCGTCGATTGCAAAGGATAACGACCTGCGGGACCCACAGGGATTGCGTGATACCGGCCAACCCCCGCCAGACGGGCGTCCGTTGCATAGGCAAGCTGCCGGGTGGCCGGTATACTCCGGCGCAATTAATGCATTTTCAAGGATTTCGCCATGAAGCGCCTGATCTCTTCCCTTGCTGCGCTCCTCGCGGTTGCCTGCCTTGTGTCGGCCTGCGGTCAAAAAGGCCCGCTGTACCTGCCCGATGAAGACCAGGACCCTGCCGAGCAGGCCAAGTCGTCGCAGCAGCAGCCTGCCTCGAAAGCACACAAGCACGACGTCTACCAATAAGGGAACCTCATGGACGCTTTTAACTACCGTGACGGTGAACTGTTCGCGGAAGGTGTTGCCCTGTCTGCCATCGCCGAGCGCTTTGGCACACCGACCTACGTTTACTCGCGCGCACACATCGAAGCCCAATACCTGGCTTACGCCGATGCACTGGCTGGCATGCCGAGCCTGGTGTGCTTTGCGGTCAAGGCCAACTCCAACCTGGGTGTCCTGAACGTTCTGGCGCGCCTGGGCGCCGGTTTCGACATCGTCTCCCGCGGTGAGCTGGAACGTGTCCTGGCCGCTGGCGGCAGCGCCGACAAGATCGTGTTCTCCGGCGTCGGCAAGACCCGTGACGACATGCGTCGCGCCCTGGAAGTCGGCGTGCACTGCTTCAACGTCGAATCCACCGACGAGCTGGAACGCCTGCAAGTGGTCGCCGCCGAACTGGGCGTTCGCGCACCGATTTCGCTGCGCGTGAACCCGGACGTCGATGCCGGCACCCACCCGTACATTTCCACCGGCCTCAAAGAGAACAAGTTCGGCATTGCCATCGCCGATGCCGAAGACGTGTACGTGCGTGCCGCGCAACTGCCGAACCTGGAAGTGGTCGGCGTCGATTGCCACATCGGCTCGCAACTGACCACCCTGCCGCCGTTCATCGACGCTCTCGATCGCCTGCTGGGCCTGGTCGACCGCCTCGGCGATTGCGGTATCTACCTGCGCCACATCGATCTCGGTGGTGGCCTGGGTGTGCGATACAAGGACGAGGAGCCGCCACTGGCTGCCGACTACATCAAGGCCGTACGCGAGCGTCTCGACGGTCGTGACCTGGCGCTGGTGTTCGAGCCGGGTCGCTTCATCGTCGCCAACGCTGGCGTTCTGCTGACCCAGGTCGAGTACCTCAAGCACACCGAGCACAAAGACTTCGCCATCGTCGATGCGGCCATGAACGACCTGATCCGCCCGGCGCTGTACCAGGCCTGGATGGACGTCAGTGCCGTGCGCCCGCGCACCTCTGCCGCCCGCGCCTACGACATCGTCGGCCCGATCTGCGAGACCGGCGACTTCCTGGCCAAGGATCGTCAGCTGGCCCTGGAAGAAGGCGACCTGCTGGCCGTGCATTCGGCCGGCGCCTACGGGTTTGTCATGAGTTCCAACTACAACACCCGCGGTCGTACCGCCGAAGTGTTGGTGGACGGTGATCAGGCATTTGAAGTGCGTCGCCGTGAAACGGTAGCCGAGTTGTTTGCTGGCGAAAGCCTGCTGCCGGAGTAAAACCATGCTGCTGCGTTTTACCAAGATGCACGGCCTGGGCAATGACTTCATGGTCCTCGACCTAGTCAGCCAGCACGCGCACATTCTGCCCAAGCATGCCAAGCAATGGGGCGACCGGCACACCGGCATCGGATTCGACCAGTTGCTGATCGTCGAAGCACCGAGTAACCCGGACGTGGATTTCCGCTATCGGATCTTCAACTCCGACGGTTCCGAAGTGGAACAGTGCGGCAACGGTGCGCGCTGCTTCGCTCGTTTCGTGCTCGACAAACGCCTGACCGCCAAACGGCTGATCCGCGTCGAAACCAAAAGCGGCATCATCGAACTGGATGTGCGTAACGACGGACAGATCAGCGTCAACATGGGCGCCCCGCGCCTGGTGCCAGCGGATGTTCCGTTCCAGGCGCCGGAGCAGGCCACCAGTTATCAGGTCGATGTCGACGGCACCCCGGTCGATCTGGCCGCCGTGTCCATGGGCAACCCCCATGCCGTGCTGCGAGTGAGCGATATCAACAACGCACCGGTGCATGAGCTGGGGCCGAAAATCGAACACCACCCGCGCTTCCCGGCACGGGTCAATGTCGGTTTTCTCCAGGTCATCGACCGGAGCCGTGCGCAGTTGCGCGTCTGGGAGCGTGGAGCCGGGGAAACTCAGGCCTGCGGAACTGGCGCCTGCGCTGCCGCAGTGGCTGCGATCAGCCAGGGGTGGATGGATTCGCCACTGTTGATCGACCTGCCTGGCGGGCGCCTGTCCATCGAATGGGCAGGCCCAGGCCAGCCGGTGATGATGACCGGCCCGGCAGTGCGCGTATATGAAGGACAAGTGCGTCTTTGAGTGAGCGAACCCCATGACCGACAAGCCTCAGGTACCCGCACGACAAGCTGACGAATCACCGTCCGAAAGCCTGGAGGCGGCGGCTGTTGCCGCGTACCTGGAGGCTCATCCGGACTTCTTCGTCGAGCACGAAGAACTGCTCCCGTCCCTGCGCATTCCTCATCGGCGCGGCGATACCGTGTCGCTGGTGGAGCGTCAGATGACCATCCTGCGCGAACGCAACATCGAGATGCGCCATCGCCTCTCGCAGTTGATGGACGTGGCCCGGGACAACGACAGGTTGTTCGAAAAGACCCGTCGCCTGATCCTGGCGCTGATGGATGCCACCAGCCTGGAAGACGTGGTGATGAGTGTCGAAGACAGCCTGCGCCAGGAATTCCAGGTGCCCTTCGTCAGCCTCATCCTGCTCGGTGACAACGCCATGCCGGTCGGCCGCTGGGCCACTCACGCCGAAGCACAAGTGGCCATCGGCGGCCTGCTCTCGGAAGACAAAAGCGTCAGTGGCAGCCTGCGCGAGCACGAACTGGACTTCCTGTTCGGCGAAGAACAGCGCAAGCAGATCGGCTCCACCGCGGTCGTTGCCATCAGTCACCAAGGCATCCACGGCATCCTGGCCATCGCCAGTCGCGATCCGCAGCACTACAAAAGCTCGGTGGGCACCTTGTTCCTGAGCTACATCGCCGAAGTCATGGGTCGCGTGCTGCCACGGGTCAACAACTCCCTGCGCTCGGTACGCTGAACATGGAACGGCAACTGGACGCTTACTGCGAACACCTGCGCAGTGAGCGACAGGTGTCGCCACACACGCTATCGGCCTATCGCCGCGACCTCGATAAAGTGCTGGGCTGGTGCGTCAAACAAAATATCGGCAGTTGGGCGGCGCTGGACATCCAACGCCTGCGTAGCCTGGTTGCCCGCCTGCACGCCCAAGGCCAATCGTCCCGCAGCCTGGCGCGATTGCTATCGGCCGTTCGCGGGCTCTATCACTACCTCAACCGCGAAGGCCTGTGCGACCACGATCCGGCCAATGGCCTCTCGCCGCCCAAAGGCGAACGCCGCCTGCCGAAAACCCTCGACACCGATCGCGCCCTGCAACTGCTTGAAGGCGGAGTTGAAGATGACTTTCTGGCACGTCGGGACCAGGCGATTCTGGAGTTGTTCTATTCCTCCGGCTTGCGGCTGTCGGAGCTGACGGGACTCAATCTCGATCAACTCGACCTCGCAGACGGCATGGTCCAGGTGCTCGGCAAAGGCAGCAAGACCCGCCTGCTGCCGGTCGGAAAAAAGGCTCGCGAAGCACTGGAACAATGGTTGCCGCTGCGGGCAATGGCCAATCCGGCAGACGATGCGGTGTTTGTCAGCCAGCAAGGCCGACGTCTCGGCCCACGGGCGATCCAGGTGCGGGTCAAGGCTGCCGGCGAGCGCGAACTGGGACAGAACCTGCACCCGCACATGCTGCGGCACTCCTTCGCCAGCCACTTGCTGGAATCCTCCCAGGACCTGCGCGCGGTGCAGGAACTGCTCGGACACTCGGACATCAAGACTACGCAAATCTACACCCACCTGGACTTCCAGCACCTGGCCACGGTCTACGACAGCGCCCACCCACGGGCCAAACGCATGAAAGGCGACGATTCATGAGCATTCAGTTGATCACCTTCGATCTCGACGACACCCTGTGGGACACCGCCCCCGTCATCGTCAGCGCCGAAGCCGTTTTGCGCGAATGGCTGACCGAGCACGCACCCAATCTGGGGGCCGTGCCGGTGGAACATCTGTGGACTATTCGTGAGCGTGTCTTGAGCAACGAACCAGGCCTCAAGCACCGCATCAGCGCACTGCGGCGGCGGGTGCTGTTCCATGCGCTGGAAGAGTCCGGTTATGGGCATGACGAGGCGTCGGACCTGGCGGGCAAGGGCTTTGAAGTGTTTCTTCACGCCCGCCATCAGATCGAAGTGTTTCCGGAGGTCGAACCGACCCTGGAAATCCTCTCCAATCATTACGCCCTCGGCGTCGTCACCAACGGCAACGCCGATGTGCGTCGACTGGGCCTGGCGGACTACTTCAAGTTTGCACTGTGCGCCGAAGACATCGGCATCGCCAAACCCGATGCGCGACTGTTCCAGGAGGCATTGCAGCGCGGTGGCGCGACCGCTGATACGGCGGTGCACATCGGCGATCATCCAGGTGATGACATTGCCGGGGCGCAACAGGCGGGAATGCGGGCAATCTGGTTCAACCCGGCAGGCAAAATCTGGGAGGCTGAACGCCTGCCGGATGCGGAGATCCGCAGCTTGACCGAGCTGCCTGCGTTGTTGGCGCAGTTGAACAAGACTTCGGCCTGACCCGATTCCTGTGGGAGCGAGCCTGCTCGCGAAAGCGATGGCTCAGCCGACATTGATTTTGAATGTCCCGGCCTCTTCGCGAGCAGGCTCGCTCCCACAAAGGGGGTCGAACTCAAGAATTTTGTTTCATCAGGCATGAAAAAGCCCGCAGCGACGGCGGGCTTTTTGGGCAAGCGGCTAGCAGGCTCAGATAGGCCGGCTGCCATACTTGTTGTCAGGCTTCTTGGGAGGATCGGCGACCACATTGGCCTCCACTTCCTGCACCTTGCCACCGCGAGCCAGGAACTCTTCCATGGCCTTGGCCAGGGCGTCGCGTTCCTTGTTCTTGGCTTCGACACTCGGCAGCTCATCGACCGATACCGCTGCCTTGGCCTTGCCTTTGGCGGTCGTAACCGGCGCATCACCGCCGTCGTCTTCAGCGACGTCGTCCGCCGCTGCTTCCAGACCTTCTTCGGTTTCGTCTTCGTCGCCTACTTCGAGGTCGTCGTTTTCCAGATCATCGTCGCTCATGTTCTACCTCATGACTTGCGAAAAGCAGATTAGTTATAGCCCAGCTTTGCCCTCTGTCGAAGGCCACCGGAAAAAAATCAATAGCCGCTGCTGACCAGCGGTTATGCCTCTTCACCGTGCACGGTGGCGAGGACTTTACGGGCACCGCCATGATCACGGTGCTCGCCCAGGTAAACGCCTTGCCAGGTCCCCAACGCCAACCGGCCTGCCGAAATCGGCAAACTGAGCTGACAGCCAAGCACGCTGGCCTTGAAGTGCGCCGGGAGGTCGTCCAGGCCTTCGTCGTTATGCTCATAGCCGTCTGTTCCTTGTGGGATCAGACGATTGAAAAATCGTTCGAAGTCGCGACGTACCGCCGGATCGGCGTTCTCGTTGATGGTCAACGACGCCGAGGTATGCTGCAGCCACAAATGCAACAGACCGACCCGACACGCCTTGAGTTCAGGCAGGCCGGCGAGTAACTCGTCCGTTACCAGATGAAAGCCCCGGGGTCTCGCCCGCAAGGTAATCAGAGTCTGTTGCCACATACAGTTCTCCGCACGTTCGGGGCGCATTCTAGCGCGCTCTGGGAAAAAACAAAGGCCCTAATATTCCTCGAGTCCTGTAAGCCTCCGACCGCACAAAAGCACCCGACGCAAACATCGTAAAACCTGTAGGAAAAAACCTTTCAGCTCAGCCCTCGATGACAAATTTCAGACAAAAAAATGCCCGGCAAGCCGGGCAATTTTTATGTGCTTGCTTACAAGTTGTAGCCGCGTTCGTTGTGAAGCGCCAGATCGATGCCTACCGCCTCTTCTTCCTCGTTGATACGCAGCCCCATGACCAGATCCAGCACCTTGAGGATGATGTAGGTGGCGATCGCGGTGTAGATCACCGTGAAGCCCACGCCTTTGCACTGAATCCATACTTGTGCGGCGATGTCGGTCACAGTGCCGAAGCCACCCAGGGACGGTGCGGCGAACACACCCGTCAGGATCGCGCCGAGGATACCGCCGACACCGTGCACGCCGAAGGCGTCCAGGGAGTCGTCATAGCCCATTTTGCGTTTCAGGGTGGTGGCGCAGAAGAAGCACACCACGCCTGCGGACAGTCCAATCACCAGTGCGCCCATCGGGCCAACGGTGCCGGCAGCCGGAGTGATGGCGACCAGACCGGCCACCACACCCGAAGCAATACCCAGTGCGCTTGGTTTGCCGTGGGTAATCCATTCGGCGAACATCCAGCCCAGTGCGGCAGCAGCGGTTGCGATCTGGGTCACCAGCATCGCCATGCCGGCAGTGCCGTTGGCTGCTGCAGCGGAGCCGGCGTTGAAGCCGAACCAACCGATCCACAGCATCGCGGCGCCCATCAAGGTGTAACCAAGGTTGTGCGGAGCCATCGGAGTGGTTGGGAAACCTTTGCGCTTGCCCAGTACCAGGCAAGCCACCAGACCGGCGATACCGGCGTTGATGTGCACTACGGTACCGCCGGCGAAATCCAGAACGCCCCAATCCCACATCAGGCCGCCGTTACCGGACCAGACCATGTGCGCAATCGGTGCGTAAACCAGGGTGAACCAGATGCCCATGAAGACCAGCATCGCGGAGAATTTCATCCGCTCGGCGAAGGCACCGACGATCAGCGCCGGAGTGATGATGGCGAAGGTCATCTGGAAGGTGATGAACACCGCTTCAGGGAACAGCGCCGCAGGGCCGGTCACGCTGGCTGGAGTGACACCGGCGAGAAAGGCCTTGCCCATGCCGCCGATGAAGGAATTGAAATTGACGACGCCCTGCTCCATGCCGGTGGTGTCGAACGCGATGCTGTAGCCATAAATGACCCACAGGACGCTGATCAAGCCGGTAATGGCAAAGCACTGCATCATCACGGAAAGAATGTTTTTCGACCGAACCATGCCGCCGTAGAACAGCGCAAGGCCGGGAATGGTCATGAACAGCACGAGGGCTGTCGAGGTCAGCATCCAGGCGGTATCGCCGGAATTGAGGACTGGGGCTGCCACTTCGTCTGCCGCCATGGCCAGGCCGGGCATTACGATAGACAGCAGGGCTCCTAGCCCTGCGAATTTACGCAGAGTCATATTGTTTTCTCCTGGGGCGTTGGGTTTGTGGCGGCTTAGATTGCGTCGGTATCGGTTTCGCCGGTACGGATGCGAATCGCCTGTTCCAGATTGACCACGAAGATCTTGCCGTCACCGATCTTGCCGGTGTTGGCAGCCTTGGTGATGGCCTCGATTACCCGATCCAGATCCTTGTCGTCGATCGCGACGTCGATCTTCACCTTGGGCAGGAAATCGACCACGTATTCCGCGCCGCGATACAGCTCGGTGTGACCCTTCTGCCGGCCAAAGCCTTTGACTTCAGTAACGGTAATGCCCTGCACGCCGATCTCGGACAGCGACTCGCGTACATCGTCCAGTTTGAACGGCTTGATGATGGCAGTGACTAGCTTCATGAAAACTCTCTCCCGAATTGGTGGACTTGCCCCAGGAAAACAAACCCGTCTCAAGTCTAAGCGCAGTGCCTGGCTTTGTAACGCATCGTCGGCCCTACCTGCCCGTCCGACGCCAGCTAACCGCTCCTGGCGAAACACTCCCCGCGTTTCGCCTGGCGCACTGCATTCGTCACAGCGACTGCATCAGTGCATGGGTTACCAGCGTCTAAGCAGAAAGCTTGCCATTTTCACAAAACTGACTATTTTCAAGCCTTTAACGGCGAATGGAGGATACTTCGCGACAACACCCGGCACGTTACGCACAACAACGGTGCGACACGGTCCGTCCCGATGCGCGAAAACCGTGCACCCCTTGCTCGCGCAAATGACTATAGACACTGCGTGATACACTGCCCGCCATTGCTTCCAGGACATTGCCCATGCTCGCGCCAAAAGACTTCCTCGACGCCTTGACCGGCACCGCCTCTCGCCTCTTCAGCGGCGATACGCCTCTGCCGAAAGCCGAAATCGAAAGCCAGTTCAAAATGTTGCTTCAAAGCGGCTTCAGCAAACTGGATCTGGTCAGTCGGGAAGAGTTCGACAGCCAGATGGTTGTATTGGCACGCACCCGGGCGCGACTGGAGAGCCTTGAGGCGAAGGTGGCTGAGCTTGAAGCGAAGCTGAATCCGCCGACCGAGTAACACCACGCCCCCTGTGGGAGCGGGCTTGCCCGCGATTGAAGGTCGGCACGACCTTCAGCTTCACCAGTAGGAACTGCCGCAAGCTGCGATCTTCTGATCTCAAGCCCCGCAAAAATCCCGGTAACGTCCTACAAACATCACACCGCCGTCCGATTGCGTCGCGAAGCATCCGGTCTCTAAGCTCATCCCCCTGCTGAATGTTCAGCACCGGGTTTGGCGACTCTGGAAGCTTAAGGCGTACGACGACTATCCTCAGGCGGGATTTCCGCCGCATCGAGTCATGGCGGTTGTGCGTGGGAGGCCTTTGGGTCTGCCGGGTTCCTTTTGCTCCGGTTCGCCAACCCGCGTAGAACTGCCACCCAATTGTTTGGCGACAATTGCCGGCAGCCCTTAAGCAAAAGGAGCTGTATCAATGAATCGAGATGACTCTTACCTAACCCCTCATGTTTTCACCCGCCACAAACTCCACCTCCACGCCCTTCTAATAGAAAACCAACCCTGGTTCAGCGCCCGCGACCTGGGCCGCCTCCTTCGCCTCTTTATCGACGAACGCACCATCCGAAAACTCGATCCAGACCAACACCAGATCGCCCAGGCATTCATCCACGGCCGCATCGAAAACACCCTGCTAATCAGCGAATCCGGCGTCTACGCTCTGTTGATTTATCACTATTGCCCCGAATACCGAAGCCTGCGCGAGTGGTTGACCCACGAAGTCGTCCCCGCCCTCAGAGACGCCAAGCTACCAATCTCAATCGAACGCCCGACCCTGAGCCAACTGAACTGGCCAGAAATGTCGTTGAGCTTGTTGCACTGGAACAACCAGCCATGGATTCGGTTGCAAGATGTGCCGCAGATGATGACAGAGCTGGAGCAGGCAAGACGCCCGGTAAAACCGTGGTGGAAGCGGGCTTCGCGTGTCTTGCAGTCGCTTTGAATATTTTAACGTTCAACCACACTCTATTTGAGCTGAGCGCAACTCGTAGGTCGATTGCAGATTCAGCCAGAAATCGGGTGTGGTGTTCAGGTGGATGGATAGCTTTTGCGCCAGACCAACACTGACACCGCTCCGCTGATTCACCACATCGCTTACTTCCGCCTCTGGCTCGTTCAGCGAGCGAGCCAGAGCATTGGTTGTAACGCTCAGTGGCCTCAAAAACTCCTCGCTGAGAATTTCGCCAGGATGAATCGGGTGCATCCCATTCCTGTTCATTCACGCCTCCCAAGGCTGCATTCAGCGAGATCATAAGCAGCAACCTTCATCCGGCAAGACCATCCACGCTCTTTCACCGACGTCCTTCATCTTTCTCGGCAGGGTCCTACAAAAAGCGGCGCTCCGGCCTGATTTATCAGTCCTCACCCTTTTCTTTACGCTTTTCGCCTTGTTACTCGATAGACGCTAGCAATGAGAAGAAAAGGAAAAGGCACCGAACTTCGAAATCAGACTTACAAATCAGATGCACGAAAGCTCGCATATAAAATGTTCGTCGATGACTGTAAATCTCGGGCTAGGGAACTCAACACCGAGGAGGTTAGGTTCGACCCAATAACTCCAGCTGCGATAACTGCCTGCCTTCCGTGGTTGGAAGCTGCACTCTTCCCATGGGAAAGCGTGTCGAACTGGAAGTGCAAAGATGCCAAGGGACTGGATTTGGCCATCTGGTACGAACAGAAACTATGTGGTCTGTGTTATGCCACTCCGCGTAAAAGCGCTATTTGCATAAAGATCATTCTTTTGCAGGGTCACCCAGACAGGTCTCATCCTCTTCGCGGCTTGATCGCCCCAATGGCACTGCTGGCTTCAGATACCTATGCTCGAATGCTGGGGTGCAAAGAAATAGAGATTCAGGATCCTGGTCCAAATGTCGTCCCCTACTACCAGAACCTCGGATTCAGCTTCGACCAGAACAATCGACTTGTCATTTACCTGGACGATTAATAGTATCGATCTCACTCCTAGGCACAGGAGGTGCCCATGATTCAAAGAAAGCGAAAAGCCAAGCTTTTACTCATCATTCAGTATCATGCTGAAGCACTTCGGCTGGGCGGCAAGATTTCAGCCAATCAACAACGATTTCTTGATGTCGCTGCAACTCACGGCAAAGACCTTGAACCTCCTGGCTTACTTGCCGGTAAAAGAGCCTGAAACTGTCTACCAAAGAACCGCCTGAATGGCGGTTTTTTTCTGCCCGCGCGTCCGGCGATGGCTCGCAACATCCTGCGAAAACTCACCTTCCCTGACACCACGCGAAATGCTCATCTCCTGACTACCCTTGAAAAACCGCAGGAAGCGGCTCCCCGTAATTTCAAGGAACGACCATGTCCCTCTCCATCGTCCACAGCCGTGCCCAGATTGGCGTGGATGCACCCGCCGTCACCGTAGAAGTTCATCTGGCCAACGGCCTGCCGTCCCTGACCATGGTCGGTCTGCCCGAAGCGGCAGTGAAGGAAAGCAAGGACCGGGTGCGCAGTGCGATCATCAATTCGGGCCTGCAATTTCCGGCGCGACGGATCACGCTGAATCTGGCGCCAGCGGATTTGCCCAAGGATGGCGGGCGGTTCGATCTGGCGATTGCCCTTGGGATTCTATCGGCCAGTGTGCAGGTGCCGACGTTGACGCTGGACGATGTGGAATGCCTGGGGGAACTGGCCCTGTCTGGCGCAGTACGCGCGGTGAAGGGTGTGTTGCCGGCCGCATTGGCCGCGCGCAAGGCCGGGCGCTCGCTCATGGTCCCGCGGGCAAATGCCGAGGAAGCATGCCTGGCGTCGGGGCTGACGGTGATTGCGGTGGATCATCTGCTGCAAGCCGTGGCGCATTTCAATGGCCATACGCCGGTCGAGCCCTATGTCTCCGATGGATTGATGCACGCCAGCAAGCCTTATCCCGATCTAAGCGAAGTACAGGGACAGCAAGCAGCCAAAAGGGCACTGCTGATTGCAGCGGCGGGTTCGCATAACCTGCTGTTCAGCGGCCCTCCTGGAACAGGGAAAACGCTATTGGCGAGTCGATTGCCAGGGCTGTTGCCGCCGCTGGCCGAGAGCGAAGCGCTGGAGGTGGCGGCCATTCAATCCGTCACCAGTTGTGTACCGCTGAGCCACTGGCCGCAGCGGCCGTTTCGCCAGCCACATCACTCCGCATCGGGTCCTGCACTGGTCGGTGGTGGCTCGAAACCGCAACCCGGCGAAATCACCCTTGCCCATCATGGCGTGCTGTTCCTCGATGAGCTGCCGGAGTTCGACCGCAAAGTGCTGGAGGTTCTAAGGGAGCCAATGGAGTCCGGGCATATCGTCATTTCCCGGGCGAAGGATCGCGTGCGCTTTCCGGCGCGATTTCAATTGGTGGCGGCAATGAATCCGTGTCCCTGTGGATATCTTGGCGAACCCACTGGCCGCTGCTCCTGCACGCCGGACATGGTGCAGCGTTACCGCAACAAACTCTCGGGGCCGTTGCTCGACCGCATCGACCTGCATCTGACCGTCTCTCGGGAAGCCACGGCATTGAATCCCACGCTCAAGCCTGGAGAGGACAGTGCCAGTGCCGCGGCGCTTGTCGCCGAGGCGCGAGATCGCCAGCAGAAGCGTCAGGGTTGCGCCAATGCCTTTCTCGATCTGCCTGGCCTGCGTCGGTACTGCAAGTTATCCACAGCCGATGAGCACTGGCTGGAATCCGCCTGTGAACGGCTGACCCTTTCACTGCGCTCGGCGCACCGTTTGCTCAAGGTGGCACGGACTCTGGCGGATCTGGAACAGATTGATGCGATCAGCCGCGAGCATCTGGCGGAGGCGCTGCAGTATCGGCCGGCAACGCAGTGAGTACCGACAGGAAGCGGTGATGAATATTCACCATGCAGCCTATCGAGATCCAATGGGGGAGATAGCCTGAAGCCGCCTTTGCCGCGCCTTCATCGTTTCAGTTCAAGTGCACGACATCCGGCAATTTCATGGACCGGACTTCGTTTTGCAGAAAGTCGCTGAGCCGGCGCATGCGCTCGCCGCCGGGCCGGGTTTTCGGCCAAACCAGGTAATAACACTCGCCACTGGCGACGGCGGTCGGCCACGGCAAACTCAAGCGTCCCTGGGCCACATCCTCCGCCACCATCAGCAGATCGCCCATGGACACGCCATAGCCTCGCGCAGCGGCGATCATGCCCAGCTCCAGGGTATCGAACACCTGACCGCCCTTGAGCGACACCTGATCGGCCAGCCCCATGCGCTCCAGCCAGTTACGCCAGTCACGCCTGTCTGGCGTCGGGTGCAACAACTCGGTATTGGTCAGCCGCTCGACATCCCAAGGCTGGTCGCCCCGCAGGTTCGGCGCACCGACCGGGATCAACTCCTCGGGGAACAGGTAACTCGCCTCCCAGTCCGGGGGGAAATGTCCATTGCTCAGCAACACCGCACAATCGAACGGTTCGTCGTTGAAATCCACCGAATCGACGTCCATCCACGCACTGGTCAATTGCACTTCATTGCCCGGCTGCAGGTGACGGAAGCGACTGAGGCGCGCCAGCAACCAGCGCATGGTCAGGGTCGACGGGGCTTTCATGCGCAGGATGTCGTCTTCGGCGCGCAGGGTATTGCAGGCGCGCTCCAGGGCGCTGAAGCCCTCGCGAATGCCCGGCAGCAGCAAGCGTGCCGACTCGGTCAGTTGCAGGTGGCGGCCACTGCGATGAAACAAGCGGCAGGCAAAATGCTCTTCGAGGGTACGAATATGCCGGCTCACCGCACTTTGGGTAATCGACAGCTCTTCGGCAGCGCGGGTAAAGGAGCTGTGCCTTGCTGCCGCTTCGAATGCGCGCAGGGCATACAAGGGAGGAAGACGACGGGACATTGGGAAAGCTCCTACTGCGGGGTTCGCCCACCCTAGCAGAAACTCTCCAGCATGAGTTTGAATCATGCTATCCATCCTTTTTATCCCTTTGTGCAAAGCGCGCAGAGCACCGAGAATCGGTGCTCTCCTGTTTCCCTTGATAATCGAGCGTGATGACCATGCAGCATCCAGCACGTACTGAACTCTGGGCCATCCTGCGGCTGGCGGGGCCGTTGATTGCCTCGCAGTTGGCGCACATGCTGATGGTCCTCACCGACACCCTGATGATGGCGCGCCTGAGTCCCGAGGCGCTGGCCGGTGGCGGGCTCGGCGCGGCGACTTATTCGTTCGTGTCGATTTTCTGCATCGGAGTGATCGCGGCGGTCGGCACCCTGGTGGCGATCCGTCATGGCGCCGGCGATATTGTCGGGGCTACCCGCCTGACCCAGGCCGGGTTGTGGCTGGCGTGGCTGATGGCACTGATCGCCGGTTTGCTGCTGTGGAACCTCAAACCGGTGCTGCTGCTGTTCGGCCAGACCGAAAGCAACGTCCAGATGGCCGGGCAGTTTCTGATCTTCCTGCCGTTCGCCCTGCCCGGCTACCTGAGCTTCATGGCCCTGCGCGGATTCACCAGCGCCATTGGCCGGGCGACGCCGGTGATGGTCATCAGCCTGGGCGGAACCGTGGCTAACTTCCTGCTCAACTATGCGCTGATTACCGGGATGTTCGGCCTGCCGAAACTGGGGCTGATGGGCATCGGGCTGGTCACGGCGATTGTCGCCAACCTCATGGCGCTTGCACTGGCGTGGCACATTCGGCGGCATCCGGCTTATGAGGCCTATCCGCTGCGTCAGGGCCTGTCGCGGCTGAACCGCCAGTACCTCAAGGAGCTGTGGCGCCTGGGCCTGCCGATCGGCGGCACCTATGCGGTGGAAGTCGGGCTGTTTGCCTTCGCCGCGCTGTGTATGGGCACGATGGGCAGCACGCAACTGGGCGCGCACCAGATCGCCCTGCAAATCGTTTCCGTGGCGTTCATGGTCCCGGCGGGTATTTCCTATGCCATCACCATGCGCATCGGTCAGCATTACGGCGCCGGGCAACTGCTGGATGCGCGGCTTGCCGGGCGGGTTGGCATTGCGTTCGGAGCGGCGGCGATGCTCTGTTTCGCCATGGTCTTCTGGCTGTTGCCAAACCAGTTGGTCGGCCTGTTTCTCGACCACAACGACCCGGCGTTTCGCGATGTCATCAATCTTGCCGTGAGCCTGCTGGCGGTGGCGGCATGGTTCGAGCTGTTCGACGGCACGCAAACCATCGCCATGGGCTGCATTCGCGGGCTCAAGGATGCCAAGACCACGTTCCTCGTTGGCCTGGGTTGCTATTGGCTGATTGGCGCACCGGCCGCGTGGTGGATGGCGTTCCACCTGGACTGGGGACCGACGGGCGTCTGGTGGGGTCTGGCACTGGGGCTGGCGTGCGCGGCGGTGAGCCTGACGCTGGGGTTTGAGTGGAAGATGAAGCGGATGATCAAGCGCGAAGCGACGCCAGAGCAGCGCTTCGAAATCGCTCAGCCTGACTGAAATCCCCTGTAGGAGCGAGCAAGCTCGCGATGAACCTGAGAGCGACGCGGGGTATCTGCCAACCAGCGTTAACGTTGACGACCATCGCGAGCATGCTCGCTCCTACAGGGCTCCGTGGCCAACTCAGCTCACGATTTCCAGTGCTGGCCGCTGATTGCAGCCGAACATCAGATACTCCACCAGCTCGGCCAACGGCAATGGCTTGCTGATCAAGTAACCCTGCACCTGATCGCATTCAAACCCTCGCAACAGATCCAGTTGCTCCGGCGTTTCCACGCCTTCGGCGACCACCTCGAGGTTGAGGTTGTGCGCCAGGTTGATCATCGCGTGGACCAGTTTGCGGTTTTCCTCCCGTTGCTCCATGCCGCCGACAAAGCTCTTGTCGATCTTCAGCAAGGTGATCGGCAGGCTGTTGAGGTGCACGAAAGACGAGAAGCCGGTACCGAAGTCGTCGAGGGAGAAGCGCACACCGAGACGACCGAGGGCGTCCATGGTCTGCTTGACCAGATCGCTGCGGCGCATCACGGCGGTTTCAGTCAGCTCGAACTCCAGCCACTGCGCCTCGACGCCGCGCTCGGCAATCAGGCGACTCAAGGTCGACAGCAACTGACTGTCCTGGAACTGCCGGAACGACAGGTTGATCGCCATGTGCAACGGCGGCAAACCCAGCTCAAGCAGCGCCTGCATGTCGCGCAAGGCCCGGGAAATCACCCAGTAGCCCAGCGGCACGATCAGACCGCTTTGCTCGGCGAGCGGCACGAATTCGCTCGGCGGCAACAAGCCACGCTCGGCATGCCGCCAGCGCACCAAAGCTTCGAGGCCAACGATCTGCCCGTCTTCGAGGTTCAGCCGTGGCTGGTAGTGCAACTCCAGCTCATCGCGGCGCAATGCCCGGCGCAGTTCGGTTTCGAGGTCGGCAATGCTGCGGGCATTGCGGTTGATGCGTTCGTTGAAAATGTGAAAGGTGCAGCCCTGGGTGCTTTTGGCCTGCTGCATGGCGATATGCGCGTGCCACATCAGCGGGTCCGCACCGGCCTGGGCCCGGGCGTGGGCGATGCCCAGGCTAGAGCCGATCAGCAGGCTTTCACCATCGACCCAATAAGGTTCGGCCAGCACTTCGCCGATACGTTCGGCCATCCATTCGGCACGCTGGGGAGCGCGGCGGGTGTCGATCAGCAGGGCGAATTCATCGCTGCCCAGGCGTGCCAGTTGATCGCCAGCCTCGAGTTGGCTCTTGAGCCGCGCCACCACTTGCAGGATCAGGCGGTCACCGGCCTGATGACCGAGGGCGTCGTTGGCGTAACGGAAATTGTCGAGGTCGAGATGACCGAGGGCCAGGCCACGACCGTCGTTTTCCGCCAGTCGCGCTGTCAAAAGCGTCTGGAAGCCCTGGCGATTGGCGATGCCGGTCAGAGGGTCTTGCTCGGCCAGGCGTTGCAGAGTGTTTTCCAGGATGCCTCGTTCGCGCACATGGCGCAGGCAACGGCGCAACATCCCGGGATCGAGCAGATCGCGCACCAGCCAGTCACTCACACCATCGGGCGGGATCAGCGGCTCATGGTCGAGCAGCAACACCGTCGGCAGGCTGCAACGGCCCGGCGCCGGTTGAAGTTGCGGGATGGTCAACAACACCGCACTGCGGTTGTCATCGAACAGGCTGCTGACCGACTCCCAACTCGGCGCGCTGATGAGCACGGCCGAGCTCCCCATAGGAGCCAGACACTCGCGCAACAACGCTGCCCACGCCGGCTCTTCGGCCAGTAGCAGCAAACGCAAGGGTTCGACAGGCGTAGACAAGCTAGCTCCCTAGACTCTGCAAAGATGTAGGCGACGGGCATTATGCCGTCCCGATAACTAATGACAATCACATCAGTTATCAAAACGAGCCCTTTGTATCTGGAATTACGAACCTTAGCCGCAAATTCGTTGCGCATCCTGCGTGAAAGTAACAAAACCGGCAATTACAGATAGCGTGGTACGTCACAAGTCGGACAGAGCAGCACAATTCGCTGAGCCTGTTAAAATGCCGGCCCATTTCGTGACTGACTCCTGAATTTACCTATGTCCCGACTCAATCCCCGGCAGCAAGAAGCCGTGAGCTACGTCGGCGGCCCTCTTTTGGTGCTCGCCGGTGCAGGCTCCGGCAAGACCAGCGTGATCACGCGCAAAATCGCGCACCTGATCCAGAGTTGCGGCATTCGCGCCCAGTACATCGTGGCCATGACCTTTACCAACAAGGCTGCCCGCGAGATGAAGGAACGGGTCGGCACCCTGCTGCGTGCCGGCGAAGGACGTGGCCTGACTGTGTGCACCTTCCACAACCTGGGCCTGAACATCATCCGCAAGGAACACGTGCGGCTGGGCTACAAACCGGGCTTCTCGATCTTCGACGAGACCGACGTCAAGGCCCTGATGACCGATATCATGCAGAAGGAATACTCGGGCGACGACGGTGTCGACGAGATCAAGAACATGATCGGCGCCTGGAAAAACGACCTGATCCTGCCGGCCCAGGCCCTGGAAAACGCGCGCAACCCCAAGGAACAGACCGCCGCCATCGTCTATACCCACTACCAACGCACACTCAAGGCGTTCAACGCGGTGGACTTCGATGACCTGATCCTGCTGCCGGTGAAGCTGTTCGAAGAGCACGCCGACATCCTGGAAAAGTGGCAGAACAAGGTGCGTTACCTGCTGGTCGACGAATACCAGGACACCAACGCCAGCCAATACCTGCTGGTGAAAATGCTCATCGGTAAACGCAACCAGTTCACCGTGGTGGGCGACGATGACCAATCGATCTACGCCTGGCGTGGCGCGCGCCCGGAAAACCTGATGCTGCTCAAGGAGGACTACCCGTCCTTGAAAGTGGTGATGCTGGAGCAGAACTACCGCTCCACCAGCCGCATCCTGCGCTGCGCCAACGTGCTGATCTCGAACAACCCCCACGAATTCGAAAAGCAGCTGTGGAGTGAAATGGGCCACGGCGACGAGATCCGCGTGATCCGTTGCCGCAACGAAGACGCCGAAGCCGAGCGCGTGGCCATGGAAATCCTCAGCCTGCACCTGCGTACCGACCGCCCGTACAGCGATTTCGCAATCCTCTATCGCGGTAACTACCAGGCCAAGCTGATCGAGCTGAAGTTGCAGCATCACCAGGTGCCGTATCGCCTGTCCGGCGGCAACAGCTTTTTCGGCCGCCAGGAAGTGAAAGACCTGATGGCCTACTTCCGTCTGATCGTGAACCCGGACGACGACAACGCCTTCCTGCGGGTAATCAACGTACCGCGCCGCGAGATCGGCTCGACCACGCTGGAGAAGCTCGGCAACTATGCGACCGAGCGCAAGATCTCGATGTACGCCGCCACCGACGAAATCGGCCTGGGCGAGCATCTGGACAGCCGCTTCACCGATCGTCTGTCGCGCTTCAAGCGTTTCATGGACAAGGTGCGCGAGCAGTGCGCCGGCGAAGACCCGATCTCGGCCCTGCGCAGCATGGTCATGGACATCGACTACGAGAACTGGCTGCGCACCAACAGCTCCAGCGACAAGGCTGCCGACTACCGCATGAGTAACGTCTGGTTCCTGATCGAGGCGCTGAAGAACACCCTGGAGAAAGATGAAGACGGCGAAATGACCGTCGAGGACGCCATCGGCAAACTCGTCCTGCGCGACATGCTCGAGCGTCAGCAGGAAGAGGAAGATGGCGCCGAAGGCGTGCAGATGATGACCCTGCATGCGTCCAAGGGCCTGGAATTCCCCTATGTGTTCATCATGGGCATGGAAGAGGAAATCCTCCCGCACCGCTCCAGCATCGAAGCCGACACCATCGAAGAAGAACGTCGCCTGGCCTACGTGGGCATTACCCGCGCACGCCAGACCCTGGCCTTCACCTTCGCCGCCAAGCGCAAGCAGTACGGCGAAATCATCGATTGCGCCCCGAGCCGCTTCCTCGATGAGCTGCCGCCGGACGATCTGGCCTGGGAAGGCAACGACGACACACCGACCGAAGTCAAAGCCGTGCGAGGCAACAACGCATTGGCGGATATACGCGCGATGTTAAAGCGCTAGAATTGACCACTTTTACTAGACCTTCGGCGCCAAAGGCGCCAATTGAGGACAGCTTCATGGAAGCCCTGCACAAGAAAATTCGCGAAGAAGGCATCGTGCTTTCCGATCAGGTACTGAAGGTCGACGCCTTTCTGAACCACCAGATCGATCCGGCCCTGATGAAGCTGATCGGCGACGAATTCGCCAAGCTGTTCAAGGACTCGGGCATCACCAAGATCGTCACCATCGAAGCCTCGGGCATTGCGCCAGCGATCATGACTGGCCTGAACCTCGGCGTGCCGGTGATATTCGCCCGCAAGCACCAGTCCCTGACCCTGACCGAAAACCTGCTGTCGGCGACCGTGTACTCGTTCACCAAGCAGACCGAAAGCACCGTGGCCATTTCCCCGCGCCACCTGACCAGCAGCGACCGTGTGCTGATCATCGATGACTTCCTGGCCAACGGTAAGGCGTCCCAGGCACTGATCTCGATCATCAAGCAGGCCGGCGCCACCGTGGCAGGCCTGGGCATCGTGATCGAGAAGTCGTTCCAGGGTGGCCGTGCAGAACTGGATTCGCAAGGTTATCGCGTAGAGTCCCTGGCTCGCGTGAAGTCGCTGGCCGATGGCGTCGTGACCTTCATCGAGTAAGCCGCGACACCGCAATACCCCTGTAGGAGCGAGCCTGCTCGCGATGGCGGCCTGACAGACAACTATGATGTTGAATGTGACGGCCTCATCGCGAACAGGCTCGCTCCTACAGTTGTTTTTGGTGGCTGGTCATTGCTCGGTGGCCTTCAGCCCCGTGAGCAACAAGCGCTGATACAAGTCCTCCTTCAGTCCCTCCGGGTTGGCCAGCTGCATCCGCTCCAGATGCTCGGAAAACAGCGCAGGCTCCGGCGCATCCAGCGCAGCCTTGCCCAGCTCCAGCACCTCGCTCAGCTTGAACTTGCTCTTGAGCCAGTTCAGCGCCCGCAACACATCCCGCTCGACCCCGGTGAAATCACAACCCAGCGGATACTCCGCAAACAGCTGCGGATGCCGCGCCTGAATCCCCTGCAACCGCTGCGGGCTGTTCTCGGTAAAGCGCGGATCAAGACGGAAATCCTTCGGCAATTTGCCGACCTTCTGCGCCTGCTCGATCAGCCCCTGTTGAAAGCGCGAGTCGCTGATATTGAGCAAGGCTTCAATCACCGCCGCATCGGTTTTACCGCGAAGATCGGCAATGCCGTATTCGGTGACCACGATGTCCCGCAGGTGTCGGGGGATTGTGCAGTGCCCGTACTCCCAGACGATGTTCGAACTGACGTCGCCTGCGGACTCGCGCCAGCTGCGCAGCAGCAACACCGAGCGCGCGCCTTGCAGCGCATGCCCCTGAACCACGAAGTTGTACTGCCCGCCGACACCGCTGAGCACACGCCCGTCTTCGAGCTGATCCGCCACGGCGGCACCGAGCAAGGTCACGGTGAACGCGGTGTTGATGAACCGCGCGTCAAGACGCTGCAAGCGCTTGAGTTCTTCCTGTCCATAAAGCTCGTTGATGTAGCTGATGCGGGTCATGTTGAATTCACACCGTTTGCGTTGCGGCAGCTCGCGCAGACGCTCATAGAAGCTGCGTGGCCCGAGAAAGAAACCACCATGCACCGAGATGCCGTCGGTTTGTGCGGCTTCGTCGAGGGTGCCTGCATTGGCCTGATGTTGGCTCGTCACGTCCGGGTAAACCTTGCGCCGCACGATTCCGGCATCCGCCAGTACCAGCAAGCCGTTGACGAACATTTCGCTGCAGCCATACAGGCCTTTGGCGAAAGGCTCGATGCCACCTTCGCGCTCGATCAGTTGTGCCCAGTGACTGAGGTTTACGTCTGCCAGCAAAGCCCTGTACCCGTCGCTGTCGGCCTGTCGCGCCAGCAGCGCCGCCGTCAGCGCATCGCCCATGGAACCGATGCCGATCTGCAACGTGCCGCCGTCACGCACCAGGGTGCTGGCATGCAGGCCGATGAAGTGGTCCTGACAACCCACCGGCATGTTCGGCGTGGAGAACAGCGTGGTGCTGTCCTTCTGGTCGATCAGCAGGTCGAAGGTGTCGATGCCCAGCTCCGCATCGCCGGGCATGTACGGCAAATCGTTGTGTACCTGGCCGACCATCAGGATGGTTTCTCCGGCCGCGCGGCGCTTGGCGATCATCGGCAATAGATCGAGGGTGATGTCCGGGTTGCAACTGAGGCTCAAGCGATCGGGATGTTCAACGTGACTGGCCACCAGTTGCGCCACCAGATTCAATCCGGCAGCGTTGATGTCCCGCGCCGCATGGCTGTAGTTGCTGCTGACGTAATCCTGTTGCGCCGTGGCACTGTTGAGCAGGCTGCCAGGCTGCATGAAGAACTGCTGGATGTGGATGTTGCCCGGCAGGTCATCGCGACGCAGGTCGGCGAGGAAATCCAGTTCTGGATAATCACCGAAAACCCGTTCGATGAAGGGTTCGAGGAAGCGCTTTTGCAACCCGTCACCCAAGGGCGGGCGCCCCAGGCACAGCGCGGTATAGATTGTCAGCTGGCGCTCGGGTAACTGTGCGATGCGCCGGTACAGCGCGTTGACGAAGTGGTTGGGTTTACCCAACCCCAGAGGCAGGCCCATGTGGATATGTGCCGGCAATTTCGCCAACACGTCATCGACCGCTTGCTCGATAGAACACTGCTGCACCATCAGGTCCTCCCTTACATTCCATGACGCGGGGTTGGACCGAGCTTGCCGGGGATTCGCTGCAATGAACAGCCTGTCGATGCCAATCGGCCGCCACAAAACCTGTAGGAGCGAGCATGCTCGCGATGAGGCCAGCACATCCAACATGGGTGCTGACTGACACGACGCCATCGCGAGCGTGCTCGCTCCTACAGGGGGCAGCGCGGAATTACAGGCACAAAAAAACCGTCCTTGGACGGTTTTTTGCGAACGATGCAGCGCCTTATTTCAGACCGGACATCTTCTGGATGGCGCCTTTGAGCTCGGCATCGGAGCAGTCGGCGCAGGTGCCTTTAGGTGGCATCGAATTGATACCGGTAATGGCTTTGGCCAGGATGCCGTCGAGGCCGCCCTGGTGATCGGCACGTTCTTTCCAGGCGGCGGCATCACCGATTTTCGGTGCGCCCAACAGGCCTGAACCATGGCAAGCGTTGCAGTGTTTTGCAATCACTTCATCCGGGGTTTTCGCACCACCACCGCCGCCAGCGGCAGAGGCCACTTCCATGCCCTTGCACTCTTTACCCTGAACACAAACCTGGCCGACTGGCTCAAGGCGTTTGGCGATATCGTCGTTGGTCGCAGCCTGAGCGCTGACACTGACAGCCCATAGGGCCAATACGGTTGCTGGTGCAGCCAGCATTTTCATAATTAGGTTCACGCGTTCACCCTCAATGGTGGCTAGTCACGCCTACGGCCACGGTTCGCAGGCGGGCGCAAGTATAGCGGTAAGCCCGTCGCACTGAAACAACCCCAAAGTCGCAAGGGTCTTGGGCGGCGGCGGAAAAACGACCCGGGCGCCTCTGCGATGCTGGCAGGACGCCTCTTTTCTTAGAAATTCGCCGGCGTGGCTGCGCTGATTAGTCGCGCAGGCGCATCGAACGGATTTCGGAAACGGTGTGGCTTGGTACTTTCAAAGTAGTAGCTATCGCCAGCTTCGAGGACAAAAGTTTCGAGACCGACCACCAATTCCAGTTTTCCTTCGACCAGGATGCCGGTTTCCTCGCCCTCATGGGTGAGCATCTCGTCACCGGTATCGGCACCTGGCGGATAGATTTCGTTGAGGAATGCGATAGCCCGGCTCGGATGCGCCCGACCGACCAGCTTCATGGTCACGGCGCCATCGGAAATATCGATCAGCTCGTTGGCCTTGTAGACGATCTGGGTCGGTTTTTCCTGCAGGATTTCTTCGGAAAAGAACTCGACCATGGACATGGGAATCCCGCCCAACACCTTGCGCAACGAACTGATCGAAGGGCTCACGCTGTTCTTTTCGATCATCGAAATGGTGCTGTTGGTGACACCCGCCCGTTTGGCGAGCTCACGCTGGGAAAGGCCTTTGAGCCTACGGATGGATTGCAGTCGTTCACCGACGTCCAAAGCTTGCGCCTCCAGGATTCAGGATTCAGGATTCAGGATTGTTGAAATAGTGAGCGTTATCATGGCGACAGCGTTCAGTATTTACAACACCTTGACCTGAATCCTGCTCAGCGAGGCGACTTCCGGTCTGGACCCGTGCGCACTAAGCCCCGGAATAGAGCATTGGCACCCGGCGCAGGTTGCAGAAAATCTGATAAGGAATCGTGCCAGCGGCTATGGCTACGTCACTGGCGAGGATGTTTTTGCCCCACAACTCGACGGTCGAACCGAGACCGGCCTGCGGTACATCGGTCAGGTCGATGCAGAGCATATCCATCGAGACCCGGCCGATCAGTTGGCTGCGCTGCCCGGCGACCAATACTGGCGTGCCGGTCGGCGCCAAACGCGGGTAGCCGTCGGCATAACCCATGGCCACCACGCCAATGCGCATCGGTTTAGGGGTGATGAATTTGGCGCCGTAACCGACGGGCTCGCCAGCCGGCAACTCGCGCACACTGATCACTTTCGATTCCAGAGTCATGACCGGTTGCAGGCGCGCGGCGACTTCATTGGCTTCTTCGAAGGGCGTGGCACCATAGAGCATGATGCCCGGACGCACCCAGTCACTCGGAATCTGCGGCCAACCGAGCACCGCTGGCGAGTTGCGCAGGCTGACCTCGGCGGACAAGCCCTTGCGCGCCGCTTCAAATACCGCCACCTGTTCGTTGCTTGCCTGTTCGTGCAGCTCATCGGCACGCGCAAAGTGGCTCATCAGCACCACTTTCGCGACCTTGCCGCTGGCCAGCAGCCGTTGATAGGCCGCCTGGTAATCCGCCGGATGCAGCCCCACGCGGTGCATGCCCGAATCGAGTTTCAGCCACACAGTGATGGGTTTGCTCAAGGAGGCTTTCTCGATGGCTTCGAGTTGCCACAGCGAATGCACTACGCACCAGAAATCATGCTCGACGATCAGCGCCAACTCGTCGGCTTCAAAAAAGCCTTCCAACAGCAGGATCGGCGCGCGGATGCCTGCCGCTCGCAGCTCCAGCGCCTCTTCGATACAGGCCACGGCAAACCCGTCCGCCTCGGCTTCCAGCGCCTGGGCGCAACGCACCGCGCCATGGCCATAGGCATCGGCCTTGATCACCGCAAGGGCTTTGGCCCCCGTGAGCTCACGGGCGACTCGATAGTTGTTGCGCAGGGCTTGAAGGTCGATAAGGGCACGGGCTGGACGCATGGCGGCAGACTTCTGGTCGGGTTATCGGGAAGAAAAACCGGCGCTGGCTGACGGCGTCAACCACCAACAGCGCCGGGAGAGGGATCTTTCTGACAGGCTTATGGCAGAGCGGCTACAACCGACAGCTCAACCAGGATTTCCGGTTCGCACAATTTCGATTCAACCGTGGCGCGGGCCGGGGCGACGCCTTTTGGCAGCCACTTGTCCCACACCGCGTTCATGCCTTCGAAATCCGCGTCGATGTCTTTCAGGTAAATCGTCACCGACAGCAGATGGTGCTTGTCGGTGCCCGCCAGATCGAGCAAACGCTCGATGTTGGCGAGAGATTCACGGGTCTGCTGTTCAATCCCGGCGTTCATGTCATCGCCCACCTGTCCGGCCAGGTAAACCGTGCCGTTATGGGTGACGATCTGACTCATGCGCTCATTGGTGAGCTGGCGCTGGACTGACATGCTTTGCAGACTCCTGGGATTTGTTGCCATAACGGGAAATATCGAGGCCTTCGGCGCTGATCTGCGGCTTTTTCTTCGCCATCAGGTCAGCCAGCAAGCGACCGGAGCCGCAGGCCATGGTCCAGCCGAGCGTGCCGTGACCGGTATTCAGGAACAGATTCTTGAACGGGGTGGCACCGACAATCGGGGTGCCGTCCGGGGTGGTCGGGCGCAGGCCGGTCCAGAAGCTGGCCTGGGCCAGATCGCCGCCCTGAGGATAAAGATCGTTGACGATCATCTCCAGGGTTTCGCGACGGCGCGGGTTCAACGACAGGTCAAAACCGGCGATTTCAGCCATGCCGCCAACGCGGATGCGGTTGTCGAAACGGGTGATCGCGACCTTGTAGGTCTCGTCGAGAATGGTCGAAGTCGGGGCCATCGCCGAGTTTGTGATCGGCACGGTCAGGGAGTAACCCTTGAGCGGATACACCGGAGCCTTGATGCCCAGCGGCTTGAGCAGTTGCGGCGAGTAGCTGCCCAGTGCCAGCACGTAGCGGTCGGCGGTTTCCAGCTTGCCGTCGATCCAGACGCCGTTGATGCGGTCACCTGCGAAATCGAGGCGCTGAATGTCCTCGCCGAAACGGAATTGCACGCCCAGTTTTGCTGCCATTTCTGCAAGCTTGGTGGTGAACATCTGGCAGTCGCCAGTCTGGTCGTTCGGCAGGCGCAGGGCACCGGCGAGGATGTCCGTGACGCTGGCCAGCGCCGGTTCAACGCGGGCAATGCCTTCGCGGTCGAGCAGTTCGAACGGCACACCGGACTCTTTCAGCACGGCGATGTCTTTCGCCGCGCCGTCCAGTTGCGCCTGGGTACGGAACAGTTGGGTGGTACCGAGGCTGCGGCCCTCATAGGCAATGCCGGTTTCGGCACGCAGTTCATCGAGGCAGTCGCGGCTGTACTCGGACAGACGGACCATGCGCTCCTTGTTGACCGCATAACGGCTGGCGGTGCAATTGCGCAGCATCTGTGCCATCCACAGGTACTGGTCGATGTCGGCAGTGGCCTTGATCGCCAGCGGTGCATGACGCTGCAACAGCCACTTGATGGCCTTGAGCGGCACACCCGGCGCGGCCCACGGAGAGGCATAACCCGGCGAGACTTGCCCGGCGTTGGCGAAACTGGTCTCCATGGCAGCAGCCGGCTGCCGGTCCACTACCACCACTTCAAACCCGGCACGGGCCAGATAATAAGCACTGGTGGTACCGATGACGCCGCTACCCAAGACCATGACGCGCATTTTCATATCCCTCATCGCGGCTAACCGCTGACGTTTGTTGTTCAGAGCTTCAGATGCGCGCAGTGTAAAAAAGATTTGCCAGTGCTTTTCACTATATAAACGCCTATATTTGGCGACAATTCTCGGCAAAAACCCTTTTCACGGAGGCGCATCCCCTATGCGTACCAACACTCAGACCAAACGCGAGCTGGACAAGATCGACCGCAACATCTTGCGGATCCTGCAGGCGGACGGGCGGATTTCCTTTACGGAGCTTGGAGAAAAGGTCGGGCTCTCGACCACGCCCTGCACTGAGCGGGTCCGGCGTCTGGAGCGCGAAGGGATCATCATGGGCTACAACGCCCGGCTCAATCCGCAGCATTTGAAGGGTAGTCTGCTGGTGTTCGTCGAGATCAGCCTGGACTACAAGTCCGGTGATACTTTCGAAGAGTTCCGACGTGCGGTGCTCAAATTGCCCCATGTGCTGGAATGCCACCTGGTGTCAGGGGATTTCGACTACCTGGTGAAGGCGCGGATTTCCGAGATGGCTTCGTACCGCAAATTGCTGGGCGACATCCTGCTCAAGCTGCCGCATGTGCGCGAGTCCAAGAGCTACATCGTGATGGAAGAGGTGAAAGAGAGCCTGACGTTGCCGATTCCGGATTGAAGATGGCGGCGCGCCTTTCGCGAGCAGGCTCGCTCCCACAGGTACGGCGGCGTCCTTGTGGGAGCGAGCCTGCTCGCGAATACAGGCGACTAGGTCTCTCTTAAACCAATACCTGGCGGTTCGAGGCCATATACTCGAACACCTGCTGCTCCACCCGCGGGTGAATCAGCTCCATCGGCCTACGCCCATTGGGGCATGGCAAGGTCTTGGTGGTACCGAACAATCGGCAGATCAGCGGCCGCTCGTCATACACCGTGCAACCATTGGGCCCCAGGTGCACACAGTTGAGTTCTTCCATGGCGGCATCCTGCTCGGCGCGGGTCTTGCGCGGCAAGCGCGACATTTCTTCCGGCGAGGTGGTCACCGGCCCGCAGCAGTCGTGGCAGCCGGGAACACACTCGAACGAAGGAATCTGCTGTCGCAATGTGCGGATTGTCTGGCTATTGCAGCTCATTGCAGCGGTGACCGATAGCGAAATGAAACGGGATTCTGACGCAAAAGCCCCGATCCAGACAGCGCCAGCCGACCAATGTTGCCCGTCCGGGAAGGTCCGGCTTATGCTCCGTCAAATTTTCTAAACATCAGACCAGGACCACGCACATGATTGCCCGTGCTCAACAGCCTGCTGCGGACCACACCGCTTCCTACTACGCCGCCAGCAGCCTGCCGCAGCCCGGACACCCCGCACTCAAGGGCGAAGTGCTGGCCGATGTCTGTGTGGTGGGTGGCGGTTTCTCGGGGTTGAACACGGCGCTTGAGCTGGCCGAACGCGGCCTGCGCGTGGTGTTGCTTGAAGCCCGTAAAATCGGCTGGGGAGCCAGTGGACGCAATGGCGGGCAGTTGATTCGCGGCGTTGGCCACGGTCTCGATCAATTTGCCGACGTCATCGGCGTCGAAGGCGTGCGACAGATGAAACTCATGGGCCTGGAAGCCGTGGAAATCGTCCGGCAACGGGTCGAGCGCTTCCAGATCCCCTGCGACCTGACATGGGGTTACTGCGACCTCGCCAACAAGCCCCGCGACCTTGAAGGTTTCGCCGAAGACGCCGATGAGCTGCGCAGTCTCGGTTATCGCTACGAGACCCGTTTGCTGCAAGCCAACGAGATGCACACCGTGGTCGGCTCCACGCGTTACGTCGGCGGCCTGATCGACATGGGCTCGGGGCACCTGCATCCACTGAACCTGGCCTTGGGCGAAGCAGCCGCCGCACAACGGCTGGGGGTCCAGTTGTTCGAGCAATCGGCCGTGACCCGCATCGACTATGGTCCCGAGGTCAAGGTCCATACCGCCGGGGGTTCGGTGCGCGCCAAAACCCTGGTACTGGGTTGCAATGCCTACCTCAATAACCTCAACCCGGAACTCAGCGGCAAAGTCCTGCCCGCCAGCAGTTACATCATCGCCACCGAGCCACTGAGCGAAGAACAGGCCCACGCCTTGTTGCCGCAGAACATGGCGGTCTGCGACCAGCGAGTGGCGCTGGACTACTACCGGCTCTCGGCGGACCGGCGCCTGCTGTTTGGCGGTGCCTGCCATTACTCGGGCCGCGACCCGAAAGACATCGCCGCGTACATGCGTCCGAAAATGCTGGAAGTCTTCCCGCAACTGTCCGGGGCGAAGATCGACTATCAATGGGGCGGCATGATCGGCATTGGCGCCAACCGCCTGCCACAGATCGGACGACTCAAGGACCAGCCGAACGTGTACTACGCCCAGGCCTACTCCGGTCATGGCGTGAATGCCACGCACCTGGCGGGCAAGCTGCTGGCCGAAGCCATCAGCGGCCAGCACAGCGGCGGATTTGATTTGTTCGCCAAGGTGCCGCACATCACATTCCCCGGCGGCAAGCATTTGCGTTCGCCGTTGCTGGCGCTGGGGATGTTGTGGCACCGGCTAAAAGAGTTGGTCTGAAGGTTTGGTTTGGTCTGTACCGGCTTCATCGCGAGCAGGCTCGCTCCCACAGTGGTTATGCGTTGTTCACAAATCCCCTGTGGGAGCGAGCCTGCTCGCGATGAGGCCCTGAAGAACACTGCAAAACTCAGATCCGCCAGAACGGCTTCAGCCCCTCCTCCAGCGCCTGCTCCCGTGTCAGCCCGATATCCTTGAGCTGATCGGCCGTCAGCGCCAGCAACGCCTTGCGCGTATGCAGCCGACACCAGAACAGATCCCAGCGACCCAGAGCGGATGACGCATTGCCCACAGGCGCGTTGCGTGCACTGTCCTTTTGCCCTGCCGCCAGTTCCTGACTGTGTAATGTCAGCCGCACATCGCTCAAACCGTTCATCTTGGATGCTCCTGTTTACTTGGGTAGCCAGAGGTTCCATGATGCGCGGGGACGCAAAAGCATTACAGATTCAAAGCATCTGTATTAAATCCATACAGATTTGCCGATTCCGCCACTGAATCCCGATTTTTTGCCCGATCTGTACTGGTTAACCGAATCATCCCTATCGAGGCTGCACCATGACCCTTTACGTCAACCTCGCCGAGCTGCTCGGCACACGTATCGAACAGGGCTTCTATCGCCCCGGTGACCGGCTGCCCTCGGTACGAGCTCTGAGTGTCGAGCACGGTGTCAGCCTGAGCACGGTGCAGCAGGCCTATCGGATGCTGGAAGACAGCGGGCTGGCCATGCCACGGCCCAAGTCGGGGTACTTTGTTCCCGCCAGTCGCGAATTGCCGGATTTACCAGCGGTCGGTCGCCCGGCGCAGCGACCGGTGGACATCTCTCAATGGGATCAGGTGCTGGAACTGATTCGCGCCGTACCGCGCAAAGATGTGGTGCAACTGGGCCGCGGCATGCCGGACATCACCAGCCCGACCATGAAGCCGCTGTTGCGTGACCTGGCGCGAATCAGCCGGCGTCAGGACATGCCCGGTCTGTATTACGACAACATCCACGGCAACCTCGAACTGCGCGAACAAATCGCTCGCCTGATGCTCGATTCCGGCTGCCAGTTGAGTGCCAGCGATCTGGTGGTCACCACCGGGTGCCATGAAGCGCTGTCCACCAGCGTGCGCGCGATTTGCGAGCCGGGGGACATTGTGGCGGTGGACTCGCCGAGCTTCCACGGCGCCATGCAGACTCTCAAGGGCCTGGGCATGAAAGCCCTGGAAATCCCCACCGATCCGCTGACCGGTATCAGCCTCGAAGCGCTGGAACTGGCCCTGGAGCAGTGGCCGATCAAGGTCATACAGTTGACCCCAAACTGCAACAACCCGCTGGGCTACATCATGCCGGAGTCGCGCAAGCGCGCTCTGTTGACGCTTGCACAGCGGTTTGACGTGGCGATCATCGAGGACGATGTGTATGGCGAGCTGGCCTATACCTATCCGCGCCCACGCACGATCAAGTCCTTCGACGAGGACGGTCGCGTCCTGTTGTGCAGTTCGTTTTCCAAGACCCTGGCGCCGGGTCTGCGCATCGGCTGGGTCGCGCCCGGCCGTTATCTGGAACGGGTGCTGCACATGAAATACATCAGCACCGGCTCCACCGCGCCACAACCGCAGATCGCCATCGCCGAGTTCCTCAAGGGCGGGCACTTCGAACCGCATTTGCGCCGAATGCGCACGCAATACCAGCGCAATCGCGACATCATGATCGATTGGGTAACCCGCTGGTTCCCGGCCGGCACCCGCGCCAGCCGTCCGCAAGGCAGCTTCATGCTGTGGGTCGAGCTGCCGGAAGGCTTCGATACCCTGAAACTAAATCGTGCCTTGCACGACCAGGGCGTACAGATTGCTGTCGGCAGCATCTTTTCCGCCTCAGGCAAATACCGCAATTGCCTGCGCATGAACTACGCTGCCAAGCCAACACCGCAAATCGAAGAAGCGGTGCGCAAGGTCGGCGCGGCAGCGATCAAGCTGCTGGCGGAGACCGATCAGCTCAGCGACTGACTTTTACTCGGGAATCAGCGTCCATATGCCTAACTGCGCCGCCAAACGGAACGATCCCACGTGAGAGTCAAACAGCCCCTGCTTGCTCTTCTGCTACTCACGACGCTCCTGGGCGGATGCTCCAGCTTCGACGTTCGGCGTGAACCGAGCCAGGCGCTGCCGGCCTCGGACTCCGCATTCGGCCGTTCGGTCCAGGCGCAAGCCGCACCTTACAACGGACAATCGGGCTTTCGCCTGCTATCGGACAGCACCGAGGCCTTCACCGCCCGCGCCGAACTGATCCGCAATGCCCAAAGCAGCCTCGACTTGCAGTACTACATCGTGCACGACGGCATCAGCACGCGCATGTTGATCGAAGAATTGCTCAAGGCCGCCGATCGGGGCGTAAGGGTGCGGGTTCTGCTCGACGATACCACCAGCGATGGCCTGGACCGGGTCATTGCCACCCTCGCCGCGCACCCGCACATCCAGATTCGCGTGTTCAACCCGCTGAATCTTGGCCGCAGCACCGGCGTGACGCGCACCATGGGCCGGCTGTTCAATCTGTCGCAGCAACATCGACGCATGCACAACAAGTTGTGGCTGGCGGACAACAGCATGGCCATCGTCGGCGGGCGCAATCTGGGGGACGAGTATTACGACGCCAAGCCCAACATGAACTTCACTGACATCGACCTGCTCGGTGTCGGTCCGGTTGCCGAGCAACTCGGGCATAGCTTCGATCAGTACTGGAACAGTGCCCTGAGCAAGCCGATCGACGAGTTCCTGTCGAGCAAACCCACGCCCCAGGACCTGGAAAAAACTCGAGCCCGACTGGAAGAGTCCCTGGCGCAAACGCGCAAACAGAATCACGCGCTCTACAAGCGCCTGATGACCTTCACCACGCACCCACGCCTGGACATCTGGCGCCGCGAGCTGATCTGGGCCTGGAACCAGGCATTGTGGGATGCGCCGAGCAAGGTACTGTCCAAGGGCGAACCCGATCCGCAGTTGCTGCTGACCACCCAACTCGCACCTGAACTCAAAAACGTCAGCAAAGAGCTGATCATGATCTCGGCCTACTTCGTGCCTGGCCAACCGGGGCTGGTGTACCTGACCGGGCGTGCCGATGCCGGCGTTTCCGTGAGCTTGCTGACCAACTCACTGGAAGCCACGGACGTTCCTGCCGTACACGGTGGTTACGCGCCCTATCGCAGGGCGCTGCTGGAGCACGGCGTTAAGCTCTACGAATTGCGTCGTCAGCCGGGTGAAGGTGGCGGCAGTGGTAGCGGACCGCATCTGTTTTCCAGCAGCACCTATAACGACTCTGATTCCAGCCTGCACAGCAAGGCGATGATTTTCGATCAGCAGAAATCCTTCATCGGCTCATTCAACTTCGATCCGCGCTCGGTACTGTGGAACACCGAAGTCGGCGTGCTGGTGGACAGCCCTGAATTGGCCGCACGAGTCCGCGAACTGGCCCTGCAGGGTATGGCCCCGGCCCTGAGCTATCAGGTAGAGCTGGAAAACGGCCAGATCGTCTGGACCACCGAAGACGACAAAAAAATGCACACCCTGACCAAGGAGCCAGGGAGTTGGTGGCGGCGCTTCAACGCCTGGCTGAGCAATTCGGTCGGGCTGGAGAAAATGCTCTAGGCCGGCTCGGCAAGCGCGCCGAACGCCCCTTGCCGCGACACCACGATCAACACGCCCAAGGCCCCCATGGCCATCAGCAACGGCAACGCATGGCCGCTGATCCACTGACTGCCGGCGCCCGCCAGCAACGGCCCGACCAGACAACCAATCCCCCACAGCTGTGCAATATGCGCGTTGGCGCGCACCAGTGCGTCGTCGCGATAACGCTCACCAATGAGGATCAGTGACAAGGTGAACAACCCGCCAGCGCTGGCGCCGAACAACACCCACAGCGGCCAGATCAGAAGCGTGTCGATCAGCATTGGAATCGCCAGGCTCGACAGCAGCAAGACAACTGCGCAGCCGGTAAACAACGCTCGGCGTGACAAGCGATCGGCCAACGCACCTATCGGCAATTGCAACACTGCGTCACCGACCACCACCGTACTGACCATCGCCAGGGCGATTTCCGTGGTGAAGCCCTGGCGCAGGCAATAGACCGGCAACAGCGTCAGAATCATGGCCTCGAACGCGGCGAACAGCGACACCGCCCAGGCAATCGCGGGCAGGCCACGACAGAACTCAAGCAAATCACGCAGGGTCACACTGCTGGCCTCGCTGCTCGGCGCCCCACTGCGCCCCAGCAACAAGAACGGAGCAGCCATCAGCAAGCCGACGCCAACCCAAAAGCCATAGTCGTGCTCGGTGCCAAGGAAACCCAGCAATACCGGCCCGGCCAGTTGGCTCAATGCGTAGCTGCTGCCATACAGCGCCACCAGCCGCCCACGCCACTCCTCGACCACCAGTTGATTGATCCAGCTTTCACCGATAATGAATACAAGGGTGAGGATCACCCCGATCATCAGCCGCAAGACCAACCAGATCGGATAGCTCGGCAACAGCGCCAGCAAACCGATCGAAACCGCCCCGCCCCACAGGCACAGGCGCATCAGATTGGCCGTGCCGAGTCGCGCCGCCAGGTGGCTGGAAATTTTCGCCCCCAACAGGACGCCGATGGCCGGCATCGCGGCCATCACACCAATGGCAAACGAGCCGTAGCCCCAGCTCTCCAGGCGAAACGACACCAGCGGCATACTGACACCCAGGGCCAGGCCGACACTCAAGACAGATGCCAAAACGGCAAAATAAGTCGCCCAACGCATGTTCCACGCTCCTGTGGATATTTTTATGTACGACACAAATCATTGTGGGAGCGAGCCTTTGTGGCGAGGGGGCTTGCCCCCGTTGGGTCGCGGAGCGGCCCCAAAACCTGCAATTGCGGCGTATCAATTACTCCGCATGCAATGGTTTTGCGCCTGCTCCGCAGCCGAACGGGGGCAAGCCCCCTCACCACAGGGCTCGCTCCCACAGGAGATCTGCGTCGTTCGGGAGGCCTGCTGCAAAGCAGGCCTCCCTTAACGACTTACAACTTGATCCAGGTCGCCTTCAGCTCGGTGTATTTGTCGAACGCATGCAGCGACTTGTCGCGGCCGTTGCCGGACTGCTTGAAGCCACCGAATGGAGCGGTCATGTCGCCGCCATCGTACTGGTTGACCCACACGCTACCGGCACGCAGTGCGCGGGCGGTGAGATGAGCCTTGGAGATGTCGGCAGTCCACACAGCCGCAGCCAGGCCATACGGCGTGTCGTTGGCGATCGCGATGGCTTCTTCGGCGCTGTCGAATGCGATGACCGACAGTACCGGACCGAAGATTTCTTCCTGGGCGATTTTCATCGCGTTACTCACACCGTCGAAAATCGTCGGCTCAACATAAGTGCCGCCAGTTTCCTGGAGCGTACGCTTGCCACCGGCCACCAGCCTGGCGCCGTCGGCATGACCGGACTCGATGTAGGACAGCACGGTGTTCATCTGCTGTGTATCGACCAGCGCGCCGACGTTGGTCGCCGGGTCCAGCGGGTTGCCCGGCTTCCAGGTTTTCAGTGCCTCGATCACCAGCGGCAGGAACTTGTCCTTGATCGAACGCTCCACCAGCAGGCGCGAACCGGCGGTGCAGACTTCGCCCTGGTTGAAGGCAATGGCCCCGGCAGCCGCTTCGGCAGCGTCCTGCAGGTTCGGCGCATCGGCGAACACGATGTTCGGGCTCTTGCCACCGGCTTCGAGCCAGACGCGCTTCATATTCGACTCGCCGGAGTAGATCAGCAGTTGCTTGGCGATCTTGGTCGAACCGGTGAACACCAGGGTGTCGACATCGTTGTGCAGGGCCAAGGCCTTGCCGACGGTGTGACCGTAACCCGGCAGTACGTTCAGCACACCTTTCGGAATGCCGGCCTGGACAGCCAGTTCGGCGATGCGGATGGCGGTCAGCGGGGATTTTTCGGACGGCTTGAGGATCACCGAGTTACCGGTGGACAGCGCCGGCCCCAGCTTCCAGCACGCCATCATCAGCGGGAAGTTCCATGGCACGATGGCGCCGACCACGCCCACCGGCTCACGAGTCACCAGGCCCAGTTGATCGTGCGGGGTTGCAGCGACTTCGTCGTAGATCTTGTCGATGGCCTCGCCGCTCCAGCTCAGGGCTTGCGCCGCGCCGGGGACGTCGATGTACAGGGAATCGCTGATCGGCTTGCCCATGTCCAGGGTTTCAAGCAGGGCCAGCTCTTCAGCATGCTGCTTGAGCAGGCCGGCGAAACGGATCATGGTGGATTTGCGCTTGGTCGGAGCCAGGCGCGACCAGACACCGGAATTGAAGGTGGCGCGAGCGTTTTCCACAGCGCGCTGGGCATCGGCGGCGTCACAGCTGGCAATCTTGCCCAGCAGACGGCCATCGACCGGGCTGATGCACTCGAAGGTCTCGCCGGAGACGGCGTCGGTGTATTCGCCATTGATATAGGCGCGACCTTCGATTTTCAGGTCGCGGGCACGTTGTTCCCAGTCGGCACGGGTCAGGGTGGTCATGCGAGTGTCCTCCTCTTATTGAATACGACACCCGCGTTCTTCGCGGGCGCTGTCAGGAATTCTGCCCGGCCAGCCTGCTTTTCGGCCCAAGGCAACCGTCACCCTAAACCAGCCGCCCCTAATGTTTCAATATATTTGACATAACGCCGGCAAACGGCCTTGCGATGTTCATTTTAATAAACATAGACTTTGGACTTTTCCACCACTGCGCCGTAATCACGAGAGATAACAACAATGAACATCCAGAACGTCGTCGACTTCAGCCAGGCCACCACCGCCGCCGAACGCTACCGTCCGGACCCGGCCAAAGTGCTCAAGGGCGACCCGGAGCAAGTCGTCTACAACCACTACAACAGCCCGTGCGGCCAGTTGAACGCTGGGGTGTGGGAAGGTGCAGTCGGTCAGTGGACAGTGAATTTCACCGAGCACGAATATTGCGAGATCCAGCAAGGGGTTTCCGTGCTGCGCGATCTGGATGGCAATGCCAAGACGCTGCGAGTGGGTGATCGCTTTGTGATCCCGGCAGGTTTCCGGGGTACCTGGGAAGTGCTGGAGCCTTGCCGCAAGATTTATGTGGCGTTTGAGCAGAAGGCCTGAAGCTTTGTGCTGAATCGGCCGGCCTCATCGCGGGCAAGCCCGCGATGAGGCCCTCAAAAGCAACACAAAATCCAGGCAACAAAAAAGGCCCGTATCTCGCGATACGGGCCTTTTTCGTAAGAGGGAAAAATCAATTACTTGATTTTGCCTTCTTTGTAGATCACGTGCTTGCGAACAACCGGATCATATTTCTTGATCTCGATTTTGTCCGGAGTAGTACGCTTGTTCTTGTCGGTAGTGTAGAAGTGACCAGTACCGGCGCTCGAAATCAAACGAATCAATTCACGCATGATTAGCTCCCTTAAACCTTGCCATCGCGACGAAGTTCGGCCAGCACGACACTGATGCCACGCTTGTCGATGATGCGCATGCCTTTGGCAGATACGCGCAGACGCACAAAACGTTTCTCTTCTTCAACCCAGAAGCGGTGATGCTGCAGGTTCGGCAGGAAACGACGACGGGTTTTGTTGTTTGCGTGGGAAATGTTGTTCCCAGTCACCGGACCCTTACCGGTAACTTGACATACTCTAGACATGCCTCAGCCCTCTAAAACCACATGCCCAACCCGGCATGGGTTGGCCGCTTAATCTCTAGTCATTGTGGCGCCAGGCGCCGCGATTCTTTAGAGGTCTTACCGGCTACACCTACAGTGAAGGAACCGGGCCCCTAGAAAAGAGCGCTGCTTTATACCAGAAAGACTGGAGAGCAACAACATTCGGTGTGCGTTGAATTCACAAAAAGCCCGTTTTCCGGGCTCCGAGCGCCTTGGACAAAGGCTATCGCCGATGCCGACCGCTCGTCGCAGAGAATCGATCGTCGAGCCAACCCGGAGTTTTGCCCGACCGCTGCACAGCAAAATCGCTCGCCAATGGTCCCCTCAAAATGAAAAAGGGGATAGTCATTTGCAAAAGAGCCCACTAGGGTAAGCCTTTTCCAGACTGCACTCGCAGATGGGCCTTCGATCTGTAAAGGAACCGACCATGCGCCTCGCTGCCCTACCGCTGTTGCTCGCCCCGCTTCTGCTGAGCCCACAGGCCTTTGCCGCCGCCCTGAGCGTCTGCACCGAGGCCAGCCCTGAAGGGTTCGACGTGGTGCAATACAACTCGCTGACCACCACCAACGCTTCGGCCGATGTGCTGATGAACCGCCTGGTGGACTTCGACACGGCCAGTGGCAAGGTGGTCGCCAGCCTCGCCGACAGCTGGGAAATCAGCCCCGACGGCCTGACCTACGTTTTCAGGCTGCACCCGGAGGTGAAATTCCATCGCACCGAGTACTTCACCCCAACGCGAGACCTGAATGCCGAAGACGTGATTTTCAGCTTCGACCGCATGCTCGATCCGGCCAATGCGTGGCACAGAGTCGCCCAGAGCGGCTTCCCGCATGCGCAATCGATGCAGTTGCCTGCGCTGATCAAGAAAATCGACGCTCTCGACCCGCTGACCGTGCGCTTCACCCTCGACCACCCGGATTCAACCTTCCTGGCGACCCTGAGCATGGGCTTCGCCTCGATCTATTCGGCCGAGTACGCCGATAAGCTGATGAAGGCCGGCACACCCGAGAAACTCAACAGCCAGCCGATCGGCACAGGGCCGTTCGTGTTCACCCGCTTCCAGAAGGACGCCTCGGTTCGCTACAAAGCCAACCCTGACTACTTCGGTGGCAAACCCTCCGTAGATCCGCTGATCTTCGCCATCACGCCGGACGCCAACGTACGCTTGCAGAAGTTGCGTCGCAATGAATGCCAGATCGCCCTGTCGCCCAAGCCCCTGGACGTACAGGAAGCGCTGAAGGAGCCGGCCCTGAAAGTCGAAAAGACTGACGCGTTCATGACCGCATTCGTCGGCATCAACAGCCAGCATCCGCCGCTGGACAAGCCAGAAGTGCGTCAGGCCATCAATCTCGCCTTCGACAAGGCCAATTACGTCAAAGCGGTGTTCGAAGACACCGCTGAAGCGGCCAACGGTCCGTATCCGCCGAACACCTGGAGCTATGCGAAGAACCTTCCGGGTTATCCCCATGACATCGCGAAGGCCAAGGCGTTGATGGCCAAGGCCGGGCTCAAGGACGGCTTCCAGACCACCATCTGGACCCGCCCATCCGGCAGCCTGCTCAACCCCAACCCGAGCCTCGGCGCTCAACTGCTGCAGTCCGATCTCGCGGAAATCGGTATTCAGGCCGAAATCCGCGTGATCGAATGGGGCGAGCTGATCCGCCGCGCCAAGGCTGGTGAACACGACTTGCTGTTCATGGGCTGGGCCGGCGACAACGGTGACCCGGACAACTTCCTCACGCCGCAATTTTCCTGCGCCGCGGTCAAGTCCGGGACCAACTTCGCCCGTTACTGCAACCAGGATCTGGACAGGCTGATCAGCGCCGGCAAAACCACCGGCGAGCAAGGTGTGCGCAGCAAACTCTACGAACAGGCCCAGACGCAGATCCAGCAACAGGCACTGTGGCTACCGCTGGCCCACCCGACGGCCTTCGCGTTGACGCGCAAGGATGTCGAGGGGTATTCGGTCAGCCCGTTTGGGCGTCAGGATTATTCGAAGGTCAATCTGAAATAACGACGCGCCCCCTGTAGGAGCGAGCATGCTCGCGATGGACTGAAGAACACCGCTGGGTATCAGGTGCCCAGCGTCATCGTTAACGACCATCGCGAGCATGCTCGCTCCTACATCCACCCATACTCGGCCATCGACAACGGATCGCCGTCGCCGATGATGAAATGGTCAAGCACCCGCACGTCAATCAGCTCCAACGCCTTTTGCAGGCGCTTGGTCAGCACTCGATCGGACTGACTGGGGTCGGTGTTTCCCGACGGGTGGTTGTGACAGAGGATCAATGCCGCTGCGTTATTGGCCAACGCGCGCTTGACCACCTCTCGCGGATGAACACTGGTGTTGTCGATGGAGCCGCGAAAAAGCGTCTCGAATGCCAGTACCTGATGCCTGGAATCGAGAAACAGACAGCCAAACACCTCATGCGGCTCATGGCGCAGCATCGACTTCAGGTACTCGCGAACAGCCTGTGGATTTTCCAGTGCCGACTTCTGGCGCGCCCGCTCAGCCAGATGACGCCTGCTCATTTCTTGAGCAGCCTGCAACTGCGCAAATTTCGCCGGCCCGAGCCCCAACTGCTTGCTGAACGTTTCCTGATCAGCCTCAAGCAACAATCGCAAACTGCCGAACTGGCTCAGCAGATGTCTCGCCAGATCGACGGCGCTTTTACCCACCACCCCTGTTCGCAGGAAAATCGCCAGCAACTCGGCATCCGACAGGCTTCCCGAGCCGTGTTCAAGCAACCTCTCCCGTGGCCGCTCCGCCGCCGGCCAATCGCGAATACTCATAGCACCTCCCTGTCTTTTGGCACCGCTGTTCCGTAGCGGTCGCTGTGATATCGTAGCCCATCTTTTTTGCGGGCGAATTCACCCTGGGGAGGGGGTTTCGCCACGTATGTCACCCACGAATTGAAAGGCAGGCCTATGCAGCGGCTGTATCGGAAACGCATTGTTCTGGGCGTCGGCGGCGGTATCGCTGCCTACAAGAGCGCCGACCTGGTTCGCCGCCTGATCGATCAGGGCGCCGAAGTGCGCGTGGTCATGACCCGAGGCGGCGCGGAATTCATCACCCCGCTGACCATGCAGGCTCTGTCCGGGCACCCGGTCCACATGGACCTGCTGGACCCGGCGGCCGAAGCGGCCATGGGCCACATCGAACTGGCCAAATGGGCCGACCTGGTACTGATCGCCCCGGCCACCGCCGACCTGATCGCACGCCTGGCCCAGGGTATCGCCAACGACCTGCTGACGACCCTGGTGCTGGCCACTGACGCCATAGTCGCCGTCGCCCCGGCCATGAACCAGGCCATGTGGCGCGACCCGGCAACCCAAGCCAACCTGCAGCTCCTTGAAAGCCGCGGCTTGAAGACCTTCGGCCCGGCCTCCGGCAGCCAGGCCTGTGGCGATGTCGGCATGGGCCGCATGCTCGAAGCCACCGACCTCGCCCAATGCGCCGCCGACTGCTTCCAGCGTCAGGCACTGACCGGCAAACACGTGCTGATCACCGCCGGCCCGACCCAGGAAAACATCGACCCGGTGCGCTACATCACAAACCATAGTTCCGGGAAAATGGGCTTTGCCCTGGCCGAAGCCGCCGTGGAAGCCGGTGCCCGCGTGACCCTGATCACCGGCCCCGTGCACCTGCCGACCCCGGATCGCGTCACCCGCATCGACGTGGTCAGCGCCCGAGACATGCTGGCCGCCTGCGAAGCAGCGATTCCTTGTGACCTGTTCATCGCCTCGGCAGCCGTCGCGGACTACCGCCCGGAGGTCGTTGCCCCACAGAAACTCAAGAAAGATCCTACGAATGGTGACGGCTTGTTACTGCAAATGGTGCGAAACCCGGACATCCTGGCCACCATCGCCACCCGTCCCGACCGCCCGTTCAGTGTCGGTTTCGCCGCCGAGACCGAGCACCTGCTCGACTACGCTGCACGCAAGTTGAAAGACAAGAACCTCGATTTGATCGTCGCCAACGACGTCGCCAACCCGAGCATTGGCTTCAACAGCGAAGAAAACGCCTGCAGCGTCATCGACCGTGAGCTTCACGCCACACTCTTCGCCCAGACCAGCAAGAGCAAGATTGCTCGCCAACTGATCACTTTTATCGCCGAACGTCTGAACCAGGTTTAATTTACATGCACGCTTTGCAAGCCAAGATCCTCGACCCCCGCATCGGTACCGAATTCCCGCTGCCGCAATACGCCACTCCGGGCTCCGCCGGCCTCGACCTGCGCGCCATGCTGGAACAGGACACCGTGATCAAGCCGGGTGAAACCGTGCTGATCCCCACCGGTCTGTCGGTTTACATCGGCGATCCGAACCTGGCGGCGCTGATACTGCCGCGTTCCGGGATGGGCCATAAGCACGGCATCGTGCTGGGCAATCTGGTGGGCTTGATCGACTCCGACTACCAAGGCCCATTGATGGTCTCCTGCTGGAACCGTGGCCAGACCGAATTCACCATGCCGGTCGGCGAGCGTTTGGCGCAGCTGGTGCTGGTGCCGGTGGTGCAGGCTCACTTCGAGATGGTTGAAGAGTTTGTTGAAACCGAGCGCGGCACTGGCGGTTTCGGCCATACCGGTACTCGTTGATTCGACAGGGATGCATTGTGGTAAGGGAGCTTGCTCCCTCACCACAAAATTCAAATTGTCATCTGCAAGGTTTAGCTCCGAAAATCAAGGCATTGCCCGGTCAAACCCTTGCCATCGGGGGCGTCATGGCCCTTTCACACCACGAACTCTCTGTGGAAAACGCCGTCATACCCTTCAGTTTGAGCCTGTCGCCGAATAAATCGGCGGCTTGTCCAGCCACTTTCGAGATGGAGCATTTCCACAGATGAACACACCGGCCAAAATCGCACCCAAGTTCCCTGACAGCATTTTTCGCGCCTATGACATCCGCGGTACAGTCCCGGAATTCCTGAACGCTGAAACCGCTTACTGGATCGGCCGCGCCGTCGGCTCCCAAAGCCTGGCCCAGGGCGAACCGAACGTATCCGTTGGTCGCGATGGCCGCTTGTCCGGCCCGGAACTGGTCGCGCAGTTGATCAAAGGCATCGCCGACAGCGGCTGCCACGTCAGCGATGTCGGCCTGGTCCCGACACCGGCGCTCTATTACGCCGCCAACGTACTCGCCGGCAAATCCGGCGTGATGCTCACCGGTAGCCACAACCCGTCGAACTACAACGGCTTCAAGATCGTCATCGCTGGCGACACCCTGGCCAATGAACAGATCCAGGCCCTGCACGACCGCCTCAAGACCAACGACCTGAGCAGCGGCCAGGGCAGCATCACCCAGGTCGAGATCCTCGACCGCTACACCACTGAAATCGTCCAGGACATCAAGCTGGCCCGTCGCCTGAAAGTGGTGGTCGACTGCGGCAACGGCGCGGCCGGCGTGATCGCCCCGCAACTGATCGAAGCGCTGAACTGCGAAGTCATCCCGCTGTTCTGCGAAGTGGACGGCAACTTCCCGAACCACCATCCGGACCCGGGCAAGCCTGAAAATCTCGAGGACCTGATCGCCAAGGTCAAGGAAACCAACGCTGACATCGGCCTGGCCTTCGACGGCGATGGCGACCGAGTGGGCGTGGTAACCAACACCGGCAGCATCGTCTACCCGGACCGCCTGCTGATGCTGTTCGCGCGTGACGTGGTAGCACGCAACCCCGGCGCCGAGATCATCTTCGACGTCAAATGCACCCGCCGCCTGATTCCGCTGATCAAGGAGTACGGCGGCCGGTCGTTAATGTGGAAGACCGGTCACTCGTTGATCAAAAAGAAAATGAAACAATCCGGCGCCCTGTTGGCCGGCGAAATGAGCGGGCACATCTTCTTCAAGGAGCGCTGGTTCGGTTTCGACGACGGCATCTACAGCGCCGCGCGGTTGCTGGAAATTCTCAGCAAGGAAAAATCCTCGGCCGAAGAGCTGTTCGCGACCTTCCCGAACGATATTTCTACGCCGGAAATCAATATCCATGTGACCGAAGAGAGCAAATTCAGCATCATTGATGCATTGCACGACGCGCAGTGGGGCGCAGGCGCCGACCTGACCACCATTGACGGCGTGCGAGTCGACTACGCCAAAGGCTGGGGCCTGGTACGCGCATCCAACACCACACCGGTGCTGGTGCTGCGTTTCGAGGCCGATGACGAGGCTGAATTGCAGCGCATCAAGGACGTATTCAAAGTCCAGTTGAAGCGTGTTGCACCTGATCTCCAACTACCGTTCTGATTCACCCGGAGCCCTGAATGACCCTCGAACGCGAAGCCGCCGCCAACACCGCCAAGGTCCTGTCCGAAGCGCTGCCTTACATCCGCCGATATGTCGGCAAGACTCTGGTGATCAAATACGGCGGCAACGCGATGGAAAGCGAGGAGCTGAAAACCGGCTTTGCCCGCGACATCGTGCTGATGAAGGCCGTGGGCATCAACCCGGTGGTGGTTCACGGTGGCGGCCCGCAAATCGGTGACCTGCTCAAGCGCCTGTCGATCGAAAGCCATTTCGTCGACGGCATGCGCGTCACCGACGCCGCGACCATGGACGTGGTGGAAATGGTCCTGGGTGGCCAGGTCAACAAGGACATCGTCAACCTGATCAACCGACATGGCGGCAGCGCCATCGGCCTGACCGGTAAAGACGCCGAGCTGATTCGCGCGAAGAAACTCACCGTTACTCGCCAGACCCCGGATATGACCCAGCCTGAAATCATCGACATCGGTCACGTTGGCGAAGTGGTCGGGATCAACACCGATCTGCTGAACCTGCTGGTCAAAGGTGATTTCATCCCGGTGATCGCGCCGATCGGCGTTGGCGAAAACGGCGAGTCGTACAACATCAACGCTGACCTGGTGGCCGGTAAAGTCGCCGAGGCGCTGAAAGCCGAGAAGCTGATGCTGCTGACCAACATCGCCGGCCTGATGGACAAGTCGGGCAAGGTGCTGACTGGCCTGAGCACTCAGCAAGTTGACGATCTGATTGCCGACGGCACCATCTACGGCGGCATGCTGCCGAAGATCCGTTGCGCACTGGAAGCGGTCCAGGGCGGAGTGGGCAGCTCGCTGATCATCGACGGTCGCGTGCCGAACGCGATCCTGCTGGAAATCTTCACCGATACCGGCGTGGGCACCCTGATCAGCAATCGCAAGCGTCACTAAGCGATAGCGCATACAAAAAGACCCCGCTCAGCCTGGCTGAGCGGGGTCTTTTTCATTCACCGAAACTGTCCCTGTAGGAGCGAGCACGCTCGCGATGGACGTAAACGATGACGCGGGCATCCTGCTAACCCACGGTGCTTATGCGCTCATCGCGAGCGTGCTCTCTCCTACAGGAGAGTGGTGCGTTATACGCCGAACTGGGCGCGGTACGCTTCCACGGCAGGCAGGTGCTGCTTGAGCTGAGGATCGTCAGCCAGGAATTCCAGTACCTGGTTCAGCGAAACGATGCTGATCACCGGAATGCCGAAATCACGCTCCACTTCCTGGATCGCCGACAGCTCACCGTTGCCGCGCTCCTGACGGTTCAGGGCGATCAGCACGCCGGCGGCCTTGGCGCCGTCCTGGGAAGCGATGATTTGCATTACCTCGCGGATCGCGGTACCGGCGGTGATCACATCGTCGATGATCAGGACGTCGCCGGTCAGCGGTGCGCCGACCAGGCTGCCGCCTTCGCCATGGGCCTTGGCTTCCTTGCGGTTGAAGCACCATGGCAGGTCACGGTTGTGATGCTCGGCCAGGGCCACGGCGGTGGTCGCCGCCAACGGAATACCCTTGTAGGCCGGGCCAAACAGCACGTCGAAAGGAATGCCGCTCTCGGCAATGGCGGCGGCGTAGAAACGACCCAGCTGCGCCAGGGCCGAACCCGAGTTGAACAGGCCGGCATTGAAGAAGTAAGGACTGGTGCGCCCGGACTTCAGGGTGAACTCACCGAAGCGCAAAACGCCGCGATCGATGGCAAAACGGATGAAATCGCGCTGATACGCTTGCATGAAAAACCCCAAATACCACGGATTTAGCTAATTAGCTTGACGCCGTGTATCATACACGCACGCGATTTTTGGGGCCATTTATGCGGATCATCAGTGTGAACGTCAATGGTATTCAGGCTGCAGTCGAGCGTGGTTTGCTCAGTTGGCTGCAAGCACAGAATGCCGACGTCATCTGCCTGCAGGACACCCGCGCCTCCGCCTTTGAACTGGACGATCCAGCCTTCCAACTGGATGGATACTTCCTTTATGCCTGCGATGCCGAAGTCCCTGCCCAAGGTGGCGTGGCTTTGTATTCGCGGCTGCAACCGAAGGCGGTCATCAGCGGTCTCGGTTTCGAGACGGCCGACCGCTACGGGCGCTACCTGCAAGCCGATTTCGACAAGGTCAGCATCGCGACCTTGCTGCTCCCTTCGGGGCAGAACGGCGATGAAGACTTGAACCAGAAGTTCAAGCTAATGGACGACTTCGCCCGTTACCTGGATAAACAGCGGCGCAAACGTCGCGAGTACATTTATTGTGGCTCGCTTTACGTGGCGCAACAGAAGCTGGATATCAAGAACTGGCGCGACAGCCAGCAATCTCCAGGCTTCCTGGCACCTGAGCGTGCCTGGATGGACGAGATTGTCGGCAACATGGGTTATGTCGACGCCCTGCGGGAAGTCAGTCGGGAAGGCGACCAGTACAGCTGGTGGCCGGATAACGAACAGGCGGAGATGCTCAACCTCGGTTGGCGCTTCGACTATCAACTGCTGACCCCGGGCCTGCGCCGCTTTGTACGCAGCGCACGCCTGCCACGCCAGCCGCGGTTCTCGCAACACGCGCCGCTGATCGTGGACTACGACTGGACGCTGACCATTTAAGCGTCGATTCGCAGACACAAAAAAGCCGACAGCAATGTCGGCTTTTTTGTTGGCAATTGCTTTCCTGTAGGAGCGGGTGCCCGCTTGCGGCATGCTCCTACAGGGGGGGGCAGATGATCGTTATTTGATCAACCGCCAAGTGAACGGATACCGATAAGGCTGGCCTTCATTGGCCTTCACCCCGGCAATGATCGTCAGCACCAGCGCACCGATCGCGATCAGGCCAAACAGGAAGAATCCGATGATCACCACCATCAGCAGGAAGCTGATGGCGGAAGCGATGGCGACGGTGATCTGAAAATTCAGCGCTTCCTTGCCCTGGGCATCGATGAACGGATCCATCTCGCGCTTCATCTGCCAGAGAATCAGCGGGCCAATGATCGTACCGAACGGAATCCAGATCCCCAGCAAGGCGGACAAGTGGCAGAACATCGCCCACTGACGCACCTCTTGGCTCGGCGTGGGCAGCGGCAGTTGCTCGTCACTCATGGTGTCCTCCTTGCCTGGAGCAGTCCGGTCAGTCGGCCAATGCGGCCTTTTGCAGTTCGAAGATCTCGTTCATGCCTTTCTTCGCCAGCTCCAGCATGGCGTTCAGCTCTTCAGGCTGGAACGGCGCGCCTTCGGCAGTGCCCTGGACCTCGATGAAACCGCCAGCGCTGGTCATCACCACGTTCAGGTCGGTCTCGGCGGCCGAGTCTTCCAGGTAGTCGAGGTCGAGTACAGGCTCACCCTTGTACATGCCCACGGAAACCGCGCCGATCATCTGTTTGACCGGGTCGCCGCCCTTCAGGCCGCCACGCTTCTTGATGACTTTCAAGGCATCGATCAGCGCAACCATGGAGCCGGTAATCGAAGCAGTGCGGGTGCCGCCATCGGCCTGGATCACATCGCAGTCGACGTACAGGGTGACGTCGCCCAGTTTGGACATGTCCAGCGCAGCGCGCAGGGAGCGACCGATCAGACGCTGGATTTCCAGGGTGCGACCGCCTTGCTTGCCACGACTGGCTTCACGCTGGTTACGCTCGCCGGTGGCGCGCGGCAGCATGCCGTACTCGGCGGTCAGCCAACCCTGGCCCTGGCCTTTCAGGAAACGCGGTACGCCCGGTTCAACGCTGACGGTGCAGATGACCTTGGTATCGCCGAACTCGACCAGCACAGAACCCTCGGCGTGTTTGGTGTAGTTGCGGGTGATGCGGATCGAGCGGAGCTGATCGGCAGCGCGACCACTTGGACGTATCATAGGGAGTACCTGTACTGGGGACGGAAAACTGCGGAGCATTATAGAGCCGCCGGCCGCCGCTGGGCACTTCTAAAAAAAATCCGCCGACGACCGAGGGCTCTGCAACACACGCCGGGACAGGCCTGCCGCTCTTTGTCACACCGTGTGTTTGGGCGCATCCGCACCACTGCGCTACAATCCTGCGCCTTTGCTGCCAGTCGGCTTTAATTCATTGATATCGGACTCCCGGAACCTCGGTTCTGCGCCGATCTGCCTTGCGAGGTACCGCCATGGTGCACAGCATGACCGCCTTCGCCCGCGTCGAAAAAGTCGGCGTCCAGGGCACCCTGAGCTGGGAACTGCGGTCGGTCAACAGCCGCTACCTGGAGCCCCACCTGCGCCTGCCGGAGGCCTTTCGCGACCTCGAGGGCGCCGTGCGTGAAGCCCTGCGCCAGGGCGTATCGCGGGGCAAACTCGAATGCACCCTGCGCTTCACCGAAGAAAACACCGGCAAAGCACTGCAAGTCGATCGGGAGCGCGCCGCGCAATTGGTCGCAGCAGCCGAGACCATCGCCAGCCTGATCAAAAACCCGGCAGCGCTGAACCCTCTGGAAGTCCTGGCCTGGCCCGGCGTACTGGTAGGCGACGCCACCGACCCGCAAGCCCTGAACGCCGAAGCGCTGGCACTGTTCAATCAGGGCCTCAAGGAACTGAAGGCCGGCCGCGAGCGCGAAGGCGCTGAGCTGGCGCGGCTGATCAACGAGCGCCTGAGCTCCATCGAAGAAGACGTGGTGATCCTGCGCGAACTGGTCCCGCAAATGCTCGCCACCCAGCGCCAGAAAGTCCTCGACCGCTTCGCCGACATGAAGGCCGAGATGGATCCGCAGCGCCTGGAGCAGGAAATGGTCATGCTCGCGCAAAAAAGCGACGTCGCCGAAGAACTGGATCGCCTGAGCACCCACATCATCGAAGTTCGCCGGGTACTCAAGTCCGGTGGCGCTGCCGGCAGACGCCTGGACTTCCTGATGCAGGAACTCAACCGCGAAGCCAACACACTGGGCTCCAAAGCCTTCGACCCGCGCAGCACCCAGGCTGCGGTCAACCTCAAGGTGTTGATCGAGCAGATGCGCGAACAAGTGCAGAACATAGAGTAAGGCAACCCCGACATGACCCACAGCACTGGCACCCTGTACATCATTTCCGCCCCTTCGGGCGCGGGCAAGAGCAGCCTGGTCAAGGCGTTGACTGACGCCAACCCGGAAATTCGCGTTTCGGTTTCCCACACCACCCGCGCCATGCGCCCGGGTGAAGTGGACGGCGTGAACTATCACTTCGTCTCGCGAGAAGCCTTTGTGAAGATGGGCGAACACGGAGACTTCCTGGAGCGCGCCGAAGTGTTCGGCAACCTCTACGGCACCTCGCAAAGCCACCTGCAGCAGACCCTGGATGCCGGCCATGACCTGATCCTGGAGATCGACTGGCAGGGCGCCGAGCAAGTGCGCAAGCTGATGCCTCAGGCCCGCTCGGTCTTCATTCTGCCGCCGTCATTGCAGGCCCTGCACCAGCGCCTGACCAATCGCGGCCAGGACAGCGACGAGATCATCGACGGTCGCATGCGCGAAGCCGTCAGCGAGATGAGCCACTACGTCGACTACGACTACCTGATCATCAACGACGATTTCGCCCACGCGCTGCACGATCTGAAGGCGATTTTCCGCGCCAATCAGCTGATCCAGAAGCGTCAGCAGCAACGTCACGGCAAATTGCTTGCTGAATTGCTCGGCTAATCAGCTCTTCCCAAAACCGCTGCAAGGGCTTTACATTGGCACTTGCAGCGCGTTGAAGGGCTTGGTCAAAAAATCAGCGCTTCCCTAATCGCTGGTGATTTTTTAAACTGTTGAGTCCGCTCGCCCATCCGGGCAGCGCGCATATTGCATTTGCTACGAGGAAGACCATGGCCCGCGTAACCGTTGAAGACTGCCTAGAACACGTGGATAACCGCTTTGAGCTGGTCATGCTCTCTACCAAGCGTGCCCGTCAACTGGCCACTGGCGGCAAAGAGCCGAAAGTAGCATGGGAAAACGACAAGCCTACCGTTGTCGCCCTGCGCGAAATCGCTGAAGGCCTGATCGACTACGCAGCTATCGCCGAAGCCGAAATCGTTGAAGATGAACCGCTTTTTGCTGCATTCGAGGACGAGTCCAACGAGGCCGTCTAAGCCTATGCCTGGTCGACGTAGCACGGCGCGGGATAATAGCTTGCGGCAGGAGATATCATGCCGAGCATAGACGCCCTCGCCGATCGCTTATCGGCCTACCTCGGCAAGGACCAGGTCAACCTGGTCCGCCGAGCGTATTTCTACGCCGAACAAGCCCACGACGGCCAACGTCGCCGTAGCGGCGAGGCGTATGTCACGCACCCACTTGCGGTGGCGAACATTCTTGCCGACATGCACATGGACCATCAGAGCCTGATGGCCGCGATGCTGCATGACGTGATCGAAGACACCGGGATTGCCAAAGAAGCGCTGCAAGCGCAGTTCGGCGAGACCGTGGCCGAACTGGTCGACGGGGTCAGCAAACTGACCCAGATGAATTTCGAGACCAAGGCCGAAGCCCAGGCTGAAAACTTCCAGAAAATGGCCATGGCCATGGCACGCGATATTCGTGTGATCCTGGTCAAGCTGGCCGACCGCCTGCACAACATGCGCACCCTGGAAGTGCTGTCCGGCGAAAAACGCCGCCGCATCGCCAAGGAAACCCTGGAGATCTATGCCCCCATCGCCAACCGATTGGGTATGCACGCCATCCGCATAGAATTCGAAGACCTCGGCTTCAAGGCCATGCACCCGATGCGTTCCGCGCGGATCTACCAGGCCGTCAAGCGCGCCCGGGGCAATCGCAAGGAAATCGTCAACAAGATCGAAGAATCCTTGAGCCACTGCCTGGCCATCGACGGCATCCAGGGCGAGGTCAGCGGCCGCCAGAAACACCTCTACGGCATCTACAAGAAAATGCGCGGCAAGCGTCGGGCCTTCAACGAGATCATGGACGTCTATGCGTTCCGGATCATCGTCGACAAGGTCGATACCTGCTACCGCGTGCTGGGCGCTGTACATAATTTGTACAAACCATTGCCGGGACGCTTCAAGGATTACATCGCGATCCCCAAGGCCAACGGCTATCAATCGCTGCACACCACGCTGTTCGGCATGCACGGTGTACCGATCGAGATCCAGATCCGTACCCGCGAAATGGAAGAAATGGCCAACAACGGCATCGCCGCCCATTGGCTCTACAAATCCAGCGGTGACGAACAGCCCAAAGGCACCCATGCCCGCGCCCGCCAGTGGGTCAAGGGCGTGCTCGAGATGCAGCAACGCGCCGGCAACTCGCTGGAATTCATCGAAAGCGTGAAGATCGACCTGTTCCCGGACGAGGTCTACGTGTTCACGCCAAAAGGCCGGATCATGGAGCTGCCCAAGGGCTCCACGGCGGTCGATTTCGCTTACGCGGTGCACACCGACGTGGGCAACAGCTGCATTGCCTGCCGGATCAATCGTCGACTCGCGCCGCTGTCCGAGCCACTGCAAAGCGGCTCCACGGTCGAGATCGTCAGCGCCCCCGGCGCGCGGCCGAACCCGGCCTGGCTCAACTTCGTGGTCACCGGCAAGGCGCGCACGCACATTCGCCATGCACTGAAACTGCAGCGCCGCTCCGAATCCATCAGCCTCGGCGAGCGCCTGCTGAACAAGGTCCTCAACGGTTTCGACAGCGCGCTGGAGAAAATTCCGGCCGAGCGCGTCAAGGCCATGCTCGTCGAGTACCGCCTGGAATTGATCGAAGACCTGCTGGAAGACATCGGCCTGGGCAATCGCATGGCCTATGTGGTGGCCCGCCGGTTGCTGGGCGAAGGCGAACAGCTGCCAAGCCCTGAAGGCCCCCTGGCGATTCGCGGCACCGAAGGCCTGGTGCTCAGCTACGCCAAGTGTTGCACGCCGATCCCGGGCGACCCGATTGTCGGCCACCTGTCCGCTGGCAAAGGCATGGTCGTGCACCTGGACAACTGCCGCAATATCAGCGAAATCCGCCACAACCCGGAAAAATGCATCCAGCTCTCGTGGGCCAAGGATGTCACCGGCGAATTCAATGTCGAGCTACGCGTCGAGCTGGAACACCAGCGTGGCTTGATCGCCCTGCTGGCCAGCAGCGTCAACGCCGCCGACGGCAACATCGAGAAAATCAGCATGGACGAACGCGATGGTCGCATCAGCGTGGTCCAGTTGGTGGTCAGCGTGCACGACCGCGTGCACCTGGCCCGCGTGATCAAGAAACTGCGCGCCTTGACCGGGGTGATTCGCATCACCCGCATGCGCGCCTAAGTCCTCATTACAAGGAGCCCTACATGACCAAGACTGTTATCACCAGCGACAAGGCCCCGGCCGCCATCGGTACTTACTCCCAGGCGATCAAGGCTGGCAACACCGTTTACATGTCGGGCCAGATTCCCCTGGACCCGAAAACCATGGAACTGGTTGAAGGCTTCGAAGCCCAGACCGTCCAGGTGTTCGAGAACCTCAAGGCCGTGGCAGAAGCCGCCGGCGGTTCGTTCAAGGACATCGTCAAGCTGAACATCTTCCTCACCGATCTGAGCCACTTCGCCAAGGTCAACGAGATCATGGGCAAGTACTTCGACCAGCCTTACCCTGCCCGCGCCGCCATCGGCGTAGCAGCCCTGCCAAAGGGTTCGCAGGTCGAAATGGATGCCATCCTGGTCATCGAGTAATGCGTGCGGCGCAGCCCCGGGCTGCGCCGACTGCTCTGCTGTAAAGAAAGCTTGAAAGGATTCCACCATGCGCAACGCGCTTGCTCTCTCGCTGCTCGCCCTGCTCCTGGGCGGATGTGCCAGCAACCCTGCCGACCGTGATATCAGCGGCACCTGGATCAACCAGGTGGCGATCGATGCGGCCGCCAAAGGCGTCCCCCTGCGCGAAGCGCTCCAGGCCTATGGCCCGAACCTGGAATGGGACATCAACACCAAGGCCGGTCAGGCCCGCTACACCAACGGTTTTGAAAATGTCGAAGGCAAGCTGCTGGGCGAAGAATCCGGCAACTGGAAAGTCGACTTTTATGGCAGCTCCGCCAGTGAGCTGAAGCGCGACGGCAAGCAACTGAGCCAGTCCGCCAGCGACAACGAGCCCGAACAGGTCTTCGACCGCGCTCAGATCCCGGTCCCGGAGGGCGCTCCGATCGGCGCCAGTTTCGAGCGTGCACTGTATTCAGCCTACCTGGGCGGCGGCTGGACAATCGTCAGCGGCTCCGGCGAAGGCAGCACGGTTCAATTCCAGGCCGACGGCCAGGTGACCGGCCTGCCGGGCAGCGATCGCTATGCGCTGTGCCTGGCGGGCGATTGCGCATCCATGAGCGGCGGCAACGACAACATGTGGCTGCAACTCAACGGCCAGGGCAACGCCTGGATCTTTGCGCGCAAGGGCAAGGAGCTGGAGATTTTCCAGGCCGTGAACACCGCGCAGGCGGACGAGATGCCTCAGTACACGCCGGGTGAGCGCAAGTGGTTGCTCGAAAAGCAATAAGCAACGCATCCCCCCTGTAGGAGCGAGCCTGCTCGCGATGAGGCCATAACATCCAACATCATCGTTGACTGTTACGCCGCCATCGCGAGCAGGCTCGCTCCTACAGTTATTTCAGAGTGCCTGAACGTCAGCAGCGCCCTTCAATGATCGCCGCATACCCCTCGCGAAAACTCGGGTATTTCGGCGTCCAGCCCAAAGCCTTCACCCGCGCATTGCTGCAGCGCTTGCTGCCAGTGCGACGCACGCTGGCGTCGTCGTCCCATTCGGTTACACCCAGATACCCGCGCAACCAGTCCACCACATCCGCCAGCGCTGCCGGCTCGTCATCGACGCCGATGTAAACGTCATCCAGCGCCACGCCACGTCGATCCGCCTCAAGCAGGCACGCCATCAACCCGGCGGCATCGTCCGCATGAATCCGGTTGGCATACAACGGCGGCTCGACCGCCACGCGATAACCCCGGCGCACCTGCGTCAGCAGCCATTCACGGCCTGGGCCGTAGATGCCGGTCAAACGCACAACACTGGCCGGGATACTGCTCTTGAGTGCGAGCTGCTCGGCTTCGAGCATCACACGTCCGGAATAACCCGCCGCAATCGTCGGCGAAGCTTCGTCGACCCACTCGCCTTCCTGCTGCCCATAAACACTGCTGCTGGACACGAACAGCAGGCGACTGGGTACCTGCCCATAGTCGTCAAGCCACTCCAGCACGTGCTCCAGGCCCTCGACATAGGCAGCACGATAACCGGCTTCGTCGTGATCGGTGGCCGCCGCGCAATACACCAGGTAGTCCACCGCGCCGATTGGCCAGGTGGCCGGACAGTCTTTGTCGAACAAATCACCGGCAACCCCGATGACGCCCTTCGGCAGGCGAGAAACATCGCGCCGCAGACCATGAACCTCCCATCCCGCCGCCAGCAATTGTGTGGCAAGGCGGCTGCCGACATCACCGCAGCCGGCGATCAAAACAGTAGGCGCAGACATCAGAAAACTCCCATCGCAAAGTCACAGACTAGCGCCAGCAATAGACAGGCTGCTAGCAATGCAAGAAAAAAAGAGACTCTATTACTTCTGTTAACAAGAATTACTTGCAATAATACGCGCCACTTTTGTTCTCGGCCCTTCGAGGCCTGGAAGAACATCACCCGTTTATTCTCTCAGGTCCGGCCAGCATGACACGCAATCAATTTCCCGCTTCGCCAACCAAACGACCTCGCGCCTGGAGCGCAGTGGCCGCCCTGCTCCTCAGCCTGATGCTGGCGCCAGTCGCCGCTTTCGCCGATGCCCAGGCGCCAGCTACTCCGGCCGCCGCCGCGGCACCGGCCCCGACTGTTGCTCCGGCCGCGACCGACCCTGTCCAGGCAGCGCCGACAGAAACCCTGGGTGAAGACGTTCCTGAAGTCCTCGAAGCCGATAACACTCTGGGCATGGCCCATGACCTGTCGCCGTGGGGCATGTACAAGAATGCCGACATCATCGTGAAAATCGTGATGATCGGCCTGGCCATCGCCTCGATCATCACCTGGACCATCTGGATCGCCAAGGGTCTTGAGCTGATGGGCGCCAAGCGTCGTCTGCGTAGTGAAATCGCTCAACTGAAAAAATCCGCCTCCCTCAAGGAAGCCAGCGCCACCGCGGCAAAGGAAGGCACCCTGGCCAATCTGCTGGTACATGACGCCCTTGAAGAGATGCGCCTGTCTGTCAACAGCCGAGAGAAAGAAGGCATCAAGGAACGCGTCAGCTTCCGCCTTGAGCGCCTGGTCGCGGCATGCGGTCGCAACATGAGCAGCGGCACCGGTGTACTGGCGACCATTGGTTCCACCGCGCCGTTCGTTGGTCTGTTCGGCACCGTGTGGGGCATCATGAACAGCTTCATCGGTATCGCCAAAACCCAGACCACCAACCTCGCCGTCGTGGCTCCCGGCATTGCCGAAGCCCTGCTGGCTACCGCCCTGGGCCTGGTTGCAGCGATTCCTGCAGTCGTGATCTACAACGTCTTTGCCCGCTCCATCGCCGGTTACAAGGCCCAGGTGTCTGACGCGTCGGCCCAGGTCCTGCTGCTGGTCAGCCGCGACCTCGACCACCAGCCTGAGCGCAGCTCGCAACCGCACATGGTGAAAGTGGGGTAATCGGCCATGGGCCTGCATTTGAAAGAAGGGGCAGACGACGATCTGTCCGAAAACCACGAAATCAACGTCACGCCGTTCATTGACGTGATGCTGGTGCTGCTGATCATCTTCATGGTGGCGGCCCCTCTGGCCACCGTGGACATCAAGGTCGACCTGCCCGCCTCCACCGCCAAACCGGCGCCGCGGCCAGAGAAACCGGTATTCCTCAGCGTCAAGGCTGATCAACGCCTGTTCCTCGGCGATGACGAAGTGAAGGCCGAAGCACTCGGCGCCACGCTCGACGCCAGGACTCAGGGCAAGAAAGACACGACGATCTTCTTCCAGGCCGACAAGGGCGTGGATTACGGTGACCTGATGAGCGTGATGGATAACCTGCGCTCTGCCGGCTACCTGAAAGTGGGTCTTGTCGGTCTCGAGTCGGCAGTCAAGAAATGATCACGACGCGCCATAAGCTGACGCGTTACAGCGGTAGCCTGGCCGTGGTGCTGGGCGTTCACGCGCTGGCCATCGCGCTGGCGCTGAACTGGTCCGCCCGCCCGCCCATCGAATTGCCTCCCCAGGCAATGCTGGTCGAACTGGCACCGATTCCTGCCCCGCCACCGCCTGCTCCGCCGAAGGTCGTCACCCCGCCGCAGCCACCGACCCCGGTTGAAGAACTGCCGATACCCAAGCTCGCTGAAGCGCCCAAAGCCGAAATTGCCGTACCCAAGCCGGTCAAACCCAAGCCGAAGCCGCAGCCGCCCAAGCCGGTAGAGAAGAAACCTGATCCGCCGAAGGAAAAACCGGCCGAAGAGAAACCTGCCGAAACGCAGCAGACTCAGGCGCCAGCGGAGAAATCCGCCCAGCCTGCACCAGGCCCTTCGCCGGCTCAACTGGCGGCCAAGGCCAGCTGGCAAGGCACACTGCTGGCGCACCTGCAGAAGTACAAGAAGTACCCGGCCAGTGCACAGGCGCGGGGCAAGGAAGGCATGAACCGCTTGCGTTTCGTCGTGGACGCCGAAGGCAATGTGCTGTCGTTCGAGCTGGTAGGCGCCTCGGGCACTGCCGATCTGGACCGGGCCACCCTGGAAATGATCCGCCGTGCTCAACCGCTGCCCAAGCCACCGGCCGACATGCTGACCAATGGCTCCATCGAAATCGTTGCACCGTTTGTTTACTCGCTGGAAAAGCGTCGCCGCTGATAACACCAGCCCCCTGTAGGAGCGAGCATGCTCGCGATGGCGGCATCACCTTCAACACAAGTGTCGACTGTCAGATCGCTATCGCGAGCAGGCTCGCTCCTACAGGTTCGTAACTCCAGCCAAAAAGGCACCGAAAGGTGCCTTTTACATATCTGCCCGCGGCAATCCGGTATTGCCCGGTGTCATACGACACACTCAGTCTGATAACGTGCGTCTATCGATTGCAGGCGGTATGCTTGGCCCGCAACTTCATGGACGCTTGCTATGACTCTCACAGAATTACGCTACATCGTTACCCTCGCCCAAGAGCAGCACTTCGGCCACGCGGCCGAGCGTTGCCACGTCAGTCAGCCGACCCTTTCGGTGGGCGTGAAAAAGCTTGAAGACGAACTCGGTGTACTGATTTTCGAGCGCAGCAAAAGCGCCGTGCGCCTGACCCCGGTCGGCGAAGGCATCGTCGCCCAGGCCCAAAAGGTATTGGAACAAGCCCAGGGCATCCGCGAACTGGCCCAGGCCGGCAAGAACCAGTTGACCGCCCCACTCAAAGTCGGCGCGATCTACACCGTCGGGCCGTACCTGTTCCCGCACCTGATTCCACAACTGCACCGGGTCGCCCCGCAGATGCCGTTGTACATCGAAGAAAACTTCACCCACGTGCTGCGCGACAAACTGCGCAACGGCGAACTCGACGCGATCATCATCGCCCTGCCGTTCAGTGAAGCCGACGTACTGACCCTGCAACTCTATGACGAGCCGTTCTACGTCCTGATGCCGGCCCAGCACCCGTGGACGCAAAAGGAGTCCATCGACGCCAACCTGCTCAACGACAAGAGTCTGCTACTGCTCGGCGAAGGTCATTGCTTCCGCGACCAGGTACTGGAAGCCTGCCCGACCCTGACCAAAGGCAACGACGGCGCCAAGCACACCACGGTGGAATCCAGCTCCCTTGAAACCATTCGCCACATGGTCGCCTCTGGCCTGGGTGTTTCGATCCTGCCATTGTCGGCAGTCGACAGCCATCACTACGCCCCTGGCGTAATTGAAGTGCGCCCACTCTCGGCACCCGCACCTTTCCGCACCGTGGCCATTGCCTGGCGAGCCAGTTTCCCGCGTCCGAAGGCGATTGAAATCCTCGCTGACTCCATTCGCCTGTGCTCGGTGGCCAAGCCCGCGGCACAGGTCGCTGCGGGCTAAGCAACGGGCATGAGCGAGTTGTCGCAAGTGTCGGTGACGGCGCTCAAGGGTGTCGGCGAAGCCATGACCGAGAAACTGGCCAAGGTCGGTCTGGAGAATCTCCAGGACGTGCTGTTTCACCTGCCACTGCGTTACCAGGACCGTACCCGCGTGGTCCCGATTGGCGCACTGCGGCCCGGACAGGACGCGGTCATCGAAGGCACCGTCAGCGGTGCCGATGTGGTCATGGGGCGTCGGCGCAGCCTCGTGGTGCGCTTGCAGGACGGTACCGGCGGACTCAGCTTGCGCTTCTACCATTTCAGCAACGCGCAGAAGGAAGGCCTCAAGCGCGGCACGCGAATTCGCTGCTACGGCGAGGCCCGGCCGGGTGCTTCGGGGCTTGAGATCTACCACCCGGAATACCGCGCCATCACCGGCGACGAACCGCCGCCGGTGGATGCAACCCTGACCCCGGTGTACCCGCTCACCGAAGGCCTGACCCAACAGCGTTTGCGCCAGCTGTGCATGCAGACCCTCACCCTGCTCGGCCCCAGCAGCCTGCCCGACTGGCTGCCGAACGAACTGGCCCGGGACTACCAACTGGCGCCGCTGGCCGATGCGATCCGCTATTTGCACAACCCGCCCGCCGATGCCGACGTCGATGAGCTGGCCCTCGGTCACCACTGGGCGCAGCACCGCCTGGCCTTCGAAGAACTGCTGACCCATCAACTGTCACAACAACGCCTGCGCGAAAGCATGCGCTCTCTGCGCGCACCGGCAATGCCCAAAGCCTCGAAGCTGCCGGCCAAGTACCTGGCCAACCTCGGCTTCAATCCGACCGGCGCTCAACAACGGGTCGGCAACGAAATCGCTTATGACCTCAGCCAGCACGAACCGATGTTGCGACTGATCCAGGGTGACGTCGGCGCCGGCAAAACCGTGGTCGCCGCCCTTGCCGCACTGCAAGCGTTGGAGGCCGGTTATCAAGTCGCCCTGATGGCGCCTACCGAGATCCTCGCCGAGCAGCATTTCATCACCTTCAAGCGCTGGCTCGAACCGCTGGGCATCGAGGTTGCGTGGCTGGCCGGCAAGCTCAAGGGCAAGAACCGAACCGCCGCGCTGGAGCAAATCGCCAGCGGCATACCGATGGTGGTCGGCACCCACGCGCTGTTCCAGGATGAAGTGCAATTCAACAACCTGGCGCTGGTGATCATCGACGAACAGCACCGCTTCGGCGTGCAGCAGCGCCTGGCCTTGCGGCAGAAAGGCGTTGGCGGGCGCATGTGCCCGCATCAGTTGATCATGACCGCCACACCGATTCCGCGAACGCTGGCCATGAGCGCCTACGCCGATCTCGACACTTCGATCCTCGACGAATTGCCCCCCGGCCGAACCCCGGTCAACACCGTGCTGATCACCGACACCCGGCGGGTCGAAGTCATTGAGCGAGTGCGCAGTGCCTGCGCCGAAGGGCGTCAGGCCTATTGGGTGTGCACGCTGATCGAAGAGTCGGAAGAGCTGACCTGCCAGGCCGCCGAAACCACCTTTGAAGACCTCACGGCCGCCCTCGGCGAATTGAAGGTCGGGCTGATCCACGGCCGCATGAAACCTGCGGAAAAAGCCGCGGTGATGGCCGAATTCAAGGCAGGAAACCTGCAACTGCTGGTCGCGACCACGGTGATCGAAGTGGGCGTGGACGTGCCCAACGCCAGCCTGATGATCATTGAAAACCCCGAGCGCCTGGGCCTGGCGCAACTGCACCAGTTGCGTGGCCGGGTCGGCCGGGGCAGCGCCGTCAGCCATTGCGTGCTGCTCTATCATCCGCCGCTGTCGCAGATCGGCCGTCAGCGCCTGGGCATCATGCGCGAAACCAACGATGGCTTCGTCATCGCCGAAAAGGATCTGGAACTGCGCGGTCCCGGTGAGATGCTCGGTACCCGGCAAACCGGCCTGCTTCAATTCAAGGTCGCCGACCTGATGCGCGATGCCGATCTGCTGCCCGCCGTACGGGATGCCGCCCAGGCATTGCTCGAACGCTGGCCGACTCATGTCAGCCCGCTGCTCGACCGTTGGCTGCGTCATGGCCAACAATACGGCCAAGTGTGACAACCGTCACAGTTTCTGAGGCGTTGCCCCAAACAAGCTGGTTATACTCCTGCAATTGTTCAAGTACGGATACAGACCATGACCGAAGCTGCCTTGGCACCCGACACCCCGCACGCTCCGTCGGTTATTCGGCTGATGCTGGGCAAGCTGGGCATCGCCTACGAAGAAGTGCTGGAGCATCACGGCCTCAATGCCGCGCGCAAAGTGCAGGCCGTTCTGCTGGATGACAGCGTGGGCGCGTTGATGGTGCTGTTCCCGCAGAGCCAATTGCTGGACCTCAATCGCCTCACTGAACTCACCGGTCGCCGCCTCACCGCCGTACCGACCGAACGCCTGGCAAAAATGCTCGGCAAGCACAATCTCGGCTTGTTGCCGGGCCTGCCGGCGCTGACCAGCTCACCCTGCCTGTACGACGAAAGCCTGCTGCGCGAGGCGAAGTTGCTGATCAACTCTGGTGAGCCGGGCGTGCTGCTGGAAATCTCCAGCGAAGACTTCAAGACGACCATGCTGGCCAAGGCCAGTGCCGCCAATTTCGGCGAAAACCTGAGCAGCATTCGTCCGAACCTCGATCGCCCCGACGATGACCGCCAGGAAATCACCCAGGCCGTTCAAGCATTCACCGCACGACGGATCCAGCAACGACTGGAAGCGACCATCGAAATTCCGCCGCTGGCTGAAACCGCACAGAAAATCATCAAGCTGCGTGTCGACCCCAACGCCACCATCGACGACATCACCGGCGTGGTCGAAACCGACCCGGCGCTGGCCGCACAAGTGGTGAGCTGGGCGGCGTCGCCGTACTACGCCTCGCCGGGCAAGATCCGTTCAGTGGAAGACGCCATCGTCCGCGTGCTGGGCTTCGACCTGGTGATCAACCTGGCACTGGGCCTGGCCCTGGGTAAAACCCTGAGCCTGCCCAAGGACCACCCGCAACATTCCACGCCGTACTGGCAGCAATCGATCTACACCGCCGCCGTCATCGAAGGCCTGACCCGCGCCATGCCGCGCGCCCAGCGCCCGGAAGCCGGCCTGACCTATCTGGCCGGCCTGCTGCACAATTTCGGCTACCTGCTGCTGGCCCACGTGTTCCCGCCGCACTTCTCGCTGATCTGCCGCCACCTGGAGGTCAACCCGCACCTGTGCCACAGCTTTGTCGAACAGCACCTGCTGGGCATCAGCCGCGAACAGATCGGATCGTGGCTGATGCGCTACTGGGACATGCCCGAAGAGCTGGCCACCGCCCTGCGCTTCCAGCACGACCCGGCCTACGACGGCGCCTACTCCGAATACCCGAACCTGGTGTGCCTCTCGGTGCGCCTGCTGCGCAGCCGCGGCATCGGCTCCGGCCCGGACGAAGACATCCCTGACGAACTGCTGGAACGCCTCGGCCTGAGCCGCGAAAAAGCCAACGACGTGGTCAGCAAGGTCCTGGAAGCGGAAGTGCTGCTGCGCGAACTGGCCTCGCAATTCACTCAAGGCTGAAATCATCGCGGGCAAGCCACGCTCCCACAGGGATCACCAATACCCTGTGGGAGCGTGGCTTGCCCGCGATGAATATCACTCGGTCTACCTGAAAGACCTCAAGCCTTGGGCTTGGCCTTCTTCGGCTTCAAATACTTGGTCAGCCCCTGGAACCAGATCACCAGCGCCGGGTTGCCCTTGATCTGAATCGACTTGTCCTGAATCCCGGTCATGAATGCCAACTGCTTGTTCTTCGCCTGCATCGTGGCAAAGCCATAAGCGGCGTCCTTGAAGGCAATCGCAAACGCAGGCTCGGCATGCACACCCGATTGACTGGTGATGCGCTGGTCCTTCACACGGAATTGCCGCGCCACTTTCCCGTCCAGGGTCTGCAGTTGAAACACCAGGTCCTTGTCACCCAACTGCTGCTGAAACGCCGGATTGGTCCGGCTGGCCTTACCCATCAACAAACCCAGCATCCACAGCAGAAAACGAAATTTCATGTGCACAGCCTCGAAAGGAAAATGAACGGCTGGGGCAGTGTAACGACTTCGAACAAGAACACCACTATTGCGTAGCTTTAGAAGAAGATGGGACATTTTTTGACGCTGATGACTGCCAAGTCATTGAATAAACATCACTCCGCAACCTCTTTCGGAAGCTAGGTTTTCTGATCTTTATCTAGGGAATGGGCAAAGCCTCCTAGTCCTGCGACAAGCCTCCGATTCACCTACAGGTCTTGGACACCAGCGATGAGAGCTCCGCGATCTGCGTGGCATATTCTTGTGTTAGCGTAATTTTGTATGAAATTCCAGACGGTAATAGCTCAAGTTTGATTTTTACTTATAGCTAGCTTACTCAAAAAGCTCTCAATCTTAGGCAAAACAAACTGCAGTATCTTCGGCATTGTGTGGATAGGCAGTTGGCAGCATGCGAAAAACAACGCCATGGTAGGGGACAGGCTGACGCTAAGTGCAGACCATAATAGTCCAACATTTCTGTTACCACCGTTAAGTGCCATGGTGAATTTCGATGTCAATGATCCGGGGTACAGACAGCCCATGATCAGTTGTAGGCAAACATTTACGCAGTAGGCGATAGCTATCATTGAAATGGCCAGCGAGGGTTTATCTAGAATTATCAGTTGCATGCCTGCCATCGTCCCTATTGCAAAAAGGAAAAGAGCAATCACGACAACACCATCGATTGCCAAGCCATGTGTTGAAACGAACGTTTGCGAAAGGCGACGTATCAATATCGCTGCCCCTTCGGCGCCTCCTATCAATATTGCCAGTCTGACGGCCAAATCAATAGGGTCTATGAAGAGTGAAAGTCCATCAGCGAAAACATGGAGTATCAGCGGAGCGGTAATAGGGATAATTGCCATTGAGCAGAGAGCGGTCACCAACGACATGGTGGGGTCAAGTCCGAGCATTCTCGCTACTGCAGCATTTCCGCTGGCCGGCGGGGCTGCAACGGCGATGGCGATAGCAAGAGACAACTCCTGATTACCACTGAAATAGAACGAAGCCACTCCGAAAAGGTAAGGGCAAACAAAAACCATCAATACTGGAAATATCAGCGATATCTTAATATTTCTTGCCGCTCTTATTACTTCAGAGTTGTTAATGCGCAGGAGTGTACCTAATACAAATATGAACACCATGACGGACAGCAATGGTCTCGCCAAATCGGCAAGATAAGGGATAGCCAATCCAATCGCGCAACCGGAGGCCAAGACTGTAGGCCCTCTGCGGGTGATTTCGGGTAGGATTCTATACATACAAATGCTCTCAAGCCGGCATCCCTCACAGGGCGCCTCTATTTAGGTGCGGAGTGTTATTTCAGGTGTGACGGATGGCGGTGGTGAGTTCTTGGATTGCCTCACTACCAGGCGCCCATCAATCAGAATCGAGGTGATGCTCGGTAGGTCGCCGCTGCTGAAACTGCCCAATACGCTGGGCTCTGCGCCACCCAAAGGGCCGCATGCGATCAGAATGTCGGCTTCTCTTCCGATTTTCAGAATTCCGCGGTTCAACTTTCGCACCTTTGCAGTATTGCCCGTTGCAAAGCAGACGGCCTTTTCCGGAGGTACGTCGCCGAAACTACTGAGCAAGGCAATAGCTCTGAGCATGCCGAGCGCGGGAACCCCGCAGCCAGCGGGCGAATCTGTTCCAATTACTATGCGGTCGAGTTGGTTCATTTCTCGTGCGTAGTTCAAGGTGGTCACCGCCGCGAACTCGTTCCCGTTATGTACGATTTCCAAGGCACCCAGACAGCCCTCACAAAGACACCGAATTTGGTTTGGCGCCAATGCGGTATAACCGCCATTGATATGCCCGATAATATCCGGCGCAATTTCAAGGATCTGTTCTGCGCCCATCCTCTGAGAGGTGGAGATCGAAGGACCGCCGGTGTGGGTAATAGACGTCATACCGTGCTTGCGAGCTATCTTGACCAACTCAGCTGCGCGGCTTACGGATTTGACGGGGCCTATGCCGACCTCTCCCAGTTGGTTGATGCCTAGGGCAACCATTTCGGCAAAGTCTTGATCCGTAAACTCATCATTAAGCAGTGGTGCACCTGCTTCCATTTTTATTCCGGAAGGGCGGTCGTTGGAGAAGGAGCGCTGGGCGGCAATTGCCATTGCGATAGTGCCGATTCTGTCAGTGGGTAGCCCTGGTACGTGCACTTCCCCGGCAGAAATCATGGTCGTGACTCCGCCCTGCAGTGAATGCCAGATCCAATTATGGTTGCCGGAACGTGGGCTATATTCACCAGAGTCGGGTGAGTATGATTGTCGATCAAGCCAGGCATGACGGTGCTTTGTTTTGCGTCGATCAGCAGATTTGCATTTGAAAAATCTACATCTTCAATGCGACCTACATACGTAATCATGCCATCAACACTGACTAGTGTGTCTGCATCAATGAGCGGCATGTCGAGATCGCCCGATAGGAACGTGCCTATATTATGGATTATTGACGTGTAGCGTTTCGCATCGGACATTTAATTCACCTCTTGAAATCAGTAGGCAGGGGTTCAAAAATTCGAGCACCGGTCTTTTTGAATACTCGAAAGTTCCATAAATTATTGGTGAGAAACACGCGCTGGACCCAACGATACGCGTGACCTTTCGGGTCGAAGCTAGGTATGAACTTGTCACGGGAATGCAGCGTAAATCGATTGTTTATGTACACTAATTTTCCAGGCTGGATATCTACTGCGTGAGCGACTTGCTTGAGAGCTTCGTAAAATTTCGAATAGGCATTTTTTGCCGCTTCATCAACGGCGACAACCATATCTGGATAAAACGCAGCGGTGACTCGAGGATGAGATATCGGCCCGGTCAATATGGGATACAAGCGGGTTTCGCCAGATTGAATACCGCTGTTTCTCCAACGATAAGGCTGCCGGATTATGAAATGCTTGCCGTATAACAGTTGAATATCCATTTCGCTCAGTTTATTGAGCGCTTCCCTTGCATCGACAACCCAAGTTTTCGGGCCTGATGCGTATGGGTCGCTGCGAACCCCAAGTAGCATTAGAGCTAATGGCGATGTGTCGCCACGGGCGTCGTAAGTCTGGAACGCATTTTCAGTGTGCAAGTCCAACTCCACCTCCGACCCGTTACCGGTGTATTCGGCTGCCGCCTCAGGGTGCGGAACAAGGTCATTTACCAGTTTCGGTCCCTCGTGCCCGATGGAGTAAGGCTCTGCAATCAAACTACCTAACGCTACTAATACGTTTTCGGACAAATACCCATTTTTGAAATCAAAACTGTCTGCGTCTCGTTGTGGACTACCGAACGCATCATCCACTGGAAGATTTTCGAACACACAGTAAGACGCATCGTCGCTTTTCAGCGACTCGAGCTTTTCAATCAAACGCTCCGGAAACATCCGATATGCAGTCGCACGAATCTTCTGAATGTAATTGCGACCCCCTGTCGGTTCGTAGCAAACATCCACCAGTGCGTCGCGAACACCCTCTTTTTCAATATCTGTCAGACGGAAAATATTGGCATCTCCACATGACTCACCCATGCAATCACCATCACAATAGAGTTTTGTATAAACGGTTATGGCTATGTTGCCTTTGCCCAACTCGCATTCCAGCGTTTCATACTCTTTTGCAGAGTGCACGCCATCGCCCGCGAAATTTTCTTTGGAAACAAGGACCTAGCGATTTCAATATAATAATCGGAAGTTTGCTTGAGCAAGACATCCATGGCCGCTTTTAAGAATCAAGCTAATTCACCTATTGGAGTGCCAGTGACATCTGCCCCTGCACCAGAAGCCACCAAAGCATGGCAAAAATAGAGAACAAAATATGTAGGACGCTTCTGAAAATGCAAAAAAATGAGAACAGCCAGCTAAAGTGCCGCGCCACCTCTATGTAATTTTATCGATTATCAAGCGATGTCTCACAATGCATCTTTATTGGCGTGCACAGAATTTAAAGTCTATGCGACAAGCTTAAGAAGTTTCTTTATCAGGTCTGATACATCATTCTGAAATAGAGGAAGTTTCTGACCATGGCAATAGAAGCGTCCCACATCAACCCTTCCAATGCCTTGTTAGCGTATTGAGGCAATTTACGCAGGCCAAGTGCGCAATAAAAATCGATGGTTGCCTTCAAGTGTTGTTTGTTTGCCCTACTCACACTCGTAGTTGACGGCTCTGTTCGGGCTATAGGCTACAACGGTTTTGCGTGCCTATTAAACGATGGCTCCCTTGCTCTTGGCCAACGCCCTGGAAAGCCCGCTGTCCATCAGCGCCATTACTGCCGATACCGCCGACGATGTGCGTGATGGGCATGCTCACCCAATGTTTGACTTTGTGACTGCTGCGCAGCCGAACGCCGGCTTCTCTAGCTGCTACGGGTCACGTCATGGCTTAACTAATCGGTATTACTTTCTACTCCCACAAAAAATGGGCACCCACCCTTGGTTGGCGTGCCCATTTTTTATTCCACTCCCCCGCTGCGCGGGAGGTGACAACGGATTACGGATTAACGCTGTCTTTCAACGACTTACCCGGCTTGAACGCAACAGTGTTGCTGGCCTTGATTTTGACAGGTTCACCGGTTTGCGGGTTTTTGCCGGTGCGGGCACCGCGGTGGCGTTGCAGGAAGGTGCCGAAGCCTACCAGCGTCACGCTGTCTTTGCGGTGCAGGGCACCGGTGATTTCTTCGAGAACGGCGTTGAGAACGCGGTTGGCTTGTTCTTTGGTGAGGTCTGCTTTTTCAGCAATGGCTGCAGCGAGTTCTGGTTTACGCATGTGATTGAAGCCCCTTTGACGGTTTGTTGTTGTTATGTCCGTGCTGCTCTCTGCGGAGCAGCGCCAAAAGCGCCGCAGGTGCTCTAATCTGCGGCAGACGGGAGTGAGGATGGCACGCAGTGAGGCCTTGCGCCAGTATCGGCGCGGCCTTTGTTAGGTCAAAAGGGGGGTGATTCCGACAGAACGACCGGTATTTATGCCAGCAGGGCCGGAAGTTCTTTGTTCAGGGCCAGTTTTTCCATCACGGCGGCACCGGTGAGGGCATAGCCGAGCAGTTTGCCTGCGGCATCACGGCACAGGACCTTGATGTCGGCGCCCTGCCCTTCGACGGTCCAGATGCCCTCTGCGCCTCGTGGCGGCGGGGAGACCACCAACGGGCAGACCGGGGTTTTGACGGTGATTGGCATCGGCCCATAGGTGACGGCGGTCGGGTTGCCGGCCAGGGTTTGCGCCAGCGCTCGCGCGCAGCTCATCAGGGGCATTACGTACAGCAGATTCAGCCCGTCGACTTCGGCACAGTCGCCAAGGGCGTAGATGTTGGCGTGAGAGGTTTTCAGGTGCCGGTCGACCATGATGCCGCGATTGACCTGCAGACCGGCCGCCGCCGCGAGGTCAACGCGTGGGCGCAGGCCAATGGCCGAGACCACCACATCGCACGGGATCACCTGACCATCGGACAGGTGCGCTTCGAGGCCATCAGCCACGCGCTGCAGGCGATTGAGCACCGGCCCGAGGTGGAATCGAGCACCGAGGCTTTCAAGGCCGGCCTGCACCGCCGCCGCTGCCGCCGGGTGCAGCAGGGTCGGCATGACTTGTTCGCACGGTGCGACCAGTTGCACTTCATAGCCGCCCAGGGTCAGGTCGTTGGCGAATTCGCAACCGATCAAGCCGGCGCCGAGCAACAGCACGCGGCGCTTGCCAGCGGCTGCCGCGCGAAAACGTGCGTAGTCTTCCAGGTCGTTGATGGGGAACACGCAATCCGCCGCGTCGCCTTCAATGGGCACGCGCACGGTTTCGGCGCCCCAGGCCAGGATCAGATCGCGATAGACCACCGCTTCTTCGCCGATCCACAAGCGTTTGTGGCCAGGATCGATGCCACTGATGCGAGTATGTGTGCGTATTTCGGCCTTGAGCTGTTCGGCCATGGCGCCGGGTTCGGCCATGCTCAGGCCATCGGCATCCTTGTTTTTACCGAAACCGGTAGAGAGCATCGGCTTGGAGTAGGAGCGCCCGTCATCGGCGGTAATCAGCAGCAGCGGGGTTTCGCTGTCGAGTTTGCGAAACTCGCGGGCGACGTTGTAGCCGGCCAGCCCGGTCCCCACGATGACCACAGGTGCGTTCATTCCTGACTCCTCAGTTATTCAGGCAGCGATTTCAATCATTTCAAAATCCATTTTGCCCACACCGCAGTCCGGGCACAGCCAGTCTTCCGGCACGTCTTCCCAACGGGTGCCCGGCGCAATGCCATCATCCGGCCAACCGTCGGCTTCGTTGTAGATCAGGCCGCAGACGATACATTGCCACTTCTTCATCAGATACTTCCTCAGGGTTCAGGCGTTTTGCCGATTGGACGGTCGATGGTTGCAGCACTGCCGTCCAACTCAGCGGGTTTTGTACTGATCGGGAGCGCCAGATGCAAGCCTGCTCGGCGCAACGGCGGGATCAACTCAATCAATATCGGTGGCTGACATGTTAAGCTCGCCGCCTCATTTGCTGCCAATAATGACTCATTGTGCATCACACAGAATCCCCCTCCCCAGCGCCACTCTGGCTTTCGCGCAGCGAACTGGCGCCCCTCCCCGATGCTTCTGCCCTGGACTGGCTGTTCGATGAAGGCTCGCTGACCAGGCGTCTGATTCATCTGTCGAATGATGCCTTCAGCGTCTCGCCGATGTTCGAAGGCTGGCAAACCCTGCGCGCCGACGAATGCGCAGCGCTGGACCTGGCCGATGGCAGCGAGGGCTGGGTGCGTGAGGTATATCTGCGCGGTTATGGCGAAGCCTGGGTGTTCGCCCGCAGCGTCGCGGCACGCAGTGCATTGCAAGGCGACGGCTTGCACATGGACGAACTGGGCAGCCGTTCGCTGGGCGAATTGCTGTTTTGCGATCAGGCCTTTCAGCGCCGGGCCATCGAGGTGTGTCATTACCCTCAGGCGTGGCTGCCGAGCGAGGTACGGGCGCCGCAACTGTGGGGCCGCCGTTCGCGCTTTGACCGTGGCACGCTGAGCGTGCTGGTCGCCGAAATTTTCCTGCCTTCCCTGTGGGACGCTGCCTGCGTCCAATCGGAGAACCGCTGATGTACCTGACTCTGCTCAAGTCTTTGAACCGCTTGAACCCTCGGGCCTGGGACTTCATTCAGTTGACCCGCATGGACAAGCCGATCGGCATTTACCTTCTGCTGTGGCCGACGCTGTGGGCGCTGTGGATTGCCGGCAAGGGTTCACCGTCCTTGGCCAATATCGTGATTTTCGTCCTCGGCGTGGTGCTGACTCGCGCTGGCGGTTGCGTGATCAATGACTGGGCGGACCGCAAGGTCGATGGGCATGTGAAACGTACCGAGCAGCGACCATTGGTCAGCGGCAAGGTCAGTTCCAAAGAGGCCCTGGTGTTCTTCGCGCTGCTGATGGGCGTGAGTTTCCTGCTGGTGCTGTGCACCAATGCCGCGACGATCTGGCTGTCATTGGGTGGCCTGGCGCTGGCGTTCAGCTATCCCTTCATGAAGCGCTACACCTATTACCCGCAAGTGGTACTGGGCGCCGCGTTTTCATGGGGGATGCCGATGGCATTCACCGCAGAAACCGGTGAGTTGCCGGCTGCCGCTTGGCTGCTGTGGATCGCCAACCTGATGTGGACCGTGGGTTACGACACGTATTACGCGATGACCGACCGCGATGACGATCTGAAGATCGGCGTCAAATCCACAGCAATCCTGTTCGGCGACGCGGATCGGGTGATCATCCTGACCCTGCAAGGGCTGTCGCTGGGTTGCCTGTTGTTGGCGGGTTCGAAGTTCGACCTTGGCGGCTGGTTCCACCTCGGTTTACTGGTGGCGGCGGGCTGCTTTGCGTGGGAGTTCTGGTACACCCAAGGCAAGGACCGCATGCGCTGCTTCAAGGCGTTCCTGCACAATCACTGGGCGGGGTTGGCCATATTTGTCGGGATTGTGCTGGATTACGCGCTGCGCTGAAGATTTGAAAGGATCGCGGCCTTCAGCAACTCCTGCGGAGCAACGAAGGCCGCGATCCTGTACGGCTGGCAACCTCCGTTACATATGCTCGCGAACGACGTGCCAAACGTCTTTTTTCTTGTCACCCGTCATGTCTCCGGGTTTTTTGTCGTCCTCGTAGTAGTACAGCGGCTTGCCGCCATAGGCCCATTGCATCGAGCCATCGTCACGCTTGACGACTGACCATTTGCCTTCGGCCTTGGCACCCGCTGGCGCCATCATTGGCGGCCAGTATTTGGCGCAGTCGCCGTTGCACATCGACTTGCCGCCCGAGTCCTTGTCGAAGGTATACAGGGTCATCCCCTTGTGGTCGGTCATCATGCCGTCTTTCATCATGCCCGGTTCGGCGGCGAAAGCCATCGAAGGCAGCGCCAGGGCCGCGGCCAGCAGCAAAGCCTTGAAGGAGTGCGAGTGTCGATTCATTTGAAGCCTTCCTTTGTGGTTGTCAGGATTCGGACTTAAAGCTTAGCCCAGGATCCAGCCAATCGCCGGCCGACTAAAATACTGTCACACGACTGCAATAATTCCGTTATCTAATGCGGCGCAAGACAGTTAAATGACAAGAGGACTAAGGGCATGGTTGGCAGGAACATTCTGATCGTCGACGACGAAGCGCCTATTCGCGAAATGATCGCCGTTGCATTGGAAATGGCCGGCTATGACTGCCTGGAGGCGGAAAACTCCCAGCAGGCCCACGCCATTATCGTCGACCGCAAGCCCGACCTGATCCTGCTCGACTGGATGCTGCCCGGCACGTCCGGCATCGAGCTGGCCCGTCGCCTCAAGCGCGATGAACTGACCGGGGATATCCCGATCATCATGCTCACCGCCAAGGGTGAAGAGGACAACAAGATCCAGGGCCTGGAAGTCGGCGCCGACGACTACATCACCAAGCCGTTTTCCCCCCGTGAGCTGGTGGCACGCCTGAAGGCCGTGCTGCGCCGCGCAGGTCCGACCGATGGCGAAGCGCCTATCGAAGTCGGCGGCCTGCTGCTGGACCCGATCAGCCACCGCGTGACCATCGATGGCCGTCCTGCCGAGATGGGCCCGACCGAATACCGTCTGCTGCAGTTCTTCATGACCCACCAGGAGCGCGCCTACACGCGCGGCCAGTTGCTGGATCAGGTCTGGGGCGGCAACGTCTATGTCGAGGAGCGCACCGTCGACGTACACATTCGACGCCTGCGCAAAGCCCTCGGCGATGCATACGAAAATCTGGTACAAACCGTGCGCGGCACCGGTTACCGCTTTTCTACCAAGGCTTGACGGCAGCTACGAGCGTCAAGCTTCAAGCGGCAAGCTAAAAACCAAGCCGCTTCAAACTTGTAGCTTGGGGCTTGAAGCTAGAAGCTGATTTTCTTTCAAGGACGCGCGTCAAGTGAACCAAAACTGGCATGGCACCCTGATTCGCCACATGCTGCTACTGGTCACCGCCTGCCTGGTGATCGGCCTGATCACCGGCTACTACGGCTGGAGCCTCGCCGCGGGACTGGCTCTTTATCTGGCCTGGACCCTCAAGCAATTGCTGCGTCTGCACCAATGGCTACGCCTGCACAAACCCGATGAAGCACCACCCGACGGCTACGGCCTGTGGGGCGAGGTGTTCGACAGCATCTACCACCTGCAACGCCGCGACCAACGAGTACGCGGGCGCCTGCAGGCAGTGATCGACCGGGTCCAGGAGTCCACCGCCGCGCTCAAAGACGCGGTGATCATGCTCGACAGCGACGGCAACCTGGAATGGTGGAACCGTGCCGCCGAAACCCTGCTGGGCCTCAAGACGCCACAGGACAGCGGCCAACCGGTGACCAACCTGGTGCGTCATCCGCGCTTCAAGGAATACTTCGAGCAAGACAGTTACGCCGAGCCACTGGAAATCCCTTCGCCGACCAATGACCGTGTACGCATCCAGCTGTACATCACTCGCTATGGCAACAACGAACATTTGATGCTGGTGCGCGATGTGACGCGCATCCATCAACTGGAGCAGATGCGCAAGGATTTCATCGCCAACGTTTCCCATGAACTGCGCACACCGCTGACGGTGATCTGCGGCTACCTGGAAACCCTGCTCGATAACGTCGACGAGGTGAACCCGCGCTGGAGCCGGGCCTTGCAGCAGATGCAGCAACAAGGCGGACGCATGCAAACCTTGCTCAACGACCTGTTGCTGCTGGCCAAGCTGGAAGCCACCGATTATCCGTCGGACAACCAGCCGGTGCCGATCGACGGCTTGCTGCAATCGATCAAGAGCGATGCGCAGCAGTTGTCCGGACAGAAAAACCAGCGCATCACCCTGGAGGCCGACCCGACGATTCTGCTCAAGGGCAGCGAGGCGGAGTTGCGCAGCGCGTTTTCCAACCTGGTGTTCAACGCGGTGAAATACACCCCGGCCGAAGGCAACATCCGCATTCGCTGGTGGGGTGATGACCAGGGGGCGCACCTGAGCGTGCAGGACTCAGGAATCGGTATCGATAACAAACACCTGCCGCGCCTGACCGAACGCTTCTATCGCGTCGACTCCAGCCGCAACTCCAACACCGGGGGCACCGGCCTGGGGCTCGCGATCGTCAAACACGTTTTGTTACGGCATCGGGCACGAATGGAAATCAGCAGCGTACCGGGCCACGGCAGCACCTTTACCTGCCACTTTGCCCAGGCTCAGGTCACCAAATCCCGGGTTATCAGCACCGCCGACTGATACCGGCCAGCATGCGCCACTAGGCAATCGCTCAGTCAGCCGCTACATTGGCTGACTTGCGCCTGCCTTTCAGGTGCGGACTTTTCTTCCCTTTCGAATACACGGAACCCGCAAAACTCCATCATGGACCCTTCCCCTGGCTTGACCCTCGCTACAATTTTCGCCGACTTCGGCATGATTCTTTTTGCTCTGATCCTGGTTTTGCTCAACGGATTTTTCGTTGCGGCGGAATTTGCCATGGTCAAACTGCGCTCGACCCGGGTCGAAGCCATCGCCGACAAAAACGGCTGGCGCGGACACATCCTGCGCACCGTGCACAGTCAGCTCGATGCTTACCTGTCGGCCTGCCAATTGGGTATCACCCTCGCCTCCCTGGGCCTGGGTTGGGTCGGTGAACCCGCGTTCGCCCACATTCTCGAGCCGGTATTGAGCGCGGTCGGCGTCCAGTCGGCCGAAGTGGTCAAGGCCATCTCGTTCTTCACCGCCTTCTTCATCATTTCGTACCTGCACATCGTGGTCGGCGAACTGGCCCCCAAGTCCTGGGCAATTCGCAAACCCGAACTGCTGTCGCTGTGGACCGCCGTACCGCTGTACCTGTTCTATTGGGCCATGTACCCGGCCATCTACCTGCTCAATGCCAGTGCCAACACCATCCTGCGCATTGCGGGACAAGGTGAGCCCGGCCCGCATCACGAGCATCACTACAGCCGTGAAGAGCTGAAACTGATCCTGCACTCCAGCCGCGGCCAGGACCCGAGCGACCAAGGCATGCGTGTATTGGCCTCGGCAGTGGAAATGGGCGAACTGGAAGTGGTCGACTGGGCCAACTCCCGCGAAGACCTGGTGACCCTGGAGTTCAACGCGCCGCTCAAGCAGATCCTGGCGATGTTCCGTCGCCATAAGTTCAGCCGCTACCCGGTGTACGACAGTGAACGCCAGGAGTTCGTCGGCCTGCTGCACATCAAGGATCTGCTGCTGGAACTGGCGGCGCTGGACCATATTCCCGAGTCGTTCAACCTGGCCGAACTGACCCGCCCGCTGGAGCGCGTGTCGCGGCACATGCCGCTGTCGCAGCTGCTGGAGCAGTTCCGCAAGGGCGGCTCGCACTTCGCCGTGGTCGAGGAGGCCGACGGCAACATCATCGGCTACCTGACCATGGAAGATGTGCTGGAAGTGCTGGTAGGCGACATTCAGGACGAACACCGCAAGGCCGAACGCGGGATCCTCGCGTATCAGCCGGGCAAGCTGCTGGTTCGAGGCGATACGCCACTGTTCAAGGTCGAGCGCCTGCTGGGCATCGACCTCGACCACGTCGAAGCCGAAACCCTGGCCGGGCTGGTCTACGAAAGCCTCAAGCGCGTTCCGGAAGAGGAAGAAGTGCTTGAAGTCGAAGGGTTGCGGATCATCATCAAGAAGATGAAAGGCCCGAAGATTGTTCTGGCCAAGGTGTTGATGCTGGATTGATGGACTGATCCGGAATCGAGTCAGTCCCTTCGCGAGCAGGCTCGCTCCCACAAGGACCTGCTTTGTACCTGTGGGAGCGAGCCTGCTCGCGAAGGCGTCAAAACGGATAACGCATCACTGCTTGCCCAACGCAAAGTTGGGCAACGCGCCCACCGGCTGGTTGAACTGGTACGGAATCGACACCAACCCCAGCCCGGTATTGCGCTGCACCACGAAGTGCAAATGCGGCCCGGTGCTGTTGCCGGTGTTGCCGGACAACGCCAATGCACTGCCGACCTTCACCCGTTGACCTTCCCGAACGCAGACCGAACCTTTCTTCAGGTGCAGATAAACGCCCATGGTCCCGTCATCGTGCAGCACCCGCACGAAATTGCCGGATGCATCGGTGCCGCGCCCGCTCTGGCGATTTTCGGTTTTCACCACCACACCATCCCGTGCGGCAATGATCGGCGTACCTTCAGGCATCGCAATGTCGATGGCGTAGCGGCTCTTGGGGCCGAAGTGACTGTAGGGCCCATTGGCGCCCTGACTGATCCGGAACGGTCCGCCACGCCAGGGCAACGGGTAGCGATAGCCCATTGTGGGCCCTGAGGGGTCGCCCAGGGAGTATTTGAACTTCGGCACGTAGGCGAGCGGCCGTCCGGCGCTGGTTGCCTTGAACTGCGCCACGCGAACGCTGCTGCGTAGCGGAATCACCCGTCGAATCGTCCGTCCCGGCGCTCCGCTGGCGTTCTTCACCCCGGCAAAACTCAATTCGATCTCGACCGGCGCATAAAGGTCATTGCGCACGTACACGCTGTGCACGCCTTTCTTCTTCATGATGATCAGACGCACCTGGCGCTCAAGGTGCTCGACCATGCCATCGCGAAAAACGAACACGTGGGCGCCTTTGCTGGGGCGGTCGCTGTAGGAAACCACTCCATTGGCGTCTTTGGACTTGTAGATGGTCATGGCCACGGCCGGGGTGGCAACCATGAACAGGCCACATAAAAACAGCAGGCGCGTGAGCATGAGCAAGGATTCTGTCGAGTGAGACCTGGGAATGAGCCTAGCAGCTGCAATGGACCCGGCTAGTCGGCAGATGTTTCAGAATGGGTGTTCAGCAGACGTGTGGTTGCAGGGATTGCCCCTTCGCGAGCAGGCTCGCTCCCACAAGAAAACGTATTCCTGTGTGGGAGCGACGGTGCGGCGATCCGACCTGCTCGCGAAGGCGGACTGTCAGCCGACGCGCCTCAAGCCCCGGGAATGAAGTGCTTCTGCGCCGTACCCCGCGCAATCAGGCGCGAGATGTAATCGAGCTTCTGTGCATCCTGATCGACAAAACGGAAGGTCAGTTGCAGCCAGTCGCTGTCGGGTTTCGGCTCGTGGGCCACGACGGCGTGCAGATAGCCGTTGAGACGAGCGATTTCAGCGTTGTCGCCCTGCTCCAGATCCAGCACGGCGCTGTCGAGGATCTGCGGCAGGGTTTCGCTGCGCTTGACCACCAGCAGGGCTTCCTTGAGGCTCAAGGCCTTGATCACGCATTGCTGGATGCCGTTCGGCAAGCGCAGTTGCCCCTGGCCTCGACCACTGGCGGGCGCCGAAGAGGCCGCAGGCGCCTTGACCGGCGGGCTGTTGAGCAAGCCCTTGGACGGCGCGGGAGCGGCTGTCGGTGTGACGACGGGTGCCTTGCCGCCAGTCAGTGCGCTCAAGGAGTCATTGGCAAATGCCGGACTGGTTTTGGTCGCCGCTACGTTGATCAGGACGTCGAGTTTGCCGACCTTGTGCAGCGCCTGCTTGACCTTGGTAATCAGTTGCTCGTTAGTGAACGGCTTGCTGACGTAACCGGATACCCCGGCCTGGATCGCCTGGACGACGTTCTCCTTGTCGCCACGGCTGGTCACCATCACGAAAGGCATGGCCTTGAGGCTGTCTTGCTCACGACACCAGGTCAGCAGTTCCAGGCCGGACATTTCCGGCATTTCCCAGTCGCACAGCACCAGGTCGAAGGCTTCCTTGGCCAGCATGGCCTGAGCCTTTCTGCCGTTGATCGCATCTTCGATCCGCATGCCCGGGAAATAATTGCGCAGGCACTTTTTCACCAAGTCGCGGATGAACGACGCGTCGTCCACGACCAACACACTGACCTTACTCATCCACCACCCCTTTTAAAAATCCCGGCCAGCATACCGCCTGGCTGATGGCACATTGCCAAAAACCTTCAGTCACGCCGGACTTTTCGTTCGCGGGTGCTGCCTTTCGAATTCGTCAGCCGCAAACAAAAACGCCCGGCCAACAGGCCGGGCGCTTTACTTGGGCAACCTTACTTATCGTCAGTTTTGCCCGGAACATTAGCGGTTTCACCACTGGTGCCTTCAACTTCTTCCTTCATGCGTTTCAGGCCAAGGTGCCGCACGTCGGTACCGCGTACCAGATAAATCACCAGCTCCGAGATGTTGCGAGCGTGGTCGCCGATACGCTCCAGCGAACGCAGTACCCAGATAATGCTCAGAACCCGCGAGATAGAACGCGGGTCTTCCATCATGTAGGTGGCCAGCTCACGCAGGGCGGTCTTGTATTCACGGTCGATAATCTTGTCGTACTGCGCCACCGACAAGGCCAGCTCCGCGTCGAAGCGGGCGAAAGCGTCCAGTGCGTCGCGGACCATGTTGCGCACCTGGTCACCGATGTGGCGCACTTCGACATAACCGCGTGGCGCTTCGCCTTCTTCGCAAAGCTGGATGGCACGACGGGCGATCTTGGTCGCTTCGTCGCCGATGCGCTCCAGGTCGATCACCGATTTGGAGATGCTGATGATCAGACGCAGGTCGGACGCTGCAGGCTGACGACGGGCGAGAATGCGCAGGCATTCTTCGTCGATGTTGCGTTCCATCTGGTTGATCTGGTCGTCGATCTCGCGCACCTGCTGGGCCAGGCCGGAGTCGGCCTCGATCAGCGCGGTCACCGCGTCGTTGACTTGCTTTTCCACCAGCCCGCCCATGGCCAGGAGGTGGCTGCGCACTTCCTCAAGCTCGGCGTTGAATTGCGCGGAAATGTGGTGGGTAAGGCCTTCTTTGCTAATCATCTTTTTCGCTCCGCGAAAGTTGCAAGCTTCAAGCTGCAAGCTTCAAGCAGTTATGTACAAGTCCTGGAATCGCACCGCTTCTTTCTTGCCGCTTGCAGCTTGTAGCTCGCGGCGACCTCAACTAGCCATACCGGCCCGTGATGTAGTCTTCGGTCTGCTTTTTCGCCGGATTGGTGAACAGGGTATCGGTGTCGCCAAATTCCACCAGCTTGCCCATGTACATGAACGCCGTGTAGTCGGAAACCCGCGCCGCCTGTTGCATGTTGTGGGTCACGATGACGATGGTGAACTTGGATTTGAGTTCGTAGATCAGCTCTTCGACTTTCAGCGTGGAGATCGGGTCGAGTGCCGAGCACGGTTCGTCGAGCAACAACACTTCCGGTTCGACAGCGATGGTGCGGGCAATCACCAGACGCTGCTGCTGACCACCGGACAGGCCCAGTGCCGAGTCGTGCAGACGGTCTTTGACTTCGTCCCACAATGCCGCGCCTTTCAATGCCCACTCGACGGCTTCATCGAGTACACGCTTTTTGTTGATGCCCTGGATACGCAGACCGTAGACCACGTTCTCATAGATGGTTTTCGGGAACGGGTTCGGCTTCTGGAACACCATGCCGACGCGACGACGCAGTTCGGCCACATCCTCGCCCTTGCGGTAGATGTTGTTGCCGTAGAGGTTGATCTCGCCTTCAACGCGGCAGCCGTCAACCAGGTCGTTCATGCGGTTGAAGGTACGCAGCAGCGTGGACTTGCCGCAGCCGGACGGGCCGATGAAGGCGGTCACGCGCTGTTTCGGGATGTTCATGCTGACGTCGTACAGCGCTTGTTTTTCGCCGTAGAACAGGCTCAGGCCCGGCACTTCGATGGCCACGGTTTCCTGTTCGAGGTTCAGGCTCTGTTTGTCGCGACCCAGGGCCGACATGTTGATGCCGTGGGTATGTGCTTCGTGCTGCATGGGAGGCTCCCTGTGCTAACAAATTCGGTTTGGTTAGCCGCATGGTGCGGCTGTACTCAATCTAGGGTGGGAGCGGGCTTGCTCGCGAAGAGGTCGGCACATTCAACATCAATGTCGCCTGACCCACCGCTTTCGCGAGCAAGCCCGCTCCCACAGGGATATCAGCTGTCCAAAGCCTTGTACTTCTCGCGCAGGTGGTTACGAATCCACACTGCCGACAGGTTCAGTACCGCGATCACCAGCACCAGCAGCAGCGCGGTGGCGTACACCAGCGGTCGTGCGGCTTCGACGTTCGGGCTCTGGAAGCCGACGTCATAGATGTGGAAGCCCAGGTGCATGATCTTCTGGTCCAGGTGCAGGTACGGGTAGTTACCGTCCACCGGCAGCGACGGCGCCAGTTTCACCACACCCACCAGCATCAACGGCGCCACTTCACCGGCGGCACGGGCCACGGCGAGGATCATGCCGGTCATCATGGCCGGGCTGGCCATCGGCAGCACGATCTTCCACAGGGTCTCAGCCTTGGTCGCGCCGAGGGCCAACGAGCCTTCACGCACGGTGCGAGGAATTCGCGCCAGCCCTTCTTCGGTGGCCACGATCACTACCGGCACAGCCAGCAGAGCCAGGGTCAGCGAGGCCCACAGCAGGCCCGGGGTACCGAAGGTCGGCGCCGGCAAGGCTTCCGGGAAGAACAGGCGGTCAAGCGAGCCACCCAGCACGTAGACGAAGAAGCCCAGGCCGAACACGCCGTAAACGATGGCCGGAACACCTGCCAGGTTGTTCACCGCGATGCGGATCACCCGGGTCAGGGTGTTCTGCTTGGCGTATTCACGCAGGTACACCGCCGCCAGCACGCCGAACGGGGTCACGATCATCGCCATGATCAAGGTCATCATCACGGTGCCGAAGATGGCCGGGAAAATCCCGCCTTCGGTGTTCGCTTCGCGCGGGTCGTCGCTCAGGAACTCCCAGACCTTGCTGAAATAGAAACCAATCTTGGTCATGGTGCTCATGGCGTTCGGCTGGTAGGCGTGAACCACTTTGCCGAGGCTGATTTCGATTTCTTTGCCGTTGGCATCGCGAGCCGTCAGAGCATCGCGGTTGAACTGCGCGTGCAGGTCGGCCAGTCGTGCTTCAACGTCCTGATAACGGGCGTTCAGTTCGGCGCGCTCGGACTCCATGTCTGCTTGTGCGGCCGCGTCGAGCTTGCCCTCCAGCTCCAGCTTGCGACCATGCAGGCGGATGCGCTCGAGTCCGGAGTTGATCGCACCGATGTCGGTCTTTTCCAGAGTCTTGAGTTGCGCGGCGAGCTTGTTCACGCGATCGATCCGCGCTTGCAGCTCAGGCCATGCGGCCTCGCCTTCGGCAATCACCTTGCCGTCCTGTTTGACGTTGACCAGGTAACCGTAGAAGTTGCCCCACTCGCGACGCTCGATGGCCATCAACTCTGGCGGCGTGGTCTGATTGGTCAGCCATTCGCCGACGATCCAGGTGAAGTCGTTGCCGTTCAGGTCGCGGTTGCCGACCTTGATCAGCTCGCGGGTCATGAACTCCGGACCTTCGTCCGGCACAGGCAAGCCAGCACTTTTCAGACGTGCGCGCGGTACTTCTTCCTTCTGTACCACTTCACCGACGACCAGGTGATTGCCCTGGCCCGGCACGTCGTAGCTGGCTTGCACCAGATCCGCCGGCCAGAAGTGACCCAGACCGCGCACGGCAATCACTGCCAGCAGGCCAATGGTCATGATGACCGCGATGGACACCGCGCCACCGCTGATCCAGACGCCGGGGGCGCCGCTCTTGAACCATCCTTTCAAGGAGTTCTGTTTCACAGACTTCTACCTTTCTTAAAGCGACGAGTATTTCTTGCGCAGACGCTGACGAATCAGTTCTGCGAGGGTGTTCATGACGAAGGTGAACAACAGCAGCACCAGCGCCGAGAGGAACAGCACGCGGTAGTGGCTGCCGCCGACTTCCGATTCGGGCATTTCCACCGCGACGTTGGCGGCCAGGGTGCGCAGGCCTTCGAACAGGTTCATTTCCATGACCGGGGTGTTACCGGTGGCCATCAGCACGATCATGGTTTCACCGACCGCACGGCCCATGCCGATCATCAGCGCCGAGAAGATGCCCGGACTCGCGGTGAGGATTACCACGCGGGTCATGGTCTGCCATGGCGTGGCACCGAGGGCCAGAGAGCCCAGGGTCAGGCCCCGAGGCACGCTGAACACGGCGTCTTCAGCGATCGAGTAGATGTTCGGAATGACCGCGAAGCCCATGGCCAGGCCGACCACCAGGGCGTTGCGCTGGTCGTAGGTGATGCCCAGGTCGTGGGAGATCCACATGCGCATGTCGCCGCCAAAGAACCAGTTCTCCATGAACGGGCTCATGTACAGCGACAGCCAGCCCACAAACAGGATCACCGGAATCAGCAGCGCACTTTCCCAGCCATCCGGGACTTTCAGGCGGATCGACTCAGGCAGACGACTGAAGGTGAACCCGGCCACCAGGATGCCGATCGGCAGCAACATCAGCAGGCTGAAGATGCCGGGCAGATGCCCTTCCACATAGGGCGCGAGGAACAGACCGGCGAAGAAACCGAGGATCACCGTCGGCATCGCTTCCATCAGCTCGATCACCGGCTTGACCTTGCGGCGCATGCCCGGCGCCATGAAATACGCGGTGTAGATCGCAGCGGCAACGGCCAGTGGAGCGGCCAGCAGCATGGCGTAGAACGCGGCCTTCAGGGTACCGAAGGTCAGTGGAGACAGACTCAGCTTGGGTTCGAAGTCGGTGTTGGCGGCGGTCGATTGCCAGACGTATTTGGGTTCGTCGTAGTTCTCGTACCAGACCTTGCTCCACAGCGCGCTCCACGAGACTTCCGGGTGCGGGTTGTCGAGCAGCAGCGGTTGCAGCTTGCCGCCGGCTTCGACGATCACGCGGTTGGCACGAGGCGACAGACCGAAAATGCCCTGGCCTTCAGCGACCGGCTCAACCAGCAAGGTGCGGTGGGCGGTGCTGTGGAATACGCCAAGCTTGCCGGAAGCGTCCAGGGCGACGAAGCCCTTGCGACGTTCTTCAGCAGAGATTTCCACGATAGGCGTGGTGCCCATCTGGAACGTACGGATCTGCTTCAAACGCTGCTCGCCATCCGGATCGCGAGCCATGAACCACTGGGCCAGGCCACCTTTGGAGTCACCGATGATCAAAGAAATGCCGCCCACCAGCTGAGTGCTGGCGGTGACTTGCGCTTCACCGTCTTCAAGCAGTTTGTAGCGACCATTGAGACTCTTGTCGCGCAGGCTGAACACGTCGGCCTGGGCACGCCCGTTAACCACGTACAGCCACTGCTGGCGCGGGTCGACGAAGATGTTCTTCACCGGCTCGGTCATCTGCGGCAGGTCGATGCGCTTCTGCTCGTTGGTGACTTCGCCGGTCATCATGTTCTCTTCGCTGGTCAGCGACAGAACGTTGAGTTGCGAACCGGTGGCGCCGACCAGCATCAGGGTCGAGTCGTTGGCGTTGAGGCTGACATGTTCCAGCGCGCCGCCGGCTTCGTTCACCGCGATTGGCGCTTCGCCATACGGGTACTCGACGGCCGGAGTGATGGTTTTCTTGCCTTCCGGGTAGCTGACTTTATAGGTGTGACGGAACACCAGTGCCTGGCCGTTGGACAGGCCCACGGCCATCAGCGGATGACCTGGCTGGTCTTCGCCGATGGAAGTGACGGTGGTGCCGGCCGGAACAGGCAAATCGACGCGCTTGAGCTCGGCGCCACTGTCGATATCGAAAAACAATGCCTGGCCCTTGTCGGAAACCCGCATCGCCACCTGGTTTTGCTCTTCGAGCGAGATCACCAGTGGCTTGCCGGCATCCTGCATCCAGGCTGGGGTGAGCGCATCTTTCGCCGTCAGGCTGGCACCCTGGAACAAGGGCGCGACCACGTAGGCGAGAAAGAAGAAGATCAGTGTGATGGCTGCCAGCACCGCCAGGCCGCCGATGAGGACGTACCAGCGGGTGAAGCGATCCTTGAGCGCGCGAATGCGACGCTTGCGTTGTAGCTCAGGCGTATTGAAGTCAATTCGCTTGGGGGGATTAGTAGTCATTGTGGAATTGGCCAGATCATTCATTCGCACACCCTAGCGATCCTGTATGACAGAAAGATGACAGTGCAGTGACGCAACAAATCCGCCGCTAGCGGTAACCAGCAGTGGATAGAGAATTTGAAGTAGATGGGGGCGGCTCCTGCCGCCCCCATGTGAATCCGAGGGGGTTCACCTCGGACTCAATTTGTTACTTTTTTGCGACTTCAGTGCCGCCTTCCACCAGGCCCAGGTCAGCCAGAGCTTTGGCAGCTACTTTGGCCGGCAGTGGGATGTAGCCATCTTTCACTACAACTTCCTGGCCCTGTTTCGACAGAACCAGCTTCACGAACTCGGCTTCCAGCGGGGCCAGAGGCTTGTTCGGGGCCTTGTTGACGTACACGTACAGGAAGCGCGACAGCGGGTACTTGCCGTTCAGGGCGTTTTCTTCGGTGTCTTCGATGAAGTCCTGGCTGCCTTTCTTGGCCAGGGCCACAGTCTTCACGCTGGCGGTCTTGTAACCGATGCCCGAGTAACCGATGCCGTTCAGCGAGGAACTGATCGACTGCACGACCGAAGCCGAACCTGGTTGCTCGTTCACGTTAGGCTTGTAGTCGCCTTTGCACAGGGCTTCTTCCTTGAAGTAGCCGTAGGTGCCCGATACCGAGTTACGACCGAACAATTGGACCGGCTTGTTGGCCAGGTCGCCGGTCACGCCCAGGTCGCCCCAGGTTTTCACGTCGGCTTTAGCGCCGCACAGACGAGTGGACGAGAAGATCGCGTCGACCTGCTCCATGGTCAGGTGCTGGATCGGGTTGTCCTTGTGTACGAATACAGCCAGGGCGTCCACGGCAACCGGGATAGCGGTTGGCTTGTAGCCGTACTTCTGCTCGAAGGCAGCCAGTTCGGTGTCCTTCATCTTGCGGCTCATCGGGCCCAGGTTGGAGGTGCCTTCAGTCAGCGCAGGTGGCGCAGTGGCGGAGCCAGCGGCCTGAATCTGGATGTTTACGTTCGGGTATTCTTTTTTGTAGTTCTCAGCCCAGAGGGTCATGAGGTTGGCCAGGGTGTCGGAACCAACGCTGGACAGGTTGCCCGACACACCAGTGGTCTTGGTGTAGCTCGGGATAGCAGGGTCAACAGCGGCAACCGCGTTGGCAGTCGCAACGCCAGCAGCGACAAAAGTCATTGCCGCCATCAAACGCTTCAGTTTCATGCCTTACTCCTAGCAGATAGGGTGTGTTAAGTCGGGGCCAAGTATCAGCAGGCCGTGTGAACACTCTATGGCTGAAATATGACAATTGGATGAAAGGCCAGTATTGAGCAGGCAAATGTATCGAGGCTCTGCAGAGAGGTTGACAAAAAGAAACTAAAATATAGCCTTGTCAACCAAGAGAGGAACACATGATCAACGACCGAATCCGCCGCGCCCGCCTTTTGCGGGGCATATCTCTGGAGACTCTGGCGCTCCAACTTGGCGACATCACCAAGCAAGCTCTTAACAAATATGAAAAGGGGTTAAGCACTCCGAATTCGACTCGCCTATTGCAAATGGCCAAGGTGCTGCAGGTCAATCCTGAGTATTTCTTCCGTGCGGATGCCGTTCCACTTGCTCCGCTTGAGTTTCGCAAATTGGCGAAAATGCCGAAATATCGTCAGGTTCAAGTCGAAGAACAGATCCGGGAACATCTCGAGCGCTACATTGCTCTAGAGGAGTGCTTTGACCCAGAAGACATTCGAACTCCAGAAACCCCAGCGCAAATGTTGCCCGTATCATCTTTCGAAGAAGCCGAGCATGCCGCCGAACTGCTCAGGGATTACTGGGGAATTGGTAGTGATCCTATTTCCAATCTGACCGAACAACTGGAAGAGCACAGCATCAAGGTCGCGATGCTAACGGGGCCGGATGACTTTGACGGGGCCTGTGCCGCTACTAGTGATGGTCGCCACGTATTGATTGCGCTCAATGCCTATCGTCCAGGCGAGCGTATACGCTTCACTGCCGCCCATGAACTTGGTCACTGGGTCATGCAACTGCCCGAAAATATGCCTGAACGCGACAAGGAAAACTGCTGCCATCGTTTCGCAGGTGCTTTCCTCTACCCCGCTAAAGGGGTAACCAGCGACTTCGGCAGCCATCCGCGCTCACGAGTCCATCCTCGTGAACTGCTGATTGCCAAACGCCAATACGGAATCTCGATGCAAGCAGCGTTGCGGCGCCTGAAGGATCTGAACCTACTTAGCGACAATGGATATAAATCCCTCACTATCCAATTCGGTGCAAATGGATGGCGCAAGGCTGAACCCGAACCCTTGCCTTGCAAGCCACCGCAACGTTTCGAGTCATTAGTGTTCTGGGGACTCGCGGAAGGGTTGATCACCAAATCCCGCGCAGCCGAACTTTTACGCAAACCAGTGAGCACCCTTGATCCCAATTTTCTGGGCTCGCTGGAGAGTGCATGAGTCTGATTTATATCAGCGATACGAATATCTGGATCGATTTCAGAAATGCCGGACTGCTGGAACAGATGTTCAGCCTTCCTTTCACTCTTTGCTGTACCGATTTCGTGCTGAGTGAACTCGAAGATTTTCCCCAAGACGAGTTACTTGGCCGCGGACTGCAGGTTGAGTCCTTCGACGAATCAGGGGTTTCCAGACTGTTTGGACTCAAAATAGAGCACAACAACAGTTCATTGGCTGATGTGTCTTGCTATCTGCTTGCACAGCAAACCGGTCGCCCACTACTGACTGCGATGGAAGACTCAGGCGTCAGGCCAAACGCGATGGACTACAAGTGCATGGCGCCCTTTGGCTATTGGATTTGATGGTAGAGCATCAAGTGATTGCCCCCATACAGGCTGCCAGTGCGCTTAGCGACATGCTTGAACGTGGTGCGCGTCTGCCTTCGAACGAATGTGATACAAGGCTTACGCATTGGCGAAAGCCTTGACCCCCCTTTACCGGCCCCTCTTCCAGAGCCAGGCCCCCACCAGAATCCCCACGCCACAGAGCACCGCCACGTAATAGGCAGGCCCCATCGCGCTCTCCTTGAGCAACAGACTGACGATCATCGGCGTCAGGCCACCGAAAATCGCGTAGGCGACGTTGTACGAGAACGACAGGCCGCTGAAACGCACCACCGGCGGGAAAGCCTTGACCATCACGTAGGGCACCGCGCCGATGGTGCCGACCAGCAGGCCGGTCAGCGCATACATCGGGAACAGCCAGTCGGGATGGTCAGCCAGGCTGTGATAGAAGGTCCAGGAGCTGGCCAACAGCGCGGTACAGCCGATCACGAAGACTCGCCCCGCACCGAAGCGATCGGCCAGTGCGCCGGCGATGATGCAGCCAACGCTCAGGAACACGATCGCCACGCTGTTCGCCTGCAGGGACGTGGTTGGCGAGAAGTGATAGACCGTCTGCAACACCGTCGGGGTCATCAGGATCAGCACCACGATGGCGGCCGACAGCAGCCAGGTCAGCAGCATCGAAATGGTTATCGCGCCACGATGGTCACGCAGCACCGCCCGCAGCGGCACTTCCTCGGCCAGGGCCTTGCGCAGTTGCAGTTCGGCGAACACGGGGGTTTCGTGCAGCCAGCGACGCAGGTACACCGAGAACAAACCGAACACGCCACCCAGCAGGAACGGGATCCGCCAGGCGTAGTCCGCAACTTCATCCGGGGTGTAAAGGCTGTTGATCGCCGTGGCGACCAGAGAGCCCAAGAGGATGCCCGCTGTCAGGCCGCTGGTCAGGGTGCCACAGGCATAGCCGACATGCCGTTGCGGTACGTGCTCGGAAACAAAGACCCACGCCCCCGGTACTTCACCGCCAATGGCCGCGCCCTGGATCACCCGCATCAACAGCAACAGGATCGGCGCCCACATGCCGATCTGCGCATAGGTCGGCAGCAAACCCATGATCAGGGTCGGCACCGCCATCATGAAAATGCTCAGGGTGAACATTTTCTTGCGTCCCAGCAGGTCGCCGAAGTGCGCCATCACGATGCCGCCCAGCGGACGAGCGAGGTAGCCGGCGGCGAAGATGCCGAAGGTCTGCATCAGACGCAGCCATTCAGGCATCTCCGCCGGGAAAAACAGCTTGCCCACCACCGTGGCGAAGAACACGAAGATGATGAAATCGTAGAACTCCAGCGCGCCGCCCAGGGCAGACAGCGAAAGAGTCTTGTAGTCGTTGCGGGTCAGCGGACGTGCGGGCTGGTCTGATTGCGCGATGCTCGAGGGCGCTGTGGTCATGGCAAGGGCTTCTCTTATAGTCGGATCTGCAACCTCGACAACGCTGGCAGAGGTTTGGGCAGGTCCGGCACGATAGCAAATTGTTCGAAAAAGCACATAGAGGTGCATTTTTGACGGTCAAAATGAGAACCGGACGGTCGTCGCGGAGTCTATCGACCGATATACTCGCAGTCTTGCTCCGGTTTTTTCAGGGGTTGCTGTGCGAAAACGCCTGTCAGGTTCATAGGCGATTTCGCAGAGTTTCCCTTTAGGCGCCTGATGGAAAACGTGACGAACGTAGTATGTTCGGTGCTGAATCGTTTTTCCCGAAGACGGCTACCACCAGCAATACCAACGAAGAGTCACGGGTCAGAGGCACCCCCGGCATGATAGAGCTCGAACAAGAAGATCCGATCCCGCAAGGCGACCTGGCCCTGCAAATCACCGCGCTCCCTCGCGAAACCAACGGCTTCGGCGATATTTTCGGCGGCTGGCTGGTAGCGCAGATGGACTTGGCAGGCACCGCGATGGCCAGCAAGGTCGCCGGCGGGCGCGTTGCCACCGTTGCGATCGACCGCATGGCATTTCTGGTTCCAGTGGCGGTCGGCGCTCAGCTTTCCTTTTATACCCAGGCCCTGGAAATTGGCCGCAGCTCGATCAAGATGATGGTCGAGGTCTGGAGCGACGATCCACTGTCCAGCGAATGGCGTAAAGTAACCGAAGCGGTCTTTGTGTTCGTTGCCATCGACGGCAGCGGCCGCACGCGCTCGGTTCCGCCCAGGGCTCGATAAAGAACTTGTAAACCTGATAGCCGTTTTGCGGTCGATAGTCGTCCACGTTACTGATCGAGAGCTGTCCCATGAGCACCCCCAATGTTGAAGCCGTAAAACTGGATGAACTGAACTGCTGGCGCATCCGCCACGGTCAGGCCGAATTACTGGTGGCCCAGCAAGGCGCGCATATCCTCAGCTATCAATTGGCAGGCCAGCCGCCGCTGATCTGGCTCAACGACGAGGCCGTCTTCAAGACCGGCAAGAGCATCCGTGCCGGCGTGCCGGTGTGCTGGCCGTGGTTCGGCATATTTGACCGCAATCCGCAAAGCGTTCAGGCGATGCGCGCCAGCAAGGAAGCGCCGTCGGCGCACGGCTTTGTGCGAACGATGGATTGGGAGCTGGGCGGCATCGAAGCCGAAGGCGAAGGCCTGAAGGTTGAATTCCTCCTGCCCTGTCCCGAAGGCGGCTTTCCCGGTTGGCCGCACCAGGTGGATTTGAAGCTGAGCATTCGCCTCGACGAGCAATTGCACATCCACCTGACCAGCCACAACCAGGGTGCCGATGCCGTCAGCATCAGCCAGGCACTGCACAGTTACTTTGCTGTCAGCGATGTGTGCGACGTCCACGTCGAAGGCGTGGACGGCCTCAACTACATCGAGACCCTGGACAACTGGAAAACCGTCGCCCAGACCGGTGACCTGCGTTTTACCGGCGAGACCGATCGCATCTACCTTGATGTCCCGCCACAGCTGAGCATCGTCGATCCGGCCTGGGAACGGCGCATTGTACTGACCAGCAATGGATCGCGTACGGCAGTGATCTGGAACCCGTGGATCGACCGCGCCGCTGCCCTCAGCGACATGGCCGACGACGGCTGGCAGCGCATGCTGTGCATCGAGACGGCGAACGTGATGGGTGATGTGGTGAACCTGGCACCGGGTGCCAGCCATACGCTGGGCGTGAGCGTCGGTAGCAAATCCCTTTAACACTGCAAAACCAATGTGGGACCGCCGCATCGCAGCTCCCACATTGGGTTTATGCCTGGCTTGAGTGGCGAGTTACAGATCCGATTCCTTCACCACCCGCACCTTCTGCGCATCCAGCGCATACGCCGCATCGGCCAGGTCGTTGCTGACCTTTTCGATTTTCAGCGTGCCGGTAACCCACAGCGGCGTGTAGATATCGTTCAGCTTCAAACCTTGCGGATAGCGCACCAGCACCAGTTGGTTGGGCGGCGGGGGCGGCACGTGGATGCAGGCGCCCGGGTAAGGCACCAGGAAGAACAAGGTACTGCGGCCCTTGGCGTCGGACTCCAGCGGAACCGGGTAACCGCCAATGCGAATATTCCTGTCGTTCATCGACGCAACGGTCTTGGTCGAGTACATCACCGCCGGCAAGCCCTTGGCCTGCTTCATCCCACCCTTGTCGGTGAAAGTGCCATTGGCTTCAGGGGAGTTGTGGTCGATTTCAGGCATGGCCTCGAGGGCCTTCTGGTCCGACTTGGGCATCAATTCGAGCCAGTCGGTTTCCGGCAGCTCGCCGGCATGGGCAATGCCCGAACCCAGTAAAACAAGAGTCAACAGAAGACGGCGCATGAAGGTGCTCGGTAAAGGGAAGTACAGAAAACGCCGAGCATTCTAGCCCTCTCGCCGCTTTGGCGCAGAGGGCTTTGTCGTCTGGATCAGTTCTTTTTGATCAGTCCGTAGATCACCAGCAATACAATCGCGCCCACCAGCGCGCCGATGAAGCCCGCACCTTGACCGGCCTGATAGATACCCAGTGCCTGACCGCCATAGGTAGCTGCCATCGAACCGCCGATACCAAGCAGGATCGTCATGATCCAGCCCATGCTGTCATCGCCCGGTTTCAGGAACCGCGCCAGCAGGCCGACGATCAAGCCGATAAAGATGGTTCCGATAATTCCCATGGCATTCTCCTCTCAATGAAGTAGCTATTTGAAAGCCTAGTCAGACTTTCGCAACCTGCCATGAGAGAACGGCGCAACCCGAAGGTTCCGCCGCTGCCAGATAAAACTATTCGGCGATCAGTGCTTCAACCTTGAGAATCTGGGCCGCCAGGGTCTCGCGGTCCGCACAACGAAGGTTGGCATGACCGACCTTGCGGCCGACCTTGAACGCCTTGCCATAGTGATGCAGGTGGCAATCGGCGATGTTCAGGACCTTTTCGGCGTCCGGCACTTTACCGATGAAATTGAGCATCGCGCTTTCGCCGACCTTGGCCGTCGAACCCAACGGCAGACCGGCAACCGCCCGCAGGTGGTTTTCGAACTGGCTGCACTCGGCGCCTTCGGTGGTCCAGTGTCCCGAGTTATGCACACGCGGGGCAATTTCGTTGGCCTTGAGGCCACCGTCGACTTCAAAGAACTCGAACGCCATCACGCCGACGTAATCCAGCTGCTTGAGCACACGGCTGGAGTAGTCCTCTGCCAGAGCTTGCAACGGGTGATCGGTGCTTGCCACAGACAATTTGAGGATGCCGCTGTCGTGGGTGTTGTGCACCAGCGGGTAGAAGCGGGTTTCACCGTCGCGTGCACGTACGGCAATCAGCGAGACTTCACCGGTGAACGGCACGAAGCCTTCCAGCAGGCAGGCCACGCTGCCCAGCTCGGCGAAGGTGCCGACCACGTCGTCAGGGGTGCGCAGGACTTTCTGGCCCTTGCCGTCGTAGCCCAGGGTACGGGTCTTGAGCACAGCCGGCAGGCCAATGGAAGCCACGGCGGCATCCAGGTCGGCCTGGGACTGGATATCGGCGAATGCCGGCGTAGGAATCCCCAGGTCCTTGAACATGCTCTTCTCGAACCAGCGATCGCGGGCGATGCGCAGCGCTTCGGCGCTCGGGTAGACCGGAACGAATTGCGACAGGAACGCGACGGTTTCCGCCGGAACGCTTTCGAACTCGAAGGTCACCAGATCGACTTCATCGGCCAGTTGACGCAGGTGATCCTGATCGCCGTAATCGGCTCGCAGGTGTTCGCCCAACGCGGCTGCGCAAGCATCCGGTGCAGGGTCCAGGAAAGCGAAGTTCATGCCCAGCGGAGTGCCCGCCAGCGCCAACATGCGACCCAGTTGGCCGCCACCGATTACACCGATCTTCATCGTCAACAACCTCAGGCGATGCGTGGGTCTGGATTGTCCAGGACGCTGTCTGTCTGCTCGGCACGGAAGGTTTTCAGCACCGCGTGGAATTGTGGGTGCTTGGCGCCAAGGATACTTGCCGACAGCAGCGCTGCGTTGATCGCGCCGGCCTTGCCGATGGCCAGCGTGGCAACCGGAATGCCTGCTGGCATCTGCACAATGGAGAGCAGCGAATCAACGCCCGACAGCATTGCCGACTGAACCGGTACGCCCAGCACCGGCAGGTGGGTCTTGGCCGCACACATGCCAGGCAAGTGGGCTGCGCCGCCGGCACCGGCGATGATCACCTCGATGCCACGCGCCTCCGCTTCTTCAGCATACTGGAACAGCAGGTCCGGGGTGCGGTGGGCAGAAACCACCTTCACCTCGTAAGGGATGCCGAGCTTTTCCAGCATATCGGCGGTGTGGCTAAGGGTGGACCAATCGGACTTGGAGCCCATGATCACGCCAACCAATGCACTCATCGTCGTGCCTCTTCTCTCTGGGCGCCCGCAGGCGCATCAAAAAACAACAAGCCACGCAGGATGCGTGGCTTGATTGTACGAATTATGGCCGGTCGTAACCGGCCGAAGGCCGCGCAGTATACCTCAAAGAAGAGGATAAACAGCCCCTGTGACGACCATCTGTCATACGGCGCAAAGCACCGGTTTTATTGACCTCAAGGTCAGCGTGCAGGCACCGCCCGAGAGCCAGCTCCCACAGGGTTTTCCATTGGTCTCAGGAACCGGCTGCGCCCTGTGCCGCCCCTCCTTCCAATTTGCGCCACAACAGCCGCACATTCGCTTTGCGTACCAGAGCGCAGCGATACAGGCGAATCTCCAGCGGCACATGCCATTGCGGCCCACCACAGACCACCAACTCGCCGCGCGCCAATTCGGCACGCACGCTCAGTTGCGGCACCCAGGCGATGCCCAGCCCTTCCAGGGCCATGCTTTTCAGGCTGTCGGCCATGGCGGTTTCGTAGATCGTGGTGAAGCGCAGCGCCCGTTGGCGCAACAGCATGTTCACCGACCGACCGAGAAAGGCTCCCGCGCTGTAGGCCAGCAAGGGCACGCTGCCTTCGCCTTCCAGGTCGAACAACGGTTTGCCCTCGGCATCGGCGGCACACACCGGCAGCATCTCGGTGTGCCCCAGGTGCAGCGAAGGAAAAATTTCCGGGTCCATCTGCATCGCGGCATCCGGATCGTAGAACGCGAGCATCAGATCGCAGCCGCCTTCACGCAGCGCATGCACCGCGTCACCGACGTTGGTCGCCACCAGACGGGTGGCGATGTTCAAGCCTTCGTTGCGCAACTGCGCGATCCACCGCGGAAAGAAACCCAGCGCCAGGGAGTGCGCGGCAGCGACCTGCATCACTTCGCCCTGCCCGCCTTCCAGATGATGCAGATGGCGCAACACTTCGCCGAGCTGCTCGACCACGGTGCGTGCGGTGACCAGAAACAATTGTCCCGCCGCCGTCAGTTCGATCGGCGTGCGCGAGCGGTTGACCAGCGTCAGCCCCAGTGCCGCCTCCAGGCTGCGGATTCGCCGGCTGAACGCCGGCTGCGTCACAAAACGTCGTTCCGCTGCCTGGGAGAAGCTGCGGGTGGCGGCCAGGGCACTGAAGTCCTCCAGCCATTTGCTTTCCAGATTCATCACGTCCTCCCGGAGACGCACCAATTTAGGTCACACGTTTGCCGCCAAGCCGGCGTCACACGGGCATTATGCCGAATGTGCATAGCCTAGTGTTTAACAGCATTGGCCCAAAATCCTGCACAAGCCTAGCATTCACAACGTTCCGGCACAGACCGGGTCCATATTGAGATGATTTCTATCATGTCCTCCGCTGCATCATTCCGTACAGAAACTGACCTGCTTGGCGCCCTCGAAGTACCCGCTCAAGCGTATTACGGTATCCAGACCCTGCGAGCGGTGAATAACTTCCGCCTTTCGGGCGTTCCGATTTCGCACTACCCGAAACTGGTCGTCGGCCTGGCCATGGTCAAACAGGCCGCTGCTGACGCCAACCGTGAGTTGGGTCACCTGAGCGAAGCCAAGCACGCGGCCATCAGCGAAGCCTGTGCACGCTTGATCCGCGGCGACTTCCACGAAGAGTTCGTGGTGGACATGATTCAAGGCGGCGCTGGCACTTCGACCAACATGAATGCCAACGAAGTCATCGCCAACATTGCACTGGAGGCCATGGGTCACCAGAAAGGCGAATACCAGTACCTGCACCCGAACGACGACGTGAACATGGCGCAGTCGACCAACGACGCCTACCCGACGGCGATCCGTCTGGGCCTGTTGCTCGGTCACGACGCCTTGCTCGCCAGCCTCGACAGCCTGATTCAGGCATTCGCGGCAAAGGGTGAAGAATTCAACCACGTCCTGAAGATGGGTCGGACCCAACTGCAAGACGCCGTACCGATGACCCTGGGTCAAGAGTTCCGTGCCTTCGCCACCACCATGGGCGAAGACCTGGCCCGCCTGAAGACCCTGGCCCCGGAAGTATTGACCGAAGTGAACCTGGGCGGCACCGCGATCGGTACCGGCATCAACGCCGACCCGCGCTACCAGGCCCTGGCCGTACAGCGTCTGGCCGTGATCAGCGGCCAACCGGTGGTACCCGCAGCCGACCTGATCGAAGCGACCTCCGACATGGGCGCCTTCGTACTGTTCTCCGGCATGCTCAAGCGTACCGCGGTCAAACTGTCGAAGATCTGCAACGACCTGCGCCTGCTGTCCAGCGGCCCGCGCACCGGCATCAACGAGATCAACCTGCCAGCGCGTCAGCCAGGCAGCTCGATCATGCCAGGCAAGGTCAACCCGGTGATCCCGGAAGCCGTGAACCAGGTTGCATTCCAGGTCATCGGTAACGATCTGGCCCTGACCATGGCGGCCGAAGGCGGCCAGCTGCAACTGAACGTGATGGAGCCGCTGATCGCCTTCAAGATCCTCGACTCGATCCGTCTGCTGCAACGCGCCATGGACATGCTGCGCGAACACTGCATCGTCGGCATCACCGCCAACGAAGCACGCTGCCGTGAACTGGTCGAGCACTCGATCGGCCTGGTCACCGCGCTGAACCCGTACATCGGCTACAAAAACGCCACCCGCATCGCCCGTATCGCTCTGGAAAGCGGCCGTGGCGTGCTGGAACTGGTGCGCGAAGAAGGTCTGCTCGACGAAGCCATGCTCGCCGACATCCTGCGCCCGGAAAACATGATTGCTCCGCGCCTGGTGCCTCTGAAGGCATAACCCGACGCGTTACTTGTAGCACCGCTCACCAGGTCGAGGGACTAGACACCTCTCACCTTTTGAGGGCTTGGGGATTTAGTCCCCAGGCCCTTTTTTTTAACTGTTTGCCAGCGAAAAACGTATGCCTGGGGACTGACCAATGTGGGAGCGGCGATGCGGCGATCCCACAGAAAAGCAATCTCCACATAAGCCCGACGCCATTAGTGTCGGGTGTTTCAAAGGCTCGCTTCATCGAACGCACCACAACCGTGCAGACGGACGGCACTGTCATCGGTATAGTGCCGCCCCTCTTCGCATGGGAGGTCGTCGGTAGCGAGGCCACAACCCATGCGAAACCCGAACTAATAACAAACCCGCGATATGAAACCGGGACGAACTTCGTACCGCCCATGGTGCCGCGCGCCAAGGGGTGTAACTCGATGTGTCTGCCCGGCCAGCATTTGCCTACATAAAAAACAGCGAGGAATAATCCATGCTCGAAGTCATTAACGACTTCCTCTCAGGGAAAGTACTGATCGTGCTCATTGTCGGGCTCGGTAGCTACTTCACGATCCGCTCGCGTTTCGTTCAGTTGCGTCATTTCTTCCACATGTTCGCGGTGTTCCGGGACAGCCTCAAAAGCAGCGCCGGGCAACTCAGTTCGTTCCAGGCCCTGATGCTCAGCCTCGCCGGCCGCGTCGGTGCGGGCAACATCGCCGGCGTCGGCATTGCCGTGACGCTTGGCGGCCCCGGTGCCGTGTTCTGGATGTGGGTGACCGCACTGGTCGGCATGTCCAGCAGCTTCTTCGAATGCTCCCTCGGCCAACTCTACAAACGCACCGACTCCGACGGCACCTTCCGCGGCGGCCCGTCCTATTACATCCAGCACGGCCTGCAAAAACGCTGGCTGGGCATGTTGATGGCGTTCCTGTTGCTGGTGACCTTCGGCTTCGCCTTCAATGGCCTGCAGGCCCACGCCGTGACACACTCACTGAACAACGCGTTCGGCCTCGACACCACGTACACCGGCCTGGGCCTGGCCGTACTGCTCGGCCTGGTGTTCATCGGCGGGATCAAGCGTATCGCCAAGGTCGCCGACCTGTTGGTACCGGTCAAAACCCTGGTGTACATCGGCGTGACCCTCTACGTGATCGTGCTGCAATTCGATCACGTGCCGGGCATGCTGATGACCATCGTCAAGAGCGCCTTCGGCCTGGACCAGGCCTTCGGTGGCCTGATCGGCAGCGCCATTGTCATGGGCGTGAAACGTGGCGTGTTCGCCAACGAAGCAGGCCTGGGCAGTGCGCCGAACGTGGCGGCCGTAGCGTCGGTCGAGCACCCGGTGGCACAAGGTGTGGTTCAGGCGTTCAGCGTGTTTCTCGACACTTTCGTGATCTGCACCTGCACCGCGCTGCTGATCCTGCTCTCCGGTTTCTACACCCCGGGCTTCGAAGGCGACGGCATTGCCCTGACCCAGAACTCTCTGGCCGCCGTGGTCGGTGACTGGGGCCGGATGTTCATCTCCGTGGCCCTTGCGTTGTTCGTTTTCACCTCGATCCTCTACAACTACTACCTGGGCGAGAGCAACCTGCGCTTTTTGATCGGAGAAAACCGCAAGGTGCTGATGGGCTATCGCACGCTGGTGCTGGCGCTGATTTTCTGGGGCGCCATCGAAAACCTCAGCACCGTATTTGCCTTCGCCGACATCACCATGACCATGCTCGCGTTCGTCAACCTGATCGCGCTGTTCCTGCTGTTCAAAGTCGGCATGCGCATCCTGCGTGACTACGATGATCAACGTGCCGCGGGCATCACCACACCAGTATTCGATTCGAGCAAATTCCCGGATCTGGATCTGGATCCCCAGGCATGGCCGGCCAATCCGCCTGCCGCCGTACGGGTGCAAGCCGAGCCGCAAGGCGTGACCGCAGCGCAAAGCTGATCGGTTAAAGTGCGGCAATCCGCTGTGGGAGCTCGCTCCCACAGGAACCCATACATCCGGAGAATCGCCATGAATTCCTCGACCTACCCTGCAGCCCAGCACGTCATGGTGCTCTACACCGGCGGCACCATCGGCATGCAGGCCAGCGCCCATGGCCTGGCCCCGGCGTCCGGTTTCGAAGCGCGGATGCGTGAGTATCTGCACAGCCAACCCGAGTTGGTGGTGCCGCAGTGGCGCTTTCGCGAGATGTCGCCGCTGATCGACAGCGCCAACATGACCCCGGCGTACTGGCAGCAACTGCGTGAAGCCGTCGTTGATGCGGTTGAAGTGCAAGGTTGCGACAGTGTGCTGATCCTGCACGGCACCGACACGCTGGCCTACAGCGCCGCGGCCATGAGCTTTCAACTGTTGGGGTTGCATGCCCGCGTGTGCTTCACCGGTTCCATGCTGCCGGCCGGCGTGACCGATAGCGATGCCTGGGAAAACCTTGGAGGCGCGCTGGTTGCCCTTGGCCAAGGCCTGGCGCCAGGCGTGCATTTGTACTTCCACGGCGAACTGCTCGACCCGACCCGTTGCGCGAAAGTACGCAGTTTTGGTCGGCATCCGTTCAAGCGCCTGGAGCGTCAGGGCGGTGGCGTGAAAGCGGCGTCGATTCCAACGCAATTGAATTACAACCAACCCAGACAATTGGCGAATGTCGCTGTGTTGCCACTGTTTCCTGGCATCAGCGCCGGGATCCTCGACGGCCTGCTCGACAGTGGAATTGAGGGCCTGGTGTTGGAGTGTTACGGCAGCGGCACCGGCCCGAGCGACAACCCTGAGTTTCTCGCCAGCCTCGGCCGTGCGCGGGATAACGGTGTTGTAGTGGTGGCGGTGACGCAGTGCCACGAAGGCGGGGTTGAACTGGACGTCTATGAAGCCGGCAGTCGCTTGCGCGCTGTGGGCGTGTTGTCCGGTGGCGGCATGACCCGTGAAGCGGCGTTCGGCAAATTGCATGGGTTGTTGGGTGCAGGGCTTGAGGCCGTAGAGGTCCGTCGGCTTGTCGAACTCGATCTCTGCGGTGAACTGAGCTGACACCACATTTTTCCTGTAGGAGCGAGCAAGCTCGCGATAGCGGCCTGCCATTCACATTGATGTAACTGACCCGCCGTCATCGCGAGCAGGCTCGCTCCTACAGGGACTTCACCCGGCATGCAACTTGCTGCGCTCCAGCCATCCCAAGGCTGGAAGTCCCTATGCTCCACTCCCACCTCACCACGCTCAACGCCGTCTCCCTGATACTCAACGCCTTCAAGGCCGACGGTTTGCCCAGCGAAGCGCTATTGGCCGGCAGTGGCATCAGCGCGGCGGACCTGAGCCGCGCCGATACGAGAATCACCACCAACCAGGAGATGCAGGTTTGCGCCAACGCCGTCGCACTCAAGCATGACATCGGTCTGGAACTGGGTCGGCGGATGCACGTTTCCTGCTACGGCATTCTCGGTTACGCACTGCTCACCAGTGCCACCTTCGGTGACGCTTTGCGGCTGGCGATGCGTTATCCGGCGCTGCTGGGAACGCTTTTCGAACTGAGCCTGGAGGACGACGGCGAGCGCGTCTGGTTCGTTGCCGCCGACTACCGCGAGAGTCCGGCCATGGCGGTGTTCAACGCCGAGTTCTGCCTGGTGTCACTGAAAGTCACCTGTGACGATTTGCTCGGCCATCCCCTGCCCCTGGTTGCCGCTCGCCTGGAACATGCCGCTCCCGACTACGAGGCGAGCTACGCTCAGCACTTCGACTGCCCGCTGCGCTTTGGCGCACCGAACAATGCCTTCGCCTTCGACAAGCGCTGGCTGGATCAACCTTTGCCGCTCGCTGACGCGATTACCCATCAAGCCATGGCCGAGCGTTGCCGCAAGCAGAACCTTGAGTTCACCGGGCGCCAGGCCTGGCTGGGTCGAATTCGGCAATTGCTCAGCGCGCAATTGAACGCAGCGCCCGGACTGGAAGGTCTGGCCGAACAGATGAATTGCTCGGCGCGCACACTTCGCCGGCACCTCAAGGACATGGGCTGCAGCTACCAGGAGTTGCTCGACGAACTGCGCTTCGAACAGGCCAAGCAAATGCTCCGTGAAGATCAACTGCCGATCTATCAGATTGCAGAGGCGCTGGGCTTCAGCGAGACCGCGAGTTTTCGCCATGCGTTTGTGCGCTGGAGTGGTGTGGCGCCGAGTCAGTTTCGACCTTAGGACATGCAGTGGCCGGAACACCGTACCTTCAAAGGGCGAATTCCGGTCATATGTTTTGGCCATATCAATCCCCTTTTGGCCTTTCCTGCCGTTCTCCAAATCCATCCGCACCGCAAGACTGTGTTCAACCGAATCAGCCTGCGGAGAACAAGAAATGCTGACGATCTACTCGGACGATCACCACCTGCACCACGGCCGTTGCGAATTGATAGACGGGCAACTCAAGCCCTGCTTCGAAATGCCTTCGCGTGCCGACCACGTACTTTCACGGGTGCAAAAACAGAACCTCGGCCCTGTCGAAGCGCCGAAGGATTTCGGCCTCGGACCAATCGAGCGCATCCACAGCCGCGACTATCTCGACTTCTTCAAAGGCGCCTGGGCCCGTTGGACCGAGTTCAACACCGACGGAGACTTGCTCCCCTACACCTGGCCGGCTCGCACCCTGCGCCGCATCAAACCCACCAGCCTGCACGGCCAGCTCGGCTACTACAGTTTCGACGGCGGCGCCCCGATCACCGCCGGCACCTGGCAGGCCGCGTACAGCGCAGCACAAGTTGCGTTGACCGCCCAAGCTGAAATCCAGCGCGGTGCCCGCAGTGCATTCGCCCTATGCCGTCCACCGGGACACCATGCCGCCAGCGACTTGATGGGCGGTTATTGCTACCTCAACAACGCCGCCATCGCCGCCCAGGCGTTCCTCGACCAGGGCCACAAAAAGGTCGCGATCCTCGACGTCGACTACCACCACGGCAACGGCACCCAATCGATTTTCTACGAGCGCAGCGACGTGCTGTTCACCTCGATCCACGGTCATCCGGAAGCCGAGTTCCCGTTCTTCCTCGGCTACGAAGATGAGTTGGGCGAAGGCGACGGCGAAGGCTTCAACTTCAACTATCCGTTGGCCGCCGGTTCAGGCTGGGACACCTGGAGTGCAGCGCTGGAACAGGCCTGCAAAGAAATCGAAAGCTACGGTGCCGACGTCGTCGTCGTGTCGTTGGGCGTCGACACCTTCAAGGACGATCCGATCTCGCAATTCAAACTCGACAGCCCGGATTACCTGGCCATGGGCAAGCGCATCGCCGGCCTCGGCGTGCCGACGCTGTTCGTCATGGAAGGTGGTTACGCGGTCGAAGAAATCGGCATCAATGCGGTGAACGTTCTCGAAGGTTTCGAAAGCGCTTGATGAGGAAGCACAAGCATGAAAAGTCTTAAGCGTTTAGTCGTGCCTGCGCTGTGCGCCACGGCGCTCAGCAGCGTTGCACACGCCGAAGAACGCACGTTGCGCGTCTACAACTGGTTCGACTACATCACCCCCAAAGCCCTGGAAGACTTCAAGGCGCAGAACACCCAGACCAAACTGGTGTACGACATCTTCGATACCAACGAAGCCCTGGAGGCCAAGTTGTTGACCGGTAACTCCGGCTACGACGTCGTGGTGCCGTCCAACGTATTCCTCGCCAAGCAGATCGAAGCCGGGGTGTTCCAACCCCTGGATCGCAGCAAGTTGCCGAACTGGAATCACCTTGACCCCAAGCTGATGAAGCTGATCGAGGCCAACGATCCGGGTAACAAATTCGCCGTGCCCTACATGTATGGCACCATCCTGATCGGCTTCAACCCGGACAAGGTCAAGGCCGCCCTCGGCGAAAACGCGCCAGTGGACAGCTGGGACCTGATCTTCAAGGAAGAGAACATCAGCAAGCTCAAGCAGTGCGGCGTCGCCCTGCTCGACTCGCCGTCGGAGATCCTGCCGCTGGCCCTGCAACACCTCGGCCTGGACCCCAACAGCAAGAAGCCTGCGGACTACGACAAGGCTGAAGCATTGTTGATGAAGATCCGCCCGTACGTGACCTATTTCCATTCGTCGAAGTACATGGCCGACATCGCCAACGGTGACATCTGCGTCGCGGTCGGTTATTCCGGCAGCTTCTCGCAAGCCGCCAATCGCGCCAAAGAAGCGAAGAACGGTGTGATCGTCGACATGCGCTTGCCCAAGGAAGGCGCACCGATCTGGTTCGACATGCTCGCCATTCCGAAGGGCGCGAAGAACCCGGAAGACGCCTACACCTTCATCAACTACTTGCTGCAACCCCAGGTGATCGCACCGGTCAGTGATTTCGTCGGCTACCCGAACCCGAACAAGGACGCCACGGAAATGGTCGACCCGGCGATTCGCAACAACCCGAACCTGTACCCGACCGATACGGCGATGAGCACGCTCTACACTCTGCAACCGTTGCCACGTGATGCCGAACGCGCACGGACCCGGGCCTGGACCAAGATCAAGTCAGGCACCTGATACACCTCGCGATCCAGTGGACAAAAAAGATCTGCGCCAATGCAGATCTTTTTTTGCCCGCGAGATTTATATACCGCCAACATCACGCTACCCGTCACTAACCTGCAGTGGATCGCGCACCGACTATTCAACGGTACCTGCCCCCTTCACAAAGGATGTGACCATGCCAGACGCAACGGACTCTGCCTCAACCAACCTTCCCGCCGATCAAGAAGCCCTGCTCACCCAATTGGTGGCAGGGCCCTCGATCAGGGAAGTCGCCACGCAAGCGCTGATACCCGCGCTGAAAGCGCTGTACACGAACCTGCCAATCGATCCACGCCTTGCCATGGTGGTGACGCCGACCTGGATCTTTCACGACCAACACGTCGTCCCCGGACCACGACATTTCGAATCGCTGACCGACGCCCTGGTACGCCATGGTGTAACAAAAACGCCAGTGGTCTATCTCGATGGCGAGCATTTCCTCACGTTGCAACCTCAAGAACCGACGCCGACGCAACTGCCTGTCAGCATCGATGCCATCGGGCGTCTGCTCAACGAACTGGCACCGTTACTGTTTGTCGCCTTTCAAGAGCAACAGGTCGATTACTGGAACCAGTTCACCGGTCCTTCGACCCCCCGCTGGCAAGGCCTGTCCAAATCGTTGCGTGAGTTCTGGAATTTGGAAACCAGCCCCGATTGGGACAGCGACCAGATCGCCATGGCCCGCCACCTGTTCGCCCATCCGGACAAAAGCACACGCTCAGTTGACGACCGCTTTGCTTCGCGCGCCTGCCTGATCGACCTTGACTACGTGAGCGATAATGTCTCGACCCACATCAATACCCTCGACGTCGCTGTTCTGATCGGAACCCTGGCTGGTCGCACGTTGATCCTCAGTCACACCATCACCCGTGGTTTCCAGGCATGCAATTCCTTGCAGGAACTGGGGGAGTCCTTGCAGACGTATGTCGACGGGGAGTCCGCCGGCAAGACCTTGCAATGGCGGCTGATCGAGCCCGAGGGCAATTTTTTCGACCACGTGGCATGCAACCTGATTGCCCTGCAAGCGGACGCCATTGGCGCCCTGGGAGACAACGACAGTGCTGTGGCGAACACCAACCTGGCGCCCCACATCAGCCGCACGACCAACGAACTCGACCCGACCGACAAACAGTCATCTACGCGGTTCAAGCAGGTCGAACAAGCGCTGCCAGACTGGATGGCTGGCGCTTCATCCCGCGACCTTACCGCTTACAGCCGACATTTGATGGATTTGGCAACGGTACGCAATCGGAACGCCGGGCAGTCCTTTCAGGACGGGATCAAACCGATCCGCGAATTCGCATTGGAGCAGCTGCGCGAAACCATGCTCAAACAGCACGCCGATGCCGCGCAAATCAACCTGGCCGACATCGAGATCGAGGTCGATAGCCTGGTGGTCTGGGGCAGCTTTATACCGCTGGTGGAACCTGAGCGCACCACCCTGAGCCTGGTCGACCTTGCATTGCAAAACCTGATTGCCTTGCCGCGGGGTAACAAGTCCGTGCGCAGCTCCAGTGCCGCCGCGTTGCCAGCATGGATGACGGTGAGCTATCTGGAGGCGTTGATCGTCAGCGTCGACATCGGCAAGAACTACCCGGCACTGATAAAAAGCAAGCTGCTTGACGATCCCCTCGATAGCCTGCGTCGGCAGAACCTGTTCACCAGCCATTTACGCGTCGAACTGCCCCTGCTGGCCCTGCAACAAAAGATTCGCGCGCAGAACGGGATCGACGAATTGGGCTATCGCTATGTCGCTGCCGTGGTGCAGGTTCTGGATTCAAATCGTTGGGTGGATGGCCAGGAGATTGTCATCCGTCCTCTGGCGTTCAGTCCGGGTTGGCGCGTGGGGGGCTCCACGGACGAGGTAACCAACATGTTTGTGATCGGGCCTCGGCAGATGGATAAGGGACCTTGCCTGCTCTACCGGCCATTACTCGATCAGCCATTAAGCCAATACCCGACCCCGGCCAACCTGATCTATGCCATCAAGCATTCCCCGACATTGCGCCAATCGGTGCTCGCCTGGCTGCCGGAGGGGGCGCGCGCCAATTATGCCAACTACATGTTCACCGGCGACCGGCCTTCGGTCTGGTCCGTGTCGCAACTGCTGGCCGATCCACTGACTTCCCTGCAGATGAACGGGCCGCTGTCCCTTGGCACTCAGGTTATCGCCACGGATTACCTGGCCACTTTGTATAAGGCCAACGTCAATGCAATGGTCGGGATGGCCCAACGACAATCTGTATCCAATGCACAAAATCGTTGGGATACCTTCAAGCACGCAGCCTGGATGATCCTCAATGCGGCGCTTCCCTTTCTCGGTAAAACTGTCGGAACAGCCGCCTGGGTCTGGCAGGTATTGGATGACCTGCAAAACACGCTGGATGCAGGTGAAACAGGCGACCGCGAACAACAGAAAACAGCAATGACGGACCTGTTGCTGACCCTGGCCATGGTCCTTGCTCACCACGCCAGCACACGCAGCCCGACTGGTCGCAGAATCGAGGAAGAGAAGCCGGCCACCGTGGCGACCGAGCGCCAGGAAAACCCGGCAGGCCCTGTAACCTTTTCTCAGAACCCCGAAATCGTCGGTGAGCAGCCCGCGCAACATCGTATTTCAGTCTTGACCGACACCGCTCTGAGCCTGACCAAAACCCTGGATCGCTTCAGCATTACCCGGCCCGGACAGCTCACCCCACCCGACAGCGAAAGCGGTATCCATCGCTACCTCTATCAACACGCGGGCAAGTATTACGCGCCTGTGGGTGAACGCTGGTTCGAGGTGACCGTCGAGGACTCGGGTGAAGTCTCGATCATCGATACCCGACAACAACCGCTGCAAAGCGGTCCTGCGCTCATCAGCAATAACCGCGGCGAGTGGTTCGTCGATACACGCCTTCGGTTGCGTGGTGGCGGTTTGTCGAGCCGGCGCAAAGCGCTGCAACAGCAAAACCGTGCACGCATCGCCGAGCTGAAAAAGCAATTGGTCGAATTTGATAACGAGCGCGAACGGGCACGCGAAGAGCTGACGGACGCCCACAACGCCATGAAAAACACGGTCGGCGACGAAGCATTGCTGGCCGCACAAGGGCAGTTTCTTGAGAAGCTCGAGCGCCGCACCCAGGATTACGCCATCCCCATCGAACAACTGAAATCGCTGAACCTGCTCGATACGGTTCACAACTACCGAACCACCATGGTCGAAATGCTCGGCACCCAGTTGTTCTTCAACCAGACATGGCTTGATCAACGCGCCCCAACTTTCGCTCAAACCCTGAGGGAAACCCTGGCGCTACTGGAAGCTGAAGAAACGGCAGAGGGTACCGGCGACCGCGCGACCTACAAAAAGATGGTCGATCTGACCGAGGGCATGATTGGCAAGATCGAGTTTGCCCAATCGCGCTTCCAGGAGTTGAGCCGACTCGGTCGAAGTGCAGCGGAAGTGGCCAGCACTTACCGGACAAAACTGCCCGCGTTCAGCCTTAACGATCTCAAAGGCCTTCAGGTTTCGTTGGCCCGTGAGGTCTGCCTGAAAGAAGGCAACAGTGTTGCGCTCACCCAGGCACGCAGTGAATTCATGTCCCTGCTCGATACCTCCAACCTGATCATCCAGACATCGCAGGAGCTGATGGTGGAAGGAGGCACCTGGAAAGTGAACGAACGTGTTGAAGGCCTCAGTGGCTTGGTTGAGCAGTTTGCTACCATCGATCAGTCCTTCGAAGACTTTGCCCTCAACCATAAGGATGCCGTGCTGGAGCAACCGTTCAAACACTTGCGCAGTCGAATCAGCGGCTTCCAGCAGGCAGCCGAGAACTTCCTGGCGCAGTTGCTGCGAGAGCAACAACCGCTGGAGCCTCGCCCCGCCCCCTCAAGATCCGGACCGGCATCGCGAAAACGGGTCATCAAAACACGCTTCAAGGGTACGGTAGTGGGCGAAGTGCGCCCTTCGGCACCGGGAGAAGCCATTCTGCTCGATGTGAAGTCGCCCATGACGGGCAAGGTGATTGCCACCTTTCATGAAAAAACACCGGGCGTCTGGCTTGAACGAGTAAAAGTCAGACCCCGTCGCCCGACGGCTCCAGTAGCTGACCTCGACACGCAAATCACTCAAAGTCGCACGCTACTCGATGGGGTGGAAAGCTTCATCCGGCAAACCGAAGCCAGCGCAAAAAAGCCCGGCCGCATCCCAGTAGAGATCGAGGAGCTGTTCCAAAACAAAGCTGAGCAGCTCGATAAAAGTGCCAAGGCGCTGGAACAAGCCCCGACCCACTCGAACTCAACCGACTCCACGACAACACTGGTTGCAGAGCTGGGCAGCGCACGCGATCGACTCTACGCCGAGGGTCACCGCATTCGGGTTGAGATGATCAAGCAACAGCCGCCCACGGCTGCCCGCGTCGAATGGTTATCGAGCAAAAACGAAATCGATATCTCGCCAAGTGGCGGCCGACGCCGACTCAAAGGCCCGCGTAAGGATTACCTGCAGGAGTACGAGATTCGCGAGCGTGGCACCGGGCAAACGTTGTGGTACGCACATTTTCATTACGCCGCTGCCGACAGCCCTGTCGAAGCGTTTACAGCCGCTCACTTGAAATTGCATGAGCAACGGGTGTTGGCCGGGGCATACGACTTGCGTTCGGCCTCCAGCAGCGAGGTGATCGCCATCTATCGCAGTGCAATCAGCCCGCAACTGGCGAGTTCGCTGTTTTTTCGTAAGCCGTGAACGTCAGAAAGGAAAATGGTGATGACTGAGTACGGGCGGGCTGATCAGCCGCCCGTTTCAGCGTGCGCACCACACCGTACGCAATCGCTCCAGCGCCGCCTCGATCGATTTTTCGGGTACCGCGACAAACCCCAGCACCAACCCCGCACGTAGATCGATCGGGGTGGTGGATTGCGGCAACCAATAGCTGCTCAAACCGTTGATCTCGACATCGACGCCCGTCGCCAATTCAATCAGTTCTTGCTCACGCGCCACGCTATCGACCGGCACTGTCATGTGCAGTCCCGCAGCGACTGAGGGTAACGGACCAACACCGGGCAAATCCAACGGCCAACCACTGAGCAGCGCATTGCGCCGACTCAACGCCGCGCGCCGCATACGGCGGATGTGTCGCTGGAAGTGCCCGGCCGCCATGAACTCGGCCATCACCGCTTGGGTGCTGACCTCCGAATGCCTGACGTCTACCGCACGCCGTTGCGCAAACGCCTGCACCAGCCCCGGTGGCAATACCAGGTAACCCAGGCGCAACGCTGGAAACGCCACTTTGCCGAACGTGCCCACGTAAAGCACCCGGCCTTGCCGATCCAGCGCCGCCAAAGGCGCCAGCGGTGCACCGCTGTAGCGGTACTCGCCGTCGTAATCGTCCTCGACGATCCAACCCTGGGTGCGCTCTGCCCAGGCCAGCAACTCCAGGCGTCGCGCCAGACTCATGACTACGCCGGTGGGATATTGGTGTGACGGCGTGACATAGGTCAGCCGACAATCACTGATCTTTGCCAGTTCACTGCAATCGATGCCCTCGCTGTCCACCGCCACCCCATGCAGCCGTGCACCCGCCACGGCGAACGCATGACCCGCCGCCCGATACCCGGGATTTTCAATCGCCACCCCATCGCCAGGTTCCACCAGCAGTTGTGCACAAAGGCTGATCCCCTGCTGCGCGCCACTGGTGATCACAATTTGCTCAGCCGTGCATTGCATGCCTCGAGAACTGCGCAAATACGCGGCGATCATCCCGCGCAAGCGCGCATCGCCGGCCGGGTCGCCATAGCACAGCTGCTGCAATTCCGGTTTGCGCCAGAAGGCCGCATTCAGCTTGGCCCAGACCTCGAATGGAAACAGGTCGAACGCCGGAACCCCCACCCGAAATGCCCGGGGCGGTCCGCTCGGCGGGCTGGGTAAATGGTTGTTTTTGACCCGTGCCAACGGCTCGCTGTGGATAACTTCGCTGGATGAATCCACAGGTAAATCGAGCAAATTTGTGGATAAGGTTGTGGGTAACCCTGTTGAAAAGCCTGTGGATATTTTTGTGGATAGTTTTTTTGCCGGTAACGCCGCCTGAGGCAGTTGCGCGACATAAGTGCCATCCCCGACGCGCCCCTCGATGAAGCCTTCGGCATACAGCTGATCATAGGCGCGCACCACGCTGTTACGGGAAATCGCCAGTGCCGCGGCCAGGTCACGACTGGCCGGCAGCCGTGTACCGCTGGTCAATCGTCCATCGAGGACGCGCAGGCGCAAAGCCTGATAGAGCTGGCGGCTCAGTCCCTGGCGACGGTCAAGCTCGATACCGGCCGGGTTGAACGACAAGGAAAGCGGCACATCCGTCATGGCAATGGACCTATGAAATTGCTCGTTAATGGCTCTTACAACAGACCAATAGCCTGCCTAGGATGCAGATATTCGCCAAGGAAAATATCTCCATGTACACGCCGCGCGCTTTTGCCATCGAAGAGTTGTCCCAACTGCATGAACTGATCCTCGCCACCCGTCTCGCCATATTGGTGACCCACGGCGAAAGTGGCCTGCAAGCCAGTCATGTGCCGGTGCTGCTGCATCGCGAACAAGGCTTGAACGGTACGTTGTACGGGCATCTGGCCAAAGCCAATCCACAGTGGAAGGACCTGCGCGACGGTGCCGAAGCCCTCCTGATTTTTGCTGGTGCCGACGCCTACGTCAGCCCCGGCTTCTACCCGAGCAAGGCCGAACACGGCAAAGTCGTGCCGACCTGGAACTACGTCGCCGTACACGCCTATGGTCGAGCCGAAACCTTTAGTGATGGCGGGCGGCTGCTCGACATCGTCAGCACCCTCACCGACCGTCATGAAGCTGGCCGCGCCCAACCGTGGTCAGTGGCCGACGCCCCCGCCGATTACATCGACGGCATGCTCAAGGCCATCGTCGGTTTTGCCATTCCCATCGACCGTCTGGAAGGCAAGCGCAAGCTCAGCCAGAACCGTAGCCCCGCCGACATCGCCGGCGTACGCGAAGGCCTGGCCGCCAGCCCCGACGTCAACGACCAGACCCTCGCCCAATTGATGCGCTAAGGAAATCACCATGAGTCAGATCGAGATCCGCCAGGTCAACGCCGACGACCACGCCGCGTGGTTGCCGCTGTGGCAAGCCTACTTGCGCTTCTACAACACCGAGCTGCCCGAGGCGGTCAGTCAGAGCACCTGGCAGCGCATGCTCGATCCAAGCGAACCGACCCACGCAGCCCTCGCCTGGGCCGACGGCAAAGCGGTGGGCATGGTGCATTTCATCTACCATCGCTCCAACTGGAGCATCGAAAACTCGTGCTACCTGCAAGACTTGCTGGTGGCGCCAGAAACCCGTGGTACCGGCGTCGGACGCAAGCTGATCGAATATGTCTACACCACCGCAAAGGCCGACGGTTGCTGCAAGGTCCATTGGCTGACCCACGAGACCAATGCCACCGCGATCCAGCTCTACGAGCGCATCGCCGAACGCCCCGGTTTCATCCAGTTTCGCAAAGCCATCTAAGGTTCAAGGAGAACGACATGTCGAATTCACTCGCCGAATGGAAAGGCGTCCCGGCGCCTTCAGTACAAACTATCGAAGGTCGTTTCATCCGCCTGGAAAAACTCGACCCGGCGCGCCATGGCGACGACTTGTTCCGAGCCCTGCAAGGCCCCGGCGCCGACCCGAAACTCTGGGACTACTTGCCGTATGGCCCCTTCCCCGAGCGCAGCGCATTCAACGATTGGCTGAACAACCATGCGGCCAATAGCGATCCGTATTTCTTCAGCGTGGTCGATCGCGCCAGCGGCGAGGTGCAAGGCATCCTCAGCCTGATGTCCATCGTCCCGGCCCAGGGCCGTATCGAGATCGGCCACGTCACCTTCGGCGCCCCGATGCAGCGCTCGCCGAAAAGCACCGAGGCGGTTTACCTGTTGGCCAAGGAATCCTTTGCCCTGGGTTACCGTCGCCTGGAATGGAAATGCAACAACGCCAACGCCCGCTCCAAATATGCGGCCGAACGATTGGGCTTCAGTTTTGAAGGGGTGTTCCGCCAGCACATGGTCGTCAAAGGCCAGAACCGCGATACGGCGTGGTACTCGATTCTGGACTCGGAATGGCCAGCGATTGGTGCCGGGTTCGAGAAGTGGCTGGGTGACGAAAACCAGACGGCTTCGGGGCAAATGAAAAGCCTGGCTGAATGTCGCGGCTAACAGCCTGAAAGCAAAAGATCGCAGCCTGCGGCAGTTCCTGCAGGATGAACACAAATCCCGTGCAGGAGCTGCCGCAGGCAGCGATCTTTTAACCATCAACGCGCGATTCAGCCGACATCCCGTCGAATCCGCACCACCCCCATCTTCAATCCAAACGGCCGGAATACCGCGTTCAACGACTTCAACGTCTGGTTCCCTTCCCCATGCTCGATATGCACCAGAGTGCGAACCGAGACTTTGCACATTTTGGCGAATTGAGTCTGGTGCAGGCCGGTGACCTCTACACGCAGGCGTCGTACAGCTTCAGCGATCTCAATCGAACCCTGGGCGAGTCCTTCTTGAATGTCTTCTATGAGCTGCGTGCGCTCGGCAACAGTCATACTCATTTCAGATCCCACTCTTTCAACCGTTGCTCCAGATTTTTCAAAGCGATGCGCGGGTGATTCATCGTCACGTCGGGCAATCCGCTGTCCGTCAAAATGTCCGGAAGTGCCATCAAGTGATGGGCATCTTCGCGCAGGCGTTCGAAACAAATCGACCAATCGCTCAACGCTGCCAGAGGATCATTCGGGGCAGCCAGCTCGGCCAAGGCCTGGCACACACCACGCCAATTGACATCCCCGGCCCTTTCCAAGGCCTTTGGCCACTTGGTGGTCCTCGTGACGCCTTCGTCGTCCATGACCATCGGCGCCAAGTCATAGATCGGCGCCAAGCGGAACGAGGCCGTGTCACGAATGATTGCTGTGTTGCGTCCGTGGTTATCGGAATTGCCGAGGATTTTGTTGAGCAGATCCCGGCGCAGATATTCCGCAACAAGATCAGGGATCCGATCCCCCTGCCCCGCATCACGCCACAGTCCAGCAAGCATGCGAATCACTTCAATGTGGTCCATCGCACTACCGGGCGTCGTAATTTGCGCCAACGAGTAGATCGACTCCACGGCAAAACGCTCGACCCCCTGAGGGGTCACCTGACGGTCAAAACGTTGCATCCACAAACTGGGTTTGGTCGCTTCTTCCAACGCAAGCCCCTGCGCTGCCACCGTTTCGATGCCTAGCGCTTGCAGCGCCTTGTAGTAGTGATACTCGCTTCTGAGGATGTCCTGATCGTTCTTGGTCCCTTTGTTGCGAGAGAACTTCACAAACCAGTGCTGAATGACGTCTGCGTCGTTTAGTACTGCATCGGGGTAGAAGTCAGCATCCTTACCCTGAGCCAGTAAAAGCTTCGGCGCCTCTCCGCCGGCCCCTGTCGCCCCTCCGATTGCAGCGCCTTGTTCATAGGCGTACTCGAGAAACCGGTTATCACGGCTGATCACATCCTGACGCTTGAATCCTATTGGCTCACGCTGATCAACAGTCTCGGCAGACTCTTTTATGCGCATGTTACCGATCGGCGCGGGTGTCCTTCTGGCCAACAGGTAAAGATCGGCACTGATGTCAGCAGGCTTGTCACGACCCAAGTGTGCCAGGAGAAATCTTTTCGCCGCGCCAGCAGGTGCAATGTCATATACAAAGGCCGGTGTGTTGGATCGTCGACCATCCCACTCCAGAGGAAACCTGGCACTCACAGCCGCAGCATAGGGTGAGCCAATGTCCTCATGGTTCTCGAATAGATAAGTCTGTGCGTAACCAAAGCTGCATCGGCTTTCGAAGCCCTGTTCAGGGCTGTCGAAGCTCAGAGTCATAGCGTCATGCCATTTCCCATTCGTATAAATCTGTAGGGTCAGGTTGAACATATCCTCATCACCTGCAATTAAATGCATTGCATTGAAACTAGCTCATTGCAAATACGCAATATAGTGCATATTGATCTTCAACGAAGTCCCTATACACGCAATAAAATGCAGATTTGGCCCTGTTCCATTCAACTGAAACTGCAAAATAATGCACCACAGGCCAGCAGCGAGCGACCTTCTGACCCCACTTGAACGTCAGGGCACAAACTCCAGACGAAAAAAAGGGGAGCACATGCCCCCCCGAGGTATAAAGCGTTGTATCGAGACTGTTAACTCAGCCTTCGATCTCGATCAGGATTTCGCCCGGGTTCACCCGGTCGCCCTTGGCCACGTGAATGGCGGTGACTTTGCCAGCGATGGCCGCCTGGACTTCGGTTTCCATCTTCATCGCTTCGGTGATCAGCACAGCCTGACCAGCCTTGACGGTGTCGCCCTCCTTGACCAGTACATCGACGATGTTGCCCGGCATGGTGGTGCTGACGTGACCCGGTGCAGAGGCTTGCTTGCGCTTGCTGCTGCCGCCGCCGACGAATTCGTTGAGCGGTTCGAACACCACTTCTTCCGGCATGCCGTCGATGGACAGGTAGAAGTGACGCTTGCCTTCGGCCTTGACGCCCACACCGGTGATGTCGACGCGGTAGGTTTCGCCGTGGACGTCGATGACGAACTCGGTCGGCACGCCTTCGCCACCCGCCGAGGCCACTTTGCCGGCTTCCGGAATCGGCAGCAGCACTTCAGGTGTCAGGGTGCCGGCAGCGCGCTCTTCGAGGAACTTGCGACCGATGTCCGGGAACATGGCGTAGGTCAGCACGTCTTCTTCAGACTTGGCCAGCGCACCGATGTCTTCACGCAGCTTGGCCATTTCCGGCTTGAGCAGGTCGGCCGGGCGCACATCGATCACTTCTTCGCTACCGATAGCCTGGCGACGCAGTTGCTCGTTCACCGGGGCTGGCGCCTTGCCGTAGCCGCCTTGCAGGTACAGCTTCACTTCGTTGGTGATGGTCTTGTAGCGCTCGCCGGCCAGCACGTTGAAGAACGCCTGGGTGCCAACGATCTGCGAGGTCGGGGTCACCAACGGCGGGAAGCCGAGGTCTTCACGAACCCGCGGGATTTCGGCCAGCACTTCGCCCATACGGTTCAGCGCGCCTTGCTCTTTGAGCTGGTTGGCCAGGTTGGAAATCATCCCGCCTGGAACCTGGTTGACCTGCACGCGAGTATCGACCGCGGTGAATTCGCTTTCGAACTGGTGGTACTTCTTGCGCACGGCGTAGAAGTACAGACCGATTTCCTGCAGCAATTCCAGATTCAGGCCGGTGTCGAATTCGGTGCCTTTAAGGGCTGCCACCATCGACTCGGTGCCAGGGTGACTGGTGCCCGAGGCGAAGCTGGAGATTGCAGTGTCGATGTGGTCGGCACCGTTTTCGATGGCCTTGAGTTGGCACATCGCGGCCAGACCCGCTGTGTCATGGGAGTGAATGAACACGGGCAGCGACTGCTCGGCCTTCAGCGCCTTGACCAGTTCACCGGTGGCGTACGGGGTCAGCAGGCCAGCCATGTCCTTGATCGCCACCGAGTCGCAACCCATGGCTTCCATTTGCTTGGCTTGAGCCACGAACGCATCGATGGTGTGCACTGGACTGGTGGTGTAGGCGATGGTGCCTTGGGCATGCTTGCCCGCCGCTTTCACTGCTTCGATGGCCACGCGCAGGTTACGCACGTCGTTCATCGCGTCGAAGATGCGGAACACGTCGATGCCATTGACCGCTGCCTTGGCGACGAATGCCTTGACCACGTCGTCGCTGTAGTGGCGGTAGCCCAGCAGGTTCTGGCCGCGCAACAGCATTTGCAGGCGGGTGTTAGGCAACGCGGCGCGCAGTTGGCGCAGACGCTCCCACGGGTCTTCTTTCAGGAAGCGTACGCAGGCGTCGAACGTCGCACCGCCCCAGCATTCCAGCGACCAGTAGCCGACTTTGTCGAGCTTGTCGCAGATCGGCAGCATGTCTTCGGTGCGCATGCGGGTGGCGAGCAACGATTGGTGGGCGTCGCGCAGGATTGTGTCGGTAACGTGGATTTTCTTGCTCATTGTTCTATTCCTCACAGGCCTGCGTGGGCGGCGATGGCGGCGGCGATGGCCAGGGCCAGCTCTTCGGGTTTGCGCTTGATCGAGTAGTTGGTCAGTTCAGGGTGGCTTTCAACGAAGCTGGTGTTGAACTGGCCGCTACGGAATTCCGGGTTACGGAGGATTTCCTGGTAATACGCGGCGGTGGTCTTGACCCCTTGCACACGCATGTCGTCGAGGGCACGCAAGCCACGGTCCATCGCCTCTTCCCAGGTCAGCGCCCACACCACCAGTTTCAGGCACATGGAATCGTAGAACGGCGGAATGGTGTAACCGGTGTAGATCGCCGTATCGGTACGTACGCCGGGACCGCCGGGCGCGTAATAACGGGTGATCTTGCCGAAGCTCGGCAGGAAATTGTTTTTCGGGTCTTCGGCGTTGATCCGGAATTGCAGGGCGAAACCACGGTGGTGGATGTCTTCCTGTTTCACCGAAAGCGGCAGGCCGGAAGCGATGCGGATCTGCTCGCGGACAATGTCGATGCCGGTGATTTCTTCGGTGATGGTGTGTTCCACCTGCACCCGGGTGTTCATCTCCATGAAGTACACCTCGCCCTCGGCGAGCAGGAACTCCACGGTGCCGGCGTTCTCGTAACCCACGGCTTTGGCTGCGCGCACCGACAGGTCGCCGATGTAGGCGCGCTGTTCCGGGGTCAGTTGCGGGCTTGGGGCGATCTCGATCAGCTTCTGGTTACGGCGTTGGATCGAGCAGTCACGCTCGAACAGGTGCACCACGTTGCCAAAGCTGTCGCCGAGAATCTGCGCTTCGATGTGTTTCGGGTTGACGATGCATTTTTCCAGGAACACTTCCGCCGAACCGAAGGCCTTGGTGGCCTCGGAAATCACGCGCGGGAAAGCCTGTTCGAGTTCTTCACGACTGTTGCAACGACGGATACCGCGACCGCCACCACCGGAAGTGGCCTTGAGCATCACCGGGTAACCGATGCGATCACCTTCGCTCAGGGCTTCTTCGATGCCCGACACGTTGCCTTCGGTGCCCGGGGTCACCGGCACGCCTGCCTTGATCATGCTGCGGCGGGCTTCGGTCTTGTCGCCCATGCGGCGAATGACTTCTGCCGCCGGGCCGATGAATTTGATTCCGCGTTCGGCGCAGATGTCCGCCAACTCGGCGTTTTCCGAGAGGAAACCGTAGCCGGGGTGCAACGCATCGCAACCGGTTTCCACAGCCAGGTTAACCAGCTTGCGCGGGTTCAGGTAACCAGCCAGGGGCTCGGCACCAATGCTGTGGGCCTCATCCGCACGCTTGACATGCAAGGCATGGCGGTCGGCGTCGGAATAGATCGCGACCGAGCGGATGCCCATCTCGGCGCAGGCACGCACGATTCGTACGGCAATCTCACCACGGTTGGCGATCAGGATCTTTTTTATCACTTGGAGGTTCCCTTGAGCCGGTGGTACCCACGACCTGCTAGACCAGGTCGACGCGTGACCAAATGTTTCAATTCAGTCGCAGGCCCACACTAGCGCCCACAAGGGATTAACAAAAATGAATAAAAATTGGGTCGCGCATAAGTAAAGACTTATAGTTAATGCATCAGCCCGCGACGAGAGCACCCAGATAATGCGTAAGTCATTGATGCGTATGACTTTGCGGCAATTGCAGATTTTCAACGAGGTCTGTGATTTGCGCTCCTACAGCCGCGCAGCCGACGAAATGTCGCTCACACAACCGGCCGTCAGCCTGCAGATTCGTCAACTTGAGGAGCTGATTGGCCAGCCTTTGTTCGATTACGTCGGTAAAAAGCTCTACATGACCGAAGCGGCTGAAGCGTTACAGCGAGCCAGCCGGGACATTTTCGGACGCCTGGAAAACCTCGACATGCAGCTGTCGGACATGCAGGGCTCGTTGCAGGGGCAACTGAAACTGGCGATTGAATCCAGCGCCAAGTATTTCGTGCCGCATCTGTTTGCCGCCTTCAAACGCCAGCATCCGGAAGTGAACCTGCAACTGACGGTGGTCAATCGCGGCCAGGTGATCCGGCGCCTGTCGGACAACCGCGACGACCTGGTGATCATGTCCATGGTTCCGCAAGACATGGGCCTGGAGTTCCTGCCATTCCTGAACAACCCGATCGTCGCCGTGGCGCCACCGGATCACCCACTGTGTCATATGGGGCCGCTGCGCCTGCAGGACCTCGAGCCCTACACATTGCTGCTGCGCGAGCCGGGCTCCGGGACGCGGCTTGCCTGCGAAGAATACTTCAAAGAGAAGCGCGTGCACTTCAACCAGACTCAGGAAGTCTCATCCGCAGAGGCTCAGCGAGAATGTGTGCTGGCAGGCCTGGGCGTTGCGCTGCTGACGCGTCACGCCCTGAACCTTGAGTTGGCGACCGGCGGGCTGATCGAATTGCCGGTCGAAGAGCTGCCGCTGTTCCGTAGCTGGTGCCTGGTGCAGGCCAAGGCAAAGCGCCTGTCACCGGTGGCTCACGCCTTCCTGGCGTTTATCCGTAGCGAACGGATTCAGATCAGCGCGCTGGTTGAGCGTTTCGACGGGAAGCTACGGGAGACGTCTGCCAGAAGTTGAGTTCCAGTTCTGGGAAATCGCCAATCTCGGCCAGAAGCTGACGACGTTCGCAGCGATCTTCAATGGCGCGACGGAATTCCATGCGGCGTTGATCTTCTTGCTGGCGACGGGTTTTGACAGCGCTGTTGCGTTCTTCGTAGGGCATGGCCATTTCGAGTCTCCCAAGGCGAGTACGGGAGTTTCAAGATAGGCGCGAGGGATGACGGTTTGGCGGCTCGGGCGTTACAGACTGATGAATGTTGTATCGAATTCAAGGACATCTTCGCGAGCAGGCTCGCTCCCACATATGCAATACATTCCAGTGTGGGAGCGAGCCTGCTCGCGAATAAGGTCGGAACGACCTTACGACGACATCAGTCGTCCAGCGCCTTCACCGACTTGGGCGACAAGCGCAAGCTGCGCAGGCTGCGCTTGACGCTCTTGAGGTGATTGACCAGGCTCGGGCCACGCGCCATGGCCACGCCCATCGCCAGCACATCGATCACCACCAGGTGGGCGATACGCGAAGTCAGCGGCGTGTAGATTTCAGTGTCTTCATGCACATCGATCGCCAGATTGACCGTAGACAGCTCGGCCAATGGTGTCTGACTCGGGCACAGGGTGATCAACGAGGCGCCGCTTTCGCGCACCAGGTTGGCGGTGATCAGCAGGTCCTTGGAGCGACCCGACTGGGAAATGCAGATGGCCACGTCAGTTGGCTTCAATGTCACTGCTGACATCGCCTGCATGTGCGGGTCGGAGTACGCGGCTGCGGTGAGCAGCAAGCGGAAGAATTTGTGTTGCGCGTCCGCCGCGACCGCACCCGAGGCGCCGAAGCCGTAGAACTCGACTCGCTGGGCCTGGGACATCAGCGTCACCGCCCGCTGCAGCTCCTGCGGGTCGAGTTTCTCGCGAACCTCCATCAGCGTATGCAGGGTGGTGTCGAAGATTTTCAGGCTGTAGTCGGCGACCGAATCATCCTCATGGATCGCAAACTGGCCGAAACTCGCACCTGCCGCCAGGCTCTGGGCCAGCTTCAGCTTCAGGTCCTGAAAGCCGGAACAGCCGATGGCACGGCAAAAACGCACGATGGTCGGCTCACTGATGCCCACGCTGTGGGCCAGGTCGGCCATGGAGCTGTGCATCACGACCGCAGGATCGAGCAGCACGTGGTCGGCGACCTTGAGCTCCGACTTGCGTAACAGGTGGCGAGACTGGGCGATGTGTTGCAGCAGGTTCAAGGGGCTGGACTCTTTGTTATTGGCAGGCGCCGGGGATGTAGCACGCTTGTAGTTATACTACATGAATCGTTTTTTTTCCTGCTCAATGCGTTACCGGACCCCTCGGTTTTCAGGTATGAGCACCTCATGTAGCCCTCATCGACAGATGCAAACCGGCAATCGATCAAGTCCACAGGAAAACGATAGCTTCCGCTCCAGCCACTGAAAGTTCAGGCAACCATCAATTAACAAAAATAAAAATACAAACTTACATAATCAACCGATAGATATCGTCTACGACAGAGCTGAACTTGCTACATTAATTCCTCAGGAGCAAAGCAACTTAACCAAAGGGAATAAAATACAATGAGCATTCAAACGAAAAACTGGACGGTGCAAATAGACCGCATGCCAGGCGCCACTTCTTTCAGAGTGTCTGGCACAATAACTGTTGCCAACTCCGGCATTACGCCAAGGCTGGTGCCAAGCCAGGTACAAGACACTCCCTTCTTGCCTCTGGAGCTGGTTCTTGAAGCTGCCGATGGTGTTTCACTGCCAGCTTTAAAAGACAAAGTTGTAGAATATAAAATACCTGGAAACCACGACATAACCAGCGTTGGCATTTTTTACAACGGCGGATTATTGCACTACATTGATGAAATTCTAATAACCGATTAATAACTTGTAATCCTTACGTATTACCGGACCTCCCGACGGGCAACTATTACCGTCGGGAGGCACGACATTGCGATAACGATTCATTCGACGTCCTGCTCTCTTAGCAGACCTGCCAAGCCTTGTGCCTCCACCGGCCGACTGATCAGGTAGCCCTGAACCTCATCGCAATGTTCATTCTTGAGAAACTCAAGTTGCTCGCTTCGCTCCACACCTTCAGCCACTACCTTCAATGACAAACCATGAGCCATGGCGATGATAGCCCGCGTGATCGCCGCATCCTCGGTGCCTTCCCCCAATCCTCGGATAAAAGCCTGGTCGATCTTCACGTAGTCCACCGGGATGCGCTTGAGGTAGCTCAGGGACGAGTAGCCAGTACCGAAATCATCAATGGCCAGTTTCACCCCAAGATCACGCAACTGCTGGAAGGTCGTGATGATGTGCTCAACGCTGTCCAGCAACTGACTTTCAGTAAGCTCAAGCTCCAGGTAGCGTGGCGCCAGCCCGGTTTCCTCCAGCACTTGGCGCACCAGACTGACGAGTTTGCCCTGGCGCAATTGATGCACCGACAGATTGACCGATACCCGAATTGCTTCGAGCCCCTGTCGTTGCCACTCACAGGCTTGCCAGCAGGCCTGGCGCAGCACGAACTCACCGATCGGGCCGATCAATCCGGTTTCTTCGGCCAGACCGATGAAATCCCCCGGCGGCACGCGCCCCATGGTCGGATGATCCCAGCGCACCAGCGCTTCGGCAGCATTCAGCTTGCCCGTGGCGAGGCACAACTTGGGTTGGTAGAACACCTTCAACTGCTGCTCTTCGATGGCTTTGCGCAGTTGGTTTTCCAGGTGTAAACGCTCCAGTGTGCTGGCTTGCAGGCTGTCGGTGTAGAACTGGAAGTTGTTGCCACCCAAATGTTTGGCGTGCTGCATGGCCATGTTCGATTGACTGACCAACGCGGAAATTTCCCGCGCGCTATCCGGCAACAAGCTGATGCCCATCGACGCACTGACCACCAACTCATGCCCGTCTATGGTCACCGGCAAACGCAACTTGCCTGCCAGACGAGTCGCCACCCGGGCCAGGCTCGAAAGGTTGCCATAGGCGTTGAACAGCACGGCAAACTCATCACCGGAAAGGCGCGCAATGGTGTCTGCTTCAGGCAATGCATTGACCAGTCGCCGGGCCATTTTCTGCAACAACTGGTCGGCGACTTCATGCCCCAGGCTGTCGTTGAGTTGCTTGAACCGATCGAGATTGATGTGCAGCAATGCCAGGCTGCGATACCCGCCTTGTCGCACTCGCTGATGAGCCTCGCTGAGGCGTTCGCGAAACATCGCCCGGTTGGCCAGGCCGGTAAGCTCGTCGTGATGGGTCAGGTAGCGCATGCGCTCTTCGGACTCTCGACGAGCTGACAGATCAGCGAAGAAGCCCACAATATGGCTTACATTTCCTCGATTATCGCGCACAGCATTCAGTTGCAGCCATTGTGGATACATCTCCCCGTTCTTGCGGGTCTCCACCAATTCGCCCTGCCAACTGCCTTCCTGCTCCAGCGCCTGATGTATTGCAGCGTAATGCCGACGCGCATCACGACTGCATGGCAGCTCGACGACATTGCGTCCGATCATGTCCTCGATGTCATAACCGGTCACCCGGCTGAAGGCTTGATTGATCGCGAGCAGGGCGTAGTTCGGATCGAAAATCACGATCCCTTCACTGGCCGCCTCGAACACGGTCGCCGCCAGTTGCCGCTGCTCCTCCAGGCCTTTGCTGACGCTGATGTCGCGGCGAGTGCCAACCATGCGCATCACCCGGCCGTTTTCGGCACGCTCGACCGCACGCCCACGGTCCTCGATCCAAACCCAGTGGCCGTCGCCATGGCGCACGCGATACTCGATTTGATAGTCCTCGGTGCGGCCCTTCAAATGCTCGACCAGGGCCCTTTTCAGCGCAGGAAGATCCTCGGGGTGAAGGCGCGGCTTGAGATGACGCAGAATTCCCGTGACCTGCTCCGGCTCCAGACCGAACAATTCCTGAATCTGCGTGTGATGGACTTCGTCGGTTTGCAGATTCCAGTCCCACAAGCCCAGCTCACTGGCCTTCAATGCCAGCGCCAGGCGTGCCTCGCTCTTGCTCAGCGCCTGGTTGGCGGCGTCCAGTTCGAGGCTGCGTTGAGCAACACGGTTTTCCAGGTCGACCTGTATCTCTCGCAAATCGTTTTCGGCACGCCGGCGCTGTTCAATCTCCTTGGCCAGCTTTTGATTGAGCTGATCACTGCGGTTTTGCGCCTGCTGCAAATGCTCGATCAGTGCCTGGTTCTGGAAGCGACGCAACAAGCCCCGATCGATCAGTCGGTTGACCTGCCAGGCAACCACGCTCAATGCACCGAGCAGGATCAGCCCGAACCAGCCCCAACCGTGCTGCTGTTCGTCTCCTCCCCAAAACATATAGGCAATGGCCGGCAGCAGGCAGGGCAAGGTAAACGACAGAAAGGCCGGCAAACTGACCGCATAAGCCACGCTGGCCGAGAGCGCCGCGGCACCGATGAGGCCGAAGACCCAGGCTTGCTGGATGAAGTTGTCGGCGGGAGACAGGGCGATGCCGGCACCGGCCAGGGTCAGACCGGTGAGGCCCGAGCCCAGCCAGAACATCCGCCGCCAAACGGGATGGGCCTGACGATTGGGAATGGCCGAATCGAAGGCTGCGACCTGAATCACCCGCAACGCCACCAAAGACAACAACCACACCAGCCAGACGCTGACCAGGAAATAGCGCTGCGGGCTCCAGAGCAAACCGGCACAGACCAGGCCATTGATCAGCATGAACAACGTGGGCAGCAGCGAGCCTTGATACAACAGGCGCGTGCGTTCGACCGCCATTTCCATGGCGTACTGTTTACGGATCACCCGTGGCTCCACAGTGGGGCCCGACAGGTCGAAGCTGAGGGTCATAGGCGATGTTCTTGTTCTTATAATGATGAGCATGTGCCCGAAACTGCTCGGAGCATACACAAGCAATTGCCCGGACCAAACTGCTGCTGATCAATAAATCGCCATATTTTTCAGCCGCCGACACCACTGAAAATGCTGCAGGCAAGCCCCGCCAACGCCTGCGGTCGGTGACTGACCGGTCGTCCTTCGCATAACTTTCATCGGTTAAAGCGAAGCGGGGTTTGCCCGGTGTGTCGCGGCCCCCTAGAATGCCCCGATGCGCGATGATCTCTCCCTTCTGCTGAACTCTCTCAACGATGCCCAACGCCAGGCCGTAGCGGCCCCCGTGGGTCGTCAGTTGGTCCTGGCCGGTGCTGGTTCCGGTAAAACCCGAGTGCTGGTGCACCGTATCGCCTGGCTGATCCAGGTCGAAAACGCCTCGCCCCACTCCATCCTGTCGGTGACTTTCACCAACAAGGCAGCTGCCGAGATGCGCCAGCGCATCGAGCAGTTGATGGGTATCAATCCGGCCGGCATGTGGGTCGGCACCTTCCACGGCCTGGCGCACCGCTTGTTGCGGGCGCACTGGCAGGAAGCGGGCTTGAGCCAGACCTTCCAGATTCTCGACAGCGATGACCAGCAACGGTTGGTCAAGCGAGTGATCCGCGAGCTCGGCCTGGACGAACAGCGCTGGCCGGCCCGTCAGGCCCAATGGTTCATCAATGGCCAGAAAGACGAAGGCCTGCGTCCACAACACATTCAAGCCAGCGGTGACCTGTTCCTGGCGACCATGCGCGGCATTTATGAGGCCTACGAGGCCGCCTGCTTGCGCGCCGGCGTCATCGATTTTTCCGAATTGCTGTTGCGCGCCCTCGATTTGTGGCGCGATCACCCCGGCCTGCTTGCTCACTATCAGAAACGCTTCCGGCACATTCTGGTGGACGAGTTCCAGGACACCAACGCCGTGCAGTACGCCTGGTTGCGCCTCTTGGCCAAGGGCGGGGACAGCCTGATGGTGGTGGGCGACGATGACCAGTCGATCTACGGCTGGCGTGGCGCGAAAATCGAGAATATCTACCAGTACTCCGAAGACTTCCCGGACGCCGAAACCATTCGCCTGGAGCAAAACTATCGCTCTACCGCCGGCATCCTGAAGGCTGCCAATGCCTTGATCGCCAACAACACCGGGCGCTTGGGCAAAGAGCTGTGGACAGACGGCGGCGACGGCGAAGTAATCAACCTGTACGCCGCTTTCAACGAACACGACGAAGCACGCTACGTGGTGGAAACCATCGAAAGTGTGCTGAAAACCGGCTTGTCTCGCAGCGATATCGCGATTTTGTATCGCTCCAACGCCCAATCGCGGGTATTGGAAGAAGCCTTGTTGCGCGAGCGCATTCCATACCGTATCTATGGCGGCCAGCGCTTCTTCGAACGCGCCGAAATCAAGAACGCCATGGCTTACCTGCGGTTGCTCGAAGGTCGCGGCAACGATGCTGCGCTGGAACGGGTCATCAACGTACCGGCCCGTGGCATCGGCGAGAAAACCGTTGAAGCGATCCGCGACCATGCCCGCCACAGCGATGTGTCGATGTGGGAAGCGATGCGCCAACTGGTGGCCAACAAAGGCCTGACCGGCCGTGCAGCCGGCGCCTTGGGCGCGTTTATCGAGCTGATCGAGAATCTTGCCGCCAAGTGCATGGAAATGCCGCTGCACCTGATGACCCAGACCGTCATCGAGCAGTCGGGGCTGATCGCCTATCACGAAGCGGAAAAAGGCGAGAAAGGCCAGGCCCGGGTGGAAAACCTTGAGGAACTGGTCAGCGCTGCGCGCAACTTCGAAAACAGCGAAGAAGACGAGGACCTGACGCCATTGGCAGCGTTCCTCGGTCACGCGTCGCTGGAAGCCGGCGATACCCAGGCCGACGAGCACGAAGACAGCATCCAACTGATGACCCTGCACAGCGCCAAGGGCCTGGAATTCCCTTACGTGTTCCTGGTGGGCATGGAGGAAGGACTGTTCCCGCACAAGATGAGCCTGGAAGAACCCGGCCGCCTTGAGGAAGAACGTCGCCTGGCCTACGTCGGCATCACCCGGGCCATGCAAAATCTGGTGATGACCTATGCCGAAACCCGACGCCTGTATGGCAGCGAGACCTACAACAAGGTGTCGCGTTTCGTACGTGAAGTGCCGAAAGGCCTGATTCAGGAAGTGCGGTTGTCCAACAGCGTCAGCCGTCCATTTGGTGGCAACCAGTCGATGAGTGGCGGCAGCCTGTTCAGCGGCAGCGCGATTCCGGAAACCGGCTTCAGCCTGGGCCAGACCGTGCGCCACTCGATCTTCGGTGACGGCGTGATCCTCAACTTCGAAGGCGCCGGCGCTCAAGCCCGGGTGCAGGTGAACTTCAGTGAAGGCAGCAAGTGGCTGATGCTGGGGTATGCCAAGCTGGAAGCTATTTAAAACGCTGGATGCTGGACTTTTGTGGGAGCGGGCTTGCTCGCGAAGAACGTTATCGCGGCATGACTGAATGAACGCAGTGCAGCCATTCGCGAGCAAGCCCGCTCCCACAGGGTTTCCCGTGGACCTACAGAAATTGATCCGAACAAGGCACTGAAAGCATGGGCTCAGGCTTTATTTCTTCTTGGACATTCTGGGCCCTGTTATCGGCGGCATTCGCGGCAATGACCGCCATTTTCGCGAAAGTCGGCATCGAAAACGTCAATTCCGACTTCGCCACCCTGCTGCGTACGGTAGTGGTCTTGGTCAGCCTGGCCTTGATTTTGTACGCCACGGGCCAATATCAGTCATTGGGATCGATCTCTGCGAAGAGCTACCTGTTCTTGCTGTTGTCGGGCCTGGCCACCGGTGCATCGTGGATCTGCTATTTCCGCGCACTCAAGGTCGGTCCGGCGTCACTGGTTGCTCCAGTGGACAAACTCAGCGTGGTGCTGGTGGCTGTTCTTGGCGTTATCCTGCTGGGTGAAAAACTCGACCTGCGCCAATGGGGCGGAATCGGCCTGATCACGGCCGGGGTCGTCTTGCTGGCTCTGCGACGCTAGGCGATCATCCTACAGACCCTGTCCACTCATCTGACAAATCAAAGTCAAAAGGCCTTATTGCACTGACTGAAGCTGAACACGACCTGTCAGGCAAAAGCCCGAAACACTCTGCCGCTAGCCAGTAACACTTCAGCTGTGCAACATGGCGCGCGTGCCTTCCACAAATGGGAATTCCCTTTATGAAACGTTTTCTTAGCATCGCCATGGCGTTGTGCATTGGCCTGACGATGAGTCTCGACGTCAATGCCGCCAAGCGCTTCGGTGGTGGCAAAAGCGCCGGCGCTGCGCCGACGCACCAGACCAGCCAGATGGCTCCTTCTTCCCCAGGCATGGGCGGCGCCGCGGCGACCGCTGGTGCTGCCGGTGCCGCTGGCGCCGCCGCCAAGGCCGGTGGTGCTTCGCGCTGGCTCGGCCCTCTGGCCGGTATCGCCGCTGGCGGCCTGCTGGCATCCATGTTCATGGGCGATGGCTTCCAGGGCATGCAGATCTTCGACATCCTGATCATGGCCGTCATTGCGTTCCTGGTCTTCCGCTTTATCGCTTCCCGTCGTCGCAAGCAGCAGGAGCACTACGCTCCAGCCGGCCACGCGCCGATGCAACGCGAAGCGTTTGAACAAAAACCTGCCGGCGGTTCGATCTTCGGTGGTTCGGCAGCGCCTGTTGCCGCTCGCCCAGTGATCAACGCTCCAGCCTGGTTCAACGAAAGAAACTTCGTCGAAGCGGCGCGCAACCACTTCCAGTCCCTGCAACAACACTGGGACGCCAACGAAATGGACAAGATCGCCGAGTTCGTGACCCCGCAAATGCTGGAGTTCCTCAAGCGTGAGCGTGCCGATCTGGGCGATGGCTTCCAGTCCACCTACATTGATAACCTCAATGTACAACTGGACGGCGTGGACGATCGCGCGGACAAGACCATTGCCACCCTGACCTTCAGCGGCGTATCGAAAAACTCCCGTTTCGATCAGGGCGAAGCATTCAGCGAAAGCTGGAACATGGAGCGCGTCCAGGGCGAAAACCAGCCCTGGCTGGTGGCAGGTATCCGCCAGAACGGCTGATTACCCTCCGAGATTCACGTGTTGTAGACAAAACCCCGGCCTCGGCCGGGGTTTTCTATTTCGCGGTTGCATCTATAGCGAGCTACTGTATAAACCGCCCCATATAAACCGCGCCATTCAAGCAAGAGGATCCCGGACGTGGAAGAAATCATCGAGCAACTGCGTGAAGCCAACGAACCGGTACCGGTCCCCTTGGAATTGCCCGACGAAGACCAACTGGTAGAAGTCGAAGAAGAACTGTTCATCAACATTCCGTTCGTCTTCAAGGAATTCCTGCTGACCGTCAGCGACGTGGTTTACGGCAGCCTTGAACCGGTGACCGTCACTGACCCGCAATCGCATACCTACCTGCCTGATGTAGCCGCAAATGCCTGGGATGCTGGCGTACCACGCGATCTGATCCCGATTTGCCAGGACGGCGACAACTACTACTGCGTCGAAGAGGACGGCACGGTGGTGCTGTGGTCGGGAGAAGAAGAGCTGATCACCGAAGAGTCCTGGGAGTCGGTATGGCACTGGGCACGGGACGTCTGGCTGGAAAGCTGATCCAGTCAACGCCGCAGGGTGGTCAATGCCCGGACGACTCCCTGTGATTGTCGAGAGTTTCCAGCAACGCCACCTGCATCCGCGTATGCACACGAATGAACCAGCGCCACAGCAGCGCCGCCACAGCGGCCGCGACCACGGCGATCAATACCAGCAACTTGTTGGTCGGCAGAATACTGGCCGACAAGGCTGCCAACAGCAAAAAGATCACCAGCAGCGACAGGATCGGAATCACTTCGGCGATCACCCGGCGCACTCGTTGTGTGTGGCGCCCGGCCATCTCTGGCTTGACGCCCATTTCCGCCAGCAACATCGACAGCGCTTTGAGCTTGCGGTACGCCGCAATCAAAAAAGGCAGCGACAACAACAGTGCCCCACCCCAGATCAATGCCTTCTGCCAACTCGGATCGCTGATCCAGCCTTGCAAGTAAGCCGACATGCGCTCGGCGAAGAACGCGCCAGAGAAGAAGATCGCGATCACCAACGCCAGGTTGACCCCAACCTGCAGCAAAATCCTTCTGATCATCGAAGCCAGCAACGCCCCCTCCCCCTGGGGCTGGATGCTGCGCAGCCATTCACCGTACATCCCCAGCACTCGCCCCAGACGTTCTGGCATGACGCCCGCGAGCTTGGTCGACAATGGATCAGCTGCGCGGATCAGATAAGGCGTCAGCAGGGTCGTGATCACCGATACCGCCACAGCCACGGGGTACAAGAAGTTGCTGGTGACCTGCAACGTCATGCCCAGTGCCGCGATGATGAAAGAAAATTCGCCAATCTGTGAAAGGCCCATCCCGACCCGCAGCGAGGTACGCCCGTCATTGCCGGCGATAAACGCCCCCAGGCCGCAAGACAGCATCTTGCCGAGAACCACGGCTACGGTGATTACGGCAATTGGCCAGGCGTACTGAAGCAGGATCGCCGGGTCGAGCATCAGCCCGATGGCCACAAAGAAAATCGCACTGAATAGATCGCGAACCGGTTCAATCAAGCGCTCGATTTTCAGCAGTTGCCGGGATTCAGCCATGATCGCACCGATCAGGAACGCCCCGAGGACCATGCTGTATTCAAGCTTGACCACCAGCAGGCAGAAGCCGAAGCACAGGCCCAGCACGGTAATGAGCAGCATTTCGTTGCTGTCGAATCTGGCGACGTAGGCCAGCAGGCGCGGCACCATCAGGATGCCAATGACCAACGCGACGATCATGAACAGCGACAGTTTGCCCACGGTGGAAAACACTTCACCGGAGCTGACAGTGCCGCTGACGGCGATGCTGGACAGTAACGCGATGATACCGATACCCAGAATGTCTTCGACGATCAGCACACCGAATATCAGCTGTGCAAATCGCTCGTTCTTCAACTTCAGATCGTTGAGCGCCTTGACGATGATGGTGGTCGAGGAAATCGCCAGGATCGCGCCGAGGAATAGTGAGTCCATGGTGTTCCAGTCGAACCAGCGACCGATTTCGTAGCCGATCCAGATCATCAGCACGATTTCCAGGAACGCCGCGATAAATGCCGTGGCCCCCACCTTGAACAACTTGCGCAGGCTGAACTCCAGGCCGAGGCAGAACATCAGGAAAATCACCCCGAGTTCGGCCAGGGTCTTGATGGTTTCTTCGTCATGGATCAGGCCGAATGGCGGGGTGTGCGGGCCAATGATGAAGCCGGCGACAATGTAGCCCAGCACCACCGGTTGTTTCAGGCGATGGAAAACCACGGTTACCACGCCTGCGATCAACATGATCACTGCCAGATCCTGAATAAAACTGATGGCATGCATGGCGAGCGGCTCCCTGATTATCGTTGCTCGATTCCCAGACGCAGGAATGCTCTGATCGATACCGAGTAAATATCTGCTTTACGCGTAGGAAATACCCTTGTAACGGGGCTTTCTGAAGGGTAACACCGCGACTTCTGGCAGAAAGGCGGTGCAATATATGGAAACAGATCGATCCGGCGTGACGGCGACTCTGCACCCGGCGTCCCGATAACTGTTGGTTTGAAAAAAACCGCCGAGGCACCCGCAGAGGTGCATCCCTCAAATCTGGCCTTGACCCGTGAGAATGCTATGGAACCCGGAAACGCCCAGCTGTCGATGACGGTATTGATGACCCCTGACATGGCCAACTTCTCTGGCAATGTTCACGGCGGCACCCTGCTCAAATACCTCGACGAAGTGGCCTACGCCTGCGCCAGCCGTTATGCCGGCCGCTATGTGGTGACCCTGTCGGTGGACCAGGTCATCTTCCGTGAGCCGGTACATGTCGGCGAACTGGTGACCTTTCTCGCCTCGGTGAACTACACCGGCAACACCTCGATGGAAGTGGGCATCAAAGTGGTGACCGAGAACATCCGCGAACGCTCGGTGCGTCACACCAACAGTTGCTTCTTCACCATGGTTGCGGTCGATGACCAGCGTAAACCTGCATCGGTACCACCGCTGCAACCAGACAATAGCGAGAGCAAGCGCCGCTTCATCCAGGCTCAACAGCGTCGGCAAATTCGTCAGGAACTGGAAAAGCGTTACCAGGAGATCAAGGGCGACGCCTAACGTGTTCGATCGTTCAATCGCCATCGCGGGCAAGCCCGCTCCCACAGGTTTTACTGTGTTGCACAAAGAGTGCTTACAACTTGAATCCCTGTGGGAGCGAGCCTGCTCGCGAATGGGGGCAGCGCTGAATCAGAGACTGATTGGTGTAGCCTCGAACCGTACCCGCGGATGGGCAATCCGGTCCTGAGCCCGAACCAGTTCCAGCTCGTAGCTGGCACACGCCTGGGTTTCCAGCAGCACTTCATGCACGGCCGACGCCGTGAACTCGAACGCGGCCACCAGGCTGTCGCCCAATAGCACACGCGCCAGGAACAGGCCCGACGTCAGATCACCCACACCCACCGGCTGACGCGGAAACGCCAGCAACGGGCGCTGCAAATGCCAGCTGCCTTCGGCCGTCACCAGCAGCATCTCGAAGACCTCTGCCGGCTTGCCGGGATAGTCCAGATGCTTGACCAGCACCGCTTTCGGGCCGCGCGCCAACAAGGCACGCGCCATGGCCAGGCAATCGAACAGCGATTGCGGCTTGCGCCCGGAAAAACTGTCCAGCTCCAGCTGGTTCGGGCACATGAAGTCCGCCACGGCAGCGGCCTCTTCCAGCAGAAAATCGCTGACTTCCGCCGGAACACTACAGCCCTTCTCCGGATGCCCCATGACCGGGTCACACAGGTACAGCGCCTTCGGATTCATCGACTTGATCCGCGCCACCCCCGTCAAAATCTCCCGGCCCTGGGCCGCGCTACCGAGGTAACCGGAGAGCACCGCATCGCAGTTGCCCAACTCGCCAATCGCCGCGATGCCCTCGACCAGGTCCGGTATCTGGTTCGGCGCCAGCACTTCACCGGCCCACTGACCGTACTGGGTATGATTGGAGAACTGCACAGTGTTGAGCGGCCAGACATTCACCCCGACCCGTTGCATCGGGAAAACCGCGGCACTGTTGCCAGCGTGACCGAATACCACGTGGGACTGGATAGCGAGCAAATGCGGTGTACGTTTCATGCGGTGGATTTCCGTAAAACGAATGAAATTCTAGCCGCGCAGTATGCGACTAAACGCAGCCTGTACGACAGACCAGCGACGCAGTTAAGCTGACACTATCTTGTTGGAGTACCCTGTTGATGCTGACCCTGGGAAATTTATTCGTGCTGATGCTGTTCGCCACTGTCGGCGCATGGCTATGGCATAACCACGGCTTGCGCGAGCGCGCGCTGGATCGGGTCAAGCAGCATTGCAGCAAACTGGGGATCGAATTGCTCGATGGCAACGTGGCCCTGAAAAGAATCGCGTTCACCAGGGATGCCAGTGGGCGGCGACGTCTGGCCCGCGTGTACAACTTCGAATTCACTGTGACCGGGGAAACCCGCCACAACGGCACTATCACTCAGTTCGGCGCCCATAGCGCACAGATTGAACTGGCGCCCTACCCGGTCCCGTTCGATGAAACCGAACCGGTGGTCGATGTGGTGAAGCCACGCGCGGAAGTGATCGAACTGAGCCAGTGGCGTCAGGAACACTCCAAGTGGCGGCCTTGAGCCGTCAGGCCGATCCGGATCGACACTCTGCCAGCTCACTCTGCAGTCTTTCTGCATCCTGCGGTTCACTGAAAATCAGCTCGATACGTGAATCCTGTCGCCACTCACTGGGCTGCCAGTCCAGCACCGAGTTATCCACCGCGTTCGCCGAGAGCCACCCGTGAACACTGTGGATAACCAGCTTTGCCCGTTTCCAGCCAAGGTTTTCAAGCCAGCGGCCAACCTGGTCGGCATCAAACACTTGGCTCGAATGCCAGCGCCAACCAATGCTCCAGCCTCCGTCCTGTTCCTGACTCAAACAAATCGGCAATGCACGATCACTCCAGACGGCCGGCAACTGTGCCAATCCCTTGGGCACCATGAAGTTATCCACACCTGCCGACGCTTTGGCATTCAGTCCCGGCAGCTCGCTCAAGGGTAGAACTGCCTGTTGTGTCCAATACAAAGGATTCGGCGGCAATTGCCGGGCGATTCGCTGGCGACTGTCTTCCTCGAGGCCTTCAGACTTGTTCAACAGTAGTAATCCCGCCTGGCCGAGCGCTTGTTGTTGCGCATCCGGCAACCGTTTTCCAGCGGCAAGCGACTGGGCATCCAATACCAGCACACAAGGCTGCACAGCCAGTACGCCTTGCCACGGTGCTTCGCTCAATTGCCTGAGCAACTGCGTCGGATGCCCCAGCCCTGAGGGTTCGATGAACAGCCGATCCGGTTGCGCCTTGCGCAACAAACGCCCAAGACCAATCTGAAACGGCGCCCCATTGACGCAACACAGGCAGCCCCCGGCCACTTCGCCCAGTGCGATACCATCGGCGTCCCGGGTCAGTAGCGCCGCGTCGAGACCAATCTGGCCAAACTCGTTGATCAGCACCGCCCACCGCTCGCCAGCCGGTCGCTGGGCCAACAGGTGCTTGATCAGGCTGGTCTTGCCAGCGCCCAATGGGCCGGCAATGACATGAGTGGGGATATTCTGCAGCATGGTCGATGATTTCTGAGGAGGTGAGGGATGCGGTTGATTGGCTTGTCGTTGCTCCTGGCAATCCTTTCAGGCGAAGCGCTGGCCCAGGCTTGCGTGGTTCACAGCCAGGCCGAGCGGCTTGATGTCCAGGTTTGCCAGCAGAACCGCAACATCCCGCCAAAACTATTCGCCGAGGGTTTCTGCCAACCGAACCTGCCGGGGCAGAAAGTCGAAGTGCATCATGTCGATCAATGCCCCGACGGCGCATTCGGTATCTGCAGCAACGCCCAAGTCGCCAATATGCCCTACCGCCAGGATATTCACTATTACGGCGTTGCCACCGACACGGCGTATTTGCAGCCGTACTGCGAAGCCCAGAGCCGGGGCACCTGGCTCAAGCCTTGAAGCGCCAGTTCAGGGTCAGCTTACTTCTTCGTACCAAGGGCCGAATGGATCAGGCAGCAAACCCCAGCCTTCAACGCCCAGCGCCATTTCCTCATCGGTCAGCAGGCAAGCATCCAGCTCGGCCGTGAGCTGCGTGAAGTCGATGTTCTGGCCGATGAACACCAGCTCCTGGCGACAGTCCCCGCTGTCGGCGGTCCAGTTTTTCATGATCCCGGTGGTACTTTCCGGGTCCTTCGGCCATTGGTTTTTCGGTACGTAACGCCACCAGCGCCCGGCAAAGCCATAGCGCATCAAGCCACCGGCCTGGGACCAGCTGCCTGCGTCCATGTGCTTGCTCGCCAACCAGAAAAAACCCTTGGAACGCAGTAGCCTGCCGTTGTCCCAAGGACCGTCGATGAAGTTGAAGAACCGCTGCGGATGGAACGGCCGACGAGCCCGGTAAGCGCTGGAAGCAATGCCGTACTCTTCGGTTTCAGGCACGTGTTCACCGCGCAGTTCCTGCAACCATCCCGGTGCCTGGGCGGCTTTTTCGAAATCAAAACGACCCGTATCGAGAATCTTGTTCAAGGGGATTGCGCCCATCGACATCGGAATGATTTCAGCCCGGGCGTTGAGCCGTTCCAATATGGCGATCAGCTCGTCGCGTTCGTGGCTGCTGATCAGGTCGATCTTGCTGAGCAAAATCACATCGGCGAACTCGACCTGCTCAATCAGTAGATCGGTAATCGAACGTTCGTCTTCATCCCCGAGTGTTTCTCCACGGGAGGCCAGGCTTTCGGCAGCCTGGTAATCGAACAGGAAGTTCATGCCATCGACCACTGTGACCATGGTGTCCAGGCGTGCAATGTCGTTGAGGCTCTGGCCGTTTTCATCACGAAAGGTAAAGGTTTCCGCCACTGGCAGCGGTTCGGAAATACCTGTGGACTCGATCAGCAAATAGTCGAACCGACCCTCCTTGGCGAGTTGACTCACTTCCTCCAGTAAATCTTCACGTAACGTACAGCAAATACACCCGTTACTCATCTCCACCAGACGCTCTTCAGCCCGATTAAGGCTGACATCACGCTGAACTTCGGCGCCATCGACGTTGATTTCGCTCATATCGTTAACAATCACCGCAACCCGCAAGCCATCGCGATTACGTAGTATGTAATTAAGTAGTGTACTTTTCCCGGCGCCTAAAAAGCCGGAGAGAACGGTCACGGGGAGTCGATTGGACATCTGCATATTCCTCACAGGGATACCCGGTCGTGGGTCGGGCCTATTGGAATGTTATAGTATAACTAGACAGATTAACCATCCCCTTGCTCAACAGGGCAAAGGACCGGATGCTGAACGCCACTCCCTTCGTGAGACTTCCCCCATGCGCAACGTCCTGAAACCTGCATTGATCATGCTTTCTCTGCTGGCGGCTGCCGACGCGATGGCCCAGATCCCCAGCCTGGCCAAGTGCACTCGCAGCGCCAATCTGCTGGCCTGCGTGGATGCGGATGGCAACGCCTACAGCGTCAATACCGCTGGCAGCACCATCTATTTGCGGGGTTTCGAGACAGTCGGAAAACGCTATTGGGTGCAGACCAACAGCCGCTACGGTCAGCTTACGTTTTTCACCGGCATCGCTTCCGATGGCGAGGCCTGGGTTGGCTACAACCAGCGCATCGGCTGGACCACCATCAACCGGTTTTCCAGCTCCGGCGGCAGCAGTGCCAGGTTCACCTGCAGCCGGATCGCGGGCTGTTAGACCCGCCTGTTTTTCTGCTCCTGCTGCCAGGCGAGGTAGCTGTTGATCGGCCCCGCTGGCCAACATCAGGTTGAGCAAGTGGCGTCTGAACATAATGAAAGCCTGTTCATGAAAAAGGCATCGCCGAATTGACACGTTATACTATAACATGTCAATTCAACTCCCAAGATGGACCTGCTCATGAATGCGCTGACTCTGCCGGATATCGCCGCGCAGGCCTCACGCCAAGCCCTGCCACTGGAGTGGGTGGGTATGTGTGGCATTGCTCTTCCAGTTTTGTTCGATGGCCAACGACTGAATGCAAAAGCCGATGCCGGCGTAAGCCTCGACGATGGCAATGCGCGCGGCATCCATATGTCACGGCTCTATCTGGCGCTTGAGTTGTTAGAGCAGGAAAGCCTTTCACCGGCTTTATTGCTGCGGGTTTTGCAGCGTTTTCTTGAGAGCCACGCGGGGCTTTCCAGCAGTGCCCACTTAACCATTCACGCCGATGTGTTGCTAAAAAGGCCGGCGCTGATCAGCTCTTTGGCAGGTTGGAAAAGCTATCCAATCAGCATCGAAGCACGGTTGAAAAACGCGATGTTCCACGTGGAACTAAAAATCGAACTGCCTTATTCCTCAACCTGCCCATGCTCCGCGGCCCTTTCTCGACAGTTGATTCAGCAGCAATTCGTCGACGATTTCGCCAACAAGTCACTGCAACACGCTGACGTTTTAGCGTGGCTTGGTTCCACTAACGGCATCGTCGCTACACCTCACAGCCAACGCAGCAGCGCAAATTTGCGTGTACGGCTGGCTGATTTCCTGGACGACTTGCCGCTGATCGCGATCATCAATGATGCCGAAGCCGCACTCGGTACAGCCGTTCAAACTGCGGTCAAACGCGCCGATGAACAAGCCTTCGCCCTGGCCAATGGTCAGAACCTGATGTTCTGCGAAGACGCCGCACGCCGTTTGAATCTGGCCTTGAAACGGTCCACCGGCATCAACGCCTTTCACATTCGTGTGACTCACGCCGAAAGCCTGCACGCCCATGACGCGGTGGCCGAAAGCCGTTTCAACTGGGAGGTCGCATGATTGCTTGCCACGCTTTGCGCTGGGGCGCACCTGGACAGCCACTCGTCCCGGCGCTGGACCTCGAACTGCCGAGGGGCAGCCTGACCGCTATCATCGGTGCGAACGGCTCAGGCAAAAGCAGCCTGCTGAAGGTCATCGCAGGCTTGCAAAAACCGTTGGCCGGAAAAGTGCGACTGAGTGTTCCACTCAAGGGTGGTGTGTCGTTCCTGCCCCAGCAACAGAACCTCGACAGGCAGTTTCCAATCAGCCTTCAGGCGTTGGTGGCCGCCGGTTTCTGGGGCAACAAACAGTCACCGGAGATCCGTAGCCAACGACTGACAACCGCCCTCGAAAACTGGTGCCTGAACGGTCTGGAAGATCGGCCTTTGATGGCCCTTTCCGGGGGTGAACTGCAACGCGCCCTGCTCGCCCGCTTGAGCCTGACTGACGCACCTTTGCTGCTGCTCGACGAACCCCACGCGGCCCTCGATGAATGGGGTCAAGCGTTGCTCTGGAAGCACCTGCACGAGTGGCACCATGAAGGCCGGACATTGATGGTCGTGTGCCATGACCTCGCCGCTGTCCGAGAGCACATCCCAAACACATTGCTGATTAAACACAGCGGTTGTGTATTCGGTCCGAGCTTCGAACTGATCCGCCAACAGCCACAAGCACAGGTGGCCTGATGATCGCTGCCGTGCATCTTTGGCAACCCTTCCAAGAATTCGTTTTCATGCGGCGGGCGTTGCTCGGTGGTCTGGTTCTGGCGTGCAGCACGGCGCCCTTGGGCGTGTTCCTGATCCTGCGGCGCATGAGCCTGATCGGTGATGCCGTCGCCCACGGCATCCTTCCCGGTGCGGCTTTAGGTTTCTGGTTTGCAGGACTGAGTCTCCCGGCGCTAACCGTCGGTGGCCTCAGTGCCGGCCTGGGCATGGCAGGCCTCGCGGCCTGGATTACCCGACTCACCGGCCTGCGAGAGGACGCCAGCCTCGCGGCGATCTACCCGATTTCCCTGGCCAGCGGCGTGCTGATTCTCGGCATCGCCGGCAAGCGCCTGGACCTGCTGCACCTGTTGTTTGGCTCTGCGCTGGCGGTCGATGGCCCGACCTTGACCGGGATGCTCTGGGTCTCGGGCCTGAGTCTGATTGCCATGGCATTGATCTACAAACCACTGTTGCTGGACACCCTCGACCCGCTGTTTCTGCAAACCGTGAGCCGGCTCGGCCCTCTGGCCCACGGCGTATTTCTGACGCTGGTAGTGCTGAATCTGGTCATCGGCTTCCAGGCGATCGGCGCGCTGATGGTGGTCGGCTTAATGATGTTGCCTGCCGCCGCAGCGCGCTTCTGGAGTCGCCGCTTGCCAGTACTGATCGTCGTTGCCGCGTTGCTCGGCAGCCTCTCGGTATGGCTCGGTTTATTAATCTCGTTCTACTTCTCGCTGCCCAGTGGCCCGGCAATCGTACTGGTGGCCGGCGGTGGATATCTGTTGTCCGTGGTGTTCGGGCCAGTACATGGCTTGCTGCGCCCCACGCCTTTGCCCACATCCCAATGAGGTGTTTCCCGATGCGCGCTTTACTCGTGCTGTTCAGCTTGATGGTGTCGATGTCGCTGTCTGCCGCCGAAAAACTTCAGGTGGTCACCAGCTTCAGCATCCTGGCCGACATGACCCGGCAGGTCGGCAAGGATCATATCCAGATCACCAACATGGTCGGCCCGGACGCGGATGCCCATACCTATGAGCCGACACCGGACGACGCCAAAGCGCTGCTCAACGCCCGGCTCATCATCAAGAACGGCTTGGGTTTCGAGCCCTGGCTGGATCGCTTGGTAACGAGCACAGAGACCCGGGCAGTGGTCATCAGCGCGAGCCACGGCGTCATACCGCGCAGCCTGGATGAAGACGGCGAAACCGTTCCCGACCCGCATGCCTGGCACAACCTGGCAAACACCGAGCTATACATCGCCAACATCACCAAGGCGCTGATCGCCGCCGACCCGGCGAACACCGTCGATTATGAACGCAACAGTAAGGCGTACCTGAAACAGGTCCACGCCCTGCTCGCCGAAGCCAAGACCAGGCTCGGCGCACTGCCACCGGGCAACCGCAGGATCGTGACGTCCCATGACGCCTTCGGTTATCTCGGCCAGGCCTACGGTATCGAGTTCATGGCGCCTCAAGGCCTGTCCACCGAGCGGGAACCTTCCGCCGCCGAAGTGGCCGCCCTGATCACCCAGATTCGTCAGGCCAGGGCCAAGGCGGTGTTCATGGAAAACATCAAGGACGCTCGCCTGCTCAAGCAGATCGCGGATGAAAGCGGCGCGCAGATTGGCGGCACCTTGTATTCCGATGCGCTTGCCGCTAGCGGTCCGGCCAGCACCTTCACCGGGTTGTTCGAGTACAACCTCAACACCCTGTACAACGCGTTGAGAAAGCCATGATCCGCAAGAATCCTTCCGGGGACCTGCCGGTGATTGCCGAGTGGTGCGACTGGACCCCCTTCGCCCACCGCAGCTTTCGACACAACGTCAGCACCACGATCGTGTCGGGGCAAATTGCCTGGCACGACAAACGTCTTAATGACAGCTGCAAGGTTTTGCCTCTACCGTTCATGCAATAAAGCTCGTTAGAAGCTTGTGAGTACGACGATCATGATCCAGATCACCCTGCCCGATGGTTCATTGCGTGAGTACGACCAACCACTGTCAGTGCATGAGGTGGCCGCCAGCATCGGTCCTGAGCTGGCCAGCGCCGCCGTAGCGGGCCGAGTCAATGGCGTGCTGGTGGACTGCGAATACATGATCGAGGCGGATGCCCGGGTCAATATTGTCACCCCCAATGAGCCGGACGGCCTGGAGATTCTGCGCCGTTCCTGTGCCTTGATGCTGGCCACGGCGGTCAAGCAGCTCCACCCGCATGCACAAATGCGCACGGGCAAGGAATTGGGCGATGGCTTCTTTTACGAGTTTGCCGTCGAGCGCCCCCTGACTCCGGCAGACCTGCCCACCATCGAAGCGCGCATGCAATCACTGGCAGCGACCAATCACTCGATCCGTCGTCGACCTTATCGCGAAGAGATGTCGCTGTACCGACTGGGGGATACCGAGCACCAGAGCCATGGACCGCATGTCCCCTCCACCAGGGTCTTGCAGGCGTTTGCCCTCGATCACATCAGCGGCACGTTGCAACAACGCATCTACGGCACCTGCTGGTCCAACCACCAGGAACTGCAACAGTGGGGCGTTCCACCCCACGTAGTCGTCTTGAGCATGGATGACCGTCAGGCGACTTATGCTCAAGCAGTGACCGACTCCTTGCGCCAAAGGGGCGTGCGCGCCAAGGCCGACCTGCGCAACGAAAAAGTCCGCTACAAGATTCGCCAGCACAGCCAGGCCGTGCCTTACCTGGTAGTGGTTGGCGAAAAGGAACAGGCTGGGGGATTTGTCAGTGTGCGCGGTTGCACGGGGGAGGATTTTGGCCGGATGGCTGTCGAGGCGGCATGTGAGTGGTTCAGTCAGCCTGGGATCAGGGCGGCTGAATAGACGCTTTCGCGAGCAGGCTCGCTCCCACAGGAGGCGCAGGTGGGAGCGAGCCTGCTTCGGGCGGCGATCCGACGAAGCTTTAAGCTCTTGGCTTGACCGTGCCGCAATCCTGCCCCAACCAGACGGCGCGGGACTCGAGGCTGCCTTTCTGCTGAATGCCGGTAGCATTGAACGTGCCGTTGACCTTGGTGGTGAATTCGCGATCACTGAGGAATGTCGCTACGCCCGCCCCCTGGGCTCTCGGGCAGCTGAAGCGGAATTTCCACTGCTTGCCCGAGCGCTCGGTGATTTCCTGTTTGCAGCCCGACTGCGGATCGGTCAGCGGAATGTTATCGGTCTTGACCTGCTCCGGGGTCAGGCACGCCCGGATCCCTTTGCCGCCCATGGTGATACCCTGTTTTTCCAGCATTGCACGCTGCTCGGGGGTCATCTGGCTCTGGAGCTGACCGAGGATCAATTGCAGGTCCGGCATATTCTGCTCATCGACCTTCATGTTGCTCGTGGTCAGCTCCCACAATCCCGGTTGCAGCATTTGCGCGTGAGCCGCCACAGGAAGTGCCAAACCCAGTGCCATGGCCAAACCCAGCAGACGAACGTTCATCAAGTAACTCCTGATCAGTAGTGGCCGTTAGACGTCAGCCGCAGGCTTCGGTTCATGGGCCAATTAATTAGCGACATTCTGCACGGAACATGGTCTGTTAAGCACTGAATCTTCAGGAGCAAGGCAGCCCCCCATGGATTACTTCGGTCCGCATATTTTCGGTTATACCATCGCCCTGTTGCACTCGTTGGGCATGATCGCGGCCATTCACGCCGTGTTGACCGTCCGCACCGCCCAAGGCTCGATCGCCTGGGCCCTGTCGCTGTTTTTCATTCCCTACCTCACATTGATTCCGTACCTGATGTTCGGCCGCAGTACCTTTGATGGCTACATCAAGGCCCGGCGACAGGCCAACGATGAAATGCGCAAGGCCGTTTCCGAACTCAACTGGCGGCCCTGGGTAGAAGAAGCACTCACCGCCCGCGCGTCTTCTGCATACGCCTCGCTCCGAGCGATGCCCAGGCTCGGACACATGCCCTGCCTGGCCAATAACGAAACGCACCTGCTGATCAACGGACAATCAACGTTCGAAGCGATTTTCGAGGCCATCAATCAGGCCAAAGAAGCGGTGCTGATCCAGTTTTTCATTGTCCATGACGACCGCCTCGGTCAACGCCTGCAGAATTTGTTGTTAAAGAAAGCCGCCGAAGGAGTGGCGATTTATCTGCTGTACGACCGAATCGGCAGCCATTCCCTGCCCCAGGGTTACGTGCAGGCCTTGCGTGATGGCGGGGTCGAGGTCAAGGCTTTTGGCCCCCGTAGCGGCTGGTTCAATCGCTTTCAGGTGAACTTCCGCAACCATCGCAAGATAGTGGTCGTGGACGGCATTCTCGGCTTCGTCGGCGGGCACAACGTCGGCGATGAATACATGGGCGAGACACCACCCCTGGCACCCTGGCGCGATACCCACGTGCAAGTGCGCGGTCCTGTGGTGGCGTGCATGCAGGAGTCATTCGCCGAGGACTGGTTCTGGGTGGCCCGTGCCCTGCCGCCGCTGATCCTGCCCGAGGTTTATCCGGAAGACGGCGTGCTATGCCAGTTGCTCGCCAGCGGACCGGCAGACGCCTGCGAAACCTGTTCCCTGTTCTTTGTCGAAGCCATCCATGCGGCGACAGATCGGGTGTGGATTACCAGCCCGTACTTCATCCCCGACGAAGCCGTGTTCGCTGCTTTGCGCCTGGCGGTACTGCGCGGCGTGGACGTGCGCCTGCTATTGCCCTCCCGGCCCGACCACCGAGTCGTCTACGCCGCCTCCAGTCTCTACGCCTTCGAAGCCGTGCGTGCCGGAGTGCGGGTATTCCGTTACCAACCCGGTTTCCTTCACCAGAAAGTGGTGCTGATCGACAGCGAAATCAGCGCCATCGGCAGCGCCAACCTGGACAACCGTTCGTTCCGGCTTAATTTCGAAGTGATGTTGCTGACCGTCGACAGCGCCTTTGCCGCCGAGGTGGAACAGATGCTCAACGATGACTTCGCCAACGCCCACGAAATCGCCAAAGAAGAAGGCCGGGAGACCCGCCGCATCCAACAGGTCGGCATGCGGATCGCCCGGCTTATTTCACCGATTCTTTAGAGATAGATATCGTCGCGGGTCCATGGCAGTTCATGACTGCCATCGGCATGAGCCTTCACCGCAAGAATCTGGTGCAGGTTGATCCAGCCGCGGGCAAATGCATAAGCGCATCCGGCCAGATACAGCCGCCAGATGCGCAGGGCTTGTTCCGGTACGAGCCTGGAGGCCGCTTCAAGGTTGTCTTCCAGGCGTTCGCTCCAGTGATCGAGCGTGCGAGCATAGTGCAGGCGCAAACTCTCGACGTCGACGATTTCCAGCCCGGCCTCGCTGATCTCGGCAGAGATCATCGACAGGTGCGGAAGCTCGCCGTTAGGGAACACATATTTCTCGATGAACTCACCGGCACCGCGGCCCACCGGACGGCCATCGGTGTATTTGGCGGTGATGCCGTGATTCATCACCAGACCGCCCTCTTTCACCGTGCCGAACAGGATCTTGCAGTACTCGGCCAGATTGGCGTGGCCGACGTGTTCGAACATGCCGACACTGACCACTTTGTCGAAACGGCCATCTTGTGGCAGATCGCGATAGTCGAGCAGTTGCAGTTCGACCAGGTCCTCCAGGCCCTCCGCTTTTACGCGCTCCCGGGCCAAGGCCAACTGTTCATTGCTCAGGGTGATACCGAACACTTTCGCGCCAAACTCCCGCGCCGCAAAACGCGCCAATCCTCCCCAACCGCAACCCACATCCAGCAGATACTCGCCAGGCTGCAGACGCAGCTTGCGGCACAAATGACGGAACTTGGCTTGCTGGGCTTGTTCAAGAGTTTCACTGCCGGTCTCGAAATAAGCGCACGAATAGGCCATGTCGCTATCGAGCCACAGCTGATAAAACGCGTTGGACAGGTCGTAATGGTAGGAAATCGCCTTGGCGTCCATCTCTTTATCGTGGGCGCTACGAACAGGCTGATTGTCGTCGTCCTCATCCAGCAACGCCTGGCTCCATTCATCACAGACGCGGATGACATCGCTGATGGAACCTTCAAGTTCCAGTTTGCCTTCGACATATGCAGCGCCAAGGGCATCCAGACTTGGATGATTGAACTGGGTGACCATTTGCGGGTCCTTGACCACAATCGTGACGCTGGGCGTCGGCCCCAGATTGAATTCATGGCCATCCCAGAGTCTCAGGCGAAGCGGTAACTGCAGATTCTGTAAGGCCGGTGGTAGTTGCGCGAGCATGGATAACCCCCTTGTTTCAGACGTCTGATCAGAGGGTAGACCATCTTTGAAAAATAGCTGGCTATCGAATTTATAGCCATTTTCAATGATTCGCGACGCCTGCACCTGCCGCGCCGCGAATGCACAAAATGATGTGCCCTCATCTCCAATGACTATGAACCGGGCGCACAGTTCTAAATATTTGAAACCCAGTGATTGCCCGGTCTGGAGCATTCGCCCTCAGGCGTCGTCCTTGAGTTTGAGCAGTGGCTCCTGGAACCGCAGCAAACGACCGGCATTGCCCAGCACCAACAAGGTGCTGAGGTTATGCAACAACGCCGCAATCATCGCCCCGGCGGCACCGAGCCAGCCGAACGCGGCGAAGGCCACGATCGCCAGAGTCCAGCCCAGGCCGATGATCACGTTGACCTGCAATGTCTGGCGGCACTGCCGACTCAGACGCACACAGGTGCCAAGCCGGCGCAGGTCACTGCCAATCAACACGATGTCAGCCGATGCCAGGGCGATATCGGCGCCGCCGGCCCCCATGGCTACGCCGACCACGCCAGCCTTGAGGGCCAGGGAGTCGTTGATGCCATCGCCGACCACCATCGGCCGGAAACCGCTATCGATTTCCTTGAGCACGCGGTTCAGTTTGTCTTCGGGCAACGCTTGCGCTTCGACGTCGCTGATCCCGACATCCCGGGCGAGGGTTTGCGCCACGCTGCGCCGGTCACCAGTGAGTAACAACTGACGACCCAATCCGAGGTCGCGCAATTCACTCAAGGCAAACTGCGCCTCGGGTTTGACGCTGTCGGCCAACAACAGCCAGGCGAGGAATTCACCATCGAGCGCCAGCCCGGCAATCGGCCCGTCGTGATCGGGAACCGCCGTAGAACTGATGCCCAGTTGTGCAAACAACTCCGGTCGGCCGAGCGCGGCTTGACCCTGCTCGGTCATCGCTACCACGCCCAGACCCTGGCGCTCATGAATGTCAGAAAGCAGCAGGAAATGCTCCTGGGTCACCAACCCCGCGAGCGCACGGCTGACTGGATGACTACTGGCCGAGCCGAGGCTGGCGGCGAGCTTGAGGACATGGCTGTAATCCTCCAGCGGACTGTCGATGGATTGCAGGCGCAAGGTGCCAAAGGTCAGCGTCCCGGTCTTGTCGACCACCAGCGAAGTCAGGTCCGCCAACTCTTCGAGGAATGCCGAACTGCGGATCAGAATCCCGTGGCGTGCCGCTACCGCCACCCCGGCAATTGCCGTGGCCGGTGCTGACAACACCAGCGCACAAGGACAGGCCGCCACCAATACCGCGAGCATCGCTTGAGCATTGTTGGTGATGAACCAGGTTACGGCCGCCAGCAGCAATACCAGCACCATATAGCTGCCAGCGTAACGCTCCAGCAGACGAGTGATTGGCGGCTTGGAACGCTCGGCGTTTTGCATCAGCGCAATCACTTTGCCGAGGGTTGACTCATGGCCAGTGCGGGTCACTTCGATCCGCAGCAGACCGTCGAGGTTGATCGCACCACCGAACACCGGCATCCCGACGCCCGCCTCCATCGGTACCGATTCGCCGGTAATGGAGGCGGTGTCCAGACTGGCCTGGCCGGATAACACCCGGCCATCCGCCGGCACCCGATCCCCAGCCCGCACCTCGACCAGATCACCAGCCTTGAGCGTGCCGTTGTCGACTTCGATGATGGAGCCGTCCGCCTGTATCCGGCGTGCATGGCTGCGGGTCAGTTTACCGAGGGCGTGAATGGCTTCCTGGGAACCGATCACACTGCGCTCCTCCAGCACATGGCCGAAAATCATGATGATGGGCAACAGCGCCGCCGTCAGCAGGTCCCCGGTAGCCCAGGCACCCAACATGGCCAGGGCAATCAACTGATCGGTGATGCCGTGCAGGCTCGGATATCGCAAGCTGTACCAGGCTGAACGCATCACGGGGACGGCCACCAGCAACGAAGCGAAACCCAGCAGCAACTGACTGACACCATTCTGCTCCGGCGCCAGCCAACGCCAGATCAAACCTAACGCCAGCATGCCCAGTGCGAGCATGGCCAGGGTCAACTGGCGCGCGGCGCGGCGCTGTTCGGCCGAAGACAACAGGCTCGGTGCGGCGGCGTTTTGAACGGTCATTGTGCAGCTCCCTGAATGATCAGGCGGGAATCGTCTTTGGGATTGACCGTGGTGACCGAACCGGCCTGGCCGAGAATTTTCGGCATCCGCTCGCGATAAATGCGCAACAGCATTTGCGGGTCAGTTCCTTGTTGCTGTGCCTTGGCCAGGCTCAATACAGTGGCCGTGTCGGCTGACGCCTTGGCCAGCCGCTCACTTGCCTGTGCATAGGCCACTTGCAGCGTGCGGTCGGCCTGTTCGTTGGAGCTTTGCGTCAGCTTCTCGGCTTCGGTGCGCGCATTGGCCACGGCTTTATCGGCTTGCTGGCTCGCCGTCAGTACCGCATTGAAGGCGCTGACCGCAGGGCTTGGCAGACTCGACTGCACATCGACCCGAGCCACTTCAATCCCCAGTCCCTGCCCTGTCGCAGTGAGTTCGGCCAGGCGTTGATTGATGCCCTGCACCAGATCACCTCGCAAACGCTCCCTTCGTTCCGCCGCCTGGTTATCGGCGCCGATCAATTCCGGACGGGCGACCAGGATGGTGTCCAGATCTCGTGCGGCAGTGAGTGCCACAGCGCTGCGGGTGACCAATCGATCCAGTGCAGGCAACACATGTTCGCCTTGAAGCACGAACGCATAGGGCTCGGTGACTTTGTAGAAAACCCGCACATCAAGTTGCACCACACCGGCGTCACCCGTTAACAGATAGCCGGAACCTGCGAGGGCGTCACTGATGGGTGTGGCAAAACTGGCCACGCGATCTGCCTGAATAGCGGCACCACTGCGCAACAAGCCTTCCACTCGACGTTCGATCACCCGATCCGCCGCCGGCAACAAAATCACTTGCTCGAACGGTTGCGGCCAGGCCAACAACAACCCGGCATTCTGAATGCGATCCAGCGCACCGAAATGCAAAACCACGGCGCGATTTTGCGGATCGATTTGCCGCACATTGGAAAAGGCCCACGCCAATGCCGCCAACACCGTCACCGCGTACAGGGCAATAAACGCCAATCGGCCAGCCTGAATCCAGGGGCTGATCAACTCATTTGTTCCACGTGGAACCAAACTCATGGCTGCGATCCGGACTTGTTGTCGAGGCTCGGCGGACCGTCAACCAACACCCGAAACGGTGCAGCGTCGGTGCGCAGAATCAGCTTGGTTCCCGGCGTCACCACCGTGCCCAGGGTGTCTAGCGAGCGCAGCAGGTTGTAGAGCTGTGGCGATCCCGCATAGGCACGACCATAAATCTGCGCCGCTTCAACGCGTGATTGCGCTTCGATATCCGCCGCCTTCACGGTGGCATCGGCCTGCAGAATTCGCGCATCACGTTCGGCGGCAGAGCGAATTTGCGCGGCTTCACGCTTGCCGATGGCTGTGCGTTCAGTGGCGATGGTTTCACGCTCGGCGCGCATCCGGTCGACGGTCGCAGTGAGCGTCACCGAAGGCAGCGTCAATCGTTCGATACCAACCTGCAACACCCGCACGCCATAAGTGGTAAGCAGTTGCTGATCGATTTGCTTGCGCAGTTGTGCTTCGAAATCGGCGATGCGCACTTGGCTGGCATCGGTATTCACCAAACTCGCCAGATCAAAACTGCTGGCGGTGGTTTCCAGTGCGGAGCCGACAAAGGTGCGAATCTGCCGCGCGGCTTCATCGGGCTGGTTCTGCACCGCCCGCATGAAACGTTGCACATTGTCCGGATCGCCCTGTACCTGCCACGCCACGTAGGCTTGGACGATGATGCGCAAACCGTCCCGGGTGCCGACATCCTGCAAACCGCTGGACGTGGTGCGCAGCCGCAGATCTACCGGAATCGCCGCTTCGAACGGAGCCGGCCAGCGCCAGCCCAGCCCCGGTTCAAGCAGGACTCGTGAAGGGTTGCCGAAGCGCGTGATCACCGTGGCCTCCCCCGAGCGCACCTGCACCAGGCTCGCGGCGGCGACGGCAAACGCCACCAACAATGCAGCCCACCCCATGCGTCGCCATGGGAATGGACCCGCCTCTTGTGGATCACCGTGGTGATGATGGTGATGGCCGTGGTGGTGATGCCCGCCATGGCCGTGATCGTGGCCGGCGTGATCATCGTGATCGTGAGTATGGGACTGGCTCAATTGGCAGCTCCTGGCTGAGCGGTTTTACGCGGCGGCGCAGGGTCAACCGGCAGCGTGAACGTACGGAGGTCGATGGTTGGCGCATTGCTGCCGCCGCCCAGTCGATGATCGAGAACCAGCAATCTGGCGTTGGCCAAGCTCTGGGACAATTGACTGAAATACTGCTCCAGCACAAAGGCCTGGCCAGCGCTGGCATAGGCTTTTTGCTCGGCGTTGAATTTCAGGTCCGCAGCCTGGGCACCGGCATTGATTTCACGGGCACTGGCCGACGCCTGATCGCGGGCGATGCTGGCCTGCAACTGCGCCTGGTTGGTGGCCTCGGCAGCGGCGCCGCGTTCCCTGGCGATCAAGGCTTGCGCTCCAATCTGCGCCGCTTGCACACCGTGATAGGCATTGGCTGCACCGGCCGGAGGGTGAATCGCCTCGACCACTGTGGCGAGAATCTCCACGCCGCTGTCGAGTTTTTGCAGGTCAGCCTGGACGGCGCGACCAATTTCTTCGGCCAGCCCTACCCTGTCCTCGCCCAGTAAACCGTCAAGGGTGCGCGAGGCGAAGTCGTGAACCAGGATTCGGCTGGCGGTGCTACGAATCAACATCGGCACATCGGCGCTGTTATAGGTTGCGGCCAACGCCGCCTGATCGCTCAGACCGATGCGATAGACGAAGCGCACGTCCATGTTGACGATCTGAAAGCTCTGCTTGTCTGCTCGGCTGCTGGCGATCACCTGGGATTTGTCGTTTACATGGCTGGCGTCCCACAGGCGATTGGCAATCGCCGGGGCCGGGCCTTCGGCAGGATCGGACTGAGTAGGAGCCGAGGTATCGCTGACACTGGTAGCCAGTTCGTGAACCACACCATTCTCGACGCTCAACACCCTGCCCAGTGGCCACGGCAACCCCATATGCAAACCTGGACCAAACACCTCCACCGGCTTGCCGAATCGCTCGTAGACACCGCGGCCTTGCAGGGCAATTTCGTGAATGCCGGTCAGCGACCAACCAACCAGCGACACCACCGCCAACACCGGCAGCAATGCCCGACGCATGTAGGTGAACGCCCAAATCTGCCGCAGATCGATGCCGAAGCGGTTATGCAATTCGTGCTGCAAAGCCAGCAATGGCTGGGGTGGCCAGCGCAGCATGTCAGCGACAAAACTACGCGCCAACAGCTCCGGCTCAAGGCGCTCACGGCGTGGGCTGAACAATGACAAAAGCGCACGCAACAACAGTTCTGCTGCCACCAGCCCCGGCAGCAGTCCGATCAACACCGCCAGGCGTCCGGGCCATACGGACGTTTCATCGGCAAACAACAGACAAAGAGCACCGAGTGTCTGGCTGATGATCGCCACGCGAGTCAATTGCGCCAACGCGGCGGCTTCAGGCCATTGTGCGGTCTTTTCCTGCGCCAGATGGCGCTCCATCACTAAAAGACCGAACGCCAACAGCATGCAACACGCCGCCCCGACAGTCGCCGCCAGGCCCAGTGCCACTGGGGGTAACGCGAGGTTCCAGACCTGTTCCACGCCCAACAGCGCCAAAAATGCCCAGCCGCCAAGCCATAGCGTCGGCGCGCCAATTTGCTCGAGCAGATGCTGCGATTGCTGGCTGATGCGGTCCAGCAAGCGTTCATACCATCCCGAAGGCGCAACAGATTCGTCGACAACGACCTCGGGCACGGCGGGATTCATGGCGCGGGCACGCCACCGGGCCACCCACCAGGCCGATTGCAAACCCGCCATCAACACCAGCAATGCCGCGCTCAGGTTCAACAGCAAAGCTGGCCACAGTGTTTGCGACAAAAACAGCCCGGCAAAAAACGCCAGCAGCACACCCACCGTCGCGAGGACGCCCACACCGATGGCGAACTGGCGCAAACGCCGCCCTTGAATGAACGCCTGCTGAAAGCGCGGCAACCCGGCTAACGGCGTTTCATCAACATCGAGATCGACTTGCATACCACCCCAGAGTGTCTTCGCTTACAGGACAATTCGTTACGATATAACGAAAATGGTGAAATTTCCGTGTTCAAGCGCGCCATCTAAAGATGCCCAACCTGTCGCTTACCTGAAGCCTTGACCGAAATGCTGCACAATGCTCATATTATGATCGTAATTTTTTCAGGAACTACTTTTAACGATCCCTTTCCCATTCGATCCAGGAGTACAGATCCATGAGCAGCTATGACGTCGTGATACTCGGCGCAGGCCCCGGTGGTTACAACGCGGCAATCCGCGCCGGACAACTGGGACTGAAGGCAGCCTGCGTGGAGGGACGCGCCACACTCGGCGGCACTTGCCTGAACGTGGGTTGCATGCCATCCAAGGCATTGCTGCACGCCTCTGAACTGTACGACGCAGCCATGGGTGCGGAATTCACCCGCCTGGGGATCGACGTCAAACCCAGCCTCAACCTTGCCCAAATGATGAAGCAAAAAGATGAAAGCGTTACCGGGCTGACCAAGGGCGTCGAGTTTCTTTTCCGCAAGAACAAAGTCGACTGGATCAAGGGCTGGGGCCACATCGACGGCCCGGGCAAAGTCACTGTGACCGATAGCGCCGGCGGCAAGACCGAACTGAGCGCCAAGGACATCATCATCGCCACCGGTTCCGAGCCCACTCCCCTGCCTGGCGTGGACATCGATAACAAACGCATCCTCGACTCCACCGGCGCCCTTGCGCTGACCAAAGTGCCCAAGCATTTGGTGGTGATCGGCGCTGGGGTGATCGGCCTGGAGCTGGGTTCGGTATGGCGACGTCTCGGAGCACAGGTGACGGTGGTGGAGTTCCTCGACCGAATCTGCCCCGGCGTGGACATCGAAGCGGGTAAAACCCTGCAGCGTTCCCTGAGCAAGCAAGGCTTGAGTTTCAAATTGAGTTCAAAAGTGACCAGCGCCACCCCCACCGCCAATAGCGTTCAACTAAGCATCGAGCCTGCCGCTGGCGGTACTGCCGAGCTGCTGGAAGCCGATTACGTACTGGTGGCCATCGGGCGCCGACCTTATACACAGGGCCTGGGCCTGGAGAACGTCGGCTTGGTCACGGACAAACGCGGCATACTCGCCAACAAGGGGCATCGCACCGAAGCCGCCGGGGTCTGGGTGATTGGCGACGTAACCTCAGGTCCCATGCTCGCCCACAAGGCTGAGGACGAAGCCATGGCCTGCGTCGAGCAGATCGTCGGCAAGGCCGGTGAGGTCAACTACGATCTGATCCCCAGCGTGGTTTACACCAAGCCGGAACTGGCCAGCGTCGGCAAGACCGAAGAACAGCTCAAGGCAGAAGGCCGGGCGTTCAAGGTCGGCAAGTTTCCCTTCACCGCCAACAGCCGGGCGAAGATCAACCATGAAACCGAAGGTTTCGCCAAAGTGCTGGCCGATGAGCGTACGGACGAAGTCCTCGGCGTGCATCTGGTCGGTCCAAGCGTCAGTGAAATGATTGGCGAGTATTGCGTGGCCATGGAATTCAGCGCCTCGGCCGAAGACATCGCCCTGACTTGCCATCCACACCCGACCCGCTCCGAGGCATTGCGCCAGGCAGCGATGGATGTGGAAGGAATGGCGACGCAGATGTGAGGCTTGAAGAGCTGCAGTGACTGATCTATCGGCTTCGCGAGCAGGCTCGCTCCCACAAGGTTTGCGCTGTACCTGTGGGAGCGAGCCTGCTCGCGAATCAGACGACGCGGTCTAAAGTGGTAAATGCTCCAGCGGCAACGCCCCCGGTGCCTTCACAGTGTGAATCGCAAAGTTGCTGCGGATATCGCTCACCCCCGGCAGCTTCAACAGACGCCCGGTGAGAAACCGGTCATAGGCACGCAAGTCCGGCACCACCACCTGCAACAGAAAATCCGATTCCCCGGACACCAGAAACGCCGAAATAACCTCGGGCAATGCCGTCACCGCCAGGCGAAAACTTTCGGCTTGTTCATCGTTATGACGCTCGACCTTGACCCCGACAAACACTGTCAGCCCCAACCCCACTTCATCGCGATCCAGATTGGCCTGGTAGCCGCGAATCACCCCCGCCTCTTCAAGCATCCGAACCCGACGCAAGCAGGGTGATGCCGACAGGCCTATCTCATCTGCCAGTTGCACATTGCTCAGGCGACCATCCCGTTGCAGTGCGGCGAGAATCTTGCGGTCGTAGGCGTCGAGTTTCATTGTTTGGCAGATCCCGATGGCTCATGCGAAAGAAAGTGGCAGGTTATGCCAATTCGGCGCCCGATAGAAGCTGACAACGCAAGCACCTGCCCCGCCCTTCAGCCCTAGACTGGCACCACCAAATCGACAACGAATGGGGGGTGCAACATGCAAGGTCTCTGGCTGTTTTTCATGGCATTGGCAGTGGTCTATCTTCTGCCGGGGCCTGACATGATCCTGCTGTTGCAGACCGGTGCGCGCCAGGGCAAAGGCGCTGCGCTGGCCACGGCCGTGGGGCTGGGCATCGCCCGGGGTTGTCATGTGGCATTGGCGGCGCTGGGGTTGGCCGCACTGTTCAAGGCAGCGCCCTGGACCTTCGATGTGGTGCGCCTGGCAGGCGCCGCGTATCTGCTGTGGATCGGTATTCAGTGCCTGCGAACCACGATGCTGCCGAGCCTCACCAGCGCTGATGCAACCGGTGAAAAAACGCGCTGGAGCACAGCCATCCGACGCGGACTGCTGACCAATTTGCTCAACCCCAAGGCATTGCTGTTCTGTTCGGTGCTGCTGCCGCAATTCATCAACCCACAGGCCGGGCCGGTGCTCGGGCAATTTGCGACCTTGGGCGTCGTGCTGGTCGCCGTCGGCTTGCTGTTCGACAGCGCTTACGCACTGGTCGGCGCGGCACTCGGCCGGTGGCTGCAACGCAGCCCCTCAGCCCAGCGCCTGCAACAATGGTTGTTCGGTAGCCTGTTGATCGGTTTCGCCGTACGGCTGACCTTTGTGCAACAGGCTTGAACCTTACTGCGCCTTGCGGCGGCGATTGAACAGCAACAACGCGCCTGCCGCGACCACCAGAACGCCACCGACCTGTAACGGCCTCTTGTAAGGCCGTAATGCCGAACGCGCAGCGTCGGTGACCTGAGTCACGTAGCGTTTGTCGGCATTGTCGAAGTCGGGATACGGGCACTGGTGGCCGAAGTCGGCGGCCCATTCCACGTAGGGCCCTTCTTTGATGTAACGCTGATAAATCGCACTTTGCTCCTCAAGACTGCTGTTCCAGCCCGCCGCCTCGCAAAGCACCGCCGCAAACGCCTGGCTGGTATGAGGCAAGTTATCCGCCGCCCTGTTCGCCAGCCCCGTGGCCACGAAGCGATAGTGGTAACGCTGATCGGGTTGGGCAGCGCTGGCCTGTTGACGTTTCACTTCGTCCTCGGCCACCAATGGCCCGACCTTCAGTTCAGCGTTTTCAAGCATGTAGTTACCACCGAACGTGGCGTAGTCCGGTGCCATCTCGTAGCCCAGAATGTCCATGCCCCACTCACGTGCCGTCCAGGCCGCATTGAACAGCGCAGCGGCGCGACGAGTCGGCCACCAGGCAGAATCAGCCGCCATACGTTGCTCGCCATACAACCTGGCCTTGTGCCGCAAGCCATCATTATCGAAGTACGCCGGCGCTTGCTCGTAATGCCCCTCGCGCAACAAACGCCGGCCCAACAGATTGCGCAGGCTCGCCGCCACCGGCAAGGGCACATAGTTGTCGCGGTCCTGTTGGGTAAGCGCCGGTGGGGCCGGCACTTGTGTGTCGACATAGTGCTTGAGTTCTTCGAGGGTCAGCACGCGTTCGGCAACAGTGGCAGCGTCGAACCAGTAAATCCTTTGGCTGCGATAGAGCTGATCGAAGGCTTGCAGGTAATCCCCGCGCTGCAGGGCCAGGATCGCACTTTCACCCTCGACCCGGCATTTGGGCTGGAGCGTTTCGTAATCGTAGTCCGGGGTCCGTCGCTCGCCCCAGGATTCATTCTGCGGAAAGGCCTGGGCCGCTTTGGCATAGGCTGCGGCAGCCGCGCTCTTGTCACCCTCGCGCATTGCCAGTTTCGCCCGCAGCCACCAGGCCAATCCGCCGTCGCCGGCATGTTCGAGCAAAGCCTTGGCGCTGGCGTAATCACCCTGCTGATAATTCATCGCCGCCAGGCGGTCGGCGTTTTCGAGACTGCCACGGGTACTGTTTTGCAGCAGCTTGATCATTTTCTGTTCATTTGGCGGTTGATCGCCGAACGACCAGCCCAATCGACTGATCAGTGACGCGGTCACCAGTTGCTGCACGGGCTGCCCCTTGAGCAACTCGGCCACTTGATCCTCCGGCAGCGTCATCAGGTCCGCCACCAACAGCCTCAGCGATTCGTAGCCCACCGCAGAGCCGTGCAGATTTTGCGCGGCGTACAGCTCGATGGCGCGGTTCCAGTCACCGGCCGTGCGCACCACCCGGGCTTCTTCGCCGAGGCTGGCAACCCCCAGTTCCAGTGGGTCACTGAAGCCGTCGATGCTCAGTTGCCGGGTTTGCTCAAAGGCCTTTGCAGATTGTTCGAGCAGATCCGCAGCCGCATTGGTTTCAGCGCTCATGGCGAACAAGGCGCGCCCCAGCGAGTAAGCCGCCCAGGTGCTGCGCGAGGCCCGTTGCTCTGCGGGCAGCGCCAGCACTTTCCTGAAATACCCGACGGCCAAGGCAGGATCACCCGCGCCAAATGCCACGGCGCCCGCCAGATACAACCTGAGCTCGGGCGGCAGTTGCGCCCCTTCGGTTTCAACCTGACGAGCATCGGTCAGGCTGCGCAGATGTTTCACCAACGCTTGTTGCTCAGCGGAAAGTCCTGCCTGCTCGGCCTGATCCCGCAGCGCCAAAGAGTCGGGTTCATCGCTGTAGTCGGCGCGGGTGGTGACGTTCTTCAAGCCTTTGATGGCGTGGCCGAGGCGGCTGATTTCGAAGCCGAAGTTGCCTTCCGGCAGTTCCGCCAGCGACTGGCCACGGTTATCCAGCAGGCGCATGGGAAAGTCCGGACCGCAGGCCAGCGCCGAACCCAGCGGCAAGCTGAGGCTCAAGCAAAGCAAATGACGCGGCCAGTTACGGGTGAACATTCGAACCTCCTTGATCAATGTGTGCGCAGCGAGCCCAACCAATGGCACGCTGCCCGCCGGCCGGTAGTCGGCCATCGCGCAGGCGGGTGAAGGTAAGCAGATCCGGGCTCTGTTGCAACGCGTATCCGGCCAAGGCATCGGCCCCTTCACAGCCACTGGCCGCCAGCGTCAGGCGTTCGGGCCAGGCGCGGTCGAGATTGCCCTGGTTGCTGACGCCGATGTCATAGAGGCCATTGTCGGCCGAGAGTTGCAGTTTCAAATGACTGTCGAGGACATCGCCACGTGCCACTGCGCGCAAGGTGGTCAAACTCCAGGCCCGACGGTCGTTGGCCAATGGCAGGCGAAACCAGATCAGGCCCGCGAAATGCCGGGGAGGATCAGCGCGTAACTGAGTGCCGAGGGTGCGCAATGACTGCGGATCGGCGAGCAACTCCCGGCGCAGGCCCTCACGCTCCAGCGTTACTTCGCTTTCCACCACAGGCGCGCCATCCGTCGATGGCAGCAAGGCCACGCCGTAGGCCGGTAGCGCCAGATAGAAGGGTTTCGTCGTGATACGGCTCCAGGCCTTCGCCCATTGCCGGGCCTGATCGGCATCGAACAAGCCGCGACGCGGATCGCTCACGGCGTGCACCTGTAACACGCTGCTGTCGACTGTGGATAACAGCGCCGGCAGTTCGCGACTGTCGAGCCAGGACGGCAACGCGGTGATGCTCAGTGGCAGCGAAGTCGGCATCGCTTCACGCAAATGCGCGAGAAATTCGCGGTACGCCGGTAGCCGGGCATTACCCGCATCGTGGTCGATTTCCACACCGACGAGGTTCATCCCTTGTTTCTGCCAATCGCCGATCACCTGACGGATCTGCGCCGTGACCTCTTCCCGATCCAGTGCCTTGAGTTGCCCGTCCAGGCGCACCACCGCAATCACCGGCCGGCCGTCGCGCACGAGCAGTGCCGGGTCTATTCGAGCTCGACTCCAGCCGGTGCCGGGGAAGGCCTGCAAGGCCAGCACCCGCAACGTCGAAAAATCTGCACGGCTGTCCCTGAGGGCGGCGTCATGGGCCGGCGTCCACTGTCGCTGCCAGATGTAGAGTTGCTGGTCCAGCGGCGGCGCGTCCTGTCTCTCGCAACCGGCGGTCAGTGCCAGCGCCATCGACAAGAGAATCGAGCGAGTGAAAAAAACCATTGAAACGCTTGTTCCTGAAATGCAGTAGAGGCTTTACCACGAACCTTGTGGGAGCGGGCTTGCTCGCGAAAGCAGTGTGTCAGCAACGGTGATGTTGGCTGACACTACGCCTTCGCGAGCAAGCCCGCTCCCACAATATCCGGGGCTCAGCCCACCCTACTCAGCCATCGACCGTCAGGCAATGTTCGCCAGCCATCTTCCTTCAGATATCGAGCACCAACGGCTGCGCCCCCTGAGCCGGAATCGCACAGCAAATCAGCACTTGTCCGTCATCCGGCACCTCCGCTGGCGGCAGCGGGTAATGCACTTGGCCGCTGATCAAGCGCGTCTTGCAGGTGCCGCAGGAGCCACCGCGACAACTGAATTCAGGGCGCAGGCCACGGCTTTCCGCCAACTCCAGCAGGCTGCCGCCCTCGGGCTGCCAGCGCGCTTCCTTGGCCGAGCGCTGGAACACCACGGGCACGGACGTGGTGGCGGCCGGCGCTTGCTCGATGACCACGGCATCGGGATCCGCACGCCGGCGCAAGGTGGACGGGCCGAAGGTTTCGGCGTGAATCCGTGAATCGCGAATGTCCAGTTCGCGCAGGCCGTCGTACAGCGCCTGGGTAAAACTTCCGGGGCCACAGACGACAAAATCCGGTTGATCGTAGTCCTCGACTGTCAGCAGGTCCTTGAGTAGCGCGACATCGATACGGCCCTGAAGGTCGAAGTCCTCACCTGGTGTTGCCTCGACTTCCGGTTGGCTGAGCAAACGCACCACCCGCACTGCGTCACCGGCATCTTCGAGCAAGCGATCCAGTTCCTGGCGAAACGGCTGATCGGCCAGTGTGCGCGAACTCTGGATAAACCATGTCGGACGAATACGGCGGGTGCGTAGTCCCTGGTAAACCACTTCCCGCAACATCGACAACAGCGGCGTGATACCCACCCCGGCCGCCAGCAACACCAATGGCCGCCGCTCATGGGGCGCCACGGTGAAATGCCCTTGCGGCGCCCGTGCCTGCAACAGGTCACCGACACGAATCCGCTCATGCAAATGCGTAGACACCCGCCCGTCACGCTTCACGCTGATGCGGAAAAAATCATCGGACGGTGCGCTCGATAAACTGTAGGTTCGGATGTGCACTTCACCGTCGATGTTGAAGCGCAGGGGCAAATGCTGCCCAGCTTGAAACAACGGCAATCCGGCTCCGTCAGCGGGCTCCAGGTAAATCGAGCGGATGTTGTGGCTTTGCGCTTCAATCCGCTCCACCCGCAATGGCCGCCATTGATCGCCCAAAGCTCTGGCCTGCAAGCGCGCCGTGGCCTGCTCCCACGTGCCAGTGAGCAAACTGGTGGGCGACACGCCGTCGAAGCGCCAGCGCAAGGCCAGTGCGGCGGGACGACGGACGACTTGCTCGACATCGAATGTCCACATCCGCTCGGCGCCCTGGAATGCCTCGACCTGAGGGCCTTCCAGAATGATTTCGGTGCGTCCGCTGAGCTGCAGCAAATCACCGGTATTGAAATCGATGAACAGCAATCCGGCCCGAGGATTGAGCAGCAGGTTGCCCAAGGTGTTGAAATGCAGATTGCCGGCGAAGTCCGGAATGGTCAGGCGATTACCTTCCACCTGTACGAAACCGGTCTGGCCGCCGCGGTGAGACACATCCACCGAACGCTCACCGTCGATCTCCACATAACTGGCAACGAAGAACGTGTCCGCCTCGGCGATCATGGCTTTGGCCGCGTCATCCAGTTCGGTGAAACGCCGGGCGACACGCGTCGAAGGATCGGCCAGCGGCACCGGGCGGAACTGGCGCAACTGAATGTACTGCGGGCAATTGCCGAAGGACTGATCCACCGTCACCGCGAAACCGTCGTTCGTCATCGCATGGACATGGCCATTGATGCGGTTGCGACGACGGGTGTGCAGTTCGATACCCAACAGGCCGATGGCCGAGCCGTCGTGCAACTGTGCGGGATCATCAAGGGCAGGCAGGCTGCGAAATTGCAGCAGGCCAGGCGCTGGCGAGTGGGCGAAACCGGGCTGGCCTTCAAGGATGCTGGCCCAGGGACGACCCTCGGTATCCACCGCCCCGTACAGCATGAACGGCAGCTGCTGATAAAACGTGCGGTGCTGATCCGGCATCTCGCTGCGAATCACCTTGCGACCGAACACCTCCATGCGCTCGGCAACGCCCACATGCGCCTGCAGTTGTTTCTCGCCGGCATGCCAGGGTGAACGGTCCATACGGTTTCTCCCCTGCGCCAGTGGCGCAGAATGAGGCGACCCGGCAACCCCGGGTCGCCAGCATCAAGCCGTTTTTTGCAGACCGGCAATGGTGCGCGGCATGCCGACAAAACCTGGCAAGGCTTCAATACGCGACAGCCAGGCGCGAATGTTGGCGTAGTCGTCCAAAGACACATTGCCCTCCGGCGCATGGGCGATGTAGCTGTAGGCGGCAACGTCGGCAATCGTCGGTTCAGTGCCGGCCAGATACGGCGTACTGGCCAATTCGTGATCGATCACTTTGAGCACCGAATGGGCGTAGGCAATCACTTCTTCAGCGTTGTAAGGCGCGCCAAACACGGTGATCAATCTTGCCCGGGCAGGGCCGAAGGCAATCGGGCCGGCAGCCGCCGACAACCAGCGCTGCACCTTGGCCGCCCCCACCGGATCAGCCGGCAGCCAGCGACCGTTGCCGTACTTTTGCGCCAGATAAACCAGAATCGCGTTGGAGTCGGCCAGTACCACGCCCTGGTCATCAATCACCGGCACCTGACCGAATGCGTTGAGCGCCAGAAACGCCGGTTGCTTGTGCTCGCCCTTGGCGAGGTCGACAAAGATCAATTCGGTCGGCAATTTCAGCAGGGACAGCATCAACTCCACACGATGAGCATGGCCGGAACGTGGGAAGTTGTAGAGTTTGATCGCTTGCATGGTCGACACCTCGGGTCAGTGGCGCTGTTCAGGAGTGAGAGGGGTCCTATCTTCCACCGACAACCAGAACAACAGAATCACCAGCAAGCGCAATCCATTATTTCATTGGGTGAAATAGTTCAACGCTCAAGCGCTGGATGTTCGCGCAACGTCTGCACCGCGAAATCAACAAAACTGCGCACCCGGGCCGGTGCTTTGCGCCCGCCCTGATAGACCACATGGATGGGCAACGGCGGCAGTTCGAAGTCGGCCAGAATGATCTCCAGCTCACCGGCAGCCACCTTGCTCGCCACTTGATAAGACAGTACCCGCGTAAAGCCCAAACCCAGACAGGCTGCCGTGATGGCCGCCTGATTCGCTGTCACCACCAGTCGCGGCTCGGCCCGGACACTCAAGGTTTCGCCGTCTTCAATGAATGGCCAACTCTTCAGCTGACCGATGGCAGAGGTCGCGATAATCGGCGCCTGAGCCAGTTCCTGTGGATGCCTGGGCCGACCATGACTGGCCAGATACTGTGGCGATGCGCAGATCACCCGCCTGACCTCGCCCACGCGGATCGCATGCTGATTGCTGTCAGGTAGCTCGCCGATGCGAATGGCCACATCGACTCCTTCCTCGACCACGCTTACCACCCGGTCGACCAGCAGCGCATTGATGCAGACTTCGGGGAATTGCGTCAGGTAGCTCACCATCAGCGGCGTGACAAACAGCTCGCCAAACAAGACCGGTGCGGTGATGGTCAGTTGCCCACGCGGATGGATATGGCTGCCCGCTGCCGAATCCTCGGCTTCCTGCACCTCGGCGAGAATTCTCCGACAGTCCTCCAGGTAGCGCTGGCCGGCCTCGCTCAAATGCACGCTGCGCGTGGTACGCGTGAGCAGTTGCGTGCCGATTCGCTGCTCCAGCGCCGCCACCGCTCGGGTGACGCTGGCCGCCGATAGCCCCAAACGCCGCGCCGCCGCCGAAAAACCCTGTTCCTGGGCGACGGCAGCGAAGACCTGCATTTCCTGGAAGCGGTCCATGGGCACGTCCTCATTTCAGATAGTTAAAGCGCAACCGAAGGCCGGTATTCAAGCGAAGGCGTTCAATAACATAGTTGGGCGCCCGCCCCTCAAATAGATCAATTGGCTACCGCACTCTAGCGTCTTCGCCGTGAAAACGAAGCGTTTCACAATCCTCAAAACAGGGCCCGGGGATTATTGATAGTTATTGAGGATTATTTTCTTGCTACGGATACGACTGTTTGCAATTATCCAGGCCAGCTCGCTGCGCGGCCAATGCCTGACAGGGAAAAGAGTCACTGGTTCGGCCCCAAACCGTCTCCAGGCAAGGGCTCGCCAGCGGACGCCATCCACTACAGCAGAATTCCAGCCTGGGCACACAGGCGGAATATTCGACTGCTCCTATACTACAAACCACCCTGTTACCTATTGAGTTTCAGCAGGTACCTCGTTGAGTTTTCCCTAAATGAAATAAGGCGTTAGTTGTTTACGCTTGGGTGAATTTCCATCGATCCTGCTTTCAAGATTCACTGAGCAGGGAAGAGTGAACGTCAACTAGCTGGCTAACCTGGTGACACCGCAAGGAGTTCGTAAATGTTGCGCACAAACATTTCCGCAAGAGCACTGTCCGGTGGCTTGCTCGATGTACTGATACGCGCCGGCCTGATTACCGTGCTGGTGCTGTTCTGCTTCCAGATCTTCCACCCGTTCCTCAACCTCATGCTCTGGGCGGTGATTCTGGCCATTACGCTTTATCCACTGCATGCGCTGATCAAGCGCAAGCTGGTCAACAAGGACGGTCGCGCCGCCACCCTGATTGTTGTGGTCTCCCTGGCCTTGCTGATGGTGCCGATCTACCTGCTGGGCACCTCGATCAGTGAATCAATCCAGGGCACCCTGGCCATTCTCAAGTCCGATACGCTGCAAGTACCGCTGCCCAACGAAAAAATCGCTTCCCTGCCGCTCATTGGCCAGCCGCTGTATGACTACTGGATGCAAGCCGCTACCGACATGGGCAGTGTGCTGATGAAGGTGATGCCTTATATCAAGTCCGTCGGCCTGACCTTGTTGGGCAAAATGGCTGATGTTGGCGTGGGCTTTCTGTTGTTCATCGGCGCCCTGATCATTGCCGGTGTACTCATGGCCTATGGCGAAAACGGCGAAAGAAGCTCCCTGGCCATCACCTCGCGCCTTTCCGGGCCAGAACGTGGCCCACGCATCACCGAGCTGTGCACGGCTACCATCCGCGCAGTCGCCCAGGGTGTGGTGGGTATCGCGTTCATTCAGATGTTACTGGTCGGCGTGGGCTTCGTGCTCATGGGCGTTCCCGGTGCCGGGCTGCTGGCGATGGTGGCGCTGTTGATGGGGATCATGCAGTTGCCCGTGGTGCTGGTGACCCTCCCGGTAATCGCTTATGTCTTCGCCACCGAAGGGACCAGCCTGGCCACCATCGTGTTTGCCATCTACAGCCTGATTGCCGGGATGGCCGACAACGTCCTCAAGCCATTGATGCTCGGTCGTGGCGTCGATGTCCCAATGCCGGTGATTCTGATTGGCGCCCTGGGTGGCATGGTAAGCAGCGGCTTCATCGGCTTGTTCATCGGGCCGGTAGCGCTGGCGGTGGGTTACAAACTGTTCTGGCAATGGGTCCAGGACCAACCGTCTGCCGAGATACTGAGCGAGACACCAGAGATCGAGGCGTTGAACGAGACGCCTCAAATAGAGGCAATAAACGATCAGCGTCCCCGCTGAGGAGTTTGCGCTTGATGCCTCGCCCCGCTCGCGTCAGCCGGCTGCTGCTCTGTGGCACCGTCGTTCTAGGGGGCTGCACGCAACTGGGTCCGGATTTCCAGTCGCCGGCCCAGCCCTGGGTCGAACACTGGAACAGTCCGGCTCTGGAAATTGCCGGGCAAAAACGTGCGCAACCGGATAGCCGCCAATGGTGGCGTGTGTTCGACGACCCGGTGCTGGATCACCTGATTGCCGAAGCCGATGCCCATAACCCCGACCTGCAGGTCGCTGGCCTGCGGGTCATGGAGGCACGCGCGCAATTGGGCATCGCCCTGAGTGGACGCTACCCGCAATTGCAGCAGGCCAGCGCCGACAGCCTGTACCTGAACCGTCGGCAATCTGGCGGCGCCAACCCTCAGGACTCGCATTTCTGGCAACACAGCGTCGGCTTCGATATTGGTTGGGAGCTGGATTTCTGGGGGCGTTTCAGTCGCGCCATCGAGTCCGCCGACGCCTCCTGGTTTGCCGCCCAGGCCAACTATGAAAATGCCTTGGTGCTATTGCACGCGCAGCTGGCGCAAAACTACTACGCCTTGCGCACCGCCGAGGCGCGCCTGGCCATCGCCCGTAGTAACGCCACCTTGCAAAAGCGCAGTTACGAGATCACCGAGCGCCTGTTCAAAAGCGGGGCCGAAGCTGAACTCGACCTGCAACAAGCCAAGACCCAGTACCTCGGCACCCTGAGCACCATCCCGGATTTCGAGAGCCAGGTAGCGAGCTTGCGAAACGCGTTGTCCACCCTGATTGGCCAGCCGCCGGGCTCGATCCCCGACCTGGATCGCAACACCGGGGTAGTGCCGCTGCTCGATACCGCAGTCTTGCAAGATGTGCCAGCCAACCTCCTGGTGCGGCGCCCCGATGTTCGCGCTGCCGAACTGCAAGTGGCGGCGCAGTCGGCGTTGATCGGTGTGGCCGAGACCGATCTGTACCCCTCCATCAGCCTGCTTGGCAGCATCGTCTGGTCCGCCAACTCGCTCAACGGTGCACCCAACACCCTGGACATGGTGGCCGGCCCCAGCCTGCGCTGGGACATCTTCGACCACGGCCGGATCACCAACAACGTCCGCGTGCAGGACGCCCGCTTGCAACAACTGATCGTTATCTACCAGGACAGCGTTCGCCAGGCGGCGCGCGAGGCCGACGATGCCGCGACCGGCCTGATCAAGGCACTGGAGCGCGACCAGATCCTCGGCGATGCATCGGTGGCCGCCGAACGTTCGGTGACCCTGGCCAACGCCCAATACCGCGAAGGCTATTCAGATTTCCAGCGTGTGCTGGATGCCCAGCGCGCCCTGTTTGCCCAGCAGGATATCTACCTGGTCAACCGTGGCACCGCCGTCAACAGCCTGATCGCCCTGTACAAGGCCCTGGGCGGTGGCTGGTACAGCGACCAGCCGATGATTGACCCGGCCACCCGCCAACAGATGCAACAACGGACCGATTGGGGCGATCTGCTCGACGAACCGAAGGAAAGTGCCCATGACTGACAGCCAACAACCGGCCGCCGAGAACGCCTCGGTCCCCACCGCCGACCCAGCCAAAAAAGCGATCAACTGGGTCGTGCTGCTGATCATCCTGAGCCTGGTCTGGTACCTGATGGCCGACCGTTACACTCCTTACACGCAACAGGCACGGGTGCAGGCCTTCATTGTGCCGGTGGCGGCCGAGGTATCCGGCCGGGTGACCAAGGTGCACGTACGCAACAACCAGGACGTCAAGGCCGGCGAATTGCTGTTTGAAGTCAATCCGGAGCAATACCAGATTGCCGTCGATCGTGCCCGTGCCGACCTTGAATCGACCCGCCGCCAGGTGGGCGCCAACACCGCCGGCGTCGACTCCAAGCTAGCGTCCCTGCGCGCGTCCCAAGCCAACGAGCTCAAGGCACGCCAGGACATCCAGCGGCTTGAACGCCTGTATCGCGAAGACCCGGGCACCATCTCATTGCGTCGCCTGGAAATCTCTCGCGCCACCCTGGAAGAATCCATCAGCCAGGTCGCCGCGGCCAAGGCCGAAGTACAACGTGCACGGGAACAACAGGGCGGAGACGAAAGTGAAAACGCCCAGTTGCTCAGCGCCGCCAGCAACCTTGAAAAAGCCGAGCTGGACTTGAGCAATACCAAGGTCCACGCGCGCTCGGCCGGTCTGATTACCGATTTGCGCACCGATGTCGGCCAGTTCACTTCCGCCGGTGCGCCGGTGATGACCTTGATCGCCATCCACGATGTGTGGATCAGCGCCGACATGACCGAAAACAACCTGGGAAGCGTCCAGCCCGGGACGCCGGTGTCCATCGTCCTCGACGCCCTGCCGGGGAGAATTTACAAAGGCCACGTGCGCAGCGTCGGATATGGCGTCGATATCGGTCAGACCACCCAGCCGGGCAGCCTGCCGAAAGTGGAGAACAGTCGCGATTGGCTACGCCCTGCCCAGCGCTTTCCGGTCATCATCGAGTTCGAGCCCGGTGAGTTGACCAGCCCGCAAGGCATCCGGTCCGGCGGGCAGGCCGAAGTCATGGCATTCCCGAGTGAAAACAACCCGCTGAATATCCTGGGTCGCCTGTTCCTGCGCGTAATGAGCTGGATGTCCTATGCGTATTGAGCGCCCGGCCCGGGTTCAGCGCGCCCTGCGCCTGAGCTTCGGTACGGCGCTGTGCCTGGCGGTGAGCTTCGGTCTGGCCCTGCCCATCCCATTCCTCGCGCCGATGCTGGCGCTGATGATGCTGGCAGCAATGAACCGGCCGTTACCGTTCAAGGCCAGCCTGGGCCTGATCCTGATCCTTTTGCTGACTACCGGGATCGGCCTTCTGCTCATTCCCCTGCTGCGTTACTACCCGTTCAGTGGTGTGCTGCTGGTAGGGCTATGCCTGTTCCTGGCATTCGGTTACGGGCTGCGCGGCGGCAACCCCTTGGTGGCGACATTCCTGGTGGTGGGCTTGACCTTGATCAGTGCGGCCGGAACCGCTGAATTCGCCCTGGCGCTTGAGGTAATCGTGGCCCTGGTCAAAGGGTTGTTCCTGTCCGTCACGACGCTGACCATCAGCCATTGGCTGTTTCCCGACCCCGCCAATGCCCCCGCGGCCAAACCCGGCCCGAGCCTTTCTCCAACCGAAAGCGGTTGGCTGGCGCTACGTGCCACGCTGGTGGTGCTGCCGACTTTCCTGTTGGCCATGGTCGACCCGGCCAGCTACCTGCCGATCATCATGAAAGCCGTCAGCCTCGGTCAACAAAGCTGCGCCACCAGTGCCCGCACCGCCGGCCGGGAACTGCTCGGCTCGACCCTGCTGGGCGGCCTGATGGCGATCCTTTTCTGGTGCGCGCTGAGTCTGTTCGTCAACCTGTGGATGTTCTTTCTGTGGATGTTGCTGTTCGGCCTGCTGGTGGCCAGAAAGCTCTACGGCCTGGCCATGACTCGACAGCCGCCGAGTTTCTGGCTCAACAGCCTGGCGACCCTGATCATTCTGCTCGGCCAATCGGTGCAGGACAGTGCCGCGGGCAAGGATGTCTACACAGCCTTCGCCATCCGCATGGGCCTGTTCATTCTGGTGACCTTGTATGCCTGTGTGATGGTCTATCTGCTGGACACGCGGCGGCGTCGAATGACGACCACCTAGAAACAGAAAAACCCCCGTAGAGGGGGTTTTTCATTGTGGATAACTTATTCCACAGTAACCGACTTCGCCAGGTTGCGCGGCTGGTCAACGTCGGTGCCCTTGAGCACGGCGACGTAGTACGACAGCAGTTGCAGCGGGATGGTGTAGAGGATCGGCGACAGGATGTCGTGAATGTGCGGCATGTGCACCACGTGGGTGCCTTCGCCGTTGGTCATGCCGGCCTTCTCGTCAGCGAAGACGATCAGCTGGCCACCGCGGGCGCGGACTTCCTGGAGGTTGGACTTCAACTTCTCCAGCAGTTCATTGTTCGGCGCCACGGTCACCACTGGCATGTCGTTATCCACCAGCGCCAACGGGCCGTGTTTCAGCTCGCCGGCGGGATAGGCTTCGGCGTGGATATAGGAGATTTCCTTGAGCTTGAGTGCCCCTTCCATCGCGACCGGGAATTGCGCGCCACGGCCAAGGAACAGGGTGTGGTGTTTCTCGGCGAACAGCTCGGAGATTTTTTCCACGGTGCTGTCCATGGCCAGTGCTTCGCCCAGACGGGTTGGCAAACGGCGCAGTTCTTCGACCAGCGTCGCTTCGACGCCTTTGTCCAGGGTGCCACGAACCTGGCCCAGGGATAGCGTCAGCAACAACAGGCCAACCAATTGCGTGGTGAAGGCTTTGGTCGATGCCACACCGATTTCACGGCCGGCCTGGGTCAGCAGGGTCAGGTCGGATTCACGCACCAACGAGCTGATGCCGACGTTGCAGATCGCCAGGCTGGCGAGGAAGCCCAGCTCCTTGGCGTTGCGCAGCGCGGCCAGGGTGTCGGCGGTCTCGCCGGACTGGGAAATGGTCACGAACAAGGTGTCTGGCTGCACCACCACCTTGCGGTAGCGGAATTCACTGGCGACTTCGACCTGGCAAGGAATACCGGCCAGCTCTTCGAGCCAGTAACGCGCGACCATACCAGCGTGGTAACTGGTGCCGCACGCGACAATCTGTACATTGCGCACTTTGGCGAACAGCTCGGCAGCCTGTGGACCGAACGCCTGTACCAGCACCTGGTTCTGGCTCAGGCGACCTTCCAGGGTGCGCTGCACCACGGAGGGTTGCTCGTGGATTTCCTTGAGCATGAAGTGGCGGAACTCGCCCTTTTCAGCGGCTTCGGCACCGTCGCGATACTGCACGGTTTCGCGCTTGACAGCCTGACCGTCAACGTCCCAGATCTGTACGCTGTCGCGGCGGATGTCGGCGATGTCGCCTTCTTCCAGGTACATGAAGCGGTCGGTCACCTGACGCAGAGCCAACTGGTCGGACGCCAGGAAGTTCTCCCCCAGGCCCAGACCGATCACCAACGGGCTGCCGCTGCGGGCTGCGACCAGACGATCCGGTTGCTTCGCGCTGATCACTGCCAAGCCATAGGCACCGTGCAGCTCTTTGACAGTCGCCTTGAGAGCGACGGTCAAATCGTGCAGATCCTTGAGTTTGTGGTTCAGCAGGTGGGCGATGACTTCGGTGTCGGTATCCGAGGTGAACACGTAGCCCAGGGCCTTGAGTTGTTCACGCAGGGCTTCGTGGTTTTCGATGATGCCGTTGTGCACCACTGCCAGGTCACCGGAGAAATGCGGGTGAGCATTACGCTCGCACGGTGCACCGTGAGTAGCCCAGCGGGTGTGGGCGATACCCAGACGACCGACCAGCGACTCGGTGGCCAGTGCCTGCTCCAGTTCACTGACCTTGCCCGGACGACGCAGGCGCTCGAGTTTTTCATCATTGGTGTAGACCGCCACGCCAGCGCTGTCATACCCACGGTATTCGAGGCGTTTCAGGCCTTCGACGAGGATGGCGGTGATGTTACGTTCTGCGACTGCGCCGACAATTCCACACATGCTATTTCTCCTGACTGACAGCCGCGCATATCAATGTGATGCCGCGGGCCTGAATCTGATCGCGAGCCTCAAGCGGCAGGCGTTCATCGGTAATAAGGGTATGGACACTGCTCCAGGGCAGTTCCAGGTTGGGAATCTTGCGGCCGATCTTGTCGGCCTCCACCATCACGACCACTTCACGGGCGACTTCGGCCATGACCCGGCTCAGCCCGAGCAGTTCGTTGAAGGTGGTTGTACCGCGAACCAGATCGATGCCATCGGCACCGATAAACAGCTGGTCGAAGTCGTAGGAACGCAGTACCTGCTCGGCGACCTGCCCTTGAAAAGACTCGGAATGCGGGTCCCAGGTACCACCGGTCATCAACAGCACTGGCTCGTGCTCAAGCTCGCTCAGGGCATTGGCGACATGCAACGAGTTGGTCATCACCACCAGGCCAGGTTGCTGGCCGAGTTCCGGGATCATCGAGGCGGTGGTACTGCCACTGTCGATAATGATGCGCGCATGCTCGCGAATCCGCGCTACGGCGGCACGAGCGATGGCTTGCTTGTATTTGGAAACCGGTTGACCAAGGTCGGCCACCAGTTCCTGAGGCATGGTGATCGCGCCGCCGTAACGACGCAGCAGCAGACCATGGCTTTCAAGTGCCGCCAGATCCTTGCGAATCGTAACTTCCGACGTTTCGAAGCGCTTGGCCAATTCATCCACACTGACTTCACCCTGCTCATTGAGCAAGGCAAGGATGTTATGGCGACGCTGAGGCGTGTTGCGCTTCGACATGAGCGGATAAGTTTCGTTTCGAAAGATAACGGAAGTAATCAAAACCTATCAGCGAAACTTCGTCAAGCGCCTTGCGATAAAAAGAACTGTGGGTAACTTGTAGGAGCAAGCTTGCTCCTACAAGGGAGTTGTGGATAACTCAGCCCTTCTTGATCTTCTCCGGCCGCTTCCAGCCGTCGATGTTCTTCTGACGGGCACGCCCGATGGCCAACTGGGATTTATCCACAGCCGAGGTAATGGTCGAGCCGGCTGCCGTCGTTGCGCCGTCGAGGATATCCACAGGTGCCACCAACGAGTTGTTGGAACCAATGAACACATCTTCGCCCAACACGGTTTTCCATTTGTTGGCGCCGTCATAGTTGCAGGTAATGGTACCGGCACCGATGTTGGTGCGCGCACCCACCTCGGCATCGCCCAGGTAAGTCAGGTGACCGGCCTTGGCACCCTCGCCCAGGTGGGCATTTTTCAACTCGACAAAGTTACCCACATGCGCGCGGGCTTCCAGCACGGAACCTGGACGCAGACGGGCGAACGGACCGGCATCGCTGCCTTCACCCAGAATGGCTCCTTCGATATGGCTATTGGCCTTGATGACCACGCCTTTGCGCAGGGTGCTGTCCTTGATCACGCAGTTCGGGCCGATCACCACGTCATCTTCAATGACAACCTTGCCTTCGAGGATCACGTTGATGTCGATCAGCACATCGCGGCCAACCGTGACTTCACCGCGAATGTCAAAACGAGACGGGTCGCGCAGCGTCACGCCTTGAGCCATCAAACGACGGCCGGCGCGCAATTGATAATGCCGTTCCAGTTCGGAAAGCTGCTTGCGGTCGTTGGCGCCCTGCACTTCCATGGCGTCGTGCGGCTGTTCGGTGGCCACCACCAGACCATCGCTCACGGCCATGGCAATGATGTCGGTCAGGTAGTACTCGCCTTGGGCGTTGTTGTTGGAAAGACGGCTCATCCAGTCGCCAAGACGGGCGAAAGGCAGCGCCAGAATGCCGGTATTGCCTTCGGTGATCTGGCGTTGGGCTTCATCGGCATCTTTCTGTTCGACGATGGCCGCAACCTTGCCGGCGCTGTCACGAACGATACGGCCATAACCCGTCGGGTCATCCAGTTCGACGGTCAGCAAGCCCAATTGCTCTGGCCCCACCTGCTTGAGCAGGCGCTGCAGGGTTTCGACCTCGATCAACGGTACATCACCGTAGAGCACCAGCACGTTTTCGGACTGAATGAACGGCACGGCTTGAGCAACGGCGTGACCGGTACCCAACTGTTTATCCTGCAGCACGAAATTCAGGTCATCCGCCGCCAGGCGTTCGCGCACGGCATCGGCACCATGGCCGATCACCACGTGGATGCGCTGTGGATCAAGTTGCCGGGCGCTGTGGATAACATGACCGAGCATGGAGTTGCCGGCAATCGGGTGCAAGACTTTCGGCAAAGCGGAACGCATGCGCGTGCCTTGGCCAGCAGCGAGAATTACGATTTCAAGAGACATGACTGGCTACCAATCCTGGGTGGTCAGCGGCTGCGACCAGGTTGTAAAAATCGGAAAAGAAAAAAGGGTAGCCGAGGCTACCCTTTTTAATCAATCACACAACAAGCACTGCCTTAGTGGCCGAACTTCTTGCGGACCTGCTGGACGGTGCGCAGCTGAGCTGCAGCCTCGGCCAGACGTGCGGCAGCAGAACCGTAATCGAATTCCGCGCCACGATCATGCAAGGCCTTCTCGGCAGCCTTGACGGCTTCCTGAGCGGAGGCTTCATCCAGATCGGCAGCACGTTGCACGGTGTCGGCAAGTACCTTGACCATGTTCGGCTGAACCTCGAGGAAACCACCGGAGATGTAATACACCTCCTCTTCCCCGCCCTGCTTGACCAGGCGGATCGGACCTGGCTTCAGGTTAGTGATCAGCGGCGCGTGACCCAGAGCGATACCAAGATCACCCAGTGCACCGTGCGCAATCACCATCTCGACCAGACCGGAAAAGATTTCCCCTTCCGCGCTGACGATATCGCAATGGACTGTCATAGCCATCTGATTGCCTCACCCTAAATTAGCGCCCGTTTCCGGGCGCCGGGATTACAGTTTCTTGGCTTTCTCGATCGCTTCTTCGATGGCGCCAACCATGTAGAACGCTTGTTCTGGCAGGTGGTCGTAGTCACCGTTGAGGATGCCTTTGAAGCCAGCGATGGTGTCTTTCAGGGAAACGTATTTACCCGAAGCACCGGTGAAGACTTCAGCCACGAAGAACGGCTGCGACAAGAAACGCTGGATCTTACGAGCACGGTTTACCAACTGCTTGTCGGCTTCCGACAGCTCGTCCATACCCAGGATCGCAATGATGTCCTTCAGTTCTTTGTAACGCTGCAGCACGTACTGAACACCGCGAGCGGTTTCGTAGTGGTCGTTGCCGATCACGTTCGGGTCCAGCTGACGCGAAGTCGAGTCCAGTGGGTCTACCGCTGGGTAGATACCCAGGGAAGCGATGTCACGGGACAGAACGACGGTGGCGTCCAAGTGGGCGAAGGTGGTCGCTGGCGACGGGTCGGTCAAGTCGTCCGCTGGTACGTATACCGCCTGGATCGAAGTAATCGAACCTTGCTTGGTCGAAGTGATGCGCTCTTGCAGCACGCCCATCTCTTCAGCCAGGGTCGGCTGGTAACCTACTGCCGAAGGCATACGGCCCAGCAGTGCGGATACTTCAGTACCGGCCAGGGTGTAACGATAGATGTTGTCGACGAACAGCAGAACGTCGTTACCTTCGTCACGGAACTTCTCGGCCATGGTCAGGCCGGTCAGGGCTACGCGCAGACGGTTTCCCGGCGGCTCGTTCATCTGACCGTAAACCAGTGCCACTTTGTCCAGAACGTTGGAGTCCTTCATCTCGTGGTAGAAGTCGTTACCCTCACGAGTACGCTCACCCACACCGGCGAACACGGAATAACCGCTGTGCTCGATGGCGATGTTACGGATCAGTTCCATCATGTTTACGGTCTTGCCTACACCGGCACCACCGAACAGACCGACTTTACCACCCTTGGCGAACGGGCAAACCAGGTCGATAACCTTGATGCCGGTTTCCAGCAGCTCGTTGCCACCGGCTTGTTCAGCGAAGGTTGGCGCGGCACGGTGAATGCCCCAGCGCTCTTCTTCGCCGATCGGGCCAGCTTCATCGATCGGGTTGCCCAGTACGTCCATGATCCGGCCCAGGGTCGCTTTACCGACCGGTACGGAGATGGCTGCGCCAGTGTTGTTGACGTCCAGACCGCGCTTCAAGCCTTCGGTGGAGCCCATCGCAATGGTACGAACCACGCCGTCGCCCAGCTGCTGCTGAACTTCCAGAGTGGTTTCGGCGCCTTGAACTTTCAAGGCGTCGTAGATGCTCGGTACGCTGTCGCGTGGGAATTCCACGTCGATAACGGCGCCGATGATTTGAACGATACGTCCGCTACTCATAGCTGGATCCTCTGAATATTTGAACCGTTAAACCGCGGCAGCGCCGCCGACGATTTCCGAGATCTCTTGGGTGATCGCAGCCTGACGCGCCTTGTTGTAGACCAGCTGCAAATCGCTGATCAAATCACCGGCGTTGTCGGTAGCGTTCTTCATCGCGATCATCCGCGCAGCTTGTTCGGCCGCGTTGTTCTCGACCACCGCCTGGTAGACCTGCGACTCCACGTAACGGACCATCAGGCCGTCGAGCAGCTCCTTGGCATCCGGTTCGTAGAGATAGTCCCAGTGGTGCTTGAGATCTTGATCCGGGGTTGCCACCAGTGGAATCAACTGCTCCACGGTAGGCTGTTGTGTCATGGTGTTGATGAACTTGTTGGACACCACGGACAGGCGGTCAATACGGCCGTCCAGGTAGGCATCCAGCATCACCTTGACGCTGCCGATCAGATCATTGATCGACGGCTCTTCACCCAGGTGGCTGATAGCTGCAACGACGTTGCCGCCGAAGTTGCGGAAGAAAGCCGCACCCTTGCTACCAACTACACACAGATCGATCTCGACGCCGTTTTCGCGGTTTACCGCCATGTCCTTGACCAAAGCCTTGAACAGGTTGGTGTTCAAGCCACCACACAGACCACGGTCACTGCTCACTACGACATAACCGACGCGCTTTACTTCACGGTCGATCATGAACGGGTGGCGATATTCCGGGTTAGCGTTGGCCAGATGACCAATAACCTGGCGGATGCGCTCCGCATAAGGACGGCTAGCAGCCATGCGCATTTGTGCCTTGCGCATTTTGCTGACCGCCACTTTTTCCATGGCGCTGGTAATTTTTTGCGTGCTTTTGATGCTCGCAATCTTACTGCGAATCTCTTTTGCGCCTGCCATGTAACACCTATCAGGTTAGCAAGCGGGAGCCGTCAGGCTCCCGCTGCGGCTTACCAGGTTTGGGTGGCCTTGAACTTCTCGATACCGGCTTTCAGGCCGCCATCGATTTCGTCATTGAAGTCACCCTTCACGTTGATCTTCGCCATCAAGTCGGCGTGATCGCGGTTGAAGTAAGCAATCAGCGCTTGTTCGAAGCTGCCGATCTTGGCGATTTCAACGTCGGTCAGGAACCCACGCTCAGCGGCATACAGCGACAGCGACATGTCGGCGATCGACATTGGCGCGTATTGCTTCTGCTTCATCAGCTCGGTAACGCGCTGACCATGCTCAAGTTGCTTACGGGTCGCTTCGTCCAGGTCAGAAGCGAACTGGGCGAATGCCGCCAGTTCACGGTACTGAGCCAGAGCGGTACGGATACCACCGGACAGCTTCTTGATGATCTTGGTCTGAGCGGCACCACCCACACGGGATACCGAAACACCGGCGTTCACAGCAGGACGGATGCCCGAGTTGAACATGGCCGATTCCAGGAAGATCTGACCGTCGGTGATGGAAATCACGTTGGTCGGAACGAACGCGGAAACGTCGCCAGCCTGGGTTTCGATGATCGGCAGTGCGGTCAGGGAACCGGTTTTGCCGGTCACTGCGCCGTTGGTGAACTTCTCTACGTACTCTTCCGAAACGCGGGATGCGCGCTCCAGCAGACGGGAGTGGAGATAGAACACGTCGCCTGGGTAAGCTTCACGTCCTGGTGGACGGCGCAGCAGCAGGGAAATCTGGCGGTAAGCCACTGCTTGCTTGGACAGATCGTCATAAACGATCAGCGCGTCTTCACCGCGGTCGCGGAAGTATTCGCCCATGGTGCAACCGGAGTACGGTGCCAGGAACTGCAGTGCTGCAGATTCCGAAGCGCTCGCTGCAACGATGATGGTGTTAGCCAGTGCACCGTTTTCTTCCAGCTTGCGAACAACGTTGGCGATGGTCGATTGCTTCTGACCAACAGCTACGTATACGCAGAAAATGCCGCTGTCTTTCTGGTTGATGATCGCGTCGATCGCCAGAGCGGTTTTACCGATCTGACGGTCACCGATGATCAGCTCACGCTGGCCACGGCCGACAGGGATCATGGCATCGACAGCCTTGTAGCCAGTCTGTACAGGCTGGTCTACCGACTTACGCCAGATCACGCCTGGAGCAACTTTCTCGACCGCGTCGGTCTCGGTGTTGTTCAGCGGACCTTTGCCGTCAACTGGGTTACCCAGTGCGTCGACTACGCGACCCAGCAGTTCCTTGCCAACCGGAACTTGCAGGATGCGACCGGTGCACTTGGCGCTCATGCCTTCGGCCAGAGTCTGGTATGCGCCCAATACAACGGCACCTACAGAGTCTTGCTCCAGGTTGAGGGCCATACCGAAGACGCCGCCCGGAAACTCGATCATCTCGCCGTACATGACGTCGGCCAGACCGTGAATCCGCACGATACCGTCAGATACGCTGACGACAGTGCCTTCGTTACGGGCTTGGGAGGTCACATCGAGCTTCTCGATGCGGCCCTTGATAATTTCACTTATTTCGGAAGGATTGAGTTGCTGCATTGCTCTGCTGCCCCTTCAAACTCAAGATTTCAATGCTTCGGCAAGTTTCGCGATTTTGCCGCGAATCGAGCCATCGATAACCAGGTCGCCGGCGCGGATGACAACACCCCCAATAAGGGATGAGTCTTCCTCGACTTGCAGGCGCACTTCCCGGTTGAGTCGTGCACTGAGAACCTTGGCGAGTTTGTCTTGCTGTTCTTGGTTCAATGCGAAAGCACTGGTCACTTCAACGTCTACCGACTTCTCTTGTTCGGCCTTGTACAGGTCGAACAGAGCGGCGATCTCCGGCAACAGCGGGAGACGGTCGTTTTCGGCAACGACGTGGATGAAGTTCTGTGCCTTTACATCAAACTTGTCGCCGCACACGTCAATGAACGTGGCGGCCTTTTCTGCGCTCGTCAGTCGCGGGGCCTTGAGCACGCGCTGCATGGTGTCGTCTTGCGACACCGCTGCTGCCAGGCCGAGCATGGCTGACCAATTGGCCAGTTGCTGGTGGGCCTGAGCGTGCTCGAAGGCCGCCTTAGCGTAAGGTCGGGCCAACGTGGTCAGTTCTGCCATGATCGCCCTCGCTTAGATTTCAGCAGCCAGTTTGTTAACCAGCTCTGCGTGCGCGTTTTGATCGATTGTGGCACCCAGGATCTTCGCAGCACCACCAACGGCCAGGCTACCCACTTGGGCGCGCAGCGCGTCTTTGACGCTGTTCAGTTCCTGTTCGATCTCGGCCTGAGCCTGAGCCTTCACACGGTCAGCTTCGACGCGAGCCTGTTCACGGGCTTCGTCGACAATCTGGGTACCGCGTTTCTTGGCTTGCTCGATGATTTCAGCTGCCTGAGCTTTCGCATCGCGCAGTTGCTGACCCGCTTTCTCTTGGGCCAACTCCAGGTCGCGAGCTGCTCGGTTGGCAGCGTCCAGACCATCAGCGATCTTCTTTTGACGTTCGTGCAGTGCCGTGATGACCGGAGGCCATACGAACTTCATGCAGAACAGTACAAAAATCAGGAACGCAACGGACTGGCCAATCAGGGTCGCATTAATGTTCACGCCAACACCTCGCAGTTACGTTGTCCATCACACCAAATTACCCGGAAGATCCGAGTAATTAGCCAGCGATCTGACCAACGAACGGGTTCGCAAAGGTGAAGAACAGAGCGATACCAACACCGATCATGGTTACGGCGTCGAGCAGACCGGCAACGATGAACATTTTAACTTGCAGCATTGGAACCATTTCTGGCTGACGCGCTGCGCCTTCCAGGAACTTGCCGCCCAGCAGGCCGAAACCAATTGCAGTACCCAGTGCGCCCAGGCCGATCAACAGTGCAACAGCGATAGCGGTTAGACCAACTACAGTTTCCATCTTTCCTCCCGACTTTTACGTCGTATGGTTTAGGTTTTTTTAATTTAAAGCGGTAAAACAAATCGTTTCAGAGGCTCCGTGAAGAGCCCCTTCCCGTTTTACCGGGAAGGACATCAGACTAGTCGAGACTGGTCTTAATGGTTTTCTTCGTGCGCCATCGACAGGTAGACGATGGTCAACATCATGAAGATGAACGCCTGCAGGGTGATGATCAGGATGTGGAACACAGCCCACGCCCACTGCAGAGCGACGCCCAGGCCGCTGAGCCAGAGCAGACCGCTGCCGAACATCACAGCAATCAGAATGAAGACCAGCTCGCCGGCGTACATGTTGCCGAACAGACGCAGAGCCAGGGAGATCGGCTTGGCGATCAGGGTTACGAATTCCAGCAGGAAGTTCACCGGGATCAGCAAGGCTTGAACGAAGATGTTCTTGCTGCCGAACGGGTGCAGGGTCAGCTCGCCGATGAAACCGCCGAGGCCCTTGACCTTGATGCTGTAGAAAATGATCAGTGCGAAAACCGAGAACGCCATGCCCAGGGTCGCGTTCGGGTCGGTAGTCGACACGGCACGGAACGGGATGTGGTGGTCGCCGGAGATCAGGATGGCCAGTTGAGGAATCCAGTCGACCGGTACCAGGTCGACGGCGTTCATCAGGAACACCCAGACGAAGATGGTCAGTGCCAGTGGTGCAATCACCGGGCTACGGCCATGGAAGCTGTCTTTCACGCTGCCATCGACGAATTCGACCAAAACTTCAACGAAGTTCTGCAAAGCGCCCGGCTGACCGGAGGTCGCCTTCTTTGCCGCCATGCGGAAAAGAAGAACGAAGATCAGACCCAATGCAATCGACCAGCCGAGGGTATCGACGTGGAAAGCCCAGAAGCCCATTTCCTTGGCTTCTGCTGCGGTGTGGGCAAAGCCCCAGCCGCCGGTAGGGTGCTGACCGAAGGTCAGGTTCTGCAAGTGGTGCTGGATATAGCCCGAAGCGGTTGTTTCTGCCATGGTTGCCTCAAACGCCCTAAGGTCTCGAAAGTCTTGTTCTCATCAGCAGGGGAGCGAACCAGCTGACCAGTTGGGTCAGCACGAAGACGCCGAATACAGCTAGCGGCGCCAGTGGCTTCACACCTGCGAACGTCAATGCAAAAAGCACCGCCGTCAAAATCAGTTTGCCCGCCTCGCCGGCATAAAATGACCGAACGATGGCTTGGGCTGCCCGGGCGCCGGAAAACCGAAATGCCCTGTGAGCGAAATAAACATTGGGAAGCAAGGCTATCAGGCCTCCGCAAAGTCCCGAGTACCCGGCAACGACTCCATATCGTTGCCAGAGCGCCAAAGCGGCAATGAGCAGAACGACAAGTTGAGCCATTAACACCGGAAAAACTGCCAGGCGATGGAACGGCAGGCGGTTTGGCGTGCGGGTTTCCATCACTTTTGCTCTCCAATGGTCGGCTGCCGAAATTCAATAACTTGGCATAATTTGTGCCGACAAAATGCGCGCAGAGTATAGGGGCGGTTCAGCCCCTATTCAACTGTCAGGTAGTGATTTCCGACTGCGCGCTACATGAGGAAATGTTTCAGCGGATATGTGCGAGAACGCCTTGAAGCTCATCCAGGGAGTTGTAACCAATTACCAACTGCCCCTTACCCTTCTTGCCGTGGCGAATCTGCACCGCAGAGCCTAGGCGCTCGGCCAGGCGCTGCTCGAGACGGGCGATATCCGGGTCAGGTTTTGCCGGTTCAACAGGCTCGGGTTTATCACTCAACCATTGGCGAACCAGTGCCTCGGTTTGGCGCACTGTCAGCCCACGTGCGACAACATGTCGCGCCCCTTCGACCTGTTGATTTTCCGGCAAACCGAGCAAAGCTCGGGCATGACCCATTTCCAGGTCGCCGTGGGACAACATGGTCTTGATGACTTCCGGCAAGGAAATCAGCCGCAGCAGGTTCGACACGGTCACCCGGGACTTGCCCACCGCCTCGGCCACCTGTTGCTGGGTCAGCTGGAACTCCTGCTGCAAACGCTGCAGGGCCAACGCTTCTTCAATCGGGTTCAGGTCTTCGCGCTGGATGTTCTCGATCAGCGCGATGGCGATCGCGGTTTCATCGGGCACATCGCGGACCATCGCCGGGATGGTTTCCTGCCCGGCTTGCTGGCTGGCGCGCCAGCGGCGTTCACCGGCAATGATTTCAAAGCGGCCGCTGCCGATCGGGCGAACCACGATGGGTTGCATGACGCCCTGTGCCTTGATCGACTGCGCCAGCTCTTCGAGCGCCTGCGGATCCATGTCGCGACGCGGCTGGTATTTGCCGCGCTGGAGCAGATCCAGAGGAAGGTGTTGCAGCTCACGTTGATCGGCTTGCGCCGCTTGTTCTTCCAGCGAGCTGACAGTCGGACCACTCAACAGAGCATCCAGTCCACGTCCGAGACCTCGTTTCTTGACGGCCATGGGGATTCCTTAAGTTGCCTGGGCAGCGGCGATGCGTGAGTTTTTGCGTTGACGACGAACCATTTCGCCCGCCAATGCCAGATAGGCAACGGCGCCTCGCGATGCTTTGTCGTACGCCAGCGCCGGCATCCCATAACTTGGCGCTTCGGCCAGACGGATGTTGCGCGGAATGACGGTGTCGTAGAGCTGTTCGCCGAAATGTTCCTTGAGCTGCGCCGAAACATCGTTCATCAGGCTCAGGCGCGGGTCGTACATCGTACGCAACAAGCCTTCGACCTTGAGGTTCGGGTTCAGCAGTTCGGCGATACGCTTGATGTTATCCACAAGGTCGCTCAAACCTTCGAGTGCGAAGTACTCACATTGCATGGGGATAATGACCCCATCGGCGGCAACCAGTGCGTTCAAGGTCAGCATCGACAGCGACGGCGGGCAGTCGATCAGGATGTAGTCGTAGTTTTCCCGGATCGGCGCCAGCGCACTGCGCAGGCGACTTTCCTTCATCTGCATTTCCAGCAGCACCACTTCGGCCGCGGTGAGGTCGCGGTTGGCCGGTAACAACTGGTAACCACCGTGTTCGGAGAAGTGCATGGCCTGGGCCAGATCACATTCACCGATCAGTAGGTCGTAGACCGAGTTTTCCAGGCCATGTTTATCCACACCGCTACCCATGGTGGCGTTGCCCTGTGGATCAAGATCGATCAACAGCACCCGGCGCTTGGTCGCGACCAGGGATGCTGCGAGGTTGATGCAGGTGGTGGTTTTGCCCACGCCACCCTTTTGGTTCGCTATCGCGAATACCTTAGCCATTCTTGCTTGTGTTCCCAATCATGCCGTGCGGCGCAGTATCAGCAGATGGCGTTGGCCTTGGCAACCAGGTACGGCCAGGGCGTGTTCGCTATCGAGGTGGAAGTCTGCCGGCAATGCTACCAGCTCATCGGCCGGATGAACGCCCTTCATTGCCAGCCAGCGTGTTTCGCTATCGCCAAGATGGCGAGTCCAGTTGCTGAAGTTCTCCATGCTGCTGAACGCCCGGGAAATAATCCCGTTGAACGGCTGGGCAGGCTGGAAGGCTTCGACGCGACTGTGGATAACTTGCAGGTTATCCAGTTTGAGTTCGAGTTTGACCTGGGTCAGGAAGCGGGTTTTCTTGCCGTTGCTGTCCAGGCAAGTCACCTGAGACTCGGGAAACAGGATGGCCAGTGGAATGCCAGGCATGCCACCGCCACTGCCGACATCGAGCCAGCGCCCGTTTTCGATGAATGACATCACGCTCAGGCTGTCGAGCAGATGGCGGGAGACCATTTCGTCCGGATCACGTACGGCAGTGAGGTTGTAAGCCTTGTTCCATTTTATCAACAGGGCCAGATAACCCAGCAGTTGCGCGTGCTGGGTTTCTGACAGCGTGACGCCAAGCTGGCGGGCACCTGTGGATAATTCTTCTGCGTGTTGCGAAGTGACCAACGAACTCAAGCGCTTTGCTCCAACTGACGGCCCGCGCCGCGTTTTTTCAAATGAATCATCAACAGCGAAATGGCTGCTGGTGTTACGCCCGGGATACGCGAGGCCTGGCCCAAAGTCTCCGGACGGGTCGCACCGAGCTTGCTCTGGATCTCTTTGGAGAGACCGGAAATAGTCGTGTAATCGATATCCACAGGCAGTCTGGTGTCTTCGCTGGCGCGCAAGCGGGCGATTTCATCCTGTTGACGATCGATATAACCGGCGTACTTGGTCTTTATTTCGACCTGTTCGGCGACCTGTGGATCGTCTGCCCCGTCACCGGTCACTTCGATCAGACCAGCGTAGTCGATTTCCGGACGGCTCAAGAGATTGAGCAGGTTGTATTCGTGAGTCAGCGGCGTGCCGAATTTTTCGGCAATCGCATCGCCCTGTTCAGTGCCCGGGCGGACCCAAGTGCTTTTCAGGCGCTGCTCTTCCAGTTCGATGCCTTCGCGTTTTTTGCAGAAAGCTGCCCAACGCACGTCATCCACCAGGCCAAGTTCGCGACCTTTTTCGGTCAAGCGCAAGTCGGCGTTGTCTTCGCGCAGGATCAAACGGTACTCGGCACGGGAGGTGAACATCCGGTACGGCTCTTGGGTACCCAGGGTAATCAGGTCGTCGACCAGCACACCGATGTAGGCCTCATCGCGACGCGGGCACCATGCTTCTTTGCCTTGGGCGCGCAGTGCGGCGTTGGTGCCGGCGAGCAAACCCTGGGCGCCGGCTTCTTCGTAACCGGTGGTGCCGTTGATTTGCCCGGCGAAGAACAGGCCGCCAATGACTTTGGTTTCCAGGCTGTACTTCAGGTCACGCGGATCGAAGTAGTCGTACTCGATGGCGTAGCCCGGGCGCACGATGTGTGCGTTTTCCATGCCGCGGATCGATTGCACGATCTGCAATTGCACGTCGAACGGCAAGGATGTGGATATTCCGTTCGGATACAGCTCGTTTGTCGTCAAACCTTCCGGTTCGATGAAGACCTGATGGCTTTCCTTGTCGGCAAAGCGATGGATCTTGTCTTCGATCGATGGGCAATAACGCGGGCCGATGCCTTCGATCACGCCGGAATACATCGGCGAACGATCAAGGTTCGAGGCAATGATTTCGTGGGTGCGGGCGTTGGTGTGGGTAATCCAGCAGCTGATCTGCCGTGGATGTTGCTCTTTGGAACCCATGAACGACATCACCGGGATCGGCGTATCGCCGGGTTGCTCGGTCATTACCGAGAAATCCACAGAACGGGCATCGATGCGTGGTGGCGTGCCGGTTTTCAGGCGACCAACGCGTAGCGGCAGTTCACGCAGGCGGTGAGCCAGGGCAATCGATGGTGGATCACCGGCGCGGCCACCGGAAAAATTCTGCATGCCGATGTGGATAAGTCCGCCGAGGAACGTGCCGGTGGTCAAAACCACCGAATCCGCGAGGAAACGCAGGCCCATTTGGGTCACTACGCCACGTACTTGCTCCTGCTCGACGATCAGATCATCAGCAGCCTGTTGAAATATCCACAGGTTCGGCTGGTTTTCCAGGATTTCGCGGACAGCGGCCTTGTACAGAGCCCGGTCAGCCTGTGCACGGGTTGCACGCACGGCCGGGCCTTTGCGGCTGTTCAACACGCGAAACTGGATGCCGCCTTTATCGGTAGCCATGGCCATCGCACCGCCGAGGGCGTCGATTTCCTTGACCAGGTGGCTTTTGCCGATCCCGCCAATGGCCGGGTTGCAACTCATGGCACCGAGGGTTTCCACGTTATGCGTCAGCAAAAGGGTTTTAACCCCCATACGTGCTGAGGCCAGTGCTGCCTCGGTACCGGCATGACCGCCGCCGATGACGATCACTTCAAAACGGGAAGGGAAATCCACCACGCACCTCGTGCCTGCTTAAGTAGGTAATTCAGGAATAGTTTGAGTTCAGGTTTTTGGACCTGGTCGACAAGTATAGGGACTTAGCCCTTCCTAAAGAACCCTTTGCACAAAATTTAACCAGCTGTGGAAAAGTCGGAGTTATAGAAATTAAAAAGAGAGAAATTTATAAAGTCTTTGTTTTTATGTTTATTTCTATACACCCAGCGATCTGTGGATAGATTCATACAGCCCTTTATTTTCACTGTGTACAGAGAATCAAAACCCTGTGTTCATGTGCCAATGAGGCCCTTGGATAACCGGTGTAAGCCTGTGGATGAAAGGGATGGTTATCCACAGAGGCGGTTATGTTCAGTTTTCGGGCCCTGTTATCAACTGACCTTAGCGTCGGTTATTCACAGGGCTTAATCCATGGAAAAGTGCCGTTCGCACGAATTTCAGGCACGAGTATTCCGCTCAAGCAGGCGGAGTCCGCTCGGCACTGGTGCATTTATTCAAGAAGGAAGGGGGGCAGACAGGCTCGAATGGCCTGTCTGTGAGTGGCGGGGAAGCTACTTGCCGATACAGAAGCTGGAGAAAATTCGCCCCAACAGGTCGTCGGAGCTGAAAGCACCGGTGATTTCTCCCAGCGAGTGCTGAGCCTGGCGCAGATCCTCGGCCAGCAATTCACCGGCACCGGCCAGTGTCAGTTGAGCGCGGCCATGCTCGAGGGCGGCACTGGCATGACGCAGCGCCTCAAGGTGTCGTCGGCGAGCGCTGAAGCTGCTTTCCGAGGTTTGTTCATAGCCCATGCAGGCCTTGAGGTGATCACGCAGCAGCTCCAGGCCGCCCCCCCCGGACTTGGCGCTCAGGCTGATAGTGACGTGGCCGTCCTCGCTGACTTCCAGGGCAATGGCTTCGCCCGTGAGGTCAGCCTTGTTGCGAATCAGGGTGACCTTGGCAGGATCGGGGCGGGTTTCGAGAAATTCCGGCCACAGCGCAAACGGATCGAGGGCTTCCGGTGCCGTGGCATCGACCACCAGCAGTACCCGATCCGCTTCGCCGATGGCTTTCAAGGCACGCTCGACGCCAATTTTTTCCACATGGTCATCGGTATCGCGCAGACCGGCGGTATCCACCACGTGTAACGGCATGCCATCGATGTGGATATGTTCACGAAGTACGTCACGGGTGGTGCCGGCAATTTCGGTCACGATTGCCGCTTCGCGCCCGGCCAGTGCATTGAGCAGGCTGGATTTACCGGCATTCGGGCGACCGGCGATGACCACGGTCATGCCGTCGCGCAACAAGGCGCCCTGCCCGGCTTCACGGATGACGGTGGATAACTCGTCGCGCACCTTGTCGAGCATGCTCAATACATGGCCATCGGCGAGGAAGTCGATTTCCTCTTCCGGGAAATCGATGGCTGCTTCGACATAGATTCGCAGGCCGATCAGTTGCTCGGTGAGGTTATGCACACGTGACGAGAAAGCCCCCTGCAGGGAGCGCAACGCGTTTCGCGCAGCCTGGGCGGAACTGGCTTCAATCAGGTCGGCAATTGCCTCGGCCTGGGCGAGGTCAAGTTTGTCGTTGAGGAACGCACGCTCACTGAATTCCCCCGGTCGGGCGAGTCGGCAACCCAGTTCCAGGCAACGCTTGAGCAACATATCCAGAACGATCGGGCCGCCATGACCCTGCAACTCCAGCACATCTTCGCCGGTGAAGGAGTTTGGCCCCGGGAAATACAGCGCGATGCCCTGGTCCAGTACCTCGTCGTTTTCACTGAAAAACGGGCCGTAGTGGGCAAATCGCGGCTTGAGCTCGCGACCGCTGAAGGCCTTGGCCGCAACGCTGGCCAACGGCCCGGAAATTCGCACGATGCCTACACCGCCGCGACCTTGAGCGGTGGCGACAGCGGCGATGGTTTCACGAGGAGCGCTCATAAACCGGTATCCAGACAAAAGTGACAGATAGCAAAACGCCCCACTAGGGGGCGTTTTGAGTGGTTATCCACAGTGTAAATCAGGCAGCTGCTTTGGTAGCCGCTTCGATCTTGCGAGTGATGTACCACTGTTGGGCGATCGACAGGCAGTTGTTCACTACCCAGTACAGCACCAGACCAGCCGGGAACCACAGGAAGAAGAAGGTGAAGATGATTGGCATCAGTTTCATCACCTTGGCCTGCATCGGATCCGGAGGAGTCGGGTTCAACTGCTGCTGGATGAACATGGTTGCACCCATGATGATCGGCAGAATGAAGAACGGATCCTTGATCGACAGGTCAGTAATCCACAGCATGAACGGCGCCTGGCGCATCTCGACGCTTTCCAGCAGAACCCAGTACAGGGAAAGGAAAACCGGCATCTGCACGAGGATTGGCAAGCAACCACCCAGCGGATTGATCTTCTCTTTCTTGTACAGCTCCATCATGGCTTGCGACATTTTCTGCCGGTCGTCGCCATGTTGCTCTTTCAGCGCGGCCAGTTTTGGTGCCACTGCACGCATGCGCGCCATGGATTTGTAGCTGGCAGCCGACAGCGGGAAGAAAATCCCTTTGATCAGCATGGTCAGGAAGATGATCGACCAGCCCCAGTTACCCACAATGGCGTGGATGTGTTGCAGCAACCAGAAGATCGGTTGGGCGATGAACCACAGAATGCCGTAGTCGACAGTCAGTTCCAGACCTGGGGACAACTCTTTCAGCACGGCCTGGCTTTTCGGACCAGCGTACAGAACAGCACTGGTTTCAGCCTTGGCACCCGGTGCAACACTCATCGAAGGGCCGGTGTAGCCGATGATGTAGTTGCCTTTGCTGTCTTTACGGGTCTGGACGATGTTGTTTTCGCCCTTGGCCGGAATCCATGCGGTCACGAAGTAGTGCTGCAACCAGGCGACCCAACCGCCGGTGACGGTTTCTTTGAGCGGCGCCTTGTCCATGTCCTTCATGGACACTTTCTTGTACGGCTCCGAACTTGTCCACAGGGCAGCACCCAGGTAAGTCGCGGTGCCGGTCGCCGTGGTCGACGACGGGTCGGCGCTGGCATCACGCTTCAACTGGGCGAACATCGCACCGTTCCAGGGCTGGGCGCTCTGGTTGTCGATCAGGTAGGAAACGGCTACGTCGTACAGGCCGCGTTTCAGGGTGAAACGCTTGATGTAGTTGACACCGTCCTTGCTGAACTTCAGGTCCACGACCAATTGGTCCTGACCGTCAGCCAGTTGATAAACCTTCTTCTCCGATGAATAGACCGGACGACCGGCCGGGTTTGCATCCGGACCATTGGTGCCGATCAGACCGCTTTGCGCCAGATAGGTACGTTCGCCGCCGTTATCGAACAGCTGGAACGGAATTTCCGGGTGATCCTGACGACGCGGATACAGCGGCAGGGTCAACTGGGCAACATCGCCACCTTGTGGGTCGATAGCCAGGTCCAGTACATCCGTTTTGATCTGGATGAGGTCCTTGCTCACAGCTACCGGTGTTTCGGCAGGTGCGCTGGTGTCGCTTGCAGCACGTGGAATGTCGTCACTGGCGGAAGCGTTGGAGCCAGATGCCGTATCCGGCAGGCCCGATGCAGTCGTATTGGTGGCAACATTCTGAGTCGGCAGGGCAGCCTGGCCATAGTCCTGGTTCCATTTAAGAACCATTACGTAGGACACGATTGCCAGGGCGACGATCAGGATCGTGCGTTTGATATCCATGATTACTCGGCCATCGAAGAAGAACGGGAGGTAGGGACAGGTGGAACCGGGTCATAACCACCGGGATTCCACGGATGACAGCGACCTAAACGACGAAAGGTCAGCCAGCCACCGCGAAGAAGGCCATGATTTTCGATGGCTTCTAACGCGTAGCAGGAACAACTGGGGTAGAAACGACAGTGACTGGCCATCAGGGGACTAATGGCATAGCGATAAAACTGGATCGGAACGAGTGCCAGTTTACGCATCTGGACTGTCTACCCCTACAGTTTCGGTTTTGACTGCTGGTACCGGCGAACTGCGAGCCAGACGTTTCCAGAGTTTGCCGAAATGCTGAATCAATTCGGGGTTTTCTACGTCACCCAAACCTTTGCGCGCGACGATAACAATGTCCCAGCCGACCAGAGAATCCTGGTTCAGGCGAAACGATTCGCGCATCAGACGTTTGAGGCGATTGCGCTCGACGGAGAGCTTTACGCTCTTTTTCCCGATTACCAACCCGAGACGGGGGTGATCAAGATCGTTGTTGCGCGCAAGGAGCAGGAGATTTTTCCCCGGAACCTTGCCGGTAGGGGAGTCAAAGACTGCCTTGAAATGCCGGGGGGTAAGCAGACGCTTTTCCCGACTGAAGTCCTGACTCACCTTCAGTGCCGGATTATCAAACTGCCAGACGTGCGCGACCTTTGGCGCGACGACGCGACAGGACGGCACGACCGTTCTTGGTAGCCATGCGAGCACGGAAACCGTGGGTACGAGCGCGTTTGATAGTGCTTGGTTGGAAAGTACGTTTCATGTCGTGTTACCTGGTTCGTCCACAACGGGCCGGAATGGCCCCCGTTTTAAGAGACCGGGGATTCTAGAGAAAGCAAGCCTTCAGGTCAATTTCCAACCAACGTTTCCTTATAAACAGATCTCCAGACGTTTTGTGCTGAACGAACCGTCGGCAGACATAAAAATAAGAAAGGAAAGTATTTAAAGCTTTTCTGTAAAGCTTGTAAAAGCTAGGTACGCAGTCATCTGTGGATAAGTAATCTCAGCCCTTGTTTTATCAACTGTACAGAGAATGACAACTACAGGGGAAAACCGTGTTCAGCCTGTGCTGCGCTGGCGGATAACCTGTGTGTGGAAGGTCGCCTTATCCACAGGCCGGTTATCCACTGAGTTTCGCCCCGAGTTGTGCAATGACCTTAGCCATGGTTATCCACAGACCTTATGCACAGACCGCTGGTCGTCTTTTTTACCTATGAAACGTCGATTCTTCTTGGTTGATGAACCAGCTACGTGTGGATAAGTCGGCGTCTGGTCGTTACAATGGCTGCTTGTTTTTGCCTCACCGGCTTTCAACTTAGGGGATATCCGTGTCAGTGGAACTTTGGCAGCAGTGCGTGGAGCTTCTGCGCGATGAGCTGCCTGCCCAACAATTCAACACTTGGATCCGTCCACTACAGGTCGAAGCCGAAGGCGACGAGTTGCGTGTCTATGCACCCAATCGTTTTGTTCTGGACTGGGTTAACGAAAAGTACCTGGGGCGTGTTCTCGAATTGCTCGATGAACACGGCAATGGCATGGCGCCTGCGCTTTCCTTATTAATAGGAAGCAAACGCAGTTCGGCACCCCGTGCCGCGCCAAACGCTCCCTTGGCTGCCGCGGCTTCCCAGGCCCAGGCTGCCCAAGTGACCGCCAACCCGCCGCCAGCACCTGCCGCCGCTCCGACCAAACGTGCGACGCAAAAAGTAGAAGAGGTCACCGAGGAAGAACCTTCCCGTGACAGCTTCGATCCAATGGCCGGCGCCAGTTCGCAACAGGCCCCGGTTCGTGCCGAGCAACGTACCGTGCAGGTCGAAGGTGCGCTCAAGCACACCAGTTACCTGAACCGCACCTTTACCTTCGAGAACTTCGTCGAGGGTAAATCCAACCAGTTGGCGCGCGCCGCCGCCTGGCAGGTGGCAGACAACCCCAAGCACGGTTACAACCCGCTCTTCCTTTATGGTGGCGTCGGCCTGGGTAAAACCCACTTGATGCACGCTGTGGGTAACCATCTCTTAAAGAAGAATCCGAATGCCAAGGTGGTCTACCTGCATTCCGAGCGTTTCGTGGCGGATATGGTCAAGGCCCTGCAATTGAACGCGATCAACGAGTTCAAACGCTTCTACCGTTCGGTGGATGCGTTGTTGATCGATGACATTCAGTTCTTCGCCCGCAAGGAGCGTTCCCAGGAAGAGTTTTTCCACACCTTCAACGCCCTGCTCGAAGGTGGCCAGCAGGTCATTCTCACCAGTGACCGATACCCGAAAGAAATCGAAGGCCTTGAAGAACGCCTCAAATCCCGCTTTGGCTGGGGCCTGACCGTAGCGGTCGAGCCGCCGGAGCTGGAAACCCGCGTGGCGATCCTGATGAAGAAGGCCGATCAGGCCAAAGTCGAGCTGCCTCACGACGCCGCGTTCTTCATTGCCCAACGCATTCGCTCCAACGTCCGTGAGCTGGAAGGCGCGCTTAAACGCGTGATCGCCCACTCGCACTTCATGGGCCGCGATATCACCATCGAGCTGATTCGCGAATCCCTCAAGGACTTGTTGGCGTTGCAGGATAAACTGGTCTCTGTGGATAACATTCAGCGTACCGTCGCCGAGTACTACAAGATCAAAATCTCCGACTTGCTGTCCAAACGCCGTTCCCGTTCGGTCGCTCGTCCGCGTCAGGTCGCCATGGCGTTGTCCAAGGAACTCACCAACCACAGCCTGCCGGAAATCGGCGATGTGTTCGGCGGCCGTGACCATACAACTGTTTTGCACGCGTGCCGCAAGATCAACGAACTTAAGGAATCCGACGCGGACATCCGCGAGGACTACAAGAACCTGCTGCGTACGTTGACCACTTGATGAATACCAGCGCAGCTTATTAAGGCAAGGGACTAGACCATGCATTTCACCATTCAACGCGAAGCCCTGTTGAAACCTCTGCAACTGGTCGCAGGCGTCGTCGAACGCCGACAGACCTTGCCGGTGCTTTCCAACGTGCTGCTGGTTGTCGAAGGCCAGCAATTGTCGCTGACCGGTACCGACCTGGAAGTCGAGCTGGTTGGTCGTGTTCAACTCGAAGAGCCAGCCGATCCGGGCTCCATCACCGTGCCGGCGCGCAAGCTGATGGACATCTGCAAAAGCTTGTCGAACGATGCGCTGATCGATATCAAGGTCGACGAGCAGAAGCTTGTGGTCAAGGCTGGACGTAGCCGCTTCACCCTGTCGACACTGCCGGCAAACGACTTCCCTACCGTGGAAGAAGGTCCGGGTTCGCTGACCTGCAGCCTGGAGCAAAGCAAGCTGCGTCGTCTGATCGAACGCACCAGCTTCGCCATGGCCCAGCAAGACGTGCGCTACTACCTCAACGGTATGCTGCTGGAAGTCTCCGCCGGCGTGATCCGCGCCGTCGCCACCGACGGTCACCGTCTGGCCATGTGTTCGATGCAGGCCGATATCGGTCAGCCGGATCGTCACCAGGTCATCGTACCGCGCAAAGGTATCCTTGAGCTGGCACGCCTGCTCACCGAGCCGGACGGCAATGTCAGCATCGTGCTGGGTCAGCACCACATCCGCGCCACCACCGGCGAGTTCACCTTCACTTCGAAACTGGTCGACGGCAAGTTCCCGGACTACGAACGCGTCTTGCCAAAAGGCGGCGACAAGCTGGTGCTTGGCGATCGCCAGGCTCTGCGCGAAGCGTTCAGTCGTACCGCGATTCTTTCCAACGAGAAGTACCGTGGTATCCGTCTGCAGCTGGCCAGCGGTCAGTTGAAGATCCAGGCGAACAACCCGGAGCAAGAAGAAGCGGAAGAAGAAGTGGGCGTTGAATACAACGGCGGCTCTCTGGAAATCGGCTTCAACGTGAGCTACCTGCTCGACGTACTGGGCGTGATGACCACCGAGCAGGTTCGTCTGATCCTGTCCGACTCCAACAGCAGCGCGCTGGTGCAAGAGTCCGACAATGACGACTCGGCCTACGTTGTCATGCCGATGCGTCTGTAATCATGCTCAGCAGAAGCTAGATGGCCTTAAGTCGCGTCTCGGTCACCGCGGTGCGCAATCTGCACCCGGTGACCTTCTCCCCTTCCCCCCGCATCAATATTCTTTACGGCGCCAACGGCAGCGGCAAAACCAGTGTTCTGGAAGCCATCCACCTGCTGGGGCTTGCCCGTTCGTTTCGCAGCACCCGTCTGTTGCCGGTCATTCAATACGAACAGCTTGCCTGTACGGTATTTGGCCAGGTTGAGCTGGCAGAGGGTGGGCAAAGCGCCTTGGGCATTTCGCGAGATCGCCAGGGGGAGTTTCAGATCCGTATCGATGGGCAGAATGCGCGCAGCGCCGCGCAACTGGCCGAAATCTTGCCACTGCAACTGATCAACCCCGACAGCTTCCGGCTGCTGGAAGGTGCGCCGAAGATTCGCCGACAGTTTCTCGACTGGGGCGTGTTCCACGTGGAACCGCGCTTCATGTCAACCTGGCAGCGCTTGCAGAAGGCCCTGCGCCAGAGAAACTCTTGGCTGCGGCATGGTACACTTGACGCCGTTTCGCAAGCGGTTTGGGACAGGGAGCTGTGCCAGGCCAGCGCTGAAATTGATGAGTACCGCCGCGCTTATATCAAAGCCTTGAAACCAGTCTTTGAACAAACCTTGAGCGAACTGGTTGAGCTTGAAGGCTTGACGCTCAGCTATTACCGCGGCTGGGACAAGGACCGTGAACTGAGTGCTGTGCTCGCAGGGTCTCTGCAAAGGGACCAGCAAATGGGACATACCCAGGCCGGACCACAACGCGCTGATTTGCGTCTCAGACTGGGCGCACACAATGCCGCGGACATCTTGTCCCGTGGCCAGCAGAAGTTGGTGGTTTGCGCATTGCGGATTGCCCAAGGGCACCTGGTCAGCCAGGCTCGTCGCGGTCAGTGTATTTATCTGGTGGATGACTTGCCGTCCGAGCTGGACGAGCACCACCGTCGCGCGCTTTGCCGCTTGTTGGAAGACTTACGCTGCCAGGTGTTTATCACCTGTGTAGATCACGAATTATTGAGGGAAGGCTGGCAGACGGAAACGCCAGTCGCTCTGTTCCACGTGGAACAGGGCCGTATCACCCAGACCCACGACCATCGGGAGTGAAGGCATTGAGCGAAGAAAATACGTACGACTCAACGAGCATTAAAGTGCTGAAAGGCCTGGATGCCGTACGCAAACGTCCCGGTATGTATATTGGCGACACCGACGATGGCAGCGGTCTGCACCACATGGTGTTTGAGGTGGTCGATAACTCGATCGACGAAGCGCTTGCCGGCTACTGTGACGACATCAGCATCATCATCCACCCGGATGAGTCCATCACCGTTCGCGACAACGGCCGTGGCATCCCGGTAGACGTTCACAAGGAAGAAGGCGTATCGGCTGCCGAGGTCATCATGACCGTGCTGCACGCCGGCGGTAAATTCGACGATAACTCCTACAAGGTTTCCGGCGGTCTGCACGGCGTGGGTGTTTCGGTAGTTAACGCCCTGTCGGAAGAGCTGGTCCTGACCGTTCGCCGTAGCGGCAAGATCTGGGAACAGACCTATGTTCACGGTGTTCCACAGGCACCGATGGCCATCGTTGGCGACAGTGAAACCACCGGTACCCAGATCCATTTCAAGGCTTCCAAGGAAACCTTCAAGAACATCCACTTCAGCTGGGACATCCTGGCCAAGCGCATTCGTGAGCTGTCCTTCCTCAACTCCGGCGTCGGCATCGTTCTGAAAGATGAGCGCACCGGCAAGGAAGAGTTGTTCAAGTACGAAGGCGGCCTGCGTGCGTTCGTTGAATACCTGAACACCAACAAGACCGCGGTCAACCAGGTGTTCCACTTCAACATCCAGCGTGAAGACGGCATCGGCGTGGAAATCGCCCTGCAGTGGAACGACAGCTTCAACGAGAACCTGTTGTGCTTCACCAACAACATTCCCCAGCGCGATGGCGGTACCCACCTGGTGGGCTTCCGTTCGGCGCTGACGCGTAACCTGAATAACTACATCGAGCAGGAAGGCCTGGCCAAGAAGCACAAGGTCGCGACCACCGGTGACGATGCCCGTGAAGGCCTGACCGCGATCATTTCGGTGAAGGTGCCGGATCCGAAGTTCAGCTCCCAGACCAAAGACAAGCTGGTGTCTTCCGAAGTGAAGACCGCGGTCGAACAGGAAATGGGCAAGTACTTCTCCGACTTCCTGCTGGAGAACCCGAACGAAGCCAAGCTGGTTGTCGGCAAGATGATCGATGCCGCCCGTGCCCGTGAAGCGGCGCGCAAGGCCCGTGAGATGACCCGCCGCAAAGGCGCGCTGGACATCGCCGGCCTGCCGGGCAAACTGGCCGACTGCCAGGAAAAGGACCCTGCCCTGTCCGAACTGTACCTCGTGGAAGGTGACTCCGCGGGCGGCTCCGCCAAGCAGGGACGCAACCGCCGGACCCAGGCGATTCTGCCTCTGAAGGGTAAGATCCTCAACGTCGAGAAAGCACGCTTCGACAAAATGATCTCTTCCCAGGAAGTGGGCACCCTGATCACCGCGCTGGGCTGCGGTATCGGCCGCGAAGAGTACAACATCGACAAGCTGCGTTATCACAACATCATCATCATGACCGATGCTGACGTCGACGGTTCGCACATCCGTACCCTGCTGCTGACCTTCTTCTTCCGTCAGTTGCCGGAGCTGATCGAACGCGGCTACATCTACATCGCCCAGCCGCCGCTGTATAAGGTCAAGAAAGGCAAGCAAGAGCAATACATCAAAGACGACGACGCCATGGAAGAGTACATGACGCAGTCGGCCCTGGAAGATGCGAGCCTGCACCTGAACGAAGACGCCCCGGGGATTTCCGGCGAAGCGCTGGAGCGTCTGGTGAACGACTTCCGCATGGTGATGAAGACCCTCAAGCGCCTGTCGCGCCTGTACCCACAGGAGCTGACCGAGCACTTCATTTACCTGCCAGCCGTAAGCCTGGAAAAACTCAGCGATCACGCAGCGATGCAAGACTGGCTTGCCCAGTACGAAGCCCGTCTGCGCACTGTCGAGAAGTCCGGCCTGGTCTACAAGGCCAGCCTGCGTGAAGACCGTGAGCGTGGTGTGTGGCTGCCGGAAGTCGAATTGACCTCTCACGGCCTGTCCAGCTACGTCACCTTCAACCGCGACTTCTTCGGCAGCAATGACTACAAGACGGTCGTTTCGCTGGGCGCACAACTGAGCACCCTTCTGGATGAAGGTGCATACGTTCAGCGCGGCGAACGCAGAAAATCGGTCACCGAGTTCAAGGAAGCCCTGGACTGGCTGATGGCCGAAAGCACCAAGCGCCACACCATCCAGCGATACAAAGGTCTGGGCGAGATGAATCCGGATCAGCTGTGGGAAACCACCATGGACCCAAGCGTGCGTCGCATGCTGAAAGTCACCATCGAAGACGCCATTGGCGCAGACCAGATCTTCAACACCCTGATGGGTGATGCGGTCGAACCTCGCCGTGACTTCATCGAGAGCAACGCCCTGGCGGTGTCCAACCTGGACTTCTGATCCCGGCCGGCGCCAACGAAAAGGCCAATGCATCAGCATTGGCCTTTTTTGTTGCCTACCATTCACTCACGGGCGGGTGCCACGCTCTCCAACCGATACCCATACCCATAAATCGTCAGCAACTGCCAACCGCGATCCGCTGTAAGACCAAGCTTGTTGCGCAGGCGATAGATGTGGGTGTCCAGCGGGCGTGACGACGACAATTCTTCATGGGGCCAGAATCGTTCGTACAGGTAATCCCGCGACAGCGGTCGGCCGAGATTGCTGAAAAGGCAATGCGCCAGCCGGTATTCCCGTTCGGTCATGACGATGGGTTTGCCTTCGCGAGTGACTGTCAGTTCAGCGTCGTCGAACACCAGATCGTTGAAGCTCAACACTTCAGCAGCCGCACGCTGCTGACCCTGTCGGCGCAGAACCGCGCCAACACGGGCCTTCAGTTCATTGGGACGGAATGGTTTGCTGACGTAGTCATCGGCGCCGGCATTCAGGGCCTGGACGATATCGCTTTCGCCGTCGCGGCTGGTGAGCATGATTGCTGCGGGTGGCGCCTCCATGTGTTCACGGGTCCAGAGCAACAATGACAAACCGCTGAGGTCGGGTAGCTGCCAGTCGAGGATCAGCAGGTCGAAGGTTTCCCGACGCAGTTGGCGCAACAGGTCTTCAGCTCGTTCAAAGCTGTGCAGCGACCATGGCTGCTCTCCGGTTTCGGCCATCTGTTGCAGGGTTTGTTCGACCCGGCGTAATTCGGCGGGCTCATCGTCCAGAATCGCAACACGCATACACGGTGATTCCTTGTCGCTTGGGCAGATCCTTATCGACGATAGCGGCTCAATCGATACAGTGAAAGCAAGTGGCCCGCCGTTGGTCGCAGTGTCCGCTATGATTCTTTGAGTCGACGCCTCAGACCCAGGAACCATGAAACCATTTCCCTCGCCCTGCCCTGTTGGCCATGTTTGACCAACGTCGCCGTGAAAGCCGAGAGCCAAGCCAGGTGCAGCGATTGTTTCGGCAATTGGTGCGCGAGTGGTTGTGGATAAGCCTTGTGCTGCTGCCGCTGACGACACTGCTGTCCTATCGCGCACAAATCAACCTGGGCGATGCTTTCCCTGGCTTGAGCGCATTGCTTTCCCTTGGTCTGGTGACATCTGTACTTGGGCTGTTGCTGTGGCGCCCGCGCCTGGCGCTCTGGCTGACGCTCACGGGAATGGCGTGTGCGTTGCTGATCAGTGCCGGCCTTGCGGAGTTCAAGCGGTGGTGGTCACCGACGCCAGCGGTGTTGGGGATGTTGTTTGGTTATCTGATCTGGAACTGGCGGCGGCTGAGTGTGGTGCTGACCTATTTCGGGTGGGAGTTGGCGCGGCTGGACAGCGAGCCGAAAGTGTTTCCGGAGCGCCGTCGTGCCCGGTATCCCGGTGGCGACCGTTTGCAGAAGCAAATCATCGCGTTGGAACAAGCCATGAGCCTGACCCGCGATACCCACCGATTCATCGCCGATGGCCTGGAATATTTACCGGTTGCAACGTTGATCAGTGATCCACAGGGACAGATTCTGCTCGGCAACCGCAAGGCCCGTGATCTGTTTGGCGGGGATCTGGTCGGTGATGACGTACGCAAGCGACTTGAACAGCTAGGTTATCCGGATATGAGCCGTGGGGCGGGCTCGCCTTTATCGAGCCTCCCCCTGCTGGAGTTTCGCGACCTCAAGGAACGCAGCTTGCGTCTTGAGCGTGCAGAGTTGTTGCCGGTAGACGGCGACATTCCGGTCGGCTGGCTATGGAACCTGACTGATTTGAGTGTTGAACGCGATGCGGAGCAGCAGCGCGCGGTCCTGTTGCGGTTCCTGTCTCACGATCTGCGGGCGCCACACTCGGCCATCCTCGCCTTGCTCGACGTCCATCGGCATCAGGTGGGAGGTGATACGGCGCTCTTTGATCAAATCGAGCTACAGGTCCGTCGGGCTCTGGAACTGACAGACGGTTTCGTGCAACTGGCGAGGGCCGAGTCCGAGGCTTACCAATTTCAGCCGAGCTTGTTTGCGATGTTGGTGTTGGATGTGTTCGATCAGGCGCTGCCCATCGCGCAAGTTAAACAGATCGAACTGGTTCGCCAAGTAGAAGAGGAGGCGCAGGAAAGTCTGGTCCTGGCGGACCAGGCGCTGCTGACTCGGGCACTGTTCAATCTGCTGGAGAATGCCATCAAATACAGTGTTTCAGGTACATGCATCCGTTTGCGCGTCAGTCAACGGGACGGTTGGCTGAGCTGTGAGCTCATTGATCAGGGCAAAGGCATCGCCGCTGAGGAGTTACCCGAATTGTTCAGCCAGTACCGGCGCTTTTCTTCCGCCCAGGGTATCGATGGCGTCGGGTTGGGATTGTCGATGGTCAAAGCCGTTGTGGATCGGCACGGCGGGCGAATCGAGTGTCTGAGCGAGGTGGGTCGGGGTACGACATTCAGGCTGGAATTTCCGCTGCTTGCTGAATGAAAGCGTGCAATCCAGATCGCCAGCCAGCGATCGCTTGGGCATAAAAAAACCGGCTATATCAGCCGGTTTCTTTAGGTCTCCAAAAAACTTATGCACGTTTTTATGGTTTTTATCATTCAAAGAAATATATAAAAAAATCATAAACTTACGTGCAATTCACGACGGTTTTCAACGAAACGGTACACAGGTTATCCACAGAATTTCAGACAGCCACCTGATCGTTTGAAACCGGCGCTTGCGGAGCAGGTGGCAGCGAGCCCATTTCCCGTTGCATCTGTTCGTTCCACGCCTGGACCCGGTCGTTCAACTCAGCAATGGCGCGCGGTCCGGTGCCTTCGGCATACATCGGCTTGCCAATGATTACAGTGATGACGCCCTGCTTCTTCGCCCAACCGGTTTTCGGCCAGAACTTGCCGGCGTTGTGCGCAATCGGAAGCACCGGCAATTCGGCGTTGACCGCCAATGCGCTGCCACCGCGGGAGAACTTGCCGATGGTGCCGAAAGGAACGCGCGTACCTTCGGGGAAGATCAGCACCCAGACATTGTCCTTGAGCAACTCATCGCCTTTCTGCGCCACATGCTTGAGCGCGGCTTTCGGGTTGTCGCGATCGATGGCGATCGGTCGCAGCATGGCCATGGCCCAACCGAAGAACGGTACATAGAGCAGTTCACGTTTGAGCACCTGGCTCAGCGGTGAGAAGTAAGCAGAGAGAAAGAATGTCTCCCACGTACTCTGGTGGTTCGACTGAATGACGCAAGGCCGTTCAGGTACGTTCTCGGCACCCTTCACTTCGTAGCGAATGCCCAGAAACACTTTGCTCAGCCACAAGGCGCAGCGGCACCAGTACACGTTGATGAAGCGATAACGTGCCTTGAAGGGCAGAAACGGCGCGATGAAAAAACTCAGGCTGCACCACAGCAAGGAACTGGTGCCCAGCAGCAGGTAAAAGAGGAAGATTCTGATGGCCTGCAATATCGACATGGTGACGTTTACCGTTGCGGGAATTGCCCGCCTGTATAAAGCGCACTCCTGATGGGTCCTTTATCAGGAATTTCAGAAGCACTCTAATTGTGGATAAGTTCTGCGGCAATCGCCGCCAGATCGTCAAAAATCAATGTGCCTACCGGAAGGGTCTTGCCCAAAGTCTTTTCGCCTTTCCCGGTCTTTACCAAAACTGGCTGTGAATCGACGGCTTTGGCGGCTTCCAGGTCACCAAGGCTGTCGCCAACGAACCATAGATTGGTCAGCGACACGTTGTAATGAGCGGCGATGGTTTTCAACATCCCCGGTTTCGGCTTGCGGCAATCGCAGCCTTCGTCCGGCCCGTGTGGGCAATAGACGATCAGCCCGACTTCACCACCCTGCTCCGCCACCAGCGCGCGCAAGCGCTCGTGCATGGCGTCCAGGGTGGCGAGGTCGTAATAGCCGCGAGCGATGCCCGACTGGTTGGTAGCGACCGCTACCGTCCAGCCGGCCTTGCTCAACTGCGCGATGGCTTCGATCGATCCGGGGAGTGGAATCCACTCCTCCACCGACTTGATGTAAGCGTCGGAGTCGAAATTGATCACCCCGTCCCGATCGAGAATCAGCAGTTTCAACAGCAGCCCCTCAACTCAGCAGCGAAATGTCGGCGACGCCGAGGAACAACCCACGCAGGCGCGCCAGCAACGCATAACGGTTGGCGCGGACCTTTGCGTCCTCCGCGTTGACCATCACGGCTTCGAAGAACGCATCCACTGGCTCGCGCAGTGCAGCCAGGCGTGCCAGGGATTCGCTGTACTGACGCGAGGCGGCCATTGGCTGTACAGCCTGGTCTGCCTGCTGGATCGCCGAGTACAGGGAGAACTCGTTGGCATTGTCGAAGTACTTGGCTTCCACGACGGTTGGCACCGAGCCTTCGATCTTGCTCAGCAGGTTCGACACGCGCTTGTTCACCGCGGCCAGGGCAGCGGCTTCCGGCAATTTGCGGAAGGCTTCTACCGCTTGCACGCGCTGGTCGAAGTCCAGGGCCGAGCCTGGCTTCAGGGCACGTACCGACAGGTAGGTGGCAACGTCGACGCCTTCGTCTTCGTAACGGGCACGCAGACGGTCGAAGATGAACTCCAGCACCGAGTCACTGAGGCCGGCAGCCTTGACCTTGGTACCGAACGCATCCACGGCGAAAGCCACGGCGTCGGTCAGGTCCAGATCCAGTTGTTTCTCGATCAGGATGCGCAACACGCCCAGTGCGGCACGGCGCAGGGCATACGGGTCCTTGCTGCCGGTCGGTAGCATGCCGATGCCAAAAATGCCGACCAGAGTGTCGAGCTTGTCGGCGATGGCCACGGCCGCACCGGTCAGGGTGGACGGCAGTTCAGCGCCGGCACCGCGCGGCATGTACTGCTCGTTGAGCGCCAGGGCGACATCTTCCGGCTCGCCGTCGTTGAGGGCGTAGTAGTAACCGGCGACACCTTGCATCTCCGGGAACTCACCGACCATCTCGGTCGACAGGTCGCACTTGGACAGCAGGCCTGCACGAGCGGCCCACGCGGCGTTGCCGCCGATGCGCTGAGCGATGAACGCGGCGAGTCTGGATACGCGCTCGGCCTTGTCATAGACACTGCCGAGTTTTTCCTGGAACACCACGTTTTGCAGGCGCAGGTTGAAGTCTTCGAGTTTCTGCTTCTTGTCTTGCTTGAAGAAGAACTCGGCGTCGGTCAGGCGTGGGCGAACCACTTTCTCGTTACCGGCGATGATCTGTTGCGGGTCTTTGCTTTCGATGTTGGCCACGGTAATGAAACGTGGCAGCAACTTGCCGTCGGCATCCAGCAGGCAGAAGTACTTCTGGTTGTCCTGCATGGTGGTGATCAGGGCTTCTTGCGGCACGTCGAGGAAGCGTTCCTCGAACGAGCACACCAGCGGCACTGGCCATTCGACCAGCGCGGTCACTTCATCGAGCAGGTCCGGCGGCACGATGGCGGTGCCTTCCTGGCGGGTGGCCAGCTCTTCGGTGCGCTTGCTGATGATCTCGCGACGTTCGTTGGTGTCGGCCAGCACATAGGCGGCACGCAGGTCGGCCAGGTAGCTGGACGGCGAACCGATGCGCACGCTTTGCGGGTGATGGAAACGGTGGCCACGGGAATCGCGGCCGGCCTTCTGGGCAAGGATGGTGCAGTCGATGACCTGGTCACCGAGCAGCATCACCAGCCATTGGGTCGGACGAACGAATTCTTCCTTGCGCGCGCCCCAACGCATGCGTTTCGGGATCGGCAGGTCGTTCAGGGAATCTTCGACGATGGTCGGCAGCAGGCTCGCGGTCGGCTTGCCGGCGATGCTCTGGCTGTAGCGCAGTTTCGGGCCGCTCTGGTCGATTTCGCTCAGCTCGACGCCGCACTTCTTGGCAAAGCCCAGGGCCGCCTGGGTCGGGTTGCCTTCGGCATCGAACGCGGCCTGACGTGGCGGGCCGTCAAGGTTGATGCTGCGATCCGGCTGCTGGGTGGCCAGTGCGGTGATCAGCACGGCCAGGCGGCGCGGGGCGGCATAGACGCTTTTGGTTTCGTAGTTCAGGCCGGCAGCTTGCAGGCCCTTGTCGATACCGGCGAGGAACGCCTCGGCCAGGGTGTTCAGGGCTTTGGGTGGCAGTTCTTCAGTGCCCAGTTCAACCAGAAAATCCAGAGCACTCATTGTGCAGCCTCCAGCTTGGCCAGTACTTCATCACGCAGGTCCGGGGTTGCCATCGGGAAGCCCAGCTTGGCGCGAGCCAGCAGGTAGGCTTGCGCAACGGAGCGCGCCAGGGTGCGTACACGCAGGATGTATTGCTGACGCGCGGTCACCGAGATCGCCCGGCGCGCATCCAGCAGGTTGAAGGTATGGGATGCCTTCAACACCATTTCGTAGCTCGGCAACGGCAGCGGCTGGTCGAGTTCGATCAGGCGCTTGGCTTCGCTTTCGTAGAAATCGAACAGTTCGAACAGCTTGTCGACGTTGGCGTGTTCGAAGTTGTAGGTCGATTGCTCCACTTCGTTCTGGTGGAACACGTCGCCATAGGTCACTTTGCCGAACGGGCCGTCAGCCCAGACCAGGTCGTAGACCGAGTCCACGCCTTGCAGGTACATGGCCAGGCGCTCGAGACCATAGGTGATCTCGCCGGTGACCGGGTAGCATTCGATGCCGCCCGCTTGCTGGAAGTAGGTGAACTGGGTCACTTCCATGCCGTTGAGCCAGACTTCCCAGCCCAGACCCCAGGCGCCGAGGGTCGGCGATTCCCAGTTGTCTTCGACGAAGCGGATGTCGTGGACCAGCGGGTCCAGGCCGACGTGCTTGAGGGAACCCAGGTACAGTTCCTGGAAGTTGTCCGGGTTCGGCTTCAGGACCACCTGGAACTGGTAGTAGTGCTGCAGACGGTTCGGGTTTTCGCCGTAGCGGCCGTCAGTCGGACGGCGGCTTGGCTGCACGTAGGCGGCGTTCCAGGTTTCCGGGCCGATGGCGCGCAGGAACGTTGCAGTGTGGAAAGTGCCGGCGCCTACTTCCATATCGTAGGGCTGAAGTACCACACAACCTTGCTCGGCCCAGTATTGCTGGAGGGCGAGGATCAAGTCTTGGAAGGTACGCACGGCTGGCGTAGGCTGGCTCACGAAATTCACCTGTTTCTTGGGCTGCGATTTAAAGAGCGGGAGTATACCCGATTCATGGCTGCGCACGCCCCCTGGAGCCTTATGCCACGCTGCTTTTGGTGTTCCGAAGATCCGCTGTACATGGCTTATCACGATCAGGAGTGGGGCACGCCGCTTCGCGATGCGCAGGGATTGTTCGAGTTGCTTTTGCTCGAAGGGTTCCAGGCCGGGCTTTCCTGGATCACTGTGCTGCGCAAACGCGAGCATTATCGTCAGGTGATGTTTGGTTTTGATGTCCAGCGCGTGGCGCAGATGAGCGATGCCGAAATCGACGAGTTGATGCTTGATCCCGGCATCATTCGCAACCGCCTCAAGCTCAACGCGGCCCGGCGCAATGCCCAGGCCTGGCTGGCGCTGGAGGACCCGGTGGCGTTTCTCTGGTCGTTCGTCGGCGGCCAGCCGGTGATCAATCATTTCAAGGATCGCGGCGAAGTCCCGGCCGTCACGCCGACTGCCGTCGAGATGAGCAAAGGCCTGAAAAAAGCCGGTTTCACCTTCGTCGGACCGACCATTTGCTACGCGCTGATGCAGGCCTCGGGCATGGTCATGGATCACACCCGCGACTGCGACCGCTACGCGCAGTTGGCGAACGGCGGTTAGAATAGCCGCCTCGCGCACAGCACAAGATCAGGAGTGACCTGTGGATAAGTTGAAAGGCGCCTTGCTGGTAGGCGCTCTGCGGCTGTTTGCCCTGCTTCCGTGGCGGGCCGTGCAAGCCGTGGGCTCGGCGATTGGCTGGGTCATGTGGAAAACCCCGAACCGTTCCCGCGACGTGGTACGGATCAATCTGTCCAAGTGCTTTCCGGACATGGACCCCGCCGAGCGTGAGCGCCTGGTGGGCCAGAGCCTGAAGGACATCGGCAAGTCCCTGACCGAAAGCGCCTGCGCCTGGATCTGGCCGGCACAGCGCTCCATCGAACTGGTGCGCGAGGTCGAAGGCCTCGACGTATTGAAGGACGCCCTCGCCTCCGGCAAAGGCGTGGTCGGCATCACCAGCCACCTGGGCAACTGGGAAGTGCTCAACCACTTCTATTGCAGCCAGTGCAAACCGATCATTTTCTATCGTCCGCCGAAGTTGAAGGCGGTGGATGAATTGCTGCAAAAACAGCGGGTGCAGTTGGGTAACAAGGTCGCCGCCTCCACCAAGGAAGGCATCCTCAGTGTCATCAAGGAAGTGCGCAAAGGCGGTGCCGTGGGCATCCCCGCTGACCCGGAACCGGCCGAATCCGCCGGGATCTTCGTGCCGTTCTTCGCCACGCAGGCGCTGACCAGCAAGTTCGTACCGAACATGCTCGCGGGCGGTAAAGCGGTTGGCGTGTTCCTGCATGCCCTGCGCCTGCCGGATGGTTCAGGCTACAAAGTGATTCTTGAAGCCGCGCCAGAGGCCATGTACAGCACCGATACGGCGGAGTCCTGTGCAGCCATGAGTAAAGTGGTCGAGCGTTATGTCGGCGCCTACCCGAGCCAGTACATGTGGAGCATGAAGCGCTTCAAGAAGCGTCCACCGGGCGAAGCGCGCTGGTATTGATTCAATTGGCATGATCTGTGGATAACCTTGCACTCGGGGTTATCCACAACCGTTCATCAAAGGGCGCAGAAGATGTCCGAACACCGCAAGTCATTCCGCATCAAGATCAGCCACGAAAGCATCGGCGATTGCCTGGGCCAGACACGCAACCTGTCGACCACCGGTGTCTACGTCAAGCATCCGCAACTGTCGGGGCTGCCTCGGGGCGCAGTGGTCTATGGGCAGGTGCAAGACTTACCCACAGGCGCGCCGCGGGTACGCATGGAAGTGGTGCTGGTGGATGCCGAGGGCATCGGTTTGCGCTATCTCTGATCAGTGCGCCTGACGCTCGAGTTTCTTCAGGAACACTGTCATTTCCTTCTCTGCCTGCTTGTCGCCATGGCCGCGAGCAGCTTCCAGGCCTTGTTCCCAGGCCTGCCGAGCAGCTGCGAAGTCCGCCAGCGCCAGATGGGCCTTGCCCAGCAGTTTCCAGGCAGCCGAATACTTCGGATCGAATTCGACGCAGCGTTGAAAATGTTCCACCGCCTTGGCGTTCTCCCCCAGATCCAGATAACCCTTGCCCAGGCCGAAGCGCAGCAAAGAGTTATCCACACCCTTGGCGAGCATTTTTTCCAGGGATTCGATCATGGTGAATTCCTCACCTGAGGCATGTCAGGGGTTGATTTACTGTAGGAGCGAGCATGCTCGCTCCTACAGTACAGGGAGGGGTCGGTCTTTTAGAAGAAGCTCAACCCCACATGGAACAACTTTTCCACATCGCGAATATGCTTTTTATCCACAAGGAACAGAATCACATGGTCGCCCGCTTCGATCACGGTGTCGTCGTGGGCGATGATCACTTCTTCGTCGCGGATGATCGCACCGATGGTGGTGCCCGGCGGCAGGCCGATGTTCTCGATGGCCTTGCCGATCACCTTGCTCGATTTCGCATCGCCATGGGCAATCGCCTCGATGGCTTCCGCCGCACCCCGGCGCAGTGAGTGCACGCTGACGATGTCACCACGGCGTACGTGAGCCAGCAAGGTTCCGATGGTCGCCAGTTGCGGGCTGATGGCGATGTCGATGTCGCCGCCCTGGATCAGGTCGACATAGGCCGGGTTGTTGATGATGGTCATCACCTTCTTCGCACCCAGGCGCTTGGCCAGCAGCGACGACATGATGTTGGCTTCGTCGTCGTTGGTCAGGGCAAGGAACAGATCCGCGTCGGCGATGTTCTCTTCCAGCAGCAGGTCGCGGTCCGAGGCGCTGCCCTGCAACACCACGGTGCTGTCGAGGTGGTCCGAGAGATGACGGCAACGTGCCGGGTTCATCTCGATGATCTTTACCTGATAACGGCTTTCGATGGCCTCGGCCAGACGCTCGCCAATCTGCCCGCCACCGGCGATGACAATGCGTTTATAGGTTTCGTCGAGACGGCGCATTTCGCTCATGACCGCGCGAATGTTCGCTTGGGCGGCGATGAAAAATACCTCGTCGTCGGCCTCGATCACGGTGTCACCCTGGGGCAGGATCGGCCGGTCACGACGGAAAATCGCCGCGACGCGGGTTTCCACGTTCGGCATGTGTTCACGTAGCTGCCGCAGTTGCTGACCCACCAGCGGTCCACCGTAGTAGGCCCGCACCGCGACCAACTGCGCCTTGCCTTCGGCAAAGTCGATCACCTGCAAGGCGCCCGGATGCTGGATCAGGCGCTTGATGTAGTTGGTGACCACCTGTTCGGGGCTGATCAGTACGTCTACCGGAATCGCTTCGTTCTGGAACAACTGCTCTTCGCGGGTCAGGTACGCCGCTTCGCGTACCCGGGCGATCTTGGTCGGGGTGTGGAACAGCGTATGGGCGACCTGGCAGGCGACCATGTTGGTTTCATCGCTGTTGGTCACTGCGACCAGCATGTCAGCATCATCGGCCCCGGCCTGGCGCAGCACGGTCGGGAACGAACCGCGACCTTGAACGGTGCGGATGTCCAGGCGGTCGCCAAGGTCGCGCAGGCGTTCGCCATCGGTATCGACTACGGTGATGTCGTTGGCTTCGCTGGCCAGGTGTTCCGCCAGCGATCCGCCGACCTGCCCTGCGCCGAGGATGATGATTTTCATCCAGTCACTCCATTGAATCCATTTAACCGCGCGCGGCGGCGATCTTGATCAGCTTGGCGTAATAGAACCCGTCGTGGCCGCCTTCCTGGGCCAGCAACTGACGACCATGGGGCTGCTTGATGCCGGCCGCCGTGGCAAGGTCCAGTTCACGGGCGCCCGGCGTGCGGGCAAGGAAGGCTGCGATGACTTCGGTGTTTTCGGTCGGCAGCGTGGAGCAGGTGGCGTACAGCAGAATGCCGCCCACCTCCAATGTGTTCCACATGGCGTCGAGCAACTCGCCTTGCAGCACCGCCAGCGCGGCGATGTCGTCGGGCTGGCGGGTCAGCTTGATGTCCGGGTGCCGACGGATCACGCCAGTAGCCGAGCAAGGCGCGTCCAGCAGGATGCGCTGGAACGGCTTGCCGTCCCACCATGCCTGAGTGTCGCGGCCGTCGGCGGCGATCAGTTCGGCACTGAGTTTCAGGCGTTCGAGGTTTTCCCGCACCCGCACCAGGCGCTTGGCTTCCAGGTCCACCGCTACCACACCGGCCAGTTTGGGCTCGGCTTCGAGGATATGGCAGGTCTTGCCGCCGGGTGCGCAGCAGGCGTCCAGCACCCGTTGGCCCGGTGCCAGATCCAGCAGGTCCGCGGCCAGTTGCGCGGCTTCGTCCTGCACGCTGATCCAGCCCTCGGCGAAACCCGGCAGGCTGCGCACATCGGTGGCCGCTTCGAGCAAGATGCCGTCGCGGCTGTACACACAGGATTTAGCAGCAATACCGGTATCAGTCAGCAAACCGAGGTAGGCATCGCGGGTGTGATGGCGACGGTTGACCCGCAGGATCATTGGCGGATGCGCGTTGTTGGCGGCGCAGATGGCTTCCCATTGCTCTGGCCAGAACGCCTTCAGGGATTTCTGCAGCCAGCGCGGGTGAGCGGTGCGCACCACCGGATCACGTTCCAGTTCGGCGAAAATCGTTTCGCTTTCGCGCTGGGCATTACGCAGCACAGCGTTGAGCAACGCCTTGGCCCATGGCTTTTTCAGCTTGTCGGCGCAACCGACTGTTTCACCGATGGCGGCATGGGCCGGGACACGGGTATAGAGCAGCTGATAGAGACCGACCAGCAACAGCGCCTCGACATCGGCGTCGGCGGCCTTGAACGGTTTCTGCAACAGCTTGGCCGCCAGTGCCGACAAGCGTGGCTGCCAGCGTGCGGTGCCGAACGCCAGGTCTTGGGTGAAACCGCGATCACGGTCTTCCACCTTGTCCAGTTGCGTTGGCAGCGAACTGTTGAGCGAGGCTTTTCCGCTCAGGACCGCGGCGAGTGCCTTGGCGGCGGCCAGACGCGGATTCATTGAGCGTCCGCCGCTTGACCGAGGACAGTGCCGGTGGCGAATTTCTCACGGCGGCTGTTGAACAGGTCGCTGAAATTCAGTGCCTTGCCGCCGGGCAATTGCAGGCGGGTCAGGCACAAGGCCTGTTCGCCGCACGCGACAATCAGACCGTCCTTGCTGGCGCCGAGGATTTCCCCCGGGGCGCCTTTGCCTTCGGCGAGATGCGCGGCCAGCACTTTCACGGCTTCGCCATTCAAGGTGCTGTGGGTGATCGGCCACGGGTTGAAGGCACGGACCAGGCGCTCCAGCTCAACCGCCGGGCGACTCCAGTCGATGCGTGCTTCGTCCTTGTTCAACTTGTGCGCGTAGGTGGCCTGGCTGTCGTCCTGCACTTCGCCTTCCAGCGTGCCCTTGGCGAGGCCGGCAATCGCCTGGACCACGGCCGGCGGGCCCATTTCGGCCAGTCGATCATGCAGGCTGCCGCCGGTGTCTTCAGCGCTGATAGGGGTGGTGACTTTGAGCAGCATCGGCCCGGTATCGAGACCGGCCTCCATGCGCATCACGGTCACGCCACTTTCGGCGTCCCCCGCTTCCACGGCGCGCTGGATCGGCGCAGCGCCACGCCAGCGCGGCAACAGCGAGGCATGGCTGTTGATGCAACCCAGGCGCGGAATATCCAGCACCACTTGCGGCAGGATCAGGCCGTAGGCGACCACCACCATCAAGTCCGGTTTCAGTGCAGCCAGCTGCGCTTGTGCGTCTTCGTTGCGCAAGGTGGGCGGCTGCAGCACCGGGATGTTGTTCTCCAGCGCCAGCTGCTTGACCGGGCTCGGCATCAGTTTTTGCCCGCGACCGGCCGGACGATCCGGTTGGGTGTAGACCGCGACGATCTCGTAGGGGCTGCTCAGCAGGGCCTTGAGGTGTTCGGCGGCGAATTCCGGGGTGCCGGCAAAGACAATGCGCAATGGCTCAGTCATGGGTGACGTCTCTTGAAAAGAAAAAGGCTTGCCGCAGCAAGCCTTTGAAGATGGGCATCAGGCGTTCTGGCGATGAAGCTTTTCCAGTTTTTTCTTGATGCGGTCGCGTTTGAGCGTCGACAGGTAATCGACGAACAATTTGCCGTTGAGGTGGTCGCATTCGTGCTGGATGCACACCGCGAGCAATTCTTCGGCGATCAGTTCGTATGGCTTGCCGTCGCGGTCCAGCGCCTTGACCTTGACCCGTTGCGGGCGATCGACGTTTTCGTAGAAGCCCGGCACCGACAGGCAGCCTTCCTGATACTGGCCCATCTCGTCGGTCAATGGTTCGAGCTCGGGGTTGATGAACACTCGAGGCTCGGTGCGGTCTTCGGAGAGGTCCATCACGACGATGCGTTTGTGCACGTTGACCTGGGTAGCGGCGAGGCCGATGCCAGGCGCTTCATACATTGTTTCAAACATGTCGTCGACCAGCTGACGCACTTCGTCGTCCACTACGGCCACTGGCTTGGCGATAGTGCGCAGACGCGGATCAGGGAATTCGAGGATGTTTAAAATGGCCATAAGCTTGATCAGTGCACGTGTGGAGTAAGGTCGGGTCGATGGCCTGGCGGCTCCGAAGAAATGCAGGCTACCGTTGTAAAACGTAGCTCCCATCTGTTGACAAGCAAGTTTTGACAAGCAAGCCGGGAGCGAGCCACCGAGGGCTCTGGCGTTTCACGCGAACGCACATAATAAAGGGATTCACCGCATGAGGAAATCACTACTCGCCCTGCCGCTTCTGGTCTCGGCCAGTCTGGCGTACGGGCAAGTGCAACTTCGGGAAGATACTCCCACCATAAAGCTGTCGCCCCAGGTGCGCAGCAGCCCGGTGACCGAGGCTATCCCCGGCATCGCGCTGAAATCGATCAACAGCTTTCTGCTGAGCAACCGCATCCTCGACAGGACCGACGATTTCGACAAGGCGCCCTACATCGTCGCCGGCGATGCCGAACGCGTACTCAGCGGCGCGGGTGACCGTGTCTTTGCCCGCGGCCATTTCGATCCGGCGCAACCGGTGTACGGCATTTTCCGCCAAGGCAAGGTCTACACCGATCCGCAGAGCAAGGAAGTCCTGGGGGTCAACGCCGACGACATCGGCGGTGGCGAGGTCGTGGCCATCGAAGGTGACGTCTCCACACTGGAGCTGCAACGTACGACCCAGGAGGTCCGTCTTGGCGACCGCTTGTTCAGCGGCGAAGAGCGCTCGATCAACTCGACCTTCACACCCAGCGCACCGAACCACGAAATCAACGGTTTGATCATCGATGTGCCGCGTGGGGTCACGCAGATCGGCGAACTGGACGTGGTGACGCTGAACAAGGGACAGCGCGACGGCCTGGCCGAAGGCAATCTGCTTGCGGTGATGAAAACCGGCGAAACCGTGCGCGACCGGATCACTGGCCAGCCGTTGATAATTCCCGATGAGCGCGCCGGTCTGCTGATGGTTTTCCGTACCTACGACAAGCTCAGTTATGGGCTGGTGCTCAGCGCTTCGCGCTCGCTGTCGGTCATGGACAAGGTGCGCAATCCGTAAGTTTGCTTCACAAGTTACCAACAGAGTTATCCACAGCTTGTTCCCGTTTGTACGGGTACTCATAACGATCAAGGATGATCCATGCCACTGTCTGTCGCCACACCGGTTTCCCCTGCGGAACTGGAAGCCCGTTTGCGTTTGCATCGCCTGCCTGAGCTCGGCCCGGCACGGTTCAAGAAGCTGCTTGAAGCCTTTGGCTCGGCATCCAGGGCGATCAGCGCACCGGCGAGTGCCTGGCGTTCACTGGGGTTGCCTCTGGCCTGTACGGAAGCCAGGCGCAGCACTGAAATCCGTGATGGTGCCGCCCACGCATTGGCTTGGCTAGAGCGTCCGGCCCAGCATTTACTGATGTGGGACCAGCCAGACTACCCGGCGCTGCTGGCGCAAATCAGCGATGCACCGCCTCTGTTATTTGTTGCCGGCAATCCGGGCATTCTGGAAAAGCCGCAGTTGGCGATGGTTGGCAGTCGTCGCGCATCGCGCCCGGGCATGGACACCGCCGCCGCGTTTTCCCGCAGCCTGGCCGGCGCCGGTTTTGTCATCACCAGTGGCCTGGCCCTGGGTATCGACACTGCTGCACATCAGGCCGCCCTGGACGTTGGAGGGCAAACGGTCGGTGTACTTGGCACGGGGCTCGAGAAGTTTTATCCACAGCGCAATCGACGCCTGGCGGACGCGATGATTGCCTCGGGCAGCGCGGTGCTATCGGAGTTCCCCTTGGATGCAGGCCCAACCGCCAGCAACTTCCCTCGACGCAACCGGATCATCAGCGGTTTGTCGCTCGGGGTGCTGGTGGTCGAAGCCAGTGTCGCCAGCGGCTCACTGATCACCGCGAGGCTGGCGGCGGAACAGGGGCGCGAGGTATTTGCGATGCCTGGGTCGATCCATCATCCCGGCGCCCGCGGCTGCCATCAATTGATCCGTGACGGTGCGGTATTGGTGGAGACCATCGAGCATATCCTCGAAGCCTTGCGTGGCTGGCAACGACTGCCGTTATCCACAGAATCCTCTACCCCTGAAACGACTCACCCCCTGTTGAAGTTACTGCATGCCGCGCCTCTGACCAGTGAAGCGCTGGCCAACGCAAGCGGCTGGGCCTTGCCGAAAGTGCTGGCGGCGTTGACGGAGCTGGAAATGGACGGCTGTGCCGTTTGCGAAAGCGGGCGCTGGTTTGCACGGGTGAGCTAGGTTTTATGAACAAGATCGGTAAACTGCACAGAGCCTTATTCTGGAGAGTTTTTCATGGTCAACAGTTGGCGTGTGCAACAAGCCGCGCAAGCAATTCGCGCCGGGGCGGTGATTGCCTACCCAACCGAAGCAGTCTGGGGTCTGGGTTGCGATCCGTGGGACGAGGAAGCGGTGGAGCGTCTGCTGCTGATCAAGGGCCGGTCTGTGGATAAAGGGCTGATCCTGGTCGCCGACAACATCCGTCAGTTCGATTTCCTCTTCGAAGACTTCCCCGAATTGTGGATGGACCGCATGGCCAGCACCTGGCCGGGGCCCAACACCTGGCTGGTGCCGCACCAGAACCTGCTGCCGGAGTGGATTACCGGGGTGCACGAAACCGTGGCGCTGCGGGTCAGTGATCACCCGCAGGTGCGGGACTTGTGCGCTCTGGCCGGGCCGCTGGTATCGACGTCGGCCAACCCGCAGGGGCGCCCGGCGGCACGTACGCGGATTCGCGTCGAGCAATATTTCCGTGGGCAGGTCGATCTGGTACTCGGCGGGATGTTGGGCGGACGCAAGAACCCGAGCGTGATTCGCGATCTGGCGACCGGCAGGGTGGTGCGCCCGGACTGATACCGAGGTGTGCCCATCGCGAGCAGGCTCGCTCCCACAGGGGATTTGTGTTCGACACAGAACCAATGTGGGAGCGAGCCTGCTCGCGATGGCGCCAGTCAGGGCAATAACACTACCGAACCGGTCGTACGCCGCGCCGACAACTCGGTCTGCGCCTTCGCCGCGTCAGCCAGTGGATAGCGCTGGCTGATCTCCACCGTCAACTTGCCGCCGATGATCATCTCGAACAACTCGTCGGCCATGCGTTGCAGGTTCTCGGCGTTGTTCGCATAAGTGCCCAGGGTTGGCCGGGTCACGTAGAGCGAGCCTTTCCCGGCCAGGATCCCCAGGTTTACGCCGTCGACCGCGCCGGACGCATTGCCGAAACTCACCACCAGCCCACGGGGCGCGACGCTGTCGAGTGAGGTCAGCCAGGTGTCCTTGCCAACGCCGTCGTACACCACCGGGACTTTTTTGCCGTCGGTCAATTCCAGTACGCGCTGAGCGACGTTTTCATGGCTGTAGTCGATGGTCGCCCAGGCACCGTTGGCCTTGGCCAGTGCGGCTTTCTCTGCCGAGCTGACCGTTCCGATCAGCTTCACGCCCAAGGCCCTGGCCCATTGGCAGGCCAGGGAACCGACACCGCCGGCTGCGGCGTGGAACAGAATGGTTTCGCCACCCTTGAGTTCATAAGTCTGACGCAGCAAGTACTGCACGGTCAGGCCCTTGAGCATCACCCCGGCGGCCTGTTCGAAACTGATGGCGTCCGGCAGTTTCACCAGATTGGCCTCGGGCAACACGTGAACATCGCTGTAGGCGCCCAGAGGGCCGCTGCCATAGGCCACGCGATCGCCGATCTTGAAGCGGGTCACGTCGCTGCCTACCGCCTCGACCACGCCCGCACCTTCCGAGCCGACACCCGATGGCAGGGATGGCGGCGGATACAGACCACTGCGGTAGTAAGTGTCGATAAAGTTCAGGCCGATGGCCTTGTTGGTCACGCGTACTTCCTTCGGGCCGGGCTCGGCGGGCTGGTAATCCACATACTCGAGCACTTCGGGGCCGCCATGGGCGCGGAACTGGATACGCTTTGCCATCGGAACTCTCCATAGGTCGTTTTACCAAGCTCCCTATCGGACTCCTAAGCTTGATCTTCGTCAACTGCGACGGGGTGACTTGCGATGGTATGCTACGGACCCATTTGCGCTGGCCCCCCCGCTCCCATGGAGCGCCGCGTAGTTTTGCCCGATTCAAGGTGATGACATGACGACCCGCACCGAGGCCGTAAAAGCCTATCTGCTCGACCTGCAAGACCGTATTTGCGCCGCCCTGGAAGCCGAAGACGGTGGCACGCAATTCGTCGAAGATGCCTGGACCCGGCCGGCCGGCGGTGGCGGTCGCACCCGTGTGATCGAAAACGGCGCAGTGATTGAAAAGGGCGGCGTCAACTTTTCCCACGTCTTCGGCAGCGGTCTGCCCCCGTCCGCCAGCGCTCATCGACCGGAACTGGCCGGCCGTGGCTTTGAAGCCCTGGGCGTGTCGCTGGTGATTCACCCGCACAACCCGCATGTGCCGACTTCCCACGCCAACGTGCGCTTTTTCATCGCCGAAAAAGAAGGTGAAGAAGCGGTCTGGTGGTTCGGCGGCGGCTTCGACCTGACGCCGTACTACGGCAATGAAGCAGACTGCATCCACTGGCACCGCATCGCCGAACAGGCCTGCGCGCCGTTCGGTCCGGACGTCTATGCGCGCTACAAGGCCTGGTGCGACAGCTACTTCCACATCAAGCATCGCCACGAACCGCGCGGCATCGGCGGGCTGTTTTTCGACGACCTGAACGAATGGGATTTCGACACCAGTTTCGCTTTCATGCGCGCCATCGGTGACGCATACATCGACGCCTATCTGCCGATCGTGCAGCGCCGCAAGAATGATGCGTTCACGGAAAAACAGCGTGAGTTCCAGGAGTTCCGCCGTGGCCGCTACGTTGAATTCAACCTGGTCTATGACCGTGGCACGCTGTTCGGCCTGCAGTCGGGCGGGCGTACCGAGTCGATTCTGATGTCGCTGCCACCGCAAGTGCGTTGGGGTTACGACTGGAAGGCCGAGCCTGGCAGCGAAGAAGCGCGCCTGACCGAGTACTTCCTGCAAGACCGCGATTGGTTGGCCGATGCCTGAACGAGGAACCCCGATGGACCGTTATGTTGTATTCGGTAATCCGATTGGTCACAGCAAGTCACCGCTGATCCATCGCCTGTTCGCCGAGCAGACTGCGCAACGGCTGGACTACAACACGCTGCTGGCGCCACTCGACGACTTTTCCACTTGTGCCCGGACGTTTTTCCTCGAAGGGCGCGGCGCCAATGTGACGGTGCCGTTCAAGGAAGAGGCCTATCGATTGGCGAACAGCCTGACGGCACGGGCGCAGCGCGCCGGCGCGGTCAATACCTTGAGCAAACTGGCTGATGGCAGTTTGCTGGGCGACAACACCGACGGTGCCGGGTTGGTGCGTGACCTGACGGTCAACGCCGGATTCAGCCTCAAGGGCAAACGCATCCTGCTGCTCGGTGCTGGCGGTGCGGTGCGCGGTGCCCTGGAGCCGTTGCTGGCCGAGCAACCGGCATCGGTGATCATCGCCAACCGCACGGTGGACAAGGCCGAGCTGCTGGCCGAACTGTTCTGCGATCTGGGGCCGGTCTCGGCCAGTGGCTACGATTGGTTGCAGGAGTCGGTGGACCTGATCATCAACGCGACCTCTGCGAGCCTGACCGGCGATGTGCCGCCGATCGCCGCCAGCCTCATCGAACCGGGCAAGACGGTCTGCTACGACATGATGTACGGCAAGGAACCGACCTCTTTCTGCCGCTGGGCCAGCGAACATGGGGCCGCGGTGGCGATGGATGGCCTGGGGATGTTGGCCGAGCAAGCCGCGGAAGCGTTTTTCCTGTGGCGCGGTGTGCGCCCGGATACGGCGCCGGTGCTGGCGGAGTTGCGTCGGCAACTGGCCCTTTAAAAGCTTCGTCGGAACGCCGCCCGGAGCAAGCCCGCTCCCACATTGCACTTGTGAACGACACAGATCAAATGTGGGAGTGAAGCCGGATCAGTCTTCAAACCGGATCGGGCATTTCTCCGCCCCTTCCAGCTTCCTCAGCTCTTCCACCACCTGCGGCCGGGCCCGGCGCAAGGTCAGGCTGCGATCCTGACGCAGCAGGCGCCGCGCTTCCTGATGCAGCATTTCCACCCCGGAATAGTCGATGAAGTTGATCTGCTGCGCCTCGATCACTACCCGCATGCCCTGCATGCGTTGCAGGCGTACTTGCAGGTAATGGCTGGCGCCGAAAAAGATCGAACCGCCCACTCGCAGTATGTCTTCCTCGCCATCTCGCACATGCTGCACCCGTGGTTGCGATGTGCGTTTGAGGTAGAAAAACAGCGAGGCCAGCACGCCGGCGTAGATCGCCGTCTGCAATTCCAGCAGCAGCGTGGCGACGCAGGTCAGGGCCATGACTGCAAATTCGGCGCGGCTGACCCGCAACAGCGCGCGAATACCGCGATGGTCCACCAGTCCCCAGGCGATCAGCAGAATACTCCCGGCCATCGCCGGGATCGGGATGTGCGCGATCAGGCTCGCGCCGAAGATCGCAAACAGTGCCACCCACAATGCCGAAAAAATCCCGGCCAGTGGCGAACAGGCCCCCGCTTCATAGCTCAGGCCTGAGCGAGTGAAAGAGCCAGCCGACAGCGATCCGGAAAAAAACGCTCCGACGATGTTCGACAGGCCCTGGGCGCGAACTTCCTGGTTGGCGTCGAGCAATTGCTGCGAACGTGCCGAGATCGAGCGGGCGATCGACAGGCTGGTGACCAGCCCGAGCATTCCGACCGCCACCGCACTGGGCAGCAGGCGCAGGATCAGATCGAGATCCAGCGGCAACGGACTGAAAGGCGGCAGTTTGCCAGTGAAGGCGCTGACCAGATGCACGTGGCCGAACATTGATGGCCAAAGCCAGACCCATAATGCAGCCAGCACCAGAGTGATCAACAGCGTCGGCCAGCGTGGCAGCCACAGTTTGAGGATCACGCCCACCACCACCGTCGCCAGCCCCAGCGCCAGCGAAGGTTTGTCCATTTCGCCGAAATGGCGCAACAACGTGATGAAACTATCCAGAGCGGTGGCCTGGCTGGGCAAATCCAGCCCCAGCAGGTTAGGCAGTTGACCGATGGCAATCACTACGGCGGCGCCCAGGGTGAAGCCGAGCACCACCGAGTGCGAGACGAAATTCACCAGTGCGCCGAACCGCAGCAAACCCAGCAGCCACTGAAAGATGCCCGCAAGAAACGTCAGCAACAGGATCAACATGACGTAGTCCTGCGAAGCCGGAACGGCCAGAGGACTGACGCTGGCGTACAGGACAATCGAGATGGCCGCCGTAGGCCCGCAGATCAAATGCCACGACGAACCCCAGAGGCAGGCGATCAACACCGGGATGATTGCCGCGTAGAGGCCGTATTCCGGTGGGAGACCGGCAATCAGCGCGTAGGCAATGGATTGCGGCAACGCGAGAATCGCGCCGCTGAGGCCGACGATCAGGTCACGCCCGACGCTGGCGCGGGTTTGCCGGGGTAGCCAGGTGAGGAAAGGGAAGAGTGAATGGCGGCTGGGAAGGGCCATGGGTCCTCTCGGTCGGGTTTTTTGCGCAAGGGTAGCAGGACCGTGCACAGATCGGTCCTTCTGTGGGAGCGAGCCTGCTCGCGAATGCGGAGTTTCAGTCGGCATGAATGTCGGATCTGATGGCCCCTTCGCGAGCAGGCTCGCTCCCACATTGGCTCAGAGTTTGGCTTTGACCGCCGGCAAGGCATCCTTGCCATCTACGGTCTTCACGCCATCGAGCCATTTGTCCAGCACTGCAGGGTTGGCCTTGATCCACGCCTTGGCCGCGTCGGTGTTGCTGACTTTCTTGTTCACCACCTCGGCCATGATGCTGTTTTCCATGTCCTGGGTGAAACTCAGGTTGGTCAGCAATTTGCCGACGTTCGGGCAGGCCTGTGCATAACCTTTTCGGGTCAGGGTGTGAACGCTGCCAGTGTCACCGAAGTATTTCTCGCCACCCTTGAGGTAGTGCATTTTCAGTTGCACGTTCATCGGGTGCGGGGTCCAGCCGAGGAAGGTCACGAATTTCTGTTTTTTCACTGCGCGGGATACTTCCGCCAGCATCGCCTGCTCGCTGGACTCGATCAGCTTCCACTGGCCCATGTCGAAATCGTTTTTCTTGATGATCTCTTGCAGCGAGATGTTCGCCGGTGCGCCGGAGCCAATGCCGTAGATCTTGCGGTCGAACTTGTCGGCGTACTTGTTCAGGTCGGCGAAGGTATGCACACCCGCGTCCCACACGTAGTCCGGAACCGCGAGGGTGAACTCGGTGCCTTCGAGGTTCTTCGCCAATTGCGTGACATCACCATTGGCCACGAACTTGTCGTAGAAGCCTTGTTGCGCCGGCATCCAGTTACCCAGGAACACATCGACCTGGCCATCCTTGAGGCCACCGAAGGTAATCGGAACCGCGAGGGTGTCGACCTTGGCCTTGTAGCCCATGCCGTCCAGCAGAAACCCGGTGATGGCGTTGGTCGCGGCGATGTCGCTCCAACCCGGGTCGGCCATCTTCACCGTTTCGCAACTCTGATCGGCAAATGCCGATGCACTGCCCAGAGCCAGGAGCCCGACCGTCAGTACTGTGGATAACCTTTGCATGGATTTCCCCTTAACATTATTGGTTTTGGCAGGGTTGTGGATAACGTGCTTTGCGCTCCAGATCGTCGAGGTCGATGTGGTTGCGCATGTATTGCTGACTGGCGTCCACCAGCGGCTGGTGATCCCAGCTCTTGAGCTTGCCAAGGGTCAGCGCCTCGGCCACGAAACGCCGGCGCCGCTGGCTGGCGAGCACCTGCTGGTGAATCGCCGGAATGTTCCATTTGGCCCGCGCTTCGGAGAGAAAATCGTCGAACAGCTGACGATGTTGCGGCGAATGGCTGAGTTCTTCCTGTTCGCGAGGGTCATTGTCTACATCGAAGAGCAGGCAAGGGTCGTCTTCACTGTAGATAAATTTGTAGGCGCCACGGCGGATCATCATCAACGGGCTGACGGTGCCTTCGGCCATGTATTCGCCGAACACCTCGTCGTGACCACCCTGCCGTTGCAGGTGCGGGAGCAGTGAACGACCGTCCAGCGGCAAGCCCGGTTCCAGCGAGCCGCCGGCCAGTTCGACGAAGGTCGGCAACAGGTCCGCCGTGGAAACACTGGCGCTGACCCGGCCGGCACCGAATTGCCCCGGTGCGCTGATCAGTAGCGGCACCCGTGCAGCCATTTCATACCAGTGCATTTTGTACCAGAGCCCGCGTTCGCCGAGCATGTCGCCGTGGTCACCGGAAAACACGATGATGGTGTCATCGATCAGCCCGGTATCCTCGAGGGTTTGCAGGAGTTTGCCGACGTTGCTGTCGATATAGCTGCAGGCGCCGAAATAGGCACGGCGGGCGTCGCGGATCTTGTCCACAGGCAGTGGCTTGTCCCAAAGGTCGTAGACCTTGAGCAAACGCTGGGAGTGCGGATCCAGATCGTGCTGATCGGGGGTCACCGGCAGCGGGATCTCAGCGTCGTCGTACAGATTCCAGAACGCCTTGGGGATGGTGTACGGATCGTGGGGGTGAGTCATGGAAACGGTCAGGCAGAACGGCTGATCGCCGTCTTCGCGAACGTGATCGAACAGGTACTGCTGGGCCTTGAACACCACCTCTTCGTCGAAATCCAGCTGATTGGTGCGCACGCACGGTCCAGCTTGCAGCACCGACGACATGTTGTGGTACCAGGTCGGGCGCACGTCCGGTTCATCCCAGTTCACCGCCCAGCCATAGTCGGCCGGGTAGATGTCACTGGTCAGGCGTTCTTCGTAGCCATGCAACTGGTCCGGCCCGCAGAAATGCATCTTGCCCGATAGCGCGGTCCGATAGCCGAGGCGGCGCAGGTAGTGGGCGTAGGTCGGTACGTCGGCGGGGAAATCGGCGGCGTTATCGTAGGCGCCGATCTTGCTCGGCAACTGGCCGCTGACCAGGGTGAAACGCGACGGCGCGCACAGGGGGCTGTTGCAGTAGGCGGAGTCGAACACCACGCCCTGTTCGGCGAGGCGACTGAGATTGGGCAGTTTGATGGGCGATGGGCCGTAGAACGGCAACATTGGCGCGGCCATCTGATCGGCCATGATGAAAAGAATGTTCTTGCGCTTCATGTGATCGCGGCATTCCATAGTGGATGTTTATGCGAGAGTGCTGGCTTCGAGAATGAAACCCTCGCACCTTGCGGTAAAGCCCACGCTCGGCAATGACTAGGATAAGCACAGCTTATGTATGACGCTCTTGGAGACCTGTCTCTCGATCTGCTTCGAGCCTTCGAAGCCGCGGCCCGTCAGCGCAGCTTTACCGCGGCGGCGGTGGAACTGGGCACTACGCAACCGGCCATCAGCCAGCAGATCAAGCGCCTCGAGGAACAACTGGCCACCCGATTGTTCGACCGCATTTATCGCGGTATCGAGCTGACCGAGGCCGGGCTGATACTTTTTCAGCAGGTTCAGCTCGGATTGCAGAATATCGACGCAGGATTAAGCGCAATCAGCGCACAGCAACAGCATGAGGTGCTGCAGGTCGCCACGGATTTTGCCTTCGCCGCCTATTGGTTGATGCCGCGCCTGCACCGCTTTCACGCCGCCAATCCGCAGGTGGATGTCAGCCTGGTCACCAGTGAACGCAGCCATAACATGCTACGTACCGATATCGATGTGGCGGTGCTGTTTGGCGATGGCCGCTTCAAGCAGGGTGAAAGTCATTGGCTGTTCAGCGAAGAAGTGTTTCCGGTGTGCAGCCCGCAGTTGCTGGGCGAGCGTCCCCTGCCCTTGCCGGCCCAGGCATTGCTGGAGTTCCCGTTGCTGCATCTGCGTGGGGAACACAGCAGTAACTGGTTCGACTGGAGTGGTGTATTCCGTGAGCTGGGCATCACCTCGCCCCCGGCGCCGGGGCAATTGCGTTTCGACAATTACACCCTGCTGATTCAGGCGGCGATTGGCGGTCAGGGCGTGGCCATCGGCTGGCGCCACCTTGTGGATAACTTGCTGGCGCAAGGGTTGTTGTGCCGACCGATTGCCGAAACGGCGATGTCGAGGTTGGGTTACTACGTAGTCTTGCCCCAACGCAAACGACGTGGAGCGCTGATCCAGCAATTTGTGGACTGGTTGATGGCCGAGCAGGCCAGCAGTGCGGAGTCTCTGTCTGGGTTGTCATTGCCTTCGATTGCGGTGTGAAACGTGAAAAGATCGAAACCTGTGCCAGGGGATCTGTTCGACCGGATATAGAGGATTTCAAATGCAACCCATAACGGGCTACCACGCCCATGTCTATTTCGACGCCAGCACCATCGGGCAGGCGCGGGCCTTGTGTGAGCAGGCAGCGCAGCTGTTTCCAGTGAAAATGGGGCGCGTGCACGAGCGCCCGGTCGGTCCGCACCCGGACTGGAGCTGCCAGCTGGCCTTCGAGCCGCAGGTGCTGGGTGACGTGCTGCCGTGGCTGGCGCTCAATCGCAAGGGGCTGGTGGTGTTCCTGCACCCGGACACCGGCGACGATCTGCGCGATCACACCGAGCACGCGATCTGGATGGGCGCGATTCGGCCGCTGGACCTGTCTGTTTTTTGATCAGAGTGTTTCTCCAGCCTCGCCGGGCAAGTGCTCGTCCAGATGCAGCCAAGGCAAGCGGCTGTCGGTCCAGATATGGCGCTCGGCCGGTGCTTGCTCGGGATGGTCGAGGGTGGCAATGGTCAGGTCGATGCTGTCCGGGCTCAGTTGCGTGACCACGGCCAGTTGCGCTCCGCAGCGGCCGCAGAAATAACGCGCGCAGGTGGCGGAGGAGTCGTACCGCGCTGGCGTCCCGGCCAGCCATTTGAAGGCGGAGGCCGGCACGGTGATCCAGGTCGTCACGATGCCGCCGCTGACCCGTCGGCAAATCGAACAGTGACAATGGGCGATATCCTGCAGCGGCCCGCTGAATTGATAGCGCAGCTGCCCGCAGTGGCAGCCGCCGGTGTGAACTTCGACCATGCTGTTTCCTCCTGGCGCGGATTGACTGACGCCTTCGCGAGCAGGCTCGCGAAGACCGTGACTCGGTTCACCTCCATGCCCCCGTCCGACGACCGGTAGCACTTGCGGTCAACGCTTTCATTCCCGAAAGCTGGCTGAAAGCTTCCCCGATTAGGATCGCCCCCACTACCGGCAACAGACCGGTTGGCCAATGCCAGCGTTTTATCGCTCGCACAGCCCATTTAACAACAACAATGGTGATTCTGATGTCCTCCTCTACCCGCCAGTTCGCTGTAACTCCGTCCGTACATCTCGTGCTTCCCGTTCTGCGCTGATCCTGCCCGGTCCGCCCATTCCCTAGCCGCGCTACGCCTGGAGTATTCCCATGCTGACTTTCCTTGGCTTCGCCATGGTCATCACGTTCATGTTCCTGATCATGACCAAGCGCCTGTCCGCGCTGATCGCCCTGATCCTCATTCCAATCATCTTCGCCCTGTTTGGCGGCTTCGGCCCCAAAATCGGCCCGATGATGCTCGAAGGCATCACCAAGCTTGCGCCTACCGGCGTGATGTTGATGTTCGCCATTCTCTACTTCGCCCTGATGATCGACTCCGGCCTGTTCGACCCGGCCGTGCGCAAGATCCTCAAACTGGTCAAGGGCGACCCGTTGAAAGTGTCGGTCGGTACCGCCGTGCTGGCGCTGATCGTGTCCATGGACGGTGACGGTGCGACCACTTACATGATCTGCGTGGCTGCCATGCTGCCGCTCTACAGCCGCATTGGCATGAGCCCGCGAATCATGGCCGGCCTGATCATCCTCGCCGGTGGCGTGATGAACATGACCCCATGGGGCGGCCCGACCGCCCGTGCCGCCAGTGCGCTGCACGTGGACCCGTCGGCGATTTTCGTACCGATGATCCCGGCGATGCTGGCCGGTGTGGTAGCGATCCTTGCCATTGCTTACTTCTACGGCAAACGTGAACGTGCGCGCCTGGGTGAATTGCACCTGGTGGGCGATGAGATCGACCACAGCGAAATCACCGTTTCGCAATTCCCGGATGCCCGTCGTCCGAACATGATCTGGTTCAACGGCGCCCTGACCCTGGCCCTGATGGGCACCCTGATCGCCGGCCTGCTGCCGTTGCCGGTGCTGTTCATGGTGGCGTTCAGTATCGCCATGATCGTCAACTATCCTTGCCTGCAACAGCAAAAGGATCGCGTTGCGGCTCACGCCGGTAGCGTGCTGGCGGTAGTCGGGTTGATCTTTGCGGCCGGTATCTTCACCGGTATCCTGACCGGCACCGGGATGGTCGATGCCATGTCGAAAAGCCTGTTGGCGGTGATTCCGGATTTCCTCGGCCCGTACCTGGCGGTGATCACGGCGCTGGTAAGCATGCCGTTCACTTTCTTCATGTCGAACGATGCATTTTATTACGGCGTGTTACCGGTGCTTGCCGAAGCCGCGAGCCATTACGGTATAACCGCAGTGGAAATGGCACGTGCCTCGATCGTCGGTCAGCCCGTCCACCTGTTGAGCCCGCTGGTTCCATCGACCTACTTGTTGGTGGCCCTGGCCGGCATCGATTTCGGTGACCACCAGCGCTTCACCCTCAAATGGGCCGTGCTGGTTTGTATCTGCATACTGATTGCTGCACTGATGTTGGGGACTTTCCCGATGTTCAGCACTCTATAAGCCCAAGACTCACCATTTCGGGTCCAGGCTTCGCTGTTTGAAGCCCGGGCCCTTTGTGGTTTAACAATCGTTCAAAGGAATACACATGGAATGGCTGACCAACCCTGAAATCTGGGTTGCCTTCTTTACCCTGACCGCCCTGGAGATCGTCCTGGGTATCGATAACATCATCATGATTTCGATCCTGGTCAGCCGTATGCCCAAACACATGCAGGCGCGCACCCGGATCTTCGGTCTGGCGCTGGCCATGATCACGCGAATCCTGTTGTTGCTGTCGATCACCTGGGTCATGCGCCTCACGGCGGACTTGTTCGTGGTGTTCGGTCAGGGTATTTCCGGGCGAGACCTGATCCTGTTCTTCGGTGGCCTGTTCCTGCTGTGGAAGAGCTCGCAAGAGATGTACCACGCGCTGGAAGGTGAAGACGAAACCAGCGAAGAGCCTTCGGGCAAGGGCGGCAACTTCCTCTACACCATCGTCCAGATCGCGATCATCGACATCGTGTTCTCCCTGGACTCGGTGATCACCGCGGTCGGCATGGTTTCCCACGTTCCGGTCATGGTCGCGGCAATCATCGTGGCGGTACTGGTGATGATGTGGGCATCTGGCACCATCAGTGAGTTCATCGACAAGCACCCATCGCTGAAGATGCTGGCGCTGTCGTTCCTGTTGATTGTCGGTACCGTGCTGATTGCCGAATCCCTGGACGTGCATGTGCCAAAAGGCTACGTCTACTTCGCCATGGCGTTCTCGCTGGCAGTGGAAGCGATCAACATCAGGATGCGCACTACCATTGCGAAAAAGAAGAAACAGCAGGAGCCGGTAAAGCTGCGCAAGGACATTCCGGGCCAGTAACCCGAAAGCGCTGAATACGCAAAACCTGTGGGAGCGAGCCTGCTCGCGAAGGCGGTCTGTCAGTCAACACCCATGTTGAACTTGATGGCCTCATCGCGAGCAGGCTCGCTCCCACATTGTTTTTGTGTGGCTGGAAGGCCAATGTTTCATGACAGTTTTGTTTCAATCCCTTCTTTGGCTATGCGATGCTGGCGCGCAGACCGTTAGCCAACTACAGCTTAAGTACAGAACGTAGAACGTCGCGCGGCACCGTCAATTTGCTCCTTTGGGGCGCTACACCACAGGGGGTCGATATGCTCACCCTGCTCAATTTGCTTTCCGCCGTGGCCCTGCTGATCTGGGGCACGCACATCGTCCGAACCGGCATCCTGCGGGTCTACGGCACCAACCTGCGCCATGTCATTGGCCATAACATGTCCAAACGCTGGCTGGCGTTCGTCTCCGGGATCGCCGTGACGGCGATGGTCCAGAGCAGTAACGCCACCGCCATGCTCGTCACCTCCTTTGTCGGCCAGGGCTTGATGGCGCTGACCCCGGCACTGGCCACCATGCTTGGCGCGGACGTCGGTACGGCATTGATGGCGCGGGTGCTGACGCTTGATCTGTCATGGTTGTCGCCGTTGCTGATCTTTGTCGGGGTGATCTTCTTTCTGTCGCGCAAGCAGACTCGGCTTGGTCAACTGGGCCGTGTCGCCATTGGCTTGGGGTTGATCATCCTGGCGCTGCAACTGATTGTCGAAGCGGCGCATCCGATTACCCATGCCAAAGGGGTGAAGGTGATTTTCGCCTCGCTCACCGGCGACATCCTGCTCGATGCCCTGATCGGGGCACTGTTCGCGATGATTTCCTATTCCAGCCTGGCCGCTGTGCTGCTGACCGCAACCCTGGCAGGCGCCAACGTGATCAGTCTGCCAGTGGCCATCGGGCTGGTGATCGGCGCCAATATCGGTAGCGGCGTACTCGCCTTCCTCAGCACCAGCATGCAGAACGCCGCCGGGCGCCAAGTGGCGTTGGGCAGCCTGCTGTACAAACTGATTGGTCTTTTATTGATCATTCCAGTGCTCGATCCACTTGCGCACTGGCTCGATGGCCTCGATTTCAGCGCTCAGGAAATGGTCATCGGCTTTCACCTGCTCTACAACACCGTGCGCTGCCTGATCCTGCTGCCCAGCATCGAACCGATGGCCAGGTTTTGTGCCTGGGTGCTGCCGGAGCGCACGCTGGCCAACGGCACGGCCAAGCCCCGGCATCTTGATCCCACGGCATTGGACACGCCAGGTTTGGCGTTGGCCAACGCGGCCCGGGAAACCCTGCGCATAGGCGATTTGATCGACAGCATGCTCGAGGCCATGCTCGACGTGTTGCGCGGCAAGCAAACCGCTGTCACCCAGGAAGTGCGCCGCCTGTCCGACGATGTCGAAGCGCTCTACAGCGCGATCAAGTTGTATCTGGCACAAATGCCCCGGGAGGATCTCAGCGATCAGGACAGCCGGCGCTGGGCGGAGATCATTGAGCTGGCGATCAACCTGAAACTCGCCAGCGACTTGATCGAACGCATGTTGCGCAAGATCCAGCAGCAGAAAACCTCGCAGCACCGGTCGTTTTCCGACGTCGGGCTGGACGAATTGACCGGTCTGCATGCTCAGTTGATTTCCAACCTGCGGCTCGGAATGTCGGTGTTTCTCAGCGCCGATCAGGAAAGCGCTCGCCAGTTGGTGCGTGAGAAACGTCGTTTCCGTGCACAGGAACGGCGCCTGGCTCATGCTCATGTCAGCCGTTTGCAACGTAAAATCGTGCAAAGTATCGAAACCAGTTCGTTGCACCTGGAGCTGATCGCCGACATGAAGCGTCTGAATTCGCTGTTTTGCAGCAGTGCCTATGTGGTGCTGGAAACATCCGACACCGGCGCGCTGGTGGTCGATGATTTGACTGACATTACTCATTCACCCTGAACGACCACAGTTGCCTGAAGTCTGTTGAACTTACGCTAGTCGTATGGAAACCCGTTATGCGTTGTCTGCTGTTCGCCTGCCTGTTGCTTGGTTCCTTCCCGTCATTTGCCCTGGATCGCTTTCAGGTCGAGGGCTACACGCTGCGCAACGGTTTGCAGTTGCTGCTCAAACCCGGCACTGACCGCGGGCATGTGGCGATCCGGCTGGTGGTCGGCGTTGGCCTGGACGATTTCGGCTGCGAAGAAAAGGAATTGCCGCATCTGCTGGAGCACCTGCTGTTCAGTGGCATCGACGCCAGCGGCGAAGGTGGCCTGGAAGAGCGCATGCAGGCCCTGGGCGGCGAGTGGAATGCCTTCACCAGCAACGCCGATACGACTTTCGTCATCGAAGCCCCGGCGAAAAACCAGCGCAAGGTGCTCGACCTGCTGCTGGCGCTGCTGACCCAGACCCGTTTCGACGACAACGCCATCAACGCGGCCAAGCAAGTGGTCGAGCGGGAAGACGGCGGTCACTACTCGCATCTGCAACGCTGGCTCGATCGGCAGGACCTGGGCCACACGGCCAGCAACCAACTGGCCGTGGAACTGGGCCTCAAATGCCCGGAGCGTGCGCAAGTCGATGACCTGACCCATGAGCAACTGGAGCAGGTACGCAAGGACTGGTATGCGCCGAACAACATGACCCTGATCGTGGTCGGCGACCTCGACAAGTTGCTGCCGGCCTATCTGGAGCGTGCGTATGGCGCGCTGGAGGCGATCAACCCGGGCGAGCATCCGCCCCTGCCGCAAATTCAGACCAGCGCCGCCCACGAGCGCACCCTGACCCACGGTCTGGTCGGCAACGGCGCCAAACTGCACTGGCTGGTGCCGGAGCCGGTGCTGGAAGACGGGCACGACCAAACCTTCGATTTACTCAAGGATTATCTGGATTGGGCAATCTATCGCCAGATGCGTCTGGCTCACGGTTTGTCCTACGGCCCGTGGGCGGAACGCGAGGTGTTCGGCGGCGTGGGTTTCATGAGCCTCAATGCCGACCTTGAGCGCGACGACGTGTCTGAGGCCGAACAAGTGCTTGAAGACTTGAAAGCCGATTTGCTCAGGGACGGCCTCAATGCCGATACCTTCAACCGCCTCAAACAGGCCGCGATTGCCCGCCAGGCCTGGGCCGTACAAGGCAACAGTGCGTTGGCCGACTATTACTGGAGCGCCATCGGCGACTACGAGGACGGCCGGTTCACCAACCCGGCCCGGGAGCTGCAAGGGGTGACGCTGCAAGAGGCGAACAAGGCCATGCGTGAACTGCTGTTGCAGCCGGGGTATTTGCGGATCGAGAAGCCCTTGCTCAGTTATGACCAGTTGATGTGGCTGGTGGTCGCAGTGGCGGGGTTGCTGGTGTTAAGTCTGGGGGCATGGCGTTTTCATCGCGCAGGGTAAACATTCCTTGTGGGAGCGGCTGGCCCTTCCAACATTGATGTCGACCGCTACACCGCTTCGCGAGCAGGCTCGCTCCCACAGGTTGCACCGCGTAACTGACCGCAAACCCTCGCCACGCGGCGCCCTCGCGGGTACCCTGTCGAGGTTTTTTCCTACGACTACTGTGAACCCGCCGAATGCAAAACCTGACCCTTTTCGTACAGCGCATCCTCGAGTTGATGAAGCGCTATCCCGGGGTCATTGCGCTCGCCGGTTTCATCTCCGGGGTAGGCAGTTTCATTCTGGTCGATCGTCAGCAAGGCCTGGCGAGCTGGATCACCACCATCATGCTGATCAGTTGGATCTGGCTGATGCTGGAAAACAGCCTGACCAAGCTGTTCGCGCGCATTTTCAAGCGCGAAATCCCGGAGCCGTTACTGCGTTACGCAACGCAGATGATCCATCAGGAAAGCCTGTTCTTTGTCCTGCCGTTCTTCTTCATCACCACGACGTGGAACAGCGGGCAGTTGTTTTTCACCGGGCTGCTGGGCGTCGCGGCGCTGATTTCGATCATCGACCCGCTGTACTACAAGTGGCTGGCACCACGACGCTGGGCATTCCTGGCCCTGCACACCTTGACCCTGTTCGCCGCGCTGCTCACCGCGTTGCCGGTGATCATGCACCTGACGACGTCGCAAAGCTTCAAATGGGCGCTGGGTATCTCGGTGCTGCTGTCGTTCCCAAGCCTGGCGTCGATCTTCCCGATTCGTACGGTACGCAGTGCGTTGGCGATCTTGAGCATCACCTTGGGTATCGGTTTCGTTGGTTGGGAGCTGCGTTCGTGGGTGCCACCGGCAACGTTGTGGATGACCGACGTGGCCATCAGCACGCAAATACAAGACCGCACGCCCGGCGCCAGCCTCGATGCAGTCAGCACCGAACAGATTCGCAATGGCGGGCTCTACGCATACACCGCGATCAATGCCCCGCGTGGTCTGGATGAGCGGATTTATCACGTCTGGCAGTTCAACGGAAAAGAGGTCGACCGTATTGCGCTGGATATCCACGGCGGGCGCAAGGAAGGTTATCGGGCCTGGACCCACAAGCAGAACTTCCCGGGCAACCCGGCCGGCAAATGGCAGGTGCGGGTACTGACCGAAGATGGCCAGGTCATCGGCGTGCTGCGTTTCAAGGTCACGGACAGCACAGCGATCAAAGAAAAGTAGTGCGGTTCGTGCTATTACGTAGAGCTGCGTAATCACTGAACAAGCACGGAGCTTATGATCAGCAGCACGATGGCCGGCACCGCCCGATTGGACACGTCGATTACCCCTGCGCGATTGCGGGTAACGGGCGACTGGACGCTTGTCCATTACGCCGAGCTCAAGCTGTTGAGCGAAAAACTCCACGGCCAGTACGACGCCAACACCCCCATCGACCTCAATGGTCTCGGCGCTCTCGACACTGCTGGCGCCTCGCTATTGGTGGAACTGCTCGGCTCCGAGCGCCTCGGCCGCTCCGCTGAACATCCTGACTGCACGCTTTCCGCTGCAGACCGCGCGTTGCTGCAAACCGTCTATTGCTCGTTGACCGATTTCTGCGTATCGATCAAGGAGCCGGAAGTCAGCGTTTCCATTCAGTTGCTGACCCGCATTGGCCGCGCGGTGGACACCGTCTGGCAGGACACCCTGCAACTGCTGGGTTTCGTTGGTCTGATCATCGAAACCATTGCCCGCGGCCTGTTCTGTCCCAAGCGTTGGCGTGTCACCTCGATGATCGCGCATATTGAACAGACCGGTCTCGATGCCGCCCCCATCGTTGCGTTGCTGACTTTTCTGGTGGGCGCCGTAGTGGCGTTTCTCGGGTCGACGGTACTGGCCACTTTCGGTGCCACGGTCTTTACCGTTGACCTGGTGGGATTTGCCTTTCTGCGCGAGTTCGGCGTCTTGCTGACGGCGATCCTGATGGCCGGGCGCACCGCCAGCGCGTTCACGGCGCAGATCGGTTCGATGAAGGCCAACGAAGAAATCGACGCCATCCGCACCCTGGGCCTCGACCCCGTGGAATTGCTGGTGGTGCCGCGAGTCCTGGCGTTGCTGATTGCCCTGCCGATGCTGACCTTTCTGGCAATGCTGTCGGGGATTATCGGCGGTGGCGTGGTTTGCGCGGTGGCGCTGGATATCTCGCCAGCGATGTTCCTGTCGCTATTGCAAACAGACATCGGCGTTCAGCACTTTCTGGTGGGCATCGTCAAAGCACCGGTCTTCGCCTTCCTCATCGCCGCCATCGGTTGTCTTGAAGGTTTCAAGGTCAGTGGCAGCGCCGAGTCCGTCGGTGCCCATACCACGTCGAGCGTGGTGCAGTCGATTTTCGTGGTGATCGTGATGGATGCGATAGCCGCGATGTTTTTCATGGAGATGGGCTGGTGAGTCGATTACCCCGAGCGCCCTCCGAGGCGGTGATTGAAGTCCGTGGGCTGTGCAACCGCTTTGGCCGCCAGAGCGTGCACGAGAACCTCGACCTGGATTTGTACAAGGGCGAAATCCTCGCCGTGGTCGGCGGTTCCGGCAGTGGCAAATCGGTGTTGCTGCGCAGCATTGTCGGGCTGCGCCAGCCCAGTGAAGGGGTGGTGAAAGTCTTCGGCAAGAACCTGCCAAGCCTGTCCGAGCACGAGCGTTCGCTGGTGGAGCGACGATTCGGTGTGCTGTTCCAGAAGGGGGCGCTGTTTTCCTCGCTGACGGTGACGGAGAACGTTGCCCTGCCGCTGATCGAACACGCCGGCTTGAGCCGCAACGATGCCGAGCACCTGGCGGCGGTGAAAATGGCCTTGGCCGGGTTGCCGTTGTCAGCGGCGGATAAGTATCCAGCGTCGCTGTCGGGGGGCATGATCAAGCGTGCCGCATTGGCCCGGGCGCTGGCACTGGATCCGGACATCCTGTTCCTCGACGAGCCCACCGCCGGGCTCGATCCGATCGGCGCCGCCGCGTTCGACCAGTTGATCCTGACGCTGCGCGATGCCCTGGGCCTGAGCGTTTTTCTGGTGACCCATGACCTCGACACGCTTTACACCATCACCGACCGGGTGGCGGTGCTGGCGCAGAAAAAAGTGCTGGTGGCGGACGCCATCGACAAGGTCTCGGAAACCAACGATCCGTGGATTCACGAATACTTCCATGGCCCTCGCGGCCGCGCGGCATTGACAGCCGCTCAACAGCTCAACGAGGTCTGACATGGAAACCCGAGCCCATCATGTACTGATCGGCCTGTTCACCGTGATGGTGGTGACGGCCGCGCTGCTGTTCGGCCTGTGGCTGGCCAAGTCCAGCGTCGATACCGAATTCAAGGATTACGAGGTTGTGTTCAACGAGGCGGTCAGTGGTTTGTCCAAGGGCAGTTCGGTGCAATACAGCGGGATCAAGGTCGGCGACGTGATCTCGCTGCGCCTGGACCCCAAGGACCCGCGTCGGGTGCTGGCGCGCATTCGCCTGGCCGGTGATACCCCGGTCAAGGAAGACACCCAGGCCAAACTGGCCCTGACCGGCGTCACCGGGACCTCGATCATTCAGCTTAGCGGCGGCACGCCACAGAGCCCGACGCTCAAGGGCAAGGACGGTAACCTGCCGACCATCGTCGCCTCGCCCTCGCCCATCGCCCGTCTGCTCGATGACAGCGAAGACCTGATGGCCGGGGTGAATACCTTGATGCACAACGCCAACCTGATGTTCTCCACGGAAAACATCGAGCGCATCAGCAACACCCTGGAGCACCTGGAGCAAACCACCGGGACCATTGCCGAGCAGCGCGGCGATATCCGCCAGGCCATGCAGCAACTGGCCTCGGTCGGCAAGCAGGCCAACACCATGCTGGAGCAGACCACGGCGCTGATGCGCAATGCCAACGGGCTGCTCAACGAGCACGGCAAGGACGCGCTGGGCAGTGCCGAACAGGCGATGAAGTCGCTGCAGGAAAGCAGCGCCACCCTCAACAAACTGATCACTGCCAATCAGGAGTCGCTCAACAGTGGCATGCAAGGCCTCAATGGCCTGGGCCCGGCCGTGCACGAGATGCGCGAAACCCTGAGCTCGTTGCGCGCCATTACCGAGCGTCTGGAGGCCAACCCCAGCGGTTACCTGCTGGGCAGTGAAAAGACCAAGGAATTCACGCCATGAAGCTGATTCAAATTGCCCTCCTCGCTGGCTTCACACTGATCAGTTCGTGCTCGATCCTGCCCAAGCCCGAGCCCTTCGAAATGTATCGGTTGCCGTCGGCCCAGAGCAACGCTTCGGCCAGTCAAGGCACGCCGCAGCGCTGGTCGTTGCGCCTGACCAGATTCCAGTCCAGCGAAGCATTGAACAGTCCGAACATTGCCGTTATTCCTCAGGGCGATGTGATCAGCCACTACAAGGGGGCACGCTGGAGCGACCCGGCACCGGTGCTGGTGCGCAATCGCCTGCTGGACGGTTTCCAGCATGACGGGCGGGTGCCGCTGCTGAGCACCGATGACAGCATTTTCCAGACCGATCTTGAATTGGGCGGTAGCCTGCAGGCATTCCAGACGGAATACCGGGGCACGAATGCCAGCGTGGTCGTGCGTCTGGATGCATTGCTGGTGCGCAGCTATGACCAGCGCCTGCTCGCCAGCCGCCGCTTTGAAGTGCGCCAGCCGATCAGTGATGTGCAGGTTCCGGCGGTGGTGGCCGGGTTCGGTCAGGCCAACGATCAATTGACCGCGCAGGTGGTGAACTGGGCGGTCGAGCAAGGGCAAAGGTTGGCTCCGCCGCCAAGGCCCTGAAGAATTACGCAGTCCCCTGTGGGAGGGGCGGTGCGGCGATCCCACAGTTGATTTGTGTCGATCCTGTCAGCGCTGCAAAAACGCCCGGTGCATCTCTTCCAGCGTTTCAAAGTGATACGCCGGCGCTTCGGCGCTCAACTCTTCGTGGCTGCCGAACCCGTAACCCACTGCTGCCGCGTCCAGGCCGTTGCTGCGCGCGCCGATCAGGTCGTGCTTGCGGTCGCCAATCATCAGGGTGTTGGCCGGGTCCAGGTTTTCTTCGGCCATCAGGTGAGCGATCAGCTCGACCTTGTTGGTCCGGGTGCCATCCAGTTCACTGCCATAAATCACCTTGAAGTGTTTGGCAAAGTCGAAATGCCGGGCGATCTCCCGGGCGAACACCCAGGGTTTCGAGGTCGCGATATACAGTTGCCGGCCTTGTCCGCTCAGGGTTTCCAACAGCGGCGTGACACCTTCGAACACCCGGTTTTCGTAGAGGCCGGTGACCTTGAAACGCTCGCGATAGAAATTCACCGCCTCCCACGCCCTGGCTTCGTCGAAGTCGTAGAACTGCATGAACGCCTGCAACAGCGGCGGGCCGATGAAATGTTCGAGTTTGGCCAGGTCCGGCTCATCGATACCCAGTTTGCCCAAGGCGAACTGGATCGAACGGGTAATGCCCTCGCGCGGGTCGGTCAGCGTGCCATCGAGGTCGAACAAAACGGTTTGGTAATGCATGTTGAATCCTGAATATGAGGGGCCGGGTCAGAGCTGGTCGTAGCCTTCGGCCAGATGCAGGTCCTTGAGCTTCACGTAGTTCGCCGCGCTGTAGGTGAAAAAGGCACGTTCCTTGTCAGTCAGCGGACGAACCTGCTTCACCGGGCTGCCCACATACAGGAAGCCGCTTTGCAGATGCTTGCCTGGCGGCACTAGGCTACCGGCACCGATGATCACATCATCGTCGACCAGCGCACCGTCCATGACGATGCTGCCCATGCCGATCAACACCCGGCTGCCCACCGAACAGCCATGCAGCATGACCTTGTGGGCGATGGTGACGTCGTCGCCGATCAGCAGTGGAAAGCCATCGGGGTTGAACGGCCCGGCGTGGGTGATGTGCAAAACACAGCCATCCTGCACGCTGGTGCGCGCGCCGATGCGGATGCGGTGCATGTCGCCACGGATCACTGTCAGCGGCCAGACCGAGCTGTCTTCGCCGATTTCAACATCGCCGATCACTACCGCCGAGCCGTCGACAAAAGCGCCTTTGCCCAGCAGCGGCGTGTGGTTCTGATACTTGCGAAGGTTCACGATAGGGTTTCTCTCTGTCGCTGATAGCTGCGGTGAATGTCGATTGTAATTAAGATGGCTGCATGTTTCTCCAGCCAAGGTATCAACCGTGAGCGTGAACAACCCTCTTTTGCAGTCCTACGACCTGCCGCCGTTCTCCGCCATCCGCGCCGAACACGTACAGCCGGCCATCGAACAGATCCTGGCTGACAACCGTGCCGCCATCGTAGAGATCCTCAAGACCCAGGCCAAACAGCCATCGTGGGCCGGCCTGGTCCTGGCGATGGACGAGCTCAACGATCGCCTGGGTGCCGCCTGGAGCCCGGTCAGTCACCTCAACGCGGTGTGCAACAGCGCCGAATTGCGTGAAGCCTACGAGTCGTGCCTGCCGGCCTTGAGCGCTTACTCCACCGAGCTTGGCCAGAACCGCGAACTGTTCCAGGCCTTCGAAGCCCTGGCGAACAGCCCGGAAGCGGCCGGTTTCGATGTGGCGCAGAAAACTATCCTGGAACACTCCCTGCGTGACTTCCGTTTGTCGGGTATCGACCTGCCGGAAGCCGAGCAGAAGCGCTACGCCGAAGTGCAGAGCAAGCTGTCCGAGTTGGGCAGCCGGTTCTCCAACCAGTTGCTCGACGCCACTCAGGCGTGGACCAAGCACATCACCGATGAAGCCGCCCTTGCCGGCCTGACCGATTCGGCCAAGGCACAAATGGCTGCTGCGGCACAGGCCAAGGACCTGGACGGCTGGCTGATCACCCTGGAGTTCCCCAGCTACTACGCGGTGATGACCTACGCCCAGGACCGCGCACTGCGAGAAGAAGTCTACGCGGCCTACTGCACCCGTGCGTCGGACCAGGGACCGAATGCCGGTCAGAATGACAACGGCCCGGTCATGGAAGAAATCCTCGACCTGCGTCAGGAGCTGGCCAAACTGTTGGGCTTCAGCAGTTTCTCCGAACTGAGCCTGGCGACCAAAATGGCCGAATCCAGCGACCAGGTGCTGAACTTCCTGCGTGACCTGGCCAAGCGCAGCAAGCCGTTCGCCGCCCAGGACCTGGAACAGCTCAAGGCCTATGCTGCCGAGCAAGGTTGTCCGGACCTGCAAAGCTGGGACAGCGGCTTCTACGGCGAAAAACTCCGTGAGCAGCGTTACAGCGTGGCTCAGGAAACCCTGCGCGCCTACTTCCCGATCGACAAGGTGCTCAGCGGCCTGTTCGCTATCGTTCAGCGTCTGTACGGCATCGAGATCGCCGAGCAGAAGGGCTTCGACACCTGGCACCCGGATGTGCGCCTGTTCGAGATCAAGGAAAACGGCCAGCACGTTGGCCGCTTCTTCTTCGACCTTTATGCCCGCGCCAACAAGCGTGGCGGTGCCTGGATGGATGGCGCCCGCGACCGTCGTCGCACCGCTGGCGGTGTATTGCAAAGCCCGGTGGCAAACCTGGTGTGCAACTTCACCCCGGCCGACAGCGGCAAGCCGGCATTGTTGACCCATGACGAAGTCACCACCCTGTTTCACGAATTCGGTCACGGCCTGCATCACCTGCTGACCCGTGTCGAGCATGCCGGCGTGTCCGGCATCAACGGCGTGGCCTGGGATGCCGTCGAACTGCCAAGCCAGTTCATGGAAAACTGGTGCTGGGAGCCGGAAGGCCTGGCGTTGATTTCCGGTCATTATGAAACCGGCGAACCGCTGCCTCAGGACTTGCTCGGGAAAATGCTCGCGGCGAAAAACTTCCAGTCTGGCCTGATGATGGTCCGCCAACTGGAGTTCTCGCTGTTCGACTTCGAACTGCACGCCACTCACGGCGACGGCCGCGGCGTACTGCAAGTACTCGAAGGCGTGCGTGACGAGGTTTCGGTGATGCGTCCGCCGGCTTACAACCGCTTCCCCAACAGCTTTGCGCACATTTTCGCTGGCGGTTATGCCGCGGGCTACTACAGCTACAAATGGGCTGAAGTGCTCTCGGCCGATGCGTTTTCGAAGTTCGAAGAGGAAGGTGTGCTCAACGCTGATACCGGACGTGCGTTCCGCGAAGCGATTCTGGCACGTGGCGGTTCTCAGGAGCCGATGGTGCTGTTCGTCGACTTCCGTGGCCGGGAGCCATCGATTGACGCACTCTTGCGCCACAGCGGCCTGAGTGAGGACGCGGCAGCATGAGCGAGGGGCCTGTGATTACGAAAAAACGCTTTATCGCCGGGGCGGTCTGCCCGGCATGCAGCGAGCCGGACAAGTTGATGATGTGGAGTGAAGACAGCGTGCCGCATCGCGAGTGCGTGGCCTGCGGTTACTCCGACACACTCAATGAGCAAGGGCTGTCGGTGCCCAAGGAGCTCGGCACGCGGGTCAATACGACCGTGCCCAAAGCCCCGGATACCAAGGTTCAGGCCGTGCAGTTTTTCCCGAACCCGAAGCTGAAGAAAAAGCCTGAGTGAAATAAAGCCCCCGTAGCGCCATGCCACGGGGGCTTTTTTATTCGATATGAGCGGACTTGAACCAGCTCTTCATCGAGCACGCGGCGAACGGGCTGGTGCTGCAATCGCCATTGGCCAGGGCCGTGCGCAGCTTTTCCACGTCAGCCTGCATCATGTAACGAATGCCATCCTTGAAATGGGTACTGTCACCAAAGCCGCCCTGGGTCATTTCGTTCAGGGCCTCTTCCTTGCTCCAGCCCTGGATGACAACCCGGTACATGGCCGCCATAAGACCGGTGCGGTCAGACCCGTGTTTGCAGTGCATCAGCACCGGGCCTTTGGCTTCGGCAGACTTGATGGCGCGCAAGGCCTTGAGCACATCGGCGTCATCCACATGGTTGGTACGATAAGGCAGCTGTACTTGCGTGATGCCTGGCGTGGACAGCCAGCTGGCGTCCGCTTCAGGCAGGAAGTTGATCACCGTGCCGACCTTGAGTTTCTCCAACAGTGGCACGGCATCTTTGTCCGGCAAGGCGCTGCGATAGAGCGTCGGCGACATCTGGAAGAGGTTGTACTGCTTCTCGACCGGTTGAGCCCATTCCGCTGGGCGCGGCGGGGTAGCGTCGTCAGCGAAGACCGGTGTCAGCGTGAGAAAGGCGACCAGTGACAGGCACATTGCCGGGATAAAACGCGGTAAGGACATGCAGGGTTAACCGTTCTGGAAGAGGCAGGATGTTGGCGTTCAGCTTCAACCTTGAGCGGTCAAAGGGCTGTGAGGCAGGTGTCAATGAAATGTGAAATGGCGCTGGTTATCTGAAATCAGTTCGTGGCGCCTTTACAGTTTCAATATGTAGAAAGCTTTGGCCAGATTTTCCAAGTCGGGTATTACATCGTTACCGAAGCCTGTTGAGTAACCTCCCCTTACTGCAAAACTATTACCCTCATCAAATGATTTGCCGTAGTAGTAAGCTCTGAGTTCCAATTCCTCCTCCTCATACATATACAGCGCTTCAATTCGCAGGGTATGTATCAGGGGAGGCAATGGTTCAACAGGTTTTGTTGGATCAAAAACATCTACATCGTCGACCGGGCCCCGCGAAATGTAAACAAGAAGGTCCGGGTCAATTACTGATTGATGGTAGAAGGCAAGGGCGAGCTGATTAATTGCATTTATATCTTTTTCATCAATGCTGCCGTCGCGGATTACATTTATATCTGACCATGGATCAAAATCGAGGCTGTGTTGCCTGGTTTCATTATTTATATGCAGCGTCATGGTTGTTATGGCGCTGAAACGATCATCATATTGCCGGTTGGCAACATCGACCGTGTTTTCTCTCACCAGTTTTATAATCACTTTATCACTTTCCGGTGAGTCTATTCGACGTAGAAATACACCTGGATTACTGGGTTTCCACATGATTTTTATCCTTGTTAGTCAACTTTGTCGCGCATGGGTTATATGCACGGCAGGTCATTGATATTGCTGTCGCAATCGATGTTTATAATGATGTTTCCGAGGATTTAAGAATAAAATAATCAGTTCCTTTAGATGTATCCATGTTTATGTTTGCTGCAAAAATAGTAGCGCTACTGTCCGAGCCTGAACCAGGTTTTATATGTATCTCATGGTTACTTTGCAGAAACTCAAAATACAAAAAAGAGAAAGTGCCGAACGGCACTGGTGTGGTGAATGCTGATAATGTACTGTACATGCATACAGTTAAAGGGTTCCCCCCATGCACACGCCATTGCCCCCACGTGGCCGCGGCACAGCGACCAATCCGCACAACCGCTTCTCCATCAGCCGCTCGGTGGCCGAAGACGACGGCTGGTACCAGGAAGTCCCGCTCACCCAAGGCACCGAGGTGCGCATTGAAACGGCGAAAACCATCATTACCCGCAACACGTCGCCGGATTTGCCCTTCGATCGCTCGATCAATCCTTATCGCGGGTGTGAACATGGCTGTATTTACTGCTACGCAAGGCCGAGCCATGCCTATTGGGACATGTCGCCAGGGCTGGATTTCGAAACGAAACTGATCGCCAAGACCAACGCTGTGCAGGTGCTGGAAGAACAACTGTCCCGGCGTGGCTATCAATGCGCGCCGATCAACCTCGGCTCCAACACCGACCCGTATCAGCCGATCGAGCGTGAATACAGGATCACCCGGCAAACCCTCGAAGTACTGCTGCGTTATCGGCACCCGGTGACCATCGTCACCAAGGGCTCGCTGATTCTTCGCGACCTGGACCTGCTGACCGAACTTGCCCGGCACAGGCTGGTGGCGGTAATGATCAGCCTGACCACCCTGGACGACGAACTCAAGCGCATCCTCGAGCCCCGCGCAGCAGCGCCAAAGGCCCGCCTGCGAGCGATCCGGGTCATGCGCGATGCCGGAATTCCGGTGGGCGTGCTGTGTTCACCGATGATCCCCATGATCAACGACAGCGAACTCGAAAGCCTGCTCTGCGAGGCTCATGCGGCCGGAGCGCAAAGCGCCGCCTACATGATGTTGCGCTTGCCGCTGGAAGTGGCGCCGCTGTTCGAAGAATGGCTTGGCGCTCATTATCCGCAACGGGCCGCGCATGTGCTGAGTCTGATTCGCCAGAGCCGTGGCGGTGAACTCTATGACAGCCGATTTGGCGCTCGAATGCGCGGCGAAGGTCCGTTTGCGGACTTGCTGGCGCAGCGCTTTGCCAAAGCGATCAAACGGCTGGGAATCAATCACCGGGAGGGGTTCAATCTGGATTGCGAAGCCTTTTGTCCGCCGGGTCGCCAAATGTCGTTGATTTGAGGACAATTGGCCTATGGTGAGTACTGAAGAGCGCGTTCATATACTGTGAAGGTCACATTTTTGTGACCTGGAACGCGCGTTCTAGAGCGTTTCATTCAGTTTCAATTAAGATTCGGCCGCTACCTTGTTCATCGAGTGACTGATGGGTCGAGATGCTCGGCCTGGATGTTTTTTAACCAGCCACTGGCTCCACACCGGACCCCACGGGATGACTTTCCGAGCCCGCCAATGAGGATGAATTCATGAGTGACAAGGATAAACAGCCGTTGGCTGCGTCGGCTTCAGCCCAACCCGAGGCCGAAACCGCCGATGCAGCGTTGCAGCACATCGTTGACGGTTTTTTGCATTTTCATCATGAGGTCTTTCCCCAACAGGAAGAGCTCTTCAAGAAACTCGCCACGGCCCAGCGGCCAAGAGCGATGTTCATTGCCTGCGCCGATTCGCGCATCGTTCCCGAATTGATCACTCAAAGCTCCCCCGGGGATCTGTTCGTGACCCGCAATGTCGGTAACGTCGTACCGCCTTACGGGCAAATGAACGGCGGTGTTTCCACGGCCATCGAATACGCCGTACTCGCTCTGGGTGTGCATCACATCATCATTTGCGGGCACTCCGATTGTGGCGCCATGCGCGCGGTGCTCAACCCGGACAGTCTGGAAAAAATGCCGACGGTCAAAGCCTGGCTGCGTCATGCCGAAGTGGCCAAGACCATGGTGCAGGAGAACTGCAACTGCTCTAACGAAAGTGAAAGCATGCACATTCTCACCGAAGAGAATGTGATCGCCCAGTTGCAGCATTTGCGCACCCATCCGTCGGTGGCCTCGCGCATGGCCAACGGTCAGCTGTTTATCCACGGCTGGGTCTACAACATCGAAACCAGCGAAATCAAAGCCTATGACGCCGATCAAGGCTGTTTCCTGCCGCTCAATGGCAGCCTGCCAATTCCCGTGGCGACGCCCAAAGCGCGCTTCTAGATCCTCCTAAATCGTTGTGTGGTTCAGCCGGGGCTGCCGTTCAGGCAGCCTGGCTTTGCCATGCCTGAAGAAAACTTCGGGAGACTCACCATGCGTGCTGTTCGACTCAAAGCTGTTCTGCCACGGGAGCTACTGGCTTCGGTGGTTGTGTTCCTGGTCGCCCTGCCCCTGTGCATGGGTATCGCGATTGCCTCGGGGCTGCCGCCGGCAAAAGGTCTGATAACCGGCATCATCGGTGGTCTGGTCGTCGGCTGGCTGGCCGGCTCGCCGCTGCAGGTCAGCGGCCCGGCGGCGGGGCTGGCTGTTCTGGTGTTCGAACTGGTCCGCCAGCATGGTGTCGCCATGCTCGGACCCATTTTGTTGCTGGCGGGATTTCTGCAACTGGTGGCCGGTCGCTTGAAGTTGGGCTGCTGGTTTCGGGTGACCGCACCGGCGGTGGTTTACGGCATGCTGGCCGGGATTGGCGTGTTGATTGTCCTGTCGCAGGTGCATGTAATGCTGGATGCCGTGCCCAAAGCCTCGGGGCTGGATAATCTGTCAGCCTTCCCGGAGGCGCTGGCTCAGGCTTTGCCCACGTTTGGCTGGCAAGCCGGCTTGCTGGGTTTGTCGACCATTGCCGTCATGTGGCTGTGGGAAAAACTCCGTCCACAATCCCTGCGCTTCGTTCCCGGGGCGCTACTGGGCGTCGGTCTGGCCACGTTTACCAGCCTGATACTGACGTTGCAGGTCAAACGGGTCCAGGTGCCGGACAACCTGGCGCAAGCCATCGACTGGCTGAAGCCGGCGGATCTGCTCAACCTGGCCGATCCGACCCTGCTGATTGCCGCATTTGCCGTGGCCTTCATTGCCAGCGCCGAAACCCTGCTCTCAGCCGCAGCGGTGGATCGCATGCACAGCGGCCAGCGTTCGGACTTTGACCGCGAACTGTCGGCGCAAGGCATCGGCAATATGCTGTGTGGCCTGCTTGGGGCGTTGCCGATGACGGGCGTTATCGTGCGCAGTTCGGCGAATGTTCAGGCCGGAGCAACCACGCGCTTTTCAACCATTTTCCACGGCCTGTGGCTGCTGGCGTTCGTGCTGTTGCTGTCCAGCGTGCTGCAAAGCATTCCGGTGGCAAGCCTGGCGGGCGTACTGGTGTACACCGGCTTCAAGTTGGTGGATCTCAAGGTCTTTCGTGGTTTGGGTCGGTATGGTCTTGCGCCGATGGTCACTTACGCGGCAACCGCGCTCGCCATCGTTTTCACGGACTTGTTGACCGGCGTGCTGATTGGCTTTGGCCTGACGCTGGTGAAGCTGGCGCTGAAAGCCTCTCGATTGAAAATCAGCCTGGTCGACCTGCCTCAGGAAGGGCAAGTGGAATTGCGCCTGGCAGGGGCGGCGACCTTCCTCAAGGTGCCGGCGCTGACCCGGATGCTGGGTCGTATCGCTCCGGGCACGACCGTGCATGTGCCGCTCAACAACCTGAGCTACATCGATCACTCGTGCCTGGAGTTGCTGGAGGAGTGGGGGCGGGCCAATGCAGCCAAGGGTTCAAGGTTGGTGATTGAATCGCGGGGATTGAAGCGCAGGCTCGAAGGGCGGGTGCGGACGAACATTGGCTTGGGCGCGGCTGGCTGAGGCTCCTGTGTGGGAGCGAGCTGGTTCGCGATGGCGGCGTATCACTCAACATTGATGTTGAATGACGTGGCCTCATCGCGAGCAGGTTCGCTCCTACAGGGAGATTGTGTTTACCGCTGGATCAAGCCGCCGGCTGATCCAGCGCCAGGTCTACGCCCAGTCGGCGGGACATGCACGGCCAGCGTTTCCACGCGGCGCCGGTGTCCGGGCTTTTGAGCTTCTCACGGTAGGCTTCTACCGATTCCAGGGCGAAGCTTTCGTCGTTGAGCATCTCGTCGATGGCGTGATGTACCGCTTCGTCCAGTTGGTTGGCGAACGACTCACCGATCAATTGGTGAGCAATCAGGTTGGCGACAGTCATGTCCAGGGGGATCAGTGGCTGGCCGAAATGCTTGATGTACAGGTCGTTGACCTCTTCGACGAACCGATGCGCCAGATAGGCTTCATCCAGCAGGCTGTCGAGCCCGACGTGGCCAGCCATGATGGCTGGCGGCTGGAGGAAGTACTGCTCGGCGATTTTCAGCACCGGTTTGATCTGTGACTCAATGCCCGCTTCCCTTGCGACTTCATTGGCTGCATCCAGCAGATCGGGCACTTCTTCGATGTAGGCGGCGACAAATCGCGTCAGTACGCCGTTGGTATCGGTCTCCGGCAATTGGATCGACGGGTGTAGATGAGGCAGTTTGCTTTCCAGCTGACGCGTCAGCAGGCGGGTTTCGGCTTCGTGTTGTTGGGCTTTTTGGATCTGCTCGCGCAATGCGGCGGTGTTCATGAAAACTCCAGGAAACAAGGCAATGAAATAGGGAAGACATAACTTAGCTGGCTTACGAAAAATGCTAAGACGCATTTGTCATAATTACTTCATCCTTGAGACGCACCTGTTATATCGGCGTGCCACCACTCGCCTGCATCCTTCTCCATTCGTGCCCTGCAATGCAAGTTAATGCTGTTTCATCCGATTTACGCCTTCGCGTTGCGAGGTCGGAGGTGCTGTCTATACTCGGGGTGGAATGGAGTTAGCTGATGACGCCCGACTGCATATGCAGCAAGGCCCGGCAATTCAAGTTCGTAGTCTGATGCAGCCGCTCCCTTGCCGCAGGTGAAAGCCGGCGGGATAACAAGAACGATAAGGGGAACCCGCAATGATGCGACATCCACATGTCTGGATGGGCCTCCTGTTGTGGTCGATTTTCAGTCAGGCGCAAGCGGCCTGGACTGTGAATATGGCGCCTGGAGCGACCGAAATCAGTCACGCAGTATTCGACCTGCACATGACCATTTTCTGGATCTGTGTGGTGATCGGCATCATCGTTTTTGGTGCCATGTTCTGGTCGATGATTCTCCACCGCCGCTCGACCGGGCAGGTGGCCGCCAAATTTCATGAAAGCACCACCGTTGAAATCCTCTGGACCATCGTGCCCTTCCTGATCCTGGTGGCCATGGCGGTTCCCGCTACCGCGACCCTGATCAAGATGTACGACTCAAGCGAGCCGGAGGTCGATATCCAGATCACCGGTTACCAGTGGAAGTGGCATTACAAATACCTGGGCCAGGACGTTGAGTTCTTCAGCAACCTGACCACCCCCCAGGAGCAAATCCACAACAAGGAAGCCAAGGGCGAGCACTACCTGCTTGAAGTCGACAAGCCCCTGGTGCTGCCGGTTGGCACCAAGGTGCGCTTCCTGGTGACCTCCGCCGATGTAATCCACTCCTGGTGGGTGCCGGCTTTCGCGGTCAAGCGCGATGCGATCCCGGGCTTCGTCAATGAAGCCTGGACCCGCATCGACAAGCCCGGCATCTACCGTGGCCAGTGCGCCGAGTTGTGCGGCAAGGATCACGGCTTCATGCCGACCGTGGTCGAGGTCAAGGAAAAGGCCGATTACGAAAAATGGCTGGCTGATCGCAAGGTCGAAGCTGCACAGCTCAAAGAGCTGACCAGCAAGGAATGGACGCTCGACGAGCTCAAGGATCGCGGCGACAAGATCTACCACACCACCTGCGTGGCCTGTCACCAGGCCGAAGGCCAGGGCCTGCCGCCGATGTTCCCGGCGCTCAAGGGCTCGAAAATAGCCACCGGACCGAAAGACGCCCACCTGAGCATTGTCTTCCACGGCAAGCCCGGCACCGCGATGGCGGCGTTCGGCAAGCAACTCTCGGAAGTCGATATCGCGGCGGTCGTGACCTATGAACGTAATGCCTGGGGCAACAACAAGGGCGACATGGTCACGCCTAAAGAAGTGCTGGAGCTGAAACAGGCGGAAAGCAAATGACCCGGTCCATTGCACGCGTAAGGAACCGGTCGGGGCTACGCATCCCGACCTGCCCAGCCCATCTGTTTGCAGGAGACAGGACATGACTGCTGTAATCGATGAACATGTTCATACCGCCACCGACCACGCCCACGGCCCCGCCAAAGGCTTGATGCGCTGGGTGCTGACTACCAACCACAAGGATATCGGTACGCTGTACCTGTGGTTTGCGTTCTCCATGTTCCTGCTCGGTGGCTCGTTCGCGATGGTGATTCGCGCCGAGCTGTTCCAGCCGGGGTTGCAAATCGTCCAGCCGGAATTCTTCAACCAGATGACCACCATGCACGGCCTGGTGATGGTCTTCGGTGCGGTGATGCCGGCCTTCGTCGGCCTCGCCAACTGGATGATCCCGCTGATGATCGGCGCGCCGGACATGGCCCTGCCGCGAATGAACAACTTCAGCTTCTGGTTGTTGCCAGCGGCGTTCCTGCTGCTGGTTTCGACCCTGTTCACTTCTGGCGGCGGGCCGAACTTCGGCTGGACTTTCTATGCTCCGCTATCGACGACTTATGCGCCGGAAAGCGTGACTTTTTTCATCTTCGCCATTCACTTGATGGGGATCAGTTCGATCATGGGGGCGATCAACGTGATCGCGACCATCCTCAACCTGCGCGCCCCCGGCATGACGTTGATGAAAATGCCACTGTTCGTCTGGACCTGGCTGATCACCGCGTTCCTGTTGATTGCGGTAATGCCGGTACTGGCCGGTTGCGTGACGATGATGCTGATGGACATTCACTTCGGCACCAGCTTCTTCAGTGCCGCCGGTGGCGGTGACCCGGTGCTGTTCCAGCATGTGTTCTGGTTCTTCGGTCACCCCGAGGTGTACATCATGATCCTGCCGGCGTTCGGTGCTGTCAGCTCGATCATTCCGGCCTTTTCGCGCAAGCCACTGTTTGGCTACACATCGATGGTCTACGCCACGGCGAGTATCGCGTTCCTGTCGTTCATCGTCTGGGCGCACCACATGTTCGTGGTCGGCATTCCGCTGGTGGGCGAGTTGTTCTTCATGTACGCCACGCTGCTGATTGCGGTGCCAACGGGCGTGAAGGTGTTCAACTGGGCCAGCACCATGTGGCAAGGCTCGCTGACCTTCGAGACGCCGATGCTGTTCGCCGTGGCATTCGTGATCCTGTTCTCCATTGGCGGTTTCTCCGGGTTGATGCTGGCCATCGCCCCGGCGGATTTCCAGTACCAGGACACCTACTTCGTAGTCGCGCACTTCCACTATGTGCTGGTCCCGGGGGCGATTTTCGGGATCTTCGCCTCGGCCTACTACTGGCTGCCGAAATGGACCGGCCACATGTACGACGAAACCTTGGGCAAGCTGCATTTCTGGCTGTCGTTCATCGGTATGAACATGGCTTTCTTCCCGATGCACTTCGTGGGCCTGGCGGGCATGCCTCGGCGGATTCCGGACTACAACCTGCAATTTGCCGATTTCAACATGGTTTCCTCGATTGGCGCGTTCATGTTCGGTGCGACGCAGATCTTCTTCCTGTTCATCGTGATCAAGACCATTCGCGGCGGCCCCCCGGCACCGGCCAAACCGTGGGATGGGGCTGAAGGCCTGGAGTGGAGCATCCCGTCGCCAGCGCCGTATCACACCTTCACCACGCCGCCGGAAGTGAAATGAACACCCACCCTGTAGGAGCGAGCATGCTCGCGATGAACCCGAGAACTCCGCGGGGTGTCAGGCAGCCAGTGTCAGTGTTGGCGACCATCGCGAGCATGCTCGCTCCTAAAGGGGACGGTGCGAAGAGGAAGAGCCATGGCTGACTCTATTTCTTTGAAGAAACTGGTCACGCGTTTACTGACCGTGGTGGTGGCGATGTTTGTGTTCGGGTTTGCGCTGGTGCCGATCTACGACGTGATGTGCAAGGCCTTCGGCATCAACGGCAAGACCGCCGGGCAGTACGAGGGTGAGCAAACGGTCGATACCTCGCGGCAGGTGCGTGTGCAGTTTCTGTCGACCAACTCTGCCGACATGCCCTGGGACTTTTACCCCAAGCATGATCAATTGACCGCTAACCCAGGTGCGGTGAACGAAATGATCTTCATCGCCCACAACCCCACCGACCGGCCAATGAGCGCGCAAGCCGTGCCGAGTATCGCGCCCAGCACCGCGGCGGCGTACTTCCACAAGACCGAATGTTTCTGCTTTACCCAGCAAGTGCTGCAGCCCGGTCAGCGGATCGAGATGCCGGTACGTTTCATCGTTGACCGTGACATGCCCAAGGATGTGAAGCACCTGACGCTGTCTTACACGCTGTTCGATATCACCGCCCGACATCCACCGGTAGCTGTAAACACTGGCGGCTGAGCGTGCCCGATAAGGAGAACAATAAATGGCAACTCATGAACATTATTACGTTCCCGCCCAGAGCAAATGGCCGATCGTCGCCACGCTCGGCTTGGTCATCACCGTCTACGGCCTGGCCACCTGGTTCAATGATCTGAAAGCGGCGCGCCCGGAATCCCACGGACCGCTGATCTTTTTCGTCGGCGGGCTGCTGCTGGCCTACATGTTGTTCGGCTGGTTCGGCACGGTGATCAAGGAAAGTCGCGCAGGCTTGTACAGCGCACAGATGGATCGCTCGTTCCGCTGGGGCATGAGCTGGTTCATTTTCTCGGAGGTGATGTTCTTCATCGCCTTTTTTGGCGCGCTGTTTTATGTGCGTCACGTCTCCGGGCCTGCGCTCGGCGGCGAGGGCACCAAGGGCATTGCACACATGCTGTGGCCGAACTTCGAATTTGTCTGGCCGTTGTTGAACAACCCCGACTCGAAACTGTTTCCGCCGCCCAAGGAAGTCATCAGCCCCTGGGGCCTGCCGCTGCTCAACACTGTGTTGCTGGTCAGTTCCAGCGTGACCGTGACCATCGCCCACCACGCCTTGAAAAAGGGCCATCGCGGCGCACTGAAACTCTGGCTGGCGCTCACCGTATTGCTGGGTTGTGCGTTCCTCACCTTCCAGGCCGAAGAATACATGCACGCCTATCACGAGCTGGGCCTGACCCTGGGTTCGGGCATCTACGGCGCGACGTTCTTCATGCTCACCGGGTTCCACGGCGCCCATGTGACCATCGGCACCATCATCCTCTTCGTGATGCTGATGCGGATCATGCGGGGGCACTTCGACAGCGAGCACCAGTTCGGCTTCGAAGCGGCAAGCTGGTACTGGCACTTCGTGGATGTGGTGTGGATCGGGTTGTTCGTTTTCGTCTATGTGCTTTAAAGCAGTTGGCAGGAGCGAGCTACCAGGGGGCATGAGAAACCAGCTGGCCGCTGAAAAAGCCCCAGGCGATCAGGCCGAGGGTAATGGCGGCCAGTGTCACTCGCACACTCAAGGCAATGACGAGGCGGTTTGAGCTGCTGTCGTCCTTGACCAGAAAAAACAGGCCGCTGAACAGGCTGACAACCGTGGCAATCAGCATCAGGACGATGGCTGCTTTGAGCATGGTGTGACTCCGGGGGGACAAGCGATGCATATGAGTATAGCTATCGCGATGACCGACTTTCTGGCGATGCCATGAAGTGTTTTCGGCCGGGTATCGTGCCAACGCTGGTGGTGGCGCTGTTGCTGCCGTTGCTGGTGTGCCTGGGGTTCTGGCAATTGAGCCGGGGGGCGGAGAAAAGCGCGCTGCTGCAAAACTATGCCGAACGCCGCGCGGCCGTGCCGATGGCCAGCACCGAGTTGCAATACACCACTGATCCGGCCTTTCGCCGGGTGCGTTTGCATGGCCAGTTCGATGCCGAACACAGCCTGCTGCTGGACAATAGCCAACGCAACGGCCGAGTCGGCGTCGAGTTGTTGCAACCGTTCCATGATCAGGCCACCGGGCTTTGGCTGTTGGTCAATCGCGGCTGGCTGCCATGGCCGGAGCGCCGCATACCCCCACAATTCAAGACCCCTGCCGAGGTAGTCAGCCTCGATGCGTGGGTCTACGTTTCTCCCGGTGCGACCTTCCAACTGCACGCAGATCCGACGACGTCTACATGGCCGAAGCTAATTACGGCCGTCGAGCCGGCCAGCCTTTGGAGGGCGCTGAACCGCGAAGGTTTTGCCTACGAATTACGCGCTGAAACCAGCCCGGCCACCTATCAGGCCGACTGGCCAGTAATCGCCATGGGCCCGGAAAAACACATTGCTTATGCCGTGCAGTGGTTCGCCATGGCGATTGCCCTGTTCGGTCTTTATCTCTATCTCGGCTGGCACAACGCAAAGGAGAAACACCATGGGAGCGGCCATGAATCCACCCAGCATGTCTGAGGCGAAACCGTCGGTGAACCGGCGCAAGGGCCGCTTGCAACTGCTGCTGATCCTGCTCGGGGTGATCGGTCCGATGATCCTCGCCACCGGCATGTACAAGCTGAATTTCTGGGTGCCCGAGGGCCGCAGTTATCACGGCGAACTGATCGGCAACGGCCAGAGCCGCGCGGACATCGGTGTACAGGCACAGGAGGATCGCTGGCAGATACTGGTGACGGCGCCCAAGGATTGCGCGGTGGACTGCCAGCAACTGGTGTATCTGGCGCGGCAGATCCAGATCGGCCTGGGGCGCGACGCGTCCCGCGCCAGCCATGCATTGGCCGCCGCGCAGGCGCTGAACAGCGATTACGAGACTAAACTTCAACGCGAGTACCCGCAGTTGCAGCGCTATTCACTGGACTTGCCGACCTACATCAAAGGCGCTCAGAGCAATGACGCGCCACACCTTTGGATCATCGACCCTCACGGCAATCTGGTGCTGCGCTATGACCCTTCGGTCAAGGGCAAGGACCTGCTCAACGACCTGCGTCACCTGCTGAAACTGTCGAATATCGGATAAGGGCATCGTCATGGCCAAACCTGGATTTCGCCTCGCGTTGTTTGCCACTTTGCTGGCGCTGATTGTGGTGTTGCTTGGCGCCTATACCCGCCTGACCCACGCAGGCCTCGGCTGCCCGGACTGGCCCGGCTGCTACGGCTTCATCAGCGTACCGAAAAGCGAAGCCCAACTGGCCCATGCCGAATTGCATTTCCCGGACACTCCGGTCGAGGCCCACAAGGGCTGGAACGAGATGATCCACCGTTACTTCGCCGGCACGCTGGGGCTGTTGATCGCAGTGCTGGCAGCGCGTGCGTGGATGCATCGCCGCCATCCGGGGCAGCCGGTGAAGTTGCCGTTGTTTCTGTTGGCGGTGGTCTTTGGCCAGGCCGCGTTTGGCATGTGGACGGTCACGCTCAAGCTTTGGCCGCAGGTAGTCACCGGGCATCTGCTTGGCGGTTTCGCGACCTTGAGTCTGTTGTTTTTGTTGACCTTGCGCCTGTCCGGCGTACTGCCGGCGCTGACCGTGCCACGACGTTTGCAGCACTGGGCGACGGCGGGGTTGCTGTTGGTGATCGGGCAAATCGCGCTCGGTGGCTGGGTCAGTTCCAATTACGCCGCCGTAGCCTGTATCGACTTTCCCACCTGTCATGGTCAGTGGTTGCCACCGGCCGACTTCGCCAACGGTTTCCACCTGACCCAACACATTGGCCCGAACTATCTTGGCGGCCAACTGGACAGCGATGCCCGTACGGCTATCCACCTGACCCATCGTATCGGTGCGTTGTTGGTCACCCTGGTGTTGCTCGGTCTGGCCTGGCAATTGAAAGTGGTCGGCATGACGCGCCTGGCAGGCCTGGTGCTGGTCGCCCTTGGCGCACAAATCACCCTCGGCATCAGCAATGTGCTGTTTCATCTGCCGCTGCCGGTGGCCGTCGCGCATAACGCGGGCGGCGCGGCGTTGTTGCTGACCATGGTGCTGGTCAATTACCACGCCCGAACCAGTCTGGTTCGGGTCAAGCAGCCAACGCGCTGGCGTTTCAGTCCGCGTAAACACTCAGCCGGGCCCATAACAATAAAAGGAGAGATGCCATGGCGATTCTGATCGGCGAACGTCCCAGTCAGGCGATCTGGCGTGACTACCTGGAGCTGACCAAACCCAAGGTCGTGGTGCTGATGCTCATCACTTCACTGGTGGGGATGTTTCTTGCGACCCGCGCCGGTGTGCCGTGGACGGTACTGATTTTCGGCAACCTGGGCATCGCCCTGTGTGCTGGTGGCGCGGCGGCGGTCAATCATGTGGTGGATCGGCGTATTGACGCGGTGATGGCGCGCACCCACAAACGGCCGCTCGCCGAAGGCCGGGTTTCGCCGACCGCCGCGCTGACGTTCGCGTTGCTGTTGGCGGCCCTTGGGCAAGCCATGCTGCTGGCGTTCACCAACCCGCTGACCGCGTGGCTGACCCTCGCCTCGTTGCTCGGCTACGCCGTGATCTACACCGGATTCCTCAAGCGTGCGACCCCGCAGAATATCGTCATCGGTGGTCTGGCCGGTGCAGCACCGCCGTTGCTCGGCTGGACCGCCGCCACCGGTCACGTCAGCGCTGAACCGCTGCTGCTGGTACTGATCATCTTCGCCTGGACCCCTCCGCACTTCTGGGCGTTGGCGATCCATCGCAAGGAGGAATACGCCAAGGCCGACATCCCGATGCTGCCGGTTACCCATGGCGAGCACTACACCAAGGTTCATATCCTGCTTTATACCTTCGCGTTGCTCGCCGTCAGCCTGATGCCCTACGTGATCCACATGAGCGGTACGCTCTACCTGGTGTGTGCGCTCGGGCTGGGGGCGCGGTTTCTGCATTGGGCCGTGGTGTTGTACCGTGGCACTCGGCCGCACGCGGCGATCAACACGTTCAAGTACTCTATTTACTACTTGTTCCTGCTGTTTATCGCCCTGCTCGTAGACCACTACTTATTGTTGATCCTATGACTCGAACCCAGAAAACCGTCTTCATTCTCGTCGCCCTGGTCGCACTGATCCTGGGCCTGACCGTCAACAAGGTGTTGTCCGGGAAAAACCAGGGCGACCCGACGGCGCTGATCGACGCCGGCATCATTATGCTGCCGCAGAGCCGTAACCTGCCGGATGTGACGATGACCAATCAGGACGGCCAGCCGGTCACGATCAATGAATTGAAAGGCAAGTGGAGCCTGCTGTTCTTCGGCTATACCTTCTGCCCGGACATCTGCCCGACCACCCTCGCCCAACTTCGGCAGATCAAGAGCGAGTTGCCGCCCGAGGCTGTGGATAAACTGCAAATCGTACTGGTCAGTGTCGACCCCAATCGCGATACACCCACACAGCTCAAGCAATACCTGGGCTACTTCGACCCGCAATTCGTCGGCCTGACTGCGACGTCGACCGAGGAGCTGCAAAAGTTCGCCAACGCGGTGAGCATTCCGTTCATTCCGGCGGACACCAGCAAGGCGAACTACACCGTCGATCACAGCGGCAACCTCGCGGTGATCGGACCGGATGGAACGCAGCGTGGCTTCATCCGTGCACCGTTGAACAATGCGAAGCTGGTGGCGCAGTTGCCGGTGATGCTCAAGCGCGACTGATCGACGCCAACCCCCCTGTAGGAGCGAGCCTGCTCGCGATGGTGTATCAGATACAGAGGTGCCGACTGACACTCCATCGCGAGCAGGCTCGCTCCTACAAAGGGCGCTGATACAGGCACAAAAAAGGGCGCATTGAATGCGCCCTTTTTTCGTTACAGCAATGGATCAGAACGCCGGCACAACCGCGCCTTTGTACTTCTCGATAATGAAGGCCTTCACTTCCGGGCTGTGCAGGGCAGCGACCAGTTTCTTCATCGCTTCGCCGTCCTTGTCATCCGGGCGAGCCACCAGGATGTTCACGTACGGCGAGTCGCTGCCTTCGATGAACAGCGCGTCCTTGGACGGATCAAGCTTGGCTTCCAGCGCGTAGTTGGTATTGATCAGCGCCAGGTCGACCTGGGTCAGCACGCGCGGGATGGTCGCGGCTTCCAGTTCACGGATTTTCAGGTTTTTCGGGTTCTCGGTGATGTCTTTCACGGTCGACAGGATGTTGTTCGAGTCCTTCAGCTTGATCAGACCGGCCTTGGCCATCAGCAACAGCGCACGACCGCCGTTGGTGGCATCGTTCGGGATCACTACGGTAGCAGTGCCTGGCAGTTCATCCAGCTTCTTGTACTTGCTGGAGTAGGCGCCCAGGGGCTCCAGGTGCACGCCGGCGACGGAAACCAGATTTGTACCCTTGGCCTTGTTGAACTCATCCAGGTACGGCTGGTGCTGGAAGAAGTTGGCGTCCAGGCGCTTTTCCGCGACCTGTACGTTCGGCTGGATGTAGTCAGTGAATACCTTGACCTTCAGGTCCACGCCTTCTTTGGCCAGGGTCGGCTTCACGAACTCGAGGATCTCGGCGTGCGGAACCGGAGTAGCCGCGACGGTCAGGGTGTCGGCTGCGTGGGCCGAGAATGCGGCAACAGCAGCGAAGGCGACGAGTAGTTTTTTCATTCAGCTAACTCCTTGTGGGTGCTTGCTGGCGGGCGCCGCTTTCCGGTGCCTGCCAGCGAACGGCCGGCTCATGTCTTATTTACGGGAGAAATGCACAACCAGTTTGTCACCGACGGTCTGCAGCACCTGGACCAATACCAGAAGCAGTACCACCGTCACGACCATCACATCGGTCTGGAAACGCTGGTAACCGAAGCGGATCGCCAGGTCACCCAGACCCCCGGCGCCGACGACACCGGCCATCGCCGTGTAGGACACCAGTGTAATTGCTGTCACCGTAATCGCCGCGAAGATGCCTGGGCGAGCCTCCGGCAACAACGCGTTGGTGATGATCTGCCGGGTGGTCGCGCCCATGGCCTGGGTCGCCTCGATGATGCCGCGATCGACTTCACGCAGGGCGGTTTCCACCAGGCGGGCGAAGAACGGCGTGGCGCCTACCACCAGCGGCGGAATCGCACCCGCGACACCGAGGGACGTGCCGGTGATCAACACGGTGAACGGAATCATCACGATCAACAGGATGATGAACGGCAGCGAACGCAGAATGTTCACCACCAGCGACAACATGGCATAGACGCCTTTGGCTTCCAGCAACTGGCGCGGGCTGCACAAGAACAGCAGCACACCAAGCGGCAAGCCGAGTAGCACGGTGAACAACAGCGAACCGCCGAGCATCAGCAGGGTGTCGCCGGTGGCCAGCCAGATTTCGAACCAGTCGATGTTGGCGAAGAAACTTGTCAGGGCTTCCATTAGCGCAGCACCTCCATGTGGACGTCGGCCGCGGTGAAGCGGGCAAACGCCGCCTCCATGTCACCACCGGTGACGGCCAGAGTCAGTTGCCCATAGGGAATGTCTTTGATGCGGTCGATACGACCGGCCAGGATGCTGTAGTCCACACCCGTTTCGCGGGCGACGGTGCCCAATAACGGCGCGTAGGTCGCTTCGCCCTGGAAGGTCAGGCGCACGATGCGACCGGGCACGTGAGCGAAGTCGTCGCGCTGTTCGTTTTCGTCGATCTGCTCGTCTTCTTGCACGAAGCGTTTGGTGGTCGGGTGCTTCGGGTGCAGGAACACCTCGGCCACCGAGCCTTGTTCGACGATCATGCCGGCGTCCATCACGGCTACCTGATCGCAGACTCGGCGGATCACGTCCATCTCGTGGGTAATCAGCACGATGGTCAATTTCAGCTCGCGGTTGATCTCGGCCAGCAATTGCAGCACCGATGCGGTGGTTTGCGGGTCGAGGGCGCTGGTGGCTTCATCGCACAGCAGGATTTTCGGCTTGGTCGCCAGGGCGCGGGCAATGCCCACGCGCTGCTTTTGTCCGCCGGACAGTTGCGCCGGGTACTTTTTCGCGTGGTCGGACAAACCGACCCGCGCCAGCAATTCGGCCACGCGCGAGTCGATTTCGCTGCGCGACAACTCGCCGGCCAGGGTCAATGGCAGTGCGACGTTGTCGGCGACAGTCTTGGAGGCCAGCAGGTTGAAATGCTGGAAAATCATCCCGACCTGCTGACGGAAGCGGCGCAGGCCATTGGCGTCGAGCGCGGTGACTTCTTCACCGTCGACGGTGATCTTGCCGCCACTGGCGTTTTCCAGGCGATTGATCAGGCGCAGCAGGGTACTTTTTCCGGCGCCGGAATGACCGATCAAGCCGAAAACCTGCCCGTTCTCAATCGTCAGACTGGTTGGATGCAGGGCGGGGATTTCCTTACCGGCGACGCGGTAGGTTTTATGGACGTTTTGAAACTCGATCACGTAGCGAACCTTGTGGGGCGCGTTGGAAAAGGGTCAGCGGTTAGCCGGGCGCGCATTTTAGCCTGTCTGTATAGAGGTTCTTAGCATTTATTTCGCATTTGTCCTGTCATTTGGCAATAACGCGATCAAAGGTCAGAAAAAGGAACGGCTGTAGAAGCTCACCCAAGGCCGAAGGCAACTTCGACCTGCTGGGCAGCATCGGACTTGGCACAGGGAGGCGAAGGCCAAGGCGATACCGGCCTGAGAGTTTTATTGCCAGACTGGATGCCATCGCGGGCGAGCCCGCGATGCTTTTCAGGGTTTACGCGGAGTCAAAACCATCTGCGCCGGGACACTGCGCAAAATCTGCCGATCAAGCTTCAGGTCAAACGCAGGATCGAGCTTCTTGACCCGTTTGGTCAGCAAGTTAGCCAGCCAAGGGTAATCATCGGTACGCGGCGCCTGAATGCTTACGTCGCACTGAAAATTCACCACATCGGCGGCGATAGCGTCCAGTTGGCGACGCAGTTTGCCCATATCGTTGATATTCAGTACGAGCGCGGTGCTTTCGGCCGTTAGATCGATGACCTTGGCTTTTGGCTTGGCCTCGGCAGCCTTGAGGGCGGCTTCGGCTTTTTCCAGCTCGGCCTTGCGCGCCTGGGCAATCGAGCCGTTGACGCCGCCGGTCAGTGCCGGAGCCTTGGGCATCAATGCACGGGCACGACTGAGGGCGGTCGCGGCGGCGTCCACATCGCCCTTTTGCAGCACGATCTGGCTGCGGCGCAGGTAGGCTTCGGCCAGTTGCCGCTGGTACTGCTCAAGGGATGCGTCGTTGGGCGATTCGGCCTGCAAGGCTGCCAGTTGGTCTTCGGCGATGGCCAGTTCATCACTGGCAATGTTTTGTTCCAGCTGTACGATGGCCGTGGCCCGCGCATCGGCGGCCTCGGTGGCCGCCGGTGGCGTGCTTTGGCAGGCACCCAGCAGCAAAGAAAATGCGACAAGGAGCAGATAACGGGAGGCGAACGACTTCATTCCTGCGACTCTCTAATTGCGCAAAAAACGAGCAAGTCTACACCCCTCGACGGGGCAGAACAAAACTCAGCAGAAACAGCGCGGCGGCTGTCACCACAATCGATGGGCCGGCGGGGGTGTCCTTGAACCAGGACAGTGCCAGCCCGCCACACACGGCGAGTATGCCCAGCAGGCTCGCGCCCAGTGCCATCTGCTCCGGCGAGCGGGCGTGGCGTTGTGCCGCCGCGGCCGGGATGATCAGCAACGAAGTGATCAGCAACACGCCGACGATTTTCATCGCCACGGCAATCACCACCGCGATCAACAGCATCAGTGCCAGGCGCAATCCCGCCACGGGCAGGCCTTCGACTCTGGCCAGTTCTTCATGCACCGTGATCGCCAGCAAGGGGCGCCACAAAGCAACCAGCAACACCAGTACCGCAGTGCTTCCGCCAAGGATCCAGGCCAGATCGGTCGGGCTGATCGCCAGCAGGTCACCGAACAGATAGGCCATCAGGTCGATCCGCACTTCGTGCATGAAGCTTAGTACCACCAGGCCCAGAGAGAGCGTGCTGGGTGCGAGAATTCCCAAAAGCGTGTCGGATGCCAATGGCTGACGTTGTTGCAAGGTCACCAGCATCACTGCCAACAGCAAGCAGCCTACGGTGACCGCAACGGTCGGGCTGACATCCAGCAGGAAGCCCAGGGCCACGCCCAGCAGTGCCGCGTGGGACAAGGTGTCGCCGAAGTAGGCCATCCGCCGCCAGACCACGAATGATCCCAGCGGGCCCGCGACGACGGCCAGGGCCAAGCCTGCAAGCAGGGCGTAAAGGAGAAAATCAGCCATGCTTGCAGCTATCTCCGTGAACATGGTTATGGCCCGACGCGGGCCCCTTGACCACCGAGCCATGCAAGTCGTGGGCGTGGTCGTGATGGTGGTGATAAATCGCCAGGCTTTGTGCGTTTTTTCCGAACAGCTCGACAAACGCCGGATCGCCGCTGACCTGTTCGGGATGGCCGGAGCAGCAGACGTGACGATTGAGGCAAACCACCTGATCCGTGGTGCTCATCACCAGATGCAAGTCGTGGGAGACCATCAGCACGCCGCAACCGTGACGGTCGCGCAAGCGGGTGATCAGGCTGTACAGCTCAGCCTGGCCGGCCACGTCGACACCCTGCACCGGTTCGTCGAGTACCAGCAGTTCCGGTTCGCGCAACAAGGCCCGGGCCAGCAACACGCGCTGCATTTCGCCACCGGAAACGCTTTGCACCGGGCTATCGATCACCTGTTCGGCGCCCACTTCCTTGAGTGCCGCCAAGGCCATGGCCCGGTCCACGCCCGGCACCAGGCGCAAGAAACGCAGGACCGACAACGGCAGGGTCGGATCGACATGAAGTTTTTGCGGCATGTAGCCAACCCGCAGTTTCGGCTTGCGCCAGACACTGCCGCTGTCCGGTTTCAACAGGCCGAGCACGGCACGCACCAGGGTTGTCTTGCCGGCGCCGTTGGGACCGATCAGGGTAACGATCTGCCTCGGCTCGACACTCAGCTCGATATTGTCCAGCACCGGTTGCCCGGCGAACGTGACAGCAACCTGCTCAAGACGGATCAGCGCGTTGCTCATCAAGCCTCCTGGCAACCCGAGCAGAGACCGACCACTTCGACGGTCTGGCCCTCGACGACGAACCCGACATCCCTGGCGCTGGCGATGATCGCGTCGCTGATGGATTTTTGCTCAAGTTCGATCGCGGCGTGGCACACACGGCAAATCAGGAACTGACCCTGGTGCGCGTGTTCAGGGTGATTGCAGCCGATGAAGGCGTTGAGCGAGGAGATGCGATGGACCAGGCCGTTTTCCAGCAGGAAATCCAGCGCGCGATAGACCGTCGGCGGCGCGGCACGGCGACCGTCCTGCTCGCTGAGGACCGCGAGAATGTCGTAGGCACCCAAGGGTTTGTGGCTTTGCCACACCAGTTCCAGCACTCGCCGGCGCAACGCGGTCAGGCGCAGGCCTTGACGTGCGCACAGGGCATCGGCCTCGGACAAAGCGCTGTGAACGCAATGCGAGTGGTCGTGGGGGCGACTGGCAATCGGTGTTTTCAGCATGAGCGGCGACGAGTTTTGTGAGAGACGTTATTATATTACCCGTTCTCGCCTCTTTGAGTGGTCATCGTGTCCCGACTTTTTTCTTTCTTTGTCGCATTTATCACAAGTTTTCTACTGATCGGTCCGGCGCAGGCCGAAGTCAAAGTCCTTACCAGCATCAAGCCCCTGCAATTGATTGCTGCGGCCGTGCAGGACGGTGTGGCGATTCCTGAGGTTTTGCTGCCACCAGGGGCCTCGCCGCATAACTATGCGCTGCGTCCTTCCGACGTACGGAAAGTGCAGTCAGTGGACCTGTTGTACTGGATTGGCCCGGACATGGAAGGTTTCCTGCCACGCGTGCTCAATGGGCGTACGCTGCCCAACGTCGCCGTGCAGGATCTACCAGGCATGAAGCTGCGCCGTTTTGCCGAAGATAGCCACTCCCACGCTGAAGAAGCGGACGAACACGACCACGATCACCGCCCGGGCAGCCTGGATGCACACTTGTGGCTGTCACCGGTCAACGCCCGGGTCATCGCCACGAAAATGGCGGCTGACTTGAGTGCCGCCGATCCTGGCAATGCCCCGCGCTATCAGAGCAATCTGAAAGCCTTCGACGAGCGTCTCGATGCGTTGGATGCGCGCCTGAAGAAACGCCTGGCTGATGTTCAGGGCAAGCCTTACTTCGTGTTCCACGAAGCATTCGATTACTTCGAAGACGCCTACGGCCTCAAGCACGTGGGTGTATTCAGCGTCGCGGCCGAAGTGCAACCCGGTGCCCAGCATGTCGCGGCGATGCGCGCACGCTTGCAGGAAGTCGGCAAGACCTGCGTGTTCAGCGAACCACCGCTGCGTCCGCGTCTGGCAGAAACCCTGGTGGCGGGTTTGCCAGTGAAACTGGCTGAACTGGATGCGCTGGGTGGGTATACGCCAGCGACTGCTCAGGGCTATGAGCAGGTAATGGAGAAGCTGGGGAATGATCTGGCGGGGTGTCTGGAGTCGTTGTAATTCGAACATAAGGTGGCGCCCCCATTCGCGAGCAGGCTCGCTCCCACAAGGATCACTGTGAGCCTGTGGGAGCGAGCCTGCTCCGGGCGGCGTTCCGACGAAGCCTTTAAAGGGCGAAAGGCAACGGAGTGCTGACCGTCTGCCGCTGCGCCAGGCGCAGTTGGAACTCCATCGGATCGTGAATCAACACGTCCTGCCCGGCGAACGACTCCGCCGCGATCAAGCGTGACAGCCAGAACCGTACGCAAGCCACCCGCAGCAGGGTCGGCCACAACTCGGCTTCGGCAGCGGTGAACGGTCGCAAGGCCGCGTAAGCGCCGAGCAAGGCCCGCGCTCGCGGCCCATCGATCACGCCATCGTCGTCCGAGCACCAGTCGTTCAAGGCAATCGCTACGTCGTAAAGCATCGGCCCGGAGCAGGCGTTGTAGAAATCGATCAGCCCGGTCAGGTGCGTGCCTTCGAACATTGCGTTGTCGCGAAACAGATCGGCGTGAATGTTCGCCCGCGGCAGTGCCAGGATTTTTTCCTTCTGCCGGGTGATTTCTTCCAGCGCCCGTTGCAGCAGGTCTTTCTGTTCGGTACCGAGGTGCGACAGAAACTGCGTGCCCTCTTCCAGCATCCAGTCCAGGCCGCGATCGGTTTTGCGCTTGATCATGTTGGCCTGGGTCGCCAGGTGCAGATGGCCGAGCAGCTCACCGACCTGCGCGCAATGCTGCGCATTGGCCTGCTTGATGTGCTTGCCGGCAAGGCGCGGTTGCAGCAACGCAGGTTTACCCGCCAGTTCACGCAGGGCCACGCCGTCGGTGGTGCGCAGGGCGTAAGGCACCGGCAGATCGGCGCCGTGCAGCACGTCGAGCAGTTCGATGAAGAACGGCATTTCCTGAACAGGGCCGCGCTCGACCAGGGTCAGGACAAATTCGCCCTGCTCCAGGCTGATAAAGTAATTGGTGTTTTCGCTACCGGCGGCAATCCCCTGGAAATCAAGCAGGCGGCCGAGGCCATAAGGGGCGAGAAAAGCTTCCAGCTCGGGCCGAGCCAGGGGGGTGAACACAGACATGTTTAAACTGCCAGTACGGGCGCCGCTGTTGAGCCAGCGCCGATTAAAGTTAAGGACGACTTACCACTTAAAGATTTCCCACGCCGGAATCAGCATATCCGGGTAATCCGAGCGAACGAAGTTACCTTCTGATCCGTCGGCGCGTACCAGGAAATACGGCTTGCCGCCTTTGGGCGTGACTTTGATCGCATACAGGAAGCCGTTTTGGCGGTATTCCTGGATGAGCTTGTCCCCTTCCGTGCGGATCGTGACTTCTGGCTCCGGTGTCGGCGCATCGTCCGCCGCCATGACGGCCAACGGTGCGATTGCAAACAAGCCAGCCAGCAACAGGCGATTTGGTGTGCGCATGATAACCTTGTCCCTTTGTCGTCAACGGTCCCGCTATTCTAGCGCCGGACCCGCCGAAAAGGTTGATCCTGCTCATGAGCCAAGCCCCCCTCGTCCTGGTGGACGGTTCTTCTTACCTGTATCGCGCCTTTCACGCGCTGCCGCCGCTGACCACGTCCAAAGGCCTGCCGACCGGTGCGGTCAAGGGCGTGTTGAACATGCTCAAGAGCCTGCGCAAGCAGTATCCGCACAGTCCGTTCGCCGTGGTGTTCGACGCCAAGGGTGGGACTTTTCGCGATGACATGTACGCCGAATACAAGGCCAACCGTCCGAGCATGCCTGACGACATGCGCGTGCAGATCGAGCCGCTGCACCAGAGCGTGATCGCCCTGGGCTTCCCGCTGCTGTGCGTCGAAGGCGTCGAGGCCGATGACGTGATCGGCACCCTGGCCCGCAGCAGCGCGGCGGCGGACCGTCCGGTCATCATCTCCACCGGCGACAAGGACATGGCGCAACTGGTCGACGGCCACATTACCTTGGTCAACACCATGACCGGTAGCAGCATGGACGTGGAGGGCGTGAAGGAGAAATTCGGCGTCGCTCCGGAGCAGATCATCGATTATCTGGCGCTCATGGGCGATTCTTCCGACAACATTCCGGGCGTCCCGGGTATCGGCCCGAAGACGGCTTCAGGCCTGCTGGTCGGTGTGAACGGCGGCCTGACCGAGCTCTATGCGCAGCTCGACATCGTGCCGACCTTGCCGATTCGTGGCGCCAAGACCCTGCCGGCCAAGCTCGAAGAGCACAAGGAAATGGCCTTCCTTTCCTATCAGCTGGCAACGATCAAGGTCGACGTGCCGCTGGACATTGGCCTCGATGACCTGCAAATGGGCGCAGAAGATCCGGACAAGCTCTTCGAGCTCTACACCCTGCTGGAGTTCAAGAGCTGGTTGAACGATCTGCAGCGGGATGCCAAGCGTATTGAGCTGAGCAGCGTTGCCGAGCCTGAACCAGCCGTTGACCTGCTCAATACCGCAGAGGCTGAAATTCCTGTCGTGGCCGCCGAGGCCCAATATGAAACGATCCTTGATCAGTCGCGGTTCGATGCCTGGCTGGAAAAACTGAACAACGCCAAGTTGTTTGCCTTCGACACCGAAACCACCGGTATCGATGCGCAGCAGGCGCAACTGGTGGGTCTGTCATTCGCGGTTCAGGCCAACGAAGCGGCCTACATCCCGTTGACTCATTCCTACATCGGCGTCCCGCAACAGCTTGACCGCGACACGGTCCTGCGTGCGCTCAAGCCGATTCTGGAAGACCCGGACAAGCTCAAGGTCGGCCAACACGCCAAGTTCGACATGAACATCCTGGCCAACTGCGCCATCGGCGGCGATCAGGACAACGGAATCACCGTGCGGGGCATCGCCTTCGACACCATGCTCGAGTCCTACGTGCTCAACTCCACGGCTACGCGCCATGACATGGACAGCCTGGCGCAGAAGTATCTGGACCACACCACGGTGAGCTTCCAGGACATCGCCGGCAAAGGCGTGAAACAGCTGACGTTCGACCAGATCGCCCTGGAGCAGGCCGGGCCTTATGCCGCCGAAGATGCGGATATCACCTTGCGCCTGCACCAGACCCTGTTCGAAAAACTCTCGGCCATTCCAAGCCTGGCCAGCGTGCTGACCGACATCGAAATCCCGCTGGTGCCGGTACTGGCGCGAATCGAGCGCCAGGGCGCATTCGTCGACGCAGCCCTGCTGGGTGTGCAAAGCATCGAGCTGGGCGACAAGATGGTTGCGTTGGAGCGTGAAGCCTTCGAGATTGCTGGCGAAGAGTTCAACCTCGGTTCGCCCAAGCAACTTGGCGTGATCCTTTACGAGAAGCTCGGTCTGCCGGTTTTGAAGAAAACCGCCAAGGGCCAGCCGTCCACCGCCGAAGAAGTGTTGGCCAAACTGGCGGAAGACGACTATCGATTGCCGAAAGTGCTCATGGAGTATCGCTCCATGAGCAAGCTGAAAAGCACTTACACCGACCGTCTGCCGGAGCAGATCAACCCGCGTACCGGGCGGATCCATACCTCGTATCACCAAGCGGTAGCGTCCACCGGGCGACTGTCCTCCAGCGATCCGAACCTGCAGAACATCCCGGTGCGCACCGCCGAAGGGCGTCGCATCCGCCAGGCCTTCGTGGCCCCGGCCGGTTACAAGCTGCTGGCGGCGGACTACTCGCAGATCGAACTGCGGATCATGGCGCACCTGTCACGGGATGAAGGGCTGATGAACGCCTTTCGCCACAATCTCGATGTGCACACCGCGACCGCCGCCGAAGTGTTCAAAGTCGAACTGGCCGACGTGACCTCCGACCAGCGCCGCAGTGCCAAGGCGATCAACTTCGGTCTGATCTACGGCATGGGTGCGCAGAAGCTTGGCAAAGACATCGGCGTCGACACCAAGACCGCCAAGGCCTACATCGATACCTACTTCGCCCGCTACCCCGGCGTTCGCCAGTACATGGACCGCACGCGCGCCCAGGCTGCCGAGCAAGGTTATGTCGAGACATTCTTCGGCCGTCGCCTGTACCTGCCGGATATCAACTCCAACAAGCCGCAAGAGCGCGCCGCCGCCGAACGCACAGCGATCAACGCGCCGATGCAAGGCACTGCTGCGGACATCATCAAGAAAGCCATGGTCGCGGTGGATAACTGGCTGACCGCGTCTGGCCTGGACGCCAAAGTCATTTTGCAGGTGCACGATGAGCTGGTGCTCGAGGTGCGTGAGGATCTGGTCGACCAGGTTCGCGATGAAATTCGCGTGCACATGAGCGAGGCGGCGCAACTGGATGTTCCGTTGCTGGTCGAAGTGGGTGTTGGAGATAACTGGGATGAGGCTCATTGAGCCTTCCGAATCGGCGTTTCTGCTGCGGCATAGTGCCGCGGCAGTGGGCGCAGGCAGCTTGGCGCGAAAGGTAATTACATTTATTCCAAAGCTATTTGAAAAAAATCTGAACTAATCTTGCAACTACCACTCAGACGTACTGAATGGCTGGTGAAGCCCTTCGATGCTCCTATGTTGTGTTAAGTGTTGGCAGATATCTGGACCCCGCCCTAGCGGTCTGGAATTTGAACCCCGGAACTTCTCCCTCCCCATACGAAGTCCGGGGTTTTTTTTGCCCGCAGAAAGCTGCCCAGGGCGACCCAGGCAGCTTTTGCTGGTTATTGGGCTCCTGCCTCGGCGCCCTTGTCAGCCAGCTCCATCCAGCTTGCCAGCACTGTGTAGGCTTCTTCCAGGCCCATGCGCTTGGGGGCCGAGAACAGCTGAATCGACACGCTGTCGCCCCAGCCCTTGCGGATTTGCGCCTGAACCTTGAGCAGCGTGTTCTTGGCCGCGCCATAGGTCAGCTTGTCCGCCTTGGTCAGCAGAATGTGCATCGGCATGCCGGCAGCCACGGCCCAGTCGAGCATCAGCAGGTCGAAATCGGTCATCGGATGGCGGATGTCCATCATCAGGATCAGCCCCTTCAAACTCTCGCGCCCACCGAGGTACGCCTCCAGGTGACGCTGCCAGTGTTGCTTGAGCGGGATCGGTACTTTTGCATAACCGTAGCCAGGCAGGTCGACCAGACGGCGTTCATCGTCTAGCTTGAAGAAATTCAACAGTTGCGTGCGACCCGGGGTTTTCGAGGTCCGCGCCAGGCTGGCGTGGGTCAGGGTGTTCAGGGCACTCGACTTGCCGGCGTTGGAACGCCCGGCGAAGGCGACTTCGAAGCCCTCGTCATCCGGACATTGGTCGACTTTGGCGGCGCTGAGCATGAAGGTGGACTGTTGGCACAGACCGAGGATGGGATTCTTGAGTTGCATGGGATTTCCGATGTGGGCGGCGCCTGGAATGGGCGCGGCAAGCAGTGTCGCTTCCGTTTCAGTGACGCCAGTATATAATGCCGCAGATTTTGTGTGCGCTTTGTCCCAGCGTAGGATGAAGTTCACGAGAGCGACAGACCTTGATTGCGCACTAGAACGCAGCACGCTCTCAACCCTGAAAAGGTCGTTTTATGACGAAATGGCTGCTGGCTGCCGGTGTCTTGATGCCGCTTTACGGCGCTCACGCAACACAGGATCCGGAAGCTGTGTACAACCGTGTTTGTGGTGCCTGTCATTCCGGCCAACTACCCATGGCGCCCCGCAAGGGCGATCAGGAAGCTTGGACGCCGAGGTTGGCGAAAGGTATGGAGACGCTGGTGCAACACGTGACCCAGGGTTTCAAGGCGATGCCGCCGCGTGGTTTGTGCATGGACTGCAGTGCCGAGGATTACCAAGCCATCATCCTTTGGATGAGCGAGTAAGCCCGGTCCATAACTCTTAACCCTTAGCCGTAGTTGGATTAGCTGATGAAGAAATTGATCGTGAGTCTGCTGTTGACCGTGGGCATCTCCGGCATGGCCCATGCTGCAGGTGAGGCAGTGCAACCGGGTGATGCAAAAGCCGGCCAGGCCAAAGCCGCCGTATGTGGCGCCTGCCACGGCCCGGATGGCAACAGCATGGCGCCAAACTTTCCAAAACTGGCGGGTCAGGGTGAACGCTACCTGACCAAGCAATTGCACGACATCAAGTCGGGCAAGCGCACTGTTCTGGAAATGACCGGCCTGCTGACCAACCTGAGCGATCAGGACCTGGCGGACATCGCCGCCTACTTCGCCAGCCAGAAAGGCAGTGTCGGCGCCGCCGATCCCAAAGTCGTCGCTCGCGGTGAAGCCCTGTTCCGTGGCGGTGACCTGGCCAAGGGCATGCCAGCCTGCACCGGTTGCCACTCGCCGAACGGCGCCGGCAACGCAGCCGCCGGTTTCCCGCACCTCGGTGGCCAGCACGCTCAATACGTCGCCAAACAACTGACCGATTTCCGCAAGGAAGAAGGTGGTCGTAACAACGATGGCGACACCAAACCAATGCAAAGTATTGCCAAGAAGATGAGCGACGAAGACATCGCCGCGGTGTCCAGCTACATTCAAGGCCTGCACTGAGGCTGGCGGATCGGGCGTTGAACGGGGTGCTTATCACCTGCAACGTTAACGCTCGATTAATCCGTTGCAACGAGTATAAAAAGGGTGGCTTTGGCCGCCCTTTTTTGTGGCCGCTGCCGTTACACTACAGAACTCGAGCCCGCCAGGACCTGTCTGATAACAGGTCGCGCGAAGCGAAAAAATTTGTCCAGGAGTGAAGCATGCGTAATCTGATCATCAGTGCCGTTTTTGCCGCTGCCAGCCTGTTCGGCATGACTGCCCAGGCCGCTGAAGCCCCCGCCGCACCTTATGTAGAACTGAGCAATCCAGTTCCGGTCGCCGTGCCTGGCAAGATCGAAGTGGTAGAGCTGTTCTGGTACGGCTGCCCGCACTGCTATGCCTTCGAGCCAGTGATCAATCCCTGGGTCGAGAAGCTGCCTTCTGACGTCAACTTCGTTCGTATTCCTGCCATGTTCGGCGGCCCGTGGAACGCACATGGCCAGATGTTCCTGACCCTGGAGGCCATGGGCGTAGAACACAAGGTCCACGCTGCGGTATTCGAAGCCATCCAGAAAGAACACAAGAAACTGACCGACAAGGATGACATGGCCGACTTCCTGGCCACACAGGGCGTCGACAAGGACAAGTTCCTGGCCACCTTCGATTCCTTCGCCATCAAGGGCCAGATCGTCAAGGCCACTGAACTGGCCAAGAAATATGAAATCACTGGCGTCCCGACCTTGATCGTCAACGGCAAGTATCGCTTTGACGTAGGCTCTGCCGGTGGCGCTCAAGAAGCCCTGCAACTGGCCGACAAACTGATCGACAAAGAGCGAGCAGCCAATAAGGCGGCCTCCAACTAAAAGGCTTTACCCACCATGCGCCGCTGGGGAAGTGAACGCAGCGTTGGCCTGCATGATCCACGGGTCAACGAGCATCATCTGCAATCGACGGGCCTGCCCGAAGACAGCCGTTTGCGTTTGCTCAGTTTCAATATCCAGGTCGGCATCAGTACCGAACGTTATCGGCATTACCTGACCCGGGGGTGGCAACATCTGTTGCCGCACCCCGGACGCGCCGAGAATTTGCAGAAAATCGGCAACCTTCTCGGCGACTTCGATCTGGTCGCCTTGCAGGAAGCCGACGGCGGCAGCCTGCGCTCAGGCTACGTCAATCAGGTCGAACACCTGGCCCAGCTCGGGGCCTTCCCCTACTGGTATCAGCAACTCAATCGCAATCTCGGGCGCTTCGCCCAGCACAGCAATGGTGTGCTGAGCCGCCTGCGGCCGTGGGCGATCGAGGATCATCCGTTGCCGGGACCGAAAGGTCGCGGAGCGATTCTGGTGCGCTTCGGCGAGGGCGCGGATGCCATGGTGGTGGTGATGATGCACCTGGCGCTCGGTGCACGGACCCGCAGCCTGCAACTGGCCTATATCCGCGAGTTGATCGGCGGCTACAAGCACCAGGTGCTGATGGGCGACATGAACACCCATGCCAGCGATCTGCTGCAAAATTCTCCGTTGCGCGACCTCGGCCTGTTGGCGCCGCAATTGGAAGCAACGTTCCCCAGCTGGCGCCCACAGCGTTGCCTGGACCATATCCTGTTGAGCCCGAGCCTGACCCTGGAAAAGGTCGAGGTGCTGGCCCAGCCCATTTCCGATCACCTGCCGGTCGCGGTAGAGATTCGTCTGCCGGGTTCGCTCACGGCCGATGCATTGCCCGCGTTGAGTCCTGACCCTCGCGGATCCCATGAATGAGCGACGAAGCACAGCGCTGGAAAGAGAAATACCTCAAGAGCATTGAACAACAGGAAAAGCTCGAACGTCGCTGGGACGCTCGGCTCGACTTGCTGCGCCGCGGGCTGGTGCGCAGCACACTGGCGGCGGAAGGGACTGACCGCGCCGTTGACCAATGCATGAAGGAAATGCGCGAGGTCGTGCGTACCGACGATATGGATGCCGGCCTTGCCGCGCTGATTCCACGGCTGGAAAAAGCCGTGCTCGACTCCGAGCAGCGTCGGGAAACCCGGGTCAACCAGACCAGTGCCGCCCTGAGTGCACTGGTCACTCAACTGCAAACATTGCCGCTGCCACGGGATGTGAGCCGGCCCCTCAAGAGTTTCGCCAAGCATCTGGATGCGCGGGTCAGCCAGGCGCGTGAGATACCACTGTTGCTCAGCGAGCTGAGTGGCCTGCAAGGCAAGGCCCTGAGCCAATTGGAGACTCCGACGGAGCCCGGTCGGCCCGGCTTGCTCCAGCGATTGTTTGGCGGTCGTGAAGCGGAGGAGGCGGTGGCAACGGAGATTGCTCCCGCGCCGTCTGCTCCTGTAGCCGAGAGCCCAGCGGCGATTCTCGAGCCGGCCCCGGTCGTGAATGAGCTGGCTGTCTGCGAAGTGCCCGCAGCCGAGCGAGTTGAAGACGAGTCCGAGCCTACCGTCGTTTCGCCTGCTCTGGCAGTCGTGGCTTCTGCACCTCCCGCTGCGGAGCCGCAAGCAGCCAATGCCGCCGTCGTAGAAATCGAATCGGACGAGAGGCCGATCCCGGAAACCATCGAAGCACCTCTTTGGTCACAAGCAAACCCCGACGAGCTGACCGCGCAAGCATCGCCGGATAGCTCGCCTTTGCCTCCGGTTTCGGCGCAAGACGTGGCCGTCGCCGCTCAGCTGCAATCCGAACACGATATTCTCTACGCGCTCCCGGATTCCCCCGAGCCCTCCTACAGTTCGGTGGCCAGCCATATCGAAGACACACTGCTGGGGTTGCTGGAAGACCTGACGTTGCCCGAGTGTCATCGCCCGCAAGCTGAATCCATGCGTGATCGTCTTAAAAACGGTTTGAATTGGTACGAGTTGCTGCCAATTCTCGACGATTTCGCTACCTTGATGCTGGCCATTACCGATAGCGGCCAGCATGAGTTCGAAGCCTATCTGCAACGACTCAACGAGCGTCTCGAATCATTCCAGAGCAACTTGCAGGCCGCCACCGCAGGGCACGCCGACAATCGTTCGGCTGCGCGGCAAATGGACACGCAGATCCGCGAACAGGTCGATGGCTTGCAAAGCAGCATGCAGGAAGCCGCGGACCTGGAAGATCTCAAACACGTCCTGGAAAACCATCTCGAAGGCTTGCTGGGCACCATGGACGAGCACCAGAAACAGCGCGATGAGCGCGAGCAAGAGGTCGCTGCGCGCCTGCACAGCCTGGCCGAACGGGTCGCCCATATGGAGCAGGAGGCCCAGGGCTACCGCGAGCACCTTGAAGAGCAGCGGCAGAAGGCATTGGTCGACCCGCTGACCGGCCTGCCCAATCGTGCGGCCTGGAGCGAGCGCCTGGGTCATGAAGTCAAACAATGGCAGCACCATGGCAATACACTTTTGCTGGCCATGCTCGACCTCGATCATTTCAAGCGCATCAACGATAACTACGGGCACCTGGCCGGTGACAAAGTGCTGAAGATCATTGCCAGTGTGTTGCGCAAGCGTCTGCGCGCAACGGATTTCATTGCCCGGTTTGGCGGTGAAGAGTTTGTGCTGTTAATGCCATCCACGGTGCCGTCGGCGGGGCTGAAATTGCTGGAAAGCTTGCGTGCCTCAATCGAGGCCTGTCCGTTCCACTTCAAGGGAGAGCCGGTGACCATTACCGTGTCTATCGGAATGTCTGCCTTCAAGCTGGGTGAGCACGGCGATCAAGTGCTCAAAAGAGCCGATCAGGCGTTGTACCGCGCAAAAAACGCCGGACGTAACCGAGTGGAGCCGGGTTGATCATTAATTGTTCCATTTTGTTTAATTCGCGGCGATTACCGTCAGCCCGCCAGGCATTACGTTACACTGTTGCATTATTGTCTTGCGTGTACTGCCTTTCGTCATGAAATACTTTGCTCTGATCGCGTCCCTGATTCTGCTGGCCGGCTGCGCCAGCGGTCCCCGTTTTGACACCAGCCATCCTTCAACCAATTACGACAGTCGCGTGCAGTTCGTGGTGGTGCATTACACCAACGCCTCGATGGAGCGTTCGTTGCAACTGCTGACACGCGGCGAAGTCAGCAGCCATTACCTGATTGGTGACGACAAGGGCGCCACCATCTACAAGCTGATGGATGAAAACAACCGGGCCTGGCACGCCGGGGAGAGCGAATGGAATGGCCGGACCTGGCTGAATTCCAGTTCAATCGGTATCGAAATCGTCAACCCTGGCTTCAAGGACACTCCCACCGGGCGCGTGTGGTACCCCTACAGCGAGGATCAGGTTCAGTCCTTGATCGTATTGCTCAAGGACATCAGCAAGCGTCAGGGCATCAAGCCTCGCGACATCATCGGCCATAGCGATATTGCGCCGTTGCGCAAGCTGGACCCGGGACCGCTGTTCCCCTGGAAGCGTCTGGCCGCCGAAGGCCTGGGTATCTGGCCGAACGAGCAGGCGGTGGCGCGGCAGCAGATGCAGTTTGCCGAACAACTGCCGAGCATCAGCTGGTTTCAGGCGCAGTTGGCCCGATTGGGTTATGCCTCGCCACAAACCGGCGAACTCGATGTCGCGACACGGCATGTGATAGCGGCCTTCCAGATGCATTTCCGCCCGGCGCGTTTCGATGGCACTCCGGATGCGCAAACTGCAGCGCTGCTTCTGGTGTTGAATCAGACAAAATAATGACGCCGCCCGACGGTTCGGGCTTTTTTCCAATCAGCAGCTATAACTCATTGGTAATACTTCGGATATTACGCAATGGCCGCTGCTCGAGAGACCTTCCACAGTTGGTTCCATCGCCCCTGGTTTTTGGGGCTGCTGTCGGCTGTCTTGAGCGCAACGTTGTTGATGGCCGGCAGCCTGTTCGTCGCCATTCATCAGGTCGAGCAAAACGAAAGCGAAGAGATGAATGCTCAGGGTGAACGCTTCCTCGCCCGCCTGGAACAGCTCTTCGGGCAACTGCGTGAAAGCCTTGACGATCTTGAAGCGCAACCGTTGCGCGGCTGCGATGCTGAAATGATCGCGACCTTGCAACAGCTTACGTTCAATTATCGCTTCGTCTACGAAGCCGCCTACATGGACTCCTCGCGAATCTGCTCCAATCGCCCTCGTCAGGAAGGGCTGTCGCTGATTCGATCGCCAGACATCAAAGGCCCGACTTACAGCTATTGGCTCAACACCACCACCGAACCCGATGAAAACCGCGCTGCGCTGATGCTCGGACGCGGGAACTTCCGGGTCGCGACTTCTCGCGGGCATTTGACCGACATGGTCGACCTGTCGCCAGGCAGCAGCCTGCTGGTAGTCCTGGACCATGGTGCGCGCGCGATTCCGGTGTTGGGCGCTTCCCAGATATGGCCGCCGGTCGAAGCCTGGCCGCCGAGAAACCGCGATGCGCTACAGATCACCCAGACACGCCTGATATATCGCATGCCCACCGATAACCCGGAATATCAATTGGTGCTGATCACCCCGCGTACCGGCATGCATATCCCGACGGTCTGGTGGTGGCTGCTGCCGGCCAGTCTGGTGCTGGGCATATGCGTTGGGTTCCTGGTGTATCTGCTGGTGTGTCAGCGGCAGTCACTGGACGCCGAACTGACTGGCGCGATTCGTCGTGGCGAGTTGCAGGTGCTGTATCAACCGATCTTCGATCTCAATAGCCGCAACTGTGTCGGGGCTGAAGCACTGCTGCGTTGGCGCAGGCCGGACGGCACCCTGACCAGCCCCGACCTGTTCATTCCGATGGCGGAGAACACCGGGCAGATTCGTCAGATGACGGACTTCGTCCTGCAACGCCTGCTCGAGCAACTCGGCCAGTTGCTGCGTGCCAACCCACACCTGTACATCTCGGTCAATCTCGCGGCGTGTGATGTGACGGTGCCGCGAATCGGCCAGGTGATGGCGCGTCTGCTGACCCTGCACCGCGTCGCTGCGCGGCAAATTGCCTTTGAGGTCACCGAGCGCGGGCTGGTCGATGTGGTGGTGGCCAGGGAAAATCTGCAATCGCTGCGTGATGTCGGGCACCAGGTGTTGATCGATGACTTTGGCACCGGTTACTGCAGCCTCGCCTATTTGCAGACCCTGCCAGTTGATTGCCTGAAAATCGACAAGGCGTTCATTGATGCATTGGGCCATGATGCGGCCAGCAGCGGTGTGGCCCCGCACATCATTCATATGGCCCAGTCGTTGCACCTGAAGGTGATTGCCGAGGGCATCGAACATGAAGCCCAGGCCGAGTTCCTGAGCAGTGAAGGCGTGAAGTTCGGCCAGGGCTGGCTGTTCGCCCATGCTTTGAGCGCGGTTCAGTTCATCGAGTTGATAACCCGCGGGCGACGTCTGGCCGGCCGGCGCCTGGATGACGAAGCCTGACCGCAAGCTAAACGGTCAGCGCCATGTAGAACTGAGAACCATGCCCCGGTCGTGAATAGACCCCCATCCGCCCACCATGCAGTTGCACGATTTCCTTGCACAAGGCCAGACCGAGACCCGCACCGCCCTTCTTGCGACCGACCTGCACGAACGGCTCGAAAATCCGCCCCTGCTGTCCGTAGGCAATGCCTTCGCCGTTGTCCTCGACGCTGATGATGACCCGCTCACCGTGGCGCCGGGCGTGCAGGCGTATCCGCCCGCCGGAACCGGTGTGACGCAAGGCGTTGTCGAGCAAGTTATCGAGTACCCGGTCCAGTTGCGGCTGGTCGACCTGCAGCCGCGGCAAAGGCCCCTGCACTTCCACCAGCAGATTGATTTCCTTCTCTTCGGCCGAAGTGGCAAAGCGTGACTGAGCCTGTTCCAGCAGCGCTTCGATGGAGCACGGCGCCAGGGTGAGTTTCTGCAACCCGTTCTGGTAACGGGAGAAATTCAGCAGGTCATTGATCAACTGCATCAGTCGCTGCATTTCTTCATTCACGGTATCGAGCAGGTCGGCTTCCCGGGAGTCCGGGGCAAAGTGTGTGCGCTCGCGGAACAATCCGAAGGCCATGTGCATACCGGTGACGGGCGTGCGCAATTCATGGGAGGCGCGTAATACAAATTCGCTGCGTACCCGTTCGAAGGCACGCTGTTCCGTGACGTCATGCAGCACCATCACGGCACCGAGGATATGACCCTGGATATGGCTGACCGGGGTCAGGCTATAGGTCAGCAATCGTGACTCGCCATCGACTTCGATACTCAAGTCTTCCGGCGCTCGCTCCAGCGTGCCGCCGCGCAGCACCAGTTGCAGTTGCTCATCGAGTTCGGGGCGCTCCAGCGCCGTGCCCAACCCTTGGCCCAGGCGATCGGACTCCCAACCCAACTGACGCTGGGCCACAGGGTTAAGGTGTTCCAGATGGCCCTGGCGGTCGATCATCAGCAGTCCGTCGTCGATGCTGTCGAGCACGGCCTGCAATCGTTGCTGGCCGGCCAGCAGTTCATCGACGTTGGTGGCCTGATGTTCACGCAGCGCCTGGGCCATGATGCCGAAACGCCGGGTAAGCTGGTTCAGCTCCACCTCCGAAGAAAGCGGCAGGGTGACATCGAAATTGCCCTGGCCAATATTGTCCGCCGCCTTGGCCAAGGCCTCGATGGGCTCGCCGAAGCGCCGGGCGATGGCCTGCGCGGTGACGAAGCCGATGACCAGCACCGCCAGCCCTACCAGGCCAAGTAAACCGGCAATCAGCAGGGCCCGCTCCCGAGCCTGGCGCTCGGTATCGTTGATGTTATCCAGAGCGCGCTTGTGCTCGGACATCAGACCATTGCGCAATGCGTTGAATTTTTCCGTCAGGTTGTCGTGGCTGCCAAGCTCATTCGACGGGTCCGGGGACTTTTCATAAGCCAGGATAAAGCGCTCGTAGTCGGCTTTGGCTTTTCTGAAGCCGTATTCGCTACTCGTTTGCGCCGGCTCCTGGGTGATGCCTTCCTCGAGCAGTTCGAAGTAATGCTGCTTCGAGGCAGCGAAAGCGGCGGCGTCAGGCTTATCGCTGAGCATGATGATCAGTTGATCACCCAGGGTCTGACGCAGCTTGAGGCCAAGGTCCAGAGTGATGAAGTTGTTGCGGATGAGCATTTCCTGGCTGCCGGCCATCTGCATCACGCTGATCAACCCGAGCAAGAGCCCGAGCAGTGCGACGGTGATCAGTGCAGAGATGCTCAGGAAAAGCCGGGTTTGCAATTTCATCGCCAGTTTCATTGGCTATTGCTCACAAATTGTACTGCTTGCGCTTGCGGTACAGCGTCGAGGCGTCGATGCCCAGGGTTTTGGCCGCTTGATCCAGGGTGTCGGCGGTGGCGAGAACCGCGCCGATGTGGGCCTTTTCCAGCTCATCCAGGCTCAGTGCCGCGCCGATGCGCGGTGTATTGTTGACCGGGGTGTCGGTCATGCCCAGGTGACTGATCTCGACCCGCTCCTGAGGACAAATGATGCTCGCGCGTTCGATCACGTTGCGCAGTTCGCGGATGTTGCCGGGCCAGCGATAGCTCAGCAGTGCTTCCCGGGCTTCGTCACTGAAGGCGCGCGCGGGACGGGCGTATTCCTTGACGAAGCGCGCGAGGAAACGATCGGCAAGGTTGAGAATATCTTCGCGGCGCTCGCGTAACGGTGGCAGGTGCAAGGTAATGACGTTCAGGCGATAGAGCAGGTCTTCACGGAAACGACCGTCGCGGGCCATGTCCTCAAGGTTGAGGTTGGTGGCCGCGAGGATGCGCACATCCGCGCGGCGCGTCACCGGATCACCGACACGCTCATACTCCTTGTCCTGAATAAAACGCAGCAACTTCGGCTGCAATGTCAGGGGAAAGTCGCCGATCTCGTCGAGAAACAGTGTGCCGCCATCAGCCTGGTTGACTCGTCCCAGGGTACTTTCGCTGGCACCGGTGAAGGCGCCGCGGTTGTGGCCGAAGAGTTCGCTTTCCATGAGCTCGGCATTGAGCGACGGGCAGTTGATCGTGACGCAGGATTTTTTCGCGCGCTTGCTCCAGGCGTGGATGGCTTGGGACAGCTCGCCCTTGCCGGTACCGGACTCACCGAGAATCAGGATGTTGGCATCGGTCGTGGCAACCTGGCGGGCTGTCTCCAGCACCACTTTCATGGCCGGGCTATGGGAGTCCAGGCCATCCTTGGGCCTGCGCACTTCACCTTCCAGGGCTTCCAGTCGCGCCGACATTTGCCGCACTTCCAGTTGCTTGGCGGTTGCCAGTCGCAGTTGATCGGGGCTGCACGGTTTGACCAGATAGTCGGCGGCACCGGCCTGAATCGCATCCACCGCGGTGTCGACAGCCGAGTGCGCCGTGACGATCACCACCCGCATCCAGGGTGCCTGGATCCGCATCTGGGCCAGCACATCGAGGCCGTTGTCTTCGCCCAGGCGCAAATCGAGGAAGCACAAGTCGAAGACCTGCCGCTGCAACAGGGCGTCTGCCTGCGCGGCACTGGTGGCGGTGGCCACGCTGTAGCCTTCGTCTTCAAGGCAGTATCGGAAAGTACGCAGGATGGCTGACTCATCGTCCACCAGCAGAATGCGGCCTTGATGCTCAGTGGCTGATTCCATTTTCCTACGCTCCTTAATGAATAATCTTTATTGAGTTCTGGAGAAATCGGGCAAGTTGCATGATTGATTCTGAGCCATTCCTGTCATGGCAGAGTAGCTTTCATCCGATTATGGGTTAGCCACCTGATTTGGCCGGTCTTTTATGGTTGCCCGGTTTCCGACAGCGGACGGTGTGTATATCTGACATCCGCGCCCTCCTCTCAATTCAAAAAATTTACGTCTTCCTTCAAATCGATCGTGCAATACGCACGACCGCACAGGAGGCATCGTGCAGGATGCGTGCGAAGTGATTTTTGGGTTCTCGTAATTCATTGATATTCAAGGTTATTAATTCGAATAGAAGCTGGCATGCGGACTGCAATTGTCTGGTTGACCAGGGCCTTCAAAAACGAACGCCCGCCATCCAATACCGACCCGAGTGGTAGGAGCTCCAGGATGAACCGTCAACGTGTCGCCGAGCTGCACCTTTCGCCTGTACCTGTCCAGCAAGGGTTGTTTGCTGTTCTGGCGCTGTTGATCACCCTGATCGGCGGCCAGCAGTTTCTGCGCTGGGAGCAGAGTCAGCCGCCAGAAGTGCTACGCCCAGTGATTTCGCATCCGACCCAAACCCATTTCAGCGCTGTCAGCAGCAGTCAGGCGAATAGCACCCCAATGCGCATGATGGATGTCGACCAGGCTGGGCCTGTGGGTGAGGTACGTCATCAGGAGCGTTGGGTGTTCTAGGCAAAAACTCCGCCGCACCCGATGCGCCGGGCAAACGCAGCACCTCTGGACAGAAGCGTAAGGAGAATCACCATGTTGAGCTGGGCAATCACATTTCTGATTATCGCCATCATCGCCGCCGTTCTGGGCTTTGGTGGTATTGCGGGCACCGCCACGGGTATCGCCAAGATTCTGTTTATCGTGTTCCTGGTGATGTTCATTGCCTCCTTCTTCTTTAGCCGTCGCGGTCGAGGCTGACAGGAGAGGTTTTTCAGGGCACTGGCAGCCACCCTGCTGGCGGGCGCCAGTGCCAGACAGGCTGGACAGCATTCCCCCGACAAGCCTGATCCCCGTATGCAGGACGTGTCGATGGAAGAGCTTGTACATGAAGGAGGCCCCCCGCCTCTTTCAACTTGCGCCACCTGAGGAAGGCCGGCGCATGACCAAGGGGTCGGGACGTTCTGCCTGATTCAGGGGCGGAGTGACCTACGGGTACAGGGAGTACCTGCGCAAGGACCGGGTCAGGAAAGCCGCCGCAAGTTCGCCGGACCGCCCTGGCTCGACGGGCTTGCGAAGGGCTGGATCGAGCAACACATTGAAATAGAGCACTCGTCTCGGTTTCATCAATGTTTTCGCTTACTCGCCCTTGTTGCGCGGGAAAATACTATTCCCGGTGTTTCAACAGTGACCGTATATCGAGAAAAATTACCTTTCTTTGGCCGCTGTTTTTCGCTTCGCCCTGCGCGATTTTGCTGAAAAATCAACGCTCGGCCACCGCTCAAAAAATATTCAATCTGCTCTGTGATGACCGGTTCACGGCACTTATGCCTGCCGAAATGTCGTATTCGAACCGTTTGCGACGTCGCTTTCGGTTAAAAAACCTCATGCCGATTCGGCATGGGGTAGGCGTTTACGGCATTAGACGGCGCTTCCTTGCATCGGAATAGTTGCGCCTTTTTTCGCCTGCCAGAGAGCCGCCAATACGGGTTCCGGGGCACCTTATACGGGGGGACGATGCACTAGACTTTTTCGCCACAAGCGTTCCAGTTCGCGCATCTCCCTGAGTCAAACGCAAGTAAGGGTAAAGATATGAAGAAGGCAAAGCTTAGCCTCGCCTGGCAGATCCTCATCGGTCTGGTATTGGGGATTGCAATCGGTGCGCTGCTCAACCATTTCAGTGCCGAAAAAGCCTGGTGGATCAGCAACGTCCTGCAACCGGCAGGCGATATCTTTATCCGTCTGATCAAGATGATCGTGATCCCGATCGTCATCTCTTCTTTGATCGTCGGCATTGCAGGCGTCGGTGACGCCAAGAAGCTGGGGCGCATCGGCCTCAAGACCATCATTTACTTCGAGATCGTCACCACCATCGCTATCGTGGTCGGTCTGCTGCTGGCCAACCTGTTCCATCCGGGGGCCGGCATCGACATGAGCACCCTGGGTACTGTGGACATTTCCAAGTACCAGGCGACGGCGGCCGAGGTTCAGCATGAACACGCGTTCATCGAAACCATCCTCAACCTGATTCCGTCGAACATTTTCGCGGCCATGGCCCGCGGCGAAATGCTGCCGATCATCTTCTTCTCCGTATTGTTCGGTCTCGGCCTGTCGAGCCTGCAGGCAGATCTGCGCGAGCCGCTGGTGAAGATGTTCCAGGGCGTATCGGAAAGCATGTTCAAGGTCACTCACATGATCATGAACTACGCTCCGATCGGCGTGTTCGCACTGATCGCGGTAACCGTGGCCAACTTCGGTTTCGCGTCGCTGCTGCCGCTGGCCAAACTGGTGATCCTGGTTTATTTCGCCATCGCCTTCTTTGCGTTCGTGATCCTGGGCCTGATCGCTCGCCTGTTCGGTTTCTCGGTGATCAAGCTGATGCGCATCTTCAAGGATGAGCTGGTACTGGCCTACTCCACCGCCAGCTCCGAAACGGTGTTGCCGCGCGTGATCGAGAAAATGGAAGCCTACGGCGCGCCGAAAGCCATTTGCAGCTTTGTGGTGCCGACCGGTTATTCGTTCAACCTCGACGGTTCGACCCTGTACCAAAGCATCGCGGCAATCTTCATTGCCCAGCTGTATGGCATCGACCTGTCGATCAGCCAGCAACTGCTGCTGGTGCTGACCCTGATGGTCACCTCCAAAGGCATCGCCGGCGTACCGGGCGTGTCCTTCGTGGTCCTGCTGGCCACCCTCGGCAGCGTCGGTATCCCACTGGAAGGCCTGGCGTTCATTGCCGGTGTCGACCGTGTCATGGACATGGCTCGTACCGCATTGAATGTGATCGGTAACGCCCTGGCTGTTCTGGTTATCGCTCGTTGGGAAGGCATGTACGACGCCGCCAAGGGCCAGCGCTACTGGAACTCCCTGCCGCACTGGCGCAGCAAGGAACAACTGCCAGCAGGCGAAGTGTCCAAGAACTGACACACCCCCCCCTGTAGGAGCGAGCATGCTCGCGATGGTGGCAGGAGCACCGCGCTTATCCAGAATGCCCGCGTCATCGTTGGCGTCCATCGCGAGCAGGCTCGCTTCTACAACAAACCCCGGAGAAATCCGGGGTTTGTCGTTTCTGGCCACCCCGCTATCATTCGCGGATCTTTTGGGGGATTTGACTGATGCTCAATGGCCTGTGGCTTGGCTTTTTCATCGTGGCAGCCGTTTCGGCGCTGGCGCAGTGGCTGGTCGGTGGCAACGCCGGGATATTCGCGACGATGGTGGAGAGCATTTTCGCCATGGCCAAGCTGTCGGTCGAAGTCATGGTGCTGCTGTTCGGCACCCTCACCCTGTGGCTGGGTTTTCTGCGCATTGCCGAGAAAGCCGGGATCGTCGAATGGCTGGCCAAGGCCCTGGGGCCACTGTTTCTGCGCCTGATGCCTGAAGTCCCGCCGGGCCATCCGGCCATCGGCCTGATCACCCTGAACTTCGCCGCCAATGGCCTCGGCCTGGACAACGCCGCCACGCCAATCGGCCTCAAGGCCATGAAAGCGCTGCAAGAGCTCAATCCCAGCGCTACCGTCGCCAGCAACGCACAGATCCTGTTCCTGGTGCTCAACGCCTCCTCGCTGACCCTGCTGCCAGTGACCATCTTCATGTATCGCGCCCAGCAAGGCGCGCCGGACCCGACGCTGGTGTTCCTGCCGATCCTTCTGGCGACCAGTTGCTCGACCATTGTCGGCTTCCTGTCGGTGGCGTTCATGCAGCGCCTGCGCGTCTGGGACCCCGTGGTGCTGGCCTACCTGATCCCCGGCGCCCTCGCCCTCGGTGGTTTCATGGCATTGCTGGCGACCCTTTCGGCAACCGCGCTGGCCGGCCTGTCATCGATCCTCGGCAACCTGACGCTGTTTGGCCTGATCATGTTGTTTCTACTGATCGGCGCACTGCGCAAAGTGAAGGTCTACGAGGCCTTCGTCGAAGGCGCCAAAGAGGGTTTCGACGTCGCCAGGAACTTGCTGCCCTATCTGGTGGCGATGCTCTGCGCGGTGGGCGTTCTGCGAGCCTCCGGGGCGCTGGATTTCGGTCTGGACGGGATTCGTCATCTGGTGGCGTGGGCCGGTTGGGACACGCGCTTCGTCGACGCGCTGCCGACGGCGCTGGTCAAACCCTTCTCCGGCAGCGCGGCCCGGGCGATGCTGATTGAAACCATGAAAACCTCGGGCGTGGACAGCTTTCCGGCGCTGGTGGCGGCGACGATCCAGGGCAGTACCGAAACGACGTTCTATGTCCTGGCGGTGTACTTCGGCGCCGTCGGCATCCAGCGTGCACGCCATGCCGTCGGTTGTGCATTGCTGGCCGAGCTTGCCGGGGTGTTGGGTGCGATTGGGGTTTGCTACTGGTTCTTTGGTTGACCCGCGTCATCGGCCAACGCTTTCAGCGCGGCTTTTCGCTCGTCCATGGGCAAAGCGCCGAGTTGCTCCACGGCCGCATAAAACTGCGGCCAGTTGCCGTCCATCTGTTGGAACAGCACGGAAAACGCTGGCACCCATTGATCGTACAAACCGAACGGCAATAGCCGGGCATTGTTCATGGGGGCGTGGATCCAGGCGTCGTAGCGTTTGTCTCCCGCCCACTGACTGTCGCGCATCTGCCGATACTCGCTGCGCAAACGCTCGAATTCGGCTGCTTTGCGCTGGCGCATCTGTTCGGTTGGCAATGGCGAGACGTAGAGTTTTTCCAGCCGGGCGCGGGTTTCCAACACCAACTCGATGAACTGATCGCGCTGACGCGCATGCGCATTGTTATCCGGTGGCAGGTGGCGGTAGGCGCGCCATTGGCGAGTACCTTCCTGCTCGACGAAGGTGGCGAAGGATTCGTTGAACGCCGTGTCGTCCTTCACATAGAAACGCTGATGGGCCAGCTCGTGAAAGATCAGCGTGGCCAGTCGCTCATCCCCCCAGGCCATCATCGAACTGATGATGGGGTCGTTGAACCAGCCGAGCGTCGAATAGGCCTCGACTCCGCCAATCGACACGTCCATGCCCTGCAAGCGTTGCAAGGCCGCCTCGCCGCGGGCTGCGCTCTGACTGTAGTAACCGCGGTAGGCCACGCAACCGGCAAAGGGAAAGCAGTGGTTTACGGGCTTGAGGGAAAATTCCGGCGTGACGAAGACATTCCAGAGCACGAAGGGACGGCCAATGTCTGCGTAGAAGCGGTAACTCTGGTTATCCGGCAGGTGCAATTGCTGGCTGGCGAACGTTCGGGCTTTTTGCGATTGCTCAAGGTGCGTGCGCAGGTTTTGGTCGCGCGTCGGGTCGGCAATCACGCTGGAAACCGGCTCCCTCGCCCGCAGCAACTGCAGTTGGCCGCTGGCCAACTGGTTGTAGTAGCTGACGCTGGCGCAACCGTTGAGCAACAAAAACAACGCACTCGGAAACAAAACGCGAAAAACGCGATCAAGTAATCCAGGGCTAGGAAGCGGCCTGATCACAATAATTCTTCCTTGGAGAGTCTTTCCACAAGACTATCCCGCCAGACTGGAGCTCCGCTATGCGCACGTTGATACTGACAGCAAGCCTGCTGTTGCTGGCCGGCTGTGCCGGTTTCGGATTCCCCCGCCATGATCCCGCGCAAGCCTGGATCGATCTGGACTCGAAGCCAGAAGATACGGCATTGCAGGCACTGGAGGTCGATGACAAGGCCACCGACGATAAACGCTATTTCCAGGTCCAACCCGGTAGCCATGAGTTGACGGTGCGCTACCAGTTCTCGGTCCAGCCCACCAACATCGGTCCCGACGCCGAGCCGTTGTGGCGCGATTGTCAGTTGAATGTGAAATTCAAAGCTTTCAACGCGGGTGAGCGTTATCAACTGCAAGCGGGGAATATCGGTTTTCGGCCCTGGGCAAAACTCTACGATCAACAGCGAAAGGTAGTTGGTCTGGGCACGCCAGCGGGCTGTCAACACACCTGATCGGCGTTATGCTGGATGCACACCCCTTGGGACATCCATCATGCGCAGGTTGATGCTGTTACTCGCCGCCGGTGTTGTCGCCGGCTGCCAGAGCCCGATGCCGACACCCAATCCACAAATGGCCTGGGTCGAATTCTCGACGCCCTTCCCTAACGACAAATTGTTGATGGCCGAGCGACTGGATAAACAACGCCTGCGCGACGGGCGTTTTTTCGAAGTCACGCCCGGTAGCCACGAACTGATCGTCCGCTTCGACTTTGAAGTGCCCGGCGGCGGATTGGGCATGATGAGCGGCCCTTCGGAACGGCTGTGCTACCTGACCATCAATTACGATCATTTCGAAGCCGGGCAGCGTTATGTGCTCGAAGGTCGCTCAATTGCCTTCATCCCCGGCGCCCGGCTGTACAACGCCAAGCGGGAGATCGTCGCGGAAGATCGGGAATCCTACTGTCTGATGTGAGGTGTCAGCGATCGTTCTTCTGGTAGATGATTTTTTTGCTGCCGTTTTCGCACGAGCCAACGACCATGTTCTGGTCGTGCACTTCGTCATTGCTGACGATTTCAAGTGTGTAGGCGGTCACGCCACTGGCCTGGATCTTGGCTTCGATCTCGGCCTTGAGCTCTTCGCAGGGTTTTGGTGCCGCCAGGGCCGAAGTGGCCAGTGCGCAACAGATAACCGCCAGGGCAAAACGTTTCATGGTTGAAGCTCCTTTGACGCAGCACGTACAGTCATGGGTTTTCGCTGCTGTCATTTATTCGACCACAGTTTTAGCGGTCGAGTCTGTCACGACGCAAAAATAGATCGCAGCCTTGCGCAACCTGCTGAATGATTTCGGCAGTTTGCGCAAGGCTGCGATCTTTTCGTCTGATCAATCTGCTTTTTTCGCGGGATTTTTTACCGGGCTATTGAAACTCGGGTATATGCCCACATTGCATGAACACGCTTTTGGATTCGGCAGGTTTGCGTTCGCAAGAACAAACCTGCGCCCTCAATTGGAGAAGCAGGTTTATGAAACGACTGTCCGATATCAAGTTCTCGACCCTTGATCTGGTGCCGGTGCGCGAGAACGGCAGCGCGGCCCAGTCGCTGCGCAACTCGCTGGACCTGGCGCAGCACGTCGAGAAGTTCGGTTACAACCGCTTCTGGGTGGCTGAACACCACAACATGGACGGCATCGCCAGTTCCGCGACTTCGGTGTTGCTCGGTTACCTGGCCGGCGGTACGTCGACCATTCGAGTCGGTTCTGGTGGGGTGATGTTGCCCAACCACGCACCGCTGGTGATCGCCGAACAGTTCGGCACCCTGGAAAGCCTCTATCCGGGGCGGATCGACCTGGGCCTGGGGCGCGCCCCCGGTTCCGACCAGATGACCGCACGTGCGTTGCGCCGTGAACGCTCGGGCAGCGCCGACGACTTCCCGGAAGATGTGGCGGAACTGGTGCGCTACCTCGGGCCACGTACCCCGGATCAACGCATCATCGCCATGCCGGGAACCGGGACCCAGGTGCCGGTCTGGTTGTTGGGATCGAGCCTGTTCAGTGCGCAGCTGGCGGGTGAGCGTGGTTTGCCCTACGCCTTCGCTTCGCATTTCGCGCCGCGCTACATGCATGAAGCGATTCGGGTCTACCGCAATCACTTCAAGCCGTCAGCCGTTCTGGAAAAACCCTACGTGATGCTCGGTGTGCCATTGGTGGCAGCCGATACCGACGAGCAGGCCGATTACCTGGCGACTTCGGTGTTCCAGCGGATTCTGGCCCTGATGCGTGGCCAAAGCCTGGTGCAACGTCCGCCAGTGAAAACCATGGACGGCCTGTGGCTACCCCACGAAAAAGAGGCCGTACATGATTTCCTTGGCCTGGCCATGATCGGCAGCCCGCAGAAAATCCGTGCCAAGCTTGATGTCCTGATCGAACAGACCCAGGCTGACGAGCTGATTTTCACCTGTGACCTGTACGAACATTCGGATCGCGTGCATTCCTACGAGCTGCTGGCGCAGGTCATGCGAGGCTGATACTCAAACGGCATGAAAAAGCCGGCGCCAGAGCGTCGGCTTTTTCATTCGGGCAAGTATCGGCCTACTTTTTATAGACGATCACCTTGGCGCCTGCTTCGCATTTACCAACAACTTTCCCGCCAGCAGCGGAACCTTTATCGACAATCTCCAGCGAATAACCGGAAACGCCCTTGGCATCAAGTTTCGCTGCGATTTCGGCTTTCAGCTCTTCACATGGCTTGCCACCCGCCAATGCGCTCCCCGCAAGGCTCAGCAAACCTACTGCCAATATAAACTTCTTCATCGGTTGCATTCCCTGGTCGGATCATAGGGGTAACCAGCCGTCAGCCGGACGTACTCATGTAGTGTTTTGCCAATCCCTATGGCATTCGGCCGGCGTGCAAGTTCAGAAGACTAGCCCAAAGTCAGCTGCTGGCAATCCGGAATCCGACTTTCAAGGTGACCTGAAAGTGCGCAGCCTTGCCGTCCCTGATGTGCCCACGGGTCTCGGTTACTTCAAACCATTCCATGTACTTGATGCTTTTGCTGGCTTCGGCCAGCGCGTTGTTGATCGCATCTTCGATACTGCTGGTGGACGAGCCGATCAGCTCGACTTTCTTGTAGGTGTGATGGTCAGACATGGCGTTCTCCTCTGCGTGTGAATTACAGCCTAGCAGTGATTTTTCCGATTTCTTCCGTTGGCCGTTCTGAGTGTGAAGTTCAGATTTTCTGCACTTTCTCGAACCCGTGAAGTCCCAACCAACACACGCCACTCATCACCAATGCAGGAGAGCCACCATGGCCAACAGCTCGCTACGCAAAGCCTCATTGCAAAGCATGGAAGCGGAGATCGAGAGTCTGCTCAAGTCTTTGGAAAACCTGAAGGACGACGCCTCGGACGAGTCGCGTAAAACCCTCAAGACCTTGAAAAGCAACGCCGAGAATGCCTTGCAGCACTCGCGCCATCTGCTTGCCGATGCCTATGAAGAGGTCAAGGTAAAAACCCGCGAAACCGGGATTGCTACCCGCGACTACGCTCAGCAACACCCCTGGACAACAGCTGGTGTCGCCGTGGGCGCATTGGGCCTGCTGGCCGCTTACCTGTTGTGCAAGCGTGATTAATCCGCTCGACGCAGCTCATTCTTGAGCCACTGCGCCAGTTGCCGGGCGCGCCCGTCCGCGGCGCGCTTGGGCAGCCACAACGCCAGTTGTGCCGGGGTTTCATTGAAACCCCATGGCGCAACCAGGCGGCCGGCTTTCAAGTCCTCCGTCACCAGGGGTTCGGGGGCAATCGCCACGCCCAGCCCCGCGACGGCGGCTTCGAGCAAGTAATACAAATGTTCGAATCCTTGACCGTACTTCAACGCCCTGGCGTCGAGGTCGCGAGGTTGCGCCCAGTTAGGCCAGGCTTGCGGGCGTGAGGTGGTGTGCAGCAAGGGTTCGCTCAGCAGTGCAGCGTCCGGCGCGTCCTTGAGCCGTTCATAGCCGGCGAACCGCGGGCTCATGACCGGACCGATGCGCTCGCTGGCCAGCTCGAAAACCTGCATGTCCGCCGGCCAGGGTGGCTCGGCGAAGACCAGCAAGGCATCCAGCCCCGGTCTGCGCGGATCGAGGTCGCCTTCTCCGGCCGACAGGTGCAGGCGCAAGTCCGGCAGGTCGGCATTGAGTCTCCCCAGTCGCGGGATAAACCATCGCGCCAGCAGGCTACCCGAGCAACCGAGCACGAATGGAGCATCGGCCGTGCTTTGCGTGAGTTCGGCGCAAACATTGCGCAGGCGCTCGAAGGCTTCGCTGCTGGCGTCACGCAGCCGCAGCCCGGCATCTGTGAGTTTAAGGCCGCGCCCGTCCTTGATGAACAGGTTAACCCCCAGGTGCTCCTCCAGCGCTTTCAATTGCCGACTGACCGCGCCGTGGGTGACGTGCAACTGCTCGGCGGCCTGACTGACGCTGTTCAAGCGGGCAGTGGCTTCAAAGGCGCGGAGCGCGTTAAGCGGAGGAAGACCATGGCTCATGTTATCTGTGAGTTTTCCTGACAGGTTGCGGCGATCTTATCGGTTTTCAGCTCGGGGCGTCAGGGGTAGAGTGAACCCCACGATCTCTTTATGCATCACTTCACGCATTCAACTGGAGCGCCAAATGACCCAGACTAATCTGCGCAACGGCCCTGATGCCAACGGCCTGTTTGGCGCGTTCGGTGGCCGCTACGTTGCCGAAACCCTGATGCCGTTGATTCTCGACCTGGCCCGCGAATATGAGCTGGCCAAGGAAGATCCTGCATTCCAGGAAGAATTGGCCTACTTCCAGCGCGATTACGTCGGACGTCCAAGCCCGCTGTACTTCGCCGAGCGTCTGACCGAGTTCTGTGGCGGCGCGAAAATCTACCTCAAGCGCGAAGAGCTGAACCACACCGGCGCACACAAGATCAACAACTGCATCGGCCAGATCCTGCTGGCGCGGCGCATGGGCAAGAAACGCATCATCGCCGAGACTGGCGCCGGCATGCACGGTGTGGCCACGGCCACCGTCGCCGCGCGTTTCGGTCTGGACTGTGTGATCTACATGGGCACCACTGACATCGAGCGTCAGCAGGCCAACGTGTTCCGCATGAAACTGCTGGGCGCCGAGGTGATCCCGGTGGTGGCCGGTACCGGCACACTGAAAGACGCGATGAACGAGGCCCTGCGTGACTGGGTAACCAACGTCGACAGCACCTTCTACCTGATCGGCACCGTGGCCGGTCCGCACCCTTACCCGGCGATGGTTCGCGACTTCCAGGCAGTCATCGGCAAGGAAACCCGCGAGCAACTGCAAGCCCAGGAAGGCCGCCTGCCGGACAGCCTGGTGGCGTGCATCGGCGGTGGTTCCAACGCCATGGGGCTGTTCCACCCGTTCCTCGACGACAAAAGTGTCGAGATCATCGGCGTTGAAGCCGCCGGTTATGGCATCGAGACTGGCAAGCATGCAGCCAGCCTGAACGGTGGAGTTCCAGGCGTTCTGCACGGCAATCGTACTTTCCTGCTGCAGGACGACGATGGCCAGATCATCGACGCCCATTCGATCTCCGCTGGCCTGGACTACCCGGGCATCGGCCCGGAACACGCCTGGTTGCATGACATCGGCCGCGTTCAGTACACCTCGGTGACCGACGACGAAGCCCTCGCTGCATTCCACCAGTGCTGCCGCCTGGAAGGGATCATCCCTGCCCTGGAAAGCTCCCATGCCCTGGCTGAAGTATTCAAGCGCGCACCGAACCTGCCAAAGGATCACCTGATGGTGGTCAACCTGTCCGGCCGTGGCGACAAGGACATGCAGACCGTGATGCACCACATGGAACAATCGAAGCAGGAGAAACACTGATGAGCCGCCTGCAAACGCGTTTTGCCGAACTCAAGGAACAGAACCGCGCCGCCCTGGTGACCTTCGTGACCGCTGGCGATCCGGGCTATGACACCTCCCTGGCAATCCTCAAGGGTTTGCCGGCGGCTGGCGCCGACGTGATCGAACTGGGTATGCCCTTCACCGACCCGATGGCTGACGGCCCGGCAATCCAGCTCGCCAACATCCGTGCATTGGGCGCCAAACAGAATCTGGCGAAAACCCTGCAAATGGTTCGCGAGTTCCGCCAGGACAACAACGAAACGCCACTGGTGCTGATGGGTTACTTCAACCCGATCCACAAATACGGCGTTCCGCGGTTCATTGCCGAAGCCAAAGAGGCTGGTGTTGACGGTCTGATCGTGGTCGACCTGCCGCCAGAGCATAACGGCGAGTTGTGCGACCCGGCGCAGGCAGCGGGCCTGGACTTCATTCGTCTGACTACGCCAACCACCGACGATGTGCGTCTGCCGACCGTTCTCAACGGCAGCTCCGGTTTCGTTTACTACGTGTCGGTGGCCGGTGTGACTGGCGCCGGTGCCGCCACGCTGGAGCACGTCGAAGAAGCGGTCGCCCGTCTGCGCCGCCATACCGACCTGCCGATCAGCATCGGTTTCGGTATCCGGACTCCGGAGCAGGCAGCGTCCATCGCGCGTCTGGCCGATGGCGTGGTGGTGGGTTCGGCGTTGATCGATCACATCGCCAATGCCACCTCCCCGGAACAAGCCGTGGATGGCGTGCTGAGCCTGTGCTCGGCGTTGGCCGATGGCGTGCGCAAGGCACGCAACAGCTGAGGATTTGGAACCTCACGGTACTGTAGGAGCGAGCATGCTCGCGATGGACTCGAGAGCGACGCGTTTTGCCAGTCAACACGCGTTACCGTTAACGACCATCGCGAGTACAGGTACCGAGTCAAGGCAACTCCAACCCGCCTGATGCCTTGTGCAGTTTGCGCAGGTGCTCACCGATCTGTTTCATGTTGGCCTCGTTGGCGGCCATTTCGGCGGCACGACTCGGTTCGAGCAACGCTCTCACTTCCTTGTCCAGATCTCCGGACAGCGCCAGGAGCTGTTTCTGGCGCTGGCTGCTTTCCGATTCCAGATGCTCCCACTCGCTCGGCTGTGGCAAGCCATAACCGTTGGTGCCTAGCAGTTCAGCCGGACGGCTGAGGAAGCCACTGTTGTTGAGAATGTTCTTGAGTGTCTCGTTGGCCTTATCCATGCCGCCATTCTTCAGCTCACGAGCGCCCAGATAACGCTGTTTCACTTCATCCTGAGCCAGCAGCAACTGTCGGCGGAAGCTCGCTTGCTCCAGCAAAAGCAGCGCCGCACTGGTGCGCAAGTCGGCCTTCTCGAACCATTGCCGACGTTCCTCGGCTTTCAAGTCGAGCCAGTCTTCAACTTTTTCCTGTTTGACCGGCAAGTGCTTTTTCAGCACTTCAAACATGGCCTGATAGCGATCGCGGAAGGAGTCGAAACGGTAGCCCAGACGCAGCGCTTCCTTGGGATCATCCAGCACGCTGGTATCCGCCAGGCCTCGGCCCTTCAGCACTTCCAGCAAGCCGTTGGGCATGATGTTGTCGAGCCCGACCAATTTCGGGTTGTTGGTCCCGCCGCGCAGCAGTTTCAGTTCTTCCACTGCGCAGTTGTTGGACAGGAAGAAGTAGTTGCCGTCGTAACTCCAGTGCATCTCGGCGGCACGTCCCACCACCTCTTCAATCTCTTTGCGCGACAGGTTCAGAGGCACGGAGGCCAGGCTGCGCAGTTCAGTCTTGGTGTACTCGTCGATGACCTGCGAGAGCGGCAGGATGAATAACCGTGACGGGTATTTACCCACCAGGCCATCCCAGCTCGACAGCTGTACGTCGCCGACGAAGGCTCGGTACGACAGCACCAGATGCTGGTCCAGGTCCAGTCGACAATCAGGCCCGAGGGGGCGGCCCGGTGCGCAGATCACCAGGCGCAGCATGCTATGGCCCCAGCGGCTGAACAGGTTCTGGTTAGCCTCGGCCAGCAGATAGTCAACGGCATAGACCCGTTCCGGATCAACCTGCCCGAGTGGTGTCCTGGCGAAATCGTTGCCGGCATTGAGGAACGCGAAGGTCTTGCTGCAAGCGTCCCAGGTGGCGGGCGCCCAGCCGAAATGTTCTTTGTAGTAGCGGTACAGCGCAGGGCGGCGACAAGCGTAGCTCGGGTCGAGGAGGAAGTATTCCATGTTGACCGCGACGAATTCCTTTGGACTGCTGGTCTCGTAGAGGTCCGGGCTGCGGGCAATCTGGCGATTGTGCTGTTCGCGTTCACCGCGACGGCCCACGTATTGCTGCCAGCCGGCGAGGTCGAGCAGGCGCGGATCGTCACTGAGGGTAAAACGCCGATCGGACTGGCCGCGACATTGATCGGGAATGCCAACCAGCCCGGCGCTGTTGTTGCGCTGGGTGCAGCGCTGAATCAGCTTGCGCTCGGCATCCGGCCACAGGCGCGAACGGTCGTAGATGTGAGTCAGCTCGTGCAACACAGTGGCTAGCATTTCCCGGCGCACGGTGCCGTGGGGTCGATGGGTTTTTTTGCTCGCGGCGCTGCCATCGGTGAGGCTGGCCAGCAGGTTGCGGTTCAGATCGAGCTCAGACACCAGCGATGCCTGGCCGTAGGCATTATGCGGCATGTCATCGGTCCAGCCGACGACGATACGTCGGTCCAACTGCTCGATGAAGCGTGGCGGTAGCGCTCGCACGGCTTCATCAAGCAAGGCCTGGCTGGCTTGCTGTTGCGCGGAGGTCAGACCTTCGGTCTTGAGCTGTAGTTGAAGGCCTGCGTGGGCCGTGTTGCCGAGTAGCAACAAGGCCCCGGCCAGCAGCCAGGCGCCAGGACGCCTCACAGTGCGAGAATGGCTTCGGCGAGATCCTGATCGCTGGCGTCACGGGCTTCCGGCACGCGTGTGCGCAGCAAGTCGAAAGCGGATTCCAGATGAGCGCCACGAATGTCGCCATTGCTGGCAACGAAACTGGCGGCGTCGTCCTGGGCTTCGCGCACGATTTTCGAGTCGCGAATGGACGTGGTGGTATCGGAAGTGAAATCAAGGGTGCGCTGGGTAGCACGGATCAGCATGTTACTGGTGGCAACCAGAGTATGTGCCTGGGTCACATCGGCCAACAGCAGCAGGCCCAAGGTGGCGGCAATCAACGGGTTACGCATGGAACGACTCCAGAAAAAACAGGGATAACCATTGGACGAGAATTGCCTGTGCCAGTTCAAGGTCGCTGGCATGAAGTTTTGCCTGGGTTCGGCGCAGATAACGCAGGGCTGGCTCCAGTCGCGCGCCCCTCAGCTGGCCGTCACTGGCAATGAACGCCGCAGCGTCATCGTGGGCGGCGAGCAGTGCCATTGTCGAAACATTGGGGCACGTCGAGCGTGCCCCATGTCCGAACAGCCGTTTAGATCGTCAGGATCGCCTGAGCCAGTTGTGCGTCTGTTGCGCTCAGTTGCGGCGCCTTATGGCGAATGTGGTCGAGGGCGCTTTCCAGCTTCACACCTCGGATGGAGCCTTCGGTGGCAACGAAGCTGGCGGCGTCGTCACGGGCGGCGAGGACGATCTTGTCATCCTTGAACGACGACGAGACGATGTTGGTGGTCGCATCGGAAGTGGCTTTGAGCGCGTTGACAACAGCATCCGTGGTCACAACGAAGCTGGTGGCTTGGGCGCTTGCAGCCACGGCAAACAGTGCGGCAGCGCTAAGCAGGCGTAGGCGGGTCATGGAATAACTCCTTTGGGTCGATCAATTGAAATATGGCGCAGTGTCTGCAAGGTCGGACGCCAGGCACTCGGCGTTCGCCACGTTCTGGAGTGATATTAGGCCTGTAGGTGTCAGTTCGAACAGTCCCGACCTTGCAAGCAGATAGTCAGCGCCAGAACGGTTTGTCCAGTTCATTGCAGCGCTCGGCGAGGCTGATACCCAGATCCGCTAGCTGGCGATCATCGAGTTGAGCCAGCAAACGTCGCGTTCTCGCCCTTTCCAGTCCAGCGAAGAGTCTCTTCGGCAGCCCTTTGAGCCAATGCCGGCAAGGTTGCCATTGAGCTGAGGTAATGGAAAAACACTGTAGGTTTTTCATGGAACGGTCCCTGTCCGATAAGTGAAGAGCTCCATGCTGACACCATCCGAATACCTGCCACAGACACACTGCAGCGATATTGTACCTATTCAGTTTGTGTGTTTTGCAAACTGTACTGGTGATGAGGTTTCCCTTCTGTAGGGCCAGGATTGACAGGCCAAAACGACAAGACCCGTCGTGGTTTCCCACGACGGGTCTTGTTTTTTCAATTCGGGTTGCTGGCGGTGGACCTTCAGGTCAGAGCCAGCGACGCTAACTTAGCGCCAGAACGGCTTGCTCAGCTCTTCGTAGCGTTGCGCTTCGCTGATCCCGGCGTCAGCCAGCAGACGCGAGTCCAGGCGAGCCAGTTGATGGCGGCTGGTGATGCGGCGCTGCCACAACATCAGGTTGGCGATAACGCGCAGAGGCAGGGAAGCCTGGGTTTTTGCAGCAGTGTCTTCGAAGAACAGATCGGAACTGAGTGTACGTTCCATGGTGGTCATCCTTCCGCTTATGGCGGGATTAGGTAGTGGTTTAACTGGTGCCCATGATCCTCCTGTTTGCCTAGTCTCTGTAGATACAGTTCATCTGTATTGTGAGAGCTCAGTTAACTGTTTATAGGGGGTGTGCCGGTCTAAATTGAGGCAACTGTACCTATGCGCACTGCTTTGGTGCGAAATTGCAATTTTAGCTCGGTGGTGTGGGGATTTTCCGTAGGAAATGACCAGTACAGCAGTACAGTTTTTTTCATATTGCGAGAAGGGCAAAAGCAAGCTGACGAAACTGTGTTTGCGTCAGCCGCTTTCTGTACCAATTACTTCTTCAGCATTTGCCCGGTTTCTTCCAGGTTCATGTGCCAACTCAGGGCGTCACGCAGAATGTGTGGGGTGTGTCCGCCGATGGCGCATGCGGCAGTGAAGTATTCGTTCAGCGCCTGGCGGTAATCGGGGTGCACGCACTTGTCGATGATGACCCGGGCACGCTCCCGGGGCGCCAGGCCACGCAAATCGGCCAGGCCCACTTCGGTCACGAGGATATCGACGTCATGTTCGGTATGGTCAACATGGCTGACCATCGGCACCACGCTGGAGATCGCACCGCCCTTGGCGATCGACTTGGTCACGAATACGGACAGGTGCGCGTTCCGGGCGAAGTCGCCCGAGCCACCGATGCCGTTCATCATCCGCGTGCCGCAGACGTGAGTGGAGTTGACGTTGCCATAGATGTCGAACTCCAGGGCTGTGTTGATACCAATGATGCCGAGGCGGCGCACGACTTCAGGGTGGTTGGAGATCTCCTGCGGGCGCAGAACCAGTTTGTCCTTGTAGCGTTCCAGATTGCCGAAAACATCGGCATTACGCCGGCTCGACAGGGTGATCGAGCTGCCGGAAGCAAAGCTCAGCTTGCCAGCATCGATCAGGTCGAAGGTCGAGTCCTGTAGCACCTCGGAGTACATCGTCAGGTCTTCGAACGGCGAGTCGATCAGGCCACACATTACCGAGTTGGCAATAGTGCCGATACCGGCTTGCAGCGGGCCGAGCTTGTTGGTCATGCGCCCGGCTGCCACTTCCTGTTTGAAGAAGTCGATCAGGTGGTCGGCAATGGCTTGGGTCTCGGCGTCCGGTGCCAGCACTGTGGAGGGGGAGTCCGCCTGATTGGTCACCACAATGGCAACGATCTTGTCCGCTGGAATCGGGATGGCGGTGCTGCCAATGCGGTCGTCGACTTTGACCAATGGAATCGGGGTGCGGGTCGGGCGATAGGTCGGAATATAGATGTCGTGCAGGCCTTCGAGGTTCGGATTGTGCGCCATATTGATCTCGACGATCACATGCTTGGCGAAAATCGCGAAGCTGGCCGAGTTGCCTACCGAGGTGGTTGGCACGATATGCCCTTGCTCGGTGATCGCAACGGCTTCAATCACGGCAATGTCCGGCAGTTTCAGTTGCTGGTTGCGCAATTGCTCAACGGTTTCCGACAGGTGCTGGTCGATGAACATGACTTCACCGGCGTTGATCGCCTTGCGCAGGGTGCTGTCGACCTGGAACGGCATGCGTCGCGACAGCACGCCAGCTTCGGTCAATTGCTTGTCGAGGTCGTTACCCAGGCTTGCGCCTGTCATCAGGCTGATCTTCAACGGCGTGACCTTGGCACGCTCGGCCAGCGCCTGAGGAACGGCCTTGGCTTCGCCAGCGCGAGTAAAGCCACTCATGCCGACGGTCATGCCGTCCTCAATCAGGGCGGCAGCGTCGGCAGCGCTCATCACTTTGTCCAACAACGAAGGCAGGCGAATACGGTCACGGTACATGGATTGTTATCTCGGGCAACGGGTAGCAGGACGTGCAGTCTAGTGAATTGCGCCGACTTCTGTCCCGCTACCAAGGTCGCAATCGAGGCGTCTATTGCGGGCCTTTCAAGCAAAACACCGTTACCGGATCGGTAACAAAAGAATAGTTTGTCCGACGATTTGCACAAACAAAAACGCCCCGACGAGTCGGGGCGTTTCGTGTGCCGCAGAGGGTTAGTCGACGGCTTTTACCATGTCTTCGATGACCTTTTTAGCGTCACCGAACACCATCATGGTTTTATCCAGGTAGAACAGTTCGTTGTCCAGGCCGGCATAGCCGCTGGCCATCGAGCGCTTGTTGACGATGATGGTCTTGGCCTTGAACGCTTCGAGGATCGGCATGCCGGCAATCGGCGATTTCGGATCGTTCTTCGCCGCTGGGTTGACCACGTCGTTGGCGCCCAGCACCAGCACCACGTCGGCCTGGCCGAACTCGGAGTTGATGTCTTCCATCTCGAACACCTGGTCGTAAGGCACTTCGGCCTCGGCCAGCAACACGTTCATGTGGCCCGGCATGCGACCGGCAACCGGGTGGATCGCATACTTCACGGTGACACCGCGATGGGTCAGCTTCTCGGTCAGTTCCTTCAGCGCATGCTGCGCCCGTGCTACCGCCAGGCCATAGCCCGGAACGATGATCACGGTGTCGGCGTTGGTCAGCAGGAAGGTGGCGTCGTCAGCCGAGCCGGATTTCACCGGGCGGGCTTCCTTGGCGCCTGCCGGGCCTGCGTCGGCTGTATTGCCGAAACCGCCGAGCAGTACATTAAAGAAGGAGCGGTTCATCGCCTTGCACATGATGTACGAGAGGATCGCGCCGCTTGAGCCTACCAGCGAACCGGCAATGATCAGCATCGAGTTGTTCAGCGAGAAGCCGATACCTGCCGCTGCCCAGCCGGAGTAGCTGTTGAGCATCGACACGACCACTGGCATGTCCGCGCCGCCGATCGGGATGATGATCAGCACACCCATGATGAAGGCCAGGGCCAGCATCAAGGCGAAGGCGCTGAGGTCGCCGGTCAACATGAAGGTGATGCCCAGGCCCAGGGTAGCCACGCCCAACAGCAGGTTCAGTTTGTGTTGGCCGCTGAACTGTACCGGTGCGCCCTGGAACAGACGGAACTTGTACTTGCCCGACAGCTTGCCGAAGGCGATGACCGAACCGGAGAAGGTGATCGCACCAATGGCGGCACCAAGGAACAGCTCCAGGCGGTTGCCGGCCGGGATCGCGTCACCCAGCTGCGCAACGATACCCAGCGACTGCGGCTCGACCACCGCGGCAATGGCGATGAACACCGCGGCCAGACCGATCATGCTGTGCATGAAGGCGACCAGTTCAGGCATCTTGGTCATTTCAACGCGTTTGGCCATGATCGAACCGGCAGTGCCGCCGATCAGCAGGCCGACGATCACGTAGACGATACCGTCATGGGCCAGTTCGGCACCCAGCTTGTAGATCAGGCCGACCGTGGTGAGAATCGCCAGGCCCATGCCGAGCATGCCGAACAGGTTGCCGCGACGCGACGTGGTGGGGTGCGAAAGGCCCTTGAGCGCCTGGATGAAGCAGACCGAGGCGATCAAATACAGGGAGGTAACCAGGTTCATGCTCATGCTTGCTGCACCTCAGCCTTGACTGCTTCGGCCTTGGCTGCCGGAGCTTTTGCCGGGGCCGCTTTTTTCTTGAACATTTCCAGCATGCGCCGGGTCACCAGGAAGCCACCAAACACGTTGACCGCAGCCAGGGCCACGGCCAGGGTGCCCATGGTCTTGCCCAGCGGTGTCACGGTGAGGGCGGCGGCGAGCATGGCGCCGACGATGACGATGGCCGAGATGGCGTTGGTCACGGCCATCAGCGGTGTGTGCAGTGCCGGCGTCACGTTCCAGACCACGTGGTAGCCGACATAGATGGCCAGCACGAAGATGATCAGGTTGTAGATACCGTGAGAGATCAGCATGTCTTCCATTGTTTTTATCCTCAGCCGTTCTTGCGCACGATCTGGCCGTCGCGGCACATCAGGCACGCGGCGACGATATCGTCTTCAAGGTTGATCACCAGTTGTCCTTCTTTATCGAACAACAGTTTCATGAAGTCCAGCAGGTTGCGGGCGTACAGCGCCGAAGCGTCGGCCGCGACGGCGCCGGCCAGGTTGGTCGGGCCAACGATGGTCACGCCGTTTTCGACGACCACCTGATCGGCCACCGTCAGCGGGCAGTTACCACCCTGGGCTGCGGCGAGGTCGATGACCACCGAGCCTGGTTTCATTTGCGCCACGGTTTCCGCGCTCAGCAGCGTCGGTGCCTTGCGGCCGGGAATCAGTGCGGTGGTGATGACGACGTCCGCCTGTTTGGCGCGTTCGTGCACGGCCACGGCCTGACGTTGCATCCAGCTGGCCGGCATCGGGCGGGCATAGCCGCCGACGCCGACGGCGCATTCACGCTCTTCGTCGGTCTCGTAAGGCACGTCGACGAACTTGGCGCCGAGGGATTCGATCTGCTCTTTTACCGCAGGACGCACATCAGACGCTTCGATCACCGCACCGAGGCGTTTGGCGGTCGCAATGGCCTGCAAACCGGCCACGCCGGCACCGAGGATCAGTACGCGCGCCGCTTTCACGGTGCCCGCAGCGGTCATCAGCATCGGCATGAAGCGAGGGTAATAGTGAGCAGCCAGCAACACGGCTTTGTAACCGGCGATGTTGGCTTGCGAGGACAGCACATCCAGGCTCTGGGCGCGGGAGGTGCGAGGCGCAGCCTCCAGGGCAAAGGCGGTAATGCCGCACTCGGCCAGCTTGGCGATGGTTTCGTTGCTGAACGGGTTGAGCATCCCCACCACAACGGTGCCGCTTTTAATCAGCGTCAGCTCGCTGTCGCTGGGGGCGACCACCTTCAAGATCAGCTCTGCACCAAACGCGTCATTGGCGCTGCCAATGGTTGCGCCTGCCGCTTCATAGGCACTGTCGACAACGCTGGCATTAACGCCGGCGCCGCTTTGTACAGTGACCTTATGACCCTGGCTGATCAGCTTCTTGATGGTTTCCGGGGTTGCAGCAACCCGTGTTTCACCGGTCTGGGTTTCGAGAGGAACACCAATGTGCACGTCAAATCTCCTGCGTGATCTTATTGAGTAAACCCATGCACTACGGATGGTGCGGCTGGGGCGGCCGATCAGCACGATCCCGCCAAATCAGGGCGGGGCGCGGCATTTTGCAGGCGAACTTTGTGCCCTTCAAGGGATTATGACGGGTGACGGAAAATTAACTACAAGTCACCCCGTGACCGAATGTCGCAACCAACCGGCTCGATCCCTTGCAGACCGTGCTTTTCAAGGATTCTGGCTGAAATTGAAGAATTTACACATCGGCCGTATGAATGATGCGGCATCGCTTCGAAATAGTGGCTCAAAGCCGCGTCGTGAGCCGCTTGTGGGACGTTTGTACGGCTTCTCGATACAGTTTGTCGCTATGCGACAAATACTTACATCTGTAGGGCTTGTTTTTTGCTGACTACGAGGTCAAGTAATGGCGGTAGGCCTTTATCCCTCTAGGCTGTAGCTGTGCGCCTGATTTACCAGCCAGTCACGAAACGCCCTTAAAGACGCAGATTCGACCTTTCGCTCAGGAATCATGAGGTAATAAGCCTTGATGCTGGACAGTGCTTGCGGGTTGGCGATCACCAGGCGTTTTTCTTTCAACTCTCTTTGAATCAGGAACGGCGGTATCAGGGCGATGCCCATGTCGTGCATGGCCGCTTGAGCGAGCATGGAGAATAGCTCGTAGCGTGGGCCTGTCATGTCTCGAGGGACATTCAGGTGTTGGGAGTCGAACCATTGGCGCCAGGCATAAGGCCGAGTGGTTTGTTGCAAAAGGGGCAAATCCGCGATTTCACCGGGCGTCAGACTCGTCTTGTTTCCGAGCAGGTTGGGGCTGCAAACGGGCATCGGATTTTCACCCATCAGCCTGTGGGATTCTGTCCCCGACCAATCTGCATCGCCGAAGTAGATGGCGGCATCAAAATCGGTGTCGGCGAACAGGAACGGGCGCGTGCGGTTGGTCAGATTGACAGTCACTTCCGGGTGCTTGTGTTGGAAATCCTTGAGTCGTGGCAGAAGCCACTGGGTGCCGAAGGTCGGAACTACGGCCAGTTCGATGACGTTGGCGCCCTGCTGGCCCATGACCGACAAGGTGTCTCTCTCGACCGCGTCTAGCTGAGTGGCGACCCGTCGGCTGTAGGAAAGCCCGGCCTCCGTCAGCTTCACTCCACGTCGTGAGCGTCGGAACAGTTCTACGCCGAGGAACTCTTCAAGGCTGGCGATCTGTCGGCAAATTGCCCCTTGGGTCAGCGAAAGTTCCTGAGCGGCCTTGGTAAAGCTCTCATGGCGTGCCGCTGCCTCGAAGCTGATCAGGGCGGCGGTGCTGGGTATCTTCCTGCGCATGTACGTCAACCTCACTAATGCATCGCAAAAAAGCTCTTTCGCGACGTTTCGGAGTGAGAAGTTAGCACAACAGTATGCAAAATCCTCGTTTGCCGTAGCGCCGATCCAGGCCTAGGATCACTCCACGTTATTTGACCCGATTCGAGAGGACACACTCATGGGCGGTAAAGTCAGCTTCAACTGGATCGATCCCCTGCTGCTGGATCAACAGCTCACCGAAGAAGAACGCATGATTCGCGACACGGCTGCGCAGTTCGCTCAGCAGAGCCTGGCGCCGCGCATTCTTGAAGCTTTCCGCCACGAGAAGACCGACCCGGCGATCTTCCGCGAAATGGGTGAAGTCGGCCTGCTGGGCGCAACCATCCCTGAGCAGTACGGCGGCAGCGGCCTGAACTATGTCAGCTATGGCCTGATCGCTCGCGAAGTCGAGCGTATCGACTCCGGCTATCGCTCGATGATGAGCGTGCAGTCCTCGCTGGTCATGGTGCCAATCAATGAATTCGGTACCGAAGCGCAGAAGCAGAAGTACCTGCCGAAACTGGCCTCGGGCGAGTGGATCGGCTGCTTCGGCCTGACCGAGCCAAACCACGGTTCCGACCCTGGCGCGATGATCACTCGTGCGCGCAAGGTGGAAGGCGGATACAGCCTCACTGGCAGCAAGATGTGGATCACCAACAGCCCGATCGCCGATGTGTTCGTGGTCTGGGGCAAGGACGATGCCGGCGACATCCGTGGCTTCGTTCTGGAAAAAGGCTGGAAAGGCCTGAGCGCTCCGGCGATTCACGGCAAGGTTGGCCTGCGGGCATCGATCACCGGTGAAATCGTGATGGACAACGTGTTCGTGCCGGAAGAGAACATCTTCCCGGATGTGCGCGGCCTGAAAGGTCCTTTCACCTGCCTCAACTCGGCACGTTACGGCATCTCCTGGGGTGCGCTGGGTGCGGCCGAGTTCTGCTGGCACACCGCTCGCCAGTACACCCTGGATCGTCAGCAGTTCGGTCGCCCATTGGCCGCCACTCAGTTGATCCAGAAGAAGCTGGCCGACATGCAGACCGAAATCACCATGGCGCTGCAAGGCTGCCTGCGCCTGGGTCGCATGAAGGATGAGGGGACTGCGGCAGTCGAAATCACTTCGATGATGAAACGCAACTCTTGCGGCAAGTCCCTGGATATCGCGCGCATGGCTCGCGATATGTTGGGCGGCAACGGCATCTCCGATGAGTTCGGTGTCGCTCGCCACCTGGTGAACCTGGAAGTGGTGAATACCTATGAAGGTACCCACGACGTCCACGCACTGATCCTCGGTCGCGCCCAAACCGGCCTCCAGGCGTTCTATTAACAGGAGAACGTCCATGGGCGCGCTTTCGCATCTGCGGGTACTGGATTTATCACGGGTACTGGCCGGGCCTTGGGCCGGCCAGATCCTGGCCGACCTTGGCGCCGAAGTGATCAAGGTCGAGCGCCCAGGTAACGGCGATGACACGCGCGCCTGGGGGCCGCCGTTCCTTAAAGACGCGTATGGCGAGAACACCAGCGAGGCCGCCTACTACTTGTCGGCCAATCGCAACAAGCAGTCGGTTACCATCGATTTCACGCGCCCTGAAGGGCAGAAGCTGGTGCGCGAACTGGCGGCCAAGTCGGACATCCTGATCGAGAACTTCAAGGTCGGCGGTCTGGCAGCTTACGGCCTGGACTACGAGTCGCTGAAAGCGATCAATCCGGATCTGATCTATTGCTCGATCACCGGATTCGGCCAGACCGGTCCTTACGCCAAGCGTGCCGGTTATGACTTCATGATCCAGGGGTTGGGCGGTCTCATGAGTCTGACGGGGCGACCTGAAGGCGAAGAAGGCGCGGGGCCGGTGAAGGTTGGCGTGGCGCTGACGGACATCCTGACGGGGCTGTATTCGACTGTTGCGATCCTGGCAGCACTTGCGCATCGGGATCACGACGGCGGTGGTCAACATATCGATATGGCTCTACTGGACGTACAGGTGGCTTGTCTGGCCAACCAGGCAATGAACTATCTGACGACAGGCAATGCGCCTAAACGCTTGGGTAATGCTCATCCGAACATCGTGCCCTATCAGGACTTTCCTACGGCGGATGGTGATTTCATCCTTACCGTCGGGAATGATGGGCAGTTCCGCAAATTCGCGGAAGTGGCCGGGCAGCCGCAGTGGGCGGACGATCCGCGTTTTTCGACCAATAAGCTGCGGGTGGCAAACAGGGCTGTACTGATTCCGCTGATTCGCCAGGCAACGGTGTTCAAGACCACTGCTGAATGGGTGGCGCAGCTGGAGCAGGCTGGTGTGCCTTGCGGGCCTATCAATGACGTGGCGCAGATGTTTGCCGATCCTCAGGTGAAGGCGCGTGGGTTGGCTATCGAGCTGCCGCATGCGCTGGCTGGCAAGGTGCCCCAGGTGGCGAGCCCGATTCGACTTTCTGAGACGCCGGTGGAATACCGTTTTGCGCCTCCTTTGCTGGGCGAGCACACGCTGGAGGTTTTGCAGCGGGTGTTGGGTCTGGATGCCGGGGCGGTGTCCGCATTCAAGGCTTCGGGCGTTCTCTGAATGGTCTCTCCTATATAGAGGGGCCTTGACCCCTCTATATAGGCTTCATTTGGGGCGTTTGGCTGCTTTCTACAGATTGTTGATAGAAAACCTGAATCACTGCTTGACGGCAGGTTTCAGATGTCTATAATTCGCCCCACTTCCGGCGCGGTCGAAACGGAAAACTCCTTGATAAACAATGAGTTACGCAGTTTCGACAGCAGGTTGCTTCAGTTCATCGAAGCCGCCAGGGAGTTGAAAAAGAGGTGTTGACAGCAGCGAGTAACGCTGTAGAATTCGCCTCCCGCTGACGAGAGATCTGAAGCGCAAGTGGTTGAAGTTGCAAAGGAAACTTTGAAAACTTCTGAAAATAATCACTTGACAGCAAATGAGGCTGCTGTAGAATGCGCGCCTCGGTTGAGCAAAGCGCTTAACCAACCGCTCTTTAACAACTGAATCAAGCAATTCGTGTGGGTGCTTGTGGGGTCAGACTGCTAGTCAACAGATTATCAGCATCACAAGTTACTC
>NZ_NEHO01000019.1 GCF_002113375.1 Pseudomonas sp. R37(2017) | reverse complement strand
ACTCAGTACCCGAATTTCTTGACGACCATAGAGCGTTGGAACCACCTGATCCCATCCCGAACTCAGAAGTGAAACGATGCATCGCCGATGGTAGTGTGGGGTTTCCCCATGTGAGAGTAGGTCATCGTCAAGATTAAATTCCAAAACCCCTATCTGCGCAGGCAGGTAGGGGTTTTGTTTTTGGCCGCAGAAAAGCCTTGGCTACTGGATTTCTATGCAATCGCTCGGCGCGTGGCTATCATGCGGGCCTCATTGTGAGGCGAGACCTGCATGCTGACGTTGTTAAAGCTTCTTAAAGATGGCCGATTCCATTCGGGTCAGGCGCTAGGTGCTGCCCTGGGCGTCAGTCGCAGTGCCGTGTGGAAGCAGCTGCAGCATTTAGAGGCTGAGCTGGGGTTGTCTATTCATAAGGTTCGTGGGCGCGGCTATCAATTGTCCGCGCCATTGGCGCTACTCGATCCATCCGAGATAAGCGGCAAAGCTGTTTCTTGCGACTGGCCCGTCCAGGTCTACGACTCAATCGACTCCACGAACGCAGAGGCGCTGCGTGCTATAGAGCGGGGTCAAGCGGCGCCATTTATAGTGCTTTCTGAGCGGCAGACGGCCGGGCGGGGGCGTCGGGGTCGCAAGTGGGTCAGTCCGTTTGCGGAAAACGTCTATTACAGCCTGGTGCTGCGTATTGATGGCGGGATGCGTCAGTTGGAGGGCTTGAGCCTCGTCGTCGGGCTCGCTGTTCTGCAGACGTTGCGTGAGCTCGGAATTGCGTCTGCTGGATTGAAGTGGCCTAACGATGTTCTTGTGGGTCAGAAAAAGATTGCGGGAATACTGCTCGAGCTGGTGGGCGATCCAGCTGACGTGTGTCACGTGGTCCTCGGGGTGGGAGTCAATGTGAACATGCAGTCAGCTGATGAGGTAGACCAGCAATGGACGTCCATGCGGCTCGAGTCAGGCAAATTGTTTGATCGCAACCAATTGGTCGCTATGTTGGGCGAGATGCTGCAGCGATACCTGGCTCGCCATCAGGCGGGTGGTTTTTTGGCCATTCAGTCAGAGTGGGAACAAAATCACCTGTGGCAGGGGCGAAGCGTGTCGTTGATTGCCGGTGTCAATCAAATTGATGGCGAAGTGCTTGGCATCGATGGCCAGGGAGCCTTGCGCCTGAAGGTGGATGGTGTGGAGAAAGTCTTCAGTGGTGGTGAGTTGAGCCTGAGGTTGCGTGATGATTCTTGAGCTCGATTGTGGGAACAGTTTCATCAAATGGCGCGTGCTTGCCATTGATGCCGGGCAGGTGCTTGGTGAGGGGGTCGTCGATTCCAGTCTCGCATTGCTTGAGGGGTTGGGGGCTCTCAAAGGGCTTGCCCTCACGTTTTGTCGGCTGGTGAGTGTCAGGACTGCGGAGGAGACCGGTGTTCTGACGTCTTTGCTAAAGGACACTTTTGATGTGCCGGTAGTTTGCGCAGCGCCTGCGCGCGAAATGTCGGGTGTGCACAACGGGTACGAGGAGTTTGAGCGGCTCGGCCTGGATCGCTGGCTTGCGATGCTCGGCGGCTTTCAACTGGCTTCGGGGGCGTGCCTGGTGCTCGACTTCGGTACGGCCGTGACTGCAGACTTCATCGCTGCGGATGGAGAGCACCTGGGAGGGTTCATCTGTCCTGGGATGCCGCTGATGCGTAATCAGTTGCGTACTCATACTCGTAAGATTCGTTATGGGGATCTGGCGGCTGAGCAGGCATTGGAAAGTCTCGTGCCGGGTCGCACGACTGTTGAAGCTGTAGAGCGTGGTTGTTTGTTGATGTTGCGCGGCTTCGTTCAGACTCAGCTTGAGTTGGCGCGCAGCTACTGGGGTGAAGACTTTGTTGTATTCCTCACTGGGGGGGATGCAAGTCTGGTATCTGAGGTTGTTCCTCGGGCCAGGGTGGTTCCGGACTTGGTGTTTGTCGGATTGGCCATGGCCTGTCCCTTGTCCTGAGGTTTCTATGCGTTGGTTGTTTCTGCTGCTGCTTGTCCTTAATGGCTTCTATTACATCTGGCATCAACAGGAAGCTCCTCTGCGCGCGAAGGATGTTACGCCTTTGAGCCTGTATCGCGGGTCTCAGCAAGATATCCGCCTGTTGAGCGAAGCAAGTGACGCCTCCAGGGATAAGGGCAAAGCTGTCTCGACAGACAATGGCTGCCTTTATCTGGGGGGGTATGTGCGTCAGGAGGCCGCTCAGGCGGTTGAGCGGCGTTTGAGTGGCATGGAGGTCAAATACCAGGCCCTGCCAAAAGCTGGGTCAGACGCTGCCGGATATTGGGTGCGTATTGCGCCGGAAAGCCGGCGTTGGCTGGACGATCTGCAGCTGCAAAACCTTTCTAAAGAATTCAATGAGTTAAAACATAAAATAATGCCGTGCGAGGGGGTTGCACCCATCGAATAGTTTGCATAGAATGGCGCCCGCTCCACAGCGAACACCTAAAACGGTAAACGATGTGAGGCGAGGTCAAAGCAGCTAACCTCAAGATTTAATTGAGAAAATGCTTGACAGAAGGCTGGCATGATGTAGAATGCCGGCTCGCTTAGGAGGGGTTCCCGAGCGGCCAAAGGGATCAGACTGTAAATCTGACGTCTACGACTTCGAAGGTTCGAATCCTTCCCCCTCCACCATTTTTAGCGAGAGCTGTAAGCCTCGCGGGTATAGTTTAGTGGTAGAACCTCAGCCTTCCAAGCTGATGATGCGGGTTCGATTCCCGCTACCCGCTCCAAGTTTACAGGTTTTGCATAGTGTTACGCTCTTGTAGCTCAGTTGGTAGAGCACACCCTTGGTAAGGGTGAGGTCAGCGGTTCAAATCCGCTCAAGAGCTCCATATGACAAGGCAGATATGAGAATATCTGCCTTTGTTTTAGGTGGTAGTGGTTGCGCCTGAATGTGTTTCTGAGGGTTGCCGGTGTCGCAAGTATCGGTGTTGCAGCCAGGGTTGCCTAGTAAGTTGTTGTAAAGTCTTTTTCGGGTCGGCATAATGGTCGGCCTGATTTTGTTTTAGGTCAGTAGCTCAATTGGCAGAGCGACGGTCTCCAAAACCGTAGGTTGGGGGTTCGATTCCCTCCTGACCTGCCAGATTCATCTGGTGTGTCTGGCTTTCTTTTCACAGGATCTTCATAGATGACTCCTAAAGCTGAAGCTCAAGGCTCTCGTTTCGACCTCCTGAAGTGGCTTGTAGTAGTCGCTCTGGTGGTTGTTGGCGTTGTTGGCAATCAGTACTTTTCTGCTTCGCCGATCCTGTACCGTGTACTCGCATTGCTTGCTATTGCTGCTGTAGCTGCCTTTGTAGGCCTGCAGACGGTCAAGGGCAAGTCTTTCTTTGTACTGGTTAAGGAAGCGCGCACCGAGATTCGTAAAGTCGTATGGCCAACTCGCCAGGAAACCACGCAGACCACCCTGATTGTGGTGGCTGTTGTTCTGGTTATGGCGTTGCTGTTGTGGGGGCTTGATTCCCTGCTCGGCTGGCTTGTTTCCTTGATCGTCGGCTAAGGGTGTCCCGTGGCTAAGCGTTGGTATGTTGTGCATGCTTACTCCGGTTATGAGAAGCATGTAATGCGCTCGCTGATCGAGCGCGTGAAGCTGGCTGGTATGGAAGATGGCTTCGGCGAAATTCTGGTTCCCACTGAAGAAGTGGTTGAGATGCGCAATGGCCAGAAGCGCAAAAGCGAGCGTAAATTCTTCCCTGGCTACGTGCTGGTGCAGATGGATATGAACGAGGGTACTTGGCACTTGGTCAAGGATACTCCTCGGGTGATGGGCTTCATTGGTGGTACTGCCGATAAGCCTGCACCAATCACTGATAAAGAAGCGGAAGCGATTTTGCGTCGTGTTGCCGATGGTAGCGACAAGCCGAAGCCGAAGACGTTGTTCGAGCCAGGTGAGTCGGTACGAGTCAATGACGGCCCGTTTGCGGACTTTACTGGTGTTGTCGAAGAAGTTAACTACGAAAAGAGCCGGATCCAGGTCGCGGTGCTCATTTTCGGTCGCTCTACTCCGGTAGAGCTCGAGTTCAGCCAGGTCGAAAAGGTCTAGTTGAACAAAAATCCCAACCCCGCAGCCGTAGGCTGTGGGGTTTTGTCGTCACTGGGATAAACGCGCAAGTAACCGGGGAGCCTTTCGAGGCGTTCGAACCCGTAATTGGAGTGCCTCATGGCCAAGAAGATTACCGCTTACATCAAGCTGCAAGTGAAAGCCGCTCAGGCTAACCCAAGCCCACCTGTTGGTCCTGCCCTGGGTCAGCACGGCGTGAACATCATGGAATTCTGCAAGGCTTTCAACGCCCGTACTCAGGGTCTTGAGCCAGGCCTGCCGACTCCAGTGATCATCACTGTCTACAGCGACCGTAGCTTCACTTTCGAAACCAAATCCACCCCTGCTTCGGTTCTGCTGAAGAAGGCGGCCGGTCTGACCAGCGGTTCCGCTCGTCCGAACACCGTTAAGGTTGGCACTGTGACTCGTGCTCAGCTGGAAGAAATCGCGAAAACCAAAAACGCGGATTTGACTGCAGCTGATATGGAAGCAGCCGTGCGTACTATCGCCGGTTCTGCTCGTAGCATGGGCCTTAACGTGGAGGGTGTGTAATGGCTAAGCTGACCAAGCGTCAAAAGGCTATCGCCGGCAAAATCGAAGCAGGCAAGGCCTACAACATTGTAGACGCCGCTGCTCTGCTGGCCGAGCTGTCGACTGTCAAGTTCAGCGAGTCGTTCGACGTAGCTGTTAACCTGGGCGTTGACCCGCGTAAATCCGACCAGGTCGTGCGTAGCGCTACTGTGCTGCCACACGGCACTGGCAAGACCGTTCGCGTTGCTGTGTTCACCCAGGGTCCAGCTGCTGAAGCCGCTCTGGCTGCCGGCGCTGATCGCGTAGGCATGGACGACCTGGCTGCCGAAATGAAAGGCGGCGACCTGAACTATGACGTAGTGATCGCATCCCCGGATGCCATGCGCGTTGTAGGTCAGTTGGGTCAGATCCTCGGTCCACGTGGCCTGATGCCTAACCCAAAGGTCGGCACCGTAACTCCAGACGTGGCTTCCGCGGTTAAAAACGCCAAGGCAGGTCAGGTTCGTTATCGCACCGACAAAAACGGCATCATCCACACTTCCGTTGGCAAGATCGGTTTCGACGCCGTCAAGCTGAAGGAAAACGTTGAAGCCCTGATCGCTGATCTGAAGCGTATCAAGCCAGCTTCCTCGAAAGGTATCTACGTCAAGCGCGTTACCCTGAGCACCACTATGGGCCCAGGTCTGGTCATCGACCAAAGCTCGCTCGACGCGTAAGACACAGATTGGCGCAAGCGATTGCGCCAATTGAAAAATTGGGGTCCCTGCCTGGCGGGGGCTATCCAAGACCGTAGGCGACGCAAGTCTTAAACCACAAGCCTACGCAGATGGTGCTCCCGGTTCTTTACCGAATCAGACACCAAAACGACATCCGGTTTCGACCAGATGAAACGGTAACAAGCAGGAGTTAAACCCGTGGCAATTAAACTCGAAGACAAGAAGGCCATCGTCGCTGAAGTCAACGAGGCTGCCAAAGTCGCTCTGTCCGCTGTCGTGGCTGATGCCCGTGGCGTAACAGTAGGCGCAATGACCGGACTCCGCAAAGAGGCTCGTGAAGCTGGCGTTTACGTACGTGTTGTACGTAACACCCTGCTCAAGCGCGCTGTTGCTGACACTGAATTCAGTGTCCTCAACGACGTGTTCACCGGCCCTACCCTGATTGCATTCTCCAAAGAACATCCAGGCGCTGCTGCCCGGATCTTCAAGGAATTCGCAAAGGGTCAGAGCAAGTTCGAGATCAAGGCAGCTGCGTTTGATGGCAAGTTCCTTGCCGCTAACCAGATCGACGTGTTGGCGACTCTGCCGACCCGTGACGAGGCTATTGCGAAGCTGATGAGCGTGATCCAAGGCGCTACCAGCAAGCTGGCTCGTACCCTGGCAGCCGTTCGCGACCAGAAAGAATCTGCTGCAGCCTAAGGCTCGGTCGGACCTTTCAAAATCATATGTTTAATTTGATGGCTGCGTAAGCTGTCACCCCAATACAGGATTCAAGTCATGTCTCTGACTAACGAACAAATCATCGAAGCAATCGGCCAGAAAACCGTTCTGGAAGTTGTTGAGCTGATCAAAGCAATGGAAGAAACCTTCGGCGTGACCGCCGCTGTTGCTGCTGCTGGTCCAGCTGCTGCCGCTGCCGTTGTTGAAGAACAAACCGAGTTCAACGTTGTCCTGGCTGCCGCTGGCGACAAGAAAGTGAACGTGATCAAGGCCGTTCGTGAACTGACCGGTCTGGGCCTGAAAGAAGCCAAAGAGAAAGTTGACGGCGCTCCTCAGACTCTGCTGGAAGGCGTTTCGAAAGAAGCTGCTGAAGACGCCAAGAAGAAGCTGGAAGAAGCTGGCGCTCAAGTCGAAGTTAAGTAATTTCGACTTTGCGTCTCCAGCCCGAGCGTTAAGCGACAGGCTGATGGCTGGTGGCTCTTGCCACCGGCCTTTTTCCGTTATTGGAGGCCGACTGGGTCGGTGCCGATAACGTGCTGTAACCACCCGATGCGGTGGCGCAAACCATGGGGTTTGCACGATTTTCTGGCTGCTCCCGTCGGGAGGGGCCAAACAAGCAGGTGACCAAGCTGGGGAACGCTGATGGCTTACTCATATACTGAGAAAAAACGTATCCGCAAGGACTTTAGCAAGTTGCCGGACGTCATGGATGTGCCGTACCTCCTGGCCATCCAGCTGGATTCGTATCGTGAATTCTTGCAAGCGGGAGCGACTAAAGATCAGTTCCGCGACGTGGGCCTGCATGCGGCCTTCAAATCCGTTTTCCCGATCATCAGCTACTCCGGCAATGCTGCGCTGGAGTACGTCGGATATCGTCTGGGCGAACCGGCATTTGATGTCAAAGAATGCGTATTGCGCGGTGTAACTTACGCCGTACCTTTGCGGGTAAAAGTGCGCCTGATCATTTTCGACAAAGAATCGTCGAACAAAGCGATCAAGGACATCAAAGAGCAAGAAGTCTACATGGGTGAAATTCCCCTGATGACTGAAAACGGTACCTTCGTTATCAATGGTACCGAGCGTGTGATCGTTTCCCAGCTGCACCGTTCCCCGGGCGTGTTCTTCGACCACGACCGTGGCAAGACGCACAGCTCCGGTAAACTGCTGTACTCCGCTCGCATCATTCCTTACCGCGGTTCGTGGCTGGACTTCGAGTTCGACCCGAAAGACTGCGTATTCGTGCGTATCGACCGTCGTCGCAAGCTGCCTGCCTCGGTACTGCTGCGCGCGTTGGGCTACACCACTGAAGAAGTGCTGGACGCGTTCTATACCACCAACGTATTCCACGTGAAGGGCGAGTCCCTGAGCCTGGAGCTGGTGCCTCAGCGCCTGCGTGGTGAAATCGCTGTCCTCGATATCCAGGATGGCAACGGTAAGGTTATTGTCGAGCAGGGTCGTCGTATCACCGCTCGTCACATCAACCAGCTGGAAAAAGCCGGGATCAAAGAGCTGGATGTGCCTCTGGACTACGTCCTGGGTCGCACAACCGCCAAGGTCATCGTGCATCCGGCAACCGGCGAAATCCTGGCAGAGTGCAATACCGAGCTGAGCACCGAGATCCTGGCGAAAATCGCCAAGGCCGGCGTTGTTCGCATCGAGACGCTGTACACCAACGATATCGACTGCGGTCCGTTCGTCTCCGACACCTTGAAGATCGACTCCACCAGCAACCAACTGGAAGCGCTGGTCGAGATCTATCGCATGATGCGTCCTGGCGAGCCGCCAACCAAAGACGCTGCCGAGACCCTGTTCAACAACCTGTTCTTCAGCCCTGAGCGCTATGACCTGTCTGCGGTCGGCCGGATGAAGTTCAACCGTCGTATCGGTCGTACCGAGATCGAAGGTTCGGGCGTGCTGTGCAAGGAAGACATCGTCGCGGTTCTGAAGACTCTGGTCGACATCCGTAACGGTAAAGGCATCGTCGATGACATCGACCACCTGGGTAACCGTCGTGTTCGCTGTGTAGGCGAAATGGCCGAAAACCAGTTCCGCGTTGGCCTGGTGCGTGTTGAACGTGCGGTTAAAGAGCGTCTGTCGATGGCTGAAAGCGAAGGCCTGATGCCGCAAGACCTGATCAACGCCAAGCCAGTGGCTGCGGCGGTGAAAGAGTTCTTCGGTTCCAGCCAGCTGTCCCAGTTCATGGACCAGAACAACCCGCTGTCCGAGATCACCCACAAGCGTCGTGTTTCCGCACTCGGCCCTGGCGGTTTGACTCGTGAGCGTGCCGGCTTTGAAGTTCGTGACGTACACCCGACCCACTACGGTCGTGTTTGCCCGATCGAAACGCCGGAAGGTCCGAACATCGGTCTGATCAACTCCCTGGCTGCCTATGCGCGCACCAACCAGTACGGCTTCCTGGAAAGCCCGTACCGCGTGGTGAAAGACGCTCTGGTCACTGACGAGATCGTGTTCCTGTCCGCCATCGAAGAAGCTGATCACGTGATCGCTCAGGCTTCGGCCACGATGAACGACAAGAAAGTCCTGATCGACGAACTGGTAGCTGTTCGTCACCTGAACGAATTCACCGTCAAGGCGCCGGAAGACGTCACCTTGATGGACGTATCGCCGAAGCAGGTAGTTTCGGTTGCGGCGTCGCTGATTCCGTTCCTCGAGCACGACGACGCCAACCGTGCGTTGATGGGTTCGAACATGCAGCGTCAAGCTGTACCGACCCTGCGCGCTGACAAGCCGCTGGTAGGTACTGGCATGGAGCGTAACGTAGCCCGTGACTCCGGCGTTTGCGTCGTGGCTCGCCGTGGCGGCGTGATCGACTCCGTCGACGCCAGCCGTATCGTGGTTCGTGTTGCCGATGACGAAGTTGAAACCGGCGAAGCTGGTGTCGACATCTACAACCTGACCAAGTACACCCGCTCCAACCAGAACACCTGCATCAACCAGCGTCCGCTGGTACGTAAGGGCGATCGGGTTCAGCGTAGCGACATCATGGCCGACGGCCCGTCCACCGACATGGGTGAACTGGCACTGGGTCAGAACATGCGTATCGCGTTCATGGCATGGAACGGCTTCAACTTCGAAGACTCCATCTGCCTGTCCGAGCGTGTTGTTCAGGAAGACCGTTTCACCACGATCCACATTCAGGAACTGACCTGTGTGGCTCGTGATACCAAGCTTGGCCCAGAGGAAATCACCGCAGACATCCCGAACGTGGGTGAAGCTGCGCTGAACAAGCTGGACGAGGCCGGTATCGTCTACGTCGGCGCCGAAGTAGGCCCGGGCGACATCCTGGTCGGCAAGGTCACTCCGAAAGGCGAGACCCAGCTGACGCCGGAAGAAAAACTGTTGCGCGCGATCTTCGGTGAGAAGGCCAGCGATGTTAAAGACACTTCCCTGCGTGTACCGACCGGTACCAAAGGTACCGTCATCGACGTTCAGGTCTTCACTCGTGATGGCGTCGAGCGTGATAGCCGCGCCCTGTCGATCGAGAAGTCTCAGTTGGACGAGATCCGCAAGGATCTGAACGAAGAGTTCCGCATCGTTGAAGGTGCTACCTTCGAACGTCTGCGCTCCGCACTGGTTGGCCATACAGCCGAAGGCGGCGCTGGTCTGAAGAAAGGCCAGGAAATCACCGACGAAATCCTCGACGGTCTTGAGCACGGCCAGTGGTTCAAGCTGCGCATGGCTGAAGATGCTCTGAACGAGCAGCTCGAGAAGGCTCAGGCCTACATCGTTGATCGTCGCCGTCTGCTGGACGACAAGTTCGAAGACAAGAAGCGCAAACTGCAGCAGGGCGATGACCTGGCTCCAGGCGTGTTGAAAATCGTCAAGGTTTACCTGGCAATCCGTCGTCGCATCCAGCCGGGCGACAAGATGGCCGGTCGTCACGGTAACAAAGGTGTGGTTTCCGTGATCATGCCGGTTGAAGACATGCCGCACGATGCCAATGGCACCCCGGTCGACGTTGTCCTCAACCCGTTGGGCGTACCTTCGCGTATGAACGTTGGTCAGATCCTTGAAACTCACCTGGGCCTCGCGGCCAAAGGGCTGGGCGAGAAGATCAACCGCATGGTTGAAGAGCAGCGCAAGGTTGCTGAGCTGCGTACCTTCCTGGATGAGATCTACAACCAGATTGGTGGCCGCAACGAAGCGCTGGATACCTTCTCGGACCAGGAAATCCTGGATCTGGCTCAAAACCTGCGCAACGGCGTACCAATGGCTACTCCGGTATTCGACGGTGCCAAGGAAGTTGAAATCAAGGCCATGCTGAAACTGGCGGACCTGCCAGAAAGCGGCCAGATGCAGCTGACCGACGGCCGTACCGGCAACAAGTTCGAGCGCCCGGTCACCGTTGGCTACATGTACATGCTGAAGCTGAACCACTTGGTAGACGACAAGATGCACGCGCGTTCTACCGGTTCGTACAGCCTGGTTACCCAGCAACCGCTGGGTGGTAAGGCGCAGTTCGGTGGTCAGCGTTTCGGGGAGATGGAGGTCTGGGCACTGGAAGCATACGGTGCCGCTTACACTCTGCAAGAAATGCTCACAGTGAAGTCGGACGATGTGAACGGCCGTACCAAGATGTACAAAAACATCGTGGATGGCGATCACCGTATGGAGCCGGGCATGCCCGAGTCCTTCAACGTGTTGATCAAGGAAATTCGTTCCCTCGGCATCGATATCGATCTGGAAACCGAATAACACGTGACGCGAATCGAGAGCGGGGCAGGATTGCCCGCTCTCTGCTCCGCCAGGAGGAAAGGCCTTGAAAGACCTACTGAATTTGCTGAAAAACCAGGGTCAAGTCGAAGAGTTCGACGCCATCCGTATCGGATTGGCATCGCCTGAGATGATCCGCTCGTGGTCGTTCGGTGAAGTAAAAAAGCCGGAAACCATCAACTACCGTACGTTCAAGCCTGAGCGTGACGGCCTGTTCTGCGCCAAGATCTTTGGCCCGGTAAAGGATTACGAGTGCCTGTGCGGTAAGTACAAGCGCTTGAAGCACCGCGGTGTGATCTGCGAGAAGTGCGGTGTTGAAGTTGCTCTGGCAAAAGTTCGTCGTGAGCGCATGGCGCACATCGAACTGGCTTCGCCTGTTGCCCACATCTGGTTCCTGAAATCGCTGCCGTCCCGTATCGGCTTGCTGATGGACATGACCCTGCGTGATATCGAGCGCGTTCTCTACTTTGAGAGCTACGTCGTTATCGATCCAGGCATGACCACCCTTGAAAAAGGTCAGCTGCTGAACGATGAGCAGTACTTCGAAGCGCTGGAAGAGTTCGGTGACGATTTCGATGCCCGCATGGGTGCCGAAGCTGTCCGCGAACTGCTGCACGCTATCGACCTGGAACACGAGATTGGTCGTCTGCGTGAAGAAATTCCGCAAACCAACTCCGAAACCAAGATCAAGAAGCTGTCCAAGCGTCTGAAGTTGATGGAAGCCTTCCAGGGCTCCGGCAACCTGCCAGAGTGGATGGTGCTGACCGTTCTGCCGGTTCTGCCGCCAGATCTGCGTCCACTGGTCCCGCTGGACGGCGGTCGTTTCGCGACTTCCGACCTCAACGATCTGTATCGTCGAGTGATCAACCGTAACAACCGTTTGAAGCGCCTGCTGGACCTGTCCGCTCCGGACATCATCGTGCGCAACGAAAAGCGTATGTTGCAGGAAGCTGTCGACGCATTGCTCGACAACGGTCGTCGTGGCCGCGCTATCACCGGTTCGAACAAACGTCCTCTGAAATCCCTGGCTGACATGATCAAGGGTAAGCAGGGTCGTTTCCGTCAGAACTTGCTCGGTAAGCGTGTTGACTACTCCGGTCGTTCGGTAATTACCGTAGGTCCGACCCTGCGTCTGCACCAGTGCGGTCTGCCGAAGAAAATGGCTCTCGAGCTGTTCAAGCCGTTCATTTTCGGCAAGCTGGAAATGCGTGGTCTGGCGACCACCATCAAGGCTGCCAAGAAGATGGTCGAGCGCGAGCTGCCGGAAGTTTGGGACGTTCTCGCCGAAGTGATTCGCGAACACCCGGTTCTTCTCAACCGTGCACCGACCCTTCACCGTCTGGGTATCCAGGCGTTTGAACCGGTACTGATCGAAGGTAAGGCTATCCAGCTGCACCCTCTGGTCTGCGCCGCGTACAACGCCGACTTCGACGGCGACCAAATGGCCGTGCACGTACCGCTGACGCTGGAAGCCCAGCTCGAAGCGCGTGCGTTGATGATGTCGACCAACAACATTCTGTCGCCAGCCAACGGTGAGCCAATCATCGTTCCGTCGCAGGACGTTGTATTGGGTCTGTACTACATGACTCGTGAAGCGATCAACGCCAAGGGCGAAGGTCGTGTGTTCGCGGATCTGCAGGAAGTTGACCGTGTGTTCCGTGCCGGCGAAGCCGCACTGCACGCCAAGGTCAAGGTTCGGATCAACGAAACCGTCAACGACCGTGACGGCGGCAGCGTGACCAACACCCGTATCGTCGACACCACTGTCGGCCGTGCGCTGTTGTTCCAGGTTGTACCAAAAGGTCTGTCGTTCGACGTCGTCAACCTGCCGATGAAGAAAAAGGCAATCTCCAAGCTGATCAACCAGTGCTACCGCGTGGTTGGTCTGAAAGAGACCGTGATCTTCGCTGACCAGTTGATGTACACCGGTTTCGCTTACTCGACCATTTCCGGCGTTTCCATTGGTGTTAACGACTTCGTTATCCCTGATGAAAAAGCCCGCATCATCGGTACTGCTACCGACGAAGTGAAAGAGATCGAAAGTCAGTACGCCTCCGGCCTGGTTACCCAGGGCGAGAAGTACAACAAGGTAATCGACTTGTGGTCCAAGGCGAACGACGAAGTCTCCAAGGCGATGATGGCCAACCTCTCGAAAGAGAAGGTCGTCGACCGTCACGGTGAAACCGTCGACCAGGAATCCTTCAACTCGATGTACATGATGGCTGACTCGGGTGCGCGGGGTTCCGCAGCACAGATTCGTCAGCTGGCCGGTATGCGTGGTCTGATGGCCAAGCCGGACGGTTCCATCATTGAAACGCCGATCACCGCGAACTTCCGTGAAGGTTTGAGCGTACTCCAGTACTTCATTTCGACTCACGGTGCTCGTAAAGGTCTGGCGGATACCGCGTTGAAAACGGCGAACTCCGGTTACCTGACTCGTCGTCTGGTAGACGTGGCGCAGGATCTGGTTGTCACCGAGATCGATTGCGGCACCGAACATGGCCTGCTGATGACTCCGCACATTGAAGGCGGTGACGTTGTAGAGCCGTTGGGTGAGCGCGTATTGGGTCGTGTTATCGCCCGTGACGTATTCAAGCCAGGGACCGAGGACGTCATCGTTCCTGCCGGCACTCTGGTCGATGAGAAGTGGGTCGAGTTCATCGAGCTGAACAGCATCGATGAAGTGATCGTGCGTTCGCCGATCAGCTGCGAAACCCGCTATGGCATTTGCGCCAAGTGCTACGGCCGTGATCTGGCGCGTGGTCACCAGGTGAACATTGGTGAATCGGTTGGCGTTATCGCTGCCCAGTCCATCGGTGAGCCGGGTACCCAGCTGACGATGCGTACGTTCCACATCGGTGGTGCGGCAAGCCGGACCTCCGCAGCCGACAGCGTACAAGTGAAGAACGGCGGTACTGTCCGTCTGCACAACCTGAAGCACGTTGAGCGTGCGGATGGCCACCTGGTAGCAGTGTCCCGTTCCGGTGAGCTGGCTATCGCGGATGACTTCGGTCGTGAGCGCGAGCGTTACAAGCTGCCATACGGTGCTGTTATTTCGGTTAAAGAAGGTGACAAGGTCGACGCTGGCGCAATCGTGGCCAAGTGGGACCCGCACACTCACCCGATCGTTACCGAAATGAAAGGTACCGTGACCTACGTGGGCATGGAAGAAGGCATCACGATCAAGCGTCAAACAGACGAATTGACCGGTATGACCAACATTGAAGTACTTGATCCAAAGGATCGTCCAGCTGCTGGCAAGGATATCCGTCCTGCCGTGAAGATGGTCGACGACAACGGCAAGGATCTGTTGCTGCCAGGCACTGACGTTATCGCTCAGTACTTCCTGCCGGCCAACGCCCTGGTCGGTGTAGCGGACGGTGCGAAGATCGCGATCGGTGACGTTATCGCTCGTATCCCGCAAGAGACTTCCAAGACCCGTGACATCACCGGTGGTCTGCCGCGTGTTGCCGACTTGTTCGAAGCCCGTCGTCCGAAAGAAGCTTCGATTCTGGCTGAAGTCAGCGGCACCATCGCGTTCGGTAAAGAGACCAAGGGCAAGCGCCGTCTGGTTATCACCCCGAACGACGGTAGCGATCCGTATGAAGAGCTGATTCCGAAGTGGCGTCACCTGAACGTGTTCGAAGGCGAACAGGTAAACCGCGGCGAAGTTATCTCCGACGGTCCAAGCGATCCACACGACATCCTGCGTCTGCTGGGTGTGAGTGCGCTGGCCAAGTACATCGTGAACGAGATCCAGGACGTTTACCGTCTGCAGGGCGTGAAGATCAACGACAAGCACATCGAGACCATCCTGCGTCAGATGCTGCGTAAAGTTGAGATCTCCGAGTCCGGCGATTCCAGCTTCATCAAGGGCGACCAGATGGAACTGACTCACGTACTGGTCGAGAACGAGAAGCTGGCTACGGAAGACAAGTTTGTCGCCAAGTTCACCCGAGTTCTGCTGGGTATCACCAAGGCGTCGTTGTCCACCGAATCGTTCATCTCGGCGGCTTCCTTCCAGGAAACCACTCGCGTTCTGACCGAAGCGGCGGTAACCGGCAAGCGCGACTACCTGCGCGGCCTGAAAGAAAACGTGGTCGTGGGTCGTCTGATCCCGGCTGGTACCGGCCTGGCCTATCACAGCGAGCGTAAGCGTCGCCGTGATGCAGACAAGCCGTTGCGCGTAAGCGCCAGTGAAGTGGAAGCTGCACTGACCGAAGCGCTGAACTCGAGCGGTAACTGAGTTCTGCGGTAAATGAGTGTAAGGCCCTGGTCGCCCCGTTCATCGAATCGAGACAAATTGTCGAGGTTGGATGGGTGGGGAGGGCGGGGCCTTGCCTTGACTGGGGACAGGATCCTCTTTAGACTCTTGTACCCCTAAATTTGGCAGGGATTCATTCCTGCCATTTTGCTTTTCTTGCAAGACAATAGCGTCGCAAGACAACAGTGGAGCTAGTAGATGGCAACTATCAACCAGCTGGTACGTCAGCCGCGTAAGCGTATCGTCGAGAAATCCGACGTGCCTGCGCTGCAGAACTGCCCGCAACGTCGTGGCGTGTGCACCCGTGTGTACACCACCACGCCGAAAAAACCTAACTCGGCACTGCGTAAAGTATGCCGTGTGCGTCTGACCAACGGTTTCGAGGTTTCCTCGTACATCGGTGGTGAAGGCCACAACCTGCAAGAGCACAGCGTGGTACTGATCCGCGGCGGTCGTGTAAAAGACTTGCCAGGTGTTCGTTACCACACCGTTCGCGGCTCCTTGGATACTTCCGGCGTTAAAGGTCGTAACCAGGGTCGTTCGAAGTACGGTACCAAGCGTCCGAAGTAATCGGTTGCTTTGCAGATTTTCATTTTATTGAGTCGATAAGAGTAAGGTCGGGCACGCACCCACAGGGTCTGTCCCGAACTAACCTGAAGACCGTTTGAGGGCTTATCAATGCCAAGACGTCGCGTAGCAGCAAAGCGTGAGATTCTGGACGATCCGAAATACGGAAGCCAAATCCTCGCCAAATTCATGAACCACGTTATGGAAAGCGGCAAGAAGGCCGTTGCCGAGCGTATCGTTTATGGTGCCCTGGAAACCGTTGCGGCTCGCAAGACCGGCACCGATCCCCTGGAACTCTTCGAAAAAGCACTCGACGCCATCGCTCCGCTGGTCGAAGTGAAGTCGCGCCGCGTTGGTGGTGCTACTTACCAGGTTCCGGTCGAGGTTCGTCCGTCCCGTCGTAACGCTCTGGCAATGCGCTGGTTGGTAGACTTCGCCCGTAAGCGTGGCGAGAAGTCTATGGCTCTGCGTTTGGCTGGCGAACTGTTGGACGCTGCCGAAGGTAAAGGTGCTGCAGTTAAGAAGCGTGAAGACGTGCACCGTATGGCTGAAGCCAACAAAGCTTTCTCGCACTACCGCTTCTAATTTTAGCTTCACTAATTTTGCGAGGGCTTTATGGCTCGTACTACTCCGATTAGCCGCTACCGTAACATTGGTATCGTCGCTCACGTGGATGCTGGTAAAACCACCACCACCGAGCGCGTCCTTTTTTACACGGGCAAAAGTCACAAAATGGGCGAGGTGCATGACGGCGCCGCGACCACAGACTGGATGGTGCAGGAGCAGGAGCGTGGTATTACCATTACTTCTGCTGCCATCACCGCCTTCTGGAAAGGTTCCGAGAAGCAGTACCCGCACGAGCATCGCTTCAACGTTATCGATACCCCGGGCCACGTAGACTTCACCATTGAAGTAGAGCGTTCCCTGCGCGTACTCGACGGCGCTGTCGTTGTGTTCTGTGGTACTTCGGGTGTTGAGCCTCAGTCGGAAACCGTATGGCGTCAAGCCAACAAGTACGGTGTTCCACGTCTTGTTTATGTGAACAAGATGGACCGTGCTGGCGCCAACTTCCTGCGCGTGATCGGTCAGATCAAGCAGCGTCTGGGTCACACTCCGGTGCCGATCCAGCTGGCTATCGGTTCGGAAGACAACTTCCAGGGTCAGATCGATCTGATCAACATGCAGGCTGTCTACTGGAACGACTCTGACAAGGGTATGGTTCCTGTTCGCAAGGAAATCCCTGCGGATATGCTCGAGCTGGCTACTGAGTGGCGCAGCAACATGGTAGAAGCTGCGGCTGAAGCCAGTGAAGAGCTGATGAACAAGTACCTGGAAGGTGAAGAGCTGTCGATCGAAGAGATCAAGGCTGCTCTGCGTCAGCGTACTATTGCTGGCGAAATCGTTCTGGCCGTTTGCGGTTCTTCCTTCAAGAACAAGGGTGTTCCCCTGGTTCTCGACGCCGTTATCGACTTCCTGCCTGCTCCAACCGACATTCCTGCTATCAAGGGCTCCAACCCTGATAACGAGGAAGAGGAAATGGAGCGTCATGCAAGCGACGAAGAGCCGTTCGCAGCTCTGGCGTTCAAGATCGCTACTGACCCATTCGTGGGTACCTTGACCTTCGTCCGTGTTTACTCGGGCGTGTTGAACTCCGGTGACGGCGTGATCAACTCGGTTAAGGGCAAGAAAGAGCGCGTGGGTCGTATGGTGCAAATGCACGCAAACGCCCGTGAAGAGATCAAGGAAGTGCGCGCTGGTGACATCGCGGCCCTGATCGGCATGAAGGACGTCACCACTGGTGAGACTTTGTGCAACGCCGATTCGCCAATCATCCTGGTTCGCATGGACTTCCCGGAGCCGGTTATTTCGGTTGCGGTAGAGCCGAAGACCAAGGATGACCAGGAAAAAATGGGTATCGCTCTGGGCAAGCTTGCTCAGGAAGACCCGTCTTTCCGCGTCAAGACTGATGAAGAGACTGGTCAAACGATCATCTCTGGTATGGGTGAGTTGCACCTGGACATCCTGGTTGACCGGATGCGCCGTGAGTTCAACGTTGAAGCCAACATCGGTAAGCCTCAAGTTTCGTACCGTGAGCGCATCACGAAGAACTGCGAAATCGAAGGCAAGTTCGTTCGCCAGTCCGGTGGTCGTGGCCAGTTCGGTCATTGCTGGATTCGTTTTGCTCCTGCTGACGAAGGTCAGGAAGGTCTGCAATTCTTGAACGAAGTGGTAGGTGGTGTGGTTCCTAAGGAATACATCCCGGCTATCCAGAAGGGTATCGAAGAGCAGATGAAGAACGGCGTAGTTGCCGGTTATCCGCTGATCGGCCTGAAGGCTACCGTGTTTGATGGTTCTTACCACGACGTCGACTCGAACGAGATGGCGTTTAAGGTGGCTGCTTCCATGGCGACCAAGCAACTGGCCCAGAAGGGCGGTGGTGAGTTGCTCGAGCCGATCATGGCGGTAGAGGTTGTTACGCCTGAAGACTATATGGGTGATGTTATGGGTGACCTTAACCGTCGCCGTGGCATGATTCAGGGTATGGAAGACACGGTCTCCGGCAAGGTAATTCGCGCCGAAGTTCCGCTGGGTGAGATGTTCGGTTATGCGACCGACGTTCGCTCCATGTCCCAGGGTCGCGCAAGCTACTCTATGGAATTCAAAAAGTACGATACAGCTCCGTCGCATATCGTCGAAACTGTAACCAAAAAACAAGGCTGATTCAGTCCTTTAGGCAAGGAGTTAATTGTCGTGGCTAAAGAAAAATTTGATCGTTCCCTACCGCACGTCAACGTTGGCACCATCGGTCACGTTGACCACGGTAAAACCACTCTGACCGCTGCTCTGACTCGCGTTTGCTCCGAAGTTTTCGGTTCCGCAGTCGTTGAGTTCGACAAGATCGACAGCGCGCCGGAAGAGAAGGCTCGTGGTATCACCATCAACACCGCGCACGTCGAGTACAACTCGAACATTCGTCACTACGCTCACGTTGACTGCCCAGGTCACGCTGACTACGTGAAGAACATGATCACTGGTGCTGCCCAGATGGACGGCGCGATCCTGGTTTGCTCGGCCGCTGATGGTCCGATGCCACAAACCCGTGAGCACATCCTGCTGTCCCGTCAGGTAGGCGTTCCGTACATCGTGGTTTTCCTGAACAAGGCTGACCTGGTAGACGACGCTGAGCTGCTGGAACTGGTAGAGATGGAAGTGCGCGACCTGCTGAGCACTTACGACTTCCCAGGTGATGACACTCCAATCATCATCGGCTCCGCTCGTATGGCGCTGGAAGGCAAAGACGACAACGAAATGGGCACTACCGCTGTCAAGAAGCTGGTAGAGACTCTGGACAGCTACATCCCAGAGCCAGAGCGTGCTATCGACAAGCCGTTCCTGATGCCAATCGAAGACGTATTCTCGATCTCCGGTCGTGGTACCGTTGTGACTGGTCGTATCGAGCGCGGTATCGTTCGCGTACAAGACGCACTGGAAATCGTTGGTCTGCGTGACACCACCACCACCACCTGCACCGGTGTTGAGATGTTCCGCAAGCTGCTCGACGAAGGTCGTGCTGGCGAGAACTGCGGCGTTCTGCTGCGTGGTACCAAGCGTGACGACGTTGAGCGTGGCCAGGTTCTGGTTAAGCCGGGTTCGGTTAAGCCGCACACCAAGTTCACCGCAGAAGTTTACGTTCTGAGCAAGGAAGAAGGCGGTCGTCACACTCCGTTCTTCAAGGGCTACCGTCCACAGTTCTACTTCCGTACTACTGACGTGACCGGTAACTGCGAACTGCCAGAAGGCGTTGAAATGGTAATGCCAGGTGACAACATTCAGATGACTGTTACCCTGATCAAAACCATCGCAATGGAAGACGGTCTGCGTTTCGCAATCCGCGAAGGCGGCCGTACCGTTGGTGCTGGCGTAGTAGCCAAAATCATCGAGTAATCTCTTTTTGAGATGGCTTTGATGCTTTGAAAAAGCCCCCGCTCAGCGGGGGCTTTTTTATTGGGTTGACACCTATGTGGGGCGTCTATAGAATTGCGCCTCCTTTTAACGGGCGTATTGCGCCCGGTGGGAATAGCAGCCGGAGTCTGAAATCCAATGCAAAATCAGCAAATCCGTATCAGGTTGAAGGCTTTCGACCATCGCCTGATCGACCAATCAACCCAGGAAATCGTGGAAACCGCGAAACGTACTGGTGCTCAAGTGCGTGGTCCTATTCCACTGCCTACCCGTAAAGAGCGGTTCACCGTTCTGGTTTCTCCGCACGTCAACAAAGACGCGCGTGACCAGTACGAGATCCGTACTCATAAGCGTGTTCTGGACATCGTCCAGCCAACGGATAAAACCGTTGACGCTCTTATGAAGCTTGATCTTGCGGCCGGTGTGGAAGTGCAGATCAGCCTCGGCTAAGACTCGGTCTTGGTCGTGTAACGCTCTGAAATGGGCGGCCATAGCGGGTGAAAGCCCCGTACACTCATGAGGTTTACAACATGACTATTGGTGTAGTCGGTCGTAAATGCGGTATGACCCGTATTTTCACCGAAGAAGGTGTCTCCATTCCGGTCACGGTCATTGAGATCGAGCCGAATCGCGTCACCCAGTTCAAAACTGAAGAGACCGATGGCTATCGTGCAGTGCAAGTCACTGTCGGCGAGCGTCGTGCTTCGCGTGTAACAGCAGCTCAGGCTGGCCACTTCGCCAAGGCGAACGTTGCTGCCGGTCGTACCGTAATGGAATTCCGCCTTGAAGAAGGCGAGTACCAGGCCGGCGATCTGATCAAAGCTGAACTCTTCGCCGCTGGCCAACTGGTTGATGTAACCGGTCAGTCCAAAGGTAAGGGCTTCCAGGGTACGATCAAGCGTTGGAACTTCCGCGGGCAAGATAACACCCACGGTAACTCCGTATCCCACCGCGTTCCAGGCTCTATCGGCCAGTGCCAGACTCCTGGTCGTGTATTCAAGGGCAAAAAAATGTCCGGTCATATGGGCGCTGAGCGCGTGACCGTGCAGTCCCTCGAAGTAGTGCGCGTGGACGCTGAACGCAATCTGTTGTTGGTCAAGGGCGCTGTTCCTGGCGCTACTGGCGGCAACGTGGTTGTACGTCCAGCAGCCAAGGCTCGCGGTTAAGGGGAAGCTGACATGCAATTAAACGTAAATGACGCTCAAGCGATCGAAGTTTCCGAACTGACATTTGGCGGCGAATTCAACGAGACGCTGGTTCACCAAGCAGTCGTGGCCTACATGGCTGGCGGTCGTCAGGGTTCCAAGCAGCAAAAGACCCGTTCCGACGTTCGTGGTGGCGGCAAGCGCCCATGGCGTCAGAAAGGTACTGGCCGTGCTCGTGCCGGTACTATCCGTAGCCCAATCTGGCGTGGCGGCGGTACCACTTTCGCAGCTCGTCCACAGGATCACTCCCAGAAGCTGAACAAGAAGATGTATCGCGCAGCAATGCGTTCCATCCTTGCTGAGCTGGTGCGTACTGATCGTCTGGTCGTGGTTCAGGATTTCGCCGTTGAAACGCCGAAAACCAAAGACCTGCTGGGCAAACTGAACAACATGAGCCTGACCGACGTTCTGATCGTGTCGGATGCTGTTGATCAGAACCTGTACCTGGCTGCTCGTAACCTGCCACACGTGGATGTACGTGATGTGCAAGGTTCCGATCCAGTTAGTCTGATCGCATACGACAAGGTGTTGATCACCGTGTCGGCCGTGAAGAAATTCGAGGAGCTGCTGGGATGAACCAGGAACGCGTATTTAAAGTTCTGCTTGGCCCGCACGTTTCCGAGAAGGCTACGGTTCTGGCAGACAAGAAAGGCCAGTTCGTTTTCAAGGTTGCTACTGACGCAACCAAGCTGGAAATCAAGAAGGCCGTCGAAAGCCTGTTCAGCGTGAAAGTAGAGCGCGTAACTACCCTGAATGTTCTGGGTAAGAGCAAGCGCACTGCTCGCGGTCTGGGCAAGCGTAATGACTGGAAGAAGGCAGTTATCTCCCTTCAGCCAGGCCAAGATCTCGATTTCAGCAGCAGTGCTGAGTAAGGAAGGGGTGCATCATGGCAATCGTTAAATGCAAACCGACTTCCCCTGGCCGCCGTTTTGTGGTCAAGGTGGTCAACCAGGAGCTGCATAAAGGCGCTCCTCACGCACCGCTGATCGAGAAGAAATCGAAGTCTGGTGGTCGTAACAACAATGGCCGCATCACTACTCGTCACGTTGGTGGTGGTCATAAGCAGCATTACCGTCTGGTCGACTTCCGTCGCAACGACAAAGATGGCATCTCCGCCACTGTCGAGCGTATCGAATACGATCCAAACCGTACCGCTCACATCGCACTGCTGTGCTATGCAGACGGCGAGCGCCGCTACATCATCGCCCCTAAAGGCGTGAGTGCTGGCGACCAGCTGATCGCAGGCGCTCTGGCTCCAATCAAGCCGGGCAACTCCCTGCAACTGCGTAACATTCCAGTTGGTAGCACCGTACACGGCATCGAGTTGAAGCCAGGTAAAGGTGCTCAGATCGCTCGTTCCGCTGGTGCTTCGGCTCAGCTGATCGCTCGTGAAGGTGTCTACGTGACCCTGCGTCTGCGTTCTGGTGAGATGCGTAAAGTGCTGGCTGAGTGCCGTGCGACCCTGGGCGAAGTCTCGAACTCCGAGCACAGCCTGCGTTCGCTGGGTAAAGCTGGTGCCAAGCGCTGGCGTGGCGTTCGCCCAACCGTTCGTGGTGTTGCCATGAACCCGGTTGACCACCCACATGGTGGTGGTGAAGGTCGTACCTCCGGTGGTCGTCATCCGGTATCGCCATGGGGCTTCCCGACTAAGGGCGCGAAGACTCGTGGTAATAAGCGTACCGACAAAATGATCGTCCGTCGTCGCAAGTAAATAGAGGGATACGACAGTGCCACGTTCTCTGAAAAAAGGTCCTTTTATCGATCTTCACCTACTGAAGAAGATCGAAGTGGCGGCGGAAAAGAACGATCGCAAACCAGTGAAAACCTGGTCGCGTCGTTCGATGATCCTGCCACAAATGGTCGGTTTGACCATCGCAGTACATAACGGTCGTCAGCACGTCCCAGTTCTCGTGAACGAAGACATGGTCGGCCACAAACTGGGCGAGTTCGCCGGTACCCGTAACTATCGCGGGCACGTGGCTGACAAGAAAGCCAAGCGTTAAGGGGTTAGGAAATGGAAGTAGCCGCTAAGTTGTCGGGCGCTCGAATCTCCGCCCAGAAAGCCCGCTTGGTCGCCGACCAGATCCGCGGGAAGAAGGTGGGCGAAGCGCTCAACCTGTTGGCTTTCAGCAGTAAGAAAGCCGCCGAGATCATGAAGAAAGTGCTGGAGTCGGCCGTAGCCAACGCCGAGCATAACGAAGGCGCAGACGTTGATGACCTGAAGGTCAGCACTGTTTTCGTCAACGAAGGGCGTTCGCTGAAGCGCATCATGCCGCGTGCCAAAGGCCGTGCTGATCGCATCGTCAAGCGGTCTTGCCATATCACTGTCAAGGTTGCTGACAAGTAACGGAGTCGAAGAGATGGGTCAGAAAGTACATCCCATTGGCATTCGCCTGGGAATCGTCAAGGAGCACACCTCCGTCTGGTACGCAGACGGTCGGACTTATGCGGACTATTTGCTCGCAGATCTGAATGTGCGTGAGTATCTCCAAGACAAACTAAAAAGCGCGTCCGTAAGCCGTATCGATATCCATCGTCCGGCCCAAACTGCACGCATCACCATCCACACCGCTCGTCCAGGTATCGTTATCGGGAAGAAAGGTGAAGATGTTGAAAAACTGCGTCAGGACCTGACCAAGCAAATGGGTGTGCCTGTGCACATCAATATCGAAGAGATCCGCAAGCCGGAGCTCGACGGTATGCTGGTTGCGCAGAGCGTAGCTCAGCAGCTGGAGCGTCGCGTAATGTTCCGTCGCGCTATGAAGCGCGCTGTACAGAACGCAATGCGCATTGGTGCCAAGGGCATCAAAATCCAAGTGAGCGGTCGTCTCGGCGGTGCTGAAATCGCACGTACTGAATGGTATCGCGAAGGTCGTGTGCCACTGCACACCCTGCGTGCCGACATCGACTATGCCAACTACGAAGCTCACACCACTTACGGTGTGATCGGTGTAAAGGTTTGGATCTTCAAAGGCGAAGTGATTGGTGGTCGCCAGGAAGAGCTGAAGCCGCAAGCACCAGCGCCTCGTAAAAAAGCTGCCAAGTAAGGGGTACGCCAAATGTTGCAACCAAAGCGTACGAAGTTCCGCAAGCAGATGACCGGCCACAACCGTGGTCTGGCACTGCGCGGTAGCAAAGTCAGCTTCGGCGAGTTCGCGCTGAAGTCTGTTGCTCGTGGTCGTCTCACCGCTCGTCAGATCGAGTCAGCGCGTCGTGCTCTGACCCGTCACGTAAAACGTGGCGGCAAGATCTGGATCCGTGTATTCCCGGACAAGCCTATTTCCAAGAAGCCACTCGAAGTTCGGATGGGTAAAGGTAAGGGTAACGTCGAATACTGGGTTGCCCAGATTCAGCCAGGCAAAGTCCTGTATGAAATCGAGGGTGTTTCTGAAGAGCTGGCGCGTGAGGCTTTCGCCCTGGCTGCTGCAAAGCTGCCGCTCGCCACCTCCTTTGTTAAACGGACGGTGATGTGATGAAAGCGAATGAACTTCGTGAAAAATCCGCACAGCAGCTGAACGAGCAACTGCTCGGCTTGCTGCGCGACCAGTTCAATCTGCGTATGCAGAAAGCAACTGGCCAGTTGGGGCAGTCTCATCTGCTCTCGCAAGTTAAGCGTGACATCGCTCGCGTGAAGACTGTGCTCAACCAGCAGGCAGGTAAGTGATCATGGCTGAAGCCGAAAAGACTGTCCGTACGCTGACTGGCCGTGTTGTCAGCGACAAGATGGACAAAACCATCACCGTTCTGATCGAGCGTCGCGTTAAGCACCCGATCTACGGTAAATACGTTAAGCGTTCGACTAAGCTGCACGCGCACGACGAAACCAATCAGTGCCACATCGGCGACAAAGTCACTATTCGTGAAACTCGTCCTTTGGCCAAGACCAAGTCTTGGGCGCTGGTTGATGTTCTCGAACGCGCTGTGGAAGTCTAAGGACTAGGGGTCGGAGAAATTATATGATTCAGACTCAATCCATGCTCGATGTGGCCGATAACAGCGGCGCTCGCCGCGTTATGTGCATCAAGGTGCTGGGTGGCTCCCATCGTCGTTACGCTGGTATCGGTGACATCATCAAAGTTACCGTCAAGGAAGCAATTCCTCGCGGTAAGGTGAAAAAAGGCCAAGTGATGACTGCTGTTGTAGTCCGCACTCGTCACGGCGTACGTCGTGCTGATGGCTCCATTATCCGCTTTGATGGCAACGCTGCTGTTCTGTTGAACAACAAGCAAGAGCCGATCGGCACCCGTATCTTTGGGCCAGTGACCCGTGAGCTTCGTACTGAGAAGTTCATGAAGATCGTCTCGCTCGCCCCAGAAGTGCTGTAAGGAGATCCGACATGCAAAAGATTCGTCGTGACGACGAGATCATCGTGATCGCCGGCAAAGACAAAGGTAAGCGCGGTAAGGTGCTGAAGGTTCTTGCTGACAACCGTCTGGTTGTTGGTGGTCTGAACCTGGTCAAGCGTCATACCAAGCCTAACCCGATGTCGGGCGTACAGGGCGGTATCGTCGAGAAAGAAGCGCCACTGCACGCTTCCAACGTCGCCATCTTCAACGGCGAAACCAACAAGGCTGACCGCGTTGGTTTCAAAGTAGAAGACGGTAAGAAAATTCGTGTCTTCAAGTCGACCCAAAAAGCGGTTGATGCTTGAACACTGCTAGGTAGAAGACCATGGCACGACTAAAAGAGATTTACCGGAAGGAAATCGCTCCGAAACTTAAGGAAGAACTTAAGCTTTCGAACGTGATGGAAGTTCCGCGCGTTACCAAAATCACCCTGAACATGGGTCTGGGCGAAGCGATCGGCGACAAGAAAGTCATCGAGCACGCTGTTGCTGACCTGGAAAAGATCACCGGCCAGAAAGTCGTTGTGACCTACGCTCGCAAATCCATCGCTGGCTTCAAAGTCCGTGAAGGTTGGCCGATCGGCGTCAAAGTGACTCTGCGCCGTGAGCGTATGTACGAGTTCCTGGATCGTCTGCTGTCGATCTCCCTGCCTCGGGTTCGCGACTTCCGCGGCCTGAATGCCAAGTCCTTCGATGGTCGTGGCAACTACAGCATGGGCGTGAAAGAGCAGATCATCTTCCCGGAAATCGACTACGACAAGATCGATGCTCTCCGCGGTCTGGACATCACCCTGACCACCACTGCCAAGAACGATGATGAAGGCCGCGCTCTGCTGCGTGCGTTCAAATTCCCGTTCCGCAACTGATTGGAGTAGGACCATGGCCAAGATGAGCATGAAAAACCGCGAGCTGAAGCGTCAGCTCACGGTTGCCAAGTACGCCAAAAAGCGTGCAGCACTGAAAGCTATCATCGTTGATCTGAACGCAAGTCCAGAAGCGCGTTGGGAAGCGACAGTAGCCCTGCAGAAGCAGCCACGTGATGCAAGCGCTTCGCGCATGCGTAACCGCTGCCGCCTGACCGGTCGTCCACACGGCGTTTACCGCAAGTTCGGCCTCGGCCGTAACAAGCTGCGTGAAGCTGCCATGCGTGGTGACGTACCTGGTCTGGTTAAAGCCAGCTGGTAAGTACTGTCAAAGTCTCGGTGTCCAGGATCGCAAGATCCTGACCACCGGTGGCCTTGAATCTGGATCAAGCCCCTTTTGGGGCTTGATTCATTTCTGGCGTGTGTCTAGAATACCCGGCTCGCCTGAGCCCGTGTTTTTCATGCCCGGAGATTCTCGGCGACACCAATAGCCGCAAGGCTAATTTTTTTGTATTAGGAGCGTCTAGCCCATGAGTATGCAGGACCCGTTAGCGGACATGCTAACTCGTATCCGTAATGCCCAGATGGCTGAAAAGTCCGTCGTAAGCATGCCGTCTTCCACGTTGAAGGTAGCTGTTGCCAAAGTCCTGAAGGACGAAGGTTACATTGCGGGTTATCAGATCAGCAGCGAAATCAAACCTCTGCTGTCCATCGAGCTGAAGTACTTCGAAGGCCGTCCGGTTATCGAAGAAGTGAAGCGCGTTAGCCGTCCAGGCCTGCGTCAGTACAAGTCCGTCGATGATCTGCCAAAAGTTCGTGGCGGTCTCGGTGTGTCTATCGTCTCCACCAACAAGGGTGTGATGACTGATCGTGCTGCGCGCGCTGCCGGTGTCGGCGGCGAAGTTCTTTGCACTGTGTTCTAAGGGGGGATAAGCATGTCTCGCGTCGCTAAGAACCCCGTTAAGCTGCCAGCCGGTGTCGAAGTAAAATTCGCAGGCCAACAGCTTTCGGTGAAGGGTGCCAAGGGCACTCTCGAACTGAACGTCCACTCGTCCGTTGAGATCGTTGAAGAAGCTGGTGAGCTGCGTTTCGCTGCTCGCAACGGCGATCAACAGACTCGCGCGATGGCTGGTACCACTCGTGCGTTGGTAAACAACATGGTCCAGGGCGTAAGCCAAGGCTTCGAGCGCAAGCTCCAGCTGGTCGGTGTTGGTTACAAGGCGCAAGCAAAGGGCACAGTGCTGAACCTGGCTCTTGGCTTCTCGCACCCAGTGGATTACGAACTGCCGGAAGGCATCACCGCTGAGACTCCTAGCCAGACCGATATCCTGATCAAGGGCATCGACAAGCAGCTGGTAGGTCAAGTGGCCGCCGAGATCCGCGACTTCCGTCCACCAGAGCCGTACAAAGGCAAAGGTGTGCGCTACGCGGACGAAGTCGTCCGTCGTAAAGAAGCCAAGAAGAAGTAGGGCATAGCAAATGACCGACAAAAAAGTTACTCGACTGCGTCGCGCTCGCAAAGCACGCCTGAAAATGCACGAACTCGAAGTCGTGCGTCTCTGCGTGTTCCGCTCTTCGCAGCACATCTACGCCCAGGTCATTTCGGCCGACGGCAACAAAGTCCTGGCAAGCGCCTCGACTTTGGATAAAGAACTGCGTGATGGTGCCACCGGCAACATCGACGCGGCCACTAAGGTTGGCCAGCTGGTCGCTACGCGTGCTAAAGCCGCTGGCGTCTCGCAGGTGGCTTTCGACCGCTCTGGCTTCAAGTACCACGGCCGCGTCAAGGCGCTGGCTGATGCTGCTCGTGAAGCTGGGCTGGAGTTCTAAGTTATGTCAAATAACGACCAAAAGCGCGACGAAGGCTACATCGAGAAGCTGGTTCAAGTTAACCGCGTAGCCAAAACCGTTAAAGGCGGCCGTATCTTCACTTTCACCGCGTTGACCGTGGTTGGTGACGGTAAGGGCCGTGTTGGCTTCGGCCGTGGCAAGTCGCGTGAAGTGCCTGCTGCGATCCAGAAGGCAATGGAAGCTGCTCGCCGCAACATGATTCAGGTTGATCTGAACGGCACCACTCTGCAATACGCAATGAAGTCCGCTCACGGCGCTTCGAAGGTGTACATGCAGCCTGCTTCTGAAGGTACCGGTATCATCGCTGGCGGCGCTATGCGTGCTGTCCTCGAAGTTGCTGGCGTTCAGAACGTTCTGGCCAAGTGCTACGGCTCGACTAACCCGGTAAACGTGGTTCACGCCACTTTCAAGGGTTTGAAAGCAATGCAGTCTCCTGAATCCATTGCTGCCAAGCGTGGCAAAAGCGTCAAGGAGATCTGCTGATCATGGCTACCGTCAAAGTTACGCTGATCAAAAGCATGACCGGCCGTATCCCTAACCACAAACTGTGCGTTAAGGGTCTGGGTCTGCGTCGCATCGGTCACACTGTAGAAGTCCAGGATACTCCCGAGAATCGCGGGATGATCAACAAGGCTTACTACATGCTGCGTGTCGAGGGTTAATCGATGAAACTCAATGATCTGAGTCCAGCGCCGGGTTCCCGCCGCGAAAAGCATCGTCCGGGCCGTGGTATCGGTAGCGGTTTGGGTAAGACTGGTGGCCGTGGTCACAAAGGTCAGACCTCTCGCTCCGGTGGCACCATTGCTCCAGGCTTTGAAGGCGGTCAACAGCCGCTGCATCGTCGCCTGCCGAAGTTCGGTTTCGTTTCCCTGAAGGCCATGGATCGCGCAGAAGTGCGTCTGTCCGAGCTGGCTAAAGTGGAAGGCGACATCGTCACTGTGCAGTCCCTGAAAGATGCCAACGTGATCAACGTCAACGTACAGCGTGTGAAAATCATGCTGTCCGGTGAAGTGGCTCGCGCTGTCACTATCGGCAAGGGAATCGGCGCCACCAAAGGTGCGCGTGCGGCTATCGAAGCAGCTGGCGGCAAGTTCGAGGAATAAATGGCTAAGCAAGGTGCTCTCTCTGCGATCGGCAAAAGCGGTGGCATGTCTGAACTCTGGGCTCGTCTGCGTTTTCTGTTCCTGGCGATTATCGTCTACCGAATAGGCGCACACATCCCGGTTCCAGGTATCAATCCGGACCGACTCGCGGACCTGTTTCGACAGAATGAGGGGACCATTCTTAGCTTGTTCAACATGTTTTCCGGCGGCGCACTGGAACGGATGAGCATTTTTGCATTGGGGATCATGCCGTACATTTCGGCATCGATCATCATGCAGCTGATGACCGCCGTCAGTCCGCAGCTGGAACAGTTGAAGAAGGAAGGTGAAGCTGGCCGTCGCAAGATCAGCCAGTACACCCGCTACGGCACTGTCGTCCTCGCTCTCGTTCAGGCCATTGGCATGTCCATTGGTCTGGCGGGGCAGGGCGTTGCGTTCACTGGTGACTTTGGCTTCCATTTCGTCGCGGTATCCACGTTTGTGGCTGGTGCGATGTTCATGATGTGGCTGGGTGAGCAGATTACTGAGCGTGGTGTTGGCAACGGTATCTCGATGTTGATTTTTTCGGGTATCGTCGCCGGTCTTCCGAGAGCGATCGGGCAGTCTTTCGAGTCTGCACGTCAGGGTGATATCAACATCTTCGCCCTGGTTGCCATCGGTTTGCTGGCAGTAGCGATTATCGGTTTCGTGGTGTTCATTGAGCGTGGTCAGCGTCGTATTGCTGTTCACTACGCCAAGCGTCAGCAGGGCCGCAAGGTCTTTGCCGCGCAGACTAGCCACTTGCCGCTGAAGGTGAACATGGCCGGTGTTATTCCGGCTATTTTCGCGAGCAGCATTTTGCTGTTTCCGGCTTCGTTGGGTGCCTGGTTCGGCCAGTCTGAAGGTATGGGCTGGTTGCAGGACATCTCGCAGTCGATCGCTCCTGGTCAGCCGTTGAATATTCTGCTGTTTAGTGCAGGGATTATTTTCTTCTGCTTCTTCTATACGGCGTTGATGTTCAATCCGAAGGACGTAGCGGAAAACCTGAAGAAGTCCGGTGCCTTTATTCCGGGTATCCGTCCAGGTGAGCAGTCTGCGCGCTACATTGATGGCGTTCTGACTCGCTTGACCATGTTCGGTGCTCTTTACATGACGGCCGTCTGCCTGTTGCCCCAGTTCCTGGTGGTTGCAGCCAACGTTCCGTTCTACCTTGGCGGGACCTCGTTGCTGATCGTCGTCGTGGTTGTGATGGACTTCATGTCCCAAGTACAATCGCACCTCGTTTCGCACCAGTACGAATCCCTGATGAAGAAAGCCAACCTGAAGGGTTACGGCAGCGGCATGCTGCGCTGACCCATAAGGTTCGAGGAGTTGGTGATGAAAGTTCGTGCATCGGTGAAAAAGCTGTGCCGTAACTGCAAGATTATTCGCCGCGAAGGTGTTGTTCGAGTAATTTGCAGCGCGGAACCGCGTCACAAACAGCGCCAAGGCTGAGTGTGATTGTGCTTCAAACCCGGTAGCTAGTGCGCTACCGGGTTGATTATTTGTTATTACAGCGATATTATCTCGCGCCCTATTTCTTGGCTTCCGGGGCGTAGGTAGCTGTCAATTGGAGTCCCACTGAATGGCCCGTATTGCAGGCGTTAACATTCCAGATAACAAGCATACTGTTATCTCGCTGACCTACATCTATGGTGTTGGTCGCACTACTGCACAGAAAATCTGTGCAGACGCTGGTGTAAACCCAGCTGCAAAGATCAAGGATCTGAGCGACGAGCAAATTGAACAGCTGCGTGGCGAAGTGGCGAAGTTCACCACTGAAGGTGACCTGCGTCGCGAAATCAACATGAAAATCAAGCGCTTGATGGACCTCGGTTGCTATCGCGGTCTGCGTCATCGTCGTGGTCTGCCAGTACGCGGTCAGCGTACCAAGACCAACGCGCGTACCCGTAAAGGTCCGCGTAAGCCGATCCGCAAGTAATCGCCCCAGCGAATCGACAGGAATTTAATCATGGCAAAACCTGCTGCTCGTCCTCGTAAAAAAGTTAAAAAGACAGTGGTTGATGGCATCGCCCACATCCATGCTTCTTTTAACAACACCATCGTGACCATCACCGACCGTCAAGGTAACGCTCTTTCCTGGGCTACCTCCGGTGGTTCGGGTTTCCGCGGTTCCCGCAAGTCCACCCCGTTTGCCGCTCAAGTAGCTGCTGAACGTGCTGGTCAAGCTGCGCTGGAATACGGCCTGAAAAACCTCGACGTCAACGTCAAAGGTCCAGGTCCAGGTCGTGAATCCGCAGTCCGCGCTTTGAACGGCTGTGGCTACAAGATCGCCAGCATCACCGACGTGACGCCAATCCCGCACAACGGGTGCCGTCCGCCGAAGAAGCGCCGCGTGTAATCCAGGAGATTGTAAAGAATGGCTCGTTACATTGGTCCAAAATGCAAACTCGCTCGTCGCGAAGGCACCGATCTCTTCCTGAAGAGCGGCGTGCGCGCGATCGAATCGAAGTGCAACATTGAAGCAGCACCTGGTATCCACGGCCAACGCCGCGGTCGCCAGTCCGACTACGGCACCCAACTGCGTGAAAAGCAGAAGGTCCGTCGTATCTACGGCGTTCTCGAGCGTCAGTTCAGCGGTTACTACAAAGCTGCTGCGAGCAAGAAAGGCGCAACCGGTGAGAACCTGCTGCAACTGCTCGAATGCCGTCTGGACAACGTTGTATACCGTATGGGCTTTGGTTCGACTCGTGCCGAATCCCGTCAGCTGGTATCGCACAAGTCGATCAGCGTAAACGGTCAGACCGTTAACGTTCCGTCCTACCAGGTTCGTGCTGGTGACGTGGTTGCTGTTCGCGAGAAAGCAAAAAATCAACTTCGCATTGTCCAAGCTCTCGATCTGTGTGCCCAACGTGGCCGCGTAGAATGGGTAGAAGTAGACACTGAGAAGAAGTCGGGCGTTTTCAAGAACGTTCCAGCTCGCAGTGATCTGTCCGCCGACATCAACGAAAGCCTGATTGTCGAGCTCTACTCCAAGTAAGGGCTAGAAAATAGGTGCATCCATGCAGATTTCGGTAAATGAGTTCCTGACACCCCGCCACATTGATGTGCAGGTTGTCAGTCCAACCCGCGCCAAGATCACACTCGAGCCTCTCGAGCGTGGTTTCGGCCATACCCTGGGCAACGCGCTGCGCCGCATCCTGTTGTCCTCAATGCCCGGCTGTGCAGTAGTCGAGGCCGAGATTGACGGTGTGCTCCACGAGTACAGCGCCATCGAAGGTGTACAGGAAGACGTAATTGAAATCCTGTTGAACCTTAAAGGTCTGGCTATCAAGCTGCACGGTCGTGACGAAGTTACGCTGACCTTGTCGAAGAAGGGTTCGGGGGTGGTTACCGCTGCCGATATTCAGCTGGATCATGATGTCGAGATCGTTAATCCCGATCACGTAATCGCTAACCTGGCGTCTAACGGCGCCCTGAACATGAAGCTCGTAGTAGCTCGTGGTCGTGGTTATGAACCGGCAGACTCGCGTCAGAGCGATGAAGACGAAAGCCGCAGCATCGGTCGCTTGCAGCTCGACTCTTCGTTCAGCCCGGTTCGCCGTATCGCATACGTGGTGGAAAACGCCCGTGTCGAGCAGCGTACTAACCTGGACAAGCTGGTTATTGATCTGGAAACCAACGGTACTCTGGATCCTGAAGAGGCTATTCGCCGCGCCGCAACCATCCTGCAACAGCAGTTGGCTGCGTTCGTCGACCTCAAAGGTGACAGTGAGCCAGTGGTTGTCGAGCAGGAAGACGAGATCGATCCGATCCTGCTTCGCCCGGTTGACGATCTGGAACTGACTGTACGTTCGGCCAACTGCCTTAAGGCGGAAAACATTTACTACATCGGCGACCTGATTCAGCGTACCGAAGTAGAACTGTTGAAGACTCCGAACCTGGGCAAGAAATCCTTGACTGAAATCAAGGATGTTCTGGCCTCCCGCGGTCTGTCCCTCGGCATGCGCCTCGACAACTGGCCGCCTGCAAGTCTTAAGAAGGACGACAAGGCGACTGCCTGATCGTCGTAATCACCGAACGTAGTGTTTGGTAAGGAATGAACCATGCGTCATCGTAAAAGTGGTCGTCACCTGAGCCGCACCAGCTCGCACCGCAAGGCCATGTTCCAAAACATGGCGGTGTCGCTGTTCGAGCACGAGCTGATCAAAACTACTCTGCCAAAAGCCAAAGAACTGCGCCGCGTTGCCGAGCCGCTGATCACTCTGGCCAAGACAGACAGCGTTGCTAACCGTCGTCTGGCTTTCGACCGTACTCGTTCGAAAGCTATCGTTGGTAAGCTCTTCAACGACCTGGGCAAGCGTTACGCTACCCGTGAGGGTGGCTACCTGCGCATCCTCAAGTGCGGTTTCCGCGCTGGCGACAACGCCCCTATGGCGTACGTCGAGTTGGTTGATCGTGCTACTGCTGGCGAAGCTGTATCCGCCGAGTAAGACGTCAGTCTGAAACAAGGAACCGGGCCTAGTGCCCGGTTTTTTGTGCCTGTGAGAAATGCGCCATTCGTACAATCCTCGAGTCCGTCCCGTTGTCATTATGGCGAGGGAAGATTGTTAGTATTTTTCTATCGATGTCTGCAAGTTAATGAATTTGTAGCTGTCATATTGATGATCAATACTCCTTCTCAGCCGATTAGCCGGCAGTTAAAGACCGACAGAGGAAGGAATTTCGCATGAGTCAAAACACAACGCTTACCACCGCCAGTGGCGCTCCTGTTGCCGATAACCAGAATTCCCGTTCCGCCGGCCCTCGTGGCCCGTTGCTGCTCGACGACTTCCACCTGATCGAGAAGCTTGCCCATTTCAACCGTGAAAACATCCCCGAGCGTCGTGTTCACGCCAAAGGCTCGGGTGCTTACGGTACGTTCACCGTGACGCGCGATATCACTCAATACACCAGTGCCAAGCTGTTTGAGGCAGTCGGCAAGCAAACCCCGACGTTCCTGCGGTTTTCAACTGTGGGTGGTGAGCGCGGTTCGGCCGATACCGAGCGCGATCCGCGTGGATTTGCCCTGAAGTTTTACACCGAGGAAGGCAACTGGGACATCGTCGGCAACAATACTCCGGTGTTCTTCATTCGCGATCCGTTGAAGTTTCCAGACTTTATCCACACCCAGAAGCGTTTGCCGCAAAGCAACCTCAAGAGTGCCCAAATGATGTGGGACTTCTGGTCGCATTCGCCCGAGGCGCTGCACCAGGTCACGATCTTGTTCTCCGACCGGGGCATTCCTGACGGCTACCGCCACATGCACGGCTTCGGCAGCCACACTTACAGCCTCATCAACGCTCAGGGTGAGCGTCACTGGGTGAAGTGGCACTACAAGACCCGGCAAGGGATCAAGAACCTGGCTCCTGCCGAGGCTGCGCGCCTGGCGGGCACCGATCCGGATTACGCTCAGCGTGACTTGTTCAATGCCATCGAACGAGGCGATTTCCCGAAATGGCGCGTGTGTATTCAGATCATGACCGAGGCACAGGCGGCTGCGCATTACGAGAACCCGTTTGATGTGACCAAAACCTGGTCGCAGAAAGAGTTTCCGCTGATTGAAGTGGGCGAACTGGAGCTGAATCGCAATCCGCAGAATTACTTTGCGGAAGTCGAGCAGGCGGCGTTCGGTCCCAGCAATATGGTGCCGGGCGTTGGTCTCTCGCCGGATCGTATGCTGCAAGGCCGCGTATTCGCTTATGCGGATGCACATCGCTACCGTGTCGGCACTAATCACCAACAACTGCCAGTCAATGCTCCGCGCAGCCCGGTCAACACTTACCAGCGCGACGGCTCGATGGCCTTTGGCAGTAATGGCGGTGCGGCGCCGAACTATGAGCCAAACAGCTACGTCGAGTCGCCGAAGCAGGCGCCTCGTTATGCAGAGCCCGCATTGGCCCTGAGCGGAGCAGCCGATCGTTACGATCACCGCGAAGATACCGACTACTACAGTCACGCCGGTGCATTGTTTCGCTTGATGACTGACGAGCAGAAATCACTGCTGGTTGGCAACATCGCCGGCGCGATGGCGGGTGTGTCGAGTGATGTGGTTGATCGTCAGTTGCAGCATTTCTTCAAGGCCGATCCGGCGTATGGAGAAGCAATTGCAAAGCTGCTCAACGTACAGCTTAACGAAGTCTAAATGAGAAGCAGAACCGCCCTTGTTTGGGCGGTTTTTGCGTTATTTCAGCTGCTTTTCTCAGAATATCTTCGCTTTTATTGCGTCGTCAGGGTGACGATATGGTCGAGTTGGTTCAAACTACAACTTTCAAGCAGGGAGATGTAGGGCGATGCTAGGCCACCCAGATGTGATCGATTACCTCAACACGTTGCTGACCGGCGAGCTGGCTGCGCGTGATCAATATTTCGTCCATTCGCGGATGTATGAGGACTGGGGTTTCACCAAGCTCTACGAACGAATCAACCACGAGATGGAAGAAGAGGCCGGGCACGCTGATGCGCTGATGCGCCGGATTCTGATGCTCGAAGGCACACCACGCATGCGTCCGGACGATCTTGATGTCGGCACCACGGTCACCGAGATGCTCGAAGCGGATTTGCGCCTGGAATACAAGGTTCGGGCTGCGCTGTGCAAGGGCATCAAGCTCTGCGAGCAGCACAAGGACTATGTCAGCCGCGAAATGCTGCGGGTTCAATTGCATGACACCGAAGAGGATCACACCTACTGGCTCGAAAAGCAGCTAGGTCTGATCAAGTTGATCGGGCTTGAGAACTACCTGCAATCCCACGCCTGATTCAGCAGATACAAAAAAGCCCCTGCCACTGATGAAGTGGCAGGGGCTTTTTCATGGCGCCGGGTCAAGCCCGATCGCGCTCCAGCAAAGGCTTGAGGTAGTAACCGGTGTGAGACTGCTTCATCTCGGACACCTCCTCCGGTGTGCCGACGGCAATGATCTGCCCGCCCTTTGAACCACCTTCCGGCCCCAGGTCCACCAGCCAGTCGGCGGTCTTGATCACGTCCAGGTTGTGCTCGATCACCACCACGGTGTTGCCGTGGTCGCGCAGGCGATGCAACACGTCCAGCAGTTGCTGGATATCCGCGAAGTGCAGCCCGGTGGTCGGTTCATCGAGGATGTACAAGGTCTTGCCGGTGTCACGCTTGGACAGTTCGCGGGACAGTTTCACACGCTGGGCTTCACCACCGGACAGCGTGGTCGCCGATTGCCCCAGCTTGATGTACGACAGGCCTACATCCATAAGGGTTTGCAGCTTGCGCGCCAGGGCCGGCACCGCATCAAAGAACTCTCGCGCCTCCTCGATGGTCATCTCGAGGGTCTCGTGGATGCTCTTGCCCTTGTACTTGATCTCCAGGGTTTCGCGGTTGTATCGCTTGCTCTTGCACACGTCGCACGGCACGTAGATGTCCGGCAGGAAGTGCATCTCCACCTTGATCAGGCCGTCGCCCTGGCAGGCTTCGCAGCGGCCGCCCTTGACGTTGAAGGAGAAGCGCCCAGGTCCGTAACCCCGGGAGCGGGATTCCGGTACGCCGGCGAACAGCTCGCGGATCGGTGTAAACAGCCCGGTGTAGGTCGCCGGGTTGGAGCGCGGAGTCCGGCCGATCGGGCTCTGGTCGATGTCCACGACCTTGTCCAGGTGCTCCAGGCCCTTGATGCTGTCGTGGGCCGCCGCTTCAAGCGTCGTGGCGCCATTCAGCGCGGTGGCACTCAATGGGAACAGCGTGTTGTTGATCAGCGTCGACTTGCCTGAGCCGGATACGCCGGTCACACAAGTCAGCAGGCCGATCGGAATCTCCAGGTCGACATTGCGCAGGTTGTTGCCACGCGCGCCCTTGAGCGACAGCGTCAGCTTCTTGTTGCGTGGTGTGCGCTTGGCCGGAACCTCGATCTTCACCCGGCCCGAGAGGTATTTGCCCGTCAGCGAGTCCGGATGCGCCATGACCTCGGCCGGTGTGCCTTCGGCGACGATATGCCCGCCATGCACGCCAGCGCCCGGGCCGATGTCCACCACGTAGTCGGCGAGGCGAATGGCGTCTTCATCGTGCTCGACCACGATCACCGTGTTACCGATGTCGCGCAGATGCTTGAGGGTGCCCAACAGCCGGTCGTTGTCGCGCTGATGCAGGCCGATAGAGGGTTCGTCGAGGATGTACAGGACGCCCACCAGGCCGGCGCCAATCTGGCTGGCCAGGCGAATACGCTGGGCCTCGCCACCGGACAAGGTGTCCGCGCTGCGGTCCAGCGACAGATAGTCGAGGCCGACGTTGACCAGGAATTGCAGGCGCTCGCGGATTTCCTTGAGGATCTTGTCGGCAATTTCGCCACGGCGGCCGGTGAGCTTGAGCCCGCCAAAATAATCGGACGCATCACCGATCGGCAGATTGGTCACCGCCGGCAGGGTTTTCTCGCCAACCCAAACGTGCCGTGCTTCGCGACGCAGACGGGTGCCACGGCAGTCCGGGCACGACTGGGTGCTGAGGAACTTGGCCAGCTCTTCGCGCACCGATGCCGACTCGGTCTCGCGGTAGCGGCGTTCCAGGTTCGGCACGATGCCTTCGAACGGATGCGAGCGTTTGACGATGTCGCCACGGTCGTTCAGGTACTTGAAGTCGACGTTTTGCGACCCGCTGCCGTGCAGGATATTTTTCTGCTGATCAGCGGCCAATTCGTTGAACGGCACTTCCAGGCTGAATTTATAGTGGGCCGCCAGCGACCCGAGCATCTGGAAGTAATAGACGTTGCGCCGATCCCAGCCGCGAATCGCCCCTTCGGCCAGGGTCAGTTCGCCATTGACCAGGCGCTTGATGTCGAAGAACTGCTTTACCCCCAGGCCATCACAGGTCGGGCAGGCGCCGGCCGGGTTGTTGAAGGAGAACAGCTTGGGTTCCAGCTCGCTGATGGCGTGACCGCAGATCGGGCAGGCGAAGCGTGCGGAGAAGATCATTTCTTCACCGGGCTCGTCGTCCATCGGTGCCACCAGGGCGATGCCATCCGCCAGCTTCAGCGCGGTCTCGAAGGATTCGGCCAGGCGTTGTTGCAGGTCGGCGCGAACCTTGAAGCGGTCGACCACCACATCGATGGTGTGTTTTTTCTGCTTGTCGAGCTTTGGGGCTTCGTCCAGCTCGTAGAGCTTGCCGTTGATTCGGGCGCGGACAAAACCCTGGGCCCGAAGCTCTTCGAAAACCGACAGGTGCTCGCCCTTGCGCTCGCGGATGACCGGCGCCAACAGCATCAACTTGCTGCCCTCCGGTTCGGCAAGGACCAGGTCCACCATCTGGCTGACGGTCTGTGCTTCCAGCGGAATGTCATGATCCGGGCAACGAGGAATACCCACGCGTGCATAAAGCAGACGCAGGTAGTCGTAGATTTCGGTAATGGTGCCGACTGTCGAACGCGGGTTGTGCGAGGTCGATTTCTGTTCGATGGAGATTGCCGGGGACAGGCCTTCGATGGTGTCGACGTCGGGCTTTTCCATCATCGACAGGAACTGCCGGGCGTAGGCGGACAGCGATTCGACGTAGCGGCGCTGACCTTCGGCGTACAGGGTGTCGAAAGCCAGGGATGACTTGCCGGAGCCAGACAGGCCGGTGATGACGATCAGCTTGTCCCGGGGCAGGGTCAGGTCGATGTTCTTCAGGTTGTGGGTTCGAGCCCCACGAATCAGGATCTTGTCCAAGGTGGCCTCGCTCGGCGGGCGTCGAAAACGTAGGAGTATACGGCCAAATACTGGATGGATGCACACTATCAAACGAGTGGGTTACTGTCTTGCATGAAGAGTGTGTCAGCATTGCGCGTCAAAGCGTCGCGATATACCCCGCCAATCGATGGGACTGGTAGAATCGCCGCCGGTTCACATGAGGTTTTTCCATGCACGATCCCCACAGCGAGCGCATGAGTGGCAGCGAGACCCGCGCAGCAAGCGGCCTGGCCCTGGTGTTCGCCTTCCGTATGCTTGGCATGTTCATGGTGTTGCCGGTACTGGCGACCTATGGGATGGACCTGGCCGGAGCCACGCCGGCCCTGATCGGCTTGGCGATTGGCGCTTATGGCCTGACCCAGGCGGTTTTCCAGATTCCCTTCGGTTTCATTTCCGACCGCATCGGTCGCCGCCCGGTGATTTACCTGGGCCTGGTCGTGTTTGCCCTCGGCAGTCTGCTGGCAGCCAATGCCGATTCGATCTGGGGCGTAATCGCCGGGCGAATCCTGCAGGGCGCCGGGGCGATTTCCGCGGCGGTCATGGCCTTGCTGTCTGACCTTACCCGCGAACAGCACCGGACCAAGGCGATGGCCATGATCGGCATGACCATCGGCCTGTCGTTTGCGGTGGCCATGGTGGTCGGCCCGCTGCTGACCCGCGCTTTCGGTCTGTCCGGGTTGTTCCTCGCCACTGGCGGCATGGCACTGATCGGCATCGTGATCGTGATGTTCATGGTGCCGCGCTCCACCGGCCCGTTGCAGCACCGTGAGTCCGGTGTCGCGCGCCAGGCGCTGATCCCGACGCTCAAGCATCCGGACCTGCTGCGCCTGGACCTGGGCATTTTTGTATTGCACGCGATGCTGATGTCCAGCTTCGTCGCCTTGCCGCTGGCGTTGGTCGAGAAGGCCGGGCTGCCCAAAGAGCAGCACTGGTGGGTGTACCTGACCGCGCTGCTGATTTCTTTCTTCGCCATGATTCCGTTCATTATCTACGGCGAGAAGAAACGCAAAATGAAACGAGTTTTACTCGGCGCCGTCGTGACGCTGCTGCTCACTGAACTATTCTTCTGGCAGTTCGGCGACGGCCTGCGGTCTCTGGTGATCGGTACGGTGGTGTTCTTCACCGCGTTCAATCTGCTGGAGGCTTCATTGCCGTCGCTGATCAGCAAGGTTTCACCGGCAGGCGGCAAGGGCACGGCGATGGGGGTTTATTCCACCAGCCAGTTCCTCGGTTCGGCACTGGGGGGAATCCTCGGTGGCTGGCTGTTCCAGCATGGCGGTCTGTCGGTTGTGTTCCTCGGATGCGCCGGTCTGGCTGCCCTCTGGCTGGCCTTTGCTGTTACCATGCGCGAACCTCCCTACGTCACAAGCCTGCGCTTGCCGTTGTCGCCCGAGGCGATCCGCGAAGCGGGCCTGGTCGAGCGCCTGAAGGCGGTCGTAGGGGTAACAGATGCAGTCATCGTCGCAGATGAGGCGGCGATTTACATCAAACTGGACACCGAACTATTGGATCGCACCACCCTTGAGTGCCTGGTGAACAACCCGGCCGGGGCAGCGTGCGTAGCCTAGGAGAACGTTATGGCCCGTGGGGTTAACAAAGTCATATTGGTCGGCACTTGCGGCCAGGATCCCGAAGTTCGCTACTTGCCTAACGGTAATGCCGTGACCAACCTGAGTCTGGCGACCAGCGAACAATGGACCGACAAGCAAACCGGCCAGAAAGTCGAAAAGACCGAATGGCACCGTGTATCGATGTTCGGCAAAGTGGCGGAAATCGCTGGCGAATACCTGCGTAAAGGTTCGCAGGTCTACATCGAAGGCAAGCTGCAGACCCGCGAGTGGGAAAAAGACGGTATCAAGCGTTACACCACCGAAATCGTGGTCGACATGCAAGGCACCATGCAACTGCTGGGTGGCCGTCCACAGGGCGACCAAGGCCAGGGCAACAACTACCAGCAATCCGCTCCGCGCCAGCAGGCTCAACGTCCTGCACCGCAACAGCAGCCACAGCGTCCAGCTCCTCAACAGGCTGCACCGCAACCGGCTCCGGACTTCGACAGCTTCGATGACGATATTCCGTTCTGAAGCTGCTGAAAGCCTGAAACCGGCAAGCTGAAAAACTAAACCCGCACTTCAGTCCGAAGTGCGGGTTTTTTATGGGCGGTGAAATCTGCTTGCAGGCTCAGGCCGCGAGGAAATCGTTGGCCGACACCACGTTGGCATACGCAAACGCCAGGGCTGCCATGAACGCTGCATGAACCTGGGCCGCCGGTACATTCACGCCATTGAATTCCAGGTCAAGGGTGGCGCAGGCGTCGTGGATCACGGTCACCTTGTAGCCAAAGTCCGCGGCAGCACGGGTAATGCCGTCGACGCACATGTGGCTCATGCTGCCCACGACCACCAGCTCCTTGATGCCTTGCTCGTCGAGGATCGATTTCAGCTCGGTTTCGCGGAACGAGTTGACGAAATGCTTGAGGACCACTGGCTCGTCGGCGCGGTTGATCACTTTGGGGTGCAGCTTGGCGCCTTCGGAGTTCGGGGTGAAAAACGGCGCCTCTTCGGAGGTGAATTCGTGGCGGATGTGCACCACCGAATCCCCGGCGTCGCGGAAGGCCTTGATCAGGCGGACGGCATTGTCCGCAGCGGCGTCGGCACCGACCAGCGGCCACTTGCCCTGGGGGAAGTAGTCGTTCTGGATATCGACTACGATGAGCGCTTGTTTGGCCATGACTGTTTCCTCGAAGTGTGTGTTGATGTGGAATGAAGTATTGGCTCTGGCAGGCGATCCGGGGATTGGCCTCACCGACAATAAGAGGGGGAAAACTGACAATGGACGCAGAAAGGGCAATCGCCGAACTCGGTGTGCTGATCTATCCCGGTGCGCAGATGGCGGCGGTACATGGCTTGACGGACTTGTTCGGGGTGGCCAACCGGATTGCCGCCGAACATCAGTCTGTGCAATTGCCGCTACTGCGCATCAGCCATTGGCAGGTCGAGGGCGATCAGCCGCCGGCTCGGGTCTTCGACAGCCATCCCGCGCCGGAGCGCGCCTTGGTCGCTGTGTTGATTCCACCGTCGATTGGCGGATTTACCGAGGGCCTGGCGCGACAGGGATTGATCCGCTGGTTGCGCGAGCAGCATGCCGGCGGCGCGACGTTGGGCGGGGTTTGCGTAGGCTCTATCCTGTTGGCCGAAAGCGGCTTGCTCGACGGTCGCAGTGCCACCACCCACTGGACCTCGGCCAAAGCCTTCGCCGAACGTTACCCGGCAATCAGGCTCAAGGCCGATACGCCGATCGTCGATGACGGCGACTTGATTACCACCGCCGGGTTGATGGCCTGGTCCGAGTTGGGGTTGCGACTGGTCAACCGTCTCCTGGGGCCGAGCATCGCCACCAGCACCGCACGGTTTCTGGTGGTGGAGCACAGCGACAGTGCCAGTGAGTGCGGCAGCAATTTTGCGCCGATTCTCAGCCACGGCGATGCAGCGATCCTCAAGGTGCAGCACTGGCTGCAAAGTACCGGGGCGACTGATGTATCACTGGCGGCGATGGCCGAAAAGGCCGGCATGGAAGAACGTACCTTCCTGCGACGATTCCGTGCGGCCACCGCGCTCAAGCCCACCGAGTACTGCCAGCATCTGCGGGTCGGCAAGGCCCGGGAAATGCTCGAATTCACCAACGGCACCATCGACCACATCGCCTGGACCGTGGGTTATCAGGACCCTGGGGCGTTTCGCGCGACGTTCAAGAAAATCACCGGGCTGGCACCGAGCGATTATCGGGCGCGGTTTGGCGTGACACCGGTTGCTGCGGCACGCTAGGTGGAACACCGAAATCCAGTGTAGGAGCGAGCCTGCTCGCGATAGCGGTGTGTCAGACGAAATCAATGTTGATGATGCTGGCCTCATCGTCGGAACGCCGCCCGGAGCAGGCTCGCTCCCACTGGGAGTCGTGCAAAATGCCGGAATACCAAAGGGTGTCGTGCAGAATAAAACAGGCCCCATGCCATCACTTTCCGCGCAACAGCCTGATTTGATGAATATTTCTCCTCAGGGAAGCTTGGCCTGATCCCTGCACCCCTTCAGCTACATTCATCAAGCGTCGATTGAAGGGGGATGCATGACCCCAACAAACCGCAAGAAACTGGTGGTCGCCCATTCGGTGCTCGACGACGCGCCGTTGCATGAGGTCGAAACCAACCGTGCGCTGGCCCGCTGGCTGGCACAGATATTGGGGCTCAAGTACGGCGGCAGCTACGACCCGCAATTGCACGACGGACAGAATCTCTACCTGTTGCCGACCCAGACCCTGGTGGGCGCTGCGGCAGCCCGGCAACTGGGGGTCAAGGGGCCGGAAGATTTGTGGGGCGGTTATGTCGACCACGACTTCATCTGTACCAAAGCCATCAGCCATGGATTGCTCAACCGCCACGCCCATGCGCCGCCAGGCTGGGCGCCATTGTTTTCCGAACGGGTACGCAGCGTGGTGCTCGACGGTCTCAGCGTGTTCTCCCTGAAGGACGCGCGCCCGGCGGCGGAGCATCTGTTGTATACCGGGCCGATCCGCCTGAAGCCGATCCATGCCTGCGCCGGGCGCGGTCAGGAAGTGATCAAGAGCCTCGATCAGTTCGATGAAGTGCTTGTCAGGCCGGAGGCCGAGACTATGTTCACCGAAGGCGTGGTGTTCGAACAGGATCTGGATCAGGTGATCACCCACAGCGTTGGCCAGAGTTTTATCGGCGGCAAGGTGCTCAGTTACTGCGGCGATCAATACCTGACCGAAGACACGCAGGGCGAGGCTGTGTATGGCGGGTCGAACCTGCTGGTGGTATCGGGTGGCTATGACCAACTGCTGAAACTGGACCTGCCGGAAGATGTGCGCCTGGCGATCCATCAGGCACAGGTGTTCGACAAGGCGGCGGATGAAGCCTATCCCGGCTTTTATGCCTCGCGGCGCAACTACGACATCGCCCAGGGCATGGACAGTGATGGCCAGCCGCGCAGTGGCGTGCTCGAACAGTCCTGGCGCATGGGCGGCGCCAGCAGTGCCGAAGTGGCGGCCTTGCAGTGTTTCGTCAACGATCCGGGGATGTGCGCTATCCGGGTGTCTTCGGTAGAGGCCTACAGCGATCGACCACTGCCAGCGGACGCCATCGAGGTGTACCGCGGGCCGGCGCAGTCCGGTGACTTTCTGCTCAAGTACGTAACGGTTGAATCCTATGACGGCTAGAAGCGAATCCATTCAGATTGACATCGACAACGAACAGATGAGCGGGACTTTTCTGAGCCCCAAATCGAAAGTCCCCGGTGTGCTCTTCGTGCACGGTTGGGGCGGCAGTCAGGAGCGGGACCTGGAGCGCGCCAAAGGCATCGCCGGGTTGGGCTGCGTGTGCCTGACCTTCGACCTGCGCGGGCATACCGGCGGCACCGGCGGCACCGGCATTTCATTGTCCCGGGTGACCCGCGAAGATAACCTGCGGGATCTGCTGGCGGCCTATGACCGACTGCTCGCGCACCCGGCACTCGATACATCGGCGATTGCCGTGGTTGGCACCAGTTACGGGGGGTATCTGGCCTCGATACTGACCTCCCTCAGACCCGTGCGCTGGCTGGCGCTACGGGTGCCGGCGCTGTATCGCGACGAGCATTGGCACGCGCCGAAACGCGATCTGGATAAGCTGGATCTTCGTGACTATCGAAGTACCCTGGTGCGTGCCGACACCAACCGTGCCTTGCACGCCTGTTCGCAATTCACCGGGGATGTCCTGCTGGTGCAATCCGAGACTGACGACTACGTGCCCCATGCGACGATCATGAGCTACCGCGCGGCGTGTCAGCAGACGCACTCGTTGACCCACCGCATCATCGACGGCGCCGACCACGCGCTGAGCGAACCGGTTTCCCAACAGGCCTACACCTCGATCCTCGTCGACTGGATTACCGAGATGGTGGTGGGGGAGCGGTTGAGCATTATTCAATCCCAGTGATTTGCGGCGTCCTTGCAATCAACACAAAATCACTTGGGTTTTTTCTCTATCCGCAGCGCCTTGGCCCTGGCCTCCACCAGCAAATACATCACCAGGGCAATCAACAGCGGCAGGATGAAGTAAATCGCCCGATAGGCCAGCAGTCCCGCCACCAGGCTGCCCCGTGAAAACTCATGTTGCAGCAGCGCCACGAACACCGCCTCAAGCACGCCGAGCCCGGCCGGGATGTGGGTGATGACGCCGGCGATGGCGCTGATCAACAGCACGCCCAGCACCAGTGGATAGTCCTGCTTGCCTGGCAGCAACATGAAAATCACCGCAGCCATCAGCGACCAGTTCAGGGCACCGAGGGCCAGTTGCAGCACCGCCATGCGCAGCGACGGCAGGTCAATCTCGATGCCGCGAATCGCCCACTCCCGGCGTTTGGCAAACCGGCACGCCGCCAGGTACCCGACGCTCAGCAGCAACAGCAAAACCCCCACGCCTTGCAACGCATCACTGCTGAGCTTCCACCCCGGTGGCATGCGCACCAGCCCGCTGCTGTACACAGCGCCGGCAATCACCATGTACCCAAACCAGTTAGTCGCCAGGCTCAGGCCGAGGATTTTTGCGATGTTGCTCTTGCTGACCCCGAGCCGCGAATACAACCGGTAACGCATGGCAATCCCGCCGACCCAGGCGCTCAGGTTCAGGTTGAAGGCGTAGCTGATGATCCCCACGGGCAGGATCTGCTTCCAGGTCAGATTCTGTCGGATATAGGTGCGGCCGATCAGGTCGAAGCAGGCGTACACCAGAAAGCTCACCAGGGTCAGCCCCGAGGCAATGATCAGCGTGCGCACTTTGAAATCCGTCAGGTTATCGAACACTTCATTCCATTCGATGCGCTGGGCGAGGGTCGCGAACAGCACGATCAGCAGCAGGAAAAACAACATTGTCAGCGGTCGCTTCCAGCGGCTCCAACGGGACTTGCCCGAACGCTTTGCGCGGGCTGGCGCTTGGGGCTCAGCGTGGCTCATGGTCGACGCTCCCGGTTGGTGGGTGGAAGGGTTTCAGGCGAGGTTTATGCGCCGGCAACCAACCGGCCCATGCCGGGAAATGCCGCAGGAAATGAAACACCAGAAAACCGATGGTCATGTGCCAGACACGCCCGCGTGGCGTGATGTCGCCAGACATGACCTTGCAGTGGTTGTCGCTCAGGTCTTCCAGGCGATCGAACAGATGTCGATTGAAGCCGCGGTCGCGGATCAGCACATTGGCTTCCAGATTCATCGACAGGCTCAACGGGTCAAGGTTGCTGGAGCCGACGGTGCTCCAGTCTTCATCCACCAACGCGACCTTGCCGTGTAGTGGGCGGTCGCAATATTCGTAGATCTTCACCCCGGACTTGAGCAGGTAATCGTAGGTCATGCGCGCGGCGAGCCTGGCCATCGGCATGTCTGGCTGGCCCTGCAGAATCAGTCGCACATCCACGCCCCGGCGGGCTGCGTTGCGGATCTCGCGCAGCAGGCGGAAACCGGGAAAGAAATAAGCGTTGGCGATCACCACTCGGCGCTGCGCCTGGCGCAACACCTGGCGGTAAACCTCCTCGATGTCGGTCGGGTGTTCGCCGTTGTCGCGGTACACCAGGCGCACCTGGCCATCGTGATCGCTGAAGGCCAGTTCCGAACGCCGCAACCGGCGCTGTTGCCACCAGTATCTGGCCCCCACCGGGCGACCGCATTGCAGCAGGGCGAAGTGATGGATATCGGCCACGGCCGGGCCTTGCACCTCCACGGAATAATCCTGTTTGGCCTCGGGACCGAAGTCGGCCAGATGATCGGCGGAGAAGTTGATCCCGCCGACGAACGCGATGCAGCCATCCACCACCACAATCTTGCGGTGCAGGCGCCGGAACCAGTTGGTGCGGATGCCCAGGCGTTTCGGTGCCGGGTCGAATATCTGCAAGTGCACGCCGGCCGCAGTCAGGGCGGTGAGAAACCCGGTGCTCAGTTCGCCGCAGCCAAAGCCGTCGAGACTGACGGTGGTGCGCACACCGCGCTGAGCGGCTTCGATCAGGATCTGTTGCAGCTCATTGCCGACCTTGTCCTCAAACAGAATGAACGTTTCCAGCAGGATTTCACTCTGTGCCCGGCGCAGGGCTTCAAACACCCGGGGAAAATACGCCTCGCCGTTTTCCAGCAACTCGACTCGATTGCTGCCTTGCCAGCCGTATTCGACATCCACCGTTGTCGGCTCGCGGCTGGGCGGGGCCGGGATGTGTGCCAGCGTGTTTTTTTCCATCGGTCGGGTGCTCATAACTCGATCTCGACCGACAGTGGGGCGTGGTCGGACAGGTGCGACCAGGGCCGGGAGGTCAGTACTTGCGGATGGCTGGCCTTCATATTGCGTACGTAGATGCGGTCCAGGCGCAATGCCGGCAAGCGCGCGGGAAAACTGCGCGCCGGCTTGCCATGCTGCGCGGCGAACACTTCACGCAGGCCGCTGGGTTTGAGCACGGCATCGGCGCGCTGGCGCCAGTCGTTGAAATCCCCGGCGACAATCACCGGGGCATCGCCGGGCAGGGCGTCCAGGCGCTGGGTGAGCAGCTTCAGTTGCGCGCTGCGATGGCTTTCGCGTAGCCCCAGGTGCACGCAAATCGCATGTACCTCCCGGCCATCGCCGGGCAAACGCAACACGCAATGCAAGAGCCCGCGGTTCTCGTGACCGCTGATGGACACGTCGAGGTTGTCATGGCGGATGATCTGGAACTTCGACAACAGCGCATTGCCGTGATCGCCCGTCGGATACACCGCATTGCGACCATAGGCGAACTGCGGCCACAGGGTATCGGCGAGGAACTCGTATTGCGGCATCGCCGGCCAATTGGTGTAGCGCTTGGGGTGCTGTTCGTGGGTGCCGTGGACTTCCTGCAAAAACACCACATCGGCAGACACACTGCGCACCGCTTCACGCAGTTCCGGCAGGATGAAACGCCGGTTGAGCGCGGTGAAGCCTTTATGGGTGTTGACCGTCAGCACCGTGAAGCGACAAGTGACGGACGGACTCTCTACCCGCATGTCGGTAGCGTTTGAGTGTGCGGGAATACCGGTGTGATTCACTGTCATGTCGCCCCCCGCCTGACGGCTCCTGTCTTTGGATGACTCTGGGGCGGCGGCGAAAGTTTCGATGGGGCTACGGGCGGTACACTGTTACCACATCACAAAAGATTCTCTGTAGGAGCGAGCCTGCTCGCGATAGCGGTTTATCAGTCACTCCGCCTGCATCGCGCGCAAGTCGGATTGCCGCACAGTCGCTCCCACAGGGTTTATCAATGGCCGGTGATAACGCGGGCAGGACCATCAACCGGTTCGGCATAGACCGGGCCGAGTCGATCCAGGCGACCACTCCACGCGGTCAACGCCAGCGCCACCAGGACCACCAGGCCGCCTATCCATGCGGTGTGAATCAAGCCCATGTGCGCGACGATCAGGCCACCGCCCCACGCGCCACCGGCAATGCCGAGGTTGAACGCCGCGATGTTCAGGCCGGATGCCACATCCACGGCCTGCGGCGTGTGATGCTCCGCCTGGCGCACCACGTACACTTGCAGCCCCGGCACATTGCCGAAGGCCACGGCGCCCCATACCAGCACGGTGGCCAGCGCGAGCCAAGGGTTGGCGGCCGTGAAGGTCAGCACGAACAACACGGCGGCGAGCAGGGCAAAGATGATTTTCAAGGCGTTGATCGGGCCGCGTTTGTCCGCCAGTTTGCCGCCCCAGATATTGCCGACGGCCACGGAGATGCCATACACCAGCAACACCAGGCTGACGGTGCTGGCGCTAAAGCCGGAGAGGTCCTGAAGAATCGGTGCGAGAAAGGTAAAGGCAATGAACGAGCCGCCGTAGCCGACGGCCGTCATGGCATACACCAGCAACAGGCGCGGTTGTTTGAGCACCTGCAATTGCTGCAGCAACGACGCAGGTTTGCTGTGGGCGATAGTGTTCGGCACATAGAGCAGGCTGCCGATGAAGGCAATGACACCCAGTGCCGAAACGGCGAGGAAGGTTTCACGCCAGCCGAAATGCTGGCCGATGAATGTCCCCAGCGGCACGCCGGTGACCAGTGCCACGGTCAGCCCGGTGAACATGATGGCAATCGCGCTGGCGGCTTTTTCCTTCGGCACTAGACTGGTGGCGATGGTCGAACCGATCGAGAAAAACACCCCATGGGCCAGGCCGGTGACGATTCGTGCGAGGATCAACGACTCGTAGCCCGGCGCTTGCCACGCCAGCAGGTTGCCGAGGGTGAACAGCACCATCAGCGACAACAGCAGCAATTTGCGCGGGACCTTGCCGGTCAGGGCGGTCAACACCGGGGCGCCGACGGCGACGCCAAGGGCATACAGGCTGACCAGCAGGCCGGCGGATGGCAGGCTGACGCCCAGGTCGGCGCCAATGGTGGGTAACAGGCCAACGATGACGAACTCGGTCGTCCCGATGGCAAAGGCGCTGAGGGTCAGCGCGAGCAAGGCAATGGGCATGGCTGCAACTCCGGTGCAATGATGTGATGGAGCGCAGTGTCGGGATTCGGCTCGTTCAGAAAAATACAGGGATGGACATTTGATATTTGTCTTGGGCGCAAAGATCGCGAGCGCGGGTGCATACTTGTGGCGAGGGGGCTTGCCCCCATTGGGGTGCGAAGCGCCCCTAAAACCCACCGTTCGAATTCATCTGATACAACGCATGCAATGGGTTTACGACTGCTTCACAGCCGAACGGGGGCAAGCCCCCTCGCCACACGAGGCGTCACTGTCCTGCTATCCGCTGGCAGTAACCGAACTTGTCCGGCATTTCTCGATCAGTTCCTTACCGACACAGCCAAAGGAGTGGGTGCTTTGATCAGGCTCAAGACCGCGATACTGCTCGGAGCGTTGCTGCTTGTGGGCAGCGAACAACTGGAGGCCGCCGCGATACCGGGGCTGCCGGCCACCGCGACTGCCGCGACGCCGCCGGCCCACCCCGAACCGCTGGTGCAAGGCGGATTACTGGGGGCTATCAGTTCAAGCATCGACGAGGTCCAGACCAAACTCGATCTCAACGAAAATCTCGTCGACGCCTGGCGCCTGCGTGCCGACCGCGCGGCCGATGAGGTGGATCAGTTGGTCAATCGGCCATCGGCCCTTTCGCCCTGGAGCGTCGCGCGCGATTTCCTGTTGCTGACCTGCGTATGGGCGGCTGTGTTTGCCTGTCTTTGGCTGCTTGGGCGGATGGCCGCCAAGCGCCTGTGCGAGCACCGTCTGCTGCTCAGTCGTGAACGGGGCCAGGCGTTGCTCGGTTACCTGTTGCCCTACACCCTACCGGCGGTGGTCAGTCTGCCGTTGACCATCTATGCCAGCCTGTTTTTGCCGATATCGGCGGGGCGGGCGCTGGCGCTGTGCCTGGCTTATGCCGCCAGCGCGGGGATATTTTCCGTGTCATTGGTACTGTCGCTGGTGGTGGCGTTCAATGCCGGTCACAAGCGGCGGGCGGTGCAGATCATCCGCGAGAAGAGCCCCCGCCCTTTGTTCGTCATCGGCTTTCTGGTGGCCTTGAGCGATGCCCTGACCAGCCCGCAGATCGCCCATCAACTGGGCAACAATCTCACCAGCAGCATCGCCGTGTTCACCGGGTTGGCAGCATCGATTTCCTTCGGCTTGCTGGTGATCCGCATGCGCCGCCCGGTCGCCCATGTGATCCGTATCCTGCCGCTGGCCCAGCGTCTCGGGCAGCCGGCGCTGCGTGAAACCCTGCGGATATTTTCCGGGCTCTGGTATTGGCCGATTCTGATGATGGTGCTGGTCTCGATCATCAATCTGATCGGTGCCGAGGCAGACAACCAAAGAGTGCTGCGCAGCGCCTTGTTCACCACGGTGTTGCTGATTGCCACGGTGTTCCTCAGTACCACGCTGCACCATTTGTTCAAGGCTCGCAGCGAAGCGGAACTGCGCCACAGCAGCGCCTACAAGGAGCGCTTTCTCAATCTGTCCCATGCCTTGCTGCGTATCGGCATGGCCATCGTGTTCATCGATATTCTCGGGCGGATCTGGGGCGTGTCGCTGTTCGAATTCGCGGTGAGCAACGCCGTGGGCCGGGCGATCAGTGATTCCCTGAGCCACATCGGCCTGATCCTGCTGGTGACCTGGATGGTCTGGGTGTTGCTCGACACGGCGATACAGGAGGCCTTGAAACCACCGACCAACAAGCGCTCGGCGCGCCAACCGAGCACGCGGGTGAAAACCATCCTGCCGCTGCTGCGCAACGCGATCAAAATCATCCTGGTGGTGATTTGCGCGATCACCACCATGGCCAACCTGGGCATCAACGTCGCGCCGTTCCTGGCCGGTGCCGGGGTCATCGGCCTGGCCATCGGTTTCGGTTCCCAGCAACTGGTGCAGGACGTGATTACCGGGCTGTTCATCATTATCGAAGACACCCTGTCCATCGGCGACTGGGTGGTGCTTGATTCTGGGCATGCCGGTACGGTCGAAGGCCTGACCATCCGCACCTTGCGCCTGCGCGATGGCAAGGGCTTCGTGCACTCGGTGCCGTTTGGGCAGATCAAGGCCGTGACCAACCAATCGCGGCAATTCGCCTATGCGTTTTTCTCGGTGCAATTCACCTACGACACCGATGTCGACAAGGCCATCGAACTGATTCGCGAGGCCGGGCATTCCATCAGCAGCGACCCGTTCCTGCGCTACAACCTGCAAGGGCCGCTGGATGTGTTCGGCGTCGACAGGATGGACCTCAACGGTGTGGTGCTGACCGCACAGTTCCGTACGGTGTCCGGTGGCCAATATGCGGTGAGCCGGGCCTTCAACCAGCGTTTGAAAAAGCTTGTGGATAACTGCCCGTGGGTGCATTTCGCGCAGACTTATCCACAGCAGGCGCTGGTGCCGAGGCATCCTGTCGACGCGCCACCCGAAGTTGAGCCAGAGCACGCGGCGGTGCTGATGCCGGATCGGCCGCGGTCTCAATAATCAGTTTTTTACTTGAGGTTTTCAGTGGCTGGTCTGGCGCCATCGCGAGCAAGCTCGCTCCCACATTGGATCTGTGTCCGGACGCGTATTGGTGTTCCAACACAAAACCCTGTGGGAGCGAGCTTGCTCGCGATGGGGCCGGTCCAGAAGACATTAATGCCGGATAAGCTTGCTCCGCACCTCGACCCCCAACTGCTGATCCAGCTCAACCCAGAACTGCTGCTTCCCAGCAATCTCGGCAGCAACCGGCAAACCATCGCGATACACCAACCGATTGCTCGTCAGCGCCGGGACTTTCGCGCCGGGCAATAGCGTGCCGGCGAGGTTCAGCGGATCGACCCCGCACACCGCGACCAGGCTGCCGTCATGGGGTCGACGCCGGACCTCGCGCAGCAATGGAATCGCCTCGGGCAGGGCGAATTGTTCCCCCGCCAGGCCACTGACAAACCGTCCGCCGCGAATCTCGCCCCGGGCCTCCAGGCGATGGAAAGTACGCAGCAGTTCGCGCCAGCCCGGCAACCAGTCCGCCTCACGCTCAAGCAGGCGCCAGAACACCACGCCGTAGCGGCGCAGCAAGGTCATGGCGATATGTTCCAGGGTGTCGGCCGGTGTCACTGCGGGACGCTGGTTTTCGACCACCGGCACGGTCGGCGCGCGTCGCAACAAGGCCCAGCGCCCGGCGTCATCCATGCCTCCGATAAATGCCCCGCGCCCGCGCCGAGGGTTGCGCGGCTGGCGTTTGCTGGCCGGGGTGATCAATGCGCGCAATCCGGCAAAGCTGTCGGCATTCACCAGCCCTGCGCCCACCAGTTCCTGCAGGGCGATCTCCAGTTCCGAACGCAACAGGTGGGCCTCATGGATAAGCTCATCGAAAAACAGCGCGCCATGCTGGCTGAGGGCGGCGTGGACCTTTTGCGTTTTCGCTGACAGTTCGCCGATCGACGTCTGTTCGGTCAAGCCGCTCCAGAGGCCGACCCGGTTGCGTGGCAGCAACACGATCGGTGTGCTGCGCAACGCGGTGCTGGCGCTTTTGTTGTGCGCAGTCAGGCGTGTCCACACGAGTCTGCCGCTGCGACACAACTCATCCAGCCAGGTCGCCGAGTAGTCCTTGATCCGCGCCGGCAGGATGTCGCTGTCCCAGGCCGAAGCAGCGGCGGGGTAGCCTTCGAATTGCGCGACGACAATTGGCAGTACCGCCGCCCCCTGGCCCTGGCTTGCGCTCGAAACATGCTGCCAATCGAACAGGAACCGCATGAAGTCCTGCAGTGCCACCGGTTCGATTTCCCGACGCAGGCGCTTGACCGTGTAGCGGTGAATCCGTGCCAGCAAATGCCGCTCGCACCATTGTTCCGCAGTGGTGCCCGGGGTGAAGCGGCCACGCAGCACGTAGCCTTCGCGCTCCAGTTGCGCCAGTGCCTGATTAACCCGGGCAGCGGGCAAGCCGAGTGGTTCGGCAATATGATCGATCGCAAGCGGTCCGAAGGCGCTGAGCCGCGCGCGGATCAGTTCGAGGACGGCTTCGTCGGCCTCCCAGACTTCATCGAAGTCCGGTAGCGCTTGCAGGGGCGGCGTCAGTTCAGCCTGTGGATAAATCGCCCGCAGGCAGGTCAGGCGCTCCAGCGCCAGCCACAACGATTGCCCGGCGTTGATCTGCAAACGACTCGCGCGCCCGCTGTCGACCAGGGTGTCGAGCCAATCAGGCCACTGCGCATTGGCGTCAGCCTCGGTATCGGTAATGCACGCCAGGCTCATCAAGGCTTCGTGCATTTCATCGACCCCGGAGGGCGTCGGCCAGGCTTCGTCGCGCACGGCGGCAATCGCCTCGGCGTCCAGTGCACCGAGATCGTCGGTGGATTGCGGGTCGCTCCAGCGCCGATTGAGCACGGCCTGGGTGCGGCGTTCTTCCAGGGGGGCATCGTCGAGAAAGGTATAGGGGCGGGCGCTGAGAATCTCCGCCGCCAGCGGCGAAGGCGCCGGCAAGTCGCGGCTGATCAGGCGAATGTCGCCGCGTTCCATGCGCCGCAACAGGGCCAGCCAGCCTTCAGTGTCCATGGCTTCGTGCAGGCAATCGTCGAGGGTTTGTTCCACCAGCGGATGGTCGGGAATCTCCCGTTCACCGGCGAGGTTTTCCACGCAGGCGATCTGATCGGGAAACACGCTGGCGATCAGGTCCTCGCTTTTCATTCGCTGGATCTGCGGCGGGACTTTGCGCCCGCCACTGTAGCGCGGCAGGGCCAGGGCTACGCCGGCATTCCAGCGCCAGCGCACGCCGAACAGCGGCGCGTCGAGCACGGCCTGGATCAGAATGTGTTCGGCGTTGTTGCTGTGCAGGTAGCGCCAGACGTCGTCCAGTTCAAAGCTGTGACTGGTGGACAGCGACAGCACGATGGCGTCTTCGCTGGCGGCGGCCTGCAATTCGAAGTTGAAAGTTCGGCAGAAACGCTTGCGCAGGGCCAGGCCCCAGGCGCGGTTGATGCGGCTGCCGAACGGTGTGTGGATGACCAGTTGCGTGCCGCCGGACTCGTCGAAAAATCGCTCCATCAGCAGCGTGTCCTGAGAGGGCAGGGCACCCAGCGTTTGTCGCGCACGGGCCAGATAGTCCACCAGTTGTTCGGCGCTGGCGAAGTTCAGGCCCAGGGTATCGGTCAGCCAGTCGACAGCGGGCTGCAAATTGCCAGGCGAGCGCCCCAGCAGGTCGTCGAGTTGTGCCTGCAAGCGTGCCACCGCCGAGGACAATTCGGTACTGCGCCCCGGCGCTTCCCCGAGCCAGAACGGAATGGTCGGCGGTTGGCCCTGGGCATCCTCGACCCGCACCTTGCCGGTTTCCACGCGCAGGATTCGATAGGACGTATTGCCCAGTTGGAAGACATCCCCGGCGATACTTTCCACTGCAAAGTCTTCGTTGACGCTGCCGATGTTCAGCCCTTGAGGCTCCAGCAGCACGCTGTAGTCGGCGTTGTCCGGAATGGTCCCGCCACTGGTCACCGCCGTCAGTTTCGCGCCCCGGCGACCGCGCAGGGTGCGGCTCACGGCGTCGCGATGCAGGTAGGCGCTGCGCAGGCCCTGACGCCCGTTGTAACCCTCGGCGAGCATGTACAACAGCGCCTGGTAGTGTTTGTCGTCGAGTGCGGCGTAGGGCGCGGCGCGGCGCAGCATCTGCAGCAGCGCTTGCTCCGGCCATTCCTGGCAACTGACTTCGGCGATGATCTGTTGCGCCAGCACGTCCAGCGGCGCTTGCGGGATCAACAAGGTATCGAGTTCACCCCGGCGCACGCAATCGAGCAGCGCGGCACATTCGATCAGGTCGTCGCGGGTGGTGGCGAAGAGACGGCCCTTGGGCGTGCCGCCGATCTGGTGTCCGGAACGGCCGACCCGTTGCAGAAAACCGGCAATGGAACGTGGCGAGGCGATCTGGCACACCAGGTCGACGTCGCCGATGTCGATCCCCAGCTCCAGCGATGCCGTGGCGATCAGCACTTGCAGGTCGCCGCGCTTGAGTCGCTGCTCGGCATCCAGGCGAGACTCCTTGGCCAGGCTGCCGTGGTGGGCCGCCACGGCGTCCTTGCCCAGGCGTTCGCTCAGGTGACGGCTCAGGCGTTCGGCCAGGCGCCGGGTGTTGACGAAAATCAGCGTGGTCCGGTGTTCCCGGGCGAGGGTGGCAAGGCGGTCGTAGACCAGCTCCCAGACATCGTTGGCCATCACCGCCGATAGCGGCACGGGCGGCACTTCGATGTCCAGATCGCGAGGACGGGCGTGGCCGATATCGACGATCTCGCACGGGCGATCGCGACCCACCAGAAAACGCGAGACGGCTTCGACAGGTTTTTGCGTGGCCGACAGACCGATGCGCAGCAGTGGCTCCGGGCAGAGTGCTTGCAGGCGTTCAAGGCTCAGTGCCAGATGGCTGCCGCGTTTACTGGCGGCCATGGCGTGGATCTCGTCGATGATCACCGTTTGTGTCGTGCCGAGCATTTGCCGGCCGGAATCGGATCCGAGCAATACATAGAGGGATTCCGGCGTGGTCACCAGAATGTGCGGTGCAGTCTTGCGCATCGCCGAACGGTCTTTTTGCGGTGTGTCTCCGGTGCGCACGGCGGTGCTGATCTGCAGTTCGGGCAGGCCCATCGCGCGCAATTGCTCGGTAATGCCCGCCAACGGGTTTTGCAGGTTGATCCGGATGTCGTTGGACAGCGCCTTGAGGGGCGAGACGTAGACCACCAGGGTTGCGTCGGGCAAGCCTTCGGGGCTTTCCAGGCCGCGGTGCACCAGGTCGTCGATGACGGCAAGAAAGGCGGTGAGGGTCTTGCCGGAGCCGGTGGGTGCGGCGACCAGGGTCGAACGGCGCTGGCGAATCAACGGCCACGCCCGGGCCTGGGCGGCGGTGACCGCTGCGAACGTGTGGTTGAACCAGGCGCTGACGGCGGGGTGAAAGCCGCTCAGGGCACTGTCTGCGGGGATGGGCAGGTTCATGCAGCAAGTTATGCGGGTGGGGGGCGCAAGATGCAAGTACCGCTCAAGACCTTCGTTGGTCTTCAGGGCCTCTTCGCGAGCAGGCTCGCTCCCACAGGGGGATTTGTGCACGACACAGATCACTGTGGGAGCGGGCTTGCCCGCGAAGAGGCCAGTAGCAGCACCGCAAAAGCCGAGCATCTACACTTTACGGGTGACGGTTGCGCACTAAACCCGCAAAATGCAACGATTCCGGCAATTACCAACGACATCGCCTGGGCGCGGTGTCGATAAAGCCATCTTCCAATCAGACTGGGCCTGCTGACTCTATGCGAATGCGCCTTATGTTACTGGGCGGCGGAAATGCCCTTGGGCAGGCGCTGATTCGCCTCGGTGCGGAGGAAGACATCGGCTTCCTCGCCCCCCGCCCGCCGCAAGACGGCTGGGATGCCGCGAGCCTGACACAGTTGCTCGACGACACCCGCCCCGATGCATTGATCAACCTTGCCTACTACTTCGACTGGTTTCAGGCCGAGGCAGTGAGCGAGTCGCGTCTGGCCGGCCAGGAGCGCGCGATCGAGCGTCTGGCGGAGCTGTGCCAGCACCACAACATCGTCCTGCTGCAACCTTCCAGCTATCGAGTGTTCGACGGCTCCCGCGCCACGGCCTACAGCGAAAAAGACGAACCGGTGCCCCTGGGCCTGCGCGGTCAGGCGTTGTGGCGGATCGAGCAAAGCGTTCGTGCCACCTGCCCGCAACACGTGCTGCTGCGTTTCGGCTGGTTGCTGGACGACAGCCCGGATGGCGCCCTTGGCCGCTTCCTTGCCCGTGCCGAACAACCCGAGGAATTGTTGATGGCCGACGACCGGCGCGGTAACCCGACACCGGTCGACGATGCCGCCCGCGTGATCATTTCAGTGCTCAAGCAACTCGATTGCGCCGCGCCGTTGTGGGGCACCTACCACTATGCCGGGCATGAGGCGACCACGCCGCTGGCGCTGGGGCAGGCGATTCTGACCGAAGCTCGCAGCCTGCATCCGCTGGCTATCGAAGCCCCGACCGCCCAGGCTCACGCCGCGCGTCCGGACGCTGCCGAAGAACCGCAACACGCGGTCCTGGCCTGCAAAAAAATTCTGCATACCTTCGGGATCAAACCGCGTGCCTGGCGTGCGGCGCTACCCGGTCTGCTGGACAGGTTCTATCGCCATGGTTGACGGTCCTGTTCTGATCACCGGTGGCGCCGGTTTCATCGGTTCGCACCTGACTGACGCCCTGCTTGCCAAGGGGCATGCGGTACGGATTCTCGATGACCTGTCCAGCGGCAAGCGCAGCAATCTGCCGCTGGACAATCCCGGTGTCGAGCTGATCGTCGGCGATGTGGCCGATGCGGCGCTGGTTGCCCAGGCGATGACCGGTTGCAGTGCCGTGGCGCACCTGGCCGCCGTGGCGTCGGTGCAGGCTTCGGTGGATGATCCGGTGCGCACGCACCAGAGCAACTTCATCGGCACGCTGAACGTCTGCGAAGCCATGCGTCAGGCCGGGGTCAAGCGCGTGCTGTTCGCCTCCAGTGCGGCGGTCTATGGCAACAATGGCGAGGGCGAGTCGATCGATGAGGACACGCCCAAGACACCGCTGACGCCTTATGCGGCGGACAAACTGGCCAGCGAGCATTACTTCGATTTCTACCGTCGCCAGCATGGGCTGGAACCGGTGATTTTCCGCTTCTTCAACATCTTCGGGCCGCGTCAGGATCCGTCCTCGCCTTATTCCGGAGTGATCAGCATTTTCAGCGAACGTGCGCAAAAAGGCCTGCCGATCACCGTGTTCGGCGATGGCGAGCAGACCCGGGATTTCGTCTACGTCGAAGACCTGGTCGACTTGCTGGTGCAGGCCATCGAGAAACCCCGGGTCGAGGACGGTGCGGTCAACGTGGGCTGGAACCAGGCGACGACCCTCAAGCAAATGCTCGAAGCGCTCGAAGCCGTGGTTGGCAAGTTGCCGCCGGTGAGTTATGGCCCGGCGCGTTCCGGTGACATTCGACATTCCCGGGCGAACAACCGGCGTCTGTTGGAACGCTTCATTACCACCGAGCAGACACCGATGCGCGTGGGGCTGGCGCGGTTGCTGGGGCGATAGATCGCTGCCCGGCGGATATGAAAAAGGCGCCTTTTTACAGGCGCCTTTTTCACGGCCGGAATTTACCTTGAAACCTGTGCAATTCCTGTGGCGAGGGAGTTTGTCGAATCGACGCAGCGTCCCGTGCGACTGCGCAGCAGTCGCCGTCAGATTTTGTATCTGCTCACCACCAAGCCTCATTCACCACCACGTGAACGTTCTTTAGAACTTGTAGCCCAGGCCCACCATGTAGATGAACGGGTCTACATCGACGTCCACACGTGCCCGGGTGCCAGGGGCAATCGAGTTGTTCTCGACAGTGGCGCGGGTATCGATGTCGATGTAACGCACCTGGGCGTTGATCATGATGTTGTCGGTCAGCATGTAGTCGGCACCGACTTGCCACGCCAGGCCCCAGGAGTTTTCCGCCTTGAAGTTGCTGAAACCGGCGGACTGCGCTCGGCTGCCAACGTGTTCGTCGTAGATATAGGTGTAGTTGATGCCGCCGCCGACGTACGGCTGGAAGGCCGACTTGGGATCCAGCGGGTAGTACACCAGGCTCAAGGTCGGCGGCAGGTGCTTGAGGGTGCCGAGCTTGCCGTTGGCCGCGCTCAGAGCCGTGCCCTTGAGTTTCACGTCATGCTCGAACGGTGTGGCCGCCAGCAGCTCGATACCCAGGTGATTGGTGAGCATGTAGGCGAAGTTCAGACCCAATTGGGTATCGCTGCTCATGGTCGCCTTGCCACCCAGGTCGGCGCCCGCCAACGGGCCTTGATCGACCTTGACGCTGGAACTGTCGGCTTCCGGGTTAACGGTGATGGCACCCGCACGAAGGATGATGTCACCGGCCTCGTGGGCTTGGGCGAGCGGGGCTGCGAGCGCGAGGGCAACCAGCGTAGCGCTGAGCATTGACTTGTTCATGGGGGCTCCAGAGGACGTTAGAAATTTTGATGTCCAATGGTAAGCCGGCTAACGATTCGGCCTTTTGATGCAGCTCAATGAAAGTGGCAGGGGATGGATTTTGTGGTGTTTTTGCCGGCCCCTTCGCGAGCAGGCTCGCTCCCACAAATGGAACGCATTCCAATGTGGGAGCGAGCCTGCTCGCGAAGAGGGACTAACAGACTGCACAAAACGACCGGACTCACTCCGGCAATTCATACAGATAAATCTTGTCCGCCTCCATCTGATACCCGGCATCCGCCAACTCGCTGGTGGTCGCCTTGACCTGCAAAGCACCCTCGATCCAGTACGGCTGATACAACTCGTCGAGCTTCACGCCGACTTCGCTATTGACGTGCACGATCTGGTTCGACGGCGGTGGCGGTACGTGGATGCAGGCACCGAAATATGGCACCAGCAGGAACTCCGTGGTGCGTCCTTCCTCGCTCACTTCCAGTGGCACGATGTAGCCCGGCAGGCGAATGTTCTGGCCGTCGAGGGCCTTGACCACCGGGGCGTTGGGCATGTCCTGTCTGGCGGCTGGCGCCGACTCTGCCGCTAGCGCGTTGCTCATCTGCGACAGGTCGTGCAGCGGTGTCATGTTCGGTACTTCTTTGGGCGCATCCGGCGGAATCATCTCCGACCAGGTCAAGTCTTTCGGCTGGGCCGCCCACAGGGGCAGGGCGACCAGCATCAACAGCGCGAGTACAGCGCGGGGCATTTTCAACGTCCTCATAAACGGATCGACAGGCCATCGGCCAGGGATTGGCGATAGGCACGCCAGGCCGGCACGCTGCCCATCAGTAGCGCGGCGATCAGGATGCCACCGAGCAGCGTCCATTCATATTCGCTGGGCCAGGACAGTGGCAGGAACAGGCCATAGTTGGCCTGCACGTAACCTTGGGCCGCCGCGATGCACACATACAACAACGCCACGCCGAAGATCACGCCTGACAGTGCCAGGGCAAAGGCTTCGAGCACCAGCAACGTCGCGATGTGCCATGGGCGAGCACCCACCGAGCGCAGGATCGCCATTTCCCGGCGGCGTTCGTTGAGGCTGGTGAGAATGGCCGTGAGCATGCCGATCAATCCGGTCAGCACCACAAACAACGAGACCACGAACAAGGCTTTTTCTGCGGTGCCCATCAGGCTCCACAGCTCTTGCAACGCCACGCCCGGCAGGATCGCCAGCATCGGCTCGCCACGGAATTCGTTGATTTCCCGTTGCAGGGCAAAGGTCGAAATCTTGTTGTTGAGGCCGAGCATGAACGCGGTGATCGCTTGCGGCGTGAGGTCCATGTTGCGTGCCTGATCGGCCGTGATGCGACCTTCGCCCCGGGCCGGCACGCCGTTATGCCAGTCGATGTGAATCGCTTCCATGCCACCGAGGCTGATGTGCAGCGTGCGGTCCACCGGGGTGCCGGTGCGCTTGAGAATGCCGACCACGGTGAACGGCTTGTCGTCGTGCTTGACCAGGCTGATCGCCGCCACGCCGTGGGCCAGCACCAGTTTGTCGCCGAGTTTGTAGTGCAATGCCTCGGCCACTTCGGCACCGAGCACCACTTCGAAAGGGTCAGTGGCAAAGGCCCGGCCATCGGCCAGTTCCAGGTGCTGCTGGCGGCCGTACTGGTAATGCTCGAAGTAAGCTTCGGTGGTGCCCATCACCCGGTAGCCGCGATGGGAATCGCCGAGGGACATCGGGATTGCCCACTTCACTTTCGGGTTGCTGGCAAAGTGTTCGAAGCTGTCCCAGCGGATGTTGTTGGTGGCATTGCCGATACGGAACACCGAGTACAACAACAGGTTCACCGAGCCGGAACGTGCGCCGACGATCAGATCGGTACCGCTGATGGTGCTGGCGAAACTGGCCTTGGCTTCGGTGCGCACGCGCTCCACCGCCAGCAACAGGCACACCGACAGGGCGATGGCGAACGCAGTGAGGATCGCGGTGAAACGGCGGTTAGCCAGGCTGGCCATGGCTAGACGAAACAGATACATCTCAGACCTCGGACGGGGTGGCGGCGCGATTGAGTTCGGCCAGCGACAGGTTGTGGTCGAACAGCGGCGCCAGGCTCTGGTCGTGACTGACGAACAACAGGCTCGACCCGGCTTCGCGACACTCGGCGAACAGCAGGCGAATGAAGTTCTCGCGGGCGTCGTAATCGAGGGCCGACGTCGGTTCGTCGGCGATCACCAACTCCGGCTGACCGATCAAGGCTCGTGCTGCGGCCACTCGTTGCTGTTGGCCGATGGACAGTGAGTCGGCGCGGCGACCGAGGATGTTTGCATCCTTCAAACCCAGGTGGGCGAGCAGCGTCGCGGCGGCTTTGTCGACGCTGCCATGGCGTTGCTTCGCCCGCTCGGCGCGCAGTTTCGAGAAGTGGCAGGGCAGTTCGACGTTTTCGCGCACCGACAGAAACGGCAGCAGGTTGAACTGCTGGAAGATGTAGCCGGTGTGATCGACGCGGAAGTGGTCACGGGCGCCGGCCGAGAGTTGCGTCAGTTCCTGGCCGAGCAGGCGGATGCTGCCGCGATCGGGTTTTTGCACGCCGCCGAGCAGGCCGAGCAGGGTGGTCTTGCCGCTGCCGCTGGGGCCTTTGAGGAACAGGGTTGCCCCGCGCTCCAGGCGAAACGCCGGGATGTCCAGCAGGGGTGGATGACCGGGCCAACTGAAGCCCAGGTCGGACAGTTCGATGAGTGCTTGGGTCATGTGAAACCGGTCGAATGATTGATGAACCCTGCATCTGTAGGAGCGAGCATGCTCGCGATGAATGCATAAACACCGCGGGGTGTCAGATGCCCCACGTTATCGTTGACGTCCATCGCGAGCATGCCGCAAGCGGGCACCCGCTCCTACAGGTAATCAGAATTTGAGGGTGGCAGCCTTGGCCGTCACTTCAACCCCTTGCTGCCCGTTCGGGCCGATCAGTTGTACCTGAATTTTCTGGGTCGCCGGGAATGTGTTGAAGATATTCGCCAGGTCGAGGGTTTTCAGCGCGCCGGGAGTGGCGCAGGTGAAGTGGTAATGGGCGTGGATTTCGCTGTGGTCGTGGTGATGTTCGTCCTTGGCGTCTTCATCGTGATCATCATCGGCGTCCGGTTTGTCGCCGAACAACGGGCTCTCCAGTTCCTGGCTCGCCACCACGCAACCTGCGGCTTTTGGCAGGTTGAACAGCGCCAGCGGATTTTCAAGCTGGGTGCGGGCCGCGACGACCTTGGCCTTGTCGGCATCGCTGGTGGCGACATGCTCGAAACCCACCAGGTTCATCGCCGGGCTTTCCAGTTCCAGCTCCAGGGTCTTGCCGTCGAGCGCTGCGTTCAGGCGCCCCACGCCATGTTCGTGGGCACCCAGGCTGCCATGCTCATGATCGTGTTCGTCGGCGGCATGGGCGACGGCCAGAGGCAACATGGCAAACGGCAAGGCGAGAAGCAAACGGCGCATGGCGAGACTCCGAAAAGTAAAATGAAGAAAATGTTATGTAATCTTATAACGTTTCTGCGTGGAGTTTGACTGTCTGCTTGGCGTTGCACAAGTCCCATGGGAGCATGCAGGGAAGAAATGTGCGGGAGCAGACCATGTTGCGAATTCGCGGAAGCATCGGCGACTGGCCGGTGGATTTGACCCTGGAGATGGACGACGCGGACTGGGCGCGACTGGAGACACAGTTGCAGGTGGAACAAAAACCGGTCAGCGCGCCAGCGACGAAACCGCTGAACCAGGATGACGCGCTGTGGCAGATCGCCCGGGATCTGTTGCGCCAGGCCGGGCAACTCAGTGGCCCGGACCTGCTCGATCAACTGGAAGGGTTGACTGGCAGCGCGGCGGCGGGCAAGCGCCTGTTGGTGCGCTTGCGCCACAGTTCGGATGTGAAGGTGGAAAGCGGCGGGGATACGCCGCTGTATCGCTGGTTGGTGCAGGGGGCGTGATTAATACAGCGCGGCAAACAACTTGCGGCGGTACGTGCTCACCAGCGGGTGGTCATTGCCCAGCAACTCGAACACCTGCAACAAGGTCTTGTGCGGCAAGCCTTCGCTGTAGCTGCGGTTGCGGATGAACAGCTTGAGCAGTGCATCCAGCGCGGCGTCGTACTGCTGACGGGCCAGTTGCTGAATCGCCAGTTGATAAACTGCTTCGTCGTCCTGGGGATCTTTCGCCAGTCGGGCCTTCAGGTCGGCGGCATCCGGCAAGTCCCTGGCCAGACCGAGAAACTGGATCTGCGCCTTGGCACCGGCCAGCGCGGCCTTGTGCTCGTCGCTCTTGACCGCATCGAGAACGGCTTGCGCCTCGCCCAATTCACCGCGCTCGGTCAGGCAGCGAGCGTAGAGGATCAGTGCCTTGGCGTTGGTGTTGTCTTCGCCCAGCAGGACTTTGAGCAGGGCTTCGGCATCGGCAAAGCGGCTGTCGTCGAACAGCGCCTGGGCCTGTTCGAACGGATCGGCGGCGGCCGGTGGCGGCATCTGCACATGGGGTTCGAGCAGGGCACGCACGGCGGATTCCGGCTGGGCACCGGCAAAGCCGTCGACAGGCTGGCCGTCCTTGAACAGCACCACGGTCGGCAGGCTGCGGATGCCGAAGCGGGCGACGATGTCTTGTTCGATGTCGCAGTTGACCTTGGCCAGCAGCAACTCACCCTGGTAGCTCTCGGCAATGCTCTGCAGCATCGGCATCAGCACTTTGCAGGGCGCGCACCATTCGGCCCAGAAATCCACCAGCACCGGCTTGTGGAAGGAGTTCTCGATGACCGACTGGTCGAAATCGGCAGTCGTGGCGTCGAAGATGTACGGCGTTTCCTGACTCATGGGCAATCTCGTAAAAGCGTGAATGGGGCAACTATACGGTCAGGCGCGGGCGGCGTGGTAGAGACTCACATGCCGAAACTCGTGGGGCTCGGCCAGATCCGGCAGGGTCATGGCTTCGAGCATTTCGATGCGCCGGTACAGCGGATGGCGAAAATCCCGCACTCGCGAGTCCGCCACCAGCGCTTCTCGGCCGCGACTGAGGAACTGGTCGAGCAGTGGCAGGTTGGCCCGGTCGTACAGCACATCCGCCACCAGGATCAGATCGAAGCGATCAGCCTCGGCGAAAAAATCCGTCGAGTAATCGAGCTGTACCTCATTGAGCTCGGCATTGGCCTGACACGCGGCAATCGCCAGCGGGTCGAGGTCGCAGGCCAGCACTTCCAGCGCGCCGGCCCTGGCGGCGGCAATCCCCGCCACCCCGGAGCCTGCACCGAAATCCAGTACCCGCTTGCCTTCGACCCAATGCGGGTTGGCAGCCAGATAACGGGCCACGGCCAGGCCACTGGCCCAGCAGAAACTCCAGTATGGCGGCTCATGCAGGATGCGCCGGGTTTCTTCCGGGCTGAAGGCGCGGTCCATGTTGTCGCCGTCGATCAGCCACAGTTTCAAATCTGTTTCCGGCAGCGGGCAGGCTACCAGTTGCGCATCGCCGAGCAATTCACCCAAGGCCCGTTGCAGGTCGAGTGGTGCACTCATGGGGCTTTGACGAATTGCAATTGGCCCAGGGCCTGGGTGGTCGGCTGGGTAATCAGCTGCGACGGCAGGTGCAGGATCAATTGGCCGGACTGGCTGGCACGGCCTCGCAGTTCAACGCGAGCTCCGGCCGGGAAGGATTGCGGATTGAAGCGCAGGTGAAACGGCAGCACCTGGTTGTTGCCGATCAGGTTGGAACTGGCGAGCAATTGTTGCGGGCGGTCTTTTTCGTCGATCACCAGCAATGCCAGTTCAACTTCGGCACCTGCCGGTACGCCTTGCAAAGTGCCGCTCAGCTCACGCAGATAGGCGGGCAGCGGGCCGAGTTCGGCGGCCTCCCGGGCCTTCTTCTGCGCTTGCTGCGGCGCCGGGCCGGGCGTTGGGGGCTGCGGCTTGGGTGCATCGCTGCCGCAAGCCACCAGGAGGCTGAAAACGCTGAGCAAAATGAGCGGACGTAACGACATCGGTGGCTCCATAAACCTGAATTCCATGGATCAAGTGATCATCTCGTCTGTATACCGCAAACCCTATGGCTTGTCTTGCCACCGGGATGCGCTACCATGGCCCTCCCTTTTTTTGTTGCCTGCCACCATGCACTGTCCCTTCTGCGGTGCCAACGACACCAAGGTCATCGACTCGCGTCTGGTCGCCGAGGGCGAACAGGTGCGCCGCCGGCGTGAATGCCTGGCCTGCGGCGAGCGATTCACAACGTTCGAGACGGCTGAACTGGTGTTGCCGCGCCTGATCAAAACCGACGGCAGTCGCCAGCCGTTCGACGAAGAAAAACTCCGCGCCGGCATGCAGCGCGCGCTGGAAAAGCGCCCGGTGAGCGTCGAACGCCTCGAATCGTCGCTGGTGCTCATCAAACACAAACTGCGCGCCACCGGCGAGCGCGAGGTCAAGTCCCTCGTGGTCGGCGAGTTGGTGATGGCCGAGCTGAAGAAGCTCGACGAAGTCGCCTACATCCGCTTCGCCTCGGTATATCGCCGCTTCCAGGACCTCAACGAGTTCCGCGAAGAGATCGATCGCCTGGCCCGTGAACCGGTGAAAGAATGACCACGCCTGCCGAACAAGCCATCCTCGACGCCCACTACATGGCTCGTGCCCTGGAACTGGCGCGCAAGGGGCATTACACGACGCACCCCAATCCGCGGGTTGGTTGCGTGATCGTGCAGGGCGGGCAGATTGTCGGCGAAGGCTGGCACGAGCGCGCCGGTGAACCCCACGCCGAAGTCCATGCCTTGCGTGCTGCCGGTGAGCTGGCCCGTGGCGCCACGGCCTACGTCACTCTTGAACCTTGCAGCCATCACGGCCGTACACCGCCGTGCGCCGATGCGCTGGTGAATGCCGGCGTGGCCCGGGTCGTCGCGGCGATGCAGGACCCGAACCCGGAAGTCGCCGGTCGCGGCCTGCAACGCCTGGCCCAGGCCGGTATCGCCACCGAAAGCGGTGTGCTGGAAGGCGAGGCGCGCAAGCTTAATCAAGGCTTTCTGAAACGCATGGAACACGGCTTGCCGTTCGTGCGGGTCAAGTTGGCCATGAGCCTGGACGGTCGCACGGCCATGGCGAGTGGCGAAAGTCAATGGATCACCGGCCCGGCGGCGCGTTCGGCGGTACAACGCTTGCGTGCCCAGGCCAGCGTGGTATTGACCGGCGCCGACACGGTGCTGGCGGACAACGCGCGGTTGACCGTACGCGCCGACGAGCTGGGTCTGGACGCTGAACAAACGGCACTGGCCATGAGCCGCCCGCCGTTGCGGGTGCTGGTCGACGGGCGCCTGCGGGTGCCTCTGGATGCGCCGTTTTTCAAGGCCGGCCCAGCGCTGGTCGCTACCTGCGTGGCAGTGGAAGAGCAGTACGCCAACGGTCCGGAGTGCTTGAGCGTGCCGGGCTATGACGGTCAGGTCGACCTGCGTCAGCTGCTGGTCGAACTCGCCGCGCGTGGTGTCAACGAGGTGTTGGTCGAGGCCGGTCCGCGTTTGGCAGGTGCTTTTGCCCAGCTCGGTCTGGTGGACGAGTTCCAGATTTTCATCGCCGGCAAGTTCCTCGGTTCCTCGGCACGACCGCTGCTGGATTGGCCGCTCGCGCAAATGAAGGATGCGCCGGAACTCAAAATCACCGAAATTCGTGCGATCGGCGATGACTGGCGAGTCATCGCCATTCCTTTGCCAGCAGCAAGCGTATAATTTCCGGCCATCGCGCAAGCTTTGGCTTTGTTCTCGAGGAGAACCTCATGTTTACCGGCATCATCGAATCCATCGGCAGTATTCGTGCATTGACCCCAAAGGGCGGTGATGTGCGGGTTCATGTCGAAACCGGCAAGCTCGACCTGAGCGACGTCAAACTGGGCGACAGCATCGCGGTCAACGGCGTATGCCTGACCGCCGTCGAGTTGCCGGGCAACGGCTTCGCCGCCGACGTCAGTCGCGAAACCCTCGACTGCACCGCCATGAACGACCTGAAAAGTGGCAGCCCGGTCAATCTGGAAAAAGCCCTGACCCCGACCACTCGCCTCGGCGGGCACCTGGTCAGCGGTCACGTCGATGGCGTGGGCGAAGTGGTTGCCCGTACCGAAAACGCGCGCGCCGTGGAATTCCGCATTCGCGCGCCGAAGGACCTGGCAAAGTACATCGCCCATAAAGGCTCGATCACCGTCGACGGCACCAGCCTGACCGTGAACGCAGTCGATGGCGCCGAGTTCCTGCTGACCATCATTCCGCACACCCTGAGCGAAACCATCATGGCGTCGTATCAACCGGGGCGCCGGGTGAACCTGGAGGTGGACTTGCTGGCCCGTTACCTTGAACGCCTGTTGCTGGGCGACAAAGCCGCGGAGCCTGCGGCTGGCAGCACCATTACCGAAAGCTTTCTGGCCGCCAACGGCTATCTCAAATCCTGACTCAAGGGGGTGCCTTGTGGCGCTCAATAGCATTGAAGAACTGGTTGAAGACATCCGCCAAGGCAAGATGGTCATCCTCATGGATGACGAAGACCGCGAGAACGAAGGCGACCTGATCATGGCCGCCGAGTGCTGCAAGCCCGAGCACATCAACTTCATGGCCAAGCATGCCCGCGGCCTGATCTGCATGCCGATGACCCGCGAGCGTTGCGAATTGCTCAAGCTGCCGTTGATGGCGCCGCGCAACGGTTCCGGTTTCGGTACCAAGTTCACCGTATCGATCGAAGCGGCCACCGGTGTGACCACCGGCATTTCCGCCGCCGACCGTGCGCGTACCGTGCAGGCCGCCGCCGCCCGTGATGCCAAGGCCGAAGACATCGTCAGCCCGGGCCACATCTTCCCATTGATGGCCCAGGCCGGCGGTACCCTGGCCCGCGCCGGTCACACCGAAGCGGCATGCGACCTGGCGCGCATGGCCGGTTTCGAGCCCAGTGGCGTGATCTGCGAAGTGATGAACGACGACGGCACCATGTCCCGTCGCGCCGAACTGGAAACTTTTGCCGCCGAACACGACATCAAGATCGGCACCATCGCCGACCTCATTCACTACCGGATGATCCACGAACGTACCGTTCAGCGGATTGCCGAGCAGCCACTGGACAGCGAACTGGGCCAATTCAACCTGGTGACCTATCGTGATTCGGTGGAAGGCGACGTGCACATGGCGCTGACCCTGGGCAATGTGTGTGCCGAAGAGCCGACCCTGGTTCGCGTGCACAACATGGACCCGCTGCGCGACCTGCTGATGGTCAAGCAACCGGGCCGCTGGAGCCTGCGCGCCGCCATGGCCACGGTGGCCGAGGCCGGCAGCGGCGTGGTGCTGTTGCTCGGTCACCCGCTCGATGGCGACGTGTTGCTGGCGCATATCCGCGAAACCGCCGATCACGCCGCGGCGAAAAAACCGACCACCTACAGCACTGTGGGTGCCGGTTCGCAGATCCTGCGTGACCTGGGCGTACGCAAAATGCGCCTGATGTCGGCACCGATGAAATTTAATGCGATATCCGGTTTCGATCTGGAAGTTGTAGAATACGTGCCCTCCGAATAATGACCGGGTGTTTCCGGCCTTGAATTCGCGGTTCAAATATCACCGAGGGGCGCGTACGAGACGCGTCCCGGCTCTTTAAGAGATCTAACGAATGACCCTGAAGACCATCGAAGGTACCTTCATCGCCCCTAAAGGCCGCTACGCACTGGTAGTGGGCCGTTTCAACAGCTTCGTCGTTGAAAGCCTGGTCAGCGGTGCGGTTGATGCCCTGGTTCGCCACGGCGTAAGCGAAAGCGACATCACCATCATCCGCGCACCTGGCGCCTTCGAAATCCCGCTGGTTGCGCAGAAAGTCGCTCAGAAAGGCGAGTTCGCGGCAATCATCGCCCTGGGCGCGGTCATTCGTGGCGGCACTCCGCACTTCGAATACGTGGCTGGCGAATGCACCAAGGGCCTGGCCCAGGTGTCCATGGAGTTCGGCGTACCGGTTGCATTCGGCGTGCTGACCGTTGACTCCATCGAGCAAGCCATCGAGCGTTCCGGCACCAAGGCCGGCAACAAAGGTGCTGAAGCTGCCCTGTCCGCTCTGGAAATGGTCAGCCTGCTGGCGCAGTTGGAGGCCAAGTGATTAGCGACGATAGCGATCGTTTCAACCCGCGCGATCCAAAGCCTGCGGATGCCGGCAAGCCATCGAAGAGCGCCAAGCGTCGCGAAGCCCGTCAGCTCGCGACTCAGGCGCTGTACCAATGGCACATGGCCAAGCAGTCGCTGAACGAGATCGAAGCGCAGTTCCGGGTCGATAACGATTTCACCGATGTCGATGGCGCGTACTTCCGCGAAATCCTGCATGGGGTTCCGCAGTTCAAGACCGAAATCGACACCGCGCTCAAGCCATGCCTGGACTTGACCATCGAAGAGCTGGACCCGGTTGAACTGGCGGTTCTGCGCCTGTCCACCTGGGAACTGCTCAAGCGCGTCGACGTGCCGTACCGCGTTGTGATCAACGAAGGTATCGAACTGGCCAAGGTCTTCGGTTCCACCGACGGCCACAAGTTCGTCAACGGTGTACTCGACAAGCTGGCCCCGCGTCTGCGTGAAGCTGAAGTCAAGGCGTTCAAGCGCTGATCGGCGCTTGAGCACTTTGTCTGCGCCATGGGCGAGTTTGAGCTGATCCGCAATTTCTTCGCCGCCGCGCCTTGTGCGCAGGGCGGCGAAGGCGTTGCCCTCGGAATCGGCGATGATTGCGCCTTGCTGGCCGTTCCTGCTGGGGAGCAGTTGGCGATTTCTACCGATACGCTGGTGGCCGGTGTGCATTTCGCCGATCCCTGCGATCCGTTTCTGCTCGGTCAGCGCTCGCTGGCCGTGGCCGTCAGCGACCTGGCAGCCATGGGCGCCACCCCGGTCGCCTTCACCCTTGCCCTGACCTTGCCGACGGTGACCGCCGATTGGCTGCAAGCCTATGCCCGTGGTTTGAACCTGATGGCGCAAAACTGCGGCGTGGCACTGGTGGGTGGCGACACCACCCGCGGGCCATTGAGCCTGACCATGACCGTGTTCGGCCGAGTGCCGAGTGGCCTGGCGTTGACCCGCAGCGGCGCACGGCCGGGCGACCTGCTGTGTGTCGGTGGCGACCTGGGCAATGCGGCCGGTGCCTTGCCCCTGGTGCTCGGTCAGCGTACAGCCCAGGCGAGCATTGCCGAGCCGTTGCTGGCGCATTACTGGTCACCGCAACCGCAGCTCGGCCTGGGTCAGGCGCTGCGGGGCAAGGCCACCTCGGCGATGGATATCTCTGACGGTCTGCTCGCGGATTGCGGACATATCGCGCTGGCCTCGAAGGTCGGCATCGAAGTCGAGCAGGACCGTTTGCCGCTGTCCCAGAGCCTGGTTACCTTTCTCGGTCAATCGAATGCACAGGTGGCTGCCCTGAGCGGCGGCGACGATTACGTCCTGGCGTTCACCCTACCGTCCGTCGAGTTGCCGCAATTGCTCGCCGATGGCTGGCCGATCCATGTGATTGGCCGGGTGGTGAAGGGGCAGGGCGTGACGCTGCTGGACGCCGATGGCAAGGACATCACCCCGCAAACCCGGGGTTATCAACATTTTCGGGAGTCACCGTGACAGATCATCCCAAACAGGTCCCGGCGGAATTCGTACCGCCGTCGGTCTGGCGTAATCCATGGCATTTCCTGGCGTTCGGCTTCGGTTCGGGCACCTTGCCAAAGGCGCCCGGCACTTGGGGATCGTTGGTTGCGCTACCCTTTGTTCCGTTGTGGCAGATGCTGCCGGACTGGGGTTACTGGCTGATGCTGGGCATCACCATGCTGTTCGGCTTCTGGCTGTGCGGCAAAGTGGCCGACGATTTGCGGGTACACGACCATGAAGGCATCGTCTGGGACGAAATGGTCGGGATGTGGATCACCCTGTGGCTGGTGCCGGAAGGCTGGCAGTGGTTGCTGGCGGGTTTCTTGATGTTCCGCTTCTTCGATATCCTCAAGCCGTGGCCGATTCGCTGGATCGACCGGCACGTGCATGGCGGCGTTGGCATCATGCTCGATGATGTCCTGGCCGGGGTGTTCGCCTGGTTGGCGATGCAGGGGCTTGTGTGGTTTTTCGCCTGACCGGGATTTCCCAGCGTTGATCAGGCGGATCGTCAATCGGGAGATTCACGTACTGACGCTGAACCCCGGGAGCCTGTATTCAGGGCGTATATCAAACATTTTGATCGTTATCGCCGATAATTCAGCCTAAGCGTCCTCCGGAACCTGCTGTTACAATGCCGGCTCTGCGAATCTTCAGACTTTTAGATCAGGAGCACACCGGTGCCTGTCGTTTTTGTCGCCGCTTCCAAGCTGCCAACGCCTTTTGCGCAATTCACCATGCACGGCTTCCTCGATGAGGCCACCGGCCGCGAGCACGTTGTGCTGAGCCTGGGTGAGATCGCCGACGGTGCCCCGGTGCTCGGCCGGTTGCACTCCGAGTGCCTGACGGGCGATGCCCTGTTCAGCCAGCGTTGCGACTGTGGCTCGCAACTGGAGGCCGCCTTGCAGGCCATCGCCCGGGAAGGTCGTGGCGTTTTGCTCTACCTGCGTCAGGAAGGTCGTGGCATTGGCCTGCTGAACAAGATCCGCGCCTATGAGTTGCAGGACGGTGGCGCCGATACTGTTGAAGCCAACGAGCGCCTGGGCTTTGCCGCCGACCAGCGTGACTACGCCATGTGCCTGCCGATGCTGGAGCACCTGGGCGTGAAGTCCCTGCGCCTGATGACCAACAACCCACGCAAGGTCAAAGCCTTGACCGACATGGGCATCGTGGTCGCCGAGCGCGTGCCGCTGCACACCGGCCACAACCCGCATAACCGACTCTACCTGGCGACCAAGGCCAGCAAGCTCGACCACATGATGGGCAATGAGCATCAGGGCGAGGTAGACCGGGCGTGACCCGCGGTCAGGTGAGGCGGCGGCTGTCCGTCAACTGGTGGCAATACCTGGCACTGGCCTTGTTGCCGCTGTTTGTGATCAACGCGGTGTTCGGCCAGAGCGACGCCATCCTGCCGGTGCTGGCGATGCCCTTGTTCATCGCCGGAGTCGCCTCGATGTTTGTCAGCCTGAAGTTTTTCGGTGCCTACAAACACGCGCTGATCGCCACCCGCAAAGCCCTCGATACCCCTGAAGAACCTGCCGCCTGGATCAGTCTGGCGGCCAAGCGGCGCACGGCATTCCTCGCCGCCGGCTTGCCGGCATGGATCGGCGCACTGGCGGTGTTCGTCGGTCTCGAAGCGGTGCCGCTGATGCTGCTGGCGCTGTCGACCGTCGTGTTGTTCTACCTCTACCGTATTCCGCGTCAGCTCGGTTGATGCGCGCGATCTGGCTGGCGGTTTTGTTGCTGGCCGCCAGTCGCTCGGCCATCGCGGTCGAACGGGTTGTCAGCCTTGCACCGTCGCTCTCTGAAATCGTCGTCGAACTGGGTTCCGCCGACCTCCTGGTCGGTGTGCTGGACGCCGGTGAGCGACCTGCCGAACTCAAGGATCTGCCTTCCGTTGGCCGCTATGGCCAGCTGGACATGGAACGCTTGCTCAGCCTGAAACCTGATCTGTTGCTGCTATGGCCCGGTAGCGTCGGCCCGGCCCAGCGCGACCAACTCAAGCGCCTGAACATCCCCACCTACGTCGCCGAGCCCCATAGCCTGGACCAGTTGACCGCGCAGATCGAGGCCATCGCCACTCGACTCGGTCGGCCTGAGCGTGGCGTTTCATTGGCGAACGACCTGCACCAGCGCCTGGATGCGCTGCGTCAGCGCTATCGACGGGACAAGCCGTTGCGGGCGTTCTATCAGATTTGGGACCGGCCGTTGTACACCGTCGGCGGCGAGCAGATCATCAGTGATGCACTGGAAGTCTGCGGTGCTCGCAACGTGTTTGCCGACCTGAAGCTGCCGGCACCGCAAGTCAGCGTGGAGGCGGTGTTGCAGCGCAATCCTGAAGTGATTCTGGCCGGCGATCAGGCGCAGCTCGATGCATGGAAAGCCTGGCCGCAGGTGGCGGCCGTGGCGCAAGGGCAATTGCGCCTGGTGACAGACAAGGGCCTGGAGCGGCCGAGTGGGCAGATGGTCGAGGCGACTGCCAGGCTTTGCCAACTGATCGCCCCCTCGCCACGAATGATCGAGTCTGGCTTTAGATCTCCGGCGTCCAGGTTACCCCAAACATCCACGCCCGACCTTCCTCGCGATACCCGTACTGATTGCCGTCAAAGCTGTACAACGCCCGGCTGTAACCCTTGTCCAGCAGGTTGTCGACCTTCAGCTCCAGCTTGATTTCACGATTGAGCTCCCAGCTGCTGCGCAGTCCCAACAAGGCATAGCCGCCGAGGAGCTGTTGATTGTTCAGGTCGTCATAGCTGCTGCTGACCGCTTGCCAGCTGGCGCCGAGGCCCAGGCGATCGAACTGTCGGTCCAGATCCCAGCTCAAAGTGCGCCGCGCACGACGAGCCAAAGTGTGGCCCGTGTCACGATCCCGCGGGTCGATGATCGCCACGCCGAGATTGCTCTGCCAGTCGAACAGTTCCTGCTTCAGCGCCGCTTCAAAGCCGTTGATCCGCGCCGAGGCGACGTTCTCCGGGCGCGAGTTGCTGCCGAAGATGATCGCGTCTTCAAGGTCGGTGCGATACAGCGAGGTTTCCAGGCGACTGCTCTCGGTCAGTTGGCTGCGCCATTGCAGCTCATAGCTTTTCGAGGTTTCAGGCTTGAGGTCCGGGTTGCTGAAATCCGGGTAGTACAGATCGTTGAACGTCGGCGCGCGGAAGCCTTCGCTGTAGGTCAGCAGCACTTCGTTGTCCGGGTTCAACGGCAGGGTGAAGGTGCCGCTCCAGGTGTTCTGGCTGCCGAATTGCTGGTTATCGTCGTGACGCAGGCCCAACTCCGTGGAGAAGCTGTCCGCCGTAAAGCGATGCTGGATGAATGCGGCGCGGTTCCAGCGGCTGTCCTCGTCGAACGCAGTGCTGCTGTTGATCCGGTCTTCATACCAGTCGCCGCCCAGCATCAGGCTGTTGCGCTCGTCGAGCGTCAGGTCGTTCTGCCAGGTCATCGAGTCGCGATAGGTGTTGAACACCGAGCGTTCGTCGCTGAGCTTGTCGAGGGTTTTCTCGCGGTTCTCGCTGTGACCGAAATCAATGCGGGTTTTCCAGCGGTCGTTGAGCCGTGCATCGACATAGCTGCTGACGCTGCTCACATCGAATTCGTTGTAGGGCTGCTGCTGAACTGGATTGAATGGACTGTCGAACTCGCTCTTGCCTCGGTTATCCAGCACGTTGGCGCCGACTTCGATGTCGTCGCTCAGGGCGTGGCTCAAGCTCAGGCTAAACGACTTGTTGCGGTATTCGTCATGGTCGCCGTCGCTGGGAAACGACTCGTGAGTGCGATTGATCCCGGCGGTTTCGTCGAGGCTGGTGCCAAGGTTGAAGCGGGTTTTTTCATCGCCGCCGGACAAGCCGAGGCTGCGCTCCCAGGTCTGGTTGCTGCCAAATCCCATGTGCAGTCGAGGGTGCAGGCCTTGTTCGCCGCCACGGCGGGTGAAGATCTGGATTACCCCGCCAATGGCATCGCTGCCATAAATCACCGAGCGGGAGCCACGCAGCACTTCCACGCGCTCTACCTGTTCAATGTTGATGTGCTGCAGGTTGCTGTCACCGGAAGTCGAACTGCCGATGCGCTGACCGTCCACCAGCACCAGGCTCTGGGCCGACTGAGTGCCACGGATGTAGACACCCGGAAGGCTGCCGCGCCCGCCGGTCTGCGCGATTTGCACGCCCGGTACCCGACGCAACAGATCGGTGACGCTGTAGGGTTGCAGGCGGTCGATGTCTTCGCGGGTGAATACGGTGTTGGCGGCGCTGCTGTCGTTGCGTGCTTCGACCTGGCGGTTGGCGCTGATCAACACGTCGGGCAGCTTCAGGGCCTGGTCGCGTTCGAAGGTGTCGGCCAGCAATTGACCGGCCGGCAGCAGGGTCAGCGTCAGGGCGAAGGGGGAGAGTTTCATGGGTAGTCCGATGGTGTTTCGTGGGGCACACAAATCAACTGTGGGAGCGGGCTTGCTCGCGAAGGCGGTGTGTCAGTCAACGTTTCAGTTGAATGATCCGACGCTTTCGCGAGCAAGCTCGCTCCCACAGGGATTTGCGTTTAGATGTCGAGCAGTTGCAGGCGCTCGCGAATGGACGCTTCGATTCCCGCCTCATCCAGGCCACACTCAGCCAGCATTTGCGCAGGCTTGGCGTGTTCGACGTAAATGTCTGGCAAGCCCAGGTGGAGCATCGACTTGAGGATGTTTTCGCGGGCGAGGAATTCGCTGACCGCGCCACCGGCGCCGCCCATGATTGCGTTTTCTTCGACGGTCACCAGCAGTTCGTGGTTGCCGGCGATTTCGCGAACCAGGGCTTCATCCAGCGGTTTGACGAAACGCATGTCGACCACGGTCGCATCCAGCGTCTCGGCGACTTTCAGGGCTTCGGCCAGTTGCACGCCGAACACCAGCAGGGCGACTTTGCTGCCCTGGCGACGGACTACGCCTTTGCCGATCTCGACAGGCTCGAGGTCTTTCTCGATGGTCGCGTTCGGGCCGCTGCCGCGTGGGTAACGCACCGCCGCCGGGCCTTCATACAGGTGACCGGTGGTGAGCATCTTGCGCAGTTCGTTTTCGTCACTCGGGGTCATCACCAGCATGCCAGGAATGCAGCGCAGGTACGAAAGGTCGAAACTGCCGGCGTGGGTCGGACCGTCTTCGCCCACCAGGCCGGCGCGGTCGATGGCGAACAGCACGTCGAGGTTCTGTACGGCGACGTCATGCACCAACTGGTCGTAACCGCGCTGCAGGAAGGTCGAATAGATGGCCACCACGGGTTTGGCGCCTTCGCAGGCCATGCCGGCCGCGAGGGTGACGGCATGCTGCTCGGCAATGGCCACATCGAAGTAGCGCAGCGGGAATCGTTCGCTGAAAGCGACCAGGTCCGAGCCTTCCTTCATCGCCGGAGTAATCCCGACCAGGCGCGGATCGGCAGCCGCCATGTCGCACAGCCATTCACCGAACACGCCGGAGTATTTTGGGCCGCTGGCCTTTTTCGGCGCAGCCGCCGGAGCATCCAGAGGTTCGAGTTTGGTGATGGCGTGGTAACCGATCGGGTCGACTTCCGCCGGGGCGAAGCCTTTGCCCTTCTTGGTGACGACGTGCAGGAACTGCGGGCCCTTCAGGTCACGCATGTTGCGCAGGGTGGCGATCAGGGTCGGCAGGTCGTGGCCATCGATCGGGCCGATGTAGTTCCAGCCCAGCTCTTCGAACAGCGTGCCGGGAACCAGCATGCCTTTTGCGTATTCTTCGGTACGACGGGCGATTTCCCAGGCGCCTGGCAGGCGCGACAGCACTTTTTTGCTGCCTTCGCGCATGCTTGCGTAGGTGCGGCTGGAAAGGATCTTCGCCAGATAGTTCGACAAGCCACCGACGTTGCGCGAGATCGACATGTCGTTGTCGTTGAGGATCACCAGCATGTTGGCGTCCACTTCCGGCGCATGGTTCAGCGCCTCGAACGCCATGCCGGCGGTCAACGCGCCGTCGCCGATCACCGCGATCGCCTTGCGATCACTGTTTTGCAGGCGGGCGGCAATCGCCATGCCCAGCGCGGCACTGATCGAGGTGCTGGAGTGGCCGACGCCGAAGGTGTCGTACTCGCTCTCGGAGCGACGCGGGAAGGCTGCAACGCCGTCCTTCTGGCGCAGGGTGCCCATGCGCTCGCGACGACCGGTGAGGATCTTGTGCGGATAAGCCTGATGGCCCACGTCCCACACCAGCCGGTCGTCCGGGGTGTCGAAGACGTAGTGCAGCGCGATGGTCAGCTCGATCACGCCCAGGCCTGCACCGAAATGCCCACCGGTCTGGCCGACCGTGTAGAGCAATTCCAGGCGCAACTCATCGGCCAGGGTTTCCAGCTCGGCTTCGCCTAACCGGCGCAGGCCGTCCGGCGTGTTCGCGCGGTCGAGCAGGGGCGTGGTCGGGCGCTTGCGGGGAATCTCATGAAACGTCGTGGGCATCAGGCGAATCGTTATAGGTATAAAAGATGCGGCAGTTTACCTGATGCATCGCCCCCTGCCCACGCGTTGGTTTTTTTTGACGGATTCGCCGTCAGTTGCGGCGATCGACGATATACCGGGCCAGATCACGCAACGGCTCGGCTGCTGCGTCAAACGGTCGCAGTGCATGCAGGGCCTGGTCGCGCAGCTCCAGGGCATAGGCCTTGGCGGCGTCGAGACCGAGCAGGGCCGGGTAGGTCGGCTTGTCGCGGGCGATGTCGGCGCCCTGACGTTTGCCGAGGGTTTCGGTATCGCTTTCGACGTCGAGAATGTCGTCCTGCACCTGGAACGCCAGGCCGATGGCCTGTGCATAAGTCTGCAGGGACTTGAGTTCGTCTTTCTCGGCACGGCCGCTGGCCAGGGCGCCGAGCTTGACGCTGGCCTCGATCAACGCGCCGGTCTTGTGCCGGTGCATGTATTCCAGGGCTTTCTGGTCGAGCTTCAGGCCGACCGAACCGAGGTCGATGGCTTGGCCACCGACCATGCCCGCCGGGCCTGCCGCCACTGCCAGGGCACTGACCATCTGCAGGCGGATTTCGGCATCCGACGTGCTCAGGCGTGGGTCGAGCAGCGCGCTGAAAGCCAGGCTCTGCAAACCGTCGCCGGCGAGGATCGCGCAGGCTTCATCGAATTTTTTGTGGGTGGTTGGCTGGCCACGACGCAGATCGTCATCGTCCATCGCCGGTAAATCGTCGTGCACCAGTGAATAGGCGTGGATCAGTTCCACGGCACAGGCCGCGCCGTTGGCTTGCTCAGGCTTGCCGCCCAGCGCTTCGCACGCGGCGTAGGCCAGCAGTGGGCGCACCCGTTTGCCGCCATTCATCACGCTGTAGCGCATGGCCTCGTACAGCCGCGCCAGCTCGGGGCTCGGTGCCGTGAACAGGGTTTCCAGCGCAGCATTGACGCGGGCCTGGCTGGTGGCCGAGTAGGCTGCAATCATTCTGGTTGGTCCGCGTCGAAGGGTTCTTCGGCCAGCTCGCCATCACGCTCGAGCAGCACTTGAACCTTTTGCTCGGCCTGGGCCAGCGCCGCCTGGCAATCGCGGGTCAGGCCGATGCCCTGCTCGAAAGCGGCCAGCGAGTCCTCCAGCGACAATTCGCCATTCTCCAGACGCTCCACCAGCGTTTGCAGGTCGGCGAGGGACTGTTCGAAATCCAGTGCAGCTTTTTTGCGGGCCATGGCGGCGATTTCCGGTTGACGTTAAACCGGCGCGACACTAGCAGATAGGGGGTTCATGGGCAAATGAGCGGGGTGCGTGGTTTCAGGCCTCAGGTTCTCGCCTCATCGGGGTATTTGATCTGGTACCGCGTGCTGCGCCCGCCACCGGGCAGGCGTTTCAGGCAGTCTTTGTCCAGCAGTTCGGTCAGATGACGGGTCGCGGTAGCTTTGGATACTTTGGCGACGGCCTGGTATTGAGCTGCGCTGATGCCGTGCTCGAAGCCTCTTTCGCCGCCATCGAGCAATCGATTCAGGACCTTGGTCTGCTCGGCCGACAACCCGGATCTTTGGTGTACCTGCCAGAATCGCGCCTTGCCCAGCACATTGTCGATCCGCGTCATGGCTTGTTGCAGGCTGCGCAGAAGAGTCTGCAGGAACCACTCCAGCCATTCAGTGATATTGGTCGTAGCTTTTTGATTGTTTTCCAGCACGCGGTAGTAGCCGGAGCGGTCCTCGAGAATACTGGCCGACATTGCGTAAAAACGAATCGCCTGAGCCTCGCCCTGTGCCAAAGCCAGGTCGGTGATGGTGCGCGTGAGGCGACCATTGCCGTCGTCAAAAGGGTGGAGCGTGACAAACCAGAAATGTGCGATGCCAGCGCGCAGCAATGGGTCGACCCCGGCCTGACTTCGGCTGCCCTCAAACCAGTCGAGGAACATTTCAAGTTGACGCTCAAGGCCCGCTCGAGGCGGCGCTTCGAAGTGCACGGTCGGCTTGTCGAGGCGACCGGAAACGACCTGCATCGGTTCATCGCCCCACAGTGCGCCGACACGAATCGCCCGGGCCGCGAGGTCGCTGTCCTGCTCTGGAAACAACCATTTATGCCAGTCCAGTAAACGACCCAGCGTCAGCGGCTCGGCAAAGCGCTGCGTCGCATCGAGCATCAGTTGCGCAAGGCCTTCACTGCGTTGGCTGACTCTATCGCCATCAACCAGATCCAGACCCAGGCGTCGAGCCAGCGACGAACGAACGGAACCGACGTTCAGTTGTTCACCTTCAATGGCCGATGAGGTAACGATGTTTTGCAACAACGCATCCAGCTCACTTTGCGCGCTCAGCGAACTGCCCACGGAACTGGCCATGCCCATCAATCGACCTTGCGTTTGAATGCACTCGCGCAACAAGGGTGCCAAGCGTTCGGCATTCCAGGTGAAATTCGGCCAATCAGGCTGCTGCCATATCCATTGAGGTGTCATGAACCGGATGCTCTCAGGGGGAGTGAGCCGATTAGAAAGGTTATTCGGCTCACATAATGAGCCGAATATGCCGCTTATTCGGCTCACCGTCCACCGTGCGTCGTGAATCCATCCGCACTTTGAGACACATCCGATTGTTAAAAAACACTCGACTGGCTAATCTTCGCGCCATCCACGACCCCAGGGTCACGGGTCTTTCAGACGAAACGCAGTATCGACATCTGTAACGCGCCGAGGATAGGGCGCAAGGTTTCGTCATGCATGGCAGGAGGCATCACATGCGTTCATTTCTTTTGCTGCTGATCGGGTTGGCCATCGCCCCCGTGATTCTGGCCGCGCCGAATGCCGAGTTGTCGGAACCGGTGGGCGGCTGGCGTTACAACGGTTTGCCGGACCGTAGCGAAAACCCGCAAGTCGCCTATCCCACACCGCCAATTGATCGGGGCGTGCAGCGCAATCGCACGATGATCGAGGGCCAACTGAAGGCCCTCGGTACCCAGCGCGGGCCGCACACCCTGGCGGTCAACGGCAATCCGCTGAATCTCTATACCGACGAGCAAGGACGTTTCGCCCGGCCCTATGCGTTTGGCGCCGGCTCCAACAGCGTCGAAGTGCGCAGCGCCGAGGGCCAGTCCCTCAAGCGTGTTCAATTCTATGAAGCCAACAACCTGCGCACCCCGGCGCGGATTCGCGTGGTGCTGGGTTGGGACGACCCGAAAGCCGAACTCGACCTGCATATTGTCACGCCCGATGGCCAACATGCCTTCTGGGCGCACTCGGCCTTGACCAATGGTGGCGGCCTCGACCCTGATGGTGTCGATGGTCCGGGTCCGGAAATGTTCACCATGACCGCACCGCTGCATGGCACCTACCTGGTTTACGTGAACTATTGGGGCAACTTCGGCAGCGGCGGCTATAACTTCGATGAGACCAGCAACCAGAACGAGGTGATTACCTCGCAGATCAATCTGGTGCTCAACGAAAACACCGTCGATGAAAAACGCGAGACCTTCATCGTGCCCCTGCGCGCAATCGGCGACCTGCTGCTGGTCAAGACTTTCAACTACTAGGCATCCCCGCTCCACGGATGAACATCGGGTTTTGTGAACATGAGTGATAGCACTGTTACTCCGGCCGCTGGCGCACCAGCGGCCAAACCTTCCCTGCATTGGCCGACGCTGCTGATCGGGTTATGCCTGGTCGTTGGCGTGGCCGGTTGGTTGGGCTGGTTGATGCACAAGCCCAAGGCCCCGGCGCCGGTGTTGGCCAGTGACAAGCTGGGCATGAGCCGCCCGGACGGCCTGCTGGAAACCCACTCGCTGAGCCAGTTGCCCAGGGACCTGCTGGCGGTGCCGTTCCTCAAGGAAACCCTGACGGAAGATTTCGTCTTCTATTACGAAACCCACGCCGATCGCCTGGGCTTGATCGGCAGCTTGCGGCGGATCATCTACGAGCATGACCTGAAGCTGCAGGACAGCTTGATCGAGCAGTTGTTCGATCAGCCTGCCGACGTAGCGCTATGGCGCGGGGCGGACGGGCGCCTCAAGGATTTCCTGTTGGTGATGGATCGCGGTGGGCTGGCCAAGGTGCTGGAGCCGCTGGCCAAAGTGGCGCTGGACGACTCGCAACTGAGCAAAGTCGCTGACGTGAAGGTCGGCGGCGAAGACGTGGGGCTCTATCAACTCGGTTACAACGCCAGCAAGGCGCTGCTCTTCGCGTCCCATGGCGACAAACTGGTGGTGCTGTCCAATCCGGCGAAACTCTACGATCCGCAGAGTGGGGCAACAGAGGAACCGGGCAGCGTATCGACCATGGCCATTGCCGCGTTGCTCAATGGCGACAAGCTGTTCCCCGAAGCCTTCGGCCTGCCGCCTCGTGCACCGCAGGTGAAGCAACGCCTGTCGGTGAATGCCAGCGTTCTGGCCATGGGGTATCAGCGTTTTATCCCAAACTTTGCGGGCCTGCGTTTCGACATGGACGACAAGGGCTGGCACAGCTTCCTGGCCATGGATGAACTCGACAATCAACCGGACTTCGATTTCAAACCGATCTGGCAAGCCATGCCCATGGGCGCCAGCGCTTGCGTGGCGTTGCCGCTGGCGGCCGAACAACAGAAGCCGCTGCTGGTGAAACTCGGCGCGCAGGAGCAGGCGGCCCAGGCGCTGACCGAGCACATGGCCGGTGCGGCGGGTCTTTGCTGGTATGCCGATTCGCGGTTGTACACACCCTTGCTGGTGGCCAGTCTCGACGATGACGACAGCGGCAAGCTCGATGGAGATTTGGGCAGCCTGTTCGGCTCGATGGTCGGCGCCTACGAGAGCAATGTCCAGGAGGGTGCCTTCCCGGTAGTGGAAAAGCAGGAAGGCCAGAGCCACCAGTGGCAACGTCAGGTCAGCTCCAGTTTCGGTCCCTATGCGGCCAAGGATGCCCAAGATCCCGGCGCCATCACCGGCAAGGCGTTCATGAAAGTCAGCCTGGCGCGCCACGGTTCAACCTTGCTGTTTTCCCTCGACGACAAGCTGGTGGACAAGGCCCTCGGCACCCTCGATAAACGCTTCCCGCCAATGGCCGACGTGGTGCCCAAAGATCTGCTGATGCCGGTCTATTTCGGTCCGGAATCCATGGCGCAACTGATGCAGCAGGAAACCCTCGACAGCCTGCCCCAGGACATGGAGCCGGTGTTCTACAACGCCGCGCAAACCTACCTGATCCCGAAACTGCGCAAGCTCGGCGGCTACGGCAAGTACGCCCTGACCCTGCCCGAAGGCAGCGAGCCGGACGGCCACTGGCAGTGGTTGCCACTGGAGTGGCAAGCGCTGTGACTGCATTGATCCGCAGTCTCGGCTTGCTGGCGCTGTTGCTGAGCGCGGGTGCCCGCGCTGTCGAGGCGCCGTCGCTTGACCCGCAGCAGTCCCAGGTGTTCCGCGCCTGGTTCGTGCGCATTGCCCAGGAGCAACTGAGCCAGGGCCCGAGCCCGCGTTGGTATCAGCAAGACTGCGCCGGGCTGGTGCGTTTCGCCGCCAATGAAGCGCTGAAAGTCCATGACGACAAATGGCTGCGCAGTAATGGCCTGTCCAATCGTTACCTGCCACCCGAATTGCAATTGAGTGATGCCCAGCGTGGTCTCGCCCAGCAATGGCAGCAGGGCGGCGGCAAAGTCGGGCCATACGTCAATGCGATCAAATTGATCCAGTTCAACAGCCATCTGGTCAGCCGCGATGTGTCTCAGGCGCGCCCTGGCGACCTGATGTTTTTCGATCAGGGTGACGACCAGCACCTGATGATCTGGATGGGCCGCTACATCGCCTATCACACCGGCACCACCACCCCCACCGATAACGGCATGCGTTCGGCAAGCCTGCAGCAACTCATGACATGGAAGGACACCCGATGGATACCCGACGCAGCCAACCCCAACTTCATCGGCGTCTATCGACTGAATTTTCTCTCCCAATGACCGGTGCCCGCATGCTGCGTTTTCTGTCTCTGCTGTTGGTGTTGGTACTGCCTTTTTCGGCGGTCAACGCCGATGACTCGGTCCCGGCCAGCGGCTATGCGCCAGTGGCTGGCGAGAGTTTTTTCCTGCTGGCCGACAGCAGTTTTGCCAGCGATGAACAGGCGATGGTGCGCCTCGAAGCGCCGGGCCGCGACTATCGCCGGTTTCGCATGGAACCCTATGGCGGCGCTGACATCCGGGTGTATCGCATCGACAAACCACTGGACTTCCTCAAGCGCCAGAAGAACCTGCATCGGGTGGTCAGCGATGGCCAGTTCAAGGGGGAAGGTCTGTCCAATACCCTCGCGTACCTGTGGGACAACTGGTATCGCAAATCCCGTCGGGTGATGCAGCGGGCGTTTTCCTACGAGTCGCGTAAACAAGTCACCGAAGAAGTGCCGGAGCTGAAGATGGGCAACGCGATGGCCGCGCCAACCCCCTACGATGCGCAGCCGCAATTCGCGCTGATACCGGGTTTGCCGGTGGTCAGCCAGTTCCGTTATCCGTTGTGGCAGGCCAAGCCGATCCAGCCGCCTGCCGGAGTGAACCTGGCCGGGTCTTCCAGCGAGTTCGTCAGTGTCGCGCCGGGCAACGTGTACATCCCGTTGGGCAATCTCAAACCGGGCCTCTACCTGGTGGAAGCGCTGATCGGCAAGTACCGCGCGACCACCATGGTGTTCGTCTCCAACACCGTGGCAGTGAGCAAGATTGCCGGTGATGAATTGCTGGTGTGGGCCGCGCGCAAACACGAAGGGAGCTCGGTGCCGAAGGTCAATGTGCTGTGGACCGATGGCCTCGGCGTGATGAGCAGCGGCGCCACCGATACCGACGGCCTGCTGCGCCTGAAGCACGTCAGCCCCGAGCGTTCGTTCGTGATCGGTGAGGACGAAGAGGGCGGGGTGTTCGTCTCGGAAAACTTCTACTACGACAGTGAAATCTACGACACCAAGCTCTATGCCTTCACTGATCGGCCGCTGTATCGGCCGGGAGATTGGGTGTTGCTGAAAATCGTCGGGCGTGAATTCAAGAACGCCCGGGATTCGGTGCAGCCAAGCGCTGCCGACGTCAGCGTGACCGTGCTCGATGCGACCGGCACGGCGCTGCAATCCCTTGATCTGAAACTCGACTCCAAGGCTGGCACCCAGGGCCGATTCCAGTTGCCGGAGAACGCCGTGGCCGGTGGCTATGAACTGCGTTTCAACTACAAGGATCAGGCCTACAGCAGCGCCTTCCGTGTCGCTGAATACATCAAGCCGCACTTCGAGATTTCCCTCAACCTGGCCAAGCAGGACTACCGCACCGGCGAAGCGGTCAAGGGCAACCTGGTATTGCTGTACCCGGACGGCAAACCGGTGGCCAATGCCAAACTGAGCCTGAGCCTGCGTGCCCAACAGCTGTCGATGGTCGACAACGAACTGCAATACCTCGGGCAATTTCCGGTGGAGCTGACCAGTACCGAGTTGACCACCGACGCCAAGGGCAACGCGTCCCTCGACTTGCCGGCCGCCGACAAACCGAGTCGCTACATGCTGACCGTGTTCGCCAGCGACGGTGCGGCGTATCGGGTGAAAACCACCAAGGAAATCCTCATCGACCGCGGCGCGGCGAATTTCCGCTTGAGTGCGCCCCGACGTTTCAGTGCAGTGGGTGACAAGGTCGCCTTCAGCTACACCCGCGAAGGCGAGCAGGCCGAAGCGGTTTCGCCTGGCAGTTACGGCTGGGTCCGTCTGGAAGACCAGAGCACCGGCGAAGGCAAACTCGCGGCAACCGACAAAGGTTTCACCCTGGCCTTCGACCGGCCTGGCACCTACAACCTGGCGCTCAAGGATGCCCATGGCCGGGTGATTGGCGCCACGGGTCATTCGGTCACTGGCGAAGGTGTCAAAGCCGTACCCGGCACGGTGGAAATCGTCCTCGACAAGTCCGAGTACATCGCAAGCGATGAAGCGCTGGCACTGATCACTTTCCCCGAGCCGGTCAGCGATGCACTGCTGTCTCTGGAGCGCGACAAGGTCGAAGCCACGGCGTTGCTTTCCAGGGGCGCTGACTGGCTGAAGCTGGAAAAACTCAGCGATACCCAATATCGCGCGCGCATCCCGGTGAAGGACGGATTCGCGCCGAACCTGACGTTCTCGGTGTTGTACACCAAGGGCGGCCAGTACAGTTTCCAGAACGCCGGCATCAAGGTGATAACGCCACAGATCGACGTGGCCATCGCCACCGACAAGGAAACCTATCAACCGGGTGAAACGGTTTCGGTGGACCTGACCACCCAGTTCGCCGGCAAGCCGGTTCCCGCGCACCTGACAGTCAGCGTGGTCGATGAAATGGTCTACGCCCTGCAACCCGAAGTGGCACCGAGCATCGACCAGTTCTTCTATCATCCACGGCGCAACAACGTGCGTACCAGTGCCAGTTTGTCGTTCATCAGTTACGACGTCGCCTTGCCGGGCAGCCCCGGTGCGCCGGGTAAAGCCAATCGCAGTGAGCGTGGCGTGAAGGTGCTGGAGCGGCCGCGTCGCGAGGACGTCGACACGGCTGCGTGGCAACCGGAATTGCTGACCGATGCCAACGGCAAGACCCGCTTCACCTTCAAGATGCCGGACTCCCTGACCCGCTGGCGCATCACCGCCAGGGCAATCGCCGATGACGGTCAGGTCGGACAGAAGAAGCAATTCGTACGCTCGGAAAAACCGCTGTACCTGAAGTGGAGCGGCCCGAGCCGATTCCGTGTTGGTGACAAACCGGACCTCGGTGTGTTCGCCTTCAGCCAGGCCGAGAAACCGGTCAAGGCCGAACTGGTGATCCATTTCGCCGGCAACGAACAGCGCGTGCCGGTGACCCTGAACAGCGGCATCAACTACATCCCTTTGCCGACTTTCGAACTGGTCAATGGCGAGTGGAGCGCCGAGTTGCAGCAGGATGGCAAAACCGCTGATGCCCTGGCGGTGCGCCTGAGCGCCACCGGTGAAGGCTGGCAGGTGACGCAAACGCAGAGTCTCGATGTGAGCAGCGGCGATACACCGCTCACCTTGCCGGCAGATGCGACCGATGTTCGACTGCGCCTGGATGACAGTCCGCAAGCGTTGTTCCGTTCGGCCCTCGATGATCTGCTGAGCTACCCCTACGGTGGCGTCGAGCAGACTGCCAGTCGCCTGCTGCCGTTGAGCATCGCCTACCCGACGCTGGCGGCGAATCCGCAGATCCGCGATCGCCTGCGTCTGATCATGCAAAACAGTCGCTTGCGCCTGGTACAAATGGCGGGCCCTTCGGCGAGTTTCACCTGGTGGGGCATGGACGGCGAGCCGGATGCATTCCTCACGGCCTACGCTTACTACGCCGATTGGCACGCCAGCCAGGTGCTGGAACTGAGCCTGCCGCCGGAGCATTGGCAGCGGGTGCTGGAGGTCTACGCCAAACAGGCTAAAAACACGCCGCTGTTGCAGCGGGCACTGATCCTGTCGTTCGCCAGACAAATGCAGTTGCCGGTCAACACTTTGCTCGGTGGCTTGATGGACGACCTGGCGAAAGCGGGCGAGGGTACTGCCGCAAACCTGATGGAAGACGCTGAAGACAGCCTCGTCATGAGCGATCCGGATTCCGCGTTGGGACTCGCGGCCGCACGCGTGTTGACGGCATCGCTGGCCAGGCAGGCGAAGGTCGCTTTGCCAGGCGCGTTCAATCGGCAACTGACCGACGCGCAGCAACGTATTGCGGTCAGTTCCCAGCCATTTGCCGAAGCGCTGAACCTGTCGCTGCAACCTTTCGATCAGGCGCACGCCCAAGCGTTGTTGCAGCGCCTGTTGCCGCAGCAATCGACCCTGGAACGTGCGTTGGCGCTCACTTGGCTGCAACGCAGCATCGAACAGGCATCGCCCACTATCGCGTTGGCGCCGGGTGAAGGCTGGAAGAAGCAGTACGGGGTTTCAGGCGAGATGTATTGGACATGGCAGGGGGCTGCGCCAGTGCCGACGGTATTGACGTTGACCGGGGTGCAGGAGCGTCCGCTGCGCGCGGCATTGAGTTACCGCAGCCAGCAACCGGCGGTCGATCCGATGGCCGTGACCATCACTCGCCGCCTGTCTCGGCTGGTGCCGGGGGACGAAGCCTTCACCTTCAAACTCGAAGCGGTGGGCAACGCTCCGCTGTCCAGCGACAACCTCTATCTCGATGAAGTGATCGTCACCAGCAAAGCCGCCAGACCGCTGCGTTACGGCCTGCTGGAGGTGCCGCTGCCACCGGGCGCCGATGTCGAGCGTACGACCTGGGGCATCAAGCTCATGGGCAAGGCGGGCACCGAACCGACGGCACTGGAGAAGGCGCGTTTCGAGCCGGGGCAAATGGCTTATGCCGTTCCGGTCGATGCCTTGAGTGGAGAATTGCGCCTGCGGCACCTGGTGCGTTTCTCGCAGAAGGGGCAGTTCAACTTGCCGCCGGTTCGTTTCACTCAGGTCTATGCGCCACAGCATCAGGCACAGGAGCAAAAGGCAGCCCTTGGCCAGGTCACGGTTCACTGACGTGCACAGGCTGTTGATGGCTTTGTTGTGTTTGATCCCAGCGCTGGCGACGGCGCGGGACGAACCACTGCGCCTGGCTTTCGACGGCGATTTATTGTCGTTGAGCCGAACCCGGGTGATCGCCCGCGAGCCGCTGCCGCAGACCTTGCAGACACCCTTGGGCAGTGTGTGGAAGTTGTTCGTCTATGCCTGGCTTGTGGATACCGGTGCCCAAGAGCCGGCTTATGAGTGCCGTGGCCAGTCGAAGGAAGAGGTTTACTGCTGCTCTGCGGGCGGCAGGATCGAGCGTGATCAGGCGTTGGTGAAGTCATGCGGTCTGTATTTCGAACCCGCGCGACTGGGCATCGACGCTGCCGACTGGCGGGCCTATTGGCAGACGCGGCAGGCGCCGCAATGGTTGCTGGAACTACCGTCGCTGCAACCGGCCACACGGGTTTCGGTGGCGGAGTTGTTGAAGGTGCTTTCGCTACTGCCGGCGCAGGATCAAGCCCGGCGTGTATTGCTCGATGTGATGCTCAATGCCGCCGATGGCCAAGTCGTCGGCGAGCTCGGCAGTCGTCTGCGAGTGAAGACCTGGAGCTGGTTGGCGGATCAGGATGCGACATCGCGTCAGGGCGGGTTTGCCGGTTGGACGGCGGACGGTACACCGCTCTGGGCTGGAGGACGGGGCACCAGCCAGCGGGTATTGCACGATTACGCGCAGGCATTGTCCGCGGTGATTCCTGTTGCATGGCCTGTGGAGGCGGGGAGGTGCGTAGAAGTCGATCTGTTCTCGCGCTATCCGCTTCGTCGCGTGCTGTCAGGGGGCGCGGAGGTGACGTCCGGAACATTGCAGGGTGATTATCGTGTTGAATTCGCCAACGGTAATGCGCTGGATATCCACAGCGATGGTGAACTGTTTCTGCTGAACCACAAGCTCGTGGCCCGTCTGGATCGCGAAGAGTACGTCGCCCGGGTTCTCCAGCGTGAAGCCAGCGCCGAACCGGTCGAGGCCGCCAAGGCCCTGGCCGTGGCCATCCGCACGTATCTGCTGCAAAACGCCACGCGCAGTGGCGATTGCCTGAGCATCGACGACAGCAGCAGCCGTCAGCGGGTCGCGCCGCGTCCGGCGTCGTCCGAGTCTCGTGATATCGCCGCATGGACCAGCGACCTGGTGCTGGCCGGCAGTACCGTCACCTATCATTCCGACCAACCCGGCCCGGACAAACTGTCCTGGCAGCAAGCCGTCGAACAGGCCCGTGCCGGCCAGCGCTACGACGCCATCCTGCTGCACGCTTACCCACGCGCCAGCCTCAGTCGCTGGGACAACCCGGTCGCATCCTGCGAAGCATTGCCCGGCGCGCAAGACTGGCTGCAAAAGCAACGGCGCGGCTGGCGCCCGCGGCTTGAAAGCGAAACCGGCTACAACGAAGTCAGCACCTTCGCCGTGTGTCGACTGGCCTTCGGCCGCCCCTATGTCGACCGAGAACGCCAACGCATCTACGTGCGCGGCGTGCTGACGCTGCAAGACCGCCTCGACCTGACCCACGAATACCTGCACCTGGCCTTCGAAGCGCACCCCAATGGCCAGGATGAAACCTACATCGAAGGGCTCGCCCGCCACCTCTTGCTGGAATAGACCATGAAACTCCGTTATCCACAGGTCTTGCTGTTTATCTGTTCACTGGTGGCGCTGCCATCGGTGATGGCGACTGACAGCGCCAAACTCGACACCCCCGCAGGCGGCTGGCGCACTGGCGCGCCTGAAGGCGAAGGGGAGAGCTTTCGGCAGACCGTCAACTACCCGGCCTCGTCGGTGAATACCCCGGCAGGGCAGGCCAACACCGCTCGCATCAGTGGGCAAATCAAGGCCACGCCAAAATCGACAGAACCCGGCCGGCTGATCGTCAACGGAGTGAGCATGCCACTGAAAATCGATCCGGCCGGCCGCTTCGATCGCCCGTTCTCATTCCCCAACGGCAGCAACAGCGTCGAGGTGCGCAGCCCTGACGGCCAACAACGTCACCGCACCCAGTTCCTCAACAGCAGCGGCGGCGCCACCCCGGCCAAATTGCGCGTATTGCTGGCGTGGGACAGCGACGGCACCGACCTCGACCTGCACCTGATCACCCCCGACGGCGCGCACATCTGGTACGGCGACCGCGTCGCGCCCAACGGCGCAGCGCTCGACGTCGACGTCACCACCGGCTACGGCCCGGAAATCTTCGCCATGCCCGCGCCGATCAAAGGGCAATACCTGGTGTATGTGAACTACTACGGTGGCGGCTACAGCAGTGATGAAGAAGGGCAGGAAGACGCCGTTCAACCGCTGACTACCGCGCAGGTCACGGTGATTACCGAAGAGGGAACGCCGAGCGAGAAGATGGAGACATTTCTGGTGCCGATGCGCGCGGTGGGGGAGCTGACGTTGGTGAAGTCGTTCAGTTATCCGTGAGGGGAAAGTGACAGCAGTGCTGACACTATTGTTTTTTTATTTGTCTCAGCAGTGCTGAGACAAATTCAAGTACGGGGCAGTTCGCTTTCTTTCAGGCATTAAAAAGCCGGCTTGTGGCCGGCTTCTCGGGGACTGGCTTGGATCATTTTTGGTAAACCGCGCCAGCCTTCAAAACGTACATCCGGATCTTGCGTCCGGCTGTGGGACCTGGGGAGAAAGTCATCTGCCAGGCCAGTGCATCTGAGCCGAAAGGCGGGTCGATGCGCAAATGTGGGGCGCAGCATACGCAGGTTTGGTGCAAATTCCCAGCGGGAAGTGCCGGATAGAGCCGTTCGGTCATTCGGGTGGGGGGCCGGCGGGGGCTGGAAGCTTAAAGAAACGGCACCACCGGCCGCCGTTTGTTCAGTGTCGACCACCAGAACACCCAGCCCAGCACTCTGATGTTCTGCTCTTCGATTTCGGCGGCCCTGAAGATTTCATCCGGGTACTCGGCGCGGTTGTGGCTGCGCAGTCGCAGGGCGTTGCCCGGTAGTCGGTGCAGGTATTTGATGCGCAGCATGCCGTCATGTTCGATGGCATAGATTTCGCCATCGATAATCTGGGTCAGGCCACGGTCAATCGCCAGGGTCGAACCGTCTTCGATTTTCTCTCCCATGCTGTTGCCGCTCATGACGGCACAGATGGCGTCGGCGTGGTTGATTTCCAGGGAGTCGAGGTGACTGCGGGGCAGGCGGATGGTTTGTTCCGAGTCTTCTATGACGTGGGTTTTGTTTGAGCCCGGAGCGGTGACCGCTTCTTTGTACAAAGGCAGTTCGACGTCGACAGGCTCGATGACCGTGTAGACACCACGGATGGTCTGGGCATCGAAGGTGTTGCCGGACTCGTCGAGCAGGCGCAGGTGTTGGGCGTCTTTCGAGCCTTCGCCGGTTTTCAGCCAGTCGCTGTTGACGGAGAGTTTTCTGGCGACTTCTTCCATGCAATGGGCGGGCACGCCGCGGGTGTACCAGTTATGTACATTTTGCGGAGCCGTATCCAGAAAGTCGGCAAAACCGGTGGTGGTGATGTTCGCTGCTTCGAGGAGCGCCTTGAAGCGTGGGCCGCTAGTGTTCTTTTTCATGAACGCGAGTCTACTGGCGGCTGGTAAGGGTTTGAATAAACGCTTCGTTCAAATTTCGCGGGAAATTTACGACCGGATGTAAGACGTTCTTGAGGAATTTTAAACAGGCAAAAACCATTGAAAGGCTTGTTTAAACGGGATGTTTGGCGTGCTGATCAAACGCCCACAAAAAACCCCGGATCGACCGGGGTTTTTCTTGAAGCCTGTCGCTTGAAGCTCGCGGCTGTTCTTAGCCTTTATAGGCTGCAACCGACTTGGTGATCGCGGCGCGAGCGGCGTCTGCACCGTCCCAACCTTCGATCTTCACCCATTTGCCTTTTTCGAGATCTTTGTAGTTCGCGAAGAAGTGCTCGATCTGCTGGATCAGCAGTGCTGGCAGGTCGGTGTATTCCTTCACGTCGACGTACAGCTGGGACAGCTTGTCGTGTGGGACTGCGATGACTTTGGCATCGCCACCGCCGTCGTCGGTCATGTTCAGGATGCCGACCGGACGGGCGCGGATTACCGAGCCTGGAGCAACCGGGTAAGGGGTCACGACCAGCACGTCGAGGGGATCACCGTCGTCAGCCAGGGTGTTCGGGATGTAACCGTAGTTGGCCGGGTAGAACATAGGGGTGGCCATGAAACGGTCAACGAACAGGCAATCGCTGTCTTTGTCGATTTCGTATTTGATCGGCGCGTGGTTGGCCGGAATCTCGATCGCGACGTAGATGTCGTTCGGCAGGTCTTTGCCAGCCGGAATCTTGCTGTAGCTCATTGGGCGTTGCCCCCGTTAGTTGACCAAAAAGTGGCGGCGATTATAGGCATATTCCTGGGTCGGCGCCATGTACCAGAAGTCGTATGGTGTTCACTGGTGTGCCTGATAGACCGGGTCATGCGCCTGAAGTTGCTTCAACCTCGCCAGCGGGTCCTGGCGATAGAACAACTTCAACTGCTGATACACCTGTGGATAAGTCTCGTGCAGCAAATCCGGGGCGCTGAAGAAGTATTCGCTGGTGACCGCGAAGAACTCGGCAGGGTTTTCGGCGGCATACGGATCGATGGCCGTTTCGGCATCGGGGTTGCGCTCGAGTTGCCGGTCGAGGTCGTCGTAGGCCTCTTGCATGACGCTGGCCCAGTCGCTGACGCGCATGTCGGGGTGCAATGGCGGCAGGCCATTGGCGACGCCATTGAGCATGTCGAGTTTGTGCGCCAGTTCGTGGATCACCAGGTTGTAGCCTTCCCAGCCGCCACTGGCCATCACGCCTGGCCATGCGAGGATGATCGGGCCTTGCTGCCAGGCTTCACCGCTGTGCTCGCCGTCCCATTCGTGCTCGACGCCGCTGGCATCGCGATGGCGCTGAGGGCTGAGGAAGTCGTCAGGGTAGAGAATGATTTCGTGGAAGCCCTGATACCAGTTCAGGTCGCCGAGGTGCAGCAGCGGCAGTTGCGCCTGGGCGGCGAGCAGCAGGCGTTGCTCCTGATGCAGTTCGACGCCGGGCAGGGCAGTCAGGTGCTTGTCGTCGAGGAACAGCACGCAGGCTTCGCGTAGCCACTGGTCTTCGGCGGCACTGATGCCGTCGAGAAAGCTCAGTTGATGGCGCACCCGTTGCCACATGTCATCGGCAATCGGGTGCCTGGCCAGGATGCGTCGGCGACGCCAGGCACTTAGAGACCACATCGTGTCAGCGCGATTCGGCTTTTGAGCTCGAACCCGCAAGGCGGCTACGCACCATGCCAATGATCATCGGCACCAGCGAGAGCAGGATGATGCCCACAATCAGCAGCGACAGGTTTTTCTTGATGAACGGCACATTGCCGAAGAAGTAACCGAGCGTCACCAGGCCACCGACCCACAGGATGGTGCCCAGCACACTGAAGGCAAAGAAGCGTGGATAGGGCATTTTCCCCACACCGGCGACAAAGGGTGCGAAGGTACGGATGATGGGCAGGAAGCGCGCCAGGGTCACGGTTTTGCCACCGTGTCTGTCATAGAAATCGTGGGTTTGTTGCAGGTAGTCGCGGCGGAAGATCTTCGAGTTCGGGTTGCTGAACAATTTTTCACCCGCCGTTCGTCCGATGATGTAGTTGGTACTGTCGCCCAGAATTGCCGCCAGCATCAGCAGGCCGCCGAGCAGTACCGGGTCCATGCCGCCACCGGCCGCCACGGCGCCGGCGATGAACAGCAGGGAGTCGCCCGGCAGGAAGGGCGTGACCACCAGACCGGTTTCGCAAAAGATGACCATGAACAGAATGGCGTAGATCCATGCCCCGTAGTTGGCTACAAGCATGTCGAGGTAGACGTCGAGATGCAGGACAATGTCGATCGGGTTGAAATCCATGGATAGCACCTGTGGTAATGACCCGACTCAGCGGGTCTGTGCGGATGACTTCGCGTAAGACTACAAATAGAGGTAGTTTTTCTTACAAGCCGGGAATATCGGGATTATACGAGGCGAATGGTGAAAATCGCGTCGAGATTGTAGCGGGGAATGTCATGGCTGGGCTGATGTTTGATAACGAACAGGCGGGAACGAGCCTGCTCGCGATGCCATCGCGAGCAGGGCGCAGCTGATTCAGAGTTCGTCGCTGATCGGCATTACATAGTTCTTGAATTCGGTGTCTACCTTGAAACCGATGGACTCGTAGGTTTTCTGCGCGATTTCATTGTTGCTGCTGGTGGAAACACGCATGCGTACGGCATTGGTTTCCTTGGCCATTTTTTTCGCGGTACGGATCAGGTGGTCGGCCACCAACTGGCGGCGGGCGTCCTCGGCGACATAAATATCGTTGAGGATCCACACACGTTTGAGCGAAAGCGAGGAGAAGCTGGGGTACAGCTGGCAGAATCCCATCAGTTTGTTGCTGTCGTCATCGGACAGCGCCAGGTAGATCACTGACTCCTTGCGACGCAGGCGTTTTTCGAGGAACGCCCGCGACGAGTCCGGATACGGCAGGGAACCATAAAACTCACGATACTTGACGAACAAAGGGGCCAGCAGGTCCAGGTGTTCGAGGGTCGCTTGAATAATCCGCATGGTAGGTCTCGTCTTCAAGTGGCTGTCTTACGTCTCTGACGGCGATGGGAAACCCTTGGCGGCCGCGCAACGATCCTGCCTGAAACTGGTACGAATGTGCAATGCGGAGGCGGTTCAGGTACTCGCCGGGCCAAGCAGGAAATTGCCTTTCATGTCGGTTCCCGCGTCCGCTTCCAGCGTCTGGACCTGCGCTTCATCCTTCAGATTGACCCCTGACAACTGCCGCCGACAGGCTTCGCGCATCAAGTACAGCAAACGGTGTGCCGCCATGCCGTAACTCAGGCCTTCGAGCCGTACGTTGGAGATGCAATTACGGTAGGCATCGGTAAGGCCGATCTTGGGATTGTAGGTGAAATATAATCCCAGGCTGTCCGGGGAGCTGAGTCCAGGGCGTTCGCCGATGAGGATTACCGTCATTTTCGCACCCAGCAACTCACCGATTTCGTCCGCCACCGCCACGCGCCCCTGCTCCACCAGAATCACCGGCGCTACAGTCCAGCCTTCGGCTGCAATCTGTTCTTCGAGGCGTGCCAGAAAGGGCAAGGTATGGCGATGAACGGCCAGTGCCGACAGTCCGTCGGCGATCACTATTACCAAATCGACCCCGCCAGGATGCGCCGAAGCGTATTCGCGCAGGGTCTTTGCCGACGCGTCATTGAGCTTTCGTCCCAGGTCCGGGCGCTGCAGGTAACTGTTGCGGTCGATCGCTGCGCTGTGCAGCAAAAGGCTTTCGCGTCCGCGTTCGGCCAGTTGTGCGTTGAGTGCCGCGTGATCGAACGGCAAGTGCACCGCATCCCGCGCCTGGGCGTGGGCGTATTGGAAGTCCAGTTGTGCGCGGGTGGGAATGCTGGTGCCGGTTCGGCCCAGGGCTATCCGCGCCGGTGTCAGGCGTCGCAGTTCCTGCCATGGGTTGTGGGGGTCGAAGGGTAGTTTATCCATGTCATTACTCATCCCAATTGCGCCAGCGCCTGGCGGAAGGCCGGCGGCAGGTTGCTGCCAAACAGAACCCGGCCGTCCGCCTGGGTGAAGATGCCCATTTTCGCCAGCCACTGCTCGAACTCCGGTGCGGGCTTCAACCCCAGGGTCTGCCTGGTGTAGAGCGCATCGTGGAACGAGGTGGTCTGGTAATTGAGCATGATGTCGTCGGAACCGGGGATGCCCATGATGAAGTTGATCCCTGCGACGCCCAGCAGGGTCAGCAGGGTGTCCATATCGTCCTGGTCGGCTTCGGCATGGTTGGTGTAGCAGATGTCGCAGCCCATGGGCACGCCGAGCAACTTGCCGCAGAAGTGGTCCTCCAGGCCGGCGCGGATGATCTGTTTGCCGTTGTACAGGTATTCCGGGCCGATGAAGCCGACAACGGTGTTGACCAGAAACGGGTTGAAGTGACGCGCGACGGCGTAGGCGCGGGTTTCGCAGGTTTGTTGATCGACGCCATGGTGAGCGTTGGCCGACAGGGCACTGCCCTGGCCGGTTTCGAAATACATCAGGTTCTGACCCAGCGTGCCGCGATTCAGGCTCAAACCGGCGTCATGGCCTTCCTTCAATACGTTCAGGTTGATGCCGAAACTGGCGTTGGCCGCTTCGGTGCCGGCGATCGACTGGAACACCAGATCCAGCGGAACGCCGCGATTGATCGCTTCGATCGATGTGGTGACATGGGTCAGCACACAAGCCTGGGTCGGGATTTCGTAGCGCTGGATGATCGCATCGAGCATCTCCAGCATCGCGCAAATCGAGGCGATGCTGTCGGTGGCCGGGTTGATTCCGATCATTGCATCGCCATTGCCGTGCAGCAGGCCGTCGAGAATGCTCGCGGCGATGCCGGCCGGTTCGTCGGTGGGGTGGTTCGGTTGCAGGCGTGTGGACAAGCGCCCGCGCAGGCCCAGGGTGCCGCGAAACCGCGTGACCACGCGGATTTTTTGCGCCACCAGCACCAGATCCTGCACGCGCATGATCTTCGAGACGGCGGCAGCCATTTCCGGGGTGAGGCCGGGGGCCAGGGCGCGCAGGGATTGTTCGTCGGCGGCATCACTGAGCAGCCAGTCGCGAAAGCCGCCGACGGTGAGGTGGCTGACGATGGCGAAGGCCTGTTTGTCGTGCGTGTCGATGATCAGTCGGGTGACTTCATCGGACTCGTAGGGGATCAGAGCTTCCTGCAGGAAGTGGCTTAGCGGCGTGTCGGCCAAAGCCATCTGTGCGGCTACCCGCTCGCCATCGTTGAGCGCGGCGACGCCGGCCAGAAAATCCCCGGAGCGCGCCGGACTGGCCTTGGCCATCACTTCCTTGAGGCTGTCGAAGCGGTAAGTCTGGGCGCCGACGGTATGGGCGAATGCGGCCATGGGGCGGTGTCCTCCAATAATTACTGCAATCTGCTCTTCCTGTGGGAGCGGGCTTGCTCGCGAATGCGGTGCGTCATTCAAAACAGATGTCGACTGACACGACGCCTTCGCGAGCAAGCCCGCTCCCACATGGGAATTGCATGCACTTCAATGATGCAGGCGCCGGGCAGCGGGCCCGGCACCGGTGCAATTCATATACCTTCGAGCATAACGTCCGCCGGTGCTTCGGAGCGCTGCCGAGCGGTCAACTGGAAGTACAGGTAACCGGCAATCATGAAGCCGAGGAATATCAGGCCGATCAAGGTGTTGAACCACGCCATCGCCACCAGGCACACCACCGCCAGCAAGAGCGCGATCCCCGGTACGATCGGATAACCCGGCGCGCGGAAGGTGCGTTCCAGGTTCGGTTCGGTTTTACGCAGCTTGAACAGGCTCAGCATACTGATGATGTACATCACGATGGCACCGAATACCGACATGGTGATCATCGCTGCCGTCAGGGTCATGCCTTGCAGGTTGACCAGTCCGTCGCTGTAGATGGCCGCAATGCCGACCACACCGCCGGCCAGAATCGCCCGGTGCGGCGTCTGGAAGCGCGAGAGCTTGGCCAGGCCTTTGGGCAGGTAACCGGCGCGAGCCAGGGCGAAGAATTGCCGGGAATAGCCAAGAATGATCCCATGGAAACTTGCCACCAGACCGAACAGGCCGATCCAGACCAGCATGTGCATCCAGGTCGAATTATGGCCGACCACTGCTTTCATCGCCTGGGGCAGTGGATCGTTGATGTTCGACAGCTGGCGCCAGTCGCCGACACCGCCCGCCATCACCATTACGCCAATGGCCAGGAACACCAGGGTCAGAATGCCGCTGACGTAGGCCTTGGGGATTGTGCGTTTCGGGTCCTTGGCTTCTTCGGCGGCCATGGCTGCGCCTTCGATGGCGAGGAAGAACCAGATCGCAAAGGGAATGGCGGCGAAAATGCCGGGAATCGAGCCCATCGTGAATTCATTGGCGCCCGACCAGCCATTGAGCACGAAGTTGCTGAAGCTGAAGCCCGGGGCGACCACGCCCATGAACACCAGGAGTTCAGCGACCGCCAGCACGGTGACCACCAGTTCGAAGGTGGCGGCGATGCTGACGCCGAGGATGTTCAGGCCCATGAAGACGAAATAGGCGCCAACGGCGGCGATCTTCGGATCGAGTTCCGGGTATTGCACGTTCAGGTAGGCGCCGATGGCCATGGCGATGGCCGGTGGCGCAAAGACGAATTCGATCAGGGTGGCGATGCCGGCGATCAGCCCGCCTTTCTCGCCAAAGGCCCGGCGGCTGTAGGCAAACGGCCCGCCAGCGTGGGGAATCGCAGTGGTCAGTTCGGTGAAGCTGAAGATGAAGCAGGTATACATCGTCGCCACCAACAACGCGGTGACGAGAAAACCCAGTGTGCCTGCGGTGCCCCAGCCATAACTCCAGCCGAAGTACTCGCCGGAAATCACCAGGCCGACGGCAATGCCCCATAAATGCAGGGTGCCGAGTGTGGGTTTGAGCTGTGTGGAAGAAGTAGTCATAAGTCCTCTCTATTTTTTTTGTTCGATCTTTTGGACTTTCGGGTACGACGGGTTGGATGCAAATCCTGAATGACGGGTACGCAAGGCCCGTGCCAGAGCGGCCAGGACTTGGGTGTTGAGTCATTCAGGGCGCCATCGCGAGCAGGCTCGCTCCCACAGGGATCTCTTGTGAGTTAAATATTGGGGACTGACCCGGATCCACTGTGGGAGCGAGCCTGCTCGCGAAGGCTGCTT
>NZ_NEHO01000018.1 GCF_002113375.1 Pseudomonas sp. R37(2017) | reverse complement strand
AACCACTTGCGCTTCAGATCTCTCGTCAGCGGGAGGCGAATTCTACAGCGTTACTCGCTGCTGTCAACACCTCTTTTTCAACTCCCTGGCGGCTTCGATGAACTGAAGCAACCTGCTGTCAAAACTGCGTAACTCGTTGTTTATCAAGGAGTTTTCCGTTTCGACTGCGCCGGAAGTGGGGCGAATTATAGACATCTGAAATTCGCCGTCAACCCCTTATTTCAGCTTTACTCGGATTTGAGCGTAATACGCGCAAACGCCTTCTTCCCCGCCTGGCAAACATGGGTCGCGCCCAGCGCATATATAAAGGTGCGATCGACAACCTCGCCATCTATGCGCACACCACCAGAACCAAGGAGATCACGAGCCACCGCCGAGTTCTTGACCAACCCAGCCTTATTAAGGACAGCAGCGATCGGCATATCTTCGGCAGCAGTCAATTCGATTTCCGGCAGATCATCTGGCAGTTCGCCATCCTTCATACGGTTACCGGCAGCACGGTGAGCATTGGCAGCAGCCTCCTCACCATGAAAGCGCGCAACGATCTCCTCAGCCAGCTTGATCTTGATATCACGCGGATTGGCACCCACCTCGACATCAGCGCGGAACGCATTGATCTCATCCATGGAGCGGAAGCTGAGCAACTCGAAGTAACGCCACATCAACACATCCGGAATAGACACCAGCTTGCTGTACATCACACCTGGTGCCTCCTGGATACCAACGTAGTTACCCAAGGACTTGGACATCTTCTTGACGCCATCCAGACCTTCAAGCAGCGGCATGGTCAAAATGCACTGAGCCTCCTGACCATAACCACGCTGCAACTCACGCCCCATCAACAAGTTGAACTTCTGATCGGTGCCGCCCAGTTCGACATCTGCGCGCAGGGCTACAGAGTCGTACCCCTGAACCAGCGGATACAGGAACTCATGAATGGCGATTGGCTGATTGGTCGTGTAACGCTTGTCGAAGTCATCGCGCTCGAGCATGCGAGCCACGGTGTACTGCGAAGTCAGGCGAATAAAGTCGGCGGGCCCCATCTGATCCATCCAGGTGGAGTTGAAGGCCACTTCGGTCTTTGCCGGATCCAGAATCTTGAAGACCTGAGCCTTGTAGGTCTCGGCGTTCTCGAGAACTTGCTCGCGAGTGAGCGGTGGACGCGTGGCGCTCTTGCCACTCGGGTCACCGATCATCCCGGTGAAGTCACCAATCAGGAAGATCACCTGATGCCCCAGCTCCTGGAACTGGCGCAGCTTATTAATAAGCACGGTATGCCCCAAGTGCAGATCCGGAGCCGTTGGATCGAAGCCAGCCTTAATACGTAGCGGCTGGCCACGCTTGAGCTTTTCAATCAGCTCGGACTCGACCAACAGTTCTTCCGCACCACGTTTGATCAGCGCTAGCTGCTCTTCAACCGACTTCATAACCAACCTGCAAGGCTCAGATTCAAAGGGACCCAACCATACAAGATCGCACGTCAAATACAAGGCTTGCCCGGCGCACGGACGCCAATCCGCAGACAGAGCACCTACGGACTTGCTTCAGAGATGATTTGGTTATATTTTATACAGTTATTTCATCTTCATCATGTCATTCATCTTTTCCAATTCATCATTTTCAAAGTCAAAGCCACTTATGACCACAGAATCGTCTAAAGCGCCGCCGCTTTACCCGAAAACCCACCTGCTTGCCGCAAGTGGCATCGCCGCCCTACTCAGCCTGGCGCTCCTGGTATTCCCTTCCAGCGATGTCGAAGCCAAAAAGACGACTCTTAGCCTTGAACTGGAAAGTCCTGCTGAACAACTGACACAAGATCAAGACGCTGCTGACGTCGTTCAAGCCACAAATGAACCCGCAACATCTCCCTTCGCACAGATCGACAACAGCGCCGAGGATACTCAGCAAACCGTTCAAGCCGAACCGGCGCCGGTCGTCGAAGAAAAGAAGTCGGCAAGCCACAGGGAAGTGATCGTTGGCAAAGGCGACACCCTCTCTACGCTGTTCGAGAAGGTCGGCCTCCCTGCCACCTCAGTGCATGAAATACTGGCCAGCGACAAGCAGGCCAAGCAGTTCAGCCAGCTCAAACATGGGCAAAAACTCGAATTCGAACTGAGCCCGGACGGTCAGCTGACCAACTTGCACAGCAAGCTCAATGACCTCGAAAGCATCAGCCTGAGCAAGAACGACAAGGGCTACACATTCAATCGCATTACTGCGAAACCGACCGTGCGCTCCGCTTACGTTCACGGAGTGATCAACAGCTCGCTGTCGCAGTCCGCGGCCCGGGCAGGCCTGTCTCACAGCCTGACCATGGACATGGCCAGCGTGTTTGGCTACGACGTCGACTTCGCCCAGGATATTCGTCAGGGTGACGAGTTCGACGTGATCTACGAGCAAAAGGTGGTCAACGGCAAGGCCGTCGGCAACGGCCCGATCCTGTCGGCGCGCTTCACCAACCGCGGCAAGACCTACACCGCCGTTCGCTACACCAACAAACAAGGCAACAGCAGCTACTACACCGCTGATGGCAACAGCATGCGCAAGGCGTTCATCCGCACACCGGTGGACTTCGCCCGCATCAGCTCGAAATTCTCCATGGGCCGCAAACACCCGATCCTGAACAAGATCCGCGCCCACAAAGGCGTCGACTACGCTGCGCCACGCGGTACGCCGATCAAGGCGGCCGGTGATGGCAAGGTGTTGCTGGCCGGCCGCCGTGGCGGCTATGGCAACACTGTGGTCCTCCAGCACGGCAATACCTACACTACGCTCTACGGCCACATGCAAGGCTTCGCCAAAGGCGTGAAGACTGGTGGCACGGTGAAACAGGGCCAGGTTATCGGCTACATCGGCACCACCGGCCTCTCCACTGGCCCGCACCTGCACTATGAGTTCCAGGTCAATGGCGTACACGTCGACCCACTGGGCCAGAAACTGCCAATGGCCGATCCGATTGCCAAGTCCGAACGTGCACGCTTCCTCGCCCAAAGCCAGCCACTGATGGCGCGCATGGAACAGGAAAAAGCCACTCTGCTGGCTTCGAGCAAACGTTAAGCATGGCGCTCTATATAGGTGTGATGTCCGGAACCAGCCTTGATGGCCTGGACATCGCGCTGATCGAGCAAGCCAAGGCGATCAGGCTGATCGCCTCCCACTACATCCCCATGCCCGACTCCCTGCGCGCAGAGCTGCTCAGCTTGTGCGCCAGCGGCCCGGACGAGATCGCCCGCTCCGCCATCGCCCAACAGAACTGGGTGAAACTGGCAGCCCAAGGAATCCGCACCCTTCTCGTTCAACAGCAACTGAAGCCTGACGATATTCGTGCGATTGGCAGCCATGGCCAGACCATCCGCCACGAACCGGCACGCGGCTTTACCGTGCAGATCGGCAATCCGGCCTTGCTGACAGAGCTGACCGGCATCACCGTGGTCAGCGACTTCCGCAGCCGCGACGTGGCTGCCGGCGGACAAGGTGCACCGCTGGTTCCGGCCTTTCACGAAGCCTTGTTTGAAGAACGGGCCGGAAATCGCGCAGTGCTGAACGTTGGCGGCTTTAGCAACCTCAGCCTGATCGAGCCCGGCAAGCCTGTCGCCGGCTTTGACAGCGGCCCCGGTAATGTCCTGCTCGACGCCTGGATTCATCAGCAGCGTGGCGACAACTATGACCGCGACGGCCAATGGGCTGCCAGCGGCAAGGTTCAACCGGCGCTATTGAATGAACTGCTCAACGACCCTTTCTTTGTAACCAAAGGCCCGAAGAGTACCGGACGGGAAGTGTTCAACCTGCCATGGCTGACACAGCACCTGGCACATCTGCCAGCCTTCGCCGCCGAAGATGTTCAGGCGACGCTGCTTGAGCTGACCGCGCTGACCATCATCGAATCATTGCAAAGCGCCCAGACAGACACACAGGAACTACTGGTCTGCGGCGGCGGCGCCCACAACAGCGCATTGATGAGTCGCCTGGCCAGCCTGTTGCCAAACGCAAGTGTCAGCAGCACCGCCACGTACGGTGTAGACCCCGACTGGGTCGAAGCCATGGCATTCGCGTGGCTGGCTCATTGCTGCCTCGAAGGCATCGCAGCCAACCGCCCCAGCGTTACCGGTGCCCGTGGCCTGCGCGTACTCGGCGCCATTTACCCCGCATAAACCCCGCAGACAGCAAAACGCCGCAAGACCCTGAGGCCATGCGGCGTTTTGTGAAACTGGCGCGCCGATCAGATCGAGAACGAAGAACCGCAACCACAGGTGGTGGTCGCATTCGGGTTCTTGATGACGAAACGCGAACCTTCCAGACCTTCCTGGTAATCCACCTCGGCACCGGCCAGGTACTGGAAGCTCATCGGGTCGACCACCAGACTCACACCTTCGCGTTCGACGATGGTGTCATCATCGGCCACTTCTTCATCGAAGGTGAAGCCGTACTGAAAACCTGAACAACCGCCGCCCGTAACGAATACGCGCAGCTTCAAGCGATCATTCCCCTCTTCATCGACCAGGCTCTTCACCTTGTGCGCGGCACCGTGGGTGAATTGCAAAGCCGTGGGGGTGAAGGATTCGACGCTCATGCTGACTATCTCCCGGCGTTACGCCGTCATATTGCGTGATGACGCGCATTATCCGCTTCTCCTAGAAAAGCGGTCAACTATTCTAGGAGCAGCGGCAAGCTTCAAGCTGTGAGCTTCAAGCTGTGAGCTTCAAGCTTGCCGCTTACAACTTGAAGCTTGTAGCTGCTCTCAAGGCAACATGCCCGCGTGAGACAGACCCAGACGCTCATCCAGCCCGAACAGGATATTCATGTTCTGCACAGCCTGACCCGACGCCCCCTTGACCAGGTTGTCGATCACCGACAGCACCACCACCAGATCACCATCCTGAGGACGGTGCACGGCAATACGGCAGACGTTGGCACCACGTACGCTACGCGTCTCCGGATGGCTGCCGGCTGGCATGACGTCAACGAACGGTTCGTTGGCATAACGCTTTTCAAACAGCGCCTGCAGATCCACCGAGCGATCAACGACGGTTGCGTAGAGCGTGGAGTGAATGCCGCGAATCATCGGCGTCAGGTGCGGAACGAAGGTCAGGCCGACGTCCTTGCCCGCTGCACGACGCAGACCCTGGCGGATTTCCGGTAAATGACGATGCCCTTTGACCGCATAGGCCTTCATGCTTTCCGACGTCTCGGAGTACAGCGAACCTACGGAAGCACCACGACCGGCACCGCTGACACCGGATTTGCAGTCAGCGATCAGATGCGCAGCATCGGCCAGGCCAGCTTCGAGCAATGGCAGGAAGCCCAATTGCGTCGCAGTCGGGTAGCAGCCCGGCACGGCAATCAGGCGCGCTTTCCTGATCTGCTCGCGATTGACTTCCGGCAAGCCGTAGACCGCCTCGTCCAGCAGTTCCGGCGCGCCGTGCGGCTGGCCGTACCACTTGGCCCACTCATTCGCGTCTTGCAGACGGAAATCGGCCGACAGATCGATAACCTTGGTCCCGGCCGCCAGCAATTCGCCCGCCAACGCATGGGCAACGCCGTGCGGCGTGGCGAAGAACACCACATCGCAAGCGCCCAGCGTCTTGATGTCCGGAACACTGAATGCCAGGCCGTCGTAATGGCCTCGCAGGTTCGGATACATGTCGGCCACGGCCAGGCCGGCCTCGGATCGGGAAGTGATGACTACCACTTCAGCTTGCGGATGCTGCGCCAACAGACGCAGCAGTTCGACACCGGTGTAACCCGTGCCGCCGACGATACCGACCTTGACCATAAACCTGCCCTCAACGAACCCACTGGAAAGCCGTCGATAATAGGGCCCGCGCGCCCCTGCGACAACCGGCAAGGTGACGTGCGGAGCGTCAAGCCTCTACTATTCCGGCTACCGTGAATTGGGGAATAACTGAAAATGCTCTATCTGTGGCTCAAAGCGCTCCATATCGTCAGCGTCGTGTGCTGGTTTGCCGGCCTGTTCTACCTGCCACGACTGTTCGTTTATCACGCACAAAGTGAAGACACCATCAGCAAGGAACGCTTCAGCGTCATGGAGCGCAAGCTGTATCGGGGCATCATGGGGCCGGCGATGATCGCCACGCTGATCTTTGGCGGCTGGTTGATCAGCCTCAACCCGAGTGCGTATTTCACTCAGGGTGGCTGGATGCACGCCAAGCTGACACTGGTGGCGATTCTGATCGGCTACCACCATATGTGCGGCGCACAGGTAAAACGTTTTGCCCGTGGCGAAAACACCCGCAGCCATGTCTTTTTTCGCTGGTTCAATGAAGTGCCGGTTCTGATATTGCTGGCAATCGTAATTCTGGTCGTCGTTCGGCCGTTCTGAATCCAACAGGCACAACTCACCGGGGTACTTCCAATGTCGCTGCCCGCTCTGCTCGAACAACGTTTGCGTCTGCCCGTAGTGGCAGCACCGATGTTCCTGATTTCCAATCCGCAATTGGTACTCGCCTGTTGTCGTCAGGGCGTGGTTGGCAGCTTTCCGGCACTGAATCAGCGCGAAAGTAGCGGTTTCAAGGCCTGGCTGGAAGAAATCGAAGCCGGGCTGGCGACAATGGAAAACCCCGCGCCTCATGCCGTGAATCTGATCGTGCACAACAGCAATCCACGGTTGCAGGCGGATCTGGATATCTGCGTCGAACACAAAGTGCCGATCGTGATCACCAGCCTTGGCGCGGTGAAAGAACTGGTCGACGCAGTGCACAGCTACGGCGGCCTGGTGTTCCATGATGTGACAACTCGTCGTCATGCCGAGAAAGCGGCCGAAGCCGGCGTCGATGGTTTGATTGCCGTGGCTGCCGGGGCCGGAGGACACGCCGGGACCTGGAGCCCGTTTTCGCTGATTGCCGAAATTCGCCAGTTCTTCGACAAGACCTTGTTGCTGGCGGGCTGCCTGAACCATGGCCACGAAATTCTGGCGGCTCAATTGCTCGGCGCAGACCTGGCCTACTTTGGCACTCGATTTATCGGTACAACCGAAAGTCACGCGCCCGACGCTTATAAAGAAATGCTGCTCACTTCCAAAGCGGCAGACATCATCCATACTCCAGTTGTGTCAGGCGTCCCCGCGAGCTTCATGCGCCAGAGCCTGGAGGCCGCCGGTTTCGATATGGCCGCCTTGCAAGGCAAGGGCGAGATCGACTTCGGCTCCAGGCTCAAACCTGTGAGCGATGAGGCCAAAGCCTGGAAAACCGTTTGGTCTGCAGGTCAGGGCGTGGGTGAAATCGAGGACTTGCCGAGTGTCGAGCAGTTGATTGCCCGTCTCGACGCTGAGTACCGCCAGGCCCTGGAACAGTCTGTTCTGTTGGCCAAACGCTGGCCGCGCTGACAGCGAACCTTGGCCAGTCTTGCCAGGCTGGCCTTACACTCGCCCGGTCACAACATTCTTCTTTCAACCTCTCGCGACAAGGATGCTTCGCACATGGGCGAAAATCATTTCAAGATCGTATTCGAAGGCGCCTTGCTGCCAGGCGTCGACATCACCACGGCAAAACTCAATCTCGCCGAGCTGTTCAAAAGTGATGTCTCGGCCATCGAGCGCTTGTTCACCGGGCGTCCGGTAGCGCTCAAACGCAACCTGTCGCAAGCCGATGCCCAGACCTACCTCCATGCGTTGAGCAAGACCGGTATCGATGCCCGCATCGAAGCCGAAACGCCGATCGAGCTTAACCTCGCCGATGTGCATGACCACACTCCGGCCAGCGGCCAGGCGCCGCTGGGGGATCCGCAGTCCCCTTACGCCCCGCCTCGTGCCCCCGTCGGCGAAGCCGTGGCGGAATTTGCCACGCTCAAGCCATTCAGTTTCGATGGCCGTATCGGCCGCTTGCGTTATCTCGCCTGGACATTGGTGCTGACACTTGTGCTCATGGCTGTTTGCGGAGTGTTTGCCTTGGTCGTCCTGGCCCTAATCGGCGCGGATTCTACCGCCGGGCTGATATTGGGTGGCTTGCTGGCATTGACGCTGTTTGTCGGGTTTGCCTTTGTCAGCATCCAGATCACCGTTCAGCGATTGCACGATATCGGCTGGTCCGGCTGGCTGTGGCTGTTGAACCTGGTACCGTTTGTTGGCAGTTTCTTTCCGTTTGTGATCATGGTCGTGCCGGGCAACGAACTGGCCAATCGCTACGGCCCGCCGCCTCCGCCGAACAGTACCGCGGTCAAAGTATTGTCCTCGCTCTGGCTGGTCGTTATCGCCCTGATCCTGGTCGGTGCGCTGGCCGGTGGCCTCTCGGCGATACAGCAAGAATACGAAAGCGCCGCGCAGAGCAGCTACGAAAGCAGTTCGGTCATCACCGATGAAATCGATGTCGAGGTCGAGCCGACGCCAAATTCCGCCGGCGATGCAGCCGAAGAGGCCCAGCCCCCTGTAGACTCTGCGAAAGAATGAACAGCGCTCCCGGCCCGTGACACCTGCGTCGCGGCGCGGAGCTGTTGCGATGGAGAACTGCATGACCCGTTACGCTCTGATCACTGGTGCCTCCAGCGGCATCGGCCTGGCAATGGCCGAAGCGCTGGCCCGGCGCGGCCGCAGCCTGATTCTGGTGGCCCGACAGCGTGATCAGCTGGAAAGTATTGCGATTGAACTGACCCAAAGGTTCGGCGTGGAAGTGTTGTTCCGCGCCTGCGACCTGGGCGAGCCGCTGCGCCTGTCCGGATTCCTGCTGGAACTGGAAGAAGGCGACCGGCAGATCGATCTGCTGGTCAACTGCGCCGGTATTGGCACATGTGGCCCGTTTCTGGCCCAGGACTGGATGACCGAGCAAGACCTGATCGAAGTGAACATCCTCGCCCTCACCCGACTGTGCCACGCCATCGGCAACAGCATGGCCCTGCAAGGCGGCGGGCAGATTCTGAATGTGGCCTCGGTGGCGGCGTTTCAACCGGGCCCGTGGATGAGCACCTATTACGCCAGCAAAGCCTACGTGCTGCACTTTTCCGAAGGATTGCGCGTCGAGTTGAAGAAGTGCGCGGTCAAGGTTTCCGTGCTCTGCCCCGGGCCGACCCGCACGGCGTTTTTCCGCACCGCTCAACTCAACAGCGAAAAGCTGACCAACAGCAAACTGCTGATGAGCCCCGAGGAAGTGGCGCTCTACACCGTGCGCGCACTGGAAAAGAATAAAGCGATCATTATTCCCGGACGGCGCAACCGCTGGCTCGCCTTCCTGCCAAGGCTCGGCTCGCGCTGGCTGACACGCACCATCGCCGGCATGATCAACAAGGCCTACTGCCCGCGCTGATCCAACACAAGGTAAAAGGCTGGGCGCTGACATACGCCATGAGTACACTCAGCCCTGCCCAAACAACGGAGAAAAAAGCTGTGGATACTCTGTTCACCAAGATCATCAACCGGGAAATCCCGGCGAAGATCATTTACGAGGACGACCAGGTACTGGCCTTCCACGACATTGCCCCACAGGCACCGGTGCATTTTCTGGTGATCCCGAAGAAGCCGGTTCGCACCTTGAACGACCTGACCGAAGACGACAAGGCATTGGCCGGGCACATACTGTTCACCGCCCAGCGCCTGGCCCTGGAGCTGGGCTGCGAAAAAGGCTTCCGTGTCGTCATGAACTGCAATGAAGAAGGCGGGCAAACCGTCTACCACATTCATATGCACGTACTGGGTCAGCGCCAGATGCACTGGCCGCCGGGCTGATTGCTGCCGCCCCCTGTGGAAGCGGGCTTGCCCACTCCCACAGGGGCATCACAACGCTGTCACAACCTCTGCATCACAATGACCCAGCGCACACCTTCCCTGGCCGATTGGGTTAAACTGGCCACCGAAATTCCCCGGAGGTCAGCATGACTACCCAACGTCACTACTCGCCAATTGACCGCCTTCTGCTGCAAGCCGATGCCGCGATGCGCACCCTGCTGCCCTTCAGTGGCCAGCCGTACCGTCCTTCGCCCGCCATCGTGCAGCCGGATGCGAAAATGAGCGACGAAGACACGCGCCACGTTGCCGGCCTGATGCGCATCAACCACACCGGCGAAGTCTGCGCCCAGGCGCTGTACCAGGGGCAGGCGCTGACCGCCAAGCTGCCGCAGGTACGTGCCGCGATGGAACATGCCGCCGAAGAAGAAATCGACCACCTGGTCTGGTGCGAACAACGCATCCGTCAGTTGGGCAGCCACACCAGCATTCTCAACCCACTGTTTTATGGCATGTCGTTCGGGATTGGCGCAGTGGCCGGCCTGATCAGCGACAAAGTCAGCCTGGGATTCGTTGCGGCAACAGAAGACCAGGTGTGCAAACACCTGAACGAACACCTGGAACAATTGCCGGCCGAGGACGAGAAATCCCGGGCGATTCTCGAGCAGATGCGCATTGATGAAGAACAGCATGCCGAAAGTGCGCTGGACGCTGGCGGATTCCGCTTTCCGGCACCGGTGAAGTTCGGGATGAGCCTGATGGCCAAGGTGATGACCAAGAGTACTTATCGGATCTGACTCCGCTTGTTGCAGGAGCGGACCCCAGAACAAAAAAGGCGACTGCCGTGAGGTAGTCGCCTTTTTTATGTTCGAAAACCTTACGCCATGTTGCGTGCGTAGAAAATTTCGAGCATTTCGTGTTTCACCCGCTCGGTCACCTGGGCACGCTGCTCAGAGGACAGGTTGCTGGTGGCGTCGCCGAACAGGTAGTTATCCAGTTCGAAGTTCTTCAGCAGCATTTTGGTGTGGAACAGGTTTTCCTGATACACGTTCACGTCGGTCATCTGGTACGCGTCGTAAGTATCATCGGAGAGGTAATTCTGGATCGAATTGATCTCGTGATCGATGAAGTGCTTTTTGCCTTCAACGTCACGGGTGAAGCCGCGCACACGGTAATCCACGGTCACGATGTCCGAATCGAACTGGTGAATCAGGAAGTTGAGCGCTTTAAGCGGTGAAATGACCCCACAAGTCGACACGTCGATATCCACACGGAACGTTGCAATACCGCTGACCGGATGGATTTCCGGATAGGTGTGCACCGTAATGTGGCTCTTGTCGAGGTGGGCCAGAATGATTTCGGGCAGCGGTCCCGGGGACTCTTCGATCTGACTGTCGGTCGGGGTGACCGGCTCTTCCGAGATCAGGATCGTGACGCTGGCGCCCTGCGGCTCATAGTCCTGACTGGCGATGTTCAGGATATTGGCACCAATGATATCGACAACTTCCGTGAGGATCTGCGTCAGGCGCTTCGCGTTGTACTCTTTATTGATGTACTCGACGTAAGCCTGCTGGTCTTGCGGGGTTTCCGCGTAGCAGATGTCATAGATGTTGAAGCTCAAGGTCTTTGTCAGGTTATTGAACCCGTGGAGCTTGAGTTTGCTTTTCACCGTTGAAAACTCTCTATGTGTTTGCGGCCCGGCCGCGTGATCAAGCATGCCCGTCAGATGCGAACAACGCACCTGCGTAGGACGGTTAACACCTCTTCGCGATGGCGATTTTGGTTGTCTGTTCGGGTGCGAGGCCTGTCGGCTGACGGGCCACTACCCTGAAAAAAGTGGCGCATTATGCAGACGTCAGCTTGGGTTCGCCAGAGTCTGCACTGCTTTTATGATAGTTGAATGTCGATTCAACCGAGTTCGATGATCTCGTAGTCGTGGGTAATTGCCACGCCTGCCGCGCCGAGCATGATCGAGGCCGAGCAGTATTTCTCGGCAGACAGTTCGATGGCGCGCTTGACCTGGGCCTCTTTCAGCCCGCGCCCCTTGACGACGAAGTGCATGTGGATCCTGGTGAAAACCTTTGGATCTTCGGTTGCACGCTCGGCTTCAAGGAAAGCCTCGCAGCTCTCGACCGCCTGGCGGGACTTCTTGAGGATGCTGACTACATCGAAATTGCTGCAACCACCAACACCCAGCAGCAACATTTCCATCGGTCGGACACCCAGGTTGCGTCCACCGGCATCGGGCGGGCCGTCCATGACCACGACATGACCGCTACCGGATTCGCCGAGGAACATGGCTTCGCCAGCCCATTGGATGCGTGCCTTCATCGCCAAGACTCCACTGTCTAAAAAAGGGTCGCCAGCTTAGCACAGGCCCCGTGATTGGCAGTGCCCGGTGTCCTAGGACACATCCCACCACGTTGTAGGTAAATGCTCGAATATTTCAGGAAGTGTCTGGTAAGCTGACGCCAATTCAATGGCGCATGGCCAGCTTCACTCCAGCGTTCGCTATTTATAAAAACCAAACATACCGTGCAGTCTTTTCGGGATACAACCATGGTTGCTATTGCCCCCACCCCCAAGATCAAGAGCCTCGACAAGCTGTTGATGCATTGTCAGCGTCGCCGCTATCAGGCCAAGAGCAACATCATTTGTGCCGGCGACCGCTCGGAAACGCTGTTCTTCATCATCAAAGGCTCAGTCACCATCCTGATCGAAGATGACGATGGCCGGGAAATGATCATTTCCTACCTGAACGCCGGGGACTTTTTCGGTGAGTTGGGCCTGTTTGAACAAGCCGGCCTGGAGCAGGAGCGAAGTGCCTGGGTGCGGGCCAAGGTTGAGTGCGAAGTCGCGGAAATCAGCTACGCAAAATTCCGCGAGTTATCCCAGCTTGATCCGGACATTCTTTACGTCCTCGGCGGACAAATCGCACAACGCCTGCGTAATACCACGCGCAAGGTCGGTGACCTTGCATTCTTTGACGTGACCGGCCGAGTCGCCCGCTGCCTGTTGGAGCTGTGCAAACAGCCGGACGCCATGACTCACCCCGACGGCATGCAAATCAAGGTAACCCGCCAGGAAATCGGGCGGATAGTCGGTTGTTCCCGGGAGATGGTCGGTCGCGTGCTCAAGGATCTGGAAGAACGCAATCTGGTGGACGTCAAAGGCAAGACCATGGTGGTCTTCGGTACGCGATAAGCTCGAAAACCTAGCCACTGAACATTTGTGCAAGCATCAACCGGTAGAGTTCGTCGAGACGCGCCAGCGCTTCGGGCGCAGCGAACTTCTCGTGCAGCGCAATGTGGCTTTCGGCGCGTACCCGCTGCTCCAGTCCGCAGGCCTCGTTGAAACGATTGACCGCAGCGACCATCGACTCTCGCTCGTTATCCACCAGCATCGCCCCATGTACCAGCCCCACCGGACGCTGCCCACCCTGACTCTGACGCCAGCGCTGGGCGGTACCGACCATCTTGCGTCCATCGAGATTGACGTTGAAGCGACCGTCACAGAAAGCACCTTCGATTTCACCCAGTGACGAAGTACCGCCCAGCTCATCCAGCAACTGGCAAATCGGATCGCACAGACGACGGTAACCAGATTCGATGCGATTCAGATCACCCTCGGTGCGCGGCGGCGCATAAACCAGCGCGATGTTGATCGTGGTGGCCGATTGCGGTACCGGTTCACCGCCGGTATCGCGCAACAATACGGGCCAGCCCGCTGCCGCCGAGACCTCACATGCCGCTTCGAAGCCGGGCAATCGATTCAAGCGACGCGGCATCACCAATGCCTGATCACTCGGTTGCCAGAACAGCAGACCGGACTCCCCATTACCAGCACAGACCGACGCCAGCAAATCCTGTTCGGCTTGCAGGCCAGCTTCGATGGTCATGGGGATTGGCAGCGACATGGACGACTCCGGCAGACATGAGGTCTTCAGGGAATGGAGGGCCTCATCGCGGGCAAGCCCGCTCCCGCAGGGAGTCGGGTTGCCTGCAATGGCGGGGGTTAGTCGAGGGTTGAACCACTGACCGGCACGCCACGCTCCGGGAAGAACAGGCGCTGCAACTCGGTACCCGGGTTTTCGGCACGCATGAACGCCTCACCGACCAGGAATGCATAGACTTCGCTGATTTCCATCAATTCGACATCGGCACGGTTGAGGATGCCGCTTTCGGTGATGACCAGACGATCGCGGGGAATACGCGGCAACAGGTCGAGGGTGGTTTCGAGGCTGACGTCAAAGGTGTGCAGGTTGCGGTTGTTGATGCCGACCAGCGGGGTATCGAGGGTTTTCAAGGCCCGCTCCAGCTCAGCGCCGTCGTGGACTTCCACCAGCACATCGAGGTTGACGCTTTTGGCAACCGCTGCGAGTTCAGCCATTTTCACGTCATCCAGGGCGGAAACGATCAACAGCACGCAGTCGGCTCCCAGGGCTCGGGCTTCGACAATCTGGTACGGATCGATCATGAAATCCTTGCGGATCACCGGCAGCTTGCACGCCGCGCGGGCCTGCTGCAGGTAGGCGTCGGCACCCTGGAAGTAATCGATGTCGGTGAGCACCGACAGGCAGGTCGCACCGCCCTTCTCGTAGCTTTTGGCGATGTCGGCGGGAACGAAGTTCTCACGGATCACTCCCTTGCTCGGCGAGGCTTTCTTGATTTCGGCAATGACAGCCGGCTGCTTCAGCTTGGCCTGAGCCAGCAATGCCTTGGCAAAACCACGGGGTGCATCGGCCGCCTTGGCCAGACTTTCCAGCTCGGCGAGGCTGACGCGAGCACTGCGCTCGGCCACTTCTTCGACTTTGCGCGCCAGAATCTTTTCCAGAACCGTCGGTACACTCATCCCTCATTCTCCACTTTGAATACCGCGGTAAACGCACCCAGTTCCTCAAGCTTCTCCCGAGCGAGACCGGTGTGCAGCGCATCGTGCGCAAGGGCAACGCCCTCCTTCAAACTGCTGGCATGGTCGGCGGCGTACAGTGCGGCACCGGCATTGAGCATGATCATTTCGGCCGCTTTCTGACCGTTCTCCGTCTTGCGCTTGCCCAGGGCATCGCGAATCAACTCCAGGGACGCCGCCGGGCTTTCCACCGCCAGGCCATGCAGGCTCTGGCTCTTCATGCCCAGGTCTTCTGGCTCGACCCAATACTCGGTGACCTGACCGTCTTTCAGCTCAGCGACAAAAGTCGGCGCGGCCAGGCTGAATTCGTCCAGGCCATCCTTCGAGTGCACCACCAACACATGCTTGCTGCCCAGTCGCTGCAAGACTTCCGCCAGCGGCCGGCACAAGGCCTGGGTGAATACGCCAACGACCTGATGCTTCACACCGGCCGGATTCGTAAGCGGGCCAAGCATGTTGAACAAGGTCCGCAAGCCCAGATCACGACGCGGGCTGGCGGCGTATTTCATCGCAGAGTGATGAGTCTGGGCAAACATGAAACCAATACCAACGTTGTCAATGCAGCGCGCCACTTGCACCGGCGTCAGGTTCAGGTAGATACCGGCCGCCTCCAGCAGGTCGGCGCTGCCGCTCTTGCCCGACACCGCACGGTTGCCATGTTTGGCTACCGTACAACCGGCCGCCGAAACCACGAAAGCGGAAGCGGTGGACACGTTGAAGATATTCGCACCGTCGCCGCCGGTACCCACCACATCGACCACACCGTCGAGGGTCTTGAGTTCGACCTTGTCCGCCAGTTCGCGCATCACCGACACCGCGCCGACGATCTCGTCGATGCTTTCGCTCTTCATGCGCATGGCCATCATGAACGCGCCAATCTGCGCATCCGTGCATTGCCCGGTCATGATTTCGCGCATCACATCGCGCATTTCATCGGTGCTGAGGTCGAGGTGATCGACGATACGGCTCAGGGCTGTCTTGATGTTCATGATTAGTCCTTAGCGCGTGCCGCCGGTTTGTTTGAGGAAGTTGGCGAACAGTTCGTGGCCCTGCTCGGTGAGGATCGATTCAGGGTGGAACTGCACGCCTTCGATGTTAAGGGTCTTGTGACGCAGGCCCATGATCTCGTCGACCGAACCGTCTTCGAGCTGGGTCCAGGCCGTCAGCTCCAGGCAGTCGGGCAGGGTTTCGCGCTTGACGATCAATGAATGATAGCGGGTCACCGTCAGCGGACGATTCAGGCCTGCGAAGACACCCTTGTCCTCATGAAATACCGGGCTAGTCTTACCGTGCATCACTTGGCGGGCGCGCACCACATCACCGCCAAAAGCCTGGCCGATTGACTGGTGGCCGAGGCAGACGCCAAGAATCGGCAGTTTGCCGGCGAAATGCTTGATCGCTTCGATCGAGATGCCGGCTTCGGTCGGAGTGCAAGGACCGGGGGACACAACGATGCGCTCAGGGTTGAGGGCTTCGATTTCAGCGATGGTCAATTCATCGTTGCGCACGACTTTGACCTCGGAGCCGAGCTCGCCCAGGTACTGCACAACGTTGTAGGTAAAGGAGTCGTAGTTATCGATCATCAGCAACATAGCGTTTGGAGCCTCTTGAATTCACTGACTTTAAAGATGGCCTTCGAATGATTGACCCGCAGAGCGCTGCGCTTTGTCAGGTGCCGGACCAGCGCCAGCAAAGCGGCATTTCAAACAGGTAAAGAAGGCGAAGCGGTACAGGTCCGGCGAGGCCGGCAAAAGAATTCAGGCGCGCCAACGCCAGCGGGCGTGTGCCTTGATGACTTGATCCAGGAGTTTACTGATGATCAACACGGGGAAGGTCTCGTTCGTACGTCCGGGCACAGTAACTTAGCTGGGCAGAGCGTGCAATATCGCCGGGGGTGCAGCCCGAGAAACTCTTGAAGGCTTCGCGACAGATGGCAAAAGGCCGAAAGTTTTTGGTACTGTCGTTTCGTTCACTACAACAATAAATAAACGGACTTGCTCATGATCAAACAGTCGTTGTTTGTACCGCTCGTAGGTTGCTTGCTCGCGATGGCATGCGCCCAGGCGAACGCCGCGCCAAATCCTTATACAAACTTCGTGGTCTTCGGGGACAGCCTCAACGACGCCGGGACCTTTGCCGACACCGGCGGGCCTGCCGGGTCGACGCAGCGCTTTACCAACCGGACGGGGCCGGTATACCTGGATGGCAGCGGCGAAGTCCGATCGCTCAACTCCACGCAGATACTGGGTGGAAAACTGGGGTTCTCGGCGGACCAGACCGCGTCGTCCGCTTCGGCGGTGCGCGCCAACAACGGTCAGCCCGATGGCAACAACTGGGCCGTCGGCGGTTACCGCACCGATCAGATTCTGGATTCGATCACCAGCACCTCCGCCACCGGCGAACGCACCCGGGCCGGCTATCTTCCGTCCAATAACTTCCGCGCCGACCCGAACGCTCTGTATTACCTGTCGGGGGGCGGTAACGACTTCCTGCAAGGTCGCGTCACCAGCCTGCCCCAGGCCAGCGCCGCCGCCGATCGACTGGCCGACAGCGTGCAGGCCCTGCAAACCGCCGGCGCCAAATACGTCATGGTCTGGCTGCTGCCCGATATCGGCTTTACCCCGGCGTTCAACGGCACCCCACTGCAGGCGTTCACGTCCCAGCTCAGCGCCCAGTTCAACACGGAACTGGTGAGCCGATTGCAGAACATCAATGCCGAAGTCATCCCGCTCAACATTCCGGTATTGCTCAAAGAGACGTTTGCCAACCCGGCACAGTTTGGCTTGGCCACCGACCAGAACCTCATCACTACCTGCTTCAGCGGCAACGGTTGTACTGAGAATGCCCGCTACGGCATCAACAGCGCCACGCCGGACCCGACCAAGTTGATCTTCAACGACTCGGTGCACCCCACCGAAACAGGGCAGCGCCTGATTGCCGATTACGCGTATTCCCTGCTGGCGGCGCCGTGGGAGCTTACCTTGCTGCCGGAAATGGCCCAGGGAACCGTGCGTGCGCATCAGGATGAATTGCGCAATCAGTGGCTGGCCGATTGGGAAAACTGGCAAGGCGTTGGTCAATGGCGAGCCATCGTTTCCGGCGGCGGACAGCATCAGGACTTTGACAGTCAGGACAGCGCGGTCAGTGCCGACGGCAACGGCGCCAACCTGAACATCGGTGGCAGCTACCGTATCGATGATGCCTGGCGCGTTGGCCTGGCGGCCGGTTTCTATAACCAGAAGCTCGAAGCTGGCAGCAACGACTCCGACTACAAGCTCAACACTTACCTGGGCACGGCATTCGCCCAATACCAACAAAACCGTGTCTGGGCTGACATGGCTTTGACAGCGGGGCATCTGGACTACGACAGCCTCAAGCGCAAGTTCCAGTTGGGCGCCAACGAACGCAGCGAAAAAGGCGATACCAGTGGCTATGTCGAAGCCTTCAGCGCTCGCCTGGGTTACGACATTGCGCAACAAGCCAGCAGCCCCTGGCACGTGTCGCCGTTTATCAGCGCTGATTTCTCCAAGGCGAAAGTCGATGGCTACTCGGAGCAAGGCAACGATTCCACGGCGCTGACCTTTGCCGATCAGGAGGTCATTTCCCGGCGCCTGGGGGCTGGCCTGCAGGGCAAATACCAGATCACCCCGCAAACCCAGGTATTCGGCGAAGCGGCAATCGAGCGTGAGTACAACGACGATACCCAGGATGTGGGCATCAACCTCAACAGCTTGCCGAACAACCAGTTCACGCTGGAAGGCTATACCCCGCAAAGCCACCTGCAACGGGTTAACCTGGGCGTTAGCCACAACCTCACCCGCGACCTGGCATTGCGCGCCAGCTACAACATCCGCAGGGACGACGACTTTACCCAGCAGGGCGTCAACGTAGGTGTTGCGCTGGACTTCTGATGAGCAAGTAACAAAAAACGCGGCGCCCTCACAGGCGCCGCGTTTTTTATGCTGAAGAGGTCATTGTGGGAGCGAGCAAGCCCTCATCGCGAGCTTGCTCGCTCCTACAGGATTTGTAATCAGCTCTGCGGGGTCTGTTCGGCCAGGGCAACGGCACGGAACATCGCACGGCGCTTGTTCAGGGTTTCTTCCCACTCCAGTGCCGGTACCGAGTCGGCGACAATGCCGCCACCGGCCTGCACGTGCAGCTCACCGTTCTTGATCACCGCCGTGCGGATTGCGATAGCGGTGTCCATGTTGCCGTTCCAGGCGAAGTAACCGACCGCACCGCCGTAGACGCCACGCTTGACCGGCTCCAGTTCGTCGATGATTTCCATCGCGCGAATCTTCGGTGCGCCGGACAAGGTGCCCGCCGGCAGAATCGCTCGCAGTGCATCCATTGCCGTCAGTCCGGCTTTCAGTTGCCCGGTGACGTTGGACACGATGTGCATCACGTTGGAGTAACGCTCGATCACCATTTTCTCGGTGAGCTTCACCGAACCGACTTCCGATACCCGCCCGGTGTCGTTGCGCCCGAGATCGATCAGCATCAAGTGCTCGGCGATTTCCTTGTCGTCCGACAGCAGGTCCTTTTCCAGCGCCAGATCAGCCTCTTCGTTTGCGCCCCGAGGACGGGTACCCGCAATCGGGCGCACGGTGATCAGGTTGTCTTCGACCCGCACCAGCACTTCCGGCGAGCTGCCGACGACATGGAAATCACCGAAGTTGAAGAAGTACATGTAAGGCGTCGGGTTGAAACAGCGCAGCGCCCGGTACAGATCGATTGGCGCAGCCTTGAAATCGATCGACATGCGCTGGGACGGCACGACCTGCATGCAGTCACCGGCCAGGATGTATTCCTTGATGGTGTCGACGGCTTTTTCGTAATCGTCCTGGGTGAAGCTGGAGCGAAACACCGGGTCAGCCGCTTGTTGCTTGCTGAAGTCCAGGCCACGACGCGGGGTGATCGGCTGGCGCAGTTTTTCCAGCAGTTCCTCCAGGCGGGCACGACCTTGCTCGAAAGCATCTTCTTGAGCCGGGTCGGCCAGTACGATGGCGTGCATCTTGCCGGCAAGGTTGTCGAACACCACGACGGCGTCGGAGACCATCAGCAAAATGTCCGGCACGCCCAGCGGATCAGGGTTCGGGCATTTGCCCAGACGCTTTTCCACATAACGCACGCAGTCATAACCGAAATAACCCACCAGGCCACCGTTGAAACGCGGCAGGCCGGCAATGGTCGGTACGTTGTAGCGAGCCTTGAAGGCTTCGACAAAGGCCAGCGGATCTTCCACGTCGTGGCTTTCGGTCTCGACACCATCGACGGTCACGCTGACGTGGTGGTCGTGAACTCGCAGTACGGTACGGCACGGCAAGCCGATGATCGAGTAACGGCCCCACTTCTCGCCGCCCTGTACGGACTCCAGCAAGTAGGAATTGGGCTCATCGGCCAGCTTCAGGTAGATCGACAACGGTGTGTCGAAGTCAGCCAGGGTTTCACAGGCAAGTGGAATGCGGTTGTAGCCGGCAGCGGCCAAACGCAGGAATTCTTCGCGGATCATGAGGTGCCTCGTGGCTTGAGGGTCGAACAGTCAGGTATGCAAACGCGCCGGATAACCGGCCAGGATCAAGTCAGGCGCGCCAACGCCAGCGGGCCAGGGCCTTGATGACTTTCATCCAGAGTTTGCGAGTGACCACCACAATGGCGTTTCCAGAAGGGGGTTTGACAGCGTCGGCCAACGTTATCTCAGCGGCCGGATCCAGGCAACCGGGAATTAGTTTGCGCAAGTCGTCGATCACCAGCGCCGGCGTCTCCTCGGCAATCGGCCGACCGTGGTTATAGCCGTAGCTCAGGGCCACGCACTTGACCCCCGCCGCTTTCGCCGCCAGCACATCGCTGCGCGAATCGCCAACGAACAACGACTGCGAAGCCGGAATGTTGGCCATCTTCATCACGAAAAACAGTGCCGCCGGATCGGGTTTTTTCTGTGGCAGGGTGTCGCCGCCGATAATCCAGCGGAAATAGCGGCCGATCTTCATCTGATCCAGCAGCGGTGCAACGAACCGCTCCGGCTTGTTGGTGATCAGTGCCATCTCGACGCCCTGCTTCTTCAACCATCTGAGGGTGTCGCGCACGCCGGGGTAAACCACGGTCAACTCATGGCTTTCGCCATAAGCCTGCATGAAATACTCCAACGCCCGCTCGGCCTCCGCGTCATCGACCGCCGAATGATCGATAGCGCCGGCCAGAGCGCGGCGCACCAACACCGGCGCGCCATTGCCGACCCATTCGCGCACGGCTTCCAGACCGGCGGGTTGGCGACCGAGTTTGAGCAGCATCTTGTCCACAGCCACTGCCAGGTCCGGGACCGAATCGATCAATGTGCCGTCCAGATCGAACATCACCAGCCGCGGCAGTTGCCCCGCGAAGAGCTGCTCAAAGCCACTCATGGGCGAGCCAGCGCCAGTTCGGAGCGCATCCTGTCGATGACTTCCTGATAGTTCGGCGCATTGAAGATGGCCGAGCCCGCGACGAAGGTGTCAGCGCCGGCCGCAGCGATTTCGCGAATGTTGTTCACGTTCACGCCGCCGTCGATTTCCAGACGAATGTCGCGGCCCGAAGCATCGATCAGCGCCCGCGCCTCACGCAGTTTGTCGAGGGTGCCGGGGATGAACTTCTGTCCGCCGAAGCCCGGGTTGACGCTCATCAACAGGATCATGTCGACCTTGTCCATCACGTACTTGAGCACGTCCAGCGGGGTCGCCGGGTTGAACACCAGGCCCGACTTGCAGCCGCCCTCGCGGATCAGTTGCAGGGAGCGATCGATATGCTGCGTAGCTTCCGGGTGGAAGGTGATGTAGGTCGCGCCGGCTTCGATGAAGTCACCGACGATGCGGTCCACCGGGCTGACCATCAGGTGCGCGTCGATCGGCGCGGTCACGCCGTACTTGCGCAGTGCCGCGCAGACCATCGGGCCGATGGTCAGGTTCGGTACGTAATGGTTGTCCATGACATCGAAGTGCACGAAGTCGGCGCCGGCGGCCAGGACGTTGTCCACTTCTTCACCCAGGCGGGCGAAGTCGGCGGAAAGAATCGACGGAGCAATTACGAAGGGCTGCATGACGCACCTTTTTTGAGCGGAATCACGATGGCGCGCATTGTATACCTCATGCTTTGACGCGCGCACCGTGAGCGCGATGATCAGTAGGCAGCGCGGTAGATCTTCTCGATATCGATCGCGCTCAATTTGCGTGGATTGTTGCGCATCAAGCGCTCAATCCCCGCGGCTTCCACAGCCATTGTGGGGATGGCGTCTTCGGGAACCCCGAAACTGCGCAAACCCTGAGGGATTTCCACGGCCGCACACAACTCGGTCATGGCCAGCACCGCCTTGTCGGCCGCCTCATTGGCACTCAGCTGAGCGGTCTTGACCCCCATGGCTTCGGCAATATCCTGCATGCGCTCGATGCAGGCCATCTTGTTCCAGATCATGACATGGGGCAGTAGCAGGGCATTGCCGACACCGTGGGCAATGTTGAAACGCCCGCCCAGCGGATACGCCAGCGCATGCACTGCGCCGACCCCGGCATTGCCGAACGCCATGCCGGCCATCAGGCTGGCGGTAGCCATGTCTTCCCGGGCTTGCAGGTTAGACGGGTTGGCGTAGGCCTTGGGCAGTGCCTTGGCGATCAGTTTGATGGCGCCGATGGCCAGGGCATCGGTAATAGGCGAAGCGTTGACCGACAGATAGGACTCGATGGCATGCACCAGTGCATCGATGCCGCTGGCCGCCGTGACGCTGCGCGGACAGGTCAGGGTCATTTGCGGACTGACCAGCGCCACGTCCGGCAACAGGTAATCGCTGACGATGCCTTTCTTCAGTTGCGCGACCTTGTCGGAAAGGATGGCGACGTTGGTCACCTCCGAACCGGTGCCGGCCGTGGTCGGAATGGCAATCAGCGGCGGGCCTTTGCGCGGGACCTGATCGATACCGAACAAATCCTCCAGCGCGCCGTGGTAGCCGGCGTAGGCCGCCACGCTTTTGGCGATGTCGATGGCACTGCCGCCACCCAGACCGATCAAGCCATCGTGTCCGCCCTCTCGGTAGACCCGCATGCAGTCTTCGACGATGGCAATTTCCGGATCGGGCAGTACCCGATCGAAGACCTCCCAGGTCCGATCCCCCAACTGCGCCAGTGCCAGTTCTACCGTGCCGGACCTGACCAGGGCGGCGTCGGTGACGATCAGTGGGTTATCGATGTCCAGACGCGTCAGTTCAGTAGACAGTTGCTCGATGGCACCTGCGCCGGTGATCAGTTTGTGAGCGATTTTGAAAGAGGAAAGACTCATGTGCGCAGCCTCTTATAGTTCGGGGAGCTGGGCACAAGAGTAGCTGGGGATTTCGAGTTGGCTTCTATTCAGGCCATGAATGACCGAGCACCTCGATAACGCCAAAAAACCCTGTAGGAGCGAGCCTGCTCGCGATGGTCGTTAACGATAACGCTGGAAGCCTGATACCCAGCGTCGTTTTCAAGTCCATCGCGAGCAGGCCGCAAGCGGGCACCCGCTCCTACAGGGAATGTTGTTTGCCGTTAAACCTGCGCAGTACGCAGTTTCTCGCTACGCCCACGCAGCCATTCCAGGGTCAGCAGCAGGATCACCGAGAAGGCAATCAGCAGCGTCGCGGCGGCGGCGATGGTCGGGCTGAGGTTTTCACGGATGCCGCTGAACATCTGCCGTGGCAGGGTTGCTTGTTCGGGACCTGCGAGGAACAGCGTCACCACCACCTCATCGAACGAGGTCGCGAAGGCAAACAATGCCCCCGAGATCACGCCCGGGGCGATCAGTGGCAAGGTCACCCGGCGGAACGTGGTCAGCGGCGAAGCGCCCAGGCTCGCAGCGGCCCGCACCAGATTGTGGTTGAACCCCTGCAAGGTCGCCGACACCGTGATGATCACGAACGGCACACCCAGCACGGCGTGCACGACGATGAGCGAGGTATAGCTGTTGCCGAACCCCAGTGGTGCGAAGGTCAGGTAACTGGCCACACCGATGATCACCACTGGCACTACCATCGGCGAAATCACCAGCGCCATCACCAGCGACTTGCCGGGAAAGTCGCCGCGAGTCAGGCCAATGGCCGCCAACGTACCGAAGACCATCGCCAGCACCGTGGCCGCAGGGGCGACGATGATGCTGTTCTTCAGTGCACGCATCCATTCCGCCGAAGCGAAGAAATCGTGATACCACTGCAGCGAGAAGCCCTGCAGCGGGTACACCAGGAAGCTGCCGGAGTTGAACGACAGCGGGATGATCACCAATACCGGCAGGATCAGGAACAACAGAATCAAGCCGCAGAGAATCCGCAAGCTGTAGAACCACACCCGTTCGATGGGCGACATGTAAGGACTCAGCATTTCGTTCTCCCCTTAGCTCAGGCGCAGGCGGCTCGCGCCCACCAGCCAGCTGTAAATCAGATAAAGCACGACCGTCGCGAGCAACAGCAGTCCACCAAGTGCGGTCGCCATGCCCCAGTTGATGCTGGTGTTGGTGTAGAAGGCGACGAAGTAGCTGACCATCTGATCGTTCGGGCTGCCCAGCAACGCCGGGGTGATGTAGTAGCCGATGGCGAGGATGAACACCAACAGGCAGCCGGCACCGACACCGGCATAGGTCTGCGGGAAGTACACCCGCCAGAAGCTGGCGAACGGGTGGCAGCCGAGGGAAATCGCGGCGCGCATGTAGGTTGGCGAGATGCCTTTCATCACGCTGTAGATTGGCAGGATCATGAACGGCAGCAGGATGTGCACCATGGAGATGTAGACACCGATGCGGTTGAACACCAGTTCGATCGGCTTATCGATGATACCCATGGCCATCAGGCCGCTGTTGATCAGGCCACCCGATTGCAGCAACACGATCCACGCCGCGACGCGTACCAGGATCGAGGTCCAGAACGGCAACAACACCAGAATCATCAGCAGGTTGCTCTGCCGCGATGGCAGGTTGGCCAACAGGTAAGCCAGGGGATACGCCAGCACCAGGCAGATCACGGTGATGATCAGGCCCATCCAGAAGGTGCGGGCGAAGATGTCGAGGTAGATCGCCTGGTCCGGGGTAGCCGGGGCGATTTCACCGAGGTCGTCGATGCGGTGATCGACGGCCGCCAGCAGGTAATACGGGGTGATGCTGCTGGTGTTGCGGCGCACCGCTTGCCAGTAGGCCGGGTCGCCCCAGCGCTCATCGAGGCCTTCCAGCGCTTCTTTATAAGAGGTCGGCTCGGTGGCCAGCGGCAAGGCGCGGGCGGTTTTGGTCAGCAGGCTGCGGTAGCCGGCCAGTTCCATGTTCAGGCGTTTGGACAAATCGCCCAGGGTCTGATTCTTGCGAGCGTCGGCGAGATCTTCGGCCGCCGCTTTGTAAACCGGTTCAGCGGGCAGGCCGCGGCCATCCCAACTGGCGATGGCCGTCACGGTGCGCGGCATGCCGCCGACCACTTCCGGGTTGCCAACGCTTTTATAGAGCAGCGCCACGATCGGCACCAGGAACACCAGCAACAGAAACAGCACCAGCGGCGCGATCAACGCCTGAGCCTTCCAGCGGTTGACCCGCTCGGCGTGCTTGAGCCGCTGCTTCAAGGTGGGGCTGGTGCCCTCGTTCAGGGGAACGGCGATAGCCATGACGTACTCCGCAAATCTTTGATCGTTACAGAGGCGTACACACAACCTGTGGGAGCGAGCTTGCTCGCGATGGCGGCATTTGACTCAACATCAATGTTGGCTGACCGGTCGCTATCGCGAGCATGCTCGCTCCTACAGGGATTGCAGTGTTCAACCCCTAACAAGGGTCTTGCTTATTTGGCAGCCCAGGCGTTGAAGCGCTGCTCCAGTTGCTCGCCGTTGTCAGCCCAGAAGCTGACATCGATCTGCACCTGGTTGGCGATGTTTTCCGGGGTGGTCGGCATGTCCTTCAGGATATCCTTGGCCAGCAGCGGTACGGCCTGGGTGTTGGCCGGGCCGTAGGCGATGTTTTCCGAGTAGGTTTTCTGCTGCTGCGGCTGTACCGAGTAGGCGATGAATTTCTTCGCCGCTTCAGCACGCTTGGCATCCAGACCTTTTGGAATGGCCCATGCGTCGAAGTCGTAGATGCCACCGTTCCACACGACTTTCAGGTTGCTTTCTTTTTGTACGGCGGCGATACGACCGTTGTAGGCCGAACTCATGACCACGTCACCGGAGGCGAGGTATTGCGGCGGTTGTGCGCCAGCTTCCCACCACTGGATGTTCGGCTTGAGCTCATCGAGCTTCTTGAAGGCGCGGTCCTGACCGTCTTTGCCGGCCAGCACTTTGTAGACGTCCTTCGGCGCAACGCCGTCGGCCATCAGTGCGAATTCCAGGGTGTACTTGGCGCCTTTGCGCAGGCCACGCTTGCCCGGGAACTGCTTGGTATCCCAGAAATCCGCCCAGCTGGTCGGTGCGGTTTTCAGCTTGTCGGCGTTGTAGGCCAGCACGGTCGACCACACGAAGAAGCCCACGCCGCAAGGCTGGATGGCGCCCTTGACGTAGTCTTCGGTCTTGCCGAACAACGCAGGGTCCAACTGCTCGAACATGTCTTCGTCGCAACCGCGGGACAGTTCTGGCGACTCAACCTCTACCAGATCCCAGGACACGCTCTTGGTATCGACCATGGCCTTGACCTTGGCCATTTCGCCGTTGTACTCACCAGCCACGATCTTGCCGTTGCCTGCCGCTTCCCACGGTGCGTAGAAGGCTTTGACCTGAGCCGCCTTGTTCGCCCCGCCAAAGGACACCACGGTCAGGTCCGGGCCAGCGGCCATTGCACTCGCAGCCCCCATAATGCCCAGCGCCAGGGCGGTGAATTTCAGGGATTTCAACATTTATTATTCTCTCCACGTGCAGGGTTGGTGTTGTTGAAGCCGGGGCGATCAGTTCGCCTCTAGAATCGGGTCGAGAGCGCGAACGTGCTCGACCTGCCAGCCAAGCGGTACCACGTCGCCGACGGCGAGCGAGGGATCAAGCTCGGCAATCGGCTGTTTCACGAAGAAGTCGGTCTTGCCGCAGACTTCCATGCGAACCCGGACGTGGTCGCCCAGATAGATGAATTCCTCGACCCGCCCGGAGAAGCGGTTGACGCATTGGTCGCTGGAGCCATTGAGGCTCACTCGCTCCGGACGAATGGACAGGGTCACCGGCTCGCCGGCCTGGCCGATGTTGACCGCCAGCGCTTCGACTTTTTCCCCGCGACCCAACTCGACCACGCAGCGTTCGCCGCTCTGGCTGACCAGGCGGCCGTTGAGGCGGTTGTTCTCGCCGATGAAGTTGGCGACGAAGGTGTTTTTCGGTTCTTCGTAGAGAGTGCGCGGTGGTGCGATCTGCTGGATTTCGCCCTGATGGAACACCGCCACACGGTCGGACATGGTCAAGGCTTCGCCCTGATCGTGGGTCACATAGACCACCGTCACGCCCAGGCGCTGGTGCAGGTGCTTGATCTCCATCTGCATGTGTTCACGCAGTTGTTTGTCGAGTGCGCCAAGGGGTTCGTCCATCAGCACCAGTTGCGGTTCGAACACCAGCGCCCGGGCCAATGCCACACGCTGCTGCTGACCACCTGAAAGCTGCGCCGGGTAACGCTGGGCGAAGGTATCGAGCTGGACCATGCTCAGCACGCGCTTGACCCGTGCACTGACGTCGCTCTTGTTCATGCCGCGCACGGTCAGCGGGAACGCCAGGTTCTCGGACACCGTCATGTGCGGGAACAATGCGTAGTTCTGGAACACCATGCCGATGTCGCGCTTGTGCGGCGGCACGTTGTTGATGGCGCGCCCGGCCAACAGGATTTCGCCCGCGGTCGGCGTTTCAAAGCCGGCGAGCATCATCAGGCTGGTGGTCTTGCCGGAGCCGGACGGCCCGAGCAACGTGAGGAATTCGCCTTTGCGAATGTCCAGGTTGAGGTCTTTGACGATCAGGTTCTCGCCGTCGTAGCTCTTCTGCACTCCACGAAAGCTGACCAGAACATCATTGGCCCCTGCGCTTGAATCGACCTGGCTCATACCCACACCTTTGTTATTGATGACTGCTGTGGGATTAAGCCTAGTGGACGCTGGGGACCGCGCAAATCGGGGCGCAAGAGAGATTCGCCTCAGCCGGATGGAAGGCTGGGGGTAGGGATTGCCCTACAAGGATGGCGCGTTTTGGCAAATGCAGTGGCGAGAGGCCAGCTACAAGCCATAAGCAAAGGCAAAAGTGGCTCATCAGGCACGTCGTTATTGGATATGCGCACGATTCAATGACTGGTGGAGATCACTGTAGGAGTTGCTAGAGGAGCTTGTGTTCCATCGCGTACTTCACCAGTTCCGCCAGCGAGGTGATGTTGAGCTTTTGCATCAGCCGCGCTTTGTGGGTGCTGATGGTCTTGCTGCTCAGGGCCAGTTGCTGGGCGATATCGTTGACGTTGGCGCCTTGGGCCAGACGTTCGAACACGGAAAATTCGCGCTCGGAGAGCAACGAGTGCAATGGGCGCGAGTCAGTCAGGCCGACCTCGAAAACCATGCGGTCGGCCAGCTCAGGATCGATGTATCGCCCGCCTGACGCCACTTTGCGAATGGCCGTCAGCAACAGCGCCGGGTCGCTGTCCTTGGTCGCATAACCTGCCGCCCCGACCTTGAGCGCCCGGGCAGCCATCTGCGCTTCGTCGTGCATCGACAACACCAGGATCGCCGGCGGATTGTTCAGGGCGCGAATCCGCGGAATGGCTTCCAGGCCATTGACACCCGGCATGGAGATGTCCAGCAACACCACTTCGCAGGGCACATGACGCAAGGTGTCGAGCAACTGCTCGCCATTGCTCGCCTCCCCCACCACCTGCAAGTCCTTGGCCAGGCCAATCAGTTGCTTGATGCCTTCACGGACGATGGTGTGGTCTTCGGCTACCAGTACACGGATCACGTTCTTCTCCAGATTCAAAATCTATCGCGAGCCTGCTCGCTCCTACAGGTTGCTCACTTTCTCTGTGGACTTGCCAAAAACACTACAAAACCTTCAGGCAACATCCAGCGGCACTCGCACGTTCAATGTCGTGCCCTCACCCGACTCACTCTCAAGGGATAACTCACCCCCCATGATCAACACCCGCTCACGCATTCCAACAATCCCAAAGGACGTCGGTCCGCCAGGTGCGGCGACAAATCCTACGCCATCGTCGGCGACAGTCAGACACAACTCGTCGCCTTCCAACGCCAGTGTCAGTTCGACAGTATGCGCCTGGGCATGGCGCATGACATTGGTCAGCGCTTCCTGAAGGATCCGGAACAGGCCGACGGCCTTGGCGTCGCTGAGCACCGGCAGATGGTCCGGCACCTGCACCAGACACGGGATCTGCGTACGCGCCTCGAAACGTCGGGCCTGCCATTCGATGGCCGAGGCAATACCGGCATCGAGAATCGGCGGGCGCAATGCGGTCGCCACGTCGCGAACCAACTGGAACAGTTGAGCGATCAGGCGCTTCATGCTGCCCAGGCGCTCATCAAGACCGGGATCAAGTTGTGCGTAAGCCAGTTCACACATGGAGGTTTCCAGCTTGAGCACGGTCAGCATCTGGCCCAGTTCATCGTGAACCTCCCGTGCGATGCGCGCTTTTTCTTCTTCACGCACGCTTTCCAGGTGCGCGGACAACTCACGCAGTTGTTCCCGGGAGCTGGCCAGCTCAAGTTCGATGCGCTTGCTCTCGCTGATGTCCCAGACGATGCCGTCCCAGACATAGGCGCCGTCTTCCAGCCGACGGGTGATGGCTTTGATTTCCGCCCAGCGCTGCTCGCCCTGGCGCGTGAGGATTCGCCCTTGCCACGACCAGTCGCTGTCGGTGTCCAGCGCATGATCCTGGGTCTGGTGATAGCTGGCCTTGTCATCCGGATGCACCAGGCTGCGCAGGCCTTTATCGCGATGCGCCAGCGTGGCCGGCGAATAACCCACCAGGCTTTCGCTGCCTTCGCTGATGTAGGCAAAGTCGATCTGGCCGGTGACCGGTGCTCGCTCCAACCGGAACACCAGCCCCGGAACGTTGGCGGCGATGCCTTGCAGCCGCGCTTCGCTTTCCTGCAAGGCTGCCAGGGCACGGCGGCGCTCGGTGACGTCATTGAGATAAACCACCAGGTACTCGCCGTCGCGAAAACGCAGAAAACTCAACGAAACATCGGCCGGCAGAATGCTGCCATCGGCACGCACACAGTTGGTTTCGAAGCTTTGCGGGCCATCCTCGCTGGCCCGGGCGCGCTTCCACAGATTGAGCCAGCGGTCCATGTGCAGACCGGGTTCGAAATCGATCAAGGGCCGGTCGATGATCCCGCCGGACGGGTAACCGAGCATGCCTTCCGCCGCACGGTTGGCATAGCGCACGTGGCTGTCCCAGTTGACCCAGAGGATGCCGACGGTGCTTTGATCGATGGAAAACTGGGTGAGCCGCAGCGCCTCTTCGCTGGCAACACGCAAGGCAATGTCTTCCTGCGCAGCCATCAAGCGATGTTCCAGGCTGTGCTGCTGGCGACGTTGCCAAAACACAATAGCCATGCAGCTCAACGCCAGCACGGCCAGCAACAGACAGAGGTTTTGCCAGAATCCCGGGGACTCGGTGAGCCGCGGATATTTGGGTTGCAGCCATTGATTGTGCAGTTGCTCCAGATCCTTGGCCGGGATCGCCCGCAAAGCACTTTCGACGATGCCCGCCAGTTCCGGCTTGTCGCGTCGCGTGGCCACCCGCAACAGCTGCGGCAAGCCGACATCCCCCACCACCACCAGTTCGGCAAACTCCGGCTCGACGGACAGACGCCCCAATTGCGCCTCATCGATCACCGCATAGGCCGCCTGCTGGCCAGTCAATAATTGCAATGCCTGACGCTCCATCGGGACGCCTTGCAGATTCAAGTGCGGATAGTTGCTGTGCAGGTAATCGGCAATGGCACTGGGCATGCGCACCGCGACGCGGGTCTGGCTGTCGAGCTTTTCCAGCTCGACAGCCCCGGCACTTTTCTGGTCGCTGACGACCAGTTGCGGTACTCGCATGTAGGGGTCGGTAAATTGCCAGAGGCGCAAACCGCCAGGGGTTTGGGTCAGCCCCGGGGCAATATCGATTTCGCCTGTGCGGGCTGCGGCTTCCAATTGTTCGAGGTCGGGAAAGTTGCGCCAGCTCAGTTCGACGTTGAGGGTCTTTGCCAGCCACTTCATCAAGTCGACATTCACTCCGGACAGGCGCTGCAAGCGGCGATCGTATTGCGCGAACGGTGCCTGCAACACCAGGCCGACGCGCAACTCGCCTTGCTGCGCCAGCCAGTGCTGTTGATTCGGGGTCAACTGGGCAACGTGCGCCGGGGGCACGGCCGCCGCCCAACCCATCAAGGGAAACCACAAACAGCCGATAACCCACAGGCAGCGAAAACGCTTCATTGAACTCTCACACCCTGACAAATACTGACCAACCCATTAGGCTGCCGGAACCACTTCTGGCCTGGAATATCCGATGCTCCCTGTCTATCGCCTGGCACTGCCAGCATTGTGCCTGTCGTTGATCCTGCCTTGCGCTTTTTCCGTTGAGGCGGCCAACCCGGCGCCTGCCGACGCGGAAAAAACCACCGAAGAAAAACCACTCGAACGCCAGCCGCTGCCTGAGCGTAGTCAGGAAGAAGCGACTGCACTTGAGCGAAAAATTCCGGCTCAGGAACAGCAACAACTGCAAGCGGGTACCGACACGTTTCTGGCCTTGTGGAAACCGGCCAATACCGCCGAGCCCAAAGGCGCGGTGATTATCATCCCAGGCGCTGGCGAAACCGTTGACTGGCCGCAAGCGGTCGGTCCTTTGCGGCGCAAATTACCGGAGGCCGAATGGAGCAGCCTGAGTATCACCTTGCCGGACCTGCAAAGCGATGCCATTGCGCCACGAATCGTTGAAGCAGCGCCGCCACCCAAGCCCCCCGAGACGACTAGCAAAGACTCGACCACCGCTGCCCCCATCGAACAGGTGGCCGGTGGCGAGGCGGATGTGGGCGACAAGGTCATCGCCGAAACCACAGAAGAACAGTCCAAGGCAGATGCCGAGCGCATTTTTGCCCGGATCGACACCGCGATCGCGTTCGCCGAACAGCAAAGTGCCCGCAGCATTGTGGTACTGGGGCATGGTACCGGGGCGTATTGGGCCGCGCGCTACCTGAGCGAGAAACAGCCGTCGCAAGTCGAAAAGCTGGTGATGGTCGCCGCTCGGACACCGGTGGTAGCGGAGCCCGGGCTGGCGGAGCTGACACCCACCTTGAAACTGCCGACCGCGGATATTTTCTACAAGGACAAGGCGCCGGACCGCAACGCCGCACTGGAACGCCTGCAGGCCAGCAAACGCTTGAAATCGTCGGCATTCAGTCAGGTTGCGCTCAAGGCGTTGCCGGATGCCAAGGCCGAACAGGAGCAACTGTTCCGCCGGGTGCGGGGCTGGTTGAATCCGCAGAATGTGGTGGACTGACAGATCGCGTCGCCCTCTTCGCGAGCAGGCTCGCTCCCACAGGGATCTCCTAACGCAGGAGAATTGATGTGGGAGCGAGCCTGCTCGCGATGAGGCCACCACAAACAACGCAAACCTTCCTGACTAGCGAAAGTCCCGCCGCTCCCGAATCAGCGTATAGGCGCTATGCAGTTCACGCGTTCGCTCTGTCGCCTCACGAACCTGCGAAGCCGTCGCCCCGCTGCCGGCAATCTTGTCCGGATGATGGCGACTGAGCAGGCGCCGGTAAGCACGCTTGATCTGCGCCGGTTCAGTGGTGGCCGATACCCCCAGTAGCTTCAGGGCGTCCTGATAACTGGGCGCACTGTTGCCCGCCGGCCGTTTCTGCGGCTCATAGTCGTGGGCCAGTGCCTGCACCTGACGAGGCGTCCAGCCCAGCCACAGCCCCCATTGGCTGATCAGCTCACGCTCGCTGTTACCGGCACGACCATCGGCCCACACCATCCGCCAGCAGGCGCGCAACACGCCTTCTGCCGCATGGGGCTGGGCACTCAGGCGACGCAGGTAGCCGCGTAGCCGGTCGCGGCCGGACTTGCCGCGATTGAACGCGGCAATCGCCCGACGCTGGGCCGGCCCGGACATGTCCAGCGCGCGCATTTCCGCCCGGGCCTGATCGATGTGCCCGGCCATCACCTGACCGTCGCACTTGGCCAGGCGCCCCAACAAGACAAACAGCAATTCATCGTTACGCAGCACCGGGCGACCGCCCAGCTTTTCCCGCAAATGCCCCCAGCTCTGCAGGTGCAAGCGCCGGTCCAGCGCCTGCCCCAACAACGCGCCGAGTATGGCCCCCGGAATGCTGGCTATGGCAAAACCCGCTCCGGCTCCGATCAGAGTCCCTGGCCACAGCATGTCAGCGGCTCGCTTCTATCAATGTTTCAACTTCGGCCAGACGCTCGTGAGTGCCGACATCCACCCAGTGCCCCCTCAATTGCTCGCCGGTCACTTGACCGTCAGCCATGGCCTTGCGCAACAGCGGCGCGAGCTTGAAGGCCCCCGCGCGGCAACCGTCGAACAGCTGCGGATGCAACACGGCAATACCGCTATAGGTCAGAGTGGGGGCCTGCGGCTGACCGTCGCGAACCTGGTTTCCGACCAGGCAGAAATCTCCGGCCGGATGGTGGGGAGGGTTGCCGGCCAGCACCAGGTGCGCCAGGCCGTTGATGGGCTGGTGCAGCACGCTGAAGTCATAATCGGTCCAGATGTCGCCATTGACCACCACAAACGCTTCATCCCCCAGCAACGGCAACGCGCGGAAAATCCCGCCGCCGGTTTCCAGGGGCTCACCTTCCGCCGAGTACCGGATGCTCACGCCATAGCGCGATCCATCGCCCAGATAGTCTTCGATCTGTTGGCCCAGCCAGGCGTGATTGATCACGATCTCGGTGAATCCTGCGGCGGCCAATGCCCGCAGGTGATACTCGATCAGCGGCACGCCGCCAGCGCGAACCAGCGGTTTTGGCGTGGTCAGGGTCAGCGGGCGCATGCGCTCGCCTTTGCCCGCGGCCAGAATCATTGCCTTCATGCTTTCACCCCGGCACGCAGACTGGCCAGCAGCACGTCCAGTTCGGCCAGTTCAGGGCGGCGAGCGATTACCGCCTCTATATAAGCGAAGAAACGCGGCACATCGCCCAGATAACGCGGTTTGCCATCACGATGGCAGATGCGCGCGAAAATACCGATGACTTTCAAGTGACGTTGCACCCCCATCAAGTCGCTGGCACGCAGGAACTCCTCGAACTCCGCCTGAACCGGGATTCCGAGTGCGCCCGCTTGTTGCCAGTAGCTTTCGAGCCAGCCGTGCACGCGTTCCTCGGGCCAGCTGAGGAAGGCGTCCTTGAACAGGCAGGTCACGTCGTAGGTCACCGGGCCATACACCGCATCCTGGAAATCCAGCACACCGGGATTGGGCTCGCTGAGCATCAGGTTGCGCGGCATGTAGTCGCGATGCACCAGGACTTTTGGCTGTGCCAGGGCACTGTCGATCAACAGATCGCTGACTTGCTGCCAGAGCACTTGCTGCGCCGCGTCGAATTCGATGCCCAATTCGCGCTTCACGTACCACTCGGGGAACAGTTCCAGTTCGCGACGCAGCAACGCCACGTCATAACTCGGCAGCGGCGCAACCATCGGCAACTGCTGGAAAGCCAGCAACGCCTGCAGGGCATCCTTGAACAAATCGTCGGCGTTTTCGCTATCGATGACGTCCAGATAGGTCTTGTTGCCCAGGTCATTGAGCAAAAGAAAACCGCGTTCCAGGTCTTCGGCATAAATTTTCGGCACATTTATTCCGGATTTCGCCAGCAAAAAAGCGATATCCACGAAGGGTTTACAGTTTTCCTGGGGCGGCGGCGCGTCCATCACGATGAAACTTTTGCCAGCGCCTTCCCAACGGAAATAACGCCGAAAACTCGCGTCGCTGCTGGCCGCCGTCAATGTGGCCGGGGGGACGGCGCCCCAGCCCTGCTCGGCAAAAAGGTTCGCCAATTGTTCATCGAGCCAAACGTTCAGGTGTTGCAAGCGTACATCTTGATCAGGCATTGCAAGGGTCTCCGACGGCGCTAGCCGTCAAGCGGGTCATGCTTTATTATCCAGCATCTTTTTCAGACCATCGAGAGGCGTGCGGCCCATACCGCGGGCAGATGGCACGCAGGAAGCCCGGACTAATAAGATGGCATTGAAATCCCCCGCGTTTCGTAAAAAATTTCCGTTGTTGGTTACCGGCAGTTTGCTGGCGCTGCAACCCCTCGCCACTTCCTACGTGGTCGCCGCGGAACAGTTTGACTGCTCAGTCTCTGCTTCGGGTTCCTGGGACTGCGCGCCAAAGACGCCGGCGTCTGCATTGCCACCGCGTCCCCTCCATGAAGGCAGCGCAGTTTCCGCCACCGGCGAAGCGCCGGCCGAAAACGGCTCCAGTGAAGACACTGGCGCCAAGCCAGTGCTGGTCACCGAATCCAAAGGCCGTGGCCTGAAGTCGCGTAGCGAAGACTACAGTCACCTCGACTGGGTTCCCCGCGAACAGCTCACCGCCGCACAATTGGCCGAAACCGGTCCTTATTGCTCTGGTTCCTATATCGAACCGATTCGTCCTGGCATGAATGACAAGACGAATAAAAGTGACGCGCCTACCTTTATCGGCGCAAAAGCCTCCCGCTATAAGCAGGATGAACAGGTCGCAACCCTGGCCGGTGACGTTGTCATGCGCCAGGGCAGCATGCAGGTCGAAGCCGATGAAGCCAACCTGTACCAGGCCGAAAGCCGTGGCGACCTGAACGGCAACGTACGCATTCGCGACAACGGCGCCCTGATCGTGGGCGACCACGCCGACGTGCAGCTCGACACCGGTGAAGCCAAGGTCGACAACGCCGAATACGTGATGCACAAATCGCGCATCCGCGGTAATGCGCTGTACGCCAAGCGTGCCGAGAACGCGATCATCCGCCTCAAGGATGGTACGTACACCACGTGCGAACCGAACAGCAACGCCTGGCAGCTCAAGGGCAACAACATCACCCTGAACCCGGCCACCGGTTTCGGTACGGCAACCAACGTGACGCTGCGGGTCAAGGACATCCCGGTCCTGTACACGCCGTACATCTATTTCCCGATCGATGACCGTCGCCAGTCCGGCTTCCTGCCGCCGACCATCGGCACCGGCAGCGATACCGGCTTCATGCTGGTTACCCCGTACTACTTCAACCTGGCGCCGAACTACGATGCCACGTTGTACCCGCGCTACATGGAAAAGCACGGCTTGCTGATGGAAGGCGAATTCCGCTACCTGACCAAGTCCAGCGAAGGCCAGTTCGGTGCGGCGTACCTGAACGACGAAAGCGACGAGCGCGACAAGCAGTCCGACGCCGAAAAAACCCGCTACATGTACAACTGGCAACACAAGGGTGGTCTCGACTCACGCGTGCTTACGCAAGTGGACTACACCAAGATCAGCGATCCGTATTACTTCCAGGATCTGCAGACCGACCAGATTGGCGTGAAAAGCAACGACTACGTGAACCAGCAAGGTTCCGTGACCTATCGCGGCGAGGGCTATACCGCTCGTGCAAACGCCCAGGCGTACGAACTGGCGAGCGTGTCGAACATTACGCCGTACGACCGCCTGCCGCAGCTCACCCTCGACGGTATTCTGCCTTACCATCCGGAAGGCCTGGATTTCACCTACAGCACCGAACTTGTTCGGTTTGATCGCGATCTGCAGAGCGGGACATACTTTGACGAAGACGGCGTCGGCAGTCCTCGTCTCGATAACAACGTTCAAGGTCTGGCTCGCGCCAACGGCGACCGTCTGAATCTCGCGCCAGCCATGAGCCTGCCGATGAACACGACGTACGGGTTCCTGACACCGAAGCTCAAATACCAGTACACCCAGTACCAACTGGACCTGGACGGTCTCGGCAAAAGTCAGATCGCGGCTCAGAATCAAGCCGCAGCTGCAGCCGGAACCAAAAACTTCAATGGTCAGTTCGACAGCAACCAGAACCGCGGCGTACCGATCGCCAGTATCGACAGCGGCCTGTACTTCGATCGCAATACCCAGTATTTCGGCAAGAACTACCGCCAGACCCTCGAGCCGCGCCTGTTCTACCTGTACGTGCCTGAGGTCGACCAGGAAGACATCCCGGTATTCGACACCAGTGAGTACACCTTCAGCTATGCATCGCTGTTCCGTGACAACCGCTTCTCCGGCTCCGACCGTGTCGGTGACGAGAACAAACTGTCCCTGGGCGTAACCAGCCGCTGGATCGAAGACAACGGTTTCGAGCGTCAACGCATCAGTGTCGGTCAGGCCTTGTACTTCAAGGACCGCGAAGTCCAGTTGCCAGGTATCGATCCAAAGACCCGCCAGGATACGCAAGCCAGCGTTTCGCCTTACGCCCTGGAATACGAGTATCGCTGGAACCGCGACTGGCGTACCACGGCCGATTACAACTGGGACCCGGACAGCCGCAGCCCTCGCTCGGGCAGCGCGATGTTCCACTACCAGCCTGAAGACAACCCGAACAAGGTGGTCAACCTCGGCTATCGCTATCGCAATGACCAGATCCGTTATGACCAGAACACCGGTAAATGGAGTGTGGGCGGTGGCGACTACGGCACCCCGGGCCAACCTGGCTACGTGAAGGATTACTACAAGATCAAACAGCATGACTTCTCGGTCATCTGGCCGATCGTGCCGCAATGGAGCGCCATCAGCCGCTGGCAGTATGACTACAACCGCAACCGTACCCTGGAAGCCTTCGGTGGTTTCGAGTACGACAGCTGCTGCTGGAAACTGCGTCTGATCAACCGCTACTTCGTTGATTACGACGAGTTCAGCCAGCAGGCACCGGAAAACGAAAAAGGCGACCATGGCGTCTTCCTCCAAATTGTTCTGAAGGGACTCGGCGGCCTCACCGGCGCCAAGGCAGAGAGCTTCCTCGACAAAGGCATTCAAGGTTATCGTGAACGTGAAGACCAAGCTTTCTGATTGTCTGCGCCCGCTGATGCTGGGCGCGCTGTTCCTGACTACGGCGGCCAGTGCCGCCGTACAGTCCATCGATAAAGTGGTGGCCATCGTCGACAACGACGTGGTCATGCAGAGCCAGTTGGACCAACGTGTTCGTGAAGTCCAGCAAACCATTCGCAAGCGTGGTTCTGCCGTGCCGCCGTCCAGCGTGCTGGAGCAGCAGGTACTGGAACGCCTGATCGTCGAAAACCTGCAATTGCAGATCGGCGATCGCTCCGGCATCCGCATTACCGATGAAGAGTTGAACCAGGCCGTGGGCACCATTGCCCAGCGCAACAACATGTCGGTCGAGCAGTTCCGCGCCGCCCTGACTCGCGACGGTCTGTCCTACGACGACGCGCGTGAGCAGATTCGCCGCGAAATGGTCATCAGCCGTGTGCGCCAGCGCCGGGTCGCCGAACGCATTCAGGTCTCCGAGCAGGAAGTGAAAAACTTCCTGGCGTCGGACCTGGGCAAAATGCAGCTGTCCGAAGAGTTCCACCTGGCCAACATCCTGATTCCTACGCCGGAAAGCGCCAACGCCGACGCAATTCAGAGTGCCGCCAAACAGGCCGATGCGATTTACCAGCAACTCAAGCAAGGCGCTGACTTCGGTCAGTTGGCGATCGCCAAGTCCGCCAGCGAAACCGCACTGGAAGGTGGCGACATGGGCTGGCGTAAAGCCGCTCAACTGCCCCCACCATTCGATCGCCTGCTGAGCACCTTGCCGGTGGGTGATGTCACCCAGCCAATGCGTACCCCGGGCGGCTTCATCATCCTGAAGGTCCTCGACAAGCGTGGCGGCGAAACCCAGATGCGCGATGAAGTGCATGTGCGTCACATCCTGGTCAAACCGAGCCCGATCCGCGACGAAGCGAAAACCAAGGCCCTGGCCGAATCGCTCTACAGCCGTATCCAGGCCGGTGAAGACTTCGGCGAGCTGGCGAAAAGCTATTCGGAAGACCCGGGTTCCGCCCTCAACGGCGGCGACCTGAACTGGATCGACCCGAACGTGCTGGTGCCCGAGTTCCGCGAAGTGATGGCCAAGACCCCGCAAGGTCAACTGTCCAAGCCGTTCCAGACCCAATACGGCTGGCACGTCCTGGAAGTCCTTGGCCGTCGCGCCACCGACAGCACCTCCCAGGCTCGCGAGCAGCAGGCAATGACCGTCTTGCGTAACCGCAAATACGACGAAGAGCTGCAAACCTGGCTGCGTCAGATCCGTGACGAAGCGTACGTGGAAATCAAACTCCCTGGCGCCGACCAGGCAGCGCAGTGAAGCCTCAACGTTTCGCGCTGACACCCGGTGAACCGGCCGGCATAGGTCCCGACCTGTGCCTGCTGCTCGCCTCGCAAGCCCAGCCCCACCCACTGATTGCCATCACCAGCCGCGACCTGCTCATCGAGCGGGCCGCGCAACTGGGCGTGGCTGTCGACTTGCTGCCGGTCACGCCGGGCAACTGGCCGGATGCACCCGCGCCCGCCAACAGCCTGTACGTCTGGGATACACCGCTCAGCGCCAAGGTCGTTGCCGGGCAACTGGACAAGGCCAACGCTGCCTTCGTTCTGGAAACCCTGACCCGCGCCGGCCAGGGCTGCCTGAACGGGGATTTTGCCGGCATGATCACCGCGCCGGTGCACAAAGGCGTAATCAACGAATCGGGCATTGCCTTTTCCGGGCACACCGAATTCCTCGCAGACCTGACCCATACCGCGCAAGTGGTGATGATGCTGGCCACGCGCGGCTTGCGCGTGGCCCTGGTGACCACTCACCTGCCCCTTCGCGAGATTGCCGATGCAATCACGCCAGAGCGCCTGGAGCGCGTCACGCGAATCCTGCACGCCGACCTGCAAAACAAATTCGGCATCGCCCAGCCACGCATCCTGGTCTGCGGACTCAACCCGCATGCCGGTGAAGGCGGACACCTGGGCCATGAAGAAATCGATATCATCGAACCCACATTAGAGCGCTTGCGCGGCGAGGGCATGGACCTGCGTGGTCCCCTGCCCGCCGACACTCTGTTTACCCCCAAATATCTGGAGCACTGCGATGCAGTGCTGGCGATGTACCACGACCAGGGCCTGCCGGTGCTGAAGTACAAAGGCTTCGGCGCGGCAGTCAACGTGACCCTCGGCTTGCCCATCATCCGCACCTCGGTCGACCACGGCACCGCCCTGGACCTGGCCGGCAGCGGCAAGATCGACACCGGCAGCCTGCAAGTCGCCCTGGAAACCGCCTACCAGATGGCCGAGACCCGTTTATGACCGAGCAATACCAACACAAGGCGCGCAAACGCTTTGGCCAGAACTTCCTGCACGATGCCGGCGTTATCGACCGCATCCTGCGTTCCATCCATGCCAAGGCAGAAGACCGCCTGCTGGAAATCGGACCGGGCCAGGGCGCACTGACCCAAGGCCTGCTCAGCAGTGGCGCGCAACTCGACGTGGTGGAACTGGACAAGGACCTGATCCCGATCCTCAACCAGCAGTTTGCCGGCAGGAGCAACTTCAACCTGCATCAGGGCGATGCACTGAAGTTCGACTTCAACAGCCTGAATGCCGCGCCAGGCAGCCTGCGGGTGGTCGGCAACCTGCCGTACAACATCTCCACGCCGCTGATTTTTCACCTCCTGCACAACTCGCACCTGATTCGCGACATGCACTTCATGCTGCAAAAGGAAGTGGTCGAGCGCCTGGCTGCGGGCCCCGGTGGTGGTGACTGGGGCCGCCTGTCGATCATGGTTCAGTACCACTGCCGGGTCGAGCACCTGTTCAACGTTGGCCCGGGTGCGTTCAATCCGCCACCGAAAGTCGACTCGGCCATCGTGCGCCTGGTGCCCCACGCGGTACTGCCGCATCCGGCCAAGGATCACCGCTTGCTGGAGCGGATCGTGCGCGAAGCGTTCAACCAGCGCCGAAAAACCCTGCGCAACACCCTCAAACTGCTGCTGAGCAATGCCGAAATCGAAGCCGCCGGCGTCGATGGTGGCCTGCGTCCAGAGCAACTCGACCTGGCCGCCTTCGTGCGCCTGGCCGACAAGCTCAGCGAACAAGCGCCACAAAAGCCTGCCGCAGACTGACAGGCGATGAGCGCTATCGGGTAGGAAGCCACTCTGGCCTACTACCCGATACTTGGCCTAGACTGAACGCCATCAGCTACGCCCCGCGTCCCGCTTCGTTTTTAAGGCCCCTTGCATGTCCGATCCTCGCTATCAGGTCGACGTCAGCGTCGTCACCCGCTATCTGGCAGAACAATCGCAACCCGAACTCGATCGCTTTGCCTTCGCCTACACCATCACCGTGCAAAATAATGGCGAAATGCCCGCCAAACTGCTTTCACGGCACTGGATCATCACCGATGGCGACGGACATGTCGAAGAAGTGCGCGGCGCAGGCGTAGTCGGCCAGCAACCATTGATCGACCCCGGCAAGAGCCATACCTACAGCAGCGGCACGGTCATGACCACCAAGGTCGGCACCATGCAAGGCACTTATCAGATGCTTTCCGATGACGGCAAACATTTCGATGCCATCATTGCACCCTTCCGCCTGGCGGTGCCCGGAGCGCTGCACTGATGGCAACGTACGCTGTCGGCGACCTGCAAGGCTGTCTTCAGGCCTTGCAATGCCTGCTCAAACAAGTGGCGTTCGACCCTCAACGGGATCGCCTGTGGCTGGTGGGCGACCTGGTCAACCGCGGCCCGCAGTCGCTGGAAACCCTGCGCTTCCTCTATAGCATCCGCGAATCGCTGGTGTGCGTGCTCGGCAACCACGACCTGCACCTGCTGGCGGCCGGACGCAACATCGAACGCCTGAAGAAGGCCGACACCCTGCGCGAGATCATTGAAGCGCCCGATAGCGCCGAACTGCTCGAATGGCTGCGCCAGCAAAAGCTCCTGCACTACGACGAACAGCGCAACGTTGCACTGGTCCATGCCGGCATCCCGCCGCAGTGGTCGCTGCGCAAAGCCTTGAAATGTGCCGCCGAAGTCGAGACCGCCTTGCGTGACGACAACCTGTTGCCGCCTTACCTCGACGGCATGTATGGCAACGACCCGGCGAAATGGGACAGCGACCTCAAAGGCGTGACGCGCCTGCGGGTGATCACCAACTATTTCACACGCATGCGCTTTTGCACCGCCGAAGGCAAACTCGACCTCAAGAGCAAGGAAGGCCTCGATACCGCACCACCGGGCTACAAGCCCTGGTTCCAGCACAAGGAACGCAAGACCAGGGATGTGAAAATCATCTTCGGTCACTGGGCGGCGCTGGAAGGCAACGTCCATGAGCCGGGCATCTCGGCCCTCGACAGCGGCTGCGTCTGGGGCGGCGCCCTGACCCTGATGAACGTCGACAGCTTTGAGCGCCTGTCCTGCAAATGCGATGAACACGGCCATGCCGTGCCGCCAGTCGCCTCATCCATTTCCCAAACATCGCCAGCCAGCGCTCCGCGCTAGACTGCCCATTCAGCCGAGCCACAGGAGCCCGCCATGAGCGAATTCAAACGTATCCCCCCGGAACAGGCCCAGGCCCTGCGCGAACAGGGCGCAGTCGTGGTCGACATCCGCGATCCGGCCACTTATGCCGCGCTGCATATCAGCGGCTCCAAACACCTGGACAACCATTCGGTCTCCGACTTCATTCGCAACGCCGACCTCGATGCGCCGACCGTGGTGGTCTGCTACCACGGCAACTCCAGCCAGAGCGCAGCCGCCTACCTGATCAGCCAGGGCTTCTCCGACGTCTACAGCATGGATGGCGGATTCGAGTTGTGGCGTACGACCTTTCCTGCAGAAACGGCGCAAGGCACCTCCGAATAATTTTTTTGTAACGTTGCAGGCCCCGGCTCCCGCGGGCTGGCGCGGTGGCAGACGAACGGTCTGCCACAACTAATTACGTATCTCGCCTTTACCTCCCGAATTCCCAACTATCCTTAAGCCCAGGCCATCCAAAACAGGGGAGAGCCGGTACACCGGCGCACGGGTCATCGGGAGTAGCTTTCGGAGTAGTCAGCTCCGGGAGAGTTCTGGGGGGTAAACAGCAATCGCCTGTTCGGTTGCTGCCAGCATCGACTGAGTGATCCGGCGTCGGCTCCACGTATCGAGCGAGGTGACGTCATGAGTATCTTTAGCCACTTCCAACAACGCTTCGAGTCCACACGCCAGGAAGAACTCTCACTGCAAGAGTATCTTGAGCTGTGCAAAAAGGACCGCAGCGCCTACGTTTCCGCCGCCGAGCGTCTGCTGCTGGCCATCGGTGAACCGGAACTGCTCGACACCTCGACCAACTCGAGACTGTCGCGCATTTTCTCCAACAAGGTCATTCGCCGCTATCCGGCCTTTGAAGACTTCCACGGGATGGAAGAATGCATCGACCAGATCGTGTCGTACTTCCGCCACGCCGCTCAAGGCCTGGAAGAAAAGAAACAGATTCTTTACCTGCTCGGCCCTGTCGGTGGCGGTAAATCGTCCCTGGCCGAGAAGCTGAAACAACTGATGGAAAAAGTGCCCTTCTATGCCATCAAGGGCTCGCCGGTGTTCGAGTCGCCTCTGGGTCTGTTCAACTCCACTGAAGATGGAGCGATCCTCGAGGAAGACTTTGGCATTCCACGGCGCTACCTCAATACCATCATGTCGCCATGGGCAACCAAACGCCTGGCCGAATTCGGTGGCGACATCAGCCAGTTCCGCGTCGTGAAACTCTACCCGTCGATCCTCAACCAGATCGCCGTGGCCAAGACCGAACCCGGTGACGAAAACAACCAGGACATCTCGGCGCTGGTGGGCAAGGTCGATATCCGCAAACTGGAGGAATTCCCGCAGAACGACGCCGACGCCTACAGCTACTCGGGCGCCCTGTGCCGGGCCAACCAGGGTCTGATGGAGTTCGTGGAGATGTTCAAGGCACCGATCAAGGTGCTGCACCCACTGCTGACCGCTACCCAGGAAGGTAACTACAACAGTACCGAGGGTCTGGGCGCGATTCCGTTCACCGGGATCCTGCTGGCGCACTCAAACGAATCGGAATGGCATACCTTCCGCAACAACAAGAACAACGAAGCCTTCATCGACCGGATCTACATCGTCAAAGTGCCGTACTGCCTGCGGGTCAGTGACGAGGTCAAGATCTACGACAAACTGCTGTTCAACAGCTCCCTGGCCAAGGCGCATTGCGCGCCGGACACCCTGAAGATGCTGGCCCAGTTCACCGTGCTCTCGCGCCTCAAGGAGCCGGAAAACTCCAACATCTACTCGAAGATGCGCGTGTACGACGGCGAGAACCTCAAGGATACCGATCCAAAAGCCAAGTCGATCCAGGAATACCGCGACAACGCCGGTGTCGACGAAGGCATGAACGGTCTCTCCACCCGCTTCGCGTTCAAGATCCTGTCGAAGGTGTTCAACTTCGACCCGCACGAAATCGCCGCCAACCCGGTGCATCTGCTCTACGTGCTGGAACAACAGATCGAACAGGAACAGTTCCAGGCCGAGACCCGCGAACGCTATCTGCGTTACCTCAAGGAGTACCTGGCACCGCGCTACATCGAATTCATCGGCAAGGAGATCCAGACCGCCTACCTCGAGTCCTATAGCGAGTACGGCCAGAACATCTTCGATCGTTATGTGCTGTACGCCGACTTCTGGATCCAGGACCAGGAGTACCGCGATCCGGAAACCGGCGAAATCCTCAACCGCGTAGCCCTGAACGAAGAACTGGAGAAAATCGAAAAACCGGCCGGCATCAGCAATCCGAAGGATTTCCGCAACGAAATCGTCAACTTCGTCCTGCGTGCCCGGGCCAACAACAACGGCAAGAACCCGACCTGGCTCAGCTACGAAAAACTGCGGGTGGTCATCGAGAAGAAAATGTTCTCCAACACCGAGGACCTGCTGCCAGTCATCAGCTTCAATGCCAAGGCCAGCAAAGAGGACCAGCAGAAACACAACGACTTCGTCACACGGATGGTCGAGCGGGGTTACACCGACAAACAGGTACGACTGCTGTCCGAGTGGTACCTGCGGGTCAGAAAATCACAATAACCCGCTGCCGGTCAGACCGGTTGTCGTCAGCCAGAGACCTGTGTGCGCTTTTTCTGTTACACAGGCCTCTGGAAGGTGTTCGAAAGTCGGTAGCGAGTTCAGGCAGCATCCAAAGCGCTTGGGGGAGCGTTCAATGTCCCTCGGCTTTCGGTTCGATGCCGTATCACCGCTCGCCCCTTTCAGGACAGCTTCTAAGGAGCAGTCATGAGCTATGTGATCGACCGACGTCTCAATGGCAAGAACAAGAGCACGGTGAACCGCCAGCGGTTTCTGCGACGCTACCGTGATCACATTAAAAAGGCTGTCGAAGAGGCGGTCAGCCGGCGCTCCATTACCGATATGGAACACGGCGAACAAATCAGCATTCCCGGCCGCGACATCGACGAGCCGGTGCTCCACCATGGCCGCGGGGGCAAGCAGACGGTCGTGCACCCGGGCAACAAGGAATTCACCAGCGGCGAACATATCGCCCGCCCGCCGGGAGGCGGTGGCGGTCGAGGCCCCGGCAAGGCCGGCAATTCCGGCGAAGGGATGGACGAATTCGTCTTCCAGATCACCCAGGAAGAATTCCTCGAATTCATGTTCGAGGATCTTGAGCTGCCAAACCTGGTCAAGCGCAACCTGACCGGCACCGATACCTTCAAGACCGTACGTGCCGGGATCAGCAGCGAGGGCAACCCATCGCGGATCAACATCATCCGCACCCTGCGTTCAGCCCACGCCCGGCGCATCGCGCTGTCCGGCAGCAGCCGGGCGAAACTGCGCGAAGCCAAGGAAGAACTTCTGCGACTCAAGCAGGAAGAACCGGACAACTTCGGCGATATTCAGAAAATCGAAGAAGAAATCGAAAAACTCAGTGCGCGCATTAATCGCATCCCGTTCCTCGACACATTCGACCTCAAGTACAACCTGCTCATCAAACAACCCAATCCCAGCTCCAAGGCCGTGATGTTCTGCCTGATGGACGTGTCCGGCTCGATGACCCAGGCGACCAAGGACATCGCCAAACGCTTCTTCATCCTGCTGTATCTGTTTCTCAAGCGTAACTACGACAAGATCGATGTCGTATTCATTCGCCATCACACCAGCGCCCGCGAAGTGGATGAAGAGGAATTTTTCTACTCCCGGGAGACCGGCGGCACCATCGTTTCCAGCGCCTTGAAACTGATGCAGGAGATCATGGCCGAACGTTATCCGAGCAATGAGTGGAACATCTACGCCGCCCAGGCCTCCGACGGTGACAATTGGAACGACGACTCGCCGATCTGCCGTGACATCCTGATCAACCAGATCATGCCATTCGTGCAGTACTACACTTACGTTGAGATCACCCCACGCGAACACCAGGCCCTGTGGTTCGAATACGAGCGCATCGCCGAAGCCTTTTCCGACACGTTTGCCCAGCAACAACTGGTCTCGGCCGGGGATATCTATCCGGTCTTCCGTGAACTCTTCCAGCGCAGGTTAGTGACATGACCGCCAAAGAGCAGAAGCGCCAACCCATTTCCACCGGCTCCGAATGGACGTTCGAGCTGATCCAGGCATACGACCGCGAAATCAGTCGTATTGCGGCCGGTTATGCCCTCGATACGTACCCTAACCAGATCGAAGTGATCACCGCCGAGCAGATGATGGACGCCTACGCCTCGGTCGGTATGCCCCTGGGTTATCACCACTGGTCCTACGGCAAGCACTTCCTCAGTACTGAAAAATCCTACACCCGCGGCCAGATGGGGCTGGCGTACGAGATAGTGATCAACTCCGACCCATGCATCGCCTACCTGATGGAAGAAAACACCATCTGCATGCAGGCGCTGGTGGTGGCCCATGCCTGCTACGGGCACAACAGCTTTTTCAAAGGCAATTACCTGTTCCGCACCTGGACCGACGCCAGCTCGATCATTGATTACCTGGTGTTTGCCAAGCAGTACATCATGCAATGCGAAGAACGACACGGTATCGACGCGGTTGAGGACCTGCTCGATTCCTGCCATGCGCTGATGAACTATGGTGTCGACCGCTACAAACGCCCTTATCCGATTTCCGCGGAAGAAGAACGCCGTCGGCAAAAGGATCGGGAGGAGCATTTACAGAAACAGATCAACGATCTGTGGCGCACCATACCCAAGGGCGCGGACAAGTTCAGCGACAAGGACAACGCACGCTTCCCCGCCGAACCCCAGGAAAACATCCTGTATTTCATCGAAAAACATGCGCCGCTGCTGGAGCCATGGCAGCGGGAAATCGTGCGCATCGTGCGCAAGATCGCCCAGTATTTTTATCCACAACGTCAGACCCAGGTGATGAACGAGGGCTGGGCCACGTTCTGGCATTACACCCTGATGAACGACCTGTACGACGAGGGCCTGGTCACCGACGGCTTCATGATGGAGTTCCTGACTTCCCACACCAGCGTGGTGTTCCAACCGGGTTTCGATAGCCCTTACTACAGTGGCATCAACCCCTATGCCCTGGGTTTTGCCATGTACCGCGACATCCGGCGCATGTGCGAAGAGCCAACGGAAGAAGATCGCCGCTGGTTCCCTGACATTGCCGGTACCGACTGGCTGGCAGCCGTCAAGTTCGCCATGAGCAGCTTCAAGGATGAGAGCTTCATCCTGCAGTACCTGTCGCCCAAGGTGATCCGTGACCTGAAGCTGTTCAGCATTCTCGATGACGACCAGAAGGACGACCTGCTGGTACCCGCCATTCATGACGAAAGTGGCTACCGCACAATCCGTGAAACCCTCGCGGCGCAGTACAACCTGGGCAATCGCGAGCCCAACGTGCAGATCTACAGCATCGACCGGCGCGGTGACCGCTCCCTGACCCTGCGCCATCAGCAACACGACCGCAAACCGCTGGGGGACTCGACCGAAGAAGTACTCAAACACCTGCACCGCCTCTGGGGTTTCGACATTCACCTGGAAACCCTGCAAGGGGAAACCGTGATGAAAACCCACCATGTGCCACCCAGAAGCGAACACGGCGAAGGTGAATACGGGCGCCTGGACCTGGCTGTCATCCATCTTTGATCCGGCTTGTACCTCCGAAAGCTCGATGCAACGGTTATCCTGTCGAGCTAACGGAGGTTTTTTATGCGTATTTATAAAGTCGGCGGTGCGGTTCGCGATCGCCTGCTGGGTAAACCGGTTACCGATATCGACTGGGTCGTGGTCGGCGCCACCACCGAAGAAATGCTCGCCAGGGGCTTCCGCCCGGTGGGTGCGGATTTCCCGGTATTCCTTCATCCGAAGAGCGGCGAGGAATACGCCCTTGCCCGCACCGAACGCAAAAGCGGACGTGGGTACGGCGGCTTCACTTTTCACGCCAGCCCTGAGGTCACCCTCGAAGAAGACTTGATTCGTCGCGACCTGACCATCAATGCCATGGCCGAAGACGATCAGCAGAACCTGACCGACCCGTACCACGGCCAGCGCGATCTCGAAGCGCGTCTGCTTCGCCATGTTTCCCCGGCATTTGCCGAAGATCCTCTCCGAGTCCTGCGTGTTGCCCGCTTTGCGGCGCGTTATGCGTCGCTGGGCTTTACCGTCGCCCCGGAAACCCTGGAACTGATGCGCCAACTCAGCGAGTCAGGCGAGCTTGAAGCGCTGACCCCGGAGCGCAGCTGGAAGGAAATTTCCCGGGCCCTCATGGAAGATCAGCCACAGGTATTCATTGAGGTTTTGCGCGCCTGCGACGCCCTCAAGGCGCTGATGCCAGAGGTAGATGCACTGTTTGGCATACCACAACCCCCGACCCACCACCCGGAAATCGACACGGGTGCACACACCTTGAGCGTTTTGCAGCAAGCCGCCATACACAACCAGCCACTGACAGTGCGCTGGGCCTGCCTGCTCCACGACCTGGGCAAAGGACTGACGCCAGAGGAAGAATGGCCAAGACACATTGCCCACGAGTTCAAAGGCCTGAAGCTGATCAAAGCAGTCAATGAACGTTTCAAGGTGCCGAGGGACTGCCAGGAACTGGCGCTGCTGGTGGGCGAATATCACACCCATGGCCATCGCGCCCTGGAACTCAAGCCATCGACGCTGCTGGAGTTGCTGCAGAGCTTCGATGTTTACCGCCGACCACAGCGGTTCGAGGAATTCATCGCAGCATGCGAGATGGATGCGCGGGGGCGCAAAGGGCTTGAGGAAAGAAGTTATCCACAGGCGGATTATTTGCGCGGCGCGGCAACTGCAGCTCGCAGCGTGGCGGTTCAGCCATTGCTGGAGAAAGGATTCAAGGGGCCGGAGCTGGGGGAAGCGATCAAGCGTGAACGGCTAAAGACCTTGAAAGCCTACAAAGAGACCGCGTCGATCTGAAAAGCTTCGCGAGCAGGCTCGCTCCCACAGACTTACGCTAACCCTGTAGGAGCGAGCCTGCTCGCGAAGACGCCAGTAAGGTCACAACAAATCTGAAGGTGTCAGCTGCTCGCCACGCCACTCAAACTTCACCGGCGCCAACACCTGATCAATCCGGGATTCGGCCCACAAGGTCGCAAAACTCTTGCCTACGCCCGGGTGTACTCGATCAGGCGCTATCAACGACAGTGGCCACAGAACGAACGCGTTTTTCAGGATTTCTGCCCGCGGCAAGACCAGGCCATCGAAGTTGCCCACCAGATCACCGAACAACAACACGTCGATGTCCAGCGGCAAACCTCGGCGATCCGGCGCATATCGGCCGTTATCCGCCTCGATGAACTTCAATCGACGATCAAGCTCGATCAGCGGTAGATCCGTATAGGCCGACACCACGAAATTGAAGAACGGCCCGCTCTTGATGCCCACCGGCTGGCTTTCGAACACCGCCGAACAGCGGATATCGACAAGAAACGCCGCCAATGCATCGAGCCCCGCCTGCAAATGGGTTTCACGCTCGATATTGCTACCGAGCCCGAGATAAACCTGAGTCAGCGACATCCGCGCTCGATCTCCACGCCTACACCGCCGGTGGCAGCCGGGACAGCGCCAGGCTTGGTCAGCTTCAGGCGCATCCAGGTGATCTTGAATTCGCTCATCAATACCTCGACCAGGCGCTCGGCGAAGGTTTCGACCAACTGGAACTGCGCCTGCTCGGCAAATGCCTGGATGCGCGAAGAAACACTGGCGTAGTCGAGCGCCAGGGTCAGGTCATCACCGGCTGCGGCCGGGCGATTATCCCAGGCGAAGCTCAGGTCAAGACGCAAGCACTGTCGGATGCCTCGCTCCCAGTCGTAGGCACCAATCACCGTGTCGACTTCCAGGCCCTCGATAAACACTCTGTCCAAGCACTTCTCTCCGCTACACGACAAGGGCGCAATGCGCCGTTAGAATCAGGGCTTCCCCGCCCGGAATAGTTAGCATGTTTTGGTTACTGGCGATCCTCGCCTACCTGCTCGGCTCTCTGTCCTTTGCCATTTTGCTCAGCCGCCTGACCGGCAACCCCGACCCGCGAATGAGTGGCTCTGGCAATGCCGGCGCCACCAACATGCTGCGACTGGCCGGCAAGAAACTCGCCATCCTGACCCTGCTCGGCGACCTTTGCAAAGGCCTGCTGCCGGTACTGATCGCGCGTCTTGCGGGTCTTTCCCAGCAGGAGCAGGCCTGGATCGGCGTCTATGCCGTTATCGGCCATCTGTTTCCGTTGTACTTCCGTTTTCGCGGCGGCAAGGGTGTCGCCACCGCTGCCGGCATGTTGCTGGGCCTGTATCCGCCTGCAGCGCTGTTGGCAGTCTGCGCCTGGCTGCTGACGTTCTACCTGACCCGTACCAGCTCCCTGGCCGCTCTCATCGCCACACCGCTGACCCTGCCGTTGCTGGCCTGGCAAGAGCCGGCCGCCCTGCTGCCCATGAGCACGCTCACCGGGCTGATCGTCTGGCGTCATCGCGGCAATCTACGCGACCTGTTCGCCGGGCGCGAACGGCATTTCTAGCGACCGGACATGAGCGCCGCCCATCACAACGCCGACAACTGCTCCATCGGCCAGCGCGCCTGCACACTGATTGCCAGACTTTCCTGCTGGCCGGCTTGCAGGCGCTGGCAGCCGGCAAAGGCGATCATTGCGCCGTTATCGGTGCAGAACTGCGGACGGGCATAAAACACATCGCCCTTCATATCGCCGAGCATTTTTTCCAGGGAAGCGCGCAACGCCTTGTTGGCACTGACCCCCCCGGCGATCACCAGGCGCTTCATGCCGGCGGCCTTCAGGGCACGCTTGCACTTGATGGTCAAAGTCTCCACCACGGCCTGCTGGAACGCCAGCGCGATGTCGCATTGGGCTTGCTCGCCGTCGTCTCCAGCGCTGACGCACTGTTGCCAGGTGTTCAACGCAAAGGTCTTCAGGCCGCTGAAGCTGAAATCCAGGCCCGGACGGTCGCACATCGGACGCGGGAAGACGAAACGTCCTGCAACGCCCCGCTCTGCAAGGCGAGCGATCTCCGGTCCGCCCGGATAATTGAGGCCCATCATCTTCGCCGTCTTGTCGAAAGCTTCGCCGGCGGCGTCATCAAGAGTCTCGCCCAAGAGCGCGTACTGACCAATTCCGTCGACCTGAACCAGTTGCGTATGGCCGCCGGACACCAACAAAGCGACGAACGGGAATTCCGGTGGTTGCGACTCCAGCATGGGCGCCAGCAAGTGGCCTTCCATGTGGTGCACGCCGAGAGCCGGAATACCCCAGGCAAAGGCCAGCGCCTGCGCACAGGAAGCCCCCACCAGCAAGGCACCGACCAGGCCAGGACCCGCGGTGTAGGCAATTGCATCAATCTCGGTCGGTACGCAGTCGGCCTCGGCCAACACCTGACGAATCAAGGGCAGCATGCGTTTGACATGATCGCGCGAAGCCAGCTCCGGCACTACGCCACCATAGGCACGATGCAGGTCGATCTGACTGAACAGCGCGTCGGCCAGCAGACCGCGCTCACTGTCATACAATGCGACGCCGGTTTCGTCGCAGGAAGTTTCTAATCCCAGTACTAGCATGGGTTTGCGCCTTGTTTAGGCTGAATTCGAAGGCGCGCATAATAGTCGTCGCGTGATGCCCCGACCAGCGGTTTTCGATCAGAGGCTTTGCATTCCGAGCGTTGAGGGGTTAACATCCGCAACCCTTAAAAACCGACGTCTTCAAGTGCTCTTTTGCCGCGAGGATGTTGACCCCGGTAATGAATGAAGGTAGCTCTGGATGCCAGCCGTCAAAGTAAAAGAGAACGAACCCTTCGACGTAGCTCTGCGTCGTTTCAAGCGCTCCTGCGAAAAAGCCGGTGTACTGGCTGAAGTTCGTAGCCGCGAATTTTACGAGAAGCCAACTTCTGAGCGTAAGCGCAAAGCAGCTGCTGCTGTTAAGCGTCACGCCAAGAAAGTTCAGCGCGAACAGCGCCGCGCCGTTCGTCTGTACTAATACACAGACGATCGTAGCAAGCTTCTGCCAAGCCCGGCCCTCAGCCGGGCTTATGGCATTTGCGTAAAACGCTTGATGCTTCACCGTCAACGCCGCAGACGCGACCGCGACAAATCTGCTTTACCGCGTCAGACCTGGCTCTTTGCCAGCGGTGCACGTCTTTTCTGACGAGCCTTTCAAGGCTACTGACGAGCACACCCACTGATTCCTCTCACGACGATCAGCCCAAGGCGCCTGCTTGCGCGCCAAATGATGAGCTATCCGAAGCCTATGATTGGCCGCAGCGGATTCAGCGCAACACATTCAAAACAGTCGAATACTGATTGGCATTAACGTCAGTGGATTTTCGGCAGATACACTTCCCGACAGCGATTACGCAGACGACACTGGTCGAGCCGCACACCTTGCGCGCCTCAAACAATGACAGCGTTCGGTCGCCGTACGTTTCGGGCTCCTTTCAGCGCAGATGACGAGAACGCCATGGCCGGGCTAATTCCCCAGAGCTTCATTGACGACCTTCTGAACCGCACCGACATCGTCGACGTGGTCAGCTCGCGCCTGCAACTGAAAAAAGCCGGCAAGAACCACACTGCCTGCTGCCCGTTCCATAAAGAAAAGACTCCGTCGTTCAGCGTCAGCCCCGACAAGCAGTTTTACTACTGCTTCGGCTGCGGCGCTGGCGGCAACGCCCTCGGCTTCATCATGGACCACGACAACCTGGATTTCGTCCAGGCTGTCGAAGAACTGGCCAAAGCCGCCGGCATGGAAGTCCCCCGCGAGGAAAGCGGCCGGTCGCACAAACCGCGACAACCGACCGATTCGCCGCTGTACCCGCTACTCAGCGCCGCTGCCGACTTTTATCGTCAGGCCCTGAAAAGCCATCCATCACGCAAGGCCGCCGTGGATTACCTGAAAGGTCGCGGGTTGACCGGTGAAATCGCCCGGGATTTCGGCCTCGGCTTTGCTCCACCCGGCTGGGACAACCTGTTCAAGCACTTGAGCAGCGATACCCTGCAACAAAAGGCCATGATCGATGCCGGCCTACTGATCGAAAACGCCGAAAGCGGCAAACGTTACGACCGCTTCCGCGACCGCGTGATGTTCCCTATCCGCGACAGTCGCGGGCGCGTCATCGCATTCGGCGGCCGGGTATTGGGCGACGACAAACCCAAGTACCTGAACTCCCCGGAAACTCCGGTTTTCCATAAAGGCCAGGAACTCTACGGCCTGTACGAAGCACGCAAGACCAACCGCAACCTCGACGAAATCATCGTCGTCGAAGGCTACATGGACGTCATCGCCCTGGCCCAGCAAGGCCTGCGCAATGCTGTCGCGACCCTGGGCACCGCCACCAGCGAGGAACACCTCAAGCGACTGTTTCGCGTCGTACCGAGCGTGCTGTTCTGCTTCGACGGCGATCAGGCCGGTCGCAACGCTGCATGGCGGGCACTGGAGGCGACACTTTCAAGCTTGCAGGACGGTCGTCGCGCACGCTTTCTGTTCCTGCCCGAGGGCGAAGACCCGGACACCCTGGTCCGCTCCGAAGGCACCGACGCCTTCCGCGCCCGGATCAACCAGCATGCGCAGCCACTGGCCGATTACTTCTTCCAGCAATTGACGGAAGAGGCCGATCCGCGCTCGCTCGAGGGCAAGGCCCACATGGCCACCCTCGCCGCGCCACTGATCGACAAAGTCCCGGGCGCCAACCTGCGCACCTTGATGCGTCAGCGCCTGAGCGAAATCACCGGCCTGAGCGGCGAAGCGGTGAGCCAGCTGGCCCAAAGCGCCCCGCAGGAAGCTCCGCCGGCCTACGACCCGGGCATCGATTACGACGCAATGCCCGATTACAGCGACTATCATCAGCCGCAGGCACAGGAAATGTATGTGCCGCAGCAGGAATGGACGCCGAAGAAACCCGGTGCAGGAGGCAGGAAATGGGACAAGAAACCCTGGGACAAAAACGGCAAACGGGGCGGCGATCGTGATCAACCCCGCGCGCCACGGGTGCCCGCCGCCGTAGAACCGCCAACCCTTGCCGCCTTGCGCACACTGCTGCACCACCCGCAACTGGCCGAAAAAGTCGAGGATGCCGGGCACTTCGCCGCCGAGGATCACACCAACACACAATTGCTGGTGGCGCTGCTCGAAGCCGTGCAGAAGAATCCCAAGCTAAACTCAATTCAGCTGATTGCCCGCTGGCATGGCACGGAGCAAGGTCGCCTGCTCAAGGCCCTGGCGGAAAAGGAATGGCTGATTGATGGAGATAACCTTGAACAACAGTTTTTCGACACCATTACTAGCTTGTCAGCCCGCCAACGCGAGCGAAACCTGGAACAACTTCTTAGAAAAGCGCGTCAAAGCGAATTGACCAGCGAAGAGAAAAATCAACTGCGCGACCTCTTGAGTCGCAATGTTTCCGCATCAAACCCGACCTCAACTGGCGCGTGAGGTCATAGCTCAGGTATAATCCTCGGCTTGTTTTTTGCCCGCCAAGACCTTCAGTGGATAGGGTGTTATGTCCGGAAAAGCGCAACAGCAGTCTCGTATCAAAGAGTTGATCACACTTGGTCGTGAGCAGGGCTACCTGACTTACGCGGAGGTCAACGACCACCTGCCTGAGGATATTTCAGATCCGGAACAGGTGGAAGACATCATCCGCATGATCAATGACATGGGGATCAACGTATTCGAGGTTGCGCCAGATAAGGATTCCCTTATGCTGGCCGACGCCGATACCGACGAAGCCGCAGCCGAAGAGGCCGCTGCAGCGTTGGCTGCGGTCGAGACCGACATTGGTCGCACTACCGACCCGGTGCGCATGTACATGCGCGAAATGGGTACGGTCGAGCTCCTCACTCGTGAAGGCGAAATTGAAATCGCCAAGCGTATTGAAGAGGGCATCCGTGAAGTGATGAGCGCAATCGCGCACTTCCCTGGCACGGTTGATCATATTCTCTCCGAGTACACCCGCGTCACCACCGAAGGTGGCCGCCTGTCCGACGTCCTGAGCGGTTATATCGACCCGGACGACGGCATCGCGCCGCCTGCGGCAGAAGTGCCGCCGCCGATCGACGAGAAAGCGGTCAAGGCGGATGACGATTCCGACGACGAAGACGGCGAAGCCTCGGATGACGAGGAAGAAGCCGAAAGCGGTCCGGATCCGATCATCGCCGCGCAGCGTTTCGGCGCTGTGGCCGATCAGATGGAAATCACCCACAAGGCCCTGAAAAAGCACGGTCGTCACAATAAGGCAGCGATTGCCGAATTGCTGGCCCTGGCTGACCTGTTCATGCCGATCAAACTGGTACCGAAGCAATTCGAAGCCTTGGTCGAGCGTGTGCGCAGCGCCCTGGATCGCCTGCGTCAGCAAGAGCGCGCAATCATGCAGCTCTGCGTACGTGATGCGCGCATGCCGCGTGCAGACTTCCTGCGCCAGTTCCCGGGCAACGAAGTCGACGAGAGCTGGAGCGATACGCTGGCCAAAGGCAAAGGCAAGTATGCTGAAGCCATTGGTCGCCTGCAGCCGGACATCATCCGTTGCCAGCAGAAGCTGACCGCGCTGGAAACCGAAACCGGTTTGACCATCGTCGAGATCAAGGAAATCAACCGTCGCATGTCGATCGGTGAGGCCAAGGCCCGCCGCGCGAAGAAAGAGATGGTTGAAGCCAACTTGCGTCTGGTGATCTCGATCGCCAAGAAGTACACCAACCGTGGCCTGCAATTCCTCGATCTGATCCAGGAAGGCAACATTGGCCTGATGAAAGCGGTAGACAAGTTCGAATACCGTCGCGGCTACAAATTCTCGACTTATGCCACCTGGTGGATCCGTCAGGCGATCACTCGCTCGATCGCCGACCAGGCTCGCACCATTCGTATTCCGGTGCACATGATCGAGACGATCAACAAGCTCAACCGCATTTCCCGGCAGATGCTGCAGGAAATGGGTCGCGAACCGACCCCGGAAGAGCTGGGCGAACGCATGGAAATGCCTGAGGACAAGATCCGCAAGGTATTGAAGATCGCGAAAGAGCCGATCTCCATGGAAACCCCGATCGGTGATGACGAAGACTCTCATCTGGGTGACTTCATCGAAGACTCGACCATGCAGTCGCCAATCGATGTTGCAACCGTCGAGAGCCTGAAAGAAGCGACTCGCGAAGTGCTGTCCGGTCTCACGGCACGTGAAGCCAAGGTACTGCGCATGCGCTTCGGTATCGACATGAATACCGACCACACCCTCGAGGAGGTTGGCAAGCAGTTCGACGTGACCCGTGAGCGGATTCGTCAGATCGAAGCCAAGGCGCTGCGCAAGCTGCGCCACCCGACGAGAAGCGAGCATCTGCGCTCTTTCCTCGACGAGTGATACCAGAACCCCCGGCCCAGGCCGGGGGTTTTGTTTTATGGCAGATTAAAAGCTCTGCAACTCCTCCTCCGCCCCGTAGCCCGTCTACACTCGAAGCATTCCCCCGAGCCATAACGAGACCGTTATGCCCAGACTGCCGACCGTGCTTTTTTTGCTGTCGCTGATGACCTGGACTGCAACGGCTGGCGCGCTGACTCTCACAGACGATGAACGTAGCTGGCTGGCTGCCCACCCCAACTTGCGCCTGGGGGTCGATGCGTCGTGGCCGCCTTTCGAATTTCGCGACGATGAGGGCCGCTACCAAGGCCTTGCCGCGGACTACATCGAGGTTATCCGCAAAAGGCTGGCGACCAGGCTCACGCCCATCGAGCCGGTGAGCTGGACCGTCGTCCTGGATCAAGCCAAAAAGGGCAAAATCGACCTGCTTCCTGGCATCATGTCGACCCCGGAACGCCAGAACTATCTGGCGTTCACCCGCCCCTACCTGGACTTTCCGATTGTCATCCTGGCCCACGTCGGGGGGCCTCAACCACACAAACTGGAAGACCTGTACGGCCTGAAAATCGCCGTGGTGGAAAACTACGCTCCCCACGAACTGCTGCGCACCCACCATCCCGACCTGAACCTGGTGGCGACGCCCAACGTCAGCTCGGCATTGCAGGCACTGGCCACCGACGAAGTGGACGCAGTAGTGGGCGATCTGGCTTCCAGCGTCTGGACCCTGCGCCAGCTCAAGCTCGATGGGTTGTATGTCAGCGGTGAAACCCCCTATCGCTATCAATTGGCCATGGCGGTACCTCGCAACAACAAAATGCTCGTTGGAATTCTCGACAAAGTCCTGGCGGACATGAGCCCCGCCGAAATCAGCGCCATTCAGGAACATTGGGTCGGCAACGTCCTCGATCATCGAACGTTCTGGAATGACTTGTTGGTGTATGGCCTGCCCGGGCTACTGCTGCTGACCCTCGTGCTGGCAGCGGTTATCCGCGTCAACCGCCGTTTGAGTTCGGAAATTGCCCGCCGGATCGATCTTGAACAGGAACTGCGCAGTAGCGAGTACCACTATCGCGGCCTGGTGGAGAGCCTCTCGGCCATCGCCTGGGAAGCAAAAGTCACCGACTACACCTACAGCTATGTTTCACCCCACGCCGAAGACCTCCTCGGTTATCCCCTGTCCCATTGGCTGATTCCGGGCTTCTGGCGCAACATCATTCACCCCGCCGACCTGACCCGCGCCCAGACGTTCTGCGATCACGAAGTGCTGGCCGGACGTGATCACAGCCTCGACTACCGGGTGATCACTGCCGACGGCCGCTGCCTGTGGGTGCGAGATATCGTCAGCCTGATCGAGCATGGGCATGAGCCGGTGATGCGCGGGTTGATGATCGACATCACCGACACCAAGCGCACCGAAGAAGCGCTGCGCCTGTCGGAACAGAAATTCGCTTCGGTGTTCCGGCAATGCCCTGACATTCTGGTGATCGCACGCCTGAGCGATGGTTGCCTGCTGGAGGTCAACGAAGCGTTCGAAGAGCAGATTGGCCTCAAGGCCGAGGACGTCATTGGCCTGACCGCCACCAACCTGAACATCTGGGGTATTCCCGGTGTTGGACCCGGCCTGCTGCAACGCCTGCAGGCCGGCAGCATCCGCAACCTGGAAATGCCCTTTCGTCGCAGCAATGGCCAGGTGTTTACCGGCCTGATCTCCGCCGAGCCCTTTAACCTCGACATGACACCGGCGCTGGTGGTCGTGGTGCGGGACATCACCCAGCTCAAGGAAACCCAGCAGCAACTGCAAACATCCGAAGAAAAGTTCGCCAAGGCCTTCCACGCGTCTCCCGACGGATTGCTGCTGTCGCGGCAAAGCGATGGCTTGCTGCTGGAGGTCAACGAGGGTTTCAGCCGCATCACCGGTTTCAACAGCGCCATGTCAGTGGATCGCTCGGTGCTGGAACTGGGGATCTGGGTCAACCTCAATGAACGCAAGCAAATGCTCGACCTGTTGCAACGGGACGGTTTTGTCCGCGACTTCAGCTGCCATATCCGCCGCAGCGACGGGCAGATCCGCCTCTGCGAAGTGTCCAGCCGTCCGCTGCCGATTGGCGATGACGACTGCATGCTGACCATCGCCCGGGACATCACCGAGCGGCACCTGATGCAGGAAAAACTGCAACAGGCCGCCACGGTGTTCGAAAGCACCGCCGAAGGCGTGTTGATCACCGACACCCAACAGCACATCAGCGCGGTCAACCGGGCCTTCACCGAGATCACCGGTTACAGCGAAAGCGAAGCGCTGGGGCACACACCGCGCCTGCTCGCCTCAGGCCTGCATGACAGCGCGTTCTACGCGGCCATGTGGCACCAATTGACTGCCGACGGTCATTGGCAGGGTGAAATTTCCAATCGGCGCAAGAATGGCGAGCTCTATCCGAGCTGGCTGACCATCAGTGCCGTGCGCAACCGCGACAAGTTCATCACCCACTTTGTCGCGGTGTTCGCCGACATCTCCAGCCTCAAGCATGCCCAGGCCAAACTCGATTACCAGGCTCACCACGACCCTCTGACCGGCCTGCCGAATCGCACGCTGTTCGAAAGCCGCCTGCTGACAGCGCTCAACAGCCAGCAGGAACATGGCGGCCAGGGCGCCGTACTGTTCCTCGATCTCGACCGCTTCAAGCACATCAACGACAGCCTCGGCCACCCGGTCGGCGACCTGCTGCTCAAGGGCATTGCCGTACGTCTGCGCGAGCAACTGCGTGACATCGACACCGTGGCGCGCCTGGGCGGTGACGAGTTCATCATCCTGCTGCCGGGCCTGCAACAATCCACTGATGCCGACAATATCGCCACCAAACTGCTCAATTGTTTCACCGCGCCATTCCAGGCTGGCGAACACGAGTTTTTCATCAGCGCCAGCATCGGCACCAGCCTCTATCCGAAGGATGGTTGCGACGTTGCCACACTGATCAAGAACGCCGACGCTGCGATGTACCGATCCAAGGCCAAGGGCCGTAACCGCGTCGAAAGCTACACCCGCGACCTCACCGCCCAGGCCAGCGAGCGTGTTGCGCTGGAGCACGAACTGCGCCGTGCCATCGAACGCAACGAGTTGCAACTGTGCTACCAACCGAAAATCAGCCTCGAAGACTACAGCCTGGTCGGCGCCGAAGCCCTCATCCGCTGGCACCACCCGACTTTTGGCGACGTGCCGCGGGAGCACTTCATCCCGCTGGCTGAAGAAAACGGCATGATCCTGCAAATCGGCGACTGGGTCCTGGAGACCGCCTGCCAGCAGATGGCCGAATGGCACCGGCTGTACGAAAACCCCGGCCCGCTGTCGGTCAACCTTGCCGGCGCCCAATTGCGCCAACCCAACCTGCTGGGCCGTATCGAGCAGTTGCTCAAGGACAACAGCCTCAACCCCGCTCTCCTGCAACTGGAAATCACTGAAAACTTCATCATGAGCCAGGCCGAAGAAGCGCTGGCGGTGCTGCATCAACTCAAAAAACTGGGCGTACAACTGGCCATCGATGACTTCGGCACCGGCTACTCGTCCTTGAGTTACCTCAAGCGCCTGCCGCTGGACATCCTCAAGATCGACCAGTCCTTCGTCCGCGGCCTGCCGGACGACCCCCACGATGCGGCGATCGTACGCGCCATCATCGCCCTCGGCCGCAGCATGCAATTCACCGTGATTGCCGAAGGGGTCGAGACCCAGGCGCAGCAGCAATTCCTGGCCCATGAGGGCTGTGAGCAAATCCAGGGCTACATCGTCAGCTTCCCCCTACCCCCCGAGAAATTTGCCGCGACATTTCTTCGTACAACCGTAATGGCTTTTTCGGATAGCACAGCCGCGAAACCGTCGCTATAATCCGCGACCTACTGAGGGCCTATAGCTCAGTTGGTTAGAGCAGAGGACTCATAATCCTTTGGTCCACGGTTCAAGTCCGTGTGGGCCCACCAAACAAGAAAGCCGCGTTTTTACGCGGCTTTTTCGTGTCTGGCGGTTCGGATCGCAGAAATCTGTTTTACAGATCAATTGGCAAAGTTCTCAATCTTTACCTGCCCTTCGGGAAAGGTTGCAATGATTTCCAACTCGCCGCCCATGGCGCGGATGTAATTGCGCAGCGTGCTGATGTACATGTCGGTGCGTCGCTCCATCCTGGAAATCGCCGCCTGATTGATATGCAGCGCCTTGGCCAGGGTCTCCTGGCTCAACTCCTGAGCCTTGCGCAACTCGTGCAAGGGCATTTCTTTCAGATGCTGCCGGTACAAACGCTCCGCGTCAGCTCGAGCTTGCGGCGTCATGCGCGCTTGTAGTTCAGAAAATTTCTTAGCCATCGTTTCGGCCCTCACTACGCAGTATTTCCAGATGTTCGCCAGCGGGACATGTTCGTCACGCCACCTAAGAAATATGACTTCAAGGGAATAACCTTAAGGACTGGAGCAGCTGTTCGACTACTATGGACTACTCCTGAAATTGTTAATGGCAATGTCTGGCGCGTTTGGACCATGTGCTCTGCCCGGCCCTTGGATGAAGCGCATGGCAAGCAAGTGACGCCATTGGAATGCTACCGAAGGGCTTCACTCCAGGCATTTGGGGGTTTGCGTTTGGATATTTGTTTATACGGGACGTCGCAATATCGGATGACGCCGTACGTCCTTGTAGGCAAACTCCGAATCTTCGTTTTGGGCACTTTGCCGCCTTGTTGCGCTTTTCTTTGACGGGATAGTCTCCGGCCGTCGCTGATCATCAGCGAGCGGGCTTGGAAACCCGTCGAACCGTAACGCAACTGCGCCCCATCACGACTGCAGAAGTTTCAATACTTTGTTCCCGTGTTATGGCTGCTGTGCGTGGGACGCCTTCGGGCGTGCCGGTTTCTCTGGTTCCCGGTTTTCCAACCTGCGCACAGCTGCCACCCATTCGCTTGGAAACGAAAGTGGCAGCTCCTTGAACAACCAGGAGTCACCCCATGAGTAAAACGAATTCCCCCGCCCCCTCAGAACTCAAAACCATCGGTTTCACCCCTTTCATGTACATCTCGGACCAACCCTTGTTCCACGTCTGCCGCAACGTCCCCATCGCCGACGCCTTGGCCCAAGCCTCCGACCTGCTGTTCCTCGCAAAGTCCCTCACCGTGGATTCCACCTACGCCCAAAGCCCCGACCGCCACGCCTGGGCCGCGCATTACCTGACGGCGATGAGCAAAGCAGTGATCGATGATGTGGTGAAGGTGCTGACGCGGCGGCCTGCTCAAACGACAAGGGAAGCAGTCCCATCGAAAAACATATAACCACGGCAGAGTTGAAAATTCCCAAAAGGGGACCTATCGTTCCCTTTTTGGGACTTATAGAGTCAACCATGCCTGCCATCCCGCTCAGCGATGCTCTGTTTACCGCCACTCAGCAAAAAGTGCTGGGCATGTTGTATGGCAAACCGGACAAGAGCTTTTACGCCAATGAAATATCCCGCTGGGCGCAGGTGGGCAAGGGCAGCCTGATGCGTGAGTTGGAGCGCTTGCATGGTGCCGGCATTCTCACCATGAGTCGGCGGGGTAATCAAACACACTACCAAGCCAACCCCGAGTGCCCCATCTATGCGGAACTGCTGGGAATAGTGCGCAAGACTTTCGGCATTGCAGAGCAACTGCGTGCAGCCTTGACTCCGCTGAATGATCAACTGGCATGGGCGTTCATCTATGGCTCCATTGCCAAGGGCAACGAGCATGCCGGCAGTGACATCGACCTGATGCTGATCGGCGAAAATCTCAGCTACAGCGACTTGATGGAGCGGGTACTGCCCGTAGAGGAACAGCTTGGCCGCACCATTAATCCGACGCTCTACACCCTGGCCGATTGGCAAGCCAAGAAGGCAGCCGGCAACAGCTTTGTAGTGCGGGTTGAACAACAGGAAAAAATTGATCTGATTGGCCACAATCCAGCAGAGGTAGTCGATGGGCAGCAATGACAATCTGGAAAACCTGGTGCGTAGCGGAGGCCTCAAAGCCGAACCGCCAGATCGCAAGGAATGTGAAGGGCTACTGAGATCGGCTACGGACCGTTTGAAGGATGCTCACAGTCCGGCCTTGTCCTTTGCCAGTCGCTTCGACCTCGCCTATAACGCCGCACATGCCTTGGCACTGACTGCCATGCGCTTGCAGGGTTTTCGCTCCGACCGTCGCTATCTGGTATTCCAGTGCCTGGTACATACCCTGGACCTGAACAAAATCCAGGTGCGCTTGTTCGCACTTTGTCACGAGCGCCGTAATCTGGCCGAGTACGAGGGTTATATGGACGTGGATGAAACCCTACTGGCTGAGTTGTTGGCGGCGACCGATGCACTGCTGTCACTGGTGCAAGACGCTATGCTCGCTGGCAAATAACACTCCGACCCTTTGTTACTTGCAGTGCTGAACAGCATCACCGCCGCTGTCAGCCGAAACACGCAACAAAGGGATCACCTGCACCGCCCGCAGCCGTTCCAGCATCGGCCCGGTGTACACCACCTCATACGTATCCGCCGCCCGCCCCCATTGCTCCACAAGCGCCATGCCGTCCACCAGCGCCACAGCCAATTCGGCAATCGTCTCGGCCTGGTCCTCGATGATTTCCTGGGTCCGACCCCACAGCCGATCTGTCATCGCTTTAAGCTGTGCCGCTATGCGCTCATCCGACGCTGGATCGGTATCCGGGTAGGCGATGTTGCGCAGCAGGTGCTGAAGCTCCCTGATTTTGGCGTAATCCCGTTCCGCGCCCTGCTCGCCTTTGAGGATGGCTGTGGCTTTGGGCTTGTCGACGCGTTTTGCGGCTGATGGTTTCGACGGCAGTGTCTGCGCCATGGCGCCAGCCAGAAGCACCATCATCCGGGCTTGCAGATGCTCCTTCATGGCTTCTATCGACGAAATGGGCCGCACCAGGGTAATGGCGGCGCCTCCCTGATGCCGCAAATCCCCGGTCACTGTCAGGGTCACGCCGCCCGTGGCAAAGCCCAGGGCACGAGCGACGACGTAGTGGCCCATTTCGTGATGGGCGATCTGCAATGCGTGAGCTTGTACGGCGGGGGGCATCTTGCTCGACATGTCCGTTGCCTCGGGTCTGGTTCTCGCATTCGACTACGAGTGGGTGTTGCTGTCCATTCTTCGAGGCGGCGTGGAATACCTGTAGGAGCGGGTGCCCGCTTGCGGCATGCTCGCGATGGTCGCCAACGATAACGCTGGCAGCCTGACACCCAGCGGTGTTCTGACGTCCATCGCGAGCTTGCTCGCTCCTACAGGTACAGGGGGTGGTTGCCGGGGCTATTTGGGTAGGGCGTAGGCGATCACATAGTCGCCGCGATCGGTCGACTGCCGTGCACCACCCACTGTCAGCAGGATGTACTGCTTGCCGGTTTTCGGCGACACGTAGGTCATCGGCCCGGACTGGCTGCCCACCGGCAAACGCGATTTCCAGATTTCGTTACCGTTGCCGGTGTCGAAGGCGCGCAGGTAGAAGTCCTGGGTACCGGCAAAGAACAGCAGGCCCGACTGGGTGGCCAGCGAGGCACCGAGGGTCGGCATGCCGATGGGGATCGGCAGGTGCATGCGGATACCCAGCGGGCCGGTGTCCTGTACGGTGCCGACCGGGACTTGCCACATCAGTTTGTGGGTCTTGAGGTCGATGGCGGACATGGTGCCGAACGGTGGTTTCTGGCACGGAATGCCGACCGCCGAGAGAAAGCGCTCGCGCATGGCGCCGAACGGAGTGCCTTCCTGTGGCACTACGCCCATCTCAATGCCACTGGCCCCGGCGCCGATCTTGTCGCGCGGGATCATGTAGTTGGCCAGGCCCAGGCGCATGTCGTTGACGAACATGTAGTGGGTGTTCGGGTCTACCGAGACGCTACCCCAGTTCATGCCGCCCAACGAGCCCGGGAATTGCAGGGCGCGGTCCATGCCCGGCGGGGTGTAGACGCCTTCGTGACGCATGCCCTTGAACTGGATGCGGCACATCAACTGGTCGAATGGCGTGGCGCCCCACATGTCGGACTCGGTCAGGGTCTTGTTGCCGATCGACGGCATATCCACCGAGAACGGCTGGGTTGGCGAGTAGTGTTCGCCAGGCACATGGCCCTGGGGCACCGGACGCTCTTCAACGCGAGCGATCGGTACACCGGTTTCACGGTTGAGCAGGAAGATCTCGCCCTGTTTGGTCACTTGCGCCAGCGCCGGCTGGGTGCCGCCCTTGTCATCCGGCACATCGTAGAGCAAGGGTTGCGCCGGCAGGTCGAAGTCCCACAGATCGTTGTGGGTGGTCTGGAAGTGCCAGCGCACCTGGCCACTCTTCACGTCGAGGGCGACGATGGACGAGTTCCATTTGTTATCCATCTCGGTGCGCTGACCGCCGAAGAAATCAGGCGTCGCGTTGCCGGTCGGCAAGTACACCAGACCTAGCTTGGCGTCGTAGGACATGGCCGACCACACGTTCGGCGTACCACGGGTGTACGTCTCACCGGCCGGTGGGCGCTTGGTGGTGTTCGGATTGCCCGGATCCCACGCCCATACCAGCTCACCGCTGCGCACATCGTAGGCACGCACCACGCCCGGCGGTTCGCCGGTGGAGTAGTTATCGGCCACGCGGCCACCGACGATCACCACGTCACCCGCGACCAACGGGGTCGAGGTTTGCTGGTAGTAACCGGGCTTCACTTCGCCCATGTCGGTGGTCAGGTCGACGGTGCCTTTGTTGCCGAATTCCTCGCAGGGTTTGCCTGTGTCGGCATTGATGGCGATCAGGCGCGCATCGCCAGTGGGTAGAAACAGACGTTTCGTACAGGCGGTTGGCTGACTGTCCGAAGACACCGGGGTTTCGGAATAACCCAGGCCACGGCAGCGCTGCCAGTTGGGGGCGGTGCCTTGGGGGTCGAACTTCCAGCGCTGGGCGCCGGTGTCGGCATCCAGGGCGAAGACTTTGCCGTAGGCGGTGCAGGTGTAGACCGTATCGCCGATCTGCAGCGGGGTGTTCTGGTCTTCGGCGCCAGCGCCGGTGCTTTGCGGGATGTCGCCGGTGCGGAAGGTCCACGCGACCTGCAACTTGTCGATATTGCCCTTGTTGATCTGGTCCAGCGCGGCAAAGCGGTTACCAGCGGTGGTATTGCCCCAGTGAGCCCAGTCTTTTTGTTCGGTGCCCGGCGCCACCGGCGTTACCGCAGGTTCGCTGGTGGCCTTGACCACGTGGGTCGGGACGAACATATAGGCCATCGTTGCAACCACACCGACGCCCAGAATGCCAGCCACACCGTAAGCGCCGCGCCCGCCGGTCGCACCTGAAGCGCGGACCAGCGTCGGGTAGATCAACGCCACAACCAGCCCGATCACCGCGAAGGTCAGTACTCGCGAGACCAGTGGCCAGTACTCGAGGCCGGCATCCCAAACGGCCCAGATCGCCGTGAGGACCAACGCCATACCATACAGCCAGGCGCCGAACGGCTTGCGCCGGGCGATCATCAGCCCGGACGCCAACATGGCCAGGCCCATCAACAGGAAGTACCCACTCCCGCCAAGCGCGATCAGATAACCGCCGCCACCGGCCAGGCCGAGCCCGATCAGTGCAATCAGCACGCCCAGCCCCGCCAGCAACCATTTGCTGCCGGCGGCAGCCCCAGAATTGTTCATGTCGGAAACTTTCCCCATTTGTGACAAGGGCGGAATAATGTACTACCTAGTTACTTATGGCAATTTGTCGCAGGCAGAAATGTCATGAACGGTATTGAGGCTAGAGCAAATATCCGCCGCGAGCGCTGCGCCGGATGTGCCTGTAACATGCTTGGCCATTGATCCGTACCGTTGGAGACAGCCCCTTTGCCTGACATTCGCCCACCCGTTCTCGACGAAATCGACCGCCAGCTGATCGCGGCCCTGCAGATCAACGCCCGCGAGAGTGTGGCCATGCTCGCCCGGCAACTGGGCATCGCCCGCACCACGGTCACGTCGCGCCTGGCGCGGCTGGAAAAGGCCAAAGTGATTACCGGCTACGGCGTGCGCCTGGGGCAGCGGGTGGTCGACGGCGGGTTGCAGGCGTATGTGGGGATCACTGTGCAACCGCGTTCCGGCAAGGAGGTGTTGCGACGCCTGAGCGCGATGGCGCAGGTGCAGCAGTTGTGTGCGGTGAGTGGCGAATTTGATTATGTGGCGTGGCTGCGTACTGACTCGCCGGAGCAGCTGGATCAGTTGCTGGATCAGATTGGCAGTGTGGATGGGGTGGAGAAGACCACGACTTCGATCATCTTGAGCAGCAAGATTGATCGGGGGCAGCCGGTTTGACGTTCCAATTCGGGATTCATGGGTGTCTGGGCTGAGGCCATCGCGAGCATGCTCGCTCCTACAGATGATATTTTGCATGTCAGTATCGTCATATTGACTGGTAAAATGGCAAAACGACGACACTTTGCGTCTTATTAACGTGTTCTGTGCTCTCTAGAATGGCCCGCATCTTTTCCTATACTCAGACGCGCCTCCCGCGTCCTGTCGCCAGTAAGGTCAGCCATGAACAAGAACAATCGCCACCCTGCAGACGGTAAAAAACCAGTCACCATTTTCGGCCCGGACTTTCCCTTCGCTTTCGACGACTGGATCGAACACCCGGCCGGCCTGGGCAGTATTCCCGAGCATAATCACGGTGCCGAAGTGGCGATTGTCGGCGCCGGTATCGCCGGACTGGTGGCGGCTTACGAACTGATGAAACTCGGCCTCAAGCCGGTCGTTTACGAAGCCTCGAAATTGGGTGGCCGCCTGCGCTCCCAGACGTTCAACGGCACCGATGGCATCGTCGCCGAGCTGGGCGGCATGCGTTTTCCGGTGTCGTCCACGGCGTTTTACCACTATGTCGACAAGCTGGGTCTTGAGACCAAACCCTTCCCCAACCCGCTGACGCCTGCCTCCGGCAGCACCGTGATCGATCTGGAAGGTAAAACCCATTACGCACAGAAGCTGGCGGATCTTCCTGCATTGTTCCAGGAAGTCGCTGACGCCTGGGCCGATGCCCTGGAAGCCGGCTCGCAGTTCTCGGATATCCAGCAAGCCATTCGCGACCGCGACGTGCCACGCCTCAAGGAACTGTGGAACACCCTGGTGCCACTGTGGGATGACCGCACGTTCTACGACTTCGTCGCCACCTCCAAAGCGTTCGCCAAACTGTCGTTCCACCACCGCGAAGTCTTCGGCCAGGTCGGCTTCGGCACGGGCGGCTGGGACTCGGACTTCCCGAACTCGATGCTGGAAATCTTCCGCGTGGTCATGACCAACTGCGACGATCACCAGCACCTGGTGGTCGGCGGTGTAGAGCAAGTCCCGCAAGGCATCTGGCGTCATGTGCCTGAGCGCTGCGTACACTGGCCGCAAGGCACCAGCCTCAAGTCGCTGCACAAGGGCGCGCCGCGTTCCGGCGTAAAGAAAATCGCCCATGCGCCGGGCGGTCGCTTCGCCGTCACTGACTACAACGGCGACACCCGCGAATACGCCGCCGTGCTGACTACCTGCCAGAGCTGGCTGCTGACCACCCAGATCGAATGCGACGAAACCCTGTTCTCGCAAAAAATGTGGATGGCCCTGGACCGCACCCGCTACATGCAATCGTCGAAAACCTTCGTGATGGTCGACCGCCCGTTCTGGAAGGACAAGGACCCGGAAACCGGCCGCGACCTGATGAGCATGACCCTCACCGATCGCCTGACCCGTGGCACTTACCTGTTCGACAACGGCGACGACAAGCCAGGGGTGATTTGCCTGTCGTATTCCTGGATGAGCGACGCGCTGAAAATGCTCCCGCACCCGGTGGAAAAACGCGTGAAGCTGGCGCTGGATGCGTTGAAGAAGATCTACCCGAAAGTCGACATCGCCGCGCGGATCATCGGCGACCCGATCACCGTTTCGTGGGAAGCCGACCCGCATTTCCTCGGCGCGTTCAAAGGCGCCCTGCCCGGCCACTATCGCTACAACCAGCGCATGTACGCGCACTTCATGCAGGACGACATGCCTGCCGAGCAGCGCGGTATCTTCATTGCCGGTGACGACGTTTCATGGACGCCGGCCTGGGTCGAGGGCGCGGTGCAGACCTCGCTCAACGCGGTGTGGGGCATCATGAAACACTTCGGCGGTGCAACTCACGCCGAGAATCCGGGTCCAGGAGATGTGTTCAACGAGATCGGACCGATCGCCCTGCCCGAGTAAGAGGAATCCGAAATGCGCGTAGCCCTTTACCAATGTCCACCGCTGCCTCTGGATGTCGCCGGCAACCTGCAACGCGTGCAGCAGCTGGCGCAGGAAGCCAAAGGCGCGGACCTGCTGGTGCTGCCGGAGATGTTCCTGACCGGCTACAACATCGGTGTCGATGCTGTCCGCGTGGTGGCGGAGGTGCATAACGGTGAGTCGGCGCAGCAGATCGCGCGCATTGCCAAAGCGGCCGGGATCGCCATCCTGTATGGCTATCCCGAGCGTACCGAGGACGGGCAGATCTACAACGCCGTGCAGTTGATCGATGCCAATGGCGAGCGCGTCTGCAACTACCGCAAGACTCACTTGTTCGGCGACCTCGATCGCTCGATGTTCAGCGCAGGCTCCGACGAGTTTCCCATCGTTGAGCTCAACGGCTGGAAGCTCGGTTTCCTGATCTGCTACGACCTGGAGTTCCCGGAAAACGCCCGGCGTCTGGCCCTGGCCGGCGCCGAGTTGATTCTGGTGCCGACCGCGAACATGATTCCGTTCGATTTCGTCGCCGATGTCACCGTGCGCTCCCGCGCCTTCGAAAACCAATGCTATGTGGCTTATGCCAACTACTGCGGCCACGAAGGCGACATCCACTATTGCGGCCAGAGCAGCATCGCCGCGCCGGATGGCAGCCGCATCGCTCAGGCAGGCCTTGATGAAGCCTTGATTGTCGGGGAGTTGGATCGTCAGTTGATGGTCGATTCCCGTGCCGCCAATCGCTACCTGATCGACCGTCGTCCCGAGCTTTACGGCGACCTGAACAAGCGCTGATCCATCGTTATCCGCTAGCATTGGCACTTCACTGTTCTGGAAGTGCCCATGCCCGCGCTGAATCCCCTTCGCCCCCACACTGAAACCCTGGCCAACGGCTTGCGGGTGACGCTGCGTCATGCCCCGAATTTGAAACGTTGCGCAGCAGCGTTGCGGGTCGCCGCGGGTAGCCATGATGTGCCGCTGGCGTGGCCCGGCCTGGCGCATTTTCTTGAGCATCTGCTGTTTCTCGGGACTGAGCGTTTTCCTGCGGGCCAGGGGCTGATGGCTTACGTCCAGGGTCATGGTGGTCAAGTGAATGCGCGGACCAGCGAAAGGACCACCGACTATTTTTTCGAACTGCCGCCCCAGGCATTTGCTGGAGGGCTGGAACGTCTGTCGGACATGCTCGCCCATCCGCGTATGAGTCCGGACGATCAACTGCGGGAACGGGAAGTGCTGCACGCGGAATTTATCGCGTGGTCACAAGATCCGACGGCGCAACAACAGCGGGCATTGTTCGATGGGCTTTGCGAGACTCATCCGCTGCGAGGTTTCCATGCCGGCAATCGCGACAGCCTTCCGGTGCCGCAAGCCGAATTCCAGCAGGCGTTGCAGGATTTTTATCGGCGGTTCTATCGGACAGGGCAGATGACCTTGAGCCTGGCCGGTCCGCAGAGTGTCGATGAATTGAGGGTGATGGCCGAGGCATTTGGCCGTGCCCTTGCCCAGGGTGAAAAAGCCCCACAACAATCCCCCGCGCCGCTAATGACGACTCCAGAGCCAAGTTATCAACTGGCTGGCGAACGACGGCTGGATCTGCTGTTTGCCCTTGAGGCGCTGCCCGAACTTTCCGCCGAAGCCCTGCTGTTCCTGTGTCACTGGTTGAACAGCGAGAAACCGGGCGGATTGCTGGCGGATTTGCGTGAGCGTGGGTTGGCGGAAAAACTCAAGGCCGAGCCGCTGTATCAATTCGCCGGGCAAGCCGTGTTGCATGTCGAGTTCACCTTGCCCGCCAACTCCGCGGCAACCGGGATTCGCGAGCGGTTGATGGATTGGCTGGGCTTCTTCGCCGGGCAAGACTGGAGCCCATTGCGCGACGAATACATCGCCCTGCTCCAGCGCCAGCAACACATCGGCAGCGCTCTGCAATTGGCCCGACTGGACAGCGAGCAACGCGAAGTCGGGTTGTCCGGGCAGGGCGTTACAGCCCTCAAGCACATCCTCAAACAAATCGGCGCTGTGGATAACTTCAACGGCCCTTGGCAATTGCCTGCACCCAACCCGTTCTTGCGCAGCGAAGCACCGGCCCCCAACGCCGGATTGATTCGCGGCCAGACCAGCGCCCACCGTGGCTTGCGCACGTTTGCCCAGGACCGTTCGCGCAGCCGCCGCGAACGGTCGCCGATGCAATTCAGCCAGGCATGGCCCGACAACAGCGCGGAAGGTGCGATTTATCTGCGTTGGCGCCTGGACTCGGCTCCCGGCAGCAGCCTCCAATCCCGGCTGGAAAATAACCTGCAAGCATTGCGTGAAGACGCACGGCAGGCCGGTGTGGATTTGTCCTTCAATGCGTCGGGCAACGAATGGCTGCTCAAACTGAATGGGCTGCAGGAGCCGATGCCCGTCGTCCTCGAGCATGCGCTGAAAGAACTGACAAAACCTGATGTCGCTGTCTCACAAGACGAATCGACGAGCGTGGCGCCAATACCGATTCGGCAACTGCTCAAGGCATTGCCCGGTCACTGCCTCGAACACACCGCGAGCTCGGATGACGTGCGGCAACTCTGGTCGAGCGCGCGATGGGATGGGCTGGCCGTCGGGTTATCGGCGCAGACCCAAGCGGCGATGGGCCTGGCCTTGAGCCGTATACCCGGCACGCCGGACAATCAACTGACGCCGCCTCCTTCGATCCTTGCACAGCATCTGTGGAGCACTGTCGATACGGCCTCCAGCGAACACGCGTTGCTGCTGTTCTGTCCGACAGCCACTCAGGAAATAGCCGACGAAGCCGCGTGGCGTTTGCTCGCACAGGTCTGCCAGACACCGTTCTATCAACGCCTGCGGGTGGAGTTGCAACTCGGCTATGCGGTGTTCAGCGCCCTGCGGCAGATTCACGGGCAAACCGGGCTGCTGTTCGGCGTGCAATCGCCGAACGTGGTGCCGTTGCAACACATTGAGCAGTTCCTCAATGACTTGCCGGCACTGATCGATGCCATCGACGACACCTCGTTCATCGCCCAACGCCAGACTTTGGCCGAGCAGTTTTCCAGCGCTGCATTGACCACGGCCCAGGCTGCGGAACTGCTTTGGCAGGGCAAACTGGCCGGCCGTTCGTCGGATTATCTGATGCACCTGCCCAAGGCCATTGTGCGCATTGACCGGGCCGCTCTACTGGCGGCGGCTCAACGCCTGAATCAGGCCGAAGGCGGCCGGCGGTGCCTTGCCAACAGCCCTGCGCCGGGCACTCCATGGCAAGAGACAAAATGATCATTACCGGGGCTGTAAGGAGCTTTCTCAAAGTTTCACGGGCATTCTCGTAGAAATTTTGAGTAACATAGCAACCTAACTATCTGAAACGGGAACATCTCTGATTTGAGGTGGACTATATATAGATAGCGCTGTCCTACCCACCTGAAGGAGTTCAACTCATGGCCTGGAGCAAACCTGCCTACACTGATCTGCGTATCGGCTTCGAAGTCACCATGTACTTCGCCAGCCGCTAATCTCTGCTTTTGCAGATGTGCAGCACAACGCCTCGGTTAGCCGAGGCGTTTTATTTTCAGCGTTGAAACGATGGAGCACCCATGTTCGTCCAGATTCTAGGTTCCGCCGCCGGCGGCGGATTCCCCCAGTGGAATTGCAACTGCGCGAACTGCGCGGGCTTTCGCGACGGCAGCCTGCGGGCCACGGCGCGGACGCAATCGTCCATCGCCATTTCCGATGACGGCGTGAACTGGGTGCTGTGCAACACCTCCCCGGATATCCGCGCGCAACTGCAGAGCTTCGCCCCGATGCAGCCGGGCCGCGCCCTGCGCGATACCGGGATCGGTGCGATCATCCTGATGGACAGCCAGATCGACCACACCACCGGCCTGCTCATGCTGCGCGAAGGTTGCCCGCATCAGGTCTGGTGCACCGACATGGTCCACGAGGATCTGAGCAGTGGTTTTCCACTGTTCACCATGCTGACTCACTGGAACGGCGGCCTGGAGTGGAATCGCATCAAACTCGATCAAAGTTTCAGCGTCCCGGCGTGCCCAAGCCTGCGCTTCACTCCGCTGCCACTGCGCAGCGCCGCGCCACCCTACTCGCCACACCGCTTCGACCCGCATCCGGGCGACAACATCGGCTTGATCGTCGAAGACCTCAATACCGGCGGCAAGCTGTTCTATGCGCCGGGCCTGGGCAAGGTCGATGCGCCCTTGCTGGAGATCATGGCCGACAGCGATTGCCTGCTGGTGGATGGCACCTTGTGGGATGACGACGAAATGCAGCGCCGCGGCGCCGGCACTCGCACTGGCCGCGAGATGGGGCACCTGGCGCAGAACGGCCCTGGCGGCATGCTTGAAGTCCTCGAGCAATTGCCCAACCAGCGCAAGGTGCTTATCCATATCAACAACACCAACCCGATTCTCGATGAGGATTCGCCGCAGCGGGCGGAACTGGATCGGCGCCATGTCGAGGTGGCGTATGACGGCATGAGTATTGTGCTGTAGCCAATGGCCTCATCGCTGGCAAGTCGGATCGCCGCACCGCAGCTCCCACAAGGATCTGTGGCACACAACATATCCCTGTGGGAGCTGCGGTGCGGCGATCCGACTTGCCCGCGAAAGCGGCCGACCAGACAGTAAAGATTTCAACGGTTGTACACCGGAGCACCGCCATGACCGACACCCCAATGTCCCCCGCCGAATTCGAAGCGGCCCTGCGCGCCAAAGGCGCCTACTACCACATCCACCACCCCTACCACGTGGCGATGTACGAAGGCCGGGCCACCCGCGAACAGATCCAGGGCTGGGTCGCCAACCGCTTCTATTACCAGGTCAACATCCCGCTGAAAGACGCCGCGATCCTGGCCAACTGCCCGGACCGCGAGATTCGCCGCGAGTGGATCCAGCGTCTGCTCGACCACGACGGCGCGCCCGGCGAAGACGGCGGCATCGAAGCCTGGTTGCGCCTGGGCCAGGCCGTGGGCCTCGACCCGGATCAGTTGCGCTCCCAGGAGTTGGTGCTGCCCGGCGTACGCTTCGCCGTGGACGCCTACGTCAACTTCGCCCGCCGTGCCAGTTGGCAGGAAGCCGCCAGCAGTTCGCTGACCGAACTGTTCGCGCCGCAGATCCACCAATCGCGCCTGGACAGTTGGCCGCAGCATTACCCGTGGATCGACCCGGCCGGCTACGAGTATTTCCGCACCCGCCTGGGCCAGGCCCGGCGTGATGTCGAGCACGGTCTTTCGATCACGCTTGAACACTACAAGACACGCGAAGGTCAGGAGCGCATGCTGGAGATTCTCCAGTTCAAACTCGACATTCTCTGGAGCATGCTCGACGCCATGAGCATGGCCTACGAACTCAAACGCCCGCCCTATCACAGCGTGACCGCGGAACGGGTCTGGCACAAAGGAATCACCTTATGAGTTTCGATCGCAGCAAGACCCCGACCTGGCGTCCCGGCTACCGTTTCCAGTACGAACCGGCGCAGAAAGGCCATGTGCTGCTGTACCCCGAAGGCATGATCAAGCTCAACGAAAGTGCCGCGCTGATCGGCGGTCTGATCGACGGCGAGCGCGATGTCGCGGCGATCATCGGTGAACTCGAGCAACAATTCCCCGGCGTGCCCGAGCTCGGTGACGACATCGAGCAATTCATGGAGGTAGCCCGTGCGCAGCACTGGATCGAACTTGCCTGATTCATCGGTGCAAGTGCCGCCCACACCTGAAGTCGGCCTGCCGCTGTGGTTGCTGGCCGAGCTGACCTATCGCTGCCCGCTGCAATGCCCGTACTGCTCCAATCCGCTGGACTTCGCCGGGCAAGGCCAGGAGCTGAGCACCGAACAGTGGATCAAGGTGTTTCGCGAAGCGCGGGAAATGGGCGCCGCGCAACTGGGCTTTTCCGGCGGCGAACCCTTGGTGCGCCAGGACCTCGCCGAGCTGATTGCCGAAGCCCGCAAACTGGGTTTCTACACCAACCTGATCACCTCCGGCATCGGCCTGACCGAGCAGAAAATCAGCGACTTCAAGAAGGCCGGCCTCGACCACATCCAGATCAGTTTCCAGGCCAGCGACGAGCAGGTGAACAACCTGCTGGCCGGTTCGAAAAAGGCCTTCGCACAAAAGCTGGAAATGGCCCGCGCGGTGAAAGCCCACGGCTATCCGATGGTGCTGAACTTCGTCACCCACCGGCACAACATTGACCAGATCGACCGCATCATCGAACTGTGCATCGCCCTGGAAGCGGACTTCGTCGAACTCGCCACCTGCCAGTTCTACGGCTGGGCTCAGCTCAACCGCGTCGGCCTGCTGCCGACCAAAGCGCAACTGCTGCGCGCCGAACGCATCACCAACGAATACCGGGCCAAACTGGAAGCCCAAGGGCATCCGTGCAAGCTGATTTTCGTCACCCCGGACTATTACGAAGAACGCCCGAAAGCCTGCATGAACGGCTGGGGCAGTATTTTTCTGACGGTCACGCCAGACGGAACGGCCCTGCCCTGCCACGGCGCCCGACAGCTGCCAGTGCAATTTCCCAACGTGCGCGACCACAGCATGCAGCACATCTGGTACGACTCGTTCGGCTTCAACCGCTTTCGCGGTTATGACTGGATGCCCGAACCGTGCCGCTCCTGTGACGAGAAAGAAAAAGACTTCGGCGGCTGCCGCTGCCAGGCTTTCATGCTCACCGGCGATGCCAGCAACGCCGACCCGGTGTGCAGCAAGTCGCCACAACACGGCGTGATCCTCAAGGCTCGCGAAGAAGCCGAAGACGCGACCCAGACCATCGACCAACTGGCCTTTCGCAATGAACGAAACTCACGCCTCATCGCCAAGAGCTGAAACCTTCAGCGCTGCCAAAGCCGTGGCCGCCGGTATCGACTTTGCCGAACTGCAGGTCGGTCGGCACGGCCTGTTCTGGAACGAATACCGCCCCGAAGACGCGGCATGCCGGATCTGGCATTGGCGTGACGGCGCAGCGCAATGCTTGACGCCACCGGGGTTCAGTGTGCGCAGCCGGGTGTACGAATATGGCGGCGGCGCGTTTTGTCTGACAGACGACGGTATCGTTTTCGTCAACGAGGCCGACCAGCAACTCTATCGGCAATCACTGCAAGGTGAAGCCCCCGAAAGGCTGACGTCCGGTGCGTGCCGTTTTGGCGATTTACAGTTCGCCAATGGGCAGGTACTGGCGGTCGAGGAGCATCGCAATCACCACAGACTGGTGGCCATCAACCTGTTCGATGGCGCACGTCACCTACTGGTCGAAGGGGCTGATTTCTACGCGGCGCCGACACTCAGTCCTGATGCCCGGCGCCTGGCCTGGATCGAATGGAGTCGCCCGGATCAGCCATGGACAGCGACCCGCTTGATGGTGGCCGAACGCCTCGCGGATGGCGGATTTGCCGAAGCTCGTTGTGTGGCGGGCGACGGCGCTCAAGAGTCTGTGCAACAACCGCGGTTCGGCGTCGACGGTCGCCTGTATTGCCTGACGGATCGCGCCGGTTATTGGCAGCCTTGGAAAGAATCTGAAAAAGGCCTGAGCCCATTGCCAAGTGCCGCTGCCGATCACGGCCCGGCGCCCTGGCAGCTCGGCGGCTGCACCTGGCTGCCACTGAACGAAAACAGCTATCTGGCCAGTTGGACCGAAGGCGGATTTGGCCGATTGGGTATTTGCGGCAATGGCTGCGTCGACTTCTCCGGTGACTACAGCCGTTTCCGTCATCTCGCCGTGGATGAGCAATTTATCTATTGCATCGCGGCCTCGCCTGTCAGTTCAACCGCCGTGATCGCCATCGACCGCCAGAGCCGGCAAGTGAATGTCCTCGCCGGCGGCATCGCACCGCTTGCTCCCGAACGGATCAGTCGCCCGCAAACCTTGCGCTACCCCAGCGGCTCAGGCGAAGCACATGGCTTCTTTTACCCGGCAATGACCGGCGAGGCGAAACCGCCACTGGTGGTGTTCATCCATGGCGGCCCGACGTCGGCGTGCTACCCGATGCTCGATCCGCGTATCCAGTTCTGGGCCCAGCGTGGCTTTGCCGTGGCCGACCTCAACTATCGCGGCAGCAGCGGTTATGGCCGGACCTATCGTCAGGCACTGCACTTGAGTTGGGGTGATGTGGATGTCGAAGACGCTTGCGCGGTGGTCAGCCATCTCGCCGAGCGTGGCTTGATCGATGGCGACAACGCGTTCATTCGCGGCGGCAGTGCCGGCGGCTACACCACCCTTTGCGCGTTGGCCTTTCACAAGGTGTTCCGCGCCGGTGCCAGCCTGTATGGGGTCAGCGACCCGGTGGCGCTGGGGCGTGCGACCCACAAATTCGAAAGCGACTATCTGGACTGGCTGATCGGCGATCCGCTGCTGGATGCCGAACGCTACGCGGCCCGCACACCGCTGCTGTATGCGCACAACATTCGCGTGCCGATGATCTTCTTCCAGGGAGAACTGGATGCCGTGGTCGTCCCGCAACAAACCCGCGACATGGTCGAGGCCCTTCAGGACAACGGCGTCCTGGTCGAAGCGCATTACTACGCGGACGAACGCCATGGTTTTCGCAAGGCCGGTAACCAGGCCCATGCGCTGGAGCAGGAGTGGTTGTTTTATCGGCGGGTGATGGACTCAGTGGACTGAAGCCTGCGCTCGTTGCCGAAACGGTGGCGCTTCAATCGCGAGCAGGCTCGCTCCTACAGGGATCTTTGACGCACCCGAGATCCAATGTGGGAGCGAGCCTGCTCGCGAAGGGCACGTTCAAGCTCTACAGCCAATCGACCCGTGTCGTTTGTCAGGGTTCAGCCCGACTCCTCAGGCCAGTATTTCCAGGCCGTGTTTCTGCACGATGCTCAGTAACTTCAACGCCATGCCACTGGGATGCTTGTCCCCTGCTTCCCATTGCTTGACCGTGGAAGCACTGGTGTTCAAGTAACGCGCAAACACCGGTTGGCTGACATTGTTGCGCTCACGCAGTGCCTTGATCTCCTGCGCGGGAATCGCATCCGGCACCGTTGCAAGACAAGACTCATCGAATTCACGCATGGTCGCCTTGCTGATTGCACCGATGGCGTACAGGGCACTGGCAGACTCATGTATCGATTCAAACGCTTCACTTTTGAATTTCTTACTCATCAGGTATCTCCACAAACTCCTTCGTATCCAGCAAGTACTGGAGTTGCATCTCTGTCAGCCCCTCATAGGTCTTTGCCATTTTCCGAAACCCGGTCAGTTCAGCCTGAGTTATATTGTCCTGATCTTTCTTCGCGTACAGGAACTGATAAATCCAGCATCCACCGCCCCTGGCCAGGACAATCGAGCGATGGCGGTTGGCATTCAAACGCTTCTTCCAGACCCCGCCGCCCAAATTGTCAGCCTGACCATGGAGCATTTCGGTGAATGCCTGCCGGAGCTCGTCATCACCGATCCAGGCCTTGGCAGCTTGAATTGCGAAACGCTTTGTCTTGAACAGTCTTGGTGACATCGGCATCCCTTCCATAAAAACATACCACCCAGTGGTATGGAATTCAAAACCAACGGGACAGCAATACCGCTTCGCTGGCATCGGCACTCCCTGCCGATGCCCGCTAGAAAGCCATTGATGGGCTAACCGCTCAAGCCGAAATTGCCTTTGGAAAAAACCGGCCACAAAAAAACGCCCCACGCCAAAAGTGTCGGCGTGAGGCGTGCGTATTACCGCGAGACGGTTCTGGAAATTGTGTGGGGCGCGTCGGGTCAGACGGCAATCCCTTTGCGGCACTGCAACTGTGCGGTGCGTACACGGGAGAAGGCGCGCGCCAGGCGCAGGAGCATTTCATCGATGTTGGCGTTGCTGACATTCAGTGCCGGGGTAAAGCGCAGGCAGTCGGGTTGCGTGGCATTGAGCAGCAAACCTTCGTACAGCGCGGCCTTGACCACGGCGTCAGCGGAGTCGTCCGACAGCGTCAGCCCCCACAGCAGCCCTTGTCCGCGCAACTCGCCGTGACCGTAACGATGAGCCAAACGCCCGAGGCCTTCGCGCATGTGCTGGCCGGCTTCTGCGATGTGGTCGAGCAACCCCTTGTCCTGCACACTGTCGAGCACCGCGAGACCCGCTGCGGTCATCAGTGCATTGCCATGATGGGTACCGCTCATCTCGCCGGCGTCGAAACAGCAGGCCTTGCCCCGCGCCAGCAATGCCGCCAGTGGCACGCCACCGCCCAGACCCTTGCCAAGCACGACGATATCGGCCCTTACGCCGTAGGACTGTTCCGCGAGCAAAGTGCCGCAACGACCAACGCCGGTTTGCACTTCGTCGAAGATCAGCAGAATGCCGAGTTCACGGCACAAGCGCTCGACACCCTTGAGGTAATGGGCGGTGGCCGGGATCACGCCGGCTTCGCTCTGGATCGGCTCGAGCATGATCGCCACGGTCCGCTCATCCACTGCCGCATGCAATGCCGGAAGGTCATTGAACGGAACATGGCTGAAGCCCGGCAGTTGCGGCTCGAACCGATTGATCAATGTCGAACTGTCCGACGCCGAAATCGTCGCCAGGCTACGGCCATGACAAGCATTGTTGGCCACAATGATTCGCGACGCGCCGCCGCGATGCCGTTGGCCCCATTTGCGTGCCAGTTTGATCGCCGCTTCGCAGGCTTCGCTGCCAGTATTGAGCAAGTAGGCCTGATCACTGCCGGTGCTGGCACACAGATGTTCGGCGAGGCTGAGCATGCCGCGGTTGTGCAGGCCGAAACCCGGGTTGATCAGCGATTGAGCCTGGGCGGTGATTGCATTGACCAGTACCGAAGGGCTGTGACCAAGGCTGTTGGCCCCGCCGCCCTGGGAAAAATCCAGATACGCACGATCCTCGCTGTCCCACAGCCATGAACCCTGGCCACGCACAAACACTTGTTTCGGCCGTTCGACACTGGGCATCAAGTACTCGCTGGAAAGGTTACCGCCTTGGGATGGCATTGAGACGTCCATGACCAGGTCATCAAGACTGGGAGGACTGCGACGCAGACTGAACAGATTCATCTGGAAAAACCTCTTTTGAGGTTTTTTGCCTTACCTATGTAAACACCATCGAAACAAACGCTATTCATCGCGCTCTGTGGCCCTGTAAGCCTTGTGAATGCGGTTAGACTAGGCTCAGACAAGGCGTTGAGCCATTTCGATTTCTCAGCATTTTCGATAAGTAATACTTATGGATTTCAAGCAACTGCGTTATTTCGTCGCGGTCTATGAAGAGGGTCATGTGGGCCGCGCCGCCGAACGCCTGTCCATCTCCCAGCCGGCGCTGTCCCAGCAGATCCGCCATCTCGAACAAAACCTCGATGTGAGCCTGTTCGAGCGCAGTAGCAAACGCCTGTTGCCGACCCTCGCGGCCCACACGCTGTACAACCACGCCTTGCCTTTGCTCGATGGCCTGCAACGGGCACGGGAAGCGCTCGGCAACTTCAAGGGGCAGGCGCTGCGCACCCTGGCCATTGGCGTATTGCAAACTGTCCACAGCAGCCTGGTACCACAGATGCTCGAGCGCGTGCGCAAGGCGCAGCCGCATCTGGTGGTGCAGATCTATGAACTGAGCGGCCTGGAAATCGAGCGGCGACTGCTCAATGGGTCTCTGGACATCGGCATCAGCTACCTGCCGCCCCGCCAGCCTGGTTTGCATGGCGTGATGCTGTACGAAGACGAACTGACCCTGGTCATCCCGGCGGAGCATCCGCTGCGTGAATTCAAGAAAGTATCCATGAGCCAGGCCGCCGAGCTGCCGATGTTGTTGTTGGGCGAAGAGTTTCAGATCAGGCAGATCTGGCAGGCACAACTGGCGAACCTCGGGCGCCGCCCACAGGTGCAAGCCGAACTGAACAATATGGCCGGCATCCTCGACAGCCTGCCGCACACGCGCCTGGCGACGGTGCTGCCCGGACGCTCGCAAAAGACCCATGGCAACCACGAACTGCTGTGGAAGCCCCTGAGCGAACCCCGAGTGCCGCTGAAAGTCGGTCTGGTGTGTCGGGATGTGCAACGACAGCAGGCTTCGCTGGCCCTGTTGCGAACATTGCTGGAAGAGGTGATGAACGACCCGGATGGGCGCTTGAACAGTGCGCAGGCTGTGGATGGGCAGCGCTGAAACTTTTCTTCGGACAAAAGAAAACCCCGCCGAAGCGGGGCTTTGCAGACTGTTTCCCTGACATCCATTTCACTCCGCCGTCCTGGCAGAATCCTACGTGTCCCTGTTGTTGCTTTGCGCTTCCTGCGCTACGTCCATGAGAAATAGATTAGCCGTGGATCCAATCTGCTTCTATGGGAGAAAAGCAGCACGTTATGTAGGAGAATGCTTACAAAACATTACTTCATCAGAATTGCCCGGCATCCAGCAAAAACAACGACTCGCTGCCGGCCTTCACCGACGCGCTCAACGAATGAATGCGCGGTAACAGGCGGGCAAAATAGAACCGCGCCGTACCCAGTTTGCTGGCGTAGAAATCATCCTGCGCCTCCTTGCCCAAAGCCGCCTTGGCCATCAGGGCCCACATGTAGGCGTAAGCCGTGTAACCGAACGCTTGCAGATACTCGACCGAAGCCGCGCCGATTTCGTTCGGATCGGTCTTCACTCGGTCAAGCAGCCACGCGGTCAGTTCATCGAGGATGGCTACGGCATCGTTCAACGGCTTGGTGAACTCGGCAAGGTCCGCGCTGGCGGTCGCCGTGAAGTGACGAATCTCGTCGGCGAACAGGTTATAGAACGCCCCGCCGCTGCCCACGATCTTGCGCCCGACCAGGTCCAGCGCCTGAATACCGTTGGTGCCTTCATAGATCTGGGTGATGCGCACGTCACGCACCAGTTGCTCCTGGCCCCATTCACGGATGTAACCGTGGCCGCCGAATACCTGCTGGCCGTGTACGGTGGTTTCCAGGCCGAGGTCGGTCAGGAACGCCTTGGCCACCGGGGTCAGCAACGCCACCAGGTCTTCCGCACGCTTGCGGGTGGCGGCGTCTTCGCTGAACTTGGCGGTGTCCAGTTGCATCGCCACGTAAGTCGAGAAGGCACGGCCGCCTTCGTTCGAGGCTTTCATGGTCAGCAGCATGCGCCGCACGTCCGGGTGGACGATGATCGGGTCAGCCACTTTGTCCTTGTTCTGCGCGCCGGTCGGTGCACGGCTTTGCAGGCGGTCACGGGCGTATTCCACGGCGTTCTGGTACGAGCGCTCGCCAGTCGCCAGGCCCTGGATACCGACGCCCAGACGCTCGTAGTTCATCATGGTGAACATCGCCGCCAGACCTTTGTTCGGCTCGCCGACCAGGTAACCCACAGCCTCATCGAAGTTCATCACGCAGGTCGCGGACGCCTGGATGCCCATCTTGTGTTCGATCGAGCCACAATTGGCCGGGTTGCGTGCGCCCAGGCTGCCATCGGCATTGACCAGGAATTTCGGCACCAGGAACAGCGAAATGCCCTTCGGCCCTGCCGGTGCATCCGGCAACTTGGCCAGCACCAGATGGATGATGTTTTCGGTGAGGTCGTGCTCGCCACCGGTGATGAAGATCTTGGTGCCGCTGACCTTGTAGGAACCGTCGGCCTGAGGCTCGGCCTTGGTGCGAATGATCCCGAGGTCTGTACCGGCGTGCGGCTCGGTCAGGCACATGGAACCGGCCCAGATGCCGGCGTACATGTTCGGCAGGTACGCGGCTTTCAGCTCTTCGCTGGCGTGGGCGTTGATCGACAGGCAAGCGCCAGCGGTCAGCATCGGGTACAGGCCGAATGACAGACTGGCGGAGTTGACCATTTCTTCGACCTGAGCCGAAACGGCCTTGGGCATGCCCATGCCGCCGTAGGCCGGATCGCCACCGACACCGACCCAGCCGCCTTCAGCGTAAGTCTGATAGGCCTGTGGGAAACCTGCCGGCGTGGTGACGGCACCTTCCGCCCAATGGCAACCTTCTTCGTCAGCGGCGCGGCTCAGGGGTGCGATGCTTTTGCTGGTGACTTTGCCGGCTTCTTCCAAAATGGCTTCGACCGTTTCCGCATCCACAGTCTCGGCCAGCGCTGGCAGCTCGGCCCAGAGTTTGGCGACCTCGAAAACTTCATTGAGGACGAAGCGCATATCGCGCAGGGGCGCTTTGTAGTCAGCCATGGCAAACCTCGCAAGATCTATACAGGGGTGATTCACAGGAAGAGTATTTTTCGCTGGATCGGAGTGTACCTCAACAACTTTTGAGACACATAGGGTCAGTCCATGACTGTTTTGTTATTTTTAGTCACTAGCAAAGAAGCCCGCACGAGGCGAGCTTCTTTGTAACGGATTTACATGACTAAAGTGCAAACATCTGCGCCGACAGTTGCATCAGGCAATCGCTATGCCGCCGCCCCTGCCTCGCATTGACCTTCCGCTCGCTGAAGGCGCCATTGTCACTCAACCGTAGCGGCGTCCATGCGCACGGCGCCACGGCGGCTCTGTCCGAAGGCCATCACACAATTGCGCCCGGCGCCCTTGGCGCTGTAGAGCGCTTGGTCAGCGGACTTGAGCACCTCTTCGGGGGTGCGTTGATCGACCCGTTCGGCAACGCCGATACTGACCGTCACCGATACACTCGACGCACTGGAACCGGCACGCCGCTGGCGTCCCTGATTATCGTCCTGCGGGCGACTTTCCTGATTGCGCAGCTGAATGTTGTAGGTGGCGATGGACTCGCGGATGACATCCAGGTGCGGCATGCACTCTTCGAGAGTCTTGCCTGCAAACACCAGGGCAAATTCCTCGCCGCCATAGCGATACGCCTTGCCGCCACCGCCGATCTTCGACAGTTTGCTGGCCACCAGCCGTAGCACCTGGTCACCGACGTCGTGGCCGTGGGTGTCGTTGAATTTCTTGAAGTGGTCGACGTCGCTCATCGCCAACACGTAGTTGCGCCCCAATCGTTGCATGCGTTCATTCAACGCACGACGGCCCGGCAGCCCGGTCAGTTCGTCGCGGAAGGCCATTTGATAGGCTTCGTGGGCAACGGCGGCGGCGATCATCAGCATCACCTGGCTGCACATGATGTTCAGCGTGAACGGCAGGATGAAGGTTTTCGGCAACATCCAGAACAGCCCGAGCAGCCCCACCAATTGCGCGGCATGCAGCGGTCGCGGGTTGCGCCAGTATTGCCAAGCCAGCAGCAAAAACGCCGCTATGAATACCGGATAGGACAGCTGGATCAGGCTCATCCAGGCGCCATGCAAGGCGGGCCAGCGAATCTCCGACAACCAGATCAACAGCGCCTGTGGGTAACTTTGCTCAAGCCCCAGCGCCACGCTGCCGACCGCCAGCAATACCGCGAAACGCGCGACCATGTCCTGGAACAGATGAGTGCGCTCCTGCCATGCCGCGAACACACCAAACAGCAGCGGCAACAGCAGGCAACACAAATGAAAGACCACGGCAGCATCGTCACGCACCTTGCCGTTGTCGCGGTAGTAGTCAGTCTGGGTGTCGAGCAGGAAGTAGGCGATGTACACCGTGACCATCAGAAACAGTTCACGCTGGCGTCGGTAAACCGCGCAATAGGCGCCACCGAGCAACAACACCAGGGTGGGCAGCACGTTGAAAAGCGAGGTGAAGAAGACGTTCAGGTCCTTGATGTACGCAGCCGCAAGCCCCGCCAGTAACAGCAGTAAAGACGGCAGGAAATGACTGAAACGCACAGCGGAAGAACGCAACAAGGGTAAAGCTCCGACCCGTCAGATCAATAGATGGCAATGTGCCAACTACTGTAACGGCAGAAACACCGATTTGCTGAGTGAAATACTGAGGTATTTGAAAAAGGGCGCCACTGGCGTCCATCATCCGCCAGTGACGCAAAGGGCAAACCTGTTACAGGTCGTTGTTGAACGGTTGCAGCGGCCCCTCCATACGCGTGCGGCCTTCCGCACCGACTGGCCTGAGCTGGATGTCGGCGTCTTGTGCCTGCCGGGTCGTGATCTTCGGACTGGCCGGTTTTTGCCCGACCGAATTTTCATCACCCTTCTCGCCCTGGGGCAGTACCAGCGAAGGATGGTCAAACGGCGCCCGCTCCCACGCGACTCGCGGATCGGTCAGGCCTGTTTCCATGAACTTCACCAGTGCGTCCACTTCATCCGGGGTCAGGTTCAGCAGGGTCATGTCCGGATCAAGATTGGAGCCGTTGTGCTGATTGACCGCCGGGTGCTCGAAGCCACTGGTGTTGCTGGCATCCTCGCCACGCCGGTCGCCGCCGCGATTGTAGAACTCCACCACCTGTTGCAGCGTTGCGCGACTGCCGTTGTGGAAGTACGGCCCGGTCAACGCGATGTTGCGCAAGGTCGGCGTCTTGAAAGCGCCATCGACCGCGTCGCGGAAACCGACGCTGGGCTTGAGCGTCGCATCACAGGGGATGGCCGGGCTCAGGGGCACCTCGAAGGTGCACACATCAACTTCCAGCGGGTCAGGAATCTGGCCTCCCTGGAGCACGGTGTTGTACTGGCGAGTGAAAGACAACGGATTGCCCCAGGCATCCGTCCCGCCGAGCGCCAGGTCTTCCGCGGTCGGGCGCACCCCGGTGTTGTAGAAGCCGTTGTCATAAAGCGTGGTCAGGTTGTCCGCCATGAGCATGCGTTCGATCCGCTCCCGAGGCTGGAACAGCAAGCGGCTGCCGGCATTGGTCAACTCCGCGCCACCGTGGCAATTGACGCATTTGCCCTTGCCCAGGAACAGATTCATGCCCTGGACCTGCTGATTGTTCATGGCAGTGTGATCACCCTGCAAGTAGGCATCCAGCGGCGCCTGGTCCGAGATCAGCGTGGATTCATACATCTGGATCGCCAAGCCGAAGAACAGCGGGAAGTTCGCCTCCATCTGGGTATAGGGCTCACCGCCCAGCGAGACCTGCTGCGTGGCGTTCCACAGGCGTGGCTGGAACGCGTTCATGATCAGCTCACGGTAAGTCGGCCGACGGCCACCGGATACCGGCCCGAGTACCGAATCGGTGGACGAGATCCGTTGCTGCTTGAGCATCATGGTGTCGAGCATGCGCCGGCCGATGTCGGCGAAGGTACGACCGCCGCAGGACATTTCCACCGGGCTGCCGGGTGGGCCTACCGCCTGCGATGCCGCGGAGGCATCCTTGAGCGCCAGCCTGACCCTGGTCGCCACGCCACTGCGATCGCTGGTCACGAAAATCCCGGCGTCAGGGTCGCGATTGCCAAACGGCGAGAAGCCGTTGAAGACGTTATTGGCCCGGCCATCCCAGAAGTTGCGCACGTTGAACACGGCGTTGATCACCGTGGGTGCGTTGCGCCCGGTGCTGCGGCGAACATTGATGCCACCCACCTGGAAAATGCCGTCCGGCTGCTGAATGCACTTGTCGAATCGCGACTGACGAGGCTTGACGAAGTTGGCGTCGAAAACGCCTTGCGAGCCGATCACATCGTCGGTCGAGTAGAGAATGGCCGAGTTGCGATCCAGCGGGTTGGCCAGCACATGGGTCGGGAAGTCGCTTTTCTTCAACTGGTAGTTCGGACCGCCCTTGCCACCGGATTTGGTGGTGTAGCTCGGTACGTCGCCTGGTATGTCCGAGGCGGTGAACGGTTTGTTGAAGATCGACGAAACGTTCGCGTTGGTGTTCGCCTGGCCCGGGTTGATCTGGTTGGTGGTGCGGTGATCGGCACCGGCGTGGAAGTGGCACGACGCGCAAGCGGTGGCGCCGTCACTGCCGATCTCCATGTCCCAGAACAGTGCCTTGCCCAGCAGCACTGCCGCCGAGCGATCGAGCACGTAGTCGGTCATCAGGTCGACTTTGCGCCCGCCTTCGGTTCCCGACGGGTCGGGCGGGAGCAACCCACGCAGCGATTGCAAAGTGGGCACGTCCGGTACGGGCGGTACGGCCGGATCGACCGCTACCGGGTCAGCGGCCCAGGTATTCGCGACCGGTAGACCGATGACGAACATGGCGCCCGCCATCGCACAGGCAAAACAGGTGATTCGAAAGAGGCTCAAGTACTTGACCATCATGACACTCTCGATTCAGTAGGGAGTCGCCAGGTTCCGTGCTTATCCTGTTGTTACATCCACTCGAAATGGCTCGGGCAAGACGACGCTGATTGGATAAGTACTCTCTTGGCTCAGGTTTGATTTAGACATTGCTCTGTCGCACCGACCGGTGCGCTTAACTTAACTCTAGCTGTAACAAATCATTTCAACAGCAAAAAAATCAAAATTTTTATCCAGGCCAAAGATAATTAAAAATATACTGCAAATGCACCTGAAATCACTCAAAAAAACCAAGACTAAAGTCTGACCTCAAGTTTGGTGAACATCCCCCACTTCTGGGTAAAACCCCCAAACCAATAAATATATCGATTTATTTATTATTCCAACTAACTGATTTTAAATATAATTATTTGAAAATTTAATTATTCTGAGTTTGGCAGAACAATTGCTAACTCATACTCCGCCGGGCTAATCGCACTTACAAATTTTCCTGAAAACCCGGATAACCAGGAAAAACCAACCCTCATGAATCACAACTGATTCGCGCGTGCGCAAGTTGCACTGCGTGAGCTATTGGTTTTATTTAATATCAGCACAAAATGTCATGACCAACATCTCGATACATTTCTCTCGCAATGCATTTTTTCCGCAGCCTATATAGAAAACGTTTCTCATTCAGCACTTACAAAAGAACGCACCCAGCAAGTACCAGAACTTCACTTCGCACTCTCCCGAACCTGGGTATATATCCCCATTTATGTTGGCGAATACTAATTCGAGAATCTTGCGCGCAAAAACATCCTTTGCCTTGCAGCCCGCATTCTGACTGCACCGGAGACAGTTTGTGTCTAATTGTTTCGGAGTCGGCACGACAACTGCTATGTGCCCCTCAGGCTCAAGGAAATGCCTCTCGCGATCGCGTCCGTAACCGGCCGACGCAACGCAAGTGAAAGCATCCCGACGGCATGTGCCGACCGTACACAGGCACTTGTCCCTCCGGATCGAGCCCCAGTTCGACACTCACAGCTTTGCGTTTTTCTTGCGCAGGATTCAGCGCATCAGCAGGTCTGCGACTCGATTGGCCGGCAACTGGTCCTGCAAGATTCTGGAGAGAGCCATGAGCTTATCTTTGTACGTAAAAACGCTCGCCATACCGCTGCAGCGTTACAAGCGATCCAAGAGCATCTTCTGTCGCCATGCCCTGCTCGCCAGTGCCGTTGCCGTCGCACTGGCCATCGGTGGAGGCGCGGATGCATTTGCCAAAAACGGAGCTGGCGGCGGAGGGGGTGGCGGCGGTGGCGGCGGGACTGCCAAGCCCCCGGCCGGGGGCACTTCGCCGTTCGTAACCCCCACACTGCCCGATCCGGTTTTTACAGACCCGGCCGCCATTCATGGGTTTGACGTTACAGGCTTTATCCAGGACATGACGCTCGACACCACCAATGTGAATTGCCCTGGTACCACTGACCCTGGGCATTATGGAGGTACCGTCCAACTGAACGGTGTAACGATCACCGTCCCTTGCAATACGGTTCTGCAGATGCCGGCCAATACCCTGACCTGGGCCGACTTCGTCAGGGGCGGTACGCTGGCGCTCAACAAGCCGACGGCCTATCCGTCGTTCGAGATCCATGTGATTGGCAACACCGTGTCCAACAAACAAATTGCCGGGCTGATTTTTGTCTCCCAACAATCAACGAACGCGGGGAGCGGGACCATCACTCGGATCGACTACACCAATGGCAACATCGAAGTGGATAGCGGTAACCCTCTGCAACCCACGATCCTCCAGATCAACGACCCGAATGGACGTTTTGGTCGCGCCCAAAGCCCCGACCCGCGTTTCTCCGTCGATGATGCAAATCCGACTATCCATGCCGCAACCGGTTACCCGATGTGTGTGCCACGCTCGATTTCCGGGGACGATGCACTCTGCCCACAGAAAAACCGGCCAAAAGCGGTCACCCCGACCACGACCAACAACTGCCGCAACTTCAGCCAGGCCGGCGTAACGCCTCCGGCCAGCGGAGAGCTCTCGCCCCCGGCGACGGGTCAGATCTATTGCAGCCAATTCGTCATGAAGAGATTCAGCGATGCTACGCGCACGGCGACGGACCCCGACCCGACACAACAGGCACCTTTCGAAGTCGGCGACTTCATCAGTTGGGCCGGCACCCTGTTCAAGTCCGCGACAACAGGGGCCCCGGACTTCATCTCTGCGCACACGATTGAAGCCAACGTCGGGATCTACACTCAACCCGGCTCTCAACCGAGCTATCTGGCTATCGGGGAATTTGGCATCGGGACTGCCGACCCAGCGCTAACCGCAATCGGCGGTGCCGCCCAGGAAACCCAGGACCGGATTTTCCTTGAGGCCTCAACCACCGACATCAAGACACCGGTCGACATATACCTGATCGATGTCAATCCATCGACTGGCGTACAAACCAACCGCTGGATTACACCCTATGAGATGACAGGTGAGTGCAACCCTGCGCTGGGCCTTGCGACCAGTTGCCTGGGCGCCTCCGGTGGTATTACCACGCAGAACACGGGCCCTCAGCCACAACGCGCCAGAATTCGGGCGACCAAGGCACCCACCGGGCTCTTGAGCCAGCCGACGCGTACCTTGCGTGTCGTTGCGCGCTCAATGTGTGTTCCACAGCTAACGCTCTCGCAAGCCGCAGTGGACAGTTGCATCCAGAACGCCAGCCTGCTGACGGTAGCCAATGGACTGGTCGCTGGACAGTATGTGGCGCCAGTGTTCGAGTTCATCTTTCCGGAAGGCGTCAAGCCGGGCGATCCTGTTGTCCCGAACGATTTCTGGCATCTGCCATTCATACGCAACGGAGAAGGCGCCAATACGCCCGGCGGTGTAGGTCCTCTGGCTCCAACGCCATGGTGATCGGGGTCTTGTGACAGAGAAAAAAACCGCCGCTTCCGAAAAGAAGCGGCGGTTTTTTGAAGAACTGCCTTGAGACTTAGTAGCCCAGGTCGAAGTTCTCTTCTTTCATGTCCATCAGGTTGTTGGCACCCGACAGCATGGTTGCAACATAAGTGCGGGTACGCGGCAGGATGCGCTGGAAGTAGAAGCGCGCAGTCTGCAGCTTGGCGGTGTAGAACGCCTCTTCGGAAGTACCGGCAGCCAGTTTCTCGGCAGCCAGGCGCGCCATGTCAGCCCAGAAGTAGGCCAGGCAGGCGTAACCGGAGTACATCAGGTAGTCCACGGAGGCCGCGCCGACTTCTTCGCGATCTTTCATGGCGGCCATACCGACCTTCATGGTCAGCTCGCCCCATTCCTTGTTCAGTGCAGCCAGCGGAGCGATGAACTCTTGAACCGCTTCGTTGCCTTCGTTGCTCTGGCAGAACTTGTGGACGATCTTGGTGAAACCCTTCAGGGCCTCGCCCTGGGTCATCAGCACTTTACGGCCCAGCAAGTCGAGTGCCTGGATACCGGTGGTGCCTTCGTACAGCATCGAGATACGGCTGTCGCGAACGTTCTGCTCCATGCCCCACTCGGCGATGAAGCCGTGGCCGCCGTAGATCTGCACGCCGTGGTTGGCCGCTTCGAAACCGACTTCGGTCATGAAGGCTTTGGCGATCGGAGTCATGAAGGCCAACAGCGCGTCGGCTTTCTTCTTCTCTTCTTCGTCCACGCCGTACTTGACGATGTCCACTTGCTTGGCAGTGAAGTACACCATCGCACGGTTGCCTTCGGCGAATGCCTTCATGGTCAACAGCATGCGGCGTACGTCAGGGTGGACGATGATCGGGTCGGCGGCTTTGTCCGGTGCTTTCGGGCCAGTCAGCGAGCGCATTTGCAGACGGTCGCGAGCGTATTTCAGGCCGCCCTGGAAACCGACCTCAGCGTGGGCCAGGCCTTGCAACGCGGTACCCAGACGTGCGGTGTTCATGAAGGTGAACATGCAGTTCAGGCCTTTGTTCGCCGGGCCGATCAGGAAACCGGTAGCGCCGTCGAAGTTCATCACGCAGGTGGCGTTGCCGTGGATGCCCATCTTGTGTTCCAGGGAACCGCAAGACACGGCGTTACGCGTGCCAACCGAGCCATCGGCGTTCGGCAGGAACTTCGGCACGATGAACAGGGAGATGCCTTTGGTGCCCGCTGGTGCATCCGGCAGGCGAGCCAGCACGATGTGGACGATGTTGTCGGCCATGTCGTGTTCACCGGCCGAAATGAAGATCTTGGTGCCGGAGACTTTGTAGGAACCGTCGGCCTGAGGCTCGGCCTTGGTGCGCAGCATGCCAAGGTCAGTGCCGCAGTGCGGCTCGGTCAGGCACATGGTGCCGGTCCACTCGCCGGAAACCAGCTTGGTCAGGTAAGCCTCTTGCTGCTCAGGGGTACCGTGCTCGGAGATGGTGTTCATTGCACCGTGCGACAGGCCCGGGTACATGCCCCACGACCAGTTGGACTCGCCCACCATTTCGCTGATGGCCAGGCCCAGGGACTCCGGCAAGCCCTGGCCGCCGTGCTCTACGTCGTGAGCCAGGCTCGGCCAGCCACCTTCGACGAATTGCTTGTAGGCTTCCTTGAAGCCAGTCGGGGTCTTAACGCCGGACTCGCTCCAGGTGCAACCTTCGAGGTCGCCGACACGGTTCAGCGGGGCCAGCACCTGCTCACAAAACTTGGCGCCTTCCTCGAGAATGGCGTCAACCATGTCCGGGGTTGCGTCGGCGCAAGCCGGAAGGCTCTGATAGTGCGCTTCGTAGCCGAGCAGTTCGTCACGAACGAAGCGAATATCACGCAAGGGGGCCTTGTAGTCAGGCATAGCGATAAACCTCTGCTGATGTAACCGGGAATGAACGACCGCATTGATTTGTTGTTGCGATCAAACAGTTGTTTGAAACATACGTTTACGCCGAAACCTTGTCAAGCGTCGATCATTTGCCGTTCGTCATCACCGGTTTGGCTACACAGGTACACGACAGCGCAGCGGCGCTGTCGAAGCAGCCCGTCACACTGAAAAGATTAGTTGAGCAAGAAAGACTTACGCAGAAAAACGCCGCGAACAGGCGCGGCGTTGGAAGGTGCGGAATCAGCGAGGAATCAAGCGTAGGTGTCGATCAAGGTTCCGAGTACTTCGTCGGCGGCCTTGGCGACTTTCACCCCCAGTTCCGCCTGAGTCTTGCCTTGGGCCATGTCGACCAGGTTGCTGCTCAGATCCGATTGCTGGCTGCGATCGACCGACCGCAGACGCTCGACTTGCGCCTCGGAGGACTGGCTGGCGACCGAACGCTCGATCGTGGTGTTGGCGATCTGCCCGGCGGCTTGATCGACTCGGTTCAGCCCTGCCTGAAGGGTGCTCAGACCGGCATAAAAAGCGGTGTTTCCTGAGATTTCCATGGGAGAACTCGTCCTTGCAAAGGATCAACGACGGTCATTGAAGCAGAGTGGCTGGCAAAACACCCGTCAAAAACACTAATGGCACAGTGCCTTGTCATAGGCAAAGCACAGATTGTCAAACGTCAGTCCAACAGGTCCAGTTGCACGTGTTCGGCCACTGCCTCGGCCGTTACAGCCTTGAGTTTGGGCACACGCCCAAGGCACGGCGCCGGGAGGCGCTCGGCAAGGGTGGCGAGGTTTTCTTCCAACCGCGAGGTTTTCGGATCGATGATGTTGGCCACCCAACCCGCCAGTTGCAAACCATCCCGGGCAATCGCTTCGGCGGTCAACAGGGCATGGCTGATACACCCAAGTCGCACGCCAACCACCAGAATCACCGGCAGCTGTAACGCGATGGCCAGGTCCGACAGATTGTCCTGATCCGCCAAGGGTACGCGCCAGCCGCCAGCGCCTTCGATCAGGGTGAAGTCTGCCTGCATGCTCAGGATCTGCCGCATCGGCGCCAGTAACGACTGCACCGTCAGCGCCACGCCCGCCTCACGCGCCGCCAGATGCGGAGCGATGGCCGGCTCGAAGGCCACCGGATTGACCTGTGAATAGGTCAGCGGCAGCGAGCATTCAGCCAGGAGCGCCAGCGCATCGGCGTTACGCAGGCCTTTGGGGGTTACATCGCAACCGGAAGCGACCGGCTTGCCCGCCGCCGTGCTCAACCCCGCCGAACGCGCCGCATGCAGCAGGCCCGCGGCGACCGTGGTCTTACCGACATCGGTATCCGTGCCGGTGATGAAATAGGCTGCGCTCATAAGGGTTTCTCCAGAACGGCATACACCACTTGATAAGTCGCCGGCAGGCCCCGGGCCTGACGAAACTGCTCATAAGCCTCAATCAAACCCATGATCCGCGCCCGGCCGGTCAAGCCACCTGGTCGACCTGGATTGAGGTTGTGCGCACCCAGCGCCTTGAGCTCATGGGTCAGGCTGCGCACATCCGGGTAATGCAGCACGTGGGGACGGTTTTGCAGACTGACTACCCTCAAGCCACTGGCCGCACACAATTGCTGATAAACACCAAACGCCCGGAAACGGTTGACGTGCACCATGCCATCGACTTCGCGCCAACTGTCGCGCAATTCAAACAACGTCCCAGTACAAAGACTAGCAAACGCAAAAATCCCGCCCGGCTTCAGTACCCGAAAGGCCTCACCGAGCACCGAGTCGAAGTCCGCACACCACTGCACCGCCAGGCTGGAGAAGATCAAGTCACAGGTCGAATCCTGCAGTGGCAAACGCTCGGCATCACCGGCCACGAAATGCGTGGCCCCGCCCAGTGGCCGGGCATGGTTGAGCATGCCTTCGGCAATGTCCAACGCCACTCCGTGGCTGCCTGGAAACCGCTCGCCCAGGGCGCGACTGAAATGCCCGGTGCCACAGCCCAGATCCAGCCAGCGCTGCGGCACGAAATCCGGCGCCAGGTGGCCGAGCAATTGGCTGCCGACATCCCGCTGCAGCTCGGCCACGCTGTCGTAGCTTGCCGCCGCGCGGGAGAACGACGCTGCTACCTGGCGCTTGTCGGGCAAGGCGCCGGGCAGTTTTGGAAAGGATAGATCAGTCATCGCCGCACTCATGCAAAAAGGCCTGGATCGCCCCCGCCACACCGTGGGGATCCTCCAGGAGAAACGCGTGGCTGGCCTGTTCGATCAGACCGATTTCGACATCCGGCAGCAATGCCAACAACTCGCCCGCCGCTTCCGCTGGCACCAGCCCGTCGAGGCCGGCGAAAAGATGCAATTGCGGACCGCGAAACGATTGCAATGCCAGACGGGTATCCAGTTGCGCGAGTACTTGCAGACCGCTCATCAACACCGGCGCGACAGTGTTCGGTGCGCCCCCGAGCAACAATCGCGACAACCCGCGCGGGTCTTCGGCACCTTGGGCACAGAGCAGCGAAAAGCGTTTCAATGTCCCACGCGAGTCAGCAGCACATCCCGCCAGAAACGCGTCGAAGGTCTCGCCGGACATGGCACTTGACCATTGTTCATGAGCGACAAAAGCCGCGTTGCTGGCCAGGGTGAACACGCCACAGCAACGATCGCCGCGCCGGGCCGCCAACTCGCTGGCGAGCATGCCACCCAATGACCAGCCGCCCAGCCAGGCGTCTTGCGGCAACGTCGAATCGAGCTCATCGAGCCATTCATCAAGATTGCTCGACTCCAGTTCCGGCAACGGCTCGATCTCGACCCGCAGGTGTTCATCCAGACCGCGCAAGGCCGCAGCCAGAGGCTCCAGCGGTGAAACACCCAGGCCCCAGCCGGGCAGCAGAATCAGACGATCACGCATGGCTTGGCTCCGGCTTCAGTAGTTGAAAGCAATCGGCCAGTCCGTCTAACAATAGCTGTACCTGGGCCTCACTGTGGGCAGCGGTCAGTGTGACCCGCAGTCGAGCACTGCCAGCGGGTACGGTCGGAGGGCGAATCGCGGTCACCATCAATCCGCGTGCGCGCAGCATTTGTGAAAAGCGCACCGCGCGCCCGGCGTCGCCGATCATGATCGGCTGAATCGGCGTGAAGCTGTCCATGAGCTCCAGGCCAATCTGTTCGGCACCGTGGCGGAACTGACGGATCAGTGTCTGCAAATGCTCGCGGCGCCAGTGTTCGCTGCGCAGCAATTCCAGGCTTTTCAATGTGGCGCAGGCCAGCGCAGGTGGCTGGCTGGTGGTGTAGATGTAGGGCCGGGCGAACTGGATCAGGCTTTCGATCAGCTCTTCGCTGCCTGCCACAAAGGCACCCGCCGTACCGAAGGCTTTGCCCAGGGTGCCGACCAGCACCGGCACGTCATCCTGGCTCAAACCGAAATGCTCGACGATGCCGCCACCGTTGGCGCCCAGGGGTCCAAAACCGTGAGCGTCGTCGACCATCAACCAGGCACCTTTGGCCTTGGCCTCGCGAGCCAGCGCTGGCAAGTCGGCGATATCGCCGTCCATGCTGAACACGCCGTCGGTGACCACCAGCGTGTTGCCGGTGGCTTTCTCCAGGCGCTTGGCCAGGCTCGCGGCGTCGTTGTGCAGATAACGATTGAATCGCGCACCGGACAACAGCCCCGCATCGAGCAGCGACGCATGATTGAGCCGGTCTTCGAGCACTGTGTCCCCCTGCCCCACCAGCGCCGTGACCGCGCCGAGGTTGGCCATGTAACCGGTGGTGAACAGCAACGCGCGCGGGCGACCGGTCAGCTCGGCCAATGCTTCTTCCAGCGCATGGTGCGGGCTGCTGTGGCCGATGACCAGATGCGATGCCCCTCCGCCCACACCCCATTTCGAAGCGCCGGCGCGCCAGGCCTCGATCACTTGCGGATGATTGGCCAGGCCCAGGTAATCGTTGTTACAGAACGCCAGCAACGGCTGGCCATCGACCACCACTTGCGGCCCCTGCGGGCTTTCGAGCAGCGGGCGCTGGCGGTAGAGGTTTTCGGCACGACGGGCAGCAAGGCGTGCGGCGAGATCGAAAGACATGCAGGCCTCGACTATCAAATGACACATGTCCACTGTGGGAGCGAGCCTGCTCGCGAAGGCGTTGTGTCAGCCAACATCAATGTTGAATGTCAGTCCGCATTCGCGAGCAGGCTCGCTCCCACAGGGTTTTGCATTCCTGCAGTGGAAAAATACTGGCTTCAAACCGCCGCGTTATAGAACTGCTCGCTGCTCTTCTGCTCCACCAGCGCCTGCTCGATAGCCGCCTGATGCACCTCGTCGGCATGCTCTTCGCGGGCTTCCGGTGCAATACCCAGGCGCGAGAACAGTTGCATGTCCTTGTCGGCCTGCGGGTTGGCGGTGGTCAGCAGTTTTTCACCGTAGAAAATCGAATTGGCACCGGCGAAGAACGCCAGGGCCTGCATCTGTTCGTTCATGGCTTCGCGGCCGGCGGACAGGCGCACGTGGGATTTTGGCATCAGGATGCGCGCGACGGCGAGCATGCGGATGAAGTCGAATGGATCGACGTCGTCGGCATTTTCCAGCGGTGTACCGGCGACTTTCACCAGCATGTTGATCGGCACCGACTCCGGGTGCTCCGGCAGGTTGGCCAGCTGAATCAGCAGGTTGGCGCGGTCGTCCAGCGACTCGCCCATGCCGAGAATGCCGCCGGAGCAGATCTTCATCCCCGAATCACGTACATACGCCAGGGTTTGCAGGCGCTCGCTGTAGGTGCGGGTGGTGATGATGCTGCCGTAGAACTCCGGCGAGGTGTCGAGGTTGTGGTTGTAGTAGTCGAGGCCGGCCTTGGCCAGCGCTTCGGTCTGTTCCTGATCCAGGCGACCGAGGGTCATGCAGGTTTCCAGGCCCAGGGCTTTCACGCCTTCGACCATCTTCAGTACGTAAGGCATGTCCTTGGCCGACGGGTGCTTCCACGCGGCGCCCATGCAGAAGCGGGTCGAACCGATGGCCTTGGCGCGGGCGGCCTCCTCGAGGACCTTCTGCACTTCCATCAGTTTTTCTTTTTCCAGGCCGGTGTTGTAGTGACCGGACTGCGGACAATATTTGCAATCTTCCGGGCAGGCGCCGGTTTTGATCGACAGCAAGGTCGACACCTGGACGCGGTTGGCGTCGAAATGCGCACGGTGCACCGTCTGCGCCTGGAACAGCAGGTCATTGAATGGTTGAACGAAGAGTGCTTTGACTTCGGCCAAAGTCCAGTCATGACGCAGGGTTGCAGTGGTGCTGGCGCTCATGGGCGTTTCCTTTGAATTATGCTTTGGCAGGCGGCTGGGCAATGGAATGTCACGGCCGCTTCACAGATGTTTCGGCATATTTAAGGAAGAGTGATGCACTGTCAACCACGATACGAAGGACAGGTTTACATCTGGTTAAAAAACAAACAGCCATGTCTTTTGTGCGATGAACCGGCCGACGGCATCTCCCCTGTCTGCACAGCCTGTGAAACCGAGCTGCCCTGGCTCGGCGATCACTGCCAGACCTGCGCCCTGCCGCTCCCGTCTGCAGGACTGACCTGCGGCCACTGCTTGCAGCAACCACCGGCCTTCGAACAAGTGATTGCCCCCTGGACCTACAGCTTTCCGGTAGACAGCCTGATCACTCGTTTCAAACACAACGCCAAGTGGCCGTTTGGCCGCCTGCTCGCCGAACTTTTCGTTCAATACCTGCAACATCGCTTCGAAGACGACCTGCAGCGGCCCGATGTGCTGGTCCCGGTTCCGCTGGCCAGCCGACGCCTGCGCCAGCGCGGGTTCAATCAGGCAGCGATGCTGGCTCACTGGCTGGGTGCCGACCTGGAGATACCTTGCGACGAACGGTTGCTCCTGCGAACCCGGGACACCGACGCCCAACAGGCCTTGAACGCCGAAGCCCGTCGAAAGAACCTGCGCAGCGCTTTCGCCCTGGCGCCCGGCGCGGTCGTCAAAGGCCAGCGCCTGGCCCTGGTCGACGACGTCCTGACCACCGGTGCAACGGCTCAGGCCCTGGCTCGCCTGCTGATGAACGCCGGTGCGGCCAGGGTCGACGTCTATTGCCTGGCCCGCACCCCCAAACCCGGCGAGTCACCCTGACTTGACTCCCGGACTCCCAGCGGCCAACGTCCTCACCCTCGTCACCAGCAAAAGCGACCAGTCATGTCTTTGCCAACCTTGTTGTCCCAGCACATTGTCCGCCGTCCGCAGCGCATTGCCCTGCTGCAGCACATCGCCGAACAAGGCTCGATCACCCGCGCGGCAAAGAGCGCGGGCCTGAGCTACAAGGCCGCCTGGGATGCAATCGATGAGCTGAACAACCTGGCGCAAAAGCCTCTGGTTGAGCGGGTTGTCGGCGGCAAGGGCGGCGGCGGTGCGCGTCTGTCCAACGAAGGTGAGCGGGTATTGCGCCTGTACCAGAAGTTGCAAGCCTTGCAGGCTCAAGTGCTGGAAGCTGCCGAAGACGCGAGCGATCTCGACTTGCTTGGACGCCTGATGCTGCGCACCAGCGCGCGCAACCAGTTGCATGGCAAGGTGAGCGCAATCGAACCACAGGGGCGCAACGATCTGATTCGCCTCGAAGTCGCCGAAGGCGTGATCGTCGACGCGCAAATCACCCACGACAGCACCGAGCGCCTGGAGCTGCAGATCGGCACCGAAGTCGTGGCATTGATCAAGGCCGGTTGGCTCGATGTGCTGGAAATCGATTCAGCCCAAACGCCGGGAAACAATTGCCTGAAAGGCACCATCGAGAAGATTTTCGACGCCGACGATGGCCCCAGCGAAGTGCGTATCACCCTGCCCAGCGGCCTGACGCTGTGCGCCCTGGACGAGCCGGAACACCTGCAGGCATTGGGGCTGACCTGCGGCAAACCGGTGCGCGTAGAGTTTTCGCCATCCAGGGTTCTTCTGGGTACACCGCTTTAAGCAAACTGCAACAAAAGGTTCATTAGTCACCATTAAGGTGTCTGCACAAAACCGCAGGGAGCCTGAAATGAGCCTATTAGAAGAAAACCAGTCCACCGATCTCGAAAACATGGTCGGCCTCAGCCGTCGCGGCTTCATCAGTGCAGGCGCCCTGTGCGGCGCCGCGATGTTCCTCGGCGGCAATCTGCTGAGCCGCAGCGTGATGGCCGCCAGCGTCAGCGCCGGTAACAGCCAGTTGCTGGGCTTTGACAGCATTGCCGCCGCCACCACCGACGCCATCACCCTGCCGCCGGGCTACAAGTCCTCGGTCCTGATCAGTTGGGGCCAGCCTCTGCATAAGGATGGCCCGGCGTTCGACCCGAGCGGCAACGGCAGTGCCGAACATCAGGAAGCCCAGTTCGGTGACAACAACGACGGCATGAGCCTGTTCGAATTTCCGGGCGAAAAAGACCGGGCGCTGATGGCGATCAACAACGAATACACCAACTACCGTTACCTCTACGCCCACGGCGGCATGCCGCAGTCGGCGGAAGAAGTGCGCAAGGCACTGGCCTGCGAAGGTGTGTCGGTAATCGAGGTGCAGCGCAAGAACGGCCAATGGCAATTCGTCCAGGGCTCGCGCTACAACCGCCGCATTCACGGCAATGCGCCGATTACCATGAGCGGCCCGGCCGCCGGTCATGCACTGCTGAAAACCAGCGCCGATCCCCACGGCAAGAACGTCCTCGGCACCTTCCAGAACTGCGCCAACGGCAAGACGCCTTGGGGCACCTATCTGACCTGTGAAGAGAACTTCACCGACTGCTTCGGCAGCAGCAATGCCGAGCAGAAATTCGACCCAGCGCAAAAACGCTACGGCGCGGTGGCCACCAGCAGAGAGATCAACTGGCACCAGCACGACGAACGCTTCGACCTGGCCAAGAACCCCAACGAACTCAACCGTCACGGCTGGGTGGTAGAGATCGATCCGTTCGATCCGCAGTCGACGCCGGTCAAGCGCACGGCCCTGGGACGCTTCAAACATGAAAACGCCGCCCTGGCCGAAACCGCAGACGGTCATGCCGTGGTGTACATGGGCGATGATGAACGCGGTGAGTTCATCTACAAATTCGTCAGCCGCGACAAGATCGACCACAAGAACCCCAGGGCCAACCGCGACATTCTCGATCACGGCACCCTGTACGTAGCGCGTTTCGACGCGGGGGACGGCAACAGCGATCACCCGAAAGGCCAGGGTGAATGGATCGAACTGACTCACGGCAAAAACGGCATCGACGCCAGCAGCGGCTTTGCCGATCAGGCGCAAGTGCTGATTCATGCGCGCCTCGCCGCCAGCGTGGTGAAGGCCACGCGCATGGACCGCCCGGAATGGATCGTGGTCAGCCCCAAGGATGGCCAGGTTTACTGCACACTGACCAACAACGCCAAACGTGGCGAAGACGGGCAACCGGTGGGCGGGCCGAACCCGCGCGAGAAGAACGTCTACGGGCAGATTCTGCGCTGGCGCACCGAACGCGACGATCACGCTTCGCACACCTTTGCCTGGGACCTGTTTGTAGTGGCCGGCAACCCGACCGCGCATGCCGGTACGCCAAAGGCCGGCTCGTCGAACATCACCCCGCAGAATATGTTCAACAGCCCGGACGGCCTGGGTTTCGACAAGGCCGGACGCTTGTGGATTCTCACTGACGGTGATGTAAGCAACGCCGGAGACTTTGCCGGCATGGGCAACAACCAGATGCTCTGCGCCGACCCTGCGACCGGCGAGATTCGCCGCTTCATGGTCGGACCGGTGGGCTGCGAGGTGACCGGGATCAGCTTCTCGCCGGACCAGAAAACCCTGTTTGTCGGGATTCAGCATCCGGGCGAAAACGGCGGCTCGACCTTCCCCGAGCACCTGCCCAATGGCAAGCCACGGTCTTCGGTGATGGCGATTACCCGAGAGGATGGTGGGATCGTCGGCGCCTGACAGGTCCTCTTCGCGAGCAGGCTCGCTCCCACAGGATGTGCGCTGATTTGAAACCTGTGCATAACCCTGTAGGAGCGAGCATGCTCGCGATGACGTCAGCACAGCCACCACCTAACTGCGCCCGTCTGCGCTACCATGCCTGGCCGGACGCAGCAGCCTGCTGCGCGCAGGAGTCAGCATGGCCCACCCGTTTGAAACCCTCACACCAGACCTCGTGCTCGATGCCGTCGAAAGCATCGGTTTTCTCAGCGACGCGCGCATCCTGGCGCTCAACAGCTACGAGAACCGCGTCTATCAAGTCGGTATCGAAGGCGCCGAGCCACTGATCGCCAAGTTCTACCGGCCGCAACGCTGGAGCAACGAAGCGATTCTCGAAGAGCACCAGTTCACCGCAGAACTCGCCGACTGCGAGGTGCCCGTCGTGGCACCGCTGATCCACAACGGTGAAACCCTGCACGAACACAACGGTTTCCGTTTCACCCTGTTCCCCCGTCGTGGTGGCCGCGCGCCGGAGCCTGGCAACCTCGATCAGTTGTATCGCCTGGGCCAGTTGCTCGGTCGCCTGCATGCGGTTGGCTCGACCCGGCCGTTCGAGCACCGTGAGGCACTGGCGGTGAAAAACTTCGGCCACGATTCACTCGATACCTTGCTCGACGGCGACTACATCCCCCGCAGCCTGCTGCCGGCCTACGAATCGGTGGCCCGCGACCTGCTCAAGCGCGTGGAAGATGCCTACAGCAACACGCCGCACCAGAACCTGCGCATGCACGGTGACTGCCACCCCGGCAACATGATGTGCCGCGACGAGATGTTCCATATCGTCGACCTCGACGACTGCCGCATGGGTCCGGCGGTACAGGACATCTGGATGATGCTTGCCGGCAGTCGGCAGGATTGCCTGAGCCAGCTGTCGGAACTGATGGACGGCTACAACGAATTCCACGACTTCGATCCCCGTGAACTGGCCTTGATCGAACCGTTGCGCGCCCTGCGCCTGATGCACTACAGCGCCTGGCTCGCCCGCCGCTGGGACGATCCGGCCTTCCCGCGCAGCTTTCCGTGGTTCGGCACCGAGCGTTATTGGGGGGATCAGGTGCTGGCCTTGCGCGAACAACTGGCGGCGCTCGATGAAGAGCCGCTGAAGCTCTTTTGACCCAACCTGAATCCCTGTAGGAGCAGGCTCGCTCCTACAGAGACCGATGTTCACAAATGTCCTACCTATTCAGTCAGGACATTCGCAGACAAATCTCCTTACAATCCCCTCTTTGTTAGCTGCCTAAGCAAGGATTCTGCATGCAAGCCGCCAACCCGCGTCGCGGGTACATATTGGGCCTGAGTGCCTACATCATCTGGGGACTTTTCCCACTCTATTTCAAAGCCATCGCCAGCGTGCCCGCCGTGGAAATCATCATCCACCGGGTGCTGTGGTCGGCGCTGTTCGGCGCCTTGTTGCTGATGGTCTGGAAGCATCCGGGCTGGTGGCGCGAGTTGCGGGAGAACCCGCGACGGCTGGCGATCCTGGCCCTGAGCGGTACATTGATCGCGGCCAACTGGCTGACCTATGTGTGGTCGGTGAACAACGGGCGCATGCTCGAGGCCAGTCTCGGCTACTACATCAACCCGCTGGTAAACGTGTTGCTGGGCATGCTGATCCTTGGCGAACGGTTGCGGCGCATGCAATGGATTGCGGTGGGTCTGGCGACCGTGGGCGTGGCACAGCAGGTGTGGCAGGTCGGCAGTCTGCCCTGGGTATCGCTGGCGCTGGCGCTGACCTTCGGTTTCTACGGCTTGATTCGCAAGCAGGCTCCAGTCAAGGCATTGCCGGGTCTGGTGGTGGAAACCTGGATGCTGGTGCCGATCGCCCTTGCCTGGCTGCTGTTCAATCCGACCGCCCACAGTGCTCAGGCCGAGTTCTGGACCACGTCGGAAGCCTGGTGGCTGGTGGCGGCCGGACCGGTCACGCTGGTGCCACTGGTCTGTTTCAACGCTGCCGCTCGGCATCTGCCCTACACGACACTGGGGTTTCTCCAGTATCTGGCACCGACGCTGGTGCTGCTGCAAGCGGTCCTTCTGTTTGGCGAGCACCTGTCGTCCAGCACCCTGGTAGCGTTCATGTTTATCTGGGCCGGTCTGGCGGTTTATAGCGTCGATGCGTGGATAAGTTTGCGCCGTCGCAGCTGATCAAAAAACGCACAAACCCATACAGGCCACGCCTCCCGTGGCCTGCATCATTCCTTCCCAAGGTTATCCACAGCGTGATCCCCGTCGATTGTGCGCAAGTGGCTGAAACTGCCGGTTTTTTGATCAGATCCTGAAGAACCCCGGCCGGCGTGGCCTGGCCGGGTGTCTCTACAGGTTATCCACAGGCCGGTGCACGTTTAACTTGGATAACCTGATCAGGGCTCGCTGCGCAGTACCAATTCCACCATCAGGTCATCGGCCAGGGTTTCCAGGCGCGATTGCAGGACGTCCAGCGACAGCGTCAACGGGACGGCAAGAATCGCTTCTGCATGGAACAGCGGCTCGCTGCTCATGGGCGCCGGCCGCACTTCGGTCACCAACCGTTCCAGGTTGACCCCCTGCTCACTCAACAAACGGGTGATATCCCGCACGATCCCCGGACGATCATTACCCACCAGTTCCATGGCAATCGGCTTCCAGGTACAGGATTGTTCGATGCTGCTTTCGGCGATCAAGACGCGAATGCCCTGGGCGGACAAGCCCTGCAGGGCATCGACCAATTCGTCGTAGGCCTCGGCCGGCACACCCACTCGAAGAATCCCGGCGAATTGTCCCGCCATGCGCGACATACGGCTTTCCAGCCAGTTACCGCCGTGCTCGGCAATGCATTGGGCAATGCGCTCGACTTGCCCGGGCTTGTCCGGAGCAAAAACGGTGAGTACGAGGTGGTCCATGGCGCAGCCCTCTAGTCATGACTTTTGTTATAGAGAATCAAGTATAGGCAAGGGATAGACCTGCGCCGACAGGTCAGGCGACTTCGCGAGCAGGTTCGCCCCCACAAGGGTTGCCTGGGCCTTTGTGGGAGCGAGCCTGCTCGCGAATGAAGACGCCGCCGATCGAAATGAAAAACAAATCGTGTACAACTTTCGATATTTAACTGGAACAATCCACTGGTTTTTTGAGAACATCCTGCTCCGCGCCGTGACCGCAATGCGTCATGGGGTCGCAGAACGACGTAATTAGTCTAATTTTCACAACCGCAATTCATCATGTAGTATGCCGCATCGCGCACTACATAACGTTGGATCGATGTCTGCCGCAGGCACGTTCGCAACCCTGAAAGCCCTGTCAGCAAGGCCCCAAGCCGTTGATTGGTCCCAACCCAGCCGTCCGTCACGGGCATGTACTGGTAAAGGGGTTTGTGGTTTAAATGGCCAAAGGCTTCATTGTTAATTTGAAGAGCTGAAAAGCGAAATAGCTGAGCAGAGTGAGGCAAGCAATGACTGAACACGTTCAAGTCGGTGGCCTGCAGGTCGCCAAAGTCCTGTTCGACTTCGTGAACAACGAAGCCATTCCCGGTACCGGCCTCACCGCCGACAAGTTCTGGGCCGGTGCCGACAAGGTCATCCACGACCTGGCACCGAAGAACAAAGCCCTACTCGCCAAACGCGATGATTTCCAGGCTCGTATCGATGGCTGGCACCAACAGCGTGCCGGCCAGGCGCACGACGCCGTGGCCTATAAAGCCTTCCTGCAAGACATCGGTTATCTGCTGCCAGAAGCGGCCGATTTCCAGGCAACGACGCAAAACGTCGATGACGAAATCGCCCGCATGGCCGGCCCACAGCTGGTGGTACCGGTGATGAACGCCCGCTTCGCGCTCAACGCCTCGAACGCCCGTTGGGGCTCGCTGTACGACGCGCTCTACGGCACCGACGCCATCAGCGAAGCCAACGGCGCGGAAAAAGGCAAAGGCTACAACAAGGTGCGCGGTGACAAGGTCATCGCTTTCGCCCGTGCCTTCCTCGACGAATCGGCGCCTTTGGCGGCCGGCTCCCACGTCGACTCCACCGGCTACAAGATCGTCGACGGCAAACTGGTGGTCGCCCTTAAAGGCGGCAGCAACACCGGCCTGCGCAACGACGCTCAACTGATCGGTTTCCAGGGCGATGCCGCTGCACCGACCGCGATTCTGCTGAAAAACAACGGCCTGCATTTCGAAATCCAGGTCGACGCCAGCACCCCGGTCGGCCAGACCGATGCGGCCGGCGTCAAAGACATCCTGATGGAAGCTGCGCTGACCACCATCATGGACTGCGAAGACTCGGTTGCCGCCGTCGATGCCGATGACAAAGTGGTGGTCTACCGCAACTGGCTCGGCCTGATGAAGGGCGACCTGTCGGAAAGCGTCGCCAAGGGCGGTCAGACCTTTACCCGTACCATGAACGCCGACCGCACCTACACCGCTGTCGATGGCAGCGAACTGAGCCTGCATGGTCGTTCGTTGCTGTTCGTGCGTAACGTCGGTCACCTGATGACCATCGACGCGATCCTCGACAAGGATGGCAACGAAGTGCCGGAAGGCATTCTCGACGGCCTGGTGACCTGCCTGTCGGCAATCCACAACCTCAACGGCAACAGTTCGCGCAAGAACAGCCGCACCGGCTCGGTCTATATCGTGAAGCCGAAGATGCACGGCCCTGAAGAAGCAGCCTTCACCAACGAGCTGTTCGGCCGCATCGAAGACGTGCTGGGCCTGCCACGCAACACCCTCAAAGTCGGGATCATGGACGAGGAGCGTCGTACCACGATCAACCTCAAGGCCTGCATCAAGGCGGCGAGCGAGCGTGTAGTGTTCATCAACACCGGTTTCCTCGACCGCACGGGCGATGAAATCCACACCTCCATGGAAGCCGGCCCGATGGTGCGCAAGGCGGACATGAAGGCAGAAAAATGGATCGGCGCCTACGAGAACTCCAACGTCGATATCGGTTTGAGCACCGGCCTGCAAGGTCGCGCGCAGATCGGTAAAGGCATGTGGGCCATGCCGGACCTGATGGCAGCGATGCTCGAACAGAAAATCGCTCACCCGCTGGCCGGTGCGAACACCGCCTGGGTACCGTCGCCGACCGCTGCTGCGCTGCACGCGCTGCACTACCACAAGGTTGACGTGTTCGCCCGTCAGGCCGAACTGGCCAAGCGTGCCCACGCATCGGTAGACGACATCCTGACCATCCCGCTGGCGGTAAACCCGCAATGGACCGCCGAACAGATCAAGAACGAACTGGACAACAACAGCCAGGGCATTCTCGGTTATGTGGTGCGTTGGATCGACCAGGGTGTCGGCTGTTCGAAAGTGCCGGACATCAATGACGTCGGCCTGATGGAAGACCGTGCAACGCTGCGTATTTCCAGCCAGCACATCGCCAACTGGCTGCGCCATGGCATCGTCACTGAAGAACAGGTCATGGAAAGCCTCAAGCGCATGGCACCCGTGGTTGACCGGCAGAACGCCGGCGATGCGCTGTACCGTCCGCTGGCCCCGAACTTCGACAGCAACATCGCCTTCCAGGCAGCGGTCGAACTGGTGGTCGAAGGCACCCGGCAACCGAACGGTTACACCGAGCCGGTCCTGCACCGTCGTCGTCGCGAGTTCAAGGCCGCCAATGGCCTGTAACTGAGCGATTACGCCGGACATGAAAAAGCCCTGATCGAAAGATCAGGGCTTTTTTGTTTGACCTGTAAGAGCAAGCTCGCTCCTACAGGTTTTTCATGATCAGTGCACCAACCCCAACTCATGCTTGACCAACGCCAGCAACTGGTCGGCATCAATCGGCTTGAGCAGAAAGTCCACCACACTCAAATGCATTGCAGCGATGGCGTCCTTCACGTCGGCATCGCCCGAGACGATGATGATTGGCATGGCCGCCCGAACCGATTCGCGTACCTGGCGGATCAGGTCCAGCCCGTCGACATGGCCCATGCGCAAGTCAGTAATCACAAGTCCGATCGAAGGCTTTTCTTCCAGCATCCTGAGTGCCGCTTCACCACTGGCCGCGGTCAGGCTGCCAATACCGTTCAGCGCGAGAATCTCTGACAGCAGCTCCCGGGCGTCCTTGTCGTCATCGACGATCAGCACCCGCTGCGGTGGCAGGTCGGGCTCCTGCATGACGGCACTCAGCGCCTCGCGCTCGGCATCGCTCAAAATATCGTGGTCGGACATGACTTTCCCTACATGTTCAATTCAGTTCCCTGGCACAGCAGTGAAACATCGCTAAGCAGACCATCAATGTGCGCTTCGTCGGATATTTTTCCAATAGCAGAATAGAGAGGTTTTTCCCACAGTTGCGTAGGGTGTTTCCGACATTCCATCACACTGATTGCCTACCTAGACTTACGTCCAATGGGCACTCCGGCCACAGGGGCCGACCATGTCCGAGTCATCCGACTACAACAATTCAAAAAAAGACTGCGGTAATGGTTATGAGTAAAGCGGACGCCTTCACACAGGCAGGGAAAACCGCGGTGTTGCAGAACATCCAGGGCACGTTGCAATTCCTCCAGCGCTTCCCGCCCTTCAACCAGATGGAACACGCTCACCTGGCGTTTCTGGTCGAGCAATGCCAGCTGCGTTTTTACGCTCCCGGCGAGAGCATCATCAAACCTGCCGACGGCCCGGTCGAACACTTCTATATCGTCAAGCAAGGCCGGGTCGTGGGCGAGCGTCCGCACACGGCAAAAGGTGGCACCGAAACGGTCTTCGAGATTACCACCGGCGAATGCTTCCCCCTTGCGGCACTGCTGGGTGAGCGGGCGACCCGCACCGAGCACCTGGCAGGCGAAGACACCTTCTGCCTGCAACTGAACAAGTCGGCATTCATCCGCCTGTTTTCTTTATCGGACACCTTCCGCAACTTCGCCCTGCGCTGCGTCAGCAGCCTGCTGGATCAGGTCAACCAGCAGGTCCAGCAAAAAGCCGTGGAAACCCTCGGCACCCAGTATTCACTCAACACCCGCCTGGGTGAGTTGGCCATGCGCCACCCGGTAACGTGCGGACCGCAGACACCATTGCGCGAAGCCGTGACCTTGATGCACGAACAACAGGTCGGCAGCATCGTGGTGGTCGACGAACTCAAGGCACCCCTGGGGATTTTCACCCTGCGCGACCTGCGTCAGACCGTGGCCAACGGCAGCAGTGATTTCAACGAAGCCATCGAAGGGCACATGACCCAGGCACCGTTTTACCTGTCGCCGGATCACAGTGCCTTTGACGCGGCGATTGCCATGACCGAGCGGCACATCGCCCATGTCTGCCTGGTCAAGGACCAACGTTTGTGCGGCGTGGTTTCCGAGCGCGATCTGTTTTCCCTGCAGCGGGTCGACCTGGTCCACCTGGCGCGCACCATCCGCAATGCACAGAAGGTGGACAACCTGGTGGCGCTGCGCGGCGAAATCGGTCAACTGGTCGAGCGCATGCTGGCCCATGGCGCGTCCTCGACGCAGATCACCCACATCATCACCTTGCTCAACGACCACACCGTGTGCCGAGTGATCGAACTGACCCTCGCTGAAAAAGGCGACCCCGGCGTGCCATTCAGCTGGCTGTGCTTCGGCAGTGAAGGCCGTCGCGAGCAGACCCTGCACACCGATCAGGACAACGGCATTCTGTTCGAAGCCAGGGATGCGGCCCATGCCGCCGAGATTCGCGGCAAGTTGTTGCCCCTCGCCCAGCAGATCAACCAGAGCCTGGCGTTGTGCGGTTTCACCTTGTGCAAGGGCAATATCATGGCCGGCAACCCCGAGCTGTGTCTGTCCCGGGCCGAATGGGCGCGGCGCTTTGCGGCCTTTATCCGCGAGGCAACCCCGGAGAACCTGCTGGGTTCGAGCATCTATTTCGATTTGCGCGTGGTCTGGGGCAGCGAGCAAAGCTGCGAGCAGTTGCGTCGGGGTATCCTCGATCAGGTCGGCGACAATCGTTTGTTCCAGCGCATGATGGCCGAGAATGCGCTGCGCAATCGCCCGCCCGTAGGGCGTTTCCGCGAGTTCGTACTGGCGCGCAAAAATGGTGAAAAGGCCACGCTGGACTTGAAAATCCAAGGCCTGGCACCGTTCGTCGACGGCGCCAGGTTGCTGGCCCTGGCCCACGGTATCGAAGCGAACAACACGCTGGAGCGTTTTCGCCAACTGGTCGCCAAAGAGGTCATCGAGCCCCTGGACGGTGCCGCGTACGAAGAGGCCTATCACTTCATCCAGCAAACCCGCATGCAACAACATCAACTACAGACCCGGGAGAATTTTCCTTATTCAAACCGGGTCGACCCCGAAAGCCTCAACCATCTGGACCGGCGCATCCTGCGTGAGTCCCTGCGCCAGGCACAACGCCTGCAAAGCAGCCTGACGTTGCGGTATCAGCTATGAGCCTGTTTTCCTGGTTGCGCCCGCCGGTCCCCACCCTGCCCGCCCACCTGCAACATCGCCTGGAACGCTTGCCCAGCGCCGCCGCCCTGAACGAATGCAGCCTGCGCGAGCAGCGCTGGGTGGTACTCGATCTGGAAACCACCGGGTTGAACATGAACAAGGATCACGTGTTGTCCATCGGCGCCGTGGTGATCGAGGACGGGGCCATCGACTTTCGCCAGCAGTTCGAACGCACCCTGCAATATCCACAAGTGAAACTCGGCCCCAGCGTTCTGATCCACGGCATTGGCCCCAGCGCCATTGCGGCGGGCAGCGACCCGGCAGAGGCGTTGCTCGACCTGATGGAGTACATCGGCGACAGTCCGGTGCTGGCCTTCCATGCGCCGTTTGACCAGCACATGCTCGGCCGGGCACTGAAAGATCACCTGGGTTTGAAGTTGCAGCATCCGTTTCTGGATGTGGCGGACATTGCGCCGCTGCTGTGCCCGCAGGCGCACATTCGTGAGGCCGGGCTGGACGACTGGATCGACTGGTTCAAGCTTGAAGTCTTCGAGCGCCACCACGCCAGCGCCGATGCCCTGGCCACCGCTGAACTGGCGCTGATCCTGTTCAGCCGCGCACGGCAGCAGCAGATTCATAGCCCGTTGAATTTGCAACAGCGCCTGAATCAGTGGAAGCGCCGGCAGCAGGCGCCGTCCTTCTGACCTTTGACTCTCCCTGTAGGAGCGAGCATGCTCGCGATAGCGGTGGGTCAGTCGATATTGATGTTGACTGTAACGACGTCATCGCGAGCATGCTCGCTCCTACAGGGGCCTTCACCAATTTCCCACCCGACCAACGCCAATTGCTTACCTACCCCGCCTCTGACACAATCGCGAACTATTCTCGTTAGTCAATATTTCCCAATCGGTGATGCTGCGTGTCGTCAGTCCCAAGCCCTCAAAGTGAGCTCGTCGGTGCGTTGTATCGCGACCATCGCGGTTGGCTATTGGCCTGGCTTCGCCGCAACGTCGCCTGCCCGCAGCGGGCAGAAGACCTGAGCCAGGACACTTTCGTGCGCTTGCTGGGCCGCGAGGACCTGAAGGCCCCGCGCGAGCCGCGGGCCTTCCTGGTGGCGATTGCCAAGGGGCTGCTGTTCGACTATTTCCGTCGCGCCGCGCTGGAACAGGCCTATCTCACCGAACTGATGCTGATTCCCGAAGCCGAACAACCCTCGGCGGAAGAACAGCAAATGATCCTCGAAGACCTGAAAAACATTGACCGTTTGCTCGGCAGGCTTTCCAGCAAGGCCCGGGCGGCGTTCCTCTATAACCGTCTCGACGGCCTCGGCCATGCAGAAATCGCCGAGCGCCTTGGCGTGTCGGTGCCGCGGGTGCGTCAGTACCTGGCCCAGGGCATTCGCCAATGCTACATCGCGCTGTATGGTGAGCCGACATGAACCAGCTCAACTCCAAACCGGTCTCGGCCAAAGTGCTGGACGCGGCGATTGCCTGGCAGTTGTCCATGGATGGCGCCAACCCGGTTGAGCGCGAAGAGTTCGCCAAGTGGCATGCCGCCAACGAAGAGCACGCCCGCGCCTGGCGTCAGTTGGGCATGCTCGACCAGCGCTTCAGCTTGGCCAACGGCCCGGCCCGCACAGCCCTGCTGCAATCGCGCGAAGGCATCCGCCGACGGGTGCGCAAGCTCGGCAGCGGTGTGGCGGGGGTGGTGGCGGTCATCGGCCTGGCGCTGTTTGCCGGGCCACGTTACCTACCGATCGATTACTGGCTGGCCGACCAGCGCACCGCCGTTGGCGAGCAGCGCACCCTGCGCCTGGCTGACGGCACCCTGGTCAGTCTCAACACCCACAGTGCCCTGGATGTGCGCTTCGATGAAAAGCAGCGGCGCATTGTCCTTCAAGAAGGCGAGATCCTGGTTGAAACCGCTCATGGCGACCCGCGGCCGTTCATCGTCGAAACCCGTGAAGGCAGCATGCGCGCACTGGGTACGCGGTTTCTGGTCAAGCGCGAAGACGAAGGCACGCGCCTGAGCGTGTTGCAGTCGGCGGTGGCGGCTCGCCCCGAGTCCACCCCCGATGAACAGGTTCTGCACGAAGGCCAGCAGGTGGTGATCCGCAACAATGGCCTGGGTCCGGTCCTGGCCGTCAACCTCGGCGCGGATGCCTGGACCCGCGGCATGCTGGTGGTGGATAACACGCGCCTGGAAGATCTGGTGCATGAAATCGGGCGCTATCGAACCGGTTACGTCGGCGTTGCGCCGGAAGTGGCCGACCTGCGCATCACTGGCAGCTTCCCCCTGCGCGACACCGACCTGGCGCTCAATGCCCTGCTGCCGACCTTACCTGTGCAGATCGAGCAGCACACGCAATGGTGGGTGAAGGTCGTGGCCAAGGCAGATACCAGGCCCTGAAACAGCTTTTTGCCTGATCGGCCGCAACCGACTTCTGAATCGAAATTATTTTCATCCAGCCCTATCACTTTTTGATTTTCATTCGGCACAGAGGCAATTGAGAAATATTTCCATTCAGGAGCCGCTGTATGCCCCGTTCGCTCAACACCTTGTTGCGCCCCAGTTTGCTGGCGGTCGCCATAGCCTTTTGCACTCCTCTGGCCAGCAGCCAACTGTTCGCCGCTGAACAGGTGTCCAGCGTTCGCGCCTACAATCTGCCAGCCGCACCGTTGGCCAATACCCTGAACCAGATCGCCAGCCAGGCCGGAATGGCCCTGTCGCTGAATCCGTCGCTGGCGGCGGGCAAGACCTCGGCACCGGTCAAAGGCCAGTTCGACGCAGCCGACGCCCTGCGCGAAGCCCTGCGTGGCACCGGGTTGCAACTGGAGCAAAGCAGTGCCGGCACCTACAGCCTGGTGGCGGTACCCGAGGGTGTGATGGCCCTGCCAGCGACCAGCGTGATCGGCGTTGAAGACACTGAAAGCGCCTGGGGTCCGGTGCAAGGCTACGTGGCCAAGCGCACCGCCGCCGGCACCAAGACCGATACCGCGCTGGTCGAGGTACCGCGCTCGATTTCGGTCGTCACTCGCGAGCAGATGGACGACCGCAACGCGCATACCCTCGATGATGCCGTGCGCTACCTGCCGGGCATCACCTCCAGCAGTTTCGGCAGCGACACCCGTGCCGACTGGTTGCGTGTGCGCGGTTTCGAACCCACTCAATTCCTCGATGGCCTGCCACTGCCAAAAGGTGTGTACGCCAACCCGAAACAGGAAACCTGGAACCTCGATCGCCTGGCGTTGCTGCGCGGCCCGGCCTCGTCCGTGTACGGCCAGACCCCGCCGGGCGGCCTGCTGGACATGGTCAGCCGTCGCCCAAGCGCCGAAGCCAGCAGCGAAGTCCAGTTGCAATACGGCAGCGACAATCATCGCCAGATCAACTTTGCCAGCACCGGCAAGATCGATGACGAAGGCGAGTTCCTGTACAGCATCAGCGGTGTGCTGCGCGACGGTGGCACACCCATCGATCACATCGATGACAAGCGCTACAACATTGCCCCGAGCCTGACGTGGAACATCGACGACGACACCACATTCACCCTGCTGACGCAGTTCACCCGTGACGATACCGGTATCACCAGCCAGTTCTATCCGATCCAGGGCACCAAGATCGACATGCCCTTCGGCGAGATTTCCCACCACAAGAACCTGGGGGATCCGAACTACGACTTCTATGACCGCACCTACTACGCCCTGGGCTACGCCTTCGAACATCGCCTGAACGATGTCTGGCAGTTCCGCCAGAACCTGCGCTACACCAAGTCTGAGCTGTCGTTCCAGGCGGTGACCGTCAATAGCTACAACCCTGACTTTGCTGACTTTGGCTTTGTCGTCGACGATCAAGGCAACACCGGCCGTGGCACCACCAATGTCGACGAAGATATCTCCCAGATCGCCGTGGACAACAACTTCCAGGGCGACTTCGTCACCGGCGACGTCGGTCACACCTTGCTGATCGGCCTGGATCACCAGCGCAACACCACCAACTACCTCTCGATCTTCGGTACTGCGCCGGGCATCAACGTCAACGACCCGATCTACGGTTTGCCGATCACTCGTCCGCCACGCTCCACGGCCTTCTACGACTACGAACAGAAGACCCAGCAGACCGGCCTGTACATCCAGGACCAGATGGCCCTCGACCAATGGCGCCTGACCCTCGGTGGTCGTGAAGACTGGGTCCACACCGGGACCACATTCTTCAACAAGGGCGATGCCACCAACACCGAGCGCGACAAGAACTTCAGCGGCAACGCGGCGATCAGCTACGTGTTCGACTCGGGCTTCGTACCGTACTTGTCCTACGCCGAATCGTTCCAGCCGACCAGCAATGCCGTGGCCTCGCCGACCGAGTCGTTCAAGCCGACCGAAGGCAAGCAGTGGGAACTGGGTATCAAGTACCAGCCGCCGGGCAGCAACACACTGCTGACCGCTGCCGTGTATGACCTGACCCAGAAAAACGTATCCGTCACCAACAACGTGGGCAACGTGACCGTCACCAGCCAGACCGGCGAAGTGAAAGTCAAAGGCCTGGAACTGGAAGCCGTTTCCGATGTGAACGAAAACCTCAGGGTCACGGCCGCCTACACCCTGGCCAAATCCGAAGTGCAGGATGGCATCTACAAGGGCAATCGCCTGCAACTGATGCCTAACCAACAAGCGTCGGCATGGGGCGACTACACCTGGCACAACGGCGCGCTCGACGGCTTCGGCATCGGCGCCGGCGTGCGCTACACCGGCAACACCTACGGCGACCAGGCCAACACCTGGCTGGGCAAGGCCGGCGCCTACACCGTGTTCGACGCGGTGGTTCACTACGACCTCGGTCGCCTGGACAACAGCCTCAAAGGCGCTTCGCTGGCCGTTAACGCAACCAACCTGTTCGACAAGGACTACATCGCGACTTGCGACAGCTTCTACTGCTACTACGGCGACCAGCGCAGTGTCGTCGCCAGTGCCACGTACCAGTGGTAACCCGTTGAGCCGAACCGCCCAATGACCAGGCCGTCCTTCGTGGACGGCTTTGGTTTTTCAGAAGGCCATGAAATGAAAAGTAAAACAATTCGCCGCTGGTCCGCGATCCACACCTGGACCAGCCTGATCTGTACGGTGTTCCTGTTGCTGCTGGCCCTGACCGGCTTGCCGTTGATCTTTCACCACGAGATCGACCACTTGCTGGGCGATGCGCCTCAAGTGAAGGAGATGCCCGCGGACACCCCGCGCCTGAACTTGCAGCAGTTGGTCGAAGCGGCCGAGAAACACCGTCCCGGTGAAGTCATGCAGTACTTCGGCTTCGAGGAGGACGAACCCAATGCCGTGCTGACGATCATGGCGGCCACCGCCGATACCGAGCCGAACTCGTCCCACACCTTCATGCTCGACGCCCGCACCGGTGAAGCACTGGAGACGCCATCGGCCAACGGCGGCTTCATGCTGACCATGCTGCGCCTGCACGTGGACATGTTCGCCGGGCTGCCGGGCAAGTTGCTGCTGGCGTTCATGGGGATTCTGTTCGTGGTGGCGATCGTTTCCGGCACGGTGTTGTACCTGCCGTTCATGCGCCGCTTGAAATTCGCCACCGTGCGCCAGGACAAGTCCACGCGCCTGCGCTGGCTCGACCTGCACAACCTGATCGGTGTGGTGACCTTGACCTGGGCCCTGGTGGTCGGCGTGACCGGTGTGATCAGTGCCTGCACCGATCTGATCATTGCCGCCTGGCGCAACGACAGCCTGAGCGCCATGGTCGCGCCGTACCGCGACGCACCGCCGCTGACGCAACTGGCACCGGCCACCCGTTTGCTCGACATCGCCAGGGATGTCGCGCCGGGCATGCAGCCGGACTTCATCGCCTTCCCCGGCACGCGCTTTTCCAGCGAGCACCATTACGCGGTGTTCATGAAAGGCAGCACGCACCTGACCTCGCATCTGTTGACGCCGGTACTGATCGACGCCAGCACCCTGCAAGTCACTGCGGTGGCCGAACGACCGTGGTACATGGACGCCATGGGCATGTCGCAGCCTCTGCACTTCGGTGACTACGGCGGCATGCCGATGCAAATCCTCTGGGCGACCCTGGACGTGCTGACCATCATCGTGCTCGGCAGCGGGGTGTACCTGTGGGTGGTGCGGCGCAAGGCTGCCCGACCTGTGCTGGAAAAAGCGGAGAGCGTGGCATGAAGCCCCGGCAGTCGAACTTCTGGAAAGTCTTCGCCATTCCAACCGGCATCGCGGTGCTCAGCGCGACAGGGTTGTTTGCCGCGTTGCTCGGGGATGGTGTGTGGGACTCGCTGAGCTGGCTGGGCCTGGGCATCCCTGCCGCGCTTGCCCTGCGGGGTCTCCTGCCACGCCGCTGAAGCCCCCCCCCTAATGAAATGGCTACCCCCGCCGCACCCCCTGTGATCGCTCACTAAGCTTTCACAGGGGGCTAATCGGAGAT
>NZ_NEHO01000017.1 GCF_002113375.1 Pseudomonas sp. R37(2017) | reverse complement strand
GTGCGCGAACCGGACAGCCGCAAGGGGCCGAAGGATACGGCGGAGTTTGCGGCGGTCGGGGATTATCTGGATTTGATTGCAGGGCTCTAGACCGAGTTGTCCGCATCGCGGGCAAGCCGCGCTCCCACAGGGTCTGAGTCGTTCACGAAGGATGCGAACGACTCAGACCCTGTGGGAGCGTGGCTTGCCCGCGATGGCCATCACACGGTTTGACGACTTACTCGGGAATCCCCAACGACTGCCCCGGCAATATTGCCCACGGCCAGCAGAATCTTTTCCTTCTCTTCCTGGCTCGCCACTTCACCCGTCACCGTGACCTTGTCGCCATCGGCCGTCACCTGCGAATCCAACCCGACCCATGACCCCGCTTGCGATAGAATCGCGTCCTTCCCGCGCCCAGGAGCGAAGATGGACATCAAGCAGCTGAAATTCCTCATCGCGCTCGACGAAACCCGCCATTTCGGCCAGGCCGCCGCACGCTGCCACATCACCCAGCCGACCCTGTCCATGCGCCTGCGCAGTCTCGAGGAAGAGCTCGACCTGCCGCTGGTCAATCGCGGTCAACGCTTCGAAGGTTTTACCGCACCGGGCGAGCGCGTGCTGGCATGGGCACGCACGGTACTGGCGGCCTACGATGGCTTGTACGCCGAGGCGGCCGCCTGTCGTGGCAACCTGGTCGGTACGTTGCGCCTGGGTGTGGTGCCACTGTCGAGCTTCGATCCGCTGCCGCTGCTGCAGCGCCTGCACCGGCAACATCCCAACCTGCGTTTTGAACTCTCGGCACTGAGTTCCGAGCAGATCCTCGAACAACTGGCGAACAATCGCCTGGACCTCGGTGTTTCCTACCTGGAACGCCTGGACGCCGACCATTTCGACTCCCTGGCTTTCAGCGAAACCCGCATGGGGCTGCTCTACGATCAACGTTTCTTCACCTTTGGCGAAGCGCCATTGAGCTGGGAATCATTGATCGAACTGCCACTGGGCATGCTCACCAGCGGCATGCACTTTCGCCAATCCATCGACCATAACTTCCATAGCCGCGGCCTGACCCCACAACCTTTGTTGCAGACCGACGCTGTCCATCAACTGCTGCAAGCGGTGCACGGCGGCCTGTGTTGCGCCGTGATGCCATTGGACGGTGGCCTCGAGGAGCTGACCGAACACTTGCGCCTGCAACCCATCGAGAACGCCCAGACCCTTGGCCGCCTGGGGCTGATCATGCGTCGCAGCGCGCCACGCTCGGCCTTGGCGGAGGCCTGTTTCGCGATCTACCAACAATCACAGATGAACCCTTGATCGACGGCATCTATCGGTAGATCAGTAATAGCAATTAGACGCGACAGTTTGCCGCGCCTAGTCTTAAAGCTGATCAAACCGTGGGTGAAGCCATGAACACCAAGCGCCCTGCCTGCGCGGCGCCTGCCCTCGAAACGCCCGCGCCCGCCGCCAGCCAGATCTACAGCTACAGCAATCTTGAATACTCGGAATCGGACAACACCGCGCTGGCCGAGGAAGTCGCGCTGGCGATTGCCTACAACGGTATCAGCCAGGCGGTCATGCTGGTGACGCCGACGGACCTGGAAGACTTCATTGTCGGTTTCAGCCTGGGTAGCGGCATCATCGAGGACGCCACGGACATTTATGACCTGCAACTGAGCGGCTCAGGATCGGCGCAATACGCGCAAGTAACCATCGCCAATCGCGCCTTCTGGAACCTCAAGCAGCAACGTCGGCAACTGGCCGGCACCAGTGGCTGCGGGTTGTGCGGCGTGGAGGCGGTCGAGCAGGCACTGCCGGACCTCAAGGTATTGCCCGGCGCGCCCTTGCCGCCCGCCGCGTGGCTCGAAGGCCTGCGTCAGCGCATCGGCGCGTTCCAGCCACTGGGGCAACATTGCGGTGCGGTGCACGCGGCAGTGTTCATGAACGACCAGGGCGAGTTACTCCTGGGCCGCGAAGACATCGGCCGGCACAACGCCCTCGACAAGCTGATCGGTGGCCTTGTCCGGCAAAACATTCCGACTGCGGGTGGCCTGGCGATTGTCACCAGCCGCTGCAGCCTCGAATTGATCCAGAAAGTCCTGCGTGCAGGCATCCAGACCCTGGTCAGCCTGTCGTCACCCACGGGCCTTGCCGTGCAATGGGCCCGTCGCCACAACCTCAACCTCATCCATTTGCCACAGAAGAATGCGCCGCGGGTGTACAGCCCAACGTTGGAGAAACAAGCGTGAGTCAACACCGTCAAGCCGACCAGACACCCGTCCCTCGCTACAAGCCCTACAAAGGTCCGGCCGGTGGCTGGGGCGCACTGATCAGCGTCGCCCAGGCCTGGTTGACCAGCGACAACGCGCTGAAGAATCTTCGCATCATGCTCAAGACCAACCAGAACGGTGGCTTCGACTGCCCCGGTTGCGCATGGGGCGACTCTCCGGAAAAGGGCATGGTGATGTTCTGCGAGAACGGCGCCAAAGCGGTGAACTGGGAAGCGACCAAACGCCGTGTCGACGCCAAATTCTTCGCCAAACACAGCGTCACCTCGCTGCTGGAACAGAGCGATTACTGGCTCGAGTACCAGGGTCGTCTGACCGAACCGATGAGCTATGACGCACAAACCGACCGCTACAGGCCGATCAGTTGGGATGACGCGTTTGCGCTGATCGCCAAACACCTCAATGGCTTGTCGAGCCCGGACCAGGCCGAGTTCTACACCTCGGGTCGTGCCAGTAACGAAGCGGCTTTTCTCTATCAGCTGTTCGTACGCGCCTACGGCACCAACAACTTCCCTGACTGCTCGAACATGTGCCACGAGGCCAGCGGTGTGGCGTTGTCGCAAAGCGTTGGCGTCGGCAAAGGCACTGTGACCTTCGACGATTTCGAACACGCCGATGCGATTTTCGTCTGGGGCCAGAACCCCGGCACCAACCACCCGCGCATGCTCGAGCCCCTGCGTGAAGCGGTGAAACGCGGCGCACAAGTGGTGTGCATCAACCCGCTCAAGGAGCGCGGCCTGGAACGCTTCCAGCACCCGCAGCACGCGTTCGAAATGCTCACCAACGGCGACAAGCCGACCAACACTGCGTTCTTCCGCCCGGCCCTGGGCGGCGATATGGCGATCATGCGCGGCATGGCGAAATTTCTCCTGCTATGGGAACGCGACGCGCAGAAATCCGGTGCACCGGCGGTGTTCGACCATGACTTCCTCAATGAGCACAGCGCCAATGTGCTGGAGTACCTGGCGACCATCGACGAAACGCCGTGGGAGCAGATCGTCGAGCAATCGGGCCTGACGCTGGTAGAGATCGAACAAGCGGCTCGCATGTACGCCAAGGGCAAGAACGTCATCATGTGCTGGGCCATGGGCATCACCCAGCATCGCCATTCGGTGGCGACCATCCAGGAAATCGCCAACCTGATGCTGCTGCGCGGCAACATTGGCCGCCCGGGTGCCGGCCTGTGCCCGGTACGCGGCCACAGTAACGTCCAGGGCGACCGGACCATGGGCATCAACGAACGTCCGCCGGTGGCGTTCCTCGATGCCCTGGAGCGGCGCTTCCAGTTCAAGGTGCCACGCCACGACGGGCACAACGTGGTCGAGGCCATTCATGCGATGGCTGAAGGCCGGGCAAGAGTCTTCATCGGCCTGGGCGGCAACTTCGCACAAGCCACGCCGGACAGCCCGCGCACCTTCCAGGCTTTGCAAAACTGCGACCTGACCGTCCAGATCAGCACCAAGCTCAACCGCAGCCATCTGACCCACGGCAAGGACGCGCTGATTTTGCCGTGCCTGGGCCGCACCGACATCGATATCCAGACCGAAGGCCCGCAAGCGGTGACGGTGGAAGATTCGTTCAGCATGGTCCACGCCTCCAACGGTCAGTTGCAGGCATTGTCGAACCAGATGCGTTCGGAACCGGCGATCCTGGCCGGCATCGCCGCCGCAACCCTGGGCAACCATCCCGTGGACTGGAACTGGCTGGTGGCCGATTACCGACGCATCCGCGACCTGATAGCCGAGACCATTCCCGGCTTCAAGGACTTCAATGAGAAGGTCAAGAATCCGGGCGGTTTCTACCTGGGCAACAGTGCCGGCGCGCGCAAGTGGAACACCGCCTCTGGCCGGGCAAATTTCCGTCCGAACGCACTGCCCAAAGACCTAGTGCACGAACGCACCCGGGCCACCGGTGTGCTGCCGGACCTGATCATGCAATCGATGCGTTCCCACGATCAGTACAACACCACGATCTATGGTCTCAACGACCGTTATCGCGGGGTGAAGGGACAACGTGACGTGCTGTTCGTCAACGAGGCCGACATCATTCGCCTGGGTTTCAAACCGGGGCAGAAGGCGGACATCGTTGCGCTCTGGGACGATGGCGTGGAACGTCGAGTGAAAGGCTTCACGCTACTGGCATTTGATATCCCGGCCGGGCAAGCGGCGGCCTACTATCCGGAAGTGAACCCGCTGGTGCCGCTGGAAAGCGTTGGCGATGGCAGCCATACGCCGACATCGAAGTTCGTGGCGATCCGCCTGGAAGCGGCGAGCGAGACTGGACTGATCATGGCCAGGTCGGCGTAACGCGTCGTTCGATCTGGCCTCTTCGCGAGCAGGCTCGCTCCCACAGTGGATCGTGGTCGAACACAAATGCTGTGCTCACTGAAGATCAAATGTGGGAGCGAGCCTGCTCGCGAAGGCGTTGGCCGACTCACCCCATGAACGGTTCCGTTCGAATACTTTTCTTTCGCCCACAAAAAAGGCCGTTCTCTCACGAAAACGGCCTTTGCGAAGTAGTAACAGACCAGCGAAAAAACGCTAAGTTCCGCCCAAAAAACAGTAACTTGCAATATTGTATACAGGTCGTGTTATTCGTCGGATTTCAATTGTCACGCCCATTCCAGAGCCTCAGGATCGCGCCGTCATCCCCTTGAGGTTCCTCCATGAAGTACTCCTCGATTCTCTTGTTGTCCCTTGGCCTGGTCAGCGGTATCGCGTCTGCTGGCGGCACCACCGAAGCCGGTGTAGGCGGCGCATTGGGCGGGGTTTTGGGCTCGGTCGTCGGCCAGTCGTTGGGCGGCAGTACAGGTTCCACCATCGGCGCGGCCCTGGGTGGCGCGGGTGGTAGTGCCGTCGGTGCAAACAAACACAGCCGTGGCGAAGCGGCCATTGGCGGTGCGTTGGGCGCAGCAGGCGGTAACGTGGTCGGCCGCAGCATGGGCGGTACCACCGGCAGCCTGATCGGCGCTGCGGCAGGCGGTGGCGCCGGTGGCGCGCTGGGTAACTACATGGGCAAAGAGTACGATGATGAAGACGACGATCATGGTTCGTATCGCGGCCATGACGATCGTCGCTACTACCGCGACCACCACCGTCACCGTGGTCACGCCTATGGCCATCGCAAGCACCACAGGTACTACCGCGACTGAGCCCTCGAGCGCCTCGCTGGCAGGTACAACAAAAATCGCAGCCCAAGGGCTGCGATTTTTTTTGCCTTACTGCACCACCAGCCGCTCCAGCGCCCCGCGCAACCCTGCCGGAATCGCCACGGGCCGATTCGACGCTCGATCGACAAACACATGCACAAAGCGCCCTGCCGCGCAGGCTTCGTCTTCCCCTTGCTTGAACACCGCCAGTTCGTATTGCACCGAACTGTTGCCCAGCTTGCCCACCCGCAGACCGATCTCGATGCGATCCGGAAAAGCAATGGAGGCAAAATAATCACAGGCCGAGCTCACCACGAACCCCACCACCTCACCGTCATGGATATCCAGACCACCGACTTCGATCAGGTAGGTGTTCACCGCCGTATCGAAGAAGCTGTAATAGGTGACGTTGTTGACGTGACCGTAGACGTCGTTGTCGTGCCAGCGGGTGGTGATGGGCTGCAAGTGGGGGTAGTCGGTGCGTTGGGGCATCAGCATTGCTTCCTGGAGTTGTTTCGCCAAGTCTAAGGTGAAACCGCGCTATCGTTCTTCGCGAGCAAGTCGAATCCTCGCACCGCCACTCTCACATTGATCGTGTTTCAACCCGGCAGGTGTTGTTCCGCCCACGCCCGCACCCCGGCATACGGATAATCCTCCAGCGCCGCAAACCCGGAAATCGACCGCGCCTTGAGCCTGGTGAACAACGGCACACTGATCCCGCATAGAAACCGTGTCACGCGTTCAGCCGAGGGCGTGTTGCCCGTGTGCTGCGCGTGCCTGTGGATAAAGTCGCCACACAGGGCCTCGAAGTTTTTATCCACAAGCGCCGGCAACTCCGGTGGTGCCGGGAGCCGCGCCACTTGACCGTGACACACCGAACAATGTCCGCATTGCTGCGGGGCATTGTGGTCGCCGAAATACTCGGCCAGGCGATAACCCAGGCATCGGCCGGTGGCGAACAGATCCAGCATCGCGTGAATCCGTGCGATCTCGGTGTGCTCATGCCGGGTGAAATAGCCGTGCAGTTCCTCGCTCAACGCGACACTGTCGAAACCGCTTTGCAACACGCTGTAGACCTCGGTCATCTGCTTGCTTTCGAGCTCCACCCAGCCCTTTTCCTGAAAGTAATCCAGCGCCTTGACCACTCGACTGCGCTCGGCCTGATGCTGCTCGTACAACGCTTCGAAATTCACCGTTGCCCAGGTCCGGGCGCGGCTGGAGGTCTGGATGATGGCGGCGACGAAATCCTTGCGCTCGCCCTCGAAGTGCGCCAACAGCGCTTCGGGCTCCTGCACATACTTGAACCGGTACTCGGCGTAGTACGCGTAGCGCGGGGCGATCAAGCCGCGCAATTCGAGTTGTACCAGCAAGGTCTTGAGCGGCAATTGACGAATATTGCTCTGATCCGCCAACGGCCCCAGCAGGAACTCCCACTGCCCTTCAGGTTCTGCGCCATGCATCTCATCAAGCACACAACGGATGCCATCCAGCTCCGGCGTATCGCCGTAGACGAAGTTCTCCAGCACGTTGAGGCTGTCGCGGTTGGCCAGCACCAGGCAGTCCGACGGCTGCCCGTCACGCCCGGCGCGGCCGATTTCCTGGCTGTAGTTTTCGATGGATTTGGGCAGGTCGAAGTGCACCACGTTACGGATGTCGCTCTTGTCGATGCCCATGCCAAAGGCGATGGTAGCGACGATGCAATTGGCCTGTCCGCCCATGAAGCGATGCTGGATCGCTTCCCGTTGCTCATGGGGCAAACCTGCGTGGTAGGCCTCGGCCTGGATGCCGTTGCGGCTCAGGTGTTCAGCGATGTGCTCCGCGGTTTTCTGCAGGGTAACGTAGACGATGCTCGGTTGGCCCGGACGCTGGCTCATCCACTCGACCAGGCGTCTGCGCTTGTCCGCTCCACGAACCGGCTCCACCAGCAAATTCAAATTCGGGCGATAGAAGCCGGTGGTCACTACATCCTCGGCGGCGATGGCGAACTTCGCCTGCATGTCGGCGATGACCCTGGGCGTCGCCGTTGCAGTCAGCAGCAGAACCTGAGGGATGTTGAACTGGCGCTGATACTCGGGAAGCTTGAGGTAGTCCGGGCGGAAGTTGTGCCCCCATTCGGAGATGCAGTGCGCCTCGTCCACTACCAGCAGCGAGATCGGTATTTGCTGCAGAAAATGCCGGAAACGTTCGTTCTTCAGACGTTCCACCGAGATCATCAGAATCTTCAACTCGCCGGACCTGGCGCGGGCCATGACATCGCTGGCTTCATCGCGGCTCTGGGCCGAATCGATACTGCCCGCCGAGATGCCGTGGCGTTGCAGGAACGCCAGTTGATCCTGCATCAACGCCAGCAACGGCGAGACCACCAGCGTCAGGTGCGGCAGCAACAGTGCCGGCAATTGGTAGCAAAGGGATTTGCCGGAACCGGTGGGGAAAATCGCCGCTGCGGAGTGCCCGGCCAGCACGGCACTGACGGCTGCCTCCTGCCCGGGTCGAAACAGTGGATAACCGAAAACCTGTTCCAGGGTGTTGTGCATGAGCTGTCACTCCGTTGACCGCTGCGGAGTCAAAAGCCTGGCCGGCGATCACAGCGAGTCGAGAAAAGGTCGGGGGTAGAAACGAGACTGAATGATACAGCGCAAGACTGGAAAGACTTGAGAAATCGGGCAACTCAGAGATTGCGAAGTAGCCGACTCACCCACCGAAAAACTCGAAACATCCGACATTGTCCCAAGCCCTCTCTGCCGAGATTTGGTGGGAAACGACTGAAAACGTTGTAAGCGTTTTTACCTCTCGCTATTTCACGTTGAAACCCCACCTTCAACGTGTAGTCTCGTTCCTTAAAATATGACAAAACCCTTACAACGCGTGTCGATCTCAGCCGTCTTGTTCCGCAACGCCATACCCTCCTATAGTTTCCAGCGCGGCTGAAAACAGTGTCTCGGCCAGCCGGGAACACTTGCCGATTTCGTACAGGAGCCACTCAATGAAACACCCCGACTCACTGAAAGCGCGCTACCACCCACTCAAGACCCGCTACAGCGAAACCCCGGTGCTGGTCATTGATACCGAGGCCGACCCCTACGAGATCCTCGACGCCGCCCGACAACGCATCCGCGCCGCCAGCGACCTGCTCGAAACCCTTTATTGCACCTGTTTCAAACAAGCCGAAGCGAGTGACATCCCCAACATCGTCAGCGCCCTGTACCTGCTGACCCAGGACGGCAACGACCTGCTCGACATCGCCCGGCAGCGCTTGCCGAAGTCCACTGGCTGAAAACACCACAGCTCCCTGTGGGAGCGAGCCTGCTCCGGGCGGCGTTCCGACGAAGAACGATAACGCGGTCCAGTGTGGATAACGCCGTCAGCAACGACCTATGAAAGCTTCGGCAAGGTCCTACAAAAGAAGACAACTCGTCGGCTATCGCGACTAACAACGAATATTTACTGTCTCCCCATCGCTGCCAAATCAGCGATCAGGTTTGGTCACCTGAGAACAACGCACATAGTTGTGCCATCATTCGCGCCGCGGACATTTATGTTCTCGCAGTGCATTGCTATGGCGGCTGTGTGCGGGACGCCTTCGGGCGAGCCGGGTTGTTGTTCTCGGTTGACCAAGCCTGCGCACAGTCCGCCTCCCATCGTTTGGTCACGGTGCTGGCGGTTACTTAACAACAAACCGAGTACCTCTCATGCCAACTCTGAATCCATTTCCAAATCGCTATCGCCCACTAGAAACCAATCTGACAGACACTCCACCGTTAATCATCGACACAGAAGCCAACCCCCAAGACATCCTCGAAGCCGCCCTTCAACGCATCCGGGCCTCCAGCGAATTGCTGCAAACCCTGCACTGCCAATGCTTCAAACACGGCGACCTCGAAGACATCCCCCATATCACCCACGCGCTCTACCTCCTGACCCAGGACGGCTGCGACCTGCTCAAGGTTGCCCAGCAACGCATGCTCAACTGGAAAGCCCCGGCCTGACACAAATCACCAGAGCGCAAATGGCATTATTCTGGCTGTTTAAATAAAAAACAGCTGGAATAATGGCAGTTATCATCCCTTCCTCAAGGAAACCAGCGTCACGAAAATGGTGTCTTTTTCAATGCTCCAATCACAGCTCCCCCTTTCCTCTAAGTGCTATTATTCTGGCAGTTATAGCGCCTTAATGAAGGAATATTGGCACATGGCCAAGAAGACAGCTCCGCTCTTGCCCACCGCTTCCAGACTACTTTCCGAGTTCGGCGAGCGACTGAAACTCGCTCGCCTACGCCGCAAACTCACAGCTAAACAAGTCGCTGAGAGGTCGGGCATGTCACTGACCACCTTGCGCTCTCTGGAGTCAGGTGGCTCGGGGGTGACCATTGGAGCCTACCTGTCGGTCATGCAAGTTTTGGGGCTGGAAAAAGACTTGAACAAACTCGCGGCAACCGATGAGGTGGGCCGTCAATTGCAGGACGCACAACTCAAACCCAAGACAACCTCAGCTATAGACTCGAACCGACGAGTACGCAGAACAAGCACAATAAATAAAACCTCTCCGATACCTGAAAAGGACACTGGAGTAATTGAAAGTGCCACCCAGGCCGAAGATCTATCCGCTGACTTCCCCCTCAACACCCACTCACTTTCCGATCTGTTGACCAAGAGAAAAACCAAACCCGCGACAGGTGAAAAATGACGCAGATTGCGGTGTATGCCGATTGGGAGTCCTTGAATGGCCCCAGGCGCCTCGGTTTCTTGCACTCCCGAAAAACCCTCTCCACGGACGTCTTCGAATTTGAATACGACGCTGCGGCACTCGTAGATCCCGAGTTGAACTTCACACCGCTGGACCCTCGAATCGGGCTCTATGAAGGTCGTCAGTTCCCGGGGCAACATCAAAGCCGATTTGGCGTGTTCGCTGACTCAAGCCCGGACCGCTGGGGTCAATTGTTGATGAAGCGGCGGATGGAACGAGATGTCCGCGAAGGCCTGGTGGCTAAAGGCAGCAAGCTCTACGAGTCGGATTTCCTGTTAGGCGTACATGACCTCTATCGGGTTGGCGCGATCCGCTACAAGCTCAATGACCAAGGCAACTTTCTCGATGATCGCGATGGCGTGGCCGCTCCACCTTTCATAGAGTTACGGACATTGGAGCAAGCAAGCCGCGCACTGGAAAACGATCCAGACAATACCTCACTCGACGGCCGCGAGTGGCTGCGAATGCTGATCGCACCGGGAGGCTCACTGGGTGGTGCGCGCCCCAAGGCCAGCGTTGCCGACGAGCACGGGCATTTGTGGATTGCCAAGTTCCCGAGCACCCGCGACGACTATGACGTTGGCGCATGGGAAATGGTGGTGAATGCCTTGGCCAATCACTGTGGCCTGCGAGTCGCGACCGGAATTGCCCGACGCTACGCCAGCAATTATCACTGTTTCATGGTCAAGCGCTTCGATCGCACCGAACGGGGCGGCCGACTGCACTTTGCCTCGGCCATGACCATGACCGATCGTGTTGATGGCGACGACGCCTCAGTGGGTGCGGGCTACCTTGAGTTGGCCGAAGTGCTCATGGAACACGGCTCGGAAACCAAGGCAGATCTGCGGGAGTTGTGGTCTCGGATTGTGTTCAACATTCTGGTCTCCAACACCGACGACCACCTGCGCAACCATGGTTTTATCCTTGATCCGGGTCGAGGATGGCGCTTGTCTGCCGCTTATGACATGAACCCGGTGGCCCACGCAGACGGCTTGAAGCTGAACATCACCGATTCCGACAATGCCCTGGATCTGGAGCTGGCGCGAGAAGTGGCGGAGTATTTTCGAGTCAGTCGCGCGGATGCAGAAAACATCATCGACAATTTCAAACAAGTCGTCGGCCAATGGCCAACGCTAGCGAGCGCTCTGGGGCTGTCGAAACGTGAGCAGGACAATATGGCACCTGCATTTCGATTGGCGGAACCTGCTCAATGATAATCGCCCCCAACTTCCCCGAAGACAACTTGATGCAGTTGGAAGGCCTGTAACGTCCACGCGCTGTCGAGGATTCACGCGGACACAAAAAAACCGCCCCTCGGGACGGCTTCTTCGTTAGCTCAATCCAACGCTTACAGCTTTGGACCCGCAGCCTTGATCGCTTCGCTCACTTCGAACTTCTTGAAGTTCTCGATGAACAGGCCGGCCAGTGCCTTGGCGGCTTCGTCGTAGGCGGCTTTGTCAGCCCAGGTGTTGCGTGGGTTCAGCAGGACGGTCTCAACGCCCGGTACGGCCAGTGGCACGTCGAGGTTGATGGTGTCCAGGTGCTCGGTCTCGGCACCGATCAGAGCGCCGCTCTGGATCGCTGCGATCACTGCGCGGGTGGTCGGGATGTTGAAGCGCTTGCCGACGCCATAGCCACCACCGGTCCAACCGGTGTTGACCAGGTATACCTTGGAACCGAAGCTCTTGATGCGCTTGATCAGCAGCTCGGCATATTCGCCAGCCGGGCGCGGGAAGAACGGTGCGCCGAAGCAGGTGGAGAAGGTCGACTTGATGCCGCTGCCCGAACCCATTTCGGTCGAACCCACCAGTGCGGTGTAGCCCGACAGGAAGTGGTAGGCCGCTTGCTCGTTGTTCAGGATCGACACTGGCGGCAGTACGCCGGTCAGGTCGCAAGTCAGGAAGATCACCGCGTTCGGCTCGCCACCCAGGTTCTTCTCGGAACGCTTGGCAACGTGCTCCAGCGGGTACGCGGCACGGCTGTTCTGGGTCAGGCTGACATCGGCGTAGTCGGCGTGCTTGGCGTCGTCGATAACAACGTTTTCCAATACTGCGCCGTGCTTGATGGCTTTCCAGATGACCGGCTCGTTCTTCTCGGACAGGTCGATGCACTTGGCATAGCAACCGCCTTCGATGTTGAACACCACGCCCTCGCCCCAGCCGTGTTCGTCGTCACCGATCAGGTAACGGCTTTCGTCGGCGGACAGGGTGGTCTTGCCGGTGCCGGACAGACCGAAGAACAGGGTCACGTCGCCCTCTTCGCCGATGTTGGCGGCGCAGTGCATAGGCAGCACGTCAGCGGCCGGCAGCAGGAAGTTCTGCACCGAGAACATGGCTTTCTTCATTTCACCGGCGTAACGCATGCCGGCGATCAGCACTTTCTTCTGTGCGAAGTTGATGATCACGCAGCCATCGGAGTTGGTGCCGTCACGCCCTGGCACGCACTCGAAGTTGGCAACGTTCAGCACTTGCCACTCATCGCGGCCAGCCGGGTTGTACTGGGCCGGGTTGATGAACAGGCAGCGGCCGAACAGGTTCTGCCAGGCGGTCTGGGTGGTCATCTTCACGGCCAGGTAGTGCTCGGAAGCGGCACCTACATGCACGTGGGAAACGAAATGCTCTTGCGCGTTGTTGAATGCCTCAACGCGAGCCCACAGGGCGTCGAACTTGTCGGCCGGGAACTTGCGGTTGATCGGGCCCCAGGCGATGGCGCCCGTGGTGCTCGGCTCGTCAACGATGAAACGGTCGACTGGCGAACGGCCGGTACGGTGACCGGTACGAACAACCAGTGCGCCGGTATCGGCAAGCTCGCCTTCACCGCGGTTGAGGGCTTCTTTAACCAGATCATCAACACTCAGATCGGTGTACACGGCGTTATTGGCTTGCGTCATGAGGTTCCCCGTCGGCCAGTGGCCGAGTGCTCCAAACGTTTTTGTAGTAGAAAGTCGTGCACTACTACCGCGAAAAAAGTGGGCCGGATTATGCCAGAAACGCCCAAAAAAAGTAGGCCCCTCCTGTCGTAACGGCGTTAATCCGGCACATGGCAGTGAATTTACCTGCGCTGAACCGTTTTAGTGACGGGTATCTGACGGCGTCTCGACGCCCGCGCCGGCGAACAATTGAGCGACATCGGCGGCATCGAACAGGTATTGCTGGTTGCAGAACTGACAGTCGATTTCGATGTGTCCACCGTGTTCGACCACCAGATTCTGCGCATCTTCCTGACCAAGACTGACCAGCGCATTGGCCGAACGTTCACGGGAACAGCTGCAACGGAAGCGCAGTTTCTGCACGTCGAACAGACGCACCTGCTCCTCGTGGTAGAGACGATGGAGCACGGTTTCATTGTCCAGGCCCAACAGCTCATCGACGGTCAACGTACCGGTCAGCGCAGAGAGGTGCTGCCAGTTGGCGGCGCGTTCTTCTTCGTCCTTGATGCGGTCGGCCGGCAGTTGCTGCAGCAGGATGCCGCGGGCACGGCGGCCATCGGCGCACAGCGTGATGCGCGTGCCGATCTGCTGGGACATGACGAAGTAGTTGGTAAAGCACTCGGACAGATCCGTGCCGTCGAGATCGACGACACCCTGGTAGCGCTGGCCCTGCCTTGGGTCGATGGTCAAGGTCAACGAGCCATCCGGCATCAGGTCGGACAGGGTCGCGTCAGGTGCAATCCGGTCCGCCTCGTAACGGGCCAGGCCACGGATGTCGCGCTCGCTGGAGCACTCGATCATCAGCAGCGGGATCGGGCCTTCGGAACGGGCCTGGAGGATCAGCAACCCATCGAACTTCAAGGTGCCGACCAGCAGCGCCGCAGCCGCCATCAGTTCGCCGAGCAGTTGCGCAACCGGCTCTGGATAGGCGTGTTTGGCCAGGACTTCGGCGTAGCTGAGTTCCAGCGAAACCATCTCGCCACGGGTGTCGCTGTCATCAAAGATGAAGCGTTGAGTGAAGTCGGTATCCGGTAGGTCGGTCATAAGTCTGGGTATCTGAATGGTAAAAAATGGAATTCAACGCCTCTGACGCCGTAGGCCCTCTTTATGGCCCATGGGGTCGGATGCTGTAGTGATTTTCGACGAGCGGCTATTTGCAGGCTCGCTTCGGCGTCGGGGAATCCCCCGATATGGTTACTCGCCCAGGCAATTGCAAGTAGGTCCCGGACAAAGGGTCCGAATCGGGACTATTCGTTGCTGCTGCCGCGAAACTTGAACAGATCCCGTCGCTGCTTCTTGCTCGGCTTGCCATCGGTGCTCACACCCAGCGCGCCCGCCTTGCGCTGGGCCGCGGCGGCTTCGCGCTTGGCGATGCTGGCTTCGGTCTCGGTATAGAGTGTCTGAGCTTCTGGTGCGCCACGGCGCACAATGGACAGCGCCTGGACCACCACCGTGCGCTCATCGAAGCCGGTACGGATTTCGAATTCATCGCCGATGCGCGGCTCCTTGCCCGGCTTGCAGCGCTCGCCCCGGTAATGGACCTTGCCGCTTTCAATCGCCGCCTTGGCCAAGGCACGGGTTTTGTAGAAACGTGCAGCCCACAACCATTTATCGAGGCGGACTTTGTCCTCCTCTTCGTTTTTTTGTGCCATGGAATTTCCTCATTCTGAAATATTGGTGAACTGTACTACCGTTTCTGTCGTGCCAAGAATTTCACCAGCCCGGACTACAATGCTGACATTTCATAACCACCTTGCGGGGCTGAAAATTCGGGCTGTAGATATCTGTCGCCTTTTAATCATTATTCTGCGTGAATACCGCGAAGTTGGCCGCCTGCGGCCCGAGCGGTTTCTGCCGGTTGAGCACTATTGAAGACATTTGACCATTTGACCGTTGTCGGTCTGCGCGAGTGGATAGCGCTCCCGGATTTGGGAGTCGCGGGCCTTCGGGCAAAAATCGACACCGGTGCCAGCACCTCAAGCCTCCACGCCACTGAAATCGAGCCATTCGAGCGCGATGGAGAGCAGTGGGTGCGCTTTACCGCTCACCTGGGTTCCGTCGTCCAGCTGCGCCACCGACGCTGCGAAGCACCGCTGGTGACGATGAAAACCATTAAAAGCTCAAACGGTCACGCGCAGGTGCGATACGTGATCAGCACCACCCTGGCCCTTGGTGATCGGGTCTGGCGGGTCGAGTTCACGCTCGCCTGCCGCAAGTCCATGCGCTATCGCCTGCTGCTCGGCTCCAAAGCCCTGATCGACGGCCAGTTGGTGGTCAATCCGGGCATCAAGTATGTACAAGACAAGCCGGTGTTCCCGGTATCTACCTCCTCCACAGGTGTTGCATGAAGATCGCTGTGCTGTCGCGGAATCCGCGTCTGTATTCCACCCGTCGCCTGGTCGAAGCCGGTACCGAACGTGGTCATGAAATGGTGGTGGTCGATACCCTGCGCGCCTACATGAACATTGCCAGCCACAAGCCGCAGATCCACTACCGCGGAAAGCCACTGGAGGGTTTCGATGCGGTGATTCCACGGATCGGTGCGTCCGTGACGTTCTATGGTTGCGCGGTGCTGCGTCAGTTCGAAATGATGGGGGTATTCCCGCTCAACGAATCGGTGGCCATTGCCCGTTCGCGGGACAAGCTGCGCTCACTGCAATTGTTGTCCCGTCGGGGGATCGGTTTGCCGGTTACCGGGTTTGCCCACTCCCCCGATGACATTCCCGACCTGATCGAAATGGTCAACGGCGCGCCGTTGGTGATCAAGGTGCTGGAAGGCACCCAGGGCATTGGCGTGGTGCTATGTGAAACCGCGACAGCGGCAGAGTCGGTGATCGAGGCGTTCATGGGCCTCAAGCAGAACATCATGGTTCAGGAGTACATCAAGGAAGCCGGCGGCGCGGACATTCGCTGCTTCGTCGTCGGTGACAAGGTGATTGCAGCGATGAAGCGCCAGGCCAAACCCGGCGAGTTTCGCTCCAACCTGCATCGCGGTGGCAGCGCGAGCCTGATCAAGATCACGCCAGAGGAGCGCATGACCGCTTTGCGCGCGGCGAAGGTCATGGGCCTGGCGGTCGCCGGTGTCGACATCCTGCGCTCCAATCACGGGCCGCTGGTGATGGAAGTGAACTCCTCGCCGGGGCTTGAAGGGATCGAGACCACCACCGGGAAGAATGTGGCGGGGATCATCATTGAGCATTTGGAGAAGAACGGCGGGCCGAACATGACGCGGACCAAAGGGAAGGGCTAAAAGCAGCTATAAGCTGCAAGCTTTAAGCGGCAAGTGAAAAGCCGCTTTTCTTGCAGCTTGAAGCTTGGCGCTCGAAGCTGCCTTTAAACCGCATCCCGCGGCAGCATCAACCCCAGCGGCAACCGCACCCGAGCCTCCAGCCCACCGCCCGAACGGTTACGCAGCTCAACATTCCCGCCATGCATCGAAGCAATTCGCTTGACGATCGCCAACCCCAATCCAGTGCCCTTGCCGCCGCGCGCGCGGTCACCACGGGTGAACGGGTTGAAGATCGCTTCCAGTTCCGATGGGTCGATCCCGGCGCCACGGTCCATGACGCTCAGCACCACGTATGGCGCAGCGATGTCACCCGAGACATAGGCCGCCACTTCCACACCGCTGCCCGCGTGATGCAACGCGTTGCCGATCAAGTTGTTCAGCAGTCGTTTCATCGACACACGACGTAACGGAAACGGCTGGATCGGCTCCAGGCGCAGCCGCACTTTTTCTTCATTCTGGTTGTAGGGCGCAGCGACCTCGCGGACCAGGTCGCTGAGGTCAACTTCTTCTACCGACTCGTCACGCCCGTCGCGAATGAACGCCAGGAATTGATCGAGAATCGCGTCCATGTCTTCGATGTCACGAACCATGTCGTCGGTCAGATCGGTGCGATCCCCCATCAGCTCCAGGGACAGGCGCAAGCGGGTCAACGGCGTGCGCAAATCATGGGAAACCCCGGCCAGCATCAGTTCACGCTCGCGACCGGCCTGTTCGACGTCTTCGGCCATCTGGTTGAAGGCGCGGTAAACCTCGGTCATCTCACTCGGTGTATCGCTGATCGGCAGGCGCACGCTGCGGCCCTGACCCAGTTGCCGCGCGGCGTACACCAGACGTTTCAATGGCTGGTTGAGTTGGCTGACGAAGATCCATGCCGCCGCAGTGGACAGCAACCCAATGGCAAGGAACCAGCCAAGCACGTTCCAGATTTTCTGACCGCGCAGTGGGTGCGGATACAGGGGAACCTTGAGCCAACCCTCACCCAGGCTTGGCGCTCGAACCCATAACGCTGGCGGTGCATGCATGCGCAATCGCACTTCGGTGTCAGCCCCCAGCTCAGCCTGCATTTGCCGCTGATAGATCTCACTGTAGGGCCAGTGTTGCTCGCCCTCCGGCACTCCCGCCCCCACCACTCGTATCAGGGGCACGGCACCAGCGATTTTGTCTCGGTTTTCTTCATCGGCTGCCCAATAGGCACGCAGCGTCAGGGCGACACCGTGGCTGTACTGGCGGTCCACCAGCACATCCTCGTTCATCAGCAGATAAACCAGGGTCAGCGCCTTGGAAAAGAGAACGACGATGAGCACCAGCCAAAGGGTGCGGGAGAAAAAGCTCTGGGGGAACCAAACGGGGGTTTTCATGGATAACCGTTAGACATTGCAGGAGCGAGCGATGCTCGCATATTGCGGATCGCGAGTCTGCGGACAGGATCGATCGATCCGTTGTCCGCATGACCCGCTCCTACAAATCGACAATCACTTGGTGGCGGTACCATCCGGAACAAACACGTAACCCACGCCCCAGACAGTCTGGATATAACGCGGTTTGGACGGGTCGGGCTCGATCATCCGGCGCAGTCGGGAAATCTGCACATCGATGGATCGCTCCAGGGCGTCCCACTCGCGACCGCGGGCCAGGTTCATCAGTTTGTCGCGGGTCAGCGGCTGACGCGCGTTCATCACCAGGGCCTTGAGTACCGCGAACTCGCCGGTGGTGAGCATGTGTACTTCTTCGCCGCGCTTGAGCTCGCGGGTGGCCAGGGATAACTCGTAGTCACCGAAGGTCACGCTTTCGTCTTCGCTGCCCGGGGCGCCCGGCACCGGAGCCGACTGGCGACGCAATACCGCCTTGACGCGAGCCATCAGCTCATCGGGGTTGAACGGCTTGGCCAGGTAATCGTCGGCGCCCAGTTCCAGGCCCTTGATCCGGCTCAGCTCGTCGCCCTTGGCGGTGAGCATGATGATCGGAATCTGGTTGTTCGCGTTGCGCAGGCGGCGGCAGGCGGTCAGGCCGTCTTCGCCAGGCAACATCAGGTCGAGGACGACCAGGTTGAACACTTCGCGCGCCAGCAGGCGATCCATTTGCTCGGTGTTCGGGACGGCGCGGGCGCGGTAGCCCTTGCTGACGAAAAAACGTTCCAGCAGGCTGCTGAGCCCCGGATCGTCGTCAACGATAAGAATTTTTTCGCCTTCAGCAGTTTGTGCAGTGCTGCTCATTGGATGCTCCTTTGATCTCGGCGCGCATTATGGCGTAGCTACCGTTACACGCACCGTGTGCATTGTTAGCAGATTTTTCCTTTAGTGCCAGAAAACCGGCCTTTGCACCGGTAACCGGTGATGCCCCCGAATGCCGTAACGCTGGTTATAATGCGCGGCCTTTTGTGTCAGGCAACGTCAGACCGGTACTACAGAGGGATGCGAATTATTTTGCTCGCGTCCGCAGTAATTGTTCGATTTCACGGGTCAACGCTATGCCTGTCGACCCAGGCAGCGGCGCTGGCCAGGCCGCTCAACCAGACTCGCAAAGGCCCTGTTTCCGCGCCTGCGAGCCTGCTTTCACAATTTGTCAGGTGGTTTTATGGACAGCATCAACAGCCGCATCGCCGAGGAACTCGGTGTACGCCCACAACAGGTCGAAGCGGCCGTCGCGCTACTCGATGAAGGCTCTACCGTTCCCTTCATCGCCCGTTACCGTAAAGAAGTGACCGGCAGCCTCGACGATACGCAATTGCGTCATCTGGAAGAGCGCCTGCGCTACCTGCGAGAACTCGACGAACGGCGCATCAGCATCCTTGCCAGCATCGAAGAGCAAGGCAAGTTGACCCCGCAACTGGAACGCGACATCAAGCTCGCCGACACCAAGACCCGTCTCGAAGACTTGTACCTGCCATACAAGCAAAAGCGCCGCACCAAGGGCCAGATCGCCCTGGAAGCCGGCCTCGGCGAGCTGGCCGACGGCCTGTTCAACGATCCGTCCCTGAGCCCGGAAACCGAAGCCGCGCGCTTCATCGACGCGGAAAAAGGCGTGGCCGATGTGAAGGCTGCCCTCGAAGGCGCCAAGTACATCCTCATGGAACGCTTTGCCGAAGACGCAGGCCTGTTGGAAAAGCTGCGCAACTTCCTCAAGCAGGAAGCCACCCTCAGTGCCCGCGTGATCGCCGGCAAGGAAGAAGAAGGCGCCAAGTTCCGCGACTACTTCGAACACGACGAACCGCTCAAAAGCATGCCTTCGCACCGCGCGCTGGCGATTTTCCGTGGCCGCAACGAAGGCATTCTCAGCTCCGCGCTGAAAGTCGGCGACGAACTGCCCGGCACCATGCACCCATGCGAAGGGATGATCGGCCAGCACGTCGGCATCCAGAACCAGAACCGCGCTGCCGACAAATGGCTGGGCGAAGTGGTGCGCTGGACCTGGAAGGTCAAGCTCTACACCCATCTGGAAACCGACCTGCTGGGCGAACTGCGCGATGGCGCGGAAACCGAAGCGATCAACGTGTTCGCTCACAACCTGCACGACCTGCTGTTGTCGGCCCCGGCCGGCCCGCGCGCCACCCTGGGCCTCGACCCTGGCCTGCGTACCGGTTGCAAGGTGGCCGTGGTCGACGCCACCGGCAAGCTGCTGGATCACGCCACGGTTTACCCGCACGTACCGCACAATAAATGGGACCAGACCCTCGCCGTGCTCGCCGCCCTGTGCGCCAAGCACTCCGTGGACCTGATCGCCATCGGCAACGGCACCGCCAGCCGTGAAACCGACAAGCTGGCCGCCGATCTGATCAAAAAATATCCAGCGATGAAAATGACCAAGGTCATGGTCTCCGAGGCCGGCGCTTCGGTTTACTCGGCGTCGGAATTGGCCGCCAGGGAGTTCCCCGACCTGGACGTGTCGATCCGTGGCGCGGTATCGATTGCCCGTCGCCTGCAGGATCCACTGGCTGAACTGGTGAAGATCGACCCGAAATCCATCGGTGTCGGCCAGTACCAGCACGACGTGTCACAACTGAAACTGGCGCGCGGCCTGGATGCTGTGGTCGAGGACTGCGTGAACGCCGTCGGCGTGGACGTGAACACCGCCTCCGTAGCGTTGCTGGCACGCATCTCCGGCCTCAACGCGACCCTGGCGCAGAACATCGTCAGTCACCGCGACGAGCACGGCGCGTTCAAGACCCGCGCCGCGCTGAAGAAAGTCGCGCGCCTGGGCGAAAAAACCTTCGAGCAGGCGGCCGGATTCCTGCGCGTGATGAACGGCGACAATCCCCTGGACGCCTCCGCGGTGCACCCGGAAGCCTATCCACTCGTGCAGCGCATCGCCGCCGAGACTGATCGCGATATTCGTTCGCTGATTGGCGACAGTGCCTTCCTCAAGCGCCTGGACCCGAAAAAATTCACCGACGAAACCTTCGGCTTGCCCACTGTCACCGACATCCTTCAGGAACTGGACAAGCCAGGTCGCGACCCGCGTCCCGAGTTCAAGACCGCCGAGTTCCTGGAAGGCGTCGAAGACCTCAAGGACCTGCAACCGGGCATGATCCTCGAAGGTGTGGTGACCAACGTGACCGCATTCGGCGCATTCGTCGACATCGGCGTGCATCAGGACGGTTTGGTGCATATCTCCGCGCTTTCGGAGAAGTTCATCAAGGATCCGCGCGAAGCGGTGAAAGCCGGCGACGTGGTGAAAGTGAAGGTCATGGAAGTCGACATCCCGCGCAAACGCGTGGGCCTGTCGATGCGCATGAGCGACACACCGGGGGAGAAAATCGACGGCGCTCGCGGCGCGCGTCCGGGGTCGGCGCCACGTCAGTCCCAGAACACCGCTCCGCGCAAGGAAACCACGGCGGCTGCACCGAGCAACAATGCCATGGCTTCACTGTTCGCCAATGCCAAGCAGTTGAAGAAACGCTGATGGATATCCCGGCCGGCCTGATCGAAAGCGCGTTTTTCAAGCTGCTGGGCTGCCGCTTGCACAGTCTGGAAACCGGGGTGGCGCAAGTCGCCCTGGTGCTGGAACCCGAGCTGCGCAATCGCAGCGGCAAGCTGCACGGCGGGGCCTTGTTCAGTCTGGTGGACATCGCCATGGGGCTGGCCTGTTCCAGCACCCACGGCTTTGACCAGCAGAGCGCGACCATCGAGTGCAAGATCAACTACATCCGCGCCGTCTCTGACGGCGAGGTGATGTGCACGGCGCGGGTGATCCACCCGGGCCGTCGCACCCTGGTGGTCGAGGCCGATGTGATGCAGGGCGACAAACTGGTCGCAAAAGCACAAGGCACGTTCGCTGTCCTGTAGCTAGTCGTCATCGATTTGAGTTAATTTCGACGCAATGCCTTTCCCTGTAGGAGCGAGCAAGCTCGCGATGGATCCGAGAACACCGCTGGGTGTCAGGCTTCCAGCGTCATCGTTGACGTCCATCGCGAGCATGCTCGCTCCTACAGGGAGGTTGTGCAGTTTTTGACCAACCGGCGACAAAAACCAGGCGAAAACGCCAGTTTTAACTTCACCCTTGTAGACCGTCTTGCCCACCCCCATATTGGGGCGACTGACGCGTGAAGGAATCCAACTTGAGCGAACTTCTCAACCGCCGCCTGGCTCTGCTCGGCGAGCGCGCCAACCTCTCTCTGCTCGAACAGTGCCTTCACGGCATCGAACGTGAATGCCTGCGCGTGACCGGCGAAGGTCGTCTGGCGCAAACGCCGCACCCGGAAGAATTGGGTTCCGCGCTGACCAACGAACAGATCACCACCGATTATTCCGAGTCGCTGCTGGAGTTCATCACTCCGGCCCTGCCCGACCCGGCGGACACGCTGGCGAGCCTGGACAGCATTCATCGCTTTGCCTACAGCAAGCTCGGCAACGAGTACCTGTGGAGTCCGTCGATGCCGTGCCCGTTGCCGGCTGAGGAGGACATCCCGATCGCCTACTACGGCACGTCCAACATCGGGCAACTCAAGTACGTGTACCGCAAGGGCCTGGCCCTGCGTTACGGCAAGACGATGCAGTGCATTGCCGGCATCCACTACAACTTTTCCCTGCCGGAAAAACTCTGGCCGTTGCTCAAGCAGGCCGAAGGCTTTGTCGGCACCGACCGCGATTTCCAGTCGTCGTCCTACATCGCACTGATCCGCAACTTCCGCCGCTACAGCTGGCTGCTGATGTACCTGTTCGGTGCGTCACCGGCATTGGACGCCGGCTTCCTGCGCGGTCGCTCGCATCAGTTGGAACAGTTGGACCCGCAAACCTTGTACCTGCCGTACGCCACCAGCCTGCGCATGAGCGACCTGGGTTACCAGAGCAACGCCCAGGCCGGCCTGACGCCGTGCTACAACGACCTGAACAGCTACACCGACAGCCTGCGCAAAGCGGTGGCCACGCCGTACGCACCCTATGTCGAAGTCGGCACCCACCAGGATGGCGAGTGGGTACAGCTCAACACCAACATCCTGCAGATCGAAAACGAGTACTACTCCAACATCCGCCCGAAACGCGTGACCTACTCCGGCGAACGTCCGATCCAGGCACTGATGGCCCGTGGCATCCAGTACGTTGAAGTGCGCTGCCTGGATATCAACCCGTTCCTGCCGATGGGCATCGACCTCACCGAGTCGCGTTTCCTCGACGCGTTCCTGTTGTATTGCGCGCTCAACGACAGCCCGCTGCTGACCAGCACCAGTTGCGGCAATGCGACGTCGAACTTCCTCAGTGTGGTCAAGGAGGGTCGTCGTCCGGGCCTGCAGTTGCAACGGGATGGCCAGCCGGTCGACCTGAAGGAATGGGCCGCTGAGCTGCTGGAAAATATTGCCCCTCTGGCGGCGATGCTCGATCAGAGCCATGGCGGCGATGCCCACAGCAAGGCGCTGGACGCCCAGTTGGCCAAGGTCCAGGACCCTTCCCTGACGCCATCGGCCCAGGTCTTGGCAGCCATGGCCGAGCACAAGGAAAGCTTTGCCCAGTTCTCCCTGCGCCAGAGCCAGGCCCATGCCGAATTCTTCCGCAGCGAGCCATTGGCGGCTGAGGAACAAGCCCGGTTCGAAGAACTGGCGCGTGCGTCACTGGCTCAACAGGCTGAGCTGGAACAGAGCGAAGTCGGTGATTTCGATGTGTTTGTCGGGGCTTACCAGGCGAGCATTCTGGCAATCAGTAACTAACCGTCAAAACAGCCCCCCTGTGGGAGCGAGCTTGCTCGCTCCCACAAAGGTTCCTCCCCCCCAGAAACTCCTCTCATAAGCTAATTCGAAAAAGTTATTTATTTTCGAATTTTTAGATCATTTAGTCTCTTTCTCACGCCGACACTCGGTCGCCTGACAAGGAGCTTTCTGATGAAACTGACTTCCCCTCTACGCTTGCTGGCGGCCGACGGCGCCAGGTTCATCACCCACTGATCGGGAGTCCACGCGATGGCTTTGCTACAACTGGAGCGCATCAGCGCACGGTACCCCGGCAACCCGGAACCGGTGTTGGCGGATATCTCCCTGAACCTTGGGCCTCGGCAATTGCTGGTCGCCCTCGGCCCGTCCGGCAGCGGCAAGACTTCGCTGTTGAACCTGATTGCCGGTTTCGTCGAACCCAGCGCCGGGCGCATCACCCTTGATGGCGTTCCAGTCAAAGGTCCGAGCGCCGAGCGCGGCGTGGTGTTCCAGGACGATGCGCTGCTGCCGTGGCAAGACGTGCTGGCCAACGTCGGTTTTGGCCTGGAGCTGGCCGGCATCGCCCGGGACAAACGCGAAACCCGCGCCAGGGAAATGCTCGCACTGGTCGATCTGTCCGGTTTTGAACAGCGGCGCATCTGGCAGCTTTCCGGCGGTCAGAAGCAACGTGTCGGCCTGGCTCGCGCCCTCGCCGCCGACCCGCGCGTGTTGCTCATGGACGAACCGTTCGGTGCCCTCGACGCTTTCACCCGCGAGCAGATGCAGGAGCTGTTGCTGCAAGTCTGGCAACGCACCGCCAAACCGGTGTTCCTGATTACCCACGACATCGAAGAAGCCGTGTTCCTCGCCACCGACCTGATTCTATTGGCGCCCAACCCGGGACAAGTCGTCGAGCGCCTGAGCCTCGATTTCGGCCAGCGTTATGCCGCCGGTGAGTCGGCTCGCTCGATCAAATCCGACCCGCGCTTCATCGAAACCCGCGAACACGTACTCGCCAAAGTGTTCGCTCAACGCAGCGCCGCCCAGCGGCAGGAGCGCGCATGAGCAGCTACGAAATTCCAGTCGCCGCGATAAAGCCAGGCACGCCCGTGACACCTGCACGACGCAGCTTGAGCACTCGCTGGATCAGTGCGCTGACACTGGTCGCTCTCGTTGTTCTTTGGTGGGCCGTCACGGCGACCGGCTTGATCGAGCCGCTGTTCCTGCCGCCGCCCTCCGCCGTTCTGCAAAAAGGCTGGCTGCTGGCGACTTCGGGCTACATGGATTCCACCCTGTGGCAGCACCTCGGCGCGAGCCTGAGCCGCATCGGCCTGGGCCTCGGTTTTGCGATCCTCACCGCCGTCCCGGTGGGCATCGCCATCGGCGCCAACCGTATTGCCCGTGGTGTGCTCGATCCGCTGATCGAGTTCTACCGGCCGATTCCGCCGCTGGCCTACCTGCCGCTGATCGTGATCTGGTGCGGCATCGGTGAACTGTCGAAAGTGCTGCTGATCTACCTGGCGATCTTCGCCCCTATTGCCGTCGCCACCGCCATCGGCGTGCGCACGGTCGACCCGGCCAAATTGCGTGCCGCGCAGTCGTTGGGTGCGACACGGGCACAGTTGATTCGTCACGTGATTTTGCCGAGTGCCTTGCCCGATATCCTGACCGGCGTGCGCATTGGTCTCGGTGTGGGTTGGTCGACTCTGGTCGCCGCCGAACTGATCGCCGCCACCAGCGGCCTGGGCTTCATGGTGCAGTCGGCCGCGCAGTTCCTGGTCACCGACGTGGTAGTACTGGGGATCCTGGTGATCGCACTGATCGCCTTCGCCATGGAGTTGGGCCTGCGAGCCCTGCAACGCAGACTGGTGCCGTGGCACGGCCAGGTCCACTGAATATCGACCCCCTGTAGGAGCGGGTGCCCGCTTGCGGCAGGCTCGCGATTGCAGAGTGTCAGGCACCCCTGTTGTGACTGACATATCGCTTTCGCGAGCAAGCCCGCTCCCACAAAAAGCTCGGCCCCCCCGAATTTGAGAGAACCACCATGAGCCAGTTCACCATCGTCCCCCTGAGCTCCGCCCTCGGCGCGCAAATCAGCGGCATCGACATCAGCCAGCCGCTGAACACGGAACAACGCAATACCCTCGAACAAGCCCTGCTCAAGCATCAAGTCCTGTTCTTTCGCGACCAGCCGATCACGCCACAACAACAGGCGCGATTCGCGGCGAACTTTGGCGACCTGCACATTCACCCGATCTACCCCAATGTGCCGGAACAGCCGGAAGTGCTGATCCTCGACACCGCTGTCACCGACGTGCGCGACAACGCAATCTGGCACACCGACGTGACCTTCCTGCCGACCCCGGCCATGGGCGCGGTGCTCAGTGCCAAGCTGCTGCCGGAGTTTGGTGGCGATACCTTGTGGGCCAGCGGGATTGCCGCGTATGAAGCCCTGTCGGCGCCGATGAAAACCTTGCTCGAAGGCCTGACCGCCACTCACGATTTCACTCGTTCGTTCCCGCTGGAGCGCTACGGCAATACGCCTGAAGCGCTGGTTCAGTGGGAAGAAGCACGACGCAAGAACCCGCCGCTGTCGCACCCGGTGATCCGCACACACCCGGTCAGCGGGCGCCGCTCACTGTTCGTCAATGAAGGCTTCACCTCGAAGATCAACGAACTGTCGGAAACCGAAAGCGATGCGATTCTAAAGTTTCTGTTCGCCCATGGGACGCGCCCGGAATTCACCATTCGCTGGCGCTGGCAGCAGGACGACATTGCATTCTGGGATAACCGCGTGACCCAACACTACGCCGTCGATGATTACCGGCCGGCGCGGCGGGTGATGCAGCGGGCGACGGTGTTGGGGGATGTGCCGTTTTTTCGTTGAACCTTGGGATCTTTGCTGTCAGGACTGGCCTCTTCGTCGGAACACCGACAAATCAACGACAGGCTTGCATGATCAGGCGCGGTAGGAACAAAGTCGCAAAAGCTACGTACAGGCGACACCGATCGCAAGGATGAAGCAAGCCATGCATACCACCATCATCATCACCTTCGGCCTGATCCTGCTCGCGATGATGCTGTTCATCGGCGAGAAAATCGGCTTCAGCCGGCAGACCCTCACCTACAGTTTCGTGATCCTGTGGCTGGCGTTGACGGTGATCAACGGCGCCATCGGCATGGTGTCCGCCGGTCAGTCGCTGAGCACGGAACTGGGGATAGGCACGATGGTGTTCAGCATTCCGGTGGCGGCGCTGGTGTTGTTCATGGTGCTGAGCGCCGAGAACTGAACAGCCCCGGCGCCCTGCTCGGAATCAACGCACCAGATGCAGGAACTGCATGTGCCGTTCGTACTGGTCGAGGATGTCGTTAATGATCTGCTCCCTGGTGTAGCCCATCAGATCGTAGTCCTGGCTACCCTCGCTCAAGTGCACTTCGGCCCGGTAGTAACGGCGATTGTTGAGCTGCTTGGAACCCATGCCGCCACGGGCGAACGACGGCGTGAAATAGCCGCGCATCTGCACCTGGTAAACGAACGGATGTTGATCACCGTGGCCGATTTCCAGGCTGACGCTATCTGTGGCCGGATCGGGATGCGTCGCCACATGCAAACCCTTTTCCCGGAACACGGCCGACACTTCCTCGATCGCCGGACGCACCGTTGTATCGAGGAAGCGATAAACCTCGTCCCGCGAAGGGAAATGCACGGCCTGACTCAAGCGTTGCCGCCAGCCGCCGCGCCGTGATCCGGAGACCGGCGCCAGGGAATGCATCTGTGCGATCTGCTTCTGCGATTCCAGATAAAACGCCTTGTGCAGCCCCCACATCATCAATAACAGAATCAGCGAGAACGGCAGCGAGGTCAGCACCACCGCCGACTTCAACGCATCGATGCTACCGGAGAACAGCAGCGCGCTGGTCACCAGCGCGGTCATCGCGCCCCAGAACACCCGCAGCCATTTCGGCCCGTCTTCATCGGGATTGCCGCCCTTGGCGGACAGCGTCGAGAGCACCACGGTGCCAGAGTCGGCGGAGGTGACGAAAAACACGAAGCTGATGAATACCGTGACCGCGATGACGGTCTTGCTCCACGGGTAGGTTTCCAGCAGCAGATAGAGCGTCATCGACGGGTTGTCGAGGGCTGACAGGCCGAGCGCGCTCATGCCGTGATTGAGCACTTGATCGATGGCGCTGTTACCGAAGATCGACATCCACGCCAGAGTGAAGCCGAGCGGAATCAACAACACGCCGAAGACGAATTCGCGGATAGTCCGACCACGGGAAATCCGCGCAATGAACAAGCCCACGAAGGGCGACCAGGCGATCCACCAGGCCCAGTAGAACACTGTCCAGCCACCCAGCCAGTCGCTGGGTTTGTCGTAGGCGTAAAGGTCGAAACTTTTCATCGGCAAGGCGCCGAGGTAATCGCCGAGGTTCTGGATCAGGGTGTTGAGCAAGTGCTGGGTCGGGCCGGCGAACAACACGAACAGCAACAGCGCACAGGCCAGCAGCATGTTGATGTCGGACATGACCCGCACACCCTTGTCGACGCCGGATACGGCCACGATGATCGCCGCCCCCATCATCAAGGTGATCAGGCCGACCTGAATCCATTGGGTGTGGGCGATGCCGAACAGATAGTCCAGGCCCGAGTTGAGGTGCAAGACACCGAAGCCCATGTCGGCGCCGAGGCCGAACACCGTGGCGATGATGCCAAAGCCGTCCACCGCGTAACCGATGGGACCATTGATGCGCTTGCCGATCAGCGGATACAGCGCCGAACGCAGGGCCAATGGCAGGTTATGCCGGTAGGCAAAGTAGGCCAGCGCCATGCCGACAAAGGCGAACACGCCCCAGCCATGCAGGCCCCAGTGCAGAAACAGAATCTGCATCGCCTGGCGCGCCGCATCTGCCGTCCCGGCCTCGCCTTGGGGCGGTTGCAGCATGTGGGTCAGGGGCTCGGACACGCAGAAGAAAAACAGGGTGATGCTGATCCCGGCGGCGAACAACATGCCGGCCCAGGACAGGTAACTGAATTCGGGCTCGTCGTGGTCGGCACCGAGCTTGATCTTGCCGTAGCCGGACAAGGCGGTGACCACCACGAAGACCAGATACAGGGTCATCGCCAGCAGGTAATACCAGCCGACCGTGTTGGCCGCCCAGTTTTGCGCCGCCAGCAACCAGGCACCGGCCTGCTCGGGCATGGCGATGACAACGACACCGAACAACAGGATGAAACTCGCCGAGAACCAGAACACCGGCGGATTCATGCGGATCAGACCGCTTGGAGGGATGGACGATGCACTCATGTACGGTGCACCTCGAAGGGGGAAAACGTGGCTGTGGAAATCGGACTCAGCAAAGGCAAGCCTCCTGTTGTGAGCGGGCGGCGAACCACCGGTTTAACTTGAATGAACGTTCAAGTTAAACATGGATAGGGGGCTAAGGACTAATCGCAGGGCTCGGCGGTAGGGGTTGTACGCTGGCGCAAGGAGGAAATATGGAGGGATTTAGAAGCTTCGCGAGCAGGCTCGCTCCCACATTGGATTTGTGACCAACGCACATACCCTGTGGGAGCGGGCTTGCCCGCGAAGAGGTCGGATCAGTCAGCGAAAATTCAGAAACTTACTTCTGCGCCCCATCATCATGCTGCAGATTCGCCTGGGTCAGGTTGCTGCCCGCCGGCACGCTGCGGGTCAGCCAGACGTTGCCGCCGATGGTCGAGCCCTGGCCGATGGTGATCCGCCCCAGAATCGTCGCCCCGGCATAAATCACCACGTCATCCTCGACAATCGGATGCCGCGGCTGGCCTTTCTGCAACTGGCCGTCTTCGTCCGCCGGGAAACGCTTGGCACCCAGGGTCACGGCCTGATAAATCCGCACGCGCTCGCCGATGATCGCCGTCTCGCCAATCACCACACCGGTGCCATGGTCGATGAAGAAACTGCGGCCGATCTGCGCGCCGGGGTGGATATCGATGCCGGTGGCCGAGTGGGCGATTTCCGCACTGATCCGCGCCAGCAATGGCAACCCGGCGCGGTACAAGTGGTGGGCCAGACGATGATGAATCACCGCCAGAATCCCCGGGTAGCACAACAACACTTCATCGACACTGCGCGCCGCCGGGTCGCCGTGATAGGCCGCCAGCACATCGCTGTCCAACAGGCTGCGCAACCCCGGCAGGGCGAGGGCGAAGCCCTGAATGATCTGGATGGTCCTGGCTTCAACCTCGGTCTCGGCCTGGGCACTGTGGCGCGCGGCGTAGCGCAATTCGAGTCGCGCCTGGGCCAACAGCGCATTCAACGCTACATCCAGCGTGTGACCGACGTAGAAGTCTTCACTCTCTTCACGCAGGTCAACCGGCCCCAGGCGCATCGGGAACAGTGCGCCGCACAAGGCTTCGAGAATCTCCGCCATGGCCGCCCGGGAAGGCAGCTCGCGACCGCCCTGCTCGGTACTGGCACGGCCATTTTGTGCTCGCCACTGCTCACGCGCCGTGCGCAGCTGGCTGACGATGGTCTGCAATTGCCAATGGCTGGAACGTTCACTCACGGTAAAAAACTCCTCACGGGCGACCGGACTGTCTGGCCGCACTGACGACGATTACTTTACGGCAAGGGTCGCAAGGCAAATTAAGAACCAATAATGCTGTGCTCAGTCCGATTGGCTATAAGCGATTGGCGGTTGCCCCGGCTTTTGGGCCTGCCTATAGTCCTGAGATCTTCCACGGCCAGTACGGACCCATGATCAAACAACAGCTCGCCCGCTTTAACCGTCTCGACCTGCTCGGTCAACCCACCGCCCTGGAAAAACTCGAACGCCTGTCGACCTGGCTGGGCCGCGACCTGTACGTCAAGCGCGATGACCTGACGCCGCTGGCGATGGGGGGCAACAAGCTGCGCAAACTCGAGTATCTGGCCGCCGATGCGCTGGCCCAGGGTGCCGATACCTTGATCACCGCCGGCGCATTGCAATCGAACCACGTACGCCAGACCGCGGCCATTGCGGCAAAACTGGGTCTGGGCTGCGTCGCCCTTCTGGAAAACCCCCTCGGCACCGATGACAGCAATTACATCGGCAACGGCAACCGGCTGCTGCTCGACCTGTTCGATGCCAAGGTCGAACGGGTGGAAAACCTCGACAACGCCGATGAGCAATTGCAGGCCCTGGCGGGCCGACTGCGCAGCAATGGCAAGAAGCCGTACCTGGTGCCGATCGGTGGCTCCAATGCGCTGGGCGCCCTGGGTTATGTGCGCGCAGGGCTGGAACTGGCCGAGCAGATCAAGGACACCGGCCTGACCTTCGCCGCTGTCGTCCTGGCCTCGGGCAGCGCCGGCACCCACAGCGGTCTGGCCCTGGCCTTGAGTGAAGCACTGCCTGATCTGCCAGTGATCGGCGTGACGGTTTCGCGCAGCGATGAAGATCAGCGGCCAAAGGTTCAAGGCCTGGCCGAACGCACCGCCGAGCTGTTGGGTGTGAGCCTGCCGGACGCTTTCAAGGTCGAGTTGTGGGATGAGTATTTCGCCCCACGTTATGGCGAGCCGAATGCCGGGACGCTGGCGGCGGTGAAACTGCTGGCGGGTCACGAAGGCTTGCTGCTGGACCCGGTCTACACTGGCAAGGCCATGGCGGGCTTGCTGGACGGGATCGGGCGTCAGCGTTTCGACGACGGCCCGATCATCTTCCTGCATACCGGTGGGGCACCGGCGTTGTTTGCCTACAAGGACTTCCTGTAGGAGCGAGCAGGCTCGCGATGGACGACAGGGCACCGCGGGGTGTCAGGTTGCCAGCGTTATCGTTGACGAACATCGCGAGCGTGCTCGCTCCTACAGTAAAAAACTTAAAATATTCCAAAGTAGAATAAGCAGAATATTAATTATTATTTTCTAATCTAAAAACGCCATCATATAGTCATGCCACAGGCGAATTTCGCGAGAGACGCATACGCTGCTTTAAGGCAGGATATCGCAGTCGTCCGAATCCCGAATTCGCCAACTTTCCTTAAGCGTCTTCCATAAGAAAACACAGGGGCTTGTCATGAATTTTTCCGCACTACGTCGCAACCTGCTGGTGGGCTCGCTGGGCCTGGCACTGAGCGCCGGCCTGATCGGCCAGGCGGTTGCCGGTGAACAACTGCAACAAATCAAGGACAAAGGCGTGATCAACGTCGGCCTGGAAGGCACCTACCCACCGTTCAGTTTCGTTGATGAAAACGGCAAGCTTGCGGGTTTCGAGGTCGAGCTCTCCGAGGCCCTGGCCCAGAAGCTGGGCGTCAAGGCCAAGATTCAGCCAACCAAGTGGGACGGCATCCTCGCCGCCCTGGAATCCAAGCGTCTGGACGTAGTGGTCAACCAGGTGACCATCTCCGACGAACGCAAGAAGAAGTATGACTTCTCCGAGCCGTACACCATTTCCGGAATTCAGGCGCTGGTGCTGAAGGACAAGGAAGCCGCGCTGAACATCAAGACCGCCGCTGACCTGTCCGGCAAGAAAGTCGGTGTGGGCCTTGGCACCAACTACGAACAATGGGTGAGAGCCAACGTGCCGGGTGCCGACGTGCGCACCTATGACGATGATCCGACCAAGTTCGCAGACCTGAACAACGGCCGTACCGACGCCATCCTGATCGACCGCCTGGCCGCTCTTGAATACGCCAAGAAAGCACCGAAAACCGTCGCTGCCGGCCAGGCGTTCTCCCGCCAGGAATCCGGTATTGCCCTGCGCAAGGGCGAGCCGGAACTGCTGGCTGCCGTGAACAAGGCCCTCGACGAGCTGCGTGCCGACGGCACCCTGGCAAAGATCTCGGAAAAGTACTTCCAAGCTGACGTCACCAAATAATGGAAGCAGCTTTCCAACTCGCACTGGACTCCGCGCCCTTTCTGCTCAAGGGCGCGTATTACACCGTCATCCTCAGCCTGGGCGGGATGTTCTTCGGCCTGGTAATGGGGTTCGGCCTGGCGCTGATGCGCCTGTCTCGCTTCAAATCGGTCAGTTGGCTGGCCCGCATCTACGTGTCGTTCTTTCGCGGCACGCCGTTGCTGGTGCAACTGTTCGTGATCTATTACGGCTTGCCGCAATTGGGTATGGAGCTTGATCCGCTGCCGGCGGCCCTGATCGGTTTCTCGCTGAACATGGCCGCCTATGCCTGTGAAATCCTGCGCGCCGCGATCGGTTCGATCGAACGCGGCCAGTGGGAAGCCGCTGCCAGTATCGGCATGACCCGCGCGCAGACCCTGCGCCGGGCCATCCTGCCGCAGGCAATGCGCACCGCATTGCCACCGCTGGGCAACAGCTTCATTTCACTGGTCAAGGACACGGCGCTGGCCGCTACCATCCAGGTGCCGGAGCTGTTCCGTCAGGCGCAACTGATTACCGCCCGGACTTTCGAAGTCTTCACCATGTATCTTGCCGCCGCGCTGATCTACTGGATTCTGGCCACGGTGCTGTCGCACCTGCAGAACCAGTTGGAAGCACGGGTCAATCGGCACGACCAGGAGTCCTGACCCCATGATTGTCGTGGAAAAACTGACAAAGCAGTTCAAGGGTCAAGTCGTGCTCAAGGGCATCGATCTTGAGGTCAAGGAAGGCGAGGTGGTGGCGATCATCGGCCCCAGCGGTTCGGGCAAGACCACCTTCCTGCGTTGCCTGAATTTTCTGGAGGAACCCACCAGCGGCCGGATCAAGGTCGGCGATATCGAGATCGATACCAGCCGTCCCCTGAACCAGCAGCAGAGCCTGGTGCGCCGTTTGCGCCAGCATGTGGGCTTCGTGTTCCAGAACTTCAACCTGTTCCCCCATCGCACGGCGCTGGAAAACGTCATCGAAGGCCCGACCGTGGTCAAGAAGACCCCGCACGCCGACGCCGTTACCCTGGGTAAAAAGCTCCTGGCCAAGGTTGGCCTGGCGGGCAAGGAGGACGCTTACCCGCGTCGCCTCTCCGGCGGCCAGCAACAGCGTGTGGCGATTGCCCGGGCGCTGGCGATGGAACCGGAAGTGATCCTGTTCGACGAGCCAACCTCGGCCCTCGACCCGGAACTGGTGGGTGAGGTGCTGGCGACCATCCGCGGCCTCGCCGAAGAGAAGCGCACCATGGTGATCGTCACCCACGAAATGGGTTTCGCCCGGGACGTGGCCAATCGCGTGGTGTTTTTCGACAAGGGCGTGATCGTCGAGCAAGGCGAAGCGAAGGCGTTGTTTGCCAATCCGAAAGAAGAACGGACCAAACAGTTCCTGAGCAAATTCCTGAACAACGCTCACAACTAACAACCCTACGCAACAACGGCAAACTTCCATGGATGGAAGTTACCGCTCTTCAAATATCTCTCATTATTACCAACCCAGACTCTTTTGCTCGACATGCCTGCTTTGCACGCATGCGCGGCACATACATGCTTACTGCAAAGCGGAGCCGAGGATTTGTGCAAATCCGCCTATAACGCTGGGCTTTCAGCAGAAAAACTCGACAAACAGGCATGGTTTATTTACTTGAAACCGTAGGAGCTTTCTGAATAAAACCCTATACCCTCTATTACTAATAAATCTGATTGACACTTGATCCATCCAACTTTTATCTAGTCCCCAGCCAACAACTCTCTTCACGTTTGAATCATTGTCAATGAGTGTTTCTTCTATTCGAGCTTTTGTTTTTGATATGCCAGAAACGGACTTCGTTGCAAGACTTCAAGGAGACTTCATGAACAGCACCCCGAACAAATCCGGGCTTTGCGCCCCGACCCTGGCGCAATCCAACAAGACCGCCATCAACGTCACTTGCGCTGCGCATCTGCTGATCGACGTGCCACCCTACCCCACCATGGACGCAGGCGACCTGATCGAACTGTTCTGGGACAACTGCTACGTGGCCTCCCGCGTGCTGACGGCCAATGATGTCGGGCGACCGGTGCAACTGCGGGTGCCTGAAAGTTTTGTCGCCAACGGTACTTCGCGCATTCACTACCGGATCATGCAGGTTGGCCTGGGCCCGGCGATATCGGCCAGCTGCAACGTGCAGATCAAACTCGATTGCCCAGGCGGCCAACCCTCCGCGCTATGCGGCGATGAAAACCAGTGCCTGGCGCCGGTGGGCATTCCCGAGGCGATTCGCCGTCAGGGGGTCAATCCGAGCCAGGTCAAACGCGGCGTGCCCTTGACCATCGAGCCGTATTTGAACATGGCCGTCGACGACGAAATCACACTGCGCTGGGGCGATGTGCGCATGGATCTGCCAAAGCTCAAGTCCGCCAATGTGGGCCAACCAATCCAGGTCTGGGTACCGCCGGCCATCATCCTCGAAGCCGGCGAAGACCTGAGGCTGGAAGTGACGTACTGCATTCTCGACCGGGTGGGCAACAATTCCCGCTGGGCACCGGCCCGTACGCTGCAGATCGGTTGCGCCAATCCTTATCTGAAAGTCCCCTCGAAAAAAGTGCTCAAGGCAACCGAATCCCGCAAGCAATGAATACAGGGGGGCGCTCACAGCAGCGGGATCATCCTTCTATGTATATTCCTAAAAGTTAGTTCAAAAAATATTTATACACGCTTAGGGTATATAAACCGGACCACCGGACATTCTTGTTTTCATGCGCCGCCACACGCGGCGCTTCCATGAGATGTGAGGTAGGTATGGTCCGGAACACAATCACCCCAGTGCAGATCGCCAGGGCATTGCGTGCAGCCAGGGAGCGGCGCTGATGTCCAGTCTGGCAGATGCAATCGTCCAGAGTGACCTGGACATCGCCCCCTTGTTGTTGCCCGCAAAAATCCTGCGCAACGATGCTCAAGCCATCAAGGCGGCCCACGAACTGGCGCAAGTCGCGCGCCTGCACGCCGACAAACGTGACCGGCAGCGCAAGCTCCCATGGTCTGAAATCGAACAGTTCACCCGCAGCGGCCTGGGCAGCATTTCCATCCCCCGCGAGTACGGTGGTCCGCAGGTTTCGTTCGTCACCCTGGCCAAGGTCTTCGCGATCATTTCCGCCGCCGACCCGGCGCTCGGACAGATCCCGCAAAACCAGTTCGGCATTCTTAACCTGATACTCGGCAGTGCCACCGAAGCGCAGAAAAGACACCTGTTCAAAAGCGTCCTCGAGGGCTGGCGCATCGGCAATGCCGGGCCTGAACGCGGCACCGGCAACACCCTGGAACTGAAGGCACGCCTCAGCGCCGATGGCGTCCTCAACGGCCAGAAGTTCTACTCCACCGGTGCCCTGTTCGCCCATTGGGTCGCGGTCAAGGCATTGAACGACGACGGCAAACAAGTGCTGGCATTCATCCGTCGCGGCACGCCGGGATTGCGCATCGTCGATGACTGGTCCGGCTTTGGCCAGCGCACCACCGCCAGCGGCACGATTTTGCTCAACAACGTGCAGGTCGAAGCCGAACTGGTTGTGGATAACTGGCGGATCAACGACACGCCGAACATCCAGGGCGCTGTCTCCCAATTGATTCAAGCGGCCATCGATGCAGGTATCGCCCGAGGCGCCATCGACGACGCCATCGACTTCGTGAAAACCCGCGCCCGGCCGTGGATCGACGCCAATGTCGAACGGGCCAGCGATGATCTGTACGTGATCGCCGATATCGGCAAGCTGAAAATCGAATTGCACGCCGCCGAAGCCCTGCTGCGCAAGGCCGGGCAAGTGCTCGATGAAGTCAGCGCCGCGCCGCTCACCGCCGAGTCCGCCGCCCGCGCCTCGATCGCCGTGGCCGAAGCCAAGGTGCTGACCACCGAGATCTCGTTGCTGGCCAGCGAAAAGCTGTTCGAACTGGCCGGCAGCCGCGCGACCCTCGCCGAATTCAACCTCGACCGTCACTGGCGCAACGCCCGGGTGCACACCCTGCACGATCCGGTGCGCTGGAAATATCACGCCATCGGTGCCTATCGCCTCAACGGCACGCTGCCGGCCCGGCATTCCTGGATCTGATGACCAGACATCTGGAGAAACACATGACAAGTTCTCAGCACGTCGCGGTCATCACCAGCGATGAACAAGCCCTGATCGTCGCCAGCGACCTGGCCGAAGACTTCAAACGCGACAGCGCCCTGCGCGACCGCGAACGCCGCTTGCCACACCCGGAACTGGAGGCATTTTCCCGCTCGGGCCTGTGGGGCATCAGCGTGCCGAAAGAGTATGGCGGCGCCGGCGTTTCCAACGTCACCCTGGCCAAGGTGATCGCCTTGATTGCCCAGGCCGACGGCTCACTGGGGCAGATTCCACAGAACCATTTCTACGCCCTCGAAGTGCTGCGCGTGAACGGCAACCCCGAGCAGAAAAAACGTCTTTATGCCGAAGTACTGGCCGGCCAGCGCTTCGGTAATGCCCTCGCCGAACTTGGCACCAAAACCGCACACGATCGCGTCACCCGCCTGACGCGCGACGGCAACGGCTATCGCATCAATGGTCGCAAGTTCTACGCCACGGGTGCGATCTACGCCCAGCGCATTCCCACTTCGGTCGTGGATGAAAACGGCGTGCAGCAACTGGCGTTCGTCCCACGCGACAGCAAGGGTCTGACCGTGATCGACGACTGGAGCGGCTTCGGACAGCGCACTACCGGCAGCGGTTCGGTGGTGTTCGAAGACGTCTATGTCGCATCGCAAGATGTCCTCCCGTTTCAAAGCGCCTTCGAGCGTCCGACCCCGGTCGGCCCGCTGGCGCAGATTCTTCACGCTGCAATCGACACCGGCATCGCCCGCGCCGCCTTTGCAGATGCACTGCACTTCGTGCGCACGAAAACCCGGCCGTGGATCGACGCCACCCATGAAAAAGCCACGGACGACCCACTGACCCTCAAGAGCTTCGGCCACCTGAGCATTCGCCTGCACGCCGCCGAGGCCCTGCTGGAACGTGCGGGCGAATACCTCGACAAGGCCCAGGCCGACACGAACGCCGAGACTGTCGCGGCCGCGTCGATCGCCGTCGCCGAGGTCCGCGCCCTCAGCACCGAAATCTCCCTGGCCGCCGGCAGCACGCTGTTCGAACTGGCCGGCAGCCAGGCGACCTTGAGCGAACATGGTCTCGACCGTCACTGGCGCAACGCCCGGGTGCACACCCTGCACGACCCGGTGCGCTGGAAGTATCACGCCGTCGGTCATTACTACCTCAACGATGAAAACCCGCCACTGCGGGGGACCATCTGAATGGCCAAGAAGAAGATCCTGCTCAACGCGTTCAACATGAACTGCATCGGGCACATCAACCATGGCCTGTGGACTCATCCACGGGACAACTCGACCCGGTACAACACCCTCGAATACTGGACCGAACTGGCGCAATTGCTGGAGCGCGGCCTGTTCGACGGCCTGTTCATCGCCGACATCGTCGGGGTCTACGACGTCTACCGGAATTCGCTGGACGTGCCGCTCAAGGAGTCGATCCAGCTACCGGTCAACGACCCACTATTGCTGGTCTCGGCCATGGCGGCTGTCACCCGAAACCTCGGTTTCGGCCTGACCGCCAACCTCACCTACGAAGCGCCCTATCTGTTCGCCCGCCGCCTGTCGACGCTGGATCACCTGAGCCGCGGGCGTGTCGGCTGGAACATCGTTACCGGCTATCTCGACAGCGCCGCCAAGGCCATGGGTCTGAGCGAACAGGTTGAACATGACCGTCGTTACGACCAGGCCGACGAGTACCTGGAGGTGCTCTACAAACTCTGGGAGGGCAGCTGGGAAAACGACGCGGTGCTCAACGATCCGCAGCAGCGGATCTACGCTTCGCCTGAGAAAGTGCACAAGGTCGAACACAAGGGCGAGTTCTATCAGGTCGAGGGTTATCACCTCTGCGAACCCTCGCCACAACGCACGCCTGTGCTGTTCCAGGCCGGCAGCTCGGATCGCGGCATGCTGTTCGCCGGGCGGCATGCCGAGTGCGTGTTCATCAGTGGCCAGACCAAGGCATCGACCAGGGCGCAGGTAGACAAGGTGCGCGCCAGTGCCGTCGAAGCCGGGCGCAATCCCGAGGACATCAAGGTGTTCATGGGGCTGAACGTGATCGTCGGCGCCACCGAGGAGCTGGCCTGGGCCAAGCACGCCGAATACCTGAGCTACGCCAGTGCCGAGGCCGGCGTGGCGCACTTTTCGGCGTCCACCGGGATCGATTTTTCTCAGTATGAAATCGACGAACCGATCCAGTACGTCAAGAGCAACGCGATCCAGTCCGCCACTAAACACCTGCAAAACAACGACTGGACCCGGCGCAAACTGCTCGAACAACACGCCCTCGGCGGTCGCTACATCACCGTGGTCGGTTCACCGCAGCAAGTGGCCGATGAGCTGGAATCGTGGATCGCCGAAACCGGACTGGACGGCTTCAACCTGACCCGCATCGTCACGCCGGAAAGCTATGAGGACTTCATCGAGCTGGTGATCCCCGAGTTGCAACGGCGGGGCTCCTACAAGACCGCGTACGACAGCGGCACCTTGCGCGAAAAGCTGTTTCGCGAAGGGGCGCAGTTACCTCCGCAACATTCCGGCTCGGGTTACCGCCGCTAGAAAGCATCGCGAGCATGCTCGCTCCTACAGTAGATCCCAGGCGTTCTCAAAAACCCTGTAGGAGCGAGCACGCTCGCGATAAGCCCCAAACAGACACCACAAACTCAATGCACTGACTGGAAAACCTGATCATGAAAAAGCACTACCTCTCTCACCCAGTCAAAGCACTGGCCCTGGCCCTCGGCCTGTTCAGCTCGGTGACCTTCGCCGCCGACGCGCCCCTGAAAATCGGCACCACTGCCGCCTTCGCCATCCCCCTGGAAGCAGCGGTCGAAGAAGCCGGCAAACAAGGCCTGAAAGTCGAGCTGGTGGAGTTTACCGACTGGATCGCGCCGAACGTGAGCCTCGCCTCCGGTGACATCGACGTGAACTATTTCCAGCACATCCCGTTCCTGGAAAACGCCAAGGCTGCGTCAGGTTTCGACCTGGTGCCATTCGCGCCGGGCATCATCAACAACGTCGGCCTCTACTCGAAGAAATACAAAAGCTTCGACGAACTGCCGCAAGGCGCCAGCGTGGCCATCGCCAACGATCCGATCAACAGCGGTCGTGGCTTGCAACTGCTGGCCAAGGCCGGCCTGATCACCCTCAAGCCCGGCGTCGGCTACAAGGCCACCGAAGAAGACATCATCGCCAACCCGAAGCACATCAAGATCCTCCAGGTCGAAGCCGTGCAACTGGTACGCGCCTATGACGATGCCGATCTGGTGCAGGGCTACCCCGCCTACATTCGCTTGTCGAAAACCTTCGATGCGGGCTCCGCGCTGCTGTTCGACGGGCTCGATCACAAGGAATACGTGATCCAGTTCGTGATCCAGCCCAAGAGCAAAACCGATCCGCGCCTGATCAAGTTCGTCGACATCTACCAGCACTCACCCGCGGTGCGCGCCGCGTTGGATAAAGCTCACGGCAAGCTCTATCAAGCCGGCTGGGAAAGCTGAACATGAGCGCCGCCATCCAACGGCGACTGGAGACTCCAGAGCCGCAAAGCGCCGAGCAAACCGAGCTGCATCCCGAACTCAACCATGCCCACGTCCGCTTCATCGGCCTGGGCAAAACCTACAACGGCCAGCAAGGACCGGTGGCCGCGTTGCAGGGCATCGACCTGGCGATCCAGCGCGGCGAAGTGTTCGGCATCATCGGTCGCAGCGGCGCCGGCAAGTCATCGCTGATCCGCACCATCAACCGCCTGGAACAACCGAGCAGCGGTCGGGTACTGATCGATCAGGTGGACATCGGCGAGTTCGACGAAGACCGCCTGGTGGCGCTGCGTCGGCGCATCGGCATGATCTTCCAGCACTTCAACCTGATGTCGGCCAAGACCGTTTGGCAGAACGTCGAGCTGCCGTTGAAAGTCGCTGGCGTGCCCAAGGAACAACGCGAGCGCAAAGTCCGTGAACTGCTGGAACTGGTCGGCTTGCAAGCCAAACACAAGGCCTACCCGGCGCAATTGTCCGGCGGGCAGAAACAACGCGTGGGCATTGCCCGGGCGCTGGTGCATGACCCGCAGATCCTGTTGTGCGACGAAGCCACCTCGGCGCTCGACCCGGAGACCACCCAATCGATCCTCGGCTTGCTGCGCGAGATCAATCAACGCCTTGGGCTGACCATCGTTTTGATCACACACGAGATGGCAGTGATCCGTGAGATCTGTGATCGCGTGGTCGTCCTCGAACACGGGCGCATCGTCGAACAAGGCCCGGTATGGGAGGTCTTCGGCAATCCACAGCACGAGGTCAGCAAGACGCTGCTTGCGCCATTGCAACACGCATTGCCCAAAGAACTGCAGAGCCGTTTGCAGCCGCAGCCAACGTCCGCAGACGCTGCCGTGGTCCTGCGCTTGCAGTTCACCGGCAGCCAACGCGACGAACCGGACCTGGCGGCGCTGTTCAGCGCCCTCGGAGGCCGCGTGCGCTTGCTGCAAGGCGGCGTGGAACGGATACAGGGGCATGCGCTTGGGCAACTGCTGCTGGCAGTGACCGGCTCGACTCTTACTGCCGAGCAATTGCGTCAACGCGCCGGCCATTGGGCGCAACAGGTGGAGGTATTGGGTTATGTGGTTTGATCGTTTGCTGCAGGGCTTTATCGACACGTTCCTGATGGTCGGTGTGTCGTCGCTGATTGCATTGTTGGCGGGCATTCCGCTGGCGGTGATCCTGGTCACCAGTTCCAAGGGCGGCATCTACGAAGCTCCGGCGCTGAACCGCGTTTTGGGTGCGTTCGTGAACTTGTTCCGCTCGATTCCGTTCCTGATTCTGATGGTCGCCTTGATACCGTTCACCCGGCTTCTGGTCGGAACCACGTACGGCGTGTGGGCTGCCGTGGTGCCGCTGACCATCGCCGCCACGCCGTTTTTTGCGCGCATTGCCGAGGTCAGCTTGCGCGAGGTCGACCATGGTTTGATCGAAGCGGCGCAAGCCATGGGCTGCCGACGCGGGCACATCGTCTGGCACGTGTTGTTGCCCGAAGCGCTGCCGGGGATTGTCGGCGGGTTCACCATCACCCTGGTGACCATGATCAACTCATCGGCCATGGCCGGGGCGATTGGCGCGGGCGGGTTGGGAGACATTGCCTACCGGTATGGGTATCAGCGGTTTGATAGCCAGATCATGCTGACGGTGATTGTGTTGCTGGTGGCGTTGGTGGCGGTGATTCAGTTGGGTGGGGATCGGTTGGCTCGGGGCCTGAACAAACGCTGACGAGCTGAACGTCACCTTGCTTTTGTGGCGAGGGGGCTTGCCCCCGTTCGATTGCGTAGCAGTCGTAAAACCAGCGACCTCGTTTTTACTGATACACCTCATTGAATGGTTTTAGGGCCGCTTCGCGCCCCAACGGGGGCAAGCCCCCTCGCCACAAAGCCCCCTCGCCACAGGTAATCATCGACGCCAAGAGGGAAATTTTCGTACAGGAAAATCAGCGCTTCCGCAGGCCGCTTCCCTTTCCTTTGCAGGACATTTCCTAGATCATTTCGCTCGCTTGCGCCTGCCAAATCCGCTGGCTAGTCTCGGTCCGTCACTGCTCATCAGTGATCGGGTTTAGTAGCCCGGAACAATAGGCGCATAGCAATTCCATGCTCATGTTCGGCGATTTTTGCCGCATGCAAGATATGGTAGCTGTGCGTGGGGCATCTTCGGATGCACCGGTTTTCCTATTGACCGGCCTACTACCTGCGCACAGCCACCACCCAATCGTTTAGTAGGCGGTAAGTGATGGCTCCTTTCAGCAATAGGAGTAAATCATGGAAAAATCCGTACCCGATCCACCTCCCGAAAATCCCGCCAACGAAACCAAGGATCGATCCGCGCTCTACCGCGCCATCGATTTCTACCTGACCGGCGATCAACCCACCCGACCCGATGAACTGCGCTTCTACAACGTCAGCAAGGACGTGAGCTTCGAAGACACCCAACTCTATGTCGCCGACCTGCTGCGTTGTGCTTCGGTCACGGCCTATCAGTGTGGCGATCAACTCAAGGGCGCCGACCGGGCGATGGTGTACTCGATCTGGCATTTGCTGGAGATTGCCAAGGCGATGGTGGATCACTCCATTGAGTGTTTGGGGATGAAAAAGGGCTGAGTTTTCTTTTGTCAGGGATATTGCCATCGCGAGCATGCTCGCTCCTACAGTTGATCGCGTATACCTGTAGGAGCGAGCACGCTCGCGATGGGCTGCGCAGCAGCCCCCGGCGTCATGGCGTATATTCGCTAAATCCAAATTGCCCGCGCAGCCCGACCATGAAGCAAACACCCGACGACCTCGAACAGATCACCGCCACGACCCTGGGTCACTACAACGCGACGGCGGAAAGTTTTCGTGAAGGCACCCGCGATCACGATGTCAGCCAGAACATCGATGCACTGTTGCGGCACATTCAGGGCCAGGCGCCGTTCGACATTCTCGACTTCGGCTGCGGGCCGGGGCGCGATCTGCAAACCTTCACCCGCATGGGCCACAAGGCGGTCGGCCTGGACGGTTCGGAAAAGTTTGCGCAGATGGCGCGAGACGATAGCGGTTGCGAGGTGTGGCAACAGGACTTCTTGAAGCTCGCCCTGCCGGCTGAACGCTTCGACGGGATTTTTGCCAATGCGGTGCTGTTTCATGTGCCGCGTCAGGAGTTGCCACGGGTGTTGCGGCAGTTGCGCGATGCATTGAAGCCGGGTGGCGTGTTGTTCAGCTCCAATCCCCGTGGCGAGAATCAGGAAGGCTGGAACGGGCCGCGTTATGGGTCATACCACGACCTGGCGGCCTGGCAGCAATTGTTGGTCGAGGCGGGGTTTGTGGAGCTTGAGCATTACTACCGGCCGACAGGGCTGCCGCGGGAGCAGCAGCCTTGGTTGGCGAGTGTCTGGCGTAAGACTGTGTAGTCAATTCGGACGCCATCGCGAGCAGGCTCGCTCCTACAGAGGATCGCGGTCAACCTGTAGGAGCGAGCCTGCTCGCGATGAGCGCGAAGCGCTCGCTTTTTAAACAGTGTCCTTCTTCGGCTCGCGAATCTTGTACCAGGCCACATACAGCGCCGGCAAAAACAGCAGCGTCAGCAAGGTGGCGATGACGATCCCGCCGATCATTGCGTAGGCCATCGGCCCCCAGAACACTTCCCGCGCGATCGGGATCATCCCCATGCTCGCCGCCGCCGCGGTCAGCAGGATCGGCCGACGACGATGCTCGGTGGCCTGCACCACCGCATCCCACGGCGTATAGCCCTTCTCCTCGTACTCGTGGATCTGGGTCACCAGGATCACCGAGTTACGAATGATGATGCCGATCAACGCCAGAATCCCGAGGATCGCCACGAAGCCCATTGGCGTACCGGTAGGCACCAGCGCCAGGACCACGCCGATCAGCCCCAGCGGCGCGACGCTGGCCACCAGGAACAGCTTCTGCACGCTGTGCAACTGGATCATCAGGAAGGTCGCCATCAGAAACAGCATCAGCGGCACAACCTTGGCAATCGGCCCTTGGGCCTTGCCGCTTTCCTCCACCGTACCCCCTGTGGCGACCTTGTAGCCCGCCGGCAATCTGGCAGCGAAGTCGTCGATGGACGGCTTGAGGATTTTCACCAGGTCCGTCGGCTGGATCTCGTCGCGTATCGCCGCCTTGATGGTGATGGTCGGCAGGCGATCGCGACGCCACACCAGCGGTTGTTCCAGTTCGTAGCGCACCGTGGCGAACGCCAGCAGCGGAATCGACGTGCCGCTCGGCGTGACGATTTGCAGGTTCTGCAGGGTCTCCGGCGTACCGCGTTCGGAATCCACCGCACGACCGACGACGTTGATCAGGTAAATGTCGTCATCGACCTGGGTCACCGTCTGGCCGCTGACGATGCTGTTCATCAGGTTGGCCACATCCTCGGAAGACAACCCCAACTGCCGCGCCTTGTCCTGGGCGATGTCGATGCGCAGCACTTTGCCCGGTTCGTTCCAGTCGTAGATGATTTCGCCGATGTGCGGGTTCTTGTCCAGCTCGGTGGCCAGGTCGATGGCATGGCGGCGGACCTGGTCGATGTCCTTGCCGCTGACCCGGTACTGGATCGGACGCCCTACCGGCGGGCCCATTTCCAGTGCATGGACATAACCGCCGATGCCGACGAAGTCGTTGCGCAAGCGCTCGCTGAGCTTCTGCATCATGGCGTCGCGGGAATGGCCTTTGCTGACGATCACCAACTGCGCGTAGAACGGGTTTTGCAGTTGCTGGTCCAGTGGCAGATAGAAACGGATGGCGCCCTGACCGATGTAGGTGCTCCAGCGCACGATGTCCGGATCGTCCTTGAGCGTGGCTTCGAGACGATCGACGGCCCGGCGGGTTTCGTCGATCGAGGCGTTTTGCGGCAGGTTCAGGTCCACCAGGATTTCCGGGCGATCCGAAGACGGGAAGAACTGGTTTTGCACGTAGCGCATGCAGAACACCGCCAGCACAAAACACAGCACCGTAATGCCGATGGCCCACCAGCGATTGCGCATGCACCACAGCAGCCCGCCGTTGAACGCCTTGCCAATGCGCCCGGGTTCGCCTTCGTGGGGTTTCACGTTGGCGCTGAGAATGTGCACGCCGATCACCGGCGCAAACAGTACCGCCACCACCCATGACACCAGCATCGCGCAGGCAATCACCGCAAACAGGGTGTAGGTGTACTCACCCGCAGAGCTGGCGTTCAAGCCGATCGGCACGAAGCCCGCCACCGTCACCAGCGTACCGGTAAGCATCGGGAACGCCGTGGAGGTGTAGGCGAAGGTCGCGGCCTGCTCCTTGGTATCACCCAACTCCAGGCGCGTGACCATCATCTCCACGGTGATCATCGCATCGTCCACCAACAGGCCGAGGGCGATGATCAGTGCACCGAGGGAAATCCGCTGCATGGTGATGCCGCTGTACTCCATGAACACGAACACCATGGCCAGCACCAACGGAATCGAGCACGCCACCACCAGCCCGGCGCGCATGCCAAGGCTGACGAAGCTGACCAGCAGCACGATCACCACCGCTTCGAACAAGGCACTGGTAAAGCCGCCGACGGCTTCTTCCACCACCACGGCCTGGTCGGAGACGTTATAGATGCCGACCCCCACCGGCAGGTCGGCGGTCAACTGATCGATACGGGCGTGCAAAGCCTTGCCGAACGCCTGGACGTTGCCACCGCTCTGCATGGCAATCGCCAGGCCGATGGCCGGTTTGCCGTTGTAGCGGAATTCCGGCGAGGACGGATCGACATAGCCGCGACTGATTTCGGCAATGTCGGCCAGACGATAGTAGCGGTCGTTGAGCTTGAGGTTGACCTCGGCCAGGTCTTTCTCCGAAGCGAACTTCCCTGAAGTTCGCACCGAAATCCGCTCCGGCCCGGCTTCGATGACACCCGCCGGGGTCACGGCGTTCTGCGATTGCAGGCTCTGCACCACCTGACGCTCATCGATGCCCAGCGCGGCGAGTTTGCGCGTGGAGAAGTTCAGGTACAGCACTTCGTCCTGCTGGCCGATCATTTCAATTTTGCCCAGCCCCGGCACCCCGCGAATTTCCATGCGGGCCTGTTCCACGTAATCGCGCAACTGGCGCATGGTCAGGCCGTCGGCGGTGAAGGCATAGACCGACCCGAAGACGTCACCGAACTCATCGTTGAACGACGGCCCCTGTATGCCCTGCGGGAACTGATATTTGATGTCGGCGATCTTTTTGCGCACCTGGTACCAGATTTCCGGAATGTCCTTGGCACTGGTGGTGTCACGCAGGTACACATACACCGTCGACTCGCCGGGGCGCGTGTAGCTTTTCACGTAGTCGAGAGAATCCAGCTCTTCGAGCTTTTTCTCGATCCGGTCAGTGATCTGCTTGAGGGTTTCCTCCTGGTTCGCCCCCGGCCATTTGCTCTGGATCACCATGGTCTTGATGGTGAACGAAGGGTCTTCTTCGCGACCCAGGTTGAAGTACGAGAACACACCCATCAGCAACCCGACGAACATCAGATACCAGATGAACGACTGATGCTTGAGGGCCCATTCCGAGAGGTTGAAAGGCCCTTTCATTGACTGTCCTCGTCGATTTTCACTTGTTGCCCCGGCTTGAGGCTGTTGACACCGGCACTGACCACTCGCTCGCCGTTCTTCACGCCGCCGGCCAGCACCACGGTGCTGTCGGTGCGGCTGACCACGGTGATGTCACGAGGGGAGACGGTTTTACTCTGTGCATCGATCACCCAGATGCGTGGCTTGCCATCGACCTCCTGCAGCGCGGTGAGCGGCAATTCGATGCGCGGCTTGATCGCCGAGCTCAGGGTGACGCTGATGGCGGTGCCCAAGCGAAAGCCACTTGGCGTTTCGGCCAGGGTCAGGCGGGCGCGACGTGTGCGTGTGGCGCTTTGAGCCTGAGGCTCGATTTCACGGACGATCGCGGTGGTTTTGATGCCTGGATCGAGTTGCGCCGCAACCAGGAACACCACATCGCTGGGCAGTTGGTCGACCAGGGTATCGGGCAGATCGATCACCGCTTCCTTGATGTCCGGTTGCGCCAGGGTCACCACTGGCTGACCCGCCGAGACCACTTGCCCGGCCTCGGCGTTCCACGCGGTGATCACGGCTTTATGGTCGACGCGCAGCTCGGTGTAGCCCAGTTGGTCCTTGCTCTGGTTGACGGTCGCCCGGGCCTGATCGAGAGAGGCCTGGGTGGTTTTCAGGTTCGTGTTGGCTTCATCCAGTTGCGCCTGCGCGCCGACTCCGCGGTCAAACAAGGCTTGCTGACGCTGGGCGGTGGCCTTGGCGTTGATCAGCTGCGCCTGGATTTTCGCCAGATCGCCCTGGGCCGAACGCAATTGGTTCTGTTGATCCGAAGGGTCAAGGGTGGCGAGCAATGTACCCGGCGCCACCTCGGTGCCGACATCGACGTTACGGCTGGCGATTCGTCCACCCACACGGAACCCGGTATCGCTTTCATAGCGAGCCTGGATACTGCCGGCGAAGCGGCCCAGGTCCTCTTCGTTCAAGGTCTGAACCTTGATCGACAACACCGGCCGAACCGGCGTCGGCGGCGGTTCGCTCTTGGAACAGGCGCTCAGCACCAGCCCGATGGACAACGCCCATAAAGGCTTCATGGCTTTGCTCCCCACGTCAGGTCCTTGTAAGTGTTTTCGGCAATCTCGACTTCCATGTCCGGGTGCAGCAACTGCCCGCCCGCAATGATGACTTTGTCCCCCTCCTTCAACCCGTCGCTGATGATGACCTTGCCGGTCAGATAGCGACCGACCTTCACTGTATGCAGCTGGGCCTTGCCCTTGTCGTCGACAATCCAGACAGCAGGTTCACTGATGTTTTTGGTCAGCGCCGACCACGGCAACTCGATAACCGGTTTGCCCGATCCCCTGGCCGTGGCGCTCACCACCGAGCCCAATTGCATGCCGTCGGGCAGGCTGTCGAGGCCGACCTTGACCTGCACGGTGCCCGATTGCGCCGACACCGACGGAGTGATTTCACGCACGGTGCCAGTGGTTTTGATCGCAGGGTTGTCGAGCAGGCTCAGGACAATGGTTTCATCCCTGGGCTTCTCCGCCAGCAGCGATTCATAGACGTTGAACACCGCATCGCGGTCGCCGTCCCGGGCCAGGGTGAAGACCGGCATCGTCGCCTGAACCACTTGGCCTACTTCCGCCTGGCGCTGGGTAATGATCCCCGGCGCATCGGCGATCAACGCCGTATAGCTCAACTGGTCCCTGGCATTGGCCAGTTGCGCCTGGGCCGCGCTCAAGGCGCTCTGGCTGCTGCGCAAGGCGGCCTGGGCCGAGTCATATTCGCTCTGGCTGGTGTAGCCCTTGGGCAGGAGTTTTTGCTGACGCACGAATGCCGCCGCGCTCTGCGTCACCCGCGCCTGTTCGGCGACCACTTGCGCCTGGGCCGAGTCGACGTTGGTCTGCAGATCCTTGGGGTCGAGCCGGGCGAGCACTTGCCTGGCGGTCACGCGATCCCCCACGTCAACCGAGCGCTCAATGATCTTGCCGCCGACACGAAAGGACAGCTCCGTCTGTACCCGCGCCTGGATATCGCCGGTGAGGGTGACCGAGGCCGAATAATCCGCTGGCTTGACGACCTGCACGAATACCCGTGGCAGGTATTCCTGCACGGGCTTTTTCTCCTCGCACGCCGTTAGCAGGGTGACGACACTCAAGGCCATTACTACTTTTAATCCGGGAACCGCCATGCAAACTCCTTGGCCTTTTTTATGGACAACTCGACAGAGAGCTTAGAACAGACCTGCAACCTTGCACGAGCGTCTTATGAAGAAAAAATCCACAGCCTTTCAACCCTGAAACAGTTGCAATAGACGCCTGCACATGTCCGACAATGGGCCCCGGCCGACCCCCGCCTCAGGAACCCAAATGCTCAAGACTCTTTGCTCGATCAGCCGCGGCCTGCCAGACAGGAATTGTCGGGCAGCGAATGCTGGATGAGCCGGCGTGGTATTGGTCGGATTGAACGACGGCTGGTTTGCCGGGACGATGGAAGACGTCTATTTTCCCTTGGGCCGTAGGAAGGATCTTTTTTTCGAAACACAACTCCAAGGACGAAGCACTTTTGGCCAGACTCCCGGCCAGAACCTCACAAGGACGAGAACATGGCAGACGAACAAGCGCCGCAACGGCTGGATCCGCAGGACATTCTTAAACTCTTGATGGCATTGCGCAGGGCCCTGGAGGCCAAGCCGGCCTGAGCAATCCATCGCCCATAAAAAAACGCCGACGCTATATCAGCCGTCGGCGTTTGAAACCTTGAAGGGGTTTGCTTCGCGAATCAGAACGCTGGCAGTACCGCGCCGCTGTACTTCTTCTCGATGAAGGCTTTCACTTCCGGGCTGGTCAGGGCTTTGGCCAGTTTCTGGATGGCAACGCTGTCCTTGTTGTCCGGACGGGCCACCAGGAAGTTCACGTAAGGCGAATCGGCACCTTCGATCACCAGAGCGTCTTTAGCCGGGTTCAGACCCGCTTCCAGTGCGTAGTTGGTGTTGATCATATCCAGGTCGACCTGATCCAGCACGCGCGGCAACATGGCCGACTCAAGCTCCTTGAACTTGAAGTTGTGCGGGTTCTTGGCGATGTCTTTCGGCGTGGCCAGGGCATTTTTCGGGTCTTTCAGCTCGATCAGGCCAGCCTTCTGCAGCAGGATCAGGGCACGGCCGCTGTTGCTGCCTTCGTTCGGGATGGCGATGGTCGCGCCGTCCTTGAGCTCGGCCAGGGTTTTGACTTTCTTCGAGTAGCCGCCGAAAGGTTCAACGTGTACGCCGATCACGGTTTCCAGGTGAGTGCCTTTACCTTCGTTGAAGCTTTTGAGGTACGGCAGGGTCTGGAAGTAGTTGGCGTCCAGGCGCTTCTGGTCGACCTGCACGTTCGGCTGAACGTAGTCGGTGAAGACTTTGATTTCCAGGTCCACGCCTTCTTTGGCGAGGGTTGGCTTGATCAGCTCAAGGATCTCGGCGTGTGGAACCGGGGTTGCCGCAACCACGAGTTTTTCGCCAGCCTGGGCCAGGCCCGCAGTGAGGGCAGCCGCCAGTGCGGTGAACAACAGAACCTTTTTCATGCAGTGTCCTTATCGAAAATCACAGTCGCTTGTGGCGACGGCTTGAAAACGAGAGTGCCAGTGAAGTGCTATCGCTGGCGTGAAGCGGACAATACCGGGATTTTTTATTCCCGAACAATAACCTTTATTCAGCTTCATATTCCATTTTGTTCATACAGCTCTAACCCGCGCGTTACCCTGTAGGAGCGGGTGCCCGCTTGCGGCAAGCTCGCGATGGTGGACCAGACACCTCGGGGTATCAGGCAGCCAACGTCATCGTTGACGACCATCGCGAGCATGCTCGCTCCTACAGAAGTCCAACGCTTAAGAGCAGTTGTTTCAAGGCATCTTTTTCGGTGTCGGAACCGTGGCCAAGAATCCGCTTGAGCTGCCGTTCGATCTGCCCCAGCCCTTCGTCAGGCAAATTCAAATGTTCTGGCAAGACCTCGTCGCCCGTACTCACCAGCAGCGCAAAGTGAATGACGTTTTCCAGCTCCCGGGTGTTGCCCGGCCAGCTGTGACGTTCAAGCACAAGCTGCGCTGCTTCACTGATCAGCGGCACCGTCAGGCCGAGGCGCTGGCTGTAGATGCCGAGGAAGTATTCGGCCAGCGGCAGAATGTCCCCCGTACGCTCGCGCAGCGCCGGCAGTTCGAGCGGGCCTTCGCTGAGGTAGTGATAGAGCCGTTCATGGAATTTCCCGGCGGCAACCGCCTGGGCCAGATCGATGCTGGTGGCTGCCACCAGCCGCACATCCACCGGGCTCGGCTGATGAGCACCGACGCGAGTGACTTCGTGGTTCTCCAGGGCGGCGAGCAGCTTGATCTGGATCGGCAGCGGCAGGTCGCCAATTTCATCCAGGTACAGCGTGCCGCCGTTGGCCGAACCGAACCACCCGGCACGACTGCTCGCCGAGCCGCTGTAGCTGCCCGCGGCGTAGCCAAACAACTCGGCGTCGGCGTAAGTCGGGCTGATGGCGCCGCAGTTGACCGACACGAACAAGCCGCCGCGATCACTGGCGCGGTGGATATGGCGCGCCAGCAATTCCTTGCCGGTGCCAGTCTCGCCTCGGATGAGCACTGACACCGAACGTGAGGCCAGTTGTTCAAGGTCTTTACGTAATTGCCGCGAACGTGGGTCGACAAACACCAGCGCCTTGGCACGGATGCTCAGTGGACTTTTTTCGGCATCGGGAAAAGTCAGCAGCGGCTGACCGAAGGTTTCAAGGCTCATGGCAGACTCCCGCCCAAACCGCCGGGAGACGGGGGCGTTTACGGAAAATGAAAATTCAACAGGTTCAAGCGCGGCGCAGGGCGTGGTGTTCCATGCGGTTCTGCAAACGATAGAGATAGGCAAAGCCCTGCTCCCAGCGCTGGTGACCGGACTTCACGTTGATATGCCCCGCCCCCGCCAGAATCCCCGCCTCGGCACCCCAGTGGCGCGCCAGTTCCAGGGCCCGTGGTGCACTGACGGCGCTGTCGTTGTCGGAGCTGACGACCTGGCTCGGGAATGGCAACAGGTCCCTCGGGATTGGCGCGAAGTTGCGCAAGGCCGGCGCGCAGGCCGGGCGCTCGACATCCGCCGGTGCGACCAGCAGGGCGCCGCGCACTTGACGCAAAAACTGCGCAGGAGCGGTGGCCGCCCAATGGGCGACGGTGATGCAACCCAGGCTGTGGGCAATCAGGATGACCGGTGTACTGTCGGTGGCTATCGCCTCGGCCAGCGCCGCCACCCAGTCTTCGCGACGCGGCGTCAGCCAGTCGGCCTGCTCCACCCGCGCACTGTTCGGCAGGCTGTTGTGCCAGTGGCTTTGCCAATGATCTTCCGGCGATCCTTGCCAGCCCGGCACAATCAGGTAGCGAATTGATTCGTTGCGCATGGGGAAGCTCTCCTGCTGCGTGTCTGTTCCCGATCGAGTATAGGGAGAGGATTTATATCCGTTAAGGAATAAGAAGCTATTTATTAAGATCAATACAGAATATTAAACACAAAACCTGTAGGAGCGGGTGCCCGCTTGCGGCATGCTCGCGATGGACTCAAGAGCGCCGCGTTTAGCCAGTAAACACGCGTTATCGTTAACGACCATCGCGAGCATGCTCGCTCCTACAAGGGGGGGTGCTGCTGAAATCGAGGCAAAAAAAAGGGCCGCACCCTGCCAAGGAGACGGCCCCGGAAACTCAAATCTGCCAGTGTTGATCAACAACTGTGGGGCCGATGATTGGCGAAACTGGTTATCTAATAAAGGAATATTTAATTACCTTATTAGACCTAAAACGCATATACCAATAAACCGCCATCAACCCCGCATGTGTCACAAACTAACCTCTCTTTGGGTCAACTTGATGACCAGGATTTTTCCATTTGAATTTCCGGGCGCATGGCTCAGACCTGAGCGGCCTGCACTTGCCGGGGTTCTACGGTTTCCTTGCGGATAAACCGGTTGGCCCGACCGAAGGTGCCGATATCGTTGAAACGCACGCCCATCTCGCGCATGACTTTATGCGCCACCGCTGCCGACATCTGGCGGATGTAGAACGGTTCCTTCACCACGAAGTGATGGATGCCATGGGTGCTGCCGAAGTTGAAACAGAACGCCTGCAACGGCCACAGCCACCACGCGTTCAGCACCTGGGTCTGCTGCATCACGTTGCCCGGCTCCACGTCACCGTAGTAATGCATGTTCGAGCTGATGAAGTGCAGGCAGAACGTACGCAAAACGTTTGGGCCGATGATCACGACTGCCGCGATGTCGATCACCTGCATCACCGACAGCATCGTCGTCGACCACTCGATCGGTGCGTCCATCAGATGCGCAACGCCGTTCGCTGCGTGGAAACCGAGAAACACGTACCACGCGCCCCAATGCATCAGCGCCAGCGGCGCGTAGACCTTCAGCGTTCGGTAAATGATGCTGAACTTCATGGCCCAGGTCCTGGCCCGCAGCATGCGGATGAACGACGACATGATGTTGTCGCCGATCATCAGCAACCGCGCGAAACCCCAAGGCTCGCCGTTGGTGATGGCGCGTTCTTCCATGTCGGCTTCGGAGCCGGAGACCTTGTGGTGGTTGAGGTGCAGGTGGCGGCGAATCCACGGATTGATGGTGCTGGGCCGCGCCAGCCATACCAGGCCCATCATCAGGTTGTGCGGCACCTTTTGCTTGCGGAAGTACATGCTGTGGATCAGGTCGTGTTCCAGCTCATGGGTCAACGAAGCGAAAAACGCGTTGAGCAGCAGACATGCCCACCACGCCATGTGCCCGGTCATGTAGAGCGCCGCCGAGCCGACCATGCCTGCGAGCGCAAAGGCCAGAATGCCCGCGCCCATGGCGTCCTGATGCTTGAGAATCGGGTAGCGCTCGCGCAACTCGACGCCTTTGGCCAGGACTACTTCACGGATATGGGCCGATCGCTGTGATGCATTCAGTCGCTGGGGGCTTGCAGAAGTACCGCTCATGCTTCCATCCTCTGGTTATCGATGGTTGCATCCTGCCTTGCGGACCTTCGCAACGCGGTAGCCGAGAACGCCAACCTGTTGACCGGAAGCGCCAATCAGCATGACTGAACCGACCTCCCTCGCCAGCTGGACCCGTGCCCTGCGCAAGCAACTCGATGCCCTGGGCATCGACAGCACTGCCCTGTGCCAGCAAGCGGGGCTCGACCCACAACTGATGGACGACCCGAACGCGCGCTATCCGTTGTCGGGCACCACTCACCTGTGGAACCTGGCGGTGCAGGCCAGTGGCGACCCGGCGATTGGCTTGCGGGTTTCGCGTTTCGTCAGCCCGACCACTTTCCATGCGCTGGGTTATGCGCTGGTGGCCAGCGGCAGCCTGCGGGAAGTGTTCGAACGCATCGTGCGCTATCACCAGGTGGTCAGCGATGCCCTGGAACTGGAACTGACCCGCGCCGATGATCGCTACTGTTTCCGCCTGAAAATCCCCACCGGCAACCCGGCCCCGGCCTTCGAAGCCATCGATGCCTTCATGGCGATTTACGTGCGCACTTGCCGCAATCGCCTGGGTCGCGACTATGCGCCGCTGGCGACCTACCTGCGCCGCCCGGAGCCGGAAGATGCGCACCAATGGCATAAAGTCTTTCGCTCGCCCGTGCACTTCGACACCGACGAGGATCGACTGGAATTCGCCCTCATCGACTTCGACAGCCATCTGGACGACGCCAACCCGGAACTGGCCGAACACAATGAGACCGTGCTCAAGCGCACCCTGGCGCAACTCAAACCGCTGACGTGGGAGCGCAAGGTCCGCGACGCTATCGAAGAACAACTGCCCGAAGGCGAACCCAGCGCCGAGCACATCGCCAAGGCCCTGCACCTGAGCCTGCGCAGCTTGCAACGGCACCTGGCCGATGAAGGCTGCCGGTTCGACACCCTGCTCAACGAAAGCCGCGAAAATCTCGCGCTGCTGCACCTGCGGGACCCGCAGGTGTCGCTGAGCGAAATCAGTTATCTGCTCGGGTTTGCCGACACCAGCAGTTTCAGTCGCGCGTTCAAGCGCTGGACGGGGATGACACCGGGGCAGTTTCGGGATGGGTTGCGGTGATGTAGCCCTGAAAATGGGTTGCCTGGGCTGGCCTCTTCGCGGGCAAGCCCGCTCCCACAAGGGATATGCATCGAGCTTCAGATTGTGGCCAGCGCCCGCAACCGCTCGGCATCGAGGATTTCGATTTCGCCGTAACTCAGCCCGATGATCCCCTGCCCCTGCAATTCCTTGAAAATCTGGTTGGTGGTCTGGCGCGACAGCGACAACATGGCGGCAAGCTGCTCCTGGGGCAGTTGCAGGACGCGGCGCGGTTCGTCGAGTTCGCCATAGCCTTCGGCGATCATCAACAGGCGGTGCGCCAGCCGTGCCGAGGCCGGCAACAGGCTCAGTTGCTCAAGGTTGATGAAGGTCATGCGCAGTTTCTGACTCATCAGCAACGCCAGTTGCCGCCAGTGCTGCGGATGCTCGTCGAGTAGCGCCAGCAAGGTGCTCTGGGGGATGTGCAACAGTGTGCACTGGCCTGCGCCGTAGGCATCGTGGGTGCGCGGCTGACCGTCGAACAGACAGATCTCACCGAACCAATGCGGCGGCTCCACCAGGCTGAGCAACGCTTCCTTGCCCTGCTCGTTCACGGCCCCCACACGCACTGAGCCTTCGAGTACCGCATACAGGCCACAGGGCGGATCGCCGCGCTTGAACAGCCGCTGGCCCGACGACAAGCGTCGCAGCCTGGCCACTGACAGCAGACTATCCTGTAGGGAAACAGGCAAATGGCTGAACCACTGACCGCTCATCAGGCGTGGACGCCAGACCTGCATATCCATGAAAACTCCTAGAGATTGTCGCCTGGCTGACAGAGCGGGAAGTGGCCCCGGGGCATGATCGACTACCCCACAGGAGAACAACAATGAAAAGCCTCGTCGACCACCTCAGTCAATACGCCGCCTACCACCGTGACCCGCGCAACATCGCATCGCACTTTATCGGCATTCCGCTCATCGTTGTGGCCGTCGCGGTGTTGTTGTCCCGGCCGGAGTGGTCGCTGGGGGGTGCCTGGGTATCGCCAGCGGTACTGGTTTCACTGGCCTCGGCGTGGTTCTACCTGCGCCTTGAGTTGCGTCTGGGCGTGCTGATGACCCTGTTGCTCGGGCTGAGTGTCTGGGCCGGTCATGCGCTGGCGCAACAAAGCACGCTGGTCTGGTTGAGCAGCGGCGTGGCGATGTTCGTGATCGGTTGGGCGATCCAGTTTGTCGGCCATCACTACGAGGGGCGCAAACCGGCATTTGTCGATGACGTGACCGGGTTGATTGTCGGGCCGTTGTTTGTGGTGGTTGAGTTGGCGTTCATGTTGGGAATGCGCCATGAGCTCAAGGAGCAGATCGAGGCGCGGTCGGGCGCGGTGCGGGTCAATCCGAAGCGTGCGGCTGTCTAGATTGCATTCGCGAGCAGGCTCGCTCCCACAGTGATTTGCATTGTTCACAAATCTTCTGTGGGATCCTGCTCGCGAAGCTTTTGCTTTAGATGTTGGCGACTTTCTGCCAGACCTTCGGCTTGAAGAACAACGTCTCGCCCTTCGCCAACCCGATCAGGCTGTCGTGATCCTTGACCACTTCGGCCTCGATCAGATCGCTCTGCCCTTCGACCTTCAGCGTCACCCGCGTCGTCGCGCCCAGCGGACGAATATCGCGCACCTCGGCTGCGTGGTGATCTTCCAGTTCATGGCGCGACAGCGACACCTCGTGCGGGCGGAACAGCACGTGCCTGTCTTCGCCCAGGTGCAGACGGTTCGAATCACCGAGGAAGTGATAGACGAAATCGCTGGCCGGGTTTTCGTAAACGTCGCCCGGTGAGCCGATCTGCTCGATCACACCCTTGTTCATCACCACGATACGGTCGGCGACTTCCATCGCCTCTTCCTGGTCGTGGGTCACGAACACCGAGGTCAGGTTGATGTCTTCGTGCAACCGCGCGAGCCAGCGGCGCAGCTCCTTGCGAACCTTGGCGTCGAGGGCGCCGAAGGGCTCGTCGAGCAGCAGCACTTTCGGCTCCACCGCCAGCGCCCGGGCCAACGCAATGCGCTGGCGCTGGCCGCCTGAGAGCTGTTCCGGGTAGCGGTCCGACAGCCAGTCCAGTTGCACCATGTTCAGCAGTTCGTGAACCTTGGTCGCGATCTGGCTTTCGCTCGGGCGCTGGTTTTTCGGCTTCATGCGCAGGCCGAACGCGACGTTGTCGAACACCGTCATGTGGCGGAACAAGGCGTAGTGCTGGAACACGAAGCCGACGTTGCGATCCCGCACGTCATGGCCGGAAACGTCTTCACCGTGGAACACGATGTTGCCCTGATCCGGGGTTTCCAGGCCGGCGATGATCCGCAGCAGCGTGGTCTTGCCGCAGCCCGACGGACCGAGCAACGCGACGAGTTCGCCGCTCTGGATGTCCAGGCTGATGTTGTCCAGCGCCTTGAACGCGTTGAAATTCTTGCTGACGTTACGCACTTCGATCGACATGAATTATTCCTCCGCGGCGCTGGCGCGCAGGCGGTTGATACGGTTTTCGCTCCACTGCTTGAGCAGCAGGATGAAGAGCGCCAGGATCAGCAAAAGGCTCGCCACGGCGAACGCGGCCACGTGGTTGTATTCGTTGTAGAGGATCTCGACGTGCAGCGGCAGGGTGTTGGTCACGCCGCGAATGTGCCCGGAAACCACCGATACCGCACCGAATTCCCCCATGGCCCGCGCGGTGCACAGCACCACGCCGTAGATCAGACCCCATTTGATGTTGGGGACGGTGACGTGCCAGAACATCTGCCAGCCGTTGGCCCCGAGCAGGCGTGCAGCTTCCTCCTCCTGAGTGCCTTGCTCCTGCATCAGTGGGATCAGTTCACGGGCCACGAATGGCACGGTGACGAAAATCGTCGCCAGCACGATGCCCGGCAGGGCGAACACGATCTGAATGTCGTGATCCTGCAACCACGGGCCAAACAGGCCCTGGGCGCCGAACATCAACACATACACCAGACCCGCGATCACCGGCGATACCGAGAACGGCAGGTCGATCAGCGTCACCAGCATGCTCTTGCCGCGGAACGAGTATTTGCTCACGCACCAGGCGGCGCTGACACCGAACACCAGGTTCAGCGGCACCGAAATCAGTACGGCGATCACCGTGAGTTTCAGTGCCGACAGCGCGTCCGGCTCAAAGATCGCGGTGAAAAACGCACCGAGGCCGAGCTTCAGGCCCTGGGACACCACGATGAACAGTGGCAGCAGCAGGAACAGGGCAAAAATCAGCCAGCCAAGGCCGATCAGGATTCGCCGCGAAGTCGCACTGCCACGACGGGCAGCGTTCGAGGACGCGGCAGCAATAGACGATTGGGACATGGGTGCCGCCTCCTTATGGGGTTTCGATGCGCCGCTGCAACAAGTTGATCAGCAGCAACAGAACGAAGGAAACCACCAACATCAGTACACCAATGGAGGTAGCGCCGGTGTAATCGTATTGATCGAGTTTGACCATGATCAGCAGCGGCAGGATCTCGGTTTTCATCGGCATGTTGCCGGCGATGAAAATCACCGAACCGTACTCGCCGACCCCACGGGCAAAGGCCAAAGCGAAACCGGTAAGCCATGCCGGCAGCAGTGCCGGCAGCAGGATATGGCGGAACACCTGCAAGGGTTTTGCCCCCAGGCACGCCGCCGCTTCTTCGACTTCGCGAGGAATATCGGCCAATACTGGCTGTACGGTACGTACTACGAATGGAAGTGTCACAAAAGTGAGGGCAAGGGTGATGCCCAGAGGGGTGTAAGCGATCTTGAAACCCAGATCCGCTGCAAATTGACCGACCAGGCCGGTAGGCGTGTACAGCGCGGTCAGCGCAATACCGGCCACCGCCGTGGGCAATGCGAACGGCAAGTCGATCATTGCATCGATCACTTTTCGTCCAGGGAAGGTATAGCGCACCAATACCCAGGCCAGCAGCGTGCCGATGACGCCGTTGATGATCGCGGCACAAAGTGCCGTGCCGAAGCTGAGCTTCAGCGCGGCCAATACTCGTGGCGCCGAGATGATTGCCCAGAACTGATCCCAGGTGAGTTGAGCGGCATGCACGAACATCGCCGCCAGCGGTATGAGCACAATCAGGCTGAGGTACACCAAGGTGTAGCCCAGCGTCAGCCCGAAGCCGGGTATGACGGGGGAGATACGACGCGACATAAAAGTCCTTGGTTAACGGATAGTTTTAACTGTAGGAGCGAGCATGCTCCGGGCGGCGTTCCGACGAAGCTCGTCAGCGATAACGCGTTCATTCTGAATGACTGCGCTAGCCTTGCGTTCTTCGCGAGCATGCTCGCTCCTACAGTGTTTTTTACTGCGCCTGGTAGATCTGGTCGAACACCCCGCCGTCATTGAAGAACTTCGGTTGCGCGGTTTTCCAGCCGCCGAAGTCCTTGTCGATGCTCACCAGTTCCAGTTTCGGGAACTGCTGGACGTACTTGGCGGCCACGTCCTTGTCACGCGGACGATAGAAGTTCTTCGCTGCGATCTCTTGCCCTGCCGGGCTGTACAGGTGCTTGAGGTAGGCTTCGGCGATCTGCTCGTTGCCCTTTTTCTCGGCGTTTTTGTCGACCACCGCCACTGGCGGTTCAGCGAGGATCGACAGCGAAGGCACGACGATGTCGAACTTGTCGGCGCCGCCCTCTTCTTTCAGGGCCAGGAAGGCTTCGTTTTCCCAGGCCAGCAACACGTCGCCCTGACCGTTGTTGACGAAGGTAATGGTCGAGCCGCGAGCCCCGGTATCCAGCACCGGCACGTGCTTGAACAGGGTTTGCACGTATTGCTTGGCCTTGGCTTCGTCACCGCCATTGGCTTTGAGGCCGTAGGCCCAGGCCGCGAGGAAGTTCCAGCGCGCACCACCGGAGGTTTTCGGGTTCGGCGTGATCACCGAGACGTCATTCTTGATCAGGTCGCCCCAGTCCTTGATGCCTTTCGGGTTGCCCTTGCGCACCAGGAACACGATCGTCGAGGTGTACGGCGTGCTGGCGTCCGGCAGGCGCTTTTGCCAGTCCGCCGGCAGGGTCTTGCCGAGCTTGGCGATTTCGTCGATATCACCGGCCAGGGCCAAAGTCACAACGTCGGCACGCAGGCCATCGATCACCGCCCGGCCTTGCTTGCCCGAGCCACCGTGGGATTGCTGGATCTTCACGGAATCGCCGGCATGCTCCTTCTGCCAGAACTTGATGAATTCGGCGTTGTAGTCCTGGTACAGCTCGCGGGTCGGGTCATACGACACGTTGAGCAGTTCGTAATCCTTGGCTACCGCGGAACCGGCAAAAAGGCCGGTGGCCAGGGCGGCCAAGGCGAAGTGGCGAATCGACGACATGATGAAAGCTCCTGGAATTCTTGGTGTGCTGGCTTTTTCTTATGGATAACGGGAACCGCGATGCCTGTTTCGCCTCAGCCCGGCTTGTTGCCCGGCTGCTGCAAACGGAATTTTTCCTTGCGCTCGATCTGCACCACTTGGGCGTTGTGCACGGTGATTTCCACGGCACCAAAGCGCAGGTCGCGCAGGGCACTCTGGATTTCCCGCAGGATGGTGGCTTCGTCTTGACCGTCGACGCTACGCAGGGATGCGCTCATATTGCTGCTCCTTCAACTGAGAGATTGCCTCGCAGTGTCGGCACTGCTTGCGGCTTGGGAGCAATACTAGAGGCGTGTTTATATTCTTAAAAAGACTATTTAAGAATGTTTATATAACCAGAAGAGATTATTTGGCGGGACAAGGGTTTGCGAGGGATTGCACCTTTCAGTCGCACGCAAACCCCCTGTAGGAGCGAGCATGCTCGCGATGGAGGTCAACGATGACACTGGCTACCTGACACCCCGCGGTGCCTGCGCCTCCATCGTCGGAACGCCGCCCGGAGCATGCTCGCTCCTACACGATCACCGGGGCATGCGCCCAATCCAGCTGCGCCGCCGGCACCGGTCGCCCGAACCAATAGCCCTGCCCCAGATCACACCCCTGCCCGAGGAGGAAAGCCGCCTGCTCAGCCTGTTCGATCCCCTCGGCATGGACCTGCATGCCCATGCTTTGGGCCAGCGCAATGATCACCCGCGAGATCGCCGTATCATCCTCATCCCACGGCAATCCGGCGACGAAACCCTGGTCGATCTTCAACTTCTGCACCGGCAGACGCTTGAGCCGCAGCAGCGATGAGTAACCCGTACCAAAGTCGTCGATGGCCAGGCGCACCCCCAACTCGCGTAGACGATGCATCTGCTCCAGCGCGACTTCCGGGTCCTCCATCACCGCGCTTTCGGTGACTTCCAGCTCCAGACAAGCCGGCTCCAGCCCGGTTTCGCGCAGCACCTGCGCCACCTGCTGATACAGCTCACGACGGGCGAACAGGCGCGAAGAAACGTTGACCGCGACGAACGACAGCACCACTCCGTCCTGCTGCCAGCGGCACATCTGCCGACACGCCTGCGCCATGACCCAGGCATCGATTTCGGCGATCAGGCCAGTTCGTTCGGCGACCGGAATGAACTCCGCCGGTGACACCAGGCCCCGCTGTGGATGCTGCCAGCGCACCAGCGCCTCGACACCGATCAGGCGACTGCTCTTGAGGTCGTGAACCGGCTGGTAGTAAACCCGCAGCTCCTGCTGGTCCAGGGCGCGGCGCAATTCGGTGGCCATCTCGACCCGTTGCTGGGCGTGGGCCGTCAGCTCTTCGGTGTACAAGGCATAATCATTGCGCCCCGTGCTCTTGGCCTTGAACAGCGCCGAGTCGGCGTTACGCAGCAGTTGCTCGACGCTCAGGGCATCGCTGGGGAACAAGCTGATACCGATGCTGGTGTTGATGAACAGCTGGTGCCCATCAATGAGGAACGGTTCTTTAAGGCCATCGATAATCCGTTGAGCCAACGCAGCGGCCTGAACCAGTTGCGGACAGCTTTCAGCGAGTACGGCGAACTCATCCCCACCCAGTCGCGCCAGGGTGATGCCCGGTCCGAACATGGCCGCCAGACGCCCGGCCACGGCCTTGAGCAACTGATCGCCGATGGTGTGGCCGAGGCTGTCGTTGATCATCTTGAAGTGATCGAGATCGATCATCAGCAGCGCGCAACCACGCTTGTGGACCTGTGCCGAGGCCAGGGCCTGTTCGGCGCGATCGTTGAACAGCAGGCGGTTCGGCAGGTCGGTCAGCGGATCGTGGTGCGCCAGGTGCATCAACTCGAGTTCAGAGTTCTTGATTGCACTGATATCGGAAAACACGGCCACATACTGGCTCGGCTGGCCGTATTCGTCGCGGGTCAGGCGAATCGTTTGCCATTGCGGGTAAATCTCGCCGCTTTTGCGCCGGTTCCAGATCTCCCCACTCCACTCTCCAACACTGGCGAGCGCGGCAAACATCGCCTGATAAAACTCGGCGGAATGTCGCCCGGACTTGAACAGATTGGGCCGCTGCCCCAGCACATCCTCACAGCCATAACCGGTGATCTCCATGAAGGCCCGGTTCACATGAACGATCACGCCTTCCCGATTGGTGACCAGAACGCCTTCTCGAGTGCAGTCGAACACTGCCGCTGCCTGGCGCAGACGCTCGCGGTTGGCATTGTGCTCGCGCAATGTGACGCCGATGCCCAGGCATCGCAGCAACCGCGCCCGGGCAATGAAAATCAACCCGGCGCTAAACAGAACCCAAACATAACCGTTGATCAGTTGCCAGCGCAGTCGCTCGACAGAGCTATCGAAGAAACTGTTCAATAAATAACCACTGATCTGCAGCCAAACCAAAGAAAGCAACAGATAGAGCAGCGCTGCACGCAAGGCATCGCGATAGGTGGCAGACATCCGGCGATCCATGTCCTTACAAAAAAACAGGAATTATAGTTTAAAGGCACCTCCAGCCACTCTTATCTGAAAGGGCGACTGGTTTTCTGTGTGGGCTTAGTGATAATGCATCGGCTGTTTTTCCTTTATCGAGGGCCCTATAGCCTATGTGGTACGAAGGTTTTCTTGGCTTGTCGCCCTGGTCACTGGTGGCAGTCACCCTGCTGATGACCCACGTGACGATCATCGCTGTCACGGTCTATCTGCATCGTTATTCGGCCCATCGCTCTCTGGAGCTGAACGGGGGCCTCAAGCATTTCTTCCGTTTCTGGCTGTGGCTGACCACGGCGCAGAACACCCGCGAGTGGACCGCCATCCACCGCAAGCATCACGCCAAATGCGAAACCGTCGATGACCCGCACAGCCCGGTCATCAAGGGTTTGTCCACGGTGCTGCGCAAAGGCGCCGAACTGTACCGCGCCGAAGCGGAAAACCCCGAGACGCTGCGCATCTACGGCAAGAACTGCCCCGAAGACTGGATCGAACGCCATCTCTACACACCTTACCCGCTGCTGGGCGTGGCGATCATGGGCGTCATCGACCTGCTGCTGTTCGGCACCATCGGCATCACCATCTGGGCTATCCAGATGATGTGGATCCCGGTCTGGGCCGCCGGCGTGGTCAATGGCCTGGGCCATGCCATCGGCTACCGCAATTTCGAATGCCGCGATGCGGCGACCAACCTGGTGCCGTGGGGCATCCTGATTGGCGGCGAAGAACTGCATAACAACCATCACACCTACCCTAACTCGGCAAAACTGTCGGTGAAGAAGTGGGAATTCGACCTGGGCTGGGCGTGGATTCAAGTCTTCAGCCTCCTGCGCCTGGCCAAGGTTCAGCGGGTTGCGCCGATTGCCCACCGCGTCGAAGGCAAGGGCAACCTGGACATGGACACCGCCATGGCGATCCTCAACAACCGTTTCCAGATCATGGCCCAGTACCGCAAGCTGGTCATCGGCCCGCTGGTCAAGCAAGAGCTGGAAAAGGTCGATCACTCGGTGCGTCACCAGTTCCACCGGGCCAAACGCCTGCTTTCGCGGGAGACCAGCCTGCTGGATGACAAACACCACATGCGCATCCAGAACATGCTCGAGCACAGCCAGGCACTGAAGGTAATTTACGAGAAACGCCTGGCCCTGCAGCAGATCTGGGTCAAGACCAGCTCAAATGGTCATGACATGCTGGCGGCCATCAAGGACTGGGTACACGAAGCCGAAGCCAGCGGGATTCAATCCCTGCGCGACTTCGCCGATCAGTTGAAAACCTACTCGCTGCGCCCTGCCGCCGTCTGAGCCGATAAAAATGTGGGAACGAGCCTGCTCGCTCCCACATCGGTTTATCGCCTGACTGAAAATCACGTCACCAGTACCGCCCGGCGGGAGCCAGCGCCCTCGCCGCCAAAGGCGGGAACTTCATCCCAAAAGCCCTATCTCAAAGACACTTCGCCCCCGGCGGGCTTGGTGTTGGCCGCTGTCGAGCACGCGGCATGTCCTTTGAGATTTGTGTCGATGGCCCCAAAAAACCTGCAAGACTCATCGCCGCCACATTCGCCCGAGGCTGCGCAGACCCTGATAGCGCTGATGCACGCCCAAGGCGAAGTCGCACGCCTGACCGAACGCGAGCAGTTGCTCAGCACCCTGCTGACAAGCGTCAACGCGGTACTGTGGGCATTCAATTGGGAAACCCGCCGAGTGCTGTACGTCAGCCCCGCCTATGAACGGATCTTTGGTCGTTCGGCCGATCGGCTGCTGGCCGACTGCAATCAATGGCGCGACAGTATTCACCCTGACGACCTGGACTATGCCAAACGCAGCCTGGCCGAAGTGCTGGACAAAGGCGCTGTCGAAGACCGCGAGTATCGAATCATTACCGCCGACGGCCGGGTGCGCTGGCTCAGCGACAAATGCTTTATCAACCTTCAGGCCGAGCCCGGCCAACCCGTGATCATCGTCGGTCTCGCCGAAGACATCACCGACAAGAAGCAGATGGAAACCGAGCTGCATCGCCTGGCCACCACCGACGCCCTGACCCAGAGCAGCAATCGCCATCACTTCTTCGAGTGCGCCCGCCGCGCCTTCACACACGCCCGACAACAGGGCGAGCCGCTGTCGTTTCTGATGCTGGACATCGATGACTTCAAGACGATCAACGATACCTACGGCCACCAGGCAGGCGACAACGTGTTGCAACGCATTGCCGAAAGCGGCCGCGCGGCGTTGCGTCGCGGCGACCTGTTCGGACGCATTGGCGGTGAGGAGTTCGCAGCGGTATTTCCCGGCTGCACGCCGCAGATGGCCCTGCAAGTGGCTGAACGCTTGCAACGGCAGATTCAGCGATTGAGGTTCATGCAGGAAGGCCAGGCGTTTGGCATCACCATCAGCCAGGGCCTGACCAGCCTGAGCGCCGCGGACGAAAACGTGGAACTCCTGTTTTCCCGGGCGGATGCGGCGATGTATCAGGCCAAGCGCGACGGCAAGAACCGGATTGTCACGGCCTGACCAGCCACCACAGAACCCATGTGGGAGCGGGCTTGCTCGCGAAGGGGCCGTGTCAGTCACCTTCTATGTCGACTGACACTCCGCTTTCGTCGGATCGCCGCCCGGAGCAAGCCCACTCCCACAGGGATTTGTGTTGTACTTACTTCCTGCGCAAACGCATCAGCTCCGGCAAGCCAATCTTGAGCAACCGTGCCGTCCGGCTCTTTGCCAGCGCCTCGATGCCCTCATGCTCGCTCAGACGCGCCATCTGTGCCGCCATGTTCATCACCAACGCTTCGCGGGAATAAACCCCGCCACCGAGCTGGTAGGCCGCCGCAATCAGCTCTCGCAACTCCAGCGGCAGACGCCAGCGCGTGCGCAGGGCAGAACCATAGGCCGCGCCATATTCGACCAGCGCTTCACCCACCTCCTCCAGCTCGTCGAGTTCGCCGCCAGCCTGTTTCCACTCCTGCAAACAGCGCAGCAACGCCAGATCGCCGAGACGATGCAACATGCCGGCGCAATAGCAGCGCTCCTGATCCAGATCGAGCAGGCGCGCCAGGGTTCGGGCGTATTCGGCGGTGTGCAGTGACAGGTCCCAATAACGCTCGGCATAGTCGGCCAATTGCGGATCGCTGAGCCGGGCGCTGCGCTTGAGCGCCAGCCCGAGAATCAGGTTCATGCTCTGCCCGGTGCCCAGGCAATGCAATGCCTGGGACAGGGTCTGCACCGCGACGCCACGGTGCTGGGCCGCGCTGTTGGCGGCGGCGATCAGCACAGCCGTGACCTGCGGATCGGTGCGGATTTCCTCTTCCAGCACCGTCAGGTCGAGCCCGTTGGGATTGAGGCTGCGTTTGACCGCCACCTGCACATCGGTCATCAGCGGCGCGCCGTCGGCCAACTCTCGCCGACGCTCCAGATACACTGGCAACGTCATGCCCGGCGCCAGCGACGGCACTTCGCACGAGACTTCTTCGCCAGCGTTCAGCAGCAATCCCTGCAACCGATGGGTCAGGTTTTCCATGTTCAGGGGCTTGGTCAGGTACGCGGCCGGCGCGAGCGGCAAGGCCTCACGCACGCTGGCACTGTCGTTGCGACTGCTCATCAGAATGAACGACAGGGGTGGATTGCGCTTGCGCTGGCGGATACTGCGCAGGACATTCAGGCCATCGACGCCGGGCAGCTCCCAATCGGCGATCACCAGGTCATAGGGGTTGGCGGCCAACAGCTCCAACGCTTGCTGGCCATCGGCGCACAAATCCAGCCGCGCATCGCAGCGTACGTTCAACAACACTTCCTTGAGCAGATCCCGGGACCAGGGGTCGGCCTCGGCAATCAGGACTCTTGGAACGGCGGGTAAAATGACGGTTGTCATACAGCTCTCCCTGGCAATGCGCAAACCTTAGCCAATGCTGGCCGTTCGATACAACGTTAACCCGCAGGATGTGTTTGCAGAGGCATGAAAAAACCCGCCGAAGCGGGTTTTTTGTCGATCAGGTCACACTTACCGATCAGAGCTCGGCGAAGCACTCTTCGATGATCGCCAGACCTTTGTCCAGTTGCTCGTCTGGCGAGGTCAGCGGTACCAGGACGCGCAGAACGTTGCCGTAGGTGCCGCAGGACAGCAGGATCAGACCCTTGTCGCGAGCCTTGGCCACAACGGACGCCACGGCTGCGGCGTTCGGCTTGTGGCTGTCGCCATTTTCGAACAGCTCGACAGCGATCATCGCGCCCAGGGCACGGACTTCACCGATCACCGGGTACTTGGCCTGGATGGCCTTCAGGCCGGTGACCAGACGCTCGCCAACAGCCTTGCTACGATCCAGCAGGTGCTCTTCTTCGAACACTTCCATCACGGCCAGGGCCGCGGCGCAAGCGATCGGGCTACCGGCGTAGGTGCCGCCCAGGCCGCCTGGAGCGATGGCGTCCATGTATTCGGCCTTGCCGCACACACCGGCCAGCGGGAAGCCGCCAGCGATGGATTTGGCGAAGGTGGTCAGGTCGGCAGCAACGCCCATCTGTTCCATGGCGAAGAAAGTACCGGTACGGCCAGCACCAGTCTGCACTTCGTCAGCGATCAGCAGGATGCCGTGCTGGTCGCACAGGGCACGCAGACGCTTCATGAACTCTTTGGGAGCGACGTAGAAACCACCTTCGCCCTGAACCGGCTCGATGATGATCGCGGCGATGTCTTTCGGCTCGGCGTCGTTCTTGAAGATGCGCTCGATGGAAGCGATCGAATCGTCGATGCTCACACCGTGCAGTTCGTTCGGGTACAGCGCGCGGAAGATGCCGCCTGGCATCAGGCCCATGCCGGCCGAGTAAGGCACGACTTTACCGGTCAGGCCCAGGGTCATCATGGTGCGACCGTGGTAAGCGCCAGTGAACGCGATCACGCCAGCACGGCCAGTGGCGGCACGGGCGATCTTGATCGAGTTTTCCACGGCTTCGGAACCGGTGGTCACCAGCAGGGTTTTCTTGGCGAAATCACCTGGCACCCTGGCGTTGATTTTTTCGCACACTTCCACGTACGGCTCGTAGGCCAGAACCTGGAAGCAGGTGTGGGTCAGCTTGTTCAGTTGCTCGGTCACGGCCGCGATGATTTTCGGGTGCACGTGGCCGGTGTTCAGTACGGCGATACCGCCGGCGAAGTCGATGAACTCACGACCTTCAACGTCAGTCACGGTAGCGTTCTTCGCGGAATCGGCGAAGATCGGGTGAATCTGGCCAACACCACGTGGAACTGCGTTGGTACGGCGGGCCATCAAATCAGCGTTAGTCTTGCTCATTACATTCCTCATTCGCCGCTCATCGGTCGGCGTGGTTCAAGGATAAAGCGACGGGGAGCAACGGCGGCAGCATGCGATGATCGACTGCCACGGCGCTCCCGGCCACCGAGAAAATTCCGGTTTGAAGCGGCGCAAAGGGACAGCGCTCTCGTGCCCTTTGCGCTTGAAGCAACAACTAGCCGGGCTTAGATGCCCAGGCAGAGGTATTTGATTTCCAGGTAATCTTCGATGCCGTACTTGGAGCCTTCACGGCCCAGGCCCGAGGCCTTGATGCCGCCGAACGGCGCGACTTCGTTGGAGATCAGACCGGTGTTGACGCCGACCATGCCGTATTCCAGGGCCTCGGCCACACGGAACACACGACCCAGGTCGCGGGCATAGAAGTACGAGGCCAGACCGAACTCGGTGTCGTTGGACATCGCGATCACGTCGGCTTCGTCTTTGAAGCGGAACAGTGGAGCCAGTGGGCCGAAGGTTTCTTCCTTGGCCACGGCCGCGTTGTTCGGCACGTTGGTCAGGATGGTCGGCTCGAAGAAGTTGCCTTCCATCGGCTTGCCGCCGGCCAGTACGGTGGCGCCTTTGTTGACCGCGTCAGCGATATGCTCTTGCACCTTGGCCACGGCTTTTTCGTCGATCAGCGGACCCGTGGTGGTGCCGGCTTCCAGACCGTTGCCGATCTTCAGTTTGGCCACAGCGGCTTTCAGCTTCTCGGCGAAGGCGTCGTAAACACCGTCCTGGATGTACAGGCGGTTGGCGCAGACGCAGGTCTGGCCGTTGTTGCGGTATTTGGAAACGATCGCGCCTTCGACGGCCTTATCCAGGTCCGCATCGTCGAACACGATGAACGGTGCGTTGCCACCCAGTTCCAGGGACACTTTCTTGATGTCCTTGGCGCATTCCGACATCAGCTGGCGACCGATTTCGGTCGAACCGGTGAAGGACAGCTTGCGCACGATCGGGTTGCTGGTCAGCTCGCTGCCGATATCGCCGGCGCTGCCGGAAACTACGCTGAACACGCCAGCCGGGATGCCGGCACGCTGGGCCAGTTCGGCCAGGGCGAACGCGGAAAACGGAGTTTGCGAAGCAGGCTTGAGCACCATAGTGCAACCGGCGGCCAGGGCCGGGCCGGCTTTACGGGTGATCATCGCAGCCGGGAAGTTCCACGGAGTGATTGCAGCGGTCACGCCGATTGGCTGCTTGATCACGATCAGGCGCTTGTCTGGCTGGTGGCCTGGAATCACGTCACCGTAGATGCGCTTGGCTTCCTCGGCGAACCATTCGATGAAGGAAGCGGCGTAAACGATTTCGCCCTTGGCTTCGGCCAGTGGCTTGCCTTGCTCCATGGTCATCAGGCGAGCCAGGTCGTCCTGGTTCTCGATCATCAGTTCGAACCAGCGACGCAGTTTGCCCGCACGTTCCTTGGCGGTCAGTGCACGCCAGGCCGGCAGCGCCTTGTCGGCAGCTTCGATCGCACGGCGGGTTTCGGCAGCGCCCATTTTCGGCACGGTGCCCAGAATTTCGCCCGTTGCCGGGTTGTTGACCTTGATCGTCTGACCATTGTCCGCATCGACCCACGCGCCATCAATGAAGGCTTGCTGGCGGAACAACTGGGTGTCTTTAAGCTGCATGTCGGCTTTCCTTAACAGCACCGCGCACGCGCGGAGCAAATTATGATTGTAGAAAGGCGCCTCGATAGGCTGCCGTCAGGGAAATCATTCACCGGGCTGAAGCACATAAATAGCGCACTGATTCAAATCGTGCGGTTCAGCACCCAGACAAGAGCGTTTGAAATCTCAAACGAATCCTAGGATCAAAGGGGGTAAAGGACAATAGCCTGTTCGAAAAAAAGAACGAAAACGACGCTTTTGCCAATGTTTTCTGATCAACGTAGCGAATGCACGTTACGCTTGTAATAAATGTAGGCGATTCAGCAGCATGGACGCCCGCAGCGCATATGAGTATCATGGCGCCCGCATTGCACCAGTAGCTCAGCTGGATAGAGTACTGCCCTCCGAAGGCAGGGGTCGTGGGTTCGAATCCCGCCTGGTGCGCCATACCGCTGTAACGAGAAAGCCTCAGGCCTTATGGGTCTGGGGCTTTTTTGTGGGCGTCATCTTCAGGAAATCGAACAGGCTCAGGGCGTCGATGCCCAGAGCAGCGAATCCACATCCAATCCAAAGTTTTCTTGGCCTTACCTTCTTCAGTTTGTTTAGAATGATGGCACATTGCCTCAAATCACAATGGATTGTCCCGCTCGGGATTTCTTACGCTCATAGAGATATTGGAAATGATGATGTTAAAGCGTTGCCTGGTACTGTCGATCGCTGCTGTTCTTGCTGGTTGCCAAACGTCCGGTGAGGAGTATCAAGCAGATGTGTTCGATGCCAGTCAGGTAAACACTCAGCAGGAAGCTAAAACGGTAAAAATTCTCACGATTTCGCCGAGCAAGATCAAAGTCAGCAACGAAAAGAACAAGAAAGCAGCCATGATGGCGGGCGGGGTATTGGGTCTGATCGGTGGTGCCGCACTGGGCAACACGAAAAACACCGACACAGCCATTGTCGGCGGTGTAGCCGGTGGCGCTGCAGGCGCCATGGCAGGCTCGCTGGTAGATGACACCACCCTGGTTCCGGGCGTGCTGATTGGTTATTCCGAAAGCGGCAAGATCTACACGTCTACCCAGGTGGGTCGCCCTTGTGAGTTCAAGGTTGGCGAAATTTCCCTGATGGTGATGACAGTCTCCAACGAAACTCGCATTCAGCCGAATGCAACCTGTCCAGAACCCAAGAAAAGCTAAGGGATCGGACATGAAACATATCGTTCTGGGCTCCGCCCTCGTACTGCTCGCCATGCCGACATTGGCAGGCCAGTTCGACAATCTGTATCAAATCGAACAGCAAACCAAACAGGCTGAAGCAGCCAATCAGGCCGAACGCCTGCGTCAGGCGGCGGCCGACCAGGCACGTGAGGATGCTCGTATCGCTGCGGATCGTCGGCAACGGGCAGCGGCACAGCAAGCGGCTGCGCAAAGGGCCGCTGAGCAGCGCAAGTCACAGGAAATTGAACACAAGCGTGTTCAAACCCGTGAAGAAAACTATGAAGACGAGTTGCGCGCACTGGAGTTGGAGGAGCGCCGCCTGGCACTACAGGACAAGCGCGCACGTACCGCACGCGCCAACGACTACATCGATGCGGAGTTGCGCAATAGCGCGGCACGCACCGACGTGATCCAGTCCGAAGCCGACTCGGCACGCAATGTGACCTCCGGTGCCAAGTCTTTGCTGGAAGATGCCGGCAAGGCGGAAGTCAACCGCTCCAGTCGCTTGTTCGGCGAGTAATCTTCCTATCGATCGTCCCCGGACCCCTGGTCCGGGGCATCCGTTCTCAGAGATGAATTCATATGCTGCGTTTATTTACGCTAATTGCTGCGGGACTACTCCTGAGCGCCTGCTTCAAAGAAGATCCCAAAAACCAGATTTCAGCTGTCGACCTGCACGGCCGTCTGGTGGTGGATCAGGAGATGACCACCAGTCGTCAAGCCCAAGGCATCAATGGCGAATATTACAAGCGCGTCCTCACCGTTAATGGCCAGGACATGGTCTTTGCCGACTTCATCAAGCAATTTTGCTCCGACGCCAACACCCGCGACGAAACTTGCCTGAAAGCCTTTCGCATCAAGAAAATCGACGACGTCAGCGGCGCAACCAAATTTCTTCCCAACGGGCTCTGACGCTTGTCAGTACGCCAGGCACAGCACATCAGGGCTTTTGCCTGGCCCCACAAAAAAAACCGCCGAGGCGGTTTTTTTCATTCTGTGGTCCAGTCGAACTCGTCGTATTCATCATCCTCGTCGTCCTCGAAAAACGCTTCTTCAAGGTCGTCGTCTTCAACAACGTCTTCTTCCGGCTGATTCAGCAGAAAATCCTTGCGACTCTCGGTAATCGCACGCCGTAGTTCTTCACCCTTTTGCGGGCAGTTGAGCATTTGGGCGATGCGGTCGATTTTTTTTGCCACGGCATCCTCCAACGCATCGGCTATAGCCTGATAGTGCGCGCTTTCCGGGCTGGATGCCAAATCCGCGGAACGCTGCGCACTTCAATGGTCAGGCTTTAGCGGTGATAACGCCGTACTACGCTGCTGTTTCTCAGGACGTGGCCTTTGATTTTTTCCAGCAGTTGCGCACGGGTCAGGCCGGCAGGCAAGGCGTCCGGAGCCAGGTCCAGGGCGTAGATCTGGATGATGTAGTGGTGCGCGCTGTCGCCAACGGGCGGGCAAGGGCCGACGTAACCGGTGGTTGCCTTGCTATTGGTGCCGCCGACGCCCTCGAGGCCGGGTTTGCTCCCGGCGCCCGCCGGGATCTGGTGGGTGCCGGCCTTGATGCCGTAATGCACCCAGTTATCGAGACCCTGGCCTTTCTGGCCGTCCGGGTCGTGCATGACGATGGCGTAGCTTTGGGTGGCTGCCGGGCCGGCGTTCCAGTTCAACGCCGGGGAAATGTTGTGCCCGCCACAGCCTGCGGAATCGCTTGCAGCGGCCAACGTGAACAGACGGTCATCGGAGACCCCGGGAATGTTCAGGGTGAAGCGCTCCTGGGCCTGCGCCGGGAACTGCACGCAAAGGGCGACAACTGCGGCCGCGAGCCAAGGGTTCATTGAGGTCAATCGGGGCATACCGGAGCACCTTGTGCGTGTTGGGCCGTCGTCGGCGTGCAAACTATAGCCGGACCGTTCACGCCTTGGCAGGGGGAATTGGCTGAACCTCGCGATTGGCGCCAGACTCATAAGTGAAATGTCTGTCTGGAGAGCAATCATGACTCTGCATCGCGTTGCGCGTGTCGCCAATGTGCCCGAAGACCGGGGTCTGGAAGTGCAAGTCCAGGACAGCAGGATTCTGCTGTTGCGGGCCGGTGAGCAACTGCGCGCTTATCAGGCCGAATGCCCGCATGCCGGCGCCCCGCTGGCTGACGGCGCGGTATGCAACGGGCGCCTGACCTGTCCGTGGCACAAGGCGCAGTTCCGGATCGAGGATGGCGGGTTGTGTGAACCGCCAGCCCTGGACAGCCTCAAGCGCTACCCCCTGGAAATCCGTGACGGCGACATCTGGGTCGGCGACCAGCCGTTGCCGGACGCTCACAGCCCACCGGCCGACGATTCGCGGACGTTCATCATTGTCGGCGCTGGCGCGGCAGGCACGGCGGCGGCAGCGGCGCTGCGCGAGAAAGGCTTCGGTGGCCGGTTGCTGTTGATCGACCGCGAAGCCGAGGCCGGATACGACCGCACTGCGCTGAGCAAATACGTGATCGCCGGGGAGATGCCGCTGCACGAGCTCCCACCACTGCGGGACGAAGCGTTTTACCGCGAACAACGGATCGAACGCCTGCAAGGCGAGGTGGCCAGCCTGGATGCGCCAAACCGGACGCTGCGGCTGACTGACGGCCAGTCTCTGACCTACGACGCCGCGCTGCTGGCCACCGGCGGCGTTCCCAAGCCACTGACGCTGCCCGGCGCCGACCTGCCGCAGGTGTTTGTTTTACGCTCCAGAATCCATGCACGGCAGATTCTCGACAGCGCCCGCGCCGGCCAGCGAGTCGTGATCATCGGCGACAGTTTCATTGCCATGGAGTCCGCCTCGTCCCTGCGCCAGCTTGGCCTGAATGTAACCGTGCTGGCCCGCCACGACGTGCCGTTCGCCAAACAGTTCGGTGACACGGTCGGCAAGGCCATTCGTGCGCGGCATGAGGCCAATGGCGTCGTGTTTCATACCCTGGGCAATGCGGTACGGATCGAAGGGACGGACAAAGTCGAAGCCGTGCACCTGGACAACGGCCAACACTTGCCAGCTGATCTGGTGCTGGTGGGTATCGGCGTCACACCAGCAACCGCTGCCTTCACCGGCCTGGCGAAAGAGCAGGATCACTCATTGCGCGTCGACGGCGGTATGCGCGTGGCCGACGGCCTCTGGGCGGCTGGCGACATCGCCATGTTCCAAATGAACAATCAGCATCTGCGCATCGAACACTGGCGACTGGCCCAACAACAGGCGCGGATCGCTGCGGCCAATATGCTCGGTGGCGACGAGCATTACCTCGACGTGCCGTATTTCTGGACCTTGCATTTCGGCAAGACCTACGACTACCTCGGGCATGCCCGATCCTGGGACGAAGTCGAGTTCAAGGGCGACCCTTGCGATCCGCCCTTCATCGGCCTGTTCGGAAAAAACGGCGTGGTGTCGGCGGCGGTAGCCTGCGAGATGGATCGGACCATGGCGATGCTCGCCGAGCGGATGAAACAGCCGTTGCCATGGGAAGAGGCATGGCGCCTGATCCGTGACGTACCCTAGACAGCAAAACGCCCAGCGTCTGCGCGATGCAGAGGCCGGGCGTTACCGGGTAAAGGGCTGCCGTTATTCGGTGGCGACAGCACCCGAGAACTTGCTCATGACAAAACCGGCAAACTCTTCAACGGTCATTTTCTGGCCGTTGAAATCCACCTGGTTATTGGCGTAGTGCAAGTTGGTGACGATGTTGTTGCCATCCAGTTTTGCCAGCTGGCTGCCGACCGCCATGCTGCTGAACATGTCTGCGGTGGCGGTGGCCTGGTCGGCAATCAGCTTGGCGTCGGTCTGACCGTCGATTTGCGATTGCAGGGTCAGCACATCGACCAGCATGGGCTTGGATACTTGCAGCTTGAAGTCCAGCAGCGCGATCAGCTGTCTGACCAACTGGTCGGTCGGCAGATCGATGGCTTGCGGCTTGGTCAGGTCGAGCACCAGATTGGCGCGGCTCTCGCCATTGGCGGTGTTGAACGACAGGTTTTCCAGGGCCACCTGCGGACCGGCCGCCAGCAGTTTTTCCAGGCTGGACTTGAGCAGTGCCTCTTCGGCTTCGGTCAGTTTCAGCTCCGGTGCCGGCAGGCCCGCTGCCGTCGCTTCGGCCGCCGCACGCTCATACGGCTGCAGTTTGCTCTGGTAGACCTGCATCAACGACAGGGTGGCCGGAATGTCGAGGTTCTTCAGGCTCATGGCCAGCGCACCGGAGCCGATGGACTTGCCGTTCAGGGACACGTCGCCGACCTTGTAATCGGCGCGACCGGAAGCGCTGCTGCCCTTTTCTTCGGTCAGGTTTTTCATTTCGAACTTCTTGAAGTCCAGTACCGACTGCTTGACGCCAAAAGTCGATTTGCCGCTGGCCAGCTCAAGAACGTTCTCGCCGGTGTAGAAGCCGTAGGTGCTTTTTGTCAGGTTGCTGGCCAGGGTCAGGCCATTCAATTCAACCTGCACCGGCGCCTGGTCTTCGGACACCGTGGTCACTTTCAGGCTGTCCATGTAACCGTTGGCCTTGACCTTCTGCGCCTGGGCGCTGGCATCGACATCAATGCTCAGGCCGGAGAATTTCATGCTCGACTTGTCATCCAGCGCCATTTCCAGCGGCTGCAATTCGAGGGTGCCTTTGGTGGCATTGTCATAGCCAATGTTGACCACGCCGGTCAGCGGGGATTTGTCCTTGGCGGCGGCAAACCACTTCTCGGTGAGCGGGGTCTTTTCCAGTTCGTAGTGACTGGTCGCCATGACCGGCAACCACTTCAGCGACATCAGCCGCGAGAACGGCAGCGGGCCGTGTTCGACGTGATCGACAAACAGCAACTCGACCGGCGCATCGCCGAACATTTCGCCTTCGCCCTTGAGGCGGTAGTGCGCGGTGCTGCTGAATACATGACGCTCCAGCGAAACCAGCTCCAGCGACGCGGTGCCGTTGGAACCGACCATGGCCGTTTGCAGTTCCTTGTTGGCATTGGCAATCGAGGTGTTCAACACACCTTCGAGCCTGGTGCCGGTGAACCAGGCTCCGCCTGCGCTGATGGCACCGATTGCGACAACGATTCCCAGTAGCACGCCTGCTGATTTATTCATGTATGACCCGTTCAATGTCCGTTGTTGAAAGTGTGGTCGTCTTCCCTGAACCCATGATGGGTTGCGGCTCGACTGCGCTGAAAGTGGAGTGGAGATTAGCACCGGGCGCGACGAACGGCCCAATGTTTAAAGGTGAAAGAGTGTCTTGGGGGGGTGTTTGCCGAGTTTGAATCTTTCGCTGTGCATTCAATCGCCATCGCGAGCATGCTCGCTCCTACAGGGGAAATGCGTATTCCTGTAGGAGCGAGCACGCTCCGGGCGGCGTTCCGACGATAGCGATCTCAGGAGTATTGAACCTCGATCTCATCGAGCTGATGATCGAAGCTTTTGAGCCGCGCCGTCCAGGTGTACACCAGCACTTCGAAGTCGCGGTTGATCACTGCCCCGCCCGTCACTTCCGCGCGTGGGTCGCAGACGTCCAGTTGATAGCGCTCACGGGCCATGGCCGTGGCGACATCGGCCAGTTCCCGGGCATTGCTGAGCCAGTGCCGCCCGTCGTCAGCCACCTGCCGGTCCAGCGCCACGCATTGTTTTTTCAGGGATTCGAGGCTTTTTTCCAGCGGTGTGCCGGTCAACTCGCCCATGACTTCCTGAAACGTGCGCCCCGGTTGCCAGTAACTGCCCCAGAAATAGCGGTCGAACGCTGTTTCGAGACGACGCAATGCCACCTTGGTGTCCCAGATCAGGACCAGGGTCTTGCCTTGTTCGAGCTGTCTTTTTTTGATGCGTTGATTCTGGACCGAGGCCCAGGCCACCGCCGCAATGGACATCACCGCAATCAGCGCGACGGCACTGTCGAGGAACACCAGAGCCTTGTCGATCTGGTGGGCCAGCATGATGCCGTAGAAATAGGTGGCCGACAGCAGCACCAATGCCACGATGGCGCACCAGAAGCCGAGAGCATAAGGGTTTTTCATTATTGGTTTCCCCCTGACCTGCGCGAGCCTTTTACGAAGAAAGAGCGCTTTGCTCGGAGCGCCCCTCCAACACTTCAAAGCATAGCAACGGCCTCAGGGTTTGCTGGCGTTCGACGCTTGCGTTCGTCCGCTTTCCCAGCCACCGCCCAGCGCGAGGAACAAATCGATCTGGCTGGCGGCGACCTGGGAGTTCGCAGCGGCCAATTGCGCCGTGACATCGATGTAGGTGCGGGTGGCTTGCAGGTCGGCCAGGAACGAGGCGCGGCCGGCCTGGAAGAAGCGATGTGTCTGGTCGGCCGCCAGTTTTGCCGATTGCTCGGCATCGGCCAGGGCATCACGACGTTGCAACAACGCGGTGTATTGAGCGAGGCCGGTCTGGGTTTCGCGAATGGCGTTGAGCACCACCCCATCGAAATGCGCCAGGGTCGCCTGGGTCACGGCTTCGGCTTCGCGGATTCGCGCCCGGGCGCCGTTGGTCGGCACTTTCCAGGTCAGCGACGGACCAAACCCCCAGCGGTTGGTGGACGGGTCGCCAAGATCGTCGAGGATACCGACGGTACCGATGGTCGCGCCGATACTGATGTTCGGATACAGCTCGCCCGTCGCGACGCCAATACCGGCCGTCGCGCCAGCCAGTCGACGCTCGGCCTGCCGTACATCGGGGCGACGCTTGAGCAACGCGGCGCCATCGCCCACCGGAATCAATTGGGCGATTTTTGGCAACTCGTCGCAGGTGGCGGTGCCGGCCGGCAGTTGATCCACCGGCTTGGCCAGCAACATCGACAGGCGGTACAGCCCGGCCTGACGCGCCGCTTCATAACGCGGCATGTCGGCGCGCAGGGATTTGAATTGGGTTTGCGAACGGGTGACCTGGGTTTCGTCGCCACGCCCGGCATCGCGCAGGCGTTGGATCAGCGTGGTGCTCTGGGCTTGCAGGTCGAGAGAGTGCTGGGCAATTTCCCGTTCTTCATTGGCCGCGCACACCTGGGTGTAGGCACGAACCACATCGGCCACTACGGTAATGCGCGCCGTATCGGCGGCAGCCTGCGTCGCATCGGCATTGGCCTTGGCCGCTTCGATGCCGCGTTGCAAGGTGCCGAACAGGTCAAACTGGTAGGACGCGCTGATGCCGATATCACCGATGTTGGCCACCGGCACTTTTTCCGGCAACAGGAACGCCTGGCCAGACTCCTGCAAGCGCTGGGCGCCCATCTGCACGCCGCCGCTCCAGCCGCCCGCCGCTTCGGCCTCATCGACCTGAGCGCGAGACCGGGACAGGCTGGCCGCCGCCACACGCAAATCGGTGTTGGAGGCCATGGCCTGCTGCACCAACTGGTCGAGTCGCGGGTCCTTGTACAGACGCCACCAATCGGCTGGCACCGGCGCGGACACCACCGTCTGACCGTCTACGGCCAGATCGCCCTGCAAGTCCGGACGATGGACGGCCGCCTCTTCGGGCAAATGATAATCCGGCCCGACCATCTGGCACGCCGACAGCAGCAAGCCTAATCCGGCGACCGCCAAACCCGAGGCCTTGCTCATTGCTCGGGCTCCCGGTTTTTGTCGTCAATGATCGAAACCGTGGCGGTACGCCCGGCAATCATGCGGAAATCCGCCGGTACATCGTCAAAGGCAATCCGTACCGGAATCCGCTGGGCCAGCCGCACCCAGCTGAAAGCCGGGTTGACGTTGGGCAGCAGGTTGTTGCCGCTGGTGCGGTCACGGTCTTCGATACCGGCGACGATGCTTTCCACATGCCCGCGCAGGCGCGCATTGTCGCCGATCACCCGGATGTCGACGCTCTGGCCGATATGGATACCGTTCAGTTTGGTTTCTTCGAAGTAGCCATCGATATGGAACGAGTTGCTGTCGACCACCGACAACACCGGACGCCCAGCGCTGACGAACTCCTGGGTCCGTGGCGCGCGGTCGTTGACATAGCCGTCCACCGGGCTGCGGATCACCGAGCGGTCGAGGTTGAGTTGTGCACTGTCCACCGCCACCTGGGCTTCCATCAACGCCACTTGGGCGCGGGCCACTTTCGACTGGCTTTCTTCCAGTTGCTCGCCCGGCACCAGGTTGCCCAGGCCCTTGTTGCGCTTGGCCTCGCGCTGGGCCTGGGCCAGGGTTTCTTCACGGTCGGCGACGGCCGCTTTCGCCTGGCGCAGGGCCAGCTTGAAACGGTCCTGATCGATGCTGAACAGCACCTGCCCGCGCTTGACCAACTGGTTGTCGCGCACCTCCACTTGCTGGATCAGCCCGGAAACGTCCGGGGCGATTTGCACGATGTCGGCACGGATATGCCCATCGCGGGTCCAGGGCGCGAACATGTAATACATCACCATGCGCCAGACCACGACAACGGCGAAGCTCACGATCAGCAGGGTCAGTACCACACGGCCAAGGGTTAGGAACGGTTTTTTCATGTCATCAGGTATCGACTGAGTGAGTCCACGGCGCCAAGCAGCAGGGCGTAGAGAGCCACGTTGAACAGTGCCCGGTGCCAGACCAGACGGTAAAAGTGCAGGCGCGTCAGCACCCCGTGCACCAACAGGTACAGCACATACGTAATGCCCATCAGCACCAGCAGCGTGGGCAGGAACACCCCGCTCAGATCCAGGTCTCCGATCATAAAGGCGCTCCATCGATGCCATGGGGAAGCGGTTCTTCGGGCTCGGCGGAGCCGACGAATTCGACGCCGGGCAACAGTGCCAGGCGCAAGCCGCTCAGGGCGTGCAGCAGATGCCGACGGGTTTCGTCATCGCTGGCGCCGCTGAGGGCGCGGCGGGTGCGGTCGAGGGTCATCAGCAACGGGCTCGGTGCCGGCAGGCGTTCACCGGCCTTCAGACAGGCCTTGAAGTACTCGCCAACCTCGGCCACCACCTGGCGCAGCAGCACCTGCGGCACACCGAGGACCCGCGGCGTATAAGCGAGCAGGTCCAGCAGATTCAGCGCCACCCGCACTTCCCGCAGCGCCACGCCGGAGTCCTGGCTGGTCATGGCCAGGCGCGGCAGGTGCTGCATCAGCCGATCGAGCATCCGTATGCCCAGCAGCCGATGCTCGGACAACGTGGCCGGCTCGGCGAGGCCGACAATGTCACGCCAGCTGAATCGGGTCAGGCGCTTGGCCGCCAGCTCGGCACCGAAAGGCCGGGCGATCAGGGTCCAGATGAACGCGAACAGCAGCCCCATGGGACCGGCCAGGTTGGAGTTGGCGAAACTGAGGAAGTCCGCGTCATAGGCCCCCTGAATACTGATGAACGACGACGTGTTGACCAGGGTCAGGAGCATGCCCAGGTAAAACTGCGGCTTGACCGTCAGGGTGCCCACGCAAATGAACGGCACGGCAAACGCCAGCACCAGCATCGGGAAATCATGCAGGTTGGGCAGCACCAGAAACAGATACAGGCTGGCGAACACCACCGACATCGCCGTCCAGAAAAAGAACCGGTAGATCTGCGGTGCCGGGTCATCCATCGAGGCGAAGAAGCTGCACGCCACCGCCGCCAGGATCACTGCGCTGCCGCCATCGGTCCAGCCGAGCAGAATCCACAGCACCGAGGCCACGATTATCGCGGCGACGGTGGAAGCCGCGGAATAAAACATCAGGCCGCGATCCAGGAAGGGTGTCAGCCGTCCCAGCCGCCAGTGCCGATACACCGCGCGCCAGCTGTCCTGGCTTTCGCACTGGATGGCGTATTGCAGGCTGCGGCAGTCCTGCCACACATCTATCCACTCGCCGAGACGGTAAATGGCGTTGGAGAACAGCAATTGCTTGCGGTCATCCAGAGCTTCAGGTGCAGGTTGCAGGGCCTCGAGTTGATCCTTCAGCGCTTGCCAGCGGCCGAGATCGGCATCCTTGTGCTCAAGCCATTCGCAGGTGGCGGCCAGCAACGGCGCGAACTTGTCCACAAGCTCCGGGGTGCGTCGCTCCAGGGCGTACAGCGCATCGTCGAGGGCATCGATGACCGGCAGCAGGTGAATCATCCGCCCGCGCAATTCCTTGGTGTTACGCACCGTCTGCGGGCGCGAGCCTTCGTGGGGCAACTGACCGATCATCAACTCCAGGGAATTGAAGGTGGCGACCATCGATGCTCGCAATGCGCTGACTTCTTCAGGCTGCACGCTGCGGCTGAGGAAGCGCAGGCTGTAGGTCGATGCATCGGCAAACCATTTGCTCACCGAATCATTGAACACCGGCGCCAGACGCCGGGGCCAGAAAATCGCGCCAACCACTGCCGCCACCGCGATGCCGAGGAAAATCTCTTCGGTCCGCGCTTCGGCCACGTCCCACACCCCCAGCGGGTTATTCACCACTGGCAGGGCAATCAACGGCAAGGTGTAGCCGGCGAGCATCAAGGCGTAATTGTTCGCGGTGCGCAAATGCAGGGACAGAAACAGCAACGTACCGGTCCACAGCGCAATCACCACCACCAGCACGTAGGGGCTCTGCACGAACATCGGCACGAACAGAACCGCCGCCGCAGCGCCGATAAACGTGCCGATTGCCCGGTACAACGCCTTGGACGTGGTCGGCCCGAGGAATGGATTGGAAACGATGTACACCGTGGCCATCGCCCAGTACGGACGCGGCATTTGCATGAGCAGGGCGATGTACAGCGCGATCATCGATGCGGCGAAGGTGCGGACTCCGTAGAACCAGTCCCGCGCCGGGGGCATGCCAGAGAAAAATCCGTTCAAGAGTTGCCCACCGATGGCGGCGTGGCCGCTTCAAATGCTCTCAGTACCCGCAGCGTAGCTTCCAGGTCACTCTGGTCAATGCCTTCAAGGACTTCGTGGCGCAAGCGCACCAGCTCGACTTCGACCGCCTGCACCAGCTCACGACCGGTTGCGGTCAGGCTCAGGCATTTGGCGCGACGGTCCTGTGCGTCTTCGGTGCGGCAAACATAACCGCCATGGCACAACTGATCGAGCAAGCGTACCAGCGACGGGCTCTCCATCCCTGCCGCCTGGGCCACCGTCACCTGACGCACACCCTCGCCCAGACGCCCGATCATCAACAGCGGAACGGCACAGGCTTCGGAAATTCCATAGTTGGCCAGCGTGGTCTGGCAGATTTTGCGCCAATGCCTGGCGGCCACCACCATGGCGCTGCTGATGTTCATCTGGAGAACGTCGAGGTTATTGGGCACGAGGGAAAATACACACTGTTAGTTTGCTAACTATCAATATCGCATTGGAGGGGATTTTCCGTCAAGTTTTGAAACAAATGTGCAGCGACCTACCGAGCACCATCAACGTTTCCTGGCGCGCTCATACACTTCACTGCGTTCGCGCTTTCCTACTGCAACCACAGAAACGACGACTCGCTCATCTATCACCTCGTAGACGAGTCGATATCCCGATGACTTCAACTTGATTTTGTAGCAGTCGGGCATGCCGTGGAGGGCGTCGGAAGGGATTCGGGGCAGTTCGAGCCGCTCTGCCAACTTCTTCTTGAATTGCTCGCGCAGCGTGTGCCCCAGCTTGTCCCATTCTTTGCGTGCAGACGGCAGAAATTCGAGCTTATAAGTCATCCAGCGTTACCGAAATCGGCGTCTCATGACGACGAGAACGCACGATTTCCGCCAACTCCAGATCATCCAGGCGTTCCATCATGGCTTCGAACACATCGGCAGGGACCATGTAACCCATGACACGATTGTGATTGAGTACTGCGACGGGCCCTCCATGGGCGCCATTCAAAACGGCAGAGGGGTTTTTCTTTAGTTCAGAAACGCTGACAGCCCTATCAGCCAATACACTTTGCATAATTAAGACCTCAAATAAGGTCTTAATTCTGGTCAGTTATTGAAATCAGAGCAACCTCGCTCAAGCACCGCCTATCAGTTTTCTACACCCCCCGCCCCTTCCTCAACAGCACATCCAGTTGATCCACCACCTCCGCCCAATCCGCGTCATCGAGAATCTCGTCACGCAGAAGCTCTGCCTGGCTCGGGCTCCAGAAAAAGGCATCCGCAAGGTGCAGTTCCGGTTTGAGCGGTGAATGGGTGGCGATGAATTTATCGATGCTCTCGGCGTCGTCCGGCAGGCCGAGTTGTTTGAACAGTGAAGGAAGGTTGTGGGTTGGGTTTTCCATGACGAACTCCTGATGATCAAGTTGGGGGACCGCTGCGCGGTCATCGCGGGCAAGCCCGCTCCCACAGGAAAATGTGTTCTCCCTGTGGGAGCGAGCCTGCTCGCGAAGACGGCAGCATTGACGCAACAACTCTCAATGACTCAACTCCCGCACCTCGGCATGCGGCACCATTTTCAGGAATTCCGGCATGTCCATGCGCACCAGGTTGACGTGGTTGCCGGCCTCCAGATAGATGTCTTTCTGCCGGGTCAGCATCGGATCGATGACCACCTCCAACCCATAGGATTCGCCCAGCGCCGGTACGGCGCCGCGTTCGCAATCGTCGAACAGGTGCGCCAGATTGCTTTCGCGGGAAACCTGCCACTCTCCGCTGCTGCGGACTTTGCTCAGGTCCAGATGACGGCTGGCGGGCAGCACGGCCATCAGGTAATGCCCATGGTGATCGTCGAGGATCACCGATTTGGCCACCCGTTCGGCAGGAATACCTGCGACCCGCGCCGTTTCAAGGCTGCTGGCCGAGTGTGGGTGGCTGACGATGTCGTAGTTGCATTGAGCCTTTTCCAGGCTGCGCTGCACGGTTCTTGCCATACGCATGATGCACCTCGGTGTCCGCGACAACCGCTGGCGGACGCTGGTTAACACGTTCTTTCGGTACTCAAAGTCTAGGCCCGCTGGCGCGCTCCGGCGGGAAATCCGCCCATCGGACGTCGTCGACAATTGAGCAAAATTCGTACAACTCGCCGGTCAACTAAACTGTCTACAGAGCCACCTCAAGACTCTCCCGGAGGGTCAAGTGAACACGCGTTGCTGTGCCGTTGCGTTGCTGTTGGCGTTGAGCGGATCGGTCTTTGCCACCGACACGGTTGTGCTGTTGGTGCCCAACCCCATCGGGATCTGGCTGATCACCTTCGGCATCGCGTTCCTGATCGCCGAGGCTGCCCTGCCCAACTACGGCGTGATCGGCCTTGGCGGCATCATCATGTTCGTGATTGGCGCGGTGATCCTGAGCAACACCGATGTGCCCGTGCCGCTGATGATCGGCCTGGGGCTGGTCAGTGCGCTGTTGCTGATCTACCTGGTTATTCACGCCCTGAAAACGCGACCGCGCCACACCGTCAGCGGTGATGCCGGGCTACTCGGCAGCGTGACGGCGGTGACGTCATTGCAGGCCGGCAACGCCTGTGGCGGCTGGATTCATCTGCAAGGAGAACGATGGCAAGTGCTCAGCGCAACGCCACTGCAACCCGGACAACGGGTACGGGTGGTGGGACGCAAGGGTTTGCTGCTGCAAGTGGCCGCGGCTGACGCGGCGCCGGGCGGAGAATAGTCATGGGTTTGCAATTGGGTCTTGTCGCGCTCCTGCTGTTGCTCATCGCACTGGCAGGGTCGACGTTTCGCATCCTGCGCGAGTACGAGCGCGGCGTGGTGTTCCAGCTCGGGCGCTTCTGGCAGGTCAAGGGACCCGGCCTGATCCTGCTGATTCCGGTGGTCCAGCAAATGGTCAGGGTCGATTTGCGGACCGTGGTGCTGGACGTGCCGCCGCAAGACGTGATCACCCGCGACAACGTGTCGGTCAAGGTCAATGCCGTGCTGTACTTCCGCGTACTCGATCCGCAGAAGGCAATCATCCAGGTCGAGGATTTCCTGGCCGCCACCAGCCAACTGGCGCAAACCACCCTGCGGGCGGTGCTGGGTAAACACGAACTGGACGAACTTCTGGCCGAACGCGAACGGTTGAACCTGGACATCCAGCAAGTGCTCGACGCCCAGACCGACGCCTGGGGAATCAAGGTCGCCAACGTCGAGATCAAGCACGTGGACCTCAACGAATCGATGGTCCGCGCCATCGCCAAGCAGGCCGAAGCCGAACGGGAACGGCGCGCCAAGGTGATTCACGCCGAGGGTGAATTGCAGGCCTCGGAAAAACTCATGCAAGCAGCCGAAATGCTGGGCCGCCAACCGGGGGCCATGCAACTGCGCTACATGCAGACCCTGAGCTCGATTGCCGGCGACAAAAGCTCGACCATCGTCTTTCCGCTGCCGATCGAGTTGCTCAAGGGTATGGCGGACTTGTCGTCGAAACCTTGAACGCCGGCCGTTTCAGGACCTGGGCAGCACTTCGGACTCGGCGAGCCAGGTCAACAATCGATCAAGGCAGGCTTCAACCGTCTGTACCCCGGTGTCGAGTACCAGCGCCGCATCGACCGGCGCCTGGTACGGCGCAGACACCCCGGTAAACCCGGCCAACTCACCGCGTCGGGCACGGGCATAGTGACCTTTCGGATCACGTTGCTCGCACACCGCCAGGGTCGCGCTGCACCAGACTGCCCGATAATCGTCACCCAGCCGCCGGGCGAACACATCGCGCAGTTCCACCAACGGCGCAATCATCGCCAGGATCACGATTTGTCCGTTCTCCACCAGCAACGCAGCCAATTCACTGGCGCGGCGGATGTTCTCCTGACGATCGCTGTCACTGAAGCCCAGGTCTCGATTGAGCCCCACCCGCAGCCCGTCACCATCGAGCACCACGCTCTGCAGGCCGCGGGCAAACAACTCGGCATGCAGCGCTTGCGCGAGGGTCGACTTGCCTGCCGCCGGCAGGCCGGTCAGCAGGATCGCCGTGCCGCGATGGCCGTTACGCCGCTCGCGCTGAGCCCGACTGATGCTCGCGGTCGGGGGCTTCACATCAACGCGCTGGGGCATGCGTCACCGGCACCGCAATATCACCTGCCGCCCAGGCCGCTTCGCGGTTGGCCAGGGCCGTGGCGATGGACTGGACTTGCGTCGATTGCACTTGATCCGGCAGCGGGTCGAGGCCGGCGCTGGCGAAGATTTGTCCATAGGCGTTGCGCAGGTCAGCGTAGGACAGGTCACGACGCAGGTCGGCCTGCAAGGTGTTGAGTTCGCCCTGGATCAGCTCCAGTTCACCAATACCGTCCGCCTGGTGACGGTTGCGCAACTGACCGACGATTTGCCCGTCGATGTCCGACAATTGCTGATTGGTCTTGAACTGGCGCAAGGCCTCGCGGTAGTTGGCGTTGGCCACATAGAGCTGCGCCAGCACCGCAATCGACATCGCCTGACGGCGCGCGACGGCGACTTCTTCACCGGCCTTGGCCACGTCGATGGCAGCGGGAGCCGAGATCACGTTGAACAGGTTCCAGGTGACTTTGACGCCGTAGTCGGCCCAGCCTTGCTCCACCAGGAATGAGTTGCTGTCGTAATGTCCGCCGGCGGAGAACTCCAGGCCCGGCAGCAGGCGCAGCATGGCTTTGCGGGTCTCGGCGGCGCTGATGCGTGTCTGATAATCCTGCTCGCGCAGTTCCGGGCGGCTGGTCAGGGCTTCCTGTTCGAGGCTGGCCAGATCGACCTTGAGCTCGGGAATTTCATAACCGTTATCGGTCGCCAGGGTCAGTTCCGTGCCCATTGGCAGGTTGATCAGGGTCGCCAGTTCGGTCTTGGCCAGTGACAACGCCCGGCGCTGCTCCTCCAGCTGGCGCGTCGCTTCGATCAGCGAGCGCTGATAACCGAGGGCCTGCACCGGATCGCCAATGCGTTGCTGGCTCATGCTCTGGCTGTTGTTGCGCGCGGTTTCAACACGCGCCATCAGGCTGTCGATCTGCGTCAGCAGGCGCTCGGCCGCCATCGCCCGCCAATACGCCGAGCGCACGTCCTGGACGATGGTGTTGATCACCTTGCGCCGACGCTCCTGAACGATCAGGCGCTGGTCGCCCTGCTGCTTGGCGCTGATGTAGCTGACACCGAAATCGAGCACGTTCCAGACCATGGTCAGGTCCGCTACATCGCGATCACGGTCCTGGGAGGTCGAAGGTTCCAGGGACTGCGTGCCGGTACGCACACTCTGGCTGCTGGAGGCGTTGACGTTGTTGCGGCCCACGTATCCGGCGTCCAGCGCCATGCGTGGCAACATGTCGAAACTGGCGAGGTCGAGTTGACGCTTGGCCAGGGCCTCCTCCATGACTTTCAATCGGCCTTCAAGGTTGTACTTCACCGCTCGGGCCATGGCCTGGTGCAGGGTCAAGGGGCCGCCAAGAGGCTCCTGCCCCTTGTACATGTTCTGCAGGTCACTTTTGGCCCGCTGCTCACTGACACTGCGTTCGATCGGCTCACTGGTGACAGCGCATCCGCTGATCGCCAGTGCCAGCAGGCTGGCGCCGAACAACTTATGACTTCTTTTCATCCTTGCATCGCCCCTGGGTGACACATCAAAAGTGAAGTTTTCATCAGGCCTGCATTTCGCTGATGCCGACCAGTTTCAAAGCGGCGGCCAGGTTGTCGACCTGCTGCTGCTCGTTGTCTTTGAGTTGTTGCAGTTGCTGGCCCAGGGTCGGTGCGCCAAACACTCCGCGCAGGCCCTGGGAAACATCGCCGGACTTGATCGACTGACTGCCAAAGGCGTTCAACGAATCGCGTTCGGCACCGCTGTCCTGATTGAACAGGCTCGATAACGTGCTGGTGCTGAACACACCGCCATCGCCGCCACCGAACCCGAGGAAACCATGCCCTGAACCATCGCCACCGCTGTCACTGCTGCTGAAAACCTGAGCGATGAAACTCGGGCTCATCGCGCCGTTGTTGATGAAAATATCGCCCAACGGCCGGATGCCGTCGCCGATCACCCGCTGTTCGAACAACGGCTGGAAGGTCAACGGTGAACTGAGGTTGCCCGTCGGAGGCGTGAAAACGAACGGTTGCAGCGGCACGTTGGGCACATCAGGCAACGTTACCGGGGTACTGGTGCGGAAATCCGGGTCTGGCGAAACGATCACGACGGACGAGGTCGGCACCGTGTCGATGACAAAATTATCCGACTGGCTCACGCCGCTGCCACTGTTGCCGGCCATGTCGCTGATACCGGCGTAGTAGATGCTGATCGTGTTGCTGGCGACATTGATGTTGGCGGTCGGTGTCAGCGTCGCCGTCCAGGTCTTGCCGCCGTCGCTGCTGCTCAGGTCGGACAAGGTGCCGTTGGCAATGCTGATGTCGGACAAATCAAAACCGCTGACCGCTTCGCTGAAGGTGATGGTCACCAGCGAGGTCTGGCCCACGCCCAGGTTCGGGTTGGCGACCACGATGGTGGCGGTCGGCAGTTCGCTGTCGAGGCTGTAATTGTTCGACACCGCCACCGTGTTGCCGGTGTTGCCCACCAGGTCGGTGACATTGCGGGTGTCCAGGGCGATGAAGTTGCTTGGGTCGGTGACATTGGCCGTCGGCGTGAAGGTCGCCGTCCAGGTCTTGCCGCCATCGCTGCTGCGCAGGTTGCTCAGGTCGCCGTTGGTCACGCTCAGGTCGGACAGGTCGAAGTTGCTGACTGCCTCGCTGAAGGTGAAGGTCACGGTGGTGGTCTGGCCGATACCGAGGTTCGGGTTGGCAACCACGATGTTCACCGTAGGCCGGGTCCCATCGAGCGCGTAGTTGTTGGAGATGGCGATGCTTGCGCCGCTGTTGCCGGCAAGGTCCTGCACGCGACCGGTGTCGAGCACGATCAGATTGGTTGCGTCGTTGACATTGGCCTTCGGCGTCAGGGTCGCGGTCCAGGTCACGCCGCCATCGCTGCTGCTCAGGTTCGACAGCACGCCGTTGGCAACGCTGATGTCCGACACGTCGAAACCGCTCACCGCTTCGCTGAAGGTGATGGTCACGGTGGTCGTTTGGCCGATGCCCAATTGCGTGTCGGCAACCACGATGGTGGCGGTCGGCAGCGCGGTGTCGATGGCAAAATTGTTCGACTCGGTGATTCCGCCGCCGACGTTGCCCGAAGTGTTCTGCACGCCCGAGTTGTCGAGGGTGATCAGGTTGCTGGCGTCGGTAACGTTCGTGGCTGGCGTAAAGACTGCCGTCCAGGTGATGCCGCCGTCGTTGCTGCTCACGGCGCTCAATGTACCGTTGGCGATGCTCAGGTCGGCATTGCTGAATCCGCTGACCGCCTCACTGAAGGTGACGGTCACCAGAGTCGTTTCCCCCGCCTTGAGCGCCGTGTCGGCGATCACGATGCTGGCGCTCGGTACACTGGTTTGCACCAGGTAGTTTGCCGAGTGGGTCACCCCGCTCCCGGTATTGCCTGCCGCGTCGGTGACACCGGCGTTGTCCAGGGTGATGAGGTTGCTGGTGTCGGTGACTGCGGACGTCGGGGTAAAAGTCGCGGTCCAGGTAATGCCACCGTCGCTGCTGCTCAAGCCACTCAAGGTGCCGTTGGCGACGCTCAAATCAGAACTGTCCAGACCGCTGACCGCTTCGCTGAAGGTGATGGTCACCTGGGTCGTTTCGCCGGGACGCAGGTCGGTGTCGGCCATGACGATAGTCGCGGTCGGGCGCTGGGTGTCGATCGCGTAATTGTTCGAGTTCGTGACGCCGCTACCGGCATTGCCCGCCGCATCCTGAACACCGCTGTTATCGAGCTGGATGAGGTTGCTGGTGTCGGTGATTGCTGCCAACGGTGTCAGGGTGGCCGTCCAGGTGATGCCGCCGTCGCTGCTGCTCACCGCGCTCAGGGTGCCGTTGGCAACGTTCAGGTCGGCATTGGTGAAACCGCTCACCGCCTCGGAGAAGGTGATGGTCACCAGCGAGGTTTCGCCAACGTTCAGGGCAGAGTCGGCGACCACAATGGTTGCCGTCGGGCGCACGGTGTCGATGGCATAGTTGTTCGAATCGGTGGTGCCACTGCCCACGTTGCCAGAGGCGTTCTGCACACCGCTGTTGTCCAGAGTGATCAGGTTGCTGGAGTCGGTGATGTTGGTAGTGGGTGTAAAGGTCGCCGTCCAGGTGACGCCGCCATCGCTGCTGCTCACGGCGCTCAGAGTGCCATTGGCGATGCTCAGGTCGGCGTTGCTGAAACCGCTCACTGCCTCGCTGAAGGTGATGGTCACCAGCGAGGTCTCGCCGACGCTCAGGGCGCTGTCGGCAACCACGATGGTGGCCGTCGGCAGCACGGTGTCGATGGTGAAATTGGCCGAGCTGGTCGTGCCTGTGCCGATGTTGCCCGCCAGGTCGGCAATGCCGGTGTTGTCCAGCGTGATCAGGTTGGTCGTGTCCTTGACTACGGCGTCCGGCGTGAAGGTCGCGGTCCAGGTGATGCCGCCATCGCTGCTGCTGACTGCGCTCAACGTGCCGTTGGGAACGGACAGGTCAGCGTTGGTGAAACCACTCACCGGTTCGCTGAAGGTGATGGTCACCAGCGAGGTTTCACCCACAGTCAGCGTCGGGTCGGCCATGACAATGGTCGCAGTCGGGCGCTGGGTGTCGATGCTGTAGTTGTTCGAATCGGTGGTGCCGCTGCCGGCGTTACCCGCTGCGTCGGCAACGCCGGTGTTGTCCAGGGTGATGAGGTTGCTGGTATTGGTGATACCCGCCGCTGGCGTGAAGGTCGCTGTCCAGGTGACGCCGCCGTCGCTGCTGCTCACCGCGCTCAGGGTGCCATTGGCGACATTCAGGTCGGCATTGGTGAAACCGCTCACCGCCTCGGAGAAGGTGATGGTCACCAGCGAGGTTTCGCCGACGTTCAGGGCCGTGTCGGCGACCACGATGGTCGCGGTCGGGCGCATGGTGTCGATGGCATAGTTGTTCGAATCGGTGGTGCCGATGCCCGCGTTGCCAGAGGCGTTCTGCACACCGCTGTTGTCCAGGCTGATCAGGTTGCTGGTGTCGGTGACATTGGCGGTGGGTGTAAAGGTCGCCGTCCAGGTGATGCCGCCATCGCTCGACGAAACGTTGCTCAACGTGCCATTGACGACGCTCAGGTCGGCATTGTCGAAACCGCTGACTGCCTCGCTGAAAGTGATGGTCACCAGCGACGTCTCGCCGACGCTCAGGGCGTTGTCGGCAACCACGATGGTGGCCGTCGGCAGCACGGTGTCGATGGTGAAATTGGCCGAGCTGGTCGTGCCGCTGCCGATGTTGCCCGCGAGGTCGGCAATGCCGGTGTTGTCCAGCGTGATCAGGTTGGTCGTGTCCTTGACTGCGGCGTCCGGCGTGAAAGTCGCGGTCCAGGTGATGCCGCCATCGCTGCTGCTGACTGCACTCAATGTGCCGTTGGGAACGGACAGGTCAGCGTTGGTGAAACCGCTCACCGGCTCGCTGAAGGTGATGGTCACCAGGGTCGTTTCACCGGCACTCAGGGTCGGGTCGGCCATGACTATGGTCGCGGTCGGGTGCTGGGTGTCGATGCTGTAGTTGTTCGAATCGGTGGTGCCGCTGCCGGCGTTACCCGCTGCGTCGGCAACGCCGGTGTTGTCCAGCGTGATGAGGTTGCTGGTATTGGTGATACCCGCCGCTGGCGTGAACGTCGCGGTCCAGGTGATGCCACCGTCGCTGCTGCTCACCGCGCTCAGGGTGCCGTTGGCGACGTTGAGGTCGGCATTGTCGAAACCGCTCACCGCTTCGCTGAAGGTAATGGTCACCAGCGAGGTTTCACCGAGGTTCAGGGCCGTGTCGGCGACCACAATGGTTGCCGTCGGGCGCTGGGTGTCGATGCTGTAGTTGTTCGAATCGGTGGTGCCGATGCCCGCGTTGCCAGAGGCGTTCTGCACACCGCTGTTGTCCAGGCTGATCAGGTTGCTGGTGTCGGTGACATTGGCGGTGGGTGTAAAGGTCGCCGTCCAGGTGATGCCGCCATCGCTCGACGAAACGTTGCTCAGGGTGCCATTGGCGACGCTCAGGTCGGCATTGTCGAAACCGCTGACCGCTTCGCTGAAGGTGATGGTCACCAGGGAGGTCTCGCCGACGTTCAGGGCAGTGTCGGCGACGACGATAGTAGCGGTCGGCACCTGGGTCTGCACCGCGTAGTTGGTCGAACTGGTGGTGCCGGTGCCGGCGTTGCCCGCCAGGTCGGTAATCCCGGTGTTGTTGAGGATGATCAGGTTGGTCGCGTCGGAGATGCCAACCGTCGGGGTGAATGTCGCGGTCCAGGTGATGCCGCCATCGCTCGACGAAACGTTGCTCAGCGTGCCATTGGCAACACTCAGGTCGGAATTGTCGAAACCGCTGACCGCTTCGCTGAAGGTGATGGTCACCAGCGAGGTTTCGCCGGGGCGCAGGTCAGTGTCGCTCATGACAATGGTGCCCGTTGGGCGCTGACTGTCGATCACGTAATTGTTCGAATCGGTGGTGCCGCTGCCGGAGTTGCCCGCCAGGTCGGAGACACCGGTGTTGTCCAGGGTGATGAGGTTGCTGGTGTCGGTGATGCCCGCTGCCGGAGTGAAGGTCGCGGTATAGGTGATGTTGTCAGACGTGGCCAGCCCGGACAGGGTGCCGTTGGCCACGGTCAGGTCGGCCAGGCTAAAACCGGTCACGGCCTCACTGAAAGTGATGGTCACCAACGAAGTCTGGCCGACGCCCAGAGCCGCGTCGGCAACCACGATGGTGGCGGTCGGACGCTGGGTATCGATGGCGTAATTGTTCGAATCCGTGGTGCCGCTGCCGGCGTTGCCGGACGCGTTCTGTACGCCGCTGTTGTCCAGGGTGATCAGGTTGGTGGTATCGGTGATGCTGTTGGTCGGCGTAAATGTCGCCGTCCAGGTGATGCCGCCATCGCTGCTGCTCACCGCGCTCAAGGTGCCATTGGCGATGGTCAGGTCGGCGTTGGTGAATCCAGTGACCGCCTCGCTGAAGGTGATGGTCACCAGCGAGGTTTCGCCAACTCTCAGCGCGCTATCGGCGACCACGATGGTGGCGGTCGGCAGTACGGTGTCGATCGTGAAGTTGGCGGAGTTGGTGGTACCGGTGCCAGCGTTGCCGGCGAGGTCGGCGATCCCGGTATTGTTCAGGGTGATCAGGTTGCTGGTGTCGTTGACCCCGGCGTTCGGCGTGAAGGTCGCGGTCCAGGTGATGCCGCCATCACTGCTGCTGACTGCGGTCAACGTGCCGTTGGGCACGGTCAGGTCGGCGTTGGTGAATCCAGTGACCGCTTCGCTGAAGGTAATGGTCACCAGCGAGGTTTCACCGGCGCTCAGGGTCGGGTCGGCCATGACTATGGTCGCGGTCGGGCGCTGACTGTCGATCACGTAATTGTTCGAATCGGTGGTACCGCTGCCGGCGTTGCCCGCCAGGTCGGAGACGCCGGTGTTGTCCAGGGTGATCAGGTTGGTCGTGTCGGTGATGCCCGCCGCTGGAGTGAAGGTCGCCGTCCAGGTGATGCCACCGTCGCTGCTGCTGACCGCACTCAACGTACCGTTGGCAATGGTCAGGTCGGCGTTGGTGAATCCAGTGACCGCTTCGCTGAAGGTGATGGTCACCAACGAAGTCTGGCCGACGCCCAGAGCCGCGTCGGCCACCACGATGGTCGCGGTCGGACGCTGGGTGTCGATGGCGTAGTTGTTCGAATCGGTGGTGCCGGATCCAGAATTGCCGGACAGATCGGTAACACCGGTGTTGTCCAGGGTGATCAGGTTGGTGGTGTCGGTGATGTTGCTGGTTGGCGTGAACGTCGCCGTCCAGGTGATGCCGCCGTCGCTGCTGCTCACCGCGCTCAACGTACCGTTCGCGATGGTCAGGTCGGCGTTGGTGAAACCGCTCACCGCTTCGTTGAAGGTGATGGTCACCAGCGAGGTTTCACCGATTTTCAGCGCGCTGTCGGCGACCACGATCGTGGCGGTCGGACGCTGGGTGTCGATCACGTAGTTGTTGGAACTGGTGGTGCCGCTGCCGGCGTTGCCCGCTAGATCGGCAATACCGGTGTTGTTCAGGGTGATGAGGTTGCTGGCGTCATTGATGCTGGCGGTCGGCGTGAATGTCGCCGTCCAGGTGATGCCACCGTCGCTGCTGCTCACCGCGCTCAACGTACCGTTGGCGATGGTCAGGTCGGCGTTGGTGAATCCAGTGACCGCTTCGCTGAAGGTGATGGTCACCAGTGAGGTTTCGCCAGCGATCAGGTTGGTGTCGGTCACCACAATGGTCGCGGTGGGACGCTGGGTGTCGATGGCGTAGTTGTTGGAATCCGTGGTACCCGTACCGGCGTTGCCGGCCAGGTCGACGACCCCTGTGTTGTCCAGGGTAATGAGGTTGGTGGTATCGGTGATGCTGCTGGTCGGCGTAAAGGTCGCTGTCCAGGTGATGCCGCCGTCGCTGCTGCTCACCGCGCTGAGCGTGCCGTTGGCAATCGTCAGGTCCGCGTTGGTGAAACCGCTCACCGCCTCGGAGAAAGTGAAGGTCACCAATGAGGTTTCACCGACTTTCAAGGCGTTGTCCGCGACCACGATGGTCGCGGTCGGCCGCACCGTATCGATGGCGTAGTTGTTCGAGGTGGTGGTGCCCACGCCAGCCGTGCCGAGACCGTTGACCACCCCGGTGTTATCCAGGGTAATCACGTTGGTGGTGTCGGTGATGCTGGCAGTCGGGGTAAAGGTGGCGGTCCAGGTGATGCCGCCGTCGCTGCTGCTCACGGCGCTCAAGGTGCCGTTGGCGATGGTCAGGTCGGCATTGGTGAAACCAGTCACCGCCTCGCTGAAGGTGATGGTCACCAGCGAGGTCTCGCCGACTTTCAGCGCGGTGTCCGCCACTACAATGGTCGCGGTGGGTCCTGCCGCATAGGCGGTGTTGAGAATACCGCCGTCGTTGTAGATATTGGCCACCGCTGTCGGAGTACTCCCCGTGGCACCTCCGCCCATGGCTGGGCCGCCGGAACCGCTGCCGCCAATGTTGCCGGTCATCGCCGCGAAGTTGGCGGCGGTCATCAACAGCGTGCCCTTGTTCCAGATGGCGCCGACGCCCTTGCCGCCCGCGCCACCGGGGTCGGCGGAGCCGCCAGTACCGCCACCGCCACCGCCGCCACCGCCGGCAGCGATGTTGCCGGAGATCACCGAGTTGCCGATGACGGTCAAGGTGCCGGTAGTGGCGTTGTAAATACCGCCGCTGGCCGATGCGCCGGCCCTGCCGGCCCGGTCCCAACCGGAACCACCGCCACCGCCGCCAATGGAAATAGTGCCATTGTTCGCCGTGCCACCCGCGCCGCCGCTACTGTAGCCACTTGCCCCGATAGCCCCTGCGCCGCCGACGCTGCTGCCCCCGCGCCCGCCCATGTAGGTGGTGCTGTAGGAGCCGCCGTTGCCGCCGGTGTTGGCGCTACCGTTGGTACCGGCATAGGTCCCGGTACCCGTGCCGGCGGTACCGCCGTGGCCACCGATTTGTCCGCCCAGCGCACCGCCACCGCCACCGCCACCGCCGACCGGGCCGCCGGCATAAGGCGCAACGACACCACCGCCACCGCCGCCACCCGAAGCCGCGTTGCTGGTCACCGTGACGTTTTTCAGGGTCAGGTCACCGGCGTTGACGATGCCACCGCCCATCGCGTTAACGCCATCCGTGCCAGCAGCAGCGCCCTGGCCGACCGCCAGACCATGGGTGATGACCAGGCCATCGAGGGTGGCGGTAACACCGCTATTGACCTTGAGCACCTGGGTCTTGTACTGGCCGTTGAGAGTCACATCGGCGACCCCGTCGTTGTTCAGGTCGCCATCGACGGTGAGGTTCTTGGTGATGACCAGTTGCGAGTTCAGGCCGATCGTCATGCCGGCGTTGAAGGTGACTATATCGCCTGCAACCGCATCGCTCAGGGCTTGGCGCAGCGTACCGGCGCCGCTGTCGGCGTTGCTGGAGACGGTCTGGGTCGCCAGCCCCCATTGATAATCCTGCATCGCCTGGTTGGACAGCACGCTGGCACTTTCGATGGTGCCGGTGGCAATCTCCAGCTCCCAGTCGCCGCCCAACCCGGTGCGGTCGTTGGAGGCCGCCACGTCGCGGCCGGTGAGTTGTGCCAGCGAATCGACGAAGCTCAGGCCACGTTCGCCTTCGGCGGTGTAGCAGCCGTAGATCAGGATATCGCCGCCAGCGTTCATGTCCTTGCCGATTTCCGCCAACACCGCGCTGCGAGCCTCGACGTTGTCAGCCGACAGATAGCTGTCACCCAGCCACAGGTCGCCGGCATTGCCGTGGGCAATGATCTGCACCGAGCTGATGCCCTGGTGCTGATCGAGGTAGTCGGCGATCTGTTGCAGTCCATCCTTGCCGGCGTCCAGTTTCACGACCTGGGTTCCGGGGGCGACACCCTGGAGCAGGCTGTCGGCATCTTTCACCCGGGAGTCGACGAACACCACGCTCTGCCCGGGTACGGCAACGGGACTGGCCGCCGGTGTGGCATCGGCCTGGCCGTGGGTGTCCTTGCTGGCCGTCGGGTGATCGGCGGTCGGTGCCTTGGCGGCATCGGCCGTGGAATGGCTATCGGCCTGGGCCGCGGTATCGGCCACCGTGGCGGCGACGGCGCCGTCGAACAGCATGCGCGGCTCAAGGGACATGATCATGGGCGCCGCTGGCGTCCGCTGATCCTCGGCTACCCGTGCTTTTGCCTTTGCCCCGCCAAAAATGGTCCACCACATGCTGCTCACCCGAACTCGAACGAATGTACGTAACGCATCAATGAAAAACGCCGCGATCAAATGTTCGCGGCGTCGGACTTCATACGAATGACATTGGCGGCGCTGGCAGAGCCATCGAGCCAAAAGGACAAGTCTGAATATTGCTTGAACAGATCCGGCGGCAGAATGGTGCGCCGGGCCTGTAACGCAACCTTGGGCCTGACCTTGTGCAGGCCGGTCACCCCGAGGGCTTGGTCGAACTCCGGTGCATCGTAGGCCAGGCGCTCGAAGTCGTGCTCGAACCAGGGTTCGCCAATGAAGTCGTAGACCAGCCGCAGCACCCGCTCCGGAGCCTGGGTCAGCAAGTCATAGTCGATGATCAGCAAGGAGTCGGCCTGTTCGCCGTAGTAGGCTTCCTTGAGCGCCGCCCACGCGAAACCCACCAGGCGATTGCGCTGGGCCAGGGTTTCGCAGCGGCTGTAGACGGTGTTGCGCTCGACGGCATCGCCGAAGAGCTTGGTGTTTTCATAGGGGTTGGCGCGGTATAGCCGCTCGATGCTGTCCATGATCCAGGCGACGTTGCGCACACAGGCGATCACCTTGGCCTTGGGAAACAGATCGTTGATGGCCGGCAGCCGGGCGCTCCAGAGTCGATTGGTGTCGAACACCACCGGTTTGTCAGCCTTGTCGGCATAGAAGGAATCAAACAGGCCGCGCAACAGGCGGCGGCGCATGTCGGTGTCGATCACCGCGCCGAACTCGCTGCCCGCACTGCACTGTTCCAGGACACCGGAAAACAGGGTACCCACAGGGCTGCTCATTCCGGCATGGAAACGCGGGTTCTGCAAAAGAATGGCAGAAAGCAGCGTCGAACCTGAGCGTGGCAAGCCGGAAATAAAGTGGAATTGGTGCAATCCCTTCACCGTGACGGTAAGTCCTTTTGTAGGACAAAGCGTATCTGATGGAAATGTGTTCGCCTAGTGGTGTTTTGATATCAATTTGAAGCTAATTCGACTTGATACCGAGCTTTTCGCGACATTGAAGGATTTTAAGGACGACAGCCCCGGGGGGGCGCGTCCATCGGACAAACACAACCCCGCCACGACACCCACAATCTACGTCTACGCTGTGGCGTGGCGTGACCGAGCCACGTACAGGAAAAGGAGTCGACACCCCCAGGTGTCTGGCAGTTGCGTGGCGCGCCAACCACCAACCTGAAGGATGAGGATTCATGGAAGTATTTATCGGCACTATCCAGCCTTTCGCCTTTGATTTCGCTCCCCAGAACTGGGCCCTTTGCAATGGCCAGACGTTAAGCATTTCGCAATGGAATGCATTGTTCGCGCTGATCGGCGTGAACTACGGCGGCAACGGCCAGACCACCTTCATGCTACCCAACCTGCAAGGTCGATTACCGATGGCCCAGGGCACCGGCGTCAATCTCAGCACGCGCACCATTGGCGAGATTTCCGGCACCGAAAACGTCACCGCGACCATCAGCAACATGCCCAACCACACCCACCAGATATCCGGACTGACCGCCACCACTACCCTGCAACTGGCCAATCCCTCGAGCAATCCCGTAAGCGTGCCAACGGCAACCAACTCCTTTATCGGCGCTTCGAGCGGCGGACCGGGGACGGCGAATATCTACTCCGATCAACAAGGGGCAACGGCGGTGGCGCTCCAGGGCGTGACCACCACCGTCACCGGAGAGATTGCCTCCACTGGCGGGACCCAACCCATGAGCGTGATGAACCCGTTCCTGGTCATCAACTTCAGCATCGCCCTGCAAGGGATTTTTCCATCGCGCGGCTGAAGATTCGCCGGGGGTCGCAAGCCCCCGGCACTGTTCACTATCGGAGCCTGACCATGTTGCAAGCGGTTCAAAGCCATCATTTCCAGACCCTGCTGGGCCAGACCGTCGCCCTTCGACTGCCCGACGGCAGCGAATTGCCGGTGCAGATCGAACACCTTGAAGACTCACCTGGCGCCCGCATGCGCAACAGTGAGCGCATGCCATTCAGCGTAGAGCTCAACAGCCTGGTCCCGACCGATTTCGTGAACGGTCCATGCATGCTGCAATTGCCGGAACTGGGTGAAGTGGAAAACATTTTCGTTTCCCGGGTACCGTCGATGGGACGTGATCCGCAGCGATGCTACTTCTACATCGCCTTCAACTAACCATTTTCTGGCTAGCAGCGCCTTCAGCCTTGCGGATACCACACCAGCCTTCGTGCCGCGACGTTGTACTCCTGCACTGCAAAACCCAGGGCCAGGTAATGCTCAAGCGCATGGGGATTACTGGCCCAGACTACCGTCGCCACCGGGCAACGAATCTGTTGGGCGGCTTTCTGCACCCCCTGCAACACCGCCCGCCCATACCCCTGCCCCCGCGCCGCCGGGATGAAGGCCAGATACAGCACGCGAATCTCGTTCGGTCCGAAATCAGTGCTCAACGCGCCAATCGCCGTGCCGAGCTTCTCAACCACGTAATTCATGGCATTGGGAAAGTTTTCCCCCAGTCCTTGCTCCTGCACCTGGAACTGCTGGGCCACAATCTGCTCGACCACCTCGACGCCGCCGTCGATCCATTGCAGGTCCGGTCGGGCGGATTGATACAGGCGCTGCAAAAAAGGTCCATCACTGGCTCGCGAAGGCCGTACCACCAAACCTTCGGCTGCCACAGCACTACTGTTCGTCATTGTCGCTCTCCTTAAAAACCGCTTTCCCTGACCCCCAGCGCCGCCATGCGTCGCCAGGCGACCCCCAATAACGACTCGCCGCTGCCCTGCAACACTACCACCCCACGCAACGGCTGCACCGGCGTCGACGCCGGTTCGAGGGTAGTCAATCGCGCGCCATACTGCGCCTGCACCGGCTCGGCCCGTTGCTGCTGATCGCGACGCACGGCAATCGGTCCGTGGTGATCGGAGGTCAGCGCCTCTTGATCGACGAACGCCACACCGTTGGTGTCGATTTCACTCAGTTGCACCGCAATCGACGGATGCATCGGGTCATCGGCGATAAACCGTCCGGTGGCGCCCGGTGACACACGCCAGAGTTCTGCCTCGGCCAGATAGCCGCGCAAGCGCACGCCCTCCTCGACCACCCGGGCCAGCGGTTCCCGAGTCGACAGCCAGCGCCCCACCGTCCATTGCGGCAGCAGATCACGCACAGTGCCGGCAAAGGGGGCGCGCAAAAGCAAGCGCTCGCGCTGAGCCGCCAGCCCCCGGTACTCGGCGACCGCTTCGGCCAGGCGCTGCTCGACGATTGCGGCATCGGAAGCCGTTTCACTTCGGCTGGCCTGACGGCGCATCTGCAACTGCTGAATCTCGATTTCCCGGCGCGCGATGGCCTGGCGCGAATCGAGATCCGGGGACTCCAGCTCGATCAGGACTTCACCCTGCGCCACCGACTGTCCGTCGCGCACATTCACCGTTTTGATCCTTGCCGCCACCGGCGCATGCAAGGTACTGACCCGGCCCGCTTCGAGCATGGCCGGCACCTCGACGGCACTGCGCCACGGCACGATCAGCGCCAACAACAACCCGAGCAACGCCAGACCGCTGAGCAGCACCCGCGATCCATGCGCCTGTTCGCGGCGGCTCCACCACTGGCGCCATTCACTCATGATGGGCAGAAAGATGAACCACACCAGTTCCACCAGCATCAGGAAGATCCCCAACACCTTGAAGAACAAGTGATAGACCGCCAGAGCGATTCCGAAAAACAACGCTGCGCGCCATAACCACGAGCCATACCCCCAGATCAGCAAACGCCGTTGCATTGTCGGCGACCAAGGCTCCGGCGCCGCTGCGCCATAGCCGAACAAAAACTCGCGCAAGCGCCAGCGGCACAAGGCAAACGCCCGGCCTTGCAGGTTATCGACCTGCCAGAAATCGCTGAGCAGAAAATAACCGTCAAAGCGCATGAATGGGTTGAGATTGACCACCAATGTGGTGATCCAGGTGGCACTGGCGAGCATGAACGCCGCAGTGCGGGCCGGCCCGTCGGGCAACAACGACCATGCCAGCAAGGCAAGGCACGCCAACAGCAGCTCCGCCAGCACGCCACCAGCGCCAATCAGCAATCGAGCCTTGCGATCATTGACCCGCCAGGCATCGCTGACATCGGTATAGAACATCGGCAGCAGCACCATGAACGCCACGCCCATGCTCTGTACCCGGCACCCGGCGCGCTTGGCCATGAACGCGTGACCGAGCTCGTGGCAGAGCTTGGCGAAAAACAAGGCCACACCAAACGCCAGCGCGCCGCCAAGACTGAACAAGTGCGGAAACGTGGCGATAAATCGCTGCCAGTCTCGCGACACCAGAAATACCCCCAACCCCAGCACGGTTGGCAATCCATAGCGCAGCGCTCGCGGGCCAAAACGCTCCAGCCAGGGCCAGGCACGATTGAGAAAACCCTCGGGGCGCCACAGCGGAATACGAAAAAACAGGTACTGGTGCAGCAACACTTGCCACAAGCTCTGGCGCTGGGCCGCCGCTTTGAAGCAGTAACTGGCGCGCTGCCGGGGATCGAGGGCGGTAATCAGATCGTGACTGCGCAAGAACGCCAGCAATTGCTCCAGATCCGTTCCGTCCAGCGCCAGTCCCGGCTCACGATTGGCCGCCCGCAGGACTTGTTCGGGCTCACCCAGCGACCAGTGACGCAACAAACGCATCGCCGTCGAACCGAGCTTGAAGTAACGCCCTTGCACCGGGTCGGCCAGCGTCCAGCAGGGCGCGCCGTCCAGCGCCGGCGCTGCCGGGGACAACTGCAGGTCGGCACGCAGGCCGGGCAGGCTCATCTACAGGCCCACGCTCTGACGCAAACCGGCCAACGGGCGACGCAGCAGGTACAACGCCAGCGGCGCCCGGTCACCGAAGATCTTTGCCGTGCCGCGCAAACCGATGCGCGGGGGCGCCGCGTCGAAATTCGCATCCAGGCGATAGGCCAATTGCCCGCCCGCCGTGGGTTGCGCTTCATAGGCCGAACGTTCGAGTTTCGCCAGATGACGTTGCAGCGGGTCACTGTCGAGGAACAAAGCGACTTCAGCACCGGGCTCCAGGGAGATCGCATCCCCCACGGCCAGTTCGATACGCAATTGCGCCTGAGCCGGATCGGCGATTTCCATCAGCCGCTCGCCCGTCTGCACTGGCTTGCCGGTCCAGCGCTCGGCGTCGGCAAATACCGCGATGCCATCGCGCTCGGCGCGCACTTCGCTGCGCTTGAGCAGTTCACGGGCGTAGTCGCGCTCGGCGCGTTTCTGTTCAACGCGGGCAGCCAGCAAGTCCAGTTTCGAGCTGGACTCGGCATCGGCGAAAGAGCGCTGGGAGTTGGCCTTGAGTTCCGCCTCGGCAACCCCGAGGGCGCGCTCGGCGACATCGGCCTGGGCCTTGAGCGTGGTGCTTTCGAAGCGCAGCAACAATTCGCCGGCCTTCACCGTCTGGTTGGGTTTGACCAGAAATTCGGCAATGACACCGTCCAGTGGCGCCGCCACCACCCGACCGCCCAGCGGCACCACTTCGGCCGGTGCCAATACGGACTGGCGCACCGGGATCAACAGCCCGAGCAATAGCACGGCGACCAGCAGCGCCTGGCGTTTGCGTGTCCAGCGCAGGCGCCAAGGCTTGCGCGGTTGCAATGCTTGCCAGGCGTGGCTGTAGGTATCGCCCAGCTGCGCCAGCAATACTTGTTCGGCAGGGTTCCACGCAACGTCCCGGGCCAGCCACAACCCGCCGAACACCTCGCCCTGGCGATCGATCAGCGGCAACCAGAACACCTGGGCCGCCGACAGGCTTTGCCATTGCGCCTGCAGCGACTCATCGAAGGCATCGGCGGGAACGACCCGTGCCGGGTGCAACTGGTCGCGCTTGAACAACTGCGCCACCGCCTGCTCGACGAACGCGACAAACGGTGCATTCGGCTCCACCGCGCTGACACCGGTCACGGCCTGCACCTTCCCGGCGATCAACAATGCCGCATGGCGAAAGCCAAACAGTGCCTGGCCATCATTGACCAGACTGTAGGCCAATTGAGCGGAGGTTTGGGCGGCGCGGGTCTGGCGCTCAAGGTCAAGAAAGCGCGCGAACACCTGCTCGGCGCCGCCGTTCACCGGCGCGTTCACTTGAACTCCGCGAAATGCGCCGTGCCACTCATGCCCGCCAGCAACCCGCTGGCGTCGGGCACGCTGGCCACCAGCAGCAGGGTCTGGCTGCCTTCATCGATTCGCGCGCCCAGGCGCTTGACCGTAGCCTCCAACGACTTGCCGGTTTCATCTGGAACAAAGCTGAAGGTCTGGCCGGGCTTGAGTCGGGCCATCCAGCGCGAGGGGACGAGGAGATGGATTTCCAGGGTGCGATTGTCGACCACGTCCAGCAAGGGTGCACCGGCAGGTACGCTTTCATAGCGCTGTACCTTGCGTTCGACGACCTGGCCATCGAACGGCGCCAGCACGCTGCAACGCTTGACCTGCACTTGATACACCTGGGACTGCGCCTGGGTTTCGCTGACCTTGGCCTCGGCACGTGCCACTTCGAAACGCCCGACCGAATTCAGCGCGGCCAGTTGCCGATTGTGCGCCAGTTCTTCACCCGCACCACGGCTGGCCGCTTGAGCGGCATTGAGCTGCGCCTGATAGGCGGAGCAATCGAACCGCGCCAGGGTATCGCCCTTCTTGAACGACTCCCCCTCACTGAATGGCAATTCGACAATCCGTCCGGGCACCTCACTGGCCAGAACGGCCTGGTCCCGGGCGCGCAATACACCGCGGGCCTCGGCGCTGGTCGCAGCACTGGCGCCTGCATCCATTTGCGCAAGCGGATCGTCTGCCCCGGGCGTTTGCGCCTGGACAACGCTCGCGGCGAAGAAACAACCCAACCCCAACACACAGAAAAACCGCATGACCGTACTCCCTTTCGGATCATCGGAGTCTACGACAGCGGTAGTTAGCGTCAAGCAGATGGCCATCATTGCCTGCTTATTTAACGTTGTGCCGTCTCGGCCAACGGATACACCGACTCCCAACCGCCACCCAGTGCCTTGTACAACCCGACGGCCGCCAGCGACACGCCGGTCGAACTCTCGACCCACTGCTCCTGCGTGGCCAGCAAGGCCCCTTGCACGGTGAGCACGGTGACGAAATCCACCACACCTTCGACGTACTGCCGTTGTGCGGTGTCCAGCGCAATACGGTTCTGGCGCACGGCTTCGGCCAGGCTGTCGCGACGCAACTGGCTGGCATTGTAGACGGTCAGTTGGTCATCGATTTCATGCCAGGCGCGCAGCACGGTTTGTTGATAGGCGATAGCGGCTTCCTGTTGTTGCGCCTCACGCACATTCAGCACACCGCGCAAGCGGCCACCGTCGAACAATGGCAAGCTCAATTGCGGGCCGATCCCGAACGAGCGCGATCCCCAGGAACCGAAATCGCTCAGTTGCATGGCCTGTGAACCGATGTTCCCCGACAGGGTGATGCGCGGATAGAAATCACCCTTGGCCACGCCAATGCCGGCCGTGGCGGCATGCAGCCGGGCTTCGGCCTGACGAATGTCCGGCCGCCGTTCAGCCAGTTGCGAAGGCAGGCCGATGGCGATCTGTCGCGGTGTTTGTGGCACCGGTGCGTCTGTGGATAACTCCGCGGCCAATGCCTGGGGCGGTTCACCCATCAACAGGCTCAAGGCATTGATCAGTTGCCACTGACGCTGCTCCAGCGCGGGCAGGCGCGATTCGATGGCCGCTACCTGCGCGGCGGCTTCGGCGACATCCAGATCCGTCGCGACGCCGTCGACCAGGCGCAGTTGCGAAAGCTTCAGGCTGTGGCGGGCGACATCGAGGTTTTGTTCGGTGACGAGCCGGGTGTTCTGCACGCCGCGCAACTGAATGTAATCCTGCGCGGTGTCGGCCAGTACCGACAGCAGCACGCCGCGCCGGTCATTCTCGGCGACTTCCAGGTTGGCGTCGGCGGCTTCGGTTTCCCGACGCACGCGGCCCCAGAAATCCAGCTCCCAGGAGGCGGAAAACCCGGCGCTCCAAAGGTTGAAAGCCGACTGGCCATTGTGACCCGACGGGTCGCTCAGGCCTTCAGCACTGTTGCGATTGCGTCCGTAACTGCCGCTGACGGCCGTGTTGGGGTAGCGGTCGGCCGTGATGACCTGCCGTACTGCACGACTTTGCTGCAAGCGGCTGCCGGCCAGCTTCAGGTCGAGGTTGTCGGTCAGGGCGCGCTGGCTCAGGGCCGAGAGTTTCGGGTCGCGGAACACTTCCCACCAGCGCTCGTCCATCGTTTCGGCGACGGCCTGGCTGGTGGCTGCCCTTGAGGGTTTTGCCCATTCGGCGATCCGTGGGGTGTCGGGCTTTTGGAAATCGGGGCCGACGGTGCAGGCGCTGAGACTCATGACGAGTAAGGCACTGAAGGTGAGTCGCTGCCACAGGCCTCTTCGCGAGCAGGCTCGCTCCCACAGTGTACTGACTGTGATCCCGGAAACTTCAGCATTACGCAGATCCCTTGTGGGAGCGAGCCTGCTCGCGAAAGCGTCTGACCAGCCAACACCGTCCTTCATCGCTGAGTCACCTCTCGCGCAGACGACGCATCGCTGCCAGTATCAATACTCGCCTCCACCGACATCCCCACCCGCAAGCGCTCGGCCAGCGCTTGCCCAGGTTCCAGCACGATCTTCACCGGTATTCGCTGCACCACCTTGGTGAAGTTGCCGGTGGCGTTGTCCGGTTTGACGGCGGCGAACGTCACCCCGGTGGCCGGTGCAATGCTTTCGACTCGACCGTTGAGTGCCGCACCGCCCAGACTGTCGACGCGCACTTGCACAGCCTGGCCCGGCTGCACATCCGTCAGTTGGGTTTCCTGGAAATTGGCCATCACATAGGCCTGTGCCAGCGGCACTACCGCGAGGATTTTGCTGCCCGGCGTGACATAGGCACCGACCCGCACCGCGCGTTCGCCGACCATGCCGTCCTGTGGCGCGACGATCCGCGTATAGGACAACTCGTAGCTGGCCATTTCCAGCTTCGCTTGCGCCCGTTTCAGCCCCCCTTCGGCGGCATCGCGCTGGGCCGTGAGGATCTCCACTTGCTTGCGCTCCGCCGCCAGTACCGCCGTGGCATTGGCCAGCCGCGCGGAGGCCTGGTCGATGCGCGTTTGCGCCTGTTGCGCATTTTGCACCGTGCCGGCGCCCACTCCGGCGAGGTGGTTGTAGCGATTCAATTCATGCTCGGCAAAGGCCATTTCCGCCTTGGCCGAAACCACCGAGGATTGCGCCTGGGCAATCACCGAGGCCTGGCGCTCCAGAGTCGCCGTGGCGTTTTGCAGTTGCGCCCTGGCCACCAGCGTTTCGGCGTCAGCGGCCTCGGCGGCGGCGCGCAAATCCCGGTCATCGATCAGTGCCAGCAACTGCCCGGCCTTGACCTGCTGGTTATCCTCGACCAGCACTTGCTTGATGAACCCGGCGACACGCGGCACAACAAGGGTGAAGTCCGCCGAGACATAAGCATCGTTGGTGTTCTGTCGGGTGCGCTTGCCGAACAGGCCGGGCATCGCCAGGTACAGCAACACACCGACGGCCAATGCGGCGGCCACGGCAACCACGACTTTCTGCTTTGCTTGAGTGTTCATCAAAACCTTCTGTATCAGTGGAGCATTCAGGTGGGTGCGCGCGGTGGGTAGATCCGCGTCGGCAGCCAGAAAATCAACAGGATCAAGGCCACGGCGATACCCGCCATGCACAGGTAAAGATCAGAGGAAACGAGCACCAGCGCTTGCTCATGCAGACGATGAGCCAGGCTTGCGCTGTCGTACTCGGTCAGCGGCGAGTTGCCGAGGCGGTCGACCAGCATGGTCGAGTGAAAGTGCAGGCGTGCCGTGGTGAGTGCTTCGATCACCCCGGTGGCGATGACCGCCGACAGGCCTTTGACGGTGTTGAACCAGGCCGACGCGAATGGCCCTTCCATCGGGTTGATGCTACCGGTGGACAGCATCAGCAGCGGCAGCACCGCCATGGGCTGGCCGAAAATCTGCAGCCATTGCAGCACGTAGAAATCGTCGCGAATCCATGCGGACGTCAGGTGCGAGCCACCAACGCACGACAGCGCCAGCATGCTCAAGCCAAGGCCCAACACCCAACGGCAATCGACCCAGCGAAAGTTGCACAGCGCCGCCACCAACGGCAGCGCAATCAATTGCGGCAACGCCGCCAGCAACATGATCGGAGCGGTCTGCACCGGGCGATAACCCTGGACCTGCGCCAGGTAGCTGGACGGAATGATGATCACCGCCTGCAGCACCACCAGCACGCCCGCCAGGGTCAGCAGGGCAAAAGACAGGTTACGGATGCCGAGCATCTGCAACTTGAAAAAGGGTGTCGGTTGCGACCACTCGCCGGCCAAAAACAGCACCAGCAGCAACAACCCGCCACCGAGCAGTCCGCAAATCAGGCTGGACTCGAACCAGTCCAGGCGATTGCCCTGCAAAATGCCGATCACCAGCATGCAAATGGCTGGAAAACCCAACAGCACGCCGCGCCAGTTGAAAGACTTGAAGCGTTCCAGGCGCAGCGGGTCCTGGGGCAAGCCATACGCCACTGCAGCCATGGCAATCAGGCAAGGCGCGACGATTTGCCAGAAAGTCCACTGCCAGCCGACATACTCGGTCCACAACCCGGCCAATGGCGTGCCCAGGCCCGGGCCGAACGTCGCCGTCAGGGCATAACCGGCCAGGCCATACAGCTTCACGCTGGCCGGCAGAAACCGCAGGGCCACGGTCATCAGCATGGGCGGCAATGCCCCGCCCGCCAGGCCTTGCAAGGTGCGCAGCAACAACAGGCTTTGGTAATTCGGGGCGAAGGGGCACAGCACGCCCAGCAAGGTGAACAGGCCGATGGCGCACAGGGTGAAACGCCGCAACGAGAACGTCACTGCACACCACGGCGCGAAGGCCATGGCCGCCACGGAAGTCGCCGTGTAACAGGCGACCAGCCAGGTTCCTTCGTCGTAGCCGATGGCCAACGCACCACGGATGTCGGCCAGGGCGACTTTGGTCACCATCTCGTTCAGGCCCGACACCAGCACCGCCAGCAATACGCCTGCCAGGCCGATGATGATCCGCGCGCCGAAGACTGGCGGCGCAATTGCCGTGCTGGCCGCAGCGAGAGGTGCCGGGGCCGTGAGAGAAGTCATGTACTGCGAGCTCCGGTGTGGAAAGACCGAAGCATTCTAAGAAGCGCGATGCCTGACGAAAATCAACTTATCCGCAGCTTATAAGTGCGCCAGACACAACAATACAAACCTCCCCCCCCCTGTAGGAGCGAGCATGCTCGCGATGGACTTGAAGGCGCCGCGTTTAACCAGCAAACACGCGTTATCGTTAACGACCATCGCGAGCATGCTCGCTCCTACAAGGGTTCAGCGGTGATTTTCAGGTTGAGCGGCCAGCCAGGTTTCGTCGCAGCAGGTCTTGAGTGTTTCACGCAACCAGCGATGGGCCGGATCCTTGTCGAAACGCGGGTGCCAGGCCTGGGTCAGCATCAGGGTCGGCAAAGGAATCGGCAGGTCGAACGAGCGCAGCTTCAATCCCAGCCGGCGCACACTCAGCAAGGCTTCCTTGGGCACCGGCAGAATCAGGTCGGAATCGGGCAAGGCAAACATCGCCGCATGAAAGCTTGGCGCGATCACCGCCACCCGTCGCTCCAGCCCCAGGGCATTGAGCGCGGTATCGATCGGACCACGGGCAATGCCACGCCGGGACATGCTGATATGGGAGTAACCGGCATAGCGCTCTGCCGTGATCTCTTCGTCCAGCAGCGGATGATCCTCGCGTACCAGGCCGACGAAGTGGGTGGAAAACAGGTTCTGAATCTTCACCTCCGGGGTCAGTGGCCGGGTGTTGCTGACGCTCAGGTCGATCCGCCCTTCGCGCAACGCCTCATCATCGCCATCGCCTTCCGGGACGAAACGCAACTCGCAGTGCGGCGCCTGCCGGTCAAGGGTGTCGAACAGCTTGCCGCCGTAAACGCCGACAAAGAAGTCGTTGGCCCGAATACTGAATCGACGCCGCAGCGAACTCAGTTCCACCGCATCGGCCGAGCGAAACAGCAGCCCGGCCTGTTCCACCACACTGCGCACTTGCTCACGCAATTCCAGCGCCTTGGGCGTTGGCACCAGGCCACGGCCGGCGCGTACCAGAATCGGATCGCCAATGGCTTCGCGGATGCGCGTCAACGTCCGGCTCATGGCCGCCGGGCTCAGGTTCATCCGCCGCGCGGCGCCCACCACACTGCCCTCGTCGAGCAAAGCGTCGAGGGCGACCAACAGATTCATGTCCGGGAGTTGCATGGCAAGCACTCATATCTGACCAAAATTGATCCAAGCGCAATGCTAGCAAACATCCCGTCTGGTTCGGTGATGAAGAGTCGGCTGCCTTCGCGATGTTTCTAGCGCACCATCCCCCATCGTTTCACTGTCACCCGCTCCAACGAATCGAACACCAGATTCTCCACCAGCAGCCCGATCAGAATCACCACCGCCAGGCCAGCGAACACCTTGTCCGTGTACAGCTCATTGCGATTCTGAAAGATGTACCACCCCAGCCCACCCTTCCCGCTGGTCGCACCAAACACCAGCTCAGCGGCAATCAACGTGCGCCAGGCAAACGCCCAGCCGATCTTCAGGCCGGCCAGGATCGACGGCAACGCTGCCGGGATCAGGATGAACAGCACAAAGCGCATGCCTTTGAGACCATAGTTGCGCCCAGCCATGCGCAAGGTCTCCGAGACGCCGAGAAACCCGGCGTAGGTGTTCAACGCCAAGGCCCAGAGTACCGAATGCACCAACACGAAAATCAGGCTGTTCTGCCCCAGGCCGAACCACAACAGCGCCAGCGGCAGCAGCGCAATCGCCGGCAACGGGTTGAACATCGAGGTCAGGGTGCTGAGCAGATCGCGCCCAAACTGGGTCGACACCGCCAGCGTGGTCAGGGCAAATGCCAGGACGATGCCGATCAGGTATCCCTTGAGCAGCACCACCAGGGAAATCCACACCTTGCCCAGCAATTCACCACTGCGCAGGCCGTCGTACAGTGCGTGAGCGGTCTGCAGAAAACTCGGCAGCAGCAGATCATTGCTCTGATACCGCGCCACGGCTTCCCATAGCACCGCAAGCAATATCAGGATCAGGCTTTTACGCAACCAACCTTGCTGCCACAGGCGCTGGCCGAGGGGCAATTCACGCTCCAGCGGCACGCTGATCAGTGGCTGCAAAACCGTTTCGAACGCTTCACGCGGGGATGATAAATGGCTCATCGGGCCCTCCTCTCAACTGGCTCAATAAGCAATGCGGATGTCGGCGAAGCCCAGCTCATGCTCGGTTTGCGCTGATTGGCCTTCATCGAACAGCAACCGATGGATGCGCCGTGCCGACTCCTGAAACGCCACACCGCCAAGGCTGTGCAAATCGTATTGATGGCTGTGGACTTCGGCTCGCACTCGCCCCGGATGGGGTGACAGCAACAGGATGCGATTGCCCACCACCAGCGCCTCTTCAATGGAGTGTGTGACGAACAGCAGCGTGAAGCGCACCTCTTCCCAGAGCAGCAACAGTTCCTCCTGCATCTTGCGTCGGGTCAGCGCATCGAGGGCGGCGAAGGGTTCGTCCATCAGGAGGATTTTCGGCTGCATCGCCAACGCCCGCGCAATGGCAACCCGTGCCTTCATGCCACCGGACAAGGTGTGCGGATAGGCATCGGCAAACGCCGCCAAACCCACCTTCTGCAGATAATGCAGCGCTCGCGCTTCGGCCTCTTTGCGCTTGAGGGTTTTCGAGGCCAGCAGCGGAAACATCACGTTCTGTTTGACGGTTTTCCATGGCGGCAGTTGATCGAACTCCTGGAACACCACGATCCGGTCCGGCCCCGGCGCATCGACACGCTGGCCTTGCAGACGGATCTCGCCTTCCACGGGCTGGATGAATCCGGCGGCGGCCTTGAGCAATGTCGACTTGCCGCAACCGGACGGCCCGAGCAGGACAAAACGGTCCGCCGGGTCGACCTCGAAACTGACTTGATGGGTCGCCCGCACCACACGCTGCGGCGTACGGTATTCAAGGCTGACGTTGTCGACCGACAGCAACGCCTGGGCTGCCGCGATCGGTTTGCTGACCGTATGGCCTTGCAAAGGGGCATTCATTTCGGTCAGCTCCCTTGCAGCGGCTTGGCGTCCTGGAAGAAGTAGTCCTTCCACGAATCCGGTTTGTTCTTGATCGCGCCAACGCGGTAGAGGAACTCGGCCAACGGGTAGGTATTTTTCGGCGTGACGCTGAACTCGAATTGCGGGTTGTCGATGATTTTCAGCAATGCGGCGCGGTCGATGTTGGCCTTGGTGACGCGAATGTAGGTGTCGGCTGCCGCGCCTTTATCGTTCTGCGCGAATTGCGCCGCCTCGGTCAAAGCGTCAATGAACGCTTTGTAGGTTTTCGGGTTCTCATTGCGGAATTTTTCGGTAGCGAACAGCACCGTCGGCGAATTCGGCCCGAGCAGGTCATAGGTGTTCAGCACCACGTGCACGTTGGGGTTGGCCAGTTCCTGATCCTGGAACGGCGGGTTGGAAAAGTGCCCGCTCAGCTCGGTGCCACCGGCCACCAGTGCCGCTGTCGCGTCAGGGTGCGGAACCGCGATGGTGTACTTGTCGAGGCGATTGAACTCCTGGTCGCCCCACTGCCTGGCGGCTGCGTATTGCAGGAAGCGTGACTGCACCGAAACCCCCACGGCCGGCACCGCGATACGGTCCTTCTCGGTGAAGTCGGCGATGGTCTTGACCTTGGGGTTGTTGCTCACCAGGTAGTACGGGAAGTTGCCGAGGGAAGCCACGGCCTTGACGTTCTGTTTGCCGTGGGTACGGTCCCAGATGGTCAGCAACGGACCGACGCCGGCACCGGCAATATCGATGGACCCGGACAACAGCGCATCGTTGACCGCCGCCCCGCCCGAGAGCTGGGTCCAGTCGACCTTGATGTCGATACCTTCCTGCTTGCCGTGCTTCTCGATCAGGTTCTGGTCGCGCACCACGTTCAGTAGCAGGTAAACGATGCCGAACTGTTCGGCGATACGGATTTCACCTTCGGCGTGGGCCACGGTCGGCGCCACCAGGCTCCCGGCGATCAGGCTGAATCCCAGGCCAATGGCGGCGGCCAGGGGTGCAAAGGACAGACGTTTGGACATGGTCAAATCTCCGATAGATCAGAAAGGCGCGTCGCCCTGGATGGTGGTGCGGTAAAGCTTGCGGCGCAGATGGCTGGGGCAGCCGGCGGCGAGGTGGATCAGCGAACGGTTGTCCCAGAACACCAGGTCATGGGGCTGCCATTGGTGGCGGTAGATGTTTTGCGGCAACACACTGTGGGCGTAGAGCTCGCTCAGCAGTTGTTGGCTCTCGTCTTCCGGCAGGCCAAGGATGCGGGTGGTGAACCCTTCGCTGACGAACAGTGCCTTGCGACCGTTTTCCGGATGGGTGCGCACGACCGGGTGGACGACTTCGGCGACCTGGGCCAGTTGCTCAGGGGTCAGGGTGGGGCGCCAGTTGCCTTCGAATTTGCTTTCGCTGTAACGCGCCGTGTAGGAGTGCGCGGCCGAGCGGCCTTCCACCGCTTTGCGCAGCGCCTCGGGCAAGGTGTCCCAGGCCTTGTGCATGTCGGCGAACAGCGTGTCGCCGCCCTCCGATGGCAGCTCCTGGGCGTGCAGCATCGAGCCAAGGCTCGGCAGTTCCTTGTAGGAGAGGTCGGAGTGCCAGAACTTGCCGGCATCGCCCAGGCCGATGTTCTGGCCGTTCTCGACGATATTGGAAACGATGAGGATTTCCGGGTGGTTTGCCAGCAGGAACTGCTTGAGTACATGGATCTGCAACACGCCAAAACGACGGCTGAAGTCGATGTGCTGTTCGGGGGTGATGCGCTGGTCACGGAACACCACCACGTGATGATCCAGATGCGCGCGGTGAATGCGTGCGAAATCCTGATCATTGATCGGGCGGGACAGGTCGAGACCGATGATTTCGGCACCCACCGCACCGCCGAACGGGCGGACTTCAAAGAATTGTGGCGCGATGCTTGGCGAAGCTGAAGCTGCAGACATAAATCACTCCCACGCACGGCACGCTCAAAGGCGCGCGCGTCGATCAGAAACTCACGGAAATCCCGTGTTGGTTCGTGTCGTGCGGCGCGCCGATTGGTCGGCAGGTACGCAGGGGATTAACTTTATAGATATAAGAATTGAAATTTAAATACCGTTAACGAATAACGATATGGCGATTGCTACGGGGGATCGAGGAATCGTGGTGTGACGTTAATTGTCACTTTCTGACGTAGATCTTTGTATTTCCGTTGACGCCATCGTCGGAACGCCGCCCGGAGCATGCTCGCTCCTACAGGGGGTCTGCGCTTGGCACAAAATTGTGTTCCAGCAAATATCCATGTGGGAGCGAGCCTGCTCCGGGCGGCGTTCCGACGAAGAGGCCATCAGCCTCGATGAATGCCTACCGCTCGTGCAGCGCCTCGGACCGCGCCTTGATGATCGGCTTGATCAGATAGCTGAGGATGGTCTTCTTGCCGGTAATGATGTCCACCGAGGCCACCATCCCCGGAATGATCAGCAACGGCTTTTCATCGGTGCCCAGGTGGCTGCGGTCGGTGCGCAGCTTGATGAGGTAGTAAGTCGTTTTCTTGTCGTCGTCGGTGATGGTATCGGCACCGATCTGCTCCAGCTTGGCCTTCATCCCGCCGTAGATGGTGTAGTCATAGGCGGTGAATTTCACCGTCGCTTCCTGTCCCGGGTGCAGGAACGCGATGTCCTGCGGGCGGATCTTCGCCTCGACCAGCAAGGTGTCGTCCAGCGGTACGATTTCCACCAGGTCGCTGCCTGGCTGGATAACCCCACCGATGGTATTGACCAGCAACTTGTTGACGATACCGCGCACCGGCGAAGTGACCAGCGTGCGGCTGACCCGGTCTTCCAGGGCCTTGCCGGTGGCCTGGGCCTTGTTCAGATCGGTACGTGCTTCATTGAGCTGGGTCAGGGCTTCGCTACGGAACTTGCCGCGAGTTTCGTCGATCTTGCGCTGCACTTCCTTGATTGCCGATTCGGCTCGCGGAATAGCCAGGGTGGTGGCGTCGAGCTGACCACGGGTCTCCGCTTCGGCGCGTCTGAGACGCAGGACTTCCACCGGCGATACCGCGCCCTGGGCCACCAACGGCTCGGACATGCTGATTTCCTGGCGCTGGAAGCCTAATTGCTGGCGATACTGCGCCTGTTTGGAGGTGAATTCGCGCAGCTCTTGCTGACGCTGGATCAATTGCTCCTGCAAGCCACCAATCTCGTCATGCAACTGCTGGCGGCGGCTGATATAGAGCGACTCTTCGCTCTTGGCCTGGCCCGGCACGGCCTTGAGCACATCCTCGGGGAAGTTCAGCGGACGGTCATCGACCTCGGCGCTCAAGCGTTCGACCCGCAGCACCATCGACAACCGATCGGCCTCTGTTTCGCCGACGTTCGACGCAAATCGAGTGTCATCCAGGCGAACCAGTGGTGCACCAGCCTCGACGATCTGCCCTTCCTTGACGAACAGCTCGGAAACGATGCCGCCTTCAAGGTTCTGGATTTTCTGGATCTTCGACGATGGAATCGCCTTGCCGTCGCCCTTGGTCACTTCGTCGATGACCGCGAAGTTGGCCCAGAGCATCAGGAACACGAAGAACGCGATGATCGCCCAGATCGTCAGACGCACGACCCGTGGCGCATCCTCGATCAGTGCCTTGTTGACCTCCGGCAGCGGCTGGCCCTGCAGTGAAGCAGAGCCTTTGAAGTAGCGACGGATCGAATCCTTACCCGACTTAAGCAACACTGATCTGCCCCTTCTTCAACGCTTCCATCACCGCGGCTTTCGGGCCGTCGGCGAGTATCTGCCCGCGGTCGATCACGATCAGCCGCTCAACCAGCGACAACAGCGATGCCCGGTGCGTTACCAGCACCATGGTCTTGTTCTCGATCACGGCCGCCAGACGCTGCTTGAGACGCTCTTCGCCGGTGTTATCCATGGCACTGGTCGGCTCGTCGAGCAGCAGGATCGGCGGGTTGAGCAACAATGCACGGGCCAGGGCGACGTTTTGCCTTTGACCGCCGGAGAGGTTCTGCCCGCGTTCGCCCACTTGCAGCTCATAACCCTGAGGGTGCAGGCGCGCATATTCGTGGACGCCGGCCAGCTCTGCCGCTTGCAGCACCAGTTCGTCTTCGACATAGCGCGCGCCGGAAACCAGGTTGTCGCGCAAGGTGCCGGCGAGCAACTGAATGTCCTGGGGCACATAGCCGATGTTGTAGCGCAGTTCGCTGACGTCGATCTGGCGGATATCCACACCATCGACCAACAACGCGCCATCATCCGGTTGGTACAGCCCCACCAGCAATTTCGCCAGCGAGCTCTTGCCCGAGCCGCTTCGGCCAATGATGCCGATTTTCTCGCCGGGACGAATCGACAGGGTGATGTTCTTCAGCGCCGGGTTCTGTTGTTGCGGGTAAGTGAAGTTGAGCTGGCGGCACTCAATGCCACCTTGCAGCACCTTGCGGCTGAGCGGGCGCTCCTCGAAATTGCGCTCCTGGGGCAGCTCCATCATCTGGTCGACCGAGGTCATGGTCACCCGTGCCTGCTGATAGCGGGTCAACAACCCGGACAAAGACGCCAGTGGACTGAGCGCACGACCACTGAGCATGTAACAGGCAACCAGGCCACCCATGCTCAGGTTACCGTCGATGATCTGATACACGCCGAAGACGATCATGATCACGCCGGCCAGTTGCTGGATCAGCAAGGTGATGTTCATCGCCAGGCCGGAAAGCATTTTCACCCGCAGTTCAAGGCGGCTGAGGGTGCCGATGGTCTGTTCCCACTGATATTGGCGTTCGCTTTCGGCGTTGTTGACCTTCACCGCATCCAGGCCGGCCAGGGTTTCGATCAGGCTCGACTGACGCTCGGCCCCCAGCGCCATGGTTCGTTCCATGGTCGCCACCAGGGGTTTCTGCAAGGCATAGCCGATGGCCAGGGCGATCGGGAACGCCAGCACCGGTATCCACACCAGATGCCCGCCGAGGATCGCGATGACGAGGAAAATCAGGAGGGTGAACGGCAGGTCGATCAGGCTGGTGAGGGTCAGCGAAGCGAGGAAATCCCGCAGGCTCTGGAACTCATGGATGTTCTGGGCAAAGCTGCCGACCCGCGCCGGCCGGTACTTCATGGCCATGCCCACGATGCGCTCGAACAGCGTGGCCGAGATGATCAGGTCGGTTTTCTTGCCCGCCAGATCCAGGCACAGGCTGCGCAGGCTTTTCAGGATGAGGTCGAAGAGGTAGGCGCCAGAGATGCCAAGCGCCAGCACCCACAGCGTCGCTTCGGCCTGGTTCGGCACGACGCGGTCGTAGACGTTCATCACGAACAACGGCGCGGCCATGGCAATGATATTGATCAGGAAACTGGCGGCGATGGCGTCGGTGTACAACCAGCGCGAACGCTTGAGGGTGTCGCGGAACCACGAGCGCGCACGCGGAATCAGCGTGCCGTGATTGACGTCGAATTTGTGCTGGGGCTGGGCGAAAAAGACCTTGCCGGTGTAGTCGTCGGCCAGCAGCTCGCGGCTGACCAGGGACTCACCGCCATCGCTTTCGCTGAGCAGCACCCGCGCCTGATCTTCGCCTTGCCAGCCGAGCAGGACGGCACTGCGACCGTCCTTGAGCAGCAACAATGCCGGCATGGCAATAACCGGAATATTTTCCAGCCTGCGTTGCAGCACCCGACCTTGCAGCCCCGCGCGAGCTGCCGCGCGAGGCAGCAGGTCGGCACTCAAGCGTTGCTCGGGCAGCGGCAGGCCGGTGGTAAGCATTGCCGCGCTGGCAGGCTTCTGGTGCAGCATGCAAAGAGCGAGCAGACCATCCAGTAGCGGATCGTCATGCATCGCGCGCGGATCATGAATGAGTTGAACCCGACTGACTTCTGATTCCACGCTCGGCACTCTTGGCTGACAATTGAACGATGAAGGTCCTGCTCAATTCAAACCGGGCAATTGGACCTTGGGCTTCACGTCGTTCTGCACAACGGATGCCAATGGTGCGACCACTCCCTGGCTCTTGAGCAACTCGCCCATGGTCGCCTTGATTCGGTATTGAGTAAATAACTGAATGTTCTTGATCTCCACCAGACGGCGCGAAGAGGTGAACAGCTCGTTCTCGCTGTCGAGCAAATCCAGCAGGGAGCGTTCGCCGAGGGTGAACTGACGCTGGTAAGCGGTACGCACGGCGGTGCTGTGATCGACGTATTGCTGGGCGATCGGCACCTGCGCGTTGGCATTGTTCAAGGCGTTCCAGGCCAGGCCCAGTTCCTCATTCAATTGGCGCAAGGCGTTGTTGCGGATGTCCAGCGCCTGGTTCGACAGGTAGGACTTGGATTCCAGGTCAGCCTTGTTGCTGCCGCCGGAATACAGGTTGAAGCGCATGCGCAGCATGGCTTGCCATTCGTTGTCGTGGCCGTTCTGGCCATCGATGTCGTTGTCCGCGGTACGACCCAACTCAGCGTCGAAGCGTGGGTAGAAAGTCGACTTGGCCGTGTCGTACTGCTTCTCGGCAGCGGCGATATCGGATTCGGCCGAGCGCAGGATCGGACTGTTTTCCAGCATCTGCGCGCGAGCTTCATTCAGATTGGCCGGCATCAGCGCCAGAAAACTCGCCGGACGCTCCAGTTGATCCGGCATTTGGCCGACAGCGGAGAGGTAGTTGGTTTCGGCGTCAGCCAGGTTGGTCTGCTCGGTGATCAGGTTATTACGTGCCTGGGCCATCCGCGCCTCCGCCTGATCGAGGTCGGCACCGCTGCCGACGCCGCGCTGGGTGCGCAGCTGGATCTGGTCGTAAATGCGTTGGTGGCTCTTGAGGTTGTCCTCGGCCAGACGCACGAATTCGCGACGGGTCAGCACATCGAGATAAACCTGGGCCACGGTCAGCCCGGTACGCTCGGAAGTACTCAACAGCGAATAGGCGCGGGAATTGACGGTGGCTTGTTGACGCCCTACTTCGCTGGACGTCGCAAAACCGTCAAAAACCATTTGGGTCAGTCGCAAACTCGACTCGCTGCGATTCAGGGTTTCCCAGTGATTGTTATTGCCGTCAGTGCGTGTAGTCACGCTATCGGTGCCTTCGCGACCATAACCGCCCAACAGGTCGACCCGAGGCAGGTATCCACCTTGCGCAGCCTTCAACTGGTAATCAGCCGCCAACCGACTGTTGACGCCGGCCTGGACCTCCGGATGGACATCCAGTGCTTGTTGCATGGCTTCTGGTAAGGATTGTGCCTGGACGAAAGACGCGGCGAGGGCGAAAGGTAGAGCCATGAACAAAGGCGAACGCATTGTAGGAATTTCCCGGGACTTCTTGTCTTGAATCACGACGGAACAGCGCGCCGTGTTGGAAGATGGCAAGCGAAATGACCGTATGTCGGAAAGTTAAAAAAGCGGAACTGGATCACAGACCGAGGGCGGGTCACAGCTCAAATATCAATGTGACATTACTGGGACGATTGTTTAGGATGACTCCAAGAAGGTCAATACTTTGGCATAAAGTTAATAGCGAAAAAATATAGCCAAAATATTGACGAATTGAAGCGTCAAATTTGTGCATCTATTTTGCAAAGAACGTCCAGACTGGTCGGCGCGGAGCGCTATCAGGTCCATGGAAGTCAACTGAACGTGACACCCGGAGAGTCTTCAATGAGCAGTGTTGTTGCCATCGTCAAAAGCATTGTCGGTCAAGTTTTCGTGGTGTCCCCGGAGGGCGTCCGCCGTGTACTCGTTGAAGGCGACAAGCTGTTCGCCGGTGACCAGATCGACACCGCTCTTTCCGGTGCCGTCTCCCTGGAACTGGCCGATGGCCGCACCCTCGATCTGGGCCGTGACACCCAGTGGAGCGCCGACGCTCCGGACTCCAGCACTGACCTGGCAACCGCCACCGCGCAAGCCGCGCCTTCGGTAGAAGAGCTGCAACAGGCCATTGTTGCCGGTGCCGACCCGACAAAAGACCTTGAAGCCACCGCCGCCGGCCCGACTGCCACAGGTTCTGGTGGGGGTGCCGCCGATGGCGGTCACAGCTTTGTCATGCTGGACGCCACGGCTGGCCGTGTCGACCCGACTATCGGCTTCCCCACCAACGGTCTTGAGTCCACTGCTGCCCTCACTACGCTTGATACCGGCAACCAGAACATCACGACCACCACGCCCATCGCGTCCGCCAACACTCCGAGCGTACTGACCACTGATACAGCCACACTGGCCGAAGACAGCGTCGCGACGGGCAATGTACTGACCAACGACAGCGATGCCGAAACGCCGCTCAGTGTCACCAGCTTCACCATCGCTGGCGTGACCGGCAGTTTCACCGCAGGCCAGACAGCGACCATCGTCGGCGTCGGTACGTTGACCATCGGTGCCGATGGCAACTACACCTTTACTCCGGACGCCAACTATAACGGTGCCGTACCGCAAGTTACGTACACCACCAACACCGGCTCCAGCAGCACACTGGATCTCACCGTGACAGCGGTCGATGATCCGAGCGTTTTGACTGCCGATACCCAAGTCACCGCCGAAGACACCGCGGCGACCGGCAACGTGCTGAGCAACGACAGCGACATCGACAACGTGCTGAGCGTGGTTACATTCACCATTGATGGCGTCAATGGCACCTTCACCGCCGGGCAGACGGCGACCATTGCCAATGTCGGCACCCTGGTGATCGGCGCCAACGGCGCCTACACCTTTACCCCGGCCGAGAACTACAACGGTCCAGTGCCGACGGTGAGCTACACCGTGACCGACGGTTCCACCTCGACACTGAACATCAGCGTCACGTCGGTTGATGATGGCTTCACCGACCTCAGTGAAAGCGTGAGCACCGCCGAAGACACCGCCGTCAGCGGCAGTGTGTTGACCGGTACCTCGAGCGTCGATGGTCCGGTCAGCGTGGTGAACTTCACCATCGACGGTGTGGCTGGCACGTTCAACGCCGGGCAGACCGCGACCATCGCCAACGTCGGCACCCTGGTGATCGGCGCCAACGGCGCCTACACCTTCACCCCGGACGCCAACTACAACGGCAGCGTGCCAACCGTCAGCTACACCGTGACCGACGGCTCGGGCAGCAATGTCACTTCGACCCTGACCATCAGCGTCACCCCGGTCGACGACAGCTTCACCGACCTCAGTGAAAGCGTGACTACCAACGAAGACACCGCCGTCAGCGGCAACGTCCTCACGGGCACCTCGAGCGTCGACGGCCCGGTCAGCGTGGTCAACTTCACCATCGACGGCATGGCCGGCACGTTCAATGCCGGGCAGACCGCAACCATCGCCAACGTCGGCACCCTGGTCATTGGCGCCAACGGCGCCTACACCTTTACTCCGGACGCCAACTACAACGGTAGCGTGCCAACCGTGAGCTACACCGTCACCGACGGCTCGGGTAGCAATGTCACTTCGACCCTGACCATCAATGTCACCCCGGTCGATGACAGCTTCACCGACCTCAGCGAGAGTGTGACCACCGCCGAAGACACCGCCGTCAGCGGCAGCGTCCTCACCGGCACCTCGAGCGTCGATGGCCCGGTTAGCGTGGTCAACTTCACCATCGACGGCATGGCCGGCACGTTCAATGCCGGGCAGACCGCGACCATCGCCAACGTCGGCACCCTGGTCATTGGCGCCAACGGCGCCTACACCTTCACCCCGGACGCCAACTACAACGGCAGCTTACCCACAGTGAGCTACACCGTCACCGACGGTTCCGGCAGCAACGTCACCTCGACCCTGAACATCAGCGTCACCCCAGTCGACGACAGCTTCACCGACCTCAGTGAAAACGTGACCACTGCCGAAGACACCGCCGTCAGCGGCAACGTCCTCACGGGCACCTCGAGCGTCGACGGCCCAGTCAGCGTGGTCAACTTCACCATCGACGGCGTGCCTGGCACGTTCAACGCCGGCCAGACAGCGACCATCGCCAACGTCGGCACCCTGGTGATCGGTGCCAACGGCACCTATACCTTCACGCCTGCCGAGAATTACAACGGCAGCGTGCCGACGGTCAGCTACACCGTCACCGACGGCTCCGGCAGCAATGTCACCTCGACCCTGACCATCAACGTCACCCCGGTCGACGACAGCTTCACCGACCTCAGTGAAAGCGTGAGCACCGCCGAAGACACCGCCGTCAGCGGCAGTGTGTTGACCGGCACCTCGAGCGTCGATGGCCCC
>NZ_NEHO01000016.1 GCF_002113375.1 Pseudomonas sp. R37(2017) | reverse complement strand
AACCACTTGCGCTTCAGATCTCTCGTCAGCGGGAGGCGAATTCTACAGCGTTACTCGCTGCTGTCAACACCTCTTTTTCAACTCCCTGGCGGCTTCGATGAACTGAAGCAACCTGCTGTCAAAACTGCGTAACTCGTTGTTTATCAAGGAGTTTTCCGTTTCGACCGCGCCGGAAGTGGGGCGAATTATAGACATCTGAAATCTGCCGTCAACAGCTATTTTCACAATTCTGTCATATTGGTCAAAAAACCCCGAAAACAAAAAGGCCGATCCAATGGATCGGCCTTTAACGCCCTTTTACTTACAGGCTCGGGAAGGCGAACTGCGAAGCTTCATGGCTCGCACGCTGCGGCCAGCGCTGGGTGATGGCTTTGCGGCGGGTGTAGAAACGCACGCCATCCGGGCCATAGGCATGCAGGTCGCCGAACAGCGAACGCTTCCAGCCGCCAAAGCTGTGGTACGCGACAGGCACCGGCAGCGGTACGTTGACGCCGACCATGCCGACTTCGATCTCATCGCAGAACAACCGCGCCGCTTCACCGTCACGGGTGAAGATGCAGGTGCCGTTGCCATATTCGTGATCGTTGATCAGTTGCATGGCTTCTTCCAGGCTGTTGACCCGCACAACGCACAGTACCGGCCCGAAGATCTCTTCTTTATAGATACGCATCTCTGGCGTGACGTTGTCGAACAGGCAACCACCCAGGAAGAAACCCTCCTCGTGACCCGCGACGGTCAGGCCACGGCCATCCACCACCAGCGTCGCGCCGGCTGCTACGCCGTCATCTACATAACCGCTGACCTTGTCGCGTGCCTGGCCAGTCACCAGAGGCCCCATGTCCAGACCGCAAGAAGTACCGGCACCGATTTTCAGCGCCTGGATTTGCGGCACCAGTTTGGCCACCAGGGCATCCGCTACCTGATCACCCACGCACACGGCCACCGAGATCGCCATGCAACGCTCGCCGCAAGAACCGTAGGCTGCGCCCATCAGTGCGCTCACCGCGTTATCCAGGTCAGCATCCGGCATCAGCACGGCGTGGTTCTTCGCACCGCCCAACGCCTGGACACGCTTGCCGCGCTTGGTGCCTTCGGAGTAGATGTATTCGGCAATCGGCGTCGAACCGACGAAGCTCAGCGCCTTGACTTCCGGCGCCTCGATCAACGCATCCACCGCCGTCTTGTCACCGTGCACCACGCTCAGTACGCCTTTAGGCAAACCGGCCTCCAGCAGCAACTGGGCAATCAGCAGTGTCGAGCTTGGATCGCGCTCGGACGGCTTGAGGATGAAGCAATTGCCGCAGACGATCGCCAGCGGGTACATCCACAGCGGCACCATGGCCGGGAAGTTGAACGGCGTGATACCGGCAACCACGCCCAGCGGCTGGAAGTCAGACCAGGCATCGATGTTCGGGCCGACGTTACGGCTGTACTCGCCCTTGAGGATTTCCGGAGCCGCGCAAGCGAACTCGACGTTCTCGATACCGCGCTTGAGTTCACCGGCAGCATCTTCCAGGGTCTTGCCGTGTTCTTCGCTGATCAATTGCGAGATACGCGCTTCGTTCTGCTCCAACAGTTGCTTGAAGCGGAACATCACCTGGGCGCGCTTGGCCGGCGGCGTGTTGCGCCAGGCCGGGAATGCAGCCTTGGCGGCGTCGATAGCGCTCTGGATGGTTTCGCGGGTCGCCAGCGGCAACTTGTGAATCGCCTGGCCGGTAGACGGGTTGAACACATCAACCGCGCGACCGTTCTCGGTCACCAGTTCGCCATTGATCAAATGCGGAATAACGCTCATGGAAGCTCCTGAAAAGTTGTCCACAGGCACCCTGTACCGGGTGCCTGCTGTTGATAGGTATATAGAAGGAGAAATCAGTCGATCTTGTTCAGCACTTCGCCGACCGCGTCGAACAGACGATCCAGGTCCTGCGGCTTGCTGTTGAAGGTTGGGCCGAACTGCAGGGTGTCGCCGCCGAAGCGTACGTAGAACCCGGCTTTCCACAGCGCCATGCCCGCTTCGAACGGACGCACGATCGCGTCGCCGTCACGTGGAGCGATCTGGATCGCGCCAGCCAGGCCGTAGTTGCGGATGTCGATGATGTTCTTGGTGCCTTTGAGGCCGTGCAGCGCATTTTCGAAATGCGGTGCGACTTCGGCCACGCTCTGTACCAGGTTTTCCTTTTGCAGCAGGTCGAGTGCCGCCAGGCCTGCGGCGCAAGCTACCGGGTGGGCCGAATAGGTGTAGCCATGGGGGAATTCAACCGCGTACTCAGGGGTCGGCTGATTCATGAAGGTCTGGTAGATCTCGGAGCTGGCAATCACCGCGCCCATCGGGATCGCACCGTTGGTGACTTGCTTGGCGATGCACATCAGGTCCGGGGTCACACCGAAGGTGGTCGCGCCGAACATGGTGCCGGTACGACCGAAACCGGTGATCACCTCGTCGAACACCAACAGGATATTGTGCTGATCGCAGATTTCACGCAGACGCTTGAGGTAACCCTGTGGAGGAACCAGCACGCCAGCGGAACCGGCCAATGGCTCGACGAACACCGCCGCGATGTTCGACGCATCGTGCAGTTCGATCAGCTTCAACAGTTCGTCAGCCAGTGCAATACCACCCTGCTCCGGCATGCCACGGGAGAAAGCGTTGCTTGCCAGCAAGGTGTGCGGCAGGTGGTCGACATCCATCATCGCCTGACCGAACAGTTTACGGTTGCCGTTCACGCCACCGAGGCTGGTGCCGGCGATGTTCACACCATGGTAACCACGGGCACGGCCGATCATTTTGGTCTTGGTCGACTGGCCTTTCAGGCGCCAGTAGGCACGGACCATCTTCACGGCGGTGTCAGCACACTCGGAGCCGGAGTCGGTAAAGAACACATGGTTCAGGTTGCCCGGGGTCAGCTCGGTGATTTTCTCAGCCAGCTTGAAAGATAGAGGATGGCCGTACTGGAAGCCTGGCGAGTAATCGAGGGTGCCCAGTTGCCTGGTGACCGCTTCCTGGATTTCCTTGCGGGTGTGTCCGGCGCCGCAGGTCCACAGACCGGACAGCGAGTCATACACCTTGCGGCCCTTGTCGTCGATCAGCCAGCTGCCTTCGGCGCCAACGATCAGCCGTGGATCGCGCTGGAAGTTACGGTTGGCGGTGTAGGGCATCCAGTGAGCATCGAGCTTCAGTTGGCTGGCCAGGTCAGTCGGGGCGTTTTCAGGCAAGTTCATGGGCAAAACCTCGCAAGGCAGTAAGCGGCGTAAGGATTGAAAACCGTTGTTGCAGCTAAATTGCCACGGGGATAAAGTCGGTGAAATCCAACTTTTCTAATGTTCAGTCTGCCAACTACTAAACTTTGAGCAACCCGCATGAGCACTCGCCGTCCCGATCCGCTGGCCCAGGTCAGCGACTTTGATATTCGTCTGCTGCGGATATTCCGTAGCGTGGTGGAATGCGGTGGCTTCTCCGCAGCGGAAACCGTGCTGGGCATCGGCCGCTCGGCGATCAGCCAGCAGATGAGCGATCTGGAACAACGCCTCGGTCTGCGCCTTTGCCAACGTGGACGCGCCGGTTTTTCCCTGACCGAAGAAGGCCGCGAGGTCTATCAATCGGCGTTGCAACTGTTGAGTGCACTGGAAAGCTTCCGTACCGAGGTCAACGGCCTGCACCAGCACTTGCGCGGCGAATTGATCATTGGCTTGACGGACAACCTGGTCACCCTGCCCCACATGCGCATCACCCATGCTCTCGCGCAATTGAAAGAGCGCGGCCCGGATGTGCAGATCCAGATCCGCATGATCGCGCCCAATGAAGTCGAACAAGGCGTACTGGACGGCCGCCTGCACGTCGGCGTGGTGCCGCAGGCCAGCGCACTGTCGGGGCTGGAGTATCAACCGCTGTACAGCGAGCGGTCGCTGTTGTACTGCGCAGTCGGCCACCCGCTGTTTTATGTCGACGATAAACAACTGGACGACGAACGCCTGAACAGCCAGGACGCCATCGCGCCCACCTTCCGTTTGCCGGCCGAGATCCAGGCCCACTACCAGGCGCTCAACTGCACCGCCAGCGCCTCGGACCGCGAAGGCATGGCCTTCCTGATCCTGACCGGGCGATACATCGGTTATCTGCCTGATCACTACGCGAGTCTTTGGGTACAGCAGGGCCGGTTGCGAGCGTTGAAAGCGAAAACGCGTTTCTATGACCTCAGCCTGGCGTCGGTCACACGCAAGGGTCGTCGACCCCATCTGGTGCTTGAGAGTTTTCTAGAGAGCCTGGCCGCGACGCGTTGAAAACTGTGGGAGCCGAGTCAGGTTTTATTGTGTGAGGTCTTGTCTGAAGCCGGTGGGTACGTTATCAACGCACTGGCCGTCCCACCCACCAGTTCGGAAGTGCTCATGACCTTTGAAGTCCCAGCCCACGGCGGCAAACCCGTCAGCCGCATTCGTCAGAAAAACGAAGAGACCATCATCAAAGCCGCCGAAGACGAGTTTGCCCGTCACGGGTACAAAGGCACCAGCATGAACACCATCGCCCAGAATGCCGGGTTGCCCAAGGCAAACCTGCATTACTACTTCACCAACAAGCTCGGTTTGTACGTGGCGGTGCTGAGCAACATCATCGAACTGTGGGACAGCACCTTCAACACCCTCACCGCCGAAGACGATCCGAGCGAAGCCTTGACCCGCTACATCCGCGCAAAAATGGAGTTCTCACGGCGCCAGCCACAAGCCTCGCGGATATTTGCCATGGAAGTCATCAGCGGCGGCGAGTGTCTGACCGAGTACTTCAACCAGGATTACCGTGCCTGGTTCCAGGGGCGCGCGGGCGTGTTCCAGGCCTGGATCGACGCCGGTAAAATGGACCCGGTCGATCCGGTTCACCTGATCTTCCTGTTGTGGGGCAGTACCCAGCACTATGCCGACTTCGCCACGCAGATCTGCCGCGTCACCGGGCGTACCCGGTTGACCAGGCAGGACATGGAAGACGCCGGGGACAATCTGATCCGTATCATTCTCAAGGGCTGCGGCCTGAAACCTGCCATCTAATTAGCCATTCAGGAACGTATGCCATTTACCCTCAGCGGTTTTTGCGAATACCGCGAAGAGATTCGCAAAAGCCGCTTCATCACCTTCGCGGCACCGATTGCCAGCCCGGCCGAGGCCCAGGCGTTTATCGAACAGCACAGTGACTTGAATGCCTCGCACAACTGCTGGGCGTGGAAGCTCGGCGATCAGTACCGCAGCACCGATGATGGCGAGCCCGGTGGTACAGCTGGCCGGCCGATTCTTGCAGCGATCGAGGCGCAGGATTGCGATCAGGTCGCGGTACTGGTGATTCGCTGGTATGGCGGCATTCAGCTGGGCACCGGTGGCCTCGCCCGCGCCTATGGCGGAGGAGCGAACAAGTGCCTGCAAGCGGCACCGAAGCTTGAGTTGATCAGCCGGGTAGCGCTGCGATGCGCTTGCGGATTTGCCGAGCTGGCCTTGGTCAAGCTGCGGGTGACGGAGGCCGGTGGATTGGTTGTGGACGAAAACTTCACCGCCAATGGTGTCGAGTTGCAGTTGGCCGTAGGCGATGCGCAGATCGCCACCTTGCAGTCACAACTGGCCGACTTGAGTCGCGGGCGCATTTTGCTGCAGCGCTGAATGACGTCAATGCAAGCTGCAATCTTTTGGGACACGCCGCGTTTTCCACTTATTCCATATTTGCCCACATCTACTGTGCACCCGGTTGTGGATAACCTGAGCACATACTGCTGTAGCCCTTTTGTCATGCGGCTTTGCGAACTTTGCTCAATTTTCGTCCAATCTGCCATCACGCACATCAAATTCAAATAAAAACAAACAGTTACAACGGTTTAGTACCTTTAGAAGAAAGCCACCCGGTGCTTATGCCCGCGCCTTGAGCTTGCACACAAATACTGTGGAGCAATCTGTGGATAACCCGTTCATGGCCTTCGCCGCACCACGTACGACATGGCTCGTGGCCCATTGCTCATTTTTTGACCAAAGTCGCACGGGCAAATTCAACGCCTGACTCACCCCCGTCAACAGCCCGTGCAACGCCGTAAAACTCCATGGCGTGACAAACGCCATCGTCACGAACAAGTCATGCCAGGCACTACCCTGCACCAACCGGCGATATTACGCTGTAGTCCACATCGTCATTGCTCCATCAATTCAGGGAGCAACAAGGCTAAAGCCTGGAGTATGCTCCAGGGTCAAGCCCCCTCGAGACGTCATGATGCGCATCGGTGAATTAGCCCAGGCCAGCGCCATCAGTCACGACACTCTGCGAACTGCGCGCTGAGTTGCAACAACGGCTCGGGCAACAGTGTCCATTGAATCCCAGACTCTGAATTTTCAAGGAAGCCAATCATGTCCAAGGCAAAAACCGCACTCATCATCGGCGCGTCCCGGGGGCTTGGCCTCGGGCTGGTCAAAACCCTGCTGGCCGACGGCTGGCAAGTCACCGCCACCGTACGCGATCCGCAAAAGGCCGAAGCCTTGCAGAGCCTGGGCAAGGTGCGGATCGAAAAGCTCGATATGGACGATCAACAAGCCGTCATCGCCCTGGCGCAACGACTCAGGGGCGAGGTGTTTGATCTGTTGTTCGTCAATGCCGGGGTCAAAGGGCCGGATGTCCAGACACCGAACGGTGGTGCGACGATGGCTGAAGTCGGTCAATTGTTTTTCACCAACGCCGTGGCGCCGATCAACCTGGCCGAGCATTTTGTCGAGCAACTGCGCCCGGACACCGGCGTGCTGGCGTTCATGAGCTCGGTGCTGGGCAGCGTGACCATGCCCGATGCACCGGAACTGGCACTGTACAAGGCCAGCAAGGCGGCGCTCAATTCCATGACCAACAGCTTCGTCACTCAGTTGGGAGAAACCTCTCTCACCGTGCTGTCGCTGCACCCGGGCTGGGTGAAAACCGACATGGGCGGTGAAGGCGCGGACATCGATGTCGACACCAGCACCCGCGGCCTGGTTGATCAGGTGAATGCGTACGTCGGCAAGGGCGGGCATCATTTCATCAATTACCGGGGTGAAACCATTCCCTGGTAACCCCCCCCGGTCCTCTGTAGGAGCCAGCCTGCTGGCGATGGTGTATCAGTTACATCGACGTCGACTGACACAACATCGCCAGCAGGCTGGCTCCTACAGGGTTTTGCACCTGCCTGTCAGGCCGGGCTTGCCCCTGGCGGCGTTTTGATCGACACTTCGCACCTCGCCTCCCCGGCGAACCTGGATCAGCAGACAGGGCAACACTGAGCTGGCAACCCTGAACCCAACTTTCAGAGGAGCCGGCCAACATGCCTGCGACCCGTACCTGGTTAAAAAATCCCCTCGCCATTTTCACGGCCAACGGTCTCGATGCCCGTGGCGGTCTGGTGCTGCAAGACGGTTTGATCGTCGAAGTACTCGGCGCCGGCCAGCAACCCTGCGCACCGTGCAATGAAGTGTTCGATGCCCACGAACATGTGATCCTGCCGGGGCTGATCAACACCCATCACCACTTCTATCAGACACTGACCCGCGCCTGGGCGCCGGTGGTCAATCAGCCGCTGTTCCCGTGGCTGAAAACCCTGTACCCGGTCTGGGCCCGCCTTACTCCGGAAAAACTCGCCCTGGCCACCAAAGTCGCGCTGGCTGAACTGCTGCTGTCCGGTTGCACCACCGCGGCCGACCACCACTATCTGTTTCCAGAAGGCCTGGAAAACGCGATTGACGTGCAAGTCGAAAGCGTTCGCGCACTGGGCATGCGCGCCATGCTGACCCGCGGCTCCATGAGCCTTGGCGAAAAGGACGGTGGCCTGCCGCCGCAACAGACTGTGCAGGAAGGTGAAGTGATCCTCGCCGACAGCCAGCGGCTGATCGCCGAGTACCACGAACGTGGTGAAGGCGCGCAAATCCAGATAGCCCTGGCACCTTGCTCGCCGTTCTCGGTGACCCCGCAAATCATGTCGGCCAGCGCCGAACTGGCGAAGGAACTTGACGTGCGCCTGCACACCCACCTGGCGGAAACCCTCGACGAAGAAGATTTCTGCCTGCAACGCTTCGGCCTGCGTACCGTGGACTATCTGGACAGTGTCGGCTGGCTCGGTCCGCGCACGTGGCTGGCCCATGGCATTCACTTCAACCCGGACGAAATCGCCCGCCTCGGTGCCGCCGGGACCGGTATTTGCCATTGCCCGAGTTCGAACATGCGCCTGGCCTCGGGTATCTGCCCGAGCATCGAGTTGACCGATGCCGGTGCCTTGCTTGGCTTGGGCGTGGACGGTTCGGCATCCAACGATGCTTCGAACATGATGCTCGAAGCGCGTCAGGCGTTGTACATCCAGCGTCTGCGTTACGGCGCCGAGAAGATCACCCCGGAGCGTGTACTCGGCTGGGCCACCAAAGGCTCGGCCAGTCTGTTGGGACGTACCGATATCGGTGAATTGGCGGTGGGCAAGCAGGCCGACCTGGCCCTGTTCAAACTGGATGAACTGCGTTTTTCCGGCAGTCACGATCCGGTCTCGGCATTGCTGCTGTGCGGTGCCGATCGCGCGGACCGAGTGATGGTCGGCGGCCAGTGGCGGGTGATCGATGGTCAGGTCGAAGGGCTGGACCTGAAGGGCTTGATTGCAGATCACAGCCAGGCGGCGCGGCAGTTGATTGCAGGCGTCTGATACACCCGTTAAAACTGTAGGAGCGGGTGCCCGCTTGCGGCAGGCTCGCGATGACGGAGTGTCAGCTTACCAATTGGTGTCTGACACACCGCTATCGCGAGCAGGCTCGCTCCTACAGTGCTTTTGCGGTGGTTTCAAAGTCCGAGCAACGACAACATGATGAACGTCGCAAACTACACGAAGTGAGTCATGCCTTAGATGGCGTTGGTTTCGCCGTCATTGAGGTTGATCGCGCTGACAATCAGCGTGAGGAAAACCATCACCGTCTGCATGCGGTTGGCCAATGCCGCGCAACGCGGTCAGCGCGGCAATCAACGCCAAAAGCAGGAAATTTTCTTGCTTGAGGGTGGTGAGCATGGCCAGCCTTTGTCGCGAGCGGTGCCGATGAGCTACTGACTGCGGGATGGCGCTAACGGTTCGTTTACCTTGGCGCACCAGACAGTGGCAGCTGTGCAAAGCCATGCACATTTATCGACCCGGCCGGCCTCATCGCGCAGTGCTTTTGTGGGAGCGAGCCTGCTCGCGATGGTCGTTACGCGAACTCAAGCCGTTTGTTGTCATGTTGGTCAGCGGTTTGCATTGCCCTGTGCAAGCCCGAGAACTCGGCCAGCCTCACAACAAAATGGAGTTCAAATTCATGCACAAACGTCCATTGGCGAAGCTGCTTTGCGCCGTTGCGGTGGCCATCGGTTTGAGCGCCAGCCTGACGACCTTAACCGCCGCCCCGCTGAAAGTCGGCTACGTCGCCTCATTCCCGATCCCGGAAGTAATTCGCGACATCAACGCCATCCAACTGATCCTGAACAAATACAACCCCGGCACCGAGATCAAGGTGGTGTGGATCAACTCCTGGTTCGACCCAGGCAAGGAAGCGGATGCCACAAACGCGTTGATCGACCAGGGTGTGGACCTGGTGTTCAAGCACACCGACAACCCGGCGCCGATCCAGGCCGCCGAACGTCGCGGTTTGTATGCGGTGGGCTACGCTTCGGACATGGCGCACTTCGGCCCGAAGGCAGCGATGTGATGAACCGCCTGGTCAGGTTTTGCCAATTGTTGCGGCAACCCTCTGTAGAATGGCGCCCATTGCACCTGATGAGAAAAGAATCATGTACGACTGGCTGAACGCCCTGCCCAAGGCAGAACTGCACCTGCACCTGGAAGGCTCGCTGGAACCCGAGCTGTTGTTCACCCTGGCCGAGCGCAACAAGATTGCCTTGCCCTGGAGCGACGTCGAAACCTTGCGCAAGGCGTATGCCTTCAACAACCTGCAGGAGTTCCTCGACCTGTATTACCGGGGCGCCGATGTACTGCGTACATCACAGGATTTCTATGACCTGACCTGGGCATACCTGCTGCGCTGCAAAGAGCAGAACGTGATTCACACCGAACCGTTCTTCGACCCGCAGACCCACACCGACCGTGGCATCCCGTTCGAAGTCGTACTGAACGGCATCGCCGCCGCGCTGAAGGATGGCGAACAGCAACTGGGCATCACCAGTGGTTTGATCCTGAGCTTCCTGCGCCATCTGAGCGAAGACGAAGCACAGAAAACCCTCGATCAGGCGCTGCCGTTCCGCGATGCCTTTGTCGCCGTGGGCCTGGACAGCTCCGAGATGGGTCACCCGCCGAGCAAGTTCCAGCGCGTGTTCGACCGTGCCCGTCACGAAGGCTTCCTGACCGTCGCCCACGCCGGTGAGGAAGGCCCGCCCGAGTACATCTGGGAAGCCATCGACCTGCTGAAGATCCAGCGCATCGACCATGGCGTGCGCGCCATCGAAGACGAACGCCTGATGCAGCGAATCATCGACGAACAGATCCCGCTGACCGTGTGCCCGCTGTCGAACACCAAACTTTGCGTGTTCGATCATATGTCGCAGCACAACATTCTCGACATGCTGGAACGTGGTGTGAAAGTGACGGTGAACTCCGATGACCCGGCGTACTTCGGCGGTTATGTCACCGAGAACTTCCATGCGCTGTACACCCACCTGGGCATGACCCAGGACCAGGCCAAACGCCTGGCGCAAAACAGCCTCGATGCGCGGTTGGTGAAGCCGTAAGGTTCGACGCCCAGGACCGGCGGGAGCGAGTGCGCTCGCTCCCGCAATGGTGCATTAAAGCGCCATTTCCAACTCGGCCTCCTGGGCAAAGCGATGGATCTCGCGTTGCCCGGAGGCTGTAACCTGCAAGGTTCGGGAGTCGTTGGGCAGGGTCAGCCATCCCGATTGCATGAACAGTTGCAACAATGCCGCGCCCAGTGAGCCGCCCATGTGCGGGCGTCTTTCGCTCCAGTCCGGGCAGGCGCAGGCCACCTTTGCGTTGCGATTGGCCAGGGCCTGGATGAACACGCCACGTGCCGCCAACTCCGTCGCGCCCTTGAGCGTGACCGTGACCCGCTGATCGGAATGCTCGATCCAGCCTGCCTCCAGCAGTCGCTGATACAGATCGGCCGACAGGGTGCCTCCCAGGTGATCGTCACATAGTCGGGCACTCAGCAATGACGAACGCACCGCCCGGGGTTTGACCAGAGGTGCATTGCGCTTGAAGACGTCCGGAATATCCTGGGGTGCGCTGGCGAAGGTCGCGCTGGCCAGCGCTTCGATTGCCGCCCCGACCTCGGGAGCGGCCAGGCGGAAAAAGCGTTTGCGGCCACGGTTTTCAACCCTCAGCAGACCTCCAGCGGACAAACGTCCCAGGTGTGCACTGGCCGAAGACGGTGACAGGCCGGCCAGCAATGCCAACTCTTCGGTTGCTCGCGCCGAACCATCCATCAAGGCCCACATCATTGCGCTGCGCTTTGGGTCAGCCAGCAATGTGGCGATCTGGCTGATGCAAGGTGCATGTTCCATGTATTCACTCCCTGTTGAATCATTTCGTCTACTGCCCAGAGACAACTTGACCAGTAATGTGTCGTCGGCCGATCCGCGCAAACTGCCATAACCCCGGCAACGCCTTGCTCACACATTGGAGCGCTGCCAGGCCCGATGCCGCGAAGGCCAGAAGAATGACCGTACAACCGGGCCGGCTCGAACGTGGACCCGCCATTGGGGATCGACGCTACTTGCATGATGCGGGCGATAGTATATGCGGGTTGATCGCCGGATCCTGTCCTCTGCCCGGCATAGGTGTTGATTGTTCCTGAGGGAAATTTCTCTTTTTCCGTGCGACTAATGAGCGGTATCCGAAAAGCCCGGAAATTGACTGCTCAAAAAGGTGCATCGACTGACAAGCATTTCGCGCGACAGGTTTACCGGCTTACTCAATTGCGCGCGATGGGCGCACAGCAGATTCAACGGTGCGCGCTCACAAAGCAGTTCCGGGATCAACACCTTCAAGCGGCCGGCCAGTACATCGGCGGCGACATCGAGCCAGGATTTGCAAGCGATCCCGGCACCGGCCACGGCCCAAAGGCGCACGACATCGGCATCGTCACTGAAGCGATCACCGCTGACGGTCAGGCTGACTTCGCGTTTGCCGTCTTGAAAACTCCAGTGATCGTGGACCCTGCTGGAAAGCGGCAAGGGCAAGGGCAAGATCGTTCTGGAAGGGTTCTGAAGCGCTGAAAAAAGCCATCGCTTTTTGCATGTTTCCCGGCGGCGGCCTGGCAGTTCCGGTCGCCGACAACCCCTGTGAGCGCCATCGGAAATCCATGATGTTTTTAGTTACAAACCGTCAGTCTGACAGTTGACCCATGTCACAATCGTGCTCGTTTTCAGGACTACAATCGAATCTTCTGCGAGGCAATCTTTTGCGTAACGTCTTTTACGAGAGGTGATCGGCTATGAAGATCCTGATAAAAGAACTGGCAAAATCCCAGTGGCAAGTCCGTCTCGACCAACATGCCGTGACGTTCCGCAGCGAAGCAGAAGCTCGCGCCTTCACACGTACCCTCGAAGCCCGAATCCAGGCCCCTCACCAGATCCCCGTCCTCCTCCCGCACCGTGCAGTCGGCTGACCCCGGCCTCAAACCTGGGCTTGCGCCAGCGCCCGGGCATTTTGCAAACGCCGGGTGAGCATCGCCGTGCTCACCACCAGAACTCCACACAGGCTGATGACCATGGACATCGGCACGGCGCTGCCGTCGTGCAGCACGCCCACCAGTGCAGAGGCGCCGGCAGCCACGCTGAATTGCAGGCAACCGAGCAGCGCCGAAGCGCTGCCGGCCCGTGCCCCCTGCCCGCTCATCGCGCAGGCCGTGGCGTTGGGGCTGATGCAACCGAGGCTGGCGATACAGATGAACAAGGGAATCAGCAGCGGCCACAGTTGTGCCGGGTGTAGAGAACTGACCGCGAGAAGAGTCAAACCGGCTGCCAGGTAAACCCACACCGCGCGCGCCAGCAAGAAGGTCGGGCCACGCTTGGCCAGTAACCGCGCATTGACCTGCGCCACCAGAATGAAGCCCGCCGCGTTGGTGCCGAACAGCCAGCCGAAATGCTCGGCCGGAACACCGTAGAGCTTGATAATGATGAACGGCGAACCGGCGATGTAGGCAAACATCCCGGCGATGGCGATACCGCCGGTCAAGGCATGGCCGAGGAACACAGGGTCGGTCAACAACCGCCCGTATTGACGCAACGCACCCGACAGCGGTTGGCGCGGAATGTGGGCCGGCAAGCTTTCCGGCAATCCCGTCGCGACCGCCAGCCCCGCCAGCGCACTGAAACCTGTCAAGGCCAGGAAGATCGACTGCCAGCCTGTCGTGTTGACCAACAGCCCGCCGAGCAATGGCGCAAGGATAGGGGCAAGCCCCATCACCAGCATCAACTGCGAAAAGACTTTTGCCGACCCCACCGCATCACACTTGTCGCTGACCACCGCCCGGGAAATCACCATACCCGCGCAGCCACCCAACGCCTGTACGAAGCGCGCACCGATCAGCCATTCCAGGTTCGGCGCAAAGGCGCACGCCACGGAAGCGACGGAGAACAGACCGACACCCGCGAGCAACGGAATGCGTCGCCCGAAACGATCCGCCACCGGGCCATAAAGCAGTTGGCCGATGGACAAGCCGAGGAAGTAAGCCGCCAACGTCATCTGAACGTGATTTTCATCCGTCCCGAAAGCCAGGGCCATGGCCGGGAAGGCTGGCAGGTAGAAATCGATCGCCAGCGGACCGAAAGCGCTCAAGGCGCCGAGAATCAAAATGGTACGCAAGTTCATCAGGCATCCAGAGGGGCAGAAATCGGCAGGCCGACAGTCTAGCTCCCCATGGGTGCCTTGAACATTCCGGTAGCTCGCTAACTATCAAATTCAGGCCAGTTTGGCGCCGTAACCCTCCTCGCGGATCGCCTCGATCACTTGCTGGGCGGTCAGCGCACTTTCGACTCCAACCTCCCTCGCCGCGAGATCGACCCGCACACTGGCCGCCGGGTCTTTGGCCTGCACCGCCTGAGTGATGGTCTTGACGCAATGACCACAAGACATGCCTTCAACGTTGAACACTTGCATGGGATAGCTCCTTTTCCGAGGGTTGAGCCCAGTTTCGAGCTTGCCACCGTGGCAAGGTCAAGTTCTGGCGTTAACTGCCGGGCTGGCAATCGACGCCGGCCTCGGCCAAGCTGCGTCCATCAATGACTCGAACTCAGGAGATTCAGCCATGCGCTGGTCAGTTTTCAGCCTGTTTGGCTTTCTCAGCCTTTTCGCCGCCGTGCCTTCGGTCAATGCCGCCGGTCAGGATTATGGCGTGCTGATCATTTCCCGCGAGCGTCTGGAAGTCGCGACCAGTTGCGAAATCGGTGTGTATATCCAGGATCAACTGGCGGCACGGCTGTTTCAGGAACAAAGCACCTCGTTCAACCTGCCGCCGGGCAACGTCTCGCTGCGTCTCAAACTGCTGCCGGGCCAAGTGCCGGGTTGCAATCCGGGCATGCTCGCGCCGAGGTCGCAGGACATCCAGCTCAAGGCCGGGGATGTGCTCAAGTACCGGATCGCGATGACGCAGCAAGGGATGTACCTCAAGCGCGCCGGTCTGGGCTACTGATCGGTCGCTTGATCTGAAACATGGCACTTGACCTTGCCAGCATGGCAAGGTTGATCCTGTGGTCATCTACTACAGGGAGTGCGACCGATGTCCGAATCCACCACGTTCGACCTGCCGATTGCCGGCATGACCTGCGCCAGTTGCGCCGGGCGCGTCGAGCGCGCCTTGAGCAAAGTCATTGGCGCCAGCGCCGTCAGCGTCAACCTGGCCACTGAGCAGGCACGGGTCCAGGCGCCCAGCGACAGCTTGCCGGCCTTGATGGATGCCGTAGCCAAGGCCGGCTACAGCGTGCCGCAACAGAGCCTGGAATTGAGCATCGACGGCATGACCTGCGCGTCCTGCGTCGGTCGTGTCGAGCGCGCACTGGCCAAGGTGCCGGGGGTGAAAAGCGTCAGCGTCAACCTGGCCAACGAACGTGCCCACCTTGAACTGCTCGGCCAGGTCGACCCGCAAACCTTGATCGCGGCCGTGTCCAAGGCCGGTTACGCCGCCAGCACCTGGGAAGCCGAACACCCGTCAATCGACAACCAGAACCAGCGCCTGCATCGCGAACGCCTGGCCTTGATCATGGCCATCGCCCTCGCCTTGCCGCTGGTGTTGCCGATGCTGCTGCAACCCTTCGGCATACACTGGATGCTCCCGGCCTGGGCGCAATTCGCTTTGGCCACGCCCGTGCAATTCATCTTCGGCGCACGGTTTTACGTCGCCGCGTGGAAAGCCGTGCGCGCCGGCGCCGGCAACATGGATTTGCTGGTGGCCCTGGGCACCAGCGCCGGTTATGGCTTGAGCCTGTATGAATGGGCCACTGCCGCCGGGCGCATGCCGCATCTGTATTTCGAAGCCTCGGCGGTAGTGATCGCCCTGGTGTTGCTGGGCAAGTACCTGGAAAGCCGCGCCAAGCGCCAGACCGCCAGCGCCATCCGCGCCCTCGAAGCCTTGCGCCCGGAACGGGCGATCCGGGTGATCGATGGCCAGGAGCAAGACGTCGCCATCAGCGCCCTGCGCCTCGATGATCTGGTGTTGGTCAAGCCAGGCGAACGCTTCCCGGTGGACGGTGAAGTGATCGACGGCCAGAGCCACGCCGATGAAGCCCTGATCAGTGGCGAGAGCCTGCCGGTGCCCAAGCAGCCCGGTGACAAAGTCACCGGCGGCGCGATCAACGGTGAAGGCCGCTTGCTGGTGCGTACCCAGGCCCTGGGCGCGGAAACCGTGCTGGCGCGGATCATCCGTCTGGTGGAAGACGCCCAGGCGGCGAAAGCGCCGATCCAGAAACTGGTGGATAAAGTCAGCCAGGTGTTCGTGCCCACCGTCCTGCTGATTGCCCTGGCGACCCTGATCGGCTGGTGGCTGTATGGCGCGCCGATGGAAACGGCACTGATCAATGCGGTGGCGGTGCTGGTGATTGCCTGCCCTTGCGCATTGGGTCTGGCCACACCCACCGCGATCATGGCCGGCACTGGCGTGGCAGCACGCCACGGGATTTTGATCAAGGATGCCGAAGCACTGGAGCGCGCCCACGAAGTCAGCTCGGTGGTATTCGACAAGACCGGCACCCTGACCTCCGGCGCCCCGCGCATTGCTCATCTGAGTGCCATCGACGGCAATGAGGCAAGCCTGCTGCAATTGGCTGGCGCCCTGCAACGCGGCAGTGAGCACCCGCTGGCCAAGGCTGTTCTGGATGCCTGTAGCGAACGCCATTTGAAGGTCGCCGATGTCAGCGACAGCCAGTCCCTGACCGGTCGCGGCATCGCTGGCAGCCTCGAAGGGCGTCGCCTGGCGCTGGGCAACCGTCGCCTGCTGGAGGACAGCGGCTTGAACGCCGGACCCTTGGCCGACTCGGCGATCGCGTGGGAAAAAGAAGGCCGGACCTTGTCCTGGTTGATCGAACAATCTCCCGAACCACAAGTGCTGGGCCTGTTCGCCTTCGGTGACACCCTCAAGCCAGGCGCGCTGCAAGCGGTGCAGCGACTGAATGCACGGAACATCGGCAGCCACCTGCTGACCGGCGACAATCGCGGCAGCGCCAAAGTGGTCGCCGAAGCGCTGGGAATCCAGGATGTGCATGCCGAAGTACTGCCGGCAGACAAGGCCGCCACAGTCGCCGCACTGAAGGAAACCGGCGTGGTGGCAATGGTCGGCGACGGTATCAACGATGCCCCGGCACTGGCCGCCGCCGACATCGGCATCGCCATGGGCGGCGGCACCGACGTCGCCATGCACGCGGCCGGCATCACCCTGATGCGCGGCGATCCGCGGCTGGTGCCGGCCGCGCTGGAGATCAGCCGCAAGACCTACGCCAAGATTCGGCAGAACCTGTTCTGGGCCTTCGTCTACAACCTGATCGGCATTCCGCTGGCGATGTTGGGCGTGCTCAACCCAGTGCTGGCCGGTGCGGCCATGGCGTTGTCGAGCGTCAGCGTGGTGAGCAATGCGTTACTGTTGAAAACCTGGAAGCCCAAGGACCTGGAGGACAACCGATGAACATCGGCCAAGCGGCCCGCCACAGCGGCCTGAGCGCAAAGATGATCCGTTATTACGAATCCATCGGCTTGCTCAAGGCCGCCCATCGCACCGACAGCGGTTACCGGGTGTATGGCGATGACGACCTGCACACGCTGGCCTTCATCAAGCGCTCGCGGGACCTGGGGTTTTCCCTGGAGGAAGTCGGCAAGTTGCTGACCCTCTGGCAGGACCGCCAGCGCGCCAGCGCCGATGTCAAAGCCCTGGCCCGTCAGCATATCGATGAGTTGAACCAGAAGATCCGCGAGCTGGGGCAGTTGCGCGATACCTTGCAGGACCTGGTCGAGCACTGTCAGGGCGATCATCGGCCGGATTGCCCGATCCTGAAAAACCTGGAGTCGGGCTGCTGCACCACCCCGACTCATGCCTGATCCCTGTAGGAGCGAGCCTGCTCGCGATGGCGGTAGAACAGACAACATGGATGTTGAATGTAATGGCCTCATCGTCGGAGCGCCGCCCGGAGCAAGCTCGCTCCCACAGGCATTGTGTCTGCCACATTGAATCTGTAACCCACAAAAAACCCGGCCGAAGCCGGGTTTTTCTTTAACCGATCACTGCATCCATGGCGGAGGCGGTTCTTCGGCTTTGCCTGGCGGAGCATCGTCCGCCATGCGGGCCGCCTGCTTGCGTTCTTCATCCAGGCGCGCGGCCTCGATTTCGCGCATGATTCCACCCACGTCAGCCAACTTTTCCGAGTCGGCAAATTCGCCAGTCAGAACACTGCCCGGGTGCAAGGTGCCGGCCTCGTACAAGGCCCACATTTCCTTGGCGTATCGGGTCTTCTTCAACTCCGGGGCAAACCGCCCGAAGTAGGACGCCATGTTGCCAACGTCGCGCTCCAGCATGCTGAATGCGTGATTGTTGCCCGCTGCATCCACCGCTTGTGGCAGGTCGATGATCACCGGGCCGGTCGGCGCCAGCAGCACGTTGAACTCGGACAGGTCACCGTGCACCAGACCGGTACACAGCATCAGCACGATCTGGGAAATCAGATACGCGTGATACTCGCGGGCCTGGTCCGGCTCCAGCACCACATCGTTCAGGCGCGGCGCCGCATCACCGTACTCGTCGGCCACCAGTTCCATGAGCAGCACGCCTTCGAGGAAGTCGAACGGCCTGGGCACCCGCACACCGGCATTGGCCAGACGGAACAGCGCCGCCACTTCGGCGTTCTGCCAGGCCTCTTCGGATTCCTTGCGGCCAAACTTGGAGCCCTTGGCCATCGCACGGGCCTGACGGCTGTTGCGCACCTTGCGGCCTTCCTGATACTCGGCCGCCTGACGGAAACTTCGCTTGTTCGCCTCCTTGTAGACCTTCGCGCAACGTAACTCGTTGCCGCAGCGCACCACATAAACAGCTGCTTCTTTACCACTCATGAGTGGGCGCAGCACCTCGTCGACCAGACCGTCCTCGATCAGGGGTTCAATGCGTTTTGGAGTCTTCATCAGCTTTTATTGTGGGTCCTTTATTACCAAACACGCGAAAGTCATTCGTTATACGGCAATCCACCCACGGGGGGGAGGGGTTGCCGACTCCTGAGTATTGCAGAAGCACGCAATGTGCCGATTTCGTTGGGTAAAACCGACGACCGCCACGGGTCGTTCAAGATCATAGCCGAGCCAGCGTCACTTGTTGCGCGAGGGCATTGAGGGCAATTACGACAGAAGCTGACATCACACCTCTTATCTTCCGTAGGATTTTTCCTGACAAGGCTCAATTTCCTCCGACAACAGCCGAAGTCCTTAGTGACAAAGTGATTTGTCCGACAATCGCTGCCACAACAAAAGCGATGCCGCACTCAAGGACCCGGGTGACCAGGAACGTTTTCGGCTGCCAATAAACCGCGAGTCATCTGCACTGCGTGGGCCTACAAGAAAATCTGGAGCGCGGATGAACATCAAACAGAAGTTGACCTGGGCGTTTGCAATCATCGCCTGCCTGCCCGTGGTGCTGGTCGCCACCCTCGTTGTGCTGAACCTGCGCAGTGATGCCAGGGACGAATTCGTCGACGGCAGTGCCCGCGAGATTCGTCAGGTCAGCAATGCCATGCAATTGTTCTTTGACGGTATCAGCCAGAACGTCGAGTACCTGGCCAAGCAACCGCTGATCCGAAACTCCGACGACAGTCTCAAGACTTACATGGCCGCCAACGCCGAGAGCGTCCCTCAGGGCGAGGCGGACAAAAAAGTCTTCACCCTGCTCCAGGACCTGGGCAACAGCCACCCTGCCTACGCCTATGCCATCCTCGGCACGGCGGCGGGCGGCTATGTGTCATGGCCGGATGATCCGAAACTGAACAACTACGACCCACGCCAGCGTCCCTGGTACAAGGCGGCCCAGGCCAAACCGGGCAAGCCGTTGCGCACCGAGGCCTACTACTGGGCTCAGGACGATGCGACCTACGTCAGCACCGTGCGCACCATCGACAACAAGTTGGGCACCAACGGCGGCGTGGTCAGCATCGACGTGACGCTCAAGCAGCTCACCGAAATCGTCAAACAGATCAAGCTCGGTGAAACCGGCTACCTGATGCTGCTGGAAAACACCGGCACGGTCCTGGTGGACCCGAAACAACCGGAACACAACTTCAAACCGCTGAACAGCCTTGGCGACGGCTATGCGCAACTGGCCAAGGCCGGCAAGGGCCTGGTGGAAGTGGAGCTCAACGGCGAGCGCTACATGGCCAACGTCTGGCCGTCGGAGCAACTGGGCTGGACGTTCATCGGCCTGATCAAACAGGACGACGTGATGAGCTCCGCGACCCAGTTGACCTGGTTGATCGCCATCATCGCCGCCGTACTGGCGGTCATCTTCGCCGTCGTCGGCGCCAGTTTTGCCAGCCTCATCGTGCGTCCGATCCGCAGCGTGGCCAGCGGCCTGGAAGGCATCGCCCAAGGCGAAGGCGACCTGACCCAGAACCTGCACATCCGAGGCAGCGACGAAACCGCGCAACTGGCCAACTGGTTCAACCAGTTCCTGGCCGCGATTCGCAACCTGATCCAGAACATCGGCGGTGCGGCGGGCAAGATCCTCGACACGTCCAAGAGCTCGACCCAGGTCTCCAGCGACATGGCCGAAGCCGCCGGGCGCCAGCGTGAAGCGGTGGACATGGTGTCCACGGCGTTCCACGAAATGGTCGCCACCGCCAACGAAGTTGCGCGCTCTTGCAGCCAGGCGGCGGAATCCGCCGACAGTGGCCAGCGCCAGGCGCGCGAAGGCCAGCAGCAGATCGATGCGGCGGTGAACAGCGTGGATCGCCTGAGCCAGGAAATCGAACAGTCGGCTCAGTCGATGCAACAGCTTGAACGCGACAGCAACGACATTCAGTCGATTCTCGGGACCATCCGCTCGATCGCCGAGCAAACCAACCTGCTGGCGTTGAACGCCGCGATCGAAGCGGCTCGGGCCGGTGAACAAGGCCGCGGTTTTGCCGTGGTGGCCGACGAGGTGCGGGCCCTGGCCAAGCGCACGGCCGACTCCACGGCGGAAATCGACGGGCTGCTGGGCAACCTGGCCAAACGCACCAGCCAGGTGACCCAACAAATGCATGCCAGCCTGGAAGTGTCCCAGCAATCGGTGACGCGCATTGGCGAGGCGCGCAACAGCTTCGGGCAGATCCGCGAGTCGGTGGACGTGATCCGCGACATGAATACCCAGATCGCAACCGCGGCGGAACAGCAGCATCAAGTGGCCGAAGACATCAACCGGCACATCAGCCAGATCCACGGCGATGCGCAGTTGGTGGCGGAACTGGCCAACTCGGCGCGCCTGGACTCCCAGAGCCTGGCCGGGTTGTCGAGCGAACTGGACGGATTGGTGCGCAGGTTCCGCACCTGATTTGTTGACTCACCACTCCCCCCCCCTGTAGGAGCGAGCATGCTCGCGATGGCGGCAGATCAGCCACACTGATGCTGGCTGTAAGGACGCCATCGCGAGCGTGCTCGCTCCTACAGGGGTTTTTGCCTAGCGTTCGAGGATGGCAGTCACACCCTGCCCGCCCGCCGCGCAAATCGAAATCAGCCCCCGCCCCTTGCCCGCCACATCCAGCAACTTCGCCAGGTTGGCGACAATGCGCCCGCCCGTGGCGGCAAACGGATGCCCTGCCGCCAGTGAGCTGCCCTTGACGTTGAGCTTGCTGCGATCGATCGAGCCCAGCGACGCGTCGAGGCCGAGACGGGTTTTGCAATATTCCGGATCTTCCCAGGCCTTCAATGTGCACAACACTTGCGCAGCGAACGCCTCGTGGATTTCGTAGTAGTCGAAGTCCTGCAACGTCAGGCCATTGCGCGCGAGCAAACGCGGCACGGCGTAGACCGGCGCCATCAACAACCCTTCGGCACCGTTGACGAAATCCACCGCCGCGGCCTCGCCGTCACGCCAGTAGGCCAGGATCGGTAACCCGCGCGCCTTGGCCCACTCCTCGCTACCCAGCAGCACCAGTGACGCACCATCGGTCAGTGGCGTGGAGTTGCCGGCGGTCAGTGTGCCCTTGGCGCTTTTCTCATAGGCCGGCTTGAGCGCGGCGAGCTTTTCCAGCGTGGAGTCCGGGCGCAGGTTGTTGTCACGGGTGAGCCCCAGGAACGGTGTCATCAGGTCGTTGTGCCAACCCTCGGCGTAGGACGCAGCCAGTTTCTGATGGCTCTCAAGTGCCAGTTGATCCTGCGCCTGGCGAGGGATGTTCCAGGCCTGGGCCATCAACTCGCAGTGCTGCCCCATGGACAACCCGGTGCGCGGCTCGCCGTTACGTGGAAACTCCGGGATCAAATGCCTGGGACGCAATTGCAGGAAGGTTTTCAGTTTGTCGCCGGTGGTTTTGGCGCGGTTGGCTTGCAGGAGAATCTTGCGCAGGCCATCGCTGACACTGATCGGCGCATCCGAGGTGGTGTCCACGCCACCGGCAATGCCGCAGTCGATCTGACCCAGGGCAATCTTGTTCGCCACCAGCAACGCCGCCTCCAGCCCGGTGCCGCACGCCTGCTGGATGTCATAGGCCGCAGTGGCGGGCGACAGTCGCGACCCCAGTACACATTCGCGAGTGAGGTTCATGTCCCGCGATAGCTTGAGCACGGCCCCGGCGACCACTTCGCCAATGCGCTGGCCATGCAGGTTGTAACGTTCGATCAGGCCTTCGAGAGCGGCGGTGAGCATCACCTGGTTACTGGCCGTGGCGTACGGGCCGTTGGAGCGGGCGAAAGGAATCCGGTTACCGCCGATGATCGCGACGCGGCGCAGTGGGGTCATGAAAAGCCTCTGCAAAAAGTTGAAATTAACCTAGTCCCCGTGGGAGCGGGCTTGCCCGCGATGGTGGCGTGTCAGGCGACATCGATGTTGGATGTGCCGGCCTCATCGCGAGCATGCCGCAAGCGGGCACCCGCTCCTACAATGTAACCAAGCGTAGGCCTTATCTCGTGGAGCGAACGACTGATCGCCATTCGTGGTCCACACTTTGAACCTCAGCTTTCGGAGCGCGTTCCATGTCTGACCGCTATATCGACTTCGCCAATTCGTCCATCGGTCATCGTCTGGTGGGCGCCCTGGGGTTGCCGGCACCGACCCGGCTGGAGCGTTGGCAAGCAGGCCGGCTGCGGCCCGTGGAGGGTGCGCTGCTGATCGGCGGCGGGCCGCTGGCCGAACACGTCAGCGCCTTCGCCAACCGCTTGACCGACGCGATCTACAGTTACAGCACTGAGCCATCGATCGCCACGGCCTGGATTCCCGGCCATGGACCGAAACTCAAGGCCGTGGTGTTCGATGCCAGTGATCTGCTGCATGCCGATCAGCTCAAACAGCTGCGCGAGTTTTTCCAGCCGCTGATGAAGAACCTCGATCACTGCGCGCACCTGGTGATTCTCGGGCGCGACCCGCAAACCTTGCGCGACCCGTTCGCCGCCAGTGCGCAACGTGCCCTGGAAGGTTTCAGTCGCTCGCTGGCCAAGGAGTTGCGCAACGGTGGCACCCTGCAATTGATCTACGTCGGCGAAGGTGCCGAGGCGCAACTGGAAGGCCCCCTGCGGTTTTTCCTCTCGCCCAAAAGCGCCTTCGTGTCCGGGCAGGTCCTTCGCTTGACCCCGTGTTCGACGCCAGTCACCGACTGGACGCGCCCGCTCGCCGGGCGCAAGGCACTGGTCACCGGCGCGGCACGCGGCATCGGTGCCGCCATCGCCGAGACCCTGGCCCGCGACGGTGCCGACGTCATCCTGCTCGACGTACCACCGGCGAAAACCGATCTCGAAGCCCTCACCGCGCGCCTCGGCGGGCGCAGCATCACCCTCGACATCTGCGCCGAGGACGCCGCTGCGCAGTTGATCGAACAGTTGTCAGACGGCCTCGACATCGTCGTGCACAACGCCGGCATCACTCGGGATAAAACCCTGGCCAATATGACCCCGGAGTTCTGGGACGCGGTACTGGCAGTCAACCTCAATGCGCCGCAAGTACTGACCAAAGCCCTGCTCGACAGCGGCACCCTGCACGACAATGGCCGGGTGATTCTGCTGGCGTCCATCAGTGGCATTGCCGGCAATCGCGGGCAAACCAATTACGCGGCGAGCAAGGCCGGACTCATTGGCCTGGCGCAGGCGTGGGCGCCATTGCTCAGCGAGCGCGGCATCAGCATCAACGCCGTGGCGCCGGGATTCATCGAAACGCAGATGACCGCGCGCATCCCCTTCGGCCTGCGCGAAGCCGGACGGCGAATGAGTTCCCTCGGCCAGGGCGGCCTGCCACAGGACGTCGCCGAAGCCGTGGCCTGGCTCGCGCAACCGGGCACAGGCGCCTTCACCGGGCAAGCGTTGCGCGTCTGCGGGCAAAGTGTTCTGGGGGCTTGAGGATGATCACCGACTGGCACACACTCAACCGCGAACCCAGCCTGCCGGGGTTGTACGCCCGCGCCGCGACACGACGCAAAATCACCGGCACCACCCTGCCCGATTCGGGTCTGCGGTGCTGGGTCGAGGTCGATCCCAAGCGCCTCGCCGCTTATCGCAAGGTCTGTGGTTTTGTCGACGACGGCCTGCTGCCGCCCACCTATCCACACATCCTCGGGTTTGCCTTGCAGATGCAATTGCTCACGGCCAGGGACTTCCCGTTCCCGCTGCCGGGCCTGATTCACCTGAGCAATCGCATTCGTGTGCTGCGCCCCATGGGCGGGGTGAGTCGGGTGCGAGTCAGTGTGCAGGTGCAGAACCTGCAACCCCACGCCAAAGGCGCGACATTCGATCTACTGAGCACCCTCGACGATCAGTTGGGGCCGCTGTGGAAAGCAGAAAGCAAGATGCTCTGCCGCGGCGTCAAACTCGAAGGCGAGCCACCCGAAGATCCCCTGGCAAGCAGCCTGGCCTTCAGCGAAATCGAGCATTGGAAAGCGCCCTCGGACATCGGCCGGCAATACGCCAAAGTGTCCGGCGACTACAACCCGATCCACCTCAGCGCGGCCAGCGCCCGACTCTTCGGCGTTCCCACCGCCATCGCCCATGGCCTGTGGAACAAGGCGCGCACGCTGGCGGCACTGGCCAGGCATCTGCCCGCGGCGAATGTCGAGATCGCGGTGCAGTTCAAGAAACCGCTGCGGTTGCCCAGCGAGGTGACATTGCTGGCCAGTGCGCCGGGTGCGAGCGGAGATTTTCAACTGGTGGGCGTCGGGGATCTGGAGCATATGGTCGGGCATTGGCAGCCGATGGCCTGACAAGGCGGGTATGCACAGCCGGATAATCAGGCCGCCTCGCGAGCATGCTCGCTCCTACAGGTGCTGAGTACATCTGCAAGAAATTGGTCGACTGGCAGGCCGCCTTCGCGAGCAAGTCGGATCGCCGCACCGCCGCTCCCACAATGGGTCGGCGTACCCTCGCGGCTTTTCACCACTCATCAGGCCGAGCGTTAGCTCGCCTGCAGTTCTTGATCCTCCCGCCACTCAACCTTTAACCAGATAAACCTGCGGCTGCGGAAACAGATTATTCAGCGTCTCCAACAACCGCACGTGATAAATCGGCTTGCGAAAAAGATCCAGCACCTGCAAGCGCAACAGGTCACTGACATCATCCATGCCCGCATGCCCCGACGTCACAATCACCGGCAAATGCTCGCGCGACGTATGCTCGCGCAAGCGCTTGATCAACGATATGCCGCTCTCCTCCGGCATGCGCAGATCAGTGATCACCAATGCGATATCGGGATGCCGGGTCAGGTGCTGCAGCGCGAGCTTGACCGAAGTGGCCGTAAAACAATTGAACCCCTCACCCTTCAGCAACTCCGCCAATTCAAGCAATGCATCCTCATCGTCATCCACCAGAAGCAACTGTTGGCGTGGCTGTGCGAGAGCGTTCATGAGGTAACACCTGCAATGGGCGAAGCGCTGACGTTAGGATCCCGGTGAAACGACTGCCAATTGCCGGCTTCCAAATCACTGCGCCGCCTGAATCGTGTTGAACATGGCCGTGATGGCGTTCTTGACACCCGTACTGAAACCGGCGAGCACCACTGCGACCATGGCAGCAATGATCGCGTATTCGATACCGGACGCACCCTCGGTATCCTTGGCCAGGCCCTTGCAAAAAGCGACGCCGGATTTGACCGTCTGAACAAGCTTGGAAAAAGACATGGCATTTCTCCTGGGCGACGGGGGTTGCACGAACGCAATATGATTCCCCAGTGCCAGCACCAGCATTGTCGGCATTCCCCACCCCAACAAGTGTAAAAATGCATTAACACGAAAGTATTAATCGTTTCGTTGACGTCAAAAAACCGATCGCTCCATCGCAACTGTACGCTTCCGTTAGATATTTCCCCCACGTTAATGGGTTAATGGCATTTCGCCTTACCTGCGCCACAGTCAATTTGCGAAATAGTCCTGTGTTCATGGCTGCCTGATTGCGAAGTTGTCTCGTTAGATATGACGGGGGGTTTGCACAGAGGCTTGAGGACAACTGCACAGGAATGCGTTGGTTGAAGCGAGCATGCCGCAAGCGGGCACCCGCTCCTACAGAAGAGCAGAGCAAAGGCAGGGCCGCGTACACCCAAGCTCTTCACCTCTCATCAGGGCGAGCGTTTTTTCGCTTCTTTTTTCAGGCGCTTGTAAAAAAGGAAGACCCACCGGGCGACAAGGCCAGCGCCAACTGCGTCCGATTATGCATATGCGTCAAGCGCAACACCTGCGACACATACAGCTTCACCGTGTTCTCGGTAATCCCCAACTCACAGGCAACCTGATAATTGGTCTGCCCCTTGCCCACCAACTGCGCCACCTCCAGTTGCCGCGGTGACAGCTGATTGAAAATCGCCGGAATCTCCAGCGCATCAGCCTCGGCAATACCCCGGTCACCCGCTTGCGGTCCGCGCCGAACCTTGTCCAGGTCCTGATACAGATCATTGATCGACTCGGACAAATACTGCAGCTTCTGATCCAGATGCCCCAACTGCAAGTTCTTGTGCTTCTCCTGCAAGACCACTTCCTGACGCTGCAAACCTTCGAGCAATTCATTCAGATCGATCGGCTTCTGGTAATAGTCGGCAACGCCAGCGCGCAAGGCTTTGATCACGTCCTGCTTGTCGGCACACCCGGTGAGCATGATCGCCTCGAACGCCCGGTGCTTGCCCGATAGCCGTTGCAGCTCCTGCAACAGCTCAAGGCCATCCATGCCGGGCATGTGCAAGTCCAGCAGCACCAGACCGATATCGAGGTCTTCGTTGAAACGCTCTATCGCCTGATGGCCCGACTCGCAGGGAACACAACAGTAACCTTTGCCCTCCAGAAACTCGCAAAGCTCTTCAACGATCAATGGCGCATCGTCAACCACAAGGACTTTTACTGCCGAAGTAAACTTGCTCACATGTAACTCCCTGTCAGGCCAAGGGTTGACCCGTCCCTCACCGAAAGCCACCGCTGTTCAACTGCTGCCTGAAAAGTAGACGCAGTTTCCGGCCCTGTACATGACAGGGCCGACTATTGGAACCAGGACAAAGCTCTGCACTCGGTAAAAAACGTCCGTTTTGGCTGAATGATTCTATGCTGACATTACACAGTGTTGGTCAGGGTAGACGCACTCATGAAAGCCAGCCTCCCCCTTAAACAAAAAGGCGCCGCCGCGATTGAATTCGCCTTGGTATTCATGATTTTTTTCGGCGTGTCCTACGCCATCATCAGCTACAGCCTGCCACTGCTGTTGATGCAGTCATTCAACCAGTCGACCGCCGAAGCCGAGCGCCGCAGCGTGGGTGGGTTGCTGTCCGTGCGCATCAGTTACCCCACCAATAAAATCAGAGCCACCATCCCGTTCCTGAACTTGCCAGGCATCGGCCAGGTACCGAATCTGCCGGCGACTCTTACGGCTAGCGCGAGCCTGCAATTTTGAGTGCCGGCGACAAACTCTTCGGGCGCCTGCTCAATCGTCACCCGCCGCCCCCGCCGGAGTCGCAAGAGGCACAACGGGTGCACAGTTTCGGATTGCAGATGCAGCTCGATGCCGCGGGGCGTGTCATTCAAATGAGCGGTCCGCTGCGGCACCTGCTGTCCCGGCAAAATCCCGGCACTCAGGCACCGCATCTGCTCGACTTCCTGTTGCCCCAAAGCAGCCTTGTCGTCGAAGGTGCGCCAGCGGATTGGCAGGGACAAACCCTGGACCTGGATTTCTATAGCCTCAACGGTCCACCTCTGTATTTGCGCGGCTGGGTGCAACCCTTGGCCGATACCTGGTTGCTGCAAATGCTCGACATCGGCGATTTGTTGCTCGAACGCCGGCAATCGCGCAACCGCGAGCAATGCCAGGTGCTGGCGATGCAAATCGCCGAACAGTTGCGCCTATGCAGCCTGACGCGCCTGCCCGAGGTACTGGGCGCACAACTGCAAAGCCTGGCCCAGCGTTTTCAGGTCCCCTGCATTGCCCTGGCCCTGCTCGATGAGCAAGGCCAGGGCTGGCAAATTCACCAGCACTACGCAGCCCTGGATGCGCCGCAACTGTGGCAAAACGGCCAACGGCTGGGCACGGGGCTGGACAGTTTGAGTGGCTCGGCACCGCAGCACTTGACCCTGCGCGAACATCCGCGCCTGCAAGACACTTTCGGCAATACCGATGGCTTCGCCGTGCCCTATCACGATGCGCAAGGGGTGGTCGCCTGGTTGCTGTGTGGTTTCTTCACGGCGCCACATCACGCCCCCGATGTCACTGAGCGCGATTGGCTGCAAATCACCGCCGCGCTCGCCAGCCCCTTGCTCGAACGCCTGCGCGAGCATCGGCATCATCTGCAATTGGAACACCTGGAATCGCTGCAAGCGCTGCTCGGCACTGGCTGGTGGGAGGTTTTCAGCGACAGCAACGAGGTACAGCTGGCTCCTTCGCTGGTCACGACCCTGAACCTTGGAACGTCACGTTTATCCGTGCAGGACTGGCTCGATCAGGTGTATCCCGCCGACCGCGAGGAGCTGCGCATCCACTTGCAAGACTTGATGGACTCCGGCATGCCATTGCTGTCGTGCGTGCGCCTGTATCGCCCCGACGATGGTCCCGAACCGGTCTGGTATCGCCTGCAGGGTCAGGTGCTGGGCGTAGGGAAAAACCGCCGACTGGTGGGTTTCATGCTCGACATCAGCGACATCAAGAATCAGCAGCAGAGCGCAGCCGACGCCCATGCACGTCTGGACAACCTAATCGCCAGTTCGCCGGCAGTGATTTACGTACAGCGCTATGTCGAAGGCACGTTGCAACCGGTGTTCTTCAGCGACAGCCTGTTGCCGCTGCTCGGCTGGACCCTGGCCGACTGCACACCCGGAACGCTGGTGGAGCGGGTGCATCCCGACGACCGCCCGCAGTATTTCGAGCGCACCCGGCAGTTGCTGCGTGAAGGCTCGGTGCGCGCCCGCTATCGGTTGCGCGACAATCGCGGCGACTATCACTGGCTGCTCGATGAAGCGAAGTTGTTGCGCGACGATCTCGGCTTACCGGTGGAAGCCGTGGGCCTGTGGCTCGACGTCACGGACGCGACCCTGGCCACCGAACAGGTCAGGCAGAGTGAGGAGCGCTACCGGATTCTGGTGGAAGATTCGCCGGCGATGATCTGCCGCTACCTGCCGGACCTGACTCTGACCTTCGGCAATCGCCCGCTGGCCACGTATCTGGAACTGGCGCCCGAGCAGTTGCCGGGGGTGAACCTGGGCAGTTGGATGTCCGCGGAACAGCGCGGTGCGTTCACCCAACGACTGAACCGGTTGACCCCCGAGTTGCCAGTCAGCACCGCCGAGATCAACCTTCAACTGCCCGGGCGCGAACACGCCTGGTGGGTCTGGTCCGATCGCGGGCTATTCGATGAGCAGGGCCGCTTGCTCGAGATCCAGGCCGTTGGGCGCGACAACACCGAGGTGCGGCGCTCGCAGCAGCAGCTCACCCAAAGCGCGAAAATGGCCACCCTTGGTGAAATGGCCACCGGCCTGGCCCATGAGATCAACCAGCCGTTGAACGTGATGCACATGGCCATCGTCAATGTCCTCAAACGGCTGAACAACGGCGACGTACAGGTCGATTACCTGATCGACAAGCTCACCCGCATTGATTCCCAGGTGCAACGCGCCGCGCGGGTGGTGGACCATATGCGGGTGTTCGGTCGCCGCTCGGAAATCGAACAGCAACCGTTCAACCCCGCCCAGGCCATCGAAGGCACGCTGTCGCTGTTGGCCGAGGACATGCGCGGCAAAGGCGTCGACCTGCGCATCAGCGAGATCGCCTTTGAAGTGCAGGTGCGCGGCTACGTCGATCAGCTTGAACAAGTGCTGATCAACCTGATGGTCAATGCCCGGGATGCCCTGCTCGAAAAGCGCGAAAAACACCCCGGCTTCAAGCCATGGATTGCGCTGTACGCCGAACGGGACAAGCAGTCGGTACGCCTGTGGGTCGAAGACAACGGCGGCGGTATCGACCCACGTTTGCTGGAACGGATTTTCGAGCCGTTCTTCACCACCAAACCGGTCGGCGTCGGCACCGGTCTTGGGCTGTCGGTGAGCTACGGCATTGTCGAGAACATGGGCGGCAAACTGAGCGTAAGGAACTCCACCGAAGGCGCGCGCTTCTGCATCGAACTGCCAATTGTGCTGGCGGACTAGATCACCAGGGATGGGCGTCCCGAGTGACGACTGAGGTTGGCACCTGTTTCGACGTTGTTCAGATCGATCCCCAGGCTCGCCAGCAGTGGCGATGACCGCTGGCAACTTGCCGGTATCGAGCACAAAAAACCCCTGTGAGAGCACAGGGGTTATGGGGCCGGGGTGTTTCTAGGAGGCGTGCGGTGGGTAGTTGGCCAGTATCCGCGTGACCGTTTCCAGGATGGCATCGCGACGGTCCGACGGGTTCGGCGTGCTGCTCAATATCTGCTCGTCACTGCCGCGCCATACCAGCTTGCCGTCCTTGCCATCGAGCAGGTCGATCTGGATGGTCGCTACCTTGTAGCTGACACTACGGGTTTCGTTATACATGGGGGCGCCGTAGTAGCCATACCACGGGTTACCCCAACCGCCGCCGTAATTGGTGGTCACCTGTTGCTGGCGCTCTTCGACAATCAAGTAGGTCTGCACATTCAAATCGCCCTTGGCGCCTGCGGCGGCCGGGCGCAGGCCGCGCTGGTCCAGTTGACCGGCAACCGCCTGACGGATGCGCTGTTCGGTCAGGTCGCTCTTGATCCGTGGGTCATCGGGACGGTATTGCAGGGCGGGTTCTTTCCAGGTCCAGCTGCGATAGGCCGCAAAATCGCGACTGGCGTCGAAGTCATGATTGACCTGGTTGGCAGCGCAGGCACTGAGCAGCGCGGCCATGACCAGTAAAGCAAAACGGCGGAACATGATGGTTCTCCGGTTGAGGCATGATCCTGTGGAATGCTTCTTATCTACAAGAAGCTAACTAGGAGGATACGCCGACATCGCCTTTTCCACAGCCTCCCGAATCGCATCGACCCGCTCGCTTTCGCTGCCCCGGTTGCCGGTTTCGGCGCTGGAGCTCCATATCGGCTGGCCGCTTTTGGCGTCATACATATCCACCTGAACCACCACGACCTGCTCCGAATAGGTGCGCACGACCGGCACGCTGCCGTACATGCCATATCCGGGGCCGTAACCACCGTAACCGCCGTAGTAACCGTAATCGTCCCGAACCTGGCGCAAGCGGGTTTCCAGGCGCAGGTCGGCGCTGACAAACAGGTCCGCCGGGCGATTGTCGTGCAGGGGGCGCAAGCCCCGTTGATCCAGCGCATTGCTGACCGCTTCGGCGACCTGCGCCGAGTCGGCCCAGGCGGTGCCCGCCGGCAGATGCCCGTCGAGCCAGGCCCAACTGCGATAGCGTCCATAGTCACGCGGGGCGGCGGGATAAGCGCTGCGATCAAAGGTGTTGGCGGCCTGGGGCGGCGCCGCAGGCAACGGGTTGGATGTGGCGACATAGGGGTTGGCCCCCTGACAGGCGGCCAGCCCCAGGCAGAACACCAGTACACCTGAATGGCTTTTCATCGTGCGCTCCGATCAGACAGGCCGACAGATCCAGTGCAGGTAACGTCCAAGCCCGGCAAAGGCCGGATGACGGCGGTGGGCCAACTCCATTTCCAGCAGGTCCACCAGTTCGGCGCGGGACTGGAATTCCAACGGCATGTAATCGTGAAAAACCCGCACGCCACTCTGGGTTTCGACCTGCCACAAACCTGCAAGTTGCGCCGCCAGCTCGCGTGGATCGAGGGGCTGCTGCGGGGTCAGGCTCTGCTTTTCGCCGGCCATGTCGTTCTTGCGCATCTTGCGGAAATGGCCTTTGAGCAAGTTGCGATAAATCAGTGCGTCGCGGTTGTAGAACGCCAGGGACAGCCAGCCATCGGCCCTGGTCAGTTGATGCAGCACCGGCAGGATGGCGTGGGGGTCGGCCAGCCACTCCAGCACCGCGTGGCACAGCACCAGGTCGTAGGGTTCGGTGAGCTGGCCGAGCAGTTCCTGCCAGGGTGCCTGAATGAACGTGGCGCTCTGCCCGGCTTCGGCAAAACGCTGGCGGGCGCCTTCGAGCATGGGCTCGGCAGGTTCGGCGAGGGTCACCTGATGGCCACGCTGGGCCAGCCACAGCGACATGTGACCAAGGCCGGCGCCGATGTCGAGCACGCGCAGCGGACGGTCGGGCAAGGTTTCGGCCAGATCGGCCTGCAACACCGCCAGGCGGATCGCACCTTTGGCACCGCCGTAGATTTTTTCGGCGAATCGGGTCGCCAGTTGATCGAAATGACGGTCGCTCATCAGCTGAACCTCCGTTCGCTGTCCGCCAGCTTGCTGCGCACTACTGCATCCATGTCCAGGCCAAGCTCGCTGCACAACAGCAACAGATACAGCACAATGTCACCGACTTCCTGCCCGGCGTGGGCGAGTTTGTCCGCAGGCAACTGGCGTGACTGGTCTTCGGTCAGCCACTGGAAGATCTCCACCAGCTCGGACATTTCCACGCTCGCGGCCATGGCCAGGTTTTTCGGGCTGTGAAATTGCCGCCAGTCATTGCGGTCACGAATGGCGTGCAGGCGTTCGGTCAGTTCAACAAGGTTCATCGGGCTCTCCTGAAGACGTATAGCTTCGGGGGGATGACGGGTGAAGGCAAGTGACAAGATTGGGCGGTCGGCATTGTTTATTGTGGGTATGGTGCAACGCTCTATGCTTGTGGGAACTCGACAGCCCAAGATTCGATTCTCTTTGATCAGGACGCCACTCCATGCAGGTAGAAGGTTTTTCCGAATGGCTCGGCCAGGTACTCGGCTCGATCATCCGCTTTATCGTTGACGGCCTCAGTGGGCTGTTCAACCTGTTGAGCAACGCCAGCAGCAACTTTGTCGAAGGCTTGTCCCAGGCGCTGGGCATGGATACCTCGGTCGTCAGCATCATGACCTTGATCCTCGGACTGATCCTGTTGTGGTCGGCGATCCGCGCCTTTCTCAATGCGTCGTTCATCATGGGGATCATCTGGTTGATGCTGGGGCTTTGGTTGCTCAGCTGGATCATCCACTGACCCCACAATGGATCGCGGAAGATTTCAAATGTGCCGCTACAATGCCGGCTCCCCCAAGGAGCCTGCATGTCCAACCTGACCGCCGACTGGCGCGACCGCCCTACCCATCGCCGGGTCTGGGCGCTCGCCGCGCCGATGATTCTCTCGAACCTTTCCGTACCGCTGGTGGCCCTGGTCGACAGCACCGTCATCGGCCACCTGCCCCATGCCCATCAACTCGGCGCCGTCGCGGTCGGGGCCAGCCTGTATACCTTCCTCGCCTGGGCCATGGGTTTTCTGCGCATGGGCTCCACCGGGTTCGCCGCCCAGGCTGCAGGGCGTGGCGATGGCGCGGCCTTACGGCAGATTCTGTTGCAAGGCCTGTTGCTCGCCATCGGCCTGGCCGTGGTGTTGGGGGCGGCGGGCGTGCCGTTGAGCGGGGTGGCGTTGCACTTCATGCAACCGTCGGCGGAGCTCGATCAACTGACCCGCGAGTTTTTCCACACCCGTCTGTTCGGACTCCCCGCAGCGCTGGCCAGCTATGCCTTGGTCGGCTGGTTCCTCGGCACCCAGAACGCCCGGGCGCCGCTGGCGATTTTGCTGAGCACCAACCTGGTCAACATTGCCCTGAACCTGTGGTTCGTCCTCGGACTGGAATGGGGCGTGGTCGGTGCGGCCCGGGCCTCGGTGATTGCCGAATGGACGGGGGCCCTGATCGGCTTGCTGATGACCCGCAAAGCCCTGCGCGCCTATCCCGGGCATATCGTCTGGGCGGCATTGGCGCTGTGGCAGAGTTGGCGGCCACTGCTGGCGGTCAACCGCGACATCTTCATCCGCAGCCTGGCGCTGCAATCGGTGTTTTTCCTGATCACGGTACAAGGCACGCGGCTGGGCGACGCCACAGTCGCAGCCAATGCCCTTTTGCTCAATGGCCTGCTACTGACCGCCCACGCACTGGACGGCCTGGCCCACGCCGTCGAAGCCCTGTGCGGGCATGCCCTCGGCGCTCGTGATCGCGGTGCCCTGCGCCGTTCATTGGTGGTGGCTGGCGGTTGGTCGTTGCTGGCAAGCCTGGGTTTCGCCGCGCTGTTTCTGTTCGCCGGGCACTTGTTCATCGAGATGCAGACCGACATTCAAAGTGTGCGCGATACCGCGTTCATCTACCTTCCCTACCTCGCCGTCTTGCCGCTGATCGCCGTCTGGAGTTACCTGCTCGACGGCCTGTTCATCGGCGCCACCCGGGCCAGGGAAATGCGCAATGGCATGCTGCTGACCGTGGCGCTGGTGTTGCCATTCGGCTGGGCACTGCAAGGCTGGGGCAACCATGGCCTGTGGATGACCTTTTTGTTGTTCATGCTGCTGCGCAGCCTGACCCTCGGCGTGATCGCCTGGCGCCTGCGCCGTCACGATGGCTGGTTCGCTGGCAGCACTCACTGAACGGACTGTTTCGACCTCACGGCCAGGGTCGGTCGTTCTGCCACTGGCTTCGCAGGCTATCGAGCCGCTCCTGTTGAGTCCGTCCCGGCAGCGGCTGAACGGGGACGGCGTCGGGATACTGCAAGCGAAGCCATATCCAGCCATCGAGCACCGGGCGTTCGCTGAACCCCAGCGCCAGCCCCTCCTGCACATGGGTCCACAGGCGGGAAAAATCGGCACCGGTGGATCGGCTCCAGCGCCAGGCATATTGCTCGAGCAGGCAGGTTTGCAGCTTCTCCTTTTGCCTGGTGCTCAGGCTCTCCTCTACTGCCAACGGTCTGACCACCAGTCCCGGGTTGGACAAGCGTTGCCAGCCTTCACATCCCATCGCACGGTCGCCCCAACTGCCGCCGAACCAGCGCAACTGCTGGACAGGCCCTAGCCAGCGACTCAACTCAGCGGGATCGCAGGCATCGAAAAAATAGCTGGCGGTGATCGGGTTGTAGTAGCTCAAAAGGGCCCGGTGCAGGCCAAGCGTAACTGTGAGCATGCGTCGTAAATGCGCCAGCAACGACGAAGCGCTGGCCTCGCTACCTATCAGCAATCCGGGCCAGCGTTGTCCATCGACGATGCATAAATCGGCGAGTGCCGGGCAGGTACGCAGATCGACCAGGAGCGGTCCCTGCTCATGCAGCGCATGCCACTGCGTACTTTCGAACAGCCAGGACCGGCTGGCCTGCGCAAACAGCTGCCGAAGTGTGACACCCGCCTGCGGCGAGCCCGGCACATCCAGCAACAACCACTGCGGGGGTGCCTCGGGCGTGCACGTGACGATCATGCTCCAGAGCTCTGGCCCAGCCGTGTCGCCAGACGACAGGTACACAACGCCTGTGCACAATGGTTGAAACTGCCACCGCCAGGCAGCAGGCACAGCATCAGTAATGGCTCCGACGACCGTAACCATTGCTCCAGGCCATCGTCACTCGTGCAGACGGGCTGGGGCCCGGCAGCCCCTGTCACCTCGACCGGTGTCGGTGCATGCAGCACCCCGCAGATCTGCGGCTGGTCGGGATCGCCGTCGATAAAACTCACCACCAGCTCGGTTCCTTCGCACAATGGCGAGAGCGTCTCGGCCTGCAAGGGGCCGGCCAATGGCAGCCAACAGTGACTGGGTGCCGCCCCTTCGCCCTGATAAAGCCAGTCGAACTGCACCGGTATCGGCCTTGCAAGGTCGGGACCCGGTTCATCGACCTCCACGACCCACGCCCGTTGCAGGCTATGCATCCGTGGCTTGACCGTCGCGAGGGGCGGCTCGAAGGACGCTGGCCATTGCACGGCGCGGGCCTGATTGCGGTACGGCATCGCCGCATCCTGGCTGCCCCAATGTTCAATTTGGGTCAGCAGCCAGAGTCGATTGCAATTGGCAATCGGATGACCGGACAGCGGCATCAGCCGACCGCTGCGCAGCGTCGCCAGGTCTGTCCGGCATTCGGCACACTGCGCCGCAGTCACCGTGCAGCGCTGACGTTCGAACTGCCGCACCGCCGGTCGATCACCCTCGTGGCGCAATTCCGCCGGTTCGTCGGTTCGAAAATGCTGTTGATCATCCCCGAATACCACGCAGTGTCCGCTGGACCGGTGTTCGAAGTAGTAGTGAAGCCGTTCCTGGGCGCAAAGTCGCTGGAGAAATTGCAGGTCTGACTCTCGATATTGCGTGCAAAAATCCCGGGGTGGGTGGTCGCCACTCAGCTCCAGGCGTCGATTTTTACCGGTAATACCATGCTCCTTGAGCACCTGGTCGAGGATTTGCGGCACTGAACGGGCACTGAACACTCGCTGGCTGAAGCGTTGGGCCAGGCAAGCCAGTTTTGGCCCCAGGCGCACCTGGCAGAGTCGAGGTCCCGAGGCATGATCACGCTGGACGAGTTCATGCAACTGTCCATGCACGAGGCTTCCGGCTGGCCCGAAATGCAGCGAGGCCGGGCGGTACAGCAAACTGGCAAGGTCAAGCAGCGGGTCATCGATCAGCAGTTCCAGGTCGAATACGAACGGCTCACTGATGGCTTCTCTACCGGTAAAGGACAGGACCTCAAGGGAGCCGGGCAGACCTGCAACATCCAGACGAAATGACGGTTCACTGACTGGATTGAACATCGGCGTTTCTCTACAGGAGGGGCGGCCGGGGATTCTCGCTGAGAGACATGGCCGAGTAGAGTGCCGAAATACAGATTAGGAAATCGCCTACGCGAAAAGAAGACCAAATGCCTGAGTAGTCGAGTACGCGGGAAATTTCGTATGGAACAGGAGAATTGCCGCACCAGGTCATCTGAAAATTCCGCGGCAAACGGAAAAATTTCAGACAACCCGATGGGCGTGACGCTGCCTCAGGAAGACAGGTAAGACGAACGGGTCAGCCCCAGTCGCAAGGCATCGAGGAACTGTGTGCGCTCGGTTGCGCTGATGCGGGCACTGGCGCACTTGTCGCGGTAGTGAGTCATCAGTTCCTCCGGCGACAAGTGCACATAACGCAGCATGTCTTCGATGGTGTCGTGGGTTTCGATACCGGCGTGGTACACGCTGCCATCGGCATTCTGGTAGATGTTCACCGAGTCGGTGTCGCCGAACAGGTTGTGCATGTCGCCAAGAATTTCCTGGTAGGCACCGACCAGGAACACACCCAGCAAGTAGTCTTCACCTTCGTTCAGCGCGTGCACCGGCAAACTGGTTTCGATGCTCTGCTCGTCGACGTACTGGTTGATCTTGCCGTCGGAGTCGCAGGTCAGGTCCTGCAGTACCGCACGACGCAGCGGCTCTTCGTCCAGGCGGTGCAGCGGGATGATCGGCAGGACCTGGTCGATGGCCCAGGTGTCCGGCAGGCTCTGGAACACCGAGAAGTTGCAGATGTACTTGTCGGCCAGCTTGTCGTTGAGTTCGTCCAGCACCTGACGGTGGGAACGCTGGCGCGCCTTCAGCGAGTTGTGCAGACGACGGCACACGGCGAAGTAGCATTGCTCGGCCAGGGCTTTTTCGGCCAGGGTCAATTTGCCGTCGGCGTACTGGGCGGCGACATCGCTCATGTAGTGCGTGGCGCGCCAGTAGGTTTCGGTGACCATCTCGATGTCGGTCGGACCCAACAGGTCCACCAGCCACTGCACGGTTTCCGGCAGCGCTTCCTTGTTCTCGATCTGTGGCACGTCGTCGTTGTGTTTCTCGACGTCGGTCACTTGCACCACCAGCATGGCGTGGTGCGCGGTCAGGGAGCGGCCGCTTTCGGAGAAGATGTTCGGGTGCGGCAGGCTCTGCGCATCGCAGAACTCCTTGAGCATCCCGACCACGACGCCAGCGTAGTCGTCCATGTCGTAGTTGATCGAACTGGCGTTACGCGAATGCGTACCGTCGTAGTCCACGCCCAGGCCACCGCCGACGTCGATGTGGTCCACCGGCAGGCCGAGGTTGCGCAACTCGCCGTAGTAACGGATCGCTTCCTTGAAACCGTGCTGGTAGTCCGCCAGGTTGGCAATCTGCGACCCCATGTGGAAATGCAGCAGGCGAATGCCCTGATCCAGGCCCGCCGCACGGAAACGCTCGACCACCGACAACAGTTGCGCCGCCGACAGGCCGAACTTGGATTTCTCGCCGCCGGTGTCTGCCCACTTGCTCGATGCCAGGGACGACAGGCGCACGCGCAGGCCGACCTGAGGCTTGACCTTGAGCGAAGCGGCTTCTTCGATCACCAGACCGACTTCGGATTCTTTCTCGATCACGATGAACACATTGTGACCGAGCTTCTGGCCCATCAGCGCCAGGCGGATGAACTCGCGGTCCTTGTAACCGTTGCAGACAATGGTGCCGCCCTTCGGCGCCAGTGCCAGCACCGCCAGCAGCTCAGGCTTGGAGCCGGCTTCCAGACCGATGGAGACGTTCTGGGTGGCGATGATGTTCTCGATCACCGCTTCCTGCTGGTTCACCTTGATCGGGTACAGCGCGGTGTACTTGCTCTGGTATTCCAGACGCTCGATGTTGGCGTCGAACGCGCCGGTCAGCTGGCGCACGCGGTCTTGCAGAATGTCCGGGAAACGGACCAGCAACGGCAAGGACAGGCCACTTTTGCGCAGCTGGTCGACTTGCTCGAACAGGTCGATAGGCGAGCTGCTCGGACCGTTCGGACGAACTTCGACGCGACCGGCGTCATTGATCGCGAAATACCCGGCCCCCCAATGGCGAATCCCGTAAACACTGCGGCTGTCCGCAACTGTCCATTGGCTGCCATCGTCTTTGCGTGTGCGTCGTACGGACATCGAAGTCCCCTATAAAGAAGTCATAGTGCGTCGCCTGGATTCAGGCCGGCGCAGTCTAAAGAATGAAAATGACGGTTCGTCAACGAGGCAATAGACCCCGCCGACCGCAGTGAGTTTAGAAACCGGTCATGAACAGGCTCTGTGAAAACCATGTGGACGAAGCCAGGCCTGAATGCCATCAGGACCGGATCAAGCCGAGGGTGGTTTTCACAGAGGCTGCTAGCCGCCGGACTTCTTCGCTTTGAAACCGAGCTTGATCAGTTCTGCCAAGAGTAGCTCGACATGATCGCCCTGGATTTCGATGACACCGTCTTTCAGCGCCCCACCGGTCCCACAGCGTTTCTTCAACGTCGTGGCCAGTTCCTTGAGCGCGTCTTCAGCCAATGGCACGCCAGTGATGGTGGTCACCGTCTTGCCGCCACGGCCCTTGCTTTCGCGACGCACGCGCGCGATGCCGTCGCCGGCAGGGATAACGGTCTGTTTGCAGATGCAGTCGTCCACCGGTTTACTGCATTCCGGGCAATGACGACCTGCGTCGGTGGAAAATACCAGGCCGCCCAGGGCGGCGAAGGATGCGGCTTTTTTGGCCACCGGCAATCCTCTTCGGAGGACAAAGACTGGTCGCAGCACTTGGGAAGGCTATCGACCGCGAAGCCCCACTCAGGCAGGGGCAGCGCTACTGAAACGGTTGGCTCCCTGTAGGAGCGAGCATGCTCGCGATGGTCGTCAACGATGACGCTGGAGCCCTGACACCCAACGGTGCTCTCGGGTCCATCGCGAGCGTGCTCGCTCCTACAGGTACGGCAATACCGTTACAGCTTGAAAAGGTCGCGCAGTGTAACGGCAAAAACGCCGATTGCTAAGAGCCAATCGGCGCCAATTTATAGCTCTTTTGCGACGTCTTCGCCGCGAGAACGCAGATAGCGTTTCAACGCAGCCAGGGAGTCCGGGCAATAGGGCTTCTGCCGGATTTCCCGCAGTACTTCTTCAACAGGCAAAAAGCGCGCTTCCAGCACCTCTTCCGGTTGCAGTACCAATGGGCCGTCCCACACCGCCGAGAACGCCGAACACCAGAGGCGATTGCCGGTGTCTTCGAAGAAAAAGTGATCATGGGCGGTCAACTCGACACCGCTCACCCCCAACTCCTCCTCCAGTTCCCGGGCCGCCGACTCGGCATAGGTTTCGGTGGCGAGGACCATGCCGCCCGCCGCCACGTCCCAGTAACCCGGATAGATCGCCTTGCTCAGGGTCCGACGGTGCACGCACAACTCGCCCGCGGAGTTGAACAACATAATGTAGGTGCCTCGCCCGATCAGCCCGCGCTCGCGCAAGTCGGAGCGCACCAGGGCGCCGAGCAGGTTGTCCTGCTCGTCGACCCAGGCGATCTGTTCGGCATCGGAGGCCGCACGGTGCGCGGCCTCCCTGGCGTTATCGACCATGACTCAGCCCTGATTGAGCAATTGACGCAAATCGATCACCGCAGCGTTGGCCCGGGAAATGTAATTGGCCATGACCAACGAGTGGTTGGCCCACACACCGAAGCCACTGCCATTGAGGATCATCGGGCTCCACACCGGCTCCTGCGACGCTTCCAGCTCACGAATGATCTGACGCACGCTGACCGTCGCGTTCTTCTTGGCCAGCACATCGGCGAAATCGACTTCGATGGCACGCAGCAAATGCGATAGTGCCCAAGCCTGGCCGCGGGCTTCGTAGAACACGTTGTCGATCTGCAGCCATGGGGTCTCGACGATTTCTTCGTCGACCTGAGGCGCCACACCCGGCGCCACTACCTCGGTCTTCAGCGCAGTATTGAGCTTGACCCGGCCCACACTGGCCGACAGCCGTTGCGACAGCGAACCCAGTCGGGTGCCGACGTCACCCAGCCAGTTGTTCAGGTTGTCGGCGCGAGCATAGAACAGCGCGGTCTTCTGGTTCGGATCAGACAGACGCGCCTGGTAGCGGCTCAGGGAATTGATGCCTTCCTGGTACTCGGACTCACTGGACGGCAGCACCCAGCTCTTGTTGTCGAAGTTGAAACGCGGTTCAGCCTTGGCCAGATCGGCGTCTTCGGCGGACTGCGACTGTGAACGGGCGAAGTCTTTACGCAGTGCCCGGCTCAGGTCGCGGACCTGCACCAGCACGCCGTATTCCCAGCTCGGCATGTTGTCCATCCACAGGCCTGGCGGGAACCGGTCATTGGAAATATAGCCACCCGGCTTGGTCAGCAAGGTGCCGGCGACGGTCTTGAGGGTTTCCACCGTGGTGTAGCCAACGACCATCTGCTTGCCTTCTTTCTCCGCCGCCATCTGCGCGGTCTGCTGGACCGGGAACAGCGCCGGCTCCTGGCTCCAGTACCAGCCCAGGACACTCGCCACCAACAGGTAGATGCCCAGCAGGGTGGCCAGCGCCCGGCTGAACAACAGACCACCCAGATAACTGCGGGCCTCCGACTTCGGTTCAGCAGCACGTTCAGGCGCACTGTCTGTGCGGTTCTTCCAGTCCAGCATGGCGATATCCTTTCAATCTCTTGAGTTCAACGGTTCGACGACAACCATACAACAACGTGCCCAGGCCCGGCACCCGCCATCGCACCGATGGGAGAAATTACCGGCCTTGCCGATGAAAAGTGTTCCCGCCCATACGATGACGCGGCGGCCCTCGAAAACCACCTAATGGTTTGGATGAGACTCCTAAGGGAATCCCCGACCCTCTGAAACCTGAAAAAAAGGACCGGTCACAATTGACAGGACACTCAGGCGCGGCCCAATGCCAGCCACTCGCCAATGGCCACCCCATACCCGTCAAGTGCCCTGATCAAAGCACTTCGCCCTCCGCACACCGCGAACTCAAAGGCCAGAACCAGACCGATCGGTCACGAACTGAATGAGGCCGCATTGCAGATTATTGACGTACAGCACTCATGTAATGGAAAAGTGGTGCTAGCATAGAGCCACCAGTCGACCTCAGTGTGCACCCTAACTAGTAGTCAGGATATGACCGAGTCAGAAGACCCCAGCCGCGAGCGCCTCAAGCACCACTTTGCCCAGCGGGTAATTCATCAGGCTCGTCAGATTCTTGAGATATGGCAGCGCCTGCAACGCAGTGAGTGGTCCACCGGCGACCTTTCTGAACTGAGCGAGGCCAATCTGCGCCTGCTGCGTTTCGCCGAGCGCTTCGAGCAGCCGGAACACACGCAACTGGCGCGCCATATCGGTCAATCCCTGGAAGCGGTCGACGCCAATCGCGGGCGCCTGAGCAGCGGCCTGATCACTGATCTCAATCGTTTGATGCAGCGCCTGTCACGCACCGGCCTGCGCCATGGCGACCAACTCGATCAAACCTTCCTGCCGCCACTGCGCAAACCCATTTATGTAGTGCTGCAGGATCACGACCGTGCCGAGCGCCTGGCCAAACAGCTGGAATTCTTCGGGCTCAGCGCCCAGTCCCTGGCCAGCGTGGACGCGTTTCGCTCATCGATGGTCGAGCGTTTACCGGCGGCGATCGTCATGGACGTGGATTTCAGCGGCCCCGGCGTCGGCCTGAAACTGGCCGCCGAAGCCCAGGAAGGCCTCGACCACAAACTGCCGCTGCTGTTCTTCAGCCTGCACGAAACCGACACCCCGACCCGCCTCGCTGCCGTGCGTGCCGGCGGCCAGGAATTTCTCACCGGCACCCTCGAAGCGTCGAGCCTGCTGGAGAAAATCGAAGTCCTGACCTGCGTTGCCCAGTACGAACCCTATAAAGTGCTGATCATCGACGACTCCCGTGCCCAGGCCCTGCACACCGAGCGCCTGCTCAACAGCGCCGGGATCGTCACCCGGACGTTGATCGAGCCGATCCAGGCCATGGCCGAACTCGCGGATTTCCAGCCGGACCTGATCATCCTGGACATGTACATGCCGGCCTGCACCGGTACGGAACTGGCCAAGGTAATCCGCCATAACGACCGCTATGTCAGCGTGCCGATCATTTACCTGTCGGCCGAAGACGACCTGGACAAGCAGCTCGACGCCATGAGCGAGGGTGGCGATGACTTCCTGACCAAACCGATCAAGCCCCGGCACCTGATCACCACCGTGCGCAACCGCGCCGCGAGGGCCCGCAACCTCAAGGCACGGATGGTCCGCGACAGCCTCACCGGCCTGTACAACCACACGCACATCCTGCAATTGCTCGAAGACTGCTCGTTCCGCGCCCGTCGCGAGAACAAGCCGCTGAGCTTTGCCATGCTCGACATCGACCACTTCAAACGGGTCAATGACAGTCACGGCCACCCCATGGGCGATCGGGTGATCAAGAGCCTGGCGCTGTTTCTCAAGCAACGCCTGCGCAAAACCGACTTCATCGGCCGCTACGGTGGCGAAGAATTCGCCATCGTCATGCCGGACACCGATATCGAAGCGGCCTACAACGTGCTCGATGAAATCCGTCAGCGTTTTGCCGAGATTCACTACCCTGCTCAACCCCAGGATCTGTGGTGCACCTTCAGCGCCGGGGTGGTTGAGCTTTGCGAAAGCTCCGACAGCCTGATGATGGCCAGCCAGGCGGACGAAGCGCTGTATCGTGCCAAGGGCGGCGGACGCAATCGCGTACAAGCGGCACGCACATCAAAGCAAAGTGCCACTTTTTTATCGGAATCGACCGATACGGTCATAACCCTGTAACAGAAACGCAATAACTTTTGGCGCTTACCATTTCTGCCGCTGGTAGTCCGTAATGCGCCTGAAGCTGCTGACCAATCTCAATACCCTCCTTCTGGTGGCCGTGTGCGTGGCCCTCGGCGCTACGCTGTGGTGGTCGCAGAAAGCCCTCGAGCGCCCCTATCTGTTAATGGAACGCTATCTGGGCCTGTCGCAGCAATTTCAGAATGAAGTCGTCCGCAGCATCGAGGATTACCTGGGCAGCGGCGATGCACTGCGCCTCAGCAGTGCCGCCCAAGGCATCGCCAACCTGCAAAAAGAACTCGGCGAATTGCCACCGGCCCTGGCCGAGACTCTGCGTCCCAGCCTGTCGACCCTTGAGGAATTCAGCAACACAGACCTGTTGGCCGCCGGCAAACTGGCTGGCGATCCACAGGCCTTGCTGCTGCAGGCCGAGCGCGAATTGGGCGCCAGTCTCGATCAACTCAGCCAATACGCCAGCGGTAATGCGGCCTATCTGTCGCCGCTGCTCATCGCATCGCAGCACCTGGGCAAGTTGTCCCTGGCCCGGGACAAATTGGTCAGCAGCGGCCGCAGTGAGCTGGCCGCCGACGTTGAACGCGAAGTGACAAACATCCGCACCCAGGCCGAAAAGCTCGATGCCCTGCCCTTGCTGGGCGTGACCACCAGCAGCGAATCGAACACCGATGATTTCGCCTCGATGATGGGCCTTGAAAACCAGGAAAAAACCGTCGCCGAAGATGCCGGCGTCGGCCTCAAGCGCGAGCTCAACAGCCTGCTCACACGCTACCCGGCCGAACTCTCGCGCACCCGTGATCAAATCCGCAAACGCGCCGACCTCAGCAACGCGACTCATTTGAAAATCGCCGACGTGCAACAGGCCATTGCCGGGCTGGAACCGGTGGTGCGCGCCCAGCACGGGCAGATCCAGGGTGAAGTACGGCTGATGCAAGGCGTGATGATCGGTCTGATTCTGTTGATCGCCCTGCTGATCGACACCCTGCAGCGCAAACTGGCGCGAACCCTGACCAACCTCGCCCCAGCCTTGTCGACCTGGGCCGAAGGCGACTTCAGCCGCGACATTCAATTGGGCAACACCAACCGCGAATTGCATGACATAGAAGCGTCGCTCAACCGTTTGCGCGCGTATCTGGTGGACTTGGTGGGGACCATTCGCCGCAACGCCGAGCAGGTGGCCGGCAGCAGCCGCACCCTGGCAGACCTGAGCAACGACTTGCACAGCGGTGCCGAACATCAGGCTGGCGATACGGCACTGATCCGCGACTCTCTCAGCGAGCTGGAAGCGACCATTCAACAAGTTGCCGGTGACGCCAGCCAGGCCGCCGACGCCAGCCGTCACGCCGGCCTGGCCGTGGAGCACGGACAGAAAGTCATTGGCCTGAGCCTCACCGGCCTGCATGCGCTGGTGGGCGAAGTGCAAGGCAATGCGCAAATGATCGAGCATCTGGCCGAAGAGTCCGCGACCATCGGCGGCGTGTTGACGGTGATCCGCTCGATTGCCGACCAGACCAACCTGCTGGCCCTGAACGCCGCCATCGAAGCGGCCCGGGCCGGGGAGATGGGGCGCGGCTTTGCGGTGGTGGCGGAAGAGGTGCGCTCACTGGCGCAACGTACCGCCGGGGCCACGGCAGAAATCCAGACGCTGATCGCAGGGCTGCAGACCGCCGCGCGGCAATCAGTGGAAGGCATGCGCGCCCAGGTCGAACACGCCGAGGCCACGGCCAACCAGGCCCAGGCCGCCGATGGCGCGCTGGACAAGATCGTCGGGGCGATCCAGACCATTTCCGACACGGCGGTACGCATCGCCGATGTCACCGCCCAGCAAAGCGGCGCGGTCAGTGAGATTCGTGATCACAGCGAGCGGATTCATCAGTTGGGCGGGGATAATTTGCTGCGCATTGGCGAAGGGCGTGAGCAAGGGGAGAATCTGCTGGTACTGGGCGGGCGACTGCACACGGCCGTTCAAGCCTTCCGCGTCTGATAGATCGCCTTCGCGAGCAAGCCCGCTCCCACAGGTGACCGCATTTTTTCATGGGAATGCGGTTGAATGTGGGAGCGAGCCTGCTCGCGAAGGCGTCAGAAAAGTCAGCGCAAAACTCCCCCCTGCACACCTGCCCACCGTCCGCTATCATCCCCCCAATTCCGATACGCGAGATCGTCATGCGCCGTTTGCTCTGCCTGCTGTTTTTAGTGTTCGTCCTGCCGGCCAGCGCCACTGGCTTGCTGGAGAACCGACCCAGCTCCAACCTGGGCTCGATCAACAACAGTGCCGACTTCCTGCCGGTACGCGAAGCCTTCCGGTTGAGCCTGGTAGAAAGCACAGCGCAATCGATCAAGCTGCGCTTTGTCGCCACCGAGGGCTATTACCTCTACCGTCACCGTTTTCAGTTTCGCGCCGATCCTGCCGATGTAGCCCTGGGTGCGGCCAAACTGCCCGACGGCCAGAAAAAGCACGATGAATACTTCGGTGATGTCGAGGTCTACCACGGCATTCTCGATGTCGAGTTGCCGCGCACCGACCAACGCGCCTTCACCCTGGTCGTGACCTATCAAGGTTGCGCCGACAAAGGCCTGTGCTATCCGCCGGAAACCGAGCGTTTGAGCATCGACGGCAGTGGTGCTCCGACGACAGCTTATCCATGGAGTTGGCGCGAACTGGCGCTGTTTTTCCTCGCCGGCCTGGGCCTGACTTTTACGCCATGCGTGCTGCCCATGCTGCCGATCCTTTCCGGTGTGGTGCTGCGCGGCCAGGTCGGCGGCTGGCGCGGTTTCAATCTGTCACTGGCCTATGTGCTGCCGATGGCCGCCTGCTTTGCCCTGCTCGGCGCGCTGATGGGCCTGTTCGGTGCCCAACTGAATCTGCAGGCGCGGCTGCAATCGGCCTGGGTGCTGGTGCCTTTCGCGATGTTTTTCGCGCTGTTCGCGCTGGCGATGTTCGGCGTTTTCGAACTTAAATTGCCGCACGCCATCAGCAGTCGCCTGGACCGCATCGCCGGTCGCACCGAAGGCGGGTCCCTGTGGGGCGCCGCGGTGTTGGGCGTGGTCTCCAGCTTGCTGGTTTCGCCCTGTGTCTCGGCGCCCCTGGCCGGTGCACTGCTGTACATCAGCGCCAGCGGCGATGCGCTGGGCGGCGGCTTGAAACTGTTTATGCTGGGCCTCGGCATGGGCGCACCGCTGTTGCTGGTAGCCACCGGTGGCGCGGCCTGGCTGCCGAAAAGCGGTCCATGGCTGGTCTACGTGAAAAACGCGATTGGCGTGTTGTTGCTCGGACTGGCGATTGGCCTGCTCAGCCGCGTGCTGCCGGGCCAGGTCACCTTGCTGTTGATCGGCCTTCTGGCCGGTGGCGTTGGCTTGTTCATGGGTGCGCTGGAGTTCGTCTACAAGCCGCCGCGCAAGCGACTCGGGCAGTTGATCGGAATGTTCCTGGTGTTTTACGCCCTGGCCTGCTGGTACGGCGCATTCAGCGGCCAGACCGACCCCTTCAATCCTATTGGCCAGCCGCGCGTCGTCGAGAACAAGCAGCTTGTGCAGGACGCCAGTGCCTGGCAAACCGTCAGCACGCCCGCCGACCTCGACCGCGCGCTCGCTGAGGCCCGGTCGTCCGGCACTCCGCTGCTGCTCGACTGGTACGCCGACTGGTGTATCAGCTGCAAAGTCATCGAGCATGAGGTGCTGGACGACCCTGTCGTCCTCGAACGCTTGAAGGGCTACCGACTGCTCCGCTTCGACATCACCGCCAGCAACACCGAGCAACGCGCCTTGCTCGACCGCTACCAGTTGTTCGGTCCACCGGCCCTGATGTTTTTCGGCAAAGATGGCGTCGAACGAGCCGATGTGCGGGTGATCGGCGAGATCAGCGCCAAAGAGTTCGCCGAGCGCGTTGCCAGGGCGAATGACCAAATTTAATCAAGCAGTCATATATTTCGCGCAAACATCGGTCATCGTGCTGGCTATTGCAGAGAACTGGACAGTCACAAAGGCTTTGCGGCATAGTCGCCGGGTTCTGACAATTGCACACAGATATCAAAGGAACCGCCGATGGCGACGCTACTCGTTCTGCACGGACCCAACCTGAACCTGCTCGGTACTCGTGAACCGGGCACCTATGGCGCCACGACGCTGGCGCAGATCAACCAGGACCTGGAACGCCGCGCCCGCGAAGCCGGTCACCATTTGCTGCACCTGCAAAGCAATGCCGAATACGAATTGATCGACCGTATTCACGCTGCCCGCAGCGAAGGCGTGGACTTCATTTTGATCAATCCGGCAGCTTTTACACATACAAGTGTCGCATTACGTGACGCGCTGCTGGCGGTGAGCATCCCATTCATCGAAGTGCATTTGTCCAACGTGCACAAACGCGAACCTTTCCGCCATCACTCTTACTTCTCCGACGTAGCGGTGGGAGTGATCTGCGGCCTTGGCGCCAGCGGTTATCGACTGGCCCTGGAGGCCGCCCTAGAGCAGCTTGAAACACAGGCAAAAGCTTGAACAACAAGCGTTAAACGCCCCTGACCGACCCTTGGGAGTTGATGATTCATGGATATCCGTAAAGTTAAGAAACTGATCGAATTGCTGGAAGAGTCCGGCATCGACGAGCTCGAGATCAAGGAAGGCGAAGAGTCCGTACGCATCAGCCGTCATAGCAAAACCCCGGCTCAGCAGTACTACGCACCGGCTCCAATGCCTGCTCCGGCTGCCGCGCCTGCCGCTGCCGCCGCTCCGGCTGCCGCTGCCGCACCTGCTGCCGCCGCCGCTCCAGCACTGAACGGCACCGTTGCCCGTTCGCCGATGGTGGGTACTTTCTATCGCAAAGCGTCGCCAACCTCGGCAGCTTTCGTTGAAGTCGGCCAGACCGTGAAGAAAGGCGACACCCTGTGCATCGTCGAAGCCATGAAGATGATGAACCACATCGAAGCTGAAACCAGCGGTGTGATCGAATCCATCCTTGTCGAAGACGGCCAGCCGGTTGAGTACGACCAACCGCTGTTCACCATCGTTTGAACCGCGGAGAGCCTTTGATGACTGCGAAGTTGGAAAAAGTTCTGATCGCCAACCGCGGTGAGATCGCCCTGCGGATCCTGCGCGCCTGCAAAGAGATGGGCATCAAGACCGTCGCCGTTTACTCCAAGGCTGACAAGGAACTGATGCACCTGGGCCTGGCAGACGAATCCGTCTGCATCGGTCCGGCATCGGCGGCCCACTCCTACCTGCACATTCCGGCAATCATCGCCGCGGCCGAAGTGACTGGCGCCACCGCCATTCACCCTGGCTACGGCTTCCTTGCGGAAAACGCCGACTTCGCCGAACAGGTCGAAAAATCCGGCTTCGCGTTCATTGGCCCGAAAGCCGAAACCATTCGCCTGATGGGCGACAAGGTATCGGCCAAGCACGCCATGATCGAAGCTGGCGTACCGACCGTTCCAGGTTCCGACGGCCCGCTGCCGGAAGACGAAGAAACCGCCCTGCGCATTGGTCGCGAAGTCGGTTACCCGGTGATCATCAAGGCCGCTGGCGGCGGCGGTGGTCGCGGCATGCGCGTTGTACACCAGGAAGAAGACCTGATTTCCTCGGCGAAACTGACCCGCTCCGAAGCGGGCGCAGCGTTCGGCAACCCGATGGTCTATCTGGAAAAATTCCTGACCAACCCACGCCACGTGGAAGTCCAGGTACTTTCCGACGGCCAGGGTAACGCCATCCACCTGGGCGACCGCGACTGCTCGCTGCAACGTCGTCACCAGAAAGTTCTCGAAGAAGCGCCGGCACCGGGCATCGACGAGAAGGCTCGCCAGGAAGTCTTCGCCCGCTGCGTCCAGGCGTGCATCGACATCGGCTACCGTGGCGCAGGCACTTTCGAGTTCCTGTACGAGAACGGTCGCTTCTACTTCATCGAGATGAACACTCGTGTCCAGGTAGAGCACCCGGTTTCGGAAATGGTCACCGGTATCGACATCGTCAAGGAGATGCTCAGCATCGCCGCCGGCAACAAGCTGTCGATCACCCAGGATGACGTGGTCATCCGCGGTCACGCGCTGGAATGCCGGATCAACGCCGAAGACCCGAAAACCTTCATGCCGAGCCCGGGCACGGTCAAGCATTTCCACGCCCCAGGCGGCAACGGCGTTCGCGTCGATTCGCACCTGTACAGTGGTTATGCCGTTCCACCAAACTACGATTCATTGATCGGCAAGCTGATCACTTACGGGGCAACCCGTGACGAAGCCATGGCGCGCATGCGCAATGCGCTGGACGAGATCGTTGTCGACGGAATCAAGACCAACATCCCGCTGCACCGCGACCTGACCCGCGATGAAGGCTTCTGCAAAGGAGGCGTGAACATTCACTACCTCGAGCACAAGCTGGCTGGCGAGAAGCACTAAGCTTCGACCCCATCAACAAAGCCGCCTTCGGGCGGCTTTGTTGTATCTGAAAGCCTCACAAATCCCCTTGTGGGAGCGAGCCTGCTCGCGAAGAGGCCGCTACATTCGACACAGACGTGGACTGACACACCGTCTTCGCGAGCAGGCTCGCTCCCACAGGATTGCGAACGACTCAAGACAAGCGCCGCCCCCAAGCTCATCCCACTCCCACAAAACCCGCACTCTCGCGTAAACTTGCGCGCTTCTGGCAGCCCGCTAGGCTGCAATCAACAATTTTCAAAGGTGCCCGCCATGCCTTGGCTGCAAGTACGTCTCGCCATCAGCCCAGAACAAGCCGAAACCTATGAAGACGCTTTCCTTGAAGTGGGCGCCGTGTCGGTGACCTTCATGGACGCCGAAGATCAGCCGATCTTCGAGCCGGAACTCAACACCACGCCGCTGTGGTCGCACACGCACCTGCTGGCCCTGTTCGAGGGTGGCACCGAGCCTGGCCCAGTACTGGCCCACCTGGAGCTGCTGACCGGCAGCCCGCTGCCTGAACACCACAGCGAAGTGATCGAAGACCAGGACTGGGAACGCAGCTGGATGGACAATTTCCAGCCAATGCGTTTCGGCCAGCGCCTGTGGATCGTGCCGAGCTGGCACGCTGCCCCTGAGCCCGGCGCAGTGAACCTGCTGCTCGACCCGGGTCTGGCGTTCGGCACCGGCACCCACCCGACCACCGCGTTGTGCCTGGAGTGGCTCGACGGTCAGGATCTGAAAGACTGCAACGTGCTGGACTTCGGTTGTGGCTCGGGAATCCTGGCGATTGCCGCACTGTTGCTCGGCGCCAAAGAGGCCGTGGGCACAGATATCGACGTGCAGGCACTGGAAGCCTCCCGCGACAACGCTGGACGCAACAACATAGCCGAACACCTGTTCCCGCTGTATCTGCCGGAAGACTTGCCGCCAGTACAGGCCGACGTGCTGGTCGCCAACATTCTCGCCGGCCCGCTGGTCTCGTTGGCACCGCAACTTTCCAGCCTGGTCAAGTCGGGCGGACGCCTGGCGCTGTCGGGCATCCTCGCCGAACAGGGCGACGAAGTCGCAGCCGCCTACGCCAGGGACTTCGATCTGGACCCGATCGCCAATCGCGATGGCTGGGTGCGCATCACTGGCCGTCGGCGCTAGAATGGCCGTCTGCATAATCCGGATCGCCGCATGACCGACAGCTTCGTCACTCAGTGCCCGCATTGCCAAACCAGCTTCCGCGTCAGCCATGCTCAGTTGAGCGTGGCTCGCGGGGTGGTTCGTTGCGGCTCCTGCCTGCAGGTGTTCAATGCCGCCAAACAGCTGCTGGAGCAGGCCGGCAAAGAGCCAGTCGCACCGGTCATCACCCAGACGCCGCAGCCCACAGAACCGCGCGCCATCAGCCAAAAGCAATGGAGCGCGACCGAGCTGGACCTGGACAGCCTCGACCTCGACGAAGAACTTGCCCGGCTCGAACAGCGGGAAATCCAGCCGGCCACCGAACTCGGCCGCCACCGCGACGACTCGCTGAGCGCCCGTCGCGACAGCACCGGACAGGATGACGAGGAGCAGTGGCCCGACAGCCTGTTCAGTGAGTCGGCGGCCGATCGGGCGCAAGTCGACCAACCGCTCGACAGCCTTGAGCCACCAGAGCCGCCGGTCGAACCGGGCAATACCTCGCGCACCGAACCCTCGCTGTCTTTGGAGCCGGTTGATCTCGAGGACGAAGAGCAGCCGCCTCAACTGCGCTTGCACGACCCGCTCGATGCACCGCTGCAGCAAGAACGCCTGTCGGCCGCCGACGAGAACGAAATCGACGACGATCTGCCCTCGATCGAACCACTGGGCAAGCGACGCGGACGCAGCGAACCGGGCGTGCGTGCCGAAGTGCTGCAAGACCTGACCGACGACCCGCTGCAGCTGGACTGGCAAAAACGCCGCTCGCCCTGGGGCCGACGGCTGCTGTGGCTGCTGCTGGTGCTGATTGCCGCTGGCGCCCTCGCCGGCCAGTACATCGCCTACCATTTCGACGAGCTGGCGCGACAGGATCAATATCGCCCCTGGTTCCAGCAACTGTGCCCGCAGATTGGCTGCACCGTGCCCTCCAAAGTCGACATCGCCAAAATCAAAAGCAGCAACCTGGTGGTGCGCAGCCATCCCGAATTCAATGGCGCCCTGGTGGTCGATGCAATCATCTATAACCGCGCGACCTTCTCCCAGCCCTTCCCGCTGCTGGAATTGCGCTTCGCCGATCTCAATGGCCACCTGATCGCCAGTCGCCGCTTCAAACCCGGTGAATACCTCAATGGCGATCTCGAAGGCATGGCGGAAATGCCTCCGCAAACACCAATCCACATCGCCCTGGACATTCTCGACCCCGGCGCCAAAGCCGTGAACTACAGTCTGAGCTTTCACTCTCCGGAGTGAAACGCTTCACCGATCTCCGGCTTTTCGACTCCCCTTGGCAAACCAAACCATGGGCAATAACAGATTAGCTGTTCAGATTTTGTTCAATTCAGCCTTTATCCAGTCATCGAGAGCGGGTATCATGCCAACCCTTTTTCGAACTCTCATGATCCGGCCCCACAACAGGGAAGTCCTATGTCGGCGGTACGCATCGGCCCATACACATTACATAACAGCTTGATCCTCGCTCCCATGGCGGGTGTCACCGACCAGCCCTTTCGTCAGCTGTGCAAACGCCTGGGCGCGGGACTGGTCGTCTCGGAAATGGTCACCAGCGACATGAGTTTGTGGAACACCCGCAAGTCGCGCATGCGCATGATCCACGAGGGTGATCCCGAGCCACGCTCGGTACAGATCGCCGGTGGGGACGCGCAGATGCTGGCGGACGCTGCCCGTGCCAACGTTGAAATGGGCGCACAGATTATTGACATCAACATGGGCTGTCCGGCCAAGAAGGTCTGCAACAAGGCTGCCGGTTCCGCACTGTTGAAGGATGAACCCCTGGTAACCGAGATCCTGCAGGCCGTCGTGGCTGCAGTCGATGTGCCGGTTACCCTGAAGATCCGGACCGGTTGGGACCGGGACAACAAGAATGGCCTGACGGTGGCGAAGATCGCCGAGCAGGCAGGCATTACGGCGCTGGCGGTGCATGGCCGCACCCGTGCCGACCTGTACACCGGTGAAGCCGAATACGACACCATTGCCGCGATAAAGCAGGCGGTGTCGATCCCGGTCTTCGCCAATGGCGATATCGATTCGCCGGAAAAAGCCCGGTACGTGCTCGATGCGACCGGTGCCGATGGTTTGTTGATTGGCCGGGCCGCCCAGGGGCGGCCATGGATTTTTCGCGAGATCGACCATTTCCTGCGTACCGGCGAGAAACTCCCGGCGCTGGAACTGATCGAGGTGGAACGCATTCTGCTAGAGCATCTGGCCGCCCTGCACGCCTTCTATGGCGATGTCATGGGTGTGCGCATTGCTCGAAAGCATGTGGGCTGGTATCTCGCAACCCTGCCGGGCGCCAGGGAGTTTCGCGCCCACTTCAATCGTTTGGATGGTACGGATACACAATGCGCCAACGTTCGGGCATTTTTCGCCGAGCGTTACAAGAGCCTGACAGGGGACGGAGAGTGGGTGGCCGCATGACGATGATGACCGAGACTTTAGTGAGTGGAACAACACCCGTGAGCGACAACGTAAATTTGAAACAGCACCTCAATACGCCAAGCGAAGAAGGCCAGACCCTTCGCGGGAGTGTCGAGAAGGCGCTGCACAATTATTTCGCCCACCTTGAGGGCGCTGCCGTCACGGATGTGTACAACCTGGTGCTCTCCGAAGTCGAGGCTCCCCTGCTCGAATGCGTGATGAACTACGTCAAGGGCAACCAGACCAAGGCCAGCGAGATGCTCGGACTGAACCGGGGCACGCTGCGCAAGAAACTCAAGCAGTACGATTTGCTGTAAGCATTCAATCAAACCAGAAAGGCGCCCGCGTAAAACCGGTCGCCTTTTTTGCTGACCCTTTTGATGGAAATTGAGATGACCGACCAGACTACCCGCCTGCCGATCCGCCGCGCCTTGATCAGCGTTTCCGACAAGACCGGGATCCTCGAATTCGCCAAGGAGCTTGAAGCCCTGGGCGTCGAGATCCTCTCCACCGGTGGGACGTTCAAGCTGCTGCAGGACAACGGTGTCGCCGCAGTGGAAGTCGCTGATTACACCGGTTTCGCGGAAATGATGGACGGTCGGGTGAAGACCCTGCACCCGAAAATCCACGGTGGGATCCTCGGTCGCCGCGGTATCGACGACGCCATCATGAACGAGCACGGCATCAAGCCGATCGACCTGGTAGCGGTCAACCTGTACCCGTTCGAAGCCACCATCAACAAGCCAGGCTGCGACCTGCCGACCGCCATCGAGAACATCGACATTGGCGGCCCGACCATGGTCCGTTCCGCTGCCAAGAACCATAAAGACGTGGCCATCGTGGTCAACGCCAGCGATTACGCCAGCGTCCTGGAAAACCTCAAGGCCGGTGGCCTGACCTACGCCCAGCGTTTCGACCTGATGCTCAAGGCCTTCGAGCACACCGCGGCCTACGACGGCATGATCGCCAACTACATGGGCACCGTGAACCAGGCCGCCGACACCCTCGGCACGGAAGGTCGCAGCGAGTTCCCGCGCACCTTCAACAGCCAGTTCATCAAGGCCCAGGAAATGCGCTACGGCGAGAACCCGCACCAGAGCGCGGCGTTCTACGTTGAAGCCAAGCCCGCCGAAGTCGGCATCGCCACCGCGACCCAACTGCAGGGCAAGGAACTGTCGTACAACAACGTGGCCGACACCGACGCCGCCCTGGAGTGCGTGAAGAGCTTCGTCAAGCCGGCTTGCGTCATCGTCAAGCACGCCAACCCGTGCGGCGTGGCGGTCAGCCCTGACGCCGAAGGTGGCATTCGCAAGGCCTACGACCTGGCCTACGCCACCGACACCGAATCCGCCTTCGGCGGCATCATCGCCTTCAACCGCGAGCTGGACGCCGAGACCGCCAAGGCCATCGTCGAGCGTCAGTTCGTCGAAGTGATCATCGCTCCATCGGTCAGCGAAGAAGCCCGCGCCATTGTCGCCGCCAAAGCCAACGTACGCCTGCTGGCCTGCGGCGAGTGGTCGGCTGACCGTGCGGCGGCCTGGGACTACAAGCGTGTCAACGGTGGCCTGCTGGTACAGAGCCGCGACATCGGCATGATCAGTGCCGACGACCTGAAAGTGGTCACCAGGCGCGCACCGTCCGAACAGGAAATCCATGACCTGATCTTCGCCTGGAAAGTCGCCAAGTACGTGAAGTCCAACGCTATCGTCTACGCCAAGAATCGCCAGACCATCGGTGTCGGCGCCGGCCAGATGAGCCGCGTGAACTCGGCGCGCATTGCTGCGATCAAGGCCGAGCATGCGGGCCTGCAGGTTGCCGGTGCGGTCATGGCTTCCGACGCATTCTTCCCGTTCCGCGACGGCATCGACAATGCAGCCAAGGCCGGGATCACCGCGGTGATCCAGCCGGGCGGCTCGATGCGTGATGCTGAAGTGATTGCGGCGGCGGATGAAGCAGGCATCGCGATGGTCTTTACGGGCATGCGCCACTTCCGTCACTGATAGGACGGCTTCCCCTGTAGGAGCGAGCATGCTCGCGATGATCGATTAGACGCCGCGCTGTTCCAGAGGCCCCGCGTTATCGTTAACCACCATCGCGAGCATGCTCGCTCCTACAGTTCCCAGATTTGCGTCATCCGAGGTTTTTGAAATGAATGTTTTGATCATTGGCAGCGGTGGCCGTGAACACGCCCTGGCCTGGAAAGTGGCTCAGGACCCGCGCGTGCAGAAGGTGTTCGTGGCTCCGGGCAATGCCGGTACCGCCATCGAAGCCAAGTGCGAGAACGTCGCCATCGACGTACTGGCACTTGAGCAACTGGCAGACTTTGCCGAGAAAAACGTTTCCCTGACTATTGTCGGCCCTGAAGTGCCGCTGGTCGCCGGTGTTGTGGATCTGTTCCGCAGCCGCGGCCTGGATTGCTTCGGCCCGACCGCCGGCGCTGCGCAGCTGGAAGGCTCGAAAGCTTTCACCAAGGACTTCCTGGCTCGCCACAAGATCCCGACTGCCGACTACCAGAACTTCACCGAAATCGAGCCTGCCCTGGCTTACCTGCGCGAAAAAGGCGCACCGATCGTGATCAAGGCCGACGGTCTGGCGGCCGGTAAAGGCGTGATCGTGGCCATGACCCTGGCCGAAGCCGAAGACGCGGTTCGTGACATGTTGGCGGGTAATGCCTTTGGCGATGCCGGTTCGCGCGTGGTCATCGAAGAGTTTCTGGACGGCGAAGAAGCCAGCTTCATCGTCATGGTCGACGGCAAGAACGTCCTGCCGATGGCCACTAGCCAGGACCACAAGCGCGTCGGTGACGGCGACACGGGTCCGAATACCGGCGGCATGGGTGCTTACTCCCCGGCGCCAGTGGTCACCGCCGACGTGCACAAACGTGTCATGGACCTGGTGATCTGGCCGACCGTGCGTGGCATGGCCGAGGAAGGCAACGTCTACACTGGCTTCCTGTACGCCGGCCTGATGATCGACAAGGCCGGCAATCCAAAAGTCATCGAGTTCAACTGCCGTTTCGGTGACCCCGAGACCCAACCGGTGATGCTGCGCCTGCAGTCGAGCCTGGTACTGCTGGTCGAAGCCGCCCTGGCCCAGGCCCTGGATAAAGTAGAAGCACAATGGGATCCACGCCCGAGCGTCGGCATCGTGCTGGCAGCTGGCGGCTATCCTGGTGACTACACCAAGGGCGTGGCCATCAATGGCCTGGATGCAGCGGCGGCACTGGAAGGCAAAGTCTTCCACGCCGGCACTGCGCTCAAGGATGGCCAGGTAGTGACGGCCGGTGGTCGCGTGCTGTGCGCCACGGCCATGGGTGCCAGCGTCGACGCTGCACAGCAGCAGGCCTACAAGCTGGCGGCTGCCATCGACTGGGAAGGCTGTTTCTACCGCAAGGACATTGGCTACCGCGCCATTGCCCGCGAGCGTGGCGAAAATCAGGAATAAGGTAAACACCGCGCCAGGCAATGAACAGGGTTTATTGCCTGGCTATTCCGGCGCCGCGCATCGTTATATTCTGGCATCAACCTAACGAAGGGATTTCGCCGTGCGCTGGCTCAGGATCGCCATAAGCTTGACCGTCACTTTGCTGACCCTGCTCTGCATGCTACCGGCCCAGGCCGCGCAAGGCAGTGGCTGGGCAGTATTGCTCGACGAACAGGGCGACCTGCAACTGAGCGACATCCGCTCCGCACGCTACACCAATCAATTCAGCCCTATCGAACTCGACCGCATCACCGCGGCCGAACCCGATGGCGCGCTTTGGTTGCGATTCAGGCTTGCACCGGGTAAACACGAGCAGTTGCTGCGAGTGTTCGCGCCTGACCTGCACCAGCTCAACATGTACGTACTGGATGGCGAAAGGCTGATCGATCAATCCAGCACGGGCAACGAACAGCCCCAATCCGAGCGACCACTGCCCAGCAGTGACTTCATGCTGGCCTTGCCGCAAAGCGACAACCCCCTCGATGTCTACCTGCGACTGGCCTCCGATCACCAGTTGCGCCCCCATATCACCCTGCAATCGGCGATCATCGCGGCTGCCAACCAGACCCAGACGCTGATCTATGGCCTGCTGTTCGGCTGCATCGCCATGTTGATCCTGCACAATCTCATCCGCTACGCCTACACCCGCTCGCACAGTGCCGTCTGGCTGGCGACGTGCGAAGGGCTGTTGATGCTCAGCCTGCTGCTGTTGCTGAACCTCATTGGCCCCTGGCTACCGGACTGGCGTGCACTGCAAACGCCGGGGGCTTACCTGGCACTGCTACTGACTGCGCCCTGCGGGCTGATGCTTGCCTATCGCTTCTTCTCCCCGCTCGGGCCGCACCCGCTGAACCGGTTGCTGCTGGGCGAGGTCCTGCTCATCACCGCCTGCGGCCTGATGCTGCTGTTCGTCAATACCTTGCCGCTGAACTTCATTACCTACGGCCTGGTAGCCCTGGCAGGCTTGACCATGCTGTTCATCAGCGCCTATCACTGGCAAAAGGGTTATCGCCCGGCTCGCCTCTTCGTGGCAGCCATGGTGGTGTTCAACCTGGGGACACTGGTCATCCTGCCCGCGCTGCTGGGGTTGACCCTGATCGAACCCCACGACCTGATCACCACCTTGCTGGTCTTCATCTGCATCAGCGGCCTGCTGATGAGCATTGCATTGAGCGAGCGCCAGCGCCGCATCATCGAAGACCGTTTCAGCATCAGCCGCGACCTGGCGGCCAGCAATGCCGAGATCAACGCCAAGGCCGAGTTCCTGGCGAAGATCAGCCACGAGATCCGCACACCGATGAACGGCGTCCTGGGCATGACCGAGTTGCTGCTGGGCACACCGCTTTCAGTCAAGCAACGCGACTATGTGCAGACGATCCACAGCGCCGGCAACGAGCTGCTGACACTGATCAACGAAATACTCGACATTTCCAAACTCGAATCAGGGCAGATCGAACTGGACGATGTGCAGTTCGACCTCAACGCACTGATCGAAGACTGTCTGAGCATCTTCCGCGCCAAGGCCGAGCAGCAAAACGTCGAGCTGATCAGTTTCATCCAGCCGCAAGTGCCGCGGGTGATCAGTGGTGATCCGACTCGCCTGCGCCAGACGCTGTTGAGCCTTTTGGAAAACGCCCTGAAGAAAACCGATGAAGGGGAAATCCTGATCGTCGTGGCGCTCGATGAGCGCAACGCCAAACCACGCCTGCGCATCGCCGTGCAGGACAGCGGCGAGCCGATGGACGCCGAAGAACGCGACGCCCTGATGCACGCCGAACTGCACAGCCGACATTTTCTCTCGGCCACCCACCTGGGCGGCAACCTGGGGCTGGTGATTGCCCGCCAGCTGATCCGCCTGATGCAAGGGGAATTCGGAATCAAGAGCGGCAGCAACCAGGGCAGCACCCTGTGGCTGACCCTGCCACTGGACCCGGATCGCCTCGAACACCCGACCTCCGACCTCGACGGCCCGCTGCAAGGCGCGCGGGTATTGGTGGTGGACGACAATGACACCTGTCGCAAAGTGCTGGTGCAGCAATGCAGCGCCTGGGGCCTGAACGTAAGCGCCGCATCTTCCGGCAAGGAAGCACTGGCGCTGCTGCGCACCAAGGCTCATTTGCGCGATTACTTCGATGTGGTCCTGCTGGACCAGAACATGCCCGGCATGACCGGCATGCAACTGGCGGCCAAGATCAAGGAAGACCCGAGCCTGAACCATGACATCCTGCTGATCATGCTCACCGGCATCAGCAATGCGCCGAGCAAGATCATCGCGCGCAACTCCGGGATCAAGCGCATCCTCGCCAAACCGGTGGCCGGCTACACCCTCAAGACCACCCTGGCCGACGAACTCACCCAACGCAACAAAGGCCTGGTCGTCATCCCGCCACTGCCAAGCGGCCCTGCCCTGCCGATCAAGGTCCCCAGCGATTTCCGCATTCTGGTGGCCGAAGACAACAGCATTTCGACCAAGGTGATCCGCGGCATGCTGAGCAAGCTCAACCTGCAACCGGATACTGCCTGCAACGGCGAAGAAGCCTTGCAGGCGATGAAAGCCCAGCGTTACGACCTGGTGCTGATGGACTGCGAAATGCCGATCCTCGACGGCTTCTCGGCCACTCAGCAATTGCGCGCCTGGGAAGTCGGCAACCAGCGGGTCCGTACTCCCGTGGTGGCATTGACCGCGCATATCCTGGCCGAGCACAAAGAGCGTGCACGTCAGGCCGGCATGGATGGACACATGGCCAAACCGGTCGAACTGTCGCAACTGCGCGAATTGATCGAACACTGGGTCGCCCAGCGTGATCAGCAGAATCGCGCAACGACCCAAACGTCCTGAGCCGACAGACGGCGCAACCCCTGATAGACTCCCCCTCGACTTCCCTTGCCAGCGAGCCCGGCACCATGCTCCATGTGTTGTTCAGCGTTTACTTGAAGATGCTGGTGCTCTACAGCCCATTCTTCGTGTTGTCCTGCTTCATCAGCCTGACCCGCGGTTACTCGCGCAAGGAACAGCATCGGCTGGCCTGGAAAGTGGCGGTCGCGACTCTGGTCTCCAGTGTGCTGCTGTATTTGTTCGGCCGGGCGATCTTCAGTGTTTTCGGCATTACCGTGGATGCGTTCCGCATCGGTGCAGGCAGCGTCCTGTTCATCTCGGCGCTCGGGATGGCACAAGGCAAATCGGCAGTACAGACCGACAACGTGCAGCAGGATGTGACCATCGTCCCGCTGACCATTCCGCTGACCGTCGGCCCCGGCACCATCGGTGCTTTGCTGGTGATGGGCGTGAGCCAACCACACTGGGACGACAAGCTCATGGCAATTGTCAGTATTGCCCTGGCCAGTTTTACTGTCGGGGTGGTGCTTTATCTGTCGAACCGCATCGAGCGCATTCTCGGCGATCAGGGCTTACAGATCGTCAGCCGCTTGATGGGGTTGTTTGTATGTGCACTGGCGGCGCAGATCATTTTTACCGGGGTCAAGGGCTATCTGGTGCCTTGACCTGACGGGCATCACTCTCGCAAAGAGGCCTTGTCGTCAAGACAAGGCCTGTCATTTCTACCCCTAAAAATCAGAGCTTGAGTTTGTGCACAAGTAATTTGTCGGAGTAAGCGTCGATTTTCTCGTGCACCCGCACACGGTGATCCTCAAAAATCTTTCTTTTGAAGGCATAGACACCGCCATCCGGGACAATCAGCATCCGTTTGTCAAACTCCTTCCAGAAAAAGAAGTCCTCCTCCTTCACAGTGGTGCTGACACGCATGCCAAAAAGACAAACAACCGTTTTGCCCGAGGCGAGACGCTCGCAAGGTGCGCATTTGAGAATGCCTTGACCACCTTGCATCACGTTATTGTGGAAAAACTCCCAGGCGAATTTGTCTAATTCCATTGCCTTGTAGGTATGTTCGAAAAGTTCCCCCATGCGTTTGGAACCCAGCCGGACAATAACATCACGACCAATCCTTAGTAATTGAGGAACATTCGCCACCTGGAACGGTTCGGTGTGAACCATGGCGTCCAGGGTAAAACCGACTTCCAGCAATTGTCTCTTGTAGCAATCGAACCAAACCTTCTGTGTGGAGTGTTCAGGGTATCTGTCATTTGCCGTCAATTCGGCATATAGCAAACAATCCTGTATATCCTGTTGATCTTGCAAGTCCACCTTTGAGTCAAAGGCAAGCAAACAACCACCCACAACAACAGCATCAGCAAGTACCGGCATATCAACACCTCGCCAGCCGAACTTCAACAAACCCAGAACAGCTCACAACTTTACTTGCTGCTGTTAATCCACCAACTTTTTAAATAGCCCGTCACCAAACGCATCGATATAGCTATACACCTGCTGACGTTTGCGATCGAAAGCACGTTTATTGAATTTTCGAACTCCAGCTGCCTGAAAAAAATGCACGCCTTGAGTATTGAAGGTGAAGAACAAAAAGTCGCCGTTGTAATCCTTGCTATAGACGTCCAGCCCTCCCATGACCATAGCCATACCACCACCTGGAGCGACGATGCAGGGGACAGCCTTGAAGCTGACGACTTGACTGTTCTTGCTGCTCGAATCGACAATTTTCAGTGCTGCCTGGTCACCCTTCAGCTTTTCGAAGCCGCTGGCCACCAGACTTAACACGTTACCCGAGCCAGCACTGATGACGGTCTGGAGTACCTGTAAAAGTGCTTCATTCATAGTCAGCGTCAGTGTTTTGGAATCGTACTTTTTGCGCGTATAGCTTTCGGTAACCCAACCGATCGCAGTCAATGCCTCGTTGTACGCGGCGTAACGCTGCTCCTGGGAGCTGCCGGCAGGCAGCTCGCGAACGACGGCCTCGGCAAAGGCCTGACTATCCAATGCATCCTGTTTGTCGTCCTCGGAGAGACGCTCCTCGAACACTACGAGGGATTGACCGATAATCGACGCATCATGCTCTTGCTCTGTACGATCGATCGCAACATTGAGTCCCTCACTGAAACTTCTGGCACGCGGGCGTGAAGAAACTTCGGCTAGCCGACTCTCAATTTTCTCAAAATAAGAATCCTGCGATATGGGATCAAACAAAACGTCCGCTGAAATAGAATCATCCATAATTAATTCCTTAGTTAGCATTAAGCCGCCTCATGCGACAAATTCAAACTAAAGCATTAACCAACAAGACTCAATCAATCATAAACGGAAACTTATACAATTAGTTGCCACCCCAAACACAACAAAAAACTGCTCACATTATTATCTGGGCAAAACGGCCCCGGAACGAGGCCGTAATGATCAACAGCCCGGCTTGGTCCCGTACCAGCGCGGCGTGTATACCCATTCACGCCCCCCGGCGCGGGGAAAAACGCAGGTCGTGGAAGAGCCGATCAATACCATGGTGCGCATGTCGACCTGATCAGGGGTCAACTGCCCGAGGGTGAGGACACGCAGGGTTTGACCCGGACGGCCGATGTCCCGCCCCAGCACAACCGGCGTCTGCGGCGCGCGGTGACGGCGAACGATGTCCAGCGCCTGCCCAAGTTGCCACGGGCGAGAGCGAGAAATCGGGTTGTAGAACGCCAGGGCCAGGTCGGCTTGGGCCGCCAGATCCAGACGTTTTTCTATGATCGACCAGGGCTTGAGGTTGTCCGACAGCGATAGCACGCAGAAGTCATGACCCAAGGGCGCGCCAGCCTGGGCAGCGGTTGCCAGTGATGCGGAGACACCTGGCAGGACTTCCAGATCGACCCTGTGCCATGCCGCATCGGTGGACTCATGCAACGCTTCAAGCACCGCGGCGGCCATGGCGAAAACCCCCGGATCCCCGGAAGAAACCACCACCACCGAACGCCCTTGGGCTGCCAGTTCGAAAGCGTGGCGGGCGCGTTGCATCTCTTCGCGATTGTCGGTGCAATGCAGCACCTGGTCGGCGCGAAACGGCCCGGCCATGCGTACGTAGGTTTCGTATCCCAACACGTCGGTTGCGCGGGCCAGTTCCGCCTTCACGGCCGGCACCATCAGTTCCGCGGCACCCGGCCCCAGGCCGATCACGGCCAAACGTCCGCGAGGCCGGCCAATCTGCAACGGATCCAGCGGATGACCGGCAATCGCGATGCTCAGCGTATCGTCGCCATGGAGGCTGACAGACTCGTCGATCGCCAAACGCAGGCGCTCGCCGAGACCACCCTCGGCGCTGGCAAAACGCAGCGGCACGCCCAGTTCAAGCGCCGCTTCGCGCAACTCGGGACTGGCCATTTCGCTGTCGGCGGCCAATAGGCAAGCCAGCGACTGCACGGCGATTTTTGCCTGATGCAACGCCTCGCGCACCGCCCCCGCGACGTTCGCCAGGCCCGCATCCACAGCGACCACCACATTGCGCGGATAGATCAGCAATTCGTTGGCCGCGGGTGTCCGCTCGGCATGACTGACATGCACCGCCAACCGTGCCTGGGCGTCTTCGGGCAACTGCGCCTGCGCCAGCCACGGGGCGTCACCTTCGATGCGCACCCTTTCGCCGGCGAGCAAATCGGAAACGAAACGCTTGCCCAGTTCCAGATCGCCAAGGGCATAACCGCTGGGCGGGTTGAGCAGGCAGGTGCCGAAACGCAACTCGCCGCTGGTGGTGATCGCCGCAGCGACTTCAAGCGCGGCGGCAATCTCCCGGGCCATTACATTCACCCCGCCGAGGCCACCCAGCAGTGGGACCACGGCGCTGCCGTCTTCGGCCACCACCAGTACCGGTGGCTCGGCGCCCTTTTCCAGCAACAAGGGCGCCAGCGTGCGGATCACGATTCCGGCCGCGCACAGGGCAATGATCGGTGTGCCCTGCTGATAAAGCTCGCGCAAGGTCGTGCCAAATTCGTGATAAACCCGATCCGCGCCTTCGACCCGTTCGGCCAGGCCGTGGATCAAGGCTTGGGGGTACACCTGTTGAATGCTGCGCGCGGTCGCGAGGCTGCCATTGCCGAGAATGACAATCGCCGGAACTGGACGGGTCATCAGCCTTGCCACCTTTCACCGGGAACGATGATCAACGAGAAATACGGCGAGGACATCGGCTCGACCCGGTCCAGCGGCACGATCTTCTGATTCGCCATGGTGGCGCGTTCGACGTACAGCGCACGCTCGGCCAGGCCGAGTTCTTCCAGCACCTGGCGCACCTTGGGAAAGTTTCGCCCCAGCTTCATGATCACCGCCGCATCGGCATCGGCCAGGCGACGCTTGAGTTCGTCGTGCGGCAATACGCCGGACAACACCGACAAACTCTGATTGCGATACACCAATGGTGCACCGAGTACCGAGGCGCCACCCAGCATGGAGCACACACCCGGCACGACCTCAGCCTGATAACGCTCGGCAAGCCGGTCGTGCAGGTACATGTAGGAGCCGTAGAAGAACGGATCACCCTCGCAGATCACCGCCACGTCGCGGCCGGCATCCAGGTGTGCCGCCAGCTCTTGCGCAGCGTCATCGTAGAAATCGCTGATCACTTGCTCATAGGACAACGGCGCCGGCAAGGCTTCGGTGGTCACCGGGTACACCAGCGGCAACAGATTCTGCGCGTCCTGCAGGTGCGCTTCGATGATGCCGAACGCATTGCCCTTTTTGCCCTTGGCGACGAAATAGGCCACCACCGGCGATTCGCGCAGCAGGCGCAGGGCTTTAACGGTAATCAGCTCCGGATCACCGGGGCCGACGCCGAGACCGATCAAACGTCCAGGTTGCTGCATCATTCGATCTCCGTGGCGAGGGCATTGATGGCGGCGGCAGCCATGGCGCTACCGCCCAAGCGGCCCTGCATGATGACAAAAGGCACGCCGCGGCTGTCAGCCGCCAGCGCAGCCTTGGATTCGGCGGCGCCGACAAAACCTACTGGAAAACCAAGGATCAACGCCGGTTTCGGCGCACCGGCATCAAGCATTTCCAGCAAATAGAACAGCGCGGTCGGAGCGTTGCCGATGACCACCACGCTGCCTTCCAGATGCGGGCGCCACAGCTCCAGCGCAGCGGCTGAGCGGGTATTGCCCAACTCACGGGCCAGGTCTGGAACGCTCTCATCGCGCAAGGTGCAGATCACCGCGTTGTTCGCCGGCAGCCGTGCGCGGGTCACGCCTTCGGAGACCATCCGCGCATCGCACAAAATCGGCGCGCCGGCCGCCAGCGCATCACGCCCGGCCTTGCCCGCCCCTTCGGAAAACTGCAGACCGTCGATAGCCTCGACCATGCCGCAGGCGTGAATCACACGGACCGCGAGTTTCTCCAGATCGGCCGGGATTCGGTCGAGGTTGGCCTCGGCGCGAATGATCGCGAAGGAGTTGCGATAGATCTCCTGACCGTCGCGGATGTAATCAAGCATCAAGGGGGCTCCGTGAGCGGGCGTCGAGCAAGGCCGCGACCGCTTCAATAGTAAGGTTGCGTGCGTGCAGCGCGCCGAAACCCGGCTGCGTTGCATCGCGAAAATAGAGATCGTAGTGACCGGGGGCGACGGCCAGCATTGTGACGGGCGCCCTATGCGCGGCGGCGCAGGAGCGCGCGCATCCGCTCAAGTGCACGCTCGGCGTTTGTCTGTGACGCCGGAGCAAGGTGGCCAGTTTCAGCGCATCGCCCTTGGTTTCGGCCAGGCCTTTGCCGCAGCCGTTCGAGCCGGTGCAGGCGATCAACCGGGACAATGGCTGATCGGTTTCACAGTGCAAGCCCAGAGATTGCAATTGCCCAATGACCTCAGCGGCGTTTTCCCCGCGGACATTGGGCAGCAGCAGGCTTTGCCAGGGCGTGAAACGCAGGCTGGAGTCTCCGAACTCACGTGCCAGTCGTGCCACGCCCCGCAGCATCGCCGGATCGAGCCGCCCCAGCGGCGGGACAGCCCCGACATAGACAACACCGGGCTTGCCCTGGGGATGGGCACCCACGTGCAAATCACTGGAGCCTGAAACCCGCTGCCAACCGACAACGGCTTGCAGCGGCACTCGCTCAGCCAGCCTGAGCAGTACGGCCTCGACCGAATATTCAGTCAGCAAATGGCGCATCCGCGTCTGCTCGGGGCGCGCCAGTTCAAGGAACGACTCAAGGACCGCGACCACCAGCGCATGCCCGTCGGCGAGCGCAACCGAACCGACGGGGCTGTCCGTCGGGCATCCCGCCAGGCCGAACGCCAGCCGTTGCTCACCGTCTTGCGCAAACGCCGAGAGCCACAGGTCATGGGGATGTTCGAGCATCGCCAGGTCTTCACCGCCATCAAGCTGCACGGCGAACTTGGCACTGAGGCCGTGAAAAGCTTCGTGGCTTTGCAGTGTGGCGAGGATTTGCCCGGCCAGCGGGCGCGTGTCGAACAGCATGCGCCGGTCGATCCCGGCGCCGGGGCTCAGCATCAGGTTGCGCACGTCGTCGCCACCCGCCGTGCGCGGCCCCAGATCGGCAGCCAGCAGGTTGTCGATCAACGCCGATTGCTCATTGCCGATACCGCGAATCTGCAGGTTGGCCCGGTTGGTCGCCTCGATCACCCCGCTGGCGAAACACTCGGCCGCAGCCACCACGGCCTCGGCCTGGTCGCTGCTGATCGAACCGCCATTCAACTTGATCCGGCAGATACCGCCATCCAGCGCCGGGACAATACGCAGCAACCCCGGGCAAGCCGAGGGACGCAAGGCGGTGGACAGCGGACGTTGGTTCAAGGCGGACCCGTTCAGGTGGCGAGGCGATTCACGGCGAAAGTGCGCGGTATTATGCCTGCTTTACTTCGCTGCATGAAAAGACTCCGGTCGGGAAGAGAAGGCAGTCAGCTCAAGGAACCCGCGCTATCATGCCGCCCAACAACGTTGAACGCGTGACTGAGGAACGGCATGACACCCTGGCTGACGGTAGTAGGCATCGGCGAAGACGGTTTCAAGGGCCTGGGCAAGAACGCCCGGCATGCGCTGTTGCGCGCCTCGAAAATATTCGGCGGCCAGCGGCATCTGGATTTGCTCCCACCGTGCATACGTGGCGAGCGCCAGTCGTGGCCGAGCCCTTTCTCCCTTGAGCCGCTGCTGTCCCACCGTGGCGAACCCGTTTGCGTCCTGGCCAGTGGTGATCCGATGTTTTACGGCGTCGGCGCCAGTCTCGCCCGCCAACTCCCCGCCGCCGAAATGCTGACGCTTCCCGCGCCATCCTCCTGCTCACTGGGCGCCGCGCGAATGGGCTGGCCCCTGCAGGATGTAGTCACTGTTTCTGTGGTGGCCCGGCCTGTCGCCGCACTCAATGCCCACCTGTCCAGCGGCGTGCGCCTGCTGGTATTGAGCAACGATGGCCGCAGCCCTGCCGCCATCGCCGCACTGTTGCGCGAACGTGGCTTCGGCCCCAGCCGTCTCAGCGTGCTGGAACACCTGGGCGGTGAAGCCGAGCGGCGTGTCGACGGTATCGCCAGCGACTGGAGCGATACGCTGATCGCCGACCTGAACCTGATCGCCATCGAGTGTATTGCCGAGCCGAACACGCTGCGCCTGTCGCGACTGGCCGGCCTGCCGGACTCAGCCTTCAAGCACGATGGCCAACTGACCAAACGCGATGTGCGCGCCATCACCCTCGCACGCCTGGCACCGGTCCCCGGAGAGCTGCTGTGGGACGTCGGTGCCGGCAGCGGTTCGATCGGCATCGAATGGATGCGCGCTCATCCGAGTTGTCGCGCCCTGGCCATCGAGGCGGATGCGGGCCGACAAACATTGATCGAACACAACCGCGATACCCTTGGCGTTCCTGGCCTGCAACTGGTTCGCGGCAGTGCGCCACAGGTCCTGGCGGGGCTTGAGCGGCCGGACGCGATTTTCATCGGTGGAGGTGTCACTCGCGAAGGCGTGCTCGATACTTGCTGGGCCGAACTCAAACCCGGAGGCCGGTTGATTGCCAACGCCGTCACCCTGCAAAGTGAAATGACCCTGATGGCCTGGCGAGAGCAACACGGCGGTGAACTGACCCGCATTCATATCGCCCAGGCGCAACCGCTGGGCGACTTCGACACCTGGCGTCAGGCCTTGCCGATTACCTTGCTGGACGTGACGAAACCCTCCGATGCGCGATGAAACCGCCGAACAACCCGCCCCCCTGCGCAGTGGCCTGACCACCGGCAGTTGCGCCACGGCTACCAGCCTCGCCGCCGCGCGTCTGCTGCTGGCTGGCACATCGGCCGATGCGGTGGAAATCGTGCTGCCCAAAGGCAAGCAGGTGCAGATGCGCCTGGAATTCTGTCGCCTCACCGAAGACGGCGCCGAAGCGGGAACCCTCAAGGACGCCGGTGACGATCCCGATGTGACCCACGGCGCCCTGCTCTACTCCCAGGTGCGCCTGAGCACCGAGCCGGGGACTCGCTTCCATGCCGGTCGCGGCGTCGGCACCGTGACCCGGCCCGGGCTGGTGCTGGGTGTCGGCGAGCCCGCGATCAACCCGGTGCCACGCAAGATGATCAGCGAACACCTGGCGCGCCTGGCCGACGAACTCGGCTACAGCGGTGGTTTCGACGTCACGGTCAATGTCGAAAACGGTGAGGCACTGGCACTCAAAACCATGAACCCGCGCCTCGGCATTCTGGGCGGCCTGTCGATCCTCGGTACCAGCGGCATCGTCCGGCCGTTTTCCTGCGCAGCCTACATCGCCTCGATCCACCAGGGCATCGACGTGGCGAAAACCAACGGTTATCTGCACATCGCCGCCTGCACCGGCAACGCCAGCGAAGACACCATGCGTCGGGTCTACAACCTGCCGGAAATCGCCCTGATCGAAATGGGCGACTTCGTCGGTGCCGTGCTCAAGCACCTGCGCAAAGTGCCGGTGGATAAACTCAGCCTGTGCGGTGGTTTCGGCAAGATCAGCAAACTGGCGGCCGGGCATATGGACCTGCACAGTCGCCATTCGAGTATCGATCTGCCGCAACTGGCACTGTGGGCGGCGCAGGTCGGCGCCGATGCGACGTTGCAGCAGAATATCCGCGAAGCCAACACCAGCCAGCAGGCACTGGCCATGGCCGCCGCAGCCGGGGTCGCCCTGGGCGATGCGGTCTGTCGGCACGCCCTGGATTTTGCCCGCAGCGTAGTGCCGGCGCAGGTCCAGGTGGAAGTCTTTGCCATCGATCGCCAGGGCGGGATCGTTGGCCACGCGGGAGCCTTTCAATGAAACGCATCCTGTTGCTCGGCGGCGTGACCGAAGCCCTGGTCATTGCCCGCACACTGGGACCGCAGCATATCTACAGCCTGGCCGGGATCGGCCGGGTGCCGACCGACCTGCAATGCCGGGTTCGGGTCGGTGGCTATGGCGGTGTCGAGGGCCTGGCGCAGTTCATTGGCGATGAAGGGATCGATCTGCTGCTCGACGCCACCCACCCCTACGCCGCCCAAATCAGCCAGAACGCTGCGCTTGCCGCGCGTTTGAGCGGCGTTCCCTGCTGGGCGCTACGGCGTCCGGCGTGGCAAGCCCAGGCGGGAGATGACTGGCGCGAAGTCAGCGATTGGGTCGAACTGATCGAAGCCCTGGAGCCCTTCCACCGACCGCTGGTCACCCTCGGTCGCGAACCCCTGCAGCACCTGGATGAAATTCCCCCGGAGCAATTCTGGACCCTGCGCGCACTGGACGTGTATCCGGGCAACGAACGCTGCGAAGTGATTGGCGCCCGTGGGCCATTCCTGATCGACGATGAACGTGAACTGTTCGAGCGCCGGAACATCGACGTGCTGATCAGCAAGAACAGCGGCAGCACAGCGACCGAACCGAAGCTCGAAGTGGCCCGTGAGCGTGGGGTGCCGGTGATCGTCTTGAAGCGGCCGGTGTTGCCGGGGGTTGATCGGGAATTTTTCTCGGTGGCAGATATGCTGGATGCCCTATCGATGTAGGACTGTTCCTTAGGCCTACCAAACCTTGCGATTCCGCTGGCAGTATTCTCAGACGAAGCTGACTATCGACTCTACAGCCTCAATCCTATTGTTCGCCCCCTCCTGAACCAATCAAGAGCACCCGGCACACCATATCGGTAATGAGGAGTAAATCATGGCCGAACAATTTACGCGTTTTGATGCCGTCGAGTTTCTCAAATCACCGGAAGAAATGGCGGCTTATCTGGATGCCTGCTTTGAAGAGGATGCTGGAGACGGCGTGCTGATACGTGAAGCGCTCAACGATATCGCCCGGGCAAAGGGCATGACACAAATAGCCCGTGATGCTGGCCTGGGACGCGAAAGTCTTTACAAGTCGCTGAGCAGTAGTGGCAATCCGGAATTCGCGACTATCATGAAAGTTATGAAAGCCTTGGGTCTGCGATTGCACGCCATCGCTGTCTGATAGTGCTGCGACACCACACCGCACGTCGCCTTTTTACTTATCGGCCCTGATCAGGCTAAATAGCCCGCGTCTGATCGCTCAACCAAACGGATTTTGTCCCATGTCCCGACAACGGCTCGCAATTGCCTGGATAGCCTGCTTCGCAGTGCTGTTCAACTTGCTCGCCATGCCGATGTCCGGAGCGATGGCGCAAACAGCGAAGTCATCCGCCGAACAGTTGTTGTGGGGCAGTTTCTGCAGCTCCAGCGGCACCAGGATGGTGGCGATTTCCATCGGCGGCCTTGAACAGAAAGCCCCGCAGAACGACGAACACTCCAACATGCAGCATTGCTGGTGCTGCTCGGGTTCTGCGCCATTGGTGGCGTTGCCGGGGCATACGCCACAGCTGTATTTTGCGCACTTCGAGTCCAACCGAAGCCTGCCTGCGACCTCTCTCGAAATCCCGTCACCGCGCCAGCAAAGGCCGAGCCTCAATCCCCGCGCATCCCCTCTGGTGTGATTTTTTCGCAATCGACCTGCGTTTCAAATCGTTCCGGAGAACTGCCATGTTGAACAAACTCATCGTTCTGGCTGCGTTGCTGCTGCCTGCCTGCTTTGCCAATGCCCACGAATACAAGGTCGGCGCACTGGAAATCGCTCATCCCTGGTCCCAGGAGTTGCCACCCAATGCGCCCACCGTCGCGGCGTATTTCGTGATCGACAATAGAGGCACGGCCGACGATCGCCTGCTCAGCGTCGACACACCGATTGCGGGCGAAGCGCAATTGCATGAGCACCTGATGCAAGGTGACGTGATGAAAATGCAGCACGTACCGAGCGTGGCAGTGCCAGCCGGTGGCGAGGTCACTTTCGCACCGATGGCCTATCACGTGATGTTGCTGGGCCTGAAGGACCGTAGCCTGCTGGTTGATGGCAAGCGCTTCCCCATGACGCTGCACTTCGAGAAGGCCGGCGATGTGACGGTCGAAGTCGCGGTGCAGAAACAGGCCCCGGACAGCATGCCAGCGCACGCGCACAATCCGTAATCGCCCAAGCTGAAAACGCCCGTGCGCCCGCTTAGCGCCAGGTCGTCCAGGTCGCGCAATCAGGCTTTGAGCCTGACACGCGGCAGCTGGATCAGCCTGTTCGCCATGCTGATGATCTTCATCGGTCCGCTGATTTCTCAGTCGATGCCGATGGACTCGCGCGCCATGTCGATGACCATGCCAATGGGTATGAGCATGGACATGTCGGCGCTGGAGCATGCCGACCATGACGTGCAAGCCTCCGCCGAGCATTGCCCGCCTGCCCCGGGGCACCATGTACTGTGGGAAAAATGCGGCTATTGCAGCCTGCTGTTCAATTGCCCGGCGCTGACCGGTGGCGTGTCTTTCGCCAACTTCCTCATCCCCCCCGTCAACACCTTCACCACCCCCTCTGTGCGCCAGGGCCACGCCCGGCAAACTTTCTTCCCCGGCGCCCGTACCCGCGCCCCGCCCGTCGTCGCGTAAACACTCACCTCTGGTTTCACACGGCCCCCAAGACAGCCAAAGCAACCTGTGGGAGCGGGCTTGCTCGCGAAAACGGTGTGCCAGTCGACATCTGTGTTGACTGACACGCCCTCCTCGCGAGCAAGCCCGCTCCCACAGGAACAGCTTCAGGCGCCCGGCCGTGTCGTTTACGACTGTTCGATGGAAATTGTCATGTCCAGGTTTTCTGCTGTCCCGCGCTTGAGCCCTGCCCAAGCCTCTTATGCCTTGAACGAATCCGGCGTTCGTTTCAGGCACGCCACCGCGATCCTGTGCGGTGCTTTGCTGGCGCCCTCTGCACTCGCCGATGAACATGCCGGTCACAGTGAAGAACTGAGCCCGACGGTGATTACCGCCGTTGCGCCCAGTTCGCCCTTGACCATCGTCACCAACCCCAAGGACCCGCGCCAACCGGTACCGGCCAGTGACGGCGCCGATTACCTGAAGACCATCCCCGGCTTTGCCATGGTGCGCAATGGCGGCACCAACGGCGACCCGGTGCTGCGTGGCATGTTCGGCTCGCGTCTGAACATTCTCACCAACGGCAGCATGATGCTCGGTGCCTGCCCGGGCCGGATGGACGCTCCGACTTCCTACATCTCGCCGGAATCCTACGACAAGCTCACCGTGATCAAAGGCCCGCAAACCGTGTTGTGGGGGCCTGGCTCTTCGGCTGGCACCATCCTGTTCGAACGCGAGCCTGAGCACTTCGGTGAACTCGGCACACGGGTCGACGCCAGCGTTCTGGCCGGCTCCTATGGCCGCTTCGACAAACGGGTGGACGCCGCAGCCGGCGGTGAGTCGGGTTACATCCGAGTCATCGGCAACACTGCGCACTCCGACGACTACCAGGACGGCAACAACGACACCGTGGCATCGCGCTATGAAAAATGGAACGGTGATGTAGCGCTGGGTTGGACGCCCAACGCCGACACCTTGCTGGAGCTGACCGCCGGCCGTGGCGACGGTGAAGCCCGCTACGCCGGACGCAGTATGGATGGTGCGCAATTCCTGCGCGAAAGCCTCGGCTTGCGTTTCGAGCAGTCCAACATCGGCGAGATTCTGGATACGGTCGAAGCGCAGGTCTACTACAACTACGCCGACCACGTGATGGACAACTACACCCTGCGCACGCCTTCCGGCACCGGCATGATGGCCGGCCCCATGGCCTCCAACGTCGACCGCCGCACCCTCGGCACACGGATCAAGGCCACCTGGCGCTGGGCCGATGTGCAACTGGTCAGCGGCATCGACGCGCAGGCCAACGAGCATCGCGAGCGCAGCGCCATGGACATCGACACCTACAAGGACCTGCCATACACCAAGGATGCCGGTTTCCATAACTACGGTGTGTTCGGCGAACTGACCTGGTACGCCGCCGACCGCGACCGCCTGATCAACGGCGCGCGCCTGGACCGCGCCTCGGCCAAGGATTATCGGCAGACCATCGGCTCGGGCATGATGACCCTTCCGAACCCGACAGCCGGCGACACCCGCGCCGATACCCTGCCGAGCGGTTTCATCCGCTACGAGCACGACCTGGCCGACAGCCCGACCACGCTCTACGCCGGTCTCGGGCACACACAACGGTTCCCGGATTACTGGGAGCTGTTTTCACCTGATTCCGGCCCTGCCGGATCGGTGAATGCCTTCGACTCGATCAAACCGGAAAAAACCACCCAGCTCGATTTCGGCCTGCAATACAAGACCGAAGCACTCGAAGCCTGGGCCTCGGGCTACGTCGGGCAGGTACGCGACTACATCCTGTTCAACTACACCCCGACAACGATGGGTACGACTTCGCAAGCCGAAAACATCGACGCGCGAATCATGGGCGGCGAACTGGGCGCCGCCTACAACTTCACCGACAACTGGAAAGCCGACGCGACCCTGGCCTACGCCTGGGGCAAGAACAGCAGCGATGGCAGCGCATTGCCGCAAATGCCGCCGCTGGATGCCCGTTTCGGCCTGACCTACAGCGAAGAAAACTGGAGCGCCGGCGCACTGTGGAGAGTGGTCGCCGCGCAAAACCGCATCGACCAGAACAAAGGCAACGTGGTCGGCAAGGACTTCGACAAGACGCCGGGGTTCGGCGTGTTCTCCCTCAATGGAGCCTATCGGATCAACAGCAACTGGAAGGTCAGCAGCGGCGTCGACAACCTGTTCGGCAAGGCTTACGCCGAACACTTGAACCTGGCCGGCAACGCCGGTTTCGGTTACCCCGCCAATGACCCGCAAGCCATCAAGGAACCGGGGCGCACGCTCTGGACCAAGGTGGACATGAGCTTCTAAACGCTTCGCGAGCAGGCCCGCTCCCCTGTAGGAGCGAGCCCGCTCGCGATCGGTTGCAACGCAACCGCCAAACAAACAACCAAAAGATCCAGCCAAGCGGAGCACACGCGATGAAACAGCCCAAAGTGAATTTCTACAACCTGGCCTGGCGCTGGCATTTCTATGCCGGCTTGTTCGTGGCGCCATTCATGGTGATGCTGGCCCTGACCGGCACTATCTATCTGTTCAAACCGCAACTCGACTCGCTGATGTACAGCAGCCTGCTCAATGTCCCGGCCGGTCATCACACGATCCCGGCCGACGACCTGCTCAAGCGCGTGAAAGATGCGTATCCCCAGGCAACGATCAAACAGTACCTGCCACCGGTCAATGCCGAACGCAGCGCCCAGTTTGTCGTGATCAATGGCAGCAACGAGCTGAACGTCTTTGTCGATCCGTACCACGGCGACATCCTCGGCGAGCAAGACGCCAAGAAGAACCTGCAAGCCATTGCCCGTGCGATTCACGGCGAACTGATGATCGGCACCCTTGGCGATCGCCTGATCGAACTGGCCGCCGGTTGGGGCGTGGTGCTGGTGGTGTCCGGCATTTTCCTGTGGTGGCCGCGCGGTCAGGCGGCAGGCATTTTGTGGCCACGCCTGAACAGCCGTGGTCGCGTCTTGTGGCGTGACCTGCACGCGGTCACCGGCTTCTGGGGCGCATCCCTGTTGCTGGTGATGCTGCTCAGCGGCATGACCTGGACCGGCTTCTGGGGCAAGCAATACGCCGAAGTGTGGAACCTGTTCCCGGCAGCCATGTGGGATGACGTGCCGAAGTCCGATGTCGAGGCGCGCAGCCTCAACACCGCAACCCGCCAGACCGTGCCGTGGGCGATGGAAAACACACCGATGCCGATGTCCGGCGACCATGCCGAGCACATGGCCCACGACGGTGCATCCGCCGGCCCGGCCGCGCCGACAGTCCGCCTGCAAGACGTGCAAAACATCGCCAGCGAGCGCAAGGTCGAGCCGGGGTACAGCATCACCCTTCCGACCACCGCGACCGGCGTGTTCACCATCGCCGTGTTCGCCGATGACCCGCGCAATGACGCCACGTTGCACATCGATCAGTACAGCGGCAAGGTCCTGGCCGATGTACGTTTCGAACACTACGGCAGCGTCGCCCGCGCCACGGAAATCGGCGTGATGCTGCACGAAGGCAAAATGTTCGGTGTGTTCAACCAGATCGTCGTGTTGCTGATCTGCCTGATGATCCTGCTCAGTGCCGTCAGCGGCGTGGTGATCTGGTGGAAGCGTCGCCCGCAAGGAAAACTCGGCGTGCCGCCTCTGCGTCACGACCTGCCGAAATGGAAAACCGCCATGGTGATCATGTTCGCCCTGGCGGTGGCCTTCCCCTTGGTGGGGGCTTCGCTGGTAGCGGTGTGGGTGCTCGATCGTGTGCTGCTGTCGCGCTTCACCCGGCAAACTGAGAACGTCTCATCTTCATCTTGAAACAGGCGAGATGCGTGGGGCTCAATGGGCTGTAAACTCCCGCACATGTCACCTCGGCCCTCTTCGCGAGCAGGCTCGCTCCCACAGGAGTTTCGTAAATCCTGTGGGAGCGAGCCTGCTCGCGAAGGGGCCATCAGCATCACCTCAAGAGTCACTGCATGTCCTCGCTGAACCTCACAAACCTCACCTGGTCCCCACTGGGTCACGGCCATTGCCACCATCAGTTCCAGCTGCGTGACACCTCCGTACACGTGGCCACCGGTGAGTTCGTCGGGCTGATCGGCCCCAACGGCAGTGGCAAGACCAGCCTGTTGCGTTGTGCATGGCGCTTCAGTCAACCTGCGCACGGCGAGGTCCGGCTCGATCACCAGAATGTCTGGAAGCAATCCTCGCGCTGGTGCGCACAACGCATCGCCGTGGTCTTGCAGGAGTTCCCCGACGCCTTCGGCCTGACCGTCTTCGAGGTGGTCGCCATGGGCCGCACGCCACACAAAGGCTTGTTCGATGGCGACACACTCGAGGACTCCAAACTCATCCATCAGGCCCTGGAATCGGTCGGCCTCAAGGGTTTCGAAGAGCACGGCTTCGCGACCCTCTCCGGTGGCGAAAAACAGCGGGTGATCCTCGCCCGCGCCCTGGCCCAGCAACCACAGTTGCTGATCCTCGACGAACCGACCAACCACCTTGATCCGCGCTATCAGCTTGAGCTGTTGCAGTTGGTCAAGCGCCTGCGCATCGGCACCCTGGCGAGCATCCACGATCTCAACCTGGCCGCGGCTTTCTGTGATCGGCTGTATGTGATCGACCATGGCCGTATCGTTGCCAGTGGCACACCGAAAGAGGTCCTGACGGCTGCTCTGCTGCGCAATGTCTTTGCTGTCGAAGCGCTGATCGATGAGCATCCGCTGCACGGCTACCCACGAATCACCTGGATAACCCAACCATGACTTTGCGTTCCCTCTTCTGCCTCGCGATGTTGCTGGGCAGCGCCCAGGCATTGGCCGAAGCCACCCGTTACCCGCTGACGATCAAAAGCTGCAACCGCGAAGTGACCTTCAAGCAGGCACCGCAACACGCCCTCAGCCACGACATCAACATGACCCAGATGATGCTCGCCCTTGGCCTCAAGCCACGGATGGCCGGCTACAGCGGCATCAGTGGCTGGAAGGCCGTGACACCCCGGATGCAGGTCATCCTCGAAGGCCTGCCGGAGCTGGCGGCCAAGTACCCGTCGGTGGAAACCCTGCTCAATGCCAACGTCGACTTCCTCTTCGCTGGCTGGGACTACGGCATGCGCATCGGCGGCGACCTCACGCCGCAAACCCTGCAACCGCTGGGCATCGATGTGTATGAGCTGACCGAGTCTTGCGCTTTCGTGATGAAGCGCCCGCCGGCCAGCCTCGAAGACACCTACAACGACCTGCGCAACCTCGGCAGGATCTTCGACGTGCAGGACCGCGCCAATGCCCTGATCACCGACATGCAGGCGCAAGTGGCGGCCATCGGCAAAGACCTGCCCGCGGAAAAACCACGGGTGTTCCTGTATGACAGCGGCGAAGACCGGGCCATGACCTCGGGGCGGCTGGGCATGCCACAGGCGCTGATCGACGCCGCAGGCGGGCGCAATATTCTGGAGGACGTCGACGCGAGCTGGACCCGGGTCAACTGGGAAACCGTGGTCGAGCACAATCCGCAGGTGATCGTGATCGTCGACTACAGCGAAATCACCGCCGAACAGAAGATTCAATTCCTGCTGGCCAACAAGGCCCTGCAATCGGTGGACGCGATCAAGCACCGGCGCTTCGTCGTCATCCCTTACGTGCAAGCCACGCCGGGGATCGATAACGTGTTGGCGGTCGCCACCCTGGCCAAGGGTTTCCACGGCGAATGATCAACCGTCGCTACGCCTTGTCGTTGATCGTCCTCGCTGCGCTGTTGCTGGTGTCATGCGTGGTGTCCCTGGGTTTCGGCCCGGCACGGGTGCCGCTGGATGGGGTGTGGCGCATCCTCTTGCACAAACTGTTCGGTTACGGTGTGCCGGACTGGAGCACCGGACAGGAACACATCATCTGGCTGATCCGCGTCCCGCGCATGCTGCTCGGCGCGCTGGTGGGCGCCGGCCTGGCGTTGATCGGCGCAGTGCTGCAAGCGGTGACGCGCAATCCGTTGGCGGACCCGCACTTGCTCGGCGTCACCTCCGGCGCGACCCTGGGCGCGGTGATCGTGGTGCTGCATGTGGGGGAAATCGTTGGCCTGCTGACCTTGCCGATCGCGGCATTCATCGGTGCATTGCTGAGCATGCTGGTGGTGCTGATGATCGCCAGCCGCCACGGTCGCCTCGACAGTGACCGATTGCTGCTGTGCGGCGTGGCGGTGTCGTTCGTGATGATGGCGATTGCCAATTTGCTGCTGTTCATGGGTGACCATCGAGCCAGTTCGGCCGTGATGTTCTGGATGCTCGGCGGGCTCGGGCTGGCACGCTGGGAATTGCTGGCGGTGCCGACCGCCAGTGTGTTGCTCGGGCTGATTTTGCTGTTGGGCATGGCGCGACCGTTGAATGCGCTGATGGCCGGCGAGCAGACAGCCGTGACCTTGGGCCTGAATGCACGCACCGTGCGCATGCAGGTATTTTTGATTGCGTCATTGATGACCGGGGTGCTGGTATCGATCAGCGGCTCCATCGGTTTTGTCGGGCTGATGGTGCCGCACATTGCGCGGCGCCTGGTCGGGGCTGAACACCGAAGACTGTTGCCGGTGTGCGTGTTGCTCGGCAGTCTGTTTCTTGTTTGGGTCGACGTCGCCGCCCGGACATTGATCGCTCCCGAAGACCTTCCCATCGGCGTCGCTACAGCTGCGATTGGCGGATTGTTCTTCATCGGCCTGATGCGCCGCCGCTGATTCACAACCCTCCCACAGTTGATTTTCAATGCTCATGAAACTGCGCCCCAATGTGGCGCGCCTCAGCGCACCGGACCACTCCCGATGTCCCCTCATGGTGCGCCATAAACCCGCGCAAGCCCTCTAGTACAAGGTTCCCCCGCCTTTTCCCAACCGGGCACAGCCCTTGCAAAACACACTTCAGCCGTCCGCATCTGCCAACCAAGAAAACACATGAGTTCATGGAGATCGCACAATGAAGCGTCGCAGTTTGATCAAGGCTTTCACACTCTCGGCATCCATTGCCGCGATGGGCATGACCTGGACCGTCCAGGCCGCCGAGACCATCAAGGTGGGTATTCTGCATTCGTTGTCCGGCACCATGGCAATCTCCGAAACGTCGTTGAAAGACATGGCGTTGATGACCATAGACGAGATCAACGCCAAGGGCGGCGTCAACGGCAAGATGCTGGAGCCAGTGGTGGTCGACCCGGCTTCGAACTGGCCACTATTCGCCGAGAAGGGCCGTCAGTTGTTGACCCAGGACAAGGTCGCCGTGGTGTTTGGTTGCTGGACTTCAGTGTCGCGCAAATCGGTATTGCCGGTGTTCGAAGAACTCAACGGTCTGCTGTTCTACCCGGTGCAATACGAAGGTGAAGAGATGTCGCCGAACGTGTTCTACACCGGTGCCGCGCCGAACCAGCAAGCGATCCCCGCCGTTGAATACCTGATGAGCGAGGAAGGCGGCAGCGCCAAGCGCTACTTCCTGCTCGGCACCGACTACGTCTACCCGCGCACCACCAACAAGATTCTGCGCTCGTTCCTGCACTCCAAAGGCGTGGCCGACAAGGACATCGAAGAGGTCTACACCCCGTTCGGTCACAGCGACTATCAAACCATTGTCGCCAACATCAAGAAGTTCTCGGCAGGCGGCAAGACGGCCGTTATCTCCACCGTCAACGGCGACTCCAACGTGCCTTTCTACAAAGAACTGGCCAACCAGGGCCTGAAAGCCACCGACGTTCCGGTCGTAGCGTTCTCGGTGGGCGAAGAAGAACTGCGCGGCATCGACACCAAGCCACTGGTGGGCAACCTGGCGGCGTGGAACTACTTCGAATCGGTGGAGAACCCGGTCAACAAGAAGTTCGTCGACGACTGGAAGGCCTACGCGAAGAAACACAACCTGCCGGGCGCCGACAAAGCCGTGACCAATGACCCGATGGAAGCCACTTACGTCGGCATCCACATGTGGGCGCAAGCGGCGGAAAAAGCCAAATCCACCGACGTCGACAAAGTCCGCGAAGCCCTGGCCGGCCAGACCTTTGCCGCGCCGTCCGGCTACACCCTGACCATGGACAAGACCAACCACCATCTGCACAAGCCGGTGATGATCGGCGAGATCCAGTCTGACGGGCAGTTCAACGTGGTATGGCAGACCGAAGGCCCGATCCGCGCCCAGCCGTGGAGCCCGTTCATTCCGGGCAACGACAAAAAGCCGGAGTATGCGGTGAAGAGCAACTGAGCCATTGGGCCTGACAATTGTTCAGGCCCAACATCACTCCCTGTGGGAATGGTTTTTTGTGGCGAGGGGGCTTGCCCCCGTTGGGTTGCGAAGCAGCCCCAAAACGGTGACTGCGGTGTATCAGGTACATCCAAGGCATCGATTTACGACTGCTGTGCAGCCGAACGGGGGCAAGCCCCCTCGCCACACAAGCCCGCTCCCACATTCAGTCCGAGCAAGGCGACTCTTTATGCCCACTGCCCTCTACCGCTTCCTCCTGGCCATCGCGCTCTTTTTGCCGATAGCCGCCCATGCCACCGACGCCGAAGACTTCGTCGCCGCCAATCCCGTGCAGCAAGCCAGGCTGCTGGAGTCTTGGGCCGCGCAGCCCGATCCGGCCCGTATCGCGTTGATCAACGCCCTGCAACAAGGCGAACTGACCATCGACGGCCAAGCGAAAACCCTGCGTCTGAACAACCGCCTGCGGGGACTGATCGATACGGCCCTGGCCAGTCATCAACTGCTCGCCGACGACGCCAAAGTCCGTCTGGCCGCCGCGCAGCAATTGCAGAAAAGCGCCAAACCGGCGCAGTTGAAATACCTCGACCAGCGACTGGCTGGTGAACAGGACGAACGCGTTCACGCCGCGCTGAGCCTGGCCCTGGCCAACCTGCAACTGGTGGACGCCGACCCGGCCGTGCGCCTCGCCGCTGTGCGCCTGCTCGGCGAAACCGGCGATCCGCTGGCCCGTACTCGCCTGCAAAACCTGCTGGAGCCGGGCGTCGAAACAGACGCGAATGTGCGTACCGCGGCTGAAACCAGCCTCGCTCAAGTCAAACGCAAGCTGCTGGTCGGCGAGATGCTCGGTCAGGCCTTCAGTGGCATGTCACTGGGTTCGATCCTGCTGCTCGCCGCACTGGGACTGGCAATCACCTTCGGCCTGCTCGGCGTGATCAACATGGCCCACGGTGAGATGCTGATGCTCGGGGCCTACTCGACCTACGTCGTGCAACTGATGTTCCAACGCTTAGCCCCGCAGGCGATCGAGTTCTATCCGCTGATCGCGCTGCCCGTGGCCTTTTTCGTCACCGCAGCCATCGGCATGGCACTGGAGCGCACGGTGATTCGCCACCTCTACGGCCGTCCGCTGGAAACCCTGCTCGCCACCTGGGGCATCAGCCTTATGCTGATCCAGTTGGTTCGCCTGGTGTTCGGCGCGCAGAACGTCGAAGTGGCCAACCCGGGGTGGCTGTCGGGCGGGATTCAAGTGCTGCCCAACCTCGTGCTGCCGTACAACCGTATCGTCATCATTGCCTTTGCACTGTTTGTGGTGGTGCTGACGTGGCTGCTGCTGAACAAGACGCGCCTGGGCCTGAACGTGCGCGCCGTCACCCAGAACCGCAACATGGCCGCCTGCTGCGGCGTGCCTACCGGACGCGTGGACATGCTTGCCTTTGGCCTCGGCTCGGGCATCGCCGGCCTCGGTGGCGTGGCTCTCAGCCAGATCGGCAACGTCGGGCCGGACCTCGGCCAGAGCTACATCATCGACTCGTTCCTGGTGGTGGTGCTCGGCGGTGTCGGCCAATTGGCCGGCAGCGTGCTGGCCGCATTCGGCCTGGGGATCGCCAACAAGTTTCTCGAGCCGCAGATCGGTGCCGTGCTCGGCAAGATTCTCATCCTCGCGTTGATCATTCTGTTCATTCAGAAACGTCCGCAAGGTCTCTTCGCGCTCAAAGGACGGGTGATCGACTGATGAACCAGCCCCTGATGCTCACGGCCACGCAAAAGGCCGGCCCGAAAGTCACGATCGCCGTCGGTGTGGCGATTCTCGTTCTTCTGCTGGCATTGCCGCTGCTGTCGCTGTTACCGGCGGACAGTACGCTGCACATCTCCGCCTATACGCTAACGCTGGTGGGCAAGATTCTTTGCTACGCCATCGTTGCCCTGGCGCTGGATCTGGTCTGGGGTTATGCCGGCCTGCTGTCCCTCGGCCACGGCCTGTTCTTCGCCCTCGGCGGTTATGCCATGGGCATGTACCTGATGCGTCAGGCCTCGGGCGATGGTTTGCCGGCGTTCATGACCTTCCTGTCGTGGAACGAAATGCCGTGGTTCTGGACCGGCACCGGCAGCTTCCTCTGGACCCTGTGCCTGGTGGTGCTGGCTCCGGGGTTACTGGCGTTGGTGTTCGGTTTCTTCGCCTTCCGTTCGCGGATCAAGGGTGTGTATTTCTCGATCATGACCCAGGCCCTGACCTTTGCCGGCATGCTGCTGTTCTTCCGCAACGAAACCGGCTTCCGCGGCAATAACGGCTTCACCAATTTCCGCACGATTCTAGGCTTTGGCATCACCGAGCCAGGCACCCGCGCGGCGCTGTTTTTCGCCACGGTGCTGTTGCTGGTGGCGAGCCTGTACATCGGCTGGCGCCTGGCGCAGAGCAAGTTCGGCCGGGTGTTGACCGCACTGCGCGATGCGGAGAATCGCCTGATGTTCTGCGGCTACGACCCGCGCGGGTTCAAGTTGTTCGTCTGGGTATTGAGCGCGGTGTTGTGTGGCCTGGCCGGTGCGCTGTACGTGCCACAAGTGGGAATCATCAACCCGAGCGAGATGTCGCCGACCAACTCCATCGAAGCAGCGGTGTGGGTGGCCCTTGGCGGTCGCGGCACCTTGATCGGTCCGCTGCTCGGTGCCGGTGTGGTCAACGGCATGAAGAGCTGGTTCACCGTGGCGTTCCCCGAATACTGGCTGTTCTTCCTCGGTGCGCTGTTCATCGTCGTGACCCTGTACCTGCCCAAGGGCGTGATCGGTCTGCTGAATAAAAGAGGTGAGCAATGAGGCTTGTAGAAATGAGGAGCACTGCAACCGCTCAATTCATGCTCGAACCGGCGTTCTTTCCTGTGGAGCCCAACAAGGACGCCGGCAGCAGCCGCGACGCCATCGGCCTCGGCCAACGTGCCGACAAAGGCCTGAACACGCGCCATGGCACCATCCTGACCCTGGAAGACATCAGCGTCAGCTTCGACGGCTTCCGCGCACTGAACAATCTGAACCTGTACATCGGCGTTGGTGAGTTGCGCTGCATCATCGGCCCCAATGGCGCGGGCAAGACCACGCTGATGGACGTGATCACCGGCAAGACCCGCCCCAGTCACGGCAAGGCCTGGTTCGGCGAAACCCTGGACCTTGCTTCGATGAGCGAAGTGCAGATCGCCCAGGCCGGTATCGGTCGCAAGTTCCAGAAGCCGACAGTGTTCGAAGCCTTGAGTGTGTTCGAGAACCTGGAACTGGCGCAGAAAACCGACAAGTCGGTGTGGGCCAGCCTGCGGGCACGCTTGAGCGGCGAGCAGCAAGACCGCATCGCCGAAGTGCTGGAAACCATTCGCCTGACCCGCTCGGTCAATCGTCCGGCCGGCCTGCTGTCCCATGGTCAGAAGCAGTTCCTGGAGATCGGCATGTTGCTGATGCAGGACCCGCAACTGTTGCTGCTCGACGAACCGGTCGCGGGCATGACCGACGCTGAGACCGAGTTCACCGCCGAGCTGTTCAAGCGCCTGGCCGGCAAGCACTCGCTGATGGTGGTGGAACACGACATGGGCTTTGTCGGCTCGATTGCCGACCACGTCACGGTGCTGCATCAGGGCAGCGTGCTGGCCGAGGGGTCGCTGGAGCAGGTGCAGGACAACGAACGGGTGATCGAGGTCTATCTAGGTCGATAGACCTGCCAATACATCCTCCTGTAGGAGCGAGCAGGCTCGCGAAAGCGGTGCATCAGTCACCAACGATGTTGAGTGTGCCGACGCCATCGCGAGCATGCTCGCTCCTACAGGGGATCTGAGGAGAATCTGAACATGCTGCAAGTCGACAAACTGCACCAATACTACGGCGGTAGCCACATCCTGCGCGGCCTGACGTTTGACGTGAAGGTCGGCGAAGTCACCTGTCTGCTTGGCCGCAACGGCGTGGGCAAGACCACCCTGCTCAAATGCTTGATGGGCCTGTTGCCGGCCAGGGAAGGCGCGGTGAACTGGGAAGGCAAGCCGATCACTGCGTTCAAACCGCACCAGCGCGTACAGGCCGGCATCGCCTATGTGCCGCAGGGCCGGGAGATCTTCGGCCGCCTGACCGTGGAAGAAAACCTGCTGATGGGACTTTCACGCTTCCCGGTCGGCGAAGCCAAGGCAGTCCCGGCGTTTATCTACGAGCTGTTTCCGGTGCTGCTGCAAATGAAGCAGCGGCGCGGCGGCGATCTGTCCGGTGGCCAGCAACAGCAACTGGCGATTGGCCGAGCGCTGGCCAGTCGCCCTCGCCTGTTGATCCTCGACGAACCTACCGAAGGCATCCAGCCATCGGTGATCAAGGAGATCGGTGCCGTGATCAAAAAACTCGCGGCCCGGGGCGATATGGCGATTTTGCTGGTGGAGCAGTTCTACGACTTCGCCGCCGAACTGGCCGATCAATACCTGGTGATGTCCCGGGGCGAAATCGTGCAACAAGGGCGCGGAGAAAACATGGAAGCGGAAGGTGTGCGCGGGCTCGTTACCATCTGAGCCGTTACGTCCGCGCTCAACGAGCCGAAAGCGCCCGAAGCGGACCGCCGCTTCGGGCAAGGCACCAATTTGTCGCGCCGAACCTGCGGCTGCGCACGCTATTGGTGCACCCAAGCGCTCAGTAGCCCTCTCCTGCCTGAAATGCCTGGCGGCACAGCCTTTGCAAACATCCTGACAAGCTCACGATAAGCACTGACTATGACCCTTCCCGCTTCCGGCGCCTTGTTCACCCCCAGTTGGCACGCCGAACTGGAACTGGGCTACGCCCGATTCGACAACACCACGCGCCCGATCCTGCGCCGCCACACAGGTCCGTTGCGGGTGCAAAAACACCTGTATGCAGAGGGGCCGGAAGTCTGCCAGCACATCATTGTCCACCCGCCCGGCGGGATTGCCGGCGGTGATCGGTTGGAGATCTCGGCCAGCGTCGAGCGTAACGCCTGGGCGCAAATCACCAGCCCAGGCGCGGCCAAGTGGTATCGCGCCACCGACCCGGCCTGTCAGCAACTGAGTTTGCAAGTGGCGGCCGGTGCGACTCTGGAATGGCTGCCCCAGGAAACGATCGTTTTCAGCGCTGCCCAGGCGCAACTCAGTACCCGCATCGACCTTGAGGGCGATGCACGGCTGTTCTACTGGGACGTCGTCGCCCTGGGCCGTCCAGCCAGCGGCGAACGCTTCGATCTTGGGCACTTCCAGGCACAACTGGATATCCGTCGCGACGGCCAGTTGCTCTGGCATGAACGCCAGCGCATTGTCGGAGCGGACGGCTTGCTTGATTCACCCATCGGGCTCGACGGGCAACCGGTGTTTGCGACGCTGCTGGTGACGGGTGAGATCGATAGCGAACGATTGGAAACCTGCCGCTCGCTGCCCAACGACGTGCGCGGGGATCTGACCCAGTTGCCGGGCTTGCTGGTTGCACGGTGCCTGGCCAGTGAAGCGCTGCTGGCGCGGGGGTGGTTGATTGAGCTCTGGAAGTTGTTGCGCCCCGCCTTGCTTGGCCGCGAAGCCTTGCCACCCAGAATATGGAACACCTGAATTGCTTTTCTGTAGGAGCGAGCATGTTCGCGATAGCGGTGTATCAGTTGCCATATATATTGAGTGTGCCGACGTCATCGCGAGCCTGCTCGCTCCTACAGGGGATACCCAACTCTTTTTTATCTGCCCTGATGGATGTCTACAATGGACTTGACCCCACGCGAAAAAGACAAGCTGCTGATCTTTACCGCCGGTCTGCTGGCCGAGCGGCGTTTGGCCCGTGGCGTGAAACTCAACTATCCGGAGACCATGGCCTACATTTCCGCGGCGCTGCTTGAGGGCGCCCGCGATGGCCAGACCGTGGCCGACCTGATGCACCTGGGCACTACCCTGCTGACCCGCGAACAAGTGATGGAAGGCATCCCTGAAATGATCCCGGAAATCCAGGTCGAGGCCACCTTCCCCGACGGCACCAAACTGGTCACCGTCCACCAACCCATCGCCTGAGGCCGCACCATGACTTACCACATCCGCGATGCCGTGCATGCAGACCTGCCGGCCATCCGTGACATCTACAACGACGCGGTGCTCAACACCACGGCGATCTGGAATGAACAGGCAGTCGATCTCGGCAACCGCCAGGCCTGGTTCAGCGCCAGGCAGTCCCAGGCCTATCCGATTCTGGTGATCGTCGATGTCGACAACACCGTGCTCGGCTATGCCTCGTTCGGCGACTGGCGGCCATTCGACGGTTTCCGTCACACCGTCGAGCACTCGGTCTACGTGCGCAGCGACCAGCGTGGCAACGGCCTCGGCCCGCAACTGATGGACGTGCTGATCGAACGCGCCAAAGGCTGCGGCAAGCACGTGATGGTCGCGGCCATCGAAAGCGGTAACGTCGCCTCCATTCGCTTGCATGAGCGCATCGGCTTTATCACCACCGGGCAAATGCCTCAGGTCGGCACCAAGTTCGGTCGCTGGCTGGACCTGACCTTCATGCAGTTGACCCTCAACCCCGGCGCGCAGCCGCCGAGCATCGACCAGGAGTAATGCCCGATGAACGCCGCCCAACTGCGACGCGTCAACGTTGAAAGCTTTGCGCATTATCGCCAGGGCCTGATCGATCTGCTGCTCGATGCCGTCGGCCATGGCGCCAGTGTCGGCTTCATGGCTGACCTCGATGCGACCCAGGCCCACGCCTATTTCGATGAAGTCCAGGACAACCTCAACAAGGGCAGTGTGTTGCTGTGGGTGGTGGTCAAGGACGAGCAGGTGCAGGCCAGCGTACAGCTGGGCCTGTGCCAGAAAGCCAACGGCCTGAACCGTGCCGAAGTGCAGAAGTTGCTGGTGCGCGAACAGGCGCGGCGCCACGGACTGGGCCAGCAATTGATGAGTGCGCTGGAGGAGGCCGCCCTGCAGTACAAGCGCGGCATGCTTTACCTCGATACCGAGGCCGGCTCGCCCGCCGAAGACTTCTACCAATCGCTGGGTTATACACGCGTCGGCGAGATTCCCGATTACGCCTGCGACCCGAGTGGCTGCTACAAGCCGACCGCCCTCTACTACAAGATCCTCCAGGGAGCCCATTGATGATTCCCGGCGAATACCAGATCCAGCCCGGCGAAATCGAGCTCAACGCCGGTCGGCGCACCCTCAGTCTGAAGGTGGCCAACAGCGGTGACCGACCGATCCAGGTCGGTTCGCACTATCATTTTTTCGAAACCAACGACGCCCTGACGTTCGACCGGGCCGCCAGTCGCGGCATGCGTTTGAACATCCCCGCAGGCACTGCCGTGCGCTTCGAACCGGGACAGAGTCGCGAGGTGGAATTGGTGGACCTGGCCGGGCATCGTCGGGTGTTCGGCTTTGCCGGCAGAGTCATGGGTGACCTGTAATTCATGTGGTGTCCCCATTGGCCCCTTCGCGAGCAGGCTCGCTCCCACATTGGAATGCGATCAACTGTGGGAGCGAGCCTGCTCGCGAAAAGCGAGCTATGCGAGCGATTTCAAATTCAATTGAATTCCAAGGCGAACGAATGAAGATTTCCCGTCAAGCCTACGCCGACATGTTCGGTCCCACCGTCGGTGACAAGGTGCGCCTGGCCGATACCGAGTTGTGGATCGAAGTGGAACAGGACTTCACCACCTACGGCGAAGAAGTGAAGTTCGGTGGCGGTAAAGTCATCCGTGACGGCCAGGGTCAGAGCCAGTTGCTGGCCGCCGAGGTGGTCGACACCCTGATCACCAACGCACTGATCATCGATCACTGGGGCATCGTCAAGGCCGACGTCGGTCTCAAGGACGGGCGCATCGCAGCGATCGGCAAGGCCGGCAACCCGGATATCCAGCCCAACGTCAACATCGCCATCGGCGCCAGCACCGAAGTCATTGCTGGCGAAGGCATGATCCTCACCGCCGGCGGTATCGACACCCACATCCACTTCATCTGCCCGCAGCAGATCGAAGAGGCCTTGATGAGCGGCATCACCACCATGATCGGTGGCGGCACCGGACCGGCCACCGGCACCAATGCGACCACATGCACCTCCGGGCCGTGGCACCTGGCGCGCATGCTCCAGGCCGCCGACGCGTTCCCGATGAACATCGGCCTGACCGGCAAGGGCAACGCCAGCCTGCCGGAGCCGTTGATCGAGCAGGTAAAGGCCGGCGCCATCGGCCTCAAGCTCCACGAGGACTGGGGTACTACGCCAGCGAGCATCGACAACTGCCTGAGCGTGGCCGACCGGTACGACATACAGGTGGCGATCCACACCGACACCCTCAACGAATCCGGTTTCGTAGAGACCACACTCGCCGCCTTCAAGGGCCGCACCATCCACACCTACCACACCGAAGGAGCCGGTGGCGGTCACGCGCCGGACATCATCAAGGCCTGTGGCTTTACCAATGTGCTGCCAAGTTCGACGAATCCGACCCGGCCGTTCACCCGCAACACCATCGACGAACACCTCGACATGCTGATGGTCTGCCACCACCTCGACCCGAGCATTGCCGAAGACGTGGCCTTCGCCGAGAGCCGCATCCGTCGCGAGACGATTGCCGCCGAAGACATCCTCCACGACCTCGGCGCGTTCTCGATGATCAGCTCCGACAGTCAGGCCATGGGCCGCGTCGGCGAAGTCATCACCCGCACCTGGCAGACCGCCGACAAAATGAAAAAGCAGCGCGGCCCACTGCCCGGCGATGGCGCCGGCAACGACAACTTCCGCGCCAAACGCTACATCGCCAAGTACACCATCAACCCGGCGATCACCCATGGCATCAGCCATGAAGTGGGTTCGGTCGAAGTGGGCAAATGGGCGGACCTGGTGCTCTGGCGTCCGGCGTTCTTCGGGGTCAAGCCGACCCTGATCCTCAAGGGCGGTGCCATTGCGGCCAGCCTGATGGGTGACGCCAACGCTTCGATTCCGACCCCGCAACCGGTGCACTACCGTCCGATGTTCGCCAGCTACGGCGGCTCGCTGCATGCCACCAGCATGACCTTCATCAGCCAGGCGGCGCAGGAGGCAGGCTTGCCCGGGGCGCTGGGTCTGAAAAAGAAAATCGCCGTGGTCAAAGGCTGTCGCGACGTACAGAAAACCGACCTGATCCACAACGACTACCTGCCGAACATCGATGTCGATCCGCAGACCTATCAGGTCAAGGCCGATGGTGTTTTGCTCTGGTGTGAGCCGGCGCAATCCTTGCCGATGGCGCAGCGCTACTTCCTGTTCTGAATCGACTGACACGCCTGAAAAAAGGCCTCGCACACACCGTGTCGAGGCCTTTGTTCTTTGTGTGGTTACCGAGTGGATGTGATCCGCAGCCGCCGCTCCAGGTCTGCCCTACTCATTGCGTTTCGGGTCAAGGTTTTCAGCTGTTGTGTGATCTGCCGATCGATATCGTTCAAGTCTTGAACATACACCTCGTCAGTCATGAGTTGGCCGTCCGCAAACTCACTTTCACTTTTGCCCAACTCGCTGCAAAGCGCCTTGATTTCTGCCGCCACATCGGCGATTTCCGCAACCGTGAGGTGCGCTCCATCGGCCCTGCGCTGCAATGCGTCCTGCAAATCGGTGGTGGCGTCAATCCGACGCTTCAAGCCACTCAACTCCTCGCGGTAAGTAGACTCCAGCCAGGTTCTCCAGAGGGGTTGCTCGACGATGCGATCGACCAGCAAATCACCCTCCTCCAGGGCCTTGATCCGCAGGAACGCTGCCTCGATCATCTCTTTGCTCACGTCGGCGATCTTGCGGAACTGCATGCCCCGGGCCTGCCATGGCAAGTCCAGGCGTTGCGCCAGATCGGTCATGTAAGCCAGATGCACTTCCACTTCATCGATGGAGCCCGTCACATTGCCATGGTCGTCGACCCGGCGTAGCCGCTCGCCCTTCGATATACGCTCGGCCACCCGCGCACGGGCAATGGCCCCGAGCTCATCGAGCCGAGACTTGCCCAAAGCCAGCTCCAGCAATTGTGTCTCGATCAAATCGACGCGCCCCAGAGCGTAGGCCTCATGAATCATCACTTGCACACCCATGGCATTGAACAGTTGCGTGCCGCCGTCCACGCAATTGGAAGGCAATGTCGCCTCGTCGAACAGTTTGATCCGCAGCTCACTGTTCTGGGCCATGGCCTCTATCATGCGCCAGACCTTCGAGGTCAGGTCCGACTGATAGTCACCCCCGGCGGTGAAATCGGCCGATTGGGTGAGTTGGCGAATTTCATTGAAAAACGCTACCGAATCGAACTCATCCTCCACCTCGTCCCAGACTTTCTGCTTTTCCTGCCATTGCTTCTCTGTCATGCCCATCGACCAGTCGGCGCCGTCCAGCGCGCCGCGCGGCGGGTAAGGACGCTCCGGGTCCATGCCCACCGATTCGATGTAGGACTTGAGGATGTCCAGGTTCTCTGCCGAGATCCAGCGTGGTTCACGACTGATCAAGGTACGCGCCAGCAACTCGGCGCGGAACGAGCCAGGCGCAACCTCGGGAATCCGACTGATCGGGTTGCGACTCAGATCGAAATAGATGTTGCGCGGTCGCGACTGGGAAAATAGCCCGACAGGCCAGGTGTCCAACCCGGCATCGCTCAGCAACAGCACCTGCAAATGCGGCATCTGGCTGATGTCCGGTACACGCCCCAACGGATTGCCGCGCAATCCCAACGACCTGAGTCGGGTCAGTTTCTTCAAGCGATCCACCGCCAGCACGTCCAGCACAATGCGGTTGTCACTGAGGGAGAGGTCAGTGAGGTGGCGCATATCACTCAGTGCTTGCGGGACGGCAGTCAGCAGATTGTCTTGCAGGTTGAGTGAACGCACCTGGCGAAAAGCATCGAGAAAAGACATATGCTCGGCGCCCAGCCCGCCGTTGCGCAGGCTCAGGTAGGTGACGTGGTCAAAGTTGGCCTGCAGCCTGGGCAGCGTATCCAGAAGTTTGTCCAGGTTGCCCACATTGTCCAACCGCAATGCCTGGGGCCGCACCACTCCCGCGACCTCGACGCCCGCCGGCCCGGTTCGCTGCCAGCATTGCCTGAGCGCTTTGTAGATCTGCTCTCGTGCTTTCCACTCCGCCACACCCGCCGGGCTAAAGCGAAAGGACTGGGTCGGTGAGTTTATCCAGCGTTGCAGCGATCGATTCAGTTGATTGAACTCGTCCTCCAGCGCGGTCAGTCGCTCATGCGCCGAACCACCGTTCTGGCTGAATTCGGTCAACAGCGCTTCGATTTCCTCCGTGCTATGGCCCGGATACAAAGAGCGAGCCCGGCGCCGCAACCCCATCCCGCGCGGCGCTTGCTGCGCATACCCTGGCATGCCGCCACGCAGGCGCATGACGGCCGGGTCGTATGCCGGCTTGAAGTTCGGGTCATCCCGCAGGATCGGCTCAAACACATTACGGTCCAGCGGACGTGCTTTTATCCCTTGCTCAAGCCGCGCCGCTTCGTTGATGCCGTAGCCCAGGGTCGTTCGTTGTGCGTCGGGCAGGGCGTGCAGCACCGCCGCATACACATTGTCCGCGCCGTGCAGATGTAAATCGCTGTCGTCCCGCGCCTTGTAGCGGCCGTTTTCGTCCAAAACCAGCACCTTTCGGATCGGCGCATCGACAGGACCGATGCTATCGGCCAGCGTTCCTCCGAATGAATACTCATGAATCTCCAGACGCAGATCCGCTGGCCAGCCCGGCAACGCTGCCAGCGAATGCAGTTCCAGGCGCTCGGTATCAAAATTGTGCAATGCGTCGAGGTAAAGACCTTCATAGGCCCGCGTCATCCGCAGTTGCTCCGCGGCTTTGCGGGCTTGTTCAGCCAGGCGTAACGGCACGCGTTTTTTTTCGCTCAAGTGCTGCACGTCCGAGGGATGCGCTTCGCGCAGCAGCTCTTGCGCCTGGTCGATGGAGATCTCTGAAAAGTCACCCTTGAGCAGGTTCACCGACACATCGTCCGAACGAGTTCGACGCTGGTACAGCAGATCGAACAATTGCCGCTTGCGCTGACGTGTCTGTGCCGCCCATTGATCGCGCAGCGCTTCGGCATGCTTGTGTACGTCACCGGAAAACCGTTCTCCGAGCAGCTCGCGAAGCGCGCCTTCATCCAGGAAGCCAACTACCCGCTCGGGCAGCGCGCCTGCCAGCAACTCGGACCAGGTCATCTGCAACGTATCGGCCGGCGATGCGTTGGCATAGCCGTCCTTGATCGATTCCCCCGTCAGATCCGGCCCCTTGAAGATTTCGATCGCCTTGTTACCGGGCCAGCCACGCATTTCAGTCATGCAGCGCACCGCATAATCGGCCCATTCGTCACCGAGCCGATTGGCCAGAATCTGCTCCGCACAGGCTTGCGCATCGGCATGGGCCTTGAAGCGCTTGAGGGTGTCGGTCAACAGCGCGGGTGGGGTTTCATGTTCGACGTGAAGCCGGCGCAGTGCATTTTCGTGCATGCCACTGGCGATCAGGACCTGCTCCAGGGTTTCATCGGAGACCCCGTCCACCGAAGCGCCCAAACGCCTGAGCAATTGCCGCCTGTCCCACTCAAGCGGCTGATCGAGTTCAGTCTTCCAACTGCCGGCACCGTTGTGCTCCAGCCGTGGCCGGTAGGCGTTGGTGCGGGTTGGATGCTGCAGGCGATGCTCACCGGTGTTCGGGTCCTGTTTGACTCCATAGCATTTGTCATCGAGCCGCAGCAGGTCCTGATCCTGATGTTGGTAAAGCCCCTGTTCGTTGGCCTTCATCCCGTCAGGCAAGACGACCGGATGCTCATAGGGGCCAAGGTCCGGGTTCCACAAACGCGGCTTGCCGGCGACCTCCACGGGCTTGAGGCCTTCGACGAATGGCGAGACCTTGATTGGCGTCAGCCCGCCGCTGGGCAACACGTGACCGGCGCCCATTAGCGCCAACTGCGCGAAGTTGATCAAAACCCCATTCAAGTAGGCAGAAGCCTCGTCCTTGTCGCCCTTGCTCCAGTCCTCGACGCCCTCCGCTACCTCGGCCAGCATTTGCGCAATCATGATTCCCAGCATGGCTTCACCGAGACCAGGCACCAGCATCGCGGCAAAATTGAAAACGTTCCAACCGATCGACAGATAGCTGGTCAAGCGCTTGAAGCGTGCAGTGGCATCTTCATCGTCGGTCGGCACGGCGATCAGCCTGGCATCGGCGATGGCCTTGTCACGCCGCGCCACAAACAGCGCCACCCACAGATCACCCTCGATCCGATTGGTGATCGGTTCGGCATTGGGGTTTTCGACCGCTGTTTCACGCCACCATGGGCCCATGTCCAGCGGTTCGCGCTCATGCCAGGTGAAGGTCGTGAGGCGTTCGTTGGCCCGTGTGAAAAACAGCCCCTTGTCTTGCTGCGCCACGAAACGGCTGAAAAAGGATTGGTAGTCCTTGTTTCGCAACTGACCCAGCAGCTCCTTCATGAATGCGGTCAGCGACGAGTATTCCTTCAGCGGGTGGTCAGGGTCATCGGGCACATAGGCGATCAACGGGCCGGACAAACGGCTTTGCTGGTAGATGTCGTCCCGACGAAGTAATTCTTCGCTCACGCCCTGCGGTCCATTGGCAAAGAATGCCTGTAGCAACTTGTACTGTTCGTACTCTTTGCCGGGCAACACCGGGACACGCTCCGACCACTCGCTCCAGAATTTCAACCAGGCAGGCGTCAGCGCGTCGATTGTCTGCTTGAGTTGCGATGGGTCGCCGATGGCACTGAACAACACAATACCGGTCAGCCTGAAGCCCATCAGCGATAAACGGTGGCTGTGCAGCGGCCGGTCGTAAAACGTGACGTTGGCCTGGTCTTCACGCAGTTGCGCAAGTTTGCCGTAGGCATAATCGCTGATATCACCCTTCAACCGGGCAATCAGGGCCGCCACATGGAAGGCGGCCTTTTCACTGGCTACACAATCCTGTTGCAAGGTTTGCCTTGCTTGCTCGGTGACGGGCAACAGGACGGACTTGATGTGCCGCTGGTACTGCGCGCCGATGTCCAGTCGTCGGCACATCGATGCAAATTCTGGCAGGGTGATGGCCGATTCAAGGCTGAGACAGCCCAGACTGTCCTTGCGGTAAATACCGGAGCTGTTGCGGAACGCACCCTCTTCGGTTTCGGACTCTTCGAAGTTGTGCAGTGCGGCCTCCAGCAACGTGGACTGGCGAACGCGACTGGCCCCGGTATCGATGACGAAACCAATTTTGCTCGGCACTTCAAGTTGCACGGTCAGTTCATCGATGTTCCGTACCCTGTTGAAGTTCGACTGCATTGACGAGCGCAGCAGTGGCTCGGCGAAAGCATTGATGTCGTGCTGCAAGTCGCCCAGCGTCTTGTCCAGCACGCCTTGCAGGCGCCCCTGGTCTTCAATCAATTCCTTCAGATACTGGCGGTCTGTTTCCCGCGCACCGCTATACCATTCAGGCATTTGCGGCTCGAGCGCCGGTAAGGTTTTCAACCTCGCCAACGGGGCGTCTTTTATAAAGCGGGGTATGGCGTCGAGCACACGCTGGTAATGCATGCCGTTACTTTCGGCGGCCGCGCCCGGCTGTTGATGTGAGTTGCTTCCATGCAAATCAGACACTTTTGAATCACCTTGATGACAGGAAAAGAGCTATCAGCTTATTCACCTGCACCCGAAACAAAAGTCCAAATAACTGTTGGGCCAATCCAATGAAAAGGCCCCGATGATTCGAAAATCACGGGGCCGAAAATACATATCTACCGCCAGCCTGATGTGCGCATGTGCCGTTGAACAGGCACAAGAAACGCCCGAACGACTATTCCACCACCAGCCGCCCCAACCGCTGCCTGAGCATCTGGTTTTCCGCCCGCAACTCCCGGACCTCTTCGAGCAGGTCCAGCGCCAGCGCAACGCCCTCCCAATCCAGTTCCAGATCATGGCGCAGCTTGGCGGCGCGCTTGGCCAGGGCCAGTTCATAATCGGTGAAACGCCAGTCCCTGGGCTGGGCGCCCTGAGGTTCGAGGATGCCGTGTTCGACGATTTCGATCACGTAGACGTCCGACAGCTCGGTCGCCTCACAGAACTCTGCCATGTCCAGTTGAACGATCAGGGGACTGCTCATAGTCAGTGACTCCTTGGTTCCATAGGATCAAAAATGCTCACGCGGGTCGAATGCGGCTTTTTTCGCCAGTTCCTGCCACAGGGCCTTGATGTCATCGTCCGACTTCTTCGGCATCACGGCCTTCAACTGCACAAACAGGTAACCGCGTTCACCGGCCTTGTTCATCAGGCCATGGCCCTTGGCGCGCATGCGCTGGCCGTTCTGGCTGCCGGCCGGCACCTTGAGATTGATCTTGCCGGTCAGGGTCGGCACGGCGACCTCGGCGCCCAGCGCCAGCTCCCACGGAGCCAAAGGCAAGGTGATGATCAGGTTCTCGCCTTCGACGTCGAATTTCGGGTGCGGCGCGAAACGGATCGTCAGGTACAGGTCGCCATTGGCGCCGCCACCCACGCCCGGAGCGCCCTGCCCCTTGAGGCGAATGCGCTCGCCGTCGCTCACACCGGCCGGGATCTTCACGTTCAGGCTTTTGCTGGTGTTGCTTACGTGCTGGCCGGCCGCGTTGTATTGCGGCACCTGGAAGGTGACCTTCTTCGACTCGGTCGACAGTGTTTCTTCGAGCAAAACACCCAGTTCCATTTCCACGTCCTGCCCTCGACGTCCGGTGCTGCGACGTGACTGTCCTCCACCACCAAAACCTGGCCCACGGTTGCCGAAGATCGAACTGAAAAAGTCCGAGAAATCGCCCGTGTCCTGACCGCCGCCACCGAAACCACCACGGCTCTGCCAGCCCGGTGGTCCCTGGAACGGCTGGCCATGCTGGCCATAGCGGCGCAAATCATCGTACTCGGCGCGTTTGTCGGCGCTTTTCAGCGCTTCATAGGCTTCCGAGGCGTCCTTGAACCTGGACTCGGCATCCTTTTCCTTGCTGACGTCGGGGTGGTATTTGCGCGCCAGCTTGCGATAGGCGGCCTTGATCGCCTTATCGTCTGCGGTCGGTTCCACACCGAGAATCTTGTAATAGTCTTTGAAGTCCATCGCGGGAATCACCATCCGTTATCAAATCGCGCCACAGGCCAAAACATGCGCTTGTTTGCAGCCATAGGTCCGACCGATCTCAATTGTGTGACCGGGTGGCGCAGCAGAAGTTTATCGGCAGCAGGCGGGGCTTCTTGCGAGCACTCCCGCGGCTGTCCGGTTGATGCAGGGTAGTTTGGGGAGGATGTCCCATCTTTCAAGGCATTGTTTGCAAGAATTAGCAGATAACCGGCCTTCGAATCTGGCGCGCACTGACATACACTGCGCGGCCGTTTTTTAACCGGAACCTGAAAGACATGAACAACGCATCTCCAGCCCGTGCCGTGGGTATCGACTTTGGCACGTCCAACTCCACCGTCGGCTGGCTGCGCCCCGGCATGGAAACGCTGATCGCGCTGGAGGACGACAAGATCACCCTGCCGTCGGTGGTCTTCTTCAACATCGAAGAACGCCGCCCGGTGTACGGCCGCCTGGCGCTGCACGAATACCTGGAAGGCTACGAAGGCCGCCTGATGCGCTCGCTCAAGAGCCTGCTGGGCTCCAAGCTGATCAAGCACGACACCAGCGTCCTGGGCACGGCGATGCCGTTCAAGGACCTGCTCGGGTTGTTCATCGGCCAGCTCAAGAGCCGCGCCGAAGCCGCCGCCGGTCGGGAATTCGAAGAAGTGGTACTGGGCCGCCCGGTGTTCTTTGTCGATGACGATCCGATGGCCGACAAGGAAGCCGAAGACACCCTGGTCGAAGTGGCCCGCAAGATCGGCTTCAAGGAAGTCTCGTTCCAGTTCGAACCGATCGCCGCGGCATTCGACTACGAGTCGACCATCGAGAAAGAAGAGCTGGTACTGATCGTCGACATTGGCGGTGGTACGTCCGACTTCTCCCTGGTGCGCCTGTCGCCGGAGCGTCGCACTGTGGATAACCGCCAGGACGACATCCTCGCCACCGGCGGCGTGCACATTGGCGGGACCGACTTCGACAAACAACTCTCGCTGGCCGGCCTGATGCCCCTGTTCGGCTACGGCAGCCGGATGAAGAGCGGCGCCTACATGCCCACCAGCCACCACATGAACCTGGCGACCTGGCACACCATCAACTCGGTGTACTCGCAGAAATCCCAGCTGGCCCTGGGCAGCATGCGCTACGACATCGAGGACACTGGCGGCATCGATCGCCTGTTCAAGCTGATCGAGCAGCGTGCCGGGCACTGGCTGGCCATGGAAGTGGAAGAAACCAAGATCCGGCTGACCCACGCCGACAGCCGCCACGTGCCGCTGGACCGCATTGAAGCGGGCCTGAGCGTGGACTTGAGCCGTGCACTGTTCGAGTCGGCCATCGACAATCTGCTGGAACGGGTGCGCAACAGCGTCACCCAGTTGCTGGCAGATGCCGACGTGCGGGTCGATCAGGTCGATACGGTGTTCTTCACCGGTGGTTCGAGCGGTATCCCGGCGCTGCGCAACAGTGTTTCGGCGATGTTGCCGAATGCACGGCATGTGGAAGGGAACATCTTCGGCAGCATCGGTAGCGGCCTGGCGATCGAGGCGGCGAAGCGTTACGGCTGAGGGGCAGCTGCAAGCCTCTAGCAGCAAGCTTCAAGTAAAAGCAGGACGGTATTCGCTCTTGGCTTTTACTTGCAGCTTGAAGCTTGTGGCTGCCGTCAGACCATCCCCACCTGCTTCAACTCACTCTTCAGATACGCGTAGTAAATCGGCCCCGCCACCACCCCCGGCAGGCCGAACGCGGCCTCGAACACCAGCATCGCCAGCAGCAACTCCCACGACTTGGCACTGATCTGCCCGCCGACGATGCGTGCATTGAGGAAGTATTCGAGCTTGTGGATAACGATCAGGTAACCCAGCGCCGCCACGGCCACCCAGATGGAAAGCGACAGGCCGACAATGGTGATCAGGGTGTTCGACATCAGGTTACCGATCACCGGCAACAGGCCGAGCAGGAACGTCAACACGATCAGGGTCTTGGTCAGTGGCAGCTTGATGCCGAACATCGGCAGCACCACGGCCAGGAAAACCCCGGTGAAGACGGTGTTGAGCAGGGAAATCTTGATCTGGGCGAACACGATGTTGCGAAACGCCTGGACCAACAGGTGCAGGCGATCGAACAAAGCGGCGGCCAATGGCTTGCGCTTGGTCAGGTCCGGTATGCGCTGCAAGGCGATGATCGCGCCCAGCACCATACCGATCAGCAACGTCACGAACATGTGCGCGGCGTCCTTGCCGACCAGTTGCAAATCGCTGAGGTGCTTGCTGACCCATTCGCCAATCGCCACGCGAAACTCGGCGGCACTGGCCGGCAGATAGGCGTCGATGAACGGCGGCAGTTGCCCCCGTGCGCGGTCGACCACACCCATGAACTTGTCGAGGGAAGCGCCGGGGTTTTCCGCTTCGTGCAGCAAGAAGCTGATGGCGCCGGCAAAGATCAGCGACAGTACGCTGACAATCAGCGTCCCCAGCAACGCCACCGCCAGCCAGCGCGCACGTCGGCCTTCGATCAGTCGTTGCAGTTGCGGGGTGAGCATGTTGACCAGTTCGAACACCAGCAACCCGGCGAGCAGGCTGGGCAGCAACCGGAGCGGCAGGACCAGCAGCAGCCCGCCAAAAATGATGACCCAGCTGATGACCAGCAAAACTTGACGCTGAGAAAACGTTGGCATACAGCCTCAAAAACGAACGGCGTAAAAAGGATTGGCAGTCTGCCAGCGATCCGGTGCGAGCACTAGGATTGTGTGGGGCGACCTTGGTCGGGGGGCAATTCAGGTTCTTCTGCGAACTTGCTGCCCTCTTCGCGAGCAGGCTCGCTCCCACAGTGGACCGAATCGAATGTGGGAGCGAGCCTGCTCGCGAAAGCGCCCTCGCTAACGCCAACGTTGCTGGGCCAATGATCACTTCTTCAGGCAATCACTCATGAACGCCTTGCGCTCGTCACCCTTGAGGGCCTTGGTGGTGGCGTCGGCGTTGCAGGTTTTCATTTTCTCTTGCTGTGGGGTCAAGGCCTTGCCGGCATCGTTTGTCGCCGGAGCAGCCTTCAGGCACGTGCTCATAAAGGCTTTACGCTCGTCGCCCTTGAGGCTCTTGGCCGTGGCGTCGGCATTGCAGGTAGTCATCTTTTCCTGTTGGGCTGTGGCGGCGAAGCCTTGGGAACAGAGCAGCAAACCGATCATCAACAAAGGGACACGCAAATGCTTCATGGAGTTTTCTCCTGGTCGCCGCACCGAGGGGCGCGGCCTCGTATTGGAGTGTAGACAAGCCCTGTTACACCTTCCTGTTCTCCAGATGGCTGCGCCGGTACTGCTCCGGCGTACACCCGGCCTGACGCTGGAACATGGCGATGAACGCCGAGCCGGTGCTGTAGCCCATGTCGAAGGCGATCTCTTGAATGCTGCGCCGGCTGTCCAGTGCTTCGATCGCTGCCAGAAAACGCAGGCGCTGGCGCCACTCACCGAAACTCATGCCCAACTCCCGCACGAACTGTCGCGCCAGGGTGCGCTCGCTGACGTGGATGCTTGCAGCCCATTCCGAGAGCGGCCGGTTATCCCCCGGCTCCCCCTGCAACGCTTCCAGAATCCCCAGCAATCCAGGGCTGCTGGCGTAGGGCAAATAACACTCATGCACTGGCGCCCGTTGCAACTGGTCCACCAATACCTGTGCCAGGCGCTGGTCGGCGGACTGCTCGGGGATTTTCACGTCCCGGGTGGCGAAGTCCTTGAGGATTGCCTTGAGAATGTCGCTGATGGCCAGGGTGCAGGCTCGCGGCGGCAGATCGGCACAGACCTTGGGTGCCAGGCACACCGCACGGTAGTTGACCGGTTGGTGACTGTAGAAACTGTGCTCGATCTGCGGCGGTACCCACACCGCGTATTGCGGGGGCGACATGAAACGGCTGCCCTCGACGTCCATGTGCAGCACGCCATGGGCTGCGTATTCCAGCGTCCCCCAGGGATGCCGGTGGGGTGCGGCGTATTCGTGGGCATCGAAATCGGCATAGCGGAAGTACACCGCCGACGGCAATTCGCTGAAATCCAGCAGGTCGATGTGTTTACTGCTCATGCTGTCCGTCATCAGGGGCCGGTTGTCTGGATTGAAGTATAGGCTTGTATCCAGACAGCGGATAATTGCCCTTCATTAACGTTCTGGTTTTTCCCGATGCAATACGCTTATCCCCTGCTGGCCATTTTTATCTGGGCCGGCAACACCGTGATCACCAAAATGTCGGCCGGGGCGATCTTCCCCGCCGAGATCGGTTTCTACCGCTGGCTGTTGGCCGGCTTGCTGTTCACACCCTTCATGCTCAAACCGGTGCTCGCCCATTGGCCGCTGATCCGCCCGAACCTGGGCAAAATCTTTGTCCTCGGTGTTCTCGGCATGGCGGTCTATCAAAGCCTGGCGTACTTCGCCGCGAGCCTGACCTCGGCCACCAACATGGGCATCATCCTGTCACTGATGCCTCTGATGTCGCTCGCCATGGCAATCATCAGCCTCGGCCAGCGCCTGACCATGGGTGCCCTGGCCGGTGCCGCGCTGTCGTTTATCGGTGTCCTGGTGGTGGTGTCGTCCGGCAGCCTTGGCGTATTGCTCGAACATGGGGTCAACCTGGGCGACGCGATGATGTTGATCGCCACCCTGGCCTACGCGGTCTACAGCACCCTGTTGAAAAAATGGCAGTTGAAGCTGCCGCCGCTGGTGCTCCTGTATTTGCAGGTGCTGGTGGCCGTGGTGGTGCTGTTCCCGCTGTTCTTCGCTTCAGCGAAAGTCGGCCCGACCCTGCAGAACATTCCGTTGGTGCTGTACGCCTGCCTGCTGGCATCGATGGTTGCGCCGCTGGCGTGGATGCAGGCCGTGGTGCGCCTGGGGCCGAGCCGGACCACGCAATTTTTCAATTTGCTGCCGCTGATTACCGCATTGATCGCGGCGGTGGTGCTGCACGAACAACTGGCGATGTATCACCTGGTGGGCGGGGTATTGACCCTGGGCGGGGTGATTGTTTCGGAGCGCTGGACCACGGTGTTGGATCGTAAGGTCCGGGTTGCCTGATCTGATGCCATCGCGAGCATGCTCGCTCCTACAGTAATCGGTGTAGCCCGGGCGAACTCTGCCTAATGTGGGCTTGCCCGCGATGAAGGATAACGCGGTCTAAAGCCCTGCCGCGTTCAGCCGCGCCGCATGCTCGACAAACAGGCGGATCGGCTCGGCCCCCTTGCCCACCAGCCCCAGCGACTGGTTGACGATATCGAAGTGATCCAGCGGATACTCATCACCAATCACCGTCCCCAGGTGCGAGCTGTAGCGCCCGACCATACCGTCGCAATGCCCGGTTTCGCGGACGAAGGTTTTGGCGAATAACCTGCAAGTACGGTTGGTGCCGTCCAGCAGATTGCGCCCGCGATCGGTAATGCCCGGCTGCAACGTGCCGGACCAGGAGTAATAGCGCACTCCATTGACCTCTTCCGGCCCGTGACCGCCCCAGGTATCAGGCAAGCCCTGTGGATAACGCCGGTTGAACAGCGCCACGCCAGCGGTGGTCAGGGAATGGTGTGACGCATGGATATCCACTGGCAGCTTCGGCCCCCGGTAACCGGTATCCAGCCACCCCATCAACGCGCCGACCATCCGCAGCAAAAAGCACAGCAGACGTCCACGTACGCTGTCATGGGGATAATGCTCATGCAGGTAATCGGCGAGTTCAGAGCCGTGATTCGGTCCCGCTACCGAAGTGACCGAGGCGATCAGGTCCGGACGCTTGGCCGCCGCATAACGGGCGGTCAGCGAGCCTTGGCTATGGCCGATCAGATTGACCTTCTCGGCCCCGGTTTCCCGCAGGATCTCGTCGATACGTGCCAGCAGTTGCTCGCCGCGCACTTCGTTCGAGTTAATCGGCGAAACTTGCACGGCGAACACCACCGCACCGCCGTGGCGCAGCGCCTCGACGATCCCGTACCAGTACGGGTAAAGCACCAGGCGGATGAACCCGAGCATTCCCGGGACCAACACCAGCGGGTAACGCGGGGCAGAACCTTGCGACATGGGCGGACATCCTTGTGGTCGGGCGGTGACGCAAGGCGGGAGGCAAGACGTCCGCCAAGCTACACCTGCGAAGATGACAACTCGTCGACAAGTCTATGTCATCCGCCCTACTTCAACCCCGCCACACCCGCCACGATCAGCCCGACCGAGAGCAGTTTGACCACGCTCAGGCTTTCACCCAGCAGCGCGAAACCGAGAAACACCGTGCCCAGCGAACCGATGGCGGTCCAGATCGGGTAGGCGATGCTCACCGGCAACTCACGCATGGCCAGGGTCAGGAAGTAGATCCCGCCCACAGCGGCCACCACCGTGATCAACGAAGGCCAGAACCGGGTGAAGCCCTCGGCGTACTTCATGCCCATGGCGAAGGTGACTTCGAACCCGGCGGCGACCAGCAAAAACAGCCAGGCCATCTAGAACTCCCTGGCCAGCGCCAGCAAGCGCTGCTCGGCCTCGGCGGAGGATACTTCGAAAGTGCGCTCGGCGGACTCTTCGCCCTCGGCGGCCACCACAGTGACGTCCGTGATGCCAATGAACCCGAGCACCGTGCGCAGCAGCTTGTCGGCATGGTTCATGGCTTCCAGCTCACCTCCCGGACCAAAACCGAAGCCGCCACGGCTGGTGATGATCAAGGCCTTTTTGCCTTGCACCAAGGGCTGGTACTGGGCCACGCCATTGTCCAGGGTGTGATCGAAGGTCACCCCGACCCGCACGATCTGATCGATCCAGGCCTTGAGGCCGCTCGGTACGCTGAAGTTGTGCATCGGCGTGGAAATCAGCAACACATCGTGGTCGAGCAGTTCACCGACCAGCTCGTCGCTGAGGGCCAGATCAGCCTGCATCGACAGTGGTCGAGCATCGGGCTCGGGATAAAACGCAGCGGCCACGAAAGCCTCGTTGACCGGCGGTATCAACGCCCGCCCGACTTCCCGTCGGGTCAACTGCGCTTGCGGATGACAGACCTGCCAGGCCGTCAGAAACACTTCGGCCAAACGGCGCGAGTGCGAGCGATCACCACGGGGGCTGGCGTGAACGGCAAGAATTTTACTCATCTGAATCTCCTCGGGACTAAACTCAAACGGCTTGTGACTTGCAGCTTGAAGCTCGCAGGTGCGTCCCTTCAAATGAGCAAAAATCAGTCTGGATGAATCCATTTCATCTGTGGAGTCTTCAATGTTCGCCTCGTTGCCGTTGACCGCCCTGCGTGCCTTTGAGTCCGCCTCACGACTGCTGAGTTTCAAGGCCGCCGCCGAAGAACTGTCGGTCACACCGACGGCTGTGTCCCACCAGATCCGTTCCCTTGAGAGCTGGCTCGGCGTGCCCTTGTTCGAGCGCCTGCCACGCCAGGTGCGCCTGACCGAATGCGGTGAACGGCTGTTCCAGAGCCTGCACGGAGCTTTCCTGGAAGTGTCGCAAAGTGTCGAGACCCTGCGCCCGCAACGCAGCAGCGCCAACCTGACGGTCTCCACTACCGCGGCCTTCGCCGCGTTGTGGCTGGTGCCACGGCTGGGACGTTTCTACGCCCGACACCCGAACATCAACGTGCGCCTCGATACCCACTGCGAAGTCATCGATCTGCATCAGGACGCCAGCGTCGATCTGGTGCTGCGCTACAGCCTCGACGATTACCCCAATCTGTACGGCCAGTGCCTGTTCGATGAGTCCTTCGGCGTCTACGGTTCCCCCGAACAAGTGGCTTTGGCGTCGAGTCGCACGCCCACGCTGATCAGCGTGCGCTGGCACAACTCCAGGCTCTATGCCCACGGCTGGGAGGCCTGGTGCGCGCGATCCGGCGAAACCTGGCTGAACGGGCGGCCCGCCGTGCGCGAATACGACGAAGAGCATTACGCCCTGCAAGCGGCGATTGCCGGGCAAGGCCTGGTGTTGGCAAGCAATATCCTGGTGTCGGAAAGCGTGGCCAGTGGCCTGTTGTTGCCGTACCGGGGAGAAGTCCAGGTCGATGGCGCCGGCTACAGCGCCCTGTGCGTGCCGGGGCGCGAGCGTCATCCGCCGGTTCGGGCGTTTTTTGCGTGGCTAGAGGAGGAGGCACGGATTTCGGGGCATGGCATGCGCTGAATCCGCGCCTTGAGTTTTGACTACAAAGGTAAAGCCCACATCTTTTGAGCCGTCGTACAGTTCCAATTCGATCAATCAATGTCTTCTAAACACAGTTCAAGAACCAGTTCGTCCCTTGAGTCAGGAAGTATGTCGATTATTTTCTCTCGCATTCGGCTTCTTTCAAAACCCTTGTGATCCAGCAGTTGCTTCGCAAAGTCGAGACTGACATTGCCCACGATATACTTGCCGGAAAAGCGCTGATTCAAAAAATCGATTTCAACCTCATTGAAAGCATCGAAACAGACAAACACCGAATAAAGAGCAGGGCCTGCCCCTAAAACTCCCATCTGCAGGACAATGGTCGAATAGTCGTAGCCAGGAAATTCCAGAGTGGTTACGGCATTCTCACGCACTACCAAACCATTTACTCCCTCAACCAAAGATTGCCCGATGCAGTTGATTAATCGCTCGAACATCTCGGCCTGATCCACACCAAAAAGAGAAAGCACCTGACTTACAACAGCGTCCCTCACTACAAATTCGGCGTTATCTTCTGGTTCAAAACTCTTGCTTCTATAGACAGCACGCTGCCATTTAACGTTCTCCATCGCAGTGGCGCATTCTTTATACCAGCGATCAGCATCCTTCAGTTTTTCGACTTTCGCGCTTGCATACAACTGAGAGAACAGCAAAGAGTTGATCATATCTTCGCGCAGCTGTTGCGAAAAACCATCGGCGACAAGAAGCAAATTACCCGCCACCAGACAAGTATCATCCTTGATCATTTCAATCCCCTCGCAACTCAACAGTCAAAGCGGGTTACTCTCTGAGCAACCCGACCCGGCAGCCTTGTTAAAGTTTAACACCACTGAAGAATTCTTCAGAGCTCACATTAAGTGCCTTATCTATTAAATCGCGATTGCGTTCGTGTACACGCATGTTGAGTTCAACCATGGTCGCCACTTTTTTCATTTTCAGGTTGGACATTTTCCACTTCCAGAACCAGGCGCCACCTTCCTGCGTATCAAGCTCACAATCGACAGCCAGATACGCAGTTATCGCGGTGCCCTCTGCCGATTGCAGGCAGGGTACAATCCGAAAATCTGCATTTTTTCCTTTTTTGCTATTGTTATCAAACAAGGTCACCAACGACTCTTCCGACTGGATTTTTTCAAAAACGCCTTGCATCATCTTCAACATGGATGGCGCATTCCTGCCGGCAACTGCTGTAATAATATCCATGACAATGGAGTCCATTGTGACATTGACTTGTTTATTGACATGATCTTCGTATTTGTTATTTGTCATTGTCCAACCACAATGCCGCATGGCCTCACTGTATTTTGCGTGCCATTCGAGGGGCGTCGCCTTGATATCTGAGTTGGCATTGGCGTAACGCTCGGCAAAATGAATACTATCCGCAGCTGCCTGCTTCTTTTCTTTGTCAAGGTTATCGGAAAACCCGATCACAGAAGGTGTTTCGTTACCCATCAGCAGATCCTGCTGACCGACACCTTCTGTTCCCGCCATGAATCGACGGCGAGCATGGGCTGCCTGGACAAGAGGCATCCCCTGTGCATGTTCAAAAAACAACTTACTCTCTTCAATACTCGGCATTAAAATAGTCATATCAACTTCCATATTATAGATTAGCTATCAAATCAGGGATCAGCCATTTGGCTGACGACTACAAACTACCCAAACCCTTCATTAACATCTACAACTGGAAAATGACCATTTATTACCAACCGCCAAACCAATTACCGCCGCATAGAAAAGATTCGCAAACCTGAACGACCACCTTCCAACAGCGCCACTACAACAACACTAATAACACGCCATATAAACTACCAAAACGAACACTGGCAGCATGCACGATTAGTTAGCCCACGCCGCACAAACATATTAAATAGTAAATGAATCAGCCACACAGACCACTAGTTAGCTCCTTTTACCGTCTTCGGCACCGTCCCCACCTTCATCTGCTCCAGCAACGGCGCGCATTGATTCAGCTCGCCACCACTCGGTGCCACTAACGCCAACAGTCCTGCCGCCGGTGCGGCGATCACGCCCAGCGCCACCATACCGGCCCCGCGCAACATCAACGGCACGGCCTTGACCCCGGCATCGGGCTTGATGAACTTGCCACGCACATAAAGCGGCGAGCGCAATGAGATCAGACGCCAACCCTTGGACTCCGGAGTAATGGTCAGGTCCAGTTGCTCGGTCGCCATGTTCGCAGTGCCGTCGATGTAGACGACGGCGTTCTCGGTGTCGAACACAAACAGACGAGTACTGGCCAGACCAGACTGGATGCCGAAGTCGGCAGCCGCGCAGTTGATCTTCACTTCCTTGTCGCCAAAGATCTTGCCGACCACATAGTTGCCGACGTTCAGGCCCGCCAGCTCCATCAATTCACGGCTGATGGCGCCATCGTTGATGAGCATTTTCAGATTGCCATTGGCGCTGCCCAGCAACTTGGCCACCGAATTGCCGCGCCCGCTGATATCGGCATCGCCGTTGAGTTCGCCAAAACTGGTTTTCATCGGTTCAAAGCCGGGGAACAGCTGCTTGAGCTTGAAGCCCCGCGCCGTAAGCCTGGCCTTGCCTTCCAGGGGATCGGTATGACCGTTCAGGCGAATCTGCGCATCCAGCTTGCCGCCGGCCACGCTGAAGCGCAGCGGTTCGAGGCTGAGCACGCCATCGGTGAGCGTCAGATGGGTGTAGAGGTCGTTGAACGGCAGCTTTTCGCTGTGCACGATGCGCTTGCCGGTGAACTCGACATCGGCGTCCATATCGCGCCAGCGATCGGTCTTGAACTCTTCGACCGGCAGCACTTTATCGGCCGGTTGTTTGCTGTCACCGCCACGGGCTTTCTGTTTGGCGTTGGAGTCGGCACCGATCAGCGGCGCCAGGTCAGCGAACAGCAATTGATCGGACAACAATGAGCCGCTGAGTTTTGGCCGTGGCTGGCTGGCCACGTAAGTCAGATTTCCGTGGATATCGCTCTCGCCGATCTTGCCGTTGAATGCTTCATAGCGGAACACCGCGCCACCGGTTTCATGCAGTTTGGCGATAAGGTGGCCGTCGGTGGCATAGGGGGAGGTATCCGGCAGGATCACTCCAGTCAGCGGGTAAAGGTTGCCCAGGCTGGTCCCGGCCAACTTCAGGCGCAGGTCCAGGGCGCCGAGATTCAGCGGATCGGTCAGGGTGCCCGCCAGTTCGACGCTGGAATCGGCGATTTTCACCTGTGCCTGAAGCGGAAACGGCCGTGACGCGTCCTGCAACGCCAACAATCCGCCAATCTTGCCCTGGCCCGCGAGTTTCTGACCGCGGTACTGGCCGTCGACCTTGAGGGCGAACGCATAGTCCTGGAGTGAGGAACCCTTTTCCTGCGCGGCTTTCGCCGCTTTGTCGCCGACGATATCGCTGAACGGAACCGGTTTGCCCAAGGGATCGATCAGCACGTCGAGTTGAGTCTTCAAGCTTTGATCGTCGAGGGTGACATGCCCCTTGTCGAAGCCGATCGCACCGATTTCCACCACCCAGCCGGAAGGCTCGGCGTTCGGATCCTTTGGATCGAATTTGAAGGTCCAGTTGGCGCGCCCGTCAGCCAGGCGTTGCAGCTCGGCATTCGGCTCGGTGAGATCGATACGCGGGATGACCACTCGCTGCGCCAGCAACGCCAAGGGTGAAATACGCAGTTCGACACGCTTGAGGGTGACCATCTGCGGTTGCTTTGACCAGTCCGGATTGCCCAGGCTGAGATCCTCGGCCACCACATGGGGCCACGGCACCCAGGCGCGCCAGCCACCTTCATCGGGCTCGGGCCGCCAGACCACCGACAGATTGCCGTTGATGGCGAAAGCACGGTGCAGTTCTTCTGAGACTTTGGCGTTGAGCGGCGGTTTGATCCGGTTCCAGTCGAAGAACACGATGATCAGCACCATCACCGTCAGCAAGGCAAGAAAGGTGGAAAGGGTCCAGACAAACGTTTTTTGAATGCGCGTCATTGCACAGGGCTCCTGATACGACTGAGCGCCCCGACTGCGACGCACAGGTGAAACGGTGAGCCGCAAACGGCCAGCCATGAAGTCTACGACTGATAAAAACCCGGCAGGTTTAATCGATAGGCCGATATCAGCCAGTCCAATACTGACCAAGCAGTCATTCAGCGTTACCGACCCCGCACTTTTACACGTCGGCAGTGAGTCGAAAATACCCAAACCTGTGCAGGACAACTTGCCGGAAACGCCCGACTTAGAGCCTCCCCGGCAAACAATCAATTCCGTTGATTATTACCATTGCGTTTATGAACTTTTATATCGACTTATCGAGAGTAGCATTGCCCTCGTACCCACTTTTTCGCACCGCCACGGAGCAAAACAATCATGAAACGCCAACTCCTGTTCAGCCTTACCCTCTCGATGCTGGCCAGCACTGCTTTTGCGCTGCCTGCCGCTGATCAAGCTACGCCACAAGTGAAAGACAGCCGCTCGGGGTTCAGCCAAACCGTCGCCGCCGACGGCTCGGACCGCACTCCACAAGGCCAGACCCTTGCCGAAGGTGGCAATGATCGCCTGAAAGAAAAAGGCCTGATCACTCAGGATGGCTCGGACCGCACCCCACAAGGTCAAACCCTGGCTGCCGATGGTTCCGATCGCACCCCACAAGGCCAGACCCTGGCCGCTGACGGTTCCGATCGCACCCCACAAGGCCAGACCCTGGCTGCCGACGGTTCCGATCGCACCCCACAAGGCCAGACCCTGGCTGCCGACGGTTCCGATCGCACTCCACAAGGCCAGACCCTGGCTGCCGACGGTTCGGACCGCACTCCACAAGGTCAAACCCTCGCTGAAGGCGGTGGTGACCGTGTGATCGAACGCAACAGCGACCTGAGCTAAGCCTCATGGCCGGCCTGAAAAAAAGCCCAATCCCCGGATTGGGCTTTTGACTTTTCAGCAGTCCGCTCGATAGATGCCACACCTCCCCGCTTGTTCCCCCCTACAGTCGTTCGACGCCAGCAAAGCCGATTTGCTAGAGTGCGCCGCGTCCCCCTCCAGAAAACACCCTTGCGATGCTGCCCCGCGCCGAACAGAAACAACAGACCCGTAACGCTCTGATGGACGCTGCCCGGCGCCTGATGGACGGCGGCCGAGGATTCGGCAGCCTGAGCCTGCGTGAAGTCGCGAAAACCGCGGGCATCGTCCCGACCGGTTTCTATCGTCATTTTGCCGATATGGATGAACTGGGCCTGGCGCTGGTCAGCGAAGTCGGCCAGACATTCCGCGAAACCATTCGCCTGGTACGGCACAACGAATTCGTGATGGGCGGCATCATCGATGCCTCGGTGCGGATCTTTCTCGACGTGGTCAGCGCCAACCGTTCGCAGTTCCTGTTTCTCGCCCGCGAGCAATACGGCGGTTCGCTGCCGGTGCGCCAGGCCATCGGCCGTTTGCGCGAAGACATCAGTTCGGACCTGGCGGCGGATTTGTCACTGATGCCGAAACTGCAACATCTGCACGTAGCCGATCTGAGCGTGATGGCGGACCTGATCGTCAAAAGCGTGTTCGCCACCCTGCCAGACATCATCGATCCGCCAGCCGAGGCCTTGCCCGAACACCTGACGCCCCAGGCGAAAATCACCCAGCAGCTGCGGTTCATCTTTATCGGCCTCAAGCATTGGCAAGGGCTTGGAAGTACCGAATAAACCTGTGGGAGCGGGCTTGCTCGCGAAGAACGATAACGCGGTGTGCCTGAGAGACCGTGGCGCCTCATTCGCGAGCAAGCCCGCTCCCACAATGATGTGTATCGCCTCAACCTGGTGCGCACATCGAAAACCACGCACCAACTTCAACCAGAAAACTCACTCCTTCGATACCCGCCCTACGTATCCTTCGGCCATTTCCTACGCCTTCCTCCGATTGGCAAGCCCCTTGCTCTAGCCTGAGCATTGTCCATAGCTGGAAGCCTTCCGATGCTGGTGATTCATCGCAGAATCGACCCTCAACCCGTCTGGGCCGCCGAACTGCACCTGACGTTCGAAGCCCGCAGCAAAAGCCGTTTGCGCTGTTTCAGTGCCGAGGGCGAAGACGTCGGGTTGTTCCTGGAACGCGGCCAGCCACCGTTGTTTGACGGCGAATACCTGCAAGCCGAAGACGGGCGCATCGTGCGTGTCTGCGCCCGCCCCGAACAATTACTGCACGTCACCTGTGCCAATGCCTTCGAACTGACCCGCGCGGCCTATCACCTGGGCAACCGCCATGTCGCCCTGCAAGTCGGCAACGGCTGGTTACGCCTGCTCGACGACTACGTGCTCAAGGCCATGCTCGAACAACTCGGCGCCCATGCCGAGCACATCGAAGCTCCGTTCCAGCCGGAACATGGCGCCTACGGCGGCGGCCATCATCATTCGCGCCATGGCGATGAAGACTTCAATTACGCGCCGAAACTGCACCAGTTCGGCGTGCGCCCATGAACCCGGCCTGGGCACTGTTGCGCCTGGCCAGCCCGCAACTGCCGATTGGCGGCTACAGCTACTCCCAAGGACTGGAATTGGCTGTGGATAACGGCCGCGTAAACGATCCCGAGAGCGCCCGGCGCTGGATCGGCGATCAATTGCTGCTGAATCTGGCACGCTTCGAAGCCCCCTTGCTGCTCGCTCATTGCCTGGCCGCCAGCGAGGACGACTGGGACCAATTGCTGCAACGCTGCGAGGAACACCGCGCCAGTCGCGAAACCCGCGAATTGCATCAAGAGAGCCGGCAGATGGGCTACTCCTTGCAGCAATTGCTCAACGGCTTGCCGGAACTCGACGATGCGGCTCGCGCATTTCTTGAACGACGCACCGAGCCCCACCTGGCCCTGGTGTGGGCGCTGGCCGCACGCGCCTGGCGGATCAGCCCGCAGGACGCCCTGGCCGCGTGGCTGTGGAGCTGGCTGGAAAACCAGTTGGCGGTGCTGATGAAAACCTTGCCATTGGGTCAGCAAGCCGCCCAGCGCCTGACCAGCGAGTTGCTGCCGCTGCTTCAACAAGCTCAACAACACGCCACTCAAATCGATCCCGACCATTACGGCAGCGCCGCTATTGGGCTGTCCCTGGCGTGTATGGCCCACGAGCGCCAATACAGCCGTCTGTTCCGTTCCTAGGGCCCCTTGTTTTGGAGAATCACATGAACACACAACCCCTGCGCGTCGGCATCGGCGGCCCGGTCGGTTCAGGCAAAACCGCCCTGACCCTGGCCCTGTGCCTGGCCCTGCGCGAGCGCTACAACCTGGCCGTGGTGACCAACGACATCTATACCCGCGAAGACGCCGACTTTCTGGTGCGCAACGAAGCCCTGGCGCCGGAACGCATCATTGGTGTGGAAACCGGCGGCTGCCCGCACACGGCCATCCGCGAAGACGCCTCGATCAACCTCGAAGCCGTGGACCAACTCAACCGCCGTTTTCCGGGCCTTGACCTGATTCTGGTGGAGTCCGGTGGCGACAATCTCTCCGCCACTTTCAGCCCGGAACTGTCCGACCTGACGATCTACGTGATCGACGTTTCCGCCGGCGACAAGCTGCCGCGCAAGGGTGGGCCGGGGATCTGCAAATCCGATCTGTTGGTGATCAACAAGATCGACCTCGCGCCACTGGTAGGGGCGTCGCTGACGCTGATGGACAGTGACACCACGCGCATGCGCAACGGCAAGCCGTTCGTGTTCAGCAATCAGAAAACCGGCCAGGGTCTGGAACAGATCATCGCCTTCATCGAACGCCAGGGCTTGCTGAGCGCAGCCTGATCACGACTTCAACAAGGAAGCCAATCCATGACACTCAAACGCATTCTCGGCGCCCTGGCCCTGCTGCTGACCCCCGCCCTCGCCTTCGCCCACCCGGGACACGGCGACAACGGCCTGATCGCTGGCCTCAGCCATCCCCTTGGCGGTCTGGACCACTTGCTGGCGATGCTCGCGGTCGGCCTGTGGGCAGCGCAACAACAAGGCACCGCACGCTGGGCGCTGCCATGCACCTTCGTCGGCACCCTGCTGATCGGCGGATTGCTGGGTTTTGAAGGGCTGAACCTGCCGGCACTGGAAAACGGTATTGCCGCATCGGTGCTGGCGTTGGGCCTGGCAGTGGCGTTGGCAGTGCGTCCACCGTTGGTGATGGCGATGGGGGCAACGGCGTTGTTTGCGCTGTTCCATGGCGTGGCCCATGGCCTGGAGTTGCCGGACATGTCGAGTCCCTGGACCTACGCCGCAGGTTTTGTCGCAGCGACCGCGGTGTTGCACGCGGCGGGATATGCACTGGTGCGGGTATTGCCACGGGCGGCGGCACCGTTGGTGCGACTGGCGGGCGCGGCGTCGGCGGCGACTGGGGTGTGGTTGCTGGCGGGTTGAATCTCTAGTGCCTTCAACGGCCTCTTCGCGAGCCCTGCTCGCGAAGGCGGCCTGACAGACACAACCTCTCTCAAGTCAGCCTCTCTGCTAACATGTCGCGCAATCGCCCCTGCCGTGACGACGCCAGCCAATGCCGCCTGTTTCTCGCTCCGCCCCTCAGCTTGAATTGACCGCCCTGTTCGCCTCGGTGCAACAGCACTTCCTGAACGTCATCGTGCCGCTGTGGCAAGGTCCGGGCTGGAATGCCGACATGGCGTTGCCCTACGAGGCGCTGAATGCCGAACACCAGCCGCTGCCGCCGCAACGCTACCGGGCCATGGCCTGTGCGCGACAGTTGTATCTGTTTGCCAACCTGATCGGTCAGGTGCCGGGCGCCGAAGAGCGTGCCGCCGCCTTGTTCCGCTCGTTGCAACGGCACTTCCACGATGCCGAGCACGGTGGCTGGTTCTACAGCGTCGATGCACAGGGGGCGCCGCTGGATCAGCGCAAGGACCTGTATACACACGCCTTCATCCTGTTCGCCTGCGCTCATTACTGGGACAAGGTCCGCGAGCCATTGGTCGAGTCGGTGCTCAACGCCTCGCTGGAAGTGATCGCACAGCGCTTCGCCTCGGACGACGGTCTGTACGAAGCCACGCTCGACCGCGACTGGGCATCGCTGGACAGTGGCCCTTTGCAAAACCCGCTGATGCACCTGGCCGAAGCGTTCCTCGCCACGCTGTCGGTGCGTGAGGACCTCGACGTGCAACATGCGCTTGTCGAGTTATGCACAGCCATGCACGCGCGGTTTATCGATCCGCAGCACGGCGTATTGATGGAAAAGCCACTGGGGTCTGTGGATAACTGGTTTGAACCGGGGCACCAGTTCGAATGGTATTTCCTGCTGGAATCCTCGCCGCTGTTGCGCCAATCGACGCTGCATGCCGATCTGGAGCGGGCCTTCGCCTTTACCGAGCAAACGGGTGTCGATCAACAGACGTGGGCCGTGCGGGCGATGCTCGACTTCGGTCCGGAAGGCGGCGTCCGGGACGCCACGCAGCGTATCTGGGCCCAGGCCGAATACTTGCGCGCGTTGACGCTGCGCCCCCATAGCGAGGCCATCGTGCTGCGTCAATTGCAAGCATTGCAGCAGCGCTCGCTGCATACCGGCGGCTGGTTCGAATGCCGAGACGAGCGCGGTGAAGTCAGCCGCAGCGACATGCCGTCGACCACGCCCTATCACCTGGCAACCTGTTATCGCGGGTTGGCGCAGTATCTCGGCTGACTTTGTGGCGAGGGGGCTTGCCCCCGTTGGGCTGCGAAGCGGCCCCAAAAATGGGACTGCTACGCAGTCCAACGGGGGCAAGCCCCCTCGCCACAGGTCATCGCACCGCCTCACTCAATCCACTTACGGTCCCCGGTAAAGCTGATGGTCAGCCATCGCGCGGCGTCGGGTTTGCCAAGCCTGGTGGAAATTTCTTCGCGCAAGCTGTCCAGTTGCCCCACGCCATCGAGCCAGTAGTCCTTCGGCAATACGATGTGAATCTCGATGAAACAGGCCCTGCCGTGTTTCTGCACGTAGGAAATGTAGTCGTCGAAACCATGCTCGACCTTCGCCACCTCCATCACTTGACGCACCTTGTCGTCCAGCTGATCCGGGACGATCCCCAACACATCGCGCAAGGCCGGGCCGAGGATTTTGAAGGCCGGAGGGAGCATGCCCAGGGCCAACATAATCAGAATCATCGGGTCGACATACACCGCCCACCTGTCGTACCCCTGGGTCTTGAGCAGCAGCGCGATCAGGAAGCTCACCAACAGTCCCGCCGACAGCATCGCGTCCACCAGCCAACTGATGTTGTCGAACTGGATCAGCGATGAGTTGAGTGTGCGATTGCGATGACGGACGTAGAAAAAATAAATGAGCTCAACGACCGTGAAGAACGCCGCGTAGAAGATCACCAGCCCGAGTTCGACCTCGCGGCCACCGCTGATGATTCCGAACACACCGTTGAGAAAGGCATAAATGGCGACCAGGAAAATGAAGCTACCTTCGATCACCAGCACCATGGGTTCCAGGTGCCAGGAGCCGAACTGGAAGCGTTGATTGCTTTCCTTGGCGATCAGCCGGGCGGTGATCAGCATCAGCACCTTGATGAAGGCCGCGATCAACGAAAAGAAGCCATCGAACAGGATGGATTGGGCGCCCGAAACAAAACCGGTGATGATCCCGGCGAATGTCACGGCGAGCATCAGGAAGGTCGATTGTTTGAGCAGCGACTGCTCGCCTCGATTACTCACTGGATCTCCTCTAATACCTCTGGACCGCCGGGTGTGGCGGGTTGTTTGAGGGAGGAGTCTAGCTGATGTCCGGTTTGGACCGCTCTTGTGGCGAGGGGGCTTGCCCCCGTTCGGCTGCGGAGCAGTCGCAAACCGGTGGATGAGGTACATCTGAGAAAATGAGAGTTATGGTTTCAGGGCTGCTTCGCAGCCCAACGGGGGCAAGCCCCCTCACCACAATTAAGACTTACGCTCGATAGCAAACCCGGCCCAGGTCTGGCTCACCGGCATCAACTCCAGACTGTTGATGTTGATGTGCGCCGGGGCATTGAGCACCCAGAAAATAGTCTCGGCGATGTCTTGCGGCTGAATCGGCTCGGCGCCAGCGTAAGTGGCGTTGTAGCGCTCCTGGTCACCGGCAAAACGCACCAGCGAGAACTCGCTCTCGCACAGGCCCGGCTCGATGTTGCTGACCCGTACGCCCGTGCCCTGCAGATCGCAGCGCAGGTTCAGGGAGAACTGTTTGACGAACGCCTTGGTCGCGCCATACACGTGGCTGCCCGGGTACGGGTAGTTGCCGGCGATGGAGCCCAGGTTGACGATGCCGGCACCGCGACCGTGGGCGATCAGGCGCGGCAACAGCAGACGGGTGCTGTACATCAGGCCTTTGACGTTGGTATCGACCATGGTGTCCCAATCGTCCAGGTTGCACTTGGGTGCCGGATCAACCCCCAGGGCCAGTCCGGCGTTGTTGATCAACCCGCGCAGCCTGGCAAAAGATGGCGGCAGATTGGCAATCGCCTCCTCCATGGCCTTGCGATCACGCACATCGAGCACCAGGCCATGGACTTCGGTCTGCCTGGACAACTCGGCGCATAGCGCATTGAGGCGCTCTTCACGACGGCCTGTCAGCACCAGTTTCCAGCCAGCCTCGGCAAAACGCCGGGCACAGGCTTCACCAAAACCGGAGGTCGCGCCGGTAATAAACAGGGTGTTGGACATCGTGTTCTCCTTGCTTCGGCTGATCGCCAGCCATTGGAATAGAAAATCAGCAGGCAGCATGCCCGGCCTTGTTCACAGCGGCAACCACCGTTCGAACTGCTCAAAAAACGCTCAAATACGGCAACCCCTCGGCCAGCGCGGCCTGCAGCCATGTGCACGCACGTTATCCACAGGCCGGTCCACAGTCTCTGGGGGCAAGTGAACAAGCTGCAGGCCGCTATCCACAAGGCTTTACGCAGGGTTTTGAAACTTTTTCGCTTGACCCTCAACCGCCCGCTGTGTAGCCCTTGGTCATTTTCATGACTGACGGGTCAAACCAACGATGGCGCCAAGCCAGCAACCACGGCCCTCAGCCGAGTCTTTCCAGAGTTTAATCACAGACTTATCCACAGGCTTTCCCACAGCGATTCCACACACTTTCATCCCGAACAAAAAGGTTGACAACGCGGCCTTCAGGCTACGCAAAAACACCTGATCAAAAAATAGCCACACCTCTGCAGACCTCGGTTTAAAAGGCCTCCAGCCAGCTACTCCCACGTTATGCACAGCCGGCTCCACAGCAAACGGGGACAAGTCAAAACCGTGACAAAACAACTATTTGAAGCGGTTTTATGTCGCACTTCGGGCGCTTGGGAATATTGTTTTCCACAAATTCCTGAATCCCCCCTGTAGGAGCGAGCATGCTCGCGATGGTCGTCAACGATAACGCGGGCAGTCTGGATGCCCGCGTTGTTCGGGCCTCCATCGCGAGCATGCTCGCTCCTACAGGAGGCGTGGTGTTCGGGATAAGAAAAAGCCCCGGCGATTGCGCGCCGGGGCTTGTGCATAACCGCTGGAACTCAGTGCCCGCCGAGGTACGCGTTACGCACATCCTCGTTGACCAACAGCTCCTTGCCGCTGCCGGTCATGCGGATTTCGCCGTTGACCATCACGTACGCCCGGTCCGACAACCGCAGTGCGTGGTTGGCGTTCTGCTCCACCAGGAAGATGGTCATGCCGGTCTTGGCCAGCTCCCGCAGGGTCGCAAAGATCTGCTTCACCACGATCGGCGCCAGGCCCAGGCTCGGCTCATCGAGCAGCAACAACTTGGGTCGACTCATCAGCGCCCGGGCGATGGCGAGCATTTGCTGCTCGCCGCCGGACATGGTCATCGCCCGCTGGGTGCGCCGCTCTTCGAGCCGAGGGAACAGCTCGAACATGCGTTGCATGTCCTCCTTGGCGTACTTGTCACCGATAGGGATGGTGCCCATCAGCAGGTTTTCCTCGACGGTCATGTCGGGAAATACCCGCCGCCCTTCCGGCGATTGCGCGATGCCGTTGGAGGCGATGTAGTGGGACGACTTGTGGGTAATGTCCACGCCCTGGTAAAGGATCTGCCCGTCCGCTGCCCGTGGCTGGCCGAAGATCGACATCAGCAAGGTCGACTTGCCGGCGCCGTTGGAGCCGATCAGGCTGACGGTTTCCCCTTCGTTGATGTGCAGCGAGACTTTCTTCAGGGCCTGGATCGGCCCGTAAAACACGTCCAGTTCCTTGAGTTCGAGGATGGCACCGTTCTTCATACGAGCTCCTCTTCGTCCGCGCCCAGGTAAGCGGCGATCACTTTCGGATCGTTGCGGATATCGTCGGGACCGCCCTCGGCGATGACAACGCCGTGGTCCAGCACCACGATGTGGTCGGAGATACTCATAACCATGCCCATGTCGTGTTCGATCAGCACCACGGTCAGATCGTGCTCGTCACGCAGCAGCCGGATCATCGCGCTCAGCGCTTCGGTTTCCTGAGGGTTGAGGCCGGCGGCCGGTTCGTCGAGGCAGATGACCTGCGGACGGGTACACATGGCCCGGGCGATTTCCAGGCGGCGTTGCTGGCCGTAGGACAGTTCACCGGCCAGACGGTTGGCGCAGTCCACCAGGTCCACCACTTCCAGCCAGTAGAACGCATGGTCCAGCGCATCGCTTTCAGCCTTGCGATAGCCCTTGGTGTTGAGGATGCCCGCCAGCATGTTGCGATTGACCCACATGTGCTGGGCCACCAGCAGGTTTTCCAGCACAGACATTTCCCTGAACAGGCGAATGTTCTGGAAGGTTCGCGCCAGGCCCGCCCGGTTGACCAGGTGGGTGCCACCGAACGCCTTGTAATACAGGCGGCTGGCGAAGGTTTTCGGCGAGACGAAATCCGTCGGTTTGAAGGATTCGCCCAGCAGCTTGATGACGTTGGTCTTCTGGCCACGCAAGTTGAGTTCGATCTTGCCGCCGGAGGCCTTGTAGAACCCGGTCAGACAGTTGAACACGGTGGTCTTGCCGGCACCGTTGGGGCCGATCAAAGCGAAGATCGAGTTGCGCTTGACCTTCAGGCTGACATCGTTCAACGCCTTGATGCCGCCGAAGTGCATCATCAGTTTTTCGACACTGAGTACGACTTCGCTCATGGCGCTACTCCTTTACGCGGGGTCACACCGGTACGGCTGATCCGAATCAGTCCGCGCGGTCGCCAGATCATCATCAACACCATCAGCATGCCGAACAGCAGGACGCGGTATTCGGCGAAGCCACGCAGCAGTTCCGGGGCCACGGTCAACACGAACGCGGCGATAACAACGCCTATGGTCGACCCCATGCCGCCCAGTACCACGATGGCGAGGATCAGTGCCGATTCGAAGAAGGTGAACGAGGTCGGGTTGACGAAGCCCTGGTAGGTGGCGAAGAACACACCGGCCAGACCCGCCGTCGAAGCACCGATGGTGAACGCCGAGAGTTTGACCAGCACGTGGTTCAGGCCCATGGAGCGGCAGGCGATTTCATCTTCGCGCAGCGCTTCCCAGGCTCGGCCGACCGGCATGCGGGTCAGGCGGTGCTTGATGTACAGCACGGCCAGCACAACCATGAACAACACCGCGTAGATGAAGTAGTACTTCACGTCGGGGTTGTAGGCGATGCCGAAGAACTCATGGAAGGGAACTCCGCCGTCCTTGGCCCGCTTGCCGAACTCCAGGCCGAAGAAGGTCGGCAATGGCGCCGGCATGCCGTTCGGGCCGCCGGTCAGGGACAGCCAGTTGTTGAGGATCAGGCGAATGATTTCACCGAAGCCCAGGGTCACGATCGCCAGGTAGTCGCCGTGCAGACGCAGTACCGGGAAACCGAGGATGCAACCGGCGAGGCCAGCGGTGATCGCCGCCAGTGGCAACACCGTCCAGAAACCCAGCCCCAGGTATTGATAGCCGAGCGCCAGGCCATAGGCACCGATGGCGTAGAACGCCACGTAACCCAGGTCGAGCAGACCGGCCAGGCCGACCACGATGTTCAACCCCAGGCCCAGCAGCACGTAGATCAGCCCGAGGATGACCACGCCCAGCAGGTACGAGTTGGAGAAAAACGGCAGCACCACGGCGATGACGATCATCAGCGGGATGATCCAGCGCAGGCGCGATTTGTAGTCGGGTGGCAACACGTGTACCCCGGAGCCGGGGCTTTCGAAACCTTCGAGGATTCGCAGGCCCTTGGGGGTCTGCAGGAACGTGCTCAGGGCAAAGCGACCAGCCATGACGATGGCAATGATCCAGGCTACCCGCGACGATTCCAGGTTGAAGCCGTAGCCATCGAGCACAACGCCGACGATCGGCCCGAACACGATCAGGGCAACGAGGCCGGAAAGAATCGCATCAACCAGGCTTTTTTTGAGATCAATGGTTTTTTTAGTGGTTGAAGACATCGCTTACACCTTCGACACAAGAGGACGGCCAAGCAGGCCTTGAGGCCGAAAGACCAGAACGAGTACCAGCAGCGAGAAGCTGAATACGTCTTTGTAGTCCGAGTTGACCAGGCCTGAGAACAGCGACTCGGAAATCCCGAGGATGATCCCGCCGAGCATGGCGCCAGGCAGCGAGCCGATCCCGCCGAGTACCGCGGCAGTGAAGGCCTTGATGCCGATGACGAAGCCCGCGTAGAAGTCGAACGTGCCGTAGTTCATGGTGATCAGCACACCGGCCAGGGCCGCCATCGCTGCACCGATGATGAACACGTAGGAAATCACCCGGTCGGTGTTGATCCCCAGGATCGAGGCCATCTTGCGGTCTTGCTGGGTTGCACGGCACATGCGGCCGAGCTTGGTGTACTTGATGATGTAGGTCAGTGCAGCCATGCCGACGAACGCGGCAACCAGGATGAAGACCTTGGTGTAGGTGAGCTGGACGAAGCCAGTGCCTACATCGATACGCCATGCGCCAGTCAGCAGGGTCGGAACACCCTGTTGGCGGGCACCCTGGGAGATCTGGGCATAGTTCTGCAGGATCAGCGAGATACCGATGGCGCTGATCAGCGGTGCCAGTCGGGTGGAGTTACGCAGGGGTTTGTAGGCGATGCGTTCGATGACCCAGCCATAGACCCCGGTGACGACAATGGTGAACACCAGTGTGCCGAGCATCAGAAGAGGGAAGGATTCAATACCGAAGTAAGCCAGCAGTGCCAGACTGATTGCCGCGAGGTAAGCGGAAATCATGTAAACCTCGCCGTGGGCGAAGTTGATCATGCCAATGATGCCATAGACCATTGTGTAGCCGATGGCGATCAGGCCATAGACCGACCCGAGGGTCAGGCCGTTGACCAGTTGCTGCAGGAAAATACCATCCATAACGCAATCTCACGCAGTGAGAACCTGCACACCCCGGGCATGCGGTTCTTCTAGGAAAATACAGATGTACGCAGGAGCAATGTCAGTCACGATCGGCCCGGCCCACACCGCCCCCCTGTAGGGGCGAGCCTGCTCGCGATAGCGGTTGAACATTCAACGAATGTGTTGCCTGTCAGTCCGTCATCGCGAGCAGGCTCGCTCCTACAGGAGAACCGTGGGATCAGCCGATCGCGTCAGCCCTTACTTCTGTTTTTCCAGCTGGTGGTATTTGCCGTCCTTGTCCCACTGGTAAACCACGTAGTCGGACACTTTCAGGTCGCCCTTGCTGTCCCAGGTCTTCTCGCCCATGACGGTCTTGACCGGGTTCTTCTTCAGCCATGCGGCAGCGTCCTCGCCCTTGTTGGACTTGGCGCCGTTGAAAGCTGCTGCCAGGGTCTGCACCGAGGCGTAGGCATACAGGGTGTAGCCTTCAGGCTCGGTACCGGCCTTGCGGAAGGCGTCTACCACGGTCTTGCTGTCTGGCAGCAGGCGTGGGTCTGCGCCGAAGGTCATCAGTACACCGTCGGTGTATTGCGGGCCGCCAGCGGTGGTGACCAGTTCGTCGGTCACGATGCCGTCGTCGGACATGAACTTCACGTCCTTGAGGCCTTCGGTGCGCAGTTGTTTAACCAGTGGGCCAGCCTCCGGGTGCAGGCCACCGAAGTAGACCACGTCGGCACCGGCCGCACGGATCTTGGTCACGACGGCGCTGAAGTCTTTCTCGCCGCGGGTCAGGCCTTCATACAACACTGGCTTCACGCCGCGTTTTTCAAGTTGAGCCTTGGTGGCATCAGCCAGGCCCTGGCCATAGGTGTCCTTGTCGTGCAGCACGACGACTTTCTTGCCCTTGAGCACGTCGACGATGTAGTCACCGGCCACGATGCCCTGCTGGTCGTCACGACCGCACATACGGAACATGGCGCTCAGGCCGCGCTCGGTAACGGCCGGGTTGGTAGAGCCTGGAGTGATGGCGATGATGCCCGCTTCGTCATAGATCTCGGAGGCCGGGATGGTCGAGGAAGAGCAGAAGTGGCCGACCACGCCGGCGACTTTCTGGTTGGTCAGGTCCTTGGCGACCGTCACAGCCTGTTTCGGTTCGCAGGCGTCATCGCCCTTGACCAGTACGATTTTTTCCCCGTTCACGCCGCCTGCTGCGTTGACCGCATCGGCCGCCGCCTGTGCACCCTTCATGTACTGTTCGCCAAATGCCGCGTTGGCGCCCGTCATTGGTCCCGCTACGCCGATCTTGATGTCAGCCTGAGCAAACGCAGAAACACCCAGCGCAGTTGCCACTGCGAGGGCCAGAAAGCCTTTCTTGTAAAACGTCTGGGACATGAGGTGGTGCTCCATGGTTTTTTTAATTGGCACTGCGACTTCACTGAATGCTCAGAGCAAGGGCCGTGCCATCGGTTTTTTATTCTGAAAAAAGTCGCTGCTTTCTTGTTATTTCGACTGTTTCGGGCCCATTTTCATTGGGCGTGCAACCGTCTAAACCGCGGAAGGTGAAACCATTATTTTTTTGAGGCGCAACCCTGCTGCGCCATCATTGCAACCGCGGCTTTAAACGACGTGCAACCAGCCTGTAACAACGTGCGTCACCGAAGTGCACACTGCTGGTGCGGGACTGCTACAACCCGCACCACTACAGGCTAGCTGCAGATCGAAAAAGCGCCGCTTCCCACGGCAAAAATCAACCTTCAGATCACGATCCGCAGGCACTGGCCCGCGTGATACAGCGAGAATCCCGCCTCATACAGACAACTGCGCAATCCCGCCCCGGTCAATGGCTGCATGGGTGCAAAAGGAATCGGTAGCGCTTGAGGATTTCCGTTACACAGGTAATCGGCAAAGGCCTTGCCGACCACCGTTCCCGTGGTCACGCCCCGACCGTTGTAACCGGTAACCGCCACTAAACCGGGCGCCGGTTCGAACAGGCGCATCAAATGATCGGGGGTGAAGGCGATGCGACCGGTCCAGGTGCACTCCCACTCCACCGGCTTGAGGTAGGGGAAATAGTGCTGTTGCACGCGGTCGGCCCAGGCCTTGAGAAACCAGGCCGGTTTCTGATTGCCATTACCGAGACTGCCCAGCAACAACCTTCCGTCCTTGTCCCGACGGATGCTGCTCAGAACCTGACGGGTATCCCAGGATCCCTGGCCACCGGGAAGAATTTGCCGGGCGGCCTCTTCGGTCAGCGGGACCGAGGCTACCTGGTAGTAGTAACCAGGGAAGAAATTGCGCCGCAACTCCGTCCAGTCACCCTCGGTGTAGGCATTGGAGGCAATCACCACCTTCTCGGCCATGACCGAACCCTGGGCGGTTTGCACCGACCAGCGCTGACCCTGACGTTCGAGCCGGGTGACCGGGGAATGATCGAATAACTGACCGCCCAGGCCGATGGCCGCTTTGGCCAGCCCCGTGGTGTAGGCCATCGGGTTGAGCGTGCCGGCACGGCGATCGAGCAACGCGGCGGCGATCTTTTTCGTGCCGGTGGCTTTCTCGCAGGCCTGACCGGTAAGCAACTCCACTGGAGCGCCGCGTCGCTTCCATTGTTCTTCACGACTGCGCAAATCGGCTTCGCCACGGGCGTTGTGCGCCATGTGCAGCGTCCCTTCGCGGCGTAACTGGCAATCGATGTTGTATTTGTCCACAAGGCTGAACACCAGGGATGGCGCCGCACCCAGCATGCGGTTGAGCTGACTGCCGACTTGCGTGCCAAAACCGGCTTCGATCTCGTCCGGGGGAATCCACATCCCGGCGTTGACCAATCCGACGTTGCGCCCTGAGCCGCCGTGACCTGCACGATGGGCTTCCAGCACACAGACTGTCTTACCCTGTTCCAGCAAATGCACCGCCGCCGACAAACCGGTAAACCCGGCGCCGATCACGCAGACATCCACCGTGACCTCACCCTTGAGGGCCGAATTGTCCGGCCTTTGCGGCGTCAGTTTTTCCCACAGACACTCTTCGCGTAACGGCATTGGTAGCTCCTGTTGGAGCAGCTACGAGCCACAAGCTACAAGCTGCAAGCCAGTTTGCTTGAAGCTTGTAGCTTGAAGCTCGAAGCTGCTTAATCGAACGTAATGCCCTGCGCCAACGGCAATTCCAGCGAATAGTTCACGGTGTTGGTCTGGCGACGCATGTAGCCGCGCCACGCATCGGAGCCGGACTCACGACCGCCGCCGGTTTCTTTCTCGCCACCGAATGCACCACCGATTTCCGCACCGCTCGGGCCGATGTTGACGTTGGCGATGCCGCAGTCGCTCCCCACCGCCGACATGAACTGCTCGGCTTCACGCACGTCGGTGGTGAAGATGCACGAGGACAGGCCTTGTGGCACTGCGTTGTTCAGGCGCAGGGCCTCCTGGAAATCGCTGTAACCGACCACATACAGTATTGGGGCGAAAGTTTCGTGGCACACCACGTCGCTCTGCTCCGGCATTTCGACGATCGCCGGCGACACGTAGTAGGCATTCGGGAACTTGTCTTCCAGTTGCCGCTCACCGCCAAACACCCGCCCGCCTTCGCTCAGGGCCTGTTCCAGCGCGTCCTGCATGTTGTCGAAGCTTTGCTTGTCGATCAGCGGGCCGACCAGGTTGCCTTCCAGCGGATGGCCGATACGGACTTTCGAGTACGCGGCTTTCAGGCGGGTGACGATTTCTTCTTTCACCGATTCATGGGCGATCAGGCGACGCAGGGTGGTGCAACGCTGACCGGCAGTGCCGACGGCGCTGAACAGGATCGCGCGAACGGCCATGTCCAGGTCGGCGCTTGGGCCAAGGATCATCGCGTTGTTTCCGCCCAGTTCGAGAATGCTGCGAGCGAAACGTGCGGCGATTTTCGGTGCCACTTCACGGCCCATGCGGGTGCTGCCGGTGGCGCTGACCAGTGCGACACGCGGATCATCGACCAGGGCTTCGCCAGCATCGCGACCGCCAATAATCACCTGGCTCAGGTGTGGCGGCGCATCGCTGAAGTTCTTCAGCACGCGATCGAACAATGCCTGGCAAGCCAGTGCGGTCAACGGCGTCTTTTCCGACGGTTTCCAGATCACCGGATTGCCGCAGACCAGCGCCAGCGTGGCGTTCCAGGCCCAGACCGCGACCGGGAAGTTGAACGCACTGATCACGCCGACAACGCCCAGCGGATGCCAGGTTTCGCGCATGTGGTGGCCAGGACGCTCGGAGGCGATGGTCAAACCGTACAACTGACGCGACAGGCCGACGGCGAAGTCGCAGATGTCGATCATTTCCTGAACTTCACCCAGGCCTTCCTGGGTGATCTTGCCGGCCTCCCAGGACACCAGCTCGCCGAGGTCGGCCTTGTATTCACGCAGGATGTCACCCAGTTGCCGCACCAACTCGCCACGGCGCGGTGCCGGGACCTTGCGCCACAGTTCGAACGCATGATCTGCGCGACTGATGTGCTGCTCGACTTCAGCCGCGCCCTCCCAGTTCACGGCGGCGATCCTGCTGCCATCGATCGGCGAGTGCACCGGCACTTTGCCGTTCTGGTACAGGGCCGGGTTCACACCTAGACGATCAAGCAATGCGGCAACCATGGGTCACTCCTCAAGCAAAAGACAGAACACGTGCAGCCGGAAATTCACGGCTGATCAGGCCTGTAGTTTTAGCTGCCCGGAGGTTACTCAACAAACGACCTTTAAGAGAGATATCATTCCGTTTATTCATGCTGTGCATTGCTGGCAATAAAGAAACAAGAACCAAGGACCGCCCATGCTGAATAAACGCTACTTGCCATCGATCGCTGCACTGCAGTGTTTCGAGGCCGTCACCCGGCACTTGAGCTTCACCCGGGCCGCCGAAGAGCTGAACCTGACCCAAAGTGCCGTGAGCAAACAGGTCGCGCAACTCGAAGAACTGTTGCAGCACCTGCTGTTTCGCCGGGTGCGCCGACGCCTGCAGATGACACCGGCCGGCGATCTGTACCTGGTTGAGGTGCGAAAAATCCTCACGCAAGTCGAGATGTCGACCCATTACCTGCGTTCCTACGGCGGTGAAACCGAAGTCCTGCGCGTCTCGACACCGCCGACCTTCGGCGCGCGCTGGCTGGTGCCGCGGCTCAAAGGCTGGCGCCTGCGGCATCCTTCGATCCATCTGGACCTGTGCAGCGAGCAGGAAGCCGACGATCTGCTGCAAGGTCGCAGCGACCTGGCATTCTACTTCGGCCAAGGCTCGCGGCCCGGTACCGAGTGCCTGAAGCTTTTCGGCGAAGAGTTGGTGCCGGTATGCGCCCCCGGCAGCCTGCCGGACACGCCGTTTACCGATCCGACGCAACTGACTGACCTGGTCCTGCTGCAAAACGCTTCCCGCCCCCAGGCCTGGCATGACTGGTTCGACCACCAGGGCTATCACACCGAGCACAGCTACCACGGCCCACGCTTCGAAACCTTTTACATGTGCATCCGCGCCGCCCAGGTCGGCTGCGGCGTGGCATTGTTGCCACGGTTTCTGGTGGAAGAAGAATTGGCCGACGGCAAGCTGGTCATTCCCTGGCAGCATGCAATGCCCAGCAATGACGCCTATTACCTGGCCTACCCGGAGCATTCGGCGGAAGTGCCGAAAGTGCGGGACTTCGTGAAGTGGATGCTGGAGCAGATCGATAGCCCGGAAATGTCACAAATTTAAGGACGCTCCCACAGGGATCTAGAGTGATCCAAGAAATCGCTGGCTATCCAGCCCCCTGATATGCGCCACTAGCGCCATTGATCAATATCGCTGCAACGCTGGAGACCCCCGTTATGAGCGAGAGTATGTTTGCCGATCGTATCGTGCAGAACCTGCTCGACACCGACTTCTACAAACTGACGATGATGCAGGCGGTCCTGCACAACTACCCGAACGTCGAAGTCGAATGGGAGTTTCGTTGTCGTAACGGCGAGGACTTGCGCCCCTACCTGGCAGAAATACGTTTCCAGATCGAGCGCCTGGCCGAACTGAGCCTGAGCGCAGACCAGTTGAGCTTTCTGGAGCGCATCAGCTTCCTGAAGCCGGATTTTCTGCGTTTTCTCGGGTTGTTTCGCTTCAACCTGCGCTACATCCACACCGGTATCGAAAACGGCGAACTGTCTATCCGCCTGCGGGGCCCCTGGCTGCATGTGATCCTGTTCGAAGTACCGCTGCTGGCACTGGTCAGCGAAGTGCGCAACCGCTATCGCTACCGCGAAGTCGCGCTGGAGCGGGTCCGTGAGCAGCTCTACCGCAAGTTTGACTGGCTGAGCGCCAACGCCAGCAGTGATGAATTGTCCGATTTGCAGGTGGCCGATTTCGGCACGCGCCGTCGCTTCTCGTATCGTGTGCAGGAAGAAGTGGTGAACGTGCTCAAGCACGATTTCCCCGGACGCTTCGTCGGCACCAGCAACGTGCATCTGTCCCGGGAACTGGACATGAAGCCCCTGGGCACCATGGCCCACGAATGGATCATGGCGCACCAGCAACTCGGCCCGCGGCTGATTGACAGCCAGATTGCCGCACTCGATTGCTGGGTTCGCGAATACCGTGGCCTGCTGGGGATTGCCCTGACGGACTGCATCACCATGGATGCCTTCCTCGGCGATTTCGATCTGTTTTTCGCCAAGCTTTTCGACGGTTTGCGCCACGATTCAGGCGATCCGGTGCTGTGGGCGGAAAAAGCCATCGCCCACTATCACAAGCTCGGCATCGACCCGATGAGCAAGACGCTGACCTTCTCCGACAGCCTGACCCTGCCCAAGGCCCTGGAGATATTCCGGGCGCTGCGCGGTCGGATCAATGTCAGCTTCGGCATCGGCACCAACCTGACCTGTGATATTCCAGGTGTCGAACCGATGAGCATCGTGCTTAAAATGACCGCCTGCAACGGTCAGCCGGTGGCGAAGGTCTCCGACGAGCCAGGCAAGACGCACTGCAAAGACCCGAATTTCGTCGCTTACTTGCGACACGTTTTCCAGGTTCCTGCCGCCCTTTCAAGTACATCAAGCAAGGAGTGAATTCATGCAAGCCGTACAGCGTGAGATTGCTGAACAGCTCAAGGTCCAGCCGCCATTCGCCGACGAAGCCGCCCTCGAGGCCGAAGTCGCCCGACGGGTGACTTTCATACAGGACTGCCTGGTCAATTCCGGCCTCAAGACACTGGTATTGGGCATCAGCGGCGGCGTCGACTCCCTGACCGCCGGCCTGATGGCCCAGCGCGCCGTCCGTGAACTGCGTCAGCGCAGCGGTGATGCCGCCTACAAATTCATCGCCGTGCGCCTGCCCTACGAAACCCAGTTCGATGAGCACGACGCCCAGGCGTCGGTGGATTTCATCAAACCGGACGAGCGCCACACCGTGAACATCGGTCCGGCGGTCAAGGCCCTGGCCAATGAAGTGGCGGCTTTCGAAGGCAAACATGCGGTGTCGGTGGATTTCGTGCTCGGCAACACCAAGGCGCGCATGCGCATGGTCGCCCAATACACCATCGCCGGCGCGGCACATGGCCTGGTGATCGGCACCGATCACGCGGCGGAAGCGGTGATGGGTTTCTTCACCAAGTTCGGTGACGGCGCCTGCGACCTGGCACCACTGAGTGGCCTGGTGAAAAACCAGGTCCGCGCCATCGCCCGCAGCTTCGGCGCGCCGGAGTCACTGGTGGAGAAAGTCCCGACCGCCGACCTCGAAGACCTGTCGCCCGGCAAACCGGACGAAGCCTCCCACGGCGTGACTTATGCCGAGATCGACGCCTTCCTGCACGGCAATCCGGTGCGCGAGGAAGCGTTCAAGATCATTTGCGACACCTACAACAAGACCCATCACAAGCGCGTGATGCCGTTTGCGCCTTGAAGCGTGAGTGAATGAAAAAGCCCGCTGAAGTGTTGAGCTTCAGCGGGCTTTTCTTTGGCCAAAGCATGCGGTGATGCTTCTGGCCCCTTCGCGAGCAGGCTCGTTCCCACAATTAGACCGCGATCCATTGTGGGAGCGAGCCTGCTCGCGAAGAACGATGACGCGGTATGCCTGATTACTTCAGGGTCACGGTGCCTTTCATCATCGAGATGTGGCCCGGGAAAGAGCAGAAGAAACCATATTTTTCAGCGGCATCCAGCTTGGACACATCGAAGGTCACCGAGTCGGTTTCCTTGGCGCCGATGATCTTGGTGTGGGCGATCACGCGGGCGTCGCCTTCCTTCAGGTAGTTCTTGTCGATGCCGGCGCTCAGGCCGTCGGTGGCGATCGGCTGCATGTCGGCTTCTTTGCTCAGTACAAAGTTATGGCCCATGACATTTTTCGGCAGGCTGCCGGAGTGGGTCAGTTCGACGGTAAAGGTCTTGCAGCTCTTGTCGATTTCTATGGCCTTGGTGCTGAAGGCCATTTGATCGGTGGAGTCAATGGTGGTCTTGCACTCGGCAGCCATCAGTTGGCTGCTGGCCAGTGTCAACAGGGATACCGCAGCGAGTTTGGCAAACATGGTGAATCTCCAAGGCAGGGTTAACGAAATTGCGAATGAACAGAAGACTGCCTGAAAACTTCGCAAGTTCATATGACTTGAATCAAAAATTGTATACAACTTTCGGGCTATAAGCCCGATGTAAACAATCTACCGGCCAAGTGTCTGGTCCGGGCTTATCATCAGGCCGTCCCCCATCAGAAGGAACGCCTGTCATGTCGATCAACAGTCTGTTGTGCAGTTTGCTGGCCGCCTACGCTTGCGGCGCCAGCGGTACGTACGAAACCCGGGAACATCAAGTCTAGCCCTTGGAGTACCGTGCGCCTGCCTTTACTCTGTGGCCCTGATCGACCAAGGAGCAAGGCATGTCTTTAACATCTGTTTGTGTATTTTGTGGTGCCAGCACCGGCACCAACCCGGCTTACCGCGAAGCCGCCGTTGCCCTTGGCCGGGCTCTGGCCGAGCGCAAGCTGACCCTCGTTTATGGCGGCGGCGCCGTGGGCCTGATGGGAATCGTCGCCGACGCAGCCCTGGCGGCCGGCGGTGAAGTGATCGGCATCATCCCGCAAAGCCTCAAGGACAAGGAAATCGGCCACAGCGGCCTGACTCGCCTGGAAGTCGTCGATGGCATGCACGCGCGCAAGGCCCGGATGGCCGAGCTCAGTGATGCCTTTATCGCGCTGCCTGGCGGCCTTGGCACCCTGGAAGAACTGTTCGAAGTCTGGACCTGGGGCCAGCTCGGCTACCACGGCAAACCGCTGGGCTTGCTGGAAGTGAACGGCTTCTACAGCAAATTGACGTCTTTTCTCGATCACATCGTCGGCGAAGGCTTCGTTCGCGGGCAGCACCGTGACATGCTGCAAGTGAGCGAATCGCCGCAAGCCCTGCTCGATGCCCTGGATGCCTGGCAACCGTCCGTAACGCCAAAATGGGCCGAGCAAAAACCCAGCTAACGGCTCGACTCCGATGCAGGGCAGCACATGCGCCGCTCAACCTCACCTTCGACCCCAGAGGATCGCCCATGGCCAAACCCAATTATTCCTTCGCCAAACGTCAGCGAGACTTGGCCAAGGAGCAGAAGAAAGAGGAAAAGCTTCAGCGCAAGAAAGCTACGGCTGAACAAGCGGCACTGAACCCTGAAGGTGAAGTGGCGGCAGAAGATGCTGCTGATGCACCGAAAGACCCTGCGCCCGACGCCTGAGGACACCGAAGCACTCTCGGGTTCTTCGCGAACAAGCTCCCTCGCCACAATGGAATTTCAGTTACCCGGAAATGAAAAACGCCAACCCGAAGGTTGGCGTTCTGTTCAGCGCAAGTGAGCCTTAACGCGGTACCACCGGCTTGCGAGCCGGCTTTGGCCCCTTGCCCTTGGCTGCTTCCTTGCGCTCCTTGGCCGCTTGCTGGTTGCGGGCAAATGCCGCCGCCTTGGCCTGTTCACGCTTGTCCCACGGATTGCCACCATCGCTGGCACGGGGTGGAAGGCCAGTGTGCTGGGTGAGGATTTTGGTGGTCTTTTCCTTGGCCACTTTATGGCTGCCGGCCGGTGTCGAGTTCTTGCGACGGGCGCTCTGGTAGCTATCGGTCGACGGCTGGTGCAGCGGGATCAACTGGTTCTTGCCCGGCCCGATCAGGTCGGCGCGGCCCATGCGGGTCAGGGCCTCACGCAGCATCGGCCAGCCTTTCGGGTCGTGATAACGCAAGAACGCCTTGTGCAGGCGACGCTGCTCTTCGCTCTTGACGATGGTCACGCCGTCGCTCTTGTAGGTGACCTTGCGCAGCGGGTTCTTGCCCGAGTGGTACATCGCGGTGGCGCTGGCCATCGGCGACGGATAGAACGCCTGCACCTGGTCGGCACGGAAGCCGTTGCCCTTGAGCCACAGGGCCAGGTTCATCATGTCTTCGTCGGTAGTGCCCGGGTGGGCGGCGATGAAGTACGGAATCAGGTACTGCTCTTTGCCCGCTTCCTTCGAAAACTTCTCGAACATGCGCTTGAAGCGGTCATAGGTGCCGATGCCCGGTTTCATCATCTGGTTGAGCGGACCTTCCTCGGTGTGCTCCGGGGCGATCTTCAGGTAACCGCCGACGTGGTGGGTCACCAGCTCCTTGACGTACTCCGGCGACTCGACCGCCAGGTCGTAGCGCAGCCCGGACGCGATCAGGATCTTCTTCACACCCGGCAAGGCACGGGCACTGCGGTACAGCTGGATCAGCGACGAGTGGTCGGTATTCAGGTTCGGGCAGATGCCAGGGAACACACACGATGGCTTGCGGCACGCGGATTCGATTTCCGGGCTCTTGCAGGCGATGCGATACATGTTCGCGGTCGGGCCACCGAGGTCGGAGATCACGCCGGTAAAACCAGGCACCTTGTCACGAATTTCTTCGATCTCGCGAATGATCGACTCTTCGGAACGGTTCTGGATAATGCGGCCTTCGTGCTCGGTGATCGAACAGAAGGTGCAGCCGCCGAAGCAGCCACGCATGATGTTCACCGAGAAACGGATCATCTCGTAGGCCGGGATCTTTTCCTTGCCGTACGCCGGGTGCGGAATGCGCTGGTAAGGCATGCCGAACACGTAGTCCATTTCTTCGGTGGTCATCGGAATCGGTGGCGGGTTGAACCAGACGTCGACTTCGCCATGCTTCTGTACCAGCGCACGGGCGTTGCCCGGGTTGGTTTCCAGGTGCAACACGCGGTTGGCGTGGGCGTAGAGCACCGCATCGTTGCGGACTTTTTCCACCGACGGCAGACGGATCACAGTCTTGTCGCGCGTCATCTTCGGGCTGGCCAGGATCTGCACGACCTTGGCTTCCTGCGGATCCTCTGCACTTGAAACAGTCGCACCTTTTTCCTGCTCGATGGCGCAGGCGGCGGTGTCCTGGGTGTTGACGTAGGGGTTGATGATCTTGTCGATCTTGCCCGGACGATCGATGCGCGTGGAGTCGACTTCGTACCAGCCTTGCGGCGTGTCGCGACGGATGAACGCGGTGCCGCGCACGTCAGTGATGTCTTCGATCTTGTGACCGTAGGACAGGCGCTGGGCGACCTCGACGATAGCCCGCTCGGCGTTGCCGTAGAGCAGGATGTCGGCGCTGGCGTCGATCAGGATCGAGTTGCGCACACGGTCCTGCCAGTAGTCGTAGTGGGCGATGCGGCGCAGGGACGCCTCGATGCCACCAAGCACGATCGGTACGTGCTTGTAGGCTTCCTTGCAGCGCTGGCTGTAAACCAGGCTGGCGCGGTCCGGACGCTTGCCGGCCAGGCCGCCCGGCGTGTAGGCATCGTCGGAACGGATTTTTTTGTCGGCGGTGTAGCGGTTGATCATCGAGTCCATGTTGCCGGCCGCGACACCGAAGAACAGGTTCGGCTCGCCAAGCTTCATGAAGTCGTCCTTGGATTGCCAGTTCGGCTGGGCAATGATCCCGACGCGGAAGCCCTGGGACTCCAGCAGCCGGCCGATGATCGCCATGCCGAACGACGGGTGATCGACGTATGCATCGCCTGTGACGATGATGATGTCGCAGGAATCCCAGCCGAGCTGATCCATCTCCTCCCTGCTCATGGGCAGGAACGGCGCTGGCCCGAAACATTCGGCCCAGTACTTGGGATAGTCAAATAACGGCTTGGCTGCTTGCATGTCGATAACCGGTGTTGGCTTTCATTGAATTTCGCGGGCGCGGAATATAGCACAAATTTTGACCAATTCCGACGGCCATGGTCGGAAATTGGTGAAACCCCATTCGCGAGCAGGCTCGCTCCCACAAGGGATCACACCAATCCTGTGGGAGCGAGCCTGCTCGCGAAGAGGCCAGCTCAGACGCTACAAATCACTCGTCGTCGTCGAAGTTGTAGCTGCCCGGCGCCAGGTTCTCGAATCGGGTGTACTTGCCGATGAACGCCAGGCGGATAAAGCCGATCGGGCCGTTACGCTGCTTGCCGATGATGATCTCGGCAATGCCCTTGTGTTCGGTTTCCGGGTGATACACCTCGTCGCGATACACGAACATGATCACGTCGGCGTCCTGCTCGATCGCTCCGGATTCCCGCAAGTCGGAGTTCACCGGGCGCTTGTTCGGCCGCTGCTCCAGGGAGCGGTTGAGCTGCGAGAGCGCCACCACCGGGCAGTTGAATTCCTTGGCCAGGGCTTTCAGGGACCGGGAGATCTCGGAGATCTCGTTGGTCCGGTTGTCACCGCTGGAACCCGGGATCTGCATCAGTTGCAGGTAGTCGATCATGATCAGGGCGATATCGCCATGCTCACGCACCAGACGTCGGGTCCGGGCGCGCATCTCCGACGGGCTGATGCCCGCGGTATCGTCGATGAACAGCTTGCGGTCGTTCAGCAGGTTGACCGCCGAGGTCAGGCGCGGCCAGTCGTCATCCTCCAGCTGGCCGGAACGCACCTTGGTCTGGTCGATGCGCCCCAGGGAAGACAACATACGCATGATCAGCGATTCACCTGGCATCTCGAGGGAGTAAACCAGGACGGCCTTGTCACTGCGCAACACGGCGTTTTCCACCAGGTTCATCGCAAAGGTGGTTTTACCCATGGACGGACGGCCGGCGACGATGATCAGGTCCGCCGGTTGCAGACCGCTGGTCTTCTCGTCGAGGTCGGTGTAGCCGGTGGACAGGCCGGTAATGGAGTTGTCGGTGTTGAACAGGGTGTCGATACGGTCGATGGCTTTGGTCAGCAGTTCGTTCACGCCCACCGGGCCACCGGTTTTTGGCCGGGCCTCGGCGATCTGGAAGATCTGCCGTTCAGCTTCATCGAGGATCTCTTCAGCCGTACGCCCTTCAGGGTTGAAGGCGCTGTCGGCGATTTCGGTGCTGATGCCGATCAACTGGCGCAAAGTCGCACGCTGGCGAACGATCTGCGCATAGGCCTTGATGTTGGCGACGGACGGCGTGTTTTTCGCCAGTTCACCAAGGTAGCCAAGGCCGCCGACTTGCGAAGTCTGACCTTCCTTGTCCAGTTGCTCGGACAGGGTCACGACGTCGATCGGCATGTTCTGATCGGCCAGTTTGGCGATCGCACGGAAAATCAGGCGGTGGTCATGCCGATAGAAATCGCCGTCGGAGACTTGATCGAGCACGCGTTCCCAGGCGTTGTTGTCCAGCATCAGACCACCGAGCACGGCCTGCTCGGCCTCGATGGAATGCGGCGGCACCTTCAGCGCGGCGGTTTGCAGATCGTATTGCTCGGGAGCGGAAATTTCGTTCATGGCCACTTGGAATCAGGTTTGGAAACTGGGATGCCAGAAAGACAAAGGGCACGACCTGTAAACAGGATCGTGCCCGATGTTACCGGCAAGCACCCGAGGGTGCCAGCCGACAGGTGCTGCTTAAGCTGCTACCACGACAACGCGTACGGTGGCTTCAACTTCGGCGTGCAGGTGCACGGCTACGTCGAATTCGCCTACGCTGCGGATGGTGCCGTTCGGCAGACGAACTTCGCTCTTCTGCACTTCAACGCCAGAGGCGGTCAGTGCGTCAGCGATGTCGTGAGTACCGATCGAACCGAACAGCTTGCCTTCGTCGCCAGCGGTGGCAGTGATGGTCACTTCCAGCTCGGCCAGTTGGGCAGCGCGGCTTTCAGCCGATGCTTTGCGATCTGCTGCAGCTTTTTCCAGCTCGGCGCGACGCTCTTCGAACGCAGCCAGGTTGGCTGGGGTCGCAGCGGTAGCTTTGCCGTACGGCAGCAGGTAGTTACGACCGTAACCAGCCTTAACGTTCACTTTGTCACCCAGGTTGCCCAGGTTGGTGACTTTTTCCAGAAGGATCAGTTGCATGTGAAAATCCTCTTAACTTTTAACCTTCACCGTTCGCGTTATCGGCATCTTTCGGTGCCGAACGACCGCGAAAATCAATCAGGCTGTCGACGATGGCCAGGACCACCAGCAACGGATAGACCAGTTGCATGAACAGCAACAGCGTCACGTACAACCCCACCAGCCAGAACCTGGCCAGTCGCTTCTGCGCCACCAGCCCATGAATCAGGGCCAGCCCGGCGAATACCAGCGGCACACTGCACAACGGCGTCAACATGGCCATCTGCGGACCGATGTTCGGCCCCAGAAGCATGCACGCCAGCAGCAACATCGCCGGCAACAGCGGGAAGCGGATGGCGCGAAACTCGCGACCAAAACCGCCCGGGTTGTACAACAACGCCTGCCAGTAACGCCCGACAAGCAGGCTCAGCAAGCTGACGATTTGCAACAACGCCGCAATCAGGCCGGTCAGGACCGGTGCAATCAGGGACGCGAAACGCGCTTGTTCGTCTACCGACAACTTCTGGTAGGCGTCACCGAGTAGCGACGGCATGACTTTGATCAAAGCCTGCGCCAGCATCTCGATCTGGGGAGCAAAAGCTGTCCCCAACACCACTGAAAACACCACCCCCATCGCTATGCTGACCAGCAGCACGCGGTTCCAGGACTCGCTTGCGCGCAAAACCAGCGCAAGGCTCGCAGACCCCAGCAGCACCAGAAGTGCCCGAGGGTCGTCGGAGTACAGCCACCAGGCCAATGCCGGCAGCAGTCCCAGAGCAAGAACGCCCAGGGCGTCCCTCAATCCGCGCCGCAGGAGCACAAGGCATCCGGCGGCAGCACCCAACCAATACAACAACGGCATCGCCGCGCATCCAGCCACTACCAGAGTGGCCTGCATACGGCCGCGCATGATGAACTCAGCTATGGCCCGCATGCATTCAATCCTTTGCTACGTGTCGACTGCCCGGTCTCAGCGGCCGTGGCTGTCGGTGTAGGCCAGCAGGGCCAGGAAGCGGGCGCGCTTGATAGCGGTGGCCAGCTGACGCTGATAACGAGCTTTGGTACCGGTGATGCGGCTTGGAACAATTTTGCCGGTCTCGGATACGTAGGCTTTCAGAGTGTTGAGATCTTTGTAATCGATCTCTTTCACGTCTTCAGCGGTGAAGCGGCAGAATTTACGACGACGGAAGAAACGTGCCATTTGATAGGCTCCTTAAAAGGTCCGTGGATTACTCGTCAGCGTTATCGCTGTTGTCGCTGTCATCACTGTCAGCGCTTTCAACGCCTTCGTGCTCAGGACGGTCGCGACGCTCACGGCGCTCACTGCGGTTTTCTTCAGCCTTGAGCATCTCGGACTGGCCGGTAACGGCTTCGTCGCGACGGATGACCAGGTTACGGATCACTGCATCGTTGTAGCGGAAGTTGTCTTCCAGCTCGGCCAGGGCCTTGCCAGTGCACTCAACGTTCAGCATCACGTAGTGAGCCTTGTGAACATTGTTGATTGCGTAGGCCAGTTGACGACGGCCCCAATCTTCCAGACGGTGGATTTTGCCGCCGTCTTCTTCGATCAGCTTGGTGTAACGCTCAACCATGCCGCCGACTTGCTCGCTTTGATCCGGGTGGACCAAAAAGATGATTTCGTAATGACGCATGAATGCTCCTTACGGGTTGTAGCCTGCCGCTCAAAAGCGGTCAGACAAGGAGTGAATGACACTTATGGACTTGTGGACGCTAGACACGTTGGTGCCTGCCATCACAGCAAGGGGCGCAATTGTAGAGAAGGGGCGCGGGAGGCGCAAGGTGATTGGTGATTATTTGAACAACCACAACTCTTCGCCCCGCCACAAGACACTGTGGGAGCGAGCCTGCTCGCGAAGGGGGCACAACATTCAACATTGATGCTGAATGTTACATCGCTTTCGCGAGCAGGCTCGCTCCTACAGGGGGGATTTGCAACAGATCAGGACTTTTTGGCGGCAGCGGCTTTGACACGGCGCTGACGCTGCGCTTCGAACAGGCAAACGCCAGTCGCCACGGAAACGTTGAGACTGCTGACGCTACCGGCCATCGGCAAGTTCACCAGGTAGTCGCAATGCTCGCGGGTCAGGCGACGCATGCCTTTGCCTTCGGCCCCCATGACCAGGATGGTCGGGCCGGTCAGATCCTGATCATACAGGCTGACTTCAGCTTCACCGGCCGTACCGACAACCCACAAACCACGCTGCTGGAGCTTTTCCAGGGTACGCGCCAGATTGGTCACGGCAACCAGTGGAATCACTTCCGCAGCACCGCAGGCAATTTTTCGCACGACCGGAGTCAGGGTTGCTGACTTGTCCTTCGGCACGATCACCGCCAGCGCACCCGCCGCATCGGCGGAACGCAGGCAGGCGCCGAGGTTGTGCGGATCGGTCACGCCGTCGAGCACCAGCAACAACGGCGCGCCGTCGGTACGATCGAGCAGTTCGTCGAGCATCGCCTCGCCCCAGACCTGGCTCGGACTCACCTCCGCCACCACACCCTGGTGCACGCCCTCAACCCAGGCGTCCATTTCACGGCGCTCGGCCTGGCCGACCTGGATCCGGTTTTCGTTGGCCAGCTCGACCAGCGTCTGGACCCGAGGATCATTGCGGCCTTCGGCCAGCCAGATCTGCTTCACGCGTTTCGGGTGATGACGCAACAATGCTTCTACAGCGTGTACGCCATAGATCTTTTCCAACTGACTCATGGTTTGGCCTTAGGTTTACGTGCCCCGCCGCTCTTGGCTGGAGCCGAGCCCGCTTTTGGCGGGCCTTTACGATGTTTGCTCGGCTTGGCCGGCTTGCCGCCGACGGCCTTGTCAGGCGTCGACCGACTGGTCTTTCCCGCAGACGCCACCTTACCGCCGCTTTTCGCACCGGCCAGCAAGGCCTTTTTCATTTCGCGGCTTTTGCGCACTTCGGCGTTTTTCGCCGCCGCATCGCTCGGGCGATAGGCTTCTACAGCCTTTTCCCTGGCAGGACGACGACCGGTTTTCGCCGGGGCCGGTTCTGCTTCGATTTTAGGCGCAGGCGCTGCCGCTTCGGCGCCGCGTTTTTTACGGCCGATCGGTGCGCTGATGGTTTTTTCAGCCATCTCGAAGTCGATCTTGCGTTCGTCGAGGTCGACGCGCATGACCCGCACTTCCACGCTGTCACCCAGGCGGAAGCTGCGACCGGTACGCTCGCCAGCCAGGCGGTGATGCACAGGATCGAAGTGATAGTAATCACCCGGCAGCGCGGTGACATGCACCAGGCCTTCGACGTAAATATCGGTCAGCTCGACGAACAGACCAAATCCGGTCACTGCGGTGATCACGCCCGGGAACGATTCGCCCACGCGATCCTTCATGAACTCGCACTTGAGCCAGTTCACCACGTCACGGGTCGCTTCGTCGGCACGGCGCTCGCTCATCGAGCACTGCTCGCCGAGTTGCTCCAGGGCCGCTTCGTCATACGGATAGATGCGCGCTTTCGGAATGGTCATCGCACCGGCACGGCGAACGTGCGGGGTGTTCTGCTTGGAATGGATGACGCTACGAATCGCTCGATGCGTCAGCAAGTCCGGATAACGACGGATCGGCGAGGTGAAGTGGGTGTAAGCGTCGTAATTCAGGCCGAAGTGGCCCTGGTTATCGGAGGTGTACACCGCTTGACTCAGCGAACGCAGCATGACCGTCTGGATCAGATGGAAATCCGGACGATCCTTGATCCCAGCCAGCAACGCCTGGTAGTCCTTAGGCGACGGACCGTCCTTGCCTTTGTGCAGGGACAGGCCGAGCTCGCCGAGGAAGGCGCGCAGCTTTTCCAGGCGCTCCGGTGGCGGACCATCGTGAACGCGGTACAACGCAGGGATCTCGTGCTTTTTCAGGAATTCGGCAGTGGCCACGTTGGCCGCCAGCATGCATTCCTCGATCAGCTTGTGCGCGTCGTTACGCACAGTCGGACGGATTTCGGCAATCTTGCGCTCGGAACCGAAGATGATCCGGGTTTCCTGGGTTTCGAAATCGATCGCGCCACGCACATGACGGGCTGCCAGCAATACCTTGTACAACGAGTACAGCTGCTTGAGGTGCGGCACGACGTCGGTGTACTCGCCACGCAGCTTGCGCGCCTCGGCAGCCTTCGGCGTTTCCAGCATCGCGCTGACCTTGTTGTAGGTCAGGCGCGCATGGGAGTGGATCACCGCTTCGTAGAAGCAGTAATCGGTCATCTCGCCGGATTTGGAGATGGTCATCTCGCAAACCATGGCCAGACGGTCGACCAACGGATTCAGCGAGCACAAGCCATTGGACAACTGCTCAGGCAGCATCGGGATCACGCGCTCGGGGAAGTACACCGAGTTGCCGCGGACCTGCGCTTCGGCATCCAGCGCCGAACCGAGCTTCACATAGCTGGAAACGTCGGCAATCGCCACATACAGCTTCCAACCGCCGGAGAACAGACGCAGCTTGCCCGGACGGGCTTCGCAGTAGACCGCATCGTCGAAGTCGCGCGCATCTTCGCCGTCGATGGTGACGAACGGCAGATGACGCAGGTCGATGCGCTTCTCTTTGTCTTTCTCTTCGACTTCGGGCTTGAGCTTGCCGGCTTCCTTGAGCACAGCCTCAGGCCAGACGTGAGGAATGTCATAGGTACGCAGGGCAACGTCGATTTCCATGCCCGGCGCCATGTAGTTGCCCACGACTTCGACCACGTCGCCTTGCGGCTGGAAGCGTGGCGTCGGCCAGTGAGTGATCTTCACTTCGACGAACTGACCGATCTGCGCATTGGCGTTACGACCCGGCGTGACCAGCACTTCCTGCTGGATCTTCGGATTGTCGGCAACGACAAAACCGATGCCGCCCTCTTCGAAGTAGCGGCCAACGATGGTTTCATGAGCACGGGATACCACTTCGACGATCATGCCTTCGCGGCGACCACGACGATCCAGGCCGGAAACACGGGCCAGGGCACGGTCACCGTCGAACACCAGACGCATCTGCGCCGGGCTCATGAACAGGTCATCGCTGCCATCGTCCGGGACCAGGAAGCCGAATCCGTCGCGATGACCGCTGATGCGACCCAGGATCAGGTCGAGCTTGTCCACCGGCGCGTAAGTGCCGCGACGAGTGTAAATAAGCTGGGCATCGCGCTCCATGGCGCGCAGGCGACGACGCAGGGCTTCGATCTGGTCGTCTGTGGTCAGACCAAACTCTTCGACCAACTGCTCGCGGTTAGCAGGCGAACCTCGATCAGCAAGGTGCTGAAGGATCAGTTCACGGCTGGGAATAGGGTTTTCATATTTTTCCGCTTCACGAGCGGCCTCGGGATCGAGGGACTGCCAATCGGCCATTAGAGAGTTTTCACCTTGTCTATATGCGGGTTAGTTTGGCATAGGCGTAATGAAACGGGAAATTTCGGACTATATAGAGGCCGTATGACACCTTGTATCGACGCTTCTCAGGCGTTGTGAACACCGCCGGTAAAAAAAAATCATCTTTTTTGGCGACAGGGGTTTACAGTTAAAAAAGCGCTCCGTATAGTGCGCGCCATCGACAACGCAGACATGTTGTCGAGTTGCCCAGGTGGTGAAATTGGTAGACACGCCAGCTTCAGGTGCTGGTGACCTTACGGTCGTGGAAGTTCGAGTCTTCTCCTGGGCACCAATTTCGAGCTTGAGACTAGATCAGTTTCAGGACTCACACAAAAAACCCGCGAAAGCGGGTTTTTTGCATTCTGGACAAGCGTTTTGTCAGAACTGATTTATTAAAATCAAATCAGGGGTTTACAGATCAAAACGCGGTCCGTATAGTGCGCCACATCAACAGCGGCAACGCTGAAGATGAAGCCCAGATGGTGAAATTGGTAGACACGCCAGCTTCAGGTGCTGGTGACCTTACGGTCGTGGAAGTTCGAGTCTTCTTCTGGGCACCAATTCAAATTCAAGGTTGCGACCTTGAATTTCACAGAAACCCGCGAAAGCGGGTTTTTGCGTTTCTGGCTCCCGCTCCTCTAATGAAATGGCTACCCCCGCCGCACCCCCTGTGATCGCTCACTAAGCTTTCACAGGGGGCTAATCGGAGATCATTGCCATGAACAACGTTGCTATCG
>NZ_NEHO01000015.1 GCF_002113375.1 Pseudomonas sp. R37(2017) | reverse complement strand
CCACCACCACCACCACCACCACCACCACCAACAACAACAACAACAACTGTAGGAGCGAGCATGCTCGCGATGACGGACTAACATTCGAAGATGATGTCGACTGACACGCCGTCATCGCGAGCGTGCTCACTCCTACAGGGGTTATTTATGGTTTTCCTGGACGGTCACTGTAGCGGTGGTCCCCGCCCTCAAGTTGTGTTTACCGGCATAGTCGGCATCGATCTCGATCCGCACCGGCACCCGTTGCGCCAGTTTGATCCAGGTGTAACTGGGGTTGATGTTGGCCAGAAGGCGGCCGCCCGGCAGGTTTTCCCGGTCGGCGATGGCGAAGGCAATGCTCTGCACTTTGCCGCCGAACGTCTCGCCACTCATCAACTCGATCTTGACCCGGTCACCCTCCCCGATCCGTGGCAACTTGGTTTCTTCAAAGTAACCGCTGACATAGAACGATTTGGTTGACCGCTCAGACTGTCTCACCTGTCTGCGAGTGAACTGATGCCGACTGATTGCACGAGAAGGGAGCGGATAACCCAGACCAATTCCGTCACCTTGTGGATCAACGCTCCGCAGCTATTCTTTCCGGCTATGCGAGGAGTCGTATAACCCAATGCAACGGGCCGCCCGGGAGGGTGTCATGCATTTGTTTTACACTGATGTATCGCGTTTAAAAGACACCATCGAAATTGATGGATCACCTCTCTTGCTTGAAGGTGCACCGTACCAGTTAGCGGATGACCTTATAAAAGGCGCGATCAAAGTAATTGGTGTGTTCGACGGGCTCCCCTTTTATCTGGATGAAGCTGGGCACTTCGATCACGAATTGAGTGGATTTTTCAGCTTCGTATCTACAGATGGCGCTCGTAGTATCGGAACACTACGCGCCTATGCCGAGCAATTGGACATTTGGTTTCGCTGGTTGTTAGCACAGGGAAAAACGTGGCGTGAAGCCAAAAACCAAGACTTGCGCGCTTACTACCGAGTGAGACGTATGGTCGCTGGTGTTTCTCCAAGTACTTGGAACTTAGCTATGGCCGCCATTACCAGGTTCTATGATTGGGCGGTTTGGCAAAAGCTCATTTCCGAAACCCCGATTCCCTACAAGTGGAAACGAACGCTTTTGAATGGTGAGATCCACTTGGTCAAGCAAGGGGGCGCCATGCGCGACCGAGGCTCTGAGAATAGAGTCCGTTTTGTTACCGTCGAGCAGTTTCGAATCTTTGTAACAGGGCTACGCAATGTTGGTGGTTGTCGTTCAAGGACCTCCTCTCGAAATATTGTGTTATCCAAGCTTCTGATCCAGACAGGCATGCGCATTACGGAGGCATTAAAAATGCGCTATGACGAACTGCCTGATCCAGAGGATGCGCAGTTCACGCAGATGAAATCGGTACCCTTTCGGTTGAGGCGAGAAATAACCAAAGGAAAAAAGAGCAGGTTAATACGTATACCTAAACAGATACTTCGAGACATCCATCGTTACTGCCAGGACGAGAGGACTATTTATCTGGAGAGTCGCGAAGCGCATGACCCGCTGTTCAAGCCCCCAGAAGAGATATGGCTCAACGAAGAAGGTAATGCATTATCAAGGAATGCCGTCGAAAAGACATTCAAACGCGCGGCAATTGCCTCTGGTGTGGATTGTACTCCACACTTTCTACGTCACTCATTCGCGATCTATACCTTGTCAAAACTGATCCAGTTGATGGTGAACAAGACGCAAGAGGAAAACGTCTCTCTCGATAAACAGACCTACCTGCGAATCTGCGAGGACCCTGTCCGAAAAGTCCAACAGTTGCTCGGGCATGCTCAAATATCAACCACCTACAAATACCTTGATTACATCAATCTTCACGATAGGTTAACAGACCTTGCGATCAGCGAATGGTCAGCAGAGTTTTGCGACATCGAAGAATTGTTGTGCCAAGAGGAGGAGTGATGAAGGACAAGGCCGACCCACCCCTGCCTTCAGTACGTCAAAATCGGCTTACCTTCAAGGCGCTTCCCCAGGAAGATCCTTTGAACGCTAACGCGATCAGAGCGCTGCGTATCGAGCGCTCATTCCCGGACCGCGCCACGGGATGGATAGACCTCTCTGTGCTGGGCGAACGTTCCGGTTTAGCGCAGGCGCTTTTGATTGCCGTCGAACGGGCTGTCGACGTATGCCAGTCCCCATCCTCGATGCGCACCTACCACGACACTTTATGTGCATTCGCTAAGGTTATGCAGGCCCGCGAAGCGTCAGGTGCCAGCCCCATCAAAAAGCTTAGCGATCTTACGGTACCAGTACTGGAGGAACTGTCCGAAGGCCTCCTTTCTGTGACCGGTAGCAGCACCGGGTACCAGCGATTGAAACGGATGCAGCGATTCTTCCTAGAGATCGAGAACATTCATCCTGGTACTTATCCCGAAAATGTTCTTCAACACCTCTGTTTTGATTTTGGTAATAACAGACCGAAAAAAGCGGACCACAAACAACCTTATACCGATCATGAATTCCATCAAATTGAGAAAGCCTGTCGCGACGATATTAGAAAAACGGTTGTGCGCTTAGTTACGGATAAACAGGAACTTCGGCGACTGGGGAAAGACCCTCGAGAATATGGTTGGTCCACACTGGCGAATAAGGTCTGGTATCTGGAGAACGTGATCGCTGGGCGGTACGTTTCCTACAGTGAACTTCACAATCTAAGTAAAGGTGAATTTGGCAATATCACTGAGGCCTTTCGGGCAATTTACCCAACGCTGGAAGACATGCTGCCGTTCTATCTGTTGTTATGCATAAAAACAGGGTTGAATCCTGAGAGCGCTATGCGCCTTAAAAGAAACTGCCTCGACAAACAAAAGACCGCGGCGCATGAAACCCTGCTCCATTACGTTAAGTTGAGATCTGATGGGCCAATGACTCTACCCGTGCGAACCGAAGGAAACTTTAGTCCAGGAGGTTTAATACGAATGTATTTAAAACTTTCCCGTGACTGTGAATTCGTTAACGATAATTCACTATGGCTGGTAGCAAAACACAAGCGTGGTAATTTTATTTCATCACCCGCTGAAGTCACATTTGCCAGGGCTGTCTGCGCGTTTGCCAAACGACACAACCTTAAACACGACGATGGTACCCCTTTGCAGCTTCGCGCGGACCGACTGAGGACTACACGAAAGACACTTAGTTATCGGCACTCCAATGGCGATCTGCAGTTGGCAGGACACGACCACCGCAGAGACAGCACCACGGTTGAGTACGTCAATAACCGTATGAGTGAAGATGTCCATAATCGAGCCATCATGAATGGGCAACATCAGTTTCATGCATTTTTCTCGGGTGCGGTAGTGCCCGAAGGTAACAGCGCCGCCGAGGCAGCCTCAATCATTAAAACCGATATTGTTACAGCCGAAGCCATCCTCAACGGTCAACAGGAAATGCTAATTGCGGACTGTAAAGACATGTTTAACGCCCCGGGTGGTATACCGGGACAATTGTGCGGAAAGGTCTGGGCCTGTTTTGGCTGTCCCAACTCCATATGGACCAGTCGGAATCTCCCCAAAGTTCTATGGTATATGGATTTTTTCTTGGAACAGCGGCGTATGCTCTCGGAGCAAGAATGGGAAAAGAAATTCGGTTATCCCTACGCGCTTATCACCTCCTATATTCTGCCGGCGTTTTCCAACGAATCCATCACTTTGGCAAAGACTGCTGCAAAAGAGCTTAGCCCCTATGTGCCGCCTGAAATGAGGACATATTAAGATGGTTGTCAGCAGCGTTCACTCTCCTCTTCCCCGGGGTCAATCCTTGTCGCGACACGTCGAAGATTTGGCACCTGTTTCTAAGGTTTCACGATTTATCGATGATGTATGGGACTTCGAAAATGAGGTTCGATCCCCCAACGCCAGAACCCGGATCTATTGGCTCAAAATCTTCAGTCAGAACGAGAACGAAGTTATCGATACAGCGAATCATCAGTTTTACCGAACATTAAAGGAATTTGCTTATGCGCGAATTTTTGTAAGAGGTGCAGTATCAGGAGTAAAGAAAGTCAAAATTCAAACGGTCATCGAAGAGGTTTCATATCTCAGCATACTAGCTCGCTGGCTGGAGTCCGAGGGAAAATTGAGCTTTGCTGACACTACTCAACGTGATCTTGATCAGTATGTGGAGTGGCTGAAAAACGCACCCAAGCTTAACGGCGAAGGTACCCGGTCGTTCGCCTATGTGGTAACAGTAGTCCTTCCCATTCCAATTATGTTGCGTTACGCCCAATACATGGATTACGGCTTAAATTTCAGTCCTTGGAATGGCCGCGCGGTGACACGTGTCTTGGGTTATCAAAACACGGGGGAGAATCGGACTGAGATAATCCCAGACGAGGTAATGCAACCTTTATACAAGCTCTCAATACAGCTTACTCAAGCCGACGTCATTGACCCGCTCATCCGCGTGTTGCGCAAAGCGCCGCCTCGTCTATCCGAAAAGGTGTCCAACAAAGAAAAGAGTGAACGGTGCAAAAAATTCACTAAGCTGAGGTCTAAGTTAAAACGCCACCCTCTTTTCACTAACTTAGATGCAGGTGAAAGGACCAAATTTTACGACAACTGGCAAGATTTAGAAGCGGACATCGGAATTGTTTATGCCGCGTTTATGGTCATCATTGCCGGGTTGTCCGCCATGCGGGATAGCGAAGTGCGGTCGCTCGGTCCAAACTCGACGACCATCGAATACGACAGCGCAGGACAACCCAAAACCTATCGAGTCACGGGCCGCACGTTCAAAAATGCTGAAGAAGATATTTCCGATGAAATCGGCGGCGAAGAGCGGACGTGGGTGGTCATCAAAGAAGTTCATGACGCACTAAAGGCTCTGGAGAAGTTGGCGACCGCCGACCCCGCTTTTGATAAGATCCGATTGTTTTCCCGTTTTGGCGCCAACAGCACCACCACGAATAATCTGAGGCGCCTACTTGCCCTGGCCAAAAACAGCGATGGCTCTCCCGTGGTTAATGCAGATGGTAGCCAATGGGCACTTAAAACCTCCCAATTTCGGCGATCGCTGGCCCGATGGATCGTCTGGCAGCCGTTTGGCATCATCGCGGGCAAAAATCTATTCGGCCATGCTCGCATCACCACCACACAAGGCTATGCCGCCAGTGACCCCAGTTGGAACAAACTCGTAGCCCAAGAGGAGGCTGCCCTGATCGATGAGGTCATGACTGACTTGGCCTATGAGGTGTCGGAAGGTGCTGTCGCGGGGATCAAGTCCAAGGAAATCCTTGAATTGTTCGGTTCGGCAGGGGACCGGCGATTTGATGATGTCTTGTTCTATCTAAAGCACAATAAAAAAACATTTCACGTGGGACCTTACAGCTACTGTTTTTACGACCCCGATCGTGCAGCTTGCAAGCCGTATGCGCCGGCGGATAAGCCGAACCAACCGATTACTAGTTCTTGTAGCCCAGATCGGTGCGCCAACGCATGCATCTCTCGACGGCATTTACCTGCGTGGCAAGTGCTGGCGAGTGACCTTGGAGCGATGCTGCGCACAAAAGGAATAAACGATGCACAGAAAGAGGTGTTAGAACGGGAGCATAGGCGTATCGAATCAATCATAACTCCGTTGCTGCACGGATCAACGCCGCCAAACTCAGGTGATGCTATTGAGGGTTAAGCATGAAGAGGACAGACCAGACGAGGCAAAAGCTGATCGATGCGATGGATCGAATCATCCGCGGCTGCCCGGTTCGAACTGACGCCAAGCTGACGCCCAGTAACGTAGCAAGAGAAGCCAGTGTTGGCAGAGCCACGTTGTATCGTTTCCCGGACGTCTTGGCCGATATTGCTAGCGCCCAAAGCCATCTCTCTGAAAGCGAACCATCGAATCTCATGGACCAGATAAAGCGTCTCAAACACGAGCTTGAAGAACTGCGACGAACGGAAAACGCCAAGGCCAAAACATATAAGGAGGTGGCAGTACGGTGTGCACAGCATATTCAGGCATTGGCATTGACAGTGCGGCTGCGCGATGAGGAAGTGGCACAGCGGGATAAAATCATCGCTGAATTGCGAGCGACCCTACTTCTCGGTGGAAAAATGCCTTCAGTGATCAGTGGTCGGCCAGAGTAAAACAATTAGCAGGACAGGTTCTGCGATGGCAACATTGCAGCCCGAAGGCTGAAAACTGTCCGCAACCAATTCACCTGTTAGTCATTCCATAGCCCATTATCGCTGAGGCAGGTCCGCCATGATCCGAAAAGCCCCCATCCCATCAGCAGTCCACAATCTTGCAAAACCTGCATTGTTGTAATCCTGCTTTTAGCTTTGTTAACCACGGTGGTTAACAGCGTAAAAAACAGGGTTACAAGGGGCACTGATTCGAAACTGATGCGAGGGAGTCACTATTTGACTTGTTGATGGATACGCAAAGTCTCGCGTCCTCATACATCAATCAACAGCGACTACTGATTATCGTCACCGCGATGCGCAAACTGTTGACCGATGACTACTTCAGGACACTGCTTTGCAACGAAGATATTCCGGACATGCCCAAACCTTTGGCTAACCGGATTTTTGGAGATTCGCAGCGATGACTGAGGTCAAACAGGCATTCGAGCAATGAGTCATTGCAATTTCTCTGGAGCGAATCCTTCCCTCACGAAAGGTCGAGCAACTGATATCGGGAAGTAAAAAATACGCCAGCATTTTGAGTTCAATAAGGGAGCTAGGAGTCGTTGAACCCCTTGTGGTTCATCCCAAGCCGATCATCACCGGTGGATTATCTTCATTCATGCTTTTGGATGGGCACTTTCGCCTTGAGGCGCTCAAGGAACGGGGGGCCGTCAAGGCGCTATGCCTGACTTCTACCGATGATGAGGGGTTCACATACAACCGGCAAATCAACCGACTGACTCCGATCCAAGAACATAAAATGATCATTTCTGCACTGAAGAAAGGTATTGAAGCATCTCGAATTGCCGCAGTGCTTGGGATCAATGTCGATAGGGTTCACGAAAGAGAAAATCTGCTGAAGGGCATAGCGCCAGAAGTGGCTGAGATGCTCAAGGTGCGGATGGTATCGCAGGATGTGTTTCGGGCCCTTTGACTGATGAAACCAATACGCCAGATTGAAACTGTTGAAATGATGATTTCAGCCAACTGCTTCACACGGAATTATGAGCGAATGGTTTTGGCAGCATCGCGACCGGAGATGCTGGTTGAACAGAAGAAAAAACCCAGTGACATCAGTGCCGTTGATATCGCCCGTATGGAACGAGAAATGGAGAACCTTCGACATGATTACAAGCAGGTTGAAGATACGTTAGGTGAAACGATGCTGGTCTTGGTTGTGGCAAAAGGTTATCTCGTTCGGCTCCTTCGCAACGAGGCCATTGCTGGTTATCTCACTCGCTACTATGCGGAATTGCTTGAGGAACTAGTGTCCATCATGGAAGCGGTGGCTTCAGACGCCAGGCAGCTTGAACTGGAGTAGTGTCCGCCTGCTCCAACCAACTCTCAGTCAGCTTCCGATCCCGTGAAGGACTTCGCTAGGTAATTAATCACGAAGCGTAACCGCGCAGTGTGACGTAGATCCCTGTGGGTGACCATCCAGACTTCGTAGGGTCTGCTTCTTTTTCGTGAGGGCCATACTCGCTGGAGGCCATCACGCAGCCCCATCTCGATCGGTATCTCGCTGATGCCCAAACCCTCCGCTATCGAACGCCGGACCATCATGCTGGAATTCACCGCTACTACCACTCTGGCCTGATCTATAGGTTCGTCCACCAAAGTCGGATTTTGCCGGTCACGCCAGTACGGCTCATACATGACCAGATCATGACCTTTGAATCCATTACCTTCCTCTGGTATGCCATGACGTTGCAGGTACTCAATGGAAGCAAAAAGACCCATCGGCCAGTCCGCCAACTTTCGCAGAATCAGATCCGGATTGTCCGGGCGCTGATTTCTGATGGCGATGTCGGTTTCACGTTTCGACAGATTAACGACCTCGGAGGTGCTGTTGAGGACGATGCTGATGTCGGGATGTTCAAGATGCAGCGCCTTCAGCGCGGGTATCACGAAGTCGTAGGCTAAGGAGTCAGTGGTCGATATCCGGACTTCGCCGGCCAGCTCATTGTCCGCCCCACGCGTGCGTCGAGTCAGTTCCAGTGCCGCCTGCTCCATTTTCTCGGCCATTTCAAAGGCCATCTCACCAACGGTCGTCAATTGGTAGCCGGCGGGGGTCCGCAGGAACAACGTCGATCCCAGATCGGTCTCCATAGCGGCAATTCGACGCCCCACCGTAGCCTGGTCCACACGAAGCTCTCTCGCCGCCCGCCGTAATGTCAGCTCACGGCCCAGCGCAAGCAAGACCCGTGCATCATCCCAGTTCATCTGAATGCTCTCATGAAGAATCGTTGCAACAGAGCTTCGCAAAATCGCCGCGCGCCCCCGCTGCGAAGCTTGCGTACCCTTTGTGCAATCCAGCCAAAACGGCTGGAGCTCACATCTATCAGGATTATCCCATGAGTAGCTCCCGCAATAAGCAAGGTTCGCAAATGACGGCCATCGAGATAACTCAACCAGGTGGCCCGGACAAATTGAAACCCACTGAACGTCCGGTACCCACCCCCAACCCACGAGAAGTCCTGATCCGTGTTCACGCGGCTGGCGTCAACGGCCCGGATCTGCTCCAGCGCAAGGGGCTTTACGACCCACCACCGGGCGCGTCGGACATTCCGGGCCTGGAAATAGCCGGGGAAGTCATTGCTCTGGGCAAAGAGGTGACGCGCTTTAGGCTTGGCGACCCGGTCATTGCTCTGGTTCCGGGCGGCGGTTATGCCGAGTATGCCGTGGCGGATGAGCGCACCACCATTCATTTGCCCCACGGCCTGTCGATGAGCGAGGGCGCTGCGTTGCCCGAAACCTTCATGACTGTCTGGGTCAATCTCTTCCAGCGCGGCCAGTTCAAGGCAGGAGAGTCCGTCTTAATTCATGGTGGCGCCTCTGGTATTGGCACAACGGCGACGATGCTGGCCAAGGTATTTGGCGCCTCGAAGATATTTACGACTGTCGCCAATGCGCAGCAGCAGGCAGCTAGCTTGGCCCTTGGTGCCGATGTTGCCATCAACTACAACGAACAGGATTTCGTCGAACAGGTCATGCTGGGTACCAACAATCTTGGTGTAGATGTGATTGTCGACATCATTGCCGGGGACTACGTGTCGCGTAACTTCCAAGCCGCAGCCATGAATGCCAGAATCGTGCAAATCGGTGTGATCAAGGGACCGGCCACCCAGGTCGACCTGTTTCCAATGCTGGTCAAACGCCTTACCCATATTGGCTCTACGCTGCGCTCGCGTAGTCACGACGACAAGGCCAGCATCATTACCGAGCTCGAGTCCAAGGTTTGGCCCCATGTTCGTAGCAGAGCCATCAAGCCCTTGATATTCAAAACATTTCCCCTTAATGACGCCGCACAGGCGCATGCGCTGATGGAGTCCGGGCAGCACATTGGAAAGGTGGTGCTGACAGTGCCACATTAAGCCCGATGGCCAAGGTGAGGTTGCACACATCGCAACCTCACCTTTGCGCGACAGTCATCACAACCCTGAGCAGGCGTGGCCACCATCGACAATGATTTCCGCCCCAGTCATGCCTCGGCCCGCCCCAGAGGCCAACAACAACAAGGCGCCATCGAGGTCGCTCGCGCAACAGAATCTACGACTGGGTATGCGCGCTCGCAGGCGTTCACCGGCCTCGCTGCCAAGAAACGCCTCATTGATTTCCGTGGCAATGTAACCGGGCGCAATCGAATTTACGCGGATGCCATATCGGGCCAGTTCCAGCGCAAGGGAGCGTGTCAACTGACTGAGCCCGGCCTTAGCAGCCGAGTAAGGCCCAACACCTCCACCTACCCGGCTGGCCAGGATCGACGTGATGTTGATCAGGCTGCCTTCTCGTCCGCTTTTGACCATCCGCCTGGCAGCCTCCTGGGCCACCATCCAAGCGCCCCGCAGGTTGGTGTCAACGATTGCGTGCCAGTCCCGATCGTTATAGTCGAGCACCCGTTTGGTGTCGCTGACGCCAGCGTTGTTGACCACCACGTCCAAACCGCCCAGTTCCTCCTCGATAGCGTCCATGCACTCGATTACCGACTGCCTCGACGTAACGTCCAGCGCAAAGGCGCTAGCTTCATACCCTTGCGCGTTCAGTTCACCCACCACGTCATGCAGACGCTCAACTCGCCGTGCTGCGATGGCGACGCGGGCGCCGGCCGCCGCCAGGGTTTTGGCAAAATGCAACCCTAGGCCGCTCGAAGCCCCCGTCACCAGCACACGCTGCCCGGTCAGGTCAAACAGCTTCATAATCACCTCGCTCATTGCGCACCCCCGGCATCACGGGACAGGATTTTGCGCGCCAGGCTCATGCGGTGTACTTCATTCGGGCCGTCGTAAATGCGAAAGCCGCGGGCGTCGCGGAATATCCGGTCGACAATGGCTTCGCTGGTCACACCTTGGCCACCGAGGATCTGCACACTGCGGTCGATAACACGCCAGATGCCTTCGGAGCTGATGACCTTGGCCATACTCGATTCAAAATTGGCCCGCTCGCCCTGATCCAACACCCAGGCGCAATGCCAGATCGCCAACCGTGTAGTGAGCAAGTCCATTTCATTATCCGCGAGCATAAAGCCCACACCCTGATGTTCCCCCAGGCGCTTACCGAAGGACTCGCGTCGGTTGGCGTATGCACAGGCCACGTCGTGCGCCCGACGGGCCTGGCCCAACCAGCGCATGCAGTGAGTCAGGCGTGCCGGCGCCAGGCGCACCTGGGCATAGCGAAAACCCTTGCCCACTTCCCCCAGCACGTTGGCAGCCGGCACCCGCAGGTTCTCAAAGCGCAACACGCCATGCCCACCGGTGAAACAGGTGTCGAGCGAGTCCATCATACATTCGAGAATAAAACCCGGTTGATCGGTGTCAGTGAGAAACATGGTGGCGTTACCATCCTCGGTGCGGGCCATGATGATGGCGAAGTCCGCCCCCTGCGCACCGGTGATCAGCCATTTGTGGCCATTGATAACGTAGTCGTCGCCATCGCGTACGGCGGTGGTCGCCAGCATGGAAGGGTCGGAACCTGCACCCGGCGCGGGCTCGGTCATGGCGAAGCAGGAGCGGATGCGCCCTTGCACCAAGGGCCTGAGCCAGCGATCTTTCTGCGCCTCGGTAGCGACCACTTCCATCAGGTGGATGTTGCCTTCGTCGGGGGCATGGATGTTCATCGCGGTCGGCCCGAGGGGCGAATACGCCGCTTCCTCGAAGATCACTGCCTTGGCGGTGTGCGACAGACCCAACCCACCCATCTCGCGGGAGGCATGGGGCGTCAGCAGGCCGTGGACGCGAGCCTTTTCAACCAGCGCCTGCCGTAGCGCCTCGGAGGGTCCATGGGGGCTCTGGCGGCTGTCGTTCTCCATCGGGATGATTTCGTTGGCGATAAACGCCTGTACACGCGACTGCAGCGTGATCAGTTCATCGGAAAGTGCAAAGTTCATACTCGGGTACCTTGTCGATTCAAGGGATCAGGCCGCTGGCCCGTCCGGGTGGATGGTGTGGTACAGGCTCTCCATCACAGTGGCGTGGATACCTGCCTTGTGCGGGTTGTAGGGGGTGAAATTGACGGTGCGCAGAATCGCGCCCTGCACTGCACCATCGCGGGTGTCGAGGTCGAGGACATTGAGGCAGGCGTTGTCCTGCTCGAAGGCGGCAATCCCCGACAGGCCGACTCCGGCGGCCCAGGCCAAGACCATGCGGTTGACGGCATCGTGGCTGACGATCAACGCCGACTCCCAGTTGTCGTCCCTTGCCAGTTCAAAAAAGGTCGCCAGCACGCGCTGGTTGAAATCGCGCCAGCGCTCACCGCCGAGAAAGGTCGCCTCAGGCTCTGCGGCCTTGCGATATGCACCGACGACAGTGTCGCGCATGGCCTGTGCCGGTATCTCGCGCAAGCGTCCTGCACGGATCTCGCGTAGCTGCGCCAAGGATTCGACCGGCACCCTTCGGCCCATCAGAAGCAAGTCGAGGGTTTGCCGTGCGCGTGGGTAATCGGACACCAGAACCCGGTCAAACGGAGTGTCCTGCAATACCTGGCCAAGCGCCGACGCCTGTTCGACCCCACGAGAAGACAGGCACACCGAACGCGGGTCGAGCGGCCGACCCTGGCCGTCGAAGTACTCGACATGGCCGTGGCGCACCAGATAACACCGACGGCGCCTCGGTGTCTGCAGGCCTTCAGCGTTCATCGCGCAAGGCCTTTGGGTTGCTGATAGCGAGCCGTGCCCGGGTAATGTGCATCAGCGCGTCGAGCAACTGGGCCTGGGCCGCTGAGCTGGCATCGAAGACACCGCTGCGGATGAGTCCTGCCAGCCGCGAACGGTCATGCCCTGCCCCTTGGGTGTTGAGGCCAAAGTGGGCCATCACCTCGGACAAGGCGTTAGCCTCAACAACTTCGGCCTCGGCTCCGCTTTCGACTTCCCGGGCGGCAATGGACATGGCCCGGGCAACCATCTGGCACTCGTAGCCGTGGGTGGTGCGCAATTGCGGCAGCAGTGTTTCAAGCAACACCGTTCTGGCTGTCTCCAGCAGGTCGGTTGTACTGGCTTCACGGGTGTTCATCAGTGTTCTCCGCTCAGTAGAAGGATTTCTTGCTCAAGCTCAGGGAGCAGGTGTCCGGTAAGCGCCAGCTCCAGCGAATGCTGTTGACCAGACAGGTGACGCTGCGCTTGCTGCAAGGCCACCACCGCCCAGCGCAGGTGAGCCATCAACTGCCAGAAACGCAGGTCTTGAGCGCTGACCCGATACCCACAGACGGTCTGGTAGCCCTGCAAGAAGGCGCCTAGATCGCCCATGCCACCAGCTTCGCGGTCTGTGCGGGCGAAACGCCAACAGCGGGCTGTAAACCAACCGATGTCTTCCCTGGGGTCGCCCCAGCCGGTGAACTCCCAATCGAGTACACCCGTCAGCCCACCCGCGTCGACCATGTAGTTGCCGGTGCGGTAATCACGGTGCAGCAACCGGGAGGGTAACGGCGCAGGCTTGTTCGATTCGCACCAGCGCAGCCCCCACTCGATCACCGGGTAGTGGTCTGGTAACTCATCCAGGTAGGCGCGGTACTGGTCGATACTGGCCTGCGCAGGGTCCTCCACCGGCGAGGGCAGGAACCCCAGGCCCGGATGGTCCGGCGTTATCTGGTGAAGGTGGCCGAGGTTTTGGCCCAGCGCATGGCACAGATCGTTTCGAACTGGCTCCAGGGCTACGTCCGTCGTCAGCCGGTGCCCGTTGGAAAGGCCCTCGAGCTTGCGCATCAGGAAGAAATCGCGACCGATGACGGCCGGGTCGCGACATAGCCACAAGGGTTCCGGAACCTTGACCCCGGCCTTGTGTACCGCTTCGAGCACGGCAAACTCTTGCGCCCGCCCCATGCTGACGGCTAGCGAGGATATGGCGTCGGTGCGCAGGACCCAACTCTGTGAGTCGTGGCGCTCACCTCGACGTACAGTTGCGTACAGCAGCCAGTTTTCCTGGATAGCGCCTCCGGACAGGCGCTCGCCTTTATGGATGTTCACCTCATCCACATCTAGTTGTTGCTGCAGGTACTTGGCGAGTACGGGAAAGGCATCGGGAATGCTGATTCGGGGCGACCCGGAACCAGGAATAGCGGTGGTGTGCATCACGGCGGCGAACTCGCAAAAGTGGATGAGCAAGTCCTTGAGCAAGAGCCGCGCCAGCTTTCGATTGAATTTATAAATCCCTATAAATTCAATTAGATATATGAAATTAAAAACCGGATCGGGACTCAGGAAACCAGCTGCCATTGCAGATTTGAAATAGCTGTTTCAGCATAGAAATAAATCACGAGGCCCGAACTATGCTCAACGAACACTATCTGCCCAGGGTGGTCGCCCTGATCAGCCACCTGCGGATGCCGGAGCGTCCCAGCCGCATGGCCCGCATCGTGGAACAGGTGATCCCTGACTATCGTGATCGCGCCAAGGTGGAAATCATGGAAACCACCATCAGTGCATTGCGCGACACGGCGCGGGACCTAGAAGCCAGAGGCGACGTCGACGTCATCATCTGTTCCGGCGCCACCTCCGACTACCTCAGGCGCCACATCTCCACCGCGATCCTGTCGATCCGCATGGGCGAATACGACCTGATCCGTGCCCTCGACCTTGCCCGGGCGCGCGCCACCAAGGTCGGCATCGTGACCTACCAGGCCACACACCCGGAACTCGAAGCGATGGCCTCGCTGTTCACCGTCGACATCCACCAGGCCACTTACACCAGCTATGACGAAGCACGCCAACAGATCCACCGGCTGATCGACGAAGGTCATGGTGTGGTCGTAGGTTCTTCCACCGCGGTGGAGATAGCCGAGTCCAGCGGTGTGCAGGGTGTGCTGGCGCTCAACGCCGATACCGTCCGACGCGCACTGGAAGATGCCCTGGCAATCTGTCGCAGCCGGCAGCAGGTGATGATTCAGCAACAACGCCTGAACGCGGTGTTGCGCAACCTGTCCGATGGCGTGATTGCCGTGGACACCAACGGCAATATCCAATCCTTGAACCCGCGCATGGCGGCCTTGCTGGGCATTTCCAGCGAAGGGGCGCTGGAGCGACCACTCGCCGAGGTCATCACCGACCTGGACATCGGGTCGATCCTGAAAAGTGGCGAAGGTGAGGATAACCGCATCGTCAAAGCGGCAGGCCGAACCCTGTCGGCCAACATCGCGCCGATTATCGAGAACGGCAAGCCCGAAGGTGTTGTCATCACCTGCCAGGAAGCCAACGCCATCCAGCGGGCCGACCGGCGCATCCGCAGCCAGGTCAAACCGAAGCAGTTCACCGCCCGTTACCACTTCGAGCAGTTGCTGGGCGACACCGCGAACTTTCGCGCGATGCTGGAGCTCGCCCGGCGCTATGCCGGGGCCGATGCCACCGTACTGGTCTGGGGTGAAAGCGGGACAGGCAAAGAGCTGCTCGCCCAAAGTATCCACAACGCAAGCCCCCGGCGCGACGGCCCCTTCGTCGCCATCAACTGCGCCGCGTTCCCCGAGACGCTACTGGAAAGTGAACTGTTCGGCTATGAAGAAGGCGCCTTCACCGGCTCGCGCAAAGGTGGCAAGAACGGCCTCATCGAAAATGCCCATACCGGCACCCTCTTCCTTGACGAAATCGGAGACATGCCATTGACGCTGCAAACACGCCTGCTACGCGTGTTACAGGAACGCGAGGTCCTACGCTTGGGGGCCGCCGAGCCAACGCCAGTGGACATTCGCGTTATCGCCGCCACACACCGCGACCTGCGCGCACGGATCAGTGAAGGCGAGTTCCGCGAAGACCTGTACTACCGTTTGAACATACTGCGTCTGAGCATTCCCCCGCTACGTGAACGCGCCCAGGACATTCCCCTGCTCGCCAACGCGATTCTGGCCAGACTGTCGCACCCATCCGCCACCACCAATGCGGGCCGGCACCTGCTGGAAAGGCTCAAGCCCGACCTGCTACACCACCAATGGCCGGGCAACATTCGCGAACTGGAAAACATCGTCGAGCGGGCCGTGTTATCCGCCGATGCGCTCTCAGGCAGCGCCAGCACGGGGGCGCTGAAAGCACTTTTCACGGAGTTGTTCGAACCACAGCCCAGACTGGCGCCGGCCCCAGGGCAGACCAGCACCACCCAGGATTTGCGTAGCCTGAGTCGAGCCCAAGAAAGCACCCGAGTGCGCGAAATGGTCGCACAGTGCCAAGGGGACATGGACGAGGCCGCGCGGCGTCTGGGCATCAGCCGCACCACCCTCTGGCGCCGACTGCGAACCGATCAGGCCTGATGAGGGCGGTTTCAACTCTGAAATTCATTTCAACCATGAAACATAGAATGCCCCCGCTGCTGCTTGGCATGAGCCACTACGCGACTCGCTTCTATTGATAGGCATCTGATTAAAAACAACTTTTTTAGGGAGATTTTTGTCCGCCCTGATTTGGCATAGCCCTTGCTCCGCTCCTGCGCAGCGTTGCTGCCACCCGGCATGCAGTGATGAAACGCAAACAATAACAAGGCAGGAGATTGCCCGTGCAAGGCATGATGATGAACTTTAACCTGAGTATCGCCGCCATCATGCGGCATACCCTCACGGTTGCGGCACAAACCGAAATCGTCTCGCTGTTCAATGATGGCCGCGTGCATCGTTACACCTATACCCAAGCGTTTTCCCGCGCCCGTCGCCTGGCCAATGCCCTCGACGCCCTCGACTGCCCAGAGGACGCAAGGGTGGGCACCCTGGCCTGGAACGATCACCGACATTTCGAGTTGCACTATGCCGTGCCCTGTTCGGGTCGCATCTGCCACACCATCAATCCCAAGCTGTTCCCCGAGCAGATCAGCTACATCATTCAACACGCCGAAGATGACCTGCTGTTCGTTGATCCGCAGTTCGTCCCCTTGCTGGAAAGCCTCCAACCCCAACTCCCCAAGGTGCGCTACTACATCGCCCTGTGCGACACCGATGAGCTACCTGCCAGCACGTTGCCTAACCTGCTGAGCTACGAAGCCTTGCTGGCGAAGGCCGACGACGATTACTACTGGCCAGAGCTCGATGAGCATCGGGCCAGCGGGCTGTGCTACACCTCCGGCACCACCGGCCACCCCAAGGGGGTACTGACCAGCCATCGCAGTTGCGTCCTCCACGGTATGGCGCAGAACATGGCCGACAATGTCGGGCTGCGTGCGCACGATGTGGTCATGCCCATGGTGCCGATGTTTCACGTCAATGCCTGGGGCATGCCGTACAACGCCGCCATGGTCGGCGCCAAGTTGGTCCTGCCCGGCCCGCGGGTGGGCGATGCAGCCGCGATGGTCAAGCTGATCAACGACGAAGCTGTCACCTTTTCCCTGGCGGTGCCGACGCTGTGGTCCAACATCAGTCAGTACCTCGATGCCCGGGCCGCCACAATTCCCTCACTCAAGCGAGCCGTTAGCGGCGGCGCAGCCTGCCCCCTGTCGTTGATCGAGACCATGCAACGTCATGGTGTGGCCCTTGAAAACGGCTGGGGCATGACCGAGCTGAACCCGATGGGCAGTTACAACCGCCATCAGCCCTGGTATGACGGCCTGGCACCCGTCCAACGCGAGCAACAGTTGCTCAAATCAGGTCGGGCCTTGTTCGGTGTTGAGATGCGTATCATCGATGAAGCCCAAAGCCCGCTGCCCCATGATGGACAGGCGTGCGGTGCGCTGCAGGTGCGTGGCCCTTGGGTGCGCAGTGGTTATTTCGGCCAGGCCGCTGAAGCGGGCTGGTTCGACACCGGCGATGTGGCCAACATCGACCCCCGTGGCTACATACAGATCACTGACCGCATTAAGGACGTGATCAAGTCCGGTGGCGAGTGGATCAGTTCGGTGGAAATCGAGAATGCCGTCCTGGCCCACCCTCTAGTGGTCGAGGCAGCCGTCATTGGCGTCCCCCATCCGCGCTGGAGCGAGCGCCCGCTGCTGGTGATCGTGGCCAGGCAAAACGAGGTGGCGCCCACCCACGAGGCGCTAGTCGCCTTCCTCGAAGACAAAATTCCCAAGTGGTGGATGCCCGACGCCAGCGCGTTTGTGCAAGCCCTGCCACTCACCGCCACCGGCAAAGTAAGCAAGAAAGCGTTGCGCGAACACTTTACCGACTACGACTGGCGCTAAAAAAACCTTCCAACGCCTTGGATTGGCGTGCCGGCGGCACGCCAACGGGCAGCCTTACAACAAAAACAAGCGGAGGCTACATGAACAGTACGACCGACACCCATGCCGACCACTACCGTCGCATCCGGGAAAACCCCCGATTCATCGCCCTGATCCAGACCCGTTCGCGAATGACCTGGAAGCTGAGTGCACTGGTGTTGTGCGGCTACTTCCTGTTCATGGGGGTTGCCGCCAGCCTGCCTGAGCTGCTGCACCAGCCGCTCTACCCGGGTAGCCACCTGAGCCTGGGCATCCCGATTGCCACCTTGCTCATCGTGATCGCCTGGCTGCTTACGGCCTGGTACGTGTACCGCGCTAACACCCACTTCGATAGCCTCAGCGCCAGCATTGTCAAGGAGAGCCAAGTATGAAGCGCCTACATGTCCAGCTCCCGGCAACCGCCTTGCTATGCCAACCGTTGCTCGCCTCAGCGGCCGAGTCACCGCGACAAGAAATGAATCTGGGTGCGATCGGCATGTTCCTACTCTTTGTATCCATCACGTTGATGATTACATGGTGGGCCGCCCGCCAGACACGCTCGGCCAGCGACTTCTATACCGCGGGCGGTGGCATCACGGGCCTGCAGAACGGTCTGGCGATTGCCGGTGATTACATGTCGGCCTCGACCCTGCTGGGGCTTTCCAGCATGGTCTTCGCAAAGGGTTACGATGGATTTATCTACGTGATTGGCTTTTTCGTCGGCTGGCCCATCCTCACCTTTTTGATGGCCGAGCGCCTGCGTAACCTTGGGCGCTATACCTTTGCCGACATTGTCTCGTTCCGGCTCGACCAGCGGCGCATCCGAATGCTCGCCGCTTGTGGCTCCCTGACAGTGGTCTGCTGCTACCTGCTCCTGCAAATGGTCGGGGCTGGCCAATTGATCAAGCTTCTCTTCGGCCTGGACTACTCGACTGCGGTGGTCGTGGTGGGCTTGTTGATGCTGGTCTATGTGATCTTCGGCGGTATGCTTGCAACCACCTGGGTACAAATCACCAAGGCTATCCTGCTGCTGGTAGGTGGCACCGTGCTGATGCTGATGGCCCTAGCGCCTTTTGGTTTCAGCCTGGAAACGCTGGCCAACCGAGCAGTGCAAAGCCACGCCACCGGATGGGCCATCATGGGACCTGGCAGCATGCTGGCCAATCCGCTGAACGTAGCCTCCATGGCGCTCGGCCTGGTGTTCGGCCTGGCGGGGCTGCCGCATATCTTGATGCGTTTCTTCACCGTGCCCAACGCCCGTGAAGCTCGCAAGTCAGTGTTTTACGCCTCAGGCTTTATCGGTTATTTCTTCCTGGTGGTCTGCGTGCTCGGCTTTGCCGCCATCGTCATCGTTGGCACTGATGCGCAGTACTTTGTCGACGGCAAGGTCGGCGGTGTACTACTTGGCGGCGGCAACATGGTGGCGATGCACCTGGCCAAGGCAGTAGGAGGCAACCTGTTCCTGGGTTTCCTATCTGCCGTGGCATTCGCCACGATCCTCGCCGTGGTCGCAGGATTAACTCTGGCCGGCGCCTCGGCCATCTCCCACGATATCTACGCAACGGTCATCAAGCAGGGTACCGCTAGCGAGGCCCAAGAGATGCGCGTCTCGCGTATCGCGGTGGTCATCCTCGGGTTGCTGGCCATGGCACTGGGCATTCTGTTCGAACAGGTGAACATTGCCTTTCTGGTCGGACTTACGTTCGGCATCGCGGCCTCGGCCAACTTCCCGGTGTTGTTCATGGCCATGTACTGGAAAGGCCTGACCACCCGTGGCGCGATCTACGGAGGGCTGACCGGCCTGCTGTCGGCATTGACCCTAGTGGTCCTCTCGCCCACGGTCTGGGTCACGGTACTGGGTCACCAAAAAGCGATCTTCCCCTTTGACCACCCGGCGCTGTTCGCCATGCCTCTGACCTTCCTGGTAATTGTTCTAGTGTCCCGTTTCGACCGCAGCGTCAGGGCAGGCCTGGACCGTGAAGGTTTCGACGATCAACTCGTTCGCGCCCAGACCGGTGTCGGCATCGCCACCGCCACTGATCACTGACCCATCCGACACGTGTGCCTGCTTCACCGCGTGCCCGCCCCCAATGCACCAAGAGGTTTCGTTACATGCCCAAATACAGCGCTCCACTGCGTGACATGCGTTTCGTCCTGCATGAGGTCTTCGACGCCCCCGCCCTGTGGCAACAGTTACCTGAGCTGGCCGAGCGAGTCGATTCCGACACGGCCAATGCCATCCTCGAAGAAGCTGCCAAGATCACTGGACAGCGTATCGCCCCCCTCAATCGCAGCGGTGACGAACAAGAGGCTCAATGGCATGACGGGGTGGTCACCACCCCGGCCGGATTTCGCGAGGCCTATGCTGACTATGCTGCGGGTGGCTGGGTCGGCCTGTCCGGCAACCCGCAGTTGGAAGGGATGGGGATGCCGAAAATGCTCGCCGTGCAGTTCGAAGAAATGCTCTATGCAGCCAACTCAAGCTTTGCGCTGTACTCGGCCCTCTCCTCCGGTGCCTGTCTGGCAATCGATGCTCACGCCAGTGACGACCTGCGCGCCACCTATTTACCTGCCATGTACCAAGGGCGCTGGGCCGGATCCATGTGTCTGACTGAAGCCCATGCCGGTACAGATCTCGGCATGATCCGTACCCGCGCACAGCCTCAGGCTGACGGCAGCTACCGCATCAGCGGCACCAAGATCTTTATCACCGGTGGCGAGCAGGACTTGACCGAGAACATCATCCATCTGGTGCTAGCCAAGTTGCCCGACGCCCCCGCAGGCGCCAAGGGCATCTCGCTGTTCCTGGTACCCAAGGTGCTGGTCAACAATGACGGCTCACTCGGCGAGCGCAATGCGGTGAGCTGCGGCTCCATCGAGCACAAGATGGGTATCAAGGCTTCTGCAACCTGCGTGATGCATTTCGACAATGCCCGGGGTTACTTGATCGGTGAGCCAAACCGTGGCCTGGCGGCAATGTTCACTATGATGAACTACGAGCGGCTCTCCATTGGCATTCAAGGCATTGGCTGCGCCGATGCCTCCTACCAGGCCGCAGTGGCCTACGCCCGCGAACGCACCCAGGGCCGAGCGCCCACGGGGCCGGTAGCGCCTGACAAGATTGCCGACCCCCTTGTGGTACACCCCGATATACGCCGCCAGTTGTTGAGCATGAAGGCGCTCACCGAAGGTGGGCGTGCCTTTGCCAGCTACGTGGGGCAACAGTTGGACATCGCCAAGTACAGCGACAACCCTGACGAACGCGCCCGTGCCGAAGGCCTAGTGGCCCTGCTGACGCCTGTGGCCAAGGCCTTCTTCACAGACACGGGCCTGGAAAGCTGCGTGCATGGACAACAGGTGTTCGGTGGCCACGGCTATATCCGTGAATGGGGCCAGGAGCAACTGGTGCGCGACGTTCGTATCGCCCAGATCTATGAAGGCGCCAACGGCATTCAGGCCCTGGACCTGCTTGGGCGCAAGGTGATCGCCAACGGTGGAGTGGCGCTCCGTGACTTGTCCGCCGAAGTGCGCAAGTTCTGCCGGCTGCGACAAGCGCCCCATGCCAACGACCTTCTGGCAGCAACCGAGCGCTTGGAAGACGTCAGTCGCTGGTTAATGGATCGCGCCAAACACCATCCGCAGGAGGTGGGTGCGGCCTCTGTGGAATACCTGCATCTGTTCGGCTACACCGCCTATGCCTACATGTGGGTCCGCATGGCCGATGTCGCGCAGCAACGGCAGGGCGATGGCGACCCGTTCTACGCGGCCAAGCTGGCAACCGCCGAATTCTTCTTCAAACGCCTGCTGCCACGAACCCTGAGCCTGGAAGCCACTATCCGGGCAGGCAGCGCCTGCCTCTACGAATTACCAGCCGAGCAGTTCTGACCAACCTGCGAGAGTAGCGATAGGCAACGGCCAACAACCGCATCGTGTGACCCTCGACGCCTATGCCTTCCTCCCTACCCCACATCGGGCCTACGGCCCGGTGCGAAGCCTGCTGTTCCATCAATAACAACAAGAGAACCTGAACATGGACCGCACCACACTCACCCTTCATCTATTGCTGGGGGCAAGTACCCTGGGCCTAGGCCTGCCGACCCAAGCCGATATGCTCCAAGGGTCCAAGGCGTCACTGGAATTGCGCAACTTCTACATGAACCGAGACTTTCGCCAGCATGACGCACCACAGGCCAAAGCCGAGGAATGGGCGCAAGGCTTGCTGCTGCGTTATGAGTCTGGATTCACCGAGGGTGACTTGGGAATCGGCGTCGATGCTATGGGCCTGTTGGGCCTGAAATTGGATTCCGGCGCGGGACGCAGCGGAACGCAATTGCTCAAGCAAGACCGCCAGACGCGCCGAGCAGAGGACGAATACAGCGAGCTGGGCCTGACGGCAAAACTCAAGCTCTCCCAAACCCTGCTGCGCCTGGGCACCTTGCAGCCGCGCTTGCCAACGGTTTCCGCTAACGATGCGCGCCTGCTGCCACAGACCTTTCGTGGTATCCACTTGAACTCAAAGGAACTGACCGGACTGACCCTGGACGCCGGGCACCTTACCCAGGTGAATCAGCGCAACTCCTCCGACAACGAGAACATGACGGTAAGTAACGGTAGCGCCGGTGGCATCGGTGCCCGCTCAAGCAAAAGCAGCAATGCCTTCAACTTCGCCGGCATAAGCTATCAGTGGAGCGAGCATTTGAGCACCGGCTATCACTACGGCGAACTGCAAGACCTGTATCGCCAGCACATCGTCTTTGCTTCCCACCTGCTGCCCCTTGGCCCGCAGCAATGGCTAAAGACTGAAGTACGTGGCGCCAGGGCCAATGACGCCGGCTACAGCACCATCGACAATGGTGCTTATGGCGCGATGATGAACTACCGATACGGCGCCCACGGAATCGGCCTGGCGTTCCAGCGCATGAGCGGTGACACCGGGTACGCCTACATCGCCGGCAGCGACCCTTTCCTGTTCAATTACGTGCAGTTCGGCGACTTTGCCAACCGTGACGAGCGATCCTGGCAACTGCGTTACGACTTCGACTTCGTCGGGCTTGGCATACCCGGGCTGACATTCATGACCCGCTACCTCAGCGGCGACAACATTGACCTTGGCGCAAACAAGCCAGAAGGCAAGGAGTGGGAGCGCGACACCGACATTGCCTATGCCTTCCAAAGCGGTCCCCTGAAGAATCTGGGAGTGCGGTGGCGCAACGCAACTGTCCGGGCTAGCCATTTCGGCAATGACCTGGATGACAATCGCCTGATCGTCAGTTACACCCTATCGCTCTGGTAATTGATCGCCCGCGGATCAGCAGAAACGTCGATACTTGCTGATCTGCGGTGAGGCCTGCAACAACCCAGCGACCCTCGCAAGCGCGGTGGCCAGGTGTTCAGTCTGCCAGTGCGATGCCTCCGACTCCTCGCTTTTCCAGCGTTCGAAGGACGAGATCTGTAGTGGATTGTCAAGTGACTGGAAATAGCCGTATTCCAAGCATCCAGGCTCCTCACGCGTTTTCAAGCTGAGTGCAGTCAGATGCTCAAGTATTTCATCCAGCCCTTCAGGCTTCACCACGAAACTGGCAGTAACGTACAACGTGGCAGGCATCTACGTAGTTACTCCGAATCAAGACCACAGCATCAGGCCGAACAACAAACTGATGACGCTGCGGGAAGTCAAACCTCAGCCGCTGACTTCGAGCGACAATTACTTGAGGTAGTCGTGAACAACCTTGCCGGGAGCCAGTAGGTAATTGCCGAGGGTGTGGCGCACGGAAACTATTTCGCGAACAGGCAAAGCGGCGATTGGCACGGCCTCATGATCAAACAGCTCGAGGCTCGCGGCACCCGTCCAGGCTTCCTTGAGCTCGACGGTCGAATACTCAAACCTCACCAGTTCAGCAATACGTGGAGTCTTGCCGTCGACGTCCGGAATGACCTTAAGGACAACCCCTGGAGTACGCATGGATTTCGATGCTTCGGCCAGGTCAATTTCCTGATACTTGTAAGCCATGCTTGCTCGGGCTACCAAGGTTCCGTCATATTCGAGAGTACCTACATAGGATTCATTGTTCTGCCCCACCCGAGGATGGCCAAACTTCTTGGGTAACCCCCACACCTCCCGACCGAGCATGATCGCCGTGACATTCTCCGCCACCATTAGCGGACGAAAACTGACAGCTTCGTCCCCCAAATAGCACGAGATTCCTTGGGCAAACTCATAATAGTCTCCGATGCCCGGCGCAACCATCCAGAGGAAGGAAAGGCTGACGATGGGATCTTTCACCACCAGCGGCTCAGGCACCATCGCCCGTACTAACTCGATATCCGTGCGATAGCTGATCGTGAGCGAAGGACGATCTAGAAACCAGCTGGGTGGTTGTGGGTACGCTGGCGATACAATCGGCATCGCATAAGCCTTCTGGCGAACGCTTTCAGGGGTGAGTGGAGTACCTGCCGCAGAGTTTGGTAGATACAGTCCGCCCGTGGTGCGAGTGGAAGATTGCGTCCCACTTAGCGACTGCGCAAGCAATGGTGTTGAGGCTGCCGCAAGTCCGATACCGGCTGTGAGGAGTACTTGCCTACGCGAAAGATCAATTGGGCAGTTCATCGTGTTCCTCCTGATTCATGGATACAAAAACACCCACCTTGTTTACCGGCGTACATCATCGCGGCGCCAGGTGAAGCACTGCCGCTATCGACACTGCCGAAAAGATGCCATGAGCTGTTATTCAAGTTGAGTTTTACCCAATGCCTGGAACCACGTCACATTATCCCAATACGCCTTCATCGACTGGATGAGCCCGTCGTTAGCGATTTTAAGGATGAAGACATGAGGTAGCTCAAAGCTACGCCCCAGGTTGTCAATACCGAATGCATCCTTCGCCTGGGTACCGCGGATGGTGACCTCAAGCACAATTGCCTGCCCGCGTGCATCAACATAATGAGCAGTAACCTCGTTACTCAAATCAGGAAATGCATCAATCAGTGCGCTCCAGATTTGCAAGCCTGCAACACCTGCCGGTCCTTCCAGTTGAATAGGCAGATAATCAATTCGTCCATCTGCAGAAAAACACGCCAACATCCCTTTCAGATCGTGAGCGTGATACCGCATAAAAAAATGTTGCGCGATTTCCAAGGCTGCTTTCACCTTCTGACTCCTCGCTTCATCAATCGGCTGGTGCAGTTGTCACATTGCATGAGCAAGCCCCTCACCCGAATTTCACGACGTCGATAGTTCGACTCAAAATTAATTTTTTTAATGACTCAGCATCTGTTCAATGCGTGTATTGAAGGAGCTTCACCTTGCCCCCTTCAAATTCCGTCACGTGCAAGATCCATCGCAAAATACGTCAGGATCAAATCTGCACCCGCACGCTTTATTGCTCCAATACTCTCGCGTACAACCTGTTCTTCATCGATTGCCCCCGCCAAAGCAGCGAACTTGATCATTGCGTACTCACCACTGACCTGGTATGCAGCCAGTGGCAGGCGTGACACTCCACGTATGTCGGCGATCACGTCAAGGTAGGCACCCGCGGGCTTGACCATCAGTGCATCGGCACCCTCCTGCTCATCAAGCAGCGATTCACGCACAGCTTCGCGGCGATTCATTGGGTTCATTTGGTAGCTTCTGCGATCACCCTTAAGGACCGTGCCGCCAGCTTCTCTAAATGGGCCATAGAGCGAGGAAGCAAACTTGGTCGAATAGGCCATGATTGCTGTGTGATTTAAGCCGGCAGCGTCCAGCGCACTGCGGATAGCCTGGACCTGTCCATCCATTGCTGCCGACGGGGCGATGAAGTCAGCTCCGGCTGCGGCGGCCACTACCGCCTGCCTGGCGAGATTGACCAATGTGGCATCGTTATCTACATCACCGTTGTGCGCGACGCCGCAGTGACCGTGATTGGTGTACTCACAAAAACATGTATCAGACATCACCACCATTTCCGGCACGGCGTCCTTGCAGATCCGCGCCATACGCGCCACCAGACCGTCCTCACGCCAGGTGTCGCTGCCACTCTCGTCCAGGTGGTGCGAAACACCAAAGGTCATCACCGATTTGATCCCCGCTCGGGCATAACGCTCGACCTCGCGGGCTAGCATCCTCTCCGGAATACGGTTGACCCCCGGCATGCTGGTGATCGGTACGAAATCATCGACCTCCTCTTCAACGAAGATTGGAAGGATCAGGTTATCGAGGCGAAACTCGGTTTCCTGAAACAGCCTGCGTAACGACTTATTCTGTCGCAAGCGCCGCAGACGGGTAATGGGGAACAGATTTGACATTGGCGCTCCAGAGATTTGTGTAACCGGGTAACTAAAGTCCGCCCCCTTCGATCGAAGGCATACGGGCGAGAGACTCACTTGTATCAAGGACTACAAGTCCATACAGAGCCCTGATTTCTAGGCTCGCCGTACCCATACGTCTGCCTGCTCTTTTTTCACCATTTCCTCGGCACTCGCGGGTCGTACGGTACGATAGGCCGGTTTGTCCTGTTCAATTACCGCTACGATGGCCTTGATCATCTCGGCCGGATCATGCTGACGGTTGAGCTCACGCACCGGCCAATGGGTGACAACACGATCACCCTGATGCCACCACTGGTCCATGCTCTCCATGCCTGTATCGTTAAAACCTGTGCGATAGGCACCCGGATTGACGGTGACCACCTCTACACCGTAAGGCTCGAGTTCATCGTGCATCGCCGAGCAAATGCCTTCGACAGCATGCTTGGAAGCGGCATACGCCCCATCGAAAGGGACTTTGACCAGGCCGGCCACGGACGAGGTCCAGACAATCCGCCCGCTGCCACGCTGCACCATGGCGCGGGCAAAGCCTTGCGCTAGCTCAAGCGCGGCAAATACATTGGTTTCAAAGACCGAACGAAAGACCGACATGGGGATCTCGACAATCGGCCCTGACTCCATGATGCCCGCGTTGTTGAATAGAACGTCAATTTCGATTGCCAATGCATTGCTCCGGTCAATCTCGTTGAGTACGTCAAGCTTAATGACTTGCATCTCAAGCCCGGTCGCCATCGCAGCATTGCGCAGTTCCCAGACCTGGGGCCAGATTTGGCACCCAGCGACGACCTTGTGCCCCTGCGCAGCCAGCGCCCAGGCTACACCTCGCCCGAAGCCCGTTGCAGCGCCTGTCACTAGCACGGATTTACTCATCTTGCCGACCTCCTCAGTCGCCAAGGTCGCCATTGCGAATGGCGATCTTGATGGCTTGCGCTGTAGTTGCCACCCCAAGGCGGCGCCGTGCTGCGCGTAGATGGTTTTCCACGGTGCGCTCGGATAACCCGAGCGCTGCAGCAATATCAGCCTGACGTCGACCTGCAGCCGTCCAGGCCAACACCTCGCGCTCGCGACCGGAGAGCAGCCTGACCACGTCACTGCCAGTAGGCGACTCCAGCAATCGGCGAGCGGAAAAAAACGCCGCTGTGGCCACAATCCCCAACATCAGGCGAACGTCGGCGCTGCTATCCACCTTCTCCCCGCCCAGGCTCATGGCGCCCTCCAGACCCAAGGGACCAAAAACGGGTACCTGCAAACCGTGTGGACCGTTACCGACGGGACGGCGGACCACACGATAACTGCCCCCGCTTTCACATTGGGTTTTCGTCCAAAAGAAAGGTTCGCGGGCCTCCAGAATGTGACGGGTGACCGGGCAACGCCGAACGTAGGTCTCGGCATCGACCGTCTGGCCGTCGCCCAACCAATTCCCTTCGACCCAATAAATGCGCTCGACCACGTCGTCGCGTGCCGATGAGGCAGAAAAAAGGACGAATCGGTCATAGCCAAAGCGCTTGGTAAAGGAACGAACGGCTTTCTGGATCAACGAGAGTGTCGAGGCGCGCTCTATCTCCAGGACGATTCGCAAGGCTGCCTCAGCCACACCGGGGATCACCTTCCAGCGACCTCTTTCAACAGTGCAGCCGCCGCCAGCTTACCTAGTGCGTTACCCGCCAACGGGCTGTCTCCGGTCAGCATCTTGCGGTCCTGATGAACCGCACCGGAAATATCTTTGTTGATAATCTCAAAGCCCAGTACTGTAAGTTGCTCACCGAACCTCCAAGTCAGGTGACCCGGCATGTAGCCGATGTCGGGAGTCTTGTCGTCGAGGTCATCGGGGAACGCGCAGATCTTGTAACCGCTGAAGATGTAGGAGTCTTTGTTTTCACCCATACCCGCAGCGAGCAACGCCGCCGGTCCGTGGCACAACGAAATCACGAACTTGTCCTTGGCGGCCGCCCACTCAAGGACCTTTTTCACATCGGCACTCTCGGGCAAACCAATCAGTGCGCCGTGGCCACCTGGGATGAATACACCGATATAGTCAGAGTCATCGCCTAGTGCTTTGTCGATCACCTCAGCCAGCTTTATAGGTTGTTTGAATTGATCGCGATATTTGGCGTACAGCCCCTTCACCTCCGCATCTTCAGAAGGCATAGCCCAGAACTCGAACTTGACAGGGTTACCCGACAAGGTCGCGATATCAAACGCAAACCCGGCTTTGTCCAGGTGATACATGGGTAGTAGCGTTTCCACAGGATGGTTTCCTGTCGAGAACATCTTGCCGTTATCAGTCAATAGATAACGCTCATCAGCGCCGATCACCAGCACCTTCCAGCGCCCGCCCTTGTAAGGATCTGGATAGTCGGCACCACTAAGATCGGATTTTGGAGAGGTGAACTGGCTAAGCGAATAGGGCGAGGGGAAAAATGCATTGTCCTCTGCCGGATCCACGGTTGGGCGCTTGTCGTCAGCTTGAGTATTGGTCATGACTTACTCCGTCGTTCTGAGTGAATTCCGTTGTCATACTAGGTAGCTGTCATACCAGCAGCAATGAGGGTTTTCCCTCAATCGAACATGCTGATAGCACCACCATGATCTCAACGTCAGACGGAAAGTTTAGTCCAGCAAAAGTCGGGGCTAGCTGAATCCGACCGGCAGTTTCTATTGCTCGGATTGTGTCCTTCTAATCACCGACGATTCGATCAACTGACCAAGGACATCTTTACTGTACGCAGGGGATGAGGTCGATCTGTATGGACGTTGCGTGTGCCAAAGGGGCAACTGTTGGTCACTCAAGGCCCGCTGGATTGGGTTTCACCACAAGGGAGGATAGATCGTAGCTACACCGCTAGCGCAAGCCGATGTAGCCAAGATGAAGCTGAGCTTGTACAGACCTCAATTTGGACCAGGGACTAATCAATCAGTTAGAAATATCGCCAAACTAACCGACCACCCAGTTATTGAAACATTGCTCGTACCCTCTGATGTGTGTCAGGCAGGTTGGACCTGAGCAAGTACTCGTTCAGCTCAAGACTGTCGCTGACATCTGTGGCGTGCCTGACAGGATGCACAAACTCTGGCGTTCCAATAAGGCCTGGATAGCAGCCAATGGCAACACGCCGGCCGTCCCGCTCTACCAGCAGGGGGATCTCTGGGATCCCGACTGGCGTACAACGGAAACCATCCAATTCGAGGCTTGAGCGAAGTTGGGACAGTGTGGCTACCTGCTCGTCAGGAGAGGAGCAGCTAGGCTTCTCGCCCAACACTGCGTAACGGAGTAGCAGTGCGCCAAGTTTCCGGTCGAGTCTTTTCTGAAGGTGCTGATTGTGAAAATGGTTTAGGCATTCAGTGCAGGAGGTTTCGCACGTGCAGCCTTCCAAAAGCGCAAGAGTCGACTCGAGAATTTCAGGCAAATTCCTAGCTGCGACCTCGGCATACCCTGCTCCTCCTGAAAGGGTGTCATACAAAAAGATGTCGAGCATTCGAGCGTTGTCCTTAAGCGCGGGCTCAATGCGGAAACCAGAACCGAACTCAGCAGGATCCACATCCAATTGCCGGTGCCGGCTTGCAGCAAGTCGAAGCGCTTCCGCTATCGAGTGCAATGCATCTTCGAGCATCTGCAACACGACTACGTCAACCGTGTTTGTTACCAATGGCTCGGCAATCTTTAGCCTCAACAAGAGAAGGTCGGTGCTGAAGTCATGGCCCAGCAGGACTCGCCGGAATGTGCCAGAGCAGCGCGGCGGTGTCCCTTTTGGACCCAGTTGTCGGTATGGACGGTCATGCACTCCCGCCTGCGGTGCATATTGATCGAATACGGTGGCATGCCCACAGTCGACACAAACCGAAAACCCGCCAAGCTGCGAACCTTCCTTACCCCGGTTAACTGTTACCAATGTTCGGTCGGTCGCGTGAGTGAAGCTTGCGTTAGGTCCACACTCGGTGAAGGTAAACACCTCAGGGTCAACAGGTTGAGGAAATTGAGCCATGGTGGCAAAAGTAATGTCCTGCTCACGATCATCCTCTGGAAGATCTTGCGCATTTTCTGGGCCGAATACCTCCGGCAAAATCATGGTTTCCTCCTTTAGTTTGCCACCACATACCGGGCAAATTTCACCATTACCTCCAGCTTTGTTGGGGTCTCGTACAAATGAGCATGCTTCGCAGTGAACATGTTTTTTTGAGTTTTTGAAAAGTGGACGAGCGCGATTCACCTCACCGGCGGGCATATCTGCAAAAACACCTCCCGATCGGTAGGTCTTTTTGTCGATCACGATAAGCCGACCCGGCGCGTACTCGCTAAGGGCTTTAGAAATTGCCTGCTGGGGTCGTTGAAGCGTACGGATCTCCCAATTGCCATTCGAGTTTTTCTTCAGTTCTTCGACCAGGAAGCTGGAGAGACTCGTTGGGAAGGCATAGCTCGGCAACAGCCCATGGAAGAACAGGAACTCCAAAAGCTCCTTCTGCTCAACACCGGTTCCGGGATTTTCATCTACCTCGGCTTCCTCCTCACTAATCTCATCAGACGCGATGGGCGGCGGTACATCTGAAGTGAGCTCGCGCAGAGTCGACAGCAAGCCCTCAACCGTTTCCACTAACCAGTCACCAAGAGTAGAACCGCGAGTGTCCAAGTTAGGCGGCAACCAAGCCAAAACCGAGGCTTTCAGATCCGCATCTGATGCGAGAACTCGACGTGATACCCAGTTCTCGAAGCTCGCTAGATTGAGCCCCGTATCATCGGCACCGTAAAAAAAGTCCTGGGTTAATCCAAGCGCCTTTAAAAGCAATGAGGTTTTTTCTGCGGGAGGATTGGTGCCCTGAGCCATCACTTCATGAAAAAAAGTCTGAACCAGATAGGCATGCACGTGCCTGCGAGCAATCTTCGCATTGTCGACCTTGACCTCAGGAGTCCGTGGAGGGCCGGCGGCGATGTGCTCCGGGTTTAAGAAGTAATGGCTGTCGTGCGGCCCGTTTTGCGAATATGTCACCACGGTGGAGACAGAAGAACCTCGCCGCCCTGCCCGCCCGGCGCGCTGCTGATAGTTCTCGCGTTGAGGAGGCACGTTTCTCAGTGCGACCGCTACCAGTGAGCCAATGTCGACGCCTACCTCCATAGTCGTGGTGCAACTTAGAACATCGATGGGCCTATCCTTGGCGCCAACAAGAACGTCCTGGAACCTCAATTCGTACAACTCAGTGGTTGCATGGACTTTGCTACGGTCCCGATTCGACAGTTGCGCAGTATGCTCCTCCACGCTCAAGTTTGAGAGGCGTGCTCCCGGTTCAAGCGCCTCTTTTACTGGAAGACGCCAGAAACCTTTGCGTGCCGTGACATAGGCGCTCGTCGAGGGGTCGATCAGCACTGCACCTTCACTTCCACAGGACAGACAAATGTTTCCGCCTAGCGCAAATGGCATCAGCGCAGTGCAATCTGGACACTGAATCCAGACGTGGGAAAGATCAATCACGAGGCGCAAAGAATTAGGAGCAAGGAACCACGCACCATCGACTTCATCGGCTAGCTGCCCGCGGAAAGCGGCTTCCACAGCTTCATAGGTGGACGCATCCCAGCCCCAGCGGCTAGCGAGCGCCTCTCTCAAAGCCTTGTCGAACTGTCCCTTACTACCCCAAGCGGGCTTGTAGTATCCAGCGGCCTTATAGCGGTAACCCTTATCGATTGTCGCATCGAAGGCAAAATCCTGAAGCATGGAATCAATCCAGCCAACCGCAAGCGCAAGAAGATCCTCGTCCCCAACTGAAATCCCTGCGTTACTCAGGACCTCCTTCAGCTTTTTGAGCTTTGCTCGCGCAGGCACTACAAAGCCTACGGTCGTACCTGAAAGCGAGTAATAGCTGCCACATAAGAGCTTGAGTAAAGCGATTCGATAACGTGCAGGTGCCTCCTGTGGGTTGAACCTATCCTCCAACGCTTGACCCAAATCAGAGTCGTAGTCACGCTCAAAGACGCTACGCGCATCCTCAATTTTCTTGGCATCCATGCCATCAAATATAGCGAGATCGTGACCAGCTAAAATGGAAAGGAAGGCGAGATACAGCGTCGGCGTTGGTCGAGGTTCTAACCTTTGCTCATCCAATTGCCCACATGCCAGGGCGATAGCCTGACGAAAAACGTCGAGTTCAATATCTCGAGGAATATCTCGCGCCAGACGAGCAGCTTTCTGGCGACCGTCGGAAAAAATGAGAACTTTTCGACCACCATTGGGATGTCTGGCATCGTTAGCACGGCTCGCCGCCTGACGGGCCATCTGAGTCCGAACCAATGTCGTAAACGGTGCTTCGCCCTTCGTAACATGGTCCATGATCTTCGACGGTTCGTCTTTGGAGTTTCTGGTCCTACGGATGCAGACTGGGCAATTATCGAAAGCTACATCAGGACCAACTGCAACCTTATCTGCTACACGGACTTTGCGGAAACCGGTTCCTTCAGTTGGGCATGTCGCAGAAAGGATGCCAGTGGAGATGTGCAGCCACATGTCCCTGTGTCGACTGCGCGGGTGAGCAGTTTCCTCTACGAAAATTTCAACTGGCATAAGGTCCAAGGTTCCACCCTCGGACAATGGCCCGCTTGGCTGATGCCATACAAAATCCATTTCAGCGCTGACATACCCTCGGATAAAGGCGGCGCCACAATCACGGTGGGTTAACAACTCATAGACCCGACCATTGGACTCACAACCGCAATGACTTAATGGTTTAGTGTGAAGGCGGCCAAGAATGGTAGGCCCGCCATGCTCCCCCAAGCGCTTAGAACAGTTTGGGTCCACGCAAGCATAGAGTCCTGGCAATCCGCGATGAAATAAGTGCAGACGGGTCGGAAGCAACACGCGACCATCTGAGCTTCGCTGTGCATGACTACCCAAGGCGAGTAGTGCGTCGGTAGCTTTTTCGGCTGTTTCTAGAGGACATCCCTCAAAAAGAGTTTGGCTCAAAGTCCCTAGCTTGACCGCTTTACCCGACACTAAGGTAATAAGTTTTTCCAGCGGTCCGAAGTCAGTCAGGCTTCGAAACAGCCAGTCGCGAAATGATGAGTGATCGCTTGCATGTGGAGCTTCCCAACCAAGCTGTCCAGCAAGCGCCGCCGCGGCTTTTTGGGCAGAAGGGAGATCATTTGCTGCCTCTTGGAGGGCATCGAGATCAAAGCCCGCCAAGGCATCAATCTGTTCACGGGTAACCGTGTGCACCGAGGAACGCTGCTCGTTCGTCCCCTGAATAACTCTGACCTTGCGGGAGGAGCTTTCCACCAAACCGGTCAAGTCGCGTGCAAATCGTTCACCGTCCGCGACGGCGGTTTCGCCGGCGCCAAGACTCGCACTGGTGAGAATGCAACGCATACGTTCTCGTGGAATTTCCAGGCGGGCACATAGGCGGCGAATGAGAAGCGCGACCTCAGCACCTCCAGCCCCCCTGTACATATGCGCCTCATCCAGAACGAGTATGAACTCGTTCCGGATGTCTTCTTTTAGCCAGTCTCTCGTCTGCTCGAAGATCCCACGCTCAATCGGTCTCATGAGCATGTATTCGAGCATAGAGTAGTTTGTCACTAGCAGTTCAGGACAGCGTGCCTGCATCTCGTGCCGTGTCATGAGCTCACGATCACCAGGCTGAGTTAGCAGCCGCCCCTTCCAATTTTTTGAAACGAATTGATTGCCGATTTTCTTACCGGAGGCGTAGGTTTTGGTCTCAACCGCATCATCCGCGTAAAAAGCATCAAGATCTTTGCTTGGCCAACGGCCAATACGAGCCAGGTCTTTTTGAATGGCCGGGATCTTGGCCACTTTCTTATAAAACTCCTCGAAGAGTGGCTTGATGAACTTCTCGTCTCGTGTGGAAGAGCGCTGCCCCGGGTATGGGGTCCTGCCGGTATAGCTGCCGAAGCGGATCGGTGTTTTTCTGCCGTTCGACAGCATTTTCGCTGCATCAGGGTTACCGAGTATGCGACGGATACGTGCGAGTTGGTCATTCACCAGGGCGTTCATGGGGTACAGCAATATCGCCCTACAACCCGGCAAAGCAGCAGATTCAGGTCTCTCGGCGCCTTCTACTGCTAGTTTCCCAATGACCGGCATCAAAAAGCTCTCTGTTTTCCCCGAGCCCGTACCGGTTGCCACCACCAGGTCCGCAGCCTCATCGCCGAGGAATGAGGTGAGCGCCTGTGATTGGTGCTCATACGGCAGAGGGTAAAGGCCAAGTCCCATCACCGATAATTTGGTCAATGCGTCAGAGGCAGCCTGTGGTATTGGCAAGTCTTCGTAGGGAGTTCCCACTTTGTAGACCGGCGTTGACTCCACATATGGGGTTTGAGCAATAGTTTCATTCGTTTGGAGAAGCGCGCGTCGCTCCCTGACGAGACCTTCATCGAGAATATGATACTGAGCCTCGATATATTGCCTTAGGCTATCAGCCAAGCTGCTCGCGGTCTCATGGACGCCTGCCGCTTCAGTCAACGTGGACTTCACACTCATTGGTTCCCTCCTTCTGCGCCGCAGCGCTCATCCAAAACCACGCCTAACCCGTCGAGCGCAGCGCGCACGATGGATAGCATTTCTAAAGGTAAAACGTGATACGTCACGCCTGGGTGCTCGCCTTCAGGCGTAGGTATTTGCCAACCCAGTAAAAGCACTCGGGCTTCCTGGGGGGGTAACCGACGTTCTAATCGAAGTTTTACAAAGCCCTGAGAGGTCACCGCCTTGACTCTCATGGGCCGACCAGCTTGGGCGTCTAAATGAAAGCGGAGTCGTCTAGCATCCTGAAAGTCGAGAGAGGCCATTTTGCGAATGCGCCCACGGAAATAATCCCCAATGAAATGTAAAGCCACCGGACCTGTCTGGCATTTTGAAAGAAAAACCCCTCCAGCGTTGGGCAGTTCCGCCAAGGCGCCCCATCTACCTTTATCGTAAATCGCAATGTCACCCAATTCGCCGGGCACATCGGTGAACCGCAACTTCATCGTTTCTATCAGTCGGACAGACCAAGCCTCGAGCCCTTCGACAGGAGCACCAATCCACTCGCTAGCATCCCATACGTCGATCCAATCATTACAGGCGACTGCATCGACAAGTCGCACCCTGCCTGCGGCTTGCGTCTGGATGGTGTGAGGGAGAGTCTCTATGGGACCGCCGCCTAATATCACTGCGCTGTCATTGGCCGCTTTGATGGCATGTGCTGGTGGCGTCAGCCAGCTTCCGCCTTGAAGTCTGACCAAGTCACCCAACTCGCCTAAACTATTCAAGACCGACAGCACTCCAGGCCGCGCATCCTTATCCTCTGCGAGATCTGGCCAAAGTGGTGATAATCGCCTTCGGACCATACTGGTCAAACTAAGGGAGGCAGTGGGCTCCCAAGTGCCATTGCCAGCGACCGGTGCAGACGCGAGGTACGACGCCGCTCGCAGACACTCGGCTATCGCAGCGATACGAAGCCCTTCCCCCCCTACCCTGCAACGAATACTTACCGCGAGAATTTTTTGCGCTCCTTCGCGGGACATCGCCTGCCACTTCATCTGCGTCCCCTCAGGTCTCTGCCTCGGCTTGCAATTCGGCCAACATCCGGCCCGCGATACGAGCAATATCCTCAACGGGACCGGCTGCTGCCTTTGCCCATGGGAGAGCCCACAACGTCAATACCGAATGCAGGTCCTCTTCTGATGACCCGCCGGGGATAGTCCGCAGACGTGAGTAGGCACGGTCGGCCATCCTTTTCCAAAGATTGCCGGGGACAAACGAGCTCTCTTCTATGAGTTCCTTCAGCTCAGAGACAAGTGCCCGCGGTGAATCATCGTCAAAGCCGTCAATCTGATCCCAAGAATTGCGCACTAGGTGGCCAAACTTGAGCTCCGGTAACTTGGCGGATACCCCACGCATAGAAAAATTATCCGTATCAAAAACCGGACCGATCTCCGCGAGCGTGCCGCCATCGGGGAACGTGGCAGGGCCCTGTGTCCACGCGGCTATCAACGAGAGACGTTGGTAGCTTGGCAGTGAGAATTGGCGGCGCGTAACGACGTCTCGAATCGCGGTACCGTACACCTCAAAAGCTGAACGGTTTGCTCCCTTCATCAGCAAACAACCAGACGTTTCCGTGACCACTTCTAAACAATCAATCGCCGCCTCATCGGATACTAATCCGACCGGTACACGCCATTCATGAAACGTTTGACCGCCAATGGCTGCTGCCACGGCATCTGCCACTAAATCAGAAATCGAACCCGAGAACTGGACCATCTGCCCCGCGGACAGCGCTGCTAATATCTGGCGAGCTGTGGCAATTGCTGCTCCTTTCATAACTCCGCAAGCCTGAAGGTTGCATGCAATCAGCTCACAGGCGCCTTCTACAGAGTGGATCTCTACAATAGGTCCCGGTGACTCAACTTCAAAAAGCCGAACCTGTGGTTTGGTCGCCGTGCCATTGCCTCCCTTTGCAACGGCTGCTTCTAGAATATCGATCCGCTCAGCCAAGTGACCGACTGCCGTGACGGCGTGGTTCCACTCGAGCTCCTGCGCACAGAGAGCATCGATTGATTGCTTGAGCGCTGAAACCTCCGCTTGAGTTTTGTCCCACGCGCGGCTCTGTTCTGTAAGAGCCTCCAAACTGTGCTGGAACTGATCGGCTCGCGCGTCGGCGGCGGCGATTCCTTCTGTGATCTTTTGCCTTGCGGCGTCGACAACCTCTTCCAATCCACTGGCACGCTCAGCAATACGTTCGAGTGCAGCCCGAAATTCTTTAACGTCACCCTGACTTTTTTCGACACTCGAGACGACGTCTGCAATGCCTTTAGCCAGAGTGTCCGTCTCGGACTCAAGTTGATCAATTCGCTCCGCCACCTCTTCTGCCGCGGCTTCAGCAATTTCGAAGTAACCTTCAATCTTATGCAACCGCCCCGGAAGCGCGTCGATCATAAGGTCACGAGCTAGCGTCGATGCTGGACGAAAGCGTCCGAGTGCGACTTGGGCTTCGGGACTATCTGCAAAGCCACTGAAGTCCAACAGACGTTCCAGATTCTCCCTGGCTGCGTCAGGGAACAGTTCCGCCAGGCCGGTTAAAAAAACGGGGCCAGCGTCCGGTGTAAGCGATGAAATGTCACTTGCAGGAAAAGCTGGACCCAATCGGCTCTTTCCCCACGCCTCCCAAAGATTGGCGAACGTGTTCCAATCGGCAGCTCCTTTCTGCCCAGGCTGAGTGTGAATGAGGTGCCCGACCAAACGCTTTTGTTTTTCCTTGAACTCGGGGGGCGATCCTCGACGGAAACCCTGGATTGCCGGCTGGCGCTCATAAAATATTCTACGAATACCATGAGGAATCTCCTCAATGAATTCAGTAATCGCAATTTGTCCGAACGCAGAGATACGATCCCTTGCCTCCTGGCTATATTGGTAGCTCATATGAGACTCCTTCCCCTAGCTGTTTGAGCTCAAAGCCGCGGGCGAGGACGTCCTTCACCAGCGTACGGTAATTCGGAATAAGTTGTGGATGGGGTCTCAAGCTAGCGAAGGTTCTAACCAGCGCATAGTCATCGGAAACCGCAGCGATTGGGCCACCTGGTTGCAACTGAACCATAAAGCTGAGCAGCCTGGATCGAAGCGAGGGCCCCAGGGTAACGAAGGTCTCGCTGATAGGTCTGCTGGAAAGATCGCCGACAACGTGCAACCGCCCGAATCCACCGAAGTTGATGTCGACGTAGCATGTTGGGTCCACCAGGTGCGCAATGAGCAGGTTCTGCACTTCTGGTGGAAGAAGGCGCTGATGCTGGCTGTGTTCAGACACTGTGTCGCCGGAAAAAAGTAAGATCTCACTGCGCTGAGAGGACTTGTCGGCAATAAGTCGCCCATTACAGCCGGGTGGCATGGAGAGATACTCAAGCGTCATTGTCTGAGCTCTGGCAGCCATGACAAAGGTCCCGCATTTTTTTTGGTGCAAAGGGACTACGTGTCGTTTCAACTCCCGGTCTCTAAATGCAATCTCTACCGCCGGCAACTTTTGATTTCGGCGTAGCGAAAGTGTGCAAGAGACAAATTTCTCGATGTCGGGGTAGTCCGCCTTTGCGACTCGGAAGTCTTGGGTTTTCTCGGTTGCCAAAACAAAGAACGCTGGTGACTTTTCGATCCCAGTGGCAGAAAGGCGCTCTCCTCCTCCGTACACTTGCATTGTCGGCCCCCTGTCCTGCTGTCCGACCGGCATCATCTGTGTCGACAGCAGTACCCTAGGCGACTCAAGGCACTCAATAGCGTTAACGCTCGAATTTCTCGTAAGAAACGGCCATATCGGGGTAATGGAGGGGGCGGGTGGACTTACGAGCAGCCCCGTAAAATTGCGAAGCCATTCCATGCATTCTTCAGAGGGCTTTTCCGGGATGGTGGCAAGAGCCAGGCCCCAGCCCTGCCTGCTCTGAAACCTATCGAGTACGAGTTCATCAGGAAAAACTGGAGCGGCATTTTCACTCCACAAAAAAGCGTATGTTTCCCAACCTCTGAGCTCCTGCGCTCGGGGAAATCCAGTTGCGCCTTCGCGCCCTGACGCTGAAAAGACAGCAGCTCCCAAGGATGGTAGTCCAGGACACTCGCGATCCACACTGGCCATAAAAGTAGGATCAGCATGGTCGCTATAGGACACTATGCGATAGTTTTCGACGGACAATTCAGCCGTCACCCGAGACCCCTTGGCCATACCGCGCATATCTAAGTGCTGAAGCCTTCCTCCCACGTCGATTGTGACGGTGGCGTCACACACTCGACATGCAGGTATCGCCAACTCTAGCCACCAGGCAGCACGCTGCCCTCTGGTAATCATCAGGCGCAGATCCATCCGTCGCCTCATCACGGTGGCGAAAACACTACCTTCTGAGTTATGGCCGTATTGGCTCGGGATAAAGTTTTCGCACTCTGGTGATCCCCAACCGGGCCAGTGGCCAAAGTGTTTTTTTTGTTTGGCTCCCGAGCGAAAAATCACCATCGCTTTACAGCACGGGCAAATGAACAACCCAATCCCCGACGACTGAGCAGCGGACTCTAGCTTGTTCGACAGTTTATTAACGGCGTATTCCAACGCACTTCCCCTTGCGTCCCTAGTACCCGCAACTGTTGCCTAGCATCACTTCTCGCTTAACCTCGGTGCGAAGAATTTGAGCTTGACTACCAAACAAATCAATCAGGTCCGTCGGCGTCCAGCCTCGGTATTCCGGTGTACTCCTGGAGCGCGGGATCATCCATCGATCCAACGCCAGGCCGGAAATTTCGCTTACAGACAGAAGCGAACTTACGTCAGGCTTACCCTTCCCAGACTGCAAGATTTTAGTTGCATTGGATGCAAGCTGACAGATGAAGACCTCACGCTGAATACCGTGGCGCATCAAATCATCCTTGAACCCTAATGCCGTAAGCGCAGCGCGTGTGGTCCGCAAGCGCCAGTTGGGCCCCTGCCCATAACCATGCTGGTCGGCGTATGTATGGTCGATGTGACGCAGGTAGTCACGCATCTCCATGAACAACCAATCGGGGATGTGAAAATGCCCCCAGCCGCCGGTATAACCAATTGGCTTAAGATATTGAGTGCCATCCAGCTTCAGCCGGTTATAGACCGAGGATCGTCCCATCGATGATGTCGTGACGATAGACAGTAGGCGAGCCTTCTTTTCTGCCTGCGAGATGATCCCTGTCGAGGTGCCATAGGCCTTCGCAAAATCGTCGTAAATATCACGGCTACGAAGCAAGCACGCAATCAACTTCCCTCCAAGGAGCGAGTTGTAAGGTGGGATCGCCCCAAGAACATAGGCATCCATCAGATTGACTAGTCGAGCCCCCCTGTCATGGATATCCCAGCCAATGAATTTGTCTCTAACACCCAGATTGAAAACAGGATCACCGATCGCGATAAGCCCCATGAGCTTGCCGTTGCTTTCATCCCAAACCAGGTAACGCAGACGCCTGCCGAAACCGTTTGAAACCGGCACAGACCAAGACAAGGCCGCGAGCCTGAATAAATCGCCTTGCCAAGTCTCTGAGGAAACCCGCTCCAAAACAGGAGAAATCTTCTCAGGGTTCACATCTTTGCCCGATGCAAAAAACTGCATCAGCTTACCCCCAGCCCTCGACACGAATTTCTCACTCGCGAGAAGTCGCTCTTCACGCTGGGCGCTGTGAAGGGTTCGAATTGCGTCTTTGGTGTTACCCGGGGCACGTAAAGCCCCCTCATCCGTTTTAGTGAAGCCTAAGGAGTGCAGGTGTTCACGCAGCTTTCTCTTGAGGTTCGCTTCCCGGGGATTGACCCCAATGATGATTGCATCGCCTTTTGGCATTAGCTGCTTCCTGCTCAATACTCTTCCAATTGAGCTCTTTAAAAATAAAGGGCTCGGGTTCCGGTACTAATACACGAATGATGCTAGTGGTTTTAGCAAAACGTAGGTCGTGGAGTTGCAAAGCAATGTGTGCATGGACAGCTAGTGAGCACACACTAGCCAGCCATATCGATCAGCGTCAGCATGCCCGTTATGGCGTTCAAAATGTCACTGCCCCAAGCGTTCAAGCTGCAGTTCGCTAGGTCGGCAAATCGTACAGTTCTGTCGTGCTTATAGAAAGGCTACTGACGCTAAACACCCCGTAGTGGCAGCCCGAGCTAGTCGCTGGTGCGATTTGCTCTAGCGCCCTCGCCCCTTGATAAAGGCCACTTGCCATTATTTCACTTTCAAGGAAAAACTGCTCCCTATTCGACTACCTAAATCAGTCGGTTGGAGAATTTAGACCGACCGCGCTTCACGTTGGACGACGCCCAGCAATACCTCAAGCGTCTGGTTTGGCTCAAGGACCAGGAAACTCTCAGCGATCAACGTCAGCGGGTGTACTTGCAGAACGGAGGCCAGTTCCACCACTTTCTCGAGCGTTGGACATTTCTGTCCCCGCTCCAGGGTGCTGAGGTAGGTCCTACTGCTCACGTCCGAAAAGTCCTCTTGCGTCAGCCCGCACTCTAGGCGACGCGCTTTTAAAGCCTTCCCAAAGGCCTGTTTCAGTTCCATTTGCATCACTCACAAAAGGAACGATGAAGCCTTTTTGAACACTTTAGAGCTACAATCTATAGGGTTCGTTTTGTGAGGGCAGTACGATGTTTTTTACCCAGCCAGCCGCAGAACTCCAACCGCCATTACCGTTTGACCGACACATCAAGCGCTGGAGCGTCATCGAACGGGAACTCAGCGATCCCTGGTTTCATGTGTGCATCAAGATGACGGAAGAAAAAATGGAGTTCGAGCGAACCCTGCTGGTCTCCGACGTGGGGTATTTGGAGAGAGTACTCAATGAAGTCGCGCCGTTTGGCTCGGTGTTCTCGGTAATGGTCATGACCCCACCTTGGATGAATGCTTCGACACATTGGCGTCTGGAGCACGTGCTGGTCATCACCACCATACCCGGCGATCAATCAGGGCAACCCCACGTTCGCCTGACCGTGGAGCATGGGAAGACCTACGACCTGCTTCGTTGCAAGAAGGTCGAGAACGCGGGGGTAATGCCACAATGTATCTACTTAGCCCCACAGCTAGATGGCACTACATAACACTGATGAAACACTTTCGAACACCCGCCTCATCGATATCGCCTATTCAAAGGCCGTGCGGGTGATTGCACAGATTTGCCCAACCATCTGTCGGAGCCTCGTGAGCCTGCTCGCTCCCACTGGGGTTCAGTGTCGTTCCTGATTTTCCTGCACCGTCACCGTGGCCGTTGTCCCCGCGCGCAGTTTGTCTTTGCCGGGGTAATCGGCATCGATCTTTATGCGTACCGGCACCCGCTGCGCCAGTTTGACCCAGGTGTAGCTGGGGTTGATGTTGGCCAGCAGCCGTCCCCCGGGCAGGTTTTCCCGGTCGGCGATGGCGAAGGCAATACTTTGCACGGTACCGGAAAATTTCTCCCCACTCATCAGTTCGATATCGACCCGATCGCCCTCGCCGATTCGCGGCAGCTTGGTTTCTTCGAAGTACCCGCTGATATAAAACGATTTACTGTCAACCAACGCCACCAGCGGACTTCCTGCAATGGCGTAGTCGCCCTGGCGGGTCAGCAGATTGGTGACGTAACCGCTGATCGGCGATTCAACCCGGGTGCGTTCTAGGTCGTGCTCGGCCTCAGCCAGTGCGGCGATTGCCAGTTGCACATTGGCCTGGGCAAAGCCCAGGTTGGCCTGATTACGCAGCAGATCAGCTTGGGCTACCGACATTTCGGTGTTGGCTTTTTCCCACTCTTCGCCGGAAATCGCCGAGCGCTCCTTGAGAGTCCGCCGGCGAATTTCTTCGCTTTGACGTTGTTTGAGTAGCGCCTGGCTGGCAACAATGGTTGCTTGCGATTGCCCCAATGAAGCTTTCGCCACCTCCACCGAACGGGATGCATGGTCCACCGCTAAGGCGTAGCGCGAAGGATCGATTTCCAGCAGCAACTGCCCCTTGTCCACATACTGGTTATCTTGCACGTTGAGTTTGACGATGCGCCCCGCAACATCGGCGGATAGCGTTACCACATCGGCACGTACTCGCGCATCACGAGTCCAGGGCGATCGAGTGTAATACTCCCAAGCAAACCAACCGAGTAGGAGCGCCAACCCTACAACGGCTAACGTTACCAGTTGTGAAACGGTTCTCTTTAGATTCATGAGACACCCATCACCAAAATTACCACCGCGCACACCCAAGCATAGAGCGTCCCTTTAAACAAAGCTTAATGCCAGTCCAACCTCAGCATACCGATCCGACGCAACGACCTGTTTGGCGTAGGATCGACCGTAAGCAATGGGATGGACTCCTCCTCACCTCGGCATCTTGAGTGCCAGACTGAAGGTGCGAACCACAGTCAACCGTGAGAAGGAGTCCACACATGAAGCTTATGCGCATTGGGGTCGACCTGGCCAAGAACGTGTTTCAAATCCACTGCGTGGATTGTCATGAACAACCCATCTGGCGGCAATGCCTACCGCGTGATCGCTGGCTGCAAACGGTGCTGGAGAAAATCGAACCCGGCTGTGAAATCGGTATGGAGAGTTGCGGTGGAGCCCATCATTGGGCGCGACAACTACAGGCACGCGGATTTCGGGTGAGACTGATCGCGCCTCAGTTCGTCAAACCGTACGTCAAGAGCAACAGGAATGACGCCAACGATGCCGAAGCAATCTGCGAGGCAATGAGCCGCCCCAGCATGCGCTTCGTCGCCATCAAGACGATTGAGCAACAGGATATCCAGGCGACGCATCGCATCCGAGCCGGCTTGATCGAACAGCGGACGGCCAAAGCCAATCAGATCCGTGGCCTGGTTGCCGAGTACGGCCTCGTCGCTCCGAAAGAGTTGCTGATGCTACGTCGTGCCATACCGTGCTGGTTGGAAGAGGCGGATAACGGTTTGACGGTACGTTTTCGTCGTCTGCTGGATGGCTTGTGGGGCGACCTTCGCACACTGGATGAACGCGTGGGCGAACTCGACAGCGAGATATCGGCAATCGCGGTAAGTGAACCAACGGCCGTTCGCTTGCAGCAACTGCGCGGGGTCGGCCCGATGATAGCCACCGCACTCGTTGCTGCCATTGGTGATGCCCGACAGTTTGCCAATGGCCGGCAGTTGGCCGCCTCGTTAGGGCTGACGCCGAGGCAACACAGCTCCGGCGGCAAGGATCGACTGCTGGGCATCAGCAAACGTGGCGATGCTTATCTGCGAACGCTGATGATCCATGGTGCACGTTCGGCACTACGCACGGCCAAATTTAAAGATGACCGGCTCAGCCAGTGGGCTGTCCGTTTAGCTGAGCGCTCACATCCTAATGTGGCGGCTATTGCGCTAGCCAACAAAACTGCGCGCATGGCTTGGGCGATGCTACGCAACGGCACTGATTACCAACCGGATCGGGCAGCGGCCTGACCCATTTATCCAAGGAGAAGCACCTCTACACCACGATTGCGAAGCACCCCGAACAATGGCAAACCGGTCGAACCGGCGTCGGAAAAACCCTCTAATGACCAGGTGCGTAAAGCACGTAAAAGCAATTGGGAGCCGACGCGCGAATAGCCCATCATGGCCCTGCATCGAATCGATGCTGAAATCAGAGGCCGAATATACGTGTGCAGTCGGCACGGGCGCCAAAGCGAAGGGGGCTTGCAACGAGGAGGAGTCCATATACGGTCATTGGATTTCGGGCTTAGTTGCACAGTGTCCTAGCTTTGCTGCTTTTTATCTGATTGAGGGTGACACTCGGTGTCATGCACGCCAGTATGACCTCATTCAACTGTGCGAGAGTTATCCGCCACTGGTAATAACCTCTGTTTCATCGTCATGCGATCCACCATTCGAATTTCAGAAGCGAGCTGCCGCTCGTCGGCAAGTCACGTGGAAGGCAATCAACCGCGCCAAAGAACGCCCCAGCAAAAAATCGAGGAAATCCAATGTCGGCTCCTTATTTAAAAACTGTCTCAACGCGCATATCATTGATCTTTATATATTTTTTTCATTTGAGACAGTCGTAAGTCCATATAAAAAGTGGTCGCTGTCCACCAGCGCCAACAATGGACCGCCGGCCGTGGCGTAGTCGCCCTCCCGGGTCAACAGGTTGGTGACAAAGCCGGTCACCGGGGAGACGACCTGAGTGCGCTGCAAATCGAGCTCGGACTGGGTCAAGGCCGCGATGGCCAGTTGTACGTTAGCTTGCGCCAACACCAGGTTGGCCTGATTGCGCAGCAAGTCAGCCTGAGCCACCGACACATCGGTACTGGCCTTCTCCCATTCTTCGCCGGAAATCGCCGATCGGTCCTTGAGCGTGCGTCGCCGTAGCTCCTCGCTCTGGCGTTGCTTGAGCAACGCTTCACTGGCGCTGATCGCCGCCTGGGCCTGCCCGAGCGAAGCTTTCGATACCTCGACGGCACGCCTGGCATGCTCCACCGCCAGCGTGTAACGCGCCGCATCGATCTGCAGCAGCGTCTGGCCTTTGTCCACGTGTTGGTTGTCCTGCACGGACAGGCTGACGATTCGCCCCGAAACATCGGCGGACAAGGTCACCACATCGGCACGCACCCGGGCATCCCGGGTCCAGGGCGCACGGGTGTAGTGTTCCCAGGCGAACCAACCCAGGATGACGGCCAGCAGCACCACCGCTACGGTCGAGAGTCGGGAAAGGATGTTCTTCAAGGCATCAGGCTCCCATCACCAGAATCAACGTGGCGCAGACGCAGACGTACAACGCACCTTCGAACAACGCCTCATGCCAGACAAACTGCAGCACACCAAGGCGTCGCAACGTCCAGTCCAGCAGCAGAAATATCGGCAAGCCCAGCAGCAGCGCCTGGGCAATCGGGGGCAGATAGGCCCCCCCTACTTCCAGATCAATGGGCAAGGACAGGTTCTCCTTCAAGGCCTGCGGGTTGAAAGCAACCGCGATACCGCTCGACGAACGACACCACGATCAGCAGCGCCACGCGCATACGGAATACTGACCACAGGTGCTCATGAACATCGGTATGCAAGGCATCCAGTTCGTCGCCCAGGGTGCGCAGGCTATCGAGCACATGCGCCACTTCGACCCCGGGTCGACCGGCGACCAGTCTTCCTGTTTCCCGAACAGTCGAGAACAGGCGACTTTGCAGGTCCGGACTCAGCAGTGCGTTGTTCTGCCCCTGTTGCCTGAGCTGGTTCAAGGCAATACCCAGTGCCATGCAGCCCAGGCTGACCTGAAACCACTCTCGCGATTGTGGATCCCGGGTTGCCGGCAGCAGCCCCAGCATCATGGTCAGGCGATCGACCATGCGGCTCTCGAAAGCAAACTGCTGTTCATCGGTCGCCGAGGTCTTCAGCAAGGCATACACCTGCTCGCAGGTTTCTTTGTAGAGCCTGCCCATGCGCAGATCCGGCCGGAATGGAAAGATCAGCGCGTAGACACTCAGCGCCAGCACCGTCGCACAGGTATAGGCCCCGGCGAACTCGAACCACTGGATCGCGGTGTTTTGGCCGATCCCCACATTCAATGGGCCGAGCAACAGAAAGGTCGTGAGCCCCAGGCCAATGCCGGTTCCCGTAGTGGGTGGACTGGCAAGCCCCACCGCAACGGCGTAGAGCAAGGGTGCCAGCAGCAAGGCAAGCATCTCGAAATTGCTGATCATCGGCACAAACATGAATTGCAGCAGCGCCGAGGCCACCAGCGCCAGTCCGAATCCCCGCGCATAGCTTTGAACGGCCAGTAGCGGCCGGGGAAAGGTCGACATCAGCGAACAAAGGATGCCCACCAGCACCATCCCGCCTCGCGCACCGTCCCAGCCGGTTTCGATCCAGATCAAGCCAGCGATCAACAACGCGGAAAAGGCCCGGATGGCATTCATGGTCGCCAGGGTGAAATCCAGGTGCAGCGGGTTTTCCCGCCCGCGAAACACGCTGCTGGCGGGACGACCGCTCTGGATCGCATCACTCAGTTCCAGAATCTGTTCGAGTTGCTGCAGCAGGCGCGCCTGCTCCCACCGCAGCGACCAGGCCAGCGAGCGCAGGGTGGCCGGCAGCGGCTCGGTCAATTGTTCGGCCCGGTAGGCCAGTTCATCGAAGCGTTGTTGCAGCGACGTGAAGCGATGGCGCTTGTCGCTGGACAGCGAACGTCCTTCCTGTGCCAGTTCATCGAGAAAGTCCAGTTCTTCGGCCCGCAGCCGTTGAATCTCTTCAGGCAGCTCGCCTTCCCAGCGTTCGGTCAACAACAGGCGCTGGTGGCGCAAGGCGGTCAGTCGTGCGGTCAGAAGCACCAACTGGTTGCCCAGCAGTTGCACAAGACCGTTGGCACTGCGTAACCGTGGCGCATCGAAGTACATGTGCCGGCGCACGCCCTCCAGACCGCTGATCTGGCCCAACAGCTGCATTTGCCGCTGCTGGAAATCGGCTTCGCTCTCTTCGGTGCGGATGACGGCGCTGGCATGGGTGGCCAGCAGCCGGGTGATCTGATCGATCCTGGCGAAGTAGTCCCGGGCCACGGCTTGCGGCCTTGCGGTGAGCAGGCTGACCACGCATACACAGGCCACCGCCAGCAGCGTCTCGGTGACGCGGGTCACCGCCAGCAGGAACATGCCGTCCTGGTCCGGCACCGCCAGCAAGGCCACCACCACCGCGGTGTAGCCGCTGAGGACGAATGCCTGGGAACTGGTATAGCGCAACAAAGTGCCACCGGCGGTGCACAACGCCAGCCATAACGCCAGGGTGGTGATGAACGGCAGCGGCGCCTGGGGAAAGATCGCCATGATCAACACGGCCACGGCCGCGCCCAACGTGGTGCCGATCACCTGGCCAAAACTGCGCGCCAGCACCATGCCGCCCAGTGGCTGGCTGATGATGACAACGGCCATGATCGACCACTTGGGCTGGTCCAGATCGAACAGAAATGCCAGGTACAGGGTCAACAACCCGGCCGTGATGGTTCGCAAGGCAAACAGCAACACCCCGGGGCCGGGGTGGAGCATGGCTTTGAAGTATTGCAGTAGCGCTTGCATGGGAAGGCTCGTCCAGACATCTCCTGCAAGCGTAGTCATTGGGGCGACGCCTCGACAGGTTTTGCTGTCGACACCACTTGCAGGCCCTTTGAATCGTCAGTGCAGGTCGCCAGGGTTTGACTCAAAGCCCGACCTGACCGAAGCTGGCGCCTTTGCAAAAGCTCGTCTGCTTCCGGATTCCTGCATGCCCAAGTCCCGCCGCTATCTGTTTATCAGCCTCTCCGTCCTGCTGGTCATCGGCCTTGCGTGGTTTTCCCTGCGCGATACCACCCCGGTGGTGCCCGAAGCCATCAAGCATGGTTACAGCGAAGCGTTGGCGGCTGCCCGGGGCGGTCAACCAGGTGCCGCGCGGGTGCTCTATCAGCAATTGGGGCGTCCGGACCTGTCCCCCAAACGTCGTGTCTGGCTGCATGCCGAACTGCCCAATTATCCAAGCTCGGTGGCCCTGAAACTGGCGGATGCCGACTTGCAGAACGAATCGCCCGAGGTCCGTATCGCCGCGATCAAAAGCATCAGCGCCCTGGTGCCGAGCGGCCAGCGCAGTCTATTGCTGGGGCCATTGCTCGATGACAGCGAACAAAGCGTTCGGCTCGCTGCAATCAACGCACTGCTGGGACTGTCCCCGGATGATCTGGGTTTGTATTTCGGGCCGCTGGAGCAAGCCATCGACGCCTGGGAGCTAGTGCTCAAGAACGAACCGCAAAGCACTGAAAACCAGTACCAACTGGCCCGGCTGCACCTGCACAATGCCGAGCTCAAGGAAGCGCAACAGGCACTGGACAACACCCTGCGCCTGGCGCCGGACAACCTGCCGGCGTTGGTGCTGCAAATCGAAGTGCTGGATAAACAGGGCCAAAACGACGCCGCCCGGCAGTTGTTGGCCAAACAACTCCAGGCGCAACCCGATTCGGCTTACCTGCAACATGCCCTGGGGCTTTGGCTGCTGCACCACGACCAAAGCGAATTTGCCCTGCTCGGCCTGTCCAAGGCCGTTGAACTCGAGCCCAACAACCGGGATTACCGCTACGACCTGGCCACCACATTGCACGGTGAGCAGGAGCTGGATGCGGCGCAGAAGCAGTTGCAGGAAATCGTCCAGCGCCATCCGAACGATCGCAAGGCCCGGGTATTGCTGATCAATTACTGGAAAGAAAGCGGGCAGTTGCAAAACGTGCAGATCCTGTCTGCCCAGCTCGAACAGATGAATCCCGATGACCCGGCGTTGCAACAGGGGCTTTGACGACTTAAATCTCGCTGAGTTGAGCCGGAACGAATTGCGCCCAGACCTCAGGGTGCTCCGAGCACGTCGCGGTGCGCGGAGGGTTCCTCGGTCCAGGTATGCAGATGATCAATAAGCTGTTTACCTTTGATCTGTTGACGGCGAAAGTGAGGCAGATGATTTGCCAGCAGTCCCTTGGTAGTCCGAGTATATGACGACCATTACGAACATTTCTCGCAACTAGCTTCCGAGAACAAACTAGAGCAGATATTTAATACCCTTGAAATTTAGTTTTCCGAGATGAAACGCCCAGCATAAATTCAATCCACCCTTGACTACGCAGTATCACTACTTTGCACGACACGGAAAAATTCAATACAAATTTAATCCAGGGTAGGCCACATCCAGGACTTCAGTAACCGAGTGATATCCTGCACCTACAAGAAACGCAACAGCTGCCTTTGCCAAGGACCTCTCATCATCATCGCTCAGGTTGGGCTTTAAAATAGTCGCCCCTATCATAATGCAGGAAGTACTGCCGGAAATTGAAGCCAGCATGGGAGAATCATTATCAAACGTCCTATTAACAAAAGGCGAAGTAGATATTACTTCTCCGCCATCACGTTCATGTATGAACGTCCTGAACAATGGCCGAACCCTTGATAAACCAGGGACAATTAAAAAACCCTTTTCATCATCAGAAAGCGCGGAAAAAGTTTCTTTGTCGAGTATGCCGCTATCATCTCTACGCTCTTTTTTCTTAATACCAGTCCGTCCTCTCTTGTTAAATAAATCACCGGGCATGTACCAGGACATCAAAGAAGACACGTCCTTGGCACTTGCACCATTCAGCATGAACGCATGCTCATCGATAGCTTTCGATGCACGATCCACAACGTAGGCGCCATAATTTTTCAATGTTTGCACTTTTCGTATAAAGGAAACAGGAGATAACGGAGCATCGCTACCAAGTATGCTTTTGATCTCGCTTATTCCCCCACTGACTCTTCCATACTCTTCTTCACCACTTGCTCTATCTACAAGATTCGTAAGTAAAGGCAACGATCGAGGATCACTCTCCATGGTCAATATAAGATCATGCAGCTTTAAGGATAGCTCAGATATCGCTCCGGAAATCGAGGCGGGATTTCTGATCAGGCTCACCGCATAAAAAGTTTCTTTTTTTGCTTTTTCAATATTATTAAAGTTAGTGTCATGCCGAGGCACCCCATGAAATTCCACGGTATGCGATACACCTTTAGCAACCAAGCCAACTGGATCGCTGTAACTAACCGGGTTATTCCTGACCATCCTATACAGGTTCAAACCATCTATCGCTCCCGCTGGATCGGCATTCACCCAACGCTGTCGCCACGGCATGTAATACCGAAATCCGTAGTAATACAGCCCCGTTGCGTCCCGCTCCTTTCCTGAATAACGAATCGTCTTGTAACTGGCCTCAACCTTGTCCCTGCCTGCCCACCAGGCTGTGCCGCCGTACGGATAGTAGTTTTCCTGGCTGATGAGTCTGGCGTCTTTGTCCAGTTCCAGCGTGCTGGATTCCAGATGATCGGCAAGGCAGTAACGTAACTGATTCCGGGAACCTTCCGGTGGCGAACCCCTGTCCCAGTGCAGGATCCGCACGGTGCATCTACCGCACTGGACACTGATGACATGCAGGGTTTCATTGGGACTTGTACGAATCTCCACGCCCGGCAAGTAGCGGGTTTCATGGGTACGGATCAATGTTCCAGTATCAGTCGTACGGATTTTTCGCACGCGTTGATCTTCGCCATCATAGACATAGATCTCCGTGTCTGCCGGTTCGTCCTCGCGCACCACCTGATCGACCTGACTCAAGCGGTTGCGTGCATCCCAGTGCAGTGCCTGTCCCCGTTGCAGCACTTTGAGATTGCCGCAGACGTCATACGCAGCATCGATGTCATGGTCCCCTGGCGATTCGGTGCCATCGCCCCACGGCAGGCTTCGGTTGCTCAAGGTTGCAACGGACGTACGCTCGGTTCGACTTGCGCTGTCGGCGTGGTGCTGCAGGATCTGCAGGTTGCCACTGGCGTCGTAGCTAAACGTCTGGTGATAGTTCTCCAGTTGGTCAGGGGCCGGTGGCGAAACGAAAGCCGGTAAATGGGGGCCGCCCGGTGCATTGCACCGTTGCCTACCGTTGGCTTCGATGAGCTGGCCGAGGGTGTCGTACTGCCAGGTACTGATCGCGGCAACGCTCTGATTGCGCGAGTAGCGGATTGGCTGGGTGTCGTCAGTCATACGAATCGGGTTACCGATCGGATCATAGGCATACGTCAGATGCTGCAACGGCGGCTGGCTTGCAAGTTGCGTATGCAGCGTTGCCAACCGCCCATCCTCGGGATCGAAAGCGGCGCGACTGACCACGCCGTTGCCGGCCGATTGCTGCACGATTTGCCCGAAGGCGTTGTATTGAATGTCACTCATCAAGGTGATTTCGTCATCGGCGCCGGCCAGTCTGATCCGCGCTTCGAACAATTCACCGGCGACGGTCTGGCGCTGGTTTTGCTCATTGCCCAAAGCATCGATATGCCGCACCCAGTCACCGACGCTGTTAACGCTTATTTGCGTAAGCGCTCCTTGTGGCTCCAGCAATTTTTCACGCTCGGTTTCGTCCTCCGGCCAGTTGGGTGACTGAACCTGCACCAGAAAGCGACGGGTCTGTTGCAGGCGTGCACCCAATAAACTGAATTCGGTGAAGTGTTGGCTGCCAGCACAGTCGTCGTGGCGAATCAGTTGACCGCAGCGATTGTGGCTGGCGGACTCCTCCGAACCGTCACCGTATGCAAAACAAGCCGTGCACAGTTCATCACCCAACGCGGACTCAAAACCGCGCTCAGGGCGTAATGATGAGTCGTAAGTCATCCGCAGGCGATTACGTTTCTGGTCCCAGTCTTCCAGCCTTTGCCCGCCAGCACCGTAAAGACTCAACCGCCATCCGGCATCCACGTTGATGGAAAGCAGGGGCAGACCCGTCAGGGTGGTGACGATGGTTTGATTGGCGGGCACGGACCCATCGTGTTCGTGAAGAGCAAATAGTCGCGGATCGCGGCTATGACTGGCACGCTCCCGGATGCTGTAGATGTATTGAGTGATACGTGTTTGAGGGACTTGCTGGTCCGAACACCGATGATAGGCAACTTCACGTACGACGGCGCGACGCGGATCAATTACTGAAAGTGTCGGTGTATGTCTGTGCATGGCACTCACTCCGGATTGGCATGCAGGAATCAGTCGCATGACGTCCGAAGCATTTATCTGCTGATACAGCACCACGGTCAACTGTCAGAAATTACAGGTGCGCGTACGACCAACGCTTACGAAAGCATGTCCTGCATCAGCTCCTGCAACCTGTCCAGGTCGAACGGTTTGTCCAGGATCGGCGCCTTGCGGGTGATCGGGCTGTCGGTCTCACGGATTTCCTGGGCATAGCCGCTGATGAAAATCACCTTGAGTTCCGGTCGCAGCTTCACGGCGGGTTCGGCGATCTGCACGCCGGAGATGCCGCCGGGCAGGCGGAAGTCGGTGATCATCATGTCCAGGTGCGGTTTGCTCGCCAGGATATCGAACGCCTGTTCGCCGTTTTCGGCCTGCAATACGCGATAACCCTCGCCCGACAGATAAGCGGACAGCACCATCAGTATCGAGGGATCGTCCTCGACGACTAGTACTACATCTTGTGCATCTTCGCTCATGGGAAGCCTTAGTTCTGTCAATTGCTGCTGATACGACCGTGGGGTCGACCAGAGGTTGCGTTTACCCGGCTGTTTTCCTGCAGCGGCAGACAAACGCGAAACAAGGCGCCTTCGCCAATCCTGCTCTGGACCGTAATAGTACCGCCATGGGCCGCCACAATCTGCTCTGAAATGAACAGACCCAGGCCCAGTCCGCCGCCGGCGTTCCTGGCCGATACGCGTTCGAACTGCTGGAATATGCGTTTCTGGTTTTCTTCGCTGATGCCGATCCCATGGTCCTGCACATCAACCAGCGCCCAGCCGCCTGCACTGTATACCTTCACCGAGATCGGGCTCTTGGCCCCGTAGCGCAAAGCGTTGGTCAGCAGGTTGGAAATGACCTGTTCAATACGAAACTCGTCCCAGTTTCCGATCACCGGTTGTTCGGCATCAAGGGTGACCGACGCCTCGGCGGCGTCGATTTGCCGGGAAAAGTTGTGCAACACATTGCGAACCAGTGTCGAAAGATCGAATCGCGTCGGCCGGATCGACAACTTGCCGATGCGAATGCGCGAGACATCGAGCATGTCTTCTATCAAGCGAATCAGGCTTTTGATCTGTCGTTCGTCGCGTTCGACCATCGCGTGCATCTTGTCCAACGTGAAGGCGTCGGCGTTGTCCCGGGCCAGGTGCATCTTGCGCAACTGGGTTTCAAGGATCAGGCCATTGAGCGGCGTGCGCACTTCGTGGGCGACAATGGACATGAAGTCATCGCGCATGCGCACTGCCTGCTCCAGTTCCAGCTGGGCGTTTTGCAGTTGCTTGAGCAGGTCTTCCTGATCGCGTCGACTTTGCTCGAGGGCCAACACTTGCTCCTTCATCGCCTTGCTCTGGCGATACAGGTCGACGAACACATTGACCTTGCTCTTGACCGCGTGGGTGTCCAACGGTTTGTGCAGGAAGTCCACGGCACCGCTTTCATAGCCCTTGAAGGCGTAGTCCATTTCACGCCCGGCGGCACTGACGAAAATGATCGGGATGTTCCTGGTTTTTTTCGTGCCACGCATCAACTCGGCCAGTTCGAAGCCATTCATGCCAGGCATCTGCACATCGAGGATGGCCATGGCAAACTCGTGTTGCAGCAGCAGTGACAAGGCTTCATCGGCGGACAGTGCCTTGTACACGATCCGGTCCTTGCGCCTGATCAGCGCTTCGAGCGCCAGCAGATTCTCCGGCAGATCGTCGACGATCAGCAGTTTGGCCTTGATATTACTCAACATGGAGTTCGTTCCAACTCGACAAGCAGACGACCGATGACCCGCAGCGACCCGAGGATGTTCGGCAGCGCCTCCACGCCACCGGCGCAGGCACCGATGACATTGGCTTCGATCGCTGGCAATCCCGTTGCACTGTTCATGATTTTCGGTAAATCCGCTCCTGTTTGACCAACGGCTCGAACTGATTGCCGAAGGCCGAGAAATCAGGGGTTTCCTTGCTGCCCAACACCAGGAACCCGCGATGGCAAAGGGACTCGTGAAACAACTCGAACGCCCGATCCTGAAGTTTTTTATTGAAGTAAATCAATACATTGCGACATGAAATTAATTGTGTTTCTGAAAATACACTGTCCGTTGCCAGGCTGTGGTCGGCGAAGGTAACGTTCTCGCGCAATGTCCTGTCGAAAATCGCGTACCCATAGGCCGCCGTATAGTAGTCGGCAAACGAACACCGGCCACCGGCCTGCTGATAATTGGCAGTGTAGGCGCGGACATTCTCCATCGAGAAAATCCCTTGCTTGGCTTTTTCCAGAGAGCGCGGGTTGATGTCGGTGGCGTAAATGATCGTACGGTCGAGCAGGCCCTCTTCGCGCAACAGAATGGCCATTGAATACACCTCTTCACCGGTGCTGCATCCGGCGATCCAGATCTTGATCGAGGGGTAGGTGCGCAACAGCGGCACCACTTCCCTGCGCATGGCCAGGAAGTGCGAAGGGTCGCGAAACATCTCGCTGACGGGAATGGTCAGCAATTGCAGCAGTTGCATGAACGCGGCGGGGTCGTGCAAAACCTTTTCCTGCAACGCCGAGATGGTATTGCACTCGAACTGGCTCAACGCATGATTGACTCGGCGCTTGATCGATGCGCTGGAGTAGTCGCGAAAATCGTAGCTGTACTTGAGGTAGATCGCCTCGATCAACAAGCGCAATTCGATTTCGCTGTTTCGCTCAACTGAAAGGTTGCGCTCCACTAAATGCGTTCCATCTTCGGTAACCACACACGAATCAGTGAAAACAGACGATCCAGGTCGATGGGCTTGGCCAGGTAATCGTTGGCGCCGACCTGCAGGCAGCGCTCCTGATCGTCCTTCATGGCCTTGGCCGTCACCGCAATGATCGGCAGCTTGCGCCAGCGCGGGTCCTTGCGGATTTCGACGGTGGCTTCAAAACCATCCATTTCCGGCATCATCACGTCCATCAACACCACGTCGATGTCCTCGACCTCATTCAATCGTTCAATCGCTTCGCGGCCGTTGCGGCCAATGACCACGACTGCGCCCTTTTGCTCCAGCGCGCTGGTGAGGGCGAAAATGTTGCGCACATCGTCATCCACCAGCAGCACCTTGCGGCCCTCGAAGACCTTGTCGCGGCTGCGGGCAACCTTGAGCATCTTCTGCCGCTCATGGGACAACCGAGATTCGACTTTGTGCAGAAAAAGCGTGACCTCGTCCAGCAACCGCTCTGGCGAGCGTGCACCCTTGATGATGATCGAGCGCGAATACCTGCGAAGTTCCACCTCTTCATCCCGGGTCAGGTTGCGCCCGGTATAGACGATGACCGGTGGAAAGGAGCAGATGTCTTCGGTGGACATGCGCTTGAGCAAGTCGTTGCCGAGCATGTCCGGCAGTTTGAGGTCGATGATCATGCAATCGAAAACGGACGTGCGCAGCAGGTCCAGCGCCTTCTGAGCCAGGCCAACGGCAGTGATCTCGATGTCATCGTCGCCGATCAGGCGGGCAATGCTGTCGCGCTGCAAGTCATCGTCCTCGACCAGCAGCACGCGCTTGACCTTCTGTGTCAACTTGGCTTCAAGGCGTGCGAACACATCCTTGAGTTCCTCGCGGGTGGTCGGTTTGACCGCATAGCCGATTGCACCCATGTGCATCGCCGCTTCGACCCGGTCTTCGACGGAAATCACGTGTACCGGTATGTGCCGGGTTTCGGCGTGTTCCTTCAGGCGTTGCAACACGGTCAGGCCGGAATGATCCGGGAGGCGCATGTCCAGCAGGATCGCATCGGGGATAAAGGCCTTGGCCAGCTCATAACCTTCATCGGCACCGTGGGCCACCAGGCACTGATATCCCAGTTCGTGGGCAAGGTCGTAGAGGATGCGCGCAAAGTTCGCCTCATCCTCCACCACCAGAATGCAACGGCCGGTAAACGGCCCCTTGTTGCGGTCGTCATCGAACCGCGCAATGTCGACCTCGGCTACCAGCGGCGACAATGCGGGTGGCAATACACTCGGGGCAGCCGCCACTGGCGCCGCTCGCATCGGTTCGACAGGCACATCGCCCGGTTCCACATACTGCTGAGGCAGTACCAGGGTGAACACACTGCCCTGCCCCGGCGTGCTGGTCACGCTGATGGAGCCGCCGAGCAAGGCTGCCAGATCACGGGAGATCGACAAGCCCAGCCCGGTGCCGCCATAACGTCGATTGGTGGTGCCATCGGCCTGACGGAACGCTTCGAAGATGCTTTCGTGCTGATCCGGTGCAATGCCAATCCCGGAATCACCCACGCTGAAGGCGACGCCGTCGTTCGGCACTGTGGCGACGGACAGGCTGACGCTACCGCTTTCAGTGAATTTCACGGCGTTGGACAACAGGTTCTTCAGGACCTGCTCCAGGCGCTGGGGGTCGGTGAACAGCATCTGCGGCGCGCCGTCCTGTATATCGAGCCGGAAATCCAGCTGCTTGTCCGTGGCCAAGGGATGGAACATCCCGCGCAATCCCTCCACCAGTCGCGTGACGCTGGTGTTCTGCGGGCGGATGTCCAGTTTGCCGGCCTCGACCTTGGAAATGTCCAGGATGTCATTGATCAGGTTGAGCAAGTCATTGCCGGCGCTATAGATCGACTCGGCGAACTTGACCTGCTCGTCACTGAGGTTTTCCTCGGGGTTTTCTGCCAGCAGCTTGGCCAGGATCAACGAGCTGTTAAGCGGTGTGCGCAATTCGTGGGACATGTTGGCGAGGAATTCGGACTTGTACTTGCTCGAGCGCTGCAACTCTTCGGCGCGTTCTTCGAGCTGGATCCGGGCCTGGTTGAGTTCGGCGTTTTTCAGGTCCATGGCGTCGCGTTGCTCGGCCAGTATTTGCGCCTGATCGGCGAGTTGTTCGTTGGTCTGCTCCAGTTCCACCTGCTGGATTTCCAGGTGCGCCTGGGACTCCTTGAGTACCCGCGACTGCTCTTCGAGCTCTTCGTTGGCGGTCTTGAGTTCTTCCTGCTGAACCTGCAATTCTTCATTGAGTTGCTGGGTTTCGGTCAACACCTCCTGCAATCGCTGGCGATAGCGCGCAGCTTCGATCGAGGTGCCGATGTTGCCGGCGATCAGCTCAAGCAATTCAATGTCACGGTCCGTCAGTGGACGCAGAAAGCCCAACTCGATCACGCCGTTGACCCGGTCGTCGTCGCTGGTTGGCACCACCAGCACACTGCGCGGCAAACCATCACCGAGGCCGGAGCTGACCTTGAAATAATCCTCGGGAACCTCGTCCAGGCGAATCAGCCGAGCCTGCTGAGCCACCTGTCCGACAATGCCTTCTTCGCTGTAGATCTGCTGTTCACGTTCCTCCTGCTCACGAGAAAAACCGTAGGTGGCGATGCGCTTGAGTCCGCCGTGGTCTTCGCGCACATAAATAGCCGCCACGGCGCTGCCAAGGTACTGCGCGCAGAAATGCAGGATGTTGCGCCCCAGGAGGCTCAAGCTCAGTTGCCCCAATAGCTGCTCGGCGAGTTGGGTCTGGCCGTTGCGCAGCCAGGCCTGTTGCTCCAGGCGACCGGCGCTGGCTTGTTGGGCCGCGAGATTGACGCTGTAGTCTTGCGAAAGGTTGAGCAAATCGCGGCGCCCGACATACGCCAGCAAGCCACTGACGCCGGCGATGAACAACAGATAGAGGCTGATGCTCATGACCGTGGTACGTTGCACTTCACCATTGCGCGTTGCGCGCAGTTGCTGCTCGGTATCGATCACGTCCTCGAACTGCTGGCGAATGTCATCGGTCAGGCGTTTGCCGCGCCCGGCCTTGACCGCGGAGCGAACATCACCACCGCTGCGTTGTAGATCGATCATCGACTGCGCATAGCTGGCCCACTCCTGGTGCAATGCCTGCAAGCGCAGCAAACGGTCGGTTTGCACCGGGTTATCGGCGGTCAGTTCGAGCAGGGAGTTGAGGGCCACGGCAATCCGCGGCTTGGCGGTTTCGTAGGGATCGAGGAAATGTTCGTCGCCACTGAGCAGGAAACCGCGCATCCCGGTTTCCAGGTCAACGGTCAGTTTGACCGCTTCATTGGCGTTATTGATCACCCGGTCGGTGTGTCCCACCCATTGGATCGTCGACAGCAAATAGGTGATCAGCGACACGAAGAACACGGCACTGACAAGACCCAGCCCCAGCGGCAGGCTGATGTTGCGGCTCAGGAGTTTACGGAATCGTTGCTCATCAACCGAAGACACAGTGCTCATGGGGCGGTCCTTGTCGAGCTGTCAGGATGCGGGGAGTTTGCCCCAAAACCGCCACATTGATCCAATTTTCTGCCATGTTTTCGCGCCTGCGCAAAACCTCGGGTTATCTTTGCGGACCTGCACTGGTTTCTTTTTTTACATCACCTTGGGAACTTGTCGGGATTCGTCATTTACTGATGCAAGAGGCCGGTGATTTCCAGCGACCGCCAACGCCAACTTTTTCGGGAATTCGACCATGTCATCCGCCAACACCCCCGTCATCCTGATCGTCGAAGACGATGCCATCGTGCGCATGCTGATCGTCGATGTACTCGAGGAACTGGACTTCCAGGTGCTGGAAGTCGAAGGCAGCGAAAAGGCGCTGGAGAAACTCAAGAACGTGAACCAACACATTGACCTGATGATGACTGATGTTGGCCTGCCGGTCATGGACGGCCGCAAACTGGCCACCCTCGCCCGCACGATCCGCCCCAACCTGCCCATCCTGTTTGCCAGCGGTTATGCCGAAAGCCTCGAAGTCCCTGCCGACATGCACGTGATCGGCAAACCCTTCTCCATTGATCAGTTGCGCGACAAGGTCAACAGCATTCTCGGGTAACCCTGCGCTGCGCTGTGGTTTAATGCGCGACTTTTTGCCCCTATCCTGTCTTCGCTTCAAGGAACTCCCGTACATGATCGAGCCCCACGCAACCAAAGTCCTGGTCATTGGTTACGTCTGGCCTGAGCCCCGCTCTTCCGCGGCCAGCGGGCATGTCATGCAAATTCTCGAAGTTTTCCTGCAACAGGGCTGGGACATCACGTTCAGCAGCCCGGCGGGCTTCGGCGAACAACGTGCAGACCTGACAGCGATGGGCATACACGAAGTGCCCATCGAGCTGAACAACAGCAGTTTCGACGCGTTCATCAGCGAACTGGCGCCGGACATCGTGTTGTTCGATCAATTCATGATGGAGGAGCAGTTCGGCTGGCGTGTCGAAAAGCATTGTCCCGATGCCTTGCGCGTGCTCGAAAGTTGCGACCTGCAAAGTCTCAGGCATGGTCGGCACCAACGCCTCAAGGAGCGTTTGAAGGCCAGTGAGGACAACAATGACTTCAGCGACTTGTTCGCCCCGGCAGAGCGTGAAGAATTTGAACACATGGCCCCTACCGACCTGGCGAAGCGCGAGATCGCCTCGTTTTATCGTTGCGACTTGACGCTGATGGTTTCCGAAGTGGAAATCGAATTGCTGGTCGAGCAATTCAAGGTGCCGCGCACACTTTTGCATTGGTGCCCGCTGATGGTCGACCTGCCGAGCGAACCACCCCTGCCCTTCGAGCAACGCGAGCATTTCCTGCACATTGGCAACTTCCGTCACGCGCCGAACTGGGACGCGGTGCTCTGGCTGAAAACCGCGATCTGGCCATTGATCCGTGCGCAGTTGCCTGACGCGCAATTGCACATCTACGGTGCCTATACGCCGCCCAAGGCGACGGCGCTGCACAATGCGGCACAGGGGTTTCATGTAATGAACTGGGCCGAAGACGCCCTGCAAGTCATGTCGGCGACCCGAGTGTGCCTGGCGCCATTGCGATTCGGCGCGGGGATCAAGGGCAAGATCGTCGATGCAATGCTCTGCGGCACGCCCAATGTCACGACACCCGTGGGAGCGGAAGCCATGTACGGCGACGAGGCATGGCCCGGCGCCGTGACCCATTCGGCGCGAGAATTCGCCGATCACTGCGTGCAACTCTACAGCGACAAGACACTATGGCTCGATGCGCAGGCAACAGCGCAGGCACTGCTGACCGGCCGTTACCAGAAATCTGTTCATGGCCCGGCCCTGATCCAGAGGCTGCTCGATTGCCAACGGGATATGGCAGATATCAGGCGGGATAACTTCACCGGCAGCATGCTGCGGCATCACCATCACAAAAGCACTCAATACATGGCGCAATGGATTGAGGCGAAGAACCGTAATCAACATCCCGCATGAAGTTAATGATTGACCATGCACAACCGCCGGAAAAATAATTGATCGCTGCCAACCAATATCAGGTTGCTGCAACTTCTTACTCTTCAATCAATGCAAGGATGCATTCATGACTAATACGAGCCAAGACAATTATGCGCTCAACAACTGGATGAGCGCCACGCCGGAACTTGATAGTTTGTCGCTTACCGAACTTACACTTCCAGGAACACACAACGCAGGGTGCGACTTGCAAGCCAGTTATGCACTAATACCTGGCCCGCACTGGCTGGCCTGTCAGCACGACTCGTTCGCTGCACAGCTCAAATACGGCTCCCGGGCACTGGATTTAAGACTGGATTTCGACGGTGAGGCCATAGAGTTTGAAAAGTTTCGATTTCAGCACAATGGTTATCGCTCATCTCGTAACGTGCTGGCCTTATTCGCAGCGGTAAATCTGTTTTTGCGCGACAACCCTGACGAGTTTGTGGTTCTGGACTTTCACGAACTCAAGGACGGAAAACAACCATTCGATTTCGGGCTCTTCAACGAGATGATGCTGCGTTACCTTGGCAAGAGAATAATCCCGGCCAAAAATAGCGGCCTTACACTTGGCATGCTCAAGAAAGCCAGCAGCGAGCAGCGGGTTCTGGTAACGGCCCAAGAACATCCGCAGTTGGATCCCGACTGGTTCTGCAAGAAAATCGAACACAAATGGAGCGGCATTGACGACACGAACGTCAAGGAACTGGAGCAGCATATCTACAACGTATTGAAGTCTCCACCTCCCCGCTCCACCCTGTGGTCACTGTCCGCCACGAGCTACTCGAAGCTTGGAGGCCCCGTCGATATCCATGATGAGCTTGAAACCTGGTTTGATCCCGCTACCCATACTTCCAGCGAAAAGTGCAATATTATCAATGTCGATTTCATGGAGGAATCGAAGCTGGTTGCCTTCTGCCGGGTCGCTAGTTTGATAAAGGCGAGAAGAGCCAGTTAGTTCCAAAGTCTTCCGAGGGAAGTACGCTGAAAGCGTTATTGTCGAGTATCCCGGCATCGCCATCTGGCATTAATCTCTCCACAGGAGGCATGATCAGGCCACGATAACAGGAAACGTGTGCCGACATGACCCGCACCATCAGAGTCAACGACCCTTCCTGCGAATTGATGGACGACCACAACGGCTTGTCCATCAATTAGCAAGTCCTGATACAGCGACTATCTGAGCGAAACCAAGGATAGCCGCTGGTCGGAACTGGTAGTTTTGACAGTGGTTTGGCCGTAATGGGTTATCCAAGCTCGCAGCAACCCAGCCATCCACATCGAGACCTCTGACCATGTGCCCCAAGCCCTCGCAAGATTCCGTCACTCCAACCAACATCGACGAATACGCACGCTTCGACACGCCGGGAGAAACCCGGGGCTGGACGGGCGAAGGTGAAATAAAACACGATGAAATCAGCAACACGAACTGCTGGTTTTCAACCCATGCCCAGCGGGATTTTGGGCAGCAGCTGCCGCCGTCGGTTGGTGTACGGGTGCTGATCCGCCTCCGCGGTCTTTTTCCCGGTGAAACATTGATTGCTACGCATCCCGCTGGTGTCGGCGAGATCAAGGGGCTGCCCTTCCAACAGCACAGTTTGTATGTGATTGAAGGTGCCAAAGCCGATGCGAGTGGAAGATTCTTCGTGCAGTTCAGATTGGCCACCGAACAACCCATGTCGATCGAGTCAATCCAGGTACGAGCGCCTCATTAAGGTCAAGGGCTGGACCTGCTACGCCACAATGGCTTACAAAGCCGCAGCCTGTCGCAACCCTTTGAAGAGTGAACAACTATGTACCTGGTGTGTGGCGAAGCGCTGTTCGATTTTTTCAGTGAAAACGACGCCGGCGGTCTGGTGTCCAGAGTGAATTTCAAGGCCGTCGCCGGTGGCTCGCCGTTCAATGTGGCGGTGGGCTTGCGCCGGTTGGGCGTGGACTCGGCGCTGTTGGCCGGGTTGTCCACCGACTATCTGGGTCGGCGCCTGTTGCAGGTGCTGCAAGATGAAGGCGTGCGCCTTGACTACCTGCTGGATTTCGCCGCGCCGACCACCCTGGCGATGGTCGCGGTCGGGGCCAATGGCTCGCCGCAGTACAGTTTCCGCGGTGAAGGTTGCGCGGACCGACAATTGAAACCGGAACACCTGCCGACACTGGGATCTGAAGTGCGTGGCTTGCACATCGGTTCGTTCTCCCTGGTGGTGCAACCGATTGCCGACACGCTGTTGGCGCTGGTGCGTCGGGAAAGCGGCAAACGCCTGATCAGCCTCGATCCGAACGTGCGCCTGAATCCGCAACCCGACATTGACCTGTGGCGCGCGCGGATCGCAACGCTGGTAGAACTGGCCGATCTGATCAAGGTCAGCGACGAGGACCTGCATCTGCTGTACCCGGACCAGGATCCGGCGCAAGTGATAGAGGGCTGGTTGCAGTATCGCTGTCAGTTGGTGTTCCTGACCCGTGGCGGTGAAGGCGCGAGCGTGTTCAGCCGGGCTCATGGTTCGTGGTCGGCCCCTGCCTGTACGGTAAAAATCGCTGACACCGTGGGCGCAGGCGACACCTTTCAGGCGGCACTGATTACCTGGCTGACCGAACAGCAGTTGGACTCGGTGGAGGGTGCGAAGCAACTCAGTCGCGAGCAGATCGACAGCATGCTGGCGTTCGCGGTGCAGGCGGCGGCGTTGACGTGTAGCAAAACCGGGCCGGACTTGCCTTATCGGCGGCAGCTGGAACTTTGCTGACTTCGAAGGCCTCTTCAAGAGCAGGCTCGCGATAACTTTCCAACAGGCACCGGATGGTCTTAACTGATAACCGTGACCGCGCATTCGCGACAGTCGGCGTTCAGCCGGATTAACCCTCGCTTAACCGTGTGGTCCAACACTTCACTGGACCGCACGCCCTCAGACTGTTCTGACGCCCAGTGCGGCAGGTTCGACAAGCCACACATCGAACTGACATTCCGTCCGCACCGGAGATCGCTGATGAACACTCGCCCCCTGCTGGTTGCCGCCGCTCTCGCCTGTACCGCATTTGCCGGGCTGGCTCAAGCCAATGACACCACTACCTCTCAAGCCGTGCCTTATCACTACGGCATGCCGTTGCATGTCAGCAAAGTGATTTCACTGACCGAGCCCGACACGCTGGAGTGCAAAGTGGTGAGCGCCGACATGAAGTACATCGATGACAGCGGAAAACCCGCGGAAATCACCTACCGTAAACTTTCCGACGCCTGCGAGAACCAGGGCTGACGGAAAACGCTGAATTGTCACCTGGTGGTATTCCTTTGCGGGCCGGGGCGCTATGCTCTAGCGCGTCCCTCACTGCCCGCAAGGATTCGCCATGCAGTTGTCGTTTCGTACATTGTCGACGTTTGCCGCCGTTTTATGCTTTTTGCTGGCCCTCGTGTGGGGTCTTGCACCGCAGTGGTTACTGGCGTTCTGGGGTATGGATTTTTCATTCGCAGTGGGATTGATCGCGCGACGCACGGCGGTACTGTTTGCAGCGTTGAGCGTGATGTTTTATCTGGTTCGCCATGAACCCCCGTCCTCAACTCGAAACGCAGTGAGCCTTGCCTTCGTGGTCGGCTGCTGGGGCTTGGCTTTACTGGGCTTTGGCGAATGGCTGAACGGCCATGTCGGGCCGGGCATTTTGCTGGCGGTCGCCCTTGAGCTGGCGCTGGGTCTGGCATTCTTCCAGACCCGGCGAGTTTCACTGGAGCTTGATACCGCAGGCTAGAGCGCTTTGCCCAAGATCGAGTGCGGCTCGACCTCCATGTGATGCTGCCTGGAGCGCAGTTGGGCAATCAATTCGTTGATTTCCCGACATCCATTGAGCCCCGAAGCATCGATACCGGTGACCCATAGATCGAGGTGGTCGGTTTGTCCATCGGCGTAGACCTTGACGGTCATCGACAGATCCGGTGACAGCGTGCACTGGCAACGTTTGGGCAAAAAGCTGCTTTCGATGATGTTGCGAATTTCCAGGGCAGAAAGAAACATGATGACCCTCTCCTTTGTGAGACTGCCAATCGACGATCAGTGCTCGCTCATGTGAAATCCCGGCAAGCTTCAAGGACAGCTACAGCATAAAACATGCCCTGGGTTTCGCTGTGCAGCTCATCGGCAAATCAACAGGTTAGGCAAATCATCTTTAAAACCTGTCATGCAGATTGCAATACCCCCTCGTCACGAGCCTGCAATCTGCACGCTCGGCCCTGTGGGTTTGCATTCACTGCACACGACAGCGAAAATGCCGGCCTTCACTTCAAGCAAGGAGGCAACATGAATTCATTGACCGTCAATGCGAGCGCAGCGCTGTTCGCACTGGGGCTTGCGGGCGTAGCGCACGCCGCCAAACTCGAAGAAATCGCGCCCTTCCCGAAGGCCGAAAGCGGTTTTACCCGCCAAGTGATTCACCTCGCGCCACAAGCCCGGGAAGACGACTTCCAGGTCGAGATCCTGGCCGGCAAGACAATGACCACAGACTGCAACAACCCTCGTCTGGGCGGCATTCTCGAGGAGAAGAACCTCGAAGGTTGGGGCTACCCGTTCTATCGCCTGGAAAAAGTCATTGGCCCGATGAGCACACTGATGGCCTGCCCGCCCGGCACGAGCAAACCGGGTTTTGTCCCGGTGGTCGGCGATGGCTTCCTGCTGCGTTACAACAGCAAGCTGCCGCTCGTGCTGTACGTACCCAGGGACATCGAAGTGCGCTATCGAATCTGGTCGGCATCGAACAAGGTCGAGAAAGCCGTTCAGGAATAATCCGATCATCCGACGGACCCTTGCGACGTCCGCAGCCAGCTCCCCAGTACCCGCTCTGCAGCCGCTCGCTACGGCGGTTGCAGCACGAGGCAACGGTTGGCTACTTCAATCCCACCCTGTACAACCCACCGTTCTCCTCATCGGTCAATACATACAAGTAGCCGTCCGGTCCCTGTCGCACATCGCGAATACGCCTTTTCATTTCCCCGAGCAAACGCTCCTCGTGCACCACCTTGTCGCCCTCGAACTCCAGGCGGATCAGTTCCTGGCTGACCAGCGCGCCGATGAACATGTTGCGCTGCCAGACCTTGAATCGATCGGCATCGTAAAATGCCATGCCACTCAGGCCCGGGGACTTTTCCCAGACATGGTTCGGGGCAACGGTGCCTTCGACGCTATCACCCCTGGCTTCGGGAATCGGTTGACCGGAGTAGTCGATGCCATGGGTCGCCAGCGGCCAACCGTAATTCTTGCCGCGTTCGATGATGTTGATTTCATCGCCGCCCAGGGGGCCGTGTTCGTTTTCCCACAGCGTGCCGCTCCACGGATTGAGCGCCGCGCCTTGCGGGTTACGCTGCCCGTAGGACCAGATCTCCGGGCGGACGTTGGCCTGGCCGACAAAGGGATTGTCCTTGGGCACCGTGCCGTCCGGATAGATCCGCACCACTTTGCCTTGCAGCTTGTCGAGATCCTGGGCGGTCGGGCGGTCGTTGTTTTCCCCCAGGGTCACGAACAGGTAGCCGTCACGGTCGAACACCAGGCGCGAGCCGAAATGGTTGCCCACCGAGAGCTTGGGCTCCTGACGCAGGATCACCTGGAAATCCTTGAGCGCGGCCATATCGTCAGAGAGCCGGCCGCGACCCACCGCTGTACCGGCCTTGTTACCCTCACCGCCACCTTCGGCATAGGACAGGTAGACCATCCGGTCCTGCCTGAAATCCGGTGACAACGCCACGTCGAGCAATCCGCCCTGCCCCTTGGCCCAGACCGTTGGCACGCCATTGAGTGGGGCCGACAGCTTGCCGTCGGCAGTCACCAGACGCAGGTTGCCAGACCGTTCGGTCACCAGCATGTCTTTACGATCCGGCAAGAATGCCAGGGCCCACGGGTGCTCCAGCCCCGTCACGATGGGGGTGACCTCAAGGGTGCCTTCTTCGCTTTTCATCGTCTGGGCAGGCGCGGCAACCACAGGAACAGTGGCGGTGATCAATACGCTGGCACAGAGGCCAGCCAATAGGTTTTTTCGCAACATGCAGGACTCCTCTTCCGATCAACATGAGAGCGGGGAGAACACAGCGGCCAGATGAGAGGCCTGCTACTCAACGGTTGCCGGTGCCAGCGTCTCTCGGGGCAGGATTGGGGATGAATTTCGGAGGGCTGGCCGGAGCGCTTCGGTCGGGATAGCGATTGCCGATGCCTCCATTGTCCAGGGTCGGCGGGCGCGGAACCGGTACGGTGTTGGGTCCGCGTATTGCCGGGGCGCTGGATTGAGTGCCTTGCATGCTGTTGGGGTTGGCCCGGCGAATCGGACTGTTATAAGGGTTGCTGCTGCCTGGCAGGTTCTGGGCCAACTGCAACGAAGCACAGACATCGGCCTGGGCCAGTGGACCCAGGACGCCACTCAAGGCCAGCGCAACGACGCAAAATACGTATCGCTTCATGATGTGCCTCTCTCCATCGCGTGGATATGGACTTCGATACCACGCTACGCCGGGGGTTCGCATTTGTTAACAAATACCTCCCCGGCAAGATGTAACACGAGGTTGATCCGGGCAAAGGAATTGGCGCTGGGCAGCGAAGTCATGAAGCCGGCAAGTGATTCGCTGAATGCCCTGGCCTGCTGGCGAAGGCTTTACCGAAAACTCAGATCAGAATGAAGATCGCCAGCACCCCGGCAAAGATCGACCATTTTTGCAGGTAATAAAGCGTACGGTTGCGTTTTTTCAGTGCCTTGCCGCGCAGGCGAACCTTGTAGACCTTGCCGAACAGTCGATTGAGCCCGCCGGTTCTGTCGCCTTCCTCGTTCGGCGCGCCTGCCGCCGACATGACATTGCGGCTGAACCAGCGATTGAAGGCCGCTGCCCACCGATACTTCAGCGGTCGCTCGACGTCGCAGAACAGGATGATGCGATTGTGTGGCGTGGTGTTTTCCGCGTAATGGATGTAGGTCTCATCGAACATCACCGCTTCGCCATCGCGCCAATGGTAGTCCTGGCCATCGACATTGATGTAGCAGCCGGCATCGTTGGGTGTTTCCAGGCCCAGGTGATAACGGTACGAACCGGCGTACGGATCGCGGTGACGCACCAGCCTGGAGCCAGGCGGCAGCTCGGCGAACATCGCCGCCTTGATCGAGCCAATGCCCTGCACCAGTTCGGTGGTCCGCGGGCAGAGCTTCATGGCCGACGGGTGGCTGTCGCCGTACCATTTCAGATAGAAACGCTTCCAGCCGGTCTTGAAAAACGAGTTGAAACCGACGTCATCGAATTGGTTCGAGCGTTTGATCTCTCCGGCCCGGAGCAAATTCTGGCCTTCGGCGCGAATTTCTTCCCAATGCATCTGTAGCGGGCGCAGGTCGGGGAAGTCGGCCGGGTCAAGATACGGTTTGTTGGGGATTTTCGAAAACAGATAAAGAAAGCAGTTGATCGGCGCCAGAAACGTCGAGTGGTCACTCAACTGGCGCCCCAGCTTATGACGCACTCGGCCACGCAGATGGACATACGCAATAGAGACAACGTAGATAACGGCAATGATCAGTTTCACGAAAATCGTCACACGTCAGAAGTAAACAAACTGCGCCCTCTCGGGTCTTGTGCAGCGACTGATTGGCCAAACAGCGACCCCGTAGTGGCAACGAGCCTTGCCGATGGACGGCATCCGGCTGATGGATGGCATTTTAGCCTCAGTTTGTAACCAATAGTTAACCTGTAACTGTGAAAATGTGTCCACAAAAAGCCGCCCAAACGTTGCTGTGGCCTCAACGCCCTATCGTTTAAAGAGCCAGACCAGTACAATCGCCGCCAAACTTTACGCACCCCCAGGTTGAGAGCGGGAAAAAACCCCTTTCGGCGCACCTTGGCTCGGGCCAGGCGCGCCACATGCTGCTGTCCACTTAATGCCATATGGATCTTCCACTGTTCATCGGGATGGATATCCCGGGGGGCCTGACAGTGGAAACGGGTACTGAACCGGTACTGCCGCAACCCTGGCTACTCTGAATGCTTCGCAGGAAAAACCTTTGATTTCTACAGCTAACATCACGATGCAGTTCGGCGCCAAGCCGCTCTTCGAAAACGTTTCGGTCAAGTTCAACGGTGGCAACCGTTACGGCCTGATCGGCGCCAACGGTTGCGGCAAGTCGACCTTCATGAAGATTCTCGGCGGCGACCTCGAGCCGTCCGGCGGCCAGGTCATGCTGGAGCCGAACGTGCGCCTGGGTAAATTGCGCCAGGACCAGTTCGCCTACGAAGAATTCACCGTGATCGACACCGTGATCATGGGTCACGAAGAACTGTGGAAGGTCAAGGCCGAGCGCGACCGCATTTATTCGCTGCCGGAAATGAGCGAAGAAGACGGCATGGCCGTGGCCGAGCTGGAGACCGAATTCGCCGAAATGGACGGTTACACCGCCGAATCCCGCGCCGGTGAGCTGTTGCTGGGCCTGGGTATCCCCCTGGAGCAGCATTTCGGCCCGATGACCGAAGTCGCTCCGGGCTGGAAACTGCGGGTGTTGCTGGCCCAGGCCCTGTTCTCCGATCCGGAAGTGCTGTTGCTCGACGAACCGACCAACCACCTGGACATCAACACCATTCGCTGGCTGGAAACCATTCTCACGGCGCGTAACAGCACCATGATCATCATTTCCCACGACCGTCACTTCCTCAACAGCGTCTGCACCCACATGGCCGACCTGGACTACGGCGAATTGCGTCTGTTCCCGGGCAACTACGACGAGTACATGACCGCGGCGACCCAGTCCCGCGAGCAACTGCTGTCGGACAACGCCAAGAAGAAAGCGCAGATTGCCGAACTGCAAACCTTCGTCAGCCGCTTCTCGGCCAACGCCTCGAAAGCCAAGCAGGCCACCTCCCGCGCCAAGCAGATCGACAAGATCCAGCTGGCCGAAGTCAAGCCGTCGAGCCGCGTGAGCCCGTTCATCCGCTTCGAACAGACCAAGAAACTGCACCGCCAGGCCGTGACCATCGAGCAGATGTCCAAGGGCTTCGACGGCAAGACCCTGTTCAAGAACTTCAGCTTCACCGTCGAAGCCGGCGAGCGCGTGGCGATCATCGGCCCGAACGGTATCGGCAAGACCACCCTGCTGCGTACCCTGATGGGCGAACTGGCCCCGGACGCCGGCTCCGTGAAATGGACCGAAAGCGCCGAGCTGGGCTACTACGCCCAGGACCATGCCCATGACTTCGAAGACGACGTCAGCCTGTTCGACTGGATGGGTCAGTGGACCCAGGGCGAGCAGATGATTCGCGGCACTTTGGGTCGCATGCTGTTCTCCAACGACGAGATCCTCAAGTCGGTCAAGGTCATCTCCGGGGGTGAGCAAGGTCGCATGCTGTTTGGCAAGCTGATCCTGCAAAAGCCGAACGTACTGGTGATGGACGAACCGACCAACCACCTGGACATGGAGTCCATCGAAGCGCTGAACCTGGCGCTGGAAAACTACCCGGGCACGCTGATCTTCGTCAGCCACGACCGTGAGTTCGTATCGTCCCTGGCCACCCGCATCATCGAGTTGAGCCCTAACGGCGTGACCGACTTCAGCGGCACCTACGACGACTACCTGCGCAGTCAGGGTGTGGTGTTCTAAGAACACTCGCTGCACCTGTAGGAGCGAGCATGCTCGCGAAAAAACGCCTGGATAACGCGTTCATTCAGATTGCACGCGTTATCGTTGGCGTCCATCGCGAGCATGCCGCAAACGGGCACCCGCTCCTACAGTAGGTAGTTCCTGAAATATAGTTAGCCTGCTTTCTTTTATCGCAACGCCGCGCCATGATGCAGTTCTCCCACCGCCGCCCGCGAACGAGTCCTCATGTCTGCGCAGCAACAGCCACCGCAAAGCTCCATGGCGATCACCCTGCAGATCGTCTCCATCGTTTTCTATACCTTCATTGCCTTCCTCTGCATCGGTTTGCCGATTGCGGTATTGCCGGGTTATGTCCATGAACAACTTGGGTTCAGCGCCGTCGTGGCCGGGTTGACCATTGGCTCGCAATACCTCGCCACCCTGCTCAGCCGGCCCATGGCCGGGCGGATGTCCGACAGCGTTGGCACCAAGCGCGCAATCATCTATGGCTTGGCGGGGATTGTGCTCAGTGGCGTGCTGACCGGGCTGTCTACCCTGTTGCAAGACTTGCCTTTGCTCAGCTTGCTGATTTTGATCGCCGGACGCTTGCTACTGGGGATCGCCCAAGGGTTGATCGGCGTCGGCACCATCAGTTGGTGCATGGGCCAGGTCGGTGCCGAGCACACCGCGCGGTCGATTTCCTGGAACGGCATCGCGTCCTATGGGGCCATTGCCATTGGTGCGCCACTGGGGGTGGTGATGGTCCAGCAGCTCGGGTTTACAAGCCTGGGCTTCGCCCTGTCGCTGTTGGCCCTGGCCGCACTGTCGCTGATTCGCAACAAGCCCTCGGTACCCGTGGTGCGCGGCGAGCGCCTGCCGTTTCGGGCGGTATTCGGGCGCATTGCGCCGTTTGGCGCGGGCCTGAGCCTGGCGTCCATTGGCTACGGCACCCTGACGACCTTTATCACCTTGTATTACGTCAGTCGTGGCTGGACCGGCGCGGCCTACTGCCTGACCGTGTTCGGCGTGTGTTTCATTCTGTCGCGGCTGCTGTTCATTTCCGCCATCAGCCGCTTCGGCGGATTCGCCTCGGCCATTGCCTGCATGTGCATCGAGACGGTTGGCCTGGTGCTGCTGTGGCTGGCGCCGTCGACTGGGTATGCGCTGATTGGCGCCGGCCTGACCGGGTTCGGCCTGTCACTGGTCTATCCGGCGCTGGGTGTCGAGGCCATCAAGCAGGTACCTGACTCCAGCCGGGGCGCGGGTTTGAGTGCTTATGCGGTGTTTTTCGACCTGGCGCTGGCCATCGCCGGCCCGTTGATGGGCGCGGTGGCGTTGAACCTGGGTTACGGGTGGATTTTCTTCAGTGCGGCGTTGTTGTCGGTGACGGGGTTGGGGCTGACCCTGCTGCTCAAGCATCGTGCGATGGTTTAGGTGGACCAGATTTCATGTGTGGGCTTGCTCGCGAAGAGGGAGTGTCAGACTGCATCATTGTCGGCTGACCCACCGCCTTCGCGAGCAAGTCGGGACGCCGCACCGCCGCTCCCACAGAATATGTGGCGCATCACTGATCGGCGGTTTGCATCCCCGCCCGGGTCGCCCTGCCCAGAGTGCGCGTGAAGAAACTTCCGGCTTCAGAGATCAAATTGCGGTGAATGTCTTGCCGATCGACGCCATCGGCATCGGTGCACAGCGCGGGCATGATCACGATCTGTTCGTCATCGCACGGAGCCATGAACACGAAGTGCCCAGCCCCGGCCAGCAACTTGAAATCTGGTGCCGTCGGCAGTTTGCGCGCCAGTGCGGCGGCGTTCTTGTCGACCGCCACCAGTTTGTCGCCATCGCCGCTGTATAGCAGTACCGGCACATGCACATCGGCCAGGGTGTGGCGGCCGAACTTCAGGCTCAGCGGCGCCATCAGCATCAAGGCATGAACGCGAGGATCAGCCACCGGTTGCAGGTCATCACGGTCGACAATCAGTTCGCCCCGGGTGTTGCAGGCATCGTTGTCATCCGGACGCTCCTGGCAATAGCGGCGCAGGCGATCCAGGTCCGGGGTCGCGCCGGACAGAATCAATGCGGTCTCGCCACCGGCCGAATAGCCAATGACGCCCACCTGATTGGCATTGACGAATGGCGACAGCATAGGGTCGCCCAGGGTCGCGGTGATGGCCTCGGAAATCTGGATCGGCCGACCGTACAGGTTACTCAAAGTACCGAGGCGACTGTGGTCCCTGGAGTTGTCACCGGGGTGGATAACCGCTACCACGACAAAGCCTTTACGTGCCAGCGAGGTGGCGAGGTCGTGCAAGGCGAGTGGAGTGCCGGTGTTACCGTGGGACAGCATCAACATCGGGAACCGGCCAATGGCGACTTTGGCGTCCTCCCCGGCTTCGACGGTGTAACCCTCGAGTTTGCTGGTGTGCTCCCAATCACTGGAAGGATAGAAAGCGATGGCACGCATCGGCTGCAAGTCCAGCGGGTCGAGAAAGGTCATCTCATGGAAACCGACGCTCCAGTGAGGATGCGGCGCAGGCGCGGCGTGCACTGTATTCAGGCTGCTGAGCAGGCAAATCAGTAAAGCTGCACAAAGACGCCCCATGGGATGCCCCACCTTGTTACCGAACTTGAGACCTGAACCCTGGAAAGCATAAGTCGGGCCACAATTTGAAAAGACCAGAAACAAAAAACTCCGTAACTGGTACTTGCGTAACCAGAATACAGAGTTTTTTGGGGCATTACATGAACGGTTGTTCGGTTTACGCGAACCTTACGCGGCGGCGAACAACTGCTCGCTGATTTGTGCGTGGGCGGCGCTCATGGCTTTGTTGCGCACCTCGTCACCGTAAGCCAGGCCTTCGGCGCGAACGATTTCGATGTCGGTGATGCCGATGAAACCGAACAGGACCTTCAAGTATTCTTCGTGGGCTACACCGGTTGCCTGGCCAGCGTGCATGCCGCCGGACGTCGAGACGATCACCACTTTTTTGCCGCCGCACAGGCCTTCAGGGCCGGCTTCGGTGTAACGGAAGGTCTGGCCGGCAACGGCGATGCGGTCGATCCAGGCCTTCAGTTGAGTCGGGATGGTGAAGTTGTACATCGGTGCGGCAATCACCACGGCATCGGCGGCGAGGAATTCGGCCAGGGTCGAGGCGCTCAGGTCGGCTTCATGCTGTTGGGCGGCGTTGCGCAGTTCGGCGGTAGTACCGGCTGCAACCAGGGTGTTGGCCGAGAAATGGCTGATGGCGTCGGCAGCCAGGTCGCGATAGGTCACCACAGCGGTTGGCTCGGCGGCTTGCCAGGCTTTGACGACTTCGCTGCTCAACTGACGGGAAGCCGAGTTGTCGCCCAGGATGCTCGAATCGATATGCAGCAGTTTCATGTGGGATCTCCAAGTGAGGATCGCCCACAAGGGCGATCTGATGGGACTAATCCTACAGGCGAAACCAATAGCTGATTAGATGGCAACAATGCGATAGTTCGTCTCACAGATAGAACAATCAGGCTGACATCATGCAAGACCTCAATGACCTGTATTACTTCGCCAAAGTCGTGGAAGCCGGTGGTTTCGCGGCAGCCGGTCGATTGCTGGGCATCCCCAAGTCGCGGCTGTCACGGCGCATCGCCGAACTCGAAGAACGCCTTGGCGCACGATTGCTGCAACGCACCACCCGCCAGCTGAAGCTCACCGCCGTGGGTGAACGCTACCTCAGGCACTGCCAGGCGATGCTGCTGGAGGCGGAAATGGCCGACGAGGCCGTGGCCAGCATGTCCAGCGAACCTCGCGGGCGTTTGCGGGTGTCCTGCCCGGTCGGGCTGGCCCACGAAATATTGCCGGGGGTGATCAGCGATTTTCTGGAGCGGTTTCCGCAAGTCCAGCTGGAGGTCATGCTGCTCAACCGGCGGGTTGATCTGGTGAACGAAGGCATTGACGTGGCCCTGCGTGTGCGGGAACTGGGCGACGAAGACCCACTGCTGGTCACCCGCCGCCTGCGTCAGGCGCAGATGCTGATGGTCGCCAGCCCCGGTTTTCTCCTTGGCCGCGAGATCAACCATCCCGAGGATCTGAAAAGCCTGCCGGTACTCGGCGCCCTGGAAGCCGATCGCATGGTGCACATCCGCATGTTGGATCAAAAGGGCAAAAGTTGTGAGCTCGCCCTCGAGGCGCGGTTGGGCATCGATGACTTTATCGTGCGCAAGGCCAGCACCCTCTCGGGTCTGGGATTTACGATGCTGCCCATGATGTATTGCGAGCAGGAACTGGAAAACGGCTCACTGGTGCAGTTGCTGCCCGACTGGTCGTTGCCCGGTGGCTGGCTGCAAGCGGTCTATCCTCATCGACGCGGCGTGATGCCGGCGGTACGCGCCTGGATTGACCATTTGGTCGAATCCTTCAATGCCTGCGGGGAACGATTGTTATGAAAGCCGGACGGATGAGCGAAGAGGATGTCGCGAAATTTTGCCTTGCTTTGCCCGGCGCGCGGGAAGACTACAAATGGGGAGGTGTGCGGGTGTTTTCGATTGCCGGGAACAAGATGTTCGCCTTGCAAGGGTTGCGGGGTGATTCCCTGGCGTTCAAGGTCGACAGAGACTTGTTTCTCGGCCATTGCGACCGCCCGGGAATTCATCCGGCGCCCTATCTGGCGCGCGCGCAGTGGATCATCATGCAGACGCCCTACCCGCTCGGTAGCGAAGAACTACAGGGATTGTTGCAGCGCTCCCACCAATTGGTGGTGAGCAGACTGCCAAAGCGCACTCAAGTCGGACTCTTGCTTTAGAGGCTTCTTCAATCAGAACAAGGCGAACCCGTGTGCGCCGAGGAACAGGTGATCGATCCAGAACACCTGATGCATCAGGACGATGATCCAGAACACCAACTGAAACGAGACTTTGCGCGTTTTGTGCCGAAACGCTTGCTGGGCCACTAACGCCCCGGGCCAGCCTCCGGCGAACTCGAGCGCATGCAGGACCTTCTCCGGCGTCCGCCATTGCTCGGCGCGCGCCTTGCGCTTGTCGCTCCAGTACAGAAAAAACGTCACGACGCTGACGATACCGTAGGCCGCCAGGGGAATCAGGGACACCCCCTGCAGCCAGATCGATACCGAACCCGACAGCGGCAACGCGCACAGAAACGCAAACACCAGCCACTTCAACCGTGGATAACGAACCTGTCCCCCGGACTGGCGTCCGGGGTTATTGCGCGAGCGCGAGTCACTCACGGCTTCGCCGCGTTCCAGTCAACCCAGCCGAATTGCCAGGTCGCCAGGATGATCAGACCGAACACGATGCGATACCAGGCAAACGCCGCATAGCTGTGGTTGGCGATGAACTTGAGCAGCCCGCGAACCGCAACCATCGCAAAGATGAACGCCGTGACGAAACCAACCGCGAACACCGGGAAATCCGCCGGGACAAACAGGTGACGGTATTTGTAACCCGAGTACACCGCCGCACCGACCATGGTAGGCATCGCCAGGAAGAACGAGAACTCGGTGGCGGTCTTGCGCGACAGGCCGAACAGCAACCCGCCGATGATCGTCGAGCCCGAGCGCGAAGTGCCCGGAATCATGGCCAGGCATTGGGCGAAGCCAACTTTCAGGGCATCTTTCCAGGTAATGTCATCCACGGTTTCGGCGTGCACCTCATGCTGGCGGCGCTCGGCCCACAACATGATGAACCCGCCCACCACCAGCGCCGATGCCACGGTGATCGGATTGAACAGGTACTCGTGGATCAGGTCGGCGAAGATGACACCCAACACCACGGCCGGCAAGAACGCGATCAACAGGTTCGCGGTAAACCGCCGGGCACTCGGCTGAGTCGGCAGACCGAAGACCACGTCGAAGATCTTGCGCCGAAACTCCCACACCACAGCCAGGATGGCACCCAGTTGAATAATGATGTTGAACGCCATCGCCCGCTCGCCACCGAAGCCGAGCAAGTCAGCCACGATAATCTGGTGACCCGTACTGGAAATGGGCAGGAACTCGGTCAGCCCTTCTACAACCCCAAGAATCAATGCCTGAAAGGCAGTCCAAAGATCCATCAATCCCCCAAAAGGCTATGCGCGTCGGCATGCCTCCGTCAGTATTTTTCAAAAGCTTTCATTGCGACCAGCGTAACTGAAGCCCCGCGCGCCAAGGATCACCACAGAACCGTGAAAACCCTGTGAAAAACCACCCTGAGCCGGGTTTATCCGTGCGGGGCCGAAATCCTATCAGACAAGTCCGATCGGCGGTTACAATCCGCCCCCTTCTTCGCTATCCCCAAGGAACCTCCATGTCCGGGCTTGAACTGTTTGCCGCCGCCCTCGGTGTGATTGCCGTCTGGCTGACAGTCAAACAGAACCCCTGGTGCTGGCCCATCGGTCTGGTCATGGTGCTGCTGTATGGCTGGATCTTTTTTCAGGTGAAGCTGTATTCGGACATGCTGCTGCAGATCGTCTATGCCGCCTTGCAACTTTACGGCTGGTGCCAGTGGACGCGGGTGGGCGAAACGACCCATGGCCGCGAAGTCAGTCGGCTCGACACTCGATTCGTCGTGTCGAGCCTCACCATTGGCGCAGTCGGCAGTCTGTTGCTGGGGGCAGCCATGGCCCATTGGACCGACGCCGCGCAACCCTGGCTCGATGCGGCGCTGACCGGGTTCAGCCTGGTGGCGCAAGTCTGGATGGCGCAAAAACGTGTCCAGTGCTGGCCGTTGTGGATCACCCTGGATGTGATTTTCGTTGGGCTGTTCATCTATAAGGACCTGTACCTGACGGCCACTCTGTACGGCTTGTTCACCGCTATCGCCGTGCAGGGCTGGCGCGAATGGCGCGCCGATCCGGCATTGCGCGCATGAAAGTCCTGGTTCTCACAGGCCCCGAATCCAGCGGTAAAAGCTGGCTGGCGGCCGAGTTGCGACAGCATTTCGGCGGGATTCTGGTTGACGAATATGTGCGCTGGTTCATTGAGCAGAATCCACGGGATACCACACTGGCCGACATTACGCCCATCGCCCGTGGCCAATTGGCATGGGAAGACCTGGCGCGGGCGCAACAACCGCCGTTGCTCATACTCGACACGCACCTGCTGAGTAATATCCTCTGGAGCCAGACCCTGTTTGGCCAATGCCCCGCCTGGATCGAACAGGCACTCCTGGACCGGCACTATGACCTACACTTGTTGCTGTCGCCGGAACACATCGATTGGACGGATGATGGCCAGCGTTGCCAACCCCGCTTGAGTGATCGCCAGGCATTTTTCGACCAGACCCTGACGTGGCTCGAGCGCCACGCACAACCGGTTCAAGTACTGCGCGGAGATTGGGCGCAACGTCGACTCCAGGCACTGAACGCCGTGAATCGTTTGCTCGACGCCTGACCGGCGTCTGGGCGGTTTCACCCATCCCCCCTGTTTTCAGGGGAAAGTGTCCGATCCTGAAACACCGTCACTGCCTGAAACTGCCCATTTCAACGCACTTCTTCGTTTGCCATCCGATTTGTAAAGGTATTGATACAGCAACACTGGAGCCTCTGTTCCATAAGGAGGGGCGTCGGCATTTCCGGGCTGCCTTCGCGGGGTTTTGTCTCACCGTTGGAACATCTTCGGCAAAGGGTTCCCGGAAAAGACTGCAAGCCATTGAATCAACGCGATATTCAGAAATCGGCACAGCTTTCGCTCCATTCCCTGCACAACTGATCAGGGCCTGCCGATAAATGAAGGAAAAACCGTCGTGGGGATTTTCAACACAAGAGGATTAACGTGCCTCCTGCTGTTCGCGAGCGCTGGTGGCACGATTCTCGGTTTCGACGTTCAAGCCGAAGGCAACGGTGTCATCGTGCTTGATCGTTCTGTTCACCCGACTTTCATCGGTCACAACGCCGACAAGGATCCGAACCCGAACACCATCAATGCCAACCCATCGGCCCGCGTCACCGGCGAACTCAGCGACGCCGACATTGCCGGAGTCACTACCGGAACGGCCCTTCACCAAGGCAACGGGCAGAACCTGCGCGGCATGCAAGGCCTCAACGTCATCACCAGCCCCAACGGTTTGCCTGGCATGGCCGCCGACCACGGCACTGGCAGTGGCAGCGCCATTTCCGGAACCATCAACCGTGCCATGAGCACCGGCCTCGGCTCACTGGGCAGAATTGCGGGAGGCCAATGACATGAGTCGATCTCTCCTGTTGTTTGCCCTGCTCGGTTGCACCACTGCAATGGCCGACTCGGGCGGCCGTTCGGTAAACACCGCTTCCATCCAGGATTCCGGTGCTCAATACCACGGCAACTTCAACGTCAACCAGGCGGCCGGTGATCAACAACAGCAGGCCAACGTCCGCGCAATCGCCATTGGTACCCAAGCCGGTGCGACCACCAGCGTCAGGCAAAAAATCACCACGACCGCCAATCCATCGACTGACGCAACGGCCAGTATCGGCGGCAACGCTTTCAGTAATGGCAACGGCGTACTGGGTGTCAACCAGGGCGCCGGGGCGAACAACCAGATGGCGAACGCGATGCACATCAGCATCAGCGCTGCACCACAAGCGATCGACGATAGTGCCCTTTCTCAACAGAACGTGGCGTTGCTGCCGAACTCGGGAGCAACTGACACACCAAACGGCAGTCGCCAGGTCGAGACAAGCGACCAGGCCTTCACCGGCAGCCGCGGAGTGATCCAGATAAACCAAAGTGCCGGGGTGGGGAACCGGATGGCTAACACCCTGAGCATCCGGGTCTCTGAGTGACCCCCAAAAACTGCAGTCAGGGAAGCACCAACACTTGACCAACACATGAGCGCGGAGAAACACCATGAACCCGACAACTGCTCTCAAACCCCTTGCTTTCGCTCTGGCGGCAGTGATGGCATTCGCAGCTCAAGCAGGCGCTCTTGATAATGGTCAAGGCAACGGTCAGGGAAATGGGCAAGGCACCCCCCCCCAGCCTGAAGGCCCCACCCTGGAACAAATTCTGCAGATTACAGCAGGTGCCGGGGCCGCAGTGATGGACTCGCAGAACAGCCGTCACAACTCCGTATCGAACCAGGGCACCCAAAACGACGCCAAGGTCGATACCTCCCTGAACAACTCCAACGGCAACATGGGTGCCAACGTTGCTGCCGGTGACGGCAACCAACAAGACAACGCCGCCGCCCTTGCCACTGCTGACGAAAGCTTTATTTTCGGCACGGCCGTCGCCGCCTCCAGCGCGACTCAGCGGAGCAGCGGCAATACCGCCAGGAACCGCTCCAACACCAACAACACGACCCTGAACAACGCCGGCAACAGCGGGTCCGGCAACATCGGCATCAACGTGACCAGCGGCGCCTTCAACCAACAGAAAAACAACCTGGCGATTGCCGTTTCGGGCGGCCGTGTAGCACTGGCGGCGGCAGCGGCCAACCAAAGCACATCCGGGATGAAGGTCACCAACAACGGCAAGCCCGCGACTGATGTCGTACCCGTGGGTGTGTTCGGTCTGGCTGGCGTAACCACTCAACAAGTGATAACTCCAGAAAGCTGGAAACCCCCGGTAATCAACAATGCTTCGATAACGGGCTCGATGAACAACTTCTCGGGCAACGGCGGAGCGAACATATCGTCCGGCGTAGGCAACCAGCAAAGCAACTCGCTGTCCATCGCCGCTGGCTGCAAGACTTGCCAGTAATCGCGATCGCAATCGCAATGAAAGCCCCAGGGCCTATCGATCATGCGCAAGACTGTCCTTTTCGCCCTGCTCTGCCTGTCCGGCCTGACCCAGGCCGCCCAGATTCCGGTTGCCGCCCTGCCAGGCGGCGTACTGGTGTACAAGCACGTACAGAGTTTGCGTGAGCGCAAGTTCAGCGACATCGTCGAACAAAAGACCGATTTCAGCTGCGGTGCCGCCGCGCTGGCAACGATACTGCGCCAGGCTTATTGGCTTGACGTCGATGAGGAGCACGTCATCAAAGGCATGCTGCTCACCGCAGACCAGGACCTTGTGCGTACCCAGGGTTTTTCCATGCTGGACATGAAGCGCTACATAGAGCGTATCGGCATGCGCGCCCGGGGCTACAAGATACCCCCCGAAAGACTCGAGGCAGTGACGATTCCGGTGGTGGTACTGATGGAAATTCGCGGCTACAAGCACTTCGTGGTGTTGCAGAGGGCGGACAAGAACTGGGTCTACATCGGCGACCCGGTACTCGGACACAAACGCTACTCCCATGATGACTTTGTCAAAGGCTGGAATGGCATTATCTTCGCGATCATCGGTCCCGGTTACGACAAGACCAATGCGTTACGCAGTCCTCCGGAACCGCTGACTGCCAAGAACAAGATGGATAACTTCAACCCGGTCAAAGATGCTGAGTTGATGGATTTTGGTTTCATACAGAGCGACTTCTTTTAATCGCCAATAAGATGACAGGGGGCAGGACGCTCCGGGAGCAGCAAATGAAAACCTCGTATTGGGTGATCGTTGCCTGTCTGGCAGCGAACGCTTCAGGTTTTGCTGATGAGTTCAAACCCATCGAAATCAAGGACCAGGAACTGGCCGAGTTGCGTGGCCGGTATGTGATGCCGGGGCGGATCATCAGCTTCGGTGTTGTCATGAGCAGTACCTGGCGCAATGCCAGTGGTGATCTGATCGGGGCCTCTACCTCGATGCAGCTTCAAGCCGCAACGGTCAAACCCCAGTTCTATGTTTCAACCATCAAGCAATCCGGCCATGGCGGTGTGTCCAGGTCAGGTAGCGGCAACGTGATGGGGGGCGCTGCTCTGAGCACTTCTCGGGGCATCACCCAGGTTACGCGGGCCGCAGGCGATGGAAACAGCTCAACCAACAATATCGCCATCAACGTCAAGGAGGCCAGAACGGCCCCTGCACTGGTGCCGAGCCAGGGTCAGGCGCTGATAGCCGGTCAAACCGTTACCGGCAGCAATGCCGCAGGCAGTGTCGCGGTTTCCGAGACGAGCGGTGGGGTTCAGGTGGCCATCACCGCCGCCAACAATCAGGGCTCGAGCCTGCAACAAGTCGCCCGAGGCGGGCTGCTGCAAAACACCCGATTGCTGGGCAGCAGCAATGTGGTCGACAACATGACTCAACTCAACGTGGTGCTCAACAATAATGGCCCTGGCGCTGGTGTATCGGACGGCAATCTGAGCCAACTCGCGGCATTACGGACCTTGGGGTATTGAACTACGCTGAGTTACGACCGTTGGGCACAAATGGGCGGCATATTTCATGTACCAATCAGTATCACTGCGTGCAGTCGTATGCTTGAGTACCCTACTTTCGGCGACGACGTTGCAGGCAGCTCCTGACCCGGAACTGGAGGCACTCAAACAAGAGCTACTGGAGCTGAAACAACGATACGAAGTACAACAAAAAGCCATGGCGGTTCTCGAGCAACGGGTCCGCCAGGTCGAAGACCAGTCCGCTGCGCCGCCGCCCAAACGCCTGGCCAAGTCACCAGCGGACCTCAAGGGCAATCCAAACGTCGCTACCGGCACCGGCACCGGTGCCGCGGCGGCTTCAGGTGGCGCTGCCGGTGGCAGCGGCAGCTCTTATGGACAATCTCTGGCCGATGGCTCGCAACCGGCGCAAAGCGTTTCAAACCTGTATGACGAGGCCAGCGGATTCTTCGGCGGTGGCAAGTTCAGCTTCGAAACCGGAATTACCTACTCCCGGTACGATACTCGCCAATTGATCCTCAACGGTTTTCTCGCACTGGACTCGATCTTTCTCGGTGCCATCAACCTGGACCGGATCAAGGCCGACACCTGGACTCTCGACCTCACCGGTCGCTACAACTTCGACAATCGCTGGCAGTTCGACCTGAACGTGCCGGTGGTCTACCGTCAATCCACGTACCAGTCCGGTGGCGGCAGTAACGGCACGGCAAACGTCACGACCGAAGATACCGTCAAGGAAGACCCGGCCATTGGCGACGTCAACTTCGGTATCGCCTACAAATTCCTCGACGAATCGGCCACCACCCCGGATGCCGTGGTGACCTTGCGCGTCAAGGCACCGACAGGCAAAGACCCGTTCGGCATCAAGCTCATTCGGGCGGCCGACAACTCCAATCTCGCCGTGCCTGAGTCCTTGCCAACCGGTAACGGCGTCTGGTCGATTACGCCGGGGATCTCTCTGGTCAAGACGTTCGATCCGGCGGTGCTGTTCGGCAGCCTGTCCTACACCCATAACCTGGAAGACTCTTTCGACGACATCAGCTCCAATCCAGCAGTCAAGACACCGGGCAAGGTACGCATTGGCGACAGTTTCCAGATCGGTGCCGGCATTGCGTTCGCCTTGAACGAAAAGATGAGTATGTCGTTCTCGTTCTCTGACCTGGTGCAACGCAAAAGCAAGCTCAAGGAAGATGGCGGAGATTGGCAATCGGTGGTGAACAGCGATGCCAACGCCGGTTACTTCAACATCGGCATGACCATTGCGGCCACCGACAATCTGACCATCGTCCCCAACCTGTCCATCGGCATGACGGACGATGCCCCGGACTTCCAGTTCAGCCTGAAATTCCCTTACTACTTCTGATCCAGACAAAAAAACCGGCAACTTTCATCGCAGCGGGCTTTTCGAACGAGGTTGGGAATCAGCGAATCTGGTGCTTGTGCAGCAACCGGTAGAAGGTCGGTCGCGACACACCCAAGACCTTGGCGGCGACACTCAGATTATCGCTGTGGCGGTTCAATACATCGCACAACGCCTGGCGTTCGGCCCGGGACTTGTATTCTTCGAGGGTGCCCATTGGCGCAGTGATGGTGTGCTGACTGATCAACCCCAGATCCCGGGCCTCGATCTGCCGGCCTTCGGCCAACACCAGCCCGCGACGAACGCGATTGGCCAGTTCACGAACATTGCCTGGCCAGTCGTGTTTGCCCATGGCTATCAAGGCATCTTCGCTGAAACTGCGTGGGCGACGACCGGTTTCACGGCTGTAGAAATGAGAGAAGTGGTTGGCCAGCATCGACAGGTCACCATGGCGCTCGCGCAGCGGAACGGTCACCACCTGCAGTACGTTCAGACGATAATACAAATCTTCGCGGAAGCGTTTCTTCTCGATAGCGGCTTCAAGATCGACATTCGTTGCCGCCAGAATCCGCACATCTACCGCAATCGGCTGACTGCCGCCCACTCGCTCGATGTGTTTTTCCTGGAGGAATCGCAACAGATTGGCCTGTAACTCCAGTGGCAGGTCGCCGATCTCGTCGAGAAAGAGAGTGCCACCGTTGGCGGCTTCGATCCGTCCGATCTTGCGTTGGTGTGCGCCGGTAAATGCGCCTTTCTCATGACCAAACAGCTCGGACTGGATCAAGTGTTCGGGAATCGCACCGCAATTGATCGCAATAAAGGGTTTGCTGTGACGCAGGGACTGGCGATGCAGGGTGCGCGCGACCAGCTCTTTGCCAGTCCCGCTTTCGCCGCGAATCAACACTGCAGATTCGGTCGGAGCCAGTTTGCTCAACAGTTTTCGCAGTTCACGGATAGGTTTGCTGTCGCCCAGTAATTCATGCTCGGACTGGTCGACATGGACCGTACCCTGCCCGCGCAACCGCACCATGCCAAAAGCCCGGCCAAGCGTTACCTGAACCCGGGACACATCGAATGGCAAGGTATGAAAGTCGAAAAACCATTCACAGACAAAGTCGCCGACATTTTGCAGCCGCAGCGTTTCCTTATTGAGTACGGCAATCCACTCGGCGCCACTGCGGCTGATCAATTCCTTGACGGCTTCGGGGTGTTCAAGATGAACTGGCTGCAAACGCAACAAGCCCACGTCACAGGTTCGGTCCGCGGCATGCTCCAACATGCAGCTATCCACGTCCCAACCGATAGAGCGCAATCCAGGGAGCAGACGATAACAATCGTCACAAGGGTCCACCACTAATAGACGTCGTGAAACAGGCGTATCACTCATGACTGTTCCTTGGCGCCAAATTTAAGAAAATTTATTAAAAACAGTCGTTTGGCGGACCTGACTGTAACGTTAGCAAGAATTTGACAAGTCCTTGTACCGTTTGACTATAGGGTTGTTTTCAAACCAGTTATAAGAAGCGCTTTTGATAGTTACCTATCGACCCTTTCCTTTCATTCAGCTTTCAAGGCGCAGTTCATTCTTGAGCATATGAAATAAAGTGAAAATTTCTTTTGATTATGTGTGACCCAACCCCCGCCTGCGGGCATCAGTACAAGTAACCAGCCGAACGGTAAGCCCAACCGACGGCCTGTCACTTGATTGGGCATACAGAGAGAAGACCCTATGAACGCCCCGCTGCGTATCAACGAAGCACTTCTGATTGCCGACCGCGCGTTTAAACCATTCAAATGCGTGGCCTGGGCTCCACAAGACGGCAATGGCGAACTCAGCCTGACCGTTATCGACCGTACCAGCACCAGCATTGGCCGCAAGCAGATCCCAAGCAGCGCTTATTCCGATCCTGCACAACTCGAACTGCTGCTGGAACAGGCCCGCGCCGAATTGAGCGAGGAAGGTTACACACTGCAGTCATGGTCGATGCCGCACTAATCGTTTTGCGGATTACTCCGGGGTAATCCGCGCCCTCCCCCCGCTTTTAGTTGGGCTGCCCGCTCTGGCCCATTTGCACTCATTTCTCAGTTAGTTCGAACTTTTGTGCAACCGATACTTTGCAGGCTTGCCATTGGTTCGAAAAGACACTGTTGTGGCACACAGCGACTCTCCGTCCGTTAGTTATCACAGTTGTGCAACTCCCCATTCAGGGATTGAATATTCTCCCTACACAGTCGCCACCCCAACTTCCGGATCAGGACGACTCGCAAGGAGGTGCGGTTCATGCCAATCCAGTCCGCTATTGCCTACTCTCCCACCCGGAAAACTGCTGGCGCGCTCGATACGACGTTTGCCGCCCAAGGCAAAACCCAGGTGTATTTCGCCGACAGCCTTTACAGCATGACCAACGACATTGCGATCGATGCCCAGGGCCGTTTGCTGGTGGCGGCCAAGATCACCACGGCCGAAGGCAGCCGCTTCGGCCTGGCCCGTTTGCTGGAGGATGGTTCGGCAGACCTCGCGTTTGGCAAACAAGGCAGCGTCATCGGGCAATTCGAATCGGGCTTCGAAGCCATGGGCGCCAAGGTACTGGTCATGCCCGACGGCAATATCCTGTTGGCCGGTCTGCAATACGAAAACGCCCATCGTACGCTCCCTGCTCTGGCATTGTTCGATCAAGAGGGGCACCTGGTTCAACGCTTTGGCGACAACGGCCGCCGGGTCGTGCGCTTGCCTGGCGGCCTGTCCCTGGGCATACGCGATCTCTGGCTGCCACCCGGTGTGCCAGGCGCGGAAGCCTGCGATGTGGACATACAACAAGACGGCCGGATCCTGATCCTGGCCAATCATCACTACGAACTGGCCGATCACGTCGGCCTGTTGATACGACTGGATGTCGAAGGCTCACTGGACTGTTCGTTCAATGACCGCGGTTTTGTCGTGGTCAGACACCTATTGACGAACACCTGGCTCAGCAGCCTGACGGTACAACGCGACGGTCGGATTCTGGTGGGTGGATCGATCAACTTCCCCGAGGAAGGCTTGCTGGCACGCTACCTGGCTGATGGCCGCCTCGACGACAGTTTTGCCGTGGATGGGTTCATGACCTTCAAGGCGCAAGGGCTTGGTGCTCAGGTCCGTCAAGTGGTCCAGCAACTCAATGGCGATATCCTGTGTGTGGGCAGCAGCCACGAACCGATGCATTGCCTGACCTACAAAATGCACAGCAACGGTCGCCCCGACAAGCACTGCAACGGCGGCAAGCCACAACGCCTGTCTATAGGCCACAGTGGCTGCCAGTGGAATGCCGCGCATCTGCAGCCCGATGGCCGTGTGCTCATGGCGGGCGCAACCATCGGCGGCGTTGAGGCAGACTTCATTGTCGGGCGGTACCTGGCCGACGGCCATCTCGATTGCCGTTTCGGCACAGGCTGCGGGTTTACGCGTAGCCGCCTCGGCCCCAGCCTGGATACGGCCACCTGTGTCGCGGCGCAGACCGATGGAAACATCGTCGTAGGCGGCTATTCGCTGCAAGGGAATTACAAGGCAATTGTCGCGCGATATCTGGGCTGAACCGTTGCATCCCCGCGCTTGATCTTCTCGCCCGCTTACGGCAAGTTGCGCGCTTCTTAAAACAAGGAGCAGCCGATGTCCGGTTCAATGGCCCAGGCGTTCGCGCACAACTTTCTCGGGAACTCGCCCCGCTGGTACAAGGCCTGCATCGTCGGCTTTCTGATTCTCAATGCCCTGGTGCTGTGGACACTGGGCCCTGTGGCCGCTGGCTGGCTGCTGGTATTGGAGTTCATCTTTACCCTGGCCATGGCGCTCAAGTGTTATCCGCTGATGCCCGGCGGCCTGTTGTTGATTGAAGCCCTGCTGCTGAAGATGACCACGCCCCAGGCGCTGTACGACGAGTTGCAACACAACTTCCCGGTGATCCTGCTGCTGATGTTCATGGTGGCCGGGATCTATTTCATGAAGGACTTGCTGTTGTACCTGTTTTCGCGCCTGCTGCTCGGGGTTCGCTCCAAGGCCCTGCTGGCGCTGATGTTCTGCTTTTTGTCGGCCTTTCTGTCGGCGTTCCTCGATGCCTTGACCGTGACGGCGGTGATTATCAGTGCCGCCGTCGGCTTCTACTCGGTGTATCACCGCGTCGCCTCGGGTAACGATCCGCGCCAGGACAGCGAGTACAGCGACGACAAACATCTGCCGACCCTGCATCAGGGCGATCTCGAACAGTTCCGCGCCTTTCTGCGCAGCCTGCTGATGCACGGTGCCGTGGGCACCGCATTGGGCGGTGTCTGCACACTGGTCGGCGAACCGCAGAACCTGCTGATCGGCCATGAAATGGGCTGGCACTTCTCCGAGTTCTTTACCCAGGTTGCGCCGGTATCCCTGCCGGTACTGGTTGCCGGGCTGCTCACCTGCGTCCTGCTGGAAAAACTGCGCGGGTTCGGATACGGCACGCTGCTGCCGGATAACGTCCGCGCGGTACTGGCCAACTACGCCGCCGAAGACGATGCCGAACGGAGCACTCGCCAGCGTGCCGCGCTTCTTGTGCAAGGCGTCGCTGCATTGATTCTGATTGTCGGGCTGGCGTTCCACATTGCCGAAGTGGGCTTGATCGGCTTGATGGTGATCGTGTTGATCACCGCGTTTACCGGCATCACCGATGAACACCGACTCGGCACCGCATTCAAGGACGCCATGCCGTTTACCGCATTGCTGGTGGTGTTTTTCGCCGTGGTCGCGGTGATTCACGATCAGCAACTGTTCGCGCCACTGATCCGCTGGGTGCTGACGCTGCCGGCGGATCGACAGCCAGGCATGCTGTTCATTGCCAACGGCCTGCTGTCCGCCATTAGCGACAACGTGTTCGTGGCAACCATTTACATCACCGAAGTGAAGCGCGCATTCCTGGCGGGCGAGATGACCCGGGAGCATTTCGAGACGCTGGCCATTGCGATCAACACCGGCACCAACCTGCCAAGCGTGGCGACACCCAACGGCCAGGCGGCATTTCTGTTCTTGCTGACCTCCGCGATCGCGCCGCTGGTGCGTCTGTCTTACGGGCGGATGGTCTGGATGGCGCTGCCATACACCGTGGTGATGGGTGTGCTGGGGTGGTATGCGGTGAGTTACTGGCTCTGACACCGCCGCCCCTTTGTGGCGAGGGAGCTTGCTCCCGTTGGGCTGCGCAGCGGCCCCAAAACCTGCAACAGCGGTGTATCAGGTACTCCCCGTACGATGAAATTGCGGCTGCTTCGCAGCCCAACGGGAGCAAGCCCCCTCGCCACAAAAGCTCGCTCCCACAAGGTTTATGCGTTGTTGGAGAGGGAGGATTCGTTCATCCAAGACGGTGCCAGACGCGGCCGTCACGGGTGAGCAGCTCTTCGCCGGCCTTGGGGCCGTTTTCCCCGGCGAAATAGCTCTGCACGCTGGAATCCTGCTGCCAGGCATCCAGGAACGGCTGTACGGCGCGCCAACCGTTTTCGATGTTGTCAGCGCGCTGGAACAGCGTCTGGTCGCCCGTCAGGCAATCATAGATCAGGGTCTCGTAGCCGGTGGACGGCTGCATCTCGAAGAAGTCCTTGTAGGCAAACCCCAATTCGATGTTATCCATCTTCAGGGCCTGACCAGGGCGCTTGGCCAACAGGTCGAACCACATGCCTTCGTTCGGCTGGATCTGAATCCGCAGATAGGTCGGCTGCAATTCGTCGACCTCGGTATCGCGGAACTGCGCATAGGGCGCCGGCTTGAAACAGATGACGATCTCGGTGTCACGCACACTCATGCGCTTGCCGGTACGCAGGTAGAACGGCACCCCGACCCAACGCCAGTTGTCGATCATGACCTTGAGGGCCACATAGGTTTCGGTTTTGCTGTCGGGTGCGACCCTGTCTTCCTGGCGATAGCCCGGCAGTGCCTTGCCGTCGATTTGACCCGCGGCGTATTGACCGCGCACCGAGTTGGCGCGGGCCTCCTCGACCGTCCAGGGCCTGATCGCGCCGATGACCTTGGCTTTCTCCCCGCGCACCGCATCGGCGCCAAACGCGGCGGGAGGCTCCATCGCCACCATCGCCAGCAGCTGGAACAGGTGATTGGGCACCATGTCCCGCAACGCGCCGGTGTGCTCATAAAAACTGCCACGGGTTTCCACCCCGACGGTTTCGGCGGCGGTGATCTGCACGTGGTCGATGTAGTGATTGTTCCAGAACGCTTCGAACAGGCTGTTGGAAAAACGGCTAACCAGAATGTTCTGTACCGTTTCCTTGCCCAGATAGTGATCGATCCGGTAGATCTGTTTTTCCGTCATCACCTTGAGCAGGCAGGCATTCAAGGCCTCGGCCGTTTGCAGGTCGGAGCCGAAGGGCTTTTCGATCACCACCCTCCTGAACGCCTCGGGGGTTTCTTCCAGCAAGCCGGCGGCACCCAGACGGCGTGCCACTTCACTGAAGAAACGCGGCGCGGTGGCCAGGTAGAACACCGCATTGCCGGTTCCGCTGTCGGCGATTTTCGCCGCCAGCTTTTGATAGGTGCTGTCGTCCAGGAAATCACCCTGGACATAGCTGATGCCTTTGGCCAGTTTCGACCAGACCGCTGGGTCAAGGGTGTGGTCACCCTTGCCAGCCATCTCGTTTCGAATGAAGTCTTCGAGCTTTTGCGCAAAGCCTTCATCGCTGATGGCGTTGTGGTCAACGCCGATGATCCGCAGTCCATCCCCGAGCAGGCCGTTGCGCTTGAGGTTATACAGCGCCGGCACCAACAGCCGCTTGACCAGGTCACCATGGGCGCCAAACAGAAACAGCGTCGTCGCGGGCGCGGGCTCAGCCTTGGACTTCCTGCGGATCACATGGGTCATTTTTTCGCGGTCTCCACATGACCGCCGAAGCCGAAGCGCTGGGCCGAGAGAATCTTGTCGCCAAAAGTGCCCTGCCCACGGGAACGGTAGCGCGAGAACAGCGAGTTCGACAGCACCGGTACCGGCACCGCTTGCTCCATCGCGGCTTCGATGGTCCATTGGCCTTCACCACTGTCAGCCACCGACCCGGAGAATCCGTCGAGCTTCGGATCGCTGGCCAAAGCATCGGCCGTCAGGTCGAGCAGCCACGAGGACACCACGCTGCCACGACGCCAGACTTCGGCGATGTCGGCGACGTTCAGGTCAAAACGCTGCTCTGGCGGCAGGCTCTCGCTGTTTTTGGTTTGCAGGATGTCGAAGCCTTCGGCAAAGGCCTGCATCATTCCGTACTCGATGCCGTTGTGGATCATCTTCACGAAATGCCCGGCGCCGGCAGGACCGGCGTGGATGTAGCCACGCTCGGCACGATCGTCGTCGGACTTGCGGTCCTTGGTGCGCGGGATGTCGCCCAGGCCCGGGGCCAGGGTTGCGAACAGCGGGTCAAGACGCCTGACGGTCTCGGTATCGCCGCCGATCATCATGCAGTAGCCACGTTCCAGGCCCCAGACGCCGCCGGACGTACCGACGTCGATGTAATGCAGACCCTTTTCCGCCAGGGTCCTGGCCCGGCGAATATCGTCCTTATAGAAGGTGTTGCCGCCGTCGATGATGGTATCGCCGGCTTCGAGCAAGGTGCTCAGGGTGTCGATGGTTTCTTCGGTCGGCGCGCCAGCTGGCAGCATGACCCACACCGCACGAGGCTTCGCCAGGCCAGCGACCAGCGCCGGCAGATCGGTGACGCCGGTGGAACCCTCTGCGGCCAGGGCTTCGACAAAGGCGGTATTGCGGTCATAAACAACGGTGGTGTGCCCGTTGAGCATCAGGCGCCGTGCAATATTGCCGCCCATGCGGCCCAGTCCAATAATCCCGAGTTGCATGTGCTGATGCTCCCTACTACAAATAAAATGTGTGTCAAAGGTTATAGCCCAACGGGACTCATGAGGTTAGTCCAGAGCGTTGGCGTGAAGTTTCCGGGCATTGTGCCCGATCCTGATGGATAACGTCGGGAATCAAACCGAAGACACAACGACAATGAAAAATAAAAAAGTTCCATTCTGGAGCAAAAGAAATCAAGATTGGCGCCGATAGTAGATCAGCCGTTGATTTCGAGGCGGTTCTACAGTTGAGACACGCCATTTGCGAGGTGAGCAATGGGCACAGTACACACCGCACTGCCAGCACAAACCCTTTACGTCACTATCCGTCGCGATGAATTGCGTCAGTTGAAGGACGAACGCGATCAATTGAAACAGGAACTGGCACAGTTACGCATGCTGCTGCAAGCCGGACAGACCCACCCCCTGACTGTGACACAGCGCGCCCCGCTCGCCTGATTCTCCCCCCTTCAAGCGGGAGCAGCCTGCGCTGCTTCCGCACCGGCTCACGCCCTGCCGGCTCCGGCAACTCACAAATTTTTCACAATTGTTTCACGACAATTACCTGTTCAGGTCGCCCGATTCCGCGCGGCCATCGTTCGTCGTCCGCGATCCAAGTCCCGGCGGTGGTAGTGATTTCTCGGCTGGAGCGCTGAATGTCTTTGTTCAAACGCAGCAATACGACTGCGGCAGGTTTTGATTGGGCCGGGTTTATCTGGCTGTTTGTTTTCTTCTGGTACTTTTCCGGCATTACCCAACTTTTGATCCAACTGACGGGCACCTCCGGCTTTACCGGATTCCGCCAGGCCTTCGTCATGAGCGCGATCTGGCTGGCGCCGATGCTGCTGTTCCCCAGACAGACCCGTGCCATGGCCGCCGTGATTGGCGTCGTGCTCTGGGCGTGCTCCATGGCGAGCCTGGGCTACTTCTTCATTTACCAGCAGGAGTTTTCCCAGAGCGTCATCTTCATCATGTTCGAGTCGAACGTGGCTGAAGCCGGCGAGTACATGACCCAATACTTTGCCTGGTGGATGGTCCCGGCATTCCTGGCCCACAGCGCTTTTGCCTATTTCCTGTGGACTCGCCTGCGCCCGGTGTATCTGCCCCGTGGCAAGGCCATCGCGGCAGCGGTGGCCATTGTCGTGGCGGTGGTGGGATATCCGCTGATCAAACAGACTTCGCGCACCGGCAGTTTCGCCGAAGGCTTCGACAAGTTCGAAACCCGCATCGAGCCGGCAGTGCCATGGCAGATGGCCGTGGCCTATCACCGTTACCAGGAAACCCTGGCCGGCATGCAGGACATGCTCGACAGCGCCAGCAGGATTCCACCACTGCACAACCTCAAGGACGCCATGGCGAACACGCCTGCGACCCTGGTGCTGGTGATCGGCGAGTCCACCAACCGTCAGCGCATGAGCCTGTACGGTTACCCACGGCAAACCACGCCGGAGCTGGACAAGCTCAAGGATCAACTGGACGTTTTCGACAACGTCATCACCCCGCGCCCCTACACCATCGAGGCGCTGCAGCAGGTCCTGACCTTCGCCGACGAAGAAAACCCGGATCTGTACCTGTCGACGCCATCGCTGGTCAGCATGATGAAACAGGCCGGCTACAAGACCTTCTGGATCACCAACCAGCAGACCATGACCAAGCGCAACACCATGCTCACGACCTTCTCCGAACAGGCCGACGAACAGGTGTACCTGAACAACAATCGCAACCAGAACGCCGCCCAGTACGATGGCGACGTGATCGAGCCGTTCAACAAGGCCCTGGCCGATGCGGCACCGCGCAAACTCATCGTCGTGCATTTGCTGGGCACGCACATGAGCTACCAGTACCGTTACCCGTCGACCTTCGACAAGTTCCAGGACCGCACGGGTGTGCCTGCCGGTATTCGCGATGACCAGTTGCCGACGTACAACAGCTACGACAACGCCGTGCTGTACAACGACTTCGTGGTGTCCAGCCTGATCAAGGACTATGCCAAGAGCGATCCGAACGGGTTCCTGTTGTACCTGTCCGACCACGGCGAAGACGTGTTCGATTCCGTGGGCCACAGTACCCTGGGGCGCAACGAAAACAAGCCGACTGCGCCGATGTACACCATTCCGTTCATGGCCTGGGCTTCGCCGAAGTGGCGGGCAAGCCATGACTGGAACCTCGCCGGCGATCTCTCGCGCCCTTACAGCAGTTCGCACCTGATCCACACCTGGGCCGATCTGGCGGGCCTGAGCTTCGACGAACTCGATCGCAGCAAAAGCCTGGTCAGCGACAGCTTCAAGGCCCGGCCACTGATGATCGGCAACCCCTATGAGCGTCAACAGCGCGCGTTGATCGACTTCAGCCTGATGAAGCCAAAGGCGTCACCCGCGCTCGCCCAGCAATAATCCATTCAGGGGCCAATTCCGGCCCCTTTTCATGCTCCCGTTACAGCCATGAAGGTCGCTGGTGAAGTTAATTCCCATTTAACCGAATCGGCGGATAATGTCATTTCGACACTGATTCATTGATTCATGGACGAAAGGCATCCGACATCCGTAGTGGGAGGCAAACCATGAAACGCACCGCATTGATCCTCGCGGGCCTGATGGCCCTGGGCTCAACCAGCGCTTTTGCCGAAGGCGGGGCAGAACGCATGCGCTATTACTTCGAAAGTCTGCGACTGGCCCAGCAACAAGCCCTGGGCCACCCCATCCAAAGTACCGAGTTGCGGGTTCCGGACGACCAGACCGCACAAATGACTGAAACCTACAGACCGAAATGATCCATGTGCCTCTGACTGCGGCTCTACAGTTGGAGATCATTGTCGGGCGTCCTGATGGACGCCCCTTTTTTTGCCTGTCGGGTCAGAGGCTCTTGGTCCAGAACAGCATCCGCCCATGGGCCGGGTCGAGCATCCCGGCGCTGAAGCCGGCTTTTTCATAGGAACCCTGCGCCACGGCATTGCCTTCCAGCACTTCGAGGGTGAGTTTGCAGCAACCACGCTGACGGGCGATGTCCTCGACCTTTTGCAGCATTTTCTGGCTCAGGCCCAGACCGCGAAATTTTTTCACTACCGACACGTCATGCACATTGACCAGGGGCCGGCAGGCAAAGGTGGAAAAACCCTCGAAGCAATTGACCAGCCCGGCAGGCTCGCCACCGACAAAGGCCAGCACACTGAAGGCATGTGGACGCCGGGCAAGCTCTGCCGGGAGTTGCTCGAGTACAGCGGGCGGCAACGACTGGCCACCCCCCATCGGGTCCTCGGCGTAGTGGTTCAACACCAGACAAATAGCCTCGGCATGCACCGGATTGGTGTAGCTGGCCTGAAGCACAAGAATTTCTGCGGAGTCCATTTCCATCCTCGATCACACATGAAGTAGCCCCCAGCATGTATGTCACGCTGAAGTGCCCGCCGACCATAGCGCGAGCACTGTGTTATCGACAATCGCTACCGCACAAAATCTTTGAGGCTCAAACGCCCCAGATCAAGGCTTCCGTCCACCCCAGCTCGGCAAAATCCTCAGCTCGCAAGTGCGATTCACCTGCGCAGAAGAACTCGTCGAGCTGCGGCGGTTTGACCGAAGTGCCGCTGAGCATGGCGTGAACCTGGCCGCGGTGGTGGATCTGGTGTTCGAACAAATGCGACAGCAGGCGTGATCGGCTGTCGTATTGCGGGGTTTCGCGGGCGATGGTCACGATTTTGCCGAGGTCGGCGTCACGCATCTGCTCGCAGTAGGCAATCAGCCGGCGGTCGACGCGGGCCTGTTCAACCATCAGGTCCGTCGCCAGGAGGCAGGGCTCGTCTTCCTTGAAAAACACCCGGCATTCGGGATGCGGATCGTCGCCGCGCAGTTCGCGCTCCAGGGCGTCTACATAAAACCAGTCACAGGTAAGGATGTGGTTGAGGGTGGCACGGATGCTGGGGAAAAAACTGACCCGGGGCGCGCTCAGCTCCTGCGCGGTCAACTGTCGCCAGGCCTTGGCCAGTCGGTGATTGGCCCAGGCGTTCTGATAGGCCATGGTCAACAGATGGTGGGACAAGGGCTGGTTCATGTTCGCTGCTCCCGAACGAATCCCGATCAAACTTCGGCAAACCGTTGCAATTGCATTTCCTGCAGGCGGCTGAGGGTGCGGCGGAACGGGAACTCCAGATAACCCTCGGTGTAAAGCGACGCCATTGGCACTTGCGCTTCGAGGTACAGCGGCACCTTGCGGTCATAGCACTCATCCACCAGGGCAATGAAGCGGCGTACACCGTCGTCATGCACCGACAACTGCGGCAACTCGCGATCCCCCGCCGCCACCCGCTCAACACCGTCTTCGGTGCCGCGGGCAATGCGCCCGGCGCGTTTCTGCGCACTGAGGTTGGGGACATCACCCAACAGAATAGCGCTGTAGGTATCGCACAGCGCGATGAAATCCATGGCCGCGAAAGGTTGCTCACACAACGCGGCGTAACATGTCCAGAGCACTGTCGGGCTGGCATTGACTACGTCAAGCGAGCGGTAGCCGACCTGGATCGGCTCGCTCGATACCGACTGGCCGACGCTCAACCCCTGGAACACTTCACCCAGCGCGCCTGGCTCACCGGGCTCGGTCACCCAGTAGCGCTGCGAACCGGCCCCGGGATGCAAGCGATGGTCTTCCCCGCCATCCACCGCAATCACTTGCATATGCAGCTTGATCGCCGTGATGGCGGGCAGGAAACGGTCGCGATTGAAACCGTCGGCGTACAACTGGTCCGGCGGCAGATTGGAAGTGCAGACCACCACCACGCCCTGCTCGAACATCACCTGGAACAGGCGCCCGAGAATAATCGCATCGCCGATGTCATTGACGAACAGTTCGTCGAAACACAGAACGCGCACTTCTTTGGCCAATTCACGGGCCAACGCCTTGAGCGGATCGGCGGTGCCGGTCAGTTGAAACGAGCGCTGGTGCACCCAGCCCATGAAGTGATGAAAGTGCTGACGGCGAGCCGGTACGCGCAGGCTTTGGTAGAACTGGTCCATCAACCAGGTCTTGCCCCGCCCGACCGGCCCCCACAGGTATACGCCGGAAATGGGCGAACGGCCTTCGTGCAGCGCTTCGTGGCATTTTTGCAGCGCCCACACGGCGTGTTCCTGGGCCTCGTCCTGGACGAAGCCCCTTTGTTCAATGGCACGCTGCCAGGCGCTCAAGGGGGAATCGATAGTCATGGGCGGCAGTATGCCATTGCGCAGGGGCAGTTTTGTGCAGGAAGACATGAAAAACTGTAGGAGCGGGTGCTCGCTCCTACGGGTTCGGGTGCATTATTTGTCGACCTTGTGTCTGGCCGCGTACAGGCACAGCATCTCCATCGCCAGCGTCGCCGCCGCCAATGAGGTGATCTCTGCGCTGTCATAGGCCGGCGCCACTTCCACCACGTCCATGCCCACCAGGTTGATCCCGCGTAATCCGCCGAGAATCTCCAGCGCCTGCACCGTACTCAAGCCGCCACACACTGGTGTTCCAGTGCCAGGCGCATACGCCGGATCGAGGCAGTCGATGTCGAACGTCAGGTACACCGGGTTGTCGCCGACCCGTGCGCGAATCGCCTCGACTATCGCTTCGCAGCCACGGCGATGCACTTGTCGCGCGTCCAGCACCTGAAAGCCCTGGTGATCGTCATTGGTGGTGCGCAGACCGATTTGCACCGACCGCGACGGGTCGACCAGCCCTTCCCTGGCCGCGTGCCAGAACATGGTCCCGTGATCGATGCGCTTGCCCTCTTCGTCCGGCCAGGTGTCGCTGTGGGCGTCGAAGTGGATCAGCGACAAAGCCCCATGCTTGCGCGCATGTGCCTTGAGCAACGGGTAGGTGATGAAGTGATCGCCACCAAAGGTCAACATTGCCGTGCCAGCATCGAGGATGTGCTCGGCGTGGGCTTCGATGCATTCCGGGGTCGATTGCGGCGAGCCGTAATCGAAATCGCAATCGCCGTAGTCGATCACCGCCAGGTGATCGAACGGATCGAAGGTCCATGGCCAGTGCCGTTCCCAGGCGATCCCTGCCGAGGCGGCGCGAATCCCCCGTGGCCCGAAACGCGCTCCGGGACGGTTGCTGGTGGCCGTGTCGAACGGCACACCGCTGACCGCTACGTCTACGCCACGCAAGTCACGGCTATAGCGACGACGCATGAAACTGGTAATGCCGGCGTAGGTGCTTTCGGCGGCCGTGCCGTAAAGGCTGTCACGGGTAAGGGCCTGGTCGTTCTGCATCGGGACGTCCATTGATGTCTCCTTTTTATTAGTGGCGGCTACGGAAAGTGGTCCACAGGCGGGTGCGCTGGCGCATGTCCTTGAGGCTCATGCTGCGGTCGGCATACAGCCGCTCCCGCACATCGGCCAGGGGGTAGATGTCCGGATCGGTGCGCACCGCTTCATCCACCAGCGGCGTGGCGGCCTGATTGGCGGTGGCGAAGAACAACGTATTGGTCAGTGCCGCAACGGATTCGGGACGCAACATGAACTCGATAAAGGCCCGGGCGGCCTCGGGGTGCGGCGCATCCTTGGGAATGGCCAGATTGTCCTGCCACACGAGGGTGCCTTCCCTGGGAATCCGGTAGGCGATTTCATAGGGTTTGTTGGCCTTGCGCGCCTGATCGGCGGCCATGCTGGCGTCGCCGTTGTAGGTCAATGCCAGACAAACGCTGCCATTGGCCAGATCGCTGATCTGCCGCCCGGTGGCAACGTACAGCACGTTCGGCTGTAGCTGATGCAGCAAGGCCTCGGCGGCTGACAGATCGCTCTTGTCCGTGCTGTAGGGATCTTTACCCAGGTAATGCAGCGCCAGCCCGATGACCTCTTGCGGCGAGTCGAGGATAGCGATGCCGCAGTCCTTCAACTTGCTGGCGTACTCGGGCTTGAACAGCAGGTCCAGGCTGTTGAGTGGCGCATCCGGCAAACGCTGCCTGACCGCCTCGACGTTCATGCCCAGACCCAGGGTGCCCCAGGTGTACGGCACGCCGTAGCGATTGCCCGGGTCGACGGCGGCGAGCTTTTCCAGCAGGTCCGGATCAAGGTTGGCGTAGCCCTTCAGGCCTTCATGGGGAATCGGTTTCAACGCCCCCGCCGCAAGCCCCCGGGCCAGCACGCTGGAGGACGGCACGACTACGTCATAACCGCTGCCGCCGGTGAGCAACTTGGTCTCCAGCACTTCCGAAGAGTCGAAGGTGTCGTAGCGCACATGGATGCCGGTTTCCTGCTCGAACCGTTGCAGGGTTTCGGGAGCGACGTAGTCGGCCCAACTGTAAAGATTGACCTCCTTGTCCTCGGCCTGGGCCGAAGCGGCGACGGCGAGTAACAGCGCGGGTAAACACAGCTTGAACATGGGAGCCATGACGAACACCTGACCAGAAGAAGTGGTTGCAGGATGCGTCGTCGGATACATTGGTAAAATACCAAGTTAATTATCCTGACTTTATGACGGAGTAATGTTTGATGCTCGGCCAACTCCACGATCTGGATCTGCAATTGCTGCGACTGTTTGTCAGCGTGGTGGAATGCGGCGGTTTCAGCGCTGCCCAGGGCGATCTGGGCTTGAGCCAGTCGAGTATCAGCCAGCAAATGGCCAAACTCGAAACCCGCCTTGGTTATCGCTTGTGCAGTCGCGGCAAGGGCGGATTCAGGGTCACCCCCAAGGGCGAACAACTCCTCAGCGCCACCCGTGGATTGTTCCAGTCCATCGAAGCCTTCCGCCATCAATCCAATGGCGTGGCCGGGCGCTTGATCGGCGAAGTGCGCCTGGGACTGTCCGAGGCCCTCGATCAATCGGTGCTGCAACGGGTGGCCGAGGCGATCCGGCACTTCCGTGAGCGGGACGAATCAGTGCGCATCGAGCTGATCAGTGCCATGCCCGGCGAAATGGAGCGCCTGCTGCTGCAACAGCGCCTGGACCTGGCCATCGGCTATTTTTCGCAAGTGCAAAGCGCGTTCGACTACCGCCAATTGTTTGTTGAAACCCAGCATTTGTACTGCGCCCCCGGTCATCCGCTGTTCGACAACACCGCCCCGGACGATCAGGCTCTGCAGGCCAGCGACCGGGTCGATCACCCCTACCGTTTCCTGCGCAGTGACGAACCCTTTCAGGGCAAGCGGTGTTCCGCACGCTCGGAGCAGGTCGAAGGCACCCTCGCCTTCATCCTGTCCGGCAAGCATGTCGGCTATCTGCCCAGCCACTTTGCCCGTAGCTGGGAGGACAAAGGGTTGCTCAGGGCCGTGCGTCGCAGCGATTTGAGTTTCGATGTAGCGTTTCACCTGGCCCGGCACCGGGCGCAGGTGGCCGGCGATGCGCAGAAAGCCTTTGAAGAGGATCTGCTGGCGGCGTTTGCCTGAATACCCGGCCTACCCACAACGACATGCAAAAATGCACAGACAACCTGCACTTATCCGGGTTGTACACGGCAAATTTGCACTGATACGATCCCACATCGCTCGCGCGCGAGCATCTCGATAAAGAACAATAAAAGCAGGGAGTTAGTGATGACTGCTCAAGTTTCATCGAAGGGAGTGCAGTCCATGGAGGCCATGCAAAACGAAGTGCTGGCCGAAGTGCGCAACCACATTGGTCATCTGACCCTCAACCGCCCCGCCGGCCTCAATGCCCTTACCCTGGACATGGTGCGCACCCTGCACCGCCAGCTCGACGCCTGGGCCCAGGATTCGCAAATCCATGCCGTGGTCTTGCGTGGCGCCGGCGAAAAAGCCTTCTGCGCCGGCGGTGACATTCGCTCGCTGCATGACAGCTTCAAAAGCGGCGACACCTTGCACGAAGACTTCTTCGTCGAGGAATACGCCCTCGACCTCGCGATCCACCGTTACCGCAAACCGGTGCTGGCGCTGATGGACGGTTTTGTCCTCGGCGGCGGCATGGGCCTGGTGCAAGGCGCAGATTTGCGCGTGGTCACCGAAAAAAGCCGTCTGGCGATGCCGGAAGTCGGCATCGGCTATTTCCCGGACGTCGGCGGCAGTTACTTCCTGCCACGGATCCCCGGTGAACTGGGGATATACCTCGGCGTCAGCGGCGTACAGATTCGCGCTGCCGATGCACTGTATTGCGGGCTGGCCGACTGGTACCTGGAAAGCGACAAACTGGGTGCCCTGGACGAGAATCTCGACCAGCTCGAATGGCGCGACACGCCACTCAAGGACCTGCAAGGCCTGCTGGCGAAATGTGCCGTACAGCAACTGCCCGACGCGCCACTGGCGTCTTTGCGCCCGGCCATCGACCACTTCTTCGCCCAACCCGATGTGCCGAGTATTGTGAAACAACTGCGCGAGGTAACGGTCGCCGACAGCCACGAGTGGGCTGTCACCACCGCCAACCTGCTGGAAACCCGCTCGCCGCTGGCCATGGCCGTGACCCTGGAAATGCTCCGGCGCGGGCGCGAGTTGCCGCTTGAGCAATGTTTCACCCTGGAGCTGCATCTGGACCGCCAGTGGTTCGAGCGCGGCGACCTGATCGAAGGCGTACGCGCCTTGCTGATCGACAAAGACAAGACACCACGCTGGAACCCGCCTACCCTCGAGGCGCTGGACGCCGAACACGTGGCGAGCTTCTTCAGCGAGTTTGACCAAAGCGGGAGCTGAGCCATGCACGATATCGAATTGAGCGAAGAGCAAGTGATGATCCGCGACATGGCCCGGGATTTTGCCCGTGGCGAGATCGCGCCCCATGCCCAGGCCTGGGAAAAGGCCGGCTGGATCGATGACGGTCTGGTGGCGAAGATGGGCGAGCTGGGCTTGCTGGGCATGGTGGTCCCCGAGGAATGGGGCGGCACCTATGTCGACTACGTGGCCTACGCCCTGGCCGTGGAAGAAATCTCTGCCGGCGACGGTGCGACCGGCGCTTTCATGAGCATCCACAACTCCGTGGGTTGCGGGCCGGTGCTCAACTACGGCAGCGAAGAACAGAAACAGACCTGGCTGGCGGACCTGGCCAGCGGCCAGGCCATCGGCTGCTTCTGCCTGACCGAACCCCAGGCCGGTTCCGAGGCGCACAACCTGCGCACCCGCGCCGAACTGCGCGACGGCCAGTGGGTGATCAACGGCGCCAAGCAGTTCGTCAGCAACGGCAAGCGGGCCAAGCTGGCGATCGTGTTTGCCGTGACCGATCCGGACCTGGGCAAACGTGGCATCTCGGCGTTCCTGGTACCCACCGACACCGCTGGTTTTATCGTCGATCGCACCGAACACAAGATGGGCATCCGCGCTTCCGACACCTGCGCGGTGACCCTGAACAACTGCACCATCCCCGAAGCCAACCTGCTCGGCGAGCGCGGCAAGGGCCTGGCCATCGCCCTGTCCAACCTCGAAGGCGGCCGCATCGGCATTGCCGCCCAGGCGCTGGGCATCGCCCGCGCGGCGTTCGAAGCGGCGCTGGCCTATTCCCGCGACCGGGTGCAGTTTGGCAAAACGATCAATGAACACCAGAGCATCGCCAACCTGCTGGCCGACATGCACATGCAGTTGAACGCAGCACGCTTGCTGATCCTGCACGCCGCACGCCTGCGCACGGCCGGCAAGCCCTGTCTCTCGGAGGCCTCGCAAGCCAAGCTGTTTGCCTCGGAAATGGCGGAAAAGGTTTGCTCGTCGGCCATGCAGATTCATGGCGGTTACGGCTACCTGGAAGACTATCCGGTGGAGAAATACTATCGGGATGCGCGGATCACACAGATCTACGAAGGGTCGAGCGAGATTCAACGGATGGTGATTGCCCGCGAACTGAAGAACTACCTGGTGTGAAAACTCAATAGCTTCGTCGGAACGCCGCCCGGAGCAAGCCCGCGCCCACAAGGGACCTCATAGATGCTGAGACCCAATGTGGGAGCGGGCTTGCCCGCGAAGGCGTCAGTCAGACCGCCATTTTACTTATCCTGGAACTCGGCCTCACGCTTGGCAATGAACGCCGCCATCCCTTCCTTCTGATCCTGCGTCGCAAACGCCGCATGGAATACCCGACGCTCAAAACGCACACCTTCGGCCAGGCTCACTTCAAAGGCGCGATTGACGCTTTCCTTGACCATCATCGCGATCGGCAGCGACTTCCTGGCGATCAATGCCGCGACTTTCAGCGCTTCATCCAGCAGCTCATCGCTAGGCACGATGCGCGCCACGATCCCGCAACGCTCCGCTTCCACGGCATCGATCAAACGCCCGCTCAGGCACATTTCCATGGCCTTGGCCTTGCCCACGGCACGGGTCAGGCGCTGGGTGCCGCCCATGCCCGGCAACACGCCGAGGTTGATTTCCGGCTGGCCGAACTTCGCATTGTCGCCCGCCAGAATGAAGTCGCACATCAACGCCAGTTCGCAACCGCCACCCAGGGCGAAACCGTTGACCGCCGCAATGATCGGCTTGCGGCGGTTGGCCACGCGGTCGCTGTCGCTGAACAGATCGTCAATGTAGATCTGCGGATAGGTCAGCTCGGCCATTTCCTTGATGTCGGCACCGGCGGCGAAGGCTTTTTTCGAACCGGTCAGGACGATGCAGCCAATGTTCGAGTCAGCCTCGAAGCCATCAAGGGCATGGTTCAGCTCGCTGACGATCTGCGCGTTCAACGCGTTCAGCGCCTGTGGACGGTTGAGGGTAATCAGACCCACGCGGCCGTGGGTTTCCAACAAAATCGTTTCGTAGCTCACAGGGGGCACTCCTTCTTATAAATTGCGCGAAATGACCATGCGCTGAATATCACTGGTGCCTTCGTAGATCTGGCACACCCGCACGTCACGGTAGATGCGTTCCAGCGGGAAGTCGTTGAGGTAACCGTAGCCACCGAGGGTTTGCAGCGCCGAGGAGCATACCTTCTCGGCCATTTCCGAAGCGAACAGTTTGGCCATCGAGGCCTCCACCAGGGCCGGTTTGCCACTGTCACGCAAGGCGGCAGCGTAATGCACCATTTGCCGCGCAACGGCGATCTGGGTCGCCATGTCCGCCAGGCGGAACGCCACGGCCTGGTGCTCGATGATCGGCTTGCCAAAACTCTCTCGCTCACGGGCGTAATCGCGAGCCGCTTCGAACGCGGCGCGGGCCATGCCCACCGATTGCGAAGCGATGCCGACGCGACCGCCTTCAAGGTTGGCCAGGGCGATTTTGTAGCCTTCGCCCTCTTCACCCAGGCGGTTTGCCACCGGGACCTTTACGTCTTCAAAGAGAATCTGGCAGGTGTCGGACGCATGCTGACCGAGCTTGTCCTCAACCCGCGCGACGGTGTAGCCCGGCGAGTCGGTGGCCACGATGAACGCACTGATGCCGCGCTTGCCGGCGTTCGGATCGGTCACCGCAAACACGATCACCACCCCGGCATTCTGGCCGGAAGTGATGAATTGCTTGCTGCCATTGAGTACGTAGTGATCGCCTTCCAGGCGGGCACGGGTTTTCAGGCCGCTGGCATCGGAGCCGGCCTGGGGCTCGGTCAGGGCAAAGGCACCGAGCATCGCACCGCTGGCCAAAGGCTTGAGGAAACGCTCTTTCTGGTCGTCGTTGCCGTAGTTGAGGATCGGCACACAACCCACGGAGTTATGCACGCTCATGATGGTCGAGCAGGCACCATCGCCGGCGGCGATTTCTTCCAGGGCCATGGCGTAGGCGAGGTAACCGGTGTCACACCCGCCCCACTGCTCCGGCACCAGCATGCCGAAGAAGCCCAGCCCGGCCATCTCGCCGATGGCCTCCTTGGGAAAGCGGTGCTCGCGATCCCATTCGGCGGCGAACGGCTTGAGCCGATCCTGGGCAAAATCCCGGGCCATGTCGCGGATCTGTTGTTGGTCGTCATTGGGGATCATGGTGAATCCTTAAAGTTTGATTGCCCTTCTGTAGGAGCGAGCATGCTCGCGATGAGGCCGTGTCAGTCGACATCATTTTTGAATGACACACCGCTATCGCGAGCATGCTCGCTCCTACAGGAGACTGCGCAGTCTTAGTACAGGCATTCCACGGCCATGGCCGTCGCTTCGCCGCCGCCGATGCAAATCGCCGCAACGCCGCGTTTCAGGCCTTTCTGGCGCAGGGCCGAGAGCAGCGTTACCAGAATTCGCGCACCGGACGCCCCGATTGGGTGACCGAGGGCGCAAGCACCGCCGTGCACGTTGAGTTTCTCGTGGGGGATTTCCAGTTGCGTCATCGCCACGAGGCTGACTACCGCAAACGCTTCGTTGATTTCAAACAGGTCGACCTGGTCCAGCGACCAACCGGTCTTTGTCACCAGCTTCTTGATCGCGCCGATCGGCGCCACGGGGAACAGGCTCGGGGTGTTGGCGAACGCGGCGTGGCCATGAATCACCGCCAATGGCTTCAAGCCTTGTTTCTGTGCCTGGGACTGGCGCATCAGCACCAGCGCGGCCGCACCGTCGGAGATCGAACTGGAGTTGGCCGCCGTCACCGTACCGCCATCGCGGAACGCCGGCTTCAACGAAGCGATCTTGTCCAGTTTGGCTTTTGGCGGCTGTTCGTCATTGCTGATCACGACCTGCTCTTTGCCCACTGTCACGGTCAGCGGAACGATCTCGGCCTGGAAGCTACCGTCCTTGATCGCCTGCTGGGCGCGAGTGGTCGAGGCAATGGCGAACGCGTCCTGGGCTTCGCGGCTGAAACCATGGGCTTCGGCACAGTCCTCGGCGAAGGTCCCCATCAAACGGCCCTTGTCGTAGGCGTCTTCGAGGCCGTCGAGGAACATCGAGTCCTGCACCCGGCCATGGCCCATGCGATATCCACTACGGGCGCGATCGAGCAGGTAAGGCGCATTGGTCATGCTTTCCATGCCACCGGCGATGACCACGTCGGCGCTGCCAGCGAGCAGCATGTCGTGGGCCAGAATCGTCGCTTCCATGCCCGAACCGCACATCTTGTTCAGGGTCGTGCAGCGGGTCGATTTATCCAGCCCGGCACCCAGCGCCGCCTGGCGCGCGGGCGCCTGGCCCTGGCCTGCCGGCAGTACGCAGCCGAACAGCACTTCGTCGACGCTGTCACTGGCGACTCCGGCGCGCTCCACCGCGGCCTTGATGGCAGCTGCGCCGAGTTGCGGCGCGGTCAGGCTTTTCAGATCGCCCTGAAAACCACCCATCGGGGTGCGGACGGCGCTGACGATAACAATTGGATCGTTGGACATTGTCATGACAAATCCTCCTTATTTGGCGGCCATGCGCAATGCACCGTCGAGACGGATCACCTCGCCATTGAGCATGCTGTTTTCAATGATATGCCTGACCAGCCCGGCGTACTCGGCGGGTTTGCCAAGACGCGGCGGAAATGGCACGCCAGCGGCCAGGGAATCGCGGACTTCCTGGGTCATGCCGGCCATCATCGGTGTTTCGAAAATGCCGGGGGCGATCGTCATGACACGGATGCCGAAACGCGCCAGTTCACGGGCAGCGGGCAAGGTCAGGCTGACAATGGCGCCTTTGGACGCCGAGTAAGCCGCCTGGCCGATCTGGCCGTCGTAAGCCGCAGCCGAGGCGGTGTTGATGATCACCCCGCGCTCGCCATCGGCATCCGCTTCGGTCTCGGCGATCGCCGCTGCCGCAAGGCGCAGCATGTTGAAGCTGCCAATCAGATTGACGTTGATCACCTGGCTGAAACTGGCCAGCGCGTGCGGACCGTTCTTGCCGAGGATTTTCTCGCCGCGCACGATGCCGGCGCAGTTGACCAGACCGTTGAGGCCGCCAAACGCCTTGACCGTCGCCTGCACGGCGGCTTCGGCCGCCGCTTCGTCGCTGATATCCGCCACCACGCTGTGCGCACCCAGGCGTTGGGCCTGGGCTGCAACGGCTTCGGCGTTCATGTCCACCAGCATCACTTTCGCACCGGCGGCAACCAGCACCTCGGCGGTGGCGGCACCGAGGCCGGAAGCGCCGCCGGTGACGATAAAAATCTTGTTCTCGATCTGCATCATTGTTTCCCTGGGTTCAAGCTGGAACGTTCTTCGCCGCAGCCTCTTGAGCCTTGGCGATTTCCTGGTTGCGCAAGATAAAGCGCTGCAATTTGCCGCTTGGGGTTTTCGGCAATTCGCTGACAAATTCGATTTCACGGGGGTACGAGTGCGCCGCCAGGCGCTTGCGCACGTGCTGGCGCAGCTCTTCGGCCAACTCGGGGGCGGCGCGGTATTGCGCGCTGAGCACGACGAAGGCCTTGACCAGTTCGGTGCGCTCCGGATCGGGCTTGCCAATCACGGCGGCCTCGATCACGGCCGGGTGTTCGATCAGCGCACTTTCCACATCGAACGGACCGACCCGGTAGCCGGACGTAGTGATCACGTCATCGCTGCGCCCGACGAAACTGATGCTGCCATCCGGGTTCCACTCGACGGTGTCGCCACTCAGGTAATAGTCGCCGACAAAAGCCTTGGTCGGCCCGCCTTCGTAGCCGGCGAACCAGCACATCGGCGATTGGCTGCGGTCGATGGCCAGAATGCCCGGCTGGCCTGTGCCCAGTTCCTTGCAGTCGTCATCCAGCACCACAATGCGATGGCCCGGTGAGGCGAAGCCGGCGGCGCCCAGGTGGATCGGGTGCTCGAGGCCGTGATGGTTGCACAGCACCATGCCCAGTTCGGTCTGGCCGTAGTGATCGTGGATGACCACGCCGAGGTTATCGGCGAACCAGCGGATCACTTCCGGGTTCAGCGGCTCGCCGGCACTGCTGACGATACGCAGTTTGCCCTTGATCGATCTGGCGAACTCCGCGCCGCCGGCAATCAGCAGACGGTAGGCCGTCGGCGAACCGGTGAGGTTGGTAATTCCGTACTTGTTGATCACCCGGCAGGTGCTTTCGAGGGTAAACGGGCCATCGTAAAAAGTGATCGGATGCCCCATGGCCATCGGTCCGGTGACACCGAAATAAATACCGTAGGCCCAACCCGGATCGGCGACGTTCCAGAACGCGTCTTCCGGGCGCAGATCCACGGCATCGCGGGTATAACTCTGGAACGCAACGATGGCCTTGAGCGGCACCGACAATGCTTTCGACGGGCCGGTGGTGCCCGAGGTGAACATCAGCAGAAACGGATCTTCCCCGGTCAGCAGCACCGGTTCGCAGTCGGCGGAAAAATTGGCCAGCTCGGCCCAGAAACTGAAATCGCCACGAACCAGGCCTTGCCCTTTCGGACCGGTGACGGTCACCGTGGTCGGGCAATCGGCGACCTCGGCAAGTTTCGGCCGGTTCACCGCATCGGTCACCACCACTTTGGCGCCAGAACAGCTCAGGCGGTGCTCGATGGCTTTGGGACCGAACGCGGTAAACAACGGTTGATAAACAGCGCCGATGCGCCAGGCGGCGAACACGGTGATCAACAATTCGATATTGCGTGGCAGCAGGCCGGCGACCTTGTCGCCTTTCTTCACGCCCTGGGCCAGCAGGAAATTGGCGAAGCGCGCGGCCTTGTCCTGCAGTTCGGTGAAAGTGTAAGCCGCGCTGGTGCCGTCGCGCCCTTCCCAGAACAGCGCAATGCGCCCCGGCAAGGCATGCCGGTCGCAGCATTCGACACAGGCGTTGAGAGCCGTCAGGTCGCCTGCGAGCGCAGCGTCGACGGTTTGCTGATAATTGAACTGAGAAGTAGCGGACAAGTAATCGCGCATTGCCAGAATCCCTCTGTGTTTCTTATTAGGTTGGGGGAACCGTAATCAACAGGGAAATACTCGCTCTGCGCGGGGTGTCGGGCAATGGTCAAAGTTATCAAGTTGCCTGACTGGTTTGGCCAAAGCCCTCAGGCATCAGCACGTGAAGCGCACCCCCGGCCTGGCGCGCTCGTCCACGGTCAGCTCGAAGACATCCGGGCGAGCGTAATGACCGACCACGTCATAGTCGTAGCGGGCGCGTATCAGGTCGTCGGTATCGATTTGCGCGGTGAGCAGGCCGGCACTATCGCGCAATGGTCCGGCGAGAATGTCGCCCATGGGTCCTACAATCACGCTGCCGCCAGCGATCAATGGCCGATCCGCCGGCCAGTTGGCGATGTCCAGGCCCAGGGCCTGGGGCGATGCCTGGACCTGACAGGCGCTGACCACGAAACAGCGCCCCTCATGGGCGATGTGACGCATGCTGACCTGCCACATCTCTCGTTCGTCCACGGTCGGCGCGCACCACACCTCCACGCCTTTGGCATACATCGCCGTGCGCAGCAGCGGCATCATGTTTTCCCAGCAAACCACCGCAGCGATGCGTCCGACCTGGCTGTCGATCACTGGCAGCGTCGAACCATCGCCCTTGCCCCAGATCAGCCGTTCGGTGCCGGTGGGCATCAGCTTGCGGTGTTTGGCCAGCAGCCCGGCCTGGGGATCGAAGTACAGCGCGGTGCAGTACAGGGTGCTGCCGGCGCGTTCGATCACGCCGATCACCAGATTGGCTCCGGTGCGTGCGGACAGCGCCGCCAATGCCTCGGTTTCCGCGCCGGGCACGTCAATGGCATTGGCAAAATAGCGGGCAAAGGCTTCGCGTCCTTCCGGCAGGCGATAGCCCAGTTGCGTGCCAAAGCCCTCGCCTTTGGGATACCCGCCCAGCAGCGCTTCGGGCATCACCACCAACGCGGCACCGGACTCGATGATTGCGTTTTCATAGGACAGGATCTGTTCCAGGGTGTCGGCCTTGCCACCAGGCATGGCGCCGATCTGCAGGGCAGCAACGATTGATTTGGGCATCTCGAAAACTCCATTCACATCGGGTGTTGCTCATTCTCCAGCGCCACGTGATCATCAATAAAGACCGATTGACTGCTGAATGATATGAGCCAAATGAATATCACCGACATCGACCTCAACCTGCTCAAAGTCTTCGAAGCGCTGCACGAAGAGTCCAGCGCCAGCCGTGCCGCCTTGCGCCTGGGCGTGACGCAATCGGCAGTCAGTGCGGCCTTGCGGCGGTTGCGCGAGGTGTATGGCGATCAACTTTTCGTGCGCACCGGGCGCGGACTGGCGCCCTCGCTCAAGGCCAATCAGCTCAAGCCAGTGGTCAGCGATGCCTTGGACAAGTGCCGGCAAAGCCTGGCGATGGTCGATCCGGCCGCGCAACAGTACGAAGGTCGCTCGGTGACTGTGGGGATGTCGGATGATTTCGAAATTGCCTACGGCCGGCGGCTGATCGAAGAAATCGCCCGCCGCGCACCGAAGTTGCGGTTGATATTCCGCCAGACCCACAGCCAGATCGTCGCCCAGGCATTGATGGAGCGCAGCATCGACCTGGCGATTGCCGCGGGCGGGTTTGCCGAGCGGCTGCTCAGCCGCCAGGTGTTGGGGGAAGGCGGATACCTGTGCCTGGCAGACCCGTCGAGCCTGGTCGCGGGCCAGCAGAGCATCAGTCTTGAAGAGTTTGTGGCCCGCGAACACATTCTGGTGTCGTCCGGCGGTTTTATCGGGATTACCGACGAGGGACTGGCGGCGCTGGGATTGAATCGGCGGGTGTGCGCCTCGACCACGCACTTTGCCGCGCTACCGCACTTGCTCAAGGGCAGCCAGGCCGTGGCGACCATACCGGCCCATGCGGCGCAAAGCATCGCAACGCTCAGCGGACTGGCATTGCTGCCCTGCCCCCTGGCGCTGCCGCGGTACCCGATCGAGCTGGGTTGGCGCACCAGCACGCAGCTCGATCCGCTGGTGTTGAAAGTGCGTGAAGCGATTGTCGCGAGTTTCGCCTGACGACCGAGGTTACTTGTTGGCCGCCATCAGGCGATTGACTTCGCTGCGCACCATGTTGGCGAGTTCCGGGGGTGACATGCCGTCCAGTTCGGCGCGAACCCATTCCGCCCACTTGCCTTTGCGCTTGGCCCGTTCGCCAAACAACCGCGCGGCCTCACCCTTGGCTTTGCCCAGGTTGTTTTGCCAGAGTTCGAACAGACGGGATTTCTCGTCTTCCAGCGCAGCGCGCTCGGCGAGGGGTTTGTCGGCCAGATTGAAGCTCATGGGAATTTCCTGCTGCGTAAAATAGGCGACATCTTACACTGTAGGACGAAATGTCCTGCGCCGGTTTTTCAGCAAAATGGCCTCCCCAGGCAAAATAGCTGCAACTTTTCCGACGACGGCAAACTCCATTGTTCACTGTCCACTCACCTGCAAGGAGTAGTTCAATGGCCCGCAAAACCAACGCGCAAGCCGCCGAAGATCAAATCAAGGATCCAGGGGGCGTTCTCAATTAGTTTCCCCGCCGCGTTGTGCCTTAAAGCGAGTCAGGCAAGGCGCAGGCCGCTGGGAATGGTTGTTCCCTTTCCAAGGCCTGCAACGCAGCCTGACCCGCTTTAAGGCACAACCCGAAGGGCCGGGCCTGCTGTTGTGCAGGGCTGTGTTGCTCGAAGCTTATTTGGAATGACCAAACCACGCTTCTCGCGCCTTGCCCTGCACAACAGCAGACCCGGCGCGGCGGGGAAACTAATTGAGAACGCCCCCTGGCATTCAGCGAGCTACAAGCACTGATCGAAGAGTCGGAAAAGCTGCTGAAAAACAGCGCCTCACTGGTCGGTGAGGAAGCGGAGACCCTTCGCGGACAGATCGCCCTGAAGCTCCAGCAGGCCGGGGATTCGGTGTCCCGCGCGCGAGACCGGACCCTGCCCGCGGTCGAGGCCACTGAAACCTACATCGGCGGACATCCATGGCAAACCGTGGCGATTTCCGCCGGGTTTGGTCTGGTGGTGGGATTGTTGTTGGGGCGGCGGTAAATACTGGCAAAAACTGAACCCTGTGTGGGAGCGGGCTTGCTCGCGAAGGCGGTGTGTCAGCAACCAGGATTTCGGCTGACACCACGCCTTCGCGAGCAAGCCCGCTCCCACAGGTTCCATACCCAGGCCGACAGAGTCAGACGCCCGCCAGCTCCCGCAGGTTCGCCAGCGTCCGGGCATCCAGCTCAATGCCATTGACCTGCGACTTGGCGCGCTGATGATGACGCCGGTCACCCGGCAGACGCTTCAGGCCGACACCGTGCATTTGCCGCACCAGTTCCTGGCTGCGTTCGGCAAAACTTTGCCCGGCGGCCTTGCTCGGATCAATGACGATAAGCAATTGGCCAGTCCAGGGTGTCTTGGCGCCGGGGTGGTCCTTCCAGTCGAATTCGAAGGAAAAATTGCCGCCGGTCAGTGCCGCCGCGAGCAACTCGACCATCATCGACAACGCCGAACCTTTGTGCCCGCCAAAAGGCAACAACGCGCCGCCCTCGAGAATCGCTTTCGGGTCGGTGGTCGGCTGGCCGAGACTGTCCACGCCCATCCCTGCCGGCAAGCGTTCGCCCTCGCGTGCGGCAATTTGCACATCGCCATGGGCGATGGCACTGGTGGCCAGGTCGAAGACAATCGGTCCGCCATCGGCCCGCGGCGCAGCGAAGGCAATCGGGTTGGTGCCGAACAGTGGCCGGTCGGCGCCGTGGGGCACCACGCAGGTCATGCTGTTGACCACGCTCAATGCCACCAGGCCCTCATCGGCGAAGGGTTCGACATCCGGCCACAAAGCCGCGAAATGGTGCGAATTACGGATCGCCAGCACCGCAATGCCGGCACTTCGGGCCTTCTGCACCAGCAACTCGCGTGCCGCCGCCAGGGCCGGTTGCGCAAAACCGTTATTGGCATCGACCCGCACAAACCCTGAGGCCACATCTTCGACCACCGGAACGGCCTGGCCATCGACCCAGCCGCTTTGCAGCGTCGAAACATAACCTGGAATCCGGAATACCCCATGACTGAGGGCACCATCGCGCTCGGCACCGGCACAGTTTTGTGCCAGCACCCTGGCAACGTCGGCCGACGTGCCATGACGCAGGAAAATCTTCTCCAGCAAAGCGCTCAGCGCCTGGAGTGACAGGTGTGATGAAACCGCGGTAGACGCGTGATCGTGTGGCGCAGACATCTGAAGCTCCAGACTGATTATTGGAGGGAACAACAGCGTACAAAGACCCGCCGATTAACAACGCGCGGCGAGCGACCTGTCAACCTTTCGCTCAGCGTCGTTCGCGTTTATCGGTGTCACAAATGTCCGCGCCCTGTGCGTTAGCTATTTACCACCTGGGTCAATGCACCGGCTTTTAGTCTCGATGCTCAACCCACAAGTGCCTTTGAGTGGCACCTTGAACGAGACTCGACGATGTCTACACCTGTAACTCCGCTGTTTTTCCCCCAGGCCCTGTCGATGCCCGGCCTCTGGCGAGAACTGGGCAAAACCCACGGGCTGACGCAAAAGGATTTCCAATGGTTCAGCCAAATATCACTGGCGAGCCAGGCCCTGCGCGATAGGCAGACGCCACCCATGCTGGCCAAAACCATCCAGCTGAAAATACCGGGACTGGAACCTTTGCCACTGGCTGGCAGCTTCCTGCTGACCGCGACGCCGGATGACAACGGCGTGATTCTCTACACCCCGTACGGCGGAATTCAGAAATTCGCCAACCGTGCGGCCCTTGCCGAAGAGCTGGAGACACAACTCAAGAATGCTGGCGAAGGCGACGAATTGCTGGCCTTCATGGCGCTGTCACAACGCAAGGCCGTGGTGGCGGCCGGCGAAATCGAACTGGACTTTCAAACCATCGAAGGTGACGTGTTCGAAGATCAGCGCACCAGCGTCTCCAACTGCCAGCAACTCAATGACAAGGCCTTGCTCGACGAGCTCAAAGCGCTGCCGTCCCTGAAGTCGCTGCTTGAGGCATTGCTGGACCGACAGTTGGCGACGTCTTTCCCCGGCCTGGATCAGAGCCAGACCCGAGTGAACTTCTACCTGACGACAACGCCAGAAAATGCTGACGAAAGCCATTCGACGCAACGCTGGGTCAACTCCCTGTCCCTGAGTGAAGCCGTACTCCTGCGCTATCGCCATCAGCGTTGGCCGTCCGGGCAGGTCCATGAGTTTTCCCATCCCCGAAAGTCCCCGGCAAAAGATGACCAGGGACACTGGGAAACTGCGGTCACGACAGTCTCGCGCAAGCTGGCCAGTCTGCTGGTCGGGCAGCTCGAACACTATTGGAACGCGGCGAGCGCCGATGGTGTATCGCGTCGCGAATTCTTCAACCGGGCCATCGCCGATCAGTTTCGAGTGCAACTGCTGCTCAAGCGCGAAGCCGAGATCATTACCCCGGAGCAAAGCCGCGATCTGCACGCGCTGATCTCGACGGCCAGCCCAACAAAGGTATCGATGACAATCGAAACCGTGCGCCTGTGGGAATACCAGGCCAATTATGTGGAGTTGGCCGGCTCACTGATGCTCAGCGCCAGCCAGGCATTTCTGTACACGCCCACCGAAGGCTTGCAGGTGCTCAAGGACTATCCGGACTTGCGCGACACCATACTCGGCAAGTTCAGCGCGGCCGGTCACGAAGATGAACTGTATGGCCTCCTGAGCCTGGATGAACGCCAGCGATTCATTGGCTTTGATCGGCCGAATGTGACCGGAGAAGTGATCTCCGGCAGGATCTTCGGCAAACTCTTCGACACCATCGTCACCAAGCAACTGCAGAACATGGAGTACGCCCTGCATGTGTTTCGACACAGTGACGGCAACGTGGACATCCACGCCCTGTTCGACAAGGCGCTGGATATCCGCTCGATGATCAGTGAGCGCCTGCTGACGCTGGAGACCGACGGACGCTGGAGCACGCGCCCCGTGTTATCCGGCGATCAGCACCCCTCCACGGTGCTGGCCGACAAGGCGGCAGCTTTCATCAAAACCTTCAGCGACATCGAAACACTGATCAACGCAGATTTTGCAGCGCAACCGGTTGCTTCTCTGGCCTTGCAACGGGTCTACCTGGAAAACATGAAACCCCGTCTGGCCCATGCACTTTCCGTTGGCATCCGTGGCGAGGCCAGTCTGCGGGTGCTCGGTGCGACACTGCGGGAGGCGGACCGGGCCATTGTCGAAACGGTCTTCAACCCGGACCAGCCCCACCGGCAAACCCGCCTGTCACTCAAGGGCTTCCGGCCCGATGCCTACTCGTTGACGCTGGAGTGTTCCGGTCAGAGGGATGTCGTGCCCCTGGCCCATTGTCTGCTCTTGACCGAGCGTGGCGGACTCGACCCCTCACATTCCGGCCGGGCGATACTGTGGACACCTGGCGGAGGCCTGGAGGCCTTTGACACCATCAGTCGTGCACGGCAAGAACTGAATCGCCGCCTGCTCGACCCGCAACAACGCCTGGCGATTCTGGAAAACCTCACCCCGGCCCAACACGCCTTTCACCAACGCTACTCGCTCGGTCCGCTGCGGCTGATTGAAGGGTCTGCATTGGAGCGGGTCGCGCAATCGTCCATCGAGCACTTTCTGGCTCGCTGCGAACAGGTACGCACTTTCGATCTGAGCGACGCGAAGAAGAAAAAAGCCCTGGAAACCCTGACCACAACGGTTTTCAACACCAACCTGCATAGAGCCACTTCGATTTCCCGCGCGATCAGCCAACAGCAGTCCCTGCCCGCCTGGCTTGGAATGGCGCCGCTGGAAGACCAGCGACTGCACCTTGAACTGCTGGAGCAATACCGCAACAGCGTTGACGAGGACAAAGACTATTTACACGGGATCGAATCCCTCAAGTCGTATGTGCATGGAACGTTGAAGTCGTTGCTCGACAGCCGCTTCCCCGCCAAAGCGCTGGACCCCGACAACATCGAAATCACCCCTGACCTGGCCCTGGCCGGCCCCGCCCAAAGCCTCACCGAGTTCGCCTTGAACCACATCAACATCGCGCAGGGCAGCGGGTTCAACGTCGGTTCGGCAAGCACCAGGGCATTACCCGAGGGACTCGACCAGAGCGCTGTGCGCCAACTGCTGCTGTCACTGAACATCGCGCAGAACTACGCCAGACAAGTCACGGACAGCTTGTCGAATCGAGCGGCCGACGTCGAAAGCCGGATGTTGCGCTTCGTCAAACAGCTGCCCTGGCAATTGCTGCAGCACGCCCACGAACTGAAACTTCAGCAACGGCTGTCCGACAGCGCTTTCGATTGCCTTCGGCAGGTGCTGGACATGCCGGACGCCACGGCCCGGGCGACTGTAGAAGGCGCACACGCCATTGCCCGGCCACTGGAGCTGATCAAGACAACCGGCGCCGCGGCCGTGAAGGCACTGGGCCTGTACCTGATTGGCCCGGGCGGTGGCAAAGCAGGCCCACAAGTGCTCTATGCCCCTTACCACCCCGGTGGCTCTCCGTTTATCGAGTTCGACAATGAGGCCGGCGTTGTCTCGGCGTTCAATACACCGGGGCCATTGCAGGACATGTTGATTCGTCGACTGCCAACCCGCGAGCAATCGCTGTTTCGCAACCTGTTCGCGTCCACCGTCGGCCAAGCGAGCGAAATCACCCTCGCCTCAAATCCCATTGATGGCAATCTGCTCACCCGCTTGTTCCATGACAACACTCAGTTACTGGTACAGATGTCAGGCAGCCAGTCGCATGCTACCGGTCAGTCGGACTGGGAGACTTTCAAGCAACTGTTCGTTTCTGGCCTCAAGCGCATCACAGGCCTGCTGCCGGGCAAGCTTGCGTATGGACAGTTTCTTTGGAACGCCTACAAGGATGCCCTGAATTCCGCTGAAGCCCTGCAGGACCATCACTGGACGAACGCATTGCGCGACTTTATCGCCGGTGCGACACAACTCGTGTCATTGGGCCGGCTGTCGCTTGACGGATGGGCTGACACGGCCGAAACGGTTGATCAGACAGCTGCCACTGCCGTGAACGCGCAACCCTGGTCACAGGTCCGGTCGACGGCACCGCTGCGTACGCGGCTGCAACCATTCGAAACCACGGTCGAACTCAAGGGCTTGACGAAAAACAGCGCTGACGGCACCTACCTCGATGTGGCGAGCAAAAAAACCTACGCCCCCATCGCCGGCAAGGTGTACGGCGTGAACAAGACCGGGGCGGTCTGGCGAATGGTCAAGGGCGAGGAAGAAGGCCCCGTATTGCTGACTGCGCCAGACAAGAAATGGCTTATCGACCCGGATCTCCATACCGTCCATTTCGGCAAGGGCATGTCGAAAATGCACAACCGGTTTGCCCATGCCCAAATCGCCAGGGATGTGTTGAACGTCGAAGCCCGGGGGATGGAAGAAATTCGTGCCAGACAGCCCGAAAAAGCCCGAATGATCGTGCAGGCCATCGACATGGCCCGTTATTACGCATTCAACAGTTTGCACAACATGGTGCAGTTGCGCAGACTCGTCCCCGGTACCCGGCTGGACAGCTTCCTCAAGCGTTTCTTTGGTGTGGGTCAGGTGAACACTGCGCTGCTCGACAAAATCAAGGACGCCATCCTCCCCATCTGCAATGCGCTGGTCGACCCCGATGAAGACTGGATGAACTCCAACCGCTTTATCGTGGGTTCAAGCCGGGCCCCACAAAGCAACATGCTCGCGTTTGTCCTGGACAAGGATCAACAGCGCAACGTGCATTTCACCGAACTGTTTTTCGATCAACGGCTCGACTGGTACAAATCCTGTCTGACTGAACCCTTCAACGTCGACGGCCACAGCCAGGCCGCCACGCTCATCCACGAGTTCGCCCATTTGTTTTCCAAGGCGGTGGACATCGCATACCTTGAAGCCCGGCGCCCCTTCAGCGATCTGGTCGCGCCGATCACGGCCTACGGCTCAGCCATGAAACAGGCTCAGATGGACTTCCAGCGAGAAGCCTTGTCGCTGGACACACCAAAAGAGGAACTGTTCGCGCGCTGGCACAGTGGCTTGCAATCCTGGATCAGTCTGGACTCGATTACGAACGCCTATCACGTCGGCAAGGCCATTCTGAAGCTGACGGGCAGCAAGACCATGGAGCAGGCACGGGAAGCATTCCTGGATGTTGAAAATGCGAACTCCAGGATCGATGTCATTTTGCACAATGCCGATTCGCTCGCGTTCCTGATCTGCGAAATGGGCCGGCAACTGGACCCGGTACCGGCCGCCTCGGCCTCTGGAACCTGATCCTGACATCACAACGCGCAGATCACCCGGATTTGCGCGGCACCTTGGTCACGACGGCACTGTATCGCGAGGCGAGGCGTTGAAAAAAAGCTACACATTGATGGTTAAATGCCATGACTGATGTTCTCGCAGGCTTTCCCCAAAGGTTAGAATGCAGGAAATCAGGATGAGCCAATGACCGAACACTCGCTCTCGGAAGCCGAATACGACGCCATCACCGATGCCGCTGCGCATTGGTGCATGCGTCTGCACGCCAATGACTGCACCGAGCAGGAACGCCAGGCGTTCGAGCAATGGCGTGATACACACCCGCTGCATGCCTTCGAGTATGAAGCGATGCTGGAGATCTGGGAGGTCGCCGGCGACTTGCCCCATCCCGAGCCCGTCGTGCCGCTGGTTCGACCCCAACCGGAAACCCCCTGGCGCCGCCTGGCCATTGCCGCGGCGATCTGTGCCCTGGCGCTGCCGCTGGCCGGTTATGGGGGCTGGCACCTGGGCTGGGTACCGAACGCGTACCAGCATTTCGAAGCCACCGACAATGTTCGAACGGTCACCTTGAAAGATGGCAGCCAGGTGGAGTTGAACCTGGGCAGCGAACTGACGTACAGCAACTACAAGGATCATCGGCAAGTCACGCTGAAAAAAGGCGAAGCCTTCTTCAGTGTCAGTCATGACACCCGTCACCCGTTCGTGGTCAAGGCCGCCGAAGGCCGGATCCGGGTGACCGGCACCCAATTCAACGTGTGGATGTATGAAGACCAGGTCAAGGTCAATCTCATCGAGGGTTCGGTACTGGTCAGCAGCAACGCCAACCTGCCCGGCGACGGTTTGCGCCTGGGCCCGGCAATGCAGGCCAGTTATCGTCAGGGCGACTATATTCCCCGCATCAGCCAGACCTATGACAATGACAGTTCGCTGGCCTGGCGCCAGGGCAAACTGGTGCTCGACGATCTGGCCCTGAACGATGCACTGCCGCTGATCAATCGTTACCTGGACAAGCCGCTGATGATCTCGGACAACAGCACCGGCTCGATTCACATTGGCGGTATCTACAACATCAAAGAGATCGACGGCCTGGTGAAGTCCTTGCCGCGGGTCCTGCCGGTCTACCTGACCCGTAACCAGAATGGCAACCTGGTGATCAACGCGATTCCGCAAAAGAGCCCGAAAAGCTGAAAAGGCCGCCACCCTTGCGGGGTGCGGCCTTCGGTATCCATTCAACGCTCCATTTCTTTACTGCGCGGCGACCTTGGCTGCCGTTGCATCCTGCTGGCTGATCGTGTGTACCTGATAGTTAGGGTCGGACAGGATCTGTTGCTCAGTGAAAGGCAGCACGCTCCATTGTTTCGTTGAAAAGGCCTGGGTCTGATCCCGCGAGAACTTCGACGCCGGGTCGCTGGACAACGAGAACGCCAGCAGCCCTTTGGCCTGTGGTCCGTTTTCATCGAAGGTCACCACTTGCAGGTAACTCGTGCCACTGACCACTTCACGTTTACCGTCGCTGTGCGGCACGCTCTGGATGGCGTTGTAGACGCCGAGCGTACCCGGCCCACCGTGGATCGGTATTTGCTGGCCGCCGCTGCTGACCACCTGGATATCACCCCAGCGACTGTTCGCCTTGAGGCCAGACGCCTTGACCTGCTCAACCGAAGCCAGCATCGCGGCCCGTAATGCCTGCGCCACGTGCGGGCGATCAACCGCCAGGCCACGCGGGGTATGTTGCGGGTGCAGCGGATCGAAGGCGACACGCCATACGTCCGGCACAGACTCCAATGCCTCCATGACATTCTGGAAGTGCACAAAACCCACACCGCTGTTCAGGTTGGCCTTGCGGTCCCAAGCCTGGAGGCTGGCGCACAGTGGCGCGAGTGTTTTGGCCTCGGCACCGAGATCCCCTGCGCAGAATTGCACCAGGTCCGGCATCACTTGAGTCGCCTGATACACCTGATCGTCCATGACCATGTGCTGCAAGTCCGCCAACGCGATCTTGCCCGCCCGGCTCAGCGTACTCAAACGGTCCAGGGCAAAGCGTGAACGCAGGCCCAATGGCTGGCTGTCCTGGCTGATCAGCGGCGAATAGCCCGTCAGCGCTTGCGCCGGGTTGACCATCCAGGCCGAGTCGTTGGAATGCTGGACGAAATCCTTGCGCAGCAATTGCGGCAACTTGTCCGCTGCAAAGATGCCCTGCTGTGGCGCCTGCGGGTCGATGTCCCAGGCGCAGGCGCTGTTGGAACCGTCAAGAATGATCATCTGCAGGCCGATCCGCGGATCGCTGCATTGCGCCAGCTTGTCGACGCTGACATTGGGCACCACCGAGAGGTTCATGTACAGCGTCTGCCCCTGATCGTCCGCCGCCAGGGTGTTGACCCACGGAATACCCTGGATCTTGTGCACCGTGGCCTGGAATTCCTTGAGGTTTTCGGCGCGGTTCATGGCGTACCACTGCTGCAGCACGCGGTCGTTATCCAGGTTGGCGTCGCGCAGGCTGAAGGCGTACTGATGATCCCAATCCAGTTTGCCCGGCCATTGCACCACCGGTCCGAACTTCGAGCTGTAGATCACACGGGACATCCCATGGACCTGCCCGTCCGCCTGCCGGACGTTGACGCTCACGGTCTGCTTGTCCAGCGGCAACGACTGGCCATCGAGCAGGTATCGGGTCGAATCATTGGGGTCGAGTTGCAGGCGATACAACGTGAAATGCCTGGACGAGTCCACCGTGTGTGTCCAGGCCAGGTGTTGATTGAAACCGATGTTGATCAACGGCAGGCCGGGCAACGCCGCCCCCATCACGTCCAGTTTGCCGGGAATGGTCAAGTGCATCTGGTAAAAACGCATGCCGCCCACCCACGGGAAGTGCGGATTGGCCAGCAACATGCCGCGCCCGTTGAAGGAACGCTCGCTGCCGATCGCCACCGCGTTACTGCCGCGGTCCAGGGCAAAGCGCTGCATTCGCGTGGCGGCCACCTGGAACGCTGCCTGCGCACTCGACGCCTGAGCCACGGCTTTCGGTGGCGTGGCAGCGGCCAGGGCTTCGGCAAACTGGCCGACGCCACCTTCGACCAGCAAGCGCCGGGTCAGCTTGACCACATCCAATGCCGTGATGTCCCGGACCCAATCGCCCTGACACTGCGGCGGCAAACCCTGGGCGCGACGTTCGCTCAAGGAACGGTTGTACCCCGCCACATAGCCTTCAACCCTTTCACGCACCTCCGGCGACTGGGCCTGCCAGAAACCGGAGACGGCCTGCGGGGTGTTCAACCAGGTGAAAAACACATCGCTGACCAGGTTCTCACGCTCCTCGACGGTGAGCTTATCCGCTCCGAAATAACGCGAACGCTCGCCATTCACCGTGGTGATCTCGTTGGCCAGCAGGCACAGGTTGTCCTGGGCGTAGGCATAGCCGATGCCGTAGCCGAGCCCGCGCTCGTTGTCGGCTCGAATGTGCGGCACGCCAAAACTGGTTCGGCGAATGTCGGCGCCCGTTTGCGCAGGCATATCGCTCGCGCTCGCCGCAAGGCTCAACCCCAGAGTCACACCCGCCAGGCTCAGCCTGGTTAACTGGCTGGAAATAATCACGCTCGCTCCTGATCGAAAAAACGATGGCTGACCGTGCGCATGCCCACGCGCACTGCGCCTCCCTGTAGGGACGAAGCTCACATCAAAAATTTAGGACCTTGGCTGCGCACAGCGCCTGGACTAACAGGTTGATCACACGACGGCGACAAAATTTCTACATTTGAGCCTTCATGATTTGGGTTGCTCATACGTCCAGTCATGTAGGAGCGACCATTTTTCCTGATCAGACTCTGAAAAGGAGTTTTGCAATGTACAACTCGCAACTGCCAACGGACGGTAGCAACGCGCCAAAGGGTACTTCCATGGGAGTCGGCGTATTCGAGCCGCGTACCGACCGCCACGGCAACGAGCGGATCAGAATCCTGCTCAAAAGCTATGGCCTGCGGACCAGCCTGATCCGCCTGAAAGTCATCGATGCCCTGCTGACGGCCGCCGAAAGCGACCGCAGCCTTGGCGTGCGTGGTGTGCACAGCCAATTGCTGGACCTGGATATTCCCCTGTCCTTTCTCAGTGTGCGTGAAGTGCTGAAGCGCTTGTGCAGCGAAGGCGTGATTGTGCTCAATCCGGACAAAAGCTACAGCCTGCATCCACAGGCTGCCGCCATTCTGCGCAACCAGTGATCAGGGCTTGACCTTGCGGCGCATCACGCCATTGATGACCACCACGATCACCGCCACGCCAATGGCGATGTACTGGAACATCTTCTCGCTGATGACGCCGGTGTTCTGCAACCAGGAAAGGCCAAACATGATCCCCAGTACTGCCAGGGAGATCAGAATCGAGTATTTCAAACGTTGCGACTGAGTCATTGCGGGTTCCTGAATCTGAAAATGTATCCGGTGTGTATCGATACGCATGCCAAGCACTTACCCGGTTTGGGGAATAATCGGCTACAAGCGGGGTCTCATGTTACAGCCGATGAAGCTTTTTAGCTTCATTACGGCGATAACCATGAGGACTTTCAAATGTTGCGTCGAATCACACCGCTGATTCCCCTGCTGGCCATCCTGACCCTGAGCGGCTGCATTATTTACCCTCACGGGGGCCGGCACCACGATCACTACTACAACCATGGCGGATCGGGTTATTACCAGCATCGCTGACGGCGGCTCAACCTGCTGAATCCTTGCGGTAAAAATCAAGCGCTGGAGGCACTCTTTACAGCGACTGCGTTATCCGCAAGACGTCATGAAACTGCTCGACCGCCAAGCGTCGCCGGCCCGTTCGATGCACCGGACGGGCCGCGCAAATGGTGTCAAGCCTTGGCCGAGACACTACTGCCTGGCCGCTCCATGGGGCCGTTGCTCTTGCCGTAGGTTTCCAGGTTTTGCAGGACGTAGATCGCTTTCTTGAACTCGGGAATCAAGTAATTGGCGTACTTGTTGCCCTTCAGATTGTTGCTCTGGATGTTGTCCAGTTGCGTGGCAAAGTATTCCAGCGCATTGAACTTCGCGTCAGGGTCCTTGATGCCAAAGCGGTCGAACTTGTCACCGGCATTACTCAGCGTAACCGCCGTTACATCGCTGATCAGGCCACGTTCTTTCAGAAAGACACTGAGCGTGCCCATGGACTTGACTGAAACATTGGCAGGGTCAAAACCCTTCATCTGCTTGCGCAATTGCATCTTGTCCATCCTGGCTGTATCCAGTTCAACCGGATTACTGCCTACCAGGGCCAGCATCTGCTTGACCTTGACGCTCTGGGACACAGGTTTTGAACTGCTGGCGTTATCTCTAACCAGCAGGCCCGCCTTCGGGGTCCAGGCGCCGGTATAACCGATAGTCATTGAAAAACTCCATGTCTGACCGAATTCAGTGGTCACCGAGTATCAACGGCACACATGAAGCCACCAAACTTAAATTCAGAGTTTTTACAATTATCGTACAATTCTGAAACAACCCGTACATACAGCTCTGCCCGTTTTTATTTTTTGTACACTTCGGTTAGTTCATTACTATCAATCAGGACATACTCTTTCGGCGTTTCAACCTGACGATTTTGTAATGTGCCCCTCATCTGCCTGACAGCATTGATCTACCATCATCGGATGACGGATCTTTGTAGCAATCTGAAACACTCCTTGAATGCCTGACCAATAAAAAGGGTCAGAATGCGTTTTTTGCCCGCTAGTCGAGACCAATCCCATGCGAAACCCTCTGCGTCTGATCGCCCTGAGCGCCCTGTTCATGTCCTCCCTGGCCCAGGCCGCCGATCTCATTCCGATCGAGGTGCATCGCGATGCCAATTGTGGTTGCTGCAAAAAGTGGATCAGCCACCTGGAGGCCAATGGTTTCAAGGTCGAAGACCACGTCGAAGCCAACATGAGTGAGTTCAAGCAACAGCACGGCGTGCCGCCGCGCCTAGCGTCGTGCCACACCGCGTTGATCAACGGCAAATTCGTTGAAGGCCACGTTCCGGCCGACCAGGTCCTGGCCCTGAGCAAGCGCGACGATCTGTTGGGCGTCGCGGCCCCTGGCATGCCCATGGGTTCGCCTGGCATGGAGATGGACGGCATGAGTGACGCCTATCAGGTCATCGGCCTGAAAAAGGACGGCACTGACCTGGTGGTTGCGGACTACCCGGCCCATTGAGTTGGGGTGCGTACTTCGGGCTGTTTTTCGCAGCATTCGGTGCGGCTTCGCTGCTGCCGCTGCAATCCGAAGCCGTGCTGGTGGGCCTGTTGCTCAGCGATCGGCATTGGCTCTGGGCACTGCTGGCGGTGGCAACCCTCGGCAACGTTTCGGGATCGCTGCTTAACTGGTGGCTGGGACGCGGAGTCGACCGGTTCCGTGACCGGCGCTGGTTTCCGGTAAGTCCCCAGCACCTGGAAAAAGCCCGGTTTCATTACCAACGCTACGGCCACTGGTCGTTGCTGCTCAGTTGGCTGCCGGTGATCGGCGATCCGCTGACGCTGGTCGCCGGAGTCATGCGCGAGCCGCTGGGGCGCTTCCTGCTGATCGTCACCTTGGCCAAAGGCGCCCGTTACGGCGTACTGGCCGTGGCGACACTGGGCTGGATGGGCTGAACCTTCAAGGGCGACGATTGCCTTTGTTTGATGTCGCCCTGCTCGCCAGGCTGAACAAAACCAACCCCGTGCGTTGAAGAGGAAAGGCTGATGCCTGTACAGATTGCAGTGCTTGATGATTGGCAGGATGTGGCGCGGGATGTGCTGGACTGGTCGGCGCTGGACAGCGTCGGCCAGGTGAGTTTCCTCCATGACTACCCCGCCGACAACCAAGCCCTGGCCAAGCGTCTGGCCGGGTTTGAGGTGATTTGCGTGATGCGTGAGCGCACCCGCTTCGATGAAGACCTGCTGCACCGCCTGCCGAAGCTCAAGCTACTGGTGACCGGCGGCATGCGCAACGCGGCCCTGGACCTGAAAGCCGCCGCGGCCCTGGGCATTCAGGTCTGCGGTACCGACAGCTACAAACACGCCGCACCGGAACTGACCTGGGCGCTGATCATGGCGGCAACCCGCAATCTGGTGCTCGAAGCCAACGCCTTGCGTTCCGGCCAGTGGCAACAAAGCCTTGGCGGCGACTTGCACGGCAAGACACTGTCGATCCTCGGCCTTGGCAGCATCGGCCAGCGCGTCGCGCAGTTCGGTCAGGTGTTCGGCATGCGCGTCATCGCCTGGAGCGAAAACCTTACCGCTGAACGTGCGGCACAAGTCGGTGTAACCCGTGTCAGCAAGCAGGAGCTGTTCGTACAGGCCGACGTGCTGTCGGTGCACCTGGTGCTCGGCGAGCGCACTCGGGGCCTGGTGGACGCACAAGCCCTGGGCTGGATGAAGCCCACGGCGCTGCTGGTGAACACCGCTCGCGGACCGATTGTCGATGAAGCGGCGTTGATCAAGGCGCTACAGAAACAGCGGCTGGCCGGCGCCGCACTGGACGTCTTCGAACATGAGCCGCTACCTGCCCACCATCCGTTCAGGACCCTGGACAACGTGCTGGCGACGCCCCATGTCGGGTACGTAAGCCAACAGAACTACCAATTGTTTTTCTCGCAAATGATCGAGGACATCCAGGCCTGGTCGGCGGGGGCGCCGATTCGTCTGCTGGGTTGATAGCGCGTCAGGGGGCAAGAAGATCAAAAGCCAAAGCGCATTTGAATTCATTCCCCTGTAGGAGCGAGCATGCTCGCGATGGACGTCAACGATAACGCGTGCTGCCTGAATGCCCGCGTTGTCCTGGCGTTCTTCGCGAGCATGCTCGCTCCTACAGACGAGCAGAGCCATCAGGTCGAGCGTTAGCTCGCCTGCAGTTCTTGATCCCTTCAGGGCTCGATTCAAGCTTTCCTTGAAACCACTGGCAGAACGTAATGAATAATTGTTCATGCTGCGGTGTTCTCAGGACATTGACCATGAACATGAGATTGCCGGCGCAGTCAGCCCCCTTCAAATGTACAGGCCGCTTGCGCTGCATTCGACGGGGCGCACTATGATCTCAAACGCATGAATCGATGGAGCAAAGCCCATGAATATTCGTTTTGCAGTTCTGATGACCCCGCTGTTGCTGAGCGTTGCACTATCCGGCTCCCTCGCCCTGGCCAACGGTGGTGGCGGCGGTGACGAGCCGCCTGCCAGACCCAATTGCCCCAAGGGTCAGGTGCTGGATACCCGGTCGCAGCGCTGTGTCAGGCAGACCAGCAACCTGGTGCCTGACGAAGATCGCACCAATTATGCCTATCAACTGGCCAAGGACGGGCGTTATGAAGAAGCCCTGGCGCTGCTCGACACGCTGAAACAGCCAAATACCGCAAAAGCGCTGAACTATCGCGGCTACGCCACGCGTAAACTGGGGCGCACCGACGAAGGCATCGGTTATTACCTGCAATCGGTGAAACTCGACCCGCAATACGCGCAGGTCCGCGAATACCTCGGCGAGGCCTATGTGATCAAAGGCCGGCTGGATCTCGCGCAGGAGCAATTGCAGCAGATCAAATCCATCTGCGGCAACACCCAGTGCGAGGAGTACCAGGACCTGGCCGAAGCCATCAACGATTCATCGAAAACCTGAAAACCCGAGCGGACGGAGGTCGCCATCGCCAGCGATCAGGAAATACGAACGGAACTGAACCAGCATCTGGCGCGTTTATGGCGCTACGGCCTGCTGTTGTCCCGACAGCGGCACATCGCCGATGACCTGGTGCAGGCCACCTGCGTGCGAGCGTTGGAGCGGGCCGCGCAATTCGTGTCGGGGACGCGCATGGACCGCTGGCTGTTGAGCATTCTGCATTCGATCTGGCTCAACGAAATCCGCGCCCAGCGAGTGCGCCAGGGTCAAGGCCAGGTGGATGCCGATCAGGCCTTGTCGTTCGATGGTGAAGCCGTGGCCCAGACCCACGTATTGGCGGCACAGGTCATCCGCCGCGTCGATGCGTTGCCCGAGGCCCAGCGCGAAACGGTGTTTCTCGCCTACGTCGAAGGCCTGTCCTATCGCGAAGTCGCCGATGTGCTGCAAGTGCCCATCGGCACGGTCATGAGTCGCCTCGCCGCCGCCCGGGCGAAACTGGCCGAGTATCCACCGTTGCACGCGGTGCCCCACCCTTACCGAGGAGAACATTGATGAACGCGAAACCCTCGGACGAACTACTGGTGGCTTACCTCGACAACCAACTCGATGTCGAGCAGCGCTCGCGCATCGACGCGGCCATCATTGCCGACCCCATGCTTGGCCTGCGCCTGCAATGGCTGGATCGCAGCAGCCTGCCGTTCAAGGAGGCCTACGATGAACTGGCCCGGCAGGCACCGGTGGATAGCCTGCAAGCCATGCTCGCCACACTTCCCTCCCCCGTGCGCCCTGGGCTCAATCGACGCTGGTTCCTTGCCGCCGCGGCCGGACTGTTGGCCGGTGGCGTGCTGGCCGACCGTTTGTTTCTCGGCTGGCAAGCGAGTCGACAGACTCACAACTGGCGCGGTCTGGTGGCCGATTACATGGCGCTCTATGTGCCGGCGACCCTGGAGCATTTGCCCACTGACGAAGCCACCCAGCGGGCCCAACTGCGGACGATCGATGCGCGCCTGGGCCTTGACCTCGCGCCGGCGAAACTGAGCCTGCCCCGCGCCGAGTTCAAGCGTGCGCAAATCCTCGAGTACGACGGCGCCCCCATCGCCCAGATCACCTACCTCGATCCCGCGCATGGTCCCATGGCGCTGTGCGTTACCCGTTCCAACAGCGGCAGCCGGCGTTTGGCCCGGGAGCAACGGCGCGAACTGAACATCGTGTATTGGGCGGACCAGGAACACGCCTGGATGCTGATCGGGCATCAGTCGATGACGGACTTGGAGGAGATGGCCACGTTGTTGCGGAAGCGGCTGAGCGCGTGATGGGGAGGCACAGGCTTGCGGGGTCGTGAAAGGCCCCGCGGCTCGTCATGCTCTCCAGCTTTCGAGGCCCGACTTTTCGAGCCCATGAGCCTGTTGCGGCTCTCCGGTCGCCCCTTTCGACATCGTATATTTCACCGCATCGCCCACCAGAAAACAGGCGTGTCCCTCGGCGGTCACGTTAGGCCCGATTCTGATTGCCACGGTGCTGAAACCGCCATCCGGCATGACCATCGCAAACTTTGTCGACAGGTTTTCGATCCTGACGTCCCTGATTGCACTGATCGTACCCTGCCCGCTGGTTTTTATTGTTGGCGCGCTCATTCGTCTCCTCCAGCCCTGCCGCCTTGTCCTGGCTATACGTTGCAGACTCATGAAACGCGCAAGCTCAGTGCGTTGCTACTGTCAAACCTGACAGATGATGCTGCCGCTTGTCGTAATCAAACCGAAGCCGGCAACCACAATCGAAAGCGCGCCCCGCCCAACGGCGAGGCTTGCACCGTAAGCGTGCCGCCCTGGGCCTCCAGTGCGCGGCGGCTGATCGCCAGCCCCAGACCGAAGCCGCCGGTGGCACGATCGCGGCTACGGTCGAGGCGGTAGAAAGGTTCGAAAATTCGCTCGCGCTCGTCGTCCGGAATGCCGATGCCGTCATCGTCGACCCAGATTTCACAGCCGCCGGTGTTGACCTGCACACCAATCTGAATACGCTTTTCGCAATAGCGCATGGCATTGCGCAGCAGGTTTTGCAGGGCGCGGGCCGTCAGGCGCGGATCCAGGCTGAAGCGTTCCAACTGACCATGGAGCAACACGTCGATAACGATTTCCGGGGACTCCATTTCTTCGTCGACGCTGCCAAGAATGCTGTCGATGAATTCATCCAGCGACACCTCGACCTGTTCCGGCAGCCGCGCCGGGTTTTGCAGGCGACTGTAGGACAGCAGTTCCAGCACCAGTTCATCGAGTTCACGAATGTGCGCCACCAGGCTTTGCAGGCGCTCGCGACTGGCTGCCGGCAAGTCATCCGAGAGGGCCAGCGCCAGGCCGAAATCCAGGCGCGTCAGCGGCGTGCGCAATTCGTGGGACACGGCATTGAGCAGGTCGCGCTGCTGGTTGAGCAGGTTCTCGATATCGCCGGCCATGGTGTCGAACACACTGGCCAGGCTGCCGATGTTGGAATTCGGGGAAATTTGCGTGCGCTCGCCCAGGTTGCCCTTGCCAAAGCGTTCGGCCGCGCCCTTGAGGCGCTCCAGGTCACGCCAGTGCGGGCGCAGCCACAACAACAGGCACGCGAGCATGGTCGCGCCGATCAGTACGTTGATGCTCCAGTACAACAGATTGACGTCCAGCGGATCCGGAGGCACCACCATTTGCACCACGGTGCGCTCGTTCAGCGGCGCGACCGCCAGCGTGCGCCAACCCCAGTCGCCCACGCGCACGACGTTCTCGCCGCGCTGCAGGCGCTGCTGCTCATCGGGCGTCAGGCTGCTGTCGTCATTGCTGCTGAGCACGATGCGCAGCGGATTGAAATCCTTGTCCATCTCCGCGGCCAGGGTCGCCCACTGTTCGGCCGGAACCGAGCGAAACTGTTTGACGATCAGCGTTTGCAACCCGCGCGAGTAATCGAGGTTGTAGGTGACAAAGCGCTCGTGGAACACCTTGACCACCAGATCCGGCACCAGGTAAATCGCGGCGCTGAATGAAACGATGGTCACCAGGTACAGGCGAAAGAGGATTCTGAACATCGGCTCAGCATTCCCACTCGGAACGACTGAACAGGTAACCCTTGCCCCACACGGTCTTGATCTTGCGCGCCTCGCCGGCGTGGTCGTCGAACTTGCGCCGCAACTTGGAAATCGCCACGTCCACCGAACGGTCGGTGCCATTGAATTCGATACCGCGCAGACGCTGCAGGATCTGGTCGCGACTCAACACTTCACCGGCATGCCGGGCCAGCACCACCAGCAGGTTGTACTCACCGCTGGACAATTCCACTGGTTGCTGGCGCCAGGTGACGGTGCGTTCGGACAGGTCGATGCACAAGTTGCCCATCAGAATGCGGTCATTGGCGGTCTGCGGCTCGCTGAGGCTGCTGCGGCGCAACAGGGTCCGCACCCGGGCCAACAGCACCCGTGGCTCACAGGGTTTGGTCACATAGTCGTCGGCCCCCATTTCCAGGCCAAGCACTTGGTCATGACTGTCGTCGCGGGCGGTGAGCATCAGGATCGGCAAGGTCGCCGAATCGGCGCGCAGCAGGCGACAGACCTGCAAGCCGTCGAGGCCGGGCAGCATCAGGTCGAGGATCACCAGGTCAGGTGGATCGAGCCGCGCACGTTCGCGCACAGGGTCACCGCGACTGATCACGCTGACGGAATAACCGTTGCGTTCCAGGTAGCTGGCGATCAGTTCGGCGAGGGCGGTGTCGTCTTCGACCAGGAGGATGTTGGGCATGGGGTGTTTCCACAAAGTGCTTTGGCGTCTGTTCCGGCCTCTTCGCGAGCAGGCTCGCTCCCACAGGATTTGCGGTGAACACAAATGATCTGAACATCACTGGCCACTGTGGGAGCGGGCCTGCCCGCGAAGCGATCTCTCAGACGCAATAGAAATCAAGGACTGAAGGATATACGCCCTCACTCGTTCCTGAGTAAAACCCTTACACAATTTCACACAGCGCCAACAAAGCTTCACCGCTACCCTCGCCTGCGCCCGGTAGCATGCCGGGAGTCATTATTGGGGTATTACATGTCGAAGAATCTGCTTGCCAGGCTCAGTCTGATTGCTCTGGCGTTGACACTGGGGGCGTGTGACAAGTCTTCGAACGCCGAGGAACAGACACCGCTGGCCACGGTGCGCATCGAAACCGTCGAAGCACGGCCACTGACCATCAGCAGCGAGCTGAGCGGGCGGATCGCCGCGCCCCGTGTGGCCGAAGTGCGTGCCCGCGTGGCCGGCGTGGTCTTGCAGCAGACCTTCCGTGAAGGCAGTGATGTGAAACAGGGCGATGTCTTGTTCCGCATCGATCCGGCCCCCTTCAAGGCGGACCTGAACAGCGCCGAAGCGGTCTTGCGCAAAGCCGAGGCCAACGCGTTCCAGGCCGGCTTGCAGGAGCGACGCTACGCCCAGTTGATCGATGACAAGGCCGTCAGCGCCCAGGACTACGACAATGCCCGGGCCATCGCACGGCAAACCGCCGCCGACGTCGCCGCCAGTAAAGCCGCCGTTGAACGAGCAAAACTGAACCTCGGCTATGCCACCGTCACCGCGCCGATCTCCGGTCGCATAGGCCGGGCGCTGGTCACCGAAGGCGCGTTGGTGGGGCAGAACGAAACCACGCCCCTGGCGCTGATTCAGCAACTGAACCCGATCCACGCCGACCTGACCCAGTCCACCCGCGAACTCAACGAACTGCGCCGGGCCTTCCGCTCCGGCCAGTTGCAGCAGGTCGGCCAGGGCCAGGCCAGGGCCACGCTGATTCAGGATGACGGCAGCCTCTATCCCCTGCCGGGCAAACTGCTGTTCAGCGATATCACGGTCGACCCGGGCACCGGCCAGATCATCCTGCGCAGCGAGTTCCCCAACCCAGACCTCGACCTGCTGCCCGGCAGTTTCGTACGTGTACGCCTGGAACAGGCGGTCAACCAGCAGGGCATCAGCGTGCCGCAACGGGCGATCCAGCGTGACAGCGCCGGCATCGCCCAGGTGCTGCTGCTCGACGCTGAGCAGCGGGTCGGCCAGCAACCGGTCGAACTCGGCGCCGTGCAGAACGATCGCTGGATCGTCACCGGCGGCCTGAAGGCAGGCGACCGCATCGTCATCGAAGGCCTGCAGCACGCCCGTCCCGGCGAGAAAGTGCAGATCGACGACACCCCTCTTCCACTCGCCCAGGTGACTGGTCAGTAAGCAGGACGCTTTTTTATGCCGCAGTTCTTTATCGACCGTCCGGTGTTCGCCTGGGTGGTTGCCCTGTTCATCCTGCTGGCCGGTGCGCTGGCCATTCCGCAATTGCCGGTGGCGCAATACCCTGATGTGGCGCCGCCACAAATCGAAATCTACGCCGTGTACCCGGGCGCTTCGGCGCAAACCGTGGACGAAAGCGTGGTCAGCCTGATCGAGGAAGAACTCAACGGTGCCGATCACCTGTTGTATTTCGAATCCCAGAGCAGCCTGGGCAGCGCCACCATCAAGGCCACCTTCCAGCCCGGCACCAACCCGGAACTGGCCCAGGTGGACGTGCAGAACCGCCTCAAAGCCGTGGAGTCAAGGCTGCCGCAAGCGGTGATCCAGCAAGGTCTGCAGGTGGAGAAAGTCTCCTCCGGCTTCCTGCTGCTGATCACCCTGACCTCCAGCGACGGCAAACTCGACGACGTGGCGCTCAGCGATTACCTGGCGCGCAACGTGATGAACGAGATCAAGCGTCTGGACGGCGTCGGCAAGGCGCAGTTGTACGGCGCCGAACGGGCGATGCGGATCTGGATCGACCCGCAGAAGCTGCTCGCGTTCAACCTCACGCCGGCGGACGTCAATACCGCGATCGTCGCGCAAAACGCCCAGGTGTCGGCCGGCAGCATCGGCGATCTGCCGACCCGTACCACCCAGGAAATCACCGCGACCATTCTGGTCAAGGGTCAGTTGTCGACCCCTGAAGAGTTTGCCGACATCGTCCTCAAGGCCAACCCGGACGGCTCGACCGTACGCATCGGCGATGTGGCGCGGGTCGAGATCGGCAGTCAGGAATACCAGTTTTCCACGCGCCTGAACGGCAAGCCGTCCACCGCCGTCGCCGTGCAGCTGTCACCCGGTGCCAACGCCCTGAACACCGCGACCCTGGTGCGGGCGAAGATGGATGAACTCAAGCGCTACTTCCCGGCGAACGTCGCATACTCGATTCCGTACGACACCTCGCCCTTCGTCAAGGTGTCGATCACCAAGGTCGTCTACACCCTCGGCGAGGCGATGCTGCTGGTGTTCGCGGTGATGTTCCTGTTCCTGCAAAACATCCGCTACACGTTGATTCCGACCCTGGTGGTCCCGGTGGCGTTGATGGGCACCTTTGCGACGATGCTCGCACTCGGGTTTTCGATCAACGTGCTGACCATGTTCGGCATGGTGCTGGCCATCGGCATTCTGGTGGACGACGCCATCGTGGTGGTCGAGAACGTCGAGCGGATCATGGCCACCGAGGGCTTGTCGCCCAAGGAAGCGACGCGCAAGGCCATGCGGCAGATCACCGGGGCCATCATCGGCATCACCCTGGTGCTGGTCGCGGTGTTTATTCCCATGGCGTTCATGCAGGGTTCGGTCGGGGTGATCTACCAGCAGTTTTCGCTGTCGATGGCCACCTCGATCCTGTTCTCGGCCTTCCTTGCCCTGACCTTGACCCCGGCCCTGTGCGCGACGCTGCTCAAACCGATCGCCAAAGGCGAGCACCACGAAAAGACCGGGTTCTTCGGCTGGTTCAACCGCCGCTTCGAACAACTGACCGAGCGCTATCAGGGTTGGGTGGCCTATGCGTTGAAACGCACTGGGCGCTTCCTGTTGATCTACGGCGTACTGTTGATCGGACTGGGCCTGGCGTTCACTCGCTTGCCCTCCTCGTTTTTGCCGGTGGAAGACCAGGGCTACACCATCACCGACATCCAGTTGCCACCCGGTGCGAGCAAGAACCGCACGGTGCAGGTGGCTGAACAGGTCGAAGCACACAACGCCGGGGAACCGGGCATCCGCGACAGCGTGGTGATCCTCGGTTTCAGCTTCTCCGGCAGCGGCCAGAATGCGGCGCTGGCGTTCAGCACGCTCAAGGACTGGTCCGAGCGCGGCAGCGACGACTCGGCGGCTTCGATTGCCGACCGCGCCAACGTCGCCCTCGGCCAGATCAAGGACGCGGTGACGTTCGCCGTCCTGCCGCCGCCCGTGGATGGCCTGGGTACGTCCAGCGGATTCGAGTTCCGCCTGCAGGATCGCGGCGGCCTCGGCCATGAAAGGTTGATGGAAGCCCGCACCGAGTTGCTCGCGGCGGCGGAAAAAAGTCCGATCCTGATGAACGTGCGCGAAAGTGCCCTGGCCGAGGCACCGCAGGTGCAACTGGTGGTCGACCGCAAGCAGGCCAACGCACAGGGGGTGTCCTTTGCCGACGTCGGCAACGTGCTGTCCACGGCCGTGGGCTCGGCCTACATCAACGACTTCCCCAATCAGGGGCGGATGCAGCGCGTCGTGGTCCAGGCCGAGGGCGATCAGCGCAGCCAGGTGCAAGACCTGTTGAAGATTCACGTGCGCAACACCCACGGAAAAATGGTGCCTTTGTCGGCCTTCGTGCAGGCCAAATGGACTCAGGGCCCGGCGCAGTTGACCCGCTACAACGGCTACCCGGCGATCAGCATTTCCGGTGAACCGACACCAGGCCACAGCACCGGAGAAGCCATGGCCGAGATCGAGCGGCTGGTGGCGCAAGGCCCGGCGGGCCTGGGCCAGGAATGGACCGGGCTGTCGTTGCAGGAACGGCTGTCCGGCAGCCAGGCGCCGATCCTGCTGGGGCTGTCGCTGTTGATCGTGTTCCTGTGCCTGGCGGCGTTGTACGAGAGCTGGTCGATCCCGACCTCGGTGCTGCTGGTAGTGCCGCTGGGTGTGCTCGGCGCAGTGCTGGCCGTGACCTTGCGCGGGATGCCCAATGACGTGTTCTTCAAGGTCGGACTGATCACCATCATCGGCCTGTCGGCGAAAAATGCGATCCTGATCATCGAGTTCGCCAAGAGCCTGTACGACGACGGCCACGACTTGATCGACGCGACCCTGCAAGCCGCGCGCCTGCGGTTGCGGCCGATTGTCATGACCTCCCTGGCGTTCATCCTTGGCGTGGTGCCCCTGGCTTTCGCGACCGGCGCCAGTTCGGCGAGCCAGCAGGCCATCGGCACCGGGGTGATCGGCGGGATGATCTCGGCGACCCTGGCCGTGGTGTTCGTACCGGTGTTTTTTGTGGTGGTGATCAAACGGGTGCGCAAGCGCCACAAAACCACCTGACCAAGCATCGCCCCCTGTAGGAGCGAGCAAGCTCGCGATGGCGCCGTGTCAGTCGATGACGATGTTGACTGTAAGTCCGCCATCGCGAGCAAGGGGGTCTCGGTGATTTCAAGATTGTGCTCGCCTGGGCTAAGGTGTTGGCATAGTCCGAAGCCCATCGAGCCTCCATGTCCTTCCTCCCCCGCACCCACCCTCGCCTGTCCGCCGCCATCCTGCTGGGTATCGCGGTGGGCATTCTGGTCCCGGCCGATTCGCCGATCAGCAAGATCCTCATCGGTTGGAATGCCGGCGTCTGGATCTACCTGTTGCTGATGTTCTGGCTCACTGTGCGCTCGAAAGCGACTGACGTTAAACGCATCGCCGAAACCGAAGACGAAAACGCCGGGCTGGTGTTGGCGCTGGTGTGCATTGCGGCACTGGCCAGCCTGGCGACCATCACCTTCGAACTGGCCGGCAGCAAAGACCTGGAAACCACCCGCAAGCTCCTGCACTACGGCTTCACTGCGTTGACGGTGATCGGTTCCTGGCTGTTGATCGGGGTGATTTTCAGCGTGCATTACGCGCGCCTGTTTTACACCTGGCAAGGCAAAGAGCCGGCGCTGCGCTTTGCCGAAGGTCTGACGACACCCAATTACTGGGACTTCCTGTACTTCTCGTTCACCATCGGTGTGGCAGTGCAAACCTCGGATGTTGGCGTGGCCACGCGGGGCATGCGCAAGATTGTGCTCGCGCAGTCGTTGATCGGTTTTGTGTTCAACACGGCCATTCTCGGTTTTTCGATCAACATCGCGGCCGGCCTTTTCGGCTGATGACTGCACACCCTCGGTCGAGGCGTGAAACAGCCCGGCCCTGCCTGGGTGTTCGCTCGGCAATCCACAATCGGGCTTGACAGCGAATTGGCTTTTGGTGTCTTCTGAAACCGGTTTCAGCACTATCTCGCGAAGCGCTCGACCTTATAAATCCAAAAAGAAGGTTTCAGACCGTGAACGATTTCTCCGCCGCCCAGCGCAGCCGCGTGACCATGCTCGATGTGGCCGAACACGCCAGGGTCTCCAAGGCCAGCGTTTCGCGATTCATCGGCGAAGACCGCGCCCTGCTCTCCGATGCCATTGCCCAACGCATCGAGCAGGCGATTGCTGAATTGGGCTATCGCCCGAACCAGATGGCCCGCGGCCTGAAGCGCGGGCGCACCCGCCTGATCGGCATGCTGGTGGCCGACATCCGCAATCCTTATTCAATCGCCGTGATGCACGGGGTGGAAACCGCCTGCCGCCAGCACGGCTACAGCCTGGTGGTGTGCAACACCGACCGCGACGACGAGCAGGAACGTCAACACCTGGCCCTGCTGCGCTCGTACAACATCGAAGGCCTGATCGTGAACACCCTCGGCCATCACCGTGACGAGCTGCACGAACTGCACCGGGAAATGCCGCTGGTACTGGTGGATCGCAAGGTCGAGCACCTTGAAAGCGATATGGTCGGGCTGAACAACCCGCAGGCCATCGAAATGGCCCTCGACCACCTTGAGGAACGCGGTTACTGCGATGTATTGCTGGTGACTGAGCCGTTTGATGGCACCAGCTCACGAATTGAGCGGGTCAGCAGCTTCAAGGCGCAAATCGAGCAACGCCCGGCGCTTCGCGGCACCCACATCGAAACCGGCAGCGAACTCACCGCACAATTGAAAATGTTCCTCGACACGCCTGGCCCCGGCCCGAAAGCACTGTTTTGCGCGAACGGGGTTGCCGCGCTAGCCAGCACCCATGCGTTGCGTGAGCTCAAGTGCAACTTGTTCGATGACATTGGCTTGATCGCCCTCGATGACCTGGATTGGTACCCGTTGGTGGGCAGCGGCATTACCGCCCTCGCGCAGCCGACCACCGAAATGGGCGCCAGTGCGTTCGAGTGTCTGCTCAAGCGACTGCGCGGGGATGACGGGGCGGTGCGGACATTGGATTTTTCGGCGCGGTTGATTGTTAGAGGGTCGACCCTTGGGAATTTACGTTGAATGTCAGGGCCCCTTCGCGAGCAGGCTCGCTCCCACAATGAGCCTCTATTCTCAAATCAACTGTGGGAGCGAGCCTGCTCGCGAAGGGGGCCAGGAAGCACTGCAAATTTTTTTGAACAAAAATGAAATCGGTTTCAGAGGTAGAAAAACAATGAAAAGACCAGCCGTTTCCATCAGCCTGTCCAGCTACGGCGCCGACCTTGTGCGCCAGCGCGGCCAGGGCAGCTTCATCGGGATTCTCGCCGCCGCCGGCGCTTCTCGCATCGAATGGCGCGAAGAATTACTGACCACCGAGAACCCAGCTCAACTGGCCGACACCACTCAAGCAGAAGGCCTTGAGAGCGTTTATTCGTCGCCAATGGAGCTATGGCTGGCCGGGCAATCCAGGCCCAATCCCGAACTGATCACGGCCCTGCAACGCGCCCAGGCGTTCGGCGCCAAATGGCTGAAGGTATCGCTGGGCTACTTCACTGAAAACAGCGATCTGCAAACCCTCGCCCGAGTGCTGGGCGAAAGCGCCGTGCAGTTGCTGGTGGAAAACGACCAGACTCTGCACGGCGGCCGCATCGAACCCTTCCAGCGTTTTTTCGCGGATGTGGAGCAGCACGGGCTGCCGATCAAAATGACCTTCGACATCGGCAATTGGCACTGGCAAGACCAGTGCGCCGCCAGCGCCGCGCGATTGCTCGGCCGCCATGTCGGTTATGTGCACTGCAAGGCGGTCACGCGCCGTGCCGACGGCAAACTGGTTGCCATCGCGCCCGCCGTCAGTGACCTGCAACAATGGGAACACTTGCTGCGGCACATGGCCCAGGGTGTAACGCGGGCCGCGGAATATCCGCTGCAAGGCGATGACCTGGTGCAACTGACCACCGAGCACGTCGCAGCCCTCGCCCACCTCGGCCAGTCGCAGCTGGAGAGTGCTCATGTCTGACATCGATATTCTGTCTTTCGGCGAGACCATGGCGATGTTCGTCGCCGAGCAGGCGGGTGATCTGGCCAGTGTCGGCGCTTTCCACAAACGCATTGCCGGGGCCGACAGCAACGTCGCCATAGGCCTTTCCCGATTGGGTTTCAACGTGGCATGGCTGAGCCGTGTCGGCGCCGATTCGCTGGGCCGGTTCGTGGTCGACACCCTGGAAAAAGAAGGCCTTGATTGCCGCCACGTCGACATCGACACCGCCCACCCCACCGGTTTTCAGCTCAAGTCGCGCACCGACGATGGCAGCGATCCCACCGTCGAGTACTTCCGACGTGGCTCTGCGGCCAGTCACCTGTCGTCGCACTCGATCGTCCCCGACTTGCTCAAGGCCCGGCACTTGCACGCCACCGGCATTCCCCCGGCGCTGTCGGAAACGGCCCGGCAGATGTCGTTCGAACTGATGACCCGCATGCGCGAGGCTGGGCGCAGTGTGTCCTTCGACCCGAACCTGCGCCCGAGCCTGTGGGCCAGCGAGCAACAGATGATCACCGAGATCAACCGCCTCGCCGCCCTCGCCCATTGGGTGTTGCCGGGGTTGAGCGAAGGTCGCTTGCTGACCGGCTTCGAGGACCCGGCTGACATCGCCGCCTTCTACCTCGACCAGGGCGCCGAAGCCGTGGCAATCAAGCTTGGCCCGCACGGGGCTTACTACCGCAGCCATTTTGACCAGGGTTTCGTGGCTGGCGTGCCGGTGGAAACAGTGGTCGACACCGTGGGCGCCGGCGATGGTTTTGCCGTCGGCATGATCAGCGCGCTGTTGGAAAACCACAGCTTTGCCGAGGCCGTGAAGCGTGCCAACTGGATTGGCAGTCGCGCGGTGCAGAGCCGTGGGGATATGGAGGGGTTGCCTACCCGTTCCGAAATGGTCAACGAATTTGAGGCCGCCATCGCGAGCGGGCTCGCTCCTACAGGGGATTTGTGTCGAACCTAGATCACCTGCTCGCGATGAGGCCAGTACAGGCACTGAAAAACAACCCGTTACCTGCTGCGACAAAAACAACAAGCTCAGGAGCACCACCATGAAAACCGCAACGCTCACCACCCGCCGCTGGTGGTACATCATGCCCATCGTGTTCATCACCTATAGCCTGGCGTATCTGGATCGCGCCAACTATGGGTTCGCCGCCGCATCCGGCATGGCGGCGGACCTGATGATCACACCCGGGCTGTCATCGATGCTCGGCGCGCTGTTCTTCCTCGGTTACTTTTTCTTCCAGGTCCCCGGCGCGATCTATGCGCAGAAGAACAGTGTGAAGAAACTGATTTTCGTCAGCCTGATCCTCTGGGGCAGCCTGGCGACGTTGACCGGGATTGTCTCCAATGCCTATTGGCTGATCGTCATCCGCTTCATGCTTGGCGTGGTCGAAGCCGCCGTGATGCCGGCGATGCTGATCTATCTCTGCCACTGGTTCACCCGCGCCGAACGCTCACGGGCCAACACCTTTCTGATTCTCGGCAACCCGGTGACCATGCTGTGGATGTCGGTGGTCTCGGGCTATCTGGTGCAGCACTTCAGTTGGCGCTGGATGTTCATCATCGAAGGATTGCCCGCGGTGTTGTGGGCATTCATCTGGTGGCGCCTGGCCGATGATCGTCCGTCACAAGCCAAGTGGCTCGACGATCAGGAAAAGCAGGATCTGGAAAGCGCACTGGCCGCCGAGCAGGTCGGTATCAAGGCCGTGAAGAACTACGCCGAAGCGTTTCGCTCACCCAAAGTGATCATCCTGGCCCTGCAGTTTTTCTGCTGGAGCATTGGCGTGTACGGCTTTGTGTTGTGGCTGCCGTCGATCCTCAAGGCCGGCGCGCAGATGGACATGATCCAGGCCGGCTGGCTGTCGGCGCTGCCCTACCTGGCGGCGGTGATCGGCATGCTGCTGGTGTCGTGGGGGTCGGACAAGCTGCAAAAACGCAAACGTTTCGTGTGGCCACCCCTGCTGATTGCCTCGATTGCCTTCTATGGTTCCTACGCCTTGGGTGCCGAACACTTCTGGTGGTCCTACACCCTGCTGGTGATTGCCGGCGCCTGCATGTACGCGCCTTACGGACCGTTCTTCGCGATCATTCCGGAGATCCTTCCGGCCAACGTCGCGGGTGGCGCCATGGCGCTGATCAACAGTATGGGCGCCCTCGGTTCCTTTGGCGGCTCCTATCTGGTCGGCTACCTGAACAGCGCCACCGGCTCGCCCGGTGCCTCGTATCTGTTGATGAGTGGTGCGTTGATGTTCTCGGTGCTGTTGACGATCTTCCTCAAGCCCGGCGCCAGTGATCGGGAGCGGCCTTCGGCCACGGTAACGCACGCCGCCACGGCACATTCCTGAATTGAAGTTGAGATCTCGAAGATGAAAAAGCAGGTCGTCCTGTACAAAAAGCTCTCGCCGCTGTTGATGGCTCGCCTGCACGAGCAGGCCGAAGTGACGCTGATCGATAACCTTGATGCCGAGGGCCTGGGCAAACTGCGCGATGCCCTGCCCCGCGCTCAGGGCTTGCTGGGTGCCAGTCTGAAACTGAATGCCGAACTGCTCGATCTGGCACCCCACCTTCAGGCGATTGCCAGCGTCTCGGTGGGTGTCGACAACTACGACATCGACTACCTGACCCAGCGGCGCATCCTGCTCAGCAACACACCGGATGTCTTGACAGAAACCACCGCCGACACTGGTTTCGCGCTGATTCTGGCAACGGCCCGGCGCGTCGTGGAACTGGCAAACATGATTCGCGAAGGCAAGTGGACCCGCAATATCGGCCCCACGCATTTCGGCAGCGACGTGCACGGCAAGACCCTGGGCATCATCGGTATGGGGCGCATCGGCGAGGCCCTCGCGCAACGCGGGCATTTCGGTTTTGGCATGCAGGTGATCTATCACAGCCATTCGCCGAAACCTGCGGTGGAACAGCGTTTCAATGCGCGCTACCGCAGTCTGCCGGAGCTCCTGCAACAAGCCGATTTCGTTTGCCTGACGTTGCCACTGACCGCTGAAACCGAAGGGCTGATCGGTGCAGAACAGTTCGCCCTGATGCGTCCGGAAACCATCTTCATCAATATTTCACGGGGCAAGGTAGTGGACGAAACAGCGTTGATCGAAGCCTTGCGTACGGGCCGGATTCGCGCGGCGGGGCTGGATGTATTCGAACGCGAACCGTTGAACCAGGACTCACCGCTGTTGCAGTTGAACAACGTTGTGGCGACACCGCACATCGGCTCGGCCACCCATGAAACACGGGAGGCCATGGCCAGATGCGCGGTGGACAACCTGTTGGCGGCGCTGGCGGGTGAACGTCCGGCCAATCTGGTGAATGTTGGGGCGTGGAAAGCCTGAGGTATTGGGCGCCTGGACTGGCCCCTTCGCGAGCAAGCCCGCTCCCACACTGGATCTTCAGCGTTCACAGGTATTGTGTACAACCGAGATCAAATGTGGGAGCGGGCTTGCTCGCGAAGGGGCCAGTAAAGACAATGTAAAATCCTTCAGGCGCGCCGCGCCTCCAGCAATTGCGCCGCGCACAAAGAAATCCGCCGGCATGCTTCAGCCAGCTTCATCCGGTCCACTACCAGGCCTATGCGGATATGCCCCGCCGCGCTCGGGCCGAAGGCCTCACCGGCCAGCACGGACACGCCATAGCCCTCCAGCAGGTGTTCGGCGAAGCGCTGGGCCGACAAGCCGGTCTGACTTACATCGACCATCACGAACATGCCGCCGTCCGGACGAATCGGCCTGAGGCCCGGACATTGATCCAGACTTGCACACACCAGGTCACGACGCTGGCGATACTCTTCGCGCATCGCGGCCACTTCCGGCAGGTCCCGGTCCAGAGCCAACTGTGCGGCGTTCTGCACGAAATCCGGAATGCCGAAGAGCATGCTCAGCGACAGATTGACCAGGTGTCCGGCCATGGGTTTGGGCCCGATCACCCAGCCCACCCGCCAACCGCTCATGGCGTGGGACTTTGACAGGCTGTTGATGGTCGCCGTCCGTTCGGCCATGCCCGGCAGGCTCGCGGGGCTGATGTGCTCGCCTTCGAACAGCAGATCGCTGTAGACCTCGTCGCTGATCAGCCACAAATCGTGACGAACGCACAACGCCGCCAGTTCCTGCCAGATCGACAGTGACAAACTGGCGCCGGATGGATTGTTCGGACTGTTGAGCAGGATGGCGCGTGTTTTCGCCGTGATTCGTGCCGCGACATCCGCCGGGTCGACGCGAAACCCGTTATGCGGACGCACTGGCACGGGGATCACTGTGGCCGCACAGGCGCCGATCACGCCTTCATAGGTCACGTACATCGGCTCGGCGACAATCACTTCATCGCCCGGATCGAGCAGACATTGCGCCACCGAATACACCGCGCACTGCGCGCCTGGAAAGACAATCACATGTTCGGCATCCACCACCTGACCACTGCGCTGCCGATGTCGGCGAGCGATGCTATCGCGCAGCCCTCGACTGCCGCGCACTTCAGGGTAGTGCGTTTCACCGGCCAACAGGCTGGCGATGGCGGCCTGGACGATGGGTTGCGGCGTATCGAAATCGGGGTCGCCGATTGACAGCAGCAGGACATCGATGCCCTGTTCGCGCAATTGCAGCGCTCGATCGTGAATCTGCCAGGCCGCCGCTCCGTCACCGGCGATTCGTTGGGTCAAGGCTGAGTAGCGCATATCTGTCTCCTGTCGCGCGGGTGCTCCCAGCCACAACCCTATCTCAAATCACGAAACGCGCCACCATCGCTTTCAAACATGAACCAGTCAGTGCTTGCCAACGGCCATCCGCCAGACGCGCGCGATATCGGTCGCCCGCTCACGCAGCAAGCGCGGCGCCTCGGCACAGGCCTGCTCCAGGGTCATCGGCCCGCTTGCCAGGGCAAACGCAGCGTCGATGCCATGCTCATAGAGCGCCTGATATCCATCGCCCAGCGTGCCAGCGATGACGATGACCGGTACGGCCTGCTGCCTGGCAACACGCGCCACGCCAAACGGCGTCTTGCCGCGCAGGGTTTGCGCATCGAAACGCCCTTCGCCCGTGATCACCAGATCGGCGCCTGCTACCGACTCGGCCAGGCCCGCCAGTTCGCCAACCACCTCGACCCCGGCCTTGAACTGCGCGCCCAGGAACGCTTTGGCGGCAAACCCAAGGCCACCCGCGGCGCCACTGCCCGGTTCGTCGCGAACATCCTTGCCCAGGGCAGTCGCGCAATGGTCGGCAAAATGCCCCAGCGCCTGGTCCAGTTGTTCGACCTGCACGGGCGAGGCGCCTTTTTGCGGGCCAAAAATCGCCGAGGCGCCGTGGGGGCCGCAGAGCGGGTTGTTAACGTCAGCGGCAATGTCGAAACGCACCTGTGCCAGACGCGGATCAAGGTCGCTCAGGTCGACCCTGGCCAATTGCGCAAGTGCGAGCCCGCCCGGTGACAGCGTCTGCCCCTGGGCGTCCAGCAGTTTCACGCCCAGGGCCTGCATCGCACCGGCACCGCCGTCATTGGTCGCACTGCCGCCAATCGCCAGGATCACCCGAAGCGCACCGGCATCCAGGGCGGCGCGGATCAATTGCCCGGTACCGAAGGTGCTGCTGATGCACGCATCCCGTTGTGCCACCGGGACCAACTGCAAACCGCTGGCCTCGGCCATTTCGATGATTGCGGTGTGGCTCTGTGGCAACCAGCCCCAGGCGGCATCCACCGTGGTCCCCAGCGGCCCGCGAACCACGGTGCGGCGTAACTCGCCTTCGCACGCGGCAAGAATCGACTCGACAGTCCCTTCCCCGCCGTCGGCCATGGGGCATTTGATCAGTTGTGCATCCGGCCACACCTGCGCCAATCCCAATGCAATGGCATCGGCCACGCCTTGAGCGCTGAGGCTGTCCTTGAACGAATCGGGGGCGATCACGATTTTCATGGGAATTCTCCAGTTCCAATGTCCACATGCTGCCAGCCGCCATGAACAATAACGCCGGTCCGCTGCACAAGCGCCGATGGGGATTATTGTTCAATTCCACAAAACCCGGAGGTTTCACTCAATCCCTTGTGGGAGCGAGCCTGAACTGGCCTAATGATCCCGGACACCTCTTAAGGGCGATATGATTCGCCCAATCAGGAGGTTCCATGCAAGAGCGAAAGACCTATACCCGCGAGTTCAAGCAACGTGCTGCCAGCATGGTTCTTGATGACAACTGCTCGAT
>NZ_NEHO01000014.1 GCF_002113375.1 Pseudomonas sp. R37(2017) | reverse complement strand
GCGGATTTCCTCGAGCAATGGCTTGAGGTTGTTCGCTTCGTTCTTGGCGGGAATCAGTACGGATACAAAAATGTCTTGGCTCATGGAGTCACTCTCGCCTTTATTGGATTTTTTAAGCAGAGGCGAATGAAGGTGTAGTACACCGGCCGACTCGATGCAGGGTTCAACTATTCAGGGCGATGACGCCAACAATATCCCGCCCTATGGACGCACTCGCGCGCGACCCCGCATACGGTGCCCGGCCATTTGTAAAAAAGGCGTTAACATTTCATGCACTTTTTGTCCTTTCGCACAGCGGAGCAACAAATTCGATTGCCATTGGCGCCTGTCAATCTAAAGTGCATCCACGCGAAAGAAAACCACGAACCGGGTAAGGACTCACAACCATGAGCACTGAACAAGAAACGACCTTCGACGAACCGCGGCTCAACAGTACGGAAATCCGCATTCTGGGTTCGTTGATCGAGAAACAGGCCACCAGCCCGGAAACCTATCCCCTGACCCTCAATGCCCTGGTGATTGCCTGCAACCAGAAAACCAGCCGCGAGCCGGTGATGAACCTGACCCCCGGCCAGGTCGGCCAGAGCCTGCGCGCCCTCGAAGGACGCGGCTTCGCCAGGCTGGTGATGGGCAGCCGCGCCGACCGCTGGGAACACAAGGTCGACAAGGCCCTGGAACTGGTGCCGGCGCAGGTGATCCTGACCGGGCTGATGTTTCTGCGCGGCCCGCAGACCGTCAATGAACTGCTGACCCGCAGCGGCCGCATGCATGAGTTCGAAGACGCCGAACAGGTCGTGCATCAACTCGAACGCCTGATTGCCCGGGGTTTGGCCGTGCTGATACCCCGTCAAGCCGGCCAGCGCGAAGACCGCTACACCCACGCCCTGGGCGACCCGGCGGATATCGAGGCGATCATGGCCGCACGGCAAAACCCTTCCGAACGCAGCAGCAGCGGGGTTTCGGTAGAGCGCATCGAAGAACTGGAAGCACGGATTGCCGCACTGGAAGAAAGGCTGGCCCGGCTCGAATAGCCTGATCGACACAAAACCTGTGGGAGCGAGCCTGCTCGCGATGGCGGACTGTCAGTCACATTCATGCCGGATGTGCCGACGCTTTCGCGGGCAGGCCCGCTCCCACAGGGGGACGTGGACTGACGGGCATGTGTGATCGCCACAAAACCTGCTCGCGATGGCGGACTGTCAGTCACCTCAATGCCGAATGGACCGACGCTATCGCGGGCAGGCTGAACTTGCCTCTCCTAGCTGCGGGCAAACGCCACGGCCTTGTGGAATTGCTCATCCGTTGGCCGCACCCCGGTATAAAGCACAAATTGCTCCAGCGCCTGGATCGCAATCACTTCCAGCCCGGTAATGACCCGTTTGCCTTCGGCACGAGCACGCACGATCAACGGTGTTTCCGAGGGAATCGCCACCACATCGAACACGGTCTGCGCTTGTTCGATCACGTCAGGTTCAAAGGCCAGTTGATCGGCCTCCGGCCCACCCGTCATGCCGATGGGCGTGACGTTGACCAGCATCTGCGGACGACGACTGCCCAACTCCGCCTGCCACTCATACCCCAACGACTGCGCCAGCGCCTGCCCCGCGCGCTCGTTGCGGGCGACGATCAGGCCGTTTTCATAGCCGCCATCGCGCAAGGCGCTCGCCACGGCCTTGGCCATGCCGCCGCTGCCACGCAAGGCAAAGGTCGAGTCTTTGGGCACCTGGTGCTTTTCCAGCAACTGGGCAACGGCGATGTAATCGGTGTTGTAGGCCTTGAGATGGCCATCTGTGTTGACGATGGTGTTGATCGATTGAATGGCGGCGGCAGAGGCGTCGAGTTCATCGACCAGGGCAATGCAGGCCTCCTTGAACGGCATCGACACGCCACAGCCTCGAATCCGCAGGGCGCGAATGCCGGCAACGGCCCCCGTCAGGTCCTGGCTGGCAAAGGCCTTGTAGTAAAAATTCAGGCCCAGTTGTTCATACAGATGATTGTGAAAACGCAGGCCAAAGTTCCCGGGACGCCCTGAGAGGGACATGCACAGCTGGGTGTCTTTGTTGGGGTTCATCTGCATGGGAAAGCTCCTTCGAATGCACTTTTCGGATGGACGGGATTAGCCCTCCATCGGGTTCTGATCGATCATGTAAGCCTGTTCCAACGGACTTACACGGGTCGGTAAGAAAGTCGGTACAGACCTTACACAAAATTTACCTGGTGGCCGTGCTGTTTTTCAGAAATACGCTGTCTTAGAAGTATCCCCGCGACAATCCCTGGGTCTATCGCAGACACAGGCGCCGGGCTGAAGAACCGAGGAACTATCATGATCCGTAAAATCCCCACAGTAGCCTTGCTGATCGGCGCCCTCGCTATCGCAGGACAGGCGCAAGCCCATGGTGGTGGCAATTACTGGCAGGGCCCAGCGGTGTTCGGCGCAATCGTCGGTACTGCCATTGTCGGCTCGGCTCTGATCAACGCCAACCGCCCGGTCTATGTCGCGCCGCAACCGGTCTACGCGGCACCGCCTCCGGTTTATTACGCACCACCGCCTCCGGTCTACTACCAACCGGCCCCGGTCTATGTGCAACAACCCATCTACTACCGTCCGGCCCCGGTGTACTACGGACCACCCCATGGTTACTACTACGGCCCGCCACGCGGCTACTACCGCCACGGTCGCTGGTAACCAGTTCATCCGGCCCCGCCGATAACGCGGGGCTTTTTTGCCCTCTGCAGGAGCGAGCATGCTCGCGATGAATGCAGGAACAGCGCGGGGCACCAGGCTTCCAGCGTTATCGTTGGCGACCATCGCGAGCAGGCTCGCTCCTACAGTTGATCGCATTTTGGCCTGACATGGATGCCCGAGGTCTGGATAAATCTCGCCAAGGTCGCTATCGGGACAGTGCGCACGGCGAAAGTTGGCAAGATGGACACGACCGGTTTTCTGCCGTGCGGCATCAAACGGTCATATTTTTGTCATCACAGTTGCGCAAGCTCGCTGCTGTCCGTCGATAACAGGTTGATAACAACAAGGACGACCACATGCCAACGCAAAACCCGCACCGCATCGTCGGTCTGTGCACCTCCAGCAAGGTGTACAACGCCCTGACCGAACTCAAGCAGCTGGAAGGTCATCGCAGCGCCAAGTTTCTCTCGCTGCTGACGCAAAGCCTGGTGCGCAAGGGCCTGCTCAGCGAGCAGGAAGTGGTGCATATGCTCGATCAGGTGGTCAACTGACCGACCAACGGTCGCTTGCCCCCTCTGGCATCAATGACCACTATCGAAAGCGTTGATTACCCCTCAAGGCCCCCGGACCTTAAAGTAGCTCCACAGATTGATGGAGGTACTTGTCATGTCCAAGGTTCAGATCATGTCCGTTATCGGTAGCGCCGTCCCCCCACAGCTCAGAGAGCTGGGTATGCTCGCCTGCTGGTATCTGGTACAGGACGGCGTGCAGATCAGCGGCCCGCTCACTTCGCTGCCCGCCGCCCAGGCGCTGTCGCAAAAAATCGGCAGCGGCCAGTCCGGCCGGCTCAGCGCCTGAGTCAGCTGCACCCGCGGTTCAGTCCGCTACGGCTCGCGCGAATGCCAGCGTTTTATCGATCAGGCATAGATCCAGATCAATAAACCATCGCCACGGGGCCTTTACCCTGTGCGGCTTTTGCGACCGACACCGCCATGAACCTCTCCGCGCCAGAACTGCTCGCCCCCGCCGGCACCCTGAAAAACATGCGTTATGCCTTCGCCTACGGCGCCGATGCCGTGTACGCCGGCCAGCCGCGCTATAGCCTGCGGGTGCGCAACAACGAATTCGACCACGCCAACCTGGCCCTCGGCATTCGTGAAGCCCAGGCCTTGGGCAAGCGCTTTTACGTGGTGGTGAACATCGCACCGCACAACGCCAAGCTCAAGACCTTCCTCAAGGACCTTGAACCGGTGATCGCCATGGCCCCGGATGCGCTGATCATGTCCGACCCCGGCCTGATCATGCTGGTGCGCCGGCACTACCCGCAGATGCAGATCCATCTTTCGGTGCAGGCCAATACGGTGAACTGGGCGAGTGTCGAGTTCTGGCAGCAGCAAGGCCTGAGCCGGATCATCCTTTCGCGGGAGTTGTCGCTGGAAGAAATCGCCGAGATCCGCGAGCACGTGCCCACCATGGAGCTGGAGGTGTTCGTGCACGGCGCGCTGTGCATGGCCTACTCCGGGCGCTGCCTGCTGTCGGGCTATATGAACAAGCGCGATGCCAATCAGGGCAGTTGCACCAATGCCTGTCGCTGGAAATATTCGGCGCAACCGGCCATGGAAAACCAGCTTGGCGAGATCGTGCAGACATTCGAGCCAGAACCGACCCTGGGCATCGGCGCACCCACTGAACAGGTGTTCCTGCTGCAGGAAGCCAATCGGCCCGGCGAACAGATGCCGGCCTTCGAAGACGAACACGGCACTTACATCATGAACGCCAAGGACCTGCGTGCCGTGCAGCACGTCGAACACCTGACGCACATGGGCGTGCACTCCCTGAAAATCGAAGGCCGGACCAAATCGCACTTTTATTGCGCGCGCACCACCCAAGTGTATCGCCGCGCCATCGACGACGCGGTGTCGGGCCGAGCCTTCGACCGCAGCCTGATGACCGACCTGGAATCCCTCGCCCAACGCGGCTACACCGAAGGTTTTCTGCGCCGGCATGTGCATGACGAATACCAGAACTACCAGAACGGCAGCTCAGTGTCGGAGCGGCAACAGTTTGTCGGCGAACTGACGGGACAGCGCCGGGATCGCCTGGCCGAGATCAAGGTGAAAAACCGCTTTGGCCTGGGCGACCACATGGAACTGATGACGCCCAAGGGCAACTTCCACTTCGACCTGCATCAGTTGCAGAACGCCAAGGGCGAAGCGATCGAGGTTGCACCGGGGGATGGGCACACGGTGTATTTGCCGATACCGGACGCGGTGGAACTGGAATTTGGATTGTTGATGCGGGATGTGGGTGTGAACTGACCTTCAAATTTACACCAAACCCTGTAGGAGCGAGCATGCTCGCGATGGCGGACTGTCAGGCACATCAATGCCGGATGGGCCGACGCTATCGCGAGCATGCTCGCTCCTACAGGGTACCGTGTCAGGCAAATTCCTCGCGCAGCATCGCCACAAACGCCTCTCGCGCCGGATGCACCCCGGCGTTTTCGTGCCAGTAGAACAGGCTCTCGATTGCCGTCAGTTCGGGAAACTCAAAGGCTACGCACCCGGCGCCCTTGGCGTATTGATCGAATACCCCTTTGGTCACCAGCGCCACGCCGGCCCCGGCGCTGACGCAACCGACAATCGCGCCATAGCTGGCCAGGCTGACAATCGGCAGTGCCAGCCCATTGCGCAACAACCAATGCTCCATCGCCGCCCGGTACGGACATCCCTGGGGCCAAAGGAACATCGTCTTGTCATGCAAGTCCGCCACATCGTGCAGCGGTCCGAGGGATGTCGAGGCGATCAACAGCAACTCTTCGCGGTACATCGGCGTGCGCTTGAGGTGCGAGCGCTCGACGTCGACCGCAACGATGGCACCGTCGAGCTTGTGATTGAGCGTGTCATCGAGCAACTGAGCCCAGGTGCCAGTGGTCAACTCCAGCGCCACTTGCGGGAATCGCTTGTGGAACTTCGCCAGCAGGCGCGGCAATCGCCCGGTGGCCGAGGACTCGATGGCCCCGATGCGCAACGGGCCGGAGGGTTCGGCGCAAGGGTCGAGCGCACGCTTGGCCTCGGCGGTGAGGGCAAGGATTTTCGCGGCGTAGGCCAGGAAGGTTTGCCCCGACGGACTGATGCGCAAGCCTCGGCCCTCACGCAGAAACAGCGCGACACCCAGTTCAGCCTCGAGGGCCTTGATGCGAGCCGTGATGTTCGATGGCACGCAATGCAGCACTTCAGCCGCGCGGGCGATGCTGCCGACGTCGGCCACGGTCTTGAACATGCGAATCTGTGCCAGCTCCATACATCACCAAAAGTGAACGATTAGCGCAGTATAAGTCAGTTGTGGCGAATTATGCGCTTTCCGATACTCGGTGCATCAGCCCACAGGTGCACCCCCATGACGCCGCTCACACCCTCCCCCGTTTCACCCTGGAAAATCATCCTGGCCATGGCATTTGTCGTGACGTGCTGGGGCTATTCCCCGACCGGCATCCATATCGGCTTGCAGGCCTACGACCCCGTGCACCTGGCGCTCCTGCGCTTCCTGCTGGCTTCGGTATTCATGGCCGTGGTCGCGATATTCAAAGGCATACGCCTGCCGAGTTTGCGCGATCTGCCGCTGATGTTCGGCCTGGGTTTCTTTGCCGTCAGCCTGCACCACGTGGCGATCAACTTCGGGCAGCAGGGTGTCAGCGCTGGCGCTTCGAGCGTCCTGGCCCAGACCACGCCACTGTTCAGCACGCTGATTGCGCGCTTCGTGTTCAAGGATCGAGTAAGCCTGTGGCGCTGGGGTTGTGTGCTGCTCGGTTTGCTTGGCGTGCTGATTGTGGTGGCCGGCGATCATGGCCTGGGCAGCATCGACGCCCACGGCTTGCTGATCCTGTTGGCGGCGGTGTCCTGGAGCCTCTACTTTGCCCTGCAAAAGCATCACACCGGGCGTTACGACGGGCTGACGCTGGTGTGCTGCACGGTGTGGTCCGGGACGGTGCTGCTGTTGGTTTATCTGCCAGGCCTGACAGATCAGGTCACTGCCGCGCCGGTGCACGTGCAGTTCGCGGTGATCGCCCTGGGGATTTTCCCCAGTGCCCTCGCGTACCTGGCCTGGGCTTATGTACTGGCCCATGTGGACCTGAGCCGGGCGACGATGACGCTGTATTTGACGCCGCCGACGGCGATGGTGATCGCGTCTTGTGCCCTTGGCGAGCAGCCAACGCTGATGATCGTGGTCGGCGGGCTGGTGGTGTTGGCGAGTGTGCTGGCGTTGAATCTGGAACGGCGGGTGGTGATTGCTCAGGTTGCCCGAGTCTGATCCATGCTTTTTATTGCCTGGACTGACGCCTTCGCGAGCAGGCTCGCTCCCACATTGATCGTATGAACATTACACATCTCCTGTGGGAGCGAGCCTGCTCGCGAAGAACGATGACTCGGTGTCACTGACCATCAACTGGGCGCAAACCGGTCGCGACTGTTGGTCAGGTGCAGCCACATCGCCGCCCGCGCCGCGTCCGGGTCCTGGCGCTTGATGGCATTGAGGATCGCTTCGTGCTCCAGATTGGCCAACTGGCCCAGCTTGCTCAAGTCCACGGCGCCACGCTCGGCGGCATTGACTCGGGTGCGCGGGATCATGGCGTTGCCCAGGTGCTGCATGATCTCGGTGAAGCACAGATTGCCGGTGGCTTCGGCAATCAACAGATGAAAACGCCGGTCCGCTTCGACACAACTGTCGTTGTTGGCCAGCAGGCTTTGATAGTCATCCAGCGCTTCACGCATTTGCGCCAGTTGCAGATCGCTGCGGCGAGTGGCCGCCAGTGCAGCCGCCTGGGTTTCCAGGCCCATGCGCAACTCCAGAATGCTGCGCACCCCCAACGCCGTATCGACATTCAACCGCAGCCCTTGCTCCGCAGCACGCTCGATCACAAACGTGCCGATGCCATGGCGGGTTTCCACCAGCCCCGAGGCCTGCAACTTCGAGATCGCCTCACGCACCACCGTGCGGCTGACCCCATGCTCCTGAACGATGGTGTTCTCCGACGGCAACTTGTCACCGGGCAGCATCTGGCCGAGCAGGATGCGCTGGGTCAGCTTCTCCACCAGGTCATGGGCCAGGTTATGGCTGCGCTTGCGAGCAGGTATTTCGAGGTCTTCTTGCATGAGGGTGTCCGCAAATCTGGGCCATCGAATCGTAGCACCGCACTGGGCGGGAATCCCGGAAAATCTTGCCAAACTTGTATGACAACACTCAACAACACGCCCCTACTTAGCCAAAACAAACACCTGCCAGCACCGCAACAAGAATAAAAACACTCTACAAAAGCGCCATTTTGTTGGACGAACAGGGTTGCACGATGAAAAATCGTAGTTGTATGATGTCTATCAACAACGCAGCACCCAGCTTCACCCCGCATAAAAATAACGAGTGGGAGAAAACGCAGTGAATACATCCACCCCCGGGATGCACGACGACGCCAATTCAGCGCTGAAGTCCGCCATCGCCAAAGTCAAACGTCACGTTTTGCCGCTGTTCGTCATCATGTTCATCGTCAATTACATTGATCGCGTGAACATCGGTTTTGTCCGCACCCATATGGAACACGACCTGGGCATTGGCGCTGCCGCCTATGGCCTGGGTGCCGGGCTGTTCTTCATCGGTTACGCGCTGTTCGAAGTGCCCTCCAACATCCTTCTGCAAAAAGTCGGCGCGCGTATCTGGCTGACCCGCATCATGCTGACCTGGGGCCTGGTCGCCGCAGGCATGGCGTTCATCCAGAACGAAACCCACTTCTACATCCTGCGTTTTCTGTTGGGCGTGGCCGAAGCCGGGTTCTTTCCCGGGGTGATCTACTACTTCACCCGCTGGTTGCCCGGTGTGGAGCGTGGCAAGGCAATTGCCATCTTCCTCAGTGGTTCGGCGGTCGCGTCGTTGATCTCCGGTCCGCTGTCCGGATTGCTCCTGCAAATCGAAGGGCTGGGCCTGCACGGTTGGCAATGGATGTACTTCATCGAGGGCATGTTTTCGGTGGGCTTGTGCGTGTTCGTCTGGTTCTGGCTCGACTCCAGGCCCCAGGACGCCAAATGGCTGAGCCGCGAAGAGCAGGACGCGCTGGTCAAGGCCATCGACGATGAACAACTGGCCCGGGAAGCGGCGACGCCGATCAAGCCGTCACTGGGCAAGTTGCTCAAGGACCGCCAGATCATCCTGTTCTGCCTGATCTACTTCTTCATCCAACTGACCATCTACGCCGCGACCTTCTGGCTGCCGAGCATCATCAAGAAGATGGGCGACCTGAGTGACATCCAGGTCGGGCTGTTCAACTCCATTCCATGGTTGCTGTCGATTGTCGGCATGTACGCCTTCGCGTCCCTGTCCGCCAAATGGAAATACCAGCAGGCCTGGGTCGCCGCCGCGCTGCTGATTGCGGCCGCCGGGATGTTCATGTCCACCACCGGCGGGCCGGTCTTCGCCTTCGTTGCGATCTGCTTTGCGGCACTGGGCTTCAAGTCGGCCTCGTCACTGTTCTGGCCGATCCCCCAGGCCTACCTGGATGCGCGAATCGCGGCTGCCGTCATCGCGCTGATCAACTCGGTGGGCAACCTCGGCGGCTTCGTTGCGCCGACCACCTTCGGCCTGCTGGAACAACGCACCGGCTCCATTCAGGGCGGGCTGTACGGCCTGGCCGCGACCTCGATCATCGCCGCCATCATCGTCTTCGCCGCCCGCAACACACCCAAGCCCGCCCCCGCCGTGGCGCTGGCCAAGTCCACGCCCAACCACGCCTGAATTGCGCTTTTTTAAGGATTGGAAAATGAACGCTCAAGACACTGCAAAAGCCCCGATCATCACCAGCATGCAAGTGGTTCCGGTGGCCGGCCACGATGGCATGTTGCTCAACCTCAGCGGCGCCCACGGTCCGTTTTTCACCCGCAACATCGTGATCCTCAAGGACAATGCCGGCCACACCGGCGTCGGTGAAGTACCGGGGGGCGAACGGATTCGCCAGACCCTCGAAGACGCACGCAGCCTGGTGATCGGCAGCCCGATTGGCACGTATCAGAAAATCCTCAATCAGGTACGCCAGACTTTCGCCGACCGCGATGCCGGCGGCCGCGGCTTGCAGACCTTCGACCTGCGCATCACCATTCACGCCGTCACCGGCCTGGAAGCCGCATTGCTCGACTTGCTCGGCCAGCACCTGGACGTGCCGGTGGCCGCCCTGCTCGGCGAAGGCCAGCAGCGCGATGAAGTGAAGATGCTCGGCTATCTGTTTTATGTCGGTGATCGCAAGCAGACCGACCTTGCCTACCGCTGCGAGCCCGACGCCGACAACGACTGGTTCCGCGTGCGCCATGAGCAAGCCATGACCGCCGAAGGCGTGGTGCGCCTGGCCGAGGCCGCCCATGCCCGTTACGGTTTCAAGGATTTCAAACTCAAGGGTGGCGTACTCAGTGGCGATGCCGAAATCGAAGCAGTCACGGCCCTCGCCGAACGCTTCCCCGAGGCACGCATCACCCTCGACCCCAATGGTGCCTGGTCACTGAAAGAGGCCATCCGCCTGTGCCGCGATCAACACCGCGTGCTGGCCTATGCCGAAGACCCGTGCGGGGCGGAAAACGGTTACTCGGGGCGCGAAGTCATGGCCGAGTTCCGCCGGGCCACGGGCTTGAAAACCGCGACCAACATGATCGCCACCGACTGGCGCGAGATGGGCCACGCGATCCAGTTGCAATCGGTCGACATCCCCCTGGCCGATCCGCACTTCTGGACCATGCAAGGTTCGGTGCGCGTGGCGCAGATGTGCCACGAATGGGGCCTGACCTGGGGTTCGCACTCCAACAACCACTTCGACATTTCCCTGGCGATGTTCACCCATGTCGCGGCGGCCGCGCCGGGCGAGATCACGGCCATCGACACCCACTGGATCTGGCAGGACGGCCAGCGCCTGACCAAGGCCCCGCTGCAAATCGTCGACGGCTGCGTGCAGGTACCGCAGAAACCGGGGCTGGGGGTGGAACTGGATATGGATCAGGTGGCCAAGGCTCATGAGCTGTACAAAGGCATGGGCCTGGGGGCGCGGGATGACAGCGTGGCGATGCAGTTCCTGATTCCCGGCTGGAAGTTCGATAACAAGCGGCCGTGCCTGGTGCGTTGAATCGCCTGGAGCGTTGAATCAAAGGTTGCGCGCGGCCGTCTGCTGGCGGCCGATTTTAGAAAGCGCTCGGAGCCTGGCGCTTATCCGCCTAAAATGGCGCGCAACTGAATCAACGACGGATGAAACCAATATGGACAGGCTGAAAACCATCGCCGCTTGCATGGCGATATTCGCCGCGGGCCAATGCATGGCGCAGGATCAAATCGAGACAGTGGTCAACGCCGCCGTGCAACCGGTGATGCAGGCCGAAGGCATTCACGGCATGGCGGTGGCCGTCACCGTCAACGGCCAGGCGCATTACTTCAACTATGGCGTTGCCTCGACTGAAACCGGCCGCCCTGTCACCCAAGACACCCTGTTCGAGATCGGCTCCGTCAGCAAAACCTTCACCGCCACCCTCGCCGCTTACGCCCAGGCCACGGGCAAGCTGTCGCTGGCGGACAAGGCCAGCCAGCTCCTGCCAGCCTTGCGCGGCAGTGCGTTCGACCACATCAGCGTGCTGCAACTGGGTACCTACAGCACTGGCGGCCTGCCCCTGCAATTCCCTGCCGAATATGATTCGGCCGACAAAATGCTCGGCTACTACAAACAATGGCAACCGCTCTACGCCCCCGGCAGCCACCGACTGTATTCGAACCCCAGCCTGGGCCTGTTCGGCTACCTTGCCGCGCAAAGCATGGGCCAGCCGTTCGACGGGCTGATGGAAAAAACCCTGCTGCCGAAACTGGGCCTCAAGCACACCTACGTGCATGTGCCGCCGGACCAGATGGCGCTGTATGCCCAGGGCTACAACAAGGACGGCAAGCCGGTACGGGTCACTCCGGGGGCGCTGGATTCCGAGGCGTACGGGGTAAAGACCAGCGCGGCGGACTTGCTGGACTATGTCGGTGCGAACATGAAACCGGCGTCTCTGGAAAAGCCATTGCAACAAGCCATCGCCTTGACCCATAGCGGTTACTACACCGTTGGCGACATGACCCAGGGCCTGGGCTGGGAGATGTATCGCTACCCGATCACACTGGAGCGCTTGCTGGAAGGCAACTCCACGCCGATGGCCATGGAGGCGCACAAAGTCCAATGGCTGAACCCGCCACAAGCGCAACCGCAGAACATACTGATCAACAAGACCGGCTCAACCGGTGGCTTTGGTGCTTACGTGGCGTACGTGCCATCGAAGGGCATCGGCATTGTGATGCTGGCCAACAAGAATTATCCCAATGCGCAGCGGATCAGGATCGCTCATCAGGTTTTGAGTGCGCTTGCCCAATAAACCTTGCTGCCTTCTCTATAGATAAGGGCGACCTCTGAAGGTCGCCTTTTTTACTTTGTCGGCGCACCCTCGGGCGGATCGATATTGTCCAGAGCGCGGTTCACCAACAATTCGCCCACCACTGCCAATTGCTGAATCGACAGCGCCACGTTGCGGTTGGAGCTTTCCAGGTTACAGGCGAGATCGGTGACCAGCACGTTCAGGGACGCGAGGGTTTCGCAGGCGTGGCACAGCAGTGTTGGAGTGTCGACGTTTGGGAGGATGGTGAAGATGTGGCTGACCGGGTCGGCGTGTTTGGGGTTGCGCAAGCGGGCGCTGACGGCGGGTTCGGTGATGTCGGAGAGTGGGACGTGGAGATCGGAATCGGTTGAAGACTCAGGGGGATCGGGCGTGATCTTTTTCATGTGCGGCGCTCTTTTTGTTTTCAAGGAGCTGCCCATCTCATTTCCACAAATAAGGTGGTAGCTGTACGCAGGTGTGGAAGACCAGGGAAAGAGTACCAAACCCGGCGCACTCGAAAGTGCCCCGCGCACAGCCACCAAAACGCAGCAATGTTGACATAAAAAAATGCCGACATGCGCTCTATGGCGTTGATCTCTTTCGCTGAAAACGGACTTCCACATCCGGCCGCTGATTTTGCAGCGGCTGAAGAAGGTTATCGAGATGACCCAACAGGCACCAGTTCACGGGGTGCGCCACGTCATGCAGGAAACTTCCGACGCAATTGAAGTCCTTTGCCTACGCTCGATTTTCTGAGCAGCCAGTTACAAACATCTTTTTGCTCATGACCGTTGTGATGCAGGTGAAACCGTTGTATCTAATGGACCTCCCAAGCCTGCGAACGGCATCGGATCAATCCGTGGCCGGGAATGACATAATGCGCGCTCAAGTACTCAAACCGACTGACCCTCGAAGGGCGTTGTAATGGAAATCAGAAGTCTCATGCTAAAGGATGTCGGTCGGTTTACCGATATGCACATTCACTTCGCCCCGACACCCAACCACTCCTCGAATGTGACGATATTGGTGGGGAACAACGGTGCAGGGAAAACCACACTTCTAAAATCTCTCGCCACCTCACTGAGCTGGTTAGTTGCCAGAATCCGCACAGAAAAAGGCAGTGGCAGTCATATTGCAGAAGACGATATTCGAAACGGTGCCAAATCCACTGTCACCACGATTGCCGTAACAGACTATTCACAAAGACAATCAAATCTTCCCGACGCCGCCATCGAAGAGGTTTTGTTCATTTGGAGTCTTGCCCGTGGCAAGCAGGGTCGAAAAACTGCCTTGCATAGCGAATTAGTGGATGCCACTCGCCTGGCTGATCACTACCGCAACCAACTGACAGCAGATGACAACGCCTCACTCCCTTTGATCGCTTACTACCCCGTCGAACGCTCTGTTCTCGAAATCCCGCTAAAAATCCGTACCAAACACACCTTTGATCAACTCGACGGCTACGACAACGCTTTGAATCGTGGCGTCGATTTCCGTCGATTCTTCGAATGGTTCCGAGAACGCGAAGACAGCGAGAACGAAACCGGCGTCTCCGCCACTGCATTGGCCGAAATTTCCGCAAAATTCGGCAAGGACAGTGACATATGGAAAACCCTTTCCCAATTGAAGGCTTCATCCCGCGACCGTCAATTGACTGCTGTTCGCTCAGCTATCGCCGCATTCATGCCCGGCTTCAGCAACTTGCGAGTGCAGCGCAAACCACGCCTGCACATGGCAATCGACAAGGACGGCGCGACACTTAACGTCTCCCAGCTCTCACAGGGCGAAAAGTCGATGATGGCGCTGGTCGGCGACATCGCTCGCCGGTTGGCGATGATGAACCAGTCTCTGGACAACCCATTGGAGGGTGACGGCATCGTCCTGATCGATGAGGTCGATTTGCACTTGCACCCCAAATGGCAGCGCCGCCTGATTCGACAGTTGAGCGAAACCTTCCCCAATTGCCAGTTCGTCCTGACCACTCACTCGCCATTGGTCATCAGCGACGCGAAAGACGTGCTGTGCTACGTGCTCAATGACGGGGAACTGCATGAACAATCAGGCCTGTATGGGCTGGATGCCAATCAGGTGTTGCTGGAGGTCATGGACACCGATGTGCGCAACAGCGAAGTGCAACAACGCCTGAATCTATTGCTCAAGCATTTGCAGGATGGTGATCTGGACGGTGCGAAAAAACTGTACTCCGAGCTCTCGCTGGAGTTGCCAGAGGGACATCTGGAGCTGGCGAAGGCGGCCTTGTTGATTCGCAAGTTGGAGTTGCGCCGTGCGTAAGATCGACAAAGGCATGGAGCCGCCATCGTTGACTCGTTTCAAACACTCAAACAAGACCTCGCGCTATCAGGATTTGCCACCGGATGAAAGACGGCTCGTTCGAGCATCGTGCATCTCGGAACAGTACGGTTTATGCGCGTATTGCTGCCAGTCGATTACGATCGATGATGCCCATAACGAACATATTGAAGCCCAGGACCATGCGCCGAATCGAACGCTGGACTTTTCCAACATCGTCGCCAGTTGCCAGCGCCCTCATCAATGCGGTCATGGTCGAGGAACACGAGTGTTGCCGCTTACGCCCTTGATGGGCGAATGCGAGTCCGAATTGAAATTCTACTTGTCCGGCTTGGTCGAGGGGAAAACCGAGCGAGCCAAGGTATCAATCCAGACATTGAATCTGGGTCATACCGAGCAAAGTAACAAAGGACTTGTTGGCAAACGAAAAGCGATGGTTGATGCACTCATGTTTAGCCAGAGCGTACTTCCCGAAGACCTGCAATTTGAAGACGAAGAATTCCTGAGCCTGCTTTTGGAGGATCTGAAGGTTCCCGATGCGGCTCAATGCCTTCAGCCGTTTTCACCCGTGCTGGTCAATGTCATCCAGCAATTTCTGGCTCAACCTTGAGCCAGACTCAGCGACTCTTCAGATACGGGTAACGCTGCTGCGCTGAAAAGGAATCAATCATCCGGCATTTCAGGCGGCTTGGCGGGCTTGGCCGGTTTACTGTTTTTTCCGGGTTTGGTGCCTTTGGCCGCTGGCTCGGCTTCCGCTACGGGCGCGGCCACTGTCGCCGTGAACTCTTTCTCGGCCGCCGGCAACTGATCCACTGCGCTGAAAATCTCGTCCAGCTTGAAGGCGTCGGATTGTTCAAGTTTCTTTTCGCCGTCCTTGCCGACCAGAATCACCTTGGTCTTGGCACCGGCACCCAGCTTGAGGGAGCGGATCAGCGCCGCCGTGTCCTGCGGCCCGAGGTCCTTGCCATCACGCTGGCCCATCAGATTGAGCACCGTGTAGAGCACCATGCTGCGATCGGTGAAACCTTTGCGATTGGCTGGCTCATCCAGCGACTTTTTCAGGCTGACCCAGGCCGGATCAACTGTACTCGGGGCGATGACGATCAGGGGTCGGGCCCTGCCCTTGTCCATGTCCAGCGGTGAGCCGTCATCAGCGGCGAATAATGGGCCGGCAATCGCCAGCAAGGTAGCCAGGGTCAGTGACCTGATGAGCATGCGCATCTCCTTTTTGATATCCACGCTCTAATGATTGCGCATCGCGGCGATTGTTCCGGGTGACGAACTGCAAAAAATTTTCGCCTTGCCCCAAGCTTAGGTCAGGGCGGTCATTGCGCAACAGCCTGGGCTAATCTGAAGACTCAGGACCACCCGCCTGATCCGTCGCGAGGACTTGTGCATGAGCGCTCAGTTGAACCACACCATCGTCTGGTGCCGGGACAAGCAGGTTTCGGCGAACTTCCTGGCTGACCTCCTTGGCCTGCCCGCCCCTCAACCTTTCGGGCCCATGCTGATCGTCAAACTGGAAAACGGCGTATCGCTGGATTTCTACGACAACGACCCGCCGATAGCGTCCCAGCACTATGCATTCCTGATGAGCGACGAGGATTTCGATGCGGCCTTCGCGCGCCTGCAAGCCAACGGTCAGCCATGGTGGGCCGACCCGGGCAAGCAGCGATCAGGGGAAATCAATGATTATGCGGGAGGACGGCGGGTGTATTTCGATGACCCGGACGGGCATCTGCTGGAAATATTCACCCGCGAATGAAGCTGGCGTGGCGGCCTGGATCAGAACGCCAGCTTGTAACCGATCAACAACAGCATGGTCGCCAGGCAAGGGCGCAGCAGTTCGTCGGAAATGCGCCCGGTCAGGTGGCTGCCCAGGTAAATCCCCGGCAACGAGCCCACCAGCAGGTAACCCAATACATGCCAGTCCATGTTGCCCATGCTCGCATGGCCAAGGCCTGCGACCAGGGTCAGCGGCACGGCGTGGGCGATTTCAGTGCCTACCAGACGACGGGTCGGCAGCATCGGATAGAGAATGAACAGTGCCACGGTGCCCAGTGCACCGGCGCCGATGGACGTCAGCGCAACCATGGTACCGAGGACCAGGCCGGTGATGACCGTCAGGACATTGAGGCGCGACCCGCTGGGGTTGTAGCTGCCACCGGCACGTTTGTGGGCGAAATCCAGCAGGCGTTTCTTGAACAGAATCGCCAGCGCCGTGGCGAACAACACAAAGCCGAGAGCCTGCTTGATGATCGCGTTCATCGCATCGGGGCTGGAGTGCAAGGTACTGAGGAACCACAACGTCAACGCCACCGCCGGCACGCTGCCAAGGGTCAGCCAACCGGTAATCGCCCAGTCGATGTTGTTGTTCTTGCGGTGCACCAGTACACCGCTGGATTTGGTGATGGCGGCGTACAGCAGGTCGGTACCGACCGCCGTCGCAGGGTTGATGCCGAACCACAGCAGGATCGGGGTCATCAACGACCCGCCACCCACCCCGGTCATACCGACGATGAAGCCCACCACCAATCCGGCAACGACCAACCCGATGTTCACTAAATCCATGAATACGTCCACAAAGATCGCAGGGGAAATCTGGTCCGCAGCATAGCGATTTTTCTTATAACCAGTTATATCGATGCGATCTATCTTTATACCGGAAGCACCACGCCTCACTGTAGGAGCGAGCCTGCTCGCGATGACTGAATGTCAGTCAACATCAATGTCTACTGATACACCGCCATCGCGAGCAAGCTCGCTCCCACAGGGTTCTCGCCCACAGGGATAACCACTGGATTCATTGCACCGGCAGGAAATTCAGGAACAGCAGGCTCTGCGCATAATTCAGGCCGATGCGCCGGTAGCGTTCGTCGAGCATCTGGGTCAACAGGTCCAGCCGGGCGACGATCTTGCCGAACTCGACGGCGAAACTCAGGTTGCTGCCCTCCTCCGAGATCTCGTTGGAGAACAACAGGGGCTGGCCCTCTTTGTTCTGCCGCTGGCCGAGTATCCAGGTGGCGATCTCGATGTTGCGCGCGGCATTGCCGACGAATACCGGGTTGATCGTATCGGTCATGTAGAACTCGAGGCGATTGCCATGGGCGGTCACCAGCATGCTGCCGATGGCATAGATGAACGCCCCGACCCGATCGCCGAGAAACTCCGGGCTCATGGCGAAACGCAGGGCCGCGAGGTCCTTTTTGCCGCCCAGGGTCGGTAAGGGTTGCTGCTGCTCAATAGCCATGCGCACTTGCTTGCCGGCCGTGCGGGCATCGAGGAAGCCGGACTTTTTCAGCTCATCGGGGTTGCGCAGGTAGAGCTTGCTCATCAGCAGGTAGAGGCTGTCAAGGTTGTCACGCATGGTCAGGGTGGCCATGCGGTCGACACTGGTTTGCAGGAACTCCCGGGGGTTGCCTTCGCGCATCTGGTCGATGATGTCGCCGCCTTGCTGCTGGCTGCAACCGGTGACGAAGCACATCGACAGACCGGCCAACAGCAGGCAACGACGGCGGATGTGTGTGGTGATCGTGGGTGAAGCTCGAGCCATGGGTTCCTGGACTTGGGCATGGGCCGACGGTGGGGATCGCCGCAGGCTGCCATGGATAGAGCCGGACATTTGCAAAAAGTGCAGTATCGGCGCAAAGCAATCGATCACCGGCAAGGTCCCGCTCAAAGGATCGCAGTACGCGGCAAGCCCTGCGGGGGAACCGATGGACTATTCTGCTGCCCACTGAAATTACATCGGTATCCATGAAGGAGGTTTGCATGCGCACGCTTGAATTGGCTGGCACCCATGTCCCGGTTATCGGCCAGGGGACCTGGCAGATGGGTGAAGACCGCTCACGGCACAACGAAGAAGTCGCGGCGCTGCGCCTGGGCATCGAACTGGGCATGACCCTGATCGACACCGCTGAAATGTACGCCGAGGGCGGTGCCGAGGAAGTGGTCCGCGATGCCATCGCCGGCCAGCGCGACAGCGTCTTTCTGGTCAGCAAGGTGTACCCGCACAACGCCAGCCGCCAGGGTATCCCCCAGGCCTGCGAGCGAAGCCTGCGCAGGCTGGGCACCGATTGCATCGATCTGTATCTGCTGCATTGGCGCGGCCAGTACCCCCTGGAAGAAACCGTCGATGCCTTCGAACGCCTGCGCGCAGCCGGCAAGATTGTGCGTTGGGGGGTGTCCAATTTCGACCTCGACGACCTGCAGGAGCTGAATGCCCCCGCCTGCGCCACCAATCAGGTGCTCTACAATCTGGAGCAGCGCGGCATAGAATTTGATCTATTGCCCTGGAGTCAACGGCAGCGGCTGCCGGTCATGGCTTACTGCCCGATCGGCCAGGGTGGAAAAATGCTCGCCAATGCCACGCTCAAACGGGTGGCCGCCCGACACGACATGACGCCGGCACAAGTCGCGCTGGCTTGGATTCTGCGTCAGGACGACGTGATCGCCATCCCCAAAGCGGTCCGTCCCGAGCATGTGCGGCTCAATGCCCAGGCTGCCCGATTGCAGCTCGACGCCGGGGATCTGGAGGCGCTGGACCAAGCGTTTCACGCGCCAAAACGCAAGCAGCGGCTGGCCATGGTCTGAACCACCGCAGTCTGCCGGAGAGCTTCGCCATGAGAAGCACCGACCACGAGGACCCGTTCAACCTGCAACGTTTTCTCAAGGCTCAGGACCCTGTGTTCGACCGGGTTCAAACCGAGCTGAACAACGGGCACAAGCGCAGTCACTGGATGTGGTTCATTTTTCCGCAGTTTGCCGGGCTCGGCGGCAGCGAGATGTCACGCCGCTTTGCCATCCACTCGCGGGAGGAAGCCCAGGCCTACCTCGAGCACCCGTTGCTGGGCGCCCGGCTGCGCACCTGTACCCAGGAAGTGCTGAACATCAGGGAGCGCTCGGTGGCCGGGATTTTCGGTCATCCCGACGACCTGAAGTTTCATTCCTCGATGACCCTGTTTGCCCAGGTCGCCGCCGCCGACAGCCTTTTCCAGCAAGCCCTGAACCAATACTTCCATGGCATCCTGGATGACTGGACCTTGTCGCTGCTGGACTCAAAACAGGCCCAGTTGCCCCCCAATCAGGGTTGAGAAGTCGTCGTCGACAAAGGGCAGTATCGCGTCCGCCACCGGTTGCAGTTGCCGGGTGATGTAGTGGTCGTAATCGATGGGCGCGCTGCGCACTTCCAGCGGCTCAGGGCCGGCGACGGTGATCACGTAGCTGATCCAGCCGCCGTTCTGGTATTGCCGCGGGCGGCCCTGGCGGTCGTTGTACTCGTCGGCCAGGCGCGCCGCACGCACATGGGGCGGCACGTTACGCTGATAGTCGTCGAGCGTGCGGCGCAGGCGCTTGCGGTAGATCAGCCGGTCATCGAACTCACCGGCCAGGGTCTTGCGCACGTAGTCACGCACATAATCCCGGTAGGGCTTGCGCAGGAAGATCCGCGAATACAGCTCTTGCTGGAATTGCCTGGCCAGCAGCGACCAGTCGGTGCGCACGCTTTCCAGGCCTTTGTAGACCATTTCGTCGCTGCCATCGTCACGGGTGACCAAGCCGGCATATCGCTTTTTGCTGCCTTCTTCGGCACCGCGAATGGTCGGCATCAAGAAACGCTTGTAGTGGGTTTCGAACTGCAACTCGAGAACGCTCTGCAAGCCGTATTCCCGCTGTACGTGCTCGCGCCACCACTGATTGACGTGTTCCACCAGCTCGCGACCGATCCGTGCGGCCTCCTGCTGGCCATGGGCGCGACGCAGCCAGACGAACGTCGAATCGGTGTCGCCATAAATCACCGCATGCCCCTGGGCCTCGATCAATTGCCGTGTGCGCAGCATGATTTCGTGTCCGCGCAAGGTGATCGACGAAGCCAGGCGCGTGTCGAAAAACCGACAACCGCTGGAGCCGAGTACGCCGTAGAACGCGTTCATGATGATTTTCAGCGCCTGGGACAGCGGCGCGTTGTGTTCGCGCTTGGCGGTTTCCCGGCCTTCGGCCACCCGCGCGACGATGGATGGCAGGCAATGCCGGGTGCGGGAAAAGCGCGCACCGCGAAAACCCGGCACCGACTCGCTGTCGTCAGGATGCTTGAGCCCCTCGATCAGCCCCACAGGGTCAATCAGGAAGGTGCGGATGATCGACGGATAGAGGCTCTTGTAATCGAGTACCAGCACCGATTCGTACAGCCCCGGTTGCGAATCCATGACAAAACCGCCGGGGCTGGCCTGGGGCTGCTTGCCACCGAGGTTCGGCGCAACGAAACCCTGACGGTGCATCAGCGGCATGTACAGGTGAGTGAAGGCCGCTACCGAACCGCCCATGCGATCGGCCGGCAAACCGGTGACGCTGGCCCGCTCCAGCAGGAAGGTCAGCAGCTGCGTTTTGGCGAAGATCCGCGTAACCAGTTCGCAGTCCTTGAGGTTGTAGGTGGCCAGCGCCGGTTTGTCCTCGGCGAACATGCGGTTGATTTCGTCCATGCGCTGGTACGGGTTGTCGATCGACTTGCCCTCGCCGAGCAAGGTTTGCGCGACGTTTTCCAGGCTGAACGAAGGGAAACTCCAGGTTGCCGAGCGCAGGGCCTCGATACCGTCGATGATCAGGCGACCAGCGGCTGAGGCGAAGTAATGGTTGCCGCTGCCATGTTCGCGCCACTGCATTTCCTCGCCGCCACGCCCCAGCTTCAATGGCACCGCCAGGCGTCGGGCGTGTTCGTGAAGCACCCGCAGGTCGAACTGCACGACGTTCCAGCCGATGATCGCGTCGGGGTCGAAGCGGGCAAACCAGTCATTGAGTCTTTTCAGCAACAGGGTCCGCGAATCGCAGTATTCGAGCTGGAAATCCACCTGGCTTTCGTCGCCATTGGGCGGGCCGAGCATGTACACCTGACGCTCGCCGCAACCTTCCAGGGCGATGGAATACAACTCGCCCTGGGCGGTGGTCTCGATGTCCAGGGACACCAGTTTCAGGCTCGGCCGGTAATCGGCATCGGCTTTCATCTGGGCGTCGAGCAGCAGGCCCTCGGCATTCGGCGTGCCACTGAAACGCACCGGCGCGGTGATGAAGCGTTCCATCATGTAGCGCTCCGGCGGGCGCACGTCGGCTTCGAACACCTCGACACCGGCCCGGCGCAGCGCGGTTTCCAGGCGCATCGACTGCCCGTGTAGCCGGCAGTAAAGACCCAGGACCGGGCGATGGTCGAAATCCAGCAGGGCCAGCGGCCTGAGCTCGACGTTTTTCTCGTCGTGCAGAACGCTTTCGGCCGCCTGACGCTGTTCAGCGGGGATGAACGCCACCGACGGTTGGAGGGGCAGGCGGATGCGCCGGGGACCGCTGTCGGTCGCCAGCCAGAACTCGACTTCCGTACCGGCCGGGGTATCGCGCCAATGCCGGGTCAGGACGAAGCCCTGCTGTAGATCCACCACTGGAAACCTCAACGTTGATTCAGAGGGGGATTCTAACCGTTATATCAGGCAGACACCGATCCTGTGGGAGCGAGCCTGCTCGCGAAGGCGGTATTACAGCCAACATCATCGTTGAATGTTGAACCGCTTTCGCGAGCAGGCTCGCTCCCACAGCAAAGGTGCTGGCTTGAAATGTGGGGGGTTGCCAGGGAAAAACCGTCGAATGACGTTTTTTGCGTGTTATCTGCCGCTTTCGCCCTTGCCCTGAAGGCTTGCGTCTACGATTCTTCATGAACAACGACAACACCCGAGTAACCACCATGAAAACCGTCGCCCAACTGCTCAAGCTCAAAGATCAGAAAAATCAGGAAGTGCACCAGATCAAACCCGATCACATGGTGCTCGAAGCGCTGATGAAGATGGCCGAGAAAAACGTCGGCGCCTTGCTGGTGGTGGACAACGGTGAAGTGCTGGGCATCATCAGCGAACGGGACTATGCACGCAAACTGGTGCTGCACGGCCGTTCGTCGGTGGGTACGCCGGTACGCGACATCATGGTGTCGCCAGTGATTACCGTCGACACCCATCAAACCGTGGATACCTGCCTGGGCATCATGTCTGACAAACGCCTGCGTCACCTGCCAGTGGTGGAAGGCGGCAAATTGATCGGTCTGCTGTCGATCGGCGACCTGGTCAAGGAAGCCATTGCCGAACAGGCGGAGCTGATCAAGCAGCTGGAGCAGTACATTCGCGGGGAATAACCCGACACACCGAAGATCCCCTGTAGGAGCGAGCAAGCTCGCGATGGACTCAAGAACGCCGCGTTTATCCAGTAAACCCGCGTAATCGTTAACGTCCATCGCGAGCATGCTCGCTCCTACAGGGTCTCATCCACCGAGATTACAGTCCTGCCCGCGCCATGCAGCGCTGGTAACGTTCATCGACCCGATTGGCAAACCACGCCGTGGTGAGTTTGCGGGTGATTTTCGGGCTTTGCAGCATGATCCCGGGCAACACCTCCCGGGGTAACGGCCGGCCCTCGGCCTTTTCAGCCAGTTCGAAAACCCGTCGATAGAGTTTGCTGTTTTCGAACGCCAGGGTGTTGCCCTCCTCCAGTTGCTCGCGGATCGTCGGATTGCGCATGTCCAGTTGCTTGCCGAGGCTACGCACGGCCAGCTCCGTGCTGCCGGGCATGATCGAACCGTAGCGCACCAGGTCGCCATCCAGCGCCAACTTGATACCGGAAGCCCGACTCACCGCGTTCTGAAACGCCGCGTTGCGACTGGCGTACCAACCCGCGTTGAAGTCCGCAAAACGGTACAACGGCTGCGGGTAGCTCACCGGATACCCAAGCAGATGCGCAATGCCGAAATACATGCCGCCGCGCCGGGTGAACACCTCATGTCGAATGGAACCCCGCACCGGGTACGGATAGCCCTTGGCCTGCTGCTCGGCAAAATCGATGCTGACCTGCATCGGCCCACCGGTATGCACCGGGTTGAAGCCGCCGAACAGGGTCTTGCCCATCGGCACCATGCCGATGAAGTCGTCGAAAATGGCGCTCAGTTCCTTTTCACTGCGCGCGGCGTTCAGGCGGTCGCTATAGCTTTTGCCCGTGGGCGAATCGAGCTTCAGCGCAGCACTGACCAGCAGGCCGGGAATGTGAGCCTTGGCGGCGCGACGGTCGATCTCGTCGCGGGCGATCTTGCCCAGGCCCGGTACACTCGGATCGACCTGAAAGGTCGACTCCTGCTCGGTCACGGCCAGCACCGAGCACAGGTTTTGCGTGGTCGGCGAGATATCCTGCGCGGTGAATGCCACCTGGATATCCGTGGCCCACCCTTGGGGGTCGGCAGCTTTCGCCGGCAACAGACGCACAATCTCGGCCTTCACCTGAACCGGCGTACGCGCCGCCGGTTCCTGGGTCCGTTGACTGCCACAACCGGCCAGTACCAACAAAGCGGCGATGCTCGAGATCAATCTGATTTGCATGTCGTTCCATTCAACTCCATTGGTCCGGGCTAACCATACGACCAATGGCAGGCTCCAGGCTATGGTGCTGTTGGTGGCTGCCTTCCCCGACTGGACCATACTTGATCCATACACCGAAGAGGACAGGATCATGCACAGAAGCGACGTGTTGATCATCGGCGCCGGGCCGACCGGGCTGGTCCTGGCGTTGTGGCTGAGCAAACTGGGCGTTCGCGTGCGGATTGTCGACAAGACCTCGACTCCGGGCACCACGTCCCGGGCGCTGGCCGTCCAGGCGCGGACGCTGGAGCTTTATCGCCAGCTCGGACTGGACGCCGCCGTGGTGCAGAATGGCCATCAAGTGCTGGCCGGCAACTTCTGGGTCAAGGGCGAGCCGGTGGCGCGCTTGCCACTGAGCCAGATCGGCGAGGGGCTGACGCCCTACGCGTTTCTCGAGATTTTCCCCCAGGACGAACACGAACGGCTGCTGATCGAGCGCCTGGAAGCCTTCGGCATCACGGTGGAACGCGACACTGAACTGACAGGCTTCGAGCAAACCGCAGACGGCATCACGGCCGAACTGCGCCTGCCCGATGGTCAGCTGGAAACCTGCCAAGCCTGTTACCTGGCCGGTTGCGACGGTGCCCGGTCGATTGTGCGCAAGACCCTGGATACCGGATTTCCCGGCGGCACTTACCAGCAGATTTTCTACGTCGCCGACGTGCAGGCCAGCGGCCCGACCTTCAACGGCGAACTGCATGTGGACCTCGACGAGGCGGACTTCCTCGCCGTGTTTCCGCTGGGAGACAGTGGTCGAGCCCGTCTGATCGGCACGGTTCGCGACGAGCGTGCCGAACACGCCGAGACCCTGCGCTTCGAGGACGTCAGCAGCCGGGCCATCGAGCATATGAAGGTGCAGATCGAGCAACTGAACTGGTTTTCGACCTACCGCGTGCATCACCGGGTGGCGGATCACTTTCGCAACGGTCGGGCGTTTTTGCTGGGCGATGCCGCCCACGTCCACAGTCCGGCGGGCGGCCAGGGCATGAACACCGGGATTGGCGATGCCATCAACCTGGCCTGGAAACTCGCGGCCGTGTTGAGCGGTGCAGCCGAGGCCAGGCTGCTCGACACCTATGAAACCGAGCGCATCGCCTTCGCTCGCAAACTGGTGGCCACCACCGACCGGGTCTTCACTTTCGTCACCGCCGACGGGCCGATTGCCGATTTGCTGCGCACACGCCTGGCCCCGTACCTGTTGCCGAAAATGACCTCGTTCGAGACCTCCCGCCAGTTCCTGTTTCGCACGGTCTCGCAGATCACCCTGAATTATCGTGGCATGCCGCTGAGCACGGGCGTTGCCGGGCATGTGCATGGCGGTGATCGGCTGCCCTGGGCCCATGACGGTGAGGGGGATAATTTTGAAACGCTCAAATGCCTGACCTGGCAGGTGCATGTCTATGGCGACACCAGCGACGAGATGATCGCCTGGTGCCAGGAACACCATCTGCCGCTGCAGGTGTTCGACTGGCGACCGGCGTTCGAAGTGGCGGGCCTGGGGCGCAACGGCTTTTATCTGTTGCGCCCCGATACCTATGTCGCGATCGCCGAGACGTGCTCGGACCCGAAAGTGATCGAACGGTATTTCCGCGATCACGGGATCCGGTCGTTTTTTGGCGTTTCCTGACCCAACAAAGATCCCCTGTGGGAGCGAGCCTGCTCGCGAAGGCGGTGAGTCAGTCACTATAAATGTCGCCTGACACTACGCCTTCGCGAGCAGGCTCGCTCCCACAGGTGATGCGGTGTATCAGCCCGCGACCGGGCTTGGAATCTGCAATCCGCGCACCACCGCCGGCCGTGCCAGGAAGCGCTCGAGCACCCGCGTGACGTTAGGGAAATTCTGGATGCCCACCAGATCGCCCGCTTCATAGAAGCCGATCAGGTTGCGCACCCACGGGAAAGTGGCGATGTCGGCGATGGTGTAGCGCTCGCCCATGATCCAGTCCCTCCCTTCGAGCCGGCCGTCGAGCACCTTGAGCAGGCGTTTGCTCTCCTCGACGTAGCGATCGCGGGGGCGCTTGTCTTCGTAGTCCTTGCCGGCGAACTTGTTGAAGAAGCCGAGCTGGCCGAACATCGGGCCGATACCGCCCATCTGGAACATCAGCCACTGAATCGTTTCGTAGCGTGCCGCCGATTCCCGGGCCAGCAGTTGCCCGCTCTTGTCGGCCAGGTAGATCAGGATCGCGCCCGACTCGAACAGCGCCAGCGGCTGGCCGTCCGGACCCTGGGGGTCGAGGATCGCCGGGATCTTGTTGTTGGGATTGAGGGACAGGAATTCCGGGGACATCTGGTCGTTGGTGTCGAAGCCGACCCGATGAGGCTCATAGGGCAGGCCGATCTCTTCGAGCATGATCGAGACCTTGACGCCATTGGGTGTCGGCAAAGAGTACAGTTGGATCCACTCAGGGTACTGGGCAGGCCATTTGCGGGTGATGGGGAATGCGGACAGATCGGTCATGGGCTGGATCCAAGAAGACATTGAGAGTGACGATCATAATGGAGATATCGGCTCAGCGAGCCCTTGGCGCCATCATTCTCACTGATAGAGGAGATCAACAGAGATCACGACGTTTTCGACGCCATCAGGTGTAGCTTGTCAATAAATCCGCAACATCCTGTCGATAACCTTCACTGCAAACCGTTGAAGGTTACCGGTACATTGCTGCGCTCTCGACCGGAATCGAACCAAACGGGCTCAGAGGACTCTGAGCAGCATCGCTTTGAGAACGGACCGGTTTCAACGACATGGAAAACACCCGACGCAGGAAAATCGTGGTGTAAAGGTTTGTCAGCCTTAACCGAATTGCGCTGAAGAACCTTTTATTCATGAACCTGTTCAACACTGCCAAACCTTTTAAACATCGCGCTTATCTGCTGTTGCCCGCCTTGCTGGTGGTCAGCGCGGTGTTCCTGTTGCTGGAATCCGGCCTGAGTCGCGCCCAACCGATCGATGGCACCCAGACGCTGGTGTTCCTGCGCCACGGGGAAAAACCCGCCGGAGGCCTGGGCCAGCTCAATTGCCAGGGGCTGAACCGCGCCATCGACCTGGCCACGCTGCTGCCGGAAAAGTTCGGCAAGGCCGACTACGTGTTTGCCGCGAACCCGACCCGTAACGTCGAGGAAGGCGAGTTCGACAATTCCTACAGCTACATCCGCCCCCTGATGACCATCGGCCCCAGCGCCATCAAGCTCGGCCTGCCGGTGAACATCGATTTCTCCGCCAATGACACCAGTGACCTGGCCGATGAACTGCTTCACGACAAGTATCACAACTCGGTCATCTACACCGCCTGGTCCCACGGCTACCTGCCTGAACTGATCAACAAGGTCGCCGGCGACGCCACGGGCAAGAACATGAAAATCACCGAAGACTGGGAGTCCAGCGACTACGATTCGCTGTATGTGCTGACCCTGACCTGGCACAACGGCAAGGCCAGCTTGCAGAGCAATGTGTACAAGCAGGGGCTGGATAATGGCGCGCAAACCTGTCCGACTTGAGGTTGTGCGTTGCTTGATCGGGCCTCTTCGCGAGCATGCTCGCTCCTACAGGGTTCTGTAGTGTTCATGCCTTCTTGAGCGCACTACAAATCCATTGTAGGAGCGGGTGCCCGCTTGCGGCATGCTCGCGATGGGGCCGGCAAAAACACCCTCAACCTTTCTGGCTACCCCGCTCCCGCAGATACTCGAGAACCGCCTTCCGCTCCCCCGCAAACTCGATCCGTGCGCCTTTCTTCTCCCGCTGGAACGCGTACATCGGGTCGTAGTATTCGCGCAGCAAGCCATCGATCCAGCCCCGGTGCAGATCCACCGCGCCACTGCGGGCCTGCTCCGCCAATGCCTCCTCCATCAACATCAACATGCGCCGATGACGTTCGCCACCCAGGCGTTTCTGCACATTGTTCAGGCTCGCCAGCAGCCGCTCGGAAAACAGCGCAAAGCCCTCCTCGCCGTGCACGTCGATGAATTCGGCGCACAGATCCACCACGTAATCGCGCAGGATCCGTTCGACCCGACCTTCCAGGCTGTCTTCCAGCCAGACCATCGGAAACTGCTGCATGCCCTGGTACAGCGGCAACGGCAGCGCACAACTGCCCACCGCGCGGCTTTCGTCTTCCAGAACGAACTGTTCGATGCCCCGGGCGCGCTTTTTCAGCACGTCCACCGCCAAGCGGTTTTCGAAATCGATATTCGAGGGTTGGCCGGTGGCGCGCTTGCCGAAACTGGAGCCGCGGTGGTTGGCATGACCTTCAAGGTCCACGGTGTTGTTCAGTTGCATGAGCAGTTCGGTCTTGCCGGTGCCGGTCATCCCGCCCAACAGGACGAAATCGCACTGGGCAACCGCCTGATCGAGGGTATCCAACAGGAAGGTACGCATGGCCTTGTAGCCACCGCCCACCCGTGGGTAGTCAATGCCGGCCTCGTCCTTGAGCCATTGCTGGACAATCTGCGAGCGCAGGCCGCCGCGAAAACAGTACAGATAGCCATCGGGATGCGCCCGGGCGAAATCGGCCCAGGCCTGGAGGCGTTCGGCCTTGACCGCGCCCGACACCAGTTGATGCCCAAGCACAATGGCCGCTTGCTGGCCGTGCTGCTTGTAGCAGGTGCCGACCCGTTGGCGTTCATGGTCATTCATCAACGGCAGGTTGATCACGCCGGGGAACGAGCCCTTGTTGAATTCGACCGGCGCGCGGGTGTCCATCATCGGCCGGTCGTTGATGAAGATGTCGCGGTAATCGGTGTAATCGACAGACATCAAGACACCTCGACCGCGTTGCTCTGTCGCTCGACCAGTTCACCGATCGGTTCCAGGCTCAGGCCCAGTTCGGCGGCCACGCCAAGGAATTGCTCGTTACCTTCGGGCGTCACGGCAATCAGCAGGCCGCCGCTGGTCTGCGGGTCGCAGAGCACGCGTTTGTGCAGCTCCTGAAGGCGTCCGAGCTTGCTGGCGTAGCTGTCGAAATTGCGCAGTGTCCCGCCCGGCACGCAGCCCTGTTCCAGGTAATACTCGACGCCCGGCAGGCGCGGTACGCGGTCATATTCGATACGTGCGGTGAGCTGACTGCCATCGGCCATTTCCACCAAATGCCCGAGCAGGCCGAAACCGGTGACGTCGGTCATCGCGGTCACGCCGTCGAGCTTGCCGAAGCGGCTGCCGGGTTTGTTCAGGGTGCACATCCAGTCCCGGGCCAGGCCGATGTCAGCGTTGCGCAACTTGCCCTTTTTCTCGGCCGTCGTAAGGATGCCGATGCCCAAGGGCTTGGTGAGATAGAGCAGGCAACCGGCCGTGGCGGTATCGTTGCGCTTCATGTGGCGCTTCTCCACCAGACCGGTGACGGCCAGGCCAAAAATCGGCTCAGGTGCGTCGATGGAATGTCCACCGGCCAGCGGGATGCCCGCCGCGTCGCATACCGAACGACCGCCGCGGATCACTTCCCGGGCAATTTCCGGTGCCAGCACGTTCACTGGCCAACCCAGAATCGCAATCGCCATCAACGGATCGCCGCCCATGGCGTAGATGTCGCTGATGGCATTGGTGGCGGCAATTCGGCCGAAATCGAAGGGATCATCGACGATCGGCATGAAAAAGTCCGTGGTCGAGACCACGCCGCGTGCTTCGTCGATGGCATACACCGCGGCGTCGTCACGCGAAGCGTTGCCGACCCAGAGTTTCGGGTCGAGGTTCTGCGCCCCGCTGCCGGCCAGGATCACTTCCAGCACCTGGGGAGAAATCTTGCAACCGCATCCAGCGCCGTGGCTGTATTGAGTCAGGCGAATCGGCTCGCTCATGGAGGCACCTCTTGGAGTTCAGGTCGCTAATCCTACAGCAACGGACCCTTTCCTTTGTAGGAGATGCAGGGTGAACAGTGCCCCCACATTGATTGCAGTCAAGGCAACAGAATCACCTTGTCGCCGCTGCCCTGATCCACTTCGGCGTAACGCTCCAGCCCTTCGGCCAATGGCGACTCGAACAAGCCCTGGGGCAATGGCAACAGGTCCTGGTCGAAGAAGCGGCCGAACTGCTCGAGCATCGCCGCACACGCCTGTACCCCGTACAGCAACGAGTTGATCCCCACCACCGAGCCGCCCTTGCGATACAACGCCAGGGCCGGCAACTGCACGTGACCGTCCACGGGCGCCGCGATGATTGCGATGCGGCCGAACGCAGCCAGGGCAGGCACAGAGGCCGGCAGCCAGAATCCGGTGGTGTCGAAAATCACGTCGGCACCGCCGGCATACACGGCATCGACCTGGGCCCCGAGGTCTTCGGGTTTATCCAGTTGCAAGGTCTGATAGCCCTGTTCCTGCAAGTCCCTGACCTGCTCGGCACGCCGCGCGGCCGCCAGCACTCGGGCACCGCGCACCTTGGCCAGGGCCAGCGCGGCACTGCCGACCGCACCGCCACCGATGACCAGCAAGCGGGTTTCGGCCGTCACCAGGCTGCGCTCCAGCGCATCCCACGCCGTGGTGTACGGCACGCCGAGGCTGGCGGCCTGGGCGAAGCTCAGGTGCGTGGGTTTGAGCGCTACGCCATTGGCCGGCAGCTTGACGAACTGCGCGTGGGACCCGTCGGCGAAAAAGCCCAGTTCCCGCCCCGTCCCCCAGACTTCCTGGCCGATCAGCGCTTGCGGGCCAGCCACGACCACACCGGCAAAGTCACGACCGGGAATCCGCGGCAAGGTGGTGTAGGGGAAGCGTCCCAGCACGTTCTTCACATCGCTGGGGTTGAGGCCCGCGGCCTTGATCTCGACCAACACATCATCGGCGCCGGGCACAGGCGTAGGCACCTCCACATAGCGCAGGGCCGAGAGATCACCGGTTTTATCGAATTGCAGAGCTTTCATGGGCATATCCACCAGGTAAAAAAGGCTTCAGGAGATCCAGCCGGCCACCAGCTCTCGCCCCATCGGCCAGAGTTTCTCGCCGGCGAGCATGCCGAGCAGGCCCACCAGCGCGATGGCCGGGGGTGCGGGAGAACGAAAATCCAGGGCGCCGTAGAGCAGACCGACACCCAGACCGATGGCCAGTGACATGAGGAGGTTCATGGCAGACTCCGGGGCAATTTGAGGTATGCGTAGAGTCTAGAGGGCGACGCGTTCGGGCATCGGCCAAGTACTTCTGAATTTCGGCCAAAGCAGGCTGCCGGCCAATTCAGTCCTGGCGTTGCGCCACGGGAAACTGCGAGGGGGCAACGCCCAGCTCACGACGAAACATGTCGCTGAAACTGCTCGGCGAATAGCCCAGGTCCCGGGCGATCGCGCTGACCGGTACGCCCTGGATCAACTCGGCCACCGCCGTCGCCAGTTGCACCTGACGCCGCCACTCGGCGAAACCCATGCCCAGACCGTCCTTGAACAGCCGCGCCAGGGTCCGCACGCTGGCACCGGCATTTTCCGCGTGCTGTTCGAACGCAATCTCCAGCGAGGGTGCGGACATGACCGCCTGGCACAGGTTCATCAGCCGTCGGTCGGAATCGTCCGGCAGCGGGATTTTCAGCAGCGAACGCCTGGCCCGCTTGAGCTCCAGCAGCGCCAGGCCCACCAACGCGTCGTAATACTCGGGTGATCCGTCGTTGCCCTGCTCCACCAGGCCGACAATCAGTTCTCGCAGCAAGCCACCGACCTCGATGACCTGCACACTGTCATCCAGGGTCGCCGCCAGGGACGGACGCAGGTAGATGTTGCGCATCTGCAGGTCAGACACCACGCGAATCCCGTGGGGTACGCCGGGCGGCAACCACACCGCCCGTTGCGGCGGCACCACCAGCGCCTCGTGCGGTGTCTCGACCCACATCACCCCGCTCATTGCATAGAGCAACTGGCCCCAGACGTGCTCATGGGGCTCGATGTACAACCCGCGCGGATAGGTGCGGGCCAGCGGTTGCACGGGCACATCGGTGTCACTCAGGTCGGGCGGTGCGGCAAGGGCCATGGTCAATGTTCATTGGGGATCGGCAAGCCTGCATGGTAACGAGGCGCCGGGCTTGTCGCCAGCAACTGCCGCCATCGGGAAGATTCGAATGAATTTTCCCGATGGCGCGCGATCCTTCTAGGTACAACAGGGAGAAACAGGATGTTTATGAACAGCGCAAAATTGTTCGTCATTGAGTACACCCTCCATGGCGCTCCGAAGTCATTCATTATCCGACTGGAAAAAATGGATAACGCAGAAGCCTGGCATTGGGCGAGCTGTGACGCGGGGGTGGGGCGAATCCCCCGATTCGGACGCGAGAAGGTGCAGAAGACCAGCAAGCCGATGGCGGAAAAATTCGGCGTGGAAAACGTCAAGTGGCGGCCGGCGAACTAAGCTCTGGCAACCATCAGGGCCGGGGGGAAGGATAATGACCGCGAAATCCGTCAGCAGCCTTGCGCAGTTGGAGTACGGTTTGGGCAGCACCACCAGAAGCGTCGAGTGCCGGATCGGCCTGGAACAGGTCGAAAATGACCCATTTTGCTTCGCCATACGCGTGCCGGCGCCCCTGCCGGAAGATCTTGAGCAAGCCAGGACCCTGGTGGTGCGGGTGGAGGGACGGCGCTTGCAGGGCACCGTTCGCCGCAGCGAATGCCTGGAAGACGGCAGCCTCAGGCTGGAAGTGGAGCCGGATTAGGCTCCACTTTTTTATGGCGTGTCGCGAATGCCGTCAGCCCTGTGAGCACTTGCAGCCTTTATTGGCGCACTCCTCGCCGTGCTCATGGTGTTTGGCGCAGGCTTCACAGCAGTAATGCTTGCCGTGGCGGGCAATCGGATGTTCGCCGAGTTTGCAGGAACATTTCGGACAATCGCAGATACTTTCACGGTCAATCATGGAACTGGCTCCTCTAGCAAGGTCGTCCAGTGCTCGGATGCACAAAACAAGTGTAGTGGCTGTCCCTCCTATCGGTCACAAATCCCTGTGGGAGCTTGCTCCCACAGGTTGCAAACCCGTCAGATCCGGAACTGCCCCACCAGACTGCCCAGGCGTTGACCGAGGTCGGCCAGGCTGCGCGACGTCTGCGCGCCGAGCTGGGTTTCGTCGGCGACTTTGTCCACGGCCACGGCAATCTGATGCACGCTGCGGTTGATTTCCTCGGCCACGGCGGTCTGTTCTTCGGCGGCACTGGCGATCTGCGCGTTCATCGAATTGATGGTGGCGATCAACTGAGCCATGGTGTCCAGCGATGCACCCGCCTCGTTGGCCTGGGCCGAAGTGCCATCGCCGGCCTCGCTGGAACGACGCATCGCCTCCACCGCCGACTGGGTACCGGCCTGCAGGCGGTCGATCATGCCCTGGATTTCCTGGGTGCTGATTTGCGTGCGGCTGGCCAGCGCCCGCACTTCATCGGCCACTACCGCAAAGCCGCGCCCGGCCTCGCCGGCACGGGCGGCTTCAATGGCCGCGTTGAGCGCCAGCAGGTTGGTCTGCTCGGCAATCGAGCGGATCACCCCAAGCACGCTGACAATCGACGACACGTCTTTTTGCAGGCTGTCGAGGGAGACGCCGCTGCTGCGGATGTCGTCCACCAAGGCATGGATTTTTTCGATGCTGCCCGCCACCACACGCTTAGCGGCCTGCCCTTCTTCATCGGTCTGTTGGGCTGCCACCGCGGCGTTCTGCGCACTCTTGGCCACTTCCTGGGCCGCCGCCGACATTTCGTTGATCGCCGTGGCCACCTGATCGGTTTCGTGGCGCTGGCGTTCCATGGCCTGATCCGAGCGAGTGGCCTGGTCGGACACCTGATTCACCAGCCCGGTCAGTTGCGAAGTCATTTCAGTGATCTGCCGCACCAGGCCGTGGATCTTGTCGACGAAACGGTTGAACGAGCCGGCCAGTTCACCGAGTTCGTCCTGGCTGGTGAGGGTCAGGCGACGGGTCAGATCGCCCTCGCCCGCGGCGATGTCATCGAGATTGTCTTTCATCAAATGCAGCGGACGCAGAATGGTGTTGGCCAGCAACATCCCGGCAGCAGCGATCAGCAGCAGCACCACGAGCGCCACGCCGACGATGCTCAGGACCATGCCTTGCATGCGCTCCTGGACCTTGGCTTCGACCACCGCCACTTGCGCTTCGATGCCATCGAGGTTGACCGAAGTGCCGACCGCCATGTCCCACTTCGGCAGGTATTCGGTGTAACCGAGCTTGGGCACCAGCACCTGGGTATTGCCGGGCAGTGGCGAGCTGTATTGCAGGTAGTGCGTACCGTCCTTCGCCACCTTCACCAGGTCGCGGTTGACGTAGACACCGTTCGGGTCTCGATTGTCCTTGAAGCTCTGGCCCACGCCCTCGGGGCTATTGGCCTTGAACAGGCGCACGGTGTTGGAGTCGTAGCCGAAGAAGTAGCCTTCCTTGCCATAGGTGATGCTCGACAGCAGCTTGATCACCTGGGCCCGCGCCGCCACATCGCCGGGGGCGGCCGCGTCGTAAAGCGGCTTGATCGTGGTCATGGCCACGGCCACGTAGCCTTGCAAGGTCGCCTTGGCATCGGTGAGCAAGCGTTCGCGGGTCTGCTCGACTTCCTTGCGCGCCTGATCCTGAAGAATGAACAGCGTGGTCAGGCTGATGACCAGCGCAAACAGCAACACCGGGAGGACGGCAAGGGACAGGACTTTGGCCTTGAGGCTCATGCGCATGACGTTCACTCTTTTGATTTTGTTGGCGTGGTTAAACGCTTTAACGGCACGCCGGGACAAAAGTTGAACGCGGTCGTCGGAGACACTGAAGATCCCTTGTGGGAGCGAGCCTGCTCGCGAAAGCGGAGTGTCAGTCACATCGATGCTGGATGTGCTGCCGCCTTCGCGAGCAGGCTCGCTCCCACAGAGGGTATCGGGGTTACAGCACCATCGCCGCCACCCAGCCGAACGCCAGCAGCGGCAGGTTGTAGTGCAGGAAGGTCGGGACCACGGTGTCCCAGATGTGATGGTGCTGGCCGTCGATGTTCAGGCCGGAGGTCGGGCCCAGGGTCGAGTCCGACGCCGGCGAGCCGGCGTCGCCCAGGGCACCGGCCGTGCCGACGATGCACACGATCGCCAAGGGGCTGAAGCCCAGTTGCACGCACAGCGGCACGAAGATCGCCGCCAGGATCGGCACGGTGGAGAACGACGAGCCGATGCCCATGGTCACCAGCAACCCCACCAGCAACATCAGCAAGGCTCCGATGCCCTTGCTGTGATCGATGTACGCCGCCGAGGACTCGACCAGCGTCTGCACTTGACCGGTGGCCTTCATCACTTCGGCGAACCCCGAGGCTGCGATCATGATGAAGCCGATCATCGCCATCATTTTCATGCCTTCGGTGAACAGGTCATCGGTGTCGCGCCATTTGACGATGCCCGACACGGAGAAAATCAGGAAGCCTACCAGTGCACCGATAATCATCGAATCGAGCAACAATTGAATGATGAATGCCGCCGCGATGGCCACGCCGGCGACCATCAGGCTCAGCGGGTTGTATTGCACCGCCACTTGCTCGACTTGCTCGATCCTGGCCAGGTCGTAGACACGCTTCTTGCGGTAGCTGACAAACGCGATCAGCAGGCCCGCCACCATGCCCAGGGCCGGGATGCCCATGGCGTGGGTGACATTGATGCCGCTGATGTCCACACCGCTGCGAGCGACGTTGGCCAGCAGGATCTCATTGAGGAAGATGTTGCCAAAGCCCACCGGCAGGAACATGTAGGGGGTGATCAAGCCGAAGGTCATGACGCAGGCGATCAGGCGACGGTCCAGTTGCAGCCTGGTCAGCACATAAAGAAGCGGTGGCACCAGCAATGGAATGAAGGCGATATGGATCGGCAGGATGTTCTGCGAGGCGATGGCCACGACCCAGAGCAGGCCGATCAGCAACCATTTGACCTGGCCACCGCCGCTGGCGTGCTGGCGATCGACCATCGCCAGAGCCTTGTCGGCCAGCGCATGGGCCATGCCGGACTTGGCAATCGCCACCGCGAAAGCGCCGAGCAAAGCGTAGGACAACGCCACCGTAGCCCCGCCACCAAGGCCGCTGTTGAAAGCCTTGAGTGTCGCCTCGATACCCAGACCGCCAGTCAGGCCCCCGACCAGCGCACCGACGATCAGGGCGATCACCACATGCACGCGGGACAGGCTGAGTACCAGCATGATGCCGACCGCGGCAATCACTGCATTCATTTCATTACCTCGAGACAAACGAAAAGACTCCGTCCGGCAGTCTGCGAAGAGCCGCCAGCGGATTAAGGAATGGGTTTTATTAGAAGGCGCGCACTGTGCCGCAGAGTCCCCCCCATGTCAAAGCCAGGTAATGGCAAATGATGACCTGTAGGAGCGAGCGCCCGCTTGCGGCATGCTCGCGATGGTGGACCAGACACCTCGGGGCATCAGACTTCCATCATCATCGTTGACGACCATCGCGAGCATGCTCGCTCCTACAGGGGGAAGAGTTTGATAGGCGGGATAAAGAAAACGCAATCGCGGCCGCTACAGTGCAAAGTCTCAGATATTTATCGAATAAGGACGTCTCCATGTCGCTCAGACAACTTTCCATCCAATGGAAAATCACCCTGCTGGCCGGGCTGTGCCTGGCGGGCATCGTGACCCTGCTGGTGGGTCTTTCGCTGTATCGCATGGAGCACAGCTCCGCGCTGGTGAAAACCTCGAGCATGGAGATGCTGACCGAGGCGGCCCAGGCGCGGATCGAATCCCAGGGCGAAAACCAGGCGCTGGGGATTCGCCAGCAGTTCATGGACGCCTATCAATACGGCCACGGTTTCTCGCGGCAGGTGCTGTTCCTGCGCGAGCAGGCCGAAAAGCGCTTTCTCGATGCCTTCGACCTGCGCGAAGACCTGACCCGCCAGGTCAAGTCAGCCCTGCAGGCCAACCCGGAGCTGCTCGGCCTGTCCCTGGTGTTCGAACCCAACGGGCTGGACGGCAAGGACGACCTGTTCACTGGCCAGGCCGAACTGGGCAGCAACGACAAGGGCCGTTTCGCCCTCTATTGGTCGCAGCCGACGCCAGGCAAGGTGACCTCGATGGCGCTGCCGGAAAAGGACATGGCCGACACCAGCACCGGCCCCAGCGGCGAAGCGGCCAACGCCTGGTTCACCTGCCCGCGCACCACACTCAAGCCCTGCGTGATCGAACCCTACTTCTATGAGATCGACGGCCAGAACGTGCTGATGACCAGCATCGTTTTCCCGCTGATGGTCAACGGCAAGGTCATCGCCTCGCTGTCGGTGGACATCAACCTCAACAGCCTGCAAGCCGTCAGCCTGGGCGCAAGCAAGAAGCTCTACGACGGCCAGACCAGCGTCAGCATCATCAGCCCGGCCGGTTTGCTCGCCGGCTACAGCCCGGACGCCAGCAAACTCAGCCAGCGCCTGGATGCCGTGGACAAGACCAGCGGTGGCGAACTGCTGCGCATGCTCGGCGCCAGCAGCAAAACCGCCAGCCTGCACAGCGATCAGCAACTGAAGGTATTGGCGCCCTTCCAGCCGATTCCCGGCGGCAAATCCTGGGGCGTGCTGCTCGACGTGCCGGAGAAAGTCCTGGTCGGCCCCGCCGAAGCCCTGAAAAAACAACTCGATGACAGCAACACCGCCGGCACGCTGGTGGAACTCGGCTTGGGAGTACTCGCCGCGCTGCTGGGCCTGGTACTGGTGTGGCTGATGGCCCGCAGCGTGACCAGGCCGATTCTCGGCGTGGCGCACATGCTCGAAGACATCGCCAGCGGCGAAGGTGACCTGACCCGTCGCCTGGCTTACGACAAGAAGGACGAACTGGGCCAACTGGCCGGCTGGTTCAACCGCTTCCTCGACAAGCTGCAACCGATCATTGCCGAAGTGAAACGCTCGGTGCAGGACGCCCGCAGTACGGCTGACCAGTCGTCCGCCATCGCCAGCCAGACCAGCGCCGGAATGGAGCAGCAATACCGTCAGGTGGACCAGGTCGCCACTGCCTCCCACGAGATGAGCGCCACCGCCCAGGACGTCGCCCGCAGCGCCGCGCAAGCGGCCCATGCCGCACGGGATGCCGATCAGGCGACCCGTCAGGGCCTGACCGTGATCGACCGCACCACCACCAGCATCGACAACCTCGCCGCCGACATGAGCGCGGCCATGGTCCAGGTCGAAGGCCTGGCAGCCAACAGCGAGAAGATCGGCACGGTACTGGAGGTGATCCGCGCGATTGCCGAGCAAACCAACCTGCTGGCCCTCAACGCCGCGATCGAAGCGGCCCGTGCCGGTGAGGCCGGGCGCGGTTTTGCCGTGGTGGCCGATGAAGTGCGCAACCTGGCGCGACGCACCCAGGAATCCGTCGAAGAAACCCGCGTGGTGATCGAACAACTGCAAAACGGCACCCAGGAGGTGGTGGGGTCGATGAACAACAGCCATCGCCAGGCCCAGGGCAGCGTCGAGCAGGTTGGCCAGGCCGTGACGGCGCTGCGCCAGATCGGCGACGCGGTAACCGTGATCAACGACATGAACATGCAGATCGCCAGTGCCGCCGAAGAGCAAAGCGCGGTGGCCGAGGAGATCAACAACAACGTCGCGACCATCCGCGATGTGACCGAGTCGCTGTCGGGCCAGGCCAATGAATCGGCGCGGGTCAGCCAGTCGCTCAACAGCCTGGCGAACCAGCAACAGAGTTTGATGGACCAGTTCCGCGTCTAAACCCTGCAAACATCCCCTCTGTAGGAGCGAGCATGCTCGCGATGAACGCACAGACACCGCGTTCATTCAGGATGTCAACGTTATCGTTGACATCCATCGCGAGCATGCTCGCTCCTACAGGTCTCGTGTGGCTCAAACAAATAGTGGCAAGTGGATATCTGCTGCAAGCCGATTATGCTTTCAGGAACCTTGCAGCGTTTCCAGGCGTCAACCTCAAAGCAAGACCCGTAATCCGATGACATCAGCCTCAGGGCCAGGGTGCGGTAAGTGTTGGTGGGAACTCCGGCCTACGACAAGAGCAAGACGGAGAATACTCATGGCAGCAATCGACAATGCAACCACGGGCAGCACGCCCAACCGCGGCATCACCCGGGAGGAGCGCAAGGTCATCTTCGCCTCATCCCTGGGCACCGTGTTCGAATGGTATGACTTCTACCTGTACGGCTCCCTCGCCGCGATCATCGCCAAGCACTTCTTCGCCGGCGTCAACGAGACGACTTCCTTCATCTTCGCCCTGCTCGCCTTCGCCGCCGGCTTCGCCGTTCGGCCCTTCGGCGCCATCGTGTTCGGCCGGCTGGGTGACATGATCGGACGCAAACACACCTTTCTCATCACCATTGTGATCATGGGTGTCTCGACGGCAGTCGTGGGCTTGCTGCCGGGCTATGCAAGCATCGGCGTAGCCGCGCCGATCATTCTGATCAGCCTGCGTCTGCTGCAAGGCCTGGCCTTGGGCGGCGAGTACGGCGGCGCGGCGACCTACGTGGCCGAACATGCCCCCAAGGGCAAGCGCGGCTTCTTCACTTCGTGGATTCAGACGACAGCGACCCTTGGCCTGTTCCTGTCGCTGCTGGTGATCCTTGCCTGCCGCACCGCTCTCGGCACCGAAGCGTTCGAGGCCTGGGGCTGGCGGATTCCGTTCCTGCTGTCGATCCTGTTGTTGATCGTCTCGGTGTACATCCGCCTGCAACTGAGCGAGTCACCGGTGTTCCAGAAAATGAAAGCCGAGGGCAAGGCGTCCAAGGCCCCCCTCACCGAGTCCTTCGCCCGCTGGGAAAACCTCAAGATCGTGATCATGGCCCTGCTCGGCGGCACCGCCGGCCAGGCGGTGGTCTGGTACACCGGGCAGTTCTATGCGTTGTTCTTCCTGCTGCAGACACTGAAGATCGATGCGCAGACGGCCAACCTGCTGATCGCCGGCTCGCTGCTGCTCGGTACACCGTTCTTTGTCCTGTTCGGCGGCCTGTCCGATCGCATCGGACGCAAGGGCATCATCATGGCCGGCTGCATTCTCGCGGCCGTGACCTATTTCCCGATCTTCCATGCGCTGACCCAGTACGGTAACCCCGATGTGTTCATTGCGCAGGAGAAGAACCCGGTCACGGTCATCGCCAATCCCGGCCAGTGTTCCTTCCAGTTCGACCCGGTGGGCAAGGCCAAATTCACCAGTTCCTGTGACCTGGCCAAGTCCGTGCTGGCCAAAAGGGCGATCCCCTACAAGAACGAAAACTCCGAACCAGGCGCTGTAGCGCAGGTGCGCATTGGCGACAAAGTGATCGAGAGCTTCGAGGGCACCGGCATGCCGGCCGCCGACTTCAAGGCGAAAAACGACGCCTTTACCGCCACGCTCGCCACCGCCCTCAAGGAGGCCGGTTACCCCGAGAAGGCCGACCCGGCCAAGACCAACTACCCGATAGTGCTGCTGCTCCTGACCGTCCTGGTGATCTACGTGACCATGGTCTACGGCCCGATCGCCGCCTGGCTGGTGGAACTGTTCCCGGCGCGTATCCGCTACACCTCGATGTCACTGCCCTATCACATCGGCAACGGCTGGTTCGGTGGCTTCCTGCCGACGGTGGCGTTCGCCATGGTGGCGGCCACGGGGGACATCTACTACGGGCTGTGGTATCCGATCGTCATCGCGGTGATGACGGCTGTGCTGGGCATTTTCTTCATGCCGGAAACCAAGGATAGGGAGATTCATCACACCTGAGCGGGGTCCTGTAGGAGCGAGCATGCTCGCGATGAGGCCGTGTCAGTCGACATTGATCGCGGCTGACATACCGCAATCGCGAGCATGCCGCAAGCGGGCACCCGCTCCTACAGGGCTCCTTGCCTGGCTTCAAGCGTGTCTGGGCAACTCGATGACAACCTTCAACCCACCCCACTCGCTTTCGAGCAACGACAGTTTGCCGCCCCAGCTATCGACGATGTCGCGCACGATCCCCAGCCCCAGTCCATGCCCCTCCGTTTGCTCGTCCAGCCGCGTCCCTCGACTGAACACCTGGTCACGGCGCTCTTCGGGGATGCCCGGGCCGTCATCTTCGATACTGAGTTCAAACCCGCCCGCCGTTTCGACGACACTCACGCGAACCTCGGCATCCGCCCATTTACAGGCGTTATCCAACAGGTTGCCCAGCAGTTCCAGCAGGTCTTCGCGATCCCAGGGCAATTGCAGGCCGGTCGGCGCGCGGTAGCTCAGCGCCAGATGTTCGCCATGGATCATGTTCAGGGTGGCCAGCAATCCGGGGAGTTCACCATCGCAATCGAACAGCGCACCAGGCAACGCATCGCCGGACAGCCGTGCGCGATTGAGTTCGCGATTGAGTCGTTGCCCGACTTGCTCCAATTGCTCCTTGAGCACTTTGCGCAGTTTGGGGTGCGCGTCCAGTTGTTCGCTTGAAGCCAGGCTCAACAGCACCGCCAGCGGCGTTTTCAAGGCGTGACCGAGGTTGCCCAGGGCATTGCGTGAGCGCTTGAGGCTGTCTTCGGTGTGGGCCAGCAAATGGTTGATCTGCGCCACCAGCGGCTCCAGTTCCACCGGCACCCGGTCATCGAGTTGCGAGCGCTGGCCCTGTTGCAACTGCGCGATCTGTTCGCGCGCCTGCTCCAGCGGGCGCAAGGCACGGCGCACGGTGATCCGTTGCAGCAATAGAATCAGCAGCAGCCCGGTCAATCCCAGGCCCAGGCCGATCTGTTGCATGCGCCGGAAGCTTTCGCGTATGGGGGTGTAGTCCTCGGCGACGCTGATGGAAATCGGCAGTCCCAGACGTCGATAGTCCGTACGCAATACCAGCAGTTGCTGCCCTTCCGGCCCCAGTTGCAGGTTGTCGTGCAGGCCGGGGTGATCAAGCGGCGGCAGTTCCTGATCCCATAACGAACGGGAACGCCAATGGCCGTCGGCGAAATCGATGCGGAAATAATGCCCGGAGAACGGCCGCTGATAGGCTGGCGACAGACGTCGCTCATCCAGTTGCAAGCCCTGGGGCCCGCGCACCAGTGCCGTCAGCAGGTTCTCGCTGTCATTGCGCAACCCGGCTTCAAGGTAGCGCTGCAACCCCATTTCGAACAGCCACAGGCTGGTTTGCGCCAGCACCAGGCCAACGACCACCATCACGCTGATCAGGCCCAGGCTCAAGCGACGCTGGATCGATCTCACCGGGCTTGCCCGCCGAACAGGTAGCCCTGGCCGCGACGGGTTTCAATCACACTTTTGCCGAGCTTGCGGCGCAAGTGGTTGACGTGGACCTCCAGCACATTGGAATCGCGTTCGGTTTCACCGTCGTAGAGGTGTTCGGCGAGGTGGCTTTTGGAGAGGATCTGCTCGGGGTGCAGCATGAAATACCGCAACAGGCGAAACTCCGCGGCGGTCAGCTGAATGTCCGCCCCCTCGCGGACAACGCACTGGCGCCCTTCATCCAGATGCAACCCGGCGGCCTGGAGCGTCGGCTGGTTGACCTGGCCATGGGAGCGGCGCAACAGCGCCTGGATGCGCAGGAACAGCTCTTCGGGGTGAAAGGGCTTGGTCAGGTAATCGTCGGCGCCGGCCTTGAGGCCTTCGATACGCTCGGCCCAGGAATCACGGGCGGTCAGGATCAACACCGGCGTGACCAGCCCCGCCGCACGCCATTGCCCCAGCACCTCAAGCCCCGGCACACCCGGCAAGCCGAGATCGAGGATGATCAGGTCGTAGGGTTCGGTACTGCCCTGATGCACAGCATCGCGACCATCGGCCAACCAGTCCACCGCATACCCCTGGCGGTTGAGACCGGCCAGCAATTCGTCGGCCAGGGGCACATGGTCTTCCACCAGAAGCAAACGCATGGATCAGTCTTCCTTGTCTTTGAGCAAACGGCCGGTGGTGGCGTCGATGTCCAGCTCGCGGACCACGCCTTCAGGGGTCAGCAGCTCGACATCATAAATGTAGGCGTCATGCTTCTGTTCGAGCTCGGCTTCGAGCAGTTTCGCGCCAGGGTAGCGATCCATCGCCTGCTGCAGCAATTGCTCCAGCGGCAGGATCACACCCTGCTGACGCAAGCGCAGCGCTTCATCCTGGTCCAGGTCACGGGCCATCACGACCGAGCAAAATGCCAGGAGCACCAGCGCCATCCGGCTGCCGCTGCATCGATTGAATAAAAACACCTTCATTACGAATCCTGATGATCCTTGAGCACCTGCCCGCTGACAGCGTCTAATTCCAGATCCCGGTCGATGCCCCGCTGCCGATCACCGGGATACCTGGTCGGTGCCAGTGGTGTGAGCTGCTTGAAAGCCACTATGGTACCAGCGTCGCGCTGCCTCAGCGTTCTGTCGGGGTCCAGGCGGGCCACCTTAACCGGCTGAACTTAATTGAAACTGAATGGCCATCATCGCCTCCCACATAATCTGTCCGCTGCCACACATCGAGCCCCTAATGACCGCCATCCACATCAAATTCCCCTCCCTGACCCTCAAGGCCGGTCCGCGTGCCTTCGCACACATCCGCGCCAACGGCCTGAACGCCACCGAGGTCGGCACCCTGCCTGGCGCGGCCGGTGGCCCGAAGGCGCTGGGGATTCAGGGTCTGGACCTGGCGCTGTTCGGCGAGTGGCTGCCGGCCGCACCACGGGAACGCTCGCTGATTGGTGCATCGGTGGGTTCCTGGCGCTTCGCCAGCGCCTGCCTGCCGGACGCCGCCGAGGGCATCCGGCGTCTCGGGCAGCTGTACACCGAGCAGAATTTCGCCAAGGGCGTGACCATGGCGCAGATCAGCCAGAGCTCACAGCGCATGCTCAATGAGCTGCTCGACGGTCGCGACGCCTCGATCCTGACCAACAGCGATTACCGCCTGAACATCATGGTGGTCAAAAGCCACGGCCTGCTCGCCGACGATCATCGCGGCCGCCTGGGGTTGGGCCTGTCATCGGTCATCGCCGACAACCTGCGCGGCCGGGCGCGGCTGGCCCGGCACTTCGAACGCCTGATCATCCACGACCCGCGCCTGGCGCCGCCGGTCGACGCCTTGAACGACTTCCCGTCGCGCTTCGTCGCCCTCGATACCGGCAACTTGCGCCAGGCCCTGCTGGCTTCGGGCTCGATCCCGATGGTGATGCAAGGCGTGCGCGACCTGCCGGGAGCCGGCGCCGGCACCTTCCGCGACGGCGGCCTGCTGGATTACCACCTGGACCTGCCTTACAGCGGCAATGACATCGTGCTTTACCCGCATTTCACCGACCGGGTGATTCCCGGCTGGTTCGACAAGACCCTGCCGTGGCGCCGCGCCTGCCCGGTTCGCTTGCAAAACGTACTGCTGCTGGCGCCGTCGAAGGAGTACCTGGCGCGCCTGCCCTACGGCAAACTGCCGGACCGCAGCGACTTCAAGCGCTTCATGGGCGACGCCCCGAGCCGGCAGAAGTACTGGCGCACGACCATGGAGGAAAGCCGCCGCATGGGTGACGAATTCCTCGAGCTTGCCGCCAACGGTCGCCTCGGCGAACGCTTGCTGACCCTTTAGTCAGGACAAACTGGTAAACTCGCCACCTGCCCGAATCGCCGCGGCGAACGCCACCTGAACAGAGCTGAAAACACTGTGGAAATCTTCAAGGAATTTACTTTCGAATCCGCCCACCGCCTGCCCCACGTACCGGACGGCCACAAGTGCGGGCGCCTGCACGGCCACTCGTTCAAAGTGGCGATCCACCTGAGCGGCGATCTCGACCCGCACACCGGCTGGATCCGCGACTTCTCGGAAATCAAGGCGATCTTCAAACCGCTGTACGAGCGTCTGGATCACAACTACCTGAACGACATTCCCGGCCTGGAAAACCCGACCAGCGAAGTGTTGGCCAAGTTTATCTGGCAGGAATTGAAGCCCCTGCTGCCGGAGCTCAGTGCAATCCGTATCCATGAGACGTGCACCAGCGGTTGCATCTATCGCGGCGAATAAGTCAGGCAACACAAATATCCTGTGCGAGCCTGCTCGCGAAAGCGGCATTTGACTGTGCCGCCGCTTTCGCGAGCAGGCCCGCACACATTGGTTCTACAGCGATCAATGTCACTGGCGGGGACCGCCACAGGCGAGCTAACGTAAGGATATTGCCTACACGACTCGCCAAAAGGATCTGCCCCGATGCACATCATCAATGCCCGTCTGCGCAACCAGGAAGGCCTGCATGAGTTGAACCTGGAAAACGGCCTGATCAGCAGCATCGCCCGCCAGATCGAGGCCCCGACCCTGGGCCCTGGCGATCTCGATGCCGGCGGCAACCTGGTGGTACCGCCCTTTGTCGAGCCGCACATCCACCTCGACGCGACCCTGACCGCTGGCGAGCCGCGCTGGAACATGAGCGGCACGTTGTTCGAAGGCATCGAGTGCTGGGGCGAGCGCAAGGCGACCATCACCCAGGAAGACACCAAGGCCCGGGCCAGGAAGACCATCCAGGCCCTCGCCGCCCACGGCATTCAGCATGTACGCACCCACGTCGACGTCACCGACCCGGAACTGACCGCGCTCAAGGCCATGCTCGAAGTGCGCGAGGAAAGCCGGCACCTGGTCGATCTGCAAATCGTCGCGTTCCCTCAGGAAGGCATCGAGTCGTACCACAATGGTCGCGAATTGATGGAAGAAGCCATCCGCATGGGCGCCGACGTGGTCGGTGGCATTCCGCATTTCGAGTACACCCGCGATCAAGGCGTCAGCTCGGTGAAGTTCCTGATGGACCTGGCCGAACGCAGCGGTTGCCTGGTGGACGTGCATTGCGACGAAACCGACGACCCGCAATCGCGTTTCCTTGAAGTGCTCGCCGAAGAGGCACGCAGCCGTGGCATGGGCTCGCGGGTCACGGCCAGCCATACCACCGCCATGGGCTCTTACGACAACGCTTACTGCGCCAAACTGTTTCGCCTGCTCGGTCACTCCGGCATCAGCTTTGTCTCCTGTCCCACCGAAAGCATCCACCTGCAAGGGCGCTTCGACAACTTCCCGAAACGCCGGGGCGTGACCCGGGTCAACGAGTTGCTGGAAGCAGGTATGAACGTGTGCTTCGGCCAGGATTCGATCGTCGATCCGTGGTACCCGCTGGGCAATGGCAATATTCTGCGGGTGCTCGAAGCCGGGCTGCACATCTGCCACATGCTCGGTTATCGCAACCTGCAAAGCGCGCTGGATCTGGTGACGGACAATAGCGCCAGAGCCATGAACCTCGGCGAGCGCTATGGCCTGGAGCGCGGACGGCCGGCGAATCTGCTGATTCTGTCGGCGGAAAGTGACTACGAGGTGATCCGCAGCCAGGGGTTGCCGCTGTACTCGGTGCGCAATGGCGAAGTGTTGATGAAGCGGACGATGCCGGTGGTGGAGTTCAGTGATCTGAGCTGAGTGTGGTATTGACTGGTCTGGCCTCTTCGCGAGCAGGCTCGCTCCCACAGTGGTTTTATGTCGTTCACAAAACCTGTGGGAGCGAGCCTGCTCGCGAAGGCTATTTTGAAGTCAATCGATCATCCGAGCCGTACCAAACAGGCTGACCCGACTCAGCTCCCCCTGCTCCTCTTCCAGCAAGATCGGCGCCGTGCCACCCGGCATCGTCACCTTCACCTCACCAGCAGTCACCCAACCGACCCGCCACGCCGCACTGGCCACGGCACTGGCGCTGGTCCCCGAAGATGCCGTCGGCCCTTCGCCCCGCTCGAACACCCGCGCGGCAATATGCCCTTCGGACAAGCGCATCGCCCATTGCAGATTGATCCCCGCCGGACAAGGTTTGCCTGCGCCGACCGGCATGGCGTAGGCAATCCGCATCAACCCGTCACCCAGCGCCGGTTCACGCATCTGCTCGTTGCCCGGCAGACTCTCGGCATTTTCCACCAGCGTCACACAATGGGGATTGCCAACCCTCGCAAACTGACTGCGCGACCACGCACCATTGAGCGCCGCCAAGGGTTCAACGCGGCTCAGTTCACGACCGTTGAACTCCACAGCCTCGACCCCGTGGGCACTGACCGCTGCCGGCCCGAATCCCGGCCGCCCCAGATCGAGCCAGAAACCATGCATGCCATCGACCTCTGCGGCTTTCACTGAAGTCTGACCCGGCGAAGGCGTATCGGCCTTGTCGTGATGAACCCTGAGCAGACAGGCTTCGTCCCGCGGCAATAGCCCTTGATCGCTCAATGCCTGGGAGAAGATCGTCAGCCCGTTGCCGCTGCGCTCGGCCAGGGTGCCGTCGGTGTTGACGATCAACAGGTCAAAGGGTGGCGACGACTGGAAAGGCCCGACCAGCAAACCGTCGCTGCGATGTTCCTTGGCCCCAACCGGTTGTGTGCCAGGCGCCCAGTTGCAGCATGCATCAATGGCCGCCACGGCCCATGCCTGACGTGTTTGAGCCGCGTGGCTGGCGTGATCGGGCAGATCGATACCCTGGCGGCGCAGTTCCTCGGGCGCTACCACGATGTAAATATTGCCCCTTGCATCGTACCTCTGCGCCATGGCGCCCTCCGCGTGTCATTGGAATGGCTCAACATATCGCGAAAAACACTGGCGCTGTGCAACGATGTCGCCTTGTTTAATAGCGAAACTTTCCGGGTACTGATCGAACCCTCGCCGGTCGATCACTGTCCGTTGAGGACGTGACGTTTTCTGCCAGGGATTGATATGACCAGCCTCAACAACCAAACCACCTTCGTTCCCGGCCGCCTGGAACAGATGTCCACGCGCATCGCCTTTTTCATAGCCGGGTTCGGCATCGCCGCGTGGGCGCCACTGGTGCCCTATGCCAAGGCTCGGGCCGGGCTGGATGAAGGCACCCTGGGACTGTTGCTGCTGTGCCTGGGGGTGGGTTCGATACTGGCGATGCCGTTGGCCGGGATCCTGGCCACACGTTTCGGCTGCCGGCGGGTGGCGACCGGCGGGACCCTGCTGATCTGCGCCGCCCTGCCGCTGCTGGCGACGGTGTCGTCGATGCCGGCCCTGATCGGCGCGTTGTTCATGTTCGGCGCCGGCCTCGGCACCGTGGATTCGACGGTCAACCTGCAAGCGGTGATCGTCGAGCGCGCCAGTGGCAAAAACATGATGTCCGGGTTCCATGGCCTGTTCAGCCTGGGCGGGATTGTCGGCGCGGCCGGTGTCAGCGGCTTGCTTGGCCTGGGGATCTCACCGCTGGGGGCCACGCTGGTGGTGATCGTGCTGCTGCTGATCGCGCTGGCCAAGGCCGTACCGCACCTGTTGCCCTACGGCAGCGAGGGTTCGGGACCGGCGTTCGCGGTGCCCCATGGCATCGTCCTGTTCATCGGCGGCATGTGCTTTATCGTGTTCCTCGCCGAAGGCGCGGCGCTGGACTGGAGCGCAGTGTTCCTGGCCCAGGAACGTGGCATCGACACAGCGTATGCGGGGCTCGGCTATGCGGCGTTTGCCTTGACCATGACGGCCGGGCGGTTGACCGGTGACAAAATCGTGCGACGACTGGGCGCGACACGAGTGATTGTGTTCGGCGGGCTGACGGCCGCCGCCGGTTTGTTCCTGGCGACGTTCGCATCGAGCTGGGAGGCAGCACTGGTGGGTTATGCACTGTTGGGCGCCGGTTGCTCGAACATCGTGCCGGTGCTGTACACCGCAGTCGGCAAGCAGACGGTCATGCCCGAGAGCATCGCGGTTCCGGCCATTACCACCCTGGGCTATGCGGGCATCCTGGCAGGCCCCGCCGTGATCGGCTTCATCGCCCATGGCAGCAGCTTGAGTTTTGCCTTTGCCTTGATGGCAGTTCTGCTGGTGGCGGTGGCGATTGGCGGCAAGGTGTTGAAAGTCTGAATTGTGGCGAGGGGGCTTGCCCCCGTTCGGCTGCGCAGCAGTCGCAATTCGGCTGACGCGTTCTATCTGTAGAACTCAAGTCGCCGGATTTGGGACCGCTCTGCGGTCCAACGGGGGCAAGCCCCCTCGCCACAGATGGGTTAGAACCCGACACTGGCCTGTACAAAGAACGTGCGCGGCGCGCCGACGTACATGCCCGAGTTGTTGTCGCTGGAACGGGTGAAGTACTGCTTGTCGAAGATGTTTTTCACCCCCGCACCCAGTTTCAGGTTCGACACCTGCGGACCGAAGTCATAGCCGCTACGCACGTTCCAGGTCACGTAACCCGGAATGTCACCGAACTGGCCGTCGGCGGTGCCTTCGGTGATGTAGTTGCCGTTGAAGCTGCCATCGGCGTTCACACCGGTGCCCGGCGAACGCTGCTTGGATTGGGCAAACGCATCGAGGTTCCAGGTCCAGCGATCGATGTCGTAACGCAGGCCGGCAGTGGCCACCTGACGGGAGTAGAACGGCAGGTCACGGCCCTTGAAGCCCGGGATATCACCTTCGTAAGTGGCGCGGGTGTAAGTGAAGCCAGCGTTGGCGGTCAGGCCGTCAAGGCGTGGGTCCAGCGCCGCCAGATCGTAGTGCACCGACGTTTCGATACCCTGGTGCTTGGTCGCACCGAGGTTGGTCCAGCCCACGTCGTTGCTGATGTATTGCAGTTCGTCGTCGAAGTCGATGTAGAACAGCGTCACCTCACCGCCCCACACGTCATCGTTGTAGCGTGTACCGATTTCGTAGGTCTTGGCCTTTTCCGGCTCCAGGCCGTTGGCGGGCTCATTACCGATACCGCCCTGTCCCAACTGGAAATACTGCAGCGCGCCGAAGGAAGTTTCGTAGTTGGCGAACAGTTTCCAGGCTTCGGACATGTGATACATCACGCTCAGGGCCGGCAGCGGCTCATTGCTTTCGATGCTGCGCCTTTTCTCCGGCACCCGTTTGCCGGCGTTATCGACCACCGGGCGGTCGTGCCAGTCGGTGCTGATGTGCTCGAAGCGAATGCCTGGGGTGACCGTCCAGTTGCCAACGTCGATCTTGTTGTCGACGTACACCGAATTGGCCTCGGTCCCACCGGTGCGGTCCTGATAGACATGGCCGTCCGCCCCCGGACGCACGACGGGCTCATTGTTGACCAGCGCCACACGGCTGGCCTCTTCGTGCATGGCTTCTTTCAGGTAGCGATAGCCAACGCTGACTTCCTGGGTGGTCGGCCCCACATCGAAGACATGGGACACCCGTGGTTCGATACCGTAGGTGTAGTAGCTGCGCGGATACGAGTTGAGTGTCGTCAGGTCCCGCGAAGCGATGGTGCTGCCACGAAAACTGTCGGTGTAGTAGGTCAGCACTTCAGCCTGGGTGCGATCGTCGATCTGCCGCGCCCACTTGAACGACACGTCCTTGCGCCGGCCGCTGAAGTTGTCGAAGTCACGCACGGACTGGAACGGGTCGGCATCGTACTGCGCCTGGGTCAGGCCGCCGGGCATGTCGGCCTTGGCGTCGTAGTAGTGAAAGTTGAGGCTGAAATCGTCGACATCGGTTGGCGCCCAATGGGTCTTGAGGATCACGTCGTCGATGTCGTTGCCGTTGTTGCTTTCACGGTAACCGTTGCCGTTCACGCCGGAGTACAACAGCGCCACGCCAATGCCGTTGTCGGCAGTGCCGCCCATGAACGCGGTGTCGATGTGCTTCCAGCCACCGTGCTGCGACGTTTCCAGGGTGGTGCCGATTTCAGCGGAGGCTTTTTCCGGGATGGCGCGGGTCACGAAGTTGATCACACCGCCGACGTTTTGTGGTCCGTAGCGTACGGAGCCGGCACCGCGCACCACGTCGATGCTGTCGAGGTTGCCGGAGGAGATCGGCGCCATGGACAACTGCGGCTGGCCATAGGGAGCGAAGGCTGCCGGGATGCCGTCGATCAGCACGGTGGAGCGCGGCGACAGGCGCGAGGTCAGGCCGCGCACGCCGACGTTGAGGGAAATGTCACTGCCGCCGGTGCCGTTGGCGTCCTGCACTTGTACGCCCGGCACGCGTTTCAACACTTCACCGACGTTCATCGCGCCCTGTTCGACCATGGCTTCACGGCGGACCACGGTACGGGCGCCGGGATGATTCTGCACCAGGGTGGCATCGGCATCGTCGAGCCAGTCGCCGACGACCTTGATGTCAGTCACGCCCAGTTCCAATGGCCCATTGGCCGCCGAAGTCGGCGCTGGCATCAACGTCACCGAACCTTCATCGATCTGGTATTGCAGGCCGCTGCCTTGCAGCAACTGGCGCAGTGCGTCTTCCGGAGAAAAGTTGCCATCCACCGCCGGCGCCTGTTTGCCTGCGACCAGTTCAGGGCTGAAGAACACCTGGAGCGAGGTTTGCTGGCCCAACTGACTCAGGGCCTGCCCCAAAGGTTGCGCCGGGATGCGGATGCCCTCGGCCGCCTGGGCCTGGGGCAGCGCAACGTTGACCGCCAGCGCAAGGGCCAGCGGCAACCAGGGGAGTTTGTTGTTTTTAGCGGGGGTGTTTTTCACGTCGAACGTAGTCCTGTGGAGCGCAAGAGTGTGCGTTTGTTAATGCAAACCAGTTGCAGTTGAACAGGAAGACGATGAACTCGAAAAAAACCTGAATTTTATTTTGAAATAATTTCCTGACTGCCGTCGCCAAGGGTGCGCACGGCCACCGGCAGGATGTTCGGCAAGGCCTTGAGCAGCGCATCGGTGTTGTCGGACTTGAACACGCTGGTCAGGCGCAGGTTGCCCACCGCCGCGTTGCCGACCTTCAACGGTTTCTCCCGATACCGTGAGACCTGCTCGGCGACGTCGGCCAGGCTGGCGTTGTCGAACACCAGTTTGCCGCTGCGCCAGGCGGTCATTTCCGCCGGGTTGACGGCGTAGGCGGCGGCAACTTTGCCTTGGGCATCGACATGGGTGCCCAGGCCTGCGGTCAGATTGATGAAATCGTTGTCAACCGCGTCGCGCCCCTGGACCCTGACGGTGCCCTGCTCCACCACCACCCGGGTTTCGCTGGCGCCGCGACGCACATCGAAACGGGTGCCGGTGACCGTGACCTTGCCACTGCCCGCCGCGACCACGAAAGGCCGGCTGGTGTCGTGCTCGACGCTGAACATCGCTTCGCCCGCGGTCAACTCGACGTTGCGTTGACCCTTTTCAAAGCGCACCTGAATCCGGCTGCGGCTGTCCAGATCGACCGCCGAGCCATCCGGCAACGCCACATGGCGGCGCTCATTCAAGGCCGTCGAAAACTCGGCGGTATAAGGCGCCGGGTGATTCAGGGCGCTGAACAGGCCCAGGCTGAGCGCTACCGCAAACACGCTGGCGGCCACCGCATAACGCAGCGCGGGACGAGGTTTTTTCAGGGCTGGCGGGGTTTCGCACAAGGCCCGCAACCGCGCCGCCGGCACCAGGTCGGCGGCGCTCCACAAGCCCTGGAGTACTTCGAATTCGCTTCGGTGCTGGGGGTGCTGGTCCAGCCAGAGCTGGAACCGGCGCTGCACGTCAACATCCGCAACTGGCTCCTGCAAACGCACAAACCACTGCGCCGCCTCATCGCGAACCGCTGTTTGCCCGCACGCACAATCACGAGTATCCATCATGGAAGTTCCTGTTTGGCCGGGGACGAGAAGGCAGGGGCAGTCATGATTGCAGCCCGTCCAGGCGATCGCGCAGATGCCGAAGCGTGCGGATCATATACTTTTCCACCATATTCCTGGACAGACCCAGGCGTTCGGCGATTTCTGCCTGGGTCAGGCCCTCGATTTTCTGCCAGACAAACACCTTGCGGCAGTTGACCGGCAGTTCAGTGAGGGCCTGTTCGATGGAATCGGCCAACTGGATCGCGTGCATGAAATGCTCCGGGTCGCCGGTGGGCGACTCACTGAGATCAATCGCCTCTGACTCCATGGCGCCCCGCCGGTCCTCGCGCCGATAACCATCCACGGCAATGTTGCGCGCGGTCTGGTGCAAATACGCCCGAGGCTGCTGCACCGCCGCCGAATCGGACTCGAGCACCCGCACGAAGGTATCGTGGGCCAGGTCCTCGGCCTGCTGACGGTTTCTCAGGCGACGGGTCCAGGTGCCAACCAACTCTTCGTAATGCTCGAAAAAGCCGTGTCTGCGGGGCAACTTGAGGGTCATTGCGGTGTGCTGTGGGGACGGGGCGTGAATAGTAATGCTTCGTATTAACTTGAAGCAACGGTTTGCGGCGCCCCGGTTTTTTTCAAAGGTTCTGCAACCGGCCTTCGACATGCGTACGCGTTTCGCCGCCGACCCAGATCCGGGCGGATTCATCGCGGGTCAAATGGATGCGGCCATGGCGGCCCAGACGCGTCCCCTGGGCGGAGACATAGTTATCTTCAACCACGCCCGCCGCGAACAGCCACTGAGCCAGCGAGGCATTGAGGCTTCCGGTGACGGGGTCTTCGACGATGGCACCCAGATGGTTGCTGAAGAAGGCGCGAACCTCGAATGCGGCGTCGCCTCCTTTTGCATGGGGGCCAATCACGCCAACATCGATCCGGCCGGGCCAGTTGCGAATCGGATCGAGGCAAAGCACTTTCTGCGCCGAGGCCAGCCTGATCCCCAGCCACCCAGGCCCGTTGTCGATCCAGGCGGCATCGATGACATCGCGAGCGTCGATCCCCAGCAGTCGCCTCGCTTCGTCCAATTCGTCCTGTGTCGGTGCACCGAAGCGGATCAGTGGCGGAGCTGCGAAAGAAAGCCGCCCGCGCTCGCGCCGGACCGGAACCAGCCCGGCTGCACATTCCTGGATGATCTGCGCTTCGTTCTTCGGCGCGCGGCCGGTGGAGAGCCACGCATGACAGCTTCCGAGCGTCGGGTGACCGGCAAAGGGCATCTCCCTGTCCAGCGTGAAAATCCTGACCCGGTAGTCTGCCTCCGGATGCGTGGGTTCCAGGAGAAACGCGGTCTCGGAGAGGTTGAACCAGCGCGTCAACCGCTGCATTTCATCCGTCGCCCAGGTGTCGGCACCGATGACGACTGCCAGCGGATTGCCGGAAAGCCGGCCGGCGCCGAAGACGTCAACCATATGGATGGCAAGGTTCATGGCATCGCACTCACAGTTCGGATCAATGTCTGATGGCAGCATGTCAGCTCTGCGATACGAGTAGTTTGAGCCCCGCGAGCGCGAACACTGCCGAGAGCATGACTTCGAACCAGCGCCGCACTCTGGCATACAAGGCAATCATGGCGGCGGTCGAGAAGAGCACGGCATAACCACCGAACACAATGACACCGAGGACGGCGCAACCACCGATGATCGCCGGCAACCAGCCGACGGGAGCGTCCTCTCGAAACCCCAGCGACATGATCGCTATCCAGGACAGGATGGCCTTCGGGTTTGTGACATGCATGAGAATGCCCTGGCGGTAGATCGACCGATAGCGCGGCGTTGCCCTCCCGGCGTCCGGCGTCGTGAAGTCGGAGACAGGCTTCAGGGCGGACTTGCCCGCGCGAAACGCCAGATACAACAGATAGGCACCACCAAAGATCTTGATGGCGAACAGCGCCTGGGCATAGGTGCTCAGGACAGCGGAAATGCCCGTCGCCGCCAGGATCGCCCAGAACAGTGAACCCGTGATGACCCCGGCCACCAAAACGAGAGCGGGCAATCGGCCGTCGCGCATCGCCGTTGCCATGATTGCCATGTTGCTCGGCCCTGGACTGGCGGTGGCGATGAGGTAGGTGCCGTAGATGAGTGCAAGCTGACTGGCGATCATTCGGGCTTTCTCCGGTTCTCCAGCACTATTGCCGGATGTCTCCACGATGAACGATGTGAACCTTGTTGCCGTCGGGATCGCGCAGATAGGCGCCGTAGTAGCCGTCCCCGTAGTGAGGCCGTGGCCCGGGGGCGCCTTCATCCCTGCCACCGTGGGCAAGACCGCCGGCATAGGCTGAGTGAACCGCCTCTTTTGATGGAGCCTGAAAGGCCACCATGCCGCCGTTGCCGACTGTCGCCGGTTCGCCGTTGAAGGGGTTGTAGACATAAAAACGCGGCAACGGTGCTTGTGCGGTCTGCCAGCAAAGCGCTGCCGGCCCGCCATCGGGTGTGACGACCCGGCGCTTGAGCCCCAGAGGCGCGAGCACGGCGTCATAGAAGGGACCTGCCCGCTCAAGATCAAGGGTTCCGACGGTTACATGGCTGAACATCCTGCTCTCCCTGAGCCCGAACATCGCGTTCGGACGCCTCTTGCAATGTGTGGATTTCATTCGGCGCCATCCTAACCGATGTTACACTTGATGTTTATTTAAATAGTGTCACGTGACACTTTAATCGAGGTTACGAAGGTGCTCCTGCAATCACCCTGGACTCCACGTCTTGCCAATATCGAGGCAAATGCCGCCGAACGGCTGGTGCTTGCTCTCGCCGACGACATCATCGAGGGGCGATTGAGGGGAGGCGATCGCCTGCCTGCCCATCGCGATCTTGCGTGGAAACTGGGGATCGGTCTGGGCACAGTGACGAAGGCCTATGCGGTGCTCGAGCGGCGCGGCCTGACACGCAGCGTCAAGGGCCGGGGAACGTTCGTGGCGATCCACCAGGCACACAACGGCCGGCAAATCGACCTCTCGTCCAACGTGCCGCCGGCCACGCTCAACGCGCGTGTTCTGGCGCGGACATTGACGGGGATAGCGCGCAAGATCGATGCGGACCATTTCAATCTTTATGCTCCGCCCGGCGGGCATCTGGAACACCGTCGTGTTCTGGCCCGCTGGCTCGAAGCGCTGGGTCTGATGGTCGACCCGTCACATCTGGTGCTGACCAGCGGCGCGCGCCAGGCGCTGTCATTGGCCTTCGATCTCGCCTGCGGCCCCCAGGGGCTGATTCTGACCGAACGGATCACCTATCCCGGTGCCATCGCACTGGCCCGGCGCAAGGGGTATCGGATGCAAGGTGTCGAAATCGATGCCGAAGGGATGGTGCCGCAAGCGCTTGCACAGGCGCTCGGTGACGCCGCATCGATCGGCAGCAAGGCGGTCTATCTCACGCCGACGCTGCACAATCCCACGACCGCCACCCTGTCTGCACAGCGCAGGCAGTGCATTGTGGATATTTGCCGCCAGGAAGGTGCATGGATCATCGAGGACGGCGTTTATGCCGCGTCCGCGCCTGGTTTGCCCCCCCTGGCAGCATTGGCTCCTGAACGCTCGTTTCATGTGAACGGGCTCTCCAAGTCGCTCGGCCCAGGGTTGCAGATTGGCATGCTGGCACTGCCGGCCGCAGTGAGCGACGCAGCGCAAGCGCTTCTGCAGGACCTGCCGATGGCCCCGTCGGCACTGTCGTGCGCGGTGGTCGAGGACTGGCTGAGCAGCGGCGTGATCACCTCGATCCAGCGGGATCTGCGCCATGAGGCGCGGCGGCGTTCAAGCCTGGCCGTTTCCCTTCTCGGAACCAGCGAACTTGTCACGCATCCCGACGCCTACAACATCTGGCTACCGATGCAGCGCGACGACGCCGATCGCTTCATATCCGCCGCTGCGGCGAACGGTATTAAATTGACCCCGCCCGAATCCATGATGGTAAACCGGGAAGATCAGGCGAGCGGAATCCGACTTTGCCTCGGCAGCCCCTCCTTCCAGGACCTGTCCAACGCACTGGCACTCCTGGCAGTGTTGCTGCGGCAGCGATCTTGATGCCACCGGGCACTTCGTTCGCTTGCCATTGTGCATTTCGTCAGCAAAGCTCAATGGCGGCACGCAACCAAAGAAATCTGGCAGGCATTCAAAAGCATCCATTGACGAGATGTAACAGAGTGCAGGAATGCCCGTATCCGGCTTTTCCCCAGGAATTCACACATGTTCAGCTCCAAAGCATCGCCCAAAAGAACCCCGCTTGCCCGCCTGGCCCTGGCCATCACCCTGAGCACCCTCGGCCTGCCTTTCTGGGCGAACACGGCCCAGGCCCACGGCGGTCACGCCGACATGGTGCCGCTGCAGGCCGGTCTTGAGGAATTTGGCGCCACGGTAAAATGGGACGACTACGCCAACCTGTTCACCATTGCCAAGGACGGGGTCTATCTCAAGGTCAAGCCCAACAGCAAAGTGGCGATGCTCAACGGCAAGCGTATCGAGTTGACGGTACCGGTGGTGTTCAAGGACCACACCGCGTTCATGTCCACCGACTTCATCAACCAGGTGTTCCAGTCCGGGCTGGACAAGACCTTCGTCGTCGAGACCCGCCCCAACCCGCTCAACCCCCTGAGCGCGGCGGAAATCACCACGGCCGTGGACATCGTCAAGCAATCGGAAAACTACAAGCCCGGTTTCCGTTTCACCGAAGTCTCGGTCAAGCAGCCGCCAAAGGATCAGGTGTGGAACTTCGCGCTTACCGGGCAGAAAGTCGCCCAGCCCCGTGAGGCCTCGATCGTGGTGCTCGACGGCAAGCACGTGATCGAAGCCCTGGTCGATCTCGACGCCAGGGTGCTCAAGTCCTGGAAGCCGATCGAAGGCGCCCACGGCATGGTGCTGCTGGACGATTTCGCCACGGTGCAGTCGGCCGTCGAGGCCAGCCCGGAATACGCCCAGGCCCTGGCCAAGCGTGGCATCAATGACGTGAAGAAGGTCGTGGCCACGCCGCTGACCGTCGGTTACTTCGACGGCAAGGACGGCCTGGCGCAAGACAAGCGCCTGCTGAAAATCGTCAGCTACCTCAACACCGACGACGGCAACTACTGGGCGCACCCGATCGAAGGCCTGGTGGCGATTGTCGACCTGGAACAGAAGAAACTGATCAAGATCGAAGACGATGCGCTCATTCCGGTGCCGATGAAGCCGACGCCGTATGACGCTCGCGGACGCCAGGGCGCCTCTGTCAAACCGCTGGAGATCACCGAGCCCGAGGGCAAGAACTACACCATCAGCGGCAACAGCATTCACTGGCAGAACTGGGACTTCCACGTTCGCCTCGATTCGCGGGTCGGCCCGATCCTGTCCACCGTCACCTACGACGACAAGGGCAAGAAACGCAAAATCATGTACGAAGGCTCGCTGGGCGGCATGATCGTGCCTTACGGCGACCCGGATGTCGGCTGGTACTTCAAGGCCTACCTCGACTCCGGCGACTACGGCATGGGGACCCTGACTTCACCGATTGCCCGTGGCAAAGACGCCCCGCAAAACGCCGTGCTGCTGGACGCCACCATCGCCGACTACACCGGTGCACCCACTTCTATCCCGCGCGCCATGGCGGTGTTCGAGCGCTACGCCGGGCCGGAATACAAACACCAGGAAATGGGCCAGCCCAACCTCAGCACCGAGCGTCGTGAACTGGTGGTGCGCTGGATCAGCACCGTGGGCAACTACGACTACATCGTCGACTGGGTCTTCCAGCAGAACGGCACCATCGGCATCGATGCCGGCGCCACCGGTATCGAAGCGGTCAAGGGCGTGAAATCGAAAACCATGCACGAAGACACCGCCAAGGAAGACACCCGCTACGGCACCCTGCTCGATCACAACATCGTCGGCACCACGCACCAGCACATCTACAACTTCCGCCTCGACATGGACGTGGACGGCGAGCAGAACTCACTGGTGGAAGTGAACCCGGTGGTGCTGCCCAACGACCGTGGCGGCCCGCGCACCAGCACCATGCAGACCGAAACCAAAGTGGTCGGTACCGAGCAACAGGCGGCGCAGAAATTCGACCCGTCGACCGTGCGCCTGCTGAGCAACTTCAGCAAGGAAAACAAGGTCGGCAACCCGGTTTCCTACCAACTGATTCCTTATGCCGGCGGCACGCACCCGGTGGCCAAGGGCGCCAACTTCGGCAAGGACGAATGGCTCTACCACCGCCTGAGTTTCATGGACAAGCAATTGTGGGTGACCCAATACAACCCCGAGGAAAAGTACCCGGAAGGCAAGTACCCGAACCGCTCGGACAAGGACTCGGGCCTGGGACAATTCACCCAGGACAACCAATCCATCGAGAACACCGACAATGTGGTCTGGCTGACCACCGGCACCACCCACATCGCCCGCGCCGAGGAATGGCCGATCATGCCGACCGAATGGGTGCACGTGCTGTTGAAGCCGTGGAACTTCTTCGATGAAACGCCAACGTTGAACCTCAACGCACCGAAATAAGGCACACACAAAACCTGTAGGAGCGAGCATGCCGCAAGCGGGCACCCGCTCCTACAGGGCTTCCGGTGTTCATGAAAACTCATCAAGCATGCCGCTTGCGATACTCCCCCGGCGCAATGCCGAAGCGCGACTTGAATGCCGTCGAGAAATAGCTCGAATCGGAAAACCCCCACGAATACCCCAGCACCGACAACTTCTCCTCCCGGCCTGAGCGGCGCAGGGATTCGGCGCACAGGTCCAGGCGGCGGTTCTTGATGTAGCGCGCCACCACCAGGCCCTTCTTGGCAAACATCCGGTACAGGCCCCGGGTGGACATGCCGACTTCCCGTGCCAGCCATTCCGGGCACAGGTCTTCGGAGCGAATGTGTTCGTCGATGCAAGCGAGGGTCTTGCGGAAGATGCGCTCATGGGCGTCTTCACCATCCTCGACCTGGCTGATCGCCGGGCGCAGCAGGCTGACGATCGCCTCCAGGGTCGCTTCGCTTTCCTGTCGGGTCAGGTGCTGCTGACGGGTAGCCTCGAGGATCAACCGGTGCGAGAGCATGGCGATGGGCGAAGTGGCGGCAATCCGGTGGCCGCACTTGACCTGATTGAAACGCAGGGTTTGTTCGACCAGTTGATACGGCAGGATCAACGACAACTGCCGGGAGTTTTCGCCATAGGTGAAATCGCTGGGCCGCGAGGCATCGATCAGCGTGATGTCACCAGGGGACAGCAAGACCTTGCTGTCACCCTGGGCCATGCCCGCCGTGCCGTCGAGCTGGAACACCGCGAAATACTTGCCGCCCTCGCCTGCCGCCACCTCATGGGGCGTACGGTACAAACGCGCCTGGCACGCGTCGACAAAGCTGAGCTTGAGCGCATCGTTCTGGTATTCGCGGATGCGCCCGGCAAATTCGCCGCCCAGGGGTTGTGCGTTGAAGGCGCCACAGATCTGGTTGATCTGATGGATCCACTGGTCGAACCCATCATGGCGCTGTGCTGTTGTAGAAATCATGTCAGGCCTCACGCAGGTTTTTTTTATTGTCTACGTCAATCCGCACGACATCGGATGCTTCGAGTCTCCTGAACCGCACCAGTCCCTGAACAATGACGTGCTATTTCAGTCCGCCGAAACGCCGATAGAAGCTTTCACCGACATCCGGCAACGGGCCGTCGGCCGTTTCCAGGGCAGCGTTCAGCCATTCTTCGGCCTTGGCATAAATCAAACGGTAAATGTTGCGGCACAACTGGCGGGCGGCGCGGCCCTCCCAATCGCCGGGCAGCAACTCGTCCGGCAGTTGCGGGTCGCGCAGCAGCAGCTTGCGGTACTCGTGAATCAACAGCACCCGCGCCAGGAAGCAGTCGGCCGGTTGCAGGTTTTCCTGCTCGCGCAGGGCTTGCCACAGCGGCCGGAACAACTGGATGAACTCGCTGTAGTGCGCGGCCAGTTCCTCGATGTTCCAGCTCTCGCGCACTTGCAGGCGCAGGGCCTTGGAGGCCAGAACGTCCTGGGCCGTGGTTTCGAAGACGATGGTGTCTTCCTGGACGCCGAGGTCGAGCAGGGTCGCGTTGACATCGGAGCGGTCGCTGCGCGGACAGGCCAGCACCGCCGGCGAAATCGCGCCGAAGCCTTGCCACTCCAGTTCCTCGCGCACCTGTTTGCGTTTGTCCTGGGTCAATTGCGAGAGCAAAACCAGGCACCAGGAACCGTCCCAGGCCGGCATCGTGGTGCTGTAGACCCGCTTGAAGGCCTTGTCGAAACGGCGGCGACCGGTGCCGGTCAGGCTGTAATAGCTACGACGACCGACTTTCTCGGCGGTCAGCCAGCCTTCCTTGGTCAGGCGAAAAATCGAGGTGCGGATCAGCCGCTCGTTGATGCCGATCGGTTCGAGCAATTGAATCAGGCTGCCCAGCCACACGGTGCCGCCATGGGGTTCGATGGCATCCCCGTACAACGTGATGATCAAGGAGCTGGCGCGGATCGGCGTCTGCTCCTGGAAGCGGGTAATCAGATGGTTCAAGGGAGTCAGGGACGACATGGGCGTTCCGTGCAAAAAAAGAAAAGGAATATACCGAATGTCTGCGAGTTAATCGCATCCCCTTGTGGGAGCGAGCCTGCTCGCGAATCGGTCTGACAACCAACATCTGTGGTGACTGACCCGCCGCTTTCGCGAGCAGGCTCGCTCCCACAGGGGAAGGTAGTGTTCACAAAATCGTGCCTTTTGGCCGCAACCCCCTGTCGCTGAGGCGCGGGCGATCGGCTTCCGGTTCGCTCAGTGGTTCGCACACCCGCATCTGCGTGAGGCAACGCTTGGCCAATGCCTGGTACTCACGCGTGCCCGCCTGCTTCCACGCCACTTCCTGATCGCTGAGGCTGCGCTTGATGCTGGCCGGTGCGCCCATGACCAGCGACTGCTCCGGGCATTCGAAGCCGGCCTTGACGAACGCCGCCGCCGAAACGAATGACCGCGGACCGATCCGGGCGTTGTCCATCACCACCGCGTTCATGCCCACCAAGGCGTCGGCACCGATCCGGCAGCCGTGCAGTACTGCGCCGTGGCCGATGTGGCCGTTGCGCTCGACCACCGTGTCGCTGTCGGGGAAGCCGTGCATCACGCAGGTGTCCTGCACATTGGCGCCCTCCTCCAGCACGATCCGCCCGAAGTCCCCGCGCAGGCTGGCCAGCGGACCGACATAGCAATGGGGGCCGATGATCACGTCACCGATCAATACGGCGGACGGGTGCACATAAGCACTGGGGTCAACCACCGGAGTCAGGCCATCGAGGCTGTAGCAGGTCATGGAAGCGTCCTTCACAAAGCGATGCAAATAATGACTTATTTTGTATCACATCACTTTTACAAGCACAAAGACTAAAAAGCGTATCACTTGAAACAGCGCTTTCCGACGAATGTAAACAGGCCGCAAAAAATCGGATAAAACCCAGCAAACACTGGGGAAAACCCTCAATACGCACCTATGATCCAGGGGAGATCAAAATCAAAAACACCACAAAAAGGACACATTAAATCTATTTTTGTATTGCGTTTGCGTATCACGTTATAGCTATACTTGGGCAAAACCGGCCCCTGCGGCCGATCCAATAACGAGCCGGCACCACGCCGAGCCAGCACCGTGAGGGCATCCGCCATGCCTCTGACCCTGACCGTCGAACTGATCGAGCCTGGCGTTCGCCTGATTACCCTGCAGCGCCCGCAAGCCCTGAACGCCTTGACCACCGGGTTACTGGGCGAGCTGGCCGATGAACTGAATGCCGCGCAAGCCGACCCGGACACCCGCGCCGTGGTCCTCACCGGCAGCCGCAAGGCCTTCGCCGCCGGCGCCGACATCAAGGAAATGGCCGAACGCAACCTGGTCGGCATCCTCGATGACCCGCGCCAGGCCTCCTGGCAAGCCATCACCCGCTTCAGCAAGCCGCTGATCGCCGCCGTCAACGGCTTCGCCCTCGGCGGTGGCTGCGAACTGGCAATGCACGCCGACATCATCATTGCCGGTGAAGACGCCCGCTTCGGCCAGCCGGAAATCAACCTCGGAATCATGCCCGGCGCCGGTGGCACTCAACGCCTGCTGCGCGCCGTCGGTAAATCCATGGCCATGCAGATGGTGCTCACCGGCGAGCCGATCGACGCCCGCCAGGCCCAACGCGCCGGCCTGGTCAGCGAAGTGACCCAGCCGGAATTCACCGTCGAGCGCGCCCTGCACATCGCCCGCGGCATTGCCGCCAAGGCGCCGCTGGCGGTGCGCCTGGCCAAGGAGGCGCTGCTCAAGGCCATGGACACCGACCTGGCCAGCGGCCTGCGCTTCGAGCGCCATGCCTTCACCGTGCTGGCCGGCACCCGCGACCGCGATGAAGGCATTGCCGCCTTCCAGGAAAAGCGCAGCCCGACTTTCACCGGGCAATAAAGCGACCACTGAAATCCGAATTCGAACGACTGCCAAGAGAACGCCAAGACCATGAACTTCGAACACATCCTGTTTTCCATCGATGCTGGCGTCGCCCTGCTCAGCCTCAACCGTCCGGACCAGCTCAACAGCTTCAACACCCAGATGCATGGCGAAGTGAAGGAAGCACTCAAGCAAGTGCGACAAAACCCGGACGTGCGCGTGTTGCTGCTGACCGGCGAAGGCCGTGGTTTCTGCGCCGGGCAGGATCTGAGCGACCGCAATGTCGCGCCAGGCAGCGCCGTACCGGACCTGGGCGAGTCCATCGAGAAGTTCTACAACCCACTGATCCGCCAGTTGCGCGACCTGCCGCTGCCGGTGATCTGCGCGGTCAACGGCGTTGCCGCCGGTGCCGGCGCCAACATCCCACTGGCCTGTGACCTGGTGCTGGCAGCCCGTTCGGCAAGCTTCATCCAGGCGTTCTGCAAGATCGGCCTGATCCCCGATTCCGGTGGTACCTGGACCCTGCCGCGCCTGGTCGGCATGGCCCGCGCCAAGGCTTTGGCCTTGCTCGGCAATCGCCTGAGCGCAGAACAGGCCGAGCAATGGGGCTTGATTTACCAGTGTGTCGACGACGCCGATTTGCGCGACGAAGCCCTGAAACTGGCCCGGCACCTCGCCACTCAGCCGACCTACGGCCTGGCCCTGATCAAGCGCAGCCTCAATGCCAGCCTGAGCAACAGCTTCGACGAACAGCTCGAGCTGGAGCGCGACCTGCAGCGCCTGGCCGGGCGCAGCGAGGATTACCGCGAAGGCGTCGGCGCCTTCATGGAAAAACGCACCCCAAGCTTCAAGGGGCGCTGAGTCATGACTGCACTGAACAAAACTGAACGCATCGCGGTGATCGGCGCCGGCGCAATGGGCGCAGGGATTGCTCAGGTCGCGGCACAGGCCGGTCATCCGGTACTGCTGCTGGACAATCGCCCTGGCGCTGCCGCCCGGGCCATCGAAGGCATCGACCGGCAACTGGGCAAGCGCGTCGAGAACGGCAAGCTGTCCGCCGAATCCCGCAGCGCCACCGTTGCCCGCCTGCAAGCGGTGGAAGCCATCGAAGCCCTGGCCGATTGCGACCTGATCATCGAGGCCATCGTCGAGAACCTCGAGGTCAAGCGCGCCCTGTTTCGCCAGCTGGAAGACATCTGCGGTGAACACTGCATCCTGGCCAGCAACACCTCGTCGCTGTCGATCACCAGCATCGCCGCGCAACTGCAACGGCCGCAGCGCCTGCTCGGCCTGCATTTCTTCAACCCGGCGCCGGTGATGGCGCTGGTGGAAATCGTCTCCGGGCTGGCCAGCGATCCGGCGCTCGCCGAATGCCTGTACGACACGGCCAGGGCCTGGGGCAAAAAACCCGTGCACACCCGCTCCACGCCGGGCTTTATCGTCAACCGCGTGGCCCGGCCGCTGTACGCGGAAAACCTGCGGTTGTTGCAGGAAGGCGCTGCCGATTGCCCGACCCTGGATGCGCTGATGCGCGAAGCCGGCGGGTTCGCCATGGGCGCGTTCGAGCTGACCGATTTGATCGGCCACGACGTCAACTATGCCGTGACCTGTTCGGTGTTCGACGCCTACTACCAGGACACCCGCTTCCTGCCGTCGCTGATCCAGAAAGAACTGGTGGACGGCGGGCGTCTGGGACGCAAGAGCGGTCAGGGTTTCTACAGCTACGCCGAAGGCGCGGAGCGACCGCAAGCCGCTCAAATCAGCAGCGATGCAACCGTAGACACTTGTGTCGTCGAAGGCGATCTGGGCATCGCCCGAGACTTGATTGCTCGCTTGCATGAGCAAGGCGTCGAGGTCATCCAGCGTGACGGCCGGGGTTTGCTGCGGGTCGGTGACGCCGTGCTGGCCTTGAGCGACGGGCGCATGGCCTGCCAGCGTGCCAAAGAGGATGGGCTGCGCAACCTGATCCTGCTGGATCTGGCGTTCGATTACGGCAAAGCCCAGCGCATCGCGATCAGTTACGCGGCCGGTATCGACCCGCAGGCACTTGAACAAGGCGTTGCCCTGCTGCAACGGGCCGGTCTCAAGATCAGCCTGCTCAGCGACAGCCCGGCCCTCGCCGTACTGCGCACCGTGGCGATGCTCGCCAACGAAGCCGCCGACGCCCTGCTGCAAGGCGTGGCCTCGGCCGCCGACATCGACCTGGCCATGCGTGCCGGGGTCAACTACCCGCAAGGCCCGCTGGCCTGGGCCGATGCCATTGGCCTGCCGCACATTCTTGAAACGCTGGAAAACCTGCAAGCCAGCTACGGCGAAGAACGCTACCGGCCGTCGCTGTTGCTGCGCCGCCGAGTGGCTGAAGGGAGAAATTTCCATGACGAACCATGAAGCGATGAACCTCGCCAGCGACTGCGCGCAAGCCCTGTTCCAGCGTGACAACGCCAGCCAGGCCATGGGCATGCGCCTGCTGTCCGCCGGCCCCGGCAGCGCTCGCGTCGGCATGACCGTGCGCGCCGACATGGTCCAGGGCCACGGCACGTGCCACGGCGGCTACCTGTTCGCCCTCGCCGACTCGGCCTTCGCCTTTGCCTGCAACAGCTACAACGAGGCCACTGTGGCCATCGGTTGCAGCATCGACTACGTCGCCCCGGCGCGCCTGGGCGACACGCTGAACGCCGACTGCATCGAGCAGAGCCGTTCCGGTCGCACCGGCAACTACGACGTACGCATTGAAAACCAACAGGGCCAGTTGATCGCCCTGTTCCATGGCAAATCCTACAAAGTGCGCGGCCCGGTGCTGACGCAGGAGACCCCGAATGAATGACGCCCTGATCATCGACGCAGTCCGCACCCCGATTGGCCGCTACGCCGGCGTGCTGAGCGGCGTGCGCGCCGACGACCTCGGCGCGGTGCCGCTGCGCGAACTGCTGCGTCGCCACCCGCAAGTGGACTGGAACACGGTCGACGACGTGATCTACGGCTGTGCCAACCAGGCCGGCGAAGACAACCGCAACGTCGCGCGCATGTCGGCGCTGCTGGCCGGCTTGCCGGTCAGCGTGCCCGGCACCACCCTCAATCGCCTGTGCGGCTCCGGGCTGGATGCCATCGGCACCGCCGCCCGGGCGATTCGCAGTGGCGAAACCGGACTGATGCTGGTCGGTGGCGTCGAATCCATGTCCCGCGCGCCACTGGTAATGGGCAAGGCGGAGCAGGCGTTTTCCCGTGCGGCCGAGATCTTCGACACCACCATCGGCTGGCGCTTCGTCAATCCGCTGATGAAAAAGGCCTATGGCATTGATTCCATGCCGGAAACGGCGGAGAACGTCGCCGAACAGTTCAACATTTCCCGGGCCGACCAGGACGCCTTCGCCCTGCGCAGTCAACAACGCGCCGCGGCGGCCCAGGCCAGCGGACGCCTGGCCAAGGAAATCGTCGCGGTGGAAATCCCCCAGCGCAAAGGCCCGGCCAAAGTGGTCGAGCACGACGAGCACCCACGCGGCGACACCACCCTTGAACAGCTGGCGAAACTCGGCACGCCGTTCCGCGAAGGTGGCAGCGTCACCGCCGGCAACGCCTCGGGCGTCAACGACGGCGCCTGCGCCCTGCTGCTGGCAAGTCCCGAAGCCGCCAAACGCCATGGCCTGACCGCCCGCGGCCGGGTCGTGGCGATGGCCACTGCCGGCGTCGAACCGCGGATCATGGGCATCGGCCCGGTACCAGCGACCCGCAAGGTACTGGAAGTGGCCAACCTGAACCTGGCCGACATGGACGTGATCGAGCTCAACGAAGCTTTCGCTGCCCAGGGCCTGGCGGTATTGCGCGAACTGGGCCTGAGCGACACCGACCCACGGGTCAACCCCAACGGCGGCGCCATAGCCCTGGGCCATCCCCTGGGCATGAGTGGCGCACGCCTGGTCACCACCGCCCTGCATGAGCTGGAGGAACGTAACGGCCGCTACGCCCTGTGCACCATGTGCATCGGCGTCGGCCAGGGCATCGCGCTGATCATCGAGCGTCTATCCCACTAAAGAATCGCGATTCCCAAGGTGCCGAGCGCTATCCTTGGGGCATGCACTCAAAGCCCCTGCATGCAGGGGCTTGAACACAAAAACAATTCGAGTGAACACATGAACATGCCAATAGCCCAAGCCGTGCTGAACCCTGTGCTGGACCCGCTGGAAACCGCCAGCATCGACGAGCTGCGCCAGCATCAGCTGGAGCGCCTGCGCTGGAGCCTGACCCACGCCTACAACAACGTGCCGCTGTACCGTCAGCGCTTCGATGCACTGGGCGTGCACCCCGACGACATCAAATCCCTGGACGACCTGGCGAAATTCCCCTTCACCACCAAGTCCGACCTGCGGGACAACTACCCCTACGGCATGTTCGCCGTGCCGATGAACGACATCGTGCGCCTGCACGCGTCCAGCGGCACCACCGGCAAACCGACGGTGGTCGGCTACACCCAGAACGATATCGACACCTGGGCCAACGTCGTCGCCCGCTCGATCCGCGCCGCCGGTGGCCGTCGTGGCGACAAGGTGCACATCTCCTACGGCTACGGCCTGTTCACCGGCGGCCTGGGCGCGCACTACGGCGCCGAACGCCTGGGTTGCACCGTCATCCCGATGTCTGGCGGCCAGACCGAAAAACAAGTGCAACTGATCAAGGATTTCCAGCCGGACATCATCATGGTCACGCCGTCCTATATGCTCAACATCGCCGATGAAATCGAGCGCCAGGGCATCGACCCGCACAAACTGGCCCTGCGCCTGGGCATCTTCGGCGCCGAACCCTGGACCGCCGAACTGCGCAGCGCCATCGAGGCACGCATGGGCATCACCGCCCTGGACATCTATGGCCTCTCGGAAATCATGGGGCCAGGTGTCGCCATGGAATGTGCCGAAACCAAGGACGGCCCGACCATCTGGGAAGACCACTTCTACCCGGAAATCATCGATCCAGTGACCGGAGAAGTGCTGCCGGACGGGCAGATGGGCGAACTGGTGTTCACCTCGCTCAGCAAAGAAGCCCTGCCGATGATCCGCTACCGCACCCGCGACCTCACGCGCCTGCTGCCAGGCACCGCGCGGCCGATGCGACGGATCGACAAAATCACCGGCCGCAGCGACGACATGCTGATCATCCGTGGGGTCAACGTGTTTCCGACGCAGATCGAGGAGCAGGTCCTGAAAGTCAAACAACTTGCCGAGTGCTACGAGATCCATTTGTATCGCAATGGCAACCTGGACAGCGTCGACGTGCATGTCGAGCTCAAGGCCGAGCACCAGCACCTGAGCGATGACCAGCAAAAAGCCGTATGCGGCGAGCTGAGCAAGCACATCAAGACCTACATCGGGATCAGCACGCGGATCATTCTGCAACCGTTCCACTCGATCAAGCGTTCCGAGGGTAAGGCTTCCCACGTGGTGGACAACCGCCCCAAAGCATGACTGCTGCACCTTTTGAGCCCCGCTTATGCGGGGTTTTTTTTGGCTTTTGCCAGCCGAGCTGGTCCGTTTGCAAGCCCGCACCGCTCTTTCAAAAACCGCCTGGCTGCTTATTGCGCCGATACCGCCAATGTTCAAGCCATGACGTCGGTCCTCCCAGGACCCGGTAAAGATCGGAAACTGTGGTGACGCGTGCCGTCGGGTCGAAAGCCAGTGCCATTCGCAAAGCAGGCCAGCAGCTTTTCGGGAGACTCCTGGGTGCTTGCAAGACTCGATCCAGACGCTCATCGCGAGCCTCAGTCGAGGGTAAGCGGCGGAACGGGTGTTTGCCGCTCGCCAATTCGTAGATGATGCAGGCCACGCCATAAACGTCGGCGCGGGCGGTCAACGGCTGTCTCTCGAGCAGTTCCGGGGCAGCGTAGCCGGGAGTGCAGGCGTTGAAGCGCTCGCGGCTCAGGCGCGGCAGACCGGGCAGGATGCCCTCTTCGGCCATACCCAGTCCGAAATCGAACAGACGCACGCCATCTTCGCAGAGCATCACGTTGCTTGGTTTGATATCACCGTGCAGCACGCCGCAAGCGTGGGCATAGGCCAGCGCATCGAGCAACGGCAGAGTGATATCGCGCAGTTCATTCCACGGCAGCCCCAAGGGTCGCTCACAGAGCAGTTTGTCCAGGGTCAGCCCACGCATGAGCTCCATGGTGATGAAGGCATGCTGGTGGTCGATGTCGACTTCAAAGGTGTGTAAACGCAACACGTTGTTATGGCGCAGGCGTCGGGTCAGTGCGAACTCGCTGTAAAGCAAGGCGCTGGCGTCTGGCGTCTCGGCAAATTCTTCGCTGAGGATTTTCAGTGCGATGTGAGGGTTGGGATCGCCAAACTGTTCACTGAGCAAATCCCGAGCACGGTAGACCGTGCCCATGCCACCGGCGCCGAGTAGACGTTCGATACGGTAACGACCCGCCAGCACCTCAGGCATTTCGCCAACGCTTGCCTTGGTCGGCACCGTTGCCGGCTCGGCGTGATGCGGATTTGCGTGTAGAGGCGTGCCAGTCGCAAGGTAAGTCATGTCACTGGCTTGCGCTTCGCTCTCCAGCAGATCATCGAGCGGCAACATGAGTTGAGTCATTGGCGGATCACCACGGCCGTCAGGTTGTCCCGCGCCGAACCACGCAAAGCGCCGTCGAATAGACACTGCAGCGCAGCACGCGGCGTGGCCAGGCTCAGGGCGTTACCCAGGACATCACTGGTCAGCCCGTGATACAAACCATCGCTGCACAACAAAAACGCGTCGTCGGGATAGACCTCGAGTTCAAGCACGTCCAGGGTCAACTGCTCGGCTGCCCCGACCGCACGCGTCAGGGCATGGGCTTCAGGGTGAGCCTTGGCGTCCTCGACACTCATGTTTTGTTCATCGATGAGTTGCTGTTGCAGCGAATGGTCCCTGGACAGTTGATATAAACGCTGGCCGCGCCACAGGTAGCAACGGCTGTCACCGGCCCAGATGCAGGCCGCGCGATTGCCTTTCACCAACAGCGCCACCACGGTGCTGCCCATGATGCTGTCATGGCGCTCGGTGGTGACGGTCAACTCCTGCCCCAAGCGGCGGTTGAGCCAGTGCAGGCACTGGCGGATGCCATTGAGGCGCTCGTCGAAATCGAACAACGCCGGCAATTCCGCGAGGCTGGCGACGATCAACTGGCTGGCGATATCGCCCCCCTGATAACCGCCCATGCCGTCAGCGACCACCCACAACCCCTGTTGTGGACAGTCCAGGAAAGCATCTTCGTTGCGCTCCCGCACTTTGCCGACATCGGTACGCGCGGCGCTGCGCCAGGGGTTGGGAACGGGCATCAGAGCTGCACCGGCATACGGAAAGTGCGTAGCACATCCATGTCGAACGGGTTCGGCGTACGCTGGCTGGTCAGCAGGTAGTTGGCACGCAGACCGCCTACTTCGGCTTTCAGCACCAACACGTCGCGACCGCTCATGTGCTCTGTCTGCATCAGGTCGAATAGACGGAACAACGACCATGGGCCGGTGTTTTTCTCGATGCCGATCGGGCGGCCCGCCATTTTGTCCAGCACCAGACTGGTGCGGCCGTCCTCGGCATCGGCTGGCCATCTGAACGACACTGGCACAATCGGACCATGGCGGTACTCAATGGTCTTGTCGCCAAACTTGAATTCAGAACGGCTAACCGCTGGGTCGAGGGTGTACGGTTCCAGTTTGAATTGCACTTGCGGTTCGGCCGGATTGATCGAGAAGAAGCTCTGGCGAATCACTTGTGCCGCCGCCATTTGATCGAGGTAGACCCTGGACACCGGCAGGCTTTGGCCGTCGATGATGCGTAGTCGGAAGTTGCCCGGATCACCGCTCACGAACGGACGCATGTACGTCTCGAAGAAACGATCATTGATGCCCTGGCCCTTGAAGAACTCGCGGAAGTCGCTGATTGCCACGTCACTGGTGCTGTGGGCGCTGAATGGATAACGCTGGTTGATTGCCTTGCCATAAAAGCTGTAAAGCTCATTCTGATAGCGCTGGTTCAGATATCGGTAGGATTCGTTGAGCACCAGACGCCAGGTGTCCTCAGCCCGCTCGTTTAACCACACGCTGACCGGTCTCGGAAGACGGCGTGAAGCATTGCGCAAGTTGCTCAGCGCATCACGATGGCCGCTCATGCGACTCTTGGCCATTTCAAATGCAGCCTGCTCCGGCGCACTGGCACGTGCCAGGCTTGCCAGTTGCATTTGCAGGTCGTTGAGCGCCGTCAGCGCCGGGACCAAATCAGCAGCCGGGCCGTTATTGTCATCCAGCAGACGGTGTAATGGTTCGAAGCGATAACGCAGGGATTTCCTTGAGGAATCCGGCAGGTTCTTCGCCAAATCCGTGGCCTTGCCCGCTACAGCCGTCACCCGTTTGCCGAGTTGACCGCCCTTCTGCGCCAGTTTTTCGGCCATCGCAGTGGCGTCGTCGGCGCTCTCGGCGATTAGCGGAAAACGGGTGTTCTCGCGCACTTGCACCAGCAGTTGCAGCATCGGCGAGTTGGCCGAGGTCAGGCCCGCCAGTTGCTCGGCGGCCTCGCCCACGTCGTTGATCGATGGCAGTGCCAATTGGCCGACCGCCTCGCTCCAGAAGTTGGCATAGTCACGGAAATACAGTTGCTCCAATTCAACCATCAAGCGACGCATGTCCATGCTGCTGATGCCTGAACCTTCACCCAGTACCCAGTTGTCACGCAGGATGTCGGTGACCAGAGCAGATCCCTGAACCGAGAAAAACTGCTGATAACCCTGTCGCGTGTAGAAGCCCGGGATCAGGTAATCGGTGCCGACAAACAACGAGCCCTGCGGCCCCAAGTGTTGACTCAGACGGTACTCCGGCAAGTAGCGAGCCTGCTCGCGCAGCATCCGGTAAACCACGTTGGCCAGCGATTCGCCGCGCAATACCTGACGCGCCTGAGCCACCAGTTGCTCGTTCAGCGGGTAGATGAATGGCTGCTGCAGCAAACGCTTGAAGTGGCTGTTCAAACCGTCCTGCACCGCTGTGTTGCCGGCGTAACGCCCAGACCAGTCAGTGGCCACCCAATCCTTGATCCACGTGGCATCGCGACGATCTTTCATGTTCAGCATCAGGTATGCGCGCAGGCTGTTGAGCAGCCGTTCGCGATCTTGCATGTTGGCGCGGATCTGCCCTTCGAGCAGCACCGCGACCCTGGGCAGCAGTTGCGTTTCGAGCTCACGCTCGTAAGCGCCATTGACCACCGGTGCGACGTCCCTGCCTTGGTACAGGCCGCCACGCTCGAGGTACGACAGGTCACCTTTTTTCGGGAAAACCTGGGTCGCCGCATAGCGGCTGTCGAGGGCCTTGAGCACGGCCATGGAATCATCACCGGCGATCAGTGCCGAGTGTTGTTGCTTCCAGCTTTGGGCGAGGTTGCGCAGGTTTTCCAGACGCTCGTAGTTGGCCGAAAAACCACCCGCCCAGAGCATGCCGAGCAGCGTCAATATCGACAGCGCACCCACGTACAGAGAACTTTGTCCCCAATAAATGCGGTTGCGCTCGCGCTTGTCCAGGCCGGCCAACTCGGCCTCGGGAAAAATCACCCGGCTGAGCAAATGATGTATGAACCGAGAACGGCCAATGCTGACGGTCGGTCGCATGGCGCTCTTCGCGCCTTCGTTGGCGCCGCCAGCAGCCGCAGCCGGGTCCATTGACGGGGTCAGCGCACTGGTCAGATAGAAACCGCGCAACTGGCTGACACGCTGGTAGCGGTTGCCGCTAAATGCCAACTCGACAAACTGGCACAAGCGCTCGCCAACCTGCTCCAATTGATGCGGGAAATCGAAGATGACGCCACGGCGCTGTGTATCGCGCTCCTGGTGCATACGCATGATCACCTGGCTGTTCAAGCGACGCAGCAGCGCCTCGAACTCGGTGCGCAACACGGCAATATCGGTGCCGTTTTGCTCTTCACGGAAACTGGTGCCGAACACCTGATCGCTTTCTTCGCGGGTCAGTTGATCGAAGAACCCATCGAAACCCGGCACATGATCGGCCTTGCTCAACACCAGGTAAACCGGGACATCGACGTGCAGTTGTTGATGTACATCCTGCAGACGCGCGCGCACCTTGCCCGCCAGGGTCTGGAGGTCTTGCGAGTTGGAGCACAGCAGGGTTTGCACCGGGATGGTCACCAGAACGCCGTTCAAGGGACGATTGCGACGACGCTTGCGCAGCAAGTCGAGCAAGGCGCTCCAGCCGCTGCCGTCGACTTCGGCTTCCGACTGGGTCATGTAACGCCCGGGCGTGTCGATGAGCACAGCGTGGTCAGCAAAATACCAGTCACAATGACGAGCGCTGGGGGTATCGAAGGTCCGCTTGCGGTCAATCCTGTTGATCGGGAACTCAAGGCCCGAGAAATCCAGCAGACTGGTCTTGCCACTGGCTTGTGGGCCGATCAGCAAGTACCACGGCAAGTCATCGCGCCAACGTTCGCTGCGACCGCGATACAGGCTCGACGTCTTCAAGGTTTTCAAGGCTTCCTTGAAACGCGCGGTGAGCTCTTTTTGCTCCTTGTCAATCAGATCCGCACGACGGATCTGCTGTTGGCCGTCGTCGGTTTCTTGCAAGGACTTTTTACGCACGTCGGCGCGCCAGCTGACGAAGACCATCGTCAGGCCCCAGACCAGGCACAACACACTGATGGTCAGCAAGCGGGAGGTCGAGCCTTCCCAGAACCTGTAGTCATCCACCGCCAGCAGGGGGCCGATGAACCACACCAGCAGCGCAACAAACAGCACCGCCAGCAGGCTCCAGACCCAGGTCTTGCGCAAGAATGCGCCGAGTTTCTTGAAAAAAATTTTCATCACGCGTCCCTGTTTACGGCTGCGACTGCGGCTGGATCAAGAGGCTGGTAGGGTTGCAGAACGATGTCGCGTTGCTCGCCCAGTACCCAGGCGAAACCCGAATACATCACCACCAGGCAGACGAAGGTAAACAGCACCACCATCCACGCCGGCACGATACGCACCAGGCTGCGGCGCTGATCATTCAGACCTTCCCAATGCGGCGACAACTCACGCGGCACGTCGCCGCGCAAATGGCGGATCTGCCGGTACAAGGCGTCGCGGATGCCCTCGAGCTCGAGCATTCCGCGTGCCTGTACGCGGTACTTCCCTTCAAAACCGAGGGATAGGCACAGGTACATCAGTTCCAGCATCGGCAGATGCTTGACCGGGTTTGCCGACAGGGAGTCCAGAACCTTGAAGAACTTCTCGCCGCCAAAGGTTTCCTTATGGACGCTGCTGAGCAGGCTCATCTGCGACCACTGGCTTTCGCTACCCCACGAGGTGGTCACGACGGCTTCATCGATCACGGTGCACAACACGTAGCTCGCGGCCGATACGTCGCTTTTTTCGGCACCGCTGTGCAACATGCGCTCTTTAAACCGTTTGATACCGGCAGTCAGTCGCTGGTTGAGCGCTTGCAGATCTTCGCTGGTGTTGCTGTGCCTGAGCCGCACCACTTCCGACAACAACTCCGAGGCGGCGGCCACCAGCGAGTTCAGACTGATATTGAACGCTTCGGCAGGACGCGAACTCGCGGCGTAGATCATGCGCTCTTCAAGTTGCTCAAATCTCGGTGGCGCTGTTGAGTCGGTCAATCGGCTTTGCGCCGGGCCACGTCCCTTTCGGTCGAGCAAGACGGTCTTATTGTCCTGTGGATGCTCCATGTTCTTACTCCTGTCAGTCAGTTCCTGATGGCCCAGAATTTCAGTTCAAGTCCGGAAAAATCGCCGGACACATGGAATGCGAAACCGCCGGAACGCTCCAGTTGTGCCAGGTCTTCGGGACTGAATTCGAGGATGAAATAGGTTTTGTTGGAGTGGAAGGCTATCTGCCGTGGAGCCACCGGCAACGGCCTGACCTTGATGCCCGGCAGATGCAGGTTCACCAACTGTCGGATACCTTCCACCGGAGCGACTTTGAGGTGCGCCGGCAAACGGTGGCGCAGTTCTTCGCTGTCGCAGTTGGCGCTGACCGCCAGCACGAACGAAGCCGAACCGAGCAATGTGTGGTCGTGCAAGGGCGACACGATGATGCCGTATTGACGCTCCTGCAGAATCAGCTCGATGGCGTGCTGCTCCAACACCATCGACAACACCTGACGGATAGCGTCCATCAGTTTGCGAAAACTCGCGCCCTGATCACTGTGCTGGTAATGGCTGTCCAGACGGGGGCGTTTGCTGTCGCTGGAAAACGTCGCCAGATCGCCGAGCAGGGTCAGCAGTATGCGGTACAGCTCTTGGGGGTGGACCTGTTCCAGCCCCAGGCAGTGACGCAGCAACAGTTCAGTACGGTTGATCAGTTGCAACATCATGAAGTCGCCGACTTCCGCGCCGCCAACCTTGCCGTTGGAACGGATACGATCGGCGATGGTGTCCCCGCGGTGACCGAGCATGCTGATCACTTCTTTCAGGCACGACAGCAGGTAGATGGAGGAATGCGCCTGAAGGTAGGTCGGCACAAAATCCGGGTTGAGACTGATCACACCGTCGGGCGTGGTGTCGAGCACTTCGCAGACTTTCAGCTTCACGTAGGCCTGTTCATCCTGCTGCTCGCCGAGCAAAAGCTTGAAGTCCGCGCGCCCACAACGTACCTGGCTGGCGGAGTCGTCGCCGGCATTGGAGTCGGCGACATCGACTTCGTACGCAATGTAGCGCGCCAGCACATCGGATTGCTCCGGCCGGCGCGACTCGATGTGATTACCGGTGACCAGCGGCAGCGCCAGGTAGATCGGCGTGTTACCGGTGTTCGACGGCACATCCAGCGCCAGCGGTTCGGTGTTGCCGCCCAGTTCGAACAGGCTGCCGTCCGGCAGAATCCCCGAGGCCTGGCTGATCACCAGTTTGCCCATGTTGAGGTACTGCAAGTCGATGTCCAGACTCAGGAAGCCCCAGGTGTAACTGCCCAACAACCGGGTGCGGGTCTTCATCTGGTGATCAACGTAACGATCGTTGTGCTGGAAGTGCTGCGGACGCAGCAGCATGCCTTCCTGCCAAATGACTTTATGGATATTCATGATCAGTCATCCGCCCTGGCGAGCACTTCGAGGCCATTGCGAATGCCGGCCTGATCGAGCGTCAGATTAGCTGCGGTGACTTCCATGGGAGTGACTTGCACGGTGTAGCGCCACCTGGTTTCCGGCAGGTCTCGGTAGGCGGCCAGCACCCCCACATAGCGGCTGCCTGCTTTCACGCTGAGTTTCAGCTCAACGGTTTCGCCCGGACGCAGTTCAAGCTCCTCGCCGGCGATCAGGTCAGGGGCCAGGGTTTCCCGGGCACGTTCATACAGGCTGAAAAAGTCGGCGTTTTCGAAGGTCACCGGGTGCTTGAGCTCGAACAGGCGCACGACAATCGGCGAGGGCCGCCCATTGAGGTCCGGGTTCAACTGATCGCTGGTGGTCAGTTTCAGATTGAGCTTGGTCACTTTCGAATACGGCGACAGCGATGAACAACCGACCAACAGCCCAAAGGCCACGAGCGCCGTCAGCGTCTTGAGAAAAGCGGTCGAGCAGCGAGGCATGCGCATCATCCCTGGAGGTCGGTGTATAGAGTGGAAATCAGGCGGATCTGTTCTTCGTAGGCCTGGGCGAAGTCGCGGGCCAGCAGGCGCTCGCTCCAGTCATCGTCCTGACGCAGGGTCTGGTGATATCGGCCGTAAGCTCTCCAGCGACTGCCGGAGGTGGCGAGCAGAGGTTTGTGGTCACGCTCGAAACGCAGCGTCAATTGTTCCGGCGAGAAGTGCTCCAGCGTGCCGCGAACGGCGGCGCGGCTGGCGGCCAACAGCGCAACCTGATGCGCCTGCAAATCGCGAAACGCACGGGAGACCGCCTGCTCCGCCGGCAGTTGGCCCGGTTTGACCGGCTGCAACAGAATGCCCAGCGCGTCACTCGTATCCGCGGCAAATTTCAGCGGGTTTTTGCAGGCACCTTGTACAGTGGTCTGGGCCAGACGCAGTTCGTTTTTCAGTTCACTGCGGGTGCGCAGGCTCTGCTGCAAGCCACCGACGCATTGCTTGAGCAAACGTGCCGCGCTCAACGCCAGCGCCTCACGGGCATCGTCGTCGAGGTCTTTGAGATCCACGCCCAGTGCAGCGCTGAAATGCTCCCAGAATCCTTCGCTCTGACATTCAACCGCTTTCGAGACCGCGGCCGGAGCGGGTTCGGCAAGCGGAGTGATCAGCTCCGGAACTATCAGGTTCTCCATGTCGATGCGCGCGTAATCAGCGTGCTGGCGGGGTTCGAGGATGGTGCTCGGTGAAATCAGTTCCTCGACTTCCGAGCGACCGCGCTCTTGCTGCAAGAGGGCATCAAGCGGGTCGAGTTCGAAAAAGGCGTCGTCGGGAATAATGCTTCCCGCGGCTTGCGGTCGGCCGACCTCACTGTCGAAGGTCGCCGAGGCAGGTACCAGCCGTGCACGAATTTCGACGTCCCCCAACATGTAGGTGCTGCCATGTTCGATACGCACCGCTTCGCCCTTGCGCAGGTATGCGCCGCTTGCGCCGTCCTGAACACCGTTGCGGCTGGTGTCAGTGAGAAAAAACGTACCTTCGCAGTAGCTGACCTCCACATGATAATTGGACAAATGACGATCGGGATCCGGAATAATCCAGTCGCATTTCTCATTCCGACCGATTAAACCACCGTCCTGCGTGAACGTTTTACGGCATAAACCCGTGGGCATGAACTGCTTGGGGTCGAGCAGTTCGAAAACCAGTTCCATGGTGATACTCCTTGCGGTCACTTGCCGCGATTGACCGCCTGCGGATCACCCAATGGGCGATAGGTGTTGTCGTTGTATTTGTAATTACCGCTACAGCCGCCAAGGCCGCATAGAAGGACGAGGGTCAGCACTACGGCTGGCCGGTAACGAACAGGCATCAGAGAGTCTCCAACGGTAGACAAGGCAAGGCGACGACCCGTCTGGGTGTCGCATTCAGAAGCGGATAAGGTGAATTCAGGCCCTCCAGTCCTGGACATTGGGCCACCCCCACCTGAGGCTTTCGCCGATCGAAAATGGACTTAGCCATCGAAATCACCCAGGTTGATGTTCAAGCGCCCTAGGCGGTACAGCAGCGTGCGGCGTGGCAGTCCGAGCTCGCGGGCGGCCAGGGTCTGGTTGCCGTTGTTTTTGCGCAGACAATCGAGCAGCAGACTGCGTTCGACCCGCTCGAGGCGTTCGCGCAGGTTCAGGTTGCTGTCCTGAGCCATGGCATCCATGGGCAGGGAAAAATGCTCGGCCAGCAACTCGCCGCCTTCGCACAGCAACACCGCCCGTTCGACCAGGCCTTTGAGCTCACGCACGTTGCCGGGAAAGGCATAGCTGCAGAGGTGATCCAGCGCCGCGTCGGACCAATGCACTGCATCACGCTGCAAGAACGAGCAGGCCATTTCAGCGAAGTGCCGCGCCAGGTCGAGAACATCGCCTTCGCGCTGACGCAGAGCTGGCAATTCAATCGGGAATTGCGCGAGGCGGTAGTACAGATCCTCGCGAAACTTGCCCTCACTGACCAACGCCGACAAATCACGATGGGTCGCGGCGATGATGCGCACGTCGATCTTGCGGGTGTTATTGGAGCCCAGTGGCCGGATCTCGCCTTCCTGCAATACCCGCAACAACTTGGCTTGCAGCGACAATGGCATGTCACCGATTTCATCGAGCAACAAGGTGCCGCCATTGGCCGCCTCGAACAGCCCGGCGCGGTCTCGGTCTGCACCGGTGAATGCGCCTTTGTGGTAGCCGAACAGCTCGCTTTCCAGCAGGCTTTCGGGAAACGCTGCGCAGTTTTGCACGATGAACGCCTGGGTACGGCGCGGACCGCCATCGTGAATCGCCCGCGCGACCACTTCCTTTCCAGTGCCGGTTTCGCCGCGCAACAGCACCGTGTAAGGGCTGTGCAGGACCTTGCTGATCAGCGAACAGGTCTGGCGCATGGCCTTGCTGTTACCGATCAAGCCATAACCGCTGACGCTCGGCACACTCACCGGCGCTGGCCGTGCATCGCGGGGTGACTGACGCAGACGTTGCAGCAAGTGCAATTGGCCAAGCACGAACGAACCCAGTTGTCCGAGAGAGTCGGCGAACCCTTGAAGGTCGATGTGCCGGTGGCTGGCGCACAACAGCAAGCCTTCGACAGCCTTGCGTTGATTGACCAGCGGCACGCACAACAGCGACTGCCAAGGCGGCGCCTGCGGTGGCAGGAAACTGGTGTCGTGCAGGCTGCCGCTCAACTCGCCGAGGCTCACCACGCGGTTCTGGCACAGGGCGAATTGCAGCAGTTGTTCAGCGTTGTAATCGGCCAGCAGGCTCTCCACCCGTCGGGGTTGCAGAATTCCGTTCAGGCACTCGACGTTCATTCCCAGACAGGTGTGAGTCGCATCCAGCAGGTATATCTGCGCCAATTCGCAACCGCTGAGTTCAGCCGCCCCTCGCACGAAACCGACCAGCAGCGCAGCAACGTCCGCTGCCCGAGACAGGTTGGCGAACTGCGCCAGCAAGGCTTCGGCATAGACCAGCGGTTGCGGCACCTGAGTAAACATCACACCCATCTCAGGCGAACTCGCAGATCACGTTGCCGTAACCATCGAGCGTGACATGCATACACTTGAGACTTTCACCGGCTGCCATCGCGGCGAGCAGGTGGTCGGCCAACATCGGCAACACGTGCAGGTCGAGTAAATGGTCGATCAGCCGCGCACCGCTGTCGCTTTGCGTGCAACGGTCGGCCAGATGGTCGACGAGGTTCTGGCAATAGGTGAATTCGAGGCGGCGGCGATTCAGGCGTTCGCCCAGACGACCCAGTTTGATTTCGATCAACTCGCGCAGCACCGGGCCGCCGACCGGGTAGTAAGGCACCACGCGCATGCGCGCCAGCAGCGCCGGTTTGAAGTGCTTGCCGAGGATGGGGTGGATGCTTTCTTCGAGCGCTTCGGCGGTTGGCTGCGCGCCATTTTCGCAAAGCTCGCTGATGCGATCGCTGCCCAGGTTCGATGTCATCAGGATCAGCGTATTGCGAAAATCGATCTCGCGCCCCTCACCGTCGTTGGCCACACCTTTGTCGAAGATCTGGTAGAACAGGTCGAGCACGTCCGGGTCGGCCTTCTCGACTTCATCGAACAAGACGACGGAGTACGGTTTCTGACGCACGGCCTCGGTGAGCATGCCGCCCTCGCCGTAGCCGACGTAGCCGGGTGGCGCACCGATCAAGCGTGAGACGGTGTGTTTCTCCTGAAACTCGGACATGTTGATAGTGGTGATGAAACGCTCACCGCCATAGAGCAAATCAGCCAGGGCCAGTGCGGTTTCGGTTTTGCCGACACCGCTCGGGCCGACCAGCAGGAACACCCCCACCGGTGCATCCGGTTTGTTCAGGCCGACTGCGGTGGCGCGCATCGAGCGATCCAGGGCGGTAATGGCCTGTTCCTGGCCACGGATACGCGTGCGCAGGTCACTGGCAAAGCTCGCGACCTTTGCATTGTGCTCGCGGGCCAGTTGCGCCAGCGGCACGCCGGTCCAGGCGCTGATCACTTCGGCGACCAGACGCGGGCAGACTTCAAAGCTCACCAGACGCTCTTTGACTTGCAGTTCGGTCAACGCCTGGTGAGTCTCGTTGAGTGCAATTTCCAGGGTCCGGACGCTTTGCGACTCGTCCTCTGGCAGCGTTTCGATGACAGCGCTCGAAGCGGCTTCCCCAGCCGCTACGGTCTGCCCGACGAGCGCCGCTTCACGGGCCTTGGCCAGTTGCTGACGCAAGTCCAGCAGGCGCTCGGCCAGTATTTTCTGTTCAGTCCACAGGGCTTCCAGCACGATCATTTCGCTTTCGGCTTTGTCGAGGCGATTTTCCAACGCCTCCAGCGCTTCAAGGTCGATCGGCAGGCCTGCTCCGGCATCACGGTGCAAAGCCTTGCGCTGACGGCCACCCTCAGCCAGTTCGCCGCGCAGGCACTCCAGGCTTTGCGGGGCGGCGGCCAGGCTGATGCGAACGCGGGCGCAGGCCGTGTCGAGCACATCAACAGCTTTATCCGGTAATTGACGACCTGTCAGGTAACGGGCAGACAATTCGGCGGCGCAGACCACCGCGTCATCGCGCAGGTAGATGCCGTGGCTCTTCTCGTACACCGCAGCCAGGCCACGCAGGATGGTCACGGCTTCGCCGACGGTCGGTTCATGCAGTTGCACGGGTTGGAAACGTCGGGCCAGCGCCGGGTCTTTCTCGAAGTACTTCTTGTACTCCGCCCAGGTGGTGGCGGCGATCGTGCGCAGCTCGCCACGGGCCAGGGCCGGCTTCAGCAAGTTTGCCGCATCGGAACCGCCAGCATTGCCGCCCGCGCCGATCAACGCGTGGGCTTCGTCGATGAACAGGATGATCGGTTTGGGCGATGCCTTGACTTCGTCGACCACGCCCTTGAGGCGACGTTCGAATTCACCTTTCACGCTGGCACCCGCCTGCAACAGCCCCATGTCCAGCGACAGCAACTCCACGCCTTTCAAGACATGCGGCACTTCTCCAGCGACAATGCGCGAGGCCAGGCCTTCGACGATGGCGGTTTTACCGACACCAGCGTCACCGACCACGATCGGGTTGTTCTTGCGGCGACGAGCGAGGATGTCGACCATCTGCCGGATCGCGCCATCACGGCACAGCACCGGGTCGAGTTTGCCGTCGCGGGCCTGTTGGGTCAGGTTGTGGGTGAAACGCTCCAGCAGCGACTCACCCGGCGCGGAAGATTTTCCGGTAGCCGGCTGCTCTTTGTGCGCCAGGGCGAACTCTTTGAGGCGCTCGATATTCAGTTTGGCCAGCAATGGCTGGTAGCGGCTGCCGGCGTAACGCATCGGGTTGCGCAATAGCGCAAGAATCAACGCGGTGTGTTCGACTTGGGTCTGGCCCAGTTCGAGGTTGGCCACCAGTAAAGCATCCTGCAACCATTGCACCAGTTCCGGGGCGAACACGGGGTTGCGTGAGGCGCTGTGTTCGACCTTCGATTGCAATAGGGCTCTCAGTTCACCGGCATCCACTTCGGCGTCCTGCAGCACACGTGCGAGCAGGCCTTGCGGACTTTCCAGCAGGCCCAGCAAAAAATCTTCGACGAGGATTTTGCTACCGCCACGGGCGACACAACGCTCGGCTGAACTTTCCAGATCACGACGAGACTGGGCGTCCAGCGCCTGGATAAGTTGTTGCAGGTCTACGTTGAACATGGGTCATCTGTCCTTAATGAATTTTGCTGCCCAGAATCACCACACCGTCCGCTGCTTCGCAGCCCAGCCAACTGGTCCATCCCAGGCGACAGGGGTTCTGCTCAGCGATGCGCAGTTCAGGGATTTCCTCCTGGCGCAGCACCAGGCGAATGTCGTAATCGAGCGGGTCACGCAGGGTGAACCGGACCAGCGCGCACAGCGGCTGGTAGCCGACACCGATCGGCAGGAATTCGTGAAAGCGCTGCCAGTGGAGTTCTTGAATGTGAATGCGAAATTTTCCACTGCGATCACGCACGTGATCGCCCAGCACCAGGTCTTCTCCCAGTCGACTGTTGGCACGGCCCAATCGATTGCGCTGCTCGTCGAGAATTTCCACACGGCGCTCGATGCACTGCTCGATGGTCAGTTGTGCGTGCTTGAAGTAGTAACGCAGCACCGCTTCAATCAACGCCGCCGAGTGCGCACGCAAGCTGAGCAAACCGAGGTACGGCAGCAGGCGTTTCCAATTGAGTTCCCCGGCCTTGCGGATTTCTTCGCCACCCAGGCCGATCAAGGCAAACAATTGCGCAGAAAAAGGATCGACGGCTCCGCTCTCGAAGCTCGCGCGGTAGCGGTACTTGCGCCAGATCGGCAGCATCAACCGTTGCAGGCGGTGGTGAAACAGGTCCAGGAAGTTGCGGGTCAGGTTGCCCTCCTCGCTGTCGCCCAAGGCTTGCTCGCAATAGAACGCCGGCAGCGGCGAACTGGAACCGACCAGACCGATCAGGTTCAACCGCATGCGCGCGCGCATCTGACCATGCTCTTCGAAAAACTCTACGCAATCGACGTCACTGCCAGGGAAACCCAGGCTCGGGTTGGCCTGGAATTCCAGCTGGTCGTACAGATCGGCTTCGCTCAGGTGCGGATGTGCCACGCGCAGACGGTCGATCACCAGCAACACGGCCTGAAACAGCGAGTACTCGCGTATTACTCGGGTCAGCCCGCTTAAAGCAGGGGCTGCAGGTCCATACGTGGTGTCCATTGGTACACCTCCCCCTGTGTACTTTTTACCCGCAGCTCGTGATAGGAGTTGAGGCTGGCGTAAAGCGCGAAAAACTCGTTAAGGACCGAAGCAAACACGAACAGGTCGCCTTCGCCGACATAGCCCTCGGGATCAATGGTCAGCTCAGTGCACAGCCCGCGTACCGGTAGACCACGATGCAAACGATCGACGTGGTGATGCGTGATCGATTTGAGCCCACCGAGCAGGCGTTTGCTGACCTTCTGCGCCTGCTGGTCGTAATAGCGCGGCAAGTCGTAGGTTTCGAGAATCACCTTCAATGCATTGACGTCGGCCAGGGAAAGATAATTGAGCGACATGTTGCTGATCAGCTTCCAGAGGAAGTCGCGGTTCACCGGCGGCGCAAAACTCGACGTGACCGGGGTGATGTTGCGAAAGCTGAGGAACTCCGGCGTTTTCTCGCAGGTAATGCAAATGTCACCGACCTTGAGCCTGCTCGGCAGGTTCTGGTTGGTGCACGTCAACTCGATCGACATCGTTTCAAAGGCTTCGGTGTGGCGGATGCCGAAACTCAGGTAGGTGTCGAGACCGTCGTGCAGCAGGGACGGTCGCTGGCGAATGCTGTAGTGCGGACGGCTGTCGGGAACATCGAAACTCGAGTCGTGCTCGAAGGATTCGAACGGCACGTACTTCTCGTTACCCCGGCCACCGGTCTTCCAGCCAATGACGGTTTCCACGCAAAACACACCGCAGTTTTTCGGGTCATGCTTGGCGGGCAGCAACAGGTATTCGTCCTGCTTTCCATCGAGGCGTATCGGCACTGCATCGTGCTTGAACAAATTAACGATCGGCGTGCAATACAGCTTCACGTTGTCCAGGGTCGGACGCATGCGCATGTTGCCGCTCTTGCGAATGTCGAAACGCAACTCAAGGCCGCGCATCTGCTTGAGAGTGGCTTCTGGCAGCGTCCCCAGCAGGTCCAGACCCTTGACGTCGACGAACAGGAACTTGTCCTGGAAAGCGAAGTATTCCTGCAGATAACGGTAGCCGCGGAAGGTGTTCAGCGGGTACGGAATCAACGCCTCCTCTTCGGCAAAGCCCACGGGCTGCACCCGCTCGCCGGGTAACTTGAACGCCATCGACTTGCCGTTGGCGTCATCGATCGGCTTGCCGGCGCCATCCAGTGGCAGCAGTTCGATACCATCCAGGTTGCGCAACAGACAGAGATACAGCATCTGGCTGATGTAACGCTCACCCGCGAAATGCAGACGCAAACGACTCAACTTCAGTTCGTCGAAGTCACCGTCGGCACTCATCTCAAGGCGCAGACTCAATAGCGAACCGTCGCCTTTCACCGAATACGTCAGCTCGGTGAGGTCCAGCGCCTGGACTTCGGTCGGGTAGCACGTGCGGAAACGGCAACTCACGCCATCGACCGGCTGACTCTCCACCGGCGTATCGCGCCTGACCATCAGTGCCGGCCCGCAATGCTTGAGCGGGTCGAACTGCAAAATGCTCAACGCCGGCAGCGGCCGCATGTAATTCGGCCACAGCAACTGCATCAGCGAGTGGCTAAGTTCAGGTAATTCGTCGTCGAGCTTCTGACGCAGACGACCGGTCAGAAATGCAAAGCCTTCAAGCAATCGCTCCACGTCCGGATCGCGCCCGGCCTGACCCAGGAAAGGCGCCAACGCGGGGTTACGCTCAGCGAATCGGCGACCTGACTGGCGAAGTGCGGTGAGTTCGCTTTGGTAGTAATGGTTAAAGGACACGGTCGGTTACCTGATTTTTTATGGACTGACTTTGACTTGTCCACCGCCATCCAGGCTCGCGGCGAAACTGACCTGGCGCTTGAGACCATCGATCTCCAGCAGGGCTTCGATACTGAAGGACAGACGAAGCTGATCGTGGTCACGTGGCAGGGGCATGACATGCACATTGCTCAGGCGTGGCTCGTAGGCATCGATGAATTTCTCGATGGCCAAACGGGCCTGGCTCAGGGCGTCATGCAGGCTCAAACGCATGTCATTAAGATCGGGTAGCCCGTAATCGGACAGTGTTTGCACACTGCCCGCACGGGTGCTGAGCATCTTGGCCAGATGGGCAGCCACGGACGCTACGCATGAGTCCTCACGGCTCCAGTCGACGCGTTTGTCCGCGTCGCCCCCCAGGCGCTCGAAAAGGCTGCCGTATCCAGTCATGAGTGAGACTCCGCTTACTCTTTGTCCAGTTTGCCAACCAGCGAAAGGGTGAAATCGGCCCCCATGTACTTGAAGTGCGGGCGCACGTTCAGGTTGACGCGGTACCAGCCGGGCTCGCCTTCCACATCGCTGACGATGATCTGGGCAGCCCGCAGTGGACGTCGGCCACGGACTTCGGCACTTGGGTTTTCCTGGTCGGCCACGTATTGGCGAATCCAGTTGTTCAGTTCCAGTTCGAGGTCGGTACGCTCTTTCCACGAGCCGAGTTGTTCGCGCTGCAACACCTTCAGGTAGTGAGCCAGGCGGTTGACGATCATCATGTACGGCAATTGGGTGCCCAGCTTGTAGTTCAGCTCGGCCGTCTTGCCTTCTGCACCGTTGCCATAGAACTTTGGCTTTTGTACCGAGCTGGCAGAGAAGAACGCAGCGTTGTCCGAGCCTTTGCGCATGGTCAGGGAGATAAAGCCTTCCTCGGCCAGTTCGTATTCGCGACGGTCGGAAACCAGGACTTCGGTTGGGATCTTGGTTTCGATTTCACCCATGCTCGCGAAGTGGTGCAGCGGCAGGTCTTCCACTGCGCCACCGCTTTGCGGGCCGATGATGTTCGGGCACCAACGGAATTTGGCGAAGCTATCAGTCAACCTGGTGCCGAACGCAAACGCCGTGTTGCCCCAAAGGTAGTGTTCATGGCTATTGGCGACGGTTTCTTTGTAAACGAACGATTTAACCGGGTTTTCTTCCGGGTCGTACGGGTTGCGCAGCAGGAAGCGCGGCACGGTCAAACCCACATAACGGGCGTCTTCCGACTGGCGGAAACTCTGCCATTTGGCGAATTGCGGGCCGTCGAAGTGATCCTTCAGATCCTTGAGGCTCACCAGACCGGTGAAACTTTCCAGGCCGAAAAATTGCGGACCGGCCGCGGCGATGAATGGCGCGTGGGACATGCTGGCAACACTGGACACGTACTGCATCAGTTTTATGTCCGGCGAGCTGGGTGACATGAAGTAGTTAGCGATGATCGCGCCCACCGGCTGACCACCGAACTGACCGTATTCAGCGGTGTAAACGTGCTTATACAGGCCGGCCTGCATCACTTCTGGCGAGTCTTCGAAGTCGTCCAGAAGGTCTTGCCTGGAAACGTTGAGGATTTCAATCTTGATGTTTTCGCGGAAGTTGGTGCGTTCAACCAGCAACTGCAGACCACGCCACGATGATTCCAGGGACTGGAAGTCCGGGTGGTGGAGGATTTCGTCCATCTGATGGCTGAGCTTGGCATCGATCTCGGCGATCATGCGGTCAACCATGGCTTTCTTGACCGGTTCACCGCTGTTCTGCGGCTTGAGCAGCTCTTCGATAAATGCCGACACCCCGCGCTTGGCGATGCCGTAGGCTTCGTTGTCCGGCGTCAGGCGGGTTTCGGCGATGATACTGTCGAGAATGCTGTATTCGCCGTGCTCTTTGTTCTTTTGCTGTGCTGCACTTGTGCTCATGATCTTGGCTTCCTTGGCTGATGGGGACTCAGGCGTCCTGGGCGGCGGCGTTCAGGCCCAGCTCACCCAGTACGCGAGCGCGGGATTCGTCGTCGGCGAGCGCGCCTTCGATGGCTTTGCGAAACGCCGGCGCGTTACCCAGCGGGCCTTTCAGGGCCACCAGCGCGTTGCGCAACTCCATAAGCTTTTTCAACTCGGGGACTTGCTCGACCAGCGAGGCCGGGTTGAAGTCTTTCATCGACTTGACCTGCAGTTTCACGGCCAGTGCTTGCGTCTCACCATTGTCCTGGAGACGGTTCGGCACACTCAGTGCCAGGCTCAGCTCTTGCTTGGCCAGCACGTCGTCGAAGGTTGTCTTGTCAATGCTGATCGGCTTGCGATCCTCGACCTTTCGTTCGTCCTTGCTGAGGGTGTAGTCACCTATCGCCAGTAGTTTCAACGGCAGCTCGATCTCTTCCCGTGCACCACCGGTGGCAGGTTTGAAAGTGACGTTGATGCGTTCCTTGGGGGCGACCGAGCCTTCTTTGGCCATGGTTTTTCTCCTTACTGTTGTAGCCCGGAGGGCCTATTCGAGTACCACTTCGAGATCGAGGTGGCACAACCTGCGATAAATCTCTTCCTTGCGTTCACGTACGACATGGTTCTGCGGTAACGACTCGCAGCAGCTATGCAGCAACTGCAGCACTTGCAGCGCAAGATCAGGCTCCCAGGCGTTATGGCCCGAGTCCTGCAATGTCTGGTCGAGGATTTCGAGCTGGGTCTTGGCCAGTTCGTATTTCCTGGCCAAGAAGCACAGCCGTGCGAGGGCGAACTGCCAGAAGAATCGAGCACGCCCGCCCTGTGCGCCTTGCAGGCCCTGCTTGAGGAACTGAACGGCGACCTTCAGGCCATCCTTGCGCAGAATCGGCAGGACTTCTTCCAGAGCCGACTCCCAGGCGGGTTGAGTGTCGGCGACTTCGACTTTGCGCGGCGCGCTGGCGGTTTGCAGGTGCGGCATGACGTTGGCGGCAATCCATGCCCGAGTGGCCGGGTCGGCAAACGGAGCGCCATCGTGGAAACGCAATTCGACGATGCCAGGCAGTCGCTGAATCAACAGCGCGAAATGGATTTCCACTTCGCGCATCGCCATCTCGGCGTTCAAGCCCTGAAGGCAGTCCCAGACCATCCGCTGGCCATCGAACCAGAATGGCGCCTTCGCCAGGCTCGCCTCCAGCTCTACCAACAGATCGGCGTACTTGGCCTGGTCGTATTGGTCCTGAAAGGCCTTGAGCTTGTCCGCCGGTAAACCGCGCAGTACGGTGATTTGCTCGGCATTACGCTCAGGGACAGCGTCGATGGACAACCACAGGAGCGTGCGATTGAGGCGCAGGGCACGCAGGTCGGTGGCCTTCTGCTTGAGCCACCACGCACACAATGGCCGCGCACCCTCTTGCTGATTGCGCAGGGCCTTGTGGGCTTCTTTTTCGTTGTCGATCGGTGCGCCCGGCGTGAACAGCTGAGCGGCAGCCTGTTTGACCTGAGCCACCGCGACGCCCACCACACCAGGCTCGGGCCGGTTGTCAGCGGCGCGCTGAACCATGGTTCTCAAGCGGCGAGTGATCGGTAACAGCAGCGGCGCATCGCCCCCCAGGTGTTCGGTGCAGGCAGCGTCGAGGCCCTCAAGGTGTTCCACCAGCCGTCTGAACAGCGGTAGCTGCTCTTTGATCGGGACACTTTCAGTAAGCACCTGTTCAAGACGAAGCACCAGCCAGCCGACAGCCGCCGCACGGGTTCGCGATTTGGCGGGGTGTATCTGCGACCAGTGATGTTCACACAGGTGATGTAACAGACCGCAACCAGCCAGCAGGCCGGCAAAGGACTCACGCTGATACAACGCCCACGTCACCCAGCTCGCAACCCGTAGATCCTTGGATTGATTGCGCAGCAGAGCCTCACCAACCTCTTGTACTTTCAGCCAGTCGATCTGCCCGCTTTCATGCATTGACCGGGCTTTGGACAGCTCGTGTTCCAGTGTCTCGAACTCGCTCGAAAAACGAACGTCCTCACCCGCGAAATGCTGCTCGCCAACGGGCAACTTCGCGAGTTCAAGATAGTGAGCCGATAACTTGCTTGAGTAGGACATCTATGGCTGTTCCATTAACCTGAATTCAGGTGCAGAAAAACCACCGGGCGGCGTACGCAGACAGTCGCTGCAGAGTGATCGCGCCAGCGCCCTGCCCTGAGTGGCGCAGAGATGATCTGCCCCGTTGATCAGGATCTGCCGGACAGGCTTCATACCAAGGTGAACTCCCTGCAAGTTGATTCCATCCATGAAGTTTTCGTTTGGCTTCTGCGGTCCAAAAATGGCACTGAATACGCAGCCACCGGGACTGAGCCGATGGCCCAGAAAGAGGACGCCAAGTATTGGCGTTTGTGACATGGATTGATGTAGGAAGAGTCAACAGGCGACGAAGGAAACGCCCTAAAAGCCTATCGCGAGTATTGCGTTACCCCTCGAGTTAACATTCCCGGAGCCGCGACCCGAGCCATGAAGGCGCAACGACTCAACAGGGCCAGCGTATCTAGAATCCGGACTGACGAGACTACCGTCAGGCGATAGAGGGGCTTTGCGCAGGTAGCAGCCAGCCCGGAACCATCAAGAATTGTCTTTGCCTATCAGAACCAGCGATGCACTCATCCATGCAGGCCCGCCGCCTTGCAGGCCTCGACAAAGGTCGCGCCCTGTTTATCCATGGCGTTCTGGACGATCTGGTTGGCCTTGACCAATGCAGGGCTAGGTTTTGCCCACTGCTCGGGCGGCAGCGGCTGTGACCAGTCCTGGACTTGTTGCGGCAACGTCGGGCGGCCCTTGCGATGGCCCCACTCGGCGATCAGGTAAGGCATTTTCCAGAACACCAGCACGCGGCGCATGTACCAGAACCGCAGGGGCCAGGGACTGCGCTTGGGGTAGCCATACTCCTCACGCTCTTCGGGAGAAAGGTCGGCTCCTCGGTCATTCATATGGCATCTACCGCGCGCATTTTCCCGCTCGATTTCAAAGGTGTGCAGCCCCTCATACGGCTTGAGTTGATCACCAGTGGGAGTCAGGCCCAGGATCGCCAGCAGCGGGTTGGGCGTATCCACCAGTTGCCCTTCTTCCATGTAGTTGCGGATCGACGCCCACATCCCCAGGGCATGGGCGTCACTGGCTTGCGGCATGAGCAGAAACTGCACCTTGTCCTGCTCCTCATCCTCCAGGCCCATGCCAAAGGTGTACTGGCGTGTCGCGCCGTAGCTGGTGACACCCTGGGTGTTGGAAACCCAGGCCACCACACTTTCCCAGGGCACGATCAGGATACGATGGGTTTTGGCATCGACGAAGCAGACTTCGCGGCGTTGGCGGTTGAAGCGTATCGGGTAGGATTTTGCGGATTCGTAAACGCTGGACACCATGCCGTAGAAGTAGGCGCCGAGAGGAAAGATAAAGAGAAGCGAAATGCTAGTGCTGACTTTTAAAAACTCAAACAAACTATGCCAAGGATCGCTAAAATTTTCTGGGTAAAATATCGCCCCGCTCATGATTACCAAGCTCGGCATAATGAATGCCAAAAAAATTGGCATCCAAATTCCTGCTGCAAATATCTTTCCCTGCTCAACCATCCCCCAATTATTTCCGCCCAACTCCAGATACGTATCATTCATCTCGGAAAAGTTACGCCGAGAGGATTGAGCCTGGCCCGTGTATACCGGCAAGGGTGACAAAAACAGCGTTTCGTTCAGCCCCCTGACTCGAATCTCACCAGCTCGGGGGGTTTGGCTGCGAATGTCTGGTCTGTGCTCAGGGGCTGCTGTTTCATTCTTGCGCTTGAACAGTTTGTTAAACATCGTCCGCCGCCAAATCTTCTCTTGTGAACGAAAAAAATGGAGCCTTGCCGGTCCCCGCTGGCATAGCCTCAACCGACTCGAGCTTTAAGGTGCGCTTGGTCATGACACGCGGAAGGTCGCCGATCATCCATGCAGCCCCGCCGCCTTGCAGGCTTCGACAAAGGTCGCGCCCTGTTTATCCATGGCGTTCTGGACGATCTGGTTGGCCTTGACCAATGCAGGGCTAGGTTTTGCCCACTGCTCGGGCGGCAGCGGCTGTGACCAGTCCTGGACTTGTTGCGGCAACGTCGGGCGGCCCTTGCGATGGCCCCACTCGGCGATCAGGTAAGGCATTTTCCAGAACACCAGCACGCGGCGCATGTACCAGAACCGCAGGGGCCAGGGGCTGCGCTTGGGGAAACCACACGCCTCACGCTCTTCGGGAGAAAGGTCGGCTCCTCGGTCATTCATATGGCATCTACGGCGTGCATTTTCCCGCTCGATTTCAAAGGTGTGCAGCCCCTCGTACGGCTTGAGTTGATCGCCAGTGGGCGTCAGGCCCAGGATGGCGAGCAGCGGGTTGGGCGTATCCACCAGTTGCCCTTCTTCCATGTAGTTGCGGATCGACGCCCACATCCCCAGGGCATGGGCGTCACTGGCTTGCGGCATGAGCAGAAACTGCACCTTGTCCTGCTCCTCATCCTCCAGGCCCATGCCAAAGGTGTACTGGCGTGTCGCGCCGTAGCTGGTGACACCCTGGGTGTTGGAAACCCAGGCCACCACACTTTCCCAGGGCACGATCAGGATACGATGGGTTTTGGCATCGACGAAGCAGACTTCGCGGCGTTGGCGGTTAAAGCGTATCGGGTAGGTTTTTGCGGATTCGTAAACGCTGGATAGCATGCCGTAGACGTAGGCCCCCAGCGGAACAATGAATAACCCAGCCGCACTAATAGAAGCTTGTAAGAAAGTAGAGAGATCCTTTAACGGAGTTTTGAAATTTTCCGGATAAAAAATCACACCGCAAAGAATTAAAAGACTCGAAGGTACAAAAGCCGTAAACAACGCCATCCATATTCCTGCAGCCAATATTTTCCCTTGCTCAACCATTCCCAAATTATTTCCGCCCAACTCCAGATAGGTATCATTCATCTCCGAAAAGTTACGCCGAGATGTTTGGGCCTGGCCCGTGTATACCGGCAAGGGTGACAAAAACAGCGTTTCGTTCAGCCCCCTGGCCCGAATCTCACCGGCTCGGGGTCGTTGGCTGCGGATGTCCGGGGCGGGCTCGGTGGCAGGCGCTTTATCCTTACGCTTGAACAGTTTCTTAAACATCGATCGCCGCCAAATCTTCTCTTGTGAACAAAAAAAATGGAGCCTTGCCGGTCCCCGCCGGCATGGCCTCAACCGACTCGAGCGTGAAGGTGCCTTTTGTCATGACACGCACGCCACGTATGTAACTGATGCGCAGGTCACGCAGAACAAAACAGGTTTGATGGAGCGGTTCGCGCTCAGCCTCCAGTTGATAGGCGATGGTGAAGGCCAGGGCAAAATCGGTGGTTTGCAGGAGATCGCCGATCGGCCAGTGCAGGGTCAATGCCTGAGGGCCTTCACTGGCGACCATGAACCTTGTGGCCCAGATAGCGGAGCACTCCATCCAGCGCACCGGCGGCAATTGAGCGCTGTAAGGGCGGTAGATGGAATTGTCGCGGCCGCGCTGCCAGGCCTGAAGCTGCAACTGACGACGGTCCATTTCCTGGGTACTGACGCCGGGCAGCGTCAGCCTCAGGTAGGTTTGCCTGTCGTCGCGAATCAGTTCACAGGTCGGCTTCTGCACAACCCTCGCAAGTTCACTCCACTCCTCCTGCAGTGCGCGCTGCGTGGTTGCGTTGCCCCAGGCACTGGTCATCATCCATTTTTGCAAGTCGTCCAGGTTGAAGTAGTTGTACAGGCCTTGCCCCATCAACTGCAGCGCCGTGCCGATCAGACCTATCAGGTTGGCCCTGGCACCGATGCTCAACAGCCTCGGGCTGGCCTCGGCCCACGCCAGGGCACGCAGCTCGGTCGGCAACTTGACGATATTCCTGACAATGGCGCCGATGTGCTTCGTCGCCCAGACACTGGTGCCGAGCACTACGCCATCGCCGGTCATCTGCATCGTTGTGGCACTTAACTTTTTGTAGTCGCCTTCAGCGAAGGCTTTGCCCCATTGATGGGTGTGTTTGACCAAGTCGAACAATGCAGCGATGCCGGCAAAAGCGAACGCCCCAAGTCCAGCAACGCCGGTCCAATACCCCAGACGACTCATCGTGTTGAGCTTGCCTGAAGCACTTCTCATTTGCTCGATATGTGGCTGTAAGATAGTTATTGAAAGACCTTGTACTGTCGCGAAACCCGCTGCCGACATTCCAATGAATGACTCAATGAAAGCTAACCCTTCATTCAAAGACCGATTATCTTTTGTCAGAACGCTCGTAAGCGCCTCAACAAACTTCTGCCCCTGAATCACAAACAGCGCAAACGCAATCCCGTCGGCCTTCGATTGCAGGACGCCCGTCAGTGGTTTGTTAAACGTCCCTGTCGCCCTGAAGTCACGCGCTGTCCTGCCCATTTCAGCGCGCAGTTGTGGATCCAGGCCATCGATCACCGTGCCGATTCGCGCCGGACTGTCACTCCCGACGGTCAGGGCGCCGCTGAGCCTCTCTTCCCACGGGATCAATGCGCTTTTCAATTGTTCGATGTGCTGGTTGTACACTGCTTCGCTGCCCGGCAGCGCAAAACCGGTGGATTGCAACGACAGTTCGCGATTGCGCAGCTTGTAGGTTTCCTTCAATTGGCTGCGCAAGTTCATCGACTGCGTGCGCGCCTGGTTAAATTCTGCAATTTCCGTCGCGGAGGCCCCGCGTAACGTCAGGCCTTGCCTGGAGAACTCACGCAGTACCTGCAGTCGCGCTGCCGGCCCGATGTTACGGATGTAATCATTTGGATCAATATGCTGTGCCTGTGTGAAAGCTTTGTATGCCTTGTCCAGCTGATCGGCAGCCTCCAATTGATTCGCTGGGACATAGGCCCCCTCCAACAAACTCTGCATCCCCTTGAACTGGGTATTCAACAACGCGTAGTTAGGCAACCGCTCGTTCATCAGGCTACGAAACTGATTGGTCAGCAGATTGATCTCGGCGTAGCTTTTCTGGATTTCCAGCACGTTGATTGTAAAGCTGCTCAAATCCGCGAGCTTTTTCGCCACGTCCATTTGCGCGGTCAAATCCAGGGTCTCAAGGCCTGGCACCACCACCAGCAGATTGGCATTCCTGTAGGCGGCCAGTTTTTCGGCGGATGACCTGTCCGGGCACAGGGCTGCAACGCAGACGAATTCGGTTTCCAGGCGGTGCTGGATCTGCTTGTCGAGGTGGAAGTCGTAATACCAGGCGGCACGGTGGAAGTGGCCACCGATGATCATGCCCAAACGATCCTCGCGGATGTGCGAGAGCCGTTTATGCCAATGGCTCAGCAATGTTTGTTGCTGGCTGACAAAAGCCTCCATCGATGCCCTGTCGACCAGATGATCGATGCCACGCTGACCAAACGCCTCACCGAACAGCGCTTCCCAGGTTTGCGCACTGAGCTTGCCGATGGTGCCCTGATGCCGTTGATAAAGCGCTTGCCCCATGGCCTCTTTCATGTCGACGATTGCCTGGGCAAGCGGATTGATTTGCGCGGCCTTGCGCCAGTGTGCCTCGTTGCCATAGACACCCGGATCCGGCTGGTCGCGACGAAGCTTCAGGTACTCATAAATTTTCGACTGTTGCTGCCCGGTGGTGTCGTCCATCAGCGCTTTGACCGCCGGATCCGTTGTGCTTTCGGCTTGCAGGCGAGTCGCGTTCACCTCATACAGGGACTGGATGTAAGTGCCGGTGAGGTACTGCACCTGGCGCTGATCGTCGGCACTCCAGTGCTCGATCCAGTCGGACACCTTCAGTTGGGCGTTGGCGAGGTCGCGCATGACGCCAAAATCATCACGCAACACCAGAAACAGATAATCATCCTGATAGAGACCGAGCACTTTGCTGGTGAGTATTTCAAGCCCCGTGTCCTGAAACAGCACGGGATTCTCCCAGTGATAGGGTTGGCTTTCCTCCGGGTTGGCGCCTTCAGGCAGCGGGTTGGCCGGCGCCTGGCCGGTAGCGCCCCGGGCATCGGTTTTCGGCATGCTTTCCGCCACCTCCGCCAGCCACTTCTGTGCCTGTGACTTGCTCAGCAGGTGAGTCCCCCCATGGGTGGGGCAAACATTTGCCAGATCGATGCGCTGCATCAGGCGTTCGCGCTCACCCTTGTCCTTGAGCACCTGTGAACACTTGTACGCCGTCCACTGTATTTCCGAGTAGCTGGCATACAAGGTGTGCTGGCGGTCAAAGATCAGATGCGGTGCGCCCACTGCTTCGGTTCGTTTGTCGCCAGACACCTCCTGGCTGTTCCAGAGCAACTGGGTGATCTGCCCTTGTTCAATACGGTATTCGTGCAGATAAGCGGTCTTGTCGTCGATGATGTACAGATAACCATCGCGCAACAAGCGAATACCCAGGGGCTGGCTGTTCAGCTTGAGCGGCATTGACAGTTCGCCAGCAGGATCGAGGTGCTCGACCAGCCCGTAGCGCAGTGGCAGCAATTGCACCTTCTTGTTCATCAGCGGACACAGGCCCAGGGGCGAGCGGGCGTCCTTGGCGCTTTTTGTCTTGGCAATGATGTTGGGGCTGACTTTGGGTCGTTGTCGAGCAGTCACAGCAGACCTCCTTCTGAATCAACAGCACGGCTTTCAGCCAGCTCGGCGGCACGTTCCACGCGCGCTAATGGGGTGCCCGTGACCTCCCCTGCCAACAGTTGAGCTATGTCAGGATGTTCGGTGACCGGTTGCCCGGCCAGAAAAGCAAAAACATTCGCGTAAGCGGTAATTTCCCATTCTGAAGAAAAGCCTTGTCGGTAGGCCTCACTCGCCAGTTCCTGTGCATGCTGGCGACACTCGGACACTGAAAAATTGGCCATGAACTTGGGGAAACATTCTTGCAAGTGTTCACTCAGGCCCGAGACGACATTGCGAAACTCGACCTCCCCCAACGCTGTAAGCTCCTGATCGGTCAATCGGTAGCTCTGGGGTTCAGCGCGGGCCTGATCGAGGCGCCTGTGTTGGTGCCATGCGCCCTCTACCCCATCCGGCAGACAGACGTGCGCGACAGGTCCGAACCAGCGTGCGCTGTTGCCTTGTTCTGCGAGACGCAACAGCTGATGCATGACGGCTGGATCCGCAATGCGCGGCATGATGGCCACACCGTCGGCCTGCTCGACACTGAGCAGGCGGCGCCAATGCTCCAGCAGCGTTTGCACATTGGCCGCGCTGAACAGCAGGTAGCCCCATTCGAGGGCTGCGTGTTCGCCAAACCAGGTCAGCAACGGATCACCGCTGCCCTCGAGCGCAACCAGACAAGGTGAAATGTCGGACAGTTCATGCCAGCGCGTATTCAGATACAGGCAATAGATCGGACGCCCCCAGCGGCGCAGCTGTGGCAGCAGGTCCGGTACGCTGACTCCGTCCAGCAGCAGGTAGGCGGGCACCGCCCAGGGCAAATCAGCCGGTAATGGCGGCAACTCAAGCATTGGCGGGTCCACCCTGCTGTTCGGACGCTTCACAAATGGCACAGATCGGCTTTTTGGCCATCAAGGCGTTGCGCTGCGCCTCGGGCATCAAGGGCGCCAGAAGCGCCGTCACCCCGGCAGGTCGCGCCCATAAGGCCTCGATGCCGGTCACGGGCGCGCCACCGATTTGAATCTCGGTGCTACTGAAGATGCCGCCCGGCCCGATCACAATGTGCTGCCCCGCAGCTTTCAAGGTGATGCTGACCCCTGCATCGAGAATCAGGTTGGCCCCGGCCTTGAGGTGCACCTGCTGGCCCGCTTCGACCACCAGCGCTTGACCGATATGGGTGTGGCTGCTGTTGGCGACCTGCAAGTAATCATTGGCCTTTAGCTCGACCTTGCGGTCAGCGGTGACGGTGCGCTGATCTTCCGCCTCGAGCACCGCGACGCTATTACCCTTGATGAGTTCCCGACGTACGTTACCCACCTCCAGCCGACTGTCGTTTTCGACCTTCTGCTCCATGTCACGCTGGGCGCGCAGGTAGATCAGCTCCCGCCCTGCCCGGTCTTCGATCGACAGTTCGTTGTAGCCGCCATTGGCGGGCGAACTGTGGCTGCGCAGCACGGTTCTGGTTTTATTCGCCGGCAGCGGGTACGGCACGGAATTGACCGTGTTGGGAACGCACCCGGTGATCAGTGGATCGTCGGGATTGCCCTCCAGAAAGGTCACCACCACTTCCATGCCGATGCGCGGAATGGTCACCGCGCCGAACCCTTCTCCGGCCCAGCTCGACGAGACCCGCAGCCAACAACTGGTCTTGTCGCCGTTTTGTTCGGCGCGATCCCAATGGAAGGCGACCCTGACCCGCCCATGCTCATCGCAGTGGATTTCTTCCGCGGACGGGCCGGTGACACGGGCGGTCTGACTGACCAGCACGCAGTTGCGGGTGACCAGCGGAGGACGGTAGATCACGTCCCAGGGTATCGCGCTGAAGCGGTTGCGATAACCCTGGGTAAACCCGTCCTCGGGCTTGACGTCGTTGTTGACCGTCTCTTCAAGCATCCCTGGCTGCTTGCCCTCATGTGTCACGCGAAGCAGCAGCCACAAATCGTTGTAGGGTTGACGCGAATGCTCGGTCAGTTTGAGAAAATGGCCGCTGCGCAGGGTGGGCTGGTCACTATTGCCCGCCGCCAACCGGTAGTCGCTGCGGTGGCGCTCCAATGCCTGGCAGGCCAGCTGTTTGCCGAGTTCTTCTGTCCTGAACCGCCCCGGATAGCCGTAGTCTTCGAGCTCGGGGTGGAAATCGGCGGTGGACTGATGTTCCAGCAAGCGGTTTGGTCGCTTGAAGTCATGGTCACGACGCGTGGTCGTGCTGGTCCGGGTACTGCACCGCACGGAGAACTGGCTGACGACCGGGTGTTCCGCCACCATGCCGGAGCCCTGCAAGTACGGTGTTTCACCCAGTATGGGAAACCAGGTCTGATCTTCGGTGAACACCAGATGGTGACCATCAGGGCCATGTTGAAAGTGCCATGCAATCCCATCTTCGCTGCACAACCTCTGGATCAGTTGATAATCGCTCTCATCGTATTGAGTGCAGTATTCACGCTCCGCACTGGTGCCGACATTGAAGGTGAAGGCATCCGCCAGAATGCCATGCCCCTTGAGCACTTGAGCCACGATCTGCGGCACGGTCAGGTTCTGGAAAATCCGCCGGTTATGGCTGAACTGCAGATAGTGCAGCGCCGGCACCAGGGTGAGATGGTAACGAGTCAGGCGTTTACCCGCTTCACCCACGCCAACGTCCTCGATGCGGCCATGGATGCCTTCGCCGTTGAAGCCAAACTGAAGATACGCAGGTTGGCTGAGCAGGCTTTCCAGCTCGAAATCAGGAGACTCGCTGACCAGCTCGACCTTTATTGCGTACAGCTGGTTGATGGCCTCGCTGCCCTCGAAGGCCAGTACCTTGAAATCGTTGCGTACCGTGGGGATCAGTAAGGCGAAATGCGCAACATTGGCCGGTGCGAACATGGGCTTGTCCTTGTGTCGGGTATCAGAAGGAGCAAACAAGCGCATGGGCGGCACAATGCCGTCCCATGCAGTGAGGTTTAGCCGGCGACCGGTTTACGCCAGTCATCGGAACCCGAAGTGCCGCACACTTCATGGGTCCAGGTGATTTTTCGATAGCTGAAGTGCACGTCCTCCAGATGAGTGAAATGCGCGTTCGATGGGTCCTGACAGTTGTGCATGTAATCCTTCATGTCGACGATGATCGCGTCTTCCAGGGTGGTGGTGTAGTAGTGCTCCTGAGTGCCGGTGGACGAGGTGCGGTACCACTGGATCTTGACCTCTGTGAGGGTCTCACCGGTAGTCAAAGCTGCCTGCAGCAGGGGTGAAGCCTTGTCGAACACCTTGGTGATGACCACGGGTTTATGCACACGTTGACCAGTAGGCTGACCCGATTGCGGGTCACGCGGGATGATCACTTCGTGCTGGAAACCTTGAACCATGACCTGGTCTTCATGACCTTCCTGGTAGGTATTGCCCACCGAATCCGTGGTGAAGGCACCGGCGGTGATCAGGCCCTGTTTGGTACCGGTGATGGACATGTAAGCGGGTGTAGCCATTGATGCTCTCCTTGCTGAAACGTGAGGACTGGTAAGGCTGAACGGCCAGCCAAGCCTGAGCCGGCATCAGTCAAGGTTCGTGCCAGACATTAAATGTCTTTAAATAACAATTACTTAGCATCGACAACGCAACAGAGCTTCATTTTTTGCGCAGAAAACAGGCCTGCAGTGCGCAACTTCTTGCGCAGCACTGCGCAACTTCTTGCGCACTTGGCTGCAACCCCTGAACCCCGAGGCCTGGCGCGACGTCATAGGGTGTTTTTTCAGAAAACAACTGCGCAACTTCTTGCACATACCGACCATCGGCCTTCACCCAAACCTGCATGGCGATCAAGTCGCCTTTAACTGACTCGTTACCGATACCCGGGAAGACGGCACCCGCAGCGACTCCCATCCTGCAGGCGCCGGCTTGCCGGCGAAGATTCGGTGCAGACGTTTATCCGGCCGGAGATTGGAACGCAGCGCCCCGTCATCCAAAGCGATACAAAAAACAAATACGACACGTCATTTTATGTTTGATATTAATTTCTGTATCGCTTATAAAGTTCTCCATGCCTCAGAACAGATTCAAGGCGGGAGACCCAACATGTACGCACAGCTAGTAGAAACAGGCGTCAAGCGCATCAAGGACCTGTCGGAGATGTCCGATCAGGAACGCGCTTTCCAGGAAAAAATCGATTCAGAAATCAAGATAGAAGCCAAGAATTGGATGCCAGATGCTTATCGGCAAACCCTGATCCGGCAGATTTCCCAGCACGCCCACTCCGAAATCGTCGGCATGCTGCCCGAAGGCAACTGGGTCACCCGTGCGCCGTCGCTCAAACGCAAACTGCAATTGATGGCCAAGATCCAGGACGAGGCCGGTCACGGTCTGTACCTGTACAGCGCCATGGAAACCCTGGGCGCCGACCGCGATGAAGAGATCGCCAGGTTGCACAGCGGCAAGGCCAAGTATTCGAGCATCTTCAACTACCCGACCCTGAACTGGGCCGACATGGGCGCGGTGGGCTGGCTGGTGGATGGCGCGGCGATCGTCAATCAGGTGGTGCTGCAGCGCACCTCCTACGGCCCTTACTCCCGGGCGATGATCCGCATCTGCAAGGAAGAGAGTTTCCACCAGCGCCAGGGCTACGAAATCCTCCTGACCATGATGCGTCACGGTACTCAGGCGCAAAAGGACATGGTCCAGGACGCTATCAATCGCCTGTGGTGGCCGTCGCTGATGATGTTCGGCCCGAGCGACGAACACTCGCCGAACAGTGCGCAATCCATGGCCTGGAAAATCAAGCGCCAGAGCAACGACGAACTGCGCCAGCGCTTCATCGACCAGACCATCCCGCAACTGGAGCTGTTGGGCTGCACCTGCCCCGACCCGGACCTGAAGTGGAACGCCGAGCGCGGCCACTACGACTTCGGCGAAATCCAGTGGAACGAATTCTACGAAGTGCTCAAGGGCAACGGCCCGTGCAACACCGAACGCGTCGCCACCCGCCGCAAGGCGATTGAAGACGGTGCCTGGGTTCGTGAAGCCGCCGTCGCCCACGCCCGCAAAAAACAAAACAAGAACGCCGCCTGATCCGGCCACCTGATGTGGAGTAATTGAAATGTCCGAGTGGACCCTCTTCGAAGTCTTCGTGCGCAGCAAGCACGGTCTGAACCACAAGCATGTCGGCAGCGTGCATGCCGCTGATACCACCATGGCCATCGAGAACGCCCGCGAGCTCTACACCCGTCGCAGCGAAGGCGTCAGCCTGTGGGTCGTGCCTTCGGCGCTGATCACCGCTTCGTCGCCGGATGAAAAGGACCCGCTGTTCGATCCATCGGACGACAAGGTTTACCGCCACGCCAGCTTCTACGAGCTGCCGGCCGAAGTCGGGCACATGTGAGGTCGACCATGGACAACAAGACTGATCTGATCGAATACCTGTTGCGCCTCGGCGACAGCGCCCTGATCCAGGGCCAGCGCCTGTGTCAGTGGTGCGGCAAGGCCCCGGCACTGGAAGAAGAGCTGGCGCTGATGAACGTCGGCCTCGACCTGGTAGGCCAGGCACGCAACTGGCTGGAATACGCCGCCGAACTGCTGGACGACGGCCGCGATGCCGACCACCTGGCGTTCCGTCGCGACGAGCGCGCCTACCGCAACCTGCTGTTGGTCGAGCAACCCAACGGCGACTTCGCGGTGACCATGCTCAAGCAGTTCCTCTATGACGCCTGGCATTTGCCGGTGCTGCAGGGCCTGAGCCAGTCCAGCGACGAACGCATTGCCGGGATCGCCGCCAAGGCGGTGAAGGAAGTGACCTACCACCTGCGCCGCTCCGGCGAGTGGATCGAACGCCTGGGCGACGGCACCGAGGAAAGCCATCGGCGCATGCTGGCGGCGATTCCCGAGGTCTGGCGCTTCACCGTCGAGCTGATCGCTGCCGACGACAGCGAACAGCGTCTGTGCGCAGCCGGCATCACGCCGGACATCGCCAGCGTCGCCGCGCAGTGGCAGGCCAGGGTCGAGCAGATCTTCACCAGCGCCACCCTGCCCGTGCCCGCCGCACCGAGCTATTTCTACCTCAATGCACGCAAGGGCCTGCACACCGAACACCTGGGCATCCTGCTGGCCGAAATGCAGTTCCTGCCACGAGCATACCCCGATGCAACCTGGTGAGCTGATCGCCAGCGACCTCGGCGCCCGGCCGGCTCAACCGACCGACCTGGCCGCCGCGTGGGCGATTCTGGCAGAGGTCATGGACCCGGAAGTGCCGGTGGTCAGCGTGGTCGACCTCGGTATCGTCCGCGACCTCGACTGGCAGGCCGGGCACCTTCACGTGGTGGTCACGCCGACCTACTCCGGCTGCCCGGCCACCGAAGTGATCGAAAGCGACATCCGCCAGGCCCTGGAACTGGCCGGATTCAAGGCGCCGCAGCTTGAGCGCAAATTGACCCCGGCCTGGACCACCGACTGGATCAGCGACAGCGGCCGCGAACGCTTGCATGCCTACGGCATTGCGCCGCCCGAGGGCAGCACCAGCAAGCGCAGCCTGCTCGGTGAAAGCCCGCAGGTGTTGTGCCCGCAATGCGGCAGCGCCCACACCGAGGTGCTCAGCGAGTTCGGCTCCACCGCGTGCAAGGCCCTGTATCGCTGCGTCGATTGCCGGGAACCGTTCGACTATTTCAAGTGCATCTGAGCGGCGCATCGGCCGTCCCAGCTGGAGAACAACAATGAGCAAATTTCACAGCCTGACCATCAAGGACGTGCGCGCCGAGACCCGTGACGCGGTGTCCATCGCCTTCGAGATTCCGCAGGACCTGCAAGACAGCTTTCATTTCACCCAGGGCCAGCACCTGGTGATGCGTACCCAAATGGACGGCGAAGAAGTGCGCCGCTCTTACTCGATCTGCACCGGCATCAACGATGGCGAACTGCGCGTGGCCATCAAGCGTGTGGCCGGCGGGCGTTTTTCTGCCTATGCCAACGAACACCTGAAAGCCGGCCACACCCTGGAAGTGATGCCGCCAGCCGGGCATTTCAGCGTCGAGCTCGACCCGGCGCGCCACGGCAACTACCTGGCCGTCGCGGCCGGCAGCGGCATCACGCCGATCCTGTCGATCATCAAGACCACCCTGGAAACCGAGCCCCACAGCCGCGTGACCCTGCTGTACGGCAACCGCTCCAGCTCCGGCGCGCTGTTTCGCGAACAGCTGGAAGATTTGAAGAATCGCTACCTGCAACGCCTGAACCTGATCTTCGTGTTCAGCCGCGAGCAGCAGGACGTCGACCTGTACAACGGCCGGATCAACGCCGAGAAGTGCGAGCAACTGTTCTCCCGCTGGCTCGACGTCAAGGCCCTCGACGCCGCCTTCATTTGCGGCCCGCAGGAAATGACCGAGACCGTGCGCGACAGCCTCAAGGCCAAGGGCATGCAACCGGAGCGGATTCACTTCGAACTGTTCGCCGCCGCCGGCAGCCAGCAAAAACGCGAAGCTCGCGAAGCGGCCCGCCTGGTGGACTCGGCGGTCAGCCAGATCACCGTCATCAGCGACGGCCGCGCCCTGGCCTTCGACCTGCCGCGCAACAGCCAGAGCATCCTCGACGCGGGCAACGCCCAGGGCGCCGAGCTGCCTTACTCGTGCAAGGCCGGCGTGTGCTCGACCTGCAAGTGCAAGGTCATCGAAGGCGAAGTGGAAATGGACAGCAACCACGCCCTGGAAGACTACGAAGTGGCCGCCGGCTATGTGCTGTCGTGCCAGGCCTTCCCGATCAGCGACAAGGTCGTGCTGGATTTCGATCAGCTCTGACTCACCCCCCTGTAGGAGCGAGCACGCTCGCGATGGTCGTCAACGATAACGCTGGCAATCTGATACCCCGCGGTGTCCTGCCCTCCATCGCGAGCATGCTCGCTCCTACAGAGATCCACGCCGTACCTGTAGGAGCGAGCAAGCTCGCGATGGTTGTCAACGATAACGCTGGCAGCCTGACACCCCGCGGTGTTCGGTCCTCCCTCGCGAGGGTCGTCAACGATAACGCTGGCTGCCTGACACCCCGCGGTGTTCGGTCCTCCATCGCGAGCATGCTCGCTCCTACAGAGATCCGGCGGTGCCTTTAAATTTTTTGAGAGTCAATACCATGTCCCACGCCCCTACCCTGCAAAGTTTCATCGCCGGCCGCTGGATCGGCCAACAAGGCGCGCAAATCCTGCGCAGCGCCATCGACGGCCATGAAATCGCCCGCACCCACGAAGAGCGTCCAGACTTCGCCGAAGCCATCGAGCACGGCCGTCGTCAGGGCGTCAGCGGCCTGATGGCGCTGGACTTCCAGCAGCGCGCCCAGCGCCTCAAGGCCCTCGCCCTGTACCTGAGCGAGCGCAAGGAACAGCTCTACGCGATCTCCCACCACAGCGGCGCCACCCGTGCCGACAGCTGGATCGACATCGAAGGCGGCAACAGCACGCTGTTCACCTACGCCAGCCTCGGCTCCCGCGAGCTGCCGTCGGGCAACGTGGTCCATGAAGGCCCGGCACTGCAACTGAGCAAAATGGGCACCTTCGCCGGCACCCATATCCTGGTGCCGCGCGGTGGCGTGGCGGTGCACATCAACGCCTTCAACTTCCCGATCTGGGGCATGCTGGAAAAATTCGCCCCGAGCTTCCTCGCCGGCATGCCGTGCATCGTCAAACCCGCCAGCGCCACCAGCTACCTGACCGAAGCCGTGGTGCGCCTGATGGACGAATCCGGCCTGTTGCCAGCGGGCAGCCTGCAACTGATCATCGGTAGCACCGGCGACCTGCTCGACCGTCTGCAGGGCCAGGATGTGGTGACCTTCACCGGTTCCGCCGACACTGCGGCCAAGCTGCGGGTCAACCCGAACCTGATTCGCAACTCGGTGCCGTTCACCGCCGAGGCCGATTCGCTGAACTGCGCGATTCTCGCCCCTGACGTGACCCCGGACGACGAAGAGTTCGAGCTGTTCATCAAGGAAGTCGCCCGGGAGATGACCACCAAGGCCGGGCAGAAATGCACCGCCATCCGCCGCGCCATCGTCCCGGCCAGACACATCGATGCAGTGGCTACCCGCCTGCGCGATCGCCTGGCCAAAGTGGTGGTCGGCGACCCGTCGGTGGAAGGTGTGCGCATGGGCGCGCTGGCGTCCCACGACCAGCAGAAAGACGTGGCCGAGCGCCTGGAAGCCCTGTTGCAGAGCAGCGACATGCTGTTCGGCGGCCGTGACGGTTTCGAACCCCGTGGTGAAAATGTCGACAAGGGTGCGTTCTTCGCCCCGACCCTGTTGCAGGCCCGCGACCCGCACGCCGAAGGCGGCGCACACGACATCGAAGCGTTCGGTCCGGTCAGCACCCTGATGGCCTACGACGATCTCGACGAAGCGCTGGCCCTGGCCGCGCGCGGCAAAGGCAGCCTGGTGGCCAGCCTGGTGACCAAGGATCCACACGTTGCCGCCAAAGCCGTTCCGGTTGCGGCTGCGTTGCACGGTCGCTTGCTGGTACTGGACCGCAACTGCGCAGGCGAATCCACTGGCCACGGTTCGCCGCTGCCACAACTCAAGCACGGCGGTCCGGGTCGTGCCGGCGGCGGTGAGGAACTGGGCGGCCTGCGTGCGGTGAAACACTACCTGCAACGCGCCGCGGTACAGGGTTCGCCAACCATGCTGGCGGCGGTCACCGGCGAATACGTGCGTGGCGCCAAGGTCATCGAAACCGAAGTGCATCCGTTCCGCCGCTACTTCCAGGACCTGCAGATCGGCGAGTCGCTGCTGACCCACCGTCGCACCGTCACCGAAGCGGACCTGGTGAACTTCGGCTGCCTGTCGGGCGACCACTTCTACATGCACTTCGACGAGATCGCGGCCAAGGAGTCGCAGTTCGGCAAGCGCATCGCCCACGGCTACTTCGTGCTGTCGGCCGCGGCCGGCCTGTTCGTCTCGCCTGCGCCGGGCCCGGTCCTGGCCAACTATGGCCTGGACACCTTGCGCTTCATCAACCCGGTGGGCATCGGCGACACCATCCAGGCGCGCCTGACCTGCAAACGCAAGATCGACCAGGGCAAGAAGAGCCCGCAGGGCATCCCGCAAGGGGTGGTGGCGTGGGATGTGGAAGTGACCAACCAACTGGGTGAACTGGTGGCGAGCTACGACATTCTGACCCTGGTCGTAAAACGCGAGGACTGACGCAACACCTGTAGGAGCGAGCACGCTCGCGATGGCGGAGTGTCAGCCAGCATCATGGGGCCTGACAGACCGCAATCGCGAGCGTGCTCGCTCCTACAGGTTATGGGTAACCCTGAAAAATCAGTGCCGGCGCAACCATTCGATAAACAGCGCAAACAGTTCCGACTGGGAACCCACCTCCAGCTTCAGGTACAGGTTCTTGCGGTGCATGCGCACGGTTTCCGGTGAGATGTTCATCTGGCTGGCCGTGGATTTCACCGAATGCCCGCGCAGGACCATGTGCGCCACTTCCCGCTCGCGCTCGGTCAGCAACTCACACCCGAAGTTCTCGAACGCCGCCTGCACGCGATGCTTGAGATCATCGCGCAGGCCCTGCTCGTTATCGCGCTCGATCCCGGTACTGCGCAGCAGTCCGCGCTGGCTGAATTCGCTGATGAATTCGCGCACCAGCGGTTCGACGGCGCGCAACAGGTTCAATTGTTCGACGCTGAGACATTCGCCGCCGAAACCTTGATAGAGGCTGACGGAAATCTTCGTGTCATTACCGGTGTCGACGATGTAGTAGCTGTCTTCCGAACAGCCCGCCTTCAGGTAATAGGATTTGTAGTAGTCACTGTCGAAGAAATTGTCCGGGGCAATTTCCTCCAGGTGATAGAAGCCTTGGGCCAACCCTTGTTCCACCGCCAGGCAGAACGGATCGAGCAGATAGCCCCCGGAAAAATAGCGTTCGAGAATCGAGACCTGATACTCCTGGGCAATCCCGCGCTGATGCAGCAACTGTGGCGCGCGATCCTTGCGCTCCAGGCTGATCATCATCGACTCGACGGATACCAGCTGCGCCAGCGCTGACGCCAGGTATTGCAGGGCGTCAGGCTCATCGATATGGGCGAATGCCTCGCGCATCCCCCCATGCCATTTGTGCAATGCCCCGAAGGGCATCGCGATCAGCGTATCGTCGTTTGGTGTGCTCATGCCCCGCAGTCTAGCGGGAGTGCAGCCCCTTGGTAACAGCCGGTGTGGCGAATTCATTGGCCGCCATACTGACCGCTGGCCTGAAGCTCCGCTGCCACTTCGACAATGCACTCGCGCAGGGTCTCGACGATTTCATCGACCTGGGCAAACGTCAGGATCAGCGGTGGCGACATCACGTTCAGGTGCATGATCGGCCGCACCAGCAACCCCCGGGCCTGGGCCAGCACGTGAATTTTCTCGCCGATGTTGATCTCGTCGGGAAACAACGCCTTGGTGCGTTTATCGGCGACGAATTCCACGCAGGCCATGAGTTTCTGGCAGCGCACATCCCCCACCAGCGGCAAATCCCGCAGGGTGGCCAGGCGCTCCTCCAGATAGGCGCCCACAGTGTCGACATGGGCCAGCAGGTTTTCCCGCTCGATGATTTCGATGTTCTTCAGCGCCGCCGTGCAGCACACCGGATGCCCGCTATAGGTGAACCCGTGGGTAAAGCAGCGCCCCTTGCCCGGCTCGGCGATGACCTTCCAGATGCGGTCGGAAAAGATGCACGCGCCCAGCGGCAGGTAGGCCGAGGTCAGGCCCTTGGCGGTGGTGATGATGTCCGGCTGCACATCGAATACATCATAGGAAGCAAAGAACTTGCCCAAACGCCCGAAGGAAGTCACCACTTCGTCGGCGACGAACAGAATGTCGTAGCGCTGGCACACATCCCACATGCGCTTGAGGTAACCCTGGGGCGCAATGATCACCCCGCCCGAGCCCATGATCGGCTCGGCGAAAAACCCGGCGACCTTGTCCGCGCCAATCGAGAGGATCTTGTCTTCGAACTCCTTGACCAGAAACTCGAGGAACTGCGCTTCGTCCATGCCTTCCGGCGCCCGGTACGGGTTCGGGTTGGACACGTGGTGGATCAGCGGGTTGGCGTAATCGAACTCCGGCACCCGGTCGGCGGCCTTGTTGCCGATCGACATGGTCAGGGTGGTGGAGCCGTGATAGGCGTTGAAGCGCGCGATGATGTGCTTCTTCTCGGGTTTGCCACGGCAGTTCTGGTAGTACTGGATCAGCCGGTACGCGGTGTCCACGGCGGTGGAGCCGCCGGTGGTGAGGAACACATGGTCGAGGTCGCCAGGGGCCAGGCTGGCGAGTTTTTCGCACAACTGGATGGCGATGTTGTTCGACATGTCGGAAAACGGGTTCGAATAGGCCAGCTGGCGCACCTGGTCGGCGATGGCTTCGGCCATTTCCTCGCGGCCCAGGCCGATGTTGGTGCACCACATGCCGCCCACCGCATCGAGAAAACGGTTGCCCTGGGTGTCGTAGATGTAGGCGCCATCGCCAGCGACGATGTTCAGCGAGCCCTGCTCGGCGTGCTCGTCGAACATGTGGTAGCCGTGCATGTGATGGGCCTTGTCGGCCTTGACCAGTCTGGACTCATCCGCCGGCGAAAGTACGGTGCGTGTTGGAGTCGCCATAAGTAAACCTCTAACCGAATTGACTAACGATCGAACAAATCAGATGCCGCTTTTCACGGTGCTCCAGACCCGGGTAATCGCCCGCATGTCCTTGGCATCCTGGGTTTTCTGCGGGAACAGGCGCTCGCGGGTCTGGGCATCGGGGTAGATGGCCGGGTTGTCGCGCACATCGGCGTTCAACAACGGCGTGGCCGCCGCGTTACTGTTGGCGTAATTGATGAAATCACTCACATCGGCCATCACCTGCGGCTGCATCAGGTACTCGAGAAACTTGTGGGCGTTGGCGACGTGGGGCGCGTCGGCCGGGATGTACATGTTGTCGAACCAGATCAGCGAGCCTTCCCTGGGAATGAAGTACGCCAGGTTGATCTGCTTCTTGGCTTCCGCGGCACGGGCCATGGCCGTGGCGTAGTCGCCGGACCAGGTCATGGACATGCACACGTCGCCATTGGGCAGGCTGGTCAGGTAATTCACCGAGTCGAACTTGCGGATGTACGGCCGCACCGACAGCAGCAATTCCTGGGCGGCCTTCAGGTCCGCCGGCGCTGCGCTTCTCGGGTCACGTCCCAGGTAGGTCAAGGCCATGGGAATGACTTCGGTCGGCGCATCGAGCAGGGTCACGCCACAGTCGGCGAAGCGCGAGACGATCTTCGGGTCGAAGATCATCGCCAGCGAGCCGATCGGCGCGTCCGGCATGCGCTCCTTGATCTTGTCGACGTTGTAGGTGACGCCGTTGCTGCCCCAGGTGTACGGCGCCGAGTACTGGGTGCCGGGGTCATAACCTTGCAGGTCCTCGAGGATTTTCGGGTCTAGGTTGGTCCAGCCCGGCAGCTGTTTTTTGTCCAGCGGCTGGAACACCCTGGCCTTGATCAGCGGCGGCGCGAGGGAGGCATTCAACACGATAAGGTCGTAACCGGAGTGGCCGGTGAGCAGTTTGGCCTGCACGGTTTCGTAGGCATCGAAGGTGTCATAGATGACTTTGATGCCGGTGGCCTTTTCGAAGTCGGCCACGGTTTTTTCACCGATGTAATCCGCCCAGTTATAGAGCCGCAGCGTATTGCTGTCGTCCACTTGAGCAGCATGGGCATTCAATGAAAGCGGTACAACAAACAGACTGGAAATCACCTTAAGCAGCGTCTTGCCCATAGCAAATGCACCTTATAGCGAGTTCGGCTCTGGATGAGCGGATGCCTCCACTATTGGTCGATTCGCCAGGCGCAGCCATACCCCGAATGGGTGTGTGTCGTTTTTGGCACACCGGCATGGCAAAAAGCGGCAGCGCAGTTGACCCGTTTTGCCATAGATCCGGGGTTTGTCCGGCGCTTAAAGTGGCCACCTGATCCGAACGACCCTGGGTTTGCGATGACCGACCTGATCAAACATGAGCAACGCGACGGTGTGCTGACGCTGACCATCGACCGCCTGGACAAGCTCAATGCGCTGAACAACGCCATGTACACACGCCTGGCCGACCTGCTGCAGGCCGCCGACGAGGACGAGCAGACCGGTGTGATCATCATCACCGGCGGCCCGACCTGCTTCACCAGCGGTAATGATCTGGTGGACTTCCTCCAGCATCCGCCGACTCATCTGGACGCCCCCGCGTTCCACCTGATGAAGGTCGTCACGCGCCTGCAAAAACCGCTGATCGCGGCAGTCTGCGGGGCCGCCATCGGCATCGGTACCACCTTGCTGCTGCATTGCGATCAGGTACTGGTCACCCGCAACGCCAAGTTGCGCATGCCGTTCGTCAATATCGGCCTGTGTCCCGAATTCGGCGCCAGCCTGTTGCTGCCACGCCGCCTCGGTCATGCCCGTGCCGCGCGCCTGCTGTTGCTGGGTGAAGGCCTGGACGGCAGCGAAGCGGTCAATTGGGGCATTGCCAACGAAGCGTTCGACGATGGCGAGGAATGCCTGGCTGCGGCCGGCAAGATCGCCCAGCGCTTTCTGGCCATGCCCCGGCAAGCCTTGCGCCAGTCCCGACAGCTGATGAAACAGGCTTGCCTGGCCGAACTGGAAGCCACCCTGCGCGAAGAAAACACGCTGTTCATTCAGCGCCTGAACACCGACGAGGCGAAAACCGCCTTGAACGCCCTGCTCAATCGCAGTACAGATAAGACTCCACCGAAAGGAAACCCGTCATGAACACTCCAGAAATCTACGTCGTCAGCGCCGCCCGTACCGCCATCGGCACCTTTGGCGGTTCACTCAAGGACGTGCCACCGGTTGACCTGGCAACCACCGTCGTCAAGGCCGCCCTGGAGCGGGCCGCCGTGGACCCGGCGCTGGTCGGCCATCTGGTCATGGGTCACGTGATCCCGACTGAAACCCGTGACGCCTACATCTCCCGCGTTGCCGCGGTCAACGCCGGCATTCCGAAAGAAACCCCGGCCTACAACGTCAACCGCCTGTGCGGCTCCGGTCTGCAAGCGATCATCAGCGCGGCGCAGACGCTGCAACTGGGCGATGCCGAAATCGCCGTCGGCGCCGGCGCCGAATCCATGAGCCGCGGCCCATACCTGATGCCTTCCGCCCGTTGGGGCGCGCGCATGGGCAACGTCCAGGCCATCGACTACATGCTGGGCATCCTGCATGACCCGTTCCATGCCATCCACATGGGCATCACTGCGGAAAACGTCGCCGAACACAGTGGCATCACCCGCGAAATGCAGGACGCCCTGGCCCTGGAAGACCAGAAGCGCGCTGCCCATGCGATTGCCAGCGGCTACTTCAGCGAACAGATCGCCACGGTGGAAATCCAGGATCGCAAGGGCACCAAGCTGTTCAACGTCGACGAACACCCACGCGCCACATCCCTGGAACAACTGGCGGCGATGAAGCCGGCGTTCAAGAAGGACGGCACCGTCACCGCCGGCAACGCCTCGGGCCTGAACGACGGCGCCGCTGCGCTGGTCATGGCCACCGGTAACGCCGTCCAGGCCAACAACCTGCGCCCACTGGCGCGTCTGGTCAGCTACGCCCACGCCGGTCTCGAACCGCAACTGATGGGCCTGGGACCGGTTCCGGCCACCCGCCTGGCACTCAAGCGCGCCGGCCTGACCATCGCCGACCTGGACGTGATCGAAGCCAACATCGCCTTCGCCGCCCAGGCCTGTGCCGTCAGCCAGGAGCTGGGCCTCGATCCAGCCAAGGTCAACCCGAACGGTTCGGGCATCGCCCTGGGTCACCCGGTGGGCGCCACCGGCGCCATCATCGCCACCAAGGCCATCCACGAATTGCACCGCACCGGCGGCCGTTATGCGCTGGTGACCATGTGCATCGGTGGTGGGCAGGGGATTGCGGCGATTTTCGAGCGGGCTTGAGAGGTTGCCGATCCGCAATAGCTGCTGAAACCCCGCTGGTTGTAACGAGGGCGCCGAAAGGCGCCCTTTTTTATGCCCAGACCTGCCACGCAATCGTCGTCCGGCGACATCCAACAGATCAGCGACATCGCCCTCGGTTGCCAAAAATGCCGACCTTTTCCCCCCACCCAACACTTCCCCTTGATCTTTTCACCTCGCAACTGGTCGCTTTTGATCAATCCGCCCTCCTCCTCGCCCCCTAGATTAGGTCCCACAAGACCCGCCGCACCCTGCGGCGCCCGTCACCGAGGAGATCGTCCAATGCACACTGTCCAGACTCTCAAATCACACAGTTCGATCGACGGCTGGGACCATCAGGACCCGGAAGAAGCCTTCACCCTGCCCTCGCGCTACTTCTACGACGAGACCTTGTTCAAGGCCGAGCGCGACAACATTTTCATGCATGCCTGGCATGTGGCCGGGCACGTCAGTGAGTTCGCCGAGCCTGGGCAGTATGTGGTGACGGATCTGTTCGATCAGAGTGTGGTGGTGGCCAAAAATCGTCAGGGGCAGATTCATGCTTTCCATAACGTCTGCCAGCACCGCGGCAATCGCCTGCTCGAAGATCGACGCGGCAATACCGGCGGCGTGGTGCGCTGCGCCTATCACTCGTGGTGCTACGAAATGGACGGCAGCCTGCGCAGCGCGCCGCGCTGCGAGAAGATGAAGAACTTCGAACTGCAGCAGTTCAACATTCCCAGGATCCGCACCGAGGAATTGGGCGGTTTCATCTATTTCAACCTCGACCCGAACGCGCCATCGCTGCGGGACTTGTTCCCCGGTGCCGACGAAGAGATGCGCCGGGTGTTTCCAGACCTGGCCAACATGCGCCTGATCGAAGAACAGGACGTGATCGTGCCCGCCAACTGGAAAGTGATCATGGACAACTCCATCGAGGGCTATCACTTCAAGCTGTCCGGCCCCTGCCATATCGACCTGGCGAAGCTGATCGACTTCAAGGGCTACCAGTTGACCAAGCGCGACAATTGGTGGACCTACATCGCCCCGGCCAATCTGTCGGTGACCGAAGCCTACGGCGTGCCGCTGCGCAAGGACCTCAACCCGGACGAATGCTTCTTCAACATCGGCATGTGGCCGAACAACACCTTCTACACCTTCCCGTTCTCGGAGTTCCTGGGCTCGTTCATCATGATCCCGCTGGATGCCGAACGCTCGCTGCTGCGCTTCGGTTACTACTCCAGCAACGCAGAGACCGCCAAGGTCAGCGAACAATGCATGAAGTGGATGAACGAGGACCTGGGCCCGGAAGACATCGCCCTGAATATCTCGGTGCAAAAAGGCTTGCGGTCGCTGGGGTATGACCAGGGGCGGTACATGATCGATGCCCAGCGCAGCAATGAAAGCGAGCATCTGGTGCATCACTTTCATCGGTTGGTGTTCAACGGGATTCATGGGGCTAGCGAGATTTAAGCCACCCGCGGTTCCTGTGGGAGCGGGCTTGCCCGCGATGGCATTCGGTCAGCCACCATCAACGTTGACTGACACACCCTCATCGCGGGCAAGCCCGCTCCCACAGGGTTCGGTGTAGTGACCATCAATTTGAGGGAGTACCCCAAACCATGGCCAACCATGAGTTTGATTACCTGATCGTGGGCGCAGGGTCCGCGGGCTGTGTGCTGGCCAACCGTCTGGGTGAGGACCCGGCGGTAAAGATACTGGTGCTCGAAGCCGGGCCTGCGGACAAGAGCTGGACCATCGACATGCCGTCGGCGGTCGGTCTGGTGGTCGGCGGTACGCGTTACAACTGGAGCTACAGCTCACAACCGGAACCGTATCTGGACGGCCGGCGCATCGGCACGCCGCGCGGCCGGACACTGGGCGGTTCATCGTCGATCAACGGCATGGTCTACATCCGTGGTCACGCCCGGGACTACGACGCCTGGGCCGAACAGGGCTGCACGGGCTGGGGTTATCAGGACGTACTGCCATACTTCAAACGGGCGCAGACCCACGCCGACGGCGAAGATGACTACCGTGGCGCGGCCGGGCATCTGCACGTTACCCCCGGCGATGTGCAAACGCCCTTGTGCGCGGCTTTCCTCAAGGCCGGCGCCGAGGCCGGCTATGGCCTGAGCGACGACCTCAACGGCTATCGCCAGGAGGCCTTCGGCCCGGTCGATCGCACCACCCGCAACGGTCGGCGCTGGAGCACGTCACGGGGTTATCTGAGCGAAGCGCTGGGCCGCGGCAACGTGCAGGTCAGCACCGACGCTTTGGCACTGCGCATCCTGTTCGACGGCCCGCGCGCCATCGGCATCGAGTACGAACAAAACGGGGTAATCCATCAGGCCTTTGCCCGGCGCGAGGTGCTGCTGACCGCCGGGGCGATCAACTCGCCGCAACTGCTGTTGCTCTCGGGCGTGGGTCCTGCGGCGGAACTGCGCGACCTGGGCATCTCGGTCAAACGGGACCTGCCCGGCGTCGGCCGGCGCCTCAATGACCACCCCGACACCGTGGTGCAGTACCTGTGCAAAAAGCCGGTGTCGCTGTATCCCTGGACCACCGCGCCAGGCAAATGGTGGATCGGTGCACGCTGGTTCGCCAGCCACGACGGGTTGGCGGCGAGCAACCATTTCGAAGCGGGCGCGTTCATCCGTTCCCGGGCCGGGGTCGAGCACCCTGACCTGCAACTGACCTTCATGCCGCTGGCGGTAAAACCCGGCAGTGTCGATCTGGTGCCAGGCCATGCGTTCCAGGTCCACATCGACCTGATGCGCCCCACCAGCCTGGGCAGCGTCACCTTGAGCAGTGCCGACCCGAGGCAACCGCCGCGCATCCTGTTCAATTACCTGAAAACCGAGCAGGATCGAGCCGACATGCGCGCCGGTGCCCGGCTGGTACGCGAGATCATCGGGCAACCGGCCATGGCCGCATTCCGCGGCGAAGAACTGGTGCCCGGTGCCCAGGCGCAAAGTGACGAAGCGCTGGATGCCTGGGCCAGGCAAGTGACGGAAACCGGCTACCATGCCAGCGGCACCTGCAAGATGGGCCCGGCGGACGATGCCGAAGCGGTGGTCGATGCGCAATTGCGCGTGCATGGCCTGGACGGCCTGCGGGTGGTGGACGCCTCGATCATGCCGGTGATTGTCAGCGGCAACACCAATGCGCCAACGGTGATGATTGCGGAAAAGGCCAGCGATATGATTCGTGGCAGACCACCGCTGCCGGGCAGCAAGGCAGCGGTCTGGACTCACCCGCAATGGCGGACACGGCAACGATAGAGATCAGTCATGAGCAATCAGTCGTGCAGTAATACGGAAAGCCGATTCACCTGGCGGCGCGACGATGTCGCGCCGTTGCGCGTGGCGGTGTTGCTGTTGCCGTCGTTTTCCAACTTCGGCCTGGCCGCGGTGCTGGAGCCGCTGGCCATCGCCAACTGGTTGACCCAGCGCCAGCTGTTCCAGTGGTCGCTGCTGTCGCTGGACGGCGAACCGGTGCAGGCCAGCAACGGCCTGACCACCGTCGCCAATGACGGTTTGAAGGCCGATCAGGGGTTCGATGCGTGCCTGGTGATCGCCAGTTTCGATGTGCACAAACACAGCCGCAACCTGGCGCTCAAGAGCTGGCTGCGCAAGCAGGCGCTGTTCGGCGCGGTGTTGATGGGCGTGGAAACCGGCACAGAGTTGCTGGCCGCCGCCGGTGTGCTCGATGGCTACGAAGCCGCCGTGCACTGGGACAATCTGCAGGGTTTCCAGGAAAGTTATCCGCGGGTCAACGCCAAGCCGCAGCTCTACACCCTGGAACGCCAGCGCCTGACCTGCGCTGGCGCGACCACCACCCTGGACATGCTGCTGGGCTGGATCGGCCAGAGCATCGACAACGAGCTGGCCCGGGAGATCGGCATGCATATGTTGATGGGCCAGGTTCGGGCGCCGGCGGACAACCAGCTCGACGGCGGCCTGACCAACACCGGGCTGTACGGCAACAAGATTCGCCGAGCGGTGCAGTTGATGGAACAGGCGCTGGAAGAACCGCTCGATTGCGAGGCGATTGCCGGGCAGGTCGGGCTGTCGCGGCGCCAGTTGGAGCGCCAGTTCAAGCATCAGACCGGCCTGTCGCCGCTCAAGTATTACCTCACCCTGCGCCTGGCCCGGGCCCACAGCCTGCTGCAACAGACTCGCCTGAGCGTGGCCCAGGTCGCGGCCTGTTCAGGCTTCGGCTCACTGGAGCACTTCTCCCGCACCTACCGAGCCCGCTTTGGCTGCCCACCCAGCGAAGACCGCAGCCAGGTCTGGACCGCCCCGGTGATGCGCCAGCCGTTGCGCAAGGAGCAACGGCCGGCCGGAGCGGAGTAATCCTCAATCGCGATATTCGGGCTCCTCTTCGTCGAGAATCCCCAGCAGCGCATTGAAATGCTTGTCGGCAAAGCCCGGATAGTCGAGCCATTGCCGGCAGGTCTTGCGGGCGATGGCGTCGCTGGCGATGCGTAACTCGCGGCCGGTTGAAAGTACGGTGATGTAGGTCTCGCACGCGCGTTCGAAGTAATACAGATCATCGAACGCCTGAGCGATACTCGGTGCCGCCACCAGCACGCCGTGATTGCCCATCAGCAGGATCGGCTTGTCCCCCAGCAGACGGCTGACCCGTTCGGCCTCGTCCCCCAGGCCCATGCCGTCGAAGCCTTCATCGATCACCACCCGCTCGAAAAAACGCATGCAGTTCTGCTCGATCGGCGGCAGGCGCGAATCCGCGAGACACGCCAAAGCCGTCGCATATTTCGAATGGGTGTGCAGGATGCAACGGGCATGGGGTTGATTGCGGTGCAAGGCGCTGTGCAAGGCCCAGGCGGTGATGTCCGGGGCGTCCGGGCGGTCGAGGCTGGTGGGGTCGTCGGCGTTGACCAGCAACAGGTCGCTGGATCTGATCCGCGAGAAGTGCTTGCCATAGGGGTTGATCAGAAACTCCCGGCCATCCCCCGACACCGCCACGCTGAAGTGATTGGCTATGGACTCGTGCAGGTTCAACCGCGCAGCCCAGCGAAACGCGCAGGCCAGGCGGACTCTCAGTTGCTCCACAGATTGACTCATTCGGGTGCTCCAGGGCAGTTGATCGATTGCCTGGCAGTGTAGAGAGATGCTGTGCGCGCACTTGACGGGAAACGGCATGGGCTGCCGTTATCGCGCAGCGCTTTGAGCGTGAAAAAACGGCGCGCTTATGCCGCGTTTAATCAAGAGCAGCCCTGCCCACACCGCCATAGTGACGGCCACGACCCACTTGGCGGGAGACGCCCATGCTGCAGATTCGTTTATTCATTGCCGGAAATTGGCACGCACCACAGGCACAGCAGTATCGCGATGTGATCAACCCCGCCACCGAAGAAGTGCTGGCAGAGGTGGCCGTCGCCGATGCCGTAGACGCGCAACAGGCGATCGACGCTGCGCGCCGGGCATTCGATGAGGGGCCCTGGCCAACGATGGCGGTGACCGAGCGCGCGCGACTGCTGCAGAAAATCGCCGGGCTGATCGAACAGGACGCCGAACACCTGGCCCGCCTGGAAACCCTCAATGCCGGCAAAACCCTGGGCGAAAGCCTGGGGGATATCGACAATGTGGTGGCGACTTTCCGCTACTACGCCGCCTTGCTGGAAAGCGAAAGCGCCAGCGTCAACAGCCACGCCCCGGCCCATGTGATCAGCTTCAACCAGCGCGAACCGGTGGGCGTGTGCGCCTTGATCGCGCCGTGGAATTACCCGCTACTGCAAGCGGCATGGAAAATCGCCCCGGCCCTGGCCGCCGGCAATACCGTGGTGTTCAAGCCCAGCAGCCTGACGCCGATGACGGCCCATCGCCTGACCACCCTGCTGGTACAAGCCGGATTGCCCGACGGTGTGTTCAATCTATTGTGCGGCGAAGGGGATGTCGGCGAAGCGCTCGCTGCAAGTCATGAGGTGGATCTGGTGTCGCTGACCGGCGGCGCCGTTGCCGGCGGCAAAGTGATGCGCGCCGCCAGCGGCAACTTCAAGCGCGTGGCCCTGGAACTGGGCGGCAAGAATCCGAACATTGTGTTCGCCGACGCCGATTTCGAGGTAGCGCTGGATCAGGCGCTGAACGCGGTGTTTTTCAATGCAGGGCAAATCTGCTCGGCCGGTTCGCGATTGCTGGTCGAAGACAGCATCCATGAACGCTTTGTCGAGGCCTTGCAGCAGCGGGTCCTGAAGATTCGCCTGGGTAATGGGCTGGATCAGTCGACGCAGATGGGGCCGGTGATTTCCGCCGGTCATCGCGACCAGATCCTGACGATGATCGCCGGGGCCATCGAACAGGGCGCGAGCCTGCTGGCGGGAGGGACTGTCCCTGCACAGTTCGAACGCGGCTTCTGGTTGTCGCCCACCCTGCTCGGCAACGTCACCGCCGACATGCGCATCGCCAGGGAAGAAATCTTCGGCCCGGTGATCACCGTCGAGCGCTTCAGCGACGAAGCCCAGGCCCTGCGACTGGCCAATGACACGCCTTACGGCCTCGCGGCCGGGGTGTGGACCCGCGACATCGGCAAGGCGCATCGCATGGCCAGGCGCCTTCGAGTCGGCACTCTGTGGATCAACGACTACAACGCCGCCTTTCCCCAGGCGCCATGGGGCGGCTACAAGTCCAGCGGCATCGGCCGCGAACTGTCCCGGGCCGGGCTGGATGAGTTCACCGAACTCAAGCACATCTACCTCAACACCGAACCGGCGGCGCAGAACTGGTTTGGTGTCGAGCAGCCGGGTTGAAAGCACCAAACCGTGGTGAGGTTCACTGATTTCAAAACAACCAGAAAAGCGAACACCCCAAACCGCTGCCGACCTTGACCTTCGAGGAATTGCCCCATGAAAGCCTTGCTCTTGCTCGCCTCCTTCAGCCTGCCCTTGCTCGCCCAGGCCGCGGAACCGCAATCCTGCGCCACGGTGCGCTTCTCCGACGTCGGCTGGACCGACATCAGCGTGACCACCGCCGTCGTCAGCGAAGTGCTGGAATCGCTGGGCTACAAGACCAGGACCACCCTGCTGTCGATCCCGGTGACCTACCGCTCCCTGGCATCCGGCAAGGAGCTGGACGTGTTCCTCGGCAACTGGATGCCCACCACCGAAAACGATATCAGGCCCTACCGCGACGCTGGCACCGTGGAAACCGTACGCGCCAATCTGCATGGCGCCAAATACACCCTGGCAGTGCCCGAGTATGTGTACGACGCCGGCCTGCACGACTTCGCCGATATCGCCAGATTCAAGGACAAGCTCAATGGCCAGCTCTACGGCATCGAGCCGGGCAACGACGGCAACCGACTGATCCAGTCCATGATCGACAAGAATGCCTTCGGCCTGAAGGACTTCAAGATCGTCGAATCCAGCGAAGCGGCGATGCTCTCGCAACTCAAGCGCGCCACACGCAAGAACGAATGGATGGTGTTCCTGGGCTGGGAACCGCACCCGATGAACACCCGCAACAGGATGAAGTACCTCAGCGGCGGCGACGACTACTTCGGCCCCAACTACGGCCAGGCCACGGTCTACACCAATGTGCGCAAGGGTTACCTCTCCGAATGCAGCAACGTCGGCAAACTCCTGCAAAACATGGAGTTCAGCCTGACCATGGAAAACCAGTTGATGGACGCGGTACTCAACCAGAACCTGAAACCGCGAGCGGCGGCCAAGGCCTGGTTGAAGGCCAATCCACAAGTGCTCGAGGCCTGGCTGGCCGGTGTCAGCGGCCGCGATGGCCAGGATGGACTGGCGATGGTCAGTACAGGGTTGGCGAGTCAATAACAGACGACAAAATGCCCTGTAGGAGCGAGCATGCTCGCGATGGCGGTGTGTCAGGCGCCATCATTGTTGACTGGACGGTCGCAATCGCGAGCATGCTCGCTCCTACAGTGATTTTCTAGCCCATTCCCTCGGACCAAACCACCTGACGACCGGCAGCAAAAACCATTTGCCACAAAATATTACATGCGTCATATTATGATCATCATAATCAACCGCCGCCCCGCAGGTATCCCGCCATGACCAGCATGTCCACCGTAGAACCCGACCTGGACGCCCCGGTGCAACCGGCAAAACGCCCCCTGCTCAAACGCCTGCTCCTGCCAACCATGGGCATCGCGGCGCTGGTGCTGGCCGGTGTGTACGGCGCGCATTGGTGGAGCGCGGGGCGTTTCATCGAAGAAACCGACGACGCCTACATCGGCGGCGATGTAACGGTGATCGGACCGAAAGTGGCGGGCTATATCGACGAAGTGCTGGTGACCGACAACCAGAAGGTCAAGGCCGGCGACGTGCTGATCCGTCTCGATTCGCGCGATTACCGGGCCAACCTGGCCAAGGCCGAAGGCGCGGTGGCCGCCCAGGAAGCCTTGCTGGCCAACCTTGATGCCACCGAACAACTGCAACAGGCCGTGATCGGCCAGGCTCGCGCCGGCATCGATGCCGCCGGTGCCGAAGCCGCCCGTTCTCGGGATGACGATGCCCGCTACAGGAAACTGGTGACCACCAGCGCCGTCTCGGTGGAAAGCGCCCAGCGGGCCAATGCCACGTTCAAGACCGCCCAGGCCCAGAGCAACCGCGCCCAGGCTGAACTGCTGGCCGCGCAACGCCAATTGAATGTGATCGACACCCAGAAACAACAGGCCCGGGCCGCCTTGATCCAGGCCAGGGCCGAGCGCGATCTGGCGCAATTGAATGTCGGCTACACCGAACTGAAGGCTCCGGTTGACGGGGTGATCGGCAATCGCCGCGCCCGGGTCGGCGCCTATGCCCAGGCCGGGTCGCAATTGCTCTCGGTGGTGCCGGCCAGCGGATTGTGGGTCGATGCCAACTTCAAGGAAGACCAGTTGGCGCACATGGTGCCGGGGCAACGGGTGGTGATCCGTGCCGACGTGCTGTCGGGGCAGGAATTCCACGGTCACCTGGACAGCCTCGCCCCCGCCAGCGGCTCGCAATTCAGCGTATTGCCACCGGAAAACGCCACCGGCAACTTCACCAAGATCGTGCAGCGGGTGCCGGTGCGGATTCACCTCGACCCGGCCGACAGTGTGCTGGGCCACCTGCGTCCGGGGTTGTCGGTGACCGCTGAAGTGGACACGCGCAAGGAGCCTGCAGCGCCAGTCGTGGCCAGCGCGCCATGAGCCGCGCCCTCGCCGCCCCGGTGCAGCCGTTCAATGCCGCGAACATGGCGACGACGACCAAGGTCTTCGCCTTTGCCAGCATGTGCATCGGCATGTTCATTGCGCTGCTGGATATCCAGATCGTCTCGGCTTCGTTGCGCGACATCGGCGGCGGACTCTCCGCCGGCACCGACGAAACCGCGTGGGTGCAAACCAGTTACCTGATCGCCGAAATCATCGTGATCCCGCTGTCGGGCTGGCTGTCGCGGGTGTTCTCCACGCGTTGGCTGTTTTGCGCATCGGCGGTGGGTTTCACCCTGGCCAGCCTGCTGTGTGGTGTGGCCTGGAACATCCAGAGCATGATTGCCTTCCGCGCCCTGCAAGGCTTTCTGGGCGGCTCGATGATCCCGATGGTGTTCACCACCGCGTTCGTGTTCTTCACCGGCAAGCAACGGGTGATCGCCGCCGCGACCATCGGTGCCGTGGCCTCATTGGCACCGACCCTGGGGCCGGTGATCGGTGGCTGGATCACCGACGTTTCGTCCTGGCACTGGCTGTTCTACATCAACCTGGTCCCCGGCATCTTTGTCGCCGTGGCCGTACCGATGCTGGTGAAAATCGACCAACCGGAACTGTCGCTGCTCAAAGGCGCGGATTATTTGAGCATGGTGTTTCTCGCGCTGTTCCTCGGCTGCCTGGAGTACACCCTGGAGGAAGGCCCGCGCTGGAACTGGTTCAGCGACCGCACCATCCTGACCACCGCGTGGATCAGCGCCCTGGCCGGGCTGGCGTTCATCGGCCGGACCCTGCATGTGGCCAATCCGATTGTCGATTTGCGCGCCTTGAAGGATCGCAACTTCGCCCTCGGTTGTTTTTTCTCGTTCGTCACCGGGATCGGCCTGTTCGCCACCATTTACCTGACGCCGCTGTTTCTCGGTCGGGTGCGTGGCTACGGTGCGCTGGACATTGGTCTGGCGGTTTTCTCCACCGGGGTGTTCCAGATCATGGCGATTCCGCTGTATGCCTTTCTGGCCAACCGCGTCGATCTGCGCTGGATCATGATGACCGGCCTTGGGCTGTTCGCTTTGTCGATGTGGGATTTCAGCCCGATCACCCATGACTGGGGGGCCAGGGAATTGATGCTGCCACAAGCCTTGCGCGGGATTGCCCAGCAGTTGGCAGTACCGCCAGCGGTGACACTGACCCTCGGCGGTCTGGCTCCGGCGCGGCTCAAACATGCGTCAGGGTTGTTCAATCTGATGCGCAACCTCGGCGGAGCCATCGGCATCGCCGCGTGCGCGACCATTCTCAACGACCGCACCAACCTGCATTTCACTCGGTTGGCGGAGAACCTCAACAGCACCAACGAGGCGCTCAACCAATGGCTGTCGCAGGTCGGCACCAACTTCGCCGCCCTCGGCCAGAGCGGTGACGCCGGGGTCACCGCCAGCCTGCATCAACTTTGGTCGCTGACCTACCGCGAAGCCCAGACGCAAACCTATGGCGACGCGTTCTTGATGATCGGGGTGTGCTTCGTCATCGCCACGGCGATGGTGCCCCTGATGCGCAAGGTGCAACCACCGGCTGCGCCGAGTGCCGATGCGCATTGAGGCGTGGGCGGATCAGGCCTGAGGCATTTTGCGAAAGCCGATGGCCAGGCGATTCCAGGCGTTGATGGTAGTGATAGCGACGGTCAGGTCGACCATTTCCCTGGCATCGAACTGGGCGGTAGCCAATTCGTAGTCTTCATCCGGGGCGTGGGTCTGGCTGATCAGGGTCAGGGATTCGGTCCAGGCCAGTGCGGCACGTTCACGCTCGGTGAAGAACGGCGTTTCACGCCAGGCCGACAACGTCGCCAGACGACGCTCGGACTCGCCGTCCTTGCGTGCATCGGCGCTGTGCATGTCCAGGCAGAAGGCGCAGCCGTTGATTTGCGAGGTACGCAGCTTGACCAGTTCGATCAGGCTTTTTTCCAATGGCAGTTTCGAAACGGCGGTTTCCAAAGCGATCATCGCCTTGAGGGCGTCAGGGGATGCGGTGTAGAAATCGATACGGGGTTTCATGGCATGCTCCAGGGCAAGTGGGTGTGCCACTACGTTAGTCCCACGACCGGCCTGCACAAATAGCCAATCTTGCAGAAGTCGAGGAGGCCACTGGCGCGGCCTTCCTGGTTTTCGGTGGTTTCACGCTACGCTTTGGGTGAGTTCACTGCCGTCATCGCGAGCTTGCTCGCTCCTACAGTGATCCGAGCAGTTCGCAGATGTTGCGTACAACCACTCAACCTGTAGGAGCGAGCAAGCTCGCGATGGCGGCGTGTCAGGCGACATTGATCTTGAACGTGCCGGCTTCTTCGCGAGCATGCCGCAAGCGGGCACCCGCTCCTACAGGAAAAGCAGTCATTCACACCCGATTGCGCAACCACTGCAAAAAGCCCTTTTTCGCCGCCGCCACCGGCAGGTCCGCCGTCAGGATTTTCGCTTTTTGCAGGCGGTATTCGAGCAAGGCCTTCATCGCATCGTTGATGTCGTGGCGGGCATCCAGGCACGGCTTGAGGTATGACTTTTCTATGCGGTACAGGCCGCAGGAGGTCTTGGCGGTAAACTGCGCAGGCAGCGCACTGTCGGTGAGGATACCCGCCTCGCCGATCACCTCACCCGGCCCCATGCGCCCGGATTCGTAGGGCGCTCCGTGGCGCATCAAGGTCACCGAGATCACGCCGGACTCGATAATGAACAAGTGATCGCTGACCTCCCCCGCTTCCAGGATCACCTCCCCGGTGCGGAAGGTTTGCAGGGTCATGTTCTGGCTGAACGTGTCTTTCTCTTCCTGACGCAAAGTGGAGAAAAGCGGCGAGCTGTCCAGCAACGCTCGTTTGCGTGTCGAATTGATCGGCGGACTGGGCTCCACGCTCGACAACAAATTGACCCCGGATGCCTGCAAGTGCCGGTAAGCCAGGTCGTATAGATGATTGCGCACCGAGCGTTTCTCGTCCATCGAGGCGACAAAACCGCTGATTTCGTAGACCGCTCCCGTGTTGCTGGCGGTTTTCAGGCCGACGCTTGGCGACGGTGTATCCAGCAACTCCCGGCAACCTTGCATGGCCCGCTCCAACGCGTCGATTACCGTGTTCGGCCTCGCGTGGGGGCTCACTTCCAGGGATACGGATATGCCGAACATGTCGTTCGGCCGGCTGAAATTGATGATCTTGGCCTTGGCGGCCAGGGAGTTGGGGATCACCGCCATGCAGCCCTGGGAGGTTTGCAGGCGCGTGGCGCGCCAGTCGATGTCGATCACCTTGCCCTCCATGCCGTCGATGGAGATGTAGTCATCCAGTTGATAGGGTTTGGTGGTGTTCAACACGATCCCGGAGAACACGTCACTGAGGGTACTTTGCAAGGCCAGACCGACAATGATCGCCAACGCACCGGACGTCGCCAGTACGCCCTTGACCGGCAGGTCGAGTACATAGGCCAGGGCGGCAATCACCGCGATCAGGAAAATCACCGCACCGAGCAGATCCTGGAGCAAGCGTCCGGTATGCCCGACCCGCTGCATCATCACCGCACCGATCAGCACGGTCAGGGTCCGCGCGCCGAACAACCACCAGCCGATCTGCAAGCCGGTGGCGGCCAGATGCAAGGGTACGTTGTCGGCCCAGGGCGGCGGCTCCATCGGGTTCAGGCCTTCGTTGAACAGCAGGAGGCTGAACAACGAAAAAATCACCACCCGCACCAGCAGCCGCCAGGCACTGCCAACGGCGCTGAGCAAGTACCACAACCCAAGATCGATCAGGATCAGCGCCATCGCGCAGATCAGCGGGTGTTCGGTGAGCAAAGACAACATCAAGCAACTCCAGCCAGGGCCAAGAACGCGAAGATCGCATGGATTGGCCATAGTGTAGGAGCAATTGATTTGGCGGGATTGTGCAACCACCACAAAAACAAAGGTGGGAGCGGGCTTGCTCCGGGCGGCGATCCGACGAAGGCGGACTGACAGTCACTGTAACGGTGTCTGTTCTACCGTCTTCGCGAGCAGGCTCGCTCCCACACGGGGGAACGCGTGTTGGCTGGATTACTTGCTGTTGGTCAGCGTGCTGTAGCTGGTCATCAGGTTGCGGTAATCCGGAATATGGTTGGAGAACAGCGTGGCCAACCCTTCGATATCGTTACGCCAGTCGCGGTGCAGCTCGCAGGCCAGACCGAACCAGGTCATCAATTGCGCACCCTGGGCGGTCATGCGGCTCCACGCCGATTCGCGGGTCAGCTCGTTGAAGGTGCCGGACGCGTCGGTGACCACGAACACGTCGAAGCCTTCGGCCAGTGCCGAGAGGGCCGGGAACGCCACGCATACCTCTGTCACCACACCGGCGATGATCAGTTGTTTCTTGCCGGTGGCCTTGACCGCCTTGACGAAATCTTCGTTGTCCCAGGCGTTGATCTGGCCCGGGCGGGCGATGTACGGCGCGTCCGGGAACTGCGCCTTGAGCTCGGGCACCAGCGGGCCGTTGGGACCGGTCTCGAAACTGGTGGTGAGGATGGTCGGCAGCTTGAAGTACTTGGCCAGGTCCGCCAGGGCCAGTACGTTGTTCTTGAATCGATCCGGATCGATGTCGCGTACCAGTGACAGCAGGCCGGCCTGATGATCCACCAACAGAACGGCGGCGTTGTTCTTGTCCAGACGCTTGTAGGAAGTAGTCATTGCAGAAGTCCTCGCAGGTTATCGATGCCGAGTGGATATCGGCGTGGAGGTAAACGGTTAGCGCTGGGAGTCCAGTGCCTCGTGTTCGTTCGCCACTTGCTGGGCCTTGAGGTAGCTCTCGATCAGCAATTGATAATGCGGCATGGCCTGGGCGTAGACAGCGGCCCACTGCTCGGCGTCCGGGCGGTTCCATGAGCCTTGCAGCTCGGATAGCGTAGCCATGATGTCGATCGGCACCACCCCGGCCTGGGACAAACGGGCAACGGTCAGATCAGTGGCCAGTTTCGAGTGATTGCCGGAGGCGTCGACGACCGCAAACACCTTGTAGCCTTCATGCACGGCGGCGATGGACGGGAACGCCAGGCACACACTGGTCAGGGTGCCGGCGATCACCAGGGTCTTCTTGCCGGTGGCTTTGACCGCCGCGTGAAACTCCGGGTTGTCCCAGGCATTGATTTCACCTTTGCGCGCCACGTATTGCGCATGGGGTGCGGCCTGGTGGATTTCCGGGATCAAGGGCCCGTTCGGTCCTTGCGGCACCGAGGCCGTGGTAATCACCGGCATTTTCAGCAAGGTGGCGGCCTTGGCCAGGGCAATGGCGTTGGCGCGCAGTTGGGGCACGTCCATGTCCTTGACGATCTGGAACAGTCCGCTCTGGTGATCGATCAGCAGCATCGCGCTGTCGTTGGGGTCGATGGTGGGTTTCTGGCCGTTGAAGTTGGCCGCGTTGACGGTACTCATGTGCGTCTCCTCTTTCTCTTTTTGCAGGCAACAGCCATCCCTGGCCTCGGACCGGCCTACGCATCCTGTGTAGAGCGGGTTGGTGAAACGAAAAGGTTAAGCGTGCATCCGGCCGAAGCGCCCGGACTGGAAGTCGGCGAAGGCCTGGTGGATTTCCTGTTCGGTGTTCATCACGAACGGCCCGTGACCGACGATCGGCTCGTCGATCGGCTCGCCGCTGAGCAACAGCACCACTGCGTCTTCGCTGGCTTCGAGGGTCATCCGGTCACCCTTGCGATCGAACAGGGCCAGTTGTCCCTGGCGCACCGATTCCAGGCCGTTGACCTGAACCGCGCCGCGCAAGACCACCAGCGCGGTGTTGCGTCCTTCGTGCAGATCCAGCGTGAGCAACTTGCCGGCATTCAAGCGAATGTCCCACACGTCGACCGGTGTGAAGGTGCGCGCCGGGCCCTTGCGACCGTCGAACTCACCGGCGATCAGGCGCAGACTGCCGGCGTTGTCTTTCAAGGCGATGCTCGGGATGTCGCGATCGAGGATCGTCTGGTAGCCAGGGTCGACCATTTTGTCCCTGGCCGGCAGGTTGACCCACAGTTGCACCATCTCCAGGGTGCCACCGCTTTTGGCGAATCCTTCGGAGTGAAACTCTTCATGCAGGATCCCCGAGGCAGCGGTCATCCATTGCACATCGCCCGGGCCGATCTTGCCGCCACTGCCGGTGGAGTCCCGGTGCTCCAGTTCGCCCTTGTAAACGATAGTCACGGTTTCGAAGCCACGATGCGGATGCTGACCAACGCCACGTCGTTCAGTGGTCGGGGTGAATTCGGCGGGACCGGCGTGATCGAGCAGCAGGAACGGACTGATGTGTTTGCCCAGGTTGTCGTAGGAAAACAGCGTGCGAACCGGAAAGCCGTCGCCAACCCAATGGGTCCGTGGACTGGTGTAGATACCGATGATGTTTTTCATGGTGTCTCCTGATGAGGTGAGTGAAGCCATGGACAAAGGTTAAAACCGTGACCTTTGCTGCGCTAGACTGCAAAAATCAGCCTTAGCGTTCTATCTGGAGAACGATGGTGGAAGACCTCAATACCCTCTACTACTTCACCCAGGTGGTGGAACACCACGGTTTCGCGGCGGCCGGCCGGGCACTGGACATGCCCAAGTCCAAGCTCAGCCGACGCATTGCCGAGCTTGAAGAACGCCTCGGCGTGCGCCTGCTGCACCGCACCAGCCGGCATTGCTCATTGACGGAAATCGGCCAGGCCTACTACCAGCGCTGCCTGGCCATGCGGGTGGAGGCGGAAAGCGCCGCCGAACTGATCGAGCGCAACCGCTCCGAGCCCCAGGGCCTGGTGCGTGTCAGTTGCCCGACGGCGCTGCTCAATTCCTGGGTCGGGCCGATGCTGACCCGCTACATGCTCAAGTACCCGCTGGTGGAATTGTTCATCGAGAGCACCAATCGCCGGGTCGACCTGATTCACGAAGGCTTCGACATTGCCCTGCGGGTACGCTTTCCACCGCTGGAAAACACCGACATGGTAATGAAGGTACTGGGCAACAGTACCCAGAGCGTGGTGGGTAGCCCGGCATTTTTATCGCGTCTGTCGACACCGGCCTCCCCGGCCGACCTCAGCGGCTTGCCGAGCCTGCACTGGGGCGCGGCGCAGCGCGATTATCAGTGGGAACTGTTCGGTGCCGATGGCAGCACGGCAATGATCCGGCATGCCCCGCGCATGGTCACCGATGACCTGTTGGCCCTGCGCCATGCGGCGGTCGCCGGGATCGGCATCGTGCACCTGCCCAGTGTCGTGGTGCGCGATGAAATCGCTGCCGGGCAACTGGTGGAACTGGTGCCGGGCTGGACACCGAAGAGCGGTATCATCCATGCGATCTTTCCCTCGCGCCGAGGCTTGCTGCCATCGGTGCGCACGTTGATCGATTTTCTCGGGGAGGAATTCAGTCGCAGTGATATTGCTTGAGAGCAGCTGCAAGCTTTCAGCGGCAAGCGGCAAGCGGCAAGCGGCAAGCGGCAAGTCGAATGGGACAAGGCTTTGGACCGAGTTGCCACCTTCGCGAGCAGACACCATCAACCTGTGTTCCTGTCCCGATTCTTGATTTTCGGTAAACATTGCTTTGCCGCTCCAGCGGTTTTTCTCACGGATACAGGCGCGGATACTGCCGCCCATTCCCACTGCAACCCCTGGAGTCATCAATGTCTATTCCCGCCTTCGGTCTGGGTACGTTTCGCCTGCAAGGCCAGGTGGTCATCGATTCGGTGAGCACCGCCCTGGCGCTCGGCTACCGGGTGATCGATACCGCGCAAATCTACGAGAACGAAGCCGAAGTCGGCGAAGCCATCGCGGCCAGCGGCATCGCCCGTGACGAACTGTTCATCACGAGCAAGATCTGGGTCGCCAACCTGGCGGGAGATCGTCTGATCGAGAGCCTGAAGGAAAGCCTGCGCAAACTGCAAACCGATTACCTGGACCTGACCCTGATCCACTGGCCTTCGCCGGACGATCAAGTGCCCGTCGCAGAATTCATGGGCGCCCTGCTCGAAGCCAAACGCCTGGGCCTGACCCGGCAGATCGGCGTGTCCAACTTCACCATCGACCTGATGAAGCAAGCGATTGCAGCCATCGGTGCCGAGCACATCGCCACGAACCAGATCGAACTGCACCCGTACCTGCAAAACCGCGAGGTCGCCGCCTTGGCACGCAGCCAGGGCATCGACATCACGTCGTACATGACGCTGGCTTATGGTGAAGTCCTCAAGGACCCGCTCATCCAGCAGATCGCCGAGCGCCTGCAAGCGACACCGGCCCAGGTCACCCTGGCGTGGGCCATGCAATCGGGTTACGCGGTGATCCCGTCGTCCACTCGTCGGGCCAACCTTGAGAGCAACCTGAAGGCTCACGAGCTGAACTTGAGCGACAACGACATGGCCTTGATTGCAACGCTGGATCGCGGCCACCGTTTGACCAGCCCAAAAGGCATCGCGCCGAACTGGGATTGAACCTCAACCCTGCTCCAGACGTTGGCCCAGGCGGGCCATGGCTTGCTGCAACTGGTCGACGGCGTCGTCGATCAGTGCAGCGCGGCCTTCATTGCAGGCGCGCTCCAGTCGTTCGCAACACTCGACCAAGCCAAGCGCTCGCACCATCAGCGCCCCACCCTTGATCCGGTGTGCCAGCACCTGCAACTCCGGGTGATTACCGCCGGCGTGCAACGCCAGCAAATGCACACGGTCCTCGCGGTTGGTCTGCGCCAGATCGAGCATCAGTTGATCGATCAGCTCAGGGTCCGAATCCGCATAGCGTTCCAGCTCGCTCAAATCGAACTCGGCGAAGCCAGGGGCATCGATTGCCGCCGGGGGAGCGCTGGGGAACCACTGGGCCAGCCATGCCTGCAAATCCACCAGGCGAATCGGCTTGAACAGGCAATCGTCCATGCCAGCCGCCCGACAGCGGGCTTTCTCCTCGGCCTGCGCGTTGGCGGTAAAGCCCAGGATCGGCGTCGGTGCCAGCCCCTGCACCCGCTCTTGCTCACGTATCGCACCCGCCAGTTCGTAACCACTGAGCACTGGCATGTTGCAGTCGGTAATGACCAGATCGACCCCGCGCCACTGTTCCAACCCCTGCGCGCCATCTTCAGCCAGCACCACACGATGTCCCAGGTAACTCAGTTGCCGTGAGAGCAACAGGCGATTGGCCGGATAATCGTCGACCACCAATATCGACAACGCCCGGGTCGTGAGCTGCGCCGAGTCCTGAGGCATCCCTTGCACGGGCAACGCTTGCAGGGCGGGCAGCACCAGGCTGATATCCACTCGTGTCCCGCGCCCCAGCTCACTGTCGAGCTGTAACTGGCCGCCCATCGTTTCGCACAGGGTCCGACTGATCACCAGGCCCAGTCCGGAACCTTGCCGGGCGGTCTGCTGACTGTTACCCGCCTGCACGAACGGGCTGAACAGGCGTTGCTGGTCGAACGCACTGATGCCGATGCCGCTGTCTGCAATCTGTACGCTGACGGCCAGATGCGCCGGGGCTTGAGGCCGTGTCCGCAGGGTCAGGCTCACCTGGCCTGCACGGGTGAACTTGATCGCATTGCTCAGCAGATTGGACAGCACCTGTTTGAAACGCGTGGGATCGAGCATCACGTCGCAGTCACTGTGCTCGTCCAGTTCGACCCGCCATTGCAGATTCTTCTGCGTCGCCAGCCCTTCGAAAACCCGGCAGACCGACGTCACCAGCGCGTGCAGATTGACCCGTTCCGGCGTCAGCGACAAATGCCCGGATTCGATCCGCGCGACGTCCAGAATGTCGCCGATCAAATCGAGCAGTTGCTGCCCGGCATTGGATGCCACCTCGATGGCGGCACGGTCGGTCTCCCCCTCGTCGGCCCGCTTCAGCGCCAGTTCGAGCATGCCGATCAATGCGTTCATCGGCGTGCGGATTTCATGGCTCATGGTGGCCAGGAACGTCGTCTTGGCCCGGTTGGCGTCGTCCGCCGCGTCCTTGGCTTCCTGCAATTGCCCGAGCAATTGCTGACGCTGGCGAATCTGACGGCGCTGCCAGACGATCCCGGCCAACGCGAGCAACAGCAAGACACCCGCCACCGCAAACGCCTGCACGATCGCCTGTCGGTGGCGCAGCCAGTAACTCTGCTCGACCATTGAGTCATAGCGCCAGGGTTGGGTCAGCTCGTCAATTTCCTCGGGCGGGATGCTCAGCAGCGCCTTGTCCAGAATCGAATGCAGTTCGGTGGCATCCGGACTGGTTGCCAGGGTGCTGCGGGCGGGATTGGTACCCACCGTACTGGTCACTTGCAAGCGATCGCGATACTGCCGGGATATCAGGTAACGGGCGCTGATCAACGAGTTGATGCCGCCATGGGCCTTGCCCTGGGCGACCATTTCCATGGCGTCCGTCGACAGTGGCGCATCCATCGACTGGATCAGCGGATAGTGCTGGCGAATGTACTCGCCGGCAATGTTGCCCTGGGTCACCGCCAGGGTTTTTCCCGCCATGTCATCCAGCGACCTTGGGCTGTCCGTACCCACACGGGTCACCAGCACCGAAGGACTGCTCAGAAACGCGCGGGTGAACAGCAATTCATCTTCACGCCGGGAACTGAGGCCGATACCGGCCAGCATATCGACCTGCCCGCTCCTGATACCCGTCATCATATCGGACACCGATTTCATGCCCTGGATGTCGAACTGCAGCCCGGTGCGCAAACTGATTTTCGCCAGCACATCGACGCTGATTCCGCGAAACTGACCTTCGCTGTCGATAAATGAAATCGGTGGGATATTTTCGTTGATCGCGACGCTCACCCGCGGGTGGCGTTCGAGCCAGTTTTGTTCGGCCACACTGAACTGCAATGACTGAGTGCCCGGGATAGACGCCCCATTGGCCCCCCAGCGACGCAGGATGTTCATTTGTTTATTGGTGGAGATGGCTGCCAGCGCCTTGTTGACAACGCGCAACAGCACATCGTTGTCGCGGGTCAGCCCAAAGGCAAAACGCCCGGACTCCATGGGCGAGAAGTCCGTCAGTTGCACGTTGTTCAAATAGTTCTTGCTGATCAGATAGTGAGCGTTGATCGCATCACCCAGATAGACATCGGCCTGGCCGAAAGCCACGGCGCCCATCGCCGCCAGTGTCGAGGGAAACAGCTGGACCTGCGCCCTGGAATAGAACTGTTGCACGCTGTCTTCGGGCAAGTAGTGATACAGCATCGCCAGCCGCTGGCCGGTCAGTGTCGGGTCGAGCACCTGAGGGACATCGGTACGCGTGACCAGTACCGGTTGATCGACCGCATACGCGTTGGACAATTGCAATTGTGGATCTTCGGCTTCGAATCGATTGGCCGTTCCCAGCAGGTCTGCCCGCCCTTCCTTGATGGCCTGCACCGCATCGGCCCGCGACGGATAACAGTGAACCTCGATGACGACGTTCAACAATTGCTCGAGCAACCCGGCGTAATCGGCTGTCAGGCCTTCGAACACCTTGCCCGCCGTGTTGAACTCGAAAGGAGGATAGTCCGGCGCCGAGACCGCCAGCACCAATCGACCCTTTTGCCGCAACCAGCGCGACTCGGTATCGGACAACCTGACGCTCATACCCTCGGCAGTCGAGCGCCCCAACAGGGTCAACGACTGTTGCGCGCAGACCGGTGATGCCCATAACAACAGGCCCGTCAGCACCCAACCCGACAATCGTCGCAGAGCGTTCATTCAGATCAGATGGTTGCGCAGGGCGAAATCCCTCAAGTGCACCGACGAACTCACGTTGAGCTTGAGGATGAGCCGGGTCTTGTAGGTACTGACGGTCTTGTAGCTCAGGTGCATGATCTCGGCGATTTCCAGGTTTTTCGAACCCCGGGCCAGGTATTGCAAAATGGTCAGCTCACGATTGGAGAGTTTGTCGATCAACTGCTTTTCACTGCGCTGCAAATCCCCTATCGCCACGGTACTCGAGGGGATCTGGGCGAAGTAAGTGTAGCCGGCCATCACTGAATTCACTGCCGCCTTCAAGTCATCCAGGTCCTTGCTCTTGGAAACATAGGCGACAGCCCCGGCCCGCATGCAGCGGTCCTGATAAAACTGGGCCTCCAGCGAAGTGAACACCACCACGCGACAGGGCGTGTTTTCGGCCTTGATGCGCTCCATCACGTCCAGTCCCGCCACCCCCGGAAGGCCCAGATCAAGCAGCAGAACATCCGGTTTATGCTGCCGGACCAACGACAAGACCTCATCACCACGGGCGGCCTCGTAAATCTGCGTGAACCCTTCGCCCTTGAGTACGAGTTTGATCATGGAGCGAACCACCGGATGATCTTCCACAATCAGTGCTGACTTCATGACTACTCCCGTGCAAAACAACACGATCGGGCAAAAAATGCCTTCCAGGTACCATAGCAGTTGGGCACAACGCTGCGCCTATACGTTTGCATGAAGGGCCGCAAAGAACTACCTGACAGAAATGACAGTTCCGACGAACGGCAACCGACGATCCACGACGCTCATCAACTGCGTGATTGACGCAAGGTCAGGCAGAGCGGCCTGGCTGAGCTGGACTTTGCCCACCACAGGCTGCAACGGCGCCTGCTGTTCATTGAAGATAAACGCGTGATGGACCTGCGGGTTATTGGCAAAGTAATTGAACAGGTCCAGCGCACCGCGGGCCATCGTCTCATTGACGAGCACCAGATCCAGAGGCTCGCAACCGTACTCCACCAGAGGAAGGAGCTCGTCGAGGCTCTGCACCGGCGCCACCCGGAAATAGCCGAGCTGATTGAACAGCCGCTCGATCCGCAGGCGGTTGAAGTGCTCTGCATCGGCGATCAGGATGCGCAAGGATTTGTTCGGCAAGGTGACCTCCAGACGGATGGCGGTTTCAAGAGGTCGCAAAGCCTACGGAACACCCTCATGGGTTTATGTAGGAATATTCCTAAATAGATGCCGTTTAGTCTGACTTTTGCCCGGAAAACCCTGGCCTTTACTCCGTGGTACTCGGACTCCAGAACGCCTGCACCACCAGGGTCGACGTCGAAATCCGTGCCACCAGCGCATCCAGTTCATCACCATCGACCGAGGTGGTCGCCAGGGTTGATGGCTTGCATGATGAATTCCTTGAAAAATACGCAATCCCTGTAGGAGCGGGTGCCCGCTTGCGGCCTGCTCGCGATCGCGGTGTATCAGTTGACCTGGATATCGACTGACACTCAGCCATCGCGAACAGGTTCGCTCCTACCGTGACGGTGTTGTCCGAATGCTTATTGCCAGCCAAACCGGCGAATGTAGAACCCCTTCACCGCCTGGGTCAGCGCCATGTACGCCAGCAGGATCACCGGCAGGAACACGAAGTACAGCGACGGCAACGCCTGCAATTTGAAGTGATGCGCCAGCGGTCCCATCGGCAGGAATATCCCCACGGACATGATCAGCCCCGTCATCACCAGCAATGGCATGGCCGCGCGGCTTTGCAGGAATGGAATCTTCGGCGTGCGGATCATGTGCACGATCAGTGTCTGGGTCAGCAGCCCGACCACGAACCAGCCGGACTGGAACAGGGTCTGGTGATCCGGGGTATTGGCGTCGAAGACGTACCACATCAAGGCGAACGTGCCGATATCGAAGATCGAACTGATCGGTCCGAAAAACAGCATGAAACGCCCGACATCCGCCGGTTGCCAGCGCTGCGGTTGCTTGAGCATTTCGTCATCGACGTTATCGAACGGAATGGCGATCTGCGAAATGTCATAGAGCAGGTTCTGCACCAGCAAGTGCATCGGCAGCATCGGCAAGAACGGAATGAAGGCACTGGCCACCAGCACCGAGAACACATTGCCGAAGTTCGAACTGGCGGTCATCTTGATGTACTTGAGCATGTTGGCGAAGGTCCGGCGACCTTCCAGCACGCCCTCTTCCAGCACCATCAGGCTCTTTTCCAGCAGGATGATGTCGGCCGCTTCCTTGGCGATGTCCACCGCGCTGTCCACCGAAATACCGATGTCGGCGGTGCGCAGCGCCGGGGCGTCGTTGATGCCGTCGCCCATGAAACCGACCACATGACCGTTGCCCTTGAGCAGACGGACGATGCGCTCCTTGTGCGACGGGGTCAGTTTGGCGAAGACGTTGGTGGTCTCCACGGCTTTCGCCAGTTCGGCATCCGTCATGCGCTCGATGTCGTTGCCCATCAGCAGGCCTTGCTGCTCCAGGCCGACTTCGCGGCAGATTTTCGTTGTTACCAGTTCGTTGTCACCGGTCAACACCTTCACCGCCACACCGTGGGCCGCCAATGCCTTGAGGGCCGGAGCGGTGCTTTCCTTCGGCGGATCGAAAAACGCTACGTAGCCGATCAGCGTCAGTGCCTGCTCATCGGCCAGGCTGTAGGTGTCGCGTCCTTCGCTCATCGGCCGTGCCGCTACGGCAACCACTCGTAAGCCTTCGGCGTTGAACGCGGCCGTGACCTGACGGATGCGCGCCAGCAAATCTTCAGTCAAGGCTTCATCGACTTCGCCGTGACGCACCCGCGTGCAGACCGCCAGCACCTCTTCCACTGCGCCCTTGCAGATCAGCAAGTGCGGTTGATCGCGCTCGGCGACCACCACCGACATGCGCCGGCGAGTGAAATCGAACGGGATCTCGTCGACCTTGCGAAAAGCCGTGCCGACTTTCAATTCACGATGGATCTCGACGTGTTCGAGCACAGCCACATCCAGCAGGTTTTTCAGTCCGGTCTGGTAGTAACTGTTGAGGTAGGCCATTTCCAGTACGTCGTCGGAATCCTTGCCCCAGACATCGACGTTGCGCGCCAGGAAAATCCTGTCCTGGGTCAGGGTGCCGGTCTTGTCGGTGCACAACACATCCATGGCGCCGAAGTTCTGGATGGCGTCGAGGCGCTTGACGATGACTTTTTTGCGCGACAGGAACACCGCGCCCTTGGCCAGGGTCGAGGTGACGATCATCGGCAGCATTTCCGGGGTCAGGCCCACGGCGATCGACAAGGCGAACAGCAGCGCTTCGGTCCAGTCACCCTTGGTGAACCCGTTGATGAACAGCACCAGCGGCGCCATCACGAACATGAAGCGGATCAACAGCCAGCTGACTTTGTTGACCCCGGTCTGGAATGAAGTCGGTGCCCGGTCAGTGGCGCCGACCCGCTGGGCCAGGGCACCGAAATAGGTGCTGTTGCCAGTGGCGAGGATCACCGCCATGGCCGTGCCGGACACCACGTTGGTGCCCATGAACAGAATGTTGTCCAGGTCGAGCGGATTGAGCGTGTCGCGGTCCTGCTGGCGAGGGAATTTTTCCACCGGCATCGATTCACCGGTCATCGCCGCCTGGCTGACGAACAGGTCCTTGGCGCTGAGCACCCGGCAATCGGCGGGAATCATGTCCCCGGCTGAAAGCACGATCAGGTCGCCCGGCACCAGTTGCCCGATCGGCGATTCGATCCGCTGCGCGCTATGGTCCTGCGGGTTCCGGCGCATCACCGTGGCGGTGTTGCTGACCATGGCCTTGAGGGCATCGGCGGCCTGGTTGGATTTGGTTTCCTGCCAGAAACGCAGCAAGGTCGAAAGCACCACCATGGAGAAAATCACGATGGCGGCTTGCATGTCTTCGGTCAGCCAGGAGATGACCGCCAGCAGCGTCAGCAGCAGGTTGAACGGATTCCTGTAGCAGTGCCACAGGTGCACCCACCAGGGCAGCGGTTGTTCGTGCTCTACTTCATTGAGACCGAATTGCTCGCGCAAGGCATCGGCTTCGAACTCGCTAAGACCGTCGGTGTGACTGCCCAGGGCGTTGAGCAATTGCCCCGTGTCGCTGCCGGCGGCAGCCACCAGGGTTTGCGCCAGGGTGGGCGGGACTTCACGGCTGACCGTGGTGTCGGTGAAGGTTTCCAGCAACGCCAGACGACGGAAGTGCCGGGCGATGTGGCGGTTACGCAGGAAACCTGCGAAGAGTTCCTTGAGGGTAAGTTTCATGGCTGGTGCCCCTTTGGTCAGCCGGGAAACCGTCGAGCAGGCAAGTCCACGCCGCTGCTGCCGGAACAACCGGCAACGCAAGGCCTGGCGCGCCGGTCACGAATGACAGGCGTGTCGATAGCGCGGCGGCCACGACAAAAAGTCGAAACCACGCACTGTTCAGCGTCGATGAGAGAGACGTCGGGACACAGCCGGGACTGGCCATGATCGGGATGCCGCTGCTCGCTTTTCGGCGAGACAACGGCACAGGAGACTGCGCGTTATCTTGCCGAGAAAATGCCGGTTACCGAGACCGGCCGACAACTGTCACTCGAACAAGTACCCACTGTGGGTCTCCGTAATGGATGAAAACGCGCGAAGCTTACGCCCCGGTTTTTGGAGAGTAAACCCGTTCCAAAAGGTTGCCAGGGGAAATGCGGGGTTCTTCAGGAAGGGTTCAGGATTCAATAATTGCGATGCTTTTTCTGACCCCTTCGCGAGCAGGCTCGCTCCCACAGTAGTCCTGTGAACACAGGTCCATTGTGAGCGAGCTTGCTCCGGGCGGCGATCCGACGAAGGCGGCTTTACTGACTCAACTGGCCGTGGCCAACAACAGATCCACCACCGACCGCCCATGCCCGCGATGCTTGCCATGCTCATACAGTGAAGCGGCAATCTCATCGGCACGGATCGGCAGGATCGACAGCAGGGTATCGCTCAGACCATGGCTGGCCTGGCAGAAGCCCTGCATATAAAGGCCGGCCTTGCAGCGCTCGTCGGTGATCAGTTTGTAATTGCGATCGACCTCGAAATCCCCCAGGTACTCCTCCAGAGGCGCCAGCAGCTTGCGGTGCATCTGCCGCTCGTAGCCGGTGGCCAGGACAACGGCGTCGTAGTGACGTACCGAGACTTCACCCGTGGCATTGTTGCGCAACACCAGTTCGATGCCGCGCTCGCTGCGCTCGCTGGCCGTGGCTTTTTCGACGGTGGTCAGGGTGTGGTACGCATGACGGGCGATGCCCGAGACTTTCTGCCGATAGAAGATGCCGTAGATGCGCTCGATCAGATCGATGTCCACCACCGAATAGTTGGTGTTGTGGTACTCGTTCACCAGTCGCTCGCGCTCGCTGTCGGGCTGCTGGAACACCAGGTCGGTGAACTCCGGCGAGAACACTTCATTGACGAAGGGGCTGTCGTCGGCCGGCTTGAGTGCCGAGCCGCGCAGGATCATGTCCACCTGCACCGACGGGAAGCTGTCGTTCAAATCGATGAAGGCTTCCGCCGCGCTCTGCCCGCCACCGATGATCGCAATGCTCATCGGCTGGTTGTCCACGCATGGCTGTTTGGCCATCTGCGCCAGGTACCGGGAATGGTGGAACACCCGGTCGTCATCCTTGAGCGCCTTGAACACCTCGGGAATACGAGGCGTGCCACCGGCGCTGACCACCACCGAACGGGTGGTGCGCACATGCTGGTGCCCACACGTATCGCGGGAAATCACCCGCAGCGCCTCGACCTGATGGTTGTGCAGCACTGGCTCGATGGTCAGTACTTCCTCGCCGTAACGGCTTTGCGCGGTGAACTGCCCGGCGACCCAGCGCAGGTAGTCGTTGTACTCCATGCGGCACGGATAGAAGGTGCCCAGGTTGATGAAGTCCACCAGGCGCCCGTGGGCCTTGAGGTAATTGACGAACGAATAAGGGCTGGTCGGGTTGCGCAGGGTCACCAGATCCTTGAGGAAGGAAATCTGCAGTTCGCTCTGGGTTACCAGGGTGTTGCCGTGCCAGCGGTAATCGGCCTGCTTGTCGAGAAACAGCACATCCAGGTTGCCCTGACTCGCCCCACGCTCTTGCAGCGCGATGGCCAGCGCCAGGTTCGAGGGGCCGAAACCGACGCCGATCAGGTCGTGAACGAGGGGCGATGCAATTGCCTGTGTCATTTCCAGTGTCCTCTGGATGTTCCCCTCGAAAGCGGGGCATTGAACCTAAGTGACCTGAGCGACCAGGGGCCGCGCAACAGGTCGTCTGTTGAGTAGGAACGAGGACAATGAAAAAAAATTTAGCCGTACGGGCTCAGTGGGCATCCCACTGTCGCATTCGTTTACGGCAATGCTTCATGGCGTTGACAATGTGCTTTTCGACCAGGGCTTTGGAAATACCCAGTTGCCCGGCGATTTCCGAATGGGAAAGGCCCTCGATCTTGCGCAGCAGAAAGCTCTCGCGGCACAGCCGAGGCAGTTCCGCCAAGGCACGCTGGAGCATGTCCAGGCGCTGGCCGTGATCGAGGACCTTGTGCGGCGAAGGCGTGAAGCTACTTTCTTCGCTGTCGAGTACGTCCAGCGGCTCGACGCGCCGCAAGGCACTGCGTCGGTGGTCATCGATGACCAGATTCAAGGCAATGCGATAAAGGAAAGCACGGGGCTGCTCGATCGGCGCATCGCTGGTGCGTTCCAGCACACGCAGATAAGCGTCATGTACCACATCTTCGGCCACCTGGCGGTTGCCCAGCCTGGCGTTCAGGAAACACACCAGCTCGCGATAGTAGTTTTCCAACATGACTCCCGTCCGCACGGGGGTGCGGTTTCTGTCCTTGAGCCGCTTGCGTGACCGCTGAATCACGCAGTGGCACGATAGTGGCAATTTGAGAGGCGTAATTTATAGTAATTCTCATATAGATTTAAAGTGCTGCTTCAACTTGCCTGATAATTTGCTCTGATTCATGTGGGAGCGAGCCTGCTCGCGAAAGCGGAATTGCAGTCGACATCAATGTTGAATGTCAGATCGCGTTCGCGAGCAGGCTCGCTCCCACCGTTTGATTGTGTCGTCGCCTAAATTCTGTGCCCGGCCCATCGTTTACAGGACAGCTCCCCGCCCGCCGCTGAACGACGGGCCGATTTCCCTTGGCCGGAACCCTGCATGAAACGTCCCCGACAGACCCGACGCGCCCTGTTCGCAGTACTTTGTCTGATCCCCGTGGTTGCCGTCGCCGCCTGGCAGTTCATCCCGCCGGGACGCGACCGGTTCACCACCGTCCAGGTCAGTCGCGCCGACATCGAAAGCAGCGTCACGGCATTGGGCACCCTGCAACCGCGGCGCTATGTCGACGTCGGCGCCCAGGCCTCCGGGCAGATCCACAAGATCCATGTGGAAGTCGGTGACGTGGTCAAGGAGGGCCAGTTGCTGGTGGAGATCGACCCGTCCACGCAACAGGCCAAACTCGATGCCGGGCGGTTCTCCATCGAAAACCTCAAGGCGCAGCTGCAGGAACAACGGGCGCAGTACGAACTGGCCCGGCAGAAATACCAGCGCCAACAGAACCTCGCCGCCGGCGGTGCCACCCGCGAAGAAGACGTGCAGACCGCCCACGCCGAATGGCGCGCGACCCAGGCGCGCATCGACATGTTCCAGGCTCAGATCCGCCAGGCCGAAGCCAGTCTGCGCAGCGATCAGGCGGAGCTCGGCTACACACGGATCTATGCCCCCATGGCCGGCACCGTGGTCGCGCTGGATGCCCGGGTCGGCCAGACCCTCAACGCCCAGCAGCAAACGCCGCTGATCCTGCGCATCGCCAAGCTGTCGCCCATGACCGTGTGGGCCGAGGTCTCGGAAGCCGACATCGGCCATGTCAAACCCGGCATGCACGCCTGGTTCACCACCCTGAGCGGCGGCACCCGACGCTGGACCAGCACCGTGCGGCAAATCCTCCCCGTCCCGCCCAAGCCGCTGGACCAGACCAGCCAGGGCGGCGGCAGCCCCGCCAGCACCAGCAAGAGCGGGAGTGCCCGCGTAGTGCTGTACACCGTGTTGCTGGACGTCGATAACGCCGACAACGCGCTGATGGCGGAAATGACCACCCAGGTGTTTTTCGTCGCCGACCAGGTGCAGAACGTGCTCACCGCGCCGCTCGCCGCCCTGCAGGCCGGTGCGCAGCCAGACCTGCAGACCGCGCAAGTGGTCGCCGGCAATGGCCGCATCGAACAGCGCAACGTGCGCACCGGCATCAGTGATCGCCTGCGGGTGCAGATCCTCGATGGCCTGCAAGAAGGCGATCACCTGTTGATCGGCCCGGTCGACGGGAGTGGCGGCTGAATGCAGACACCCCTGATCGACCTGGCGGACATCCGCAAAGCCTACGGCGGTGGCGACGCGCCTGAAGTTCACGTGTTGCGCGGCATCGACCTGTCGATCCATGCCGGTGAGTTCGTGGCGATTGTCGGCGCTTCCGGCTCCGGCAAATCGACGCTGATGAACATCCTCGGCTGCCTCGACCGACCGACCTCGGGCGAGTACCGCTTCGCCGGGGAAAATGTCGCCGCCCTGGACAGTGACGAGCTGGCCTGGCTGCGTCGCGAAGCCTTCGGGTTCGTGTTCCAGGGCTATCACCTGATTCCCTCCGGCTCGGCCCAGGAAAACGTCGAGATGCCGGCCATCTATGCCGGCACCCCGGCCGCCGAACGCCACGCCCGCGCCGCCGCCCTGCTCGACCGCCTGGGCCTGGCTTCGCGCACCGGCAACCGCCCGCATCAGCTCTCCGGCGGGCAACAGCAGCGGGTGTCGATTGCCCGCGCGCTGATGAATGGCGGCCACATCATTCTGGCCGACGAACCCACCGGCGCCCTCGACAGCCACAGTGGCGCCGAGGTCATGGCCTTGCTCGACGAACTGGCGAGCCAGGGCCACGTGGTGATCCTCATCACCCACGACCGCGAAGTGGCGGCCCGGGCCAAACGCATCATCGAGATCCGCGACGGCCTGATCATCAGCGACAGCGCCCGGGACAACCCCGCCGCGCAACACTCGGCCAACCCGGGTGCGCTACAGGCCGTCGACCTGCGCAAGCGCTTGAGCGAAGGGGCAGAAGCCAGCGGTGCCTGGAAAGGTGAACTGGTCGATGCCGTGCACGCGGCCTGGCGGGTGATGTGGATCAACAAGTTCCGTACCGCGCTGACCCTGCTCGGGATCATCATAGGCGTGGCCTCGGTGGTGGTGATGCTGGCCGTGGGCGAAGGCAGCAAGCGCCAGGTGATGGCGCAGATGGGGGCGTTCGGTTCCAACATCATTTACCTCAGCGGCTCGGCACCCAACCCGCGCACGCCGATGGGCATCGTCACCCTCGATGAAGTCGCGGCGATTGCCAGTCTGCCCCAGGTGATGCGGATCATGCCGGTCAACGGCCAGGAGGCCGGGGTGCGTTTCGGCAACCTCGATCACATGAGCTACGTCGGTGGCAACGACACCAACTTCCCGGCCATTTTCAACTGGCCGGTGGTCGAAGGCAGCTACTTCACCCACGCCGACGAACAAAACGCCGCGGCGGTCGCGGTGATCGGGCACAAGGTGCGGACCAGGCTGCTCAAGGACGTGGCCAACCCGATCGGCCAGTACATCCTGATCGAAAACGTACCCTTCCAGGTGGTCGGCGTGCTCGCGGAAAAAGGCGCCAGCTCCGGCGACTCCGACAGCGACGACCGCATCGCCATCCCCTACTCCGCCGCGAGCGTGCGCCTGTTCGGCACCCACAACCCGGAATACATCGCCATCGCCGCCGCGGACGCGCGCAAGGTCAAGGAAACCGAAAAAGCCATCGAGCAACTGATGCTGCGCCTGCACGACGGCAAGCACGATTTCGAACTGACCAACAACGCGGCGATGATCCAGGCCGAGGCACGCACGCAAAACACCCTGTCGCTGATGCTCGGCTCGATTGCCGCGATTTCGCTGCTGGTGGGCGGGATCGGGGTGATGAACATCATGCTCATGACCGTGCGCGAACGTACCCGCGAGATCGGTATCCGCATGGCCACCGGCGCCCGCCAGCGCGACATCCTGCGCCAGTTCCTCACCGAAGCGGTGATGCTGTCGGTGGTGGGCGGCCTCACCGGGATCGCCCTGGCGTTGATCGTCGGGGGCGTGCTGGTGTTCAGCGAAGTCGCCGTCGCCTTCTCCCTGATAGCGGTGCTCGGCGCCTTCGGCTGCGCCCTGGTCACCGGTGTCGTTTTCGGCTACATGCCGGCCCGCAAAGCTGCCCGACTCGACCCGGTCACGGCCCTTACCAGTGAATGATCTCGCCATGAAGCCGACACTCAGTGTGTTAACCCTGTGCCTGCTGCTCGGCGCCTGCGGCAGCCCGGCCCAGCGCCCCGACAGCGGCATGGCGCCACCGGCCACCTGGCAATCGCCACACACCGTCGGCGCCACCCATGACAACCGGCAGTGGTGGAATCGGTTCGGCAGCCCGCAACTGGGTCGCCTGATCGAACAGGCGCGGCTTGGCAGTTACGATCTGGCCGCAGCCATCGCGAGGGTGCGCCAGGCCCAGGCCGATACGGTGATTGCCGGCGGCTCGCAACTGCCGGAGGTCAAGGCAGCGGCCAACGCCAATCGCCAGAAGCTGCTGCGGGGCAATGGCTACAGTCAGCTCGACGCCGACAGCGATAACAACGCCGTCGACTACTTCAACGCGAACCTTACCGCCAGCTACGAAATCGACTTCTGGGGTGGCCAACGCGCCACTCGAGACAGCGCGCAATTCAACCTCGAAGCCAGTGAGTTCGATCAGGCCACCGTCGAACTGACGTTGCTCAGCGGCGTGGCCAACGGCTACGCGCAAGCCTTGTCGCTGCAAGAGCAGAGCCGCATCGCCGAGTTGAACCTGGCCAATGCCCAAAGCGTGTTGCAACTGGTGCAGACCCGTTTCGATTCGGGCTCGGCCACGGCCCTTGAACTGGCGCAGCAAAAAAGCCTGGTGGCCGCGCAGCAACGCCAGTTACCGCTGGTGCAGCAACAGGCCGAGGACGCGCGAATCAGCCTCGCCGCCCTGCTCGGCCGGCCGGTTCAGGCGCTGTCGCTGGGCCAGGAACGCTTCGATCAGTTGACCTGGCCCGCCATCGACGCCGGGGTGCCCAGCCAATTGCTCAGCCGCCGTCCGGACATTGCCCGGGCCGAGGCGCAACTGGCCGCCGCCCAGGCCGACGTCACCGTCGCCCGTGTCGCGATGTTGCCGACCGTGACGCTCACCGCCGAAATCGGCTCCGGTGCCGACCGGGCCGACGACATCCTGCGCAGCCCCTTCTACAACCTCACCGCCGGACTGCTCGCGCCGGTGTTCAACAACGGCCGCCTCGCCGCCCAGCGCGACAAGGCCACGGCGCGCCAGGAAGAACTGCTGCAGACCTATCGCGGCGCGATCGTCAACGGCTTCGCCGACGTCGAAAAAGCCCTCAACAGCATTCGCGGGCTGGATCAACAGCGCCGGTGGCAGAGTGAAGAGCTTAGCCAGGCGCAGACGGCCTTCAACATCGCGCAAAGCCGTTATCAGGCTGGGGCCGAGGACTTGCTGACCGTGCTGGAGACGCAACGCACGTTGTATGCGGCGCAGGATCTGAATGTGCAGCTGAGGTTATCGCGGATGCAGGCGAGTATTGCCCTGTACAAAGCGCTTGGGGGTGGGTGGCAGGTTTTGTAATCTTTGTCGCCACTGAGTACGCCTTCGCGAGCAGGCTCGCTCCCACAGAGGATCTTCAGCGACCCGGATCAACTGTGGGAGCGAGCCTGCTCGCGATTGAACGATAACGCGGTATCAAGCCTGGCTCTGTTTAGCCTTCAAATGCCGCGCATACCAAGGCCGCCGAGGTACCCTGCGGAACAAATCCTTCAACATCTTCTCGTCCTCGCCAAAGGTAATGCGCAGCGCCAGCTTCATGGTTTCCGGGTCCATTTCCACTGACTGACCCGCCTGCAACCCCGGCGTGGTGCTGCAACCGTGGGTGATCGGGCCGAGCCAGGGGTCATCGATCTCCACCCAGCGCCCCGGCGCAAACCATTGCACGCCGTTGACCTCAAGCCGACTGACCTGCCCCGGATGGAAGCGCTCGTGGGCGCGGAACCAGTCCTCCAGGCGATCATCGATCCAGCCATGGAAATGCCAGAACATCGGGTTCACATGGGAGGAAAACGGGTCGCCGAGGAAGTCGTTTTCCGCGGCGAACCAGCGGGCGGAAAAATCGGAAGGATCGCGGGCGAACGGCACCGGCTGACCGTTGGACGGATCGCGCGGCACCGAAGCCCAGCGCATGTGCAGCCAGTCGTGCAAGCCCAGCTCGATTTCCGAACCGAACTGGCCGAGGGTCAGCTTCGACAGGTAGCGCGGGTCGCGATACTGCGATTCCCAGACCTGGAAATTACTGTGATACGTCTCGCGGGTCTTGATGTCGCTGACCCATTGCGAGTACTCGTCATCGTCCTCGGCCAGCCAGGTCGGTGGCAGCGCCGTGCCGTCGTGGTTGTCGAAGTAACGCGCAAAACCGGGCCGGTCCCGCGCCAGTTCCGGCTGCGGCAACGGGAAGTGCGTCCAGGACGGCAAATCCTGCATCGACCGCGCCGTAGCGAGCATGTGCCGGTGCATGAAGAAAAAATCCACGCCCGAACCGTTGCGATCCTTGCGTGCTCCCCGGGCGTCGCGCTCCCGGTCCCGTGGACCGGGCTGCCAGCCGATACCGCGCAAGGCGTCGCGCTGATCGTCGGACAGCCTGTGCCATTTGTCCCGGGTGGCGTGCCAGAGCTGGTGAAACAATCGGTGCCGGGGCGAAACCAGCCAGGCCAGCAGGATCGGATTCAGACCGACACGTTCACGCGCTTCCGGGAACACCCGTTTGACGGCGATGAAACGATTGTCCTGGGCCGTCAGCATCAGCGGGCGATTCAGGTCCAGCACGCGCCCACTGAGACTGCCGCTGCCGGCGTTGCCAAAACCGGCCCAGACCTCATCCAGGGTCATGTCGAATTCGTAATCGCAACAACCGCTGGCGCCCAGCAAGCGCCAACTCAGCTGTTTCGGATTACCCCCGGACAGATCGCCGAGCACCCGGTAACGGGGCTCTTCGGTGGAGCGCAAACGCTCGGCGGTGTCGAGGAAACCGACGATACCGCGGCCTTTGTGGCCGATGTCGAGAAACAATTCCAGGCCTTCTCGCGGCAAGCCTTCGATACCGGCGTCACGACCTTCGAAACGAATCCGCCAGACCCCGCGCAAGGTATCGCCCAAGCGCTGACCGGCAACATCGGCCACGTCGAACGAAGCTTCGCCGGGGGTGATCGTCGGGTCCGCTTTGGTCAGTTCGCGATGCCCGTAATACACCGCTGGTACGGCGGCGCCGGTCAGCGCCAGGCCCGCGAGGAACCATCGTCGAGAAATCGTCATTGCCCTACCTGTGTCAGCCATGGAGCAGGCTTTATCCAAGCTGGAACGTTTGTTGCCCACATAAATTTAAAAGCTTCGCGAGCAGGCTCGCTCCCACAGTGGATCTTCTGTGTTCACACAATCTCTGTGGGAGCGAGCCTGCTCGCGAAGAGGCCGGCACAAACACCTAAATTATTGGATCAGCCACTCGTTCCCCCCCAGATAGCAAAGCCCCCGCGCCTGACCCTCGACGGCGAACCTGACTGAGACGGCAATGACAAAACCACGTTCGAAAAAGGCTCTTTTCATCGGCCTGCCGCTGGCCCTGGCAATCAGCGCTGGCGCAGGCTTCGCCGCCTGGGACCACGGGTTCAGGGACAATCCCGGTTACCCGGTCAAGGTGATGAAACAGGCCGATCAACTGCACGAGCGCATCCTCTCGTTCGACAGCCACATCACCGTGCCGATGGACTTCGGCACCGCCGGCAACGAAGTCGACAAGGACGGCGACGGCCAGTTCGACCTGGTCAAGAGCGGGCGCGGGCGCCTGTCCGGAGCGGCGCTGACGATCTTTGGCTGGCCGGAAATATGGAACGGCGCCAACGCGCCCCATCGCCCTACCGATGGGTTCATCGACGAGGCCCGCCTTGAGCAGGAAACCCGCTACAAGATCATCAGCGCGATGGTCCGCGACTTCCCCAACCAGGTGGCCATCGCCTACAGCGCCGACGACTTCCGTCGCCTGCACGGCGAAGGCAAGTTCGCGGTGTTCATCAGCATGCTCAACGCCTACCCGCTGGGCAATGACCTCAACGCCCTGGACAAGTGGGCCGCGCGCGGCATGCGCATGTTCGGCTTCAGCTACGTGGGCAACAACGCCTGGGCCGATTCGTCGCGACCCCTGCCATTTTTCAACGACTCGCGCGATGCCCTCGGCGGGCTGTCGGACATTGGCAAGCAGGCGGTGCATCGCCTCAACGACCTGGGCGTGATCATCGATGTGTCGCAGATGTCGACCAGGGCCCTGGAACAAGTCGCGCAACTGAGCCGCACGCCGATGGTCGCCTCACACTCGGCACCGCGAGCCCTGGTGGACATCCCGCGCAACCTCAGCGATGCGGAAATGCAACTGATCAAGAACAGCGGCGGCGTGGTACAGATCGTCGGCTTCCCGACCTACATCCGCCCGCTGAGCCAGGCCACCCTGGACAAGCTCAACGCCCTGCGCGCGCGCTTCGACCTGCAACCGCTGCAAGGCCTGGAGATGGCCCTGATGCCCGGCGACCCGGTGATCACCGTCTGGCCCGAGCAGCGTTTCGGCGAGTACGCCAGCCAGCTCTACTCGATCCTCGACGAAGAACCCAAGGCCAGCCTCAAGGATTACGGCGATGCGATCGATTACGCCGTGAAGAAAATCGGCATCGACCATGTCGGCATCAGTTCCGACTTCAACGACGGTGGCGGCCTCGACGGCTGGAAAGACGTCAGCGAGACCCGCAATGTGACCGCCGAACTGATCAGCCGTGGCTACAGCGAGGCCGACATCGCCAAGCTCTGGGGCGGCAACTTCCTGCGGGTCTGGGACCAGGTGCAGAAGTCTTCCCGGCCTGTGGTGCACAACTGATTTTTTCCTTCTGCCAAAGCGAACCGAACCATGACCAACCGTCGTTCATTCCTCAAGCAGGCCGGCATTCTGGCGGCCGGCATTCCCCTGGCCTCGGCCGTCGACCTGCCCGCACAGGCCGCAAGCCCGTTGCCCGGGGACAAATGGGACCGACTGCGCCAACTGTTCACCCAGGACCCGAACTACCTGCACTTCGCCAACTTCCTCGTGACCTCGCACCCGCGCCCGGTGCGTGAAGCCATCGAGATGCATCGCGCCAACCTCGATCGCAACCCCGGCCTGGCCATGGACTGGCATCGCGGCGAAACCGAACGCCGCGAAGAAGACGTGCGCGTGTGGGCTGGCCATTACCTGAAGGCCGAGCCGTCGCAGATCGCCCTGACCGGCAGCACCACTGAAGGGCTGGCGATGATCTACGCCGGCATCCATGTGCGCCCGGACCAGGAAATCCTCACCAGCGAACACGAGCACTACGCCGCCAACAGCGTGTTCGAATACCGCACCCAGAAAGACGGCACCCGGGTTCGCAAGATCAAACTGTTCGAAGACCCCTACAAGGTATCGACCGCCGAAGTGCTGGCCTCGATCGAGCGCAACATCCGCCCCGAAACACGCGTACTGGGCATGACCTGGGTGCATTCCGGCAGCGGCGTGAAATTGCCCATCGGTGAAATCGGCAAACTGGTGGAAGAGAAAAACCGTGGTCGCGCCGACAAGGACCGCATCCTCTACGTGATCGATGGCGTACACGGCTTTGGTGTGGAGAACGTCGATTTTCCGGACATGCACTGCGACTTCTTCATTGCCGGCACGCACAAATGGATGTTCGGCCCACGGGGCACCGGAATCATCTGCGCCCGTTCCGACGAACTCAAGGACGTCACCCCGACCATCCCGACCTTCTCCGAAGCGACTCAGTTTTCCACTGTGATGACCTATGGCGGCTACCACTCCTTCGAGCACCGCTGGGCGCTGACCGAAGCCTTCAAATTGCACCTGGACCTGGGCAAGGCCGAGGTCGCGGCGCGCATCCACGAGATCAACAGCTACCTGAAGAAGCGTTTGCAGGAGCACCCGTCGGTGGAGCTGGTCACACCGCTGTCGCCGGAACATTCCGCCGGCTTCACCTTCTTCCGCATCAAGAACCGGGACTGCGAAGAGGTTGCCAATTACCTGATGGACCGGCGCGTGGTGTGCGATGCCGTGGACCGTGATGTCGGACCGATCATTCGTGTTTCACCGGGGCTGCTCAATACCCGGGCGCACATCGACCAGTTGATGGAACTGATGGCCAGCAGACTCTGAACCGCCGATTCCCGTTAGCGAGAACCCTTATGAAAAGCACCCTGTACAGGCAGCACCTCAAGCGTTGGGGCGCCGTGACGCTGCTGGCATTGCTGGGCAGTATCGTACCGAGCCTCGCCCAGGCGAACACGGCACCGTTGCCCGGCAAGGTCTTCAAGGATTGCCGCCATTGCCCGGAAATGGTGGTGCTGCCCGCCGGCACCTTCACCATGGGCACCCCGCAAGACGAAGTCGGCCGCGAGCCCGATGAAGGCCCGATGCATGAGGTGACATTCGACAAACCGTTCGCCATGAGCCGTTACCAGATCACTGCCGGGGAATGGAACCAATACATGCAGGAAACCGGGATCACCCTGCCCGATGGCGACACCCGCCCCGGCCGGGCATGCACCAACGGCAAACCGAGTTACCCCCAGGGTCCGCGTCAGCCGGCGGTATGCATGAACTTTGCCGAAGTCAGCGCCTACGTCGCCTGGCTGTCGCTGAAAACCGGCCAGCACTACCACATCGTCAGCGAAGCCCAGCGCGAGTACGCCGCCCGTGCCGGGTCAACGGGCCCCTTCCCCTTCCCGTTCGACCCCGGCACCGAATACAGCATCGCCACCCACGCCAACACCTACGGCCCCACCGATGGCTACAGCTACAGCTCGCCGGTCGGCAGCTACCCGCCCAACGCCTTCGGTATGTACGACATGCATGGCAATGTCTACGAATGGATCGCCGACTGCTACCACCCGGACTATGCCGGCGCCCCCAGCGATGGAAGCGCCTGGACCGAACCCAATTGCGACACCTTGCGCATCCGTGGCAACGACTGGGGCGAAGCACCGGTGTTTTCCCGCTCGGGCAACCGCAATGACATCGACCCGCAAACCCGTGGCGACTGGATCGGGTTCCGTGTCGTGCGCACCCTCTAACCCCTCCTCCCCCTGTGGGAGCGGCGGTGCGGCGATCCGACTTGCCCGCGAAGGCGGACTATCAGCCGATGAAGATGTCGACTGATAGTCCGCCTTCGCGAGCATGCTCGCTCCTACAGGTTCTGTGTCGCCCACCTTTTAAATTACGCCCTCCACCACACGTTCTACTGGGTATCTGCCTCGAGACCCAAGGAACCTTCCGCCCATGACCCAGCCAACGCGCGGCGCCATTCATGAATTGTTCAGCCTCCTGAAACCGTTCCGGCTCGTCGTCAGTCTGTCGATTCTCCTGGGCATGGTGGGCGGCCTCAGCGTGACGGTGCTGCTGGCCACCATCAACAACGCGCTGCATTCGCCGGACGGCCTGACCCAGGGCGTGGTCGCACTGTTCGGCGGCCTGTGCCTGCTGGCGCTGGGCAGTTCGATCTGCTCGGACATCGGCACCAACTACGTCGGCCAGCACATCATTGCCAAACTGCGCAAAACGCTTGGGGAAAAAGTACTCTCGGCGCCCATCGAGCAGATCGAGCGCTACCGCAGCCACCGCCTGATTCCGGTGCTGACCCACGACGTCGACACTATCAGCGACTTCGCCTTCGCCTTCGCGCCGCTGGCCATTTCCCTGACCGTGACCCTCGGCTGCATGGGTTACCTGGCGATGTTGTCGTGGCCGATGTTCCTGATGATGGTGCTGGCGATTGCCATCGGCACCGGCATCCAGTTCTACGCGCAGGGCAAGGGCATCCAGGGTTTCATGGCCGCCCGCGACGCCGAAGATGATTTGCAAAAGCACTACAACGCCATTGCCGGCGGCGCCAAGGAACTGCGTATCCACCGCCCGCGCCGCCAGCGCATGTTCGTCAAGGGCATCCAGGGCACCGCCGATTTCATCTGTAACACCCAGGTGCGCTCGATCAACACCTTCGTGATCGCCAAGACCCTGGGCTCGATGCTGTTTTTCGTGGTCATTGGCCTGGCGCTGGCCCTGCAATCGTTCTGGCCCAGCGCCGACAAAGCGGTGATGAGCGGTTTCGTGCTGGTGTTGCTGTACATGAAAGGCCCGATCGAGCATCTGGTCGGCACTTTGCCGATCGTCAGTCGCGCGCGCATTGCCTTTCGCCGCATCGCCGAGCTGTCGAGCCAGTTCTCCTCGCCAGAACCGCATCTATTGCTCAACGACCAAGGCCCCCAGCCGACCGAGATCAACCGCCTGCAACTGGACAACGTCAGCTACGCCTTCCCGGCCGCACCGGGCAGCGAGGCGTTTCGCCTGGGGCCGGTGAACCTGACCATCGAGCCAGGCGACATCATTTTCATCGTCGGCGAAAACGGCTGCGGCAAGACCACGCTGATCAAATTGCTGCTGGGCCTCTACGCGCCGCAACAGGGTTCGATCCTGCTCAACGACCAGGAAATCGATGCACACAATCGCGATGACTATCGCCAATTGTTCACCACGATCTTTGCCGACTACTACCTGTTCGATGACGTGGTGCAGGGCGACCGGCACATTCCCGAAGACGCTAATGCCTACCTGCAACGCCTGGAAATTGCCCACAAGGTCAGCGTCAGGGACGGCAGCTTCACCACCACCGACCTGTCCACCGGCCAGCGCAAGCGCCTGGCGCTGGTCAATGCCTGGCTGGAAGAGCGCCCGGTGCTGGTGTTCGACGAGTGGGCCGCCGACCAGGACCCGACCTTCCGCCGCATTTTCTATACCGAGCTGCTGCCGGACCTCAAGCGCCTGGGCAAAACCATCATCGTCATCTCCCACGACGACCGCTATTTCGACATGGCCGATCAACTGGTGCGCCTGGAATCGGGTCGGGTCGTCACCGAGCGCGCCACCGCCTGACGCCGTTGGCTATGCGCAGGTTGTTGTTTTTTGAAGTTTGTTTTCCGGTTTAGCCAAAGTGGTACGTCTAATAATAATTATCATTAACTAAAAAACTGCACACACCATTCTGGAGCGATTCGAGCAATGCAAAGCCTTACTCTGTCCCGCGCACCTTTGGCATTGGCCATCGAACGGCAAAAGAAATTCCGTACGATGGTGCCGGGTGTGCTGCTGCCCCTGTTGCTGCTGGGGACCTCCCAGGTCGAGGCAGCCCCGGTGAGCGTCGATGTGCCGGCCCAATCGCTGGCCAGTGCATTGCGCCAACTGGGCCAGCAGACCAACCTGCAGATTCTCTATAGCCAGGACATGGTCAACGGCATCAAGTCCACGGCGGTGTCCGGCAGCATGGAACCGGAACAGGCACTGAAAACCTTGCTGCTGGGGAGCGGCATCAATTTTCAGTTGAATGGCAACACCGTATCGCTGGTGCCAGCGGTCGGTGACTCCAGTGCATTGCAGCTGGGTGCGACGTCCATCACCGGCGTGGCGCTGGGACCGACCACCGAAGGTACGCACTCCTACACCAGCGATGAAGTGACCATCGGCAAAGGCAACATCAAGCTCAAGGACATCCCGCAGTCGGTGTCCGTCGTCACGCGCCAGCGCATGGACGACCAGAACCTGAACAGCCTGCAGGACGCCATGCGTCAGGTCACCGGCGTGACCATCAAGAGCTACAACACCGGCTCCAGCCTCAACGACATCTACATGCGCGGCTTCCTCGTCGACCAGGTGCAGGTCGACGGCGTTTCGCAACCCACCGGCCAGGGCGACATGGCCACCAGTTTCGACCTGGCGATGTACGACCGCATCGAAGTGCTGCGCGGCCCGTCCGGCCTGTACCAGGGCGCTGGCGAACCCGGCGGTACGATCAACGTGGTACGCAAGCGCGCCCTGGGCCAGTTCGCCCTCGGCGGTGAACTGGCCGGAGGCTCCTACGATCACTACCGTTCCTCGGTGGACGTGACCGGCCCGTTGAACGACCAGGGCACCGTGCGCGGTCGCCTCATCACGGCCTACGAGAACAACAAGTCCTTCGTCGACTACGCGCAGAACGAACGCCCGATGATCTACGGTCGCCTGGAATTCGACCTCGGCCCGTCCACCACATTGTCGGTGGGCGGCGCCTACCAGAAGAACAACTCCACCCCGGCGTTCGGCTTGCCGGCCTATGCCGACGGCACGTTGCTGGACGTTCCGCGCTCGACCAACGTCGACGCCAAGTGGAACACCCTGAACGAAATAGTCTGGGAGTCCTTTGCCGAAGTTGATCACGCGCTGGACAATGGCGGTCAGTTCAAGACCACCGTGACCTACCGCGACGCCGAAACCCCGGAGCGCAACTTCACCTGGGCCGACGGCGCTGTCGACCCGGTCACCGGTGACAGCTGGGCCGTGGCGTACGACTACTACACCCACATCAAGACCCTGGGTGTCGACAGCTTCGTCACCACGCCTTTCGAGTTCGCCGATCGTCGCCACGAGTTCACCCTGGGTGCCGAGTACCAGCACCTGGACAAGGACTTCACCTATGGCGGTGGCGAGTACTTTCCGATCAACGTGTTTGATCCGGACAACAACATTCCCCGCAACGACTATGCGCACGTCAACGGCAACTGGTCCAAGTCAGACCAGTACGGTATCTACAGCCGTGCCAAGCTCAACGTCACCGACTGGCTCGACGTCCTCGGCGGCAGTCGTGTGACCTGGTACGAAAGCGACGCGAAGAACGCCAACGCCTTCTTCAACAACTTCGGCGAAGCCCACACCAGCATCAACCACAAGGTCGTGCCATACGGCGCGCTCATCGGCAAGATCACACCGGAACTGTCGACCTACTTCAGCTACACCGGCGTGTTCAAGCCGCAGAGCGAAATCGGCACGGACGGCGAGCCGGTCGGCCCGCGCAAAGGCAAACAGTACGAAATCGGTCTCAAGCGCGAATTCTACGATGGCCGCCTGAACGCCAGCATCGCCGCCTTCCGTATCTACGACGAAAACCGCGCCGAGTACGACAACACCTCCGGCGCCTACATGACCGAAGGGCGGGCACGCAGCGAGGGTTGGGAAACCGAGTTGAGCGGAAACCTGACGGACAACTGGAGCATCGTCACCGGCTACGCCTACACCTCCACCAAGTTCCTGGACGGCGATGAAGCCAACAAAGGCAAGACCTTCAGCACCATCACGCCCAAGCACAACTACAACCTGTGGACCAAATACGAATTCACCGACGGTCCGCTCAAGGACTTCAGCGTCGCCGGCGGCGTGCGTGCGGTCAGCGAAACTTATTACCAGCGTGACGTGAAGTTCCGACAAGGCGGCTATGCCGTCACCACGGCGCAGGTCGGCTACAAGTTCAACGACCACCTGTCGTCGACCCTGACCGCCAACAACCTGTTCGACCGCAAGTACTACGAGCGCGTCGATGCCGCCTGGGGCACCAACTTCTACGGCGACCCACGCACCGTGACCCTGAGCCTGCGTGCGCAGTACTGATTGCCGAGTGCTTCATCCGCAAAAAACCGGGCCACCTGTAGGAGCGAGCATGCTCGCGATGGACGCAATAACGCCGCGGGGTATCAGACTTCCAGCGTTATCGTTAACGTTCATCGCGAGCATGCTCGCTCCTACAGTTACAATGGTACGGTTTTGCTTTCTGCTTGCGCGGCAGCCCTGAGCTGCTCGGTATCGACGCGGACAAACGTGGAGTCCCCGACAGCGGTCAGGACATCCCCGGCGAAAACCTCACAGATGACCCGACTCTTGCGCCCGACCTCGCCCTCGACTTTTGCCCGCAACGTCAGGCGCACCCCCATCGGGGTAGGCTTGATGAACTTGATGCCCAGGTTACCGGTGACGCAGGTGATGTGGGGCAAGCTGCCCGCTTCGCGCTGTTCAGCCCGGTAGTGATAAGCCATCGCGGCCCAGTTGGAGTGGCAATCGACCAGCATCGCGATCAAACCGCCGTAGACCAGATCCGGCCAGCCGCAATACTTGTCATCCGGCATATGCTCGGCCATGACATGCACCCCGTCGTCATGCCAGAAGCTCTTGATGTGCAGCCCGTGGGGATTCTGGCTGCCGCAGCCATAACAAACGCCTTCAGGCGCGGCGATGTCTTGAAGCGAAACGTCCTGCATGGTCATAACCTGTTCATCCTGATAACGAGTGGCACATCGTGGTTCAAAGCGCACCGGCTCACCCCGGCCCGCCCCCTGCCTCTTTTACTCAAGCGTTTCCCGGCCAACAAGCGTCGGCTGAAGAATCGCCAGTTGCTGGCGAATCGCTTGATCGTCAGCCGGCACGAGGCAGTACGCAAGCCCGATCCGGCTGATCAACGCAATGATGTTCTCCAGCGGCGCGACAGATCCGCTGTGGCGCTCGACATGGCGACGATAGGGTTCATCCAGCACGTCACGCCACATCGGTGCGATGTTTTCGAGGATGTAGGTGAACACTTCCAGGGTTGAGTTCTTCGTCAGGTAGCTATGGTGGAAGCCGCCGTTATGCCGGTCCAGGTAGCGTACGGAGAAACACACGCACTCTATGAGATAGGCCTCGAAGTCATCCTCGAACTCATTCAGGGAGCGTTGCATTTCCTCGAAAAAGGCAGCGTTCTCTGCATTGACGACAGCCTGAATCAGCTCCTTCTTGGAACCGTAATACCGGTACAGGGTGCGGCGCGAGATGTTGGCACCGCGGGCCACGTCATCGATCGAAAAACCCTCGGCGCCCTCGGCGATCATCGCATCGAGGGCGGCGCGCAGGATCAGCGAGCGGCCATCGCTGGCGTTTTCCATTCTGCTGGCATCACCCCAGCGCAGTTGTCGACTCATTTGCACCTTCACGCGCTCGTGGGGGCGGGCATTCGTGCCCGGCCCTTGGGAAAAGCATTCGCGCCCGATTTTCACATGGCATGGCACAAAAATCCATTTCGTGCCAATCTCTGACACACATATGCAAATATGTGACATAGAGCCAGCTATTTAACGGGAAGCGTAGCCATGACCAGAAGTCAGCAGGACTCAAACCGGGACGATGAGTTTGATGTGGTGATTGTCGGTTCGGGCGCCGGCGCCTTGACCGCAGCGCTGCGAGCGCACGACAACGGCTTGTCGGTGCTCGCGATTGAAAAGAGCGATGTCTATGGCGGCACCACGGCGGTATCCGGGGGCGGGATCTGGATTCCCTGCAACGACCAGATCGCCGCACTGGGGGGCAGCGATTCATACGACGAAGCGATCAGCTATTTGCGCGAGGTGGTCGGCGAGGATTTCGATCAGCAGCGCATCGACGCCTATCTCGACAATGGCCCGAAAATGGTCGAGTACCTGGCGCGCCAGGCGCGCACACAATTCCGCGCAGTGCCGCGCTACCCCGACTACTACCCGGACCGCAAGGGCGGCAAGCCCGGCTACCGCACCATGGAGCCGGCCCCGTTCGACGCGGCACGCCTGGGTGAACACTTCGAGCGGTTGCGGCCGGCCTCGCCGGCGACCCTGATTGGCGGACGTATCGCCATGACCCAGGTCGAGGCCCACACCATCCTTGCCAAGGAGCGCGGCTGGCTGCGGCTGACCGCTGGGCTGGCGTTGCGTTACCTGAGTGATTTTCGCTGGCGTCGCCGCAGCCGACGAGATCGCCGCCTGACGCTTGGCAACGCCCTGGTGGCCAGTCTGCGCGCCGCATTGGCCGAGCGTGGCATTCCCTTGTGGCTGCAAACCTCGATGCAGTCATTGCAACTGGATGAAGGCCGGGTGGTCGGCCTCGAAGTGCTGCGCGAGGGGCGCACTCAACGCCTGCGGGCGCGGCACGGCGTGGTGCTTGCCTGCGGTGGTTTCGAATCGAACCAGGCGATGCGCGAACTGTATCTGCCCCAGCCCACCCAGGCCCAATGGACGGCGGCGCCGCCGATAAACCATGGCGACGGCATTCGCGCCGGGCTGGAGGCCGGCGGTGCGGTGGCGCTGATGGAACACACCTGGGGCGCTCCGACAGTACGAGTGCCAGGCGAGTCGAGCCAGCGCGCCCTGTTCGTCGAACGCGCGGCGCCCCGTTGCGTGATGGTCAATCGACTGGGGCAACGCTTCGTCAACGAAGCCGCGCCCTACACGGACATCATCTATGCGATGTATGCCGACCATCAGCGCACCCAGGCCAATGCACCGGCCTGGCTGATATTCGATGCCGAATACCGCAAGCGCTATCCCTGTGGCGTATTGCTGCCGGGCAGCGTGCAGCCGGACAGCAAGATCCCCGCCGGCTGGCTCGACAACGTGATCTACCGCGCCGGCACACCGGCCGAGCTGGCGACGAAGATCGGCGTCGACGCAGCGGGGCTTGAAGCCACCCTCGCGCAGATGAACCAATACGCCGCCGCTGGCGTCGATCCGCAGTTCGGCAAGGGCGGCAACCTGTTCGACCGCTACTACGGCGATACCACCTGCAAACCCAACCCCTGCCTTGGCCCGATCGATCGCGCCCCCTTCTATGCCTTGCGCATCGACCCGGGCGAACTGGGCACCAAGGGCGGGCTGCGCACCGACGCCTGCGCGCGCGTACTGCGCCCGGACGGCTCGGCCATTGCCGGCTGCTATGCGGTGGGCAACACCTCGGCGGCGCTGATGGGCAAGACCTATCCCGGCCCCGGCTCGACCATTGGCCCGGCGATGACCTTCGCCTTCATCGCCGCCGATCACATCGCCGCCCAATCGGCATCATCGACCGACAGGACTGCCCAATGACCCATGTGATGAAACAGGTACGACTCCACGGCCCTCGAGACCTACGGGTGGACGAAGTCCCTTTGCCGTCCCTGGATGAGACGGATGTGCTGGTCGAAGTTGCCGCGTGCGGTGTTTGCGGGAGCGACCTGGGCTTCTATGAGAGCGGGGGCATTCGCCGCGATGGCGCACCGATGCCATTGGGGCATGAGTTCTCCGGAGTGATCCGCGAGGTGGGCACGGCGGTCGTTCACTATCGACCGGGCATGCGGGTCGTGGTCAATCCCATGGCCAACGGCGCGATGATCGGCGTGGGCAGCGATGAGGGAGCACTGGCGAAGCTGGTCCGGGTGCGCAATGTCAACAGCGACCCGATCCTGCATGAACTGCCGGCGAACCTTTGCGTGGAAGTGGCCGCACTCGTCGAACCGCTGGCAGTGGCCTTGCACGCGGTCAATCGCTCACGGGTGACGGCCGCCGAGTCCGTCCTGGTCCTTGGCGCCGGGGCCATTGGCCTGGGCATCGTCGCGTGCCTGAAGGCCCGGGGCATCCGGCAGATTGCCGTGGCTGACCTGTCCGGTCGGCGCCTGGAGATCGCTGCCGGTCTCGGGGCGAACCTGACGCTCGACCCGACGCGAGACAACCTGTGGAGCGAACTCGCCCGTGCACATGGCAGCGTGCCGACTTTCCTGGGGACACAAGCACCCGCGACCCAGGTGATCTTTGAGTGTTCAGGGGTGAGCAGCGTGCTGCACGACGCCATCGCCAGGGCCCGCGATGCCGCCCGCATCACGGTGGCGAGTGTCTACAAGCAAGCGCAGGCTTTCGACTTCTCGATCCTGCAGGTCAAGGAACTCGAACTGATCGGCACCCTGTGTTATCCGACGGAGTTCGCCCAGGCACTGGAGTTGCTGGCATCCGGCGCATTCGATGCGCAATCGATGATCAGCCACCGCTTCTCGCTCGACAGCGTCGCGCAGGCCTACAAAACGGCGGCCGACCCACAACAGTCGGCCAAAGTCATCATCAAGCCCTGAACCGTCGCACGGCCGGTATCGCCGGCCGTGCCCGGGTTTGGCACCGGCTTGTCAGAGGTGTTGTTCGGGGGTCGTCGTTGCCGCCGTATGGATCTCGCCAATGGACGGGTTGCGCCGCAGCGTCTGGCCGCCGCTGACATGAATGACCTGACCGGTCACGAAGCTGGACTCTTCGCTGGCCAGCCACAGCGCCGCATCGGCCACTTCGGCGGACACGCCGCTGCGCCCCAGCGGGATTTCACGGTGATAAAGGGCAGCGATGGACGGGTGCAGCAGCCCGCCACCCGACATCGGCGCATCGGCAACGCCACCGGGGGCAATGGAGTTGGCCCGGATACCCTGATGACCGAATTCGTGGGCGATGCAGCGGATGACGTGGTCGATACCGGCCTTGGTCCCCATGTACGCGGCGTGATCGTCGAACATGATGCTGGCCGTGACCGACGAAATCTGGATGATCGATCCCCCCGCCGGCATGTGGCGCAACAGCGCCTGAAAGTACTGGAACGGGCCGGTGAATTGCACCGCGTTCATTTTTTCCAGGTCTTCGCGGCTGTGTTCAAGGAACGGCTTCAAGAGCCCCCAGCCCGTGGCATTGACGCCGATGTCGAGGCCGTCAAGGCACTGCCTGCTCTGCGCCACCAGATCCTCGACCTCGGCCTGCGAGGTGATATCGCACGCCAGCCAGGGCACCCCGAGCGCATGCGCAACCGCCGCCACCGCATCGGCGCGACGCCCTGCAACCAGCACCCGCGCGCCCTGTTCGACATAGCGTCGGGCCACGGCTTCGCCGATGTTGCCGGGTGCCACGCCCAGCACCAATGCCGCTTTACCTTCAAGTCGTTTTGACATGCTGCCCCTCACGCCCCCACGTCGATAATGTGCACCGCATCCGAACCATCCCAGTGCCTGGCGGCCGCAATACCCTGCTGGATCAACTCGCGCATCCCGGTCCCATGGATGATTTCGTAAAGCACGCCAGGCTCCGATGCGTTTTCCAGATAGGCCACGCGGGTCGTCGGGTTGCTGGCTTCGAAAACCGTCTGCAAACCGGTCGCAGTCAGGTGCGCCAGCGTCTGGTCGAAGTCATCGACCACCCAGGCCACATGATGCATGCCGCGAATAGGCTGGCCTTGAACATCTCGATAAGGCGACTTGGCATCGTTGGTCACCTGGATCAGTTCGATCTGGAGATCCCCTTGGTAGGCAAGCCCGACATCGATCGCGACCCTGACCGGCTCACCTCGATACGTGCCTTCGAGGCTGACGTTGCGAAAGAGCGTCCAGGGCCCGACACCGAGATGCTGTCGCCAGCGCTCCATGCTCTGTTCCAGGCTCTCGACCAGATACCCGATCTGACTGATCGGACCAAGCAATGCACTGCTCATGACGCCTCCTTGGGAGTGATGTCATTGGGTAAAGGCCACTGACCAAGACTCAGCCCGGGTGCGGGTTCTGTGACGCCAGTGACGGTTAATGGCACAAAAACAAAATTATGCGCCACACATAATGGCACGTATTTTATTTTTTGTGTCATTGCGCTTGGGGTTTTGGTTGTGCCAGTGCGTCAGCGCCGCGTTAACGACCATCGCGAGCAGGGGGGAACGCCAAGTAAACCTGTAGGAGCGAGCACGCTCGCGATGAGGGCGGTACATCGAACATCCACGTCGCCTGACACACCGCCATCGCGAGCTTGCTCGCTCCTACAGGAGATCACGGCCAGGCAAAAATCCCGGGAACGCCATATATACCTGTAGGAGCGAGCATGCTCGCGATCAGGCCGGCACATCCAACATCCACGTCGCCTGACACACCGCCATCGCGAGCTGTTCTGGTCAAGTTTTTCCGGACACCGATTACGGTGATCAAGCCGCCTGCTGCTCCATGGCTATTGGCGACAGGTAGTTGTTGTAGCTGTGGAGCCTG
>NZ_NEHO01000013.1 GCF_002113375.1 Pseudomonas sp. R37(2017) | reverse complement strand
CAGGCTCCACAGCTACAACAACTACCTGTCGCCAATAGCCATGGAGCAGCAGGCGGCTTGATCACCGTAATCGGTGTCCGGAAAAACTTGACCAGAACAGCATGCTCGCGATGGGCACAAGATCGCCGCGTTCATCCAGTAGACCCGCGTTATCGTTGACGACCATCGCGAGCTTGCTCGCTCCTACAGGTGGCGTTTCTTCGTTGGGCAACAGGCAACGAATAATTTGCGGTCCGTCTCATCCCTGCAACTAAAGTGAACAAGGCCATTGAAAAAAAACTCTGCAAGCTTTAAATGAAAAGCTTAATGGCATATTGCTAGCAAGCGGTAAGCGAGTTTCGGCAATTTTTGGCTCAGGGAGCGCTGATGAGTATTCGTACGTTGACCGGCTCCCGCCGGCATTCGAGCAATTGCGAAGTTGCCGCACTTCAACCCCGAGGGAACCCGGATACTGTCGGCATGGCTGACACTGGCGACGACACCATCGAACACTTGCTGGACTCAGCGCGTAACTGGGCCCATAGCACCGCGTGGGCCTTTTACCGCGCCGGTGAGCAGATGCATCGGGTTGGCCAGGGCGACTCGAGGGTGCAGTGGCCTTCAAGTGTTGCGAATGACGAGTTCGAAGTGTTTTGCCGCACACGCAACCTGCACCGCTGGCCAACCGGCAGGGGCGAAAGTGAGTTGGGTTGGCTGCTGGCGCCTATCGAAGATGCAGGTCAACCGGCGCTCGCGGAATTTGCCCAGCGCCTGGGCATCCGGCTACAGACCGATACCCTGGCCCGTGCGCAGATCACCCAGCGTGTGTTGTATGAAATCACCTACCTGGCCAGTTCCACCCGCGACCGGTCAGTGTTTCTGGTGGGGGTTCACCGCCTGTTGGCCAGCCTGATCGACGCCGAGAACTTCTATCTCGCGCTGTATGACCGACACACCGGCAAGATCGACTACCCCTATTACGTCGACATCATTGATCCGCAAGCCCCGGAGGCCGAGAACCACGAATACCTCGACCCGACGCACCTGTCGATGACCGGCTATGTATTGACCTCTGGCCAGCCATTGTTGATCGACGCCGTTGGCATTCTCGCGGCTCAAGCCCAGGGGCGTTTCCACTGTTTGGGCGAGCGTCCCGAGTTCTGGATGGGCGCGCCGTTGAAAAACGCCTCGGATGACGTGTTCGGCATGCTGGCGATGCAGGTCTACGACGTTTCCCGTACCTACAGTGCCGAAGACCGCGCGCTGTTCCTGGTGGTCGCTCGCCACGTGGCCATGGCACTGGACCGGATTCTGCACCGCGAGGATCTGGAAGAAACGGTGATGCGTCGCACCCTGGAGCTATCGGCACTCAACGATACATTGCGCCAGGAAGTGGCAGACCGCGAGCGCGCCGAACATCTGCAAAGCGCGCTGTTCCAGATTGCCGAATTGTCGAGTCAGCCGGGTGACATGGCCGAGTTGTTCCGGACCTTGCATGGCATCGTCGGCGATCTGCTGTTCGCGCAGAACTTCTACATCGCGCTGTTCGACGATGGGACCGGTGAAGTGACGTTTCCCTATTACGTGGACGAACGGCAAACGACCTGTCCGGCGGCACGCCGAGGGCGGCGGGGCTTGACCGAGTACGTGATTCGTCAGCGCCGGCCTTGCCTGATAGACGCCGACGAGGCGGCGCGACTGTCTGCGCAGGGTGAAATCGAGGAGGCCCATGAGTCCGTGCGCTCCCACTCCTGGCTGGGCATTCCCTTGTTCGAAGAGGACGTGGTGCGTGGCGTGCTGGCGGTGCAGAGCTACACCTCGCAGGTGCGCTATACCCTGCGTCACCAGGAACTGCTGACCTTTGTGTCACGGCACATTGATACCGCGTTGTCGCGACGCACGGCCGCCGAAGCGATCCATGCCGCCAACCTCAAGCTGGAAGCCCGGGTGCAGAGCCGCACCCGTGAACTCGATCACGCCAATGCCAAGTTGCAGTACGAAAACGCCCACGATGCGTTGACCGGGCTTCCGAATCGCACCTACCTGCAACAGCGTCTGAATCTGGCCTGGGCGCGGTTCGGTAGCGAAGGCGGGCATCTGGCGGTGATGTTCATCGATCTGGACCGCTTCAAGATGGTCAACGACAGCTTCGGCCACCACTTTGGTGATCTGCTGTTGGTGCAGGCGGCCCACCGTCTGCGTGGTTGCCTGCGCGACACCGACATGCTGGCGCGCCTGGGGGGCGACGAGTTTTCGGTACTGGCTCCGGACGCATCGCTGGAGGTGATGGTCGAAATTGCCGAGCGGATACTGGTCGCGTTCGACCTGCCGTTTTTCATCAATGGCTATGAAGTTTTCTCCTCTTGCAGTATCGGGATTGTCAGTGCCGACAGTCAGTTCCATCACGAGCCCGCCGACTTGCTGCGCGATGCCGATGCGGCGATGTACCGGGTCAAGAGTGCCGGGCGCGACAGCTTCGCGGTGTTCAATCAGGAATTGCGCCGTGAAGTCTCGGACCAGGTCGAGCGTGAGGGAGCCTTGCGCAATGCGCTCAAGCGTACTGACGAACTGCTGCCGTATTTCCAGCCGATCGTCAGCGTCGAAACCGGCGAGCTGTTGGCCCTTGAAGCACTGATCCGCTGGCATCAGCCCGGCGGCCGGGTGATCGCGCCGGGCGAGTTCCTGCCGGATGTCGAAGGCTTGCGCCTGATCGGTCGACTGGACCTGTACATGCTTGCCAGCATTGCCGCCATCCTCGCACAACCCGAGCATGCCAACTGGCCATCGGTGCACGTCAATTGTTCCAGCTACAGCATGACGCGTCCCGACTTCGCCAGTGAGGTGCTGGAGCTGTTGGCGCAGCACCGGGTTTCGCCGTCGCGAATCTGCCTGGAACTCACCGAAGGGGCACTGGTCGCCGAGCCGGCGATTGCCCGACAGACCATGCAGCAACTGGCGGACAACGGCATGTCGGTGGTGCTTGATGACTTCGGTGCAGGGTTTTCATCCCTGAGCTATGTGCATCAATACCGGTTCAGCGGCTTGAAGATCGACAAGTCGTTCATTTTCGAACTCACCAGCAGCCCTCGCAGTCGCGCGATCGTCCGGGCGATTGTGCGAATGGCCGAATCGCTGGACCTGAGTGTGGTGGCTGAAGGCGTCGAGGATGAAGCGACGCTGGAGCTGCTGCGCGAGATGGGGGCAGGGCAGGCCCAGGGTTATCATTTTGCCGGGCCGATGGGGTTGGAGGCGCTGTTGGCCAGTTCATTGCTCGGTCGCTAGGGGGGTAATGCTGTTCACTTAAGAGGATAGACGGGGCCTGACGGTCGTTTGCTCGGAGTACATATCCGCTTCTTCGGTAACGGCTACTTATGGTTGCGCACTTACGGCGAGTTACTTGGAAAAACGGAACGCCGCCCGGCCCCAAGTAACAAGGGGCAAGAAGATCAAAAGCCAAAGCAAAGCGATGCAGCCTACCGGCCGGCCGTATGCATGGACCTGTAGGAGCGAGCATGCTCGCGAAAAACGCCAGGGCAACGCGGGCATTCAGGCAGCCAGCGTTATCGTTGACGTCCATCGCGAGCATGCTGCAAGCGGGCACCCGCCCCTACAGAAGAGCAAAGGCTGCCCGGCGTACACCCACGCGCTTCACCACTCATCTAGCTCGCCTGCCATCTGGAGCATCCAATGCTGCCGATCATCACGCCTCTGGTGGCGCTGTTTGTTCTTGGCCTGACGCTTGAGGTACCGGCCCAGGCCACCGACTGCCCAGCTGGCGAAAAACAGGTGTGCCTGGACGACTGCATCTGCCTGCCGGACGGGATGCCTGGTGACATCTACCGGTTCGCTGCGTCGACCCTGGCGTTGTGGCTGAGCCAGGCACGGGCCGAAGCAGCCAGCGCCGACATTCAGCCGATTCCAGTGCGCATCCGCGAGCAACTGCTGCGCTGGTACGACCCCGGCGTCCTCGATGCCGCACGCTACAAAATTAGCGACAACGGTCAATTCAGCGCCGCCACTGCCATGCTGCAAAACCCCGATGTCGGTGCCGTGACGTTGATCGACATCATCCTCTTCCGGGACGCTCAAGTCGCAGAGCAGGACATCGCGCTCTGGGCCCACGAGCTCAAACATGTGCAGCAGTATCAGGAGTGGGGAGTGGAGGGATTTGCCCAGCGCTATACACAGGACTTCAATGCCGTGGAATCGCCGGCGTATGCCATACAGGCCGAGGTCAGGCGGTCGTTGCGCAAAGGCGCGGACTGAAGGACAACGTACCAGACCTTTTTTTCGTTAAAAAAAAACCGCTTGCAGCACGTTGGATGCTGCAAGCGGCTAGAGGCTGAATGAATTACACAGATCAACCGTTGGTACGGTCGGACACCTTCGCCTTGCTTTGCGCTACCGCGGCTTCAGCCTTCTGTTTCTGCGCAACGTGGAAGGCTTCCATCGAGACTTTGCGGGCCGACTCCATGCGATTGAAATTTTTGTCACCACCACCTGTGGCCATGGCCAGGGAAGAAGCGGTCAAAGCGGCGATGACGAAGAGGGCTTTCATGGATTTCATTTGGATATCCTCAAGTTAAAAGTGAAATTTGATAAATAGTCAGCAACGCAATTCATTGATCAACACTGAACGTGCCTGGCTTTACCAGCCAGCCAGGGCAGCGTTTTTGCTGTCCCAGGCGCTTTGCTCCATACGGTTTTGGGCGTCTTTGTTCTTTGCCCAGGCGGTGAGCAGCACCATCGTTGCAAAGCCACCGACGATGAGAACCGGATAGGCTGCCAGCAACTCGACCAGCGAGTATTTCCAGGCCAGCGGACGACCGACACCGAGCATGGCGGCATAGAACCACGACACGGCAGAGAAGGCGCCGGAGAACAAAGCCAGCATGCGCAGGCTGAAGGAGAGGTTGAGAAGCGAACCGGCTTTTTTCAGGGCCGGCAATACCGCGCTGTGCAACAGGAAACCGTTAATGGTCAACAGCACAACGATGCCGATTTTGGCTTGTATTTTTGGATTGAGGAAATACTCCATTCCCTTGCCGGCATAATCGATCCCGACAATAGCAATGCCCGTAATCCAGAGTGCAACAAGTGCAAGCGATACGGTTTTTTGCAGGCTTTCCATGTGCGCGTCATCATGGTGACCCGACACATCCCCTTTCAGGAGTTGCTTGACCATTGCAATGTCACTGGTCAACACCAGTCCGATTGCCACACAGCAGGCGATAAGATGAAAATAAACAACGCCCAAACGCATATATTCCACGGTGGACGAAGAGAGCATACTAAGTTCCATGGTGACCTCTTGATTTCAATAGTGAATCAATATTGTTTTCAGCATGGCTTGATTGGAGTTTGCCGTCGCTGATCGAATTTAAGATCCAGAAGTTACTATTGATTAATCTCGCGGCATTACGCTGCCTGGTTAATAGTAATTTTCACGAATGAACTTTCATTCATTCGAATGTATAAACTTTCAGATGACAAAAAACATCAATCGCACTTGGCGTATATATGAGTTTTAATTTTTGTGTTCAGGCGCAGGCGAGGCCTGGAACCCTGTCGGTGAGCGGATCAGGCAACGCTGGTTGGGTCGGCGGGGGTGCCGCCCCATTCGAGGAAACGAATCTTGTGAACTTCGCCCTCGCTGTCTTCGTAGACCAGGGTCACAGGTACTACACCTGTCTTGTCGGAAGTATCGGTGCGTTGCAGCACCCGTTTCACATCGATGTCCATCCCGTAATGGTAATCGACGGCTGATACATGCGCGCCAGGATCTTGCAGGCTGTTCTGGTCGAAGACACTGGGTGCGAGACTGGAAATCACTGCACTGACAATTGTGGCCATGCTCATAGCTTTCTACCTCTTTTTAAGTTCACGTGGTGGAGACCTAATGTGACACGTGTTGGAAGTGAAGTTCACTTTACCGCGACGAACGCGCCCTTTTGAAAAGCCTGTAGTGGCTGCAAACTCTCTGCAATTCCCCGCGCTTGACGGCTCACGACCGTTCGTCCTTTAACCCCCGTATTTGTTGGTCGAAGTCCGTTTTTGAGGGTGGTCATGACATGTCATGACGGATTTTTATTCAGGTGAGTCAGTGCTGAAAATTCAGTCTGACGGACCCGAGCGAACGCCAATTCAAGCGCACGAGTACGCGACATGCTCCCGGCAAATCGATGTAAGTGGAGGGCAGTCGTCAGTCGAGCAGTGACACCAGCCGTGGTTCGATTGACCGGGCATGCACTTCAAGCAACGCCAGCGTGACAGGCAACTTGAAGCGTCGACGTCCGGCGCTTCCCGGATTCAGGTACAGGCGTTCACCGCGCCAGTCGATGCACGGCTTGTGCGAGTGCCCGGTAATCACCAGCTTGATATCGTCATCGAGATTGAACGGCACATCGGCGATGTCATGCACCAGCAGAACCGCCCAGCCGTTGAGGTCCAGGCGCAAGCAGTCGGGCAGCTCGCGCGCCCAGGGCTCGAGGTCATTGTTGCCACGCACCGCATCCACTGCGGCGATAGCGGACAGTTGGTCGAGGACCTGCGCGCTGCCGATGTCGCCCGCGTGAATGATCCGATCACAGCCTTGCAAAGCGGCGATGGCTTGCGGGCGCAGCAGTCCGTGGGTGTCGGAGATGACGCCGACTTTCAGTGTGGGCGTCTTAACTTTGTGGCACCACCCGCGCTTCGTTTCCGGCCCCCTCGACATAAACGTTCATGCCTTTTTTCAGCGTCGGGTTGATTGGTTGGGTCACCTGAACCAGTACGCCGCTGTGGGTTCGAACGATGATTTGTTGTGCATCCACGGGCTGATCGTACTTTTTCTTTTCAACGTAATTGCCGCCTGCCGCGCCAGCGAGGGCACCGGCGATCATTGCCACATCCCGGCCGGTACCCTGGCCGACCAGGCTTCCCAGGCCCAGGCCGCCAATGCCGCCCAATATGGCGCCGACACCGCTGTCGTGATTGGTCTGCATCTGGGTCTGGGTAATCTGCTCGATTTTCCCCGAACGAATCTCCATCTCGCCAGCGCCTCCGCTTCCGGCGCCGACCGGGGCACAGGCGCCCAATACCAGACCAACCAGCGTAATCGTCAGCCAGGAAACAATAGTTTTCATCGTCAAACTCCATTTTAAGAGGAAGTGGTTCATGCCAAAGCATTCATTGACGTTAGACGAAAAAGCGGCCGGTGCTATCAAATCGGTGCCAAGGGAAAAAAACGGCACCCGTTTTGATATTGCTTGTGCTCAGTGTGCGGGGTACGTGGCCTTGCGTTCACACGAAGACTTTTCAGTCAACGCAAAAAATCTATCCGTGAGCGCAACATTTAATGCTTTGCGTCTGGAAAGCGCAGGATCTAGCCTCCTGATGCTCAATGCTTCTGTCATTCAGAGACCGACATTCACTGCTCATGGGAGCAGGAAAACCCAGTTTTCCGGTGCCTTGAACATTCAATAAGGCATTCGTAATCAGCGCAGCTCACTCATCAGTTACAGGTGACTTCGATATGACTCGCCATACATACAAAGCAATGCAGGTCATTCGGCCAGGTGTACTTGAAATGGTCGAGCGTGAAATCCCGGACCCGGGTGCCGACGAAGTATTGATCGAAGTGCAGGCCTGTGGCATCTGCGGCGCCGACGCTGGGGTGATTGCCGGATTGGAGTCTGGGGTGAAGTTCCCACGCGTGCCCGGTCATGAAGTCGTAGGGCGACTGGTGAAGCTGGGGACGAATGTTTCCAAAGCGTGGCGCGTGGGGCAGCGGGTCGGAGTCGGTCGATTGGGAGGACACTGTCTGCAATGTGACCAATGCCGACGCGGGCATTTCAATCTATGCAGCGATCAGCCCGTGACCGGCAGTTCTCGGGACGGCGGTTACGCGCAAATGATGCTTGCTCGGGCAACCGGGCTCGTGTCGATTCCTGATGCGCTGGGAGCCGTGGAGGCTGCCCCGCTGTTGTGCGCGGGCATTGCGACCTTCAATGCCTTGCGCAAATCCGGCGCCTTGGCCGGCGATCTGGTGGCGATCCAGGGCATTGGCGGGCTGGGACATCTGGCGCTGCAATACGCCCGCAGAATGGGCTTCAGGGTAGTGGCAGTCGGACGGGGCGCGGATATCGCAGACGAAGTACAGCGACTGGGGGCTCACCACTACATCGACACCCAGGTCGAAGACCCGGTTGCCCGGCTCCGGGACATGGGTGGCGCCGACGTCATCCTTACCACCATCACCGATAGCGATGCAGTCTCTGCACTCATGCCCGCGCTCGCACCTCAAGGACGCTTGCTGGTGGTGGGTGTCGGCCGGCAGCCCCTGAGCATCATGCCTGGCGCACTGGTGGGCGGTGAGCGCAGTGTCCAGGGCGCAATGACCGGTAGCCCCTTCGAGTCGGAAAAAACCCTGGATTTCAGCTTGATGACGGACGTCCGTGCGCAGATCGAAACCCAGCCGTTGGAAAGCGCCTGGGAGGCTTACCAGCGCGTCAGGTCCGGTGCGGTGAAATTTCGAATGGTGCTGATTGTGGGTAACGAGTAACCGCCCGGCCTACGTCGTCTGGCGCTCTCGGGCGATGTCGAGAAAGCCGGCTATGTAATCGATCTGCGCTTCTGCCTTGCGCACGCCCAGGTGAATGCTCTTGTGCAGGCCGTGAGGGCCGATGCGCAGGGCTTTCAAGGGCAGGCCCAGACCTTCCTCATGCAGCAGCCATTCCGGCAACACACTGATCCCGCGTCCGGCCGCTGTCAGTTGCAGCATCAGTTCGGTGGTTTCCGCCGTGATGCGGTGATGCGGCCGGCAATTGGCGGGCACCAGGAATCGGCTGTAGATGTCCAGCCGCTCCAGGGTGACGGGTACGGTGACCAGTGTTTCCTGGATCAGGTCATGGGGATCGGCCCAGGGCTTGTTCGCCAGCGCATGGTCTTCATGCAGCACCAACACCAGTTCGTAATCGAACACCGGGGTGAACAGCAGTTCGGGCTGATCGATCGGGTCCGGGGTGATCAGCAGGTCTATCTCGAAACCCGTAAGCGCAGCTACGCCATCGAAACGAAAGGCGGTGCACACCTCGAAGTCGACGTCGGGCCAGGCCCGTAGATAGGGACCGGTGACGCCCATCAGCCACTTCTGGCAGGGATGGCACTCCATGCCGGCGCGCAATGCTCCACGGCGCCCATCAGCGAAATCCGAGAGCACCCGCTGGGCATGCTCCACCTGCGGCAGCAGTCGCTCGGCAAGGTTTAGCAGGTAGCTGCCGGCCTGGGTAAAACGCAGGCTGCGACCGTCCTTCATCCAGACCTTGATGCCATGGCGTTCCTCGAATTTGGCGATCGCGTGGGAGAGGGCGGACTGGCTGACATTCAGTCGCTCAGCGGCAGCCGTCACGCTGCCGGTGCGTGAAACCTCACGCAGGATGGAAAGGTGCTGGAAGTCGATCATTCATGTACCCAGTTCATGGATTGATGAAGTAATACCATTTCTGTTCATGATCCGATGTTGTTACTAATACTGCAAGGCAAGCAAGCCCTCATCTTTCGTGAACAGACTGGATACCAAGAACGATGAATACCCAGGTACTCACATCGCAGCTCAGCAACGAAGCCACCTGCCTTTTCGATGAAGTCATCGACCGCAGGCACACCAACTCCATGAAGTGGGACTACGGCCACAACTTCCTGACACCCCAGGAATGCGCCGCCGATCCACTGCCGATGTGGGTGGCGGACATGGATTTCCGTTCGCCGCAGGCTGTCGTTGACGCGCTGAGCGAGGCCGTGCAGTTCGGCGTATTCGGCTACGCTGGCGGTCCGCGCAAGTCCTATGTGGATGCGGTGATCGGTTGGCAGGGACGTCGCTTCGGCTGGGACGTGTCCCGTGACTGGCTGATGCAGGCCTCCGGCATCATCACCACCATGAAGACGGCCATCCAGGCGTTCACCAGGCCGGGCGACTCGGTACTGATACAGCCGCCGGTGTACGTACACTTTCATGATGACGCGCAGATCAACGGCCGGCGTCTGGCCCTGGCGCCACTGGAGTTCGATGGCGAGCGTTATCGCTTCGACGAACGCAGGTTCGAAGCCGCGATCCAGCCGCACACTCGTTTGTTCATCCTGAGCCATCCACATAACCCGACGGGCAACGTCTGGTCGGAGGCGGAACTGCGCGCCATGGGCGAGATCTGTGCCCGCCACAACGTGCTGGTGCTCTCGGATGAAATTCATCAGGACATCATTCTCAATCCGCGCAAGAAGCACATTCCATTCGCGTCCCTGGGCGAGCAGTTCGCCCAGAACAGCATCACCTGCACGGCACCGAGCAAGACTTTCAACATGCCCGGCCTGCAGACCGCGAACATCTTCATCCCCAACAAGCGGATTCGCGAGGAGCTGGTCCGGCAGTACGATCGCAACCTCTATCGCTACGTCAATGCCCTCGGCATGGTGGCGGCCGAGGCGGCCTATACCCACGGCGAGCCATGGCTGGAGCAGATGCTCGGCTATGTACGTGGCAACCAGGCGCACTTTGCCGAAGCCATCCACGCGGCGACGCCACAGATCAAAGTGGTGCCAACGGACTCGCTATACCTGGCCTGGATGGACTGCCGCGGCCTGGGCATGGACGCCGAAGCGCTCGACCGGTTCATGCTCACCCAGGCACGGGTCTGGCTCGACAAGGGTCAGAAGTTCGGCCTGGAAGGCCGAGGCTTCATGCGGGCCAACCTGGGTTGCAGTCGAGTGACGGTCGACGAAGCGATCCAGCGCATCACCCGGGCCGTGCAGCAACGCTGAGCAGCGCTACCCCGATTTATCCATGACAACAGGCGCTCGCGCGATGAACGCGAGCCCTTTGCTGCACCTGTGCCTTGAACTGCCGCCTTGAACAACATCACAACAACAAAGGTGAACATGATGACAAAGTCCCCCCTCGTTCCGCTGGTCTGCCTTGCAGCTGCGTTGGTGTCTGGTTTCGCCAGCGCCGGTACGCTGAAAGATGTGCAAGCTCGTGGAAAGCTCAACTGCGGCGTGTCGACCGGCAATACCGGATTGTCCGCCCCGGACGCCAAGGGAGCCTGGCAAGGTCTGGACGTTGCCATGTGCCGCGCTGTCGCGGCCGCGGTATTGGGTAACGCCAATGCGGTCAACTTTGTGCCCACCACTGGCCAGACGCGTTTTACCGCCCTGGCCTCGGGCGAAGTAGACCTGTTGATTCGCAACAGCTCCTGGACTTTCACCCGCGACGTAGACCTGAAACTGACCTTCGCCGGCATCAACTACTACGATGGCCAGGGATTCCTGGTGCGCAAGTCACTGGGGGCAAAATCGGTCAAGGACCTCGATGGCGCCTCGATCTGCGTCCAGACCGGATCCACTCATGAACTGAACCTGGCGGAGTACTCGCGTAACCACGGCATGAAGTACGAACCGGTACCGATCGACTCCACCGCTGAAGGTGAACAGAAGTATCTGGCTGGTGCTTGTGACGTGTTCACTAACGATGTCTCCGGGCTCGCGGCCTCCAAGGCCAGCTTCGCGAATTCGGATGAGCACATGGTCCTCGGTGAACTCATCTCCAAGGAACCGCTGGGACCCATGGTTCGCCAGGGTGATGACCAGTGGGCGGATGTGGTGCGCTGGACGCTCAATGCCCTGGTCGCTGCCGAAGAACTGGGCGTGACGTCCGGCAATCTTGCGCAGATGGCCAGTGGTTCGGGCAACCCCGAGATCAACCGGTTGCTGGGCAAGGAAGGCAACTTCGGCCAGCAACTGGGGCTGGATGACAAGTGGGCCAGCCGCGCTATCGCCGCCGGTGGCAACTATGGCGAGATCTTCGACAACTCCCTGGGCAAGCACACGCCCATCGGTCTTGAGCGAGGCCTGAACGCCCAATGGAACCAGGGCGGCCTGTTGTACGCCGAGCCTTTCCGCTGAGTCAGCGCGCCGCCCGGCGCGTCGTTCGACCCTTGCCGCAAAAGGGCAGGCTGATGGCATCCAAGGGGCTACAGCCTGCCCACCCCTATGGGAGAGATTCACGATGTCCACCCTCACGATGACCCGCAAGCAGGACGACCAGACGTCCTTCTCGCTAGGCATGCTGCTGCATGACAAGCGTTACCGTTCTTACACCATTCAGATCATTGCCCTGATGTGCCTGATGCTCACAGCCGCCTGGCTGTTGGACAACACGGTGCGTAACCTGGCGGCACTGGGCAAAGACTTTTCCTTCAGCTTCCTGTGGAGTGCCGCCGGCTACGACATCAACCAGCAACCGATTGCCTACGACAGTCAGATGACCCACGGCCGAGCGGCGCTGGTCGGTCTGCTCAATACCCTGATCCTGGCCGTGCTGGCCTGCGTGACGGCAACGGTGATCGGGGTCCTGGCCGGCGTGCTGCGCCTGTCGGACAACTGGATCGTATCGCGCCTGATGGGCTGGTACATCGAACTGTTCCGCAATGTGCCTGCGCTGCTGTGCATCCTGATCATCGGTGCGGTCATGGCGCAAGCGATGCCGACGCCGAACAGCTATCGGAGCGCCGGGATCAGCGAAACTACGATTGCCGTCACCAACCGCGGCATCTACGTTCCCGAGCCGCTGTTTTCCCATGACCTGGGCGTGCTCAATCTGGGTGTCGTGCAGCCTGGCATCAACACCCTGGTAATCATCGGACTGTTGATCCTCTGCCTGTTGCTCGATCGCCAGCTGCGTCGCCATGCCGATAGCGTACAAAGCCGGACCGGCAAGCGCCCTGTGCTCTGGTGGAAGCGACTGGCACTGCTGGTATTGCCGATGGTGGTTCTGTTGTACGCCCTCGGCTTTCACCTGGGGTTTCCGCAGCTACGCGGTTTCAACTTCCAGGGCGGCCTGCAACTGGGCAACGCACTGATTGCGATGTGGATCGGACTGAGCGTTTACACCGGCGCCTTCATCGCGGAAATCGTCCGCAGTGGCATCCAGTCGATCAGCCGCGGGCAGACCGAGGCGGCGCATGCCCTGGGCCTGCGCCCGGGGCGCACCATGCGCCTGGTCATCCTGCCCCAGGCATTGCGGGTAATCGTGCCACCACTGACCTCGCAATACCTGGACATCACCAAGCACACCTCCCTTGGTCTGGCGGTCGGCTACATGGACCTGCGCTCGACACTGGGCGGGATCACCATCAACCAGACCGGCAGGGAGCTGGAGGGCATCCTGCTGATGATGATCATCTACCTGACCATCAGCCTGGTGATCTCCGGCCTGATGAATCTGTACAACAACCGCGTGAAATTGCAGGGGCGCTGACATGACACAACAATCCATCGCCTGGACTCGCAAGCAATTGCTGGCCCCGGCCGAGCCGCCTGCCGGGCAGGGGGGCATCGTTCATTGGGTGCGTTCGCGGTTGTTCAACGGCTGGTGGAGCAGCCTGCTGACGATCGTTGCGCTACTGGCGATCGCAGCACTGGTACAGGCTGTGTTCCCATGGCTGGCGAACTCGATTTGGCACGCGGATTCCCTGGGTGAATGTCGGCGCATGCTGGCCGGTGAACCGGGTGCCTGTTGGGGTGTGATTCGTGAACGCTGGCCACAATTGGTGTTTGGCTTCTATCCAGCAGCGTCTTACTGGCGCCCGCTGGCTGCCTTCGTGCTGTTATTCGTCGCGTTGGGGCCGATCCTGTTCAAACGCATGCCGGCAAAAATGCTCTGGTTCAGCGTTGCTTATCCAGGCCTGGCGTTCTGGCTGATCTGGGGTGGTTCGTTGTGGGAACCGGGCATGGTCTATGCCGGGTTGGCAATGGCTGCATGGGTGTTCTCCCAGGGTCGGCGCTTCGGACTCGGTGTTGCCTTGATCGGTGCGGCAGCGGTCTCGACACTCTGGTGGGCGCGGGCCGTGGGGCCAGTGGCAGCACACCTTCAGGACGTACTGCCGCTGGTGCTGGCACCCGTGGCTTCCCGTGATCTCGGCGGGTTTCTGCTGTCCTTCGTGGTCGGGGCGAGCGGTATCGCCATGTCTCTGCCCCTGGGCATCCTGCTCGCCCTGGGCCGGCGTTCGTCGATGCCGCTGATCCGGCTGATGAGTGTGACCTTCATCGAGTTCGTCCGTGGCGTGCCATTGATTACCCTGTTGTTCACCGCCTCGCTGCTGCTCAACTACTTCCTGCCTCCCGGTACTTCGTTCGACCTGATTCTGCGCGTGATCATCATGGTGACGATCTTCTCTACCGCGTACATGGCCGAGGTGATCAGGGGCGGGCTGGCGGCGTTGCCCAACGGACAGACCGAGGCGGCGCAAGCGCTGGGCCTGGACTACTGGAAGGCGCAACGTCTGGTGATCATGCCGCAGGCCCTGAAAATCTCGATCCCGATGATCGTCAGCACCTTCATCGGCCTGTTCAAGGACACCACGCTGGTGGTGTTCATCGGTCTGCTTGACCCCATCGCGCTGTCCACCGCCATTCGTGCGAGCACCGAATGGCAGGGCATCTATTGGGAGCTGTTCCTGTTCATCGGCGGCGTGTTCTTCCTCTTCTGCTTTGGTATGTCGCGTTACTCGATCCACCTGGAGCGCAGGCTCAAAACCGATCACCGCTAAGGAGTCATAACAATGAAAAGCGAGCATTCAAACGTCTCCCAGGCATCCGCCCAGGAAGTCGCGATCCAGATATCCGGCGTCAACAAGTGGTACGGCAGTTACCATGCACTGCGCGACATCAATCTGACTGTTACCCGAGGAGAGCGGATCGTCATCTGCGGTCCTTCGGGTTCGGGGAAATCGACGATGATCCGTTGCATCAACCGGTTGGAGGAGTTCCAGCAAGGCCGCATCGTCGTCGACGGTACCGAACTGACCAGCGATCTGCGCAAGATCGATGAAGTCCGTCAGGAAGTCGGCATGGTCTTCCAGCACTTCAATCTGTTCCCGCACCTGACCATCCTCGAGAACTGCACCCTGGCGCCGATCTGGGTGCGTCAGGTACCACGCCGGCAGGCCGAGGAAATGGCCATGCATTACCTGACCAAGGTCAGGATCCCCGAGCATGCGCACAAGTTTCCCGGCCAGCTTTCCGGCGGCCAGCAGCAACGCGTGGCCATCGCCCGGGCACTGTGCATGAACCCGCGGGTCATGCTGTTCGACGAGCCGACCTCGGCACTGGACCCGGAAATGATCAAGGAAGTCCTCGATACCATGATCCAGCTGGCCGAGGAGGGCATGACCATGCTCTGCGTCACCCATGAAATGGGCTTTGCCCAGGCGGTGGCGAACCGGGTGATCTTCATGGACCAGGGGCAGATCGTCGAACAGAACGAACCCTCTGCGTTCTTCAGCAATCCGCAGTCCGAGCGCACGAAGGCGTTCCTGAGTCAGATTCTGCGTCACTGAGAGTCCTGAAACTCTTGCGGTAACCTTTGAGGAGATGGGCCAGACCCACTCCTCTTTTTTATGACGGATAAGGAGTCGTTGTGGGCGCATTTCTATTCATCATCAACGATGGCTGCTACGGATCTGAGCGAGCCTTCAATGCGTTGCGGCTGGCCGGTTCGTTGTCGGCGCAGAAACAGGCGCAGGTCCGGGTTTTTCTTCAATCGGATGCAGTGGGTTGTGCGAGGGCCGGGCAGAAGGTACCCACCGGGCATTACAACCTCGAACTGGTACTGACAAAGATTCTGCGCAAGGGCGAAGTGGCACTGTGCGGTGACGGTATGGATGCGCGTGGCATGAAGGACGTAGAGCTGGTTGACGGGGTACGGCGTGCCGCGCCGGGGGAGCTGGCCGACTGGACGATGCAGGCCGACAAGGTATTGATTTTCTGAGTTCGTCCCGGGCGACCGGGACGAGCGTTGGTCATCGATTGTCAGGCCCGAGGCTCACAGGCCAAGTCGCGTTGCCGGCTCTGCAGCCAAAACAGGGCGCCCATGGCAATCAGGACCGGCGGCAAAATCATTCCAGACACAGTCGACCAGCCAAAGATGTCGAGCAGGCCGCCGGACAGGAAGGAGCCAACCACCATGGTGCCGAACACCACGAAGTCATTGATGGCCTGGATCCGCGGACCGTCTTCGCGGGCATGACAAGTCAGTACCAGAGCAGAAGCACCGAGGAAACCGAAGTTCCAGCCGATGCCGAGCAAGACCAGCGCCAACCAGAAGTGGCCGACGCTCATGCCGGCCATACCCGCCAATGCGGCTGCACCGATCAGGACCAGTCCGCACTGGATGATGAAGGGGGCGCCGAACCGATTGATCAGGCGCCCTGTGAAGAAGCTCGGTGCATACATGGCGATCACGTGCATTTCGATACCGAAATTCGAGTTCACCCTGGTGATGCCGCACAGGTCCATGGCCAGCGGCGCAGACGTCATCATGAAATTCATCATCATGTAGCTGACCACACCGCACAGCATCGCCACGATGAAGCGCGGCTGACGAATCACCGTGCCGACCGGGCGCGATTGCAGTGACACGGATGTCGCTGCTGGCTGGGTGAAACGCACACCCAGCAGAACCCACGCCGAAAGCAGCGCAAACCCTGCGGCGGCGATATAGGTGATGGCAAAGGTGTGGGGCGAAACGTCCATGGTCGCGTTCACCAGTTGTGGCCCCAATACACCGGCTGCCACCCCCCCGGCCAGTACCATGGACAGCGCCCTGGCGCGGTTTCCCTCGTCGACGCATTCGGCGGCGGCAAAGCGGAAGGTCAGCACGACAGCGGCGTAGGCACCTCCAAACAGCATGGCGATGCAGAACAGGACGAATGAAGCCGTCCACAGCGCATAGGCGGCGAGCAACCCGACGATCACACCGCAGGCATTGCCGACGAGGAAGGCAACCCGGCGCCCGAAGCGTCGGCCGACGTAGCCGATCGGCAGAGTCGCCAGTGCCATGCCGATGACGAACACCGAGATGGGCAAGGTCGCCAGGGAAGGGCGGGGAGCAAGCATGTTACCGATGATGGCCCCAGTGGCGTAGACCACAGTCGAGTTGGCACCGGCCAGAGCCTGGGCGGTTGCCAGGCGCGCCACGTTCGAATCGATTCTGAAAGTTTTCATTTGGGTTCCGCAGGTTTTGAAGCGCGCACTGCCTCCATTGTTTGCCCCTCGAAAGGTGGCTGCAACGCAGGATTGCTTTGCAGTCGGCGAAGAAAAACTTTTTCCTGTTCAGTTGCCCGGGTCGCTCGCTGCATCACCGCGCATATAGGCCTGCGGGGTACTGCCCAGCTCCTGGCGGAATGCATAAATGAACGCCGAGGTCGAACCGTAGCCCAGTTCCAGCGCCGTGCGAGTGACATCCAGCCCACTTCCCAGGAGTTCTATTGCGCGGAACAATCGCAGGCGTCTGCGCCAGGTGCGCAGGCTAAAGCCGGTTTCGTTCAGGAAACGACGGGCCAGCGTTCGCTCCGACATGCCCAGGGTTTTCGCCCAGCTCTCCATCTCGGTCGTGTCCGCCGGGTCGGCGTACAGCGTCTCGCACAACCTCATCAGGCCCTGGCTTCGCGGCCAGGGCAATGCGGTGGAGATGGGTGTAGCACGACGCAGCTGGTCAAGAATCAACTGGGTGATGCGCCCTGCGTAACCGGCTTCCTCCTGCTCATCTTCGATACGTGTCGCTTCGATGATGAGTGCCTTGAGCAAGGGTGAGACACCAAACAGTGTCGGTTGGTCCGCTGGCAAACCCGAGGGGATCCGGTCGCTGATCCATAAACTGCGAAACTCGGCGCCATACATCGAACCGACCTTGTGACTCAGCCCGGTGGGGAGCCAGGCCGCTTGTTCTGGCGAAATGACGAAAGAACCCGCGTCGGTGTTGACTGTCAGGACGCCAGAAATCGCATAGACCATCTGGTGCCATTCATGGGCATGTTCGGGAAAGCTGTGCCGAGCCGGAATGGATTGCGCACGGACTTTCAGCGGTTGTGGCGAAGCAATGCCGTGAGGCGCTTCGATGATGTCCCAGTTCATCTGACGATCCGAGCAAAGAGTGGTTGTGAAGTGCATGATGACAAAACCTGCGGCGCTGCAACCGGAGCCGAATTCATGCGTATTACCGCTTTATTCATGTTGTTCAGGCAGATGTCTTGTGTTCTACATCATGTGACTGATAGTCGAGAGTTAGCCAAGGCTGATTGAGTTCTAATGTGAGCACGAGGTGACCCACCCGACCGCGCACAGGGCATCTTTATAAAGCGGTCACCTCGGACCATTTCTGCATAGAACAATATAGGAGTTGCCCGCAACATGGCCTGTCTTGACCGTTACAGCCTGCCCCTGTCGACCTCTTCCGAAGTTGCCGCCGAACGTTACCGGGCGGGCGTGGATCTGCTGCTCTCGCTCTGGCCGGGTGTTGCGCAAACCCTCGATGAAGCGATAGCCGCTGACCCGGATTTTGCTCTGCCACTTGCTGCGCGTGCCCGTTTCCACGCAGTACGTGCCGAGGTGGCGCAAGCCAAGGCCAAGATCGCCAAAGCCATGGAACTCGTGCAGATCAATGGCACCGAACGCGAGCGCAGCCACGTGCAAGTGTTGTCCCTGGCGATCAATGGGCAGCCGGCCAAGGCGCTGGCCGGCGCGCTGGAGCATACCGACCGTTGGCCGCTGGATATCGTGATCCTGTCGATGCCGCTGGGGGCGTTCGGTCTGTTCGCGTTTTCCGGTATGGCCGACCACGACCAGGCGCGTGTCGAACTGTGCGAACGGCACGCCCGTCACTTCCCCGAGGATGACTGGTGGTTCCTGAATTATCGTGGCTGGGCCCACGGCGAGAACGGCAACGTGGCGCTCGGCCGGGCAATGACTCAACGCTCGCTGGAGCTGCGACGCAAAAACGTCAACGCTGTCCATGCCGTGGCGCACGTGCTTTACGAGGCCGGTGCCAACGACGAGGCGGCTGAAATCATCAAGGACTGGTTGCCGGGCTACGACCGCAGCGGAACCTTGCACGGCCATATCGCCTGGCACGGTGCGCTGGTGGCACTCGAGCGTGGTGATCTGGAAACAGCACTGAGCACCTACGCCCGGCAGGTCGCACCATCGGTTTCCACAGGCGTACCGATCAACGTGATCAGCGACAGTGCGTCCTTCCTGTGGCGCATGCAGGCTTACGGTCATGAGGTACCTGCAGGTTTGTGGGACGAGGCTGCGCGTTACGCTGGCGACTACTTCCAGCAGCCGGGATTCCCCTTCGCTGACGTCCACATGGCCATGTTGGCTGCCGCTACCGGGGACCAGCTCGCGCTGGAGCAGCGAGCGAACGCGCTGAGCACCCTGGTCAGCGATGGCACTCTGCGCGCGGGGTCTGTCGTTCCTGCGGTTTGCCACGCATTGCAAGCCTTTGCCAACGGCAACTATGCCGATTGTGCGCGGATTCTCGAACCTGTCGCACACGAAGTGGTCCGCATCGGCGGCAGCGGTGCCCAGCGCGAAATCGTCCAGGACACTTTGCTGGTCTCGCTGATGCGGGCAGGCGAAGCAGAGAAGGCCAGGGCGCTGCTCGACCGCAGGCTGCACCGTCGTCCTTCACCGCGTGACAGCCGCTGGCTGACCGGCCTCGTCGCAGGCTGATATTCAGTCAATTTCTTCGGTGCCTTTCGAGACTGGCTGACCTGGCGACAGGTCGGCCGGCTCGCCTGCATCTTCGTGCAATGCCTGGAAGGGGATACCTGACATGCGTCTTGCCCTGACTGCCCGTCCGGCAGGTTTACGCGGTTTGCTACTGCGTCTGACAAGCCCGGTAGCGATCATTGCCATCGCCCAATTATTCGGCACCTCGCTGTGGTTCAGCGCCAATGGTGCCGCCGATTCGTTAATGTCGGCCTGGCATGCATCTGCCGCCGATATTGGCTGGCTGACCAATGCCGTGCAGTTGGGCTTCATCCTCGGAACCTTGAGCCTGTCGCTTAGCGGAGCAGCCGACCGCTTTCGCGCCAGTACGCTGTTTGTCTATAGCGCAATCGCTGGCGGCCTGTTCAATCTGGGCTTCGCCTGGCTGGCTGACGGGCTGCTCAGCGGTGCCGTACTGCGCTTTTGCGTCGGCGTCACGCTCGCCGGGATCTATCCCATGGGCATGAAACTGATCGTTGGCTGGGCGCCGGAACGCACGGGGCTGGCGCTGGCGCAACTGGTTGCGATGCTCACCCTGGGCACCGCCTTGCCCCATGCCCTCAGGCTCATGGGTGCCGATTTGCCCTGGCAGGTCATCATCACTGCGTCTTCGGTTCTTGCGCTGGCGGGTGCAATGTTGATCGGCATACTCGGTGATGGGCCGCACGCACGCAGTGGGGCGGCCGGTGCCCCGACCAAACGGGCCGGAGCAATCCTTGACGCCTTCAGGATCCACCGTTTCCGTGCTGCTGCACTCGGCTATTTCGGCCACATGTGGGAGCTCTATGCGTTCTGGACCGTTGTCCCGTTGATCGTAAGCCGCACATCACTGGCCTCGGCGTACCCCGCTGCAGGTGTCGCCGGGCTGTCGTTCGGCGTGATGGCCGTCGGCGCCCTGGGCTCGCTGCTTGGCGGCCTGCTTTCCCAGCGTATGGGTAGTGCGCGGGTAGCGCTTGGTTCGCTGGGCTTGTCCGGTCTTTGCGGATTGCTCTTCGTGCTGGTCGCAGGTGCATTGCCGGCATGGGCGCTGCTTCTTTTACTGGCTGTCTGGGGTGCGTCGGTTGTTGCCGATTCCCCGCAGTTTTCCGCTCTGGCGGCCAAGGCTTGTCCACGTGATGCGGTCGGCAGCGCGCTGGCTATTCAGAACAGTATCGGTTTCGCGATCACGGTGGTGTCGATTGCCGGAACCACCTGGCTGTTCGAACGCATCGGTATCGATGCGCTATGGCTGCTCGTCCCCGGGCCGGTTCTCGGTCTGGCCGGATATCTCCTTTCATACCGGAGCGCCGATACCTGACATTCGCGTCTGGTTATCAGACGCGCAAGCGATCGACCGATCGCTGCAACAGCACATTTCGAATAAGAACAAAACCTGAGGTCTTTACGATGCACGAAGTGGGTGTCTGGGGGCTGTTGTCTCCGGCGGTAACGATATGCCTGGCGATTTTTACCCGTCAGGTGATTTTGTCATTGGTGGTGGGCTGTGTAGCGGGATTCATGGTCCTTTCGAACTTCCACGTTGGTCACGGATTGCAGAGTGCCGTGCAAGGTGTCGTCGATGTGTTCAAATCCGACGGGGTCGTGCGGACTCTCATCTTCACCGTAATGATCAGTGGCGTAATTCACCTCGCGAGGCTTACAGGCGGCATGGAGGGGCTGGTCAACCTGATCTCCGGACGCCTGCGGATCGTCAAGGGGCCGATCAGTATCCAGTTGCTCGCCGGTACCCTGGCGGCACTGGTGTTCATCGATAGCTACCTGGCGATGCTCACTTCGGGCGCGGCCACTTCTGAACTCGTACGCCGCCATGGCGTAGCCCGGGAGCAGGTAGCCTACGTGCTCAAGAATGTCGGCATCAGCGCGTGGTCATCGGTGATATTCAATGGGTGGGGTGCAATGATGCTGGGCATTATCGCCGTACAGGTGGAAAACGGCAGTATCCAGGGCAACCCGTTCAATATCCTTGCTCACTCCATCGCCTACAACCTGTTCGCCTGGGCCAGTATTGCCATGGTGCTGGTGAGTATCTTTACCCGTTTCACCTTTCCAGCCATGGGCCGTGCCAAACAGCGCGCGGCAACCGGTACGGAACTCCGGGAAGGCGTCGTGCCGCTTGCGGCCCAGGGCAAACAGGAACAGATCTCGGGCGCCAGTGTTTCCAACTTGCTGGTGCCGCTCCTGTCGATTTTCCTGTTTGTGCCGATCGGGTTGTACATCACCGGTAACGGCGTGATGGGCAACGGATCAGCCTCGACCGCCATTCTCTGGGCCGTACTCTTCGGGCAGTGCGTCGGCTTTGTGCATTACGTGCTGATCAAGCGGGTCATGAACATCGAGACGTATTTCAACCGTCTGGTCGAAGGCTACCAGGCCATGCTGCCGCTGGTGGTTGTGCTGACCCTGGCATTCCTGATTGGTGACCTGTCGAGCCAGCTGCAGATCGGGCAATTCCTGGCACAGCATTTCAGCGTACTGATGCCAGTCAGTCTGGTGGCCGCGTTCGTATTTCTGGTTGCTGCGGTGATTTCGTTGTCCACCGGTACTTCCTGGGGAACCTTCTCCATCATGATTCCCATCGGAATCCAACTGGCCGTATCGTCCGGTGCCGATCCCTACCTGGTCATCGGCGCCGCTATCTCGGGCGCCATATTCGGTGATACCACCTCGCCGATCAGCGACACCGGTATCGTCACGGCGACTGCAACTGGAAACAACCTCATGGATCACATCAAGACCCAACTTCCCTATTGCTTGACGGCCGCAGCTATTGCGCTCGTGGGGTTTGTGATCCTTGGCCTGACCAAGCATCTATAGACGGAACTGGGCATAAGGTGGATTTGACGTGATCAAGCGACTCGGATTCAGCCACAAGATCCTGTTGGCGGCATCATTGCTGGTAGTGTCAGCCTTCGGGCTGTTCGCCCTGTACAACGATTATCAGCAGAGCAATGCGATCAGCAGGGACCTGCAACGCAATTTGCGCGGCATCGGGCAAGTCACGGCGGATAACATCCGCAACTGGTTGGGTGGCAGACGACTGTTGCTGGAGAGTCTGGCCGAGGTGTTGGCCCATGCCGATGAAAAGGGCCGCGAGCAGTGGCTACGACAGCAGACTTTGAAAGAGTCTCTGGCCTTCGTGTATTTCGGCACAGACCAGGGCAGCTTCCATGTGTTTCCTGAAACGCCGATGCCGAAGGATTACGACCCGCGTTCCCGCCCCTGGTTTCAGCAGGCACGATCGGCAACTGGCAGCCAACTGACCGAACCCTACCTGGACGCAAACACCCACCAACTGACCATGACCGTCGCCACGCCGGTTGCCGGTGTGGGCGTGGTGGGTGCTGATCTCGAACTGCAGGGTCTGGTAAAGCTGATCGATGCCCTCAACTTCGATGGGATGGGGTATGCGTTTCTGGTCAGTGGCGATGGCAAGATTCTGGTTCATCCGGATCGCCAATTCATGATGCAGCCGGCAGAGAAACTCTTCTCCGCCGGGATGCCAGCACTTGAGGACGGAAAACTCAGCCAGGTGCAGAGCCAGGAAGGTGAGCGGATGGTCACGTTCATGCCAGTACAGGGTTTGCCGGGCGTGAACTGGTACCTCGGCATTTCCCTGGACAAGAACAAGGTGTTCGCCGTTCAGGAAGACTTCAGATGGTCAGCACTGACGGCAACCACGGTCACCGTGAGCGGCTTGCTGATCTTGATGGGGATGCTGATTCGTCTGTTATTGCGCCCATTGCATGCGATGACACACGCAATGGAAGACATCGCTCAGGGCCAAGGCGATCTGACCCGACGTCTGCCAGTGAAAAACAATGATGAACTAGGACTGCTGGCCAGGGCGTTCAACCGGTTCGTCGAGCGTATTCACGACTCCATCCGTGAAGTGAACCGGGCGATGGGGCAGGTCGACCAAGTCGCCAGTCAGGTGATTGCATCGACCACGATCACCCTCGACAACACACAGGTCCAGGCAAGCCGCACGGGCAGTGTAGCCGCTGCGATCAATCAACTGGGCGCTGCCGCTCTGGAGATCGCGGGTAATGCCGCGATGGCCTCGCAACGTGCCAGCACCACACTGGTACAGGCACATGAGGGGCGCAACGTGGTTGAACGCAACATCGATGCGATGACGCAACTCTCTTCACTGATACACACCTCCAGCTCACACATCAGCCAGCTCAACGGCAAGACCGAGGATATCGGCCAGATACTCGAGGTCATCAGCAGCATCTCCCAACAGACCAACCTGCTTGCCCTCAATGCCGCTATCGAGGCTGCAAGGGCGGGGGAGGCGGGTCGGGGCTTTGCGGTTGTCGCCGATGAAGTGCGCAACCTGGCCCACCGGACCCAGCAATCGGCACTTGAGGTTCAGCAGCTGATCGAAGAGCTTCAGGCAGAATCCGCGGTGGTGGTGGATACCATGCAGGAGAGTCAGCGACAGAGTGGCCAGAGCGTCGAAATCGCTTGCAGGGCCGGCGAGCGTCTGACCGGGGTGACTGATGGTATAGAACAGATGGATGGGATGAGCCAGTCAGTCGCGGCGGCGACCGAGGAGCAGAGTGCTGTCGTGGAGACAATCAACCAGGACATCAGCGAAATCGACCTGCTCAACCAGTCGGGTGCCGAGCAGATGCGCGCCACTGTGCAAGCCTGTTCTGAATTGCAGCGGCAGGTGTCCGATCTCTCGCAGTTGCTCGGCAAGTTTCAAGTCTGATTAAGTTCAACGTGGAAGCAAAGCAGCAGCCTTGGAGCGGGGCAGTTGGCGCTGTGATGCCTACGCAGGCATGCTCAACATTTGCATCCCTCGACTGACGGCATCGATCGCCCCTGCGACATACCCGGGAAACTGCAACGACCATTCACTGCCAATGCCGACCAGACAACCACGCCACGGACCGTTGTCTGCCGTGGCCGCAGGGGCCACGGCATGCTGACTCGCGCCCGTCAGGTCCGCATCAATGGTGGTGAAGGGTTCGGCTGCCCAGTCCTTGAGGAACTCGGCTTTCGCGGTGCCAGCCTGCGGGCCAAACATCCTGACTAACTGAGCACGGCAAAGTGCTCGCAGTTCGCTGTCGGGCAACGTTTTGCGAAGCGTCGCTGGAACACCGATGAAGCCGAACAGCGCGGCGCTGCCTTGTGGAATCGAAGCGTCATGGATTTCCATCAATGGACCGACGCTACTGCGTCCTTCGCCAGACAGCCCTTGCTCGCGCCAGAAAGGCGTATCGAAGATGGCGAAGTACTTGGCATGGGGCGCCATCCAGGTGGCGGTCGCTTGCCAGCTCCGCGAGAGCTGCGACGGCAAGGCCGGCGAAAAATCGAGGGTGGCCTGTGCCAGGCGTGGAGGCATGGCCAGGAACACCTGCTCGACGCTCCATGTCGTGAGCTGGCCTGCTGCATCCGTGCTATCGACTTCTACGTTGTGCGCTGTGCGACGCACATTGCGCACGACTTGCCCAGTAAGGACTCGCTTGGAATCCAGGTGGTCAGACAGGGCGTCGATGAGTGCGCCCATGCCGCCCATCAGTCGCATCGAGGGCGGCGAATTACCATAGCCGCGCGCACGAACCGCAGGGGTGTCACGTGAGCGTTCGATCACCGTTTCGCCGGTCTCGTGCTGCGCGAATCGACACAGTCCCAATTCCTCGATGAGCTGGTCCAGTTGCCGTTGGTAGCCAGGCCAGAACCACGAGGGGCCGAGGTCGAAGCGGTTCGCGGTGCCCGGCTGCCCGGAGCGCAATTCGGGGAAGGGAGGAACGGATAGGATGCGTCCGCCTGGAACATCCCGGGCTTCGAGAATGACGTAGTCCGTGATGCCCTTTTTTTGCAACGCATAGGCAGCAAACAGGCCACTCAAGCCAGCCCCGATGATCGCGATTCGCGTTTTTTGCATGTCATGCCTCCTCGGGCTTATCAGGCAGGTGTCCGGTCTTGAGATAAACCATGGCGCCCTGGCTGCCGGCGGTGATGTCGGGATAGCGACCTTGGGGCAGGCGCATCCAGGTGCCGGGCTCGAATGTCTGATCCGTGGTTTTGAGCTGTCCGCAAATCAACAACCATTCAGCGCTGGTCACCTCGGTGGCGAACAGTGGCTCACCCGGTTGCAGACGTTGCAGGGTCACGTGCTCGGTGCCGCTGTAAAACAGTGGGCAAATGTCGCGTCGGCCGCACGGCTGCCAGTTTGACGGGTCTCGAGTATCGATATGTACCCGCTCTTTTTCGTCGGGTTTCATTTGCCACAGCTTGACGAAAATCAGCGCGCCTTCCCGGCTGGCGGGCTGGTGAACCGACCCTGGCGGGTTACGTAGATACGATCCGGCAGGGTAGTGCCGATCACCTTCCGAGAACGTCCCGGACAGCACGAAGATTTCTTCGCCCCCAGGGTGGGGATGCTCCGGAAAGTCGGATTCAGGGGCATAGCGCACAAGGCTGGTCGCTCGGGCTTTCTCGCCGCCGAGCCGATCCAGCATGACGCGTTCGACGCCACTTTGCGGTGAAGGCACCCATTGGTAGTCGTCAGGTGTAACGATGGCGCGCCGGGAAAAGTCTGCATTGACCAACATGTGCGTCACTCCAGAAGTAGGTGAGGGGGGCCGTTGTCGCCCCCCTCTGATACTCAAGCGTCGGGAAGTTGAGCGTGTGCATCGAGAACACGGGCCGAGTAGACGAGCGCAGCGCCTGCGTTCAGGGCGATGGCCACACCCAGCGCTTCGGTGATCTCCTCCCTGCTGGCACCGCATTCAACGGCCTTTTTCGTGTGCACGGTAATGCAACCGTCACAGCGCGTGGTCACCGCGACAGCCAGAGCGATCAACTCGTGAATCTTTGGCTCCAGGTGTGCGGTTTTTGTGGCGGCGCCATCGATGGTGTTCAGGCCGCGGACGATGTCCGGGCTTTGCCTGGCGACATCACCGATGCGTTCCAGCAAGTCTGTGCGATAGGCGTTCCAGTCTTTCATCATGGGTATTTACCTCTCTCAGTTGCGGCCGGCCATCACGCCACCGTCTACGTCCCAGATCGCGCCGGTGACCCAGCTGGCCTTGTCGGACAGCAGGAAGGCAATGACTTCGGCGACCTCCTCAGGGGTGCCGACACGGCCGATCGGGTGGAAGCTGTTGAAGCCTTGCAAGGCACCATGCACTTCGGCTTTCGGGATGAAACCTTCGTAGATCGGCGTCACTACGACCGCTGGCGAAACGGCGTTCACGCGAATCTGCTGTGGCGCCAGTTCCATGGCCAGGTGCTGGGTCAGCGAGTGCAAGCCGGCCTTGGCCATGGAGTAGGCCGAGGAGGGCGTTGCAGCGATAGCCTGCCTGGCCCACATTGAACCGATGTTGACGATGGAGCCAGGGCGGTTTTTTGCAACCATGTTCGCCGCGACCTTCTGAGTGATGAAGAAGAACGCCTTGTTCAGCTTCATGTACTGGTCGTAATCGGCCCCCTGGTGTTCCAGAAACGGTTTGGGGAAGAAGACGCCGGCGGCGTTGACCAACAGGTCGATGTCCGCGTGCTGTTCATCGAGGGTATTGATCAGTTTGGCCAGGCCGTCTTCGCTGGTCAGATCAGCGATCAGCGCGGTCACCGGCCCCAGGCCGGAGAGTTCTTTGCGCGCCTCTTCAGTCTTTTCAGGTCGGCTGCCGACAATGATGGCGCTGCCGCCTTCGGCGAGCACCATGCGTGCAGCCTCCAGGCCCATGCCACTGGTGCCACCGACGACCAGCAGCTTTTTTCCTTTGAATTGATTGCTCATATCGGACCTCTTTGCAGCTTATGATTGGCAGGCAATGGTTGATACGCTAAGCGCTTGCCGGTGGGGGGCCGTTCAAACGCCGTTCAGCGCATGTATCCGGTAGTGTCAGAGCTAGTGGAAAATCCGGGCTGTTCCGAGTCGCAAGACAAACTTTTTCATTCGGGCCAGGCACTGATTCCTGGATCTCCACAGGACGCTGTTTCTACCTTGGAGCCGATTATTCGCTGCGTGCGAACGCAGCGACAAACGATATAAAATGTCAGTCATAGAAAGAAAAAGTTTATCGTCATGAAGACCCCTATTCATCTCAATGCCTTACGCGCCTTTGAAGCCAGTGCTCGCCATCAAAGCTTTTCCGCGGCCGCTTCCGAGCTCAATGTCACGCCCGCCGCCGTGGGCCAACTGGTGCGTTCTCTGGAGGACTGGCTGGGCACGCCGCTCTTTCACCGCGCCGCCACTGGCCGATCGAGGCTGGTCGCAACCGAAGCGGCTGAACTTGCATTGCCTGATATTCGGGCCGGCTTTGACAGGCTCACGCTGGGAATGGAGAGGCTGAAGGAAGGCTCGAGCGGCGGTGTGCTGACGGTAACGGTGAGCCCTGCGTTCGCTGCCAAGTGGCTGTTGCCCCGTATCGAGAGCTTTCATGCCGCCTGGCCCGACATGGATGTACGCCTGGACACCAACCTGCGGGCGGTTGATTTCGTTGCTCAAAGGATCGACATCGGCGTGCGCTACGGGACTGGAAGCTGGCCGGGGCTGGTGGCGGAAAAGTTGATGGACGAGGAGGTCTACCCGGTCTGCTCACCCAGTCTGTTGCTCGACGCTTCGCGGCTGCGCACACCAAACGATCTTGCCAGGGAAACCCTCATCCATGACCTGTCGATGGATAGCCATACCGATTTCCCGACATGGGCGGCATGGGTCCGGAACACGAGCATCACTGGTGTTCTGACTACGCGCGGCATGAAGATCAATAACTCCGCGGCCGTGCTGCAAGCGGCGATCGATGGACAGGGCGTCGCTTTGGCCCGTAGTGTCATGGCCCGTGATGATGTGGCGGCCGGTCGACTGGTCAGGTTGTTCCCGCAGATAACGTTCGAATCGGCCCTTGCTTACTACGTCGTTTACCGACCTGGCTGTGCGAGCCTGCCAAGGCTGAAGGCATTTCGCGATTGGTTGTTCGAGGTCGCCGGGCGTTAGCAGAACCCTAACGGGGCTTTCGGACCTGTCGCAGTCCCTCACTGGCTACGCGACAGGCCCATTCACTCAAGCCACCGCCTGAGCCCCGGTGATTTCCACCAGTGATCCGCACATGAAGGCTGCCTCGTCCGAGGCCAGGAACGCCACCAGCGCTGCCACTTCCTGGGGTTTGCCGATACGTCCGAACGGTACCATTCGATCCAGATCGGCGATGGTTCTGCCCGAGCGGCGCACGCCGGCTTCGAGCATCGGTGTATGAATCTCGCCCGGGCACACGGCGTTGACCCGGATGTTCTGTGGTGCGTAGTCCCTGGCCAGGTTCTGGGTGAACGCTGCGACGGCGGCCTTGGTGACGTTGTAGGCGATATGCCCGGGCGCCGGGTACAGGCCCCACTGCGACGCGGTATTGACGATCGCGCCGGCGCCCGCTTCGATCATGATCGGCAGCACCGCCCGGCACAGGTGAAACATCGAGTCCAGATTGACCGCAAAACTGCTGTGCCAATCGTCCTCGCTCAACGCCAGCAGATTGCCGCGGCGGTTGATCCCGGCGTTGTTGACCAGGATGTCTATCCGTCCCAGTTCATCCACGACCTTTGCGACCAACCCGTGGCATGCCGAGCCGCTGGCGATGTCTGCGGCGATCGCCAGCGCCTTGCCGCCATCGCCCTGAATGGTTTCGGCGACGGCCTGTGCCGCCTCGAGATTGACGTCGCTGATCACCACCGTCGCGCCTTCGCTCGCGAACCGTGCGGCGATGGCCGAGCCGATACCGCCGGCGCCACCGGTCACGATCGCCACTTTGTTTTCAAATCTGTTCATCGTCGACTCCTGGGGGTTGGGGACACGGATGCAACCTTTCGGGTTCCAGTTCGTGCTTTGTTGTTTGCAGGCAGGCGTAACAGAATTACTGCACGCTACTATGTGTGCAGCAGTGCATACAACCTAGCCGGGAAAAATCGGAGTGTCAACGGGCTCCGTCAGGCCTGTTTGCATTTCATGGGAGGAGCATTCAAATGAGGGGAGGGCGCGCATCTGCTGGCAGAACGCGGCGCTCTTGAGTCCATCGCGAGCGTGCTCGCTCCTACAGGGTAATGGGCTCGACTGTAGGAGCGAGCAAGCTCGCGATGGTCGTTAACGATAACGCGGGTCAGCGAGCCCTGTTTCAGAGGCGGGTGTCGGTACGAACATGCCGGTTTTGACATTGCTCATGGATACCAGGGTTTTGAAGCGTTTCACATTGTTGTTCTCGAAGAACAACTGGCGGGTGAGCTGAGTGTATTGCTCCATGTTCTTTACCAGCATGATCAGTACAAAGTCACACTCGCCTGCGACGTAGTAGCACTGCTGGACCTGAGGGCAATCGAGGAAGGCTTTCTTCATTTCATCGAGCAAATCCAGTCGCTCATTTTCGACTTCCACCTCGGTGATCACCGTCAGCGTGTAGCCCAGGAGCTCTGCATTGACCTTGGCAACGGTCCCCTGAATGACGCCCTCGGCGGACATCTTCTTCAGGCGCCTGTTCACCGCGGCCGAGGAGAGATTGACCCTCTCCCCCAAGTCGAGCTGTGAGGTGCTCGCATCCCGTTGGACGGCGCTCAGTAACGCCATGTCGAAGTGATCCAGGTTCATGGGAAGTCCTGTAAGAAAATGAAGAAAGGCCGGATGAATACGCAATGAAATTTCATATTCCAGCTGAAAATCAAGTTTTTCATACGGGTCGAGCGAATAAAATTCCTCCATCAACTAAATATGTGCGCTGAGCCTGGCTGCTCGCCGTGGAGGAAGGTCTGATGAACGCGGGTAAGGAATTGCAACTCAACGGCTTGCTGTTAATTGAGCAGATCCAGGCACTCGGACAGCTTGGGGCCGACGCTGAAAACGGCGGGAGAACCCGAATCGCCCTGACAGACGCAGAAAAGGCTGGCCGCGACCAGGTGGTCGATTGGATGCGTGACCTCGACCTGGACGTTCAGGTTGACCGCATCGGTAATATTTTCGGCACTCTGCGCTCGCCAAATGACCCTGGCGATCAGCGCCCGCTCATGATGGGGTCGCACATCGACACCGTCACCAACGCCGGTGCCCTTGATGGTTGCTATGGGGTTCTGGCGGGCCTGGCGGTGATTCGGGCGTTCCGTGATGCGGGCGTCTTGCCGCAACGTTCGATCACGGTGGCGGCGTTTACCAACGAAGAGGGGGTCAGGTATCAGCCCGACATGATGGGCTCGCTCGTCCACGCCGGCGGCATGCCGCTGGAAGAAGCGCTGGACTCCATCGGTACCGACGGTACGCGCTTGGGCGACGAACTCGAGCGCATCGGTTACGCAGGCCCGCTTGAGCCAGGCGCAATCGCTCCCCACGAGTACATCGAGCTTCATATTGAACAGGGGCCGATCCTCGAGGCCGAGGGCAAGTCGATTGGTGTCGTCGAGAATCTGCAGGGGATTTCCTGGCAGCAGGTCGAGATCAAAGGCAATGCCAACCATGCAGGTACCACGCCGACGCGTCTGCGCCACGACGCGGGTTTTGTCGCCAGCGCCATCGTTACAGCGCTGCGGGCGATTGCCGTCGAAACGGGCTCGACACTCGCGACGGTCGGCTGCATGAAATTAGAGCCGAACGTGATCAACGTCATCCCGCGCAAAGCCACCCTGACGGTCGACCTGCGCGATCCCGATGAAGCGAAACTGGTCAACGCAGAAAATCGACTCAGCCAATACCTTGGCGAGATTGCCGAGCGAGAAGGGGTGAGCATTACCACTGAGCGCCTGGTGCGTTTCCAGCCGGTGAATTTTGACGCCAGCCTGGCCGATGAGATCGAGGCTTCTGCACAGCGATTGGGTTTGAGCAGCCGGCGCATGACGTCGGGTGCGGGTCACGATGCGCAGATGATTGCCCGCATCGCGCCGGCTGCAATGATCTTTGTACCCAGCCGTGGCGGCATCAGTCATAACCCCCGTGAACATACCGACGACGATCAACTGATCCAGGGCGCTCGGGTATTGCTCGACGTCGTGAGTCGCCGCCTCGGCGCTTCCTGATTTCCATTGTTTATCCCGATCCGCCGAGGTCCATTCCCGGCGGCAAGGGCTTGCTGTTGTCTGCAGAAAGGAGTGTCCAATGTTTATCGTTAACCCCAAGGCGAGTCGCCAGCCGTATCCGCCATCCCTGCAATCGGTCATGAGCATCGCCCAGGCCAATGAGAGCCGCCAATGGCTGTCCCGGTGGTCGGGACTGAATGCCGGAGCCACCCCGCTGTACTCTTTGCCTGACCTGGCCGAGGAACTGGGAGTCGCGCGGATCCTGGTCAAAGACGAGTCTGTGCGTTCGCAGTTGGGCAGCTTCAAAGCCCTTGGCGCTCCCATCGCACTGGTTCGCCTGATCCTGCGTACCTTCCCCGAGCAACAATTCCACCCCCATGGATTGCTGGAGGGCAAGTACGCCGATGCCCTGGCGGACTTCACCGTCATCAGCGCAACCGACGGCAACCACGGCAAAGGCCTGGCCGCCGCGGCTCAAAGCATTGGTTGCCAGTGCGTCATCGTTTTGCATGCCAATGTCAGCGTCGAGCGTGAACAAGCCATCGCGGCCTATGGTGCGAGGATCGTGCGGATCACTGGCAATTATGACGAGTCGGTCGAGCACGCGGCTTCGCTGGCCACGGCTAATGACTGGATTGTCGTCTCCGACACCTCTTACGAGGGTTATGAAGTCATTCCCCGTGATGTCATGCAGGGTTACGGCACGATTGCGGCGGAAATCATTGAGGCGACAACTGGCAATAGCGCCACACCTGCTTTTACTCATGTCTTCCTGCAGGGCGGCGTAGGCGGTCTTGCCGCTGGAATCGCAAGCTACCTGTGGGAGCAATACGGCGAACAGCGGCCCACGTTTGTCATGGTGGAGCCGCGTCAGGCTGACTGCCTGTACCAGAGCGCACTGCTCGGAAAACCGGCAAAGGCCACAGGCTCGGTGGACTCGGTCATGGCCGGCCTGGCCTGCGGTGAAACCTCTCCTTTGGCCTGGCGCTTCCTCGAATCCAGCGTCGATTTCTTCATGACCATCGAGGACGACGAGGCCGTCGCTGCCATGCGCCGCCTAGCCGCGGGCAGTGCCCGGGATATTCCCTTGGTGGCGGGTGAGTCCAGTGTCGCAGGGCTGGCGGGGCTCGCCCGTCTGGTCAAGGAAACAGGCGTGGCCGCTGAAATGGGGATCGACGCCAACGCCCGTGTCCTGTTCATCAGCACCGAAGGCGCCACCGCGCCAGGTGTCTACGCAGAGCTCCTGGGCGAGTCCGATGCATCGGTCCTGGGTCGTCAGAAGGCCTGGCTGCCTGGCGTCTGAACCGGCATGCCATAACTCCCAAGGGCTGCGCGATACAGCCTTTGGGCTGCTCCACAGAAAAAAAACAATCGGAGATTCCATGAATAAAATAAAACGAGACATCAGCCCCTGGTCGCTGATGTTGACCGGTCTCGGCTCCATTATCGGTTCAGGCTGGCTCTTCGGCGCCTGGCATGCTTCGGCGATTGCCGGGCCGGCTGCGATTTTTGCCTGGGTCATAGGCGCGGTGGTCGTACTGGCGATTGCCCTGACCTACGCGGAAATGGGCGCCATGTTCCCGGAGTCCGGTGGCATGGTGCGTTACGCCCGGTATTCACACGGATCGCTGGTCGGCTTCCTCGCGGCCTGGGCCAACTGGATCTCCATCGTATCGGTCATTCCCATCGAAGCGATTGCTTCGGTCCAGTACATGGCTTCCTGGCCTTTTCCCTGGGCCAGGGCGCTGGCGTACCAGGGTGAGCTGACGACCACCGGCCTGGCAGGCAGTGCAGCGTTGGTGATGGTGTACTTCGCGCTCAACTACTGGGGCGTGAAGCTCTTCGTGAAAACCAATACGGCAATCACGGTGTTCAAACTGGTGGTGCCCGCCCTGACGGCAGTGGCGCTGATGTCGACCAGTTTCAACACGGAAAACTTCGGTGATGGCTCACTTTCCAGCTTTGCGCCTTACGGCTGGTCAGCGGTCTTCACGGCCGTGGCCGCCAGCGGGATCGTGTTCAGCTACAACGGCTTCCAGAGCCCGGTGAGCCTGGCGGGTGAGGCGCGCAATCCCGGTCGCAGTATCCCGATCGCTTTGATAGGGTCGGTGGTGATCGCGCTGATCATTTACGTATTGCTGCAAATCGCCTTTATCGGCGCTGTGAGCCCGCAAAGTATCGCCGCCGGTTGGCATAACCTTCACTTCGATTCGCCTCTGGCACAGCTTGCCCTGGCACTGAACCTGAACTGGCTGGCCATGCTGCTTTACCTGGATGCGTTTGTAAGCCCGTCGGGTACAGGGTCGATCTATACCGCGACCACGGCACGCATGATCTACGCCATGGAGAAGAACAACACGCTTCCCAGGATCTTCGGCAACCTCCACCCACTGTATGGCGTGCCTCGCCAGGCCATGTGGCTGAACCTGGCAGTGAGCTTTGTCTTCCTTTTCTTCTTCCGTGGCTGGGGGACGCTGGCGGCCGTGATCTCGGTTGCCGTGATCATTTCGTTCCTGACCGGCCCCATCAGCCTGATGTCCTTGCGCATCCATGCGGCCGACGTCCGTCGCCCTCTACGACTCAAGGGCATGGCCATCGTCGCACCCTTCGCCTTCATCTGTGCGTCGCTGGTGTTGTACTGGGCTCGTTGGCCATTGACCGGCCAGGTCATTGTCCTGGTGATCGGTGCGCTGCCCATCTATTTCTACTATCAGGCGAAAAGCGGCTGGTCGAGGTTCGCGCAGGAGTTTCGCGCAGCGCTCTGGCTGATCGGCTACCTGCCAGCGATGGCGCTCATTTCGTGGGTCGGTAGCGAGACTTTTGGCGGCATCGGCATCCTGCCCGAGGGTGTGGACATGGCCGTGGTTGCAGTGGTCGCCTTCATCTTCTACCGAATGGGCGTGCGCAGTGGCTACCGAACACCCTACCTGGGCGAAAGCGTTGTATGGCAGAGCGCCGAACCTGCCGAGCCCGATTCCACACCCGTCGCCGTCCCTGGCCACCTCAAAGGAGCAATGAACCGTGATCGATAAACCCGGTTTCGAACAACGTCTGACGCAATGGCGCCATGCCTTTCACCGCCACCCGGAAACCGGATTCGAGGAATTCGATACCTCGGATGAAGTCGCCAGGATTCTCGAAAGTCTTGGCCTGGAGGTCCATCGAGGGATTGGTGGCACCGGTCTGGTGGCGAGCCTGACGGTCGGCGATGGCCAAGGCGTGATCGGGCTGCGTGCCGACATGGATGCGCTGGACATCACCGAACAGGCCCATGGACGGCATCATGCTTCCTGCAGGCCCGGCAAAATGCATGCGTGCGGCCATGACGGGCACATGGCCATGGTCCTGGGGGCGGCGCACTTGCTTTGCGAGCAACGCAACTTCAACGGTACCGTGCGATTCATTTTCCAGCCTGCGGAGGAGCATGGTCGCGGCGCGAAGGCGATGATGTCTGACGGTCTGTTCGAGCGTTTCCCGGTCGATGCCATTTATGGCGCGCACAACATGCCGGGTATGCCCGCCGGTCACATTGCCACGGCGGCAGGCCCCATCATGGCCAGCGAAGATAACTTCGTCATCCGTATCCGGGGTAAGGGCACGCATGCCGCTCGACCGCACATGGGGATTGACCCCATGGTGATCGGTGCCGAAATCGTTCTGGCCTTGCAGACCATTGTTTCGCGAAACGTAGACCCTGGTTTGCCGGCGGTGATTTCATGCACCGAGTTCATGACCGACGGCATCCGCAATGCGATTGCGAGCAATGTCACGATCAAGGGGGACACCCGGAGTTACAGCCCTGATGTTCAGTGCTTGCTCGAGACGCGTATGCGGGATATCAGTGAAGGCATCTGTCGCATGCATGGCGCGGTTTGCGAGTTCGAGTACACCCACGAGTTTGCACCCACGGTGAATTGGGCCGCCAACACCCGGATCGCCATTGCCGCGGCACGAAATGTCGTGGGTGAACAAGCCGTCGACCCTGAAGTGTCGCCGATGATGATCTCGGAGGATTTCGGCGCTTTCATTCAGAAGGTGCCGGGCAATTTCGTGTTCATCGGCAATGGATCGCAAGGGCAGGAGGGGGCGACCCCGCTGCACAACGCCGGATATGACTTCAACGACGCGATCCTGCCCATCGGGGCGCGCTATTTTTCGGAGGTCGTCCGCCTGAGTTTACCTGCGTAGTTCGACCCTCGAACGATGGGGCCTGCGTCCACGAATGCGCAGGCCCCGTTGTTGTGTCCGGTCGGTATGGCGAAATGAACGACAGCCCATGTCGGGCTTCAAGCCACCGACATCCTGGCAGTGAGGTTCTGCTGCATGTAGTCGAGGAATCGGCGCTGGAACAGCATGGTGTGTTCATGGGCCGCCGCTTCGGCAGCATCGGCATTGCGCGCGGCGATGGCCTCGATCATTTCATCGTGGTCGCGCCCCAGCCGATGGGTGCTGGCCGTGCTGACGATGTGGTCGAAGTGCAGGTGCAACAGACGCTGACCTTCACCCAACAGGCGTTCGTAGTAATTGATGAAGTAAGGGTTGCGCCCGGCATGGGCGATGGCCATGTGGAACGCCTTGTTCAATTCGGACATGGCCTGAAAGTCCCCACTGGTCACCGCCTGGAGGTAAGCAGCGTCTGCCTTGCGGATGGCCTCGAGGTCTTCCGGGCGGTGCTGGGTCGCTGCAAGACGGGTGACGGCACGCTGAATCAGATCCAGGGCGGAGATGTAGTTCGGGAATTCCTCGATCTCGAACGGAGTGACCAGTGTGGTGCGATTGGGAAGAATCACCACCAGGCCTTCAGTGATCAGGCGGGCCAGGGCATCGCGCACTGGCGAGCGGGACAGGCCGAACTGTGCGGCAAGCGAAACTTCATCGAGTTGCTCGCCGGGCTTGAGTTTGAGGGTCAGTATCTGTTTACGCAGCTCTTCGTAAATGTAGCGACCGCTGTGGCGACGAGCGCCGCTTTCTTTCTCGTTATCTTTTGCCATCATCAGGTCTCGGTTGGTCTGGTCCGTATCATACAGCTCAGCCCCTCTTTTATTGCAGTCGTGGCCGACTGTGTAACCGGCAGCATGGGGCGGGGATCGCTATTACGTCAAACTTTGCTGCAACCGAGTGCGCCGCGCCCGGAATCGCTCCGGGCACGGTGCAAGGGAGGTCACTGGCGCAAACCCGCACCCCAGGTATCGCTGAGCATGAACCCGGCCGCCAGCGGATCGTCCGGGTCGATGCCTATCTGCTGCAACCCGTACAGCCAGGCCCGGCCCGTGACCCGAGGCAACACCGCCGGCCGGCCAGCGACTTCGGCGTGGCCGAGCAGGTCGACCTGGAACTGCCCGCCAATGGTCGAACGTGACACCAGACGATCACCCGGCTGCACCAGGCCTCGGACCGCGAGGGTCGCGAGGTTGGCCGAGCTGCCAGTCCCGCATGGCGAACGGTCGACCCGGCCGGGAGGCAGGGTAGTACAGGTCTGGTAGGTGCGATCATCCAGGCGATTGCGGAACATCACGTAGGCCACTTCGTTGACCGACGGCAGCAACGGGTGCTGGATATTCAACTGGCTGTTGATCACGTCCTTGAGTGCAACACCGGCATCGGCCAACGCGCGGGCATTTTCCGGGGCAATCGACAGACCGGTCTGCTCCACGTCGATCAGTGCGTAATACACGCCACCAAAAGCCACATCGACCTTGAGCGTGCCAAACGCCTCGGTCTCTATCGCCAGATCCAGGTGTTCGACGAATGCCGGCACCATGTCCAGTGACACGCTCAGGCAGCGTCCGTCCGCGCACTGGGCGCGGGTGGTGACCAGGCCGGCCGGGGTGTCGAGCACCACGGTGGTTTCGGGCTCCTGCATCGGTACCATGCCCAGTTCAAGCAGGGCGGTGACGACGCAGATGCAGTTGCTGCCGGACATCGGGTGCGCCTTGTCCGCCTGCAGCACGATGAAGCCGGCGTGCGCTTCGGGACGCGTGGGCGGCAACAGCAGGTTGACCGACATCTGCAGGCAGCCGCGGGGTTCCAGGGTCACCAGGCGGCGCAGGCTGTCGTCGACCTCGTTGATGTAGTTCATCTTGTCCAACATGGTCGCGCCGGGGATGCCCAGCACACCGCCGGTGATCACCTTGCCGATCTCGCCCTCGCAGTGCACCTCAGCCAATTGCAGGGTCTGTTTCCAACGCATGGGTGTTACCTCACTTGATGTACCAGCCCCAGGGCTGCTCGCTGTTGTAGCGGGTGATCTGCTTGGTTTCCAGGTAGTTGTTCAGGCCCCATTCACCCAGTTCGCGACCGATCCCGCTCTGCTTGTAACCGCCCCATGGGGCTTCGGTAAAGGTCGGCTGCGAGCAGTTGATCCAGACGATACCCGCGCGGAATTTACGCGCAACGCGGTCGCAGCGCTCAAGGTCGGCCGACATGACCGCCGCACCCAGGCCGAAGCGTGAGTTGTTGGCCGATTTTACGGCTTCTTCTTCAGTATCGAACGGACGGATGCAGACCACAGGGCCGAAGATTTCTTCATTCCAGATCCAGCTGTCTTCCGGTACGTCGGCAAACACCGTCGGTTGCAGATAGAAGCCTTTGTCCAGGTGTGCCGGGCGCTCGCCACCCGAGACCAGGCGGGCACCTTCCTCCAGGCCACGGGAGATGGCACGCAGGGTGCCGTCGTACTGGTTGCGGTTGACCAGCGGGCCGAGCAGTACGCCTTCTTCCATGCCATTGCCGATCTTGATCTTGCGCGCTTCCTCGGCCAGACGAGCCAGCAGGGGTTCATACGCCGAACGTTCTACCAAAACTCTCGAAGTGGCCGAGCAAACTTCGCCCTTGTTCCAGAAAATCCCGAACATGATCCACTCGATGGCGGCTTCGAGATCGCTGTCGGCGAAGATCACGAAGGGCGATTTGCCGCCCAGTTCCAGGGTGACATTTTTGATGTCCTGTGCGGCGGCCTGCATGATGCGGCTGCCCACCGGCACGCTGCCAGTGAAGGCCAGTTTGTCCACGCCCGGGTGTGCCGTCAGAGCCGCGCCAACGACGGAGCCAGGTCCGGTGACGATGTTCAGCACGCCGGCCGGCAGGCCGGCCTCATCGGCAATGCGCGCCAGCTCCAGGGCGGTCAGGGAGGTTTGCTCGGCAGGCTTGAGGATGATGCAGCAGCCGGCGGCCAGCGCCGGGGCGATCTTCCACGAAGCCATCAGCATCGGGAAGTTCCAGGGCACGATGGCCCCTGCGACACCGATCGGCTCCTTGCGCGCCAGGGAACTGAAGCGGTCATCGGCCAGCGCAACGGCTTTCTCGCGCTTCTCATCCAGTTCTTCGGCCAGGTTGGCGTAGAAATCGAAGCAGCCTGCGGTGTCGCCAATGTCCCACATCGCTTCCGGGAACGGCTTGCCGTTATCGCGCACTTCAAGGGTTGCCAGCTCTTCCTGGCGGGCGCGGATGCCATCGGCGATCTTGCGCAGGTACGCGCCACGCTCGGCACCGCTCAGGCGTGGCCAAGGACCCTCGTCAAAGGCGGCGCGGGCAGCTTTTACGGCGGCGTCGATGTCTTCGGCCGTTCCGGACGCTACCGTGGCGATCAGGCTTTCGTCACTCGGGTCGAAGGACTCGAAAGTACCGCCGTTGACGGGGGTGACCCACTGGCCGTTGATATAGAACTGGTCGTAGCGGTTCATGCGTTTCCTCCAAGGACGGCGAAGCGTCGGGCACTGAATGGGGACAGGTTCTGGGTCGGGGTACGCTGGGCGGCGAGTTCGCTGACCAGACGGCCGGTGGTGGCGCCCAGGGTGAGACCGAGCTGGCCGTGACCGAAGGCCAGGAGGGTGTTCTTCAGCCGGGGCGAACGGTCGATCACCGGTTTGGTGTCGGGCAGGAAGGGGCGGTAACCGACGCCGAATTCCATGCCCTGGGTATTGAGTTGCGGCAGCACGCGGCGGGCTTTTTCCATGATGATTTCGGCGCGCTTGAAGTTCGGTTCGGCATTGGGACCGGCGAACTCGATGGTGCCGCCGATCTGCAGGCCGCGGGTCATTGGGGCGAAGCAGAAGCCACCGTCGGCATAAATGACCGAATGACGGATTTCAACGCCGGGTTGTGGCAGTACGGCCTGGTAACCCGCGATACCGGCCAGCGGGATGTTCACGCCGAGCGCATCGAAGAAGGGGCGCGAGCCAGTGCCGGCGGCAACCACCAGCAGGTCCGCCGACACGCGCGCGCCGTCGGCCAGGGTCACGCCGGTTGCCTTGTCGTGGCTTTCGTCGATCTTCAACACACGCTGGCGCACTCGCTTGCCGCCCTGGGCGATGAAGCTTTCGGTCAGGGCGGCGATAAAACCTTCGGTGTCGTTCACCGCGCGCCAGTCAGGGAACATCAGGCCATGCTGGAACTTGCCGGCCAGGGCCGGCTCGAGGTCGGCGATTGCAGCGCCATCCAACTCTTCGGAGCGAAAGCCCAGTTGCTTGCGCAACTCCAGATGTGGCCGCTCATGGGCCAGGCCGGCAGGGGAGTCGAATACCTCCAGGATTGGCCGGTCGCCGAGCAGGGTCTTGTCCGGGCAGGCGTCGAGCAGCGGGGCATAATCTTCGTAGACGTGCTGGGTCAGGCGCGCCATGTCCTGGGCGATCTCATTGATCTTCGACGGTCGCGCACAGGCCAGGAAGCGCATGAACCACGGCAGGATCCCCGGCAGTGCGCTGGGGCGCAGGGCCAAGGGGCCTTTTTGATCGAGCAGCCAGCCAGGGATCTTCATCAGGATGCCGGGCTTGGACAGCGGGATGACCTCGCTCACCGCCATCTGACCGCAGCTCCACTTGGCGGTACTGTCGCCTGGGGCAGCGGGGTCGATGAGCGTGACCCGGTGGCCGTCGCGCTGCAGGTACAGCGCGCAGCACACGCCGACGATGCCGCCGCCGATGACCACAGCCTGTTGCGATGACGTTTGCGGGTTGTTCATGGTTGCGATGCTCAATAAATAGGTAGACGGGATGAGGCGCGAATGTGGGAGGGCAGACTCATGGAGCCGCGCCCCCCACTACAAGGTACTCCGAAGAGCTACCGTGTCAGGCCTGCGATGCTTCGAATACCTTGCGGAATTCGGCTTTCTCGTCATCGGTCAGTGGCAGCAGTGGTGCGCGCGCATTGCCGACCTTGAAGCCCGCCAGCTCGGCGCCGTACTTGACCTTCTGCACGAACTTGCCGCTTTCCAGGTTGGCCATGGCCGGGAAAAGGCTGCGCATCACTTCCTGGGCACCATGGATATCACCACTGGTGAAGGCGCGATGGAAGGCCACGACCTTCTCCGGGAAGATGTTGGCCGGGCCGCAGATCCAGCTGTTGGCACCCCACAGGTAGAAGTCCAGCGCCTGGTCGTCCGAGCCACAGGACAGCTGGATGCCTTTGTACTTCTCACCGATCTCGATGGCGCGCAGCAGGTTGCCGCTGCTTTCCTTGATACCGATGACGCGCGGGTGGTCGTTGAGCGCGGCGATCACGTCCATGCCCACTTCGACGTTGGTGCGGATCGGGTAGTTGTAGAGCACCACGTTGATCTCGGGGAAGGTCTCGAGAATGGTGTTGTAGTGGGCCAGCAACTCTTCCTGGGAAGGCAGGGCATAGTAGGGCGGGGCGATCAGCAGGTTGGTGTAGCCGGCGTCGACGGTCTGCTTGATCTGCTCCAGCACTTCACGGGTGCACGAACCGTTGGCACCGGCGATCAGGGTACCGCGCTCGCCAACCACTTCCTTGACGGTCGCCAGGATCTGGCGGCGTTCGTCGTTGGCCAGTGCGTAGTATTCGCCGGTCGAGCCCAGCGGCACGAAACCGCTGACGCCGGCGGCCAGTTGATGCTCGAGGATCGAGGCCAGGGTGTCGTGATCGACCTTGCCAGCGGCGTCGAACGGGGTGACCAGTGCGGGAAGAATGCCTTTCAATTGCATGATGTAGTCTCCGAGGGGTGGTGTGGATTCAGTACGCGTAGCGGCGCAGCAGGCGCCCTTCAACCACGCCGACCAGACGGGTCAGTGGGAAGGCCACGAGGAAGTAGATGACCGCGACCGCCGAGAGGAACTCGACCGGGCGTGCGGTGCTGTTGGAAATGTTTTGGCCGACGAACATCAGGTCGGCGACCCCGACCGAGGAGATCAGTGCGCTCTCCTTGAACAGGCTGACCACGTTCGACAGCAGTGGCGGCACAGCCCGCAGCAGGGCCTGCGGGAACACTACATAGAGCACCTTGACCCGTGGGGTCAGGCCCAGTGCCGTGCAGGCGTCGTGCTGCTCACTGGCGATGGACTTGAGTGCGCCGCGGAAGGTTTCGCTGGTGATTGCCGCCATGTACAGGGTCAGGGCAATCAGTACCGAGACGTACGGCGGGATGTCCAGGCCAAACACCACCGGGAAGCAGAAGAACACCCAGAACAGCTGGATCAGCAGCGGCGTGCCGCGGAAGAACTCCACGTACAGCGTCAGGGGCAGGCGCAGCAGCGGGGTCCTGACCTGGCGCAGCAGGCTGACCACGAAGCCGAACAGGCTGCCGAGCACGGCGCAGATTCCGGTGAACGCCAGGGTCAGGGCCAGGCCTTTGAGCAGCACCGGCCAGTAGTTCAGAACAACCGAGAAATCGAGTGGCATGGCTATCTCCTCAGCGTTGGCCGGCCAGGTCCTGACGGCGTTCGAACCACTGCACCAGCTGCGCGATCGGCAGCGACAGGGCGAAGTAGATCAGGGCGATCAGGGTGTAGGTTTCCAGCGGGCGGTAGGCTTCGGTGGCCAGGCTCTTGCCCACGTACATCAGGTCGGCGACCGCCACGATGGCGACCAGCGCGCTCTGTTGCAGGGTGCCGATGCCGTTGGTGATCAGCACCGGCAGAGCGCTGCGCAACGACTGCGGCAACACCACGTACAGGGTCCGCTGCCAGGGTTTGAGGCCCAGTGCAACACAGGCATCCAGGTGCTCGCGCGGTACCGCCTGGACGCCGGCGCGGTACGCTTCGGCGTTGAACGCGGTGAGGTTCAGGCCCAGCGCCAGGAAGCCCATGGCGATCGGATCGATGAACACGTTGAACAGCATCGGCACGCAGTAGAAGAACCAGACGATCTGCAGCAACGCCGGGGTGCAGCGGAAGAACTCTATGAACAACTGCGCCGGCCAGCGGATGAAGAACCAGCGGCTCAGGGTCATCAGGCACAGTACGAAGCCGCAGGTCAGGCCGATCAGGTTGGACACCAGAGCCAGCTCCAGCGTGACCTTGAGCCCGTCGAACAACGCCGGCAGGGTGCCGCTCAGAAAGTGAAAATCAAATTGGTAGTTCATTGCCTTGCCCTCAATCCAGGTGCAGAACCTTTTCCAGGAAATCGCGGGTCCGCGGTTCGCGCGGGCAAGTGAACAGTTGCTCCGGATGACCCTGCTCGACGACCTTGCCGTTGGCACAGAACACCACGCGGGTGGCGATGTGGCGGGCGAAGTGCATGTCGTGGGTGACAATGACCATGGCCATTTTCTGTTCCGCCAGCTGCAGCATCACGTTCTGCACTTCGATGACCATTTCCGGGTCGAGGGCCGAGGTGACTTCATCGAACAGCATCAGACGCGGTTCGAGCATCAGGGCCCGGGCGATCGCCACGCGCTGTTTCTGTCCGCCGGAGAGCTGGCTGGGGTAGGCGTGCAGCTTGCTTTCCAGGCCCAGGCGGGCGAGATAGGCGCGGGCCTTTTCGGTGGCCTCGTCCTTGCTCAGGCCATGCACCTTGACCGGTGCGAGGATCAGGTTGCCCAGTACCGACAGGTGCGGGAACAGGGTGTAGTGCTGGAACACCATGCCGATCTGTTTGTGCAGGGTTTCGTCCTGGGGTTTGCCTTGCTTGCGGCTGCCATCGATGTAGGGCTTGCCTTGAAACGCGATGGTGCCGCCCTGGATACCTTCCAGTCCCATCAGCACGCGCAGAAGCGAGCTTTTGCCGCTGCCGGACGGGCCGATGATGACCAGGCGGTCGTCGGCGCGCATGTCCAGGTTCATCTTGTCCATCACCACCAGTTGCTCGCCATAGGCCTTGCGCACGTCGCGCAGCTGGATGAAATCGCCGCCGTTGGCGGAATCCGGGATGAGCGAAGCCTGTGGCTGGGCAGCCACCAAATGAGGGGTGTTCATTACAGTCGTCTCCGCGAGGGCGTCCAGTGCAGGTGCCCTCGGCATATCAGCAGGGGTTACTGAGCGCTTTTGCCCGCGTTGATCTCGGTGGACGCCTTGTCCACCAGTTTGTCGATCTCACCGGACTCGCGGCGCTGGGTCAGGTAGACGTTGAGCACCGCCAGGTCGGCAGCGGAGATGTCGCGCGGTACGGCAAAAGAGACGCCTTGCTTGGCCAGGGCAGGCTTTGGCAGCACTTCCCGGGTCCAGTCGTTGGCGAGGGCGAACAGGTGGTTGGTGTCGTTGGCATCGGCGAGCACGTCGGCACGGCGCGACATCAGGGCCATGCGAGTCTCGTCGGAGCCTGGCAGGCGCATCAGCGTGGCGTTCTTGACGACAGTGGAAACCGCCTTGTCGGCGGCAGTACCGGAAATCACCGCGATGGTCACGCCCGGCTTGTCGTAATCGGCGAGGCTGTTACCGGCGCCGTTGAACTTGGGGTTTTCCTTATTGACCAGCAAGGAGATCTGGTAGTCGGTGGCCGGCACCGAGAAGGCCACCGCCAGGGCACGCTCCGGCGTCTGGTTGAGGGCCATGGCCATGTCCCACTTGCCGCTCTGCAGGCCGGCAACCTGGTTGTCCCAGCTGGTGTCGACGAACTGCGCCTTGACCTTGAGTACCTTCTCGGCGAAGTCGCGGCACAGGTCGACGAAGTAACCGCTGTACTGCCCGGAAGCGGCGTCGCGCATGACATAAGGCGCTGCAACGGCAGCGCCACAGCGCAGCACGCCGGCCTTCTGGATGGTTTGCCAGTTTTGCACGTCAGCCTGGGCGGGAGTCTGGGTCAGCAAGGCTACCGCTGCGGTGAGGCAGGCGATCCGAGTACATGCACTGCGAGAAAGGGAACGAGCCATCTTGAATCTCTCCGGTAATTTATTTTTGTAGGCAGAAGAGCAGAAAAAACGATCAATGAACCGTTATGGATGCTGCGTTGTGTGCAGCAATGTATTCAGACTATTCCCCGCTCCCGACTTCTGTCAACACACCGACGGAATTACTTTTTCATGAGCAGACGGACGCTCATCCACCTAAGTGGGTGAGTTGCTTTTCAGGTGAGGAGGGTGGCGATCCGAAGCAGGCGCGGCGGATGTGACCGGCTTCGCATCTACAGCGGCATGAATGGCTGTTGACAGCAACTGGCAGATTTTCTATGTTGAATACAACATTGCATGCAACAACACATGCAGTGCGGTGTTTTACCTTTCTGCCAAATAAAAACATATCAGCGAGGTCAAAATGGCTCTTCCTGTCTCGTCCTATAAAGCTCTTGTCATGGGTGCCAGTCTCTGTGGCGCCTTGCTGACCCAATCCGCTGCCCAGGCCGCTGAAACCTCAGTCTGGCAAGACGTGCAAAAAGCCGGCGTGCTGCGCTGTGGCGCTGCCGTTGCAGCGCCTTATGTGATGCGTGATGCCAAATCCGGTGACTACAGCGGCTACTTCGTCGATCTGTGCCGAGATTTCGGCGAGAGGGTGCTCAAGGTCAAGGTGACCTTCGTCGATACCAACTGGGACAACCTCGTGGCTGGATTGCAGAGCAACAAGTGGGACATGGCCATGGCCCTCAACCAGACACCGGAGCGCGCGCTGGCCGTCGCTTTCACCGTGCCCGCGACGGACTATCAGGTGTCGCTGCTGGTGAACAAGGAAAACCCCAAGTTCGCTGAGGTGAAGGACGATATTGCCGCGCTCGACAAGCCAGACGTCACCTATGCCGTCATGTCGGGCACCGCGCAGGACAAGGCCATCTCGTCGGTGGTTCACAACGGCAAGATCATGCGCCTGCCGGGAATGGACGAAGCCCGCCTGGCGGTCATGTCCAAGCGCGCCGATATCCTGGTCGACGCCAGCGATACCAACCACTTGTTTGCCCTTGCCAATCCGGACTGGACCCGCGAAATCCTGCCCAAGCCAGCATTGGCCAAGCAGGGTGTTTCGTTTGGCGTGCGCAGGGACATCTCGGCGGCGGATCTGCAAGTGCTGAATATTTACCTGACGCAACGTCGGGACACGGGTGAAATCCAGCAGTTGGTCGACAAAGCGTCGCTCGCGGCCAACGCCACGAAGTAGGGATTCGCAGCCTGGCATGCCGCCTGTTTCAGTGAAGCGGACGGCATCTCTAATCTCGATAAAGGAAGGTGATCACCGATGAGTGACTGCACACGCCCCCTGGCCGGGCAGATCGTACTGGTAACGGGGGGCTCTGGTGGTATCGGCGCTGCAATCGTTGAACAGCTTGCCGCCGAAGGGGCCCGCCCGCTGATCCATTACAGCCGTGATGTGCATGGCGCACAGCGTTTACTGGATCGCATTGACGGCCAAGGCTGGATCGTTCAAGGCGATTTGAGTGAGGACACCGGGCCGGAGCAGCTGTGGCAAGCTGCCCTGGAACTGGCGGGGGGACGCATCCATGGCCTGGTCAACAACGCCGGTATCCGTACCGAAGTGCCGCTGGAAGCACCCGCTGCGCAATGGCGTGCCGCCTGGCGTCGTGAGTTCCAGGTGAACTTCTTCGCTGCCGCCGACCTGTGTCGCGAAGCCGTCGCGCATTTCCGTGCCAATGGCGGTGGACGCATCATCAACATGGCAAGCCGTGCCGCCCAACGTGGGTATGCGGCTGACGCTTTGCCCTACGGATCAAGCAAGGCAGCATTGATCAACCTCACCAAGTCCCTGGCTCGCAGCGTGGCGGGCGAGGGCGTGGTCGCAGTGGCGATTGCGCCGGGCTGGGTCCGCACAGACATGGCCGAGCAGTTTGTCGCTCAGCATGGGGAGGCAGCGGCAGTGGCTGATATACCCACTGGGCGCATGGCCAGTCCTTGCGAAATCGCCGAACTGGTCGCGTTCACCCTGCGACCCTCCCAGGCGTCCCTCAACGGCGCAACACTGGACGTCAATGGTGGCAGTTACATTCGATAGCAGATTGCTCTGAATGTCGCCCAGGCCGACTTTTGCCCGTCCCCCAAAACAACCTTGAATCGACCCTTCTTGCCTATCGCTGCCTGTGGAGCGAACCCTGCGGGGATTAATAAAACAGATTCAATAATGTAGTGATTTTGAGTTAACCAACGCCTGGCGTTCACTTCGTATAGTCCAGCCACACGCCGGCTGACCTCCCATCGAAGGCGCATGAAAATAAAAGGTGGAGTTAACGATGAACACTTACAAAATTGCAGTGGTTCCAGGTGATGGTATCGGCGTGGAAGTGATCGACGCCGGCACTCAAGTGCTCAAGGTGCTGGCCGAGCGTTCAGGCACCTTTGCCCTGGACTTCAAGCACTTTGACTGGAACTCCGACAACTTCCTCAAGAACGGCCACTACATCCCAGCAGGTGGCCTGGAGGAACTCAAGACCTTCGACTCGATATTCTTCGGGGCCGTAGGGGCACTCGATGTGCCGGACCACATTTCACTCTGGGGCCTGCGCCTGCCGATCTGCCAAGGCTTTGACCAGTACGCCAACGTGCGTCCGGCTCGTGTGTTGCCAGGGGTGAAGAGCCCGCTGCACAACGGTCACGAGATTGACTGGGTGGTCGTCCGGGAAAACTCCGAAGGCGAGTACTCCGGTAACGGTGGCCGGGTGCACCGTGGCCTGCCGGAAGAGGTGGCCACCGAGGTGTCGGTGTTCACCCGCGCCGGTGTCGAGCGCATCCACCGCTTCGCCTTCGAGCTGGCGCGTACTCGGCCGCGCAAGCACCTGACCCTGGTCACCAAGTCCAATGCACAACGTCATGGCATGGTGCTGTGGGACGAGATTTTCCACGAGGTGGCAAAGGATTTTCCTGACGTCAGAATCGACAAGGAACTGGTCGATGCCGTGACCACCCGCATGGTGCTCAAACCGTCGACCCTGGATGTGATCGTGGCCACCAACCTGCACGCCGACATCCTCTCCGACCTGGCGGCAGCGCTGTCGGGCAGCCTGGGCATTGCGCCCACCGCCAACCTCAACCCGAGCAAGAAATTCCCATCGATGTTCGAACCCATTCACGGTTCTGCTTTCGACATCACCGGTAAAGGCGTGGCCAATCCCGTCGCGACCTTCTGGAGCGCCGCGATGATGCTCGAACACCTGGGCGAGGTGCAGGCCTCACGTCAGTTGATGTCGGCCATCGAAGCCGTGACCGAGGCCGGAGTACACACCCCTGACCTGGGTGGCACGGCCACTACCCGCGAGGTGACCGATGCAGTGATTGCGCTGATCAGGCGCTGAGCATTTCCCCACCGTGATTCAGCGCCACAGGAACCGGTCTCTCGTACCGGACTCCCGGGCATTACCTGACAACAATTACAATCAGGGCCAGCCATGAAACGCATACTCGGCAAACTCTACGTACAAGTACTCATCGCCGTTGTACTCGGCGCCATCGTCGGCGTGCTGTTTCCCGAAACCGGGACAGCACTCAAACCCATCGGCGACGGTTTTATCAAACTGATCAAAATGCTCCTTGCACCGGTGATCTTCCTGACGGTGGTCAGCGGTATCGCACGCATGGAAAACATGAAGGAGCTGGGGCGCGTGGGTGTGCGCGCATTGCTCTACTTCGAAGTGGTGTCCACCCTGGCCCTGGCCATCGGTCTGATCGTGGTGGATGTGTTCAAGCCCGGTGCCGGCATGAACATCGACCCCAAGACGCTGGACACCTCCAGCATCGCCACCTACACAACCCAGGCACCGCACCACTCGTTCATGGATTTCATCCTGAGCATCATTCCGGACACCATCATCGACGCCTTCGCCAAAGGCAATGTGCTGCAGATCCTGCTGTTTTCGATCCTGCTGGGTGTAGCCCTCGCCAATGCCGGCCCCCGCGCCAGCATCTTCATCGACGTCATCGACAGCCTCATGCGCGGCATGTTCAACATCGTCAACATGGTGATGCGCCTGGCGCCTATCGGTGCCTTCGGCGCCATCGCCTTCACCATCGGTAAGTACGGTTTCGGCTCGATGTTCTCGTTGGGCAAGCTGATGGCCTGTGTCTACCTGACCTGCGTGCTGTTCGTGATCTTCGTGCTCGGACCGATCTGCCGCTACAGCGGATTCAGCCTGTGGAAGTACCTGCGCTTCATCAAGGAGGAGTTGTTCACCGTATTGGGCACCAGTTCCTCGGAGTCGGTGCTGCCACAGATGATCACCAGGATGGAACAGGCCGGGTGCTCCAAGCCCGTGGCCGGCATGATGATTCCCGCCGGACTGAGCTTCAACCCGGACGGCCAGGCCATCTACTACACCATCGCCGCGATCTTCATCGCCCAGGCGACCAACACGCCATTGACCTTGACCGACCAACTGATCGTCCTGGCGGTGTTGATGTTCACCTCCAAGGGATCGGCTGGCGTGAGTGGCTCGGGCTTCATCATCCTCGCCGCGACGCTGGCCTCCCTGGGCAGCATTCCGGTATCAGGCATGGTGCTGCTGCTGGGGGTCGATCGTTTCATGTCCGAGGCCCGTGCCATTACCAACACCATCGGCAACGGCGTAGGTTGCCTGGCCATTGCCAAATGGGTGGGGGCGCTGGACACAGCCAGGCTGGAACGGGCCCTGGAGGGTGAAGAGGAAACGGTGCAAGAGGCCGTGGTCGACAAGACCCCCGGCTTCACTTACCAGAATGAAAGTGCCCATTCGTTGGGTGTTGCGCAAGCCGTCAACCGCAGTTGATCGAAGGGGTGTCATTTGGCTGCCGATTCTCCCGTGGAGTCGGCAGCTTTTTTTCAGCCGCGGTCTTCGATGTTATCGATCTGCTTGAAGCGTTCGATCAGAAAGTCGATCAGGCTGCGTACCCGGGCCGACAGGTGCAATTGCTGCGGGTAAACCGCATACACGTCTGCACGGGTAGGGGTATGGTCCTCCATCACCAGGCGCAGGCGCCCGCTGCGCACATAGCGGGCAATGTCCCATTCCGCGCGCAGCAGCAAACCGTAACCTTCCAGCGCCCAGTTCAGGGCGACCTCACCGTCGTTGCAGCCCAAAGCTCCGCGGACCTTGATGTTCTCGGTGCGGCCGCCGTTGTTGAAGCTCCAAACGCCGTAGGGGGATTCGTTCTGGCGAATGAAAATGCAGTTGTGGTCCTGCAAGTCGCTGAGCTTCTGCGGGGTCCCGTGCTTGTCCAGGTAAATCGGCGAAGCGCACAGCAGGCGTCGGTTCGAGGCAATCTTGCGGGCATGCAGCGCCGCGTCCGGCAGGGAGCCAAAGCGAATGCCCAGGTCGAAACCGTGGGTGGCGAGATCCAGCGGGTGGTCGCTGATCTCCAGCTGGATTTCCACCTCCGGATAGCGTGAGTAGAAAGCCGCCAGCGCAGGACCAATATGCCGACGACCGAACCCCAGCGATGCATTCACCCGTATGAGCCCCTTGGGGGTGGCGCGGCTGCTGCTGACCAACTGCTCCATCTCGTCGACTTGGGTAAGAATGCGCGCGATATGGGCGTAGTACAGTTCGCCCTCGGGGGTCAGGCTCATGGAGCGGGTAGTGCGGTTGACCAGCCGGACCCCCAGCCGCGCCTCCAGGGACGCCAGGCGTTTGCTGACGGCAGGTGGCGTCACGCCAAGCTCCCTGGCAGTGGCAACCAGGCTGCCCTGTTTTGCCAACAGGTGGAAAAAACCCAAGTCTTGGGTGTTGCTCATTCGTGACTCCAGGTTAATTGCCTAGTGATTTCTGGCTGAATTTCGCTTTTGGTTCACTACATATACTCCAGCCGGTCCTGCGCGAACAGCTTTGGAGTTCACGCCGGCCTCGCAGACCGTGGACCTGTTTTTTTCCTGACAACTGTAAAAATCAGGTCGAGGGCCAGACTAATGCCGATCAGTTAAGGAAATTGTAGGAGCGAGCATGCTCGCGAGAAACGCCGGGGCAACGCGGGCATTCAGGCATCCCGCGTCATCGTTGACGTCCATCGCGAGCGTGCTCGCTCCTACAGGGGGATAGGGTCTTTGTAGGAGCGAGCATGCTCGCGAGAAACGCCGGGGCAACGCGGGCATTCAGGCATCCCGAGTCATCGTTGGCGACCATCGCGAGCGTGCCGCAAGCGGGCACCCGCTCCTACAGACTGGCATTAGACGGCCAGACGGCTTTTATTATTCCGATACGTTCATGTAATCCCGAGCCCAGGCCATACAGGTCTCGGTGTCGGCGTAGTGAGCCGCCAGCCGCGACGGATCAAGCGGTTCCTTAATGCTCAAGCCGCGCTGCTCGCGCAGACGTTCGTAGGTCGCCTTGATCGCTGCGAAATACGGGGCGTGGCCATCGACCACGATACGTACCCCCAGCTCTGCCAGCAGGTGATCGTCGTTCAGCGCCGGGTTGCCATAGGTCACCAGCATCAGGGGTACGCAGACGTTTTCGGCGACGGCGTGCAAATGGTCGGCGTCTTTAACCCCGACCAGGCAAACGGCATCGGCCCCGGCGTCTTCATAGGCACGCAGGCGCGCCACCACCTCGGCCAGGGGCTGCACACCGGCGTGGGTGCGTGCGATGATCGCCAGCGACGGGTCCTGCCGCGCGCGCAGGGCGGCGCGTAGCTTGCCCACGCCTTCCTCGATGCTGATCAGGTCCGAGGATTTGCAGCCGAACCGGGCGGGTAGCACGGTGTCCTCCAGGGTCAGCGCGGCGACCCCGGCACGCTCCAGCTCGACCACGGTGCGCATGGTGTTCAGCGCATTGCCGTAACCGTGGTCGGCATCGGCAATCACCGGCAGGCGAGCCACCCGGCCGATGCGCGTGGCCTGTTCGGCGAACTCGCTGAGGGTAATCAAGGCGATATCCGGGGCGCCCAATACTTGCAGGGAGGCGACCGAGCCGCCGAGGATGCCGACCTCGAAACCCAGGTCGGCGGCCATGCGCGCCGACAACGGGTCGAAGACCGACGCCGTATGGTGACAGGAGGAGCCGGCAAGCAAGGCATGAAAGGTGTTTCGCAGTTCGTGATGACTGGCGTTATGCATGATGGTGTCTGATTCTGTGATGGAGGGGTTGCAGCCCGCTTGTTGCGGGTGCCGGCCACGAGGCGCAGGGCACTCAAGGAGCACGCCTGGGGCTGTGTTGGAAAGGGGGCTGCCCGGCGGGCCGGGCAGTGATGCAATGCCAGCGCTGCGTGGGCGCTGGCATTGTCGGGCGTCACAGTCGGGGTGCCAGGTCAATGTGTGAAACCTGAGCAGCCCACCTGATCATTTGATGAAGCGCACCTGGGCATTGATCTTCTCGATGATCGACCCCTTGCGCTCGTTGAAGCGCACCTTGTTCTGTTCGAACAGATTGTTGCCCTTGGTGTCGATGGAAATGATCAGCGGGCCGAACTCGCGTACCCGGTTCACCCACAGGGTTTCCGGCATGCCCAGGTCTTGCCATTCGGCACGTTCGATCTCCTCGACTTTAGTGGCGGCCAATACCGCGCACCCACCCGGGAACACCGCATGCACCGCCTTGTTTTCCAGGCAGCCAGCCGTGGTTTCAGGTCCCATGCCGCCTTTGCCGATGATCAGCTTGACCCCGGTTTCCTCGATGAACTGCTTCTCGAACTTCTCCATGCGCATGCTGGTGGTCGGTCCGATGGAGACCATCTCGAAGCTGCCATCGTCTTTCTCGCGCACGATGGGGCCGGCATGGAAAATCGCGCCACCGCGCAGGTCCACCGGCAACTCGCGCTTGAGCTCGATCAGGCGACGGTGCGCAACGTCACGACAGGTCACCAACTGGCCAGTGAGGTACACCACATCGCCGACGTTCAGGCCGGCCAGATCCTCATCCTTGATAGGGGTATTAAGGACTTTGATCACAGTACTACTCCTTCATGGGAGAGGATGTCGTAGGAAAGGTCGGCGTTGATACGGATCTTGCCGCGGCGATGGGCCCAGCAACCGGTGGATACGGCCACGCCAATAGTGGAAGGGTGACGCGCCGAGGACTCGATGTTCACCCCCATGACACTGCTGTTACCGGTCAGACCCTGCGGGCCGATGCCCACCTCGTTCAGGCCTTCCTCCAGCAATTGCTCCATGAGCGCTGCGCTTTCGTTCGGGTGACTGGAGTCCACCGGGCGCAGAATGGCACGCTTGGACAAGCGGGCAGCCGTCTCCACAGACGTCGAGACACCCACGCCAACCAACAGCGGCGGGCAGGCATTGACGCCGCGCGAGGTGATCACGTCAAAGACAAACTCGGTCACACCCTCGTAACCCTGACCCGGCATCAACACCTTGGCCGAGCCAGGCAAGGTGCAACCGCCACCGGCCATGTAAACGTCGATCAACGCATAGTCGGCATCCGGGATGATTTCCCAGTCCAGCCATGGAATCTTCGAGCCGGTATTTGTGCCGGTGTTTTTCTCGACAAAGGTCTCTACCGCGTTATGACGCAGCGGCCCCTTGATGGTGGCCTCGCGCGTGGCGTTTTCCAGGATGCTCTCCAACTCGCCCAGGAGGGGGAACCGGGCACCGGCACTGATGAAGTACTGAATGACACCGGTGTCCTGGCAGCTGGGTCGGTCCAGCTTGTCGGCGTATTCCTGATTCTCGGCCATGGAGTCATACACGGCAATGGCCAGCGGGTTGGTTTCCGCAGCGCGTAACTGGGCGGTTTTTTTCTTTACGTCGGTGGGCAGGCGTTTGCCGATATAGGCCGTGAACTTGGCCATCACATCGGTCAGCGAATCAACGGCTGTGTCTTTATCCACTTTGATTTTCCTCACTGCATCTCAAGGCTTGGTTTTTTGTTTTGGCGCTTAGGGTTGTGCAAAAGGGCACCGACAGGCCGTGCAGGAAAATCCCGCATGGAATGCATGGTTAAGGCGCTGAGGTAAAATTAACAGTTCAGTTGAAGTGATTGAATTGGGTCCCGGTTACTACACTATTTACTTAAAGTTAATTATTGGGGTGAGGAGTTGGAACGCGGCTTATGTGGTTGGGAAGGAATGTGAAATGGGTATTAGCGGGGGGATGCAAGCTGTGAGTCGGGGAAGGGGGATGGCAAGTAGAGTCTCGCACATCCTCAAAGCCGGGTCTGGATTTGAGGATGGCGACTGAACGAACCAGGAACTGGATTCTCGGCGGTCTACGGGATTAAACGCTATGCAGCCGATTGTCCGGGAATCATTCAGTGTTTTTTCACGGCCCTGATCCGCAACAGAATATTCAGCAGTACAAGCGCTGCAACAGGCGCCATTACCAGGATGGCCGCTCGCGGCGACAAGCCCACTCCCAGTTCATGGATGCCCGAATACAGCAATTTGAACAAGCTCAGTACGTAGTAAGTGATGGCGATGATGGAGAGCCCTTCGACCGCTCGCTGAATCTTGATCTGCGCATCGGCGCGGGCATTCAGGCTTTTCAGGATTTCGGCATTCTGTTCTTCCATTTCCACCTGGACGCGGGCCTGCAGGAGCTCCCCCAGATTGGCCACGCTCTTGCCCAGCACGTCGAGCCGTTGTTCCGTCACGGCGCAGTACCTGACCGTCGGTTTGAAGCGCCGCTCGATGAAGATGCCCAGGCGCTGGCAGTCACCGGCGCGATCCTCCCGCAGTTCTGCCAGTCGTTCGAAGACCAGTTGCGCGTAGGCTTGAGTGGCGCTGAAGCGGTGACGGTGCCTGGCGGAGAGGCTGACGACTTGTGCCGACAACGCCGCAATTTCTGTCAGCAGTTCTTTGGCATTGCTGGTATCGGGGGCGGCATTTCGCTCCGACAGGTCGGCCAGGGTTCTGTCGAAAACATTGAGTTGCGCGCTCAATTGCTTGGCCGCTGGAAGCGAGAGCGAGGCCATCATGCGGTAGGTTTCAATCTCGAGCAGCCGGCGAATCATCCGCCCCTGGCGGTAGGCGTTGAGGTGATGATTGATGAACAAAAACCTGTTCTCGCCGCCTTCGCTCAACCGGAAGTCGCTCCACACCGCCGCATCGCCGCCGCCAATGGACGAGCCGCAAGGGTCCTTGAACCCGTATTCCGTGTGATCGCCTCCCCAGGACTGCTTGTTGCGCACCACAATTTGCACGCTGTTGATCAACAACTGGGTGTAGGGACTGATTTTCGCCGCCAGGGCCTCGGGCAAGGCAATCCAGTGCGGGCTATCCGAGGTGGTGGGGACGACGTAAGTGAGGGTAAAGAATTCGGCATGGCGCTCCCATTTCAACCAGTGTCCGTCGAGCCTGGTGATGCCTTGGGGCGCCTCATCATCGACCGGCTCGGGGTAGAGGCTGTCGAGCAGTGCCTGTCGTTCGTCTTCATTGCCCATGATGGCCAGGTGAAATACATAGGCCGGCTCGCTGAAGTACAGGGAGGGGCGGGCGTGCAGTTCGTTGTGCAGCGTATGTCGTAGCGGGTGCATGGTGGGCGATGCCTTAATGGTGCTTATGCCTTAAGCGCTGGGTCTTTGCCGCGAGTGCTGATGCCCGGGGCAAAGTGGGTCAGGACATCCGTGAGTTTTTGTTCCGTGACTTCCATGTTGTGCCTGTCCAGAAAGCATGCCAGTGACGGCTTCTGTGTTCAGGCCTATAGGGTCACTGATGGAACCACAGCCACTTTCGTCACATTCAGCGCAAAGTGGGGAAGAGCGGGGGGGCATGCTGTAGCAATTGTCGATGCTGGCGTGGCTGCAATAGACAGGCCTCTAGATGCCCCAGCCTTTCAGGGCCCACAAGGCCCCCATCCCGACCCCCAGCGTGAGCAATGAGCTGCGAGTTCGCCAGGCCACCAGGCTTGCGAGTATCGCCGCGGGAATTTGTGGATTGCTCCAGTCGAACGGCGCATGTCGATCCTGGTACATCACCGCCGGCAACACCAGCGCTGCCAGCACACTCGCCGGTACGTACAGCAAGGCACGGCGAAGGAGCGGTGGAATGCGCAGGCTTCCATAAAATTCGATAAAGGACAGCCGAATCGCGAAGGTGCCTGCGCCGATCAACAGGAACAGGCCCCACTGGGATAGCTCACTCATGATGCCTCCTGTTCGGCGTCTTCGCTTTGTGAAGTCAGCGAGCCTTTTTGCAGATGCTCGACGGCAAGCCCCGCAATAACGCCGCCGAGGGACGCCGCCAGCATGCCCAGGTTGTAGGGCAAGTCGACTGCCAGTACCGCCAGCGAACCTCCCGCCATGGCTGCGCAGAGGGTTGCCGCGCTACGGATACTGGGGATCAGAAGTGCCAGAAAGGACAAGGGAACCGCAAAGCCCAATGACCAGGATTCGGGAATGCGTGCTCCCAGGAATACTCCCGCCAGCACCGATAGATTCCAGCCGACCCACAACACGACCGCCGTACCGGCGTAGTAGTGGAAAGCGAATCGTCCCAGTTCACCCGAGGCCGATCTCAGGCTGAACAGCGCGAACACCTGGTCGGAGAGCAGGTACGACAGAGGCCAGGTGCTGCGCCGGGGCAAGTGGTGCAGGTGAGGCGCCAGCGATGCGCTGTACATCAGAAAGCGAAGATTGATGACGAGTGCGGTAATCACCATGGTCAATGGCAGGGCGCCGTTCTGCAGCAACTGCAGGACCGCGATCTGCGCCGACCCTGAATAGAACAGCAGCGTCATGCCCATGGCGGTGGTGGGTGACATCCCCAGGCCGACAGCCGTGACGCCGGCGATCAGCCCGAAAGGAATGACCCCGGTGGTCAAGGGGAGGGCGGTGTGAGCACCGTGCACGAGCGCATGTGTCCCACTTCGATATTTCATTTGAGTTCCTTGAATAGTGATCAGGCTGATCGCTGCGCACAGTGCCTGGCTTCAGCGGGTGGCGCCTGATCAACATAATGCGCGTGCCAACTGGGAACAACGGCAGATTTCTGGAATATTAGGCCTAGAAAAAATGAGGCTCACGCTATGCATCTTGACTCGCCGACCAGGCACACATTGCAACTGAACGCTCTACGCGCGTTCGAGGCGTCGGCCCGTCTTGGCGGTTTCGCCCGGGCGGCAAATGAGCTGAAGGTCACGCCGGGCGCTATCGCCGCGCAGATCAAGGCACTGGAAAATGAGTACGGCGCGGCCCTGTTCGAGCGCCATGCAAAGGGTGTCCGGCTGACGGCTCTGGGCGAAAGCATGAAGGAGCCATTCATCCAGGCATTCGATGCCGTAGAGGAGGCCGCCCGAACCCTCCGGCGACTCTCGGCACCCCAGCGGGTGCATATCGTCACCTCTCCGGCGCTGGCGCAATTGTGGATCGGGCCGCGCCTGCCACGTCTTACCGAAATCCTGGCCCCGATCGAGATCTCGGTCACTGCGGTCGATGAACCGCCCAACCTCAAACGCAGCCCGTTCGATCTCTGCCTGTTCTACACCGAGCGGCTCGAGCGCGGGCAGCGCATGATCGCCGTCGAGGAGGTACTGCCGGTTTGTGCGCCTGCGTTGGCAGCCCAAATCACACATCCTGGCGATCTCGCCAATGTTCGCTGCATCGCGGATGTGGGATGGAATGACTGGGAGGTCTGGACTCGCTCAGTCATGCCCAATCAGAAATTCGTGGCCCGCGGCCCCGGATTTTCCCTGTACTCCATCGCCGTGCAGCAAGCATTGCTGGCAGCCGGTGTACTGATCGGCCGCCGCAGCCTGGTCCAGCGATATCTGGACAATGGCGAACTGGTTGCGCCTATCGATCAAGCGGTTTCGCTTGGCATGGCAATCGCCACCTGGAGGCTTCCAGGCGCCAAGGGCAACCGCGTGGTGGCAGCGGTGGAAGAGGCGCTGACGCAGCTGGCGTAGTCAGGGTTAAAGATGCCCGAAGGTCAGCGGGTACTCGATGACGATGTAAATCCTGTCGATGTCATCCCCGGCCTGGGCGGCATTGGCCCGATGGGTCACATGGGACAGCTTCATGGACAAGTCCTTTGCCGGCCCCGATTGCACGATGTAGTGCAGATCGATGTCCCGCTCCCAGTGCCGTCCGCCGTCCCCTTGTTGCGGGACGAACTGGCCGGTCTGCGGGTCAAACGGGTTGTACCCGCCACCTTGGGGGGCATGGGTGCCGTCAATGTCGCGTCCGTTGACATAGCGGGTCATGAACGTCCAACCGGGGATGCCGAAGGTGGCCAGGTCGAGGTCATAGCGGGCCTGCCACGAGCTTTCCCCGGGACCATTGAAGTCGGCGTATTTGATTGAGTTGGCGAGGTAGATCGAGTCGCCGCCGACAAAGTCGAACGGTGTGTCACCCTGGACTTTCTGATAAGCCACGGTGAAGCCCTGGGCACCGAGGGTAAATTTTCCCGACAAGCTATAGGCGGTGTTATCGATCGCTCCGGCCACGGCATCGCCGTAATCCCGAGTGTGATAAACATTGCCGTCGAGCAACAACCCGGATTGCTTCAGATGCAGGTTGGCGTAGTACTGACGCCAGGTCTCGGTCAACTCGGAAGCGTACAGGGCGCCGCCCAACGGCTGGTCTTCGAACAATTGGGCACCGAGGAAACCGATGCCGCCGGTATCGGTGCTCACCCCATAGCCGGTGAAGTCACCTTTGCTGGTCGTGGCATCCTGATTCTTGAACGCAGTGAAGTGCCCAGCCTGGACATGCACGTCGGCATACTCGTGACTGTCGAGCAGAAAACCCGTGGCGTATTCCGGTTGCAGGCGTTTGTCGCCGGTGTCGAACACCGGGGTTTCCACGGTCATCTCACCGTAGGCCAGGGTGGTTCTTGACGTGCGCATTTTCAACGCGCCACCGGCGCTGGAGTAGTTACTCTCACTGCGGCCGTCCGAATCCAGCGGCAGCAAGCCCGTACCGGCATGGCCCTTGCCGCCATCCAGTTTCACACCGAGAAAACCGTGGGCATCGACGCCGAAACCGAGAGTACCGGGGGTAAAACCGGAGGCAGACGAAACGATAAAACCCTGAGCCCATTCCTGTTTGTAGTTTTGCTTCGCCGCAGAGGGGGATCGGTAGTCACTTTGCAGGAAAAAATTCCGGTCCAGTACGTTGAGGGTCGAACCGTCGACAAAACCTTGCGCTTCAGGCTCGCCGGCCAAGGCTGTCCCGCTGGCGGTGGCGATGAGCATAAGCCAGTGAGTGACGCGAAGTTGAGTCAACTTCCTGTGTCTTTGAGCGGTAATGAAGACTATCGATGCGGGCTGCATGAGCGAGTCGTTCCATTTGGGAATGGGGATTCTCATGGGCATCTGGAGCAGTGCGATTGTACGAATGTGCGTATTTGGAAATGTTGTGCTGAGGTAAACCTGAGGAGAAACGGACTGATGAATCAGTGGCCTGGCACGCTCACGAACATACACGATTTAACAAGTGGCCGATGTGATTTGTTCATAAGTGAACTTTGCTCAATCATTACCAGGATCTCCCACAATTTGCGGAATCTAATGTTCACAGATTTATGTTCATGATGGGCCTCTGACTTGTTTGTAAAAGACTCCCAAGAATTCAAGACTTCGCTTGCGCCAAATGAGATGACCAGGCGGAATAATAAGTGAGGCACCCCAGGGCGCCTCACGTCTGGGCCGACTCCTACTTAAAGCGCTTGGCCTTATGGAACAGACGGAAGTCGTCGAACTTCTGGCCGTAGATGAACGGCACGTAGGCATCTGGGTCTTCCAGGGTGTCGAACCATGGCACAACCCAGGAAGACTCACCTTGCGAGTAGTAGGCCTTGCCAACCGACACCACCGGGATGGTGTCCAGTGGGTCGAACTCGTTGCCGGTAAGCTTGAGCGTGGCGATGCCCTCACGGCGAACGCGGTAGTTCTCCATGTTTTTCATGCAAGTGAGAATGACCTTGTCCTGCAGGCCAATGCCTTTGACATGGGGGCTTGCTTTCAATTCGAAGTCCAAGCCTTCGAAGCTGACCGGGCCTTGGTCTTCACCAAACTCGGCACTAATCTCGATCAGGCGTTGGCCGTTACGCTCAGCAAATCCATAGAATTGGTGGCCGTCCATATACACTTGGGTGGTACCTGTTTTCTTTGGCTCTCCCCACATTTCGCGACCGATACTCACAGGCATGTCACCGCTGACGATGATCCACAACATGGTGGTGCCTTCGTATTCTTTGTATCGGCACTTCAGGAACACAATGGCGCAATCGAACTCGCCGCACATCGCGCTTTGCCATTTCGAAATGTTTACATAGGCGGTAGGCGTGTCGCCGGGCTCGAAGCATGGAGCCAGTACGCTGCGTACGAACTCAGGTGTGGTCTCGAACTCAACCGTCACACCCTCAGTGGTGAACTTTCCATCAGCAAGCAGCTTCTGGATTTCTTTGACTTCTTCGGCTGTTTTTATAAACCCCATGGGATGTCTCCTTGTTTTTCTACGGGCGCTAAAGTCTGAGCGCTCGAAGGAACGCGTGGCGGATAGCTGTTCGGGAAAGGAGATGGGAGAGCGCTACGGCTCTCCTCATCAATGGATCAGAGGCTCACTGGAACCGTGCCTGCTTCCTGATGAGCATTGAGACTGGGCCGGCTGATTACGGCCAAAGTCGAATCGTAGGCACCTTTGTGCATCGGAGAAATCAGCAGGCGCACGCACAGGTAGTACGCGCCGCCGGAAATCAAAATGACCGGCAGCGAGGCACCGAGATAGCGGAAGGGTTCAGCCATGGCAACGGTAACTGGGTTATATAGCCAGAGGTAACCAAAGGTCGCTGCGATAGTGATGATGACCGCTACCCAGTTAACGCCACCCCAGAATTCGTATTTGCCACCCTTGTGAGCGAACAGGCTGGTCACGTCGATTTGCTCGCGGCGCAAGATAAAGTAATCGACGAGCGTGATGCCGGTGATCCCGACGAACATGACACCGTTGTACGAGAGCCAGCTCATCACCACCGAGAGCAACCATTCGGTTTTGAATGCGAAGTAAACGCCTGGCAACAGCAGGACGGCTAGCAACAGTTCCCACTTCAATCGGGCAAGAAACTTGATCTGCTGTACCGAGACGCCTGCGAGATAGATCATGACCACCATGGTCGCAATGTTCGCCGTCAGAACGATCGCCATGACAATGGAGCCGAATACCGGGCCGCCCACCGCAATCATCCAGACCGTGGGGTCGTAGGTGCCGGCACTGATGGCAGCCAGCGCGGCGACGCTTGAAACGAATGCAGCACCCAATACACCTACACCAACCACCGATGGGCCTACCACGTGTTTGCGCTTCGCTACGAGACGGGTCAGGCCGCCCATCACCGGCCACCAGGTCATCGAATTCGAAACCCCGAACTCAACAGCCAGGGCAAACCCTTGGACAGGGTCCTTGCTCAGCATCTGGTCTGCAGGCAACTGGGTCCTCCAGAGATGCTGCAGGCCGAACCTGTGGATCAGGATACCCAGCATGACCAAGGTGATCAGCATGTGCAGTGGGCCAATGTAGCCATTGAGGCGTTCGAAGAGCTTAGGCCCTTTGCTCGCAATCACCCATACCAGCACCAAGGCGGCCAAGGCAACGCCGATGACCAGGTGTTCATGTGATGTCCCTGTCACCTCGGTACCTGTAATTGTTGCCGCTATATTGGCGGCGCCGCGAGCAGTCAGAGCCTCGACGACATACGACCAACCTACCAGGGTGGCAAGCAGTCCAAACATCGGAACGATAATCCCTCTGTAGCCAAACGACGACTTAGCATTATCGATGACGTCTGTGCCGTATTTGTGGCTGGGCGCTCCTGATGCGAGGGTGACGATGGCCATACCAATCATCAAGCCAATTACGTAGCCCATCACGCCGAGACGCCAGTCACCGACATAGGGCAAATAGCTGCCAATGAGAAACGCCCAAGTGGCAGCGCTGAAGGCGCAGCATGTCCAGAGAAAAGATCCATACGTCTTGTACACGCGATCACGGCCGAGTACGGGCAGCCGGCCTGCAAGGGCTTCCTGCTCCACGTGGTTTTTGAAGTCAATATTGGCGTTGGTCATGGCTGGCCTCCTATACGACAAGCATCAAGATGCCGATCCAGAGGATCGCTGCGATCAGAATCCAGAGACTGGACTCAACTATCATCGGGCGCGCCGGCCTCCAGCAATCGGAGGAGGTGTGTTCTTCGCTAGACAAAGCATTCAGTTGGCGAACCAAATCCTGGTTCAAGCTTTGGCTGGTCAGCATCATCCCTGAGCTGATATCGACTTCGGTTTTGCTCATTTTGACCCTCTTCCAGGCAACTCACGTAGGGATGCCAGTAGTGTTTGTTATAGAGAGGCAGCAACTCAATGGAGCAGGGACCAGCAATTACAGTCCCTCTTCCCATTTAAAAAGTCCTCTCTTGATTGCACATGGCTTTCAAGATCAGGACGAGGCTTTGGATATTCAGCTCCTGGCCTTGTGATCTAGGCTACACCCACCTTCGTCGCTCCTTTATCCAGAATCGGCAACCCTGATCGAGTAGCTCTAGTACAAGGGATTCAAGGGGTGTGTGGGCGATTGAGCGGTCTGAGTGGAGCCAGATCGGTGTTCTTGTTTCTGTGTTTTGCGGGATTGCGTGAAGAACCAAAAAAAGCCCCGATGCGCTACGGGAGCGCGCCGAGGCTTGAGCAATACAAATTACTGGTTTTTGGCGACCAGATACTGGGCGCAGAAGCCCAGGTTGCCGTGACCGGCTTTCCGGGTCTCGGTCAAGTCGTCTGCCACAGCGCCGATCAGGCTTGCACGCAGGCCCGAAGCACGCAGGGCGTCGCGCCATTGGATGACGGCATCAAGGTAGACGTCCACGGTCGCCTGGATGGTGGTGAAGTCGTTGGCCTCGATCTCCTTGATGCTTTTCTGCACCTTGTAGCGCAGCAGGTCGATGCACTTGTCAGCGAAGTCGCCCAGCTGACTGGCGTTGACGCCATGAGTTTTCGCGTAGGCAGCTGCTTCCAGGAAGCCGGCCAGGCCTACTGCATAGAAACTACCGGTCATTGCCGCGTCGACGGTGCTGGGAACAGCCAGGTCTTCACCGGTGTAGAGGGTGGCTTGAGGGGCTATCGGCTTCATGGTGGATTCGACTCCAGCCCATACATCTGGATTACCCGAGTACTGAACGATGGTGTACGGGCCACCGATCAGGTCTGGGTAGGACGTGATAGCGGCGTTGATGAACTTGCCGCCGTTGCCTTCAACGACTGAACGGAACGCTTCGCCGTCTTCCGGCATGGAGGAACTCAGGTTGATCACGTACCGATTGCTCAGATCGAGCTTGCCAGCGTGCTCTTTGAACAGAGCGATGCCACCCGAGGCACTGCTGATAATCGAAAGCACCACCTCGCTGGCATTCACTGCTTCAGCGAATGAGGGGGCCAGTGCTGCGCCATTGGCAACGACACCTGCAGTTGCTTGAGGGCGACCGTCCCACACGGTGACTTTGGTACCGGCTTTGAGCAGGGTGTTGACGAAGGCGGAACCCATGAGGCCGGTGCCGATGACGGTGACTGTTTTGCTCATTTTATTAGCCTCTGATTATTAGGTTTTGGCTTTAACCTGGCCTTGAACAAAGCATTCCTGGCCGGGTTTGAGTCGTCGAGTTTCGAGTCGATTATCAGAGCGCCCTGCAAAGCACCCTAGCCAATTTCGGCAACGCCGCTACGCGTTGCGACGCAGCCATCAAAAAACGAAAAACGCTCTTGGAGGAGCCTTTTGCGCATCCCGCTTGGAACACGAGGATCGGCTGAACGGACATAAACTTCATGCTGGAGATACCCAAAAAAAGCACCCCCAGGGCGCCCAAGCACGGGCGTAGATCAGTCGATAGTCATCAGGCTGGCGTTGCCGCCTGCAGCCGTGGTGTTGATGCTGATGGAGCGCTCCAGAACCAGGCGTTCCAGTGGTATGTCGATGCTTGCGGTGGGCAGGTAGATCACGGAAATGATCTCGTCCCGATCCCTGATCACCTGCTGCGCCATTTCTTCTGCCTCGGCGCGTTGACCGTGATAGATCACCGCATCGAAGTGGAAGTTTTGCCATTGCTCAAATGTGGTTACGCGATCACGAAGGCTCTTGGGCAGCGAGTCCACTACGGGTTGGAACCGGCGTGGTACCAGTGCGTTGCTGCCGACTGCGACGGTAGCGGCCAGCTGTGTTACCAAATCCTGCTCGGACTGGGCATGACAAAGTACAAGTTCGTGTGGAAGTACAGAGTAGAGGTTACGTTCCCCAGTCGGGCCCGGCAGCGTACAGGTCACACCGCTCGGAGTGGCTCTCGCGTAGCTCTGACAAATCGTTGTGAGTTGGCTATGGCCGTGCTTGACTCCCCAGCTTTGCAGATGTCCCAACTCAGCAACAAAGCGATTTCGCACAGACTCATCTACCGCAACTGCAATGCTCGAAGCCTTGAGGCCAGCGTATGGAGCCACCGAAGGCCTCTTCGAGAGCAGACGGAAGGTGTAGAGTGGGCCGCCTGCCTTGGGGCCTGTACCCGAAAGGCGCTCGCCGCCGAAAGGTTGAACTCCGACCACGGCACCTACGATGTTGCGGTTGACGTACAGGTTGCCGACCTTGGCCAGATCGATGACCTGGTTGATGGTTTCGTCGATCCGCGTATGCAGGCCCATGGTTAGCCCATAGCCCAGCTCGTTAATCTGGCGAAGTAGCGATGTCAGATCCTTCCGGGCGTAACGCACAACGTGAAGAACAGGGCCAAAAACCTCCCGTTCGAGTTGGGAAAGCTGATGGAGCTCAATCAGGGTTGGCGCAACGAAGGAGCCCCCGCGTCGATCCAGTGCCAGCTGTGGGACAGCCTGGAAAACGGAGCATCCCTCGGCGCCAAGTTTCACGATGTGGTTGACGATGATCTGTTTGGCTTGCTCATCAATTACGGGGCCGATATCGGTGGATAGCAGGCTCGGATCGCCAATCGACAGTTCGCTCATCGCTCCTTTCAACATGTGAATGACGTTGTCAGCAACGTCTTCCTGAACACAAAGAATCCTCAGGGCTGAGCAGCGTTGACCGGCGCTGTCGAAGGCAGATGCAACCACATCATTGACGACCTGCTCGGGAAGAGCTGAGGAGTCCACCAACATCGCGTTCTGACCACCCGTTTCTGCGATCAGGGGGATGAACTGCCCCAATGCGTCGATTCGACCGGCGACCTGGGCAGCAATCAGTTTCGCAACTTCAGTCGAGCCGGTGAACATCACACCTTTGATTCGACGATCCGCAATCAGTGCTGTGCCGGTCAGTTCGCCTCGACCAGGCAACAAATGTAGTGCCGCACCCGGGACGCCTGCTTCATGGAGAATCCGGACGGCCCGGCATGCTATCAAGGGTGTCTGCTCTGCTGGCTTGGCCAGTACGGTGTTACCTGTGGCCAACGCGGCTGCGACTTGACCTGTGAAGATTGCCAGCGGGAAGTTCCACGGGCTGATGCAAACAATCGGGCCCAGGGGCTGGTGTTGATCGTTTGTAAAGCCTTCCTCGACCTGGGTGCTGTAAAAGCGCAGGAAGTCGACCGCCTCGCGCACCTCAGCGATGGCGTTGGCGTAGGTTTTACCCGCCTCCCTGGTCAGCAGGCCGATCAAGGACACCATCTCTGCCTCCATCAAGTCGGCTGCTCTGTACAGGATTTCAGCACGCATCGTCGGCGAAACCGTCGGCCAGGTACTGAAAGACTCAACGGCGGCAGTGACAGCCTCGTTGACTTCAGCCTCCCCAGCGTCAGCCACCTGGCCAATGATTGTCTGCCCATTGGAGGGGTTGAAGACTGAGCGATTCGCCATACTGCGCCGCTCGCCGTTGATGACAGGGCCTGCCGTCCAGATTTGCTCCTCGGCTGCGATGCGACTCTCTTCGAGCTGGGTCAGCACGAACTCGTTGCTGAGATCCAGTCCGTGGGAGTTTTCGCGGTGTTGACCGAACATCGCAGCCGGAAGACCAATCTGCGGGTGCGCAAGGCCGGTGATTCCTTCTGCAGCAGCTGCTTTACGAATGGTCTCGATTGGCTCCTCGATCAAGGAGTCGACGGTGAGACTCTGATCGGCAATACGGTTCACGAACGAGGTATTGGCACCGTTCTCCAGAAGCCGGCGAACCAGGTAGGCGAGGAGCGTCTCGTGTGAGCCAACCGGGGCGTAGATTCGGCATGGACGATTCAGCTTCCCTTGCGCAACTGGGCCTACCACTTGGCGATACAAAGGCTCACCCATGCCATGGAGGCACTGGAACTCGTACTGCCCGGGGAAGTAGTTGCTGCCGGCCATTTTGTAGATCGCAGCCAGCGAGTGCGCATTGTGTGTGGCGAATTGGGGATAGATCGCATCGGGTGCGTCGAGCAGTTTTTTGGCGCAGACCAGGTAGGCCAGGTCGGTGTGAGCTTTCCGGGTGTAAACCGGATAGTCTTCCAGTCCATCAACCTGAGCGCGCTTGATCTCGCTGTCCCAGTACGCGCCCTTGACCAGACGGATCATGAGGCGATGTTGGGTGTTGCGGGCAATGTCGATGACCAGATCGATGACGAAAGGGCAGCGTTTTTGATAAGCCTGGATGACGAAGCCGATACCGTTCCAGCCAGCGAGCCGAGGTTCGTTGCACAGGCGTTCAAGCAGCTCGAGAGAAATTTCGAGCCGGTCAGCTTCTTCTGCGTCGATGTTCAGGCCAACGTCGTAGTGCCGTGCGAGCAAGACCAGCGACAGAAGACGCGGGTAAAGCTCGCCTGCAACGCGGTCGATTTTCGCCCGGCTGTATCGTGGGTGAAGCGCAGACAGTTTGATCGAGATGCCTGGCCCTTCGTAGATGCCACGCCCCGCCGACCGTTTGCCAATCGCATGAATAGCGTCTTCATATGATTTGAGATAACGAACAGCATCTTCTTCGGTAAGGGCTGCTTCGCCGAGCATGTCGTAGGAGTGGCGGAATCCTTCTTTTTCCAGATGCTCAGCGTTTCTGAGAGCCTCGGAAATAGTCTCGCCAGTGACGAACTGGCCCCCCATGACACGCATGGCCATGTCCACACCTTTGCGAATCAGGGGCTCGCCGCCTTTGGCAATGAGCCGGGTGAGCGTTGAGCCCAAGCCCGCTTCGTTGCGGGTAGCTGTCAGGCGCCCGGTAATCAGCAATCCCCAGGATGCGGCGTTGACGAACAAGGAAGAGCCGTTGCCGGTATGCAATTGCCAGTCGCCTGCTGCGACCTTATCGCGGATAAGCGCATCCCGAGTTTTGTTATCGGGGATTCGCAGCAGTGCTTCTGCCAGGCACATCAGTGCGATGCCTTCTTTGGAGGACAACGAGAACTCCTGAAGGAGTTCCTGCACTACGCCGGACTTGCCACCGGAGGCTTTTTGATTCCGAAGGGCGGTGGCAATGCGGTGAGCCAGGTTGTAAGTTTCCGTTCGGCTCGCTTCGAGATACTGCGTCTGGGACAACAGGTTGCCCACTGCCGCGGACTCATCCAGCCGATAGGCGGACGTAATCGGGGTGTATAGGCACGCACGGCGCGTAGCCCGTTGGCACATCGGGGGCTGAGTGGAGGCAGAGACTGGGTCGCGTTGGGGCATGCTCAATTGATCACCTCTGGCAAGGCTGGGCAGTTACTGAAATGGAGCAGGCTATACGCCGGCCATGACCTCCTTTTTTGCGAGAAGGAGGAGTGGCCGATCCATTGGCCCTTGGAGGAAGCTACTCAACTGGCGTGTATGTTCGTAGCCAGAATTGGCAATCCGACGCGCAATTCACCAATCGGTCATGGGTTGCCGATTCTGGCTAAGGGCTGCGGAGAAGGGCTTGTATAACTGAGTCGAAACCGTTTTCCCGGAGTACCGACTCATGAACAAGAAAGGTCTGACAAAACTGCCCGGCACGGCGACTATCGATGACGTGTTGGAATGCTTTGAACGTGACGGTGGTTGCATTGTCGAGAACATGCTCCAGCAATCCACTCTCGACGGCCTCTGGGCTGATCTGCAAGGCGAGTTGGACGTCACTCCGAATGGCGAAGGCTATTTCGTCGGCAATCAAACTCGTCGCGTATCTGGCTTGTTTAGCCGCTCAAAGCACATGCAGGATCTGGTTGCCCAGCCGCATTTCTACGGATCCGCTGAGCGCTGGCTGTGCAAGCCTTTCAAATATTGGCTGAACGACCAGCAGTATGAGTCGTTGCCTGCTCTGCAGGTCTCATTGACTCAGGCGATCATGATTCTGCCGGGCCAGGGCCTGCAGCCCCTTCATCGCGATGATATCGCTCACCACCGTCGTCACCCGGGGCCAGACAGCCAAGTCCAGGTGCTCTACGCGCTTAGCGAATACAGCGAAGCAAACGGAGCCACTCGAGTTATTCCTGGTAGCCACAAATGGGATGACGACCGCGCCCCTACCTATGAAGAATCCGTACCGGCAGAGATGAATCCTGGAGACGGGTTGATCTACCTGGGCTCGACTTATCACGGCGGCGGTCAGAACACGACCGTTGACCGTCCTCGTACTGCCATCGCAACCACCTTGGTGCTGGGCTACCTGCGCCAAGAAGAGAACGCTTACATTGCGGTTCCTCGTGACCGTGTTCGCGAGTATCCAGAGCGAATCCAGCGCATGCTGGGCTGGAGTACCAATCCTCCCTTCTGCGGTTGGATCGAGATGCGTGATCCGCACTATCTGGTGGCCTCGGATGTCCTGAACACCAAAGCTGAAGACATCTTGTAAGGAGTTCTCCAGATGCGTACCGATATCACGTTCAAGTCCCAGGATGGCCTGACACTGGCGGGATGGCTCTTCACACCACCTACCCAGGGGCGCTGCCCGGCCATCGTGATGGCTCACGGCTTCACGGCTGTCAAAGAGCAATATCTGGATAAATATGGCGAGGCTTTCGCGGACGCCGGCTTTGTGGTCTTGATCTACGACAACCGCAATTTTGGAGCAAGCGAGGGTACGCCAAGGCAGGAAGTCGATCCTGTCCTGCAAATCCGTGACTATCGCGATGCAATTTCGTTCGCCGCCACGCTGCCTCAGATTGATCCCGCGAGGATCGGTGTGTGGGGCTCAAGCTACAGCGGCGGGCATGTGTTGCAGGTCGCCGCATTCGATCGACGGGTGAAATGCGTGGTTGCCCAGGTTCCTGATATCAGTGGTTCGATGGATCTTCGCTTGGCCGTTCGCCCTGACTTGCTGCCAGGTCTCTTTGCGGCCTTCGAGGAGGATCGAGCAGCCAGGTATCAAGGTGCAGACCCTGTGCTGGTAGAAGTAGTCAACGAAGATCCGAAGAGTGACTGCGCCCTGCCTGGCAAGGACTCTTATGACTTCTTCGTGGGCAGCCAGAAGGAGAGGGCGCCCGCCTGGCGGAACGAGGTGACGCTGCGGAGCATAGAGATGCTCAATGAGTACGAGCCGGGCAGTGTCATCGAGCGGATCAGTCCTACTCCTCTACTGATGCTTGTGGCAAAACAGGATGCATTGACGGTGACAGACCTCGCGTTGAAGGCTTACGAGCAAGCGCTGCAGCCCAAACATCTGGAGCTTCTGGATGGCGGTCACTTCGACCCTTATCTTTCGGGCTTCGACAAGTCTTCGCAGTGCGCTATCGAGTGGTTCTCAACGCATTTGCAACCTTAACGGCAGGTTCCGTTTGATTGGTTTGCCGGCAGTGCTCAAGCGTGAGGACTGCCGGTTTTTTTCGCCCCTCAGAATCAAGTTCATGCTGATGAATGGGTTGCCAAAACCGGATAGGGGCCATCAAAAGTGGGTGTTAGCTTGAGGTCATCAGCAATTCCATGTACGACCTCAGCGAGGCCTGATGATGCAAGTCCAAAAACCACAAGACGCATACGTCCAAGTCAACGAAGTCCAATGGCAAGACTTCCCAGAGCAATTCCATACCGGCGGAGTCAAATGGAAACTGCTGCACGTTTCTCCTGAGTTCGGCATCTGGACAGTGATGTTCTTTTGCCCGAACCAATCGATCCTGCGTTCCCACATCCATCATGGGCCAGCCGAAGGCTACGTCTTCGACGGCATCCTGGAACTGCGTGGTGGCCCCGAAAAAGGCGGCGCTCTGTGTATCAAGGATGGCTATCTGTACGAAGCGACCGGCGCCGAGCATGAAGAAACCAAAATGCTGGCAGATACCACCTTCATCCTCCAGATGGTCGGGCCGATCACTTGGCTGCTCGAAGACGGCACTCAATTAAACCAGACGTGGTTCGACGCCCAGAATCTGTGGAATCAGCAGACCCGGTAACAGGACAACGTGGGCATTTACCCACCATTGTCTTCTGTCCGTTCCCCACTACTTGAGGTTGAAACATGAGCGTTGCATTCGTACTGACTTCCCACACTGTGCTCGGTGATACAGGCCGTAGCACTGGCTTGTGGCTTGAAGAGTTCCTGGTGCCCTATTACGCATTGATAGATGCCGGTCAGCCAGTTCTGTTGGCTACCCCGAAGGGCGGTATTGCTCCAATCGATCCGGCCTCGATCGACGCCATCAAGGACAGCGAGATCTATGCTCGCTTCGTAAAAGATGCGGAACTGCATCACGCCCTGGAGAGCACTGTCGAGCTCTCCCGCGTGGATGCTGCGAGCGTAACAGGCGCGATTTATCCGGGTGGCCATGGCCCTCTCTGGGATCTGCGTCACGACCCGGCGTCGATCCGCCTGATTGAGACATTGCTGGCCCGTGAAAAACCTGTTGCCACGATCTGTCATGCCGGCTGTGCACTTCTTGAAGTGAAAAAAGGCGACGGCAGCCTGCTCGTCAATGGACTCAATGTGACTGCGTTCAGTGACAGTGAGGAGGCTGCTGTGGCCATGGTTGAGCATGTCCCTTACCTGGTGGAGACAGATCTGAAGGAGCGTGGTGCGCACTACACCAAGACGTCGGACTGGGACGACCACTGCGTTCAGGACGGGCTGGTTATCACCGGCCAGAACCCGGCCTCGTCTGCAGCAGTTGCAATGAAAGTCCTCGCACAAATCAATAAAAACAAGGAGTTTCTCCATGCGCCTTGAAGGGAAAGTAGCTGTTATCTCCGGTGCTTGTTCGGGCCTTGGAAAAGCGACTGCAATTCGCTTTGCTCAAGAGGGTGCCAGGCTCGTACTCGGCGACATCAACGAACAAGCTGCCCAATCGATCGTCGCGCAGATCGTCGAGACTGGCAGTGATGCAATGTTCGTACGTCTTGATGTGCGCGATGAGACGAACTGGATCGATCTCTTCAAGCAAGCCAATGCCCACTTCGGCAAGGTAGATGTTGTCATGAACAGTGCTGGCATCGCCATTCCAGGCAATGTTGAAGAGGTCAGCTTCGAAGACTGGAAGCGTGAGCTCGACGTCAACCTCAATGGTACTTTCCTCGGCACCAAGCACGGCATGAAAGCCCTCAGGGAGCAGGGTGGCTCCATCATCAACTTGTCCTCCATCGAGGGTATCGTTGGTATCGATACTTATGCGGCATACAGCGCTGGCAAGGCTGGTGTGCGCAACCTGACCAAGTCCGCCGCGCTCCACGCCGGTCGAAAGGGGTACAAGGTCAGGGTCAACAGCATTCACCCTGGCTACATCAAAACTCCAATGATTGGGGATGATCCAGTAGAGCTGGCACGGCTGGGCAAGCTGCATCCCATCGGGCATGTAGGAGAGCCAATGGATATAGCCAACATGGCGCTGTTCCTCGCGTCGGATGAATCGAAGTTTGCTACCGGTGCCGAGTTCATAATCGATGGCGGTTTTCTCGCTCAGTAAAGTGAAAACAGCTGGGCCAGCAGTTGGAGAGAATCATGAAAAACGTAGCGGTCATTTCAGGCGCGGCGTCCGGTATTGGACAAGCCACGGCGCTTGTCTTTGCTCAGCGAGGTTACGCGGTAGTGGGTGCTGACCGGGATAGGGCGGGGCTGGTGAAAACCGCCGAGCAAATCAAGGCCATAGGCGGTACCTTCGACTTTAATGTTGTAGATGTCGCGAACGAATTGGAAGTCAGTGCCTTGGTCTCCGGTGCCAAAGAGCGTTTTGGCTGGCTGTCGGCAATTGTTTCCTGTGCGGGTGTAGCTCGTACAGGACGAATTGATCAGATGCCGCGAAGTGAATGGGATCTGCAAATATCCGTCAATTTGAACGGCACCTACCTGCTGGCAAAAAGCGCCATGGATATCTTTATGGAGCAGAAGCACGGCAGCTTCGTGGCAGTCAGTTCGGACGCAGGTGTTCGCGGTGCTTCGGGATATGCAGCTTATTGCGCCTCCAAACATGGCGTCATCGGTCTGGTTCGGTGTTTGGCTCTGGACTACGGTAAGTTCGGCATTCGTTCCAATGCAGTGTGCCCCGGCTTCGTGCAGACCCGGATGATGGATCAACTGTTTGCCGAGGCGGCTAATCCCGAGGAGGAAAAACTCTCGTATATGAAGGAAGTGCCTCTTGGGCGATTCGCTGCCCCGGATGAAGTTGGAAAAGTAATTCATCATCTTTCTTCCAATGATGCTGCATATACCAACGGAATCATTTATTCGATTGATGGCGGCGTGACAGCCGGTCATTTCGAATAAATTTTCAGTGGTCAGAAGAGGGCGCCATTAGCGCCTTTTTTTGTGGTGAACGGTAACGCAGCAGTAACAACTTTATGCTCCGGCTCATTTCGGTGCGTTTTGGCTCGCGATAGGTATCGCGGGAACGTACGATGAATATTCCAAATTGTTATTGATTTACTGTTGCTCCTGCATTTTCGTCATGATTGTTATCTCGTTATCCGTAGATTCATCGCTCTCGAACTGAAAATTCACTTATTATTGTGTTTAATCATCAGACCTTTTTGTGGTGGATTTCCATTAGCGAAAGAAGGTGAGCCGGCATGTATATTGCTGGTTAAACTTATTGGTTCTGTGCGTGGAAAAAGAACGATCATGAATGCTGCTGGCTCTTCCCCTGTACGTGTTTCGGTCTCCAACGATGTATGTGAGCATGCTAACGGCCTGGACCAATGGCTCGATAATCGCTATCACCAGTTGGAGAAAAAGGCGCGATTTCACGGCTCCTTGACCGATGTCCTGTTGGACAAGCACGTGCGTATCACCAAGGAGATTATTGATACGCCATTGGTTGAGCAGATCGGCTATGTTCCGTCTGACAAGATCATGTTGATAAACATCCATGGAGATAACGATATTCTTCTAAATGGTAGATACGTGAACTCCGGGAGCTTTCACTTTTCGTCCGGCAAACCCATCCATGCAGTCTCAAAAAGTACCATCTGTGCTTACATAGTTACCTTGGATCGGGATTTTTTTTACGAGCATCTCACTGACACCAAAATGTTGGCTCTGAAGGGTGCGTTTGAAAAATTTATAACGCCAACTCAGGGTTCGGTTTTGGATTTCCAGAAAACGATACTGCAGAATTTTATAGGTCATCAAGGCTTTGACGTTGGGCAGTCTGAGATTTTGCGTTTAATGGCGTCTGTCAATGATGTGGCGCTAAGTGAAACTGACGCCAGACTGCAAGTTCTACCTCCTAGTACGCGTGCCTATATAGTGGATAGGAGTTGTGAACTGCTGTTTGAGAACTTCTCGAATGAAGAATTCGGTGTGTTGGAGATGTGTAATCATCTCAAGGTTAGTCGTCGCACTCTTCAGTACAGTTTTGAATCAATAATGGGCATGTCACCGTTAAATTACATTCGCACGGTACGTTTAAATATCGCTCGCAAGCTGTTGTTGCTTTCCCCCAATGACAAGATACAAGGGGCGGCATTGGATGCGGGGTTCAGTCACCTGGGGCGGTTCTCAAGATATTATCAAGATTTCTTTGGAGAATTACCGTCTCAGACAGTAGGGCGAACTGCCAATAAAGCACCGCGCTGAGTTGGCTCGGGAAGTGATTTTGGTTTGAGTGATGATCGCATGGGTTGCTGGTTTTGTATTTGCCTGTTTCGCTGGTGTGCTGATCGAAAATATGGATGAGGCAGCTTGGCGTACGCATATCTGCCTGAGCTCTTCCCTATAGAATTGCGAGCCTCTGGCATTGGCTTCTCCGTTGCAATGAGTCGCTTGGGGGCCGCAGGCGCTACCTTCCTGCTGCCTATCGTCATGGACGGTTATGGAGTTCAAGCAACGCTCGGAATTTGCATTGGTGCTTTGGTGCTGGGCGGTGTTATTTGCCAGGTTCTGGCTCCAGAACCAGCAAAAGCCTAATGCTTCCATGAGTGAAGCCCCGTGAGAACGGGGCTTTTTTCTTTCTGTGTCTGGCATGAGCAAATTGGGTGCACCGCCTGTCGTCTGTGCAAGTTCGCCGACTCTGATCAGCATGAGTCAGTTGCTTTGAAAATGCATTAGCGCTAATGTAAATTCAAATGCGTGATGGAGGTAACAGTCATGAGTCGACAAAACGAGCCGGGGCAGGATTTTCTCAGCGAGTGGCACGCATCAAACTTAACTTGGAGCTGAGAGAGTCGATCAATGAATAGTCCTTCAACCGTAGTACGGAACTGGTTCGATCAAGGCGGTCAGGCCTACTCGCGTTTCAGGCCGGAATACCCCCTTGAGCTAAGCGCCTTCCTGGCTTCCATTGCTCCGAACAAGACCCTTGCCGTCGACGTGGGGTGCGGTACCGGTCAGCTAACCTGCCAACTTGCCGATCACTTCACTTCCGTGGCGGGGTTTGATCCAAGTGATGAACAAATCGATCATGCCGTGCCCCGTAACAACGTCAGCTATGAATGTGCTCCAGCGGAGGATATTCCACTTCTGAGCCGTAGCGCCGGCCTGATCACAGCCGCACAGGCCGCACATTGGTTCGACTTGCCGAAGTTCTATACCGAAGTTCGCCGAATCGCGGAGCCTAAAGCGGTACTGGCTCTGATCAGCTATGGTGTCCTGCGTCTTGAAGGGGATCTCGGTGAGCGCTTCAAGCATTTTTACTGGCAAGAGATCGGCCCCTATTGGCCTGCCGAGCGCCAATTGGTCGACACCGGCTACGCCACGCTGGAATTCCCGTTCACTCCCATCGAAACGCCGTCCTTGAGTATTCAACTTGACTGGAACCTGGATGAGTTTCTCGGCTACATCTCAACGTGGTCAGCGGTTCGGCAGGCTCGGGAAGCTGGGCGAGAAGACCTTCTGCATGGTTTTGCGCGTGACTTGGCCGCGATGTGGGGATCGTCCAAAGATCGGCGATCAGTGACCTGGCCAATCAACATGAGAGTCGGACGCGTATGAGCACCTCGGAAAAAGCGCTTTTGTCAGTGGGCCTGCGCCACAGTGATCGGCTGACTGTCGCACAGCGGCACACCGTTCCAGAAGTCGAGACCAGTTGGCCGGGCTTCAGTGATATGCCTCCCGTTCTCGCCACGGCGATGATGATCGGTTTCGTCGAGCAAACCTGTATCGAGGGGCTGCGACCCTTTCTCTCGCCTGAGCAACGAACAGTGGGTACTCATGTCGACATGAGCCACATCGCGGCGACGCCGGTGGGCATGACGGTGACGGCGACCGTCGAACTCATCGGCCTGGAGGGCAGGGCGCTGTTGTTCAACGTGCAGTGCCACGACGAGACCGGCCTCATCGGCGAAGGCACCCATCGCAGGGCGATCATCGACATCAACAAATTCATGCAGCGCCTCCATGAAAAAGCCGCACTTGCAACCACTTGATGGAGATAGCCGCAATGACGAAAAGAAATGAACCGGGTCTGGGTGAGCTTCTGCGGTATGTGTCGGAGTTGGTGGAGTTGGGTGCAGAAGAGCATTACCAACAAATGGGCTTGAAGTATCGAGCGCGATACACCCCTGTGTTGCGTGCAATACGTTCTGGCGCCAGGACGGTTACTGAAATCACCGCCCTGACTCATCTGACCCAAGGCGCCATCAGCCAGACACTCAGCCACATGGAGACTGAAGGCGTGATCGCCCGCCAGCGTGGGGAAGATGCTCGGCAGACGGTTGTTCAACTGACCCCTGCGGGCAAGAAACTAGTGAGCAAGCTGACCTCTCACTGGACGGCCACCTTTGAAACTATTGAGCACCTGGAAGAAGAGATCGGCTACCCATTACGCCGCGTGTTGGAAGACACGGCTCAAGCCCTTGAAAAGCAGGGCTTCTCGCAGCGACTGGCCAATATCAAGCAAGGCATTGCGGCGGGAGGTTCAGGTCATGATTAAGGTCGAATTTCGCAGGAATGCAGAGTGATCCATCCATCAGGAAATCGCTCCCTGTGATAAACGTGCCTTCAGGCCCCATGAGTAAGGTACTTCGGCGGATGACTCAAGCGGGTGGCTATCGTAAAAACGCTGGAACACTGCAATCCAGTGTTCCGGCGATCAGCTTTCAGGTCGGTTCGAGCCGTACGCAAGCAACTAGCGAGGCCAGAGGGATGGAAACAACGGGTGTTCCAAGGGGGCATCGGCTGCCAGCGTTTCCTCGAGCCCGGGGAAATGAGGGGAGGTGGCCCAAGGTCTTGGCGCATGCCGAACATCATCGCCGGTGACTCTCACCGAGAACGCGCGGCGACGATTTTGCCCCCCGACACCGGACGAGGCATGCAAGGTCAGCATGTTGAAGCACACCATATCCCCTGGTGACAACGCCCAGCCCAGAATGGGGAAATCCTCGCGATGATTTTCAATGTCCGGCAGTTCGTCGAGCGTGCCTTCGGCAAACCATTTGGCCTGGCTGTCCATGAAGGAACGAGGCATCAGCCAGGGGCCCTTGTGTGATCCGGCGATGAATTCGAGGGTCGATTCCCGTGGCACGGGGTCGACGGGAATCCAGAAGCTGACGGTGTCTGAACCGCTGATATTGTAGTAAGGCTGATCCTGGTGCCAGGGGGTGCGCTGACGGGTATTGGGCTCCTTGACCAGTAAGTGGTCGTGATGCAGGCGTACCTGTCGGCTGCCCAGCAGCGCGGCCGCAATGGGAGCGATAGCGGAATCGAAGATGAAGTTCCGGTAGTGCGCATTCGTTTGCCAGTTGCAGAAGTCTTCGAAGAACCACCCCGGGTCGTCAGGGCTGCTCGCCACTTTGGCACGGGGGCTGGGTTGCGCCAGGTTGCGTTCGATACCCCGGGTCAGTTCGCTGATGAGCTCTGGCGTAAACGCATTGCGGATACACACGGCGCCATCGCGCTGGAAAGCGCTGACTGTAACGTCGTTGACGGGCAGGGCGAGCGAATCAATGTGTTGGGTCAGATCATTCATGGGTTTGCCTCATTCGCCGTAAATATCGAAGTTGAAATACTGCTTCGCGATCTGGTCGTACTGGCCCGACTGGCGAATGCCGGCAATGGCTGTGTTGAGTTGTTCCCTGAGTTCTGGCTGGTTCTTCCGAACACCGATGGCGACGCCATCGCCAATGATGCTTTTGTCGGTGATGGGGTCGCCTGCAAAAGCGAAGTCCTGGCCTTGAGGCTTTTGCAGTAATCCGATGTCGGCCTGTACCGACGCCTGGAACGCAGCGTCCAGGCGTCCATTGATCAGGTCTGAGAACACCTGATCCTGGGTCTGGTAGGAAAGGATGTTGGCGCCTTGGCGCCCCCATTGCGTCTTGGCGTAACTTTCATGCAGCGAGCCTTGAACGACCCCGACCGACTTGCCCTGCAATGACTGCGGCGTCGGCAGCAGTCCCGAGTTCCTTCGCGCCACCAGTGAAGAGGGGGCGGTGTAGATCTTGTCGCTGAAGTCGACCTGCTGACGACGCACTTCGGTGGCGCTGAATGCGGACAGGATGGCGTCGAATTTCCTGGCCTTCAAAGCCGGGATCATGCCGTCGAAACTTTGCTCGACCCAAATGCACTTGACCTGCAACTCGGCGCACAGGGCGTTGCCCAGGTCGATATCGAAACCGCTCAATGAACCATCCGGCTGTTTGGTCTCGAATGGCGGGTAGCTGGGGTCCACACCGAATTTGATCACCGGCTGCGCCTGGGACAGCGGGGCGACGATCAATCCGAAGAGCAGGGCGGCGTAATGACGATTAAATAGCTGCATGTTGACCTCGTTTTTATTGGTTTTAGCGGTTTGACAGGTCGTGTCTCAAGCGTTCAGCGGCAGGAAAGCTTCGGTCAGCTTGACCCAGAAGCCCGCGCCCCGGATCAGGATGTCATCGTTGAAGTCGTAGCGTGGGTCGTGAGCCATGCAGCTTTTCTCGCCGTCACCATTGCCGATAATCAGGTAACAACCAGGGCATTTCTGCAGGAAATAGGCGAAGTCTTCGCTGCCATTGAAAGGCACGATGTCGGTCATGACTTCGTCTTCACCCAGCCAGTCGACGGCCACTTGGCGTGCGAATCCGGTCATTTCCTGATCGTTGACCAGCAAGGGATAATCGGCACTGTATTGGATGTCGGCTGTCGCGCCGAAAGCCTCGGCCTGGGCATGAATGAGCTTGCAGATCTGCTGTTCCAGGTGGTCTCTGACCGCATTGTTCAGCGAGCGTACGGAAATCAGCATGTGTGCGCTGTCCGGGATCACGTTGGAAGCCTTGCCTGCATTGATTGATCCGACGGTGATCACGCTCATTTCCTGAGGCGAAACGTTGCGCGAGACAATGGTCTGCAAGGCCATGATGATACTGGCGCAGACCACCACCGGATCGACGCTCAAGTGCGGCATGGCGCCATGGCCACCCTTGCCGTGAATCGTCACGCTGACCTGGTCGGCGGACGCCATGAAGGGGCCGGCCCGGAAGCCGAGTTTGCCGACAGGGTAGCCGGGCATGTTGTGTGCCGCGAACACCGCATCGCAAGGGAACTGTTGCAGCACGCCTTCCTGGATCATGCGTCGGGCGCCGGCCAGGCCTTCTTCGGCGGGTTGGAAAATCAGGCGCACGGTGCCGTCGAACGGGTGGCCATGGGCGAGGGCGTAAGCGGCCGCCAGGAGCATCACCGTGTGCCCGTCATGGCCACAGGCGTGCATCTTGCCGGGTATGCGGCTGGCATAGGACAGGCCGGTTTTCTCCAGGATCGGCAGGGCGTCCATGTCGGCCCGTATGCCGATAACCCGTGGGCTCGTGCCCTTTTTCAGCGTGGCAATAATCCCGGTTTCGGCGATCCCGCGGTGTACTTCGTAACCCCATTCCAGCAACCGTTGGGCGACCAGCTCGCTGGTCTCGACCTCCTGGTAACCGAGTTCAGGGTTGGCATGGATCTGGTGGCGCAGTTCGCGCATTTCCTGCTCGATTTCCTTCAACAGCGCGATGGAGTCTGTCATTGGCAGCGTTTTCCTTGGTGACCAGTTGGAGGTACCTCTGGTACGGTCCTTTGCTGAGGATCGAAGCCCGGGCGGTATGGGTCCGAGAGTAGAGGGCCTGGGCAACGGCTGACAGGCAATCGAAAGTGAACGCGACAACCCAAGGTTAACAGTGGCGGATACCATGAAGTTCTATCAACTCAATGCACTGGTGGCAGTGGCCGACGCGGGCAGCATTCGCGGCGCCGCCAAAAGCCTCGACACGTCGCCGGCCGCTGTCACCAAGGCCATCCAGAAACTGGAACAAGACAGCGCGACGCAACTGCTGATCCGTAATGCCACGGGGATTGTGTTTACCGAACTTGGCAAGAAACTGTTGATTCAGGCACGCCTGGTGGTGGCGCAAATGAGCAACGCGCAACAGGTATTGGCTGATGAAAATGGGGAACTGACAGGAAGTTTGTCGGTTGCCGTCACGCCCTGGCTGGCAATGACCCTCATGCCCAAGGCGCTTGTACGTTTCCGCCAACTGTTTCCGCAAGTGCAACTGGAATTGCACGAGGGGCTTTCATCGGTGGCGTGCCCGATGCTGCGTGAGGCACGAGTCGATCTGTTTATCGGGCGTCTCGATACTCGCTTTTCCAGCACCGATCTGACGTATCAGCCACTGTTCACCGCGGATTGCGCCGTAGTCGCTCGCCAGCAACACCCGTTGTCTGACTGCCATGGCATGGAAGAACTGGAATCCGCCGACTGGATATTGGCCTCACAGCAGGACGGTGCGATTTCGACCCAAGGGCATGTGCATTTCGCCCATTCGATCTCGATCATCATGAGTTTGCTGCGGGAAACAGACATGCTAAGCATCTTTCCCTGGCCGCTGGTGGAGATTTGCGCGCAACGGGAAGGTTTGTGCGCCTTGCCATTGCGCGATTCGGTAGGCAGCGCTTCGGTAGGCGCCATCAGTCGTAGCGGACAGCCGTTGAGACCTGCGGCGCAGCGATTTTTGGATTGTTTGATTGAGATCATTCAGTGGGAGATGGAACAGGCGCATTCGCCGTATCGGCGGATGTTGCAGACTGTGGATTTATTGGTTTGATTTGAGTGATGCGGCGAAATACGGGGGAGAGGCTGAGACTTGATCGGATTGGTTCTACGATAAGTGAAGGGCGATTCAATAATCTTTCATTTAACATAATATACATTATGCGTAATATCATGTGCCGCTGCTGGGGACGTGCTCGGCAGATTTGAAGCCAGGCCCCTAGCTCTCGGAAGTAATCTCTCTTCATTTCGAGAACTAAATTTCGTGCATAGCCGTTTAGCCGCCTGGAAAAGAATTTACCTCTACCTGCACATCTTACATTCTATCTGATGAGTTTATGGCCGGTACGGTCACCCGATGGCTTGCACTGATGATCTACACGTGCGCATTTTTGTTCTCCATTGGTCCTCGTGGTCTCCGCTTAACGAGTTCACTTACCGAACCGGTGTGAGTTCTGGCGGGCTTCGGCGCGCCTGATTTTACTTCGTGAGTAGCGAATCCACGGATGTCGTTCTTGATTGATGTAATCGTGCCCCAGACCCGAGTTCACCGATTCGCTTAGTAATGGAAATGTTTTGGGGTTAGCCCGTTCATTTATGCCATTGCTGATACCGCAGATTCGCCTCCGAGCACGGCGCTGTGTGAAATCTGCAGCGTTCAGCGTGGAGTTGGTGAGCAGATTTTAAGGGCTGCCACGCGTGGAAAACACAAACGTCCATTGATTTGCTTGCAGGCACTGACGGTTTGGCGATACACACGTTGCGTTTGAAGGCCGTAGAGTTCTCCAGCCACCAGATACCCCTGAAACTCGCGAAAATCTGGTTGGATGAAAAGCTCAGTGAAATGCTCGTCCGGTGCCGTTGTTAACCACAATTTTGACTTGTTAACCACCGTAGTTAACAAGTCAAAAAACCAGTTTACAGAGTAATACTGAACCGACGTGTTAGCCTTGATATGCCTAGCACTCCTAGGATTTCAAAGCTCCGTAATGCTGTTCGAGTTCTGGGGTTTGCCGGTTGGAATGTTTACCCTTACGATCACTCGCGTCTGGAGAGTGATATGTACTCTTGAAGATGGTCTACCGCAAATGGCAACGCAACGACCTCTACGTGGAATCATTAGCCAACTCAACTAAACATCTATTTAGTTGAGTTAAGTTTGGATGGACTTTATCGAACCCGATGGTTGTATTAAAGGTAGCGCCCTCTCCTACATCACGAAACGGGTATTGTTCGGGTACTTCAGGCGCCGGAATGGGGTGGTACTGTCTGGATTTGGCATCCAGACATCCAGGATGCCAGCACTGGGCTGGCAAGCTCTGAGCGTGATCTCAGGCCAACTGGCCATTAACCATGGTGCGGTCGAAATTCAGTCGTTCCATGATCGGCGCATCGGAAAAACTGAACAGGTCGAATTGGCTTTCGGCCTGTAGTGACCAACTGATCCAGGACGGAATCACGAAAAGGTCACCTTTTTCCAGATGTAGCGTGACACCGTCGAGCACCACCTGTCCCCTGCCCTCGAATACCTGGAAAACTCGCGAACCGACTTCCCGACGCTCAGCCGAGACCGCGCCGGCACGCAAACGATGAAATTCGGCGCGGATGGTAGACATGATGTCGCCACCGGTGGTCGGGTTGATGTAACGCACTGCGGCGTGGCCTTGCTCCAGGACACCGGCATAGCCTTCCTCTTCGAGTCGCAATTGCTCGGCGAGAGCACGATTGGTGTGTTCCCAGCGATAGGCACCGATAGGTGAACTGACGGTGTTGGCCAAACCCGACAACGGACGCAGCCCCGGATGACACCAAAGGCGTTCGCCACGGGAGAATTGCGGCGTAGTGGTATCGGTGAGCTTTTCCGAGCCGAACTCAAAGAAGCCGACATCGTTCTGGTAGGAAAACGGAATATCAAGACCGTCGATCCAGGCCATCGGTTTGTCAGTCACGTTCTGGTGGCCGTGAAAGTTCCAGCCAGGGGTCAACAACAGGTCGCCACGGCTCATGCGCACCGGGTCGCCATTGACCACGGTCCAGACCCCCTCGCCTTCGATCACGAAACGGAAGGCATTTTGTGCGTGGCGATGTTCCGGCGCAGTTTCACGCGGGCCCAGGTACTGGATCGCGCACCACAGGGTCGGGCTGATATAGGGACGCCCCTCAAGCCCCGGGTTACCGAGGCCGATGGCCCGGCGCTCGCCGCCACGCCCCACCGGCACCAGATCACCAGAGCGCTTGGCCAGAGGGTACAGGTCGGACCATTTCCACACATGCGGCACGGCGCGCGGCATCGGGTGACGGGGCATCAGGTTACCGATCTGGGTCCACAGCGGCATCATATGCCCGGCTTCGAAGTCGGCATACAGTTGGCGCAATTGGGGGCTGTCGTCCGGCGCCATGGCGTTGTGAGCGGGGGCCTGTTCAAGTCCATCATGATTGGACATGGCTACGTATCCTCTTTCATTGAAATGGCGATGCGCGGCGCCGTCTCCAGGTTGCAGGCCGCGCAGACATCAGGTAAAGCGGTGACCGAATCAGTGTTTCATGCAGTTGTCGAGGCTCCAGCCGTACAACCATTGCAAGGCGTCGTAGAACTGCTCCTGAGTGCGGCCATCCCAGAGTTGATTACGCACCTGACGCTCGACGCCTTTGGCGTGGTAGAGACGACCCATCTCCCGGGCCGACCAGAGAATGCGGGCCGTGCGCGGGATGCGGATGGTTTCGTACAGACGAAAGGCTGCCGGCAGGTCGAAGTCGCACTGCTTGATCGCCTGTCCCAGGACCACGGCATCTTCCAGCGCGCTACAGGCGCCCTGGGCCAGGTATTGAGTCATCGGGTGAGCGGCATCGCCGAGGATAGTGATGCGCCCCTCGCCCCAGCTTTCCACCGGATCGCGGTCTGCCGTGGCCCAGCGCCGCCACGAGGTCGGACGATCGAGCATTTGCCGTGGACGCGGGTGGATACCCTCGAAGTATTGCAGCACTTCTTCCTTGCTGCCTTCAGTAACGCCCCACTCTTCCTGTTCCTTGCTGTGGAAGGTCACGACCAGGTTGTATTGCTTGCCACCGCGCAACGGGTAGTGCACCAGGTGGCAACGCGGACCGGCCCAGAGCATTGGCGCGTTGACGCGCAAGTCCTCGGGCATGTCTTTTTCATCCACCACGGCACGATACACCACATGCCCGGTCACCCGCGGCGGCTCGCCATGTAGAGCATCACGAACCACCGACCGCACGCCGTCGCAGCCGATCACGGCATCGGCGCGATAAGTGTTGCCGTGTTGGTCGTTCAAGGTAACGCCAGCCTCATCCTGCTCAATCCGTTCGATACGCACGGAGGTTTTGAACTGGATCAGCGGGTTGTTTTGCACCGCTTCGAGGATCGACAGGTGAATGTCGGCACGGTGAATCACCCCATAAGGGTTGCCGAAACGGTCGCGAAAGGCCTGTCCGACATCGATGCGCGCCACTTCGTGGGCATCGATCGCATCCATCATGATCAGGTGGTCGGTGAACACCGAACGACTGCGGGCTGCAACCCCCGCGCCCAGGGCGTCGAGCGCGGCATAGGCATTCGGCCCAAGCTGGATGCCGGCACCGATCTCGCCGATATGGTCCGCCTGCTCCAGCAGCAATACTGCGATGCCTTGCTGCGTCAACGCCTGGGCGGCCGCAAGGCCACCGATGCCGCCGCCGACGACGATAATTGACTGTTTTTGGTTTTGTGCAGTCATGATGCGAGTCTCCAGTATGTTGCCGTGCAGGCTTGTTGAACGGGCAGTGAGGCCTGCGGGAAAGTCATGCGATGAAATCGGCTTGCCGCGCCGGTGCCGCTGCCTGAAAGGCAGGCAGTTCCAGGCAGTGGCGGTATACGGCCAGGATCCGTGGGTAGCCGGACAAGTCGCAGCCCATGCGTTCGGCATTGGCCACTTGCGGTACCAGGCAGCATTCGGCCAGACCCGGCTCGTCACCCACGCAGTAGTTGCCACTGCCATGGCGTTGCAGCAAGGCTTCTACGGCGCTAAGGCCTTCGGCGACCCAATGCTTGTACCAGGCTGATTTTTGCTCAGCCGTGACACCCAACACGTTCTGCAGGTAATTGAGGGCACGCACGTTGTTCAGCGGATGAATATCGCAGCCGATCAGGTTGGCGATTTCCAGCACGCGGGCACGTTGCAGTGCATCAACCGGGATCAGGCACGTTTGCGGGAATCGGTTGTCGAGGTAATCAATGATCGCCAGGGATTGGGTCAGTACCTCGCCATCGGTGACCAGCACCGGCACCCCTCCAATCGGGCTCAATTCACGGTGTGCGTGACTGTACTGCTGGCCTTCGCGCAAGTTGATGCCCAGGTAATCGTAGGTCAGCCCCTTCAAGGCGAGTGCAATACGCACCCGGTAAGAAGTGGAGCTATTGAAGAAACTGTAGAGCTTCATGGTGGTATTTCCTGTGGCGTATCAATGAACGGCGAGTGATGGCTGCGTCAGCGAACGGCTGTAGCGCAGGCCCATCACGAAAATCGCGGTGCCGGCCAGCAAGGCGGGTAGCATCAGGACGCTGAAGATGCCGTTGAAGCCCATGCCCACTCCCAGCATCCAGCCACCGCTCAAGGTGCCGAGGACCGAACCGATGCGCCCGACGCCATGGGCCCAACTGACCCCGGTGGAACGCATGGTGGTCGGGTAGAAACTGGCGGCCAGGGCATTGGCGCCCACTTGCGAGCCGCTGATGCAAAAGCCCATGCCGAACACGCCGACGGCCAACCAGATGAATTGCTCGTGAAACAGACCGATGAGCATCAGGCAGAATGCGCCGGCGACGTAGGCGCAGACCAGCACCCGGAATGGATTGAAACGGTCCATCGCAGCGCCCAGGACAACGGCACCCAGAGTGCCCCCGACCTGGAACATCGCACTGACCCGCGCTGCCTGGCTGAGTGTCAGGCCAGTGTCCTTGACCAGAATCGGTAACCAGCTGGTCATCATGTAGATGATCAACAGGCTCATGAAAAAAGAGGTCCACAGCAGCAGGGTTCCAGTGCGATGGCTGCCACTGAGAATCTGTCGGATCGGCGATTGGCCGGTGTTGGATTCACCGATGCCATCGTGAATGTCGTACCTGAGATCGCTGGCCATCTGCTGGCCGCTGATGCGCTGCAAAATCGCGCTGACTTTCCTGGCGGCCACCTGGCGCTGCACCAGAAACCGCACCGATTCAGGCAGGAACAGATAAAGCAACGGCAGGCATGCCAGCGGCAATAGACCGCCAAGTAACAGCACGCTGCGCCAGCCGTACACCGGCACCAGCTGCGCGGCTATCACGCCGCCGAACGCCGAGCCGAGGGTGAAGCCACAGAACATGGTGGTGACCATCAACGAGCGCCGACGTTGCGGACAGTATTCGGAAGTCAGGGTAATTGCCTGAGGCATGGCGCCCCCCAGGCCAAGGCCGGTGAGCAAACGCATCAACGTCAGGCTGAAGACGTCTTGAGAGGCACAGGCGGCCAGGCTCCAGCCCCCGAAGAACAACACGGAAACCAGCAAGATGGTTTTGCGTCCGAAACGGTCGGCCAAGGGACCGGCGATGAAAGCACCCAGCATCAGGCCCAGCAATGAAGCACCAAGGACCGGGTTGAGTTGTGCCGACGTCAAACCCCACTCGTCACGCAGGGCCGGGGCGATGAAACCAACGGCGGCAGTGTCCAGACCATCAATGGCGGTCACCAGAAAACACAAACCCAGCACCAGCCACTGATAACGGCTGACCGGCCTGCTGTCGATGAAGTCTTGTACATCCACACTGTTGTTTTTATCAGTGGAAGACATGAGTGAATCCTCCGGGTCTGCCTGTTTCGCGGACCACGTAATAGGCAATTCGAGCCGGGGCCGGCGGCGTGGAGCCGACCCCGGAACCGGCTAGACGACGCTGACCTGGATCTCGCCCAGACCTTCGACACCACCGGTCATGCGCTCACCGGCCACCACTGGACCGACCCCTTCAGGGGTGCCGGTCATGATCAGATCCCCAGGCTGCAATTCGAAGAACCGTGAGAGGTAGCTGATGGTTTCCGGTACGGACCAGATCAGCTTGTCAATGTCGCTGCGTTGTTTATCGGTGCCGTCGACCTGCAACCACAAACCGGCCTTGCTCGGATGGCCGATCTGGCTGGCCGGATGCAATGGACCGATCGGCGCCGACGCATCGAACGCCTTGCCGATTTCCCAGGGACGGCCCATTTCGCGCATTTTCATCTGCAGGTCGCGGCGGGTCATGTCCAGGCCCACGGCGTAGCCAAATACGCAGTCGTTGGCCTGCTCCAATGCAATATTGCGCCCTGCCTTGCCGATGGCAACGACCAGCTCGATTTCGTAGTGGTAGTTGCTGGTTTCTGCCGGGTAAGGCAGTTCCAGGACTTGCTCATAGGCAACCGCAACCACGGCATCGGCAGGTTTGCAAAAGAAGAACGGTGGTTCGCGGTCTGGATCGAAACCCATTTCACGGGCGTGCGCGGCGTAGTTGCGGCCCACGCAATAAACGCGGCGTACCGGAAATTTTTGCTCACTACCGGCGACCGCCAGGGTCACGGGGGCTTGTGGCTCGAATACGTAGCTCATCAAAGGGCTCCAGGTAAAGGTGGGTCATGCTGACCACGACTAGCAGGTTGCGCTGGCATGCAGCGACCCCGGCGTTGACCCATTAAAAACCTGCGAGCATTATGAGAATAATGATATTTTACGATGCATCCATATTGGTATTCGTATAGGTGCCCCATGACCTGGACTACCCGTCTACGCCTCAGACACCTGCAACTGCTGATCAGCCTTGCCGAAACCGGCAGCGTCAGCGACGCCGCGCGTACCGCCAATACCACCCAGCCCGGCTTGTCGAAGTGGCTCAAAGACCTTGAGGAAGATGCCGGTGCCACGCTGTTCGAGCGCCACGCCCGCGGATTGCGCCCAACGGCCCAGGGCGAACTGCTGATCAACCACGTGCGGCGCATCTTGAGCGAGATGGAGCGGGCACAGAGCAACATGGACGCGCTCAAGGAAGGCAACGCACCGAACATCGCCATCGGTACGTCACCGGCCTCGGCACCGAGCCTGGTACCCGACGCCATTGCGCATTTCCTGACCATGCACCCACGGGCCCATGTTTCCCTGCAAGAGAGCACCATGAATGTATTGCTTGAGCGCCTGGAACTTGGCCAGCTGGATCTGGTGGTCGGACGACTCGACAGCTATCAGCCCAGGTATACGCTGAACAGCCAGATGCTGTTTCGCGAACCCATGCAAGTCATTGCCCGTCCCGATCACCCGCTGGCATTGAAATCGAATCTGGAGTGGAATGATCTCTACGGATTCGACTGGGTTCTCTGGCCGGAAGGTACGCCGATTCGCCAGAGACTCGACTCAGCGTTGAGCAGCGCAGGGCTCAAACCTTTGCCCTGCCGAATCGAATCGTCATCGCTGATGGCCAACCTCTGGTTACTGCAAACAAGCGATATGCTTTCGATCGCCTCTGGTCGAGTTGCCGAGCATTTCACCCATCGAGGCCTGGTCAAGGCTCTGGACTTTCAAATGGGCGCTGAAGGCAGCATTGGTGTTTGTTGGCGCGATGAACCCTACACTGATAATGCCGTTGTGGATTTTCGCCGATGCCTGCTAAAGGCCTCAGGTCAAGACGAAATCCTCCAGGACTGAAGGTTCCTGGCAGTTGACGCCGAAGTCTTGGATGGTCATGTCCTGGGTTCAGCGGCGCCGAAACAGCGGTCGGGGTTCGATCACCGAACGTCCATACAGCACGCTCATGCCGGCCAGCCCTTTGAGGGCATCTTCAGGGGACTTGTCTTCACGCACGGCAAAGCTGTTGAAACCGCACTGGCGCATATGGCTGAGCTGATCGCGCAGCACGTCCCCGATGGCGCGCAACTCGCCCTGCCAGCCTAGCCGCGTACGCAGCAGATAGGCCTGGCTGTAGCTGCGTCCGTCGCGAAAGCTGGGAAAATCCAGGGCGATCAGTGGCAATACATCCAGCCACAACTCGAGGCTTTCCAAGTCGTCATCGGGTTCGAGCCATATGCCATCCAGGCTCATTGTCTGTAGCTGGCTCTCCTCCTGCCGCTGACGCCAGCGAGCCAGTGGCAGGATCAACGGGCCGGCCGGAAGCTCACCCTCGGTATCGCGGATCAAGGTCCAGTGATCATCCAGCACGTGTCGCGCACCGCCTTCGCACAACTTCAGTAAGTTGTTCATGCCAGAGTCTCCGAGTGCTTGGGGTAGACCCGCTCTTTAAACGGCTCGATACCGATGCGGGAGAAGGTGTCGATAAAGTTTTCCTCGACTTCGCGATAGTCGACGAAGGTATCGACGATGCACTCGATGACATCCGGGATTTGCTCGGCGCTGAACGAAGGGCCGATCACTTTGCCCAGTGCCGCGGCTTTGCCCTGGGCGCCCCCGAGGGTGATCTGGTACCACTCCATGCCATTTTTATCGACACCAAGGATGCCGATATTGCCGATGTGGTGGTGGCCACAGGCATTCATGCAGCCGGAAATGTTCAGGCTGAAATCGCCTAGGTCATGCAGGAAGTCCAGGTCATTGAAGCGCGCCTGGATCGCGGCGGTAACAGGTAGCGAACGTGCATTGGCCAAGGCGCAAAAGTCACCGCCGGGGCAGGCAATGATGTCGGTCAACAAGCCGGCATTGGCCACCCCCAGTCCTTGCTCGCAGGCCAGCATCCACAGAGCCAGCAAGTCGCTTTTGCGCACATTCGGTAAAATCAGGTTCTGCTCATGGGCGATACGTATCTCACCGAAACCAAACTGCTCTGACCAGTCGGCCACCGCCTCCATCTGCGCAGCCGTCAGGTCACCGGGTGGTGTGTCCGCGCCAGGCTTTGTCGACAGCACGACACTCACGTAGCCGGGGACTTTATGCGCCTGGGTATTACGCGAGACCCAGCGGGCAAAGTCAGGGGAAGCCATCAGCTGGCTGCCGAAATCCAGTTCGATATCACTCAGGGACTGATACGCCGGTGCGACAAAGGCACGGGCGACGCGTTGGTACTCGGCCTCAGTCAATTGTGCCGGACCGTCTTTGATTTGCTCCCACTCCTGTTCGACTTCGGCAGCAAAGGCTTCGATACCCAGCGCCTTGACCAGGATCTTGATTCGGGCCTTGTACTTGTTGTCGCGTCGACCGTGGCGGTTGTAGACCCGCAGCACCGCTTCGACATAAGACAACAAATGTTCCCAGGGCAAGTCCTCGCGAATTTGCTGAGACAGGATTGGCGTGCGTCCGAGCCCACCGCCGACCATCACCCGCAGGCGCATATGGCCCGTTTCGTCGGCATACAGGTACAGGCCGATGTCGTGCATCATGATCGCCGCGCGATCCTGTTTTGCAGAACAGATAGCGATCTTGAACTTGCGCGGCAGGTACAGGAACTCCGGGTTGATCGTCGACCACTGGCGCAGGATTTCGGCCAAAGGTCGCGGATCCATCAGTTCATCGGCGGCGACCCCGGCAAAGGCTTCAGTGGTGATGTTGCGCACGCAATTACCCGAGGTCTGGATCGCATGCATATCCACTGCGGCCAAGTGCTGCAGAATCTCAGGCACCTGATGCAGTTCGATCCAGTTGAATTGCAGGTTCTGTCGTGTAGTGAAGTGCCCGTAGCCGCGATCATAGTCGCGAGCGATTCGCGCCAGGGTGCGCAACTGCCGCGCCGCCAGGGTGCCGTAGGGGATCGCGACCCGCAGCATATAGGCATGTTTCTGCATATACAGACCGTTTTGCAGACGCAGAGGCAGAAACTCTTCCTCGCTCAGGTCGCCCGCCTGAAAGCGCTCGACCTGATCGCGGAACTGCTCCACACGTTCCAGCACCAGTGCACGGTCGTAGTCGTCGTATTGATACATGCTCGGGACCTCATCAGCGTTTGCCCTCTCGCATGGGGCAACTTCGATGGGTGCCAATATGCGCTCCCGGTGATGCGCGTTACAGATTCAGCTCAAGCATTAAAAACCGGATCAGACCCAGATAAAGTCATCGTGCTAACGTTGTTCGAGGTTTAGTTGAGCTCCGGCTTGTTGACTACGGCAGAACTGACCTTCACTCGGGGCTCACGCGACATCGCTTTGGTACTCAGTGTTGCCTTGGTCACTCCTGTATCGCCTTCGCGAAGTAAACCGAGGAGCGCCTGGAGGGGATGAAGCACCACTTCCCCCGCCTGGCGCTTCACCTGGCTACGGCATGAATAACCATCGGCAATCAGCCTGCCACTGGCGTGGTAGCGCTCTACCAGCGGCTGCCAGGATTGCGAATAGATGACCTGCGAGGTCTTCACGTTTCGAGTTTCATGCCCGTACGTACCGGACATGCCGCAGCAGCCGCTCGCCAGGACCTGCAACGTCAGGCCAAAACCCTCGAACACCTTTTTCCAGAGCTCGATGCTGGCCGGCTCATTGGTGCGCTCGGTGCAATGCGGCAGAAAATGGAACACCTCTGCCCCGCCCTGCCTTTGCAGCGCTGGGAGCGCAGTCACCAACCATTCCTGAGCCAGTGCGACTTCAGGGGCCGCATCGCGCTCCAGCGTCTTGGCGTACTCCTGCCGGTAGACAAGGGTCATTGCCGGGTCCAGACCCACCAGCGGGATGCCACACTCCTGAAGTGCCTTCAAGCCTTTGGCGTTCTGAGCCGCTGTCTTTTTGAACGCACCGAGGAAGCCCTGAACCTGGAGCGGCTTGCCATTGGGCGAAAACGGCGCGAGGTAGATCTGGTAGCCCAGTCGGGCAATCAGCTCTATCCATTCGGCGGCGACCGGTGTTTCGAAATAGCGGGTAAAAGCATCTTGAACGATGATGACGCTGCGTTGGCGTTGCTCATCAGTCAGTTTTGACAGTTTGCCAGCGGTCGCGATTTCCACCTTCCACTGAGCGCAAACCTGATGGAAATCCATCAGGCTCAGCAACGGGCTGTCGACCATTCCAACCACATGCTGAAGCATGAATTTGACCGGCCGCGCACTCATCATGGCGTTGTACAGCCGTGGAAAACGGGCAATGTAAGGAATGCTGTATTCCAGCGAGCCGATCACATAGTCCTTCAATGGGCGCAGGTAACGGCTGTGATAACGTTCGAGGAAACGGGCGCGGAAATCCGGGACATTGACCTTCACCGGGCACTGTCCGGCGCAGGATTTGCACGCCAGGCAACCCGCCATCGAGTTGTAGACTTCGTGGGAAAAGTCTTGTTCCCCGAGCCATTTGCCAACCGTGTTTCGCGCCCTGACGAACAGCCCTGCGAGGTTGGCGGATTCGTTGCCAAGGATATCGGCGCCCCTGGCCCCCTGCAGGCGCAGCCATTCGCGCACCAGGGAGGCACGCCCCTTGGGTGAATGAATACGGTTGCGCGTGGCTTTCCACGAGGGGCACATCGCATCGTCGGGATCGAAGTTGTAGCAGGCACCGTTGCCATTGCATTGAACGGCGCTCTGATAGCTCTGCCATACGCTTTCGTTGATCTGCCGATCGAATTCCCCGCGCAACCGGACTTCGTCGACCTTGGTCAGCCTGGCATCAGTGACGTGCAAGGGCGTGGCGATCTTGCCGGGATTGAGCTGGTTGAACGGATCGAACGCGGCCTTGATCGCCTGGAGCGATGGGTAAAGGGCACCGAAGTAACCCGGGGCGTACTCGGAGCGAAGGCCCTTGCCGTGCTCACCCCAGAGCAACCCACCATACTTTTGCGTGAGCGCGGCAACTGCATCGGAGATGGGACGAACAATGGCGGCCTGCGCGGGGTCCTTCATGTCCAGGATCGGCCTTACGTGCAGAACACCGGCATCGACATGGCCAAACATCCCGTACTCAAGTTGGTTGGCATCGAGCAGCGCACGGAACTCGGCGATGAAATCCGCCAGGTTTTCCGGGGGCACGGCGGTATCTTCAACAAAGGGTTGAGGCCGGGCTTCGCCCTGAACATTGCCCAGCAGGCCCACGGATCTTTTGCGCATGGTGTAGACGCGCTTCACGGCCTCACTGCCAATGGCCAGCGTATGCCCCAGGCGTTCCACGGTGTTGTCGGTTTTCAGGTGTTGGATGAAGTCGTGGACGCGCTGTTCCAGGTCCTGCAGATCATCGCCACTGAACTCGATCAGGTTGATGCCCAGGGTCTGCCGGCCGGGAGCGGATGGAAAATACTCGGCAACGCCGTGCCACACGATGTCCTGCATCGCCAGCATCAGCACTTTGGAGTCCACCGTTTCGATGGACAACGGCTTGAGCGCCATCAACGCCTTGGCATCGCGCAAGGCATCCATGAAACCGGCGTACTGCACGTTGACCAGGATGCTGTGTCGCGGAATCGGCAGGACGTTGAGTTTGGCTTCGACGATGAAGCCCAGGGAACCCTCGGAGCCACACAGGATGCTGTTGAGGTTGAAGCGCCCGTCCTGTTCACGCAGGTGTGCGAGGTCATAACCGGTCAGGCAGCGATTGAGCTTTGGAAAGGTCTGCTCAATCAACTGGGCTTGCTGATCGGCGATATCCCGGGAGCAACGATACACGTTGCCGATGACGTCCTGACGGATGGCTTGCCGATCGGTTTGCTCGGCGTCCAGTGGCTGGCTATCGAGCCGCTGACCACCCAGCAGAACCGTGGAAAGCGCCAACACGTGGTCGCGCGTCTTGCCGTAGGTGCAACTGCCCTGGCCGCTGGCGTCAGTGTTGATCATGCCGCCGACGGTGGCCCTGTTCGAGGTGGACAATTCGGGGGCGAAGAACAGGCCGTGGGGCTTCAGTGCGGCGTTCAGTTGATCCTTGACCACACCGCTCTGCACCCTGACCCAACGCTCTTCAACGTTGATTTCGAGAATCCCGTTCAGGTGCCTGGAGAGGTCGACCACCACACCGTCGGTGAGCGATTGACCGTTGGTGCCTGTGCCGCCGCCACGAGGGGTCAGGACCACCGAACGAAAGTCCGGGTGCGCAGCGAGTTTCGCCACACATTCTACGTCCGCGTAATCCCTGGGAAACACCGCCGCCTGGGGCAGGCGCTGGTAAATCGAGTTATCGGTCGCCAACACCGTCCGGGAACCATAGTCACGGACGATCTCCCCCTTGAAGCCTTCAGTATCCAACTGGTTGAGGAAACGTTGGTAAAGATCCGTCTGGTCGTGTTCAGGGATAAGGCGCGCGATCATTCGTATGGTTCCTGCAGGCTAATTCTTTTTTACATTCGCTTAACGTATGAGTCGGCGTTGGGGCAAAATGCATGTAGCCCTATTATTTGAAGATGACACTCCTGAGACAAACGTAAAACTCGCAGTGTTTGCATGAGGTTTATGAATGAATCCTAGACGCCTCACCCCCTCCATGTCGGTGCTCGTGGCTTTCGAGGCGGCGGCCAGACACGGCAGCTTTACCAAGGCGGCAGATGAACTTTTGTTGACGCAAAGCGCCGTCAGCCGCCAGGTTCAGTCGCTGGAGTCGTTGCTGGGTGTTGAACTTTTTCATCGCGATGGCCGGCGTATCGACCTGACCGCCGCCGGCGCGTTGTACCAGCATGAACTGGCAGCGGCACTGGGCCGCATTCGCAGCGCCACACTCAATACAATCGCCTTCAGCGCTCAAGGCGGGACCTTGAATCTGGCCGTGCTGCCCACCTTCGGCTCCAAGTGGCTGTTGCCACGGATGAATGACTTCTACACCAGGCACCCGGATATCGTCGTGCATATCCATTCCAGAATCATGCAGGCGGACCTGGCCAGTGTCGCCGGAGAAATGAACGCGATCATCTGCGCCGGTTCAGGGTCCTGGCCGGGGTTCATTTCCCACAAATTGCTGACAGAACAACTGATCGTCGTGGCCAGTCCTTCGGCGCTGCCCGAATACCGCTCGATCACTCCAGCGGACCTGGCTGCCAGTCACTCGCTACTCAATGTCGTCTCCCGCCCCAGCGCGTGGTCCGACTGGTTTGAGTACAACGGTCTGGATCATCGCCTGATGCGCCTGGGCCCGAGCTTCGAGCTCACCAGTCACCTGATTCAGGCGGTGACAGCCGGTATCGGCATCGGATTGGTGCCGCGAGTGCTGGTGCAGGATGAGCTCAAGGCGGGGGCATTGGTCGCGCTGTTTGACCCGATGGAAAGCGGACGGAGCTACTACCTGGCGTATGCCAATCGCTACCAGAACCTGCCGTCACTGGTGGCGTTCAGTGAGTGGTTGCTAAGCCTGTCTTTTCCAGAGGGTCCAATCTAATCAGGCGTTTCGTTTGCAGCAAGCGATCAAGGATTCGACTGGTGCGGGCTCTCAGCCTACTCCATTAGGACAAGCCTGTTCACTCCCTCCACAACTTGGCTAGTCCTGGATTGAGTTGCCTCGCAAATAAGCGGCGTGCGGGGCGTGAACCAACCACCCTGCGTCAACCGGCAGCATCACTCCCGTGATCGATGCCGCCTTCTCCGATTACAGAAGTACGTGGCCTCTGCCACATGTTCAGGCTCTAGGAACGCCCGTTGAGCACCGGTGGCCTGCTCGTTCGCAACGACGAGTTTCGCGGCGCTGAGGGATTCAATTTCTATGGTGTCTAGACCAGTGATGCTCAGGATCCGCTGGACGTTTAGTGGGCACGGCAGCGGCATGTCGAACTTTTGATAGGAGTCGTCGGGTTGGCGGGACGTGCGTGGCGGCGTTTCCCAATATCGTGTTTCCAAGCCAACGGGAACACACCGATGAACAATAACAACCGCTTGATTGACAGCCATGTGCATTTCTTTACAGACGAGGATCTCAGCGCACTGGGTAATGCGCTCCCCTACGAACTGCCTGTGCCAAATCCACTCTGCGATTATCTAGAAACACTAGATAGCAAAGGCCTGTCGCCTGTACTGCTGAATAACGTACACCTGAGTATTCTGCCTGACTCCGAGAATGTATTTGCCTCGTTCAAGGAACTTGAACGCCTGCAGCAGGCGCACCCCGGGAAATACGACCGGATTCGCCTTATAGGCACCATCAAGGCCGATCCTGCCTACGCCAACAAAGAACGACTGAGTCATCCGCAAGTCGTCGGCATTCGAATCGTCTTACATGATGCGCCGGTGGAGAGCATCGCCCCGGATGCCTTCTGCAGCCCTGCATGGCTGGAATTGTACGAGCGCCTGAACTCCGACCAGCACGTTCACGTCTATGCCCAAGCGGCGGCCGCCAACCTTCGGGTACTGGAACAGATTCCACAGCACATCCGCCTGGTCATCGACCATCTTGGCACCTGCCACTTCAGCCTGGGCGCCGATGATGCCGCATACACCCAACTGCTGAAGGCGGCGCGACAACGCGGCAATGTCTGGTTCAAGGGACCGGGCTATCGCACCTCGACCGATATCTCACAGGTCACACCGTTCGTCGTACGCATTGTCGAAGCCCTCGGCGCTGACAAGCTGCTGTTGCAAGCCACCGATGCGCCGCATGTCGGTGCCGACCACGCTGGCAACGCCTATGCCTCCCGGTTCGATCCTGCAGGCGTGTTCGATTTCGTTCGCCAACTGGCCAACTCTGCCTCCCAGCACTGTGCCGTTGCCGCCGACGTGCTGCTCAACGGCGCGGCCACCACTGTCTTCCCCCAACAAATAACCCAACAAGCCACAGGTGAAAAAATGAGTTCCATCTCCACCCGCGAAATCAAGTTCGACGTCGACTTCGGCGGCCAGACCCTCAGCCTCAACGGCACAGTTTTCGAGCCAGCCACTCCCGATCGGAACCTGCCTCCAGTAGTGTTCAACTCTGGCTTCACCGGCGGCGTGTCGATGTACGGACAACTGTTTGGCCGTGCCTTGGCCGCTCGCGGCTATCGCGTCATGACCTACGATGTGGCGGGCTTCTTCAATAACAAGGCCGTTCGCAACACCGCGCAAGTCGATGGCAAGACCGTGACCAACGTCAGCCTGGAAGATCAGAAGGACGAAGTCCTCGGTGCAGTGGCCTGGGTGCGAAAGGAGTTCGGCCAAATGCCAGTGGTCGCTTCCTGGGCGATGGGTTCGGTGGCCAGCTTGGCGGCGATCGCGGAACTGGCGCGCGGCAAAGCCGAACAGGTGAAATTCTGGGCGCCTATGAGCTACACCAGCATCCGTTCGCTGCAAGCCTTGCGTGCAGACGTGAACGCCGCTGATGCCGCGATCAAGGCACTGAACCCCGATGCCGCGATCCCACCATTCGATACCGGTACCGAGGCCACCCGCCTGGGCTATTACCCACTGGATCCGGCCACGCAGCAATATGTCGATGAGCAGTTGGGTGCCTACACCGAGGCAGGAGGTGCGGACCGCTGGCCGGGTTGTGTCTGGGTCAGTGCCAAGTCCTACACCTCCTACATGTGCTTCGATCCGGAGCAGGATATCGAAGGCGCGAGTGGCTTCCCGCCTGCCCTGATCATTCATGGTGCGAAGAACTCGCTGCACATGCCGGCCGAGTCCGAACGCCTCTATCATCGCTACCCAGGCAACGCCGGTGACGGTGTGCTGGTGATCTCCGACATGCAGCACGGCCAGCAGAACGAAGCAGATCATCCGGTATTCCAGGCTATCATTCAGAACATCGACGAAGCCGTACGCAATAACCTGTAAACGACGCTTCACCGGCAGGGGCCATTCAGGCCCCTGCCCTTTTTTTTCCCGCCCCGAACTCTCCCGCCGCTTCCCGAATGCGTCCGCTCCAGTATTCTGACAGCCAGACGGGCCCGCTTGTGGCCCGAGCCGTCGAATGCCCAACCGGAGTGTCTCCATGGCGCAAGCTGCAAAATCGAAAGAAGGTTGCAAACGGATCGGCCTGCTGATCCTGCCGCAGTTCTCGATGATGGCCCTTGCGGGAGCGAGCGAGCCCCTGCGTGCGGCCAATCGCCTGGCGGGCGAATCACTGTATGAGTGGCTGTTGCTCTCGGAAACGGGCGGTACCGTCTGCTCCAGCAGCGGCGTCGAAATCAGCACACAGGCATTGGTCGAGGCCAACGACCTGGATCGCGTGTTCGTGCTCGCCAGTCTGGATATCGAGCACCAACGTCCGCCGAAAATGTTGCGCTTCCTGCAAAGAGCTGCTGCCTTGGGCAAAACGGTCGGGGCCTTCAGTACTGGCACCTTTATCCTCGCTCGCGCCGGCCTGCTGGAGGGGCGCAAATGCACGCTGCACTGGGAGTCGATCAACGAGTTTGCCGAGGAGTTTCCCGGCATCGAAGTGACCCGCGAACTGTATGTAAACCACGACAATCGCTGGACCTGCGCAGGCGGCACAGCGGCCATTGACCTGATGCTGGCGCAGATTTCCGTGGACTACGGCGGCAAGCTGGCCTCCGCAGTGGCCGAGCAGTTTCTGCATGCGCGGATCCGCGGGCCGGAAGAACATCAGCGCATGTCCATCCAATGGCGGTTCGGCATCCATGACCGGCGCATCACCGCGGCCATCGGGTATATGGAAGACAACTTCGAACACGTCATCAGCATCGAGGAAGTCGCGGATCGCTGCAATGTGTCGCAGCGACAGCTGGAACGCCTGTGGCACCAGCATTTCGGCATGACGCCGCAACGCTTCTACCTCGAGCTGCGCCTGGCCGAAGCGCGCCGGCTACTGCGCGAAAGCAGCAAGTCCATCGCCTCGGTAGCCTACTCTTGTGGTTTCGTCTCGGCCTCCCACTTGGGCAGTGCCTATCGCAAGGCCTGGGGCTGTAGCCCAGGTGAGGAGCGTCGAAAGTTTGATAGTGAAACAACGCTCTGAAAACCAACCTCATGATTTCTCATGAAAATCACTGACGGATATTCCAAACCTTCGGGCAAACAAGTTTTGGATCCCGTTTAGCCCCAACAAAACCCTCTATAGCAATGGCTCGACGCCAATCCACTCTTCACAGGCCGCGACCGCGACCAACACACGCATCGCGCCGCTCGACCGGCGTGCAGCACTGTCGGTCGCTGCATGCGCAACGCCGATCTGGGCCTGCGACATGTCGAACTTATGACAAATATCGTCGAACCTTAATCTCAGGATCAAGGCCTGCCAGGGTTAATGTTTTGCCAATACCGGCATCCGCTCCCAGATGAACCGGCGAACAACAATCCTGCGGAGTAAGGCACAATAAAAATGGAAACGTTAAGTTTCATAACCTCGAACATGGGCTTGATTGCCCAACTACTTGGGCAACATCTCTACATCGTCTTCATGGCGGTCGGCCTTGCCATCCTCACCGGGGTCCCCCTGGGGGTCTTCGTCTCGCAGCATCCACGCATGGGGCGCTGGATACTGACCTGCGCCGCCATGCTGATGACCATTCCTTCCGCTGCGCTGTTCGGCCTGATGATCCCCGTACTGTCGACCTGGGGCCAAGGCATCGGCGTGGTGCCAGCGATCATCGCGCTGTTCCTGTACTCACAGCTACCCATCATCCGCAACACCCACACGGCAATTTCCAATGTCGAGCCTTCGTTGCGTGAAGCCGCACGTGGTATGGGCATGTCGTCTTGGCAACGACTGTGGAAAGTCGAACTCCCGCTAGCAACGCCCTTGATCATGGCCGGGGTTCGTGTGGCGACGGTGATCAACATCGGCATCGCGGCGATCGCAGCCTACATCGGTGCAGGTGGGCTTGGCAGCCTGATCGTACGCGGCATCGCCCAGTCTGATACCCGCCAATTGATCGCCGGGGCGATCCTGATCAGCGTGATCGCCGTGGTCGCAGATTACGCCCTGTCCCTCCTCCAGCGTGCGCTGACCCCCAAAGGTCTGATCAAGCTCAACAACCTCAGCATGAAGGAAGCTACATCGTGATCCAGATTAATAATTTGAATAAGAAATTCGGCTCAATCACGGCAGTGGAAGACGTCTCCTTCACCGTACCGGAGGGTCAGATCTGCGTGCTGCTCGGCCCGTCTGGCTGTGGCAAAACCACCACCCTCAAGATGATCAATCGTCTGATCCCTCCGACTTCCGGCAAGGTGCTGATCGGTGGTCGGGACACCGCCGAACTGGACACTGTCACCCTGCGTCGCTCAATAGGCTATGTGATTCAACAAGTTGGCCTGTTCCCCAACATGACGGTCGAGGACAACATCTGCGTTGTGCCAGATATGCTGGGTTGGGACAAAACCAAAAGCCGCAAGCGTGCAGCTGAGCTACTGGAAGTCGTTGCCCTGGAGCCGTCGAAGTTCGCCAAGCGTTTCCCCTGCGAGCTTTCCGGTGGGCAACAGCAACGTGTCGGTGTAGCCCGCGCCCTTGCCGCCGACCCGCCCGTCATGCTGATGGACGAACCCTTCGGCGCCATCGACCCGATCAACCGCGACACGATCCAGGATGAGTTCATGCGCATCCAGCGTCAGGTCGGCAAGACGGTACTGTTCGTCAGCCATGACATCGACGAGGCGGTAAAAATGGCCGACTGCGTCGCGTTGTTCAATGCCGGCCGGGTCGAGCAGTTCGGCACGCCAGACGACCTGCTCGCCCGCCCCGTCAGCGAGTTCGTTGCCAACTTCATGGGCGGTGATCGCATCATGAAGCGCCTGCGCCTGCTACAGGCGGCGGATATCGCCTGCCAGACACCACCCCTGGAACATATGCAGATCGTCGGCGACAAGGCCGGTACTTCGTCGTGGAACCCCATCACCGTGCTGCCGAGTGACGATTTGCGCCAGGTCTTGTGCCAACTGCTCGGGCAAGGCCGCGACTGGGCGATATGCAAGGACCAGCAAGGTCAGTTCATCGGCTTCGTCCATCAACGCGACATTCTCTCGCGCCTGGTTGAAAATACGAAGGCGGTGGCATGATGAACGCGCTGAACAAGATGGTGGAATGGCTTCAGGCTTACTGGAGCGAGGTGGTGTATCTGTCCCTGCAGCACCTACACATTGTGGCGGTGAGCAGCGCGCTGGCGATCATCGTTGCCTTGCCGGTTGGCGTGTGGATGAGCCGCCCGCGCAACCAGCGCCACGCCCTGGCCGTCATGCAAGTGCTCAACATCGGTCAGGCAGTCCCCAAGTTAGCCTTGCTGGCACTGGCGATGACCCTGGTCGGGGTCGGCGCACCCGCAGCGATTTTCGCGCTGTGGGTGGCGACCATCCTGCCGATTACGGTGAACACTTACGAGGGGTTGCGCGCAGTGCCCCCGCATTTGCTTGAAGCCGCCGAAGCCATGGGAATGACGCCTCGGGAAATGCTCTTCAAGGTCGAGATTCCCAACGCGCTGATCGTCATCTTCGCCGGCCTGCGCACTGCACTCGCCATCAACGTCGGCACAGCGCCCCTCGCCTTCCTGGTCGGCGGCGGCGGCCTTGGCGAACTGATCTTCACCGGTATCGACCTTAACGACTACGGCATGATGCTGGCCGGTGCAATCGCCACTGCGGGCCTGGCCATGCTGGTGGACATGCTCTGCGGTCTGGCTCAGCACGCTTCGGTTTCCCGAGGTCTGCGGCTGGCGACACGCTAAATCACGAACAACAACTACAAGAACAGGTGCTGTATGTCCGCACGAGCAATTGCCTTCGCCTTCATGGTCTTCCTGACAGGCGCCAGCGTCGCCGCTGAACCGTCAGTGGTTGTGGGCGGCAAGAAATTCACAGAACAACAACTGGTTTCGGAAATGACCACCCAGTTGCTCAGGAACGACGGATTCACCGTTGACAAGCGCTCCGACCTGGGCTCGACAGTGCTCCGAGCCGCCCAGGAAAATGGACAGGTCGACATCTACTGGGAGTACACCGGTACCTCCTTGATCATCTACAACAAGGTCAAAGAGAAGCTGGATGCGCAGCAAACCTATGACCGGGTCAAACAACTGGATGCAGCAAAGGGGTTGACTTGGCTGGCCCCGTCCAAAGCGAATAACACCTACGCCTTCGCAATGAGGAAAACCGAAGCGCAGGCAGAGGGTATCACCTCCATGTCGGACCTGGCCGCGCAGGTCAATAACGGTAAACACCTGAAGTTCGCCTCCAACGCCGAGTTCTATTCACGCCCCGACGGCCTGCGGCCGCTGCAGGATCGCTACGGCTTCAAATTTGAGCGCAGCGATGTGTTACGCATGGACGGCGGCCTTACTTATCTGGCGTTGCGCCAGGGCCAGGCAGATATATCGCTGGTGCTGTCCACGGATGGACGCGTCTCGGCATTCGGCTTTGTCATCCTCAAGGACGACAAATCATTCTTCCCAAGTTACGCGCTGACCCCGGTAGTGAGGACGGCTTTCCTTGAGCAGCACCCCAAGGTTGCCACTCTGCTCAACAGTCTTTCCGCCAGCCTCGACAGCGAGACCATTGCCGCACTCAATGCCCGTGTGGACGTAGGCAGGGAAGCGATCGAGAAAGTCGCTACCGATCACCTCACTCGCAACAATCTGCTCCCCAGGTAAGCATCCAGCACCCCAATCTGGTCGCATCGCCCAAATCGGCAACGGCTCGGCGTTTCCCCCGCCTTGCCGGATGAGCCGTGCTGCCTCGGGGATATCACCACCTAATGAAGGTACCTGTTATGCTTTCGACTCCGAAACTGATCCTAGCTTGCACCGTGTCCATCATTGTTTCCGCACCCGCACTGGCTCAAGAGCTGGACACCATGGATCTTCGCCAGCTCCGACGTTTGCTGGATGAAGGTCAGGTCACCTCCGAACAATTGGTTCGCCACTTCCAGGAAAAGATCCAGCACAACAACCACCAGGGCAACCGAATCAACGCGGTCATCAGCCTCAACGACCAGGCCTTGGAACAAGCCAGAGCCTGGGATCAGGAGCGGGCGAAAAACCCTACAGCGAAGCATGGCGCCCTCGCCGGCATTCCGTTTCTGGCAAAAGACAACATCGACTCCAAAAGCCTGCCGACCAGTGGCGGGTCCTGGGTGCTACGCGACTCCAAGCCATCCAGCGACGCATTCGTGCTCAATCGACTGATTACAGACGGCGCCATTTTGCTGGGCAAAACCAACCTGTCCGAGCTTGCAGCTTCCTATGGCTGGCTGGGGTACAGTTCGCTCGGTGGACAAACCCTCAACCCGCACAATCTTAAACGTGATGCGTCCGGCTCGAGCAGTGGATCGGCCGCAGCCGTAGCGGCGGGCTTCGCGCCTTTTGCCCTGGGTTCAGATACCAGTGGCTCGATCCGTGCACCAGCCAGCGTCACCGGGACCGTGGGTCTGCGCCCGTCTCTGGGGCTAATCAGCCGCAGCGGCATAATTCCACTATCATTGTCGTTCGATACTGCAGGCGTCATCACGCGCAACGTTCTCGACCAGGCCATCGTGCTGAACGTCATAAAAGGCCGGGACGAGGCAGACGCCGCCACGAGCAATGTGGATTCGGCAGCCATCAATTTCGTCGAGGGCTTGGAGCAGTCCAGCCTCAAAGGACGCATCATCGGCGTTGTGACCAATTTCATCGGCGCAAACACACAAGTCGACGCAGTGTTCAATGCCGCCCGCAAACGCGCTCAGGAACAGGGCGCTCAACTGGTGGAAATCAGGTTGCCGGAACGCTACGAAAAACTTTGGGGCAGCGTGCTTGGCCCCGTCGGTGATGACGAGTTCACGCCGCAGTTTGAGCGTTATCTACACACCCTACCCTCCACGCAACCGAAAACACTTCCCGCATTCGTGGCGCTTGCCGAACAGCACCAGCGCAAACAGCAGGATCACCTGATGAACCCAAAGCGCCTGGCAGCACTTAAAGCGCTCAGCGAAAAGCCCGCAAGCGACTCTCCGCTGTACATCTCCATTCTCACCAATACCATTCCGTCGCTCAGAACCGAACTCACCGCACTGATGCGTAAGGCAGGCACCGAGGTATTGATGTTCCCAACTATAAATTGCCCGGCATCGGTAGTGCCGGGGCAAACCGACCCTGGTTACGTCTGCAAGACGGAAGACACCTACGCCTCTGCATACATCGCCTCCGCTACCGGTTTTCCAGAAATTTCGGTGCCGGGTGGGATAATCGAAGGCAATCTACCTGTAGGCATCTCTTTCATCGGAGGTTTCGGGAAGGATGACGATGTTGTTCGGGTGGGTTACGCATTTACGAAGAAATGAACTATCCGTGAGAGCCAAGCCTTGCCAGTACACTTTCCAGCAACTGCAGGAAGGCTTTGACTCTGGCAGGCACATACCTTCGTGTGGGCGTAACGGCCCACACTGACAACTGCTCGGGCTCCGCGTCAACCAGTTCGATCTCGATCAAAACGCCCTCTCGCAACTGTTGGATGACGTCCCAATACGCCAGCTGTGCGATTCCAAGCCCTTGTATAGCGGCGGTCCTGACCGCATCGACACTATTGGTGCTAACGCGTCCATTCATACGGCGATGCTGAAGTTCGCCATCGATCATGAACGGCCACCAGGGCACTGCCATGCAGGATGATACATTGGTGCTCATCCAGATCAGCCAGGTAGGCCGGTCGGCCATGCCACTGCAGGTAAGCTGGCGAAGCACAGATCACCCTGGGGTTAGCGTTGATGCGCAGCTGTGTCGCAACAGCGAACACCACACCCAACAGCGCCATGATAAACGGAAAGACGAAACCGGGATCGATGGACTCGGCAAACGCACCGACACTGTTTATGTGGGGCAACAATGTGTAGGCCAGCAAAGGTCCGCACAGCACGATCAACACCACCGGCAACTGCATGCCCAGCATGATGGTCACTGTTCCCTTGTAGGTGATCTCTGGATACCCGCAGGTGAGGAGACCGGAATGCCCATGTAGTTGGCGATGGCATGAGAAACAATTGTGCCTTCAAACAAAAAGTAAAAGATGAAATTTATTGCGTATATCAATTCAGACATGAACGTGATTGACCAGAAGACCAGAGAGATGACCATATCCAGAAATCGAAAAAACCAGGATCATTCCTCTTTCTCAAGCGCTTATCGACGAACTTTCCCTTTACAGAACCACCTTCGACCTGCCAACAAAAATTCAAAAAAACGAAGGCATCCCTCTATTATTAACGGCCAGCAGTAAGTACAAGAGACTTAGCAGTAGCGCGGTGGTTTATTGTATTTCCGCCGTTATGAAGAAAGCTGGCGCACTCGCTCGGCTTGAGAGGGCTCATCATCTTGCAGGATTGTTAAATCAGGCATCTGCCTATTGGCTTCGTCACACTCACTTGCGAAATCTTGCTGAAGATGGCGGTGAATTCCTATCGATCAATCGGTTCGCTGGACATTCAAACCTAGAAACAACGAAAAATATTTCGACATTGATTAGTGCTAGCTCCTACACCCTAGAAATTACTCCTGGTTATTCTATCGACTGTCTTTGATCAACGAAGCACTCACAAAACTCCACTTAAAGATCATTCGATTATGGTGCGAGCAAAAACGCGCTCGACTGCGTGGTCTCCATTTCAAGTTTTTAGATAATTTGGTCTCCACATCAATAACTTCCTTCAAAAAAAGCGAACGAAATCATTTAGCAAGCCTCATGGCGCGCACTAATAAAAATTTATAACCTATTGTTTTTCTCGGTATAACATTATTTGATTATTTCAAGTTTTTAGTTCGGAGCGCTCTGGCCTCGATCATTCTACTGCAACTCGTGCTTGGACCTCAGCGATGTAACCCAGGACAAACGGATCCTGAGAACCGCGCTCCTTGTAATAGCCGACCACGCTGGCCAGCGTCCACCTCGACAGCCTCATCAGAACCAGGATCGCTTGGAAAAACGTTAACAGGTAGCGCTACGGTGTCGACTTTGTAGGTCTCGCCGGATGTACCTTGATGCTGGTCAGGTACGGAAATAAAGCTCTTGAGCAGGATTTCCATGCCAATCGCGGCACTGACGTTGGGCAACGTGCGGCAGATTCTGCGCGTCCAGAACCTCAGCAGCTTTCAGGTAACTATGGGCGCTTTGAAGCATCCAGTTCGGAAAGTGACTCATTGCTTACTCCCTTAAGGCTGCTGCAGCGATGCCAGCTAATTTTCGCAGGCACGAAAACGGGATGGGAATTGATCATCAACCTCCTATCTCTTTGATAATATTGATAGATAACTACACTAAATGGTTGTTTAGTTTAGTTATTAGTTTGCCTCGCACCGTTTTGCTATTCATACAGTGTTTCTACCCGCCTCTGTTGTGAACTGCCTGAGCTTTCCAGGACACGCCTTGCACGCTGAAGGGGTCGCAACTTAATAAAAACCGATGCCCTTTCTGGTCCCTGTAACTAAAGTCAAAACGACCAGTTACTTCGCTGCCATCGAATCCAACTCTCCGAATATTGACTTCTGCTGCAGTCACCGTGTAAGGCACACCTCCGATTTCACCTAGGTCGAACCACGCATAGGTGTCGCCAGGGTCCGGCGCCAAGTAATAATCAGCAACCTCAAGTTTTCTGCCACGAATGAACAAAAACTGCCTCCCATTACCTCGCGAAGCCTCGATAGAGAAGTAATCATCACGATTAATGAACACAAAATCCGTCATCGTCACCCTATGAAGTACCTCGGTACTAAAATCGAACAGTTTCATTTCCATATATCCTGATGCAGACGAGCGCGCGCGTTTATCTTTCGTGGCAGTGTGACGTTCAATTTGTTCAACATTCATGATAATTACCTGTCTCTAGTAGCACTCAAGATTCCACCCGAAAATAGAATTAAAAAGCGACCACAACAACTAACAACTCTGCTAGCTGGACATAGGTTCTTTTTCAGCAGATTCTCTAGAGTTTTAATGCGCTCGTAAAAATACGAACTGTGCCTGACACGCAGTCATCAACAGGTAGGACCAGCGGGAGTCGGTCGGCGAAAGCATGCAGCCCGATCCCCGCGATACTCATCTTCAAGACGAGCGACAAGCTCAGCGACTGTCGTGACTTGGTCGATGTTCCCTACCCCCTGCCCGGCCGCCCAGATGTCCTTCCAGAGTTTGAATCTGTCATGGCCCCCGGTGCCCACGCCGGGCTTCTCCACTTTCGGCAAATGGTCCGGATCCAACCCGGCGCGGACGATGCTCTCTTTCAGGTAGTTGGCCGGCATGCCGCTGATGTGCCGATATAGCCGAGGTCGGCGCCCATGATTTGTGCGGCAAACAGGTCCTTGCCGCTGGTCAGTGCGCCGGACAGCAGCACAGTGCCTGCATAAAAGCGGCGAATTTCGTTGAAATCGTTCATACGAACTATTTGTGCTCTGCCTGGCAACGCCCTGTCCAACCGAGCGCCCTCAACACCAGACCGGTGTAGTAAACGATCACCTCATCCACTCCCATCCGCCCGTCTTCCCGATACCAGGCGCAGGCCTGGGTCAACATGCCGAAGACAATGCGCGCCATCAGCTTGGGCTCGTCGCAGCGCAAGGAACCTTCGCGAATGCCCTGCTCGAGGATTTTTTGCAACGTGCCCAGGTAAGCGCGACGTGCCTGGGCAACCATGACCAGTTCCTCGTCATCCAGGCTGCGCAGCTCCATGTTGCCCAGCAGCGCCTTGTCCTTGTTGCCCAGATGATGGCGTACATGAAATGCCACGAATGCCTGCACGAGGCTGTCAGTGCCGACGTTCGCCGGGCAGCTCCTGGCCCAGGCGTCCGCCAGTTGTTCGAAGTACTCCAGGACCAGGGTCAGCAGCAGTTCCTGCTTGCCTTTGTAGTAGAGGTACAACACCGAGACATTGACCCCTGCTTCCCTGGCCAACTGGCGAAGGCTCATCGACTCGTAGCCTCCCTGCGCGATCAGCTTGATCGCCGCCAGGCGAATTTTTTGCTCGGTCATGTTCATGGTAATGGCCTGGAGTTTGCTGACAGATGACCAAGCCTAATCAACGGTCACTGCGTTGGCTGTAGATCAAACGAACCAACCGCACAGACCGCCCGGCAACTACGACCATTGGCGGTTCGCCGCTGCCCGGACAAGGCGATATAGTGCCCCGGTGGTCGCATCGGCGCTGGCTTGACCGTCACCCGTGCGGCACACTCGACAGAGCTCGTTAGAATGGAAGTCGCATGAACCTCGACACCGAACGCCAGCCTGGCGTTAAGCCCACAACAAAAATATACAAGGCAAAGCTTCAGCCACCTGTCACGGTCACCCATCATTTGCAGCGCACTCATCTGCTGGAACAAATCCAGCAGGCCGGCGCGCCACGATTGGTGTTGATCAGGGCTGCAGCCGGTTTTGGCAAAACCACGCTGATGCATCAATACCGGACACAATGCCTGGACAACCAGCGCGCTGTGGTCTGGCTAAACCTCGATCTGGCGGACAACGATCTGCAGCGCATGGTGACCCACCTGCGGGCAGCCTTCAGCGACCTGTTGCCTGCGCTGGAGACGGCCACGACCGAGGACAGCAGCGAGCTGGTGTTCGACCTGCTGGAGGCGATTGCCGAGCTGGACCTGCCCTTCTCCATTCTGCTGGACGAGTTCGAGACCATCCAAAGCCCACCGGTACTGGATTTCATCCAGCAATTGATCGAAGCCTTGCCGCCCCACGGCCTGCTGATGATGACCTCGCGAACAGCTCCGGACATCGGCCTGGGGCGTATCAGGGCCCGCGGTCAACTGCTGGAGATCAGGCCGGCTTCCTTGCGATTTTCCCTCGAGGAAGCAACCACCTTCCTTCGCGACAAACACCAACTGCACCTGCGCGACAAGGATATCGCGACCCTGCATCGCTGCACCGAAGGCTGGGTGGCGGCGATCTTCCTCGCCACCCTGTCGTTGCATGGTCGCTCCGATCATGCCGCCTTCGTCGCCTCCTTTTCCGGATCGAATCTGGAGCTGGCCGAGTACCTGACCGATGACATCCTGGTTCATCAAAGTGACGCCTGCCGACAGTTCCTGATGCAGACCAGCGTCCTGCCGCAATTGTCCGCCCCCCTGTGCGATGCCGTCACCGGCCGCCAGGACAGCCAGCAGATGATCGACTTTCTGGAAAAATCCAATCTGTTCCTGTTTCCCCTGGGCGACGAACGCCACTGGTACCGCTACCACAGCCTGTTCGCCAGTTTCCTGCGCGATGCCCTGGAACGACAGCAGCCAGGGCTCGCTCGCCAACTGCAGCGCCGGGCCGCCGACTGGTACCTGGCAGACGGCAAACCGGTCCCCGCCATCGAGCTGTTGTTGAGTGCAGGCGCGGAAACCGAAGCCGTCGCCGAAATCTCGGCCCATGCCAACAGCCTGATGGAGTCGGGCCGGGCACGCCTGATGTCACGCTGGCTGGAGCACATTGATGCGTCCGTGCTGGACGATCACCCGAATCTGATCCTGACCCATGCATGGGCCCTGGCGTTATGCCGGCGCTTCAGCGAAGCCATCGAGGTCGTCAACCGTTTCCTCGAGAGCGGCCCCCAGGACAACCAGCAGCAACGCTGCGCACTGGAAGCCGAATCCATCCGCTGCATGCTGTTCGCGATGACCGGGCAAATCGAAGAATGCTGCAGCGCAGGCCTGCAACTGATAGATCGCCTCTCGGCGCAGCAGTCCTTCCAGTACGGCGTGATCGCCAACTCATTGGCCTACAGCCTGATCTGCACCGACCGCTACGACGAGGCCCGCAGCGTCTTGTCCCGGGCCATACGCGCCACGTCCAGCGATCCGTCGAACTTCATGCGCTGCATCACCGATTGCATCGAAAGCATCATCGACCTGGTCCAGGGCCGCCTGGGCAATGCACTGGCACGCTTGCAGGATTCCCGAGAACGACACTGGGACGGCGCCACCCGCGAAATCGTCGCCGGCAAACCCTCGTTCAACAGCACCCTGGCCCAGGTCCTGTATGAAATCGATGCCACCGGCGATGCCGAACGAATTCTGCTCGAAGCGCTGCCCTACAGTCGCAACAACGGTTCGCCGGACGCGATGATCGCCAACCATTTGCTGATTTCCCGACTGGCGTACATGCACGATGACAAGGAAGGCTGGCAGCGCTATCTCGCGGAGCTGGAGCACAGTGGACGCCAGAGCGGCTCTTCCCGGGCCATTTGTTGCGCCTGGCTTGAGCGTGCCCGTGTCGCCACCCTGGAAGGTCGCCTGGACAATGCCGAACAGGATTTGCGTACGGCCGACCTGCACGGCGACTGGGAACGCCCGGGCGTTTCCATGCACACCACGGACGTCGATACGCCATCAATCGCACGCCTGCGCCTGCGCATCGCCCAAGGTGATTGCGCGGCGGCTGCCCAGGCATTGGCCCAGGCCATTGACCTTGCGCAGGGGCAGCAGCGCTATCGTCGGGTACTCAAGCTGAGGTTGTTGCAGGCCATGGCACTGGACGGCCAGGGCGACGCAAAAGCCGCCTTCGAGGCGCTGACCACGGCGCTGCGTTTTGCCAGTCATGAAGGTTTCCTGCGGACCTTTATCGATGAAGGCCCGAGACTGGCCAACCTGCTGCATCGCTGGAATACGCAGTACCAGGCACGTGGGGCGGCGAATGGTATCGACGGGGGGTTTCTGGTGACGCTGCTGGAGCGCTGCAAACGCTCGGACGATGCAGCCAAGGCCCTGCATGCCGCGGATAGCGACATCGAGATTCTCACGGCCCGTGAGATACAAGTGGTTCAATTGCTGGCGGCCGGGCTGCGTAACCGGGCCATCGCGGAAAAAATGTTTCTTTCCGAATTCACCATCAAGTCGCACTTGCGCAACATCAACGCCAAGCTCGGCGCCCAGGGGCGTACCGAGGCCGTGGCGATCGCGCGGCAGAAGGGTTTTCTCGACTGAGATCGGCATTCGCCGCAGAGCGCGGCCGCAAGGAGCGCGGCCTGCCATTCTCGACCACTCAGTAACGAGCACCAGCCTTGTGGAGGGATTTATCCCCTTGCTACAAGGCAGGTGTTCGTCTGAGGATTTTTCAAGCGCTTAAGCGATGGCGCCACCTGCCCTCAACCGGGCGATGTCACCCTGCCCCAACCCCAGCCCTTGCAGCACGCTGATCGTGTGCTCACCGGTCCGCGGCACTGCCCCCGCCTGCGATGGCGTGCGACTGAAGCGCGGAGCCGGTGCCGGGCACGGGGCGCCATTGACTTCAATGAAATTATTGCGTGCCACATGGTGCCGGTGGCGGGACGCTTCAGCGAAGTCCAGGACCGGCGCGACACAGGCGTCGCTGCCTTCGAGCAACTGCGCCCACTCGTCACGGCTACGGGTGAGAAACAATGCCTCCAGCTTGCTGCGCAACGCCGGCCATTGCTGGCGATTCCATTGCTCGGCGAAATCCGCATCGGTAATCCCGCACAGTTCGAGCATCAGGTGGTAGAACTGCGGCTCCACCGGCCCCACCGACACGAACTTGCCATCGGCGCAGGTGTAGCAACCGTAGAAGTGGGCGCCACCGTCGAGCAGGTTGGCCTCGCGTTCATGCTGCCATTTTCCCGAGGCGAGAAAGGAGTGATACATCGTGGTCAGCAGCGAAGTGCCGTCGCAGATGGCCGCATCGATTACCTGGCCCTTGCCGGACTGACGGGTCTCATGCAAGGCACTGACAATGCCCAGTGCCAGCATCATGGCGCCGCCCCCCATGTCCCCCACCAGGTGCAGCGGCGGTGTCGGAGCCCGGTCGGCGTGGCCCATGGAATGCAGGGCGCCGGTCAGGGCGATGTAGTTGATGTCGTGGCCGGCCGCCAGGGCCAGAGGCCCATCCTGGCCCCAGCCGGTCATGCGGCCGTAGATCAGCCGTGGGTTGCTCGCCAGGCATTGTTCGGGACCCAGCCCCAAGCGCTCCATGACACCGGGCCGAAAGCCTTCGATCAGAATGTCGACGTCCTCGACCAGCTTCAGCAGGACGTTTCTGGCGCCCGGTTTTTTCGGGTCGATGGCGATACTCTTTCGCCCCCGGTCCACCATCGACCCGCCTGGGCCCAGCACGCCCGGAATCAGGCGATCGACGCGGATGACTTCGGCGCCCATATCGGCCAGCAGCATGGCGCAAAAAGGCGCCGGGCCGATGCCGGCCATTTCCAGGACTTTGAGCCCTTGTAAGGGTCCTGCCATTTCAACTCTCCAGTGTTTGTTCTTGTAAGGCCAACAGGCGTTGCGCGTGACTGAGAACCGGGGCATCGATCATCTGCCCGTCCAATTGGAACGCTGCTTGAGTGGATTGCGCGGCCACCAGTACTTTGCGCGCCCACAGCAATTGGCTTTCAGTGGGTGCAAGGGCCTCGTGCACCGTCGATACCTGTTTGGGATGGATGCACAAGGCACCGCCAAACCCCATGTCACGGGCGCGACCGAGCGCCAGGCGCAAACCGTCAAGGTCATCGAACGCCGGGAACACCGTATCCAGTGGTGCGACCAGGCCATTGGCCCGCGAATGCAGCAACACCGCCAGGCGCACCTGGTCGAGCACGCCTTCAGCGACGATGCTGCCTGTGTTCAAGCCAAGGTCGAGCCCCAGGTCCAGGGCACCGAAGGTCAGGCGCTCGACCCCCGCCGACGAAGCAATCTCGCCAAGGGCGAGCAATCCCCTGGCACTCTCGATGATGGGCCAGACCGGTTTGCCGATGGCCGCGACGCGCGCCACTTGATGGGCGCTTTCAGCCTTGGGCAACACAATGCCGGCCACACCGTCGTGGCGCTGGCAGAAACTCAGGTCCGCCTCGTGCTCGGCATGTTCGGCGGAATTGATGCGCACCAGTAACCGAACCTGCGCGGACCTGGCGAGAAACTCGCCGAGCAGCTCACGTGCCTGCCGCTTCAAATGTTCTTCGACGGCATCCTCGAAATCGACGATGACCACATCGGCGCCACAGGCCAGGGCTTTGGAAAAACGCTCGGGCCTGCTGCCCGGCACGAACAGTGCCGAGCGGGCATTTGCAAAAGCCATTGCATGACTCCTCGATAAAGGGGTTAAACAGCACCGGTCCGACGCAGGCGCTCGATGTCGCTGGCGGCATATCCCAACTCGGCCAGCAACCCGTCGGTGTGCTGACCCAGGCCCGGTACGCCATCCATTCGCGGTTCGAATGCGCTGTTGCGCCCCGGCGGCAACAAGGCCGGCAGTTTGCCTGCCGGGCTGTCGATCTCACGCCAGCGGTTGCGCGCCTTGAGCTGCGGATGAGCCCAGACTCCGGCCATGTCATTGACTTGGGCGTTGGCGATCTGGGCGGCGTCCAGGCGGGCGATCACCTGCCCGGCGCTGAGGGGTGCAAAGGCCTCGATGATTGCACCACGCAAGGCTTCGCGATGGCTGACCCGCAGGCTGGTGCTGGTGAAACGCCCATCGTCGAGCAACGCCGGACGCTGCAATACCTGCTGGCAGAACAGCGTCCATTCACGGTCGTTTTGCACGCCGAGCATCACCGTCCCACCGTCGCCGGTGGGAAACGGCCCGTAGGGGTAAATGGTCGCGTGCGCGGCACCGGCGCGTGCCGGTGGCGTGGCGCCTTCGAAGGCGTAGTACATCGGGAAGTTCATCCACTCGACCATGCTTTCCAGCATCGATACATCGATACGGCTGCCCTCCCCGGTCCTGCTGCGCAACAGCAGGGCCGAGAGAATGCCCGTGTAGGCATACATGCCCGCCGAGATGTCGGCGATGGAGCAACCGGCCTTGGCCATCTCCTGCTCTCCCGGCCCGCCGGTCACCGACAGAAAGCCGCTCTCGCTCTGGATCAGCAGGTCGTAGGCCTTCTTGTCCTGGTAGGGGCCACCTTCGCCATAGCCGGAAATATCGCAGACGATCAGTCGCGGAAAGCGTTCGTGCAAGGCGTCGAATCCCAGGCCCATGCGCGCGGCGGCGCCGGGGGCGAGGTTCTGCACCAGCACATCGGCCTGCCCCAACAACTGTTCCAGCACGGCACCGGCCTCTTGCTGCTTGAGGTCCAGGGTCAGGCTTTCTTTCGAGCGATTGGTCCAGACAAAGTGCGAGGCCAGGCCCCGGGTACGTTCATCGTAGCCACGGGCAAAATCCCCCGACCCCGGGCGCTCGACCTTGATCACCCGCGCGCCCATGTCCGCCAACTGGCGGGTGCAGAATGGCGCGGCAATCGCATGCTCCAGGCTGATCACGGTGATGCCGTCCAGCGGCCGTGGTGCGTTAGCCAAATCGTCCATGGGCTTACTCCGTCAAACCGCTGAGGTTGGCGGTCGCGCGAAGCGCCCAGACCCGGTCGATCAACACGCGGGCGCGCCGGGTGTCGGTGTCGCCGGCAAAGGCCAGCAAGCGCTCGAACTTGTCTTCCAGTTCCGGCCGCGACAGGGTGTTGCCCGGGTCGCCCTTGGGCTCGTCGATGGCGGCCGTAAACTCGCGGCCATCGGTGGTGCAAACCTCCACCCGGCCCAGCCAGCGTTGCGGATAGGCGTCGTCGACCTCGGCGTCCAGTTGCATGCGGGTCTTCACACGCACAGCGGCAACATTCGGGTCAGTCAGGGCGAACCGATCGAACTCCGGCAAACCGGCCTTGCCATGCACGGCGATCAGGCCCAGCACCGCCCCCATGGAGAACTTGGCCTGGTGCACGGTTTGCGGGACATCCACGCGCCCCAGTACATCGATTGCCGCCTGATGAACGCGGGTAGTGATGCCGGCGATATGCTCGTGCTTGAGGTTCTCGCGTTGCATCAGGTCCAGCAAAGCGTCGGCGGCCGGGTGGGTATGACGGCAGGACGCATGGAACTTGAACGAGGTTTCCAGCAATGCCCAGCGGCTGCCGAGGCGATCGGACAGGCATGCCGGTCGAGCGTCACTCGACATGCCGGCGGCCATGCCCTGCTCGCCTTCAAGGATATTGCGCGCCCCGGTCAGGCCATCGGCCGTGAGATAGGCCGCCAGCAACCCGTCCGCCGCCGCCTTGGCGGTGTGCAGTTGCTTGGAATCGGCGGCGTCACGCAAAAACTCCCACAAGCCGGCGGCCTGGGTGCCGGCACTGCCCAGCAAGTTGATGAATTGCTCCTGGTCGAAGTTCATCAGCTTGCCCACCGCCACGGCGGCCGCGAGGGTGCCGACGGTGGCCGTGGTGTGAAAAATCCGATAGTGCGAACGGCCCAGGAACTCGCCAATGCGGATGCCAGCCTCGTACCCGGCCACCGAGGCCAGCAACAGTTCCCGGCCAGTCTTGCCCAGATCCTGTGCGGCAGCCAGCACCGCCGGGAACACCACGGTCGCCGGGTGCAGTACGGAACTGTTGTGCAGGTCGTCCTGCTCGACCAGATGGGAGGACGCCGCATTGACCAGGGTCGCGAAACAGGCCGAAGTGCGTTGACCGCTCACCACAATGGTGGACGGTCCGGTGCCAGGCCCCATCAATTCGGCATAACGTTCGAACAACGGGATCGGGTGCGCACCCTGGCTGGCCAGGGCCGAGCCCAACCAGTCAAGGAACAGGTCTTCGGTGCGGGCCAGCACCGCATCAGGCAGATCGTCATAACGCAATTGGGCGAGGAACGCCGCCAGTGCTTGAGTGTGGTTCATCGGTGGGTCCTCAGAAGCTGCGCGGCAGTTCGAGCAAGTGCTCGGCGACATAGGAAAGAATCAGGTTGGTCGAGATCGGCGCCACCTGGTAAAGGCGGGTCTCGCGGAACTTGCGCTCCACGTCGTACTCACAGGCGAAACCGAAGCCGCCGTGGGTTTGCAGGCAGGCGTTGGCCGCTTCCCAGGACGCCTTTGCCGCCAGGTACTTGGCCATGTTGGCGCTGGCCCCGGCATTGCGCCCGGCGTCGTATTCCTCACAGGCGCGCCAGCGCATCAGGTCCGCCGCTTCGATCTCGATATGCGCCTCGGCAATCGGGAACTGCACACCCTGGTTCTGACCGATCGGACGGCCGAACACCACGCGGTCACGGGCATAGGTGCTGGCCTTCTCGATGAACCAGCGGCCATCGCCGATGCATTCGGCGGCGATCAGGGTGCGCTCGGCGTTGAGGCCGTCGAGGATGTATTTGAAGCCCTTGCCTTCCTCACCGATCAGGCTCGAAGCCGGGATCTGCAGGTTGTCGAAGAACAGCTCGTTGGTCTCGTGGTTGACCATGTTGGCAATCGGCTGCACGGTCAGGCCGTTGCCGATGGCTTCGCGCAGGTCGACCAGGAAGATCGACATGCCTTCGGATTTTTTCTTCACCTCGGCCAGCGGCGTGGTGCGCGCCAGCAGGATCATCAGATCCGAATGCTGTATGCGCGAGATCCAGACCTTTTGTCCGTTGATGATGTATCTGTCGCCCTGGCGCACTGCCGAGGTCTTGATCCTGGTGGTGTCGGTGCCGGTGGTCGGCTCGGTCACGCCCATCGATTGCAGACGCAGTTCGCCCGAGGCCAGGCGTGGCAGGTAATTGCGCTTCTGTTCTTCGCTGCCGTGACGCAGCAGCGTAAACATGTTGTACATCTGCCCGTGGACGGTGCCGGAATTGCCGCCGCAGCGGTTCACCTCCTCAAGGATCACCGAGGCTTCGGCCAGGCCAAGGCCGGAACCGCCGTACTCGACCGGGATCATCGCCGACAACCAGCCGGCCTGGGTCATGGCGTCGACGAAAGCCTCCGGGAAGCCCTTCTCTTCATCGATCTTGCGCCAGTAGGCGGCATCGAACTGCGCACACAGGGCGCGTACACCCTCGCGGATGGCCATGATTTCTTGTTCTTGTGTAGAGGACAGCATTGCTTCAACTCCCAACTGCGGCGCAATGGCCAGGTGTGTTCGAGAACTTACTCAAAGTGAATTTCGCTGGATTGGGCCAGCCCGCTTTCGCTACCGGCCCAGGTTTGGGCGATGCCGGTGCCGGTGATCCGACCGCCGACTTCGAAGGCGCGGGGTGCGATCAACGGACGCAAACCGCGGAAAGAGAACTGTCGCAGGCGTGCGTCCGGGTTGGCGCGACAGAACGCGGCCACCGTCAGGGTGGCGATCAGCGGGCCGTGCACCACCAGCCCCGGATAGCCCTCGACCGCCGTGGCGTAGGGTTCGTCGTAATGGATGCGGTGCGCGTTGCAGGTCACCGCCGAGTAACGGAACAGCGTCACTGGCGAGGGCACGAACGTTTCCTGCCAGTCGCCGGCGATCAGCGGCTGATTGCTGCTGAGTTTGGGTGGCGAAGGCTCGCGGTAGACGATGTCCTGCTCTTCGCTGATCGCCAGCCGACCGTCCTGGCGGTAGTCATGCCGCACCGTGACAAACAGCAGCTTGCCTGTGGTACCGGCCTTTTCTTCAGCCTTGACGATGGTCGACCGGCGGGTGGCCTTGATGCCGACACGCAGTGGCTCGAGGAACCGCACCCGGCCCCCGGCCCACATGCGGCTGCGCTTGGCCGGGGGCGGCAGGAACGCGCCGTCGTGCGGGTGCCCGTCTTCACCCAGCCGGGCAGTCTCGATCGGGCACTGGAAAAATGCCCAATGCCACAACGCTGGCAGCGCTTCTGTCGGTTGTATGAGCGGCTGCCCCAGTGTCGCGGCGATGCGCGCCACCTGGCTCGGATCGATCAGGTCGTCGACCTCTTCGGTGCGGCCTGTCCAGGCATCATTGGTCAAGTTATCCATAAACGATTCTCTTGTCGTAGTAGTCAAAGGCGCGGTCAGAGCAACAACCCGAGGGCCTGGGCACGCATCACCGCCAGGGTGCGACCGCTGACGCCCAGCTTGTGGTTGACGCTGCGCGCATGGGTCTTGACGGTGTTGAGTGAAATGAACAGCTGCTTGCCGATTTCCTTGTTGGTCAGGCCTTGCGCCAGCAGCTTGAGGACGGCGGTTTCCCGAAGGGTCAGCAGGGAAGATTCAACGGGCGTCACCATTGCCGGAGGCGAGAGATCGTGTGGCGCGCCCAGCAGCTTCAGCCGTTGTGCCTCCAACGCAGGCTGGAACAGGTGCTCAGGGACATTCCCGCGCTGCATGATTCGCTGGGCGTCGCGCAAGAGCATGGCGGCGCGTTCACTGTCACCACGCCGGGCCGTCAGTTCGGCCTGGATGACCAGAACCCGCAGGATCCAGGGGTCACCGACTTCCATGGCGAGGCGTTCGCTGGCGTGCAGGTTCTCTGCGCATTCATCCAGGCGCCCAGCCAACACATGCAGTTCCGCCCGCAGCAGGTGCAATCGGCCTTTCAGCAAACGGTGCTGGCTCTCCAGGCCACGTGCATGCTCGAAACTGCGCAGCAGCAATGCTTCGGCCTGGGTCATTTCACCCCGCAGCATCAGCAAGCGGATGGCATCGACATCCATCAACAATTCGCAGGTCAGGCTGCCGTTGCGCCGCCCGATTTCGGTGGCCTTGTGCAAGTGATCCTGAGCGGTCGACAGGTCGCCATCCGTCATCGCCATCCGCGCGAGCATCGAGTGACACAGGATCGAGGAGCGCCAGTCCTGCGCCGGCAAATCCGCGATCGCCTCGTGGCAATGGGACCTTGCCGAAGCGGTATCACCACGCAACGCTGCCAGCGCCCCGTACAACGCCTGGACATTGGCAAGCAAGCGCAAATGCCGACCCTTGTCCGGCAAGGGCAAGAACTTGCCCAGGTTATCGATACAGGTTGCCGCTTCATCCAGGCGCCAACTGATCAGCAACGCCCGGGCAAACAGGCATAACAAACGCGGCGTACTGTGCAGCAACTCTTGAGGAATCTGTTCTTTCCAGTTCAGCAGCGCAGCGAGGTTGCATTCGCTGAGCAGCCATTCAAGGCTGATGTGCTCCAGGTAACTGGCGGCGACATCCGGTCTGCCGGCCAGCAGTGCCAGCTCGATTGCCGCATTGGGTTGGCCCAAGGCATGGTAGATGCGGCAGGCACGCAGGCGCAGGAGTTTCTGCGCACTGTTGCCCAGCATGCCCGACAGGGTCTGGGCCACCACGGGCAACAATTGGAACCAGTCACCCTCCCCTTGGGCCGGTAAGAAAAAGGAATGAGCCTTTTGCAGGCGCATGAACAACCGCGCGCCCTGTTGTCCCTCCCAAAGCTGCTCACACAGTTGCGCCGAGCATTTGGGCAGCTGTGCCAATTCGATGAGCGCCGCGCAATCCTGCCCGTCCAGCCGGCTCAGCCATTCGCGCTCCAGATAATCCCTGAGCCACGTGTGCGCGATGTGCCGGTCATCTTCGTCATTTTTTCCAGCGGCCAGAATCAGGCGAGTGCCTGCGCACCAGCCCCGGGTCCGTTGCCACAGGGCTTCGGATTGCGCCAACGATGCCTGTGGCGACAGGCGCAGTTGCAGGCAGCGTTGCTCTTGCGAGGTGAACGCCAATGACCGGGCATCCAGCTCGAGCAGATCGTCGGCCAGCAACAGTCGCGGCAGGTTCCAATCCGGTCGCTGTCGGCTGGTGACATACAGTTGCAACAAGGTCTGGGATGGCCAAGGAGACGGCCGATCAGTGCGTTGAGTGCGTCGCAGGCGTTGACCGGGAAATCATCGAGTACAAGATGCAGTTGCGAACTGCGAAGGCGAATTTGCTCCAGCAACGCCTGTTCACTGTCCACCGCTCCGGGCGCCGAGCCCAGGGCCGTAGAGAGCCGGGCCAGGAACTGATCGACCGACAGTGGTCGTGCGCCCAGTTCCAGCCAGACAACATCATCGACCGTCGACTGGCAGAAGTACTCGGTCAACAACGAACTCTTGCCATAACCCGCTGGCGCCCAGAGCAGGACCAGGCGCTTGGGCTGTGCAGCCAAACGCTCAATCAGCCGGGGGCGTGGCATGTGCGCTGAAGGCAAGTCCGGCGCGGTGGAATACTCGGTAAGGGCTGCGGCCCTGTCGACGTTGATGGATAACATTGCGCAGATCTCTTGCGGGTGATTAACCGCGGGCTGCCAGAACAAGGGTCGCTCGAACCGGCAGTCGGCAGTAGAGATATACGCAAGGGGGAAAAACGATGTAGAGCCGCAGCGGTCATTTACTGATCATCCCCGGCATCACACATCCAGCATCCATGTCGCCTGACAACCCGCCTTCGCGGGCAAGCCCTAATGCCAGTCAGTTAAGGAAATTGTAGGAGCGAGCACGCTCGCGATGGACTGGAGAACGCCGCGGGGTGCCAGGCTTCCAGCGTTATCGTTGACGACCATCGCGAGTGAACTCGCTCCTACAGAGACCTCAATTGCTTAACTGACCGGCGTTAGGGCTTGCCCGCGAAGGGTCCAGTGCCGCAGATGATCAGTTGACTCAGCGAACGCCTGCGTTGCGCAGGGCCGCCGGGGTGAAGTCGGCCATTTTCGGCGTGGTGTTGTAGGCAATGGCTCGCTTGGCTTCGTTGCTCAAGCCCTGGACGATGTAACGCCCGGCCATGAGGTCATACAAGGTGAACCCGGCATAGTTGGCGATACCTTCCTTGTAATCGTTGATCGCGAAGCCCTCGCCTACACGCCACAGCTGGCCGCGACCGTCATAGTGATCGACTTCGACAGCGGTCCAGGTGTCCTCATCGATGTACAGCGTACGCTTGGCATAGACATGCCGCTCACCCGGCTTCAAGGTTGCCTCGACTTGCCACACGCGGTGCAGCTCATAGCGGGTCAGGTCCTGGTTGATATGCCCGGGCTTGATGATGTCGGCGTATTTGAGCGAAGGCGAATACAACTTGTAGTTGTTGTAGGGAATGTACATTTCCTTCTTGCCCACCAACTTCCACTGATAGCGGTCTGGCGAGCCGTTGAACATGTCGGCGTTGTCGGCCGTACGCATGCCGTCGGCGGCGGTACCCGGGCCGTCATAGGCCACTTGCGGTGCGCGTCGCACGCGACGTTGGCCGGCGTTGTACTGCCAGGCCATGCGCGGTTCCTTGACCTGGTCGATGGTCTCGTGCACCAGCAGCACGTTGCCGGCCAGACGTGACGGCGCCGTCACTTCCTGTTTGTAGTAGAACAGGATGTTTTCGCTCTGCGCCCCATCGCCGCCCGGCATGTATTGCGGGAACGCCACATCGTCAGTGACTTCGACGATGGTGAAGTCGCCGTTGGTCTGCGGCACGGCCTGCGCCAGTTCGCGATGCAGGTTTTTGCCGCGATAGCGGGTCATGTGATTCCACACCACCTCGACACCGGACTTGGGGATCGGGAACGCATAGTAGTGCGAGACAAAATTGCTCAGGTCATTGCCGTCGTTTTCTGCCTGGGTGCTGACCGCACTCTTTTTCACCGCCTCGTAGACTTCCTGTGGCGAAGACGCGGTACGGTGGGTCTTGTACACCGGAATCCTGTAGGTATCCGGATAGCGTTTGAACAGGGCCATCTGGCCCTCGCTCAGCTTGTCCCTGTACTGCTCGGCGTTGGCAGCGGTAATGGTGAACAGCGGCTTCTCATCAGCGAACGGGTCACCCAGGAAACCCTTGCTGTCGATGGGGGCCGCATCGGCCTTCAAGCCCCCGGTCCAGGCCGGGATGCTGCCGTCGGCGTTACCCGCCTTCTCACCGCCCAGCGGCGTCAGGGTGGTGCCCAGTTTTGCCGCTTCATCCGGCGACACGGCCGCCAGCACGCTGGTGGTCACAAGTGTCAGCGCCAGGGCACCGACGCGCAGCATTATTGTTGTTTTCATATGCTTGTTCCTCATTTAGAAGTTCACGCCGAAGCTGAGCGCGACGTAGTCACGATCGACGTTGGTGTTGAAGTCGCCGCCGAAGAAGTCCGTGTAACTGAGGCTGGCGGTATAGGTGCTGCGGTAATCGGCATCCAGGCCGACGCTGATGGCCTTGGAGCCCTCTTCGAAGTTCGGACCGTAGCCCTGCACGTCATGGGACCAGGCCAGGTTCGGCGACAGGTTGATGCCGGCGATCACGTTCGGGTAATCGAGCTTGGCGCGGGCGCGGTAGCCCCAGCTGTTACTGGTGTAGAAGCCATCGTCGTTGCACTCTTGCGCCGGGTTGCTGGCGGTCGCAGTGCCCACGGCCGTACCCCGGCAAGCAGCGGCGGCGGCCCCCAGCAGTTCGCCGGAACCAAAGACCGGATTGCGGCCGAAACGCACGCCGCTGCCATCGGCCTTGTCCAGGCCACCGATATGGTTGTAACCCACCTCACCGATCAGGGTCAGACGGTCTGCCCCCATGACCTGGTCGAAAAACCGGGTCGCGGTGACCTGGGCCTGGGTGACGGGCATGCGCTTGTAGCCATTGACTTCGGTGCCCAGGGTGTTGGCGGCGAATCCGGAAGTGATCAGCGGCGAGGTGGCCGTCAGCGTCGCCGCGCCGAGCAGGTCAGTCGTGTTGATTTGCAGTGGCATGTTCGGTCGGTAGCTGACTTCACCTCCCACAGAGGCACCGCCTACGCTCGTCTGAAAGCTCAGGCCATAGAGGTGGATGTCTTCGGGGTAGTCGATGAAGTAGGTGGCGCTGCGTACGCCGGCAAACGGATTGGCAGCCGATGCCCTGACAGTGCTCTGGGTGACACTCAGGTAAGGGTTGCGGCTGTGGTAGTTGATGGCATAGGCGCCCAACTCGGTATCGTTGAGCTCTGGAATGAACCAGCGCAGGGCCACGCCGTACTGACCGCCGTCGCGGGCGTCGTTGTCCTTGCCACGGGGAATGTAGGCATCGTCCAGGCCGGCCGCTACAGCCGCCGCACCGCCTGTATTCTTCGCTACACCCGGCGCCAGGTCCCGGCCTGCGGCGACCAGACGGTCATTGCAGCCTTGGGCGACCGGATCGGAACCGAAGAAAGTCCCGCAGTTGTCGACCACCGATTTGTCCCACTCCAGCTGGTAGAAACCTTCGGCGGTGATGTTTTCGCTCAGGCCTTGGGACAGGTAGAACATGTTGACCGGGATCAGGCCTTCCTTCACCTCGGCACCGGGACGGCGCAACGCCGCCACGTCGATCGGGTTGATGGTGTTGATCGAGTTACCGATGAAGGTACTCTCCCCCCAGCTCACCACCTGCTTGCCCACGCGCACGTTACCGGCGCGCTCGCCAAGGCTGTAGTTGTGGTAGATGAAGGAATCGAGGAACTGGGCGCCCTTGGACCGCGCAGCCTCGTCACGCCCCTTGTCGGAGATGTCGTAGAAATGCTGGTGACCGTCCTCTTGCTCAAAGTCGTACCAGTACTTGCCACGCACGAAGACACCACTTTCGCCGTACTTCAATTCCAGGTCGTGGGTGCCCTTGAAGATGGTCGAAAAGTTCTCGCCGGCACGGAAGTTCAGGCGGTTATCGTCAGAGGTACGCGATGAGCCAGTGGCTCCAGTGACGCCCTGGCTGTTGAAGTTGGAAATGAAGTGCTTGTCCGGATTGGTCGTCGACCAGCTACCACCGATCGACAGCGACGAGTCGAATTGCCCCTCGACTTCCCCCATGTTGAAACCCACGGCCTGAGCCTGACCGGCCAAACCCAAAGCGACGGCGATTGCCAGCGCATGCGGCGGAAACGGCCCGCGTTTTTTTGTTTTTATTGTGGTCATGCGGCTCTCCAGCAGAAACATAAACTTGAGTGGAGTCGCAATCCTATTGAGCGGGTTCGGGATATATCACTGCCCGGATGGGCGATTTTTCGTCTCACCCCTTTGGTGGCCGGTGGTGAATTTGGCGGCCTTTCGAGTGCCGTCTGGAGCAAGCCTGTTACCGCCAGTTACATCGTTATCAATGTCCCTTCTTCAGCAGCCCTGCCCCGCTGTTCCCTGCACAGTTTTTGGCCCCTGAAGCCAAACTCACGGCGGCATTCGCTCCCTATCCTAGGTCGTCCGCTTTCAGGTCACCCATCAAACAACAACAATCAAATCGGAGTCTTCATGTCGATTTCTGCCAAACCGGCTTTGTTACTCAGCCTGCTTGCAGCGCTGGTCGCGCAACAGGTTCATGCCACCGAACAGGCCGTCAGCAAACCCGCCAGCGCCATCACCACGGCGAAGAATGCCGAGGTGCTGAAAAACCTGCCCTTCAGCGACCGTACCGACTATGAGTCCGTCAGCCGTGGCCTGATTGCCCCGTTCACCGGACAGATCAAGAACGCCAGTGGCCAGGTGGTCTGGGACATCGATGCCTACAAGTTCCTGGCCAGGGAAAAGCCGGCCGACTCGGTCAACCCGAGCCTGTGGCGCCTGGCCCAGTTGAACGTACATGCGGGTCTGTTCGAAGTCGCGCCGAAGATTTACCAGCTGCGTGGCATGGACGTGTCGAACATGACCATCATCGAAGGCGATGACGGTCTGTTCATCATCGATCCGTTGACCGTCACCGAAACCGCGCGCGCAGCCCTGGACCTGTACTTCCAGCATCGCCCGAAAAAGCCGGTGGTCGCTGTCGCCTACAGTCATAGCCATGCCGACCATTTCGGTGGGGTGCGCGGTGTGGTCGACGAGGCGGACGTCAAGGCCGGCAAGGTGAAGATCTACGCCCCGGTCGGCTTCATGGAACACGTGGTCAGCGAGAACGTGTTCGCCGGCACTGCCATGGCCCGTCGATCCCAGTACCAGTTCGGTTCGTTCCTGCCACGTAGCGAGCAAGGCCAACTGGAAGCCGGCATGGGCAAGACCGCCCCTACCAACGGTTCGTTGACGATCATTGCGCCCACCGACCTGATCAGCCAGACCTACGAGACGCACAAGGTCGCCGGCTTCGACGTCGAGTTCCAGCTGACACCCGGCACCGAAGCCCCGGCGGAGATGAACTTCTTCCTGCCGCAACTGCGTGCTGTCTGCATGTCGGAAAACACCACGCAGATGATGCACAACATCCTCACCCCGCGCGGCGCCCTGGTGCGTGATGCCAAGGCCTGGAGCGAATACATCGACGCCAGCCTGGCGCGCTACGGTGACAAGGTCGACGTGATGTTCGTTTCGCACAACTGGCCGACCTGGGGTGGCGAACGCATCCGCGGCATGCTCGCCGACCAGCGCGACATGTATGCCTTCCTCAACGACCGTACCCTGCACCTGATCAACCAGGGCAAGTCACCGACAGAAGTGGCGCAGAACATGCAAAAGCTACCGGGTGACCTGGACCAGAAGTGGTACACCCGCGGCTACTACGGCTCGCTCAGCCACAACTCCCGTGCGGTTTACCAGCGTTACATGGGTTTCTACGACGGCAATCCGGCCAACCTTGACCCGCTGCCGCCGGTTGAAGCCGGTCAGCATCTGGTCAACGCCCTGGGTGGCGCCGATGCCGTGATCAAGCTGATGCAAGCTGCCATCGCCAAGGGCGACTACCGTTGGGCCGCGCAACTGGGTAACAATCTGGTGTTCGCTGCCCCTGACAACAAGGAGGCGCGGGACCTGCAAGCCGATGCCCTGGAACAGCTCGGTTACCAGGCCGAGAACGCCCTGTGGCGCAACATCTACCTGACCGGTGCCATGGAGCTGCGCAGTGGTGTACCGCAATACGAAGGCGCCAGGGCCAAGCCTGATCTGGTCAAGGCCATGACTCCGAAAATGTTCTTCGACTACCTCGCCGTGCGCCTGGACAGCGAGAAAGCCGTGGGACACGACATGGTCCTGAACTGGGTGTTCAACGACCTGCAACAACCCTACGCCCTGACCCTGCGCAATGGCGTGCTGACTCACCGCGACGGCATGAAGAACGACCAGGCCGTGCTCACCGTGAGCATGGACAAGACCACCCTGGACAAGATCAGCCTGCGTGAGCTGGATTTCCCGACGGCGATCAAACAAGGCGCGATCAAGCTCGAGGGCGATGGCAAGAAGTTGGGTGAACTCCTGTCGATGCTCGACAGTTTCAACGGGCAGTACAACATCGTCACTCCTTGATCACTGGACGCAAACGATGACGCGGGACACCTGTATACCCGCGTTGTCTGAACGTTTTTTCGCGAGCATGCTCGCTCCTACAGAATTCCTGCCTGACCCTGTAGGAGCGAGCACGCTGGCGATGGACGCCAACGATGACGCGGGACACCTGTATGCCTGCGTTGCCTGAATGCTTTTTTCGCGAGCATGCTCGCTCCTACAGGTTTGGTGGTTTGCATTCCTTCAACTGCCCCGCCGGGATGGCCAACAACAGCACCAACGCGCCGATGCAACTGATCACCGCAATACCTGCCGCCGCTGCCGAAGGAGTCAGGCACAGTGGAAGACCCATCGAGGGCACGCCTGCGATGGGCTTCACAGCGACTCTTACAGGGTTTGTTCCAGTTCAGGCACAGCCTCGAACAGATCGGCCACCAGGCCATAATCGGCGACCTGGAAGATCGGCGCTTCTTCGTCCTTGTTGATCGCAACGATCACCCTTGAATCTTTCATACCGGCCAGATGCTGGATCGCCCCGGAGATACCCACGGCGATGTACAGCTGTGGCGCAACGATCTTGCCGGTCTGGCCGACCTGCATGTCATTGGGAACGAAACCGGCGTCGACCGCCGCGCGGGAAGCGCCGACACCGGCGCCGAGCTTGTCGGCCAGCGAATACAGGTGCTTGAAGTTGTCGCCGTTCTGCATGCCGCGGCCGCCGGAAACGACGATCCGGGCAGCGGTCAACTCGGGACGGTCGGACGTGGCCAGTTCTTCACTGACGAAGGACGATTGACCGGCGTCGTGGACAGCCTCTACCCGTTCAACGGCAGCCGAACCACCTTCGGCTGCCACGGCGTCGAAACCGGTGGCACGCACGGTGATCACTTTCACTGCGGCGTTGGACTGAACGGTAGCGATGGCATTGCCGGCGTAGATCGGACGCTTGAAGGTATCCGGCGATTCAACCGTGATGATCTCGGAGATCTGGTCGACGTCCAGTTGCGCAGCCACCCGTGGCAGGATGTTTTTGCCGTTGGAGGTGGCGGGTGCAAGTACGTGGCTATAGCCTGCCTCATTAACCAGCGCGACGACCAGCGGTGCCGTGTTTTCCGGCAATTGGTTGGCATAGGCCGCGTTGTCGGCGACCAGCACCTTAGCAACACCCGCAATTTTCGTCGCCGCTTCAGCCACGGCGCCAACGTTGGCACCGGCGACGAGGACGTGGATGTCGCCGCCCATTTTCACGGCGGCAGCCACGGTGTTCAGGGTGGCCGAAGCCAAAACCTTGTTGTCGTGTTCAGCGATTACCAGGACGGTCATTCAGATCACCTTCGCTTCGTTTTTCAGTTTTTCGACCAGTTCCGCGACCGACTTGACCTTGATGCCCGCGCTGCGTGCCGTTGGCGCTTCAACCTTCAGGGTCTTGACGGTGGATAGCGTGGATACGCCCAGTGCGTTGGGCGTGACAGTTTCCAGCGGCTTCTTCTTGGCCTTCATGATGTTGGGCAGCGACGCGTAACGCGGCTCGTTCAGACGCAGGTCAGTGGTGACGATGGCCGGCATGCTCAGGGCCACGGTTTGCAGGCCGCCGTCGATTTCGCGGGTGACGGCCACGGTGTTGCCGCTGACCGCCACTTTCGAGGCAAAGGTGCCCTGACCGTAGCCGCTCAATGCGGCGAGCATCTGGCCCGTCTGGTTGTTGTCACTGTCGATGGCCTGTTTGCCGATGATCACCAATTGTGGTTGTTCCTTGTCGACCACAGCCTTGAGCAGCTTGGCCACGGCGAGAGCATTCAACTCGTCATTCGACTCTACGAGAACACCACGGTCGGCACCCAGTGCCAGCGCAGTGCGCAGTTGTTCCTGGGTGGCGGCCGGGCCGATGGACACCACCACGATTTCGCTGGCGATACCCTGCTCTTTCAAACGCACGGCTTCTTCCACGGCAATTTCGCAGAACGGATTCATGGCCATCTTGACGTTGGCCAGATCGACACCGGTGTTGTCCGCCTTGACGCGCACCTTCACGTTGAAGTCGACCACGCGCTTTACAGCGACCAGGACTTTCATAAGAACTCTCCAAAAAAAAGTGGCCCCACAGGAAATACCTCCCCCTGTAGGAGCGAGCACGCTCGCGATGGATCCCCAGACACCGCGGGGCGTCAGGCTGTCAGCGTTATCGTTGACCACCATCGCGAGCGTGCTCGCTCCTACAGGGCTGGCGTTATCCGATTGTGTAGGAGCGAGCATGCTCGCGATGGATCCCCAGACACCGCGGGGCGTCAGGCTGTCAGCGTTATCGTTGACGACCATCGCGAGCGTGCTCGCTCCTACAGGGGGTGGCGTTATCCCATTGTGCAGGAGCGGGCATACTCGCGATGGATTCCCGGACACCGCGGGGTGTCAGGCTGTCAGTGTTAGCGTTGACGACCATCGCGAGCGTGCTCGCTCCTACAGGGGGTGGTGTTATCCCAACGGTTCAGGCGACCTGCATCAATTTGCTGTAGGCCTTGAGGTGGTGGTCGTCGTCGCCGAACTGGTGGCTGATCATCACCAGGTGCTTGGCGTAGTGTGAACCCACGTACTCATCGGTCAGGCCGATGCCTCCGTGCAACTGAATGCTCTGCTCGCAGACAAGACGACCGGCGCGGGTGACGATGAACTTGGCGGCGGCCAGGGTGCGGCTGCGCTCTTCGCTGTCCGGCTGATCAGCCACACAGGCGGCCAGCATGGCCATGGAAGTGGCCTGGTCCAGTTCGGTGCGCATATCGACCATGCGGTGTTGCAGCACCTGGAACTTGCCGATCGGTTGACCGAATTGCTTGCGTTGCTTGAGGTAGTCCAGGGTCAGGTCGCAGGCGGCGGCCATGGCGCCGGTGGCTTCGGCGCACTGGGCCGCGATGGCCCGCCCTTGCTGGTAGCGCAGGGCAGCCAGGGCCTGGCCGTTTTCGCCCAGCAAGGCATTGGCTTCGATAAAGACGTCGTCCAGGTACAGCTCGCAACCCTTGAGGCCATCGGCCGTCGGGTAGACGCGGCGTTTCACGCCCTCGGCTTGCGGGTCGACCAGGAACAGGCTGATACCCTCTTCATCCCGGGCATTGCCCGCCACCCGCGCCGACACCAGGATCAGGCTCGCGCTTTGGCCTCCGATGACCGCCACCTTGCGACCGCACAGCCTGAAACCGCCCTCGACAGCTTCGGCACGGGTCTGCACGTCATTGAGGTGGTAATGACTTTGCGGCTCTTCGAAAGCCACGGCCAGTTGCAGTTCAGCGCTGGCGACCTGCCCCAGCAGGTCATTTTTCTGCGCTTCGCTACCCAGTTGCTGGATCAGACCGCCGGCATAGATCACCGATTGCAGGTAAGGCTCCAGGCACAGGCCACGGCCCAGTTCGGTCATGATCAGCATGGTTTCCACGCCAGTGCCGCCAAATCCGCCGTACTGCTCGGCGAACGGCACCGAGGTCAGGCCCAGCTCGCCCAGGGTCTGCCAGAAGGCCTCGCCATGGCCCAGTTCCGTATGGCGAAATTTCTCCCGCTGCTCGAAGCCATAGGCATCGCGTACCAGCCGTGCAGCGGTGTCCTGCAGCATTTGCTGCTCTTCAGTCAATTTGAAATCCATGATCGGAGCGACCTCATTACAGTTCGAGAATCATCTTGGAAACGATGTTCTTCTGAATTTCGTTGGAGCCGCCGTAGATCGACAGCTTGCGCATGATGAAATACTGGCTGGCGACGGTTGAGCTGTAGTCGGTGTGCAGCTCGTCTTCGCCGAAGGCCTTCTCCAGTTCGTCTTCCAGGAACGGCAACGCGTATGGGCCGACGGCTTTGCGCAACAGGTGGGTAATGGCCTGGCGGATCTCGGTACCCTTGACCTTGAGGATCGAACTTTCCGTACCGGGCACGCCGCCTTCGCTGCTGGTGGCCAGGATGCGCAGGTTGCTCATCTCGGTGGCCATCAGTTGCATTTCCACTTCGGCGATCTGCGCTCGGAACAGCGGGTCTTCAATCAGCGGACGGCCGTCGCACAGCTCGCGACCGGCAATGGCCTTGAGGTGCTTGAGCAAGGCTTTGGACGCGCCGATGCCGGCAAGACCGGTACGCTCGTGGGTCAGCAGGTACTTGGCGCAGGTCCAGCCCTGGTTCTCTTCGCCCACCAGGTTGGCCACCGGCACACGCACGTCGTCGAAGAACACTTCGTTGACTTCATGATCGCCGTCCAGGGTGATGATCGGCCGCACGGTCACGCCCGGCGTCTTCATGTCGATCAGCAGGAAGGAAATGCCACGCTGGGCCTGTGCATCCGGGTCGGTACGTACCAGGCAGAAAATCCAGTCGGCGTGCTGGGCCATGGTGGTCCAGGTCTTCTGGCCATTGACGATGTAGTGGTCGCCATCACGCACCGCGCGGGTTTTCAGCGACGCCAGGTCGGAACCGGCACCCGGCTCCGAATAACCCTGTGCCCACCAGTCGGTGGAGTCGAGGATGCGCGGCAGGTAATGGGCTTTCTGCTGCGGGGTGCCGAACTTGATGATGACCGGCCCGACCATCACCACGCCGAACGGCAGCACACGTGGCGCGCCGTAAGCGGCGCACTCTTCGTCGAAGATGTGTTTGTGCACCACGCTCCAGCCTTTGCCGCCCAGCTCGACCGGCCACATGGGGGCATACCAGCCGCGCTTGTTCAGCGTTTGCATCCAGCTGACGTTATCGGCCTTGGACAGACGCTTGCCAAGCTTGACCTTGGCCGCCACATCGGCCGGCAAGTTCTTGTGCAGAAAATCGCGCACCTCCTCACGGAAGGCGAGCTCATCGGGGGTGAAATGGATGTCCATCAAGACTCCTCGAGCAGTGTGTAGGAACACCTGGCAGGGTGAATGCCAAGGGCTTTGCAGCGGGCATCGAGTATCGGCCTGCCCTTTTTGAAACGCTCTAGATCGTTCGAACCAATTTGCAGGCGCGTGCTGCTCAGGCCTGGCGATACTGCCGGGGCGTGAGGCCATACTGCTTTCGAAACGCCCGGGTGAAATTGCCGGGCTGGCTATAGCCCATCAGGCTGGCGATGTGCTCGATGGGATGGGTGGAGCTTTTCAGCCACAGCCGTGCCTCGGCCAACCCCTGGTCTTCGCAGGCAGAGATCGGTTGCAGCGACTGCCAGTGTTCGAGCATGGTCCGATGGAAGAACTCGTCGGCTTTTACATGGCGCCATTGAAGGGCTTCGAGCGGGACCTCGAAGGCCGGCGAAGACGCGTACTCATAGGCCACCCCCCACTCATCCAGCGCCTCGGTGCATTGCTGTTGCGGTGTGATCCAGACCTTTTGCAGCAATTGCCCGGGTGCCTTGCCCACGCGGCGCGCCAGGTTGCGCAACAACGCCGACAAGGCCGCATCGAGCCAGAAGAAATGGGGGGCCGGCTGCGGTACCCGAAGGGTAAAAACCACCGATTCGGCGGTTTGCCGCATCTCGAGTCGCATGCGTTCGGTGAGCAACGGCAGGAACTGCTCCAGGCAACGCAAGCCTTCGGCCAGGGTCGGCGCCGAATCCATCAGGATGTTCAAGCCGTGCAGGCCGTTGGCGGTCAGGCGGTGGGACATGTCGCAGCCCATGCGCCTGTCGCCGCTGGCGCGCTCGCAGAGCTGGCAAAGCAATTCAAGGTGCTCATGGGGCAACTTGTGCAGTGGGTCCGAAAGCTGGCTGCGGCCGATACCGGCCTCGAGCAACAGTTGCGAGCTGTCCAGGCCCCGGGCAGACGCATGATCGAGCAACAGGCTGATCAGGGTGCTGGAAACGGAGAACGTTTTTGTCATTGTGATCATTCTCTTGTCTAGCGCTTTTGTGGCTTGGCGAACCGCTCGCGCCAGGCGCCAGGGCTGCTGCCATACCAGCGCTGGAAGGCGCGGGAAAAGCTGGAAAGGTCGCGGTAACCGAGCAGGTCGGTCACTTCGATCAGATTCAGGGACGAGCCCTTCAACAAGTCATAGGCCCGGTAACGACGGTATTCATCGAGCAGATCGCTGTACTGTCCGCCCTGGGCCTGCAAACGACGACGGGCGGTTCGCCGCGTGATGTGACGACGGCTGCAGAACGCCTCCAGTGTCGGTCCATTGGACAGCTCAAGGGCGATCTGATCGCAAACTTCGGCCAGCAGTGTGGGCCGGCTGCGCTGGTCGATGTCCGCGATCAACGCCTGCAACCGCGACACCAGTGCTTCGTCGCGACGGGTCACTTCGCGCACGAACAGGTCGCGGTCGAAGTGCAAGGCATGCCAGGGCTGTTCCCAACTGACCGAGGCTTGCAGGGCCGTTGCATGACGTGAAGCCTCGGTCAGCGCACTGTGGGCGAACGACAGGTGCCGCAAGGGCAAGCCGGGCTGACCGCAACTCAACATCTTGCGGCGCACCAGCGCGCACAACCCGGCCATCACGTAGTCGACCATCTGAGGCGCCGCCTTGAGGCTGCCGCAGTCATACAGGCGCACCTGCGCCTCATCCCCGCGAAACACCACTTCGCTGCGAAAATGCCCCTGGAATTCGGCCATGTAACGCACCAGATGCTCGAACCCGCGCTTGAGCGAGGACTCCGCATCAAACAGATAGCTCAAGCCGTTGGGTTGCCTGGACAGCAGGTCCAGTCCCAGTTCGAGGCCAATGCCGGGATCGCCGCTGTATTCGACGGCCAGGTCCCAGAAGCGCCGGGACATGAGGATCGGCACTCGCACCAGCGGCGTCCTGATTTCTTCGAGGCTGCGCTGGAACACCGCTTCGATCCGCTCTACGGCCAGGCCTCGACGCAACAGCCCTTCGATGGCCGGCAACAGGGTGGGCAGGTAGACGGTGTTGGGTGGCACTGCCGGCGATGGTTTGATCTGCGGGTGCATGACGTCGGTCCTGAAAGGCGGACCTTGCAGCAGCGTTGCTCCTGCAAGGAGGGTGTTCGGCTTGACGTCGAGTATCCCGCCCCGCCCGCCCACTGGCTCTAGATCGTTCGAACCAATTTCAGGACCAGCCGGATCAAAGCACCGCTTCACTGCCCAGGAACGCCGTGACCTGACTGGACAGCGTCCCGCCGTTGCCGTGCAGCAACGCGACATCGGCCTTTTTCAACTGCCGTGCGCCGGCGTTGCCACGGATCTGCGTCACCGCCTCGACGATCAGGAACAGCCCGTACATGCCCGGATGCACGCAGGACAATCCGCCACCGTTGGTGTTCACCGCCAGGCCGCCACCCGGTGCGATGTGCCCGCCCTGGACGAAACGCCCACCCTCGCCCTTCGGACAAAAGCCCAGGTCCTCGAGGAACAGGATGGTGTTGATGGTGAACGCATCGTAGAGCATCACCAGGTCGACATCGGCGTGCTTGACCCCGGCCATCTCCATGGCCCGTGGCGCACTTTCCGAAGCGGCAGTGACGGTCAGGTCCGGCATGCAGACCACCGAGCGGTGCCACTGGGCGCCGGCCGCGCCGAGGAAGTACACCGGTTTTTGCGGCAAGTGCCGTGCCCGATCCGAACGCACCAGTACCACCGCCGCGCCGCCGTCGGTGACCAGGCAGCAGTCGGCGGAACTCAACGGATCGCTGACCATGCGACTGGCCATTACGTCTTCGATGGTCAGCGGCCCACGGGCGAACGCCTCGGGGTTGAGGTTGGCCCAGCCACGCGCCGAAACAGCCACCTCGGCGAGCATTTCGCGAGTGGTGCCGTACTGGTGCATGTGCCGGCTGGCCGCCAGCGAGTACGAGGTGATCGGGTGCCGTGGTTTGTAGAACGATTCGTGCCACTGAGGCTCGCTCATCGACACCAGGCGCCCACCCGCCGTACGTTGGTTGGAGCCGTAGCAGACCAGCGCGGCATTGCACAGGCCGGCCTCCAGCGCCAGGGTCGCTTGCAGCAGGTGCATCTCGAAACTGGAACCGCCGACGTTGGTGCCGTCGACGTATCTGGGCTTGATGCCCAGGTATTCAGCCACCGACAGGGTCGGGAAGGCATGGGAACTGGTGGCGGCGAAAATGCCGTCGATGTCCTGCAGCTCGAGGCCAGCATCGGCAATCGCCTTGATCGAGGCCTGGCCCAGCAGTTCGATGGCGCTGAAACCTTTCGCTTCACCGCAACCGGCGGTACCGATGCCGACAATGGCGGTCTTGCCGCGAATCGCTTCATTCATGCTGTGACTCCTTGTTCAATCGGATCGAAGACGACGATGGCCACGCCCTCTTCCTCGACAATGCGTGCGCGGACCCGGCTGCCGATTGGCGCGGTTTCCTGGCCTTCGATGCGCGACATCATGCGCGGGCCTTCGTCCAGGTCGATCAACGCGACGTTATGACTGCCGTGGCGGGCGCGGTTGACGGTGATGGCATACACCGTGCCGGTGCCCTTGGCGGGAACCCACTCCAGATCGGTCTCGCCGGTGCCCGGGATCACCACCCGCGGGTAGAACACATAACGCCCGGTGGAACGGCTGCGCTGGATCATGAAACGGCTCTGGGCGAGGAAGCTCAGGTACTGGGCCTCTGGCCCCATTTCGCCTTCGATGGGCGTGGTCGTGTCGGTCATGCAAGGCTCCTGACTCAAGAAATGGATAAATGCGGATCACGCCTGTCCGTGCAGGGAGCGCGTGCTCTGGATGAAGGTGGCAGTACCGCGCGCCACCAGGCGCTCACCGTCCATCAATGAGCAGCTGGCGTTGCTCAGGCGTCGGCCCAGCTTGTGGATCTGCACATGGGCTTCGATCCAGCTGCCCTCGTGGGCCGGACTGATGTAGTCCAGGTTCAGGTTGATGGTCGCAGGCGGCAATTGGCTTTCCGACATCAAGCGAATGACCGTTCCAAAGGAGGTGTCGGCCAGGGTCGCGAGCATGCCACCGTGGGCAATGCCCAAGGGGTTCAGGTGCTGCGGCAGAATTCGCGCGCCCAGCACCAGGCGCGTGTAATCGACGTACACCGACTCGCACATCTGCACAAAGCCGACGCGCAACCTCATGGGTTCAAAACCGACGGGGACCTTGTGCTCGGCCATCCGCGCCCGCACGTCTTCACTCAGGTGGATAGCATTCATGTCGATCGAATCCTCACTTCAGTTGACCCAGGCCCGGGCCATGTGCAAGCGCTCTCGGCATTCCTCGACCATCCGTTCGATCAGCTCCTGGCAGCTGGGCACATCGCTGATCAGACCGACACATTGGCCGGCGGTGACGATGCCAGCGTCCGGCATGCCCTCCTCCAGCGCGGCGCGGCCACGGGCGCCGGCGACCAGATGGCGGATGTCCTCGAACTGGGCGCCACCGCGTTTCTCGATGCCCACGACTTCCTCGGAAATCGGGTTGCGCAAGACCCGTGCGGTGTTGTGCAGGGTGCGGAAGATCAGGCGGGTGTCACGCTCGCTGGCATTGACCAGCGCCTGCTTGATGTTGTCGTGGATGGGCGCCTCGAGGGTGGCGCAGAAGCGCGTACCCATGTTCACGCCTTCCGCACCCAGGGCCAGGGCCGCCGCCAGGCCGCGGCCGTCGGCGATGCCACCGGAAGCCACCACCGGGATTTGCAATTGGCGGGCCGCCAACGGAATCAACACCAGCCCCGGTACATCGTCTTCACCGGGGTGACCGGCGCATTCGAAGCCGTCGATGGACACCGCGTCCACCCCCAGGCGCTCGGCCGACAAGGCATGACGCACGGCAACGCACTTGTGGATCACCTTGATCCCGGCGGCCTTGGCCCGGGCAATGTGCTCGCCGGGGTTGTTGCCGGCGGTTTCGAGGATTTTCACCCCACTCTCGATGATCACATCCAGGTACTGCGCATAAGGCGGCGGGTTGATCGACGGCAACAGGGTGAGGTTGACCCCGAACGGCTTGTCGGTCATCGACCGGCAGCGCTCGATCTCTGCGGCCAGCGCCTCGGGCGTTGGTTGGGTCAGTGCGGTGAGGATGCCCAGGCCGCCTGCGTTGGAAACGGCGGCGGCCATCTCGGCACGACCCACCCACATCATGCCGCCCTGGATGATGGGGTAACGGATGCCGAACAGTTCTGTGATCCGTGTCTGCATGCTGTTGTCTCTCCAAAAAATGTACGAACGCCCCACCCTGTAGGAGCGAGCACGCTCGCGATGGAGTCATGGACACCGAGGGGTGTCAGGTTTCCCGCGTCATCGTTGACGTCCATCGCGAGCTTGCTCGCTCCTACAGGACAAGGGGTGACGGTTCAGCGTTGAATCAGCGAAGCCACGATCTGCTTGACCTGCTCCACGAACGGCGGGCGCATCAGGTCCGGGCCATCCGCCGGGCGGAACACCGCCCTGGCGTGGCTGAAGGTGCGGAAACCGTCCTGACCGTGATACGCGCCCATGCCGCTGGGGCCGACGCCACCGAACGGCAGGCTCTCGACACCGACATGGCGAATCACATCGTTGAGGGTCACGCCACCGGAGACGGTACGGTTCAGCACGAAGGCTTCCTCGACCGGATCGGTGCCGAAGTAGTACAGGCCCAGCGGACGCGGATGGGCATTGATGTACCTCACCACCTCTTCGATGGATGCGTACGACTTGACCGGCAACAGCGGGCCGAAGATCTCGTCCTGCATGACCGCCAGCTCATCGCCCGGATTGATCAACAACGTCGGGGCGATCTTGTGATGGGCCTGGCCGCTGAAGTCTTCGTTGGCCGGGTTCAGTTCGACCAGTTCGACGCCGGCTTCACGGGCTTCATCGAGGTACGCGTTCAGGCGCTGGAAGTGCCGCGCGTTGATCACCGAGGTGTAATCCGGGTTGGCCAGCAACGTCGGGAAGTAACCGGCCAACACGGCCTTGGCCGCGGCGACGAAATCGGCCAGCGATTCCTCGGGTACGAACACGTAGTCCGGCGACAGGCAGATCTGCCCGGCGTTGTGCATCTTGCCGGTGATGATCTTGCTCACCGCCGCCTTGAAGTCCGCCGAACGGGAAAGAATGGTCGGTGATTTACCGCCCAGCTCCAGGGTCACCGGCACCAGGTTTTCCGCCGCCGCGCGCATCACGTGCTTGCCGACGCTGGTGGCGCCGGTGAACAGCAAATGGTCGAACGGCTGGGCGCAGAACGCCTGGCCGACTTCTGGCCCGCCGAGTATCACGGCGACTTCGTCTTCGGCGTACACCGAGCGCACCATCCGCGCCATCAGTTGGGAAGTCTTGGGGGTGAATTCCGAAGGCTTGATCATCACCCGGTTGCCCGCCGCCAGCGCACCGGCCAGGCCGCCGAACGCGAGGTTCACCGGGAAGTTCCACGGGCTGACGATGCCGACCACACCCAGCGGCTGGTATTGCACCCAGGCTTCGCCGCGCTCGCTATGGCGCGGTTCCGGCTGCATCCAGCCCGCCAGTTGCGCCTTGGTCTGCTTAAGGGTCATCAGTGGCGAGAGCACTTCGGTGACCCGGCTGAAATCGTGACTGCGATGACCGAAGTCGGCAGCAGCCGCTTCGACGATTTCGTCCTGGAAGTCCACCAGCAGGCCGATTGCGCGGTCGATCAGTTCGATACGCTGTTCGGCGCTCCAGGTGCTATTGGCCAGGTGTGCCGCACGCTGGCAGTCCAGGGTGGCACGAATGACTGCGACACTGGGGTTTTCAGGGATGCTCATCATTGAACCTCTACTGGTGAAGGTTGCGGCCATTGGTAGCGCGGCGCTTCCTTGCGGGCAAAACGCGCCGAAGCGTCACGGGTATAGCTGGAGCCGAGCAGCACGGCCTGCGCTGCCGCCTCGGCGTCGAGCTGCGCTGCCAGGTCGTTTTCAAAGGTGCGGCCCAACAGGCGCTTGGTCATGAAAAACGCGGCGGTGGACATGTTGGCCATGCTGCGGGCCAATGCTTCGGCGCGAGCGCGGAAGCGCTCCACCGGGTGCACTTCCAGCGCAATGCCAAGGGCCAGCGCTTCCTGGGCACCGACTTCACGCGCCGAATAGAGCAGTTCCTTGGCCCGCTGCAAGCCGACGACACGCGGCAAGGTGAAGGACGCCCCCAGGTCCGGGCCCAGCCCCACTCGGGCAAAGGCCATGCAGAAGCGTGCCCGCTCGGAGGCGATGACGAAGTCCGCGGCCAGCGCCAGGCTGAAACCGGCGCCGAAGGCCACGCCATCCACCGCCGCAATCAGCGGTTTGTCGAAGTCGGCCATGGCGCTGAGCAAGCGGTTGTTCTCGACCATGCTCGCGCGCACATTCGTCGCCTCGACGGAGCCGCCCATGTTGTTGACATCGCCGCCTGAGCAGAACGCATCGCCGGCACCGGTCAGCAGGACAGCACGAACGTCGGGGTTGCGGCGCAAGTGGAGCAGCGCGTCGAGGAGTTCGGCAAACATCTGCACGGTCAGCGCGTTCTTGCGTTCGGGACGGGACAGGGTCAGCGTTGCCAGGCCGTCATCGATCGTCAGTTCAATGGTAGAAGGTAGAGTCGTCATCGCTTTTCCTCGGGACGGCGCACTTACAGCGTGCGCGCGACCAGCTCCTTCATGATTTCGTTGGAACCGCCGAAGATCTTGGTGACGCGCGAGTTCATGTACATGCGAGCTATCGGGTACTCGACCATGTAGCCGTAGCCGCCGTGCAGCTGCAGGCACTCATCGATGACCTGGCAGTTCTGCTGGGTGCACCACCACTTGGCCATGGCCGCGGTTTCCGGGCTCAGTTCACCCTTGAGTACCTTGACCATGCAGTCGTCGACGAAAGTGCGGGCGATGGTAGCGACGGTCTGGCACTCGGCCAGTTTGAAGCGGGTGTTCTGCAGGTCCAGCAACGACTTGCCGAAGACTTTGCGATCACGGGTGTAGTTGACCGTTTCCTCAATGGCACGCTCCATGGTGGCCAGGGCGCCCAGGGCAATGATCATGCGTTCCTGGGGCAACTGCTGCATCAGCTGGATGAAGCCTTTGCCTTCTTCCGTGCCCAGCAGATGAGCGCACGGCACGCGCACGTCGTCAAAGAACAGCTCGGTGGTGTCCTGGCCGCGCTGGCCGATTTTTTCCAGGAAGCGCCCACGGCGGAAACCTTCCAGGTTCTCGGTTTCCACGACGACGATCGACACGCCCTTGGCGCCCTTCTCCGGATCGGTCTTGACCACCACCAGAATCAGGTCGGCGTGGTAGCCGTTGGTGATGAAGGTCTTGGAGCCATTGATCACGTACTCGTCGCCATCACGCACGGCGCGGGTCTTGATTGCCTGAAGATCGGAACCGGCACCCGGCTCGGACATGGCGATGGCCCCGATCATTTCGCCACGGGCCATTTTCGGCAGCCACTTGAGCTTCTGCTCTTCACTGGCGTAGCGCAGCAGGTAGTGGGCCACGATACCGCTGTGCACGTTGGTGCCCAGGCTGGTGCTGATCGCCCGGCTTTGCTCAAGGGTGATGATCGCATCGTGGGCGAAGGTGCCGCCGGCGCCACCGTACTCTTCCGGAATGCTCGGCAACAACATGCCGAACTCGCCTGCCTTCAGCCAGATTTCACGGTCGACGTGGTGTTGCTGGCCCCAGCGTTCTTCGTGGGGCACCAATTCTTCGGCGATGAAACGGCGGATGGAGTCCTGGAAAATCACCAGGTCATCGGTGATCCACGGGGATTGGTAGGCAGTCATGGGCATTCCTCAGGGGTACGCTGGCGTTGAATTCATGGAGTTATGGCTCGCCTGCACCGCGCAACGCCCTTGGGCGCTGCACGGCAGGCTGGGAGCGGATGCTTAGAAGTTGCTGCCTGGACCGCCACCGCAGTACAGGGTCTGCCCGGACAGGTAGTTCGATTCCGGCAGGCAGAACAGCACGACCGAACCTGCGGCCTCTTCCGGCTTGCCCGGACGGCCCAACGGGATCGCGGTGCTCGCCGCATCCAGGCGAGCCTGTTGCACGCCCACCTTGATTTCCCGGCCTTCGATGTTGACGGTCTTGCTGTCCTCACCGGCCAGGGCCTGGGTCAGACGGGTATCGATCAGGCCGAAGGCCACGGCGTTGACGTTGACCTTCAGGCGGCCCCACTCCTTGGCCAGGCACTTGGTCATGCCGAGGATGCCAGCCTTGGCCGAGGAGTAGTTGGCCTGACCGGCGTTGCCACCGGCGGCGCCGGAGGAAATGTTGACCACCTTGCGGAACACTTCGCGGCCTTCGGCGGCTTCTTTCTTGGCCAGGGCGCTGATGATCGGCTGGGCCGCGCGCAGGATGCGGAACGGTGCGGTGAGGTGGCACTCGATGATCGCGTCCCATTGGTCGTCGGACATTTTCTGGATCACGTTGTCCCAGGTGAAACCGGCGTTGTTGACGATGATGTCGATGGTGCCGTAGGCGTCCATCGCGGTTTTCAGGAAGCGGTCGGCGAAGTCCGGCGCGGTGACGCTGCCGACGCAGGCGACGGCATCGCCGCCGGCAGCGCGGATGTCGGCCACGGTCTCTTCGGCGGGTGCCTGGTCCAGATCGTTGATAACCACCCTGGCGCCCAGGGCGGCCAGTTGCAGCGCGACATTGCGCCCGATGCCACGGCCGGAACCGGTGATCAGGGCGACTTTACCTTCGAGTTTGTTGTGCATGTTGTTCTCCTTTGAATTCAAGCGGCCAGCGCAATGACGGCTTCGCCAGACAATTTGATGTCACCCGCCTGGTTGCGGGTGGTGATTTCCAGGCGCACTGTTCCAGTGGATGGGTCTTTCTCGACGACCTTGCCCGAGCAGTTGATGGCATCGCCGACCTGAGTGATCGATACGAAACGCACCGAGAAATGGCGGATGGCCTCTTGTGGAACCCAGTTGGTCAGCAGGCGCCCCAGGTAGCCCATGGACAACATGCCGTGGGCGAACACGTCGGGCATGCCGGCCTTCCTGGCGAAGTCCAGGTCGACGTGGATCGGGTTGTGGTCGCCCGAAGCGCCGCAGTACAGCGCCAGGGTCAGGCGGCTGATCGGAGCGGTGGTGAACGACGGCAGCTCGCTGCCGATGTCCAGGTCTGCCAGATTGATGCTTTGCATGTACGGCTCCTTAACCGTTGCGCACGACGAGGCTGTTGCGCAGTTCCGCCACCAGCTCTCCGGCTTCGTTGGTGACGCGGGTTTCGCGCACCACGAACTCCAGGGCGCCGCCCTTTTTGTCGTAGATATCGACGATGCGTCCTTCGAAATTCAGGCGCTCGCCGGCAAAGGCCATGCGGTGGTAGGTGAAGCTCTGTTCACCGTGCAACACCTTGCCGATGTCGATGCCCAACAGGTCCATGGTCGCGCGTGGGTTGGGCGCGTCCATGTCCAGGCAGAACAGGAAGGTCGGCGGCACCGCCAGGTTCGCATCGCCCCTCACGCGGGCCGCGTTGAGGTCGGTGTAGCGTTCGTCGCCCTGGCCGATGGCCTTGGCGAAAAAGCGCAGGCGGCCGGCTTCGACTTCCACGGTGTGGCGCGATACCACAGTGCCGATATGGCTTTTATCGATCATGCGCAGGTCTCCGTTGGCTATCGTTGATTACTGACGCTGGTACAGGGTGACCACGCAAGCACCGCCCAGGCCCAGGTTGTGCTGCAGGCCAAAGCGCACGCCCTCGACCTGACGGGCTTCGGCGGTGCCGCGCAGTTGCCAGGTCAGTTCGGCGCACTGCGCCAGACCGGTGGCGCCCAACGGGTGGCCCTTGGAAAGCAGACCACCGGACGGGTTGGTGACCACGCGGCCGCCGTAGGTGTTGTCGCCGTCGAGGATGAACTTTTCGGCGGTGCCTTCCGGGGTCAGGCCCAGGCCTTCATAGGTAATCAACTCGTTGGCGGTGAAGCAGTCATGCAACTCGACCACACCGATGTCCGACGGGCCGACGCCGGCTTGCTCGTACACGCTCAGGGCGGCGCTGCGGGTCATGTCATAGCCAACCACCTTGCGCATGTCGGCTTCATCGAAGGTGCTGTTGCGGTCGGTGGTCATGGCCTGGCCGGCGATGACGACTCGGGTGTCCAGGCCATGCTTCAAGGCGAAGGCTTCGGAACAGATGATGGCTGCAGCGGCACCGCAAGTCGGCGGGCAGCATTGCAGGCGGGTCATCGGGTCGAACACCGTTGGCGAAGCCATGACTTCTTCCAGGGTGATCGGGGTGCGGAACACCGAGTACGGATTGTTGGCCGCGTGACGGCGCGCCTTGACCGAGATACGGCCGAAAGTTTCCGGGCTGATGCCGTATTCACGCATGTAGGCACGGCCCGCACCGCCAAAGAACTGTGCGGCACGCGGGGCTTGCTCGTCGTAGCCCTGCACCTCGGCCATGACTTTGGCGAAGCGCTCCATCGGGCCCGGACGGTCGGTCCACGCGCCTTTGAGGGCGCCCGGGACCATCTGTTCGAAGCCCAGCGCAATGGCGCAGTCGATGGCCCCGCTTTCGACGGCCTGGCGCGCCAGGAACAGCGCGGTGGAGCCGGTGGCGCAGTTGTTGTTGACGTTGATCACCGGAATACCGGTCAGGCCCACGCCGTAAATGGCCGCCTGGCCGGAGGTGGAATCACCGAACACGTAGCCGACATACGCCTGCTGTACCAGGGCGTAATCGATACCGGCATCGGCCAGTGCACGCTTGGCCGCCGCAGCGCCCATCACCGGGTAATCATCGCTCTGCCCCGGTTTGCTGAAAGGGATCATGCCGACGCCGGCAACCACAACTTTATTGCTCATGTTTCACTCCTGAGGGATGGATGGCTGACGGGTATCAGTTGACGGCCCGGGCCCGGTCTTTCCAGTAAGGTTCGCGCAGGTCGCGCTTGAGGATCTTGCCGGCGGCGGACAGCGGCAGGCCGCTGGCGAACGCCACGGTTTTCGGGCATTTGTAGCCGGCGATGTGCTGGCGGCAATGGTCGATGAGCGGGATTTCGCCCAGCTCGGCACCCGGCTTGAGCACCACCACCGCGTGGACCGCCTCGCCCCAGCGGTCGTCGGGGATACCGATCACGGCGCACATGGCGATGGCCGGATGGCGGGCGATGACGTTCTCGACTTCGGCCGAGAAGATGTTCTCGCCGCCGCTGACGATCATGTCCTTGAGGCGGTCGACGATGAACACGTAACCCTGTTCATCCATGTAGCCGCCGTCGCCGGTGTGCATCCAGCCGCCACGCAGGGTCCTGGCGGTTTCTTCCGGACGGTTCCAGTAGCCCTTCATCACGTTGGCGCCACGCAGGATGATTTCGCCAACGGTGCCACGCGGCACCTCGTTGTCGTGCTCGTCGACGATGCGCAGGTCCACGCCCAGCAGCGCACGGCCAACGGAACGCACCAGGCCGCTGACACGCCCTTCGGGTCCATGGTTCTGATGGGGGTTGAGGCAGATCACCGGGGACGTTTCCGTCATGCCGTAGGCATGCATGAACTCGCAACGGGGCAACGCATCGATGGCACGTTCCAGCACCGTCAAGGCAATCGGCGAAGCGCCGTAGGCAATCCGCTGCAGGCTGCTCAGATCGAACTGTCCGAAGTCCGGGTGCATGAGCAGCGCTTGCAACATGGTCGGCACCAGCAGGGTTTCATTCACCCGCTCACGCTCGATGGTTTGCAGCATTTCCAGCGGTTCGAACGCCGGAATGAAGCAGTGGGCTTCGCCGGAAACCAGTTGGAACACGACCCGGGCCATGGCGGCGGTATGGAACATCGGCGCCACATGCAGGGTCGTGGAGTTGCGCACGATCGGGTGCTCGGCCATGCGCATGATCGCCGACGACCACAGGTTCAAATGGCTCTGCATCACGCCCTTGGGCAGACCGGTGGTACCACCGGTGTACATGATCGCGGCAATGTCGTCGCCACCGCGATTGCAGTCTTTCATCGCTTCGTTTTCAGCGATCAACTGCTCGAACGACAGCATGCCTTTGGGTGCCGGTCCATCGCCGACATGGATCAGCAGTGGCGGATACTTGGCCGTCGCACAGATGGCTTCGGTCATCGGCAGGAAGTTGTCATCGACAAACAGGATACGGGTGTCGCAGTCGTCCAGGGAGTAGACAATCTCTGGCACGCTCCAACGGATGTTCACCGGGTTGAGCACACCGCCGCCCCACCAGACCGAGAGCATGAATTCCATGTAGCGGTCGGAGTTCAACGCCAGCATGCCGATGCGATCGTTATCCTCCATGCCCAGGGCGCGCAGGCTACTGGCCAGGCGGGAGACGCGGTCGCCTATCTGGCGATAGGTGCGTTGCCGACCGCGGAATGTCGTCGCGATCCGGTCCGGGTTCAGTTGCAGGGATCGGTGCAGGCCTTGTGTCAAATACATACATGCCTCTGGAAGTACTTATTGTTATCAGGTTCGCAGTCGCTCGACTCACTACGATCTTAGGGAGATGCGGGGGGCGGTTCTTGGTTCGAAGGAGGTAATTTGCGGCGTATTCGATGGCTAGTTCGAAAGGACCAGAGATCGATTGCAAAGCCGCTGCCGCGCGCTGCGACAGCGGCTTTGCATTAGCCCGCGAGGGTCGCTTCGGATGCCTTGTGCACCTGGCCATTGGCCGAAGCCCGGATCAGGTCGGCCGCTTTCTCACCGATCATGATTGCCGGGGCGTTGGTGTTACCGCCTACCAGCGTCGGCATGATCGAGGCGTCGGCCACCCGCAGGCCTTCAACCCCGCGCACGCGCAGTTGCGGGTCGACCACCGAGTCCTCATCGCTGCCCATGCGGCAGGTGCCGACCGGGTGATAGACGTTGTCGGCCCGGCGACGAATCATCGCGCGTACGTCGTTGTCGTCGCTGCCATCGAGCTTGAGGTGGCCGTAGTGCAACGGTTTGCCACCCAGTTTGGCCAATTGCCGTTGCTTGAGGATGCCGTTCACAAGGTGCACGCCCTTGAGCATCACCTCCATGTCGCGCTCATCGGCCAGCAGGTTGGTCTCGATCACCGGCGCGTCGCGCATGTCCGCCGAACGCAGGCGGACCTCGCCACGACTGTGGGGGCGTAGCACACAGACATGGCAGGAATAACCATGGCCGTAGTGGAACGTGCGGCCGTGGTTGTCCCCCGCCGACATCACGAAGTGCAACTGCACGTCCGGCTCGGCCAGGTTCGGGTCGGTCTTGAGGAACGCGCCCGCCTCAGTGAATGTGCGGGTGAAGAGGCCGGTGCGCTGCTTCCTGTACTTGAACCATTCGTAGGCGTAGCGCAGCGCGCCGCGGATCGAGACGCCGAACAGGTCGGTGTTGAACAGGCGCTTGTGCATGATCAGGTCGGCATGTTCCTGCAGGTTCTTGCCGACTTGCGGCGCGTCATGCACGACGCTGATGTTGTGCTCTTTCAGGTGCGCGGCAGGTCCCACGCCCGAAGCCAGCAACAGTTGCGCCGAACCGAAGGTGCCGGCGCTGAGAATGATTTCCCGGCGTGCGTGCAGCACATGCTCCTGACCGTTGCGCAGCACTCGCACGCCCACGGCACGCTTGCCGTTGAACAGGATGCGCAGCACCTGGGTGTCGGTCAGCACCGTCAGGTGGTCGCGACCGCCGTTGTTGGCGGCATCGGCGGCGTTGCCCTTGTGCAGGTAGGCCCGCGCGGAGTTCCAGCGCTCGCCGTCTTTCTGGGTCACCTGGAAATAACCGACGCCTTCCTGTCTGGGGCCATTGAAGTCGTGGTTGTACGGGTGCCCCGCCGCTTCGGCCGCTTCGATGAAATTACGCATGACACTGCACGGCGAGCGAGGATCGACCACATGCAGGGGACCGCTGCCGCCATGCAGCTCATCGTCGCGACCGGCGACCCGCTCATTGCACTCCGAGCGCTTGAAATACGGCAGCACATCCTTCCAACCCCAGCCGTCACAGCCCAGGCTCGCCCAACGGTCGTAGTCCGACGGCGTGCCGCGCAAGTAGAGCATGCCGTTGATCGAGGAACTGCCTCCCAGCCCACGACCGCGCGGCAGGTAGGACGCGCGGTCGGCCAGGGAGGCTTGCGGCACGCCTTCATAGGCATAGTTGCGCGTACCGGCGCGGGGTATGGAAGTGATCAGCCCGACAGGCACGGTCACCGCCGGGCTGTGGTCGTGACCACCGGTTTCAAGCAACGCGATGCGCTCGCTGCCACTGTCGGCCAGCCGGCCGGCCACGGCACAGCCGGCCGAGCCGCCGCCAATCACGATGTAGTCGTAGGTGTTTTCCATCGGCGGTTCCTTTCTTGTTATTGAGGAGCCGCGAGTATTAGTGGTCGGGTGTTTCCCGCCATCGTTCCTTCGAACCATTTGGAGGGTGTAAATAGAGGACTTTGGGCAATGACAGTGAACCTGTAGGAGCGAGCAAGCTCGCGATGGTCGTTAACCTGACAGCCCACGGCGCTCTCAGGTCCATCGCGAGCGTGCTCGCTCCTACAACAGTGTGGCGTCGCTCGGCTAGTTCAACGGCTGGCGGTAGCGTGCCGCACGCCAGAGGTTTTTCGATTCTTCAGTCAGATGGCGCAAGCCACTGCGGTCCAGCATGCGTTCCGACTCCTCTTGCACCACGGCCAGCACAGCGGCCTCGTCGACGGCGCGTACGACATGGTTTTCCATCAGGACCTTGCCATCGACGATGGTGGTGCACACGTCTGCGCCGTTGGCGAAGCAGGTGACACGGTGGACCGGCATGTTCATCGGCATCAGGTGCGGCTTGTACAGGTCGATCAGAATGATGTCGGCCTTCTTGCCGACTTCCAGCGAGCCGATCTCATGTTCCATCGACAGTGCCCTGGCGGCGTCGATAGTGACCATTTCCAGCACTTTGCCCTGGGGCAGGATGTCCGGGTCGCGGAAATGCCGGCGGTGGTAATGCATGCACTGGAACATGTGGCGGAACATGTCGTAACCACGGTCCGGAGCGGCGCCGTCGGAGCCGATGGCGACGGTTACATCGGCCTCGATCAGCTCCGGCACCGGGCAGCGCCCCAGGATCGACATGATGGCGCTCGGGTTATGCACGATTTTGGTCTGTGTCTCGCGGCACAGGGCGATGTCTTCCTCGGTCAGGTCAATGCAGTGCGACATGAAGGATGTCGGGCCGAGCAGCCCCAGTTCGCGGTGGGCCAGCGCCAGCGTACCGGCGCGGTGTCCGTCCTGGGTGAACGTGAGGCCATGGCGCTGGGCCAGGGCCAGATAGTCCTGTGCCTGCTGGCGGAACAGCGGTGCCAGTTCACGGTGCTCGGGTGAGTATTGTGGCGCGTACACCGGCAACGTCAGGGCTATGCGCACCCGACCGTCACCCATGCCGTCGCAGCTCCTGGCGATTTCTTCGCAGACCTCGAACATGGTCTCGAAACTGACCTCGCGGCGAGTGGGCGGTTCGCTCGACCAATCCACGTAGCTGTGCGGCGCTGGCGGCCGCGACGGCCCGACGGCCACCACCGAGCGGGTGCCGATGTCGGCAATCGCCCGGGCGTGACGTTGCGCGTAGACCGGGTCGTCGACCCGCATGATCGAATCGCCCCCACCCAATAGCGACACGCCGGTGGTGGTCCCGCATTTGAGCCGTTCCAGCGCCGACAACCGGGCATCGGCCTCCCAGAACCCGACGCCGGAGGCCGAGGTGTAAATGGTCTGGCAAGCCTCCATCCAGGCATCGCCGTCCGCGCCGCCAATGGTTTTCAGCATGGCGTGGCCGGCATGGGCGTGGCTGTCGATCAAGCCCGGGAGCACCGCTTTGTTGCGCGCGTCGATGACTTTTTCCGCCGTGAAGCGAGCCCGTAGTTCATCCGTGCGCCCCACCGCGACGATGCGGTTGCCGAGCACGGCCACAGCGCCGTCGTCGATGACGCGCCGTTGATCGTCCACGGTGATGACCACGCCGTGCTCGATCAGCAGGTCTACTGTTGAGGGGGCGTTCGAGTCGTAGTGATGTGTCATACAGGGCATCCGATTCAAGCTGGGGGGAAATTGGAAAACGTTCGCGGGTCACAGGCGGCTGTGGAGCACGCTGCCATTTTTCGCCACGACGACTCCGCGGCTGATCACGGTCCGCGCCAGCGGACGAGCCACCACGGCTTCACTGAGTGTCTGTGCCGGCAGCAGCAACAGGTTGGCGGTTTGCCCCGTTGCCAATCCGTGATCACTGCGCCCGAGTGCCCTGGCCCCATTGCTGGCGGCGGCTTCGAACGCTGTGCAGATTTCAGGGTCCGTGCGCATGCCGCAGCGCAAGGCGAGCAGCATTGCGCGTTCGAGCATGTCGCCATTGCCCATGGGGGTCCAGGCATCCCGGATGCCATCTGAACCGAGGCAGACGTTTACCCCCGCCGAGAGCAGCTCGGTAAAGGGTGGAATGGCAATGTCGGATGGCGCCGTGGTCATCAGGGAAACTCGATTGGCCGCCAGGCGTTCGGCCAACGGCAGCACTTGCGCCCAGTCTTTCATGCCCAGGCAAAAGGCATGGCTGATCATGACTCGCCCCTGACGCTGATAGCGTTCGGTGAAATCAACGATGCGGGCGATCTGCCAGAGCCCCAGCTCGCCACCGTCATGCAAGTGGATATCGATACCGCGATCGAACTTGTCCGCGAGCTCGAACAGGATCGAGAGGTGCGCAATCGGATCATTGTCTATGCCGCAGGGGTCCAGGCCCCCTACCACCTCGATTCCCAGCCCCAGGGCTTCGCGCATCAATGCCTCTACCCCTGGGCGGTTGACCAGGCCAACCTGCGGGAAGGTGACGAACTCCATATCGACCAGGTCGGCATAGCGTTCGCGCAGCTCCAGCATGGCCTGCACATGCTCGATCCCCAGCTCGGGATCGGCGTCTACATGACAACGGAAGGTCAGCGAGCCGCGAGCGATGCATTGCTCGAGCAAGGCACCCGCCCGCTCGGCGATGGGCGATGTCAGTTCACGCAGGATTTGCCGTTCGTTCGCGATGCGCGCCTTGAGGTTCGGGCCGGCACTGTGCGGCCGCCAGGGTTGTCCCCACAGGGTCTTGTCCAGGTGGATGTGGCTCTCTACCAGTGACGGCACGAGAATCTGGCCTTGCCCGTCAAGGTCCGCGTCAGCGACCGGGTTGCCACTGGCCGGCTGACGATGGCCGATACGACCCTCGGTAATCTGTATGTCTTCGATTTCGCCGCCATAGGGGCGGACATTACGCAACCAGAACGAATTGATCATTTGTACCTCATCACTGTTTGAGCGAGCCCCCGCCGCCGATTAGCCAACGGGGCGCTCTTTTAGGCGTCACCCAAGGGCTACTTCAAGTTGCCGGCAAGGAACTGCTTGAGGCGCTCACTTTTGGTGTGTTTGAACAGCTGCTCCGGGTTGCCTTCTTCCTCGATTTTGCCCTGGTGCAGGAAAATCACGTGGTTGGACACTTCGCGGGCAAAGGCCATTTCGTGGGTCACCACCACCATGGTCCGCCCCTCTTCGGCCAGGGACTGCATCACCTTCAGCACTTCGCCGACCAGTTCGGGGTCGAGTGCCGAGGTCGGCTCGTCGAACAGCATCACTTCCGGCTCCATCGCCAGGGCCCGGGCGATCGCCACACGCTGCTGCTGGCCGCCGGACAGGTGTGATGGGTACTTGTTCTCCATGCTGGCCGGCAGGCCGACTTTGGCCAGGTACTTGCGTGCGCGGGCCACCGCCTCGTCGCGACCGAGGCCAAGTGCATGCATCGGCGCCTCGATAACGTTTTCCAGCACCGACATGTGCGCCCACAGGTTGAAGTGCTGGAACACCATGGACAGCTTGGTGCGCATGCTTTGCAGCTGCTTCTGGTTGGCCACTCGCAGCCCGCCGTTCTTGTCCTTCTCGGTGCGGATTTCCTCGGCGTTCACCGTAATGCGCCCGGCGCACGGTTGTTCGAGGAAGTTGATGCATCGCAAGAACGTACTCTTGCCCGAACCCGAGGAACCGATGATGCTGATCACATCGCCGGCCTTGGCCTTGATCGACACGCCCTTGAGCACTTCGTGGTTGCCATAGTTCTTGTACAGATCGTCTACGGTCAGTTTGTACATGGTGTTGACCCTGGGTTTGCGGCCTTCAGGCGGCCTGTGGTTTCAGGAAGGCCAGCCAGCGGGTTTCACCGCGACGAAATAGCCAGACAAGCGACAATGCAACCGCCGCGTACAACAGTGCTGCGATGAAGAAGGCCTCGAACGATGCATAGGTCGCCGAGTTGACGTCGCGGGCGACCTTCAGCAGGTCGGGAACCGTGGCGGTAAATGCCACCGAGGTTGAATGCAGCATCATGATCACCTCGTTGCTGTAGTACGGCAGTGCGCGACGCAGCGCCGAGGGCAGGATGATGCGCCGGTACAGGTTGAACTTCGACAGGCCGTAGGCCCGCGCCGCCTCTACCTCGCCATAGGGCACCGACCTGATCGCACCGGCGAAGACTTCCGTGGTGTAGGCGCAGGTATTGAGCGCGAACGCCAGCACCGTGCAGTTGAAGCCTTCGCGAAAGAACATGTCGAGGAACTCGTGCTCGCGCACCACACTCAGGCTGTAGACACCGGTGTAGATGATCAACAGCTGTATATAGAGCGGCGTGCCACGAAACACATAGGTGTAGAACCAGACCGGAATCCGGATGAACCGGTTTCTCGACACGCGAGCCACGGCCAGCGGCACCGACAGTACGAAGCCGATCGCGACCGACAGCACCAGCAGCCACAAGGTGATGGCCAGGCCGGAGAAGTTGGCGCCGTCCGACCACAAGTACGCTTGCCAGTATTCCTGGATAATTTCGATCACAGCTCAGCCTCCCGGATGCCGACGGAATAATGCTGCTTGAGCCAGATCAGGACGCCGTTGGAGACCGTGGTGATGAACAGATAAATCAGTGCGCCGATCACGGTGAAGTAAAACAGCTGCATGGAGCTCTTCCCGGCATCCTGGGTGGCCCTGACGATATCGGACAGACCGATGATGGACACCAGTGCGGTCGCCTTGATCATGACCTGCCAGTTGTTGGCAATGCCAGGCAAGGCAAAACGCATCATTTGCGGGAATAAAATACGCGAGAACGCCTGCCATGGGCCGAGGCCATAGGCCATGGCCGCCTCTGTCTGTCCGCGCGGCACCGCCTGGAAAGCACCCCGGAAGGTCTCGGTGAAGTAAGCGCCGTAGATAAACCCGAGCGTCGCGACACCCGCGAGGAAGGGATCGATATCGATCTGATCCATGCCAAGCCCTTCAGTGACATGGTTGAGGACTATCTGAATGCTGTAGAACAGCAACAGCATGGTCACCAGATCCGGAACACTGCGTATCAGCGTGGTATAGAGGGTGGCGATATTGCGTAGCCACCGATTGCCCGACAACTTCGAACTGGCGCCTGCCAGACCGATCAGTACCGCGGTCAGCAGCGATAACATGGCCAGCTTCAGCGTCATCCAGGTGCCACTGGCGATCAGCGGCCCATAGTCTACCAAGGACATTACTTTCTCCTTGAACAGGATAGTTGTGCCAACAGGCCTACCTTGTTCAATCATGTTTTTCTTGTTTTTGAATGCCGCATCAATCTGCCTGCGCTGACAGGGGGAGCCGGCCCGCCGCCAACGCATCGAGATCAATCAGTTGTACACATCAAAGGAAAAGTACTTATTGGAGATCGTCTGGTAAGTGCCGTCCGCGATGATCTCGGCAAGCGCCCCATTGATCTGTTCGCGCAGTTCATTGTCTTCCTTGCGCAAACCGATCCCCGCACCCACGCCGAGGGTTTTCGGGTCGCGCAACTCGGGGCCTGCGAATGCAAAGTCACGTCCGTTCTCGGTTTTCAGAAAACCCAGGTCGGCCTGGACCGACGATTGCAGCGCGGCATCCAGGCGACCGGCCTTCAAGTCCTGGTAGACCATGTCCTGGTTCTGGTAGGTCATGAGGGTGACGCCTTTGGGTGCCCAGTAAGCCCGGGCATAGGTTTCCGACGTCGAGCCCTGCTCGATCCCTACCCGCTTGCCTTGAAGGGATTCGGGCGTTGGCAGGAGATCCGAGCCTTTTTTCGCTAGCAGACGCGGCAGGACATTACTGATCTTGTCGGAGAAAGCGATTTGCGCCTGGCGTTTCTCGGTCACGCTCATGGAGGAAAGAATGCCGTCGAACTTCTTCGCCTTCAGCGCCGGGATGATGCCGTCGAAGGAGTTCTCGACCCATACGCATTTGACCTTCAGCTTTTCGCAGATGGCATTGCCAAGATCGATGTCGAAGCCCACCAGCGTGCCATCGGGTGCCTTCGACTCGAACGGCGCGTAAGTGGGGTCAACGCCAAAGCGAATGACTTGCAGGTCTTTCGCGTACACGCCGCTGGCGGCCAGGGCCAGAACAACTGAAACAGCAAGCTTCTTCATATCAATCTCCGTAGGCACAGTGATACTGGGGGGTTGGAAGTGGTCGGTTCTGTTTGGGTTTTTTGTATTTGTTCAACCTGGATCACAACGCTTGCATGCTGTGTCGGTAGCTCGCCGGGGAGAATTTGTACGTCAGCACCGCCATCGCGCCGAGCACCCCGATATGCAACCACCAGCCGGTGGTGAAGCTTGCGCCTGAGTCCCGCAGCCAGCCGATCAGCCAAGGGGCACTCGATGCGAGCAAAAAGCCGATCCCCTGAACGAAGGCCGCCAAAGTCCCGGCCGCCTGTGCGCTGGACAAATGGTCGAGGCTGACGATCAGGCTCAGCGAAAAGAACCCGCCAAGGCCGAAACCGGCCAATGCGACCCACAACCACGGCGCTGCGTTGGGGGCCAGGGCGAAGCCGGCGAAACCCGCTACCTGCAGGGCGATCGTCAGCCATAAGGCAGCGCGCCGGTCAACGCTGCGGCGGGCGAGCATCGGCATGGCGAACGCCGCCGTCGCCTGAAACATCGCCAACCACGCAAGCAGGTTGCCCGAGGCGTGCAGGCTCATGCTCTGCTGCTGGTAAAAGGAAGGCAGCCAGGCCACCAGGCTCGAGTAACCGCTGTTGGTCAGCCCAAAGTACGCGGCCAACTGCCACGCACGCCGATTCCTGAAGAAGCTGGAGGTTTTGACCGGTGCTGGTGCGCTGGCGACGATGGGCGCTGTGCGTGGCGCGAACACCAGCCAGAGCAAGAGCACGGCAAGGGCCGGCAACGCCCAGATGGAAAGCCCTGACCTCCAGCCGCCATACGCATTCAGCCAGGTGCTTGCCAGCGAGCCAAGCGCCCCGCCACCGACCAATGCCGCCGAGTACAGCCCCATCGCCATCGCTATCCGATCAGGAAACCAGCGTTTGGCGACACCCGGTATCAAGGCCTGGATCACAGCCACGCCGATGCCGGCGATACCGGCGCTGGCGATCAACTGCGCGCCGTTCTGGACCACGGCCCGGGACGCACAGCCGAGCATCAAGAGCAACAATGCGCCGGCCAGCGCCCGCTTCTCGCCGAAGCGACGTGCGATACCGATGCCAATGAAGGCGATCAGGCCCATCAGCACGAAGGGCAAGGTGGTCAGCATCGCGGCGCTGCGAAAATCCAGGCCGATGTCGGCGCGCACCAGATCGAGCACCGGACCTACCGAAGTCAGGAATGGCCGCAGATTCAAGCCCAGGAGCACCAGGAGTACCAGTGCGGCCAGTGATACCTCACCCGCGCGCGACAGGTCCGTCTCCTGCGCCAGCGTCACGTCACTTGTCATCGCATTTACCTTGGGAAATCTGGTCAAAAGGCCGTATCAGCTGCCGTTCCGCAAGATTAAGAGCAGGTGCTATCATTCGGAAATGAAATGTTCGAATGGCTATTAGTGGGAAACGTAATGACTTCGACACTGATCGATCCGTTGCTGCTCAAGAGTTTCGTCGCCGTGGTCGAGAGCGGCAGCTTCACCCGCGCCGGTGAGCGCGTGCACCTGAGCCAGTCGACCATCAGCCAACAGTTGAAGCGGCTCGAGGAGCAACTCGGCTGCGAGCTGGTCAACCGCAGCGGACGCTACGTGGTCACCACCGAGGACGGCGAACGCTTGCTCGGCTATGCGCGTCGGCTCCTGGGGTTGATGGAAGAGGTGGTGGAAGATCTGCGCAAAGGCCAGGCACAGGGCGAGGTGCACATCGGCGTGCCAGAGGACTTCGCGTCAGACTTGCTGACGCCGACGCTTGGCGCCTTCGCCCGTGCGCACCCGTCGATAAGGCTTGAGATCAGCAGTGGCCTGAGCAACACGCTATGGCAACAGTTTTGTGCCGGCGACTACGACCTGGTGCTGGTCAAGCAACGCCCGGGACAGGTCGTGGGGCACGCCGCCTGGCCCGAACCGCTCGCCTGGTTCGACAGCCTCAACGAGCCGACGTACGAGCGCGACCCGCTGCCACTGGTGGTGTTTCCGGTTGGCGGCCTGTACCGCGATGAAATGATCCACGCACTGGAGAGCGCCGGCCGACGCTGGCGTATCGGCTACAGCAGCGCGAGCCTCGCGAGCGTGCGCTCGGCGGTCGCCGATGGTCTTGGTGTCAGCGTGCTCCCTGCGCGACTGGCACTGCCCGGCCATCGACGATTGGGCGTGGCCGAATCCTTCCCTGAACTGGCGGCACTGGAAATCGCACTGCACCTGCGCCCCGACGCACCACGCCGGGTGATCGATCTGGCCGAACAACTGAAAAGGCTGTGTACCCAGGTGACCGGCCATGTCGGCTGACGCAGCAAAAAATTCAAGTTCCGTCCCCCTGAAACCAAGCCAGTGTGAGCGGCAACAACATCTGCTCAGTCTCGGCTAAGTTTCGCTCCGTATCCTCTCCCTTGCGCGAAATTCGGCGCTGCACAGGAGAGGCAACCCGCCCATGAAACCCATTACAGCCGGATGGCTCAACAAAGTACCCGAAGTGACGCTGTCATTCTGGGTGATCAAGATCTTTTCCACGACGGTGGGTGAAACCGGCGCGGACTTCCTCGCTGTCGATGCCGGCCTCGGCCTGGGCTGGACCAGCCTCGGCATGGCGACGTTGCTGGCCATCGCCCTGTTCATCCAGCTACGCAAGACCGCCTGTTCGCCCTGGATCTACTGGCTGACCGTAGTGCTGGTGAGCATCGTCGGGACTCAGCTCACCGACATCCTGACCGACGTACTCGACGTCAGCCTGTACACCAGCACGGTGGTGTTTTCCGCCCTGCTGGCACTGAATTTTCTGATCTGGTACCGGGTGGAACACAACTTGTCGATCCGCGAGATCGTCACGCCACGACGGGAATGGTTCTACTGGACGACCGTGCTCTGCACCTTTGCCCTCGGTACGGCCGCCGGTGACCTGGCCACCGAAGCACTGGGTCTGGGCTTCACCCTCGGTGCGGTGATTTTCGCCGCGCTGCTCGCCGCGATCCTGGTGGCCTGGCGCCTTGGCGCGAATGTGGTGCTGTCCTTCTGGATCGCCTACATCCTGACGCGGCCGTTCGGTGCCTCGCTGGGCGATTTGCTGACCCAATCCAGGACTTACGGTGGCTTAGGCATGGGCGCCACCTGGACCAGCGCGATATTCCTGTGCGTCATCGTCCTGTTGGTTGCTGTCGCGCAGATGAGCGTCGGCAACCGCAATTCCATCACTGAGTAACCTTTCAATAATCCATCAAGGAATCGTCATGCGCCCTTTTCAAAACATCATTCGACACGTCGCCATTGTCTCGTCGATCTTCCTGCTCAGCATCGCTGCCGGTTGCTCGAAACCCGCCGACAAACCTGCTGCAGGCGCGTCCTCCGCAGCGATGAGTGCCCAATCCGGTTCGAAACTGGGCGATCTCTCCGAATTCCGCAACATCGCCGCCGACGTTGCCACACTCGTCGATAAAAACGACCTGCCAGGCGCGAAGGCCCGCATCAAGGACCTGGAGAGCGCCTGGGACTCGGCCGAAGCCGGGATCAAGCCCCGTGCCGCCAGCGACTGGCATGTCGTGGACAAGGCCATTGACCGCGCGCTCGACGCCTTGCGTGCCGGCAGCCCGCAACAGAGCGACTGCAAGGCCCGCATGGACGAACTGATGAAAGCGTTCGATTCGATGAAAGGCACGCAATAACCGGGCGGACAAACACCGGTACAGGTGCTTCAATACAGGCGCGACGGCCATGACCGCCGCGCTTTTTTTCGGAGCGGGACATGCGCATATTGCTGGTCGAAGATGACCTGATGATTGGAGACGCGATCCAGGGCGCGCTGATGGATGCGAGCTACGCGACCGACTGGGTGAAAAACGGCCTGACCGCGCTCTCGGCGCTGGAGACCCAGCCCTACGACCTGGTGCTGCTGGACCTCGGGCTGCCGGGCAAGGATGGGCTCGAGGTACTGGACAGCATTCGCGCCCGCAACAACCCGGTGCCGCTGTTGATCATCACGGCCCGGGACAGTCTCGATGACCGTCTGCGTGGCCTTGACGGTGGCGCCGACGATTACTTGCTCAAGCCTTTCGACATGGCCGAACTGCTGGCCCGCATGCGCGCCGTGTTGCGCCGCAAAGGCGGTAGCGCACAGTCACTGCTGGACAACGGCGTGGTGAGGCTGGACCTGGTGTCGAAACAGGCCAGTACCGTCGACAACCCCGACGTGCAGTTGTCCAGCCGCGAATTCGCCCTGTTGCAGGCATTGTTGATCCGCCCGGGTGCGATCCTCTCGCGCAGGGAACTCGAAGACCGCCTCTACGGCTGGGGCAATGAAGTGGAAAGCAACGCCGTGGAGTTTCTGATTCACTCGCTACGACGCAAGCTGGGCAACCAGGTCATCAAGAACGTCAGGGGTCTGGGATGGATGGTTTCAAAAAGCGCTTGAGCGATTCGGTCCAGTTACGGCTGTCGGCCGCACTGTCCCTGGCCATCCTGGTCGTTGCGCTGCTGGCCGGTCTGTTCGCGTTCGTCTCGGCCCTCGACGAGGCCCATGAAATGCAGGATGAAACCTTGCGCCAGGTGGCCATCCTGTTCGATCGGCAGCAGATGACCCTGCACTACCCCGCGGCAGAAAGAATCGCGGGTGACGACGAAGAATCCAGGGTCATCGTGCAATACCTGACCGACAGCAACAAAGCCGTCGGCAGCGACGACAACGTCTTGCCACTGCCCTTCCCCACGACGTTGGCCGACGGTTTGTCGACCCTCAAGATCGCTGACGAAGACTTTCGCGTGCTGACCCGCACCACCGCTCGCGGCGAGCGCATCGTGGTCGCCCAGGAGACCGGCGTGCGCGACAGGGAAGCACGGGAAAGCGCCTTGCGCAGCCTGTTGCCGTTTCTCATTCTGTTTCCGGTGCTGTTGCTGGTCGTGGGCGATCTGGTGCGTAAGCTGTTTCGTCCCATTGCCACCCTCTCCGATGAAATAGACCGACGGGACCAACAGGCCCTGCACCCTATCGACGAACAGCATCTGCCCACCGAGGTCCGCCCTTTCGTTGTGGCCATCAATCGCCTGCTGGCGCGAGTCGCGCAGTCCATGGAAACCCAGCGGCGCTTCATCGCCGACGCCGCCCACGAACTGCGTTCACCCATGACCGCCCTGTCGCTGCAAGCCGAGCGACTGAAGGCCACTGCAATGCCGATCCAGGCCACCGAGCGTCTGCTGCCGCTGTCCCGAGGCATAGAACGCAGCAGAAAGCTGATCGATCAGTTGTTGGCCCTGGCCGCCGCGCAATCGAACGCCGCGCGGTCACAGACCACGATCTCGGTGCTTGGGATTTATCGACGAGTGCTGGAAGACCTGTTGCCCCTGGCGGAGCTCAAGAACATCGATATCGGTGTTGAAAGCACCGAAGACGTACAGCTCGTCATCGACGAAATGGATCTGTTGATCCTGGTGAAGAATCTGGCGGACAACGCGATTCGCTACACGCCTTGCGGTGGACGCGTCGACCTGTCGGTAGCGCGGGTACGGGACACTGTGATCCTGCAAGTCAAGGATTCCGGTCCGGGAATTGCCAGCGACGAACAAATGCGCGTATTCGATCCGTTCTACCGCGGTGCAGATACCGAGGAAACAGGCTCCGGGCTGGGCTTGTCCATCGTCAGGGCCATCGCCGAGCGTACGGACGCATGCGTGCGCTTGAGTTTCTCGGACGAGACGACTCAGCGCGGGTTATGTGTGTCGATCGAGTTTAGAAGCGTCGCTGGCTGAACCCCTGTGTATCACAGTGTGTCAGCGCTTCTTCTCGATACACAGGCTTTCATCCGGCCGACGATTGGACACAGGCCAGATACGTTGGCGCGATTCAATACAAGCAAGGTTCAAAGGGGTACAGACCGGACCCCTGACCCATGGCTGGTAATGGAGACTTCCCATGAAGATCGCACTGCGCAACAGCAACATCGGCAAGACACGCCGCCACCTGGCCGGCCCTTCGATCCTCGCGCTGACCCTGTTCGGCGTACTCGGCGCGGCCCACGCGCAACCGACAGCGTCCCCTGCCGCAACCACTCAGGCGGCGCCCTCGCCATTCGGCCCGCTCAAGCATGTCAACGCCGGGTTGCTGGACGTGGCATATGCCGAGACAGGCCCGGCGAACGGACCGGTGGTGATCTTGCTGCACGGTTGGCCGTACGACATCCACAGCTATGACGAGGTTGCGCCGTTGCTCGTCGCCAAGGGCTATCGGGTGCTGATGCCCTATGCACGCGGCTACGGCGATACGCGATTCCTCTCCGAAAAAACCTTGCGCAATGGCCAGCCGGCTGCGCTGGCCAGTGATGTCATCGACTTCATGGATGCCCTGGAGATCAAGCAAGCGGTGCTTGGTGGTTATGACTGGGGCGCGCGTTCGGCCGACATTGTCTCGGCATTGTGGCCGGAGCGGGTCAAGGCGCTGGTCTCGGTCAGCGGTTATCTGATCGGCAACCAGGCGGGCGGCAAGAACCCGCTGCCACCCAAGGCGGAACTGCAGTGGTGGTATCAGTTCTACTTCGCCACCGACCGCGGTCGCGCCGGCTACGAGAGAAACACCCATGACTTCGCCAAATTGATCTGGCAATTGGCTTCGCCGAAATGGGCGTTCGATGACGCCACCTTCGACCGCAGTGCCAGGGCACTGGATAATCCCGATCATGTCGACATCACCGTGTTCAACTATCGCTGGCGCCTGGGCCTGGTCCAGGGCGAGAGCCGCTACGAAGCGCTGGAGCAGAAACTGGCCACGGCGCCGTCCATCAGCGTGCCGAGCATTACCCTTGAAGGTGATGCCAACGGCGCTCCGCACCCGGCCCCCGAGGATTACGCCAAGCGCTTCACTGGCAAGTACCAGTTCCGTCTGATCGAAGGCGGCGTCGGCCACAACCTGCCGCAGGAAGCTCCGCAGGCGTTCGCCAAGGCCGTGATCGATGCGGATCATCTTTGAGGGCTAACCGACAATTGCAGGCGATTGCCGCATAACCACCCTCATCGCCACGGTCCCTTGCAGGGGCAAACATTGAGCTATCTTTTCAGCAACTCGCCTGCATTCGGCGACTGCTATCTAGGTAAGGAAGCGCTATGATTCGTTTGCCTCGGCACCCTGCCCTCTTTGCCCTGACCTTCGTCAGTGTGTTCATCGCCCCTCCCTTGCTGGGTGCCCAGAAAAAAGCAGTCGAAACCATCGTCGCCAACCCGGTCACGGGCCCGGTATCAGGGCCCGTTGCAGGCACCCAAGTGACCGAGCCGTACGTACGCATGATGGCGCGCGAGGCGTACTTCTGGGCCTGGCCGATGGCCAATATCTTCAATCGTCGCCAAGCGTTCAAGAACCTGCCCGAGCCCGGCTTGATGGGAGGCATCGTGCCCGTGGCGCCGATCAATCGCTTGTCGATGCTCAGCGACTACATCGACCCGGCCGAGCGGTTGGTGGCCTGCCCGAACCAGGACGTGGTGTACGGCGCCGGCAGCATCGCCCTGGACATTGAACCGGTGGTGCTGCAAGTGCCGGACTTCAACGGTCGCTTCTGGGTGTACCAGGTGGTCGACCTGCGCTCGGACAGCTTCGCGGAACTTGGGAAAATGTATAACACCCAGCCAGGTTTCTACCTGTTGGTCGGCCCGGACTGGAACGGCAAGGTACCGCCTGGCATCAGACGGGTGTACCGGGCGCGCACGAACACCGGGTTCGTGATCCCGCGGGTCTTCCAGGATGACACCGCCACCGACCGCCTGGCCGTTCAGCCGGCCCTGGCGGGCATCGACATGTACCCACTGTCGCAATACGACGGCAAGGCCAAGAGGCGCGACTGGAATAAACAACGGAAATTCCCGGCCCAGGCGGCCGAAGGCAATGGCGAAACCAAATGGGTGAACCCGGAGACGTTCTTCGACGATCTGCCCGCCCTGCTCAAGGATGCCAAGCCATTGCCGGGCGAAGAAGCCCGCTACGCGCAAATGGCCGCCCTGGGTGCCATCGCCAGAGCCGACCCGCAACTGCGCGCCGCGATGATCGACGAGGCGAAAAAGACCGACAGAGAAGTCATCGACCCCCTGTTGCAGTTCCGCAACTACGGCCTGCAATTGCCCAATCACTGGAGCACCGTAAGCAACGGCGCAGCGTTCGGAACCGACTATTTCACCCGTACCGCCGTCGCGCGCTCGAACATATTCGTCAATCAGCAGAAAGAGACCAAATACTTCTACCAGGACCTGGATGAGAATGGCCTGCGCCTCAACGGCCGATACCGCTACAGCGTCACGTTCGCCAAGGGCAAGCTGCCGCCGGTCAAGGGCTTCTGGTCGCTGACGCTGTACAACGAACAACACTTCTTCGCCCCCAATGACCTCAAGCGTTATTCCATCGGCACCAAGAACAAGTCCCTGCAAACCAACCCTGACGGCTCGTTGACCCTATACGTGCAAAGCGAATCACCGGGCAAGGACAAGGAAAGCAACTGGCTGCCATCGCCCAAGGACGCCGAATTCTCGTTGTACATTCGCGCCTACTGGCCGCAAGCCGATGCCCTCGACGGCGACTGGACGCCACCGGCAGTAATGAAAACCAATTGAATGGCGCCCGGTTGGAACTGGCATGGGGCAATGCTGCAATTGAAAACTGGATAAACCTGTTGTTTCGACCAACCGCCATCGCGAACATGCTCGCCTGTAGGAGCGAGCACGCTCGCGATGGTCGTCAACGATGACACTGGCTGTCTGACACCCCGCGGTGCCTGTGCTTCCATCGCGAGCATGCTCGCTCCTACAGAGGATCTGTGCCTGTAGAAGCGAGCAAGCTCGCGATGGTCGTCAACGATGACACTGGTTGCCTGACACCCCGCGGTGCCTGTGCTTCCATCGCGAGCGTGCTCGCTCCTACAGAGGATCTGTGCCTGTAGGAGCGAGCAAGCTCGCGATGGTCGTTAACGATGACACTGGTTGCCTGACACCCCGCGGTGCCTGTGCTTCCATCGCGAGCGTGCTGAACTGGCCTAATGATCCCGGACACCTCTTAAGGGCGATATGATTCGCCCAATCAGGAGGTTCCATGCAAGAGCGAAAGACCTATACCCGCGAGTTCAAGCAACGTGCTGCCAGCATGGTTCTTGATGACAACTGCTCGAT
>NZ_NEHO01000012.1 GCF_002113375.1 Pseudomonas sp. R37(2017) | reverse complement strand
TAGTTGGGGAGGTTGGTGGGGGAGTTTGCGGGGATTCAGGCGTTGGAGGAGCTTGATGCTCCGCTCGTTGCGCTAAAGGATTATTTGAAAGACATTCAATAAAGAAAGTCGGACGGAAAGAGTACTGCAAAAAACTCCAATTTCCGAATAACTTGAAGAAGTCACCTGACTTCAATCAGGTAACACAAATCTGGCTTCAAGCCTGTGCAACAATTCAAACGTATTCAAAAAAGGAATACTCAGCACCTTACAAATATTTGGAATGATGAATTTTCGTTTAGCGTCGAGATTCAACACTTCATGCGTAACGACTGTAGCCCCTGTAGTCATCGCTTTCGCAATTAGCCAAGGATCAGCACCCGCTAGAAATTCTTCCATTGCGCCTACTTTCATCTTGGGCGCTTGATCGGCCACCAGCCCCGCAACTTGTGCGAATGCCAGTTGCGTATCTTGATCGGTGGTGGAGTGAAAGAAATCAGAGTTGTCCTTCGCCCAACCCGCCAGATCATCATGCCCTTTAGTTAGCTCGTCCATTACAGGTGCAATGCTGGCCAAGTCCAATGCTTTGTTTTTAAGCAATAACCACTGCCAAAATCCAGGACAGATAGCCATCCAGTAATAACGGTTTTTCGCTTCGATCAGTGTGTTAGCGTCGAGTAAATGATTCATTCCGTGATCTTGCTGGCGAGAGTCCTTAATTTGGCAGGTTGCACGCCGAGCAGGTGTCCCGCCTCTCGCAGCAACATCCGGCCACTCATTGCTTCAGTCAGCACTGCCTTGCTCAGGCGAGAGCTGTTTTTCGCTGTAGCGTTACGGTAATAGTCACCCGCTCCACCTTTTTCATCCTGGAAAGCCTTGAGGATCATTCGATAGTAAGCGCTGTATTGCGCTTGGCTTATATAGCCAAGATCCAATGCGCGGCGACCGATAGCTAATTTACTAATGTGAAACCGAGTGGCTATCGGAGCTAAATTGTCTTGCCAATCAACATCTGCATTCCACAGGGCGCGGAATTGGACTTCGGGAGCCAAAAATTCACCTGCAACCGCATTGCAGAAATGCTCCTCCTCTCGACCATTTTCAGAGTTCCCGTCAGACACTCCACTGCTACCAATCCAGATATGGGCCAGCTCGTGAAGCAACGTGAACAGCCTGGCGGTGGGTGCGTCAGAACTGTTGATAAATACAACGGGGGCGTAGGCATTGCTGATGGCAAAACCCCGAAACTCGCTCACTTCAAGTTTGCGGTGAGTATTCCCCAAAGCTGTTCCACTGCGCATAACCAGAATGCCAGCCGTTTCCGCAGCCTCGATCAAGGCGCGGCTGTATTTCTCGTAATCCAATCGACCAATGTCAGGGTTCACACCGAGGACCCGGCGGATATCGTCGACCACCTCTGCAACTTGAGATCGACTACTGAAGCGACCTACAAATGCCAGCGGTTGATACTCCTGGTGTTGAAGATACTCCAGGTACCAGTCCTGCTTACGTATTGCCTCCCTTACGGTGTCCAACAGCTCTAAAGTAGGACGTTGAGGAGCAATCCCACCCACTGTCCGCAAATCAGGTAAAGGCAGTTTTTCGACTGGCGGGTGCTGAAGAAACAAGAAGCCAAACGGGATATGAGCGACACTCGCCCACTTTTGAGCCTGAAGGAATGTTGGCCTGGTCTCGCCAGCCTCCCATTCCTGTACTCGATCAGGCTTCACTGGCAGCTTTTTGGCAACCTGCTCAGTGGAGAGACCTGCACGCTCCCGAGACCAGGTGAGCAGGCTTGGATTGACGTAGGCAGCTTGACTCATAAGACCGCAGGCAAATCAGAAGGGGCCGGCAAACGTTCGAAGGCATACTTGGCGGATGCGTTCGATTGACGCTGGTTCCAGCTATCTGGCATTTGCCTTTCTCCTTGGCTGTTTGAGGTCTGGTGGCAGCGACTACAGATTAGTCGAAAAGCAGAACTGCCAACGATAGGAGCGCGCGATTATGAGGTAAATCCGCAACGACCCGAAGCGCAAATATGTAACCCGCGGACAGATGGCATTGCCATTTTCCCAGAGCGTCATCAGGCGCTTTTTTATGCCTGCGGCGTGAGTTATGGCAGCTTTGCGTGGGACGCCCTCGGGAGCGAGGCAAGAGCGCGAAAGTCGCGCTCATCGCTTGCATGCGGGTCCTACTGATCAGATTAAATGCCATGTTTCGCGACGGTACCGAATGGCGGAGACGAACGGCATGATGCAGACAGTTGCTCCCACAAGGGTTTGTGGTGAGTTGTCGGGCATTGTTTGGCCACAGCGTGTGTGAGTGGGTTTGCGGTGCATCTTCAGCATTGATGTTGGTTGGTCTGGCGCTATCGCGAGCAGGCTCGCTCCTACAGGGGGATTCAGGGGGATTGTGTGGCGGGCTGGCATTTTGGGATTGGCCCCGAGGCTTGAACCATCGCAGCGCAATGTAAAGATCCTGAACAGATGAGGCGGTTCGTAATACTGGGTACGAGCAGGCCGGCGGCTCGCAAGCGAATCGCCGGCCTGCAGCCTGTCATTGCAATGTGCGACAGGCCGCTTGTGGCAGGAGCTTTCGATCGCTACCGATCAAGAAGCGCGAGCGACGTTGTACTGCGACGACAGGTAGCGGCGGATATCGTCAGGTGCATTGATGAAGCGCGTGCCGTTGTACTCCTGAACCGCAACGGAGGCGTCCTTTGGCACCTGCCCTTTGCCGAGGACAATCACCGGCGCAGACTGGTTATCTTCGCCAATCAGCGACACGATTGCGTTGCGTGGGCGCGGCGCATCGATGTACTCGATTTCCACCATGTCGCGTAGCTGTGGGCAGAAGCTCAGCAAACCTTCTACGCATACTGAATCGCCGCAGTAGAACGGACCCTCGTTGCCGCTGAAAAAGCCTGGGCGAAGAATAAGCAGTTTGTCTTTCATGGTGCTCTCTCTCTGTGGGTGGGTATTAACGTTAAGGTGATGGGTGGTCGACGCGCCTGTGATGGGTCAGGCTTCAATGGGTATCTGCGCAGTGGCGCGCAGACGCAGGAATGCGCTTTCCAGATCAGCGATCATGTCGTCCGGATGCTCAAGCCCCGCGTGAATTCGCAGGAGGGGACCTTCCCACGGCCATTGCGTCGCCGTGCGAGCGCTGGTCGGGTTCGAGCGGAGAATCAGACTCTCGAAGCCTCCCCAGCTGTAGCCCATGCCGAAGCAGCTCATATCGTCGAGCATCGCGCGCATCGCTTCGTCCGATTGCGGATGCAGCACGACGCCAAACAGGCCGCTCGCCCCCGTGAAATCTCTCTTCCACAGCTCGTGACCAGGTGAGTCAGGCCGTGCTGGATAGAGGATCCGCGCGACTTCCGGCTGCTGCGAAAGCCATTGCGTGAGCGCGTGCGCGTTGCGTTGATGGCGTTCGAGCCGGATCGACAGCGTGCGCAAGCCGCGCAGGGCCAGATACGCGTCGTCGCCGCTTACAGTCATGCCGAGTTGACGATACAGACGGTTGATTTTCGGAAAGATCGCCTCGGTCGTGAGGATTGCGCCCATAAGCACATCAGAGTGCCCGGAGATGTATTTCGTCGCCGCGTGAATCGATACATCGACACCCTGTTCGAAGGAACGGAAATAAAGCGGTGTGGCCCAGGTGTTATCCATCAGCACAATTGCGCCGTGTTGATGGGCGATCCGGCTGATCGCCGGTATGTCCTGCACCTCGAATGTGAGCGATCCCGGTGATTCAACGAATACAGCCCGGGTATTCGGGCGCATCAGCGCTGCGATGTCTGAGCCGATCGACGGGTCGTAGTAGGTCGTTTCGATGCCGAGACGTTTAAGCGTTTCCCCGCAGAAAGCACGTGTTGGGTCGTAGACCGAGTCCGTCATCAGCAAGTGATCGCCAGGACCAAGCACGGCGAGCAGCGACAGGGTGATCGCGCTGAGCCCGCTCGGCGTCAGCATCGCACGATGTGCACCTTCGAGACGGGCGAGCGCGCTCTCCAGTGCGCGAGTTGTCGGGCTACCGCCGCGGCCGTATGCGCTCGGTGTGCCGCTTGCAGTCTTGAGCGCCTCAAGGCTGTTAAAGAGCAGCGTCGATTGCCGGTATACCGGCGGGTTCACCGGCGCGCCGAGCTGATTATGCGTGCGTCCCTCATGGGCCAAAACAGTGTCGGTTGAATACGGAGTGATCAAGGTGGAATCCTTTTTCGTCGGCTCAATCGAGGTGAATCAAGCGGCGTCGCGTTGACGCCAACCGCTGTGCTTGAAGTCATATTAATTGCGCAGGATCGAAAAATGTTTCCAAAGAATTCCCTCATATGATCTATTCTTGGGAAAATTTTCTACCGAGAGGGATTTATGGATAAGCGCGATGCTCAGTTGCTGACGATGCTTCAGGCGGATTCGACGATTGGCCTGAACAACCTGGCCAAGGCTGTGAATCTATCGCCGACGCCTTGCTGGCGAAGACTGCAAAAGCTGCGAGACGATGGCGTGATCTGCCGTGAGGTCGTGCTGTGTGACCCGGCCAAATTGAACCTGGATCTGGTTGCATTCGTTACAGTGCGCTCGAATCAGCACGGTGATGAGTGGACGAAGCAATTCGTCGAGGCCGTGTGCGCGATTCCGGAGATCATTGAGATCTACCGAATGAGCGGTGACGTCGACTACCTGCTCAAGGTCGTCGTGCCAAACATCGCCGGATACGACAAAGTCTACAAACGGCTTATCAGGAGCGTCGAGCTGATGGACGTGAGTTCGGCGTTCGCGATGGAAGTGATCAAGCGAACGACTGCATTGCCGACGGATTACATTGTGACGCCTTAATGTGAGTGCGCCTCCGGTTAATGGGAGGCGCATTCTGCGTTCTATCGATGTGAAGACATGAGGTCGGCCATCAATCCATGCGGCACGCGTTGCGGTAAGCGAACAGTGCAGGTGCTCCCCCTGTGTGGAGGAACAGTACCGGCCCGTCTCCGGCCAGGCGACCGCGAGCAATACCATCAAGCAGGCCGGCCATGGCTTTACCGGTGTACACCGGATCCAGCAGCAGGCCTTCGGTTTGCGCGAGCAGCCGAACCGCATCTTGCCCCCCTCGATTCGGTTCACCGTAGCGCGGCGCGTAGTATTCGTCCCACAGTTCAATAGGCATATCGGGTGGCGTATCGATGTCGAGCAGCGTGCCGAGACTCTGCACAAGCTCCTGCACTTTCGGACGCTGCGCGGACTCCGTGCGCGATACCGTCACGCCTATCACTGGAAGCGATGGCAGTGCATGGGCGAGCGCGAGTGCAAGACCGGCATGCGTACCGGCGCTGCCAGAGGCGAGCACCACGGCCGAGAAGTCGAGCCCCGCGGCAGTGATCTGCTGCTCGAGCTCGAGGCCCGCGCGAACGTATCCGAGCGAGCCGAGCGCATTCGAGCCCCCGATCGGGATCACGTATGGACGGCGTCCCTCTTCACGCAATCGCTGAGCCACATCATCGAGCTGCTGGTCTGCGTTGTCGAGCTCGTCAACATTCACCACCTGAGTGCCGACCAAATCGAGCAACAATCGGTTGCCACTCTGCAGGTAATCATCGCATGCGGTACCCAGCGGATTTTGCAACAGCGCAACGCAGTCCAGCCCGAGTTGTGCCGCGAGTGCGGCAGTCTGCCGGACGTGATTGGACTGAACGGCACCTGCGGTCACCAGCACGTCCGCTTTGTTTCGAATGGCATCGGCGGCGAGATACTCGAGCTTGCGCAGTTTGTTGCCGCCCATCGCAATTGGAGTGAAGTCATCGCGCTTGACGTAGACATCGCGGCCGACGTGGTCCGATAGCCGTGGTAACCGCTGTAACGGCGTAGCTGCGCCCATCAGGTTCAAGCGATCAAAAGCATCGAGTCTCGAAGAAAGTGTTGCCATATTCATGTCAGGCCCTGGTGTTCGTTGAGAGGCACGGCCGAAGAGGCCGCAAAGCGTGGTGGGTCAGTGCAAGATCTGGTCGGGGTGTTGCAGGCTTTCTAGAGAACAGGTCACTGAAAATGCGTTGTTCACCAAGCCTTCGATAATGACGAGCGCTGCTCGATTGGGAGGGAAGCTTATCGCTGTCAAATTAGAAAATGTTCCCAAAAAAAACCCGTTTTTGCCCACATCCTGGAATTTTTTTCCGATAGCCAATGACGCCTGTGCAGTCGTCGAAGTGGATGGCGACGAGGCGTCCGGAGATGGCATGGGCGAGCAGATAAATAAATTCTCCCCAAGTAAAAATCGTAGAAGTTTTTCCTAAAAATCAGTGAAACCAGCAAAGAGATTAAAACTTTTTTCCCAAGGGGTGACGGTAAGATTTCTCCCACGAAATGTGCTCGGAGAACCCCCGAATATGAAAAGAATCATTGCCACCAGCGCCGCTCCCGAGGCGATTGGCCCTTACTCGCAAGCCGTTCAGGCTGCAGGCACCCTGTATGTTTCCGGTCAGATCGCCCTCGTGCCGCAGACCATGCAAATGGCCGAAGGCATCGAAGCTCAAGTCCGACAAGCCTTTGCCAACCTGGGCGCGATTCTCGAAGAGGCCTCCATGGGCTTCTCCGATGTGGTCAAGCTGACGATTTACCTGACCGACCTCAGCCACTTCGCTCTGGTTAACGGCGTGATGGAAGAGCTGTTCGCCAAACCCTATCCGGCGCGCGCGGCGATTGGAGTCGGTAGCTTGCCGCGAGCAGCGCTGGTGGAAGTGGATGCGATCGCGGTGGTCCCATGCTGATCCAAAATCAGACCACGATGAACGATTGGATTCGGAACGCGATCAGGATCATTTCCTGCGACCAGATGCGTTCCGCCGACACCCACATTCATAAACTGGAAATTCCAGGTCTGAAGGGCGTCGATATCTACCTCAAGGACGAAAGCACCCATCCAACCGGCAGCTTGAAGCACCGACTGGCGCGTTCACTGTTCCTGCATGCCATTTGCAGCGGCAAGATTCGCGAGGGTACCCACGTGATCGAGGCGTCCTCGGGCAGCACCGCCGTATCCGAAGCCTACTTCGCCAAAATGCTTGGCCTGCGTTTCACCGCAGTAATGCCGCGTAACACCGCGAGCAAGAAAATAGAACAAGTCGAGTTGCTGGGCGGGCATTGCTACTTCGTGGATCAATCCTCGCAGGTCTATGCCCAGGCGCGGCGACTGGCGAGCGAGAGCGACGGCCATTACATGGACCAGTTCACGTACGCAGAACGTGCGACGGACTGGCGCGGCAACAACAATATCGCCGATAGCATTTTCCAGCAGATGATGGGTGAAACGCACCCTGTCCCCCATGCGATCGTCATGAGTGCGGGTACCGGCGGCACCTCGGCAACCCTCGGTCGATACATCCGCTACAAGGGTCACGACACCCGCCTGATCGTCGTCGACCCTGACAACTCAGTGTTCCATGACAGCTACCGCACAGGCGATTCAAGCCTCACCAGTAGTCAGGGCAGCCGTATAGAAGGCATCGGTCGCCCTCAGGTCGAGCCGTCCTTCCTGCCGGAAGTCATCGACGACATGCTCAAGGTCCCGGATGCGGCCAGCATCGCCACGCTCTACTGGCTGGAAAAACTGCTCGGCAAGAAGCCCGGCGGTTCCACCGGCACCAACATGTGGGGCGCACTGAACGTTGCTTTGCGCATGCAGGAGCAAGGCCGGCAGGGCTCCATCGTGACCCTGATGTGCGACAGCGGCGAACGTTACCTGGACACCTATTACGACCGCGACTGGGTCGCTCGCAACATCGGCGACATCACGCCCTTTGCCAAACAACTCGATCGCTTTTTCTAGTCCACGCGAGGCATCACTGAGCATGAAGCAGAACAACAATTTCTCCACCCAAGTGATCCACGCCGGCGAGCAGTCGACCTACGCCGACAATACGATCTTCCCGGCAATCGTCACCTCCAGTTCGTTCATCAAGCGCAGCCTCGACGACAGTCCGGACTACGCCTACGGCCGCGTCGGCAACCCGACCCGGCACGCCTACGAAACAAGTATTGCCCGGCTGGAGAACGGCCACGGCGCGGTAGCCTGCGCGTCGGGCATGGCGGCCACCGCCACCGTGCTTGATCTTCTGCCCAAAGACTCCCATGTGATCGTGATGGCGGGCGTCTACGGCGGTACCTTTCGCCTGATGCAGGACTACCGCGGCAAGACCTCCGGCCTGAGTGCCAGCTACATCGACCTCAATGACCTCGAGGCACTGGCCGCCAGCCGCCAGGACAACACCCGGCTGATCTGGATCGAGACACCGACCAATCCATTGCTGCAATTGGTCGACATCCAGCGCGTGACCGACTTTGCCCGTGCCCACGGCATTCTGACCTGTGTCGACAACACCTTCTGCTCGCCCTGGAACCAACGCCCTATCGAACTCGGCGTCGATCTGGTGATGCACTCCGCGAGTAAATACATCGGTGGTCACTCGGACCTTATCGGTGGTGTGGTGGTGGCCGCCGGCGAGCAACTGTTCGCCCGCTTGCGTGCCATCAGCATGGCCATCGGTGCAGTCCAGGGGCCGTTCGATTGCTACCTCGCCCTGCGCGGGCTCAAGACCCTCGATGTGCGCATGGAGCGCCAGTGCAGCAATGCGGCGCAGATTGCCCGCTATCTCAGCCAGCACCCGCTGGTCGAGGAGGTCTACTACCCGGGGCTGGAGAGTCATGCGCAGCACGAACTGTGCAAGCGCCAGATGCGCACCGGTGGCGCTGTCGTCTCGCTGAAGCTGAAGGCTGATCGCCAGGCCATGACACCGTTCATCGAGCAGTTGTCGATCTTTGTCCTGGCCGACTCCCTGGGCGGAGTGGAAAGCATGATCAACCACTCCTACAGCATGTCGCACAACTCCCTGAGCCATGAACAGAAAATCAACATTGGCATCAGCGAGAACCTGATCCGGCTCTCCATCGGCCTGGAACACGTCGACGACCTGATCGCCGACCTGGATGCCGGCTTCGAGCGGCTGCGCACGGCTTGCGCATAACCCGAATTTCCCATCCACCCACAAGAGGCTCTTGCCGACCACGACACGTAACGATTCATGAACTGGCGCTCCGTTTCTCAAACAATAAGGTCGATAAAATGCAAACGAACCGCATGCTGAAAAAACACTGGAAAACCGCCGTCCTGGCATTGACCCTGGCAACCAGCTTCTCTGCCGCCGCCGATCAACTCAGCGATATCAAGGCCAAGGGGGAGTTGGTCTGCGGGGTGCTCGGAACCGATGAGCCGTTCAGCTACATGAAGGATCCGGCGACTCGCGAAATCGTCGGTTACGACGTCGACATGTGCAATGCCATTGCCGCGAGCATCGGGGTCAAACCGGTGCTCAAGCAATTGACCGTCGCTGCACGCATTCCCGAATTGCAACAGGGCCGTGTCGATCTGCTGGCCGCTTCCCTGACCCACAACAAAGAGCGCGAGGCATTGATCAACTTCTCGCTCTCGACCTTCATCACCGGTCAGAAAGTCATGGTCAAGGCCGACAGCGGCATCAGCCAACTCGACCAATTGGCAGGCAAGAAGATCCTGACGATCAAAGGCTCGACGATGGAGCAAAGCATCCGGGCGAAGATCGCCGATGCGCAAATCGTCTCGTTCGACAGCAACCCTCAGGCACTGCTGGCGTTGCAACAGGGCAAAGGCCTGGGTTACGCCAACGATGAAACTTCATTGGCTGGCAACTTCGCCAAGCTGGGAGACGCGGCAAAGGACTACCGGATTCTGCCAACGCCGGTGTCGAGCGAGCACATTGCGCTGGGCTTGAGAAAGGACGAACCCGCCTTCCAGGAGCAGGTGAACAAGTCGCTGCGTGAACTGGAGTCCTCCGGCAAGGCCGAGGAGCTGTTTACCAAATGGTTTGGTCCAGACACCAACATGAAGTTCGCCAGTCGCTCCTTCAAGATCGAAACCGACAATATCAATTGACGTGTTGGAGGCCCGGCTTCGGCCGGGTCAGAGGTCCCTATTATGAATACGTTTGATTTGTCGGTCGTGCTCTCCGGGCAGTACCACGATTGGCTCGTCAGTGGCTTCCTGCTGTCTGTCCAACTCGCATTGATCTCGCTGGCCATCGCCCTGCCGCTGGCCATCGTCATCGCTGTGCTGCGCCTGGCCCCCTACGCTGCGCTGCGGGGAATCGCCATCACTTATGTGGAATCGATACGCAACGTGCCGCTGCTGGCACACATGCTGTTCTGGTATTTCGGTGCCCCCGAACTACTGCCGGCGCCCATCAAATCATGGATCTACGAACACAACGTTGAGGCGGTCAGTGCGGTGATCGCTCTGGTGCTCTATACCGCCGCCTACATGTCCGAAGACATCCGCAGCGGCCTGCGCTCCATTCCCAAGGAGCAAATGGAGGCGGGTCGGACGCTGGGATTCGGCTTCCTCAGCACCATGCGGCTGGTCATCCTCCCGCAGTCACTGCGAGTGACCGTGCCACCGCTGATCAGCCAGACGCTGAACCTGTGGAAGAACACCAGCATCGCCATGGTGATCGGCGTCGCGGAAATGATGTATCAGGCCCAGCAGGTGGAAAGCTCCACGTTCCGGGGCTTCGAATCCTATGCCGTGACCACGGCAGGTTATGTCGTCATCTCGATCATCATCACGCTGCTGTCCGCCTTGTACCAGCAACGCTATCCCGTGCGGAGTGTTTGACCATGCTCGATATCATCCAATCCTATGGCTTGTACTATCTGGTCGGCCAATATCCAAACGGCCCTCTTGGCGGTCTGTTGATGACGCTGATTCTGGCGGCGCTGGCCCTGGTCCTGGCCTTCCCTGTCGGCGTACTGCTCGCGCTATGCCGCATCAGCCCTTACCCGGTGTTGCGCTTGCCGGTCACAGGCCTGGTATATGTCCTGCGTGGTACGCCGCTGTTGATGGTGATTTTCTGGGCCTACTTCCTGCTCCCGACCCTCACCGGCCAACGCACCGATCAATTCGGCACCATGCTGGCTGCGCTGGTGATATTCGATGGGGTCTACCTCGCCGAAATCATCCGTGCCGGGATCCTTGGATTGCCACGCGGGCAAATGGAAAGTTCCCGTTCACTGGGCTTCTCGTACCTGGCCACGATGCGCCTGGTGATCATGCCACAGGCCTTTCGCAACATGCTGCCTTCGTTGGTGAATCAGTTCGTCTCGACCATCAAGGAGACGTCGCTGGGCTACATCATCAGCCTCTCCGAAGTGTCGTTCGTCGCTTCGCAGATTACCGCTCAGCTGCCAACCAAGCCGCTCCAGGTCTACGCCCTGCTCGGCCTGACTTACTTCGTCATGTGCTTCAGCCTGTCGCGCTTCGCCTACTGGCTGGAAAAACATCTCGCCGTCCGTTCTGCAAAGGTCTAATCCCATGATCGAACTCAAAAACGTCAACAAGTGGTACGGCAACTATCATGCGCTGACCGACATCAACGAGACCATTACCAAGGGCGAGGTCGTGGTGGTTTGCGGTCCGTCGGGCTCAGGCAAGTCGACGATGATTCGTACCATCAACCGGCTGGAAGCCATCCAGGATGGCAACATTTTCATTGACGGCGTGGACATTCATGGGCGCTCCGTCAGCGTTAATGATCTGCGCAGCCGGATAGGCTTTGTGTTCCAGCAGTTCAATCTGTTTCCCCACCTCACCGTGTTGCAAAACTGCACTCTGGCGCCGCGCCGCCTGCGCAAGTTGTCCGCCAAGGAAGCGAATGACTTGGCCATGAGCCTGCTGGAGCGCGTCGGCCTGGCCCACAAGGCAGGTGCCTATGCCGGTGAGTTGTCGGGCGGCCAACAACAGCGCGTGGCCATCGCCAGGGCGCTGGCCATGAACCCGCCGGTGATGTTGTTCGATGAGCCCACCTCTGCCCTGGACCCGGAAATGGTTGGCGAGGTACTGCAGGTGATGAAAAGCCTGGCCAGGGAAGGCATGACCATGGTGTGCGTCACCCACGAAATGGGCTTCGCGCGCGAAGTGGCTGACCGCGTGATCTTCATGGACCAGGGCAAGGTACTCGAACGAGCCGCGCCCGAGGCATTCTTCAAACGCCCCGAGCACCCTCGCGCACAGCGATTCCTGTCGGATATCCGCTCGCCGATGAGCGTGGAAGGGATTTCTCTGGCGTCTTGAAAGGCCAGTAGCAGTGCGACGTGAGCGCCGCGCTGCTACAGGTTGCCGGTAGTACCGACCCAAACGATCCGAGCGTGGAAAATTGACTATGCAGTTTGACGTTGAACCTTTTTTCGACCAGGAGAGTTGCACCTACAGCTATCTGGTCAGCGACCCCACGACCTGCCGATGTGCAATCATCGATCCTGTACTCGATTACGACACCGCCGCCGCGCGCATCTCGTACGCCAGTGCCGATCGTTTGATCGAACATGTGCGCGGCAACGGGCTTGTGCTCGAATGGATTCTGGAAACCCACGTGCATGCCGATCACCTCTCGGCTGCCCGCTATTTGCAGGAACGACTGGGCGGACGGATCGGTATCGGCGATCGCATCCCTCTGGTGCAGCAGACCTTCGCCCGTTTGTTCGACGCAGAAGAAGGATTCAGGGTAGACGGCAGTCAGTTCGACCGTCTGTTCGCCGACGGCGATCAATTCCACATCGGCAGCCTATCCGTCCAGGTGCTGCACACTCCAGGTCATACGCCGGCCTGCGTGACGTACTTGATCGAAGATGCCGCCTTCGTCGGCGACACCCTGTTCATGCCCGACAGCGGCACCGCACGCTGCGACTTCCCCGGTGGCGACGCTCATCAACTGTACCGTTCGATCGGCAGACTGTTAGCGCTGCCGGGCAGCACTCGTATGTTCATGTGCCACGACTACAAAGCCACCGGCCGCGACCACTACTGCTATCAGACCACGGTGGATGAGGAGCGCGCGCACAACATCCATGTCGGCCAGAACATCGGCGAGGCCGAGTTCGTTGCCCTGCGTACGACTCGCGACAAAACCCTGAGCCAGCCCAGGCTGCTGCTGCCGTCAGTGCAGATCAACATGCGGGCCGGCGAGAGCCCCCCGAGGCAAGCCAATGGCATCAACTACCTGAGGATTCCACTCAATGTGTTCTGAACGGCTCTATCGAGTTCAGGCAAACGCGACATGGATCACTATCTAAGAGTCTATTTGGCATGCAAGTCAGCACTCACAGCAAAGACTTTTCAACAACCGGTCAAATAACCCTGGAAGATATGAACGAAGCCGCCCGCTTGGGGTTTCGCTCAATCATCTGTAACCGACCGGATCACGAAGGTGGATCGGAACAACCTTCAAGCGCGACCCTTCACGCCGAAGCCAAACGACTGGGCCTCGAGTTTGCCTATCTCCCGGTCCTGCCCAATGCCATCGCCGAAAGTGATGTACAAGGTTTTGGCCAACTGCTGGACCGCTTGCCAGCACCGGTATTGGCCTTTTGCCGCACCGGAAATCGTTCAAGCCGGCTCTATGAAAAGACTTCTGCGAATGCTTCGGCGTCCCGAGTCGCCAACGACACAATCGGTGCCGACATTCTGGTCATTGGCGGCGGATCGGCGGGCATCGGAGTCATCGCCAGCTTGCTCAAGCGGGACCCCGACCTGCGAATCACGCTGATCGAACCCAATGACCAGCACTATTACCAACCGGCCTGGACACTGGTCGGTGGGGGGGCGTACGACGTGCGCAAGACTGTCAGGCCCATGTCACAAGTCATTCCGCGGGGCGCCACCTGGATCAAGGCAGCGGTGGTCGAGGTCGTGCCGGACAACAAGTGCGTGATGCTGAGCAACGGCCAAAGCGTCACCTACCAGCACCTCATTGTGTGCCCGGGGTTGAGGCTGGCCTGGGAGAAGATCGAAGGGCTGGAAGAAACCCTGGGCAAGCATGGGGTGACGTCCAACTACCGCTATGACCTGTGCTCCTATACCTGGCAGCTCGTGCAGGGACTTCGACAGGGCAAGGCTCTGTTTTCCCAGCCGGCGATGCCGATCAAATGTGCTGGCGCCCCACAAAAGGCCCTCTACCTTTCCTGTGACCACTGGCAAAAATCAGGTGTTCTGCAGGACATGGCGGTCGAGTTCAACCTTGCCGGTGCCACGCTGTTCGGGGTAGCGGCCTTCGTTCCCCCGTTGATGAAACATATCGAAAGGTACCAGGCGCAGCTGGCATTCGGTTCGAATCTGGTCAAGGTCGATGGCCCTGGTAAAACAGCCTGGTTCGAAAGCCGGGACGAGCACGGCAATCTCACTCGACACGCCAAGCCATTCGATATGCTCCATGTGGTCCCGCCACAGGTAGCTCCGGACTTCATCAGTCGTAGTCCCTTGGCGGACGCCGCGGGCTGGTGCGAGGTGGATCCCGGGACGTTGCAACATACTCGCTATGCCGACATATTCGCCCTGGGCGATATCTGCTCCACCAGTAATGCCAAAACCGCCGCTGCGGCCCGCAAGCAAATCGTCGTAGTGGCAAAGAACCTCTTGGCGTTGCGCAATCTTCAGCCCATGCCGCTTCGCTACGATGGCTACGGGTCATGCCCGCTCACAGTAGAAAAAGGCAAGGTGGTGCTGGCCGAGTTCGGCTATGGCGGAAAACTTCTACCCACCTTCCCCCTCAATCCAACGGTCGCGCGGCGGTCCGCCTGGTTCCTGAAAGCCAGGTTCCTGCCCTGGTTTTACTGGAACGGCATGCTCAAAGGCCGTGAATGGCTGACCAGCTCGTCCAAGCCTGAGTGAGGCCGGAACATGTTTCTGAGTGGAGTGTTCGGGATAGTCATCGGAATCATTCTGGGCCTTACCGGTGCCGGGGGCGGCATTCTGGCCGTTCCGGCGCTGGTGATCGGTTTGGGTTGGTCCGTGACGGCATCCACCCCTGTGGCGCTGTTCGCCGTCAGCGCCGCAGCAACTGTCGGGGCCGTCGATGGCCTCAGGAAAGGCCTGGTACGCTATCGCGCCGCCATGCTGATGGCGCTATTGGGAGCGGTGTTCTCGCCCCTGGGCGTGTACTTTGCGCACTCGCTGCCCAATGCCGTACTGATCTCGCTGTTCAGTCTAGTGATGGTCATTGTGGCGCTACGCATGATCGGCCAAGTACGTGGCGGCCAGGCGGTAATCACACAAGCCAAACCCCAGTGGCAAGAAAAAAACTGCATGCTCAACCCTGAAAGCGGTCGACTGCGCTGGACAATGAAATGCTCGGCTACCCTGGCCCTCGTTGGCTCGGTTTCAGGGCTGCTCACAGGGATGCTCGGGGTGGGTGGAGGCTTTTTGATCGTTCCTGCCTTTCAACATTTTTCGGACATCAGGATGCATGGCATCGTGGCCACCTCGCTCATGGCCATTGCCCTGATCTCAGCCATTGCAGTGACGGGCGCCATACACGCAGGCGCACACATAACGGCAACCGGCGGGGTGTTCATCGCCGCCAGTGTCAGCGGGATGCTAGTGGGCAGATTCCTCGCCCCGAGCATCCCCGCCAAAGCGATTCAACTCGGTTTTGCCATCCTGTGCATGGTGATCGCCAGCTATCTGATGCTCAAAACCTGGATGTAGTGAACAGGCTGGGGTTGGCCATGTTCAGCCCAGCAAGGCATTTGAATGTGCTGAATCACCAATCGGATAACCCCCCTTTCCAGCAGCTTACCGCCTCACTCTCCTCTAAGCGGATGACGCCATGCTCAAAGCTTTGAAGTTCAGTCACAAAATATTCTTAACGGCAACATTGGTAGTAATAGTCACTTTCTCCTTGTTCATTATTTACATCGTCAATCTACAACTAACCAACACTAAAGATAATATTCAACGTCATCTTGATGATGTTGGTTATGTCATGGCAAATAATATTGAAAGCTGGCTGACAGGACGCACCAAAGTCATCGAGAACATGACGCAAAGCCTCGAATTGGACCCCAGTACCGGAAATATTGAAAATACGTTGATGCAGGCAGCTCAGCAGGAAAGTTTCTATCAGACATCGTTGGCATGGGCGGATGGCTCGTTGCAGACAAGCCCTGGAACCGAGATGCCGAAGGGTTACGATTCTCGCACTGAGTCCTGGTACAAAGACACTGTGGCATCCGCCAATATTCATCTTGGCGAGCCTTACATCGACCAGGCCATCAGTATTCTATCGCTCTCCATAAATTCACCGGTCAAGTACGGTGGAAAGATCGTCGGTGTAACCGGGGGCAACCTCAGCCTCAAAGCCCTGAGCGATCTATTGGGCGCGGTGAACCTTGGTGGTCAGGGCTATGTCTTCTTGGTCAATGCAAACGGGAAAGTACTACTCAGCCCAATACAAGATCAAATGATGAAGTCACTTTCCGAGATCTTTCCCGGCAACACTCCAGAAATCAATAAAACATTCAGTGAGATCAATCTCGCTGGAGCAAATCGAATACTGACCTTCAGGCCGATTGAAGGGTTGCCTTCAGTCAATTGGTACATCGGTATCTCCATCGATAAGGACCAGGCCTACGCAGCACTCGATAAGCTTCGCGTCTCTGCGGTAACTGCGATGATTGTCGCTGTCCTGGCCTTTGTCGTCCTGCTCGGGTTATTGACTCACTGGCTCATGCAGCCGCTGCGGGAAATGGGCCAGGCCATGCAAGACATCGCGCAGGGAGAGAGTGACCTGAAGAGACGCCTGACCCTCCACAGCCAGGACGAGTTTGGTGAACTGGCAGCTTCCTTCAATCGTTTCGTCGAGCGGATTCACGGCTCGATTCGCGAAGTATCCTCGGTCTCCAATGAAGTCAATGAGATGACCCAGCTGGTACTCACTGCTTCCAGTTCCTCGATGAGCAATTCCCAGGAGCAGGCAAATCGCACGAACAGTGTGGTTGCAGCGATCAATCAACTGGGTGCAGCGTCACAAGAGATTGCCAGCAATGCCGCCGACGCCTCGCGCCAGGCCTCCGAAGCCCGCCGTCAGGTCGAAGGCAGCCGGCAAGCGGTAGAGATGACCATTCAAGCGATGAATGGACTGTCCGAGAAAATCCATTTTTCGTGCGCCACCATCGAGACGCTAAACAGCAAGGCGGTAAACATTGGCCATATTCTCGACGTGATCAAAGCTATCTCCGAGCAGACCAATTTATTGGCTCTGAATGCGGCAATCGAGGCCGCTCGCGCGGGAGAAGTGGGTCGAGGTTTTGCCGTGGTCGCAGATGAGGTCCGCAACCTGGCACACCGTACCCAGGAATCAACGCAGGAAATCCACTCGATGATCGAGCAACTGCAAGCAGGTGCTCGAGAGGCAGTCATCACGATGACCGAAAGTCAGCGTCACAGCGAAAAGACCATGAAAATCGCTGGCCAGGCAGGTGAACACCTTGGCAAGGTAACCATGCGCATCAGTGAAATCGATGGCATGAACCAATCGGTGGCTATTGCGACCGAGGAACAAACGGCCGTTCTTGAAACGCTTGACAGCGATATAACGCAGATAGATGCATTAAACCAATCCGCCGTGCAGAACCTGCGGATAACGATGAACGCAAATGACGAATTGAATCAGCAGACTGCCCGACTCAAAAAGCTGGTCGACAGTTTTTCTGTTTGAAAGGTTGAGCAGCGAGGGGTGATGCCTTGCGTTTTTCGCGAGCAGGCTCGCTCCTGCAGGGGTGTGGCTATCTGGCGATATCAGCTCCGAGTTTTTCAGGTTTGCGTTGGTGTCAGCTAGATCCCGAACAGTGCTCGAGGAAAGCCAGTTTCATCTGGAAACCCCATCGCTTTGTAAGTGCAGCCGGGCATAGCAGGCTTGCGATCGATCAGATCTGCAACCTCGTTGATCCAGGTCGAAGCGGGGGCGATCTTCTGTAGCAGAAACCATATGACCGCAATTAACCCATACAGCCGCTTGAGCGCGTGCTGATCCAGCCCCAACGCCTGAAAATACGGTTCCAAGGGGACCGATAGCGGGTTAGCCGAAGCCTGATTCCAGATGCGGGTATGGTGAGCACAACGGTTGCGCAAATGGCTGACTTGCTGCATCCACCGGCTGAGCATCTTGGCGTTGTTCAAACCGAGGCGTGCGAGTATTAGATTTTGATATTTGTTAGTGAGCAGTTCAAAGAACTCCGAAAGATCCCCGAAATCCCAAGCTTCCACTGCGACCCAAACAGGAATGGACTTATCGGCTCGCAGGTGCCACTGAATGCAGTCCTCTCTGCTCCGCGTGATATGCGACTGCTGCTTTTGACTCCACTCTAGCCACTTATTGCGCTTACTACCGTTGCGGTCCGTGTACGGTTGAGTCCATTTTTGCAGAATGAATTTTGCATTGGTGTAGGCCATCGGATCGTGATACCCAACCTCGTGAGCCGTTATGGTCTTGAGGTGGACCTCCAGACGCTCGACTGCATCCAGCATGAGCATTCGCAATCGCTTATCGAACTGGTAAAGGTCTACGATCGCATCGAAAGAGGTGGCTGCCTGGAAGGTGTCCAGACGAACAGGCTTGCCCGCGATCGGGCAGACTTCTTGCTGAAGACCGTTCTTCTTGAATTCCCGCGCCGGGTACCAGAATCCGCTGAGACGGTAATACCCTAGCTGCGCGAGTTTGCGTTCTGCACGTGACGCGTCTTCGATTTGCACCCCCCTGCGGGTCAGGAGTGCAACCATGTCAGGATACGTAAGGAAAGGCTTCGGAGGGGCTAGCTTAGGCAACTTCCATGTTCCATAAACAAGAAGGCCCGAACGTAATGCCGGACTGAGCCAGCACCAGAGGATCGGGCGCGATTGGGATCCATGCTGCCGGAGCCTAATGACAATGTCAACGTCGCCAGCAGGAACGGTGGTTGCCTCAGGTTTTTCGCGAGCAGGCTCGCGATGGAGGCCCAGACAACGCTGGCATTCAGACTTCCCGCGTTATCGTTGACGTCCATCGTCGGAACGCCGCCCGGAGCATTAGGCCAGTTCAATCTCGCTCCTACAGGGGGACTGGCATATTGCAGAAACAGGAAGGCCTGAAAGTGATGTTGGGCTGTGCCAACGCCTGCGTGAAGACGATGGCAACGTTGGCACTACGCCCGGTTTCGACGGCTGATCACAGTCAGCATTGATGTTGGCGATACGCTTGCGTAGCCATCACGTGTTTAACCTGCGCGTCAGAAAGCACGCAGTGGATTTTGCGTACAACGACAGCCTGTAACTTTAGGTTACTGAGTCGAATTGACCGGGAGGGGAGCAGACCGACAAGCTCCCTTCTCTAAAAATTCACACAGGGAATGTCGTGAACAAGGAAACAAAGAAGAAAGATCCTTTCGAATTTCTCGGGCCTCGGAAACGTCCAAATGGTGGCGCGTCTTGGGCTGCCTGGAATCCGCCTCGAGCGCCAGAGCGGGTCTACATCCCAAAAGACGAATGGCCAGCGCCCAAAGAGCGTACAGATTTGGTTTTTGCCAAATGCTGTACACCTGACAATTGGAGGAGCACGCACGTCGGTAGCGAAACCCTGCCCGCCTCGGAGTTTGGCAAGGTCATGCTGGCAGGGTCGATGCTCGTCCCCTCGGCGGCAGAGGCTGCGGGGCTTGCACTAGGCTTCGATGCGGTACTGGCGCGCGTAGCCGGTGTCGGCATTTTGCAACAGGGCTACACCTGGGTACTTCGCGGAAACCCGGCAGGTCTGTTTGTGCTGGGCATGCTCCCGACTAAAGTAGCGGACGGCACGCTCTATACCGACGATCAGCTACGCAGGATGACGCGCGCTCCAACCCGCGTGCGCTTTCAGTTCCGTCGCGATGCGCAGGGTGTGTTACAGGTTTACGGCATCCATACCGGACCGTTGGGGGATGACACGGTACGCACGGTGCAAGCCCGGTGGAATAGCACCAAGACTGCGCTGGAAGCCGAGCTGAACGGCGTAACCATTCTGTGGACGCCTCGGGAACGTTCAGGCATTCCGCCAATGGTTCACCCTGACGCCGGCGATAGCCGAAGCACAATTCTTGTACACCCGATTCCGGAAGGGGCGGACTCTCAGATCGAGGGCTATCCGGCGGGGGACGACATCGAAACGGACGACTGCATTCTGGTCTTTCCGGCAGACACTGGGCTGAATTCGCTTTATTTGGTGTTTTCGCGGCCTCTGAACGGTGATCACAGCTATCACTCCCCCCCAAAAGATCTGGTTGCCTTTCCTGACGCTGTAAGAACTCATTCCAAAACGAGAGTACAGGGTGGAGGCACCGCTCGCAGACGTTGGAAAGATGGGAAGGGGCGGATCTATGAGTGGGATAGCCAGCACGCAACTGTCGAGATGTATGACAAACAGGGGTGGCATTTGGGTGAATATGACCCCAATACCGGTGAACAAACCAAACCGGCCAAACCAGGTCGGAAAGTAGAGAAATAGGGGTATTTATGCATATTTGTATCAGTGGGTTCCTGCTCGACACTTCCGAGGACGACTCCCTCAAATTTGAGCTTGATCTGGACAGTTCGTTAAACGAAGAAATCGCGACTCTCCTAGGTCACAAAAGTCTGAATGCCATGGCTGAGGGGGAGTGGCTGATGTCAAGCGAGCAAATCGCGCAAGTATCAAAAGCCATTGGGCAATCTCTACCAACACATTTGCAGCTATACATCGGTTTAGAGCAATAGCGAAGGTCGTTATGTTTTTATGGATCAGCGGCTTTCTGCAAGGTGATGATAAGGATGACTCGCTGAAATACATTTACACCATCAAGCCCGAACATGAGGCGGCTGTTCTTGAGCTTCTTGAATGGCCGAGCCTTGCGGGAAGCCCCGATGGGGAGTAGTTACTTGGTGGCGAACAGGTGCAGCAAATCGCGATATTGATCAATGAGCCCCTACCGACCGCGCTCGATCTTTTCATTGGGGTACGAACGTAGCCAACCTCAGAGAAACGCGTGCACGAGATTGGAACGCCTGCAAGGACATTTAAAAAATGGAGCATGTAGTTGAGATCTTCGATCGTCGAACCGAAGAATTGCTGGAAAGCATTGAAATATCTACCGCCAGGGAAGCTGAACTCGATTTTGATGGGATGGAAAAGCCCTGAGGACGCAATATATGTTTACGACCTGTCCGCCGAGCAATTGCGCGAAATCGAGAGATGGACGGGGTGTCGGTTTGCAGAGACAAGCCACATCATTCAGCTAGCTTGCATTGCATGAGCGACGCAAAAAAAAGGGACCGCTGGACAGGCGTGTCAGCGGCTCAAACACCTCTTGGGGGGACCAAGCTTATGTATCTCTGTATTAGTGGTTTTCTTCCCGACAGTTCCGAAGACGACTCCCTCAAGTTCGAGCTTGAACTCGACAGTTCTGTTAACGATGAAATCGTAAATCTCCTGGGCCATAAGAGTCTGAATGCAATGGCAGAAGGAGAATAGTTATTGGCAAGAAAGCAAGTCGCTCAAATCTCAGAAATCATCGGACAATCTCTTCCAACCCATTTGAAGCTATTCATCAGTGTTTTGGTTAGAGAAGGCTTAGGTCGATTATCTCTTGTGAACGAGCAACCTCTTTATGAGACAAGGAAGGTAGAACCATTAAACATATAATCAGAGGCGTTCCTGAAGATGAAGATTTCGCCTCTTACGAAAAGCAAATCCTGGTTTCCGTCGCCGATCTCAAGCCCATCATGGGCTGGGTCAGGGATGATGAATGCGTCTACGACTACCAACTCACAACTGATCAGATCCGCGCTATCGAGCAGCTCTGCTCCCTGGATTTACCCACCGATCTGATTCTTTTTCTGACATGTGATGCCTGATATACATCCCTCATCGACAAACCCTCTCGGGCATTGCGTCGTTGAGCAAATCCCCCGCACCACGCTCATCTAGACTTAATGGATAGTCGTAGGCAGAACCGAGCACGTCGCTTTGGTGCGGTTCGATCAGTAGCAGCGTGGCAAGCTGCCGTAATGCCCTTTTCGAGGTGCGGCGAAGACCGTGCCGGGCGCGACAAGATGCCCGCTCAGGGTGCCCTGGCCAACGGCCTGCCACGATACCGTGACGTGGCGTGAATGCCGCAGCCGACACTTTCGGACAACCGACAACCATCTGGTGTGTCCGTGACCGTGAGGATTGCTGAATGCCTGATGAGAGTTTGCACCTGCCTGTGGTCAACAGTCTGCTGGAGCGCCATAAGGGCACCCCGGGTGCGCTGTTGCCCATTCTTCATGATATTCAGGAGCGCATCGGTTACGTCCCCGATGTCGCCGTCCCCGAGATTGCCCACACCCTCAACCTGAGCCAGGCCGAGGTTCGCGGGGTGATCAGTTTTTACCATGACTTCCGTACTTCGCCGCCGGCCCGCCATATTTTGCGTTTGTGCCGCGCCGAGTCGTGCAAGAGCCGCGGGGCTGAGCAGTTGGCGGCGCAGTTGCGCGAGCGTCTGCAACTGGATGACCACGGCAGCAGTGCCGATGGCAGCATCAGTTTGCGGCCGGTGTATTGCCTGGGTGCCTGTGCCTGTTCCCCCGCTCTGGAGCTGGATGGCCGGGTGCATGCGCGACTCAGCGCCGAGCGGCTGGATGCGTTGCTTGATGCTTGCCGGGAGGACGCGTGATGCCGACTCTTTATTTACCGACTGATTCCCTGGCCCGTGCCGTGGGTGCCGATGAGGTGTCCACGGCGCTGATCACTCAGGCCAAAGAACGCAATCTGCCACTGGATCTGCAGCGCACCAGTTCCCGTGGGCTGTATTGGCTGGAGCCGCTGCTGGAAGTGGACAGCCCGCAAGGTCGTATCGGCTTCGGCCCGTTGACGGCGGCCGATGTGCCGTCGGTGCTGGATGCCTTGCAAGGCGAGCCGTCCGCTCATCCACTGGCCCTGGGGCTGGTGGAAGAATTGCCCTATCTGAAGACTCAGCAACGCCTGCTGTTTGCCCGCGCCGGCATTACCCAGCCGCTGGACCTCGATGAATACAAGGATCATGGCGGTTTCGAGGGACTGAAAAGAGCCATCGCCATCGGTGGTGAACAAACCGCGACCGAGGTGTTCGATTCCGGCCTGCGTGGCCGTGGCGGTGCGGCCTTCCCTGCCGGGATCAAGTGGCGCACGGTGCGCGGCACCCAGGCGGCGCAGAAATACATCGTGTGCAACGCCGACGAAGGCGACTCCGGCACTTTCGCCGACCGCATGCTGATGGAAGGCGACCCCTTCCTGCTGATCGAAGGCATGGCCATTGCCGGTCTCTGCACCGGCGCCACCTTCGGCTACATCTATGTGCGCTCCGAATATCCGGATGCAGTGGCGACACTACGTGCAGCGTTGAACATCGCCCGAGAGGCCGGTTACCTGGGCGCGGATGTCGCTGGCAGCGGCCAGGCTTTCGATATGGAAGTGCGCGTCGGTGCCGGTGCGTACATCTGCGGTGAAGAAACCGCGCTGCTGGACTCCCTCGAAGGCAAGCGCGGGATCGTCCGCGCCAAGCCGCCGATTCCTGCCTTGCAGGGTTTGTTCGGCCAACCGACGTTGGTGCACAACGTGCTGACATTGGCCTCGGTGCCGCTGATTCTGGCCAAGGGCGCGCAGTTCTACCGCGATTACGGCATGGGCCGTTCCCTGGGCACCATGCCCTTCCAACTGGCGGGCAATGTGCGTCACGGTGGTTTGGTGGAGCGAGCCTTTGGCCTGACCCTGCGCGAGCTGGTTGAAGACTACGGCGGCGGTACTGCCAGTGGCCGGCCGCTGAAAGCCGCACAAGTGGGCGGCCCGCTGGGCGCCTGGGTGCCACCGGGACAATTCGACACGCCGCTGGATTACGAGGCCTTCGCCGCCATTGGCGCGATGCTCGGTCACGGTGGTGTGGTGGTGGCGGACGACACCCTCGACATGGCCCATATGGCGCGTTTCGCCCTGCAGTTCTGCGCCGAGGAATCCTGTGGCAAATGCACCCCGTGCCGCATCGGCTCCACCCGTGGAGTGGAAGTGGTGGACCGCCTGCTGGCTGCTCCCGATACCGCCGCACGGGACGAGCAGGTGATCCTCCTCAAGGACCTCTGCGACACCCTGACCTATGGCTCGCTCTGCGCCCTGGGCGGCATGACGGCCTACCCGGTGACCAGTGCACTCAAGCATTTCCCCGCTGACTTCGGTCTGCAAGCCTCGGAGGCCGAGCAATGATCACTTACTTCGATCCGAAAACCGACATGGATCTGGGCACGCCCGCTCGCGAAAGCCAGGTGCAGATCACCCTGAACATCGATGGCCGCAGCATCACCGTGCCCGAAGGCACCTCTGTGATGCGCGCCGCGGCGCTGATGGGCACCACCATTCCGAAACTCTGTGCCACCGACAGCCTGGAAGCCTTCGGCTCCTGCCGCATGTGCCTGGTGGAGATCGATGGCATGCGCGGCTATCCCGCGTCCTGCACCACACCGGTCACCGAAGGCATGACCGTGCACACCCAGACGCCCAAGCTCGCCACCCTGCGCCGCAACGTCATGGAGTTGTACATCTCCGATCACCCGCTGGACTGCCTGACCTGCTCGGCCAACGGCAACTGCGAGCTGCAAACCGTGGCCGGTCAGGTCGGCCTGCGGGAGGTGCGTTACGGCTACGAAGGTGAGAACCATCTGGAGGACGTGAAGGACACCTCCAACCCGTATTTCGATTACGACCCGAGCAAGTGCATCGTCTGCAACCGCTGCGTACGTGCCTGCGAAGAAACCCAGGGTACTTTCGCCCTGACCATTACCGGGCGCGGTTTCGAGTCCCGTGTGGCGGCCGCCGGTGGCGAGAACTTCCTCGAGTCCGAATGCGTGTCCTGTGGCGCCTGTGTGCAGGCCTGCCCGACTGCGACCCTGATGGAAAAAAGTGTGGTCGAGTTGGGCCAACCCGAACGCAGCGTCATCACCACCTGCGCCTACTGCGGTGTGGGCTGTTCGTTCCGCGCCGAGATGAAAGGCGACCAGTTGGTACGCATGGTTCCAGACAAAAACGGCCAGGCCAACCACGGCCACTCCTGCGTCAAAGGACGCTTTGCCTGGGGCTACGCCACCCACCCGGATCGCATCACCAAGCCGATGATCCGCAAGCACATCAGCGACCCGTGGCAGGAGGTCAGCTGGGATGAAGCGGTGACCTATGCCGCCAGCGAATTCCGTCGTTTGCAGCAGACCTACGGCCGCGACTCCATCGGTGGCATCACCTCCAGCCGCTGCACCAACGAAGAAACCTATCTGGTGCAAAAACTGGTGCGTGCCGCGTTTGGCAACAACAACGTCGACACCTGTGCGCGGGTCTGCCACTCACCCACCGGTTATGGCCTGAAGCAAACCCTGGGCGAGTCCGCCGGCACCCAGAGTTTCGACTCGGTGATGCAGGCCGATGTGGTGCTGGTGATGGGCGCCAACCCCAGCGACGCCCACCCGGTGTTCGCCTCCCAGCTCAAACGCCGCCTGCGCGAAGGTGCGCGGTTGATCGTCATCGATCCGCGACGCATCGATCTGGTGGATACGGTGCACGCCCGCGCCGAACTGCACCTGGCCCTGCGCCCCGGCACCAACGTCGCCATGCTTAACGCGCTGGCCCATACGATCATCACCGAAGGCTTGCAAGACCAGGCCTTTATCGACGCCCGTTGCGAGGGCGGCGATTTCGCCCGCTGGAGCGAGTTTGTCAGCCGCGCGGAAAACTCGCCGGAAGTCATCGGCCCGATCTGCGGTGTGCCCGCTGAAGACATCCGCGCCGCAGCCCGGCTGTACGCCACCGGCGGCAATGCGGCGATCTACTACGGTTTGGGCGTCACCGAACACAGCCAGGGCAGCACCTCGGTGATGGGCATCGCCAACCTCGCCATGGCCACCGGCAACATCGGTCGCGAAGGCGTAGGCGTGAACCCGCTGCGTGGGCAGAACAACGTGCAGGGCTCCTGCGACATGGGCTCTTTCCCCCACGAACTGCCCGGCTACCGGCACATCTCCAACGTGGCGGTACGCACCGAGTTCGAACAGGCGTGGAACGTCACCCTGCAACCCGATCCGGGCCTGCGCATTCCGAACATGTTCGAGTCGGCATTGGCTGGCACCTTCAAGGGCCTGTACTGCCAGGGCGAAGACATCGCCCAGAGCGACCCGAATACCCAGCACGTCACTGCGGCCCTGTCGGCCATGGAATGCGTGGTGGTGCAGGACATTTTCCTCAACGAGACCGCCAAGTTCGCCCACGTGTTCCTGCCGGGCAGTTCGTTCCTGGAAAAGGACGGCACCTTCACCAACGCCGAACGCCGCATCTCCCGGGTGCGCAAGGTGATGGAGCCGCTGGGCGGCAAGGCCGACTGGGAAGGCACCGTGGCCCTGGCCAACGCCCTGGGCTACCGGATGGACTACAAGCATCCATCGGAAATCATGGATGAAATCGCCCGCCTGACGCCGACCTTCACCAATGTCAGCTACGCGGAACTCGAGCGCCACGGCAGCCTGCAATGGCCGTGCAACGCCGAGGCACCGGACGGCACGCCGACCATGCACATCGAGGAGTTCGTGCGCGGCAAGGGGCGCTTCATGCTCACCGGTTACGTGCCCACCGAGGAGAAGGTCAACGCACGCTATCCGCTGCTGCTGACCACCGGGCGCATCCTCAGCCAGTACAACGTCGGCGCCCAGACCCGGCGCACCGACAACGTCGCCTGGCATGACGAAGACCGCCTGGAAATCCATCCGACCGACGCCGAGAGCCGTGGCATCAACGAGGGTGACTGGGTCGGCATCGGCAGCCGCGCCGGCCAGACCGTACTGCGTGCGCGGGTTAGCGAACGGGTTGCGCCAGGCGTGGTGTACACCACGTTCCACTTCCCGGAATCGGGCGCCAACGTCATCACCACCGACAACTCCGACTGGGCCACCAACTGTCCGGAATACAAGGTCACCGCCGTGGAGGTCAGCCGCGTCTATCACCCTTCGGAGTGGCAAAAACGCTTCCAGGCATTCAGTGATGAACAGCAGCGTCTGCTTGACGAACGCCGTCAGTCTCGCGGCGCCAAAGCGGAGGTGCGCCGATGAGCACGAACAACCTGATCAAGATGGCCAACCAGATCGCCCAGTACTTCGCCAGCCAGCCGGATCAGCAACAGGCGGTGCTCAGCGTGCGCAATCATATGCAGATGTACTGGGCGCCGAGCATGCGCAAGGAATTGCTGGCCTGGCAGACGGAACATCAGGGCGCGGACCTGCACCCACTGGTGCAGGCGGCGGTGAGCGGGGCGGGTTGGGAAGCTTGAACAAACTGTAGGAGCGAGCAGGCTAGCGATGAACGTTAACGATGACGCGGTTATCCAGACAACCAGTGTTATCGTTGGCCTCCATCGCGAGCCTGCTCGCTCCTACACACTTTTGCGTGATGCCGTCACCGTCACTTCAATAGCCCGCACACTGATCGCCGCGAATGTCGCGGTCAACAGTACGCCGTTGAAGCCCAGCAGGATCGCCAGCACTCGCGAGACGCCCAGTTTGGGCACTAGCTCTCCATAGCCGATGGTCAAGCCGGTCACGAAGGCGAAGTAGATACCGTCATAAGGGCTCCAGCCTTCCAGTTGGGCGATGATGAGTCCGAACGCAATGATCACCAGCAACAGTATCGAGAAGATCGGCCACACCACTTTGAAGTAGAACCAAACAGTTTTGTAGAACTCTTGGCGGATGTCTGATGCACGGGTGGAGGTCATGTCGTGGGCTTCCTGGGGTTTTCCTGGCCGGCATTTGAATGCGCGGTGGTTCAATACCCCGTTCAGCTTGGCACAGGTGCTGAAAACTGCGACCGACGGGGCGTTATCTTTGGCGATGACTATGACAAAGATGACGCCCCGCAATCTATCCAGAAACCGCCTGGCACCGATGGTTTCCTGTTTCCTGTTTCCTGTTTCCTGTTTCCTGTTTCCTGTTTCCTGTTTCCTGTAGGAGCGAGCATGCTCGCGATTAACTCAAGAGCGCTGCGTTTAACCAGATAGCACGCGTTATCGTTAACGACCATCGCGAGCGTGCTCGCTCCTACAACAACGGCAACATCAGTGGCAGGAATATCCCTCAGTTCGCTGCGCTTTCCCGAATCAGCTTCTTGTTGATCTTGCCGACGCTGGTCTTGGGGATTTCGGCGACGAACTTGAACTGCTTGGGGATCGCCCATTTGTTGATGCGCCCGCCGTCGACGAAGGCTTGCAGGTGGGTTTCGAGGATCTTGCGGTCGAGGAAGTGCCCCGGCTCACCCACCACCATCGCCATCGGCCGCTCGCCCCATTGTTCGTCGGCAATGCCCACGACAGCGACGGACATCACGCCCGGGTGTTCGCTGATCAGGCTTTCCAGTTCCAGGGAGCTGATCCACTCGCCGCCGGTCTTGATCACGTCCTTGATCCGGTCCTTGATTTCCACGCCGCCGAGCTTGTCGATCGAGGCCATGTCGCCAGTATGCAGCCAGCCGTTGTGCCACAGCTCCGCGCCTTTGTCCGGGGCGTTGAGATAGCCCTGGGTCAGCCACGGCGCGCGCACCACGATTTCGCCAAGGGACTCACCGTCATGGGCCACGTCGTTGCCCTCGGCGTCGATGATCTTCAAGTCGACCATCGGCACCGGCGTGCCGGTCTTGATGCGGATCGGCAGTTGCGCGTCGGCGGACAGCTTGAGGTCTTCGTCACGCAGGTAGGTCAGGCACAGCAACGGGCAGGTTTCCGACATGCCGTAGCCAGCGTGCACCACCATGCCTTTGGCGCTGGCTTCGCTGGCGACACCGAGGGTCAGGGCGCTACCGCCGAGGAGCATTTTCCAGCCATCGAAACGAGTGGCCTTGCCTTCCTCGCAGTGGAGGATCATCTGCAAAATGGTCGGCACGCAGTGGGAGAAGGTCACCTTCTCTTCGCGGTACAGCCTGACCAGGCTGTTGGGCTCGTAGCGACCGGGGTAGACCTGCTTGATGCCCATCAGGGTCGCGACATACGGCACACCCCAGGCATGCACGTGGAACATCGGCGTGATGGGCATGTACACATCGTCGGAACGCAGCAGCGGCTGGCCCTGATAGACGCCCAGGGTGCCGACGGCATTCAAGGTGTGCAGCACCAGTTGTCGATGGCTGAAGTACACGCCTTTCGGGTCGCCGGTGGTGCCGGTGGTGTAGAACAGCGTGGCCACCGAGTTCTCGTCGAAATCGGGGAAGTCGTACTGGTCCGAGGCCAGGGACAACAGGTGCTCGTATTCACCGAGCACCGGCAGCGATGTACTGGCGGCGCTGTCATCGGTGAGTTGCAGGTAGCCTTTTACGGTTTCCAGGCGACCGTGGATCTGCTCCACCAGCGGCAGGAAATCATCATGCACCAGCACCAGGTCATCCTCGGCGTGGTTCATGGTGAACAGCACCTGCTCCGGCGACAGGCGAATGTTCACCGTGTGCAGCACCGCACCGATCATCGGTACGGCGAAGAAGCATTCCAGGTAGCGGTGGCTGTCCCAGTCGAGCAAGGCCACGGTGTCACCGGCCTTGACTCCGGCGGCGGTCAGCGCATTGGCCAGGCGGCGAATACGCTTGTTGAGGGTCTCGTAGCTGTAGCGCAGCTTGTCGGCGTAGACGATTTCCCGACCCGGTTCGTAGCGCACGCCGGACAGCAGCAATTGCTTGATCAGCAAGGGATAGGCATAGGCGCCGTCGGCGGGCGGGATTATTTTTGTCGCCATCATGAATAAGGTTCCTTGTCCTTTCGATCAGAACTGATCGGCTTGCAGCTCGTAGAGACAGTCACTACCGGCCTTGGCCGATGCACTCAACGAGCGGATGCGCGGCAGCAACCGAGCAAAGTAGAAGCGCGCCGTCGCCAGTTTGCTGGTGTAGAAGTCGTCCTCGGCATCGCCGCTCATCACGGCGTTGGCCATGCGCGCCCACATGTAGGCGTACGCGGTGTAGCCAAACACGTGCAGGTACTCGACCGAGGCCGCGCCGATTTCATTCGGGTTGCTTTGTGCCCGGTCCAGCAGCCATGCGGTCAGCTCGTCGAGGGTGTCCACAGCGGCATTCAGCGGCTTGGTGAACTCGTCGAGGCTGGCACTGGCGTTAGCGGTAAAGTCGCGGATTTCCGAGGCGAACAAGCGGTAGAGCGCCCCGCCGCTGCCGACGATCTTGCGCCCGGCCAGGTCCAGGGACTGAATGCCGTTGGTGCCTTCGTAGATCTGAGTGATGCGCACGTCGCGCACCAGTTGCTCCTGGCCCCATTCGCGGATGTAGCCATGGCCGCCGAAAATCATCTGACCATGCAGGGCGGTTTCCAGGCCCATGTCGGTGAGGAAGGCCTTGGCCACCGGGGTCAGTAGCGATACCAGTTCCTGTGCGCGGATGCGGGCGAGGTCGTCTTCACTGTACTTGGCGATGTCCAGTTGCAGGGCCACGTAGCTGGAGAATGCACGGCCGCCTTCGTTCAAGGCTTTCATGGTCAACAGCATGCGACGCACGTCCGGGTGGACGATGATCGGGTCGGCGGCCTTGTCCTTGTTCTGCGCGCCGGTCGGTGCACGGCTTTGCAGGCGGTCACGGGCGTATGCGACGGCGTTCTGGTACGAACGCTCGCCCTGCGCCAGCCCCTGGATGCCCACGCCCAGACGCTCGTAATTCATCATGGTGAACATCGCCGCCAGGCCTTTGTTCGGCGCATCGACGATCCAGCCGGTGGCGCCATCGAAGTTCATCACGCAGGTGGCGGAGGCCTTGATGCCCATCTTGTGTTCGATGGAACCGCAGGACAGCGCGTTGTGTTCACCCAGCGAACCGTCGGCATTGACCAGCACTTTCGGCACCAGGAACAGCGAGATGCCCTTTGGCCCCGCCGGTGCGTCCGGCAGTCGCGCCAGGACCAGATGGATGATGTTCTCGGTCAGGTCGTGGTCGCCGCCGGTGATGAAGATCTTGCTGCCACTGACCTTGTAGCTGCCGTCGGCCTGTGGCTCGGCGCGGGTGCGAATCATGCCCAGGTCGGTGCCGGCGTGGGCCTCGGTCAGGCACATCGAACCGGTCCAGGTGCCGGCGTACATGTTGGGCAGATAGCGTTGCTTGAGCTCTTCGCTGGCGTGCGCCTTGATCGACAGGCACGCGCCGGCGGTCAGCATCGGGTACAGGCCGAACGACAGGCTGGCCGAGTTGACCATCTCCTCGACCTGCGCGGAAATGGCCTTGGGCATGCCCATGCCGCCGTACTGCGGATCACCGCCGACACCCACCCAACCGCCTTCGGCGAAGGCTTGATAGGCCTGGGCAAAACCGTCTGGCGCGGTGACCGAGCCATCGCTCCAGGTGCAGCCCTGCTCGTCGGTGGCGCGGTTCAGGGGTGCGATGACTTCGCCGCTGATCTTGCCGGCCTCTTCGAGGATGGCGGCGGCGGTTTCTTCATCGATCACGTCGGCCAGGCCGGGCAATTGCGCCCACAGCCGGGACACCTGGAAAACCTCGTTGAGTACGAAGCGCATGTCGCGCAGGGGAGCTTTGTAGTCAGACATCTTGGCTTACTCGGAAGTGGTCACGGCATGCGGCATGCCGGGACGTTCAGTGGATTCAGTGTTTTCGGTGACCGCAACAGGACCGGGCTGGGGTGCCCGCTCGCGCAGCAGGAAGAAGGACAGGGCCGGAATCAGGATCAGCGCGCCGAGCATGTTCCACAGGAACATGAAGGTCAGCAGGATGCCCATGTCGGCCTGGAACTTGATCGGCGACCAGACCCAGCACACCACGCCGGCCGCGAGGGTGATGCCCACCAGCCCGACCACCCGACCGGTGAAGGACACGGCGTTGCGGTAGGCCTGGGACAGCGGCAGGCCCTGGCGCTGGAAGTGCAGTTGCACGCTGAGCAGGTACAAGGCGTAGTCGACGCCGATACCCACGCCGAGGGCGATCACCGGCAGGGTCGCGACCTTCACGCCGATGCCCATGGCCACCATCAAGGCTTCGCAGAGGATCGAGGTCAGCACCAGCGGCAACAACGCCACCAGCGTGGCGCGCCAACTGCGGAAGGTGATCAGGCAGAACAGCGTCACCGCCGCATACACGTACAGCAGCATGGTGTGGTTGGCTTCACGTACCACGATGTTGGTCGCCGCCTCGATCCCGGCGCTGCCGGCAGCGAGCAGGAACTGGCGGTCCTCGGTGCTGTTTTCCTTGGCGAACTGGTCGGCGATCGCCACCACGGCATCGAGGGTCTCGGCCTTGTGATCCTTGAGGAAGGCGATCACCGGCATCACCGAGCAGTCGGTGTTGAACAGCTCCGGCGAGTTGACCGAGGCTTGCTGGGCGGCGTAGTTGAGCACGTCCTGGTTGCGCTGGATGCTGTTGAGCTTGGGGTTGCCTTCGTAGGTGCCGGCGGTGATCTGCCGCACCGCGTTGACCAGCGAGGCCGTGGCCTGTACGCCCGGATACTGTTGCAGCTCCCAGGCCAGGCGGTCGGCGAGGACCAGGGTCTTGTAGTTCAGGCAGCCTTCCGGCGCGGTCTTGATCATCACCGCGAACAGGTCGCTGGACAGCGCGTAATGCTGGGTGATGTAGGCGTTGTCGCGGTTGTAGCGCGAGTCGGCGCGCAACTCCGGCGCCCCGCTTTCCAGGTCGCCGATCTTCAGGTTGAGGCTGACCACATAGCCGCCAACGCCCATCAACACCGCGACCAGCACGGCGCCCGTGGCCCACTTGGCGGTGGTGAAGCGATCGAGCAGGTCCCAGAGTTTGCCGAAGCCTCTGTGCTTGTCGGCACGGGTGTCGATTTTCAGGGCGCGCTCGGCGGCCTTGGCGCCAACACCGACGTAGGACAGCGCCACCGGCATCAGCAACAGTGAGGTGAAAATCAGCACCGCGACGCCGATGCTGGCGGTGATCGCCAGGTCCTGGATCACCGGGATATCGATCAGCATCAGCACCGCAAAACCCACGGCGTCGGCGAGCAACGCGGTGACGCCGGCAATGAACAGACGGCGGAAGGTGTAGCGCGCAGCGATCAGTTTGTGAGTGCCACGGGCGATGTCCTGCATGATGCCGTTCATCTTCTGCGCGGCGTGGGACACGCCGATGGCAAAGATCAAAAACGGCACCAGCACCGAGTACGGGTCGATGGCGTAACCGAGCCAGGCGACGATGCCCAGTTGCCAGACCACCGCGATCAGCGAGCAGCCGACCACCAGCAGGGTGCTGCGCACGCAACGGGTGTAGGCGTAGATAATGACAAGCGACGTAACGACGGCCAGGCCGAAGAACATCATCACCTGGATCAGGCCGTCGATCAGGTCGCCCATGAGCTTGGCGAAGCCGATCACCCGGACCTTGTAATGGCCGCTGCCTTCGACCCCGGATTTGCGCGCAGCGCTGTCGCCGGCGTATTCGATCTTGTCGCGCAACTGCTCTTCGAGCATCTGCGAGAAGGCGTGGTAGTTGATGGGTTGACCGCCGGCGGCGGCTTTGTCCAGCAGCGGCACGATCAGCATGGTCGACTTGAAGTCGCTGGCCACCAGGCTGCCGACGATGCCGGCGCGGGAGATGTTCTGGCGCAGCTGTTCGATCTGTTCAGGCTGGCCGGCATAGGTGTCGGGCATCACCGGGCCACCCTGGAAACCGTCTTCGGTGACTTCGGTCCAGCGCACGCCCGGGCTCCACAGCGACTTCATCCACGCACGGTCGACGCCTTCGGTGAGGAACAGTTGGTCGTTGACCTGCTTGAGTACGTCGAGGTAGTCGGGATCGAAAATATCGCCCTTGGTGTTTTCGACCACCACCCGCACCGAGTTGCCCAGGCCCCGCAGGGAGGCGCGGTTTTCCAGGAAGTTCTGGATGTACGGTTGGCTCTGGGGAATCATTTTTTCGAAGCTTGGGCGCAACTCCAGGCGAGTCACGGCCATGAAGCCCAGCACTACGGTGGCCAGCACCATCAGCAGCATGAACAGCGGGCGGAAGTTGAACACCAGCCGTTCGAGGAGGTTGCCGGAGCGCTGATCGAAATCACGCACATCGCGAATCACCGGCATGGCGTCTTGTTTGATATTGCCCATGTCTGGGTTCTCGCTTTTAGGGTTCGAGGGCTGGATCGGCGGACAGCGTCCGGGTGCCACGGCTGCCCGCCAGCACCAGTGCGCCATCGGTGGACTGGGCAGCGCCGGCGACCGGCGTCGGTACCGGTTGCCGCAGCAGATGCATCTGCGCGCCCGTCCCCTGGCTGACCAGCATCTGCCCGCCCTGGGTGAACAGACGGTAATTGCCACGGGCGTCGATCAGGCCCGCGGTGATGCTGATGTGCACGCCGCTGTCCAGTGCGGTCCAGCTCTGGCCGCCGTCGGTGCTGCGCAGCACGTTGCCGCGCAGGCCGTAGATCAGCACTTCGCCGGGCTTGCCGAGCACGCCGAAGAAACTGCCCTGATACGGCGTCGGCACGGCATTGAAGCGTTGCGCGCTGTCGTCCCACTTGAGCAACAGGCCCTGCTCGCCGGCGATGTACAGAGCGTCGCCGGTGGAGGCGATGGCGTTGAGGTGGAAACCCTGCGGGTTATCGGTGCGATCCTGGAACGGGGTCCAGCTCTGGCCGCCATCGTCAGTGCGCAGGATCAGGTTGAACACGCCGACCACATAGCCGGTCTTTTCGTTGGCGAACCAGACGTCCAGCAACGGTTTGTCCGCGCCTTGATCCAGTAGCCTCTGGCCCTCGGCAGACAGCAGCGGCCATTGCTCGTTGTTCGGCTCGGCACTGGCCAGTGCCGAATAATGCTTGATCAGCAGGTCGCCGATCTGACGACCGTCGAGTTGCTTCTTCCAGGTCGCGCCAGCATCGTCGCTGTGCAGCACCACGCCGTCATTGCCCACCGCCCAGCCTTGGCTGGCGGTCGGGAAACTCACGGCGGTGAGGTCGGCACTGACCGGCACAGAGGCCTGTTGCCAGTGCTGACCGGAATCATCGGAGAACAGAATGTGGCCACGCTGACCGACAGTGATCACACGCGAACCGGCACGGGTCATGCCGGTCAACGGGCTGTTGATCGCCAGGGCACTGACCCTGGCCGGCTGGTCCAGTACATCGACGTACTCGGCCGCGTGGGTGATGCCCTGAGACAGGCAAAGCACAACGCCAAAGGCCAGCTGCAACATATTATTTTTATACGAACACATACTGCGTCCTCTTCGGAAAACCACGCCGGGACACACATCCGTGTGCCTGACGTTCAAACCTTGCGCCGTGCAGGTCATGTGGGAGCGAGCCTGCTCGCGATGAACGTTAACGATTACGCGTGCTTTCTGGATGCCCGCGTCGCCCTCTGGTCCATCGCGAGCAGGCTCGCTCCCACAGTGGATCGTGCGAGCGCTTGCTTGCGGTTGGCTTAGCGAATGCCGGCGCCTGCCAGCGATTCCGAAGACCACTGCGCCTTGGAGAGCGGGTCGACGTACTTGATGCCGCCGTAAGGACCGACCACACCGTTGATGTTGTACGAACCACCGACCAGGTCGTAGATCATGAACGGCGTGGAGTCCGGAACCTGCTTGTCGTAGCTCTGGCTCAGGAAGGCGAAGGAACCGCGATAGAGCTGGCCACGGGCGTCATATTGATCCGAGGCCAGAGCGGTCCAGCTGTCTTCGTCGAGGTAGAAGCGGCGCTTGGCATAGATGTGACGGGCGCCGGCCTTGAGGTTGCCTTCGACGACCCATACACGGTGTTTTTCCCAGCGTACGAAGTCCGGCGCGATGTGGTTGGCGGTGGTCAGCGACTTCGGATCCTGCACATAGGTCAACTTGTAGGTGTTGTAGGGCACGATCATTTCCTGCTTGCCCACCAGCTTCCAGTCGTAGCGATCCAGCGCACCGTTGAACACGAACACGTCATCGTAGGTGCCCGCACCGGCGGTACCCGGGTTAGGCGTGTCGTAGGCCAGGGTCGGCGCCAGTTTCACGCGACGCTGACCTGGCAGGTACTGCCAGGCACGACGCGGCTGCTCCAATGGGTTGGCGGCGTCCTTGAGCATGATCGCCTCACCGGCCCGGCGTGCAGGACCGGTGTACGCCAGCTTCATCTGGTAGTACACGTCAGCGCTGCTGATCGGCTGCGAGAGGTTTTCATAGATCGGATAGGAGATGTTCGCTTGCCCGGTGATCGCCAGGCTCGGCACGCCGGCCGAGTCGACGTTCCAGGAGTCGTACTTGGAGCTGATGCTGACACCCTGGTAGCGCAGCAGGAAGTTCCACATCGCTTCGTTGCCCGACTGCGGAATCGGGAACGGAACGCCCGGCAGCACGTTGTCGATGGCCAGGCCACCTTCCAGGGACTTGGCGCCGCTGGCGTTCTTCACGCCGTTATCCAGAACCGCTTGAGGCAGCGAAACGGTGCGGTGCGTCGGGTACACGTCGACGCGGAACGTCGGGAAACGCTTGGCCAGTTCCACCGTGGTGGCCGTGAGCAGGCCCTTGTATTGATCGACGTTCTTGCCGTCGATCACCAGCAGCGGTTTTTCACTGGCGAACGGATCGGGGCGCATGCTGTCGCCGGCTTTGAAGCTGGCCGGCGCGGTGGTCAGGCCACCGTTGTAGGCGGGGATGGAACCATCAGCGTTCCCGGCCTTTTCGGCGCCCACCAGGGTCAGGCTGGTGCCCAGCTTGGCAGCTTCCTGGGTTGAAACAGCGGCCTGTGCCTGGGCGGCAAGGACCATGGCCAGCGAAGCGGCCAACACGGTTTGTACACATTTCATCTTGTTATTCTCCTGCTTGCTTTGAGCAAATCAGTGGTGAATCAGAATGTTGTTTTCATCGTCAGGTACACGGCGCCACGGTCCTCGGTCGTGGCACCACCTCCGGAGAAGGACGAGTAGCCGCCGGCGAAACAGGCGTAGTTTTCGTTGCCGCTGAAGGCGTTTGGCGTGGAGCCGTCACCGCCGGTCGGGCCGGTGCTCACGCCGCTGACGTTGCACTTGTCGGCCTGGCCGAAGGAATCCACGTACTTCAGGTCGACAAAGTATTTGTTGTACACAACGGCACCGACGCCCACGGCATAGTTGCCGGTGTCCTTGGCACCGCCACCGGAGACCGGCGACACACCGGCGAGACCGACGTTGACCGACATCGGCGCGTTGAGGTCGATACCCGGGAACACCTGGTACCAGGTTGGTGTGAAGTTGACCGCCAGCCCCCAGTTGTCACGAGTCGGCGCATCGATGCCGCGATAGCTGTCCTTGCCCTTGTAGAGCGCTTCGTTCTTGCTATCGAGCTTGAGCAGGTTGCTGTAGTACAACTCGGCAAGCACGGTTGCCTGATCGAATACCGGCGTTTTCGGCAGGGTCATCAGACCGTTGAGCGTCCAGTGCAGGGTGTCGCCGGTGGCGCTCATGCTGTCGCCGCGGTGCGGGGTGTCGTAGATCACGCCAGTGGCATCCGAACGCGCAGGCAACAGGCCCAGGCCTTTGCCCAGACCCAGCGGGCTGGTGGTGCTGACGATCGCCGGGATACTGGCCAGCGGCATGTTGTGACGCACGTTCAGGTCCGAACCGACACTGATCCCGCCCACGTCCTTGGACAAGCTCAGGCCAAGGATCTTGATGTTGTCGGCATAGGCCAGTTGATAGGTGGCGGTGTCCAGCGAATTGAGGGTGTTGACCACCGCAGGCACTTGCCCTGCCGGACGGGTGCCGTTGGCGTTGGCCGAGCTGATGCCTCGGGCGTCCAGCCAGGCTTGCGGGAGGATTTCCGAGGTCTCGCGGTAGTAGACGCCGAGGGTGCCATCCAGCCACGCAGGCGACCACTTGGCCATGACGCCCCAGTCGCCGCTGCTGCCCGGTGTCAGGTCATGGCCACGACGTACGTTGGTCAGCGCATTACACGGCGCCAGGCCGCACCCCAGAGGACTGCCAGGTACAACAGCGTTAGTGTTGCCCAGCAAGAACGACTGCGCGCCGAAACCGACCAGGTCGGAGCCGCCGTAGTAGGTGCCCGCTTCAGGCAGGCGAGCGGCGTCCCAATCGAGAAAGTACTGGGCGCCCACGGTCAGCTCGGGGTTGACGGTAAAGGTCATCGACAGCTGATTACGCGGGACAAAGAGCTCTTTGGCTTCCGTACCTGGCGAGGCCGCCAGTTTCGCCAGATCGAGGCCGGACTGGCCGTAGCTGACCGAATGCACCGGGTTGAGAATGGTCTCGCCCCAGAACACGTTGTGCTGACCGGCCTTGACGCTGAGTATCGACTCCTCGCCCACTTCGGTGCTGTAGAACACGAAGGCATCGAGGATTTCGCCCGAAGGACCGCTGTAGTAGCGCTGGGCATAATTGCTCAGGTGCGGGCTGCCATTGCCGACGTTGTCATGGGTGACCCCTGCCAGGCGCGGGTCGTTGGCGATCAGGCCCGACGTCGAACCATTGCCGTTGACGAACGGGTTGGAGTTGGAACCGGTGTTGTCATAGGCCTTGTCGTACCAGGTGGCGGCGCTGACGCGAAAGCCCATGGCGTTCTTGTAGACCACGTCCATTTCGGTCAACAGGTCGATACGGTTGGTGATGTTGGTGCCGGCCTTGCGGAAGTTGTAATCGCCGTCGTTGTTGTTCGGCGTTCCCAACATGCGCTTGTCGGCACTTTCGGTGCGCACACCGTAGTTGTACTTCACGGTGTTATCCAGGCGCGCGGTCCAGTCCGGGTTGCCCAGATCGATCTCGACCCCTTGGGCCGCCGGTGCGATCACGGCCAGAATGGCCGAGGCCAGCAAGGTGTAGCGCGCTACGGTGAAACCGTGACTCTTATTGTTGTGCATTGCGTTGTCTCCGCCCTTTTTGTATTTGTTTTAGCGCAGCCGCCCTCACGCTGCCCTCTTTGGGGTGGCGTTTAAGGAATGAGGGCAATGGCCGGTGGCGTACTGCCAATCCAGCTCCTTGTACTAGCGGTCCAGCTCCAGGATGAGTGCTTCGGCTTGCTGCCATTGGCCAAATCCTGCGGCCGGATTGAGATGACCGACATCGCCCAGATTGAGCAATTCGGCTCCCCAGCCTTCTGCCATGCGGGTGACCGCAGGCAGCGTGGCAAGGTGATCGTTGGTGCTGCCGGCCACGATGCTGCGAAATGGCAGCGGGCCTTGTGGCAGAGGATTCCAGCCCTGGCTACGCAGGGTTTCGGAAGAAGGATAGTTGGCCGGCCAGACCGCATCGAGGTCCGGTGGCGCGGCCAGCAAAGCGCCCTTGATCGGACGACTGAAACGCGCAGCCCAGTGCGCGACCATCAGCACGCCAGCGCTGTGGGCCACCAGAATCACTGGCCCGTCGATCTGCTCGAGTTCGTGTTGAATCGCCCGCACACGAGCCATGCAATCGAGCTTGTCGGTCTCCAGTGGCGGGACGCTGCGCACTTTGCACAGCCTGGCTTGCAGCAAGGTTTGCCAATGTTCGGCCACGTGCTCGCGCAGACCCGGAACGATCAGAACGGTGGCGGCAGTTTGCAGTTTGTCCACGGTCAACACCTTCGCTTTCTCGATAACTCGACTGGCTGTTTTCGCCAGGGGCTTTTTGTAGGTTCGACATTAAAGAGCGCCCACCCGAATCGCTTTACATTGGACGTCAGGCACTTTTCTTTTGATGACAAATTGTCCGACATCCGGACAGCCAGACCACTGGTCGAAAAACCGCGCAGGTTGGCGCAAGGTCACTGTAATCAACGGATGAGCGCTGATGGCTCCAAGCAGCGTAGTGGATGGATGAGCGCACAGCATGAAAACCATCGACGACATGACAACTGTTCAACTGTTGATACGCTGGATATAGTCGCCACGCTCACGCCAATCGCCATCGGCACAGGGAAGACCTTCGCATGACCAAGCTTGTTCGCGCCGCTGTCTTGACCAACTACCTGGAGGTTACCCAATACCTGGGTTTCAACCCGCGCGACGTACTGGCCACTGTCGGCCTGAGCAGAGCCCAACTGCTGGCCCCTGAGCACCGCATCCATATCGATGCCGCCGTCCGGTTGCTGGAAGACTCGGCCGCCGCCAGCGGCTGCCAGACCTTCGGCCTGAGCATGGCCGAGTCGCGCCAGCTTTCGGACTTCGGCGTGGTCAGCCTGCTGCTCAGCCACCAGCGCACCCTGCGCGATGCCTTGCAGGTGGTGGTGCATTACCGGCACCTGATGAATGATTCATTGGCCATCTTCATTGAAGAGGCCGGCAAGATGGTGATCATCCGCGAAGAGGTGGTCACCGAAACCCCCATGCCCAGCCGCCAGGCCACGGAGCTGGCCATCGGCGTGATGTTCCGCCTCTGCGCGGCCCTGCTCGGCTCGCACTGGCACCCCTACAGCGTCAACTTCATGCACCAGGCGCCGGACAACCTGCACCTGCACCGCCGTCTGTTCGGCTGCAAACTGGAATTCGGCAGCGAGTTCAATGGCATCGTCTGCTCCGACGCCAGCCTCGACATGACCAACCCCAACGCCGACCCGGCCATGGCCCGCTACGCCCAGAGCTACCTCGACTCACTGCAAAGCCACGAAGGCACCTCGATGCTGTTCGAAGTGCGCAAGGCCATCTACCTGCTGCTGCCCATGGGCCGCGCCACCATCGAACAGATCGCCCAGAGCCAGGGCATGAACGTACGCACCCTGCAACGCCGCCTCAAGGACGACGGTTGCGCCTTCAACGACGTGATCAACGACGTGCGCCGGGATCTGGTGCTGCGCTATCTGGACAACCCGAACTACTCGCTCAGTCGCATTGCCGACATGCTGGGCTACTCGATGGCGAGTTCGTTTACGCGGTGGTTCATCAGTCAGTTCGGGATGCCGCCGGCTTCATGGCGGGCGCAAAAACAATCCACCGCAAAACCCGTCGCAGGCCCGAAAGACCTCTGAATCGACCGCCCAAAAAAAACGGCGACTGCTGGTACAGTCGCCGTGAAAGCGTGAGGCTCGCTCCCACAGGGTTCATCAGTCAGTTCGGGATGCCGCCGGCTTCATGGCGAGCGCAAAAACAATCCACCGCAAAACCCGTCGCAGGCCCGAAAGACCTCTGAATCGACCGCCCCAAAAAAACGGCGACTGCTGGTACAGTCGCCGTGAAAGCGTGAGGTTGGAACACAATCCTTGTGGGAGCGAGCCTGCTCGCGAATGCGGTGTGTCAGTCGATAGCTATGGTGGCTGACACGACGTCTTCGCGAGCAGGCTCGCTCCCACAGGGTTCATCAGTCAGTTCGGGATGCCACCGGCTTCATGGCGGGCGCAAAAACAATCCACCGCAAAACCTGTCGCAGGCCCGAAAGACCTCTGAATCGAGCGGACAAAAAAACGGCGACTGCTGGTACAGTCGCCGTGAAAAACCGATGTTTGTGACACCGGTCGGGAGCCACACGGCGTGAGGAGTCAACACCGTGCAGCCCTGCCATAAATCGGTAATGCGTTCAGAAGCCCCAGCGCAGCAACAGCAGCACCAGCACGACGAGGAACACCGTCTCCCCCACCATCAGCAGGATCGGCTTGATCCCGACTGACGCCAGTTCCTTGAGCCGGGTCTTCATGCCCAGGGCACTGATGGAGATCACCAGGCACCAGCGCGACAGTTCGTTGACCGTGCCTTGTACCGCAGGCGCGATCCAGCCGGTGCTGTTGATGCAGGCCAGGATCAGGAAGCCCACTGCGAACCATGGCAACAGCGGCGGGCGCTTGCCGGTCGGGTCGGCGCCTTGCATGCGGGTGATCATCGCAGCGGTGACGATCACCGGCAGCAGCATGGCAACACGCATCAGCTTGACCACCGTGGCCGTGTCGCCGGTCTCGGTCGACATGCTGTAGCCGGCGCCCACCACCTGGGCCACGTCGTGGATCGTGGCGCCGAGGAACACGCCAGCGACCTGCGGCGACAACTGCAGCCAGTTGGCGATCATCGGGTAGACGATCATTGCCATCGTCGACAACGCCGAGACACCGATCACCGTGAACAGGGTCGCCCGCTCTTTCTGTGGATGGTTCGGCAGCGCCGCTGCCAACGCCAGGGCCGCCGAGGCGCCACAGATGGCCGTCGCGCCACCGGTGAGCATGCCGAACAGGCGCTGGAAACCGAGGGCCTTGGCGGCGACCACAGACACGCTGATGGTCACCACCACCAGGATCACCACCAGCGCTATCGGCTTCCAGCCCAGCGCCGCCATTTGTTCCAGGGTAATGCGCATGCCCAACAGCGCCACGCCGATGCGCAGCACAGTGCGGGCGGTGAACTCGATACCGGCCTTGCACGGGCCGTCGTCGGCAAGAAAATTCAGGGCCATGCCCAACAGCAGGGCGAACAGCATGACCGGCGCACCGTAGTGCTCGGACAGGAACGAGGCGGCGGCCGCCACGATCAGACTGACGATAAAGCCCGGTGCCAGTTCGCGCGTGCGGCTGTGGATACGGGTGAGAGCAATGGCGCTCATGGCGCGGACTCCTCGGTTGCGATGACGATGAACGCCTGGCCGTCGATGATCTCGACCGGGTAGCTCGTGACTTTTACAGCTTTGGAATTGAGCAGGTAACCGCTGTGCAAATCGAAGCGCAGGCCATGGGCGCAGCATTGAATCACCCGACCCTCAAGACGCCCGCCACACAGCGAGGCGCCCTGATGCGGGCAGCTGTCGTCGATGGCAAACATCTGCCCGTCGACGTTGAACAACGCCAGGCTTTTGTCTTCGAATTCGAACAGCGCCCGGCCACCGACCTGGGGGTGCTTGCCGACTGGCACGGGTATGCGCCGGGTCATGCTGGCTGCCGCTCGCGATCACTTTCCTTGAGTGCTTCGTTCATGGCCCCGAGCAGCGACTGGGCAGGTTGTGCCCCGATCACTGTCATGCGGCCGTCGAACTGAAAGCTCGGCACGCCGCTGGTCGCGCCAGGGGGACCTGCAAATGGCGTGGCGTCGCCCTTCAGGCAATCGAGCACGGCGTTCGCGTCAATGCCACAGGAGCGAGCAATGGCCAGCAAGGTCTCACGGCTACCGAGGTTTTCGCGTTTGTTGAAATACGCAGCGAACAGTCGTTCGAGCAACATTTCACGCTGGCTGGCATTGCCCAGCACACTGGCCCGCTCGAACAAACGATGGGCGTCCGCGGTGTTGGGCATCGTCTCGATACGGCTGAGGTCGATGTTCAACCCGGCCGACCTGGCAGCCTGCTGGACCTGGGCCTGGCGCATGGTCATGGCGTCGGCATTGCCCAGGCGCTTGCGGTAGAAATCGGCAAAGGGTTCACCTTCTACCGGTATCTGCGGCAGCAACTGCACGCCATGCCACACCGTGGTGATCTGCACATCCGGATGGCGGCTGCGAAACTGCACCTGCGCATGCTCCAACTGGCGTTTGCCGATCAGGCACCAGGGGCAGATGAAATCGAAAAACACATCAATACGTAAACGACGACTCACAACTTCACCTCTAACCCGGCTTCACCGATAGGGTCAGGCACGCTCTGACCCTGAAGACGGGCAATATCTTTGTGGTAATGACACTTGGCATAAAAGAACACCGCCGCTGCCGCGAGGCTGACCAGTGGCACCAGTTGAAACGCGGCATGCAGACCGATGAGGTCGGACACCCGGCCGGTGATGAACGGCCCCGGCGCCAGCCCCAGCATGTTGTTGGCCAGGGTCAGCGTGGCGAACGCCGTACCGTGGACCGAGTAGTGGGTCAGGTTGGCGACCATCGCACCGGCGGGGCCAGTGGTACCCGTGGCAATCAGCATGCCCAGGCAGATCAGCAGCAGTTGCACGGGACCTGCCTGCAAGGCAAAGGCTGCCGACAGCAGCAGGCAACTGCCCAGGCAAAAGCCGATGGCCAGGCTGACCTTGCGCTCCGGCGAATTGCGACACAGACGATCACTCAACATGCCGCAAAGAATCATCCCCGTACCGCTGCACAGCACGATGATTGCCGCCATGCCGCCGGCCTTGTCGGTGGGCATTTCGTAGTAGCGATTGAGATAGCTGGGAATCCACACCATCACCGTGCCGCCGACGAACAGTTGCAAGCCGCTGCCGATGTAGGTTGCTATTACCGAGCGGCTCGACCACAGCGTGCGCAACGGGCGCGTGGCCGCAGCCGTCGCCTTGCTCGCCACTTGAGCGGCACGTTTCGGAGCGATGCGCGCTTCCTTGACGATCAGCGGATAGAGCAGCGCCAGCACCAGGCCAAACAATGACATGCCGGCAAACGACCAGCGCCAGCCCAGCTTGGCCGCAATCGCCCCGCCCAGCGCCATGCCCAGTACCGAGCCGAACATACCGCCGGCCATGAAGGCACTGGCCAGGGTGGCACGCATGTGTTTCGGGAACACCGAGATCACCACGGCGATGCCGACGCTGCCATAGGCCGCCTCGCCGACGCCGACCATGAACCGCGCGATGAACATCTGCTGATAGTCCTGCGCCAGTGCGCAACCCAGGGTTGCCAGGCTCCACAGCATCGCCATCAGCGCCAGGCTCTTGACCCGGCCGAAGCGGTCAGCCATCAGCGACAAAGGAAACGTCAGCAAGCCGACCATCAGGGCAACGATGCCGCTGAGCAGGCCGAGCTGGCCGTCAGTCAGCGTCCACTCGCTCTTGAGCAGCGGGAACACCGCGTTCAACACCTGACGCGACATGTAATCGGAAATCAACAGGCCGAACGTCAAGGCAAAGACAATCCAGGCATACGGACGCGCAACAGCAACGGCACCGTCATCATCGGCGGCAGCGATTGGGTGAAAGGCCATGCAGCCTCCTCAAAGCTTTGTTTTATTGTTTTTATCAAGCGTGCAGCTGTTCAGCGAACGAGCGGTCACGGCCGCTCGTTCGCCGTGTGGGTCAGCCGCGCTGCGGCACGCCTTTTTGCCCAGCCTTGCGGTTGGGCGCCATGCCGTTGGCCAACAGGGTTTCTTCGATGCTGTTGTACTTCACACCGATGCGATAGATCTCACGGGCTTCTTTGCCGGTGGCGATTTCGCGACCCAGTTCGTGGGCGATGCGCACGGTTTGCTTGATCTGATCGACCGAGCCGAAACGATCGCCCTTGTGATCAATGATAGTGTCTTCGTTACCCACACGCGGGTGCAGACCCATGGCCATGGACATGGTGTTGAACGGCATCACGTTCTTGAGCAGCGACTCGGAGGTCAGGGTGCAACCGTCCGGCGCGCGGTGGATGAAGTTGAAGAAGTTGAATGGGTTCGGACCGTCGAAACCGCCACCGATGCCGATCCAGGTCAGGTTCAGCGGGCCCATGTACACGCCGCGACGCACCAGGCGCTCAAGGGTTTCCAGGGCGTGCATGCCGGTCAGCTGGAAGTGCGGCTGGATGTTGTTGTCCATCAGGCGCTTGAGGTGCTCTGCGACCCAGGCCGGACCTGCCGGTACGGTCATCTCGCTGTAGGCGGCATGGACCAGCGGGTTGTCCAGGGAAGTACCCTTGAGGTACTCCGGATACAGCAGTTCCATGATGTTCATCTGGGTGGTGTTGATCGCCACCGTCACCTGGTCCGGTTTTGGCGTCAGCTCGGCCAGCATGTGGCGGGTGTCGTCGGACAGCCACTTGGCCGCCTCACCTTCGCTTTCAGGGGCGAAGGAAATCGAACCGCCCACCTGGATGATCATGTCCGGCACGGCTTCGCGTACACCGGCGATCAGTTCGTTGAACTTGGACAGGCGCTTGGAACCCTTGCCGTCGAGTTCACGTACGTGCAGGTGCAGAACAGTGGCGCCGGCTTCATAGCAATCGACTGCCTTTTGTACCTGCTCGTCCATGGTCAGCGGGATGTCTTCCGGAAAGTCTTCAGGCATCCACTCCGGGCCGTACGGGGCCACGGTGATGACTACCTTTTCCATGTTTTCCGGGTGCAGGGAATCGTCGAAGAATTGCATGGTTAACTCCAGTTCTTATGATTGTCCCGTCCACCCGGTGTAGTGCCGGACAGACGTGGTTATGAGTTCGGATGCAGGTGGCGTTCGATCAGAACGTCTTGTCGCCGATGATCCCGGCGCGCTCCATCTTGCGATGGCACGGCGGGTAGTCCATGACGGCGTAATGCTGGGTACTGCGGTTGTCCCAAATGGCGATGCTGTTGGGCTTCCAGCGCCAACGTACCTGGTACTCGGGGATGTACACCTGGCTGACCAGGTAGCGCAGCAACTCGCTCGCACCGGGATTGGCGTCCTGGCCGAAACGCACCCGCTCCGGGGTGTGGTAGTTGCTGAAGTGGGTGGTGAAGGCGTTGACGAACAGCACCTTCTCGCCGGTTTCCGGGTGAGTGCGCACCACTGGGTGTTCGGCATCCGGGTACATCGCCTTGAGCGCCAGGCGTTTTTCGATCGGCATGGCCGCGCCAAAGCTCGCTTCGATACTGTGGCGCGCGCGCAGGTCGGCGATCTTCACCTTCACGTCTTCCGGCAGGTTCTCGTAGGCCGCGACCATGTTGGCCCACATGGTGTCGCCGCCCACCGGCGGGCATTCCACGCAACGCAGCACGCAGCCCATCGGTGGTGCCTCGCGCCAGGTGGCGTCGGTGTGCCAGGCGTTTTCGTAGCGATCCACTGGCTGCTCCGGGTTCTTGTAGATCCGCACCAGGCCTGGATGATCCGGATCACTGCCGGCCACCGGGTGATCTTCCAGCTCGCCGAAGCGACGGGCGAAGGCCACGTGCTCGGCGCGGGTGATGTCCTGGTCACGCAGGAACACCACGCGGTGCTTGAGCAACTGGGCACGAATTTCGGCAAACAGGCCATCGTCATGCACGGCGTCGGCCAGGTTGACGCCGATCAGCTCGGCGCCAATGTTGCAGGTCAATTGTTCGACTTTCATGGCTGGTCGCTCCTTAAATGACGAAAATCGACGAGCCCGTGGTCTTGCGTGACTCAAGGTCGCGATGAGCCTGCACCGCGTCCTGCAAGGCGTAGTGCTGGTTGATCTCGATCTTGATCCGGCCGCTGCCGACGTGGTCGAACAGCTCGCCGGCCAGGTCGGCTTTTTCCGCCGGGTCGCTGATGTAGTTGGCCAGGGCCGGACGGGTCAGGAACAGCGAGCCTTTCATCGCCAGCATCACCGGATCGAAAGCCGGGATCGGGCCGGACGCGGTGCCCACGCAGACCATCAGGCCACGGGGCTTCAACGAATCCAGCGAACCCATGAAAGTGTTCTTTCCAACGCTGTCGAACACCACGTTGACGCCGACACCGTCGGTCAGTTCGCGAACGCGAGCGGCGACGTCTTCATGGCTGTAATTGATCGTATGGGCGCAACCGTGAGCCCGGGCGATTTCCGCCTTTTGCTCGGTCGAAACCGTGCCGATCACGTTCAAACCCAGCAACTTGGCCCACTGCGAAACGATCAGGCCGACACCGCCAGCGGCGGCGTGCAACAGGATGCTGTCGCCAGCCTTGAAGTCGTAGATACGGCGCATCAGGTACGAGGACGTCAAACCGCGCATGGTCATCGCGGCAGCGGTCTCGAAGCTGATGGTTTCCGGCAGTTTGATCAGCGGCGCGGCCGGGATCAGGCGCTCGGTGCTGTAGGCGCCGAGGGTGTTGAGAAAACCGGTGTAGGTGACACGATCACCAACTTCGACGTTGGTAACTCCCTCACCAACGGCCTGGACGACACCAGAGGCTTCGACGCCCATGCCGTTAGGCAGCGGGATCGGATAGGTACCGTTGCGGAAATAGGTGTCGGCATAGTTCAGGCCGACTGCCACATGACGAAGCCGAACCTGGCCGGGACCGGGCTCGCCGACTTCGACGTCCTCATAACGTAGAACTTCGGGACCACCGGTTTCGTAAAAGCGTACGGCTTTGGCCATTTTTCTTATTCTCCAATCTGCAATGTGGGCGTGTTGCATCGAATTGCGCTGATTGGACTGTAGGACGAGGCCTGTCGGGACGCTTCTCATCAGACGACAATGGCTTTTCATTTGGTGACAAGCGCAGTCTGGTGCTCCGTACGGTTAATTTGAGTGCACGAATCCGCCACACTGGCCACTAACCTGTCCCGTCGCCACCTGCGCTATCATCGCTCGCCTCGATGCCCCAGGAGCCTTGACCCCGGATGTCCGAAACACTGCCATTGCCCGACGATCGCCCAGCCCTGCCGCCAGTCCTGGCGGGCCCGCTGCTGCGGCGCCTGGAGCCCACGCGGCTGGTGCTGTGGCTGGTGGGTTCCCGGGCGCTGGCGCTGACCCTGCGCTTGCAGGGCGTCGGCGATATCCGTCTCGATGCCGGGCAATGCACGGTGATTGCCGTGGGGGCTCATGCCTATGTGCACTTGATCGATGTGCAACTGGACGGCCCTCTGCCCTGCGATGAATCGATCGAATACGACGTGCTGATTGAAGGGGCAGGCATCGCGGATTGGGCACCGCACCTGCTATACGGCGCGGCCCGTTGCCCGAATTTCGTGCTGCGCGCTCGGGTCGATCAGTTGCTCCACGGCTCCTGCCGCAAGCCTCATTACCCGGCGACGGACGGCTTGCTCTGTGTCGACCGGTTGCTGGCGCAGGAACACACCGCCAAGGACCGCCCGGCACTGCTGATGATGACCGGCGACCAGGTCTACGCCGACGATGTCGCGGGGCCGATGTTGCGGGCGATTCACGCCTTGATCGAGCGGTTGGGCCTGTTCGGGGAGCATCTCGAAGGGGCCGTGGTCAGCGACAGCGCCAGGCTCTACGAGCACCCGGCCAGTTACTACCACCGTGCCGATCTGCTGCCGGCGCTGCAAAGCAATGACACCCTGCGCGAGCGGTTTTTCGGTGGCGCGCGCAAGCCGATTTTCACCAGCAGCAGTGCCGACAACCATCTGGTGACCTTCGCCGAAGTCATGGCCATGTATTTGCTGGTCTGGTCGCCGACGCCCTGGACTTTGATCGCGCCCCAGCCCCCCACACTGACGCTGCAAAGGCTGCAGCGATACGCCCTTGAACAGACGCGCATCGATGCCTTCAAGGCAGGCCTGGGCAACGTCGCACGAGCCCTGGCGCATCTGCCGACGCTGATGATGTTCGACGACCATGACATCACCGATGACTGGAACCTTAGCGCGCAATGGGAGGAAACGGCCTACGGCCACCCGTTCTCGCGGCGCATCATCGGCAACGCGCTGCTGGCGTACATGCTGTGCCAGGGCTGGGGCAACAATCCGGATGCGTTCACTGCCGTGCTGGAAAAGGCCAGGGCATTGAGCGCCAGCACACACGAGCGTCACCTCGACAGTACGGTTCAGGATGATCTGATCGACGATCTGCTGAAGTTTCAGCACTGGCACTACGTGCTGCCCACCACCCCCGCTATCGTGGTGATCGACACTCGCACCCGGCGCTGGCGCAGCGAAATGAACCTCAAGCAGCCTTCCGGCCTGCTCGACTGGGAAGCCCTCAGCGAACTGCAGCAGGAACTGCTGGACCACCCCAGCGCGATCATCGTTTCGCCAGCGCCGATCTTCGGCGTCAAGCTGATTGAAACCGTGCAACGGGTGTTCAGCTGGTGCGGTTATCCACTACTGGTGGACGCGGAGAACTGGATGGCCCATCGCGGTGCGGCCCAGGTGATCCTGAACATCTTCCGTCACTCGCGCACACCGGGTAACTACGTGGTGCTGTCGGGCGATGTGCACTACTCCTTCGTCTATGAAGTGCTGATCCGCCATCGCAAGGCCGGGCCACGCATCTGGCAGATCACCAGCAGCGGCATCAAGAACGAATTCCCGGCCACCCTGCTCGAATGGTTCGACCGCCTCAACCGCTGGCTGTACTCACCACGCTCGCCGCTGAACTGGCTGACCAAACGGCGCCGCATGCGCATCGTGCCGCACATTCCCGAACACGCCGAAGCCGGTGAGCGGTTGTGGAATTCGGCGGGGATCGGCCAGGTGTTCTTCAATGACCTGGGGCAGCCGCAGACCATCTATCAGCACAACTCGAACGGTTCACCGAAGACCCGGATGGTTGCGCCGCAAGACGATGATTGAGGTAGAGAAGACACCACAAAAAACTTGTGGGAGCTGCGGTGCGGCGATCCGACTTGCTCGCGAAGAGGCCGGCACATTCAGCATTGATTTCGCCTAGCAGGCCGCCTTCGCGAGCAAGTCGGATCGCCGCACCGCAGCTCCCACAATTGGATCAGGTGCAGCGGTAATATCAGGTCAGCTTGCAGACAGTTGCACCCACATTTAAACGGTGTCGCCCATGGACCTCACCAGAACCCTGATCATCGGCAACTCCGGCTCCGGCAAGAGCTGGATGGCGCAACGACTCGCCGAGCAACTGCGTGTGCCCTGGACCGATCTCGACCGGATTCACTGGCTGTCCGACAAACACAGCATCGCCCGCCCCCGCGCTGAAGCACTGGCCCTGGCGCGGATCGCGGCCGAGCAGGAGCGCTGGGTGATCGAAGGTGTGTATGGCTGGATCATCAGTGAAATCCTCCACCGCGCCACGGCGTTGATCTGGTTGTGTATTGATGACGTTGATTGCGTCGCCAACATTCGCCAGCGGGAAAAACAGGATAATGAACGGTTGGTGGCATTGCTTGAGTGGGCGGGCAGCTATCGTAAGCGTAATGACTCAAGTGGGTTTACTGCGCATCAGCGGTTGTTCGAAGAGTTTGCCGGATCCAGGATTCAACTGATGGATCAGAAAGAAATCACCGACTTCGCCTCGCAAGTCGGAGTGATACTGATCAGTTAAGACGCAAACCTGTGGGAGCGAGCTTGCTCCGGGCGGCGTTCCGACGATGACGTCGGAACATTCACCATTGCTGTTGCCTGACCCGCCCCTATCGCGAGCAAGCTCGCTCCCACAGGTTTTGCGCTGCCCAAGGAGCGTATTTCAAGCCTCTTTCACAACGCTGCTCACCCCTCTGACAATCATCTCCACCTCCCGCTCATCAAGGGTCAACGGCGGCAGCAGGCGAATGGTTTTGCCCCGCGTGACGTTGATCAGCAAGCCATGATCCCGCGCGGCGATCAGGCTCAGGTCGCGGATCGATTGCTTGAGTTCGATGCCGATCATCAGCCCCTGACCACGGATCGCCATGACATTCGGATTACCCGCCAGTTCTGCGCGCAATCTTTCGAGCAAGCGCTCTCCCTGAAGCCGGGCGTTTTCCAGTAGCCCTTGTTCTTCGATGATGTCCAGCACGGTGCAACCGACCCGGCAGGCCAATGGATTGCCACCGAAGGTGCTGCCGTGGCTGCCAGGCGTGAACAGTTCCGCCGCCCTGCCACGGGCCAGGCAAGCGCCGATGGGCACACCGTTGCCCAGGCCTTTGGCCAGGGTCATGACGTCCGGGACGATGCCTTCGTGCTGGAACGCGAACCACTGGCCGGTACGGCCGATGCCGGTCTGGATTTCATCGAGCATCAATAGCCACGAGCGCCGGTTGCACAGTTCGCGCACGGCCTTGAGATAGCCCGGCGGTGCCAGTTGCACGCCGCTTTCGCCCTGGATCGGCTCCATCAGGATCGCCACGATCCGCGAACCGTGGGCGTGCTGCACCTGGTCCAGCGCGTCGAGGTCGCCGAACGGCACTTTGACGAAGTCCCCCGGCAGCTTGTTGAACCCCAGGCGCACCGCCGGGCCATCGCTGGCCGACAACGTGCCGAGGGTGCGGCCATGGAACGCGTTTTCCATGACCACCACCAGCGGCTGCTCGATGCCTTTGTGCCAGCCATGCAACCGGGCGATTTTCAGTGCGGTTTCGTTGGCTTCGGCCCCGGAGTTGTTGAAAAACGCCCGGTCCATGCCCGCCAGCCGGGTCAGTTTCTGCGCCAGCCGTTGCTGCCAGTCGATGCTGTAGAGGTTCGACGTATGCAGCAGCAACCCGGCCTGCTCAGTGATCGCGGCAACGATTTTCGGGTGGGAGTGGCCGACGTTGGTCACCGCCACACCCGCGACCGCATCCAGGTATTCGCGCCCGGCCTGATCCCACAGGCGAGTGCCCAGGCCCTTGTTGAAACTCAAGGCCAGGGGTTGGTAAGTGCTCATCAGGCAGGCGGCGGTCATGACATCAAGCTCCAGCAAGGGTCGGTGTTTTTGCAGTATGGTTAGCCACCGGAGCTGGATAAACACCGTAAAACTTCAATCATTTAAAAGCCGAGCTTGATAATGGATCTATTCCAGGCAATGACCGTCTACGTGAAAGTGGTGGAGACCGGCAGCATGACCGCCGCCGCCTTGCAGTGTGAAATGTCCACGACCATGGTCGGCAACCACCTCAAGGCCCTGGAACAACGGCTGGGTGTACGCCTGCTCAATCGCACGACGCGACGCCAGCGACTGACCGAGTTCGGTGCGGCGTACTACCAGCGCTGCCTGGAAGTCCTGGGGTTGGTGGCCGATTCCGAGCGGCTGGCCGAGCAGGCTCTGGACGAACCCAGCGGTATCTTGCGCATCACCGCCCCCTTGACCTTCGGCACCGAGCGCCTGGCACCGGCACTGAGTGAGTTCAGCCTGCAGAACCCGCGGGTGAAACTCGACGTGGTGCTGACCAACCGGCGTCCTGACCTGCTGGAAAACGGTCTGGATGTGGCGTTTCGCCTCGGCGCACTGGAGCCCTCCAATCTGATCGCCCGCCCCTTGATCGACTACACCCTGACCATGTGCGCATCACCGCAGTATCTGGCACGCCGGGGCACGCCGCAGACGCCTGAGGATCTGCGCCAGCACGACTGTCTGTCCTTTGCCTATCCGGCCGGGGATGACTGGCAATCGGTGCAGAAGGAATGGCGCCTGGCCGGTCCCGATGGCGAAGTCAGCGTGGGGGTCAGCGGGCCGATGCTGATCAACAGTTCGGCCGGGCTGCATCAAGCGGCGCGAACCGGCATGGGCATCGTGATGATGCCCGACGCCTTGGTCGAGCAGGACCTCAAGGACGGCAAGCTGCTGGCCTTGATGCCCGATTACTGCCCGCCCAGTCGGCCGATGCATCTGGTCTACGCCCAGGATCGCCACCGTTTGCCGAAATTGCGCCGTTTCGTCGAATTCGCCGTACAGCGGTGGGGCAAGCACGAATCCGCTGGCTGACGAGTCAGTGGCAGAGTCGTCCATCCTCCATTCACTCACCGCCCCGACTTCACCAGCACCGGCTGTTCCTGATAACGATCCGGGTACAGTTGTTTCAATTGCGCCACTTTCGGCAGGTCGTTGATCACGATGTACGGATAGGTCGGATGCTCGGTCAGGAAGTCCTGATGCTCCTCCTCCGCCGGGTAGAAACCGTTGAAGGTTTCGAGTTTGGTCACGATCGGTTTGTCGAAGGCACGGGCGGCGTCGAGCTGGGCGATGTAGGCCTGTGCGACCCGCTGCTGCTCGGTGTTTTTGGTGAAGATCGCCGAGCGATACTGGGTACCACTGTCCGGTCCCTGGCGATTGAGTTCGGTCGGGTTGTGCGCCACTGAAAAGTAAATCTGCAGCAAGGTGCCGTAACTGACCTGGCTCGGATCGAAGGTCACTTCCACCGATTCCGCATGGCCGGTATTGCCGTCGCTGACCCGCTCGTACTGCGCGGTATTGGCCGCACCGCCCGCGTAGCCGGAGACGGCATTCTTCACCCCTTTGACATGCTGGAACACCCCCTGGACACCCCAGAAGCAGCCGCCGGCGAATACGGCGGTTTCGCTGCGGGACTGGGTGGTTTCGTCGAGGGTCGGCGGTGGAATGATCACCGCCTCTTCGGCGCCGCCGAAGGAGAAGGCCGAGCATTGACTGACGATGCCGGCAGCCGCCAAACCCAACAGGGTACGGCGCCAGGTAAAGAGGGCTTTCATGGGGCGAGCTCCAGATGCGTTGAACAGATATCAGCAAAAAGTGAGTGGAACGGATTCACACCGTCGTCGGCACGAACTTCATCGCCAGGCCGTTCATGCAGTAGCGCAGACCGGTGGGTTTCGGGCCGTCGTCAAAGACATGCCCCAGATGCCCGCCGCAGCGCCGACAGTGAACCTCTTCACGGACCATGCCGAACGTACGGTCCTGACGGGTCGCCACGGCCTTGTCCAGTGGCGCCCAGAAACTCGGCCAGCCGGTGCGGCTGTCGAACTTGGTCGCCGAGGAAAACAACGGCAGGTTGCAACCGGCGCAAGCGAAAGTGCCCTCGCGGTGCTCGTTGTTCAACGGACTGCTGTAGGCCCGTTCGGTGCCCTCTTGGCGAAGGATGTCGTATTGCTCGTCGCTCAGGATCGCGTGCCATTCGCTGTCGCTGTGGGTCACTTCGAATACCTCCGCCGCGCTGGCCTCACTGATCAAGGCCGAGCCTGTGGAAAACTTCGGCAACAGGCCGATCGCCAGGGCGGTCATCCCCAGCCCGCCGCTCGTTAGAAGAAATTGCCGTCGTGAAAACATGCTCGCCTCCCAAAAATCCAGGGGTGTTTCATGGAACACAGCCTAGGCTTTGGGTGATCGCCAAATCCTCACGGGAAGTTAAACAATTCGTGATAACTCAAGCGCCGAAAAAACCGCACAATGCATTTGCCTGAACGGCCCGAACGGCCCGAACTGCTCGAACTGCTCGAACTACTGTAGGAGCGGGCGCCCGCTTGCGGCATGCTCGCGAAGAACCTGAGAGCGCCATGGGGTGTCAGGTATCCCGCGTCATCGTTGGCCTCCATCGCGAGCATGCCGCAAGCGGGCGCCCGCTCCTACAGGAGTGGCAACATGCACATTACGCCGAAGGATTGACCTGGATGGAACAGACCAAACGCGTCCTCGTGGTCGAGGACGATATGCACATCGCCGACCTGATCTGCCTGCATCTTCGCGATGAGCAATTCGAGGTGGTGCACAGCGCCGATGGCGACGAAGGCATGCGCCTGCTGCAGCAAGGCAACTGGGATGCGCTGGTTCTCGACCTGATGCTGCCCGGCGTCGACGGCCTGGAAATCTGCCGCCGCGCCCGCGCCATGGCGCGCTACACGCCGATCATCATCACCAGCGCGCGCTCCAGCGAAGTGCACCGGATTCTCGGCCTCGAACTGGGTGCCGACGACTACCTGGCCAAGCCCTTTTCCATGCTTGAACTGGTGGCCAGGGTCAAGGCCCTGCTGCGCCGTGTCGATGCCATGGCGCGCAACCTGAAGATGGACGCCGGCAGCCTGCTCATGGACGGCCTGGCCATCGACCCGATCACCCGCGAAGTGACTCTCGATGGACGACGCCTGGACCTCACGCCCCGGGAGTTCGACTTGCTGTACTTCTTCGCCCGCCAGCCCGGCAAGGTGTTTTCGCGCATGGACCTGCTCAACGCCGTATGGGGCTACAGCCACGAAGGTTACGAACACACGGTCAACACCCACATCAACCGCCTGCGCGCCAAGATCGAGACCGACCCGGCGCAACCGGTGCGCATCCTCACGGTCTGGGGTCGCGGCTACAAATTCGCCACCGGTGAGGAGCCGCAGCCATGAGGCTGACCCTGACGCAACGCCTGTCCCTGGTGTTCGCCGTACTGCTGCTGGTGTGCTGCGGCACCTCGGCGTGGATGCAGGTGCGCTCCAACCAGATGCATGAGCAGGAAGTGGTGCAAGGCTTGTCCCGGGACCTGGCGCAGCACATCGCCAATGACACGGTGCTGATGGACACCCAGGGCCTGATGCCCAACGCCGTGCGCGACCTGTTCAGCAAACTGATGCAGGTCAACCCGAGTGTGGAGGTGTACCTGCTGGACACGGAGGGCAAGATTGTCGGCAGTGCCGCGCCGGAAGGCCGGATACGCCGGGAGAAGGTTGACCTGGCACCGGTCCGGCGTCTGCTCAAGGGCGATGCCCTGCCGATTCTCGGCGACGACCCGCGCAGCGTCGATGCGCGCAAGGTGTTTAGCGCGGCACCGCTGAAAGTTGACGGCAAACCCGCCGGTTATCTCTACGTAGTGTTGCTCGGCGAGGATCACGATCGCCTGGCCGAACGCGGCGCGACCAGCGCGGCGCTCAACACCGCGCTGTTGTCCATCGGCCTGGTGGCCCTGCTGTGCCTGATTGCCGGTCTCACCGCGTTTGCCCTGATCACCCGGCCATTGCGTCGTTTGACCGAAACGGTCAGCCGGTTCGATATCGATGGCGTTCCGGTCACACCGGCCCTGCCCGTTACGCTGGAAAAAGCCGCCAGCCACGATGAAATCGCCGTGCTCGATGCCGCGTTCCGACAGATGCAGGCGCGCCTGGGCGAACAATGGCGCTCATTGACCCGCCAGGATCAGGAACGCCGCGAACTGGTGGCGAACATCTCCCACGACTTGCGCACGCCGCTCGCGTCGCTGCATGGCTATCTGGAAACCCTGTCGCTCAAGGACGCCACGCTGTCCCCCGCCGACCGCCGTCGCTACCTGGGCATCGCGCTGGACCAAAGCCGCAAGGTCGGCGGGCTGGCGCAGTCGTTGCTGGAACTGGTGCGGCTGGAACACGGCTTCGTGCAACCGGTGCTGGAGCGCTTCTCCCTGACCGACCTGGCCCAGGACATCTTCCAGAAATTCGAACTCACTGCCGAGGCGCGCAAGGTCGAACTCAAGGCCACCTTCGCGCCGAATGCCTCGGTGGCCTGCGCGGACCTCGGGTTGATCGAGCGGGTGCTGACCAACCTGTTCGACAACGCCCTGCGTCATACCCCGTCCGGTGGCGAGGTCGACCTTGAGTTGCGCCCGCAAGGGGCATTCATCGAAGTCACGGTCAGCGACACCGGCCCCGGCATTGCCTCGGAACTGCGCGAAGGTTTGTTCCTGCGCCCGTTCAATATCGGCGGCGCACGGCGCGATGGCGGGTTGGGGCTGCGGATCGTGCATCGCATCCTGCAATTGCATGGGCGCGAGATTCAGTTGATCGATGTGCCGGGACGCGGGGCGACCTTTCGTTTTTCGTTGCCGATCGATGAGGCGACAGCGAGTGCGTTGGCGGTGCGGTCACCGCGGCAGGCCTGATGGACCGAGGCGACCCCATCGCGAGCATGCCGCAAGCGGGCACCCGCTCCTGCAGGGTCAACGGGTGTACGCAAGATCTGCGAACTTTCGGTGTTGCTCATCACAAAGCCCCGCTTCGTCAGAAACGCGGGGCTTTTTGCATCCTCTGTAGGAGCGAGCAAGCTCGCGATGGACGACAGAACAACGCGGGGCGTCAGGTTGCCAGCGTTATCGTTGACGTCCATCGCGAGCTTGCTCGCTCCTACAGAGAGGCGAAATCTTGACCAGTCGCCCGTTCATCCGTGACAACGCCGCCCCGGTCCAATAGATTAGGCGACCTGAAAAAGCCCCCGGGCTTTCTCGCCCCAAATCAAGTTATGGAAGTAGTGAAATTTCAATGTCCGATTCCAACACCGCTGAAACCGTAGTCACCTTGTCGTCCAAAGCGGAATACGAAAACTCCATCAATCTTTCACAACACGTACCCCAGGCGAAAACCATCAGCGAGATGGTGCTGGACGCTTTCCAGTCCAGCCGCGAAAGCGACCAGATCCGCGAACTGCGCGCGTCGATCCGCCAGGCCCACGACAGCTTCGACGATGATAAGGCCTACGAACTGATGGGCCAGCTCAAGCAGCTCAAGGACGCCGAAGCGGCGGACACCGCCGCCCTGGAAGACCTGAGCAGTAAATTCCCGATCAGCCGCATCCTGTCCAGCTTCAAGGACGACCCGGCGTTCCAGGAAATCGTCTATGGCCTGGCCCTGAAGGTGCTGAACCAGACGCACCAGGCCATCAGCAACCCGAGCGGCGGCAAGAGCAAGGCAGCCAAGGCCAGGAAAGAAATCGAAGTGTTCACCATCAGCAAGGACGGCATCAGTGTCACCTTGCCGCTGCGCACCCCGCGCTCACGCCTGAACGTCGACCGTGAAGCCCTGGAATTCCTCGGTTTCAGCTTCGTTGGCGAAGGCGATGAGGCAGAACTGCAAAGCGAAACGTTCCTGGACAACAGCGGCGCCGAGCAAGCGGTCAACCGCAAGAACATCATCACCGCCTTGCAGCAGCAGACTGCGTTCGATGGCTACAGCATCGCCGCACAGTAACATTTGCAGCTGACCCAAGAGCCCCGCCATCAGAGCGGGGCTTTTTATTGCCCGTGATTCGGGCAAAACCGCGATTACTCTTCCAGTATCGACGCAGAACAACACTTCCCTTCACCCATGAGCACCACGGGCCCGCCGGTCCTGAAACGGTCGTGGAGCGACAATTCACTTTCCAGCCAGGGACCTCAGTGGTGCAACTGCTGAGGTCAGCATGAACACGACGCCTTTGTATCGCCAACTGGCCAACCACTATCTGGACGCGATTCGCAGCGGCATCCTGAAAACCGGTGAACGCCTGCCCTCGATCCGCTTGATGATGGAAAAACACGCCGTCAGCCTGTCGACCGCCGTGCAGGTGTGCCGGGAGCTGGAGGACTGCGGTGTACTGGAAGCCCGACCGCGCTCCGGCAACTACATTCGTCAGCCCGACTCCGTGCCCAGGCCCGCCCCGGCCCAGGCGCCAACGCTGGATACCAGCATCTATGCCGGCATTCATCAACAGGTCTGCACAGTGCTCAAGGCCAGTCAGCACTCAACGATCAAGGTCAATTTCGCCAGTGCCTACTGCGCGCCTGAGCTGTATCCGCTGAAGACCTTGCAAGACAACATGATCAAGGCGCTGCGTTCCGACGCCTGCCAGCTGGGTGCCGCGGGTTCCACCAGCGGCAACGGCGCATTGCGCAACATCCTTGCCCGGCGGGCTTTGGCCAGCAAGACCCAACTGGCCCCCGAACGGATCGTGATCACCAACGGCGCCACGGAAGCGATCAACCTGGCCTTGCGCGCGGTCACCCACCCCGGCGACACCGTGGCCGTGGAATCGCCGACGTTCTACGGCCTGCTGCAAATTCTCGAAAGCCTGAACCTGCGCGTGCTGGAAGTCCCGGCCTCGGCCCACACCGGACTCAATCTGGCGGCCCTGCAATTGCTGCTGCAGGGCCCCGAACAGGTCAAGGCGTTGATCGTCGTCCCCAACCTGCAAAACCCGCTGGGCAGCGTCATGCCCGACGCCAACAAGGCACGGCTGGTGAAACTGTGCGCCGAGCACAACACCGTGCTGATCGAAGACGATACCTACGGCGACCTGGTGGACAGCGAGCAGCCGCTGTCCACGCTCAAGCATTGGGACCGTACCGACAACGTGATCCATTGCGCCTCGCTGAACAAAACCCTGGCACCGGGCATGCGCCTGGGCTGGATCAGCGCCGGCAAATGGCACGACCGCGTGGAGATGCTCAAACATACGCAATCGCGGGGGTGTGAGGTGTTATCGCAATTGGCCGTCAGCGAATTCATGCGCACACCGTCCTACGAACGTTACCTGCGACGCTTGAGGAAAACCCTGACGGTACAGCGCGAGCAAATGAGCACAGCGATCAGCCGTTATTTCCCCATTGGCACCAACGTGACCCACCCGCAAGGCGGTACGCTGCTCTGGGTGGAGCTGCCTCGCCGGCATTCGTCCTTGGCGTTGTTTCAGGAGGCGCTGAAGGTCGGCATCCAGATTTCCCCTGGGGATATCTTTTCCAACGCCAATCGCTTCGATCACTTCGTGCGCATTGGCTGCGGCGCGCCGTATTCGCCGCGGATCGATGAGGCTTTGGCGACGTTGGGCCAGATCCTGAAAAACCAGGGCTAACCACAATCCTGTGGGAGCGGGCTTGCTCGCGAAGGCGGTGTGTCAGGGGTATCAATGCTAAATGTGCAGCCGTCTTCGCGAGCAGGCTCGCTCCCACAGGTGATCTGAGTCGACTGCGAAATCTGTGGGCATCCTGGGACCACTGTGGGAGCGAGCCTGCTCGCGAAAGCGGTGTGTCAGGGGTATCAATGATAAATGTGCAGCCGTCTTCGCGAGCAGGCTCGCTCCCACAGGTGATCTGAGTCGACTGCGAAATCTGTGGGCATCCTGGGACCACTGTGGGAGCGAGCCTGCTCGCGAAAGCGGTGTGTCAGGGGTATCAATGATAAATGTGCAGCCGTCTTCGCGAGCAGGCTCGCACCCACAGGTGATCTGAGTCGACTGCGAAATCTGTGGGCATCCTGGGACCACTGTGGGAGCGAGCCTGCTCGCGAAAGCGGTGTGTCAGGGGTATCAATGATAAATGTGCAGCCGTCTTCGCGAGCAGGCTCGCTCCCACAGGTGATCTGAGTCGACTGCGAAATCTGTGGGCATCCTGGGACCACTGTGGGAGCGAGCCTGCTCGCGAAAGCGGTGTGTCAGGGGCATCAATGCTAAATGTGCAGCCGTCTTCGCGAGCAGGCTCGCTCCCACAGGTTTTGGGGTGATATTCAGAGCGGATTCTGGTGCAGGCAAATGATATGCGGGTCGTCATTCCAGTGGGGGAAACGCTCGGCGATCAGCGGGTCGTGACCGGGGATGACGTGGTCCGCACCATCGGCCAGGCGGTCGATCTCGGTGAAGGCGTCAAGGGTTTGCGCCAGGTCATCGAGAATCGGAAAGGGACTGCGCTCACGAATGTTTACCCACAAGTGCGCGGCATCCGAGGCCAGTACGATCCAGCCGCGCTCGGTCGCTACCCGCACCACCTGGCTGCCGGGCGTATGCCCGCCTACCGGGTGCAGGGTCACGCCGGGAAGCACCTCGACAACGCCTGTGTGCAAACGCATCCGCCCTTCGAACAGCGGTGGCAGCGCCGACATCACGTCCTCGACCTCGTAGGTTTTGTTCACCGTGCGATGGCGCATTTTCGGCCCGGTGCAAAAACGCAATTCCGCTTCCTGCAAATGCACGGTCGCCCGCGGAAACAGCCCTAGGTTGCCGGCATGGTCCCAATGCAAATGGGTAAGGATCAGGTGCTCGACCTGCGCCGGGTCGATGTCCAGTTGCCGCAGGGACTCCTCCGGCAGGCGGTACATCTGACGATTGCGCCTGTGCGCCGTGGCGGGTTGAAAACAGGTGTCGACCACGATCACCTGTTGCTCGTTGCGGATGACCCAGAAGTAGTAATCCAGCGGCATCGGCGCATTCGGATCACCGCAACAGGCGTCGTAGAGAAAATTTTCCCTGGCGGTGCGCTGGGCATTGGCGCCGACACGGATGGCGAACACTTCGTACACAGGCGTGGACATAGGCACCTCCGGATTCAGGCGGCCGTCGTGGATTTGAGGGTCGGACGGAAGTCGAAATCGATCTGCTCGCTGATGCCCAGGTCCTGGGCCAGTTTATGCAGACCGCTGTAGTCGCGCATGATGGTCGCGTTCTTGTTGCTCTCGCGGGTGTCGGCAATGATCAGCGCCGCGTCCTCAACCCCGAGTTGCGTCAGAATCGCCTCCCACATCGAGTAGTCCTGAGCGATAAAAGCACTCAGCGCCACTGACAGGTTGCGTGCGAAAAATTCCCGCTGGACAGGCTGCATGTTCGCATACATGACTTTCGCCACTTCGGCCAACACCTTGCTGTGGGCATATTCGTCGCGGTTGTGCATCTCGGCCACGCGGCGATTCTGCGGCTGGATAGTCAGGTCATCCGCCAACAAGTCCAGATACGCGTTGACGCTGATCTCGGCCACCACCGCAAAGGTGATTGCCGCCAGGTCCCGCTGCCATTGTTCTGGCAGTGCTTCACGCTGGGCTTTGAGGCGCAGGTAAGTGACGGAGGGGGGCAAGTCCAGATCCTGATCCAGCGCCCGCTCAAGCCTGGTTCGCTCGATGGCGCGCAGGTGCATCAGCGTGTGGTAGTGCTCGTCGATCAGGGTCTGTTGCATGGCCTCGCGAAAATGCCAGTCGTCCTTGCCCAGATACTGGTTGGCAATGATGCTGAGCGCCGGGTTGACCACATGCTCCTCAGCAGTGACGGTGCGCAGGTTGTAGCCGATCCAGCCCCAGGTCACCACGCTGCTTTTAAGTTCGTCGCTCAGCGCCTGGAACTTCGGGTGATGAAAGAACGGCACCATGCACTCCGGGTAATCCGGGCGCGCCGGGTCGAACACTTCTTCGACTTGGCCCCTTTGCGGCGAACACACCGTGGCGCGCTTGGTCCAGGCCTGGTTGAGCCGCACGATCAGTTGATGATCGACCTGGGCGATCTCGATTGCTGTTTGCATGACGCGATACCTGTAAGACGCGTACCCGCCAAGGGGTACGCCAAAAGAATGAAGGGCGCCGGAAAAGTCAGGCCAGCCAATAGCGGGTCAGGTTGCGCGCCGGGTCAGTGTAACGACTGCGGGCGTGAATCATGCGCCAGTTGTCCCAAATCAGCAGGCACCCGTCGGGAATCAGCACCGGCACGTTGTGCTCGACGAAGTACGCTTCGCCGAGCACGGCAAACCTGGCCAGCGGCGAGGTGCTGTTGGTCACCCGTGATTGCTGCAATGCTTCCCTGGACGGGTTCACGTCGCCGTAGTGAAACTGGTTGTAGCTGAAGCGGAAAATATCCCCGTCCTCCGTGGGCGTCAGGACGTACTCCTTGACCCGTCGCTGTCCCGGTTCGCCCGGTTTGGCGGTGGCGACAAACTCTACCGGCGTGTCATCCAGCCACTCACGCAGCTGCGGTTCGCTGCACTTCAGGGATCTGAGAAACTCATAGCCGTCCACCAATCCGGTGTGCCCGCCCCCGCACGTGGCCTGTTTATGGCAATGCAACGCCAGATAACGTGGCGGCGGCCCGTACACCGGCGCTTCAGTGTGCGGGCCGATGCCGTTCATGCTCTGGGAATACGGCAAGTCTTCGTAACCCGGCTTGCGGGTGATGGGAAAAGCCATCTGGCCATTGAACTGCGGAATGATCGAGCCGAATTCACCCAAGGTGCCTACGACATCATCGGCAAATTCATCGGGGGTCAGCACGGTCCAGCCCAACGTCGACAGCTCTTCGTGACGATGGCCGAGTGAAATGCAAGGTTGAGACGCAACAATCCCTTGATCTGACATGGTGAGAGTCCTGGCAGGTGATCAGGCGTTTACGGTTGAGGTGTAGGCGGCAATGAGGTCGCGACAGGCGTCACCCGGTCGATAGCGCTGTTCATCGATGCTCTGCACCGGAGTGATTTCGGCGGCAGTACCGGTGAGAAAACACTCATCGAAGTCGCCAAGCTCCGTAGGCAAAATCGTGCGTTCGACAACCTGGTAGTCCAGCGCCCTGGCCAGCTCGATCACGGTCTGGCGCGTGATGCCGTTGAGGAAGCAATCCGGGGTCGGCGTGTGCAAGGTCCGCCCTTTGACGAAGAACACATTGGCGCTGGTGGCTTCGGCGACGTGGCCGCGCCAGTCGAGCATCAGCGCATCGTGGTAACCGGTGTTCTCGGCATCGTGCTTGCTCAACGTGGCAATCTGGTAATGCCCGGAGGCCTTGGCTTCGAATGGGCTGCTGCTCGGCGGCGGACGGCGCCAGTCAGCGGTTTTCAAGCGGATGCCGGCCATGCGCGCCGCCGGGTCGAAATAGCTCGGCCACTGCCAGCAGGCGATAGCCACGTGCACACGGTTGAAACGCGCCGAGGTGGAGATCATTTCACTGCCGCGCCACGCCACCGGGCGCAGATAACCGTCGACGACCTTGTTGCGTTGCAGCAGTTCATGGCTGGCCGCCTCCAGTTCGTCCAGCTCATAGGGGATGGCAAAGTCCATCAGATGCGCCGAGCGAAACAACCGCTCGCTGTGCTCGCGCAGCTTGAAGATCTTGCCGTTGTAGACCCGCTCGCCTTCATACACAGTGCTCGCGTAATGCAGGCCATGGGTCAGTACATGCAATTGCGCCCGGGACCACTCGACGAACTCGCCGTCGAGCCAGATAACACCCTCGCGCTGATCAAACGGGATACTGCTCATTTCCATATCTCCCCAATGTTCGTGATTTTTCCTACGCCGTTTCCAGCAATACGGGTATCAATTCCGGCACGGCGGTGAGCTCGGTCTGAAAGAAGAACCAACGCTCGCCGAAGGCCGGTTTCAAGTCGTCGAACCAGGTGACGTGCGGATCGAAGCGCGCGTAGAACGTGCGCAGCACCCATTGCGGATTGCGTGCCTGGAGGAACTGCAAGACGAAGACTTTTTCCCCGGCGACGGTCTCGATGCCGTTGATCAGCACCTTGCCGTAGAAGGTGCTCATGGACGGCCCGCGCACCGTTCGCGCAAGCCCCGATACCGTGCGGTACGCGGCCTGGAAGATCTCGAAGGCCTTGGCCAGCGGCATCGCAAAGTAGTGGCTGGGGCCGGTATCCCGCTCGACGAACATGTAATAAGGCACGGCCCCGAGCCGCACGCCTTCGGTCCACAGCGCCGCCCAATCGGCGGGGTTTTCGTTGATGTGTCGGATCACCGGCGCCTGCATGCGCACTGTCGCGCCCGTCGAGCGAATGCCCTCGATAGCCTGGCGGGCGATGGCCTGGCGGATCTCCACCGGGTGGTTGTAGTGGCCCATGATCGACAGGTTTTTCCCCGCCGCAACGATGCGCCGGAACAGTTGCAGAAGCTCGGGTGCATCCTTGTCACTGACAAACCGCTGCGGCCAGTACGCCACTGACTTGGTGCCGATGCGGATGCTTTTCAGGTGTGGCAGCTCCAACAGCGGCTCGATGTAACCGGCGAGGGAACGGGTGTTCATGATCATCGGATCGCCACCGGTAATCAGCACGTCAGTGACTTCGGTGTGCACCTTGAGGTAACTCACCAGCTCCTGGGACTCACGAGCGTTGAACTTGAGTTCTTCTTCGCCGATGAACTGCGCCCAGCGGAAACAGAAGGTGCAGTACGCGTGACAAGTCTGACCGGCACCGGGGAAAAACAGCACGGTCTCGCGGTACTTGTGCTGGATACCCGGCAGGACTTTGCCGTTGAGGGTGGCGACGTTGTGGGTCAACTGCCCGGCCGGATGCGGATTCATGCGCGACCAGATCGCCTCGATCCGGCGCTTGATCGCCGTACTGTCGTCCAGTTCGATCAATTGTTTGAGCGAGGCATATTCGTCCGGCAGCAGCATGTCCTTGTGGGGGAAGGTCATGCGGAAAATCGGATCGTCCGGAATATTGTTCCAGTCGATCAGCGTGCCCAGCACGTAGTCGTTGGTGCGGAACGGCATGACCCGGGCCACCACGGTCATGGCCTCCTGCAGCGCCGGTGTCAGCTTTTGCCAGTAAGGCGAATCGCGGATGGTGCGTGAGTTATAGGGTTTGTAGCGTTCGTGCTCCGACAGTCCTTGCATGGCCGTGCTCCTGGTGATTGCCCTGAGTGTTGTCAGGCGATGGCTGGCGCTTTGCGCTCTATGTCCATCCACGCCCGGACGCTGTCACGGTCCCATTGGCGATTTACATACGCAGCGAGCCGTGTCGGCACCGGATCACCGTTGGCCACCAGCCGGTTGAGCATGATTGCCAGGTCGGTGTCGGCAATGCTCCATTCACCGAACAGATGCTCGGCGCCCTCCTCCAGCAAATGCTCGGCGACGAAGTACAGGCGTTCGACGGCGGCCTGGGCCTCACCGGACAGCGCGGTGTTTTTCTTGCCGAAGTACACCAGGTCAAACGGCCGCTCCTTGCGCACCACCAGCAAGTCACTGCGCAACCAGGCCTGCAATTGACGGGCACGGGCGCGCTGCCGGGAGTCCTGTGGATAAAGTTTTTTATGCCCTGGTGAGAGTTCATCGAGGTACTCGGCAATCGCCGAAGACTCCGACAGGGCAAAATTTTCGTGAACCAGGGTTGGAACTTTGCATGTCAGCGAAAGATCGCGATAAGTTGCCAGATAGTTTTCACGAGCCTTCAGATCAACTGTGACCAGCTCGAATGAAAGTTGCTTTTCCTTGAGCGCCACAAAAGCCGACATTGCAAATGCGCTGACATGATCGGCGCCGACATACAGTTTTAGCTTCCTGTTTTCCATAGAACACTCCATTTACCGACCGCAGGGATTAACGTGCATTTGAAGTGATCGTAGTTAGTTGAATGAAGATTGAATAGATACAGAATTTGTTCGTTTCAATCGATACAGAAAGTTGTTTTTCACCGACAGATACGCAGCCGGAATTCCAGCGAAACTGCTGAAAAAAGGGATCCTGGGGCAGGTCTGAAAACAAAAAAGGGAGCTCACGAAGGTGGGCTCCCTGGGGAAATTCGGTGGGGAATTACAGCTGGGTGGTGATCAGGCCATGGCTGTCGGCGAAGTTCGACAGCAATGCCATTTGCGGCATGTTGCTCATGTTCAGCATCGCCAAGGCCTCGTATTTGCTGGTGTTGACGAAGCCATGCCGGGTCCAGGCCGGCACCAGCAGCACGTCGCCGCTGCTGACGTCGACGCCGTCGGCATCGCCGAGGGTCATCACGCCGCTGCCGCACTGGATGACAAACAGGTGCCACCAGGAATGGGCATGGCCGTTGAGCGTCACACCGGGATTCAGCCATTGCATGGCGATCGCCATCCCAGGTGTCACTTCACAGCCCTCAATGCTTTTTTCGTGAGCCAGCGCGACAATATCAACGTCACTGGCTTCAAGGGTCTGACGCATACCCGCCAGTTGATTGCCTTTCCAGACCTTGGGACTTAACGGTCGATGATGCAGGCTTTGCCGAAAATCCTTATATGAAAAAAACGCCCCTTGAAAGTTATCCATTCGCACGCCCCTTGTTCTTTCTTCCCATACTTCAGCGCTAAACCCTAAGTTAACAGTAAAGCGCTGTAAAGTCGGGAAACAACTTACAACACCGATGGACGCAAGGCTGCAATCATGTCCACTTCTATCGCGGCATTCTTGGGTAGCTGATAAACACCTACTGTGGTGCGCGTATGTTTACCGGCATCGCCGAGCACATGGCTGAACACATCCGAGGCGCCGTTGGCCACTTCGCTCAAATCGACAAAATCCGCCGTGGACTTCACATAGACCGTTACCCGGATCAATGACTTGATCTTGTCCAACGATCCAACGGCATCGACGATCAACGCCAACCCACGCATCGCACTGATGCTGGCGGCCGCTTGCGCATCGGCCATGTTGAGGTCCAGCCCTACCCGGCCGGGGTAATGGATCTTGCCATTCATGCGCGGCACCAGGCCGCTGATGTACAGCTCATCGTGATGACGGATCAGCGGCGCGTAATGTCCGCCTGCGGTGTTTTCGCCGTAGATGTCATAGCCAAACTCCTTGGCCAGGGCGATGAAGCGTTCATCGCAGGTCATGTGTCGGGTCATTGATCGAACCTCCTGATCAGAAATACAAAAACGTTGGCGCCAGCCTGTTCAACACACGGCGCGCTCGGCCGGTGCCAGGCTAGTCACCTCGATGCGTGACTCGATCACCTCGGCCAGACGCAACAGGTCGTTGCTCAGATGCCCGTAGTGCTCGTTGAACAGCACGATGTGACCGATGAATGAGAAGTTGTCCTTGATCTGCGCACTGACCGAGTCGCCGATACGCTTGGCGTACTGGCCTTCCACCAGATCGATGCGCAGTGCGCGGGCCAGGGCTGCGATGTCAGGCGTCGAGCGCAAGATGCCGCCGGCCGGTGCCTTGAGCAGGCGAATACCGCAGTAACCGCGGGCCACTGGCGCATGCTGTTCGATCTCGCCTTCCACCGCCCAGCGCACCCAGCGCGCCCACGGATCGAAATCGACGAAGGCGCGTTTGGCCAGGTCCCAGATGTGCATGCCACCGGGGCGCATGTTGGTTTCCACGGCGCTGGTCAGGTTGTCGCTGCGCAGGAATACTTCGTTGTGCCAGGCACCATTGTCCCGGGACACCAGACCCGCCATATGCCGACCGGCTGCCATCAGACGCGCCTGTGCCTCCGCCGGCAGCGGTGCGGGTACGATTTGCTGGATCTCTGCGCGAAAGGCGCCTTCGGTGGTGGTTTTTTCAGTCACCCAGGTGCTGCCGGCCACGCAGTCCCAACTGTATTCGCGGGCGTTCTGCACCAGCTCTTCAAGGACGATGCCACCTGCGCGGTAGGGCTTGAGGGCGAGCCAGGCGTCATCGCATTCCGAAGGGTGATGGATGACGCGGCAGCCTCGGCTCGCACCTTCGCAGGCCGGTTTGACGAAGCCCTTGCCGCCCAGTTCGACGATGCGCTGGCGCAGTTCCGGAAGGCTCTCGACCCGCGCGGAAAACACCGGCCGGTATTCTTCAGGGGAGCTGTCGGCCTCGGCTTCGAGCTGGCGAAAGATCTGCTTGTCCAGGCCCGCCCGCGCTTCACCCGGGGTAATGCCTGGGAGGCCGAAGTGACTGGCCAGCGCAGCGCCCAGCAGCACGCCCCGATCGGAGAATGGCAACACGCCGATCAGCTTCCAGCTGTCGGCTTTCAGGCATCCGACTATCAGTTCAAGGGACGCTGCCACATCTTTCTCGGCCAGCGAAGTGCTGCAGACATGATCGGCCACCTGATCGTCATGGGGCTGAACTTTCTCGACCAGCAGGATAAGCCTGGCGTTATAGAGCGACTTGCACAGCTCGCGCAGTTTCTGGATGTCGTGAACCCGATTGCCGTTGTAACCGACCACTACCACGCATGAAGTCGTATTCATTGTTGCCCCCGACCCGCAAAGTGAAATCCGCAACGACGATGACTCAGTCATGCAACGACGCATTGGATTTACGGTTGAGCCAATACCAGGCCAGGATCCCGCCCGCGCCGATGGCGGCGAGGACCAGCGCGTTGTGCGGCGCCGGCACCACTCGCATGATCAACACGGTCAGCCCGGCCCCTACTCCCAGGGACACTTCCTTGACGAACATGTTGTTTTGCTTGACCGAAAAATAATCGAGGTAGCTGAAGGCACATTCGGCGATCGACAGCAGCGCGACCCAGATCAGCGCGCCAGCCAGGGTTTCGACGTGGAACGCCGCCGGCGACGACAGCACCGCGAAACCGCCGACGATGATCCCGATCACCGCGAGCACCTTGAAGCGACCGGTGCGTTCGATCAGCTTCATCACCGGCACCTGGGCGAAGACCACCACGGCGCTGTTGAGGATCAGCATCAAGCCGTACCAGGCCGGCAATTCGCCGGTCTTGAGCAGGATCGCCTGGGGCAGGATCGAGAACACCCCGAACAGCTTGATGCCCATGATGATCCCGGCAATCACCCAGGGCAGTTTGCTGCCCCAGTCGCTGCCGGCCTGACTGGTCGGGCGGGCTGCCACCGGTTCGGTGGTGAAGGTCGCGCCAAGGGCGATCGGCAGGCACAGCAATACGAACGCCGCCGCACCGAGGAAAAACATCGTGGGTGTGAGCAGTGGCGACAGCAGGATCAAGCCGGCCACCAGGCTGCCCATGTTCATGGCCACGCGGTTGTAGGCCGCGCCTTCTTTGGTCTGTGCCGCTTCGCTCTTGATCAGGTAACCGGCAATGGCAATGCCGTAGGCAAACAATGCGGCAGCAAACATCACCATGCCTTGATGGCTGGTCAGCGCCAGCAACACCAGGCCAAGGCCGGCACACAGCAGCGTGACGCTCAGGGAGCGGCGGCCAAGCACCAGTAAAGTCAGGGGTAGCAACAGCAACAAGGCGCGGTATCCAAGGGCCAGGATGCTGTTGGTGGCGGTGTCGAGCCAGACGTTGGCCTTGCCCAGCACCGCGAACAGCGAGACCGCGGTGATCATTCGGATCGTAAACAAACGCAAATTGATGACAGGTTTGGCCACCGCGACCGTTGTTTCGACACTCATGCAACACCTCATGAACCACGCGATGGCCGCCCCTCCAGGGTTGGCCATCAGAAAAGTCTGTAAGGGCATGGTAGAGAGAGAGGCTTGTTCTGATCAGGGCAAGTTCGTATAGAATCCAACGAACTTTACTGCCGGAGAGACCAGTAAAATGCAGGTTCAACGTGCAGTCATTGCCGCCATTGAATTCCAGCCCGGCGTGCCGCTGGTGCAGCAGATCGTCGATCAACTGACCCAGGCCATCAGCACGGGCGGCCTGCCCCACGGCGCCAAGCTGCCGCCGATTCGCGAACTCTCCGACTTGATGAACGTGGGCAAATCCACGGTGGTCGATGCACTGGATCGCATGCGGGCCAAGGGGCTGGTGGTGTCTCGCCAGGGCTCGGGGCATTACGTGCATCGCTCCGAGGCGGCGCTGAAAAGCGGCACCGGCCCGGACCTGCAACCCCAGGACACCCTCAGCGTGATTCGTCGCGCCCTGCTGCTGGACAACGGCGCGCTGCGCCCTGGCTGCGGTTTTTTGCCGACCTCGTGGCTTCCCGCCGAAGAATTGCAGAAAGCCGTGCGCAGCACCCTGCGTGCAACGTCATTGCGCATGGGTGAGTATGGCGTGGCCGGCGGTTACTTGCCGTTGCGCCAGGCCTTGCGGGTCAAACTGGCGACCTTCGGCATCGAAGCGCCGGTGGACCAGATCATCACCACCGCCAACACCATGCAGGCCATCGACCTGCTGATGCGCCTGCTGGTCAAACCCGGCGACACCGTACTGCTCGACGACCCCTGCTATTTCAATATGCACACCAACCTGGCGCTGCACGGGGCCAAAGTCATCACCATCGCCCGGGATTGCGACGGCATGGACCTCGACGCATTCGAGCAACTGCTGATCGCCCACAAACCCGTGCTGTACATGACCAACAGCACCCTGCATAACCCCACCGGCCACTCGTTCACCCCGGCCCAGGTCTACCGCTTGCTGGAACTGAGCCATCGCCATGGCTTCCACATCGTCGAAGACGATCTGTACTGCGACATCCAGCAACGCCGCACCCCGCGCCTGGCGGCCAGTGGGCTGGACAATGTGAGTTATGTCTCCGGCTTCTCCAAGACCCTGACCGCCAACAGCCGCGTCAGCTACACCGTGCTGTCACCCCAACTGGCAGCACGCATGATTGCCCTGAAAATGGCCTGCGGCGGCGTGACCTCGGAACTGGCGGAGCAGATCACCTGCACCATGCTCAACGATGGCAGCTACGCCAGGCATGCGCGGCGCACCGTGGATCGGTTGTATGAATCCAATAGTCGCGTGGCGGGTTGGCTGGCGCAGGCTGGGTGTTCGCTTTCCTCGTTGCCCGGCGAAGGTGTGTTCATCTGGGCGCGGTTGCCGGAGGGCCTGCATGCCGAGAACCTGGCTCGCCAGGGGCTGGAGAACAATCTGGTATTGGCGCCGGGCACCTTGCTGAGCAAAGCCGCGAATGCCAGTCAGTTCCTGCGCTTCAATGTGGCGCACAGCGACAGCTTGCAGGTGCGGGAGCGGTTTTTCCGGTTGCTTGATACACCACTCAAGTAACTGACTGCCCTCAATCCTGTGGGAGCGGCGGTGCGATGATTCGACTTGCCCGCGAAGAGGCCGTCACATTCAGCATCAAAGTTGCCTGACACACCGCCTTCGCGAGCAAGCCCGCTCCCACAGGGGTTGTGGTAGCCAATGAGCCTCCCGGCCAGCAGATCGCTACGATTGCCGACCTCATCCTTGCCGGCTAACTTCGCCCGGTCGCTGCCAATTCAGCGACCGGGCCTGAGAACCCGGGTAAGATGCCACGCAGCTACGCCCAACGATTGTTGGCGTTTTTTACGCCTGAATTTTCGTGTTATGGCGGCTGTGTGTGGGAGACCTTAGTGTCTGCCGGGTCCTGCATCTCCGGTTTCTCAGCCTGCACACAGCTGCCACCCATTCGCCTGAGAACGAACGGGACAGCTTCACTTATGCAGGAGTTACGAATGAACGCTATTGATCCATCAGCTACACCAGCCCTGCCCCTCCACCTCCAGCCCAAAAAGAGGTGAAGCCCAATGACCAATCCCAAAGACCTCAAAACCATCGGCCTCACCCCCTTTTCCTACCACGCCAACGAACCACTGTTCCGTATCAACGCCGGCGTCCCGGTAACCGAAGCCCTCTACCACGCCTCCAACCTGCTCCACCTCGCAAAACATCTCGCCTCAGACGCTGCCATGGTCCGTGACTCCGACCGCCATGCCTGGGCGTCGCACTTTTTGCAGGACATGAGCAAGGCAATCATCGACGACGTGGTTAAGGTGCTCGATGCACCGTGTAACAACCGCGCATGAATGAAAAAGCCCCGCGTTTCGTTTGAAGCGCGGGGCTTTTCCGTTGTTTGGCTGCTTGATCAAACGACGGCCAGTCGATCCACCATATCCGGAAATTTCTCAACCAACCTGATCAACAAGGCGGCCTGAGCATTGGGTTTGGATTTTTCCTGCTCCCAGTTTCTCAGCGTGCTGGGACTGGTTCGAATTCGCTTGGCGAAAACGGCTTGGGACATGTGAAGCTTTTCCCGTAGAGCAACGATTTCCTGCGCCCCCACCTCTGGTGCAGGAATGTCCTCCACAACCGTGTTGCGCAACGTAATCTTGCCTTCGCGTTGAGCCGCCATCTCATCAACGCCCTGCATCAATTCTGCAAACAGGTCGCGTTTTTTCATGGGGTACCTCCTAGTATCGACTTGAAACTATAGGCAAATTGCTTATAGCTAAGCAAACCAAGAGTGCTTTTTGAGATGGGCTGCAGTTTCGATGAAGCAACTACTCCGCGGCGCTGCCATCGCGAGCACACAGCTCACCAGAATCCCCCCAACCCTTCTCTCGAAGGGCGGGGCTTACAAACTGACGATTGTTGTTACTTCAGGGCCGAACGAGACAGCCGTTTGTTGCAAGCTGGATTCAGGAAAACAGGGCGCGCTGCTCAGCTTCGTAATGCCGGGTCTGAAAAGGCATGAGGGCTTGGGCTTTAAGGCCGAGGCCCTCACTCAACCCCCAAGAGACAGCAAGCTCATCACGGCGTCGACGTAGTGGCGTGACGGTTTGCTGCGTCACGGCCTGCACAGAAGTCGAATGCGCAAAAAGCTCGAGGACATTGAGAGTTTCCGACACCCGGAGATCGGATAAGCAAGTAAATCGCGTGAGTCGTTCTAGTAGATAGCCAGCGCGCCGAACTTCCACTTCGTCAGTGTGACGATTCAAAAAAGCGGTTACCTCGCTTTCAAGATTCGAGTCCGAGTACCAGACAGCTTTGGCGGCGCTCACGAGAGCAGCGTCATCCGCTTGATTCAAAGGTCTTTTTACCAGCGTGTCCAAGGCGGATGAGAGGACGTGGCCGCTATGGGGCTTCGTCATCTGTGCTCTCCAGATAATCATGCAAAATATTAGTGAGAACGGAAATTGGTAGCTCCTTGTTGCCAACATATACATCAATCGCCTGCAATGCCAGTCGACGGAACTCGGTAGTCAGGATGAAACCAGCCCTGAGAAGTGCCTTGATATCACCAATGTCCTGATCGGTCGCTCTGCCCAGCTTGGAGATGGCAATGTCGACAGGTGCTGCGATATGAACGTGCAGCGGGGACTCAACCGGGAACTCTGTAAAAGGAAGGCTCCGCTCCCAATAGTCCTCATGAATTGGGCCAAAACTGGTGTTGTATTGCAGGTCGTAGTTCAGCTCCATCAAGCGACCGGATCGCTCATCAACAAACTGCTCAGGTATCTCTGCGAGCATGGTTTGCAGGTGTAAACCTTCGGGAACATGAGCCTCATAAATCTCGGCATCGACGTCGGTGGAAACGCGATGATGGGTATAAAGGTGAACAGCGCAGCCACCGAACAGGATAATTTTGACCGCCCCTGGTCCTGCGTTCTCAAGCTCCAGTTCCGCTTCGACAGATTTGAACATCGAAATCAAAGCCTGCCCCAACGCTGTATTCGTATTAACACGCGGGGTGATTACCTCTGGCAGTTCCATCGTAAATCCTCTGGGATGCTTGTAATAACGGCATCCCGAGGCTAGATAGGCAACTTCCGACCCTCAACCTGAAAAACTCGTGGGAAAGTTCAGGCAAATCCGTAGGCACTATTGCCGGTCAGGTCGCCCTATCGTAAGCGAGCCTGCTCGCGATGGCGGCCACACAGCTCACCAGAATCCCCCCAACAAAAAACCCCGCTCCTTCTCTCGAAGGGCGGGGCTTTTCTTTACGGCATCCGACGCTTAAGGCGCGTACGTCAGCAGCAACTCGGTCGGCACTTTGAAGTCCAGGGACATCGCCACGCTCAACGCGGTAATGGTGAAGATCGAGAACACGAACAGCTTGCGTGCCCAGACCGTGTCATCCACTGCCTTGTAGCCGGTCCAGGCCATGTACAGCCAGTACATGCCCATGGCTGCGGCGACGGCGAGGTAGCTCATGCCGGCGTAGCCGCTGAAGGTCAGCATCAAGGTCGCCACGAGGAAGGCCAGGATGTAGATCAGGATGTGCTTCTTGGCCACCTGGATTCCGCGCTTCACTGGCAGCACCGGGATCGATGCGGCCAGGTAATCGTTGAAGCGGAAGATCGCGATGGCGTAGGAATGCGGCATCTGCCACAGGCTGAACATCACCAGCAGGGTCAGTGCGGCCATGTCGAAGGTGTTGCTCACCGCGACGTAGCCGATCACCGGCGGCATGGCGCCCGACAGACTGCCCACCAGCGTGCCGTGAACCGACTTGCGCTTGAGGTACAGGCTGTAGAAGCCGACGTAGATGATGAAGCCGATGACTGCGAACAGCGCGGCCAACGGATTGGCCACCTTGTACAACAGCGCAACGCCGGCGACACCCAGGACGGTCGCATAGGCCAGGGCCAGTTTCAGGGAGATCAAGCCCTGGACCAGCACCCGGTTCCTGGTGCGTTCCATCTTCAGGTCGATGTCGCGGTCGATGCAGTTGTTGAATACGCAACCGGAGGCAACCACCAGGGACGTGCCGATCATCGCGGCCAGGAAGATGGCCAGATCGACATGCCCTTTGGAGGCCAGGAAAAATCCGCCTGCCACAGAAAGCACGTTACCGAAAATGATCCCCGGTTTGGTGATTTGGATAAAGTGCTTAAGGGACATGCGGATCTACCTCACTTCGCCATCATGAACGTGTGGATGCTGAACATGATCCAGATCGACAGGCCAACCAGCAGGACAATCACGATCGCGGCAAAGACAAACGCGATGACGTTGTTGCGCTGTGCAGCCGAACGGTCCAGGTGCAGGAAGTACACCAGGTGCACCAGTACCTGAATCACCGCGAATGCCACAACGATCAACAGAGTGATCGACTTCGGCAGCGTCGGGTACATCACCAGGCCGAATGGAATCAGGGTCAGGATGACCGACAGGATGAAGCCAATGCCGTAGGACTTGACGCTGCCGTGGCTGCCATCGTCGTGGCCATTGTGGGAATGAGCGTTAGCCATTTACATAGTCCCCATCAGATAAACAACGGTGAATACGCAGATCCACACCACGTCCAGGAAGTGCCAGAACAGGCTCAGGCAGCTCAGACGGGTCTTGTTGGTCGCCGTCAGGCCGTTTTTCTGCACCTGATACATCATGATCGCCATCCAGATCAGGCCGCTGGTCACGTGCAGACCGTGGGTACCGACCAGGGTGAAGAACGCGGACAGGAAGCCGGAACGGTTAGGACCGTAGCCCTCGGAGATCAGCATGTGGAACTCGTTGATCTCCATGCCGATGAAGCCGGCACCGAACAGGAAGGTCAGGGACAGCCAGCCCAGGACCTGCTTCTTGTTGCCACGGAAGAACGCCAGCATGGCGAAGCCGTAGGTGATCGAACTGAACAACAGCAGAGCGGTTTCGCCCAGCACGTATGGCAGCTCGAAGATGTCGTGGCCCGACGGGCCACCCGCTACGTTGTTAACCAGTACCGCGTACGCTGCGAAGATCGATGCAAACAGAATGCAGTCGGTCATCAGGTAGAGCCAGAAACCGTATACGGTCATCTCGCCCGAGTCGTGGTGATGGTCATCATGCCCATGTCCATCGACATGGGTGTGTCCAGCATTGGTCACTAAGTTCGACATGGTTTAAGCCTGTTCCAACGAGGTTTCAACACGGGTGGCGGTGGCCGGGATTTTCCCTGCCGCAACCAGACGCTTGTGCTGCTCGGCTTCGATGCGCTCGATCACGTCGACCGGCACCATATAGCCTTGATCATCACGGGCCGCGTGGATCGCGAAGTAGATCACGGTGCCGGCCAGGCTAGCGATTGCCAGCCACCAGATGTGCCAGATCATCGCGAAACCGAACACGGTCAACAGTGCGCCCATGACCACACCGGTGGCGGTGTTGTTTGGCATGTGGATCGGTTCGTACTTGGCCGGAGCCTTGTACGCGGTACCGTTTTCCTTGGCTTCGGTGAACGGGTCGATACCGTCGGCTTTTGGCAGTACAGCGAAGTTGTAGAACGGTGGTGGCGACGAAGTCGACCATTCCAGGGTGTGTGCATTCCACGGGTCGCCGTGTTCGCACATGTTCTCTGGCTTGTTGCGGTCACGCACACTCACGTAGAGCTGGATCAGCTGGCAGGCGATACCGAAGGCGATCAGGATCGCACCGAACATGGCGACGTACAGGTACGGCACCCACTCAGGGTTGGTGGTGGCGTTCAGACGACGGGTCATGCCCATGAAGCCCAGCGCATAGAGCGGCATGAACGCGACGAAGAAGCCGCTGATCCAGAACCAGAACGCTGCTTTACCCCAGCCTTCGTGCAGCTTGAAGCCGAACGCTTTCGGGAAGTAGAAGCCGAAACCAGCGATGTAGCCAAATACCGCGCCGCCGATGATCACGTTGTGGAAGTGCGCGATCACGAACAGGCTGTTGTGCAGGACGAAGTCGGCACCCGGGATGGCCAGCAGTACGCCGGTCATGCCGCCGATGGCGAAGGTCACCATGAAGCCCAGGGTCCACAGAACCTGGCTGGTGAAACGCAGACGGCCCTGGTAGATGGTGAACAGCCAGTTGAACAGCTTCACACCCGTCGGGATGGAAATCAGCATCGTCGCCAGACCGAAGAAGGCGTTGACGCTGGCACCCGAACCCATGGTGAAGAAGTGGTGCAGCCAAACCATGAAGCCCAGTACCGAGATCGCGCCCGATGCGTAGACCATCGAGTGGTGACCGAACAGGCGCTTGCCGGTGAAGGTCGAGACGACTTCGGAGAAGATACCGAACGCTGGCAGGATCAGGATGTACACCTCAGGGTGACCCCACGCCCAGAACAGGTTCACGTACATCATTGGATTGCCACCAAGTTCGTTGGTGAAAATGTGGAAATCCAGGTAGCGGTCAAGCGTCAGCAGCGCCAGGGTAGCGGTCAGGATCGGGAACGAAGCCACGATCAGGACGTTGGCCCAGGTGCAGGTCCAGGTGAAGATCGGCATGTCCATCAGCTTCATGCCAGGGGTACGCATTTTCAGCACGGTGGCCAGGAAGTTGACCCCCGTCAGCGTCGTACCCAACCCGGATAGCTGTAGCGCCCAGATGTAGTAGTCCATCCCCACGCCCGGGCTGTATTGCAGGCCCGACAGCGGCGGATAGGCAACCCAGCCGGTCTTGGCGAATTCGCCGACGCCCAGGGACAGGTTGATCAGGACTACGCCCGAAACCAGCAGCCAGAAGCTCAGGGAGTTCAGGAACGGGAAGGCAACGTCACGCGCGCCGATCTGCAGCGGCACTGCAAGGTTCATCAGGCCGGTGAAGAATGGCATCGCCATGAAGATGATCATGATCACACCGTGAGCGGTGAAGATCTGGTCATAGTGTTCAGGTGGCAGGTAGCCAGGCGAACCTTCGGTGGCCATGGCCAACTGGGAACGCATCATGATGGCGTCGGCAAAGCCGCGCAGCAGCATGACCATGGCGACGATGATGTACATCACGCCGATTTTCTTGTGGTCGACCGAAGTCAGCCACTCGGTCCAGAGGTAGGTCCACTTCTTGAAGTAGGTGATACCCGCGAACAACGCCAGACCACCGAGCGCGATCATGGCGATGGTCACCATCACGATCGGCTCGTGGAAAGGAACTGCTTCCCAACTTAATTTACCAAACATCGTTTACTCCTCTGCCCCGGCAGCTGAATGCGAGTTCATGTCCGTAGCGGCCACTTCTTTCTCTTTCTCGTTCTTCTCGTGGTGCACCTTCGGACCCGGTTTCATGCCTTCGTACTTGTCGACGATGATCTGGAACAGGTTCGGCGTCACCGAGGAGTAGAGCTCGACTGGGTTGTTCTGGCTCTGCTTGGCAAGGGCTGCGTATTCAGCTTGTTCAAGCTGCTTAGGCGACTTCTTGACTTCGCTGACCCAGGCGTCGAACTCTTCCTGAGAAGTTGCGATCGCTTTGAATTTCATGCCGGTGAAACCAGCGCCGCTGTAGTTGGCGGAAATACCGTCCATTTCAGCGTTCTCGTTGGCGATCAGGTGCAGCTTGGTCTGCATGCCCGCCATCGCGTAGATCTGGCCGCCCAGCGCAGGGATGAAGAACGAGTTCATCACAGCGTCGGAAGTGATCTTGAAGTTGATCGGGGTGTGCGCCGGGAACACGATCTTGTTGACCGTGGCGATGCCTTGTTCCGGGTAGATGAACAGCCACTTCCAGTCCAGCGCGACCACTTCGATGGTCACAGGCTTGACGTCGGATTCCAGCGGCTTGTACGGATCCAGCGCGTGGGTCGACTTGTAGGTGACGTAACCCAGGGCAATGATGATCAGCACTGGAACAGCCCACACCGCGATCTCGATCTTGGTGGAGTGGCTCCATTTCGGGGTGTAGGTAGCGCTGGTGTTGGACGCGCGGTATTTCCAGGCGAACAGGAAGGTCATGATGATGACCGGCACCACGACCAACAGCATCAGCAGCGTTGCGGTGATGATCAGGTTTCGCTCGTCCAGACCGACCTGGCCCTTGGGATTGAGCAAGGTCATGTTGCAGCCTGACAGCAACAACGTGCCGATCAGCGGCAATAAGCCTAGTAGTCTGGGGTACCTGTTTTTACTCATCTCACGACCTCTAAAGCAGCTTGCGCAATGCAGTTGGGTTTTGATCGCCAACACTTCACCCTGCCAAGGGTTGGCATTTTTCTTGGATTGAATAAGGGCATGCCCGTCGTGCGTCAGACGCTGTACGACAAATCCTGGGCGTGCGGCGAGTTCTTATTCGAATTCGTGGTCAAAGGCCTTGTTACAGACCAATTCCATTTGGTGCGGATAGTTGGGTGTTCCGACACCTGGGCATCGCATGAAGCCACCAGACCTCTCGACACCCTGTTTCCGCTCAAGCCTGGTTAAGATTTGAGCAGTGCCGGGAATTCAGTGCGGGCGATTGTAGATATGTAACGTTCTATAAACCATGTCTCATCCCGAAATAATTTTTATCCGAACCAGCAACAATCATTAACCGTTTTCGCAAAAGTGGCGCATCTTATCGAAATTGATTCTCAACAAAAACACCAAAATAAGTAGGCCTTCCTCCCGCAGTTCAGACAGTATCGGGTTACTCCCCACTGCCCTCGACCCTGTCCAAGGCCCGATATGACGGGGGCTCTGGCCATTCGCCAGACCCTGTTAAAACTGCCTGTTCGCGTTCGATCCGGAAAAAATCGCAAGCCTGCAAATCAGTCCAATTTCGTTACGTTTCCATGTCCCAATCCGGCCGCCATGAGCGCCCTGCGACACCGAATCTGTGACAACATGTCGCACATGTGTCGCACCCTTGGCTGTCACACATCACGGTCTTTTTACCCGACCTCTGAAATGTGCCCGGCCAGACAAAAAAGCCCCGGACCTCTCTGCGAGGGCCGGGGCTTTTTTTGTCCGACAATGTGTGTCGACAGATGACCTCAGCGCAGCGCCTTGCGGTTACGCGACGTTAGCAGAGGCACCAGCACCACGATCAGCACGAAGGCGACCAGCGCCCACTGCGCCAGCGACAGACCGAGGATCGGCGGGTATGGCGTGGAGCAGAAACCATCGACCTGGAAACCCAGCGGGAAAATCTTGGCCAGCGGCAAATCATCGACAATCGGTTGCAGCACATCGATGCCACAGCTGACCGCCGGATAGAACTGCGTATAGACGTGATGCCCGGCAACGCCGACGCCTGCCAGCGCGCAGATCACCACCAGGGTTTCGAACACCGTGATGCTGCGACGGGTGCGCATGGCGGCGCCGATGAAGGCGAAGATCGCGATCAGCAGCAACGCATAACGTTGCAGGATGCACAGCGGGCAAGGCGCCTCGCCCAGGACAATTTGCATGTACAGCGCACCGCCGATCAGCGCCAGGCAAATGATGCCCAACAACACCAGGTAGCGCCGTTCACGCCCCAACCGCATGGATTCATCGCTCATCGCGTTTCCCTTGAAGATTTCGATTGTCCGCCAGTCTACACGCTGCCCCGGACCTTTGAGAGTCTGGCGCGTGTCAGGGGGATTCGAGGGAATAGACGACAAGACGGTTAAGAAGGGATTAACTTTCTGACTTTTTTCAGTTCAAGACCGCGTCGCCTTCATCGCGGGCAAGTCGAATCGTCGCACCGCCGCTCCCACAGGGATTTGTGTCGATCCAGAGTGATGTGAACGACACAAAACCTGTGGGAGCGTGGCTTGCCCGCGATGAAGGCGACGCGGTGAGACTGACTCACCGCACCAGAGCCTTACTCCAGCACCGCTGCCGGCCCGAAGAACTCATAGCGGCTTTGCTGCTCCGGCACGCCCAGCGCCTTGAGGTGACGCTTGATCGCAGCCATGAAACCTTTCGGCCCAAGGAAGTAAGCATCCAGGTCACGCTGCTCCGGCAGCCATTGATGCAACTGCTGCTGGCTCAACAACCCGACCTTGTGCGCCGCCGGGCTCACGCCGTCATCCTCTGAATAGCAATAGAAGCGCTTGAGTTGCGGGTGACGCTCGGCCAGGCCGTCGATCCAGTCGCGGAAAGCATGGACGCTGCCGTTGCGCGCGCAATGGATGAAATGCACTGGCCGCTGGGTCTCCAGCGCCGCTTCGAGCATTGCCAGGGTCGGGGTAATGCCGACGCCGCCGCTGATCAACACCAGTGGCTTGTCGCTGGCGGTCAGGATGAACTCGCCCGAAGGCGGGAACAACTGGATGCTCGCGCCGACATGCAACTGGTCGTGCAGGAAGTTGGAAGCGCGGCCCCCGTCCTCACGCTTGACGCTGATGCGGTACTGGCCGTTGTTCGCCAGCGCCGACAGCGAGTAGTTACGGCGGATCTCTTCGCCGTCGAGGATCAGTTTCATGCCGATGTACTGGCCGGGCTCCGCCACCAGGATCGGGCCTTTGTCCGCGGGTTCAAAGTAGAACGAGGTGATCTCGGCACTCTCCTCGACCTTGCCTGCCACGATGAACTCCCGCGCGCCGCGCCAGCCGCCCGGTGCCTGTTCCTTCTGGTCGTAGATACTGGCTTCGGCACCGATCAGGATGTCCGCCAGCTGCCCATAAGCCGCACCCCAGGCCGCAATGACTTCAGGGGTGGCAATCTCTTCGCCCAGCACTTCGGCGATGGCGCGCAGCAGGCACGAGCCGACAATCGGGTAGTGCTCCGGCAGAATCTGCAGAGCCACGTGCTTGTTGATGATCTTGGCCACCAGGTCGCCCAACTGGTCGAGCTGGTCGATATGGCGTGCATACATCAAGACGCCGTTGGCCAGGGCACGCGGCTGGTCACCGCTGGCCTGGTGGGCCTGGTTGAACAGCGGGCGGACTTCTGGGTACTCGGAGAGCATCATGCGGTAGAAGTGCGTGATCAGCGCTTCACCACCGCTTTCAAGCAGCGGCACAGTGGATTTGATGATGGCACGGTCTTGAACGCTCAGCATTAGGTAACTCCTGGTCTTCTTGGGTTGCTAACGGATTACCCTATGCTTATCAGCTTCCATGCCAACTATTTAATCGTTATAAATCAATAAATTAATAACTTCATAGTCATTTAGACAGCAACTGATTTATAGTCATGTCGACTACACGGAGTCACTATGACTGCAAAATCCCTGCTCACCGCCCTGCTACCCCTGGTCTCCGACCTGTCCCGCGAACTGCCCGAGGGTGAGCGTTATCGCCGCCTGCTGGATGCCATGCGCGCACTGCTACCCTGCGACGCCGCCGCCCTGCTGCGCCTCGATGGTGAATGGCTGGTGCCGCTGGCCGTCGACGGCTTGAGTACCGACACCCTCGGTCGGCGCTTCAAGGTCAGCGAACACCCGCGTTTCGAAGCGCTGCTCAGCAGCCCCGGCCCGACCCGTTTCGCTGCCGGCTGCGACTTGCCAGACCCTTATGACGGCCTGGTCGATGGCCTGGATGATCATCTGGAAGTCCACGACTGCATGGGGTGCCCCCTGTTCATCGATGAGCGCCCGTGGGGTCTGCTGACCCTCGACGCCCTCGATCCGGAGCGCTTCGAACCGATCGAACTGGATGCCCTGCAAGCTTTCGCCAGTCTCGCGGCCGCCACGGTCAACGCCGCCGAACGCATTGAGCGGTTGAACAACCGGGTCGAAGATGAACATCAACGCGCCGAGGTCTACCGTCAGGCCAGCGGTCAGCAGAATCGCGAAATGATTGGCCAGAGCAAGGCCCACAAGCGTCTGGTCGAAGAAATCAGCCTGGTGGGCGGCAGCGACCTGACCGTGCTGATCACAGGTGAAACCGGGGTCGGCAAGGAGTTGGTGGCCCAGGCCATCCATGCCGCCTCGCCCCGCGCCGACAAACCGATCATCAGCCTCAATTGCGCCGCGCTGCCCGACACATTGGTGGAAAGCGAATTGTTCGGCCATGTCCGCGGCGCCTTCACCGGAGCGATGAATGACCGCCGTGGCAAGTTCGAACTGGCCAATGGCGGTACGCTGTTCCTCGATGAAGTCGGTGAGTTGTCGCTGACCGTGCAGGCCAAGTTGCTGCGAGTATTGCAGAGCGGTCAGCTGCAGCGATTGGGTTCGGACACCGAGCATCAGGTCGACGTACGCCTGATCGCGGCGACCAACCGCGACCTCGCCGAAGAAGTTCGCAGCGGCCGCTACCGCGCCGACTTCTATCACCGCCTCAGCGTTTATCCGTTGCTGGTCCCAGCCCTGCGTGACCGCGGGCGCGATGTGCTGCTGCTCAGCGGTTACTTCCTGGAGCAGAACCGCTCGCGAATGGGTCTCAACAGCCTGCGCCTGAGCAGCGACGCCCAGGCCGCTCTGCTGGCCTACGACTGGCCCGGCAACGTGCGCGAGCTAGAACACCTGATCGGCCGCAGCGCCTTGAAAGCCTTGGGCAACTGTAAGGAACGGCCGAAGATTCTCAGCCTGAGCGCCGCCGACCTGGATTTGCCCGATGCCAGCGTTGAAACCGCTGCCGAGCAACCCGTCGCCACCGTCATGCCAGTGGTGACCGGCGACTTGCGCCAGGCCACCGAGCGTTATCAGCGCCAATTGATCGCTGCCTGCCTGGAACGGCACAACCACAACTGGGCAAGCGCGGCCCGTGAGCTAGGCTTGGATCGGGCGAACCTGGGGCGGATGGCCAAGCGGTTGGGGATGAAATAGCGTCGCTACAGGGTGAATGAAGTCTTTGTGGCGAGGGGGCTTGCCCCCGTTCGGGCGCGCAGCGGTCGTAAACCCGGCGACTCGGTTTGACTGGTGAAAAGCTGGGGCCGCTTCGCGACCCAACGGGGGCAAGCCCCCTCGCCACATTGGTCCTGTGTTTGCCCCGAGAGAGGTACTGACCCTAAAGCCTGCCTCAAACAAGTCGATAACCCGGCATCGAAGTCATTTACGATCCCATGATCGCCCGCCAGCTTTTTCAGAGAAGGTTCATATGTCCTCCACCAAAGCCCGCGCAGACTCACTTTCGCTTCTGTTGTTTACCTTGCGCAGCGGCAAGCTGATGGCGATCAACCTGCTCAAGGTCAGTGAAATCATTCCCTGCCCGCCGCTGACCCGGCTGCCGGAGTCGCACCCGCACGTCAAAGGCATCGCCACCCTGCGCGGTGCCTCGCTGTCGGTGATCGACCTCAGCCGCGCCATTGGCGAGCGACCGCTGGAAGACCCGAACGGCGGTTGCCTGATCGTCACCGACGTCAGCCGCTCAAAGCAGGGCCTGCATGTGCAGGCGGTGAGCAAGATCGTCCACTGCCTGACCACCGACATCCGCCCGCCGCCCTTCGGCTCCGGAGGCTTGCGCGCCTACATCACTGGCGTGACATCGGTCGATGGCACCCTGGTGCAGGTGCTGGACATCGAAAAAGTCATTCACGGTATCGCCCCGGTACAAATCGAAATGGCGCCGACCGAACTGAGCATGGAAGACGCCGAACTGCTCGGCAACGCGCGCATCCTGGTGGTCGATGACAGCCAGGTCGCCTTGCAGCAATCGGTGCACACCCTGCGTAACCTCGGTCTGCAATGCCATACGGCCCGCAGCGCCAAGGAAGCCATCGACTGCCTGCTGGACCTGCAAGGCACCGCGCAGCAGATCAACCTGATCGTCTCGGACATCGAAATGTCGGAAATGGACGGCTACGCCTTTACCCGCACCCTGCGGGAAACCCCGGATTTCGCGCATCTTTATGTACTGCTGCACACGTCGCTGGACAGTGCGATGAACGCCGAAAAAGCACGGCTGGCGGGGGCGAACGCGGTACTGACCAAATTCTCTTCGCCGGAATTGACCCAGTGCCTGATCACCGCGGCCAAGGCTGTCGCCGAACAGGGTTATTGAGTGTTGACCGAAGAATTCTGCTGGCTGATGCGGCGCGACCTCTCTGTCGTCGTGCCGCCTCCCGATTGGCCGGTAGGCTTGCAACTGCGCGAATACCGTCCCGAACTGGCCACCGCCGTGCACCGGCTGATGGAACTCGGTTATCTCGACGGTGGTGGCCGCGTAGCCGCGCTGGACATGTGGCAACGGCAGTTCGAAACCGACCCTGAATTTGACCCGGCCCTGTGCTTGATCGCCCTGGACGCCGAAGATGTGGTGGGTGTGTGTCAGTGCTGGACCAGTGCCTACATCAAGAATCTGGTGGTGCACCCGCAGTTTCAGGGCCGGGGATTGGGACGAGCGTTGTTGCTCCAGGCGTTCAAGGTGTTCCAGCAGCGGCGCGAAGGCTTTGTGGACCTCAAAGTTCGGGAGGACAACCTTCGAGCGCGGCGCTTGTATGAAAGCGTCGGGATGCGCGCAGTCCGCCGGGAGCCGATTCCACTCTGACACACCGCCAATGGGACTCCATCCTCCCGGCCGGCAAAGCCAACTGAGTGGCGCATAACTTGCTTCGATAGCGGCGTTTGTGGCGGCATTCTGTCGCCGTTTCATGCCCTGTAATGCGAACGAACGCTCGATGAATACAACGTTTTCTTGTGTAGGCTGTGGCAAATGCTGCAACGACCACCACGTGCCCCTGACCCTGAGCGAAGCCCGGATGTGGGCGGCCGACGGTGGTCAGGTGGTCGTGCTGGCGGAAGCGTTTCTGGACAACGGCCTGGGTCTGCCTGTGCAACAACGGGAACACGCCGAACGTCGTTCGGCGGCAGTGCGCAGCGGCGAATCCGAAGCGTACGTGGCCATTACCTTCGCCGCCTACAATGTCGGCCCCTGCCGAAATCTTGACGAAGACAACCTCTGCCGCATCTACGAACGCCGACCGCTGGTGTGTCGTATCTATCCAATGGAAATCAATCCGCACATTCCCCTGAACACCACCGTCAAGGAGTGCCCGCCAGAGTCATGGGAAACCGGGCCGGACTTGATCGTCGGCGGCAATCTGGTCGATCAGGAACTGGCGCAATTGATCCAGCGCTCGCGTCAGGCGGATCGCGATGACATTCATATGAAGGATGCGATTTGCGCCTTGCTGGGCATTCGCACGACGGCCTTGAAGGGCGACGGGTTTACCGTTTATTTGCCGGATATGCTGGAGTTTGCTGCGATCGTCGACGACCTGGCTGGGCAAACATTGCCTGAATGGGGCAGTGAATGGCAGTTTCATGTGTCGGGCGATGATATCGCGGAGCACGTACTGGCCGCAGGCGCGCAAGTCGCGACGGGGGCGCCGGCAAATTACTCGTTTATTTCGTTGCGGCCAGCTTGATCCGAAGAATTCGTCGACTGTAATTGCCCCATCGTCAGATCGAGCAACTCAAGGCGTGAAACTCAGCGCTTGCCCATCGACCGACGAGTCCCCGGCGGCGCCATGCCCGGCGTCTTGGTGTGACCATTCTTGGCGCCGTTGTTGTACCACGGCTTGTTGGAGCCTTTGGCGGCTGCCAGCTCACCCGGCTTGAACGGGAATTTGAATGCAGGGATCTCGGCTTTGGTTGCGCTGTCGGCGCTGGAGTCGACGCTGTCTGGCAGCTCTGCCTGCACGTCACCCAAGGTGTCGGCGACCGGCGGTTGTTTCGGGGAAGTCATGATGGCTCCGGGTGGTGCATGAAGTGTCGGGCCCGGTGAGCGGGCCACGAAAAGCGGCAGTATAGCGGAACGGCAGCGACAAGCTTCAAGCGGCAAGCTTCAAGTTAAAAACGTCAGGGCCGACGTTTAAACTTGCAGCTTGCCGCTTCAAACTTGTAGCTTGCTAAGCATTCTTCACCGCCCGACGAGCCCCCCTCACATGAAAAAGACTGTCCTGGCCTTCAGCCGCGTCACCCCGGAAATGGTCGAACGCCTGCAACAAGATTTCGATGTCATCGTGCCGAATCCGAAAAACGGCGACATCAACGCCCAATTCAACGAAGCCCTGCCCCAGGCCCACGGCCTGATTGGCGTCGGTCGCAAACTCGGCCGCGCCCAACTGGAAAACGCAGCCAGGCTGGAAGTGGTGTCCAGCGTCTCGGTGGGCTACGACAACTATGACCTCGCCTACTTCAACGAACGCGGGATCATGCTGACCAACACGCCGGATGTGCTCACCGAAAGTACCGCCGACCTGGCGTTCGCGCTATTGATGAGCAGCGCACGCCGCGTCGCCGAGCTGGATGCCTGGACCAAGGCCGGGCAATGGCAAGCCAGCGTCGGAGCGCCGTTGTTCGGTTGTGATGTGCATGGCAAGACGCTGGGCATCGTCGGCATGGGCAACATCGGTGCCGCCATCGCCCGCCGCGGTCGACTGGGATTCAACATGCCGGTCATCTACAGCGGTAATAGCCGCAAGACCGGACTGGAGCAGGAACTCGGCGCGCAGTTTCGCAGCCTCGACCAGTTGCTGGCCGAGGCCGATTTCATTTGCCTGGTGGTGCCGCTCAGCGAACAGACCAGACACCTCATCAGCCAACGCGAACTCGCGCTGATGAAGCCGAGCGCCATTCTGGTGAACATCGCCCGTGGCCCGGTGGTGGATGAACCGGCGCTGATCGAAGCGCTGCAAAACAACCGAATTCGCGGTGCCGGCCTGGACGTGTACGAAAAAGAACCGCTGGCCGAGTCGCCACTGTTCCAGTTGAAGAACGCCGTAACCTTGCCGCACATCGGCTCGGCCACCCATGAAACCCGCGATGCCATGGCCAATCGTGCCCTGGCCAACTTGCGCAGTGCGCTGTTGGGCGAGCGGCCACAGGACCTGGTCAATCCGCAGGTGTGGAAAGTCTGATTAAACAATGGCACGTCATAATCGGCGTGCCATTTTATATAAAGTCTGGAAAAACCCCTCAAACAGCTGTCCATCCAACCCATACAACCATCGACATAAATCGCAAAGCACTCATCACCCGCACATCATCTAAACATCTATAAACTCCGAAAAACAAAAACGCATCAACCGTACATTCGGAGAGCATCCTGCATGAGCTATTTCAACACCGCCTGCATGGTAAGACGGAGTAAATTATTAGTTGTTTTCATGGCGGCATTATTCGGTGCAACGACCCTTATCAACAACATCACCGACTACACTGCATACGCCGAGTATATCGGGCGAATCATCAGCATGAGCGATACCGTCGGCAATGATTCCCGCCGTTACCGTGCCATCAGCTCTCCCCTGTTCCACCACCGCTTTTACTGGGCCCTGATCTCACTCGAAACCATATTCACATGCAGCTGCGTAGTTGGAACTTATCAACTCTACCGTAAACTCGACGCACCGCTCCGCGAGTTCCACGAAGCCAAAAAATTTGCCATCAGCGGCTTTATTACAGGTATTTTTACGTATCAGGTCTTCTACAACATCATACTAAACGAATGGTTTGACTTGGAGTACTCCAAACAGGCCAACGCCTTTGAATGGGCACAAACCCAAATCCAATACATGTTCTTCGGCATGATTTATCTGTTGGCGGCAAGGGATACCTGAATAGTTTCAAGCCAGTTTGCCCACAACCGGACTGAGACTTGCCTTGGGTTTGCGAAACACCAGTACATTCCCCGACATCACCAACACCAGTCCCAACAGTGCCGGCACCGTCCATTGATAACCCTCGACGAACGCTGACACATTGAGCGCCACCACCGGAAACAGCACCGTGCAGTACGCGGCCCGCTCAGGTCCCATGCGACCGACCAGTGTCAGGTAGGCGGTGAAACCGATCACCGACCCAGGGATCACCAGGTACAGCAGTGAGCCGATGTAACGCGCACTCATTTCCATGTCGAAGGGAATGCCCTTGACCAGGCACCAGACCGAAAGCATCGCCGCCCCGTAAGCCATGCCCCAGGCGTTGGTGGTCAGCGGTTTGAGTCCGGCCTTCTGCTGCAGGCTCGAAAGCATATTGCCCGCCGAGAAACACAAGGTGCCGCACAAGGCCAGGCCCAGGCCAAGCAAGGTTTCCGGGCTGGCGGTATGCCCGACCAGTTCCGGCCAGAACAGCAGGCCCAGGCCAAGCAGGCCCAGCGCACCGCCCATCAGCACATTGCGGGCGATTTTCTGGCCGAAGAACACCCGCGCGTTGAGGGCATTCCACAGGGTCGCGGTGGAAAACACCACGGCCACCAGGCCGCTGGGGATCCACTGGCTCGCCGTGAGGAAGCACATGAAGTTGACGCAAAACAGGCACAAGCCCTGAGCCAGGCAAATCAGGTGCCCCCGACGGTTCATCACTTGCAGACGCCGGCTGAGCAGCAGGATCACGAACAGCACCAGCGCAGCGAGGCCGAAGCGATAGACGATCGACACGGGAATCGCCACCACGCCCAGTTGCCATTTCAAGGCAATCCAGGTGGTGCCCCAGATCAGCACGGTCAGCAAATACAAAGAAAGGTTCATGGCGAAGGCTCCTCGACAGGTGTCCAGTGTCCGGCGTCACGCCTTCGCGCACTTGCATAAACTTGCGCTTTTGTCTGGCGACAGGCTGGCAGGGAAACGTCCACGGAGTAGGATGCAAGGCGTTGGATGCAGGTGCTGGAGAGCAACGATCATGGCTGCACTGGATACCCTACAAGTCTTTCAAGCCCTCAACCGCTCGCCGAACGCTCGCCTCGAGCACAGCGCCGAGCTCGGTGACGGCTTGTCCGCAGCCTTGTGGAGCAATCACCACGACGCCCAGGAATACGAAGCGCCCAGCCACCACACGTTGTCCTGTTACATTGCCGGCGGCACCGGCACCTTTCGCCGCGACGAGCCCGGCAAAAAGGGCGCGCCGGACAAACTGTGCATCCTGCCGGCTGAGCACCAGTCAGGCTGGGTGATCAATGGCGACATTCGCTTGGCACACCTGTATTTCAGCCCCGAACAGTTTGCCCTCGGTTGCGTCACCCTGCTCGATCGCGAACCACGGCAAATGCAACTTCACGAGCAGACCTTTCTCGATGATCCGCAGCAGGCACTGCGCTTTCGGCAGTTGATCGCCCTGAACTGGGACGAGCCGGGCGAACGCGTGCTCACCAGCAGCCTGGCTCACGAAATGCTCAGCCATGCCCTGCTCAGCCAGGTCAAGGTACGGCAAGGCCTGCGCCTTAAAGGTGGGGTGGCCGCGCATCAGCGTCGGTATCTGGTGGAGTACATCGACAGCCATCTGGATGAGGCCATCAGCCTTGGTCAATTGGCGGCGTTGTGCGCGTTGTCGGAATACCACTTCGCACGGATGTTCCGCGAAAGTTTCGGCTTGCCGCCCCATCAGTATGTGCTGGCACGGCGCCTGAACCGGGCGCGGGAGTTGCTGCGCACAACCTCACAACCACTGGGGGAGATTGCACTGGCCTGCGGTTTCTCCAGCGCCAGCCACTTCACCAACCGCTTTCGCCAGGCCCTGGGCGGAACGCCCGGCGAGTATCGGCAGGCGTTTTTGCGCTAGTCCCGATCTTTTTTCGCCCTCACTGCCGCCTTCGCGGGCCCGCGCCCACAGGCCAGGATCACGGACACCGGGCGAATTCCATAAGCCAGCGCAAAGCGCCGGCTGCATGCTGCTGAAGAGAGTGTTGAGCCACGACAGACTGGACTCGGCGGGTACCGTTGGAAACGCAACTTCCAGCTGCATCCAGTGCGACGTTTCGCCCTTGAAGCAAGCCAAAAATCAACCCGGCCCAGGTGTGCAACCAGGACATCGACTGGCGAAAGTCCTCTTTCATGAACTGTCCACCCCGTATGCCAAGTCGACCAGCGTTACCAGCATCAGGCCCGGCACCATCAGACCGAACCAGGCTCGCCACGCACAGCCACAGGCAAAGCACCAGATCACGGCCAGCAGCTAAACCGGAAACGAGCTCATCATCCCGATCGCCTACCGCTTCGGCGCTAGCACCCGCGAAGCGACCGCCAATCACCATGGCATCCTGAAGCCACAAACGGAAACGGGCCTGCAATGCAGGCCCGTTCTCATGGGAAGGTAAACAGTGAATCAGGTGTCAGCCGTTAAGCGCTGCCTGTTCGTTTTCCAGAAACTCTTCTTCCAGCAGCCGGTCGGCATGGGCGCCACTTTCTATAGGGACCACGTTGGCGCGTTTACCGCGCAATCTGCCGAACATATGCTCCAGCGCATGTTCAAGTTTGGCCGCTGCACCGTCGATCGCCTGCTCCATGGTGGAGGCTTTATGGGTGACGGAAACCGGTTGATGGCCTTTTGGTCGCGCCTCCAGTTGGCAGCGCATGTCATGGGGACCCGGCTTGTCGCCGTTCTCATCCCGCAGGTGAACCTCGACGCGTGTCAGGTCCTCTTCGTAGCGTTCGAGCGTGCTCTCAATGGTCGTACGTACCCACTCCTCCAGTCGTTTACTGCCTTGAATATGGTTATCGCTATTGACTTGGATTTGCATAGTTCATCCCTTATTTCAGCTAGCTCGCGAGAGGCCGGTCAGCTAAGCCCTTGGGCGTCATCACCGTGACCTCTTGCCTACACAATCGGTCTGTACGCTGAACAATTCAACCCCTGAAAAAAGATAAATATTCATACGCAGAAAAACCGGACAACGGGCAAAAGCGCTGGTAAGGTCGGGAGTTGGGTCGCCCTGCCCTTGTGTAATATTTGCTCACATTTGCCGCTCCCCCAACGGGTGCAGGCTGCGAAAAGCACCCGCCTCCTCCACCAACCAATCGTGCACCGCGCGTACACCCGGGTGGCTCAACGCCCCAGGCGCGTAAAGCAACATGTAACGCTTGTGATTAGGCACCGCCAGGCCGAAAGGCACGATCAATGCGCCGCGCTCCAGTTCGTCGTTGAGTAGCGTTCGTCGGGCAATCGCCACCCCCATCCCTGCGATGGCCGCTTCGATCGTCAGGTGATTGCGATTGAAAGTATGCCCGCGCCGCACATCCGCCCCCTCGAAACCAATGGCATCGAGGTAGAACTCCCACTCCGCGTACTCGTAGCTGCCACGCCAGGCGGTGATGTCGTGCAGCAAGGGAAAGTGCATCAGGTCTGCCGGACCATGCAGCGGCGGACGACCACGCAACAGACTCGGCGCGCACACAGGGAAAATCTGCTCATCGAGCAAAGCTGTGGATAACAGGCCCGGGTAGCTGCCGTCGTTCAGGTCGATTGCCAGATCGAAGTCGCCTTCATGCAAAGGCACGCTGCTGTCCTCGGCCACCAGGCGCAACTGGATGTCCGGAAAACGCTGCTGCAAACGCGGCAGGCGCGGCGTCAGCCATTTGCTCAGGAACGACGGAATCGAACGCACCCGCAGAATCCCGCTGATCATGCCCGCATCCAGTCGTCGCAATTCCGTGTCGATGCTGCCAAAGGCTTCATTGACGGTGATGGCCAGGCGCTGGCCCTCGGCACTCAGCTCCACACCGCGGGCGCGGCGATGAAAAAGGCGAAAGCCCAGGCGTTCCTCCAGCTGGCGGATCTGCTGGCTGACCGCCCCCGGTGTGATGTGCAGTTCTTCGGCGCATCGGGTGAACGACAGGTGCCGCGCGGCACAGGCAAACACGTTCAGCCAGACATAGGTCTGGGCGTGCAGTTGACGGCTCATCGTTTAGCCCTGCTAAAGGATCTCTTAGAAAGTTTCGTTGGTCACGCAGGACCTTGACGGGCAGTATCGCCGATATTGCGCTTGTCCTACAAAAATGGCGGCGATTCCTCTTCCATTGCTTGTATAGGCTTTAGCATGGCTATCAGTGTTTTCGATCTCTTCAAAGTCGGCATCGGCCCGTCCAGTTCCCATACCGTCGGTCCGATGCGCGCCGCCGCGACCTTTGCCCGGCAGTTGGTCGAACAGGGTTTTCTGGCTGACGTGCGACGCGTGGAGATTCGCCTTTACGGTTCTCTGTCGGCGACCGGCGTCGGCCACGCAACGGACCGCGCCTGCGTCATGGGCTTGATGGGCGAATGGCCCGACAGCATCGACCCCACCACCATCGACAGCCGAATCAACACCCTGCGCGAAACCGGTCAGTTGCCTCTGGCAGGTGTTTCGGACATTGCCTTCGACTGGCGACGCGATCTCCTGCTGCTCGACGAGAGCCTGCCCTACCACCCCAATGCCATGTCCCTGACAGCTTTCGGCGAAACCGGTGAACTGTTCGAGCAAACCTATTACTCGGTGGGCGGCGGCTTCATCATCGAAGCGGCCGAAGCCGAGTCCGGTGTCGCACCGGCTGGCGATGTAGCGCTGCCTTATGACTTCTCCAGCGCCGCCGAACTGCTCAAGCTGTGCAACGAGCACGGGCTGCGGGTGAGTGAGCTGATGATGGCCAACGAACGGGCATGGCGTGACGATGCCGAGATCCGCCAGGGCCTGCTGCATATCTGGTCGGTGATGCGCGAATGCGTCGAACAAGGCCTGCGCCACGAAGGCATCCTGCCGGGCGGCCTGAAGGTTCCACGCCGAGCGGCGAAACTGCATCGCAACCTGCAGGAAATCGGCAAGCCGAATGTCATCACTTCCACCTTGTCAGCGATGGAATGGGTCAACCTGTACGCCCTTGCCGTGAACGAGGAAAACGCCGCTGGCGGGCGCATGGTCACGGCGCCGACCAACGGAGCGGCGGGGATCATTCCGGCAGTGCTGCACTACTACATGAAATTCAATGCCGATGCGTCTGACGACGATGTGGTCGCGTTCTTCCTCGGTGCCGCTGCCGTTGGCATCCTGTGCAAGAAAAACGCATCGATCTCCGGGGCCGAGGTCGGCTGTCAGGGTGAAGTCGGCTCCGCCTGCGCCATGGCTGCCGCCGGCCTGGCAGAGGTGCTTGGCGCCACCCCGGAGCAGTTGGAAAACGCCGCCGAAATCGGTCTGGAGCACAACCTCGGCCTCACCTGCGACCCGGTTGGCGGGCTGGTTCAAGTGCCCTGCATCGAGCGCAACGCAATCGCTGCCGTGAAGGCCATCAATGCCACGCAAATGGCCCTGCGCGGCGACGGCAAACACTTCATTTCCCTGGATCGGGTAATCCGCACCATGCGCGATACCGGCGCTGACATGCATGACAAGTACAAGGAAACGTCACGGGGCGGGCTGGCGGTGAACTGGGTGGAATGTTGATCGCTTTGGAGGCACGCCCGTCGTTATTGCCCTGAAACGTGCAAAAAACGAGGCCCCCTGTAGGAGCGAGCACGCTCGCGAAAATTCCTCAGGCGCCGCGAATCATCCGGACTGACGCGTTATCGTTCACGACCATCGCGAGCGTGCTCGCTCCTACAGGGGGGCGTGTTTTTTGTTCGGCATGCCCCTTGCTAAGTCCTGGTTGGAACAATGATGGCGAGATAGCCGGTGGTCAGGCATTGCGAACCAACCCGATCACGGCCGGTCAACAACTGCACGTTCAATCAGGCGGTGACGCATCATGGACAACCCTTTCCAGCTCATTACCGATGCCTTTGCGCCGGATTACCAGATCAACCTGAGCATCCAGGGCCTGGACGGCAGCATCATGCTGACCCTTTCCAACAGTGGCCGCATAGTGGCCAAACGCATGATCAGCGCCGAACAACGCAATGATCCCCAACGTCTCAAGCGTCTGGTTCAAAGCATTCAATTCGGCATTGCCATCGAACAAGGCCACAGCGCCATGGCCATCCTCGAAGCCATGACCGATGGCGGCACGCGCAGACGGCCGCCACCAACCAACAAAGGCCGCCCCCGACCCGCCATGGGGCTTTAAAGCTCGCCCTTTTCCACTTCCGGATGTTCACTGGAGCCCACACCTGTTCTGCGGTGCGGGTTCTCGATCTTCACCGAAGGAAACTGCGACGAAGCATAACGCACCACCAGAATCGCAAACGCCAGCAGCAAAATGCCGCCGCACAGGTAGATGATCCCCAGGTCCGGCGGGTTGTGGTGCGAAACGTTGGAAATAAGCAGCCGCGTCAGCGCGGTGATCGCCACGTAGATCAGGAAGCGCACGGGCATGTGGTTGGTCTTGAAGTAAATCCCGACCATCGCCCCCAGTTCCAGGTAGATGAACAGCAGCAAGATGTCGTCGATCTTGATGTGCCCCTCTTCGATCATCCCGAGAAACTCCATCACCGCCGCCCACGCAGTCACCGCACCAATGGCGAACAGCGCCAGGTAGTGAAAGGTTTCGACGAACAGATTGCCCAGTGACTCGGCCAGTCCGTGTACGTTCTGCCGCAGTTTTTCGGCCCAGTTGATTTTCACGATGATGCTTCCTTAGGTCGGTTCGACCGGATGATGCGGGGTGGACGTGACGGTTTTCCGCATGCAGAAAAAAGGCCAGCCCATGATGGCGAGCCGCTCCGGATAACGCGCCGTGGCGTTTGGTCGCACCTTGGTGGCACCTCGCCTGACAAATGTCGAAAGCGGTCTACATTAAAAAGCCACTACCCAAAAGACAGGGTTTCGCTTATCCTTTCGCTGTATATAAATACAGTAGTCGAAACCGACAACCAATGTGAAGGCATGTGAGGTGGTGAATGGCCGTCGAAGTGGTATACCGCAGCAGCCGAGATCTGGAGCGCTTGTTCATGGATAAAGCCGAAGCTGACCGTCATGACAAAATGCTCGAACTGGCCGAATTGCTGGCTGAAGTATTGCAAAAAGCCGTTCCGTCCCTGACCGAGCAGCAAGTGGAAGAAGCCGGGATCTACATGGCGAAGAATCGCGATGTGTTCGCCAAGGCGTTCAAGAGCCAGCCGGACGCCCTGTCCGAACTGCTCAGCGCACCAGTAGAAATCGCCGACCCCGTCGCTGCGGCCGATGTCGTTGAAGCCGCTGAGCCGATTGCCCCGGTCAAACCTGCCAAGGCTCCCAAAGCCACCAAGTAAGCAGAACGCAAATTGAACAGGCCCTGAGTCGAATGGCTCAGGGCCTTTTTCATGCCTGTGGAAAACCCATCGGACTCACCGGTACAACACTTTCTCCGCCAGCTCATCGGCCACCCGTGCCGGGGAGCGCTTTTCCGCCTGGGCGTGGGCGAACACCTCGGTCAGGCGTGTGCTGATTTTCGACAGGTGCGCGGTGATGGTCGACAGTTCTTCACCCCGGTGCTTGAGCGACACGTAGATCAGCCCGCCAGCGTTGATTACGTAATCCGGTGCGTAGAGGATGCCGCGACGTTCCAGTTGGTCGGCGACGTCCAGGTGCGTCAGTTGATTGTTCGCCGAGCCGGCCACCGCCGAGCAGCGCAATTGCGACACGGTATGGCTGTTGAGTACACCACCCAGCCCGCAAGGCGCGAGGATGTCGCAGGGAGTGCTGAGCAGCGCATCGTTGGCAATCGGGTGCGCGCCGAGTTGCTCCATGGCCAGTTGCACCTTGCCGTGATCGATGTCGCTGACCAGCAGTTCGGCACCGGCGGCGTGCAGCTGTTCGGCCAAGGCATAGCCGACATTGCCCAGGCCCTGGATAGCCACGCGCAAACCTTCGAGGTTATCGCTGCCGAGCCGGGCCATGGCGGTGCTGCGGATGCCGGTGAACACGCCCATCGCCGCGTGCGGCGCAGGGTCACCCGCCGAAGTGGTGCTGGTGACGTGCTGGGTGTGTTGGGCGATGCAATCCATGTCCGCCACGGAAGTGCCGCTGTCGATGGCCGTGATGTAGCGACCTTCGAGCTGTTCAATGCAGCGTCCGAAGGCTTCGAACAATGCCGCTCGGTTTTCCACATGGGCCGGGCGCACGATCACCGCCACACCCCCGCCCTGGGCCAGGCCGGCCAGCGCGGCTTTGTAGCTCATGCCCTGGGCCAGGCGCACAGCATCCTCGACCGCCGATTCGTCGCTGGGGTAGGCAAGGTAACGACACCCACCCAGGGCAGGCCCCAGTCGGCTGTTATGAATGGCAATGACCGCCTTCAACCCGGAGACCGAGTCAACGCTCAGATGCAGCGATTCAAGGCGAGTACTTTGCATGAGAGCGAACATCGTAAGGCTCCCGAATCACGTCTTGTAGACGCCAGTATAGGCTTGCGCCCAAAAATTGCTGAAGCGCACAGGAATAAGCGCAGCCATGAATCAGGCTTTCGGAAATAACCTGAATTCGACCTGCGCGGCACTGGACGAATGCCGGAGAGGGGGCTAAAACGAGGCATTGCCCGGAGATTTCAATGACCCCGCGCCAATCGTTTTTCGCCTGTTTGCAACGTTCGCCGCCTGCTCTGTTCGAGGCGGCGCTGTGGATTGCGGTCGAACATGACAGCGAAGTGAAGCCGCAGGCGCTGCTGGCCGATTTCCAGGCATTGCAACAACGGGTCAGCGGCGGTTTGCCGATGTTGCCGGTCAGCGAACTGGCCCAGCCCCTGCTGCGGCGAATGAACGACCTTGGCTTCGCCCAGGACGACTTCACCCCCTTGCGCCCGCAAGTGGCACTGCTCGACAAAGTACTGGAACGGCGACGGGGGCAACCCTTGACGCTGGGGCTGATTGCACTGGAGTTGGCCAGGGGCCTGGAGATTCCCATGGTCGGGGTCAACTTCCCCGGGCATTTCCTGCTGCGGGTGCCGGGCGCCGACCACTTGCTTGATCCCTGCGGCGGTCGTCGCCTCTATCCGAACGATTGCCGGGAATTGTTGCAGCGCCAGTACGGCCCGAACATGAAGCTCGGCGCCGAGCACCTGGAAACCGCCGAACCGGTGCAGATGCTGCAGCGGCTGTCGCGCAACCTGCGCCAGTTGTACCTGTCCCACGACGATTACATCAATGCCTTGATCGACGCCGATCGCGTCCTGGAACTGGGCAACGCCAGCTCCGCCGACTATCTGGCCCGGGCCAGTCTGTACCAACGGCTGGACTGTCCGAACGCCGAGCGCTTCGACCTTGAGCATGCACTGCTGCTCAGCGACGATCCGATCCAGCGTATTCGCCTGACGGACCGGCTCGGGCATCTGCCGCCGAACGCCATCGTTCACTGATCACAACTCAATGTGGGAGAGAGCCTGCTTGCGAAGAGGGCGTGCCATGACACACCGCAATCGCGAGCATGCTCGCTCCTACATTGGGGCGGTGTGAGGTCTCAGGGCGTGTCTGGCTGGTTCGCCGGATGCGCCTTGATGAATGCCGGATGCGTTGCGGCCAATGCCGCCACTCGGCGGATTCGCGGGTAAGCCTCCAGAGAAACGTTGAAACGCTCGGCCGCATACAGTTGCGGGATCAGGTAGACGTCCGCCAACCCAGGCTCGGGGCCGAAGCAGTAACCGGCATCGCCGATCAACTGCTCCACCGTCGCCAACCCCTGGCCAATCCAGTGGCCGATCCACTCCACCACCTGCGGTTCGTCGTAGCCCGACTGACGCAGCCGATTGAGTACGCTGACGTTGTGCAGCGGGTGCACATCGCAGCCGATCACCGCCGCCACGCCGCGCTCGTGAGCGCGGGACGCCAGGTCTTTGGATAGCAGTGGCACCTGTGGATAACGCTCCTCCAGGTACTCGATGATCGCGGGAGACTGGATCAACAGCTCACCTTCATCGGTGCGCAAGGCCGGCACGCGGCCCTGTGGGTTGATGCCCAGGTAAGGCGGCTGCCGATGCTCGCCACCCTGCGGCGCGATCAGGTTGACTGGCAAGGATCGGTAATCCAGCCCCTTGAGCGCCAACGCGATACGCACCCGGTACGACGAAGTCGAACGGTAGTAGGTATAGAGTTCCATGCCTTGCTCCTGTCAGCGCGCCGGCAGCACTTTGCCGCGGCATTCGCCGAAGCCGATGGACGCGAACCCATCGCGGCGGCAACGTCCGCGCAGGATGATTTCGTCGCCGTCTTCGAGGAACTTGCGCACCTCGCCCGAGGCCAGTTCGATCGGCTTTTTACCGCCCTCGGTAATTTCCAGCAGGCTGCCGAACTGACCGATCTCGGGTCCCGACAACGTGCCCGAGCCAAACAGATCACCGGCCTGCAATTGGCAACCGTTGACGCTGTGATGCGCAACCATTTGCGCCACGGTCCAGTACATGTGCCGGGTGTTGCTCAATGTCAGGCGATGGGCTGGCAGGTTCTGTTCGCGCATGGCCTCGGTGAGCAGCAGCACTTCCAGTTCGATGTCGAACGCGCCAGCGGCCTGATCGCGCTTGTCGAGCAGGTACGGCAGCGGCTGCGGATCGCCTTGCGGACGTTCAGGCTGGGCACGACGGAATGGCTCCAGCGCTTCGGCGGTGACGACCCACGGCGAGATGCTGGTGATGAAGCTCTTGGACAGGAACGGCCCCAGCGGCTGGTATTCCCAGGCCTGGATGTCCCGAGCGGACCAGTCGTTGAGCAGGCAGAAACCGGCGATGTGATCGGCGGCATCGCCAATGGCAATCGAGTCGCCCATGTCGTTGCCCTGGCCGATCCAGATGCCCAGTTCCAATTCATAGTCCAGGCGTGCGCAAGGGCCGAACGTCGGCTCGTTCTGACCGGCCGGCAGGGTCTGGCCTTTCGGGCGGCGCACATCGGTGCCGGACGGGCGAATGGTCGACGCACGACCGTGGTAGCCGATGGGCACGTACTTGTAGTTCGGCAGCAACGGGTTGTCGGGACGGAACAGTTTGCCGACGTTCTGCGCGTGCTCGATGCCAACGTAGAAGTCGGTGTAATCGTTGATTTTCGCCGGCAGGTGCATCTCGCAATCCGCCGCCAGCGGCAGCAGTTTCGCGCCCTGGGCTTCGATCTTGCCGTGCAGGGTACTGCCCTCGGCGAACAGCTCCAGCAAACGCTCGCGCAACGCGACGCGAGCTTCGCGGCCAAGTTCGAAGAACGCATTCAACTGGCCGCCATGGGTCGCTTCGACGGCTGCCTTCGCGGCGCCATCGAACAACCCGGCTTCCAGGGCCGCTTGCAGATCAAAGATGTGCTCACCGATGGCCACGCCGCTGCGCGGTGCCGAACCGTTGTGGCTGAAGACGCCCAACGGCAGGTTTTGCAGGGGGAAATCCGCATGGTCGTTGGCGGAAGCAACCCAGCTGCGAGTGATGGAAGTCTGCGTCATGGGTTATCTCCGGGTCGGGTCGAAAGTGGCGGGCAGCGTAGCCCAGCAGGCATCGTAAGTGTTTTGCAGTTGCGGGCAATCGAGGGCGAAACGGCTTGGGCGCAACACCTGGCTGGACTCGAACATGAACGCCATGGTGTTGTCGATTTTCGCCGGCTTGAGGTCAGCGTCGATCGCTTTGGTGCAGGTCTCTCCGTCAGGACCGTGGGCGCTCATGCAGCTGTGCAACGATGCACCGCCGGGCACGAAGCCTTCAGCCTTGGCGTCGTACTCGCCCTGGATCAACCCCATGAATTCGTTCATCAGGTTGCGATGGAACCACGGTGGACGGAAAGTCTTCTCGGCCACCATCCAGCGCGGCGGGAAAATCACGAAGTCGAGGTTGGCCAGGCCATGGACGCTGGTCGGCGACGTCAGCACGGTGAAGATCGACGGATCGGGGTGATCGAAACTGACGGTGCCGATGGTGTTGAAACGGCGCAGGTCATATTTGTACGGCACGTTGTTGCCGTGCCAGGCGACCACATTGAGCGGCGAATGATTGAGCTCGCACGCCCACAACTGACCAAGGAATTTCTGCACCAGCGTGGTGGGTTGTTGCAGGTTCTCGTAAGCCGCCACCGGGGTCAGGAAGTCCCGCGGATTGGCCAGGCCATTGCTGCCAATTGGCCCCAGGTCCGGCAGACGCAGCGGCGCGCCATGGTTTTCGGCGACGTAACCGCGGGCTTGCGGGTCGAGCAATTCGATGCGGAATTTAAGACCGCGCGGCAGTACGGCGATTTCCAGCGGTTCCAGCTCAAGCGCGCCGAGTTCAGTGGCAATGCGCAGGCGCCCCAGTTCCGGCACCAACAACATTTCACCGTCAGCATTGAAGAACACACGCTCCATGGAACGGTTGGCGCGGTAGTTATAGATGCTGATCCCGGCCGGCTTTTCCGCGCCCGAGTTGGCGGCCATGCTCACCAGGCCGTCGATGAAATCGGTCGGCTCGGCGGGAATGTCCAGCGGGTTCCAGCGCAGGCGATTGGGGGTCACGTCACCCAGCGGGCCACCGGCCAGTTGGCGGTCCAGTTTGACGAAAGCCGGGTGATTGGCCGACGGCTGAATGCGGTACATCCAGGTCCGCCGCGCCTCACTGCGCGGCATGGTGAACGCCGTACCGGAGAACAGTTCGGTGTAGAGGCCATACGGGGCTTTTTGCGGGGAGTTCTGGCCGACAGGCAGTGCACCGGGCAACGCTTCGCTGCTGAATTCGTTGCCGAAGCCTGACAGGTAGGCCAGTGCTGGCGTCGTTGAATCGGGGTTCATGGAGCCTCCTGAACAGGGAGTCGGCCGTGGCCGCTCGCTCTGATGCAGAGTTTGAGGCACGCCCGAGTTGTTTTTATCGTAATTTGATTACGCATAACGTAATTTGATCGATATCCACCGTCAAGCTATAAAGACGCCAATTTGTTTCCGGATCACAGTGCCACCATGGAAAAAACCAGCGACAACAACGGTAAACAGAAAGTCCGCTCCGCCGAGGTTGGCACTGACATCCTCAAGGCTCTGGCCGAGTTGTCGCCCTCGACTTCGCTGTCGCGCCTGGCCGAACACGTGCAGATGCCGGCGAGCAAGGTCCACCGCTATTTGCAGGCGCTGATCGCCAGCGGATTTGCCGAACAGAACGCCGCCACCAACCATTACGGCCTGGGTCGCGAAGCCTTGCGCGTGGGGTTGGCGGCACTCAACAGTATGGACGTGCTGAAAGTTGCCGCCCTGCCCCTCGCCGAGTTGCGCGATGACCTGAACGAAACCTGCTTTCTGGCGGTGTGGGGCAATCAGGGTGCGACCGTGGTGCATATCGAGCCGGCGGTACGAGCGGTGACGGTGGTGACACAACTGGGCTCGGTGTTGCCGCTGCTCAGTTCCTCGACCGGACTGGTCTTCGGCGCTTACCTGCCTGCGCGTGAAACCATGGACCTGCGTGAACAGGAACTGCAAAGCGCTAGCGCCCACGCCCTGGCGGATGATCAGGCCTATGCAACGATGTGCGAACAGATCCGCCAACGAGGCCTGCATCATGTGCATGGACTGCTGATGCCTGGAGTGGATGCCTTGTCGGCGCCAGTGTTCAACGCCATGGGCAAGATTGCCGCAGTGCTGACTGTAGTCGGGCCGACGTCGCTGTTTCACGCCGATGAAAACGGCCCGGCGGCGCGGCGTTTGTTGTCTGCCACACAGGCCGTGAGTTGGCGCATGGGCTTCGAGCCCGAGGCATCGGCAAACTGAACGCAGCGGCGCTGATCAGGCGCTGGCGCATCATCCTGACAGCGAACGCCCGAGGACTGACTGTTGCCCGGGCTGCAACAGTGCATGTCCGGAATTGGTATTTTTCCTACAACAATAAGGAAATATTCTTACCTGGCTGCTACGGTAAAACACCGCAGGCAAGATGTTCCGGCTGGCGCCGTGATTGAAAGATTTCAGATGAATTGAGGATTCGGTTCATCGCCCCATGTTCACTGACGTTGATTTGTAGCTCCTGATCCAACGTCTTACCTTGGCCGCTGCGTTTGCAGCGGCCTTTTTTATGGGCAATGGTCTTTGATCCGGCACTGCTGCTGGCCAGTAACCCGCGACACTGCAGGCAAGACTTTGAATGACTACATTTCTTTCAGAAAACGGCTACAAACATAGGTAAACACCAAAAGCACCCACGCAATTAAGTTGAACAACAAGTCGGCGAACGAACTTTATCGTCGTCCGGCTTCAAACTTAATTACTGCGAGTGCAGCCATGAAACCCATCAAATACAGCCCGTATCGCTCAACCCGAAGCTTCAACAGCCGCGTACGCTTTCTGGTTTTTCACTACACGGCCGCTAACTTTTCAAGTTCTGTCAGCGCCCTCACCGGTCCGAATGTCAGTGCGCACTATCTGGTTCCGGATATCACCGACCCCAGTTACCTGAACGCCGGCTATACCGGGCAGGAAGTTTTCAACCTCGTGGAAGAAACCCATCGCGCGTGGCACGCCGGCGTCAGCCAGTGGGGCAATCGCAGCAATCTGAATGACACGTCCATCGGCATTGAGATCGTCAACCTGGCGACAGACAACAAAGGCGAATTCACTTTCCCGCCGTATCACCCCGAGCAGATTGCAGCGATTGAACAGCTGGCGCTGAACATCCTCAAGCGCTACCCGGATATCACGCCGACACAGGTTCTGGGCCACTCCGATGTTTCGATCGGCCGCAAAAGTGACCCGGGGCCGATGTTTCCCTGGCACGCGTTGTACTTGAAAGGCGTCGGCGCCTGGTTCGATGCCAGCACTCGGGACAAGTATCTGTGCCAATACAAGGCATCGGGGGTTCCAACCCGAAGCGAGTTGCTGGGGCTGTTCAAAACCTATGGATACGACGTTTCGGGCGCGTCTACGGAAGGTGGTTTTCAACAGTTGGTGCGGGCATTCCAGATGCACTTTCGCCCGGAAAATTACGATGGACTGATAGACGCGCAGACAGCCGCCAACCTTAAGGCGCTGGTAGTCAGATACTTTCCAGGCTGATCGTCGGCAGACGGCGTTTCAGCTGACAAATGCAACAACCGGCAAGGTCGATCAATGTGACCTTGCCGGTGCTATCAGAGCGAATACTTCTTCAAGTTCCCCATCATTTCCTTCAGCGCCTCGATGTTGTCCTTCGGATGCGCCGCGCCTTCGAAGTCGCAAATCTGCTGCCAGTGCGCGGCCACGTCTTCCGGGGAGAAACCGGTCCGTGGATCGAACCCGATGCCGAGGCTGCGCTCCCAGCGCACCTTGCCCATCCAGCCGCCACCGACTTCAAACAGGCCGGAGGTTTCCTGGCAGTGCTCGCTGGCCAGGTAAACCACCAGCGGGCTGACCAGTTCCGGCTTGAGCTGCTCGAAAACCTGCGGCGGGATCAGGCCTTCGGTCATGCGCGTGCCGCCAGTGGGAGCGATGGCATTGACCAGGATGTTGTTCTTGCGGCCTTCAATGGCCAGGGTACGAGTCAGGCCGTAGAGACCGAGCTTGGCCATGCCGTAGTTGGACTGACCGAAATTGCCATAGATGCCCGAGGTCGACGCCGTGAAAATCACTCGGCCGTAGTTTTGCTCGCGCATGTGCGGCCAGGCGGCGCGGGTGACTTTGTAGGCACCTTCGACGTGGACGCGGTAAACCAGATCCCAGTCGGCGTCTTCCATTTTGTGGAAGGTCTTGTCACGCAGGATCCCGGCGTTGTTGACCACCACGTCGACGCGCCCGAAGACATCCAGTGCGTGCTGGACCAGTTTGTCACCGTCCGTGACCGAATCGTGGTTGGCCTCGGCGATACCGCCGGCCTCGCGAATGTCCGCAACCACGCGGTCGGCGGCCGAAGCGTTGGCGCCTTCGCCCTGGGTCGATCCGCCAAGATCGTTGACCAGTACCCTGGCGCCCTGTTTGGCGAACAGCAGTGCATGCGCCCGTCCCAGGCCGCCTCCGGCACCAGTGATGATCACGACTTTATCTTCGAAGCGCACAGACTCATTCATGGGGGGACTCCAGCAGGCCAGGGACAATAAGTCCGAGTTTCAGGCACGGCGCAGCGGGTCACAATGAACACGGGGGAGGCTGAATGGTACTCGATAAGGCTGGGGGATGATGATCGCGTCGGACAGGATGACGCGACCCCACAGAAGCAGAACAGGTTCAACGATGCGAATCAGGAACACGCCACCTTGCGCGGCGGCAACAGCAGTTGATCGCGAAACGCCAGGTAGTGCTTGAGCACCTCGCTGGGCGCCTCGATCTGTGGGTAGTGGCCAATGCCGGGCAACACCACCGTGTCCGCCTGCGGGATCAGTTCCCGGTAACGCTCGACCATGTGCGCGCCGGAGACCGGATCGACCCCGCCATCGATCACTCGCAGCGGCACTTCACCGCGCTGCATCGCGCTGACCCAGCGGTTGCGCCAGACACGTCGCTCCGGGATGTAGGCAATCAATTTATGCATGATCCGTGGCCCGTGATGACTTTCGACCAGGCTCCAGAAATCATCCATCTGGCTTTCACTGGGGCGGGTTTGCGGTCCGAAAACCTGCCGAAAGCTTCTCACCAGGCCATCACGACTGAAGGCGCGGCCGATCATCCAGCCCAAAGGACTGAGCAGGAGTTTTTGCATCAACACCGGGCGATGGGTTTCTGGAAACAATCCGCCATTGAGAAACACACAACTGGCCAGTTCCACCTGCGACTCGTAGTGCCGGGCCAGCAGTTCCTGGGCCACGCTGTCGCCGTAATCGTGGGCGAACAGGTGCACCGGCTGTACGACATTCAGGTGTTCAAGCAGTGCCAACTGCAGATCCGCTTGTTCCTGCAGGCTGTAGTCGTGATTCGCCGGTTTGGCCGAGTCGCCAAAGCCCAGCATGTCGCATGCGATCACACGAAATCGCTGGGTCAAAGGTTGCCACAGGTAATGCCAGTCCCAACTGGCGGACGGAAAGCCGTGAATGAGCAACAGCGGCTCACCCTGCCCCGCTGTCCAGTAACGGATGTCGTGGCCACGGAACAGGAACGTCCGGCTGCGTTTGCGCCAGACACACAGGGGGATCTCGGCGAGTACCATTAGAGTTTATAGCCCGGGTCCAGTTTATCGAGTTTGCGCAGCAGCGCCGGCCATGCCAGCGCTCCGCCCATTCCTTGAGCACTTCTGGTGACACCCGCGATCATGGCCTTGGCGCCGGCCAGAATCTGCGGTTCGATGGCGATCAGTTCAGTTGCACCGTTCTGCGCCATGACCTGGATATCGCAGGCACGCTGAAAGGTGAACATCATCAGGAACGTATCGGCGATGGTGCCGGCACAGGTCAGCAGGCCGTGGTTGTGCAACATCAGGAAATTGTTTTCACCGAGGTCGGCCTGCAGCCGCACTTTTTCATCATGGTTGAGCGCCACACCCTCGTAGGCGTGGTACGCCAGGCTGGAAAGCACGAACAACGACTGCTGGCTGATCGGCAACACGCCCTGCTTCTGTGCCGATACCGCAACCCCCGAAGCGGTGTGGGTATGCAATACACAGACGACATCGTGACGGACTTCATGCACGGCGCTGTGAATGGTGTAACCCGCCGGATTGATCTCGTAGGGACTGTCCATCAGTTTGTTGCCGGCCTGATCCACCTTGACCAGGCTCGACGCGGTAATTTCGTGAAACATCAACCCGAACGGGTTGATGAGGAAATCTTCGGTGCCGGGCACCTTGGCGGAGATATGGGTAAAGACAAGGTCATCCCAACCATGTTGAGCGACCAGGCGGTAACAGGCCGCCAGGTCAACGCGAGTCTGCCATTCGGCAGCGCTGACCAGGTCTTTGACACTGTGGGGCGATTGGACGGGAGCGACAGTCACGGCAGGAAGCCTCGGTGCTTTTTATTATGAAGTGTTTCCTATGTTTACCGAGTCTAGTCAGCCCTTGAGGTTCGTGTAGTTGCATTGGCAGCCAGCTTGATGACCCAGCGAGTCACTCCCCCGCCCTGCTGCCCTGGGCCCAAGTCAAACGACTGGTACCCGCGAGGCTCTGACGGGCAGCTTTCGCTGCACTGCCAGAACCCTGGCGGGCATTGATGCAGGGTTAGCTGTCACTCGCGCAGAGCGCTGATCAGGTTCGCCAGCCAAGGCTCGGCATCCGTTTCCGGAGTCACGCTTTCGCTGGCATCCAGGCGCAGCATTGGCAGTACTTCGCGAATGCCCAGTTCGCCGAACAATTCGCGCATCTGCTCGCCGCCGCCACAGAAAGTATCGCCATAACTCGCATCGCCCAATCCGATCACGGCACCCGGCAAACCGCGCCAGGCTGCTGGCAATTGGTCACGAATGGTCGAGTACAGTGGTTGCAGGTTGTCCGGCAACTCGCCCATGCCGGTAGTCGAGGTCACCGCAAGAAAGGCTTCGGGGCCAAACGCCTGGATATCGGCGAGTGTCGCACGCGGGTTGTGCCAGGTTTCGAAACCGGCGGATTTCAACAGGCTGACGGCGTGGCGGGCAACTTCTTCGGCCGTGCCGTACACCGAGCCGGAAATGATGGCGACTTTCATCGATCTGATCCTGAATCCGAGTAAAAAACCGGATATTAACAGCACGGTCGTGATTGTTCTTTTAGAATGCAATCGACAATCAATCAGGAAAGGATACTCCGATGATTAACGCCCAGTTGCTGCAAATGGTCATCAATGCCTCCAACGACGGTATCGTGATTGCGGAAAAGGAAGGCGATCAGGACAAAATCCTCATTTACGTCAACCCCGCGTTCGAACGCCTGACGGGGTACTCCAGCGAAGAAATTCTCTATCAGGATTGCCGCTTCCTGCAGTCGGGGGACCGCGACCAGCAAGCCCTGCCGTTGATTCGCGATGCCCTGAACAGTGGCGGATCCTGCCGGGAAATACTGCGCAACTACCGAAAGGACGGCACCCCCTTCTGGAATGAGCTGTCCCTTTCAACGGTGAAAAATCCGGCGGACGGGCAAACCTATTTTGTCGGTGTGCAGAAAGACGTCACCGTGCAGGTCAAGGCGCAACAGCGCGTGGTTCAGCTCGAAGGGCAGGTGGCTGAACTCCGGGCCGAGCTTGCCGCGCTCAAGGCGACGAACGGTAAAAACAAAACTCAGAATTAGTGGTCAGTAACTACAATCACCAATGACTTTGTAACTATATCTTTCGAGTTGGCCATGCAGCGCGACGCACTCCTGACCCAGGATGAGCTGGATTTTATCCAGAACATGCAACACAACCCGCAACTCAATGTGCGGGATGCGACGTCGAGCCTGCTCGTCAACGGTGGGTCGCAAATCCGTGACCTGCTCACCCGCCTGGCGGCCCACGAGCAGGTCACCATTCAAGCCAGCTTCGAAAACCAGCAAATGACCTTCCCCCTGCACCTGGTGGAAGACGAGTTCCATGCGCTGCATTTGCGTCTCGGCGTGCCAAGTATCTATGAGGACGGGCCGATGGTCCGGCCTTGGCGCCTGGTACTGGACGAACCGGTAGCGCTGGAAAACGCCCAGGGTCAACCCGGCACCCTGTGGGTACACGAAGTATCGTGCAAAGGGGTTTTGCTGGAAGTTCGCAACAAGACCAAGCCGCCCAGGCATTTCGCCTTGTGGTTCAGCCCGTCAGGCTATGAGCGGATTGCCTTGCGCGGCACTTTCGAGAAAGAAAACGAACACGGTTTCTACGCCTACCAACTGAACCAGAGCGATACGGATGAAACCGAGCGTCTGCGCCAGTTCATCCTGCAACAGCATCGCTTGACTCATCCAGCGCTGCATCTCTGAAACTCAAGTATCCAGATTGCCTGCCAGGAACTGCTTCAGACGCTGGCTCATGGTCTCTCCTTCATTGCCCAGGCAGCCGATCGATGATCCCGCCAGGCTCTCCTGTGCCAGGTCAGAAGCATCGCCGGCCAACAACAGTCGGCACTCCAGACTCATGGCCAGGCGATTCAAGCGCCGCGGCAATTCGGGTGCCGGTACATGATTGGAAAACAGCACCAGCGCCAGGGGCTTGATCCTTTCGCACATCAGGGCCAGCTCATCGAACCGCTGGCCAATGTTCAGCACTCGAACGGCCGATCGCCCGTTACTCAGGAACAGCGCGGCGACCAGCAGCTCCAGCTCTCGGCACTGTCCTGCCAGGGCGCAGATGACCACGCGACGTGGCTGTTTTTCGCGCTGCAACAACAGACGCTGCACCACCCGGGAACGCAGAAAACCATCCAGAAACAGCCACTCACTGGTTCCGCCGAACTGGTCCTGGCGCTGCAACAACTGCTTCCAGACGGGCATCAGAATGTCCTGAAACACCACCGGCAGAGCGTAGCTGGAGAAAATCTGGCCGTAGAGCTGCTCCAGCCGCAGGTCGTCAAACGCGTTCACGGCGACAAGAACCTGTTGCTGCCACTGCGCATAATCGGCTTCTATCAGGTTGTTGGGGATGATGTGCGATAACGCCTGGAGCGGCTCGGCCCTGGCCAGGATCTTGCCGATCTTACTGACGGCAACGCCACGCTCGATCCAACTGAGGATACTGCGAACTCGCTCAATTTCGGTCAGCGTGTACAGACGATGTCCGCTTTCGGTGCGAGTTGGAACGATCAGACCATAACGTCGCTCCCAGGCACGAAGCGTGACCGGGTTGACACCTGTCAGGCGCGCGACCTCGCGAATGGGAAAAAGCTCTTCCTGTTCGAGAGAGACGGTCAGCGTGGAATCTGAAGTACTGTCAGTAAGTACGGGCATCCTGATGCAAACTTCCATGTATCGTCCAACTCACATTCTAATCGCTCACACCGTATAGATTCCGTAAAAAATTTCATGCCGCATCCGAGCGAAAAACATCCCGGACGCAACTCACTGAATCGGGGACAATTTCTGCCTGTTTCAAGACAGGCTGCACGAGGCGAAGTTTCTGTTCGAGGGGCTGTAATAGATAGAGCGCTCCCGTCGCTGGTATAGTTTTGCTCTCACCGCGACGCGAGCCTTTCATGACCTCTTCCGCAGCCCCAGTCCTCATTACCGGCGCCGGCCAGCGCGTCGGCCTGCACTGTGCCCGGCGATTGCTGGAAGATGGTCATCGCGTGATATTCAGTTACCGCAGCGAGCGTCCCGGCGTACAAGCCCTGCGCGACCTGGGCGCCACCGCGGTGTTCGCGGACTTCGCCAGCGAGGCCGGGATCCTGGCCTTCATCAGCGAACTGAAAACCCATACCGACTGTTTGCGGGCGATTGTCCACAACGCCTCCGAATGGCTGGCCGAAACACCGGACACCGACGCCGTCGCATTCACCCGCATGTTCAGCGTGCACATGCTGGCGCCCTACCTGATCAATCTGCATTGCGCCGACCTGCTGCATCGCTCGAGCCCCGCCGACATCGTGCACATCAGCGATGACGTGACCCGCAAGGGCAGCAGCAAGCACATCGGCTATTGCGCCAGCAAAGCCGGGCTCGACAGCCTGACCCTGTCCTTCGCCGCCAGGTACGCGCCGGCCATCAAGGTCAACGGGATCGCACCGGCCCTGCTACTGTTCAACCCTGAAGACGACGCGGCCTACCGCGCCAGGACGCTGGCCAAGTCCGCGCTGGGCATCGAGCCCGGCGGCGAGGTGATCTACCAGAGCCTGCGCTATCTGCTCGACAACCCCTACGTCACCGGCACCACCCTGACCGTCAACGGCGGAAGGCACATCAAGTAAGTCTCCCGCGAGGATTTTCCATGACGTTATCCCTGCCCCAGAATTATCGAGAGATCCTCATCGGCCTCGGCGAAAACCCCGACCGCGAGGGTTTGCTCGATACGCCGATGCGCGCGGCCAAAGCCATGCAGTACCTTTGCCATGGTTACGAGCAAAGTGTCGAAGACATCGTCAATGGCGCGCTGTTCGCCTCCGATAACGATGAAATGGTGATCGTCGACAACATCGAGTTGTATTCGCTTTGCGAACACCACATCTTGCCCTTCATCGGCAAGGCGCATGTAGCTTACATTCCAACCGGCAAGGTGCTGGGCCTGTCGAAGATTGCGCGGCTGGTGGACATGTTCGCCCGACGCCTGCAAATCCAGGAAAACCTCACCCGGCAAATCGCCGATGCCGTGCAACAGGTGACCGACGCTGCCGGCGTCGCAGTGGTCATCGAAGCGCAGCACATGTGCATGATGATGCGCGGCGTCGAAAAACAGAATTCGACCATGAACACCTCGGTGATGCTCGGCGCCTTCCGCGAGTCGAGCAACACCCGCCAGGAGTTCCTGCAATTGATTGGACGGAGCAAGTAGCAATGCCACAACTTCAACCAGGCATGGCACGCATCCGGGTCAAAGACCTGTGTCTGCGTACCTTCATTGGCATCAATGAAGATGAAATCCTCAACAAGCAGGACGTGTTGATCAACCTGACCATTCTGTATGCAGCCCAGGAAGCGGTCCGGGATAACGACATCGATCACGCGTTGAACTACCGGACCATTACCAAGGCGATCATCGCCCATGTGGAGGGCAACCGCTTTGCGCTGCTCGAACGCCTGACCCAGGAAATTCTCGACCTGGTGATGGCCAATGCCTCGGTGCTCTACGCCGAGGTCGAGGTCGACAAACCCCACGCGTTGCGATTCGCCGAGTCGGTGTCGATAACGCTTGCAGCGAGCCGCTAGCTACAAGCTTCAAGCGCCAAGCTGTAAACTTTGCATCACCGCCATCCATCTTGCAGCTTCAAGCTTGCCGCTCGAAGCTGTCTCGCAGAGACCCCCCATGACCGATCAACAACGCCTGGAACTCGAAGCCGCCGCCTTTCGCCGGCTGGTGGCCCACCTGGACAGCCGCAAGGATGTGCAGAACATCGACCTGATGAATCTCTCGGGTTTTTGCCGCAACTGCCTGTCCAAGTGGTACAAGGCGGCGGCTGACGAACGCCAGATCGAGGTCAGCCTCGACGAAGCGCGCGAAGTGGTTTACGGCATGCCGTACGCCGAGTGGAAAGCCCAATACCAGCAAGAAGCCAATGCCGAACAACAGGCGGCGTTCGCCAAAGGAAAACCTCATGAGTGATTTGAACACCCTGCGCGCCAGCCTCAACAGCGGCGAACACGTTTTCGCCGACACCCTGGCATTCATCGCCGCCGGTTACGACTACCAGCCTCAGGCTTTCAACAATGGTGGCGTGGAAAACGCCGCCGGGCAGAACGAAGGCTCGTGCAAGACCCTGGGTCTGGCGTTGCTCGAAGGCTTGAGCGATGAAGAAGCCCTGCTGGCGTTCGGCGAGCATTACCGCTCGGTGCTGGCGACGCCTGAAGGCAGCGATCACGGCAATATCCGCGCGTTGATGGCCCATGGACTGACCGGTGTGAAATTCGCCCAGCCGCCCCTGACTCGCCGCTACCCCCCCTGTAGGAGCGAGCATGCTCGCGATGGTCGTCAACGATGACGCGGAAAATCTGATGCCCCGCGGTGCTCCTGCGTTCATCGCGAGCATGCTCGCTCCTACAGGGATGTGAAATACACATCCAGACTTTTTAGATTGACCCCGCCACTTTATTTCGTTTGCCGGGTACCGCTGCCGACGGCTTAGATAAAAAGGAGTCCTCCTTCTTCCGAGCCGGTCATCCATGCGCAGCGAAACCATCAGTCAATCGATCAATATCGTTCACCCTGTCACCCTCAGCCACGGCAAGAATGCCGAGGTGTGGGACACCGATGGCAAACGCTACATCGACTTTGTCGGTGGCATCGGCGTGCTGAACCTCGGCCACTGCCATCCGCGCATCGTCGAGGCCATTCGCGAACAAGCCACCCGGTTGACCCATTACGCCTTCAATGCCGCGCCCCATATACCCTACCTCGCCCTGATGGACCGCCTCAGCGCGTTCATTCCGGTCGACTATCCGGTCAGCGGCATGCTCACCAACAGCGGCGCCGAAGCGGCTGAGAATGCATTGAAGATCGTCCGTGGCGCGACCGGACGCACTGCCGTAATCGCCTTTGATGGCGCCTTCCACGGCCGCACCCTGGCAACGCTGAACCTCAACGGCAAAGTCGCCCCCTACAAACAAAAGGTCGGCGTGCTGCCAGGGCCGGTGTATCACCTGCCCTTCCCCAGCGCGGACAACGGCGTGACCTGCGCTGAAGCATTGAAAGCCATGGAACGCCTGTTCAGCGTTGAAATCGACGTCGAAGACGTGGCGTGCTTCATCGTCGAACCGGTGCAGGGCGAAGCGGGTTTCCTGGCCATGGACGTGGAGTTCGCCCAGGCGTTGCGCAGGTTTTGCGACGAAAAGGGCATTGTGCTGATCGTCGATGAAATCCAATCCGGTTTCGGCCGTACCGGCCAGCGCTTCGCGTTCTCGCGGCTGGGCATAGAACCGGACCTGATCCTGCTCGGCAAAAGTATCGCCGGTGGCGTGCCACTCGGCGCGGTGGTGGGGCGCAAGACACTGCTGGACAACTTGCCCAAGGGCGGACTCGGCGGCACCTATTCCGGCAACCCCATCGCTTGCGCAGCGGCATTGGCGACCCTGGACGAAATGACCGACGCCAACCTGCAAGCGTGGGGCGCGCAACAGGAAGAGGCGATTGTCGGTCGCTATGAAGCCTGGCGCTCTGGGAGACTGTCGCCGTACCTGGGGCGCCTGACCGGTATTGGCGCAATGCGCGGTATCGAGTTGATCAACGCCGACGGCTCACCCGCAACAGCGCAGTTGACCCAACTGCTGGCTCTGGCGCGGGAGGCAGGTTTGCTGTTGATGCCCAGCGGCAAGTCGCGGCACATCATCCGGTTGTTGGCACCGTTGACCACCGAGGCGGCAGTACTGGAAGAAGGCCTGGATATCCTGGAGGCGTGCCTGAAGAAACTGGTCTGAGTAATGACACTCACTGTAGGAGCGAGCATGCTCGCGAAGAACCTGAGAGCCCCGCGGGGTGTCAGGCTCCCAGCGTTATCGTTGACGACCATCGCGAGCATGCCGCAAGCGGGCACCCGCTCCTACAGGGGGATGTGAGTTTTCCGAAGGCATGAAAAAACCGGCTAAGAAGCCGGTTTTTTTCATTTCGACGAAAGCAGAATCAGGCGTTCTGCAGATTGTCGAGGTAGCGCTCGGCATCCAGTGCCGCCATGCAACCGGCGCCGGCCGAGGTGATGGCCTGACGGTACACGTGGTCAGCCACGTCACCGGCGGCGAAGATGCCTTCGAGGTTGGTGGCGGTGGCGTTGCCGTCACGGCCGCCCTGCACAACCAGGTAGCCGTCTTTCAGGGTCAACTGGCCTTCGAACAGCGAAGTGTTCGGGGTGTGGCCGATGGCGATGAACACGCCGTCGACTTTCACTTCGTCGAAGCTGCCGTCGTTGTTCTTCAGGCGGGCACCGGTCACGCCCATGTTGTCGCCCAGCACTTCGTCCAGGGTCGCGTTCAACTTCAGCTCGATCTTGCCTTCGGCAACACGGGCATTCAGCTTGTCGATCAGGATCTTCTCGGCGCGGAAGGTTTCGCGACGGTGGATCAGGGTGACCTTGCTGGCGATGTTGGCCAGGTACAGGGCTTCTTCGACAGCGGTGTTGCCGCCGCCGACTACGGCGACCGGCTTGTTGCGATAGAAGAAACCGTCGCAGGTCGCGCAGGCCGAAACGCCTTTGCCCATGAAGGTTTCTTCCGACGGCAGGCCCAGGTAACGAGCGCTGGCGCCAGTGGCGATGATCAGGGCGTCACAGGTGTAAGTCGCGCTGTCGCCGGTCAGGGTGTATGGCTTGGCAGCGAAGTCGACGGCATTGATGTGATCGAAAACGATCTCGGTTTCAAAGCGCTCGGCGTGCTCGCGCATCCGCTCCATCAGCGCCGGGCCGGTCAGGCCGTGGACGTCGCCCGGCCAGTTGTCGACTTCGGTGGTGGTGGTCAGTTGACCGCCGGCCTGCATGCCGGTGATCAGCAGTGGCTTGAGGTTGGCACGGGCGGCATAGACCGCGGCACTGTATCCGGCAGGGCCGGAACCGAGAATAATCACTCGCGAATGACGGACTTCAGACATGACCTGCTCCTGTTGACCGGCCCGGAATACCTGGCGCGGAACGCCGGATTGCCGGCTGGAATAAAAAAGAACGGTTGAAAGCGCTTGGGGAAGGCTTGAACCCGACCGTCCTGTAAAAAGATTGGGTGCAGCGTATCGAGGGGGCGAAGATTAAGGAAATACGGATTAACAATCCAGCTCATAGGTGGTCTCTATGCCATCTGACCGACGATCTCGACGTCTTTGTTACAGTAAATGTCGATACCACTGCCGCGCTTTCGCACCTGAAGCAAAGCCGGTAAGGTCGGCGCGTTTTCCCTCTGCCCGGAGCCTCTTATGCCCGCCCCTGTCCTGTCCGGCCCGCAATACCTGCGCGAAGGTCTCAAGCTGGTGCTGAGCCCCAGCCTGCGTTTGTTTGTGTTGTTGCCGCTGGCGATCAACCTGGTGCTGTTCGTCGGATTGATCTACCTGGCCGGCCATCAATTCAGCCTGTGGGTCGACACGCTGATGCCGTCCCTGCCCGACTGGCTGAGTTTTCTCAGCTACATCCTCTGGCCGCTGTTCGTGGTGCTGGTCGTGCTGATGGTGTTCTTCACCTTCACCATGCTCGCCAACGTCATTGCCGCGCCATTCAACGGCTTCCTCGCGGAAAAAGTCGAAGTAGTGGTGCGCGGCACCGATGATTTCCCGGCCTTCAGCTGGGGTGAACTGGTTGCAATGATCCCGCGCACCCTTGCCCGGGAAATGCGCAAGCTCGGCTACTTCCTGCCCCGGGCGATCGGCTTGTTCATCCTCTCGCTCATCCCGGTGGTGAACATCATCGCCGCGCCGCTGTGGCTGTTGTTCGGGGTGTGGATGATGGCGATCCAATACATCGACTACCCGGCGGACAACCACAAGCTGGGCTGGAACGAGATGCTCGCCTGGCTGCGACAGAAGCGCTGGCAGAGCATGAGCTTCGGCGGCAGCGTGTACCTGGTGCTGTTGATCCCGGTGGCCAACATCCTGATGATGCCTGCCGCCGTGGCAGGCGCGACGTTGTTCTGGGTACGTGAACGCGGCGCGGAAAACCTGGTGGTGCAGCGCTGAGTCATCAGCGCCGGTAGCGCAGTCACAAATCCATCATCCCGACGTCACACTGACGACATGGCCCCAGCCGACACTGGGGTCATGACGACAGCTCTGCATATCACCCTGATCACCGAAACCTTCCCACCGGAAATCAACGGCGTGGCCAATACCCTGGGCCGCTTGTGCGACGGTTTGCGCGCGCGCGGACATCAGGTGGAACTGGTTCGACCGCGTCAGGGCTGCGACCAGCAGTCGGGCAGTGACGATGAATTGTTGCTGTGCCGCGGCTGGCCGCTACCGGGCTATCCCGGCCTGCAATGGGGTCAATCCTCGATGCACAAGCTGCTCCGACGCTGGACGCGTCAACGCCCGGACGTGCTCTACATCGCCACCGAAGGGCCACTGGGCCTGTCGGCCTTGCGTGCGGCACGGCGGCTGGGGATTTCCGTGGTCAGCGGTTTCCACACCAACTTCCAGCAGTACTCCAACCAGTACGGGCTGGGTTTGCTCACGCGCCTGCTGACCCACTACCTGCGCTGGTTCCACAACCGCTCGACCATGACCCTGGTGCCCAGCGTCAGCCAGCGCATGGAACTTGAGCGGCGGCATTTCGAACGGCTGGCGTTGCTGTCCCGAGGCGTCGACAGCGAGCTGTTTCACCCGGCCAAACGCTTGAATGCCTTGCGCGAGCAATGGGGATTGGCCGAGGAAGACATCGCCGTTATCCATGTCGGACGCCTGGCACCGGAAAAAAACCTCGGCCTGCTCAAGCGCTCCTTCAATACCCTCAAGGCGAATTATCCCCGGCGCACGCTGAAACTGATCGTGGTCGGCGACGGTCCGCAGCGCCAGGAACTGCAAAACGAAATGCCCGAAGCGATTTTCTGCGGCACCCAACGAGGTGAAGCCCTGGCGTGTCACTACGCATCAGGCGATGTGTTTCTGTTTCCAAGCCTGACCGAAACCTTTGGCAATGTGGTGCTTGAAGCGCTCGCCTCGGGACTCGGCGTAGTCGCCTACGATCAGGCGGCCGCCGCGCAGCATATACGTCATGGCTACAACGGCGTGCTGGCGATGCCGGGGGATGAAGAAGCGTTCTGCGATGCAGCGGCATGGCTGCTGGAGGACAGGGAAACCCTGCGCAATGTGCGGCTCAATGCGCGCCAGCATGCCAGTCGCCAGGGTTGGGCGACGATCATCGAGCAATTCGAGGGACAGCTGCGGGGGGCGTGTGCCGGGGAGATGATGGTGCCGAATGCGCAGACCTTGCCTTGAGTACTTTATGACCTTGAGGGCCCCATCGCCGCTTAAACCAGGGTCATCAACGCCTCACGGCTGAACGGCAGAATGTCTTCCTCACGGCCGTCGCGCACCTTCTGCGCCCAGTCCGGGTCCACCAGCAACGCACGACCGACCGCCACCAGGTCGAACTCATCGTTGTTCAGGCGCTCCAGCAGTTTTTCCAGGCTGGCCGGTTGCGCGACCTTATCGGTGTTGACCATGAATTGCAGGAACTCGCCATCAAGGCCGACACTGCCCACGGTGATGGTCGGCTTGCCGGTGAGTTGGCGGGTCCAGCCTGCCAGGTTCAACTCGGAACCCTCGAACTCCGGTTCCCAGAAGCGGCGGGTCGAGCAGTGGAAAATATCCACGCCCGCGTCGGCCAACGGCTTGAGGAATTCGCCCAAGGCTTGCGGAGTCTGTACCAGGCGTGCGGTGTAGTCCTGCTGCTTCCACTGGGAGAAACGGAAAATGATCGGGAAACCTTCACCGACAGCGGCACGCACGGCCTGAATCAATTCAATGGCGAAGCGCGAACGGTTGGCCAGGCTGCCGCCATATTCGTCGGTACGCTGGTTACTGCCTTCCCAGAAGAACTGGTCGATCAGATAACCGTGGGCACCGTGGATTTCCACGCCGTCCATACCGATGCTCTGGGCATCCCTGGCGGCCTGGGCGAACGCGGCGATCACGTCCTGGATGTCTTGTTGGGTCATGCCGTGCACCACGACCTGACCTTCCTTCACTTTTTCCGACGGGCCATAACCCGGCACGCTGGCGTCCGGCTCGGTGCCGATACGGCGCACGCTGCCAACGTGCCATAGCTGCGGAACGATCTTGCCGCCTTCGGCGTGAACGGCGTCGACGACTTTCTTCCAGCCGCCCAGGGCCGCTTCACCGTAGAACTGCGGAACGTTCGGGTAGCCGTTGGAAGCCTTGTGACCGACAGTGGTGCCTTCGGTGATGATCAGGCCGACGCCGGCAGCGGCACGACGACGGTAGTATTCGATCACTTTGGCGTCAGGCACGCCGCCCGGGGAAAAGGAACGGGTCATCGGCGCCATGACGACGCGGGTCGGTAGCTCGAGGGTGCCGAGGTGGAACGGTTTGAACAGGGCTTTTACGGGCATGGGGGCGCTCCACGGGAATAGAATTTATGACGGCGATAATATGGAGAGCGCGCCGTGATGAATAGCACTATTGATATGAGTGATTAAGATCAAAAAGGTAAGAGGTATTGCCTGTCTGTAGGAGCGAGCACGCTCGCGATGGTCGTCAACGATAACGCGGGGCGTCTGACATCCCGCGGTGTCAATGCGTTCATCGCGAGCGTGCTCGCTCCTACAGAGGACAGAGATATCAGCCCAGGGCTTTTTCGATCGCGTGAACGACGGTCGAATCATCCGGCGCCGTGCGAGGCGAGAACCGGGCCAGTACACGGCCGTCCTTGCCCAGCAGGAACTTTTCGAAGTTCCAGGTGATGTCGCCGGGAAACTCCGCACCCTCGCCCGCCAGCAGGCGGTACAACTGATGACGTTCATGCCCGTTGACTTCCAGCTTGCTGGACAACGGAAAGGTCACGCCATAGTTGAGGCTGCAGAAATCCTGAATCTCCTGCTCGGTCCCCGGTTCCTGCCCGGCAAACTGATTGCACGGCAAGCCCAGGACGCTGAAGCCTTTGGCCTTGTATTTCTGATAGAGGTTTTCCAGCGCCGCGTACTGTGGGGTCAAGCCGCATTTGGAGGCGACGTTGACCACCAGTACGACTTGGCCTTTGAACGGCGCCAGAGGAAGCTCCTGTCCATCCAGGGCTGTCAATTTAAGGTCGTGAAAAGCACTCATGGCGTACTCCAGATTCGCGTGTTCTTCTCGAAACAGCCACTTGGCGGTGTCGTCAGGGATAACCGCAGACTAAAAAGGCGCCCTCGGGGCGCCTCTCCAGTTATCTGAGCTTAGCGCAGAAATCAGTGGTGATGACCACCTTCGCCATGGATGTGACCATGAGCGATTTCTTCCTGGCTGGCGTCACGGATGGCAACGATCTTGACCTGGAAATTCAGGCGCTGGCCGGCCAACGGGTGGTTGCCGTCAACGGTGACGTCGTCGCCATCCAGATCACGGATGGTCACGATCTGCATCTGGCCGTCTGGCGCGGAAGCGTGGAACTGCATGCCCACTTCCAGCTCGTCGACACCTTCGAACATGCTGCGGCTCAGGGTGCTGACCAGTTCGGCAGCGTATTCGCCGTAGGCATCTTCAGGCTCGACGGATACTTTCAGCTCGTCGCCGACTGCCTTGCCTTCCAGAGCCTTTTCCAGGCCCGGGATGATGTTGCCTGCGCCTTGCAGGTAGACCAGCGGCGCGCCGCCGGCGGAGCTGTCGATGACCTCACCAGCGTCGTTGGTCAGGGTATAGTCGATGGAGACAGCCTTATTGGCGGCGATCAGCATGGGGCGAGACCTTTTGCATAAGAAGATTGAAGGGCCAAGTTTAGCGAAGCAATCGTCCGAAAGCGAACACAACCCGGACAGACGGGTTTCGACGGTCACAGGCTTTCACCAGGACGAGGACGGACACTGGGTGGCCGAGCTTTCCTGCGGCCACACCCAACACCTGCGGCACCAGCCGCCATGGCAATCCCGCGCCTGGGTCATGGACCCTGCGCAGCGCCAGGAAAAAATAGGCCAACCCTTTGCCTGCGGTTGGTGCGCACAAGGCTCGGTTAGCGATAACCTTGGCGACTGAAATTCGGTAGGCGACCGGTTATAGGTCATCACCTTTGCACTGCACCTCCAGAGAATCCGCATGCAAACTTTTTTTATCGCGCCCACCGACTTTGGTGTGGGTCTGACTTCCATCAGCCTCGGGCTGGTGCGTACCCTTGAGCGAGCCGGGCTCAAGGTCGGCTTTTTCAAACCGATTGCCCAGCCGCATCCGGGCGACACCGGCCCGGAACGTTCCACCGAACTGGTGGCGCGCACCCACGGCCTGAAGCCGCCTCAGCCGCTGGGTCTGGCCCATGTCGAGCGCATGCTCGGCGACGGTCAGCTCGACGAGTTGCTCGAAGAAATCATCACCCTCTATCAGCAGGCTGCCGTCGGCAAGGACGTGCTGATCGTCGAAGGCATGGTGCCGACCCGCAGCGCCAGTTACGCCGCGCGGGTCAACCTGCACCTGGCCAAGAGCCTCGACGCCGAGGTGATCCTGGTCTCGGCACCGGAAAACGAAGTGCTGACCGAACTCTCCGGTCGCGTCGAGTTGCAGGCGCAATTGTTCGGTGGCCCGAAAGACCCGAAAGTCCTCGGCGTGATCCTCAACAAGGTCAAGACCGAGGAAAGCATGGAGGCCTTCGCCACGCGCCTGAAGGAACATTCGCCGTTGCTGCGCAGCGGCGATTTCCGCTTGCTCGGCTGCATTCCGTTCCAACCGGAACTGAACGCCCCGCGCACCCGCGACGTCGCCGACCTGATGGGCGCGCAAGTGCTCAACGCCGGCGATTACGAAACCCGGCGCATGACCAAGATCATCATTTGCGCGCGCACCATGCGCAACACCGTGGAGTTGCTCAAGCCCGGCGTGCTGGTGGTGACCCCCGGCGACCGCGACGACATCATCCTCGCCGTCAGCCTCGCGGCCTTGAACGGCGTGCCGCTGGCCGGCCTGCTGCTGACCAGCGACACCCTGCCCGACCCACGCATCATGGACCTGTGCCGGGGCGCGCTGCAGGCCGGACTGCCGGTGCTGTCGGTGAGCACCGGCTCCTATGACACCGCCAACCTGCTCAATGGCCTGAACAAGGAAATCCCCATCGACGATCGCGAGCGCGCTGAAATCATCACCGACTTCATCGCCAGCCACCTCGATGCCAGCTGGTTGCATCAGCGCTGCGGCACGCCACGGGAGATGCGCCTGTCGCCAGCGGTGTTCCGCTATCAGTTGATCCAGCGCGCCCAGGCAGCCAACAAGCGCATCGTGTTACCCGAAGGCAGCGAGCCGTTGACCGTGCAGGCCGCCGCGATCTGCCAGGCCCGTGGCATCGCCCGCTGTGTGTTGCTGGCCAAGCCCGAGGACGTGCAGGCCGTCGCCCGCGCCCAGGGCATCGAGCTGCCGCCAGGCCTGGAAATCATCGACCCGGACTTGATCCGCGAGCGCTATGTCGAGCCGATGGTCGCGCTGCGCAAAAGCAAAAGCCTCAATGCGCCGATGGCCGAGCAACAACTGGAAGACACCGTGGTGATTGGCACCATGATGCTGGCCCTGGATGAAGTCGACGGCCTCGTCTCGGGTGTGATCAACACCACCGCCAACACCATCCGCCCCGCCCTGCAACTGATCAAGACAGCACCTGGCTGCACCCTGGTGTCCTCGGTGTTCTTCATGCTGTTTCCAGAGGAGGTGCTGGTCTATGGCGATTGCGTGATGAACCCGCACCCAAGCGCCAGCGAACTGGCCGAGATTGCCCTGCAAAGCGCCGATTCGGCCGCCGCCTTCGGCATCACCCCACGGGTGGCGATGATCAGCTACTCCAGCGGCGAGTCGGCCAGCGGCGAAGAAGTCGAGAAAGTCCGCGAGGCGACTCTGCTGGCCCACGAACAACAGCACTCGCTGCTGATCGACGGCCCGTTGCAGTACGACGCCGCCGCCAACGAAAGCGTGGCCCGGCAATTGGCGCCGAACAGCCAGGTGGCCGGTCGCGCCACGGTGTACGTGTTCCCCGACCTCAACACCGGCAACACCACCCACAAGGCCGTACAGCGCAGCGCCGACTGCGTCAGCCTCGGGCCGATGCTGCAAGGCCTGCGCAAACCGGTGAACGATTTGCCCCGCGGCGCGCAGGTCGACGACATCGTCTACACCATCGCCCTGACCGCGATTCAAGCCGCCAACCGAACCATGGATGTGTAAATGCTGGATTTTCTACCCGCCCCGCTGCGCGGCGTGATCGCCGCATTGCTGTTGGCACTGAACACGATTTTGCTCTGCTCGTTCCTGTTCTGCGTGGCGCTCGTCAAGGTATTGCCGTTCGCCTTTACCCAGCGCCTCTCGGGCTGGTTGATGAGCCATACCCACGAAGCCTGGATCAGCCTCAACAAAGGCTGGATGAACCTGGTCCGTCGCACCCGCTGGCACATCAGCGGCCTGCAAGGCCTGGACTATCGGCACTCGTACCTGATCACCAGCAACCACCAGAGCTGGGTCGACATCCTGGTGTTGCAATACGTGCTCAATCGGCGCATTCAGCCGCTGAAGTTCTTTCTCAAGCAGGAGCTGATCTGGGTTCCAGTGATCGGCCTGGCCTGGTGGGCGCTGGGCTTTCCGTTCATGAAGCGCTATTCCAAGGCCTATCTGGAGAAGCACCCGGAAAAGAAAGGCAAGGACCTGGAAACCACCCGCAAGACCTGTGCGAAATTCCGCGACAACCCCGTGGGCATTTTCAACTTCGTCGAAGGCACGCGCTTCACCGAAGGCAAACATGCCCAGCAGCAGTCTCCGTTCAAGTACCTGCTCAAGCCCAAGGCCGGCGGCATTGCCTTTGTGCTGGATGCGATGGGTGAGCAACTGGAGTCCATCGTCAACGTGACCATCCATTACCCGGCCGGGCGACCTGGATTTTGGGACCTGCTGTGCGGCAACGTTGCAGACGTGGTGGTGCACTTTGAAGAACTGAGGATACCGCCGCAGTTCATCGGCAAGAACTACGAGCAGGATGGTGAGTATCGCCTGCAATTCCAGGGCTGGATAAACCAGCTGTGGCAGGATAAGGATGCTTTGCTTGCGCAGATGCATCGGGAGTATCCAGCAAAGTTTTGAGGCGCCTTTAACGACCTCATCGCGGGCAAGCCCGCTCCCACAGGTTTGGCGTACACCACATACCTTGTAGGGCTTGCCCGCGAAGAGGCCTGAACAGACACAAAAAAGCCCGCAGACAATCTCTTGCCTGCGGGCTTTTTCTTGCAGCTTGCAGCTAAAAGCCTGCTGCTTTCAGCTTAGATCGCACCACGCTCACGCAGCAGACCCAGCACTTGCTTGACGCCTTCTTCCAGCGACACGGACTGGGTGTCGATCACCAGATCGGCATCCAGCGGTACGTCGTACGGGAAGGACTCGCCCGGGATGTTGTCCCCGGCCGCCGCGTACAGGCCTTGCGGATCACGCTCGGCGCAGACTGTCGGCGAAGCCTGGACGTAGACCGTCAGCAGACGCTCTTTGCCGATCAGCTCACGAGCCTGTTCACGACCTTCGGCACTCGGCGCAACGAACGCCGCCAGGGTCAGCAGACCGGCTTCGTTGAACTGGCGCGCAACGTGCGCGGCACGACGCCAGTTCTCGGTACGCCCGGCGCGATCCTGTGGCAGACCTTTGTTCAGGTCGTGACGCAGGTTCTGGCCATCGAGCACGAACACTGCACGACCCAGGTCGAACAGCTTGCGTTCAACCGCATACGCCAGGGTGCTTTTGCCCGCGCCCGACAAACCGCTGAACAACACGGTGGCCGGTTGCTGGCCGAAGCGCTGTGCGCGCTCTTCGGTGGCGACGTGAGCCAGTTTGCCGTGGTGCGTGGCATTGCCGTGCGCCAGAGGCTGGGCGACGATCATGCCCGCGCCAACGGTACCGTTGGTCAAGCGGTCGATGACGATGAACGCACCGGTGGTGCGGTTGCTGTCGTAACCGTCGAGGGCAATCGGCGCGTCGAGCGCGATCTTGACCTTGCCGATTTCGTTCAGTTGCAACGCACTCGCAGAACCTTCTTCGAGGGTGTTGACGTCGACCTTGTGGACGATGCTGGCAATGGAGCCCGGCACGTAACTGGTAGCGCGCTTGATGTCGTATTTCTTGCCCGGCAGCATCGGTTCTTCGGCCATCCAGACCAGCATCGCTTCGAAGCTGTCGGTCACCGGCGGCACGTTGTCGGCGTGAACCAACAGGTCGCCACGGGAGATGTCGATTTCGTCTTCCATGGTCAGCGTCACTGCCTGACCAGGACCTGCGTGTTCCAGTTCACCTTCGAAGGTGACGATGGACTTCACGCGGCTGCTCTTGCCCGACGGAAGCACCACGACTTCGTCGCCTTTCTTGACGATACCGCTGGCCAGGGTGCCGGCGAAACCGCGGAAGTTCAGGTTCGGACGATTGACGTACTGCACCGGGAAACGCATGTCGGTGAAGTTGCGGTCACCCGCCACTTCCACGGTCTCGAGAATTTCCATCAGCGACTGGCCGGTGTACCACGGCGAGCGCTCGGACTTGTTCACCACGTTGTCGCCCTTCAGAGCGGACATCGGCACGAAGTGCATGCTGGTGGGCTTCATCTTCAAGCCTTCGGCGAACTGCAGGTAGTCGGCCTTGATCGACTCGAACACGCCCTGGTCGAAGTCCTTGAGGTCCATCTTGTTGATGGCCACGACGATGTGCTTGATGCCCAGCAACGAGGCGATGAAGCTGTGGCGACGGGTCTGGGTCTGCACGCCGTAGCGGGCATCGACCAGGATGATCGCCAGGTCACAGGTGGAAGCACCGGTGGCCATGTTGCGGGTGTACTGCTCATGACCGGGGGTGTCGGCAATGATGAACTTGCGCTTGGCGGTGGAGAAATAGCGGTAGGCGACATCGATGGTGATGCCTTGCTCACGCTCGGCCTGCAGGCCGTCGACCAGCAACGCCAGGTCGATGTCTTCGCCGGTGGTGCCGACTTTTTTCGAGTCGCGGGTGATCGCTTCCAGGTGATCTTCGTAGATCATCTTGGAGTCGTGCAGCAGGCGCCCGATCAGGGTGCTCTTGCCGTCGTCGACGTTACCGCAGGTCAGAAAGCGCAGCAGTTCCTTACGTTCGTGCTGGCCCAGGTAGGCGAGGATGTCCTCGCTGATCAAATCAGATTGGTGGCTCATTGCATTCAAGCTCCGAGCTGTAAGCTTCAAGCGGCAAGCTTGTCGGCGTACAGCTAGTCAGAAATTTTTTTGATCAAGCCGCAAAGCATCTTTGAAAGCTCGCGGGTTTCCGTAATCCAGTTTTCAGCCAGCGGATGGGCGATGTAAGCAATGTCGCTGCCGATGAGAATTTGTGTTCGTAACTCTGCGCAAGAAGCCTTCGCGATCCAAAGAAAACGTACCTTTTCTTTGGCGCTGCGACGCTCCATTCCCTCAGCGATGTTCGAGGGTACCGAAAGTGCTGAGCGGGTGATCTGGTCCTTGAAACCAAAATCCACGCATTGGGCAAACTCTCGGTAGATCCCCACTGCCAGACACTTGCTTCTCTGCCAAACAATCAACTTCTCGAAATCCATTACGAGTCACTCAATCGCGGCTCGCAACAACCGGCTGCAAGCACCAAACCACGACGTTACGCATACCGCCCTTAACTTGCAGCTTGCCGCTTGTAACTCGAAGCTTAGAAATACCCTTGCCGTTTTTTGTCTTCCATCGAGCCTGCGCCATCGTGGTCGATGACACGGCCCTGGCGCTCGGAAGTTCGCGTCAGGAGCATTTCCTGAATGATGTCCGTGAGGCTTTCGGCCTCGGACTCCACCGCGCCCGTCAACGGGTAGCAACCAAGGGTACGGAAACGCACTTTCTTTTTGACGATGCGGGCTTTTTCTTCATCGCTCAGGTGTTCGAGGATGCGCTCGTCGTCGATCATGATCAGCGTGCCGTTCTTCTCGATGACTTCACGTTCGGCGGCGAAGTACAGCGGGACGATCGGGATGCCTTCCAGGTAGATGTACTGCCAGATGTCCAGCTCGGTCCAGTTCGACAGAGGGAAGACGCGGATCGACTCACCCTTGTTGACCTTGCCGTTGTAGACGTTCCACAGCTCGGGACGCTGGTTTTTCGGATCCCAGCGGTGCTTGCTGTCGCGGAACGAGTACACGCGCTCCTTGGCGCGGGACTTCTCTTCATCGCGACGGGCGCCGCCGAACGCTGCGTCGAAACCATGCTTGTCGAGTGCCTGCTTCAGGCCCTCGGTTTTCATGATGTCGGTGTGCTTGGCGCTGCCGTGGGTGAACGGGTTGATGTTCTGCGCCACGCCATCCGGATTGACGTGGGTGATCAGGTCCAAGCCCAGATCCGCAACCATCTTGTCGCGGAAGGCGTACATTTCCTGGAATTTCCAGCGAGTGTCGACATGCATCACCGGAAACGGCAGCTTGCCCGGGAAGAACGCCTTGCGTGCCAGATGCAGCATCACGGCGGAGTCTTTACCGATGGAGTACAGCATCACCGGGTTGTCGAACTCGGCGGCCACCTCGCGGATGATGTGGATGCTTTCCGCCTCCAGCTGTTTCAGATGCGTCAGTTTGTCGACCATGGCTACTCACGAAAGCTTTCTTATGAACGGCCAGCGGGCCGTGTTCGAGCGGGGATCCTAGCACAGCGACCTCTTCTAATCAGGACGCCAACTAGACCGAAAGAGCATATGAATATGCCCCTGCGTTTGGGCGCCCCTGTAGGAGCGAGCACGCTCGCGATGGTCGTCAACGATAACGCCGGGTACCTGATGCCCCGCGGTGTTCTTGCGTTCATCGCGAGCGTGCTCGCTCCTACAGGGTGAGTGTCAGATCGGGTTCGGGCAATCGATGAAGATGTGCTCCAGCGCAAAGCGTCGCGCCAGGTAATCTCCCAGCGCCTGAACGCCGTAACGCTCGGTGGCATGGTGACCGGCGGCGATGAAACTGATGTCGTTTTCCCGGGCACTGTGGAAAGTCTGCTCGGAAGCCTCGCCGCTGAGGTACAGATCGACGCCGGCCAGAATGGCCTGATCGATGTAACCCTGGCCACCGCCTGTGCACCAGCCGACGCGACGGATCATGGCGCTGCCTTCGATCAGCAGCGGCTCACGGCCCATGACTTCCTGGACGCGACGGGCGAAATCCCGGGGCATCATCGGCTCATTCAGCGAGCCGACCAGGCCGACAATTTTCAGGTTGTCCGGGTCCAGCGGGCCTTCGACGGTGATGTCGAGCTGCCGTGCGAGCTGCACGTTATTGCCGACATCCGGGTGCAGATCCAGCGGCAGGTGATAGGACAACAGGCTGATATCGTGCTTGAGCAAGGTCTTCAAGCGGCGCTGTTTCATGCCGGTGATACAAGGGTTCTCGCCCTTCCAGAAGTAACCATGATGCACCAGCACCAGGTCGGCATTGGCCTCCACGGCGGCGTCGAGCAAAGCCTGGCTGGCGGTGACGCCACTGACAATGCGCATCACTTGCGGACGGCCTTCGACCTGCAGGCCATTCGGGCAGTAATCGGCGATTTTGGCGCTGTTGAGGTAACGGTCGGCTTCTTCGACGAGGGTGCTCAGGGCGACGGCCATAAAAGACTCCTAAATATCCCGTTCAGAGGCGCGTGCGGCCTCGTATAATGCGCATCATTATGAGCGGTCTCATACCGCCTGCAACTCTCTCAGGAACTGCTTAATGCTCAAGGCGCTGCGTTTTTCCGGCTGGCCGCTGTTGGCCGGCGTGCTTGTCGCTCTTTTGATAATCCAGCGTTACCCGCAGTGGGTCGGGCTCCCGAGCCTCGACGTCAACCTGCAACAAGCGCCGCAAACCACCAGCATGCAGCAGGGTCCGGTGTCCTATGCCGACGCAGTGACCACCGCCGCGCCGTCGGTGGTGAACCTGTACACCACCAAAGTCATCAACAAACCCAATCATCCGTTGTTCGAAGATCCACAGTTCCGGCGTTTCTTCGGCGATAACTCGCCCAAGCAGAAGCGCATGGAATCGAGCCTCGGTTCCGGCGTGATCATGAGCCCGGAAGGCTACATCCTGACCAACAACCATGTGACCAGCGGCGCCGACCAGATCGTGGTGGCGCTCAAGGACGGCCGGGAAACCCTGGCACGGGTGATTGGCAGCGACCCGGAGACTGACCTCGCGGTTCTGAAAATCGACCTGAAAAACCTGCCGTCGATCACCGTGGGGCGCTCCGACAACATCCGTATCGGCGATGTCGCGCTGGCCATCGGCAACCCGTTTGGCGTCGGCCAGACCGTGACCATGGGCATCATCAGCGCCACCGGACGCAATCAACTGGGCCTGAACAACTACGAAGACTTCATCCAGACCGACGCCGCAATCAACCCCGGCAACTCCGGCGGTGCGCTGGTGGATGCCATTGGCAACCTGACCGGCATCAACACGGCGATCTTCTCCAAGTCCGGCGGTTCCCAGGGTATCGGTTTCGCGATTCCGGTGAAGCTGGCGATGGAAGTGATGAAGTCGATCATCGAGCACGGCCAGGTGATTCGTGGCTGGCTGGGTATCGAAGTGCAACCGATGACTCAGGAGTTGGCCGAATCGTTCGGTTTGTCCGGGCGCCCTGGCATTGTCGTGGCGGGGATTTTCCGCGATGGTCCGGCACAGAAAGCCGGCCTGCAACTGGGTGATGTGATTCTTGCCATCGATGGCGAACCGGCGGGAGATGGCCGACGCTCGATGAATCAGGTGGCGCGGATCAAACCGACAGACAAGGTCGTGATCGAGGTCATGCGCAACGGCAAGGAACTCAAGCTGACCGCGGAAGTCGGCTTGCGTCCGCCGCCGGCACCGACCCAGGAGAAAGAAGAAGAGTAAACAGCTAACCCGGAAACCTGTAGGAGCGAGCAAGCTCGCGATGGCGGCCTTACAGTCAACGACGATGTTGAATGTTATGGCCTCATCGCGAGCTTGCTCGCTCCTACAGGGGGCAATGGTGGCTTACAGGTCGCCGAGGCCGTCGATCAGCGCCTGGTTCTGCTCTGGCGTGCCGATGGAAATCCGCAGGAACTGCGCGATCCGCTCCTGTTTGAAGTGCCGAACGATCACGCCTTGTTCACGCAACTTCGCCGCAAGCCCTGCCGCATCGTGTTGCGGGTGACGGGCAAAGATGAAGTTCGCGGCTGACGGCAAAACCTCGAAGCCCTTCGCTTCCAACTGCGAAACGACCTTCTCGCGGTTCTCGATCACCAACCGGCAGGTCTTGTCGAAATACTCACGATCCTCGAACGCGGCAGCGGCGCCGACATTCGCCATACGGTCCAGCGGATAAGAGTTGAAGCTGTTCTTGATCCGCTCCAGCGCCTCGATCAGGTCCGGATGCCCGACTGCCAGCCCCACCCGCAGCCCCGCCAGGGAACGGGATTTGGACAGGGTCTGCGTCACAAGCAGGTTTGGATAACGATCCACCAGCGCAATCGCGGTTTCACCGCCGAAATCGATGTAAGCCTCGTCGACCACCACCACGGAGTCCGGGCTGGCCCTGAGAATCTGCTCCACCGCTTCCAGCGCCAGCAGGCAGCCCGTCGGGGCGTTCGGGTTGGGGAAAATGATCCCGCCGTTTGGCCTGGCATAGTCCGCCGGGTTGATCCGGAATTGCTCGTCCAGCGGCACCGCGTCGAACTTGATGCCGTACAACCCGCAGTAAACCGGATAGAAGCTGTAGCTGATGTCCGGGAACAACAGCGGCTGATCGTGCTGCAGCAGACCGTGGAAGATGTGCGCCAGCACTTCATCGGAGCCGTTGCCGAGGAACACTTGATTGCTTTGTACGCCGTAGTACCTGGCGACCGCATTCTTCAGCAGATCGCTGTTCGGGTCCGGGTACAGGCGCAGGTTGTCGTTCAGTTCGGTCTGCATCGCGGCCAAGGCCTTGGGCGATGGACCGTACGGGTTTTCATTGGTGTTGAGCTTTACCAGCCTGGCCAGCTTCGGCTGCTCGCCAGGGACGTAAGGCACCAGATTCTTGACGAACGGGCTCCAGAATTTACTCATGCTCAGTTCCCCTGCCCTTGTGGAAGGTCTTCGTCGACGATGCGGTATTCGGCGCTGCGCGCGTGGGCGGTCAGCGACTCGCCACGGGCCAGCACGGAAGCGGTTTTGCCCAACTCGGAAGCGCCCTGCTCGGAACAGAAGATGATCGACGAGCGTTTCTGGAAGTCGTACACACCCAGCGGCGAGGAGAAACGCGCAGTACCGGAGGTTGGCAAGACGTGGTTCGGGCCTGCGCAGTAATCACCCAGGGCTTCGGACGTGTGACGGCCCATGAAGATTGCGCCAGCGTGGCGGATCTGCGGCAGCCAGGCTTGCGGATCGGCAACCGACAACTCCAGGTGCTCCGGCGCGATGCGGTTGGCCACTTCGATGGCCTGTTCCATGTCGCGCACCTTGATCAAGGCACCTCGGCCATTGATCGAGGTTTCGATGATCGCGGAACGTTCCATGGTCGGCATCAGCCTGGCGATGCTGGCAGCGACCTTGTCGAGGAACCCGGCATCCGGGCTGACCAGAATGGCCTGGGCGTCTTCATCGTGTTCGGCCTGGGAGAACAGGTCCATGGCGATCCAGTCCGGATCGGTCTGGCCGTCGCATACCACGAGGATTTCCGAAGGGCCGGCGATCATGTCGATACCGACCTGGCCAAACACGTGGCGCTTGGCGGTCGCTACATAGATGTTGCCTGGGCCGACCACTTTATCGACCTGCGGCACGCTTTCGGTGCCATAAGCCAAAGCCGCGACGGCCTGGGCGCCACCGATGGTGAACACACGGTCGACACCGGCGATGCAGGCCGCAGCCAGCACAAGCTCGTTGACTTCACCACGCGGGGTCGGAACGACCATGACCACTTCGGCGACACCCGCGACCTTGGCCGGAATCGCGTTCATCAGTACCGACGACGGGTACGACGCCTTGCCGCCCGGCACGTACAGACCGGCACGGTCCAGCGGCGTGACCTTCTGGCCCAGTACGGTGCCGTCGGCTTCGGTGTAGCTCCAGGAGTCCTGCTTCTGCTTCTCGTGGTAGCTGCGCACGCGGGCTGCCGCCACTTCCAGTGCTTCGCGCTGAGGCACGGAGATACGAGTAAGCGCCAGTTCCAGACGCTCGCGCGGCAGGATCAGGTCGGCCATGGACTTCACGTCCAGGCCGTCGAACTGGCGGGTGAAATCCACCAGCGCCGCGTCACCACGCTCGCGCACGGCCTTGATGATGTCCAGCACTCGCTGATTGACCGAGTCGTCAGACACACTTTCCCAGCTCAGCAGATGATCCAGATGATGCGCGAAATCCGGGTCAGCAGCGTTGAGTCGGCGAATTGCAGTCGGTGCGGTCATAGCGAGAGCCTCATAGGAATGGCAAAAACTCAGGCGCCCTAACTTAGCAGTCGTTTCCGCTTGGGCACCTGAGAATTCTGGCTATGAGGCGGATAGACGGGCGCGACTCAGCGTCGCGCAGGTGAATCAGCCGCGGTGTCGAGACTCCACTGCCTTGCGCAGGGTGTCGATCAACGCCTGGATACGGGCGTGCTGCATCTTCATCGAAGCCTTGTTGACGATCAGGCGGGAGCTGATGGCCGCGATGAAATCTTGTGGCTCCAGGCCGTTGGCCCGCAGCGTGTTACCGGTGTCGACCACGTCGATGATCTTGTCCGCCAGGCCGATCAGTGGCGCCAGCTCCATCGAGCCGTAAAGCTTGATGATGTCGACCTGACGGCCCTGCTCGGCGTAGTAGCGCTTGGCGACGTTGACGAACTTGGTGGCGATGCGCAGACGCCCCTTGGGCTCGGCTGCACCGACCTTGCCGGCGGTCATCAGCTTGCACTTGGCAATTTGCAGGTCCAGTGGCTCGTACAAGCCTTGGCCACCAAATTCCATCAGCACGTCTTTACCGGCGACACCCAGATCGGCGGCACCATGCTCGACATAGGTCGGCACGTCGGTGGCACGCACGATCAACAGGCGTACATCTTCCTGGGTCGTGGGGATGATCAGCTTGCGGCTCTTGTCCGGATTCTCGGTCGGCACGATGCCCGCTTCAGCCAGAAGCGGCAGGGTGTCGTCAAGGATGCGGCCCTTGGACAGTGCGATAGTCAACATGGGAAACGTCAGTCCTTATCAAGGTACTCATGTCCGGTCGCAAATGGCGCCGGACACACATCGAGCCGGAAACCGGCTCGACTTCAACAATTCAAAGGGCACTTCCCTGTGCCCATTCAGCAGAACTAGCCCGGAACGCGACGGATCCTGGCGCCCAGCATCTGCAGTTTTTCTTCGATGCACTCGTAGCCACGGTCGATGTGGTAGATGCGGTCGATCAGGGTATCGCCCTCGGCAACCAGGGCCGAGATTACCAGGCTGGCCGAGGCACGCAGGTCGGTTGCCATCACTGGCGCGCCCTTGAGCTTCTCGGTACCGGTGACGATAGCCGTGTTGCCTTCGACCTGGATCCTGGCGCCCATGCGGTGCAGCTCGTAGACGTGCATGAAACGGTTTTCGAAGATCGTCTCGATCACAGCGCCAGTGCCTTCGGCGATGGCATTGAGGGAAATGAACTGCGCTTGCATGTCGGTCGGGAACGCCGGGTATGGAGCGGTCCGCACGTTAACGGCTTTCGGCCGCTTGCCATGCATGTCGAGCTCGATCCAGTCTTCGCCAGTGGTGATTTCGGCACCGGACTCACGGAGCTTTTCCAGAACGGCTTCGAGGATGGTCGGATCGGTATCCTTGACCTTCACACGGCCACCGGTCACCGCCGCCGCCACCAGGTAGGTGCCGGTTTCGATACGATCGGGCATCACTTTATAAGTGGTGGTGTGCAGACGCTCGACGCCATCGATGGTGATGGTATCGGTACCAGCGCCGGAAACCTTGGCGCCCATGGCGTTCAGGAAGTTCGCCAGGTCGACCACTTCTGGTTCACGGGCGGCGTTGGCCAGGACGCTGCGGCCCTTGGCCAATGCCGCGGCCATCATGATGTTTTCGGTACCGGTCACGCTGACGGTATCGAAGAAGAAGTGCGCACCGCGCAGGCCGCCTTCAGGGGCCTTGGCCTTGATGTAGCCGCCTTCGACGTCGATGATCGCGCCCATGGCTTCCAGGCCGCGGATGTGCAGGTCAACCGGACGCGAGCCGATGGCGCAACCGCCAGGCAGCGCGACTTCGGCTTCGCCGAAACGGGCGACCATCGGGCCCAGTACCAGGATCGATGCACGCATGGTTTTAACCAGTTCGTACGGAGCGACCAGGGTCTTGATGGTGCGCGGATCGATTTCGACGGCCAGTTTCTCGTCGATCACCGGCTCGATCCCCATGCGACCGAACAGTTCGATCATGGTGGTGATGTCGTGCAGGTGCGGCAGGTTGGCAACGGTTACCGGACCGTCGCACAACAGCGTGGCCGCCAGGATCGGCAGGGCAGAGTTCTTTGCCCCGGAGATGCGGATTTCGCCGTCTAGACGAGCACCACCAGTAATAATCAATTTATCCATAAGAATCTCGACGCCCTTGGGCTCAGGTGCGCTCGGCCCAGGCCGCGCTGCTGAAAAATTTCATAGTGACCGCATGGATGCTGCCATCGGTGATCCATGGGTTCAAATGGGCATAGATCTGCTGCTGACGCTTCACCGGGCTCAACGCCGCCAGTTCATCGCTAATCACGTTCAGCTGGAAATTGCAGCCTTCGCCCTCGACTTCTACTTTCGTTCCGGGCAGCTTTTCTTCAAGGAAGCTCTTAACTTCTACGGCCTGCATGCTCAACCTCAATCGGCGCCCTGTGCGCGCGGGTCGGACATCATACAAAAAAGCCCCGCGCCTGCGAACCCCGCCAAGCAGGACTCGGACGGGGGGCTTATTTATAGATGCGTGTCAGGGACGCGCCAACAGCTCGGTCAGTTCGCTGACCTGAGCAATTTCACGCATGTCTTCCGGTATCCCACGGATGCTCAGCGCCTTGCCGGCCGCCTGCGCATCGCGGATGAAGCACAGTAGCAACGACAAACCGACACTGCTGGACTTGGTCACCGCCGAGCAATCGAGCACCAGTGCCTCGGCCTTGCTGGCCTTGATCAGCGCCTTGCCCTGCTCGCGCAGGCCAGGGCCGGTGCGGTAATCCAGCACGCCGCTGAGTCGCAACTCGCCTGCTTCGTCCAACCGGATTGCCGACTCACTCATTGGGCTGGTTTCTCGGTGGATTCCTTGGCCTTGGCGACTTCCCCGGCCCAACCATTGATGGTCTTGTCCAGGTCGTTGCCATTGCGTTGCATTGCATCGGCGAACTGATCGCGGAACAGCTTGCCGATGTTGATGCCGTTGATGATGACGTTACGCAGCTTCCACTCGCCGTTGATCTTTTCCATCGTGTAGGACACCGGATAGATCGCGCCGCTGCTGCCCTTGACGGTCATGCCAACGCTGGTCCGGTCGCCGGACTCGTCCTTGGCCGGTTCAACGGTGATGCCCTGGTTGTTGTACTCCAGCAAGGCATTGCCGTAGAACTGGAACAGGCCCTTCTTGAAGTTTTCTTCGAAGGTCTTCATCTGCGCAGGCGTGGCTTTCTTCGAGTATTTGACCGTCATGATGCTCTTGGAAATACCCTCGGCATCCACCACCGGCCCGACGATGGTGTTCAGCGCCGCATAAAAATCCTGCGGATCCTGCTTGTACTTTTCTTTATTGGCCGCCAGATCGGCCAACATCCGATTAGTGGTGTCCTGTACCAGATCGTGCGCCGAAGGCGCCGCCACGGCGTTGGCTAGCAGCGGCATCGCCGCGAGCAGTACCAAAAGGCCACGTCGCAAGGTAGAGATCATTTAAAAGTTCCTCATTTAGCTTCTTTGCTAACGGTATTGAGCAGGAATTTACCGATCAGGTCCTCGAGCACCAGCGATGACTGCGTGTCACGGATGGTTCCGCCATCCTTGAGCAGGGCCTCTTCCCCGCCCACACTGATACCGATGTATTTCTCACCCAACAGGCCAGCGGTCAGGATAGATGCAGTAGAGTCTTCCGGAAGATTATCGATGCGTTTTTCCAGCTGCATGGTCACCCGACCGGTAAAACTGTCGCGATCCAGATCGATAGCCGTGACCTTGCCGATGGTCACACCGGCCATGGTCACCTTGGCTCTGACAGTCAAACCGGCGATATTGTCGAAATAGGCGTAAAGTTTATAAGTGTCAGTGTTCGGGGTCGGGGACAGGCCGCTGACCCGCAACGCCAACAAAAGCAAAGCCAGGATGCCAGCCAGCAAGAAAAGGCCGACACCGATTTCCAGGGTGCGGTTTTGCATCAGAAATCTCCAAACATCAAGGCGGTCAGAATAAAGTCCAGACCGAGTACTGCCAACGAGGCATACACGACGGTCTTGGTAGTGGCACGACTGATCCCCTCGGAAGTGGGGTCGCAGTCATAGCCCTGGAATACGGCGATCCAGGTCACGACAAAGGCAAATACGATACTTTTGATGATCCCGTTGAGCACATCGTCGGAGAACGTCACGCTGTTCTGCATGTTCGACCAGTAGGAACCTTCATAGACTCCCAGCCAGTCGACAGCCACCCACGAGCCGCCCCAGATGCCCACCACGCTGAAAATCATCGCCAGCACCGGCAGGGAAATGAATCCGGCCCACAAGCGGGGCGCGATGATGTACTTGAGCGGGTCGACGCCGATCATCTCCAGACTGGACAACTGCTCGGTGGACTTCATGTTGCCGATTTCGGCGGTCAACGCCGAACCTGCGCGCCCGGCGAACAGCAAGGCGGTCACCACCGGCCCCAGCTCACGCAGCAGCGTCAGCGCAACCATCTGCCCGACTGCCTGCTCCGAACCATAGCTTGAAAGAATGTTGAAGCCCTGCAGTGCCAGCACCATGCCGATGAACACCCCGGAGACCACGATGATCACCAGGGACATGACGCCCACCGAATGCAGTTGCTTGACCAGCAGCCCGAAGCCGCCACCGATACCGCCGCGGCCGAGCAAGGCATGGAACAGGAACAGGGTCGAACGCCCGAACACCGCCAGCGCATCGATGCCGGCCTGGCCGAAGCGACGCACGCGTTCTATCAATGAAATTCTGCGCATCAGCGCTTCCCCAGAAGATCTGCGCGGTAATCCGTCGCTGGAAAGTGGTACGGAACCGGGCCATCGGGCTCGCCAGTCATGAACTGCCGAATGCGCGGTTCATCCGAGTTCATCAACTCGTCCGGGGTCCCCTGCCCCAACACCTGACCATCGCCCACCACATAAATGTAATCGGCAATGCTCGCGGTTTCGGCCAGGTCGTGGGACACCACGATACTGGTGATGCCCAGCGCATCGTTGAGCAAACGGATCAGGCGCACCAGAACACCCATTGCAATGGGGTCCTGACCGACAAAGGGCTCGTCGTACATGAGGATCTGTGGATCGAGCGCAATCGCCCGGGCCAGCGCAACACGGCGCTTCATGCCGCCGGAAAGCTCGTCCGGCATCAGTTCGATGGCGCCGCGCAAGCCCACTGCCTGCAGTTTGAGCAGAACGATGTCGCGGATCATTTCGTCCGGCAGTTGCGTATGTACGCGCAATGGAAAAGCGACGTTCTCGAAGACATCGAGGTCAGTAAACAGTGCGCCGCTCTGAAACAGCACACCCATATGCTTGCGCGCATCGAACAGGTCGCTGCGCGACAGTGTTGGCAGGTTCTGACCGTTTACCCAGACTTCACCCTTGGTGGGACGCAACTGGGCGCCCATCAGACGCAAAAGCGTGGTCTTGCCGCACCCGGACGGCCCCATGATGCCGGTGACCTTGCCACGCGGGATACGGATATCGACATTGTTGAAAATGCTGCGCGCACCGCGCTTGAAGGAAAGCCCCTTCAGCTCGACGGCGTAGGCGTTATCGGCACTCATCTAAACTCCTTGCGATGCAGCCTCTCACTCGGACGCCTGGTTTTCCTGCGAAAGCACATACCTCCCGGGCAGGCCGAACTGGCGGCGAACTATATCACTGCAAAGGCGATGCGCCCAAGGCCAAAGCCGGCCCATGTTCAACCGCATGAGCGGTTAAAAGCCCCATTTAGAATGGTTTTCGGTATCAAGGAAGATAATGCGCGACGAACTAGCGTGAGGGATTCGATCATAACCGCTATAATCGCCGCCTTTTCATCAGGCTATACGATTTCTGACATGAGCCAATCCAGCGACCTGATTCAATCGGCACAACGCACCATCCGCCTCGAAGTAGAAGCCGTGCAAGGCTTGCTGCCCCATATCGACGCGGATTTCGTACGCGCTTGCGAGATGATTCTGGCCAGCAAAGGCCGCGTGGTCGTGGTCGGCATGGGCAAGTCGGGGCATATCGGCAACAAGATCGCCGCGACCCTGGCCAGCACCGGCACCACGGCGTTTTTTGTGCACCCGGCCGAAGCCAGCCACGGTGACATGGGCATGATTACCCGCGACGACATCATTCTGGCGCTCTCCAACTCTGGCTCCACCAATGAAATCGTGACCCTGCTGCCACTGATCAAGCGCCTGGGCATCCAGTTGATCAGCGTGACCGGCAACCCTGACTCGCCGCTGGCCAGGGCCGCCGAGGTCAACCTCAATGTTCACGTCGAACACGAAGCCTGCCCGCTGAACCTGGCCCCCACTTCGTCGACCACCGCGGCCCTGGTCATGGGTGACGCCCTGGCAGTCGCGCTGCTGGAGGCCCGTGGCTTTACCGCCGAAGATTTCGCCTTCTCCCATCCAGGTGGCGCCCTGGGCCGACGCTTGCTGCTGAAAGTTGAAAATGTCATGCACGCAGGCCAGGAACTGCCACAGGTCCAGCGCGGCACCCTGCTCAAGGATGCCCTGATGGAAATGAGCCGCAAGGGCCTGGGCATGACCGTCATTCTGGAAGCCGACGGCAAACTGGCCGGAATCTTCACCGACGGCGATTTGCGCCGCGCACTGGACCGCAGCATCGATATCCACAGCGCCATCATCGACCAGGTCATGACGGCCCACGGCAAGACCGCGCGCGCCGAGATGCTCGCCGCCGAAGCACTGAAAATCATGGAAGACCATAAAATCAGCGCGCTGGTCGTGGTCGACCGCGAAGACCGCCCGGTCGGTGCCTTGAACATGCACGACTTGCTGCGTGCAGGAGTAATGTAATGAGTGCGGACCTGTTGCAACGCGGCAAACAGATCAAGCTGGCGGTGTTCGATGTCGATGGCGTGCTGACCGATGGCCGCCTGTACTTCCTCGAAGACGGCAGCGAGTTCAAGACGTTCAACACCCTCGACGGCCAGGGCATCAAGATGCTGATGGCCGCCGGCGTACAGACGGCCATCATCAGTGGCCGCAAGACCCCGGTGGTCGAACGGCGGGCCAAAAACCTCGGTATCCCGCATCTGTATCAGGGCCGCGAAGACAAACTGGTGGTGCTCGACGAGCTGCTGGCCCAACTCAACCTGAGCTATGAACAGGTGGCTTACCTTGGCGACGACCTGCCGGACCTGCCGGTGATTCGTCGCGTCGGCCTGGGCATGGCGGTGGCCAATGCCGCCAGCTTTGTGCGTGAACACGCCCACGGCATCACCCTCGCCCGCGGCGGCGAAGGCGCCGCTCGCGAATTCTGCGAATTGATCCTGCGCGCCCAGGACCGCCTTGATGCGGCCAATGCGGCGTACCTGTGAGCCCACTATGCTGAGCAAAAAGTTTCGCAACACCCTGATGTTCAGTTGCATCGCGGCTATATTCGCTGCGGTTGGCTACTGGAACATCAGCCCGGAACGCTTTCTCGACAAGCCGGTAACGCCGGTCGATGAAAGCATGATCGACTATTACGCCATCAACGCCCACAGCGTGCAGTACCTGCCGGACGGCAAGCTGCAATATGATCTGGTCTCCGACAAGGTCGAGCACCTGAAAGCGACCGAAGTGACATTGCTGACCAACCCCGACCTGAATGTGTTCCGCGGCACGGAATACCCGTGGCACGTCCAGAGCTTGCGCGGCGAGGTCAACCCTGACGGCACGCAGGTCGAGCTGATCGATGACGTGCGCATCACGCGCTTCGACGAGAAAAACCGCAAGACCCTGATCACCAGCACCCGCATGACCGTGTTCCCGCAGCAGCAATATGCGCAGACCGAGCAAGACGTTAGAATCGACGGCGCTGGCGGTGTATCGACTGGCAAGGGAATGAAAGCGTATTTGAAAGAAAGCAGGATACACCTGCTATCGAACGTAAGAGGACAGTATGAGGCTCGTTAAAACCCTCCCGATTTTGCTCAGTCTGGGCGCAGCACTGGGAAGCGTGAGCGCCTGGGCTCTGCCGGAAGATCAACAGCAGCCTATCCGCATCCAGGCCGACGACGCCCAACTGGACGACAAGCAAGGTATTGCCACCTATAAAGGTGACGTGATCATCACCCAGGGTTCGATGAAGGTGACCGGCAATACCGTCACCATCACCCGTACTCCGACTGGCGATATCGACGTAGTGACCTCGGTGGGCAATCTGGCGTATTTCGAGCAACTGCAAACCGCTGGCGACTCCAAACCCGTCCAGGGCTGGGGTGTGACCATCCAGTATCACGCCTCACAAAACCGGGTCGTGCTGATCGACAAGGCAAAAGTTGTCGACAAGGACAACAACGTCACCCAGGGCGAGAAAATTGTCTATGACACCGTCAAGAAGCTGGCCAGCGCCGGACGCGCCACGGGTAGCAAGGTGACCGAGTCGCGCCCGCGCATCGACATGGTGATCCAGCCCAAGAAGAAAACCGACGAGAAAAAGGCGCAGTAATGGCAACTCTGAAAGCTCAGCATCTGGCCAAGAGCTACAAGAGCCGCCAGGTCGTGCGTGATGTCAGCCTGTCCATCGACAGCGGTCAGATCGTCGGCCTGCTTGGCCCGAACGGCGCAGGCAAGACAACCTGTTTCTACATGATCGTCGGCCTGGTGCATGCCGACCAGGGCCGTGTCCTGATCGACGACCTGGACGTCAGCCACCAGCCGATGCATGGCCGCGCAAAGGCTGGCATCGGCTACTTGCCGCAAGAAGCATCGATCTTCCGCAAACTGTCGGTGGCCGACAACATCATGGCCATCCTCGAGACCCGCAAGGAACTCGACAAGGCCGGTCGGCGCAAAGAGCTGGAAAGCCTGCTGCAGGAATTCCACATCAGCCACATCCGCGACAACCTCGGCATGAGCCTGTCCGGCGGTGAGCGCCGTCGCGTGGAAATCGCCCGCGCCCTGGCCACCAACCCGAAATTCATTCTCCTCGACGAACCCTTCGCCGGCGTGGACCCGATTTCGGTCGGGGACATCAAGCAGATCATTCACCACCTCAAGGCCAAGGGCATTGGCGTGCTGATCACAGACCACAACGTTCGTGAAACTCTGGATATCTGCGAAACCGCCTATATCGTCAATGACGGCCAACTGATTGCCGAAGGAGATGCCGAGACCATCCTGGCCAACCAACTGGTCAAGGAAGTGTATCTGGGCCATGAGTTCCGCCTGTAAGCACTGAGTCGCGCCCAGGCAACCGCCCGGGCAGGTGAACCGCGATACCCCAGCGCTGCATGCGAACCAGCGGGTTCAGCCCTCGGCAAGAGCAGCGCAGCAACACAATTTAATAGTTTTTTATTGTTACAGCGGTCTAGGCAAATCCTTCAGTTTCAGGCATATAATTTGCTTAAGTTTGGCGCCCCGGCGCCCTGTAGTGGATGGCGCATGTGCGCCGGCGAATAAGGTGTTAAGCCCCTGCCATGAAACCATCGCTAGTCTTGAGAATGGGCCAGCAGCTGACGATGACGCCGCAGCTGCAACAGGCCATCCGCCTGCTCCAATTGTCGACCCTGGACCTGCAACAGGAAATCCAGGAGGCCCTGGAGTCCAATCCGATGCTCGAACGCCAGGAAGAGGGCGACGACTTCGACAATTCCGACCCCATGGCCGACAACGCCGAACAAAAGACCAACACCGACATCCAGGAACCCTCCTACCAGGAAAGTGCCCCGACGGTTGACAGCCTCGACGAGGGTGACTGGAACGAGCGCATCCCCAACGAACTCCCCGTCGACACCGCGTGGGAAGACGTTTACCAGACCAGCGCCAGCAGCCTGCCCAGCAATGATGATGACGAGTGGGACTTCACCACCCGCACCTCTGCCGGTGAAAGCCTGCAAAGCCACTTGCTTTGGCAACTGAACCTGGCACCGATGTCCGACACCGATCGCCTGATCGCCGTCACCCTGATCGACTGCATCAACAATCAGGGCTATCTGGACGAAACCCTCGAGGAAATCCTCGAAGCCTTCGACCCGGAACTGGACATCGAACTGGACGAGATCGAAGCCGTCCTGCACCGTATCCAGCAATTCGAGCCCGCCGGCATCGGCGCCCGCAACCTGGGCGAATGCCTGCTGCTGCAATTGCGCCAGCTGCCTGCCAAGACCCCCTGGCTGGCCGAGGCCAAGCGCCTGGTCACCGATTACATCGACCTGCTTGGCAGCCGCGACTACAGCCAGTTGATGCGCCGCATGAAGCTCAAGGAAGATGAGCTGCGCCAGGTCATAGAGCTGGTCCAGAGCCTCAACCCGCGCCCGGGCTCGCAGATCGAATCCACCGAAGCCGAGTACGTCGTTCCTGACGTTATCGTGCGCAAGGATAACGAGCGCTGGCTGGTGGAATTGAATCAGGAGTCGGTGCCACGACTGCGGGTCAATGCCCAATACGCCGGCTTCGTGCGCCGTGCCGACACCAGCGCCGACAACACCTTCATGCGCAATCAGTTGCAAGAGGCCCGCTGGTTCATCAAGAGCCTGCAAAGCCGCAACGAAACCCTGATGAAGGTTGCCACCCAGATCGTCGAGCATCAGCGCGGGTTCCTCGAATATGGCGACGAAGCCATGAAGCCGCTGGTCCTGCATGACATCGCCGAAGCCGTCGGCATGCATGAGTCGACGATTTCACGGGTGACGACTCAGAAATTCATGCATACCCCTCGGGGTATCTATGAACTGAAATACTTTTTCTCCAGCCATGTCAGCACCTCCGAAGGCGGCGAATGCTCGTCCACGGCGATCCGCGCGATCATCAAAAAACTGGTTGCCGCGGAAAATCAGAAAAAGCCGTTGAGTGACAGCAAGATCGCTGGTTTACTGGAGGCACAAGGCATTCAAGTGGCTCGCCGCACCGTCGCCAAGTACCGCGAATCCCTGGGGATCGCACCTTCGAGCGAACGCAAGCGGTTGATGTAGGGCCACGCCACAGCGTTCCAGTGGTAGATCAGTTGATCTACCGCTTTATGCACTGGCAACGAAGGAGAAGCTGTATGCAAGTCAACATCAGTGGACACCAACTGGAAGTGACCGAACCTCTTCGCACCTACATCGGCGAAAAACTCGAACGATTGGAGCGACACTTCGACAAGATCACTAACGTACAGGTCACGATGACCGTCGAAAAGCTGAAGCAGAAAATCGAAGCCACGCTGCATATTCCCGGGAATGAAGTGGTCGCAAACGCGGAACATACCGATATGTACGCCGCGATCGACGCACTCACCGACAAGCTGGATAAACAACTCAAAAAGCATAAGGAAAAGACCCAGAGCCTCCTTCAGGGCGCGACCGGTCGTTAACACTCCCAATCCATGATCCGACTTGAAAGTATCCTGACCCCCGGCCGTTCCCTGGTGAACGTGCCGGGTGGCAGTAAAAAGAAAGCCCTCGAGCAAATTGCCAACCTTATCCACCGCAGTTTTCCGGATCTGGAGATGCAAGCTGTCTTCGAAGCGCTGATTGCCCGTGAAAAACTCGGCTCTACCGGTTTTGGCAACGGCATCGCCATTCCACATTGCCGTCTCAAGGGCTGTGTTTCGCCCATCAGTGCATTGATGCACCTGGACGCCCCTATCGATTTCGACGCCATCGACGGCGCACCGGTTGACCTGCTGTTCGTACTTCTGGTCCCGGAAGCGGCTACCGATGCGCACCTTGAGCTGCTGCGACAGATCGCCAGCATGCTCGACCGCAAGGAAGTTCGCGAAAGACTGCGTAATGCTGCAAGTAATGAAGCCCTGTATCAGGTTGTCCTGGACGAGCAAAACGGTCAGTAATCATGCGCTTGATCATCGTCAGTGGCCGCTCCGGCTCAGGTAAAAGTACCGCCCTCAACGTACTTGAGGACAATGGCTACTACTGCATCGACAATTTGCCCGCGGGGCTGCTCCCGGAACTGGCCGAGCGAGCGTTGATTCATACCGAGATGATGCAGCCGCTGGTCGCCGTTTCCATCGACGCCCGCAACCTGCCCAGTCACCTTTCAAGATTCCCCGACCTGCTCGAGGAAGTCCGCAGCCGCCACATCCAGTGCGATGTCCTGTACCTGGATGCCGACGAAGAAACCCTGCTCAAGCGTTTCTCGGAAACCCGTCGACGGCACCCCCTGAGCAACGCCAATCGTTCGCTGGCCGAAGCCATCAGCGTCGAGAGCATCCTGCTCGGGCCGATTGCCGACCTCGCCGATCTCAAGATCAACACCACCAGCCTGAACCTGTACCAACTGCGCGACGCCATCAAGCTGCGCCTGTTGAATCAGCCGGAACCCGGCACTGCGTTCCTGGTGGAATCCTTCGGATTCAAGCGTGGCATGCCGGTGGACGCCGACCTGGTGTTCGATGTGCGCTGCCTGCCCAACCCTTACTGGAAACCGGAGTTGCGTGAGCAGTCCGGGCTCGACCAACCGGTTGCCGAGTATCTGGCGGCACAGCCGGATGTCGAAGAGATGTTCCAGGACATTTCCACATACCTGCTGAAGTGGCTGCCTCGTTTTGCCGCCAGCAACCGCGCATACGTCACCATTGCCATCGGTTGCACTGGCGGACATCACCGCTCCGTCTATCTGACCGAGCGCCTGGGGCAGATGCTGCAAAAATCACTGAAGAACGTCCAGGTTCGCCACCGCGACCTCACCTAAAGGATTCACACCGCGATGCCTGCTCTGGAAATCGAAATCATCAACAAGCTGGGCCTGCATGCCCGTGCTTCTGCAAAATTCGTTGGGGTGGCAGGTCAGTTCCCGTGCCAGATCCGCGCCGGACGCACGCCGGAATCAATGGTCGATGGCAAAAGCATCATGGCGATGATGATGCTGGCCGCCGGCAAAGGCACCACGATTCACTTGAGCACAGAAGGCGAGCAGGCACAGGAAGCGCTGGACGCGCTGGTAGCGTTGATCAACAACTTCTTTGACGAAGGCGAATAAACAGGCACCACCCTGTAGCAAAGGGCTTGTCGGAACACCGAGGCGCCTCGCTCGGGGACAAAGCCAACGAAAAAGGCGCGCTACCCATAGGGTGGCGCGCCTTTTGTGTCTCTGGGAGGGTTAGCTGCCCGCGACGGTCATCCGCTCGATCAGCACCGAACCAGTACGAATGTTGCTGCGCAGCTCCAGATCGTTACCCACGGCGACGATCTGCTTGAACATGTCGCGCATGTTGCCGGCGATGGTCACTTCCTGCACCGCGAACTGGATTTCGCCATTCTCGACCCAGTAACCGGCCGCGCCCCGGGAGTAATCGCCGGTGACCATGTTCAGCCCCTGCCCCATCAACTCGGTGACCAACAGCCCGCGCCCCATGCGCCGCAGCAAGGCCGCCTGATCGTCATCGCCATGGGTGACGAACAGGTTGTGCACGCCGCCAGCGTTGGCGGTGCTCGGCATGCCGAGCTTGCGGCCGGAGTAGGTGCCGAGGACGTACGACACCAACTCACCTTTTTCGACGAACGGTTTGGCGTAGGTTGCCAAACCATCACCGTCGAACGCTGCGCTGCCCAAGGCTCGCATCAGGTGCGGGCGCTCGTCGATGGTCAGCCACTCTGGAAACAGCTTCTGACCGAGTGTGCCCTCGAGAAACGAAGACTTGCGATACAGGCTGCCGCCGGAAATCGCCGACAGGAAACTGCCGAACAGGCCCCCGGCCAACTCTGCGGAAAACAGTACCGGCACCTCGCAGGTCGGTACCGGCCGCGCACCCAGACGGCTCGCCGCCCGTTGTGCGGCACGCTGGCCGATGCTGACCGGATCGGCCAGCAAATTGCCCTGCCGATTCACGTCGTACCAGTAATCACGCTGCATCTGGCCGTCCGCTTCGGCGATCATCACGCAGCTCAAGCTGTGCCGAGTCGATGCGTAACCACCGATAAAACCGTGACTGTTGCCGTAAACGCGGCAGCCCTGATGGGTGCTGAGGGTGGTGCCGTCGGCATTCTTGATCCGACTGTCGGCGGCAAAGGCCGCGGCTTCGCAGGCCAGAGCCTGCTCGATGGCCTGCTCCGGCGTGATGTCCCACTGGTGAAACAGGTCGAAATCCTGAACATCCCGGGCCATCAGCGCGGCATCCGCCAGGCCCGAGGCTTCATCTTCCGAAGTGTGCCGGGCGATGGCCAGTGCAGCGGCGACGGTTTCGCGAATCGCCTCCGGACCACTGGCCGAGGTACTGGCCGAGCCCTTGCGCTGACCGACGTACAGAGTGATGCCAAAACCCTGATCGCGGTTGAATTCAACGGTTTCGACTTCACGCTGGCGCACCGAAGTCGACAAGCCCTGCTCCAGCGACACCGCCACTTCACAGGCGCTGGCCCCCTGGCGCCTGGCTTCAGCGATGATCTGCTCGACTTGTTCCTGCAGTGCCGGCAACGCTTGTGGGCCGACGCTTTCAACTGCACTCATGCTGTTCTCCACTCAAATTCTGCTTTCGGTGACGGTCATCGAGCGACCGGGCCGGACAAGCGGCCCCCGACTGGTTATCATGGCGGCGTTTCTTAGCGGACTGCCACCATGGTTGATTCTTACGACGACTCCCTCGATACGGGAGAAAAAAGCAAATCCCAGGTCAAACGCGAGCTGCATGCTCTGGTTGACCTTGGCGAGCGCCTTACAACACTCAAGCCTGACTTGCTGGCCAAACTGCCGTTGACCGACGCCTTGCGCCGGGCCCTGGCCGAAGCGCCAAAGCACGTTGCGCACATCGCACGCAAGCGGCACCTCCAGTTCATCGGCAAACTGATGCGCGATCAGGACACTGACGCCATTCTGGTCTTGCTCGATCAACTCGATGCCTCCACTCGCCAGTACAACGAACGCTTCCACAACCTGGAGCGTTGGCGTGATCGTCTGATTGCCGGTGACGATGCCACACTGGAAAAATTCGTCATCGATTATCCAGACGCTGACCGCCAGCAACTGCGTTCCTTGATCCGTCAGGCCCAGCATGAGGTTGCGCACAACAAGCCTCCTGCTTCCAGCCGTAAAATCTTCAAGTACATCCGTGAGCTGGACGAGACTCAACGCGGTCTGCGTTGAATCCCTGATCGGGTGAGTTGCCCCGCAACTCACCCGAAGCTTCACAGCACCAAAAGCCGCTTACGCGCCCGTGCCACCCACAGTGATCGCATCGATCTTCAGCGTTGGCTGGCCGACACCCACCGGCACCGACTGCCCATCCTTGCCACACGTGCCCACGCCGCTGTCCAGCGACAGGTCGTTACCGACCATCGACACCTTGCTCATGGCTTCCGGCCCGTTGCCGATCAGCGTCGCACCCTTGACCGGCGCAGTGATCTTGCCGTCCTCGATCAGGTAAGCCTCGCTGGTGGAGAACACGAACTTGCCGCTGGTGATGTCTACTTGACCACCACCGAGGTTGGCGCAGTAGATGCCGCGTTTTACCGAGGCGATGATTTCCGCCGGATCGCTTTCGCCGGCGAGCATGTAGGTGTTGGTCATGCGCGGCATCGGCAAGTGCGCGTAGGATTCGCGACGACCGTTGCCGGTACGCGCCACGCCCATCAGACGGGCGTTGAGCTTGTCCTGCATGTAGCCCTTGAGCACGCCGTTTTCGATCAGCGTGGTGCACTCGGTCGGCGTGCCTTCATCATCGACGCTCAATGAGCCGCGACGACCGGCCAGGGTGCCGTCATCGACAATGGTGCACAGCTTCGACGCAACCATCTCGCCCATGCGACCGCTGTAGGCCGAACTGCCCTTGCGGTTGAAGTCGCCTTCCAGACCATGACCGACCGCCTCGTGCAGCAGCACGCCCGACCAACCGGAACCGAGTACCACCGGCAAAGTACCGGCAGGTGCCGGAATGGCTTCGAGGTTGACCAGTGCCTGGCGCAACGCTTCACGGGCATAGCTCATGGCACGGTCTTCGCCGAGGAAATAACGGTAATCGGTGCGACCGCCACCGCCATGGCCACCGCGCTCGCGACGACCGTTCTGCTCGACGATCACGCTGACGTTGAAGCGCACCAGCGGCCGCACATCCGCCGCCAGACCGCCGTCGGTGGAAGCCACCAGAATCCGCTCCCAGACACCGGCCATGCTCACGGTGACTTGCTGGATGCGCGGATCGAGGGCGCGGGTCGCGGCGTCGACTCGCTTGAGCAAATCGACTTTCTCGGCGCGGGTCAGCACTTCCAGCGGATTGTCCGGCGCATACAACTGCGCGACATCCTGGCTGGTGAACGCCTTTACGGTGCCGTGTTGCCCGGCCCGGGAAATCGAACGGGCGGCACGCGCCGCCGCGCCCAGGGCTTCAAGGGTGATGGCATTGCTGTAGGCAAAACCGGTTTTTTCGCCTGATTGCGCGCGCACGCCCACACCTTGGTCAAGGTTGAAGCTGCCTTCCTTGACGATGCCGTCTTCCAGCGCCCAGGACTCGGAGATCTGCCCCTGGAAATACAGGTCGGCCGCATCGATGCCCGGCCCGGCCAGATCGCCGAGCACGCCTTGCAGGCTCTCGATCGTGACGCCACCGGGCGCCAGCAGGTGTTCACTGACTGAGGACAACAACTCGCTCATATGCTTTACGCCTTAAATTCATCGTTCCGATGCAGGTCGCTGGGCGCCCTGCGAGAAAAAGCGCCGGTGGCTGGACACCGGCATCCGCGCCCGGATGGACGCCTGTTCGCTGCTGTCGCGCTCGGCCAGCAGCACGGCCTCGCCTTGATCCTGTTGCGCCAGCACACGCCCCCAGGGGTCGACGATGGCGGCATGGCCAAAGGTTTCCCGCGGCCCCGGATGCGTCCCGCCCTGGGCAGCCGCGAGCACGTAGCATTGCGTCTCGATGGCCCGCGCGCGAATCAGCACATCCCAGTGCGCCGCGCCGGTCACCGCCGTGAAGGCCGAAGGGGCGGTAATCAGCTCCGCGCCGGCAGCGCGCAGTTCGCTGTACAGCTCGGGAAAACGCAGGTCATAGCAGACTGTCAGCCCGACCCGGCCAACCGGCGTGTCCGCCACGACCACCCCGCTGCCATAAGCATAGTCATCGGATTCACGATAACGGCCACGATTGTCCGCCACGTCGACGTCGAACAGGTGCAGCTTGTCGTAGCGCGCCACCGTTTCGCCCTGGTCATCGACCAGCAACGAGCAGGCATGTGCCTTGGCCGTCGGCTGATCCACCGGCGGCAACGGCAATGTGCCGGCCACTATCCATAACCTGAGGTCGCGTGCGGTCTGTTTCAACCACGGCAGGATCGGGCCTTCGCCCAGTGCTTCGGCGCGTCCGATGTCAGCAACGTCGCGCCGGCCCATGGCGGCGAAGTTTTCCGGCAAAACCGCCAGTTTCGCGCCACCGACGGCCGCCTGTTCGAGCAGACGACGGGCCTGGGCCAGATTGGCCAGCACATCGCTCTGGCTGACCATTTGAATCACCGCTACAGACATGGCGCACTCCTGCAATTGTATGCGGCCATGCTACTCCATAGGCTTGCCGAGTGCCTTTTCAATAAGACCTCAAAAAGCCTTGTCGAAGGTGATTTTCGGTTCTTTCCACGGCCCCTTGACGGTGTACTTCACACTGGCGAAACGGGCCACCCGGTCTCCGATCAGCTTGTCGATCAGGAACAGCGCCCCGCCGACCGCCGGCGCACCGACTATCAGTGCGGCAATCGGCAAGTTGTTGGTCACCGGCAAAGTCACCATCAGTTTCGCATCGATCTGATCGGCCACCATGTTCAGGGTGCCGTTGAGTTCAATCGTGCTCGAAGGTCCCGTCAGCTGGATCGGCTCGCGGGTGACATACACGCCATTCGTCCCGACGAGCAGGCCTTTGACCCGGTCGTAACTCAGGCCTTTGCCGAACAGGTCGGAGAAGTCCAGGCGCAAGCGCCGGCCGATGGAGTTGAAGTTGAGCAAACCAAATACCCGCAGCGCCTGGGCACTGCCTTCGACCTCGACGAACTGGCCCTGATTGAGCGTCGCATCGAGCGTGCCGGAGAAGCGCTTGGTCGCCACCCAGGCCGGCGAGCCCGGCCAGTTGCCATCGACATCCATGTAAAAATCCTGGCTGGTGACACTCGGCGCAAACCCCCAGCCCTTGAGCACATCGGCCAGGTTCTTGCCGCTGATGCGCCCCTTGTACCAACTGTTGCTGGCGCCGGGCACGCCTTCCCAACCACCGCTGCCCACCAACAGAATGCCCTTGAGCCCCAGGTCCAGCGAATTGAACACGATACCCTTGGCCGTCGGACGAATTTTCAGCGACCAGCCCCCCACCAGATCCTGGCCCTGGAACAACTGATTGATGGTGATATCCATCGCGGGAATTTTCGTCGGGTCCACCGACGCCAGCGGATCCGGCGAGTTTTCGTCGGCCTGCACGGCCGGGTCCGGTGCGGGCAGGCGCACGGTTTGCAGATTGATCGCGATTGGCGTGGCCTGCGAGTCGGGAAGACTGGCACTGCCCTTGATCTGCTGGCTGTCGAGTTGCAGCGCCCAAGCGGAAGGCTTGCGCGTCACCTGGATAGAAGCCTGATCGAGGGTGGTGCCGATACCGCTGAGCTTGCCCACCTTGAAATCCGCGCCACTGAGCAATTGCTTGGCACTGCCACCGGGATCCTGTCCGGCGTATTTATCCACCAGATCCTTCCAAGGGCCAACGTCCAGCTCCGACAGCACGCCCCGGACCCGCAGGCCTTTGGTGCCAGGCAACACAGCCTCGCCGCCACCGAGGAACAATTCCCCGCGACCATCGACGAAATTGCCGGCCGGGGCTGCGAACGTGAAACTCGCCAGGTTCCCGTAGTTGACCCAATAGCGCCGCTCGTCGCCCTGCAAGGTCATGCGGAACGTCGTGTCGCGCCCGGCATCGGTGGTCATGCCGAACGGTGCAGGCAAATCGACGGCCACGCCCTTGAGGCTGGAATTGACCAGCAATTGGCTGTCGGCGCCATTCAGGGTCAGTTGCAGTTGATAAGGGATCACGCCGCTCACCGGCAGAGGCTGGGTCACCAGCAGCCAGTCCGTCAGCTTCTTGACCTCGACCTGGCCCGACGCAGTCACCCGGGTATTGAGTCTGCCCGGACCGCCATCGGCATAAATCTGAGCGGTGACCGGCTTGTCGAACGCCCGTGCGCTGATGTTCTGCCCGCTCAGGCCCTTGCTGCTGTCGAAACGGAAGTCACCTTTGAGCTGAGTCAGTTCCAGCACAGGTTCGGCCAGTTTCAAGCGTGCCTTGGCGGTCTTGAAATCGACGAGAATCTTCGGCTCTTCGCCTTTTGCCAGGGGAATGTCCAGCTTCAACTTGCCTTGCAGGTCCCCCTCGCCTTCCCAGCCGGCGAAGGTTGCTCCCGTGCCGATCGGCGCTTGCTGGAGGATTTTCAGGCCATCGCCCAAACCGCCGGCGAATCCGCCATCGAGGAACAAATGAACGTTCTGCTCGGCAGGCACATGGGGAATGTTGACGTAGACATCGTTGACCTGTGTGTCGAGCAATTGGCCCGTGCTGGCCAGAATCCGCACGCCGCTGTCTTCGACAAACACATCGCCGCTGACCTTGCTGACATGGGGCCAGCCTGGCTGGAAGGCCAGTTCGGCATCGTGAACCTTGAAGTACAGGCTGATGCTGCGATCCTCGTCCGCGGCAGCGTGGTTGAGCGACCCTTGATACTGGAAGAAGCCTTGGTCGACCGCGCCTTTGAGAATCGCTGTGCGCAGCCATTCGTCCAACGCCGGACCGAGGACCGCCGGCAAGTACTTGGCGGTGTAACGACCGTCGCCGTCCACCAGGCCGACACGCAGGTCCATGTAGTCTTCCTGGGTGTGATCGAAATGCAGGCGAATCAGGAAGTCGCCGGCAATCTTGCCTTCCTCGCCCAGCACTTTCAGGTAGGGCGCGATCAGGGTGAAACCCTCTTTATCGAGCTTCCAGGTCAGCCGCGCATTGGCCTGAATGTACTGCCATGGCTTGGCGAAGATCGGGTCCAGGTGCAGCATGAAATCCTTGCTGTCCATGCGCAGTTCGCCGTGCCCCAGGTCACCGCTGATGCTGCCGCTGACATTGCGTGCCGCCGGCGCACCGTGATAGGCATCGAAGCCTACCTGGTCGAGGTTGGCGGCAAAGCTGAACTTGCTGTCGTCGGTTGCATTGGGACGGAGGTCGACCAGCACATTACGCAGCCCCCCCGTGACTTTGAGGCGATCGACGACCGTGGCGAAGCCTTCCGGCAACGGCGCAAGGGCATTGAGAAGCGGCGTGAGCGGGGTCAGGTCGACGCGGTCGGCTTGCAGTTGCCAAAGCTCTTCGGTCTTGTCGGTGGCGGCGCTTTGCTTGAGCTGCAAATGCGTTTCCCAGCGGGTTTCGCCGAGGTTCATCGCCAGGGAATCCAGGATCACCTGCACACCTTGGGCACTGCGCTGGAAGTAACCATTGAGCGCCAGATTATTGATCTGGATCGGCTTGCGCTCGGCGTAGGCGCCCTTGAGTTGTGGCGCGTTCAAGCGCACCGCGGCGCTTTGCAAGGTGCCTTTGCCCCAGGTCAGCCACAGCTCGCCACCGGCCTTGATCTCGGAAAAACTCCACTCCTGGGTCAGACGTTCAGGCAACCACTTCGACCAGTCGCTTTGCGGCAGGCTCAGGTAGATCTCGGCTTCAGCGTCCTTCCATTGGCTGGCACGAATGCGCGTGCGCAGGCTCATGGCCACCGGCTGCCCGTCAGGCAGGGTCAGTCGTGCGTCGAGCCGCTGCCGCGACACCCCGGTTTTCAGATTCAGGCCGACATAAGTCAGGGTCAGCGGCGACTCGCCGAACGCTTGCAAGGTCACCTGGCTGTCGAGTACCGACAGTTGCTGGAGCATCTGCATCTGATTGAGCAATTGTTCAGGATCGCTGGACTGGTCCTGTCGCACCGGCAAGCCTTCCAGTGCCCACTGACCGCCCTCATCTTGCTTGAGGTTGATCTTGAGGCCGCTGAGTTCCAGGTGAGCAATGCGCGGCTGACGGGCCAGCAGGCTGGCCCACAGGTCCGGCACGGCGCGCACCTGATCCAGGTGCAGGGCGTTCCCGCCGTCGCCAACCGTCACGTCGCGGGCCATCAATATGGGGGCAAATCCACTCCAGTTGCCTTCGAGCTCGCCGATCTGCAACGGCATGCCCAAGGCATCGCTGGCTTTGGATTCAATGTCGGCACGGTACTCGGCGACCAGCGGCGTCAGCTCCCGGCCAAGGCTGACGTACAGCGCCATCAACACCAAAACCAACGCGCACAGGCCCAGACCCCAGCGGGTCAGTGCGGCCAGAATGCGTGTCAGACGCTCCATGTCAGGTGGCTCCCATGGCAAAAGTTTTGCAAAAAGCTGAGGCCAGCCATTCTCGAGCAATCAAAACGAAACGCTTCAGAGCAGCACCACGTCGTATTGTTCCTGGGAATACATGGTTTCGACCTGGAAGCGAATGGTGCGCCCGATAAACCCTTCCAGCTCGGCGACGTTGCCCGACTCTTCGTCGAGCAGGCGGTCGACGACTTTCTGGTTTGCCAATACACGATAGCCTTCTGCCTGATAGGCGCGAGCCTCACGCAGGATTTCGCGGAAGATTTCGTAACAAACGGTCTCCGGAGTCTTGAGCTTGCCGCGCCCCTGGCAGGCGTTGCACGGTTCGCACAGGACTTGCTCGAGGCTTTCGCGGGTGCGCTTGCGGGTCATCTGCACCAGGCCCAGCTCGGTAATGCCGATGATGTTGGTCTTGGCGTGATCGCGCTCGAGCTGTTTCTCCAGCGTGCGCAATACCTGTCTCTGGTGTTCTTCATCTTCCATGTCGATGAAGTCGATGATGATGATCCCGCCGAGATTGCGCAGGCGCAATTGCCGGGCAATGGCCGTAGCGGCCTCGAGGTTGGTCTTGAAGATGGTTTCTTCGAGGTTGCGATGGCCGACGAACGCACCGGTGTTCACGTCGATGGTGCTCATGGCTTCCGCCGGGTCGACCACCAGATAACCACCGGACTTGAGCGGGACCTTGCGTTCGAGCGCCTTCTGGATTTCGTCTTCGACGCCATACAGGTCGAAAATCGGCCGTTCGCCCGGGTAATGTTCCAGACGGTCGGCAATCTCGGGCATCAATTCGGCGACGAACTGCGTGGTTTTCTGGAAGGTTTCCCGGGAGTCGATGCGGATCTTCTCGATTTTCGGGCTCACCAGGTCACGCAGGGTGCGCAGCGCCAGGCCGAGGTCTTCATAGATCACACTGGGTGCGCTGATGGTTTTGATCTGGGCGCTGATCTGATCCCAGAGCCTGCGCAGGTAGCGGATGTCCATGAGGATTTCATCGGCGCCGGCACCTTCGGCAGCCGTGCGCAGAATGAAACCGCCGGCCTCCTTGATCCCTTCCTTGGCCACGCAATCAGTGACCACTTGCTTGAGGCGCTCGCGCTCGGCTTCGTCTTCGATCTTCAGGGAAATGCCGACATGGGCCGTGCGTGGCATGTACACCAGGTAACGCGAAGGGATCGACAACTGCGTGGTCAGGCGAGCGCCCTTGGAACCGATCGGGTCCTTGGTGACTTGCACCACCAGGCTCTGGCCTTCGTGCACCAAGGCACTGATGCTCTCCACCGCCGGGCCTTCGCGCAGGGAAATTTCCGACGCATGAATGAAAGCGGCACGATCCAGGCCGATGTCGACGAATGCCGCCTGCATCCCCGGCAAGACCCGTACGACTTTGCCTTTATAGATGTTGCCGACGATCCCGCGCTTTTGCGTACGCTCGACGTGGACCTCTTGCAGGACACCGTTTTCGACCACCGCCACGCGCGACTCCATCGGCGTGATGTTGATCAGAATCTCTTCACTCATGGCAGGGTCTCGTTCAGGCATGTTCACGATAATGGCCGCATCTGTTCAGGACGACGCTTAAAGCGCGTTCCGGGGTTGCCAACAGGGTATGCCGAAATGGCCGAGCAGTTCCGCGGTTTCGCACAGCGGTAGTCCGACCACCGCCGAATAACTTCCATCGAGCCCGGCGACAAACACCGCACCCAGTCCTTGAATGCCATAACCGCCCGCCTTGTCCCTTGGTTCACCGCTGGCCCAGTAGGCGGCGGCCTCGTCACGACTGATAGCACGAAAGCGCACGCGACTGGTGACCACCCGGGACTCGCACCGTTCGCCATCGAGCACGGCAATCGCGGTCAGGACTTCATGTTCGCACCCTGACAACATCATCAGCATGGCGCAGGCATCCGCCTGATCAACCGGTTTGCCGAGAATTTTTCCATCAAGCACCACGGCGGTATCGGCGCCGAGCACGCAGAACGGTTCGCCGGACACGACAACGCCGCGCCCGGCCTCGGCCTTGCCGCGTGCCAGACGCTCGACATAGGCCGATGGGGACTCTTGAGGTACAGGGGTTTCATCGATATCCGCACTGACGGTGCGGAACGGAACGCCGATCTGCGTGAGCAGTTCACGCCGACGTGGCGAGCCAGAGGCGAGGTACAACCGTTTCATCAAGACCTCTCCCTGTCTGATCCAGTGCCTGAGCGAATTAATTGATTTTGTAGCGTCGACGCAGTCCGCGCAAACCGAAACTGATCCAGGGCCAGAGCAATGCGCTGACCAGTGCCGGCAGTACCAGCGCCAGCGTCGGCTGGCGATTGCCGGTCAACGCGCTGAGCCACAGTTGTACAAGCTGGGCGAGGCCGAAGATGACCAGGATGACCAGGCTCTGCTGCCACATCGGGAACATCCGCAGACGTTGCTGCAGCGCCAGTACCAGGTAGGTGATGAGGGTCAGGATCAAGGCGTTCTGCCCCAGGAGCGTGCCGTAGAGCACGTCCTCGGCCAGGCCCAGGCACCACGCGGTGACCATCCCGACCTTTTGCGGCAGGGCCAATGCCCAGAATGCCAACAGCAGGCCGAGCCACAGCGGGCGCAGGATTTCCATGAATTGCGGCAATGGTGAAACACTGAGCAGCAGGCCGACGAGAAACGTCAGCCAGACCATCCAACCGTTTCGGGACGCTTTTACACCGCCCATTATTCTCTCCCCACAGGAGTGGCCGGCTCGGAGGCTGGCGGCTTGGCAGCAGGCTTCGCAGCAGCGGGCTTGGCGGCCGGCGGTTTGGCGGTCGCCGGTTTCGCTGAAGTGGCGGCCGGTGTGGTGGCTGGCTTGGCAGGCTTGGCTGGCGCAGTGGCTGCAGGCGCCGCCGCGGCAGGCGTTGCCGGTGCGGCGGCCGACGCAGCGGGAACTGCCGGATTGACCAGTTTCGGCACCGTCGCCGGAATGACCGGCCCGCCGCCCTGTGCATCAAGGTTTTCCTGGGCCTGGGCCGCATCGTTGGCGCGTTCTTCCGGAGTTCGGGTGTCGCTGAACACCAGCAGCAGGTAACGGCTGCGATTCAATGCAGCAGTCGGTATCGCGCGGACGATGGCAAACGGCTGGCCGGAATCGTGGATCACTTCCTTGACCGTCGCTACCGGGTAACCCGCCGGAAAACGCTGACCGAGACCGGAGCTGACGAGCAAGTCGCCTTCCTTGATGTCAGCGGTGTCGGCCACGTGACGCAGTTCCAGGCGTTCCGGATTGCCGGTCCCGCTGGCAATCGCCCGCAGACCGTTACGGTTTACCTGCACGGGAATGCTATGAGTGGAGTCGGTCAGCAGCAGAACACGGGAGGTATAAGGCATCAGCTCAACCACCTGCCCCATCAGGCCACGGGCATCGAGCACCGGTTGGCCGAGGACCACGCCGTCACGCTCACCTTTGTTGATGATGATGCGATGGGTGAAAGGGTTGGGGTCCATGCCGATCAACTCGGCCACTTCGACCTTTTCATTGACCAGGGCCGAGGAGTTGAGCAACTCGCGCAGCCGAACGTTCTGCTCGGTCAGGGAGGCGAGCTTCTGCATGCGCCCCTGCAACAGCAGGTTTTCGCTTTTGAGTTTTTCGTTTTCGGCGACGAGCTCGGTCCGGCTGCCAAACTGACTGGCAACGCCTTCCCACAGTCGTCCAGGCAGATCGGTGATCCAGTAGGCGTCCATCAGCACCAGCGACATCTGGCTGCGTGCAGGCTTGAGCAGACTGAAACGGGCATCGACCACCATCAGCGCGACCGATAGCACGACCAGCACCAACAGGCGCACGCCCAGTGAAGGGCCCTTGGTGAAAAGCGGTTTAATAAGCCGCTCCTCCCAGGCAAATGTTCTGTTTATTCATACGGCAGCAATCCGGCCTGGATGCAGACTGACAGAAGATAAACGCGAACAGGCAGCACTGCAAAGTGCCGCCTGCGCGCTCAACAGCATAGAGGCAATCCGGCGACTTATTCGCTGGAAAGCAGATCCATGGTGTGTTTATCCATCATTTCCAATGCACGGCCACCGCCGCGAGCAACGCAGGTCAACGGGTCTTCGGCAACGATCACCGGCAGACCGGTTTCCTGGGCCAGCAATTTGTCCAGGTCACGCAACAGGGCGCCACCACCGGTCAGCACCAGGCCACGCTCAGCGATGTCGGAAGCCAGCTCCGGAGGCGATTGCTCCAGGGCGCTTTTCACCGCTTGAACGATGGTTGCCAGGGACTCTTGCAGGGCCTCCAGCACTTCGTTGGAGTTCAGGGTGAATGCCCGTGGAACGCCTTCGGCCAGGTTACGGCCGCGAACGTCGACTTCGCGAACTTCGCCGCCCGGGTAGGCAGTGCCGATTTCCTGCTTGATGCGCTCGGCGGTGGATTCGCCGATCAGGCTGCCGTAGTTGCGACGCACGTAGGTGATGATCGCTTCGTCGAAGCGGTCGCCGCCAACACGAACGGACTCGGCGTAAACCACACCATTCAGGGAGATCAGCGCGATTTCGGTGGTACCGCCACCGATATCCACGACCATCGAACCGCGAGCTTCTTCAACCGGCAGGCCGGCACCGATCGCAGCGGCCATTGGCTCTTCGATCAGGAACACTTCACGGGCACCGGCACCGAGGGCCGATTCGCGGATGGCGCGACGCTCAACCTGGGTGGATTTGCATGGAACGCAGATCAACACGCGCGGGCTAGGCTGCAGGAAGCTGTTTTCGTGAACTTTGTTGATAAAGTACTGCAGCATTTTTTCGCACACGCTGAAGTCGGCAATCACGCCATCCTTCATCGGACGAATGGCAGCAATGTTGCCCGGTGTACGGCCGAGCATGCGCTTGGCTTCGGTGCCGACAGCAACGACACTTTTCTGGTTACCGTGTGTCCGAATGGCCACGACGGAGGGCTCATTCAGGACGATACCGCGCTCGCGCACGTAAATAAGGGTGTTGGCAGTGCCCAGGTCAATGGAAAGATCGCTGGAAAACATGCCACGCAGTTTCTTGAACATGGGAAAGGGACCCTAGGCAACGCGTGGGTAAAAAAGTGCGGCAAACTCTAACAACGACAGGGATTTTGGGCAAGGCGCCAATATGTTAAATTGGCCGCTTTTCTGTGCACCAAGCCCCACAATCGCGGCCTTATGACCGTAGAAGTGCGGTAGTGTTCCGACAAATTAACACACGGACGCCGTCCGTCCTGTTTTCCACTGGAGAACCCCAATGGCTCTAGAACGCTCCGACGTGGAAAAAATCGCTCATCTGGCCTGCCTTGGCCTCAATGAAGCCGATCTTCCAAACGTCACTTCGGCCCTCAACAGCATTCTCGGACTGGTCGACGAAATGCAGGCTGTCAATACCGACGGTATCGAACCGCTGGCCCACCCACTGGAAGCCAGCCAGCGCCTGCGTGCGGACGTCGTGACCGAGACCAATAATCGCGAGGCCTACCAGTCCATCGCACCAGCGGTCGAAAACGGCCTGTACCTGGTTCCGAAAGTCATCGACTAAAGGGAAAGAGCCTGCAATGCATCAATTGACTCTGGCCGAGATCGCCCGCGGACTCGCCGACAAGAAGTTTTCCTCCGAAGAGCTGACCAAAGTCCTGCTGGCGCGCATCGCCCAGCTCGATCCGCAGCTCAACAGTTTCATCAGCCTCACCGAGGACCTGGCGCTCACGCAGGCAAAAGCCGCTGACGCCCGTCGGGCCAATGGTGAGAGCGGCGCCCTGCTCGGCGCGCCGATCGCCCATAAAGACCTGTTCTGCACCCAGGGCATTCGCACCAGTTGCGGCTCGAAGATGCTCGACAACTTCAAGGCACCCTACGATGCCACCGTTGTCGCCAAGCTGGCCGCTGCCGGCGCCGTGACCCTGGGCAAGACCAACATGGACGAATTCGCCATGGGTTCGGCCAACGAGTCGAGCTACTACGGCGCAGTGAAAAACCCGTGGAACCTGGAACACGTTCCGGGCGGTTCGTCCGGCGGATCCGCTGCGGCGGTTGCCGCTCGCCTGTTGCCGGCGGCCACCGGCACCGACACCGGCGGTTCGATCCGCCAGCCTGCGGCCCTGACCAACCTCACCGGCCTGAAACCGACGTACGGTCGTGTTTCGCGCTGGGGCATGATCGCTTACGCCTCCAGCCTCGATCAGGGCGGCCCATTGGCGCGCACTGCCGAAGACTGCGCAATATTGTTGCAAGGTATGGCCGGCTTCGATCCGAACGACTCCACCAGCATCGATGAACCCGTGCCGGACTACAGCGCCAGCCTCAATGGCTCGCTGCAAGGCCTGCGCATCGGCGTGCCGAAAGAGTATTTCAGCGCCGGTCTCGATCCGCGCATCGCCGAGCTGATCCACAACAGCGTCAAGGAGCTGGAAAAGCTCGGTGCCGTGGTCAAGGAAATCAGCCTGCCGAACATGCAGCACGCAATCCCCGCGTACTACGTGATCGCCCCGGCGGAAGCCTCGTCCAACCTGTCGCGTTTCGATGGCGTGCGCTTCGGCTACCGCTGCGAAAACCCGGTCAACCTGAGCGACCTGTACAAGCGCTCCCGTGGCGAAGGGTTCGGCGCGGAAGTGCAGCGGCGCATCATGGTCGGCGCCTATGCGCTGTCCGCCGGTTACTACGACGCCTACTACCTCAAGGCGCAGAAGATCCGTCGCTTGATCAAGAACGACTTCATGGCGGCCTTCAATGAGGTCGACATCATCCTCGGCCCAACCACGCCGAACCCGGCCTGGAAGCTCGGCGCCAAGAACAGCGACCCGGTTGCCGCGTACCTGGAAGACGTCTACACCATCACCGCCAACCTCGCCGGCCTGCCAGGCCTGTCGATGCCCGCCGGTTTTGTCGATGGTCTGCCGGTCGGCGTGCAACTGCTCGCCCCGTATTTCCAGGAAGGCCGCCTGCTCAACGTTGCGCACCAGTACCAGTTGAACACTGACTGGCACACCCGCACCCCAACCGGCTTCTGAGGAGACACACATGCAATGGGAAGTCGTGATCGGTCTGGAGATTCACACCCAGCTCACCACCCGGTCGAAAATCTTTTCCGGTAGTTCCACCACCTTCGGTTCCGAGCCGAACACCCAGGCCAGCCTGATCGACCTGGGCATGCCCGGCGTGCTGCCGGTGCTGAACCAGGAAGCGGTGCGCATGGCGGTGATGTTCGGCCTGGCGATTGACGCCGAGATCGGCCAGCACAACGTGTTCGCCCGTAAAAACTATTTCTACCCGGACCTGCCCAAGGGCTACCAGATCAGCCAGATGGAGTTGCCGATCGTCGGCAAGGGCCACCTGGACATCGCCCTGGAAGACGGCACCGTCAAACGCGTCGGCATCACCCGCGCGCACCTGGAAGAAGACGCCGGCAAGAGCCTGCACGAAGAATTCAGCGGCGCCAGCGGCATCGACCTGAACCGTGCCGGTACGCCGTTGCTGGAAATCGTCTCCGAGCCGGACATGCGCAGCGCCAAGGAAGCCGTGGCTTACGTCAAGGCGATCCACGCGCTGGTGCGTTACCTGGGCATCTGCGACGGCAACATGGCCGAAGGCTCGCTGCGTTGCGACTGCAACGTGTCGATCCGCCCCAAAGGCCAGGCCGAGTTCGGCACTCGCTGCGAGATCAAGAACGTCAACTCCTTCCGCTTCATCGAGAAGGCGATCAACTCCGAGATCCAGCGTCAGATCGAGCTGATCGAAGACGGCGGCAAAGTGGTCCAGCAGACCCGCCTGTACGATCCGAACAAGGACGAAACCCGTCCGATGCGCAGCAAGGAAGAAGCCAACGACTACCGTTACTTCCCCGATCCGGACCTGCTGCCGGTCGTGATCGAGAACTCGTTCCTCGATGACGTGCGCGCCACGCTGCCAGAATTGCCACCGCAGAAACGCGAGCGCTTCCAGAGCCAGTTCGGCCTGTCGGCCTATGACGCCAACGTGCTGGCCACCAGCCGTGAGCAAGCCGACTACTTCGAGCAAGTCGCGAGCATCGGCGGCGACGCCAAACTGGCGGCGAACTGGGTGATGGTCGAGTTGGGCAGCCTGCTCAACAAGCAAAGCCTGGACATCGAAGACTCGCCGGTTTCCGCCGAGCAACTGGGTGGCATGCTGCTGCGCATCAAGGACAACACCATCTCCGGCAAGATCGCCAAGGTGGTGTTCGAAGCGATGGCCAACGGCGAAGGCAGCGCAGACGAGATCATCGACAAGCGCGGCCTCAAGCAAGTGACCGACACCGGCGCCATCTCGGCGGTGCTGGACGAAATGCTCGCGGCCAACGCCGAGCAGGTCGAGCAATACCGTGCGGCGGACGAAGCCAAGCGCGGCAAGATGTTCGGCTTCTTCGTCGGCCAGGCCATGAAAGCCTCCAAAGGCAAGGCCAACCCGCAGCAAGTGAACGAACTGCTGAAAAGCAAGCTCGAAGGCTGACAGAGATGGAGCCAGTTTTTAAACCTGGCTCTACCCCCTGTGGGAGCGAGCCTGCTCGCGAAAGCGGTATGACAGTCAACAAAGATGTTGAATGTAGCGCCCTCTTCGCGAGCAGGTCGGACCGCCGCACCGTCGCTCCCACAATTGTTTTTTGGGAGCCTTTGAAATGAAACGTCTACTCAGTGCCTGCGCCCTCCTCTCGCTGCTCACCGGTTGCGCCAGCACCGACACCGTCGATCCGCACGGCTACGACAAAACCGGTGTGGCTTCGTACTACGGCGCCAAACACCAGGGCAAACGCACCGCCAGCGGTGAGCGTTTCGACAAGAATTCCATGACCGCCGCCCATCGCCAGCTACCCTTCGGTACGCGGGTGAAGGTGACCAATCTGAATAACGACAAATCCTGCGTGGTCCGCATCAATGACCGCGGACCCCACACCCGTGGTCGCCTGATCGACCTGTCCCAGGAAGCCGCCGAGCGCCTGGGCATGCTGCGCAGCGGCACCGCGCGGGTTCGCGTACAAGCCCTCGACGACTGACCGATGGAGCCCCGACCATTTTCGGATTAGCCGATTTACCCCTGATCAGCGTGATCGAATTGCTCAGCGGATTAGTCCTGCTGATTGTCGGCGCCGAACTGATGGTACGCGCCGCCGTACGCATTGCCGCGCGGCTGCACATACGACCGCTGATCATCGGCCTGACCATCGTCGCCCTCGGCAGCAGCGCGCCGCAGATGGCGGTCAGCTTGCAAGCGACCCTGGCACACAACGCCGACATCGCCGTTGGCAGCGTGATCGGCAGCAGCATTTTCAACATCCTCGTCACCCTTGGGTTGTCCGCGCTGATCATTCCGCTGCGAGTTTCCCGGCAACTGGTGCGCCTGGATATTCCGTTGATGATCGGCGCCAGCCTGTTGGTCTTCGTACTCGCCTGGAATGAAGAGCTGACCCGTGTCGACGGCGTGATGTTGCTGACGGCACTGGTAATTTACCTGGGGTTGTTGCTGCGCCAGTCACGGCATTCGGGACGGCCGGTATCGAGCCATGACCATCATGCGCAAGCGCCATGGCTGAGCAGCCTGCTGATGATCGTCGCCGGGCTGGCGATGCTGGTGTACGCCGGGCACTTGCTGTTGGGTGCCGCCGTTGCGGTCGCCACCGATCTTGGGTTGTCGGAGCGGATCATCGGCCTGACCATCGTCGCTGTCGGCACCTCACTGCCAGAACTCGCCACTTCGTTGATCGCCGCAATGCGCGGTGAGCGCGAAATTGCCGTGGGCAACGTGATTGGCAGCAACCTGTTCAACCTTTTGGGCGTGCTCGGCTTTACCGCGCTGGTGGCGCCGTCGCCCCTGTCGGTGTCGCCCAACGCTCTGGACTTCGACCTGCCGGTGATGCTCGGCGTAGCGATGCTGTGCCTGCCGATGTTCTACTCCGGCTACCGGGTAACACGCGCCGAAGGCCTGCTGTTTCTGGGCTTGTACCTGGCGTATGGGCTGCACGTGGTGTCGTTCACCACCGGCATGCCACTGGCCGGCAAGCTGGAACACTTGATGCTGTTTTTCGTCCTGCCGGCGCTGGTGGCGTTCTTGCTGTTCACGTCGCTGCGCGCCTGGCGCCGCCAACACCATAAGAGGGAAGCCCCATGACCGAGAATAAAAAAACCGGCGTTGAAGTTCGTCGCCAAGTGATGGGCGACGCCTTCGTCGACCGCGCACTGGGCAACGCCACCGAGTTCACCCAGCCGCTGCAGGACTTCGTCAATGAACACGCCTGGGGCGGCGTGTGGAATCGCGAAGGTCTGCCGCTGAAGACCCGCAGCCTGATCACCCTCGCTGCGCTGACCGCACTCAAGTGCCCGCAGGAATTGAAAGGCCACGTACGCGGTGCGCTGAACAACGGCTGCACTGTGGATGAGATTCGCGAGGCACTGCTGCATTGCGCGGTGTATGCCGGTGTGCCGGCGGCGATCGATGCGTTCCGGGCGGCGCAGGAAGTGATCGACAGTTACCAGAAATCCGAGTGAGTGATCTGACGCTTTCGCGAGCAGGCTCGCTCCCACATTTGAAGTGCAATCCCCGTGGGAGCGAGCCTGCTCGCGAATGGCTCGAAAGAACACCGCCTGAGCCAGGCTAGATCCACCCGCCCCACTGCAAAAAGAAGATCCCGACGTTGGTAGTGACCGCCGCCATCAGCGTGGTGATCACGATGATCGCCGCCGCCAGTTCATGGTTGCCATCGGCCGCCCTGGCCATGACGAAACTGGCGGCGGCGGTCGGGCTGCCGAAGTACAAAAACAGAATCCCCAGCTCCGCCCCACGAAATCCCCACAGCCATGCCCCCAGCGTCGCCAGCACCGGCAGGCCGATCATCTTCACCAGGCTTGAACTCAGCGCCATGTTGCCACTTTTGCGCAGTGCCGCCAGGGACAGGGTTCCGCCGATGCAGATCAGCGCCAGTGGCAAGGTGGTTTGCGCCAGATACCGGCCGGACGTTTCCAGCCATCCCGGCAAGCCGATATTGAAATAGGCGAACGGCGCCGCCGCAATCACGCTGATGATCAGCGGATTGCTGAACACGCTTTTGCAGATGCTCCAGGGATCGGACTTGATCACCGGGCTGTACACCGCCAGCACGATGGTCGAGAGGGTGTTGTAAAACAGGATCACCAGTGCCGCGAGAATCGCCCCGAGAGAAATCCCGTAGTCGCCGTACATGCTTGCCGCCAGCGCCAGGCCGATGACCCCGTTGTTGCCACGAAAGGCACCCTGGGTGTAGATCCCTCGATCTTCCCGCGGGCACTTCCAGATCGCCCAGCCCCAGGCGATGGCAAAACACACCAGCGTCGCGAGGGAGAAGTAAATCAGCAGCGCCGGTTGCAACGCCGCGTGCAGGTCGGCATGCAGGATGCCCAGAAACAGCAACGCCGGCATGGTGACGTTGAACACCAGTGCCGACGCCGTGTGGATGAAATTGTCGTTGATCCAGTCGATACGCTTGAGCAACACCCCGAGAAACAGCATGGCAAACACCGGTGCGGTGATGTTCAGGGTTTCGAGGAAAATAGCCAGCATGCCGGGGGGACCTTGGGGTGGACGTCGTTAGGGGGCTAATGATAAGCCACCCGGGACGTTGGCGTCTGGTAGATCGCCTTCGCGAGCAGGCTCGCTCCCACATTGGATCTGTGGTGAACAAATGATTTGTATCCACCAGGATCCCTGTGGGAGCGAGCCTGCTCGCGAAGCAGGCGACTCGGTCTCAGGTAATCGGCGCCGGGTTGAACAGGGTGATGTCGTTATGCAGTTTGTGCTGCTCGGCCCACGTCTGTTTCTTGCCGCTGGCCACATCCAGGTAGTAGTGAAACAGCTCCCAGCCCAGCTCCTCGATCGATGCTCGCCCGGTAGCAATGCGCCCGGCGTCGATGTCGATCAGGTCCGGCCAGCGTTGTGCCAGTTCGGTCCGGGTGGAAACCTTCACGACCGGCGCCATGGCCAACCCGTAAGGCGTGCCGCGACCGGTGGTGAACACATGCAGGTTCATCCCCGCCGCCAGTTGCAGCGTCCCGCAGACAAAGTCGCTGGCCGGGGTCGCACAGAAGATCAGGCCTTTGCGCTTGAAACGCTCGCCCGGGCCAAGCACGCCATTGATCGCGCTACTGCCGGACTTGACGATCGACCCCAGGGACTTCTCGACAATGTTCGACAACCCGCCCTTCTTGTTGCCCGGGGTGGTATTGGCACTGCGATCCGCCTCCCCCTTGGCCAGGTAGCGGTCGTACCAGTCCATTTCCCGCACCAGTTCCTGGGCGACTTCCTGGTTTTCCGCGCGGGAAGTCAGCAGATAAATGGCATCGCGCACTTCGGTGACTTCGGAGAACATCACCGTCGCACCGGCCCGCAGCAGCAGGTCAGAGGCATAACCGAGCGCCGGGTTGGCGGTGATGCCGGAGAACGCATCACTGCCGCCGCACTGCATGCCGAGGATCAGCTCGGACGCCGGCACGGTTTCCCGACGGCGTTGATCGAGCTTCTTCAAACGGGTTTCAGCCAGTTCCATGATCTGCTCGATCATTTCGCTGAAGCCATGGCTGGAATCCTGCAAGCGGTACAGCCACGGCTCGCTGAGATCCACCGAGCTGTCGTTGTCGTGCATCACCTGCCCGGCCTGCAATTTCTCGCAACCCAGGCTGATCACCAGCGCTTCGCCGCCCAGGTTCGGGTTGCGCGCCAGATTGCGCACAGTGCGGATCGGGATATAGGCGTCGGTGGCGGTGATGGCCACGCCGCAGCCGTAGCTGTGGGTCAGCGCCACCACGTCATCGACGTGCGGGTATTTGGGCAGCAACTCGGCCTTGATGCGCTTGACCGCATGATCGAGTACGCCGGTCACGCATTGCACGGTGGTGGTGATGCCGAGAATGTTGCGCGTACCAACGGTGCCGTCGGCGTTGCGATAACCCTCGAAGGTGAAGCCTTCCAGCGGTGCTTGCGCGGCCGGTACGTCAGTGGACAGCGGCAGGCTGTCCAGCGGCGGCGCGGTCGGCATGCGCAGTTGATCTTCCTTGACCCAGCTGCCGCGTGGAATTGGCTGCAAGGCGTAGCCAATGACCTGGCCGTAACGAATCACCTGGCCACCCTCGGGAATGTCCTCCAGGGTGACCTTGTGGCTCTGTGGCACGAAGTCCACGGTGACCAGGCCGTCCGAAAACTCGGTGCCGGCCGGCACACCCTGATCGTTGACCACAATCACCACGTTATCCCGCTCGTGCAAGCGGATGTAGCGCGGCGAGTCGGAATGTTCAATCAACTGCATGACGCCGCTCCTCAGGAATGCGCTTGAGACAATTTGCCAGGGGCTTCAGAACCGTTCGCTGGTGGCTCTTTGAGCACCACACGCTTGATCGGGCCGACGATGACCAGATAGCTGAACACCGCGACCAAAGCGTTGCAACCGACAAACACCAGTGCCCACTTGAACGAACCGGTGGAGCTGATGATGTAGCCGATGACGATCGGCGTGGTGATGGAAGCGAGGTTACCGAAGGTGTTGAACAAGCCACCGCTCAGGCCGGCGATTTGCTTCGGCGAGGTATCGGACACCACGGCCCAGCCCAATGCGCCCACGCCTTTGCCGAAGAACGCCAGGGCCATGAAGCCGACGACCATCCATTCAATGTCCACATAGTTGCAGGCCACGATGCTGCTGGACACCAGCAGTCCGGCAATGATCGGCGCCTTGCGGGCGAAGGTCAGCGAATGGCCTTTGCGCAGCAGGTAATCGGAAATCACCCCGCCGAGCACACCACCGATAAAACCGCAGATCGCCGGCAAGGAGGCAATGAAACCGGCCTTGAGGATAGTCATGCCACGCTCCTGCACCAGGTACACCGGGAACCAGGTCAGGAAGAAGTAGGTAATGCCGTTGATGCAGTATTGCCCCAGGTACACGCCGAGCATCATGCGGTTGGTCAGCAGTTGACGGATATAGTCCCACTTCGGACCGTCGGTCTTCTTGCCTTTGCCCTTGTCCTGGTCCATGTCGACCATGCCGCCGTTGTCGGCGATGTGCTTGAACTCGGCGTCATTGATCATCGGATGCTGGCGCGGGCTGTGGATAACTTTCAGCCAGATGCCCGAGAAGATGATGCCGATCACACCCATGACGATGAACACATGCTGCCAGCCGAAGCTGTAGACGATCCAGCCCATCAGCGGCGCGAACAACACGGTGGCAAAGTATTGCGCCGAGTTGAAGATCGCCGAGGCAGTGCCGCGTTCAGCGGTCGGGAACCAGGCCGCCACGATACGCGCGTTGCCAGGGAAGGACGGCGCTTCGGCCAGGCCTACCAGGAAGCGCAGCATGAACAGCGCAACCACCGCCGTGGACATGCCGAACTCGCCGACATACCCCTGCAGCACGGTGAACAGCGACCAGGTGAAAATGCTCAGCGCGTAGATTTTTTTCGAACCAAAGCGGTCAAGCAGCCAGCCACCGGGGATTTGCCCGGCCACGTAGGCCCAACCGAATGCGGAAAAGATGTAGCCAAGGGTGACGGCGTCAATGCCCAGGTCTTTCTGCAGGCTGGAGCCTGCAATTGCGATGGTAGCCCGGTCGGCGTAATTGATCGTGGTCACCAGAAACAGCATGAGCAGAATCAAATAGCGGACGTGAGTCGGCTTGGTCGATTGCATGTAGATGTACTCCCACTGATTATTTTTATGCGGGTAATAACGATGTAGCTGTATCTGTAGGAGCGAGCACGCTCGCGATGGTGGTCAACGATGACGCGGGGCATCAGGCGAACTTTCGCGACCTTAAGTCCATCGCGAGCAAGCTCGCTCCTACAGAAACAGGGGTGCGGTATCGATGTCGATACCGCAGGGTGTTCCGTTACGAACCGATGTAGCTGGTCTTTACGACCGTGTAGAACTCTTGCGCATAGCGACCTTGCTCACGTGATCCATAGGATGAACCTTTACGCCCACCGAACGGAACGTGGTAATCCACACCGGCGGTCGGCAGGTTGACCATCACCATCCCGGCCTGGGAGTGGCGCTTGAAGTGGTTGGCGTACTTCAACGACGTGGTAGCGATACCCGCCGACAGACCGAACTCGGTGTCGTTGGCCATGGCCAGCGCCGCTTCGTAATCGGCCACGCGGACGATGTTGGCCACCGGGCCGAAAATTTCTTCCTGGCTGATGCGCATCGAGGCTTCGCTGTCGGCAAACAGGGTTGGCGCGAGGAAGTAGCCCTCGGTGTCGCAGGTCACCAGGCCACCGCCGCTGACCAGGCGCGCACCTTCGGACTGGCCGATGTCGATGTACTTCATGTCCTGTTCAAGCTGCGCCTGCGAGACCACCGGGCCGATATCGGTACCAGCCTTCAAGGCATGACCGACCTTGATCGACTTCATGCGCTCGGCCATGGCCTCGACGAACCTGTCGTGGATACCCGCGGTGACGATAAAACGACTGGAAGCGGTGCAGCGCTGGCCGGTGGAGTAGAACGCACTCTGCACCGACAGCTCGACCGCTTGCTTGAGATCGGCATCGTCGAGAATGATCTGCGGGTTCTTGCCACCCATTTCCAGCTGGACTTTGGCCTGACGCGACACACAGCTCACGGCGATCTGGCGACCGACACCCACGGAACCGGTGAAGCTGATGCCGTCGACTTTCGAGCTGTGGACCAGCGCATCGCCAACCACACGACCGCTGCCCATCACCAGGTTGAACACGCCGGCCGGGAAGCCCGCGCGGGAGATGATTTCGGCCAGGGCCCAGGCGCACCCGGGAACCAGGTCCGCGGGTTTCAACACGACGCAGTTGCCGTAGGCCAGGGCCGGAGCGATTTTCCACGCCGGAATGGCAATCGGGAAGTTCCACGGGGTGATCAGACCGACCACACCCAACGCTTCGCGAGTCACTTCAACGTTGACGCCCGGACGCACCGACGGCAGATAGTCGCCGGACAGGCGCAGGCACTCGCCGGCGAAGAACTTGAAAATGTTGCCGGCGCGGGTCACTTCGCCGATGGCTTCAGGCAAGGTCTTGCCCTCTTCCCGGGCCAGCAGGGTGCCGAGCTCTTCACGACGGGCGAGGATTTCCGTACCCACTTTATCCAGGGAATCATGACGGGCCTGAATGCCCGACACCGACCACGCCGGGAACGCAGCACGGGCGGCGTCGATGGCGGCGTGGACCTGAGCCAGGTCAGCCTTGGCGTAGTCGCCGATGGCATCGGTCAGTTCGGATGGGTTGATGTTGGTCGAATAGTCGCCGCCGGCAACCCATTCGCCGTTGATGTAGTTATCGAAACGCTTTGAATCAGCCACGGCTTGCCCTCTTGGGAGTCCTCACGCAAAAAGCCGCCGATGACTCAGCGGCCCTGGTTTTATCGGGTATTACTGCGCGCCCTGCTTGTCGATCAGCGCGGCGAGCATTTCGTACTCTTCGCCGGTCAGATCGGTCAGCGGTGCACGCACAGGACCTGCGTCGTAGCCGGCAATCTTTGCCCCGGCCTTGACGATGCTCACGGCGTAGCCGGCCTTGCGGTTACGGATGTCCAGGTACGGCAGGAAGAAGTCGTCGATGATCTTGCCGACAGTGGCGTGATCTTCACGAGCGATCGCGTGGTAGAAGTCCATCGCGGTTTTCGGGATGAAGTTGAACACCGCCGAGGAGTAGACCGGCACGCCCAGGGCCTTGTAGGCCGCGGCGTAGACTTCGGCGGTCGGCAAGCCACCCAGGTAGCTGAAGCGATCGCCGAGGCGGCGACGGATCGACACCATCAACTCGATATCACCCAGACCGTCCTTGTAACCGATCAGGTTCGGGCAGCGCTCGGCCAGACGCTCCAGCAGCGGTGCGTTCAGGCGGCAGACGTTACGGTTGTAGACCACCACGCCGATGTTGACCGATTTACACACGGCTTCAACGTGGGCGGCAACGCCATCCTGGCTGGCTTCGGTCAGGTAGTGCGGCAGCAGCAACAGGCCTTTGGCGCCCAGGCGCTCGGCTTCCTGAGCGTATTCGATGGCCTGGCGGGTCGAACCGCCCACACCGGCCAGGATTGGCACGCTGGAAGCGCAGGTGTCGACGGCCGTCTTGATGATTTCCGAATATTCGCTGGCTGCCAGAGAGAAGAACTCACCGGTGCCGCCCGCGGCGAACAAAGCCGAGGCGCCGTATGGCGCCAGCCATTCGAGACGCTTGATATAGCCCGCGCGATTGAAGTCGCCCTGTGCATTGAAATCGGTGACCGGGAAAGACAGCAGACCGGCAGAGAGGATGGACTTCAGTTCTTGTGGATTCATTATTCGAACACCCTGGATAGCGACGTTGTGGGAGAAAACCGTTCAGCCTGCGCCGAAGTTGTAGGTCATCGTACAACTTAAAATACAACCGTCAACTGCATTTCATCGTCAGGGGTGAAAATTGTTCGACAAGAATACGCTGAGACCTCGCTCTAGAGGGCTTGTGCGTAGGGAGCAGGAAAAATAACACCTGGATAAACGGTGTTCATGAGATACGTTGTCGGAAGATAGCTGGGCTGGACCCGTTTTCAGGGCAGGAAGTACGTTTGTGATATGGCGGTGCCCCCTTCGCGAGCAGGCTCGCTCCCACATTGGATCGGGAGCGCCCCCAGTATCCGGGAATATCCACAATCAACAGTGGGAGCGAGCCTGCTCGCGAAGGCGGAAGATCAGACGATGAATCGCATGAAGCAGAAAACTAACCCCGCTGCGCCTCAGCCTCTTCATGGGCATGACGCAGCCGCTCACGACTGTTGGTCAGGTGCAGGCGCATCGCCGCGCGGGCCGCATCGGAGTCCTGGCGGGCAATGGCGTCGTAGATTTCCTCGTGCTCACGGCTCAGGCGCCCCATGTAGTGCTGCTGGTCGTCATGGGCCAGGCGCGCGGAGTTCAGCCGGGTGCGCGGAATGATACTGGTGCCCAGGTGGGTCATGATGTCGGTGAAATAGCGGTTGCCGGTGGACAGCGCGATTTCGAGGTGGAAAGCGAAATCCGACGCCACGGCGTCACTGGCGTGAGCGGCGCTTTCATTCAACGCATCGAGGGCGGCGCGCATGTTGGCCAGTTGTTCCGGGCTGCGGCGTTGCGCCGCCAGCCCGGCAGACTCCACTTCCAGACTGATGCGCAGTTCCAGGATCGCCAGCACATCACGCAAGGTCACCACGGTCGCCGGGTCGATACGGAAACCACTCGGGCTCGGGGCGTCGAGCACGAAGGTGCCGATACCGTGACGGGTTTCCACCTGCCCTGCCGCCTGCAAACGGGAAATCGCCTCGCGCACCACCGTGCGGCTGACGCCATGGGCATCCATGATGGCCGACTCGGTAGGCAACTTGTCGCCACGCTTGAGATGACCGTCACGGATCTGCTCGGACAGCACCGTCACCAGTTCCTGAGCGAGGCTGCGGCGCTTGCGAGGGAGGCGTGGTGTGTCGTTCAGGTTTTCCATGGTGAACATCTGTCTCGAAAAATTCGGTTACTGAAAGCGCATCATAGCGCAACGCGGTTGTACGATCACCTCACCCTGTAGGAGCGAGCATGCTCGCGATGGCTGACTGACATTCAACGACGATGTTGCCTGCCAGAATGTCGTCGCGAGCATGCTCGCTCCTACAGGGTCTTCGTTGTTCAAGCGGTCACGGCCTGGTCCACCAGGTGGCCATTTTCGATACGGATGTGCCGTGGATGGAAGCGCTTCAGGCTGCTGCGATGGCCGACGCTGACAATGCTCAAGCCCGGCAACTCATCGATCAGCGCCTGATACAGCGACGCTTCATCCTCCTCGTCCATCGCCGAAGTCGCTTCGTCCATGTACAACCATTGCGGCGCATAAAGCAGTGCACGGGCAAAGGCCAGGCGCTGCTGCTCACCCGGCGACAACATGCGCTGCCAGTGGTTGGCCTCGTCGAGACGGGCGATCAGGTGCGGCAGGCGACAGGTTTCCAGCACCTGCACATAGCGTTCGTTCGGATAGGTATCGCCAGGTTGTGGATAACTGAGGACATCGCGCAGGGTGCCAATCGGCAAGTAGGGTTTTTGCGGCAGGAACAGGTAGCGCGCCGCTGGCAGGCGGATACTGCCGTGGCCGGCCGGCCACAGATGCCCCATCGCCCGCAGCAGGGTCGACTTGCCGCTGCCGGAACGACCGCTGAGCATCACACGCTCGCCCTCCTCCACGGTCATGTCGGCGTTGCTCAGCAGGTGACGACCTCCAGCCAGGTCGAGACCGAGATTGTGCACTTCAAGCGCGGAGCCCGAGTTTTGTACGTCGATGGCCGGCGCACGCTCTTCGTTGTCAGCCATGGCCTGGTGGAAGCTCAGCAGACGATCGCAGGTGGCGCGCCAGGAGGCGAGGCTCTGGTACGCACTGATAAACCAGCTGAAGCTTTCCTGCACATTGCCGAACGCCGAGCTGATTTGCATCAGTTCGCCGAGCTCGATCTTGCCGGAAAGGTAGCGCGGCGAAGCAACGATGAACGGGAAGATAATGGCAGCCTGGCTGTAACCGGCGGTGAAGAACGTCAGGCGCTTGGACACCTTCATGATCTCCCAGAAGTTATGCCAGACCATCCCGAAGCGATTGCTCAACCGGCGATTTTCGTTCGTTTCGCCGTTGTACAACGCGATGCTTTCGGCATTCTCGCGAATTCGCACCATGGAGAAACGCAGGTCGGCTTCGAAGCGTTGTTGTTGGTTGTTCAGACCGATCAGGCGACGACCGATCAAGTGCGTCAACCAACTGCCCACCACCGCGTAAACCAGTACGCACCAGAACATGTAGCCGGGAATGGTGATGCCGAATACCTCGATACTGCCCGACACGCCCCACAGAATGATCGAGAACGACACCAGGCTGACGATATTGCGCAGCAACCCGATACCCAGTTCAAGCGTATTGGAGGTGAAGTTGTTGAGGTCTTCGGAAATCCGCTGGTCCGGGTTATCGGTGTAACCGCCCTGTTCCAGCTGGTAGTAATTCTTGTCGGCGAGCCAGCGCGCAAAGTGCTTTTCCGTCAGCCATGCCCGCCAGCGGATCGTCAGCATCTGGGTCAGGTAGAGCCGGTACACCGCGCCGACAATCGCCACCGCCGCAATCGCGCAGAAGTACAGGATCAGTTGCCAGAACGCCGCTTCGTCCTTCTTTTGCAGGGCGTTGTAGAAGTCCTTGTACCAGGTGTTGAACCACACCGAGATCCCCACGCTGATCAACGACAGCGCAATCACCGCGATCAGCAGCGTCCAGGCCTTGACCCTCTCCTCACTGCGCCAGTAAGGCGTGATCATCGCCCACACTTTGCGAAAAAACTGCCCGCGCACGGCGTCGTTGACCGCGGAATACTCAGCGTTCTGATTCATGGATAAGGCTCGATAGAGAAAAGTGCACACACGAACCGATCATAGATGATCGGTTCGGTTTGTCGCGAGAAACGGCCCGCATTCGTTCAGCGCAGGTTCAGCGGCGAACGGGGCGCTTCTGCAGTTTGCGCTGCAGGGTGCGGCGGTGCATGCCCAGGGCACGGGCAGTGGCAGAGATATTGCCTTCGTGCTCGGTCAGCACGCGCTGGATATGCTCCCACTGCAGGCGGTCCACGGACATCGGGTTTTCCGGTACCAGGCTGTCGAGGTCGGCGTGTTCGGACAGCAACGCCGCCAGCACGTCGTCCGCATCCGCCGGTTTGCACAGGTAATTGCAGGCACCGCGCTTGATCGCCTCGACGGCAGTGGCAATGCTCGAATAGCCGGTGAGGATCACCACGCGCATTTCCGGGTCCATTTCCAGCAACTTGGGCAACAGCACCAGGCCGGAATCACCGTCCATCTTCAAGTCCAGCGCGGCGTAATCCGGCAGATCGGCCTTGGCCAGCTCCAGGCCTTCCTCGGCGGAACTCGCGGTGCTGACGCGAAAACCCCGGCGGGCCATGGCGCGGGCCATGACGCGGGTAAATGTGGCGTCGTCATCGACCAGCAACAAATGCGGCAGTTCTTCGCCTTCGACTTGGATCTCTTCACTCATGTTCGTCTCCTCGGGCGACACGGGGCAGGCGCAGCTCGGTGAGCGTTCCACCTTCCTCATGACTGTAGAGTTTCACTGAGCCGCCGGCGCGTGTCACGCTGGCCTTGCTCAAAAACAGGCCCAGGCCGAAACCTTTGCCCTTGGTGGTAAAAAACGGCTTGCCGATTTGCTCGGCGATGGCCAGCGGCACACCAGCGCCGTGGTCACGAATGCTGATGATGAGGTTTTCCCAATCCCAGTCCAGCGTCACTTGCAGCCCTTCCGGGCAGGCATCGGCGGCGTTGTTCAGCAGATTCAGCAACGCCTGGGTCAGATCGGGCGGCGGCGCCATGCGAGGGACCGGGCCCTGGCCAAGGCGCTGGAAGCGATAACTGGCTTCCGGGCGCATCAGGTGCCAGCGATTGAGCGCTTCATCGAGCCAATCGGTGACGTCCTGCATCTCCACCGCCAGCCGGCGATTGGCCTCGGCGGCACGCACCAGTTGCTGCAAGGTCTCTTTGCACAGCTTGACCTGATCCTGCAGCACGCTCAGGTCGTCCTGCAACATCGGGTCATGGTGATCCTGACGCATTTCGTTGAGCAGCACACTCATGGTCGCCAGCGGCGTGCCCAGCTCATGGGCTGCACCAGCGGCCTGGGTGGCGACGGCCAGCAGTTGCTGATCGCGCAGACCCTCTTCGCGGCGAATGGCGCGCAATTCTTCCTGGCGGCGCAGCTCCTCGGCCATGCGCGCGGCGAAGAAGGTGATCACGGCGGCGGCGAGGGCAAAGCTCAACCACATCCCGTACACCTGCAGGTTTTCCCGAGCGATGGGGAAGGTTTGCAGCGGGTAGAACTGCGCCAGCAACAGCGTGTACATCGTCAGCGCGATACCCGACAGGATCACCGAATAACGCCATGGCAACGTCACCGCGGCAATGGTCAGCGGCACCAGGTAATAGGAGACGAAGGGGTTGGTCGAGCCGCCGGAGAAAAACAGCAATGCGCTGTGGATAAACAGGTCGCAAGCCAGTTGCACAGCGTATTCGAGCTCAGTCACCGGCCACGAGGTGCGCAGGCGAATCGCCGTGAACACGCACAACAGCATTGAACATGCGAGCGTCGCGGCCAGCTGAAACCAGGGCAGCGGCAACAATTCGAGCCAGTAGGCCAGGCCCACGGAACCGGCCTGGGCGGCCAGCACCAACGTGCGGATAAACGTCAGGCGCCAGAGGTTCTGGCGAGTAGCGGAAGTGATTTGTACGGGGGCGAGCATGAGCTCTCCTGATGAGCGCTCCAGGCGGATCGCTGGGAGTATAACCAAGCACGGGGGCTGACAGGCAAAAGTGCGGCAAACGGCCACAGCCTGTGGCGAGGGGGCTTGCCCCCGTTGGACTGCGAAGCAGTCCCAAAACCTGCCACCGCATTTTTCTCGGTCAGACCACGTGAGGCAATCGCGACTGCTTCGCAGCCGAACGGGGGCAAGCCCCCTCGCCACAGGGCCACTTTTGCACAATCTGTATAGAAGTTGTAACTGTGCGAACCGGAACATCAAAGCTAGAGTCTGATGGTTTCACGCAGGACCGGATCATACCCCTGCGCACCTTTCAAGGAGCCTTCATGCACACTTTCCGCCGCAGCGCCGTTCTTCTCGCCCTGGGCCTTGGCACCGTCGCCAGCCTCCCGACCCTGGCCGCCGACGAGCTTCATTACAACCAGATATCCCTGCGCGCCGAAGTCAGTCAGGAAGTAGCCCGCGACCTGATGATCGTGACGCTCTATACCGAAGAACAGAACAGCGACCCGGCCAAACTCGCCGCCGACGTCAGCACCACCATGAACAAGGCGCTGGCCCAGGCCAAGCAAGTCAAGGACATCACCCTGCGTCAGGGCAGTCGCAACAGCTATCCGATCTATGACACCAAGGGCCAGAAAATCACCGGCTGGCGCGAGCGCGCCGAGTTGCGCCTGGAAAGCTCGAACTTTGCCGCGTTGTCGAAGCTGACCGGCGAACTGCTCACCGACCTGAAAATGGGCGGCATGGACTTCGCCATCGCCACCCCGACCCGCAAGGCCAGCGAAGACGCCCTGCTCAAGGACGCTGTGACCGCCTTCAAGGCCCGCGCCCAGCTTGCCACCGATGCCCTCGGCGGCAAGAGCTACAAAATCGTCAACCTGAACCTCAACAGCAACGGTTATCCACAGCCTTACCTGCGCGCCCCCATGATGATGAAAGCCGCCGCCATGGACGCCGCGCCGGTGACGCCGGATGTCGAGGCCGGCACCAGCCAGGTGAGCATGACCGCCGATGGCTCGATTGAAGTGCTGATGCCTTGAGTCGATAGGCGCTGAACAGAAAACGGCGATCATTCACATGATCGCCGTTTTTTTTGGGCAGTTTTCCGGCATGAGCTATAACTGGATAGGTCCACCCGAGAAAAGCCGTCGATTGGCCACTATCGGTGCAACAATAACCACTCTTATTCACGCCATACCCACCCCACGATCCGGGGTATGAATAAGTAACACCCCCGCCCCACGCGGGAGCAACCCGATTCAGGAGCGCACTGTAAAAGTGCGCCTTTTGCACCGTAAAAACGCCGCGCAAACGGTCAAATGCGTCAGGACTTACACAAATGCGACATTAAGGTACGTTCGTGCCACCGTTTAAGGCTTGTAGTCACTCTGGATCTTGCATTGGGTATGGCCCCTGCATAAGTATCCGCAGGCACGACTCACGAGGTCGTCCTCTAATTCCAAAAATGACAACAAATCATGAGGCCACCATGCTTAAACAAGCGGTCATTCCGTTTTTAGTTGGCGCAAGCTTGCTAGCCAGCGCACCGTTCGCCCAAGCAGCGACTAACCTGGTGTTCTGCTCCGAAGGGAGCCCGGCCGGTTTCGATCCAGGTCAATACACCACCGGAACCGACTTCGACGCCTCAGCAGAAACCATGTTCAACCGCCTCACCCAGTTCGAGCGCGGCGGCACCGCCGTCATTCCTGGCCTGGCGACCAGCTGGGACGTCTCCGAAGACGGCCTGACCTACACCTTCCACCTGCGCGACGGCGTCAAGTTCCACACCACCCCGTACTTCAAGCCGACTCGTGAGTTCAACGCCGACGACGTGCTGTTCACCTTCAATCGCATGATTAACAAGGATGACCCGTTCCGCAAAGCGTACCCGACCGAATTCCCGTACTTCACCGACATGGGGATGGACACCAACATCACCAAGATCGATAAAGTCGACGACAAGACCGTCAAGTTCACCCTCAAAGACGTTGATGCCGCGTTCATCCAGAACATGGCCATGAGCTTCGCCTCGATCCAGTCCGCCGAGTACGCTGCCCAGTTGCTCAAGGAAGGCAAGGCCGCCGACATCAACCAGAAGCCGGTCGGTACTGGCCCGTTCGTGTTCAAGAGCTACCAGAAAGACTCCAACATCCGCTACACCGGGAACAAGGACTACTGGAAGCCTGACGACGTGAAGGTCGACAACCTGATCTTCGCCATCACCACCGACCCGTCGGTACGTATCCAGAAGCTGAAGAAAAACGAGTGCCAGATCACTCTGTTCCCTCGTCCGGCCGACCTGAAGGCGCTGCGTGAAGACAAGGCCCTGAAGCTGCCAGACCAGGCGGGTTTCAACCTGGGTTACATCGCCTACAACGTGATGCCCAAGGTCAAGGGTCAAACCGATGCGAACCCGTTGGCCGACCTGAAAGTGCGCCAGGCACTGGACATGGCGGTCAACAAGCAGCAGATCATCGATTCGGTGTACCAGGGCGCCGGCCAAATGGCGGTCAACGCCATGCCACCGACCCAATGGTCCTACGACACCACCATCAAGGATGCGCCGTACAACCCTGAGAAAGCCAAGGAGCTGCTCAAGGAAGCCGGCGTGAAGGAAGGCACCGAAATCGTTCTGTGGGCGATGCCGGTACAGCGTCCTTACAACCCGAACGCCAAGCTGATGGCAGAAATGCTGCAGTCCGACTGGGCCAAGATCGGCCTCAAGGTCAAGATCCAGAGCTACGAGTGGGGCGAGTACATCAAGCGCTCCAAGGGTGGCGAGAACCAGGCGATGCTGATTGGCTGGAGTGGTGACAATGGTGACCCCGACAACTGGCTGAACGTGCTGTTCGGCTGCGACTCGCTGGAAGGCAACAACTTCTCCAAGTGGTGCTACAAGCCGTTTGACGACATCGTCAAGCAAGCCAAGCGCACCTCGGATCAGGCCAAGCGCACCGAACTGTACAAGCAGGCGCAACACATCCTCAAAGATCAGACTCCAATGACACCTATCGCTCACTCGACGGTGTTCCAACCCATGCGCGCCGAAGTGCAGGACTTCAAGATCAGCCCATTTGGCTTGAACTCCTTCTACGGCGTCAGCGTCAGCAAGTAAGACATTGCAACGGCGACGTTTCTGACGTCGCCGTTGCTTTATCTACCGAGCAAGCAGGAATTTGCCTACATCCAAATCCGCAGCTGACCACAGCATCGGGTAAGGACGCGTTGCCATTTCCTACGAGTCATTAGGACTCTACGCATTTACTGCCGGACCCGAGGCTCATACCGTCGGGATCCGACCAGTGCATGCGTGGGTCATCGGTTACTGCTGCGTGCATGGCTTGAAATCAGTGATGCCTCTACGTCCACGGAACGGGACGACGGCTCATTGACAACACTTTCAGAAAAAAGGGAGCGTTATGCGCCATACCTTGGTTTTATCCGCATTGCTGGGCACCGGCCTGTTGGCCGCCACTTCCATCAGCCAGGCCGCCAACAACAGCCTGGTGTTCTGCTCCGAAGGCAGTCCCGCCGGTTTCGACACGGCGCAGTACACCACTGCGACCGACAACGACGCCGCCGAGCCGCTGTACAACCGGTTGGCAGAATTCGAGAAAGGCGCGACCAACGTCGTACCGGGCCTGGCCACGAGCTGGGAAATTTCCGAGGACGGCCTCAAATACACCTTTCACCTGCGCGAAGGGGTGAAGTTTCACACCACCAAGTACTTCACGCCGACCCGCGACTTCAATGCCGATGACGTGCTGTTCACGTTCAATCGCATGCTCGATCCACAACACCCCTTCCGTAAGGCTTATCCGACAGAGTTTCCGTATTTCAACGGCATGAGCCTGAACAAGAACATCGCCAAGGTCGAAAAGACCGGGCCGTTGACCGTGGAATTTACGCTCAACAGCGTGGACGCCGCGTTCATCCAGAACATCGCCATGAGCTTCGCCGCCATCCTTTCGGCCGAGTACGCCGACAAGCTGCTGGCCGAAGGCAAACCGAGCGACATCAACCAGAAGCCGGTCGGCACCGGGCCGTTCGTGTTCAAGAGCTATCAGAAAGACTCGAACATCCGTTACACCGGTAACAAGCATTACTGGGACCCGAGCCGGGTAAAGCTCGACAACCTGATTTTCGCCATCAACACCGATGCGTCGGTGCGAGTACAGAAACTCAAGGCCGGCGAATGCCAGGTCACCCTGCACCCGCGCCCTGCCGATGTGCCCGCGCTGAAGAACGACCCGGCCCTGCAACTGATCGAGAAGCCTGGCTTCAACCTCGGCTACATCGCCTACAACGTGCGCCACAAACCCTTCGATCAGCTCGAAGTACGTCAGGCGCTGGACATGGCGGTGAACAAGCAGGGCATTCTCAATGCCGTTTACCAGGGCGCAGGGCAACTGGCGGTCAACGCCATGCCGCCGACCCAATGGTCCTACGACGACACGATCAAGGACGCCGCCTACAACCCGGAAAAGGCCAGGGAATTGCTCAAGGCCGCCGGCGTCAAGGAAGGCACTGAAATCACCCTCTGGGCCATGCCGGTCCAGCGTCCGTACAACCCCAATGCCAAATTGATGGCCGAGATGCTCCAGGCTGACTGGGCGAAGATCGGCCTCAAGGTCAAGATCGTCAGCTATGAGTGGGGCGAGTACATCAAGCGCACCAAGAATGGCGAGCACGACATCAGCCTGATCGGTTGGACCGGTGACAACGGTGATCCGGACAACTGGCTGGGCACGCTCTACAGTTGCGACGCCATTGGCGGTAACAACTACTCGATGTGGTGTGATCCGGCTTACGACAAGTTGATCAAGCAGGCCAAGGTCGTCACCGACCGGGACCAGCGCACCCAGCTCTACAAACAGGCGCAACAGTTGCTCAAGCAGCAAGTGCCGATCACGCCAGTCGCCCACTCAACGGTCAACCAGCCGCTGAGCGCCAAAATCGAAGGGTTCAAGGTGAGCCCGTTCGGCCGCAATGTTTTCTCGGGTGTCAGCATAGAAAAGTAACCGACCAGCCAGAAATGCCGGGGGACGGATTTTCCGTCCTCACGCAGACGCTTTGCCGTCTTTTGCCGATTTGGCTGACAGCAAACGTTTGCCTTGCCGTGAATGAGTTCTAAACCAATAGCCGGATCACCCAAAAAGACCGGTATAAAAAAAAGAAAGTAAGGAGCTTTACCCATGAAACTGAGCAACACCGCGTTATTGGCCCTGGCCATCAGCAGCGTAACCGCCTCGGCTTACGCAGAAACCCAAAGCCAGGCTTTCACCCCGGTTACCGTGAACGAGAAAAACGCCCAGAGCGAAGCCACCGGCTTTGTCGAAGGTCAGTCGATCACCGGCACCACGCGTAACTGGTACGCCAACGAGCAACTGAAACGCGGTGCCAAGTTCAAGTACAACGACCACGGCACCCTGGCCGATACCGATCGCCGTATCAACTGGGTCCAGGGCACTATCATCAAGTACAACTCGGGCTTCACCGAGGGAACCGTCGGTTTCAGCACTGAAGTGGCGGCTTACAACGCTGTCGCCCTGGAACGCGATCGCGAAAACCTGGCCTCCGGCAACGGTGGCGCACCAGGATCCCGGCCTAGCGCAGGCAACAACCGTACCCTGACCAAAGAAGGCGGCGACGCTCAAGGCCAATGGAGCAAACTGGGCCTGGCCAACGTCAAGGCCCGTGTCTCCAACACCACCCTGACTGCCGGCCGCATGAACTTCAGCAGCCCGATGGTCGATGTGATCGGTAACCGTGCCCTGCCTTCGAGCTTCCAGGGTGTGGCCGTCCACAGCGAAGAGCTGAACAACCTGGCCTTCGACCTGGCCACCTTCGATCGCAACTCGCCGCGTACCGAAGAAAGCCTGCGCAAATTCCGCACCGAATACGCCAACGGCATCGTCGAGACCGACCACGTCTACACCGGCGGCCTGACCTACACCCCATTTGCCAGCCTGACCACCAGCCTCTGGGCGACCCAGGCTGAAGACATCTGGAACCAGTACTACTTTGGCGCTTCCCACGTTCTGGGCGATAGCCAGGTACTGAGCCTGACCACCGGCCTGAACTATTACAAAACCCAGGAAACCGGCAAGGCCCTGATCGGAGACATCGACAACGACACCTATTCCCTGTCGTTCGGCCTGACTCATCAGGCCCACACCCTGACCTTCTCGTACCAGGAAGTGAACGGCAACGAGTACTTCGACTACCTGCACGAAACCAACGGCATCTACCTGGCCAACTCCCTGCTCTCGGACTTCAACGGCCCGAACGAAAAATCGTTCCAGGTCGCCTACGGCCTGAACATGGCCGAATACGGCGTGCCGGGCCTGAAGTTCAACATCTACCAGGCGCGCGGCTGGGGCATCGACGGTACTCACTACACCGGCAACGGCGACGTGGCAGGCAAGGGTTACGACGGCATCCAGTCCCAGGATGGCGAACACCACTATGAATACGGCATCGGCGCGACCTACGCCGTGCAGAGCGGCCCGCTCAAGGCCACCACGATCCGCGGTACCTACACGGCGCACCGCGCCAGCGAAAACCAGGCTGACGGCAGCATCAACGAGTTCCGTCTTGTGACCACGATTCCGTTCAACATCCTGTAATGCCACTGCCGAACGGCCGGTTCCGCGATGAATCGGCCGTTCGGCTTTTGTCCTTTAACTGATTGCAGAGGGTTTCTTGATGAAAATGCTTCCCCTACGTGCGGCCATCGCGGCTGCGTTGCTCAGTGTCGCTGTCGGTGTCTCGGCCAAGCCCCTGGTGGTTTGCACCGAAGCCAGCCCCGAAGGCTTCGACATGGTCCAGTACACGACTGCAGTCACCGCCGATGCCGTGGCCGAAACCATCTTCAATCGCCTGGCAGACTTCAAACCGGGTACCACCGAGGTGATTCCGGCACTGGCCGACTCCTGGGACATCAGCGAAGACGGCCTGAGCTACACGTTCCATCTGCGTAAAGGCGTCAAGTTCCACACCACCGATTACTTCAAGCCGACCCGCGACATGAATGCCGATGACGTGGTCTGGAGCTTCCAGCGCCAGCTGGACCCGAATCATCCATGGCACAAACTGTCGAGCGTGGGTTTCCCGTATTTTGAAAGCATGGGCTTCAAGGAACTGCTGAAAAGCGTAGAGAAAGTCGACGACAACACGGTCAAGTTCACCCTGACCCGTCGCGAAGCACCGTTTTTGGCCGACATCGCCATGGCCTTCTCCTCGATCTACTCCGCCGAGTACGCCGACCAGTTGCTCAAGGCCAACAAAACCGGCGACCTGAACAACAAGCCTATCGGCACCGGCCCGTTCGTCTTCCAGCGTTACAACAAGGACGCTCAGGTTCGCTTCAAGGCCAATCCGGATTACTTCCGTGGCAAGCCGCCTGCCGACTCCCTGATCCTGGCCATCGCGACCGACAACAACGTGCGCCTGCAGAAGGTCAAGGCCAATGAGTGCCAGATCGCACTGTATCCAAAGCCGGATGACATCCCGAGCATCAAGAAAGACCCGAATCTGAAGGTCGACGAACTGAACGCGATGACCGTTTCCTACATCGCCATGAACACCACGCACAAGTACATGAGTGACGTGCGAGTGCGCAAAGCCATCGACATCGCCTTCGACAAGGAGGCGTACGTCAATGCGTTGTTCGGCAAGGGCAATGCAACGGTCGGGGTCAACCCGTACCCTGACACCTTGCTGGGCTACAACCACACCCTGAAGAACCCGGCCCATGACCTGGACAAGGCTCGCGCCCTGCTCAAGGAAGCCGGTGTTCCGGAAGGCACCACCTTCACCCTGTTCACCCGAAACGGTGGCGGTCCGACCAACCCGAACCCGATGCTCGGCGCGCAGATGATGCAAGCCGACCTGGCCAAGGTCGGCATCAAGATCGACATCCGCGTGATGGAATGGGGTGAAATGCTCAAACGCGCCAAAAACGGCGAGCACGACATGGTTTCCGCCGGATGGGCGGGCGACAACGGCGACCCGGATAACTTCCTGACGCCTATGCTCAGTTGTGAGGCGGCCAAGAACGGAGAAAACTACGCCCGCTGGTGCAATGACAAGTTCCAGGCGCTGATCGACCAGGCTCGGGAAAAAACCGATCCGGTCGAGCGTGCAGCGCTCTACGAGCAGGCCCAGGTTATTTTTAACCAGGACCAGCCATGGATCAGCATGGCACACACTAGAATGTTTACCGCTATGCGCAACAACGTAGAGGGCTACCACATTAGCCCCCTCACCACGAATAACTTCGCCACCACCCAGGTGAAGTAGATAAGAAAACTCCCGGCATGCCTGACCCTGGCATGCCGGGCACGCCTAACCGGCTGATGAGGTACACCTTACGATGTTTAGTTTTATTGCCCGCCGACTGGGGTTGTTGATCCCCACGTTCTTCGGCATCACCCTGCTGACATTCGCGTTGATTCGCATGATCCCCGGCGACCCCGTGGAAGTCATGATGGGCGAACGCCGAG
>NZ_NEHO01000011.1 GCF_002113375.1 Pseudomonas sp. R37(2017) | reverse complement strand
CAGGCTCCACAGCTACAACAACTACCTGTCGCCAATAGCCATGGAGCAGCAGGCGGCTTGATCACCGTAATCGGTGTCCGGAAAAACTTGACCAGAACATGCTCGCTCCTACGGTGGATCTGTGCCTGTAGGAGCGAGCAAGCTCGCGATGGTCGTCAACGATGACACTGGCGGCCTGACACCCCGCGGTGCCTGTGCCGCCCTCGCGAGCATGCTCGCTCCTACAGAGGATCTGTGCCTGTAGGAGCGAGCAAGCTCGCGATGGTCGTCAACGATGACACTGGCTGTCTGACACCCCGCGGTGCCTGTGCTTCCATCGCGAGCGTGCCGCAAGCGGGCACCCGCTCCTACAGGGGGTTGGGTTGAGTCGGGGGGAATTGGCGGAAGGCAGCCGGAGTCGAACCTGCCCGGGAACGGATGCCGTCCCCAACCGGGTTTGAAGCCCGGCCGCGCCACCGGGCGCGATTGCCTTCCTTGAAATCATGCCCCTCGATCAAGGCTCTGTGCGCCGGGCCAATGCACTGTCCGGGCGAATTTGCCGTCGATCACCGAAGCGCCGCGTCAGGCCGATACGATCAAAGTACTCCAGTATCTGAATACTGCGTTTGCGCCCCAGGCCTACCGCATCACGAAACGCCGCCACCTGAATCACCGGATTGGCGTCCGCCAGTTGCAACAGCATAGCCGCCAATTGCTGGATCATGCTGTCGGTGTAAAACAGATCGCGGACCACTTGATGGAGCAGCCCCAGCCGAGCCATCTTGAGCAGTAATGCACGGACAGTTGCCTCCTCATGCCCCAGGTCGCGCACCCAGGGCGGAGCGAATCCGGCTTGGTCGAACATCGGCTGCAATCGTTGCCACAAGGCTTGATCTTCTTCGCTCAAGCGCACCTGGTGTTCGGGCAGGTGCAACCACGGCCCTCTGCTGGCAATAGCGCCACTGGCCAACAGTTCTTCGAGCAGGCTGATAAAGGTCGAGCGTTCCAGGGGGCTGCCGGCAAATCGGCGCAGGCGATCCCGGTCTGGCCCCATCTGATCCGGTTCAAGCTGATGAAAGCGTGCGAGGTGCTCCAGCACTGCTGCCTGCAACGCTTGCCAACGGCTGGCGCTGAACAGCACGGCGCCTTGGCGGGTGTCGATCAAGCGCACGTCAGCGGGCAACACCCAACGGCTGCGCGGGCGGTTGAATTGCCGCTCCACGCGCTGCGGGTCGAGCCCGGTGTCGCTATGGGCCAACAAGGCCGGCAACACCTCTTCCAGGTCTGCGCTGTCCGCCAGCGCGGCCAGCTGTGCGAGCCGTTCGGGGCTGCGACGCTGACGTGTCGGTGCAAAAGGATCGAGTATCCGGCCGCCGCCCAACGTACGTTGGGCACTCTGGTCACGCAGGATCAGCGGATCGCCCTTGACCCCATGCACGGGTGCATTGAGCAACAGTTGCGCAAACATCCTCCCACCAGGCGCCAGGCTGGCGCCCTCCAGCAAGGCGACTCGGCCGGTGACATCCTGGGTGCCGAGGTGCACGTGTACCGGCTGAAAGTGTTCCAGGGCCCGGGATTCGCCGGCAAGCAAGCGCAGGTCGATGTCCAGGCGCTGGGTCGGCGCATACAGGCTGTCGGCCAATAACCAGTGGCCGCGATGGATATGTTCCAGGGCGAGCCGTTCGGCACTCAGGTTCAATGCCACGCGTTGGCCGGCAAAGGCGTGCTCGGCGGCCTGGTTCTGCGCGTGCAGGCCGCGAATGCGCACCGGTTTGCCTTGAGGGCCCAACCTCAGGGTATCGCTCACCGCGACCTGGCCGGACAGCGCCGTACCGGTCACCACGATACCGGCCCCGGCCACGCTGAAAGCCCGATCGATGGCCAGGCGAAAACCGCCTTCGGTGCTGCGTTGCTGAACTTCACCCTGGGCATGGAGCAATTGTTGGCGCAGACTTTCGATGCCCTCGCCGGTCACACTCGACAGCGCAATCAGCGGTGCATCGGCATACGGCCCGGGGGCCAGCAAGGTACGGACCTGATCGCGCACGACCTGCACCCGGTCGCTGTCGACCCGGTCGCACTTGGTGATCGCCACCAACGCCCGGGGAATGCCAAGCAACTCGACAATGGCCAGGTGCTCGCGGGTCTGCGGCATCACCCCGTCATCGGCGGCCACGACCAGCAACACCAGATCGATGCCCTGCGCACCGGCGAGCATGTTGTGGGTGAAACGCTCATGGCCCGGAACATCGATAAAACCGGTCAACGGCGCTCCCGGCTCCAGCGCGGCATACAGATAGCCGAGGTCGATGGTCATGCCGCGTTCACGCTCTTCCCGGCGCCGGTCGCCAGCCTGCCCGGTCAGTGCCTGGAGCAGTGCCGTCTTGCCATGGTCAATGTGCCCTGCGGTGCCGACAATCACCCTGCCCGGCCCTCCACCTGTAATTGATCGAGTTGCGCCAGCCATGCCGCTTCATCGTCCAGTTGGCGCAGGTCCAGCCACAGGGCGTCATCGTCGATACGCCCCAGGACCGCAATCGGCAAGGCGCGAAAGGCCTCTTCCAGGGTCAGCAGCGAACGCCCGCGCAAGCGTTTGGAGGTCAACGGGCGCAGGCACAGCGCCGCGCTGGCCAGCCGCGCCACCGGTTGGCTGCCGCTGCCGATCATGCCCAGTGCGGGCATGGCGCTGACGCTCCAGCCGTCACCGAGCCGTTGGGCCAGCACTGGTTGCAAACGCTCGGCCTGGGCGAGGATATCGGCTTGCGGCCGGGTCAACAGGCGCAGGCTCGGCAAGCGCTCGGCCAGTCGGTCCGGGTTGCGGTACAAACCCAATACCGCTTCCAGGGCAGCCAGGGTCATTTTATCGACCCGCAGCGCACGCTTGAGCGGGTTTTTCTTGATCCTGGCGATCAGTTCCTTGCGACCGACAATCAGCCCGGCTTGTGGCCCACCGAGCAGTTTGTCGCCACTGAAAGTGACGATGTCCGCGCCATCGAGCAGCGCCTGACGCACCGTCGGTTCGGCGGGCAACCCCCAGCAGGTCAGGTCCAGCAGGCTGCCGCTGCCGAGGTCTTCGAGCAACGGCAGTCCTTGTCGGTGGGCAATTTGCGCCAGCTCCGCCGTTGGCACACTCGTGGTGAAACCTTGAATACTGTAGTTGCTGGCATGCACACGCATGATCAAACCACTGCGCGGACCGATGGCGGCCTCGTAGTCCCGGGCGTGGGTGCGGTTGGTGGTGCCGACTTCATGCAACTTCACCCCGGCGCGGGCCATGATGTCGGGGATGCGGAACGCGCCGCCGATTTCAATCAGTTCGCCCCGGGAAATAATCCCTTCCTTGCGCGCGCCCAGGCTGTTGAGGGTCAAGAGGACCGCGGCGGCATTGTTGTTGACCACAGTCACCGCTTCGGCGCCGGTCAGTTCGCGGACCAAGCCTTCGATCAGGTCGTCGCGGTCGCCGCGCTCGCCGCTGCACAGGTCAAACTCCAGGTTGAGCGGATAGCGCGCGGCCGTTTGCACCGCTTCAATCGCTTCCTCGGGCAACAGTGCCCGTCCGAGGTTGGTGTGCAGCACCGTGCCGGTGAGGTTGAACACCCGGCGCACATGGCTGCGATGCTGCACTGCCAATCGCTCGCCGACCCTGCCTGCCAGCACTTGCTCGCTGACTAGCGCAGGTTCGAGCAAACCCTGCAGCACCTCTTCGCGCAATTCATCGAGCAATAGCCGCAAGGCCGTCAGCAAGGTGTCGCGCCCATAACGCTCGGCCAAGGGTTGGCACGCCGGGTGACGCAACAGACTGTCAATGGAAGGTAGACGCAGGGGTTGGCTGGCACTGCGTGCAGGCATCTGGCGCTCCTGATAACGAATGACCGTCGCGCCAGAGTGTAGACGCTATGGTCACTCGTCTCCCGGTGCCAGCAACAGATTCGGTGCCGGACGCTGATAACCATCCTGCGCCAGGCGCATATCGAGCATCAGGCTGGACAGGTCCGCCGACAAGGCTTCGGCATCCGCATCGTTCTCCAGATAGAGCAACTTCAAGTAGCTGTTGCAGTCGGGGCAGACTTCGGCGCGCAACGGCGCCTGATTGGCGGCATGGCGGTCATCTTCCAGGCTGAGGTATTCCAGGCCCTTGCTTTGTTCGCAATACACGCACTTGACCCGCACCACGTGCCACTCGCAGGCGCACAGTGAACAGACCAGATAACGCAAGCCATTGTGCCTGCCGCGATGGCGGATGACCCCGGCCATGGCCGGCGAGCCACAGGCCGGGCACTGGCTGAGGCTGTCGCCGGCCGTCAACGCCAGGTTCGGCGTACTCAGCAGCCAATGACTCCAGGCCGTTTGCAGCGCGGCACCGAGAAACGGCACCAGCGCTGCCGGCACCAGCGAATACTGGCCGCTGACCAACGCCACCGCCCACGCCCGGCGTTGCCCGGCATCGGCCACGCGCAGGGTTTGCAGGGCATCGGCCACGGCGGAAGGCGACGGTGCGCCATAGCGTTGCAGCAAGGCATCGAGGTAAGGCTGCCAATCGTCTTCGCGAGCCAGGCTGTCGGCCGCGAACGGCGGCAAGCCGTGTTGCTGGCACAACTCGATGCGCTGCCGGTCCAGGGGCTCGCCTGGCGGCGGGTCGTCCAGCACCTGTTGCTGCACCCGGCACAACCCGGCGATCAGGCGCAGGTAATCGGCCAGCGCGTGCCCTTCGGCGAGGGCTTCCAGGCGCTGGGCGCGCAGGCTGAACAGATTGTGCGGTGGCATGTGCAGAAACGGCGGCGAACTGGCCGCCGCTTCGATTTCTCCAGGTTCGAGGATGGTTGGCAAATGTCAGCCCTTTTTGGTGATCGGTCGCTTGGGAGCTTCGTCGCGAGTCTCGTCTTGAGTGACTTGGCGGTACCAGAGTTCGTGGTGTTTCTTTGCCCAGCCGCGGCTGACCCAACCGTGCACCATGGCGCTGACCGAACCCTTGATCCAGATACCGGCGTAGATGTGCACGATGATGCTCAGGATCAGCACGAAACCGGCCAGCGCATGGAGCAACATCGCCCAGCGAATCGCAGTGATGCCGAAATACTCGCTGAAATACGCACGCCAGATCACCAGCCCGGTGAACAGCAGCACCAGCATGCACAGCAGTAAAGTCCAGAACAGCAGCTTCTGCCCGGGGTTGTATTTGCCGATGGGCGGGACGCCCTCCTCCTGGTTGAGCATCACCCGGTCGATGCGCTTTAGCCACAGGCGGTCGTTGGCGATGAAGTAGTTGGCGCGCCAGAAACGCACCACCAGACCGAGGAACAGCAGGAACATCAGCACGCCCATGAACGGATGCAGGATGCGCGTCCACGGCCCGCCACCGAACAGGTTGCTCAGCCAGAACAGCGCCGGGTGGAACAGCGCCAGCCCGGACAAGCCCGCCATAAAGAACAGGATTGCCACCAGCCAGTGATTGGTGCGCTGGTTGCGGGTGTAGCGCAGGATGGTCTTGCTGCTCATGGCCGGCCCTCCCCACGGGGATCGAAGGTATGCACCGACGGATCGACTTCATGCACGGCGTTGTCCGGCGGCTCCGGATGCTCATCCTCTTCGACGATTTGCGGGCCGACGCGCACGTAGTGGAAGAACCCGGCCAGCACCGCTGCGCCCATGGCCAGCAGTGCCAGCGGTTTGCTCACGCCTTTCCACAGCCCTACCAACGGACTGATCGCCGGGTGATCGGGCAATCCGGCGTAAAGTCTTGGCGTATCGGCGTGGTGCAACACATACATCACGTGGGTGCCGCCGACGCCTTCGGGATCGTACAGACCGGCGTTATCAAAGCCCCGGCTTTTAAGATCGACGATACGCTCGGCGGCGTGTTCCTTCATGTCGTCCTTGGAGCCGAACACGATGGCACCGGTCGGGCAGGTTTTCACGCAGGCCGGCTCCAGCCCTACCGCCACCCGGTCCGAGCACAGGGTGCATTTGTAGGCCTTGTGATCCTTTTGCGAAATCCGTGGAATGTTGAACGGACACCCGGTGATGCAGTAGCCGCAGCCGATGCAGTGATCCTGATCGAAGTCGACGATGCCGTTGGCGTGCTTGATGATCGCCCCGGGGCTGGGGCACGCCGCCAGGCAACCGGGCTCGGCGCAATGCATGCAGCCGTCCTTGCGGATCAGCCACTCCAGGTTGCCGGCGTCGGTCTCGTGCTCGGTGAAGCGCATCAGCGTCCAGGTTTCTGCGGTGAGGTCCTGCGGGTTGTCGTAGGTGCCATGGTTGTGACCGACCTCGTCACGCAGCTCGTTCCATTCCGAGCAGGCAACCTGGCACGCCTTGCAGCCGATGCATTTGGTGGTGTCGATCAGCTTGGCGACTTCCTCCATCCCGCGCACCGAGGGCGCGGGGGTGGTGGTGGCCGAACGGGCGATGATGTCTTGGCTGGCCATTCAGACTTTCTCCACGTTGACCAGGAATGACTTGGATTCCGGGGTCTGGGTGTTGCCATCGCCGAGGAACGGCACCAGGGTGTTGGTCAGGTAACCGTGCCGCGTGAGGCCGGTAAACCCCCAATGCAGCGGAATGCCGATCTGGTGCACCACCTGGTTGTTGACCTGCAACGGACGAATCCGCTTGGTCACCACCGCGACCGCTTCTATGAAGCCACGCTTGCTGCTGACCCGAACCCGGTCGCCCGCGACTATGCCTTTTTCCTTGGCCAGCACTTCGCCGATTTCCACGAATTGCTCCGGTTGGGCAATCGCATTGAGCTTGCAGTGCTTGCTCCAGAAGTGGAAATGCTCGGTCAGTCGGTAGCTGGTGGCGGCGTACGGGTAGTCCTTGGCCACGCCGAGGGAATCCCAGACCGAATCGAATATCCGCGCCGCCGGGTTGCTGGTGGCTTTCTTGTTTTGCGGGTGCAGCGGGTTGATGCCGATCGGCGTTTCGAACGGCTCGTAGTGCTCGGGGAACGGGCCCTCGGTCATCTTGTCGACGGCGAAGAATCGCGCCACGCCTTCGGGGTTCATGATGAACGGATTCATCCCCGCTTCCGGCGCCACATCGGCCTTGTAGTCCGGCACATCGGTGCCGCTCCAGGCTTTGCCGTTCCACCACACCAAACGTTTTTTCGGGTCCCACGGCTTGCCTTGCAGGTCGGCCGAGGCACGGTTGTAGAGGATCCGCCGGTTGGCCGGCCAGGCCCACGCCCAACCTTGATGCTGGTGCATGCCATAGGGGTCGTTGTTGTCGCGGCGGGCCATCTGGTTGCCCTGCTCGGTCCAGCTGCCACAGAAAATCCAGCAGCCGGACGCGGTGCTGCCGTCATCCTTGAGCTGGGCGAATGCGGCCAGTTGCGAGTTGCCCTTGATCGCCGCGCCCGTGGCATCGGTGAAGTCGGTGGTGGCATAGCCGTTGATTTCTTTGGCCAGTTCTTCCGGCGAAGGCTCGTCGGGGATCTTGTACGGCCACGACAGTTTGAGCAGCGGATCGGGGTACTTGCCGCCTTCGGCCTGATAGCGCTGACGCAGGCGCAGGAACAGCTCGCTCATGATGCGGATGTCGGTCTGCGCTTCACCCGGCCCGTCGGCGCCCTTCCAGTGCCATTGCAGCCAGCGGCTGCTGTTGACCAGCGAACCGTCCTCCTCGGCAAAGCAGGTAGTGGGCAGGCGAATCACCTCGGTCTGGACATCGGCACTCTTCACATCGTTGTACACCCCGACATTGCGCCAGAATTCCGAGGTTTCGGTGGCCAGCGGGTCCATCACTACAAGCCACTTCAATTTGGACAGTGCCGCAGTCACCCGGTGCTTGTCCGGCAGTGCGGCAATCGGGTTGAAGCCCTGGCACATGTAGCCGTTGACCTTGCCCTGGCCCATCAGGTCGAACACCTTGAGGATGTCGTATTGGGGGATGTCCAGCTTCGGCAGGTAGTCATAGGCCCAGTTGTTCTCGGCCGTGGCGTTGGCGCCGTACCAGGCTTTCATCAGGCTGACGTGGAACTTGCCGTAGTTCTGCCAGTAGGACAGTTGCCCCGGACGCAACGGTTTTTGCGTGCGCTTGACGATGTAGGCGTTGTAATCCTGTTCGGCATCGCCCGGCAGCGTGAGGTAGCCCGGCAACGAGTTGGACAACAGCCCCAGGTCGGTCAACCCCTGGATGTTGGAGTGGCCGCGCAAGGCATTCACCCCACCACCGGGCATGCCGACGTTGCCCAGCAACAGTTGCACCATCGCCGCGCTGCGAATCATCTGCGCGCCAATCGAGTGTTGGGTCCAGCCCAGCGCATAAAGGATGGTCATGGTCTTGCCCGGTTGCGAGCAAGTGGCGATTTCCTCCCAGATCTTTTTCATGGCATCGACCGGCATACCGCAAATCTGGCTCACCAGGTCGATGTTGTAGCGGCTGTAATGCTGCTTCATCAACTGATAGACGCAGCGTGGATCCTGCAGATTCGGATCGACCTTGGCAAAGCCGTCCTCGCCGATTTCATAGCCCCAGCCGGATTTATCGGTGTAGAGGCGCTTGGCCGCGTCGTAGCCGCTGAAGATCCCGTCCTCGAAGCCATAGCCGGCTTTGACGATGAACGACACGTCGGTGTAGTTGTGCACGTATTCGTGCTGGATCTTGTTCTCGGTCAGCAGGTAATTGATCAACCCGCCCATGAAGGCGATGTCGGTGCCGGTACGGATCGGCGCGTAAAAGTCGGCCACCGAGGCGGTGCGGGTAAAGCGCGGGTCGACCACGATCAGCCGCGCCTTGTTGTGCGCCTTGGCTTCGGTCACCCATTTGAAGCCGCACGGGTGCGCTTCCGCTGCGTTGCCGCCCATCACCAGAACCAGATTCGCGTTGGCGATATCGGTCCAGTGGTTGGTCATGGCACCACGGCCGTACGTCGGGGCAAGACTTGCCACCGTCGGGCCGTGTCAGACACGCGCCTGGTTATCGAACCCCAGCATGCCGAGGCTGCGGATCACCTTGTGGGTGATGTAGCCGGCTTCGTTGGACGCCGCCGAGGCCGCGAGGAAACCGGTGGTCAGCCAGCGGTTCACCGTTTGGCCCTGGGCGTTCTTCTCGATGAAATTGGCGTCACGGTCGGCCTTCATCAGGTCGGCGACGCGATCGAGCGCTTCATCCCAGGAGATGCGGGTCCACTCGGTGCTGCCGGGTTTGCGCACCTGCGGATATTGCAGGCGCCCGGGACTGTGTATGAAGTCCAACAGGCCCGCACCTTTGGGGCATAGAGTGCCGCGGTTGACCGGGTGGTCGGCGTCGCCTTCGATATGGATGATGTTTTGCGCGACATTCTTGGCTGCATCGCCCTGGCTGTACATGATCACGCCGCAACCGACCGAGCAATACGGGCAGGTGTTGCGGGTTTCATGGGTATGGGCGAGCTTGAAATGACGCACCTGTTCGGCAAAGGCAAGCGTCGGGGCCATGCCCAACGCACCCAGGCTAGAGCCTGCAAGGCCGATACCGGCGACCTTGAAGAACTGACGACGGCTGAGATCCATCGTGCACTCCTGATCAGGTGGAACCCGGTACATGGCCGGGATTTTTTCAACAACCACGGTCGCGGCAGTCTGGCTGCCGACATTAAAAACTGTAGTCAATGCTGTCGAATTCACCATGACAGCCGACCGTCGGCCTCCAGATACACCCCCCTGTAGGAGCGAGCATGCTCGCGAAAAACGCCAGGACAACGCAGGCAATCAGGCAGCACGCGTTATCGTTGACGTCCATCGCGAGCATGCCGCAAGCGGGCACTCGCTCCTACAGGGATTGGCGCTTATCATGGCGGGCATGATTAACCGGCCTTTACGAGATTTGCGCATGACCTTCGATTTTGATCAGGTGTTCGACCGTCACAACACCGGCAGTACCAAGTGGAGCCGCTACCCAGCCGATGTGTTGCCGATGTGGGTCGCCGACATGGATTTTGCCGCGCCACCGGTGATCATCCAGGCCCTGCAAAAACGCCTGGAGCACCCAATGGTCGGCTACAGCGTGGCCCAGGACGACCTGCGCGAGGCGATCGTCGCCAACCTCTGGAACAAGTACGCCTGGCGCGTCGAACCCCAGGAACTGATCTTCCTGCCGGGCGTCGAGTCGGGTTTCAACATGGCATTGAAGGCCCTGGTGCAGGCACCGCAGAACGTCGTGGTACAGGTGCCCAACTACCCACCGCTGCGTCACGCACCCGGGCATTGGGGTCTGAACAAGGTCGAACTGAGTTTCGATGCGCAAGCCGATGGCACCTACTCCACGCCGCTGGATACCTTGAGCCAGTCGTTGCAAGGTGGCGGCGCCTTGCTGCTGAGCAATCCGCATAATCCGCTGGGCAAGGCCTTCCCCCGCGCAGAGCTGCAAGCCATTGCCGACATATGCCTTGAGCATGATGCCTGGATCATTTCCGACGAAATCCACGCCGAGTTGTGCTTCGATGGACGCACGCACATTCCGATGGCCACGTTGAGCCCGCAAGTGGCCCAGCGCACCATCACGCTGATGTCGGCGAGCAAGGCCTACAACATCGCCGGCCTGAAGACCTCGTTCATGATCATCCAGGACCGCCACCTGCGCGAGAAGGTCAACCACGCCCGTTGCGGCATGGTCGACAGTGTCAATCCGCTGGGTATGGAAGCTACCCGCGTTGCCTACAGTGAAGCCGCTCCATGGCTGGCCGAGCTGAAGACCTACCTGCAAGGCAACCGTGACTTCCTCGCCGAGGCCGTGCGCACCCGCCTGCCGGGCGTCACCATGAACCTGCCACAAAGCACCTACCTCGCCTGGCTCGACTGCACGGCCCTGGGCCTGGACAACCCGCAACAGTTCTTCCTCGAACAGGCCAAAGTCGGGTTGAGCGCCGGTCTGGACTTCGGCGATGACTGCAAGCAGTTCGTGCGACTGAACTTCGGCTGCCCACGGTCGCTGCTGGAAGAAGGTATTGCGCGGATGGAGCGTAGCTTGCGCCATCTCAACGCCTGACACCTGTAGGAGCGAGCAGGCTCGCGATGGACGCCAACGACGACGCGGGATGCCTGAATGCCCGCGTTGCCCCGGCGTTTCTCGCGAGCATGCCGCAAGCGGGCACTCGCTCCTACAAAGGTGTACGTCAGCGTTATGGCGTCACCGGCGCAAACCGATCCTGTAAGGGTGTCGAAAAATTGAACCCGCGACGTCCTCCTCCGCTCCACACCGTATACAACCGGATCGCTGGAGGCCGGCATGTCCACATCCATTGTCAAACTGTTCACTCAACCGAACTTCGCCTGAAAGCCCACCAGCGCGGCAACAGTTGTTTGACCTTGCTCTGGCCAAATCGGTCATCGATCAGCATCACCACCCCTTGATCCTGCTGGGTGCGGATCACCCGTCCAGCGGCCTGCACCACTTTCCGTATGCCGGGAAACAGATAGGCATAGTCGTAACCGGCGCCAAAAATGGCGGCCATGCGCCGCTTCATTTGCTCGTTCACCGGATTGAGCTGGGCCAACCCCAGGGTGGCGATGAATGCGCCGATCAGCCTGGCACCGGGCAAATCGATGCCTTCGCCAAAGGCCCCGCCCAGCACCGCAAAGCCGACGCCCTGGCCATCGGCGTGGAACTGATCGAGAAACTGCTGGCGTTGCGCTTCGTCCATGCCTCGGGACTGCGACCACAGACTGATATGTGGATGCTTTTCGGCGAGTAACTGCGCCACTTGCTGCAAGTAATCGAAGCTGCTGAAAAACGCCAGGTAGTTACCTGGGCGTGCGCAAAACTGTCTGGCGATCAAGTCCACGATCGGCTCGAGGGATGACTGGCGATGCACGAACCGCGTAGAGATCTGATTGACGATGTGCACCTGCAGTTGATCGGCATGAAACGGTGACTCGACGTCGATGCACACCGTATCCGCCGGCGTCCCCAGTAGATCGGCGTAATACTGCCGTGGGCTGAGGGTTGCGGAAAACAGCACCGTGCTGCGCGCGGCGGTCAGGCGCGGACGGATGAACCCGGCGGGAACCACATTGCGCAGGCACAACTGCGAGAGGTTGCGCTTGCGCTCAAGGTCGCGCTTGCTGATGTCGAACAGGAATTGCTCATCGAACAGTTCGGCCACCCGGCAGAAATGCAGCATGTCGAAGTAGAAACCCTGCAGTGCGCTATCCAGGCCTTGCGGGTGATCGTTCAGGTAGTCGCCGATGCTGGCGCTGCACGATGACAGTGCCTGGAGCAACTTTTCCGGTGCCTTGTCATAGGCCTGATAGGCGCCGGTTTGCGCGTTATGCAGGGCATTCCATTCGCGATTGACGCGCTGCATCGGCTTTTTCAACACATCAGGCACCGTTTTGCGCACGCCGTTGAAAGTCGCCTGATCGAGGCTGGCGCTGTACATCTGCCGGCCGCGCTCCACCAGGTTATGAGCTTCGTCGACCAGCACCGCCACTTTCCAGTTGTTGGTCTGGGCCAAGCCGAACAGCAAGGCGCTGAAGTCGAAGTAGTAGTTGTAGTCGGCAACCACCACGTCGGCCCAGCGGGCCATTTCCTGGCTCAGGTAATACGGGCAGATATCGTGGCCCAGGGCGACCTCGCGCAGGGCGCTCTGGTTCAACAGGCTCAGTCGGCTGGCCGCCTGCCGTGCGGCGGGCAGGCGATCGTAGAATCCCCGGGCCAATGGGCACGACTCGCCGTGACAGGCTTTGTCCGGGTGTTCGCAGGCTTTGTCCCGGGCGATCAGCTCCAGCACCCGCAACGGTGGCGCATCGGCGCTGGCGAGCATCACTTGCGCGGCGTCCAGGGCCAGCTTGCGTCCCGGGGTTTTCGCCGTGAGGAAGAACACTTTGTCCAGTCGCTGGGGCGTCAGGGCCTTGAGCATGGGGAACAAGGTGCCCAGGGTCTTGCCGATGCCCGTGGGCGCCTGGGCCATCAGGCAGCGCCCCGTGCTGACGGCCTTGAACACCGATTCGGCCAGATGCCGCTGCCCCGGTCGAAAATCGGCGTGGGGAAAGGCCAGGTGCTGTGCCGCGCGATTGCGCCCGTCACGATGGGCGACTTCCTGCTCGGCCCATAGCAGGAAACGCGCGCAATGCTGCTCGAAGAACTGTTGCAGTTGCGCGGCCTCGAAAGGCTCGACCAGACAGGTTTCCTTTTCGCTGACGATGTCGAAATACACCAGCGCCAGGTTGATGTGCGCAAGATCCAGCTTGCGGCACATCAGCCAGCCGTAGATTTTTGCCTGGGCCCAGTGCAACTGACGGTGGTTGGCCGGTTGCTTGCTCAAGTCACCGCGGTAGGTCTTGACCTCTTCGAGGCGGTTTTGCCCGGGGTCATAGCCATCCGCCCTGCCCTTGACCGTCAGGGTTTGATACTGGCCTTCAAGGGCGACTTCGCTTTGATAGCCCTCGCTGCGCCGCGACGCCACCGTGCGGTGCCCGACGATGCCCTCCAGCGCGGTCGGTGACGGCGTAAAACGCAGATCGAGATCACCGGCCTTGGCGGTGAACTCACACAGCGCCCGCACCGCAATGCTGTAGCTCAAGCCTCCTGCTCCGCCCATTGCACGTAGCACACGGTAATCGGCATCTGGTGCTCATGACAGAATTCGAGCCAGCGCAACTGGTTGTCCTGCAGGCGATCGCCAGGGCCCTTGACCTCGATCATGCGGTAGGTCTTTTGTTGCGGCCAGAACTGGATCAGGTCCGGCATACCGGCGCGGTTGGCCTTGATGTCCAGCAAGAGGCGGTTGAACCAGTGCCGCAGGTGCTCGGCCGGCAGGCAATCCAGGGCTTGCGCCAACAGTTCCTCGCTGAGCACGCTCCAGAACACGAACGGCGACTGCACACCCCACTTGGCGGCATAACGCTCGCGTATGGTCTGCCGGTAACGCCCGTCTTCGAGCTCGGCCAGACAGGCCTGGAACAGTTCGGCCCGGCGTTCATGGAAGTCTTCGTTGAGCAGATCCGCCGGCCCGCGCTGGAACGGGTGAAAAAAAGCTCCCGGCAACGGCGCGAAAATCGCAGGCCAGCACAACAGTCCGAACAGTGAATTGATCAGGCTGTTTTCGACGTAATGCACCGGCGCCGACGCTTGCGCCAAATGTGCCTGTACGCAGGACTCCACCGATAACGTCGGGTCAGTCCTGGGCAATTGCAGGTCCAGACGCTGCATTTGCCGAGGCGCAGCCCGCTTGATGGGCGGTCCGCCGAGCTTGCGCCGCAGGCGTGGCAGCACACGGAGCAACTGCTGGTGTTCGGCGGCACTTTCCGGATCCTGTTCGGCGAGTGCCGCCAGCTCCAGGGCCAATTCAAACTCGCCACTGCGTTCCAGCACGCGAATCAGCCGCGAACGCGCGCCGGGATAGGCACATTCGCGGTAGAAGTTCAGGGCCATGGCGAAATCGGCGATGCGTTCGCAGTACTGTCCCATCTGGAACAGCAGCTTGCCGCGCCGGCGCTGCAACCACGGATTGTCCAGCGCCAGTTCCTTGATCCGCCCGGCCACTTCCTCCAGCGCTTCACCGGCCTCGAATTGCTGCTGGCAGGCATGCAGGAGGACACAGGCATCCACGTCTTCGCGGCTGCGCAATCCACGGGACTCGGCGCAGAACTCGACTTTTTCGTAGGTATAAATGCCCAGGTCGGCCAACACGAACTCCGACCAGTCCTGGTACAGGTTGCCGAAGAACATCAGGCGCAGGCGATCGCACATCTCCATGATGGTCAGGCTGAACAGGCGCTCATCCAGCCACGGGCACCAGTCGTTGAAGCTTTGCGCCTGGGGAAATCGCTCGCACAGCGCTGGCAACCAATCGGCTTTCCTGCCCTTGGGTTGATCGATGACAGGGCCAAAGGTCTGGAGGATTTCGCCCTTGAGCAGCAGTTCGAACAACGCCTGCACGGCCATTGGCATTCGCTCATCGAGCCAACCGAGTTTCAGCAGCGGGCCAGCGGCGCTGACGATATCGCCGATTTCGTCGTAATGCAGCTTGCTCGCCCTGAAATGAACACCTTTGCGCATGACCATCCTGACCAGCAGTGCCTGCGACTCACGGGGCAACCGCTTAAACTCTTGAATGAAACACTGTTCTTCGACACTCAGGACATCGGCAAAGCGTTGTTCAAGCCAATCAAGCACTTGCATGAAGTTGTTGAGGTAATAGAAAGGGTCGTCGAGAGGATTTGCAGTCACAGAATAGGCCACGGCAAGCGAGTACTGGTTATGCATACAGATACCAGTTCCACCCTGCCCGGTGCAATGGGAAAAGGATAAAAGGCGGCGCGGTACGAAATTTTTCCGGGCCGTAGAACTTTCTGTCCCTTGGCGGCACCAACCGCCATAGAACGTACGGAGGTCATTATGGACATCAAGACTTTGGGCTTGCCCCTGGCGGTAGCAGCACTGCTGACCCTGGCAGGTTGTTCGACGCCCACGGTGGTAACCCTGCAGAACGGCACTCAATACCTGACCAAAGACATGCCGAAAACCAAGACCAGGGACGGGTTCTTCGAGTTTGAGGACATTTCCGGTGCGACAGTGAGAGTCAGGGCCGACGACGTGGCGACGATTCGCACGGAAGATGACTGAACCCTGGCTAATGCAATTGCTGTAGGAGCGGGCACTCGCTCCTACAGGTGGCGGGTTTTCAACGCTGCCTTACACTGCGTAGACCGGGGGCATCACGCCATGATTCAGGTAAAGCCGAAATGAAAATGGTCAAGCCACTTCTGGTCTCGATCCTTGCTGTCAGCGCGTGCGTGACAGCCGATCTCTGCGCGGCTGCCAAAAAACCTTTGCCCACCTACAAAACCAGCTTCGACTGCGCCGGCAGCCGGGTGTCCGTCGAAAAGCTCATCTGCCACGACGCCCAACTGGCGCAGATGGACCTCGAGCTCAATCGCCTTTATCTGCTGGCGCTCACGGATGACCATTCGGTGCCGCGCCCGGATAAGGTAGAAGTTGACCAGCGATTCTGGATCGACGCGCGCAATCAGTGTGGCAGCGGCCCGCAAGCCAGGGCATGCGTCATTCGCAGTTATGCCGAACGCGCCCATCAACTGCGCCAGGGCTCGGCCATTGCCAGGACCAGGGACCCAAGCAGGCGCACCGAAGGCCCCCTTGCCTATCGTTGCGCAGGCTTCAGCCCGCTGATTTCCGCCACGTTCTTTACCGTCGAACCGGGCGTGGTGTTCCTGAAATGGGCGAACGGCTCCGTCACCCTGAACCAGGTGCCGAGCAGTTACGGAACCCAGTACACGGGCAAGGATTACAAAGGCAGCTACAGCTTCCGGCAAATCGGCAATGACGTGTTTTTGCAGATACCCGGCTCAGGCCAGATGAGTTGCGCAGCCGAGCCGGACGGCTGAGGACGATGGCATCGGGACGTCCTGTCCCGATGGCCGCTCTGTGCTTTAGCTGCCGGTGCGAATCTTGTTCCAGACCCGGGTACGTACCCGATCGATGTTCAGCGGCATGGCCTCCAGCGCAAACAGCTTGCCCATCATTTCAGGACTCGGGTAAACCTTGGTGTCGTTCTTGATCGCAGGGTCGATCAGGCTGTCGGCCTGCTCGTTGCCATTGGCGTAATGCACGTAGTTGCTGACACCGGCCATGACGTCGGGACGCAGCAGGTAGTCCATGAAGGCGTAGCCGGCCTTTTCATCCGGAGCGTCGGCGGGCATGGCCACCATATCGAACCAGATCGCGGCGCCTTCCCTGGGAATCGAATAACCGATGTCGATGCCATTGTTGGCTTCCCTTGCGCGGTTTTCCGCCTGCAGGATATCGCCGGAGAACCCGACCGCCACGCAGATATCGCCATTGGCCAGGTCACTGGTGTACTTGGACGAGTGGAAGTAGCTGATATACGGCCGCACTTTCAGCAGCAGGGCCTCGGCCTTCTTGTAGTCTTCCGGGTTCTTGCTGTGGTGGGGCAAACCGAGGTAGTTCAACGCCGCCGGCAGCAGTTCGGGGCCGTTGTCGAGGATGGCCACCCCGCACTTCTGCAGCTTCTGCATGTTCTCGGGCTTGAAGATCAGGTCCCAGGAGTCCACCGGGGCGTTATCGCCCAGCACAGCCTTGACCTTGGCAATGTTGTAGCCGATGCCAGTACTGCCCCACAGGTACGGGAAACCGTGCTCGTTGCCCGGATCGTTGGCCTGCAAGGCCTTGAGCAACACCGGGTTGAGGTTCTTCCAGTTCGGCAACTGACTCTTGTCGAGTTTCTTCAGTGCGCCGCCTTCAATCTGCCGGGCCATGAAATGGTTGGACGGGAACACCACGTCGTACCCGGAGTTGCCGGTCATCAGCTTGCCATCGAGGGTCTCGTTGCTGTCATAGACGTCATAGGTGTAGCCGATGCCGGTTTCTTTCTGGAAGTTTTTCGTGGTGTCCGGTGCGATGTAATCCGACCAGTTGTAGATTTTGACGGTTTCGGCGGCCTGGCTGATGGATGCAACCAGCATCAGCGGAGCCAGCGTCAGGGTCTTTCGGATCATGAGTCGATTCCTGTAGGGGTTATTGTTATTGGCAGGCAATCAGAAGATCGGCTTTCAACTCTCGAAAGCCTTCAAAAAATCAACACGTAGGTCTTGCGTACGGTTTCCTGGATGTCCCAGATACCGAGGCTATTGGCCGGCAACATCAGCGCGTCGCCGGCCTCGATGTGCAGCGGTTCGCCGCCGTCCGGCGTGAAAGTGCAACGGCCCTGGATGAAGTGACAGAATTCCTGGGCGACGATCTGCCGCCGCCAACGCCCCGGGGTGCACTCCCAGACGCCGGTCTCGACGCCGTCGTCGCGTTCGACGCTGGTGGTCGAAGCCACGGCCACCGGAGTTCCGAGCGGCACGGCGACCGGATTGGATTCGTCCAGCTTCAGGGTTGCGGTGTTCTTGAATTGCGTGATGCTCATGGGAATACCTGTCGATGTAGCCTGTAGATGAAGGGCGTGCCGTTCAGTGCATGAAACCTTCCATGAAACCCGCGACCCCGCTGGCCAACTTGCGCCGCCAGGGCGCGGTAGCCGGGTTGGCCAGGGTCTGGTCCTCATGGACAAAGCTGCGAATGATTGCGTTGTAGCCGAGCCAGCGGATCGGCTCCGGCTCCCAGGCCCGCAGCGCGTCCAGGCCCCGCTGCGGGATGACCCACGGCTGGCGCACCAGTTCGGTATCGCGCCCCAGGATCAGGTCGGCCAGTGTCCGTCCTCCCAGGTTGCTGGCGCCGACACCCTCCCCGCCATAGCCGCCCGACAAGGCAATGCCGTTGGCCCGGTCGCAGAGCATGTGCGGCTTGAAATGCCGGGACATACCCAGGTTGCCGCCCCAGGAATGGGTGATCTGTACGTGCTTCAACTGCGGGAACAGCTCGCCGAACAGATAGCGCCGCAGCTCTTGTTCATCCGTGGTCAGGTCGAAGTTGTGGCGCAGCTTGCCGGCGAACTGGTAGCCGCCACGGGCGCCAAACATCAAACGGTTATCCGCGGTGCGCTGGCCGTAGGTGACTTGGCGGCTGGCCTCGCTGAACGCCTGGCCGCGACTCAGGCCGATTTCGTCCCAGGTGGCCGCCGACAACGGCTCGGTCGCGACGATCAGGCTCTGCACCGGCATCTGATAACGACCCAATGGCGGCAAGGTGACGGAGTAGCCTTCCACCGCCGGAACCACCCAGCGGCTGCGTACCAAAGCCTTCGCCGTGCGCAGGCTGCCTGGCTGCCAATGGGTGACCGGGCTGTTTTCGTAGATGTTCACCCGCAGGCGCTCTACTGCCCGGGCCAAACCGCGTACCAGCCTGGCCGGGTGGATGGTCGCCACGTGGGGCGCGTAGATACCGCCATAGGGTTTGGCGACCCTGATCTGTTGCGCCAGTTGTTCCGGGCTCAGCCAGCGATAGTGGCTGTCGTTGAGGCCCTGGCGATGGAGATCGTCCAGATAGTGACGCAGGCTGGCCTCCTGCTCCGGATAGCGCGCGGCACAATACAGCACCCCGCCTTTACGGTAATCGCAGTCGATGCCCTCGCGTTCGAGGACAATCGCCACTTCATCCGGAATGCTATGCAACATGTCGTAGGACGCGCGACGCTCTTCGGCCGGCAGATCGGCGAGCAGGCGATCTTCACCCAGCAAATTGCCCATCAACCAGCCACCATTGCGCCCTGACGCGCCGAAACCTGCGGTTTGCGCCTCGACAATGGCGATGCTCAGGTCCGGTTTATGCCGCTTGAGGTAGTACGCGGTCCAGAGTCCGGTATAGCCTGCGCCGATAATCGCCACGTCCACATCCAGGTCCCGCTCCAGCGCCGGACGCGCCAAAAGAGGCTCGTCGAGCTGGTCCATCCACAAACTGATCGTGCGCCACGCTGGCATGCAAGACTCCGCCACTCAAACTTCGATGGCGTCGATCCTAGTGCGTGGGCTCAGGTGCTGTCTTGCGCGCGTGCACGCAAAGAAATTTGTTTGACGTAGGCCTTGGGAGACTGGCCGGTGTGCTGGCGGAAACAGCTGTAGAACGCCGACAGCGAATTGAACCCGGCTGCGAAGGCCAGCTCATCGATACGCAGCGGCGGCGTGGCGGCATCCAGCGCGGCCAGCAAATGTTGCAGGCGCGCCTGGTTGACGTAGCGGTAGAAGCTTTGCCCCAGCACCTGGTTCAACAGATAGGAGATTTGATTGCGGCTGTACCCGCACTCCTTCGCCACCCGTTGCAGATCGAGCTCCGGGTCGAGATACGGTTGCTGGCGCTTGAAGTACTGTTGCAGGTCATCGGCCATGAAGCTCAATTGACGCGGCGACAGACCAAGCCGGCTGACGGCCGGGCGCTGGTTGCCGCAAGCTTTGCTGGCGGCTTGTTCATGCACCAGCGAGGCGTATTCGTTGACCCGCCAGATCAGCCCGTCCTTGACGGTAATCGCTTCGCTGGCGCGGAACGACACCAGTCCTTCACCGCCGCGCAAGGTGATGCGGTACTGGATGAAGGCGGTATTGCCGTCCAGTCGAATGCGGTCGGAGTGCTCAAGCGCCTCATCCGGATCCCGAGGCATGCTGCTGCGCACATAGTCGCGCAATTGGTCCAGGCCCATGACCCGGTTCTGGAAAAAATCGTTGTACTGGACTTCAGGGTGATAGAGCGCCATGACGCCATCCAGATCCCGGTGTTTCCAGCGCAAGTGATAGCGCATGACCGTCTCGGCCGTGGCCTGGGTCTGCAGGGGGCCATCATCTTCGGCGTGCATTGAAAATCTCGACGGGAAAAGGCCGAGCTTGCCCAACTTGCGTTTTGTCTTCAACGACTAAACGGATAACGGCCCCTTGGCCGCCGATGGGAACGAAGCATGACCTGAATCAAAACAACGGCGGCAATCGCCAAATGGCCTGAAAAATCCACATTCTTTTCACATCAGGATGCTACTTTTAAAAATCTGTCACCGGTTGAGCCATTGACGGCTCTTCCCTCCTACCATGAGCCAAGGGAAGCGCTCGAAAATGAAGGCGGGCAACACATGAACAATGGGTTCAGTAAGGTCACGTTTCCAAACGCCTGCCAGCTGATGCGCTGGCATTTTCATCCCATGGGTTTCGAGGCGAGCATGGACGCACCGGGCAGCATGATTGCCCGTCTTTTTGATCGAGCCACTGGCGAGACCATGATCGCCATTGCCGGTATTCCTTGCGCCACCGTCATGAATGCCGCGGATGTAGAACTCATCATCGAAGCGGTGGAGGACGAGCTTGAGACCTTCGTTCCGCCGCAGGCCTTGAGAAGTTATGCCTGAAGGCTCGATTAAAAGCCCACTTCACGTGGGCTTTTTGTTGGGCGCTGTCCCCTGTAGGAGCGGGTGCCCGCTTGCGGCATGCTCGCGAAGGACGTCAAAGATAACGCGTGCTGCCTGAATCAACGCGTTGCCCTTGAGTTTTTCGCGAGCATGCTCGCTCCTACAAACGTCAAAACATCAAAGCGTCAAAGCGTCAAAGCGTCGATTCAGGATCAGCCGGTGGTTTGGCTTGCGCGATGATCGACAAAGAACGCCTTGCCCTTGCCGATCCGGTCGGATGCCTTGGGCATGTTCGCAGCCTGGGTGTCTTGCCCATCGACGTACCAGTAGCAATGGCTGACCGCACGAGTAATCCCGACATACGCCAACCGCAGGATCTCGTCCTTCTGGGCGTTGTCGTAGGGTTCGCTGTCGCCAGCCTTGCCCAGGCCCGCCATCCGGTAAACCTGATTCTTGTAAGGCGAACTGGTCAGGTGCTGGCAGTCGCCGAGCAGGAACACCGCATCGGCCTGGAGACCCTTGGCGCTGTGATAGGTCAGTTGCTTGAGCCTGCGGGCCTCATACGGCAAGCTCGAATCAACATTAACTACAGACTGAATATGCTCTTCTATCAATGACTTATCGCTACTTTTTCGATAAAGCATCAAAATTGAATCACCCTTTCGGTAATGCTCCATCAGACGCTGGGCCATGCCCTGGTCATCACGGTCGAGCACATTCACCGGCAGCAATGCCTTGGGTTCGCCGCTGGCCTTGGCTTTCTTCCCGGCAATCGCCGGTGCTGCACGCACGATGTGCTCGGCGGCATCGATGATGTGCTGGTGGCTGCGGTAGTTGTCACTGAGCATGACTCTGGTGGTGCCTGGCGACGGGAATTCCTTGTTGAATTCCATGAAGTAGGTCGGCGAACTGCCGCGCCATCCATAGATGGATTGCCAGTCATCCCCTACGCAAAGCAATGAGGAACGCTGGGCGCCCCGGCCGACGTGCATGGCCGGTCCGCGACTGCGGATCTCTGCCAGGCTGGCCCTGATCCAGGACACGATTTGCGGGGAGACATCCTGGAATTCGTCGATCATCAGGTGCGACAACGGTCGCAGCAGTTCATCGCCGAGCAGTTTGAGATTCTCCGGCGAATGTTCGCTGAACAGGGCGAACATTCGGTTGTAGGTCATGATCGGCGGTTTCTGATCGAGCAAATGATCTTCCAGCGCCCGCCAATAGAGGCTCAACGCCTCAAAGAAGAACCGGTCGGGATCGTCCTTGGCGAAACTCATCTGGCCCACCGCGCTCGGCACATCCAGGCCGAGGTTTTCAATGAACCCGGCAGCGGCGACAAAGCAATCGAGCAGCGGTGCGCAGGCGAGTTCGCCCTTGACCTTGTAATCGAAGCCCGGCCCGGCACTCGCATCGCCCGCAAGCGAAGCCAAAACACGTCTTGATGACTCGTAACTATCTAGCCATATCAATGGCTTACGACAGAAAGCTTGAAACAGGGTGCGTTTTACCGCCCACTCTGCGCGCACCGACAGCTTGGCGTTTGGCCGGGCCAACTGCGGGCTTTCCCGAGGATCGAACCCCAGCACCACCCAGGCATCCAGGGATGGAATGTAGCCGTGACAATGAAATGTCGAGCCATTGATCTCGAACGACTGGCGATTCGGCTCGATACCCTTGATAGGCCAGGCGCCCGCGCGAATCCACAAGTCCTCGAGGATGTCGCACAATTCTTCATCGCGCTTGGCCGCCAGTTCGGTAACGCCCACGCGCTTTTGCACATCCGGGTGATCCCGTTCCAGCTCCTTGAGTTGCAAGGCGTGCCGCGACAACGGTTTGATCAGCTCGCGAAAACGCTCATTGTCACGGTGCAGTCGGTGATAGCAGGCATTGAGTTGTTGCCGTTGCGCGTCGTTGATGCGCAGGTCGAACGGATTGCTGTCGACCTCCTCGTCACCCTGTACGGCCCGCAGGCTGAGGTTCTCGAAAGCCTGCAAACGCTCGAACCCCGGAAGACTGCGCACCATCGGCAAGATCCGCGAGTGAAAGGTGCGCACCAGGTCCCGCGCGTCCTTGAAACTGATCGCGCGCCCCCAGAGCGCAAACAGTTCGGTCAGTTTGTTGATGAAGTCCTTGCGCGACTCGCGGGTGAAGGTCACCACGGTCATCGAACTCAGCTCGAAGCCAAGGTAATGGGTCAGCAGCAGGATACGCAGCACCAGCGTGGTCGATTTGCCTGCACCGGCCCCTGCGATCACCGAGGTGGACGGCGTATCGCTGAAGATCATTTTCCACTGGGCCGCACTGGGCTGGGCATGGGCCGGCAACAACCGGGCGACATCAGCCTTCATGCGCTTCTTCAACTCGGCGTTCAACGGCAGGCGCCAATCGTCGAACAACAGGTCATCGACATTCGGTGGTCGGTGCTCGGTGGAGCGCGAGTCGCGGATCAGCAGGACCTGTCGCCCCTCCTCCAGTCCTTCGAGCTTGCCTTCCTTGTAGCCGTAATCGACGCCAGCGGTGTGGCCGCTGCGAAAACCGTCAGCCTGGCCGTGCAACCACGATGCCCGGTGCTGCGCATGCAGGCGGCTCAGGCTGTAACCGAAGAACCGGGCGAGCAATCGCTTGATCAGCGGCATCTCGGCCAGGGGGCGTAGTTCAGGCGGAAGATCGGGGGTGTGTTGCGGCACGCGGACTGACTCCAGGCTGTGAGGCTGTTGAACGCTATGGTGTCTGCATTTGCCCTTGAGTTCTAGTCAATTGCTTATGACTCATTGGCTTATGCGGTGATTTGAAGGTTGGACGAGAGAATTTCGACGCCATTTAATATCTATAAATTCGATAAGAATGCTGCACTTTTTACGCTTTTTATCGATTATTACCTGTTGGATGATGGCCCTCATCACTTACCGGTCTCGCTTTGTGGCTCAGGCGATTTGCCCCACGACGAACCTTTCAGGAGACGATCATGCTCGAACTCAGACCTTTCAATTCGCTCGGCGGTGCTCACCACGGCTGGTTGGATGCTCACCACCATTTTTCGTTCGCCGAGTACTACGATCCCAAGCGCATGAACTGGGGCAACCTGCGGGTCTGGAATGACGACGTGATCGCCCCCGGCAGCGGTTTCCCGCAACACCCGCACCGCGACATGGAAATCATCACCTATGTCCGCGAAGGCGCGATCACCCACCAGGACAACCTTGGCAACAAGGGCCGCACCGTAGCGGGTGACGTCCAGGTCATGAGCGCCGGTACCGGGATCGCCCACAGCGAGTACAACCTGGAAGCGACGCCGACCAGGATTTTCCAGATCTGGATCATCCCGAATGAATCCGGCCTGGCTCCTTCCTGGGGCGCCAAGCCCTTCCCGAAAGGCGATCGCGAAGGTTTCGTCACCCTGGCCAGCGGCAAGGAAGGCGACGAGCAGAGTCTGCGCATCCGCGCCGATGCCCGGTTGGTAGCGGCCAATCTCAAGGCCGGCGAGTCTGCTGAATACCATTTGGACAACGGCCGTCGTGCCTATCTGGTGCCGGCCACCGGGAGCATTGAAGTCAATGGTTTGCGTGCACAAGCTCGAGATGGTGTAGCGGTTGCCGATGAAACCCTGCTGCGGGTGACGGCCATCGAGGACAGCGAGATCGTTCTGGTGGATCTGGCGTGATTCGCTGAATGCAATTGCAAAAAAAGGGTGACCGTGAATGGTCGCCCCTTTTTTCGATACTTGAGATCCTTTGTGGCGAGGGGGCTTGCCCCCGTTGGGTTGCGCAGCGACCCTGACACCGGCAAACGCGGTTTTCCTGAAGCGCCGCATCGCTTGAATCTACGACTGCTGCGCAGCCGAACGGGGGCAAGCCCCCTCGCCACAGTGCCCCTCACCACAGAAGCCTGTAATTACTTCGAGGAAATGGCACCATCGACCAGCGTTTGCGCCTCGGCCACCAGTTGCTTGAGGTGGTCGTCGCTGACAAAGCTTTCGGCGTAGATCTTGTAGATGTCTTCGGTGCCCGACGGTCGCGCCGCGAACCAGCCGTTTTCGGTCATGACCTTGAGGCCGCCAATGGCCTGGTCATTGCCCGGTGCGTGGCTGAGGATGCTCTGGATCGGTTCGCCGGCCAGTTGGGTCGAGGTGACCTGTTGCGGCGACAGCTTGCTCAACAGCGCTTTCTGCTCCGGATTGGCCTTGGCGTCGACTCGCACCGAGAACGGTTCACCCAGCTCGTCGGTCAAGGCGCGATAGGCCTGGCTCGGGTCGCGACCGGTACGGGCCGTCATCTCGGCCGCCAGCAGGACCGGGATCAAACCGTCCTTGTCGGTGCTCCAGACGCCACCGTCCTTGCGCAGGAACGAAGCACCGGCGCTTTCTTCGCCACCGAAACCCAAGGATCCATCGAACAGGCCATCGGCAAACCATTTGAAACCAACCGGCACTTCGTACAGGCGACGACCCAGGCGTTTGGCAACGCGATCGATCAGGCCGCTGCTGACCACGGTTTTACCCACGGCGGCATCGGCGCGCCATTGCGGACGGTTCTGGAACAAGTAGTCGATGGCAACGGCGAGGTAGTTGTTCGGCGCGAGCAGACCGCCCGACGGCGTGACGATGCCATGGCGGTCGTGGTCCGGATCGCAGGCAAATGCGACGTCGAAGCGTTCTTTCAGGCCGATCAGGCCCTGCATGGCGTGGCTGGACGACGGGTCCATGCGGATCTGGCCGTCCCAGTCGACAGTCATGAAACGGAAAGTCGAGTCGACCTCTTTGTTCACCACATCCAGGTCCAGGCGGTAATGCTCGGCAATCGCCGACCAGTAGCGCACCCCCGCTCCACCCAGCGGATCGACGCCCAGGCGCAACCCGGCAGCGCGGATGGCATCGAAGTCGATCACGTTGATCAGGTCGGCGACATAGGTATTGAGGTAATCGTGCCGATGGGTCGTGCTGGCCTTCAGTGCCTGCTCGTAACTGATGCGCTTGACCCCGGCGAGCTTGTTCGCCAGCAGTTCGTTGGCCTTGGCTTCGATCCACTTGGTGATGTGGGTATCGGCCGGACCGCCGTTGGTTGGGTTGTACTTGTAGCCACCACTTTGCGGCGGGTTGTGGGATGGCGTAATGACGATGCCGTCCGCCAGGCCCGTCGTGCGTCCACGGTTGTAGCAGAGAATCGCATGGGAGACAGCCGGCGTCGGCGTGTACTCGTCCCCCGCGGCGATCATGACGGTCACGCCGTTGGCGGCCAGCACTTCGAGGGCACTGGCGCCGGCCGGCGTGGACAGCGCGTGGGTGTCGATACCGACAAACAGCGGGCCATCGATGCCTTGAGCTTCGCGATACAGGCAGATTGCCTGACTGATCGCCAGCACGTGCCATTCGTTGAAACTCAAGTCAAACGAGCTGCCGCGGTGCCCGGACGTGCCGAAGGCAACGCGTTGGGTCGAAATGGCGGCATCAGGCTGGCCGGTGTAATAGGCCGTTACCAGTCGCGGGATATCGACCAACAATTCTGCCGGTGCCGGTTTGCCCGCAAAAGGACTGAGTGTCATGCAAAACCTCTGGAATAGAGTGGTTCAGGAATTGGATCGCAGTTTACTGGCAGTTTGACCGCAAATCGATGGGATCGATCCAATGTTAATTTTTGTCTCGCTCACTCGATCAGTTCCAGACGCAGCGCATCCCCCAGCAATCCCAGCGCTGCCTCCAGGTTGTAATCGCCACCGTAGGTATGGCTCAGGCGCAAATGCTGCCCGTGCAGACCCTGCAGGCTGAACAGTTCGCCCGGCGCGATGACCACCTGGTGCGCCAGCAAACGCTGGAACACCCGGCGGACATTGACTCGACGCAACGAGCGCAGCCAAATCGTTGCCCCTCCTTGCGGTTCGACGAAATGCAAGGCATCGCCCAGCCGCTCTTGCAGCAACTGGGTCATTTGGCTTTTACGTTCCTTCAGCAGACGTCGCAGCACCAGCAGGTGTTGATCGATGCGGCCGCTGCTGTACAAGCGGGCGATGGCTTTCTGGCGTATCGGCGAGAGACGAAAGGAACGCAGCAGGAAGTGCCGTTGCAGCTCGGCACTCAAATGCCTTGAAAGCAGGTAACCGTACGGTGCTTCAGGCCCGATGGTTTTCTCGAACGCGGAAAACACCATCAGTCGTTCAGGGTCCAGCAAGTCACGAAAGCGCACGCCGCCCGGGTCAAATCCGAGCTCGCCATAACAGTCGTTTTCCAGCACCCAACTGTCATGTGCGGCTAAAAGCCCTGCGATGGCTTGCTTGTTGTCGTCAGGCACCAGGCTGCCTCGGGGCATGTTCAGCGCCGATGACAGCATCACCAGCCTTACCGGCTCGGTATCGAGCAGCATTTTCAGCCGGTGCGGATCCAGGCCGCCATCGGCTTGCACGGGCAACTCGATCACCCGCACACAGGCGGCCTGAAACAAACGCAGGATCGCCCAGTCGCACGGCGACTCGACCACCACCGTGGCATCCTTCAAGCCCAGCACGGCAATCAGGATTTCCAGTACTCCGCGAAGGTCGGCGCCGATGTAGACATCATCGGCGTGCCAGTAACGCATGGGGGACGTGGTGTAGCGTGCCGCCAGGGCGGTGCGCAGTTCCAGCTCGCCGCAGGGTTGCGAAGGCGACTGCGGCTGGCGGGGATACTGGCGCAGCAACTCGCGTTCCAGCAGTAACAGTGGACTGTCCAGAGGTTGCAGCAATGCCGGCTCATCGGCGCTCAGGACCAACATCCCCGGGCGCCGGGCATTGACGTAGACGGCTTCCAGCAGGTCGCTGCCGCTATCGAGCGGGTTGAATGATGTCACTGGCAACGCGTAGTAACCGGACTTGGCCACCGAATAGACGCGCCCTTCTTTTTCCAGCAGCGAATAAGCGTACTGAATGGTTGAAATCGACACATTGAGGCGATCCGCCAGCTGTCGCAGCGACGGCAGGCGGATGCGCGTATCCCCTTCGGACTCAATGATCAGGCTGGCCAGGTATCGATAAACCGCCTGATAGGCGAAATCCGTTTCTCGTGGACCTTTCATGGCTGAGGGCTGACCGCACTGGCTGAAAACACGACCACGCTCAGTGACCCGCTGACCATTCATCAACCAACGTCACGCCAGCGCCAGGATCGCCCTCGGCTTCCTGCAACGCGACCCTCTGGATGAGTGTTTCAGGCGCCTCGTTATCGCTTTCCGGCATCCATTCCATGCGATAAAGCTGGCCAATCAGCGCGACGGGCAGTCCGCTGACATCCACCATCCATTGCATGATCTGCTCGGCGACCGGGTGCCCCTGCATGGCGCGGTGCAACTCGGGCATGGCCACGAGCATCCCCGGATGGCACTGACGCAGAAAACGCTCAAGCTCCGCACCTTTGTTGATAAAGGGCGAGTAAAGCAGGCACACCAGTTGTGCTTCGCTCAGTCCCAGGTCCCTTTGCGCCTCGGCCGCCGCCCGGGCGCGCTGCTCATTGAGCGTCGCCGGGTTGCCGAACACCTCCATGGCCTGCTCGCACAAGCGCTCGGGCAAGCGTTTGCGGCGCATCATCACCAAGGCGTGTTGCAGGTATTGCGCAACGCCAGCCGCGTAATCGCGCCCCAGCACAAAGCTGGCGTGCAACCCCCGGACGTGCGCCGAAATCGACGGACTGACGAATTCGTTATCGCTGATCTGTGCGGACAGTTCGTCAGGCTGGAACCCGAGAAATTCAGTCAGCAATGCCCAGCGCTCCTCCAGGTTACTGACCAGCAGGTCGTGAATGTCGATGCAAGCCGTACGACGACAGGTCTCAAAGCGCTCTTGCGGGCGCCATTGAGCCTGGCCGTAATCTGCATAGAACGCGTGATAACAATCGCTACCCAGTTCATCGAGCAAAGCGAACAACCCGGTAAAACCGGCCTCGCCCGCATGGGAAGGCGCAAGCCCGGCCTTGCTGGCGGCACGCTTCAAGCCGTCGATGAACTGTTTCTGCTGACGCGGCGTGTCACCGATCAGCAAAGCGTCCACTCCACCCTCCCAGCGGGCGATTTGCCCGTAGAACTCTCCCGTGGCCAGATAACCGTCGTCCCACAGGTCAAACCCGCCGCGCCACTCCCGGCGATGGCCGATCATCAGCAGGTTCAGGCGGCTGGACTCGCGACCGGCTTCGGAGATCGGCGTCAGGTGATTGAACGGCAAGACTTCCCGATCATCGACCATCAACATCTCGACCCGGGGATCGTCATAGACAAACAGTGCGCTGTTGGTCCGGTGCATGTTTTCCACGGCCGCCCCGTTAGCCCCATTCAACCGCAAGGAGGCGATGCGCAACTGGAATGTCACCGGCGACCGCGTGGCGATGGTCAGTTGCGCGGCACGCAACAGTGCCAGGGTGTAGCAGTTGTCGCGGGCTCCGGTCTGGATCGCCAACACCTTGTAATCGCCAATACGCTCCATCCCCCCCGCCGCGACCGCCAGACGCTGAATCAACAACTGCAATGCAGTGCGTTCAGCGCGGGAGAAGAAACCCAGCAAACGCTGCAGCACTTGTTGATAGACATAGTTCATCGCTTGGTCATGGATGCTGGTCATCTTTATTTACCTGGTACTCGTAAGTTCAATATCGCGCAGACAGCCAATTTCGCTGGACTGCCTGTACGAATGGAGTCATTGACTTTATTGCCAAATGCTAACAGTTGAATTCTCTGGAAATCATTTGAAACGATCGCGGCAGCTCTTCTGGTGAACAGCAATGACGAGGCCGTGACGCCCAGCCATCAAGGGTTTGTTCAATAAAAACCAGAGTCCTAGGAAATGTCTGACAGAGTCCCACAGACACTTAACACAAAAAATAGAGAAGGAAGTTATCGCTGTCTTTTTGGCAACTAAGCAGCAACTAACTAATTTGGAGATGTGCACCGGGGGCGCCCATTGAAAAGTTTCAGCCTGACAACCAGCCATGACTCATTCCTTGAGATGAAAGTAATCATTCAATTATCAGGGCTTAGTGGCTGATTAGAAGCTACAGATTACGGGCAAAAACCAGTTCAGTTGCTGGACCGGCTTGCGGCTCGACGGGTTTCGGGGGGGCTGAAACCCAGAAATCCGTGCGAGCACGGATTCCTGGGTGGACTTCTGGATTGGCGCTAAGCGGGTTCGACCTGGAGCGCGACCCTTTCGTGACACGGGCATTCGTCCATGTAGCGGTGTGCCTCGACAAACTCGGCAAACGGGAAGACCCGAGTTCTGAGGGGCAGCAGAACGCGATCGGCGGTCAGCTGGTTGATGTCGCGCAAGGCGCGTTGCAGCGCGGCCTGGTCCTGGGTGATGCCCAGTTCCGGCTTGCCCGTGAAGTTGCCGATGCAGTGCACGAAGAACTGGATGTTCTTCTGGAACGCCGCGCAGGCCGGGAATGGCGTCTGGTTACCGCCCTGCAGCCCGTACAACACCAGGCTGCCGCGAGGCGCCAATACATCGCCCAGCAACGACATCTGTGGACCGCCCAAACCATCGAACACCACATCCACGCCACGGTTGTCGGTGATTTTGTTGATCCGCATCAGCAGATCTTCTTCCTCGGTGACGATGACTTTGTCGGCACCCAGTGACAACAGGTACTCACGCTCCTCCGCGCTCTTGGTCGCGGCGATCACTCGAACACCCAGCGCCTTGCCCAGTTGTACGAACGAAGGTCCGGCGCAATGGCTGGCGTCGGTCACCAGGGCAAACTGCCCGGGCTTGACCCGGGCCAGATCGGCATAAGCAAAATAGGCAATCAACAGCGGCGTGTAGTGCACACTCGCTTCAATCGGGCTGAGCACATCCGGATAACGGGTGACCGCCGAGCGTGGCAGGACGATCTGCTCGCCGTAGACCGGATAGTCGTTCGGGCTTTGGGCCGGAAAGCTGGCAACCTTGTCACCGACCGCCAGGTCATCTACGCCGTCACCGACAGCGGTGACGATACCCGCCATCTCCTGGCCAAGGCCCGAAGGCAGGCGGGCATGGGACGGGGCCAGGTTCTGACGCCACAGAGTGTCGTACCAACTGATGCCTATCGCCTCGACGCGCACCTGCACTTCGCCCGGCGCAGGCAGAGCCGCCGCATGCTCTTCGCATTTGAGCACCTCGGCTGGACCAAACTTGTGAAAACGGATCGTGCGGGACATCGCAAACCTCGCCAATTGAACCTCTAATGCCTTGAACTCTAGCTGGGCTTTCAACCCAACACTATCTGTGGCTATTAATAGTCGACATGCCTGTCATTGATTCCGCAGCGGCGGCAACATCGTCAAATGTCGTAAGAAACCGAAGCAGTCCATGTAGGAAAAACTGAATTACCCGGTGCAGAGTACCAGCCTTTCCCCGTAATATTCCTGCTGGCCATTGTTCTCATATGGCCGCCCACGTCAAGTTTGCTGACTCTGCCAGGACTCCAGATGAATCGTAATGACCTGCGTCGTGTCGACCTGAACCTGTTGATCGTTTTCGAAACATTGATGCACGAACGCAGCGTGACCCGTGCTGCGGAAAAACTGTTCCTCGGCCAGCCAGCCATCAGTGCGGCGCTTTCGCGCCTGCGCGGGTTGTTCGATGATCCGTTGTTCGTGCGTACCGGCCGCAGCATGGAGCCGTCCGCCCGTGCGATCGAGATCTTCGCCCTGCTCTCTCCGGCACTGGATTCGATTTCCACCGCGGTCAGCCGTGCGGCCGAGTTCGATCCTGCCACAAGTACCGCCGTATTCCGCATCGGCCTTTCGGACGACGTCGAGTTCGCATTGTTGCCGATGCTGCTCAAGCGCCTGCGCGCCGAATCGCCGGGGATCGTGCTGGTGGTGCGCAGGGTCAACTACATCCTGATGCCGGGGTTGCTGGCATCCGGTGAGATTTCCATCGGCGTCAGTTACACCACCGACCTGCCAGCCAATGCCAAACGCAAGGTACTGCGCCGCAGCCAACCCAAGCTGCTGCGCGCCGACACGGTGCCGGGGCCATTGAGCCTGGACGACTACTGCGCTCGTCCCCATGCACTGGTGTCGTTCGCCGGCGACCTCAGCGGCTTTATTGATGAAGAACTGGAAAAGCTCGGACGCAAGCGTCACGTGGTGCTCGCGGTGCCGCAGTTCAACGGCCTGAGCACCTTGCTGGCCGGTACTGACATCGTCGCCACCGTGCCGGACTACACCGCCGATGCGCTGACCGCCGCGGGCGGCGTGCGGGCCGAAGACCCACCGTTGCCGGTGCGCAGCTTCGAACTGCACATGGCCTGGCGCGGATCGCAGGACAATGATCCGGGAGAGCGCTGGTTGCGGTCGCGGATTCAGATGTTCTTCGGGGATCCGGATAGTCTGTAATGGAACGCCATGACTGCGGATAGACGGGCCATTCAGGCGAGTGGCGCGTCGTGAAGCCGTTAAATACCGCCGTGTCAGTCCTCTTGATCTATCTGATCAAGAAAATCAACGTCATCCTCTTCTTCGTCAAAAATTGCTTGAGCGTCCTCTTCGCCCCATGGTTGCTCATCATGGAATTCGTGATCGAGCAGGTGGTCGTGCTCGGGCTCGGGAATATCTCGTTCTTCGCTCATAAGTTTTCGAACCAACAATAGAAAGAATGGACTGTATATGCAGATCCCTTCCTTCAGTCAACGATCAAGAAACAATGATGCGCTCACCCTTGATCAAGCAGCAGTTAGTGTTCAACGCGGTGAACAATCAAACCGAGACTTTCAAATCCACGCCCAGTGCCTGGGCAAAGGCCTTCACCAAGGGGCTGCGCACCGTGTTGTGGCGCAGGATCAGGCTGAACGGCGTGACGAAATTGATCAGGTCCGGGCGTACCGCGCGAAACTGCCCGGCGGCCACCAGCGTGTCGGCATAATGCTGCGGTAGAAACCCCACGAAGCGCCCGGTCTTGATCAGCAGCGCGACGGCTTCGACTTGGGTCGCCGAGGCGGAAAAACTGTCGTAGCGGGCAAAGTTGAGCTTATCGCGATGGATCGCGTAGCGGTGGTTAATGCACTCGTAGTCCTGCAACACGTTGCCGCCCATCTGCTCCTGCGGCATGTCGAACAGTGGATGGCCGAGGGCGCAGTAAGCTTCCGAGCGTTCTTCATATAATGCGAAATAGTCGAACTCCTCGCGTTTTTGATAAACCGGTACTATTCCGGCAACTAACCGACCCTCTACAACACCTCTTTCCACCTCATCCAACTGGGCCGTCTGCAGCTGAAATCTCACCTTCGGATACTCTTCATTTATCCTTTTAATCGCCGCAACTAACGGTGAATTAACGTCGCTGATTGTATTATCAATGACCCCCACTCCGAGATCACCAATAAGTTCGTTCTGCGCCGAACTAAGCCGATCCCGAAAGTTGTCGACCGAGGCAAAAAGATCAATCGACGCCTGATACACCAGACGCCCTTCTTCGGTCAGGTGAAACCCTTCGCGACCCCGGGTGCACAGGCGCATGCCGATGCGGATTTCCAGGTCGGAGATCTGCTTGCTGATGGCGGCCAAGCCCACATTCAGTTCGTTTTGCGCGGCGCTGAAGCCGCCGGCTTCGACCACGGCCTTGAATACCTTGAGTAGTTTGAAATCCAGTCCACTGAGGGCCAAAGGTGCCCGCTGAGCGGTTTTGATCGGTGGGTTTCCGGAATTGGAAAGTGGGGTTTCCATAATGCTGATTTACCTCTGGCGCAATGTTCAACAATCTGTGTCCAACAACAAAAACATCGCCGGCTAATAATAATGACCACAGAAAACAGGCCTTGGCAACCGCCAAAAAATCCCGAATATCAGTGCCAACTCACTGATCGCCAAACATTAAAAGCTGACACTTCGATCAGCTCATGTTTCTTTGCAACTGCCCTCTTGAAAACTGCTTTGCCTGATGCCGTCCGCTGATTGTTCAGCGTGATGTTCGAGGCCCTGCACACCGATTTCAGTTCGCATTACCGACGAGGAAAACAACAATGTCTCAAACCACCGACCGTCTTTGGGGTGCTCGTTTCAAAAGCGGCCCTTCGGCAGCCCTGGCGGCCCTGTCCCGTTGCCCTGAGCGCTATTTCCGCCTGACACCGTACGATCTGGCAGGCTCCAGGGCCCACGCCGGGGAGCTGCAACGTGCCGGCCTGCTGGACGAGCAGGAAACCCGCACGATGATCGATGCCCTGAACGGCATCGGTGCCGACTTCCGCGCCGGGCGCATTGCCCCGACCCTGGATGACGAAGACGTTCACACTTTCATCGAACGCCTGCTGACCGAGCGCCTCGGGGCACTGGGCGGCAAACTGCGCGCCGGTCGTTCACGCAACGACCAGACTGCCAACGACCTGCGCCTGTTCCTGCGTGATCACGTTCGTACCCTGGCGGTGGAAGTACTGGCCCTGCAACAGGCGCTGGTGGACCAGGCCGAACAGCACGTCGAAAGCATTTGCCCGGGCTTCACCCACTTGCAGCAGGCGCAACCGATCGTTTTTGCCCATCACTTGCTGGCTCATGCGCAATCGATGCTGCGTGATGTGCAGCGACTGGTGGACTGGGATGCCCGCACTTCGCTGTCGCCACTCGGTGCGGCGGCGATGGCCGGCTCTGCGATCGCTCGCCAGCCGCAACAATCGGCCAGGGAAATGGGCTACGCCGGGGTCTGCGAGAACTCCATCGACGCCGTGGCCAGCCGCGATCACGTCGCCGAATTTCTGTTCATCGCCAGCATGCTCGGGATCAACATCTCGCGCCTGGCCGAAGAGTTCTGCCTGTGGTCGTCGCGCCAGTTCCGCTGGGTCGACCTGGATGACGCCTACGCCACCGGAAGTTCGATCATGCCGCAGAAGAAAAACCCCGACATCGCCGAACTGGCACGAGGCAAGGCCGGGCGGCTGATCGGCAACCTGACCGGTCTGCTGTCGACGCTCAAATCCCTGCCGCTGTCGTACAACCGCGATCTGAGCGAAGACAAGAACGGCGTGCTCGACAGCGTTGACACCCTGCTGCTGGTGTTGCCGGCGATGGCCGGGATGGTCGCAACCATGACCGTCAACGTAGAGGAACTGCGGCGTCAGGCGCCCTTGGGTTTCACCCTTGCTACCGAAGTGGCCGACTGGCTGGCAGTGCGCGGCGTGCCGTTCAAGGAAGCTCATGAAATCACCGGTGCGCTGGTGCAGGCCTGCGAAAAACACGGGATCGAGTTATGGGAAGCCTCGCCGGCATTGCTGGCCGAGATCGACCCGCGCCTGACCGACGATGTGCGCGACAGCCTGACGCTGGAAGCCGCCATCGCCGCCCGCAATGGCTGGGGCGGAACCGCGCCGCAGCAAGTGCGCGAGCAGATCGGCCGACTGAAAACCGCCCTCGCCGCCCAGCAGCGATGGACCGAGGACTATCAGGGGTTCCGCCTCTGAAGCAACGCAACTTCCGATCCTGTAGGAGCGAGCATGCTCGCGATGGACTCGAGAGCGCCGTTGGGTGTCAGGGTTCCAGCGTCATCGTTGACGACCATCGCGAGTGTGCTCGCTCCTACAGGGGGCGGTGTGTTTGACCCGAATAATGTGTACGGAGAAACACCATGAGCCAGACTCAGGCAGAACGACTCCAGGCGGAGCGTAAACTGGCGGAGAACCAGTTCGACATCACCCAGTACGAGCATGTGCCACGGCGCTACTACGGGCGGATTTTCTTCGCCAGCGTGATCGTCATCGCGATCATCGGCCTGGTGCGGGCCTTCGCCGCAGGCAAGATCGAATGGTCTTACATCGGCCAGTTCCTCACCTCGGAAGCGATCATGTGGGGCCTGTTCAACACCATCGTCATGGCGGTACTGGCCATGGTGCTGGGCATCGTGTTCGGGGTGATCACCGCGATCATGCGCATGTCGGCCAATCCGATCCTGCGCTACGTGGCGCTGACCTACACCTGGCTGTTTCGCGGTACGCCGCTGATTCTGCAACTGCTGTTGTGGTTCAACCTGGCGCTTATCTTCCCCACCATCGGCATTCCCGGACTGTTCGAACTCGACACCGTGAGCCTGATGACGCCATTCGTGGCCGCCCTGCTTGGCTTGAGCATCAACCAGGGCGCCTACACCGCCGAAGTGGTGCGTGCCGGCCTGCTGTCGGTGGACACCGGCCAATACGAAGCGGCCAAGTCGATCGGCATGCCGCGTCTGCAAGCGCTGCGCCGGATCATCCTGCCCCAGGCCATGCGGATAATCATTCCACCGGTCGGCAACGAGTTCATCGGCATGGTGAAAATGACCTCGCTGGCGAGTGTGATCCAGTACTCGGAACTGCTCTACAACGCCCAGAACATCTACTACGCCAACGCCCGGGTCATGGAGCTGCTGATCGTCGCCGGTATCTGGTACCTGGCCACCGTCACCGTGCTGTCCTTTGGCCAAAGCCGCCTGGAGCGTCGCTTCGCTCGCGGCGCCGGCAAGCGCTCGTAAGCCGCGCAGGAGAATCGAACATGAGAAGCATCGTCAAGGCTGTGGCCCTGAACAAATACTACGACCATTACCACGCGCTCAAGGACATCAACATCGAGGTCGAGCAAGGCGAAGTGCTGTGCATCATCGGCCCGTCCGGCTCGGGCAAGAGCACCCTGCTGCGTTGCGTCAATCAGCTGGAAAAAATCGACAAGGGCGGCCTTTGGGTCGATGGCGAGCTGGTCGGCTACCGCGTCGTCGGGCACAAGCTGCACGAACTCACCGAGACGCAGATCGCCCGCCAGCGCCTGGCCACCGGCATGGTGTTTCAGCGTTTCAACCTGTTTCCGCACATGACTGTGCTGCAAAACATCATCGAAGGCCCGTGCCAGGTGCTCAAGCGCTCGCCCAAGGAAGCGCAAGAAGAAGCCCTGGAACTGCTGGCCCGGGTCGGCCTGGCCGACAAACGCAACAGCTACCCGATCGAACTGTCGGGCGGTCAGCAACAACGGGTGGCGATTGCCCGGGCCCTGGCCATGCGACCGAAGCTGATGCTGTTCGATGAACCCACTTCGGCACTCGACCCGGAACTGGTCGGTGAGGTGCTGTCGGTGATGCGCGATCTGGCGCAGACCGGCATGACCATGATCGTCGTCACCCATGAACTGGGCTTCGCCCGGGAGGTTTCCAACCGCATGGTGTTCATGGACGGCGGGCAGATCGTGGAGGCTGGAAGCCCCGAAGAAATACTGATAAGTCCACAAAACCCGCGCACCCAAAGCTTCATTTCTGCCGTTCGAACCTGAGGCCCCTTTGGCCTCCACAATACTCATAAGAGAGCGTCCATGAAGAACTTCGTCATACCAGCAGTACTCACCTCCCTCATGTCTTGCGGTTTCGCGGTGGCCGCGGATTTGCCGGCCAGCATCAAGGAAAAGGGCGAGATCGTCGTCGCGATCATGCCCAACTATCCACCGATGGATTTCAAGGACCCGGCCACCAACAAACTCACCGGCCTGGACTACGACCTGGGCAACGCCCTGGCCGAGCGCCTCGGGGTGAAGATCAAATGGCAGGAAACCGGCTTCGAGCAAATGATCAACGCCCTGACCACCGACCGCGTGGACATGGTCCTGTCGGGCATGACCGACACCGCCGAGCGCCAGGCCAGCGTGACCTTCGTCGACTACTTCACCAGTGGTCCGCAGTTCTACACCTTGCAGAAAAACACTGCGACCAACGAGATCATCGACCTGTGCGGCAAGAAAGTCGGCACCAGCCGCCGCACAACCTTCCCGGCTGAAATCGCCGAATGGAGCAAGGCCAACTGTGAGGCCGCCGGCAAACCGGCGATCAACGTGATCGGCACCGAAGGCTCGGCCGATGCTCGGGCGCAACTGCGCCAGAGCCGCATAGATGCGGCAATGCAAGGCAGCGAAACCCTGTCGTACCTCAAGACCCAGGAAAAGGACATGTACAAGACGGTCGGCCAGCCGATCTCGGTGCAGTTCACGGGGCTTGGCGTGAGCAAGAAGAAGCCTGAGCTGAGTGAGGCTGTGAAGGTCGCGTTGCAGAGCATGGTGGATGACGGCAGCTATGGCGCGATTCTGAAGAAGTGGGATCTGGAACTCGGTGCAATCAAGGATGTGACGATCAACGCCGGCAAGTAACCCTGCAGGCACCGCGACCCCATCTGAGGGCGAGCCTGCTCGCGATGACGGAGCGACCGGCGACATCAATGTGCATGTGCCGGCCTCATCGCGAGCAGGTTCGCTCCCACAGGTCAGGTGTCCACTTTCAGACAGTTGGAGCACCCTTGATGTCCTCCTCATCCCGACCCACCTGGCCCGACCGGCACAAGGCCTGTCTCGCCCTGGCCTTCGACCTCGACGGCCCGACCGGCGACGCCATGCTCAACGGCTCGATCTGGCACAAACCCGAATACTTCGGTTTCGGCGGCTACGGCCCCTACCGCGCCTTGCCACGCCTGCTTGATCTGCTCGATGCTTTCAAGATTCCGACCACGTTCTTCGTCCCCGCCTGGGTCGTGGAGAATTGGCCCAGACAATGCCAGGCCATCGTCTCGCGCGGCCATGAAGTCGCCTATCACGGCTATAAGCATGAGTCCTTCTACGCGCTGACGCTGGATCAGCAGCAGGCCGTGATGGACAAATCCAGAGACGTCTTCTGGCAATACCTGCATATCCGCGCCGAGGGCTTTCGCACCCCGTCCGGCGACTGGCGCGCCGAGACCCCGGCAATGCTGGCCGACAACGGCGTCATCTATTCCAGCAGCATGCGTGGCGATGATCGCCCGTACCTGGTCAACGTCCCTGGCCACGACACGCCCTTGGTGGAAATCCCCGGCCGCTGGGAAATGGACGACTACGCCTCCCTCGCCTATACCCGCGCGCCGAACTTCCCCTCCGGGCTCGACCGCACCGCCAGCTATGAACTGACCCTCGACAACTGGCAGCGCGAGTACGACGGCGCGATGGAAGAAGGCCTGTGCCTGACCACCCTGTTCCACCCGAAAATCACCGGCAAGCCAGGGCGCATCCTGTTGCTGGAAAAACTCTTCGAACACATGCGCCAACGCGATGACGTGTGGTTCGCCACGTGCCGTGACGTCGCCCGCTGGTGGCTGAAGGAGCATCACCATGGCTGATTTCACTGCCTTGCCAGATAGGGTCTGGCCGGTCGGCAAGCGCTGCGCGGTGGTGCTGACCGTCGACTACAACGACATCCACGGCATTCTTACCCAGGCTCCGGAAGTCGCCGGGCGCGACAAGACACTCTCGGTCTGGCGCTATGGCACGCAACGGGGTGTCGAGCGCCTGCTCGGACTGTTCAGGGAACTCGGCGTGCGCAGCAGCTGGTTCGTGCCCGGGATCGTCGCCGAGGAAAACCCGCAGCACCTTGCCGCGATTCTGGCTGACGGTCATGAAATCGCCTGCGCAGGCTACCGCCATCAGGACTACGACACGCTGGATCTGGCGGCACAACGTGCCGATATGGCCAAAGGCTGCGCGGTGCTGGAGGCGCAGACCGGCAAGCGCCCCACCGGCTTCCGGGTTCCCGCGGGTAACGGTGCCCCGGGATTCATCGAAGCCTTGAAAGAGCACGTCATCCACTGGTCGTCCTCATGGCGTGGAGACGATCTGCCGTTCGCCCATCCGACTGCGCCGCAAGTGATCGAGTTGCCGCTGCACTATGAACTGGAAGACGAACCCTACTTCGCCTTCAACCTGAGCCCGGCCGTACCGCCGGCGCAATCGCGGATCGCTTCCTACGGGCACACCCTGGGCAACCTGAAAATGGACTTCGCCGGGTTCTACCGTTTCGGCCTGTGCTATGTGCTGCGACTGCACCCTGAAATCATCGCCACCCCGGGACGCATCGGTGTGCTGCGTGAATTGCTGCAAGGCATTCAACAGCATGATGACGTGTGGATCGCCACCGGCGCCGAGGTCGCGCAATGGTGGGCGCAATCGGCGACGCAGGTCGCGCAGGATCATCCGGCGTCGGTGTATGAACGCCATTATCGGGACTACCTGGCATGACCGAACGCATGCAGCAACTGGCGCGGTTTTGCGTCGAAACCCGATTTGAAGATTTACCCCCGGCGTTGGTGGAACAGGCCAAGCGACACATTCTCGATACCTTTGGCGCGGCGCTGGCCGGGGCCGACAGCGCGGTGGCGCTTCAGGCGCGGCAAGTGTTCGGTGCCGAGCCCGGCACCGCATTGGTCTGGGGCGCATCATTGCGCGTCGGCGCAGGACATGCGGCCTTGCTCAACGGCATCGCCGCCCATGCCCTGGAGCTGGACGACACCGGCGGTTGCGATCATTCCGGCGCCGTGGTGTTGCCGGCGGTGATGGCGGCGCTGTCCCTGGTGGATCGACCGGTGGACGGTCGCGAGTTCATCACCGCCGTGGTGATCGGCTACGAAATCTGCCGACGGGTGCTGGAAGCCTGTGGCAGCTATTCGGCGCACAATGGCGCCGGCTGGCACTCCACCGCCACCTGCGGCGTGTTTGGCGCGGCGGCGGCCTGTGCGCGGATCCTTGCCCTGGATGCAGCGCAGACAGTGTCGGCGCTGGGCATCGCCGGCAGTTTCAGCGGCGGGTTGTGGGCGTTCATCCATGACGGCTCGCAAAGCAAAAAACTGCACAGCGGCCGTGCGGCGGAAGGAGGGTTGCTCGCTGCGCGTTTTGCCCGTGAAGGCGTCAGCGGACCGTCGGTGCTGTTTGACGATGTGTGGGGTGGGTTTCTCAAGACGCTCGCACCAGGCAGCGCACAGCCGGATGCGTTGAATGCCGGACTGGGTCAGGTCTGGAAACTGGCGCGCTGTTCGATCAAACCTTATGCCGCATGCCGTGGCACACATTCGGCCATCGATGCGTTGGGGCTTTTGCTCGACCAATTGAATGTGTCAGTCGATCAAGTCGAAAACATACAGGTTTCGCTGTGCAGTTTTCTCAAGGACATGTGCGGCGGCCAGGATGTCGGCACCCACGCGGCGGCACAGATGAGCCTGGCGTATGCACTGGCGGCACGACTGGTACATGGCCATTGTCGATTGCCGGCCTATGACCCTGAAGCGCGCAACGATCCACGCATTGTTCGGTGGATGTCACGCATTCACCTTGAAGTGGACCCGCTACTGTCCAACGATGGCGAGCCCCTGGTGACGCTGCGGACCGTGGACGGTCGGCAAGCGAGCCTGTGCGTTGAAGTGCCATTGGGCGCGCCGGGTAATCCGCTGAGCGATGCAGCACTGGAGGAAAAGTTTTTCAGTTTGGCGATACGGGTCTTGGCCCGGGAGCGGGTTGAGGAACTGCTCGGACAGTTGTGGCGGATTGAAGAACTGGAATCGGTTCGTACGCTGGATCGGTGGCTGGCTTGAGCACTGTAGCGCCCGGCCGGACCTCATCGCGAGCAGGTCGCACCGTCGCTCTCGCATTTGCAATGCAATCCCCTGAGGGAGCGAGCCTGCTCGCGATTGGCAGCGACCCGGTACACAGGCTCACCCCAAAAATCTGAATAAGGACATTTGCACCTACCGTGGCCACTTACTCACTCGTTATCCGCCGCTTGATGATCGTGTCACTGACCATCGTGGTCAGCCGTGCCATCACCAGCCCCTTGCTCACGCTGTTCCTGAGCAACAAGCTGGGCCTCAACCAACAGGACGTTGGCTTGCTGCTCGGTATCGCGGTGTTTATCGCCACCCTGCTGGCTCTCTACGGCGGCTATATCATCGATCGCCTGGAAAAGCGCCGACTGCTGATCCTGGCGATGCTCTCCAGCGCCATCGGCTTCGTGCTGCTGACCTTTGCCGAAAATCTCTACCTGACCACCGCCACCCTGGTGATCACCGAGACCGCGTCAGCGCTGTTTCTCATCGGCTCCAAAGCGATCCTCAGCGAGAACCTGCCCATGGGTCAGCGGGCCAAGGCGTTTTCCCTGCGCTACACGCTGACCAACGTCGGCTATGCCACAGGCCCCATGCTCGGCGTGGTGATTGCCGGGGTCTATCCGATCGCACCGTTCCTGATTGCCGGTGCCATCGCCTTTTTCAGCATCTTCCTGATGACAGGTATTCCCAGGGATTCGGCGCAGACACCCGCCATTGGGCAACCCCAGAGTTTCCTGAAAACCCTGGTCACCCTGAAAAACGACCGCACCCTGATCATGTTCACGTGCGGCTGCCTGCTCAGTACCGTGGTGCACGGGCGTTACACCCTCTATCTGTCGCAATACCTGCTGGTGACCCACGATTCCAAACGCGCCCTGGAAATCATGGCCGCCCTGCTCGCCTGCAACGCCATCAGCGTGATCCTGCTGCAGTACCAGATCGGCCGGTTCCTCAATCGCGAGAAGCTGCGCTACTGGATTGCCGCGGGCACCAGCCTGTTCATCCTTGGCCTGATCGGCTTCAGCCTGTCCGACAGCATGTTGAGTTGGTGCGTGGCGATGTTCATCTTCACCCTCGGTGAAATGATCATTTACCCGGCCGAATTCCTCTTCGTCGACACCCTGGCCCCGGAAGAGCTGCGCGGCAGCTACTACGGCGCCCAGAACCTGGCGGCCCTCGGTGGCGCCCTGAGCCCGGTGATTTGTGGCTTTCTATTGATGCATACCCCCGCGCCCACAATGTTCTATGCCTTGAGCGCACTGACCGCGCTGGGTGGGTCCCTGTGCTTCATGAGCGGTCGGCGGGTGGCTAAAGTGCAACAATAGTCACCAGATCCCCGCATTCAAGGACGCCTGAGTTTGCCGGGCAGGTGGTAGGAGCGAGCATGCTCGCGAAAAGACGCCCATACAACATGGGCATCGAGACCGCCCGCGTTATCGTTGACGACCATCGCGAGCATGCTCGCTCCTACAGATCAGAAAACTGCTCATTGAGCAGCACAATGTGTTCCAGAGCCTGACGAAACAAGGCGTCCGCCTTACCCCGCTGCTGCAGATACTCGAGGAATTTCTCACTGTCGAAATCCGGTTGATCGAGCAGGCCCGAGGCGTAACGACTGAGTGCATTGGCTTGCTCGAAGAGTCTTGCGTTCTGCTCCATCGCGAGACGTCGGCAGGCCAGGCGCTGCTCTGGTGAATAGTGGGAGTACATGGCGTGCTACCTCTGATCGGCGAGCAAGTTGGCGCAGGAGAGCCGAACCTGATGCCTCCATTTCGGCCCGTTTTCACCTGCTGATGAACCTGTGACCATGGGCTTCGAAATAAAGGTCAAAGTATTTGCCTGCCACCGGGCGGGAAACTTCGGCGGCGCTATCACTGGCGGGCCTCGCCCCCGAGCACCTCATCTAAATAAAACGGGTGCATCGACGCCGAACCGGGGAAGATCAGCAAAAGAATTTCGTATACCCTAGCGCTATCTCACTCCAAATGACCGCCGCCGTGAACCTACCCAAACTCAACGCACCCGACCTTGGCAACACGCCTTCGACTTCGGAAATCATTACCCGCCATCTTCGGGATGCGATTGTCGCCGGGCATTTTGCCGAGGATGAGCCGATCCGCCAGGACGACATCGCCCGTCAGTTCAATGTCAGCAAGATCCCGGTGCGCGAAGCCCTCAAGCGGCTGGAGGCCGAAGGGTTGGTGATGTTCCAGCGCAATCGCGGGGCGATGGTCACGCGGGTTTCCGATGCGGAACTGGCGCAGATGTTCGAAGTGCGGATGTTGCTGGAAGACAAGATTCTGCGCCTGGCCATTCCGAACATGACCGAAGAGACGTTCGCCCGCGCCGAGCGCATCTGTCAGGAGTTCATCGGCGAGGACGACGTGGGACGCTGGGCCGAGCTCAACTGGGAGCTGCATTCGTGCCTGTACGAACCGGCGCAGCGACCGTTTCTGGTGAGTCTGATCCGTTCGGTCAACGACAAGCTGGAGCGTTACCTACGCATGCAGATGAGCTTGTCGGCCGGCAAGGAACGGGCAGATCACGAACACCGCGAGATCCTGGCGGCCTGCCGCGCCGGGGATGTGGACCTGGCGGTGAAGCTTCTGGACGAGCACATTGCCGGCGTCTGCACGACGCTGTTCGAGCACCTGCCCCACACCCGCTGACATTCAACGCAAAACCCGCCACGAACAAATAAACAGGCACGCACCTTTAACTGCCAGTGTTCCTTAAAGGTGCGCCCACACACCCATTGCTCCCATCTGTAACACTGCCATCGTTTGCCCAGGCGTCCACCCTCCCGCCCGTTGCTCCCCTGCAAGACCTCTACTTCAAGGCCTCGCGATTTATTCACCATCAGAACTTGAATCGGGCACGTTGATTGCTATCGTTAATATCGTATACGAAATCCCCAATACGATATTCAACAGCACTTCACATCAACGAGGCCTCTATGAAAAACCCCGCATTTGCCGTAGCCCTCAGCGCTGTTCTCAGTACCTCCTTCATCGCCACTGCCCAGGCCGACAAGCTCGACGACATCATCGGTTCGGGCAAGCTGCGCTGCGCCGTAACCCTGGATTTCCCGCCCATGGGCTTCCGTGATGCCAGCAACTCGCCGGCCGGCTTCGATGTGGACTATTGCCACGACCTGGCGAAGATCCTCGGGGTCGAGGCCGAAGTGGTGGAAACGCCGTTCCCGGATCGCATTCCCGCACTGGTCTCCGGGCGGGCCGACGTGATCGTCGCGTCCACCTCCGACACACTCGAGCGTGCCAAGACCGTTGGCCTCACCGTGCCCTACTTTGCCTTCCAGATGGTGGTGCTGACCCGCGACGATACCGGCATCAACAGCTTCGACGACCTCAAGGGCAAAGCCGTGGGCAACACCAGCGGCACCTATGAGGCCATCGCCCTGGAGAAAGACGTGAAGAACTGGGGCTCGGGCAGTTTCCGAGCCTACCAGTCACAGAGCGATACCCTGCTGGCCGTCGCCCAAGGCCACATCGATGCCACCGTGGTCACCAACACCGTGGCTGCCGCCACCCTCAAGTCGGGCAAATACAAAAACCTGAAAGTCGCCGGTAACGCCCCGTACGTCATCGACTACGTGTCCCTGGGCGCCAAGCGCAGCGAGTTCGGCCTGATCAACTACCTCAACCTGTTCGTCAACCAACAGGTGCGCACCGGTCGCTACAAGGAGTTGTTCGTCAAATGGGTCGGCACCGAGATCCCGCCGACCAGCCTGACCGTGCCTCAGGTCTACTACTGAGATGTCCGGCATGCCTGGGCCAATTTCTCTGAGCGGGCGCAGCCTGGTGGCGGGTGCCGCGCAAGGCGTCCTGCTGTTCGCCGATGTCGGCTTGAGCTTCTGGGGCGGAGTCGATCCCGGCACGGGTGAAGTCATCGATCGTCATCATCCGCTCAGCGGCCAGCACCTGGCCGGCCGCGTGCTCGCGATTCCCAGTGGTCGCGGCTCGTGCACCGGCAGCAGTGTGTTGATGGAACTGATCAGCAACGGCCATGCACCGGCGGCATTGGTGCTGGCCGAAGCCGACGAGATCCTGACCTTGGGCGTGCTGGTGGCACAGACTATGTTTGCCCGTTCCCTGCCGGTGCTCTGCATCGGTCGGGAGGCCTTCGCCGCCTTGCGCGGCCAGGCCTTCGCCCGGGTCGAAAATTCAACATTGAGTCTGTTCGATCACCTGCCGGGCGACGCCTGGCAGGCACTCGACAGCCTATCACCAAACGCTGGCGGCACGGCCTCGATCAGGCTCACCGAGCATGATCGGGCGCTGCTCGATGGCCTGCATGGCAAGGCCGCGCAAATGGCCATGCAAATCGTCCTGCGCATGGCCGAACTGCAGGGTGCCGAGCACTTGGTGGATGTCACTCAAGCACACATCGACGGCTGCATTTACACGGGACCTGCGAGCCTGCGCTTTGCCAGGCAACTGGTGCAATGGGGAGCGAAAGTACGAGTGCCCACCACCCTCAATTCAATATCCGTCGACCATCGCCGTTGGCGCGAACTGGGTATCGACCCGGCACTGGGTGAACCGGCCAGTGCCTTGGGCGATGCCTATATGGCGATGGGCGCACAGCTGAGCTTCACCTGCGCGCCGTACCTGCTCGACACTGCACCGAAGGCTGGCGAGCAAATCGTCTGGGCGGAATCCAACGCCGTGGTCTACGCCAACAGTGTGCTCGGTGCACGCACCCTGAAATACCCGGATTACCTGGACATCTGCATCGCCCTCACTGGTCGCGCCCCGCTGATCGGCTGCCACCTGGACGCGCAACGCAAGGCCCGGTTGCAGATCGAGTTGCCTGCCCTCGGTGAACTGGACGATGCCTTCTACCCGCTGCTGGGTTACCACATTGGTGCCCTGGCCGGCAGTCGCGTACCGCTGGTACTGGGGCTGGAAAAACGCAAGCCGAGCCTGGACGACCTCAAAGCCTTTGGCGCGGCCTTCGCCACCACCTCTGCGGCGCCACTGTTCCACATCGCCGGGGTCACCCCGGAGGCCATCAACCCGGCGCAGGTGCTGGATGCGGACACTTCCATTGCCGTGGAAAAAATCCGCCTGAAGGACCTGCTGCCGAGTTGGCGCGAACTCAACAGTGCTCGCGATAACCGAGTGGATGTGGTGTCGCTGGGTAACCCGCACTTTTCCCTCAGCGAGTTCGCTCACCTGGCGCGACTGTGCCGGGGGCGGCAAAGACACCCGGATGTAGTGCTTGCCATCACCTGCGGCCGTGCCGTGCTGGAGCAGGCCCGCGAGGCCGGGCACATCGCCGTGATCCAAGCGTTTGGCGCGACCCTGGTCACCGACACCTGCTGGTGCATGCTCGGCGAACCCGTTATCCCCAAGGCGGCTGAAACCCTGATGACCAACTCGGGCAAATACGCCCACTACGCACCGGGCCTGGTCGGCCGCAAGGTGCACTTCGCCAGCCTTGCCGAATGCGTCGACGCGGCCTGCACCGCAACGGCCAGTGGACGTTTGCCGGCCTGGTTACAACCTGCTGCCCTACTGGAGAGCCCTGCGCATGTTTGACTACAGCTTCCAATGGCGCTCCGCCCTGCGCGCCCTGCCGGACATGCTTGCCGGCGCCATCGTCACCTTCGAAACCGCCGCGCTGTCGATGATCTTCGGCGTGCTGATCGCCCTGGCCCTGACGGTGATGCGCGAGGTCAAACACCCATTGCTGCGCGGGTTCGCCAACGGTTGGGTATCGATAGCCCGCAACACCCCGTCGCTGTTCCAGATCTACATCCTCTACTTCGGCCTCGGCTCGCTGGACCTGCACGTCAGTTCCTGGTTCGCCCTGCTGGCCGGGATCACCTTCAACAATGCCGGGTATCTGGCGGAGAACTTTCGCGGCGGCCTCAAGGCCGTGCCTGACACGCAGGTGCGTGCGGCGCGTTCCCTGGGCATGAGTGCCTTCCAGGCCTACCGCTTGATCATCGTCCCGCAACTGCTGCGGATCGTGTTCTACCCGCTGACCAATCAGATGGTCTGGGCGGTGTTGATGACGTCGCTGGGGGTGATCGTCGGGCTGAACAATGACCTGACCGGTGTGACCCAGGAATACAACGTCAAGACCTTCCGCACCTTCGAGTATTTCGCTATCGCAGCGGTGCTGTATTACGTGATTGCCAAGGCGATCGTCGCGGCAGCCCGGCTGATGGCCTGGCGGTTGTTCCGTTACTGAGGAGCTGTCCATGTTTTCCACCGATTTTTCCTCGAATGACCTGATGTTCCTGCTCAACGGCGCGTGGGTCACGATGCAACTGACGTTCTGGTCGATCATTCTCGGCTCCTTGGCCGGGTTGTTCTTCGGCCTGCTGCGGGCCTTGTTGCCACGGGCCAGCCAGCCGCTGGCCTGGGTGCTTGACGTGTTTCGCAGCGTGCCGTTGCTGATCCAGTTCGTACTGTTCAACTCATTCAAAAGCATCATCGGATTGAACATCAGCGCCTTTAGCGTCGGCTGCATTGTGCTGGGGGTTTACGCTGCGGCGTACTTCACCGAGATCGTGCGTGCCGGCGTGCTGGCGGTGCCGTTCACCGTGCGCCGGGCCAGCCGCTCGCTGGGGCTGAGCTTCCTGCAGGACTTGCGCTGGATCGTCCTGCCGATGGCCACACGAGTAGCGTTCCCCGGCTGGCTGAACCTGGTGCTCGGGGTAATGAAAGACACCGCGCTGGTGATGTGGATCGGCATCGTCGAACTGCTGCGCGCCTCGCAAACCATCGTCACGCGCATTCAGGAACCGTTGCTGGTGCTGTGCATCGCGGGCCTTATCTATTACGTCATGAGCCTGGTGGTCGCACGCCTGGGCGCTCGTCTGGAAAGAAGGTGGCAAGAAAATGATTGAGATCGACAACGTACATAAATCCTTCGGCAACCTCGAAGTGGTCAAGGGCGTCAACCTGACGGTGAACAAGGGCGAAGTGGTGTCGATCATCGGCGGCTCCGGCTCCGGCAAATCGACCTTGCTGATGTGCATCAACGGCCTGGAACCGATCCAGAAAGGCAATATCCGCGTTGACGGTATCGAGGTCCATCACCGCGCCACCGATCTCAATCGCCTGCGGCAGAAAATCGGCATTGTGTTCCAGCAATGGAATGCCTTCCCGCACCTGACGGTGCTGGAAAACGTCATGCTCGCGCCGCGCAAAGTGCTGGGCAAAAGCAAGGCTGAAGCTGAAGAGCTGGCGGTGAAGCAACTGACCCACGTCGGTCTGGGCGGCAAGCTAAAGACCTTCCCTGGCAAGCTGTCCGGTGGACAGCAACAACGCATGGCCATCGCCCGCGCCCTGGCCATGTCACCGGACTACATGCTGTTTGACGAAGCCACCTCGGCCCTCGATCCACAGTTGGTCGGTGAAGTGCTGGACACCATGCGCATGCTCGCCGAAGACGGCATGACCATGGTCTTGGTGACCCACGAAATCCGCTTTGCCCGGGACGTTTCCGACCGTGTGGCGTTCTTCCGCAATGGTCTGGTGCACGAGATTGGTTCACCGGATCAGGTGATTGGCAATCCGGTGCATGCGGAGACTGCGGCGTTTCTGAAATCAGTGAAATAACCGATGGCCCCATCGCGAGCAGGCTCGCTCCCACAGTGACCTGCGTCGTTGGATACACCACAAAACCCTGTAGGAGCGAGCCTGCTCGCGATGAGGCCTTAACAAACGAAACAAGGAGCAGGCAATGCGTTCATCAAAAGTCATTCATGTAGTCAGCTGCCACGCCGAAGGCGAAGTCGGCGACGTGATCGTCGGCGGTGTCGCCCCGCCGCCCGGCGCCACCGTGTGGGAACAGTCGCGCTGGATCGCCCGGGACGAAACCCTGCGCAACTTCGTCCTCAACGAACCCCGCGGCGGCGTGTTCCGCCACGTCAACCTGCTGGTCCCGGCCAAGGATCCACGGGCGCAGATGGCCTGGATCATCATGGAACCGGCGGACACCCCGCCGATGTCCGGCTCCAACTCGTTGTGCGTCGCCACCGTATTGCTCGACAGCGGCATTCTGCCCATGACCGAGCCGCAAACCCGCCTGGTGCTGGAAGCGCCCGGCGGCCTGATCGAAGCCGTGGCCGACTGCCGGGATGGCAAGGTGCAACGGGTGGAAGTGAAAAACGTGCCGTCCTTCGCCGACCGCCTGGATGCGTGGATTGAAGTCGAAGGCATCGGCTCGCTGAAGGTCGACACCGCTTATGGTGGCGACAGTTTCGTGATTGCCGATGCCAAAGGCCTGGGTTTCTCCATCCGCCCGGATGAAGCGGCCGATCTGGTGGCAGTCGGGCTGAAAATCACTCGAGCGGCCAACGAACAACTGGGCTTCGTGCATCCGCTGAATCCCGAGTGGTCGCACATTTCCTTCTGCCAGATTGCCGCGCCCATCATCCATGAGAATGGCATCGCCACCGGCGCCAATGCGGTGGTGATTCAACCGGGCAAGATCGACCGCTCCCCCACCGGCACCGGTTGCTCGGCGCGCATGGCGGTGTTGCAGGCCAAAGGCTTGATGCAGGTTGGCGAGCGCTTTGTCGGCCGTTCGATTATCGGCTCCGAGTTCCACTGCCGCATTGATTCGCTGACCGAAGTCGCCGGCCGTGCCGCGATTTACCCGTGTGTTTCCGGCCGGGCGTGGATCACCGGCACCCATCAATTGCTGCTCGACCCAAGCGATCCCTGGCCACAAGGCTATCGCCTGTCCGACACTTGGCCCGGCGCCTGATCACGCAATCCCTGAACCCCCAGACCAACGACCGGTAAAAAAAACCTGAGAAGTAAAAGAAGCACTGGCCGAGCATTGTCATCTCAAGCTTCGTATACGAAATACTATTAACCAACCGGAGGCAACAATGAGCAAGCACATTAACTGGAGTGGCGTCTTCCCAGCGGTGACCACTCAATTCAACGATGACTTCTCTATCAACCTGGAAAAAACCCATCAGGTGATTTCCAACGTGATCCGCGACGGCGTGTCGGGCCTGGTCGTCTGCGGCTCGGTGGGTGAAAACACCTCGCTGACCGCCGAAGAGAAAATCGCCGTGACTGAGGTGGCTGTCGATGCCGCCCGTGGTCGCGTACCGGTGATTTGCGGCGTGGCCGAGTTCACCAGCCTGCAAGCGGCCAAGGTCGCCAATGCCGTACGCCGGGTCGGCGTCGATGGGGTGATGCTGATGCCGGCGCTGGTCTACGGTTCCAAGCCGTTCGAGACCGCCGAGCATTACCGCTATGTGGCGAAAAACGTCGACGTGCCGCTGATGGTCTACAACAACCCGCCCATCTACAAGAACGATGTCACCCCGGACATCCTGATTTCCCTGGCCGACTGCGACAACGTGGTGTGCTTCAAGGATTCGTCCGGCGACACCCGCCGCTTCATCGACGTGCGCAACGAAGTCGGTGACCGTTTCGTGCTGTTCGCCGGCCTCGACGACGTGGTGCTGGAAAGTATCGCCGTGGGTGCCGAAGGTTGGGTCTCGGGTATGTCCAACGTGTTCCCGAAAGAAGGCGAAACCATCTTCCGCCTGGCCAAGGCCGGTCGTTTCGCCGAAGCCATGCCGATCTACGAATGGTTGATGCCGATCCTGCACCTCGATGCCCGTGCCGACCTGGTGCAGTGCATCAAACTGTGCGAAGCCATCGCCGGTCGCGGCAGCGCCTTGACCCGTCCGCCACGCCTGGCCCTGCCGGAAGCCGACCGCGTATTCGTCGAGCAGATCATGGCCAAGGCGTTGGCCAACCGCCCGGAGCTGCCGGACGTCGGTCTCTGAATGATTGCCCGTCGGGCCTTTACCGACCCGACCCGGCTGCCCGTTTTTTTGCGCCTTAACAAGGTACGTCAGCATGTCGAATCCTCAACACACGCAAAGCGCAACCACACCATCGGGACTTAAACGCGTAGTGGCCGCCGCCATGGCTGGCACCGTCGCCGAATGGTATGAATTCTTTCTCTACGGCACCGCCTCGGCATTGGTTTTCGGCAAGCTGTTCTTCCGCCAGACCGACAACCCCATAGATGGCATCATCGCCGCCTTCGCCTTGTACGCGGTCGGCTTTCTCGCCCGGCCGTTGGGCGGTTTGGTGTTCGGCCACTACGGTGACAAATTCGGCCGCAAACGCCTGCTGCAACTGAGCCTGGTAGTGGTCGGCATCACCACCTTCCTGATGGGTTGCCTGCCTGGCTTCGACCAGATCGGTTACGCAGCGCCGGTGCTACTGGTGCTGTTGCGCTTGATCCAGGGCTTCGCTTTCGGTGGCGAGTGGGGCGGCGCGATTCTGCTGGTGTCCGAACACTGCCCGGACAATCGTCGGGGCTTCTGGGCCAGTTGGCCGCAAGCCGGGGTACCGGCCGGCAACCTGGTGGCCACGGTTGCCCTGCTGCTGTTGTCGTCGAACCTGTCAGAGCAGCAGTTCCTTGCCTGGGGCTGGCGCGTGGCATTCTGGTTCTCGGCGGTAGTGGTGTTGATCGGTTACTGGATTCGCACCAGCGTCGATGACGCGCCGATCTTCAAGGAAGCCCAGGCCCGTCAGGCACAGACCAAACAGCAACAGCTCGGTGTGGTGGAAGTGCTGCGTCATCACTGGCGTTCGGTGCTGGTGGGAATCGGCGCACGCTTTGCCGAGAACATCCTCTACTACACCGTGGTGACGTTCTCGATTACCTACCTGAAACTGGTGGTGCACAAGGACACTTCGCAAATTCTGCTGCTGATGTTCGGCGCGCACCTGGTGCACTTTTTCCTGATCCCGCTGATGGGCTATCTGTCGGACATCGTCGGGCGCAAGCCGGTCTACCTGACCGGCGCGGTGCTCACAGCGTTCTGGGGTTTCATCGGTTTCCCGATGATGGACACCGGCAACGACTGGATGATCATGGCCGCCATCGTCCTCGGCCTGGCCATCGAGTCGATGACTTATGCGCCTTACTCTGCGCTGATGGCTGAACTGTTCCCGACCCACGTACGCTATACCGCATTGTCCCTGTGCTACCAGGTGGCGCCGATCTTCGCCGGTTCCCTGGCACCGCTGATCGCCATCACCTTGCTCAACAAGTACAACAACTCGACTCCGATCGCCTGGTATCTGGTGGGCGCCGCGCTGATTTCCGTGGTGGCTGTCGGCCTGACCCGCGAGACCCGCGGCAAGTCATTGCGCCTGGTGGATGCCGAGTCGGCGGCGCGGGTTGCTGCCGTGGACACCGGCGTGCCAGCCACCCCGCGCCGGGGTGACTCTTTGGCTTGATGGCCCTGAAAGTTCGCTGGCTTGGCCCGCTCCTGCACCGACCGCTTTCACCGGTCATTAACGGATCGACACCGTTCCCGCAGGAGCGAGCACTTTGATTCGATCAGGCGAGCAAGGCCTTGAGGTCGTTGTACAGCGCCTCGGGAATTTGCACGCCTTCCACCAGGCTGCGGGCCCGCGCCGCGTAACGTCGTTGCGACGGTAAGCGTGCTCCCTGCCCTTCAATACCCTGGAACAAGGTTTCGGCCCGGGCCAGATGTTCTTCAGTGGCGCCCCCCAGAAAGCGCCGAGGGTCCAGGGCGATGATCAACTCGCCATGGTACGGCGACGACTTGCTGCCCCCGTCGTAAGCCAACGACTCGGCACTGGTCAGGTCACCAATCAGCGGCCCGGCAATCAACTCCACCATTGCCGCCAGCGCCGAACCCTTGTGCCCGCCGAACGTCAGCATCGCGCCACTGTCGAGCACCACGTTGGCGTCGGTGCTCGGCCGGCCTTGGGCGTCGACGCCCCAACCTTCGGGAATCGCCTTGCCGGCACGCCGATGCAGTTCGATATCACCACGGGCAATCGCGCTGGTGGCGAAGTCGAACACAAACGGATCTTGCCCCGCACGCGGCCAACCGAAGGCAATGGGATTGGTGCCGAACACCGGCAGTCGTCCTCCTGCCGGCGCCACCCAGGCGTGGCTGGGATTACACGCCAGTGCCACCAGACCGGCAGCAGTCAGCTGCTCGATCTCCACCCACAGCGCCGAGAAATGTACACAGTGGTTGATGGCCAACGCCGCAATGCCGTTGGCCCGGGTTTTCTGCGCCAGCAACGGCAACCCCGCCTGAAACGCCAATTGCGAAAACCCGCCGCCAGCATCCACCCGCACAATCGACGGCGCCTGATCGATCACCTGTGGCTCGGCATCGGCTGACACCTTGCCGGCCCGCAGGGAACTCACACACCCCAGAATCCGGTACAAACCGTGGGAGGCGCAGCCATCACGTTCGCCAACAAGCACCGTCGCCGCCACCGCTTGTGCATGGGCCAGATTGAAACCGTTGTGCAACAGGATCGATTCGGCCAATTCACGGGCTTCGATCAGGGTCAGTCGGATCATGGTCTTCTCCTTGGAAAGACCGGTCAGAGTGGTCTATCCGAGGCGTTGTGGCTTGATGGGTTTGGGCATTGGTGGAGACGAAATTGGCATAGATCGCAGGCATTCGGGGGGCCGGATAGCGTGGCCTGATCCTGACGATGTATAGAGGCAGATGACCTCTTCGCGAGCAGGCTCGCACAAGGTTCGCATTGAACCTGTGGGAGCGACGGTGTGACGATTCGACCTGCTCGCGAAGGCCACACCTCTGTTTCAAGCCCGACTGTTGCTATTGCGGCAACACAGAATTGCCATCGACCTGATTGATAGTCCTCTGCGTAAGGCGCAGGCTAGAGAGCTGGCCTGGGCTCTCATATCATTCCGAATGATAGTTACCTTCGCCCCATTCGATTCGTGAGATACAAACCCGCCGCGCATCATTCGCCAATCTCAACACATTGGCGGATGCATCCATGGAACAGTCACTCAAACATTTGCGCTTCCCCTTGGCTTTGTTGGCCGTAGTGGTGATGAGCGCCTGCGGCAAGGCCCCGGAAACCGCCGCCACCCCGCCAGCGGCCAAGGTCAGCGTGGCCAGGGTGCTGGAACAACCGGTCAACGAATGGGACGAATTCACCGGCCGCCTCGAAGCCCCGGAAACCGTCGAGATTCGTCCACGGGTCTCCGGCCAGATCGATGAAGTGGCGTTCACCGAAGGTGCACTGGTCAAGAAAGGCGACCTGCTGTTCCAGATCGACCCGCGTCCGTTCCAGGCTGAGGTCCGCCGCCTCGAAGCGCTGGTTGCACAATCGCGCGCCAACGCCACCCGCAGCGAAAACGAAGCCCAGCGCGGTGAGCGCCTGCGCACCAGCAACGCCATTTCCGCCGAACTGGCCGATTCGCGTACCAGTGCTGCCCAGGAAGCCCGCGCCGCTGTCGGCGCCCTGCAAGCGCAGCTTGATCTGGCGCGGCTGAACCTGAGCTTTACCCGTGTCACCGCGCCAATCGCCGGCCGCGTCAGCCGTGCTGAAATCACCGCCGGCAACCTGGTGACCGCCGACACCACCGCGCTGACCAGCGTGGTCTCCACCGACAAGGTATACGCCTACTTCGACGCGGACGAACGTGTGTTCCTCAAGTACACCCAACTCGCACGCCAGGGCAAACGCGGCGACACCACCCCGGTGTACATGGGCCTGTCCAATGAAGACGGCAACCCGCACCTGGGTCAGATGAACTTCATCGACAACCAGGTCAACCCCAAGACCGGCACCATCCGCGGCCGCGCCGTGTTCGACAACAGCGATGGCAGCTACACCCCGGGCCTCTATGCACGCCTGAAACTGGTGGGCAGCGGCACCTACAGCGCCATGCTGATCAATGATGAAGCGGTCGGCACCGACCTGGGCAAGAAGTTCGTGATCGTGATGGATGGCGATAACAACACTGCCTATCGTGCGGTGGAACTGGGTCCGAAGATCGAAGGTTTGCGCATCGTGCGCAGCGGCCTGAACAAGGACGACACCATCATCGTCAAGGGCCTGCAACGGGTACGCCCTGGCTCGCCAGTCACCCCTGAAGTGATTCCGATGGCCAGTGAACAGACCCTCGCGGCACTCGCACAACAACGCCAGGCGCTGGAAGCCAGCAACCTGCCCCAAGTCGCGCCTGCCAGGGTCGCACCGGGCACGGCTGTGAAACTGGCTGCCACGACCCCACGCGACTAAGGGATTTTTACGATGAATTTTTCCCAGTTCTTCATTTCGCGGCCGATCTTCGCAGCGGTTCTATCGCTGTTGATCCTGATCGCCGGTGCGATCTCGCTGTTCCAGTTGCCGATCAGCGAATACCCGGAAGTGGTGCCGCCGACCGTGGTGGTCCGCGCCAACTTCCCGGGTGCCAACCCCAAGGTCATCGGCGAAACCGTGGCCGCTCCGCTGGAGCAGGCCATCACCGGCGTCGAGAACATGCTGTACATGTCCTCGCAATCCACCGCTGACGGCAAGATCACCCTGACCATCACTTTTGCCCTGGGTACCGACCTGGACAATGCCCAGGTGCAGGTGCAGAACCGCGTGACCCGGACCGAGCCGAAACTCCCCGAGGAAGTGACGCGCATCGGTATCACCGTGGACAAGGCATCGCCCGACCTGACCATGGTGGTGCACTTGACCTCGCCGGACAAACGCTACGACATGCTCTACCTGTCCAACTACGCGATCCTCAACATCAAGGACGAGCTGGCGCGCCTGGGCGGCGTCGGCGATGTGCAATTGTTTGGTATGGGTGACTACTCGCTGCGGGTGTGGCTCGATCCGAACAAGACCGCTTCGCGCAACCTGACCGCGACCGATGTCGTCACCGCCATTCGCGAACAGAACCGCCAGGTCGCTGCCGGTCAATTGGGCGCGCCTCCTGCCCCGAATGCCCAGAGCTTCCAGCTGTCGATCAACACCCAGGGCCGTTTGGTCAGTGAGGAAGAGTTCGAGAACATCATCATTCGCGCAGGCGATAACGGTGAAATCACTCGCCTCAAGGACATCGCCCGGGTCGAACTGGGTTCCAGTCAATACGCCCTGCGTTCGTTGCTCAACAACCAACCAGCCGTGGCCATTCCGATCTTCCAGCGTCCAGGTTCCAACGCCATCGACATCTCCAACGAGGTTCGGGCGAAGATGGAAGAGTTGAAGAAAGGCTTCCCGCAAGGCATGGACTACAGCATCGTCTATGACCCGACCATCTTCGTGCGCGGCTCCATCGAAGCGGTGGTTCACACCCTCTTCGAGGCGTTGATCCTTGTGGTGCTGGTGGTGATCCTGTTCCTGCAGACCTGGCGCGCCTCGATCATTCCGTTGGTGGCGGTGCCGGTATCGTTGATCGGTACGTTTGCGGTGATGCACCTGTTCGGCTTCTCGCTCAACGCCCTGTCGCTGTTCGGCCTGGTACTGGCGATCGGTATCGTGGTGGACGACGCCATCGTGGTGGTGGAGAACGTCGAGCGCAACATCGAGCTGGGGCTCAACCCGTTCGATGCGACCAAGCGAGCCATGGGTGAAGTGACCGGCCCGATCATTGCCACGGCACTGGTGCTGTGTGCCGTGTTCGTACCGGCAGCGTTCATCTCCGGCCTGACGGGTCAGTTCTACAAGCAGTTCGCCTTGACCATTGCGATCTCGACCGTGATCTCGGCGTTCAACTCGCTGACCCTGTCGCCCGCATTGGCCGCGGTACTGCTCAAGGGCCACGATGCACCGAAAGACCGGTTCTCCCGTGTACTGGACAAACTGCTGGGTGGTTGGCTGTTCCGTCCGTTCAACCGCTTCTTCGAAAAAGCCAGCCATGGTTACGTCGGCACCGTGCGCCGGGTCATCCGCTCCAGCGGCATCGCCCTGCTGTTGTACGCCGGCCTGATGGTGCTGACTTTCTTCGGTTTCTCCAGCACTCCGACCGGTTTCGTACCCGGCCAGGACAAGCAATACCTGGTGGCTTTCGCGCAACTGCCGGACGCCGCGAGCCTGGACCGTACCGAAGACGTGATCAAACGCATGTCCGATCTGGCACTGAAACAGCCAGGCGTGGAAAGCGCTGTAGCGTTCCCGGGCCTGTCGATCAACGGTTTCACCAACAGCCCGAACGCCGGCATCGTGTTCGTGACCCTCAAACCGTTCGACGAACGTAAAGACCCGAGCATGTCCGCCGGTGCGATTGCCGGTGCCCTGAACGGCCAGTATGCCGGGATCCAGGAAGCCTACATGGCGATCTTCCCGCCACCGCCGGTACAAGGCCTGGGCACCATCGGCGGTTTCCGCCTGCAAATCGAAGACCGGGGCAACCTGGGCTACGAAGAGCTGTACAAGCAGACCATGAACGTCATTGCCAAGAGCCATGACGTGCCGGAACTGGCCAACCTGTTCACCAGCTACACCGTGAACGTGCCGCAGGTCGATGCCGCCATCGACCGGGAAAAAGCCAAGACCCACGGCGTGGCCGTCAGCGACATCTTCGACACCCTGCAGATCTACCTGGGTTCGCTGTATGCCAACGACTTCAACCGCTTCGGACGCACCTATCAGGTCAACGTCCAGGCCGAGCAGCAGTTCCGCCTTGAGTCCGACCAGATCGGCCAGCTGAAGGTACGCAACAACAAAGGCGAGATGATCCCGCTGGCGACCTTCATCAAGGTCAGCGACACCTCGGGGCCGGACCGCGTGATGCACTACAACGGCTTCATCACCGCTGAAATCAACGGTGCGGCAGCCCCCGGCTACAGCTCCGGCCAGGCCGAAAAAGCCATCGAGAAACTGCTCAAGGAAGAACTGCCCAACGGCATGACCTACGAATGGACCGACCTGACCTACCAGCAGATCCTATCCGGCAACACTGCGCTGTTCGTGTTCCCGCTCTGCGTACTGCTGGCGTTCCTGGTACTGGCGGCCCAGTACGAAAGCTGGAGCCTGCCACTGGCGGTGATCCTGATCGTACCGATGACCCTGCTGTCGGCCATCACCGGGGTGATTGCCTCCGGTGGCGACAACAACATCTTCACCCAGATCGGCCTGATCGTATTGGTGGGCCTGGCGTGCAAGAACGCGATCCTGATCGTCGAGTTCGCCAAGGACAAGCAGCTCGAAGGCCTCGACCCGCTGGCGGCGGTCCTGGAAGCTTGCCGCCTGCGTCTGCGGCCGATCCTGATGACTTCCTTCGCGTTCATCATGGGTGTGGTGCCTCTGGTGTTCTCCAGCGGTGCCGGTGCCGAAATGCGTCATGCCATGGGTGTGGCGGTGTTCTCCGGGATGCTCGGGGTGACCTTCTTCGGTCTGTTGCTGACGCCCGTGTTCTACGTATTGATTCGTAACTTTGTCGAGCGCGGTCAGGCACGCAAGGCATCCAAGGCCACCCTGAACCTGGAGTCGCACTGATGAGTTTGAAAGCCTTCCTGCCGAGCCTGCTGGTACTGGCCCTGAGTGCCTGTACCGTCGGCCCGGACTACAAGACGCCAGACACCGAGGCGGCCAATATCACGGCCGCCACCGATGGCGCCGCCGGCCAGAAGAACTTTGACCGTTCGCGTTTCGAAGGCATCTGGTGGCAGCAGTTCGAAGACCCGACCCTCAACCAGTTGGTGACGCAATCCTTGCAAGGCAACCGTGATCTGCGCGTCGCCTTCGCCCGCTGGAAAGCCGCGCGGGCGATCCGCGATGACGTCAGCAACGACGCCATGCCAACCATCACCAGCCGCGTCAGCAGTGACCTGGGCAAAGGCCAGATTCCGGGCCAGACCACCGACCGGGTCAACAGCGAACGCTACGACCTGGGCCTGGACATGGCCTGGGAGGTCGACCTGTTTGGCCGGATCCAGCGCAACCTGGAGTCGGCCAACGCCGAGCAACAGGCGTTCGAGGCCGATCTTTACCAACTGCAAGTCACCATGATTGCCGAACTGGTGGATTCCTACGGTCAACTGCGCGGCGCTCAACTGCGAGAGAAAATTGCCCTGGCCAACCTGCAGAACCAGCAGGAGTCGCGCAAGATCACCATCAGCCTGCGCGATGCCGGCGTCGGCGATCAGCTCGATGTCGAGCGCGCCGATGCGCGCCTGGCCGCGGTCGAAGCCAGCGTGCCGCAATTGCAGGCTGAACAGGTTCGGCAGAAAAACCGTATCGCCACGCTCCTGGGTGAACGTCCGGACAAACTGACCGTGGACCTGAGCCCGAAAGACCTGCCAGCGATCGCCAAGGCCCTGCCGATCGGTGATCCGGGTGAACTGCTGCAACGCCGTCCGGACATCCTCAGTGCCGAACGCAAACTGGCTTCGGCCACCGCGCGGATCGGCGTGGCCAAGGCGGATCTGTTCCCACGGGTCAGTCTCAGCGGTTTCCTCGGCTGGACCGCCTCACGGGGTTCGCAGATCGGTTCCTCGGCGGCCAACGCCTGGGCACTCGGTCCGAGCATCACCTGGGCCGCCTTTGACCTGGGTAGCGTGAAAGCGCGCATTCGCGGTGCCGACGCCGATGCCGAAGGCGCCCTGGCGACCTACGAACAGCAAGTGTTGCTGGCCCTGGAGGAGTCGGAAAACGCTTTCAGCGACTATGGCAAACGCCAGCAGCGTCTGATTTCGTTGATCCGTCAGAGCGAGTCCAGCCGCTCGGCCGCCGACCTGGCGGAAATTCGCTATCGCGAAGGCACCGCCGATTTCCTGGTACTGCTCGACGCCCAGCGTGAACGCCTGGCGGCCGAAGACACCCAGGCCCAGGCCGAGGTCGACCTGTATCGCGGCATCGTCGCGATCTACAAGGCCCTGGGCGGTGGCTGGCAGCCGGAGACGATCGCGAGTAACTGACCCAAAGTTTTCAAGCGCTCCTTTGGTTGGCCGCAACCAACCAATTTTTTAGCCCTGCGTCTCATTCGGTCGCGGGGCTTTTTTTGAATCCACCACCACCACCACCACCATCCTTGGCATAGGCGCTCGAGTCATGGGAAATGGAGTCTGGCAGCAAAACGATGGAAGCCGAGAGGACGCCACCGACGGCCAGCGCCAGCAAGCCTCTCTTGAAAAGCAGGTAAGTGTTCATCGTGCATTCTCCTGGTGATTTACCGCGAGCAGTACCAACGCAGTTCACGTTGCGATCCGGGAGCGGCATGGGAGTAACCCGTCAAACCTACAATCGACCTTGAATTTTTGGCGTGGGATTTTTTCCCACGCAATGTAAGTTAGTCTTTTTTGGCTCAGGGTCAATACGCGCAGGAGAAAGCCGACAGACGGCTTTGCGCAGGCAATGAACTGTCTGTAGGAGCGGGTGCCCGCTTGCGGCATGCTCGCGATGAGGCCGGCATATTCAACATCGATGTCGCCTGACACTCCGCCATCGCGAGCGTGCTCGCTCCTACAGGGGGCACCGGCGATCAGTCGTGGTGTTTGTGCTTGTGTTTATGTTTGTGCTTGTAGTCGGAGTCGTGGTGGTCATCGTCATCGGCCATATTGTTGCCGACCGCACTACCTGCCGCGCCACCCAGGCCTGCGCCGATCAGTCCACCGGTGGAACCGCCGACACTGTTACCGATGACCTGGCCACCCGCTGCACCGAGACCACCGCCAATAGCCGACTCGGTCTTCTTGCCACTCTTGGCAGTCATCGCGCCCCCGGCCGCGCCACCTACGCCAGCGCCGATCGCAGCGCCAGTGCTGCCTCCCACAGCCTGGCCGACCACGCTCCCAAGGGCGCCGCCGAGACCGCCACCGATAGCCGTGTTGGTCGTTTCGCCAGCGAGGGAGTACTGCGATACAAGCAGGCTCAGTGCAACGACAGTGAATGTTTTACGCATCAATCAGACCTTTGGAAGTACAAAAAAGCGAAAAGTCTGTTGGTACGCAACGATCAGGTCAACAGATATTCGACCGAGCAGTAATCTGGATCAGCCAATCGGTGCTGGAAAACCAGCACCGTCTACGACCAAAAGACTTACTTGCAGGCTTTAACGCAGCGCGGATCGGGCTGCTGTCTGTAGGAGCGAGCATGCTCCGGGCGGCGTTCCGACGATGGGCGTCAACGATAACGCGGGCTGTCTGAATGCCCGCGTTGTCCTGGCGTTTTTCGTCGGAACGCCGCCCGGAGCATGCCGCAAGCGGGCACCCGCTCCTACAGAGGACTCAGTGTCGCAACGGCCCTGGTTTTCCTGAAGAAAACGCCATAGACAATCGATAGCACCAGCAGGAACGGCACGCCGAACACCAGGGTCATCTTGAAGGCTTCAGTGAAGTAGGTCGTGATCATCACCGCCCCCATCAGGAGCAACCCCAGCAAGGTGCTGTAGGGAAACAGACGCATGCGAAACGACAGCTTGCGGTTGCCGTTACGTTCGTGAAAACGACGGAAGCAGTAGTGGGTGAGGAAGATCATGAACCAGGTGAAGATCGCGCCGAACATCGAGATCGCCATCATCAGGGTGAACGAGCTTTCCGGGTACAGGATGTTGAGCAACGTCGCCAGGGCGATACCCGAACTCGAGAGCAACAGTGCGTTCAACGGGATTCCGGTCTTGCTCAACACACCCATGGATTTTGGCGCATAGCCGGCACGGGACAGGCTGAACATCATGCGCGTGGTGATGTACAACTGGCTGTTCATCGCTGACAACGCGGCAATCAGGATCACGAAATTCATCACACCGGTGGCGCCGGGAATGCCGATGGCTTGCATGACCGTGACGAACGGACTCTGGGCTTTGCCAGCCTGGACCCAAGGCACGATCGCCAGCATCAACGCCAGGGTCAGCAGGTAGAACACCACCAGGCGCACGATGGTCCCGCGAAAGGCTTTCTTGACCGCTTGTTCCGGGTCTTTCGCCTCACCGGCAGCCACCGCGATCATCTCCACGCTCAGGTAGCTGAAGATCGACACGATCACCGCGATCCACATCCCTTGCAGACCGTTGGGGAAGAAACCGCCATGGGCGCTGTAATTGTGCATGCCGTACTCGGGGTTGCCGGAACCGAACACCACGTACACCGCCAGGATGATGAAGCCGACAATCGCGCCGATCTTGATGGTCGAGAACCAGTACTCGAAGGTGCCGAAGGTCTTCACGCTGATGGCATTGAGCACGATCAACACACTGGAGAACGAGACGATCCAGATCCACTCCGGTACGTTGGCGAACCAGTACTTCATGTACATCGCCACCGCCGTCACCTCCGTGCCGACCGCCAGCACAATCGCCGCCCAATAGGCATAGCGCACCAGGAATCCGGCCAGCGGGCTGACATAAAATTCGGCGTAGGCACCGAACGAACCCGAGGTCGAATGGGCCACGGTCATTTCCGCCAGGCAGCCCATCAGCAGCAAGGTGATGATTGCGCCAATGGCATAGCTGAGCAGCACGCTCGGCCCGGCATAACCTATGGCATAGGCGCTGCCCATGAACAGCCCGGTGCCAATCGCACCGCCAATGGCGATCATGCTCATCTGCCCCGACGTCAGCTGACGTCGCAGGCCTTGTTCACGGTTGGATATCGTTTCGAAACCGGCGTTGTCGGTCATTTGTATGTCCTCTGAATGTTGTCTTTCTTGAAGAGCACGTTGTTGTTTTTTGCCGTGGGGATCAGCCACGCACAGCAGGACACGGATCAGAAAATACTCAGTGGATACTCGATGATGACGCGCACTTCGTTGTTATCCGTGGTGTCGGCGCGGGCGACTTGTGCGGTGGAACGCACACTGGCCTGGCGTATCCGCAACGACAGGTCCCTGGCCTTGCCCGATTGCACGACGTAGCGCGCTTCGATGTCGCGTTCCCAGCGCTTGCCGTCATCGCCGTAACGTCCATAGGCGCCATTGGGGCCGCCGTCGTAATGGCTGTCATCGATGTGGTCACCAGAGACGTAGCGCGACATGAAGCTCAGGCCGGGGATACCGAACGGCGCCATGTCCAGGTCATAACGCAGCTGCCATGAGCGCTCGTTGGGGGCGTTGAAGTCGAGGACCTGAATCGAGTTGGCGAGAAAGATCGAGGTGCCCGGCTGCTGGTCGAAGCCCAGGTAATCGAACGGCTCGTCGCCATCGACCCGTTGGTACGCCAGGGTCAGGCGATGGGCGCCGAATGTGTAGGCGGAGGACAGCGACCAGGTGGTGTTGTCGATCCTGCCGGCCAGACTGTCGCCGGTATCGTTGGTGCGGTAGAGATTGAAATCCAGGTTCAGCGCCTGGCCTTCGCCCAGCGCAAAACTGTAGTTGGCGTTGCCGTAGTACTGCCGCCAGATATTGGTGAATTGCGAACCATAGAGGCTGACACTCAACTGATCGCTCAGCGCATAGCTGCCGCCGAGGTAATCGACGCTGCGGGTTTCCACGCCGGCGTACAGCGCTTTGAGCGCGCCATCGGCATTGGTCGAATTATTGTCGTTGCCGGCGGTGAAATGACCGATGTCCAGTTTCAACGCCTCGAGCTCATTGCTGGTCAGCTGAAAGCCGGTGGCGGAACTGGTGAACAGTCGCGCATTGCCGGTGCCGAACACCGGATTGAGCGGGGTCAGGTTGCCGTACTTGAGCTCGGTCTGGGATACCCGCGCTTTCACCGCACCACCGGCTTCGGAGTATTCATCCTCCGGGCGGCCATCGCCATCGACCGGCAGCAAGCCCGTGCCCGTGCGGCCCTTGCCACTGTCGAGCTTGATGCCCAACTGCGCATAGGCGTCGACCCCGAACCCCACCGTTCCCTGGGTGTAGCCAGAGCGGTAATCGAGCATGATCCCGTGGGCCCACTCGTCCCGATAGTTCTGGCCGCCCGGATTGTTGAGGTTATTGCGGTAGAAGTAAAAGTTACGGTTGGTCAGGGTCAGGCTACTGTCTTCGACAAACCCGTTATCAGTGGCGGCACAGGCCATTTGACCAAGACAACTTGAAATGGCGAGCGGCAAGGCGGGCCAGAGGGACAGTTTCATTCTGCGTGCTCCTTATTATTGTGTTTGCAGAACTGGTGTTTGGGCGAGCGAAAGCCCGCCGCGGGAAAATGCCCGCGGCCGGACCAGGACGCCGGAAGGTTCAGGTCACGCTGTGGCGAACCTGGTATCGGGCTTGCGACCAGGTGTTCTGGTCGAGGATCTCGCCGAGAATCTGCACGGCATCCCAGACTTCGGTGAAGGTCGTGTACAGCGGGGTGAAGCCGAAACGCATGATGCGCGGCTCGCGGTAGTCACCGATCACGCCACGGTCGATCAGGGCCTGGATCACCGCATAACCATCGGGGTGTTCGAAGCTGACGTGACTGCCTCGCCTGGCGTGCTCACGCGGAGTGACCAACTTCAGTTCGTGAGCCGCGCAACGCTGCTCGACCAATTCGATGAACAGGTCAGTCAGGGCCAGGGATTTGCGACGCAAGCTGGCCATGTCGGTCTGGGCGAACACGTCCAGGCCGCACTCGACCATCGCCAGAGAGGTAATCGGCTGGGTGCCGCACAGATAGCGCGCGATACCGCTGCTCGGCGCGTAATGCGACTCCATGGCGAACTGCCGCGAATGGCCGAACCAGCCGGACAAGGGCTGCGGTACCAGATCGCACAACTGCGGCGACACCCAGACAAAGGCCTGCGAACCCGGCCCGCCGTTGAGGTATTTGTAGGTGCATCCAATGGCGTAATCGGCACCCGCCTGATGCAGATCGACCGGTACCGCGCCTGCGGAATGGGCCAGGTCCCAAATCGCCAGCGCGCCACATTCGTGGGTCAGCGCGGTCAGGGCCTGCATGTCGTGCATGTACCCAGTCTTGTAATTGACGTGGGTGAGCATGACCACCGCCGTGTCCTGGTCAATGGCTTGCGGCAACTGTTCAGGGCTGTCGACCAGGCGCAGGGTGTACCCCTGTTGGAGCATTTGCGCGAGGCCCTCGGCGATATACAGGTCGGTGGGGAAATTGCTCGACTCGCTGACTATCACCCGCCGCTGCGGCGATCGGCTGGCCTGTACGCGCAAGGCAGCGCTGAGCACTTTGAACAGGTTGATCGACGTGGTATCGGTCACCACGACTTCACCGTCCCCTGCCCCGATCAAACCCGCCAGACGGTTGCCCAGGCGCTCGGACAGCTCACGCCAGCCTGCACCGTTCCAGCTGCGGATCAAGCCATTGCCCCACTCTTCAGCGACCACCGCTTGAGCACGCGCCAACGCGGCGACCGGGCGCGCGCCCAGGGAGTTGCCATCGAGATAGATAATCCCTTCGGGGAGCGCAAATTGCTGGCGCAGGGGCGCCAACGCGTCCTGGGCATCAAGCGCCAGGCAATCGTTTCTTGTGGTCATTGGGTGTCCTGTTTTTTGTTATGCGGCGCTTTCGGGGCAAGCTGCACTAACCTGCCCCGAGGGCGCCCTCAATCCGGGCAACTCGCCCGCCTTTCGATGGAGAGATAATGAACGAATCTTCAGAGAATTTTCGTGCAAAGCGAGCATCGTTGTAGTAGTTATCTCGCAGATTATTCGAATCAAAGCCAAAAAAACGCGGATTAATTCAAACCATGAACCTTGACTCGACAGACCTGCGCATCCTGCATCAATTGCAACAGGATGGCCGTATCAGCAATCAGGAACTGGCGGAGAAAGTCGCCTTGTCACCCTCGGCCTGCCTGCGCCGGTTGCGCCTGCTGGAAAGCGAAGGAATCATCACCGGCTATCGCGCGGTGCTGAACGCCGAGCGGCTGGGCATTGAACTGGAAGCCATCGTTCATGTGTCGCTGCGACAGGACGTCGAGGACTGGCACGAGACCTTCATCAAGAAGGTTCAGCAGTGGCCGGAAGTGGTCACCGCGTATGTCATCACCGGGGCGAGCAACTATGTGCTGCGGGTCCAGGCCCGCAACCTCAAGCACTTCTCGGATTTCATCGTCAACCACCTCAACCGCACCGCCGGCGTCACCGATATACGTTCGGAAATCGTCCTGCAAAAGATCAAGGAGCGCGAGGAGTTGCTGGATCTGGTGGTGCGCAAGTAAGGCCGGGGACGAACCCTGTAGGAGCGAGCATACTCCGGGCGGCGTTCCGACGATGGACGTCAACGATAACGCGGGAAGTCTGATGCCCCGCGGTGTTTTTTCGTTCATCGCGAGCGTGCTCGCTCCTACAGCGGCCCTGATGGCTGACTGCTTCCACCTGTAGGAGCGAGCATGCTCGCGATGGACGTCAACGATAACGCGTGCTGCCTGACACCCTACGGTGTTCTTGAATCCATCGTCGGAACGCCGCCCGGAGCATGCTCGCTCCTACAGAGGTGCAGGGCAAAGGCAGCTCGGCGTACACCCGAGCGCTTCACCACTACCGCCACGACACATCAAGTGAACAGCGTTCCATGCAAACGCCGCGCCTCATGGCGCTGCAATGTCATGCTCGGCGTTTCGTCGAACAGCTTGCGGTACTCGCTGGAAAAACGCCCCAGGTGCATGAACCCCCAGCCCATGGCTATACCGGAAATATTGCGGGCCGATCCGTGCTCGAGAATCTCCTGGCGCACGGCGTTCAAGCGGTATTTTTTCAGGTAGACCATCGGCGACATGCCGAAGTACTTCTTGAACGCATCGAACAGCTTGAAGCGCGAAACGCCGGCGGCGGCCTCGATGTCCTCCAGGTGCAGCGCTTCGCGGGCGTTGTCGTGGATGTACTGTCGAGCCCTGATCAGGTAGTGCGGCAACTTCACGCCCAGCGCGTCCCGCAGTTCCTGCGAATAGTTGTTGGGCTGGGCGAGGATCAAGCCTTTGATCAGTGAGCTTTCGATGTCTCGGGTGAAGACCACCTGTTCGAAGAGTTCGCTGCTGCGCTCCAGCTCGTCGATGAAATAACGCGCCATGCGCCACCAGGACGCCGATGCGCCCTCGATCGCATCCATCACCGGCTCGAAGCGCAGCGGCACATCCAGGGGCCGTTGCAACATCCCCTCCAGGGCTTCGCTCATCGCGTTGCGGGTAATCACCACCTGAACCTTGCGACAGTCACCGGAAATCGCCAGCAGCTGGTTTTCATTGGGCGAAACGATGACCCCTTGATCGCGGTCGGAGCGGATCACGCTGCCATCCTTGCTCAGCTCCTGCTGGCCCACCAGCGGCAAACTCAGGCTGTAACTGCTGAAGTGCTCGGCGTCTTCGATATCGATGGTGACATCGGTCCCGTATTCGATAGTACCCAGGGTAGTGGCCATCGATTTGAGCATGTTGGCGCTGTGATGAAAGCGGATCCGCTCGGGGGTCGCGCTCACCAGTCGATGGGGTCCGCAGATACCGGACATCCAGCTTCTGGCGGCCTCGAGGTCATCGCTGTCGACGCGAATGTCGCGAAACTGCGGATCAACTTTGCTACTCATCAGGGTGCACTCACAGGCAATATTTTCAGCGCGCTCTGACGGCGCGTAACAGGCGGTAAATGAGCAACTTCCACGCCATGAAAAGCCGGCGCCCACTTAACGGATAGTGATCGACAACTATGCGGATAAGGCATGGTCGGGGCCGCCGAAAAAACACTCGATGCGCACTCGACGCATTGCAAAACAGTATCCGATTGGCGCAATCAGATGCAGCCGTTCATCACCTGGTGCGCAATGTGTGTCATCGCTGCCCAACAGACTGTTACCCGCCACACAATTTTACGGACTGCCTTCGCCAACTTATCGGATAGACCGCCACCCGCCTCGCTTCTCTAATGAGCACACCGATTAGCCCAATAAAAAAGGTGCACACCATGAGTGGCGAAAAAAACGTCGAGCAGTGGAAAGCGTTTATCCAAAGCTGCCTGGATTTCCGCCCGGCAGAGGGCGTATTCCGCATCGCCCGGGATATTTTCACCGAGCCGCAGTTGTTCGACCTGGAGATGGAACTGATCTTCGAGAAGAACTGGATCTACGCCTGCCACGAAAGCGAGCTGGCCAACAACCACGACTTCGTGACCCTGCGCGCCGGCCGCCAACCGATGATCATCACCCGCGACGGTGACGGCCAGCTCAACGCACTGATCAATGCCTGCCAGCATCGAGGCACGACGCTGACCCGCGTCGGCAAGGGCAATCAGTCGACCTTCACCTGCCCCTTCCATGCCTGGTGCTACAAAAGCGACGGCCGCCTGGTCAAGGTCAAGGCTCCCGGCGAGTACCCGGAAGGCTTCGACAAAGCCACGCGCGGCCTGAAAAAGGCACGCATCCAAAGCTACAAGGGTTTCGTGTTCATCAGCCTCGACGTCACCGCCGACAACAGCCTGGAAGACTTCCTCGGCGATGCCAGGGTGTTCTTCGACATGATGGTCGCCCAGTCGCCGACCGGTGAGCTGGAGGTTCTGCCCGGCAAGTCGGCCTACACCTACGACGGCAACTGGAAGCTGCAAAACGAAAACGGTCTCGATGGTTATCACGTCAGCACGGTGCACTATAACTACGTGGCCACGGTGCAACATCGCCAGCAGGTCAACAGCCAGAACGGCACCGCCGCCAGCGACACCCTCGACTACAGCAAGCTCGGCGCCGGCGATGCCAATACCGATGACGGCTGGTTCGCGTTCGACAATGGCCACAGCGTGCTGTTCAGCGACATGCCCAACCCTTCGGTTCGCTCGGGCTACGCGACGATCATGCCGCGCCTGATCGAAGAACACGGCCAGCAAAAGGCCGAGTGGATGATGCATCGCCTGCGCAACCTGAACATCTATCCGAGCCTGTTTTTCCTCGATCAGATCAGCTCGCAGTTGCGCATCATCCGCCCGGTGGCGTGGAACAAGACGGAAATCGTCAGCCAATGCATCGGCGTCAAGGGAGAGTCCGATGCCGACCGCGAAAACCGTATTCGCCAGTTCGAGGACTTCTTCAACGTCTCGGGCCTGGGCACTCCGGATGACCTGGTGGAGTTCCGTGAAGCCCAGCGCGGTTTCCAGGCACGGTTGGAACGCTGGAGCGATATTTCCCGCGGCAGTCACCGCTGGGCCACTGGCGCCACGCCCAACAGTGAAGCCATCGGCATCGCCCCGGCCATGACCGGCACCGAATTCACCCACGAAGGGCTTTACGTCAACCAGCACCGCAACTGGCAGCAATTCCTGCTCGATGGCCTGGACGCAAAATCCCTGAAACTCCGTGAGGTGCAATGATGAATGCGCAATTGCAGTACCAGATCGAACAGTTCTTCTATCGCAAATCCGAACTGTGCGATGCCCAGGATTGGGACGCCTACCTCCAGCTGTTCGCCGAGCACAGCGAGTTCCATTTGCCGCAATGGGACTCCGAACACGTCTACACCCGCGACCCCAAGCGTGAAATGTCACTGATCTATTACCCCAATCGTTCTGGCCTGGAAGACCGCGTGTTTCGCCTGCGCACCGGCAAGTCCGCCTCCTCGACGCCGATGCCGCGCACCCTGCATCAGATCGACAACGTGCGCATCGACACGCTTGCAGACGGGGAACTGGAGGTGCGCCTGAACTGGCAGACGTTGTACTACCGTCTGGCGACATCCGAGCAGTTCTATGGCCGTGCGACCTATCACCTCAAGCCCCACGCCGATAGCTGGTTGATCACCCGCAAGCATGTGCTGCTGCTCAACGACACCATCAACTCGGTACTCGATTTCTACCACCTCTGAATCCAAGGAGACCGGGGCATGAACCATAAGGTCGCGTTCAGCTTTGCCGACGGCAAAACGCTGTTCTTTCCCGTACAACCCAACGAAATCCTCCTCGACGCCGCCCTGCGCAATGGCATCAACATTCCCCTGGATTGCCGAGAAGGCGTCTGCGGAACCTGCCAGGGACGCTGCGAGTCAGGCGATTACAGCCAGGACTACGTGGATGAGGAAGCCCTCTCCAGCCAGGACCTGCAACAACGCAAAATGCTCACCTGCCAGACACGGGTCAAATCCGACGCGGCGTTCTATTTCGACTTCGCCTCCAGCCTGTGCAATGCCGCCGGCCCTGATCAACTCACGGCCACGGTCAGCGCCGTCAAACAGGTGTCGGACAGCACCGCGATCCTGCACCTGGATCTGGGTCAGGCCGGGCCAACACTGGACTTCCTGCCTGGGCAATACGCCCGACTGCTGATTCCTGGAACCGGGAACAAACGCTCTTACTCGTTCGCCAATCGGCCGAGCGTCAGCAATCAGTTGCAGTTCCTGATTCGCCTGTTGCCCGACGGAGTAATGAGCAACTACATCCGAGAGCGCTGCCAGGTGGGGGATCAAATCGCCCTGGAGGCACCACTGGGGGCTTTCTACCTGCGACACGTCACCAGGCCGCTGATCCTGGTGGCCGGTGGGACCGGGCTTTCCGCATTGCTGGGCATGCTCGACGAACTGGCGGAGCGCGGCTGCGAGCAACCCGTGCACTTGTACTATGGTGTGCGCGATGCGGCCGACCTCTGCGAACAGGCGCGCATCCAGGCCTATGGGCAACGCATCCCGGGGTTTCGCTACACCGAGGTGGTCAGCGATCCATCGCCACACTGGACTGGCAAGCGCGGCTACATTGCCGAGCACTTCGACGCCGCTGAACTGCGCGATGGCGAGGTCGATATGTACGTCTGCGGGCCACCGCCGATGGTCGAGTCGATCAAAACCTGGCTGCAGGCCCAGGCTCCGGACAGCGTGCACCTGTACTACGAAAAATTCACCGAGAGCAATACCTGACACCCCTCACCGGAAGTGGGCACCGGAACCGGGTGCCGGAACCGGGCGCCGGAACCGGGCGCCCGCTTCCGGCGTCCACTTCAGCCGCGTTGCGACCTGCTCAACGGTCGCAGAATCGCCCTGACCGGACTGGCGTCCAGATGCGCAAACCGCAGCGGCAAGGCAATCAACTCATAGTCACCTTCCGGGACATCGTCCAGCACGATGCCTTCAAGGATCGCCATGTGATGGCGGGCCACGGCACGGTGTGAGTCCATGGTCTTGGATTGCTGCGGGTCCAGTGACGGCGTATCGATGCCAATCAAGCGCACACCCAGGCTCGCCAGCAAGTCGATGGTTTCCCCGGCAACGGCCGTGAACCCCGAATCCCAAGCGGTCAGCGGTGCCTGGCGATAGGTTCGCAGCAGTACTCGCTCGGGCACATCGTGCAGACGCCCTTGCAGTTGTTCGGGATGCACCAACTCACCGCTGTCCAGGCAGTGCAAAACCCGGCAAGGCCCGATATAGACGTCCAGCGCCACTTCGCCAATCGGCGCGCCGTCAGCGCTGTAATGCAGCGGTGCGTCGACGTGGGCGCCGGTATGCGGCGACAGGGTAATGCGTCCGACATTCACCGGACACTCGGGGCCGTAGGTCCAGACGCGCTCTTCCTGGAAAGGTGTATCGCCTGGCCAGGTCGGTGTTTCGGTACTCAGGAACGGGCTGATGTCCCACAAGGTTGAATTTTTTGTCATCGCAAATGCTCGCCGTTTTTACCGAGTGAAATGATACGAGCGGCCGCGGTGAATATTCGTGCAAAAACCCTGGGTAACCGCTCGAAATTTCGCACAATCCGTCATGGATGAGCGCGATTTCGGCAGGAAATTTCAAAGCGGGCGTCACTGCGTTTGCACATTGATCTTTGTTATTGTTCGCCGCGGTGGCCGATGCCGTTGCAGTGAAGACACGAGCCGGCGGCCAATAGCGCTCATACTCAAATCGCCACACCCCGAAGGCGGAGCAGCCGATTGAACATCGATACCCGAATCAAATTCCGTCATCTGGTGTGTTTTCTCGAAGTAGCACGCCAGGGCAGCCTGGCACGGGCCTGCGACAAGCTGGCAATCAGCCAGCCGGCACTGTCGAAAACCCTCAAGGAGCTGGAATCCCTGCTGGACGCCAGGCTGTTTGAGCGAAGCAAAAAGGGCTCGACGCTGACCGAGGCCGGGGTGGCCTTTTTGCGCTATGCGGGGCCGAGCGTGCAATCGCTGCGTGAAGGCGTCAGCAGCTTGCGTTCCGGCGTACATGAGCCGATTGCCGTGCGACTCGGCGTGCTATCCACCGTCGAAAGCCTGTTGGTGCCAGAAGTCGTCTGCCGTCTGCACGAGCGCCATCCCGCCCTGGCGGTCAGTGTCGTGACCGGGCCAAGCGCCTACCTGCTGTCGCAACTGCGGGTCGGCGAGCTGGACCTGGTCGTGGGCAGAATGACCGATAGCCCATCGATTCACGGGCTGGCGTTCGAGCACCTTTACAGCGAGTCCATGACCCTGGTGGTACGTAACGGCCATCCGCTGCTGGCCGATCCACTGGGGCATGAAAACCTCGAAGACTATCCCGTGGTACTGCCGCTGGCGGGGACGACGATCCGCAAATTCGCCGACAGCCTGTTCGTGCAGCACGGCATCACACCTTCGCGCCAACGCCTGGAAACCCTGTCGGTAGCCCTGAGCCGGCGCTACATACAACGCAGCCAGGCCATCTGGGTCGCGCCTTTTGACGCGGTCAGACAAGACTTGAAGCTAGGTGAGTTGGTGGAACTGGGAATGCGTGAAGCCGGTGGTTCCGTGGGGCTCTGCACAAATCCGGTGTTGCCGGTGACACCTGCGGCCCAGTGGTGCGTGGAGGCCTTGCGCGAGGTCGGGCAAGAGTATCGCGAAGGGAAATATCCATAACCATTTGGACATGTAACAAGTCGGTTTTTTCAATTTTGGCTTGGATCGCACAAGAGGACACTGGGTTACGCGCCACTGCCAACGCAGTGCCGGCCTCCGTCCAACCATGACAACAGGAAAAACGACATGTCTGATGCGCATGAAAGCCGCTTCGCCATTCGTGACCGTAACTGGCATCCCAAAGCCCTGACACCTGACTACAAGACGTCGATCCTGCGTTCCCCACGCCAGGCACTGGTGAGCATTCCCCAGTCTGTCTCGGAAACCAGCGGCCCGGACTTTTCTCATCTGAAGTTGGGCCGGCACGATAACGACCTGCTGCTGAACTTCAATCACGGCGGCCTGCCCATCGGCGAACGCATCATCGTCGCCGGTCGGGTCTGCGATCAATACGGCAAGCCGATTCCCCATACCCTGGTGGAAATGTGGCAAGCCAATGCCGGTGGCCGTTACCGGCATAAAAAAGACAGTTACCTGGCGCCCCTCGATCCGAATTTCGGCGGCGTCGGCCGTGCATTGACCGACCGCGATGGCAACTACAGCTTCCGCACGGTCAAGCCTGGCCCCTACCCATGGCGCAACGGCCCCAACGACTGGCGGCCGGCCCATATCCATGTCTCCGTCAGTGGCCCGTCGATTGCCACGCGCCTGATTACCCAGCTGTATTTCGAAGGTGATCCGCTCATCCCCATGTGCCCGATCGTCAAGTCGATCGCCAACCCGGAGGCGGTGCAGAGTCTGATCGCCAGGCTCGACATGAGCATGGCCAATCCTATGGATTGCCTGGCTTATCGCTTTGATATCGTCCTGCGCGGCCAGCGCAAGACCCACTTCGAAAACCGCTGAGGAGGCCTGCATATGCCCGTTCAACTTCTGCCTGAAACCCCTTCGCAAACAGCCGGCCCCTATGTCCATATCGGACTGGCACTGGAGGCGGCCGGCAACCCGCCGCGCGAGCAGGAAATCTGGAACGTCATGGCAAAACCTGGCGCGCCCGGTGAGCACATTCTATTGATGGGCCACGTTTACGACGGTAACGGTCACTTGATTCGCGACGCGTTTCTGGAGCTCTGGCAGGCCAACCACGAAGGCCACTACGACCACGGTTTCGATCTGGAAAAACCCTTTAACTGCTTTGGCCGTACCGCCACTACCGATGTCGGTGAATGGACGGTCGAAACCGTCAAGCCAGGCCTGGTGAAAAATGCCTCGGGCGTGCCCATGGCAGCGCATATCAATGTGTCGCTGTTCGCCCGGGGCATCAACATCCACTTGCAGACGCGGCTGTACTTCGACGACGAACCCGAGGCGAATGCAGTGGACCCCGTATTGAATTTGATCGAGCAGCCACATCGGCGTGAATCCCTGATAGCCAGGCGCTGCACGGTCGATGGAAAGCTGGCCTACCGCTTCGATATTCACCTGCAAGGCGAAGCGGAAACCGTGTTCTTCGACTTCTGACGCTGCAGAACATCTACCCCCTGCGCGCTGGCCCAGGCCGCGCTCAAGGGGTCATCGCAGACTATTCTTGATCTGGATAACCGACCGGTCGCACCGAAGGAGGCCATTCGTCTACGCACTGTGTCCTTTGCGAATTGATGAACGACGGTCTGGGGCACCGCCCCAGGCACTTTTCTCTGTCACCCTGAAACGGAGACGCCAGCATGAGCACCTTGCAACTTCACCCTGCCCTGGACAATGGTATCCAACCCGCCGCAGCGAATTTCACCGGTGGCACCCTGCAATGCCTGTGTGCGACCGACAAGGTCGAGGTCAGGATCGACGCACAAACCCTGCATAACCATGCGTGCGGCTGCAGCAAATGCTGGAAACCGCAAAACGCCCTATTTTCCGTCGTCGCCGTGGTGCCGCGAGACAAGGTCAGCGTCATCGCCCACGGCGAAAAACTGGCGATTGTCGACGAATCCGCCACCATCCAGCGCCACGCCTGCAAGCAGTGTCACGCTCATCTCTTTGGACGCATCGAGAACAGGGACCATGCGTTTTATGGCCTGGACTTCGTCCACACCGAACTGTCGCCACAGAGTGGATGGTCAGCGCCGGGATTCGCCGCGTTCGTGTCCTCCATCATCGAAACCGGCACACCGCCAGCGCACATGAAGGCCATCCGCGACCGCTTGCGCTCGATCGGCCTGGAACCCTATGACTGCCTGTCCCCGGACTTGATGGACGCACTGGCGACCCATGTCGCCAAACAGAAAGGCCTGCTCCCCGCCACCTGATTGATCGGGCGCCGCGGTTTCCATACCGGACCGCGGCGCCGATACACCGTCGATGTTGTGTGTCCCATAACAACGCCGATGGCCCTTTTAATCTTGCGCCACTACACGATTACGTCCCCGTTGCTTGGCAAGGTACAGGCGCTCATCCGCCCGTTTGAGAATGCTCGCGGCATCCGGCGTATCCAGTCCCTGGCAGGCCACGCCGATCGAGATAGTCAGTTTGCCGACTGGTTCGATCGGCGTGTCGGCGATGAGCGACCGTATGCGCTCGGCGATATCCCGGGCGCTTTCCAGAGACGTGTCCGGCAGCAGCAGGCAAAACTCTTCACCGCCCGCACGGCAGGCCAGATCACCGGTGCGGGAACATCCCGCGATGATCTGCGCAATGTGCCTGAGCGCCACGTCACCGATATCGTGGCCGAAGGTGTCGTTGACCCGCTTGAAGCGATCGATGTCGAGCGCCAATGCGGCATAGGGTGTGCCGGCCTCATCGAGTGCTTTCAGGGCCGCATCCATCGCGCGACGGTTGGCCAGACCTGTGAGTGCGTCGCTGTCGGCTGCCTGATTCAAGGTAACGATCTTTTGCTGGAGCAGTTGCACACTGATGAGCAGTGCCTGGCGTATGGCCGCGGCTTCGACGTACCACGCCTTGATATGGGTGAGTTGCGCATTGGACTCTGGCGTTGACAGGTCCAACGCAGACCGAGCCAATTGCCGCAGTGGGCGTGTGATGAACATGGCTCCCAGGAGGATCAACAGCAGTCCGATCGCCCCCGCCGGAACGATTTTAACCAGCATATCGCGCATCAGCTTGTGCAACGGTGCCAGAGCTTCATCGCGAGGCTGCTGAGCGATGACGGCCCAGTGAGCATCAAAGACCTGGGCATACCCGGACAACATGGGCACGCCTTGGAAGTTGATGGCCTGCATATGACCGTGTTCGCCGCGCAGGGCAGCATCCACGGTGGCACTGAAATTGATTGATTCGCCGATCCGCTGTTGTTCCGGGTGATACAAAATACGGCGATTGTCATCGGCTACCAAAGCGAAGGTACCGCCAAGTTGATGTTCACCCATCAGGCTGTACATGACTCCGCGCTGCTCGAGCTGAACCGCCCCACCGATCATGCCAAGGTATAGTCCCGTGGGGCTGAAGATCGGCTGCGAGATAAAGACGATCAGCTTGCCCCCGGCCATGTAAGCGTGGCTGACCATAGGACGCTGCTGCTCCAATGCCTGGAGCAACTCCCCGGAGCTGATTTTCGTGCCGATCTCAGGGGTCTCGGGGTACGACTGCAGGATAGTGCCCCCAGCGTCCACCACCAGCACAGTATCGAGTTCCGAATCCTGAGTTTGCAGGCGGATGGCTTCAGCCTTGACCAGCTGCCGGTCGAGAAACTCGCGGCCAATCAGTTGGCTGCTGTAGCTTAAACGCTCATGCACTGAACGCAGGAACCCATCAATGCTTGAAGCCACCTTGAACGCATAGGCGCGATTGGCTTCCAGCGCTGAGTGCACCAGCGCATCACGTTGCACGCCGTAAGCGACGAACAGGCTGTTGCACAAGGTCGCCAGAACGGCGAGCAGGACGAATATCAGTATCAGGCCACGCAGGCCGATCCACGACGCGTTGATTCTACTCATGAACGATTCGACTTCCTTTGACGGCACTCACCGGGACCCTTTGGAATCTTGCTGGCCCGTCACTCTTCCTTGAGACGCTGCCCGGATGCGGGCAACCTCGCCCGAAAGATTGTGCCTCGCTCCAGCGTCGATTCGACCTCGATCCTGCCTCCGTGGCCGGCGACAATTTCAGACGCTATGAACAACCCAAGACCCAAACCAGCCGCCGGACCATGCTCGCTTTCGGAAAATTGCGAGTAACGTTCGTTTGGACTGAAGAGCAAGGGCATAACCTCCGCTGGTATCGGATTGCCGTGGTTATGGACCGTGAAACAAACGTCGTTGGCCGTCACCTCCAGGGTCACGCTGATAGCCCGCTGCGGGTCTCCGTGCTGCACCGCGTTACTGAGCAAATTGGTGAACGCCTGCCCCATCCGCAATGGGTCAAACAGGCCCTCTACCGGTCCATTGTCCTTGTAAGTTATCGTCGCCTCCGGATGGCAGGCTCGAACTTCGTTGACGGTGATCTGGCACACACCGCTGAGTGAAATGAGTTCTTTTTTGATCGGAATGCCTGCCCCCAAATTACACCGGGCCAGATCAAGCAAGTCATTCACGATTTGATTGGCACGCCTTGTGCTGGCCGATATCTGTGAGGATATCCGCTTTTCCCGATCATCCAGTTGGTCGGATCGCTGCAGCAAATCCGCGCCCATCAACACGGCACCCAGCGGGGTACGCAGGTCGTGACCGAGGATCCCCAAAAGCACGTTGCGCGTTTCGTCCAACGCGCTTTCAAACGAAGAAATCGACTCGGTAAGTGCCTGATCGATCCCTTCGTTGAAACGCATCATGTCGGCTATTTGGTGGGGTTCCCCGGAGAATTGTTGGCTCAACCACAAACTGAGCACGCTTGCCCTGAGTGCCCGGTACTCGGACACCATCTGGTTCAACGAAAATCCCGCAGCCAGGCGCGTCAAGGCATGGAATTGAGCCGCCGTCTGCTCAAGACTCTCCGGCGCGAGGCCTTGGGATTTCTTTGCTTGCTCACTCGCCGATTGCGGCGTGTCCATATCCAGTGCAATAGCCCTGAGAATGAACTCGGCATGGTTCCTCAAGCCGTTCGAATCAAGTGCTTGCTTGGAAGTATCGATAGTCCGGGCAAATCTTTCCCACTCTTTCAGAATAGGCTCAAGATTCCCGATGATGAATTTTGACAATCTCATGTCGATTCCTGACTGCTCCTGGCACCCGCGAAGAATAGAGGTGAGGGATAAGCTGATTACTCCAGCGTAGCTCGGGGACAGCGCTTGTCCTGCTGGCAGCGCTCAAAAAATCGCGTTATCCGACAGGGCTCGGATCGGCCATCAGCAAGAATTCGCTGTCGATTTTCCGGTGGAGACCAACCATGACGCCATCTATGCTGCGCCCATGAACCTACATAAAACGCTGATTCCGCCCCATGCCGAGATGGTTCGCGCCATGCTCGAGCGAGACACCTCCTACGAGGGAGTGTTTTTCACGGCGGTCAAGACCACCGGCATTTTCTGCCGCCCCGGCTGCACCGCCCGCAGTCCGAAACCTGCGAACGTCGAGTTCTTTGCCAGCGCCGAACAGTGCCTGGCGGCGGGCTACCGCGCCTGCCTGCGCTGCAAACCGCTGGACACCGCCGCCAGCGCGCCGGACTGGGTGCAGACACTGTTCAAGGCGGTAGACGCAGGCAGAGATCAGCGCTGGACCGACGCCCAGCTCCTGGCCGAAGGCATCGAACCGTTGAAACTGCGCCGCTGGTTCAAACTGCACTTCGGCATGACCTTCCACGCCTGGTTGCGCGCCCGGCGACTGGGCATGGCGTTGGGTGGAATCAAACAGGGCGACTCCATTGACGACGCTGCTTTCGATTCCGGCTACGAGTCCCTGAGCGGTTTCCGCGATGCTTTTCAGAAGTCGTTTCACATCACCCCGGGCCGCGCCGCCAACAGCGAGCCACTGCTGTTCACGCGCCTGACCACGCCACTGGGGCCGATGATTGCCATGGCTGAACGCCGCGGGCTGGTATTGCTCGAGTTTCTCGATCAGGCCTCTCTGGGCCCGGAAGTTGAAGCGCTGCAAAACCGTTTCGGCTATGCCGTGGCACCGGGGCACAACCTGCATCTGCAGCAGATCGAAGTGCAATTGTCCGCCTATTTTGCCGGCGCGCTCACTGAGTTCAGCGTTGCCCTGCACATGCCCGGCAGCGAGTTCTCCCGTCGGGTCTGGGCCGAACTGGCGAAAATCCCCTACGGTCGGACCACCACCTACGGCGCCATTGCGGCGAGCCTGGGCAAGCCCGGCGCCAGCCGGGCGGTGGGCCTGGCCAACGGGCATAACCGCTTATCGATTGTCGTGCCCTGCCACCGGGTGATCGGCGCCGACGGTTCGTTGACCGGCTACGCTGGAGGCCAGCCGCGCAAGGCTTTTTTGCTCAGGCTGGAGAACGCGGCGGTGCAGCTCACGGAGCAGCTGGCGTTCTGATCCCCCACGTCTTTTTCAAAAGGAAGGAAGCCAGGAGCCCATGGTTGACGACTATCTGGCGGCCACTGAATTCCTGGCCGCCCTCGATGACGACTGGTGCCGCCACATCGACGCCATTGGCCCGTGCCTGCACCAGCCGCATGCGGCCCGCGACCCGTATGAGTCGCTGGTGCGGGCGATTGCCTATCAGCAACTGCACGCCAGGGCCGGCGATGCGATTGTCGGCCGGCTGCTGGCGCTGTTCGGTTCGGGTGCGTTCCCCAGGCCTGAACAGATCGTCAGCACAGATTTCGACAGGTTGCGCAGTTGCGGGTTTTCCGCGGGCAAGATCGCGACCATTCAGGGAATCGCCCAGGCATCGCTGGACGGCGTGGTGCCGGACTACACCACGGCGCTGGCCATGGATGATGAAGCACTGATCGAGCGTCTGGTCACGTTGCGCGGCGTGGGTCGCTGGACCGTGGAGATGCTGCTGATCTACAGCCTGGAGCGGCCGGACATCCTGCCAGCCGACGACTTTGGCGTGCGTGAGGGTTATCGACGGCTCAAGGGGCTTCAGGTGCAGCCGACGCGCAAGCAGATGATCGAGATCGGGGCGGCGTGGAGCCCGCATCGGACGGTGGCCTCCTGGTATTTGTGGCGGGTGCCCGGGCGGTAGACCGCGTTATCGTTCATCGCGAGCGTGCTCGCTCCTACAGGTCTACAAAACCTGTAGGAGCGAGCACGCTCGCGATGGCGTCCTTACCGACAACACAAACCCAAAGCCTGTCACAACCCCGACTTCAGCCGACTGAACGCCCTGATCAACGCCCGGTTGAACGCCTTGCCATTGTCATTCTTGCTGTACAGCGACGCCCTGACCGCGGTGGGCGGATAGGTCCCCGGATCATTGCGAATCTGCGGGTCGATCAAAGCGTCCGCCGCCGTGATCGCATTGGCGTAATGGATGGTGTCAGTGATCGGCGCGATCACCTCCGGGGTCATCAGGTAGTCCATCAATGCCAGACCGGCCTTCGGGTGTGGCGCATCCCTGGGAATGACCATGGCATCGAACCAGATCAACGTGCCCTCCTTCGGAATCCGGTACTTGAGCGAATACGGCTTGCCGGCTGCCTCGGCCTGGCCTGCCGCGATGCCCACGTTGCCGTTCCACGACATCGCCACGCAGGTGTTGCCGTTGGCCAGGTCGCTGATGTTCAGGTCGTTGTCAAAGTAGCGAATGTACGGCCGGATCCTTGCCAGTTGCTGCTCGGCCAGTTTCAGGTCATCGAGGCTCTGGCGGTTGATGTCCAGGCCCATGTATTTCATGACCGCGGCAAACACTTCGTTGGGATCGTTGAGCAAACTGACCCCGCAATCGGCGAATTTCGAGACCACGGCCGGATCGAACAACATCGCCCAACTGTCGGTCGGCGCATCCGGCAGGCGCTGCTTGACGGCTTGTTCCTGATAACCCACGCCCGTAGTGCCCCAGGCGTAGATCCCGGCATAACGATTGCCCGGATCGAATACCGCCATGTGCTGGCGGAACTCCTCGCCAACCCCGGCAAAGTGCGGCAGCTGTTGTTTGTCCACCGCCTGCACCGCGCCACTCTCGATGGCCCGCGACAGATGCTGCCCCGCCGTCAGTACCAGATCGTAGCCACTGCGTCCGGTGAGCAGCTTGGTCTCCACGGTTTCCAGGGAATCGAAGTGGTCGGCCACCACATGGATGCCGGTTTTTTCCTCGAAGTTCTTCAGGGTATCCGGAGCCAGGTACTCGCCCCAGATGTACAGGTTGACCACCGGCTTGGCGGTATCGGCGGCCTGCACACACAGGGGTGCAAGCACCAGCAGTATTGCTTGAGTCAGTTTGTGCAGGCCCATGGTCAGACGCCTTTGCCGGCGTACTGCGGCATGGTGATGCAGGCGACGTTGCCGCCGCCGAGGAGGATTTCCCGGGAGTTTTCAATGCCGACGATGCTGTGATTCGGGAACAGCTCGGCCAGGGTCGCCAGCGCCACCTTGTCGTTGCGATCACCGAACAGCGGCACCACGATCGACCTGTTGCCGGCGTAGTAGTTGATGTACGACGCGCAGATTTTCGTCCCGGCCTGGCGGGTATGGGTGCTGTCCTGCCGGTCCAGGCCTTCGGCTTCTTCGGCGGTCCATTCCAGCACATCCGGCTGCGGCAGTTTGTGCACGATCAACTCGCGGCCACGACTGTCGCGGGTGCTGCGCAGGATGTCGTAGGCTTCCTGATAGATTTCCCACTGTGGATCGTCGCGGTTATCGGTCCATTGCAGCACCACTTCACCGGGGCGCACGAAACACGCGAGATCGTCGACATGGCCATCGGTTTCGTCGAACTTGCAGCCCCGGGGCAGCCAGATCACCTGCTCGGCACCAAGGTAATCGGTCAGGCGACGGGTCACTTCGTCCTTGCCCAGGTGTTGGTTGCGGTTACGGTTGAGCAAACATTGCTCGGTGGTCAGGATGCTGCCCTGGCCGTCGCTCTGGATGCCGCCCAGTTCGGCGATCAACGGCGCGCGATAGCGGTCGAAACGTTCGATTTCGAGAATTTTGCTCGCGATTTGGTCGTCCTTGTCCCACGGGTAGTACAGGCCGCCATCGAGACCGCCATAGGCATTGAATTCGAAGTCGACGCCGCGTACTTCGCCGCTCTGGTCGTTGACCACAAAACACGGACCGCTGTCGCGGAACCAGGTGTCGTTACAGGTCATTTCCACCACGCGCACTTGCGGCGGCAACTGCCGGCGTGCGGTGGCGAACTGTGCCGCCGAGGCGCAGACGGTGACCGGCTCGCTCATGGAAATGGCCGTGACGATCTGCACCCAGACTTTCTGCGCGGGCTTGGCGCCGTTGCGCCAGACGTCGGTGCGTTCCGGCCAGCCGAGCCAGCAACCGGATTTGGTTTCGAACTCGCCTGGCAGACGGAAACCGTCCTGTTTGGGAGTGGTGTCGAGCAAACGGGCCATGGTCAAACCTCTTCGGCAGGGATTGGAATGACCACAGGCTAAGGGCGTTGGCGACCGGCCCGCCAACGATGATTATTTCGGAATACTTGAATTCAATTCATCAATCGAGCAACTGATCGTTGAACCAATCCAGCATCTGCGCCACCGCCGGACGCTCCAGCCGCACCCGTTCGCACACCAGGGCGTATTGGCCCAGTGCGGTCATGCTCGAGGTAAACGGACGGACCAGCCGACCGCTGAGCAAATCCTCCTGGGCCGTGAGGTTGTCGCCCATGGCTACGCCCTGCCCTTGGGCGGCTGCCTCCAGTGCCAGCCCGGCGTGGGCGAAGTACAGCTGCCGGTCGGGGCGCTGGTCACCGGCATGGCTGGTGAGCCATGCGGTCCACGTCTTGCCGTCCTGGTCATCGTGCAACAGGCAATGGCGGGCCAGGTCTCTGGGGGTTTTGAGCGAACCCTGATTGAACAGGCCAGGGCTACACACCGGGAAGAACTGCAAGGCTGGCAGAGGCCTGACGAAATACGCCGTGCTGTCCACGGGGCCGGTGCCATAGGTGATCGCCAGGTCGATGTCTTCCCCGGGCGCCGTGGCGTCGATCGGTTGCTCGTACAGATGCAAGGTGATGTGCGGATAGCGCGCATAGAAATCCGTGAGACGGCTCATCAGCCACTTTTGCGCCAGCTCCGCCGTGACCGCCAGCCGCAATACCGCCAGGGACGATGGGTCGCGCAATTCATCGCAGGCATCACCGATCAGCTCGAACGCCTGCTGCAAGCTTTGCATCAGGCGTCCGGCGGCCATTGTCGGGCGGATCTGCCGGCCTTCACGGACAAACAGCGACACTCCCAATTGTTCTTCCAGCTGACGAATCTGATGGCTGACCGCGCTGTCAGTAACGCACAACTCCGCCGCCGCCCGACCGAAATGGGCGTGGCGGGCGGCGCATTCAAAGGTTCGCAGGGCTGCCAGGGAAGGTAATCGTCGCATCGGGTCAGGTCCGGGATTCGAGGCGCTCATGCTGACCCGCCGGGCGATGGGCGTCCAGTGGGATAGTGGTATGTCTGGTCTTGATACCTTTGCACAATTTCAATTCACGCCATACACCCCTATCCCCTTGCAATAATTCAAAATTAATTAAGGTCGTTTTTCAATCTTTTAACTTGCTGCGAATACCGGGCACTTTTAATGTGCTTCATGCAATGAATTCCACTACCGCAACATCACTTGGATATCTATCACTACAACCAAGGAATGGTTATGAAACAGATACTGCTTAATACCTCATACACATTAATATCCACATTGATTTTATCTACAGCCAGTTTTGCAACGGATCTTGGAGAAGGACTCACAAATGGGTCCGACGCGGTTTTACTGAAAAACCAGAATAACGACTACAAACACTGGAATGGCATTGGGAAAATATTCCTCAACGATAAACCCATCTGCACCGCCAGCCTTCTGGACACCCGTGACGAAAACAATCAAGCCGTTGGCCCGGCTTACTTGTTGACTGCAGCACATTGTGCTCCTGGTGTTATCCGACGGCCACTGGCCCCCACTGAAAAAGACACGGTGAAATTCAATTATTTCAACGACACCGCCACTGCCTATAAAACTTACGCAATCAAGGACACCGTGTGGAAGGATTTCCATCAGGCGGACTTGGCTATCATGGAGTTGGATACCGCACTGGCGGTCTTGATCAAGGAAGGCATTACCCCGCTTTCTCTCGCCTCCGAATGGTCGAAGGCCGCTTCCGATGTTCTGATTGTCGGGGCTCCCGATAGACTGGAGCAAACCGGCCTACGGTTGGCGGCCTGCACTCAGGAGGCAACCGGCGCAACCCTGGTCGAGGGCGAGCAGGTCTTTCTCGCCACCTTGAAAAACGATTGTCGCGACATACGCCCCGGATCTTCTGGAGGCCCCGTACTTGGCAGACAAAGCGGTGAAATTCTCAGTGTCCTGTCGACAAGCACCTACGGTGAAACAGCGGATACGCAGTGCTTTGAGAATTCGCCCTGCGAGGTAAAGAACGGTCAAATAACCTGGTCGCCCGATACGCACTACGCCCATCCAATCGATTTTTTGATGAACTGCTTCAAGAACGGTGTCTTTACCAATACTTTGAACATGTGTACATCCGATACCACATTCAAACTCATGAGTCTGGAGTATTGGCCAACCCAATATCTGACCATGCCTAAAGATGCAACCAGCCCCGACCCTGTAATCAATGCACATTTCTCGTTAAACACTACCTACTACCGTTACAAGACCGTACGGGAAGCCGAGCAATGCAGATCTCCCCGACACTACAGCGGTATTCTTCATGCCAGGGATGCAGTCCTCGATGCACCGCTGAGCCGTGAACCTGGCATGCATTACTTGTGCGTCATCGGTGTCGAATCTGCAGAAGAAAGACCGACGACCACTTTAATGAAAAACGCCTGGATAACCCCGGCACAACTGGTAGAGAGAACACCGGTTCGTTTGCCAGAGCCAACCATTACCCTGGGCGCCGACTGGAACTACACCATCAACTGGCGCTATTTGCTTCCACTCTACTTCGGCACGCTTTATTACTCCGGTCCGGCGGCGAGTACGGACTGCGACGCAATAAAAACTTCTGAATACAAGAAAACCTTTGAAGAGGTGACATTCAGAGCCGAACAGTTGCCGTTGAGACTGTGCAGCAGAAATGAAGATTTGAGTGGCCGCTACTCGGATGTGCGAACCGATTTGTTGGCGCTGCCATAACGGTTGATCGCCCACGCTCGCCCCGCTGTCTTCTAGGCTGAACCTGATCTCACATACCATTGGAGGCCACCATGCATCTCGAAGGCTCCTGCCACTGCGGCGCCGTTTCGTTCAGCCTGACCAGCGCCCACCCCTACCCTTATCAGCGTTGCTATTGCTCGATCTGCCGCAAGACCCAGGGCGGTGGCGGTTATGCGATCAACATCGCAGGCGATGCCGACAGCCTGAAAGTACGAGGGCGCAAAAACATCGCGATTTACCATGCGCTGCTCAAGGGTGAAGGCGAAGCGCGTGCCCACCGCAGCAGTGCCGAGCGACATTTCTGTTCGGTGTGCGGTTCGGGTTTGTGGCTGTTCAGCCCCGAGTGGCCGGAGCTGATCCACCCCTTTGCCTCGGCCATTGACACACCGCTGCCAGTGCCGCCGCAGCACACGCATTTGCTGCTCGGTTCAAAGGCACCTTGGGTGGAGGTGGAAATCCAGCCGAACGATAAACAGTTCGACGGTTACCCTGAAGAGTCCATCGCCCAGTGGCATGAACGTTTGGGGCTTACCCTGTAGGAGCGAGCACGCTCGCGATGGTCGTAAACGATGACGCTGGGAGCCTGATGCCCCGCGGTGTCATTGCGTTCATCGCGAGCGTGCTCGCTCCTGCAGGAATCCGGATCAGGCGGCTGTTGGCACACCACTGTGAAAACGGAATTCCACGTCCGGCGATTCAATCAGGTCCTGTTCTGCGGCACGGACTTTAGCGATGACCTGGGCGATATCCTTGGCGTCCCCGTACTGGTAAGCCAGCTTCAGATACCCCTGGAAATGCCGGGCCTCGCTCTTGAGCAAGCCGAAATAGAACTTGCCGAGCTCTTCGTCCAGATGCGGCACCAGCGCCTCGAAACGCTCGCAACTGCGGGCCTCGATGAACGCTCCCACCACCAGGGTATCCACCAGTTTCACCGGTTCGTGACTGCGCACCACCTTGCGCAGACCCGAGGCATATCGCCCCGCCGACAGTTGGCGCAATTCGATCTTGCGGCGTTTCATCAGGCGCATGACCTGTTCGTGGTGCACCAGTTCTTCCCGGGCCAGGCGCGACATCATGTTGATCAGATCGACGTGAGAGTGATACTTGGCGATCAGGCTCAATGCAGTGCTGGCCGCCTTGAATTCGCAGTTCTTGTGGTCGATCAGCAGGGTTTCCTGATCGGCCAGCGCGGCCTGAATCCAGCCGTCGGGGGTGCGGCAGCCAAGGAACTCGTGAATTTCGGGAAGGATCATGGGGCTCACGGAAAATAGGTTCAAAACGAAGGGCGCCGATTATACCGGCCTGCCCGCAGACCACCAGTCGCCAACCGTTGATATGCATCAAGTCCCCGATTCGCAGGCAGCAACTATAGTTGTGCAACGCCGTGCCTTTTTATTTTCAGGAGATCCCGATCATGCAAGCCGTACGCAGCATTCTGGTGGTCATCGACCCCGAACACTCCGAAAGCCTGGCACTCAAACGGGCCAAATTGATTGCCGGCGTGACCCAGGCGCATCTGCATTTGCTGGTAGGCGATCCCAAGCATGATCACAATGGCATGTTGAGCGTGCTCAAGGCCGCTTTAGTGCAAGACGGATACAGCGTCACCACTGAGCAAGCCTGGAACCAGAGCCTTCATCAAACCATCATCGATGTTCAGCAAGCCGAAGGCTGCGGGCTTGTGGTCAAGCAGCACTTTCCCGACAGCGCGCTGAAAAAGGCCCTGCTGACACCCGAGGACTGGAAACTGCTGCGCCAATGCCCTTCGCCGGTACTGCTGGTGAAAACCGCCGGCTCATGGAGAGACAAAGTGATCCTGGCCGCCGTCGATGTCGGTAACAGCGACCCCGAACACCGCCACCTGCACGACACCATCATCGATCATGGCTATGACATCGCCACCCTCGCCAGGGCGCACTTGCACGTGATCAGCGCCCACCCGTCGCCGATGCTGTCGTCGGCCGACCCGACCTTTCAACTCAGCGAAACCATCCAGGCACGCTACCGCGAGCAATGCAAGTCGTTCCAGGCCGAATTCGACATCGACGATGAGCACCTGCACATCGAGGAAGGCCCGGCGGATGTGCTGATTCCGTTCATGGTGCACAAGCTGCAGGCGGCAGTAACGGTCATCGGCACCGTGGCGCGCAGCGGATTGTCCGGGACCCTGATCGGCAATACGGCCGAAGTGGTGCTCGATGCGGTAGAAAGTGACGTATTGGTGCTCAAGCCTCAGGAGATCGAGGATCATCTCGAGGAGATTGCCGGCAGGCATTGAAATCTGTGGCGACTGTCAGGGCGCCTTCGCGAGCGGCCTCGCTCCCACAAGGAAATGCATTTCAACTGTGGGAGCCTGCTCGCGAAGCTTTTAAAACTCAGCCTCCAAACGCGTCTTTCAGGAAACCCGGCGCAATGTAGCGCTGATAGTGGGCTTCGGAGAGCAGGAAAAATTCCCGATCAATGGCATCGCGCAGTTCCGGCAGGTTCCAGTCGCGAAACTCCGGCAGCAATACCATCCCGTAGGCTTCCAGGTTATTGATCACCCGCGCGCCCCGGGCAATCAACTGGTAGGCCCAGCAATACTCCGACTGGTGGGGCACGAAGCGGATCTTGCGCTGCTCCAGTTGCATTCGCAGCAATGCCGGATCGAAAATTTCCACCTTGGCGGCCATCACCTGGGACAGCAACTGCTCAAGACGCAGCCATACCGCGCGCTTTTCTTCCTCGTTGTAGCCGTTCCAATGGATCACTTCGTGGTGGAAACGCTTGCAGCCACGGCACACCAGGTCACCGTAAACAGTGGAGCAGAGGCCGACGCAAGGTGTCTTGATGGTCTGATTGGGCATAGGTAGGCAAAACGCGAAAAAGCAAAACAGGCCGGCATGTTAGCCCTTTGTCCGCCATTGATCACCCTCAACGTTCAGGGCCTTTGGCGAATCGGGGTCCGCTGACCGTCACCACCAAAGTCCAATAAAACCTGACTTACCTTTAATTTTTTTTTGCCGTAGAATCAGCCTGCCTTTTTAGGCGCCAATGTCCGTTAGAAGCTGTTTTCAAAGCGTCACGAGCACAGTCGTTCCTTCAGAGCGGTGTTGGCGAGGGGTTTTTCCAGCGGGGAAAAGCCCAACGCCAACCCTCATCAGCTCCCGTTCTGCAGGCGTAAAACTTTGAAAGCAGCTTCTGTAAGGAATTGTCGGTAATTCTGGCTAAGTGGCTCACAACGCCATGCAGCGCATGAGTACGGCAATTTCGGGATGAGCGTCCCGGACACCCATTTGGGACCACTGATGAGGGTAATACTGTGCTTGAAGCCTACCGCAAACATATCGAAGAGCGCGCAGCACTGGGTATCGTTCCCCAGCCGCTAAACGCCGAACAAACTGCAGGCCTGGTCGAGCTGCTGAAAAATCCCCCGGCTGGCGAAGAAGCATTCCTCGTTGACCTGATCACCAATCGCGTTCCGCCTGGAGTGGACGAAGCAGCCTATGTAAAGGCCGGCTTCCTGTCCGCCATCGCCAAAGGCGAAGCCAAATCCCCCCTGATCGACAAGAAGCGCGCTGTTGAACTGCTCGGCACCATGCAGGGCGGCTACAACATCGTGACTCTGGTAACCCTGCTGGACGACGCCGAACTGGCGCCAGTTGCCGCCGAAGAACTCAAGCACACCCTGCTGATGTTCGATGCCTTCCACGACGTTGCCGAGCGCGCCAAGAACGGCAACGTTCACGCCAAGGCCGTGCTGCAATCCTGGGCTGACGGCGAGTGGTTCGTGAAGCGCCCGACCCTGGCCGACAAGATCAGCCTGCGCGTCTTCAAGGTCACCGGCGAAACCAACACCGACGACCTCTCCCCTGCTCCGGATGCCTGGTCCCGTCCCGACATCCCGCTGCACGCCCTGGCCATGCTGAAAATGGCTCGCGACGGCATCGTGCCGGACGCACAAGGCGTCACCGGTCCGATGAAGCAGATCGAAGAAATGCGCAACGGCGGCTTCCCTGTTGCCTACGTGGGTGACGTGGTCGGTACCGGTTCTTCGCGTAAATCGGCGACCAACTCCGTACTGTGGTTCTTCGGCGACGACGTGCCTTACGTGCCGAACAAGCGCGGCGGCGGTTTCTGCTTCGGCAGCAAGATCGCTCCGATCTTCTACAACACCATGGAAGATGCCGGCGCACTGCCGATCGAATTCGACGTTTCCAACATGCACATGGGCGACGTGATCGACCTGTACCCGCATGCTGGCAAAGTCTGCAAGCACGGCACCGACGAAGTCCTGACCACCTTCGAACTGAAGACCCCGGTCCTGATGGACGAAGTTCGCGCCGGCGGCCGTATTCCGCTGATCATCGGCCGCGGCCTGACCGAGAAGGCGCGCGCCGAACTGGGTCTGCCACCTTCGACCCTGTTCAAGAAGCCTGAAGCACCGGCTGAAAGCACCAAGGGCTACACCCTGGCGCAGAAAATGGTCGGCAAGGCTTGCGGCGTGACCGGCATCCGTCCGGGCACCTACTGCGAACCGAAGATGACCACCGTGGGCTCCCAGGACACCACCGGTCCAATGACCCGTGACGAACTGAAAGACCTGGCGTGCCTGGGCTTCTCGACCGATCTGGTGATGCAGTCCTTCTGCCACACCGCGGCTTATCCGAAGCCGATCGACGTGACCACCCACCACACCCTGCCTGACTTCATCATGACCCGTGGCGGCGTGTCCCTGCGTCCGGGCGACGGCATCATCCACTCGTGGCTGAACCGCATGCTGCTGCCAGACACCGTCGGTACCGGTGGTGACTCCCACACCCGTTTCCCGATCGGCATCTCGTTCCCGGCCGGTTCCGGCCTGGTAGCCTTCGCCGCTGCCACCGGCGTCATGCCGCTGGACATGCCTGAGTCGATCCTGGTTCGCTTCAAGGGCGAACTGCAGCCAGGCGTCACCCTGCGTGACCTGGTCCACGCCATCCCTTACTACGCGATCCAGAAAGGCCTGTTGACCGTAGAGAAGAAAGGCAAGAAGAACGCCTTCTCCGGTCGCATCCTGGAGATCGAAGGTCTGCCCAAGCTGACCGTCGAGCAAGCGTTCGAACTGTCCGACGCCTCGGCTGAACGTTCGGCTGCCGGTTGCACCATCCAGCTGTCCAAAGAGTCGATCACCGAGTACCTGCAATCGAACATCACCCTGCTGCGCTGGATGATCGGCGAAGGCTACGGCGATGCACGTACCCTGGAACGTCGCGCTCAAGCGATGGAAGCCTGGATCGCCAACCCTGAGCTGATGGAAGCGGACAAGGACGCCGAATACGCCGAAGTCATCGAAATCGATCTGGCCGACATCAAGGAGCCTGTGCTCTGCGCGCCGAACGACCCGGACGACGCTCGCCTGCTCTCCAGCGTTGCTGGCGAGAAGATCGACGAAGTGTTCATCGGTTCGTGCATGACCAACATCGGTCACTTCCGCGCTGCCGGCAAACTGCTGGATCAGGTCAAGGGCCAGCTGCCAACCCGTCTGTGGCTGTCGCCGCCGACCAAGATGGACGCTCACCAGCTGACCGAAGAAGGCTACTACGGCATCTACGGCAAGGCTGGCGCCCGTATGGAAATGCCAGGCTGCTCGCTGTGCATGGGTAACCAGGCACGTGTAGAGCCGAACTCGACTGTAGTTTCGACTTCGACCCGTAACTTCCCGAACCGTCTGGGTGACGGCGCGAACGTCTACCTGGCTTCGGCCGAGCTGGCGTCCGTGGCTTCCATCCTGGGTCGCCTGCCGACCGTCGAGGAGTACATGGAATACGCTGGCAAGATCGACAGCATGGCGGCCGATGTCTACCGCTACCTGTCCTTCGACCAGATCGCCGAGTTCCGTGAAGCTGCTGCGAACGCCAACATCCCGGTCGTTCAAGCCTAACGTTGCAACGCAATGAAAAACGCCGCCCATCGCGAGATGAGCGGCGTTTTTTTATGCCTGTGATTCACCACGATCCCCTGTAGGAGCGGGTGCCCGCTTGCGGCATGCTCGCGATGAGGCCGTCAGTTCCAACCAATTCGTTGACTGCCATACCGCCATCGCGAGCATGCTCGCTCCTACAGGGGTTATGTGTTCTGTTGCACCGCGCCATCGACACTGAGTCCGCTCAACACCACACCGTTGGCCTCCACCTCCGGCAACGCCGCCAATGCAGTTTGCGCACCGTCCTTGAGGCGCGCCAGAATCAAGCGCGCACCGGTCTGATGCACCCGCAGAAAAAACTCTTGCAGGGCCTCGATGCTGGTGCCATCCAGGTCGGGAGATTCCTCCAGACTGAGAATCACCGAATGAATCGGCGCTTGCGAATGCCTGATCAGACGCAATGTACCGCCAAGAATCCGCTCGACGTTGGCAAAGAACAACGCTTCACCCGGCCGGACAATCAACACGCCTGGCACCGTTTGCGCCATGGGATGGCGCTGCAGGTCGACAAAATCGTGACCGCCATCGATGCGCCCCAGAATCTGGATATCCGCCGCCGACATCTGCTTGAGCATCAACAACACACTGATCGCCACCGCCACCAGTAAGCCGTCCAGCACGCCCAGCACCAGCACCGCGCCTACGGCGCAGGTCACCAGCAAGCGGTCGCGGCGCCAGATGAAATACCGCCCCAGTGGCTGCAGGCTCAAGCCGCGCCCCAGGGCATGGATGACAATGGCAGCGAGGATCGGTTCCGGAGTAAGAGCGAGGTAAGGCAGCACCGTCAGGACGATGACCAGCACCACCAGCGCCGCCACGATACCGGCCAGGCGCGAAGTGGCCCCCGCCGCCTCATTGGCCGACGTGGCCGAATAACCCGCTCCTGCCGGCATGCCGTGGAACAGGCCGGACAGCAGGTTGGACGCACCCAGCGCCAGCAAATCCCGGTTCGAGGCAACACGATCACCGTGCTTGAGCGCATAGGCACTGATCGAGCCATAAGACTCCGCGTACAGAATCATCACCATGGCGAACGCCAGCTCACCCAGGCGCAACCAGTCGGCGAACGGCAGCACCGGTAACTTCGGCACCTCCAGGCTCAGGTCGATCACGCCGATCAGCTTCACGCCATAGGCTGGCAGGTTCAGCCACTGCCCTGCCGCAATACCGATCACAACCACCAACAAACCACCCGGCAGATGCCGAAACCGCGCGAACAGCCACAGCAAAACCAGAGACACGGCGCCCACCGCCGCTGCCGCCCAATTCCATTGCGGCAGCTGTTCCAGCAATTGCGGCAGGAAGCGCACCAGGTTGGCATCGGTCAAATGCACGCCGACCACGCTGGCGAACTGTTTGAGAATAATGGTCAGGGCCAGGCCAAAGGCAAAACCGCGCAGCACCGGTTTGGCGATGAACGACGTCACGCTGCCGAGCCTGAACAGCCCCGCCAGCACAAAGAAAACCCCAGTCACCAACACCAGCCCGATGGCCAGCGTCGAGCGCAGCCCGGGATCGCCATTGGACAGCATCGCAGTCGCCGCCGCCAGTACCGCGGCCGACGAGGACGTCGCCGAAACGATGGCGAAACGGCTGGTACCCAGCAGTCCGTAGCACAACAAACCGGCAAACAAGGCGATAACCCCGGCCTGGGGTGCCAACGCCGCAATGCTTGAGTAGGCCACGGCCTCAGGCAACAACAAACCGGCGATCGACAATCCGGCCAGCAGGTCCTGCCAGCGGTTGGGTTGCTCGGTGGGATCAGCGTTTGGGGCGCTCGACAATCCGGTGTCTCCAGACGAAAAAAAGCCGCTGCACGTATCACGTGCAGCGGCCACTTTAGCTGTCAATCCGGTGCTGCGCGAGCAGGCCGGTCGATCACGCCGCCAAGGAGTAGATCAACGCGGTAATCGCCACCAGGCCCACCGCCGTCACGAAGACGTTGGATGCCTGGCCGCGATAGCGCGCCATCGCCGGTACCTTGCGGATGGCGTACATCGGCATCAGGAACAGGATCGCCGCGATCACCGGGCCACCCAGGGTTTCGATCATGCCGAGAATGCTCGGGTTCAGCGTGGCGACGATCCAGCACACCACCAGCATGAAGGCGGCGGTCATGCGGTCCAGGGTCTTGGCCGACGGACGCTTGCCGCTTTTCACGATCAGGCCCTTGAGGCCTTCGCTGGCGCCGATGTAGTGGCCCAGGAACGATTTGGAGATGGCCACGAAGGCAATCAGTGGCGCCGCGAAAGCGATGGTCGGATTGCTGAAGTGGTTGGCCAGGTAGGACAGGATCGACAGGTTCTGCGCCTTGGCTTCAGCCAGTTGCGCTGGCGACAGGGTCAGCACGCAACTGAAGACGAAGAACAGTACCATCACCACCATCAGCAAGTGGGCGCGAGACAGGATCTGCGAGCTGCGCTCCTCGGCCTGCTCACCGTAGCGACGCTTCTGGTCCACGGCGAACGCCGAAATGATCGGCGAATGGTTGAACGAGAACACCATCACCGGGATCGCCAGCCACAGGGTGTGCAACAGCGCCGAGGGTGCCGGCACGCTGCTGGCGGTGGTCAGGATGCCGCCGTTCCAGTGGGGAATCAGGTACACCGCCAGGAACAGCAGCGCGACGATGAATGGATAGACCATCAGGCTCATGGCCTTGACGATCAATTGTTCGCCGCAACGCACCACCGCCAGCAGGCCGAGGATCAGCACCAGCGACAGCACGGCGCGCGGTGGCGGCATGATGTGCAGTTGATGCTCGAGGAAGCTGCCCACGGTGTTGGTCAGCGCCACGCTGTAGATCAGCAGGATCGGGAAAATGGCGAAGAAGTACAGCAAGGTGATCAGCGCACCGGCCTTGATGCCGAAATGCTCTTCCACCACTTCAGTGATGTCGGCACCTTCGCGACCGGACAGCACAAAACGGGTCAGCCCGCGGTGTGCGTAGAAGGTCATCGGGAACGCCAGCAACGCCAGGATCAGCAGCGGCCAGAAACCGCCCAGGCCTGCGTTGATCGGCAAAAACAGGGTTCCGGCGCCAATCGCCGTGCCAAACAGGCCCAGCATCCAGGTGGTGTCTTGGCGATTCCAGCTCGAAAGCGTCGCGGGGGTCGCATCTACATAGCGTTTGTTGACGCTATTGGCCTGATCATTCATCCGGTGGGATCTCCACATTCCGGTCACTTGCCACCCGGCCAGAACGCGTCGGAATACCCGACAGGCAGCGCCCTGGCCGAAACAGGGGCGCGATTCTGGAGGATTAGTGAACAGAAGCAAAGACTTAGATGAGGAACGGTGGTACCAGACAGATGAAAATCCCTCGAGCCCCCCCCGTGGGAGATTGCTCCGGGCGGCGCTCCGACTTTAGCGGTGTATCCGCCGGAGAACATGTTGCATGTGCCGCAGCCATCGCGAGCAGGCTCGCTCCCACAAGGATTTGCGGCCCATCGGCAAAGCGCAGTCCGCACTTGATAAAGGTCAGACGTCATGTATTTTTAACTGACCTGCATCTTTCCTGGAGTCTTCCCATGCCATTGGTTCGCGTCGACATCAAAAAACATCAGGACCCCACCCACGCCAAGCGCATCGGCCAATTGATCTACGCCGCCATGCACAGCACCATCGGAGTGCCGCAGAACGATAATTTCCAGATCCTGACCGAACACGATGAGCAGCACTTCATCTTTGATCCCGGTTATCTGGGCATCGGCCGCACCGACCAACTGGTGGTGATCCAGATCACCATGAGCGAAGGCCGAACCATCGAGCAGAAAAAACTCCTCTACAAGACCATCGCCGAAAGCCTTCATACAGAACTGGCCGTGCGCCTGGAGGACGTTTTCATCAATCTGGTGGAAGTCAAAAAGGAAAACTGGTCGTTCGGCAACGGAATTGCCCAATACGCACTCTGATCTTCAACCCGCAGCCCCGAGAAAACCCATGCCCCGAGTTTCCCGCAAACAAGCCGACCTCAATCGCGAGACCATCGTCGAAGCCGCCACGCGGCTGTTTCGCGAACGCGGCCTGCACGGGATCAGTGTTGTCGATGTGATGGCTGCCGCGGGCCTGACCCACGGCGGTTTCTACGGGCATTTCCAATCCAGGGAGGCCCTGGCGCAGGAAGCCAGTGGCCGGGCCTTCGAACAGGCCGCGCAACGCTGGCAAGCGCGGGTGGCCGAGCATGACAGCAAGGACGCCGCCCGCCGCGCCGTGGTCGACCCCTACCTGTCTCGCGAGAGCCGGGACAACCCGGGCGACAGCTGCCCGGTGGTGGCCTTCGCCGGGGATATGTGCCACGAAGCCGCCGACAGCGGTTTGCGTCAAACCTACCTGCACGGCCTGAACAACCTGCTCGACTCACTGGCTACGCTGCTGGACACAGAGGATGCCGCCAGTAATCGGCAGCAGGTACTGGTGCAATATTCGCTGATGTTCGGCGCGCTGATGCTGTCCCGGGCCACCCGCGGCGATCCGTTGTCGGACGAGATTCTCCAGGCCGCACGTGCCACTCTCATGCCATCGAAACCAGGCGACAGGCAGGGCGCGCAGTAAAAATCCGCCTGCTTTGCCACAGCCTGCGCGATGTCGTGCCTGGCAACTTCCGCAGGCTGCGATCTGTAGTGTCTGCCAAGCTATCCTTGAATCAGCAACCTCAAATCACGTCCGAGCCGATTTTTCGATGCCCACAGGGAGCCAAGCATGCCTGTCACCGTTCTGGTACTGGTTGAAACCATCAATGATTACCTGCCTATCCTCGAGCATCAGGGCTTCCACCTGATCCTGGCCCCGACGCCCGCCGAGCGCGCCGAAGCCATCACCCGCCACGCCGGGCAGATCGACGCCGTCCTCACCCGTGGCCCATTGGGGCTGTATGCCGATGAAATCGCCGCGCTGCACAAGCTCAAGATCATTTGCGTGATAGGCGCCGGCTATGAACACGTCGACCTGCAGGCCGCCGCCAACCGGGGCATCACCGTCACCAATGGTGCCGGGGTCAATGCCTCTTCTGTCGCCGACCATGCCATGGCGCTGTTGCTGTCGCTGGTGCGCGACGTACCCCGCTGTGATGCCGCCGTGCGGCGCGGCGAGTGGCCGAAGATCATGCGCCCTTCCCTCGCCGGCAAACGCCTGGGCATCCTCGGCCTCGGCGCGGTCGGCATGGCCATCGCCAAGCGTGCCGGCGCCGGTTTCGACATGAGCATCAGCTACCACAACCGCCAGCATCGCAGCGACGTGCCCTACACGTTCTGCTCGACCCCGACCGAACTGGCGCGCGCCTCGGACTTCCTGATCGTCGCCACGCCCGGCGGCCTGGGCACCAAGCACCTGATCAATCGCCAGGTACTCGACGCGTTGGGACCCAATGGGTTTATCGTCAACATCGCCCGTGCCAGCGTGGTCGCCACCGCTGACCTGATCACCGCCCTGGAGCAACGCCGGATCGCCGGTGCGGCACTGGATGTGTTCGATCACGAACCGCAAGTGCCGAATGCGCTCAAGACCCTGAGCAACGTGATCCTCACGTCCCATGTCGCCGGACTGTCTCCGGAAGCCACCCAGGGCACCGTCGAGTTGGTGGGCAAGAACCTCGTGGCGTTTTTCTCCAATCTACCGGTGCTGACGCCGATCGACTTGCCGCCCACCATGAGCCAGGTCGCCCAGTGACGGCGATTCAAACACCTGTATCAAAAACAATGATTGGCCGGCAACACGCTCACCTATAAGAGCCGTTCGCGGTTGTGGGGGCGCCCAGTGCGCATTAGATTAGCCAATAGTTTCAGGCCTCCAGAATAAGCAGAAGGGATAAGCATGGCGCTTAATGATCAGTCCACCCGTATCCGCACCGGCGAAGAGCTCGATGCCAGCCTGATCGATCCATACCTCAAGGCCCATATTCCCGGGCTCAGCGGCTTGCCACGGATCAGCCAGTTTCCGGGCGGCGCTTCAAACCTCACCTACTTGCTGGAATACCCCGAACAGGAGTTCGTCCTGCGTCGCCCGCCGTTCGGTCACAAGGCCAAGTCCGCCCATGACATGGGCCGCGAATTCCGCATCCTCAATCAACTGCGCGATGGTTTTCCGTATTGCCCGAAAGCCTACGTGCACTGCACCGACGAATCGGTGATCGGTGCCGAGTTCTATGTCATGGAACGGGTCAACGGCATCATCCTGCGCTCGGACCTGCCACCGGAGCTGGGCCTGGATTCGGCGAAAACCGAAGCCCTGTGCAAGAGCTTCATCGACAAGTTCGTGGAACTGCATCGCGTCGACTACAACGCCTACGGCCTGGGTGACCTGGGAAAACCCGAAGGCTATGTGGCACGGCAAATCAAAGGCTGGAGCGATCGCTACGAAAAGGCCCTGACTCCCGACGCGCCGCATTGGGAAACGGTGAAAGCCTGGCTCAACGACAAGATGCCGGCCGACCATCCGACCTCCAGCATCGTGCACAACGACTACCGCTTCGACAACGTCATCCTCGACCCGAACAACCCGATGCAGATCATCGGCGTGCTCGATTGGGAGCTGACCACCCTCGGCGACCCGTTGATGGACCTGGGCAACACCCTCGCCTACTGGATCGAAGCCGATGATCCGGCACCGGTGCAGATGATGCGCCGCCAGCCAAGCCACGCGCCAGGCATGTTGACCCGCCGCGAGTTCGTCGACTACTACGCCGAACGCTCGGGCATCCGCATCGACAATTTCGACTTCTACTACACCTACGGTCTGTTCCGCCTGGCCGGCATCGTGCAGCAGATCTACTACCGCTTCTACCACGGCCAGACCCAGGACAAACGCTTCGCGCAGTTCATCCACATGAACAAGTTGCTGGAGCAGATGAGCTTGCAGGTCATCCAGAAATCCAGCCTCTGACCGCACCCGCTCCTGTAGGAGCGAGCCTGCTCGCGAAGGTCTTCAACGATGACGCAGGTTCTCTGACCAAACGCAGCAAGACGCCCTGCAAAACAACCTCAGCGTCACCCCGGCATTTGACTCGATAACAAGACTTTTTAGAGGGGAATCCCATGTCCAAGACTCAGTTGTTCGACCTCGACGGCAAGATCGCTTTCGTCTCCGGCGCCAGCCGTGGCATCGGTGAAGCCATCGCCAAACTGTTGGCCCAGCAAGGTGCCCATGTGATCGTCTCCAGCCGCAAACTCGACGGCTGCCAGCACGTCGCCGACGCGATCATCGCCGCTGGTGGCAAAGCCACCGCCATTGCCTGCCACATCGGCGAAATGGAACAGATCAGCCAGGTCTTCGCCGGTATCAAGGAACAGTTCGGTCGCCTCGACATCCTGGTCAACAACGCCGCGACCAATCCGCAGTTCTGCAACGTGCTGGACACCGACCTCGGCGCCTTCCAGAAAACCGTCGACGTGAACATCCGCGGCTACTTCTTCATGTCGGTGGAAGCCGGCAAGCTGATGCGCGAAAACGGCGGCGGCAGCATCATCAACGTCGCCTCGATCAACGGCGTTTCGCCAGGGATCTTCCAGGGCATCTACTCGGTGACCAAGGCGGCGGTGATCAACATGACCAAGGTGTTCGCCAAGGAATGCGCCCAGTTCGGGATCCGTTGCAATGCATTGTTGCCGGGTTTGACCGATACCAAGTTCGCTTCGGCACTGGTGAAGAACGAGTCGATCCTCAATACCGCGCTGCAGCAGATTCCGCTCAAGCGCGTGGCGGATCCGAGCGAGATGGCCGGCGCGGTGCTTTACCTCGCCAGCGATGCTTCAAGCTATACCACCGGGGTTTCGTTGAATGTGGATGGGGGTTTCTTGTCCTGATACGTTTTGCGAATGAAAGAAAGGCAGCCGATTGGCTAATGCCAGTCAGTTAAGCGAAGAAGATCACCTGCAGGAGCGGGTGCCCGCTTGCGGCACGCTCCTACAATTTCCTTGACTGATCGGCATCAAGCCGATTGCTGCCTTTCTTTGTTTCATTTGGCCTTGTTCTGACACTCGAACTTTTTTATACGTTTCGGCAAGGCAGCTTTAGTTGAGTAGGAATCTCTTCTCCAACTTTGTCCGTCACCGCCAATTCAAATCGCCCACTCCTGCTCTTAGCGCCCACAAGCCAGGAATGACTGGTTGTCACCTCCCCAAGTCGTGGAGTACAGCTGACATCCTCGGGTAAAATTTCGCCACGATTGAAGATCAACATCAATGGATAGCCATCTATCGGGCTATTGGCTTTTGCCCTTAAGGAGATGGTCCGACGAGCGCCGCCTCTTTGCAACTCAACGTCACCTGCGGGTGGCAAATTCCCGTCGACATAAAGTTCTGCCTCATCCGACAAGTTACTCGATATCAACTTGCTGATAGCCAAGGTAATAGGCGTGGTCATGCCCCTGCCCTCCAGTGATAACTGGAACGTTCCGCTTTTTGTGTTCCCGGTGAGGACCCAGCTATGCGTGGATCGCTCACTACCGAAGGCTGGAATGCAAACCAAGTTGGCATAATCCAGTCCGCTTTTGTAAGCGCACGACAGCCCGATCGGAAAACCGGCCAACGGGCTGCCTTGTTTAGGGATCAAGGAGAGTGTTTGAGCCTTACCACGAATAAACCAATTGCCCTCGGCTAGTGCAGGGACGCCGCCAATCATTACGTCTGCTTCATCCGCCAGGTTGCTCGATACCAGTTTGCTGATCGCCAAGGTAATCGGCGTGGTCATGCCTTTGCCCGCCAGCTCCAATTGGAACGTTCCGCTTTTTGTCCTCCCCGTGACGGCCCAGCTATACGTTGTTTGTTCACTGCCGAAGACTGGTGCGCTCACGACGTTGGCGACATCCAGCCCACCCTTGATGGTGCAGGTCAGTGTGACCGGAAGACCGGCCAGCGGGCTGCGTGATTTGGGGTGCAAAGTAACCGTTTGCGCCTTATCCCGAATAAACCAATTGCCTCCGGCAGGCACACTGAATCCGCCAACCCTCACATCGGCCTCATCCGCCAGGTTGCTCGAGATCACCAGGCTGCGGTGCTCCCACGACTCCACCACTTCCCGGCTGAAAAACACCAGGGTGATACGACCGCTCTTGCCAGCGTCCGGCTTGATCTTCCAATGGAACTTGCCATTGACGGGAGCCACCCAAGCGCCAAACTCGGGCGATGCAACAGGCTCCAAACCGCCATTTTCAACCAGCCCCAGGTTGAGCGCCCTGGCGATCGCCGGGGGTGCCTCCACTGTCACTTCGCTCTCCTGCCCGCGGAACAAAACGAGTTCCGCCCCCCGTTCCACTTTCTTGCCGTTGATCAACAGCGTGACTTGTTCCCAAGGACTTGGTGCTGCGGCTGCAGCGTTTGATTCGGTGGTCATGAAGACGTTTCCTTTTCAGCGTTGGACTTAAAAAACAGCCCGTGAACTATCAGGAAAAATCGACGCACCGAAAACAATCACAAATGACAGGTTTGCCTGGTTGACCATTGTGCATGGCCGCGCCATCCGACAACGCGGCCGTCACACTGGCTTACTGGGTCACGCACCGAGTCGTGGTGGTGATGCGCGTCTTCTGCCCGTCTTCACCCCGTACATCGCCCAGGACATCGGTTTTATCCATGGCCTGACAGGTACGTTCAGGAGGCGGTGGTGTGACTGTTGGAGGTGGGGGTGGACTGGAGCAGCCGCCGAGAATCGCCACGCACAATACCAGCGACAACGGTGAGATAACGCGTTTCCCAGGAATTTTCATAGGTTGACCCGCGAGAAGTGATAGACACATTTTTTGTGACAACACCACCTGCCCGTAAAATCCGCACACCTGTCACAAAAATGGATATCTGCGAATCATTCATGGCCCAGCAACTGGCTCATGGCGGGCTGTTCCTTAGTGCGATTGCACCTTAACCCTGCCCCTTGGGCCGCCACTCGCTGGAAAACAATCCCCGCTCCCGCGCCCAGACAATCGCCTCGCTGCGGCTATGTAAATCGAGCTTGGAATAGACCGCAGCCACATGGTTGCGCACCGTATTCGGTGCGAGTTTCAGACGCGCGGCGACTTCCTTGTCGGCCAGGCCTTCGCAAATCAGGCCCAGTACATCGCGCTCACGGGCGGTCAGGTCGGTGAAGGAACTGCCGGGCAATTGCGCAGAATTGACGCTCTTCACGTTCGCCAGTTTTTCGATCAGCGTGCGGCTGAACCACGAGGCATCCTTCATCACTTCCTCGATGGCCGACACCAGTTCCAGCTCGCTGCGCCTGCGTTCGGTGATGTCCACCAACACCAGCAGATAACACCGGCGGTCCTGAATGGTCACGGCGCCCGCCGACACCGCGCAATCGATCAGTCCCGCATCTTTTCTACGCACACGCACGTCGATGCGATCCAGGCTGCCGGTTTTCTCCAGCGCGGCGAACAGGCGGGCGCGCGCGTTTTTATCGTCGATGAAATCGATCTGCCCAATGCTGACCCCGAGCACCTCTTCACTGGGATAACCCAAGGTATCGAGAAACGCTTCGTTGACATCCAGCACCAGACGATCAACCGCGCGGCATATCAGTATCGGCACTGGGGACAGGCGAAAGGCCTTGGCAAAACGTTCTTCGCTCTGGCGCAGGGCGATTTCGGCTTTGTGCCGCAGTGCCATGTCGACGAAGGAAAACAACATACAGGCTTCGTCGTTTAACTCCAGCGGCTGGCCGGCCACGATCACGTGCTTGCTGCCGCCATCGGGCAAGCGCAACTCGGCCCGCATCTGTGCAATGGTCGACCCTTCGCGCAGACACTGTTTGGCAAGCTCCCGATTCTCGGCCTGTTCCAGCACGTCCAGCTCATAGGCGGAGGTGCCGATCACCTGGTCGCGCGCATAGCCGGTCATTTCAAGAAAGCCGGGATTGACCTTGATGTAGCGCAAATCACGGAGGCGGCAGATCAGCGCGGGTGCCGGGTTGGCGGCGAAGGTTTTCTCGAAGCGCTGCTCGGCGCTGGCCCAGTCGGTGACATCGTCCATGATCAGCACCAGCGATTCCGGCTCACCGTGGTTGTCGGCCAATACCAGACTGCGCACGCGATGGACCCAGCAACGCTCTGCGTCCTCCGCCGGGGTGACCTCCACCAGCACGTCGCTGAACGTTTCGCCGCGCGCTACCCGGCTGATCGGGTAGCTGTCGACCGGCACCCCATGTTTGTTGCGATAGCGCAGTGCGAAGCGTTTGGCATACGCCTCGGCGTTGGCCCCCAGATCGCTGGCCCGTTCGACACCATGCATCGTCAGCGCCGCCTCGTTGGCCCACAGGATGCTCTGGTCCGGGTCGAGCACAATCACCCCGTCGGACAGGCCGGCGATGATCTGCTGCAACTGGCGACGATGGGTTTGCGTGGCCAGCACGTCCTGGTTCATTGCGCCTCCACAAGCATTTTGGCCTTGTGAAGAGTACGACCGCAGGCGTGTCGGATCGTGCGAAAACCTGTGGGATCGATTGCAGCGGATTGACCGGTCGGGTGTTAGGCCAACTGGCCCTTGGCGACCGCCGCCGATGCCGCCAGCATCGCTCGCAACAGCACGGCACACCCGGCCGCCAGGTCATCCGGGGCGGCGTTTTCGATTTCGTTGTGGCTGATGCCGCCTTCGCACGGCACGAAGATCATCCCGGCCGGACCGAGTTCGGCGAGGAAGATCGCGTCATGCCCTGCTCCGCTGACGATGTCCATGTGCGACAGGCCCAGGCCCTGGGCTGCGCCGCGCACCGCCTCGACGCAGCCCTTGTCGAAGTACAGCGGCGGGAAGTCGGCCGTTGGCGTGAGTTCGAAAGTCAGGCCGTGTTCTTCGCAAGTGGTTTCGATGACTTCACGCACCTCGGCGATCATCGAGTCCAGGCGTGCCGGCTCCAGATGGCGGAAATCCAGGGTCATGCGCACTTCGCCGGGGATGACATTACGCGAGCCCGGATAGGCTTGCAGGCAACCGACGGTGCCGCAGGCATGGGGTTGATGGCCAAGGGCGGCGCGGTTGACCGCTCCGACAATCACCGCGGCGCCGACCAGGGCGTCCTTGCGCAGGTGCATCGGCGTCGGGCCGGCGTGGGCTTCGACACCGCGCAGTTTCAGGTCGAACCATTTCTGCCCGAGGGCGCCCATCACCACGCCAATGGTCTTGCGTTCGTCTTCAAGGATCGGGCCCTGCTCGATGTGGGCTTCGAAATAGGCGCCCACGGCATGACCGGTGACCTGACGCGGACCGGCGTAGCCGATGGCGTTTAGCGCTTGTCCCACGGTGACGCCATCGGCGTCGACCTTGGCCAGGGTTTCCTCGAGGGTGAATTTTTCCGCGAACACACCGGAACCCATCATGCACGGGGCAAAGCGCGAGCCCTCTTCGTTGGTCCAGACCACCACTTCCAGCGGCGCTTCGGTTTCTATGTTGAGGTCATTGAGGGTGCGCAGCACTTCGACGCCGGCCAACACGCCAAAGCAGCCGTCGAACTTGCCGCCAGTGGGCTGGGTATCGATATGGCTGCCGGTCATTACCGGTGGCAGGTCGGGATTGCGCCCGGGACGACGGGCGAAGATATTGCCGACGGCATCGATGTCGACAGTACAGCCAGCCTCTTTGCACCATTTGACGAAGAGATCCCGGGCCTGGCGATCGAGGTCGGTCAGGGCCAGGCGACACACGCCCCCCTTGACCGTGGCGCCGAGCCTGGCCAGTTCCATGAGCGATTGCCACAGGCGGTCGCGGTTGATGTGCTGATGGCTGGACTGCAGAACGTCTACGGCCGCGTTCATGATGATCTCCTCAGGTGGTTCTTTCTTCAGGCAATTCGTCGGTGTTTGTGCCAGCGCTTTCGCGAGCAGGCTCGCTCCCACATTTGGAGTGCATTCCCCTGTGGGAGCGAGCCTGCTCGCGAAGGGGTCATCACCTACACCGCAGATTTCGCAACAGACGGACTGGGCCGCATCACACTCAACCCGTAATAAATCACTCCTCCGAGGGCCGAGCCGGTGAACCAGCCATAGCTGTAGAACCAGTTGAACGCATCGCTGCCCAGGGACAGCAGCGTCAACACCACCGGCACACCGAAAGCAATGAACCCGCACCCGTTCCACGCCGGATACACGTCATCGCGGTACAGGCCGGCAAGGTCCAGTTGCTGTTTCTTGATCAGGAAATAGTCCACCACCATGATCCCGGCGATCGGCCCCAGCAGGCTGGAATAGCCGAGCAGCCAGTTGGAATAGACGGTTTCCAGACTGAGGTCCGAGACGATCAGGCCAAGCTTTTTCAGTAGCTCATGCGCCATCAACGCCAACCCGACAAACCCTGTAAGCAACACAGCGTTGGTGCGGTTGATAAGCTTGGGCGCGATGTTCTGGAAGTCATTGGTTGGCGACACGATGTTGGCCGCCGTGTTGGTCGACAGCGTGGCGATGATGATCAGCGCCATCGCCAGTGCGACCCAGACCGGGTTCTGGATATGACCGATCAGGGTCACCGGATCGGACACCGTGACCCCCACCAGTTTCACCGACGCGGCGGTCATCACCACGCCCAGGGACGCAAACAGGAACATGGTCAGCGGCAGGCCGATGATCTGCCCGACAATCTGGTCCTTCTGGCTTCTCGCGTAACGACTGAAGTCCGGAATGTTCAGCGACAGCGTGGCCCAGAAGCCGACCATCGCCGTCAACCCGGCCGCGAAGTAGCTCGCTACGCTGGCGCCTTCGGGACGCTTGGCCGGAATCGCCAGCAATTCGGTCATCGACACGTTGGGCATCGCCCAGACCAGCAGGCCCGCGCCCACCAGCACCAATAGTGGCGCCGACAAGGTTTCCAGCCACTTGATCGACTCTGCGCCACGGATGACCACCCACAGGTTCAGCGCCCAGAACACCATGAAGCCGATGACCTCGCCAGTGCCGCCCAGGGACTTCCAGCCCTCGAACACCGAGCCGAGGAACAGGTGAATCGCCAACCCGCCGAACATGGTCTGGATACCGAACCAGCCGCACGCCACCAGGGCGCGAATCAGGCATGGAATATTGGAACCGAGCACGCCGAAGGACGAACGCAACAACACCGGAAAGGGAATGCCGTACTTGGTGCCGGGAAAAGCGTTAAGTGTCAGGGGAATCAGCACGATGATGTTGGCGAACAGAATCGCCAGCAACGCTTCGCCAACGGTCAGGCCGAAGTACGCGGTCAGCACTCCGCCCAGGGTGTAGGTCGGCACGCAAATCGCCATGCCCACCCACAGCGCGGTGATGTGCCATTTGTTCCAGGTGCGTTCACGCACCCTGGTCGGCGCGATGTCGTGGTTGTAACGGGGACTGTCGAGGACATCGCTGCCGGCTTCCAGCTCAAACAAGCCGTCGCACTCGGTCACTTGCGATCTGATCTGTTGCATGGCCGCTCCACTGTTCTTTTTGATTATTGTTCATCAGGGGCACTCGGCTTCAATAAACGTGCCGAGTGCCAGGCAAGTTGTCGAAACAGTCAGGACTCAATCTGGTGCGTTGGTCTTGTTTCAATGGCTGCGCATCAACCATAGACCATACTCAAACAGCTGATTTCACATGGAAATCTTGACCATATTTGGTTCCTGTCAAGTGCGTCAAAATGATGAGCGGTCTCACAACTTTCCTGAAATTTCCATTTAATCGTTAATTATCAATTAGTTAATACAAGAATAAGCTTATGAAAAATATTCTTGCCGATTCGAAAAAGTGCAGCTAGCGTTTATTCCTGACAGCAGTGACAGGATTTGTTCCGTACCGGCTGTTTTCATATAGAACACCTAGAACCGGCATAAACCGGTCATTGCCTGCGAGGAACTCGGAATGTCTCTGTTGATTCGTGGCGCCACCGTTGTTACCCATGATGAAAGTTATCGCGCCGATGTGTATTGCGCAGACGGCGTGATCAAGGCCATCGGCGAAAACCTCGATATTCCTGCACAAACCGAAGTGCTCGACGGCAGCGGCCAATACCTGATGCCCGGCGGCATCGACCCGCACACCCACATGCAACTGCCGTTCATGGGCACGGTGGCCAGCGAAGACTTCTACAGCGGCACGGCGGCGGGCCTGGCCGGCGGCACCACCTCGATCATCGACTTCGTGATTCCCAATCCGCAGCAATCCTTGCTCGAAGCCTTCCATCAGTGGCGCGGCTGGGCCGAGAAGTCGGCCTCCGACTACGGTTTTCATGTCGCCATCACCTGGTGGAGCGAACAGGTCCGCGAGGAAATGGCCGAACTGGTCAGCCAGCACGGCGTCAACAGCTTCAAGCACTTCATGGCCTACAAGAACGCGATCATGGCCGCCGATGACACCCTGGTGGCGAGTTTCGAACGCTGCCTGGAGCTGGGCGCGGTACCGACCGTCCACGCGGAAAACGGTGAGTTGGTGTTTCACCTGCAACGCAAGCTGATGGCCCAGGGCATCACCGGGCCGGAAGCGCATCCGCTGTCGCGGCCTTCGCAAGTTGAAGGCGAGGCCGCGAGCCGTGCGATCCGCATTGCCGAAACCCTGGGTACGCCGTTGTATCTGGTGCATGTCTCGACCAAGGAAGCCCTGGACGAAATCACCTATGCCCGGGGCAAGGGCCAGCCGGTGTACGGCGAAGTGCTGGCCGGGCACCTGTTGCTGGACGACAGCGTCTACCGTCACCCGGACTGGCAAACCGCCGCCGGTTATGTGATGAGCCCGCCGTTCCGCCCTCGCGGCCATCAGGAGGCGCTCTGGCATGGCCTGCAATCGGGCAATCTGCACACCACCGCCACCGACCACTGCTGCTTCTGCGCCGAACAAAAAGCCGCTGGCCGCGACGACTTCAGCAAGATCCCCAACGGCACCGCCGGCATCGAAGACCGCATGGCGGTGCTGTGGGATGAAGGCGTGAACAGCGGACGCTTTTCGATGCAGCAATTCGTCGCGCTGACCTCCACCAACACAGCGAAGATCTTCAACCTCTACCCACGCAAAGGCGCGATCCGCGTCGGTGCCGATGCCGACCTGGTGCTGTGGGACCCGCAAGGCACGCGGACCATTTCCGCCAAGACCCACCACCAGCAGGTGGACTTCAACATCTTCGAAGGCAAGACCGTGCGCGGCGTGCCGAGCCACACCATCAGCCAGGGCCGCGTGGTCTGGGCCGATGGCGACCTGCGGGCCGAGCGTGGCGCCGGGCGCTACATCGAACGGCCGGCGTACCCGGCGGTGTTTGATTTGCTGAGCAAGCGGGCTGAGATGCACAAGCCGAAGGCTGTGAAACGCTGACATCGAGGCCTTCGGCCTTCGCGAGCAGGCTCGCTCCCACATTTGAAATGCATTCCCCTGTGGGAGCGAGCCTGCTCGCGAAGAGGCCGGTACAGACAACACAAAAAAACATGCCCATGCAGAGGCAGCACCTCAAATCACCGTGAGGCTAAAACCGTGATCAAGACCCTGGACCACCTCCCGCATCCCGTTGAGAACGCGGCCGCCCTCGCCGGCCACTTCACCGACCTGGCGCCGCCGCTCAACGAGCGCCAGGCCCATCTCGAAGCCTCACGCTGCCTGTATTGCTACGACGCGCCCTGCGTGAATGCCTGTCCGAGCGAGATCGACATTCCCTCGTTCATCCGCAACATCCAGCAGGACAACGTGCAAGGCGCCGCGCAGAAGATCCTCTCGGCCAACATCCTCGGCGGCAGTTGCGCCCGGGTTTGCCCGACGGAAATCCTTTGTCAGCAAGCCTGCGTGCGCAACAACGCCCACGAATGCGCGCCGGTCATGATCGGCCTGTTGCAGCGCTACGCCGTGGATAACGCCCATTTCAGCGCGCACCCCTTCGAGCGCGCTGCCGCCACCGGTAAACGCATCGCCGTGGTGGGCGCCGGTCCGGCCGGTTTGTCCTGCGCCCATCGCAGCGCCATGCACGGGCATGACGTAGTGATTTTCGAGGCAAGGGAAAAGGCCGGCGGCCTCAACGAGTACGGGATCGCCAAATACAAACTGGTGGACGACTACGCGCAACGGGAACTTGAGTTCCTGCTGGAGATCGGCGGAATCGAAATCCGCCACGGGCAGAAACTCGGGGACAACCTGACCCTCGGCGAACTGCAGCAACAGTTCGACGCGGTGTTCCTCGGCCTCGGGCTCAATGCCAGCAAACAACTGGGCCTGGCCCACGAAGACGCGCCAGGCCTGCTCGCCGCCACCGACTACATCCGCGAACTGCGCCAGGCCGATGACCTGAGCCAACTGCCCCTGGCCGACCACTGCATTGTCCTTGGCGCAGGCAACACCGCCATCGACATGGCCGTGCAAATGGCCCGCCTCGGTGCCCATGACGTGAATCTGGTGTACCGGCGCGGCGCCGAAGACATGGGGGCCACCCATCACGAGCAGGAGATCGCCAAGGCCAATCAGGTGCGGCTGATGACCTGGGCGCAACCGGAGCAAGTGCTGCTCGATGACCACGGCCGTGTGCGCGGCATGCGTTTCGCCCGCACCCATCTGGTCGAAGGTCGCCTGCAAACCACCGGCGAAACCTTCGAACTGGCTGCCGATGCAATCTTCAAAGCCATTGGCCAGGCCTTCGACAGTAGCGCCCTCGCCGATCCGCTGGCCCGTGAACTCAAGCGTCAGGGCGAGCGCATCGAAGTCGATGAACAGCTGCGTACCAGTATCCCCGGCGTGTATGCCGGCGGCGACTGCACCAACCTCGATCAAGACCTCACGGTGCAAGCGGTGCAACACGGCAAGCGCGCCGCCGAGGCGATCAACGCTCAACTGATGCTCAACGTGGAGGCTGCGTAAATGGCCGATCTGTCGATTGTCTTCGCTGGCATCAAAGCGCCCAATCCGTTCTGGCTGGCCTCCGCGCCACCCACCGACAAAGCCTACAACGTGGTCCGCGCCTTCGAGGCCGGCTGGGGCGGCGTGGTCTGGAAAACCCTGGGTGAAGACCCGGCGGCGGTGAACGTGTCGTCACGCTACTCGGCGCACTTCGGCCCGAACCGTGAAGTGCTGGGCTTCAACAACATCGAACTGATCACCGACCGCTCGCTGGAGGTCAACCTGCGGGAAATCACCCAGGTCAAAAAGGACTGGCCGGACCGCGCGCTGATCGTGTCCCTGATGGTGCCCTGCACCGAAGAGTCCTGGAAAAACATCCTGCCGCTGGTGGAGGCCACGGGCGCCGATGGCATCGAGCTGAACTTCGGCTGTCCCCACGGCATGCCGGAACGGGGCATGGGCTCGGCGGTCGGCCAGGTGCCGGAATACGTCGAACAGGTCACCCGCTGGTGCAAGACGTATTGCTCGCTGCCAGTGATCGTCAAGCTCACGCCGAACATCACCGACATCCGTGTCGCCGCCCGCGCCGCCCATCGTGGTGGCGCCGATGCGGTGTCGTTGATCAACACCATCAACTCGATCACCAGCGTCAACCTCGAACGCATGGTCGCCAACCCCATGGTCGGCAACCAAAGCACCCATGGCGGTTACTGCGGCTCGGCGGTCAAGCCGATTGCCTTGAACATGGTGGCCGAAATCGCCCGTGATCCGCAGACCCGGGGCCTGCCGATCAGCGGCATCGGTGGCATCGGCAACTGGCGCGATGCTGCGGAGTTCATTGCATTGGGCAGCGGTTCGGTGCAGGTGTGCACGGCGGCAATGTTGCACGGTTTCCGGATTGTCGAGGACATGAAGGATGGCTTGTCACGCTGGATGGACAGTCAGGGCTACGCCAGCATTGCGGAGTTTTCCGGCCGCGCAGTGGCCAACACCACGGACTGGAAATACCTGGACATCAACTATCAGGTGATCGCGAAAATCGACCAGGAGGCCTGCATCGGTTGTGGTCGTTGTCATATCGCCTGTGAGGACACCTCGCACCAGGCCGTGGCCAGCCTCAAGCAAGCGGACGGCACCCACAAGTACCAGGTGATCGAAGAGGAGTGCGTGGGCTGCAACCTGTGCCAGATCACCTGCCCGGTGCAGGACTGCATCGAGATGGTGCCGGTGGAGACGGGCAAGCCGTTCCTGGACTGGAATCATGATCCGAGGAATCCGTATCACGTCAGCTCTTGATATTGGCTGAGCTTGAACTGACGCCTTCGCGAGCAGGCTCGCTCCCACAGGGATTGTCTAAACGCCGAGATCCACTGTGGGAGCGAGCCTGCTCGCGAATAGGCCAGCCGCTACTCCACAAAAATCAAGGCTCCAACCCAATCCCCCGCAAAATCACACTGGTCACCGTCTGCACCGCCTTTTCGAACTGCATGTCCGACAGTGGCTGGTGGTCGTTCAGGATGTTCACCTGGTGATCGAAGTCGGCGTAGTGCTGGGTCGAGGCCCAGATCATGTAGAGCAGGCTCGACGGCTCCACCGGCAGGATGCGTTTGTCGTCCACCCACTGGCGGATTTTCGCTTCCTTCATCTTGGCCCAGTCGTACAGGCTCGCGTCCAGCGTTGCGCCGAGGGTCGGCGCGCCGTGGATGATTTCGTTGGCCCAGACTTTCGAACCATAAGGCCGGCTGCGGGAATGGTTCATCTTGGCGCGGATGTAACTGCTGAGCACCACCCGCGGGTCGTCGAACATCTCGAAACACAGCGCGTCCTGCTTCCAGACCTCCAGCAAGTCGAACAGCACGGCGCTGTACAACTCGGTCTTGGTGCTGAAGTAGTAATGCAGGTTGGAGCGCGGCAGTTGCACTTCAGCGGCGATGTCGGCCATGGCCGTGCTGCCGAAGCCCTTTTCAGCGAAGACCTTTTCCGCCCCCAGCAGAATTTTCTCGACGTTACTGCGACGAATCTCGATCTTGTGATTGCCCATGCGGGTCCCCGACAACAACCTTGAGCAAGACTAGCATCCGCTCTGGACTGCGGCGACAAAGGAAAACGAAACTTCGTACAGCCGCTGTCGCAAAGCTAAACTCAGCGCACTTGGAAACTGCCCTAGGTACTCACGATGCTGCTCAAGAAAACCCTGACCATCACAGCCCTGCTTGGCTCGCTGTTCGCCGCTTCATCGGTGCTTGCCCACGCCCACCTGAAAAGCCAGACACCGGCCGCCGACAGCACCGTGGCCGCGCCAACGCAATTGCGCCTGGAGTTCTCCGAGGGTGTCGAGGCCAGTTTCAGCAAAGTCACCCTGACCCGGGATGGCGCACCGGTGGCGGTGAAAGCGTTGACCACCGACGACAGCGACAAGAAGACCCTGATCGTCACCCCCGCCGCGCCTTTGACCGCCGGCACCTACAAAGTCGAATGGCACGCCGTGTCCGTCGACACCCACAAAAGCGAAGGTGCCTATGCCTTCAAGGTTGGCCAGTAGTTCATGGCGAGCGCGTTGGTGCTGTGCCGCTTCCTGCATTTCATCGTGGTGTTGATGCTGTTCGGGGCCTGGGTGTTCAGGCCGCTGCTTTCAAATGGCGAGACCATGCTGGATCAGCGCCTGGCACGGACCACCCGTTGGCTGGCTGTCGTGGCGCTGTTCAGCGGGGTCTGCTGGTTGTCGCTGATTACCGCGAGCATGGCCGGTGCCTGGGACGCGGCCTTCGATCCGTCGACCCTGGGCCTGGTGCTGGGTAACACCTTTTTCGGCCAGGTCTGGCGCTGGCATCTGCTGATTAACCTGGTATTGCTGGCACTGCTGCTGGCCCCACTGCGCGCCAGCCTTGCCCTGCGCCTGACCCTCAGCGGCCTGTTGCTGGCCACCCTGGCCCCGGTCGGTCACGGCGCCATGCTCGATGGCACCGCAGGCCAGTGGCTGATACTCAATCAACTCATTCACTTGATCTGCGTCGGGGCCTGGCTCGGCGGCCTGATGTTGCTGGTGATGATTCTGCGGGCGCCTGCGGGGCATTCGATACGCGTGATGTTGCAACGCTTCAGCGGTGTCGGCTACGGCCTGGTCGCCGGACTGCTGATCACCGGCCTGATCAATGTGCGGGTGCTCACCGGGGCATTCTGGCCAACGCCGCTGTTCACCGGTTTTGCCTTGATCCTGTTGGTCAAGGCCTCACTGGTAGCGGCGATGCTGGGTCTGGCGTTGTTCAATCGACTGCGCATCGATGACTGCGAGCAGCGTCTGCAAACACTGCGCGCCAGTGTGATGCTGGAGTGGATACTGGGGCTTGGCGCAGTGGCGGCGGTCTCGCTACTGGGCACCCTGCCCCCCATGATATCCAACTAAAAATCCATTCCCTTTGTGGGAGCGGGCCTGCTCCCACATTAGTTTCTTCGGCGTCAGTCCCTACCACACAAGTCATCGTATAACTTCCGATTGACAACTCGTAAAAATCCGGCAAATATCGCCGCCGATGTTGTACGACGACGTATGACACTAATAAAAACAAGAAACAAGGGAGCCTCACGGTGAGCAAGCTCGTCCGCCATTCGTCCACCCGTTCTTCGCGTCCAGACTTTTCCCGTCGTCATGCCCTGAGCCTGATCGGCTGCGGCAGCCTGGCCCTCGTCCTGCCCATGACCTGCCAGGCCGAAGGTTTCACCGACGACGCCAAGGCCACGCTGAATCTGCGTAACGCCTACTTCAACCGCAACTACATCAATCCGGCCTACCCCCAGGGCAAGGCTGAAGAGTGGACGCAGAACTTCATCCTCGACGCCAGGTCCGGGTTCACCCAGGGCACCGTGGGTTTCGGCATCGATGTACTGGGCCTTTACTCGCAGAAGCTCGATGGCGGCAAAGGCACCGGTGGCACGCAGCTGTTGCCGATCCACGACGACGGCCGCCCCGCCGACAATTTCGGCCGGCTGGGCGTGGCGCTCAAAGGCAAGGTCTCGAAAACCGAATTGAAGGTCGGCGAATGGATGCCGGTGTTGCCGATCCTGCGCTCCGACGATGGTCGCTCGTTGCCACAGACCTTCCAGGGCGCCCAGGTGACCTCCAGCGAAATCAGTGGCCTGACGCTGTACGGCGGTCAATTCCAGAAAAACAGCCCGCGCAACGACGCGAGCATGGAAGACATGTTCATGAACGGCAAAGCGGCGTTCACCTCGGACCGTTTCAACTTCGGTGGCGGTGAATATGCGTTCAATGAAAAGCGTACGCAGGTCGGCGTCTGGTACTCGGAACTCAGTGACATCTACCAGCAGCAGTACTTCAACCTGACTCATAGCCAGCCCGTCGGCGACTGGACCCTGGGCGCCAACCTGGGTTACTTCATCGGCAAGGAAGACGGCAGCGCCAAGGCCGGTGACCTCGACAACAAGACCGCGTTCGCCCTGCTCTCGGCCAGACATGGCGGCAACACCTTCTACGTCGGCCTGCAAAAACTCACCGGTGACGACGTCTGGATGCGGGTCAACGGCACCAGCGGCGGCACCCTGGCCAACGACAGCTACAACTCCAGCTATGACAACGCCCGGGAAAAATCCTGGCAGGTGCGCCACGACTACAACTTCGTCGCCCTCGGCATTCCCGGCCTGACCCTGATGAACCGCTATATCAGTGGTGACAACGTGCACACCGGGAAAATCACCGACGGCGAGGAATGGGGTCGCGAATCGGAACTGGCCTACACGGTGCAGAGCGGTGCGCTGAAAAACCTCAACGTGAAATGGCGTAACGCAACTATTCGCAGGAGCTTCAGCACCAACGAGTTTGACGAAAACCGGGTGTTCATCAGCTATCCGATCAGCCTGCTGTAAACACAGAGCAACTGTAGGAGCGAGCATGCTCGCGATAGCGGTGGATCAGTCGAAATTGATGCTGGCTGACACTCCGCAATCGCGAGCCTGCTCGCTCCTACAGTTAAATGTCTGTCATGCAAAAAACCGTCTGTTCACCAAAGATCCCCTGTAGGAGCGAGCATGCTCGCGATGGCGGTGGATCAGTCGATATTGATGCTGGCTGACACTCCGCCATCGCGAGCTTGCTCGCTCCTACAGGTTCGGGGTCAGCAGGGAGATTTGTTTCAACTGGAAAAAACGACCCTCCGTCAATTTCCACCCGTGTCGCGTTGACAAGCTCCGGAAACCCTAACAATATTCTCCATAGTCGTACGACAACCTACAACAAACCAATAACAACAACCGCGTGCCCAGGATTCCCATGACGACCACTGCAACCGCCCGCATCCCTTTCAACCGCCTGCTGCTGACCGGCGCCGCCGGTGGCCTGGGGAAAGTCCTGCGTGAAAGCCTGCGCCCTTACGCCAAGGTGATTCGCCTGTCGGACATCGCCGACATCGCCCCGGCCATCGATGACAGCGAAGAAGTGATGCCCTGCGATCTCGCCGACAAGCAAGCGGTGCATCAACTGGTCGAAGGTGTTGACGCGATCCTGCACTTTGGCGGCGTGTCCACCGAGCGCTCGTTCGAAGAAATCCTCGGCGCCAACATCTGCGGTGTGTTCCACATCTACGAAGCCGCGCGTCGCCACGGCGTGAAACGGGTGATCTTCGCCAGTTCCAATCATGTGATCGGCTTCTACAGGCAGGACGAAGTCATTGACGCCCACTCCCCTCACCGCCCGGACAGCTACTACGGCTTGTCCAAGTCCTACGGCGAAGACATGGCCACCTTCTATTTCGACCGCTACGGTATCGAGACCGTCAGCGTGCGCATCGGCTCGTCGTTTGCGGAGCCGCACAACCGCCGGATGCTGAGCACCTGGCTGAGCTTCGGCGACCTGACCCAATTGCTCGAACGCGCCTTGTACACCCCGGACGTCGGCCACACCGTGGTCTACGGCATGTCCGACAACAAGGATATCTGGTGGGACAACCGCTATGCCTCGGTCCTGGGTTTTACCCCGCAAGACAGCTCCGAAGTGTTCCGCGAAAAAATCGAAGCCCAGCCGATGCCCGCCGCCGATGATCCGGCCCGGCTGTACCAGGGCGGAGCCTTTTGCGCAGCCGGCCCGTTCGGCGACTGAACACTCCACAACAAAAACCCAGGGAATGAGTCGCCATGCAAGCCGAATTGATTGTCGATGCCCGCAACGCGGTCGGTGAAAGCCCGGTCTGGGTGCCTGAGGAAAACGCCCTTTACTGGGTGGATATTCCCGCCGGCGCTCTGCAACGCTGGAGTGCCGAAACCGGGCAATTGGATGCCTGGAAAACCCCGGAGATGCTCGCCTGTATTGCACGCCATGTTGACGGCGGCTGGGTCGCCGGGATGGAAAGCGGGTTCTTCCGCCTGCATCCGCGCAATGACGGCAGTCTCGACAGTGAACCGCTGGCCCACGTCGTTCATGCCCGCACCGACATGCGCCTGAACGACGGCCGTTGCGATCGGCAGGGGCGTTTCTGGGCCGGCAGCATGGTCCTGGACATGGGTGCCAACGCCGCCGTCGGGACCTTGTATCGCTACAGCGCCGGGCAACGCGGGCCGCTCGACGCCCGACTGAACGGGTTCATCGTGCCCAATGGCCTGGGCTTCAGTCCGGATGGGCGCACGATGTACCTGTCCGACTCTCATCCACAGGTCCAGCAGATCTGGGCGTTCGACTACGACATCGAAACCGGCACGCCTTCGAATCGTCGTGTGTTCGTCGACATGAACCAGCACGAAGGTCGCCCCGATGGTGCCGCGGTCGACGCCGATGGCTGCTACTGGATTTGCGCCAACGACGCCGGGCTCATCCACCGTTTTACCCCCGATGGCCGACTCGACCGCTCCCTCGCCGTACCCGTGAAGAAACCCACCATGTGCGCCTTCGGTGGCCCTCGACTGGACACGCTGTTCGTGACCTCGATCCGCCCCGCTGACGACCACGACCCGCAATCACTGGCCGGTGGCGTGTTCGCCCTCGCCCCCGGCGTCAACGGTCTGCCGGAACCACACTGCAACGATTGAGTGACGTTGGGGGCGCTTCTGTGGCGAGGGATAGACCAACGCGCACTACCTGCCCGCCGCTTCAGGCCGATACCCCCAACAGTTGACTCAACACCGCTCGCAATTTACCGGGCTTCACCGGTTTGTTCAGCAAGGGTGCATTGAGCCGCTGTAACGCGCGTCGACAATGGTCGGTGCGGTCGGCGGTAATGATCACCGCGGGAATGTCATGGTGGAAATGCTCGCGCAAATGTCGCACCACCTCACAGCCGACCACCCCGTGATCGAGGTGATAGTCCGCGAGAATCAGTTCCGGTGCCTGCCCGCGTAACGCCGCCAGCGCAGTTGCTTCATCGGTGGCTGTCACAACTTCGCAGCCCCACTGCCCGAGCAACGCGCTCATGCTTTCGAGAATGCTCACTTCGTTGTCGATCACCAGCAAACGGCGGCCCGGCAGTGGATTGCCGGTGCCCGGTTGTGGCAGCGCATGGCTCACTGGCAAGGGAACCTCGTCGGATATCGGCACCTCTATGCTGAACATCGAACCACGCCCCGGCAACGAGTACACGCCGATCCTGTAGCCCAGGATCCTGGCGATACGCTCGACAATCGCCAGCCCCAGGCCTACGCCCTTGCGGTCGGCGGCGCGCCCGACGTCCAACTGGTTGAACTCGAGGAAGATCGAATCGAGCCGGTCGGCGGCGATGCCACGCCCGGTGTCCCAGACTTCCAGGCGCAGCATCTCGCCCCGACGCCTTGCCGCCAGCAGGATGCTGCCTTCATCGGTGTAGCGGCAGGCATTGCTGAGAAAGTTGCGCAGGATCCGCGTCATCAGGCGCAAGTCGGTGCTGATGGCGTAATCGGCCATGCGCACCCGCAGGTTCAAGCCGGCCGCCTGGGCGACGGACTGGAACTCCGACACCAGCGGCCCGAGCAGTTCGTCGAGGCGGTACGAGGCAATATCGGGTTTGACCGCGGCCTGATCGAGCCGGGAAATGTCGAGCAGATCCGTCAACAGGTCTTCGGCCCCTTCCAGTGCCTGGTGGGTACGCTCCACCAGCACCTGTTCGGCTTCCGGCAATTTGCGTTCGCGCAGGGTCGAAATCAGCAGCCGCGCGGCGTTCAGCGGTTGCAGCAGGTCGTGACTGGCGGCAGCGAGGTATTTGTCCTTGCTGTGATTGGCGGCCTCGGCGGCATCGCGGGCGTCGCGCAAGGCCCGGGCGATCTGTTTACGCTGGGTGATCTGCTGCTGAAGGTTACGGTTGGCTTCGAGCAATTCATCGGTGCGCGCGACGACGCGCTGTTCCAGTTCGTCATTGAGTTGCTGCAGACGTTGCTGGGCCAGTTTGCGCTCAGTGATATCGGAGACAAACCCTTCCACGAGCCCTTCCTGGCCGGGCTTGAGCAGCAGGTTCATCAATACATCGAGGTGACTGCCGTCCTTGCGGCGCAAGCGGGTTTCATAACCGTGCAGGCTGCGCTGCTGCCTGAGGATTTCGCCGATGGTTTCCAGTTCTTGCGCGCCGTCGACGAACAGGGTGCTGGCCAGGTCGGTCAGGGAGAACAGCACCTCCTGCGGGTCCTGGTAGCCGAGCATGCGTGCCAGCGCCGGGTTGGCCGCGCGCATGCCATCGTGCAGGCTGGCCTGGAAGATCCCGTGCACCGCGTTTTCGAACAGCCACTTGTAGCGGTTGCGCTCGGCTTCCAGGTCATCCAGGCGCGCGGCCAGTTCCGGGTAATGACTCTTGCGCGCCGAATGGCTGCCCAGCCCCAGCAGGCCGGCCAGGGCTCGTTGTTGCTCGTCAGAGGGCTTCGCCATAGACGACCTCGACATCACGCTGGCTGGATTCGCGCGGGTTGGTCAGGATGCACGGGTCGTGCATCGCATGCTGCGACAGGAACGGAATGTCCGAGGTCCTGACGCCATGCAAACCGAGGGTTTCGTGAAAGCCGATGGCGTGCTTGAGGGCGATCAGGTGTTCGACCAGGCGCCCGCAGATCTGCCGGTGATTCAACCCTCGGCAGTCGATGCCGAAGGTCTCGGCGATCACCTTGAAGCGATCCGGCGCCGAGTTGTAGTTGAAGGCCACCACGTGTTCGACGAGCACCGCGTTGCACAGGCCGTGGGGCAGATCGAGAAAGCCGCCGAGGCTGTGGGACATGGCATGCACGGCGCCGAGGATGGCGTTGGAAAACGCCAGCCCGGCCTGCATGCTGCCGAGCATGATTTTCTCGCGCAGGGCGATGTCGGTCGGGTTGGCGATCATCTGCACCAGGTTGCCATTGATCAGGCGCATCGCCTCCAGCGCATGGGGATCGGTCAGCGGCCCGTGGCCGGTGGACACGAAGGCTTCGATGGCATGCACCAAGGCGTCGATGCCGGTACAGGCCGACAGGAACGGGTCCATGCTGAGGGTGGTTTCCGGGTCGATCAGCGAAACGTCCGGCACCACGGCCTTGCTGACGATGGAGAATTTCATGCGTTCCTGCTGGTTGGAAATGATCACGAATTGCGAGACGTCGGCCGAGGTGCCGGCGGTGGTCGGAATCAGGATCAGCGGCGGGCTGGGTACTCGGATGGTGTCCACGCCCTCGAAATCGAGAATGCTGCGCCCGTGGGCAACGACGATGCCGATGCCCTTGCCGCAATCCATCGGGCTGCCGCCACCGACGGCGACAATCACGTCGCAGTGGTTTTCCCGGTACATCTCGGCGCCGCACATCACTTCTTCGACCCGCGGGTTGGGCGAGACATCAGTGTAAAGGCAGTATTCGATGCCCAGGGCTTGCAGGCTGGCCTCGACATCGGCGACCCAGCCGGCGGCGATCACGCCGGGATCGCTGACCACCAGGACCTTGCGCGCGCCAAAGGTCTTGGCATAGTTGCCGACATTGTGCCGGCTACCGGCACCGAAGATGATCTCAGGGGAAACGAACTTGCGCAGCTGGTTGAGACTCTGGCTCATTTGAAAGCCTGTTTTTATTGTTTTGGAAGGTGCAAACCACACTAAACCATCCAGCTGTGAATGCAATCAGACCAATGGGTAGCCCATTCGAATCCACCGCAATCCCTGTAGGAGCGAGCATGCTCGCGATGCCGGAGTGTCAGTCACAGACATGTTGAATGTTCAACCGCTATCGCGAGCATGCTCGCTCCTACAGGGGATTTGTGTCGCCAGGCTAGCCGCGATAGATCAGCTGCGAAGCCTTCTCGTTGCGCAATGTCAGGTGCTCCATCCCCAACCCCGGCGCCTGCGCTTGCTTGCGGGCCTCGAGGATCACGCCGTGGTGAGGCGATTTGCTGCACACCGGGTCGGCATTGCCGGCATCGCCGGTCAGCATGAAGGCCTGGCAGCGGCAACCGCCCAGGTCCTTGTGCTTTTCATCGCAGGAGCGGCACGGCTCCTTCATCCAGGCATCGCCGCGAAAACGATTGAAGCCGAACGAGTCGTTCCAGATGTGCTCGACGCTGTGCTTGCGCACATTGGGAAACGCTACCGGCAACTGCCGGGCGCTGTGGCAAGGCAACGCCGTGCCGTCGGGGGTGATGTCGAGAAACAGGTTGGCCCAGCCGTTCATGCAGGTCTTGGGGCGTTCCTCGTAGTAGTCCGGGGTGACGAAGATCAGCTTGCACGGGTGGCCCTGGGCTTCAAGGCGTTGGCGGTACTCGTTGGTAATGCGTTCGGCACGTTGCAATTGCTCGCGGGTGGGCAACAGGCCGACGCGGTTGAGTTCGGCCCAGCCATAGAACTGGCAGGTGGCCAATTCGACGAAATCCGCTTCCAGTTCCAGGCACAGCTCGATGATCTGCGCGATCCGGTCGATGTTGTGCCGATGGGTGACGAAGTTCAGCACCATCGGATAGCCCTGGGCTTTCACCGCACGGGCCATCGCCAGTTTCTGGGCAAAGGCCTTGCGCGATCCGGCGAGCATGTTGTTCACCGCCTCGTCGGCGGCCTGGAAGCTGATCTGGATATGGTCCAGCCCGGCCACCTTGAAGTCATGCACCTTCTGCTCGGTCAGGCCGATGCCCGAGGTGATCAGGTTGGTGTAGTAGCCCATGTCCCGGGCAGCCTTGATCAGTTCGGCGAGGTCCTGGCGTACCAGCGGCTCGCCACCGGAAAAGCCCAGTTGCGCGGCGCCCATGTCCCGCGCTTCGCGAAATACACGAATCCATTCTTGCGTGCTCAGCTCCTCGCCGTGCCGGGCAAAGTCCAGTGGATTGGAGCAGTAGGGGCATTGCAGCGGACAGCGATAGGTCAGCTCGGCAAGCAGCCACAGTGGCGGTCCGGGCAGCGTCTCACTCGATCCAGAACTGCGCATGGGCCACCTCCAGAAACGCCAGAACGTCTTCGTCGATCCCGGGTACCCCGGGGAAACTGGCGTTCAATCTTTCAATGATCGACGCCACGCTGCGCTGGCCATCCACCAGCTCGAGAATCAGAGCGGCACTGGCGTTGAGCTTGATCATGCCTTCGGGGTACAGGAGTACGTGGCACTCCTGGCGAGGCTCCCATTGCAGCCGAAAACCGCGACGCAAGGCCGGTGACTGCCGGCGATCGATCAGGCTCACAGGGCGATCCCCCGGTGCCAGACATTGTCGTCGGTGACCGTGTGATACGGCGGTCGCGCAAGCTCGTAGGCCATGCTCATCGCATCGAGCATGCTCCACAGCACGTCGAGCTTGAACTGCAGGATCTCCAGCATCCGTTGTTGTCCCTGGGCCGTCACGTAGTGCGCCAAAGTGATACGCAAGCCATGTTCGACATCGCGCCGCGCCTGGCTCAGGCGCGTGCGGAAATAGTCGTAGCCGGCGACGTCGATCCACGGGTAGTGGGTCGGCCAGGCGTCGAGGCGCGATTGATGGATCTGCGGGGCAAAGAGTTCGGTCAACGAACTGCTGGCCGCTTCCTGCCAGCAGGCGCGACGGGCGAAATTGACGTAGGCGTCCACCGCAAAACGCACGCCGGGCAGCACCAATTCCTGGGACAGAATCTGCTCACGATCCAGCCCCACGGCTTCACCAAGGCGCAGCCAGGCTTCGATACCGCCCTCGCTGCCGGGAGCGCCGTCGTGGTCGAGAATCCGCTGCAGCCATTCCCGGCGCACGTCGCGGTCCGGGCAGTTGGCGAGAATCGCGGCGTCTTTCAGGGGGATGTTGATCTGGTAGTAGAAGCGATTGGCGACCCAGCCCTGGATCTGTTCACGGCTGGCGCGGCCGGCGTACATGGCCTGGTGGAAGGGGTGATGGATGTGGTAGTAGGCACCCTTGGCGCGCAGGGCGGCTTCGAATTCACTGGGGGACATGGGGCTGTCAGTCATTTTGTTCTCCATGGATTTCTGCGGTGTCTGCGCTGGCCTCTTCGCGAGCAGGCTCGCTCCCACAGGTGTTCGGTGTGAACACAAATTTCATGTACAGCAGAAATCCACTGTGGGAGCGAGCCTGCTCGCGAAGGGGCCAGCCGCTACAGCTCGATACTCATGCCGTCATAAGCCACTTCGATCCCCCGCCGCTCCAGCAAAGCCCGCTCGGCCGAGTCTTCATCGAGAATGGGATTGGTGTTGTTGATGTGGATCAGCACCTTGCGCTGGCGGTGCAAGCCCTCCAGCACTTCAAGCATCCCGCCGGGGCCGCTTTGGGCGAGGTGCCCCATTTCGCTGCCCAGGCTCTGGCCGACTTCGCAGATACGCATCTCGTCGTCGCGCCACAGGGTGCCGTCCAGCAGCAGGCAATCGGCACGCTGCATCCAGCCCAGCACTTCATCGTCGATTCGGCCAAGGCCCGGGGCATAGAACAACGAGGCGCCGTTGCGCAGGTCCTCGATGAACAAGCCGATGGTGTCGCCCGGCTGCGGGTTGCCGCGATTGGGCGAATACGGCGGCGCGTTGCTCACCAGGGGAATCGCGCGAAATTGCAAATGCCCGCAAGACGGAATGCCGAACGGCTGGCGGTCGAGACCGACCGGTTGCCACTGCAATCCGCCGCTCCAGTGTTCAAGCATGTTGAACAATGGGAAACCGCTGCTCAGGTCCTGATGCACACGCTCGGTACACCACACCGCATGGGGGCAGCCTTCGCGCAGGCTGAGCAGACCGGTGCAATGGTCGATCTGGCTGTCCAGCAGGACGATGCCGGCGATGGCGCTGTCACGCAGGCGCCGCGCCGGTTGCAACGGGGCAAAACCCTCGAGTTGCGCGCGAATGTCCGGTGACGCATTGCACAGCACCCACTCCACGCCGTCGTCACTCAGAGCAATCGACGACTGCGTACGGCGCTGTGCCCGCAGGCTGCCATTGCGCACACCGGTGCACTGGCGGCAGTTGCAGTTCCACTGGGGGAAGCCACCGCCAGCGGCGGAACCGAGAACGCGGATGTACATGGCGGATGCTCCAGAAGGCTGGCCCGGCCAACACAACGGCTGGCCGGGTGGTCAATCAACGGTTGGCGAAATACATCGTCACTTCGAAGCCAATGCGCAGATCGGTAAACGCGGGTTTAGTCCACATGGGTCATTCCTCTTCTTGTGTCCGGGTGATTCCGGTAGTGCCATTAATGCACGGGGCATCGAGTGCCCGAATGCTACTTTCGAAGGAGTTTGCGGGGTGATTTGGTAGGGGGTGTGCGTACCGCACAAATTCATGTGGGAGCGAGCCTGCTCGCGAAAGCGGTCTGACAGTCGACATCAATAGCGAATGTGCTGACCTCTTCGCGAGCAGGCTCGCTCCCACAGATTTTTCAGTGTTCTTGAGAGGTCAGAAGAACCCCAGCGGATTGATGTCGTAGCTTACCAGCAGGTTTTTGGTCTGCTGGTAGTGATCGAGCATCATCTTGTGGGTTTCACGGCCGACGCCGGACTTCTTGTAGCCCCCGAACGCCGCGTGCGCCGGGTACAGGTGGTAGCAGTTGGTCCACACGCGCCCGGCCTTGATCGCCCGGCCCATGCGGTAGGCGCGGTTGATGTCGCGGGTCCACAGGCCGGCGCCCAGGCCGAACTCGCTGTCGTTGGCAATCGCCAGGGCTTCGGCTTCGTCCTTGAAGGTGGTGATACCCACCACCGGGCCGAAGATTTCCTCCTGGAACACGCGCATCTTGTTGTGTCCCTTGAGCAGGGTCGGCTGGATGTAATAGCCGCTGGACAGGTCGCCCTCCAGGCGTTCGGCCGCGCCGCCGGTGAGCAGCTCGGCGCCCTCCTCCCGGGCAATGGTCAGGTACGAGAGGATCTTGTCGTATTGCTGCTCGGACGCCTGGGCGCCGACCATGGTCTCGGTGTCCAGGGGGTTGCCGCGCTTGATCTTGACGATCTTCTTCATCACCTCGGCCATGAACGGCTCGTAGATGGACTCCTGCACCAACGCCCGGGAGGGGCAGGTGCAGACTTCGCCCTGATTGAAGAACGCCAGGACCAGACCTTCGGCGGCTTTTTCGATGAACGCGGGTTCCGCGTTCATGATGTCCTCGAAGAAGATGTTCGGCGATTTGCCGCCGAGTTCGACGGTGGACGGGATGATGTTTTCCGCCGCGCATTTCATGATGTGCGAGCCGACCGGAGTCGAGCCGGTGAAGGCGATCTTGGCGATGCGCTTGCTGGTGGCCAGGGCTTCGCCGGCCTCGCGCCCGAAGCCCTGGACGATGTTCAGCACGCCCGCCGGCAGCAGGTCGGCGATCAGCTCGGCGAAGACCATGATCGACAGCGGCGTTTGCTCGGCAGGCTTGAGCACGACGCAGTTGCCTGCCGCCAGGGCCGGGGCGAGTTTCCAGGCGGCCATCAGCAGCGGGAAGTTCCATGGAATGATCTGCCCGACCACGCCCAGCGGCTCATGGAAGTGATAGGCCGTGGTCAGCTCGTTGATCTCGGCGGCGCCGCCTTCCTGGGCGCGGATGCAGCCGGCGAAGTAACGGAAGTGGTCGGCCGCCAGCGGCACGTCGGCGTTCAGGGTTTCGCGTACGGCCTTGCCGTTGTCCCAGGTTTCGGTGACGGCCAGGACTTCAAGGTTCTGCTCGATGCGATCGGCGATTTTCAGCAGCACCTGGGAGCGCTCCTGCACCGAGGTCTTGCCCCAGGCGTCGGCAGCGGCATGGGCGGCGTCGAGGGCCTTGTCGATGTCGGCGGCGCGGGAGCGCGGGAATTCGGCGATCACTTCACCGTTGACCGGCGAGGTGTTGGTGAAGTACTCGCCATCGATCGGAGCGACAAACTCGCCACCGATAAAATTGCCGTAGCGCGGTTTGAAGGTAACGACGGCGCCTGGGGTTCCGGGTTGTGCGTAGATCATGATGAGGCCTCTGTCGGGGTCGATACGGTGTGTTTTCTGTAGGAGCGAGCATGCTTGCGATGAACTCGTGAGCGACGCGGGGTGTCAGGCAGCCAGCGTCATCATTGACGACCATCGCGAGCTTGCTCGCTCCTACAGGGGGTTATGCGATGTAGTTGCTGTAGGAGCGAGCATGCTCGCGATGAACTCGCGGGCGACGCGGGGTGTCAGGCAGCCAGCGTCTTCGTTGACGACCATCGCGAGCTTGCTCGCTCCTACAGGGGGGTAGCGGTGTAGTCGGGGTCAGTGCTTGGCCACCAGGTCCTTGGGCAGCTTGAAGGTCCAGAGCATGCCGCCCTGGTTGAAGTCCTTCACCCGCTTGGCCACTTCGCCGCCCCACAGCGGTACCGCGCCGCCCCAGCCGGAGAGCACCGAGACGTACTGTTCGCCGTCCATTTCCCAGGTCACGGGTGAGCCGAGTACGCCGGAGCCGGTCTGGAATTCCCAGACCTTTTCGCCAGTCCTGGCGTTGAACGCCTGCAGGAAACCCTCCGGTGTGCCGGTGAACACCAGGTTGCCCTTGGTGGTCAGCACCCCGCCCCACAGCGGCGCATAGTTCTTGTGGCGCCAGACTTCCTTGCCGGTTTTCGGATCGATGGCCCGCAGCACGCCGATGTAGTCTTCGTTCAACGGCTTGATGGTGAACCCGGCGCCGAGGAACGCCGCGCCTTTCTTGTAGGCGATGCCTTCGTTCCAGATGTCCATGCCCCATTCGTTGGACGGCACATAGAACAGCCCGGTGTCCTTGTTGTAGGCCATCGGCATCCAGTTTTTCGCGCCGAGGAACGCCGGCGCCACGAAGACCGAACTGCCCTTGGCTTCGGAACCCGGGGCACCGGGGCGGCTGGCTTCGTTGTAGATCGGCCGGCCGTTCTTATCCAGGCCGGTGGCCCAGGTGATCTTGTCCACGAACGGGAAGCCACGGATGAACTTGCCGTTGGTGCGATCCAATACGTAGAAGAAACCGTTACGGTCGGCCGTGGCCGCCGCCTTGATCTCCTTGCCGCCTTCGCTGTAGTTGAAGGACACCAGCTCATTCACGCCGTCGTAGTCCCAACCGTCGTGGGGCGTGCTCTGGAAGTGCCACTTGATGGTGCCGTCGTCCGGATTGAGCGCCAGGCGCGACGACGAATAAAGGTTGTCGCCAGGGCGCAGGTGCGAGTTCCACGGCGCCGGGTTGCCGGTGCCGAACAGCAGAAGGTTGGTTTCCGGGTCGTAGTAGCCGCCAAGCCAGGGGGCCGCGCCGCCGGTTTTCCAGAGGTCGCCCGGCCAGGTCTTGCCCGCCTCGCCGCCGGAGATGCCGTTCTCCACCGCTTTGCCGTCCTTGTAGACGTAGCCCATATGCCCTTCGACCGTAGGCCGGGTCCACAGCAGATCACCGTTTTTCGGGTCGTAGGCCTCGATCTTGCCCACCACGCCAAACTCGCCACCGGCCACGCCGGTAATCAGCTTGCCGTTGATCACCAGCGGCGCGGCACTGATCGAGTAGCCTTCCTTGTGGTCGGCGACTTTCTTGCTCCAGACCACCTTGCCGGTGTCCTTGTTCAGCGCCACGAGCTTGGCGTCGAGGGTGCCGAAAATCACCAGGTCGCCATACAGCGCGACACCACGATTGATCACATCGCAGCATGGGCGGATGTCATCGGGCAGGCGTGCGTCGTATTGCCAGAGTTTCTTTCCAGTGCGGGCATCCACGGCGAACACCCGCGAGTAGGAGCCGGTCATGTACATCACGCCGTCCTTGACCACCGGCTGGGCCTGCTGGCCACGCTGTTTTTCACCGCCGAAGGAAAACGCCCAGGCCGGACGCAGGTCCTTGACGTTGTCGACGTTGAGAATATCCAGCGGGCTGTAACGCTGCCCCTGAACGCCGAGGCCGTTGGTCACGATCTGTTCCGGGTTCTTGGGATCCTGGAGAATGTCCTGGTCGGAAACGCCGGCCATTGCCTGGCCGGACAACAGCATGGCACTGAGTAACAGGCTCAAGACGAAGGGCTGGCGACGTGCGGGTTGAGTCATGACGGCTTCCTCTGCGGATTGTTGTTATGTCCGGGAAATTTTCCCGGTCTGGTGCAGATTCTTGAGCGCCGCCGCGCTGGCAACAATTGGCCGCAATGTGGAGTTTTCTAGTTCCTTGGTAGGGGTTGTAGGAGCGAGCAGGCTCGCGATGGTCGTCAACGTTAACGCTGGATGCCGGACACACCGCGGTGTTCTCGCGTCCATCGCGAGCATGCTCGCTCCTACAGGGGGCGGTGTGGTTATCGATCGACCCGCGTCATCCGCTCGCGCTCGTAACGCGGGTACAGGTGGCTGACGCTGCGGATCAGTTCGTAGCGGCTCAACTTGATGCAGGCGAAGCGTTCGGGGATGGGGTTGCGGATCATCTCGGCCATGTCACTGCCATTGGCGGCACCCTCGCGCATCAACTGATCGAGCCAGGTCAGGTAATCGCGCATTTGCTCGAAGGGATGTGGATCGCTCGACACCGGCCCATGCCCCGGCACGATCAGTGTCCAGGGCAAGCCTTGCAGGGTTGCCAGGTCCGCCAGCCACACTGACAGCCCGGGACTGTTGGGCGTAGTCAGCGCCCGTTGATAAAACACCAGGTCCCCGGCAAACAGCACACCGGTTCGCTGGTCGAGAATAGCCAGATCCGCGCCCGTATGCCCACCCAGGCTCAGCAGGCGCAGATCGTGATTCCCAAAACTTTTCAGGCCTGATGTCAGCGTCCGGGTCGGCAACACCACTTCGGTGCCACGCATCCAGTCGCCAACCATCCGGTACATATTCTCGGCCATGGCATCGCCTTGCCGGTGCAACAGCTCGGTGGTGCCGGCCAAGGCGCCGATCGGCACATCACTGAAGGCCTGGTTGCCCAGCACATGGTCCGGATGGTGATGGGTCAGCAAGACCTCGATCACCGGCTTGTCGGTAGTGGCGGCAATGGCCTTGCGCATCGCTTCGCCGTAGCGCCTGGACGGCCCGGTGTCGATCACCACCACGCCGCGTTCGGTGACGATGAACGCGGTGTTGACGATGTTGCCGCCATTGGCCTTGGCGAAATTATCGGTGCTGCCTTCCAGCAGCCAGGTGTCCTGGGCGATCTGCCGGGGCTTGAGCGAGTACTCGAGATCGGCCAGGACCGGCAGACTGACGCTTAACACCATCAACAGGATCCAGCGCATGCCACGCTCCTTGGGGTCAGGGGATCAACGCATCGAATTCATTGCCGCTGTTGTCCCGCAGCAGCAGGCGCGTTTGCCCTGCCCCTTCGATGTCGAAGGCCAGGCTGGGGTTTTCGCTGACCGCGGGAAACAGTTCCAGCCTGGCCAACACTTGCTCGTTGTGGTCCCGCAGCTCGGCATGGTTGATGAAGAATTCCGGAATGCCGCTGGCCATGCCGTTGTCCATGGGATGGGCCACCTGCAAACGCAAGCGGCTGAATTCACCCCGAGGATAACGACCGCCCAGCACTTCACCGATGTGTTCTTCCCAGCCCGGTTGAGTCCGCACCACGCTCGGCGCGGTGCAGCCGCCACCGGCAGCGTCGATCAGGGTCGATCCGACATGCCACACGCCGTCGCGGGTCAACACCGCCGCGCGCAAGGGCGTGGCCTGTTCGATGCGAATGCGCAACGACAGCCAGGGCAGAACCGAATCCAGCGGCTGGAAGTCGACGATCTTCGGCAACGGGTTCAGCTCTGCCCAGGCGAGAATTTTCACCACCTCACCCTTGAACGCCCGGGCATCGATTTCCAGCGGCACCTGCCGGGCATCTTCGGCAAAAGGCGGCGCGATCAGCTTGATCCGTTCGTCGAAAACGAACGGCGCATTGCCCAGCAATTGCTGCCGATAGAAAGCCCACATCACCGAAGGCACCGGGTCTTTACCAGGATCGATCGCGTCAGCCTGTGCCGCCAGGCTCAGCCAGCAGACCAACAGACAACTCCCTCGCCATTTCATCGCCTGCTCCTATTGATACATCTCGGGCACGTCGTAGCGCAGGCCGTAATGGCCGTAGATGGCCTTCACCGCACCCTCGCGGATCAGACCTTCGAGTGCTTCATCCACGGCATAGGCCAACTGCCGGTTGCTTTCGTGCACCGCCATGCCGATTTCCCACCGTTGCTTGCCCATGTTCGGATAGGCGTTCTCGGCCAGCGCCACTTGCGGGTCAGCCGCTTCATGGACCTGCCAGTCGATTTCGCCGCGCATGGCCATCACCGCGTCGACTTCGCCCGCCTTCATCGCGGCAAACGCCTGGGGCACGCCGGGATAGTGATGGGTCTTGCCGGCGAGCATGCCGTTGAACACCGAAGTCAGGTAGAACGACGGCACGCTGTCGACTTCGACGCCAATCGGGTGTTGCTCGAACACCGCGACGCTGGCGACCTTGTCCAGACGCCGACGGTCGTAGGCCACTTGCCATTGTTCGGTCTGGTACGGCCCGAACATCACCACCTGGCCGTTGACCAGTTCGCCGAACTCGTTGCGCTTCTGCGCGTAATCCTTGTCGTAAGGCACACGCATCATCAGGTCGGCCAACTGCTGGTTGTGCAAGGCACTGGCACGCCAGATGTAATCGCGCAGGTCGTCGTCGAGCTTTTCCCCGGCCGGCGCCCAGATCAACGTCAGGCGCACGCCGAGTGCCTTGGCCAGAGCCTCGGCGAGTTCGACATCGACCCCTTGGGGTTTGCCGTCACGTTCAAAGCTGTAGGGGGCGAAATCCTTGTAGACCGCCACCTTCAGCTCCCCGGCGGCGATCATTTCGTCGTAGTTGCGGACCTGCGCCTGCGCCGCCTGGCAGCACAGCCACACCGCGCTGATCAACACCGCGAGCAGGCGCATGGATCACTCCTCGACGCGGACGCTATCCAGATAAGTACGAACCGCCCACAGCGCTTCCTGGCTCAGGTAGTCGGCCATCTTCGGCATGTACACCCGGCCGTCGCGTACCGCGCCATTGCGCACCCGTTCGACGAACCATTCGTCACCCGCGTCGCCGGCATCGAGCATGCGCAAGTCCGGCGCGATACCGCCCGACTTGGCCTCCAGGCCATGACAGGCCGCGCAGTTCTGGTTATAGGCCGATGAGCCGATTTCCACGGCCTTGTCGTGCTCCGGGGAGTTGCGATAAGGGTTGGCCGCGGCCCAGCCATCAGCATCGACTTTCACGCCGGCATCCTTGATCGGCGTCAGTCCCTTGGTTTCGACGGCCTGAGGCACCACGTTGCCATGGGCCCATACGGAACCTGCACTGATAAAGCCGGCCAGCAGTCCGGCGACGAGCAAGGCGTTGCGTTTTGTTGTCATTGTTTTGCCCTCAAGATTGCACGCAAAACCTCTTGGCAGAGGCTATGGCGGTAATCTTAGAAAGCGCCTCGCCCAGACCCCATGCTGCTTTGGTGGTCGCCGCCTCCTCCCTTGGTCGTAGTGCTTGTGGCGAGCTACTACCTTGGTACTGCCCCACCGGTACTTTCTGCATATTTCCACGTTCGCACGGGCTTCCTATGCTGGCGCTACCTGTAATGGAGAGCCTTATGCGCCAGCTTGCCGCTTACGCCCTGATGTATCTGCTGGCGATTGCCTGCGCCGCTGGCGTGGCCACGCAAAGCCAGGCCGCCGATGCACCCTTGCAGGTGCGGATCGGCTACCTGGGCTATCGCCCCGACCCCGGCCCGCTGCTGTCGAACGTCATCCCCGAGCCCACCGATGCCGGACTGCGCGGCGCCGAACTGGCGATCACCGACAGCAACAGCACCGGGCGTTTTCTCAATCACGGCTACAGCCTGGTCAGCGCCAGTGTCGACAGCCCCGAGGCCTTGCTCGAAGCGGCGAAGGCTCAGCACGAACAAGGCCTGCGCCTGTTTGTGGTGAACGCACCTGCAGGCAACCTGCGCCAACTCAGTGCCGCACTGCCCGACAGCCTGCTGTTCAACGCAGGCAGCCCGGACGACAACCTGCGCACCACCGATTGCCTGCCGAACGTGCTGCACACCCTACCGAGCCGGGCGATGCTCGCCGATGCGCTGGCGCAGTTCCTGGTGCTGCGCAAATGGCAGCGGGCGCTGCTGATTGTCGGCCCGACCCCGGACGATCAAGCCTATGCCGCCGCCTTGCGCCGCGCGGCCAAGCGCTTCGGCTTGCAATGGGTGGCGGAAAAACCCTGGAGCTTCGATAACGACCAGCGCCGCAGCGCCCAGGCCGATATGCCGCTGTTCACCCAGACCGCCGAGTACGACGTGGTGCTGGTGGCCGATGAACGCGGCGACTTCGGTGAATACGTGCCCTACCAGACCTGGTACCCGCGCCCGGTCGCCGGCACCCAGGGCCTGACCCCGGTGGGCTGGCACAAGACCGTGGAAACCTTCGGCGCCGCGCAGCTGCAAAAACGCTTCGAGACCCTCGCCGGTCGCTGGATGAACGACCGCGATTTCGCCGCCTGGATGGCCGTGCGCAGTATCGCCAGCGCCGTGAGCAAACTGCGCCAGGCCGACCCGATGGCGATCCGTGCGCTTGAGATCAGCGACCAGTTGCCGCTCGACGGTTTCAAGGGCCGCAAGCTCAGTTATCGGCCGTGGAACGGCCAATTGCGCCAGCCGATCCCCATCGTCCAGCCCCGGGCGCTGGTCAGCACTTCTCCTCAGGACGGTTTTCTGCACCCGTTAAACGAGATGGACAGCCTGGGCTACGACAAACCCGAGGTCAGCTGCCGCTTTCCCTGATCCGATAATCAAGACAACAAGGAATCCGCCATGCGCCGCACCCTGCTTTCATGCGCCCTGCTGCTCGCCGCTGGCCATGTCGTTGCCAGCACTGCCTGGGTCTCCAACGAAAAGGACAACAACCTGAGCCTGATCGACCTGCAGACCCTGCAAGTCACCGATACCCTGCCCGTCGGCCAGCGCCCCCGCGGCCTGCTGCTGTCCCATGACAACAAGCTGTTGTACATCTGCGCCAGTGACTCGGACCGGGTCCAGGTGATGGACGTGGCCACGCGCAAGATCATCAAGGAGTTGCCCTCGGGCAAAGACCCCGAGCAATTCGCCCTGCACCCCAACAATCGCTGGCTGTACGTCTCCAACGAAGACGATGCGCTGGTCACGGTGATCGACACCGAGACCTCCAGGGTGCTCGGCCAGATCAACGTCGGCGTCGAGCCCGAAGGCATGGCCGTCAGCCCCGACGGCAAATGGGCGGTCAACACCAGCGAAACCACCAACATGCTGCACTGGATCGACACCAGCACCCAGACCCTGGCCGACAGCACCCTGGTGGACCAGCGCCCGCGCTTCGTCGAATTCTCCCCCGATGGCACCCAGCTCTGGGCCTCGGCGGAAATCGGCGGCACCGTGACCATTCTCGATGTGGCCAGCCGCACCGTGCTCAAGACCCTGAACTTCCAGATCAAGGGCGTGCATCCGGACAAGGTCCAGCCGGTCGGCGTCAAGCTCAGCGCCGATGGCAAATACGGCTTCGTCGCCCTTGGCCCGGCCAACCATGTGGCGGTGATCGATGCCAGGACCTTCGAGATTCTCGATTACCTGCTGGTGGGCCGACGGGTCTGGCAGATGGCTTTCACTCCGGATCAGAAGCAATTGCTGGCCACCAACGGCGTCAGCGGCGATGTCTCGGTGATCGATGTCGACAGCCTCAAGGTGAGCAAATCGGTGAAGGTCGGGCGTTATCCCTGGGGTGTGGTGGTGACGCCATGAACGCCCTTGAAGTCAGCGACCTGAGCTTTGCCTACGGCGCCCGAGAGGCCTTGCGCAAGGTGAGTTTCAGCCTGGAGCCCGGACGTTTCGCTGCGCTGCTGGGGCCCAACGGCGCGGGCAAGTCGACCCTGATTGCCCTGCTGACCCGGCTCTATGATCTGCAGCACGGCGAGATCCGCGTCGGTGGCTGTTCATTGCGCAGCGCGGCACGTCCGGCGCTCAGGCAATTGGGCGTGGTGTTCCAGCAAAGCACCCTGGACCTGGACCTCAGCGTCGAGCAGAACCTGCGTTATCACGCCGCATTGCATGGCTTGTCCCGGCGTCAGAGCGACCTTCGGGTCGACGCCGAACTGGCCCGCCAGACTCTGACCGAACGCCGCCGCGAGCGAGTACGTGAACTCAATGGCGGCCATCGTCGCCGGGTGGAAATCGCCCGCGCCCTGTTGCATGAGCCGCGCCTGCTGCTGCTCGATGAAGCCAGTGTCGGCCTCGACCCGGCGAGTCGCCTGGCGCTCAACCAGCACATCCGCAACCTGTGTCGCGAGGAGCGCATGAGCGTGCTCTGGACCACTCACCTGCTCGACGAAGTGCAGCCCAGCGATGACTTGCTGATCCTGCATCAAGGCCGGCTGGTGGCCAGCGGACAAGCCGATGCCCTGAGCCAGCGGCACGGCGGTGACCTCCGCTCGGCCTTCACCCGCCTGACCTCCACGGGAGCCTTGCAATGACCGCTTACTGGCAATGCTTGCGCGGCATCGTGCTGCGCGAATGGCTGCGCTTTGTGTTGCAGCGCACGCGGTTTCTCAGCGCCCTGGTGCGACCGTTGCTGTGGCTGCTGGTGTTCGCCGCCGGTTTCCGCGCAGCGCTGGGGATCGCGATCATCGAGCCCTACGACACCTACATTCCCTATGAGGTCTACATCATCCCCGGCCTGGCCTGCATGATCCTGCTGTTCAACGGCATGCAGGGGTCACTGTCGATGGTCTACGACCGCGAGATGGGCAGCATGCGCGTGCTGCTCACCAGCCCTTTGCCCCGGATCTTTCTGCTGTGCAGCAAACTGTTGGCCACCTCGCTGATTTCGCTGTTGCAGGTTTATGCGTTCCTGGCGATTGCCTGGGTCTACGGCGTGCGGCCACCGGCCATGGGGCTGCTGCTGGCATTGCCGGCCCTGCTGCTGGTGGCGCTGATGCTCAGCGCGCTGGGCCTGTTGCTGTCGAACGCGATCCGCCAGCTGGAGAACTTTGCCGGGGTGATGAATTTCGTGATCTTCCCGCTGTTTTTCCTGTCTTCGGCGCTGTATCCGCTGTGGAAGATGCGTGAGGCCAGCGAATGGTTGTATTGGTTGTGCGCGGTGAATCCGTTTACCCATGCGGTAGAGCTGGTGCGCTTTGCCCTGTATGAACGCTTCAATCCGCTGGCGCTGGCGGTGTGCATGGGACTGACGCTGCTGTTCGCCCTGCTGGCCGTGCTGACCTTCAACCCGCAACACGCGGCCCTGCGCAAATCCACCTGAACCTTGTAGGAGCGGGTGCCCGCTTGCGGCATGCTCGCGATGAACCTGAGAGCGCCACGGGGAGCCAGATATCCCGCGTCATCGTTGACGACCATCGCGAGCATGCTCGCTCCTACAGGGGGCCGGGTTTGATCAAGCGGCGGAAATTACGACTTTAGTACTGGTTTTACCTGTCTAACGTCGCATTCCCAACGCACCACGACTGGCATGTAATAGGTTCATAACTATAAGGATCGAACCCATGCCGCGTGCCCGACGTTGCCTGCTGCGCCCTGCTCTCGCCGCCCTGTCGCTAAACCTGCTGCTGGGTACCGCGCAGGCTGACACAACGCTGTTCTCCGCCGACGGCTATCGCATCAGCCTGTACCGCAGCCCGACGCCAGACCAGCTGCAAGGCGCGACCATCGTCGACACACCCGCCCTGCAGGCCCTGCTTGAACAAAACCCGCGCCCGGTGCTGATCGACGTCTACCGCCGTCAGTGGCTGCGAGGGCAATTCATCGAAGACCAGCCCCATGAAAACCTGCCAGGCAGCCATTGGCTGGCCAATACCGGCGACGGTGAGCTGACGCCGCAATGGCAGGACTATTTCGCCGCAAACCTGAAAAAGCTGACCGCCGGCGACCCGACGCAACCGCTGGTCTTTTACTGTCGCTCCGACTGCTGGTTGAGCTGGAATGCGGTCAAGCGCGCAGCCACCATGGGCTATAAGACCCTGTATTGGTATCGCGATGGCCTGGACGCCTGGCAAGCGGCCAATCTGCCGGTTTCGCCAGCCCTGCCCGAACCCTTTCCCTGAGCTTTACGCGAGCGTGCTGTTGCCACACCATAATCAAAATAATGAGGTGAAAGGCCATGTACAAAATCCTGATTGCCGACGATCACCCGCTGTTTCGCGAAGCCATTCACAACGTCGTCAGCGACGGTTTTGCCGGCAGCGAAGTGATGGAAACCGCCGACCTGGACAGCGCCCTGGCCCTGACCCGGGAACACGATGACCTGGACCTGATCCTGCTCGACCTGAACATGCCCGGCATGCACGGGCTCAATGGCCTGGTCAACTTGCGTAACGAAGCGCCGACCATTCCGGTGGTCATTGTCTCCGCCGAGCAGGACAAACAGATCGTGCTGCAAGCCATCACCTATGGTGCGGTGGGGTTTATCACCAAGTCGTCACCCCGCGCCCAGATGACCGATGCCATCCAGCAGATTCTCAATGGCAATGTCTACCTGCCCCCGGACATCATCCGCACCGCCAAAAGCAGCACCCACCGGCGAATGAACGATACCCCGGGCTTCCCGCCCGAACTGCTCCAGGCCCTGACCCGCAAGCAACTGCAGGTACTGGAGCGCATGACCAAGGGTGAGTCGAACAAGCAGATTGCCTACACCCTGGAAATCGCCGAGACCACGGTCAAGGCCCACGTATCGGCGATCCTGCGCAAGCTCAACGTACACAACCGGGTGCAGGCGATCCTGAGTGCCGGGGATATCGATTTCGGGGCTTACCTGCGGAGGTAGGAGCGAGCATGCTCGCGATGGTGGTCAACGATGACGCTGGGTGCCTGACACCCCGCGGTGTTCTCACGTCCATCGCGAGCATGCTCGCTCCTACAGGGGGGTGCCCTGGCCGAGCAAATGACTCATCGCCGTCTTCAGCTTCATCGGCCGCACCGGCTTGTGCATCAGGGTGTGGCCCAGTTCGCGGATCTGCTGTTTGAGTTCATTGCTGTAGTTGGCCGTGATCATCATCGCCGGGAGCGGTGACGCGCGCCGGGCATTGATTCGGGCCACGGCGTCGACGCCATTGCGCTCGTTGTCCAGGTGGTAGTCGGCGATCAGCAGGTCGGCCTCGGCCTGATAGTCGTCCACTTGCCGCGCCAGGTCCTCCTCCGACAGCGCCGTCACCACCCGACACCCCCATCCCTCCAGCAAGGTGCGCATGCCGGCACAGATGGTCGCGTCGTTGTCCAGCACCCATATCCGTGCACCACGCAGACGCTCAAGCATTGGCTCACTGATCTGCAACGTCGGCGGCGGTTTCGGCGCGGTGGCGCTCAACGGCACCTCGACCGAGAACATCGAGCCCCGCCCCGGCCACGAGCGCACATGAATGGGATGCCCGAGGATGCCGGCAATTTTCTCGACGATCGCCAGGCCCAGGCCCAGGCCGCGATCCTGATCGGGCCGCTGCACATCTCCGCGCTTGAACTCCTGGAAAATTTCCTCCAGGCGATGCTCGGCAATCCCCATGCCGCTGTCCCAGACCTCGATCGTCAGGCTCTTGCGATGCCGCCGACAACCGAGCACCACGCGACCACTGCAGGTATAGCGAATCGCATTGCTCAGCAAATTGCGCAGAATCCGCGCCAGCAACTGGATGTCGCTGCGCACCAGCGCCGAACAGCGGATGAAGTGCAGTTGCAGGCCTTCACTGCGGGCCACCTGGGTGTATTCGGCGGCCAGGTTGTCCAGCAGTTCGCTGAGGGCGAACGGCGCAATGTCGGCCTTGATCACCCCCGCGTCGAGCTTGGAGATGTCCACCAGAGTGCCGAGCAGGTTCTCCACGTCCTCCAGGGAATTGCTCACGTTGCGCACCAGAATCTCGCTGGACATCGGCTCGCGCCGTTCCAGCAAGGCACTGGTAAACAAGCGCGCGGCATTCAACGGTTGCAACAGGTCGTGACTGACGGCGGCGAGAAACTTGGTCTTGGACAAGTTGGCCTGCTCGGCTTCCTGCTTGGCCTCGCGCAAGCGTGACTCGACCAGGCGACGCTCATCGATCTCGCGCAACAGTTGGTCGTTGAGGGTGGTCAATTCCGCCGTGCGCTCGCATACCCGCAGTTCCAGGTTCTGATAAGCCTGATGCAGTGCTTCGGCGGTGCGGCGACGTTCGGTGATATCGCGGATCAGCACAAAAATCCCCACCACCTCGCCACTGGGCAGGCGGTTGGGCACATAGGAGCGCAGCATGTAGCGCTCCTGGTTGTTGACGTTGGTTTCGGCGAACTCGAACGTCACGCTCTCGCCGGCCAGCGCCCTGGCCACATAGGATTCCAGCCGCTGGTAGTGCTGCTCGCTGTGCACTTCGCGCAGGCTCTGGCCGAGCATCACCCCGCGGGGCCAGCAGTACCACTCTTCGTAGACCTTGTTGGTGAACTCGTAGACCAGATCGGCATTGAGGTAGGCAATCAACGCCGGAACGTGATCGGTGATCAGGCGAATCCAGTGTTCGCTTTCACTCAATGCCTCGGCGTGCTGGTAGCGTTCGGTAATGTCGGTGAAGGTGTTGACGAAACCGCCGGCGGGCAACGGATGGGTGCGGATTTCCAGGACCCGGCCATCGTACAGGCGCTGTTCGCATTCGCGTATCGGTCGACCGTTGCCATCGCGGCTGGCCGGGGTCAGCAGGCTCAACTCACTGTCGGCGATCACTTCGGCAAACGGACGATGGGCCGCCACCGGCGCCAGGCCGCTCAACTCCAGGAAACGCCGGTTCCACAACTCCAGAATCCCCTCGGCGCTGACCATCGCCACCCCTTGGGAAAGGTTGTCGACCGCCCGTTGCAACAGGTGCGACTTCTGCGCCACCGCCTGCTCACGGCGCACGGTTTCACTGAGTTTGACGTCGGTGATGTCGGTGAACAGAATCACCCGCCCACCTTCCTGGGTCGGCCGCTCGCTGACTTGCAGCCAGCGCCCGTCCTGCAGGCGATAAAGCAGGTTTTCGTCGGCATGCCCACGTGGCTCTTCGGTGAACAGGCCGTTGCTCATCATCAGTCGCTTGACCTCGGTCAGGCGCATGCCGGCATTGATCCGCACCCGGCTGCTGCTCCAGAACGCCTTGAAGCGACTGTTGAACAGCACGATGCGTTGCTCGGCGTCGAACAGCACGAAGGCGTCGGAAATGCTTTCGATGGCATCGATCAGGTGTCGATGCGCCGTTTCCGCGCGCAAGCGGGCTTCGCTGAGCAAATGATTACCGGCCTTGAGTTCGGCCATGGCCTGGTTCAGGGCATCGGTGCGTTCGCGCACTTGCTCGGCCAGCACCACCGAATGCTGGAACGCGGCGTACGGGTCGTTGCCCCGGGTCACCCCGGATTCGACCCGTTCGATCAGCGCACCGTTGATGCGCTGCAGTTTATGGTTTTCCTGGCGCAGCCTGGCCAGTTCGGCCTGCAGCTCAGCGATGTCCTGGGGCACGGCCACGGGCAATGGCGACGCCGGTGAAGGTCTGGTTGATGTGCATGCCATTGAACTGTTCTCCGTAGGTGTTGAACCCCATCACCCGTTGCTCGCGCAAAAACGTGCCGATCCGATCAAGACTGCCGTCGTCTTCGAGCTCCAGACGCCGCAGGAAACAGTCGCAACCGATGGTCAGCAGCAAATCGCCCAGGCGCTCCTGCAACCCCTCGAACAGGCTCTGCAGGTTCGGCAGCATCGGCCCCGGGGTCATGGCGGTCAGGACGATGCCGTTCTCCACGGCGCAGTAGAAACTCAGGCTCAGATCCGGGTGCACCTGCTGGATGGCCCGCACGTAGTACTGCTGGTTGATCCGCACCGCCAACGGGTGCGCGGCGAAGACCCGGTGATCGAGTTGCGCCACCGGCACGCCGATGTGACGGGCGTACTCGGCGGCGGCCGGCTCGGCATTGAGTTCGAAGACCCGGCGCAAGGTACTGTCGGCCCCGGTGACCACCAGTTTCTCCGTGCGGGGCAGTACGTGGTGGGTGGTGAACACCTCGAAATCCAGCCAGGTATTGACCAGCATCACCACGGCTGCGCCGCTGTGGAACTCGCCATCGAAGTACACATGGGTATGGGTCAGGTAGTTATCGTCGCCGGCCGAACCGCCGAAATGCGGAATATCGCCCAATGCCGCGCTCAAGGCCGCCAGGACCATTTCTTCGCGACTGGACAGGCCATCGAGCAGGGTCAGGGCAAAGCTGTTGCCCTTGATCGGGGCCAGGGTGTTGCTGCGACAGCCACTGACCAGGCGCTCGACCATTTGCTGGGCGTCGATCAGGCTGAAGTGCTCCATCTGGTCGATCAGCTCGATCGCAATGGAAAAATGCCGGTGATCGAAACCCACCGCTGTCACGCAATTGCGTCCGTAGCCCAGCGGAGTGATTTCCCCGGCGCTGGTACAGCCCGCCAGGCGAATGCCGCCGAAGCTTTGCTGCAAGGCCTGGCCCAACACCTGCAAGTCGTACTCGGCGGAACAGAAGAACAGCACGAACCCCAGGTGCGGGTGCAACAACTGTCGTGCCAGTTCCTGTGCGACTTGCCGGGCATCGATGGCCTGGGACATCGCGCTGACGATTCCTTCGTTCTGGACCGACTGCATCATCGCCTCCCGCAGGTGCGTGTGTATGAGGCACGAGTGTACGAAGTCTGTTTGGTGCGACGAATGCTACTTGGGTAGCGGGTAGCCGCTTCGATGGGATGAGACGGGTGGCGACCCCCGCCGCGATGCGCACGGCCGGGGCCACCTCCCGGGGTTACCAGGTCAGCACCGCCCCCACCGCAAAGGTGTCGGTGTTTTCGTTCTGTTCGTCGGTGTCGTGCCCGTTGATTTCGAACTGGTTGTACTCGGCCACCAGCTTGAGGTTGTCGTTCACGTCATGGAACAACGCGATGCCGCGGGTCTCGTAGTCCGCGCCGCTGCCGACCACGCCGTTGCCATCGTCATTGGTCTTGCCATAGGACAAGGCCAGGCGGTTCTTGCCCAGTTTGTAGGAGCCCTGCAACAGGTAGCCGTCGCTGTCGACGTTGCGCAGGGTCGGCTCGCCGGCATTGTTGGTGAAAAACGGGTTGATGCCCTTGGCCTGGAAACCGGACCCGGTAAGGGACAAGCCGCCCATCTTCGCCTGCACGCCATAACCGACACCCTTGGAGGTGACGGTCTCGACCGTGGAATCGGTGTTGTCCGAAGTCTGGTAGCTGCCGTTGACCCAGCTATAGATACTGGCCCCGGCCAGGTCGAACTGATAGGTGACTTCGCTCTCGGTACGCGGGTTTTCCTGATAGGCCTTGCCCGTCGGGCTGCTGTCGTTGGTGTCCACCGGGTCCATGATGCCGACCGCCACGCGCAGACCGTCCATCACCGGGGTGCGATAGGTAATCTGCGAGGTCGGGAACGGGTACGGGTAACCGGTGCCGATGTTGCCGAACGACACCCCGCCACCGTCCACCAGCCCCAACGTATCGCTGACCTGGCCGTAACCGGCGAGCATTTCATCGAGCAGGATGTTGGAACGGGCGAACAGCCCGAAATCCTTGCCGATCAGCACTTCGCCCCATTCCGGGTTGGCCACGGTGCCGAAGAACTGTCGCACATCGATGGCGGTGTCGGTGCCGTTGGTTTGGCTGTCGTTGATGGTGACCCAGAACGAGGCGCGGGCACCGAGCTTGAGATCATCTACCTGCTTGCCCATGTTGAACCCCAGGTAGTTGGGCAAAAAGCCCATCTTGACCCGCGACTGCCGACGGTCGAACTGCTCGCCGGCGCGGTCGACATCGCTGTTCACGTAGAAGGCGTTGATGTAGCCGTCGGTGGAGAACGTGGTCTGGTCCTTGTCGTACAGCATGATATCCGCCTCGGCCGCCTGGCTCAGGCCAAGGGCAGACAGGCTGGCGATGAAGGCAGGCAGAAAACGATGCGTGACGTTCTTATTGTTGTACATGGCGCGCTCCGATACGGGGGACTGAGTGTCGGAGGCGATTATCGAAACCTGACAGGCGGTGCCATACGCTGCCTTGGGGCCGGTTTTCAGGTGCTTTGGATGGACCGGCGGTGCGTGACCACTATGGTGTACGACCGCTTGTCGGCGTGGCTCGCCACTTAGGGTGTAAGCCTGTGGACGCGAGTGGCATCCACAGGAGCCGGTACCGGCTAGGCGTTGGTCCTCAACAGCATGTAGATGGCGACCACGACGCAGACACTGGCAAACCCGACCTGCAACGCCCGCGCCGGGACCAGGGCACACAGCTTGCGGCCGACGATCATGCCGATAATGCTGGTGCCGATGAAGGTCGCGCCCACACTGTCGATGCGCACCCCGGCATGGAACGCGCCGATCACGCCGATGGCGGAAATCAGGCTGATCACCATCAGCGAGGTGGCGATGATCCCGCGCATTTGCACATCGGTCAGTTGCTTGAACGCCGGGACGATCAGAAAACCGCCGCCCACCCCCAACAGTCCCGAGACCACACCGGTCACTGCCCCGAGCGCGGCGAGGGTCGCGGTGCATTTGGCGGTCCAGGAAAACCGTCCGGTCTGTTGATCGAGCATGCAGTTCTTCTGGCCCCAGTTGGCGTGACCGTGGTCACTCGGACCTTCGTCCTTGCGTTCACGGCGCAACATCCGCCAGGCCACCATGACCATCAACAGGCTGAACAGGATCATCAGGATTTTTTCCGGCAACCGATGGGCAAAGTAGATACCCACCGGCGAGAACACCGCGCCGAGCGCGGCGATCAACAACGCCGCGCGATAACGCACCAGGCCATGGCGCAAGCCATCGATGGCGCCGACCGCTGCCGCACTGCCCACCGCAAACAACGCCACCGGAGCGGCCTGGGTCATGCTCCAGCCCAACCCCAAAACCAGGGCCGGGACCGCAAGGATACCGCCGCCGGCGCCGGTCAAGCCGAGCACCAACCCCATCACTACGCCAAACAGACTTGCCAGCAACATAGGGAGTTCTCAGTCGACCCTGGACACACGTGTCAGCCACTCGCGGCCCTTGAGCATACCGTTCCAGTAGAACCACGGTAGCAATGTCGCCTTCAGCCACCACGCCGAGCGGCGCGGGATCGTCGGGTCAAGGGGAAAGGTCGGCAACAACTTGCCGGCGTAACCGAACTCGGCAAGGATCACCTTGCCCTTCTCCACCGTCAGCGGACAGGAACCATAGCCGTCGTACTTCAGCGGCAGTGGTTGGCGCTTGCGCAAGGCCAGCAGGTTTTCGGCCACCACCACGATCTGCTTGCGCACCGCCGCGGCGGTTTTTGCATTGCTGGTGCCGCAGATATCGCCCAGCGCGAAGACCTCCGGATAACGCGGATGCTGCAGGCTGTGGGGGTCGACCTCGCACCAGCCGGCGGCGTCGGCCAGGGGACTGCGGGCAACGAAATCCGGGGCCACCTGAGGCGGCACGACATGCAGCAGGTCGAAGGTCTTTGCCTGGCGGGTGACATTGCCATCGGCGTCCCTAACGTCGAACCACGCGGTTTTCGCCGGGCCGTCGACCTTGACCAGGTTGGCGTTGAAGGCCAGCCGGGCCTTGTACTTCTCGATGTACTTCATCAGCGGCGGAACAAAGGTCGCCACACCGAACAGTGCCGCGCCCGCGAGATTGAATTCGACGTCGATGTTGCCCAGCACACCGGTCTTGCGCCAGTGATCGCAGGACAGGTACAGCGCCTTCTGTGGCGCTCCGGCACATTTGATCGGCATGGCCGGCTGGGTGAACAGCACCTTGCCGCCGCGCAATTTCCGCACCTGATCCCAGGTATAGGTCGCGTGCCGGTAGCTGTAATTGGAGGTCACGCCGTGCTGGCCGAGGGTTTGCTCCAGGCCTTCGATTTTCTCCCAGGCCAGGCGCAGACCGGGGCAGACCACCAGGTGCTGATAACTGACCGTGCGATCGTCACCGAGGGTGAGTTGGCGCTGGTCGGGATCGATGCCCGTTACGGCAGCCTGCAGCCAATTGGCTCCGCGCGGCATCACCGATGCCATGGGCCGCACGGTGTTTTCCACGTTGAAGGCACCACCGCCGACCAGTGTCCAGGCCGGTTGATAGTAGTGCCGGGATTCGGGCTCGATCACGGTGATGTTCAGGTGCGGGCTGCGCTTGAGCAGGCTGGCGACAAAGCCGATACCCGCCGTGCCGCCGCCGATGACCACGATATCTGCACTGATGGATGGGCCCCAGTGTTGATCGTTCATTGCTTGTTCCTTTTGCTGCACGCAGGGATGTTGCCAGTTTCAACACAAAACAACTGTGGGAGCGAGCCTGCTCGCGATAGCGGTAGATCAGCCAACACTCGTGCTGAATGTACTGCCGTCATCGCGAGCAGGCTCGCTCCCACAGGTTCTGTGTGTTGACTGGCATTTAAGGTTGAACCCAGCTTTTAAGTACCGCCCCGCAATACAGCCCGGAGAGGGTTTTCATCACCTGGATCACTTCGTGACTGGCGAGACCGTAAAAAATGTACTTGCCTTCACGACGGGTCGCGACCAATCCCTCATCGCGCAGGATGCCCAACTGTTGGGACAGGGTCGGTTGGCGCACGCCGGTCATTTTCTCCAGCTCGCCAACGTTGCGCTCGCCCTGGGTGAGCTGGCACAGGATCAACAGGCGATCCTCATTGGCCAGGGCCTTGAGCAGCGCGCATGCCTTGGAGGCCGAAGCGCGCAGTTGAGCGACCTCACATTCGGTCAGACTGGATTGCATTTGCAGGATGCCTTCAACGTCACTTAAGCTGCGAACATTATGTCTTTACATAAAGTGTTGCAACCCATGACTGACTTTTCCAACCCTGCACAGGTTCGTGTCCATGCCCGCGCTGATTGAAGCTTTCCTCGACCCCGCCTCCTCGACCTACAGCTACGTGGTCTACGAGGCCGATGGCGGGCAGTGTGCGATTGTCGACCCCGTGCTCGATTACGACGGTGCGGCCGGGCGTACCGCGACCACCCAGGCCGACAGGATCATCGCCTTCGTCCGCGCCCACACACTGCAAGTGCAATGGCTGCTGGAAACCCACGCCCATGCCGATCACCTGTCCGCCGCGCCCTATCTGCGCCGGGAGCTGGGCGGCAAGATCGCCATTGGCGAGTCGATCAGCAAGGTGCAGGACGTGTTCAAGGCGCTGTTCAATCTGGAACCCGCCTTTCGCGTCGACGGTTCGCAATTCGATCAACTCTTCGCCCCCGACGAATCGTTCATGATCGGCAATCTCAAGGCGACCGCCCTGCACGTGCCCGGCCATACCCCGGCGGACATGGCTTACCTGATCGACGGTGAGCAAATCCTCGTCGGCGACACACTGTTCATGCCCGACGTCGGCACCGCCCGCTGCGATTTTCCCGGCGGCAACGCTCATCAATTGTTTGCTTCAATCCAGAAATTGCTGGCCTTCCCCGCCAGCGTGAAGCTCTACGTCTGTCACGACTACCCACCGGCCGGCCGATCGGCACAATGCCAGACCACCGTCGGCGAACAACGCAAAAGCAACATTCACGTGCATGACGGGATCGACGAAGCCGCGTTCGTCGAGATGCGTACGCGGCGTGATGCGGGGCTGGGCATGCCGACGCTGTTGCTGCCGGCGATCCAGGTGAATGTGCGGGCGGGGAATCTGCCGCCGGCCGAGGGCAATGGCGTGACTTACCTGAAGATCCCCCTGAACAAATTCTGACCCTGTGTAGGAGCGAGCAGGCTCGCGAAAAACGCCAACGACAAACGCGGCAAGCCTGACACCCCCCGGCGCCCTCAGGTTTTTCGCGAGCTTGCTCGCTCCTACAGAGTGATCGTGTCAGTTGCCCAAAGTCAGGCCATTGGCCGGCAACGGCAGCGCGGTCTTGTAGCGCACCTGCTTGAGCGCAAAGCTCGAACGGATGTTCGCCACCCCCGGCACCTTGGTCAGGAAATCCATCATGAAACGCTCCAGCGACTGAATGGTCGGCACCAGCACCCGGATCAGATAGTCCGGGTCGCCGGCCATCAGGTAGCACTCCATCACTTCGGGGCGATCGGAAATCGCCTCTTCGAAATGTTGCAACGCCTCCTCTACCTGCTTTTCCAGGCTGACGTGAATGAACACGTTCACGTGCAGCCCCAGCAGGTCGGCATCCAGCAACGTCACTTGCTCGCGAATCACTCCCAGTTCTTCCATGGCCTTGACCCGATTGAAACACGGGGTCGGCGACAGGTTCACCGAGCGCGCCAGGTCGGCGTTGGTGATGCGCGCATTCTCCTGAAGGCTGTTGAGAATGCCGATATCGGTACGGTCCAGTTTGCGCATGAGACAAAAACACCTGTTTTTTTTGTTTATGCAGGTTTTCTATCTGCAAATGATCTTTAGCGCAACGAAACAGAGAGAAATATTCTTCTTGGGCGGGCCTATGATTGTTGTAGGACAAGATTTCATTTACCGAATGAAATCTGTCAGCTCACTACAAGAAATTCACAAGATCGAGCGTAGAAGCCATGACCCAAGCGTATGAACCGCTGCGCCTGCACGTCCCCGAACCCTCGGGCCGTCCCGGCTGTAAAACCGACTTCTCCTACCTGCATCTGACCGATGCCGGTACGGTGCGCAAACCCCCAATCGACGTTGAACCGGCTGACACGGCTGACCTGGCCCGTGGCCTGATTCGCGTGCTCGACGACCAGGGCAATGCCCTTGGGCCGTGGGCCGAAAACGTGCCGGTCGAGATCCTGCGCAAGGGCATGCGCGCCATGCTCAAGACGCGCATCTACGACAACCGCATGGTGGTCGCCCAGCGTCAGAAAAAAATGTCGTTCTACATGCAGAGCCTTGGCGAAGAAGCCATCGGCAGCGCCCAGGCCCTGGCCCTGAACATCGACGACATGTGTTTCCCGACCTACCGCCAGCAGAGCATCCTGATGGCCCGGGACGTACCGCTGGTCGACCTGATCTGCCAACTGCTGTCCAACGAGCGCGATCCGCTCAAGGGACGCCAGTTGCCAATCATGTACTCGGTCAAGGAATCCGGCTTCTTCACCATCTCCGGCAACCTCGCCACCCAGTTCATCCAGGGTGTGGGCTGGGGCATGGCCTCGGCGATCAAGGGCGACACCAAGATCGCTTCGGCCTGGATCGGCGACGGCGCTACCGCTGAATCGGACTTCCACACCGCCCTGACGTTCGCCCACGTGTACCGCGCCCCGGTGATCCTCAACGTGGTCAACAACCAGTGGGCGATCTCCACCTTCCAGGCGATCGCCGGCGGTGAAGCCACCACCTTCGCCGGTCGTGGCGTCGGTTGCGGCATTGCCTCCCTGCGGGTCGACGGCAACGACTTCTATGCGGTGTATGCCGCGTCCGCCTGGGCCGCCGAACGCGCGCGCCGCGGCCTTGGCCCGACCATGATCGAATGGGTCACCTACCGTGCCGGTCCGCACTCGACCTCCGATGATCCGTCGAAATACCGCCCTGCCGATGACTGGAGCCACTTCCCGCTGGGTGATCCGATCGCTCGTCTCAAGCAGCACCTGATCAAGGTCGGCCACTGGTCCGAAGAGGAACACGCCGCCGTCAGCGCCGAACTGGAAGCCCAGGTGATCGCCGCGCAAAAAGAAGCCGAACAGTACGGCACCCTCGCCGGTGGCCAGATTCCGAGCGCCGCGACCATGTTCGAAGATGTCTACAAAGAGATGCCGGAGCACTTGAAGCGCCAGCGTCAAGAGTTGGGGATCTGACATGAACGATCACAACAACAATATCGAGCTGGAAACCGCCATGACGACGACCACCATGACCATGATCCAGGCCCTGCGCTCGGCCATGGATGTGATGCTAGAGCGTGACGACAACGTCGTGGTCTTCGGCCAGGACGTGGGCTACTTCGGCGGCGTGTTCCGCTGCACCGAAGGCCTGCAGAACAAGTACGGCACCTCGCGGGTGTTCGACGCACCCATCTCTGAAAGCGGTATCGTCGGCACCGCCGTGGGCATGGGTGCCTACGGTCTGCGCCCGGTGGTGGAGATCCAGTTCGCCGACTACGTGTACCCGGCCTACGACCAGATCATTTCCGAGGCCGCGCGCCTGCGTTATCGCTCGGCCGGCGAGTTCACCGCGCCGCTGACCCTGCGCATGCCCTGCGGCGGCGGCATCTACGGCGGCCAGACCCACAGCCAGAGCATCGAGGCACTCTTCACTCAGGTATGCGGTCTGCGCACCGTCATGCCGTCCAACCCCTACGACGCCAAAGGCCTGCTGATCGCCTCCATCGAAAACGATGACCCGGTGATCTTCCTTGAGCCCAAGCGCCTGTACAACGGCCCCTTCGACGGCCACCACGAGCGTCCGGTAACCCCGTGGTCGAAACACCCCGCCGCACAGGTTCCGGACGGTTACTACACCGTACCGCTGGACGTAGCCGCGATCGCCCGTCCGGGCAAGGACGTGACCGTCCTGACCTACGGCACCACCGTCTATGTATCGCAAGTGGCCGCCGAGGAAACCGGTGTCGATGCCGAAGTCATCGACCTGCGCAGCCTGTGGCCACTGGACCTGGAAACCATCACCAGATCGGTGAAGAAGACCGGGCGTTGCGTGATCGTGCACGAAGCGACTCGTACCTGCGGTTTCGGTGCCGAACTGGTGTCGCTGGTGCAAGAGCATTGCTTCCACCACCTGGAAGCTCCGATCGAACGCGTCACCGGTTGGGACACCCCTTACCCGCACGCGCAAGAGTGGGCGTATTTCCCAGGCCCGTCCCGAGTGGGCGCGGCATTGAAACGGGTCATGGAGGTCTGAATGGGCACGCACGTCATTAAAATGCCGGACATTGGTGAAGGCATTGCAGAAGTTGAATTGTCGGTATGGCACGTCAAGGTCGGCGACATGGTCGTCGAAGATCAGGTGCTGGCCGATGTGATGACCGATAAAGCGATGGTCGATATTCCGTCGCCGGTTCACGGCAAGGTCATCGCGCTGGGCGGCCAGCCCGGTGAAGTCATGGCGGTCGGCAGTGTGCTGATCAGCATTGAAGTCGAAGGCGCGGGCAACGTTAAGGAATCGGCGCAACCGGCCCCGGTGAAAGAAGCCCCCGTCGCAGCGCCGAAAGTCGAAGCCGTGGTGGAAAGCAGACCGGTCGCTGCCCCAGCGCCGAAAGTTGCCGCATGCCAGGGCCCGATGGTCGCTCGTGCAGCGGACGAACGCCCACTGGCCTCCCCGGCCGTGCGCAAGCACGCGCTGGACCTCGGCATCCAGTTGCGCCTGGTCCGTGGCAGCGGCCCGGCCGGCCGCGTGCTGCATGAAGACCTCGACGCCTACCTGGCCCAGGGTCAGTCGAATGCATCGACGATCAGCAGCGCCTACACCCAGCGCACCGATGAACAGCAGATCCCGGTGATCGGCATGCGCCGCAAGATTGCCCAGCGCATGCAGGACGCCACCCAGCGCGCCGCCCACTTCAGCTACGTCGAAGAAATCGACGTCACCGCCGTGGAAGAGCTGCGCGCGCACCTCAACGAAAAACATGGCGCGACGCGCGGCAAGCTGACCTTGTTGCCGTTCCTGGTCCGCGCCATGGTTGTCGCCCTGCGCGACTTCCCGCAAATGAACGCCCGCTACGACGACGAAGCCCAGGTCATCACCCGCCTCGGCGCCGTACACGTCGGCGTCGCGACCCAGAGCGACGTCGGCCTGATGGTGCCGGTGGTGCGTCACGCCGAAGCCCGCAGCCTGTGGGACAGCGCGGCGGAAATCGCCCGCCTGGCCAGCGCCGCGCGCAATGGCAAGGCCAGCCGCGATGAACTGTCCGGCTCGACCATCACCCTGACCAGCCTCGGCGCCTTGGGCGGCATCGTCAGCACGCCGGTGCTGAACCTGCCGGAAGTGGCGATTGTCGGCGTCAACAAGATCGTCGAACGGCCAATGGTGATCAAAGGGCAAATCGTGATCCGCAAGATGATGAACCTCTCCAGCTCCTTCGATCACCGCGTGGTCGACGGCATGGACGCGGCGCTATTCATCCAGGCCATTCGTGGCTTGCTCGAACAACCCGCCACCTTGTTCGTGGAGTAAGTCATGCAAACGTTGAACACCACACTGTTGATCATCGGCGGCGGTCCTGGCGGTTATGTCACAGCGATCCGTGCCGGTCAGTTGGGCATCCCGACCATCCTGGTGGAAGGCCAATCCCTGGGCGGCACCTGCCTGAACATCGGCTGCATTCCGTCCAAGGCACTGATTCACGTCGCCGAGCAATTTCATCAGACGCGGCACCACCACCAGCTTTCGACCCTGGGCATCGGCGTTTCGGCGCCGACCCTGGATATCACCAAGAGCGTCGAGTGGAAGGACGGCATTGTCGATCGCCTGACCACCGGCGTCGCGACACTGCTGAAAAAGAACAAGGTTCAGGTCATTCAAGGCTGGGCCAGGGTCATCGACGGCAAGACCGTGGAAGTCGGCGACACGCGCATCCAGTGCGAACACCTGGTGCTGGCCACCGGATCGAAAAGCGTGAACCTGCCGATGTTGCCGATTGGCGGGCCGATCATTTCCTCCACTGAAGCGCTGGCGCCGACCTCCGTGCCGAAACGCCTGATCGTGGTCGGTGGCGGTTATATCGGTCTGGAGCTGGGCATTGCCTATCGCAAACTCGGCGTCGATGTCAGCGTGGTGGAAGCGCAGGAGCGCATCCTGCCGGCCTACGACGCCGAACTGACCCAGCCGGTGCACGACGAACTGAGAAAACTCGGCGTAAGACTTTACTTGAGCCATAGCGTGCAAGGCTTTGATTCAACAGAAAATACATTGCAAGTTCTGGCCCCGAACGGCGCGACATTGAACCTGGAAACCGATCAAGTGCTGGTGGCCGTCGGTCGCAAGCCGAACACCCAGGGCTGGAACCTCGAAGCGCTGAACCTGGACATGAACGGTTCGTCGATCAAGATCGACCACCGCTGCCAGACCAGCATGCGCAACGTCTATGCCATCGGCGACCTCAGTGGCGAACCGATGCTGGCGCACCGGGCCATGGCCCAGGGCGAGATGGTTGCCGAGCTGATCAGCGGCAAGAGCCGCGAGTTCAACCCGACCGCCATCGCCGCCGTGTGCTTCACCGACCCGGAACTGGTGGTGGTCGGCAAGACCCCGGACGAAGCCAATGCCGCAGGCCTGGACTGCATCGTGTCGAGCTTCCCGTTCGCCGCCAATGGCCGGGCCATGACGCTGGAGTCGAAAAGCGGCTTCGTGCGCGTGGTCGCCCGTCGTGACAATCATGTGATTGTCGGCTGGCAGGCGGTGGGCGTCGGTGTGTCGGAGTTGTCGACCGCGTTCGCGCAAAGCCTGGAGATGGGCGCGCGGCTGGAAGACATCGGCGGCACCATCCATGCGCATCCGACGCTGGGTGAAGCGGTGCAGGAAGCCGCGTTGCGTGCGTTGGGGCATGCGTTGCACCTGTGATTCTGAGTGATTGATGGCGGCAGTGCTGGCCTCTTCGCGAGCAGGCTCGCTCCCACAGGGTGGAATGCATTTCAATGTGGGAGCAGCCCGGGCGGCGGTCCGCTGCTCGCGAATTCTCAAGGACAACACAATTTATCTGTCTGTCATCCGATAGTCCGGGCTGCGATTTAGCCCAAGAATGAAGTATTGTTGTCCCCATCCAGAAAACGTCAGAAACCTTGAACCGTTTCGGCGGTTGTTAAGTGATAGAGGGTGTCATGGGTAACGAAAGCATCAATTGGGACAAGCTGGGTTTTGACTACATCAAGACCGACAAGCGCTATCTGTCGCACTTTCGCAATGGCGAGTGGGACAAAGGCACCCTGACCGAAGATAACGTTCTGCACATCAGCGAAGGCTCCACTGCCCTTCACTACGGTCAGCAGTGCTTCGAAGGCCTGAAGGCCTATCGTTGCAAGGACGGCTCGATCAACCTGTTCCGCCCGGATCAGAACGCCATGCGCATGCAGCGCAGCTGTGCCCGCCTGCTGATGCCGCAGGTCGACACCGAACAGTTCGTCGAAGCCTGCAAGGCCGTGGTTCGCGCCAACGAGCGTTTCATTCCGCCGTACGGCACCGGCGGCGCGCTGTACCTGCGCCCGTTCGTGATCGGCGTGGGTGACAACATCGGCGTGCGTACCGCGCCGGAGTTCATCTTCTCGATCTTCTGCATCCCGGTCGGCGCCTACTTCAAGGGCGGCCTGACCCCGCACAACTTCATCATCTCCAGCTATGACCGCGCCGCGCCACAAGGCACCGGTGCCGCCAAGGTCGGTGGCAACTACGCCGCCAGCCTGATGCCGGGCTCCCAGGCCAAGAAGGCGCACTACGCCGACGCCATCTACCTGGACCCGATGACTCACTCGAAAATCGAGGAAGTCGGTTCGGCCAACTTCTTCGGGATCACCCACGACGACAAGTTCGTGACCCCGAAATCGCCATCGGTACTGCCGGGCATCACCCGTCTGTCGCTGATCGAACTGGCCAAGTCCCGCCTGGGCCTGGAAGTGATCGAAGGCGACGTGCTGATCGACAAGCTCTCGGACTTCAAGGAAGCCGGTGCTTGCGGTACTGCGGCCGTGATCACGCCGATCGGCGGCATCAGCTACAAAGACCACCTGCACGTGTTCCACAGCGAAACCGAAGTCGGCCCGATCACCCAGAAGCTCTACAAAGAGCTGACCGGCGTGCAAACCGGCGACATCGAAGCGCCAGCGGGCTGGATCGTCAAGGTTTGACCTGACGCCAGACGCACAAAAGCCCCCCATCGGGTAACCGGTGGGGGGCTTTTTGTTTGCATTGTACTGACCAATCCACCCTTCCCACCTGTAGGAGCGAGCATGCTCGCGATGACGGCAGCAAACACAACGTAGATATGACTGGAACACTGCAACAGATGTTTTAGGGAATATCCCCTGGCTCGGCATGGACAGCCACAGATCGCATCCTGCCCCGAAAGCCGCTCAAGCCGTGCGATGTTCGACGGTCAGGTGAGACAACTCATGGACCGGCGCCAGGCGTTCGCGAATGGCGTCGGCACTGACGTCGGCCGCCGCCACAACGCTGACAATCGCCGCCCGCGCCTGCGGGCCGACCTGCCACACATGCAGATCGCTGATACGCACATCGTCCGACGACTCGAGCAGTTCACGAATCTCATCGGCAACCTGTGCATCCGTGACATCGAGCAACACTGCAGCGCTGTCACGCATCAGGCCAACGGCCCATTTCGCGATGACGATGGCGCCCACGAGGCCCATCACCGGGTCCAGCCACACCCACCCCAGATACCGCCCGGCCAGCAATGCGGCAATCGCCAGCAGCGAAGTCAAGGCGTCGGCCATCACATGGACATAGGCTGAGCGCAGGTTGTTGTCGTGATGGTGATGATGGCCGTGGTCATGACTGTGCCCGTGATCGTGGCCATGATGGCCATGGCCGCCCGCCAGCAAACAGGCACTGACGATGTTCACCGCCAGCCCCACCACTGCAATCACCGTCGCCTCGGTGAACGCCACCGTGGTGGGCTGAAACAGGCGAAAAACCGACTCACCGGCAATGCCGATCGCCACCAGCCCCAGCACCATGGCCGAGGCAAAACCCGCCAGATCCCCGACCTTGCCGGTGCCGAAGCTGTAGCGCGCATTATTGGCATTGCGCCGTGCGAACCCGTAGGCCGCCGCCGCAATGCCCAAGGCCCCGGCGTGGGTGGCCATGTGAAAGCCGTCCGCCAGCAACGCCATGGAACCGGTGATGTAACCGGCGGCAATTTCGCCAATCATCATCACAAACGTCAGTGCCACCACCCATAAGGTGCGGCGGGCGTTTTCATCATGGGAGGCGCCGAGAAACACATGATGGTGGGAAAAACGCGAAGCCTGGGGTGTCAGTGTCATGGGATTCAGGCCTCTATTTGGCATAACGACGGATGGCCAGCAACAAGTCTTCCACGCCCTGGGCGCGTTCTTCGTCGCTCAGGTCTGGATGGGCGACGTGCTCACGGGCGTGAGCGTCGATGAACTGCTCCAGCAGACCATTGACCGCGCCCCGGATGGCGGCCACCAGATGGAGGGTCTTGGCGCAATCGGCATCGGACTCGAGCGCGCGTTCCACGGCTTCCACCTGACCGGCAATACGCCTGACCCGCTTGATCAGGTCATCTTTGTGTTCGTGAATGTGCGACATACCCATACCCCCTACCCCTATATGGCGCGCATGATCGCCGATAGAGTGGAGCGCGGCAAGGCACAAGCAGATAGTCGGTCGGCCAGAACACCAGCCCTCTGCTCTTCAAGCCGCGATTTCAAACCGGGTCCAGCCTATCGAGCGCGGCCTGAAACCCCGAGCCTGAAGGTCAATCATCCCGCGTCAGCACTTCCAGCAATTCGATCTCGAAGATCAGGTTCGAATTCGGCGTGATCTTGCCCATGGTGCGTTCGCCATAGGCCAGGTGCGCCGGCACCAGCAGCTTGCGCTTGCCACCGACCTGCATGCCCATGATGCCCTGGTCCCAGCCCTTGATGACCCGCCCGGTGCCGATCACGCACTGGAAGGGTTTGCCACGGCTGTAGGAGGAATCGAATTCTGTCCCGTCTTCCAGCCAGCCACGGTACTGGGTGGTGATCAGTGCGCCCTTGACGGCGGCTTTTCCGTCACCCGGCTGAAGATCGATTACCTGAAGCTCGTCATTCATTGAATTCACTCGTATGCTCACTCGCCCTCAAGGGCCTGATGGGCGCCGTTTTCCCAGATTTGCCCGTGATTGGCAACCATTGACGTCCCCGCCTGCGGCGTTTAAAGCTGTTTACTGAACTGAAATGAACAACTATTACCCGTACGGTTCAACGCCCTGATGGCCATCCCCGAATGATCATGCTCTGGACCAGTATCATCCTGGGTTCAATAGCGCTTGCCCTGATCGTCGTGTTGATCTGGCGCGAACGCTCGCTGCAAAAGCAACTGGCGCAATACCGCACGATCATCGACAACCTGTCCGAAAGCCGGAACATCCATCAGGATGGCGACGCCGAGCGCTTCAAGCGCAGCCAGTATTTCGCTCGCATCGGCACCTGGGATTGGGATGTCGACACTGACCGCTTGTACTGGTCAGATGCCATTTTCGGCATGTTCGGCTTCAAGATCGGCGAAGTAACCCCCTCTTATGCCCTGTTCTGCTCCTGCGTGCACCCGGACGACCGGCTCAGGGTTCGCGCCGGCGAGTTGCGTTGCCTGGAAACCGGCGAAAACCATGATGAGGAATACCGCGTGGTGTGGCCCGACGGTACGATCCGCTGGCTGCGGGAAACCGGCAACGTGGTCAAGAACGACCATGACGAAACGATCAAGATGATGGGCGTGGTTCGTGACATCACCGAAGAAAAGGCCTCGGCCAGCTACCTCAAGCACCTGGCCCATTTCGACCCGCTGACCGGCCTGCCCAATCGCCTGGAGCTCGAAGAGCGCCTGTCCGAAGCGCTGGAGCTGGCGCGCGCCAGCGCCACGCGAGTGGCGCTGGTGTTTGTCGACCTCAATGGCTTCAAGGCCATCAATGACCGCTATGGTCATGCGGCCGGCGACCGCGTGCTGGTCACGACCGCCACACGGCTCAAGCGCATTCTGCGCGGCACGGACACCGTCGCCCGGATCGGTGGCGACGAATTCGTGGTCATTCTCCAGGACTTGCCCCAAGGTGAAAGCCTGCAGGACGAAGCGCGCACCCTCTGCCAGAAAATCTTCGTCGAGCTCTCTCCGCCCGTCGCCATCGGCAACGACCAACGCCACATCGGCACCAGCCTGGGCGTCGCGGTATTCCCCGATCACGCGCCGAGCATCGACCGCCTGCTGCACATTGCCGACCTGGCGATGTATGAAGCCAAGCGCAGCGGGAACAACCAGTATCGCCTGGGCACCGAAAGCGTGGTGCGGGCGCACAGCCCGTAATGGCTGTTTGGACGCATTGATCCACCTCACGCATCAATGCATGCCAACAATGCAATTAACATATCGATGCCCCTGCTCCACTATCCGCCTCAATAAGAACCGTGTGCCGCGTCCAGCCGGCGCACGTCATAAAAGCGGTGGAGTACAGCTCAATGACAGCATCGATCCAACGGCCCGCGACTGCCGGTCGCTCCCGGGCCAGCGCAATCTTCCGGGTCACCTCGGGCAATTTCCTCGAACAGTTCGACTTCTTCCTTTTTGGCTTCTATGCCACGCAGATCGCCGCCGTGTTCTTTCCAGCCAGCAGCGAATTCGCCTCGCTGATGATGACCTTCGCCGTGTTCGGTGCTGGTTTTCTGATGCGTCCGCTGGGTGCGGTGGTCCTGGGTGCCTATATCGATGACGTGGGCCGGCGCAAAGGCTTGATCGTGACCCTGTCGATCATGGCCAGCGGCACCATCCTGATTGTGCTGGTGCCCGGTTACGAAACCATCGGCCTGTTCGCCCCGGCCCTGGTCCTGATCGGACGGCTGCTGCAGGGCTTTTCCGCCGGTGCGGAACTGGGTGGCGTGTCGGTGTACCTTGCCGAAATCGCCACACCCGGGCACAAGGGCTTTTTCACCAGCTGGCAGTCGGGCAGCCAGCAGGTGGCAATCATCGTCGCCGCAGCGCTGGGCTACGCCTTGAACCAGTGGATGACGCCGAGTGCGATTGCCGACTGGGGCTGGCGGATTCCGTTCTTCGTTGGCTGCATGATCGTGCCCTTCATCTTCCTGCTGCGCCGCAATCTGGAAGAAACCGAAGAGTTCGCCACCCGCAAACACCGCCCGAGCATGAGCGAAGTGTTCCGCACCCTGGGGCAAAACTGGCTGATCGTGTTCGCCGGCATGATGATGGTCGCCCTGACCACCACCGCGTTCTACCTGATCACGGTGTACGCACCGACTTTCGGCAAGACCGTACTGCACCTGAGCACCTCCGATGCGCTGTTGGCGACCTTGCTGGTCGGCGTTTCGAATTTCATCTGGTTGCCGATCGGCGGCGCTCTCTCGGATCGTATCGGTCGACGCCCGGTACTGATCGCCATGGCCTTGCTGGCCATCGCCAGCACTTATCCGGCACTGACCTTTCTGGTCAACGCGCCCAGCTTCATGCACATGCTGCTGGTGCTGTTGTGGCTGTCATTCATCTACGGCCTGTACAACGGCGCGATGATCCCGGCCCTGACGGAAATCATGCCCGTCGAAGTGCGAGTCGCCGGGTTCTCGCTGGCATACAGCCTGGCCACCGCGGTGTTCGGCGGGTTCACCCCGGCCATGTCGACCTTGCTGATCCAGTACACCGGCGACAAGGCCGCGCCCGGTTACTGGATGAGCTTTGCCGCACTGTGTGCGCTGTGCGCGACGCTGATGCTCTATCGCCGAGCTTCGAATCACCTGCAACCGCTGGCGTCGTGAACCTGCCCTTTATCGAGAACATGACCATGAAAAAACCGTTCAAAATCGGCGCCCTCGTGTTGGCGGCCACCCTCGGCTTGAGCAACCTGGTCCAGGCTGAAGAGATTCGCGTGATGACCTCCGGCGGTTTTACGGCAGCCTACAAGCTCCTCGGTCCGAAGTTCGCCGCCGCCACCGGCAACACCCTCGACACCGCGCTCGGCCCCTCCATGGGCAAGGCCCCGGAGGCGATTCCCAATCGCCTGGCCCGCGGTGAGCAAGCCGACGTGGTGATCATGGTCGGCTACGCCCTCGACGAGTTGATCAAACAAGGCAAAGTCGACCCGGCTTCCCGTGTCGAACTGGCCGATTCGCGCATTGGCCTGGTGGTGCGCGAAGGGGCGCCGAAACCGGATATCAGCAACGTCGAGGGCCTGAAAAAGACTCTGCTCGAGGCCAAATCGGTGGCCTACTCCGACAGCGCCAGCGGTGTGTATATCGAGCAGCAGCTGTTCAAGCGCCTGGGTATCGAAGACCAACTCAAGCCGAAATCGACGATGGTGCCGAAAATCCCCGTGGGCTCGGTGGTTGCCACCGGCGACTATCAATTGGGCTTCCAGCAGGTCAGCGAATTGCTGCCGGTGCCGGGCGTGAGTTTTGTGGCGAAGATTCCGGAGTCCGTGCAATCGGTGACCCGCTTTGCCGCCGGTATCCCGGTAGGTGCCCGGCACCCGGCCGAAGCCAAGGCCTTGCTGCAATACCTGGCCTCGGCCCAGGCTCAAGCGGATGTGAAAGCGACCGGGCTGGACTCGGTCAGCCGTTGACCGACGGCTGCACGACTTTCATTTCCACCACCAGCCGTTCCAGTTCCAGTGCCGCCGGGGTCAAGGTTCGACCCCGGCGCTTGATCAGGCCGACGCTGCGCATCACCTGCGGATCGGTCAACGGCACCCGCGTCAGGATCGGATGATCCTCTGCCGGCATCGCCATCAGCGGCACCGCCGCCACGCCCAACCCGGCCTCCACCAGACCGATCATGGTGGTCACATGCCGGGTTTCGCAGATACTCGGCCGCTGCGGCACCACCCCGGTCAGCGCCTGGTCCAGCAGAAAACGATTGCCGGAGGTTTTATCCAGCGAGATGTAATCCTGCTGATAGAACTCGTCCCAGGTCACACTGCTACGCCCCGCCAGCGGATGATCGCGCCGGCACGCCACCACATACCCTTCTTGCACCAGCGGCTCGAAATCCACTTCGGCTTCCAGGGTGCCCATGAAACTCAGGCCGAAATCCGCTTCGCCATTGACCACCGCACTCAACACGTCGTGGGCACTGGAATCGAGCACCTTGACCTTGATCCGCGGAAACTGGCGGTGATAGTGCGCGATCACCCGCGGCATGAAGTAATACGCCGCCGACGGAACACAGGCGACCGTGACGTGGCCAAGGCGGGTCGAAGCGACTTCGCTGATGCCCAGCAACGCCACGTCCAGATCGTCCAGCAGGCGCTCGACGCTGGGCATGAAACCGCGTCCGGCCTGGGTCAGGCTGACCTTGCGCGTGGTTCGTTCGAACAGCCGCACACCGAGGGCGTCTTCGAGCTTTTCGATGCGCCGGCTCAAGGCGGGCTGGGAAATACGCACGGCATCGGCGGCCTTGCGAAAGCTGCCCTGCTCGACCACGGCACGGAAGGCTTGCAGGTCATTGAGGTCAAAGTTGATCGCCATGGCATGACTCGGCAATGAAGCTGATTGATCAGCTAACGCTATGAATGTAACTAATTAATGCAAATTGTAACATCTGAACCCGAGCGCTTTGCTGACGTCGAAAGGCTCAACCTTTATTCTTGTCACCCCCGCAGTCCCGAGTCCTGGAGTTTCGCCCATGCCCCATGAAGGCAACCTGCTACAAGCCGCAGTCGTGTTTCTGTTCGCGGCCGTGCTCACCGTTCCATTGGCCAAGCGCCTGCAACTGGGGGCCGTGCTGGGTTACCTGTTCGCTGGAGTGATCATCGGCCCGTCGGTGCTGGGCCTGATCGACAACCCGCAAAGTGTCGCGAACATTTCCGAACTCGGCGTGGTGCTGCTGCTGTTCATCATCGGCCTGGAGCTGTCGCCGCGGCGCTTGTGGGTGATGCGCAAATCCGTGTTCGGCGTGGGCCTGGCGCAAGTGTTGCTCACCGGTGCGGTGATTGGCGTGGTGGCGTTGTGGGGCTTTGGCCAACCGGTGAACACTGCAATTGTCCTGGGTCTGGGCCTGGCGCTGTCGTCCACGGCATTCGGCCTGCAAAGCCTGGCTGAACGCAAGGAACTGACCAGCCCCCACGGGCGGCTGGCGTTCGCGATCCTGTTGTTCCAGGACATCGCCGCCATTCCGTTGATCGCCATGGTGCCGTTGCTGGCCGGTGGCGACCACAACACCACCGCCAGTGAAGACATCAACCACGGCTTGCAGGTGCTGCTCAGTATCGCGGTGGTGGTGATCGGCGGGCGCTACCTGCTGCGACCGGTGTTCCGCGTGGTGGCCAAAACCGCGTTGCCGGAGGTCTCCACCGCCACGGCGTTGCTGGTGGTGATCGGCACCGCGTGGTTGATGGAACTGGCCGGCATTTCCATGGCCCTGGGCGCCTTCCTCGCCGGCCTGCTGCTGGCGGACTCCGAGTATCGCCACGAACTGGAAGCCCAGATAGAACCGTTCAAAGGCCTGTTGCTGGGGCTGTTTTTCATCAGCGTCGGCATGGGCGCGAACCTTGGCCTGCTGCTGAGCATGCCGCTCGCGGTGCTGGGCCTGACCCTGCTGCTGATCGCAATCAAACTGCCGCTGCTGTTTATCGTCGGTCGCCTGGGCGGCGGCTTGAAGAATGTCAGCGCGATCCGCCTGGGTATCGTGCTGGCGGCCGGTGGTGAATTTGCCTTCGTGGTGTTCAAGATCGGTCGCGATCACGGGTTGTTCGCGGCAGAACTGAATGACCTGCTGGTGCTGACCATCACCCTGTCCATGGCCGTGACGCCGCTGTTGCTGCTGGTTTGCGCACGCCTGGTCAGCCCGAAAGTGCAACCGGTGGAAGTACCGGAGAATTTCCGCGAAATCGATGCCGACGCGCCACGGGTGGTGATCGCCGGCATGGGCCGCATGGGCCAGATCGTCGCGCGGATTCTGCGCGCGCAGAACATCAAGTTCGTGGCCCTCGACACCTCGGTGGAAACCATCGAACTGTCCCGCAGCTTTGGTGGCGTGCCAGTGTTCTACGGCGACCCGATGCGCCCGGAAATCCTCAATGCGGCCAAGGTCGGGGAAGCCGAGTATTTCGTGATCGCCACCGACGACCCGGACACCAACATCAAGACCGCCGAGCTTGTACGCAAGCTCTATCCGGACATGAAGATCATCGCCCGTGCCCGCAACCGCCAGCATGTGCATCGGCTGATGGACGTTGGCGCCCACGCCGTGCGCGAGACCTTTTATTCGAGCCTGGAAATGAGCCGGCAAACCCTGATCGGGTTGGGATTGACCCAGGCCCAGGCGGATGCGCGGATCAAACGCTTCAAGCAGCACGACGAAGAAGTGCTCGAAGCCCAGCATGCGGTGTATGACGACGCAGTGAAAGTGATGCAGACAGCCCAGGAAGCGCGGGTCGAATTGGCCAAGTTGTTTGAGTCGGATCAGTTGGAAGAGCAAGCGGGCAAGAATTGAGGCGACCGTGAGGGCCCCTTCGCGAGCAGGCTCGCTCCCACAGAGTTCTGCGGTGAACACAGATCCAGTGTGGGAGCGAGCCTGCTCGCGAAAAACGATAACGCGGTGTGACAGATCAACAACGACCAGGGAACCCCCCATGACCGACCAACCGACCCCCGCCCTCAAGGAAATCTTCAACACCGAGCGTCTCAAGCACATCGCCACGGAGATGACGGCGGTCTACCCCGATTTCGACGGCAAAAAATTCCTGAAACTGGCCCAGGTCGGCCTGGCAGACCTCAGCGTCATGCAGCGCATGGCCCGGGTCAGCGAGTGCCTGCACGCCGTACTTTCCCTGGACTATGAGGCGTCGCTACAGGTGCTGCGCGCCCTCGCCCCGCGCCTGAACAGCGGTTTCGTCAGCATGTGCCTGCCGCACTACGTCGCCCGCTACGGCGCCCATGCGTTCGATCAGTCGATGGACGCGCTGAAGTACTTCACTGCCTTCGGCTCCTCGGAGTTCGCGATCCGCCATTTCCTGCGCAGCGACCTCGAGCGTACGCTCGAACGGATGCACGACTGGTCGCTGGATGACAATGAACATGTACGGCGCCTGGCCAGTGAAGGCTGCCGGCCACGCCTGCCCTGGTCATTCCGGCTGGAGCCCGTTCAGGCCGATCCGACACTTGCCGCGACAATCCTCGACAACCTCAAGGCCGACACCAGCCCGTACGTGCGCAAATCCGTGGCCAACCACCTCAACGACATCACCAAGGATCACCCCGACTGGGTGCTGGACCTGATCGAAGGCTGGTCGCTGGACAACCGGCACAGCGCATGGATCGCCAGGCACGCCCTGCGCAGCCTGATCAAACAGGGCAACCCGCGGGCACTGGCGATTATCGGTGCAGGCGGCAAGCCTGAAGTGGAGATCGTCGATGTGAAGGTCGAACCGCCGGTGATTGGCCTGGGCGAAAAAATCGCCCTGTCGTTTACCGTCAAATCCACCGTAGAAGGCAGCCAGCGCCTGGTGATCGACTATGCCATCGATTACGTCAAGGCCAATGGCAGCACCTCGGCGAAGGTGTTCAAGCTCAAGGCCCTGACCCTGCCCGGTAACGCCAGCGAAGCCGTCAGCCGAGGTCAGCACATCAAGGAACTCACCACCCGCAAACATTACGCGGGGCGTCATGCGGTGCATATCATGGTCAATGGCGAACGGCTGGCCAGCACCGCATTCGAGATTCTCGGTTAATCCATAAGATCAATTCTGTCTGTGCCGCCTTCGCGAGCAGGCTCGCTCCCACAAGTTTTGTGCTGTTCACACCAACTGTGTAGCGCAGCAGATCCAATGTGGGAGCGGGCTTGCCCGCGAAGGCGCCGGTTCAGACACCGCCCAACAACAACCCCTGCTCCCGCTCACACAACTCCATCACGTAATCCCACAACACCCGCAGTCGCACCGACTTGTGCAGCTCGCGGCGGGTGCTGATCCAGTAGCTGCGCTGGATGCTTTCGTCCGGCAGCAGCGGCACCAGGGCCGGGTCGGCGCTGGCCATGTAGCACGGCAACACGGCAATTCCCAGGCCTGAGCGCGCCGCCTGTTGCTGGGCGATCACACTGGTGCTGTGGAACACCACCTGCGGGTTGCGGCAGAAACTGTTGAGGAACATCAGTTCCTGGCTGAACAGCAGGTCATCGACGTAACCGATCCAGGCGTGGCGCCCCAGGTCCTCGCGACTGCGCAACGGCGGCGAACGGTCGAGGTAGTCCTGGCTGGCGTACAGCGCCAGGCGATAGTCGGTGAGCTTGCGGGTGACCAGCATATCGGCGGCCGGGCGCTCCAGGTGAATGCTGATTTCCGCCTCGCGGTTGAGGATGCTGACAAAACGCGGGACTGCCACCAATTCCACTTCCAGCCCCGGATAACGCTCGAACAAACCGTTCATGCGGCTGGCGAGAAACATGATGCCCAGGCCTTCGGTCACCCCGACGCGGATCTTGCCCAGCGGCGCGGTGGATTGGGTGATTTCCTCCTGAGCCAGCAGCGCCACGTTCTCCATCGCTTCGGCGTGTTTGAGCAGCGCCTCGCCGGCCGGGGTCAACTCGTAGCCCTGGGCATGCTGAACGAACAACGCCGTACCGAGGCTCTTTTCGATGGCCTCGATGTGCCGCGCCACGGTGGCATGGGTGGTGTTCAGGCGGCGGGCAGCCGTGAGCAAACGCCCGCTGCGCTGCAACTCGAGAAAAAACCGCAGGTCATTCCAGTCGAACATGAATCGTCCTTGTTCATTGGCGTATGGGATGCTGTTTAAAAACGCACAGCGGCTGCGCAAAAACAAACATTCTTTTGACGAAAGCTAACAACTAGGATGACAGACAACAAGAACAACAAAACGAGGTCAAGGATGCAGACTTCCCTGGATGAATACGACTACGTCGTGGTCGGGGCCGGACCGGCCGGGTGTCTGCTGGCCAATCGGCTGTCGGCCAACCCGCAACATCGGGTGTTGCTGCTCGAAGCCGGTGGCCGCGACAACTATGCGTGGATTCACATCCCCGTGGGTTACCTGTTCTGCATCGGCAACCCGCGCACCGACTGGTGCTTCAAGACCGAAGCACAACCCGGCCTGCAGGGTCGCGCCCTGAGCTATCCGCGCGGCAAGGTGCTGGGCGGCTGCTCCTCCATCAACGGCATGATCTACATGCGCGGCCAGGCCGCCGACTACGACCGCTGGGCCGCCGACGGCAACCCTGGCTGGAGCTGGCAGGACGTGTTGCCGCTGTTCAAGCAGAGTGAAAATCACTTTGCCGGCGCCGCCGAATTTCACGGCGCTGCGGGCGAATGGCGGGTCGAACGCCAGCGCCTGTCATGGCCGATTCTCGACGCCTTTCGCAGTGCCGCCGAACAAAACGGCATCGCCAGCATCGATGACTTCAACCAGGGTGACAACGAAGGTTGCGGCTACTTCCAGGTCAATCAGAAGGCCGGCATCCGCTGGAACGCGGCCAAGGCGTTTCTCAAACCGGTGCGCCAGCGCCCCAATCTCACCGTGCTGACCGGTGTCGAAGTCGACCGCGTGCTGCTGGACAATGGCCGCGCCTGCGCGGTCAGCGCCCGCTGGCAAGGCCAGGCGAAAACCTTCAAGGCGCGCAAGGAAATCATCCTCTGTGCAGGCTCGGTGGGTTCGCCGGGCATCCTGCAACGCTCCGGCATCGGCCCGCGTCCGTTGCTGGAGCGATTGGGCATCGGCGTCGCCCATGAGCTGGCCGGTGTGGGCGGCAACCTGCAGGATCACCTGCAACTGCGATTGATCTACAAGCTGGAAAATGCCCGCACCCTGAACCAGATCGCCGGCAGCCTGTGGGGCAAGATGGGCATGGGCCTGCGTTATCTGTATGACCGCAGCGGCCCGCTGTCCATGGCACCGAGTCAGTTGGGCGCCTTTGCCCGCTCGGGTCCGGAACAGACCCGCGCCAATCTTGAATACCATGTGCAGCCGCTGTCGCTGGAACGCTTTGGCGAACCGCTGCACGGGTTCCCGGCGTTCACCGCATCGGTCTGTGATTTGCGTCCGCAAAGCCGTGGCCGGGTGGATATCCGCTCGGCCGACCCGCAACAGGCACCGCTGATCCAGCCCAACTACCTCAGCCACCCCGAAGACCTGCGAGTCGCCGCCGACGCCATTCGCCTGACCCGACGCATCGTCGCAGCCCCGGCCCTGCGCGCGTTCAATCCGGTGGAATACCTGCCCGGCGACAGCCTGCAAAGCGAGGAACAACTGCACGAAGCCGCCGCGCGGATCGGTACCACGATTTTCCATCCGGTGGGCACCTGCCGCATGGGCAACGACGCCGACGCCGTGGTCGATGCGCAACTGAAAGTCCACGGCATCCCGGGGCTGCGCATTGCCGACGCCTCGATCATGCCGCGCATCACCTCGGGCAACACCTGCTCGCCGACGCTGATGATTGCCGAGAAGGCTGCGCAGATGATCCTCGACTCCGCTGCAAACACAATCCCTGTAGGAGCGAGCCAGCTCGCGATGACGCAATGACAGTCAACATCTTCGTTGATTGACCCACCGCTATCGCGAGCAAGCCGCAAGCGGGCACCCGCTCCTACAGCATTACCGCTGAAATGGAACACGCAACACCAGTGGAACAACAAAAACAATCACTGTGAGGGATACCGGTATGTCAGAAAGCGTTCAGACCCTGGAAGCCGTGCGCAGCGCAGGCACCAGCCAGGAAACCCAGAAAGTCATCTTCGCCTCGTCCCTGGGGACGGTCTTCGAGTGGTACGACTTTTTCCTCTATGGCGCCCTCGCGGCGGTGATCAGCAAGCAGTTCTTCGCCGGGGTCAACGACACCACGGCGTTTATCTTTGCCCTGATGGCCTTCGCCGCCGGCTTCATCGTGCGGCCGTTCGGCGCGCTGGTATTCGGGCGCCTGGGGGACATGATCGGGCGCAAGTACACCTTCCTCGCCACCATCGTCCTCATGGGCCTGGCGACCTTCTGCGTCGGGCTGCTGCCGACCTACGCCAGCATCGGCATCGCTGCGCCGATCATCCTGGTGGTGCTGCGCATGCTTCAGGGCCTGGCCCTGGGTGGTGAATACGGCGGTGCCGCGACCTACGTCGCCGAGCACGCGCCCATCGGCAAGCGCGGCTTCCACACCAGCTGGATTCAATCCACCGCGACCCTGGGCCTGCTGCTGTCGCTGCTGGTGGTGCTGGGTTGCCGCTACTTCACCGGTGACCAGTTCGAAGTCTGGGGTTGGCGCATTCCGTTCCTGTTTTCCATCGTGCTGCTGGGCATCTCGACCTGGATTCGCCTGAGCCTGCACGAGTCGCCGGTCTTCGTGAAAATGAAAGAAGAAGGCAAGCTGTGCAAACAGCCGATTCGCGATTCCTTCGGTAAGTGGGAAAACCTCAAGGTGGTGTTGATCGCGCTGTTCAGCATCAATGCCGGGCAAGCGGTGACCTTCTACGCCGCGCAGTTCTATGTGCTGTTCTTCCTCACCCAGTTCCTGAAAATGGACCCGGCGGTGGCCAACGGCTTGCTGATTGTCAGCGTGACCATTGGCGCCCCTTTCTTCATCTTTTTTGGCTGGCTGTCGGACAAGGTCGGGCGCAAACCTGTATTGATGCTGGGTCTGCTGCTGGCCACCGCGCTGTACTTCCCGATCTTCAAGACCCTGGCCCACTACGCCAACCCGGCCATCGACCAGGCCAGCCGCCAGGCGCCGATCACCGTGATGGCCGACCCGGCCACCTGCACGTTCCAGTTCGACCCGGTGGGCAAGGCGAAATTCGACAGCCCGTGCGACAAGGTCAAGACCTTCCTGGTCAAGCAGGGCCTGCCGTACGAGAGCGCAACGGCCCCGGCCGGCAGCGGCGTACAGGTGAGTGTCGGTGACGTGAAGATCGATGGTTTCGACGAAGCCGCCTTGCGCGGCGCGGTGACCCTCGCCGGTTACCCGCAACAGGCGGACATGCAGCAAATCAACAAACCGATGATCGTTGCACTGATTGTCGCGCTGATCATCATCTCCGCGATGTGCTACGGCCCGCTCGCGGCGTTGATGGTCGAACTGTTCCCGACCCGCATCCGCTACACCTCGATGTCCCTGCCCTACCATATCGGCAACGGCTGGTTCGGCGGCTTCCTGCCGACGGTGTCGTTCGCGCTGGTGGTGTACACCGGGGACATCTTCTACGGGCTGTGGTACCCGGTGGTGATCACCGGGGTGAGCCTGGTGGTGGGGATGCTGTGCCTGCGGGAAACCCGAAACGTGGACCTGGACAAGAACTGAGACCCTTGCTCGCGACGAGGGAGCGAGTCCCTCGTAGCGGCGATCGACATCAAACCTCGTCGTCAAGCAGTTCGAACTTCACCTGGTCCGGATAGAACGCCAGATACCCGCGGATCTGTTCCACCGACACCTTGGGATCCTCATAACTCCACACCGCGTTGGCGCTTTCATGCCCCGGCACCTGCAAACTGAAATAACTGGCATCGCCCTTGTAGGGGCAATAGCTGGTGTGGTCGGTGCGTGCGTAATATTTTTCGTCGATATCCTCTCGCGGCACGTAGTACACCGGGGGGTAATTGGCCTCCAGCAACACCAGGGCCCGCGCCGAGGCGGCCACTTGAATACCGTGAAACTTCACCAGCAGGCAGCCAGGCTGCTCGGCGATGGTGATGACAGGACTAGGACCGGAGCTTTTCATGGAAAACGTTCCTCATGACGGTGACGGACCTGCTAATCGGTGATGATGTGGGAGCGTGGCTTGCCCGCGATGGGCTGCGCAGCAGCCCCAAAGCCTGAGACCACGATTCATCAGGTATAACCCAAGTTTCGCCCTCGCGACTGCTGCGCAGCCGAACGGGAGCGACACATAAAACTGTACATCCATACAGATAAAGATTGCTCCATCGCCCATCAACCGCCATCCTGTGCACCTCTGACACATTGATCGACGATGGTGGATATGCGGCTGTACCTCTGTGAAAAACCTTCCCAGGCCAAGGACATTGCGACGGTACTCGGCGCCAGGCGCCGGGGCGATGGCTGTTGGCTGGGCACAGACGTCACGGTGACCTGGTGCATCGGCCACCTGCTGGAAACCGCGCCACCGGATGCGTACGACGCGCGCTACAAGCGCTGGGTGCTGGCCGACCTGCCGATCATTCCGGAAAAATGGAAAATGACCGTCAAACCACGCACCGCCAGCCAGTACAAGGCGGTCAAGCGCCTGCTTGGCGAAGCGTCCGAACTGATCATTGCCACGGACGCCGACCGCGAGGGCGAAATGATCGCCCGGGAACTGGTGGAGCATTGCCGCTATCGCGGGCCGATCCGCCGGTTGTGGTTGTCGGCGCTGGACGATGCGTCAATCCGCAAGGCCCTCGCGGCACTCAAGCCGGGCAACGAAACCTTCAGCCTCTATCACTCGGCCCTGGGCCGCTCCCGGGCGGACTGGCTGATCGGCATGAACATGAGTCGGCTGTTCACCTTGCTGGGGCGGCAGTCTGGCTATCAAGGCGTGTTACCGGTGGGCCGGGTGCAAACGCCGACCCTGCGCCTGGTGGTGGATCGCGATCGCAGCATTGCCGACTTTGTACCCGTTCCCTATTGGGCCATCGATGTGCAGCTACTGCACAATGGCACCGCGTTCACCGCGCAGTGGCGCGCGGCATCCGAGTTTTGTGACGACCAGGAGCGCTGCCTGAATCAGTCGCTGGCACAACAGGCAGCCGAGGCCATGGGCGGCGCGGCCAGTGCGCGGGTGATCAAGCTGCGCACCGAACGGATGCGCGAAGTGGCCCCGCTGCCGTTCGACCTGGGCACCCTGCAGGAGGTCTGCTCGAAGAAACTCGGCCTCGGCGCCCAGGAAACCCTGGACATTGCCCAGGCGCTGTACGAAACCTACAAGGTCATCACTTATCCGCGCAGCGATTGCGGCTATTTGCCCCTCAGCCAGCACAGCGAGGCGCCGGAAATTCTGGCGGCGCTGCGCCAGGCCGATCCGGCGTTGAACGCCTTGCACGATCACCTGGACCCGCAACGACGCTCACGGGCCTGGAACGATGCCAAAGTCAGTGCCCACCACGGCATCATCCCCACCGCCGCAGCGAAGAATCTCGACAGGCTGGCGGGCAAACAGCGCGCGGTTTATACCCTGATCCGCGCCCGATACCTGGCGCAGTTCCTGCCCGATCACGAATACGATCGCACCCAGGCCGATTTCGATTGCGCAGGCCAGGCCCTGCGCGCTGTGGGCAAGCAGATCATCGAACCGGGCTGGAAACGCGCCCTGCCCGAGGCACTCGCTCCGGCCAGGGGGCGCGAAGCTCCCGCGCCGCAGACACTGCCCAACCTGGTCGAAGGCATCGAGTGCGCAGTGGCCGACGTGCGACTCAAGGACCTTTGGACGCAACCACCGAAGCCGTTCACCGAAGGCGATCTGATCAAGGCCATGAAGAACGTCGCCAAACTGGTGGAAGACCCGCTGCTCAAGCAAAAGCTCAAGGACACCACCGGCATCGGCACCGAAGCGACCCGCGCCTCGATCATCCAGGGCCTGCTCGACCGTGGTTATCTGGTCAAGAACGGCAAGGCTCTGGCCGCGACACCGGCGGCGTTCAGCCTGATCGACGCCGTGCCACGGGCCATCGCCGATCCGGGCACCACGGCGATCTGGGAGCAGGCCCTGGACATGGTGCAAAGCGGGGAAATGAGCCTGGAAGAGTTCGTCACCAAACAGGCGGCGTGGATGAGCAAGCAGGTCAGTCGCTGCGCCGGGCTGAGCCTGTCCATCAGCGGTCCGCCGCCCACCGGCAGCGCCGCGGCCGCCCCCTGGAAGAAAAAGCGCAAGGGCACTGCACGCAAACCGGCGAGCGGCACCAGGCGCAAGGCAAAACCGGCAAGCAATATTTAAACCTTGCAGTGAAACCTGTGGCGAGGGAGATACGGGCCATAATCAATCGTGTCCCCTGGCCGATCAGGAACCACTTGGTATGCCTTCGATAGAACTGCACGCAGCCCAACGCGATGAGCTGGATACCATCGAGAACCTGATGCAGTTCTACACCTACGATTTCAGCGAATGGTTGCCGCTGAAACTGGGGGAATACGGTTTCTTCGACATCCTGCCCATGCCCGACTACTGGCGAAACCCGGCCACCCGCCCCTTCCTGATCAAGGTCGACACAGAACTGGCCGGCTTCGTGACCGTGGATAACCGGACCCATCTCCCCGGTGCCGACTACAACATTGGCTATCTGTTTGTCAGCCGACGCTTTCGTGGCCGGGGCGTCGCGCGATTTGTCGTATCCACCCTCTTGAGCCGGTTCCCCGGCCAATGGCAGATTTTCCATATCGACGCGAACCAGCCGGCACGACTGTTCTGGGCCGCCGTGATGCCGGGGCTCGACATTGGCGGGCTCACCTTGCATCAGCAGGAGGTTGACCGTCATCCCTGCACCTTTTACCGCTTTGAGTGTCCGCCTCTGTCGTCTTGACCGCCCCCCCCCCCGAATCCGCGCCCTAATTCCGAACGGCTTTGTCCGACAATATGTAGTGACTAAAAATATTCACTACAAAACCGTTGACGCCTCCGATTTGCCCTTGCATGATGCAGACGTCTCCCCGATCGGGAGTACAGGCAACACGTTTGAGCAAGCTCGTCTGACCGCCGAGCTGTTTTTTCCGGATACACGCTGCCCACAAGGCAGATTGAAGAAGCTGACCTGGCCTGAACGTCCAGTACAAGGGCGAGAAGTCTTGGCGAGCAATCCTCATGAAGCTTGTGGCCGACCCTGAAAGCGTTGGCAGTGGCCTTAAGGTTTTCGCCGCTTCTCTTCGTTGTGACGCTATTGCGTAGCAGTTATTCAACACGACTACATGCAACAGACGCAGGACCCCGCCCGATAAGGCGGTCGAATGCCGACGTCCTGGTTTCGGTGCCAGGGATCAACTAACCGATGGGCTACCTGTATTAGCGAATCAACTTTGAAAGATCACCAATTGGTCAAGGGGCTTTATGATGAATCTGAACAATCAACCAACTATCGATGAACTGGCTCGTATCTTCGCTGCTAAAAAAGACAGCCTCGACAACCATATTCTCTGGATCAGCAAGTGTGGCCAGGTTCGTATCGACTGCCTGTCGCCGCATGCCCATGAGGCAGAGTTCGAGCAGAACAACCAGAACCTGCTGGCCCGCCTGAAGATGTACCGTCGCGGCCAGGGCTATGTCGGCAAGAAGGCTGCGGCCGACAAGGACTTCATCGGTAACGTTCTGCAAACCCTGAAACAGGCCTGGGCCTCGATGCAGGGTCAGAACGAAGTTCAGGTGATTGACCGGCTCTACTGATTGAATTGAGTCATCGCTGACTAATAAATAAAAAGGGCCTGCTCCTGATAAGAGCAGGCCCTTTTTTATGTTGCGAACTTCGACTCACCTGATTCAAAAGTCAGCGTTTGACGCCCAGATCGATCTGGGTCATGCGGCTACGGATGGTGAACACGCCATCACCCGAAAGAATCGCACTGCGCGCAAACAGGCGCCCGCTCTCCCAGTTCGAAAGCCCCAGTTCCGGCTTGTTCAGCGCGTACTGGCCGTCGACCCAACGAGTAATGCCATTGCCGACAAAAGGCGCATTGACCGCGTTGTAGAAACGCTCCTGAGCCTCGGCGCTTTCACTGATCAAGGACACGGTGAATTGCGGGCTGTAGCGATTGAACAAGGCAATGGCGCCGTCCAGGTCGTCGACGATCTTCAGGCTGACTTCCGGGGTTTCTTCCCACTCCCACTCGCGGCCCAATTGCTCTTCCGGCAAGGGCTCGGCCTGCGCCTCGGTCTGATAGCCTTCGGCGCGGTACACCTCGACGGATGCACTCAGCCAGTCTTGCGGCAGGTGCGACTCGCTGCCTTCGACGATGTGCAGCTTGCAGCCCTGCCCCCGTGCGGTGCCGGCTAGCTTCAATGCCTCGAGGAACAGCGGCACCAGCTCAGCGGCGCGATCGCGGTGAATCAGGCAGACGTTCAGGGTGTTGCAGACCTTGCGGTCCAGGGAATTGCGCACCACGGCGGCAAAGCGCCGGGCATCGGCATCGGCGTTGGCGATCAGCCACGCGCCACCGGTGCCGTGCAGGCTGACCGCCGTGCCGGCCTGTTGCGCGATGCTGCCCAACTGACTGACCGCGCGTCCCGAACCACGGGCCACCGCCAGTGACAGGCGCCGGTCAGCGAACATTGCCCAACCGGCGGCGTGGTTGACGCTTTCCACCAGCGACACCGCACCGGCCGGCAAGCCGGCGTCGGCCAGTGCCGGGTTCAGTGCGTGGGTAACGATCGCCTGGGCCGTGCCCAACGCATCACTGCCGATGCGCAGCACCGCCGTGTTGCCGGTGCGCAACACCCCGGCCGCATCGGCAAATACATTCGGCCGACCTTCGAAGACGAACGCGACGATGCCCAGCGGCGAGACCACTTGCTCGACTTTCCAGCCATCGTGCTCGACGCAACTGATCACCTTGCCTCGGCTGGCCGCTGCATCACGCCAGGCGCGCAGGCCGGCGATCATGTCGCGACGCATGCGCTCATCGGCGAGCAGGCGGGTGGTCGAGCGACCGCGCGCCTTGGCCCGCTCGATGTCCGCCAGGTTGGCGGCCTCGATCAGCGACCAACACTCCGGGGTTTCCAGGCGCTGGGCAAACAGGTCGAAAAAGGCGCTGATGGCTTGATCGGAAACCGCCGACAGCGCGGTAAACGCCGCCTGGGCGCGCTCGATCGCGACGTTGGCCGCCTGCTGGTCCGCCACGGGGATCAACAGCAACTCGCCGCTGACCTGCTCCACCAGCAGGTGGTCGCCGGGCTGGAAGCGTTGCGCCAGTTCGGGGCTGACGACAGTGACACGGTTGCCGGCGAAAGGAATGGGCGTGCCAGCGACTAGACGTTCGAGCGCAAGAGACATGAAGCGGTTACACCATGCAATGGGCGGCCGGAAAATGTATAGCAATTTCCCTGTAGGAGCGAGCCTGCTCGCGATGGCGGAGTGTCAGGCGCTATTGATGTTGGGTGGAACGCCCTCTTCGCGAGCAAGTCGGATCGCCGCACCGCCGCTCCCACCCTGGTTGTGCATTGGATGAAAAATCTCATGGTCACGTATCTCAATGTATACAGCCCCGCCCCTGACACATCCCACACTCAAAACCCCCGCCACGACGACACACCGCAGATACACCCCACTGATCAAATTCGCCTGTCGATTGGCCAAGCCGTTCGAAGCGCTCAACTCACGGGGCATGCCGTTGTCCCCGTATCCCTGACCTGAAAGAGATCAACGCCCATGAGCACCTCCATTTCTTCGGCCGTCAAAGGCCTGCACCTGAACCTCGACCGTGCCGGCGACTGGGTTGCACCCCTGGCGCTGCGGGCGTTCCTCGCCTGGGAATTCCTTGAGTCCGGCCTGGAGAAATTCAACGGGCAGAACTGGTTCGCCGATATCCAGCAACGCTTCCCGTTTCCCTTCGACCACCTTCCAGCGACCCTGAACTGGGAACTGTCGATGTGGGCCGAACTGGTCTTTTCCATGACCTTGCTGCTGGGCCTGGGCACGCGTTTTTCGGCGTTGAGCCTGATGGTGGTGACACTCGTCGCCACCGCCGCCATCCATTGGCCCGCCGACTGGCACACCCTGAGCGAACTTGCCCAGGGCTATGCCATCAGCAACAAGGGTTACGGCAACTTCAAGCTGCCTTTGATCTACCTTGTAGCCTTCATGCCGCTGTTGCTGTCCGGTGGCGGCAAGCTCAGCATCGATGCGCTGTTGGCTCGCTACTTCTGGCGTCGCTGAAAGGAAATCGGCAACGCGGCTTGGATTGCAACGCAAGTCCCCCGGATGGAGCGCCTCGCGCTCTGGCCGATGGCGACCGATAATGAAGTGGTTTGCATCTCACCGAGGACTTGAAGGATGTCGCTGACTCTTTATTTCCATCCGCTCTCGTCGTTCTGCCACAAAGCACTGATCGCGCTCTATGAACTGGATATCGAGTTTGAAAAACGGATCATCGACCTGGGCAACGACGCCGACCGGGCCGAGCTTCAAGCGCTGTGGCCGATCGGCAAGTTCCCGGTGCTGCGCGATCACGCCCGGCAAAAAGATGTACCGGAGTCGAGCGTGATCATTGAATATCTGGACCACCTGCATGGCGGACAGGCGCAGTTGATTCCGCACGATTGGGAGGCCGCCCTGGAAGTACGACTGTGGGATCGCTTTTTCGACCTTCACGTGCAGGTGCCGATGCAGAAGATCGTCGCTGACCGAATAAATGCCGCAAACAGCGACCTGAGCCGCGAACGGGCAGCGCTGACAACCGCGTACGGCATGCTTGAACGTCATCTGACGGCAAGAACCTGGGTGGCCAGCCGGGCGTTCAGCATGGCCGATTGCGCCGCCGCCCCGGCGCTCTTCTACGCCAGTACCCTCGTACCCTTTGCCGACGATCATCGCCACTTGAGCGCTTATTTCGACAGGTTGACCCACAGACCCTCGGTCGCGCGAGTCATCGACGAGGCAAGGCCCTGGTTTTCCTGGTATCCGTTTGCCGAGGCCATCCCGGAGCGGTTTCGGTAGTGACAACGGACAACTGGGGAACGGGACGCAAAAAAACAGCGAGTCGACGAATAATGGCCGTCGGTCGAATGTTATCTGATTGCGCGGGAAGAAAAATGGCAGGGGCGGCTGGATTCGAACCAACGCATGGCAGGATCAAAACCTGCTGCCTTACCGCTTGGCGACGCCCCTGTATCTGTTGCGATGAGTGCCTGGCACTCGCTTGCTGGAGTGGCAACAAACGCGGTTGCCTGCTTGCGTGACAGGCTCCCTGAGGGCCTGTGCAAGAATGGGCCGCAATTTACCAACTTTTTTCTCGCCTGGGAAGCCCCTTTAAAAGAATTTGTTTTTTTAAAACAGACGCTTAGTGCCGAGTCGAATCCTGGAGGAGCGATCAGCGCACGTTCAGCCCGACCTCGTCTGCTACGCTTTTTCATTAAGGAATGAAGTCGGAAATCGAATGCGCACCCCCTTCCTTTGCCATTTGAGGGCGCCAAATGTGAAAGGCAAATTGATGGGCACCTTTGCAACGCTGCTGGTGGTCGGGGCTGCGATTTATGGGCTCAACACCTGGGAGCACATCCAGAGCCAGCGACAGGAAGCTGTCTGCAAGGCCGCCCGGGAGCATCTCAACGGCCTGGAAACCCAGGCGCGGGCCATGGCTTCCGGGTTGACGGTCGAAGCCTATGCCGAAGCCGAAAAAGCCGAGGCCGGCCAGTTGGTCCTGGCACTTGATACGGCCAAGGATGAAGCCGAGGTCAATGCCGTCATCGACAAGCACGCCGCCGCCATCGAAGCGCAGATATCAGCCGAAGATGCAGAAGTGCAGTCCCGGGGCGATCAACCCTTCCTCGGCCAGGAACTCAAGAAGCAACGCATCCCCACCGACATCAAACAGGAATTCAAACGGGCCGAAAAAGCCGTCGCCGACACCTGTGGATAGTGTCGAGCGCCAACTCCAGGTTTGTCGCCAGCGTCTAGACTCCAGCACAAGCCCATAGCAAACAGACTCCGCGTTTATAACAAGAAAACGACTGAAAACGAGGAGGCCCGACTTTGAAAACACCCATCCTCTGCGCCATGGCAAGCCTGCTGGTGTCGGTCGCGGCGTCTGCCAACTGCGTCATTCCTGTTCTCGAACTGGACTTCACACGGTCGGCGACGCAAACCCTGAAAACAATCGGCATCAACGACGCGTGCATCATCGGTGCCTCAAACCCCGTTTCGTTCACTTATTGCCGGGAAGGATCGACGACACTCTGGAAGTATCAGGCATTGGACCTGGAACAAATGGCGCAGATGCCCAGTGACGCCAAGCAGCCCTCGACAATCTACCAGCCCATTACTGTCCTCGAGTTCGATAGCGCGATCTGTGAGCACGAGAACAGCCTGGCCGCCACTAAAAAACCGGCAACGATACGCTGGCTGATCCTCGGCCTGATGGCCATGTCCCTGCTGATCGGCTTGCGCTACAGCTATCGGGCCATACTGCAGCGCCGCCGGAACGCCGCCACGTACTCGCAACCCGATGAGCCAGCGCCAAGCGAATTTCAGGCAACCGTACAAACGAAAGCCCTGGCAGCGCTTGGCTTCGCCGTTGCCGTGGCCGTCGTCTACTTCAACTACAGTGGGTTTTGAACAACAGGTGAGCGCGCCGTTGCAGCGCGCTCACCGGTCACTCAGTGCGGTGCGCGCGGGATGGTCTTGAGCAGGTCTTCGGGGCTGATGTGCCCGACCACGCTTCCCGGCTGCGGCTGGTTGAGGATGTGGCCCTTCATCTTGCCGATGATGTGCATCTCGCAAGGCTTGCAGTCGAACTTCAACGTCAGCACTTCATCGCCGTGAATCAGTTGCATCGGCGCGACCTTGGTACGCACGCCGGTGACACCCTTGGCCTGTTTCGGGCACAGGTTGAAGGAGAAACGCAGGCAGTGCTTGGTGATCATCACCGGCACTTCGCCCGGCTCTTCATGGGCCTCATACGCCGCATCGATCAGCTTGACGCCATGGCGGTGATAGAAGTCGCGGGCCTTCTGGTTGTAGACGTTGGCCAGGAACGACAGGTGCGAGTCCGGGTATACCGGCGGCGGCGTGGTTTCGGCTTTACGGCCGCCACGCGGGTGCGCGGCGATCCGCGCCTGGGTCAAGGCTTCAATGACTTCACGGCGCAAGGCCTTGAGCTGCGAGTTCGGAATGAAGTATGCCTGCGGCGCGTCCAGCTTGATGTCGATGGCATGGTACTGCGTGGTGCCCAACTGGCCGAGCAGGTCCTGCAATTGCTCCAGCGCCTGTTCCGGCTTGTTGGCGGTGCCGAACGGGCCAGCCAGGGCGACGCTGGCGCTGATGCCCTCTTCACTGGTGGCGGTCAGTTCGAGCTGGTCTTCACGCAGGCGAACGACCCAGCTCAAGGCGATGCGACGCTCGGCGGAGGTTTTCAGCAGGGCCTGTTGCCAGTTGTGGTCCAGATTGCGGTTCAACGGATGGTTGGGGCGCAGCTTGTACATCCCCTCCGGCATCTCATTGGGCTCGACGCGATAGCGATAGCGCTTCTCGCCCTCTTCCTCGAACTCGCCTTTGGCTTCGGCGACGTTGGCGCGGAAACCCACCACTTCACGCTTGACCAGCACGTTGAGACCGTCGCCGTTGGACAGCGGTTCATGGGTGACGACCTGCATGTCACGCTTGCCGACTTTCTCCACCACACCAACCGGCAGACCGGTGAAGGTCGGCGAGTCGAAGGCGCCGATATCGATCTTGCGGTCAGTGACGAAGTAATCGGTGCTGCCACGGTGGAACGTTTTTTCCGGGTCGGGCAGGAAGAAGTGCGCGGTGCGACCGCTGGAAGCACGGGCCAGATCCGGACGGTCCTCGAGCACGGCGTCGAGGCGCTGGCGGTAGTAGGCCGTGATGTTTTTCACATAGCCCATGTCCTTGTAGCGGCCCTCGATCTTGAACGAACGCACGCCGGCCTCGACCAGGGCGCGGATGTTGGCGCTCTGGTTGTTGTCCTTCATCGACAGCAGGTGCTTTTCGTAAGCGATCACGCCACCCTTTTCGTCCTTGAGGGTGTAAGGCAGACGGCAAGCCTGGGAGCAGTCGCCACGGTTGGCGCTGCGCCCGGTCTGCGCGTGGGAAATGTTGCACTGGCCGGAAAACGCCACGCACAACGCGCCATGGATAAAGAACTCGATGGCCGCATCGGTTTCGTCGGCGATGGCGCGGATCTCTTTGAGGTTCAGCTCGCGGGCCAGCACCAGTTGCGAGAAGCCGGCCTGATCGAGGAACTTCGCCCGCTCCAGGGTGCGGATGTCGGTCTGGGTACTGGCATGCAGTTCGATCGGCGGAATGTCCAGCTCCATCACACCCAGGTCCTGGACGATCAGCGCATCGACGCCGGCGTCGTACAACTGGTGGATCAGCTTGCGGGCCGGTTCCAGTTCGTTGTCGTGCAGGATCGTATTGATGGTGGTGAACACACGCGCATGGTAGCGATGGGCAAATTCCACCAATTGGGCGATATCGCTCACTTCGTTGCAGGCATTGTGGCGAGCCCCGAAGCTCGGACCACCAATGTAGATGGCATCGGCGCCATGCAGGATGGCCTCGCGGGCGATGTCGACATCGCGTGCGGGGCTGAGCAGTTCCAGGTGATGTTTGGGCAAAGACATAGTTTTTTAGTCAGGCTTGTCACGGTCGAGCCGTGCATTGTACCGGCGAAACGCCTGACCGGCACCCGTGCGCTGCCCGATGGCGCATTGAGTAGATCTGGCCTGCCTGAATCCCTGTAGGAGCGAGCATGCTCGCGATGGCGGTGTATCAGTCAGAATCAATGTTGACTGACCCGCCGCTATCGCGAGCATGCTCGCTCCTACAGGGTTGTGCGCAGGCCTGGCGCAGATCAGGCCTTGGCCGCCATCGCAGTCACTTCCACGCGCATGCCTTCAACCGCCAGGGACGCCACGCCTACGGCGGCGCGCACCGGCCACGGTTTGGCGAAGTAACGCTTGTAGACCTCGTTGAACGCGGCGCGGTCGGCCATGTCGGTGAGGTAGATGGTCAGGTGCATGACGCGGTCCATGGAACTGCCGGCACGCTCCAGCGCGACTTTCAGCGCTTGCAGGGTGCATTCGCTTTGCAGGGTGATGTCGCCCAGTTCCAGGCTGCCGTCGGCGCGGGTGGGGATCTGGGTGGAGACCAGCACACCGCCGAAACCGACGACGTCGGAGGAAATCGAATCGGCATCGAGGTCGGGGGTAAAGGTCAGGTCGTGGTTTGCCATGGGAGCTCTCTTGCTTGAAGTGGTGAGGCAGGTGCCTGGTGCGCCGCCAGTCTACAGGGCCGTGCCCGGCGCGTCGCTAATCCAGAGCGGACGGTGGCTCGTGACCGGTGGCCTGGCGGTACTGGCGCGGAGTGAAACCGGTCAGGGCCTTGAACTGTCGGGTGAACGCGCTGTGGTCGGTATAGCCGCATTGCAGGGCGACCTCGGTGATGGGCACATCGGTATGGAGCAACCGATGCGCATGCTCCAGGCGAACCTTCTGGATCATCTGCCGGGGCGTCAGGTGGAACACACGCTTGCAGTAGCGTTCCAGTTGCGCCACTGAAATCCCGGCGATGCGCGTCAACTCGCCGAGGGTAATGCGACGGTGGAAATGCGCGCGAATGTGTTCGTCCACCGCCGCCAGGCGCTGGTACGCCGGGTGGGTATCGCTGGCCGATTGCAGGTCGACCGAGATACCCACCAGACCGATGATTTCATTGTGGCGGTTATACAACGGTCGTTTATGGGTCAGGCACCAGCCCGGCTCGCGACTGCCGTACAGATGCAACTCCAGCTGGTCTTCCAGCACCAGGCCCTGCTCCAGCACCCGCCTGTCCTGCTCGGTATAGCCAGGCCCCAATTGCTCGGGAAACACCTCGGCGCTGGTTTTCCCCAGCAGCGGTTGCAGTTGCTTCAAACCGCAGCGCTGCACCAGCGTGCGATTGGCCATGACATAGCGCGCCTGCACATCCTTGATGAAGATCGCCGCATTGGGAATGACATCGAGCATGGGCAGCAAAAGCGCCACACCGGCCAGCAGGTGCTCGATGGATTCGGGGCGGTTCGAGTCGTCGCCCTGGCACATCAACGCAAACGCATCCTGAGTCACGTACCCATCCCTCGCAAAAATCAGACATTGCCCATTGTGCTGATTTCGTCATCGACACCCAAGGAAAACATCAATCGCAAGCACGCCGCCAAGTTCACTCTATGGCCACCGCCCTCCTCGGCAAAAGCGAAAAGGGGGCGACTTGAAGTGCACACCTGCCTATCCAATAACTCACAAGAAGGCGATGTAATGTCAGGCCAAGGCAAGTTCAAAAAACAACTTTCATTGATAGACCTTACGTTTATCGGACTGGGGGCTATCTTCGGCTCCGGCTGGCTGTTCGCAGCCAGTCACGTGTCCGCCATCGCCGGGCCGGCGGGGATTTTTTCCTGGCTGCTGGGCGGTTTTGCGGTGCTGCTGCTGGGCATCGTCTACTGCGAGCTCGGCGCGGCACTGCCCCGCGCCGGCGGTGTGATTCGCTACCCGGTCTACTCCCACGGCCCGCTGCTGGGTTACCTGATGGGCTTTATCACGCTGATCGCGTTTTCCAGCCTGGTCGCCATCGAAGTGGTCGCCGCGCGCCAGTATGCCGCTGCGTGGTTTCCCGCATTGACCCAGGCCGGATCCAGCAATCCGACGGCGCTTGGCTGGCTGGTTCAGTTCGGCCTGCTGTGCCTGTTCTTCATGCTCAACTACTACAGCGTGAAAACGTTCGCCAAGGCCAACAACCTGATCAGCATGTTCAAGTTCATCGTGCCGTTGCTGGTCATTGGCGTGCTGTTCACTTTCTTCAAACCGCAGAACTTCCAGTCCCAGGGCTTCATGCCGTTCGGGCTGTCCGGTGTCGAGATGGCGGTGTCCGCCGGCGGCATTATCTTCGCCTACCTGGGGCTGACACCGATCATCTCGGTGGCCAGCGAAGTAAAGAATCCGCAACGCACCATCCCGATTGCCCTGATCCTCTCCGTACTGCTGTCCACCGCGATCTATGTGTTGCTGCAAGTGGCATTCCTCGGCGGCGTGCCCACCGAAATGCTCGCCAACGGTTGGGCCGGCGTCTCCAAGGCACTCGCCCTGCCTTACCGCGACATCGCCCTGGCCCTTGGTGTGGGTTGGCTGGCGTATCTGGTGGTGGCCGACGCGGTGATCTCTCCCAGCGGTTGCGGCAACATCTACATGAACGCCACCCCGCGGGTGATCTATGGCTGGGCGCAGACCGGTACGTTCTTCAAGGTCTTCACCCGCATTGACGAAAAGTCCGGCATCCCGCGTCCGGCGCTGTGGCTGACCTTTGCCCTGTCGGTGTTCTGGACCCTGCCCTTCCCTTCGTGGGAAGCCCTGATCAACGTGGTCTCCGCCGCGCTGGTATTGAGCTACGCCGTGGCCCCGGTGTCGGTGGCCGCCCTGCGTCGCAATGCACCCGACATGCCGCGCCCGTTCAAGGTCAAGCGCATGGCTGTCCTCGGTCCGGTGTCGTTCATCATCGCCGCGCTGATCGTCTACTGGTCCGGCTGGAGCACTGTGTCCTGGCTGCTCGGCCTGCAGATCCTGATGTTCGTGGTGTACCTGCTGTGCGGACGCTTCGTGCCGACCCAACACCTGAGCCTGGCCCGGCAAGTGCGCTCTTCGGCATGGCTGATCGGCTTCTACGCCGTGACCATCGTGCTGTCCTGGCTCGGCAGTTTCGGCGGCATGGGCGTGCTCACCCATCCTTTCGACACCCTGGCCGTGGCGGCCTGCGCCATGGGCATCTACTACTGGGGCGCGGCCACCGGCGTGCCGGCGCATCTGGTTCGCCTGGAAGACGACGACGGTGAAGCTGAAGCCGATCCCGTCTACAGCGGCACGACCACAAGACAGCGTCCGATCGGTGTGGTCGCCCAGACCTCTCGCTGACATTCAGGCCTGCAAAGCCTGCGAACTACTCTAATGGGAAGGTTTATGAAAAAAGTACATGTCATTGATTCCCACACCGGCGGCGAACCGACTCGCCTGGTGATGTCGGGCCTGCCCCAGTTGTCCGGCCGGACCATGGCCGAGAAGCGCGATTCCCTGCGCGAACAGCATGACCAATGGCGTCGCGCCTGCCTGCTGGAACCCCGTGGCAACGATGTGCTGGTGGGTGCGCTGTATTGCGAACCGGTGTCGCCGGATGCCACCTGCGGCGTGATCTTCTTCAACAACGCCGGTTACCTCGGCATGTGCGGACACGGCACCATCGGCCTGGTCAATTCGCTGCATCACCTGGGGCATATCCAGCCTGGCGAGCACAAGATCGATACGCCGGTGGGTCCGGTCAGCGCCACGCTGCACGAGGACGGCAATGTCACTCTGCGCAACGTGCCCGCCTACCGCTACCGCAAACAGGTTGCGGTCGAAGTGCCGGGACATGGCCGCGTATACGGTGACATCGCCTGGGGCGGCAACTGGTTTTTCCTGGTGTCCGACCACGGCCAGGCCTTGCAGATGGACAACGTCGAGTTCCTCACCGAATACACCTGGGCAATGCTCAAGGCACTTGAGGCCCAAGGCATCCAGGGTGAAGACGGCGCGCTGATCGACCACATCGAACTGTTTGCCGAAGACGACCACGCCGACAGCCGCAACTTCGTCATGTGCCCCGGCAAGGCCTACGACCGCTCGCCCTGCGGGACTGGCACCAGCGCCAAGCTCGCGTGCCTGGCGGCCGACGGAAAACTGGCCGCCGGTGAACGCTGGGTCCAGGCCAGCATCACCGCCAGCCAGTTCGTCGGCCGCTATGAATGGCAAGGCGAACGCATCATCCCTTTCATCACCGGCCGCGCCTACATGACCGCCGACAGCACCTTGCTGATCGACGAACAAGACCCCTTTGCGTGGGGCATTTGAGCCCCGCGCCTGTTAACCAACCCGATCTGAATGAACGCTTCCAGGAGTGACGACAACATGAGCGACAACATTTTCACTGGCTGCATCCCTGCACTGATGACTCCATGCACCGCCGAGCGCAAGCCGGACTTCGACGCGCTGGTGGCCAAGGGTCGCGAGCTGATCGACATCGGCATGAGCGCGGTGGTGTATTGCGGCTCCATGGGCGACTGGCCGCTGCTGACCGAGGCCGAACGTCAGGAAGGCGTGGCGCGCCTGGTGGCCGCCGGCGTTCCGACCATCGTCGGCACCGGTGCGGTCAACAGCCGCGAGGCGGTTTCCCATGCGGCACACGCGGCTAAAGTCGGCGCCCATGGCTTGATGGTCATCCCGCGCGTGCTGTCCCGCGGCGCTTCGGCCACCGCGCAAAAAGCCCACTTCGCCGCGATCCTCGAAGCCGCTCCAGGCCTGCCGGCGGTGATCTACAACAGCCCTTACTACGGCTTCGCCACCCGCGCCGACCTGTTCTTCGAACTGCGTCGCGAGTACCCGAACCTGATCGGCTTCAAGGAATTCGGCGGTGCCGCCGACATGCGCTACGCCGCCGAACACATCACCTCCAGGGACGATGACGTGACCCTGATGGTCGGTGTCGACACCCAGGTGGTGCATGGTTTCGTCAACTGCAACGCCACCGGTGCCATCACCGGCATCGGCAACGCACTGCCGCGCGAAGTGTTGCGCCTGGTGGCCTTGAGCAAACAAGCGGCCAAGGGCGATGCCAAGGCGCGTCGCCAGGCCCGGGAGCTGGAATCCGCACTCGCGGTGCTGTCGTCCTTCGATGAGGGCTGCGACCTGGTGCTCTATTACAAGCACCTGATGGTGCTCAATGGCGACAAGGAATACAGCCTGCACTTCAACGAGACCGATGCGCTCAGCGATGCCCAGCGTCGTTATGCCGAGAACCAGTACGCGCTGTTCCGCCAGTGGTACGAGCAATGGTCGGCCGAGCAGAACTTCGCCTGATTCAGCCAACACAGCGGCGTGCCAGGTTGCGTAATGCCGATCAGTTAACGAGCTAAACCTGTGGGAGCGAGCTTGCTCCCACAAGGATTGCGGCGTTCAACTGATCAGCATTAGCCAATGCGCGCCGCTTTTATTTTCGCCAACGCCCTACTCTCTTTTTTTCAGGTACGACCATGACACTGACAGGCAACATGCTGATCGGCCAGCAGGCCATCACCGGTAACCGCGAAGCGATTCGCGGCATTGATCCGGCCACCAATCTTGCACTTGAACCGGCTTACCGCGGTGGCGGCAGCGAGCACGTCGAACAGGCCTGCGCCCTGGCGTGGACTGCCCTGGACAGCTTTCGCGCGACGTCCCTGGAGGCCCGCGCCGAATTCCTCGAAACCATCGCCAGCGAAATCGAAGCCCTCGGCGACGAATTGATCGATCGCGCCGTGGCCGAGACCGGTCTGCCGCGTGCGCGCATCCAGGGTGAACGGGGCCGCACCTGCCAGCAACTGCGCACCTTTGCCCGTACCGTGCGCGCCGGCGAATGGCTGGATGTGCGGGTCGACTCCGCACTGCCGGAGCGTCAACCCCTGCCTCGCCCGGACCTGCGTCAGCGTCAGGTGCCGCTCGGCCCGGTGGCGGTGTTCGGTGCCAGCAACTTTCCCCTGGCCTTCTCGGTGGCCGGCGGTGACACCGCCTCGGCGCTGGCTGCCGGCTGCCCGGTGATCGTCAAGGCCCATGGCGCGCATCCGGGCACCAGCGAACTGGTCGGCCGAGCCGTGGCCCGTGCGGTCAAACTGTGCGGGCTACACGAAGGCGTGTTCTCGCTGCTGTACGGCTCCGGCCGCGAAGTGGGCATCGCCCTGGTCACCGATCCGCGCATCAAGGCCGTGGGTTTCACCGGCTCGCGCAGCGGCGGCATCGCCCTGTGCAACGCAGCCCAGGCGCGTCCCGAGCCAATCCCGGTGTACGCGGAAATGAGCTCGATCAATCCCGTGCTACTGTTCCCGGCAGCCCTGCAATCGCGCGCCGAAGCGCTGGCGCAAGGCTTCGTCGCCTCCCTCACCCAGGGCGCCGGCCAGTTCTGCACCAACCCGGGTCTGGTAATTGCCCGCCAGGGCCCTGACCTTGAGCGCTTCATCCAGTCGGCTGCGCAACTGCTACAGCGCAGCCCGGCGCAGACCATGCTCACCCCCGGCATTTTCAACGCCTACGAGGCTGGCGTCGGTGCGCTGGCCGAGCATGCCCACGCGCAAACAGTGGCTGTCGGCCTCAAAGGCGAAACGCCTAACCAGTGCCAGGCCCACCTGTTCGTCACCCGGGCCAGCGAGTTTCTCGCCAACCCGGCGTTGCAGGCGGAAATGTTCGGTGCGGCATCACTGGTCGTGCAATGTGCCAGCGACGAGCAGATTCGCCAGGTCATCGAACACCTCGAAGGCCAGTTGACCGCCACCCTGCACCTGGACGATGGCGACGTGGAGAGCGCCAGGGCGTTGCTGCCGATCCTCGAGCGCAAGGCCGGGCGCCTGTTGGTCAATGGCTGGCCGACCGGGGTCGAAGTGTGCGATGCCATGGTCCATGGCGGCCCGTTCCCGGCGACTTCCGATGCGCGCAGCACCTCGGTCGGCACCGCCGCCATCCTGCGTTTCCTGCGCCCGGTCTGCTATCAGGACTTCCCGGACGCCTTGCTGCCGGCCGCGCTCAAGCACGGCAACCCGTTGCAGTTGCGTCGCCTGCTCGACGGCCAGAGGGAAGCCTAGGCCATGTCCAACCAATCCCATTTCAACCCTCCCCACGCAGCGGCGGACGTTGCCGTGATCGGCGCCGGGATCATCGGCGTCGCCAGCGCCCTGCGCCTGGCCCGTCAGGGCCGGCGGGTGGTGGTGATCGATCAGCAGGAACCCGGTCGTGGCGCCTCGTTCGGCAATGCCGGGCACCTCGCCACGGAGCAGGTGTTCCCCATCGCCGACCTGTCGATCCTCAAACGCCTGCCCGCCATGCTCCTGGACCCGATGGGCCCGCTGCGCCTGGACTGGAAATACATGCCCCGGGCCCTGCCCTGGTTCGCACGCCTGTTGCTGAACCTGCGTCCGGCACCGTTCCAGCGCACCGTGGCCGGCATCCGTGCGCTCAATGAAAGCAGCCTGGGTGCCTGGCACCGGTTGCTGGAGACCATCGACCGTCCAGGGTTGATGAAAGAAGACGGTTCGCTGCTGGTGTTCGAGCGTCCCGATTCGCAGCAGGCGATCGAAGCGCTACAGTCGCGCATGCGCCAGCAGCAGGTTCCGGTGGACTTCTGGCAGGCCAGGGCCGTCCGCGATGTGGCGCCGCAACTCAGCGAACAGATTCGCGGTGGTTTGTTTTTCCCGCGCACCGGGCATTTTCTCGATCCCTTCCGGGTGGTCGGTGAACTGGTCCACGCAGCCAAAAGCAGCGGCGTGCAGTTCCTCAAGCAGCGGGTCGAGGGCGGGCAACTGGATGAACACGGCGTGTCGTTGGTCACCGATCAAGGCCGTTTCAGCAGCCGCCAGGTATTGATTGCCTGTGGTGCCCATTCGGCGAAGCTCACCGCCGCGCTGACCGGCAAGAAGGTGCCGCTGGATACCGAACGCGGCTATCACCTGATGCTGCCCCACGAACACGAGCGCCTGCCGTTTGCCGTCACCTCACTGGAGCGCAAGTTCATCATGACGCCAATGAGCGAGGGTCTGCGACTGGCCGGTACCGTTGAATTCGCAGGCCTGGAATGCCCGCCGACCATGGAACGCGCCTGGCAGTTGCACCGCCTGAGCAAAGGCCTGTTCAAGCAAGATCTGAGTGCCGAAGCAGCGACACCCTGGATGGGTTTCCGCCCCTCCCTGCCCGACTCCCTGCCGATCATCGACCGGGTGTGCGACGGCAAGGTCCTGCTCGCCTTCGGCCATCAGCATCTGGGATTGACCCAGGCCGCGGTCACGGCAGAAATGATTGCACAAATGGCCACCCCGTTGACCGGCACCCAGCCCCACAGCCTGCCGGCGACTGCGCCGTACAGGCTGGATCGTTTCTGACGTTGCCACAGCAGTGAGTCGGTACGCGCCCCTGTAGGAGCGAGCATGCTCGCGATGGACTCAAGAACGCCGCGTCTGGCCAGTAAGCCCGCGTTTTCGTTAACGACCATCGCGAGCGTGCTCGCTCCTACAGTCGACCCTGTTTTCTTGGGTGAACAGCACCAGGCCAACACGGGAGACACACGTCGCCATAGCCGTGAGCCGCTACGCGTCCCCCTGTAGGAGCGAGCAAGCTCGCGATGGACTCAAGAACGCCGGGTCTAGCCAGTAAGCCCGCGTTATCGTTAACGACCATCGCGAGCGTGCTCGCTCCTACAGTCGACCCTGTTTTCTTGGGTGAACAGCACCAGGCGAACGCGGGAGACACACGTCGCCATAGCCGTGAGCCGGTACGCGTCCCCTGTAGGAGCGAGCATGCTCGCGATGGACTCAAGAACGCCGCGTCTATCCAGTAAGCCCGCGTTATCGTTAACGACCATCGCGAGCGTGCTCGCTCCTACAGTCGACCCTGTTTACTTGTGTGAACAGCACCAGGCGAACACAGGAGACACACGTCGCCATAGCCGTGAGCCGCTACGCGTCCCCCTGTAGGAGCGAGCAAGCTCGCGATGGACTCAAGAACGCCGCGTCTGGCCAGTAAGCCCGCGTTTTCGTTAACGACCATCGCGAGCGTGCTCGCTCCTACAGTCGACCCTGTTTTCTTGGGTGAACAGCACCAGGCCAACACGGGAGACACACGTCGCCATAGCCGTGAGCCGCTACGCGTCCCCCTGTAGGAGCGAGCAAGCTCGCGATGGACTCAAGAACGCCGGGTCTAGCCAGTAAGCCCGCGTTATCGTTAACGACCATCGCGAGCGTGCTCGCTCCTACAGTCGACCCTGTTTTCTTGGGTGAACAGCACCAGGCGAACGCGGGAGACACACGTCGCCATAGCCGTGAGCCGGTACGCGTCCCCTGTAGGAGCGAGCATGCTCGCGATGGACTCAAGAACGCCGCGTCTATCCAGTAAGCCCGCGTTATCGTTAACGACCATCGCGAGCGTGCTCGCTCCTACAGTCGACCCTGTTTACTTGTGTGAACAGCACCAGGCGAACACAGGAGACACACGTCGCCATAGCCGTGAGCCGCTACGCGTCCCCCTGTAGGAGCGAGCAAGCTCGCGATGGACTCAAGAACGCCGCGTCTAGCCAGTAAGCCCGCGTTTTCGTTAACGACCATCGCGAGCGTGCTCGCTCCTACAGTCGACCCTGTTTTCTTGGCTGAACTGCACCAGGCGAACGCGGGAGACACACGTCGCCATAGCCGTGAGCCGCTACGCGTCCCCTGTAGGAGCGAGCATGAACTGGCCTAATGATCCCGGACACCTCTTAAGGGCGATATGATTCGCCCAATCAGGAGGTTCCATGCAAGAGCGAAAGACCTATACCCGCGAGTTCAAGCAACGTGCTGCCAGCATGGTTCTTGATGACAACTGCTCGAT
>NZ_NEHO01000010.1 GCF_002113375.1 Pseudomonas sp. R37(2017) | reverse complement strand
TTCAACCACTTGCGCTTCAGATCTCTCGTCAGCGGGAGGCGAATTCTACAGCGTTACTCGCTGCTGTCAACACCTCTTTTTCAACTCCCTGGCGGCTTCTATGAACTGAAGCAACCTGCTGTCAAAACTGCGTAACTCGTTGTTTATCAAGGAGTTTTTCGTTTCGACTGCGCCGGAAGTGGGGCGAATTATAGACATCTGGAATCTGCCGTCAACCACTAATTACGCCTTTTTGGCAGAAGTGACCTTTTTGGCCATAAAACGCGGGATTCGACGAGCCAACGGCGGCAGCCGCAGCACTAAAAGCAACGCACCTATAGATGCATAGATCGCCCACTCCTTCAGGTCGGCGCGCACAATCCACAGCATATGCAGCAATCCAAGCACGAGAATCAAATAAGCCAGACGATGCAGCTTCCTCCATAGCCCTCCCAAACGTCGCTGACTGTATCGATTGGAAGTGCACGCCAACGCCAGCAAACACAAGAAACCCAATGCCCCGACAATAATGTACGGACGCTTGCGCAGCTCCACTCCAAGCTGCGACCAATCGAAACCAAGGATAAATGCCAGATAGGCACTCAAGTGCAGCGCTACATAAGCAAAGCACCACAACCCCAGTTGCCGCCGGACCGCAATCCACCCCGCCCAACCAGTCAACCTCTGCAGCGGCGTCATGCTCAATGTAACAAGCAAAAGAACAAGTGCGCCCAGTCCCAATCGATCAACCAACACTTTGCCCGGGTCCGGTCCAAGTACATCTGTCCAGGCCTGGTACAACCACAACAGCGGCCACACCATCGTTACAACAAAAACAGACAGGCGCCAAAGCGAATATCGCATCAGTAGTTCTTCCGCAGATCGAGCCCTGCATATAGAGAAGCGACTTCATCCGCGTAACCATTGAACATTTGCGTGTCACGCACATTCGGCTTGAACAGGCCGCTCGGCAAACGCCGCTCCCGAGCCTGAGTCCAGCGCGGATGGTCTACCGTCGGATTAACATTGGCGTAGAAGCCGTACTCGTCCGAAGCAATACTCTGCCAGGTGGTTTTTGGCTGCTCACTTACCAAACTGATCCGAACGATCGACTTGATGCTTTTAAAGCCGTACTTCCATGGCACCACCAGACGCAGTGGTGCACCGTTCTGATTCGGCAACTCACGCCCATACATTCCCACCGCAAGAATCGCCAAAGGGTTCATCGCCTCGTCCAACCGCAGCCCTTCTACATACGGCCAGTCAATCAAGGCAAAACCAGAGCGCTGACCCGGCATGCTTTTGGGGTCCCGCAGGGTTTCAAAACGGATGAATCTGGCTTTCGAGGTCGGCTCGACTTCCTTGAGCAAGGTCGAGAGAGGAAAACCGATCCAGGGAATGACCATCGACCAGGCTTCGACGCAGCGCAGCCGGTAGATTCGCTCCTCCAACCGATACGGCTTCATGAAGTCTTCCAGTGCATATCGCCCTGGCTTGCCTACCTCCCCGTCCACCACCACTGTCCACGGTTCCGTCTTAAGGGTGCCGGCATTGGCGGCCGGATCACCTTTTTCGGTGCCGAACTCGTAGAAGTTGTTGTAGTGGGTCGCATCCTTGAACGGCGTGATTGCCTCGTCCTTGACGGTGATCGCACCCCACCGGGTAGCCGGAAGTTTTTCACTGAACCACGAAGGCGCCTTGCCGGGTTCAACATCCGAGTAGCGCACAGCGTCGCCAGCGCTGGCCCATTGCGACAGGCTGCCCAGGGCAAAGCCGGCAACCGTGGCGCCAAGCACTTTGCGTCGAGACAGATAGAGGGATTCAGGCGTGACGTCCGACTCGTGGCAGTCGGACGCTTTGGAGACTTTGATCAGCATGGTTACTCCGCAGCTTTGGAGGACAGATGCACCCATAGACTGCGGAGTATGAGGGAAATTACGCGCTCTTGTTACGGCGAAGACGTAACAGGTATTGAACCGGACCGGAGGCCGCATAGGCGAGAAACACCAGCAGCAGAATGCGCGGAGGGTCACTGAACACCACCGCGAACACCAGTACCACAGCGAGAATCGCCACGAAAGGCACTCGCCCCTTCAGGTCCAGCTCCTTGAAGCTGTTGTACTTGATGTTGCTGACCATCAGCATACCGGCGGCGGCAACCATCAGCGCAACCAGGAAAGACATCTTGGAACCCTGGATACCGTAGTCGCTGAACGCCCAGACGATGCCTGCAACCACACCCGCAGCGGCAGGACTGGCCAGACCGATGAAGTAACGCTTGTCCGCAGTGCCGACCTGAGTGTTGAAGCGCGCAAGACGCAATGCCGCGCCCGCCACATAGATGAAGGCAACCATCCAGCCAACCTTGCCCATGTCGCCCAGCGCCCAACCGAAAGCCAGCAATGCCGGTGCCACACCAAAAGCAACCATGTCCGACAGCGAGTCGTACTCGGCACCAAAGGCGCTCTGGGTATTGGTCATGCGGGCCACGCGACCATCGAGGCCGTCGAGCACCATTGCGACGAAGATCGCGATGGCCGCAAACGCGAAATACTTGCTCGCATTGGCCGAGTCACCAGCACTCAGGGCTGCCTGGGCGCTCATCGAGTTGATGATGGAATAGAACCCTGCGAACAGGTTCGCAGTGGTGAACAGGTTCGGCAGAAGATAGATACCACGATGCCGGACTTTACGACCTTCAGCGTCATGGCCCTCCTCGACATGTTCATCGACGGGCAGCAGGCTTTCGGCGTCAGAAGCCTGGTTTGGCTCTTCGGGGCGTTCGCTCATGGACATTACCTTGCAACGGGGTGGAAAGTTTGGACAGGTGTCTGGGACGACGGTTCGGCCACAAATGATGCAGCTTTATACCAGAACCGACCTCCCAAACGAAAAAACGCGGCCTAAGCCGCGTTTTTCGTACAAGCGCGTGACTTAGTTTTTAGCTTTGTCGACGATCTTGTTGGCACTGATCCACGGCATCATGGAGCGCAGTTGCTCGCCGATGATTTCGATACCGTGAGCGGCGTTGTTACGACGCTTGGCGGTCATCGAAGGATAGCCGGTAGCGCCTTCGCTGATGAACATCTTGGCGTATTCACCGTCCTGAATACGTTTCAGGGCATTGCGCATGGCCTGACGGGATTCGGCGTTGATCACTTCCGGACCGGTCACGTACTCGCCGTACTCGGCGTTGTTGGAGATCGAGTAGTTCATGTTGGCGATGCCGCCTTCGTACATGAGGTCAACGATCAGCTTCAGCTCGTGCAGGCACTCGAAGTAGGCCATTTCCGGCGCGTAGCCAGCTTCAACCAGGGTTTCGAAACCGGCTTTTACCAGCTCAACGGTACCGCCGCACAGAACGGCCTGTTCGCCGAACAGGTCGGTTTCAGTCTCGTCCTTGAAGGTGGTTTCGATGATGCCGGTACGGCCACCACCAACGCCAGCTGCGTAGGACAGCGCAACGTTTTTGGCATTGCCGGAAGCGTCCTGGTAGATAGCGATCAGGTCAGGGATACCGCCGCCCTTCACGAACTCGGAACGTACGGTGTGACCTGGAGCTTTCGGCGCGATCATGATCACGTCGAGGTCAGCGCGCGGCACAACCTGGTTGTAGTGGATCGAAAAACCGTGGGAGAAGGCCAGGGTAGCGCCCTTCTTGATGTTCGGTTGGATTTCGTCGCGGTACAACGCGCCCTGGAACTCGTCCGGGGTCAGGATCATGACCAGGTCGGCAGCAGCAACAGCGGTAGCCACGTCAGCCACTTTCAGGCCGTGAGCTTCAGCTTTGGCAACAGTGGCCGAACCTTTACGCAGGCCAACGGTAACGTCAACGCCGGAGTCCTTCAGGTTGCACGCTTGAGCGTGACCCTGGGAACCGTAGCCGATGATGGCAACTTTCTTGCCCTGGATGATCGACAGGTCGCAGTCTTTATCGTAGAAAACTTTCATGAATTTCCCCTATATCAGGCCGCTCGGGCCGTTCGCTAATTTGGTTTAGATGCTGAGTACTTTGTCGCCGCGGGCAATGCCGGTCACGCCACTACGGACGGTTTCCAGAATCGATGCGGTGCCAATGGACTGAATGAAGCTGTCGAGCTTGTCGCTGGTACCGGTCAGTTGAACGGTATACACGCTGGCGCTGACATCGACGATCTGCCCACGGTAAATATCGGTAGTGCGCTTGATCTCGGCGCGCTGGGCGCCGGTGGCCTTGACCTTGACCAGCATCAGTTCGCGCTCGATGTGAGCACTTTCCGACAGGTCGACCAGTTTTACCACTTCGATCAGTTTGTTCAGGTTCTTGGTGATCTGCTCGATGATCTCATCGTGGCCCACAGTGGTCAGCGTCAGACGCGACAGGGTCGGGTCTTCGGTTGGGGCCACGGTCAGGCTTTCGATGTTGTAGTTACGCTGCGAGAACAGGCCAACCACACGAGACAGAGCGCCAGGTTCGTTTTCCAGAAGCAAGGAAATAATGTGCCGCATGATTAGGTACGCTCCGTCTTGCTCAGCCACATATCGCGCATCGAGCCGTCTTTGATCTGCATCGGGTAGACGTGCTCGCTGGTATCGACCGAAATATCGATCACCACCAGGCGATCCTTCATGGCGAACGCTTCTTCCATCTTCGACTTCAAATCCTTCGAATCGGTGATGCGCACACCAACGTGGCCATAAGCCTCCGCCAGCTTGACGAAATCAGGCAGCGATTCCATATAGGAGTGAGAGTGACGGCTGCCGTAGCTCATGTCCTGCCACTGGCGAACCATGCCCAACACACCGTTGTTCAGGATGACGATCTTTACCGGCAAACCATATTGCAGGCAGGTCGACAGCTCCTGGATATTCATCTGGATGCTGCCCTCGCCGGTGACGCATGCAACGTCAGCGTCAGGGAAGCTCAGGCTGATACCCATGGCCGCCGGCAAACCGAAGCCCATGGTGCCCAGGCCACCGGAGTTGATCCAGCGATTAGGCTTGTTGAACTTGTAGTACTGTGCAGCGAACATCTGGTGCTGACCCACGTCGGAGGTCACAAAGGCATCGCCCTTGGTCACTTCGCACAGGGTTTCAATAACGGTCTGCGGCTTGATCTTGCTGCCGTCGCCCTTGTCGTAAGGGAACAGGCCGCGATCACCACGCCACTCATCGACCTGCTTCCACCAACTGGCCACCGCTTCCTTGTTCGGGGTTTCGCCGATCTCCTTGAGGATCGCGACCATTTCGGTCAGGACACTCTCGACCGGACCAACGATAGGCACATCAGCCTTGATGGTCTTGGAGATCGAAGCCGGGTCGATGTCGATGTGAATGATCTTGGCATTCGGGCAGAACTTCGGTGCGCCGTTGATCACGCGATCGTCGAAACGCGCGCCGACGGCAAGGATCACGTCGGCATGGTGCATCGCCAGGTTGGCGGTGTAGCTGCCGTGCATGCCAAGCATGCCGATGAACTGGCGATCGGTACCAGGGAAACCACCGAGGCCCATCAGGGTATTGGTCACTGGCAGGTTGAGCATCTTCGCCAGTTCGGTCAGTGGTGCGGAACCACCGCCGAGGATCACGCCGCCGCCCGAGTACAGCACTGGACGCTTGGCCGCCAGGAGCATTTCTGCCGCCTTGCGGATTTGACCGGAGTGACCGCGAACAGCCGGGCTGTAGGAACGCAGCTTGGCTTTTTTCGGGAAGACGTATTCGAACTTCTCGGCCGGGTTGGTCATGTCTTTCGGAATATCGACAACGACCGGACCAGGACGACCGGATTGCGCCAGGTAGAAGGCTTTCTTCATGACTTCCGGGATTTCCGACGCATGCTTGATCATGAAGCTGTGCTTCACGATCGGCCGGGAGATACCGATCATGTCGGTTTCCTGGAATGCGTCGGTGCCAACCATGGTGCTCGGCACCTGGCCGGAAATGATCACCATCGGAATGGAGTCCATGTACGCCGTGGCAATACCGGTGATGGCGTTTGTCGCGCCCGGACCGGAAGTCACCAGTACCACACCGGCTTTACCGGTGGCACGGGCGTAGCCGTCAGCCATATGGGTAGCCGCTTGCTCGTGACGAACCAGGATGTGGGTCACTTCCGGTTCTTTGAACAGGGCATCGTAAACATGAAGAAGAGCACCACCCGGGTACCCGTAGATATATTTGACGCCTTCGTCGCGCAAAAAGCGGACGAGCATCTCACCGCCAGATAAAAGCTCCACGTTGCTCACCTCTAAAACGCCAGAATACCGCCCACGAAAAATGGGACGGGTCTTAATAGGTTTACTTCTCAGCAGAGCATGAGCGACGGTGGTCGCCGACTACGTCAGCACTGACTGAGCAAGTATTGGGATCGTCCCAAGTGTTGCGGGCCTTTCCCACCCAGCGCGAGGTAACGCGTTGCGGGTGTAACAGGTCGACGCGGATATGCGCCTCATGATCTGCTGAGAGGGTCTGCTTCTGGCAGTCCCTGTACAGCGGACTTTGGATTCTTCTGTTTCGTCCCTTGCAAGTCAAGTCGTCTATGAGCTTTATTCTGGTAAGCACATGAGAACGCAAGAAAAAACCTCTAAATCCGCCGCTTGTTGGCTTCGATTGCGCAACTTTTGCCGAAAAATTGGCACGCGCATGCGCTTACCCTGCGATGGCCGACAAAACAGAAAGGGATTGTGAACAACTGCCAGCGGACGCTGGCAGCTTCTGGCTCAGCGAGACGCCGTGATCAACTGATCAAACTGTTTGAGCAATTCCTGCAGCTGCCGATCCTTGCCCTGGACATTGCGCCCGGCAAAGACCATTTCAGCCATTTCCTGAATGCCCGACGCATTGGGTAGCGGCAAATTCTGCTCAAGGATCATTTTCATGCGTGGCAGGAAGATCCATTGCAGCCATTGCTCGAAATCCAGTGTATCGACCGAAAACGGCTCGACACTGGAAAGTGCTTCGGCAGATGGCGAGACTTCATCCCACCATCCTTGCACCCGCAACTCGCGCTCGATCAACAGCAGTTGATTGGCGATTTTCAGAAAGCGCGCATCCATTACAGCGTTACCTTGGCCTTCTGGCGCGCCAATGCCGCACCTTGGGAATCACCCTGCTTTTCACGCGCCTGGCCAATCAGATCCCACAAGTTGGCCTGAAGGTCTGGTCGACCATTGGCAAGGGTCAGCCCACGGCGAGCGAACTGCTCGGCCTGGGCGGCATCGCCTTGAGCCATCCGCACCTGCGCCAGACGGTAAAGCACCTGCGGCTCGCGAGGAGCAACGCGCTGGGCGCGTTCGAGACTGGAGGAGGCACCGTTGAGATCACCGCTCGCCTGTTGCTGTTGAGCAGTGGTCAGCAAAGCCAGCACCGGCCCATCCAGCTGCTCATCGGCAGACAGTCCGCCCGAACTGGCCGACGGAATCCCGCTTGGCGACGACGGCATGCTGTAGTTGCCCTGATTGATTGGCGCCGACTGGACCGGCGACGTGTCAATCGGCCCCGGAGTGATCGGCCCCGGGGTAATCGGCGTGGTGCTGATCGGCGTTGAGGTCGTTGCAGCACCCGGCACCATTACCACGACACCGCTGTCGCCTTGCGGAATCGCCCGGGCCTGTGACTGACCTTGCACGGGGCGTTTGACCGTTGTCTGGCGGAAGCCGCCATTGGCCGAGATCCGCTCACTGTTGGAAACGGCGGTGCCGGAGTCCACGACCGGAATCGAGCCACGTTGTACGGTGGAGCAACCGCTGAGCAAAGCCACGGCGGTAACCGCTGGAATCAACCACTTGTTCACTTGAAACCCTCTTTGCTTAATTCATCCAGCCCTTGACCCAATCCATCACCGACTCTGCAGGGTTTTCACCACCGCAAGCGGCGCCGGGAGGCGGTTCGCTGCCGCGAATATACGGCATCTGTACGGCCCCCGGGCAACCTGCGTCGGAACCTTGCCCGGTTCTCGAGTCAACCCAGGCCTGAACGATGTTATCCGGCTGCGGCATGTCCAGCGGCAACGGGTCGGCCTTGCGCATGAAGCTGGTCCAGACCTGCAGTGCCCCGGTGGCGCCGGTGAATGGCGTCTTGCCGTTGTCATCGCGCCCCAGCCAGACCACCGCCAGCAAGTCCTGGCTGAATCCGGCAAACCAACTGTCCCGCGAATCGTTACTGGTACCGGTTTTACCCGCCAGGTTCAGAGTCCTTGGCAACACGTTGTAAACCGAACTGCCGGTACCTTCGCGCATCACCCGCTGCATGGCGCTCTGGATCAGGTAAATGGAGGCCGGGTCGAATCGCTGCTGAATCTGGAATGGATAACGCTTGAGCGGTTCACCCTCGGCCGTCAGCACACTGCGAATCCCGCGCATCGGCGTATTGAAGCCGCCGTTGGCGAGCGTCTGGTACATGGTCGCCACTTCGATCGGCGTCATGCCGCCGGCCCCGAGCAACATCGATGGAAACGCCGGGAATTCACGAGACACCCCCAGGCGCTCCACCGTCTTCAGGACGTTCGGCACACCGACCGCCAGACCGAGCCGCGCGGTCGACAGATTGTAGGAATGCGCCAGGCCTTGATAGAGGAAAACGGTCCCGTGAGAACGACGATCATAGTTCTGCGGTTTCCAGACCTGGCCATCGGCGCCCTTGACCGAGAACGATTCGTCCGACAGCCAACTGGTCAAGGTGTACTGGCTTGGCTTCTCCAGCGCCGTCAGGTAAACCGCCGGCTTGATCAAAGAGCCGATCGGTCGCACAGCGTCCAACGCCCGGTTGAACCCGGCAAAGCTGGACTGGCGACTGCCGATCATCGCCTGTACTTCGCCAGTCTCGGGATTGGTCACGACCATGGCCGCTTCGACGTCATCGGAACCCTTGCGCCCCGCCAGGCGCTTGAAGGTGTCGTTGACCGAGGCTTCAGCCTTCATCTGCAGGATCGGGTCGAAACTGGTGAAGATGCGCAGGCCTTCTTCGGTCAAGTCTTCGTCGCGATAGTCTTCGCGCAACTGACGCTTGACCAGATCGAGGAAGCCGGGGAACGAGCTGTCAGCCAGACTGCCGCGCTTGGTCACGCCCAGTGGCATCTTCTTCGCGGCTTCAACCTGCTCGGCAGTCGCTACGCCCTGCTCTTGCAGCACATCGAGCACCAGGTTACGCCGCTCGAGGGCTCGCTCCGGATAACGACGCGGGTTATAGGACGAAGGCCCCTTGACCATGCCCACCAGCAGCGCGACCTGATGCAGCTTGAGTTCAGCCAGCGGCTGGCTGAAGAAGAACTGGCTGGCCAGGCCGAAACCGTGCACCGCGCGCTGACCGTCCTGCCCGATGAACACCTCGTTGAGGTAGGCCTCAAGGATTTCGCGCTTGTCGTAATGCAGCTCAAGCAGCAACGCCATCATCGCTTCGGTGAGCTTGCGGCTCAGGCTGCGCTCGTTGGTCAGGTAGAAGTTCTTGACCAACTGCTGAGTCAGGGTACTGCCGCCCTGACGCATGCGACCGGACGAGCCATTGACCCAGATTGCACGGGCGATCGACTTCGGCGAAACACCAAAGTGATGATAAAAATCACGATCCTCGACCGCCACCAGTGTTTCCAGCAGGTACGGCGGCACCTGATCGATCTTGATCAGGATCCGGTCTTCGAGGTTTTTCGGGTACAGCCCGCCGATCAGCAGCGGCTCCAGGCGCACGACTGAAAGTTTCGAGTCTTTTGCACCCGACAAGTCGGCCACGTAGTCGCCGGAGAAGCGCACCCGAACCGGTTGCGCTTGTTCCATGCCTTCATAGAACTGGAAGCCACGGGTATTCAGATCAACGGTATTGCCGTTGACCGACGCCGCGCCCGGACCGTTGGCCACGCTTTCACGGCGATAGCCCAGGGCGTCGAGCTCGGTCAGGAAATCGTCCCTGCTCAGCTTTTGTCCGACGAACAGCTCGAGTGGGCGCGCGTAAACCTTGGCCGGAATGGTCCAGCGCTTGCCGGAGAACTTCTCCTGGACGATCGCATCAAGGTAAACAGCGAATCCAGCCAGCACTACCAGGCCGACCAGACTGAGTTTAATGGCCCAGCCCAGCCACGGGCGCAAGCCCCTGGAGGGTGGTTTTTTTGGGGTACGGGGAGTTCGGGTACGAGTCATGGCGGCGGATTATACGCACTTTATTCACGCTCAACAGGAGCGCTCCAAGGTTTGCGTCGAGCGGACTTGCGGCCATAATGACGACCTTGAATTTCCCAGACTCTGAAGGATCGCCTGTGAGCCAGTCCCTGATCGCTGCCCTGCAAAACCCTGCCCTCTACCCGCATCCTGTTGAGGGATTCCAGGTCATCGAGACCCATATTTCCTGGGTACTGCTCACTGGCCACTATGCCTATAAAGTGAAGAAGCCGGTCAATTTCGGCTTTCTCGACTTCACCAGCCTTGAGGCTCGCGCACACTTCTGCGCTGAAGAACTGCGCCTGAACCAGCGCCTGACCGACGAGTTGTATCTCGAAGTGCTGCCCGTCACCGGCAGCGCCGAGGCTCCACAACTGGGCGGCGAAGGTCCGGCCATCGAATATGTACTGAAGATGCGCCAGTTCCCGCAAAACGGCTTGCTCAGCACCCTGCAAGCCAATGGCGAACTGACCACCGCGCACATCGACGAGATGGCCGAGCAAATCGCCCGCTTCCACCTCAACGCACCGAAAGTGCCGGCCGGACACGAAGCCGGCACCCCGGACAGCGTCATGGCACCCGTGCGGCAGAACTTCGAACAGATCCGTCCATTCCTCAGCGACAAAGCCGACTTGCTGCAACTCGATGCCCTGCAAGCCTGGGCCGAAAGCAGCTTCGAACGCCTTAAACCACTGCTCGCCCAGCGCAAGGCCGAAGGTTTCATTCGTGAATGCCACGGCGATATCCACCTGGGCAACGCAACTGTGATCGACGGCAAGGTCGTGATCTTCGACTGCATCGAATTCAACGAACCGTTTCGCTTCACCGACGTTTATGCCGATACCGGCTTCCTGGCGATGGACCTGGAAGATCGCGGCCTGAAGTGCCTGGCCCGTCGCTTCATCAGCCAGTACCTGGAACTGACCGGTGATTACCGCGGCCTCGAACTGCTGAACTTCTATAAAGCCTACCGCGCACTGGTTCGCGCCAAGGTCGCCCTGTTCAGCATGCCAGCCGAAGCCACGGCGGTGCAGCGCGCCACGACCCTGCGCCAGTACCGCAACTACGCCAACCTGGCGGAAAGCTACAGCACCATTCCTTCGCGCTTCATGGCCATTACCCACGGTGCTTCCGCCGTCGGCAAGAGCCATGTCGCCATGCGCCTGGTCGAAGCCCTGGGCGCGATTCGCCTGCGCTCCGATGTTGAGCGCAAGCGCCTGTTCGGCGAGCAAACCGTCGAAAATGACGTACAGGCCGGCATCTATAGCGCCGACGCCAGCGTGGCGACCTATGGCCGCCTGCACGAAATCGCCGACGTCATCCTGCGTGCGGGCTTCCCGGTGGTGGTCGACGCCACTTACCTCAAGCATGATCAACGTGACAGCGCCGCGAAGGTAGCCGAGGCCACGGGTGCCCCCTTCCTGATCCTCGATTGCAATGCACCCCAGGCCGTCATCGAAAGCTGGCTGGCCGTGCGCCAGGCAGACAGAAAGGACCCGTCCGACGCCACTTTGGCCGTTATCGCAGCTCAGCAAGCCAGCCGCGAAGCCCTGACACCCGCAGAAATTCTCTGCAGCAAGCGCGTCCAGACCAATGAAAGCGGGACGCTCGATACCGTTGTGGAACAGATTCGCCAGCGCCTGCCAGGCCTGTAGGAAACTATTTCAGTCGTGAGGCCGCCCTGGCTTCACGACTGTCAAATAGCGGCACTATACTGGCGTCATAAAACCATCAGGTGATGTGACATGAGCCAGCCGAAACTTCTCGACACACCGCTTTACACCCTGTTGCACAAAGACGACATAAGAGGCTTCAACAGTGAACGCCCCAAGGATGGTCCTATCGACATGGCGGGTGGAGACTTTCGGGGGCTGGACCTGCGCGAACTGAACGCCGATGGTGTGGATTTCAGCGACGCCTACTTCCGTTCCGCCGACTTGCGCGGCATCGATTTTCGCAAGGCAAACCTTGAAGGCGCGAGCCTGGCCCACGCGCAGATCTCCGGTGCGTATTTTCCAGTGGAACTCAGCGCCGACGAAATTCTGATGTCGATGAACTTCGGCACGCGACTGCGCTACCGCACCCGCTGATCAAGATCGCCGACTGACGTGTCCAGTGCTCCCGCTGCCCTGGACTGCCGGGATGTTTACCCGTAATTGCCGATTATTCCCCGCCTCTTTCTCCCGCGTTCGCAGACTTTTCTCACACCGCCAATGCTCGTCTCTTAGAAGCATTTGCGCCGAAAACGAGCAAACAATCACGCTTTTCCTACTGATGGCTACACTCCTCAGAAGATTGCCCACGCTCTCCATTCGGCCATCGCAAGGAGGCTTGATGAATGATGAACTGCAACACCTGAAGAATCTTGGCAAGACATCAGCGCAATGGCTGCATGCGGTGGGCATCCATAGCGCTTCGGACTTGCGTCGCCTCGGGGCGGTGGATGCTTATCGGGCCGTGCGCACGCGCGGTTTCCGGGCGTCCAAGGTGTTGTTGTACGCAATTGAAGGCGCCCTGATGGACGTTCACTGGAATGACATTCCCGCAGAGCGCAAGGAAGCGCTGAACAAACAACTGGAAGCAATCTCTTCACGCCACAAGAACTGATCCGACAAACAGCGCTATAGCTTTTCAACCTGCCCCCAATGAATACGGGGCCTGCAGGCAGAAACTCGACAAATCGCAAAGAAACCGAAAAACAGCGGTTGACTTGGTAATGAGAATCGATATGATTATCACAACTGGTCGCGAGACCGGTCGATATTCTGAAAAGCCCTTGGTTCGGACTCTCGGATTATCTCCTCATCAGGCTAATCACGGTTATTTGACCCGGCGCTTGCCGGGTCTTTTTTTGCCTGTGGAAAAGTACTGGCGGACGCAGGTGATGGATACTCCATGGCGATCACGCTGACACGGCTGGCCAGGCGCACAAACAGCTTTACTTGAAGGTTTCCCGGGCATCGAACGATCAAGCCAAGTATCCTCGAAGACAGGCACTTGTCCCCCGGCGGGCAAGACGGCCAAATGAAAGCATTTAGCCGTCTTGCCTGGACATATCCGATAACGAGCGGCGGGACCGAGGATAGACATGAAGTTGCTTTGCGCAGGTGCCGAGCTGGTCAATGACAGCAGCCGCGGTTTCGACATCGATGGCCAAAAGTTCTTTGCGGTGCGCCGCAGCGGCCAGGTCTACGTCTACATCAATCGCTGCCCGCACCGGGGCGTCGCCCTGGAGTGGCATCCCGACCAGTTTCTCGACCCCAGCAACAGCCTGATCCAGTGCGCAACCCATGGCGCACTGTTCCTGATCGAAGACGGCGAGTGCGTCGCCGGCCCTTGTGCGGGGCAATCCCTGATCGGCGTGGCCTGTCGCGAGGATGAACAAGGCATCTGGATCAGCCTTTAGTCACCCGGGAACACGTCCAGACGCCGGTCGACAACCATATCTTCATTGCTCAACCGCACACCGTATGCCAATACCTCGACCCCACAGGCAATAGCCTCACGCAAGGCCTGCGCATAAGCCGCATCGATTTCCTGTGCCGGGCGCACAGCGTCGATGCCGGTCAGGCAAACACAGTACAATTGCACCGCGCGAATACCGTCCCTGGCCAAGTGAGCCAGCTCCCGCAGATGCTTGGCACCACGCTGGGTGACTGCATCGGGAAACGCCGCCACCGCCGTCCCCTCGAAGCCCAGGGTCACGCTTTTGACTTCTACGTAGGCCGGCCCATCGGGATAATCAAGGCGGAAATCGATGCGACTGTTTTCCTGACCATAAGCCACTTCACGCTTGAGTCCGGTAAAACCGTTGAGCTCGGTGATGACACCCGCTCGCAGCGCCTCTTCGACCAAACCATTGGCCCGGGCGGTGTTCACGCAAAACAGCCGCCCTTGCGGGGTTTCACCGATCTCCCAGGTGCCAGGCAACTTGCGTTTCGGGTCGTTGGAGCGACTGAACCAGACCTGCCCGCCCTCGACCTGACAATTAAGCATCGAGCCGGTGTTCGGGCAGTGAATGGTCAGCAACTCGCCGCCAACGGTTTCGATATCGGCGAGAAAACGCTTGTAGCGACGAATCAGGCGACCTTCTTCGAGGGGAGGATGAAATCGCATCAGCCTTGCCAGCTCCGCAGCCCACGGGCAATACGCTCGACCGCCTCCTGCAAACGCTCAAGACTTTGCGTATAGGCGAACCGCACATGATGCCCGGCCTGATAGCGCCCGAAATCCAGCCCCGGGGTGAATGCCACATGCTCGGTTTCTAGAAAGTGCTTACAGAACGCGAAGGCATCGCCGCCGAACTTGCTGATATCGGCATACAAGTAGAAAGCGCCTTCAGGCTCCACGGCAATGCCGAAGCCCAATTCACGCAAGGCTGGCAGCAGGTAATCCCGACGCCGGCCGAATTCGGCGCGACGCTCTTCCAGAATGCTGATGGTTGCTGGCTCGAAACAGGCCAGTGCAGCATGTTGCGCCATGCTTGGAGCACTGATGTAGAGATTCTGGGCGAGTTTCTCCAGCTCACCGACGGCCGCGTCGGGGGCCACCAGCCATCCCAGTCGCCAACCGGTCATCCCGAAATACTTCGAAAAACTGTTCAGAACGAATGCACTGTCGTCGACTTCCAGCACGCTGGCAGCATCGGTGCCGTAGGTCAGTCCGTGATAAATCTCGTCGACCACCAGGTGACCGTGGCGCTCCTTGATCGCCACGGATAACTTCGCCAGCTCGTCGCGGGTCAGGATCGTGCCGGTCGGGTTGGCTGGCGAGGCCACCAATGCACCGACACTGTCGTGATCCCAATGGCGCTCGATCAGGCCAGGCGTCAATTGATAACGCACATCCGGGCCGACCGGCACCAGTTGTGCCGCGCCTTCGACCAGCCGCAGGAAGTGCCGGTTACACGGGTAGCCCGGGTCCGCCAGCAGCCAGTGCTTACCGGGATCGACCAGCAAAGCGCTGGCCAGCAGCAAGGCACCGGAGCCGCCAGGCGTGATGAGGATGCGCCGCGGGTCGATATTCAGGCCATAACGCTGCTGATAAAAGCCCGAAATGGCCTCGCGCAACTCCGGAATTCCGCGTGCGGCGGTGTAACGGGTCCGCCCTGCCGCCAGCGCAGCCTGGCCAGCCTGGATGATCGGCTCGGCGGTGGTGAAGTCCGGCTCACCGATTTCCAGGTGGATCACATCGTGCCCGGCGGCCTGTAGTTCATTGGCTCGCGCCAACAGTGCCATGACATGGAAAGGTTCGATTGCACGACTACGGGCACTATAGGACTGAGCCATTGGCCTTCCTCAACGGAAAAAGAACCGATTCTACCCAAGCACAGGAACGAGAGAGAACCTAAAGCGGTCAGAGGCCTTGTGACCCCAGACACAAACGACTCAAGCGCGTATCCAAGGTTTGACTAAAATCAATAATTGAGCAGGCTTCCAGAGCTGCCAGACAACGGTTTGTCGTCATTGGCAAGCACCCTGTGCCGCGCGGGAGTAGCGCGGCCCGAGTTGATCTGGTAAGTTCGCCCGCTTGCAGCCGCGGGGCCGGCAGGTGTCGGTGATGGAGCAATCCTGCGCAGATGGATTACAAGAGTAGAGGCGGTCTATTTCATGTCCACCCAAGCAAAGCAGCAAAACCAGACGATCAGCGGCTTCGAGCCCTATGTTCAGAAAGCCGGCGAAGAGTACATGGGCGAGCCCATGCGCAAGCACTTCACCAAGGTCCTGAATCAGTGGAAACAAGAGCTGATGGAAACTGTCGACAAGACCGTGGACCACATGAAGGACGAAGCGGCCAACTTTCCCGATCCGGCAGACCGTGCCAGCCAGGAAGAGGAATTCGCCCTCGAACTGCGTGCCCGCGATCGTGAACGCAAGTTGATCAAGAAGATCGACAAGACACTTCAGTTGATCGAAGACGAAGAGTACGGCTGGTGCGAGTCCTGCGGCATCGAGATCGGCGTCAAGCGCCTCGAAGCGCGCCCTACCGCCGACCTTTGCATCGACTGCAAGACCCTGGCGGAAATCAAGGAAAAGCAAGTCGGCAAATAATTGCGACTTGAGCGAAGAACGGAGCGTGCGAACGCTCCGTTTTTGTTTCCAGGGTTCACCTCGCCCCCCACAGGTGCCTGGCGCAAGCCCGAAACAGTGACATTGCATTCATGACCGCCAACACCCCTTACATCGGGCGTTTTGCCCCCACCCCCAGCGGCCATCTGCATTTCGGCTCGCTCGTCGCCGCACTGGCTTCCTACCTTGATGCACGCTCGGTAGGCGGACGCTGGTTGATGCGCATGGAAGACCTTGATCCACCCCGCGAGGAGCCCGGCGCCCAGGCGGCCATCCTCAAGGCACTGGAAAGCTACGGCTTCGAGTGGGATGGCGATCTGGTTCGCCAGAGCGAGCGGCACGATGCCTACGCCGAGGTGCTCGATCGCCTGTTCAAGCACGGCCTGGCCTATGCTTGCACCTGCTCGCGCAAACAGCTGGAACCGTATCACGGGATTTATCCGGGGCTGTGCCGCAATGCTGGCCATGGCGCTGATGATGCTGCCATCCGCCTGCGCGTTCCGGAACTGGAGTACCACTTCATCGACCGGGTACAAGGCGAGTACCGCCAGCATCTGGGCCGGGAAGTCGGCGATTTTGTGATCCGCCGCCGCGACGGTCTCTACGCCTATCAATTGGCCGTGGTTCTGGACGACGCCTGGCAAGGCGTCACAGATATCGTTCGGGGAGCCGACCTGCTGGACTCCACACCCCGCCAGCTCTACCTGCAGGAGCTGCTCGGCCTGTCGCAGCCGCGTTATCTGCATATCCCACTGATTACCCAGCCAGATGGCAATAAACTCGGTAAATCCTACCGTTCGCCGCCATTGACCGCGGACCAGGCAACACCGCTGCTGCTACGGGCGCTACGGGCGCTGGGACAGAAACCGGGACCCGAACTGGCGTACGCCACGCCCCGGGAGGTACTGAGTTGGGGCATTACCCACTGGGATGCCTCGCTGATCCCGCGCACACTGAACCTGCCCGAGGCACAGTTATGGTGATGGCACTTGCAGTAGCGCGCCCATCCGTTACCATCGCCGCACGTTTTCGGGCACGCGCATAAAAAAGAGAGGCCGGGATGTACATCTATCGCTTGGTCCTGCTTTTGGTAGTGGGGATTTACCTGTTTTCCCCGGCCATCATGGATTGGTGGATCGACGCCACTGGCGCCTGGTATCGCCCTTATCTGCTCTGGCTGATTCTGATCGTCGTGACCTTCATCCTGCAGAGCCAAAAAGATGCCGATGAGCTTTAGCCTGACCCAGATGATCCTGATCAGCGCCGCGTACCTGGCGGTGCTGTTCGGCGTGGCCTGGATCAGTGAACGGGGCATGATCCCGCGGGCGATCATTCGCCACCCGCTCACCTACACCCTGTCGCTGGGTGTGTATGCCAGCGCCTGGGCGTTTTATGGCACCGTCGGCCTGGCCTACCAGTACGGCTACGGTTTTCTGTCCAGCTACCTGGGCGTGTCCGGGGCATTTCTGCTGGCGCCGGTGCTGCTCTATCCGATCCTGAAAATCACCCGCACCTATCAACTGTCGTCGCTGGCGGACCTTTTTGCGTTCCGCTTTCGCAGCACCTGGGCCGGAGCGCTGACCACGGTTTTCATGCTGGTCGGCGTGTTGCCGCTACTGGCCTTGCAGATTCAGGCGGTCGCCGACTCCATCGGCATCCTCACCCGCGAGCCGGTGCAACATCGCGTGGCCCTGAGCTTCTGCGCATTGATTACGCTGTTCACGATTTTCTTCGGTTCCCGCCATATCGCCACCCGCGAGAAGCATGAAGGCCTGGTGTTCGCGATTGCGTTCGAATCGGTGATCAAGTTGATCGCCCTCGGCGGTGTCGGGTTGTATGCGCTGTACGGCGTGTTCGACGGCCCGCAACAGCTTGAGCTGTGGCTGCTGCAAAACCAGACCGCCCTCGCCGCCCTGCACACGCCTTTGCAGGAAGGCCCGTGGCGTACGCTGTTGCTGGTGTTCTTCGCCTCGGCGATCGTGATGCCGCACATGTATCACATGACCTTTACCGAGAACCTCAATCCTCGCTCGCTGGTCAGTGCGAGCTGGGGCCTGCCCCTGTTCCTGCTGTTGATGAGCCTGGCGGTACCGCTGATTCTCTGGGCTGGCCTGAAGCTCGGCGCCACCACCAATCCGGAATACTTCACCCTGGGCATCGGCATCGCCGCCAACAGCAAGGCTTTGGCGTTACTGGCTTATGTCGGCGGATTATCCGCCGCCAGTGGCCTGATTATCGTCACCACGCTGGCGCTGTCCGGGATGGCCTTGAACCACCTGGTACTGCCGCTGTATCAGCCGCCGGCCGAAGGCAACATCTACCGCTGGCTGAAGTGGACTCGCCGGGCGCTGATTGTCGCGATCATCATGGCTGGCTACGGCTTCTACCTGATGCTCGGTGTCGAGCAGGACCTGGCCAACCTCGGCATTGTCGCGTTCGTCGCCACGTTGCAGTTCCTGCCGGGCGTGCTCTCTGTCCTGTATTGGCCCACCGCCAACCGTCGCGGCTTCATCGCCGGCTTGCTGGCAGGGATTCTGGTGTGGCTGGTGACCATGCTGCTGCCGCTGGTTGGCAACCTTCAGGGCTTCTACATTCCGCTGCTGAACATGATCTACGTGCTGGACGACACCAGTTGGCACATGGCGGCGATTGCGTCGCTGGCGGCCAACGTATTGATGTTCACCCTGATCTCGCTGTTCACCAATGCCAGCACCGAAGAAGCCAGCGCCGCCGAAGCCTGCGCCGTGGATAACGTGCGCCGCCCACAGCGTCGGGAACTGCACGCCGCTTCGCCCCAGGAGTTCGCTACTCAGCTGGCAAAACCCTTGGGGGCCAAGGCTGCGCAGAAAGAAGTCGAGCAAGCTCTGCGCGACCTCTACCTGCCTTTCGATGAACGCCGGCCATACGCCCTGCGCCGATTGCGCGACCGCATCGAGGCCAACCTCTCCGGCCTGATGGGCCCGAGCGTGGCCCAGGACATGGTCGAAACCTTCCTGCCGTACAAGGCTGGCGGCGAAAACTACGTCACCGAAGACATCCACTTCATCGAAAGCCGTCTCGAGGATTACCACTCGCGTCTGACCGGCCTGGCCGCCGAACTCGACGCCTTGCGTCGCTATCACCGCCAGACCCTGCAGGAGTTGCCGATGGGTGTGTGCTCGTTGGCCAAGGACCAGGAAATCCTCATGTGGAACAAGGCCATGGAGGAGTTGACCGGCATCGCCGCGCAGCGCGTGGTCGGCTCGCGCCTGAGTACCATTGCCGATCCATGGAAAGGACTGCTGCAAGGCTTCATCAATCTGCCGGACGAGCACCTGCACAAACAGCACCTGGCCCTCGACGGCCAGACCCGCTGGCTGAACTTGCACAAAGCGGCAATCGACGAGCCCCTCGCGCCTGGCAACAGCGGCCTGGTGTTGCTGGTGGAAGACTTGACCGAAACCCAGATGCTCGAGGACAAACTGGTGCACTCCGAGCGCCTGGCCAGCATCGGTCGACTGGCGGCCGGTGTGGCCCATGAAATCGGCAACCCGATCACCGGCATCGCGTGCCTGGCGCAGAACCTGCGCGAAGAACGGGAAGAAGACGGCGAGCTGAAGGAAATCAGCGGCCAGATTCTCGAGCAGACCAAACGCGTGTCACGCATCGTCCAGTCGCTGATGAGCTTTGCCCATGCCGGCAGTCACCAGCACAGCGACGAACCCGTCTGTCTGGCCGAAGTGGCCCAGGATGCCATCGGCCTGCTGGCCCTGAACCGACGCAATTTCGAAGTGCAGTTCTACAACCTGTGCGACCCCGAACACTGGGTCGAAGGCGACCCGCAACGGCTGGCCCAGGTATTGATCAACCTGCTTTCAAACGCCCGTGACGCCTCGCCTCCCGGCAGCGCTGTACGGGTCAAGAGCGAAGCCGGCGAACACACGGTCGATCTGATCGTGGAGGACGAAGGCAGCGGTATTCCGTCGAGCATCATGGACCGATTGTTCGAACCCTTCTTCACCACCAAGGATCCTGGCGAAGGCACCGGCCTGGGCCTTGCACTGGTCTATTCCATCGTTGAAGAGCATTATGGACAAATCACCATCGACAGCCCGGCTGATGTTCAGAGCCAACGCGGCACCCGGATCAGGGTTACCTTGCCGCGTCATGTCGAAGCGACGTCCGCTGTGAACTGAGACCGTCGAGAGTATCGAATCAATGCCGCACATTCTGATCGTCGAAGACGAAACCATTATCCGCTCCGCCTTGCGCCGCCTGCTGGAACGTAACCAGTATCAGGTCAGCGAAGCCGGTTCAGTGCAGGAAGCACAAGAACGCTTCACCATTCCCTCGTTCGATCTGATCGTCAGTGACCTGCGTCTTCCGGGCGCGCCCGGCACTGAGCTGATCAAGCTCGCCCAAGGCACGCCGGTGCTGATCATGACCAGCTACGCCAGCCTGCGCTCGGCGGTCGACTCGATGAAAATGGGCGCGGTTGATTACATTGCCAAGCCATTCGACCACGACGAAATGCTGCAAGCCGCCGCGCGAATCCTGCGTGACCGGCAAACGGCGCAAACCGGCGGCGAAGTGGTTGCCGGCAAAACCGCCAACGGTGCGGCGAAATCCGGTGCTGACAACAGTAACGGCGAAATCGGCATTATCGGTTCGTGCCCGCCGATGCAGGACCTGTATGGCAAGATCCGCAAGGTCGCGCCAACCGATTCCAACGTTCTGATCCAGGGCGAATCGGGTACGGGTAAAGAACTGGTGGCGCGCGCCCTGCACAACCTGTCCAGACGCGCCAAGGCGCCGATGATTTCGGTGAACTGCGCGGCCATCCCGGAAAGCCTGATCGAGTCCGAACTGTTCGGCCATGAAAAAGGCGCATTCACCGGCGCCAGCGCCGGGCGCGCCGGCCTGGTGGAAGCGGCGGACGGCGGCACCTTGTTCCTCGACGAAATCGGCGAACTGCCACTGGAAGCCCAGGCACGTCTGCTGCGCGTATTGCAGGAAGGCGAAATTCGGCGTGTAGGCTCGGTACAGTCGCAAAAAGTCGATGTGCGCCTGATCGCCGCGACTCACCGCGATCTCAAGAACCTGGCGAAGATCGGCCAGTTCCGCGAAGACTTGTATTACCGCCTCCACGTTATTGCGCTGAAACTGCCAGCCCTGCGTGAACGCGGTGCGGACGTCAACGAAATCGCCAATGCGTTCCTGGCGCGGCAAAGTGCGCGAATCAACCGCACCGACCTGAAATTCGCCGCGGATGCCGAGCAAGCCATTCGCCACTACTCCTGGCCGGGCAACGTTCGCGAACTGGAAAACGCTGTCGAGCGCGCCGTTATCCTGTGCGAAAGCCCGGAAATTTCCGCCGAACTGCTGGGCATCGACATCGAATTGGGTGACCTGGAAGACGACGAATTCATTGGCCTGCCCCCACAACAGGGCAACGGCAACGCCAGTAACAACAATCACGAGCCCACCGAAGACCTTTCCCTGGAAGACTACTTCCAGCATTTCGTCCTCGAGCATCAGGACCACATGACGGAGACCGAACTGGCCCGCAAACTCGGGGTCAGCCGCAAATGCCTGTGGGAGCGCCGTCAGCGCCTGGGCATCCCGCGGCGCAAGACAGGAGTGACCAGCGAAAGCTGAACCTCACCTGTCTCATGTGCGGGTAACACGTGACTTTATGAAAAAACTGTTACCTCAGCTTTTTCACGTAACAGAAGCCGGGGCTTACGGTAACGAAGCCCCGGTTTTTTTTGGCCCTCAAAATACCTGAAAGCCGGCCTAACCCCTTGTTTTATTGGGGTTCACAAAAGTTGGCACGCACCCTGCTATATGTTTGGTACAAGAACAATAACAAGCAATGCAGAAGACAATAAAAATAAGACGAATCGACTCACGCACAATAAAAACAAGACGGCGAGAGGCGCAGCTAACTGATTCTTTTGGAGAGGCGTTGTATTTGGGGCTAGCCCCACGACCAGGCCGAGAACAACAAAAACTGTCCTAAGACAGAGCCTGTACTGGTTGGATCGAAAGATCACTGCAACACAGCGACCAAAGCAATCCGTTTGCTCTTGGCTCCCGATTGGGAGGGTCATGAAGGAAGCTTCATGGCGAGGGCACTCAACAAAAACAAAAAGCCCGAAACCAAAAATAAAAATAGAGCATGCAACTACTTCTTGGGGAGCTTCGGCTCCCCTTGTGGTTTCTGCGCCCCCCCACTTCCTATACCTGTAGGAGCGAGCATGCTCGCGAAAAACCCACAGGCAACGCTGGACATCTGGTTTCCCGCGTAATCGTTCACGACCATCATCGGGACGCCACCCGGAGCATGCTCGCTCCTACAGCTCATATCTGCTGTCTCCTACACCATCCCCCGACTAAATGCTAGAATCCCCGCCCATCATGCGGTCATTCTTCTGTTATGGCCGAATATTCCTTCAAACAGTGCATCCCATGCTGAAGAAGCTGTTCCAGTCATTCCGTTCTCCCAAGCGTCCTACGCAACACATTCGCAGCACGCCTGAAGTGCTCAACAGCGGCCAACATTCGCTGCAAAAGGCGCAATTCAGCCGTTACGCGGTGAATATCGTTGAACGCCTGCAGAGCGCCGGTTATCAGGCTTACCTGGTTGGCGGTTGCGTGCGCGACATGCTGCTGGGCATCACACCAAAAGATTTCGACGTTGCCACCAGCGCCACACCCGAGCAGGTGCGGGCCGAATTCCGTAACGCGCGGATCATCGGGCGCCGATTCAAACTGGTGCATATCCATTTCGGCCGCGAAATCATCGAAGTCGCGACCTTCCGCGCCAACCACCCGCAAAACGAAGACGAGGAAGACAGCAATCAGTCTTCGCGCAACGAAAGCGGGCGCATCCTGCGCGATAACGTCTATGGCACCCTGGAAGAAGACGCGCAACGTCGCGACTTCACCATCAATGCCTTGTATTACGATCCGGTCAGCGAACGCATCCTCGACTACGCCAACGGCGTACACGACATCCGCAATCACCTGATCCGCCTGATCGGCGATCCGAAGCAACGCTACCAGGAAGATCCGGTACGCATGCTGCGGGCCGTGCGATTTGCCGCCAAGCTGAACTTCGGCATCGAAAAACACAGCGCCCTGCCGATCCGCGACCTGGCGCCAATGCTGCGCGAAATTCCGTCGGCCCGCCTGTTCGAAGAGGTGCTCAAGCTTTTCCTCTCCGGCTACGCCGCCGATACGTTTGAAATGCTGGTCGACCTGCAATTGTTCGATCCACTGTTCCCTGCCAGCACCGACGCACTGGAACATAACCCGACGTACACCCACACCCTGATCAGCGAAGCCCTGATCAACACCGACCTGCGGATCAAGCAGAACAAACCGGTCACCCCGGCCTTCCTGTTTGCAGCCCTGCTCTGGCCTGCCCTTCCGGCCCGCGTCCTGCACCTGCAGGAGCGTGGCATGCCGCCGATTCCGGCGATGCAGGAAGCGGCGCACGAACTGATTGCCGAACAGTGTCAGCGCATCGCGATTCCGAAACGCTTCACCATGCCGATCCGCGAGATCTGGGACATGCAGGAACGCCTGCCGCGCCGCAGTGGCAAGCGTGCCGATCTGTTACTGGACAATCCGCGTTTCCGCGCCGGTTACGACTTCCTGCTGCTGCGTGAAAGCGCCGGTGAGCAAACCGACGGTCTGGGCGAATGGTGGACCGACTATCAGGACGCCAACGAAAGCGAGCGCCGCGACATGATCCGCGACCTCAGCGGCAAGGAAGAAGGAGCCGGTGGCCCGCGCAAGCGTCGCCGCAGCGGTGGTTCCAAGCGCAAACGCGCCGCTGGCGCTTCGAGCACCACAGGCGAGTAATCCATGGAACGCATCTACATCGGCATGGGCAGCAATCTGGCTGACCCCGCCGAACAATTGCGCAGCGCCCTCGAGGCGCTGGCACAGTTGCCGCAAACGGCGCTGGTCGGGGTTTCTGCGTTTTATCAAAGCGACTCGCTGCTACCCGGACAACCGCGTTACACCAATGCGGTGGCCGCTCTCGACAGCGCGCTGGCACCGCTTGAGCTTCTGGATGCCTTGCAAGCCATTGAAAACGACCAGGGGCGCGAGCGTCTTGAGCGCTGGGGACCGCGCACGCTGGACCTCGACATCTTGCTGTTCGGTGACCGCCTGATCGACGAACCGCGCCTCAAGGTTCCCCACTACCACATGCAGGAGCGAGCCTTCGTGCTGTATCCGCTTGCCGAACTGGCAACTGCGAACCTGCGCCTGGCCGATGGCCGGACCTTGGTCGAGCTGCTCAAGGGGTGCCCGTTCGTCGGCCTGGAACGCCTGCCCCAGAATTGACCAGGCTCCCACATTGGTATTGTGTCGCGCACAAGATCTGCTGCTGAATCGCATCAGTTACCCCGGTAACACCCCACCCGTAACAATGCGGTAACACACGCAATTGACTTCCCTCGTTCTCCTCACGACTATAGGCGTCCCGCTGCCGCCAACACGGCGTTCAAGGGCGCAATCCAGGCCTTAAAAGCACGACAACAGAGCGTGCGCCTGCATTCAACGAAGAATCACGCGCGTTACTCGCAGTAGTTTCCACAGCGCCTGAATGAGGAACTTTTCATGCCAGCCATCTCCCTGACCACCCTGCAAGGTCTGAAGCAAAAAGGTGAAAAAATCACCATGCTGACCTGCTACGACGCAACCTTCGCCCACGCCTGCAATCAGGCCGGCGTCGAAGTGCTGCTGGTGGGCGACTCCCTCGGCATGGTTTTGCAGGGCCACGACAGCACCTTGCCTGTCACCACCGCAGAAATGGCTTACCACGTGGCCGCCGTCAAACGCGGTAACAGCGATGCCTTGATCCTCGCCGACCTGCCTTTCATGGCCTATGCCACCACCGAGCAAGCCATGACCAACAGCGCCCTGTTGATGCAGGCTGGCGCGCACATGGTCAAGATTGAAGGGGCGTTGTGGCTCGCCGACTCGATCCGCCTGCTGGCCGAACGCGGCATTCCGGTTTGTGCGCACATGGGCCTGACACCGCAATCGGTGAACATCCTTGGCGGTTACAAGGTCCAGGGTCGCAATGAAAACCAGGCGCGGCAGATGCGTGCCGATGCGATTTCTCTGGAACAGGCTGGCGCGGCGATGCTGCTGCTCGAGTGCGTCCCGAGCGAACTGGCGGAAGAAATCACCCAGGCGGTGAAAATTCCGGTGATCGGTATTGGTGCCGGCAATCGCACCGACGGCCAGGTATTGGTCCTGCACGACATGCTGGGGCTGTCCATGACCGGCCGCGTGCCAAAATTCGTGAAAAACTTCATGACTGGCCAGACCAGCATCGAAGCTGCACTGAATGCCTACGTGACTGAAGTCAAAGCGGCAACCTTCCCTGGGATCGAACACGGATTCTCTGCATGAACACCGTAAAAACCGTACGCGAACTGCGGGCCGCCGTGGCCCGGGCCCGTAGCGAAGGCAAGCGCATCGCCTTTGTGCCAACCATGGGCAACCTGCACAGCGGCCACGTTGCACTGGTGACCAAAGCCTCCCAACGGGCGGACTTCGTGGTCGCGAGCGTTTTCGTCAATCCGCTGCAATTTGGTGCTGGCGAAGACCTCGACAAGTACCCGCGCACTCTCGCCGCCGACCAGGAAAAACTGCTCCAGGCCGGCTGCCATTTGCTGTTTGCACCCACGGTTGACGAGATGTACCCCGACGGCATGACCGGCCAGACTCGCGTCAGCGTCCCGCAATTGTCCGAAGGCCTGTGCGGCGCGAGCCGTCCGGGGCATTTTGAAGGCGTGGCGACGGTGGTCAGCAAGCTGTTCAACATGGTTCAGCCGGACCTGGCGATTTTCGGCGAGAAGGACTTCCAGCAACTGGCCGTGATTCGCGCGCTGGTACATGACCTGAACATGCCGATCCAGATCATCGGTGAGCCGACCGTTCGGGCCACCGATGGCCTTGCGCTGTCGTCGCGCAACGGCTTCCTCAATGAAGAGCAGCGGGCCGTGGCGCCGGTGGTGTATCGCACGTTGAGCGAGATCGCCGGGTCGATCAAGCAAGGCGAGCGGGACTTCCCGGCGTTGATCGGCATGAAGTTGCAACAGCTCGAAGCTGCCGGCCTGCGCCCGGATTACCTGGAAATCCGCCACGCCCTGACCTTGCGCCCGGCAACGGCGCAGGATCGTGACCTGGTGATTCTGGTGGCGGCGTTCCTCGGGACTACGCGGTTGATCGACAACCTGCACCTGAACCTCGACGCCCCCGTATAAATACCAACAAAACCTGTGGGATCGAGCTTGTTCGCGATGAGGGAATGACATTCAACATTTGAGTTGGCTGACAATCCGCCATCGCGAGCAGGCTCGCTCCTACAGAGGTTCTGCTGCGCCCACCAAGACCTTATTGACGCCCACAAACCCTTCGGGCCATGTGCCCGCCGACCAGGGAAACACCCATGCACGCCATCATGCTCAAAGCCAAGCTGCATCGCGCCGAAGTCACCCACGCCGTACTCGATTACGAAGGTTCCTGCGCCATCGACGGTGAATGGCTGGACCTGTCCGGTATCCGTGAGTACGAACAGATCCAGATCTACAACGTCGACAACGGCGAGCGCTTCACCACCTACGCCATCCGTGGCGAAGAAGGTTCGCGCATGATCTCGGTCAATGGCGCCGCGGCGCACAAGGCCAAGGTTGGCGATCGCGTGATCATCTGCGCTTACGCCCATTACAGCGAAGCCGAGCTGCTCAACTTCAAGCCACGCATGCTCTACATGGCACCGGGCAATGAATTGAGCCACACCAGCAACGCCATTCCGGTCCAGGTCGCCTGATCCCACTCCTGTCTCTTCCGTTTGTCGGACTTTCCTAACTGCGATGTTAAAAAAGTACTGGAAACAGGTCAGACAAAGTCAAGACAGATCATTGCGCGGGGTTTACTGTATTCGCCCTGCGCCATGAGATCGTGTCGACGCAGTTGACCGGAACGCCCACCTACAGCGCTCCGGGATTTTTAGTGTTCAAAAGGCCGTTCAAGTAATAAGGAAACCCGCAGCGATGGCGTATTACCGCACTCCTCACGACGTTACCGCTCTGCCTGCCTGGCAAGCGCTGAATGACCACCGCCAAGCCATGCAGGATTTCAGCATGCGCGAAGCCTTCAATGCCGATCCGCAGCGCTTTACTCAATTCACCCTCAGCAGCTGCGGACTGTTTCTCGACTACTCGAAGAACCTGATCAACGCTGACACCCGCAACCTGCTGGTGGGCCTGGCCAACGAAGTCGACCTCAAGGGCGCGATCAAATCCCTGTTCGACGGCGAAATCGTCAACGCTTCCGAAGGCCGTCCTGCCCTGCACACAGCCCTGCGTCGCCCGGTTGGCGACAAGCTGTCGGTCAATGGCGTCAACGTGATGCCTGAAGTGCACAAGGTGCTGAACCAGATTACCGATCTCGTGGGCCGTATCCACGATGGCCTGTGGCGCGGTTACACCGAGAAGCCGATCACCGACGTGGTCAACATTGGCATCGGTGGCTCGTTCCTCGGCCCCGAACTGGTATCCGAGGCACTGCTGGCCTACGCCCAGAAAGGCGTGCGCTGCCACTACCTGGCGAACATCGACGGCAGCGAGTTCCACGAGCTGGCCATGAAGCTGCGCGCCGAGACCACGCTGTTCATCGTTTCGTCGAAATCCTTCAACACCCTCGAAACCCTGAAAAACGCCCAGGCCGCCCGTGCCTGGTACCTGGCCCAGGGTGGCTCGGAAGCAGAACTGCATCGCCACTTCATTGCGGTATCGAGTAACAATGCCGCCGCCGTGGCATTCGGCATCCGCGAAGAGAACATCTTTCCGATGTGGGACTGGGTGGGCGGCCGCTACTCGCTGTGGTCGGCCATCGGTTTGCCGATTGCCCTGGCCATCGGCATGTCCAACTTCAAGGAATTGCTGTCCGGCGCCTACACCATGGACCAGCACTTCCAGAGCGCGCCGTTCGAACAGAACATGCCAGTGCTGCTGGCCTTGCTCGGCGTGTGGTACGGCAACTTCTGGGGCGCGCAGAGCCACGCGATCCTGCCGTACGATCACTACCTGCGTAACATCACCAAGCACCTGCAACAGCTGGACATGGAATCCAACGGCAAGAGCGTGCGCCAGGACGGCAAGCCGGTTTCCACCGACACCGGGCCGGTGATCTGGGGCGGCGTCGGCTGCAACGGTCAACACGCCTACCACCAGTTGCTGCACCAGGGCACCCAGTTGATCCCGGCCGACTTCATCGTGCCGATCGTCAGCTTCAACCCGGTGGCCGACCACCACCAGTGGCTGTACGCCAACTGCCTGTCGCAGAGCCAGGCGCTGATGCTCGGCAAGACCCTTGCCGAAGCCGAAACCGAGTTGCGTGACAAAGGCATGAGTGAAGCCGAGGTGCACAAGCTCGCGCCGCACAAGGTGATTCCGGGCAACCGTCCGAGCAACACCCTGGTGGTCGAGCGCATCAGCCCGCGCCGCCTCGGCGCTCTGGTGGCGATGTACGAACACAAAGTCTTCGTGCAGAGCGTGATCTGGGGCATCAATGCCTTCGACCAGTGGGGTGTGGAGCTGGGCAAGGAGCTGGGTAAAGGCGTCTACAACCGCCTGGTGGGCAGCGAGGAAGCACCGGCCGAGGACGCCTCGACCCAAGGGCTGATCAATTACTTCCGTGGGCGTCACCGCGGGTGATTTAAAGCCACACTGCCATCCCTGTGGGAGCGAGCTTGCTCGCGAATGCAGTTTGTCAGTCAACGTTGATGTTGATTGACCCAACGCTTTCGCGAGCAGGCCCGCTCCCACGGTTGTTTTGTGAACGACTTGAACCCATTGACCTCTCGGCGCATCTTTATCCTTGTCGCAAAACAAGAATGAGGAACCGTCATGTTCGATATCAGCACGTTCCCCAAAGCCGATGCCGTCCGCCGGGCTGCACAACTGAGTCAAGACGACTATAAGCGCCTGTACCGCGAATCCATTGAACACCCCAGTACGTTCTGGGCCGAACAGGCCACCCGCTTCCTCGACTGGAGCGCCCCCTGGCAGACCGTTCAACGCTACGACCTGAAGACCGGTGAGGCCACCTGGTTTGCCGGCGCGAAATTGAACGTCAGCTACAACTGCATCGACCGGCACCTGGAGAAACGCGGTGATCAGGTCGCTATCATCTGGGAGGGCGACGACCCTGCCGATTCGAAATCGATCACCTACACGCAACTGCATGAAAACGTCTGTCGCCTGGCCAACCTGCTGAAAAGCCGTGGCGTGAAAAAAGGCGACCGCGTGTGCATCTACATGCCGATGATTCCCGAAGCGGCCTACGCCATGCTCGCCTGTACACGTATCGGTGCGGTGCATTCGGTGGTGTTCGGCGGCTTCTCCCCGGAATCGTTGCGCGACCGTATCCTTGACGCCGACTGCCGCACCGTGATTACCGCCGACGAAGGCGTGCGCGGAGGCAAGGTCGTGCCACTCAAGCAGAACGTCGACAAGGCGCTGCAAAGCTGTCCGGACGTGAGCAGCGTGCTGGTGGTCGAGCGCAGCAAGGGACAGGTGAACTGGGTCGAAGGCCGGGACATCAAGTATCAGCAGGCCCTGCGCGATATCAGCGCCGACTGCCCCCCCGAGCCGATGGATGCCGAAGACCCGTTGTTCATCCTCTACACCTCCGGCAGCACCGGCAAACCCAAAGGTGTGCTGCACAGCACCGGCGGCTACCTGCTGCAAGTCGCGATGACCTTCAAGTACGTGCTGGACTACCGCGACGGCGAAGTCTTCTGGTGCACTGCCGATGTCGGCTGGGTCACGGGGCACAGCTACATCGTCTACGGCCCCCTGGCCAACGGCGCGACCACGCTGATCTTCGAAGGCGTGCCGAGCTACCCAAGCACCTCGCGCTTCTGGCAAGTCATCGACAAGCACAAGGTGAACATTTTCTACACCGCCCCGACGGCCCTGCGCGCGCTGATGCGCGAAGGCCCCGAACCCTTGAAGCAAACATCCCGCGCCAGTATCAGGCTGCTCGGTACGGTGGGTGAGCCGATCAACCCCGAAGCGTGGGAGTGGTACTTCCATGAGGTTGGCGAAGAGCGCTGCCCGATTGTCGATACCTGGTGGCAGACCGAAACCGGCGGCATCATGCTCAGCCCGTTGGTCAGCGCACAGCGGATCAAGCCTGGTTGTGCGACACAACCGATGTTCGGTGTGCAGCCGGTGCTGCTCGACGAGCAGGGCAAGGAGATCAAAGGCGCCGGTAGCGGCGTACTCGCCATAAAAGCCAGCTGGCCGGCACAGATCCGCAGCGTATACCGCGATCCGCAGCGCATGGTCGACACCTACTTCAAGCCCTACCCCGGCTACTACTTCACCGGCGATGGCGCAAGGCGCGATGAGGAGGGTGATTACTGGATCACCGGGCGCATCGACGACGTGATCAACGTGTCTGGTCACCGCATCGGCACCGCCGAAGTGGAAAGCGCCCTGGTACTGCACGAGAGCATCGCCGAGGCCGCTGCGGTCGGCTATCCCCACGACATCAAGGGCCAGGGCATCTATGTGTTTGTCACGCCCATGAACGGTGTCGAAACCAACGATGAACTGAAGAAAGCATTGCTGGCCCTTGTCAGCCAGGAAATCGGCAGCTTCGCCAAGCCGGACTTGATCCAGTGGGCGCCAGCCTTGCCGAAAACCCGCTCAGGCAAGATCATGCGGCGCATCCTGCGCAAGATCGCCTGCAATGAACTCGACAACCTGGGTGATACTTCGACCCTGGCTGACCCGAGCGTGGTGCAAGGGCTGATCGACAAGCGCCTGAATCAATAACGTACTGTCTTCTGTAGGAGCGAGCATGCTCCTACAGAATTACAGAATTACAGAATGACCATGGAATTCATACGCACCCGCATCGAAACCCAGATCATGAGCCTGACCGGTTTATCCCTGGGCAAGCTCGACCTGGAAAACCCCAAGGGCGATCCCGGCCTGTTCGGACCGGACTCGGTGAGCTGGCAAGTCCATGGCGACTTCAGCAGCATGCTGATCGGCGGCATCAGCGCCCTGATGTTGCAAGCCCTGCACCCCCTGGCGCTGGCCGGGGTCTGGGACCATTCGAACTTTCGTGAAGACATGCTCGGTCGCTTGCGCCGCACCGGGCAGTTCATCTCCGGCACCACCTTCGGCTCTCGAAAAGATGCCGACTGGCTGATCGAAAAAGTCCGCACCATTCATTTGCAGATCACCGGCACGGCACCGGATGGACGGCCCTATGCCGCCAGCGATCCCCATTTGCTGACGTGGGTGCATGTGGCGGAGGTCAGCAACTTCCTCGCCGCACATCTGCGCTACCGCAATCCGCACCTGTCCCCGGCCGACCAGGATCGTTACTACGCTGAAATTGCCCTGGTCGCCGAACGCCTCGGCGCCCGGGATGTGCCCCGTTCGCGAGAGGAAATCGCCGACTACCTCGAGCGCATGCGTCCACAGTTGCTATGCGACGAACGCAGTCGGGAGGTCCTGCGCCTGTTGCTGAACGCGCCCTCCCCCAGCCGTCTGGCCAAACCATTTGGCGGGTTGATGATGCAGGCCGGAATAGATTTGCTGCCGGACTGGGCCAGTGACATGCTCGGCGTCAGCCAGAACCCGTTGCAGCGCAAGCTGATTCGCGCCAGCGTCAATCGCAGTGTACCGATGCTGCGCTGGGCCGTGCGTAATGGATCGGTGCAGCGGGCCAAGCGACGGATGGGATTGCCGACCTAGAAGGCATTTCCGCGACTTTTCTGTGGCGAGGGGGCTTGCCCCCGTTGGGCTGCGAAGCAGCCCCAAGCTCTCGAGCATTTCCGAAATTTTGCCAGTGCTACGCACTGGAACGGGGGCAAGCCCCCTCGCCACAGTGTTAAACTCCCGCGCCCAATTCCCTCCAGCAAGGCGCCCAGCATGTCTTCCTTGAATCAGGCGCTGCGCGCCGCCCTCGATCAACGCCAGGACCTGCTCGCCGAACTGCACCAGCAAGGCACCGATTGCTATCGCCTGTTCCACGGCAGCCAGGAAGGTGCCGCAGGCCTGACCGTCGACCGTTACGGCCCGCAGTTGCTGGTACAGAGTTTCCACCAGTCGCTGGAACGCGAAACGCTGCTGCACCTGCACGAAGCGATCAATCGACATTTGGGTTTTGACACTCTGCTGGTCTACAACGACCGGTCCCGAGGCAATTCGCGCATCGATCGCGAAGACGTCGTCTACCGCGCCGACGAAGCCGCCCTGCAAGACCTGGTCGGCCACGAGTGGGGCTTGAACTATCGGGTCCGTGGCCGCCATGCCGGACAAGACCCGCTGCTGTTCCTCGACCTGCGCAACACCCGCGGCTGGGTCAAGGCTCACAGCAAGAACAAAAGCGTGCTGAACCTGTTCGCCTACACCTGCGGTGTCGGTCTAAGTGCGGCCGCCGGTGGTGCGCGCGAGGTGTGCAACCTGGACTTCGCCGAAGGCAACCTGGCGGTTGGTCGGGAGAACGGCCGACTCAATCCGCAGTTACCGACCATGGAATTTATCCAGTCCGACTACTTCCCGGCCATTCGCCAAATGGCAGGCCTGCCGATCAGCCAGCGCCGCGGACAAAGACTGCCGAGCTATCAGCGCCTGGAACAGCGCCAGTACGACCTGGTGCTGCTGGACCCTCCGGCCTGGGCCAAGAGTGCGTTCGGCACCGTCGACCTGTTGCGCGATTACCAGAGCCTGCTCAAACCAGCCTTGTTGACCACCGCCGACAACGGCGTGCTGATCTGTTGCAACAACCTGGCGAAAGTCAGCATGGACGACTGGCGCGAACAGGTTCTGCGTTGTGCAGAGAAGGCCGGGCGACCCGTACGTGAGTGGACCGTGATGAAACCAGGTGCCGACTTCCCGTCGATGGATCAGCAACCACCGCTGAAAACCCTGATCCTGCAACTCTGACCGTTGCCGGAGAAATCTGAAAATTCCTGAACAGGCCGATCGCTTCGGAACCGGAAACGCGTGCCATACTCCAAGGCACTCCGATTCAGACAGATGAAGCCACACATGTACAAAGGATTGATACGCGTCATCGGCGCCTTGTTGACTGCTCTGGCCCTCTACAGCTTGCTGGGCTTTCTGATTTTGCCGGGGGTCGCGTTGCGCGTTGCCAACCAGCAACTGGCCAACTACGCCACCACCCCCGCCACCCTCCAGCGGATCGAATTCAATCCGTTCAGCCTCGAACTGACCCTCTGGGGCTTGAACATCGGCGAATCCGGCAAGCAGCAGGTCGGCTTCGAACGCCTGTATGCCAATCTGCAACTCGACAGCCTGTGGACCAAGGCGGTGCACCTGTCCGATATCGAACTGGACAAGCCCAAGACCGAAATCCTGTTCAGCAAGGACGGCAAACTCAATCTGCTTGGGCTGTTCAAACTGCCAGCGAGCGAACCGGCACCGGCCGACCCGGATGCCAAGCCGTTTCCGCTACGCATCGAGCGGATCAATCTGGCCGGTGGCGCCGTGCACTTTGAAGATGCCCGGCCCAGCGAGCCCATCGAGTTTCTCTACGACACGCTCGACTTCGAGCTGAAAAACCTCAGCACCCTGCCCGAAGACAGCGCCGACATGACCCTGGTGGCCATCGGTCCCAACGGCGGAAAGATCGACTGGACCGGTAATTTCAGCCTGGTCCCGATCGCCTCCGAAGGTAAGCTGAAAATCACTGATGGCAAGATGAAAGCCTTTTGGCCCTACGTACGCGATGCCGTACCACTGGACCTCGAAAACGGCGTGATGAGCATCAGTACCGACTACAAACTCAACCTGGCCAAGGAAACCGAACTGCTGCTGAGCAATGTAGCGGTCAACATCGCCCCCTTCGCGATCAAGGCCCCGGACGGGCGACCGCTGGTGAAGCTTGAGCGCCTGGACATCAGCGAAACCACAGTGGACCTGGCCAAACAGCAAGTGGTGGTCGGCAAGATCCGCAGCAACAAACTGGAGACTTGGGCGGCACTGGAATCGGACGGCCAACTCGACTGGCAGAAACTGTTCGCCAGCCAGCCGTCAAAACCTGCTGCCAAAGCCACGGCGGACGCCGAACCGGCCAGTACTCCGGCGGCTGCAGACTCACCGAAACCCGGACCGGCCACGCCGGACAAACCCTGGCAAGTGCTGCTCAAGGATGTGCAGTTGCGCAACTACCAGGTGCATCTGGCTGATCGCAAGGCACAACCCGCCGTCGCCCTGGATCTGAGCCCGCTGAACCTCGACCTGCAAAACTTCGACAGCCTCAACGGCTCGCCCTTTACACTCAAGCTCGATACCGGCGTGGGCAAGCAAGGCAAGATCACGGCCGACGGCGAGGTGAACCTGGCCCCGGTCAGCGCCAGGCTGAACGTACAGACCCGGGACATCGACCTGCGGGTTGCCCAGTCCTACATCACGCCGTTCATTCGCCTGGAACTGCGCAGCGGCATGCTCGGCAGCGATCTGGCGGTCGACCTGAAAAGCACCGAGCCCCTGGCATTCAACGTCACCGGCCGCGCCCAGGTCGATCAACTGCATACCCTGGACACCCTTAAAACCCGCGACTTCCTCAAGTGGCAACAGGTCGTGGTCGAAGGCCTGAACTATCAGCATGGGGACAGCCTGTCGATCGACAGGATCAATCTGTTCCAACCCTATGCGCGCTTCATGATCAATGATGATCGAACGACCAACATCGATGACCTGCTGATTCCGCAGCCGGCGGACTCCGGGGCAAAAACCGCTGCGAGCAGACCGGCCAGCAACGACAAGCCGTTGGGCATCCACATCGGTGGCATTTTCATCAATGACGGTTCGGCCAACTTCGCCGACTTCAGCCTGACGCCGAACTTCGCCACCGCCATCCAGCAACTCAACGGGCAGATTGGCACCATCGACAGCCGCCAGCCGAAACCGGCCGGTGTCGACGTCAAGGGCAAAGTCGATCGCTACGCTCCGGTGACCATCAAGGGCGCCGTCAATCCGTTCGACCCGATGGCCAGCCTCGACATCGCCACCAGCTTCAAACGCGTGGAACTGACCACACTGACGCCCTACTCCGGCAAGTTCGCCGGCTACCGCATCCGCAAGGGCCGGCTGAATCTCGACCTGCACTACCAGATCACCAAGGGTCAGCTCAAAGCTGAAAACAAAGTGGTGGTCGAACAACTGCAACTGGGTGAAAAAGTCGACAGCCCGGATGCCGTGAGCCTGCCGCTGAAACTGGCTATTGCCTTGCTCAAGGACGTCGATGGCAAGATTTCCATCGAACTGCCGGTCAGCGGCGACCTGAACAATCCGCAATTCAGCATCATGCCGATTATCTGGCAGACCCTGCGTAACCTGATCGTCAAAGCCGCGGCAGCACCATTCAAGCTCATTGGCGGGCTGGTCAACGGTGGTGGCGCGGAAGATCTGGGCAGTGTGTCGTTCGCCGCGGGCTCCAGCGACCTGAGCAAAGACGCCGAAGGCGCCCTGGACAAACTCGCCAAGGCGCTCAAGGAACGCCCCGCCCTGCGCCTGGAAATCGAAGGCACCGCCGCCCGGAGCAGCGATGGCCCGCTGATCGCCGAACAGCGTCTGGAACGTGAATACCAGTACAACTACTACAAAATGCTCCAGCGCCGTGGCGACAAGGTCCCGGCCCAGGCTTCGTTGCTGGAAGTGCCTGACGGGGAAAAAGGCCCGCTGCTCGAAGGTATCTACCGCACCCGCCTGAAAACCCAGCCCCCTGCCGAATGGAAGGACCTGGGCAAGGAAGAGCGCACCGCGAAAATGCGTGCCGAGGTGATCAAGTTCTGGAGCACCAGCGACGTGCTCTTGCGTCAACTGGGCCAGGAGCGCGCCAGCAGCATCAAGGACTACCTGGTCGACAAGGCCCAGCTGGAAGACGACCGGGTGTACTTCATCGACGCCAATCTGGGCGAGGCAGAAAGTGACGGCCGCGTGGTAACGCCGATGCATCTGGACGCCGAGTGATGATCCGGTGGTTGCTGACAGGTCTGGTTCTGGCGCTATCGGCCCATCAGACCTGGGCGGCCGACACCCTGCGCTGTGGCAGCCAACTGATCAGCGTCGGTGATCGCTCGAGTGAGGTCTTGCAGAAATGCGGCGAGCCGGCCAGTCGCGACCTGCTGGGTTACAAGCGCAGTGCAGATCGGCGCGAGGAGTTTCAGGTAGAGGAATGGACCTACGGGCCGAATGGCGGCATGTATCAATACTTGCGATTCGAAGGCAACCGGCTGAAACAGATCACCAGCAAACGCGGAAACTAATCTAGCGCAGCAAATAGAACAGGCCCCGGCAATGTGCTCGGGGCCCGGCTGGCCAAGTTCCTTTTGGCCCTTCGCATGAACACTCAGGTTGCAACAGACCCAGGACTCGGCCTGTCTGTCGCACCTTCTCGGTCCTGGCGAGAAGCCTTGCCTTACTCGGCTTTCAGGCCGTCAGCGGAAACCGCTTTGACGCCTTTGATTTTCTTGGTGATGGCCACTGCCGTGTCTTTTTGCATACTGGTCACAGCGGTGGTCGACGACAGCGATACCACGCCTTTGTTGGTTTCAACCTTGATATCGCTACCTGGGATGCCTTTTTCGGTCATCAGGTCGGCTTTGACTTTGGTGGTGATCCAGGTATCGGAAGTAGCCTCTTTCGCTTGAGTCATTTCACCGGCGGCCAGCACCATTGGCGACTGGGTTGCCTGGGTGGTTTGAGCAAACGCGCCGTTGGCCATGGTCAGGGTCAGCGCGGTAGCAGCAGCGGCAGTGATAGCGAACTTCTTCATACGAGTAACTCCTGTTTTTCGGAAAAGTCTGCCGGGTGCCATGTCGGCAGGGTTACCAGAGATGTTGCGAACGCTGTGCCAACTTCCTGATAATAATTAAACCTTATAAATCAGTAACTTATAGAATCTGCTGTTTTTCGAAATCATGCAAAATGCACGAGAAGCAGAAACACTGCATGCAAGTTGCGGGTTTATGGAAAGTTCCTAAGATGCTGAAATTTCTGGGCTTTATCTGCGGTATTTGAAGACGGGTCGACTGCAGGAGCGAGCTTGCTCGCGATGGTCGTTAACGATAACGCGTGTTTACCGGCTAAACGCGGCGCTCTTAAGTCATTCGCGAGCAGGCTCGCTCCTACATTAATTCAGCGGGGACTTTGTTCAGCAATTCACGCCGCAGAACCGGAACACCCTTTAGGCAAGTAGTCCGGGGAAACGCTGCTCTTGCATGACCAGCCTTTGGTTTCATCCCGTGTCAGGGTGACGGTTTTACCCTGGACCACCCCCGGGGCATTGTGCAAGGTGCAAACGATCGATCCCCCTCCCGCCGCAGTTGTAGCCGTGACAGCGAGGGTGCAGTGATTGGTGGAGGCCTCGCCGGCGGGTGCCACGTTGGCGATTGTCGGGGATTCTCCCAGGTTGATCACATCCTCGAACGGCACCTTCATTGCAGTCAGCTCGGCCAGCGCCGCCGTGACCTTGGCCCGGGCCTGGTACTTGGAATACATCGGCAACCCCAGTGTCGCCAGGATCCCGATGATCGCCACCACGACGAGCAGTTCGATCAGGGTAAAACCTTTTTGATTGTTCATGTACAAGCTCCATGCATGAGTCGAAGGTTCATGACCTGCCCCGTGGCAGCACAGCCTGTGCCAAGACCCAAAGCCCCGGTTGGCAGGGGGCGTGGCGGCCATGAAGCCCTTTCCTCCCGCCTGGATCAGCACTATCTGACGTTTTTTGTCACCTCGCCCTGGGTGGTTTGGCTCCGTCGTTTGACTAGGCTATAAAACCCCACTCAACCGTATTACCCAGGACTGAACATGGCGGTCAAGGCAGCGAAAATCAGCGTGTATGCATGGGAAGGCATTGACCGCAAAGGCACAAAGGTAACCGGTGAGCTCAGCGGCCAGAACCCGGCGCTGATCAAGGCGAAACTGCGCAAGCAAGGCATCAATCCCGGCAAGGTTCGCAAGAAAAGTCCATCGGTTTTCAACCTGGGCAAGCCCATCAAGGCCCGGGACATTGCCCTGTTCACCCGGCAAATGGCGACGATGATGAAAGCCGGCGTGCCGTTGCTGCAGTCGTTCGACATCATCGGCGAAGGCTTTGACAATCCGGCCATGCGCACACTGGTGGACGAACTGAAACAGGAAGTCGCGGCTGGCAACAGCTTCGCCGCCGCCCTGCGCAAGAAACCCCGGTATTTCGATGAGCTGTATTGCAACCTGGTGGATGCCGGCGAGCAGGCCGGTGCCCTCGACACCCTTTTGGAGCGGGTCGCGACCTACAAGGAAAAAAGCGAAAGCCTCAAGGCCAGGATCAAAAAGGCCATGACCTACCCGTTGGTGGTGGTGTTCGTCGCGGCGGTTGTCACCGGGATTCTGCTGATCAATGTCGTGCCGCAGTTCGAATCGGTGTTCAAAGGCTTTGGCGCCGAACTGCCGGCCTTCACCCTAATGGTCATTGGCCTGTCGCAATTCATGCAGGCCTGGTGGTGGACGCTCCTTGGCGCGCTGATCGCCATGACCTTGGGTGTGCGCCATGCCCTCAAGACATCCCCGGCCTTTCGTGATCTGGTGGACACCTGGCTGCTGAAGCTGCCGCTGGTGGGCACGCTGATGTACAAGTCCGCGGTTGCCCGGTTCGCCCGTACGCTGTCGACCACTTTCGCTGCCGGCGTGCCGCTGGTGGAGGCCCTGGAATCAGTGGCCGGCGCGACCGGCAATATCGTGTTCAAGCGTGCGGTGTCACGCATCCGGCAAGACGTTTCTACCGGCATGCAATTGAATTTCGCCATGCGTACCTCCGGCGTTTTTCCGAACATGGCGATACAAATGACCGCCATCGGCGAAGAGTCCGGTGCTCTGGACAATATGCTCGACAAAGTCGCGGGCTTCTACGAAAACGATGTCGATAACATGGTCGATAACCTCACCAGCCTGATGGAACCGTTCATCATGGTGGTGCTGGGTGCTATCGTCGGTGGACTGGTAGTTGCCATGTACCTGCCCATCTTCCAACTCGGCTCAGCGATCTGACATGCCCTTGAATGAAATTCTGACTCACTATCCGCTGGCCTTTGTCCTTGTCGCAGGCATCACTGGCCTGTTGGTCGGCAGTTTCCTCAACGTGCTGATCTGGCGCCTGCCGAAAATGCTCGAACGCGACTGGCGTGTACAGGCCCATGACATTCTCGGGCTGCCTGGCGAAACGCCGATGCCGACCTTCAACCTGCTGCTGCCTCACTCCCAGTGCCCGCACTGCGGTCACCGAATCCGCGCATGGGAAAACATCCCGCTGCTCAGTTATGTGTTTTTGCGCGGCCGCTGTTCAGCCTGCGCGACGGCGATCAGCCCACGCTACCCGTTGACTGAACTGGCTTGTGGCGCGCTGTCGGCGTTTGTCGCCTGGCACTTCGGCTTTGGTTGGCCGGCCTGCCTGGTGCTGGTCCTGAGCTGGGGTTTGCTGGCGATGAGCCTGATCGATGCCGAACATCAGATATTGCCGGACGTATTGGTGCTGCCGTTGCTGTGGCTGGGGTTGATCATCAACAGTTTTGGCCTGTTCGTGTCGCTGCACGAAGCGCTTTGGGGCGCGATTGCCGGCTACAGCTTGCTGTGGTCGGTGTTCTGGCTGTTCAAGCTGCTAACGGGCAAGGACGGCATGGGCTACGGTGACTTCAAGCTGCTGGCGATGCTGGGCGCCTGGGGTGGCTGGCAGATTTTGCCACTGACCATCCTGCTGTCCTCGCTGGTGGGTGCCATTATCGGCTTGATGCTGCTGCGCTGGCGCAGTGCGAAAACCTCGACTCCGATCCCTTTCGGCCCTTATCTGGCCATTGCCGGCTGGATTGCCTTGCTCTGGGGTGGTCAAATAACCGACCTCTATTGGCAGTTTGTCGGTTTGAAATGAATACCCCTGTGGAAAAACCCTGGATTCTCGGCCTGACCGGTGGCATCGGCAGCGGCAAAAGCGCCGCGGCCCAACACTTCATCGATCTGGGTGTGCACGTGATCGACGCCGACCATGCCGCTCGCTGGGTAGTTGAGCCTGGTCGCCCGGCACTGGCACGGATTGCCGAACACTTCGGCCCACGTGTGTTGCAAACCGACGGGCAACTGGACCGTGCCGCGCTACGCAAATTGATCTTCGAAGTGCCCGAAGAGCGCCGCTGGCTGGAGGCCCTGCTGCATCCACTGATCGGCGAGGAAATCGCTCACCACCTGGCGCTGGCAAAATCACCTTATGCCATTCTGGTTTCGCCGCTGCTGATCGAGTCCGGGCAATACGCCATGACCCATCGGGTGCTGGTGATCGATGCCCCGGAACAATTGCAGATTGAACGCACCCTGCAACGAGACCAGACCAGCGAACAGCAAGTCCAGGCGATCCTCAAGGCCCAGTCCAGCCGCCAGGACCGCGTGAGCCATGCCGACGACGTCGTGGTCAATGACCGCGACCTTGCCTGGTTGCACAGCGAGGTCGAACGCCTGCATCACTTTTATCTTACTTTGCGTGGAGGCCAGTCATGAGCCAACCAACAACCGTCGAATGCCCAACCTGTGGCGCCCCTGTGGAATGGACCGCCGAGAGCAAATTCCGGCCCTTCTGCTCCGACCGCTGCAAACTGATCGACCTGGGTGCCTGGGCCTCCGAAGAACACAAGATCCCGGTAGCTCCCGACGCCGAGGACGAGTTGTTCAGCGGCGACTTCGACCCGCGTCATTGATCCACCGAGTCGACGATTTCAAGACTTGGGATCGTCGTCTTTCCAGGGGGCCGAGAGGTAGCGGGTGCGGTTGAACGTTTCCAGCCATTCCGGGCAGAACACCACCAGCGCACTGACCACCATGCCGTTGATAAACGCCTCCGGGAAAATGATCAGCCACAGGTAGCCGACAAAATCCTCAAGCCAGTAAGGCATCTCGAAACGCTCATCGAACCACAGCAACCACAGCGCCAGCAGCAGGCACAGCAACGCGGACAGCGCGGCGGCAAAGAATCCGGAAACGAAGATATACACGAAGAGATTTCGCGGCTGCGCACGCTCCACCAGAATGGCGCAGCATTCGGTGACCAGTACCGGCAAAGCAATCAACAGCGCACCATTGACCCCGACCGCCACCAGGTCCTGTCGACCAAGCAGCACCAGCCCCGATTGCGCCACCAGGCCACCCACCAGTGCCAGAGGCCAGTCCAGCAGTAGCGTCACCGCGGTCATGCCGATGAAGTGGTAAGACACACCGGTATCAAAGTCGCGCCGCACCATCCACAACAGAAACAGCGCAAACACCGTTCCGAACAGCAGATGCTGACGACGACTGTCGGTGAACAGTTCAACCCACGGCGCGCGACAGATCGCCCAAATCAGCACCGGCACATAAATCAGCCAGCCGACCGCAAGGGTTTGCGATGACAGCAACTCTGCACCGATCATGGCTACGCGCACCTCCAGGCGAAGAACAACAGGCCCTCAGTCTACACCGCTGCTCGCCTGCCCTTTGCCTTCAAGCCCAATGTCGCGGATCGCTCATCACCGCGTCATGTTCGGCGAACAGCTTCGGTAGCTCTGACTTGAGAAAGTCCACCCAGGTACGGACCTTGGCATCGAGAAAACGTCGCGAAGGATACAGCGCATACACATTGCGTTCGCGCAGGCGCCAAGCCGGTAACACGCGCAGCAATGTGCCGTCGCTCAAGGGCCGCGTCGCGGTGTAGAACGGCAGCAGGCTGATGCCCATGCCCGCTTCCGAAGCCTTGACCATCGACTCGGCGACATTGCACTGAAAGGTCTTGGCCGGGCTGACGGCGTGCTCGCCGTACTCGTCCTGAAATAGCCATTGATCGCTGTACAACGGGTCGAGCAAGCGCAGGCATCGATGATCGTTCAGCGCCAGCGGCTGCTGTGGCACACCCCGGCGCTGCAAGTAACTCGGGGCGGCACAGGGCACGCTGTAGATTTGCCCGATGGCCTGGGCAACCATTTGCGAGTCGACCAGTTCGGGAGCAATCGAAATCACCACATCGTGCCCCTCCTCCAGTGGATCGGGATTGCACTGCGACAAGGTCAGTTCGAACACCACATCGGGATAAAGCTCGGTATAGCGGGCAATCAACGGTGTGAGCAGCACGCCCAGGCCGTTCATGCAGTGCACCCGCAGGCGTCCAGCCGGATTGATATGAGCGCCGCGGGCCTCGGCGGTCGCCTCATCCATGGCTTCGACGATTTGCCGGCTGCGCAGCAGGAAACGTTCGCCGGCGTCGGTCAGGCTCAAGCGTCGCGTGGTTCGCTGCAACAGACGCGCCTGAACATGCTCCTCCAGATCCGCCACCAAGCGGGATACCTGCGCGGTCGACAGATCCAGCGCATCGGCTGCCCCGGTGAAACTGGCGCAGTCCACCACCCGGATGAACACGCGCAAATTGTTAAGCACATCCATAAGCCCCCCTGCGGGCGATGACTGTTACGTTTTATGTAAGGCTGCATCCATCGCTCGCCCCTTTATCCGTTGGTGGCAAAGACTAAAATTCAGACATCGACACCGACACGGAGCACGCCAACATGAAAACGTTGATCAGCCTGTTGCTGACCGTCATCGCCACCTCGGCCATGGCCGCTGACAACGAGCCTCTCGCAGTCCTGTACAACCCGGCGCAGCCACTGGACATCGCCAAGGTGGTTTCCGTGTCCGCCACTGCGACCGCGTGCGGGGTTGTACCGGCGACCATGGAGTATGTCGATCATCAGGGCCAGACCCACCGCGTGACCTACGACGTCATCGGTGATTGCACCAGCAGCCTGTGATCAATGGCTCATAACAAAGTCCAGGTGTAGCTGAGGATCAAGCGGTTCTCGTCAATATCACTGCGGTAGTTTGAACGCGCCATCGCGTTGCGCACACGGATGCCAAGGCCCTTGAGGCTGCCGCTCTGCAGCACATAGCCGATGTCCAGGTCACGCTCGCGATCCTTGCCTTCATAGCCCTTGCCGGTATCGACGTTGTTGCCGCTGATGTAGCGCACGGTGCTGGTCAGCCCCGGTACGCCGAGCGCCGCGAAGTCGTAGTCATAGCGCGCCTGCCAGGAACGTTCATCGGTAAAGGCGAACTCGTAGGTCGGCACTTCGTTGCCCAGCGGCGAGATGTTGGCAAACACCCGCGGAAATGCGCTGTCGCCGAACATGCCCTGATAGCCGACGTAGAACGTATGACCGCCACGCTTGGCCGACAGCAACGAGAAGAACGCCTGGTTGTCGATGTTGCCCAGCAGTTTTTTGCCGTCCTCGCGCGAATCGTAGTATCCGAGGTTGGCGCCGAGGGTCCAGTCGCCCACCGGCTCACTGTGCTTTAAACCCAGAAAACGCTGGTTGTAGATATCTTCCAGTTGCCCATACCAGGCGCTGACCGAGCTGCGCTTGTCGTTGAAGGCATAATCAGCGCCGGCAAAATTGAAACCATCACTGCTGACCTGACGCTGCGGCACATGACCCAGCATCGCTTGCATCTTTTCGTCGCCAGCCTCGTTGCGCAGGCTGGTGGAACTCAAGTGCCCCCCCTGCACCGTCAGGCCATTGATCTCGTTGGAGGTGATGCTTGCGCCCTGATAACTCGGCGGCAGCAGGCGAATATCGCTGAATGCCAACACTGGCAGATTGGGTTGCAGCTCACCGACTTTCAGCTCGGTTCTGGAGTAGCGCATCTTCAACGCGCCTTTCAGGCGGCTGTAGTTGTCCGCCGCACGACCGTCGTCCTGCACTGGCAGCAAACCGGTATTGGTCCGGTCCGGAGCACTGTCGAGCTTGAGGCCGAGCAAGCCGATGACATCCACCCCAACCCCAACGGTGCCCTGGGTGTATCCGGACTTCACGTTGAGGATGAAACCTTGCGCCCACTCTTCAGCCTTCGATTGCTGGTTGGCGCCGACGATGTCGGAATAGTCGCGGCTGAAGTAGTAATTGCGCGCCTGCAACGTCGCGGTGGTGTCTTCGACAAAGCCTTTTTCAGCGGCCATCGTGCCTGTGGAAAAACTCGAGACGACAGCCAGGGCCAACGCCGAACCGGTTGTTGGGAGAATCTGTTTCATCGTTTGTCTCTTATTGTTATTGATCGACGGGTTGAAGAGCTTCGGTTGCAGTGGATTTGCGAAGGGGAACGGAACGACGAGCGCTCAACAGCACATGGGTGGCCATGCCGAAAATCAGCCCCCAGAACGCCGCGGACAAAGCGAACAACGACATGCCCGAAGCCGTGACCAGAAAGGTCACCAGCGCGGCTTCACGATCGCTCGGCACCGCCATCGCGCCCGTCAACGCACCCGCAATGGCGGCGAACAGGGCGAGCCCGGCCAGCGCCGCGATCAACTCCTTGGGGAACGCTGAAAACAGCGAGACCAGCGTGGCGCCGAAGATCCCCAACAGCAGGTAGCACAGGCCGCCGACGACCCCGGCCACGTAGCGTTTGCGCGGATCTTCGTGGGATTCGCGACCGGTGCAGATCGCCGCAGTGATGGCCGCCAGATTCAGTCCATGGCAACCAAACGGCGCCAGCAATGCCGTGCCCAGGGCGCTACTGGCGATGATCGGGCTCGCCGGCGTTGGATATCCACTGGCGCGCAGCACCGCCATGCCGGGCACGAACTGACCGGTCAGCGCCACCATCACCAGCGGCAAGGCGATGTTGAGGATCGCGCCCAGGCTGAACTCGGGCGTAATCCACACCGGCGTGGCCAGGCCGATCACCAGCGCTTCACGATGCAAATCACCGGTGAGCGCGGCAATCGAACACCCCACCAACAGCACCATCATCACCGCAAAACGCGGTATCACACGCTTGCAGATCAGGTAGCAGGCAAACATCGCCAGGACCAGCAACGGCTTGTGCTGCATCGATACGAACAACCCGGTGCCGAAACTGAACAGGATCCCCGCCAGCATCGCCGCCGCGATGGCGGCGGGCAGCTTGCTGATGATCCGGTCGAAAGCCCCCGAGATGCCAACCACGAAAATGATCAGGCTGCTGACCAAATAAGCGCCCACCGCCTCTGCCATGGAGATGTCAGGCAACAGTGTCACCAGCAACGCCGAACCCGGCGCCGACCAGGCGATGATCACCGGAACGCGGTAGCGCAGGCTCAAACCGATACCGAGCACGGCACTGCCAATAGAGATCGCCCAGATCCAGGACGACAACACTTCCCGTGAAAGATGTGCCGCTTCTGCCGCCTGAAAAATGATCACTAATGGGCCGGCGTAGGAAATCACCGTGGCAATGAATCCAGCCACGGCGGCTGACAACGAGAAGTCCTGGAAAAACGCTTTCATGATTCAGGCACCGGTCGCTGACAACGCTGGATTGACGCCAGCCACGCTGCGTCGACTGCTGATGGCGAACACGGTCATGGCCAGGGCTGCCACCGCACCGGGCAAGGCAAACGCCATGAAGTTCAGTTGCAGGGGCAAGCTGATCCCGAGCAAAGCACCGCCCAGCAACGGGCCGACGATGGCCCCGTTGCGCCCAATGCCCGACGCCCAGCCCAGACCGGTCGAACGAATCGTCATGGAATAAAACTGCGCGGCGCAGGCGTACAGGAGAATCTGCGAACCAATGGTGGTGGCACCCGCAATGGCGATCAGCAGGTACAGTACCGGCATCGGGCTATTGAAGCCCAACAGCGTGATCGACACCGCCGCCATGGCGAAAAACACCGCCAGCACTTTCGGCAGATTGAGCTTGTCACCCAGCACCCCGCCGCCGACTGCGCCGAAGATCGCCCCGAAGTTCAACACCAGCAGGAACGACAGGCTCGAACCCAGGCTGTAACCGGCGTTGGCCATCAGTTTCGGCAGCCAGGAACTCAGCGCGTAGACCATCAACAGGCAGCAGAAAAACGCCAGCCACAGCATCAGCGTGCGCAGCGCACGGCCCTCACGAAACAACTGCAGCACCGGGGTGCCCGTGCCTTTCACTTCGGCCATGTGCAATTGGTCAGACGGTTGTGCGACGCAGGCCGGATCGATGCGTTGAAGAATGTTGCGCGCCTCTTCATTACGCCCCTGACGCAACATGAAGCCCACCGATTCGGGCAGGAAATACATGATCAGCGGCAACAACAGCAACGGCAGGACCGCCACGTAAAACACCGACTGCCAGCCGAAGCTCGGGATCAGCACAATGCCCAGCCCGGCGGACAACATGCCACCCACCGAGTAACCGCTGAACATGATCGCGACCAGAGTGCTGCGGATTTTTTTCGGCGCGTACTCGTTCATCAGTGCCACGACGTTAGGCATCACGCCGCCAATGCCGAGCCCGGCAATGAAGCGACAAAGGCCGAACTCGGTGGGGTTTCGGGCGAAACCATTGAGCACGGTGAAGCCACTGAAGAGCATCACGCAGATCGTGATGGCCTTCTTGCGGCCGATCCTGTCGGACAGCGGACCGAAGAACAGCGCGCCAAACATCATGCCGAACAGTGCATAGCTGCCCAGTGCACCGGCTTGCAAAGGACTGAGCGCCCATTCTTTCATCAGCATCGGCAAGACCACGCCGTAGATCACCAGATCGTAACCGTCGAAGATGATGATCAAGGCACACCAGAACAGCACCATCCAGTGAAAGCGGTTGAAACGAGCGTTGTCGATAACCTCATGTACGTCGATCTTGCGCATGGCGTATTTCTCTTGTTGTTGTTTTTTTAGAGCGTCGGTAACACGGCTTACGTCCGTACAGCCGAGGGTAGAGACGCCCGATACGAGGCAATAGCCAGTGCGCGCAGACCACTATCCATTTTGTGCAGAGCCCTGAAACGGGCATGGGAACGGGAGGCATCGAGCCTCGGAGACAAATTGTCTTCTTTGCGATCACGTTTGAACGCTAAGCTTGGGCCTATGGATGACTCAGATTACTTACGCCTGCTGACCATCGCGGCCGAGCAGGCCAACGCCTTCCTGTCCAATGCCCGCAAATGGGAGCGGGAGCGTTGGGTCTGCCAGCGCCTGCTGCAAGGCTTGAACATTCCCTATCGTGCCGATGAGTTCGCCCCCGCCGGGGAGCCGCCGGATGTGTTGTTTCGCGATGCCAGTTTCGAGGTGTTCTTCGTGCTCGACGAGGGCCGGCGCCTCAACGACGAATGGCGCGACGAACTGCAACGCCGTCGCAGCGCGTTTTCCCTCAGCCAACTGGTGCGCCGCGAGGCCAAGCCCCGGCGCATTCCAGCCAACGAATTTTTGCTGCGATTGGCGCCGACCTTGCGCAAAAAAGCGCACAACTACAAAGAACGCGGCATGGATCTGGGTGAGTTGGACATCATTGCCTTTGCCAGCCTCAAACGCGAAGTGCTGGACCTCAACAGCCATTTCCCGCCACCGACCGAATACCTGCGTCAGGGCTGGCGCTCGCTGTCATTGGTGGGGCCGACTTTCGCCCGCGTGCTGTTCGCACACCCGGATGCACCGGACTTTTTGCGCAGCAACCTGGGGCGCAGCATTGTGTTCGACGTCGGGATCAGTCTGTGAGCCCGCTGCAACAGCTGATCGCCGAGGTGCCGCAGCAAGGTCGTGTACGCTGGATCGGCGTGCGCCCGCAATCACGTTCGCAAATGCTTGAACTCGATGCCGTGGAAGCGCGCCTGGAGGCCGGCCTGACCGGCGACCACGCCCGCCCCGGCGTGCGCAATGCGCGGCAGGTAACGCTGATCCAGTGGGAGCATTTGGCCGTGATCAGCGCACTGATGGGGCGAGCGCAGGATCACCCGGTCCGGCCTGAAGATCTGCGGCGCAATCTCGTTATCAGTGGCATCAATCTGTTCAGCCTCAAGGGCCGCCGCTTCCGGATCGGCCAGGCAACGTTCGAAACTACCGGCTGGTGCCAGCCCTGTGCGCGCCTGGAAAGCAACCTGGGCATCGGTACCTTTCAGGCCGTGCGCGGACATGGCGGAATCACTGCCCGGGTGTTACAAAGTGGAATCATTCGCCTGGACGATATCGTGAGCGTCGAACCTGTTCCGGACAGCGGCTATGCTGCGTTCAACCCTGGGTAAAAACACTGTAGCTTCTACACATTCAGCAACGTCTACCCCTGACGAGGCCCGATATGACCAGCCGCCTGAACCCCGACGACCAGAAGCATGTCGAAGAGTACCTGCAGTTGTCCCAGCACCAAGTCGAGCGCCGGCCTTTCCGGCCGTGGATGCTCCTTGTACTGGTATTGGCAGTGACCATTGGTCTGGGCCTGTTGAGCCGACTTATCAGTTACCTGACGCTATGAGCTGCCGAGGGTCTGTTGACGTTTGATGACGAACCGCGTTGCGTTCCAACGAGTGCGAGGCAAGGCGCGGGATGCCGCCAATGGTTGTTCCCTTGGCAAATCCCGCAACGCAGCCTCGCGCTCGTTGGAGCGCAACCCGAAGGGACGGACGCCCACGTGGCGCAGGGCAGCGTTGCTCGGAACTCATTTGGAACAACCAAATCACGTTCCTCGCGCCTTGCCCTGCACCACGTGGGCATCCGTCGCGGTCGTCATCAAACGTCAACAGACCCTCATGCTCGCTTGGGTAACGAAGACAACGATTTCTTTTAGCCTTGCGAGATATCCCCATGACTCATCGTATTGTCATCGTTGGCGGCGGCGCCGGCGGTCTGGAGTTGGCTACCCGTCTGGGTAAGACTCTGGGCAAGCGCGGCACGGCCAGTGTGATGCTGGTCGACGCGAACCTGACCCACATCTGGAAACCGTTGTTGCACGAAGTGGCGGCCGGCTCCCTGAACTCTTCCGAAGATGAACTGAACTATGTTGCCCAGGCCAAATGGAACCACTTCGAGTTTCAGCTGGGGCGCATGAGCGGGCTCGATCGCGCGAAGAAAAGAATCCAGCTGGCCGCCACCTATGACGAAGCCGGTCTGGAGTTGGTGCCGGCCCGCGAAGTGCCTTACGACTCGCTGGTGATCTCCGTCGGCAGCACCACCAACGATTTCGGCACCCAGGGCGCGGCGCAGCACTGCCTGTTCCTCGACACGCGCAAACAGGCCGAGCGCTTCCACCAGCAACTGCTCAATCACTATTTGCGCGCTCACGCCGGCCAGGCCGACGCCGTCGAACAAATCAGCGTCGCCATCGTCGGCGCCGGTGCCACCGGGGTCGAACTGGCCGCCGAGCTGCACAATGCCGCCCATGAATTGGCAGCCTACGGCCTGGACCGGATCAAACCGGAAAACATGCACATCACCCTGATCGAAGCCGGGCCACGAGTCCTGCCGGCGCTGCCGGAGCGGATTGGCGGGCCTGTGCATAAAACCCTGGAGAAACTCGGGGTCAACGTCATGACCAATGCCGCCGTCAGCGAAGTGACGGCTGACGCCTTGATTACCGCCGACGGCAAAGTGATCAACGCCAGCCTGAAGGTATGGGCCGCCGGTATTCGCGCACCGGGCTTCCTCAAGGACATCGATGGCCTGGAAACCAATCGCATCAATCAGTTGCAAGTGCTGCCGACCCTGCAAACCACCCGTGACGAAAACATCTTTGCGTTCGGCGACTGCGCCGCCTGCCCGCAACCTGGCAGCGACCGCAATGTACCGCCACGTGCCCAGGCCGCTCACCAACAGGCTTCGTTGCTGGCCAAATCGCTGAAACTGCGCATCGAAGGCAAGGCACTACCGGAGTACAAGTACACCGACTACGGCTCGCTGATCTCGCTGTCGCGTTTTTCGGCTGTGGGTAACTTGATGGGCAACCTCACCGGCAGTGTGATGCTCGAGGGCTGGCTGGCGCGGATGTTCTACATATCGCTATACCGCATGCACCAAATGGCGCTGTATGGGCCGTTCCGCACGGCGATGCTGATGCTGGGCAGCAAGATCGGACGAGGCACCGAGCCACGCCTCAAGCTTCACTGATGTAAAACCTGATGTGGGAGCGAGCCTGCTCGCGATAGCTGTCTTTCAGATGACGATGATGTCGACTGTAATGACGCTTTCGCGAGCAGGCTCGCACAGTGGCTTTGCGGAGTTTCTCATGGGCAAAAAAAATCCCCGTATCTTTCGATACGAGGATTTTTAATATGGTCGGGGTAAGGGGATTCGAACTCCTGACATCCTGCTCCCAAAGCAGGCGCGCTACCGGACTGCGCTATACCCCGGTAAAAAAAAGGCACCTTCGAAAGGCGCCTTCTGCGAACAGAGCTTTTGGCGTCTGATCTTAAGATTCGATCCCAGTGTTACCTGGTTTCAAAAATGGTGGGTCGTGCAGGATTCGAACCTGCGACCAATTGGTTAAAAGCCAACTGCTCTACCAACTGAGCTAACGACCCAAAAATGGTCGGGGTAAGGGGATTCGAACTCCTGACATCCTGCTCCCAAAGCAGGCGCGCTACCGGACTGCGCTATACCCCGGCTTGAAATTGGCTCCGTGACCAGGACTCGAACCTGGGACCCAATGATTAACAGTCATTTGCTCTACCGACTGAGCTATCACGGAACTACACATTTCAATTTACAACTTTGTAGCTTTACTGCGTTCTCTTCGACCCGCTCGCATCGCTGCGTTCGTGTGTCTGAGGCGCGCTATTCTACAATCTTCAGCACCTCTGTCAACCCCCTAATTTGCTTTCAAGTTAATGATTTGCAACTTATTTTGGATTCCTGCCCGGAAGGCTGAAACCCTGGCGGGTGACTGACTGCGGGGCGCACTTTACAAGCCTTTTCCTTTAAGATCAACAGCCTGACAAAAAAAAGGCCTCGCAATGCAAGGCCTCTTCAATTTTCCTGCCGCCAAGGATCAGACGAAGACGATTTCGTCGTTTTCCACCACGCCGTGAGCGGTATCGCCCGGCATGAATCGACCGGACAGGATCAACTGCGCCAACGGGTTCTCGATCCAACGCTGGATCGCTCGCTTGAGCGGCCGTGCACCGTACACCGGGTCGTAACCGACCGCGATCAGCTTGTCCATGGCCTCGGGGCTGAGTTCAAGCTTCAGCTCCCGCTCGGTCAGGCGGCTGCGCAGGCGACCCAACTGGATCTCGGTAATGCCGGCGATCTGGTCTCGCGCCAATGGCTCGAAGATCACCACTTCATCGACCCGGTTGATGAACTCCGGCCGGAAGTGCGTGGAGATCGCATCCATCACCGCTGCACGCTGCGCCTCACGATCGCCGACCAGCTCCTGGATCTGCACCGACCCCAGGTTGGACGTCATGACAATCACGGTATTCTTGAAATCCACCGTGCGCCCATGGCTGTCGGTCAGACGGCCGTCTTCGAGCACTTGCAGCAAGATGTTGAACACATCCGGGTGCGCCTTCTCGACTTCGTCCATGAGGATCACGGAATAAGGCTTGCGACGGACGGCCTCGGTCAGGTAACCACCCTCTTCGTACCCCACGTAGCCCGGTGGCGCACCGATCAAGCGAGCCACGGAATGTTTTTCCATGAACTCGGACATGTCGATCCGCACCATCGCCTCTTCGGTATCAAAGAGGAATTCGGCCAGCGCCTTGCACAGCTCGGTTTTACCGACACCGGTCGGGCCGAGGAACATGAACGAGCCACTCGGGCGATTCGGGTCGGACAACCCGGCGCGGGAACGCCGCACCGCATTGGAAACCGCGACCACCGCTTCTTCCTGGCCGATCACACGCTGGTGCAACAGGGCTTCCATTTTCATCAGTTTGTCGCGCTCGCCTTCGAGCATTTTCGACACTGGAATACCGGTCCACTTCGACACGACTTCAGCGATCTCTTCTTCAGTCACCTTGCTGCGCAGCAACTGGTTTTCGGCTTTGCCATGCTGGTCGACCATTTGCAGGCTGCGCTCCAGGTCCGGGATCACCCCGTACTGCAACTCGGCCATGCGATTCAGGTCGCCTTTGCGGCGGGCCGTTTCCAGTTCCTGGCGGGATTGCTCGATTTTCTGCTGGATCTGCGCGGAACCCTGGACTTCGGCTTTTTCCGAGTTCCAGATTTCTTCGAGATCCGAATACTCACGCTCATGACGAGCGATTTCTTCCTGCAACTTTTCCAGACGCTTCTTCGCCGCGTCGTCGCTTTCCTTCTTCAGCGCCTGGGATTCCACCTTCAGCTGAATCAGGCGACGCTCCAGACGGTCCAGCACTTCCGGCTTGGAGTCGATCTCCATGCGGATGCGGCTGGCGGCCTCGTCGATCAGGTCAATGGCCTTGTCGGGCAACTGCCGGTCAGTGATGTAACGATGACTGAGCCTGGCCGCGGCAATGATCGCGCCGTCGGTAATCGCCACCTTGTGGTGAACCTCATAACGCTCTTTGAGGCCACGCAGGATGGCGATGGTGTCCTCTTCGCTCGGCTCGTCCACCAGCACTTTCTGGAAACGTCGCTCGAGAGCGGCGTCCTTCTCTATATATTGGCGGTACTCGTTGAGCGTAGTGGCACCGACGCAATGCAGCTCACCGCGAGCCAGGGCCGGTTTGAGCATGTTGCCCGCATCCATCGAGCCTTCGCCCTTGCCGGCGCCAACCATGGTGTGCAGTTCATCGATGAACAGGATGATCTGCCCCTCCTGCTTCGCCAGTTCATTGAGCAAGGCCTTGAGGCGCTCTTCGAACTCACCGCGATACTTGGCACCGGCGATCAGCGCCCCCATGTCCAGGGACAGCAGGCGCTTGCCCTTGAGGCCATCCGGCACTTCGCCGTTGATGATGCGCTGGGCCAGGCCTTCGGCAATGGCGGTCTTACCCACGCCAGGCTCACCGATCAGCACCGGATTGTTCTTGGTGCGGCGTTGCAACACCTGGATGGTCCGGCGAATTTCGTCGTCACGACCTATCACCGGATCGAGCTTGCCGTCTTCGGCGCGCTTGGTCAGGTCGACGGTGTACTTGTCCAGCGCCTGACGCGCTTCCTCGTGGTTCGGGTCATTGACGGCCTCACCACCACGCAGGTTGTTGATCGCGTTTTCCAGGGCCTTCTTGCTCACGCCCTGACCGAGCAACAGTTTGCCGAGCTTGCTGTTCTCGTCCATGGCAGCGAGCAGCACCAGTTCGCTGGAGATGAACTGGTCGCCCTTCTGCTGGGCCAGACGGTCAGCCTGGTTGAGCAGGCGCGCCAGATCCTGCGACATGTTCACGTCACCGGTCGGGTTCTGGATTTTCGGTAGCTGGTCGAACTCTTTGGTCAGCTCTTTACGCAGGCTGTTGACGTCGAAGCCCACCTGCATCAACAGGGGCTTGATCGAGCCGCCCTGCTGTTCGAGCAAGGCTTGCATCAAGTGCGCCGGTTCAATGGCCGGATGATCGTGGCCGACAGCCAGGGATTGGGCATCGGACAACGCTAACTGCAACTTGCTGGTTAAACGGTCTATACGCATGGGTCACCCTCCTTTTGAGCAGGCCGGACCTATAAACATCCTGAATGAAGAAACCTGCCAGATACCACAATAGATGTGGCCGATTCTGGAAGATTCAAGCGTCGTGACGTTGATGCAGGTCAGGGAAGTCTAGCGGTCGAGCCAGATCAAGGAGGCGAATCGGCCGGTGCGGGACGCTCGGCGATAGGAAAAGAAGCGAGGGTCGGTTACGGTGCAGAAACCACCACCATAGACAGCCGTTACACCACGAGCCGCCAGACGCAAGCGGGCCAGCATATAGATGTCGGCCATGAACTTGCCGGGGTTTTGACTCGGCTCAAACGCCTCTGCCGCTTGCGGCAACTGCTGCACGAAGGTTTCGCGCACTTCCGGGCCGACCTCAAAGGCCTGCGGGCCGATGGCCGGGCCAAGCCAGACCAATACGTCGGCAGGTGGTACCGCCAGACTGTCGAGGGTGGCTTCCAGCACGCCCGCCGCCAATCCGCGCCAACCGGCATGGGCCGCTGCGACACGAGTGCCGGCACGATCACAAAACAACGCTGGCAAGCAATCGGCCGTCATCGCCGCGCAGGCGATACCGGGTGTCGATGTCCAACTGGCGTCGGCAGTCACCACCTGATCCGGATCGGCATGGGCCACGACGATGCCGTGGACTTGCTGCAGCCAGGCCGGTTGAATGGAGAAGTGTTCGGTAAGACGACGGCGATTCTCGGTAACAGCTTCAGGGCTGTCGTCGACGTGATCGCCGAGGTTGAGGCTGTCGAACGGCGCCACACTGACGCCGCCCGCACGGGTGGTGACGCAGGCCTTGACCCCGGCCGGCGCGGGCCAGTCAGGAATCAGCCAGTCACTCATCCGATGAACGCCTCGCGGTCTTGCTTGAGCAGGGTCAGCAGCCAGACGAAATCTTCCGGCAACGGTGATTCCCAGCTCATGCGCTTGCCGGTGGTCGGATGATCCAGTTCCAGGAAACGCGCATGCAGCGCCTGACGCGGGAAGTTTTTCAGGGATTCGACCATGGTTGGGTTCGCGGCCGGAGGGATACGGAAGCGGCCGCCGTAGGCGGGATCCCCGACCAACGGGTAGTTGATGTGCGCCATGTGTACGCGAATCTGGTGGGTACGGCCGGTTTCCAGCTTCACCCGCACGTGAGTGTGGGAGCGGAAGCGTTCGAGCACGCGGTAATGGCTGACGGCCGGCTTGCCACCCTCCATCACGGCCATGCGCTGGCGCTGCTGGCCATGACGGCCGATCGGCGCGTTGATCTTGCCGCCGGCAGTCACCACACCGATCACGATGCATTCGTAGATACGACTGACACTGCGGCTCTGCAATTGGGCGACGAGCTTTGTCTGCGCCTGAATGGTCTTGGCCACCACCATCAGACCGGTGGTGTCCTTGTCCAGACGATGCACGATACCGGCGCGGGGCACATTGATGATGTCCGGCACATGGTGCAGCAAGGCGTTGAGCAAGGTACCGTCGGCATGGCCTGCAGCCGGGTGCACCACCAGGCCCGCAGGCTTGTTGATCACCAGGATGTCGTCATCTTCGTAGACGATGTCCAGCTCGATGTCCTGGGCGACCCACTCACCCTGGGCTTCCTGCTCGGCAGTCAGTTCGAGAATGGAGCCGCCGTGAACGATGTCGCGCGGTCGGATGACCGCACCATCCACAGTCAGGCGGCCTTCTTTGATCCAGGCGGAAAGGCGCGAGCGCGAGTGCTCGGCGAATAATTGTGCGGCGACTTGATCGAGGCGTTGGCCGCCCAATTCGGACGGCACCTCTGCGCGGAGTTCAATTTTATCGGACATGCTCAGACTAGGCGTCGGCACAGCCTTTGGTTTCGGCTGCGCGCTTGTGGTTAAATACGGCGTCTTTTGCCCCGAGGCTATTCAACGGGGCGCTCATCATAACAGGACGGCCACGCCCAAGACAGCGGCCGTCATAGGGACGCAAGCCGCCATGCAAGTGAAACACCTGCTGCTGATCGCCATCCTCGCATTGACCGCTGCTTGCTCATCGAAGGAAGTCGTAGACGAAAACCTCAGTGAAGTCGAGTTGTACCAACAGGCTCAAAATGACTTGGACAACAGCAGCTACACCAGCGCCATCGCCAAGCTGAAGGCTCTGGAATCGCGTTATCCGTTCGGTCGGTATGCCGACCAGGCACAACTCGAGCTCATCTACGCCAACTACAAGAACACCGAGCCAGAAGCCGCCAAATCCGCAGCGGAGCGCTTCATTCGCCTGCACCCGCAACATCCGAACGTCGATTACGCCTACTACCTCAAGGGCCTGACTTCTTTCGACCAGGACGTCGGCCTGCTGGCGCGATTCCTGCCGCTGGACATGACCAAGCGCGACCCGGGCGCCGCCCGCGACTCCTATAACGAGTTCGCCCAACTGACCAGCCGTTTCCCGAACAGCCGCTATGCGCCAGACGCCAAGCAGCGCATGATTTACCTGCGCAACCTGCTGGCAGCCTACGAAATTCACGTGGCCGACTACTACCTGACCCGTCAGGCCTATGTCGCCGCCGCGAACCGTGGTCGTTACGTTGTGGAAAACTTCCAGGAAACCCCTTCGGTCGGCGACGGCCTGGCGGTGATGACCGAGGCCTACCAGCGCCTGCACCTGGATGAACTGGCGGCCACCAGCCTGGAAACCCTGAAGCTCAACTACCCGAACCACCCGACGCTGGTGGACGGTCAGTTCGTACCGACCGTGGCCGAAGCCGACAACCGTTCGTGGCTGAGCAAGGCAACCCTGGGCCTGATCGAGTCCCGTCCGCCACTGCCACCGGGCGAAACCCGCGCCAACCAGGACGTACAGAAGCAGTTCCAGGATGCCAAGGATGCAATCCCGGCCGAGCTCAGGCCTAAAGACGACAATAGCGACGCGGTCGAAGAAGAAAATCATGAAGCGGAAGGCAACAACAGCGACCGCTCGTGGTTCAGCTACATGACCTTCGGCATGTTCGACTGACAGCTGCGGTTGTGTAAAAAGGGAGACTTTCGAGTCTCCCTTTTTTGTTTCAGCGCCTTATTACACTGTGCGCCTGTCAGGTCCTTGGCTAAACTGCCGCTTCATCAATCAAAAAGCAGCTCACCATGCTTCGTTTATTGTTCTGGATTGCCCTGATTGCCGCTGCCGTATGGTTCTGGCGCAAGTTCAAGGGCAAGGCTTCCACTCCCGCATCCCCTGCCGAGCGGGAAGCGGCGCCCATGGTCCGTTGCGCCCATTGCGGTGTTCACCTGCCTCGTGACCACGCATTGAGCCTCGACCAACGCTGGTATTGCAGCCAGGCTCATCTCGAGCAAGACAAGGGCTCCAGCGGCCGCTGACACCTCAGCCGAAATGACGGCTGATTGAGGTCTATCGCGAATACCCAAGGAACTGAAGGGCGTAGATCGACGTCTGACGCAGATTATTCAAGACCAAACGCTGCGAATGAACCGGGTAATCGAAAACGTCCTGCACCTGCAACGTCGCGGGCAAATGTCGCCGCTACGGCTCGACCTGAAATCACTGGAAATGTTTCATGGCAAGGCCCCCACCCCCCATATCAGGGACCTGGGGCCTTATCGGTCCGGCCAGCCGGGCAAAAGCACTGTGTCCCGCCTAGACTTCAAGGCACGCCAGGAAAGCGACAGCTTTTGCATGACCCTTGCTCACGGACGGAACCCAGGTTGAACACGAGACCCCGACAAAAAGTCTTGATCGTCGATGACGAACCGGACATTCGCGAACTCCTGGAAATCACCCTGGGAAGGATGAAGCTCGAGACGTTCAACGCCCGCAACGTCGGCGAAGCGCGATCCCTGCTAAAACGCGAATCCTTCGATCTATGCCTGACCGACATGCAGTTGCCGGATGGTACCGGCCTGGAGCTGGTGCAGCACATCCAGCAACGCCACCCCCAGGTCCGGGTGGCCATGATCACCGCCTACGCCAACCTCGAAACCGCGATCAATGCGCTCAAGGCAGGGGCGTTCGACTTCCTGACCAAACCGGTGGATCTTGCGCGCCTGCGCGAACTGGTCACCAAAGCGCTGGTGCGTCCGGCCCTCGGGACCGGCATCGATCGTCGCTTGCTGGGCGACTCATTGCCCATGCGCAACCTGCGCAAGCACATCACCAAACTGGCCAGCAGCCATGCGACGGTATACATCAGCGGAGAATCCGGTAGCGGCAAGGAGTTGGTCGCGCGCCTGATCCATGATCAAAGCGCTCGCGCCAATCAGCCGTTCATACCGATCAACTGCGCGGCGATTCCCTCGGAACTGTTGGAGAGCGAGTTTTTCGGCCATCGCAAAGGCAGTTTCAGCGGCGCCATCGAAGACAAACCCGGCCTGTTCCAGACGGCTCACGGTGGCACCCTGCTTCTCGACGAAGTGGCTGACCTGCCTCTGACCATGCAAGTCAAACTGCTGCGCGCGATTCAGGAGAAAGCCGTACGCAGTGTCGGCGGACAGCAGGAAGTGGCGGTGGATGTGCGCATTCTCTGCGCCACCCACAAGGACCTTGGCGCCGAAGTCGCCGCCGGGCGATTTCGCCATGATCTTTACTACCGATTGAACGTAATCGAGCTCCGGGTGCCGCCCCTGCGCGAGCGTCGTGATGACATCGAAATGCTAGCCAGCCACATGCTCAAGGGCCTGGCCGCCAGTACCGGTCAGCCAGCGGCGACACTCCACCCCCAAGCTCTCGATGCGCTGAAAAACTATCGTTTCCCGGGCAATGTACGGGAACTGGAAAACATGCTCGAACGAGCGCATACCCTGTGTGAGAACAATCAGATCGAAGCCGGCGACCTGCGCCTGGCTGAGGGCAACTGTGGGACTGAAGGTGGCGTGCCGGACCTTACCCGGATCGACAATCTGGAAACCTACCTGGAAAACGTCGAACGCCAACTGCTGCTCCAGGCCCTGGAGGAAACCCGCTGGAACCGCACGGCGGCGGCTCAGCGGTTGAATCTGTCATTCAGGTCGATGCGTTACCGGCTCAAGAAGTTGGGACTGGATTGAGACCCCATCGCAACCTGACTGACAACAACTGCCCGGCAGTCAGAGCCGCCCGGCAGGTGCATAAGGCGCCGGATCGATAATGGGCGCCCGGCCCAGCATCACATCGGCAAACAACTGGCATGACGCCGGCGCCAACACCAGCCCGTTACGGTAATGCCCGCAGTTGAGCCAGAGCCCGTCAAACCCCGGCACCCGGCCGATGTAAGGAATACCCTCGGGCGATCCCGGACGCAAGCCAGCCCAATGCCCGACCACTTCGGCGTCGGCCAGTGCCGGAATCAATTCCACCGCGGACGCCTTCAGGCTCTCCAGTGCCGTCCCTGTCGGCGTCTTGTCGAAGCCTTCATGCTCCAGCGTACTGCCGATCAGTATGTGCCCGTCACGCCGGGGAATCGCATAACGGCCCTTGGCCAGGACCATGCTTGGCAGAAAGTCCGCCGCACACTTGTAGAGAATCATCTGCCCTTTCACCGGTTCGACCGGTAGCGTCAGATCAAGACACTTGAGCAAATCGCCGCTCCAGGCACCGGCCGTCAGGACGACTTGATCGCCGAGAACAGCACCTGTGGCCGTCTGCACACCGACCACTTTATTGCCGTCGCGAACAAACCCGCTGACTTCGCACTGCTCATGGATCGTCACGTTCGGCAGCGCCAGCAAAGCAGCCTTGAGAGACTTCACTAGCCGCGGATTGCGCACGTTGGCGACGTCAGCCATGTAGATCGCCCGGGAAAAACCGCTGCCCAGCACCGGCACAGCATCGTGTGCCGCCGAGATATCAACCGCACTCAACGGACGTTTTTCCCGGGCAGCCCATGCCAGGGCCTCAGCCTCGTCGTCCAGATCCAACCAGTACAGACCGGTGGTGTGCACTTCAGGATCAACGCCGGTAGCGGCAAACAAGCGCTCACCCAGTTGTGGATAAAAGTCCTGGGACCAGTGAGCCAATGCGGTGACCGCCGGGCTGTAGCGCCACGGGTACAACGGCGAAACAATACCGCCGCCAGCCCAGGACGACTCCTGGCCGACGCTGGAGCGATCCAGCAGCACAACGCTTTGCACTTCGGAGGCGAGATTGAAGGCTGTCAGCAGGCCAATCACCCCACCGCCGACAATCACCACTTGCTGTTGCCTGGTCATGTTCTGATCCAATCGTTAAATAGACAGAGGGTGCAAAAAGCACCTGAAAAAAGAATCTCAGCGCCCCCAGCAGTCTTTGCTGGTCAGGCCGGATTTTGCGTTGACCATGCCCAGGGCACCCGTGTTGGTGATGGTCAGATCACCGCACTTGTCAGTGGCCATGCTTGAACCGGTCTTGCGCACCGCCGTCAGCAGAAAGGTCTGGTCGGCCAAGGTCGGAATGATGCTGTAGTAATCATTACCTGCACTGAGGCCCGTCGCATCGGTGTAGACATTTTTCTGCGAGTAGAACCGCTCCAGGAGCTGCGCCTGCTCCGAGAGCAGGCCGGTCACGTCTGCGCGACGGCCCTTGTTCAGGTACTCAGTGAAACTCGGGGCGGCTATGGTCATGACAATACCAATGATCGCAATCACGATCATGATTTCGATCAGGGTAAAACCGCGGTTGGAACTACGCATGCCTCAACTCTCACTCACTGTATTTGTCGCCACATGATGCGACGGCTGCCGCCGGATTTTTCCATCCCCGGCGTACCGTCGCCAGTGGAATCGTTCACCGCCCCACCATTGTCGCCGGCGTCCTGGGTCGAATGTTCGCCGATAAAGATCACGCCCTCGGAGAGCGTGTCGCTATTGTCGACCACTCCATCGGCGTTGCTGTCGAGCATCTTAACGCTGATCGCATCGGGCAGCTTCAGGCAGACGGCCTTCAAGCCCTGATTGCCGTGGTAAAAACCGTACCAGTTGCCATTGGCCAGGCAGGTTGGCCGGTTCAGCGCTGGCGAATCCACTGACGTGGCAGCCTGCGTCGACACTGAGACGCCAAGCGCGACCAGGACACCAGCCAGCTGTGACCTTAACCGCAAAAGTCGCTCAGTACTTCGCATAGATGCTCTCCACCACACTTCGCGAATGACCCGCGATGCCTATAGCCGTCACCCGATACAAGGTCGCCTGGGTATTGATTGGCACATTCACCGCATCTTCGCTGACACCGATGTTTTGCACGCCATAAAAACCGTTGCCCGATGCAATCCAGGTCACTCCGGACGTGGCGTTGAAACCAGCGGCGGTAATGGTCAAGGACTCAGCCGGTGGTGCACACTGAACAATGCCGCTACAAACGGGTAGCGCATAACTGTCCCTTTGCACTCCACTCTCGCCCACCCGCAAGGCGGCTTCCGCGCTCTGGAACGACTGGTTGCGCAAGGCGACGCTACCGGCCATTTTTTCCTGCAGGGTGGCACTCTGCATTGATGAAAGCCCCGTCAGCGTCAGCAAGAGCAAGAACACCAGAGTGACCAGCAGTGCCATGCCGCGCTGGGTGCAACAGGTCATGGAAGAACGACTCATCGGCACTCCCTCATGGCAAGCGATTGCGTAGAGCGGCAACCACATTGAAGGTTTGATCGCTCACCCGGCGGTGCGGATCGGTGAGGGTCAGGCTCAGGCGAACACTACGAATCAGCGCGGGGTCCGGCGGGTTGCTGCTGTAGCGGGAAGCAGCCAGATCAGTGGCCGTGCTGGCCAAGCCGAAGCTCACGTCAAAAGCGCTGACGTTATCCACCAATACCTGGGCTGAAGCTGATCCACCCTGCATCAGTAGTTGGTCGTCGCTGAAGCTGTAAACCAGCCGCCGGATCGGAAAGGCCAATTGCCCCGCCACTGGCGACCGCCGCTCACTGTAGGCCGTCGAACTGGCTCGACAGTCGGAAAGCACAGTCCAGTCCGGCTTGTCGCCATTAACGCCGACATCCGCTGTAACCAGCGTCAAACTACGCCTGCCTTTGTCCCAACGGATCGGCGTTAGCTGACTGGCATGGAAATCACGTTTCTCACTCGAATCAGCGATCGTTTGCACGCAACCGAACATCCCGACCATGCGGATTTCCTGAATCATTTTGCTCAACACGAAACGCGCGTCCTCCTGCATGTTCGCGGCCGCGCTCTGGCTGAGATAGGTGTTCTTGGCCGCGATGAAAACCTGCACCACACCGAGCACCACGATCGAGCTCAACGCCAGGGCGATCAGCAACTCGACCAGGCCAAAGCCCTTGCTGCGATGACTCACGGGATCACCACCGGATCAATGGCCGTACGGCTGCTCAGGACGAAACTGCGCCGCGAGTCGGCAGCATTCGCAGCCCGTGAGTCATCCCAGGTAATCGTGATGGTGTACACCTGCCGATTGACGGTGATACTGCCCGTCGCGGTGGCACCCAATGAGCTGGCGATGTTGGTATTGAAATCAAACAGGTCCTGATCCCGAGCAACGTCCGGGTTGCCCGAAGCTGGCGGCGCAATGCTGTAGTCCGCAGCGGCGTTGGCGCGAATGCGGTCCATCATGTCGTAGGCGATGAAACTGGCCTGACTGGTCATACGCGCACTGTCCGTGTATTTCAGCGCATTGAGTTGGAACGCCGCAGCCCCCAGCAACCCCACGCCCAGAATGACTAACGCAACCAGGACTTCGACCAGCGTCATGCCCTGCTGCGAGCCTTGGCCCCCTGCCCTCATCCGCAACTTCCACCCAAAAGAATTCGCCCATTCAAACACACTGTCAGCGTCCTGCTTTGTGCGCCTCGCCCATAGCTGATCGACACCTCCGAGGACGGCGCCGACAATCCACCCATTGCGTTGAAATCAATGGCGGTGACGCCAGAGGTTAGTGCCAGAGTTGCACCGCTGCTCATCGCCGGAACAACCCGCAATACATTGGCCAAAGCGCCAGTACCGTCGTAAACCGCCAGCTCCCCACTCCAGGTATCCCCGCCGGCCGTCGGACGAACCCGTGTGGTGTTACCTCGATCCACGGCTTCGAGCCGGGCAAAATTCAGGGCTCGTCGCAGGTCCGCGATTTCAGCATCGGCCCTGGTTGCTTGCGTCGAGCGGGTAAACGCCGGGACAGCCAGAGTCAGCAGGATCAGAAGGATCGCGAGCGCGACCAGCAACTCGATCAGCGTGAAACCTTTTGTACGATGATCCATCGGGGCCTTCTGTTTCCTTCGGCTATACCTGCTCTTGCGCAGCGCAACATTCGAGCGATGCAGTGCGTGTGCGTTGTCATTTCTCGCGCAAGGATTGCGCGGGCCACAGCACGCCACGGAGGGAGATGTCATGCGGCAACAAGGCTTCAGCCTGTTCGAACTGCTCATGGGACTGGCAATTACAGGAATTGTTCTGCATTGGACCAGTCCGGCGTTCGCCTCGCTGATCGAGTCGAACCAAAGAGAGCAAGCGGCACAGACTCTTTTCAGTGGCATTCGCACCGCCCGGAACGAAGCCATCGTCCGCAACCAGGCCGTGGTGATTCACGGCATCAATGGTGACTGGAGCCAAGGCTGGCGGATCATTCTGGATGTCAGCGGCAAAGGGGAGATGGATAGCGACAATCCAGTACTGGCCGAACGCCAGAACGGCGCACGAATGTCGATTGTAGGGAACGGTCCAGTCGGAAGCTCTATACGATTCAGAGGTCAGGGCGAGTCATTGTTTGGCGGGACATTGCACATTTGCGCCGTTCGCGAGCCGGTCAGCCAACATCAAGTGGTGTTGGCACGGACCGGTCGCGTCAGCCTGCGCAGCGACAAGGCTGAGCAAGCGTTATGCGACAGGAAAAAACTCAGAGCACCGAGCGAACGCGCAGTTCTTTGGGCATCGAGAACGTGATGTTCTCTTCGCGACCGGCCAGTTCATCGGCACCGGTAGCCCCCCAGGCCTGCAACTGCTGGATCACGCCGCGCACCAAAACTTCCGGGGCGGATGCACCAGCGGTGATACCGATACGCTCGACGCCATCAAACCAGCTCTTTTGCAGGTCTTCGGCACCGTCGATCAGGTAAGCCGGAGTGGACATGCGCTCTGCCAACTCGCGCAAGCGATTGGAGTTGGAGCTGTTCGGACTACCGACCACCAGCACCACGTCGCACTCGTCGGCCAGTTGCTTGACCGCATCCTGACGGTTTTGCGTGGCGTAGCAAATGTCGTCCTTGCGCGGTCCACCAATAGCCGGGAAGCGCGAACGCAGCGCGTCGATAACACGACTGGTATCGTCCATCGACAAGGTGGTCTGGGTCACGAAGGCGAGCTTTTCAGGGTTGTTCACCTGCAAAGCCGCGACATCTTTCTCGTCTTCGACCAGGTAGATCGCCCCGCCATTGCTGCCATCGTACTGGCCCATGGTGCCTTCGACTTCCGGGTGACCGGCGTGGCCGATGAGAATGCATTCACGGCCATCGCGGCTGTAGCGCGCTACCTCGATGTGGACTTTGGTCACCAGCGGGCATGTGGCGTCGAACACTTTCAGCCCACGACCGGCCGCTTCGCTGCGCACGGCCTGGGAAACGCCGTGGGCACTGAAGATCACGATGACGTCGTCCGGCACCTGATCCAGTTCTTCGACGAAGATCGCGCCACGGGAGCGCAGGTCTTCGACCACGAACTTGTTGTGAACCACTTCGTGGCGCACGTAGATCGGCGGCCCGAAAACTTCCAGGGCGCGGTTGACGATTTCGATCGCCCGGTCCACACCGGCGCAGAAGCCACGGGGATTGGCGAGTTTGATTTGCATGCTGTGCCTCGTGTCTTGCGCGCGAAAACAATGAAAAACAAACCGTGGGAGCGAGCTATTTGTGGCGAGGGGGCTTGCCCCCGTTCGATTGCGCAGCAATCGTAAAGCAGTCACCGCTGACTCATTCAGAATCTCGGAGGCCGGTTTCAGGGGCGCTTCGCACCCCAACGGGGGCAAGCCCCCTCGCCACACAAGCCCGCATTCACAGTATCTACAGTGCTTTGACGGAGATGATTTCCACATCAAAGGTCAACGTCTTGCCCGCCAGCGGATGGTTGAAGTCGACAGTCACTTGCCCATCGTCGAACTCTTTGACCACGCCCGGCAATTCAGTATTGGCCGCATCGTTGAAGATCACCAGCAAACCTGGCGACAGCTCCATGTTCTGGAACTGCGAACGCGGGATAACCTGCACGTTTTGCGGGTTTGGCTGGCCGAAAGCGTTTTCCGGCTCGATGCTCAGTGTACGCTTGTCACCAGCCTTGAAACCGAACAGCGCCGCCTCGAAACCTGGAAGCAGGTTGCCATCACCTACCTTGAAGGTCGCCGGGGCTTTGTCAAAGGTGCTGTCCACCGTGTCGCCGTTCTCCAGGCGCAATGCGAAATGCAAGGTGACTTCCGTGTTCTGGCCGATGCGTTGCTCAGCCAATACCTGTTCAGTCATGAACGGTTTCTCCGGTCTTTTTACTTTTGAACATATCCAGTGCCAGCATGACAGCGCCTACAGTGATGGCACTGTCGGCAAAATTGAATGCCGGGAAGTACCAGCGATTCTGCCAGTGCACCAGGATGAAATCGATCACATGGCCCAAGGCAATGCGGTCATAAAGGTTGCCCAGCGCGCCGCCCAGTACCAGGGCCAGAGCAACGGCCAGCCAGGTCTCGTTGCGCCCCAGACGCTTGAGCCATACCACCAGCACCGCACTGACCACGACTGCGATCAACGCGAACAGCCAGCGCTGCCAGCCGGAGCTGTCGGCCAGGAAGCTGAACGCCGCGCCAGTGTTGTACGCCAGGGTCCAGCTGAAGTAATCGGGGATGATCACGATCTGCTGGTACATCTGGAGCCTGCCTTCGAAGTAGAACTTGCTGGCCTGGTCGATGACCAGGACCAGCAAGCTCAACCAGAGCCAGCTCAGCCGCCCGAAACGGCCAACGGCATTAGGCATAGTGACGGACCTCGCCAGCGCCGCTGATGTTGTCGACGCAACGGCCGCAGATTTCCGGATGCTCCGGGTTCACACCGACGTCTTCACGGCAGTGCCAGCAGCGGGCGCACTTGGCGTGGGCGGACTTGACGATCTTCAGCTTCAGGCCGCTGACTTCGGTAACCACGGCATCGGCCGGTGCCTGCACCAATGGTGCAACGCTGGCGGTCGACGTGATCAGTACGAAGCGCAGTTCGTTGCTCAGCTTGGCCAGGTCGGCTGTCAGCGCGTCTTCGGCGAACAGCGTCACTTCGGCTTGCAGGTTGCCGCCTACTGCCTTGGCTGCACGCTGGATTTCCATCTCTTTGTTGACCGCAACCTTCACTTCCATGATGCGGTCCCAGTAGGCACGACCCAGCTCGAAGCCTTCCGGCAACTCGCTCAGGCCTTCGTACCAGGTGTTGAGCATCACGGAGTCGTTACGCTCGCCCGGCAGGTACTGCCACAGTTCGTCGGCGGTAAACGCCAGGATCGGCGCGATCCAGCGCACCAGCGCTTCGGAGATATGGAACAGCGCAGTCTGGCACGAACGGCGGGCCTTGCTGTCGGCGCCGGTGGTGTACTGGCGATCCTTGATGATGTCGAGATAGAAGCCGCCCAGCTCCTGCACGCAGAAGTTGTGGATCTTCGAGTACACGTTCCAGAAGCGGTATTCGCCGTAGTGCTCTTGCAGCTCACGTTGCAGCAGCAGGGTACGGTCCACGGCCCAACGGTCCAGTGCCAGCATCTCTTCGGCCGGCAGCAGGTCCGTGGCCGGGTTGAAGCCGGTCAGGTTCGACAGCAGGAAACGCGCGGTGTTACGGATACGCCGGTAAGCGTCCGCACTGCGTTGCAGGATCTGCTCGGAAACCGCCATTTCACCCGAGTAATCGGTCGAGGCAACCCACAGACGCATGATGTCGGCGCCCAGGGTGTCGTTGACTTTCTGTGGCGCAATCACGTTGCCCAGAGACTTGGACATCTTGCGGCCGGATTCGTCGACCGTGAAGCCGTGAGTCAGCAGTTCGCGATACGGTGCGTGGTTGTCGATGGCGCAACCGGTCAGCAGCGACGAGTGGAACCAGCCACGGTGTTGATCCGAGCCTTCCAGGTACAGGTCGGCGCGTGGACCGGCTTCGTGGCCCATCGGGTGCGAACCGCGCAGGACGTGCCAGTGCGTGGTGCCCGAATCGAACCAGACGTCCAGGGTATCGCTGATCTTGTCGTACTGCGGCGCTTCATCGCCCAGCAGTTCAGCGGCGTCCAGCTTGAACCAGGCCTCGATGCCTTCGACCTCAACGCGCTTGGCAACTTCTTCCATCAACTCGACGGTGCGCGGGTGCAGCTCGCCGTTTTCCTTGTTCAGGAAGAACGGGATCGGCACACCCCAGTTGCGCTGGCGGGAAATGCACCAGTCCGGACGGTTGGCGATCATCGAGTGCAAGCGCGCCTGGCCCCAGGCCGGAACGAACTTGGTGTCTTCGATGGCTTTGAGCGAACGCTGACGCAGGCTGTCACCGGTGGTCGGCTGCTTGTCCATGCCGATGAACCACTGCGCGGTAGCGCGATAGATCAGCGGGGTCTTGTGGCGCCAGCAGTGCATGTAGCTGTGTTCGATGACGGTGGTATGCAGCAGCGCACCGACTTCGGTCAGTTTGTCGACGATGGCCGGGTTGGCCTTCCAGATGAACTGGCCGCCAAAGAATTCCAGCGATGGCACGTACACGCCATTGCTTTGAACCGGGTTGAGGATGTCGTCGTTGACCATGCCGTACTTCTTGCAGGTCACGAAGTCGTCCACGCCGTAGGCCGGAGCGGAGTGAACCACGCCGGTGCCGGCACCCAGTTCAACATAGTCGGCCAGGTAAACCGGCGACAGACGATCGTAGAACGGATGACGGAAATTGATCAGTTCCAGCGCCGAGCCCGAAGCAGTGGCGAGTACCGAGCCTTCGACGCCGTAGCGCGACAGGCAGGATTCCACCAGCTCCTCAGCCAGTACCAACAGCTTGTCGCCGATATCGACCAGGGCGTAGTTGAATTCAGGATGAACGTTCAACGCCTGGTTGGCCGGGATGGTCCACGGGGTGGTGGTCCAGATCACGATCGAAGCCGGTTTGGCCAGGGTTGGCAAACCGAAGGCGGCAGCCAGCTTGGCTTCGTCGGCAATCGGGAACGCCACGTCGATGGTCGAGGACTTCTTGTTCTCGTACTCGACTTCTGCTTCGGCCAGGGCCGAACCGCAGTCGAAGCACCAGTTCACAGGCTTGAGGCCCTTGAACACGAAGCCGCCCTTGACGATTTCGGCGAGGGCGCGGATTTCACCGGCCTCGTTCTTGAAGTCCATGGTCTTGTACGGGTTGGCAAAGTCGCCCAACACACCCAGACGGATGAATTCCGATTTCTGGCCTTCGATCTGCTCGGTGGCGTAGGCACGGCACAGTTCGCGGGTCTTGTCCGCGCCCAGGTTCTTGCCGTGGGTCACTTCGACCTTGTGCTCGATCGGCAGGCCGTGGCAGTCCCAGCCCGGAACATAAGGCGCATCGAAGCCCGACAGGGTCTTCGAGCGGATGATCATGTCCTTGAGAATCTTGTTCAGCGCATGACCGATGTGGATCGTACCGTTGGCATACGGAGGGCCGTCGTGCAGGACGAACTTCGGACGATCCTTGCCAATCTCGCGCAACTTTCCGTACAGGCCAATGCTGTCCCAGCGCTGCAGAATCTGCGGTTCGCGCTGAGGCAGGCCGGCCTTCATTGGGAAGGCGGTGTCCGGAAGGTTTAGCGTGGCTTTATAGTCGGTCATTTAAGGCTCTTCATTAGCGATGGGCGCTAGGTGCGGCTAGTGCACGGGCGGCGGCGACATCCGCGTTGATCGCCGTTTTCAGCGCCTCCAGAGAGGCGAAACGCTGCTCTTCTCGCAGCTTGTGGTGGAAAACCACCGTTAAACGCCGGTCATACAGATCGCCGGCAAAATCTAAAAGATGCACTTCCAGGTGGGCTTTGCCATCACCTTGAACCGTGGGCCGCACGCCGATATTGGCGACGCCGGCCCAGGTCTTGCCGCCGATCTCTACATCCACCAGGTAAACCCCGGTGAACGGTACGCGACGACGCTTGAGTTGTATGTTGGCGGTGGGCGTACCCAACTGCCGGGCGAGCTTCTGGCCATGCAATACACGTCCGGCGATCCGGTACGGCCGCCCGAGCAGGCGTTCGGCCAGGGCAAAATCAGCGGCGGCCAGGGCATTGCGGACCTGTGTGCTGCTGACCCGGATGCCATCGAGCTCGACGGTTTGCGCCGCTTCGACGGTAAACCCCTGAAGGATGCCGGCCTGTTGCAGGAAATCGAAATCTCCCGCGCGGTCGCAGCCGAAACGAAAGTCATCCCCGACCTCCAGGTGCTGGACGCCAAGGCCATCCACCAGAATGGTATCGACGAATTCACTGGCGCTGAGCTTGCTCAAGCGCTGGTTGAAAGCCAGGCACAAAACACGGTCGACGCCTTCTGCCGCCAGCAGCTGGAGCTTGTCCCGCAAACGGGCCAAACGGGCCGGTGCGGTCTCCGGAGCGAAGAACTCGCGCGGTTGCGGCTCGAAAATCACCACGCAGCTGGGCACGCCCAGCTCGAGCGCACGCTCACGCAGCCGCGCCAGGATTGCCTGGTGGCCACGGTGTACACCGTCAAAGTTGCCAATAGTGGCGACACAGCCCCGATGCTGGGGGCGCAGATTGTGAAGGCCTCGAACCAGCTGCATAACGCGCTTCTTGCTCATAAAGTGGTCGATTATAACCACACCCGGCGGCCGACGACAGGCAACACCGTAACCCAAAGTGATCGAACCGACAAAACCGCCGGCTCGCCCGTGTTTATCGAGGCCAGAACCTCTACCCCAGCGCCTTGCGATTGAAGTCGCGCAAACGGAAGCCCATCAACACTAACATGCCGAAATAAGCCACCACACCAGCAACGACCAAGGCACCCAGACGCAGGAAACGCTCAAGCATCTGCCCCTCACCCCAGGCCGGCATGAAATGCATCCCTGCCAGCAATACGCCAGACATCACCCCGACCGCAATCACCAGCTTGAAGCCGAACTTTGCCCAGCCCGGTTGCGGTTGGTACATCTGCTGTTTACGCAACTGATAGAAGAGCAACCCTGCATTGAGACAGGCACCGACACTGATAGCCAGCGCCAGGCCCGCGTGAGCCAACGGGCCGATCAGCAGCAGGTTGAATAGCTGAGTGACGACCAGTGTGAAAATTGCGATTTTCACCGGCGTACGGATGTTTTGTTGCGCATAAAAACCCGGCGCCAGCACCTTGATCAGGATAATCCCGAGCAAACCGACGGAATAGGCAATCAAAGCGCGCTGAGTCATGGCCGCATCATGGGCATCGAACTGGCCGTACTGGAACAGCGAAACCGTCAACGGCTCCGCCAGAATCCCCAGGGCCAGGGCGCACGGCAATACCAGCACGAAGCACAGGCGCAACCCCCAGTCGAGAATGCGCGAATACTCCTGGCGATCCTTGTTGGCGTAGGTCTTGGCCAGGGTCGGCAGCAGAATCGTCCCCAGCGCCACGCCCAGCACGCCGGATGGCAACTCCATCAAACGGTCGGCGTAGTACATCCAGGACACGGAACCGGCAACCAGGAACGACGCGAAGATGGTGTTGATGATCAACGAAATCTGGCTCACCGAGACACCGAGGATCGCTGGCAACATCTGCTTCATGACACGCCAGACGCCGGTATCGCGCAGATTCAGGCGCGGCAGCACCAGCATGCCGATCTTTTTCAGGTGCGGCAGTTGATAGAGCAACTGTGCCAGACCGCCGACCAGTACCGCCCAGCCGAGCGCCATTACCGGCGGGTCGAAGTACGGTGTCAAAAACACCGAAAAGATGATCATGCTGACGTTCAGCAGGGTTGGCACGAAGGCTGGCACCGAAAAGCGGTTCCAGGTGTTGAGGATCGCGCCGGCCAGCGACGACAGGGAAATCAGCAGAATGTAAGGAAAGGTCACCCGCAGCAGGCTGGACGTCAGCTCGAATTTTTCCGGAGTATCGGTGAAACCCGGCGCGGTCACCCAGATGACCCACGGCGCGGCGATCATGCCCAACGCCGTGACCAATGCCAGCACCAGCGTCAGCAGGCCCGAGACATACGCAATGAAGGTTCGGGTCGCCTCTTCACCCTTCTGGCTTTTGTATTCGGCAAGAATCGGCACGAATGCCTGGGAAAACGCTCCCTCGGCGAAAATCCGGCGCAGCAGGTTTGGCAGCTTGAAGGCAATAAAGAAGGCGTCGGTCGCCATTCCCGCGCCAAATGTCCGCGCAATGAGGGTGTCACGAACAAACCCGAGAACCCGGGAAAGCATCGTGATAGAGCTGACGGCGGCCAACGATTTGAGCAGATTCATTGAAAGAGTTTGTGCCTGTCGATAAACAGCAGGCGAATAAAGCGCCCGCTTGTGCGATACTCCGCGCCGCAACAGCACAGAGCCAAAGCTCGCGAGTTTACAGGTCAAACGCCGGAAATGAATCTCCCGCCTCTTTATACCTACCACTTAGCGGAACGTCTCAACTGCCCTTGACAACACACCAACTCATCGGCATGATTCGCGGCCTATTTTGTTTGCTATTTCCTAAAAAGTCTTTCGAGGAGCTCGACGGTGGCCAACTCACCTTCCGCCAAAAAACGTGCTAAACAGGCTGAGAAGCGTCGCAGCCACAACGCCAGCCTGCGTTCCATGGTTCGTACCTACATCAAGAACGTAGTTAAAGCCATCGACGCAAAAGACGCTGCCAAAGCTCAAGCCGCTTACGTTCTGGCTGTGCCAGTTATCGACCGCATGGCCGATAAAGGCATCATCCACAAGAACAAGGCTGCTCGCCACAAGAGCCGCCTGAATGGCCACGTAAAGGCCCTGAACGTTGCCGCTGCTGCCTAAGCGACCCGTTCATTAAAAAACCGACCTCAGGGTCGGTTTTTTATTGCCTGCGATTTGATGATCACCCAAAAGACACTGTAGGAGCGAGCATGCTCGCGATGGACTAAAAAACACCGCGCGCTTACAGGAAGCCCGCGTAATCGTTGACGACCATCGCGAGCATGCTCGCTCCTACAGGCCTATTGAGCGCGAGCCCACGGCAAGATCGGAATCGCCGTCACCGCATTCTGCGGACTGCCCTCGATCAAGCGATCGCTGTACACCAGATACACCAGCGTATTGCGTTTCTTGTCGAGGAAGCGCACCACCTGCATGGTCTTGAACACCAGGGACGTGCGCTCCTTGAACACCTCGTCGCCATCCTTGAGCTCGCCCTTGAAGCTGATAGGCCCGACCTGGCGGCAAGCGATGGACGCTTCGGCACGATCCTCGGCCAACCCCAGGCCACCCTTCACGCCACCCGTCTTGGCGCGCGACAGATAGCAGGTCACGCCATCGACCTTGGGATCATCAAAGGCCTCGACCACGATCCGGTCATTCGGCCCGACGAACTTGAACACCGTCGACACCTGACCTATCTCTTCAGCCGAAGCCAGCAACGGCATCGCCAGCAACAACCCCAACAATCCTTTTGCCACGCGCATTCGGGTATTCCTTCAGACCAGGATCAGGTTATCGCGATGAACCAGCTCCGGCTCCGCCATATACCCCAACAGACCAACAATCGCCTCTGACGACTGACCGATGATTTTTTGTGCTTCCAACGCGCTGTAGTTCGCCAGGCCACGGGCAATTTCCCGACCGTCCGGCGCCACGCAGACCACCATCTCACCACGACGGAAGCTGCCCTGCACCAACTTGACCCCTACCGGCAGCAAGCTCTTGTTGCCCTGGGACAAGGCTGTCACCGCCCCGGCATCCAGCACCAGGGTGCCACGGGTTTGCAGATGACCGGCCAGCCACTGCTTGCGCGCCGCCAGCATGCCGCGCTCCGGCGACAGCAGCGTACCAATGCGCTCACCCGCCTTGAGGCGATCCAGCACACGTTCAAGCCGCCCACCAACGATGATGGTGTGAGCGCCGGAACGGGCAGCCAGACGCGCAGCACGCAGCTTGGTCTGCATGCCACCACGCCCCAACGCACCACCCGTACCGCCCGCCACCGCATCGAGCGCCGGATCATCGGCACGCGCCTCGTAGATCAACTTGGCGTCCGGATTGTTGCGCGGATCGGCATCAAACATGCCATCCCGATCCGTCAGGATCACCAGCAGGTCAGCCTCGACCAGGTTGGCCACCAGCGCCGCCAGGGTGTCGTTGTCGCCAAAACGGATCTCGTCGGTGACTACCGTGTCATTCTCGTTGATCACCGGAATGACCCTCAGCTCGACCAGCGCACGCAAGGTGCTGCGCGCATTCAGGTAACGCTTGCGGTCGGACAGGTCGTCGTGGGTCAGGAGAATCTGCGCGGTATGCCGGCCATGCTCGGCAAAGCTCGACTCCCAGGCCTGCACCAACCCCATCTGACCGATTGCAGCGGCAGCCTGGAGCTCATGCATCGCACTGGGTCGCGAGGTCCAGCCCAACCGGCTCATACCAGCCGCCACCGCCCCGGAGGACACCAGCACCAGCTCGACACCCGCCTCATGCAAGGCCACCATCTGTTCAACCCAGACACCCATCGCCGCGCGATCCAGGCCCTTGCCGTCCGCCGTCAGCAACGCGCTGCCGATCTTCACGACCCAACGCTGCGCACCTGTCACCTTGCTCCGCATCATCTTCAACCTTAGCTTGAGGACAGCGCGACCCAGCACTGCCCGTGACGTTATTCGTGGTTATTCGTGACCAACAATCGATTTCCAGATACCAAAACGCCGCTCGATTGAGCGGCGCTTAAGTTTATCGCAACAAATCAGTCACGCACGTAAATGATTTCCGGACCGTCCTCGTCATCCACATCTTCCTCGTCCCAATCATCGTCGCCAATGTCGTGGACCGACTTCACGCCACTGCGACGCAGGGCACGCTTGTCATCCAGCGCCTGCAGTTGCGCGCGAGCTTCGTCTTCGATGCGCTGATCGAGATCGGCCAGTTCTTCCTTGTAGGCCGGGTCATTGGCCAGGCGATCGGCACGATCTTCCATGTAACGCATGATGTCGTGGCACAGACGCTCGGTACCGAGCTTGGAGATGGCCGAGATCACATAGACCGGACCAGTCCACTCCAGGCGATCAACGATCTCCTTGACGCGAGCATCATGCTCTTCCTCAAGGATCTGATCGCACTTGTTCAGGACCAGCCAGCGATCACGCTCAGCCAGAGACGGACTGAACTTGATCAGCTCGTTGACGATCACCTCAGCGGCATCCGGAGCACTGGCGTCATCCAGCGGCGCCATGTCCACGAGGTGCAGCAGCAGACGCGTACGCGCCAAGTGCTTGAGGAAGCGAATACCCAGCCCCGCACCTTCGGAAGCACCTTCGATCAAACCCGGAATATCGGCAATGACGAAGCTCTTCCAGCGATCGACACTGACCACGCCCAGGTTCGGCACCAGCGTGGTGAACGGGTAGTCGGCAACTTTCGGCTTGGCGGCCGATACCGAACGAATGAAGGTGCTTTTGCCAGCATTCGGCAAACCCAGCAGACCTACGTCAGCCAGTACTTTCATCTCCAGCTTCAGGTCGCGCTGCTCACCCGGCTTGCCCGGAGTGGTCTGGCGCGGCGCACGGTTGGTACTGGATTTGAAACGGGTGTTGCCCAGACCGTGCCAGCCGCCCTGCACCACCATCAATTTCTGACCAGCCTTGGTCAGGTCGCCGATGACTTCCTGAGTGGCAGAGTCGATCACCGTGGTACCGACCGGTACACGCAGGATCAGGTCTTCGCCCTTCTTGCCGGTGCAATCGGTGCTGCCGCCGTTGGAACCACGCTCGGCATCGAAGTGCCGGGTGTAACGGTAGTCCACCAGGGTATTGAGGTTCTCGTCGGCCATCATGTAGATGGAACCGCCATCACCGCCATCGCCACCGTTAGGACCGCCGTTTTCGATGAATTTTTCGCGACGGAAGCTCATGCAGCCATTGCCGCCATCACCGGCCTTTACTCGAATCGATACTTCATCAACAAACTTCATAACAAACGCCTCTCGCCATACGGACGAGCCGAAAAACAATCAAGACATAAGACTCTTGCAAAAATGAGCGCAGCGACCCCAAACCACGACACCTACATCGTACGCCGACAGCCCATACAAACAGCTTTGCAAGAGACTCACCCCACAAACGAAAAAGCCCCGTCGCGAGACAGGGCTTTTCCAGCGATCGCGCAATTAAGCCGCGACTACGCTCACGTAACGACGACCGAAGGCGCCTTTTACTTCGAACTTGATCACGCCTTCGACTTTAGCGAAGAGGGTGTGATCCTTGCCCATGCCAACGCCGTAGCCAGCGTGGAATTGGGTGCCGCGCTGACGCACGATGATGTTGCCTGCTTTGATAGCCTGGCCGCCATACATCTTCACGCCAAGGCGTTTGGCTTCTGAGTCGCGACCGTTACGGGTACTACCACCAGCTTTTTTGTGTGCCATGAGTTCAATTCTCCTAGTGAGGAATTAGGCTGAAATTAAGCCTGAATACCGGTGATTTTGATCTCGGTGTACCACTGGCGGTGGCCCATACGCTTCATGTGGTGCTTACGGCGACGGAACTTGATGATGCGGACTTTATCGTGACGACCTTGGGAGATCACTTCAGCCACAACGGTAGCGCCAGCAACAACTGGAGCGCCGATATTCACGTCGTCACCGTTGGCAACCAACAGAACGCGATCAAAGGTAACGGATTCGCCGGTAGCGACTTCCAGTTTTTCGATCTTCAGGTATTCACCTGGGGCGACTTTGTACTGCTTGCCGCCAGTAACGATTACTGCATAAGACATGGTATTTCTCCGATAATCCTGCTCACCCAGCTCTTTATAAGAAGAGGTATTGGCTGGCATGGCTGCATGGGGCTGGAGGCCCGCTTGCAATTGCGTAAGGCAGGTGCTGCCCAGGAAGTTCAGGGTGCGCGATTGTACGCAACGCACGAGTCCCTTGCAAGGGGCCGTCCATCGCGCCTTGACACCTGCTGGCGTGGGTCCTAGCATGCCGCGCAACCCTTCTGGAGCACCTGTCGCTGATGCAACCCCAAGCTTTCTACCGCGCGGTGGCGGACGATTTTAACGCCGTCGACGGCATCATCAAGAAGCAGCTGACTTCCCGAGTGCCGCTGGTATCGAAAATCGGCGACTACATCACCTCGGCCGGCGGCAAACGCCTACGTCCTTTATTGGTGTTGCTGTGTGGCAAGGCCCTTGGTCGCGAAGGCGACGATCTGCGCCTGCTGGCCGCTACCATCGAGTTCCTGCACACCGCGACCCTGCTGCATGACGACGTGGTCGACATGTCCGGCATGCGCCGTGGCCGCTCGACTGCCAACGCCATGTGGGGCAACGCGCCAAGCGTGCTGGTCGGCGACTTCCTGTATTCGCGCTCCTTCGAAATGATGGTCGAACTGGGCTCCATGCCAGTGATGAAGATCCTTTCGCAAGCCACGCGCATCATCGCCGAAGGCGAAGTGTTGCAGTTGTCGAAGGTACGCGACGCCAGCACCACCGAGGAAACCTACATGGAAGTCATCCGCGGCAAGACCGCGATGCTCTTCGAAGCCTCGACCCATAGCGCCGCGGCCCTGTGCCAGGCCACGCCGGAGCAGGCCGAAGCCCTGCGTACATTCGGTGATCACCTGGGCGTGGCCTTCCAGTTGGTCGATGACCTGCTCGATTACAAAGGCGACGCCGAAACCCTGGGCAAGAACGTCGGTGACGATCTGGCCGAAGGCAAGCCGACCCTGCCGCTGATCTACACCATGCGCGAAGGCACGCCGGAACAGGCCGCCCTGGTACGCAAGGCGATCCAGAAAGGCGGAATCGAAGACCTGGAAAGCATCCGCCAAGCCGTGGAAGCCTCGGGCTCGCTGGAATACACCGCGCAACTGGCCCGCGATTACGTGGCCCGCGCGATCAAGTGCCTCGACGCACTGCCTGCCAGCGAATACCGCGATGCACTGGTTGAACTGAGTGAGTTTGCGGTAGCCCGCACGCACTAAGCCCCTCCTCCTGTAGGAGCGAGCATGCTCGCGAAAAAACGTCGGGATGACATGGGCATTCAGCTAGCCCGCGTTATCGTTTACGACCATCGCGAGCGTGCTCGCTCCTACAGAGATTGCAAAAACCCTATATAATGTGCGCTTTTAGCGATCCTGAATCCAAGGAGCCTTAGTGAGCACGTTGCCACCCTGCCCAAAATGCAATTCCGAATACACCTATGAAGACGGCGCCCAGCTGATCTGCCCCGAGTGCGCCCACGAGTGGTCCGCCAACGGGGAAGCCGATGTGGTGTCCGACGACACAGTGAAAAAGGATTCGGTCGGCAATGTCCTGCAGGACGGCGATACCATCACCGTGATCAAGGACCTCAAGGTCAAGGGCACGTCTTTGGTGGTCAAGGTCGGCACCAAGGTCAAGAACATCCGCCTGTGCGATGGCGATCACGACATCGATTGCAAGATCGACGGCATCGGCCCGATGAAACTCAAGTCCGAGTTCGTCAGAAAAGTCTGATTTCGCTGCACTCCATCCCGCGCCCGCCGCGGGATGCCCCTCCCCCGTCTTGATCAAGTCTCCGCAATAGCAAAGCGCCAGTCGCTTTGACCTAACGCAATCTTTACCCGGAAAAAAGACCAATCTGCGAATCGTCTCTTGCTATTTATTGAATAGGAATTATTCTCATTGGAACCCAATCAATGGAGATGAGACATGACTTATCTGATCGATGCCTGGCTGGACCGCCCGCACCCGTACCTGAGGATTCTGCATCGGGAAACCGGGGAAGTCTGCGCAGTGCTTGAAGAAGAAGCCTTGCATGAACTGCAAGACCAAGGTGATCTGGATGTCAGCAGCCTGAATTCCAGCGAGCCGCTGGTGCTCAAGGAACTGGTGCGTAATCTGTTTCTATTCTGCTATGCCCGGGCATTGCGCCCGCACAGCGAACTGCACCACAAGATCGAAATATGAAGCGCTGCAAAAAACTGTGGGAGCGGGCTTGCTCGCGAAAGCGGTGCATCAAGCAACTAATTGGTTGACTGAATAAACGCCTTCGCGAGCAAGCCCGCTCCCACATTAGCCCGGCGTCATATCGGGCCAGGTATTACAGAACGTCCAGCAGCTCGACGTCGAACACCAGTACGCTATGCGGCGGGATGCTGCCAACGCCTTGAGCGCCGTAAGCCAATTCGCTCGGCACGTACAGGCGCCATTTGCTGCCGGCGTTCATCAGCTGCAGGGCTTCGGTCCAGCCGGCGATCACGCCGCCAACCGGGAATTCTGCAGGCTGGCCGCGCTCGTAGGAGCTGTCGAACACAGTGCCGTCGATCAGGGTGCCGTGGTAGTGAGTACGCACAGTGTCTTCACGGGATGGCTTGGCGCCTTCGCCCGCGGTCAGCACTTCGAACTGCAGGCCGGAAGCCAGAGTGGTGATGCCTTCACGCTTGGCGTTTTCAGCCAGGAAAGCCAGGCCTGCGCCAGCGGCCGCTTCAGCCTTGGCTGCAGCTTCGGCCTGCATGATTTCGCGGATGACCTTGAAGCTGGCGGACATTTCTTCCTGACCCACACGGCTTGGCTTGCCGGCGAATGCGTCGGTCAGACCGGCCAGGATCGCGTCCAGGCTTACGCCCGGTGGCGGGTTGTCGCGCAGTTGGTCGCCCAGCTGACGGCCAATACCGTAGCTGACGCGGGTTTCGTCGGTGGACAGATTTACTTCGGACATGACACTGCTCCGCTGTGCGGACGGCTCGGGAACTTGCCATGCGTGCACAGCGCGTCCCGGAGCGCCCGGAACCAAAAGGGCCAGCAGACTAGCACAGATGTCATGCCATTGATGAGGACGTCAGGCGATCGGCACCTTCAGGCTTTCCTCGACATCCGCAACCAGACCGCACATTTCGTCATGCACGACCGTGTGCACAAGGTTGAAGTGCAGCTTGGGAAAGGAACGCAGTACCTCACGGGCATGCTCCACCGAACGCAGGCTCATCATGTGCCCATGGGAATCGTTCAATGGATACGCCGCGCCATGCATCCTCGCTTCCAGCAGGTAGATGCCCCCCTCCATAGAGATCAGGTTCAGCTCATCGACCTTCCCGGCGATGGCATACGCATTCAACTCTTGCAGGTTCATGAGCGCACCTCACGCAGTAGCGAGCCTCTTTACAGGGATAGGCTTCGGCGCATCAAAGCACAAGCCACAAACGACGCCGCCCGTCTGTTTTGCAACAGACGGGCGGCGCGCTTGGTACAGCCAGCAAGGATCAGTGCTTGGTGACTTTATCCAGGTAACCCATGGCGAATGCCGAGACCACGAAGGTCATGTGGATGATCACGTACCACTGCAGGTGTTCAGGGTCGACGTTCTTGGCGTCCATGAAGATGCGCAACAGGTGAATGGACGAGATCGCCACGATCGACGCCGCCACCTTCATCTTCAGCGAAGAAGAGTCCATGGTGCCCAGCCAGTTGAGCTTTTCCTTGCTGTCGTCGATGTCCAGTTGCGAAACGAAGTTCTCGTAGCCGGAAATCATCACCATCACCAGCAGACCGCCCACCAGGGCCATGTCGATCAGCGACAGCAGCACCAGGATCAAATCCGACTCAGCCATCGAAAACACGTTCGGAATGACGTGGAGGACTTCCTGGAAGAATTTCAGCGCCAGCGCCAACAGCCCGAGGGACAGGCCGAAATAGATCGGCGCCAACAGCCAGCGCGAGGCGTACATTGCATTTTCGACAAAGCGTTCCATTGAATCTCACATGTGGGGCTGAAAATGGCGGCGAGTATACCAGCCGCTCGTCCAAACCCAGAAGCGGCCAGAAACCGTCGAAAAATCCGCCACCTGCGCCTGTGTATCAAGGTTTTTCTGCTAGTGTCCAAATCATTGACTGCAAAGTGATATCGGACAGGAAGACAGGAAATGGATGTGCGATTGCCTTTGACGAGTGCCGGAATTTGCCTGGTGTTGTTACTAAGCGGCTGCTCACCCAGCGATGAAAAACGCCAGGTCAGCCTCGAAGAAAAAACCGCGCAGTTCGAAAAGTCGCTGGACGCCATTCAGGATCCGAAACTCAAGGATGCCGTATCGGAGCTTGGCAGCTCACTGCTGCTTCTCGAGCGTGCGCAACTCAAGCTCGACAGCAAGCCGGTCGAGACCGAATACGGCGAAGACGCCCTCGCCATGCTCAAGCACTACCCGACCCCGCAAGCTCTGGTCGATACCTACATCAACGGGCTATTCGTGCTGCAGAAGGACTCCAGCTCCGACTACCTGACCGATCTGCAACCGGTGTTTCCATTCACCTTCAGCGTTCCTGCCGCGTTTTTGTTTCCCCACGGACTGGAATGGCAGTCGGTGACCTTGAGCAATAAGCGAGTGATTCCCTTCCAGCCGGAATGGTCGGAAACCGACCCTGGCATCCAACTGAGCCCATCGAGCTCCAACCTGACCAACCCCGATGACCTGACCGTCGCCTACCCCTTCATCGAAGGCCTCGACATCGACAGAAAGCAGCAGCCACAACCGGTCAGCCTGCAAGGCAAAGTCGAGGTCATCGCGCCACACCGCCTCTATAGCTTCGACCTGACGAAAAAGGACGTGGGCCAGACCCGCACCAATGACAACCTGAGCGTCACCCTGCTTGCATTGACGAACAACTACGCGGAAATCGAATACCACAACAGCGCGCCGCTGGCACCCGAAGTCCGTGAGACACCGCTGAACCCGCTGATCGTCCAGGCCAGGGACAGCACCGGGCAATTCATCTCGCGCGCCGGTTCAATCAACGAAACCGCGGTACAAATCGCCTTCTACCAGCAACAGTTGGCCAAGATGCAGCAGCAAAAGAGCTGGAGCGAGTCCCTGGAAAAACAGCTCGACGAAGAACAGCGCAACTTTGAGAAACAGCAGGCTCGACATTATTCGAAGGTGTACTTCAACGGGACGATCGATACCCTCGAAGTCAGCATCCTGGATTTTTCCGCCGCCACAGTCACCCGCAAGGACCTCGACCTGCCAATCCGGCGCTTCGATGCCGAGACCACGGACAAGTCTATCCAGCCCTTGAACCTGCACGTCGTGGTCTATGACGACCAGGCGCCGACCTGGCTAAAAGGAGCAACGCTGAGCGAGGACCAACTGAAAAAGAACGTCAGCATCAGTCAATCGGTAGACGAACCCAGTGCCGCGCGAATCGAATTCACCCACCTGCGCAGCTTCAACGATGAGCTGCTCGGTACATCGTTCAATCCCGGAGAAAGTCCGGTGAGCTTCTTCACCGAAGACGCTCGCGGTAAACGCGATGAACCGATCGAACTGTCACCCGAGGCCTACCAGATCGATCCCCTGCGCGGCACCATCACCTACGACCTGAACCTGTTTCCGGAAACGCCGGCCTACGCGGTGGGCTCGATGCCGCTGTTCCTGGCAACAGTCGAGCAAAAAACCGTCGAGGCCCGTCAACTGCCCAAGGGCCTTGAGCTCAAAGACAACGCGCTGGTGGTGGACCTGAAGGCGTTTCCCGCCCAGGACTGGCGTTTCTTCGCCAAGGACGACACCGGTAATTACTTGAAGGAAATTCTATCGGTCAGCCATGGTGCGAGCACACAGGGTCCGGCGCAGTTTGCCGTGCATTACTTCTACGGGCAGCCTACGCGCCTGGAAACCTATCAGCGCACTGACCTCGCCACTGTGCAATATGGTTTCGAGGTCAAACTCGACAAGGCCGACATGACGCGCCTTGATCAATAGTGCGACTCAATGCTCGGGGTGAAACTCGAAGCCGCCCACGTTTCGGCAGCGGCCACCGTTGATTTCCCGCAATTGGGCTTGCAGGTGCAGGCACCAGATTTGCGGATCGTCGGCCAACTCATAGCCGTGCAAGGTCAGGCTTTCAACGATGGTGTCGAGGATTGATTCAGCGACGATCGGACCGTGAAACGGTCCCTGGGCCTTGATGGCCGAAGGTTGTTCGCCGGCCATTCCGGCGGCGAAGAGCAGAGTCCACATGCCCGTATCTCCGGCCAATGGACGGATGGCACATTCGATACGGGTCACAAGGCCCAGGCATTGACGGGTAAGACAGAGGTTGCGCGACATGGCGGCGACCCTCGGTAGATCCGGTATTCAGCCCCCGCGGGAAGGCTGTTTCTATCCTGTGATTGCTGTCGATATCCTTGACCAGAGAATAGAAGAAAAGTCTGGCTTGCAGGTCAGGCGAGACCGAAAGGCGCCGAATGGTCATAGCGTGAATCTTGACGACGCTTTTTCGACGCTCACCACAAAAAACAGTGGGAGCGAGCCTGCTCGCGAAGGCGGCCTGACATCCAACGAACGGGTTGGCTGAAAGTCTGCTTTCGCGAGCAGGCTCGCTCCCACAGTTCCGAGGCGAGCCAGGTATCACGCAGGCTTGGTTTGCGCCAAAGCCTCTTGCGCCAACTCCTTCTCGGCTTCCTTGAGATCATCTTCACTGATCATTTCCGCGATAACCCGCAGGCGCTCCACGACCCGCGCGTTCACGCTGCCTTCAGGAAACTCGCCCTTCTCGTCCGGTTCGCCGGCCGGCTCGCCCACCAGCAAACTCAAGGCTTCGTCGGCCTGACGGACCGCGTACACATGGAACTGCCCCGCACGCACGGCCGCCAGCACCTTCTCGTCGAGCATCAGCGTGGCGACGTTGGCGTGAGGAATGATCGCCCCCTGCTCACCGGTCAACCCGCGGGCTTCGCACAGACGGAAGAAACCCTCGATCTTCTCGTTGACTCCGCCGACCGCCTGCACTTCACCAAACTGGTTGATCGAACCGGTGATGGCAAAACACTGCTTGAGTGGGGTTTTCGACAGCGCCGAGATCAGGGTGCAGGCCTCGCCCAGGGAAGCACTGTCGCCATCGACATAACCGTAGGATTGCTCCAGGGCGATGCTCGCGGAAATCGCCAGCGGGAATTCCTGGGCGTAGCGGCTGCCCAGATACCCCGTGAGGATCATCACGCCCTTGGAGTGGATCGGCTGGCCGAGATTGACCTCGCGCTCGATGTCGACGATACCGCTGCCACCCGGGTACACCGTGGCGGAAATCCGTGCCGGCACACCGAAGGCCGAGTCGCCGACTTCCAGCACGGTCAAGCCGTTGCACTTGCCGACCGCCGCGCCATCGGTGTCGATCAGGATGATCCCGGCCAGCATGTCGTCGAGAATCCGCGCCGAAACCCGTCCGGTCCGCGTGGCCTTGGCCTTGAGTGCGCGCTCGATGTGCCCGGCGTCGGTCATTTCATCGCCGGCCAGGTGACGAATGAAGTCTGCCTCGCTGACCAGTTGGAACAAGTCACCGATACGCGCCGACAAACGCCCCTGGTGCTCGGCCAGGCGCGCACTGTAGGTCGCCAGGCGCGCCACCGCATCGGCGGTCAGCGGTGCCATGCCCTCTTCGGAAGTACGGGTTTTGAGCAACTGGGCGAACTGCTCCAGGCTCTCGTCGACCATCGGGATGTCTTCGTCGAAATCCACCAGGACGCGGAACATTTCCTGGAAGTCCGGATCGAGGTCTTGCAGCGTGTAATACAACTGACGGGCACCGATGATGACGACTTTGACCTGCAACGGAATGTGTTGTGGTGTCAGGGTCACGGTGGCCAGACGGCCCAACTCACCGAGCGGCGATTCCATTTTCAGCTTGCGTGATTGCAGGGCGCGTTTGAGCGCGTCCCACACGAATGGCTCGCTGAGCATCTTGTCCGCTTCAAGGATCAGGAAACCGCCGTTGGCGCGGTGCAAGGCACCCGGTCGCAGTTGGCGGTAAGTGGTGTACAGCGCACCCTGATCGGTACTGTATTCGATACGACCGAAAAGGTTTTCGTAGGTCGGGTGCGGCTCGAACACCACTGGCGCGCCGCCGCTGGCCGAGTGACCGACCACCAGGCTCGGCGCGTATTGTTCTTCCAGCAACTTGCGGGCGACAGCGTCGGTCTTGCTGTCGTCCACCAATTGCTCGACCACCGTCTTGAGCAAGTACACCTGCATGGCTTGCAGATAACCGCACACCGCAGCGTTCTCGGCGTATTTTTCCGACAATGGCGACAACAATGGCTGCAAGGCCAGGGTGATGGTTTCTTCGTTCAGATGACGCAGTTGGTTGCTCGACTCACGCTTCCATTGCGGCAGGCTGGCGAGCTCTTCATTCAGGCGCTCCTCCAGTGCGGAAATATCCTCGTGAAAGCGTTCGCGCTCGGCTTCCGGCAATTGGGCGAACTCAGCTTCATCCAACGCCTTGCCATCGCCCATCGGGGTGAAGGCGATGTTGCTGGCGTCACGGTAGAGCGCGACGTCCTTTTCCAGCGCCAGACGCTCGATGACGTCCAGGGCCTTGTCGTAGCGCTGGTTGAAGGCGCGGTCGATGCTGCTTTTCTTCTGCTGGTAGGACGGGTGCTCGAAGACTGCCGGAAACGTCGCCAGCAGGTTGTCGATCAAGCCGTTGATGTCACCGATGAAAGCACCGGCGGTGCCCGATGGCAGCTCCAGTGCGCGCGGCTCGCGCGGTTCATCGAAGTTGTTGACGTAGACCCAGTCCGCCGGGGTCTGCAGGCGCTTGCCTTCGGCCTTGAGGTAGCGTTTGACGAACGAGAACCGGCCAGTACCGGGCTCGCCCATGACGAAGACGTTGTAACCGGGGCGCGGCATGGCCACACCGAACTGCAAGGCTTCGACCGCGCGTTCCTGGCCAAGCACACCGCGAAAGGGCTCCAGATCATTGGTGGTAGAGAAGCTGAACTGTTCAGCGGAAAACGGACGGGTCAGCGCTTCGGGCGCAAGACGCAAGCTGGCAGCAACAGGATCAGGCATCGGGCTTCCTTAACAATCGTGCGGGGCAGATGCCAGCATTCTGGCGCTGCCCATGCCCGACTGGCAAGGAGCGTCGCAGGCCCGAGCATAGTCAAGCCGCCAACCTCAGGCGGGCCGGGCCTGTAACGCCGTTTTCCATGAATGTTTCGCAAAAGATCACGGAACCCCGTGATCGTGCCTAAACTCCAAACTGCGCGGCTGGACTAATGACCGGCCCACTGGCGCCAGACGGGCCAGACCCCTTGTTTATTGGTACGCACATAAAAGAGAACAAAGCTATGAAACGGATTCTTCTTGGTACTCTCTTCACCGCTGTATCCATCAATGCCATGGCGCAAGCGCCTGGCGGTCCGGATTGCGGTTGGGGCAACATGCTGTTCGAAGGCCAGCGTGGTACCCCGGCTCACTTCCTGGCATCCACCACCAACGGTACTTCCGGCAACGCAACCTTCGGCATGACCTCCGGTACCAACGGTTGCGCAACCAACTCGGCGCTGACCTATGGCGGCAAATCCTGGTTTGCCATGAATGGCATGATGAACGAGCTGTCCGAAGACATGGCCAAAGGCCAGGGCGAAGCACTGACCACCTATGCCGTGGTACTGGGCGTGGCGCCGGAAGACCGTGCGCACTTCGCCGCCGTCACTCACGAGCACTTCCAGCAGATCTTCAGCAAAGCTGACGTGACGGCCGAAGATGTGCATGCCAACACCCTGGCCGTGCTCAAAGCCGACCCTCGTCTGGCCAAGTACGCCACTCAAGCTTAAGCTCGACCCGCCCCGCTTCTTTCGGGAAGCGGGTTTTGTTTTTTGGACCTGCCCCTTCTTGGGTCTTTTTCTCCAGTATTTAAGTTGCCACCTATGCTCAAACGCCTTGCCTGGCTGGCGCTGTGTGCCTGCGCCCCGCTGTCCGCCGCGCCTCATATCGATCCTCAACGTTTGCAGCAACTGGCCAACGACCCTTTCTGGATATCCCTGGGCCATTACGAAACCGCCAAGCTCGGCGGTTGGCGCAGCTATGTCAGCGATCAGAAATTCTTCCTCGCCGCCGATGGCAATGAACACCCTGACCGTGAACTGTCGGCCACCGTGCAAGCGCTGTATGCGCCGGCCAGCGCCGGTGAACAGCACGCACAATGCGTTTACCCTGCCCGCGCCCGCTGGCTCGAAGAGCAACTTGGCCTGACCGGTTTGCCGACACCGGAATGCACCGGGTTCAAGCAATGGTTCAAGGACGTCTCGCCCGACAGCGCGGTGATGATCTTCCCGGCGGCCTATCTGAACAGCCCGTCCTCGATGTTCGGCCACACCCTGCTGCGCATCGACCAGGCCGGCGTAAAGAGCGACAGGACCTCGCTGCTCAGCTACGCCATCAACTTCGGCGCCTATATCGAGGGCTCGGACAACAGCATCATCTACGCCTGGAAAGGCCTGATGGGCGGTTATCCCGGTCTGTTCGCGCTGGTGCCCTATCAGGAAAAACTCTCGGAATACCGCAGCCTGGAAAATCGCGACCTGTGGGAATACCGGCTGAACCTGACCCAACAGGAGACCGCGCGCATGGTCGAGCACGTCTGGGAGCTGAAGCAGATCAAGTTCGACTACTTCTTTTTCGACGAAAACTGCTCATACCGCTTGCTGGAACTGTTGCAGGTGGCCCGTCCAAGCCTGCGCCTGACCGAGCAATTCCCGCTCACGGCCATTCCCACCGACACCGTCAAGGCCGTGAAGGAGGCCGGGCTGGTTGAATCGATCCAGTATCGTCCGTCCCGGGAACGCGAGTTGCTCAGTCGCGCCGAGCCGTTGAGCCCTGAAGAGCAGCAATGGGTGCTGAAAATCAGCGCCGACCAGACGCAATTGCAAGACCCGGCGTTCAAGGCACAACCCCGCGAACGCCAGGCACTGATCATCGATGCGGCCTATCGTCTGGAGCGCTACCGCGCCAACGGTCAGGAACGCGACCCGGCGCGCGCCCAGCGCAGCTTCGAACTGCTGCGGGCGATCAACCAGAACCCGGCACCGGAACTGGACATCCCGCAACCCGGCCTGCCTGAAGACGGCCACGAGTCCCGCACCTGGCAGCTCGGTCTCGGCACCCGTGGCGATAAAGCCTTTGGCGAGTACGGCTTGCGTATGGCTTATCACGACCTCAATGACAACAACGAGAGCTTTCCCCTTGGCGCGCAGATCGAAATCCTGCAACTGAAACTGCGCCAGTACGAAGGCAATGACTGGCAAGTGCAGCGACTGGACCTGGCGACCATTCGCTCCCTGACCCCGCGTAACGAATTGCTGCAACCGCTGTCATGGCAAGTCACCGGTGGCCTGGAGCGGGTGCCGGGCAAGCATGATGACCAGACCCTGGTCAGCCACGTCAACGGTGGCGGCGGTGGAACCTGGCAACTGGGCGATGACATGCTCGGATTTGCCCTGGGCACCGTGCGCATCGAACACAACAACGACTTCGCCGCGTTCATTGCCCCGGCCGCCGGTTTCAGCAGTGGGGTGCTGTGGAAAAACCCGCTGGGTAATTTGAGCCTGGAAGCCAAGGGGGATTTCTTCACCAATGGCGAAGTGCGTCGTAGCCTGAGCCTGAATCAGCAGTGGGAAATCTCCCGCAACCTCGGCCTGCGCTTGAGCGCCCAGCGTGAGTTCAGCCACTTGGCGACGGCCGAGAACGAAGTGATGCTTGAGCTGAAGTGGTATCACTACTGACCCAACCTCCGCTCCCACAAGGGGTGTGGTGTTCGACGAAATGCCTGCGCACCTTTCACCACCACCCGACAAATCCACTTCTAGACTTTCCTTAGGGGCCGCGTATCGGCTTGGGAGCGTGAGATGTGGCGGTATGCGGGATGGTTGGGTGTGTTGTTGCTGATCGCAGGTTGCCAGTCAACCCACGAAGACCTGCTCGCCAAAGGTTACCCACCCGCCTTCGCCGATGGCTTCGATGACGGTTGCAGCAGTGGTCGCCAAGCCGCTGGGGCGATCATTGGCGAGTTCCGCAAAAACGTCCCGCGTTACCTCAAGGACCCGATGTACGCCGAGGGCTGGAGCGATGGTTTCCGCCAGTGCCAGGCCATGCGCGATAACCAGGACAGGGGGGATGGGCGCAACAGTCATCTGGAGGAACGGGACAAAGCCTGGCAGCAGCAGAAAGATCAGGACGCCGCCCGGGCTTATCACTCGCCGTAAGTCGCTTTCAGACATCCAGTGAAACCAAATGCCTGCGACCATGGCCAAAACCCTATACCGGGAGAATTTCATGAGCCGTGCCTTCGTCAATGAAGATAACGCCGCCGCGCAAGCCGATCAGCCCGTCGAACGGCAGGTCAGCGCGCAGCCCAATTACGTCACGCCGCAAGGTCTGGGTCTGCTGCAGGCCAAGGTCGCCGAACTGCAGGCCCTGCACGCCGAACAATCGGCCAAAGGCGAGCAGGTCGACAAACAGCGCCTGGTCGATCTCGAACGTGATCTGCGTTACTTCAAACAGCGCCTGGGCAGCGCTCAGGTGGTACTCGCCGCAACTTCAAGGGATAAGGTGCAGATCGGCAGTTGGGTGACTTACGCCGATGAACACGCTACCGAACGCCGGGTACAACTGGTAGGCGAGGATCAGGCCGATGCCGCCCACGGCCTGATCAATTGGGGCTCACCGCTGGGTCGGGCACTGCTCGGCGCACGACTCAACGATGAAGTGTTGTGGCAGCGACCTGCCGGGGATCAACTAATAGAAGTGATCCGCATCGAACCGACTTAAACGACGCCCTGGGCCAGCATCGCATCGGCGACCTTCACGAAGCCGGCGATGTTCGCGCCTTTAACGTAATTGACCCGGCCATTCTCTTCGCCGTAATGCACACAAGCATGGTGAATCGACTGCATGATCGCATGCAGCTTGCTGTCCACTTCGCCGCCGGTCCAGGCCAGGCGCATGGCGTTCTGCGACATCTCCAGCCCGCTCACCGCCACACCGCCCGCGTTGGAGGCCTTGCCCGGCGCGAACAGAATGTCGGCCTCGATGAACAGGTCCACCGCCTCAAGGGTGGTCGGCATGTTTGCGCCTTCGGCCACGCAGATGCAGCCGTTGCGCAGTAAAGTGCGGGCGGCTTCGGCATCCAGTTCGTTTTGCGTCGCGCACGGCAGCGCGATGTCGCAGCTCAGGCTCCATGGCAACTGACCGGCGCGGAACTCCAGGCCAAAACGGTCGGCCAGTTCGCGAATACGTCCGCGCTGCACGTTTTTCAGTTCCAGTACGGCCAGCCATTGCTCCTCGGTCAAACCGCTTTCGCAGTACAGCGTGCCTTCGGAATCGGACAGCGAAATCACTTTGCCGCCCAGGTCCATGACCTTGCGTGCGGCGTACTGCGCGACGTTGCCCGAACCGGAAATCGCCACGCGCTTGCCCTCGACCGCCAAACCACGGCGCTTGAGCATTTCTTCGGCGAAGTAGACGCAACCGAAACCGGTGGCTTCCGGGCGAATCAGGCTGCCGCCGTAGCTTGGGCCTTTGCCGGTCATTACGCTGGTGAACTGGTTGCTCAGGCGCTTGTACTGACCGAACAGGAAACCGATTTCCCGCGCGCCGACACCGATGTCCCCGGCTGGCACGTCAACGTCCGCGCCAATGTGGCGATACAACTCGCTCATGAAGGCCTGACAGAAGCGCATGACTTCGGCATCGCTTTTGCCTTTGGGATCGAAGTCCGAACCACCCTTGCCACCGCCCATTGGCAGCGAAGTCAGGGAGTTTTTGAAGGTCTGCTCGAAGGCGAGGAACTTCAGAACGCCCATGTTCACCGACGGATGGAAACGCAAGCCGCCCTTGTACGGGCCGATGGCGCTGTTCATCTGAATGCGGAAGCCGCGATTGACCTGGACCTTGCCCTGATCGTCGACCCACGACACACGAAACACCACCGCCCGCTCCGGCTCGCAAATCCGCTCCAGGATGCCTGAGTCCATGTAATGCGGATTGGCCTCAAGAAACGGCCACAGGGTGCGCAGGACTTCTTCGACGGCCTGGTGAAATTCGGGTTGATCCGGGTCGCGTTTTTTCAGGCGCGCAAGGAAGGATTCGACGGATTCGATCATGGAAAAGTCTCGGCAAATTTATTGTCGTTGGGAGAGATTGGGCCGGACTGTAACAAACGATTCGCGCACAGGAACAGAGCAGAATGTCGCATTCATGAAATTAAATGGTGCGCAGGATATAAATTCACCTGGTTTTTTGGGCGTTTTTGCACCTGAATGGGGATTGATGATCTGGCGTTTGCACCACAAGGGAGATCGCTTTCGCGAGCAGGCTCGCTCCCACAGCTTGAAACGCATTCCCCTGTGGGAGCGAGCCTGCTCGCGATGAATGCGCTGCGCAATCATTGAAAAAACACACCAAAAAAAACGGAGCCCGAAGGCTCCGTTCTTTATGCAACCAACCCGAAATCAGGCCAGTTTCTTGTGCCGTACACGGTGCGGCTGGGCAGCCGCTTCGCCGAGACGCTTTTTGCGGTCGGCTTCGTACTCGGTGTAGTTGCCTTCGAAGAACACCGCTTGCGAGTCGTCTTCGTACGCCAGGATGTGAGTCGCGACGCGGTCAAGGAACCACCGATCGTGAGAGATCACAATGGCGGCGCCCGGGAAGTCCAGCAGGGCTTCCTCCAGGGAACGCAGGGTTTCGACGTCGAGGTCGTTGGACGGTTCGTCGAGCAGCAGGACGTTGCCGCCCTCTTTCAGGGTCAGGGCCAGGTGCAAGCGACCGCGCTCACCACCGGACAGGTCCTTGACGAACTTCTGCTGATCGCCGCCCTTGAAGTTGAAGCGACCGACGTAGGTACGCGACGGGATCTCGTAGCTGCCGATGCGGATCTGGTCGGAACCGTCGGAGATCTGCTGGAACACGGTCTTGCTGCCGTCCAGGTCTTCGCGGCTCTGGTCGACGCAAGCAAGCTGCACGGTTTCACCGACTTCGATGCTGCCCGAATCCGGCGTTTCCTTGCCCATCAGCATGCGGAACAGGGTCGACTTACCGGCACCGTTACCGCCGATCACGCCGACAATGGCACCTTTAGGCATGGAGAACGACAGGTTGTCGATCAGCACGCGATCGCCATAGCCCTTGGTGACGTTCTTGAATTCGATGACCTTGTCGCCCAGGCGCGGACCGGCCGGGATATAGATCTCGTTGGTTTCGCTGCGCTTCTGGAATTCCTGCGATTGCATTTCTTCGAAACGTTGCAGACGAGCCTTGGATTTCGACTGGCGGGCCTTGGCGCCTTTGCGCACCCATTCCAACTCTTCCTTCATGGCCTTTTCGTGGGCCGACTGCTGCTTGGATTCGGCAGCCAGACGCTCGGACTTGGCCTCCAGCCAACCCGAGTAGTTGCCCTCGTAGGGAATGCCGGCGCCGCGGTCGAGTTCCAGAATCCAGCCGGCAACGTTGTCCAGGAAGTAACGGTCGTGCGTGATCGCGACCACGGTGCCCGGGAAGTCGTGCAGGAAGTGCTCGAGCCACGCAACGGAGTCGGCATCCAGGTGGTTGGTCGGTTCGTCGAGCAGCAGCATGTCCGGTGCGGACAGCAGCAGGCGGCACAAGGCCACACGACGCTTTTCACCACCGGAGAGGTGTTCGACCCTGGCATCCCAGGCCGGCAGGCGCAGCGCATCGGCGGCGACTTCCAGCTGACGCTCCAGGTTATGGCCGTCGCTGGCTTGCAGGATGGCTTCGAGCTTGGCCTGTTCGGCGGCCAGCTTGTCGAAGTCGGCATCCGGATCGGCGTAGGCCGCGTAGACCTCATCCAGACGCGCTTGAGCGTCCTTGATCACGCTCACCGCTTCCTCGACCACTTCACGCACGGTCTTGGCCGGATCCAATTGTGGTTCCTGCGGCAGGTAGCCGATGTTCAGCTCCGGCATCGGGCGGGCTTCGCCCTCGAACTCGGTGTCGACGCCAGCCATGATTTTCAGCAGCGTGGACTTACCCGAACCGTTGAGGCCGAGCACGCCGATCTTGGCGCCAGGGAAGAAGGACAGAGAAATGTTTTTCAGGATTTCCCGCTTCGGCGGAACAACTTTGCCCAGCCGATGCATGGTGAATACGTATTGAGCCATGGAGAACCTAGGGTCAGTGACAGATGAATGATTAGGGCACAGGCGATGCCTGGCCAGGCTGTGCGCGTCACCCGATTGAGAGCATTTCAATACATGGACGCTGAAAAAGCCCTGGGAGCTGGAACGCTCCCGCATAACCGACAAAGCTACCTTAATGACAGATGGCAGTCCAGCCGACGGGCTGGGGCTGGCACTTCGCCACAACTCAAGGCATGCTAGCCGCCCTTCGGGCGTCCGGCTTATAGTGCACGTCGCGCCAGTCCAGCCAAACCGCAGGATTACAGCTTGTCCAATGTTCCTCCGCTTCTGACTTCCAGCGCGCCGGCCACTACGCCCGGCTCGCCCCTGCGCGGGACCTTGAAGGGCACATTGGCGACACTTGTGTTATTGCTGCTGGCCCTGCTGTTCTGGCAGTTGCTCGATCAGTTGCGCGAAACCCAGAAAAACCAGCGTCAGTACACCATCGACTACACCGCCGACCTGGCCGCGCAGGTCAGCCTGAACATGGCGCTCAACGCGCAGATAGCCCTCAATCTGTTGCCGATCGTCGAGCAACCGCAGGACGCCGACGAACTGCAGGCGCTGCTGCGCAAGCTGCAACAGTCGCTGCCTGATCTGCGCAGCCTGGCTTTGCTCAGCCCGTCGGGAAGAGTCATCAGCGACAGCGCTCCCGACAGCGCTGACAGCGACTACCTGGGCGAACTGGTACGCCGCAGCCACTCCCAGGCGCACTACTTCAGCAACGCCACCGACGGCTCCGTGGTGCATTTGTTGTTGCATCAGGCCAGCGGCAGCTCCCGAGGTTATTGGGCCTTGCGCCTGACCCCCACATTCTTTTCGTCCCTGACCAAGCAAAGCGAGGCCGCTGACCGCCCGTTATGGCTGGTGGAGAACCGCATCAATCATCAGATCATCAGCCGCGACGAAGCGCAGCCCTCGGTCAACCCGGGAACGCTGACCGCCGACGATATCGCCAACAGCGTACTGACGGTTCCGCTAAGCAGTAGCGATTGGCAAATGCGCGGTTTGTTCGACCGTCAGCGCGTACTGGAAGAACTGCTGCCGGCGTTCATCGGCAAATGCCTGCTGGGCCTGGCGTTTTCCATGCTGCCGTTTCTCGCCTTGCTGAACATGCGCAGGCGTCAACGTCAGGTGAGCGAAGGGCGTCGACGTTACCAGGATATTTTCGAAGGCACCGGCGTGGCCCTGTGTGTCCTCGACATGTCCGGGCTCAAGAACTTCTTCGACAAGTCGAAATTGCAGGACAGTGAGCAACTGAAAACGTGGCTGGCGGTTGCGGGACAACGTCGGCAACTATTGCAGGAACTGCGGATCACCGAAGTCAACCAGGTTGCACTGCAGCTGCTTAATGTCGATAACACCGACAAGGCCTGGAAACTGCTGATCGACGGCAACCCGCAGGACGGCGCCGCCATCGGCAATCAGGTGCTCGACGCGGTGCTCAACCGGCAGCAACAGCTTGAGCTGGAAATCAAACTGCAGGATGCCAGCGGTCGCGACCAGCATCTGTGGCTGGTGCTGCGCCTGCCGCAAACCCAGGACGACTTTAAAGCGGTAATCCTGAGCATCACCGACATCACCAGCCGCAAGCTCATCGAACTGTCATTGCAGGAGCGCGAAGGGTTCTGGTCAGACGTGGTGCGCACGGTGCCGGATCATCTGTATGTGCAGGATGTGATCAGCCAGCGCATGATCTTCAGCAACCACCATCTGGGCCAGACCCTGGGCTACAACCGCACCGAGCTGCAGCAGATGGGCGAATACTTCTGGGAAATCCTCCTGCACCCCGAAGACGCCGACTATTACCATCGCTCCCGCCAGGTCCAGCGCCAGGCCGGTTATCGCCAGTTGATGCAATGCCAGTTGCGCTTCCGCCATCGGGACGGCCAGTGGCGACGTTTCGAGATTCGCGAGCAGGCACTGGCGCGGGACAAGGACGACCAGGTCACGCGGATCATCGGCGTGGCCAAGGATATTACTGACCAGATCGAAGCCAGCGAATCGCTGCGTGACAGCGAGCAGCGCTATCGGATGCTCGCCGAAAGCATCAGCGACGTGATCTTCTCCACCGACAGCCGCCTCAACCTCAATTACGTCAGTCCTTCGGTGCAAGCAGTGCTGGGCTATGACACCGAATGGATTTTCCAGAACGGCTGGCAATCGACCATCGCCAACCCGCAACAACTGACCGGCATCTATCACCTGATGGACCGGGTCAGCAAAGCGCTGGATAAACCGGATCAACTGGCGCTGTTACGCAGCCAGGTGCAAACCCAGCTGTTCCTGTTCGATTGCCTGCGGGCCGACGGGCGCAAGATCCCGATCGAATTGCGGCTGGTGCTGGTCTGGGACGAACACGGCGCTTTCGAAGGCGTGCTGGGGGTCGGTCGCGACATCAGCCAGCAACGCCGGGCCGAAAAAGACTTGCGCATGGCCGCCACGGTATTCGAACACTCGACCTCGGCGATCCTGATCACCGACCCGGCCGGCTATATCGTCCAGGCCAACGAAGCCTTCAGCCGTGTCAGCGGTTATGCCGTGGAGCAGGTGCTCGACCAGTTGCCGAACATGCTGACCGTCGACGAACAGCAGGAAACCCATCTGCGTTACGTGCTCAAGCAATTGGGCCAGCACAGCACCTGGGAAGGCGAAGTCTGGCTCAAGCGCCGCAATGGCGAGCATTACCCGGCCTGGGTGGGGATCACCGCCGTACTCGACGATGAAGGCGACCTGGCCAGCTACGTGTGCTTCTTCAGCGACATCAGCGAGCGCAAGGCCAGCGAACAGCGGATTCACCGCCTCGCCTACTACGATGCCCTGACCCACCTGCCCAATCGTTCGCTGTTCCAGGATCGCCTGCACACGGCCCTGCAATCGGCCGAACGGCAGAAGTCGTGGGTGGTGCTGATGTTCCTCGATCTCGACCGCTTCAAACCGATCAACGACTCCCTGGGCCACGCCGCCGGCGACCGCATGCTCAAGGAAATGGCCACCCGCCTGCTCGGTTGCGTCGACGATGACGACACCGTGGCGCGCATGGGCGGCGACGAATTCACCCTGCTCCTGCAACCGCGAGCCAACCGTGAGATCGCCCTGAACCGGGCCATTCATGTGGCCGAACAGATTCTCGCCAGCCTGGTGAAACCCTTCGTGCTCGAGGGCCGCGAGTTCTTCGTCACGGCCAGTATCGGCATCGCCCTGAGCCCGCAGGACGGCAATGAACTCAGCCAACTGATGAAAAACGCCGACACGGCGATGTACCACGCCAAGGAGCGTGGCAAGAACAACTTCCAGTTCTATCAGGCGGACATGAACGCCAGCGCCCTGGAGCGACTGGAACTGGAAAGTGACTTGCGCCACGCCCTGGAACAGAACGAGTTCGCGCTGTATTACCAACCGCAGTTCAGCGGTGACGGCAAGCGCCTGACCGGTGCCGAGGCGTTGCTGCGCTGGCGTCATCCTCGCCGCGGGCTGGTGCCGCCAGGAGATTTCATTCCGGTGCTCGAGGAGCTCGGGTTGGTGGTGGATGTCGGTGACTGGGTGATCGGCGAAGCCTGCCGTCAACTCAAGGCCTGGCATCAGGCCAGGGTACGGGTACCGAAGGTGTCGGTGAACATCTCGGCGCGGCAGTTCTCCGATGGTCAGCTCGGCACTCGAATCGCCACCATCCTCAAGGAAACCGGCCTGCCGCCGGCGTGCCTGGAACTGGAACTCACCGAAAGCATCCTGATGCGCGAAGTCAGCGAGGCGATGCAGATCCTCGACGGTCTGAAAAACCTCGGCCTGAGCATTGCGGTCGACGACTTCGGTACCGGTTATTCATCGCTCAACTACCTCAAGCAGTTCCCGATCGACGTACTGAAGATCGACCGCACCTTCGTCGATGGCCTGCCCAGCGGCGAGCAGGATGCACAAATTGCCCGGGCGATCATTGCCATGGCCCACAGCCTGAACCTGGCGGTGATCGCCGAAGGCGTGGAGACCCATGAACAGCTGGACTTCCTGCGCGAACACGGTTGCGACGAGGTGCAGGGCTACCTGTTCGGGCGCCCGATGCCGGCGGGCCGGTTCGAAGGGCAATTCAGCAATGATGCGTTGTTCATGTTCGATTGAGATTTTCGGTACAGCCAATGACGCCTTCGCGAGCAGGCTCGCTCCCACAGTGGATCTGCAGTGTTTGTACACTTTGCGTACAACCGAGAGCCCTGTGGGAGCGAGCCTGCTCGCGAAGAGGCCGCCACAGACGCCGCATATCCGGTCATGAAGCCCACTTGTCTGCGACATGATGCCGTTTCATATGCCTTCCAAAACCCGTTGGGGTAGAATGCCCCCCTTTTCCGCCCCCCCGATCCTTGAGGACCGCCATGTTCAGCCGTGATTTGACTATTGCCAAGTACGACGCCGATCTCTTTGCCGCCATGGAGCAAGAAGCTCAGCGCCAGGAAGAGCACATTGAGCTGATCGCTTCGGAAAACTACACCAGCCCTGCGGTGATGGAAGCTCAAGGCTCGGTACTGACCAACAAGTACGCCGAAGGCTACCCGGGCAAGCGCTACTACGGTGGTTGCGAGTACGTAGACGTCGTCGAGCAGTTGGCTATCGATCGCGCCAAGGAGCTGTTCGGTGCCGACTACGCCAACGTTCAGCCACACGCCGGTTCGCAAGCCAACAGCGCCGTTTACCTGGCCCTGCTGTCGGCTGGCGACACCATCCTGGGCATGAGCCTGGCACACGGCGGTCACCTGACCCACGGCGCCAGCGTTTCGTCTTCGGGCAAGCTGTACAACGCCATCCAGTACGGCATCGACTCCAACGGCCTGATCGACTACAACGAAGTCGAGCGCCTGGCTGTCGAGCACAAGCCAAAAATGATCGTGGCCGGTTTCTCTGCCTACTCGCAGGTCCTCGACTTCCCGCGCTTCCGTGAAATCGCTGACAAAGTCGGTGCCTACCTGTTCGTCGACATGGCCCACGTGGCCGGCCTGGTTGCCGCTGGCGTCTACCCGAACCCGGTTCCATTCGCTGACGTCGTGACCACCACCACCCACAAGACCCTGCGCGGTCCACGTGGCGGCCTGATCCTGGCTCGCGCCAACGCCGACATCGAGAAGAAGCTGAACTCCGCCGTATTCCCTGGCGCCCAGGGCGGCCCGCTGGAGCACGTGATCGCCGCTAAAGCGATCTGCTTCAAGGAAGCACTGCAGCCTGAGTTCAAGGCTTACCAGCAACAAGTGGTGAAAAACGCCCAGGCCATGGCCGGCGTGTTCATCGAGCGCGGCTTCGACGTGGTGTCGGGCGGTACTCAGAACCACCTGTTCCTGCTGTCGCTGATCAAGCAGGAAATCTCCGGTAAAGACGCCGATGCCGCTCTGGGCAAAGCGTTCATCACCGTGAACAAGAACTCCGTACCAAACGACCCACGCTCCCCGTTCGTCACTTCCGGCCTGCGCTTCGGCACCCCGGCTGTGACCACTCGCGGCTTCAAGGAAGCAGAGTGCAAGGAACTGGCCGGCTGGATCTGCGACATCCTGGCTGACCTGAACAACGAAGCGGTGATCGATGCCGTTCGTGAGAAGGTCAAGGCCATCTGCAAGAAGCTGCCGGTGTACGGTGCTTGATAAGCTCCGCTAAACCGCACTGAAAAAACCGGCCAGAGATGGCCGGTTTTTTTTTGCCCGTTTTTTATTCAGCCGGGGGAAAGTCTCTGAACCGGGCTCTCTTACCAGCTGGTAAGACCGGTCATGCCAATTTTCTAATTTTTACTTGCGAATACCCAAAAACAGCGCCTAGACTCCACCTGCACTGGACATACCGGTAAGACCACAATAATTAAGTCCTGAAGCTCCGCATACGGCAGCCAGGACACCGACCAGGATTCCTCCCATGCTCAGATGGTGCTCGCGTTCAATCTTCCTCCAAGTGGTTCTCGGACTGGTGCTCGGCATCGTCTGCGGGCTGACCCTTCCCGAATACTCCGCTCAGCTCAAACCGCTCGGTGACGGTTTTATCAAGCTGATCAAGATGCTCATTGGCTTGATTGTGTTTTGCGTAGTGGTCAGCGGCATCAGCGGTGCCGGCGACCTGAAAAAGGTCGGGCGCATCGGCCTGAAATCGGTGATCTACTTTGAAATCCTTACCACCATTGCGCTGGTGATCGGTCTGGTATTCGCCTTCAGCACCGGGATCGGCAGCGGTGCGAACATTCATCTGGACCAGCTCTCTACCGCCGACATGGGCGATATTGCCCAGCGCGGTCAGCACATGCACACCACCACGCAGTTCCTGATGGACCTTATCCCGACGTCGGTCATTGGCGCGTTTGCCGACAACAACATCCTGCAGGTCCTGCTTTTTTCGGTGCTGTTTGGCAGCGCGCTGAATCTGGTGGGCGAAGCAGCGTCGGGCATTTCGCGATTGATCAATGAGCTGAGCCACGTGATCTTCCGCATCATGGGCATGATCGTGCGTCTGGCGCCTATCGGCGTGTTCGGCGCAATCGCTTTCACCACCAGCAAATATGGCCTGGATTCGCTGCAGCACCTGGGCAGCTTGGTCGGCCTGTTCTACCTGACCTGCGTGGCCTTCGTGGCCCTTGTTCTCGGCTTGGTGATGCGCCTGTCCGGCTTGAAAATGTGGCCGTTGCTCAAGTATCTGCGCGAGGAATTGCTGATCGTCATGGGTACCGCGTCGTCCGATGCCGTGCTGCCTCAAATCATGCGCAAGCTTGAACATCTGGGCATCGGCAGTTCGACGGTCGGGCTGGTGATTCCTACCGGTTACTCGTTCAACCTCGACGGTTTTTCGATCTACCTGACCCTGGCCATCGTGTTCATCGCCAATGCCACCGGAACGCCATTGGCCATGACCGATCTGTTGACGATTCTGTTGGTGTCGCTGATCACCTCCAAGGGTGCGCATGGTATTCCGGGCTCGGCGCTGGTGATTCTGGCGGCCACCCTGACGGCCATCCCGGCGATTCCAGTGGTAGGTCTGGTGCTGGTACTGGCCGTGGACTGGTTCATGGGCATTGGCCGGGCGCTGACCAACCTGATCGGCAATTGTGTCGCCACTGTGGCCATCGCCCGCTGGGAAAAGGACATTGATGTCCAGCGGGCGAACAAGGTGCTTTCCGGCCAGGTGGGTTATAGCTTCCAGCCGAGAAAACCAGTCGCGCCGGCGCATCAGCAAGAATTTTGAATCAACTGGGAGCTCGCCAGAGAGCGGGCTCCCCTGCCTTTACCCATGGAGTAAACCGTGATCAGCACTTCAACCGTCGTCAACTCAGTCGTGGAAAAACTTCGGGCCGCTTTGGCCCGAGGTCAGTGGCGCTCCGGCGAAATGCTGCCGGGGCAACGTGAACTGGCCGAACAACTGGGTATCAGCCGCCCGAGCCTGCGTGAGGCAGTGATCGTGTTGGAAACCCTCGGCCTGGTGCGCTCGATGCCGGGCAAAGGCGTGGTGGTGCTCGACGCCAGTCTCGCCGACAGTCAGCCCCATGAAAGCGCTGTGGCCGCGGCGAGCCTGGAAGACGTATTGCAACTGCGCTACACCCTCGAGCCGTTCATCGTTGGCCTGGTCGCGCAATCCATCAGCAGCAAGGAAGTCGGGCAACTGCGCCTGACCCTGATGGACATGCGCGAAGCCCTGGAGGCCAATGACAGTGAAGCCGGCGCAAGCGCCTACATCGCGTTCCACGAAGAACTGTTCACGCTGACGTCGAACCCGATCTTCCAGAGCGTGGTCCAGCAAACCAGCAATGCCCTCAAGCAAAGCACCGAAGTGTTGCGCAACTCCCCGGAGCATCTGGCTGAACGCCTTGAAGAAAACGAAGCCGTGGTGCGGGCGATCCGCAGCAAGAACAGCGCCCAGGCCAGCGCCGAGATGCGTCGGCATATTTTGCGCGAAGGGCAGCGCATGGGCATCGAACTGAACATTCCGGAAGACAACCTCGGCAGTTGAAACCTCTTCGAACTGGAGATTGGCCATGAACAGCTTCGCCTCGCCACAAACACTCGCTACCCTGCCCGTCCGTCCTTCGGTGGATGATCTGTATTCGCGAGTCCTGGATGCCATTTTGGAACAACGCATCCATTCGGCCAGTCGCTTTACCGAAGAAAGCCTGGCGCAGATGTTCGGTGCAAGGCGCAATGACATGCGTGATGTGCTGACGCGACTGTCCCATCAACAGATCATCATCCTACGCGTCAATCATCGGCCCCGCGTCGCCGAACTTAATGTCGAGCAGACCCGACAGACCCTGCATGCCCGGCGTCTGGCCGAGATCATGCTGGTGCGGCTGGCCTGTCAGCGTCCCTGCGTGCAAGACTTGAAGCGCCTGCGAGCACTGGTCGAAAACGAGCGCCAATGCACCGAACGTGGCCGGGCGATTCGTTTGTCGGGAGAGTTTCATTTGCAGTTGGCACAAATGGCGGGGAATGCACCGTTGGCGCATTTTCTTGAGAGTCTGGTACCGCTGACTTCACTCGCGGTTGCGCAGTTTGATCTGCAGCAGAAAGATTATTGCGTGGAGCAAGTGCACATGGAGATCCTGGATGCGCTGGAGCAAGGAGACGCCGCGACGGCCCAGGCCGCGCTCAACCGACATCTGGACTATCTGGAAGATGTGTTGCTGAGCCCTGCATCGGCACTGGGTCAAAACTGTGCCGCTGGTTAATCCGCTTTCGCGGGCAGGCTCGTTCCCACAGGTAACTGCACTTTAAATGTGGGGCGAGCCTGCTCGCGATGGCAGCTTAAAACTCGCAGCAACTTCTGACTTTAATCCGCCGCCACCCGCGCAAAACCCTCGCGAATCTTTTCCTCCGGCAAATCATCGGCAATGAACACGATCACGCTCTCGCGCACTTCGTCTTCAGCCCACTCGGTATCCCAGTCGAAACCATAAAGCTTCAGCACCCCCTGGAACACCATGCGCCGCGGTTCGCCAAGGATGTTGAGCACGCCTTTGTAGCGCAGCAACTGCCTGCCATGCTCCTCCAGCAGTTCGTTCATGAACTCGCTGAGCTTATCGATATCCAGCGGTTTTTCAGTGCGCAGCACCAGGCTGGAAATGCGGTCGATGGACGGCGCTTTGCTCACCGGGCGCAAACTTACCCCGCCACCAAGATCGGCATTGAGATTGAAACCACGCACGTCGAGCAATTCGGCCAGGTCGATCCTGCCGTGGTCGACCACGCGGATCGGGGCGCGACGGTTGATGCGGGTCAGGCGCTCGCTCAACGCGGTGAAGGTCGGCTCGTCCACCAGATCGCGCTTGCTCACCAGCAGGCGGTCGGCAAAACCGACCTGTGCCTGGGCAATGGTCTGGGCCAGGTGCAGATCGGCATGGGCCGCGTCCACCAGGGTAATGATGCCGTCCAGGATATAGCGCTCGCGCAACTCTTCATCGATGAAAAAAGTCTGCGCCACGGGAGCCGGGTCGGCCAGGCCGGTGCATTCGATCACCAGACGGTCGAAGGCGATATCGCCCTGGTCCAGGCGCTCCAGCAACAAGTAAAGCGCCTTGGTCAGGTCCGTATGAATGGTGCAGCAAACGCAGCCGTTTGACAGCGTCATCACTTGCACCGGCTCGTCGCCCAACAACTGGGTATCGATGCCGGCATCGCTGAATTCGTTCTCGATCACGGCGATTTTCAGGCCGTGCTCGGTTTTGAGCAGGTGGCGCAACAGGGTGGTCTTGCCGGCACCGAGGAAACCGCTGAGGATCGTGACCGGGATGGGAGAGGACAAAATTGATCTCCTGTTTCACAAAACTGATAAACAACACAAAACAAATGTGGGAGCGAGCCTGCTCGCGAAGGGGTCGTCAGCTTCAACAATTATGCTGACTGATACACCGCTTTCGCGAGCAGGCTCGCTCCCACAGGTTTTGCTGTCAATCCGATAACCGGATCAACAGCACTTCGGCCCACCCTTGCCACCGTAACGGGCTTCCTGGCGTTCGCGGAAGAACGCCTCGTAGCTCATCACCGGTTTGTCCGGGTGTTTGGTCTGCATATGCTCGACGTAGTTGTCGTAGTCGGGCATGCCGACCATCAGGCGCGCGGCCTGACCGAGGTATTTACCGAGGCGACTCAGGTCATTGAACATGGTGCAAATCCTCGATCACGCTTCCGGCAGCGCATGGAAAGGCGATTCCTTATCCGTACGCTCCTTGCTGCCCCAGGCGGAAATACCGATCTTGAGCGCATAGAACAGAATGCTGAACACCACGAACAGGAACAGCGCGGTCAGCGTTGCGTTGGTATAGGCGTTGAAGATCACGTGCTGCATCTGGGTGATGTCCTTGGCCGGGGCGAGGATCTGACCATTGGCCAGGGCATCGCTGTATTTTTTGGCCAGCGACAGGAAGCCGATCGCCGGGTTGGCATCGAACAGCTTGATGAAGCCTGCCGTAGTGGTGCAGACCAACAACCATACGGCCGGCACCAGGGTCACCCAGATGTAGCGTTGGCGTTTCATCTTGATCAGCACCACGGTGCCGAGCATCAGCGCGATGCCCGCCAGCATCTGGTTGGAGATACCGAACAGCGGCCACAAGGTGTTGATGCCGCCCAGCGGGTCGATCACGCCCTGGTACAGCAGATAACCCCACATGGCCACGCAACCGGCGGTGGCGATCAGGTTGGCGGTCCAGGATTCGGTGCGGCGCAAGGCCGGCACGAACGAACCGAGCAAGTCCTGCAGCATGAAGCGACCGGCACGGGTACCGGCATCCACGGCCGTCAGGATGAACAGCGCTTCGAACAGGATCGCGAAGTGGTACCAGAACGCCATGGTGTTCTCGCCCGGCAGAACACTGTGCAGGATCTGCGCGATCCCCACCGCCAGGGTCGGCGCGCCACCGGCACGGGCCAGGATGGTGGTTTCACCGATGTCATGGGCCACGGCCTGCAACGCGTCCGGAGTGATGGCAAAGCCCCAGTTGCTGACCGCCGTCGCTACCGCCACCACATCACCCCCGACGACTGCCGCCGGACTGTTCATGGCGAAGTACACGCCCGGCTCGATCACCGAGGCGGCGACCATCGCCATGATCGCCACGAAGGATTCCATCAACATGCCGCCGTAACCGATGTAGCGGGCGTTGGTTTCGTTATCCAGCAGTTTCGGCGTGGTCCCTGAAGAGATCAGCGCATGGAAACCCGAGACCGCGCCACAGGCGATGGTGATGAACAGGAACGGGAACAGACCGCCCTTCCATACCGGGCCGGTGCCATCGATGAACTGGGTCAGTGCCGGCATTTTCAGCTCGGGCATGGTGATCAGAATGCCGATGGCCAGGGCCACGATGGTGCCGATTTTCAGGAAGGTGGAGAGGTAGTCACGGGGTGCCAGGATCAGCCACACCGGCAACACGGCCGCGACAAAGCCGTAACCGATCAACATCCAGGTGATTTGTACGCCTGTGAAGCTGAACGCCTTGGCCCACACCGGATCCGCGGCAACCTGCCCGCCGAGCCAGATCGAACCGAGCAGCAACAGCACGCCGATGATGGAGATTTCGCCGATGCGGCCCGGACGGATGTAGCGCATGTACACGCCCATGAACATCGCGATAGGAATGGTCGCCATCACCGTGAAAATACCCCACGGGCTTTCGGCCAGGGCCTTGACCACGATCAGCGCCAGCACCGCGAGGATGATGATCATGATCAGGAAGCAACCGAACAGCGCGATGGTGCCGGGGATGCGGCCCATTTCCTCGCGGACCATGTCGCCCAGGGAGCGGCCGTTGCGGCGGGTCGACATGAACAGGACCATGAAGTCCTGCACCGCACCGGCCAGCACCACGCCCGCGATCAGCCACAGCGTACCAGGCAAGTAGCCCATTTGCGCCGCCAGCACCGGACCGACCAGCGGCCCCGCGCCGGCGATGGCCGCGAAGTGGTGCCCGAAGAGAATGTGTTTGTTGGTCGGCACGTAGTCCAGACCGTCATTGTTAAGCACGGCGGGAGTGGCCCGTCGCGCATCGAGTTGCATGACATTGTTGGCGATGAACAGACTGTAGTAGCGGTATGCAACCAGATAGATGGCCACGGCAGCGACCACAATCCACAAGGCGTTGATTGCCTCGCCTCGGCGCAATGCCACGACACCCAGGGCGCACGCACCTGCGATTGCCAGCAGCAGCCAAGGCAAATGGCGTAGCGGGCTATTATTATTTTTCATTTTATTATTCCAGCCAGAGTGGACAAGAAAGACAGCCACCCCGAGTTTAGCGCTCCTGACGGCAAAGACCATACCCCGACATTGGTCTAGACGGCTGCCTGCGCTGGCAGCCTTGAAGAATGCAAGTCTATAGTCAGCGTACATCTACGAGGATCGCGCCATGAGCGAGCACCCTGCCGAACGTCGCCGTTTCAAACGAATTGCGTTCGATGCCCGAACCGAGCTGAGTCAGGGTAAGCACACCTGGCCAGTGAAGTTGATCGATCTGTCGCTCAAGGGGTTACTGATCGAGCGACCCGTCCCATGGCTGGGCAATCCGTGGCAGGACTTTCTGGTCGACATTCATCTGAGCGAAGAGGCCGATATCACCATGGATGTGCAATTGGCCCACGACAACCATGGCCAGCTCGGTTTTACCTGCCTGCACATCAGCCTGGAGTCTATCGAACGGCTGCGGCGATTGATCGAGCTCAACCTGGCTGATCCGCAGGAGCTGGAGCGAGAGTTGGGTGCGCTGATCGAAATCTGACGGTCTGACAACCGTCCTGTGTGGGAGCGAGCCTGCTCGCGAAGAGGACATCACATTCAACATTGATGTTGTCTGTCATGCCGTCTTCGCGAGCAGGCTCGCTCCCACAAGCTCCGTATTTCGCCAGCAACTATTCGAACAAAGCGTCCAGCGCCTGTTCCAGCCGAGTCACGGCAATGATCTGCAACCCTGCCGGCGCCTCTTTCGGCGCATTGCCCTTGGGCACGATGGCCCGCTTGAAGCCGTGCTTGGCAGCTTCCTTCAAACGCTCCTGACCGCTCGGCACCGGACGCACCTCACCGGAAAGCCCGACTTCACCGAACACCAGCAGATCGTGGGGCAACGGCCGGTTGCGCAAGCTGGACATCACTGCCGCCATCAACGCCAGGTCGGACGCCGTTTCCAGTACCTTGACCCCGCCGACCACGTTGAGAAACACGTCCTGATCGTGGGTCGGAATACCACCGTGACGGTGCAGCACCGCCAGCAACATCGCCAGCCGGTTTTGATCCAGGCCCAGCGTGACCCGGCGCGGGTTGGCCAGATGACTGTCGTCCACCAGCGCCTGCACCTCCACCAACATCGGCCGCGTACCTTCCCACGTAGCCATCACCACACTGCCCGGGACTTCTTCCTGAGCGCGGGTCAGAAAAATCGCCGAGGGATTGGAGACTTCTTTCAGGCCCTTGTCGGTCATGCCAAACACACCCAGTTCATTGACGGCACCGAAGCGGTTCTTTACCGCCCTCAGCAGACGCAGGCGCCCGTCGGACTCACCCTCGAAATACAACACCGTATCGACCATGTGTTCCAGCACCCGTGGGCCGGCCAGCGCGCCTTCCTTGGTAACGTGGCCCACCAGGAAGATCGCCGTACCGCTCTGTTTGGCATAACGCACCAGCAACGCCGCGCTTTCACGCACCTGGGATACGCCCCCCGGTGCCGATTGCAATTGCTCGGTAAAAATCGTCTGGATGGAGTCGATCACCATCACCCTGGGTTTTTCCTGGCGGGCCGTGGCAATGATGCTTTCGATGCAGGTTTCGGTCATGACCCGCAATTGATCCTGGGGCAGTCCCAGGCGTCGCGCACGCATGGCCACTTGCTGCTGGGACTCTTCACCGGTGACGTAGAGCGCCGGCATGCCCTTGGCGAGGTTGCACAAGGTTTGCAACAGAATGGTCGACTTGCCGATGCCTGGGTCGCCACCGATCAGCACCACCGAGCCATCCACCAGACCACCACCCAGAACCCGGTCGAGCTCGCTGGAAGCGGTGGAGAAGCGTGGAACTTCTTCGACACTGACTTCGGCCAGGGTCTTGATCTGCGCCTGCTGGCCGGCCCAACCGGTACGACCACTGGGAGCGGCCGCCCCGCCGCTTTCCACCATGGTTTCAGTGAGCGTGTTCCAGGCCCCGCACTCGCTGCACTGGCCGGCCCATTTGGGGAAGGTTGAGCCGCACTCGGTGCAGCCGTACATGCGCTTGGCCTTGGCCATCGGAACTCCCGGAAAAAAAATGCGATGATAGCTCAGCCAAGGCGCGCGAGTGCGGCCAGATAGTTCGCAACCTCTTTGACAACTTCAAATAACCCTATTAAATACAGGTATATTCAAATGCAGCTGCCCTATAGAAGCCTTGAAAACCTGTACAAACTTTATTCATTTCAATATTGCTGTACAACTTCTAAAACACTCACACAAACGCTGTATTGACTCAGGAATACACACAACTTTCCAGACACAAAAAAAACAAACTAAACGGTTAATCTAACCACCACTGCAACAACAACTAATTCCCGTAGAAAACCCCGACCACTAATAAGTCGACAATTTTTAACATTCCGATTCATGAATGATCTTTCAACGTGGCTCTCTCACACAAACGACGCCATTTCACTGAAAGAAAATGTCGCATGCAAACTCCGCAGAAGACTTGACCGCTCCTCGGATGAGTTCAATCAGTGAGTTTTTCGACGCCACCAGGGTCGATGGCTGGCAAGCACGGCAGGACGTCGATTCGAGCAGGATGCGATTAGCTGATTTACACTGCCTTCATCAACCTCATCTGTAACAAGGAAATAACCTATGGGCGTGCTAAACGAGTTCAAGGCCTTCGCGGTCAAAGGCAACGTGGTCGACATGGCCGTCGGCATCATCATCGGTGCGGCTTTCGGCAAGATCGTGACGTCGTTTGTCGGAGACCTGATCATGCCGCCAATCGGGCTGCTGATCGGTGGCGTGGACTTCAGCGATCTGGCCATAACACTCAAGGCAGCGGAGGGTGCCACTCCAGCGGTGGTACTGGCCTATGGCAAATTCATTCAGACCATCATCGACTTCGTCATCATCGCCTTCGCGATCTTCATGGGCGTCAAGGCTATCAACCGCCTGAAGCGCGAAGAGGCCGTGGCCCCCAGCTTGCCGCCGGCTCCAACCAAAGAAGAAGAGCTGCTGGGCGAGATCCGCGACTTGCTCAAGGCGCAAAACAACCGGCCTTGACTGCATTAGCAAAAAAAACGGCGCCTTTGAGGCGCCGTTTTTCTTACCAGAAGTTTTCCACCGCCACCTGGCCAGGTCGCCGGCTGAGGCTAAGGTGCATGTCCCGCTGTTTAAGCAGCTTGCGCGTGTCATCGATCATCTGCGGATTGCCGCACAGCATGACCCGTGAATGCTCGGGCGTCAGCGCAACACCCGCGGCGCGCTCCAGCTCGCCGTTTTCAATCAGCGTGGTGATCCGCCCGTTCAATGCACCGGGATGCTGCTCACGAGTGACAGTGGCGATGAATTGCAGTTTGTGTGCGTACTCCGCCAGATGCTCAAGTTGCGCCAGGCCCGCGATCAGCTCCTGATAAGCCAGTTCCCGGGCTTCGCGGACACTGTAGACCAGGATGATCCGCTCGAATCTCTCCCAGACTTCGAAGTCCTGGAGTATCGACAGGAACGGCGCGATGCCCGTGCCTGTGGATAACAACCACAAATCACGTCCATCGACAAAACGGTCCGGCGTCAGGTAGCCGAAGGCCTGGCGGTCGACCAGCAATGCATCACCGACGCCCAGGCAGCTGAGCTCACTGGTGAACTCACCGCCCGGTACGACAATGGAAAAGAACTCGAGGAACTCGTCATAGGGCGAAGACACCATGGAATAGGCGCGCCATACCGTGCTGCCGTCAGCCTTGGTGACGCCCAACCGGGCAAACTGCCCCGCCCGAAATCGAAACCCTGCATCCCGCGTGGCGCGCAGGGTAAACAGGTTCGGGGTCAACGGATGGACCTCGAGCAAGGTCTGGCGCGTAAATTTTTCTTCGCTGACGGACATGGAAGGCTCCAATCAAAAGATACCCCAGTGTCCCGCAAAGTCGGCAGCGTAAACACAGACAGTTTGTAGTGGCATTAATATGCACTAGTGGTCGATCACTAAATGCCACGCACAATCATAATTGTAAAATGACACATGGCATTTTATAACGCCTATATGTCTAAGAACCTGAAGCACACTTTTTCAACAGTCAAAAGAGCAAAATTGTCGCACCAACTCAGTAGGAACTGTCCTACACTTCGTGACGTGCCGGATCCTGGATCCAAAAGCACGAACAAGAACAAGCCGATGGAGAATAACCATGGAGATCTGGAAGGAATCACAGCTTAAGCAATTGGCCCATGCACAAGAGATTAATACTGCTTATCGAATCGCGCTCAACTTCGCCAGAAACCTTGGATATAAATTCTTTGGGTTTTCAATTACTTCCAACTCGGTCGGGGCAGAGGCCAACCCAGTGAGCCTGAACAATTTCCCGCCTGAATGGAACATTCAATATGAAAAGAACAACGCCCAAGAAGTAGATCCGATAGTGGCGTACTGCAATCAGTCAATGTTGCCTGTGGTCTGGAGTGAAGAGCTTTTTTCCAAGGCACCATGGCTATGGCAGTTGCTGCAGCAACACGGCTTGCAGCATGGCTGGTCACAGGCGATCCACGATGAGGAAGCTGGTCTTAACAGCATTCTCAGCCTGGCCAGAAGCCACTGCCCGATTTCAGCCTACGAGTTGTACGAAAACCTTGGCTTCTCGGTGTTCATCAGTCGCCATTTGCACGCTCTGGCGCTAGGGATGCAACCGAAAAAGCCGGTTCGTCCCAAGACGCCCCCCTTGTCGCGGCGGGAACTCGAAGTCCTGAAACTCTCGGCCGATGGCAAAACGGCCTTTGAAGTGTCCAGGATCCTCAGTTTGAGTGAGCGCACGATCAACTTTCACGTGCACAAGGCTATTGAAAAGCTGGGCGTCAACAACAAGATTGCGGCAGTCATCGCCGCGGCCCGGTCCGGAGCTATCTGAAAGCGCCCTGCTGTGGGAAAACCTGCGGGTAATCCAGTCAAAAAAAACGTACCATTCGCGGTCCCTCCGAAGTGATGACGTGAAGACCTTCACGACGCAGTACACTCGGACGGCTCCGCCCGCTCCAACGCCTCAGGGCAGCGGGATATCCGTTGATTACCCAGAGCCCCGCCCCATGCCCTTGCTCGAAACACCCTTCGCCAGCCTCGACCTGATCCGCCAGCCCGAACAGCAGAACGAACCGCTGCAAGCTTTCGATGCCGCCGATGAATACCTGCTCAATCATCTGGCCGAACAGCAGCCCACGGCCGACACACGGGTATTGGTGCTCAACGACAGTTTCGGCGCGTTGGCGACCAGCCTGGCCGGCAAGGTGCGGGTGGTCAGCAGTGGTGATTCATTCCTGGCCATGCAGGGCCTGGAAAAGAACCTGGTGCGCAACGGCCTGGCGTTTGATGCGGTGCCCAGCGTACCTGCCAGCGCCCCCCTTGTCGGGCCGTTCGACCGGGTGCTGATCCGTGTACCGAAAACCCTGGCGCTGCTGGAGGAACAACTGATCCGCCTGCATGGTCAACTGGCACCCGGCACCCAAGTGGTTGCCGCGGCCATGATCAAACATCTGCCCCGGGCAGCGGGCGACCTGTTGGAGCGTTACATCGGCCCTGTGCAAGCCTCACTGGCCGTGAAGAAGGCGCGGCTGTTGATTGCCACGGCCGAAGACAAAACGCCTGCCATATCGCCTTACCCGACGCGATACAGACTCGACGACCCGGCTATCGAACTGCTCAACCACGCCAATGTGTTTTGCCGCGATGGGCTGGACATCGGCACACGGGCGTTTTTGCCACACCTGCCGAAAAATCTCGGCGCGGCGCGGGTCGCCGACCTCGGTTGTGGCAACGGCGTCCTGGCCATCGCCAGCGCCCTGCAAAACCCCGAGGCCCACTACACGCTTGTAGACGAGTCGTACATGGCGGTGCAATCGGCCAGCGAAAACTGGCGCGCGACGTTGGGTGGACGGGAAGTGACCGTGCGCGCCGGCGATGGCCTGGCCGGGCAGGCAGCGCAATCGCTTGACGTCGTGCTGTGCAACCCTCCGTTTCACCAACAACAAGTCGTGGGCGATTTCCTGGCCTGGCGGATGTTCCAGCAGGCGCGCGAAGCGCTGGTCGTGGGCGGCGCGCTGTATATCGTCGGCAATCGTCACCTGGGTTACCACAGCAAGCTGGCGCGATTGTTCCGTGGCGTCGAGCAAGTGGCGGCCAATCCGAAATTCGTGATCCTCAAGGCGCGTAAATAACAGGCAAAAAAAACCCTCCGACAGGAGGGTTGTAAATCCGTGCCTTGAGGCGACGGGAGAGATGTCAGTGCGTGGTCAGGCCGGCCGCGTTCATGAACAGGCGCATCAGGCTGGCGACGATGAACAGGGCGCCCACGCTGCCGACCCAGATCAGGGCCAACCAGCCGAGCCGCTGCCACAGCGGCTTTTTTTCGGCTTCTTCAATGTCGTGCAGGGAATGTTTGCCAGGCATGGCTCATTGCTCCATTCAGGGTGGATGGCATCCGTGTGGACGCCATCGTCGGAACGCCGCCCGGAGCGAGCTCGCTCCTACAGGGCTAATGATATCCGTCCTCGTGGGTGACCTTGCCGCGGAACACGTAGTAGCTCCAGAAGGTGTAGCCCAGGATGAACGGGATGATGAACAGCGTGCCCACCAGCATGAAGCCCTGGCTTTGCGGCGGCGCGGCGGCATCCCAGATCGAGATCGACGGCGGGATGATGTTCGGCCACAGGCTGATGCCCAGACCGCTGTAGCCAAGGAAGATCAGCACCAGGGTCAGCAGGAACGGCGTGTAATGCGCATTGCGGGCCACAGCGCGAATCAGGCCGTACATCGTCACCAGCACCAGGATCGGCACCGGCATGAACCAGAACAGATTCGGCATGGTGAACCAGCGCGCGGCGATTTCTGCGTGGGCCAGCGGGGTCCAGATGCTGACGATGCCGATCACCGCCAGCAGCACGAAGGCCAGTGGCCGCGCCAGATCATGCATCTGTTGTTGCAACTTGCCTTCGGTCTTCATGATCAGCCAGGTGCAGCCGAGCAACGCATACGCCACCACCAGCGCCGCACCACAGAACATCGTGAAAGGTGTCAGCCAGTCCAGTGAGCCACCGGCGAACTGCCGATTGACCACCGGCAGCCCATCGATGAACGCGCCGAGCGCAACCCCTTGGAAAAACGTCGCAGTCACCGAACCACCGATGAACGCCTTGTCCCACAGGTGACGCTTGTCGTCCCTGGCCTTGAAGCGGAACTCGAAGGCCACGCCGCGGAAGATCAACCCGATCAACATCAGGATCAGCGGCAGGTACAACGCCGAGAGCACTACCGAATAGGCCAGCGGAAACGCGCCGAACAACGCTGCGCCCCCCAGTACCAGCCAGGTCTCGTTGCCGTCCCAGACCGGGGCGACGGTGTTCATCATCACATCGCGATCGGTCTTGCCCGGAATGAACGGGAAGAGAATGCCGATGCCCAGATCGAATCCGTCCATGACCACGTACATCATGATGCCGAAGATGATGATCACGGCCCAGATCAGCGGAAGATCAATACCCATGATTCAAATCTCCTTGGTCAGGCTGTGGCCGGCATCGGCGTGATCGTCGTCGGCGGCGGACAGCGGACGGGCTGGCGTGCGTTTCTGGCCGGGGCCACCGTCGTTGGTTTCCTTGCCTTCGTCGATCTTCGGCCCCTTGCGCACCAGGCGCATCATGTAGCCAAGACCGGCGCCAAACAGCGCGAAATAGACCACGACAAACAGGATCAGGGTGATGCTCATCTGCATGACGCTATGGTTGGATGACGCATCTGCCGTGCGCATCAGGCCGTAGACCACCCACGGCTGACGGCCGATTTCCGTGGTGAACCAGCCGGCGAGGATCGCGATCAGGCCGGACGGCCCCATCCACAACGCCAGATACAGGAACGGCCGCGAGGTGTAGAGGGTGTCGCGCTTGCGCAGCCACAGGCTCCACAATCCGGTGAAGATCATCAGCAAGCCCAGGCCCACCATGATCCGGAACGACCAGAACACAATGGTCGAATTCGGCCGGTCTTCAGGCGGGAACTCCTTGAGCGCGGGCACCTGTTTATCCAGGGAGTGCGTGAGAATCAGGCTGCCCAGGTGCGGGATCTCGACGGCGAATCTGGTTTTCTCCTCTTTCATGTCCGGCCAGCCGAACAGGATCAACGGCGTCGCCTCGTTCCCTTTGTTTTCCCAGTGGCCCTCGATCGCGGCGATTTTCGCCGGCTGGTGCTCGAGCGTGTTCAGACCGTGGAAATCACCAATGACGGCCTGGATCGGCGCGACGATCAAAGCCATCCACATGGCCATCGAGAGCATTTTGCGAATCGCCGGGTTGTCCTTGCCGCGCAGCAAATGCCAGGCCGCGGAAGAACCGACAAAGAAGGCCGTGGCAACGAACGCCGCCGTGGCCATGTGCATCAGGCGATAGGGGAACGACGGGTTGAATATGATCGCCAGCCAATCCGTAGGAATGACCTGGCCGTTGACGATTTCGAAACCCTGCGGGGTCTGCATCCAGCTGTTCGAAGCAAGAATCCAGAACGTTGAAATCAGCGTACCGATAGCGACCATCACCGTGGCAAAGAAGTGCAGGCCACGCCCGACCTTGTTCCAGCCAAACAGCATGACGCCCAGGAACCCGGCTTCGAGGAAGAATGCCGTGAGCACTTCATAAGTCAGCAATGGCCCGGTTACCGAGCCGGCGAAGTCCGAAAAGCGGCTCCAGTTGGTGCCGAACTGATAGGCCATTACCAGGCCGGAAACCACCCCCATGCCGAAGTTGACGGCAAAGATCTTCGACCAGAAATGGTAGAGGTCGCGGTAGGTGTCGTTGTGGGTTTTGAGCCACAGGCCTTCGAGTACCGCCAGGTAGCTCGCCAGGCCGATGGTGATGGCCGGAAACAGGATGTGGAACGAGATGGTGAACGCGAACTGAATTCGGGCGAGATCAAGTGCCTCTAAACCGAACATAAGTCTTCCTCTGTCAGGTAGTACGGCTGCTGGCTGGAAGCCTGCACCCACGGCCCCCACGGATATGGAGTGTGGCGAATCCTGTTTGTTCTTTTTTTGCACGCATCACAACGCAGGGAGTCTGGCCTTGCGGCCACCGGATCAATTCCTTTTGTGGGTTTTGATCTGGATCAATCAACGTTGAAAGAGTAGTCCCAATTTCGGCGATGAACCGCGTGGTCTTTTGCCGCGTGACAAGTTGCCTCACGGCTTTGGTCATAGGCAGCAACACATTTCCTGCGGGAGGGTTAAGGAAATCGATGTCTGGCTAACTAATTTTTTTGTCATGGCAACTTTCTGTTACAGGTTGGTGATAATCTCGCCGTTCCCCTCTTCCCAGATTTCCCGCAGATGCCCAGCCAAGAGCCCTTGCTGTTACGTCACCATCGCCCATTTCTTGCGTTCTGGCTGGCCCGGATCTTTACCGCCAGCGGCTTCCAGATGCTTACCGTGGCCATCGGCTGGAACCTGTATCAGTTGACCGGCAACGTGCTCGACCTGGGTCTGGTCGGCCTGGTCGAGTTCGCCCCGCGCGTGCTGTTCATGCTGCACACAGGGCATGTCGCCGACCGCTATGACCGGCGCAAGGTCGCGGCGATCTGCCAGTCCTTGCAGGCATTGATCGCTTTGTCGCTGGCCATCGGCAGCGCGACCGACCACGTCACCCGGGAAATGATCTTTATCCTGGCCTTCCTGCTCGGGGCCGCTCGTTCCTTTGAAATGCCGACCACCCAGGCCCTGCTGCCCAGCATCGTGCCCAGCGCGCTGTTTCCACGGGCAGTGGCCGCCGCGCAATCGGCCCAGCAATCGGCCACCATCGTCGCCCCGGCCCTTGGCGGCTTGCTCTACGCCTTCGGCAGCGTCTGGGTGTATGGCCCGACGGTATTGCTGTATGTCATCGCCTGTTCGCTGATGCTCAACCTGCCAGCCCGGCAAACCCCGCTGAACAAGGGCAAGGCCACGCTGGATTCACTGCTGGCGGGCATTCGCTTTATCCGCAGTCGTCCGGACATTCTCGGGGCGATCTCCCTCGATCTGTTCGCGGTCCTGTTGGGCGGTGCGACGGCATTGCTGCCGGTGTTCGCCAAGGACATCCTGCTGACCGGGCCGTGGGGGTTGGGCCTGCTACGCTCGGCACCGGCAGTGGGTGCGTTGCTGATGTCGCTGTTCCTGGCGCGGTTTGCCGTGGAGCGCAACGTCGGGCGGGTGATGTTCACCGCCGTGGGCGTCTTCGGTGTGGCAACCATCGCCTTCGGCCTGTCGACCTCGTTCTGGTTTTCCCTGGCGGTACTGGTGGTATTGGGCGCGGCAGACATGATCAGCATGGTGATCCGCGCCTCATTCGTTCAACTGGAAACCCCGGACGAAATGCGCGGCCGGGTCAGCGCCGTGAACGGTCTGTTCATCGGTGCTTCGAACCAGTTGGGCGAATTCGAATCGGGCCTGACTGCCCACTGGTTCGGCACCGTGCCGGCCGTGGTCATGGGCGGGATCGGCACGCTGGTGGTGACCGGGGTGTGGGTCAAACTGTTCCCGACACTGGCCAGCCGCGATCGCATGCACGTGGCTAAAGATGCAGAGAAGGAAGCAGCGAAAGCCTGAAGCAGGCTAAACCAGCAACTCCCCCGCTACCGTCGTACGTGTGGCCTTACCGCAGAGTTGCTCCACCAGCGTCAGGGCAAACGCCAATGCGCCAGCCGAACCCTGGGCGGTGATGCAATTGCCGTCGACCACCACCGGTTGATCGACGAAGGTGCAGCCCGACAGTTGATGGCTGGCCGAGGGCAGACAGGTCATGCGCCGTTGACGCAATACGCCAAAGGCTTGCAACGCCACGGCAGGCGCTTCGGCAATGCCGGCGAACAGGCGACCGGCCGCCGCCTGATCCTTGATCAATTGTTGCAGGGGTTGATGTGCTGCCAGGTGCTGCGATCCCACCGCACCACCGGGCAAGGCAATCAGGTCGAACGGTTGCGCCAGCAAGTCCACCAGCATCGCATCGGACGTCAGCCGGGTGCCGCGGGCGCAGGTCAGCATGCGCCGTCCTTCGATACTGGCCACTACCACTTCTATTTTGGCGCGGCGCAGTACGTCGATCAGGGTCACGGTTTGCAGGTCGTCAGTGCCCTCGGCGAGGGCAATCAAGGCTCTAAAGGTCATCGGGGACTGTCCACAGAATGATCCTTTAAGCGTAGTCAGCTTTCCTGACCCTTGTTCGAGACCTGCGCCTACTTGATGTAAAGCTGCGTCGACAGCGTATTGCCGGGGGCGTTGATCGAGGTATTGCTGAAAGTCAGCGTGCCTTCCTGCTTGCCCGCCAGATCAAGGGCATACAGATAGCCGACGGTTTTTCCCCCGGGGGTGCAACTGGTCAGGTTGCCGTTCTTGAACGCGCAGACCGGTGTACGGGTGCCGTTCACTTCAAAACCGTCCAGGGCGACATGGGCTTCGCGTCCATACCCTACCTCCAGCACGTACACCGTGATGTTCGGGCCATTGTGATCGCAGCGCGTCTGGGTTTGCCCTTCCTCGATGTTTTCGACACCACAGGACGGCGACGCCACTTTGAGTACTTTCAATTGCGTCAGCGCCGCAGCCGATGCCGCCATGGCCGTTTGCGCCCCGAACAGCAGCGCCATCAATACGCCGAACACGCTAAACAGACGCCTTTTCATGCAGCACTCATCCCCCCAAAAAACCAGCGCGCAGTATGGCGCACTTGGCTTTGTCGCAAAACATCGACGACGATCACTGCCATAAGCAGCCATATTCCCAAGCTACTGGTATGATGCGCGGCTTTTTCCGGCCCACAGCAATTTCCAGGCGCATTCTGCTGCCTGTGCTTTGCTGTTGAGGTCGATACATTCACGGCGCCCGGCGCGCCACGGGGAGCAGACATGCTGGAAAGGCTGTTTCAACTCAAGGCACACAACACCAACGTGCGGACCGAGATTCTGGCGGGCGTCACGACCTTTTTGGCCATGGCCTACATTCTGTTCGTCAATCCGAGCATCCTCGGCGAGACCGGCATGGACAAGGGCGCAGTGTTTGTCGCCACCTGCCTGGCCGCCGCCATCGGCTCCACGGTCATGGGCCTGATCGCCAACTACCCGATCGCCCTCGCACCGGGCATGGGCCTGAACGCCTTCTTTACCTACACCGTGGTCCTGCACATGGGCCATACCTGGCAAGTGGCACTGGGCGCAGTATTCATCTCGGCGGTGTGTTTCTTCCTGCTGTCGATCTTCCGCATCCGTGAATGGATCATCAACAGCATCCCGCTGCCGCTGCGCTCGGCGATTGCCGCCGGCATCGGCCTGTTCCTGGCGCTGATCGCCCTGCACAACGCCGGTATCGTGGTCGGCAACCCGGCAACCATGGTCGGCCTCGGCGACCTGAAACAACCGGCCCCGATCCTTGCCACCCTTGGCTTTGCCTTGATCGTCGCGCTTGAAGCCCTGGCCGTGCGCGGTGCGGTGCTGATCGGCATTCTTGTGGTGACCATCGTTTCGATCATCATGGGTTTCACCCCGTTCGGCGGCGTGATGTCGATGCCGCCATCGCTGGCGCCGACCTTCCTGCAGCTGGACATCAAGGGCGCACTGGACATCGGTCTGGTCAGCGTGATTTTCGCCTTCCTGTTCGTCGATCTGTTCGACAACTCCGGCACGCTGATCGGTGTCGCCAAGCGCGCGGGCTTGATGCGTAAAGACGGGCACATGCCGAAAATGGGCCGCGCCCTGATCGCTGACAGTACCGCGGCCATGGCCGGTTCCCTGCTGGGCACGTCGACCACCACCAGCTACATCGAATCCGCCGCGGGTGTAAGTGCCGGTGGCCGCACCGGCCTGACCGCCATCGTGGTCGCGATCCTGTTCCTGCTGGCGCTGTTCTTCTCGCCACTGGCCGCCAGCGTTCCAGCCTTCGCCACCGCACCGGCGCTGCTGTTCGTCGCCGTGCTGATGACATCCGGCCTGGCCGAAATAGACTGGGACGACATTACCGTGGCCGCGCCGGTGGTGATCACCGCGCTGGCAATGCCGTTCACTTATTCCATCGCCAATGGCATCGCCTTCGGTTTCATTTCCTGGACCGCCATCAAGCTGATGTCCGGTCGTGGCCGTGAGCTGAATCCGGCGCTGGTGATCCTGTCGATTCTGTTCGTGATCAAGCTGGGTTGGTTCAACGCATGACTTTTGATTCCCAGGCCTATGCCGTTCAGCTCGAAGAAAAGGTCACGCGTTTGCGTGACCTGCTGGCCCCGTTCGATGCACCGGAGCCAGCCGTTTTCGATTCGCCGCTGAAAAACTTCCGCCTGCGTGCCGAGTTCCGCCTGTGGCGCGAGGCCGGTGAGCGTCACTACGCGATGTTTTCCCAGGAAGACAAACGCACGCCAATCCTGATCGAAGAGTTCCCGATCGCAAGCCTGCGCATCAACCAATTGATGCCGCAACTCAAGGCCGCCTGGCAAGCCAGCGCCCCCCTGAGTCACAAGCTGTTCCAGGTGGAGTTCCTGACCACCCTGGCCGGCGACGCGATGATTACCCTGTGCTATCACCGCCCGCTGGACGAGCACTGGCACGCAGCGGCGTCGAAACTGGCGGCGGACCTGAACGTCAGCGTCATCGGTCGCTCCAAGGGCAAGCGCGAAGTCATCGGTCACGATTATGTGGTCGAAAAGCTGGAAGTCGGCGGCCGCACCTTCAGCTATCGCCAGCCAGAAGGCGCGTTCACCCAGCCCAACGGCACGGTGAACCAGAAGATGCTCAACTGGGCATTCGATGCGCTTGGCGACCGCAGCGACGACTTGCTGGAGCTGTATTGCGGCAACGGCAACTTCACCCTGCCGCTCGCCACCCGCGTACGCAAGGTGCTGGCCACCGAAATCAGCAAGACCTCGGTCAACGCGGCCTTGAGCAATCTCAGCGAAAACGCGGTGGATAACGTCACCCTGGTGCGTTTGTCCGCCGAAGAACTGACCGAAGCCCTGAACGAAGTGCGTCCGTTCCGACGCCTGCACGGCATCGATCTCAAAAGCTACGAGTTCGGCAGCGTGTTCGTCGACCCGCCCCGCGCCGGCATGGACCCGGACACCTGCGAGCTGACCCGGCGCTTCGACAACATCCTGTACATCTCCTGCAACCCGGAGACCCTGGCAGCCAACATCGCCCAACTGCACGACACCCACCGCATTACCCGATGCGCGATGTTCGACCAGTTCCCGTGGACCCATCACATGGAATCCGGGGTGATGCTGACCCGGCGTTGATGACGCTTGCCATGCACAAGAAAGCCGTCTTCACGACGGCTTTTTTGTGGGCGTTTGGAAGACAACATCAACCTTGCGCGGGCGCCCGCCTTTTCTGCCATTGGCCCGCGCGGCTTCAGATTTTGCGGCGCTGCTCTGGCGACCATTGCGCGAAGCGACGACCGAGGCCGCCATGGCCATCAGCGGCTTGCTCGCAGAAATCATCCCGGCGATGGATACATGCAGGTCCTTGCCTTCATGGCACAGGGCAGTGCCCGCGTAGCCGACAGTCAGACTGGCGTAGTCCTCGACCTCAAAATCGCCGAACTCCGGATAGTTGGCCACGGGCAACAATACGCCGCTGCCATCTTCGAAGCTGACGGCCAGACAGGGCGGCAGGAAGGTAACCGCTGTCGCTTGCAGGCTGTTTTTTCTACGTGATTCGCCACGCTCAATGGCTTTGTCCAGGCTACTTTCCGTTACCGGACTATCGGCCTGAACCCTGGCTTTTATCGTTTTCATAACTCGATCTCCACACTCTCCTGTCCACCTATCAGGGACAGCAACGTCCTGATCGATTCAGGTACCCGCCTCCACATGCGCATGAGGCGGACAATGCTCGTCTCGCAACATGATCACCACCGACAGTCCCTTGTAATTGCATACCTTCATGCTAACCCATCAGTTAGGTTAATGAATCCAAGGATTCGACACTCTCTGGGAAATCCGACCGCTGGCATTGGCCGTCGAATCATTTCTTGCGTCCTCAGGCTAGCGTCCTGGTGGTTTCCGGCCCTGCGGAACACCACGGGAATTGGTAAGAAATCCTTTCTTCAAGGCGCCGGGACCTGATAAATACGGGTTCAGTTTCCTTATTTGATCCTCGGTGTAATCAATCATGCAGCGACAATTCGACGATCTTCAGTTGGGCAGCATCGAACTGTTTTGCCTGGCCGCCGAGGCCGGCAGCTTCACCGCTGCCGCACTGGTGGCCGGGGTGACACCGGCAGCCGTAAGCCGCTCGGTGTCGCGCATGGAAGAACGCCTGGGCGTGCGTCTGTTTGCACGCACCACACGCAGTGTGAAGTTGACTGACAGTGGCCGCCGTTACTATGAAGAATGTCGCCAGGCCCTGGCGCAACTGGTCGAAGCCCAGCGCGAGGTCATGGGTCAGCAGCAAGTGCCGTCCGGTACTTTGCGCATCAGTATTCCGACCACTTACGCGCATCATCGAATCCTGCCGCTGTTGCCCGAATTTCGAGCGCGTTATCCGGCGGTGAAGGTCGAGTCGCACATCAGTAATCGCAACATCGATTTCGTCGGCGAAGGCTACGACATGGCGATTCGGGTGCGAGCCATCCCGGATTCCGGCCTGATCGCCCGACCATTGGAAGATGCCGCTCTGGTGATGATCGCCAGCCCTGACTACCTGAAGCGGGCGGGCACTCCGCAGACCCTCGACGACCTCGAACACCACGAATGCATCCAGTACGAACTGCCCAGCAGCGGCCGGCGCATTGCCTGGTTGTTCAACGATGAAGGCGTGGCCCGCGAGATTCTGGCCGAGGGCAACCTCAGTTGTTCCGACGATGTGCTCGGCGGGGTGACGCTGGCCAAACACGGGGCGGGGCTGTTTCAGACTTATCGTTTTATCGTTGAAAAGGAACTGGCCGCAGGCACGCTGGTGGAAGTGCTCAAGCCCTATGGCGGGCGCTCGCGACCCTTCACGCTGCTATACCCGCAAAGTCGCCACGTGCCGTTGCGCCTGCGGGCGTTCATCGACTTTCTGGTGGAGCATTTACCGCGCTGAACAGCGAAAGTGTCCGATCACCGCCCACAAACCGCCAGTGTGCCGGTACTTCAATTGACCGAATTAACCAGTTAGTACAATTTATCTCCACAGGCCGAAAACCTCGGCCGATTCCAAAAACAATAAGTGGAGAGATTCCAATGCCCCCTATCGTTCTGGTGCTCAACGGCCCGAACCTGAACCTGCTCGGCACCCGTGAACCCGCGACTTACGGCCACGAAACCCTGGCTGACATTTCGGCCCTGTGCGCACGTGCCGCCGAAGAGTTCGGCCTGGCCGTGGAGTTTCGCCAGACCAACCATGAAGGCGAACTGCTCGACTGGATTCACGCCGCCCGCGGCCGCTGTGCAGGGATCGTGATCAACCCCGCCGCGTGGACCCATACCTCCGTCGCCATTCGCGATGCCCTGGTCGCCAGCGAACTGCCGGTGATCGAAGTCCACCTGTCCAACGTCCACGCCCGCGAGCCCTTCCGCCACCATTCGTTCGTTTCCGCCATCGCGACCGCGGTGATGGCCGGTTTCGGCAGTCATGGCTATCGTCTGGCACTGGAACACTTCAGCCAACGTTTGAAGGGGTGATCGCCGTGACTCAGAACCACGTGGTACTGGCCGGGCTGATCGGCGCCGGCATCCAGGCTTCCCGCACGCCGGCGCTGCACGAGCACGAAGGCGATGCCCAGGGATTACGTTACCTGTATCGCCTGATTGATCTTGATCAGTTGAAACTGGACAGCAACGCCCTGCCCGACCTGTTGATGGCTGCCGAACGCATGAACTTCACCGGGCTGAACATCACGTTTCCATGCAAGCAGGCGATCATCCCGTTGCTCGACGAACTCTCACCGGAGGCCCGCGGTATCGGCGCGGTCAACACGGTGGTGCTCAAGGATGGCAAGCGCATCGGCCACAACACCGATTGCCTGGGCTTTGCCGAGGGTTTTCGCCGAGGCTTGAAGGACGTTGCCGTTGAACGTGTCGTACAAATGGGCGCCGGCGGCGCAGGTGCAGCGGTGGCCCACGCGTTGTTGAGCGAAGGCGTACAACAGTTGAGCATTTTCGATGTAGACATCCGCCGCGCCCAGGACCTGGCCGACAACCTCAATCAGCATTTCGATGCCGGCCGCGCGGTGGCCGGGTATGACCTGCCCAGCGCCATGGTCCAGGCTGACGGCCTGGTGAACACCACACCGATGGGCATGAAAAAGCTGCCGGGCATGCCGGTGCCGGTCGAGTTGCTGCGGGCCGAATTGTGGGTGGCGGAGATCGTTTACTTCCCGCTGGAAACCGAATTGCTGCGTAACGCCCGCGCCCTCGGTTGCCGGACACTGGACGGCGGCAACATGGCGGTGTTTCAGGCGGTGAAGGCGTTCGAATTGTTCAGCGGCATGGTGCCGGATGCCCGGCGGATGCTTGAGCATTTCCAGAGCATGAATGACTGAAAAGCTTCGCGGAAAAATGTGGCGAGGGGGCTTGCCCCCGTTCGACTGCGTAGCAGTCGCAAATACCACCAGGTCTGCTTCGCAGCCCAACGGGGGCAAGCCCCCTCGCCACAGGTCAAACCTGCAGGTAGCGCAGGACCGAATCGCAAATCATCTCGCGATGACGCTGCTTGATGCGTTCGTCCGGCAGGTCGATCTGAAAAATCTCACCAAACGTGTGGCGGTTCGAGACGCGATAGAAGCAGAACGAACTGATCAACAGATGCACATCCAGCGGATCAAGCCCGCTACGGAACAGCCCCTGCTCGGCGCCGCGGCGCAGAATCTCGCCCAGTGAATCGAGGATGGTGTTGTTCATCGCCTTGATCGCATCGGAGCGCTTCACGTACTCGGCGTTGTGAATGTTCTCGATGCTGACGATGCGTACGAAATCGACGTTGCGATCATGGTGATCGAAGGTGAACTCCACCAGCCGCCGAATGGCGTCAACCGGCGCCAGCTCTGCCAGGTGCAGACGATTTTCGGTATTGCGGATATCGCCGTAGAGTTTTTCCAGCACCTCGACGTAGAGCTGTTCCTTACTGCCGAAGTAGTAATAGATCATGCGCTTGGAGGTGTGGATGCGCTCGGCGATGGCATCGACACGAGCACCGGAAAGCCCCTGCTGGACGAATTCGACAATCGCCTCCTGCAGGATGTTCTCGCGGGTCTTTTCCGGATTGTTCTTGCGACTCTTGCGCGGCTCGGCACTGGGTTCTACGGAGGCTGCGGGGAGTTCTGGGGTCATTGTCATTGCGGGCTCACGGCCATCACTGCACAGGCTGGCGATTATGGGCCGCGCGACACGGTGAGGGAACCCGCGCGGCCCACGTTTAATCCCGCGTTTACGAATTTCCTACAACTTCGCCTGACGCAATGCGCCACTGCGGGATTTGGCCATGGCGGCCAGGCGCACCGCGACGTTGGCCGCGCCGTAGCCGGCATAGCCGTTTTTACGCTGGATGATCTCGAAGAAAAATCGCCCCTCGAACGGTTCGGTATACACATGGAACAGCTCACCGCCCTGGGCGTCGCGGTCGTACAACACGTTGTAGTAGGCCAGTTCGCTGAGGAACTCGTCGTTGAAGTCGAACCGCGCCGCCAGGTCGTCGTAGTAGTTGAGCGGGATATCCAGCAGCGGCACGCCCGCCTCTTTTGCACGGCGGACCTGGGCAAAGATGTCATCGCAATCAAACGCGATGTGATGCACACCGGAGCCGCGATAACTCGACAGCGCATGTGAGATCGCCGTGTTGCGATTCTCGGAAATGTTCAGCGGCAGGCGGATCGAACTGTCGCGGCTGCGCAAGGCGCGGCTCTTCACCAAACCATAAGGATCCGGCAGCACGACTTCATCGTCCGCCTCGAAATCCAGCAGGCTCTTATAGAACAGCACCCAGCTGTCGAGGCTGTCGGCCGGCAGCGCCATGGCCATGTGGTCGATACGCTTGAGGCCGTCGCTGACCGGTGCCTGCGGGTACAGATTGAAGTCAGTGCCATAGACATCGGCGTGCTGGTCCACCAGATAGATCAGGCTGCCATCCGGCGCACGCACCGCCGCCAGTTCCAGCTCATTGGGGCCGACCAATCCGCGATAGGGCTGGCCCTTGTAGGCCACGGCACGGGCCAAGGCACTCGCGCTGTCCTTGACCCGCACGGCGGTGGCGCACAATGAAGGGCCGTGGGCTTCGAAAAAGCTGTGGCCGAAGGAGTAAGGCTCTGAATTGAGGATCAGGTTGATGTCACCCTGGCGCAGCAGGCTGACGCTCTTGGAGCGATGCTGCCCGGCCTTGACGAAGCCCAGCCGCTCCAGCCAGTGGGAGAGCTTGGCGCCGAGGCTCTCGTCGACGGCGAATTCGAGAAACTCGATGCCGTTGTACTCGCTGGCCTTGGGCGTTTCGAACAGAATCTCGGGGTTGGCCGCAGACTTGGTTTCCTGGGCCAGACGCTCGCGGGTTTTCTCTTCCAGGTACAACAACGAGCGCAAACCGTCGGCGGCGTTGGCCCGTGGCGGCGCGGCGCGGAAGCCGTCGTTGAAGATTTCCAGCGACAATGGCCCGGTGTAGCCACTCTTGATGATCGGCGCGAGGAACCCGGGCAAATCGAATTCACCCTGCCCAGGGAAGCAGCGAAAATGCCGGCTCCACTCCAGCACGTCCATGGCCAGGATCGGCGCGTCGGCCATTTGCACGAAGAAGATCTTGTCCCCGGGAATCTCGGCGATAGCGCTCGGGTCGCCCTTGAGCGACAAGGTGTGAAAGCTGTCCAGCAGCACGCCCAGGCTTGGGTGATCGGCCTGACGCACGATGTTCCATACCTGTTGATACGTGTTCACATGCCGGCCCCAGGCCAACGCTTCATAACCGATGCGCAGGCCGCGTGCCCCGGCGTGCTCAGCCAGCAGCCGCAGATCGTCGACCAGAATCCGTTCATCACCGATGGACTCGGCCGAGGCGTTGCTGCACACCAGCACCAGGTCAGTACCCAGCTCCTGCATCAGGTCGAACTTGCGCTCGGCGCGCTCCAGGTTGCGTGAAAGGCGATCACGCCGACAGCCTTCGAAGTCACGGAACGGTTGAAACAGGGTGATGGCGATCCCGAGATCGGCGCACATCTGTTTAATTTCCCGTGGGCTGCCGTCGTAGTAGAGAAGGTCGTTCTCGAAAATCTCGACGCCGTCGAAACCGGCGGCGGCAATGGCTTCGAGTTTTTCCGGCAGGGTACCGCTCAAGGATACGGTGGCAATGGAACGCTGCATGTTTCGGCTCCCGTGGAGGCTTCGGCTACAGGGAATTTGCGCCGCTTTTAAAAGAATGAGCGGATTATTGAGCCGGACGATGCATTGAGCAATTTAAAGTGTACTATCCAGTTAGTTTTCTGTGCGATTATCGAACAAAATGGCCGTTGGCGAATTGACGATTTTTTGTTCACTGCGCAACATCAACACCACACCGGGACCGGTCTTGAAATCGTCGGCCCCGGTCAAGAAGACCCAGAACACCACATAAAAATTTCAAAAAACGGGTATACGCTCATGCGCTCATTCAACGCCCTGCTCGCTCGCTCCACCGTCATGACGCCTGGCCTGGCGTCCATCCGAACCTCGCGCACCGCTGGCACAACCGTGCCGCTCGCTGAATAACCCGTCAGCCGACGAACACAGCCGATCAGCCCTTTCGCACATGCCGCGACAGACCGATTGATCACGCGCCCTTGAAATCACGACGAGCCCCGCTTGTCAGTCATTGAACGGATGGCACACATGATTCCTTCCCAAAGCTCACGCATGGCTCCGGCCATGAACGCTACCGCTGGCGGCATCGGCGACAAGATTCGCGGCGCCATGGCAGTCGGCAAAACCCGTTGGGGCATGCTGGCGCTGGTGTTTTTTGCCACCACCCTCAACTACATCGACCGCGCCGCCCTGGGTGTGATGCAACCCATCCTGGCCAAGGAGATGAGCTGGACGGCGATGGACTACGCCAACATCAACTTCTGGTTCCAGGTCGGCTACGCCATCGGTTTCGTATTGCAGGGCCGGTTGATCGACCGAGTCGGCGTCAAACGTGTGTTCTTTTGCGCGGTCCTGCTCTGGAGCCTGGCGACCGGCGCCCATGGCCTGGCCACTTCGGCGGCGGGTTTCATGGTCTGCCGCTTTATCCTCGGCCTGACCGAAGCCGCCAACTACCCGGCTTGCGTGAAAACCACGCGCCTGTGGTTTCCGGCCGGCGAGCGCGCGGTAGCCACCGGTATCTTTAACGCCGGTACCAACGTCGGTGCGATGTTCACCCCGATGCTGCTGCCACTGATCCTGCACGCCTGGGGCTGGCAGGCCGCGTTCCTGTGCATGTCGGCGCTGGGCGGGATCTGGCTGCTGTTCTGGGGCCTGAAGTACTTCAACCCGGAAGACCACCCAAGCGTCAAACAGTCGGAACTGGACTACATCCAGAACGAAGTCGAACCGGAACAAACCCGTGTGCCCTTCTCGAAGATCCTGCGCATGCGCGGCACCTGGGCCTTCGCCCTCGCCTACTCGATGACCGCGCCGGTGTTCTGGTTCTACCTGTACTGGCTGCCGCCGTTCCTCAACCAGCAATACAACCTGGGCATCAACGTCACCCAGATGGGTATCCCGCTGATCATCATCTACATGACGGCCGACTTCGGCAGCGTTGGCGGCGGCATCCTCTCCTCGTTCCTGATCGGTCGCGGAGTCAACCCGATCAAGGCGCGACTGCTGTCCATGTTCCTGTTCGCCTGCTGCATCATCGGCGTGATCATGGCGGCCGGTTCCAGCAACCTGTGGATCGCGGTGTTCGCCATTTCCCTGGCCATCGGCGCGCATCAGGCCTGGACCGCGAACATCTGGAGCCTGGTAATGGACTACACGCCCAAGCACATGATGAGTACGGTGTTCGGCTTCGGTGGCATGTGCGCGGCGATTGGCGGGATGTTCATGACCCAGTTGGTCGGCCATATCCTGACCGTCACCAACAACAACTACACCGTGCTGTTCACCCTGATTCCGGCGATGTACTTCATCGCGCTGACCTGGATGTACTTCATGGCACCGCGCAAGATTCCGACTGTCACCGACTGAAGTTCGGTGCATTACCTCCTGTAGGAGCGGGTGCCCGCTTGCGGCATGCTCGCGAAAAACCCGAGCGCGACGCGGGTATCCAGACAACCCGCGTCATCGTTAACGACTATCGCGAGCATGCTCGCTCCTACAGGTCGTTTCTGTTTGGGCTTCTAGCGACGGCTTTGCTGCCAGGCTGCCGCCAACCCGCTGCAACAGATCACGACGATACCGACCACGGTGGTCAGTGTCGGCGTGTGGGAAAACAGCAGCCAACCCAGCAGGCCGGCGAAGATAATCTGGCAATAGCTGAACGGTGCCAGCAGCGCCGGTGCCGCGAGGCGGAAGGCCTGGGTCAGGAACAGGTGAGCCGTCATCCCGCAGGCCCCCAGCGCCAGCATCATCGAGCCATGCAGCAGATTCGGCGTCTGCCAGAAGAACGGCACCAGCGCACTCATCACCAGCGTATTGCACAAGCCTGCGAAGAAGTTGCTGGTGGTCGGGCTGTCGACCTCACTGAGCTTGCGCGTCAGCAGTTGATAGAAGCAGAAAAACAGTGCCGAGCAGAATGGCAGCAACACCGCCGGAGTAAACAGATCACCGCCTGGGTGAACAATGATCAGCACCCCGACAAAACCGCAAATCACCGCCAGCCATTGCCCCCTTGTCACGCGCTCGCCAAGCAGCGGCACCGACAGCGCGGTGACCAGAACCGGCGCGAGGAAGTTGACCGACGTGGCCTCGGCCAACGGGATGTACATCAACCCCGTGGTGAAAAACAGACTGGTGCCCAGCAGGCACAACGCCCGGATTACCTGCAGCAACGGCCGTTTGGTACGCAGCACCCCCAGCCCGGATTGCGGCAGGAAAATCCCGGCCATCAGCAAGGTGTGAACCACGTAGCGCGCCCAGACCACCATGACAATGGGATAGAAACCGGAGAGGTATTTGGAAAAAGCGTCGTGGGTGGAAAACAGGAAGGTTGCGACAACGATCAGCAGAATCCCTTTGAAGGGCTGATTGACGCCGGAAAGCGGGGTGCTGACGGTCATTGGATTTCCTTACTTGAAGTCAAAAACTTCGCCTGTAGGAGCGAGCACGCTCGCGATGGTCGTCAACGATGATGATGGCTGCCTCGATAAACACGGCGCCCTCACGTCCATCGCGAGCATGCTCGCTCCTACAGGTGATAGGTGCATAGCGCCGATTACAACCGCGCCAACAACGCCATGGTTTTATTCAAAGCCATCTGCGCCCGATCCAATCCACTCACGCCCTGCTCCAGCAACTGCACGGTGGGAATCTCCAGGCTCAACGGAATGTCAGCCGGCAAACCGCGCAACAGTCCCGGCAGATCACAATCACCATCACCGGGAAAACGCCGTTCGTTACGCGCCTGACGCAAGATTTCGGCCATATCGGTTGGCCGTGGTCCTGCGACGTCACACAACTGTGCATACCGTAACCGTGAAGGAGCAACCTTGGCCAGATCTTCCAGGCGCGATCCCGAACGATCGAAGTGGAAGGCGTCCACCAGCACGGCGCCGTTTTCACGCCCGGCGTTCTCCACGATACGCGCGGCTTGTTGAAGGTTGCACGCATCGGTCCAGGACATGAACTCCAGATGCGGGTGCAGCCCAAAGGCCGCCGCCAGGTCACAGAGCTCGGCAAAACGCTCCGTCAGCCGCTGTTCGTCAGGATCGTTACCGGCTACCAGCAATTCACTGGCGCCGAACTCGGCACCCACCGCCAGGATTTTCTCGAAATCGGCGACGACGGTTTCCGGTTTGAGCCGCAGGATTTCGACGTCCAGCACACCAATACCGGTATCGCGCAAACGCGCCAGGGTCTGGCGCCGCAATTCGCGGTCGGCTACCAGGGCAAAATGGTGCTCCTCAGGGGTTGCCGGTACCAGACGCAAGCCGACATGACTGTAACCGGCCCGCGCGGCGACCTCGACCATATCGGGCGGCGACAACTCCAGCACGGTCAGGCTGGCCAGGGAGAAGATACGCTCGCTCATGCTCAATCCTCGATCAAGGATGGCGCGCAGGCACGCCCGGTTTCAGCGGCATGCTGCTGGCCCATATTGCCAGCACCGATCAATGCGATGCGAAGGGGCGAATTCAAGATGCGGTCCTCTTGTGAATGTTATTGGAGCGATGAATTCCAATAATTTAGAACCTGGTTCCAGATTCTTACACAAACCCATCCTGAAAGTGTTCGAACAGCGCACAGCTTTGCAAGTTAACTACTGCCCGCTCCCACAAGGGAATTCGACGGCCTTAGCTGAACAACTCCGACGCCAGACTCGCCGCCGACAACTCCTCGGTAAACGCCAACAACAACGGCGCCAGCTCATGCAACCTCGTCCCTGGCATCCGCGCGCTCGGCCCGGCGATGCTGAGTACGCCGATCACCCGCCCATCGGCAGGATGGCGCACAACCGCCGCAATGGCCGAAGTGCCGACCGCCGAACTTTCCTCGACCCAGGCGTAACCCTGTTCCCGCGCCAGACGCAGGCGTTCGAGCAATTCGATGTTCGAGCGCGGCGCGTTCGGCCCCACATGTTCCGGCACCTGTACCCCCTGGCGCTCCACCAGCGACAGGGCTTCGGCATCACTTATGCTTGCCAGCCATGCATGCCCAGAGGCGGTATAAAACAAGGGCGCATCACGACCCATGTCCGGGTCGTATCGCAGACCGGAGCGCGCGCCCTGGGACTTGGCGATCCAGGTTTGACGCTCGCCGTCGATCACGCCCAGGCGTACCAACTCGCCGGTTTCCTGAGCCAGGCGGTCAAGCACCGGCTGCACGATATCGGCACCGCTGCTCGACAGGTAGCGAAAGCCCATCGCCACCAGTTTGGTCGAGAGGTGATAGCGCAAATTCTCCGGATTCTGCCGCACGTAACCGAGGCGGATCAGCTCGGCCAGCAGGCGATGGGTCGCGCTCTTGGGGATATCCAGCTGCTCCGCCAGTGTCTGCATCGGCAGGCCACGGGGATCGCTGGTGAGGCTTTCGAGCACACTGAAAACACGTTCGATCTGACTGCCGGCCATGGTCGCTTCCACGCAAAATTTGCTCGATTCTAGAAGGCGAATGCGAAATCTGGAACCGGGCGTTCGATAACCGCCCGCTTTCCACTGCCAAGACTTGTTCGGCCTCACTTGACTCTTATATTTTTTGGAACTTGATTCCAAATTAATAAAAGACCGGAGTTCAAACAATGCCTGCCCAAGCGCACTTTCTTCCCGACATCGACTGCGATGTACTGATCGTTGGCTCCGGTGCGGCGGGACTGTCGGCAGCCGTGACCGCCGCGTGGCATGGATTGAAAGTCATAGTGGTGGAAAAGGACCCGGTGCTCGGCGGTGCCACGGCCTGGTCCGGTGGCTGGGCCTGGGTGCCGTGCAACCCGTTGGCCCGGCGCGCGGGCATCGTCGAAGACGTTGAACTGCCGCGCACTTACTTGAAACACGAACTGGGCGAACGCTTTGACCCGGCGATGATCGACGCTTTCCTGGAGGCCGGCCCGCGGATGGTGTCGTTCTTCGAACAGTACACCTCGCTGCAGTTCGCCGACGGCAACGCCATTGCCGACATTCATGGCGACACTCCCGGGGCAGGCACCGGTGGACGCTCGGTGATTGCCGCCCCTTACGACGCACGAAAAGTCGGCAAGCTACTCAAGCGTCTGCGCAAAACCATGCGGGAAACTTCGTTCATGGGCATGCCGATCATGGCGGGGGCGGATCTCACGGCATTCCTCAACCTGACCCGCTCGCTGTCGGCGGCCTGGCACGTTACGCGGCGTTTCAGTCGTCACTTGTTCGACCTCGCCGTGCATGGCCGGGCAATGCAACTGGTCAACGGCGTGGCCCTGGTGGCGCGCCTGGCAAAATCCGCCGACGACCTCGGCGTGCTGCTCTGGGAATCGGCCCCTGTGACCCGCTTGCTGCGCGAGAACGATCAAGTACGAGGTGCCGTGGTCAACACAGCCAAAGGCTCGGTGCGCATCCATGCACGCAAGGCCGTAGTGCTCGCGGCGGGTGGTTTCGCCAATGACGTCGAACGCCGCAAGGCACTGTTTCCTCGCACTCCGACCGGACATGAGCATCTGGCCTTGCCGCCCCTCGGCGTTTGCGGCGACGGTCTGCGCCTGGGCGAAAGCGCCGGTGCCCGAGTGAATACCGACATGGCGTCCGCCGTCGCCTGGGCGCCGGTATCACAGGTGACGCACAGCGACGGCAGCACGGGACACTTCCCGCACATCATCGAGCGTGGCAAACCAGGCATCATCGGTGTGCTGAGCAACGGTCAGCGCTTCGTCAATGAAGCCAACGGCTACTACGACTACGTCACGGCCATGGTCGCCGCCGCTCCGCCGGGTGAAGAAGTCGCGTCGTGGCTGATCTGCACCCATGGCTTTCAGCGTCGATATGGCCTGGGCATCTCTCGGCCGTTTCCGGTGCCGCTGTCATCCTTCATCCGCAGCGGCTATCTGAAAACCGGCAATACCCTTGAAGAATTGGCGGCAGCCTGCGGCATCGACCCGGTTGGCTTGCGCACCACCCTATCGAACTACAACCACCACGCGCGCAACGGCGAGGATCCACAGTTCGGTCGAGGCTCCACACCCTACAACCGCAAGCAGGGTGACGCGCTGCAACGACCCAACCCATGCGTCGCGCCAATCGAACAAGGTCCCTTCTATGCCGTGAAAGTCCAGCCGGGCTGCTTCGGCACCTTCGCCGGGCTCAAGGTCAACCAACATGCCCAGGTCCTGGACGGTGCGGCGCAACCCATCGCAGGCCTGTACGCGGCGGGGGGCGACATGGCCAGCATCATGGGCGGCCACTACCCCGCTGGCGGCATCAATCTTGGCCCGGCGCTGACCTTCGGCTACATCGCCGCGCGCCATATCGCAGGTGTGACTGCTTATGAAAAGGAGATCGACCATGCAGCACATCGGTCATGACGCAGGTGGCCTCACCACCCCTTACACATTTCTCCTGCGCACCATTCCCAGTGGGGTTATTCATAGACCCGGCGATTAACGCCCCATCATCTATGAGAGGCTTCAACCATGTTATGGAACAGGGCAAGACGCAGCGACAACGTAAACGACACGCGCAAGGGCAAGGTTGCCCGCACCACTACAGGGAAAACACTGGGTGCCGGACTGGCTGCCGTTGCGCTGGCAGGCGCAGGACTTTACTCAACCCTGGGTACGAAACCGGAAGTTCCGACCAACACCCCGCCCCCACCCGCCAGCGTCCAATCGATTGAGTCCGCCGAAGACCTGCAACTGAAGTTCGTTCAGTCTGTGCTCGGCGATACCGAAGACACCTGGAAACAACTTTTTGCCGAAACGGGGCGGCACTACCCGCCACCTGTACTGACGCTGTTCAACGATGGCGTGGTCTCGGCATGTGGTTACGCCGGCTCCGGCAGTGGCCCGTTCTTTTGCCCGAGCAACCGTCAGGTCTACCTCGATCTGGAATTCTTCAAAAAGATCGAACAGCACTCAGTGATCGGTGACTTCGCGCGGGCCTACATCATCGCTCACGAGATCGGCCATCACGTGCAACTTGCACTGGGACTGTCCGCCCCCTTCGAGAAAGCCTTGCTCGATCAACAACCGGTCAGCGGTGATGGCGGCCTGGAAGTGCGCGCGGAACTGCAGGCCGATTGCCTGGCCGGAGTCTGGGCGCACCATGCGCAAAGGCGACTGAATTGGCTGGAGCCCGGAGATATCGAAGCGGCCCTGAATGCCGCTGCGGTGTTCGGTGACGACCACTTGCAACGTTCCCGAAATGTCCCTGTTCGCCCCGAAACATTCAGCCACGGCACCTCAAGGCAGCGTGTGGACTGGTTCAAGACCGGATTCGATACAGGTCTGTTGAAGGCATGCGACACCTTCGCCGCCAAAAACCCGTGACTGCGACCGTCAATGGTTCCGCCAGCCAATGTGGCCGCACGGATAGAACCGTTGCCGCTAAAGGCTGTCTGACGACCGGACTGGCGCCGTTCCCACTTGGCGGCAACACTCATCGCACGGACAACCAGAGGGTTCCCACATGCTATGGAAGAAAGGCCGACGCAGCGACAACGTGGTCGATGCCCGTGGTGACGATGTCGGCGGTGGTGGCATGCGCTTCGGTGGTGGCAAGGGCCTGAGCCTGACGGCGATCCTTTTGATCGTCGGCATCGGCTGGATCACCGGGCAGGATCCACTGCAAATCCTCGGGCAGTTGGCCGGACAAATGGGCCAGCAATCGGCGCCCGCGACCAACCAGAGTCGCAGGGCACCACCGGCCAATGATGAGAGCGCAGAGTTCGTGCGCTCGATACTCGGCGACACAGAAGACACCTGGGGCGCGATTTTCCAGCAGGCCGGCCGCCAATACAAAGACCCGACCCTGGTGCTGTTCAGCAACCGTGTGAATTCGGCCTGCGGCCTGGCCACCTCGGCGACCGGCCCGTTCTATTGCCCGGCAGACCAGAAGGTCTACCTGGACATGGCGTTCTTCCAGGAAATGGCCCAGCGTTTTTCCGCCGCAGGCGACTTCGCCCAGGCCTACGTGATCGCTCACGAAGTCGGACACCATGTGCAGACCCTGCTCGGGGTTTCCGCGAAAATTCAGGCCGCGCGCCAACAAGGCCGGCAGATGGAAGGCGACGGCGGCTTGCTGGTGCGTCAGGAACTGCAAGCCGATTGCCTGGCCGGCGTCTGGGCCAACAATGCGCAGAAGCGCCTGAACTGGCTGGAACCGGGCGACATCGAAGAAGCACTGAATGCCGCGAACGCCATCGGCGACGATCGTTTGCAGCAACAGGGTCAGGGCCGCGTGGTCCCGGACTCCTTCACCCACGGTACGTCGGCGCAACGGGTGCGCTGGTTCAAAACCGGTTTCGCCCAGGGCCAGGTAAGCCAGTGCGATACCTTTGCGACGAAAAATCTGTAAATGAAGAAGTGGTTGTTGGTTGTTCTGTTTACTTGCGCAACGTCCCAGGCCGCCGAACACGGGGTCAAGGAGCTCAGTTCCGGGCGCTTGCTGTTGAAATCAGGTGAAATAGCGGTGGGCATCAGCCCCGCCCCGGAAAAAATCGAACGGGTACTGATCCTCATCCATGGGCGCCTGCGCAATGCGCAAACTTATCTGCAAAGCGGCGAACACGCCGCCGAACTGGCCGGACAGAGCGCGACGACACTGGTGATTGCCCCGCAGTTTCTCAATGAAACCGATGTTGCGGAGCATCCGGTGGCCGACACGGTTTTACGCTGGCAAGGCAATGAATGGATGACCGGCGGCGAATCCACAGCACCGTTTCGGCTGAGTTCCTACGCCGCGCTAGACGAAATCATCGCCCGCCTGGGTGACCGCCAGCAGTTTCCGCAGGTGAGGCAGATCGTCATCGCCGGGCACTCCGGCGGCGCACAGATGGTTCAGCGCTATGCCCTGCTCGGTCACGCACAGTCAGGCCTCGATGCGGCTGGCATACAGGTGCGCTACGTGATCGCCAACTCGTCCTCCTATGCCTATTTCGATGAGCGCCGGCCCGTGGCGTTCAGCCACGCCGGATGCCCGGATTTCAATCGCTGGAAGTACGGACTGGCGGATTTACCGGCCTACGCCGAAGGGCAAACCGCCGCGCAGTTGCAGGAAAGTTACCTCAAGCGTGAAATCGTTTATCTACTGGGACAGCAGGACATCGACCCGAACCATCCGGCGCTGGACATGAGCTGTGAGGCCAGGGCGCAGGGACCGTATCGATTGGCCCGTGGGCGTTTTTACTTTGCTTATCTGAAACGACTGCAACCCCAAGGCTTGAATCAGCAACTGGTTGAAGTACCCGGGGTCGGGCATAACGGCGACGGGATGTTTACATCGCCGGAGGGGCAGAAGGCGTTGTTTGGTCAGTAAGATTTGCAGTGCTTGATCTGACGCCTTCGTCAGATCAGACAGCCAATTCTTCAAGCCAAAAGCATCTGCCGCAGCTGGACACAATCCACCGCATGCCAATCGGTCAATTCCGGCCAGGGATTATCCGGCAGATTCACCAGCACCGTGCGTGCCCCCGCTGCCCGCCCGCAATCGAGATCGAAACGGTAGTCGCCAACCATCACCATCTCGCTCGCCGGCACCTTCCACGCCTCGGCCAGTTTCAGCAATCCACCCGGATGCGGTTTGGGCGGTGCGTCATCGCGGCCCAATACATCCTCCAATGCAAAGCAGTCGGCCAGGCCAATGGCCTCCAGCGTGACATGCGCCAGCTCCCGGGCATTGCGCGTCAGAATGCCCAGGCGATAACCGCGCCCGGCCAGCTCGCGTACCAGTTCCACCGCGCCTGGCGCCGGTTTCGAACCGAGCGCCAGATCCCGCTCATGCTCCAGCAACCACGCATGTTTGGCAGCGGCTTCATCGGCCGGCAGTGCGGCAAGATGAGTCAGGATGTCGTGTTCGGCAGGGATCGCCAACGCCACGCGAATCGCCGCGAAGTCATGCACGGCCACCGTCAGGGTGCCGTCCATGTCGAACACCCAGTGACGCACCTCGGCCAGGCTCACGCCCAATCCTTGCGGTGACGGATCAAGCCTTCCTGGGTGACCGAAGCCACCAGTTGCCCGGCCCGGTTGAATACGCTGCCCCGGGAGAACCCGCGCGAGTTGCCGGCCCACGGACTGTCCATCGCGTAGAGCAGCCAGTCATCGGCACGCAGATTCTGGTGGAACCACAGGGCGTGATCGAGGCTCGCGACCTGCATGTCCTTGTGCCAGACCGATTTGCCGTGGGGCTGCATCGAGGTGACCAGCAGGCCGAAGTCCGAGGCATAGGCCAACAGATACTTGTGCAGTGCCGGCGAGTCAGCCAGGGCACCGTCGGCGCGGAACCAGACGTACTTGACCGGGTCGGACGGCAGCGGATTGTAGGGATCTTTCTCGGTGATCGGACGGAATTCGATCGGCTTCGGGCACAGCAGCTTTTCGCGCATTTTCTCGGGAATCAGGTGCGCGCGCTGCTGGGTAATTTCCAGCTCCGAGGGCAGATTTTCCGGGCCGACCACTACTGGCATTTCGCTCTGATGCTCAAAGCCCTCCTCGTCGTACTGGAACGAGGCACTGCACGTGAAGATCGGGTGACCCTTCTGGATCGCGGTGACCCGGCGCGTGCTGAAACTGCCACCGTCACGTACCCGGTCAACCTGATACACCACCGGCAACCCGGCATCGCCCGGACGCAGGAAATAGCCGTGCATGGAATGCACATGACGCGCCTCTTCAACCGTCTGACTGGCCGCCGACAGCGACTGGCCGAGCACCTGACCACCGAACAGCTGACGAAAGCCCAGGTCCTGGCTGCGGCCACGGAACAGGTTTTCTTCGATCGGTTCCAGGGTCAGCAGGTCGACCAGATCATCCAACACTTGGCTCATTCAGACTCTCCTCACACAACACATTGCCGTGCAGCCTTGGCTGCGACGGTCGATTCAGATTCACGCCAGGGCCATCATGGGGCCATTGTAAACGTCCGTGCCAGCTTATCCATGCACGGTTTTCAGCCATTGTTCGCGGCTGATGCGATACAGGACATGCCGACGCAACGGATGTTCGGCTTCGAGTCGCGGGTGATCGAAGTCATCCGCCGGATCATGGTGCATGCCGATGGCCTGCATGACTTTCTCTGACGGCAGGTTGGTTTGCGCCGTGAAAGCCACGACCTCTTTCAGCGGCAAGCGGTCGAACCCGCAGCGCAGAGCGGTCCACGCCGCTTCACTGGCATAGCCGAGGCCCCAGTGCTCGCGGGCCAGGCGCCAGCCGATTTCCGTGGCGGGGGTGAAAGGCGCATCGAATCCGACCACGCCAAGCCCGGTGAAGCCGATGAACTGGCCAGAGTCTTTTCGCTGCAAGGCCCAGAGACCATAACCATGCTCGGCGAAATGACCACGGATTCGGCCGATCAATGATGCGCTTTCCAGCCGGCTCAACGGTGCCGGGAAGTAGCGCATCACCTGCGGATCGGCACACATCGCGGCAAAGCCCGGCAAGTCTTCATCGCGCCATTGCCGCAACAGCAGTCGTGCACTTTCCAGCTCCAGTATTGGCTCCATCGTGCTCCGCCCCTTCATTCCGATGTCGTCAGTCTACAACGCTGGTAGGATCCGTCTCTCATTCCCGTTTGCTTTCCAGTTAAATCAGTCATGCCCCTGCCCCTGATCTATCACGAAGACTACAGTCCCGATTTTCCGGCGGATCACCGCTTCCCGATGGACAAGTTCCGCCTGTTGCGTGACCACCTGGTGGACAGCGGCCTGACCCGCGACGCCGATTTGCTGCGTCCGCAGTTGTGCCCCGCGGACATTCTCGCCCTCGCCCATGACCCTTCGTATATCGAACGCTACATGAGTGGCGAATTGTCCCGCGAAGACCAGCGCCGCCTCGGCCTGCCCTGGAGCGAAGCCCTGGCCCGACGTACGGTACGGGCGGTCGGTGGCTCGTTGCTCGCGGCCGAGCAGGCGCTGGAGCATGGCCTGGCCTGTCACCTGGCTGGCGGTACCCACCATGCGCACTACGACTATCCGGCCGGATTCTGCATCTTCAATGACCTGGCGGTGATCAGCCATTACCTGCTGGAAAGCGGCCGGGTGAACCGGGTGCTGATCTTCGATTGCGACGTGCATCAGGGCGACGGGACTGCTCGAATTCTGCACAACACCCCGGAAGCAGTGACCGTTTCCCTGCACTGTGAAAAGAATTTTCCCGCACGCAAGGCCGAAAGCGACTGGGACATCCCGCTGCCAAACGGCATGGGCGATGCCGAATACCTGAAGGTGGTGGACGATGCCCTCAACTACCTGCTACCGCTCTACCAACCGGACCTGGTGCTGTATGACGCCGGGGTCGATGTGCATAAGGATGACGCCCTGGGTTATCTGAAGCTGACAGACGAAGGCGTCGCCGCCCGCGATGAAAGCGTGATGCGCCATTGCCTGGGCCGCGACATTCCACTGGTCGGGGTAATCGGCGGCGGCTACAGCAAGGACCGCCAGGCCCTGGCCCGCCGTCACGGCATCCTCCATCACAGTGCGCAGCGCGTCTGGCAGTCATCAGGTTGTCACTGAGCTGTGGATGCTTTACCCACAATGCCTGTGGAGTTGCCTGTGGATAACCTGAGTGAAAGGGACTACAGACCATGCCGCGTATAGGCTACAGAGTTGTGGTTATTTTTTAACCAGCCAAAAAAACACTTCCTGACCCTGTAGGAGCGAGCAGGCTCGCGATGACGGCCGTACATTCAGCATGTGTGGACCAGACAGACCGCTATCGCGAGCATGCCGCAAGCGGGCACCCGCTCCTACAGGGGGCGGGGCTGGTAGAATGCCCGGCCTATCCCGCCAGACCGCAGCGCATTCCATGACTCATTCTTCGCCAGCCCTCTCCCCTCACGTCGCCATCATCGGCGGCGGCCCTGCCGGTCTGATGGCGGCCGAAGTGTTGAGCCAGGCTGGGTTCAAGGTCGACCTGTACGACGGCATGCCGTCGGTCGGACGAAAATTCCTCCTGGCCGGCGTAGGCGGAATGAACATCACCCACTCCGAAGCCTACCCGGCGTTTCTCTCGCGCTACGCCGAGCGCGCCCCGCAGATCGCCCCGCTGCTGCGCGGCTTCGGCGCCGAAGCGCTGTGCCAATGGATTCACGAACTGGGCATCGACACCTTCGTCGGCAGTTCCGGCCGGGTGTTCCCCACCGACATGAAAGCCGCGCCGCTGCTACGCGCCTGGCTCAAGCGCCTGCGTGACAGCGGCGTAGTTATCCACACCCGCCATCGCTGGCTCGGCTGGGACGAGCGCGGCGGTTTGCGCATCGACAGCCCGGAAGGGGAAAAGATCGTTCAAGCCGACGCCACCCTGCTCGCCCTTGGCGGCGGCAGTTGGTCGCGCCTGGGCTCGGACGGCGCGTGGATGCAGCCCATGGAACAACACGGCGTAGGACTGGCGCCGTTGCAGCCGAGTAATTGCGGCTTCGAGGTGCAGGCCTGGAGCGAGTTGATGGTCAGCAAGTTCTCTGGCACGCCGCTGAAAAACATCGCCATCGGCCTTAACGACGACATTCCGCGACTCGGCGAATGTGTGATCACCGCCACCGGGATCGAAGGCAGTCTGATCTATGCCCTGTCAGCGCCCATCCGTGAAGCCATCAACCAGCACGGTTCGGCAACGATTCATCTGGACCTGCTGCCCGGCCGGCCTGTGGATAAAGTTCAGGCGGCGTTGAGCAAGCCCCGGGGATCACGCTCCATGGCCAAGCACCTGCACAGCCAGTTGGGTATCGATGGAGTAAAAGCGGCGCTATTGCGGGAACTGACCAGCGCCGACTGCTTTACCGACATGGCCTTGCTGGCCCACGCGATCAAGGCATTGCCACTGACACTGGTGAAAACCCGTCCACTGGATGAGGCCATCAGCAGCGCTGGCGGTGTGCTGTTCGAAGCAATGGATGAGCGCTTGATGCTCAAGCAAATGCCCGGCGTGTTTTGCGCCGGAGAAATGCTCGATTGGGAGGCGCCGACCGGTGGCTATCTGCTGACCGCGTGTTTTGCCAGTGGGCGGGCGGCGGGGTTGGGGATGGTGGAGTGGTTGCGGCGCAAGGGTTGAAGACCGCGGCGCTCTCTTCGCGAGCAGGCTCGCTCCCACAGGGGATTTGTGCACGACACAACCCCAGTGTGGGAGCGAGCCTGCTCGCGAAGGCGGCCTGACAGACGCCGCAAGTACTAAGGCTTGCGCTTACGCGGCCCAGTATTGAACACCGGCACCTTGCGCACCGGCTTGATCGAAGGCTCCGCCGGTGCAACCTCTCCGCTGTCCACCCACTTACCCAGATTGCGTTTACCGCCGCCACCACCGGAAGCCTTGGGCTTCTTCGGTTTTTTCGGCTTCTTGATCACCTGACCACTGGCATCGGTCTCCGGCACCCGGTGCTCCGGTTCGAAGTCCGGCTCGTTCTGCCGCTTCAGGGTCTGACGAGTCAGCATTTCGATCGCCGACAGCAGATTCACTTCATCGGCGCAAACCAGGGAAATCGCCTCGCCCGTCGAACCTGCGCGACCGGTACGACCGATACGATGGATGTAGTCCTCGGCGACGATCGGCAAGTCGAAGTTGACCACCAACGGCAGGTCTTCGATGTCCAGGCCACGGGCCGCCACGTCTGTGGCGACCAGAATCTGCACTTCACTCGCCTTGAAGCGGTCCAGTGCACGCTGACGAGTCGCCTGGGGTTTGTCGCCATGGATACCGTCGGCATTGACGCCCAGGCCCTGGAGTTTTTCCACCAATGCGTCCACACCGTTGCGGGTCTTGGCGAATACCAGCACCTGCTTCCACTTGCCCTTGCGCATCAGGTGCACGAACAGTTCCGGCTTGCGCTTCTTGTCCACCGTCACGATCCACTGCTTGACGGTGTTGGCAGCGACGTTGCGCGGGCTGACTTCGATGCTCAGCGGGTCGTTGAGCATCTGTCCGGCCAGCAGGCGGATGTCATCGGAGAAGGTCGCGGAGAACAGCAGCGTCTGACGTTTTTTCGGCAGCGCGCGGTAAATGTTCGCCAGTTCTTCGGAAAAGCCCAGGTCGAGCATGCGGTCGGCTTCGTCCAGCACCAGGGTTTGCAACTGGTTGAACTTCAGTGCGTTCTGGCGGAACAGGTCGAGCAAGCGGCCCGGCGTCGCTACCAGCAAGTCGACGCCACTGCGCAGCTTCATCATTTGCGGGTTGATGCTGACGCCGCCGTACACCGCGTAAGTGCGCAATGGCAGGTTTTCGGCGTACTGGCGCACGGCTTCGTGAACCTGCTCGGCCAGCTCGCGGGTCGGCACCAGGATCAGCGCACGCACCGAGTTGGCGGCGACTTTCGGCCCTTCCATGGCCAGCAGTTGCAACAGCGGCAAAGCGAAACCGGCGGTCTTGCCGGTGCCGGTCTGGGCGGCGGCCATCAGGTCGCGACCGGCCAGCACCGCCGGAATGGCTTGCGCCTGAACCGGCGTCGGAGTCTGGTAGCCGAGCTTCTCAAGGGAGCGCAGCAAGGGTTCGATCAGGCCAAGGGTGGCGAAAGTCATGGGAGTACCGTAGGAAAATTCAGCGCGGTTGTGCGAAACAAGAGTGCAATGGCGCGCAGTTTACCCTAATTCACACGGGATTCTGTCGCTACTCCCTTCGCCACCACCGGCCGCTCTGGCGTGCGACGCCATTGCGGCAGGCCAATCAGCACCACGGCACTGATGATCACAGCCATCGCCAGCGCTTCTTCGAGACCAATGGTTTCACCCACGAAAACGATCCCCAGCAACACCGCCACCGCCGGGTTGACGTAGGCATAACTGGTGGCCGCGGCCGGGCGCACATGCTTCAACAAGTACATGTAGGCGTTGAAGGCGATGATCGAGCCGAACACGGTCAGATATGCCAAAGCCGCCCAGCCCTCGATCGGCGGTATCTTTTCCAGATGTTCACCGCTCACCACACTGGCAATCAGCAGCACCACACCACCCACCAGCATTTCCACGGCACTGGCCATTGCCCCCTGAGGCAACGGCAGGTGTTTACTCCACACCGAGCCGAAAGCCCAGGTCGCCGCCGCGAACACCAGCAGTGCCGCGCCCAATGGGCTCGATTGCAGGTTGGAGCCAAGGTTGAGCATGGCAATGCCGATCAGCCCGAGAACAATCCCGGCCCATTCGAGACGGGTATTACGCGCCCCCCAGAAATATCCACAGAGCAAGGTAAACAGCGGCACAGTCGCCACCGCCAAGGCGGCGACACCGGAAGCCACCCCCGTGTGTTCGGCGACGCTGACCGCGCCATTACCACAGGCGAGCAGCAACACGCCGATGACCCCGGCGGCTTTCCATTGCGCCCAGGTCGGCGCTGGCGCCCCGCGCCAGCGCAGGAAGGCGTACATCATGGTCCCGGCAATGACGAAGCGGATGCCGGCGAGCAGCAGCGGCGGCCAAGACTCCACGCCGATGCGGATCACCAGGTAGGTCGAGCCCCAAATCACGTACAACGCGAAAAAGGCTGCGATCAACGGTAAGGGAAAACGACGGAGGCCAGACATGGGGAGCAGCTCGCAGGCAAGACAAGTGAACGGCTATTCTAGAAAGGCCAACGACAGAAAATAAGTTACAAAACCTGTTTATCGCACCGGTACACTTTTCAAAACACGGAGATTCTTGCGATAAACCGTGTTTTCGAAAGTCAGTCATTTTCAGGAGTCGCCCCATGGACAAATACGACCGCATGCTGCTCAGCGCCCTGCTGGAAAACGGTCGCGCGTCCTACGCGGACCTGGCGCGCAAGGTCAACCTGTCCGCCCCGGCGGTGGCCGAACGCGTGGCCAAGCTCGAAGCCAGCGGGGTGATCACCGGCTATCAGGCAAAGGTCGACATGGCCAAGCTCGGCTTGCCCATCCAGTGCGTGATCGAACTGCGCCTGAACCAGCACGGCAACCAGAAAGCCTACGACGACCTGATCAAAATCCCGCAATTGACCGAATGCCATCGGGTGACCGGCGATCCCTGCGTGATCATGCAAGCCGCCGTGGGTTCGATGCCGGAGCTGGAAGAGCTGATCAACCGGATTGCCACGTTCGGGTTCAGCAAGACGTCGATTGTGTTGTCGAGTGCAATAGAGAAGCGGGTGCCGTTGGGGCACATTGAAGGGAATGGCAAATAGCTTTCTGTAGGAGCGGGTGCCCGCTTGCGGCATGCTCCGGGCGGCGCTCCGACGATGAACCCGAGAACAACACGGGGGGTCAGGTTTCCCGCGTTATCGTTGGCGACCATCGCGAGCTTGCTCGCTCCTACAGGGGAATTGTGGTGTTTTCGGGGTCAGCGATAGCGTTTGAGATGCTCGCCCACCTTCGCCGCCGGCACTTTCTGCAATTTGCACAGCAGGTCGTGGGACAGCTCGCGCAAACCGTGCTTTTGTCGCAACTCTTCAATCAGGTGCGCCGTCAGGTTGGCCGCCATCTCGGCATCGGCCATGGCCCGGTGGGCCTTGCCGGTGTTGGGCAAGTTGGCGAACGTGGTGAGGGTGCCGAGCTTGTGGTTCGGCGCGGCGGGCATCAGGCGTCGGGCCAGGAGCAACGAGCAGGCAAAGTTCTGCAAACGGGTGCGTTTGATTCGCCCCAGCTCGAAGTCCCAGAACTTCTGGTCGAATGCGGCGTTGTGCGCCAGCAGTGGCGTGGTACCGACGAATTCATTGACCTCGTTCATCACCTGCTCCGCCGACGGGGCGGTGCGCAGCATGGCGTTGCTGATGCCGGTGAGTTGTTCGATGAAGGCAGGGACGCGCACACCGGCGTTCATCAGGCTCTGGTAACGCTCGACGATGCGCCCCTGTTCAAGAATCACCACGGCGATTTCCGTGGCCCGGCAACTGCTGCTCGGGGAGATCCCGGTGGTTTCAAAGTCGATGACTGCGATGCGTTCCAAACCTGGTTGAACTCCGTAAAAATCAATACTTGAGCAGCAACGCGCCTTCGATCGGCACGTAGCGGCTGGCGGCGCGGATCAGCGAGTTGGCCGTGAGCCCCGGCACGCCGTAGGCCACAGCCTGCACGCCGTGCTTGCTGATGACGCGCTCGAGCAGCATGTCGAAATCGCCATCACCGGAGGCCAGGACGATTTCATCGACATGGTCGGCGGCGTCCATGATGTCGAGGGTGATGCCCACGTCCCAGTCACCCTTGGCCGAACCATCGCTGCGCTGGATGTATGGCTTGAGCTTCACGGTAAAACCGAGGTTGCGCAGGATCTGCTGGAACTGTTGCTGTTTGCTGTCGCCACGATCGATGGCATAGGCATAGGCTTCGACGATCTCGCCCTGTTTACTGATGTCAGCCCATAGCGCGGCGTAGTTGAAGTGGCAACCATAAGCCTGACGCACGGTGTAATAGAGGTTTTGGACGTCGGCGAACACTGCGATTTTTTTCACCGGTTTTCCTCAAGGCTGAATCAGGCCCCAGGCCCGAAAAGGCGCCCAGTATGCCAGCCCGGAGGATCGTTCCGCGAATAATCGGCCCGGAGCGCGGCTGCGCTCCGGACGAATGGCCTGTCAGACGAAGGAATCGTCGTCGCCGCCGAAGAACGAGTCATCGCTGTAGTCAGCGTCGCTGAACCCGCCCTGATCGTTGCTGTAGGAGTCGTTACCGGCAAAACGCTGGTCATCGCCCCAGCCATTGCTGCCTTGATCGTTGACCTGGGCCGGCTCTTCCTTGATGACTTCGACAACTTCCGGTTGCTGATTGTGATGGAACAGGCTGCTGATGCCTTGAGCCAGCATCACGCCACCTGCCACGCCGGCGGCGGTTTTCAGCGCGCCACCGAGGAAACTGCTGCCGGCCGCTGCCGGAGCCTGCTGCGGTGCATAGCCCTGCTGTGGAAAGCTCTGCTGCGGGGTACCGAAGTTCTGCTGTGGCGCTTGCGCACCGAACGACGAGCGCCCCGGCTCACGCCAGCCGCCGCTCGAAGGCGGTGCGCTCTGGGTGGATGGCGGTTGTGGATCTCGGGAAGCGCCGCCAAAGATACTCGACAAAAAGCCACCGCTGGTCGGTGCAGGAGCCGGGTTTGCCTGAGCCTTGGCCTGTTGCAGTTCGGCCTGCAACTGCTGGACTTGCCGGGACAGTTGCTGGTTCTGTTCATCGAGGCTCTTGATCGCCGCCTCCTGCACCAGAATGGCCTGGGTCATGAAATAACCTGCCGCCGGCTGGCGCGCCAGGTGTTCCTTGATCCGCGCCTCGGCCAAGGCGTCGCGCGGGGCTGAGTCCGTTTCGGCCTGTTGCAGCCGGGAAAACAGTCCATCGATCAGGGTTTGTTCTTCGCTGTTCATGGCGACCTCATAGATTGCCGGGGGAAATCGTTGCCCATTTCCACTGAGGATAAGGGACTCGACCTTAATGGATGCTGAAACATAATGTTTCAATAGCCTTTACCGAACGTTTACGTTTGTGTTCCCCGGCGCTTGATCGGTTAAAGTGAGCCACTGCTTCCAACCTGCGATACCCACTGATGAATCCGTTAGACGTCCTGCGTGACTCGCTGTATTTCTTCAAGCGCAATCTGGGCCAGATCGTGCAGCTGTGCCTGCCGCTGGTAATGCTTGAGGCATTGTTGCAACAAGTGGTCGACCACTCCACGGAGCCGGACAGTTTCCCCGGCATCAGCGTGATTGTCGGCCTGCTGGTGTACCCGCTGTACACCGCCGCGCTGATTCTGTTTCTTGACGCCCGCAGCCGGGGCGAGTCGCCACGCAACCGCGACCTGCTGGCGATGGCGGCGAGCCTGTGGCCGCGTTTCGCCCTGCTGACCGCGCTCAATACCGTGCTGATTCTGCTGGGCCTGTCGCTGTACTTCCTGCCAGGCATATACCTGATGGTGACCCTGGCGTTTGGCGAATACCTGCTGGTGTTGCGCGGCCTGGCGCCGCTGGCAGCCATGAAGGAAAGCCTGCGCATGACCAAAGGTCACTTCCTGCGCATCCTGCTGTGCATTCTGTGTGTGATGGGGCCGCTGTGGCTGCTCAAGGGCGCGACCCTGGCGGTGTATCCGGAACCGCAAAACCCGGTGATCTCGCTGCTGATCGACAGCGCGCACAGTTTCCTGCAGCTGTTTACCAGCGTGGTGCTGTTCCGCTTGTTCATGCTGATCAACCCGCTACCCGAGAGAAATGACAACTTGCTCTGACCTTGGGCGCAACCATCGCTCTCGGGTATGCTCGGGAACAATTTTGTAACGCTGATAAGCCGAGCCATGACCCGCCTACTGCGCCACACCTTGCTGGGCCTGCTGATCGCGATCGGCCTGATCGCCGTGATGATCTACAGCCTGACCTGGCGCCCCGACGACAAAGAAGTCTTATCCGTCAGTTGCAGTGACCAGGCCCCCACCCTGGTCCCCGGACAGGCGCTGAAGGTGATGACCTGGAACGTCCAGTACCTGGCCGGCAAGCGTTACGTGTTCTGGAATGACCTGGCCGCCGGTGTCGACGAACGCCCCACTGCCGATGACATGGCCTTCAGCCTCGACGAAGTGGCGCGGGTGATTCGCGACGAGCAACCGGACATCGTGCTGTTGCAGGAGCTGGACGACGGCGCCAAGGCCAGCGATTACCAGCACCAGTTCAAACTGCTGCAGGAACGGCTCGCCGACTTGTATCCCTGTGGCACCAGCGCCTTCGACTGGAAGGCCGACTTCGTACCGAACCCGCACATCTTCGGCAGCGTCGGCCGGCAACTGGCAACCCTGAGCCGTTACCAGATCGAACATGCCGAACGCTGGCAACTGCCCGTCGCTTCGGGCAATCCGGTCAGTCGCCAATTCAACCCCAGAGACGCCTTGCTGGTGAGCTATTTGCCATTGAGCGATGGCGGACAGATAGCGGTGCTCAATACCCACTTGAGTCGCGCCATCCAGGCCGACGATGACATGCAAAGCCAAGTGAACGCGGTGGCCATGGCCCTCGATAAATTCGAAAGCCGTGGCACGCCGTGGTTGATCGGCGGAGATTTCAACCTGTTGCCGCTAGGCCAGTATCGACGCTTGCCCGACGTGCAACGCACGCCCTACTCCGCCGACAGCCCGTTGCACATCCTGTGGGACAAATACCCGATGATCCCGACCAACAACGAAGCTGGTGGTATCGACCGCGAACGCTGGCTGACCCACTACCCGAACGATCCCGGGCTGAACGGCCCGGACCGGACCGTTGACTACCTGTTCTACAGCCCGCGGATCAAACGGGTCGAGGCGATGGTGCGGCAGGATGATACGTTGCGCATCTCCGATCACCTGCCGGTGATTGCCCGGTTTCTGTTGCCGGCTGCGCCCTGATACATAAACCTGTAGAGGCCCCGCTTAATGCACCTCTTCCAGATCATCATGCAGCAGCCCGAAGATCTCGCGTTTCATCTCGATGAATGAGCGCTCCATGACCATGTCCAGGTTGCGCGGGCGCTCGATTGGCACATCGAGGATCTGCTTGATCCGCCCAGGCCTGGCGCCCATGACATAGACCCGGTCGCCGAGCAGAATCGCTTCGTCGATGTCGTGGGTCACGAACAATACGGTCTTCTTGCTGTTGCCCCAGACCCGCAGCAACAACTGCTGCATTTGCAGGCGCGTCTGGCTGTCGAGGGCGCCGAAGGGTTCGTCCATCAACAGGATCTGTGGATCATTGGCCAGCGCGCGGGCAATGGCCACACGTTGCATCATGCCACCCGACAACTGCTTGGCGTAGTTGTCGGCAAAGCTGCTCAGGCCCACTTCGTTGACGTAGTAATCGACGATGTCCTTGCGCTGCGCCGCCGGCATGCCCCGCCGCTTGAGGCCAAACTCGACGTTCTGCCGCACGGTCAGCCAGGGGAACAGCGTGTAGCTCTGGAACACCATGCCGCGATCCGCACCGGGGCCTTCCACCTGTTTGCCGCCGACGTAAATCTCCCCTGACGTCGGTTCGGCCAGGCCGGCGGTGAGGTACAACAGGCTCGACTTGCCGCAACCCGAAGGCCCCACCAGCACGGCGAACTGCTGGTCAGGCACCTCGAACGACACCTCCTGTAACGCGGTAAAGGTACCGCCATCGGGCTTCTTGTAACGCAGGCTGACCTTGTCCACTTGCAGCCGCGGCGCGTTCACCGGGGCAGTCTGAGGGGCGACAAAACGATGAGTGGCAGCGGTTACTGAGCCCATGCGGTAATCCTCAGGCGTAGGAATCGGAACAGTTGATCGGTGACCAGGCCCAGCAGGCCGATGATCGCGATGGCGAGGAAAATCACATCCACCTGAAAGCCGCGCATGGCCTTGAGGCTGAGGTAACCCAGGCCACTGGAAGCGGCGACCAGTTCAGCCACCACCAGGTAAGTCCAGGCCCAGCCCATGGTCACGCGCAGGGTGTCGAGTACGCCTGGCAGCGACGCCGGGGCGATCACATGCAACACCGCGTCACGGCGGTTCGAACCAAGGGTATAGGAAGCGTTGATCAGGTCCTTGGAGATGCCTTTGGACACGTCCGCGATCATCACCAGTTGCTGGAAAAACACGCCGAAGATGATCACCGATACCCGCTGCTCCAGACCGATGCCGATCCACAGGATGAACAAGGGTACGAACGAGGTCACCGGCAAATAGCGGATGAAGTTGACCATTGGCTCCAGGAACGCCTGGACGATGCGGAAGCTGCCCATCAACAGTCCCAGCGGCACGGCCACCAGGGACGACACGATGAAACCGACCATCACCACTTCGACGCTGGCCCACACATGCTGGCCGAGGGTGCCGTCCCGACCCAGGCGCACGGCGGCCTCGACCACCGCGCCCGGCGTGGGCAGGAACATGCCCGGTACCAGGCCGCCATAGGACAGGCCGGCCCACAGGCCGACCAACAACAGCCAGGCCAACCCGCTCGCGCTCCAGATCACCGAGACCGGCAAACCGGTCTTGGGCGTGATGCAGCGGCTCAGCCATGAATTGCGCTTGAACATGCAGCCTCCTAGAGCGGGGTGACGAAACGGTTGTCGATAAGGTCGTCGTTGCTGACGTTGTAGGGCTTGCCTTGCAGCTCACTGGCGGTCTCGTTGGCCAGCTTGATCAGCGGCGCGCTATCACCCGGCTTGCCCGGCGCGCCCAGCAGTTTTTCGCTCATGGCCTGATCGTAGAAGCGCACGCCCTGGGCGGCCGCTTCGAGCTCCTTGGGATCGGCCAGATAGCCGCCTACACCCTTGGCCATGATCTTGTAGGCTTCCTGTGGATGGTCCTTGGTGTACTGCACGGCTTTGTACAAACCGGCCACCAGGGCCTTGACGTCTTCCGGCTGTTTTTCGATGACGGTGCAGTTCAGTGCGACCACGTCGACGATCACCCCCGGTGTGCTGCTGCTGTCGATCAGCACCTTGCCCTGCTTCTTGTCGCGAACCATCGACAGGTGCGGCTCCCAGGTCACGGCGGCCGGTACGCGACCGGCGATGAACGCGGTAGCAGCGTCATCAGCGGTCATGTTCTGCACGGTGATGTCGCTCATTTTCATGCCGTTCTTTCTCAGCAGATACGACAGCCAGAACTGCGAGGTCGAGCCTTCGTTCACCGCCACGGCCTGGCCCTTGAGCTCTTGCAGGCTCTTGACGTCCTTGCCGACCAGCACGCCGTCGCCACCATGGCTATCGTCCAACGCGGCCACGGCCTTGAAGCAGAATTGCGGACGGTACTTGAGCACCTCGTCGATGGTCGACGCCGAGCCGGACAACTCGCCGGAAGCTTGTGCGGCCATGTACATCGCCGCTTCTTCGACCACCGGTAATTCGACGGCCAAACCGTTTTCCTTGAAGTAGCCAAGGTCCTGGGCCAGGTACAGAGTGCCGTAGCCGACCCAGGTGGTATGACCGATGGACAAGGTGCCGGCCTGGGCGCTGGTGGCGACCGTCGCGGCGATGGCGGTGACCGCCAGTGGATGGGCAACGCGTGTAAGCAAGGACTTGATCATGGAGCACTCCCAAAGCTGTTGATTTAGTTTTGTCATGGGCAGTACGGCGAGCCCTGAATCGGCTGCAGCCTGTGGTCTCTCGAGGACCCTTCGGCGGGCAGCATTCGGCGGGCTGGCGAAATCGATGTTGGCCCAAGGGCGGGATTAGGAAAATGAGGAAATATGTGGATGCGAACGATGAAAAAACTGGTTAGCGCGCACTGCTAAAAGGCGGCAATGGCAAGGATGCACAAGGTCAGTGCAAGGCATGAAAAATGTGTTGAATGGTCAATGGCATTCGCGAGCAGGCTCGCTCCCACAGGGGGTTTATGCCGACCTCGTTACCGAGATCGGCACATATCCAATGTGGGAGCGAGCCTGCTCGCGAACAAGGTCCGCAGGACCTTCCGGCAAAATCAGATCCGACCGTATTCCTGCGCCGTACGATCCACCGCCTTCAAGGTCTTGGCGATCAGTTCGTCAATCTCCTCTCGACTGGCGATCAACGCCGGTGCCATGATCATCCGGCCAAGGGTAGAACGAATGATCACGCCCTCCTCGAAACCAATCGTGCGGCAGCGCCAGGCAATGTCGTTCTCGTTGGCAAAGCGCTTGCGACTGGTTTTGTCTTCGGCCAGTTGCAGCGCCGCGACCATGCCGGTGCCCTGGATATCACCCACCAGCGGGTGCTTGCCGAACACTTCGCGCAGGCACTGTTGCAGGTACGGGCCGATATCATCCTTGACCCGCGTCACCACGCCTTCGTCGCGCAGCGCCTTGAGGTTGGCAATCGCCACCGCCGCCGCCACCGGGTGTCCGGAGTAGGTCAGGCCGTGGGCAAACACACCGCCCTGCTCCACCAGCACCGAGGCCATTTTTTTCGACAGGATCAAGCCGCCCATGGGGATGTAGCCCGAGGTCAGGCCCTTGGCGATGGACAGGGTGTCCGGTTCGAAACCGAAGTACTCATGGGCGAACCATTCGCCGGTTCGACCAAAGCCACCGATCACTTCATCGGCGCACAGCAGTACATCGTACTTGCGGCAGATGCGCTGGATTTCCGGCCAGTAGCTTTCTGGTGGGAAGATCATGCCGCCGGCGCCCTGGAACGGTTCGGCGATGAAACCTGCAACCTTGTCCGCACCCAGTTCGAGAATTTTCGCTTCCAGCTGTTGCGCTGCACGCAGGCCGAATTCGGCTGGCGTCAGGTTGCCTTCGTGAGCGAAGAAGTACGGCTCGTCGATGTGTTCGATGTCGGGAATCATGCCGCCCATTTCGTGCATGAATTTCATGCCGCCGAGCGCCGTCGCGGCCAGGGTCGAACCGTGGTAACCGTTCCAGCGGCCGATCATGATTTTCTTCTCGGGCCTGCCGAGCACCTGCCAGTAACGACGTACCGTGCGGATCAACACCTCGTTGGCTTCGGAGCCGGAGTTGGTGTAGATCGCGTGGCTGTAGTGCCCCGGCAGCAGGCTGAACAGCAGCTCGGACAGTTCGATCACCTGCGGGTGGGTGGTGTGGAAAAACATGTTGTAGTACGGCAACTGTTCCAATTGCTGGCTCGCGGCGGCCGCCAGGTCCTTGCGACCGTAGCCGAGGTTGGTGCACCACAACCCGGACATGCCGTCGAGGTAACGCCGGCCATCGTTGTCCCACAGGTGCAGGCGCTCGCCACGGACCATCACCCGTGGCCCCTCGTCGTTGAGGGCTTTCTGATCGACGAACGCATGGATGTGGTGCGCAGCGTCGGCGGCCTGGTAGTCGCGGGTTTCACGTGGTGTGGTCATCGCCGTTTCTCCGTTTTGTTATCAGCGCAATTGAAACCAGGTGGTCTTCAACTGGGTGTATTTATCGAATGAGTGCAGGGACAGGTCGCGGCCGAAACCCGACTGCTTGCCGCCACCGAAAGGCACGGTCACGTCCAGCGCATCGACGCTGTTGACCGACACCGTACCGGCCCGCAATTGTCGCGCCACACGGTGGGCGCGATTGAGGTCGTCGGTCCACAACGAGGCCGCCAGACCGTAGACGCTGTCGTTGGCCAATTGCAAGGCATGGGCCTCGTCGTCGAACGCCGTGACGGCCAGCACCGGGCCGAAGACCTCATCGCGAAACAGCGGCATGTCCGGGGTCACGCCGGTGAAAATCGTCGGCTGGATGAAGTTGTCCGAGCCATTGAAGATCGACTGTCGACCACCACAGACTTTTGTCGCGCCTTGCTGCTCGGCTTGCTGGATGAACTTCATGATGCGCGCGGTCTGACGGTTGTCGACGATGGCCCCGGCGGCGCTCGACGGGTCCAGCGGATCGCCCGGCAACCAGCGCTCGGCCTGAGCCTTGAGACGTTCGACGAACTCGTCATGGATCGAGCGCTGCACCAGCAACCGCGAGTTGGCCGAGCACACTTCGCCCTGATTGAAGAAGATTCCGAATGCGGCTTTCTGCGCCGCCAGATCCAGGTCCTGGCAATCGGCGAACACCAGGTTGGCGCTCTTGCCGCCGCATTCCAGCCACACCTGCTTGAGGTTCGACCGGGCCGAGTACTGCATGAAATATTTGCCGACTTCGGTGGAGCCGGTGAACACCAGGCAATCGACGTCCGGGTGCAGGCCGAGGGCCTTGCCGGTTTGTTCGCCGAGGCCCGGCAACACGTTCAACACACCTGCCGGCACGCCGGCCTCAAGTGCCAGCTCAGCCAGGCGCAAAGCGGAAAACGGCGACTGCTCGGCCGGTTTGAGGATCACCGAGTTACCCGCGGCCAGGGCTGGGGCGAGTTTCCACGCGGCCATGTCCAGCGGAAAATTCCACGGCACCACGGCAGCCACCACGCCGAGGGCTTCTCGAGTAATGGTCGCCAGCACGTTCTGCGCACTCGGTGCGACCTGGTCGTAGAGCTTGTCGAGGCTCTCGGCGTACCAGCGAAAGACCCCGGCGGCGCCCGGCACATCGATGTTGTAGGCGTCCGCGACGGGCTTGCCCATGTTCAGCGAGTCGAGCAGCGCCAGTTCTTCACGGTTTTCGAGGATCAAGTCGGCCAGGCGCAACAGCACTTGCTTGCGTTCGGTCGGCGAACGCGCAGCCCAGGTGCCCGCCTCGAAGACCTGCCGCGCATTGCGCACCGCCGCGTCCACGTCTTCCTCGCCGCAGGCGGCAACGTTGGCCAGGCATTGCCCGGTGGCGGGGTTGATCGCGGCGAAAGTCTGTCCCGATTGCGCCGCGCGGCGCTGGCCGTCGATCACGGCCTGGTCGGGAAACCGCAGGGAAGCGGCCTTGCGTTGCCAATACTCAAGCTCGAACACGTTCAGATGCTCCGTTGGACATTCTTGTGCATTGGATAGTCGCTCAGGCCCAAGCGGTGGAAAACCAGTAAAAATGTGTTCGCAGGCCAAGAAAAAACTACGCAGCCAATCTCCCTTCTGGCGCAGCATGTGGTTATTGTTCAACCATGATTAATCGCTGCCCGAGCGGATAGGGGTGGCGCGCAAATTGCCTGGATGCCTGATCTGTTCTCCCCCGAGGTTTGCTGTGGCTGCCTACAATCTGCGTCAACTGAAGTACTTCATCACCACTGTCGAGTGCGGCAGCGTCGCCGAGGCCTCGCGCAAGCTGTACATCGCCCAGCCATCGATCTCCACGGCCATCAAGGGTCTGGAAGACAGTTTCGGCGTGCAACTGCTGATCCGTCATCACGCCCAGGGCGTGTCATTGACCCCCAGCGGTGCCCGCTTCTATCGCAAGGCCCAGGAACTGCTGCGCATGGCCAGGGAGTTCGAGCAGAACGCCCTGGCCGACAACGATGTGGTGTCCGGGCAGATCGATATCGGCTGTTTCGAAACCGTCGCGCCGCTGTACCTGCCACAATTGATCGCCGGGTTTTCCGCGCTGTATCCGGGGGTGGAAATCCGCATCCGCGATGGGGAACAACAAGAGTTGGTGCAAGGCCTGACCTCCGGCGCCTTCGACCTGGCGATCCTCTATGAGCACGACCTGGACGGCACCATCCAGACCGAACCGCTGATGCCGGCGCAACGACCGTATGCGCTGCTGCCGGCGGATCACCGCTTCGCCCAACAGGCGCAAGTGTCGTTGCGAGACCTGTACCTGGAACCGATGATTCTTCTGGATGTACAGCCGAGCCGGACCTACTTCGTCAGCCTGTTCGATGAGCTGGGCCTGACCCCGCGCATTGCCTTCAGCTCGCCATCGATCGAGATGGTGCGCGGCATGGTCGGCCAGGGGTTCGGTTTTTCGATCCTGGTCACCAAGCCGCATTCGGAATGCACCTACGACGGGCAGAAAGTGGTGTGCGTGGACATTGCCGAAGACATCACTGGATCCGGACTGGTAGCGGCGTGGCTCAAGCGCGGGCAATTGACCAAGCCGGCGCAGTTGTTTGCGGACTATTGCCGCGAACAACTGACCGCCAAATCCCAAAACTCGCATTGATCCCTTGTGGCGAGGGAGCTTGCTCCCTCACCACAAAGTTCCGTGTTAACCGCTATTTACGCGGTTTGACCCGCGCGGTGGCTTCGGCCACCAACGGATCATCCGGCCAGTAATGCTTCGGATAACGCCCTTTCAAATCCTTCTTCACCTCGGCGTAGGTGCTGCGCCAGAAGTTGGCCAGGTCCTGAGTCACCTGCACCGGCCGCCGCGCCGGGGATAGCAGATGCAGCTTGACCGCCTGCCGGCCCCCGGCGATGCGCGGGGTTTCGGCCAGGCCGAACAATTCCTGCAAACGCACCGCCAGGATCGGCGGTTGCTCACTGTAATCCAGACGGATCGACGAACCCGACGGTACGCTCAAATGATGCGGCGCCAGCTCATCCAGCCGCTGCGGCAGCGGCCATGGCAGCAGGTTGTGGACGATGCTGGACAGGTCCAGATTGGCAAAGTGACTGAGTCGCGAAACCTTGCCCAGATACGGCATCAGCCAGTGTTCCAGACTCTTGAGCAACGCCGCGTCGCTGACATCCGGCCATTCGCTTTCGCCCTTGCCAGCCAGGTCCAGTTGCCGCAACAAGGCGACCCGCGCCTGCCACTGACGCAGATCCGGGGTCCACGGCAACAGCTCCAGGCCTTTGCGCCGCACCAGGTTCACCAGCGCCTGGCTGCGGGCGGTTTCGTCGAGGCCGGTCAACGGCTCACGACTGAGGATCAGTTCACCGACCTTGCGCTGACGCTCGGCACGCAGCACGCCCTCGCGTTCGTCCCAGTCCAGTTGATCGACGCAGCGCACCTGCTCGGCCAGCACCGAATCGAAGAGCGCCGGATCGAAGTCCGTCGCCAGATAAATCCGCTCTTCACGCTGGCCCTGACGACTGCCCAGATCGGCGATCACCAGCCATGGTTGTTTCATCAGGCTGTCGGCCTCGGCGAACAGGGCGGCACGACCGTTGGCCAGGCGATACTCCGCACCACCGGCACGTCGTTGTTGGGCGACCCGGTCCGGATAGGCCAGCGCCAGCAACGCGCCGAGCCAGCGCGGATGATCCGGATCGCTGACCGGCTCCGAGGCTTTGCCGCGCAGGTAACCACGATATTGCCGCGCCAGTTGCCGCGCACGCTGCACGCCTCCCTGAGCACCACGTGCAGCGCGTTCATCGCCAGACAGCAACACCAATCGACTGTGCAGATCCGCCCCGCCGCCACGCAAGATATCGCGCTCGCCCAGCAGCGCCGCGACGTCGCACGCCATGTCCGCCAGACCCAGTGCCTGGCCGCGCAACAGCAAATGAGCGATGCGCGGATGCGCCGGCAGTTCGGCCATGGCCTGACCGTGGCGGGTCAATGCTTCCCCCTCCAGAGCCCCCAGGCGTTCGAGCAGATCCTGGGCCTGCGCATAGGCTGCGGCCGGCGGCACGTCGAGCCACACCAGTTGCCCCGGTGTCACGCCCCAACGTCCCAGTTGCAAGGCCAGCCCGGCAAGGTCCGCCGAAAGGATTTCCGCACTGCCATAGGCCGCCAGTTGCTCGTGTTGATCCTGGGACCACAAGCGATAACACACACCGGGTTCCAGGCGCCCGGCCCGGCCCGCACGCTGGGTGGCGCTGGCCTTGGAAATGCGCTGGGTGTCGAGACGGGTCATGCCGCTGCCGGGGTCGAAACGCGGTACCCGCGCCAGCCCGGCATCGATCACCACGCGCACGCCATTGATGGTCAAACTGGTTTCGGCGATGTTGGTGGCCAGCACCACTTTGCGCTTGCCCGCCGGGGCCGGATCGATTGCCGCACGTTGCGCCGCCAGGTCCAGTTCACCGTGCAACGGACACAACAGCACCTCTGGATTTTCGCCCAACGCATCGGCCAATTGCTGATGCACACGGCGAATCTCCGCTTGCCCCGGCAAGAACACCAGCACACTACCGGCCTCGTCGTTCAAGGCTTCAAGGATGGTCTGCACCAGGCGCGGTTCGATGAATTCACCGGCCTGGAACGGCCGGCCCCAGCGCATCGCCACCGGGAACATCCGCCCTTCGCTGCGCAGGATCGGCGCGTCGTCCAGCAACCCGGACAAGCGTTCGCCTTCAAGCGTGGCGGACATCAAGAGGATTTTCAGCGGCTGATCGTCACGGAACAGTTCGCGGCCATTGAGGCTCAGGGCCAGCGCCAGGTCAGCGTCGAGACTGCGCTCGTGAAACTCATCGAAGATCAGCAGGCCCACGCCTTCCAGCGCCGGGTCATCCTGCAGGCGCCGGGTGAGGATGCCTTCGGTGACCACTTCGATGCGGGTGTCGGGGCCGACCTTGCTGTCGAGACGAATGCGATAGCCCACGGTTTCGCCGACCTTCTCCCCCAGCTCACTGGCCAGCCGCTCCGCCGCTGCGCGCGCGGCCAACCGGCGGGGTTCGAGCATCAGGATGGTCTGCCCGGCCAGCCACGGCTCGTCGAGCAAGGCCAAAGGTACGCGGGTGGTTTTACCGGCGCCGGGCGGCGCTTCGAGCACGGCTTCGTGGCGTGCAGCGAGGGCTTCACGCAGGGCGGGTAAAACTTCATCGATCGGCAAGGAAATCATGCTGGCTCCAAAACAGAGCCGCGAGTATAACGGCGAACTGTTTGGCGTAGTCTGGGCTCTAACCATTAACGTTATTGGCGTTCTACTCAGGAGATTTCATATGCGTGCTACCTTTCGGCTGATTGGCGGTGTTCTGGTCGCAACCTTGCTGACTCAAGTGACCGCCTGCGGTTCGATCTTCTACCCCGATCGCCGTGGCCAGATCGAAGGCAAGATCGACCCGGCCATCGCCGCGCTCGACGCCGTCGGCCTGCTGTTCTACATCATTCCCGGCCTGATCGCGTTTGCCGTGGACTTCGCCACCGGCGCGATTTACTTCGAGCCGGGCAAGACCGCCCAGGTCGACCCGCAGAAACTCAAGGACGCCATCGGTCCCGACGGCAAAGTCGATAACCGCAAGTTGCAGACTATTCTGGAACGTGAACTGGGCCGCAGCTTCCCGCTGGATGATCCACGCCTGATCCAGAGCAAGGGCAGCGCCCAACAACTGGCGATGTTCGGCCTGCAACCAGCCGCGTAATCCGTGCGCGCCAAAGGATTCTTCAAGGAACGATGGCCCCTATGACCTCCAGCTCCGAACACGCCCGCCTGCTGCGGCTGGCGACCCGTGCCTCGGTGGCGGTGGCGTGCACGTTGATCGCCGCCAAAGCCATAGCCTGGTGGCTGAGCGGCTCGGTGAGCATGCTCGCCGGGCTCACCGACTCGACACTCGACGGCGTCACGTCATTGCTCAATCTGTTGGCGGTGCATTACGCCCTGCGCCCCGCCGACGATGATCATCGCTACGGGCACGGCAAGGCCGAGTCATTGGCGGGCATGGCCCAGGCGTTGTTCATTGGTGGCAGTGCGGTGCTGATCGCGTTGCAGGCCTACGATCGGTTGAAGCATCCCGAGCCCGTGGGCGCGCCGTGGATCAGCATCGGTGTGATTGTGTTCTCGCTCGCGCTGACCCTGGCGTTGTTGATCCTTCAGCATCGGGTGGTCAAGGCCACCGGCTCCAACGCGGTACGCGCCGACTCCCTGCACTACCGCTCGGACATGCTGCTCAACGGCAGCATTCTGATCGCGCTGGTGTTGGCCGCGATGGGACTGCATCAGGTCGACCCCTGGTTCGGTCTGGGGATCGCTGCCTACATTCTCTGGAGCGCGGTGCAGATCGCCCGGGAGAGCTTGGCGGTGTTGATGGATGAGGAACTGCCACCGGATGTCAGCCAGCACATGCTGGAACTGGCTTGCAGCGTGCCTGGCGTGCTGGGTGCCCATGACCTGCGCACGCGGATCTCCGGCAACCAGTGGTTTGTACAGTTGCATCTGGAACTGCCGGGGGAGCTGACGCTATCGGTTGCCCATGGCATCAGCGACCAGGCAGCCGCAGCCATTCACAGTGCCTACCCGCGAGCCGAAGTGCTGGTGCACGCCGATCCTGTAAAAGCAGCTTCAAGCTTCAAGTTTTAAGCTGCAAGTTAGAAGCTTGTAGCTTGTAGCTGCTACTGAACCTGATAACCGCGACTGCTCAGGCAACTGCCCTGGGCCTGTCGGTAGGCTTGCACCACCGATGGATCTGGCTCGTAGGTGGCGGTACGTGGGTCGAAACCACTCTGCTGCACCGCGTATTGATAACACTCGTAGCCATCCCGACTGACCTGCTCCGGCGACTGACCGTTGGCCGGATACGCCTCCACGTCATAGCCATTGCCGGCAGCCAGCGGTTGCGATTGGCCAGCCGGCGGCTCAACCACTTCGTAGTCCTGAGTGCTTTCCTGATAGGCGTAATACGAACCGGCCGCCAGGAACAGCAGCGCCCCGCCGATCCACACCTGCTGGGCATAATCGGGCAGGTAGCGCACGTGAATCCCGCGTGGCGGCTCTACCACCTCATAACGCGGACCCAGCGGGCGATACCAGTAGCCACCGGAATAGTAGTAATCCATGCCGCGGTAAGGCACGCGAAAGTTACGCTCGGAGAAGCGGTCGATCACCTGGCCGGGGCGATATCTGGGGCCTGGACCCCAACCGTTACCATAGCCACTCGGGCGCCCCTCCCAGTGATTGTCATTGGTCGGAGCACCGATATAGCCGCTCCAGCGCTGATTGTAATTGTTGCGATGCGGCTGATCCTGGTAGTAGCCGCGCATCGGCGGCTGGGTCTGGTGCACGGTGTCGGGGCGGGGCTGGATCGGCATGTCAGTGGCCGGCAGCTGCGGCGGCGGCGGTGGCGAGCGAACCGGGCTGTTGAAATCAGGCAATGGACGATTCTGCCACTGGCCATTGTTCTGACGCTGATTCTGGCCGTTGTGCTCGTACTGGCGGTTGCCGTAGTTTTGCGGACTTGGCTGGTTCTGCGACGGAATGTTTTGCGCAGGCGGCTGGTTCTGCTGTGGAGCATTTTGCGGACGCGGCTGGTTCTGCGGCGGTATGTTTTGCACACGCGGCGGGCTCTGCGGTGGAATGTTTTGCACACGCGGCGGGCTCTGCGGCGGAATGTTTTGCACATGCGGCTGATTCTGCGGTGGGGCATTTTGCGGACGCGGCTGGTTGTTGCCACCTTGGCCCTGACTCCCACCCTGGCCGTGCTGCCCGCCATCATGCCCACGGTTTTGCTGCTCATCGGCCATCGTTTGTGCAGTGACACTGATACATAGCAAACCAACGCCGGCCAAACGCCAGATGCGCGCTTTCATGCTGTTCCTCATTGCGGGTTAGGGCCTGTACATAAGACTGGGAAAGCTCTGACCGGTTCTGCAACAGGTTATCAGTCACGCAACTTATTTATTGAGGGCTGGGGGTCGAATTTCACGCAAGAAAAAGGGGAGACCCGTCGGCCTCCCCTTGGAGAACTTCGTCCTGGCTCGACGCTTTTGACGTCGGCTCACCTCACGCCGTCTTCTGGACAGAGTGTAGCTCGGGGGCCGGCACATCCCCGGTGGGGTGGCGACCGCGGCGGGCCTGATTGGGCGGGCCGCACTGGACTGTTTGTCCGAGCAGTGATTCTGGTGATAAGAATAGGCCGGGAGCGCGAGCAGAGGATTGCGAAGATTGCTTGATTAAACACCACTTGCGCAATTTTTAACCCAAGACACATAATCTTACGCAATAGTTACGACAAAGGACCGTTTGATGAGCAAGCTCGACCGTTACGACCTGAGTATTTTGGCGGAATTGCAACGCGACGCACGCATCTCCAACCAGGAGCTGGCCGAGCGCATCGGCCTGTCGCCTTCACCGTGCTCGCGGCGGGTCAAGCAACTGGAGGACGACGGTTACATTTCCCGTCAGGTCGCCCTGCTCGACCGCAAAATGCTCGGCCTGAGCCTGACGGCCTATGTGCTGATCGGCATGGACCGTCACACGCCGGAGCGTTTCGAGAACTTCGAAGCGGCCATCCGCACCCTGCCCCAGGTGCTCGAATGCAGCCTGGTGACCGGGATGGATGCCGACTATCAACTCAAGGTTGTGGTGCCGGACATGGATCACTACCAGAAACTGCTGCTGGGGCATCTGACGCGGATTGAAGGCGTGACCAGCGTGCGCTCGAGTTTTGTGCTGAACCAGGTTTTGAATAGCACCGAGCTGCCTTTGACGCATTTGCGTAGCTGAGGACGCTTTCGCGAGCAGGCTCGCTCCCACAGTGAATCTCCAGCGCATGTGAGATCCCTGTAGGAGCGAGCCTGCTCGCGATGGGGCCAGCACAGGCGACGAATAGCTGCGACACACTGCCGCAGGTCAATACTGAATGCAGACTGCGAGGCGTATACTCCCCGCGCCCTTTTAGCCCCGCCCGCGCTGGAGTTGTCCGATGGATCCTGCAGTTTTTGAAGAGTGGATGATGACCGGTCTGGTCTCGATCCTGATCATTTTCATGGGTTTCATCGTCTGGGATCTGGCGAAGAAATCCAAGGCCGGGCGCTTCGGCTCGTTCATCCTGTTCTTCGTCCTCGGCCTGGGTGTCGCGGCATTCGTGATCAAAAGCGTGGTCATCGGCCTGATCGAAACCGGCACGTTATAAGCGCGCCGGCACTTCTTTCCACTGGCCCTGATCGAGCCCTTCGATCGTCCAGTCACCGATTCTGACCCGCACCAGACGCAAGGTCGGCAAACCGACCGCCGCGGTCATGCGCCGCACCTGACGGTTGCGCCCTTCGCGAATCACCAACTCCAGCCAACTGGTCGGCACGCTTTTGCGAAAGCGCACGGGCGGATTGCGCGGCCACAACTCTGGTTCGTCCAGTTGCCGCGCCTCGGCAGGCAAGGTCATACCGTCATTCAATTCAACGCCGTCACGCAAGCGCTGCAATTGCTCTGCGCTCGGCTCGCCTTCGACCTGTACCCAATAGGTCTTGGCCAGCTTGTGTTTCGGGTCGGCGATCCGCGCCTGCAGTTGACCGTCATTGGTCAGCAGCAACAGGCCTTCACTGTCGCGATCCAGCCGGCCGGCCGGATAGATTCCCGGAACATCGATGAAGTCCTTGAGGGTCGCGCGCCCTTCTCCGTCGCTGAATTGCGTCAGCACATCGAAGGGTTTGTTGAACAGGATCAGTTTCGGCTCGGCCGGCGGTGCCTTGGCAATACGCCGCTGGGCTGATGGGGATGGCTTCGCGCCGGGGCGACGGGAAGGTGGACGAGATGGACGCGACATGGGCAAAACAACATCTAACGGTCAGGGCTGCCAATGCTAGTAGCCCGACCGTCAAATGACCATCGACAAATCAGCGGAACGGCGGCTCGTCGAAGCTGCGCAGTTTGCGCGAGTGCAGCGAGTTGAGCTCGGTGCGCAACAGATCCACCGCCTCGATACCGATCTTCAAATGCTGGCTGACCGCGCGCTCATAGAAGGCGTTGGCCGAGCCCGGCAATTTGATTTCGCTGTGCAGCGGTTTGTCCGAGACGCACAGCAACGTACCGTAGGGCACCCGCAAACGATAACCCTGCGCGGCGATGGTGCCGCTTTCCATGTCCACCGCCACGGCGCGGGACAGGTTGATCAGCGGTCGCTCCTGGGCCCAGCGCAACTCCCAGTTACGGTCGTCGTAGGTCAACACGGTGCCGGTGCGCAGGCGCTTCTTCAGTTCGTCGCCCTTCTCGCCGGTGATGTTGGCCGCCGCTTGCTGAAGCGCCAACTGCACTTCGGCCAGGGCCGGGATCGGAATGTTCGGCGGCACCACCCGGTCGAGAATGCCGTCGCGACGCATGTAGGCATGGGCCAGCACGTAATCGCCAATCGTCTGCGACTGACGCAGGCCGCCGCAGTGACCGATCATCAGCCAGCAATGCGGGCGCAGCACGGCCAGGTGGTCAGTGATGTTCTTGGCGTTGGACGGGCCGACGCCGATGTTGACCAAAGTCACACCGTGGCCATCGCTGGCGATCAGGTGATAGGCCGGCATCTGGTAACGGTGCCAGACCACCCCGGCGGCAATGGCCGAGGCTTCGTCGTGATCCATGCTCTTGTCGATGATCACGTTACCCGGCAGCACCATGCGCACGAAGCGCGGGTCTTTGCGCAGTTGTTCCAGGCCATGGACGATGAACTGGTCGACGTAGCGGTGGTAGTTGGTCAGCAGGATCCACGGCTGTACATGACGCCAGTCACTGCCGGTGTAATGCACCAGTCGGCGCAGGGAGAAGTCCACCCGCGCGGCATCGAACAGGGCCAGGGGCAGCGGGTCGGTGTTTTCCCAATCGTACAGACCGTCGGCAATGCCATCGGTCGCGGCGGACAGGTCGGTACTCGGGAACACCCGCGCCAGCACGGCGGCCGTGACACCGGAACCGGCCAGCTCATCGCCCTGCTCGACCACATACGGATACGGAATGTTCTGCTCGCTGACACCGACCTCCACCGTCACGGTGAAGTCGTGCATCAGCGGAACGAGCTGTTCCAGCAGGTATTTGCGAAAAGCCGATGGATGGGTGACGGTGACGCTGTAGGTGCCCGGCAGTTGGACCTTGGCATAGGCACGGGTGGTCTGCGGGACTTCACCCTGGCAATGGTAGGTCAGGCGCAGTTCGGGATAACGGAACAATGCCCGCTGCTCGGCATCAGGCTCGACGCGATCCTTGAGGTAGCGCTTGAGCGCCTGACTCAGCGCGGTGGTTGCACGATTGTGCAAGAGTGCAAGCCGATCCACGGCTTGCTCGGCGGTTTGAACGACAATAAAAGCTTCGGTCACGATCAGCATCCTGTGTTCTGACTTGCAGACCTTCATCTTGCCTGCATCGTCGCTTCACGGGAACAGTGGCATTGACTGTGTATAGAAAACCACTGTGGGAGCGAGCCTGCTCCGGGCGGCGTTCCGACGAAAGCGGTCTGTCAGTCACATCAATGTTGACTATGACACCGCCTTCGCGAGCAGGCTCGCTCCCACAAGAGACCGGTGTCGCTTAGAAGCCTTGCGGGGTCGAACGGGCGACAATGGTTTCCACGTCCAAGCCTCGTGGCAAAGCGCCGTACACTCGGCCACCACCCTCCAGGCGACTGGCGATGAAGGCATCGCTGACCACCGAATTCCCGGCTTCGAGCAACAGCTTGGCCTGCAGCCCCAGCGCGATATCCTCGGTCAACTGCCGGGCACGGTACTGAATGTCACCGGTGTCCTTGAACGCCGCCTGCAATTGATGGATGTGTGCAGCCAGGCGCTTGTCGCCATGGCCATCGCCCAACTCGTCGAACAGCGCATCAAGCACGCCCGGCTCTTTGGACAGGGCACGCAGCACGTCGAGGCATTGCACGTTGCCGGAGCCTTCCCATGTCGAATTCACCGGCGCCTCGCGGTAAAGCCGCGGCAGGATGCTTTCCTCGACATAACCCGCGCCGCCCATGCATTCCGCCGCTTCATTGATCATGGCCGGCGCCCGCTTGCAGATCCAATACTTGCCCACTGCTGTCACCAGACGGGCGAACCTGGCTTCCTGCGAATCGTCCAGATGATCCAGCGCCCGGCCCATGCGCAGGCTCAAGGCCAGGGCGGCTTCGCTTTCCAGCGCCAGATCCGCCAGTACGTTCTGCATCAACGGCTGTTCGCTGAGCAGTTTGCCGCCCACCGAACGGTGAGCGCAGTGATGGCTGGCCTGAGTCAGCGCCTGACGCATCAGCGAACTGGAACCGACCATGCAATCGAAGCGAGTCATGGCGACCATCTCGATGATGGTCGGAACGCCACGCCCCTCTTCACCGATCATCCACGCCAGCGCGCCCCGGAACTCCACTTCGCTGGAAGCGTTGGAGCAATTGCCGAGCTTGTTCTTCAGGCGCTGGATATAGAACTGGTTGCGAGTGTCGTCCGGGCGGTGGCGCGGCAACAGGAAACAGGTCAGGCCCTTGTCGGTCTGTGCCAGTGTCAGGAAGGCGTCGCACATCGGCGCCGAACAAAACCACTTGTGCCCCACCAGCTCATAGGCCTGGCCCGGACCACTGGCACCGACCGGATAGGCCTTGGTGGTATTGGCCCGCACATCGGTGCCGCCCTGCTTCTCGGTCATGGCCATGCCGATGGTGACTCCGGCCTTGTGGGCCATGCCGACATTGCGCGGGTCGTATTCGGTGGCGAGGATTTTCGGCAGCCACTTTTCGGCCAGGTCCGGTTGCAGGCGCATGGCCGGAACGCTGGCGAAGGTCATGGTCAACGGACAGCCACTGCCGGCTTCGGCCTGGCTATGCAGGTACGACATCGCAGCGCGTGCGACATGGGCGCCATCCTGCGGGTGCGCCCAGGGCAGCGAGGTCAAGCCATGCTCGACCGCCGTGCGCATCAATTGGTGATAAGCCGGATGAAATTCCACCAGATCGATACGATGACCGAAGCGATCATGACTGTTGAACACCGGCTTGTTCTGATTGGCCAGGAACCCGGCTTCCATCAACGGACCACCGGCCAGCGCGCCATAGGCGTCGATCCGCGATTCGGCCCAACCGGCCCCGAAGCGCCGCGACCATTCCTGCAACGGCAAGTCGATGCGGTACAGGTTGGCGCCGTCCAGTGACGGTGGCTGGTTAGTGACTTCGTGGGTTTCGGCGAACTGATGCAGGTTCATGACGGGGCTCCTTTGGTCGGCCAAGGGACTTCAGTTAAGCACCACCCCTCGGCCTGACAAAGTGTCATATCCGCCTAACTGTCGGCGCTTTCACCCTGTTGCGGGCATAGCACACGGCGGTAGAGCGCAGTCTGCAATTCTTCGAATTTCACCGGTTTGCTCAAGTAATCAATCAGCGCGCCGGTCGGGCACAGCTCTCGGTCAACGCTCAGGGCGATCATGAACAACGGCAGCTCGGCATAGCCCGGTATCGCGCGAATCCGGCAGCACAGCGATTCACCGTCCTGTAGCGGCAACTGACAATCGACCAGCACCGCGTCAAACACTTCGCGCGGCAGGAGCTCGAACGCGATATCGGCGCTGTCCGCCGTGCGCACGCGGAAACCCAGTTTGAGCAACATGCCGCGTATCACCAACTGGCTGATGCTGTTGCCGTCGACCAGCAGCACGGCACAATCCTGAGGCAAGCGCAGGCGTGGCAAATCCCGAGTCATCAACGGCGTCACCGGACGTTCGGCCACCGGCACCCCGACTTCCACATCCAGCTGAAACCGGCTGCCACGCCCTGGCTCGGAGCGATGGGTCAGGCGTCCGCCGAGCAATTCCACCAACTGTCGGCAAATCGCCAGGCCAACACCCAGGCCACCATATTCACGGGTCATCGAGCCATCGAGCTGGAAGAACCGCTGATACATCGTGGCCTCCCCCAAATCGGTGAAGCCGATGCCAGTGTCGATCACCGCGAAGGTCAAGGCCAGCCGATCGGGCGCGATGGCCTTGCCGGTCACCCGCAAGGCCAGACCGCCGACCTTGGTGAACTTGATGGCGTTATCCAGCAGACATTCCAGGCATTGCGCGATCTTGACGTTGTCGCCGTGCAATCGATCCGGCACACCTGGTGCGATGTCGACCTTGAAGTCCAGCGACTTGCCCGCTGCGTTGCCCTCGAACTGCGCGCGCAGTGCCTCGACCATGCCGCGCAAGCTGAAGGTGCCGGCCGAGGCCTCGAGCTTGCCGGCCTGCAATTCAGTGAGGGTGAGAATGCCGTTGACCATGCGCATCATGTCCCGCGCCGACCCCGAAGCCGTCTGCTGATACTGCTCAAGCTCCGGGTCCATTTCGACCGTCTGCATCAGTTCCAGCGAACCGATCACACCATTCATGGGCGTACGCAGCTCATGGGTCAGTGTGGCCAAAAATTCGTCCTTGAGCTTGTTACTGCGCGCCAGTTGCTGGTTGAGCACTTCAAGCTTCTGGCTGGCGTCGAACAGGGTTTGTGCCTGCTGTTCGCGCATGGCGTTGATACGGTCGGCCAGCGCCAGGGAGAGCAACGCCACTTCGATGGCCGAGCCGATCTGGCTGGAGTACATGGCCAGGAACACGTTCGGCAGATAGCCAAGCACCATCAGCGTATTGACGATGCCACCCAGCAAGAACGCCGACCAGGCGATGATGAAATACCGCGCAACCCGCAGGCCCCGCAGCCAGGCATAGATCCCCGCGGCAAAAATCACCACGGTGAACGTCAGCGCCAGGGCCGTGGCCAGGCGCAAGGCCAGGGCGTAACTGGTCATCAACGACAGGCCGACCACCAGCGCACCGAAAGCCACCAGAGCCAGCAGCAAGCGGTCGAACCAGCGACTGTGGGTGGCCATCTGCAGAAAGCTGCGGGCGAACTGACTGCCGAACAACCCCGCACAGCCGATGAAAAACGGTGTCGCGGCGTTGGCCCACCAAGGATTGTCCGGCCAGAAATACTGCACGGCCGCACCGTTTACCGACAGCTGATACAAGCCGAACGAGGCGATATAGAAGATGTAATAGAGGTAACTGGTGTCGCGCACGCTGAGGTAGATGAACAGGTTGTAGACCAGCATCCCCAGCAGCACGCCGTAGATCAGCCCCAGTACGTAGAGGCGCACGGGTTGATCTTCGAGGTAGGCGGTGCTTGACCACAAGGTGACCGGTGCCTGGATCGAACCTTCGCTTTGCAAGCGCAGGAATACGGTTTCGGCCTGCTCAGGTTTGAATGTCAGGCTGAACAAATAGTTGTTTTGACGAATCTCGCGACTGGCAAAGGGCAAGGCATCGCCGGTCTGCCTGGCCAACTGATAGTTGCCGTCCGCATCGGGCAAATAGAGGTCGAGACGATCGAGGGGTGGATAGGCCAGTTCCAACAGCCAGGTCCTTTGCGCCGCCGGATTGGCAGGACGGTAATGCAGGTCGATTTTCAGCCAGAACACCGAACGCGAGTAACCGGCGTTGAGCGTTTCCTTGTGGTGCGGCTTGAAGTTGCCGGCCGCCGCTTGCGCAAGGATATCCACGATGGTCGCCTGACCACCTGCGTCCTCGTAGACCTGCAGGGTTCGGCCCAAGGGGAGGCTTTGAGTGAACTCATCGAACTCGACGGCGTTTGCCAGGAGGGGCAAACACAACAGCAACATCAGCAAATAGCGCATTGAAGCCCCAGCGTGGCCTGTCCGGTTCTGTCAGGAAGCCCCCCATTCCTTTTGAGCAGACGTAACCCGGTATCACCTGTTATTGGTTTGGATCCACTCTAGCATAGCTGCTGATGGCCATTGAATACCATTGAAATCTTTCACGAAAAGGCTCTAGGACGGGCGTTTCAGAGATACATATAAACGATTATCAATGGCAAAAAATCATTGTGGCGAGGGGGCTTGCCCCCGTTCGACTGCAAAGCAGTCGTAAAGTCCGGCAACGCGGTATAGCTGAAAAAAGTCGGGGCCGCTTCGCTGCCCAACGGGGGCAAGCCCCCTCGCCACAATGTATCGACCAAACACACAGCCACAGCACCCGATAAACAGGTTTGGTGGTAAGCTCGCGCACCATGAATATCTACAGCTCTCGCCCCGTTGTCCTCTGTCTCTCCGGCCACGACCCAAGTGGTGGCGCCGGCTTGCAGGCAGATATCGAAGCCCTGCTCGCTCAAGGTTGCCATGCGGCTCCGGCCGTCACCGCCCTGACCGTGCAAGACACCGTCAATGTCACGGACTTCCGCGTCCTCGACCGTGAGTGGGTACTGGCCCAGGCCAATGCCGTGCTCAACGACTCCGAAGTCGCTGCAGTCAAACTGGGTATGCTCGGTTCCCTGGAAATGGTCGACACCGTTGTCGAACTGCTTTCGGCGCACCCGCACTTGCCAGTGGTCTGCGACCCAGTGCTGCGCGCTGGCGGTGGCGGACGCCTGGGCAAGGACGAAGTCGGCTACGCCATGCGCGAACGCCTGCTGCCCCTGTCGATCATTGCGACCCCCAACCTTCCCGAAGCCCGGATCCTCGCCGAACTGCCAGAAGGCACCGCGGACGAGTGCGCTGAAAAACTCCTGCCGTTCGTCAAACACCTACTGATCACCGGTGGCCATGGCGACGAAACCGAAATCCACAATCGCCTGTACAGCCGCGACGGCTTGCGCGAAACCTATACCTGTCAGCGCTTGCCCGGCAGTTATCACGGTTCCGGTTGCACCCTGGCCAGCGCGCTGGCCGGTCGTCTGGCCCAGGGCGAAAACCTCGCCAGTGCCGTACAGACCGCGCTTGACTACACGTGGCGCACCCTGCGTGATGCCGAGCAACTGGGCAAAGGCCAGTTTGTACCGCGCCGTTTGCCACTGGATTTCTGTTCGTAACTTCTTTTGCAATGTGGTGAGGCTTGTCCGATGAAACTACGTGGCCTGTACGCCATTACCGACAGCCATTTGCTGGACGGCAAGTTGCTCAAGTACGTGGAGGCGGCGCTGGAAGGCGGCGTCACCTTGCTGCAATACCGTGACAAGAGCAGTGACGACACCCGCCGCCTGCGTGAGGCCGAGGCCTTGCGCGAGTTGTGCGAACGCTACAAGACACAGTTGATCATCAACGACGACGCCGAGTTGGCGGCACGCCTGAACGTCGGCGTGCACCTGGGTCAGACCGACGGCCCGCTGACTCCGGCTCGTGCACTGCTGGGGCGTCAGGCGATCATCGGTTCAACTTGCCACGCGCAACTCGAACTGGCCGAACAGGCTGCCAAAGAAGGCGCCAGCTACGTTGCCTTCGGTCGTTTCTTCAATTCGAACACCAAGCCCGGCGCACCGACCTGCAGCCTCGAACTGCTCGATCAGGCCCGCAAGCAGTTGCAATTGCCGATCTGCGCAATTGGCGGTATCACCCTGGACAACGCCGCCCCGCTGGTGGCCCACGGCGTCGATCTGCTGGCGGTGGTGCATGGTCTGTTTGGCGCCGAAAGCACCGCCGAAGTGACCCGTCGCGCCCGCGCCTTCAACGAATTGTTTTCTATTCAAGCCGCTTAAAATCTGATTTGAGAGCCCGATCATGTCTCGTTCCGAAACGCTGTTTGCCAATGCCCAGAAACACATTCCCGGTGGCGTGAACTCGCCGGTACGCGCGTTCAAGAGCGTCGGCGGCACGCCGTTGTTCTTCAAGCACGCCGAAGGCGCCTACGTCACCGACGAAGACAACAAGCGCTATGTGGATTACGTCGGTTCATGGGGCCCGATGATCCTCGGCCACAGCCACCCGGACGTGCTGGACGCCGTGCGCAAGCAGCTTGAGCACGGGTTGTCCTACGGCGCCCCGACCGAGATGGAAACGCAGATGGCCGACCTGGTCTGCTCGCTCGTGCCGTCGATGGAAATGGTGCGCATGGTCAGCTCCGGCACCGAGGCAACCATGAGCGCCATTCGCCTGGCCCGTGGTTTCACCGGCCGCGACAGCATCATCAAGTTCGAAGGCTGCTACCACGGTCACTCCGACAGCCTGCTGGTCAAGGCCGGTTCCGGCGCACTGACCCAAGGCGTGCCGAGCTCGGCCGGTGTGCCGGCCGCGTTCGCCAAACACACACTGACCCTGCCGTTCAACGACATCGACGCCGTTGAGAGCATGCTCGCCGAAGTCGGCCAGGACGTCGCCTGCATCATCGTCGAGCCAGTGGCCGGCAACATGAACTGCGTGCCGCCGGCACCGGGTTTCCTCGAAGGCCTGCGGACCCTGTGCGACAAGCACGGCGTGGTGCTGATTTTCGACGAAGTGATGACCGGTTTCCGTGTCGCCCTCGGCGGTGCCCAGGCCTACTACGGCGTGACGCCGGACCTGACCACCTTCGGCAAGATCATCGGTGGCGGCATGCCGGTCGGCTGCTTCGGCGGCAAGCGTGAAATCATGCAGCGCATCGCTCCGCTGGGCCCGGTCTACCAGGCCGGCACGCTGTCCGGCAACCCGCTGGCGATGGCCGCAGGCCTGACCACCCTGCGCCTGATCAGCCGCCCGGGCTTCCACGCCGAACTGACCGACTACACCACTCGCCTGCTCGACGGCCTGCAACAGCGCGCCGACGCGGCCGGCATCCCGTTCGTGACCACCCAGGCCGGCGGCATGTTCGGTCTGTACTTCAGCGGCGCCGACGACATTGTCACCTTCGATGACGTCATGGCCAGCGACGCAGCCCTGTTCGGTCGTTTCTTCCACCTGATGCTGGAAGGCGGCGTGTACCTGGCACCGAGCGCCTTCGAAGCCGGTTTCACTTCGATCGCTCATGGCGAAGCCGAGCTGAAACTGACCCTGGACGCCGCCGAGCGCGCCTTCGCTGCCTTGAAATAACGCTGTAGCGCTGACGTTGGCCATTGCCGACGTCAGCTTTCACCTACACGCCTGCCTGTGTTCCTACAGTTTCAGCAAAAATCCTCCGCAAAACCGCTGATATGTTTCCCGCGCAGCAGAAAAACGAGTAAAGACTTTGTAAGGTTGGCCCCGCTTATTTCATAATGCGCGCTTATTGGATCCCCTCGATGGGTCCGCGCGCCCTTCAGAGGTAAGTCGATTCCCATGAACCGCACCGGCCGCACCCTTGCACTGGGCTGCCTGTTGCTTCTTCAGCCCCTGCTCGCGCACGCACAAGCAGGCGGCAACTCGTTGTTGATCCCAGCGATGGGTCGCTGCACCCTCAATACCCAGCCGCAGGACCTGGAACAAGCGCTCGCCGCCTGCCAGAAAGCGTCGGATGAAGGGGATGCGCAAGCGCAATACGAGTTGGGTGAGTTCTACTACGAAGGCAAAAACGCGCCACGCGACCTCAATCAAGCCCTGAGCTATTTCGAAAAGGCCTCGCTGCAAGGCCACGCCCAGGCGCAATTCAAATTAGGCACCATGTTCTTCCACGGCGAAGGCGTGCCGGCCAATAACGTTCAGGCGTATATCCTGCTGAAGATGGCGGCGGTCAACGGCGCCGAAGATGCACTGGACACCGCTGACGAAGTCACCGAAAAGATGCCCCGCGAAGAACTGGAGCTTGCTACCCAGGTGCTCGGGCAAATTTTCCGTAAATATCTGATGGAATTGCAGAGCGCCGATGGGCGTACGCCGTTCGCGCCACTGCCTTGACAGCGACTCGGTCACCTGTGGCGAGGGGGCTTGCCCCCGTTGGGCTGCGTAGCGGCCCTAAAACCAGCCGCCGCGTTCTTCCAGAAGAATCACATTAACTGAATTTACGACTGCTGCGCAGCCGAACGGGACGGTGCGGCGATCCGACAAGCCCCCTCGCCACAGAGCCTTACTTCTCCGGCATCGGCATCGGAAACGGCATTACATTGCCTACCCCGGCGCGGGCTTCGCTGATTTTCGGTGTGCCCAGACGCTCGACTTCATCGATACGCACGATCGAATGCATTGGCACAAAGCTGCGCACCACGCCTTCAAACTGAGCCTTGAGCTTTTCTTCGCTCGGATCGACGACCACTTGCGTGCGCTCGCCAAAGACGAACTCTTCCACTTCCAGAAAGCCCCACAGATCACTTTGATAGATCTGCTTGGCGTACATTTCGAACACCTGGCCCTGGTTGAGGAAAATCACCTTGTAGATTGGAGCTTCACGTTTGGTCATGGTGGGCGGGTAACACATCGGGGCAAAAATGAGGGCGCAAACTATAGCACAGCCGTCGGACGCACAACGGTAGGAACCAGGGGACATGTTCCCTATAATGCGCGGTTCTTTGAATCACGTGATGACTCTTTCCATGGCCAAGAAGCTTTACATCGAAACCCACGGTTGCCAGATGAACGAGTACGACAGCTCGCGCATGGTCGATCTGCTGGGCGAACATCAGGCCCTGGAAGTCACCGCCCGCGCTGAAGACGCCGACGTGATCCTGCTCAACACCTGCTCGATCCGCGAGCGCGCCCAGGACCGCGTCTACTCCCAACTCGGCCGCTGGCGCGAACTGAAGCAGGCCAACCCGGACATGGTGATCGCCGTCGGCGGCTGCGTGGCCAGTCAGGAAGGCGCGGCCATTCGCGATCGTGCACCGTACGTCGACGTAGTGTTCGGTCCGCAAACCCTGCACCGCCTGCCGGAAATGATCGACGCCGCGCGCATCAGCAAGCTGCCGCAAGTCGACGTCTCGTTCCCGGAAATCGAAAAGTTCGACCATTTGCCCGAGCCTCGCATCGATGGCCCGAGCGCCTACGTGTCGGTCATGGAAGGTTGCAGCAAGTACTGCACGTTTTGCGTGGTGCCCTACACCCGCGGCGAAGAAGTCAGCCGCCCGTTCGACGACGTGATTGCCGAGATCATTCACCTGGCCGAAAACGGCGTGCGCGAAGTGACGCTGCTGGGGCAGAACGTCAACGGCTATCGCGGCCTGACCCACGACGGGCGCCTGGCGGATCTGGCCGAGCTGATTCGCGTGGTCGCCGCGGTCGACGGCATCGACCGCATCCGCTACACCACGTCGCATCCACTGGAGTTTTCCGACAGCCTGATCCAGGCCCACGCCGACGTGCCGGAGTTGGTCAAGCACCTGCACTTGCCGGTGCAGTCGGGGTCTGATCGCATCCTCGCCGCAATGAAGCGCAATCACACCGCACTGGAATACAAATCCAAACTGCGCAAGCTGCGCGCCGCCGTGCCGGGAATCTGCATCAGCTCGGACTTCATCGTCGGCTTCCCGGGCGAGACCGAGAAAGACTTCGAGCAAACCATGAAGCTGATTGCCGACGTCGGTTTCGACTTTTCCTACTCGTTCGTCTACAGCCAGCGCCCGGGCACTCCGGCCGCCGACCTGGCGGACGACACACCGGAAGAACTGAAAAAAGAGCGCCTGAACGCCCTGCAGCATCGCCTGAACCAGCAGGGTTTCGAGATCAGCCGACAAATGGTCGGCTCGATCCAGCGGATCCTGGTGACCGACTACTCGAAAAAAGACCCGGGCGAACTGCAAGGCCGGACCGAGAATAACCGTATCGTCAACTTCCGCTGCGACAATCCGACCCTGATCGGCCAGTTCGCGGATGTGCACATCGATGCCGCGCAACCGCACTCGCTGCGGGGTTCGCTGATCCCGTAACACCGCATTTCCCTGTGGGAGCGGGCTTGCTCGCGAAGAGGGCCTGCCAGTCAGCATTGATGTAGCTGACAGTCCGCCTTCGCGAGCAAGCCCGCTCCCACAGGGACAGCGCCAGGCCAGTGAATCAACTTGGTCTGTATAAGAGCTTTCGCGCCCACGCCACTGGCGCTATCCTTGATTCATCACTATTGCCCCAGGGCGGCTAAATACGACCTTGAACGCACCCATAGAACCCCATCGCTTCATTCTCGAGCCTTTTGAAGCTCGTCGCTTCGCCAATCTGTGCGGGCAATTCGACGAGCACTTGCGCTTGATCGAACAGCGCCTGACCATCGAAATCCGCAATCGCGGCAACCAGTTCGAGCTGATCGGCGAACCCAAACACACCACCTCCGCGGAAAATCTCCTGCGCCGCCTGTACCGGGAAACCAAGGGTACCGAGCTGTCGCCGGACATGGTGCACCTGTTCCTGCAGGAATCGGCTGTCGAGCAACTGGACAACCATTCCCCCGCCGAACCGTCCGTGGCCCTGCGCACCAAGAAAGGCATGATTCGCCCCCGCGGCTTGAATCAGCTGCGCTACGTGAAGGAAATCCTCGGTAACGACATCAACTTCGGCATCGGCCCGGCCGGTACCGGCAAGACCTATCTGGCCGTAGCCTGCGCGGTCGATGCACTCGAGCGCGAGCAGATCCGCCGCATCCTGCTGGTGCGTCCGGCGGTCGAAGCGGGTGAAAAGCTCGGCTTCCTGCCCGGCGACCTCTCGCAAAAGATCGACCCGTACCTGCGCCCGCTCTACGACGCGCTCTACGAAATGCTCGGCTTCGAATACGTTGCCAAGCTGATCGAGCGCCAGGTGATCGAAGTCGCGCCACTGGCCTACATGCGCGGCCGGACGCTGAACAACAGTTTCATCATTCTCGACGAAAGCCAGAACACCACGGTCGAGCAGATGAAGATGTTCCTGACCCGGATCGGCTTCGGCTCCACGGCCGTCGTCACCGGGGACATCACCCAGGTCGACCTGCCTCGCGGCACCAAGTCCGGCCTGCACCATGTGATCGAAGTGCTCAAGGATGTACCGGGTATCAGCTTTACCCATTTCCAGCCCAAGGACGTCGTGCGCCATCCGTTGGTGCAGCGCATCGTTGAAGCCTACGAGCGCTTCGAAACCAAAGCGGCCGACGATGCAGCCGCCAAGGGTAGCCACCGCGATGCTTGAGCTTGATCTGCAAATCGCCACCCAGGCCCCCGCCCCCGACGAAGCCGAGTTCCGCCAGTGGTGCGAACTGGCTTTGCGCCAGCGCACCGCCGATTCGGAGATGACCATTCGCCTGGTCGACGAAGCCGAAGGACGCGAGCTGAACCACACCTGGCGGCAAAAGGATTACGCAACCAACGTCCTGTCATTCCCGGCCGATGTGCCGGATGAGCTCCTCGACATCCCGCTGCTGGGCGATCTGGTGATCTGCGTGGCCGTGGTCGAGCGCGAAGCCGCTGAACAGGGCAAGGAACTCAAGGCCCACTGGGCACACCTGGTGATTCACGGCTGCTTGCATCTGCTCGGTTACGACCATATCGATGATGACGAAGCCGAAGAGATGGAAGCACTGGAACGAACGTTGCTTGCAGAACTGGGCTTTCCCGATCCGTACGCGGACGACGAACCCGATTCATCCCCTACCAAAACAACAAAGGATTCAGAGTAATCGCTATGAGCGAAGATCGATCGAGCAACGGGCAGAAGTCATGGCTGGGTAAGCTCACCCAGGCTTTTGCCCACGAGCCGAAAAACCGCCAGGAGCTGCTGGAGCTGCTGCGCGATGCACACCAGAACAAACTGTTGGACAGCGAAGCGCTGGCCATCGTCGAAGGCGCCATCCAGGTCGCTGACTTGCAGGTCCGGGACATCATGGTCCCGCGCTCGCAAATGGTCAGCATCAAGGCGCACCAGACACCTCGCGAGTTCCTGCCTGCCGTGGTCGAGTCGGCCCACTCCCGCTATCCGGTGATCGGCGAAAGCCACGATGACGTGATGGGCGTGCTGCTGGCCAAGGACTTGCTGCCGTTGATCCTCAAGGAGAACGGCGACAGTTTCAATATCAAGGACCTGCTGCGCCCGGCCACCTTCGTGCCGGAATCCAAGCGCCTTAACGTGCTGCTGCGTGAATTCCGCGCCAACCACAACCACATGGCCATCGTCATCGACGAGTACGGCGGCGTGGCCGGCCTGGTGACTATCGAAGACGTGCTGGAACAGATCGTCGGCGACATCGAAGACGAACACGACGTCGAAGAAGACAGCTACATCAAGCCGCTGCCAAGCGGTGATTTCCTGGTCAAGGCGCTGACGCCGATCGAGAACTTCAACGAGTTCTTCGACAGCGAATTCTCTGACGACGAGTTCGACACCGTTGGCGGCCTGGTGATGAGCGCGTTCGGGCATTTGCCAAAACGCAATGAAATCACTGAAATCGGCCCATACCGTTTCCGCATCCTCAACGCCGACAGCCGTCGGATTCACTTGCTTCGCCTGACGCCCATTGCTCGCTAAGGATTGAAATGCGCTGGACAACCCGCCCCGGCTGGCCCGGTAACCTGCTGGCCGTGGCGGCCGGTGCAATCACCACCCTGGCCCTGGCGCCGTTCGATATCTGGCCATTGGCACTGCTCGCCGTCGGCCTGTTCTATGCCGGCTTGCGTGAACTGAGCCCACGCCAGGCGCTGGGTCGCGGCTGGTGTTTCGGGTTCGGCCTGTTCGGCGCCGGCACCAGTTGGATCTACTACAGCATTCACCACTTCGGCGGCGCATCGGTGCTGCTGGCCGGCTTCCTGATGCTGCTGTTCACGGCAGCGATTGCCTGGTTCTTTGCCCTGCCTGCCTGGATATGGGCGCGCTGGCTGCGCCGCAATGAGGCGCCGCTGGCCGATGCCCTCGCCTTCGCGGCGCTATGGGTCGGCCAGGAAGCATTCCGTGGCTGGTTCCTGACGGGTTTCCCGTGGCTGTACTCCGGTTACAGCCAGCTCGATGGCCCGCTGGCCGGGCTCGCCCCCCTCGGCGGAATGTGGCTGATTTCCTTCACCCTGGCCCTGACGGCTGCGTTGATCTACAACGGCGTGCGCCTGGTTCGCACGGGGCGCAAAGGCTTTATCGCTGCCGGCGTATTGCTGCTGGTCGGCCCATGGCTGGTCGGCATGGCGCTCAAGCACCACGCCTGGACCAGCCCGTCGGGCCCACCACTGAGCGTTGCCGCCATTCAGGGCAACATCGAACAAAGCATGAAATGGGACCCGGCGCAGCTCAATTCGCAGCTGGCGCTGTACCGTGACATGAGTTTCAGTTCCAAGCGTGCCGACCTGCTCATCTGGCCGGAAACGGCGGTCCCGGTGCTCAAGGAGTCCGCCGAGGGCTACCTGACCATGATGGGCAACTTCGCGGCCGAACGTAAATCGGCGTTGATTACCGGTGTCCCGGTCCGCATGGAGGTACGCCATGAGAAGCGTTTCTTCAATGGCATCACCGTTACCGGTGAAGGCGACGGCACTTACCTGAAGCAAAAACTGGTGCCATTTGGCGAATATGTCCCCTTGCAGGACATGTTGCGCGGATTGATCGCCTTCTTCGACCTGCCCATGTCGGACTTCGCTCGCGGCCCGGCCGACCAGCCGCTGCTGCAAGCCAAGGGTTATCAGATCGCGCCGTTCATCTGCTATGAAGTGGTCTATCCGGAGTTCGCCGCCAGCCTTGCCGCCCGCAGCGACCTGCTGCTGACCATCAGCAACGACACCTGGTTCGGCACCTCCATCGGGCCGCTGCAACACCTGCAGATGGCGCAGATGCGCGCGCTGGAAGCCGGCCGCTGGATGATCCGTGCCACCAACAACGGCGTGTCCGGCCTGATCAACCCGTTTGGTCAGATTACCGATCAGATCCCGCAGTTCGAACGCGGCACCCTGTATGGCGAAGTGGTACCAATGCACAACCTGACGCCGTACCTGCAATGGCGCTCGTGGCCGCTGATCATTGTGTGCGTGCTGTTGTTCGGCTGGGCACTGATAGCGAGCCGGATGGCCAAGACCGTCTGAAATCATTTGTGGCGAGGGATCTTGCTCCCTCGCCACAGGGTTTGACACTCAGCGATAGAACAACGAATAACCGATCTGCCCCACCGCCTCGTTCATCAATTGCCCGCTCTGCCAGATCGACTTGAACTCCGGCATCCAGCCACCCAGCGGCCGCGCGTTGTCACCACCCAGAAACCCGACCGGCGCCGGCACCACCTCAAAGCCGGCCTTGCGGAAACTCCAGACCGCTCGCGGCATATGCCAGGCATGAGTCACGAGCACCACACGCTTGATACCCTGAGGCAGCAACACCTCGGCGCTGAACTGCGCATTTTCCCAGGTCGTGCGGCTACGTCCCTCTTGCCAGCGTACAGTCACGCCAAAATCGTCACGCAAGGAGTCCGCCATCATCTGCGCCTCGCTGGGCGGCGTACCGTAATGCAAGCCGCCGCTGGTCAGTACCGGCAGCCCGGAAGCCTTGGCCAGCCGCGCGGCATAGCGCTGGCGTTCCAGACCGACGCCCGTGGGCTGGTCGGCCCCCCAGGCCAGGTCACCGCGCTCGCGCCCCGAACCAAGGACGACAATGGCATCTGCGCGCTGCCCCAGGACTGCCCATTCATCGCGTGCCAACGGTGGTTCCCGCTCAAGCAGACCGGCACTCCACTGCACCACCACAGGCAAGCTCATCAACCAGAGGCCACCCAGGCCCAGCGCAAAGCACGCTCCGGCAAGCCTCGGCCTTGAACGGCGCAACCACCAGGCAAGCACAAGCAGCAGCAATAGAATGCCGGGTGGCAAAAGAAGTTGTTTTACGAAGTAACGAAATGGCATCGAGCATCTCCCGGAGATGCCCGAAGCCTAAGTGGATTGAGGTAACGCGACAATCAATACGGAAGGACTATGCTTCAAAAATGCCTGGAGCATAGCTCTGTGCCCTATTTGAAATGCAAAGACCGGACCTTTACCGCTTCTCTGCCGGGAACCTTGTCCTTGAGCCAGATGATCTTGGCCGAACGTGGTGCGTCGAGTTGCTTCACCGCCTCTGACAAGCATCCGTGTGTCTCACGCTCACTGCGATCCAGATACGCCTTGACCAGTGCAAACTCTGCAGGGCTCAGGCCGCGCAGTTCCAGCTCCAGAGGGCGTTCGTCGCGCAACCGGCTAGCGGTTCTTGCCGCTTCCAGGGCCAAGGCCAAACGATCGATCAGCCTTTCGTACAGCTCCGGTTTTGTAGCTTTTTGCTGTGACTCAACCATCCCTCACCTCATTGGAAGATAAGACCTACTCCCCATTTAGAGCTTAGCTTCCATGAACAAACCGGCTGAACGCCGCGACCAACGGCCCTCGCAGCGATGTTTGCAGGACGTGCGGCAGTAATCAGGGTTTCCCTCGGTAGAGCGCGGTCATGTATGCTACGGCGCTTCCTGTAACTCCACTTCCAGCTCGGCTGGGCATCGAAAACGCCAAGGTGGCGTGATCCGCGTCCAGCGTTGCATTGAAGAGGATTGGGCCACCCCTATTCAGTTCAAAAGTAGCCATGCACGAACAATATCAGCCCCGTGAAATCGAAGCCGCCGCCCAGTCGTTCTGGGACGAGCAAAAGTCCTTTGAAGTCAGTGAACAGCCAGGCAAGGAGACTTACTACTGCCTGTCGATGTTCCCTTACCCCAGCGGCAAGCTACACATGGGGCACGTGCGCAACTACACCATCGGCGACGTGATCTCCCGCTACCAGCGTATGCAAGGCAAGAACGTTCTGCAACCAATGGGTTGGGACGCCTTCGGCATGCCGGCGGAAAACGCCGCGATGAAGAACAACGTAGCGCCCGCCAAGTGGACCTACGAAAACATCGCCTACATGAAATCCCAGCTGCGCAGCCTGGGCCTGGCGGTGGACTGGTCGCGTGAAGTGACCACCTGCAAGCCCGATTACTACCGCTGGGAACAATGGCTGTTCACCCGCCTGTTCGAAAAAGGTGTGATCTACAAAAAAAGCGGCACCGTGAACTGGGACCCGGTCGACCAGACCGTTCTGGCCAACGAGCAAGTGATCGACGGCCGTGGCTGGCGTTCCGGCGCGCTGATCGAAAAGCGCGAAATCCCGATGTACTACTTCAAGATCACCGCCTACGCGGATGAGCTGCTGGAGAGCCTCGACGAACTGACTGGCTGGCCTGAACAGGTCAAGACCATGCAGCGCAACTGGATCGGCAAATCCCGCGGCATGGAAGTACAGTTCCCGTACAACGTCGATTCCATCGGCGAAGCGGGCACGCTGAAAGTCTTCACCACCCGTCCGGACACCCTGATGGGCGCGACCTACGTCGCAGTCGCTGCCGAGCACCACCTGGCTACCCTGGCGGCGCAGAACAACCCTGAGCTGCAAGCGTTCATCGCTGAATGCAAGGGCGGCAGCGTGGCCGAAGCCGATGTTGCCACCCAGGAGAAAAAAGGCCTGCCGACCGGTCTGTTCGTCGAGCACCCGCTGACCGGCGAAAAACTGCCGGTATGGGTCGCCAACTATGTGCTGATGCACTACGGCGATGGCGCGGTGATGGCGGTTCCGGCCCACGACGAGCGTGATTTCGAATTCGCCCACAAGTACAACCTGCCGGTCAAATCAGTGGTGCGCACCAGCTCCGGTGACAGCAATCCGGCGCCATGGCAAGACGCCTACGGCGAGCACGGCACGCTGATCAATTCCGGCGAGTTCGATGGTCTCGACTTCGCGGGCGCCTTCGACGCCATCGAAGTTGCGCTGATCAAGAAAGAACTGGGCGCCTCGCGCACCCAGTTCCGCCTGCGCGACTGGGGCATCAGCCGTCAACGCTACTGGGGCTGCCCGATCCCGATCATCCACTGCGGCACTTGCGGTGACGTGCCGGTGCCGGAAGATCAACTGCCTGTCGTGCTGCCGGAAGACGTCGTACCCGACGGCGCCGGTTCCCCGCTGGCGCGCATGCCCGAGTTCTACGAATGCAGTTGCCCGAAATGCGGCGCGCCTGCCAAGCGTGAAACCGACACCATGGACACCTTCGTCGAGTCCTCGTGGTACTACGCCCGTTACGCCTCCCCGCACTTTGAAGGCGGTCTGGTGGAAAAATCGGCGGCCGACCACTGGCTGCCGGTGGATCAGTACATCGGCGGTATCGAGCACGCGATCCTGCACCTGCTCTACGCGCGCTTCTTCCACAAGCTGATGCGCGACGAAGGCCTGGTGAGCTCCAACGAGCCGTTCAAGAACCTGCTGACCCAGGGCATGGTGATCGCCGAGACTTACTACCGTCGGGAAGCCAATGGCGCCTACACCTGGTTCAACCCGGCGGACGTCGAGCTTGAGCGCGACGGCAAGGCCAAGGTGATCAGCGCCAAATTGAAATCCGACGGCTTGCCGGTGGAAATCGGCGGCACAGAGAAGATGGCCAAGTCGAAGAACAATGGCGTCGACCCACAGTCGATGATTGACCAGTTCGGCGCAGACACCTGCCGCCTGTTCATGATGTTCGCCTCGCCACCCGACATGAGCGCGGAATGGTCCGACTCCGGCGTCGAAGGTTCGCACCGTTTCCTCAAGCGCGTCTGGCGCCTGGCGCAAGCGCACGTCACTCAGGGCCTGCCGGGCAAACTGGACGTAGCCAGCCTGAACGACGAACAGAAAGCCGTTCGCCGCTCAATCCACCTGGCCATCAAGCAGGCCAGCCAGGACGTCGGCCAGAACCACAAATTCAACACCGCCATCGCCCAGGTGATGACGCTGATGAACGTGCTGGAAAAAGCCGCGCAAGGTACCGAACAGGATCGCGCACTGGTTCACGAAGGTCTGGAAACCGTGACCCTGCTGCTGGCGCCGATCACGCCGCACATCAGCCATGAGCTGTGGAATCAACTGGGTCACGCCGATCCTGTGATCGACGCCGGTTGGCCGGTGCAGGACGACAGCGCGCTGGTGCAGGACAGCCTGACGCTCGTCATCCAGGTCAACGGCAAGCTGCGTGGCCAGATCGAAATGCCGGCCAGCGCCAGCCGCGAAGAGGTCGAGGCTGCCGCCCGCGCCAACGAAAACGTACTGCGTTTCGTCGACGGCCTGACCATTCGTAAAGTGATCGTAGTGCCCGGGAAACTGGTCAATATCGTCGCCAGCTGATTGGATAAGGCGCCAGGTGAGCCTGGCGCCGAATAAAACCTTTCGGGCCGCTTGATCGGCCCACATGGTTTCAATGGGAGCAACAAGATGATCAAACGCAATCTGCTGGTGATGGGCCTCGCGGTCCTGCTGAGCGCCTGCGGTTTCCAGCTGCGCGGCACCGGCACCAACGAACTGGCGATCAAGGAACTCGACCTGAGCGCCCGTAACGCCTACGGTCCAACCGTAACCCAACTGCGCAAGGTACTGGAAGGCAGCGGCGTCAATGTCTATACCGGCGCGCCTTACAAGCTGATCCTGACCAATGAACAGGAAAGCCAGCGTATCCTCAGCTACGCCGGTGCCGGTCGTGCTGGCGAGTACCAGATCACCACCGTACTGAACTACGACATCCGTGGTCGCGGTGATCTGCCACTGTTGAGCGACAAGCTTGAAGTACAGAAAATCTACATGCACGACGGCAACAACCTGGTGGGTTCCGATCAGGAAGCTGCAACGGCCCGGGAAGAAAGCCGCCGGGAGATGGTTCAACGCATGATGCTGCGCCTGGAACAACTGAGCCCGGCCCAACTGGATCAGTTGCAGCAGACTGCCGAAGCCAGGGCCAAGGCTGACGCCGCGGCACTGGAAGCGGCACAAAAGGCTGAAGCGGAAACCCCGCGTCAGTCGCCTGTCGAACTGCCGCAGCAGTAAGACTTACGGGGCGCCCAGGCGCCCCGTTTGCCCTCTCTCATGAAGCTCGCCCCCGCCCAACTCGCCAAACACCTGCAAGGTGCCCTCGCGCCGATCTACATCATCAGCGGCGATGACCCGTTGCTGTGCCAGGAAGCGGCCGACGCTGTTCGCGCCGCCGCCCGTCAGCAGGGATTCGATGAACGCCAGGTGTTTGCCGCCGACGCCAGTTTCGACTGGGGGACGTTGCTGCAAGCCGGTGCCAGCATGTCGCTGTTCGCTGAAAAGCGCCTGTTGGAATTGCGCCTGCCGTCCGGCAAACCCGGCGACAAAGGTGCCGCCGCGCTGATCGAATACTGCTCGCGCCCGGCCGAAGATACCGTGCTGCTGATCAGCTTGCCGAAACTCGATGGTAGCGCGCAGAAAACCAAGTGGGGCAAGGCGCTGGTCGAAGGACAGCAAACCCAGTTCGTGCAGATCTGGCCAGTCGATGTCGGACAGTTGCCCAGTTGGATCCGCCAGCGCCTGTCCCAGGCCGGTCTCTCCGCCAGCCAGGACGCCGTTGAACTGATCGCTGCACGGGTAGAGGGCAATTTGCTGGCTGCCGCCCAGGAAATCGAAAAGCTCAAACTGATGGCCGAAGGGGGCCAGATCACCGTCGAAACCGTACAGGCGGCGGTGGCCGACAGTGCGCGCTTCGACGTATTTGGCCTGACCGATGCGGTGCTCAATGGTGAGGCTGCCCACGCGCTGCGCATGCTCGAAGGCTTGCGCGGCGAAGGCGTCGAACCGCCGGTGATTCTCTGGGCCCTGGCCCGGGAGTTGCGCCTGCTGGCCAATATTTCGCTGCAATACAGTCAGGGGATGCCGCTGGACAAGGCCTTCAGCCAAGCCAAGCCGCCGATCTGGGACAAGCGCAAACCCTTGATGAGCAAAGCCCTGCAACGCTACTCGGCACAACGCTGGGCGCAACTGCTGCTGGAAGCGCAACGCATCGACGCGCAGATCAAGGGCCAGGCGGCGGGCTCGCCGTGGATGAGCTTGAGCCGGTTGACGCTATTGATGGCAGGTCAGCGTTTGTCACTGCCGGCGGAGTGAAATCTCCTACACAATGCAGGGACTGGACAGGTCCGCGACTTCGGCCGATGATGCGCCTCGCAAAATCCACTCACCTGCGAGAAATCATCATGAGCAGAAAACCATCAAAGCATGGCCCCAACAAGGCCAAATCCATCGTCGCCCAGCCATTGTTCCGCAGCCGCCAGGAACGCCCGGCCAAGGGCAAAGGCAGTTACCGCCGCGAAGCCTTCCAGTCTGACAACTGGGAGGCTTCTTACTTTCTGGCTGCGTAAAGCAGAACACCCCTTCGACATGTTAAGGTCTGCACCTGATTCGAATTCCCTGGACCCGTGCATGCCCTTTTGTCTTCCCCGTCGTTGGCACCTGCGCCAATTGATCGCTGCCTCCAGCCTTGTTTTGCTTGTCGCCTGTGCGGAAAAACCGACCGCAGCCGACGCCCAGCCGCTTCAGACCCTTCCTGTCAGCACTGCCCCGGCGGTTGTTCCACCTGTGGTTCCGACGGGTGAGAACCTCGACATCCAGCCAACCCAGACCTTTGCCGAATGGCAGGCGGGATTTCGCAAGGATGCCCTGGCCGCCGGTATCCGCGCCGATCTGTTCGACCGCGCCTTCGCCAATGTCAGCTTCGACCCCAGTGTGATTCGTGCCGATCGCAGTCAACCGGAATTCGCAAAACCGGTGTGGGAATACCTCGATGGCGCCCTGTCACCACTGCGGGTACGCAAAGGCCAGTCGCTGATCAACCAGTACGCCGACATCCTGCAAGGCATCGAACAACGTTACGGCGTTGATCGTCAGGCGCTGGTGGCTGTGTGGGGCATGGAAAGCAACTTCGGCCAGTTCCAGGGCAACAAGTCGGTGATCAACTCACTGGCGACCCTGGCCTACGAAGGTCGTCGCCCCGCTTTCGCCCACGCGCAATTGATTGCCGCCCTGCAAATCCTGCAACAAGGCGATATCGAGCCCGAGAAGATGCTCGGATCCTGGGCCGGCGCCATGGGCCAGACCCAGTTCATCCCGACCACCTACAACACCCATGCGGTGGACTTCGATGGTGACGGGCGTCGCGATATCTGGAGCAGCTCGGCCGATGCCCTGGCCTCGACCGCGCATTACCTGCAAAGCTCCGGCTGGCAGAGAGGCCAGCCATGGGGCTTTGAAGTCCAACTGCCGAGCGGGTTCAACTACGTGCTGGCCGACGGCACGATTCGCAAGAGCGTCGCCGAATGGAGACAACTGGGCATTACCCTGCCCAACGGTGCCCAGGTCCCTGCCGGCTCGGAGCAACTGTCCGCCGCCCTGCTACTGCCGGCCGGTTACCGCGGACCGGCGTTCCTGGTGCTCGACAACTTCCGGGCAATCCTCAAGTACAACAACTCGTCATCCTATGCACTGGGGGTGAGCCTGTTGTCCGAACGCTTCAATGGCGCGGGCTTGATCAGTGGCTCATGGCCAAAGGATGACCTGCCCCTGAGCCGTACCGAACGGATCGAGCTGCAAAACCTGTTGAGTGCGCAAAACTATGACGCCGGCACCGCCGACGGGATCATTGGCGCCAACACCCGCAAGGCGATCCGCAGCGCCCAGCAGTCGTTTGGCTGGCCGGCGGACGGGTATCCGACGCACAAGTTGCTGGAAGGCTTGCGCAACCGCTAAAAGCTTCGCGAGCAAGCCCGCTCCCACATTCGACCGTATTCCCATGGAGGAACTCGGTCACCTGTGGGAGCGGCGGTGCGGCGATCCGACTTGCTCGCGAAGACTGACTTTCAGACGATGAACATCTACTGCCTGACCACCACATCCTGTTCCAGCATCAACTCCTTGTTCCCCGCATCCAGCCTGACCAGCGCCCCCATGGGCAATGTCAGGTTCGGGTCGCAATGCCCACTGCGCCAACCGGACAGCACCGGAATCTTCATTGGCTCGAAGGTCTGCTTGAGCAAGCGGTCCAGCGCTGCGGCCTCAACCCCCGCCACATCCCCGACCAACACCCCGCGCAGCTTGCGCAACGTGCCTGCCAGCCGCAGATGGGTCAGCAGCCGGTCAATGCGATACAGCGGCTCGTTGATGTCCTCGATCAACAGAATGACACCCTCGGCGTCAATTTCGTAAGGCGTGCCCATGGTTGCGGCAATCATGGCCAGATTGCCCCCCAGCAGCCGCCCATGGGCCACGCCTGGCTCGACTGTGGTCAACGGGTAGGCAACCGGATGCGCCATCACTGAGCCTGCCCTCACCTGCCCTCTCAGCATGCTGAAGAAGGAAGACTCCGTAGGAATTTGCTTGTCGCCCAGCAGATCGGCATTGAGCAGCGGGCCATGAAATGTCACGAAGCCGGCATAACGACTGATCGCCAAATGCAGGGCAGTGATGTCGCTGTAGCCGATGAATGGCTTGGCGTTATCGCGCAGCAGCTGGAAATCGATACGATCGAGCAGGCGGGGCGTGCCGTAGCCACCGCGCAGACAGATGATGGCATCGACATCAGGATCCGCGAACGCAGCATGCAGGTCATTGAGCCGCACGTCGTCGCTGCCGGCCAGATAGCCGTCTTTCTCGTAGACCCCCGGAAACACTTTCAGTGAATAACCTCGGGCACGCATCCACTGCACCGCCTTGTCGGTGTCCAGCGTCGCGGGACCGGCGGGTGCAATAACGCCGATCATGCCCTCCGACGGCAGAGCCGGGACAGGAGCGTGAGGGCCAAGGGTGTGGGTTGGTCGAGCAGTCATCCGTGAATCTCCCTGCGTGAAATCTTCAGCACACAGTAGTCAGGAACGAGGACAAACTGAAGAGTGTCCGTCGCCCCGCAGGTTGGGGGAAAAAGCGCCCAGTATCTTGGGCCAGGCAAAAAAAAACGCCCGCTCGGCTGAATTACCGTGCAGGCGTTTTTCATATCATTGCGCAGATCAGGACGACATCAGCTCGGCCTTGACCAGCTTGGCCTGCTCGTCGGCGTGGTACGAGGAGCGTACCAGCGGACCGGAAGCGACGTTCTTGAAGCCCATCTTGTAACCTTCCTCGGCAAACCAGGCAAAGGTGTCCGGGTGCACGAAGCGCTGCACTGGCAAGTGGCTGCGGGATGGTTGCAGGTACTGGCCGAGGGTCAGCATGTCGATGTCGTGCTCGCGCATGCGCTTCATGACTTCGATGACTTCTTCGTCGGTCTCGCCCAGGCCCAGCATCAGGCCGGACTTGGTCGGAATGTGCGGCATCATCTGCTTGAAGCGTTGCAGCAGGGTCAGCGACCACTGGTAGTCCGAACCCGGGCGCGCAGCCTTGTACAGGCGCGGCACGGTTTCCAGGTTGTGGTTGAACACATCCGGCGGCTCGGCAGCGGTGATTTCCAGGGCGATGTCCATGCGTCCACGGTAGTCCGGGACCAGGGTTTCAAGCTGCACGTTCGGCGACAGCTTGCGGATTTCGCGAATGCAGTCGGCGAAGTGCTGGGCACCGCCGTCGCGCAGGTCATCACGGTCCACCGAAGTGATCACCACATACTTCAGGCGCAGGTCGGCGATGGCAACGGCCAGGTTTTCCGGCTCGTTGACGTCCAATGGCTTCGGACGACCGTGGCCGACGTCGCAGAACGGGCAACGACGGGTGCAGATGTCACCCATGATCATGAAGGTCGCGGTGCCGCCGGAGAAGCATTCGCCCAGGTTCGGGCAGGACGCTTCTTCGCAGACGCTGTGCAGCTTGTGTTTGCGCAGCAGGGCCTTGATGCGGTCGACTTCCGGCGAAACCGGGATGCGTACGCGAATCCAGTCCGGCTTCTTCGGCAGTTCGGTGGTCGGAATGATCTTCACCGGAATGCGTGCAACCTTCTCGGCGCCGCGCAGCTTGACGCCGGCTTCTACCTTGGGACGCGGGGCCGGGCGCTCGGTGACATCAAGCGTCGGGTTCATGGTTTGCACTGCATCAGTAGTCATATCAGTCGATTCCGCCCGTCAGGGTCGTCTGCTCAGCATAGTCGAGGTGTTTGACGAGCTGCGCGCGCAGCCGGGCACTTACCTCGGCAAATTCAATCGATCCTGCGTGATCGCTCAGCTGGGTCATCGCCAGCCCGGCATAGCCGCAGGGATTAATCCGTCGAAACGGTTCCAGGTTCATGTCCACGTTCAAGGCCAGGCCATGAAAGGAACAACCATGGCGGATCCGCAGACCCAGGGAAGCGATTTTCGCCCCGTTGACATAGACACCCGGCGCATCTGGCTTGGCAGCGGCGGTCACGCCGTAACTGGCCAGCAGTTCAATCAGGCACTGCTCCATCCGGGTGACCAGATCGCGCACGCCAAACCCGAGCTTGCGCACATCCAGCAGCAGATAAGCCACCAGTTGGCCGGGACCGTGGTAAGTCACCTGACCACCACGGTCGACCTGCACCACCGGGATATCTCCCGGGAGCAACAAGTGTTCGGCCTTGCCGGCCTGGCCCTGGGTAAACACCGGGGGGTGTTCTACCAGCCAGATTTCGTCGGCGGCATCGCTGCCGCGTTCGTTGGTGAAGCGTTGCATGGCATGCCAGACCGGCTCGTAAGCCATCTGGCCGAGCTCGCGAAAGCCCAGCACACCGGACATCACAGCACCATGTGCACGAAACCGGTGGCCCGCAGATAGCTGTTGATGTTGTACAGCTGGTCCTGGTCGGTCGCGACGATGTGCAACTGAATGGTGGTGTATTTGCCGTTGCTGCTTTGACGCTCATCAACACGCTCATCGTTGATGGTCGCGTATTTCTTGACGATTTCGATGATCCTGTCTTTGTTGCCGACGCCCGTATCGCAAATCACCTTAACCGGATAATCGGTCTGGGGAAATTCGATCTTTGGCGCCTTTACTTCGGTATCGGTCATGGCGTAACGGCCTCGTAAGCGTAAGCCGTGGCGACAGGCATGGCTGCGCGCCAGATCAGCGCGGAACCATGCAGGTGCTCACTAAATTCAGTTGAACAAGCCGTAGAAGAATAGACGGATGCTATCCCACATGCGGCGGAAGATACCACCTTCCTCAACGGCGTCCAGCGCGATCAGATCGGCGCTATGCACGACCTTGTCGTCCAGCTTCACTTCGACCTTGCCGATCACGTCGCCCTTGGCGATTGGCGCGATCAGTTGCGGGTTCATGGTCATGCTGGCAGCGAGTTTTTTCAGCTGGCCTTTTGGCAGGGTCATGGTCAGGTCTTCAGCCAGGCCGGCCTTGACCTGATTGGTGGAACCCTTCCAGACAGGCGCCTGGGCCAATTCGGTGCCCTTCTGATAGAAGGTCTGGGTTTCGAAGAAACGGAAACCGTAGGTCAGCAGCTTCTGGGTCTCGGCGGCGCGAGCCACTTCGCTGCTGGTACCGAATACCACGGCGATCAGGCGCATGCCATCACGTACAGCCGAAGACACCATGCAGTAGCCGGCTTCGTCGGTGTGACCGGTTTTCAGACCGTCGACGGTCTTGTCGCGCCACAGCAGCAGGTTGCGGTTCGGTTGCTTGATGCCGTTCCAGAAGAACTCCTTCTGCGAGTAGATCGCGTAGTGAGCCGGGTCTTCGTGGATGATCGCGCGAGCCAGCACAGCCATGTCGTGAGCCGACGAGTAGTGCTCAGGGTTCGGCAGGCCGGTCGGGTTCATGAAGTGGCTATTGGTCATGCCCAGGTCGCCAACGGTTTTGTTCATCATGTCGGCGAACGCGTCTTCGCTGCCGGCGATGTGCTCGGAGAGCGCGACGCTGGCGTCGTTACCCGACTGGATGATGATGCCGTGCAGCAGGTCGCTGACGGTGACCTGCGAGCCGACCTTGATGAACATCCGCGAACCGCCGGTACGCCAGGCATTTTCGCTGACGGTCACCGGATCGTTTTCGCCGATCTGGCCACGACGGATTTCCAGGGTCGCGATGTACGCGGTCATCAGCTTGGTCAGGCTGGCCGGAGGCAGACGCTGGTCACCGTTGTTCTCGACCAGCACGTTGCCGCTGCTGGCATCCATGAGCACATAGGCCTTGGCGGCCAGTTGCGGTGGCGACGGCATCATCTCGACCGCGAACGCGGCAGGTGAGAGGAGCAGCGGGACTAACAGGAACAGGCGTTTGGCAAAGGTGGTGATGTTCATCCGTCTCTCGAAATCGCTAATGGAAACTGCCCGAAGGCAAAACTAATCAGATGACTTTCTAACGAGTCATCGCGTGTTCAGTTGCTCACTCCAGTCACCCTTGCCGGGCTTTTGTTCTTCAACGAGTCAACAACCTGGTTCGCCCCCCAATATCGCAGACGAACCGTCAATCAAGTCCTACGTATTACTCAGTTACAACACTCGGCGAACCGAGATTGGCCAGGCGCACGCTGTTCTGCACCTGCTGGATTTCACCCGGCGATCCGATCGGGCCCAGGCGAACCCGATGCAGGGTCTGCTGATTGCGCACGATCGAACTGATGAACACCGGAGCGCTCACCATCCCGCTGAGCTTCGATCTCAGGAGTTCTGCAGCGTCCGGGTTGGCGAACGCGCCCACCTGCAGATACTGGCCAGAGGCTGGTACAGAAGCGTTTTTTTTTGCATCGAGCTGTACTGGCACCACCGCGGCGGCGTGTTGCTGCGGCGGCGGTGTCCATTGCTCGACTGTGCCGGCCGAAGCCGTGATCACCGGGGCGCTATTCTGCGCGACTTGCGGCTCGTTCAGCATCATAGGCGCCGGACGGCCCTTGGCCGCCCAGTAGGCCTGTGGATCAATGCCTTCGACCTTGACCCGCGCGGTGCCGATTTCGGCGTAGCCGAGTTTCTTGGCGGCGGCGTAGGACAAATCGATGATCCGGTCCGAGTAGAACGGCCCACGGTCGTTGACTCGCAGGATCACGCTCTTGTTGTTATCCAGGTTGGTCACCCGAACATAACTCGGCAGCGGCAATGTCTTGTGCGCGGCACTCATGCCGTACAGGTCATACACCTCGCCGTTGGCGGTGTTCTGGCCGTGGAACTTGGTGCCGTACCAGGACGCCGTGCCCGACGCTACGTAGGTCTTGGATTCCTGCAACGGAAAATAGGTTTTGCCCATCACCGAGTACGGGCTGGCCTTGTACGGACCGGTGTGCAAGGTCGGCGTGGCATCAGGGATGCGCGAAATGTCGACGTCCCACCATGGCGCGCCATCCTTGTGGGCACGGTTGATGTCCAACCCCGGTGTCGAACGTACGGCGGTAGTGGTCTTCTGCGTCGGTGCGCGGCTGGTCGAACAACTGGCGACCAGCACTGCCAGCGCGGCGAATGCCATCAGCTTCAGGGGTTTATCGATAGGCAATGCCCGCATTACTTGACGCCCCGTGCTTGGACCAGCTGTTCAGACAGTTGATGTACGGCCATTGCGTACATCACGCTGCGGTTATAACGCGTGATCGCATAAAAATTCTTCAGGCCCATCCAGTACTCGGGGCCATTGTCACCTTCCAGGCGGAAAGCGGTAACCGGCATATCATCGCGCAGCGCATCATGACCTGACCACCCCAGCGCTCGCAACTCCCCGACGGTTTTCGTCGGTTCGATTCCTGTGGTCACCCCCTCGTCGACCTGATCGCCACGGACATCGGCGCGGCTGACCACCGGCTCGCCGGCAACCCAGCCATGACGCTTGAAGTAACTGGCGACACTGCCAATGGCATCGTCCGGGTTGGTCCATATGTTGATATGGCCATCACCGTCGAAATCCACCGCATAGGCGCGGAAACTGCTCGGCATGAATTGCGGCAATCCCATTGCTCCGGCATAGGAGCCTTTGAGCGTCAACGGATCGACCTGTTCCTCGCGGGCCAGCAACAGAAACTCACGCAACTCCTTGCGGAAAAACTCGGCACGGGGAGGATAGTCGAAACCCAGGGTCGACAAGGCATCGATCACCCGGAAATTTCCGGTATTACGACCGAAAAAGGTTTCAACGCCGATGATCGAGACAATCACCTGGGCCGGAACGCCATATTCCTGCTCGGCACGAGCCAAAACAGCTTCGTGCTGCCGCCAGAAATCCACACCCCGGGCTATGCGCGCATCGGTGATGAACATCGGGCGATATTCGCTCCACGGCTTGACCCGTTCGGCGGGCTTCGAGATAGCGTCCAGAATCGACTGCTTGCGCTCGGCCTCGCGGAACACGCCCATCAACTGTTCACCGGCGAAACCGTAGTCGCGGGTCATTTCACCGACGAATTCAGCCACCTGGGGCGAGCCCTCGTAGTCGCCGGCCAACGCTTCCTGCATCGTGCCAAGGATGCTTACCAGGCCGACCCATGGCGCATACCGGGTCGCCCAGCCACGCATTGCCTGCATTGAAAATTTCACCTTATTCAAACCTGCGCGATCCACTTGCGATGGGTATGGATCGACATCAAAACCCCAAACGCTGACAGCAGCGTCACCAGCGAAGTTCCTCCGTAGCTAATGAACGGCAACGGCACCCCAACCACCGGCAACAGGCCACTGACCATACCGATGTTGACGAAAACATAAACAAAAAACGTCATGGTCAGGCTGCCCGCGAGCAACTTGCCGAACAATGTCTGCGCCTGGGCGGTGATCACCAGGCCGCGGCCAATCAATAGCAGGTAAATCAGCAACAATGCGCAGATCCCCACCAGGCCGAACTCTTCACCCATCACGGCAATGATGAAGTCGGTATGGCTTTCCGGCAGGAAGTCCAGGTGCGACTGGGTGCCCAGCAACCAACCCTTGCCGAACACGCCACCGGAGCCGATGGCCGCCTTGGACTGGATGATGTTCCAGCCCGTACCGAGCGGATCGCTTTCCGGGTCGAGGAACGTCAGGATTCGCTGCTTCTGGTAGTCGTGCATGATGAAGAACCACATGGCAATCGCCACGGGCACGGCGGCGGCCAGCACACTGAGAATCCAGCGCCAGCGCAAGCCCCCCATGAACAGCACGAAAGCACCACCGGCCAGGATCAGCAGCGAAGTGCCGAGATCCGGTTGCCGCACGATCAGAATGAACGGCACGCCGATCAGCATCAGGCTCACGCCCACGTGCTTGAGCTGGGGTGGCAAGGTGCGCTTGGACAAGTACCAGGCAATCGTCGCCGGCATCAGGATCTTCATGAATTCCGAGGGCTGGAAGCGCACCACGCCGGGAATGTTGATCCAGCGGGTGGCCCCCATGGCGTTGTGACCCATGATGTCCACCACCAGCAACAGCATCACCCCGACCACGTAGCCCAGCGGTACCCAGCGCGCCATGAAACGCGGCTCGAACTGGGCGATGACGATCATCGACACCAGGCCGATGCCGAACGACGTGGCCTGCTTGGCCAGCAGGTCCCAGCTCTTGCCACTGGCCGAATACAAAACGAACAGGCTGCCGGCGGCGAGGGTCAGTAGCAGGATCAGCAGCGGCCCGTCGATGTGCAGGCGTTGCAGCAGCGTCGCACGGCGACGCATCACATCCTCACTGGAGAGCATGCGATCGAAGTTATTCATCACGGGCGGTGGCCTCTGCGCTGATAGGGCTGGCGTATTCGGGCTTCAACCGACCGTCCTGGTCCAGGAGCCAGGCGTCCATGACTTGACGCACCACTGGCGCGGCGACACCGGAACCGGACTCGCCGTTCTCGACCATCACCGACACCACGATTTTCGGGTCGTCTGCCGGCGCGAAGCCAACGAACAAGGCGTGGTCACGGTGACGCTCCTGGACCTTGGAACGGTCGTACTTTTCACCCTGCTTGATCGCGACCACCTGGGCGGTACCCGACTTGCCGGCGATGCGGTATTGCGCGCCGATCGAAGCCTTGCGCGCCGTACCCCGGGCGCCATGCATAACCTGCTGCATGCCGTGATTGACCCTGGTCCAGTCCGACGGATCACGCAGGACAATGTCCGGCATCGGGTTCGGGTCCACCGGTTTCACGCCTTCGATGGTCTTGGCCAGGTGCGGACGGTTCCAGATGCCTTTGTTGGCCACCAGCGCGGTGGCCTGCGCCAGCTGCAACGGCGTCGACTGCATATAGCCCTGGCCAATCCCCAGAATCAGCGTTTCACCCGGGAACCAGGCCTGACGGCGGGTCGCACGCTTCCATTCGCGGGTCGGCATCAATCCCGGTGACTCTTCGAACATGTCCAGAGAGACCTTCTGACCGATACCGAACTTGCTCAGGTAGGACGACAGCCTATCGATGCCCAGCTTGTGGGCCAGGTCATAGAAGTAGGTGTCGTTGGAGCGCATGATCGCGGTATCGAGATCGACGAAGCCGTCGCCGGTGCGGTTCCAGTTGCGGTACTTGTGATCGTAGTTGGGCAGCATGTAGTAGCCGGGATCGAACACCCGCGACGACGCAGTCACCACGCCCGCGTCCAGGCCGGCAATCGCTACCGCCGGCTTGATGGTCGAGCCTGGTGGATACAGACCGCGCAGCACGCGATTGAACAGCGGCCGGTCGATGGAATCGCGCAACTCGGAATAGGCCTTGAAACTGATGCCAGTGACGAACAGGTTCGGGTCGAAACTCGGCTGGCTGACCATCGCCAGCACTTCGCCGGTTTTCGGGTCCAGCGCTACCACCGCGCCGCGACGACCACCGAGCGCTGCTTCGGCGGCTTCCTGCAACTTGATGTCCAGGCTCAGGACGATGTCCTTGCCGGGAATCGGATCGGTGCGCTTGAGCACACGCAATACGCGGCCACGGGCATTGGTCTCGACCTCCTCGTATCCCACCTGGCCGTGCAACTCAGGCTCGTAGAAACGCTCGATGCCGGTTTTGCCAATTTGATGGGTGCCGCTGTAACTCACTGGATCCAGGGTCTTCAGCTCTTTCTCGTTGATCCGCCCCATGTAGCCCACCGAATGCGCAAAATGCGCACCCTGCGGATAGTGACGGACCAGTTGCGCGACCACTTCCACGCCCGGCAGGCGGAACTGGTTGACCGCAATCCGCGCGATCTGCTCTTCGGTCAACTCGAACAGGATCGGCACCGGCTCGAACGGCCGACGCCCCTGGCGCATGCGCTTCTCGAAAATCCCCCGATCCTCGGGGGTCAGCTCCAGCACCTGGACGATCACATCGAGCACCTGCTGCCAATCGCCAGAACGCTCTCGGGTCATGCTCAGGCTGAAGCTGGGCCGGTTGTCGGCAATGACGACACCGTTACGGTCGAAAATCAGCCCACGGGGCGGCGGAATCGGCTGCACGTGGACGCGGTTGTTCTCCGACAGGGTCGAGTGGTAGTCGTACTGGATCACCTGCAGGAAGTACAGGCGTGCGATCAGCACGCCGATCAGCGCCACTACTGCAATAGCCCCGAACACGACGCGGCCACGCACCAGACGGGCGTCTTTTTCGTGGTCCTTGATGCGGATCGGCTGGGACATGAGGGCAGAATTACTTGTGGTAAGGGTGACCGGACAACACGGTCCAGGCACGGTACAACTGTTCGCCGATCAGAATCCGCACCAACGGGTGCGGCAAGGTCAGCGGCGACAACGACCAGCGCTGGTCAGCCCGGGCACAGACTTCCGGCGCCAGCCCTTCGGGGCCACCGACCATGAAGTTGACCGTGCGCGAATCCAGCCGCCAGCGATCGAGCTCGACCGCCAGTTGCTCGGTACTCCAGGGCTTGCCGTGGACTTCGAGCGTGACAATCCGCTCGTTCGACCCGACTTTCGCCAGCATGGCTTCGCCTTCCTGACGGATGAAACGAGCCACGTCGGCGTTCTTGCCACGGGTATTGAGCGGTATTTCCACCAGTTCCAGCGCCAGTTCGGACGGAAGACGCTTGGCATATTCATGCCAGCCTTCTTCCACCCATTTGGGCATGCGAGAACCGACGGCGATCAGTCGCAGTCGCACAGCGGTCCCTTATTCCTGGTCTTTGTTGAGCTTGTTGAAGTGCTCGTGACCAACTTCAGGGCTGTGGTGCTTGCCATCGGCCGCACGGCTCTGCTCGGCACCTTTCCACAGACGCTCTAGGTCGTAGAACTGACGGGCACTGGCGGTCATCATGTGGACGATCACGTCGTCCATGTCCAGCAACACCCAGTCGCTGTCGCCCTTGCCTTCCTCACCCAGCGGCTTGATGCCCAGGGCCTTGACCGCTTCGCGAACCTTGTCCAGCATCGCGCCGATCTGGCGGTTGGAGGTACCGGTGGCGATGATCATGTAGTCCGTGATGCTCTGCTTGTCGCGAACATCGATTACCAGTACGTCCTGGGCCTTGACGTCTTCCAGGGCGGCTACGGCGATCTTGACCAGCTCATCACCTTTGGGTGGCTCGACGGCGAGTACCTTTTCCGGCAGTGGGGCACTCTTGAATGTGCCTTTGCGTTTAACTTTGCTTTCGTTGTTGCTCGTCATATAAAACTCGTTTTGCTCGTTTGTTCGGGCGCTTCAATACACGTTGTTGCCACGTGCCTTGAAGCACTCCTGTTCAGTTCGACGCACGGTAGAGTCCGTGCGCATCGATGTAGGCCAGGACCGCGTCGGGCACCAGGAAACGTACCGACTTACCGCTGGCCAGCAGTTGACGGATCTGGGTGGCGGATACCGCGAGCGGCGTCTGCCAGACGAATGCAATCTGTCCGCTCGGCCCTTTGAGGGCCAGCGGGTCGCTCACCGAGCGCGCTGCCAGCAGGTTGCGCAAGGCATCCGGCGGTTCGCTGTCGGCATCCGGGCGTTGCAACACCAGGATATGGCAATGCTGGAGCAACTCCTCCCAGCGGTGCCAAGTGGGCAGGCCGCAAAAAGCGTCCCAGCCCAAAAGCAGAAAAACCTGGTCGGATACGGCAAGTTCGGCGCGCATCAGTTCCAGGGTATCAATGGTGTAGGACGGTTTGTCCCGCTGCAATTCGCGGGCGTCCACCACCAACGGCGCCACGCCGGCCACCGCGCACTCGACCATCGCCAGACGGTCCTTCGCCGACACCTGCGGCGTGTCCCGATGGGGCGGCCTGGCACTGGGTGTCAGACGCAGCTCATCGAGCGCCAGTGTTTCGGCAACTTCCAGCGCACCACGCAAATGGCCGATGTGCACCGGGTCGAACGTTCCCCCCAGCACGCCAATGCGGCGAGGGGTTGGCTCGCCGACGGTGCCCGGGGCAGACAGGTCGATGTCGCCCAAGTCAGGCCGGCTCCTGTCCGCGCAACTGCCCGTCACCGACCACGATGTACTTCTCGCAGGTCAGTCCTTCGAGACCCACCGGGCCGCGGGCGTGCAGCTTATCAGTAGAAATGCCGATCTCGGCACCCAATCCGTATTCGAAGCCATCGGCGAAGCATGTCGGGGTATTGATCATCACCGACGAGGAGTCGACTTCAGCCACGAAACGCCGGGTGTCGCCCTGGTGTTCGCTGACAATCGAATCGGTGTGGTGAGAACCGTAACGGTTGATGTGCTCGATGGCCTGCTCCAGCCCGTCGACTACTCGGATCGACAGAATCGCTGCCAGATACTCGGTACTCCAGTCTTCTTCGGTGGCCGGCACGGCATCGATGATCGCCCGAGTACGCTCGCAGCCGCGCAGTTCGACGCCTTTTTCGCGGAACTGTGCCGCCATCGCCGGCAGGAAATCCCTGGCAACGGCGTGATCCACCAGCAGCGTTTCCATGGCACCGCAGATGCCATAACGGTAGGTCTTGGCGTTGAACGCGATGCGCTGTGCCTTGGCCAGATCGGCGTGTTCACTCACGTAAACGTGGCAGATGCCGTCCAGATGCTTGATCACCGGTACGCGGGCATCGCGGCTGACCCGTTCGATCAGGCCACGGCCGCCACGGGGCACGATGACATCGACGTATTCCGGCATGGTGATCAATGCGCCAACGGCTGCACGGTCAGTGGTTTCGACCACCTGCACGACGGCGGCCGGCAGATCGGCTTCGGCAAGGCCGCGCTGGATACAGGCAGCAATGGCACGATTGGAATGGATAGCCTCGGAACCGCCACGCAGGATGGTCGCGTTACCTGACTTCAGGCACAGGCTGGCGGCATCGATGGTCACGTTCGGCCGCGACTCGTAGATGATCCCGATCACGCCCAGCGGCACGCGCATCTTGCCGACCTGAATACCGGACGGGCGGAAACTCATGTCGCGGATCGCACCGACCGGGTCCGGCAAGGCCGCGACCTGACGCAAGCCGACAATCATGCCGTCGATCCGCGCCGGAGTCAGTGCCAGGCGCTCGAGCAGAGCCGGTTCCAGACCATTGGCGCGACCGGCGGCCAAATCCAGCTCATTGGCGGCCGTCAACTCGGCGCGTGCAGCGTCCAGCGCATCGGCGGCAGCCTGCAGTGCACGGTTTTTCTGCGCGGTGCTGGCACGGCCGATGACGCGAGAAGCTTCACGGGCAGCGCGACCCAGGCGGGTCATGTAGTTAAGAACGGACTCAGTCATGGTCTGGAGTGGTCTTTGATAAGGTCTTGGTAAAGAGTAAAGCGGCAGATTATAGCTGTCGCGTCCCGGGACTAACAGCGGTGACGGGCGGATGGTCGAAATGGAGGGGTATTTGTCGACGTTCAGCCGGGATTAAGCTGCAAATTGTTATCATCACGACTCATTCAGCCCTGATAAACGCCGATCATCATGTCCAACCTGACTGCTCGAGCATCCGCCGTGAGGCTGCCCACGGGCCTTCCGGACAGTTTTTTCGACCGCGACGCGCAAGTTCTGGCCCGGGATCTACTGGGCAAAGTCATCCGTCATCGTGTTGGCGAGCTGTGGCTAAGCGCCCGGATCATCGAAACCGAGGCCTATTACTGCGAAGAAAAAGGCAGCCACGCATCCCTCGGCTACACGGAAAAGCGTAAGGCTTTGTTTCTGGATGGTGGCCACATTTATATGTATTACGCCCGGGGCGGTGACTCCCTGAACTTCAGCGCTCAAGGTCCGGGCAACGCCGTGCTGATCAAATCCGCCTACCCGTGGGTCGACGAACGGAGTGGCCCGGCCAGTCTGGCACAGATGCTGTTGAACAACCCCGACGCGCAAGGCCGCCCTCGCCCCTCGCAAAAGCTGTGCGCGGGGCAAACACTGCTCTGCAAGTCGCTGGGGCTGAAGGTGCCCGTCTGGGACGCCAAACGCTTCGATCATGAAGTACTGCTGGTGGAAGACGTCGGACAGACACCCACGCATATCATCCAGACTACCCGCCTGGGCATCCCCCACGGGCGCGACGAGCACCTGATGTACCGCTTCGTCGATGCGGCTTACGCGCCGTACTGCACGCGCAACCCGCTGCGGCGGGGGCAAGTCGAAGGTCGCGATTATTTTGTGCTGTTCTGAAAGTGACTCAGACTTGATGCAAACCGAAATCCCCTGTGGGAGCGGGCCGTGGCGTACTCAAGGTTGTACTTATCCCCTGGAAGCAATTGAACATTTGATGGAGTGGTTTTTATGGGCCAATGGCTCGATAGCCTGACCGGCTGGTTGACGGTCAACCCGCAATGGCTGGCCGCGGCGGTGTTCATTGTGGCCTTCGTGGAATGCCTGGCGATAGCCGGGCTGATCGTGCCCGGCACCGTGCTGCTGTTCGCCGTAGCGGTACTGGCCGGCAGCGGAGCGCTCTCGCTGAGCGAAACACTGCTGCTGGGCTTCCTGGCCGGCGTGCTTGGCGATGTGGTCTCTTACTTCCTTGGACGGCATTTTCATCAGAATATCCGGCGCCTGCCGGGCTTGCGCCATCACCCGGAATGGATCGCCGGGGCCGAGACTTACTTCCAGCGCTATGGCATCGCCAGCCTGCTGGTCGGGCGCTTTATCGGACCGCTGCGGCCAATGCTGCCCATGGTCGCCGGCATGTGCGACATGCCCTTCCCACGCTTCTTCGCAGTCAGTCTGCTGGCCGGCGCGGGCTGGTCGGTGGCTTATCTGCTGCCTGGCTGGGCTACCGGTGCGGCGATTCGCCTGCCGCTGCCTGAAGGCTTCTGGACTCAGGCCGGGATCGTTGCCGGCAGCATTGCGGTCATGGTGGGAATGAGCGCCACCAGCAGCTTGCGCCAGCATCGCAGGGCTACAGCGCTGATTGCCGGGATGAGTTTTCTCATTCTGGCAGGGCTGTTCATCGGCTATCCGCACCTGAGCGCCCTCGATCAGGGGCTCATGACGCTGGTGCAAGAGCACCGCAGCCCGATGCTCGATGAGGTGGCAGTGGTCTTCACGTTGATTGGCGAATTCCGCAACATGCTGCTGTTCAGCACATTGCTGGTCATTCTGCTGCTGATCACGCGCAGATGGCGCCAGGCAATCTTCGCCACTGGCACACTGCTCGTCACTGCACTGGCCAATACAGCAAGCAAAAACTTCTTCTCCCGTGTACGCCCGGAAGTATTGAGTGACCCGCTCACCAGCTACAGCATGCCCAGCGGCCACGCCTCAGGCGCGTTCGCGCTGTTTCTGACCCTCGCCGTACTGGCCGGTCGCGGGCAACCGCCGCGCATGCGCCTGACCTGGTTGCTGGTGGCCAGCTTGCCAGCGATGGCGATAGCCCTTTCCCGGGTATACCTCGGGGCACACTGGCCGACCGATGTCATGGCCGGTGCGATGCTGGCGGCATGTGTCTGTGCGGCCAGCCTGTGGCTGATCCAGCGCAAGGAGCCGCTGAACGCCTTGCCGCCCAAGGTCTGGTGGCTGGTGCTGCCGGCGCTGGCGGCATTGTTCGGCTACTTCGTGTTGCGACATTTACCGCATACGATGTTGCGGTATGCGTATTAGTAGAACGCTCGTCAGGCAAACAATTCGCCCTGCAACTCATCCAGCAGCGCCTGAATCGCATCCAGTCGCTGCTGCGGATCGTCAAGTTGCAGCAGGTCGATCTTGTCCAGCTCGGCAAACGGCAGCAGGTACGCCAACTGATTGGCCAGTGACTGTTGCCCGGTCGCTTCAGTACCCATGTTCAACGCTTCGACCATCGGGTGCTCCGCCAGGGCCTTGAGCAATGCCACCAGGTCGGCGTCCTCATCCTGCAGTGGTTGTTCCGGCTCGTCTTCCAGCCACTCGACTTCGGCGATGGTCAACTGATCGCGCTGCACCTCGGTACGCAAAACGTGAAAGCGCCGCCCGCCCTGAACCCGAATCCCCAGCAGGCCGTTGTCCTGTTGCTTGAAATCGGTGATCAGCGCTTCACAGCCCACCAGCGCGTAGCCGGCCGGAGCGATCCCGACCTCTTCCCCATCAAGGATGCAGACCACGCCGAAACCACCGCCCTGCTTCATGCAGCGGCCGATCATGTCCAGATAGCGCGCTTCGAAGATCTGCAGGTCGAGGATGCAGCCTGGGAACAGCACTGTGTTCAACGGAAAAAGCGGCAGACTCATATAGAAATTTCCTTACACCACCATCGACACCGCCAGCGGCAGGAAAACTGCCGTGGCCACACCCATCAGGCTCATTGCCAGCGCCGCGAAGGCGCCGCATTCTTCACTTTCCTGCAACGCCACCGACGTGCCGACCGCGTGGGCCGTCATACCCAGTGCCATGCCCCTGGCTTCCGGGCTATGCACGCCGAGACGGGTCAAAAGGGCCGGACCAAAAATCGCTCCGATCACGCCGGTGATCAAGACGAACACCGCTGCCAGCGCCGCGACCCCGCCGATCTGCTCGGCCACCAGCATGGCGATCGGCGAAGTGACCGACTTCGGCGCCATGGTCATCAGGATCATGTGCTCGGCACCGAACGACCAGCCCAGCAGCACGCCCATCCCTGTGGCCACCACCCCACCTATCACCAGCGTAGTAAATATCGGCCAGAACAACTGCCGAATCCGTCGCAGGTTGAGATAGAGCGGCACCGCCAGGGCGACAGTAGCCGGCCCGAGCAGAATGCTGAGAATCTCGGTGCTCTTGCGATACTCGGCGTAGGTCAGGCCGCAGCCCACCAGCACGCCGATCACCAGCATCATGGAGACCAGCACCGGCTGCAAAAAGATCCATCGGGTTTTCTCGAATGCCGCAAGCACGAGTTGATAGGCGCCGAGAGTAATGCCAATGCCGAACAACGGATGGTGAATCACCGACGTCCAGGCGCCGTGCCAGTCGAAGATCATGGGTTGTCCTCGTTGTGAGCGTGACGCTTGACCATGCGCTGCATCAGCACCCCGGCGAAGGCCATCGAAAGCAACAGCGACAATACCAGCGCACCGACAATCGCCCAGAAGTCCGCCGCGATGTCAGCGGCATAGACCATCACGCCCACGGCTGGCGGCACCAGCAACAGTGGCAGGTAACGCAACAGGCTGCTGGCCGCCAGGTTCAGCGGCTCGCCGACCTGTCCGCGACAGATGAGGTACACCAGCAACAGCAGCAACCCCACAATCGGCCCCGGCAGCACCGGCAAGAACAAATGATTGATCGCAGTGCCGAGCAATTGGAACAACACCAGCCACGTCAGGCCCCGTAACAACATCGTTGATCTCCCGCAAAATCCATCATCCGCTTCGGCCGGGCATTATAAGCATGCTCGCGCTATGGACCGGCATTCGCCAAAAGCATGGTCAGTTGACCTGAGCGTTTGGCCATGTTGATCTAAAGTGGTAAGCAGGGAGGTCGAATCCCCCCGACTCAAAACTATAAAACCGATGAACCAAGGAGAGTCTCAATGCCCCATGTTCCAGTTGCAGAGCTCAAAGATTATGTCGGCAAGGAACTCGGACGTTCCGAATGGCTCACTATCGATCAGGACCGCATCAACCTGTTCGCCGAAGCCACAGGGGATTTTCAGTTCATCCACGTCGACCCGGTCAAGGCCGCGCAAACGCCATTTGGCTGCACTATCGCTCACGGTTTCCTGTCGTTGTCGCTGATCCCGAAATTGATGGAGGACATCCTCGTCATGCCTGAAGGCTTGAAGATGGTGGTCAACTACGGCCTCGACAGCGTGCGTTTCATTCAACCGGTCAAGGTCGATTCGAAAGTTCGACTCAAGGTCGACCTTACCGAAGTCATCGAGAAAAAGCCCGGCCAATGGCTGCTCAAGGCCACCACCACCCTGGAAATCGAAGGTTCGGACAAACCGGCGTATATCGCCGAGCCCCTGTCCCTGTGCTTCGTGTAACCCTTCCCGGATGCGAAGCAGCTCCTGCTGTTTCGCGCCATCCTGCGGTACCTCGCCCTATATAAGGACACATAGCTACGGCATACTCCCTCGCCTAATTGCCCGGAATCCGCTATGCGCCCACTTGCACTCCTAGCCTTGACCCTGATGCTCACCGCTTGCGGCGAGGGCGAATCGCCTTTGCCCCCCGATGCACGCCTGCCGGATGGCGGACGTTATCGCGGTGACCTGGTCAATGGCTTGCTGCAAGGCAAGGGGCGTATCGACTACCCGAATGGCAGCTGGTACGCCGGCGATTTCGACAAAGGCCAGTGGCAGGGCCAGGGCGAGTGGCATGGCAGCAATGGCGAAGTCTATCGCGGGCAGTTCAATCAGGGTCTGTTCGACGGCCAGGGGGCGCTGACCACCAATGCCAGCAGCTACATCGGCGGTTTCAAGGCTGGCCGGCGCAACGGCGAAGGCACTCTCAAAGAAAACGGCATGAGCTATCGCGGCGAGTTCAAGGCCGATCAGTACGCCGGCCTGGGCCGCCTCGAGCTCGAAGACGGCAGCTCCTATCAGGGTCAGTTCGCCCATGGCAAACCCAACGGCGAAGGCCAGCGCGGCGACGGCAACGGCAATCAGTTCACTGGACATTTCGTCGACGGCCAGTTGGAGGGCAACGGCACGTTCAACAGCGCCGAAGGCGACATCTATGTCGGCAGCTTCAAGAACAACCAACTGAACGGCAAGGGTCGCTACGAAAACGCCGATGGCGATGTCTGGCTGGGTCAGTTCAAGGAAGGTTCGCTGAACGGCAAGGGCGAGCTGATCGGCACCGACGGCAGCCACTACATCGGCCAGTTCAACGACTGGCGCTTCTCCGGGCCGGGCCGACTTAACCTGGCCGACGGCAGTTTTTACACCGGCCAGTTCGACAACGACAGTTACCAGGGGCGCGGCACGCTGGTGTTGACCGACGGCACCGTACTCAGCGGCACCTGGATCAACGGCCAGCGCGTGCGCGATGCCGAGGGCAAATTGTTGCCAGACACACTGGAGCTCGGCTTACTGGCACAGGGGCGCCTGCTCGATGCAGCGCTGAGCGACATTCCGCCCTCGACCCCGGCGGTGGAACTGTATTCGTTGACCCTGGGCGGTGATGGCAAGCAAAGCGTGTTTCTTCGCGAGTCCGACTACGTCGCCAACATGCTCTCCACCCGTTTCGGCGCCTTTGGCCAGATCCGCCTGGTGAACCATCGCGACCACCTCGCCGACCGCCCGATGGCTACCCGGGAAAACCTGCGCCGCGCCGTCCTGACGCTGGCCGAACGCAGTGGACCGGAAGACTTGATCTTCATTTACCTGACCAGCCATGGCACCAGCGAACACGAACTGGTGCTGGACCAGCCGCGCATGGAACTGGCTGATCTGCCAGCCGATGAATTGGCCTCGGTTCTCGCCCCGCTGAAGAACCGCGACAAGGTCATCGTGATCTCGTCTTGCTACTCAGGCGGTTTCATCCCCGCCCTCAAGGACGAACGAACCCTGATCATGACGGCCTCGCGGGCCGATCGGGTGTCTTTCGGCTGCTCGGAGGAAGCCAACTTCACCTACTTCGGCGACGCCCTGTTCGTCCAGGCCCTGAACCAGACCGACGATCTGGAGCAAGCCTTCAAGCTGGCCAAGGCCACCGTCGCCGAGCGTGAACTGGCGGACGGTTTCGAAGCGTCCGAACCTCAGATCTGGGCACCGAAAACCGTCCTTTCGCATTGGCAACTACTGCGCAAGCAACAGGCACGAAAAGCACTGCAAAGTGCATCCATGCAAAGCAAGGATGCAAACAGCAACTAAGCTGAACAGTATCAAGGGAGAAACACTATGTACTTGACGCCTCAGCATGTGCTGCTCGCCGGAGCCACCGGTTTGACGGGTGAACATCTGCTTGATCGCCTGCTTAACGAGCCAACCATTACCCGGGTTCTGGCCCCTTCACGCCGGCCACTGGCCGAGCATCCGCACCTGGAAAATCCGGTTGGCGACCCGACGGCGTTCCTGCCGCAACTGAACGGACGAGTCGATATCGCCTATTGCTGCCTTGGCACCACGATCAAGCAGGCGGGCTCCGAACAGGCATTTCGCGCGGTGGACCTGGACATGGTGGTGGCATTCGCCAAACGTGCCCGGGAAATGGGCGCACGGCATCTGATCGTGATCAGTGCCCTGGGGGCCGATCGCAGATCCTCGATTTTCTACAACCGGGTCAAAGGCGAGATGGAGTACGCATTGCGCGCGCAGGACTGGCCGCAACTGACCATCTGCCGGCCGTCACTGTTGCTGGGCGAACGCAGCGAACCGCGACTGGGCGAGAAAGTCGCCGGGCCGTTGTCTCGGCTGATTCCCGGCAAATACCATGGCATCGAGGCCTGCCAACTGGCCCGCGCGATGTGGCGCCTGGCGCTGGAAGAGCAGGATGGGGTCAGGATTGTCGAGTCGGATGAGCTGAGGAAGTTGGGCAAGTGATCCACGGACCTGTGGCGAGGGGGCTTGCCCCCGTTGGGCTGCGTAGCAGTCGTAAATATGGGACTCGCGATGTATCAGAAAAATGGAGATGACCGGTTTTGGGGCTGCTCCGCAGCCCAACGGGGGCAAGCCCCCTCGCCACAACGCTTTCTTACAACCCACCCGTCGCCTGAAAACTCACCCCAATCACCGTAAATAACGACAACGGCAACAACAGCGTGTCGAGCAACGCACTCGCCGGCAGATCGACGCCCGGGTAGCTCGGCGCTTCGGCGCCGAAACGGTCCTTGGCACAGCACCCGCCGTTCATCGCATACAAATCCAGGCGAGTCCCCGAATACACCACCGGCGCACCCGGCTTGGCCGCATCGAGCGTGCGCACCGTCGCGCACCCGGCCAATTGCAGCGCCAGCGCAACCAGCAACAGCTTATTCATCGCTGGTCAGATGATGCTCGCCCCAACGCGGGAGCATGTCCTGAGGAATATTCAGCAGGTTGAGAATCCGCGCGACGACAAAATCGATCAGGTCGTCGATGGTTTGCGGCTGATGATAAAAGCCCGGTGATGCCGGCAGGATTGTCACACCCATGTTCGACAGCTTGAGCATGTGCTCCAGGTGAATGCTCGAATAGGGCGCCTCTCGAGGCACAAGAATCAGCTGCCGACGCTCTTTGAGCGTCACATCGGCGGCTCGCTCGATCAGGTTGTTGCAGGCACCGGTAGCGATGGCCGACAACGTGCCAGTGGAGCACGGCACCACCACCATCGCCGCTGGCGCGCCGGAACCCGAAGCCACCGGCGACATCCAGTCTTCCTTGCCGTACACCCGAATCTGCCCGGCGGCAGCGCCCGTGTATTCGGTGAGGAACGCCTGCATCATCTGCGGCTTGGACGGCAGCGTGACGTCGGTTTCGGTAGCCATCACCAACTGCGCAGCCTTGGAAATCAGGAAGTGCACTTCACGATCATCCCGCACCAGGCAGTCGAGCAGGCGCAGACCATATTGGGCGCCGGAAGCGCCGGTCATCGCCAGGGTGATGCGGTCCGGGCCGTGGTTCATTTGAGCGCCTCGGCCAGTTTGCCGTGCAGGCCGCCGAAGCCGCCATTGCTCATGATCACCACGTGAGAACCGGGTTGGGCCTGGCTTTTCACGCGCTCGATGATGCCCTCGAGGGAGTCGCTGACAATCGACGGCACAGTGCACAGCGCCGCAGTGCCCGCCAGGTCCCAACCGAGATTGGCGGGTGCATACCAGATCACTTGATCGGCATCGACCACGCTTTCCGGCAAACCGTCGCGGTGCGCGCCGAGCTTCATGGAGTTGGAGCGCGGCTCGATGATTGCGATCAGCGGCGCATCGCCAATGCGTTTGCGCAAGCCATCCAGCGTGGTGGCAATAGCGGTCGGGTGGTGAGCGAAGTCGTCATAGATGGTGATGCCACGGACTTCCGCGACTTTCTCCATCCGGCGCTTGACGCTTTTGAAGGCGCTCAACGCGGCGATGCCCATGGACGGCACCACACCGACGTGGCGTGCGGCGGCCAGGGTCGCCAGGGCGTTGGCGACGTTGTGCTGACCCGTCATGTCCCACTCGACCACGCCCTGGGCGATGTCTTCGAACATCACTTCGAACTTCGAGCCATCCTCACTGAGCAGTCTGACCTGCCACTGACCGCCGGCACCGGTGGTTTGCACGGGAGTCCAGCAACCCATTTCGATGACGCGCTGCAAGGCCGGCTCAGTGGTTGGATGGATCACCAGGCCTTCGCTCGGGATGGTCCGCACCAGATGGTGGAACTGTCGCTCGATGGCCGGCAAGTCCGGGAAAATGTCCGCGTGATCGAATTCAAGGTTGTTCAGGATTGCCGTGCGCGGGCGGTAGTGTACGAACTTGGAGCGCTTGTCGAAGAACGCACTGTCGTACTCGTCGGCTTCGATGACGAAGAACGGCGTATCGCCCAGGCGCGCCGACACCGAGAAATTTTGCGGCACGCCGCCGATCAGGAAGCCCGGAGCCATGCCCGCGTGCTCCAGAACCCAGGCCAGCATGCTGCTGGTGGTGGTCTTGCCGTGCGTACCGGCAACGGCCAGCACCCAGCGACCTTGCAGCACGTGATCCGCCAGCCATTGCGGGCCGGAGACGTAAGGCAGGCCTTTGTTCAGCACGTACTCCACCGCCGGATTGCCCCGGGACATGGCGTTGCCGATCACTACCAGATCGGGGGCCGGGTCGAGTTGCGCAGGGTCATAGCCTTGTGTCAGCTCGATGCCCTGGGCTTGCAGTTGAGTGCTCATCGGCGGATAGACGTTGGCATCGGAGCCCGTCACGTGATGGCCCAGTTCTTTGGCCAGAACTGCCATTGACCCCATGAAAGTGCCACAGATACCAAGAATATGAATGTGCATAGTCGACCTCGTAAAACCTGGTCGCAGGTTAGCCTAGGGAGGGGAAAATCGCACCTTGTGTTTCAGACTTCAGGACGCCTTCGCGAGCAAGCCCGCTCCCACATTGGTTCTATAGTGAACACAAATTTGTGAACACCTCCGAGCAAATGTGGGAGCGGGCTTGCTCGCGAATGGCCGCGACACGGTTTACCGGGCGATATTGTGCTTGCGTAGCTTGCGATAAAGGGTATTTCGACTGACCCCCAACTGCTCCGCAGTATGCGTCATATGCCAGCGCGTCTGCTCCAGCGCACTGAGCAACGCCAGCCGCTCGGCATCCTCCAGCGGATGCTCCGATGGCTCTTCGACAGCCTGCGCCACCGCCGGCCTGGCCGAACGAATCATCGCCGGCAAGTCCTCAAGACCAATACGCCCGCTCTCACACAGTGCTGCCAGCGTTCGCAGCACATTTCGCAACTGGCGTACGTTGCCCGGCCAGGCGAATCCCAGCAAAGCCTCGCGTGCCGGCCCGTCGATCAACACCTTTTCCGCGCCCGCTTCTTCGGCCAGTAAAAAGTCGAGCAACTGCGATTTGTCACTGCGATCGCGCAAAGCCGGCAATGCGACTTCCAACCCGTTGAGGCGGTAATACAAATCCTCGCGGAAGCTGCCGTCCTGCACACGATCCAGCAAATTACGGTGGGTAGCGCTGATGATCCGCACGTTAACCGCTTCCGGCTCGCCACCGATCGGCACCACCTGCCGGTCCTCCAGCACCCTCAGCAATCGCGTCTGCAGGGCCAGAGGCATGTCACCGATTTCATCGAGGAACAACGTCCCGCCGTCGGCCTGTTGCAACTTGCCACGCATGCCTTCCTTGCGTGCGCCGGTGAAGCTGCCACCGCGATAACCGAACAACTCGCTTTCGATCAGGCTTTCGGGAATGGCTGCGCAATTGAGGGCGACGAAGGCTTTTTCCGCCCGCTGGCTGGCGTGGTGCACCGCTTTGGCGAAGGCCTCCTTGCCGGACCCGGTTTCTCCATTGATCAGCAGTGGCACGTCGCGCTCGTAGACGCGCAAAGCCTTGCGGAAGTCTGCCTGCAACGTCGCATCCCCCAGGCAAATGCCCGACAGGCGCGGTGCGTGCAAGACCTGGGGAGCAGGCACCATCGGAGTCGGCAGCGGCCGCCGCGCCTCACCGCGCAATACCGCGAACAACTTGCGACCATCACGGGTACGCAATGGCCAACTGGCCGCAGCATTGATGCTCGCCCGCCCCAGCAACTCATCGAGCGAACAATCGAAAAACGCTTCCACCAGCTTGCCCAACAAGCCGCCGCGGATGTGCCCCAGCAGGTTCAACGCACTCTGGTTGACCGCGCAAATGCGCCCTTCTCCGTCGAACGCCAGCAACCCTTCGCTGAACAAGCCTACGGACTCGGCCTGCAAGTGAAAACGCAGCAACCATTGGTTGTCGAAGCAGCGCAGGAAGTAGCAACTCTCGATCATCTTCGCCGACAGATTGACCAGCGCCATGGTGTGGAACTGGCTTTGCCGCGACACATCGCGCCGCGCCGACGACACATCGAGCACTGCCAGCAATTCGCCGTGGGGGTCGAAGACCGGGCTCGCCGAGCAGGTCAGGCCGGTGTGGCGGCCACGAAAGTGTTCGTCCTGATGGATGGTCAGCGACTGACGTTCCACCAGGCAGGTGCCGATGCCATTGGTGCCTTCGCAGGCCTCGCTCCAGTCGGCACCGAGCCATAGGCCGGCGCGCTCGAAAATCTGCCGCTCAGCGGGCGCGGTGACGCAATTGAGGATCACGCCGCGAGCATCGGTCAGCAATACCGCGTGGCCGGCACCGGAGAGTTGCTGGTGCAGGCTGGTCATTTCATTGCCGGCGATGTGCAGTACTTGCTGCAAACGTTCGCGGCTTTCGAGGACCCGGCCATGCTCCAGCACCGTCGGCGCGATGCTCAGGGCCGGATCGAGGTGATAATCCTCAAGGCAACGCAGCCAGGATCGGGCGATGGATGGATCACTGCCGGGTCCATGCAGATGGGCCTTGCCCTGAGTGACGGTCAGGACCTGCTGCGCATGGCGACTCAAATGGTTGTCGTGCATTTCTTATTATTCTCCCCGGGGCTCGGCGTCCCGTGCATGAGGTGATGCCGAGCATCCTCCAGCCGGGCCGGCATTGCAATGCCTGCAAGACTAGCCAGTCACAGGCTGTGCCAGAAGCGGTACAAAGTGTCACGCCAGCTGTACCGAAAGCGTCACAGGTGCACTCCATCCGTCCGACAGAAAATACGCAAGGCCTTGATTTTCCTGAGCTGTAACGCACTGGCCCGCCCCTTGCTCTACGCTTATAACAAGCGCACATGCGCGACTCCCTATAAGCACAAAAGCAAGGAGAGACCACCATGCGTTACGCTCACCCCGGTACTGAAGGCGCTATCGTTTCGTTCAAAGCCAAGTACGGTAACTACATCGGCGGCGAGTTCGTCGCGCCGGTCAAGGGCCAGTACTTCACCAATACCTCGCCAGTGAATGGCCAACCGATTGCCGAATTCCCCCGCTCCACGGCCGAAGACATCGACAAGGCCCTGGATGCCGCCCAC
>NZ_NEHO01000001.1:156949-641684 GCF_002113375.1 Pseudomonas sp. R37(2017) | reverse complement strand
TGGTGCTGAATGCCAACGGCACCTACACCTACACCCTCGACACCAGCGCTGCCGACTTCAAAGCCCTGCACGGCGGTGGCAGCGGCACGGAAACCTTCAGCTACACCATCACCGATTCGGACGGCGACAGCAGCACCGCCTACCTGGAACTGCAGGTCCACAATAACGACGATCCGGTGGTCCTCACCGGCCTCAACGTGTATGGCGGCGAACTGACGGTCTACGAAAAAAACCTCAGCGACGGCAGCGCACCGGATGCCACGGCCCTGACCCAGAACGGCACCTTCACCGTCACTGCCCTCGATGGTGTCACCAGCCTGACCGTGGGCGGCATCGCCGTGGTCACCGCTGGCGTGGCGGCGGGCTTCCCGCAATCGGTCACCACGCCGCTGGGCAGCACCCTGACCATCACCGGCTTCAACGCCGCCACCGGCGTGGTGAGCTACAGCTACACCCTCAACGACAACGAAGCGCACCCGACGGGCAACAACGCCAACACCCTGCCTGAGCAGTTCGCCGTGACCGTGGTCGACGACAACGGCAGCACCGCCACCGGCAGCCTCGACGTCAACATCGTCGACGACCTGCCCAAAGGCATGAACGACAGCAATGCCAATACGGCCTCGGAAACCCTGCTGACCCTCAACGGCAACGTGCTGAGCAACGACGTGCAAGGCGCCGACCGCGTGACGGTCGGAGCAAACACCGGCCCGATCACCCCCGGCACCTTCACCGGCACCTACGGCACCCTGGTGCTGAATGCCAACGGCACCTACGTCTACACGCTGAACACCAGCGATGCCGATTTCAAAGCCCTGCACGGCGGTGGCAGCGGCACGGAAACCTTCAGCTACACCATCACCGACTCGGACGGCGACAGCAGCACCGCCTACCTGGAACTGCAGGTCCATAACAACGATGACCTGGTGACTCTCAATGGTCTCGACGTGAATGGCGGCGAGCTGACGGTCTACGAGAAAAATCTCAGTGATGGCTCCAGCCCCAGCACGTCGGCCCTGACCCAGAGCGGGACCTTTACGCTGACCGCCCTGGATGGCCTGCAAACCCTGACTGTCGGTGGCATCGCCGTGGTCACTGGTGGCGTGGTCGCCGGCTTCCCGCAAACCGCCGTTACGCCGCTGGGCAGTACCCTGACCATCACCGGGTTCAACACTGCCACAGGGGTGATCAGCTACAGCTACACCCTCAACGATAACGAAGCCCATCCAACGGCCAACGGCGCCAACAACCTGACCGAGAACTTCGACGTCGTGGCCACAGACACTGACGGCGACACGGCGACAGGACAACTCAATGTCAACATCGTCGATGACCTGCCGAGCGCCAAACCCGACTCGTCGTCGGTGACGGAGGGCGGTACGGTCAATATCAGTGTGCTGGGCAATGACATCAGCGGCGCCGATGGTCCTGCGACGGTGGTTGGCGTGCGCGCCGGTAGCGATACCGCGACGTCGGCTGTCGGCGGCCTGGGCAACCCGATCAATGGCACCTATGGTTACCTGACCCTCGATGCCAATGGCAACGCGGTGTATCACAGCAACTCGAATTCGGTCGGCCCCGCCGGGGCCACTGATACCTTCACCTATACCGTGCGCGACTCCGATGGCGATGAAAGCACCACCACCATCACCATCGACGTGGCCAACAGCGTCATCAAGGCCAACCCCGATAGCGACGTGACGGTCTACGAAAAAGCCCTCGACCTGAGCAAGGATGGCCAGGACCTGGCTGCCGGTACGGTCACCGGCAGCGACCCGGGCAATACCGGCGAAACCGCGTCCGGAACCCTGGTCGGATCTGTCTCGGGTGCCAGCGGCGCGCTCACCTACACGCTGGTCGGCAGCGCTACCGGCACCTACGGGCAGATCCTGCTCAATCCAGACGGCAGCTACACCTACACCCTGACCTCGGCACCGAAAACCTTGCCGAATGCCAACGACGGCCCGAACAGCCTGAGCGAGAGCTTCACCTACAAGGCCACTGATGCGGCAGGCAACAGCAGCACCAGCACCATCGTGGTCAACATTGTCGATGACGTGCCCAAGGCGGTGGCATCGGATCGTTCGGTGGCGGCCGTGGAGATCGATTCCAACCTGCTGATCGTGCTCGATGTCTCCGGCAGTATGGCCGACCCTTCCGGCGTAACAGGCCTGTCGCGGCTGGAGCTGGCCAAGCAGGCCATCAGTGCCTTGCTGGATAAATACGACGACCTCGGCGACGTGAAAGTGCAACTCGTCACCTTCAGCAGCAGCGCTTCGGACAGGACCTCGGTGTGGGTCGATGTCGCGACCGCCAAGACACTGCTCACCGGCCTCACCGCAAACGGCGGCACCAACTACGACGCCGCTGTGGCAACCATGCAAACGGCGTTCAATACCTCGGGCAAACTCACGGGTGCGCAAAACATCGGCTACTTCTTCTCCGACGGCAAACCCACCAGCGGCCAGGAAATCGGCACCGCCGATGAAACCGCGCTGAAAGCCTTCCTCGATGCCAACAACATCAAGAACTACGCGATCGGCCTGGGCAGTGGCGTGAGCAACGCCAACCTCGATCCGCTGGCCTATGACGGTATCAGCCACACCGACACCAATTCGGTGGTGGTGACCGACCTCAACCAGCTCAACTCGGTGCTGTCCGGCACTGTGATCGGCGCACCGGTGACCGGTTCGCTACTGGGTGAGGGCGGAACCTTCGGTGCCGACGGCGGCTTCGTCAAGACCATCACGGTGGACGGCACCACGTACACCTACGATCCGAGCGGCAACAGTAATCAAGGCTCGCTGAACTTCAGCGGTGGGCTCAACCACGGCACGTTCGACACCGTGAACAACACGTTGAACATTGCCACCAACAACAGCGGTACCTTGCTGATCAATCTGGATACCGGCGACTACACCTACATTTCCCAGAAAACCTCGTCGGTGCTGATCACCGAAAACATCGGATTCACCGTCAGCGACAACGACGGCGACCTAACCAGCTCCACCCTGACGGTCAAGGTCATACCTAACGCACCGCCCGTGGCCGCCGATGATAACGTCATCACCAACGTGCTCTCTGGCACCGTCGTGGTGCCGGGCGAGCTGTTGCTGGCCAACGACACCGACCCTGACGGTGACCAACTCTCGGCGACACCGACATCCTTCAATACTGGCTGGGTACTGAAGGGCTCTGACTTCACCGGGGTCAACCAGAACTTCAGCTTTACCGGCAACAGCGCGACGGCCGTGAATATCGCCCGCAGTGCCTTCGTCGCCAATGCCGCGACCATGACCGCTGTGCTGGTGGTCAGTGGCGCATTGGGTGCGGTCGGTGGCAGTACGGGTGACGATTTCATTACCGTCAATCTCAAGGATGGCGAAACCCTCAACCTCAATCACGACCTGGCGGCCGGGCGTATCAGCATGGAGTACTCGGTCAACGGCGGCGGGTTCACCTCCATCGGGGATAACCAGACCATCACCGCGACAGGGGACGGGACCTACCAGATCCACATCAGTAACATCCCCAACGGTTCGAGTGGTGGCGGCAATGGTTCTGAAACCTATCAACTGACCATGACCGTCAACTATGCCGGGGCTCATGACAGTGCTTCGGACTACCACGGCACCTACACCGTCAACGACAACCATGGCGGCAGCGACTCGGCCAATGTGACCATCAGCTATCAGAACGGCCATACCCTCACCGGCACCAGCGGGGATGACATCCTGGTGGCGGGCACGGGCGACAACACCATCAATGCCGGTGACGGCAATGATGTGCTCACCGCCGGTTCCGGCAACAACGTGCTGCACGGCGACGCCGGCAATGATCTGCTCTACAGCGGCCCGGGCAATGACACCCTGGATGGCGGTACAGGCATCGACACGGCCAGCTACGCCCATGCCACCGCCGCCGTGACGGTCAACCTCGGTCTGCTCGGTGGGCAAAACACCCTCGGCGCAGGCACGGACACCCTGACCAGCATCGAAAACCTCACCGGTTCGAACTTCAACGACACATTGACCGGTGACAACAATAACAACGTGATCGACGGCGGCCTGGGCAACGACATCCTCAACGGCGGGGGGGGCGATGACTTGCTGATCGGTGGCCTGGGCAACAACACCCTCAGCGGCGGGGCAGGGGCCGATACCTTCCAGTGGCTCAAGGGCAACAGTGGTCACGACGTGATCACCGACTTCACGCCTGGCACCGACAAGCTCGACCTGTCGCAACTGCTGCAAGGGGAGAACGGCACCACCGCTTCGCTGGATGACTACCTGCACTTCACCGTCACCGGCACCGGGCCATCGACGATGACCAGCATCGACGTCAGTGCCATGGCCGGCGCTGCGCCGAATCAGACCATCGACCTGGCCGGCGTCAACCTTGCCAGCCATTATGGTGTAACGCCGGGATTGGATGGGGTGATCGCGGGCGGGCATGATACGGCGACCATCATCAACGGCATGCTCAACGATCATTCGTTGAAGGTGGACAACGTGTGACCTGAAAGCCGGAACGAAAGAACCGTCATCCCTGTGTAAGGGATGGCGGTTTTTTCATTCAATGGTGTCTAACTACCACTGGAGTCTTTAACGCAGTACTCCGGCAGTAATCGTCCAGGGATCAGACTCTGAGTCGTCACCATGGTCTGCCACCGCGATGAATTGATAAGTGGTTGCGTGCTCCAGACCTGTAACCAATCTGGCCCATTTACCGTTATCGTCGGTCGGTTCCGGTTTCGGATTGCTGACGCCATTGATCTTTAGCCTGATCTGCGCTGACGGGGCCGCATCCCCCCGGACAATTACATGGTTGTATGGGGTGCTACCGTTGTCCTCGACCAGACCGTCCGAATCGTACACGCGAGTGTTGTGCGGCTTGAGGATGGATGCCACGGTAAAGGTGCGGGGCTCGGTGATTTGCCCGTCGCCATAGTCCGCCCTGGCGGCGAGGCAATAGGCGCCGTCTGTCACATCGAGCAGGATTTTCCAGGCACCATCGCCGGGATTCGCAGTTGCAATGGCGTCTTTTATGGGGGCGCCGCCATTGAGTAGCTGAATGCTCTCACCGGGCATGGCATGTCCCTTGATGATCAACTGACTCTTGTTGGTGGTGCCGCCTTCAGGAACAGAAGGACCGCCTTCGGACTCGAGGACGTCATCCAGGCTCAGTTCCACATCCCCTGGGACGCGGAAGGTGAAAGCGCTGGATTCCTTGTCATTGGCTGCCCTGATCCTGATGCTGTAGTTGCCGGCGGCAAGCCCGTCGAGGGTGAGTTTGAACAGGCCGTCACCATTGACAGTGGCTTTCTTGTCCGTGGGTGAGTCGCCGTTGAACGCTTGAACTTCCATATCGGGAGGTGCGTAGCCGGAGAACTCCAGCGAGTCGCCGTCGTAGGTGCCGCCATTTTCGATCGGGCCATCCTTGCCAGCGACTTTGTCGATGATTGGCGTCTCGGTCGCCAGAACGAAAATGTACTGTGGGGAGGAATCGTAAGGTGGTTTTTTTTCAATAGCATCAAGGCTGTAGCGTTTGAAGCCAAAGTTGAATTCGAGTTTTGTGGTCCAGTTTCCTGACGCTTCGCTGGTCACGTCAGTAAGCCGGATCTGGTTGTCGCGAATCCAGAGGTCCTTAGTTGCGCCAGCCGTACCCTTGAGTACCAGGGTTTTGTCAAAAGTAACGCCATTTTTGGCAACAAGGCTGCCGCTGCTGTCCAGGATTTCATCGAAGGTTGTTTTCGCTTCATTCCGCGTGGTTGACGTGAATGTCGAAGTGGGTGATTTAGCCGTCATGATGGTGACTCCGGTGTTGATCAGTGAGGTTGCCGGAGTGATTTAAAACCTGGGTCGATAGCTTTCCTACTGTCATAAATAACGATAGAAGTTGCTTTTCGAAGAAGGTAAAAGTTGCATGGGTTGCCTGACTAAGTTGGCTTCGGCGACCCGATCAACCGCCCCATCGCCCCGAATACACCCAACTCGCGGATGACTTCCAGTTCCCCTGGTGTCTCGACCATCTCGGCAATCAGCGGCAAATCAATGCTGTGGGTCGCGCGAAAGATCGCGTCGATGAACAGCCGCTTGTCAGGCTGCTCGTCGATGTTGCGAATGTAGGCTCCATCGATTTTCAGGTAGGCCAGACCCAGTTGAGTGAGGTTGCCGATCTGGCTGAAGCGCCCGCCAAAGTGTTGCAGGCCGATTCGATAACCGCTGGCAAGCAGACTGTGGCTCAAACGCTGCAGTTCTTCGGCGGATGGCAACTGGCGCTCGTCGATTTCCAGGGTCAGCAGCGGCGCCAGTTCGGGAAGAGAGTCGAGCAGGTCGAGGACTGCTCGCCATTGCACCTGATCGCGTAGAGTGCTGCCGGACAAACTCAGTGCCAAAGGGCGGCGGTTGACCACCAGGTCGTCCAGCGTGGCTTCTAGCATCGCCAGGTCGAACCGCGCCGACCAGCCGAGACGTTCGATCCACGGCAGGAAATGTCCGGCGGCAATCGCTTCGCCCTGTGGGTCAAGCAGGCGTGCAAGCACTTTGTGGTGCAGTACCTGGCGGGTGTCGGCGCATTGCACGACGGGCTGGAAGTACAACTGCATTTTGCCTTCGGTCAAGGCATCGTCGATCCAGGTGCGCCAGTCGTGCTGGGAGTGATTCGGCGCGGTGTCACGGTGGCCCAGGTACACCCAGGGTCGCTCGAGATGTTGCCATGATTCGGTCAGCGCCTGATCAAGGCGCAGAAGTACATTGCCGACCGGCTCACCGGGGTGGTAGGCGACAACACCAAGATGGGCAACCGGCATGCAATCGCTGGCGCCGGTCAGGCGCAGATTCTCCAGGCTGATGCTGACATCGGCGGCCAGGCGCGCAGCACTTTCGGCATCCAGGCCCGGTGTCAACAGGCTGAATTCTCCACCCCGATTGCGCGCCGCCAGCCAGGCGCGCCGCTCCGGCAATTGAGTCAGACGCTTGAGCAATTCGCCCACGGCACTGATCAGTGCGTCTGTCCGTTGGCTGCCCAGTCGCTGGTTGAGTCCGTTCAGGTCGTTGATCCGCAGCATCAGTAAATGGCCATCGCGGCTCTGTTCGCATACTCGCAAATGGTCGGCCAGTTGCTCGTCGAACAGGCGCCGGTTGGCCAGACCGGTGAGGTTGTCCAGCCAGGATTCGGCCCGTAGCTTTTCGCTGCGCTCGGCCTCTTCGACGAACAGCGCCTTGAGCTTTTCGACCATCTGGTTCATGGCCAGCACCACCCGTTTCAGTTCCGGTGTCCGTGGCAGTTTGGGCAGGCTGAGAAACTCGCGTTTACTGATGGCCTCGGCTTGTCGGACCATGCTGTCGAGCGGGCGGAATTGCCGGCGCAGCATCCATCCCCCAATCACCGCACTGAACAGCCCGCACAACAGTAACCAGATCAGGCTGCCGAGGGTGCTGTCCCAGAGCTTGGCCAGGGCGAATTGCGGATTACTCAGTACTTCGACCCGTGCCAATTGTTCCCAGCCGCGCATGATCAAGGCATCGCCGCCCTCCGGGCGCAGGTTGACCAGGCTGACGAACCAGTCAGGCACACCGTCGATTTTCGTCGGTGCGCTGCGCTCCACCAGGGTTTGCTGATCCTTGAGCCTGATGACGCGGATGCTGCTGAAATAGCCGCTGTCGAAAATCGAACTGACCATCAGCTCCATCATTGCCGGGTCGTCGACCTGTGCCGTCAGCGACAACCCCAGCGCGGTGGCTGCATCCTGGGCGTGGGCGCGCAGTTGACTGAGCGTTTGCTCGCGGGAGCTTTCAAGGCTGGCAAAAAAACTGCCGCTGAACGCCACCAGCAGGAACAGGCAGATGGCCAGGAACAACTGTTTACGCAGTGTCATACATCGCTCCTTGCCATGGCGGTTAGCCGTCGCCGATGTCGAAGCCTTCGGCCTGCATCTTTTTCAAAACGTCCTGCCAGCGCGAGAGCTTTTTCGAGTCGCTGCTGCGCTGGCCGCCGTTCTTGCCCGGCAGATACAGGCCTTCGGCGTTGAAGGCGTACACCGGCAGCAAGTCTTTGCGTTGGGACGCGGGGCGGATTTCGCTGATCAGGTTGTCCAGCACCAGTGGGTCAGCCGCAGGGCTGTTGTAGAACGTCAGCACCATGTGCGCCTGGTTCTGGTTCAGGGCCTTGACGTAGGTGATGCGCAGTTTTTCGCTGGGAATGCCGAGTCGGCGCAGGCTGAAATACTTCGCCAATGCATAGTCCTCGCAATCGGCGGCGCCCTTGATCAGGGCTTCGACGGGCGTGGCCCAGTAATCGGTCTGTTGCCAGATGCGAATGTCGTCCTGGAAATTCAACTGCTGATTGAAGAAGCGGTTCACCGTATTGAGCTGCTCACGCTCTGGCGCGCCGCGTGCAGCTTGCAGCATTTGACTCCACGCCTCGACCCGGACTCGTGCCGGTCCCGGCGGGCCGTAGCGCTGTTCGACGGTTTGCAGGATCTGCGCAAAGTCCCAGTCGGCCCGGACCCCGTTGAATACGGCCAGGAGCAAACCAGCCAGCAGCAACCATCCGCCGAGCCGAAGTCGGAGCGCTGGCCATCCTGGACTACGCAGACTGCGGGCCATGTCTGGCTGCTCGAGTGTAGGTGTGTGAAGTTTAGGTGGAGTTTTTGCCGGGGAAGGGCAGGTCGTCGGACGAGACTGAACGCCTGTGGCGAGGGTGAAATCAGGGTTTGCGCAGGGTTTTTTGCCTGAGGATGTAGATCGTCACCAGCACGGCACTGGTCAGCATGAACCCCCGAGCCCAGGGCCGCGGCACCAGATAGCAGGAGAACAGGATGCTCGCCCACATCAGGCCGATGGCGTAGACCTTGCCCTTGAGTGGAATGCCATTGCCATCCAGGTAGTCACGAATCCACGGACCGAGCCGAGGATGCTCGACCAGCCATTGATAGAAGCGCGGCGAGCTGCGGGCGAAGCAGGCGGCCGCCAGCAGCAGGAAAGGGGTGGTAGGCAGTACCGGCAGGAAAATCCCGATCACCCCCAGCACTACGCTCAGCCAGCCGATGGCCAGCAGCACGTAGCGCAACATCAGGGGGCGGTTGCCTATGGGGTTGTCCATAGGCCGGACTTTAGTGGTGGCGTGGCTTGAGAATCGCCGGTTTTTCGTCTGGCGCGTTGCACAGCAGGTACAGCGCGGTCAGGGCTTCCGGGATCTGCACGATCATGTCGTCCATCAGGTTGGCATCGGCGGCAATGTCGGAGAACTCCGGCTGCTCGTCGAACAGACCCGAACCGACCATGATCGGCAGCAGCATTTCGCTGACTTCGTCTTCGGCGGTTTCGAACCAGGCTTCTTCGCGCAGGAACACGCCTTCCATGAAGCCGATGCACCAGCCGCGCAGCTCGGAGTCGTCCGGGTCGTCGCCCAGGTCGAGGTCGCACGGCAGCTCGAACTCCTCGTCGGAGGCCAGTTGGCGGGCGATGTGGGCCTTGAGGCCGATCAGCGTGGCTTCGATCTCTTCGCGCTGGGCTTCGCCACTGTAATGCGGCTCTTCGGCGAACAATGCGTCGATCCACTCACGATCAGGAACGGTTTCGGAACAGATCGACAGCGCAGTGAGGTAGCCGTGGGCGGCCACGTAGTCCAGCGCCTCGTCATGCAGTTCATCGGCGTCGAGGAAGACTTGCAGGCGGGTTAGTTGCTCAGCGAAGGACATTAAGGACTACCTTGGGGAATGTTCGATGCGGGAATTCTAGGCCTTCTTGAGCGCTTGGGCCAGCCGCACGGCATTTTTGCCCCACAGGTTGGTTCGTGTGTGTCTTATCAGCGGTGCCCTTTGCCGGGCAGGGCTCGGGTATACTCGCGCGTTTTGTGATGCCCTGCTGGCGTCACGGCTGAAATGTGAAGCGTCATGTAATGCGCACTTACGATTTGTCGGTGCAGCGTCGCGGGTTCTGAACCAGCCTTGCAGGGATGTTTCGGTGATTTTTGGAGTTTCTATGCTCGAACAGGCTCAACGCGTCCTCAAGGACATCTTCGGCTACGACAGTTTTCGTGGCCGTCAGGGTGCAATCATTGAGCGCGTGGCCAGCGGCGGCGATGCCCTGGTCCTGATGCCTACCGGCGGCGGCAAATCCCTGTGCTTCCAGGTCCCGGCGCTGTTGCGCGAAGGGCTGGCCGTAGTGGTTTCGCCGCTGATCGCACTGATGGACGATCAGGTCGCCACGCTCGAAGAGCTGGGCGTAGCGGCCGCGTCATTGAACTCCACCCTCAGCGCCGAGCAGCAGCGAGACCTCGCCGCCCGCATTCGCCGCGGTGAAGTGAAAATGCTTTATCTGGCGCCGGAACGTCTGGTCCAGCCGCGCATGCTGTCATTTCTGCAAGGGCTGAACATCGCCCTGTTCGCCATCGACGAAGCACACTGCGTATCGCAATGGGGTCACGACTTCCGTCCGGAATACCTGCAATTGGGTCAATTGGCGGAAATGTTTCCCGACGTGCCGCGCATTGCGCTGACCGCCACGGCCGACAAGCGTACCCGGGAAGAAATCGTCACCCGGTTGCACCTGCAAAACGCCGAGCGCTTCCTGTCGAGCTTCGACCGGCCGAACATCTTTTATCGCATCGTGCCCAAGGAACAGCCGCGCAAGCAGTTGCTGGCGTTCCTCGCCGAGCGCCGCAGCGATGCGGGCATCGTGTATTGCCTGTCGCGCAAGAAGGTCGAGGAAGTCGCCGCGTTTCTCAGCGAGCAGGGTTTCCCGGCGCTGCCATACCACGCGGGCCTGCCCAACGATCTGCGCGCCTACCATCAGAAACGCTTCCTCAATGAGGAAGGCCTGATCATGGTCGCCACCGTGGCCTTTGGCATGGGCATCGACAAACCCAACGTGCGTTTTGTCGCGCACCTCGATCTTCCGAAATCCCTTGAAGCCTATTACCAGGAGACCGGCCGTGGCGGCCGAGACGGCCTGCCCGCGGATGCCTGGATGGCCTACGGCCTGCAAGACGTGGTGATGCTCAAGCAGATGCTGCAGAACTCCGAAGGCGACGAGCGACACAAGCGCCTGGAGCAGCACAAGCTAGACGCCATGCTCTCGCTCTGCGAAGAAACCCGCTGCCGTCGGCAAACGCTGCTGGCCTACTTCGACGAAGACCTGCCCGAGCCTTGCGGTCATTGCGACAACTGTGTCGACGGCGTGCAGACCTGGGACGCCACCGAGCCTGCGCGTCAGGCGCTGTCGGCGATCTACCGTACCGGTCAGCGCTACGGTGTCGGGCACCTGGTGGATGTATTGCTCGGCAAGGACAACGAAAAGGTCCGCAATTTTGGCCACCAGCATCTGTCGGTGTTTGGTGTCGGCAAGGCAATGGCCGAGGGCGAATGGCGCTCGTTGTTCCGCCAACTGGTGGCCCGTGGCCTGGCCGATATCGACCTCGAGGGCTATGGCGGTTTGCGCCTGAGCGACAGCTGCCGGCCGCTGCTCAAGGGGGAAGTGACCCTGGAGCTTCGTCGCGACCTCAAGACGCAATCCGTGGCGAAAAGCAGCAAGAGCCAGGCAAGCCAGCTGGTTCGTGGCGAGGAGCGGGAACAGTGGGAAGCCTTGCGCGCCCTGCGGCGCAAGCTTGCCGAAGAACATGGCGTGCCGCCGTACGTCATTTTCCCCGACTCGACCTTGTTGGAAATGCTGCGCAGCCAACCCACTTCGTTGGCGCAAATGGCCAGGGTCAGCGGCGTCGGTGCGCGCAAGCTGGAGCGTTATGGCGAGGCCTTCCTCGAAGTGCTCGGCGGTCAGGTCGAGGCACCGAAGGCGGTGGCCGACGTACGTCATGAGCTGATCACCCTGGCACGGGCCGGCATGACGCCGGTACAGATCGCCGGCCAATTGCAGTGCTCGGAAAAGAACGTCTACACCATGCTGGCCGAAGCGATCGGCAAGCAGCAGTTGTCGTTGGAGCAGGCGCTGGATCTGCCAGAAGACCTGATGGGCGAAGTGCAAGACGCCTTCCTCGATGGCGAAGGCGAATTGCCGCCGGTGTCCGAAGTCGCCGCGCTGTTCGTGGGGCGGGTACCGGAAGGGGTTTTGTACTGCGTTCGCGCTGCCTTGCAGTCGGAATTCGAGATTTGAGACATCTGTAGTGCTGATGTAACGATTCACTACAGAACAAGCCTTGCCTCAAGTCGAGGCTCATGCTTAGCTGACTAATAATTAGTTTTATTTCAGTCTAACCATGAGTGTTTTATGCCGTTAACCGAACAACACCGCTTTGGCATGCAATTGGCCCAGATGTCCCGTGGCTGGCGCGCCGAACTGGACCGCCGGCTGGCGGGTATGGGCTTGTCCCAGGCACGCTGGCTGGTGCTTCTGCACCTTGCGCGTTTCGAAGAAGCCCCAACCCAGCGTGAGCTGGCACAAAGTGTCGGCGTTGAAGGCCCGACCCTTGCCCGTTTACTCGACAGTCTGGAAAGCCAGGGCCTGGTGCAACGCCAGGCAGTACTGGAAGACCGTCGGGCAAAGAAAATCGTGCTCTGCGCCCCGGCACTTCCTCTGATCGAACAAATTGAAACCATTGCCACGCAACTGCGCCACGAACTGTTCGAAGGCGTCGATGAGGCGGACTTGAAGGTGTGCATGCGGGTTCATGGACACATCCTGGGTAATCTTGAAAGATCCTGAGGCATAACCGAACGCCAGGTTTTTGAGATAGCTCATTGGGCAGACTATAAGAACTACTCGGCAATATCGTGTTCGTAACGGATGTACGAACGCGTACGGGTAGTTTTTGTAGATCTCAAGGATGCTCATGCTCAAGTGTTGGCGATCGATTTTGCGCAGTTGTTCTCAGTGGTTGCTGGCCGGGGCCGCGGTCACTTACTCGGCATGGGCGCCTGCGCTGGGCCTGGGTGAAATCACCCTGTATTCGGCGTTGAATCAACCGCTGCGTGCCGAAATCGCACTGGTGGATGCGGCTGGCCTGGAGGAGAACGAGCTGTCGGTGAGCCTGGCAACGGCAGACGAGTTCAGCCGTGCCGGGGTCGACCGGGTATTGTTCCTCGACAACCTGACGTTCACTCCGGTCCTGCGCGGTAATCGCAGCTTGATCCAGGTGACGTCCGGCAAGCCGGTCAGTGAACCCTTCCTGAATTTTCTTGTGCAGCTCGATCAGCCCAACGGTCGGTTACTACGCGAGTACACGGTACTGATCGATCCGCCGGGCTCGCCAGGTGTTGTTCCTGCCGCCGATGAAGCGGTTTTTGGTACTCCGACGTCCGCATTCCCCCGTGTTCAACCAGCTGTAATGCCGTCACCCGTGGCAAAGTCGACGCCAGCAGCCGCAGTCCCCGAAGTGGATCCTGCCGTGGAACAACTGGCCACCAGCGCCCTGCAAAACCACTCGTTGCAAATCTCGGTCGATGAGCTCAACGCGAAGCTTCAAGACCGGGACCAGTTGATCGCCGGCCAGAAAAAGCAGTTGGCCGAGCTGCAAACCCAACTGGCGGAACTTGAGAAAGTAAAGGCGCAACCCATTGTTTCTGACGCAGTGGCATCAGTCCCGGCTATTGCCGAGAAACCCGGGACTGGATGGCTGTCGATGGCCAGCGTGTCAGCAGCGATGGCATTGCTGGTGCTTGGCTGGTTTGTTCGCCGTCGGCGCCAGCAGCATGAGGCCCTTGCGCCATATGAGCCGTTGCCCGAAGTCTTTGCCGAGCCATCGGTATGGCCGCCCGTCATGCAATCTTTCACTGCACAGCGTGACATGGGGCCTGCCAACGAGGAGCTTGAGCTGGTCGATTGCAGTCGTCCCATCCCGGTCGCCGCGGCCGTGGCAGTGGTCCCGGGTACGGCGATATCTGGCGAAACCGTGCCTGACGATGGGTACCGACTCAACCTGGATGAATTGTCCATGGCGTCGAGCTGGGACGTGCTCAGCCCAGACGAGAACAAGCCACTGGCTGTCCCGAGCATGATCGAGCCTGCATTCATGCTGGAGGAACAACCCGATCCCGCGACTCGGACGACACCGGCCGGGCTATCATAGCGGCATCGTCAATCTCTGGAATCAGGTCCCGTCATGAACGCAAGCAAACCCGAAATCGTCATCACCTACTGCACGCAATGCCAATGGCTGTTGCGTGCAGCCTGGCTGGCCCAGGAGCTGCTCAGCACCTTTGGTGATGACCTGGGCAAAGTTTCCCTGGTGCCGGGCACCGGCGGGGTCTTTCACGTTTTCTGTGACGCCGTGCAGATCTGGGAGCGCAAGGCGGATGGCGGTTTTCCCGAGGCCAAAGTGCTCAAGCAGCGGGTCCGCGACCAGATCGACCCGGACCGCGACCTGGGACACAACGACCGCACTCAGTGAGACGCAGCCTCGGCGGCAACGGCGTTCTTGCTGGAGCCACTTGAGAGCCTGCTGGACACCACAATCGCCACGATGATCAGCGCGCCCCCCAGCAACATGCGCAGGGTCGGGTTTTCATTGAACAACAGCCACGCAACGGTAATGCCGTAGACCGGCTCCAGGGCGAACACCACGGCGGCGGTGCGTGCCTTGATCACCGCGAGGCTGGCGACGAACAGGCTGTGGGCGACACCGGTGCAGAACACACCGAGCAGGCCGATCCACAGCCAGTCGATGCTGCGTACTTCGCTCAATTGCGGCGCCGCGACCGGCAGCAGGCACAGGGCAACCACCACGTTCTGGCACAACGCTGCCTGCACGGGCGGGACTCGCCCGGAGCTGGCTCGGTTGGTCAGCGACAGCAGGGCGAACAGCAATCCGGAACCCACGGCCCACAGCAGGCCGGTGGTGGCGCCGCTGGCCAGATCAAAGTCAGGCGTGACCAGCACCAGCCCGACACTCACCAGCAGTACCAGCACAATTTCGTTGGCGCGAATGCGCTCGCGGAAGATCAGCCCTTCAAGGATCACGGTAAATGCCGGGAAGCTGGCGAAGCCGAGCGTCGCAATCGCCACGCCTGCGACTTTCACCGCAATGAAGAAGCTTACCCAGTGCCCGGCCAGCAACAAGCCGCTGAGCAGCAGTCGACGCCAGTCCACGGCTGCGAGTTTCTGCCAGCGCATCTGCCTGGCGAAGCGTGCAAAAAACGCCAGCGCGAGCACGGCGAAAGCGGCGCGGCCGAAAACGATGATCGCCGGTGGCGCGGCCGCCAGTTTGCCGAACACGCCGGTCAGGCCGAACATCAATGCGCCGACATGCAGGGCGCCAAGGGCAGTACGGGGAGTCATTGCAGTCCTTAACGACATTCGAACGGAGGCATCATTGAAGCGCGTAATCGCCCGGCAAGTCTGTCGGCAAACTAGCGTTTTTTGTCGCCAGTCTCGCGCCGCAGTTTTCCGGGCGATGCCCCGAACTCGCGCAGCACCGCCGCCGCGAAGGCACTCTGGGAGCTGTAGCCGACACGGCTGGCAATCTCGCCGATGGGCAGCGCGGAGTTGCGCAGCAGGCGCACCGCGATGTGCAGGCGTCGGCTGCGAATGTAGTCCATCGGCGTCTGCCCGCATTCGGCCACGAACCGTGCATGCAAACGGGCACTGGAGAGACCGGCCACCCGGGCCAGGTCGGCCACCTGCAGCGGATATGCCGCGTACTGATCGATGTGTGCGTTCAGCGCGGCGTAGGGCAGGCGACGACCGCCGACGGCGTCGGGGCTGGCGTTGTTGAGGCTGGCCAGCAACAGTACCGCACCTTGTTGCGCAATCAGCGGATCATCGACCGGACTGTTCGCCAGCCAACTGACCAGTTGGCTTTGCCCGGCATCCAGTGACAGACGGCCGGCGTTGTCGAGCAAACGCCTGCTGGACTCGGCGTGATCGCCCAGCGACTGGGCAACCCATTGTTCGCCGGGCACATCCAGCACCAGGCAGCGGCTGCCATTGGGGCTGCCACATGCATGATGAGCGCCCGACGGTATCACCACGAAACTCTGCTGGACCACCTGGCTGCCACGGCCGTCAACCTCGAAATCCAGGGCGCCCGAGAGCCCGAACACCAGTTGTGCGTGGTCGTGGCTATGGACGATCAGGTCGTGGCTGTATTGGCGAAGCGTGAGGATCGGTCTCATCGCGGGTCTCCCGGTTCAGGGCGCCAGTCTACACCGAGCGGGCCTGTCAGCGCTGTCACAGGACTGACTCGTCGCTGTCATGGACCATTCACCGGGCCGGAGCAGACTTGGCAAAACTTGCCAGAGGGTTGCCCATGACCAGCGCCGAGCTCGCCAAACCCACCCGTAAGCAACGCGTACGGACTTTATGGATTTCCGACGTGCATTTGGGCACCCGGGATTGCCAGGCTGAACACCTGTCGCAGTTCCTCAAGGGCTATCACGCCGACAGAATCTACCTGGTCGGCGACATCATCGACGGCTGGAAACTGCGCGGTGGCATGTACTGGCCGCAAGCGCACACCAATGTCATCCGTCGCCTGTTGACCATGAGCAAGCGTGGCACCGAGGTTATCTACGTCACCGGTAACCACGACGAATTCCTGCGCCGCTATTCGAAGCTGATTCTGGGCAACATCCAGTTGGTGGACGAAGCCGTGCACGTCACCGCCGACGGCCGGCATCTGCTGGTGATCCATGGCGACCAGTTCGATGTGATCACCCGTTACCATCGCTGGCTGGCTTTTCTCGGTGACTCGGCCTACGAACTCACCCTGACCCTCAACCGCTGGCTCAATCATTGGCGCGCGCGATATGGCTACGGCTACTGGTCGCTGTCGGCCTACCTCAAACACAAGGTGAAAACCGCGGTCAGCTTCATCAGCGACTTCGAAGAAGCCATCGCCCATGAATGCGTCAAGCGTGAGCTGCATGGCGTGGTGTGCGGGCACATTCACCATGCCGAGATTCGCAAGGTCGGCGAGGTGGACTACCTCAATTGCGGCGACTGGGTGGAGTCGTGCACGGCGCTGATCGAGCACTGGGATGGTTCGATCGAGCTGTATCGTCTGGCGGATGCCCAGGCGCGGGAAGCGCAGTTGAAGGCGGCCGGGGTGGCCGAGCTGGCCTGAAAATCAGTGTGCCTGTGCTGGCCTCATCGCGAGCATGCTCGCTCCTACAGTATTTGTAGTGAACACATTGTCCGTGGAGCCGCAAAACCTGTAGGAGCGAGCCTGCTCGCGATGGACCGCGCAGCGGTCCCGACATGACTCATACCGGCGCGTGCTCTTGCATCGCCGCCTTGTAGATCGAGTTCCTGGGCTGCGCAAACAAGCGCTCCATCATCGGCTCGAAAAAGCTCAACGGTAGCGTGTCGTACGCCGGATCAAACGCCGCCGCATCGTACCTGGCACAGAACTCGACGGTTGCCTGGTACTGCGGATGATCCTGGAATTGCTCACGCAGATGGCGATCCATGCCCAGGTGATGGAAGAAGTAGTAGCCTTGGAAAACCCCGTGCTTTTCCACCATCCACAGGTTCTCGGCGCTGACGAATGGCTTGAGGATCGCTGCCGCGATGTCCGGATGGTTGTAGGAGCCCAGCGTGTCGCCGATATCGTGGAGCAGGGCGCAGACCACGTACTCTTCGTCGCGACCATCGCGCCAGGCGCGGGTGGCTGTTTGCAGAGAGTGGGTCAGGCGATCCACCGGGAAACCGCCAAAATCACCCTCCAGTAACTTCAGGTGCGCCAATATCCGTGCAGGCAATTGTCTGGCGTAGGCACTGAAGTCCGCGGCGATGATCGCCCAGTCTTCCCGAGTACCGTCCTGCATATGGGTGAAGCGGGCATTGGCCTTCATGGGCAACTCTCTTGTGACGGATGTCGGCTAGAACGGAACTCGCCCCAGGATCATGTCCCGGTACATGACAAAATCGCCGAGCAGGCTATAGAAGGGGTGTTGGAAGGTTGCCGGGCGGTTCTTCTCGAAGAAGAAATGCCCGACCCACGCAAAGCTGTAACCCGCCAAAGGCAGGGCCCACAGCAGAGCCCAGGCGCCGCGACCGATGGTCAGCGTCAGTATCAAGATAACCAGCGTCGTGCCGATAAAATGTAGTCGGCGGCAGGCACTGTTGCTGTGTTCGCTGAGGTAGTAAGGGTAGAACTCAGCGAAACTGTTGAATCGTTTGACGTTTTCCACGACTGCGATCTCTGTGGTTATTGTTCTGACTGCAAGTTGTTCTGCGGGTAGCTTATTTGAGTCTAGAGTGATCAATGGCATGAGCCACTGACAATAGGCGCCACTTTAGTATCCTTCAGTCAATAGCCGTCACATGCGGCTCACCATGTAAGAAAACGCCATGAGCGAACGAACGACTTCTGCAAGCTGGGCGATGGGGATTGTCAAAGCGCTGGAGATGGACGGCCTGGATTGCCGGGTTCTGTTCAAGCAGCTGGGGCTCGACTACGCGGCACTGGATGATCCGGATGCACGCTTCCCGCAAGATTCCATGACACGGCTGTGGCAACGCGCGGTCGAGCTGTCGGGCAATCCGGCCATCGGCCTGAATATGGGCAAGGTGGTGCGACCGGCGCAGTTTCATGTGACCGGTTACGCCCTGATGTCCAGTCAGACCCTGGCCGAAGGGTTCCAGCGCCTGGTGCGTTATCAGCGAATCATTGCCGAAAGTGCCGACCTGAGTTTCCAACTGCTGGATGAAGGCTACGCACTGATTCTGACGGTGCATGGCGACCATCTTCCGCCAACCCGGCAAAGCGCCGAAGCCTCGATGGCCTGCGCCCTGGCGCTGTGTGGCTGGTTGACCGGGCGTACGTTGCAACCACGCAAAGTGCTGGTGCAAGGCTCCGAGCCGGCCAATCTGGAACCCTATAAACAAGCTTTCCATGCACCGCTGGTATTCAACGCGCCTTACGATGCGCTGATTTTCGAGCGCGCGGACATGGAAGCGCCGTTACCGACGGCCAACGAAGCCATGGCGTTGCTGCATGACCGCTTTGCCGGCGAGTATCTGGCGCGTTTTTCCGAAAGCCGCGTGACCCACAAGGCGCGGCAGGTGTTGTGCCGCCTGTTGCCCCAGGGCGAGCCCAAGCGCGACACCGTGGCGCAGACGCTGCATCTGTCCCAGCGCACCTTGCAACGGCGCTTGCAGGAAGAGGGCACGAGCTTTCAGGTGCTGTTGGACGATACCCGGCGCGAACTGGCCGAGCAGTATCTGGCGCAACCGAGCATGACCTTGCTGGAAATTGCCTACCTGCTGGGGTTCGCCGATCCGAGCAACTTCTTCCGTGCTTTCCGGCGCTGGTTCGATGCCACACCCGGCGAGTACCGGATGCGGCTGATGCAAGCACCTGAAGCGGTCAATGACGCCAAAATGCCGGAATGCACAGCACAAACACAGTGATGATTTCCAGTCGGCCCAGCAGCATGCCGAACGACAGAATCCACTTGGCGGCGTCCGGCAGGGTGGCGAAGTTGCCCGCCGGGCCGATGGTTTCGCCCAGCCCCGGGCCGACACCGGACACGGTACTGGCCGCGCCGGTGAGGGCGGTCATCCAGTCTACGCCGAGCAGCGACAGCAGCAGCGCAATCACACAGATGGTGATTGCAAAGAAAAACGAAAAGGTCAGGATCGAGCGCACGATTTCTTCGTCGAGACGGTGACCGTTGTACTTCTGCTTGATCACCGCGCGGGGGTGAATCAACTGGTTAAGGTTGGCCTTGAGCAGGATGTAGGCGACCTGGAAGCGGAAAATCTTGATGCCCCCCGCGGTCGAGCCGGAGCAACCGCCGACAAACCCCAGGTAGAAGAACAGCATCAGCGAGAAATTGCCCCACAGGCTGTAGTCCCCCAGTGCAAAACCGGTGGTGGTCACTACCGACGTCACGTTCAGCGCCACGTGCCGCAACGCCTCCAGCCAATGCAGCTGGGTCGTCCACCAATACCAGGTACCGAGCACCAGCCAGGTCACCAGCAGCATGCCGATCAGGCCTTGAACCTGTTCATCCTTGATCAGCGCCCGACGGTTACCACGCAACGTGGCGACATACAGGGTGAACGGCAGGGCACCGAGAATCATGATGACGATCGCGACCCAATGCACCGCCGGTTGCTGCCACTTGGCCAAGGACTGGTCGGAGGTGGAGAAGCCGCCCGTGGAAATCGCCGACATCGCGTGGTTGATGGCGTCGAACAGGCTCATCCCGGCCCACCAGAACGCCAGGCTGCCGACAATGGTAATGCCGACGTAGGTCGCCACGATCAGCCGCGCCACCATGTGCGAGCGGGGCATGACTTTTTCCGAGCGGTCAGACGATTCGGTCTGGAACAGCCGCATGCCACCGATGCGCAAGAGCGGCAGGATTGCCACCGCCATGCCGATGAAGCCGATGCCGCCGAGCCAGTGCAGCAGTGAGCGCCACATCAGGATGCCGGGGGACATGGTGTCCAGGCCGCTGAGCACGGTTGCGCCAGTGGCGGTGATGCCGGACATGCTTTCGAAGAATGAATCGGTGTAGCTGATGTGCTGGGTCAGCAGGAACGGCAGTGCGGCGAAGATGCACACCACCAGCCAGCTGCTGACAGTCAGCAGGTACATGTCCCGGGGGCGCAGGTGAATGTGTTCGGGGCGCCCCGGAATCACCAGCGCCAAACCGGCGACAAAGGTGATCATGCTGGCCCAGAGGAATGATGGCAGGTCGCTGGTACGCTCGAAAATGACCAGCGTGGCCATGGGGATGACCATGGAGATCGCCAGCGTGATCAGGAAGATGCCGATGATGAAACCAATGATCCGTAAGGTCGGCAACGCCATGAGGTCCGCTCGGCTGATAGTGGAAAGGTCGCCATTCTACCCGCGAGGCAGGGCATGTAAACCGGCACTGCCGCGGCAGTTACAGCTAGAATAGCCGCACAAATTTTTCAGGAGGTAGCCGATGCAGGCTCTCGACGCTTTGCTCAACCGTGTTTCCGTTCCACGACTGATTGATCCTGCACCCACTGCCGAGCAGCGCGAAGTGCTGTTTGGCGCCGCCATGCGTGCCCCGGATCACGGTCACTTGCAGCCTTGGCGTTTCCTGACGGTAGAAGGTGCGGCACGTGAGCAAATGGGCGAATTGCTGGCCGAAGCGGCGAAGCTTTCGGACAGCGAAGTCAGCGAAGCGGCCATCGACAAGGCGCGCAATGGTCCGCTGCGGGCACCGCTGGTGGTGGTGGTGATCGCTCGCGTGCAGGATCACGTCAAGTATCCCAAGTCCGAGCAACGGCTGGCGGCGGGCTGTGCGGCCCACGGGATTTTGCTCGCGGCCTATGCGCAGGGCATCGGGGCGGTGTGGCGTACCGGTGACCTGGCGTACTCGCCCCATGTGGCCAAGGGCTTGGGGCTGGCGGAGGGGGAAGAGGTGATTGCTTTCCTGTATCTGGGCACGCCGCAGAAAGAGCCGCGTGTGGCCGACAAAGTCGACCTGACCGAGTTTGTCAGCGCCTGGCCGGGAAAAGCCTGACACCGCAAAACCTGTGGGAGCGAGCCTGCTCGCGAAGAGGTCGACACATCCGGCATTGAAGTATCAGACCCACCGCTTTCGCGAGCAGGCTCGCTCCCACAAGGGTCAGGGTTGTACCACTGCTCCTGGTACGAGAGGCAATTCCAGGCTGGCAATAAACCCGCCCTCCGGGTGATTGGCCAGCATCAGGCTACCGCCATGTCGCTCCGCCGCTCGCCGGGCAATGGCCAGGCCCAGGCCGTGTCCGGCCGCTGTCTGCCCCGGTGCCCGATAAAACGGCTCACCGAGCTGACTCAAGTATTCGGCGCTGACTCCAGGTCCGTGATCGCGCACGGTCACGACGATCCGCTCACCCTGACGCAGCGCCTGCATTTCGATTGGCAGGCCACCCACCGGATTGAAACGCTGGGCATTGCGCAGCAAATTGTCGACGGCCCGTTCGATCATGGTCGGCCAGCCTTTCAGGTTCAGTTGCGGCTCGGCTTCGAGGTGCACGAGCTGCTCGGGGGAGCCGAGTTGCGCATCCTTCTGCAAGGTGATGAGCAAGGCATTCAGATCCACCTCTTCGGCACTGGCGTTATCGGAATCGACCCGCGCCAGCACCAGGATTTCGCTGATCAGCGCTTCCAGTCGGTCGCACTCGCGGGTCAGGCGCGGCCATAGTTGTTCCCGTTCCTGTGGCCCGGCCCGTTCGGCGAGCGCCAGCGCGATACGCAGGCGGGCGAGAGGCGAGCGCAGTTCGTGGGAGACGTCGCGCAGCAGTTGTCGCTGACTGCCAATCAGGCTTTGCAGGCGCGCGCCCATGCGGTTGAAGTCGTTGGCCAGCACGCCAAACTCGTCGCGACGGTTGGCCAGCTTGACCAGGCTGTTCTGTTGATAGGTGGTTTGGCCCAGGTCATGCACCGCGCCGCGCAGACGGCTGAGCGGGCGAGTGATGGAAAAGGTCACCAGCAGGCTGAACAGGGTCAGCACCACCAGGGCGATCCCCAGGGCACTCAGCGGCCAGAGCAGGCTCTCGCGGTGCCAGGCATCCAGTTCCGGGTGCGGAATGCGGTAGATGAACAGGAAGGTGTCGCCGGTTTTTTCACTGGTGAACTCATCCGTCAGACGCCGCCAGGGCAGGCGCCGGTCCTCGTTGGTCTGGCGGGCCTCAAAGGCCGCCGCACGTCTCGGGAAGGTACCGCGCACCACCGGGTCGCCACTCTCGTTGAACACCTGAACGTCGATGTGATACTGGCGTTTGCGTTGCTGGAGTATGTCCTGGGCGGCGTCTTCGCCCTGGCTTTCGTAGGTCTGTGTCCACTGTTCGGCCAGCGTGTTGAGGCCCGGGTGACGGCTGAGAATCCATGCGTCCTGGTTGAGCATGTGCCCGAGCAGGATGGAAAGCCCTGCAACCAGAGCGATGGCCAGCCAGAAGCTGGCCAGGATACGCCAGAACAATGAACGCACGGAAAATCCTCAAACGATCACAAATCCATGTGGGAGCGAGCTTGTGGCGAGGGGGGCTTGCCCCCGTTCGGCTGCGAAGCAGTCGTAAACCCGTCACATGCGGTTTAACGTTGAAATGCCGGGGCCGCTTCGCGACCCAACGGGGGCAAGCCCCCTCGCCACACAAGCTCTCCCACAGTGAGTAGGGTGGTGTCAGACCCAACGGTGCATGGCCGTTGGGTCCGGAGTTAGCGCATTATTGCGTTTTTTGCGGTTGCTGCGCTTTCCAGGCCTTGAATTCAGCCCACTCGGCGCGACGCTCAGCCTGTTTTTTCTGGATCTCGTCGAATTTCTTCTGTTGATCCGGTTTCAACACGGCACGCACGTCTGCTTCTGCTTTCTGACGCTTGGCGGTCATTTCGTCTTTCATCGCCTTCTGGTCGGCTGGCGAGAGTTTCTCCAGGTACTTCTCGACCAGTTGCTTACGCTCGTGCATCTGCTCGCCCATGATCTTGCGGATCTGCTCGCGCTGTTCGCGGCTCAGGTCCAGCTGACTGTAGGGGCCTTTACCGTGCATGCCGTGCATCTGACCGCCGTGGCGTGAACCGTCCATCGGGCCATCCATGGGACCGGTGCCTTCAGGCATGGCCATGGCAACGGTCGGCAGGGCAGCTGCGAACATCAGAGCGATAAGAGTCTTGCGCATGGTGTATCTCCTTGTCTCGTTCCCGGTACGTTCCGGATGAGTACAGGTTACGCAGATCAAGGTCAGCGGCGGTCAGCGGAGCGTAAAGCTTGGGTAAAGACGCTTTCCCGCCGACCTGACAAAGCCTACAGGCTGTAGTAGTAACCACGGCTGCGCAGGGCCACGATGCGCGGCCGGCCATCGGGGTGTGGGCCGATCTTCTTGCGCAGGTTGCTGACGTGCATGTCCAGGCTGCGGTCGTACAGGGTCAGCTTGCGGCCGAGGGCGATCTGCGCCAGTTCCTGTTTGTCGAGGGGCTCGCCGGGTTGCTTGAGCAGGGCTTCGAGCAGGCGGCTTTCGGAGACAGTGAGGGTGAATTCCTGTTCGTCGATGCTGACCACGCCGCGCACCGGGCTGAAACACAGGTCGCCCAGTTCCATCTGGCTGGACACCGCCGCAGGGTGGCTACGGCGCAGGACGGCGCGCAGGCGAGCCGTCAGTTCCCGAGGGTCGCAGGGTTTGGCCAGGTAGTCGTCGGCGCCGAGTTCCAGGCCGAGGATACGGTCCAGGGGCTCGCCCCGGGCGGAGAGCATCAGCACCGGCAAGTCCGGGTGATCACTGCGCAACTGTTTGAGCAATTCCAGGCCGCTGCCATCGGGCAACATCACATCCAGCACCACGGCCGCGGGGGCGGTTTCGGCCAGTGCTCGGCGGGCGCTCTGACCGTCGTGACAGGCACGTACCTGAAACCCTTCCTGACCCAGCCAACTGCTCAGGAGCTCACACAGCTCCTGGTCATCATCAATAAGTAACAGCTCGCTCATGACTCACTCAATTTAGCCATTGTCGACGTTTTCGACTTGCTCCACTGGCGAAGATACCGCAGAGCAGAGCCAATAGCGCTACCCCGGCGCCAATGACGAACCATTGTTGCTGGTCGGTCAGCAGGCGCGGCAGCGGACTGCTGGCCTGGGCTTCCTTGAGTTGCAGCTTCAAACGCTGGTTCTCCTGGCGCAGCCGGGCCAGCAGCGGACTTTCGCGTTCGCCATCGGCAGTTTGCAATTGTTTGCTCAGCTCTTCCCGTTGCCGTTCGCTTTCTTTCAAGCGTTGCTGCAGCTCGGTGATCTGGCTACCGGCGCTCAGGGACAGCGGCGTCGAGTTACCACTCTCGGCGTCGTCTTCACCGTGGGCGGGTGCCACGATCGACAACGTGACCAACATCAGACACAACGGACCCTTGCGCATCGCGACTCCTGATTCCAATACGAGTATTGGGCAAGTTGTCGGCCGGCAAACGAGAATAATGAGCGATTGAGAACGCGATGAACCGATATGGTTCACCGCACAGGGGGGGAATTACGGGAGGACTTGCTTGAACGGCTTGACCAGAACGTTGGCGTAGACGCCTGCGGCGATGTACGGGTCGGCGTCGGCCCAGGCCTGGGCGGCACTCAGGGAATCGAATTCGGCGACGATCAGGCTGCCGGTGAAACCCGCCGCGCCCGGATCATTGCTGTCGACCGCCGGGTGTGGGCCGGCCAGAACGATGCGACCCTCGCCCTTGAGCACTTGCAGGCGCTCGAGGTGTGCAGGCCGTGCGGCCAGGCGGGCTTCCAGGGAGTTGGCGACGTCTGTGGCAATGATTGCGTAAAGCATGTCAGTCCTCGGTTTTTGGCGTAGTGGTGTCGGCATCGTGCAGATGGCGGGACAGGTAGATGCCCTGGCCGACCAGGAACAGCAAAGTCATGCCCAGGCTGCCGAAGACCTTGAAGTCGACCCAGTAGCTCTGGAAAGTGAACGCGACAAACAGGTTGGCGGCGCCGCAAAACAGGAAGAAGGCGATCCAGGCGATGTTCAGGCGCGTCCAGACTGGCTCGGGCAAGCTCAACGCGTGGCCCATGATGCGTTTGATCAGCAGGCTGTCACCGACGAAGTGGCTGCCAATGAACGCCAGGGCGAACAGCCAGTTGACCACCGGGGCTTTCCATTTCAGGAACGTTTCGCTGTGGAAGGCCAGGGTCAGGCCGCCGAAGACCAGGCAGGCGATCAGGGTCAGCCACTGGCTCTTTTCCAGCTTGCGCTGTTTGATGAACAGCGTGCCGTAGACTACCAGGGAGCTGATGATCAGCATGGCGGTGGCGCTGTAGATACCGCCTACAGTTACCTCGTGGCCGGCAATGTCGACCACTCGGGGATCGAGTTTGAAGACGATGAAGAACAGCAGGAGCGGGATGAAATCGATGAATTGTTTCACAGTGGCAGCCAGAAGCAGGATGTGGCGGCATAATAACAAACATATGGGCGCGCGATAGCGCCAGCTGATTTGAGGTTACAAAGCCCCGTGAATGTTGATTTGCACTGCCATAGCACGGCCTCCGATGGCGCCCTGGCGCCTGCGGTTCTGGTGGCGCGGGCGTTCGAGAAAGGCGTGCGAGTCCTGGCCCTGACCGATCACGACACCCTTGAAGGCCTCGATGAGGCCCGCCAGGCGGCGACCGCGCTGGGGATGCAACTGGTCAACGGCGTCGAGTTGTCCTGCACCTGGGGCGGCGCGACCATTCATGTCCTGGGTTACGGTTTTGACGTAAATGCCGCGCCGTTGGTCGAGGCCATCGCCAAATTGCATGATGGCCGCTGGCTGCGCTCCGAGGAAATCAGCCGCAAACTGGCGCTCAAAGGCATGCCGGGGGCGCTGGAGGGTGCCCGGGAGATCCAGCACGAACTGGGCGACAGCGGTAACGCGCCAGCCCGCCCGCATTTCGCCGACTGGATGGTGCGCGAGGGGTTCGTCAAGGACCGCGCCGAGGCGTTCCGCAAATGGCTCGGCGCCGGCAAGCTGGGCGACGTCAAGCAGCACTGGCCGACCCTGGAGGAAACCGTCGAAACCCTGCGTGCGGCCAAGGCCTGGGTCAGTCTGGCGCATCCCTGGCACTACGAATTCACCCGAAGCAAGCGTCGTCGCCTGATTGCCGACTATATTCAAGCAGGGGGCCACGCCATCGAAGTGGTCAATGGTTACCAGCCTGCCGAGCAAGTGGGCAGCCTGGCCATTCTCGCCCGCGAGTTCGGTCTGCTGGTCAGTGCCGGCAGTGATTTTCATGGCCCTGGAGGCTGGTCGGAGATCGGTGAATACCGGCCGCTCCCGGAGGATCTGCCACCACTATGGTGTCGATTCAAACATGACCCAGTTATTGCCGCCGTCTGAACAGGTAGAGAATGTGAGTCAATTTTTCCAGATTCATCCGGAAAACCCGCAAGCGCGCCTGATCAAACAGGCGGTCGAGATCATCCGCAAGGGCGGGGTGGTGATTTATCCCACGGACTCTTCCTACGCCATTGGTTGCCAGATCGGCGACAGGGTGGCTGTCGAGCGCGTGAGACGTTTGCGCGGGCTGGATGAAAAGCACAACTTCGCGCTGATTTGCAGCGATCTGTCGCAACTGGGTCTGTTCGCCAAGATCGACACTGGACTGTTTCGTTTGCTCAAGGCCCATCTGCCGGGGCCCTATACGTTTATTCTCAATGCCACCCGCGAAGTGCCGCGGCTGTTGCTGCACCCGAAAAAACGCACCATCGGCCTGCGGGTGCCCAGCCATCCGATCGCCCTCGCGTTGCTCGAAGAACTGGGCGAGCCGTTGATGAGCGTGACCCTGATCATCCCGCCCGACACCGACCCGATGACCGACCCTTACGAAATGCGCCAGCTGCTCGAGCACCAGGTCGATCTGATCATCGATGGCGGCTTCGGCGGGATCAAGGCGTCTACCGTGATCAACCTCGCTGACGGCGAGCCGGAAGTCATTCGCGTTGGTTGCGGTGACCCTTCGCCGTTCATGGTCGAGGCCTAGATGTCCGCCGTAGAACCCGTCGACAGTCAGGCCGGAGCCCAGCAGGAACTGCCCTTCGCCATGGTCTATGGCCAGGCGGTCATGGAAATGCCGCTGGACCTGTACATCCCGCCCGATGCCCTCGAGGTCTTCCTCGAAGCCTTCGAAGGCCCCCTCGACCTGTTGCTGTACCTGATCCGCAAGCAGAACATCAACATCCTCGACATCCCCGTGGCGGAAATCACTCGCCAATACATGGGCTATGTCGAGTTGATGCAATCGGTGCGCCTGGAACTGGCCGCCGAGTACCTGGTGATGGCCGCGATGCTGGCCGAAATCAAGTCGCGGATGCTGCTGCCGCGGGCAGAAACCGTCGAAGACGAAGAGGAAGACCCGCGCGCCGAACTGATCCGCCGCTTGCAGGAATACGAGCGTTTCAAGGCGGCCGCCGAAGGTATCGATGGCTTGAGTCGCGTCGGTCGCGAGGTGGTGGTGCCCAAGCTCGAAGCCCCGGAGGCCCGGGCACGCAAGCTGTTGCCGGACGTGCGCCTGTCCGAGTTGCTGCTGTCGATGGCCGAGGTGTTGCGCCGTGACGACATGTTTGAAAGCCATCAGGTCAGCCGCGAGGCGCTGTCGACCCGCGAACGCATGAGCGATGTGCTGGAACGCCTCAAGGGCGGTGGCTTCGTGCCGTTTGTCGAGCTGTTCACCGCGGAAGAAGGGCGCCTGGGGGTGGTGGTGACCTTTATGGCGATCCTTGAATTGGTCAAGGAATCCCTGGTCGAGCTGGTGCAAAATGAGCCATTTGCCGCGATCCACGTGCGAGCCCGAGCCGAATAACGAGTCGAAACATGAACCTGACTGAACCCCGTGACCTGGCACCCTTGCTTGAAGCCTTTCTGTTGGCCTCGGGAAAGCCGCAATCCCTGGAAAGCCTGTTCGAACTGTTCGAGGAGGGCGAGCGCCCGGAACCGCCGGTCTTCAAGAAGGCCCTGACGATTCTGGCCAAGTCCTGCGATGGCCGTGCCTTTGAACTGAAGGAAGTGGCCTCGGGGTATCGCCTGCAAATTCGCGAGAAATTTGCACCCTGGGTCGGGCGCCTGTGGGAAGAGCGCCCGCAGCGCTATTCCCGCGCCATGCTGGAAACCATGGCCCTGATCGCTTACCGCCAGCCGATCACCCGTGGCGAAATCGAAGACGTGCGGGGTGTGGCGGTCAACAGCAACATCGTCAAGACGCTGATGGAGCGCGAGTGGATCCGCATCGTCGGCTACCGTGACGTGCCCGGCAAACCGGCGATGTTCGCCACCACCAAGGCGTTCCTCGATCACTTCAACCTGAAAAACCTCGATGACCTGCCGCCGTTGGCTGAACTGCGCGAGCTGGAACCGGACCCGGTGCTGGACTTCGACGATGCCCCGGTACCCGCAGGGCTGCAAGAGTTGGCCGACGCCAGCGCCGAGCCGGAAGAGCCGAAGGAAGAAACCAGTTTCCACACGCTGTTGCTGGAGCTGGACAGCATGGAGGAGGGGCTCAAGACCGACTTCGACGACTTGCTGCGTGATGGCGCATCGCCTGGGTTCGATCCGGAACAGCCGGTTATCGAGCCAGAGGTCGATGTGACACAGCCCGAGCCTGAGCCGGAAGTCGAATCCGAGCCTGAAATCGAGCCGGAGCAGGAAGACGACATCCTCGGCGTTGCCGAAGCCCGGGAAAAACTCCTGGCCGCCGTCGCCGCTCTCGAACAGCCTAAACCCGAGCCGGAGCTGTCGGACGAAGAGGCCGAAGCCCTGGCCCTGGCTGAAGCCATCGAAGCCGAGCGCCGCCAGTTCGAGGACTGATACGAATCCCGATCTTTGTGGGACCTCCTGTGGGAGCGAGCCTGCTCGCGAAGACGGAGTGTCAGCCAACATCCTTGCTGCCTGATCCACTGCATTCGCGAGCAGGCTCGCTCCCACAAGGTTTGGGTTCGCAAGCCAGCTGCGAGCCGCCGGCCAGCGGAAAAGCAAATAACCTCGTCTTGATCAGCTAGTCTCTGATGCGCAATCGCCCGCATACGCGTATGATTCGCGACCCTTCGGCGATCCCTTCGCCCAAGTACCCAGTTTTCAGACCACACCGGGAGGTGCCCAGATGAGTATCAAAGACCCGCAAGACGACCAGCCAATCGGCCCTGCAGGCGAAAAACTGCAGAAAGTCCTCGCCCGTATCGGCGTCGGCTCGCGCCGTGACGTGGAAGCCTGGATCAGCCACGGCCGCATCAAGGTCAACGGCAAAGACGCCACCCTTGGCCAGCGCGTCGACATGCACGACGCCATCACCATTGATGGCAAGGTGATCAAGCGCGAAGAGGCCGCCGAATCGGTCCGCCGCGTGATCATGTACAACAAGCCCGACGGCGAGATCTGCACCCGTGTCGACCCGGAAGGTCGTCCGACCGTGTTCGACAAGCTGCCACGTCCGAAAGAGGGGCGCTGGATCAACATCGGCCGCCTGGACATCAACACCACCGGTTTGCTGATGTTCACCACCGACGGTGAGCTGGCCAACCGCCTGATGCACCCGTCCTTCGAAATGGATCGCGAATACGCCGTGCGTGTGCGTGGTGAAGTCGATGACGAGATGATCGATCGCCTGAAGGCCGGCGTTGTGCTCGAAGACGGCCCGGCGCGTTTCACCGATATCCAGCAGGCTCCGGGTGGCGAAGGTTTCAACCATTGGTACCACTGTGTGGTGATGGAAGGTCGCAACCGCGAAGTTCGTCGCCTGTGGGAGTCCCAGGGGTTGGTGGTCAGCCGTCTGAAACGCGTGCGTTTCGGCCCGGTGTTCCTCAATTCCGACCTGCCGATGGGCCGTTGGCGCGAAATGAGCCAGTACGAAGTCGACATCCTCAGCGCCGAAGTCGGCCTGACACCGGTGGCGTTGCCGCAGTTGAACGCCAAGAGCAAAGACAAGCTCGAGCGGATGCAGCGTAAGTCGTCGCGTCCGATGGCCAGGACTGAACGCGTGCGTACCCTGCGTCCGGCGACTGACGCGCCTGCCGCGCCACGTGCCAGCCGCGAGCCGCATATCGAAGGCGAGCGTCCGGGGCGCAAGCCGGCTGCCCGCCAGGACGGTGAGCGCGGTCCACGCACGCCACGTCCTGCCAATGGCCGTACTGAGCGTGGTGAAGGTCGTGGTACGCCAGTGGCCGACCGTCCGGTCGACACCAAGCGTCCATCCAAGCCTGCACCGAAGCGTCCGGGGATCAAGCTGGTGGACGGTGACTCGCCATCGGGCAAGCGCCGTGGCGCGCCGGCCGGTTCCGGCCAGCGTCCAGGCTTCGGTCGTCGCAAGCCGGAATAATCGGCTGAGCGCTTCATGAGAAACGCCAACCTTCGGGTTGGCGTTTTTTTTGGGGCCCGGTTTTGTGTCTGTGTTGTTTATGAAGACGCCTTCGCGAGCAGGCTCGCTCCCACAAGGGATCGCATTTCTGTGAAGTAACCCGGTCTCCTGTGGGAGCGAGCCTGCTCGCGAAGGCGCCAGTCGCAGCAAAGAAATGTCCGAAGTGGAAAATCAAAATTACACACTGTAAAGAAAACCTGACGAAATCCGCCGATTATTCCAGTGGATTCGCCTGTCCCCGCAGGTCGTAAGAAAACGCTTACGCATCAGCGCCTTCCGTTCGACTTTCAGTCTTCCGGCCCGCTTGTTTCAACACTCCATGCAGGGTCAGATGCGCGCATGCCTGTCGTGCAGGTGCATAACAAAAAGGAGGCGCAATGAACGCCATATTCCATTTCCATCCCTCTGTGAGAGGCGGTTTTCCTGCCTTTCCTGTCGATGATCCGCAAGGATCCGACCCATTTTTTGCAGCCGCCCGAGTCTCTCGGGGTGGACACAGGCAATCCCGGCAATAGACACGCTTGTCCAGCGGGTCTGGCAGCAGGGGGTTACAGGTGTACAATGCGCGGCGTTTTACCTGTGACCTCCTGCGCATCTGCGCAACCCTCAAGGCTATCCGCCTTGTTCACTCCGCCGCGTCACGAGCGTGTCGGGTTCGATTTCGTCACAGATAAGAACAAACAGGTGACGCATGACCGTTGTAAATACGCTGAACTCCTGGTGCCTGCGCTGGGGTTTGATCGGTGCCGCTTAACGCCTTTCTTGAGCAGCAACGTCTACTGAACATCATCAAACCTTGCGTGAGACCCTTTTCATGAGTGGACAAAACCCGCAATCAGGCGAGCTGAAACGCGGCCTGAAAAATCGCCACATTCAATTGATTGCCTTAGGTGGCGCTATCGGTACCGGTTTGTTCCTCGGCTCGGCCGGGGTGCTGAAATCCGCCGGCCCATCGATGATCCTTGGCTACGCCATCTGCGGCTTCATCGCCTTCCTGATCATGCGCCAACTGGGCGAAATGATCGTCGAAGATCCGGTGGCCGGCTCCTTCAGTCATTTCGCGCACAAGTACTGGGGCGGCTTTGCCGGTTTCCTGTCGGGCTGGAACTGCTGGATTCTGTACATTCTGGTGGGCATGTCCGAGCTGACGGCAGTCGGCAAATACATCCACTACTGGGCCCCGGACATCCCGACCTGGGTCTCTGCGGCAGCCTTCTTCGTGCTGATCAACGCCATCAACCTGGCCAACGTCAAAGTGTTTGGCGAGGCGGAGTTCTGGTTCGCGATCATCAAGGTCGTGGCGATCGTCGGCATGATTGCCCTGGGCAGCTACCTGCTGGTCAGTGGCAATGGCGGCCCGCAAGCAGCGGTCAGTAACCTGTGGTCCCACGGCGGCTTCTTCCCGAACGGTGTCACGGGTCTGGTGATGGCCATGGCGTTCATCATGTTTTCCTTCGGCGGCCTGGAAATGCTCGGCTTCACCGCTGCCGAAGCCGACAAGCCGAAAACCGTGATCCCGAAAGCCATCAACCAGGTGATCTACCGGATCCTGATTTTCTACATCGGTGCCCTGGTGATCCTGCTGTCGTTGACGCCTTGGGACAGCCTGCTGACCACCCTGAACGCTTCCGGTGATTCCTATAGCGGCAGCCCGTTCGTGCAAGTGTTCTCGATGCTGGGCAGCAACACCGCTGCGCACATCCTCAACTTCGTGGTCCTGACCGCGGCGCTGTCGGTGTACAACAGCGGCACCTACTGCAACAGCCGCATGCTGCTGGGCATGGCCGAACAGGGCGATGCGCCGAAAGGCCTGGCGAAGATCGACAAGCGCGGCGTGCCGGTGCGTTCGATCCTGGCCTCGGCCGCCGTGACCTTGATCGCGGTATTGCTGAACTACCTGATCCCGCAAAACGCGCTGGAACTGTTGATGTCGCTGGTGGTGGCCACCCTGGTGATCAACTGGGCGATGATCAGCTACTCGCACTTCAAGTTCCGCCAGCACATGAACAAGACCGGGCAAACGCCGCTGTTCAAGGCCTTGTGGTATCCGTACGGCAACTACATCTGTCTGGCGTTCGTGTTGTTCATTCTCGGCGTGATGCTGTTGATTCCGGGGATTCAGACTTCGGTTTACGCGATTCCGGTGTGGCTCGTGTTCATGTGGGTCTGCTACGGCATCAAGACCAAGCGCAGTGCGCAACATGTATTACAGGCGGCAGTGAAGTAACTCCGCGCAGAAACAACGAACCCGGCCATGTGCCGGGTTTGTTTTTTTGGCTTACTAATTTTCATACCTTGCTGACGTATTGTTCCTACAAGCGCAGTTGTATTTGCCTTCGATAATTTCGGAGTTTTCAATGGCGCGCGCGAAAAGTTGCAAGTTCAGAAACGGCCTACAACAGGGCTGGCCGGTTTTTCTATAGTCTGGCGCTCCGAATACACTAAGGAGCGATGGGTATGGCGAGTCATAGCTACATAAGCATTACCGGTAAGCGCCAAGGATTGATTTCTTCCGGCTGCTCAGGCCAAAAATCTATCGGTAATAAATGCCAACTCGCCCATGAAGACGAAATCATGGTGTTGGCGTATTCGCACGATATGCTCACAGGCAATGACGGCCGAGTTGGCGGAGGTCAGGGCAAACATATGCCTGTCATGATCACCAAAGCCATCGATAAGTCATCACCTCTGCTGGCGAGCGCGCTGCATGAGGGTGAAGAATTGGATTGCTTCATAAATTTATACCGAACCGCCTCGACTGGAGGCCAGGAGCGATATTATTCGATACACCTTAAGGGGGCGCGTATTGCGCATATCAGTCAGCAGGTCCCCCATGCCATTCGCATGAACGATGCAGAGCCGCAAGAGTTAGTGTCTATCCAATATAGAGATATTGCTTGGGCGCATGTTCCAGGGGCAACGACCACTTATAGTTCCTGGATGAAAGAGGATGAATGAGTCTTCCTGCGATATTCATGATGTAACCAGGGCTGCATCTGATCTGGTTGCAACTGGATGCGCCATTGGCATGGTGCATATTTCTGACGGTTTTGCACGGCTTCGATTTGGTTCGATTATCGCTTCCTATGTTGATGAAGTGATTCAGGCGGTTGATGAGGGGGTTATTAGTGCTTGGGAAGCAGTGCAGGAAATAAGAGCTGAATATGAAGATTTGTCGTCAAAGGCGCGCTTCTATCTTCAAAATGGTGTTGGGGTTGTTGCGGGGGTGATGCAGGTTGGGACCGGTATTTCGGTCATTGGTAGCTCAAGAGGGCTGGGTGTAGTTCCGGGGGGGTTAATGGTCGGCCATGGTGTGAATAATGTTTATGAAGGCTTGGGTAATATCTATCTCGGGCCCAATGCGATAGGTACCGTTGGGCCTGTTAGACGTATTTATCAAATGGCATTTGATAATGATTATGAAGGTGATATGAAGTATTACACAGTTGACTTGGCTCTTTCGGTATACGGGGTATCCAGGCCAGTTTCAAGGATCGGTTCGGTGGAGTTGTTTAGGCGCGATCCGATTAATTATGAGATGGCTTATCGACAGGCCGGGAAATTGGCGTTGTCTCTGGAGGTATTGGTAGATTTGTTAACGATAAATACGATGGTTTCAGGAGCTGGTGTAGAGAATTAAATGAGGCTGGTGGTTTTTATATAATTCCGCGCATCCTTGGGATGTAGAATCGTAAGCCCCAGAAGACGATAATTGTGTATATTGAAATAAAAGCGATGTGTCGATGCTTTTCGTTAAGGTCGATGAATTTTGTTATTCCCAATACGATGAGTCCGGCAGGCAGGACGGAACAAGCAAAAACCAAAAGGGTAACTGATGTGTAATATCGAATATTTTCATAATTCATTTTTTAGTTTCTTGTGTGTTCTGTTTTAGCTAAGGAGAGTTGTTAGGTTGGCTTTTGAGTCGCTAGTTGATTTGGTTGCCGTAAATATGATTGTTTCAGCAGAAAAAAGTCCCGAGTGAATTCGTGTATTTTAGTTGTGAGCTCTTAAGTCTTTCCGCGCATTCTTGGGATATAAATTACAAGCCCTGCTAAAACTAAAGTCGCGTATGTTGCTAGTAATGCCATGCCTAGTTGGTTTTTATCTAGGTCTACTAATTGTCTTATTCCAAATATAATTAGCGCGGCTGGCAAGCCTGAGCCTGCAAGGACCATGAGGGTAACGGCGATATGGTATCGAATGTTTTCAAAATTCATTATCTCAATATTCAGCTTGGCGTGAGGGCTTAGATTATTGTGGTCGCTGGAAATAATGCAACATCCCTTTTGTAAATCCGACAATGCTGTAGGAAAAGTCTGTCAGAACTTTTTCGATCTCACCTGCTCCAGTGATTGTCTCCTATTCAAAACTCTATCGCGGTATCCTGAACTCCCCCGACCCCGGACGCTTTTCCATGCTGGTGATTTCCAACAACGTGCATCTGCCGGATGCCGAGATCGAGTTGACGTACATTCGCGCCCAGGGCGCCGGAGGGCAGAACGTCAACAAGGTCTCCAGCGCCGTGCACCTGCGCTTCGACATTCCGGCGTCGTCCTTGCCCGAGTTCTACAAGGAGCGGTTGCTGGCGCTGCGTGACAGCCGCATCACCAGTGACGGCGTGCTGATCATCAAGGCCCAGCAGTACCGCACGCAGGAGCAGAACCGTGCGGATGCTATGCAGCGTTTGATCGAGTTGATCCAGAGTGCCGCCAAGGTCGAGAAGAAGCGCCGTCCGACCAAACCGACCCTCGGCTCGAAGACCCGTCGTCTCGAATCCAAGAGCAAGCGCGGCAGCATCAAGGCCGGGCGCGGCAAGGTGGATTTCTAACGGGCGTCCCGCGCTTCGCGTTGCTTCGGTGCCTGACGGTACAGGTAGAGGCTCAGCATCAGACCGCTGAGGGCGGCGAGGGCGGCGAACAGGAAGATCGATGCAAAACCAAATCCTGCCGCAATCGCACCGGCCAATGGCCCGGTGATGCCCAGCGACAAATCGATGAACAGCGAATAGGCACCGACAGCCGCGCCGCGACTGGAGGCCGGTACCAGGTTGACCGCTTCCACGCCCAGCGCCGGAAACACCAGCGAAAAACCGAAGCCGCTCAGCGCCGCACCCGCCAGCGCCCAATGCGCATCCGCTGCCAGCCACAGCAACAGCAGCCCAAGCGTTTCCACTGACAGGCAGGCAATGGCCACGCGAAAGCCTCCGAGGCGGTTGATCAGATTGCCGAACAGCAAGCGCGCACCGATGAAGCTGGCGCCGAACAGGCTCAGGCACAGCACGGCGTTGTCCCAGTGTTGCGTGGCGTAGTACAGGGTGATGAAGGTGGCGATGGTGCCGAAACCGATGGAGCCTAGGGCCAGGCCGCAGCCGTGGGGGAAAACCCGCCCAAGCACATGCATGAAGGGCAAGCGCTCACCGGCAACGATAGGTGCGGCGGTTTTCGGCCAGGCCAGCAACAGGCCGAGCACCGCCAGCAGCACGATGCTCACGCCCATGCTCCACAAGCCAAGTCGATGGACGATCAGCACGCCCAGGGGCGCGCCGACGGCCAGTGCGCCATAGCTGGCGATACCGTTCCACGAGATGACCTTGGCAGTGTTCGCCGCGCCGACCCGGCCGATACCCCAGCCAATCGAGCCCGAGCCCACCAGGCTTTCCGCGCTGCCGAGTACCAGGCGGCCGATCAGCAGGCTGATCAGGCTCAAGGCCGGCAGGCTCTGGGTCCAGGCCGAAATCAACATGAACACACCGCTCAAGCCGCAACCGGTCAAGCCATACATCACGGCCAGTTTGCTGCCCTTGTTGTCGATGATCTTTCCCGCATAAGGGCGGCTGAGCAGGGTGGCCAGGTATTGCACGCTGATCACCAGACCCGCGACCACGGCGCCGAAGCCCAGGTCGCTGTGAACGTAACCGGGCAGTACGGCCAGGGGGATGCCGATGTTCAGGTAGCCAATGAAGGTGAAAAGGACGATGGAAACGACTTGCAGCGTGACCGCCAGGGGGCGCTGGTTTTCAGGCATGGGTAAAGGTCCACGGTAAAGCAGGATAGATAGGCTGCTTATGATAGCGGTGTGGACGGTCGTTGGATGTGAAAAAGTAAAACTATTTGCCGGGTGGTGTCATTCGGCTTTGACAGGGGCGACCAGTTGCGTGGTGACCAGTGCGGCCAGTGCATTTTCCTGGGTGCCGAAGCGGGCGAGCAATGAGGCTTGTTTCTCGGGGGGGAGGCGATTCCAGATCTCGATCATTTTTTCGGCGGTGCCAATCAAGACGCTGGCCTGCGCTTCGCTGAATTCATCGGTCATGGAGGGTGTTCTCGTTTCAGGCTGTGTGGAAAGCGCATGTTAGCGCTTTCCACACGGTCTGTACGGCGGGTGTTTCAGTCTTCTCTGTCAGCCTGGCGGCTGTCAGTGGCTTCTTTGCGCTCGGGCTGTTGGGCGCCGGCTTGCTGCGTGGTCGTCTGCTCAGGTACGTGCAGGCTTGGGAAGGGGAGATTGGGAATCTCGTGCATGGTTGCGCTCCTCGCTAAGTCTGTTGATAGATCTGGTAGATCCGCGCTTGAAAAAGCCTGGGCAGGATACAGCACTGAAAATGACAAACGGACTTTTATATCCATTTGTTTCGACGGATGGAGTTGTATAGACAAATATATGTAGGAGCGAGCCTGCTCGCGATGCGGTGTGTCATTCAACGGTGATGTTGATTGGTCGACCGCTATCGCGAGCAGGCTCGCTCCTACAGGGGGGGCAGTGTTTGAGGGCTATTTGCAAACGGCGGCAATCGCCTCGGCCAGCAGATCCAGGCGCGTGGCATCGATGCCGGCTACGTTGGCCCGGCCGGAGTTGACCATGTACACGCTGTGATGATCCCGCAGGTTCTTCACTTGCGCAGGCGACAGGCCGGTGTAGGAGAACATCCCGCGTTGCACGCCAATATGCGCAAAGCGCTCGCGCAAACCGTGGGGCTCCAGTGCCTCCACCAGACCGCTGCGCAGTTGGGCGATACGCAGGCGCATGGCCTCCACTTCGCCAGCCCAGAGACTTTTCAGCTCTGGGTCGCCGAGGATGGTTGCGACCACCGCCGCGCCATGATCCGGTGGCGTCGACCACAGGTTGCGGGCGATGTTGGCCAATTGGCTGCGGATGTCGATGAGCTTGTCGGCGGTTTTCGCGCAGACAATCAGCGCTCCGGTGCGGTCGCGGTACAGGCCGAAGTTCTTCGAGCAGGAGCTGGTGATCAGCAGTTCCGGCAACCCGGCGGCGAACAGTCGGGTCGACCAGGCGTCCTGTTCCAGGCCATCGCCGAATCCTTGATAGGCGAAGTCGATCAGTGGCAGCAGTTCGCGCTTGCGTACTACTTCCAGCACCCGTTGCCAGTCGTCGTGCGACAGGTCGAAACCGGTCGGGTTGTGGCAGCAGGCGTGCAGCAACACCACATCGCCCTTGGGCGCTTCACTGAGCACCGCCAGCATGCCTTCGACGTCGAGACGGTTGTCACTGCCCACGTAGGGGTAGTGGCTGACCTTGACCTTGGCCGCCGCGAAAATGGTTTCGTGGATCGGCCAGGTCGGGTTGCTCAGCCATACGCCACGGCTTGGCAGGCATTGGGCGATGAAGTCGGCGCTCAGGCGTAGCGCTCCGGTGCCGCCCGGAGTCTGGGTGGCACCGGCACATTGCGCGGCGATCAGTGCCGAGTCGGCACCGAGCACCAGCTCACTGATCGCCTTGCCGAAGGCCGGTTCACCGTGACCGCCGATGTAGGTCTTGGTGGGCTGACTGTTGACCAGGCGTTGCTCGGCGAGCTTCACCGACTCGAGAATCGGCGTCAGGCCCTGGGCGTCTTTGTAGACGCCCACGCCCAAATCGAACTTGCCCGGGTTCGGGTCCTGCGCGTAGGCCTCCATCAGGCCCAGAATCGGGTCGCCAGGGACTCGACCGATGGCGTCGAAGTGCATTACTTGCGCCCCTCGGCGACCTTCGCGACTTCGTCGGTGCGCGCGGCCATGATGAAGTCGTTGCGGTGCAGGCCCTTGATCGAGTGGCTCCACCAGGTCACGGTCACTTTGCCCCACTCGGTCAGCAGGCCTGGGTGATGACCTTCGGCTTCGGAGATTTCACCGACGGCGTTGGTGAAGTCCAGTGCATGCTTGAAGTTCTTGAACAGGAAAACCTTTTCCAGCTGCATGATGCTGTCGCGTACTTCGATGTTCCAGTCCGGGATCTGCTTGATCAGGATCGGCAGTTCTTCATCGCTGACTTGTGGGGCGTCGGCGCGGCAGGCTTCGCAATGGGCTTGGTTCAAAGTGGACATGGTGTGTTTCCTGGAATCGAGTGTTTTTATATTGGTCGACAGTGCCGTCACGCTAAACCAAAGCGACGGTGACTGACAGACTCACTTGTCAGCAAAAGTCGCGGTTCACGCAGCCTTTGGTGGAAATTTCGGTGTGTGCAGACCCATCAGCATCGCTTGCTTGACCATGCCCATGATGTCTTCGTGGGCCAGGTCGAACAGGCGCTTGAGGTTCGGCAGCACGAAGTACAGGGGTTGCAGGATGTCGATGCGGTACGGTGTGCGCATGCATTCCAGCGGGTCGAAGGCTTGGTGCTCGGGCTCGTTCGACAGGCTGTAGACGGTCTCTTTCGGCGAGGAGAGGATGCCGCCGCCGTAGATGCGCTGGCCTTGCGGGGTGTCGAGCAGGCCGAACTCGATGGTCATCCAGTACAGGCGCGCCAGGTACACCCGTTCTTCCTTGGAAGCCTTGAGGCCGAGCTTGCCGTAGGTGTGGGTGAACTCGGCGAACCATGGGTTGGTCAGCAGCGGGCAGTGGCCGAAGATCTCGTGGAAAATGTCCGGCTCCTGCAAGTAATCAAGCTCTTCGCGGGTACGAATGAAGGTCGCGACCGGAAACTGCTTGCTGGCCAGCAATTCGAAAAAGGTCTGGAAGGGAATCAGTGCGGGAACCCGGGCAACCTGCCAGCCGGTGGTTTCACCGAGGACCTTGTTGATTTCGCCAAGTTGAGGAATGCGGTCGTGGGGCAGACCGAGTTTTTCGATACCGTCCAGGTACTCCTGGCACGCACGCCCTTCGATCACTTTCAGTTGACGGGTGATCAGCGTGTTCCACACCGCGTGTTCTTCGGCGGGGTAGTCGATAAAACCTTGCGCATCGGGCTCGCGAGCCACGTATTGCGTCTGCTTCATGCTGCTCTCCTGCTAGGGGGATTCGTTCTTGTTATGTGCTGCCATTGACTTAGAAATACCCCATGAAATGCACGCTTGCAGCAGGCCTTCGGCGTCAGGCGCAGGAAAATCCCTCGATAATCGTAAAGTTTTCGTTACGTACGAGGCGTGTATGCGTAAATACTGATATTGGCGGGTGGGAAAAGCTTTATGCCTGTCACATAATCTTGACGACTATCTGAGCGCTTCAGCAGAAATTATCCCGGTGGGAGCGAGCCTGCTCGCGAAAGCGGTTTGCCTGATACATCAATGCTGGATGTGCGGACGCTTTCGCGAGCAGGCTCGCTCCCACAGGTTGCGCACCTTATTCACCGTTTTTTTGGGTCTTCATATGCGTATCAAAGTCCACTGCCAGAACCGCATCGGCATCCTGCGCGACATTCTCAACCTGCTGGTGGAGTACGGGATCAACGTGGCCCGCGGTGAGGTGGGGGGGGAGCATGGCAACGCCATCTACCTGCATTGCCCGAACCTGATCAACATTCAGTTCCAGGCCTTGCGTCCGAAATTCGAAGCCATTGCCGGGGTCTTTGGCGTCAAGCGTGTAGGGCTTATGCCGAGCGAGCGTCGGCATATGGAGCTCAATGCGCTGCTCGGTGCGCTGGAGTTTCCGGTGCTGTCGATCGACATGGGCGGTTCCATCGTCGCGGCGAACCGGGCAGCGGCGCAGCTGCTGGGGGTGCGGGTCGACGAGGTGCCGGGGATTCCCCTGTCGCGGTATGCCGAAGACTTCGATTTGCCGGAGCTGGTGCGCGCCAACAAATCGCGGATCAACGGGCTGCGGGTCAAGGTCAAGGGTGACGTGTTTCTGGCTGATATCGCGCCATTGCAATCGGAGCATGACGACAGCGAGGCCATGGCCGGTGCGGTGTTGACGTTGCATCGCGCCGACCGGGTGGGCGAACGCATCTACAACGTGCGCAAGCAGGAATTGCGCGGCTTCGACAGCATCTTCCAGAGTTCCAGGGTCATGGCGGCAGTGGTGCGTGAGGCGCGACGCATGGCGCCACTGGATGCACCGCTATTGATCGAAGGCGAAACCGGCACCGGCAAAGAGTTGTTGGCGCGGGCCTGCCATCTGGCCAGCCCTCGAGGGCAGTCGCCGTTGATGGCGCTCAATTGCGCGGGCCTGCCGGAGTCCATGGCCGAGACAGAGCTGTTCGGTTACGGCCCCGGTGCCTTCGAAGGGGCGCGGGCCGAGGGCAAGCTCGGGCTGCTGGAGCTGACGGCGGGCGGTACGCTGTTTCTCGATGGCGTCGGTGAAATGAGCCCGCGCTTGCAGGTGAAGTTGCTGCGCTTTTTGCAGGACGGCTGCTTCCGTCGCGTGGGCAGCGATGAAGAGGTCTACCTCGATGTGCGGGTGATCTGTGCGACCCAGGTCGACCTGTCCGAACTGTGCGCTCGCGGCGAGTTCCGCCAGGATCTCTATCACCGCTTGAATGTCTTGTCGCTGCACATCCCGCCGCTGCGCGAATGCCTTGATGGTTTGACGCCGCTGGTGGAGCACTTCCTCGACCAGGCCAGTCGGCAGATTGGTTGCCCGTTACCCAAACTCGCCCCGGCGGCCATGGAACGGCTCAGCCACTACCATTGGCCGGGCAACGTGCGCCAGCTGGAGAACGTACTGTTCCAGGCGGTTTCCCTGTGTGACGGCGGCACGGTCAAGGCCGAGCATATTCGACTGCCGGATTATGGCGTGCGTCAGCCATTGGGCGACTTTTCGCTCGAAGGCGGACTGGATGAAATTGTCGGGCGCTTTGAAAAGGCGGTGCTGGAACGGCTTTATTCGGAACATGCCAGCAGTCGATTGCTCGGCAAGCGACTGGGGGTTTCCCACACAACGATTGCCAACAAGTTGCGTGAATACGAAATAGGGAAACTGGAGCGCTAAAACTTCTGTCATTGATCTGAATCATGGAACTTGTCGAGCAAGCCATCTAGGCTCTTCTCAACGTTTGGCAGGAGCGCTGACCATGCCATCAATGGATGACTCTACTGGGCGAGTTCGCAAAGAAACTCGCCTCTTCTATTTCCTGATCATTGTTCTGTTTCCACTCTTATCGGTGGCGATAGTCGGTGGTTACGGTTTTTTCGTCTGGTTTCTGCAGATGCTCATCGGTCCGCCTGGCCCCCCTGACTGATCGAAATCCATCTTTCACTCAGCAGGGAGGTCAGTCCGTGGACAAGACGCTGCACATTGCCAGTCTGGTGGTACATGTTCGTCCTGCCTTGTTCGAGGCAGTGAAAGCCAACCTGCGTTTGCTCAAAGGCGTTGAACTCCATCAGGAAAGTCCCGCCGGCAAACTGGTGGTTGTGCTGGAAACCGAACACGAAAGCCAGATTCTTCAGCGAATCGATCAGATCAATCGCTTGCCGGGCGTGCTCAATGCAGCCCTGGTTTATCACGAAATTCTCGATGTAACGGGAGAAAGCACATGCCTATGACGCGGCGAGAGTTTGTCAAAGCCCAGGCGGCCGGGGTCGCGGCGGCGGCTGCGGGCCTTCCGGTGTTTACCTCTGCCAGCAACCTGATTACCGAAGAAGACAGGGTCGCCCTGGACTGGAACAAGGCGCCCTGTCGTTTTTGCGGCACCGGTTGCAGCGTCATGGTGGCGACCAGGGACAACAGGGTTGTTGCAACCCACGGTGACGTAAAAGCCGAGGTCAATCGCGGGTTGAACTGCGTCAAAGGCTACTTTTTATCCAAGATCATGTACGGCGTCGATCGGCTGACGCAGCCGTTGCTGCGCATGACCAATGGGCAATATGACAAACAAGGCGAGTTTCATCCGGTGTCCTGGAAACAGGCGTTCGATGTGATGGAGTTGAAGTACAAGGAGGCGCTGAAGAACAAGGGCGGGGAGTCCGTCGCCATGTTCGGTTCCGGGCAGTGGACGATCTGGGAGGGGTATGCGGCCAACAAGTTGATGAAGGCAGGGTTCCGCTCGAACAACATCGACCCCAATGCACGCCATTGCATGGCCTCGGCGGTCATGGGGTTCATGCGCACTTTCGGTATCGATGAGCCGATGGGCTGTTATGACGATATCGAAGTCACCGATGCATTCGTCCTGTGGGGCTCAAACATGGCGGAGATGCATCCGATTCTTTGGACTCGGGTCACCGATCGGCGTTTGAGCCAACCGAATGTGAAAGTGGCCGTACTCTCTACTTTCGAACACCGCAGTTTTGAACTGGCCGATATTCCGATGGTGTTCAAGCCACAGACTGACTTGCTCATCCTCAACTACATCGCCAACCACATCATTGAAAGCGGCTCGGTCAACAAGGATTTTGTCAGCAAACACACCAGATTCGCCAAAGGCACGGATGACATTGGCTACGGTTTGCGTGCCGATAATCCGCTGGAGATGAAGGCTAAAAATGCCGACAAGGCGAACACCTGGACCGATATCGACTTCGAGCAATTCGCCGCTTTCGTAAAACCGTACACCCTCGAACGCACCGCGAAGGAAACCGGTGTGCCGGCCGAGCGCCTCAAGGCATTGGCCGAACTGTACGCCGACCCCAAGCGCAAGGTGGTTTCGTTCTGGACCATGGGTTTCAACCAGCACACCCGGGGGGTGTGGGCCAATAACCTGATCTACAACATTCACCTGCTGACCGGGAAAATCAGCGAGCCCGGCAACAGTCCTTTCTCTCTGACGGGCCAGCCTTCGGCCTGCGGGACGGCGCGTGAAGTGGGCACGTTCTCCCATCGCCTTCCGGCCGACCTCGTGGTCACCAATCCGACACACCGCGCCACCGCGGAAAAAATCTGGAAGCTCCCGGCGGGCACCATCAAGGAAAAGGTCGGCTTCCACGCCGTGCAGCAGAGTCGCATGCTCAAGGATGGCGTGCTCAATGTGTACTGGACGATGGCCAGCAACAACATGCAGGCCGGGCCCAACATCATGCAGGAAGTGCTTCCGGGGTGGCGCAACCCCGAGAACTTCGTGGTGGTTTCGGATGTGTATCCCACTGTCTCGGCACAAGCAGCCGATCTGATTTTGCCCACGGCCATGTGGGTCGAGAAGGAGGGTGCTTACGGCAACGCGGAACGGCGTACGCAGTTCTGGCATCAACTGGTCTCGGCGCCGGGTGACGCCAAGTCGGACCTCTGGCAATTGGTCGAATTTTCCAAACGCTTCAAAACCGACGAGGTCTGGCCGCAGGAACTGTTGGCCGGTTCACCGCAATACAAGGGCAAGACCCTGTATGAGGTGCTGTTCAAGAATGGCCAGGTCGATCAGTTCCCGGTTGAGCAAATGGCCGCGGGCTATCAGAACGACGAGGCCCGGGATTTCGGTTTCTACCTGCAAAAAGGCCTGTTCGAAGAATATGCCCAGTTTGGCCGTGGACATGGTCATGACCTGGCCCCCTTTGATCGTTATCACTCCGAGCGCGGGTTGCGCTGGCCGGTCGTCGAAGGCAAGGAAACGCTGTGGCGCTTCCGCGAAGGTTACGACCCCTATGTCGAAAAGGGCAGCGGTGTGCAGTTCTACGGTTACCCCGACAAGAAGGCGATCATCTTCGCGCTGCCCTACGAGCCACCTGCGGAAGCCCCTGACGCAGACTTTCCATTCTGGTTGAGCACCGGACGGGTGCTTGAGCATTGGCACACCGGGACCATGACCCAGCGTGTCGAAGAACTCTATAAAGCGGTTCCCGATGCGCTGGTCTACATGCATCCGGCCGATGCCAAGGCCTTGAATGCCCGGCGTGGCAGCGAAGTGAAGCTGATCAGTCGGCGTGGCGAAATGCGTGCACGTATTGAAACCCGGGGGCGCAACAAGCCGCCCCAAGGCCTGGTGTTCGTGCCGTTTTTCGATGCCAACAAGCTGATCAACAAAGTCACGCTTGATGCGACGGACCCGATCTCCAAGCAGACCGATTACAAGAAATGTGCGATCAGGATTGAGTTGATCAAGACGGCATAAGGAGAGCTTTCATGAATTATCGTTCGCTGTCCTTGCTCGTCGTGCTGCTGGCGTGGCTGCCCGCGATATTTGCCGCAGAGCCCGGTTACCCACTGGATGCGCCGGCACCGGATGGCCGGCGAGTCGGCGGGACCCTGACCCAGGAACTGCCGGCACCGCCCATCGCGGAAGACGAGAACAAGGACGTCAAGCGTGAGCGCAATTACCCCGAGCAACCGCCCACCATTCCCCACAGTATTCGCGGGTATGCCATCGACAAGAACAGCAACAAGTGCCTGTCTTGCCACAGTCGCGCCAACAGCGCGCGCACCCAGGCGCCGATGATCAGTATCACCCACTACATGGACCGTGAAGGCCAGGCATTGGCGGCGGTGTCGCCGCGTCGATACTTCTGCAACCAGTGTCATGTGCCGCAAACGGATGTGAAGCCTCTGGTGAATAACAGCTTCAAGAACATCGACCAGGTTCTGCAAGACGAAATCAATCAACAGCCGAAACCTTGAGGAGAGGCCATGAAATCTTTGCTTGCCTTGCTCAAGGATTATTGGGGGGTGTTGCGTCGACCCAGTGTGCATTACAGCCTGGGCTTCCTGACCCTCGGCGGGTTCATCGCCGGAGTGATTTTCTGGGGTGGTTTCAACACTGCGCTGGAAGCGACCAACACCGAGAAGTTCTGCACGTCCTGCCATGAAATGCGCGACAACGTTTTTGTCGAATTGCAGGAAACCATTCATTACACCAACCGCTCGGGCGTGCGCGCCACGTGCCCGGACTGTCACGTCCCCCACGAGTGGACGCACAAGATCGCCCGCAAGATGCAGGCTTCCAAGGAAGTCTGGGGCAAGTTGTTCGGCACTATCAGTACCCGGGACAAGTTTCTGGGCATGCGTCGCGAACTGGCCGAACACGAGTGGGCACGGCTCAAGGCCAACGACTCCCGGGAGTGTCGCAACTGCCACAACTTCGAGTTCATGGACTTCACACGCCAGGGCAAGCGCGCCGCCAATATGCACTCCACCTCATTGGCCAGCGGCCAGGCAACCTGTATCGACTGCCATAAAGGCATTGCCCACAAATTGCCCGACATGAGCGGCGTGAAAGGTTGGTAGCCGGCTTTTCGCGGCGTTGCCGCCAAGCGGCATAACCGCGCCGGTTTTTCGTCTTCGATACATTGTTCGGTTCTCCTCTTCTTAGCCTCAACCCCCCGGTTTCAAGGGGGGTGAAGCCGCTATGCGCAAGTTGGTCTGCAAATTGCTACAACCTGCGCGACACAGCAGTGGGCGGCAATCGTCCGGCAGGCAGAGGAAAGAGTGTGGACAAGTACCTTTATGTGGCAATGACCGGCGCCAGCCAGAATGCTCTGGCGCAAAAGGCTCATGCCAACAACCTCGCGAACATCTCCACCAACGGCTTCCAGAAAGACCTGGAGCAGGCCCGTTCGATGCCGGTGTTCGGTGACAGCTTTCCGGCGCGAGCGTTTGCCATGTCCGAACGCCCGGCCACCGATTTCTCCCCGGGCTCGCTGGTGGAAACCGGCCGCGACCTTGACGTTGCCGTGCAAGGCAACGGCTGGATTGCCGTACAGAATCCCGATGGCGGTGAAAGCTATGTGCGCACCGGCAGCCTGAACGTTGACGCCCTGGGCGTGCTGCGTGCCGGCAACGGCATGCCGGTCATGGGCAATGGCGGGCCGATTGCCGTGCCGCCGGAGCAGCAGATCGAAGTCGGTGAGGACGGCACCATCAGCATCCGCGCAATGGGCGAAGGTCCCCGGGTGATGGCTGAAGTCGACCGCATCAAGCTGGTCAATCCGGACCTCAAGAACATGACCAAGGGCCTGGACGGTTCGATCCATACCAAGGACGGCCAGCCGGCGCAGGCCGATGCCGATGTCAAGCTGGTGTCCGGGTTCCTCGAGTCGAGCAACGTCAATGCCGTGGAGGAAATGACCTCGGTACTGGCCTTGTCCAAGCAGTTCGAGCTGCACATCAAGATGATGAACACCGCCAAAGACGATGACCAGGCCATGGCTCGGGTCTTGCAGATCAGCTAATTACCAGAACGTCGCGCCGTAAAACAGGCGCACGAGGAGAATCGAATGCTTCCGGCTCTATGGGTTGCCAAAACAGGCCTGTCCGCCCAGGACACCAACCTGACCACCATTTCCAACAACCTGGCCAACGTGTCGACCACGGGTTTCAAGCGTGACCGCGCCGAGTTCCAGGACCTGCTCTACCAGATCAAGCGTCAGCCTGGCGCCCAGTCGACCCAGGACAGCGAGCTGCCGTCGGGTCTGCAACTGGGTACCGGCGTGCGCATCGTCGGCACCCAGAAAAACTTCTCCTCCGGCAGCCTGCAAACCACCGAGCAGCCACTGGACATTGCTATCGACGGTCGCGGTTTCTTCCAGATCCTGCAACCGGACGGCACCACCTCCTATACCCGTGACGGTACCTTCCACCTGGACTCCAACGGCCAGATCGTGAACGCCAGCGGCTTTGCCCTGGAGCCGGCCATTGTCATTCCCAACGATGCGCAGACCTTCACGGTCGGCCGCGACGGCACCGTGTCCATCACCGTGGCTGGCAACCCGGCTGCCCAGGTGATCGGCAACCTGCAAACCGCCGACTTCATCAACCCGGCCGGCCTGCAGGCAGTGGGCAACAACCTGTTCCTGGAAACCGCCGCCAGTGGCGCGCCGCAAGTCGGCACACCGGGCCTGAACGGTTTCGGTAGCACGCTGCAGAACACCCTGGAAACGTCGAACGTCAGCACCGTCGAGGAAATGGTCAACATGATCACGACCCAACGCGCCTACGAGATGAACTCCAAGGTGATCTCCACCGCCGACCAGATGCTCTCGTTCGTAACGCAGAATCTGTAATCAAGTCTATGAGGCGGCCATGAGGCTGCCTGCAACACCGTGAGGTAGGGTCATGAATCGCTATGTATCTGTTCTGGCACTGAGTGGGATCGTCGCGCTCGCAGGTTGCGTGCCTGCGACGCCCAAGCCCAATGATCCTTACTACGCTCCGGTGTTGCCGCGCACGCCGTTGCCGGCGGCGGCGAACAACGGCTCGATCTATCAGGCCGGGTTCGAGCAGAACCTCTACACCGACCGCAAGGCGTTCCGGGTCGGCGACATCATCACCATCACCCTGAACGAAAAGACCCAGGCAAGCAAAAACGCCAACTCGCAGATCGACAAGAACAGCAAGACCAGCATTGGCCTGACCTCGTTGTTCGGCTCCACGCCCAACACCAACAACCCGTTCGGCAGTGGCGACCTGAGCCTGGAAGCCGCCTACAACGGCGACCGCGCCACCAAGGGCGACAGCAAGGCGGCCCAGGGCAATACCCTGACCGGTTCGATCACCGTGACCGTCGCCGATGTGTTGCCCAACGGCATCATCGCGGTGCGCGGCGAGAAGTGGATGACCCTCAACACCGGCGACGAACTGGTGCGGATTGCCGGCCTCGTTCGCGCCGATGACATCGCCACCGACAACACCGTGTCGTCGACCCGTGTCGCCGATGCGCGCATCACCTACTCGGGCACCGGTTCGTTTGCCGATGCGAGTCAGCCAGGCTGGTTCGACCGTTTCTTCCTCAGCCCGCTGTTCCCTTTCTAAGTGGCTTTCCAGTTGAGCATGTTGAATTTCAAACACCTTGTGGTGGCTGCCCTGATGTTGTCCGCGGCCTTCAACGCTCAAGCCGAGCGCCTGAAGGACATCGCCAGCATTTCCGGCGTGCGTTCCAACCAATTGATCGGCTACGGCCTGGTGGTCGGGCTTAACGGCACCGGCGACCAGACGACGCAAACCCCGTTCACCCTGCAGACTTTCAACAACATGCTCTCGCAGTTCGGCATCAAGGTGCCGCCGGGTTCGGGCAACGTGCAGTTGAAGAACGTCGCGGCGGTGTCGATCAGTGCCGATCTGCCGGCGTTCGCCAAGCCGGGTCAGCAGGTCGACGTCACCGTTTCGTCCATCGGCAACTCCAAGAGTCTGCGCGGCGGTACCTTGCTGCTGACGCCGCTCAAAGGTATCGACGGAAACGTCTATGCGGTGGCCCAGGGCAACCTGGTGGTCGGTGGTTTCGATGCGGAAGGTCGCGACGGTTCGAAGATCACCGTCAACGTTCCGTCGGCCGGTCGCATCCCCGGTGGTGCGTCGGTTGAGCGGGCGGTGCCGAGCGGTTTCAACCAGGGCAACAGCCTGACGCTGAACCTCAACCGCTCCGACTTCACCACCGCCAAGCGCATCGTCGACAAGATCAACGACATGCTCGGTCCTGGCGTGGCCCAGGCCATCGACGGCGGTTCGATTCGCGTCACCGCGCCGCTCGATCCGAGCCAGCGCGTCGACTACCTGTCGATCCTGGAAAACCTTGAAATCGATCCGGGTCAGGCGGTGGCGAAAGTCATCATCAACTCCCGTACCGGCACCATCGTGATCGGCCAGAACGTCAAGGTTTCCCCGGCCGCCGTGACCCACGGCAGCCTGACCGTGACCATCACCGAAGACCCGATCGTCAGCCAGCCCGGCCCTCTGTCCAATGGCACCACGGCGGTGGTGCCGCGTTCGAAGGTCAATGCCCAGCAGGAAGCCAAGCCGATGTTCAAGTTCGGCCCGGGCACCACCCTCGACGAGATCGTGCGGGCGGTGAACCAGGTCGGCGCGGCACCGGGTGACTTGATGGCTATTCTCGAAGCGCTGAAGCAGGCCGGCGCCCTGCAAGCCGACCTGATCGTGATCTGAGGGCGGCCATCGTGGATATGCGCAAGAGCGGTCTGGTCAGCAGCAGCGACTCGGGCTCCTATTCGGATTTGAATCGTTTGAACCAGCTCAAGGTCGGCGACAAGAACAGCGATGGCAACCTGCGCAAGGTAGCGCAGGAGTTCGAGTCGCTGTTCCTCGGGGAAATGCTCAAGTCGATGCGCTCGGCCACCGAAGCATTGGCTCAGGACAATCCGCTGAATACGCCGGCGGCCAGGCAATACCAGGAAATGTACGACCAGCAGTTGGCTGTTTCCATGTCTCGCGAGGGTGGGGGTATCGGTCTGGCTGACGTGTTGATGCGCCAGATGTCGAAGAACAAGCCCATGGCACCGGGTGAGGCCGCCGCAGCGTCTCTGGCCAAGCAAGAGGCCGCCAAGGCAGCCGTGCAAACGCCGGTGGCGGCAGGTACGGTCGCGATCAACGGACCGCTGTCGCGGGTCAATGGCCAGCGACCGTTGTGGGCTTCGCGATCAGTCCATGCGCCGCAAGAGGCGGGTGAGGGGGCTCATCGCAATGACATGGCGCTGATCAATCAGCGACGCCTGGCATTGCCGCCGAAGCTGGCAGATCGACTGTTGGCCGGGCTGGTGCCTTCGGCGACGACCGCTGCCACCACGACGCTCAACAAGACGTCATTGCCAGAGCGCACGACGAGCACCGGCTCGGGGCCGCTGTACAACGGCGACTGGCTGGCGAACGCGCAGCAGGCCTCCACTGGCGGCATGCAGATTTACGGTCGCGCCATGGCGCAGATTCCTCTGGCGCCGGCGAAGAAAGCGTTCAGTTCCGCCGACCAGTTCGTCAACACCATGTTGCCGATGGCCAGGGAAGCGGCGGCCCGCATTGGTGTCGATCCACGTTACCTGGTGGCCCAGGCGGCTCTGGAAACCGGCTGGGGCAAGTCGGTCATGCGTGCTCAGGACGGCAGCAGCAGCCACAACCTGTTCGGCATCAAGGCCGGCAACAGCTGGCAGGGTAATTCGGCGCGGGCGATCACCAGCGAGTTCCGCAACGGGCAGATGGTCAAGGAGACGGCCGAGTTCCGTTCCTATGACTCCTACAAGGACAGTTTCCATGACCTTGTGACTTTGCTGCAGACCAATAATCGCTATCAAGATGTCGTGAAGTCGGCCGATAACCCAGAACAATTTGTACGCGAGTTGCAGAAGGCCGGTTACGCAACCGACCCGGACTACGCAAGCAAGATTTCGCAGATAGCCAAGCAGATGACGAGTTACCAGAACTACGCTGCGGCGGGCGTTTCCACCACGCCTTTATAGGCACAAGGATTAAGGTCTGAATCATGAGTTTGCTCAATATCGGGATGTCGGGGCTCAGTGCTGGCCATAACTCGTTGGTGACGACCGGCAACAACATTGCCAACGTCGACACCGCCGGGTACTCGCGCCAGCAATCTGTGCAGAGCACCAAGGGCTCGATTCAGTACGGCAACGTATTCATCGGTACCGGCACGACGCTGGCCGATGTGCGTCGCGTGTACAACTCCTATCTCGATTCGCAGCTGCGTACCGCCACCTCGCTCAACAGCGAAGCGTCGTCCTACAACGCTCAGGCCACTCCGCTGGACGCCACGCTTTCCGATAGCAACACCGGGTTGACCGGCGTGCTGCAAAAGTTCTTCACCTCGATGCAGGGCGTTTCGACCTCGGCCACCGACGACACGTCCCGCCAGTCGGTGCTGACCGGTGCCCAGGCCTTGTCCGCCCGTTTCAATTCGATTGCCAGGCAGTTGAATGACCAGAACACCAACCTGAACGGCAGCCTCGGCGACATGGCGGATCAGGTGAACAAGCTGTCTTCCAGGATTGCCACGCTCAACCAGAAGATTTCCGAACTGTCCACCGGCACCAACCAGCCAAACGACCTGCTGGATTCGCGCAACGAAGCCGTGCGCCAACTGTCCGAGCTGGTCGGTACCCAGGTGGTCGAGCGTGGCAACAGCTACGACATCTACATCGGCAGCGGTCAACCACTGGTGGTCGGCAACACCACCAATACGCTGAAAACCGTACCGAGCCAGGATGATCCATCGCGCATGTCGCTGCAGCTCGACCGTGGCTCCAGCACCATCGACGTGACTTCGGTGATCAGCGGCGGTGAAATCGGTGGCCTGCTGACTTACCGCAAGGAAGTGCTCGACCCTTCGCTCAATGAGCTGGGGCGCGTGGCACTGGTGGTCGCTGACCAGATCAACAGCCAGCAGGCGCAAGGCATCGACAAGAACGGTGATTTCGGCGCGGCGATCTTTACCAATATCAACAGTGCCGCCCTGATCAGTCAGCGCAGCATTGCGTCGGCGGGCAACAGTGCCGGGTCCGGCAACCTGGATGTCACCATCAAGGACACCGGCAAGCTGACCACCAGCGACTACCAGGTGACGTTCACCAGTGCGACCGACTACACCGTCAAGCGCTCGGACGGCACCGACATGGGCTCGTTCAGTACCACGACGACCCCGGCTCCGGTGATCGACGGCTTCAGCCTGAACCTGAACGGCGGTGCGCCGAGCGCTGGTGATTCGTTCAAGGTGACGCCGACCCGCGGTGCGGCAGCCAGTATCCAGACCGTGCTCACCGACCCGAAAAAAATCGCGGCCGCGGCACCCTTGACCGGCGTGACCAGTGCCAACAACACCGGCACCTACACCCAGCCGACGCTGACCAGCACCATCGACATCTACAACCCGGCGGCCCAGGCGGAAATGCAGACCGCGCTCAAGAACTCGACGCCGGTCAAACTGGTGTTCGGGGCGGCCAGTGGCGGCAGCCAGAGCTACAACCTGGTCGATGCCAAGGGCAACTCGATCGGCACCGGCACCATCGTTCCCGGCCAGAGCAACACCCTGAATCTCAAAGTGGGCATGGTCGATGCCAGCGGCGCGCCGGTGATGGACAACAGTGTCACGCCAGCCGTGCAGAAGACCTTCACCGTGCAGACCACGGTCGGCGCCACACCCGCCAGCGGCGAAAGCTTCACCATCAACCTGACCGGCGCGGCGTCTTCTGACAACCGCAACGCTCAAGCGCTGGTGGGTTTGCAAACCAAACAGACCGTAGACACCGGCTCGGCGAGCAAGGGCATCAGCCTGACCGACGCCTACAACAAGCTGGTGACCAACGTCGGTGCCAAGGCTGCCCAGGGCAAGTCCGACAGCGAAGCCACTACCGCGATCCTGGACAACGCCAAAGGGGCGCGGGATTCGAACTCCGGGGTCGACCTGGATGAAGAAACCGGCAACCTGGTCAAGTACCAGCAGTACTACACCGCGTCTTCGCAGATCATCAAGGCTGCGCAGGAAATTTTCACCACGCTGATCAACAGCCTTTAAGGAGTCGTAATTCATGCGCATTTCCACCGCCCAGTATTACGAAATCACCGCTGCGAATTACCAGCGCAACTTCAACAAGGCCATCGCGACCAGTAACGAAGCCAGCAGCCTGACCCGCATCAATACCGCCGCCGATGATCCGATCGGTGCCGGTCGTTTGCTGCAACTGGGTCAGCAGAGCGCGATGCTCGATCAGTACGGCACCAACATCAGCAGCACCAGGAATGCGTTGAGCCTGCAGGAAACCACGCTCAACTCCATCGGTACCGCATTGCAGCGCGTCAAGGAACTGGCCCTCGCTGCCAGCAACGGCATTGCCACCGACGCCGACCGCAAGGCTTATGCATCGGAACTGGGGCAGATCCAGCAACAAGTGCTGGGCCTGATGAACTCCAAGGATGCGAGCGGCAACTACCTGTTCTCCGGTTCGAAAACCGACACCGCGCCTTATTCGCAGAACGCGGACGGCACCTACCGCTACAACGGTGACCAGACTACCGTCGACCTCGGTATTGGCGATGGCATGACGGTTGGCACCAATACCACCGGTTGGGATGCGTTCCAGCAAACCATCAACACCAGTCGCACCCAGGTCTCCATGACCGCTCCGGCGGTGGATGACGGTCGTGTGGTGCTGTCCAACGGTACGGTCGGCACCAGCTCCACCTACAATGCGAAATTCACGGGTGGCCAGCCTTACACGGTCAGCTTCCTCAGCAGCACCCAGTTGAAGATCACCGACTCGCTGGGCAACGACGTGACCGCCGAAGCCAGCCAGAATGGCGTCATCAGCAATGCCAACGGGGCCAACCAGACCGTCAGCTTCCGTGGCGTTGACCTGAAGCTGAACATCAACCTCAAGTCCGGCGATACCAACCCGGATGCGGTGATCGCCGGCCACAGTTTCAATCTGTCTTCCGCCTCGGATACCTTCAACACGTCGCGCAGCGCCGGTAACCCGTCGACCGCGGTCATCACCGGTTCCAGCGTGACGGACCAGACGGCCTACACCAACGCCTTCCCGTCGGGTGGGGCGATCCTCAAGTTCACCAGTGCGACCGATTTCGACCTGTACGCTGCTCCGATCACCGCCGACAGCAGACCCGTCTCGTCGGGTACCGTGTCGGGCGGCAATGCCACCGCTGCGGGCGTGACCTTTGCCTTGGGCGGTGGCGCCCCGGCGTCCGGCGACCAGTTCGTGATTCAGTCCAACAACCATCAGACCCAGAACGTGCTCGACACCCTGGGCCAGATGATCACCGCGCTGAACACGCCAATCGACGGAGACTCGGTGGCCAAGCAGAAGTTTCTCGGCGCCATGGAGTCGGGAATGGGCAACATCGACAGTGCGGCCAACCAGATCGGTTCGGCCATCACCACGATCGGTGCTCGCGGCCAGGCGCTGGATAACCAGACCGCGACCAACGAAAGCCTGACCCTGGCGAACACCGCGAGCCAGTCGTCGATTCGCGATTCGGACCCGGCCGAAGTCATGACGCGCCTGACCTTGCAGCAGACCATGCTGCAGGCTGCGCAGCTGGCGTTCAGCAAGATTTCCCAGTTGGGCCTGTTCAACAAGATCTGACGGTGGTCGGGCGCGCAGGCGCCCGATTGCTTGCCCCTTCAGTATTTATCGTCTTTTTTGCGGTAACAAAGGGCTCGCTTTTCAGGGCGGGCTCGCGCCGCCTGTGAGCCCGCCGTGAATTCACTCCCGCTTGTCAGCCTGGTCATCCCCGCCTTCAATCCGCGCTTTTTCAGTCGCGCCTTGCATACGGCTGTGAGCCAGAGCTACGGCAATCTGGAGATCATCGTTTGCGATGACAGTCGTGGTCACGAGATTGAAGAGATCGTGGCTTCGGCGGTTGAACAGGGCGCGTCCGTACGCTATGTGCGAAACCCTCGAACCCTGGGGCTGGTGGGTAACCTTCAGGCTTGCCTGGAGCAGGCACAGGGCGAGTACATCAAGTTCCTTTGTGATGATGACCAGTTGTTCTCGTCCTGCATCGAGTTTCAGGCACAGGTGCTCATCGACTGCGCTGACGTCAATCTGGTGGTGGCCCAGCGGTTGCTCTGGGATGCCGATGACATGCCACTGCCTTCGCGTCTGGAAAATACCCCGCTGTCCCCGGTGGGCGGGGTGTTCAAGGGTGAGGACCTGCTGGCGATCTTCGAAAACTTCCCGGTCAACATCCTCGGTGGCTTCAGCAATGCGATGTTCCGTAGGGCTGACGTGCTTGAACTGCTGCCGGCCCTGACTCAGCCCGACCATTGCTTCGTCGCCACCCTTGATTTCGCCTTGTATGTCTGCCTGATGCGCCGCGGCAATCTGGCGGTGTCCAATCACGTGCTCGGCGTCGAACGCCTGTACCCGGAGCGCCTGAGCGGTCAGCAGTCGATGAAGGATGCGGCCGAAACCGAGCGGCAATGGTTGTCGCAAATGCTCAAGGCGCGTGGCGGGGAGTCCGCGCCGGCACAGGGTTGGGTGCGCTATGTACCGTTGACCGGGGTGGACGAGTCACCGCGGGTTTGGGAAGAGTTGCCGCTGAGCCGGACCCTGGGTACGAAACAGACCACCCAGGACTGGCATGTCGGCATCGCCAGTGTCAGTTTTGCCCAGCTGTATGCCCAGTGGCTGGCGTGCCGCAGTCTCACCGACGGTCAGCGCGAGCTGTTGGCGGATACGCTGGAAGCCTGGCCGAGCAGACCCAAAATCGTTCCGATCATCATCGATGAACAGGGCAGTCGTTCGGCGCTGGAACTCACTCTGCAATCGCTGGCGGATCAGGATTACGCCCCTGAACTGACGCTGGTGCTGTCGGCATCCTGCACTGAAGCCGAGTTGGATGAGCGCGTGTTTCGCTTGCCGCTGCAGGACGACTGGCAGCAGCAGATCAATGCCCTGTTACCGCAACTGGAAGGGGCCGGCTGGTTCTATCTGCTGCGTGCCGGTGATCGCCTGGTGGCGCCGGCCTTGCTGATCATGGCTGAACGAATTGCGTTGTCGCGCACCCTGACCTGCCTGTACAGCGATGAAGGCGGGCTGCATCAGGGTGAGTCGGCCGAGCCTGCATTCAAGCCGGACTTCAACCTGGATCTCATGCGCAGCTATCCCTACGTGGGGCGTGCGCTGGCGTTCGAGCGCGAGCGGTTCCTGGCATTGGGCGGTTTCGATTCGCTGCATGGCGAACTGGCGCCACACGATGTGTTGTGGCGCATGGTCGAGCGTGCTGGCACGCATGTGATCGGGCACATTTCGGAGGTTCTGCTGGAGTCGGCGTTCGACCTGGCCAAATGGCTGTCGCAGCCGCAAGTGGTGGATAACAACCCGCGTTTGCTTGAAGCTCATCTGCAGCGCCTGGGTGTCGCCCACGAAATTCGCCAGGGCAGTTCCCAGCTGCTCAATCGGGTCGATTATCACCATGATGACCGGCCGCTGGTGTCGATCATTCTCGTCAGCAAGGACCAGACCCTGGCGTTGCAGCGTTGTGTCGAGAGCCTGCTGGAGAAAACGGCCTACGGTGAATACGAGTTGCTGTTGGTGGATAACGGCAGCGAGAGCGCCGAGGCGCTCGAGTGGTTCGCCGGCATGGCGCAACTGGGCAGCGAGCGGGTCCGGGTGTTGCGCTGTGACGTGCAAGGCAATGCGGCGGCGGTGCGCAATTTCGCCGTGCGGCAGGCGGCCGGCGAATATGTCCTGATGCTCAATCCCTATACGGTGATCACCCAGGGGCAGTGGCTGGCCGAGTTGCTCAATCATGCGCAACGTCCGGAAGTCGGCGTGGTGGGGGCCAAGCTGTTCAATCCTGATGGTCGCGTGCTGCATGCCGGGCTGATTCTCGGGTTGCAAGGGCCGGCCGGCGTGCCGTTCCATGGCGAGACACTTCAAGCGGCGGGCTACATGTACCGCTTGCAGGTCGCCCACAACTACAGTGCCGTCGGCGGCGATTGCCTGATGATTCGCAAGGCAGTCTTTGACGCAGTCGGTGGCCTGGACGAGCGGGGCCTGGCGCAGTCCCTCAACGAGGTGGACCTGTGCCTGCGCGTCGGCCAGGAAGGTTATCTGGTGGTGTGGACGCCGCACGCTCAATTGGCCCTGGGCGCGCAACCGGCGGTTGTGCAGCCAGGTGATCAGGCCCGCAGCGAACAGGAGCAGGAAGTTTTCTACAAGCGCTGGCTGCCGATCGTGGCCCGTGATCCGGCCTACAACACCAACCTGGCGTTGCAGGGGTTGGGTGGTTCGAGCTTCAGCCTCGAACCCGGCCTGCGATCCGGCTGGAGCCCGTTTTCCAAGGCTCAACTGCCGAAGATTCTTGCGTTGCCGGTCAATGCGTCCGCCATCGGCCATTATCGGGTCACGCAACCGCTGATTGAGCTGGAGGCGGCCGGAAGGGCGCACGGACGCATTCATTACAACCTGCCGACCATCATCGAAGTCGAGCGTCATTCGCCTGACGTGATCATCCTGCAGGGGCGCTATTCCGAAGGTCCGATCAACGAAATCCCGAGCCTGCAAAAATACTCCAGCGCACGGCGCATCTATGAGCTGGACGACTTCGTGATCAACGTTCCGCACCGCAATGCGCATATCCGCAACATGCCGGGCAAGGACGAAATGGAGAAGCTGGTGCGGCGCGCCATCGGCATGTGCGATCGCGTGGTGGTCTCCACCGCGCCGCTGGGCAATGCGCTGTCGGACATGCACCGCGACATTCGCGTGGTGCCCAACATGTTGGCGGCGCACTTGTGGACCGACCTGCGCAGTCAACGCCGCACTTCGAAAAAACCTCGGGTCGGCTGGGGTGGCGGCACCAGCCACCACGGTGACCTGGCGGTGATCGCCGATGTGGTCCGCGAACTGGCCAATGAAGTCGATTGGGTGTTCTTCGGCATGTGCCCGGACGATCTGCGCCCGTACATGCATGAGTTCCATGGGGTGATCGGGCTGGACGTGTATCCGGCCAAGCTGGCCAGCCTGAACCTGGATCTGGCGTTGGCACCGCTGGAGTTCCACATCTTCAATGACTGCAAGAGCAACCTGCGTTTGCTGGAGTACGGCGCTTGCGGTTACCCGGTGATCTGCACCGACACCGAGGCCTATCGCGGTTACCTGCCGTGCACCCGGATCAAGACCAATTCCACGGATGAATGGCTGCAGGCGATCCGCATGCACCTGGCCGATCCGGACGCCAGTTATCGCATGGGCGATGAGCTGCGCGAGATCGTGCTGCGTGACTACGTGCTGCGCGGCGACAACCTGCGTTATTGGGAGAATGGCTGGCTCGCGGACTGATCCTTCAGTCTGTTCTGCGCGAAGGCAGGTGACCTCTAGTCACCTGCCTTTTTTGTGCCTGTGATTCGGCGGGTATGGGTCTTGGCCTGCCCGTGGGGCCGCCGAGCACAGGACTCAAAGAGCTGGCGCGTTTCCTGCAAGTCCCCCAAATATCGCCATAAAACGAGCACTTGCGGTGAGTCCGCGACGTGTCCTGAACGGCGGCAGGTTTAACCCAGATGGCCCGCAAAAGCTTGATACAGCTTGGCTGAGCCCTGTGACGAACAAGAGGGGAAGGGATGAAGGCAGTTATTTTGGCGGGTGGCCTGGGTACGCGGATCAGCGAGGAGTCGCACCTCAAGCCCAAGCCGATGATCGAAGTCGGCGGCAAGCCAATTCTCTGGCACATCATGAAGCAGTACTCCGCTCACGGAATCCACGATTTCGTGATCTGCCTTGGCTACAAGGGCTATGCGATCAAGGACTTTTTCGCCAACTACTTTCTGCACACCTCCGACGTCACGTTCGACATGCGCAACAACCGCATGGATGTTCACCAGAACTACAGCGAGCCATGGCGCGTCACGCTGATCGATACCGGCGAAGAGACCATGACCGGTGGCCGTTTGCGCCGTGCCCGACGTTACCTTGAAGACGAAAAGGCTTTCTGCTTTACCTACGGCGACGGCGTGTCGGACCTCAATATCGGGGCGTTGGTGGACTTCCATCTCCAGCATGGAAAACTGGCCACCGTCACCGCGGTACAACCACCCGGCCGCTACGGCGCGCTCAATCGCGATGGCGACAAGGTCCTGGGTTTCACCGAAAAGCCTCGCGGCGACGGTGGCTGGATCAATGGCGGCTTTTTCGTCCTCTCGCCCAAGGTGCTGCCGCTGATCGAAGGCGACGACACTTCGTGGGAATCCGGCCCGCTGGATGGCCTGGCCGAGCGCGGTGAACTCATGGCGTTCCAGCACGACGGTTTCTGGCAGCCGATGGACACCCTGCGTGACAAGAACCACCTCGAGGCGCTGTGGCAGAGCGGGGAGGCCCCATGGAAACAATGGGACTGAGCCCGCAATTCTGGCGCGGCAAACGTGTGCTGGTCACCGGCCATACCGGGTTCAAGGGCAGTTGGCTAACGTTGTGGCTGCAAAGCCTGGGGGCCGAGGTCAGCGGTTTTTCCCTCGACCCCTCCACCGAACCGAGCCTGTTCGAACTGGCCCGCGTTCATGAAGGCATCAACGATCAGCGCGGCGACTTGCGTGACCTTGGCGCATTGCTGGAGCTGATCGCCGAGACCCGGCCGCAAATCGTCCTGCACCTGGCGGCCCAGCCGCTGGTGCGTGAAGGTTATCGCGACCCGTTGGGCACTTACTCCAGCAATGTCATGGGTACCCTCAACCTGCTCGAAGCGATTCGTCAGGTCGGCGGCGTGCGTGCCTGCGTGCTGGTGACCACCGACAAGGTCTACGCCAATCAGGAATGGTTGTGGCCGTACCGCGAAAACGAAGCGTTGGGCGGGCACGATCCCTACAGCAGCAGCAAGGCTTGCTGCGAATTGCTGGCGCAATCCTATGCCGCCTCGTTCTTTGCCCCTGAAAAGCACGCCGAGCATGGCCTGGCGTTGGCCACGGCCCGCGCCGGCAATGTGCTGGGCGGTGGTGATTTCGCTCCGGAACGCTTGATTCCCGATGTACTCAAGGCCTGGTCGGCGAACGAGCCGGTGACTTTGCGTTACCCGCAAGCTGTGCGCCCATGGCAGCACGCCCTGGAGCCGTTGGCCGGCTATCTGCAACTGGCTGCCGGCCTGTTCGAGCAAGGCCCGCAATTCGCCGGAGCGTGGAATTTCGGTCCCGGTGAAGCGGACATGTGCAGCGTCGGTGAAGTGGTCGAGTTGCTCGCCAGTCGCTGGCCCCAGGCGCGCGGCCTGCGCATCGAGCCAAGCGATATGCATGAGGCCGGCCTGTTGCGCCTGGACAGCAGCCGCGCCCGTCAATTGCTCGGCTGGCAACCTCGCTGGTCGTTGCAGCAATGCCTGACCCAAACCCTGGATTGGCATCTGGCATGGCAGAACGGCGATGACATGCGCGCCATCAGCCTGGCGCAGTTGAACCTGTATCGAGGCGCGCTGTGAGTGATTTCCTGTTGAAGGCGTTGCCGCTGAGCGGTTTGTTCAGCGTGCAGCACAAGCGCTTCGAGGACGAGCGCGGGCACTTTTCCCGGTTGTTCTGCGAAGGCAGCCTGAGTGCGTTTGGCCAGGCGTTTCATATCCGCCAGATCAATCACTCCTGCACCCGCGAACGCGGCAGCGTGCGTGGCCTGCATTATCAGAACGAGCGCGCGCCGGAAGCCAAGTTGATCACTTGCCTGCGCGGTGAAGTCTGGGATGTCGCGGTGGATTTGCGCCCCGACTCCGAGACCTTTCTGCACTGGCACGCCGAACACCTGCGGGCCGGCGATGGTCGCAGCCTGTTGATTCCGGCCGGGTTCGCCCATGGCTTCCAGACCCTGAGCGCCGACGCCGAGCTGCTTTACCTGCACAGCAACGACTACACGCCGGAACACGAAGGCGGGTTGTCGGTGCTCGATCCACGGCTGGCGATTGCCTGGCCGTTGCCTGTCAATAATCTGTCGGTGCGCGATAGCCGTCATCCGGCGCTCGATGAACACTTCACCGGAGTGCATCTATGAACTGCCGTGGTTGCGCGACTGCGCTGACCCTGCCGCTGATCGACCTGGGCACCTCGCCACCGTCCAACGCCTACGTGCGTGCTGACCAGTTGGAGCAGGCCGAACAATGGGTGCCGCTGAAAGTCGCCGTGTGCCAGCAGTGCTGGTTGGTACAAACCGAGGACTACACCAGCGCAGACAGCCTGTTCGATGCCGAGTACGCCTATTTCAGTTCGTTCTCCAGCACCTGGCTGGCCCATGCCGAGCGTTATGTGGCCGAGATGGTCGAGCGTTTCGGTCTGGGCGCCGACAGCCGTGTGGTGGAAGTCGCGGCCAACGACGGCTACCTGTTGCAGTACGTGGCCCGGCGTGGCATCCCTTGCCTGGGTGTCGAGCCGACCCGCAGCACCGCGCAAGCGGCGCGGGAAAAAGGCCTGGAGATTCGTGAAGTGTTTTTCGGTCGCGACACCGCCGCGCAGCTGAAAAGCGAAGGCTGGGGCGCCGACCTGATGGCCGCCAACAACGTGCTGGCCCACGTCCCGGATATCAACGATTTCCTTGGCGGTTTCGCGACGTTGCTCAAGCCGACCGGCGTGGCGACTTTCGAGTTCCCGCAACTGCTGACGCTGATGGCCGGCCAGCAATTCGACACGCTGTACCACGAACACTATTCCTACCTGTCGCTGACTGCCGTGCAGACTTTGTGCGAGCGCAATGGCCTGCAAGTGTTCGACGTCAGTCAGCTCTCGACCCATGGCGGTTCGCTGCGGGTGTTCGTGCAGCGACTGGACGGCGAGCGTCGCGAAGTGCAGCCGGCGGTCCGGCAACAACTGCAGGCCGAACTTGCCGCCGGAGTGAAAACCCCGGAGTACTACACGACCCTGGCCCCGGCCGCCGAGCGCATCAAGCATGACCTGCTGCGCTTTTTGTTGCAGGCCAGGGCCGATGGCAAGCGCGTGGTCGGCTACGGCGCCGCCGCCAAGGGCAATACCTTGCTCAACTATGCCGGGGTCAAACCGGACCTGCTGGCCTGGGTTGCCGATGCCAACCCGCACAAGCAAGGCAAGTACCTGCCCGGTAGCCGCATTCCGATCGTGTCGCCGGCACGGATCGACATCGAAAAGCCGGACTACGTGCTGGTGCTGCCGTGGAACCTGCTGGATGAGATCACCCAGGCCTTTGCCGGCATTCGTGCATGGGACGGTCGTTTTGTCATTGCCATTCCCGAGTTGATCATTCGATGAGCCGAATTCATTACACCAAACCCAGTGTCGGTGAGCTGGAAGCCGACTACGTACTCGATGCCGTCCGCCATGGCTGGGGAGAGCGCTGCTACGAGTACCTGACGCGGTTCGAGAAGTCCTTTGCCGAGCACGTGGGTGCGACGTACGCGATTGCAACGTCCAGTTGCACCGGCGCGCTGCACATGGGCATGGCGGCACTGGGCATCGGTGCCGGCGATGAGGTGATCCTTGCCGATACCAACTGGATCGCTTCGGCCGCGCCCATCACCTATCTGGGCGCGACACCGGTGTTCGTCGACGTGCTGGCGGACAGTTGGTGCCTCGACCCGCAGCGGGTGCGCCAGGCGATTACCCCACGCACCAAAGCGATTCTGGCGGTGCACCTCTACGGCAATCTCTGCGATATGGATGCGTTGCTGGCCATCGGTCACGAGTTTGGCCTGCCGGTCATCGAGGACGCAGCCGAGGCAATTGGCTCGCAGTGGCGCGGTCGGTCGGCCGGTTCGCTGGGCGCGTTCGGCGCGTTTTCCTTTCATGGCACCAAGACCATGACCACCGGCGAAGGCGGCATCTTCGTGACGTCGGACAAGGCCCTGTATGAGCGCGTACTGACCCTGTCCAACCATGGCCGGGTGGCGGGCAGCAGCAAGCAGTTCTGGCCGGATTTCCTCGGTTTCAAATACAAGATGAGCAACCTGCAAGCGGCCGTCGGTTGCGCGCAGGTTGAGCGGATCGATGAGTTGATCGAACGCAAGCGCGCGATCTTTGCCTGTTACGCCGACGCCCTGGCTGCATTGCCGGGCTTGTCCATGAACCCTGAGCCCGAACATGCGCGCAATGGCTACTGGATGCCCACCGTGGTCTTTGAGCGCGAACTGGGCATTACGCGGGACATGCTGATCGCAGCCTTCCAGGCCGCCGATATCGACGCGCGGGTGTTCTTCTGGCCGCTGTCGTCCTTGCCGATGTTCAGCGAACTGACGGCCGACTCGCCCGTGGCGCATTCGCTGCCGGAGCGCGCGATCAATCTGCCCAGTTACCACGACATGACCGATGACGATCAGCACCGGGTCATCGAAGTGCTGCGCGCGCTGGTACTCAAAAGGACCCGGCTATGAAGGTTTACCTGCTGGGGGCGGCCAATCCCGAAGCGGTACGGATGATCCTCACCCTGCAACGCAGCCAGCCGGACGTGCAGTTCGCCTTTCTCGATAACGATCCGGCGAAGCAAGGCACGCTGTTTCATGGCGTGCCGGTAGTGGGTGGCACCGACAAGGTGGCCGAGCTGAAAGGCCCCGAGACACGCTTTGTCAATTTGATCACCGGCAGCACCGCGCTGCGTCATCGGACCACCTGCGAGATCGTCGAGGCTGGCGGCACCCTGGGCAATTTCATCCACCCGGGCATCGATCTGACGATGATCACGATGGGCGTCGGCACGTATCTGCAAGAGGGCGTGATCATGCAGGCGCAAGTCAGCCTGGGCGACAACACCAGTATCAGCGCCGGCAGCGTGGTCGGGCATGAGGGGCGGATCGGTCATTCGGTGTTCATGGCGCCGGGTGTCTGCATTGCCGGTTGTGTCGAAGTCGGTGACGGCACCTTCATCGGTACCAACGCCACGATCCTGCCACGTTTGCGCATCGGCCGTTGGGCCACCATCGGTGCGGGCGCCGTGGTGACCAGAGACGTTCCAGACTACGCGGTTGTGGTGGGCAGTCCCGCCAGGACCATCAAGACCAATCCAGTTTCCTTTCAAGACGGTCGGGTTTTCAACTAACCACCGCGACTAATTTCCGGAGAGTCTGTAATGAATCCTCATGAGCAGTTTCGTGAAGAAGTAAAAGAGAACATCGAAGGCCTGCAACAGGACAAAGCCCTGCAAGCCACTTCGCTGGACTGGGTCGGCACGACCGCCAGGCACAAGTACACCTACAACTTCAGCTGGATGGGGCGCCCGATCATTCAGTTCCCCCAGGACATGGTCGCCATGCAGGAGATCATCTGGGCGCTGCGGCCGGACATCATTGTCGAGACCGGAATCGCTCACGGCGGCTCGCTGGTGTTTTACGCCTCGATGCTGGAACTGATCGGCCATGGTGAAGTGCTGGGCGTCGACATCGATATCCGCCAGCACAACCGTGAGGCGATCGAAGCGCACCCGATGAGCAAGCGGATCCAGATGATCCAGGGGTCGAGCATTGATCCGGCGATCGTCGAGCAGGTTCGCCAGCGCGTCGAGGGCAAGAAAGTGCTGGTGGTACTGGACTCCAACCATACCCACGAGCACGTACTGGAAGAGCTGCGGGCCTATGCCCCCATGACCTCGGTAGGCAGCTACTGCGTGGTGATGGATACCGTGGTTGAAGACATGCCGGAAGATGCCTTCCCGGACCGCCCGTGGGGCAAGGGCGACAACCCGAAAACCGCGGTATGGGCCTACCTGGAAGAAAATCGCGATTTCGAGATCGACCAGGCCATTCACAGCAAGCTGCTGATCACCGTCGCGCCGGATGGCTATCTGCGTCGCGTGCGGTAATCGACAAGACATCGTTGGGTTTTTTCGGCGATTGGCCGATGTGGGGAGATGTATGCAAGGCAAGAATAATTCTGAACACGGGTTGGCACTCAACGAACAGTTGACCGTGGTGCTGATGTCTCACGAGCGGCCGGCATTCTTGCGTCGCGCTGCGCGATTCTACAGCGGCTTGCCTTGCAGGATTCTGGTGCTGGATTCTTCGGCTGAAGGTCAGCCAGGCCTGGCCGGACAGTTTGAAAATGTGGATTACCAGCATGTCCCGCAGTTCGGCTACTGGGGGGTTCGTGCCAAGCTGGCCTTCGGCGTGGAGCAAGTGACCACACCGTTCATGGTGTTCGCCGCCGACGATGACTTCCATGTGCATGACGCCCTGCGTGCGGCCGTGGCATTCATGCAGGCCAATCCCGACTACGGCCTGTGCCACGGTTACAGCATGATGTACCTGTCGCAAGCCAATAGCGTCAGTTACTTCCGGCGTGACAAGAAGGTCTGCGAAGACTATTGCTCCGAACACGCCGAGGAGCGTGTGCTGGACTACATGCACCAGTACCTCCCGCCATTCTATGCCGTACAGCGCACCGACCTGGTACGTGACTGGTATCAGGTCATGCCTCACGATACGTCCTTCCAATGGCAGGAAATCGGTCATACGTACTACATGCTGGCGCGGGGCAAGGCGCGGATTCTGCCGATCCCGTATGTCGTGCGCGAGATGAACTACGGGTACTCGGACCACAACACCGAGATCTTCCATACGCTGGCTCATATGGATGCCAGGACGGTCGCCGAGCGGGAAGCCTTTGCCGCTTTCCTCTTCGGGTTGCCAACTCAAGTACAAGGCGAGGACCCGGAGCAAGGCAGGCAGTTCGCGCTGCAAAGCTTCGAGGCCTTGGCCGATAGCTTGCGCACCGGCCGGGCACTGACCACCGAGCTGATTTTCGAGTCCGCCTGGACCAGTGTCGAGACCGGCCCGGTACGGCGTTTCGGGCCCAAGCAATACGTTGAAATGCCGTTCTACAACCAGGCGTTTTTCGATCAGTTGACCCAGTTCGAGTTCCTCTTGCACGCCATGCCGGCCGGTCGCGTCCAGCTGCAAGGCCTGGAGGGTGTCTGGACGCGGCAGCACAGCCTGATGCAGGCGCGTAACAACGACACGCCGGAAAGTGTGGTCGACCGTTTGTGGCAAGCCCACGACAGCAACGTGTTCAGCCGCACGGTGGTCAAGCGTCTGGCGGCACAGCTCGCACTGCTGGGCGAAGACCAGGAAGCGCAGGCCATGGGTGACTGGGCCGCGCGTCTTGAAGCGGTGTCGGTCGAAGGCAACCGTGCGACATTCGACAAGATGCGCTCCGGTCGGCTGCTCAAATGGCTCGCGCCCCGCCAGCCAGATGCCGACGAGGCAGAGTCGATCAACCAGTACCTTGTGGCCAACGACGGTGGCCCACAGTTCGGGATCTTCCTGCTCGACCTGGATAACGATATCGACAAGCTGCAAGTCTCGCTCGACAGCCTGCTCGAAGGTCGCGGCAAGGCATTCAGGATTGTGGTCTTCACCACCGGTGAAGCGCCGGCGGCGACCACGGCGCAGAACACCCTGCACTTTGTCCGGGTCACGCAAAGCAACTACGTCGACAAACTGAACCAGAGTGCTCGTCAGTCGACTTGCGACTGGTTGATGCTGGCTGAAGCCGGTGACGAGTTCACCGCCGGCGGTCTGTTGCGCGCCAGCCTGGAACTGTTGTCCGACACGGAATGCCGCGCCGTCGCCACCGACGAAATCCAGCGCACCCCGGAAGGCGCACTGGTGGACGTATTCCGTCCGGGCTTCAACCTTGATTTGCTGCAAAGCCTGCCGGCCTTGATGGCGCGTCACTGGTTGATCCGTCGGGAGGTCTTCATGGAAGTCGGCGGCTACCAGCCAGACTTCAGCAAGGCCCTGGAGTTCGACTTGCTGTTGCGCATCATCGAGCAGGGTGGACTCAACGGGCTGGCCCACCTGGATGAGCCGCTGGTGATTGCGCGGGCGCCGGCACTGGAAGAAAACGCCGATGAACGCCTGGCGTTGTTGCGCCATCTGGGCAATCGTGGCTACAAGGCCAAGGTCACTTCGACGGTGCCGGGCACTTATCAGATCGATTACCGCCACACCGAACGCCCGCTGGTGTCGATCCTCCTGCCGGCCGGGGATGACCTGGCGGCGTTGCAGCAGTGCCTGCAAGCGGTGTTGCTGCGTACCCGCTACATCCAGTACGAAGTGCTGATCGCGCTCAACCCGAATCAGTCGGCCGAGGTCAACGATTGGCTGGGCACCTGCCAGCATCCGAAAGTCAGCGTGCTGCGTGCCGACCAGGCCCTGAGCGACGTGGCGTTGTACAACGCGGCCAGTCAGCAGGCGCAGGGCGAGTACCTGGTGCTGTTGGCCGCCGACAGCGAGGTAGTCAACCCGAACTGGCTTGAATCGCTGCTCAATCACGCCCAGCGTCCGGAAGTCGGCGTGGTCGGTCCCAAGTTGATCGACCGCGACGGCAAGGTCACCCAGGCCGGCCTGATTCTCGGCATGAACGGTGGTGTAGGGTCAGCCTTTGTCGGGGAAAAACAAGACGCCGAAGGTTACCTGCACCGCTTGGCGCTGGAGCAGAACTACTCGGCGGTGTCGAAGGCGTGCCTGATGGTGCGTAAAGCGTTGTTCGACGAACTGGACGGTCTGGACAACGAGATCTTCGCCGACGGCTTGAGCGACGTCGATCTGTGCCTGCGGGCGGGCCAGACCGGTTACCTTACCGTGTGGACGCCGCTGGTACAGGTCATTCACTCGGGTCAAGTGCCGCAGGGGGCGCAGGCCCTCGATGCGCTGCGTGACAAGTGGGCGGCAGCCTTTGCCCAGGACCCGGCGTATAACGCCAACCTGGCCTTGAGCGGCAAAGGCTTTGTCCTGGGCGAAAGTGCTTCGGTGAACTGGGCGCAGATGCTCGGGTAGGCACGGCGAACAGGTATAAGGATTCAAGGCATGTACAACGGAAAATCGATTTTCATCCCAGGCGGCACCGGTTCGTGCGAGCGTCAATGCGCTCGTCTGCCGGGCACGCTCGCCCATGCCTGGTTGCCAGCATGATTCCATACGCTCGGCAAAGCCTCGATCAGGCGGATATCGACGCTGTGATCGGTGTATTGCAGTCTGACTGGCTGACCCAGGGGCCGACCATCGAGCGCTTCGAGCGGGCGATGGCCGACCGCTGCGAAGCTGATTTTGCCGTGGCGGTGTGCAATGCCACGGCGGCCCTGCACATCGCTTGCCTGGCGGCGGGGCTCGGCCCGGGCGACTGGTTGTGGACGACGCCGAACACCTTTCTCGCCTCGGCGAACTGTGGTCGCTACTGCGGTGCCGAGGTGGATTTTGTCGATATCGACCCGCGGACCTGGAACCTCGATGCCGCTGCGCTGGCCGTCAAGCTGGAACGGGCCGAGCGTGAAGGCCGGCTGCCGAAAGTGCTCGTGGCCGTGGCGTTCTCGGGGCAGAGCTGCGACATGCGCAGGATTGCCGCACTGGCCAGGCGTTATGGCTTTACCGTGATCGAAGACGCGGCCCATGCCGTTGGTGCGTCCTACGCCGGGCGCCCGGTGGGTTGTGGCGAGTTTGCCGCGATGACCGTGTTCAGCTTTCATCCGGTGAAGATCATCACCAGCGCCGAAGGCGGCATGGTCATGACCAACAACCCGGAGCTTGCCGAGCGTTTGCAACGCCTGCGCAGTCACGGCATGACCCGGGATCCGCAGCAGATGACCGGCCCCAGCCACGGCCCCTGGTACTACGAGCAAGTGGAACTGGGGTTCAATTACCGCATTACCGACCTGCAAGCGGCCCTCGGTTTGTCGCAGTTGAACAAGCTGGATGAGTTTATCGAGCGTCGGCGTGAACTGGCGGCGCGTTATGAGCGCTTGCTGGCGTACTTGCCGCTGACCCTGCCCAGTGCGCAGCCAGAGGCCGAGTCGTCGTGGCACCTTTACGTGGTGCGCCTGCAACTCGATCAGATCAGCCTCACTCATCGTGAGGTGTTCGAAGGACTGAGGGCGGCCGGGGTCGGGGTGAACCTGCACTATATTCCCGTGCATTTGCAGCCTTACTATCGCGACCTCGGGTTCAACGAGGGTGATTTTCCACAGGCCGAGCGTTACTACGCCGAGGCCATCAGCCTGCCGTTGTATCCGTTGCTCAGTGATGAACAGCAGGACTATGTGGTCGAGCAGATGCGACAGCTGATCGAAATAATCCAGCCATTGCGACGGGTGGGAAATGTGTGATGCGTGAACTGACCGAGCAGGAAACTTTCTGGCAGGGCGAATTCGGCAACCAGTACGTTGACCGCAATGTCGGCCAGCCACTGGTGGCGGCCAACCTGGCGCTGTTTGCCAAGGCGCTGACACGGGTCGGGCACATCGACAGCCTGGTGGAACTGGGCACCAATGCCGGTAACAACCTGCAGGCACTGCGTCAGCTGTTGCCGCGCTGCGAACTGTTTGGCGTGGAGATCAATGCCAGTGCCTGTGCCGCTGCCCAGGCGCTGGGTATTGCCCACATCTGGCACGGTTCGCTGTTCGATTTCCCCCGCGAACGCACCTTCGACCTGACCCTGAGCAAAGGCGTGCTGATTCACCTGGCGCCGGAGTTGCTGCCGGCCGCGTACGCGCAACTGTATGAGCTGAGCCGGCGCTATATCCTGATCGCCGAGTACTACAACCCGGCGCCGGTCGAGGTCCCGTATCGCGGCAACAGCGGCAAGCTGTTCAAGCGCGACTTCGCCGGTGAAATGCTCGATCGCTATGACGACCTGCAACTGCTTGACTACGGTTTTGGCTACCACCGCGATCGGCAGTTCCCGGTGGACGACATCACCTGGTTCGTCCTGGAAAAACGCCGTTGAACAACGTAGCCATCATCCCGGCCCGAGGCGGCAGCAAACGCATACCCCGCAAGAACCTCAAACCGTTCGCCGGTGTGCCAATGATTGCCCGCTCGATTCGGGTGGCGCTGGAATCCGGATTGTTTTCCCGGGTGGTGGTCAGCACCGACGACGAGGAAATCGCCGGGCTGGCCCTGGACTGCGGCGCCCAGGTGCCCTTCATGCGTCCGGCGGAACTGGCCGACGACTTCACGGGTACCGCTGCGGTGATCGCCCATGCCCTGCAAGCACTGCGTGAGCAAGGGCAGACGTTCGATCACGCCTGCTGCATCTACGCGACCGCGCCGTTGCTGCAGTCGCGATTTCTTGTCCAGGGGCTGAGCCTGCTGGATCAGCATCCCGACAAGTCCTTCGCATTCTCGGTGTGCGACTTCGGTTTCCCGGTTCAGCGCGCCCTGACCCTTGATGACCAGGGCGCATTGACGGCACTGTATCCGCAGTACCGTGATACCCGCTCCCAGGATTTGTCAGTCGCCTATCAGGATGCCGGGCAGTTCTATTGGGGCCGCAGCGATGCCTGGCTGCGTGGCGAGGTGCTGTATTCACCGTACAGCCTGCCGGTCATCCTGCCGCGGCATCTGGTGCAGGACATCGACACGCCGCAGGACTGGACACGCGCGGAGTACCTGTATGCCGCGCTCAAGGCCGGGGGGGAACTGCAATGAGAGTGCTGATTCGCTCTGACGCTTCGCCGACCATCGGCAGCGGCCACATCGCGCGCTGCCTGTGCCTGGCTCGCGTGCTGCGCGGGCAGGGCAGTCACGTGGCTTTCGCCTGTCGCCTGCTACCCGGGCATCGGCTGGAGGCACTGCGCGCCGAAGGTTTCGAAACCTTTGAACTGCCCGCGCGCTACAGCGACGAAGACCCGCAGCAGGCCATCGAATCCATGCTGCCATGGCAGGCGGACATCGCCGCGCTGGAGCCATTGCTGGACCGGCAGCCGGCATTCGACTGGATCATTGTCGACCACTACGGCCTCGATCATCACTGGCAGACCGCCGCCCGGCGCTGGGCGCCACGGATCGCCGCGGTGGACGACCTCGCGACGCGGACCTACAGCGCCGATTTGCTGCTGAACCAGAACCTCTCGGGAACAGCCCAGGCTTATACGTCGCTGCTGGCGCCTGGCTGTCGGACATTGTTCGGCCCAGGGTTTGCCATGTTGCGCGACGAGTTCCATTGCCCGGCCATCGAGATCAAGCCCCAGGCCCGGCGTGTGCTGGTGAATTTCGGCGGTTTCGACGCTGCGATGCAGACTCATCACGCGATGCTGGCGCTGGCGGACTTTGCCGAGCTGGAAGTCGATTTTGTCGCCGGTGCGGGTAATCCGGCCTGGGCGCAGATGCAGGCATTGGCGGCGACTCGCCCGAATTGGCGCCTGCACAGTTTCGTCGGCGACTTTTATCGATTGATGACCGAAGCCGACCTGTTTGTCGGGGCGGGTGGGGGCACCAGTTGGGAACGGGCGGCCATGGGCCTGCCGACGATTTGCATTGCGGTATCGAACAACCAGCAGGCCAACGGCGAAGTCATGGCGGCTGCGGGCGCCCATGTGTTCATGGGGGGCCGCGAGCACGTCAGTGTCGAGCAACTGCGCCTGGCCATCGGTTTTGTCGCGGGTAACCAGGGTTTGCGCCAGAGCCTGGCACAGCAATCGCGACGACTTGTCGATGGTCGGGGCGCGCAACGGGTGGCGGCTGCGCTGGCCGGCGCGGTGCTGAGGATGCGCCCGGCGAACCTGGGTGATGCGCAGCTGTTGTTCGAGGGGCGCAACAACGAGGCCGTGCGCCGCTGGTCACTCGAGACCGGCGTGATCGAATGGCCTGCGCATCAAAACTGGCTGGTTGCGAGCCTGAGCAATCCCCGGCGGCTGTTGTTGATTGCCGAGGCCGATGATGGTCCGGTCGGTGTACTGCGTTATGACCTGCGGGGTTTAACCGCCGAGGTGTCGATTTACCTGTTCGAAGGCCGGTTCGGCCTGGGGTGGGGCAGGGCGCTGCTGTCCCGTGGCGAAGCGGTTGTAAAAGTCCACTGGCCAGAACTGGAGTCGCTCACCGCCCAGGTGTTGCCCGCTAACCAGCCGTCGCTGAACGTCTTTCGCGAAGCCGGTTTTACCCAGAGTGCCTGCGCGTTCACGCGCGTATTGAAGGATCACGCAGATGACTAGCTTCAAGATTGGCGAGCGCCTGATCGGTGCTGATGCGCCGCCATTCATCATTGCCGAGATGAGCGGCAACCATAACCAGTCCCTGGACGTGGCGTTGCAAATCGTCGAGGCCGCGGCCAGGGCCGGTGCCCACGCATTGAAACTGCAGACCTACACCGCCGACACCATGACGCTGGACCTGGCCGAGGGCGAGTTCTTCATCAAGGATCCGAACAGTCTGTGGGCCGGGACTTCGTTGTATGCGCTGTACGAAAAGGCCCACACGCCCTGGGAATGGCATGCGCCGATTTTCGCCCGTGCCAAAGAACTGGGCCTGCTGGCGTTCTCCACGCCATTCGATGAGAGCGCCGTGGACTTCCTCGAAAGCCTCGACGTGCCGGCCTACAAGATCGCCAGTTTTGAAAATACCGACCTGCCGCTGATACGCCGGGTAGCCGCGACGGGCAAGCCACTGATCATTTCCACCGGCATGGCCAGCATCGCTGAACTCGATGAAACCGTGCGCGCGGCCCGCGAGGCCGGGTGCAAGGATCTGGTGCTGCTCAAATGCACCAGCACCTACCCGGCATCACCGGTGAACAGCAACCTGCGCACGATTGCACATTTGCGCGAGTTGTTCGATTGCCAGGTGGGGCTGTCCGACCACTCCATGGGCGTTGGTGTGTCCGTGGCAGCGGTGGCACTGGGCGCAACGGTGGTGGAAAAGCATTTCACCCTCGAGCGTGCGGCCGGAGGCGTCGACGCCAGTTTCTCGCTGGAGCCTTCCGAGCTGGCCAGCCTGGTGATTGAAACCGAGCGCGCCTGGCAAGCCATGGGGCACGTGCATTACGGCGTCACCGAGGCTGAGCGCCCATCCCTGGTGTACCGTCGGTCGTTGTATGTCACCCGGGACATGGAGGCCGGTGAGCCCTTCAGTGCGACAAATCTGAGAGCCATCCGTCCGGGGCTCGGGCTGGCGCCCAGGCATGCGCAAAGCCTCCAGGGACGCCGTGCCAGGCAGGCTATCAAGCGTGGAACAGCGCTGGACTGGTCCTTGGTCGAATAACCCATTGTCGGGCTGATTCGGCAAAATAGAGTGACCTGCGAGTCAGAACGCGCATCTTCACTGTATTGTATTGGCCGGGAAGATGGCGCCTGACCCTTTATCGGGTTCAGTGATAGCCCTTTACGCTTCCCGGTCGTCGCCCTGGGGCGACGGAAATCCAGGTTTGTCGGCGCCCCTCGATTCCTGCGAGTGGTGGTATTGGGCTGTTTATTATTGGGAAGCCGTAATGATTGGCATAAAAAGCATTGCGAGCTACGTTCCTGTAGCCGGCGTGGACAATTACGCACAAGGTGCAAAATTCGATAAGGATGAAGAATTCATCCTGGGCAAGATCGGCTCGGCTTTCCTGCCGCGCAAGGGCGTTGATCAGGAAACTTCCGATCTGTGCGTTGAAGCGGCCAATGCGCTGTTTGCCAGCAACCCTGATCTGAAACGTGAATCCATCGATGCGTTGATCGTCGTCACCCAGAACGGTGACGAGGAAGGACTGCCGCATACCGCGGCCATCGTGCAGGACAAACTCGGCCTGCCGACCAATGTTGCAGCGTTTGATATTTCCCTGGGCTGTTCCGGTTACGTCTACGGCATCTATGCGATCAAGGGCTTCATGGAGGCCGCCGGCCTGAAGAACGGCCTGCTGATCACTGCCGATCCGTATTCGAAGATCGTCGACCCGGAAGATCGTAACACCACCATGCTGTTCGGCGATGCGGCCACTGCGACCTGGATGGGTGAAAACCCGACCTGGGCACTGGGCAAGTCCAGGTTCGGCACCGACGGTTCCGGCGCTCCACATTTGAAAGTCACCGACGGCGTGTTCTTCATGAACGGGCGCCAGGTGTTCAACTTTGCACTGCTCAAGGTACCGGCACATTTGCATGAGTTGCTGGGTGAGTCGCAGCTCAGCGCTGACGACATCGATGCGTTCTGCATTCACCAGGGCAGCGCGGCGATTGTCGATGCGGTCGCGCGGCGCTTCGAAGAGTGTCCGCAGAAGTTCATCAAGGACATGGTCGAGACCGGTAATACGGTGTCGTCGAGCATTCCATTGCTGCTGGAAAAGCATATTCTCGATTCCGAATGGAAGCGCGTTGCGCTCAGCGGTTTCGGAGTGGGCCTGTCATGGGGTTCGGCGATCATCTATCGTCCTTGAGTGAAAGTCTTTTCATAAAAAGGCCGGTACAAAAAAGCGCCCAAGGGTTAACCTTGAGCGCTTTTTTGCTTGTAAGGAGTGCGAGGTAGCATGAGCGAATGCTTTGAAGACAATGCTCAGGTTATCCAGCGGCGCTGGCCGTCGCTGTATGCGCGATTGAAAAGGGAAGATCGTCTGGGCATCGAGGTCGAGCTGATCGAAGGTCGTGACTCGACGTTGTGTGTGGGCGGCATCCAGCTCACCAGTCGCCATGATCGCCTGCACGAGGCTCGTCTTCAGGCCGCCAGTCTCCCGCTCGACAAGCCACAACTGCACGTCTACGGCACCGGCTTCGGCGATTTGCCTGCGGTTTTGCTGGAGCGCGCCGGGCTTGAAAAACTCTATGTCCACATTCTCAACGGCGCGCTTTTCCTGTTGGTGCTGGAGCTGATCGATCAACGCCAATGGCTGGGCGATCCGCGCGTGCAACTGCTGTATGCCGGCGATATGTCGGACATCTGCACTCCGTTTTTTGCGTTGCCGGCCGAAATGCTGCTGGCCGATGACTACAGTGCGAAGATTCGTGATCGCCTGGTCAGCGAAGTGCACCTGAGTTTCAATAATCGAGACTTCGATCCGCAGTCGCCGGTCATTCAGCAGCGCTTGCAGGATACCCTCGAAGTGCTGCTGGCCGATGATGATGTGGCACAGCTGTTTGGCACCTGCACTGAACGTGAAATCTATGTGATCGGCACAGGGCCCAGCCTTGAAGCCAATTTCGAGCGCCTGGCCGCCGCGCGCAAGCAAACGCCGCGACCTCTGTTCATCAGTGTGGATACCGCTTACAGGCCCCTTCGCGAACACGGCGTCAAACCTGACCTGGTGGTGAGCATTGACCAGCGCATCAGTGTGCTGCACTTGCCGGGCGAGGGCTCCGAAGACATTCCGCTGGTGTATTTGCCTTTGAGCGATCCACACATGCTCAAGGCCTGGAAAGGCAAGCGTTATGGCGGTTACTCCGCCAGCCCGGTCTACGCGGCGTTGCGTGAGCAGCACCCGCGTGCACAGCTTTATGTCAGCGGCAGCGTGATCCACCCGGCGGTCGACCTGGCGGTGAAGATGGGCGCGCAGCGCATCACGCTGTTCGGTGCCGATTTTTCCTTTCCGATGAACAGGACTCATACCGGCTGGAATGATGGTGATCTGGGGCCGCCGGTGAACCAGGCCAGGCACTGGGTGCACGACGGTCATGGGCAGAAGGTCAAGACGCAACTGAACTTCCGCAGCTACCTGTGCGAGCTCGAGCGTTACATAGCCAGGCATCCCGAGGTGCTTTTTTTCAATAGCAGCCGGGCAGGGGCAATGATTGCCGGTACGCAGTTCAATCAGGATTTCGTGCAATGAAGCCGCAAGTGAAGGGCATCGATGAGTGCCGGCAGTGCGCAGTATTGTTTCGACTGGGACGTGATGTCGAAGCGGCATTGACCATGGTTGATCTGTTCGATGAGACACAACGGCTGTTTGCACAGGCGCCCCGGGATGATCAGCAGGCCTGGGCCTTGATGCTCGGGCAAATGTTGGCTTGCCAGGAGCGCCAGGATTGGTTGGGACTCGCCGACTTCATGGAATATGAGTTGATCGAATTGCTCGAAAACCTGCCGGCTTGAAGGGCGGCGACAGCTTTGGCACGGGCGTTTGTGGGATGGACAGTTTTATGGCGTCATTTTTTCGCGGTTGAGGGGCACTAAGCCCTTGTTTTCTCGGGGGTGGCAGGGTGATGGCAATTTTTTTTAAAAAAGCCCTCAAGCAACCTGCCAACCCGACGATAACTATTACGAAGGTTCTCTAGGCCATACCCGGCGGTTGCCAGGGCCGGAAGCCGCAGTACCCAACCAACGAGGAATTCGTCATGGCTTTAACAGTAAACACCAACACCACATCGCTGGGCGTTCAGAAGAACCTGAACCGCGCTACCGACGCTCTGTCGACTTCGATGGCTCGTCTGTCTTCCGGTCTGAAAATCAACAGCGCCAAAGACGACGCAGCTGGCCTGCAGATCGCAACCCGCATGTCCGCACAGATCCGTGGTGGCAACCAGGCAATCCAGAACGCCAACGACGGTATCTCCGTTGCCCAGACCGCTGAAGGCGCTCTGCAAGCATCGACCGACATCCTGCAGCGTATGCGTGAACTGGCTGTTAAAGCACGTAACGGTACCAACAGCACTGCTGACCAGACCGCTACCAACTCCGAATTCGCTCAGATGTCTGACGAAATCACTCGTATCTCCGCTTCCACCAACCTGAACGGCAAAAACCTGCTGGACGGTACCGCTGGTACCATGCAGCTGCAAGTTGGTGCAAACACTGGCTCGGCCAACCGCATCGACCTGGTACTGAGCTCCAAGTTCGACGCCGTTTCCCTGTCCGTAGGCAGCGGTACTGTTGTTCTGACCGGTGCGACTTCCGCTACCCTGTCTGCCAACATCGACAACGCGATCACCGCGATCGACGCCGCTCTGGCAACGATCAACGCCACCCGCGCAAACCTGGGTGCTTCGCAAAACCGTCTGACCAGCACCATCTCCAACCTGCAGAACATCGTGGAAAACACCACTGCTGCACAAGGTCGTGTACAAGACACCGACTTCGCCCAGGAAACCGCGAACCTGACCAAGCAGCAAACTCTGCAACAGGCTTCTACCTCGGTTCTGGCTCAAGCCAACCAACTGCCTTCCGCTGTACTGAAACTGCTTCAGTAATTTCGGAATGAGTTTGAGCGGGGGAGTGTGCTTGCACGCTCTCTCGCTTTTTACATTAAGAGGTGATGGGCATGGAGATGAGCGTAAAGCTTGGCGTGTCTTATCCGGCTCCCCAGCCAGCGAGCAACGTTTCGGATAAAACGCCGGAAAAGCCTGAAGCCGCCAGTGCAGTTCCTGTGGTGGACAAGAAACCGGATGTCGATGACACCCACCTCAAGCAAGCGGTGCAGCAGATCGAAAAGTTTGTACAGTCGATCAAGCGCAATCTCGAGTTCTCGATTGACGAGCAGTCCGGGAAAGTCGTCGTCAAAGTGATTGCAAGCGAAACGGGCGAAGTCGTGCGGCAGATCCCCTCTGCAGAGGCTCTCAAGCTGGCAGAAAGCCTGAGCAATGCGAGCCACGTATTGTTCGACGCTAAAGTCTGATAGCTGGCATGAATAGTGTTTGTACGTTCTTTGGGCGCTGATAAAGGTCAAAAGAGTGGCAGCAACCTGAAGGGAGACGAAAAATGGCAAGTCCAATTTTGCCGGGTTCGGGCTTAGGCTCTGGCCTGGATATCGGTGCGATCGTTACTGCGCTGGTCAACGCCGACAAATCGGCGAAACAGACGCAGATCGATACTCAGACCAAAGCCAACACGCTGAAAATTTCCGGTGTCGGCTCCTTGAAAAGCGCACTGACGGCCTTTCAGACGGCGCTGACCAATCTCGGTAGCAAGACCAATCCTGCGTTTGCGGGCTATACCGCCACTTCGGGCACCCCGTCGATCCTGGGTGCAACTTCCGACAACACCGCCGTTGCCGGTACCTACAGCGTTGTTGTGAACAACCTGGCCACCAGCTCGAAAGTAGCCAGTGCTTCTTTTGCCGGCGGTGCCGCCAGTGCCATTCCGAGTGGTACTCTGAAAATCAGTCAGAATGGCACTGATTACGATGTCACGATTCCAGCCAATGCGACCTTGCAGAGCACTCGGGATGCCATCAACTCTGCGCAGGCGAGCAACGGTATTTCCGCCAACATCGTGACCGACAGCACGGGAGCGTCACGTCTGGTGATCAGCTCCACCAAGACGGGTGCAGGTTCCGACCTTACCGTCAGCGGTATCGCCGGTCTTGAAATCGACGGCACCCAACCGATGGGCGCCAACCCCTCGGCTTCCAGTTCAGGGGCTGTCAACGGGATTGCGGTGGATGCATCGCTGACCATCGACGGCCTGGCAGTGACCAGCAAGAGCAATACGGTGACCGGCGCGATCAGTGGCCTGACCCTGAACCTGGCGTCCGTGAGCCCGGGTACGCCCCCGGCTGCGGCGACCGTCACGGTTGCGAACAACACCGCTGGATTGCAGACGTCGATCCAGTCGTTCGTTGACTCCTACAACACCCTGATGAACACCATCAACTCCCTGTCCAAGGCGACAGCGGATGCCGATGGCAATCTGACTGTGCAGGCGGCGTTTACCGGCGACTCGATGCCCCGTACGCTGATTTCCGATATCCGCGGCGTGCTGACGGCTCCGGGGGCAGGCGGTCCATTGGCCGTGCTGTCGCAGCTCGGCGTGATGACGAACGAGAAAACCGGCAACCTGGCGTTCGATACAACGGCCTTCAACAAGACGATGGCCATCAACGGCATGAGCGGCCAGGTGCAGCAGTTGTTCAGCGGTACCGATGCTACCAACGGCCTGCTGACGCGCATGGGCGCTGCAATCAAGCCTTATGTGCAGACCGGCGGGTTGCTTGATCAGCGCAATTCCAACCTGCAGAGCATCAGCAAGAACCTTGCAAACCAGCAGTCCGCGTTGGACTTGCGTGTTGCCAACATGACCAAGACGTTGACCGCCAAGTACAACGCAATGGACCTGTTGGTCGGGCAACTGAAAGCGACGGCGAACAATATCACCTCGTTCTTCACCTCGTTGAACGCCCAGAAGTCCGCTGACTAGTCATGAACTGACGACAAAAACCCGGCTACGCATTTTGGCGTGTGCCGGGTTTTTGTCTTTTGACCTAAAGTTCTCTGGTTCGTGGACGATACACTGGTCATACGAGTCATTGTGGTAATGAGGTAGAACATGAATCCAATGTTAGCCCTTCGGCAATATCAGAAAGTGGGTTCGCACGCCCAGACGTCCGAGGCGAGTCCGCATCGTTTGGTACAAATGCTCATGGAAGGTGGCCTTGACCGTATCGCCCAGGCCAAAGGTGCCCTGGAGCGCAAGGACATTCCCGGCAAGTGTGTATCGATCAACAAGGCGATCGGCATCGTCGGTGGCTTGCGTGAAGGCCTGGATCTTGAAAACTGCGCCGATACGGTGGGTGAACTCGACAGCCTTTACATCTACATGATGAAGCGCCTGGCCGAGGCGAACATCAGCAGCGACCCGAGGATTCTCGATGAGGTCGCGGACTTGCTTCGCACGGTGAAAGAAGGCTGGGACGGTATTGCTGAGCCGGGTCCGCAGTTCTAAGAGGGGGCGCCATGAGTCTTGTATTGCAGCGAATAGAGCAAACTCGTGAAGCGCTGGTCGGTGCCTTGGCCGAGCGCGACTGGGAGGCTATCGGTCAATTGGACCTGGATTGCCGTTCCTGCATGGAAGACGTCCTGAGCGAAGCTTCGCTGGACGAGGAAGTTCTGCGTAGCAATCTTGAGGAGTTGCTGTATGTCTACAAGCAGCTTCTTGAGGTGGCGATGGGGGAGAGGCAGGCGATAGTCGATGAAATGTCTCAGATCCAGCAAGCGCGGAACGCTGCAAAGGTTTACCATCTGTTTGGTTAATTAACCCCAAGTTAATCCAGGCATGTGCGCCATAAATTTGACTGTGCACGGTTTTTTGACTTAACTAGTGGCTGGTTCCAGATTTCAGTCGTCTTCAGGCACAACGTGTCTGCAAGCGTCTAGCTTGCCCCAGCATTTTGGGCATTGAGTTGACTAGGGAAGTTGCTATTGCATGTGGCGTGAAACCAAAATTCTGCTGATTGATGACGATAGCGTCCGCCGCCGCGACCTGGCGGTGATTTTAAATTTTCTCGGCGAAGAAAATTTACCCTGCGGTAGCCATGACTGGCAGCAGGCTGTCGGCTCTTTGTCGTCAAGTCGTGAAGTAATCTGTGTCCTCATCGGGACGGTCAATGCTCCTGGTGCGCTTCCGGGCTTGTTAAAGACACTCTCGACCTGGGATGAGTTCCTTCCGGTTTTGTTAATGGGCGATAATTCTTCCATTGACCTGCCGGAAGACCAGCGTCGTCGGGTGCTTTCGACCCTCGAAATGCCGCCCAGCTACAGCAAGTTGCTCGATTCGCTGCACCGTGCCCAGGTCTATCGCGAGATGTACGACCAGGCCCGTGAGCGCGGTCGTCATCGCGAACCCAATCTTTTCCGCAGTCTTGTCGGCACCAGTCGGGCGATTCAACACGTCCGTCAGATGATGCAGCAAGTCGCCGATACCGATGCCAGTGTGCTGATCCTCGGCGAGTCCGGTACTGGCAAGGAAGTGGTCGCGCGCAACCTGCATTACCATTCCAAGCGCCGCGAAGCGCCGTTCGTGCCGGTCAACTGCGGGGCGATCCCGGCCGAGTTACTGGAAAGCGAACTTTTCGGCCATGAAAAGGGCGCCTTCACCGGGGCAATCACCAGCCGGGCCGGCCGATTCGAGTTGGCCAATGGTGGCACCCTGTTCCTCGATGAAATCGGCGACATGCCGCTGCCGATGCAGGTCAAGCTGTTGCGAGTGTTGCAGGAGCGCACCTTCGAGCGCGTGGGCAGCAACAAGACCCAGAGCATCGACGTTCGCATCATTGCGGCGACCCACAAGAATCTCGAAAGCATGATCGAGATCGGTACCTTCCGCGAAGACCTGTACTACCGCCTGAATGTGTTCCCGATCGAGATGGCGCCGCTGCGTGAGCGTGTCGAGGACATTCCGCTGCTGATGAACGAGCTGATCTCGCGCATGGAGCACGAGAAGCGCGGTTCGATCCGTTTCAACTCGGCGGCGATCATGTCGCTGTGCCGTCATGGCTGGCCGGGCAACGTCCGCGAACTGGCCAATCTGGTGGAGCGCATGGCGATCATGCATCCATACGGCGTGATCGGCGTGGTCGAGCTGCCGAAGAAATTCCGCTACGTCGACGATGAAGACGAGCAAATGGTCGACAGCCTGCGCAGCGATCTGGAAGAGCGCGTGGCCATCAACGGGCATACGCAGGACTTCACGGCCAACGCCATGTTGCCTCCAGAGGGCCTGGACCTGAAGGACTACCTCGGTGGTCTGGAGCAAGGGTTGATTCAGCAGGCGCTGGATGATGCCAATGGCATTGTGGCGCGGGCGGCCGAGCGGCTTCGTATTCGTCGGACCACGCTGGTGGAAAAGATGCGCAAGTACGGCATGAGTCGTCGTGATGGGGATGAACAGGCGGATGATTGACGCCTGTTTTTCAATCCATTCATTTACAAGAAGTTTTTTTAGGCACGGGTATTGCTAAGTCCCTCGCAACGTTCCGTTTCACTGACGGTCAGCCAAGCGAGAGAGCACAATGCCCCAAGCCGCCCAGATGTCTCCTGTCCCTGATGCCAATGGACAACTGTCGTCCGTAGAGCAGGCGAGTCGGCAGGGGCTTGAGCAGGCATTCGCGCTGTTCAATCAGATGTCCAGTCAGTTGACCGACTCCTACAGCATGCTTGAAGCCCGGGTAACCGAGCTCAAGGGCGAATTGGCGGTGGTCAGCGCCCAGCGCATGCAGGAACTGGCGGAAAAAGAACGCCTGGCGAACCGCCTGCAAAACCTCCTTGATCTGTTACCCGGCGGGGTCATCGTCATCGATGCCCAGGGCATCGTGCGCGAAGCCAATCCGGCGGCGTGCGAATTGTTGGGCTTGCCACTGGAAGGTGAATTGTGGCGCCACGTCATTGCCCGCTGTTTTGCGCCGCGCGACGACGATGGGCATGAGGTCTCCCTCAAGGATGGCCGGCGTCTGTCGATCGCAACGCGCTCTCTGGACGCCGAGCCTGGTCAGTTGGTGTTGCTCAATGACCTGACTGAAACCCGCCATCTGCAGGACCAACTGGCTCGTCATGAGCGACTGTCGTCATTGGGGCGCATGGTCGCTTCGTTGGCTCATCAGATACGTACGCCGTTGTCCGCCGCGTTGCTGTACGCCAGTCATCTGACCGAACAAGCGCTACCGGTCGCTACCCAGCAGCGCTTTGCCGGGCGCCTCAAGGAGCGCCTGCACGAGCTCGAGCACCAGGTGCGCGACATGCTGGTGTTTGCCCGTGGCGAGTTGCCGCTGACCGATCGCGTCACCCCTGGCCAACTGATGCAATCGCTGCAGGCGGCCGCGCTGACCCACGTGCAGGATCTGCCGGTCCGCTGGCAGTGCGACAGTCACTCGGGAGAGTTGCTGTGCAATCGCGACACCCTGGTTGGGGCGATCCTCAATCTGATCGAAAACGCCATTCAGGCCAGTACCGGTCAATTGCGCCTCAAGATTCATCTCTACACCCGCGGCAGCAACCTGCGCCTGTGCGTCAGTGACAGCGGCTCGGGTATCGATGCTGCCGTTCTGGCGCGTTTGGGCGAGCCATTTTTCACCACCAGGACCACTGGTACAGGTCTTGGCCTGACTGTGGTCAAGGCGGTGGCGCGTGCTCATCAGGGAGAATTGCAGCTGCGTTCGCGACCCGGTCGCGGCACTTGCGCGCAGGTGATCCTGCCGCTGTTCAGCAAGGCTCAGGGAGCGGAGTGAGATAGATGGGCATCAAGGTTCTGCTGGTCGAGGACGACCGCGCGTTGCGCGAGGCATTGGCTGATACGCTGTTGCTCGCGGGGCACGATTACAAGGCGGTGGGGTCGGCGGAAGAGGCGCTGGCTGCCGTCGGTAGCGAGGCCTTCAGTCTGGTGGTCAGCGACGTCAACATGCCGGGTATGGACGGCCATCAGTTGCTGGGCCTGTTGCGGGCGCGGCAACCGCATTTGCCGGTGTTGCTGATGACGGCTCACGGCGCGGTCGAGCGTGCGGTCGATGCGATGCGCCAAGGCGCGGCAGACTACCTGGTCAAGCCCTTCGAGCCCAAGGCGTTGCTTGATCTGGTGGGGCGTCATGCCCTGGGCGGTTTCGGTCCGGCCGAGAGCGAGGGGCCGGTAGCGTTCGAGCCAGCGAGCGCGCAGCTGCTCGAATTGGCAGCGCGGGTCGCACGCAGCGATTCCACGGTGTTGATCTCGGGCGAGTCGGGCACGGGCAAGGAAGTGCTGGCACGTTATATCCATCAGCACTCTCATCGCGCCACTCAACCGTTCATTGCGATCAACTGCGCGGCGATCCCGGACAACATGCTCGAAGCGACCTTGTTCGGTCACGAGAAGGGCTCCTTCACCGGCGCCATTGCCGCGCAAGCCGGCAAGTTCGAGCAGGCCGACGGCGGTACCATACTGCTCGACGAAATTTCCGAAATGCCTTTAGGGCTCCAGGCCAAACTGCTGCGCGTGCTGCAAGAGCGCGAGGTCGAAAGGGTTGGGGCGCGCAAACCGATCACGCTGGATATTCGTGTGGTCGCGACCACCAATCGCGATCTGGCGGGGGAAGTGGCGGCGGGGCGCTTCCGCGAGGATCTGTATTATCGCCTGTCGGTGTTTCCCCTGGCCTGGCGTCCGCTGCGCGAGCGCACCGCCGACATCCTGCCGTTGGCCGAGCGTCTGCTGGCCAGGCACGTCAATAAAATGAAGCATTCGGCTGCCAGATTGTCTCCCGAGGCCCAGGCGAGCCTGGTCGGTTATCCATGGCCAGGTAACGTGCGAGAGCTGGATAACGCGATTCAGCGTGCGCTGATTCTGCAGCAGGGTGGCTTGATCCAGCCGCAGGACTTCTGCCTGGCCGGGCCGGTGGCTTGCGCTCCACTGCCGGCGTTGGTCCAGGCTCCGGTGCGTCCTGTGGAGGTCGAGTCCGAACCGGCCGGTGCGCTGGGCGATGACCTGCGTCGCCGTGAATTCCAGATGATCATCGATACCTTGCGTGCCGAGCGCGGTCGTCGCAAAGAGGCGGCCGAGCGCCTGGGTATCAGTCCGCGAACCCTGCGCTACAAGCTGGCGCAGATGCGCGATGCCGGCATGGATGTGGAAGCCTATCTGTTCGCCACGTAACCGCTTACCCCACACCTGTAGGAGCGGGTGCCCGCTTGCGGCATGCTCGCGATGAACCTGAGAGCGCCGCGGGGCGTCAGGTTGCCAGCGTCATCGTTGACGACCATCGCGAGCATGCTCGCTCCTACAGATTATTCCCTGAGGCCACTGAGCTGGCACCCTTGTTGCTAACACCTCATCACCCGCCGAGTGAGTGTCAAAAAATTGCGGGTTGCCAAAGAGAGAAATCATGAGCCAAGGTATTGAATTCAATCGGTTGATGCTGGATATGCGCGCCATGCAAATGGATGCCATGTCTGCGCCGAAATCGACTGCCGTCCCTGAAGTGGCGGGCAGCAGCTTTTCTGACATGCTCGGCCAGGCCGTCAACAAAGTGAACGACACCCAACAGGCTTCCACGCAGTTGGCCAGCGCCTTCGAAATCGGCAAAAGCGGCGTCGACCTCACGGACGTGATGATTTCCTCGCAGAAGGCCAGTGTGTCGTTCCAGGCATTGACCCAGGTGCGCAACAAGCTGGTTCAGGCCTACCAAGACATCATGCAGATGCCGGTTTAAAGGACGAGATTGAGTCATGGCAGAAGCAGTCGCCGATAATGTTCCGGCCAAGGCCACTCCAGTAGACGGCAAACCGCCGCTGTTCGGGTTGTCTTTCCTGGAAAACCTCTCCGAGATGACCGTGTTGCGTCAGGTGGGCCTGTTGGTCGGCCTGGCGGCGAGCGTGGCGATTGGTTTTGCCGTGGTGTTGTGGTCCCAGCAACCGGACTACCGGCCTCTGTACGGCAGCCTTGCCGGCATGGACGCCAAACAGGTCATGGATACCCTGGCCTCCGCCGATATCCCGTACACCGTGGAGCCCAACTCCGGTGCCTTGCTGGTCAAGGCCGATGACCTTTCCCGTGCGAGGCTCAAGCTCGCGGCCGCTGGTGTCACTCCCAGCGATGGCAACATCGGTTTTGAAATCCTCGACAAGGAGCAGGGGCTGGGCACCAGCCAGTTCATGGAAGCGACCCGCTATCGTCGCGGCCTCGAAGGCGAGCTGGCCCGCACCATTTCCAGCCTGAACAACGTCAAGGGTGCCCGTGTGCACCTGGCGATTCCGAAAAGTTCGGTGTTCGTGCGCGATGAGCGCAAGCCGAGCGCTTCGGTTCTGGTTGAACTCTATTCCGGCCGCTCCCTCGAACCGGGCCAGGTCGTGGCCATCATCAACCTGGTGGCGACCAGCGTTCCCGAACTCACCAAGTCGCAGATCACCGTCGTCGACCAGAAGGGCAACCTGCTTTCGGATCAGGCGGAAAACTCCGAACTGACCATGGCCGGCAAGCAGTTCGACTACAGCCGGCGCATGGAGAGCATGCTCACCCAGCGCGTACACAACATCCTGCAGCCGGTACTGGGCAACGATCGTTACAAGGCCGAAGTCTCGGCCGATGTGGACTTCAGTGCGGTCGAGTCGACCTCCGAGCAGTTCAACCCGGACCAGCCTGCCCTGCGCAGCGAACAGTCGGTCAACGAACAGCGTACCGCCAGCAATGGCCCGCAAGGTGTGCCGGGTGCCTTGAGCAACCAGCCGCCGTCGCCAGCCTCCGCGCCTCAGACCACCGGTGGCGCCACCGCGTCGGCGGGCATGGTGCAGCCAGGCCAGCCGCTGGTCGATGCCAACGGCCAGCAAATCATGGACCCGGCCACCGGCCAGCCAATGCTCGCGCCATATCCGGCGGACAAGCGTCAACAATCGACCAGGAACTTCGAGCTCGACCGATCCATCAGCCATACCAAGCAGCAGCAGGGTCGTTTGAATCGCCTGTCGGTGTCGGTGGTGGTCGATGATCAGGTCAAGATCAACTCGGCCAACGGCGAAACCACCCGTGCGCCATGGAGCGCCGATGAACTGGCGCGCTTCACGCGTCTGGTTCAGGATGCGGTCGGCTTCGACGCCAGTCGTGGTGACAGTGTCAGCGTGATCAACATGCCGTTCTCCGCCGAGCGCGGTGAAGTGATTGCCGATATTCCGTTCTACTCCCAGCCGTGGTTCTGGGACATCGTCAAGCAAGTGTTGGGTGTGCTGTTCATCCTGGTGCTGGTGTTCGGTGTCCTGCGTCCGGTGCTCAACAACATCACCGGTGGTGGCAAAGGCAAGCAGTTGGCCGGTATCGGCAGCGACGTCGAACTGGGTGGCATGGGCGGTCTGGATGGCGAGCTGGCCAACGACCGCGTCAGCCTCGGCGGCCCGACCAGTATCCTGCTGCCGAGCCCGAGCGAAGGCTATGACGCACAGTTGAACGCAATCAAGAGTCTGGTGGCAGAAGATCCGGGTCGTGTGGCCCAGGTCGTGAAAGAGTGGATTAACGCAGATGAGTGATAACCGAGCCGTTGCCGCCAAACTGTCCAAGGTCGACAAAGCCGCAATCCTGCTGTTGTCCCTGGGCTCTACCGACGCTGCCCAGGTGTTGCGTCACATGGGCCCCAAAGAGGTTCAGCGCGTGGGTGTGGCCATGGCCCAGATGGGTAATGTGCACCGCGAGCAGGTCGAGCAGGTGATGAGCGAGTTCGTCGACATCGTCGGCGACCAGACCAGCCTGGGCGTCGGTTCCGACGACTATGTGCGCAAAATGCTCACCCAGGCCCTGGGCGAAGACAAGGCCAACGGCCTGATCGACCGCATCCTGCTCGGTGGCAACACCAGCGGTCTCGACAGCCTGAAGTGGATGGAGCCGCGCGCCGTTGCCGACGTGATTCGTTACGAGCACCCGCAGATCCAGGCGATCGTGGTGGCGTACCTCGATCCGGACCAGGCCGGCGAAGTGCTGGGTAACTTCGATCACAAGGTGCGACTGGACATCATCCTGCGGGTTTCCTCGCTCAATACCGTACAGCCAGCGGCCCTGAAAGAGCTCAACCAGATTCTCGAGAAGCAGTTCTCCGGCAACTCGAATGCCTCGCGCACCACCCTGGGTGGCATCAAGCGTGCGGCGGACATCATGAACTTCCTCGACAGCTCCATCGAAGGCCAGCTCATGGACTCGATCCGCGAAGTCGACGAAGACCTGTCCGGTCAGATCGAAGACCTCATGTTCGTGTTCAACAACCTCGCCGATGTCGACGACCGCGGCATTCAGGCGCTGCTGCGCGAAGTGTCCTCCGATGTGCTGGTGCTGGCCCTCAAGGGGTCGGACGAAAGCGTCAAGGAGAAAATCTTCAAGAACATGTCCAAGCGTGCCGCCGAACTGTTGCGCGACGACCTGGAAGCCAAGGGGCCGGTGCGCGTCAGCGACGTGGAAACCGCTCAGAAGGAAATCCTCACCATCGCCCGCCGTATGGCCGAAGCCGGAGAAATCGTCCTCGGCGGCAAGGGCGGCGAGGAAATGATCTAACACCATGGTCAAGAATGATGAAGCACCCACTGACCTGATCCGGGCCAGGGACGTCAGTGGCTTCGATGTTTGGGCGCTGCCCAGCTTCGATCCACCGGAACCCGAGCCTGAGCCAGAACCCGAGCCGGAACCCGAGCCGCCGGAAATTGAAGAAGTGCCGCTGGAAGAAGTCCAGCCACTGACCCTGGAAGAGCTCGAAAGCATTCGCCAGGAAGCCTATAACGAAGGTTTCGCGGTGGGTGAAAAGGAAGGTTTCCACAGCACCACGCTCAAGGTCCGCCAGGAGGCCGAAGTGGCCCTGACGGCCAAAATCGGGGCGCTCGAGCAACTGATGAGCCACCTGTTCGAGCCGATCGCCGAGCAGGACACCCAGATCGAAAAATCCCTGGTCGACCTCGTGCAGCACATCACCAGGCAGGTGATCCAGCGCGAACTGGCCATCGACTCGACGCAGATCGAACACGTCATGCGCGAAGCCCTCAAGCTCCTGCCGTTGGGCGTGGGCAATGTGCGGCTGTACATCAATCCGCAGGATTTCGAACAGGTCAAAGCCCTGCGCGAACGCCATGAAGAAACCTGGCGCATCGTCGAGGACGAATCCTTGCTGCCTGGCGGCTGCCGGGTCGAGACAGAACACAGTCGCATCGACGCCACGGTCGAGACCCGTGTCGAGCGGGTGATGGACAAGCTGTTCGACCAATTGCACGAGCAGGTCTTGCACCCGGCCGCGCCAGACCTGAGCCTGGAACTCCCGGTCGACAGCGCGCCTGCATCCTCAGCAGAAACGGATGCGCCCGATGCGCCTTGAGCGCACCAGCTTTGCCAAGCGCCTGGGCAGCTATGCCCAGGCCACGGAGTTGGCCGGTGCGCCGATCCTTGAAGGCCGCCTGCTGCGCATGGTCGGCCTGACCCTCGAGGCCGAAGGCCTGCGCGCCGCCATGGGCAGCCGCTGCATGGTCATCAACGACGACAGCTATCACCCGGTGCAGGTCGAGGCTGAAGTGATGGGCTTTTCCGGCAGTAAAGTCTTCCTGATGCCGGTCGGCAGTGTCGCTGGCATTGCGCCCGGTGCCCGAGTGGTGCCATTGGCCGATACCGGTCGCCTGCCCATGGGCATGAGCATGCTCGGGCGCGTACTCGATGGTGCCGGTCGTGCCCTGGACGGCAAGGGCGGGATGAAGGCCGAAGACTGGGTGCCCATGGATGGCCCGACCATCAACCCGCTCAAGCGTGAGCCGATCAGCGAGCCGCTGGATGTTGGCATCCGTTGTATCAACGGCATGTTGACCGTCGGGCGCGGCCAGCGGCTCGGCCTGTTTGCCGGTACCGGTGTCGGTAAATCGGTGCTGCTGGGGATGATGACGCGCTTTACCGAGGCCGACATTATCGTCGTCGGGCTGATTGGTGAGCGGGGCCGTGAGGTCAAGGAATTCATCGAACACATCCTCGGCGAAGAAGGGCTCAAGCGTTCGGTGGTCGTGGCGTCCCCGGCGGACGATGCGCCGCTGATGCGTCTGCGAGCGGCCATGTACTGCACGCGAATTGCCGAGTATTTCCGCGACAGGGGCAAGAATGTCCTGTTGCTGATGGACTCGCTGACCCGTTTCGCCCAGGCCCAGCGGGAAATCGCCCTGGCCATTGGCGAGCCGCCGGCGACCAAGGGTTATCCGCCGTCGGTATTCGCCAAGCTGCCGAAACTGGTGGAGCGGGCGGGTAACGCGGAGAAGGGCGGAGGTTCGATCACCGCCTTCTACACCGTGCTGTCCGAAGGCGATGACCAGCAGGATCCGATTGCCGACTCGGCGCGAGGCGTGCTCGATGGGCACATCGTGCTGTCCCGGCGCCTGGCCGAAGAAGGGCATTACCCGGCTATCGATATCGAGGCGTCCATCAGCCGGGTAATGCCGGCTGTGGTGTCGCCGGAACACATGACCCGTGCGCAGTACTTCAAGCAACTGTGGTCGCGCTATCAGCAGAGTCGCGACCTGATCAGTGTTGGCGCTTATGTCGCCGGTGGCGATCGTGAGACCGACCTGGCGATCTCCCTGCAACCGCAACTGGTCAAATACCTGCGTCAGGGCCTCAACGACAGCATCAGCCTGGGCGAAAGCGAAGCGTATCTCGCCTCGATCTTCGCGCCCGCGGCGGGCGGTTAAGCGGTCGTGGCCCTGAGTCGGGCGGGAAAGCTGGCGCCCGTGGTGGAAATGGCCGAAAAGGCCGAGAAAACCGCGGTCCAGCGCCTGGGGCATTTTCAAGGGCAGGTACGCCTGGCGGAAAGCAAGCTCGCCGACCTTGAAGCCTTCCGCCTCGACTATCAGGAGCAATGGATCGTACGTGGCAGCGGCGGCGTCTCGGGCCAATGGTTGTTGGGCTATCAGGGATTTCTGGCGCAACTTGGCACAGCCATCGACCAGCAGCGGCAAAGCCTGGCCTGGCATCAAAACAACCTGAACAAGGCCCGGGAAACCTGGCAGCAGGCGTTTGCCCGGGTCGAAGGTTTGCGCAAGCTGGTTCAGCGCTATGCCGATGAGGCGCGGGCGCTTGAGGACCGGCGCGAACAGAAATTGCTGGATGAACTGTCCCAGCGCTTGCCGCGCGAGAATCCGTACTGAACGTGCTTTCGAAAACCGGGCCGCCTTGCCCCCATCCATACCTGATGCTAAACCTTCTAAACGATTCTCAAAGACAAGGAAGCCACTAAAATGCCAGTCGTTTCGGAAGTGTCCCAGGATGGGCAAAAGCTGACGATCTCGATCAAGGGTCGTTTCGATTTCGCCAAACATCAGGAATTTCGTCAGTCTTATGAAAACAAGCAGCTATCGGCGGTGGTGGTCGACCTGAAAGAGGCCACTTACCTCGACAGCTCGGCCCTGGGCATGCTGCTGTTGCTGCGCGATCATGCCGGTGGCGACGACTCCGACATCCGCGTCGTCAACAGCAGTACAGACGTGCGCAAAATCCTCGCCATCTCCAATTTCGACAAGCTGTTCGACATCAGTTGATTGCCATGCAGCCACTGGAGCCGCTGACGATCCTGATTGCCGAGGACAGCGCCGCCGATCGCTTGCTGTTGTCGAGCATCCTGCGCCGCCAGGGGCACGAAGTGCTGACGGCGGCCAACGGCGCCGAAGCGGTCGACACGTATGCCCGGCAGCAGCCGCACCTGGTGTTGATGGATGCGATGATGCCGGTCATGGACGGTTTCGAGGCGGCCCGGCAGATCAAGGCCCTGGCCGGGGAAACCCTGGTGCCGATCATCTTCCTCACGTCGTTGTCCGAGAGCGAAGCCCTGGCCCGGTGTCTGGAGGTCGGTGGTGACGACTTTCTGGCGAAACCCTATAACCAGGTGATTCTCGCGGCCAAGATCAAGGCGATGGATCGTTTGCGGCGCTTGCAGGACACGGTGCTGCAACAGCGTGACCAGATCGCCCGGCACCACGACTACCTGCTCAACGAGCAGCGCGTGGCCAAGGCGGTTTTCGACAAGGTGGCGCACTCCGGCTGCCTGAATGCCGCGCCGAATATCCGTTATCTGCAATCGCCTTATGCGCTGTTCAACGGCGACCTGTTGTTGGCCGCGTTCACCCCGGCCGGCGACATGCACATATTGCTGGGTGACTTCACCGGCCACGGTCTGCCGGCGGCGGTGGGCGCCATGCCCCTGGCCGAAGTCTTCTACGGGATGACCGCCAAGGGCTATGGCCTGGCGGAAACCCTGCGCGAGATGAATGCCAAGCTCAAGCGCATCCTGCCGGTGGACATGTTCTGCTGTGCGACGTTGCTGTGCCTGAGTTTTCAGCGTCGTTCGGTGGAGGTCTGGAACGGTGGAATGCCCGACGGCTACTTGCATCGCATTGCCAGTGGCGAGCGTACCCCTCTGCCGGCGCGGCACTTGCCTTTGGGGGTGCTGAGCCCGGAATCCTTCGATGAACGCACCGAAGTGTTTCCCATGGCGCTCGGGGATCGGGTTTTCCTCTTGTCCGATGGCGTGATCGACACCTGCAATGCCAATGAACAGTTGTTTGGGGAGCAACGATTGCAGCGGGTGTTCGCCAGCAATCGTCAGCCGCAGGCGCTGTTCGAAGAGATCGAGCAGGCGCTGCGCGATTTCGGTGGTGAAACACGCGACGATGTCAGCATGGTCGAAATCAGCCTGCTGGAGCCGGCGCAGTTCACGCCGCCGGCATTGGTCTATTCCGACAGCGGCCAGTCCTGTCCGCTGGACTGGTCGGCGAGTTTCGAGTTCCGCGCCGCCACGCTCAAGCGTTTCAACCCGCTACCCTACCTGTTGCAGTTGCTGCTCGAGGTTCATGGTCTTCGGGCTCAGAGCGGTGCGCTTTACAGTGTGCTGGCGGAACTCTATTCCAATGCGCTGGAACATGGCGTGCTGGGGCTGGATTCGAGCCTCAAGCGCGATGCGTCGGGTTTTGCGCGGTATTATCAAGAGCGCAGCGCCCGGCTCGGCGAACTGCAGGAAGGCTATGTACGGGTACATTTGCAGGTGGCGCCGACAGACGGCGGTGGCTGCCTGACCATTCACATCGAAGACAGCGGCAAGGGTTTCGATGTCGAGCGGGTGATGGCAAGACCTTTGGATGACATCCGCCTGTCGGGACGAGGGGTCAGTCTGATCCGCCAGTTGGGGCGCAATGCCCGCTGGACCGACGAGGGTCGAAGTGCACGCGTGGAGTTTGTCTGGGAGGCTCTGGCATAATCCGCGCATTCTTGATCAAGGAGTGAGCAAGTGGACGACACACATGTGGATCGCGGCGTGTTGAGTGCATTGCGCGAAGTGATGGAAGAGGGTTATCCGGATCTGCTGGATATCTTTCTTGCAGACTCCGAAGAGCGCCTGAAAATCTTGAAGGCAACTGACAGTGCAGTTGCACTGCTGGTTGAAACCGCCCATAGCTTCAAGGGCAGCAGCAGCAATATGGGTGCCCTCAGGCTGACCGAGCTGTGCCATCAACTTGAGCAGCAGGCCAGAAGTTTGCCAGGCGCGGCCGTCCAGGAGCTGGTCGACAAAATCGATGACGAGTTTGCCGGTATCCGGCCTCTGTACGAAGCTGAACGACAGCGTTGCCCGGCGAAAATCTGAGCATAAGTTGTATCGGGACTCCTTCGAGTGAAACTGGCTCGACCTTTGCAGTCAACTCGTTCAACTGTACCTGGCCCCCCGTGCAGCGGAGACCCTTTCATGCCCGTTACCCCCGATATTCTGCTTCAGGCCTCCAGGCAGGCCAAGGCTCAGGCTGCGTCCGCCAATCCTCCGGCGCCGGCCGCTGAGCCCGGGGACAAGGCCGCAAGCTTCGCTCATGTCTATGCCAATCAGGCCCGGAACAAGCCCGATGCGGTAGCGGATGCTTCGTTCAAACCGGGCCGTGACAAGAGCTCCGATGTCGCTGGAAAAAAAGACGCTGGCAACGATAGGTCTGCCGCCGGCGAGCCGGTGGTTGCCGATGGCGGCAAATCCTTGCCTGCCGACGAGCCGGTTCAGGGTGATGGCAAAACTGCCGACGTTGATGCGTCAGATGACGACCAGGCGCCGGTCGTCGATGCCGCGCCGGTCGATCCGGCGCTTGATCCCTCTTTGCTGCAAGCCGCACAGCCAGTGGTGCCTGCGCAAGTGTCGACACCGCCCGCCGTGGTCGACGTTGTGCCATCCGCGGTTGACACGCCGGTTGCAGCAGCCATCACCACGACAACCACGCCGGTACAGACCGCTGCAGACGACGATTTCGATCCGCAGGCCGATCCTCTCGACGCCCTGCCGGCGTTACGTCTGGCGATGGAGCAGAGCGGTCACATGTCGGCTTCCAGTCAGGCGCAACCCAAGGCTGCACCGACACAGGCGCAATCCCAGGCTGACGGCGAACTGACATCGGTGCAAAACTTTGCCGCCGGCATGGCGACCATGCTGGATGTCCAGGCCGACAAGAGCAGCACCGAACAGGGCGACGACAAGGCGTTCAGCGGCTTGATCGATGACGGCCTGAAGGATCTCAAGTCCGCCGACAGCGACACTCGTGTCGATGATTTCGCCAACCGCCTGGCAGCGCTGACCCAGGCGGCCACGCCGAAGACTGCCAACGCCTTGCCGGTGAACCAGCCAATCGCCATGCACCAGAGCGGGTGGACCGAAGAGGTGGTGAACCGGGTCATGTACCTGTCCAGTGCCAATCTCAAGGCGGCGGACATTCAGTTGCAGCCCGCCGAGCTCGGGCGCCTGGACATTCGGGTGAACATGGTTCCCGACCAGCAGACCCAGGTCACGTTCATGAGCGCACATCCGGGCGTTCGTGAGGCGCTGGATGGCCAGGCCCATCGCCTGCGTGACATGTTCGCGCAGCAGGGCATGGGGCAGGTCGATGTCAACGTTTCCGACCAGTCCCGTGGTTCGCAGCAAGGGCAGGAACAAGCCCGGCAAAGCCAGGCCGGGCGGACCAGTGCCAGCGGTGGTCGCCTTGATTCAATGGATGACGACATCACCCCGGGCGTCGCTGAAGTGGCTGCCAATACCACCAGCGTGATCGGTTCCAGCGCGGTCGATTACTACGCCTGATCAACACAACACCTAACCCTGTGGGAGCGAGCCTGCTCGCGAAGGCGGTGTGACAGTCAACAGAGATGTTGAATGCTATGCCGCCTTCGCGAGCAGGCTCGCTCCCACAGTGGCTTTATGGTGATCTTTCAACCGAAGTCGGCCACCCATCTCCCCCGACATTTCTGGCATAACACTTGCTCTTGCCTTGCCGTGCGACTGTGAAAACCCGATTAGTGACGGATTATTGGCATGGCGAAGAGCGACGCAGCAATAAAAGACCCCACAACCAAAGGCAAACTCAAGCTGATTATCCTGATCGTGGTGGCCTTGCTGCTGGCGGTCGGTGTGTCCGTGGGGGCGACCTGGTACTTCATGCACAGCGCTCAGAGCAAACCTGCCGAAGTGGCGCAAACCGCTCCGGTCGGCAAGCAGCCAGCGATCTACGAGTCGATGGCACCGGCTTTCGTGGCCAACTTCAACCAGAACGGTCGTCAGCGCTACATGCAAGTGAGCATCACCATGCTTGCGCGCAACCAGGCGGACCTGGATGCACTCAAGGTCCACATGCCGGTGATCCGCAACAACCTTGTCATGCTGTTCTCCGGTCAGGACTTCGCCACGCTCGCCTCGCCGGTCGGCCAGGAAATGCTCAAGCAGAAAGCCACCGCCAGCGTGCAGGAAGTGGCGCAGAAAGAGCTCGGCAAAGTGGTGGTCGAACAGTTGCTTTTCACTAATTTCGTACTGCAGTAGGAACACGACATGGCCGTGCAGGACCTGCTGTCCCAGGATGAGATCGACGCACTGTTGCATGGCGTCGACGATGGTCTGGTACAGACCGAAAACGCTGCCGAACCCGGCACCGTCAAAAGCTACGACCTGACCAGCCAGGATCGCATCGTCCGTGGACGCATGCCGACCCTGGAAATGATCAACGAGCGTTTCGCCCGCTATACCCGAATCAGCATGTTCAACATGCTGCGTCGCTCGGCAGACGTGGCGGTCGGTGGTGTGCAGGTGATGAAGTTCGGCGAATACGTACATTCGCTGTACGTGCCGACCAGCCTCAACCTGGTCAAGATCAAGCCCCTGCGCGGCACCGCGCTGTTCATCCTCGACGCCAAGCTGGTGTTCAAGCTGGTGGACAACTTCTTCGGTGGTGACGGCCGGCACGCCAAGATCGAAGGGCGTGAATTCACCCCGACCGAACTGCGTGTGGTGCGCATGGTGCTGGAGCAGGCGTTCGTCGATTTGAAAGAAGCCTGGCAGGCGATCATGGAAGTCAACTTCGAGTACATCAACTCGGAAGTGAACCCGGCCATGGCCAACATCGTCGGCCCGAGCGAAGCCATTGTGGTGTCGACCTTCCACATCGAACTCGATGGCGGTGGCGGCGACCTGCACGTGACCATGCCGTACTCGATGATCGAGCCGGTGCGTGAAATGCTCGACGCCGGCTTCCAGTCGGACCTCGACGACCAGGACGAGCGCTGGGTCAACGCCCTGCGCCAGGACGTGCTGGACGTCGACGTGCCGATCGGTGCGACTGTGGCTCGTCGTCAGTTGCGCTTGCGCGACATCCTGCACATGCAGCCGGGGGATGTGATCCCGGTCGACATGCCGGAAGACATGATCATGCGCGCCAACGGCGTGCCGGCCTTCAAGGTCAAGATGGGCTCGCACAAGGGCAACCTGGCGTTGCAAGTGATCGAGCCGATCGAGCGCCGTTGACCGGCGCTCGTAGCCATTCGCGATTGAACCGAATTCTGAATTTTTGCTCGCCGAGGACACTGACAATATGAACACGCAAGACGACCAGGCTCTGGCCGATGAGTGGGCAGCGGCCCTGGAAGAAACCGGCGATGCCGGGCAGGCGGACATCGACGCCTTGCTGGCCGCCGATGCCGGCAGTTCCGCGTCCAACCGCCTGCCAATGGAAGAGTTCGGCAGCGTGCCGAAAAACAACGATCCGGTCAGTCTCGAAGGCCCGAACCTGGACGTCATCCTCGACATCCCGGTGTCGATTTCCATGGAAGTGGGCAGCACGGACATCAATATCCGCAACCTGCTGCAACTGAACCAGGGGTCGGTGATCGAGCTGGACCGCCTGGCCGGCGAGCCGCTGGACGTGCTGGTCAATGGCACGCTCATCGCCCACGGTGAAGTGGTGGTGGTCAACGAGAAGTTCGGCATCCGCCTGACGGACGTGATCAGCCCAAGCGAACGCATCAAGAAGCTGCGCTGAGTGAAAAAGGTTCCGGGGGTTTTGCTGGGGGCCGTGCTGGCCTTGCCGTTCGGCGTGCTGGCGGCCGAACCGGTTGCTACGGCGACCGCGGCTGCAACACCGGCGGTGAGCAGCGGTGTGGCTGGCCAGCTGACGCAACTGGTGTTCGGCTTGTTGCTGGTGCTGGGGCTGATCTTCTTCCTCGCCTGGTTACTGCGCCGGGTCCAGCAGGCCGGTCCGGCCGGCAAGGGGCAGGTGATCGAGGTTGTCGGCTCTCGCGCACTGGGGCCGCGTGATCGCCTGATGCTGGTGCAGGTGGGCAACGAGCAGATTCTGCTGGGCTTGAGCCCTGGCAGCATCACTGCACTGCATGTCCTCAAGGAGCCGGTGCAAGTGCCGAGTACCGAGAAGCCGACGCCGGAGTTTGCCCAGCGCCTGTTGGAGATGCTGGGTAAAGATCAGAAGGATAAGAAGTAATGGGTGCGCTACGCATCGTCTTGACGCTGGCCCTGATGCTGGCCGCGCCGCTGGCATTCGCCGCCGATCCGCTGTCGATCCCGGCCATCACCCTGGGCACCAACGCACAGGGTGCGCAGGAGTACTCGGTCAGCCTGCAAATCCTGCTGATCATGACCGCGCTGAGCTTTATCCCGGCGTTCGTCATTCTGATGACCAGCTTCACCCGGATCATCATTGTCTTCTCGATCCTGCGCCAGGCCCTGGGCCTGCAGCAGACACCGTCGAACCAGATCCTCACCGGCATGGCGCTGTTCCTGACCCTGTTCATCATGGCGCCGGTGTTCGACCGGGTGAACCAGGACGCCTTGCAGCCCTACCTGGCGGAAAAACTGACGGCCCAGGATGCGGTCGCCAAGGCGCAGGTGCCGATCAAGGATTTCATGCTCGCCCAGACTCGCACCAGCGATCTGGAGTTGTTCATGCGCCTGTCAAAGCGCACTGACATTGCTACGCCGGATAAGGCGCCACTGACCATCCTGGTACCGGCCTTCGTGACCTCCGAGCTGAAAACAGCGTTCCAGATCGGCTTCATGATCTTCATTCCGTTCCTGATCATCGACCTGGTCGTGGCCAGTGTGTTGATGGCCATGGGTATGATGATGCTCTCGCCGCTGATCATTTCCCTGCCGTTCAAGATCATGTTGTTCGTGCTGGTGGATGGCTGGGCGTTGATCATCGGCACCTTGGCCAGCAGCTTTGGCGGTGTCTCGCCATGACGCCAGAAGTTGCGGTCGACATCTTCCGTGAAGCGCTGTGGCTGACCACCATGATGGTGGCGGTGCTGGTGATCCCGAGTCTGCTGGTGGGCCTGCTGGTGGCGATGTTCCAGGCCGCCACCCAGATCAACGAACAGACCTTGAGCTTTTTGCCGCGCCTGCTGGTGATGCTGGTGACGCTCATCGTTGGCGGTCCTTGGCTGGTGCAGACCTTCATGGATTACATCCTGCAGTTGTACGGCAGTATTCCTCAGGTCATCGGCTGAGCCATGTCACTGCTTGCGCTGACCGATACGCAGATCAGCACCTGGGTGGCGACGTTCATGTTGCCGCTGTTTCGTGTCGGCTCCCTGCTGATGGTCATGCCGGTGTTCGGCACGACCCTGCTGCCCCGGCGCATCCGCCTGTATTTCGCCTTGGCCATTACCGTGGTCATCGCGCCGGGCCTGCCGCCGATGCCACCGGTCAACCCTCTGGACCTGAGCGGACTGCTGCTGATCGCCGAGCAAATCCTCATCGGCGCGGTGATGGGCTTTTCCTTGCAGTTGTTCTTTCAGGCCTTCGTGGTGGCCGGGCAGATCGTCGCCATTCAGATGGGCATGGGCTTCGCTTCCATGATCGATCCGGCCAACGGTGTATCGACGGCGGTGATCGGGCAGTTTTTCACCATGCTGGTGACGCTGTTGTTCCTGTCCATGAACGGTCATCTGGTGGTGTTCGAGATCCTCACCGAGAGTTTCACCACGTTGCCGGTGGGTGGCGGCCTGATGGTCAATCACTACTGGGAGCTGGCCGGCAAGCTCGGCTGGGTGCTCGGTTCGGCGTTGTTGCTGGTGCTGCCGGCGATCACTGCGCTGTTGGTGGTCAACATCGCGTTTGGCGTCATGACCCGGGCGGCGCCGCAACTGAATATTTTCTCGGTCGGCTTCCCGCTGATCCTGGCCCTGGGGCTGTTCATCGTCTGGGTCGGGCTGGCGGACATCCTCAATCAGTACCAACCGCTGGCTTCCGAGGCCTTGCAGTTGCTGCGCGAAATGGCGCGGGCGAGCTGAGTCATGGCTGAGAGCGAAAGCGGTCAGGACAAAACAGAAGACCCCACGGAGAAGCGCAAGCAGGATTCCCGTGAAAAGGGTGAGGTAGCCCGGTCCAAAGAGCTCAACACCCTGGCGATCATGCTGGTCGGTGCCTGCGCATTGCTGATTTTTGGCGGCGCCATGGCGAAGGACATGATGGAGCTGATGCGCATCAACTTCTCCCTGCCGCGGGAGGTGATTCTGGATCAGCGCTCCATGGCCACCTACCTGATGCGCTCGGGGCAAATTGCCCTGTGGTCGATTCAACCGGTGATGATCACCTTGGTGCTGGCCGCCATCATCGGTCCGATTTCCCTGGGGGGCTGGCTGTTCGCGACGAGCTCCATGGCACCCAAATTCAGCCGCTTGAACCCCGGTCCCGGCCTCAAACGCATGTTCTCGACCAAGTCTGTGGTCGAACTGCTCAAGGCCCTGGCGAAATTCATCATCATTCTGTTCGTGGCGCTGGCGGTCCTGTCATCGGACATCGATGACCTGCTGCGCATCGCCCATGAACCCCTGGACATGGCGGTCATTCACAGTCTGCAAGTGGTGGGCTGGAGCACCTTGTGGATGGCGTGCGGGCTGATCCTCATCGCAGTGGTGGACGTGCCGGTGCAACTCTGGGAAAGCCACAAGAAACTGCTGATGACCAAGCAGGAAGTGCGTGACGAACACAAGGATCAGGAGGGGCGGCCGGAGGTCAAGCAGCGGATTCGACAGCTGCAGCGCGAGATGTCCCAGCGGCGGATGATGGCGGCGATTCCAGAGGCCGACGTGGTCATCACCAACCCGACGCACTACGCCGTGGCCCTCAAGTACGATCCGGAGAAGGGTAATGCGCCGGTGCTGCTGGCCAAGGGGACTGACTTCCTGGCCTTGAAGATCCGCGAGATCGCGGCGGCCAACGAGATCCTGCTGCTGGAATCCCCGGCGCTGGCGCGCTCGATTTATCACTCCACCGAGCTGGAGCAGGAAATTCCCGGCGGGCTCTACCTCGCCGTTGCGCAGGTGTTGGCGTATGTCTACCAGATTCGCCAATACCGAGCGGGCAAGGGCAAGCGGCCGGACCCGCTCAAGGAAGACCTGCCGATTCCACCGGATTTGCGCCGCGATTCCTGATGTTCGGCCTCTTACCTGTAGGAGCGGGTGCCCGCTTGCGGCATGCTCGCGATGGTCGTTAACGAAAACGTCGGCTCACTGGATACCCGCGGTGTTCTGGCGTGCATCGCGAGCATGCTCGCTCCTACAGGGGGAAGGCGTAAAAATCCCCTGAAAACCTTCTATTCCCTGTCTCTGCAAAAGTTGGAAAGCTTCTTGCAGTAGGGGCCCTGCGCCCGCTTCGGGCGTCAAAAGTTTGCTTTAAGGGAACGGGGAAAACCGGTGGATCGCTCTCAGTTAATCAACAGTGCCCGCAGCAACATGGCCGACCTCAGTCGAGGCAATATGGGCGTGCCGCTGCTGCTGCTGATCATGCTGGCGATGATGATGTTGCCGGTGCCGCCGTTCCTGCTCGACGTGTTCTTTACCTTCAACATTGCCCTGTCCATCGTCGTGCTGCTGGTGTGCGTCTACGCCTTGCGCCCGCTGGATTTCGCGGTATTCCCGACCATTCTGCTGGTGGCGACGCTGTTGCGCCTGGCGTTGAACGTGGCCTCCACGCGGGTGGTGATGCTCCACGGCCAGGACGGCCATGCGGCGGCCGGCAAGGTGATCCAGGCGTTCGGCGAGGTGGTGATCGGCGGTAACTACGTGGTCGGTATCGTGGTCTTCGCGATCCTGATGATCATCAACTTCGTGGTGGTGACCAAGGGTGCGGGGCGGATTTCCGAGGTGAGCGCGCGTTTCACCCTCGATGCGATGCCCGGCAAGCAAATGGCGATCGACGCCGACCTCAACGCCGGCCTGATCGATCAGGCCCAGGCCAAGGCCCGCCGTGCGGAAGTGGCCCAGGAGGCCGAGTTCTACGGTTCCATGGACGGTGCCAGCAAATTCGTCCGGGGGGACGCCATCGCCGGCCTGCTGATCCTGTTCATCAACCTGATCGGCGGCATGGCGGTCGGTATCTTCCAGCACAACATGAACTTCGCCGACGCCGGCAAGGTGTATGCGCTGTTGACCATCGGTGACGGTTTGGTGGCGCAATTGCCATCACTGTTGTTATCGACAGCGGCAGCGATCATGGTGACCCGTGCTTCCGGTTCGGAAGACATGGGCAAGCAAATCAATCGCCAGATGTTCGCCTCGCCCAAGGCGCTGGCGGTGGCGGCAGGCTTGATGGCGGTCATGGGCCTGGTGCCCGGCATGCCGCACTTCTCGTTCCTGAGCATGGCAGCCCTGGCGGCCGGTGGTGCCTACCTGTTCTGGAAAAAGCAGAACGTCGCCAAGGTGCAGGCCCTGCAGGAGGTCAAGCGCCAGCAGGAGTTGCTGCCGTCGCCGGCCCGCGCCCAGGAAACCAAGGAGCTTGGCTGGGATGACGTGACGCCCATCGACATGATCGGCCTGGAAGTGGGTTATCGCCTGATTCCGCTGGTGGACCGCAACCAGGGCGGCCAGTTGCTCGCGCGGATCAAGGGGGTGCGCAAGAAGCTGTCCCAGGATCTGGGTTTCCTGATGCCGACGGTGCATATCCGTGACAACCTCGACCTGGCGCCCAGTGCCTATCGCCTGACCCTCATGGGGGTGATCCTGGCCGAGGCGGAGATCTACCCGGATCGAGAGCTGGCGATCAACCCGGGGCAGGTCTACGGCACGCTCAACGGCATTACCGCCAAAGATCCGGCTTTTGGCCTTGAGGCAGTCTGGATCGAAATCAGCCAGCGCGCCCAGGCACAATCGCTCGGTTATACGGTGGTCGATGCCAGTACCGTAGTGGCCACTCACCTGAACCAAATACTCTACAAGCATTCCAGTGAACTGATCGGTCACGAAGAAGTGCAGCAACTCATGCAATTGCTGGCCAAAAACTCGCCGAAACTGGCCGAAGAGCTGGTGCCGGGCGTGGTTTCGCTGTCGCAGTTGCTCAAGGTGTTGCAAGCGCTGCTGGCCGAACAAGTGCCTGTGCGCGACATCCGCAGCATCGCCGAGGCCATCGCCAACAATGCCGCCAAGAGTCAAGATACCGCCGCGCTGGTGGCTGCCGTGCGTGTTGGCGTATCCCGTGCAATCGTGCAAAGCATTGTAGGCACTGAGTCGGAGCTGCCAGTTATCACGCTGGAGCCAAGGTTGGAACAGATATTGCTCAATAGTCTGCAGAAGGCAGGACAAGGCTCGGAAGAGGGCGTTCTGCTGGAGCCAAGCATGGCTGAGAAGCTGCAACGCTCGCTGATCGACGCGGCGCAGCGCCAGGAGATGCAAGGTCAGCCGGTGATTCTGCTGGTGGCCGGTCCGGTTCGCGCGATGCTCTCGCGATTCGGCCGCCTCGCAGTCCCGGGTTTGCACGTGTTGGCTTACCAGGAAATCCCTGACAACAAGCAAGTGACCATCGTTGCGACAGTAGGGCCCAACGGCTGAGGTAGTGGTTTATGCAAGTTAAGCGTTTTTTCGCCGCCGATATGCGTCAGGCCATGAAGCTGGTTCGCGATGAGCTGGGCGCCGATGCCGCCATTATCGGCAACCGCCGGATCGCCGGCGGGGTCGAGCTGACGGCAGCGCTTGATTACAAGTTGTCGGCGCTGGCGCCGCGTGTACCGAACATGGAACTCGAAGATGAGTTGCGCAAGACACAGTCGCGGATCGTCACCGCCCAGGCCGAATTGAGCCTGCGCGGCGAAGGCGAGAGCGACAAGGGCACCAACCGTCAGTTGTTCGCCGGCCTGCCGTTGACCGCCGCCGAGCCGCTGATCGAGCCGACGTACAGCGAACCCCTTCGCCCCGCGCCTGCCGCTGCACCGGCATCCGCTGGCGTGGACCCGCGCGCGTTGGACTCGATGCGTTTCGAGCTCAACAGCCTGCGCGAGCTCATGGAAGTCCAGCTCGGCTCCCTGGCCTGGAATCAGCTGCAAGGCAGCCGTCCGGACCAGGCCAATCTCTGGCGTCGCCTGCAACGCATCGGCCTGTCTGGGCCGCTGTCGCGCGATTTGCTGGCGCTGATCACGGAAATCGAAGAGCCCCGCCAGGCCTGGCGCATGTTGCTGGCGCACCTGGCACGGATGATCGTTACCCCGGAAATCGAGCCGCTGGAAGAGGGCGGTGTGATCGCCATGGTCGGCCCTGCCGGCATGGGCAAGACCACCACCCTGGCCAAGCTGGCGGCCCGTTACGTGCTCAAGTACGGCGCGCAGAACATTGCGCTGGTGAGCATGGACAGCTTCCGCATCGGAGCCCAGGAGCAGCTCAAGACCCTGGGGCGCATTCTCAATGTGTCGGTGACCCACGTCGATCCGGGCCAGTCCCTGGTGCAGGCCCTGGAGCCATTGCTGCGCAAGCGTGTGGTGCTGATCGATACCGCCGGCCTGCAGGCCAGCGATCCGGCCCTGCGCATGCAGCTTGAAAGTCTGGCCGGTCGTGGCATCCGCGCGAAAAATTATCTGGTTCTGGCAACCACCAGCCAGAAACAGGTTCTAACCGCTGCTTATCATAGTTACAAGCGTTGCGGGCTCGCTGGCTGCATCCTGACTAAACTGGATGAAACGGCAAGCCTGGGCGAGGTGTTGAGCCTGGCCATCAGTCATGAGCTGCCGGTGGCATACCTGACCGATGGTCCGCGGATTCCGGATGATCTTCATCTGCCGCGCCGTCATCAGTTGGTCAGTCGCGCCGTCAGCGTGCAAATGCAGGAAGAACCCAGCGAAGAAGCCATGGCTGACATGTTCGCTGACATCTACCACAGCCCGACCAAGCAGGTCGGCTAAGGTAATAATGAACAGTTTTTGTACCTACATCGATGGTCTGCCATGCATTGTTCCGTCTACGAACGCGCAGCCAGTAATGTGGCCTCCGTCTATGCAAGACAAGGTAAAGAAATAACATGGGCAGCATGCATCCCGTACAGGTGATCGCGGTGACCGGCGGCAAAGGTGGCGTCGGGAAAACTAACGTGTCAGTGAACTTGTCCCTGGCTTTGGCTGAGCTTGGCCGGCGCGTCATGCTGCTGGACGCCGACCTGGGACTGGCGAACGTCGACGTTCTGCTGGGCCTGACACCCAAACGTACCCTGGCCGACGTGATCGAGGGCCGCTGCGAACTGCGCGATGTACTGCTGCAGGGGCCTGGCGGCATCCGTATCGTTCCGGCGGCATCCGGCACACAGAGCATGGTTCATCTGAGCCCTGCGCAACACGCTGGCTTGATCCAGGCCTTCAGCGATATCGGCGACAACCTCGACGTATTGGTGATCGACACCGCTGCGGGCATTGGTGACTCGGTAGTCAGTTTCGTGCGCGCAGCCCAGGAAGTGCTGCTGGTGGTGTGCGACGAGCCGACCTCGATCACCGATGCCTACGCCTTGATCAAGTTGCTCAACCGCGACTACGGCATGAACCGCTTCCGCGTCCTGGCCAACATGGCCCAGAGCCCGCAGGAAGGGCGCAACCTGTTCGCCAAGTTGACCAAGGTCACGGATCGCTTCCTCGACGTCGCCCTGCAATATGTCGGCGCGGTGCCCTATGACGAAAGTGTGCGCAAGGCTGTGCAGAAGCAGCGTGCCGTCTACGAGGCGTTCCCGCGTTCCAAGTGCTCGCTGGCGTTCAAGGCTATCGCGCAGAAGGTCGATTCCTGGCCGCTGCCGGCCAATCCGCGCGGGCACCTGGAGTTTTTCGTCGAGCGCCTCGTGCAGCAAACAGCAGGTCCTGTGCTATGACGGCCAGCGGTTACAACCTCTACAAAAAATCAGCCCGTGATGCGCAGTACGAGCTGATCGAGCGTTACGCGCCGCTGGTTAAACGCATTGCCTACCACTTGCTGGCGCGCTTGCCGGCCAGTGTCCAGGTCGAAGACTTGATCCAGGCCGGGATGATCGGCCTGCTTGAAGTGTCGAGCAAATATGACGCCAGCAAAGGCGCCAGTTTCGAGACGTACGCGGGCATTCGAATCCGCGGCGCCATGCTCGATGAAGTGCGCAAGGGAGACTGGGCGCCACGTTCGGTTCACCGCAATACGCGCATGGTCAGCGACGCCATTCGCTCGATTGAAGCGAAAACCGGCCGTGACGCTAAAGATCACGAGGTTGCGGCCGAACTCCAATTGAGTCTCGATGATTACTACGGAATTTTGAACGACACCCTGGGCAGCCGGTTATTCAGTTTCGACGATCTTTTGCAGGACGGCGAACACGAAGGGCTGCACGAGGATGGCGCCAATGCTCATCTCGAGCCGTCACGCGATCTGGAAGATGAACGCTTCCAGGCGGCGCTGGCGGATGCGATTGCCAATTTGCCGGAGCGTGAGCGCCTGGTGTTGGCGCTGTACTACGACGAAGAGTTGAACCTCAAGGAAATCGGTGAGGTCCTGGGGGTCAGCGAATCGCGGGTCAGCCAGTTACACAGCCAGTGCGCGGCCCGTTTGCGGGGGCGTTTGGGGGAGTGGCGAGCGCGCTGAAGGCAGTGTGGGGGACACTGCGAACGAGGCTGGTGTGGTGCTGACTGCCCCGGTCTCGATCTGTTGTGCTCCAGACAGTCATCGAGTGCTTTGCCGGATTGATTGAAACGGCGCGTCCAGGTGCTGGGCGCGTTTAAGACTGCTTGGAGGTCGAATTGGACAAGAACATGAAAATCCTCATCGTTGATGACTTCTCAACGATGCGGCGGATCATCAAGAACCTGCTGCGTGACCTTGGGTTCACCAACACCGTCGAGGCCGACGATGGCACTACCGCCATTCCGGTACTCAACAGCGGAAGCATCGACTTTCTGGTAACGGACTGGAACATGCCTGGCATGACCGGTATCGATCTGCTGCGCCACGTGCGTGCCGATGAAAAGCTCAAGCACCTGCCGGTGCTGATGGTGACCGCTGAAGCCAAGCGCGAGCAGATCATCGAAGCGGCCCAGGCCGGCGTTAACGGCTATGTGGTCAAACCCTTCACGGCCCAGGCGTTGAAAGAAAAAATCGAGAAGATTTTCGAACGCATCGGTTGATGAGTGCGCCACGGGGGAGCTATGGGCAATAACGAAACTTCATTGGGCGATTTTGAATCGACCCTGAAAAAACACGCCGTCGAACTGGTCGCGAGCCTTGAAAAGGGCAAGTTCGGCGACGCGGTGCAATTGATCCATGAGCTCAACCAGACCCGTGACCGCGGCCTGTATCAGGAAGTGGGCAAGCTCACACGCGAACTGCATAGCGCGATCGTCAATTTCCAGATTGCCCCGCACATGCCGCAAGCCGAAGAAGTGTCCCAGATCACCGACGCCACCGAGCGTCTGGGCTATGTCGTCAAGCTGACCGAGGCCGCGGCCAACCGCACCATGGACCTGGTGGAAAGTGCCACGCCGCTGGTCAACAGCCTGGCGGACGAAGCCCAGGCCTTGAGCGCGGACTGGGGACGCTTCATGCGACGCGAGGTCGACGCGCAAGAGTTTCGTGAGCTGGCTCGACGGGTCGACGGTTTCCTGGCACGCAGCGGCACGGACAACCGCGCGGTGTCGGGCAACCTCAACGACATCCTGCTCGCCCAGGATTACCAGGACCTCACGGGGCAAGTGATCAAGCGCGTGACCCAGTTGGTCACCGAAGTTGAAAGCAACCTGCTCAAGCTCGTGCTCATGGCCAGCCAGGTGGACCGCTTTGCGGGCATCGAACATGACCGTGAAGCGATGCTGGCTGAAAAAGATCCACAAAAACATCTCTCTCAGGGTGAAGGTCCGCAGATTCATGCCGATAAAAGAGAAGACGTTGTATCCGGTCAGGATGATGTGGACGACTTGTTATCCAGCCTGGGCTTTTAGAATTCAGGCATTTTAGGTTTTTGGGTTTTTAGACCTGTAGGAGCACACCCTTAATGAGCTTCGGCGCCGATGAAGAGATCCTTCAGGATTTCCTGGTTGAGGCCGGCGAGATTCTAGAGCAACTGTCCGAGCAACTGGTCGAGCTGGAAAGCCGTCCGGATGATGCGGATCTGCTCAATGCAATTTTTCGCGGTTTTCACACTGTAAAAGGGGGCGCCGGCTTCCTCCAGCTCAACGAGTTGGTGGAGTGCTGCCACATCGCCGAGAACGTGTTCGACATCCTGCGCAAGGGCGAGCGTCGCGTCGATTCGGAGCTGATGGACGTGGTTCTCGAAGCGCTGGACGCGGTGAACAGCATGTTCAGCGAAGTCCGCGAACGCAGCCCGATCACGGCTGCGACTCCGGAACTGCTTGCGGCACTGGCCCGCCTGGCCGAGCCGCAATCGGCGGACGAAGTGACTGCTGCGCCAGTGATCGCAGAGGTTGAAGCACCTGTGGTGGAAGCCGATGCAGGCGATGTTACCGATAACGAATTCGAGCAGCTGCTGGACTCGCTCAACGCCGTGAAGGCACAGGCCGAGGCGCCCACGGTTGCTCAGGCACCTGCAAGCGATGCGGCTGGCAGCGACGAAATCACCGATGCCGAGTTCGAGTCGTTGCTCGATCAGTTGCACGGTAAAGGCCAGTTTGCCGTCGATGCGCTTGCACCGGCTCCGGCTGCGCCAGAGGCTCCGAAAGCGGCGAGCGACAGTTCCGATATTACTGACGACGAATTTGAAGCACTGCTCGACCAGTTGCACGGCAAAGGTAACTTTGCTGTCGAGGCACTGGAGTCGGCCATCGCTTCGGTGCCTGCATCTGCAGCACCCGCCGCCGCGGCGGCCGGCAGCGATCTGATTTCCGATCACGAGTTCGAAGCGCTGGTCGATGAACTGCACGGCAAGGGCAAGTTCAGCGAAGTCGGCTCCGCGGCTGTGGCCAACGGTTCGAGCGCCGCTGTGGTGGCACCGGCAGCCAAGGCGGCGCCGAAACCGGTCGCCAAGGCCCCGGAGCCAAAAGCCGAAGCCCCGGCAGCCGCTGCTGCACCGGCACCGTCCCGCGCCCCGGCCGCGCCACCGGCGGAAAAAACGGCGAGCGAAGCCGAGACCACCGTACGCGTCGATACTGCGCGTCTCGACGAGATCATGAACATGGTCGGCGAGCTGGTGCTGGTACGTAATCGCCTGGTCCGCCTGGGTCTCAACAGCGGCGACGAAGCCATGTCCAAGGCCGTGTCGAACCTCGACGTGGTCACGGCCGACCTGCAGACCGCGGTCATGAAGACCCGGATGCAACCGATCAAGAAAGTTTTCGGGCGCTTCCCGCGCCTGGTTCGCGACCTGGCTCGCCAGCTCAAGAAAGAGATCAACCTGGAACTGGTCGGCGAAGACACCGACCTCGACAAGAACCTCGTCGAGGCCCTGGCCGATCCGTTGGTCCACTTGGTGCGCAACGCGGTCGACCACGGCATCGAATCGCCGGAAGAACGCGAAGCCTCGGGCAAGGCCCGTGGCGGCAAGGTCATCCTGGCGGCCGAGCAGGAGGGCGATCACATCCTGCTGTCGATCTCCGATGACGGCAAAGGCATGGACCCGAATGTCCTGCGCTCCATCGCGGTCAAGCGTGGCGTGATGGACAAGGATGCGGCCGATCGCCTGAGCGATACCGAGTGCTACAACCTGATCTTCGCCCCGGGGTTCTCGACCAAGACCGAGATCTCCGATGTATCGGGTCGCGGTGTGGGCATGGACGTGGTGAAAACCAAGATTTCCCAGCTCAACGGTTCGATCAACATCTACTCGGCCAAGGGCCAGGGTTCGAAGATCGTCATCAAGGTGCCGCTGACCCTGGCGATCATGCCGACGCTGATGGTCATGCTCGGCAACCAGGCGTTTGCGTTCCCGCTGGTGAACGTCAACGAGATCTTCCACCTCGACCTGTCGACCACCAACGTCGTGGACGGCCAGGAAGTGGTGATCGTGCGGGACAAGGCGCTGCCATTGTTCTATCTCAAACGCTGGCTGGTCAGCTCCGCCGCTCACGAAGAGCAGCGCGAGGGCCACGTGGTGATCCTTTCGGTGGGCACGCAGCGGATCGGCTTTGTCGTCGATCAACTGGTGGGCCAGGAGGAAGTGGTCATCAAGCCATTGGGCAAAATGCTCCAGGGAACCGCGGGCATGTCCGGCGCCACCATCACCGGTGACGGCCGCATCGCGCTGATTCTCGATGTTCCGAGCATGCTCAAGCGTTACGCCACACGGCGTATTTGATTCTGGTGGAGCGGGGCGCCTGGCCTCGCTCCATCTAATGGAGTGTTTATGGCAGTCAAAGTCCTGGTGGTGGACGATTCGGGGTTTTTCCGCCGCCGCGTCTCGGAAATTCTTTCAGCGGATTCCAGTATCCAGGTCGTCGGCACGGCGACCAACGGCAAAGAGGCGATCGATCAGGCGCTGGCCCTCAAGCCCGACGTGATCACGATGGACTACGAGATGCCGATGATGGACGGCATCACCGCCGTGCGGCACATCATGCAACGCTGCCCGACCCCGGTCCTGATGTTCTCCTCGCTGACCCACGAAGGCGCCCGGGTCACTCTCGATGCGCTGGATGCCGGTGCGGTGGACTTCCTGCCGAAGAATTTCGAAGACATCTCGCGCAACCCCGAGAAGGTCAAGCAACTGCTGTGCGAGAAAATCCTCAGCATCTCGCGCAGTAATCGTCGCATCAGTCACTACAGCGCCCCGGCACCTGTCGCCGCGCCAGCCCCGACGCCCGCACCTTCGAGCATTGGCAGCTTTGGCAACAGCGCGCCTGTGCGTCCGGCACCGGCACCGATCCCTGCGCGTACGCCTGCGGCCAGTCCGTCGTCGCCTGCGCCAAAACGCAAAAACTACAAGCTGGTTGCCATTGGTACGTCCACCGGCGGTCCGGTCGCCTTGCAGCGGGTCCTGACCCAGTTGCCGGCCAACTTCCCGGCGCCGATCGTGCTGGTTCAACACATGCCGGCAGCCTTCACCAAGGCCTTCGCCGAACGCCTGGACAAGCTCTGCCGCATCAGCGTCAAGGAAGCCGAGGATGGCGACATCCTGCGTCCGGGCCTGGCGCTGTTGGCACCGGGCGGCAAGCAGATGATGATCGACGGCCGTGGCGCGGTGAAAATCCTCCCGGGTGACGAGCGTCTGAACTACAAGCCGTGCGTGGACATTACGTTCGGTTCGGCGGCCAAGTCCTACGGCGACAAAGTTCTGGCGGTGGTCCTGACCGGCATGGGCGCCGACGGTCGTGAAGGTGCGCGCCTGCTCAAGCAGGGCGGCAGCTCGATCTGGGCGCAGGACGAAGCCAGTTGCGTGATCTACGGCATGCCAATGGCCATTGTCAAAGCTGAACTCGCCGACGCGGTGTACAGCCTCGACGACATTGGCAGGCACCTGGTCGAGGCGTGCATCTGATGGATGTTCTAAGCCTGATCGGCATCATCATGGCATTCGTCGCCATCATTGGCGGCAACTTCCTTGAAGGCGGTCACCTCGGCGCCCTGGCCAACGGCCCGGCAGCACTGATCGTGCTCGGCGGCACCATTGGCGCCGCGCTGCTGCAATCGCCGATGAGCGCCTTCAAGCGCGCCATGCAGATCCTCGCCTGGATCCTGTTCCCGCCTCGCGTCGACCTGGCCGGTGGCATCGACCGCGTGGTGAACTGGAGCCTGACGGCGCGCAAGGAAGGCCTGCTGGGCCTTGAAGGCATCGCCGATGCCGAGCCCGACAACTATGCGCGCAAAGGCCTGCAACTGCTGGTCGACGGTGCCGAGCCGGAAGCGATCCGCAGCATTCTGGAAGTGGATTTCTACACCCAGGAAAGCCGCGATGTCGAAGCGGCCAAGGTCTTCGAGAGCATGGGCGGCTACGCGCCGACCATCGGCATCATCGGTGCGGTTATGGGCCTGATTCACGTCATGGGCAACCTCGGTGATCCGTCGCAACTGGGTAACGGCATCGCCGTGGCCTTCGTCGCCACCATCTATGGCGTGGCCAGCGCCAACCTGGTGCTGCTGCCGATTGCCGCCAAACTCAAATCCATTGCGTTGCGCCAGTCGCGTTATCGCGAAATGCTGCTCGAAGGGCTGCTGTCGATCGCCGAAGGTGAAAACCCTCGCTCCATTGAGTTGAAGCTCCAGGGCTTCATGGATTAGGCAATAAGGGAATAACCTCATGGCCCGTCGTCGCCAGCATGAAGAGCATGTAAACCATGAGCGTTGGCTGGTTTCCTACGCCGACTTCATCACCTTGCTGTTCGCCTTTTTCGTGGTGATGTATTCCATTTCGTCGGTGAACGAAGGCAAGTACAAGGTCATTTCCGAAGCGCTGATCGGGGTGTTCACCGATACCGATCGCGCGCTCAAGCCGATCCCGATCGGTGACGAGCGACCGAAGACCGTGACCCCGGCCAAGCCGTTGGTCAAGGACAGTGACCAGGTCGATGCCGGTGTCGCCGGCGCCAGCGATCCACTCAAAAGCATCGCCGACGACATCAGCGCGGCGTTTGGTGACCTGATCAGCTCCAACCAGATGACCGTGCGCGGCAATGAGTTGTGGGTCGAGATCGAGCTCAACTCCAGCCTGTTGTTCGGCAGCGGCGACGCCATGCCCAGCGACATCGCGTTCAACATCATCGACAAAGTCGCGGCGATCCTGAAGCCGTTCGACAACCCGATTCATGTCGAAGGTTTCACTGACGATCAACCGATTCGCACCGCGCAATATCCGACCAACTGGGAACTGTCCTCGGCCCGTTCGGCCAGTATCGTGCGCATGCTGGCGATGCAGGGGGTGAACCCCGGTCGCCTGGCCTCGGTGGGCTATGGCGAGTTTCAGCCGGTGGCCAACAACGCCACCGCCGAAGGCCGTGCCCGCAACCGTCGCGTGGTGCTGGTGGTGTCGCGCAACCTCGATGTGCGCCGCAGCCTGACCGGCACCGGAACCGCCAATGCGCAACCGGATGCGGCATTGAAGCGTGCTGGCACACAAACTGCACCGACCCCGGTCAAGTCGCCGGTACGAGAGAACGCCGTCAATTCTCCGTCACCCGCATTAACACGTTGAGCTATTTCTCGGTCGATCCAATCGGCCGGGAGGAACAATCCGAATGAGAGTCTGGGCAGTCGCCAATCAAAAGGGTGGTGTCGGTAAAACCACTTCCTCCATCGCTTTAGCCGGGTTGCTGGCGGAGGCGGGCAAGCGTGTGGTCGTGGTCGATCTCGACCCCCACGGCTCCATGACCAGCTACTTCGGCTACGACCCCGACACTCTGGAACACAGCAACTACGACCTGTTCCTGCACAAGGGCAACGTGCCCCAAGGCCTGCCGGGTCAACTGCTGCTGTCGACCAGTGACGAACGCATCTCCCTGCTGCCCTCCAGCACCGCGCTGGCCACCCTCGAGCGCCAGTCGCCGGGGCAGAGCGGTTTGGGCCTGGTGATTGCCAAGAGCCTGGCGCAACTGTGGCAGGACTTCGATTACGCGGTGATCGACAGCCCGCCATTGCTCGGCGTGCTGATGGTCAATGCCCTGGCTGCGAGCCAGCAACTGGTGATTCCGGTGCAGACCGAACACCTGGCGGTCAAGGGGCTTGAGCGCATGGTCAACACCCTGGCGATGATCAACCGCTCACGCAAACAGGCATTGCCATTCACCATCGTGCCGACCCTGTTTGACCGCCGCACCCAGGCGTCACTCGGCACATTGCGCGTGCTGCGCGACAAATTCCCCGACGAAATCTGGCAAGGCTATATTCCGGTGGACACGCGTCTGCGCGATGCCAGCCGTGCCGGTCTGACGCCTTCGCAGTTCGACGGCAAGAGCCGCGGCGTTCTCGCTTACCGCGCATTGCTCAAGCATCTGCTGGCGGCGCAACTCGTTGCGCAGGTGGCCTGACATGACCTCCATCCCTGTAGGAGCGAGCACGCTCGCGATGGTCGTCAACGACGACGCGGGAAACCTGACACCCCCTGGTGCGCACAGGTTCATCGCGAGCACAGGTGTGTGCGCATGAACCGGCCATTGAAGACCACCTCGCGCCCGCAACTGGCGCTTCAGTCTTATCTGGACAGCTTGCTGCAGGACGTCACCGAGGAATTTGCGCCCGAAATCGAAGCGCCTGCCCAGGTGGTCGAGGTTGAAGCGGCGCTGGACGAATTCCAGGCGGCAGTGCTTGAAGAGCAGGCCCGCGATGCGCAGAAAATCGTGGTTGCCCCCGCGCCTGTGGTCACACCGCTAGCGAAGGCTCCAATAGCCGTGGTCGAAGCACCGACACCCATGCTGGCGCCGGTATCGACCATCGCACCGTTGCTCCAGGCGTTGGTTCCGCCGGCCGTCGAGGTGCAGCCGGCAGCGCAACCCGCTGTTGTCGAAGTGCCTCAAGCGCTGGTCCCGCCCGTCGTCGAAGTGCATCTGCCACCGAGCAATACACCGCCACCGATGGACAGCGATGGTCGTCCGTCCTGGGCTGCCGAACCCTTCGAGTGCCTGCTGTTCGATGTCGCCGGTTTGACCCTGGCGGTACCGCTGGTGTGCCTGGGGTCGATCTATTCCCTGGCCGGTCACGAGCTGACGCCGCTGTTCGGCCAGCCCGAATGGTTCCTGGGCATCCTGCCGAGCCAGGCCGGTAACCTCAAGGTGCTCGATACCGCGCGTTGGGTCATGCCCGATCGCTACCGCGACGATTTCAAGCAGGGCCTGCAATACGTGATTTCGGTGCAAGGCTACGAGTGGGGGCTGGCGGTGCATCAGGTCAGCCGCTCGTTGCGTCTGGACCCGAATGAAATCAAATGGAGAAGTCACCGGGGGCAGCGGCCATGGCTCGCCGGCACGGTGATTGAGCACATGTGCGCCTTGCTCGACGTCGCCTCGCTGGCGGAGTTGATCGCCAGTGGCGGGGCAAAGCACATGTCCGGCGGCAAGCCGAACCACAAACCGACAAACGTTAAATAAACAACAGGCGACGCCACTCGATGGCGTTGCACGGAACACACACCGCCAGGGCGGTTACTTGAGGGGTCAGGGTATGAATGATAAGGCGACGGCGGCAAAAGGTTCCGAAGATCCGATCCTGCAATGGGTCACCTTCAAGCTGGACAACGAGACCTACGGCATCAACGTGATGCGCGTTCAGGAGGTCCTGCGTTACACGGAAATCGCCCCGGTCCCGGGTGCGCCGAGCTACGTGCTGGGCATCATCAACCTGCGCGGCAACGTCGTCACCGTGATCGACACCCGCCAGCGCTTCGGCCTGATGAATGCCGAGATCAGCGACAACACCCGCATCGTCATCATCGAAGCCGACAAGCAGGTGGTCGGGATCATGGTCGACAGCGTGGCCGAAGTGGTTTACCTGCGCCAGTCGGAAATCGAAACCGCGCCGAACGTGGGTAACGAAGAGTCCGCCAAGTTCATTCAGGGCGTGTGCAACAAGAACAACGAATTGCTCATCCTGGTCGAGCTGGACAAGATGATGAGCGAAGAAGAATGGTCGGAACTGGAGAGTATCTGATTGATTCTCGAGGTTGCGGTCATTGTCCTGTTCCTGTTCTGGGCGGGCACGCTGGCAATGTTCCTGGCGTACATTCGCGCCCAGAAGCAGATTGCCGCGCAACAGGCCAAGGCTGATGCGCTGCGTGACCAGCGCATCAAGGACCTGGGCAAGCGCGTCGACGACTACCAGAACGGCAACGTGCGCATGGGCGAAGACCTGCACGAACTGCGGGCGATCGTTGCGCCGTTGCCAGACAAACTCGCTCAGCTGGAACAACGCGACCCTACAAGCCTGTCGTTCGCCCAGGCGGCGCGGCTGGTCGGGATGGGCGCCAGCGTCAACGAACTGACCCAGTCCTGCGGCTTGACCCAGGCTGAGGCGGAGTTGATGAGCAAGCTTCACAAGAACTGAGTGTTGCGCTCAGGCTGAAATCGCCATCGCGAGCAGGCTCGCTCCTACAGGTATTACATGCTCCATGTCCGACATAGAACAACTGTAGGAGCGAGCATGCTCGCGATGGCGGCGGTGAAAACTCAGTAGTCTTCCCCGCGCTCGGTCACATCCTTCTCCAATTTCTGCAAATCCGGATCCTGCCCCGCCGGAAACTTCCCCTTCAGATTCCACGCAAACGCAATGATCTCGGCGATTGTCAGATAAAGCTCCTGGGGAGTGTTGTCCCCCAGTTCCATCCGTGCCAACAACCTCACCAGCTCGGCGTTTTCGTAGATCGGCACTTCGCAGTCGCGGGCGATCCGCAGGATTTCTTCCGCCAGTTCTTCGTCGCCCTTGGCGGTGAGGGTCGGGGCGTGGGTGCCGTCGTATTTGAGGGCGATGGCCTGGCGTGGGGCGTTGGGGTCTTTCATGCGGTGTCATCCACCCAGCGTTGATCGAGGCGGGTTTGCGGGCCTTGGGGCGGTGTGCCGAGGTGGCAGTCCAGGTCGCCGACGTTCAGGCCGGCTGACAGCAGGCGATCACGCAGCCCGGCCAGATTGCTTTCGATCAGGCTGGCGGTGTACGGCCGCTCGGCCCAGAGCTGGCTGGAGAGGCTGCCCTTGATCAGTTGCGCCTGGATTTGCAGCGGCCCCAAAGGCTCCATGGCGAAGGCCAGTTCCACACGCCACAGCTGCTGACTGGGCCCGCGCTCTTCGCGACGCTCCTTTGGCGGTTCTTTTTCGGGAGTGTCTTCGCGTTGGAACTTGACCTGCAAGGGCACGATGTCCTGCAGAGTGCGCATCGGGATTTCCAGCTGCCAGGTGCTCATCAGTCGCCCGTCGGCGGTTACGCCGGTTTGTTCCAGGCTCGACAACTGATGGCTTTGCAGGCGTGAAACCGCGGCGGCGGCCAGGCGTAGCAGGTGTTCGAGATCGCCTTCACCTTCGGCGCTTTGCAACAGGCGTTCGGGCAGCGGGAACCCGGTCGGCGATGGTTTGGCACTGACCTGACCGAGCATGCCCAGGGCATTGCGAACAAAATTCGGCATGGCCTGGGCCAGGGTATTGGCGGCGATGATCGCGCCGAGGCTGGTGGTGGCCGGCAAGCCCTGACTCAATTGCGCAACCAGTTTGAGCAGGTCGCCTTTCATGTCCGGCGCAAGCGACGGGTTTTGCCCGTTCAGCAGTTTGCTCTCGAGGAACGCACCGCTGCCGGCCAGGGCCAATGCCAGGCCCTTGGGGGTGCTCAACTGTTGAACATCCGGCAGGCCGGCGAGCAGGCGGGCAGCGACGCTGCGCAGTTCGGCGGTGGTCTGGTCCGAGGGCGGGAGATTCTGCAGGAGCTTGAGCAAGCCATCCAGAGAGCCTTGGCGGCTTTGCTGGTCGACCAGTTGCCGGGTCACCGCCAGTTGCTCCTGGCGGCCGCTCAGGGGCACGAACTTCACGGTCCGGGCGTCCTGCACCTGGGCGCTCAGCAAGGTGCCGATGCGCAAGGGCTGCGGGCTGTCGATGCTCAGGGTGCTGCCGCTCAGTGCGGTATTGAGCAGGCTCACCATCGAGCGAAACACCATGGGTTGGCCGGGGACCTGCGGCAGAACCTGCGAGGTCAGCACTTTGCCCTGCAACAGGGTACCCACCGGCAGTTGCGCGGTGTCGAGACGGGTGAGGGTGGCGACGCTGGACGCGATGGCCTGTTGCACCGTCACGGCCAGGTTGCCGGCCGAAGGTTGGCTGACGAGCAGCGTCGTGCCCTGGGCCAGCGGTTGCTGGCCGGTGGTCTGGACCGTAGTCTGGCGGCCGCTGTCGAGGGTGACCTTGAGCAGCATCTGGAAAGTCTGATCCGCCTGCTTGAGCGACAACACTTCGGCCTGGGCGGTTTGGCCGGCGCTGATCAGTCCCTCCATCGGTGTCAGCAATTTGAGCAGTTCACCGCTGAGCACCTGCGGGCGTGACGTCGCCGGGAGGATCTGCGGAAGCGGGAGGATGTTCATTTCGCCTGTCATACGCGGTCACAACCTGAGGAAAATGCTCTCTTTAGAGTAAGGTCTGGCATGTATAATGCCGCGCCGTTGTATCCAAAAATGGCGAAAACTTTGCAATTGTTTGACGCAGCTCTCTAGAACAAGACGTCATTGCATCTATGCTGCATCTCTTTAACGGCCGCGCCAGTGCCGACTTGAACCGTATAAGGCCCGTGAACCCTTGACCAGTCCAGTCCTGCAAACCGTTGCCCTTGCCTGTGAGCGAGACCTTCGGCTGCTTTTCGAAAATCTCGATTTGAGACTGGCCAGTGGCGAAATGGTGCAAATCAGCGGCCCCAACGGCAGTGGCAAGACCAGCCTGCTGCGCTTGCTCTCGGGGTTGATGCAGCCGACCGCCGGTCAGGTGTTGCTCAATGGCCGGCCGCTGAACGAGCAACGCTTTGAGCTGGCGCGCAATCTGCTGTGGATTGGCCACGCGGCCGGGATCAAGGATTTGCTCACACCGGAAGAGAATCTCAGCTGGCTTTGTGCCTTGCATCATCCGGCGACCCACGAGGCGATCTGGCAGGCGCTGGCCGCGGTCGGGCTGCGCGGCTTCGAGGATGTGCCTTGCCACACCCTGTCTGCCGGTCAGCAACGCCGCGTCGCGTTGGCGCGCCTGTATCTGGACAGCCCGCCGCTGTGGATTCTCGATGAGCCCTTTACCGCCCTCGACAAGCAGGGCGTGGCACAGCTGGAAGAACATCTCGCCGGCCACTGCGAGCGCGGTGGCATGGTGGTATTGACCACGCACCACACGCTGAGCCGGATGCCGGCCGGTTATCGTGACATCGATCTGGGGAATTGGGCCGTATGAGTGTTTTCGGCCTGTTGGTCGCCCGCGAGGCACGTCTGCTGTTCCGTCGTCCGGCGGAGCTGGCCAATCCGCTGGTGTTCTTCGCCATCGTGGTTTCCCTGTTCCCGCTGGCGGTCGGCCCCGAGTCTCAATTGTTGCAAACCTTGTCTCCGGGACTGGTCTGGGTTGCGGCACTTTTATCGGTCTTGCTCTCGCTGGACGGGCTTTTCCGCAGTGATTTCGAGGATGGATCGCTCGAGCAGTGGGTCCTTTCGCCGCACCCCCTGGCACTTCTGGTATTGGCCAAAGTGCTGGCACACTGGTCTTTTTCCGGCCTGGCACTGGTTTTGCTCGCACCTTTGCTGGCGTTGATGCTGGGTTTGCCTGCCGCCTGTCTGCCGGTGTTGCTGCTTTCGTTGCTGCTCGGTACACCGGTACTGAGCCTGCTCGGTGCGGTGGGTGCGGCACTGACCGTGGGCTTGAAGCGCGGTGGCCTGTTACTGGCACTGTTGATTCTGCCGCTGTACATCCCGGTGTTGATCCTTGGCAGTGGCGCCTTGCAGGCTGCCTTGCAGGGCATGCCGGCGACCGGTTATCTCCTGTGGCTGGGTAGCCTGACCGCCCTGGCGATAACCCTGGCACCTTTTGCAATAGCTGCTGGCCTGAAGATCAGCGTCGGCGAATAATGAGGTCTGGTTAAAAAACAACCAGTAAAGACCCCCGGCTCTTCACAGTAAAGAGCAACCGTGATGGAAACAGTATGAACTGGACGTGGTTTCACAAACTCGGCTCGCCCAAATGGTTTTACGGCATCAGCGGCAGACTGCTGCCCTGGCTGAGCGTCGCGGCATTGCTGCTGATCAGCGTTGGCGTGGTCTGGGGCCTGGCCTTCGCGCCGCCGGACTACCAGCAAGGCAACAGCTTTCGCATCATCTATATCCACGTCCCGGCCGCCATGCTGGCGCAGTCCATCTACGTGATGCTGGCCGTGTGCGGCATCGTCGGCCTCGTGTGGAAGATGAAGCTGGCCGACGTCGCCCTGCAATGCGCGGCGCCCATCGGCGCCTGGATGACCGCCGTGGCGCTGGTCACCGGGGCGATCTGGGGCAAGCCGACCTGGGGCTCGTGGTGGGTCTGGGATGCACGACTTACGTCCATGCTTATCCTGTTGTTCCTGTACTTCGGTCTCATTGCGCTGGGCCACGCGATCAGCAATCGTGACAGTGCGGCCAAGGCCTGCGCGGTGCTGGCGATCGTCGGTGTGATCAACATCCCGATCATCAAGTACTCGGTGGAGTGGTGGAATACCCTGCACCAGGGCGCGACCTTCACCCTCACCGAAAAACCGGCAATGCCCGCCGAAATGTGGCTGCCATTGCTGCTGACTGCGTTGGGCTTCTACTGTTTCTTCGGCGCGGTCCTGCTGCTGCGCATGCGTCTTGAAGTGCTCAAGCGCGAAGCCCGGGCCAGTTGGGTCAAGACCGAAGTGGAAAACAGCCTGGAGGTCGCTCGATGAGTTTTGCTTCATTCGGCGACTTCATCGCCATGGGCCATCATGGCCTGTATGTCTGGTCAGCCTATGGCATTTGCCTGGTGGTACTGGCCCTCAACGTGGCGGCGCCGATCCTGGCCCGCAAGCGGTATCTGCAACAAGAGGCGCGTCGGTTGCGCCGGGAGAACGGTAAGTGAATCCGCTGCGCAAAAAGCGTCTTGTCATCATTCTCGCGATCCTCGTCGGGGTCGGCGCTGCCGTCGGCCTGGCCCTGAGCGCCCTGCAGCAGAATATCAATCTGTTCTACACCCCCACGCAGATTGCCAACGGAGAAGCCCCGCATGACACGCGCATCCGCGCCGGAGGCATGGTCGAGGCCGGTTCGTTGCAGCGTTCCAGTGATTCCCTGGACGTGAAGTTCGTCGTCACCGACTTCAACAAATCCGTGACCATCACCTATCGCGGCATCCTTCCGGACCTGTTCCGCGAAGGGCAGGGCATCGTCGCCCTGGGCAAGCTCAATGCCGATGGCGTGGTGGTGGCCGATGAAGTGCTGGCCAAGCACGATGAGAAGTACATGCCGCCGGAAGTGACCAAGGCGCTCAAAGACAGCGGTCAATCGGCTCCAACGCCCGCGAAGGAGGGTTGATCCATGACATCCGGCATCTTTATTCCCGAGCTGGGTCATCTGGCGATGATCCTGGCCCTGTGCTTCGCCCTGGCCCAGGCCGTGGTGCCATTGCTCGGTGCCTGGCGCGGCGAGCGCCTGTGGATGAGCCTGGCCCAGCCGGCCGCGTGGGGGCAGTTCACCTTTCTGGCGTTTGCCTTCGGTTGCCTGACCTATGCCTTCATGGTCGATGACTTCTCCGTGGCCTATGTGGCCAACAACTCCAACAGCGCCTTGCCGTGGTACTACAAGTTCAGCGCCGTGTGGGGTGCCCACGAAGGTTCCCTGCTGTTGTGGGCCTTGATTCTTGGCGGCTGGACCTTCGCGGTGTCGGTGTTTTCCCGGCAGTTGCCGCAGGTCATGCTGGCCCGCGTGCTGGCGGTGATGGGCATGATCAGCAGCGGTTTCCTGCTGTTCCTGATCATGACCTCCAACCCGTTCAAGCGCATCCTGCCGCAAGTGCCTGGCGACGGTGCCGACCTCAACCCGCTGCTGCAAGACATCGGCCTGATCGTGCATCCGCCGATGCTGTACATGGGCTACGTCGGCTTCTCGGTGGCCTTCGCCTTCGCCATCGCCGCGCTGATGGGCGGTCGCCTGGATGCCGCGTGGGCGCGCTGGTCGCGTCCGTGGACCATCGTGGCCTGGGCGTTCCTGGGCATCGGCATCACCCTCGGCTCGTGGTGGGCGTACTACGAACTCGGCTGGGGTGGCTGGTGGTTCTGGGACCCGGTGGAAAACGCCTCGTTCATGCCATGGCTGGTGGGCACCGCACTGATTCACTCGTTGGCGGTCACGGAAAAACGTGGCGTGTTCAAGAGCTGGACCGTGTTGCTGGCCATCGCCGCATTCTCCTTGAGCCTGCTGGGCACCTTCCTCGTGCGTTCCGGCGTGCTGACCTCGGTGCACGCCTTTGCGTCCGATCCGGAGCGCGGCGTGTTCATCCTGATTTTCCTGCTGTTCGTGGTCGGTGGTTCATTGACGCTGTTCGCCCTGCGCGCGCCGGTGGTCAAGAGCCAGGTCGGCTTCAACCTCTGGTCCCGGGAAACCCTGTTGCTGGGCAACAACCTGGTGCTGGTGGTGGCGGCGTCGATGATTCTGCTCGGCACCTTGTACCCGCTGATTCTGGACGCCATGACCGGCGCCAAACTGTCGGTCGGCCCGCCGTACTTCAACGCGCTGTTCATTCCGTTGATGGCGTTGCTGATGGTGGTGATGGCGGTCGGCGTGATCGTGCGCTGGAAAGACACCCCGCTGAAATGGCTGGCGAGCATGCTGACTCCGGTCTTGCTGGGCAGCGCCGCCATGGCCGTGGTGGCCGGGGTCGCGTACGGCGATTTCAACTGGGCCGTGCTCGCCACCTTCATGCTCGCCGCCTGGGTGTTGCTGGCCGGCGTGCGTGACATCTTCGACAAGACTCGGCACAAAGGCCTGATCAAAGGCTTGTCGACGCTGACCCGCAGCTACTGGGGCATGCAGGTCGCGCACCTGGGCATCGCCGTGTGTGCGCTGGGTGTCGTGCTGTCGAGCCAGAACAGTGCCGAGCGTGACCTGCGCCTGGCACCGGGCGAGTCCATGGACCTGGCCGGTTATCACTTCATTTTCGAAGGCGCCAAGCACTTCGAAGGCCCGAACTTCACCTCCGACAAGGGCACCGTACGGGTGATCCGCGACGGCAAGGAAGTCAGCGTGCTGCACCCGGAAAAACGCCTGTACACCGTGCAGAATTCGGTGATGACCGAAGCGGGCATCGACGCCGGTTTCACCCGCGACCTCTATGTCGCCCTCGGCGAGCCCCTGGGTAACGGCGCCTGGGCTGTGCGCGTGCACGTCAAGCCGTTCGTGCGCTGGATCTGGTTCGGTGGTTTGCTGACAGGTGCAGGCGGCTTGCTGGCGGCGCTGGATCGGCGTTATCGGGTCAAGGTCAAAAGCCGTGTGCGTGAAGCACTGGGCATGTCGGGAGCCACTGCATGAAGCGTTGGTTGATGTTGTTGCCACTGGCGATTTTTCTGGTGGTCGCTGTATTCCTTTACCGTGGGCTGTACCTGGATCCCGCCGAGTTGCCCTCGGCGATGATCAACAAGCCGTTCCCGGAGTTTTCCCTGCCGTCGGTGCAGGGCGACAAGACGTTGAGCAAGGCCGACATCCTGGGCAAACCAGCGCTGGTCAACGTCTGGGGCACCTGGTGCATTTCCTGCCGGGTCGAGCACCCGGTGTTGAACAAGCTGGCCCAGCAAGGCGTGGTGATCTACGGCATCAACTACAAGGACACCAACGCCGATGCCTTGAAGTGGCTGACGGACTTCCACAATCCGTATGTGCTGGACATTCGTGACGATGACGGCTCGCTGGGCCTGAATCTCGGTGTATACGGTGCGCCGGAAACCTTCTTCATAGACGCCAGGGGCATCATCCGCGACAAGTTTGTCGGCGTGATCGACGAGCAGGTCTGGCGTGAAAAACTGGCGGCCAAGTATCAGGCGCTGGTCGACGAGGCCAAGCCATGAAGCGCTGGATTGCTGCCGCTGTACTGGGCTTGAGCCTGGCGGGTGCGGCCCACGCGGCCATCGACACCTACGAATTCGCCAGGGAAGGGGATCGCGAGCGTTTTCGTGAGCTGACCAAGGAGCTGCGTTGCCCCAAGTGCCAGAACCAGGACATCGCCGACTCCAATGCGCCGATTGCCGCCGACCTGCGCAAAGAGATTTTCCGCATGCTTGGCGAGGGCAAGGACAACCAGCAGATCATCGACTTCATGGTTGATCGCTACGGTGATTTCGTCCGCTACAAACCGGCCCTGAATGCCAAGACCGCCTTGCTCTGGTTCGGCCCCGCCGGCCTGCTGCTGGGCGGTGTCGTGATCATCGCGGTGATTGTCCGCCGTCGGCGCGTGCAACGCACCGACACCCCGGGCTCGCTGTCTGCCGAGGAGCGCTCGCGCCTCGACCACCTGTTGGATAAAACCAAGAATGATTGATTTCTGGCTCGCTGCAGGTCTGCTGCTTCTGGTTGCCCTGAGTTTTCTGTTGATCCCGGTGCTGCGCAGCCGTCGCGCCCAGCGTGAAGAGGATCGTACCGCCCTCAACGTCGCGCTTTATCAGGAGCGTGTGGCTGAGTTGCAGACTCAGCAGGAAGAGGGCGTGCTCGATGCCGCGCAAATGGACGCCGGTCGCGCTGAAGCCGCCCGTGAGTTGCTGGCGGATACCGAGGGCGTCGAAGCGCCACGGGTGTCGCGTCTGGGCAAACCCTTGCCGTTGCTGGCGGCCGTTCTGGTGCCGGTGCTGGGACTGGGGCTGTACATGCATTACGGTGCCAGCGACAAGGTCGAACTGACCCGCGAATTCTCCCAGGCACCCAAGTCGATGGAAGAAATGACCCAGCGCCTGGAGCGCGTGGTCGCCGCTCAACCGGATTCCGCCGAAGGCATGTACTTCCTCGGTCGAGCCTATATGGCTCAGGATCGCCCGGCGGACGCGGCGAAGATGTTCGAACGCACGGTGAACCTGGCCGGTCGTCAGCCAGAGCTGCTCGGTCAATGGGCCCAGGCCCAGTATTTCGCCGATGGCAAGAAGTGGTCGGACAAGGTCCAGGCCCTGACCGACGAAGCGCTCAAGGCTGATCCGAAGGAGGTCACCAGCCTCGGCCTGCTTGGCATCGCCGCGTTTGAAGGCGAGCGTTATCAGGACGCCATCGACTATTGGAATCGCCTGTTGGCGCAGTTGCCACCGGACGACAAATCCCGCGAGGCGTTGCAAGGCGGGATCACCCGGGCCACGGAGAAGCTGGTGGCCAGTGGCGGCAAGGTTGCGCAAGCACCGGCGGCCAAGGCCTCGGCGTTGCTCAAGGTCAGCGTCGATCTGGCTGCGGATTTGAAAGCCAGGGTTCAGCCGGGTGACAGCGTGTTCATCTTCGCCCGTGCGATCTCCGGTCCTCCGGCCCCACTGGCGGTCAAGCGCATGACCGTGGCTGATCTGCCGGTGACTGTCGAACTGGGTGATGCCGATGCGATGATGCCGCAATTGAAACTGTCGAACTTCCCTGAAGTCCAACTGGTTGCGCGCATTTCCCGTGCCGGCAAACCCACCGCCGGCGAATGGATCGGTCGCAGCCAGCCCCTGGCCAGCAGCACCACCGCGCCGCAGACACTGACTATCGACAGCCCGGACAAATAACAGGAAAACGCAATCATGACCGCATTCGCTCGTATCACCCTGCTCAGCGTCGTTATGGGGTTAAGCGCTTGTGCGGTCCAGCAACCAACGGAACATCAGGCGCCGCCACCGTTCCCGCCGTCGCAGCCCAGTCCAACGCCATCGACGTCGCCCGTGCCGAGCAAGCCGACCATACCGGCCAAGCCCTCCAAGCCGTTGCCACGCACCTCCGCCAGCTTCGCGCCACCACCCGGGGGCAATAGCCACTGGGATCCGAAGCTGGGGGTTTATGTGCTCGATAACCAACCCAATACCTTTTATCGCCAGCGCACCTATTACCGCTGGGATAACGGCTGGAGCCGGTCGATCAGTCCGAACGGGCCGTGGGAAGAGACTGACATCCACGGTGTGCCGGGTGGCCTGGGGCGGCAGTTCGGGCAGTAAAAGAGGGTGGTTTGATGTCAGGCAGGTTGATCTATCTCATCGGGCCTTCAGGTTCGGGCAAGGACAGCCTGCTGGATGCCGCGCGAACGAGGCTGGCCGAACGCGGCTGCCGCATCGTGCGGCGGGTCATCACGCGCTCGGCCGAAGCCGTGGGCGAAGAGGCGCTGGGCGTCAGTGCCCGGCAGTTCGCCGATATGCAGGCCCGGGGCGCATTTGCCCTGAGCTGGCATGCCAATGGGTTGTCCTATGGCATCCCGCGGGAAATCGACGATTGGCTGGCTGCCGGGCAGGACGTACTGATCAATGGCTCCCGGGGGCATTTGCAAAATACGCGTCTGCGCTATCCGAATGTGTTGGTGGTGTTGCTGACCGTGGACCAGGCTGTATTGCGTCAACGACTGCTGGAGCGCGGGCGTGAGTCGCTGATCGAGATCGATCAGCGTTTGGCACGCAATGCCCGTTTCAACGAGCAACTGCTGGCGCAAGACCCGGCCGTGCACCTGCTCGACAACTCCGGGGCGCTTGAGCATACGGTCCAGCGTTTGCTGGCCTGTATTGACGTGCATGCCCAAGGCATTGACGCAGCGGGGAACGAACACGAGCGATGACGTACGTACGCGGTCATTGCGGGAGCTGACGCAGCCTGCGGTCATTTGACCTTGATTGAACGGTCGGTCAGGCCTTCCTGGCCAACAACCCCTGCACATACTCCACAAACGCCCGGGCCTTGGCGCTGGCCATTCTCCCGGTGGGGAAAACGGCCCACAGATCCAGGTTCGGCAGTGTCCAGTCCTTCATCACTTCCCGGACCGAACCATCCGCCAGTTCCGGCGCGAACATCCATTGCGAGGCCATGGCCAGCCCTTGATCGGCCAGCACGGCTTCACGCAAACCCTCGGCGGCGTTGACGCGGATCCGGCCGTTGATGATTACCGACTGCTCTTCGCCGGCCTTGTTGAATGGCCAGTTTGCGCCACCACCGAGGGAGTAGACGATTGCCTGATGCCTGCACAGGTCGGCGGGGCAGGTGGGCTCGCCGTGTTTTGCGAAGTACGCCGGTGTGCCCAGTACCATGCGCCGGCATTCGGCGATCTTGCGGGCGGTCAGCGCCGAGTCGCTCAGCTCGCCCAGGCGCAGGGCGATGTCGACGCCTTCTTCCACCAGGTTGACGTTGCGATCATCGAGCATCAGATCGATGTTCAGCGCCGGGTTTTGTTCAAGGAAAGGCCCAAGGTGCGGCACGATGTGCAGCCGACCGAAGGTGACCGCCGCGCAGATGCGCAGGTTGCCGCTCAGCCCGCCAGCGGAACCACGTGCGGCGTTATCGGCCTCGTCGGCTTCTTCGATGGCGCGCCTGGCCCGTTCGAAAAAGGCCAGCCCGGCCTCGGTGGGTGTCAGGCCACGGGTCGAGCGCAGCAACAGCCGCACCGCCAACCGCGATTCGAGTTGTGCGATGGTTTTCGACACGGCCGGCTGGCCGATGTCCAGGCGCCGGGCAGCCGCGGAAAACGACCCGGTCTCCACCACACAGACGAAAGTTTCCATTGCGCCGAGGCGGTCCATTGAGCGGTCCTTGTGCAAAAACCGGAAGTTATTGGAAGTCCCAGTGTAATCGGGAACGGCAGGGCTTCCATCAGGGGCTTGCCTCACACTCTGTTAAACAACCGAACGTCGTGCTTCGGTTTTCTGTGCTTGAGTAAAGATAACTCTAGGGTTATTTTTGTTTTTGCCAAGCAAGGAGGCTGGTGGTGCAGAGCAGGCTATTGATCAAGGAGTTGGTGGAAGCGGGTTGGACCCTGGACCGGGTTACTGGCAGTCATCACATCTTCACGCATGCTTACAACCCATACACCATTCCCGTCCCTCATCCAAAGAAGGATTTACCGATCGGGACGGTCAAGAGCATCAGGAGGCGGGCCGGGCTGAACTGCCCGCCAGCCAGTTACGCAGGAGATCCATAATGCAATATCCAATCTGTATCGAATGGGGCGATGAGAACACCGCCATCGGTATCCAGATCCCCGATATTCCAGGTGCGGTGACCGCCGGGGATACTTTTGAAGAGGCGTACAACGCAGCCGTCGAAATTGCCCACATCCTGCTGCAGGAGATGGCTGCAGACGGCGATACGATTCCGATGCCGACTTCGGCGGCATTGCACCGCGGCAATCCGGAATTCGCCGACATGGGCTGGGGCATGCTGGAACTGGACATCTCGCCATACATGGGCAAGACCGAGAAGGTCAATGTCACGCTGCCCGGCTATGTCATACAGCGCATCGACCGCTATGTGCGCGAGCACAACGTCAAAAGCCGCTCCTCATTTTTGGCGGATGCGGCGATGGAGAAGCTGGTTCGACAATGAATTGGGGGCACCGCTGGCATTTGCTGGCAAGCTTTCTAAAGCTTAGGCCGTCGCCAGCGAAACCTTTTGCGAAACACTCAGGAACCGCAGCAACGCCAACAGCGGAAATGCACTGCCGACAAGCACGATCCACAACCAGCCGCCGTGTTCGTACACAGCGCTGGCCACCGAGGAGCCGAAGGCGCCGCCGATGAAGATGCTGGTCATGTACAGCGCATTGAGGCGGCTGCGGCTTTTGCCGTCGAGGGCGTACACCGCACGTTGGCCGAGGACCATGTTCATCTGCACGCAAAAGTCGAGCACCACGCCGGTGATGGCCAGGCCGATGACGCTGTACGCCGGATGGATAAACGCCGGCAGGAAACTCAGGCTGGCGAACAACAGCGCCAGCAACGACGCGATACGGGTGTGACCGGCATCGGCCAGGCGTCCGGCGATCGGGGCGGCAATGGCGCCGATGGCTCCCACCAGGGCGAAAATCGCGATCTCGCTCTGCGACAAGCCGTGATTGCGCGCCAGTTCCAGCGGCACGGCGGTCCAGAACAGGCTGAAGGTGGCAAACATGCAGCCTTGATAAAACGCTCGCTGGCGCAGCACTGGCTGATTGCGCAGCAACGTCCACAACGAGCCCAGCAGCTGGCCATAGGAAGCGCTATGGTCGGGCTCACGCTTGGGAATGGTCATGGCCAGCACGAGGCTGATGGCCGCCATCAACATGGCGGCAACCATGAACATCGCCCGCCAGCCGAAGTAGTCGGCCACGACGCTGGACACCGGCCGGGCGAGCAGAATGCCGAGCAACAAACCACCCATGATCCCGCCCACCACACGGCCACGGCTCTCTTCCGGTGCCAGGTGCGCGGCCAGCGGAATCAGGATCTGCACCGAAACCGAACTGAACCCCACCAACAGCGAAATCAGCAAAAACACATTCGGCTGGTCGGTGAACGCCGCGCCCAGCAGGCTGGCGATCGCCACCAGCGTGGTGATGATCATCAACCGGCGGTTTTCCAGCAGGTCCCCCAGCGGCACCAGGAAGAACAGCCCCAGCGCATAGCCGATCTGGGTCAGGGACACGATCAGGCTGGCCATGGTGTTGGTCAGGCCGATGTCCGGGGCGATCAGACCGATGATCGGCTGGGCGTAGTAGATGTTGGCGACAATGGCGCCACAGCAGAAGGCGAAGAGCAGCACCATGCCTCGGGTCATTGTCGCGGTGCCGTGGGACACCTGGGTCGCTGGGTTCATAACGGGGTCTCGCTGTACGGAAAGGGATGCGCGCAGGCTAATGGGCTGATCGAATCGGCGGAAGCGGGATTGGAGTGATAGCAATCATTCCATTGCGGAATGACTGACGGACAAGTGTGTTGTCCGCCGAACTGCCTGGCGTCAGAACATCAAGGGTGAATGATACATTCACTTACATCTGCTTCGATAGCGTGCTTATGTTCTCTGACGGTCACCAGGCCATTTTCTGCGGGAATCCGAGCTGAAATTGCGTACAAGCACCTGTAGGAGCGAGCAAGCTCGCGATGGTCGTCAACGATGACACTGGCTGCCTGACACCCCGCGGTGCCTGTGCCTCCATCGCGAGCTTGCTCGCTCCTACATTAGTAGACAGGTGTTGTACCCACAAAAAAGGCGACCTCTGCAGGTCGCCCTGTTCGTTATCGCCCAGTCATCACTTACCGCTGTAGATCTGGTCGAAAACCCCGCCATCATTGAAGTGGGTCTTCTGTACGGTGCGCCAGTCACCAAAGGTCTTCTCGACCGACAGGAAGTCCACTTTCGGGAAGCGGTCGGTGTACTTGGCCAGCACGGCCGGGTCACGCGGGCGCAGGTAGTTCGCCGCGGCAATTTCCTGACCTTCCGGCGACCACAGGTATTTCAGGTATTCCTCGGCGGCGGCGCGGGTGCCTTTCTTGTCGACGGTTTTGTCGACCACCGATACCGGTGGTTCGGCTTCGGCGGAAACGCTTGGGTAGATGACTTCGAACTGATCACGGCCGAACTCGCGGGCGATCATTTCCGCTTCGTTCTCGAAGGTCACCAGCACATCGCCGATCTGGTTGGTCATGAAGGTGGTGGTGGCGGCACGGCCACCGGTATCGAGCACCGGCGCTTGCTTGAACAGCTTGCCGACGAAGTCCTTGGCCTTGTTCTCGTCACCGCCGTTCTTCAGTACATAGCCCCAGGCCGAGAGGTAGGTGTAACGACCGTTACCGGAGGTTTTCGGGTTCGGCACGATGACTTGAACGCCATCCTTGAGCAGGTCCGGCCAGTCTTTCAGGGCTTTCGGGTTGCCCTTGCGCACGATGAACACAGTGGCCGAGGTGAACGGCGCGCTGTTGTTGGGCAGGCGCGTGACCCAGTTGTCCGGCACCAGTTTGCCGTTGTCTGCCAGGGCGTTGATGTCGGTGGCCATGTTCATGGTGATGACATCGGCCGGCAGGCCGTCGATCACCGCGCGCGCCTGTTTGCTGGAGCCGCCGAAGGACATTTGCAGGGTGATGTTTTCGTTGTGCTCGGCTTGCCAGTGTTTCTGGAACGCAGTGTTGTAGTCCTTGTAGAAGTCGCGCATCACGTCGTAGGAAACGTTGAGCAGGGTCGGTGCGGCTTGAGCCACGCTGGTCAGTGCCAGGCCTGCGGCCAGGAGAGAGGCGGCAAAGAGTTTTTTCACTGCGCAATCCTTGTTCTATTTAACAGATGGGGCATTTTGCCAGCGACTATAACTGGGCTCGCATAGTCCTTTAAAGATTAAAAAGCTCTTTGCTTATTCCAGTTTTTTGAACAGTGCGTTGCCGCAACGGGAGCAAAACGCGGCGCCGTGTTCGTGGCTGTTTTTCTTGCACACCGGGCAGTCGTGTTGAAGTTGATCACCGCGCAGGGCGTTGGCCAGTTCAGCGGTGAAGATCCCGGTTGGCACGGCGATGATCGAGTAACCGGTGATCATCACCAGCGACGAAATCACCTGGCCCAGCGGCGTTTTCGGAACGATGTCGCCGAAGCCCACGGTGGTCAGGGTCACGATCGCCCAGTAAATGCCTTTGGGAATGCTGGTGAAACCGTGTTCCGGCCCTTCGATCACGTACATCAGCGTGCCGAACACCGTCACCAGGGTGCAGACGCTGACCAGGAACACCACGATCTTCTGCTTGCTGCCGCGCAGCGCCGACATCAGGTAGTGGGCCTGCTTGAGGTACGGGCTGAGCTTGAGTATGCGGAATATCCGCAGCATCCGGATGATGCGGATGATCAACAGGTACTGCGCATCGGCGTAATACAGCGCGAGGATGCCGGGCACGATGGCCAGCAGGTCCACCAGCCCATAGAAACTGAAGGCATAGCGCAGGGGCTTGGGCGAGCAGTACAGGCGCAGGATGTACTCGCCGAGGAAGATCACCGTGAAACCCCACTCGATATAGGCGAGTACGTTGGCGTAGTTGCGGTGAACGCTGTCGATGCTGTCGAGCATCACGACCACCAGGCTGGCGAGGATGATCAACAGCAGGATGCCGTCGAAACGCCGACCCGCCTGGGTGTCGGTCTGGAAAATCATGACGTAAAGGTCTTCACGCCAGTGTTTGCTGCTGTCCATGGGTAACGCCTGATTCGAAGATCAGCGCAGCCTAGGTTGATTGTCCCCGGTAGCGCAAGGCGCGCTTTCGACCGTGGCCTTGCCGAGCATTTGCACAACGCAGCGGATCAGCCAGCCGGCAAGGATGAACGGAGCGGTCAGCGTGGGCAGGCCGACGGCGGCGAACACCGGCGTCAGCAACAGCGCCAGGCCGATGCCAACCAGCGGCAGCCATGGTTGGCGGCGCTGCGAGCTGAAGGCGAGGGCGGCGAGTACGGCGTTATAGCCACCGAGGCCGAGCAATGCGGTGTAGACGTCATGGTTCAACAGGCTCCAGCCCATGCCCGCGACAGACGCCAGCATTGCCCAGCAGAAGGCGCGGCGATCGGCGATCAGCAAGCCGGCGGCAATCATCGCGCCGGCCAGTGGATGACCCTGGAACATGACCTGACCAATACCTTTGAGAGGGGCGGCGAGCATGTTCAGCGTGCTGACTTCGATCAAGTGCGCCTCGGTCGAGGGCGTGGCGAAGCACAACAGCAACCAGCCCAGCCCGACGAAGGGGGCGGTGTAGGCGGGCAGGTATTGGCTGAACCGGACGCGCTTGAGCCATTGCTGGGTGATCATTGCGCTCAGGCCGCCGGCGGCCAGAATCAGCGGCGGCATCATCGCCGACCAGGGGAAATACAGGCTCAGCAACAGACCGAGCAGCACGCCGTTGTAACTGAACAATCCGGCCTGACGATCAGCCTTGGCGTAGTTGCGGCGTTGCGCAGTGAGCAGCCCGGCGACACCGCCGAGCAAGGCGCCGCCGAGCAAGGCGGGCGCGGTGAACAAAATGGCCGACAGGCACAGCAGGCCGCACAGCGGATTGCGCTGGAGAAAGATCTGGCTGAAGCCGTTGAGCAGTGCTTCGGCCCAGTCGGGACAGTGGGTGTTGAAATGGTTGGCAGGCATGGCAGTTCTGAAAGTCTGTGAAACCGAGTCGCCCACGTCGCCAGCAGGTTGGCTCCTACACAAATCAACTGTAGGAGCCAGCCTGCTGGCGATGAGGCCAGTACAGGCGCTAGATCAATGTCTCGATACGCAATGAGTTAGTCGATCCCGGCTGGCCAAAGGGCACACCGGCGGTGATCAATAATGTATCGCCACGCTGCGCCATGCCTTGGGCCTGGGCGATTTCCAATGCTGTGGAGCAGACTTCGTCGACCTGGCGCAGGCGATCGTTGACCACCGAGTGCACGCCCCAGGCCACGGTCAGGCGACGAGCGGTCGAAAGGTTCGGTGTCAGGTTGAGGATCGGCACGGTCGGCCGTTCCCGCGCAGCCCGCAAGCTCGACGTGCCCGACTCGCTGTAGTTGACCAGCACCGCCACCGGCAGCACGTTGCTGATACGGCGAATGGCGCAGCTGATCGCGTCGGAAACGGTCGCCTCGGCCTTTGGCCGGCTGACGTCGAGTTGGGTCTGATAGTCCGGACCGTTTTCCACCTGGCGGATGATCTTGCTCATCATCTGCACGGCTTCGAGCGGGTACTCGCCGGATGCGGTTTCCGCCGACAGCATCACCGCGTCCGCACCTTCGGCCACGGCGTTGGCCACATCGGTTACCTCGGCGCGGGTTGGAGCCGGTGAGAAGCGCATCGACTCCAGCATCTGTGTCGCCACCACCACCGGTTTACCGAGCTGGCGGCAGGTGCCGATGATGTTCTTCTGAATCTGCGGCACGCTTTCGGCCGGCACTTCCACGCCCAGGTCACCACGGGCAACCATGATCGCGTCGCTCAATTCGGCGATTTCGCGCAGTTGTTCAACGGCCGACGGCTTCTCGATCTTGGCCATCAGGAACGCCTTGTCACCGATCAGGGTGCGGGCTTCGCGGATGTCGTCCGGACGTTGCACGAACGATAGCGCCACCCAGTCGACACCGAGTTCCAGGCCGAAGGTCAGGTCGCGGCGATCCTTGGCGGTCAGCGGGCTCAGGTCGAGCACTGCCTGGGGAACGTTCACGCCTTTGCGGTCCGACAGTTCGCCGCCGTTGAGCACGGTGGTGTCGATGGCGTCGGCGTACTTGGTCACTACCCGCAGGCGCAGCTTGCCGTCGTCCAGCAGCAGGTCCATGCCGGGTTCCAGCGCGGCGATGATTTCCGGATGCGGCAGGTTGACCCGGCGCTCATCGCCCGGCGTGGCATCCAGGTCAAGGCGCATGGCCTGGCCGCGCACCAGTTGCACCTTGCCTTCGGCAAATTTGCCGACCCGCAGTTTCGGACCTTGCAGGTCCATCAGAATGCCCAATGGATAATTCAGCTGGCGTTCGACTTCCCGTATCCACTGAAAACGCTTGGCGTGGTCGGCGTGATCGCCATGGCTGAAGTTCAGGCGGAAGATGTTGACCCCGGCCAGCACCAGCTCACGGATGTCTTCGATGCCGTCGATGGCGGGACCCAGTGTGGCGAGGATTTTGACCTTTTTATCAGGCGTCATGTTTAGTGCTCTCGAGGATCAGAATGGCGCGGAAGTCGTTGACGTTGGTACGGGTCGGCTCGGTGACGATCAGCGCGTCGAGTGCCTCGAAGTAGCCGTAGCCATTGTTGTTGTCCAACTCGTCGCTGGCGCTCAAGCCCTTTGCTGCGGCGCGGGCGTAGCTGTCCGGGGTCATGATCGCGCCGGCGTTGTCTTCGGAGCCGTCGATGCCATCGGTGTCGCCGGCCAGGGCGTAGACGCCGGGCAGGCCCTTGAGGCTGTCGGTCAGGCTCAGCAGGAACTCGGCATTGCGCCCGCCACGGCCATTGCCGCGCACGGTCACGGTGGTTTCGCCACCCGAGAGGATCACGCAGGGGGCCGCCAGCGGCTGGCCGTGCAGGACGATTTGTCGTGCGATGCCGGCGTGGACTTTTGCCACCTCGCGGGATTCGCCTTCCAGATCGCCGAGAATCAGCGGACTGAACCCGGCCTGACGGCATTTCACCGCCGCCGCTTCAAGGGATTGCTGCGGGCGGGCGATCAACTGGAAATGACTGCGGGCCAGGCTCGGATCGCCGGGTTTGACGGTCTCCGACTCGGGGCTTTGCAGCCAGTTGCGCACCGAGGCCGGGACTTCGATGGCGTAGCGCTTGAGGATCGCCAGGGCTTCGGCCGAGGTGCTCGGGTCGGCCACGGTAGGGCCGGAAGCGATGACCGTGGCGAGGTCGCCCGGCACATCGGAAATCGCGTAGGTGTAGACAGTGGCTGGCCAGCAGGCTTTGCCCAGGCGGCCGCCCTTGATCGCCGAGAGGTGCTTGCGCACGCAGTTCATCTCGCCAATGGTGGCGCCGGACTTGAGCAGGGCTTTGTTGATCGACTGCTTGTCGGCCAGGGTAATGCCTTCGGCCGGCAGTGCCAGCAGGGCAGAGCCGCCGCCGGAGAGCAGGAAGATCACGCGGTCGTTTTCGCTGAGGCCGCTGACCAGTTCCAGCACACGCTTGGCCACGGCCAGGCCGGCGGCGTCCGGTACCGGATGCGCGGCTTCGACCACTTCGATTTTTTCGCAAGGTGCGCCGTGGCCGTAACGGGTCACCACCAGGCCTGTGACTTCACCCTGCCAGCAGCGCTCGACCACCTGGGCCATGGCGGCGGCGGCTTTGCCGGCACCGATGACGATCACACGACCGCTGCGGTCGGCAGGCAGGTGGGCTTCGAGGACGTGTTGCGGATGCGCCGCGTCGATGGCTGTGGCAAACAGCTCGCGCAGCAATTGTTGCGGATCGACCGACATGGCGGGCTCCCGGAATTCTTGTTATGGGGGGTGGCGCGGACCTTGTGGGAGCGAGCCCTGTGGCGAGGGGGCTTGCCCCCGTTTGAGTGCGTAGCACTCACAAGATCTTTGGTGCATCCGAGATTTTGGGGCTGCTTCGCAGCCCAACGGAGGCAAGCCCCCTCGCCACAGGCCCGCTCCCACAGGGAACGGGTCAGGTTCAGGCAGGGCTTACTTCTTGTCGCGAATCGAGAAGTTCGCCATGTGTTCCAGGCCCTTGATCAGTGCCGAGTGGTCCCAGTTGCTGCCGCCGATGGCCGCGCAGGTGCTGAACACTTGCTGGGTGTTGGCGGTGTTCGGCAGGTTGATGCTCAGCTCCTTGGCGCCTTGCAGGGCCAGGTTCAGGTCCTTCTGGTGCAGGCTGATGCGGAAGCCTGGATCGAAGGTGCCCTTGATCATGCGCTCGCCGTGCACTTCGAGGATCTTCGAGGACGCGAAACCGCCCATCAGTGCTTCACGCACCTTGGCCGGATCGGCACCGTTTTTCGAAGCGAACAGCAGGGCTTCGGCTACGGCCTGGATGTTCAGGGCCACGATGATCTGGTTGGCCACCTTGGCGGTCTGGCCGTCGCCGTTGCCCCCGACCAGGGTGATGTTCTTGCCCATGGCCTGGAACAGCGGCAGGGCGCGTTCGAAGGCATCGGCATCGCCGCCGACCATGATGCTCAGGGTCGCAGCCTTGGCGCCGACTTCACCGCCGGAAACCGGGGCGTCGAGGTATTGCGCGCCTTTTTCGCTGATTTTGGTCGCGAAAGCCTTGGTGGCGGTCGGCGAGATCGAGCTCATGTCGATCACCACCTTGCCTTTGCCAACACCGGCGGCAACGCCATCGGCACGGAACAGCACGTCTTCGACCTGCGGGGTATCCGGCACCATGACGATGATGAATTCGGCTTCCTGGGCGACTTCTTTCGGGTTCGCCAGGGCAACGGCGCCACCGGCGATCAGGTCGGCAGGGGCGGCGTCGTGGTGCGCCGACAGGAACAGGCTGTGACCGGCTTTCTGCAGGTTCAACGCCATTGGGTGGCCCATGATGCCGGTGCCGATAAATCCGATTTTAGCCATGAGAAAATCCTCTTGTTTTTATTGCCGCTTCAAACTGTTTTTTGTAGGAGCGAGCATGCTCGCTCCTGCAGGGGGAAGGGTGCGTCAAATTGCGTTATGGGTTTTCAACCAGCCCAGGCCGGCTTCAGTGGTGGTCAGCGGCTTGTATTCGCAACCCACCCAACCCTGGTATCCGATGCGGTCCAGGTGTTCGAACAGGAAGCGGTAGTTGATTTCACCGGTACCAGGTTCGTTGCGCCCCGGGTTGTCCGCGAGCTGTACATGGTTGATCTCGCCCAGGTGCGATTGCAGGGTGCGGGCCAGATCGCCTTCCATGATTTGCATGTGGTAGATGTCGTATTGCAGGAACAGGTTGGCGCTGCCGACCTGCTCACGAATCGACAGGGCTTGCGCCGTGTTGTTCAGGTAGAAGCCTGGGATGTCACGGGTGTTGATCGCTTCCATCACCAGTTTGATGCCCGCTGCCTGCAGCTTTTCAGCGGCGTACTTGAGGTTGGCGACGAAGGTTTTCTCCACGGTGGCATCGTCAAAGCCCTGCGGACGAATGCCGGCCAGGCAGTTGACCTGGGTGTTGCCCAGCACTTGCGCGTAGGCGATGGCCAGGTCGACGCCAGCACGGAACTCCTCCACACGATCGGGCAGGCACGCGATACCGCGCTCGCCCTTGGCCCAGTCACCGGCCGGCAGGTTGAACAGCACTTGGGTCAGACCGTTGGCGTCGAGCCTGGCCTTGATTTCGGCGGAGCTGAAGTCGTACGGAAACAGGTATTCGACACCACTGAAGCCGGCCTTGGCGGCCGCTTCGAAGCGGGCAAGAAAGTCCTGTTCGGTGAACAGCATGGACAGGTTGGCGGCGAAACGCGGCATGGTGGTCTCCTGTATGTGTTTGATGTCCCCTGTGGGAGCGAGCCTGCTCGCGAAAGCGGTGTGTCGGCCAACATTTTTGTTGGATATGAAACAGTCTTCGCGAGCAGGCTCGCTCCCACAGGGAAGCGGTCAGCTATCAATCGAGCAACGAAATCGCCGTCGGTGCGTCGTTGCCGACCAGCGCCAGGTCTTCGAATTCGTTGACGGCGTTGATCTCGGTGCCCATGGAAATGTTGGTCACACGCTCCAGGATGATCTCGACGATCACCGGAACCTTGAACTCTTCGATCATTTCCTGAGCCTTGCGCAGGGCAGGCTGGATCTGCTCCGGTTCGAATACGCGCAGTGCCTTGCAACCGAGACCTTCGGCAACTGCAATGTGGTCGACGCCGTAGCCGTTGAGTTCCGGCGCGTTCAGGTTGTCGAAAGACAGTTGTACGCAGTAGTCCATGTCGAAACCGCGCTGTGCCTGACGGATCAGGCCCAGGTACGAGTTGTTCACCACAACATGAATGTACGGCAGCTTGAACTGCGCACCCACCGCCAATTCCTCGATCATGAACTGGAAGTCATAGTCCCCCGACAGGGCCACGACTTTACGGTTCGGATCAGCCTTGACCACGCCCAGCGCTGCCGGAATGGTCCAGCCCAATGGGCCTGCCTGACCGCAGTTGATCCAGTGACGCGGTTTGTAGACGTGCAGGAACTGCGCGCCGGCAATCTGCGACAGACCGATGGTGCTGACGTAGCAGGTGTCTTTGCCGAACACCTGGTTCATTTCTTCGTACACGCGTTGCGGCTTGACCGGCACGTTGTCGAAGTGAGTCTTGCGCTGCAGGCTGGCTTTACGCTGCTGGCAGTCTTGCAGCCAGGCACTGCGGTTCTTCAGCTTGCCGGCGGCTTGCCATTCGCGAGCGACTTCGATGAATACGGTCAGCGCGGCGGCAGCGTCGGAAACGATGCCCAGGTCCGGGGTGAACACGCGGCCGATCTGCGTGCCTTCGATGTCGACGTGAATGAACTTGCGGCCTTCGGTGTATACGTCGACCGAACCGGTGTGGCGGTTGGCCCAACGGTTACCGATACCCAGCACCACGTCCGATTTCAGCATGGTCGCGTTGCCGTAGCGGTGCGAGGTCTGCAAGCCAACCATGCCCACCATCAGCGGGTGATCGTCCGGGATGGTGCCCCAGCCCATCAGGGTCGGGATAACCGGAATACCGGTCAGCTCGGCGAACTCCACCAACAGATCGCTGGCGTCGGCATTGATGATACCGCCGCCGGCTACCAGCAATGGGCGTTCAGCCTGATCCAGCAAGGCCAGAGCTTTCTCGACTTGAACGCGGCTGGCGGTCGGCTTGGCTAGCGGCAGGGGCTGGTAAGCGTCGATGTCGAATTCGATCTCGGCCATCTGCACGTCGAACGGCAGGTCGATCAGCACCGGGCCAGGACGGCCGGAGCGCATTTCGTAGAAAGCTTTCTGGAACGCGTAAGGCACCTGGCCTGGTTCCAGAACGGTGGTTGCCCACTTGGTCACTGGCTTGACGATGCTGGTGATGTCGACAGCCTGGAAGTCTTCCTTGTGCATACGGGCGCGGGGTGCCTGGCCGGTAATGCAGAGGATTGGAATCGAGTCGGCCGAGGCGCTGTAGAGCCCGGTGACCATGTCGGTGCCGGCAGGGCCGGAAGTGCCGATGCACACGCCGATGTTGCCGGCCTTGGTGCGGGTATAGCCCTCGGCCATGTGCGAGGCGCCTTCAACGTGGCGAGCGAGTACGTGTTCGATGCCGCCGACTTTTTGCAGGGCGGAGTACAGCGGGTTGATGGCGGCACCCGGGATGCCAAAAGCGGTATCGACCCCTTCACGGCGCATCACCAGAACGGCGGCTTCGATTGCTCTCATTTTGCTCATGGTTTTGTGCCTCTTTACGTTTTGTAATTGTATACAAGTGGCTTTGCGCAGAGTGTATTCACGGCGGACGGCGCAGGTCAATCCATTTTCTCAAGCGCTTGTTTCATTCGTCGGAAGCCCGTTCTGCTGTGGCTTTTCGTCGCATGTGGCGCCTTTCGATAATTATTGTATACAAAAAAATAATTCATTGTGTTCTATTTGTTGCATCGGGCTGCGGCACAACGGCGCAGCCCAACGGCTTTCCGAAAAACAAAATGAGGACGGCACCATGAGCGCTTTAACCTTGAAAGTCGCAGTCAACCTGGTCAACGAGGCCATCACCGCAGGGCGGGCAATTTCCGCGGCACCCTTGACCATTGCGGTACTGGATGCCGGCGGGCATCTGATCACCCTGCAACGCGAAGACGGCGCCAGCCTGCTGCGCCCACACGTCGCCATCGGCAAGGCCTGGGGCGCCATCGCGCTGGGCAAGGGTTCACGCCTGCTGGCATTGGACGCCCAGCAACGCCCGGCGTTTATCGCCGCGTTGAACAGCCTGGGGCAGGGCAGCGTCGTACCGGCACCGGGTGGTGTACTGGTTCGGGATCAGGGCGGGAACGTGCTGGGGGCAGTGGGGATCAGCGGCGATCTGTCGGATGTCGATGAGCAGTGCGCGATCAATGCCATCGAGGCCTTGGGGTTGGTGGCGGATGCGGGGGCTACGGCTTGATCTTCGCAGACTGAGCTACTGCGTTCGCGAGCAGGCTCGCTCCCACAAGAGGTGGTGGTCACAAAATGTCTGATCACCGCAGTTCCACTGTGGGAGCGAGCCTGCTCGCGAAGGCCGCGCTGCGGTCTACCGCTCGGGCTCACACCCCTTGAGCACCAAGCGGATAATCGTCTGCGCCGCCGCTTCGTAATCTTCTTCATCCAGCCTGGCCTTGCCGGTGATGGCGGTGATCTGCCAGTCGAAGTCGGCGTAGGTCTGGGTCGCGGCCCAGATGCTGAACATCAGGTGATTGGGGTCGACAGGGGCGATTTGCCCGCGGTCGATCCAGGTCTGGATGCACTCGATGTTGTGCTTGGCCTGGCCATTGAGCTGTTCGACCAGGTCGCTGCTCAGGTGGGGGGCGCCGTGCATGATTTCGCTGGCGAACACTTTGGAGGCGAAGGGCAGGTCGCGGGAGATGCGGATTTTCGAGCGAATGTAGCCGCTGAGCACTTCACCGGGCTCGCCGTCCGGATTGAATGGTGTCGAAGCCTGCAGGATGGGCTCGATGATGCTTTCCAGGACCTCGCGGTAGAGGTTTTCCTTGGATTTGAAGTAGTAGTAGACGTTGGGCTTGGGTAATCCCGCCTTGGCTGCGATGTCACTGGTTTTGGTCGCAGCGAAGCCCTTGTCGGCGAACTCTTCACTGGCGGCACGCAGGATCAGTTGTTTGTTGCGCTCGCGGATAGTGCTCATAAACCCGGTGATTCCTTGCCTGTTCTGGCGGTTGCGCATGGTATCACCGGCCTCGCGCGGCGCTCAAGAATGCACCACGGCCCGCGATGCCGCGCTATGCTGCTGCGCATTCATTGCAGAAGGAAACCCGATTCATGGCAGGAAGCAGTTTGCTGGTGCTGATTGACGACATTGCCGCCGTACTGGACGACGTGTCATTGATGACCAAAATGGCCGCCAAGAAAACGGCCGGTGTACTCGGCGACGACCTGGCACTCAATGCCCAGCAAGTCAGCGGCGTGCGGGCCGAGCGGGAAATCCCGGTGGTCTGGGCGGTCGCCAAGGGTTCGTTCATCAATAAATTGATCCTGGTACCGTCGGCGCTGGCGATCAGTGCGTTCATTCCTTGGCTGGTCACGCCGCTGTTGATGGTCGGCGGCGCCTATCTGTGCTTCGAAGGCTTTGAAAAACTCGCCCACAAGTTCCTGCACAGCAAGGCTGAGGATGTCGCCGAGCATGCGCAGTTGGTCGAGGCTGTGGCTGACCCTGCCACCGATCTGGTGGCGTTCGAAAAGGACAAGATCAAAGGCGCGATCCGCACCGACTTCATTCTCTCGGCAGAAATCATCGCCATCACCCTGGGTACCGTGGCCGGTGCGCCATTGAGCCAGCAAGTCATTGTGCTGTCCGGGATCGCAATCGTCATGACGGTCGGCGTTTATGGTCTGGTGGCGGGTATCGTCAAGCTCGATGACCTTGGACTCTGGCTGACGCAGAAGCCCGGGCAGATGGCGAAAAGCATCGGTGGCGCCATTCTGCGTGCTGCGCCGTACATGATGAAGAGCCTGTCGGTGATTGGCACGGCGGCGATGTTTCTGGTCGGCGGCGGCATCCTGACCCACGGTGTGCCGGTGGTGCATCACTGGATCGAAAGTGTCAGCGCTGCGGCGGGTGGCGGCGGATTTATCGTGCCGATGCTGCTCAATGGCGTGGCGGGGATTGTTGCAGGGGCGGTGGTGTTGGTTGGCGTCACGGCTGTCAGCAAGCTCTGGAAAGCGCTGAAAGGCTGAAGACAGCACATGACAACAAGTGTGGGAGCGAGCCTGCTCGCGAAGAGGTCGTGTCAGCTACTCAAAAGGTTGTCTGACGCACCGCTTTCGCGAGCAGGCTCGCTCCCACAGTTACTTGTAGCCGCCGGGTTTACTCGGCGATCTGCAACTTGCGCGCCTCGGTGTACACGTAGCGCACTTTCTCGTACTCGAACGGCGAGTTCATCTGGCCATAGCGGAAGTTGGTCTGGTAGCGCTTGTCGATGCTGCGCAGGACCCAGACCTCCGGATGGTTGGAGCTGACTTCGGCCACGTTGAGGAAGTTGATCGCATTCTCGGCCGAGTAATCCACCAACAGGCCGCCGGTGTCACGCAGGTTCGACGGGCCGAGGATCGGCAGGACGAAGTAAGCGCCGGCCGGTACGCCATAGAAACCCAGGGTCTGGCCGAAGTCTTCGCTCTGGCGTGGCAGGCCCATGGCGGTGGCCGGGTCCCACAGGCCGGCGATGCCGATGGTGGTGTTGAGCAGCAGGCGGCCGGTGGTTTCCAGTGAGCGCTGGCCCTTGAGTTGCAGCAGGCTGTTCAGCAGGTTCGGCACATCGCCGAGGTTGTTGAAGAAGTTGCTGACGCCGGTGCGCAGGAAGCTCGGGGTGACATAGCGGTAGCCATTGACCACCGGCAGGAACACCCACTGGTCGAAGCGGTAGTTGAAGTGGTAGACGCGGCGGTTCCACTCTTCCAGCGGATCGTAGACGGCCAGCGCGCTGAGCGTCGACCGCTCGAACTCACGCTGATCCAGGCCCGGATTGAATTTGAGTTTGCTCAGCGGTTCCTTGAAACCGTCACTGTCGACGACCACGGGAGCGTCGGCTTTGCTGTTGTCGGCATTGGCGACGCCTGCACAGAGTAACGCTGCGAAAAGCAGGAGATATTTAGCCACGGAAGAACTCCAGCATGGCGTCGCTGTTGACGCGGTAGTTAATGTTGCCGCAGTGGCCGCCATAGGGGTAAACGGTCAGGCGATCACCAAAGGTCCTGCGCAGGAACCCCAGGTCGCCAGGGCCGAGGATCACGTCATCGGCGTTGTGCATCACAGCGATTTTCGGGCTTTCGTGCAGATAGTCCTTCAGCGCGTACAGGCTCACCTGGTCAATCAGTTGCAGCAGGCTGCCGCCGTCGGTGCGGGCGCGCCACATCGGGATCACTTGTTCGGTGATGTAGCAGTCGAAGTCGCATTGCAGCGCACGCTTGAGGAATGGCGTGAGGCTGGTGCCCTCGGTGATCGGGAACTTGGGTGGGGTGATCAGGCCGCGACGGTTGATCAGGTCCGAAGTGAAGGCAATGTCGGCCGCCGAAAAGCGGAACGAGGTGCCGATCAACATGGCCATCTGCTCGTTGCTCAGGTGCTGCTTGGACTGCTGGAAGTCGTAGAGCAGGGCATCGTTGAGGTCGATGTAGCCCTTCTGCTGGAAGTAACGGGTCAGTTTGTCCAGTACCAGTTCATAGAATGTGGTGCTGTTGTTGATGCCCTTGACCTCGGTCTGGACCAGCTTGTCGAGGTTGGTGATCGAGGTGTAGAGGTTGACCGGCGGGTTGAGCAGCAGGACTTTCTTGAAGTTGAAGCTGCGGCGGGTTTCGTCCAGGTGCGAGACGAAAGCGGCATCCAGTCCACCCAGGCTGTAGCCGGTCAGGTAGTAATCGGTAACCGGCAGTTTCGGGTTCTGTGCCCGTACGGCCTGCATCACCCGGTACAGATCTTCGGCGTCTTCCCTGGAAACCCCCGGCGTGGCGAAGCGTGATGCGGCGCTCATGAAGTCATAGCTGGTGGGCGATGACAGTTGCACCACGTGGTAGCCGGCTTTGTAGTAGAGCTTCTTCAGGTATTCGTTCAGGCTGCTGTCATAGCGCGCACCGGTGCCGGCAATGAGGAAAATCAGCGGCGCGGCGTGATCCTGGGTGGCAATGCGATAGTCGAGTTTCTTCACCGCCCAGAAATTGTCCGGCAATTCGAATTCCCGCTCCGGACGCAAGGTGACGCTGCGCACCGTCTGGTCGATGTCGTCGTCCAGGGGCAACTCCGGACGCAAGTCCGGCGGCGTGGTCGCGATGGTCGCCTCGAACGGGTTGGTCAGGGGGTAGCCATAACTGGCGGCGTCAATGTCGGCCGCCAATGCGGACGCACTCAATATCAGGCCGCCAAACAGGGCGGCGAAGCGCAAGGAACGGAGCATGACTAAATCCCTTAGAAGGAGGTGCCGAATGAATTTCGCAGGCTATGACCATCGGATTTGCGCCAAAGTGCCAACCATCGGCACCAAACAGGCCTAATTGCGAAGTAATAGTAGCTGGACGATACACTTTGCAGTGATTGAATGACCAGTTAACAGTTGTTATTGCTTGCTTAACGCTTTCGGACAATTAAGCTGGCCGCCGCTTTTCGCCAATTGGAGTGTTTCATGTCTCGCCGCCTGCCCGTGATCCTGCTGCTTGTTTTGCTGCCTGTATGGCTGGCCGCCAGTTATGGCGCGCGTTATGGCTTCATGGAGGATGCACAGTGGGTCGGCATTTGCGTGGATGAGGCAAGTCGCTGGGAATGCCAGGTGCGTTCGAACCTGGGGCTGATGATTCACTTCGCGGTTTTGGGTTGGGCTGCGTTGGCGGCAGCAATCGTCGGCTTCGTTGTACCGGGACGGGCAGGGTGGTGGCTGGCGGTGCTGGCGCTGGTGTTCGGCTTTCCGGCATTGGCTTTGTACAACACCACGCTGGCGGTGTTTGCGGTGGTGATTGCAGGGTTGCGCTTGGTCAGAGCGTCTCGTAGCGCCTGATAGCCCCTCATCGCGAGCTTGCTCGCTCCTACAGGATCTGAGGCTAAAGCATCAAGTCTTGCGAACCCGCAGGCAGCGCCACAACGCCGCCGCCATCAACACACTCACCAGCGCCCAGCCCCAGGCCTGCTGGTTCTGCAACCCTTCACGGAACAGCTGCGGCGCAATGCTGGCACCGATGATAAAGGTCAACAGGGCAATCTCGCGGCGCGGCACATTCACCGGGCGGCACAGATATACCAGCGCCGGCACGACGAACGCGACACTCGGGAAGCTGCGATAACGCGGATCGAACACCAGTTCCAGCATCATGACGGCCGCCGCGAAACCTGTCGTTGCAACCAGCCAGCCAGCACGCTGCTCCAGCCAGTTGAAAGCCTGTCCGCGCCAACCGGAGCGAGGACTCAACGTCAGCGCGGCATGGGCCAGCACCACCAGATTCAGCGACGTCAGCAACCCGACCCACAACCATTCGCTGGTGAAGCGTGTGGTGACGCGTGCCAGGTCGCCCCAGGCGCCGATCGAACACGCTGCCAACGCACCGAGGAGCGGCAACACCAGCGCCGCGCGCGTCGTGCGAACCGGTCCACCGAGCAGCAAGGTGCCGATAAAGATCAGGCCACCTGCCGCCAGCCATTGCGACCAGTACGGTACGTTTGTCACGGGCCCGGCCAGCACGCCCTTGTCCTGGCGATCGGCATCGAACAGTCCCCAGTAACCACCGACCGCACCTTCACTGGTGCGTTTCCATGGCTGGTCGAAGGCTTCGATCAGGTTGTAATGCCAGCCCTGTTGTTCGGCCATGGCGACAAAACCGCGAATGTACCTGGCTTCATTGACCCGGCTCGGCAGGGCGGTTTCGCGCTGGCGGCCTTCGCTGGGCCAGCCGGTTTCCCCGATCAGAATATCCTTGGGCGCGAACTTGTTGCCGAATACCTGGCGCACTTCGGCCACATGCTGCAGGGCAGCGTCTATGTTCGACGGATCGTCTTCCCAGTACGGCAGCAAGTGAATGGTCAGGAAATCCACGGCGGGGGCGATTTCCGGATGCTTGAGCCAGAACTCCCAGACGTCGGCGTAGGTGACGGGCTGTTTGACCTGGCTCTTGACCTTGTTGATCAGCCTGGCCAACTGCGCGCCAGTGACTTCCTTGCGCAGCAGGGTTTCGTTGCCGACGATCACCGCGCTCACCACATCCGGATTGGCGTTGGCCGAGGCAATCAGCAGGTCGACTTCTTTTTCCGTGTCTACCGGATTGCTGTTGACCCAGGCGCCGATCATCAGCTTCAAGCCATGCTTGCGTGCCAGATCCGGCAGGGCTTCGAGGCCGGTCATGGAATAGGTGCGGATGCATTCGAAGCTCTTTGACAGCAGCGCGAGATCGGCGTCCATGCGCTCGGGGCGCAGGTTGAATGGTACGTCGAACGGCGATTGGTCTTTGTCGAATGGGGTGTAGGAGGCGCATTGCAGCTTGTGTGTCGCACTGGCGACATCCGGCAGGATCACCGGTTTACCGAGGCCGTACCAGAAGCCGCCAAGGGCAAATACCCCCAACAGGCAAGCGAATAGATAAGCGGCGAAAGGGAAGCGGGATGTCGCGGACATGGTCAGGCCGTGTGGGTGCAAAGCGGCGCATGTTACCTGCATTTATTGTGTGCTTGGTGGCCTGCATGATTTTGACATGCAAAGTTCGGACGGTACGCCTGTACGTTGGTCGCGCCCAGAATTAATGGCTTTCTGATGTCGTTTCTCGATGGCTCGAGGTCGCTGGCAGATCAGGTCGCCAAGAGCGTCAGGTTGATTATCGGAGGTGTCAGTACCCTTGTTGATAAAACGCGCTGATGATCGAACGAGTTTGCGGTAAGGCGTGATGGGGGTGCTGTGCACCATAACAATACGTTTGAGCGACTCGGCATCCGTCGAGCGCAGCACTTTCGGGGAAGTAACGATGAAGATGCGACGACTCTTGGGCGCAGGTGCCGCTTTGGTGCTGGCGATCAGCGCTACGGTAGCCAGTGCCGCCGGTAAGGAAGTGACTCTTGGTTATGTCGACGGCTGGTCGGACAGTGTCGCCACGACCAACGTGGCCGCAGAAGTGATCAGACAGAAACTCGGCTACGACGTGAAGCTGCAGGCGGTCGCTACCGGGATCATGTGGCAGGGCGTGGCCACCGGCAAACTCGACGCCATGCTGTCGGCCTGGCTGCCGGTGACCCACGGTGAATACTGGACGAAGAACAAGGATCAGGTCGTCGATTACGGCCCGAACTTCAAGGACGCGAAAATCGGCCTGATCGTGCCTGAGTACGTCAAAGCCAAGTCCATCGACGATCTGAAAACCGACGAAAGCTTCAAGAATCGCATCGTCGGCATCGACGCCGGTTCAGGCGTGATGCTCAAGACCGATCAGGCCATCAAGGATTACGACCTGACGGGCTATCAACTCAAGGCCAGTTCCGGCGCCGGCATGATCGCCGAGCTGACCCGTGCCGAGAAGAAGAACGAATCCATCGCAGTGACCGGTTGGGTGCCGCACTGGATGTTCGCCAAGTGGAAACTGCGTTTCCTCGAAGACCCGAAAGGCGTGTACGGCGCGGCTGAAACCGTGAACAGCATCGGCAGCAAAGAGCTGGGGACCAAGGCGCCGGAAGTGGCCAAGTTCCTGAAAAACTTCCAGTGGGAATCCAAGGACGAAATCGGCCAGGTGATGCTGGCGATCCAGGACGGTGCCAAGCCTGAAGCCGCGGCGAAGGACTGGGTGGCCAAACACCCTGAGCGTGTGGCTGACTGGACTAAGTAACAGCAAAGAGTACGCTTGACCCTGTGGGAGCGAGCCTGCTCGCGAAACGTTCTGTCGGTTGACTGAGCTGTCGACTGATCGGACGCTTTCGCGAGCAGGCTCGCTCCCACAGTTGTTCAGTGCATGCTGATAATTGGCGAAATCGTCATATGGTTCTAAGACTAAGGTCGTCTGGAACCTGCCCCGCAGCCGCATAGAGTGGATACCGTTCCAACTAAATCTGTGCTGCGAGGATAAAAACAATGAACGACAGCATTTACCTCTCGATTCAAAACAGCCCGCGCTTCAAGGAGCTGGTTAGCAAGAGGGAGCGATTCGCCTGGGTTCTTTCGGCGATCATGCTAGGGCTTTACTCCGGATTCATCCTTCTGATTGCGTACGGGCCGCAGGTGCTGGGGGCGAAAATCAGCCCTGAATCCTCGATTACCTGGGGTATTCCGATCGGTGTCGGGCTGATTGTTTCGGCCTTCGTCCTGACCGGTATCTACGTGCGCCGCGCCAACGGCGAATTCGACGACCTGAACAATGCGATTCTCAAGGAGGCTCAGCAATGATCCGCCGTCTAATGGCTCTTTTGAGCATCGCAGCATTCGCACCTGGCGCCTGGGCGGCTGAAGCCCTGACTGGAGCCGTGCAGAAACAACCGCTCAACGTCTCGGCGATCGTGATGTTTATCGCCTTCGTCGGTGCCACCCTGTGCATCACCTACTGGGCTTCCAAGCGTAACAATTCGGCGGCCGACTACTACGCCGCTGGCGGCAAGATCACCGGTTTCCAGAACGGTCTGGCGATTGCCGGTGACTACATGTCGGCAGCGTCCTTCCTGGGTATTTCCGCGCTGGTGTTCACTTCCGGCTATGACGGCTTGATCTATTCGATCGGCTTCCTGGTGGGCTGGCCGATCATTCTGTTCCTGATCGCCGAGCGCCTGCGTAACCTGGGTAAATACACCTTTGCCGACGTGGCGTCCTATCGCCTTGGGCAAACCCAGATCCGCTCGCTGTCCGCCTGCGGTTCACTGGTGGTGGTGGCGTTCTACCTGATCGCTCAAATGGTCGGTGCCGGCAAGCTGATCCAGTTGCTGTTCGGTCTCGATTACCACGTTGCGGTGATCCTGGTCGGTATCCTGATGTGCCTGTACGTGTTGTTCGGCGGCATGCTGGCGACCACCTGGGTGCAGATCATCAAGGCGGTCCTGCTGCTGTCCGGTGCTTCCTTCATGGCACTGATGGTGATGAAGCACGTCAATTTCGACTTCAACATGCTGTTCTCCGAGGCGATCAAGGTCCACCCGAAAGCTGAGGCGATCATGAGCCCGGGCGGCCTGGTGAAAGATCCGATCTCGGCGTTCTCCCTCGGCCTGGCGTTGATGTTCGGTACCGCGGGTCTGCCGCACATCCTGATGCGCTTCTTCACCGTGAGTGACGCAAAGGAAGCCCGCAAGAGCGTGCTGTACGCAACCGGCTTCATTGGTTACTTCTACATCCTGACCTTCATCATCGGTTTCGGCGCGATCCTGCTGGTCAGCACCAACCCTGCGTTCAAGGATGCAGCTGGTGCACTGTTGGGCGGTAACAACATGGCGGCGGTGCACCTGGCCAACGCGGTGGGTGGCAGTATCTTCCTGGGCTTCATCTCGGCGGTGGCATTCGCGACCATTCTGGCAGTGGTTGCCGGCCTGACCCTGGCCGGTGCTTCGGCGGTGTCCCACGATCTGTACGCCAGCGTGATCAAGAAGGGCAAGGCCAACGAGAAGGACGAGATCCGCGTCTCGAAAATAACCACTATCGCCCTGGCGGTGCTGGCAATTGGTCTGGGCATCCTGTTCGAGAGCCAGAACATTGCGTTCATGGTGGGCCTGGCGTTCTCCATAGCGGCGAGCTGCAACTTCCCGGTGCTGCTGCTTTCCATGTACTGGAAAAAGCTGACCACTCGCGGTGCGATGATCGGTGGCTGGATGGGGCTGGTCAGTGCCGTGGGCCTGATGATCCTGGGTCCAACCATCTGGGTGCAGATCCTGCATCACGAAAAGGCCATCTTCCCGTATGAGTACCCGGCGCTGTTCTCGATGATGATTTCCTTTATCGGGATCTGGTTCTTCTCGATTACCGACAAGTCCACCGCGGCTGACAATGAGCGGGCGCTGTTCTTCCCGCAGTTTGTTCGTTCGCAGACTGGGTTGGGGGCGAGCGGGGCGGTTTCGCACTAAGGTTTGCTACTTTATATAAATAGCAGCGATTAAAAAGATGCCCTGGTCGAGAGATCGGGGCATTTTTTATTGGGCGGTTATCGAACTGAATCGTGATTTGCAGGAGCGAGCATGCTCCGGGCGGCGTTCCGACGATGTACGACAGGGCACCGCGGGGCGTCAGGTTGCCAGCGTTATCGTTGACGACCATCGCGAGCATGCTCGCTCCTGCAGGGCAGGGTGGGGGCGCCATCCGCCACAAACAAAAACGGCCTCTATTGAAATAGAGGCCGTTTCCGGTACAGCTCAACAGGCTACAGCAAGACGAATCTTACTTGCGGTCTTCCAGCTTGGTGATGTCACGCGACTCGTAACCGGTGTACAGCTGGCGCGGGCGGCCAATCTTGTACGGGCTGGAGAGCATCTCTTTCCAGTGGGAGATCCAGCCGACAGTACGTGCCAGGGCGAAGATCACGGTGAACATGCTGGTTGGAATGCCGATCGCCTTGAGGATGATCCCCGAGTAGAAGTCGACGTTCGGGTACAGCGAGCGTTCGATGAAGTACGGGTCGGTCAGGGCGATCTCTTCCAGGCGCATGGCCAGTTCGAGTTGCGGATCGTTGTTGATGCCCAGTTCCTTCAACACTTCGTCGCAGGTCTGCTTCATTACCGTGGCGCGTGGGTCGCGGTTTTTGTAGACGCGGTGACCGAAGCCCATCAGTTTGAACGGATCGTTCTTGTCCTTGGCCTTGGCGATGAACTTGTCGATGTTCGAAACATCGCCGATTTCATCGAGCATGGTCAGAACGGCTTCGTTGGCGCCGCCGTGGGCAGGGCCCCACAGTGCAGCGATACCGGCAGCGATACAGGCGAACGGGTTGGCACCCGAAGAGCCGGCCAGGCGTACGGTGGAGGTCGAAGCGTTCTGCTCGTGGTCGGCGTGGAGGATGAAGATCCGGTCCATGGCCTTGGCGAGTACCGGGCTGATCGGTTTGATCTCGCACGGGGTGTTGAACATCATGTGCAGGAAGTTTTCCGCATACGACAGGTCGTTGCGCGGGTACATCATGGGTTGCCCCATGGAGTACTTGTAAACCATCGCTGCCAGGGTTGGCATCTTGGCCACCAGGCGGACCGCGGAAATTTCACGGTGCTGCGGGTTATTGATGTCCAGGGAGTCGTGGTAGAACGCCGAAAGGGCGCCGACTACGCCGCACATGACGGCCATCGGGTGAGCGTCGCGACGGAAGCCGTTGAAGAAGCTCTTCAACTGCTCGTGAACCATGGTGTGGTTCTTCACGGTGCCGACGAACTGGGCCTTCTGTTCTGCGGTCGGCAGTTCGCCATTGAGCAGCAGATAGCAGGTTTCCAGGTAGTCCGACTTTTCAGCCAGTTGTTCGATCGGGTAGCCGCGGTGCAGCAGAATGCCGTTGTCGCCGTCGATATAGGTGATCTTCGACTCGCACGAAGCGGTCGACATGAAGCCTGGGTCGAAGGTGAAACGGCCCGTGGCCGTCAGGCCTCGAACATCGATAACATCGGGACCAACGGTGCCGGTTAAAATGGGCAGCTCGACGGGGGCAGCGCCCTCGATGATCAACTGCGCTTTTTTGTCAGCCATGTGGCCTCCTATTTATGCTTGAAATCATCAGACAGACCCCCCACGCAGGGCCCGCACCACTATAGTGAGATAAATTCGAATGTCAATTTGCCTAAAGTCTTGCTCCAGAAGGCTTTAACCGGACTTTTTTCTCGAAATTGGCTGCCATTTACGCCTTTTATGCCAGTTGTGCAATCCGCTGTTTGGGTTAGGTGTTTGCGTTGTCATTAGTAGCCTAACTGTCTATACTCGGCCACCGACCGCCAAGGGCTTTTGGGCTTGCTTTCATTGGGGGTCGCATCCCTGGGTGGTGGTTACCTGACCAGTGCACTCCCCAACAACTTTGCCCTGATTGTTAGGGGCTCTTCAGTGTGAAAAAAAAGCCGTGAAAAGCCAACGACCTGTAAACCTAGACCTAAGGACCATCAAACTCCCAGTCACTGCTTACACGTCCATCCTTCACCGAATTTCCGGTGTCATCCTCTTCGTGTGCCTTGCCATCATGCTTTACGCATTGGACAAGTCGCTGAGCTCCGAGGAAGGCTTCGGTCAGGTGAAAGCGTGTCTGACCAGTCCGCTAGCCAAGCTAGTGACATGGGGCATCCTGTCCGCTCTGCTGTATCACCTGGTAGCCGGTGTGCGCCATTTGATCATGGACATGGGCATCGGCGAGACGCTGGAAGGCGGCAAGCTGGGCTCGAAAATCGTTATCGCCGTTTCCGTGGCGGTAATCGTTCTGGCAGGAGTTTGGATATGGTAACTAACGTCACGAACCTCTCGCGTTCGGGCCTCTATGACTGGATGGCGCAACGTGTGTCTGCGGTCGTTCTCGCGGCTTACTTCATCTTCCTGATCGGATACATCGTGGCCAACCCTGGCCTCGAGTACGCCCAGTGGCATGAACTGTTCGCCCACAACGGAATGCGTATCTTCAGCCTCCTGGCCCTTGTTGCTCTCGGCGCTCACGCCTGGGTCGGCATGTGGACCATCGCGACCGACTACCTGACGCCAATGGCGTTCGGCAAGTCCGCGACCGCTATACGTTTCCTCTTCCAGGCAGTCTGCGGCGTTGCGATGTTCGCTTACTTCGTCTGGGGCGTGCAGATTCTCTGGGGTATCTGAGTCATGGCTAACATTCCAACGATTTCTTTCGACGCCATCATTATTGGTGGTGGCGGTGCCGGCATGCGCGCAGCGCTGCAGCTGGCACAGGGCGGTCACAAGACTGCCGTGATCACCAAGGTGTTCCCGACCCGTTCGCACACTGTATCCGCCCAGGGCGGCATCACTTGCGCAATCGCGTCCGCTGACCCGAACGATGACTGGCGCTGGCACATGTACGATACCGTCAAGGGTTCCGACTACATCGGTGACCAGGACGCTATCGAATACATGTGTCAGGAAGGCCCGGCCGCCGTTTTCGAACTGGACCACATGGGTCTGCCGTTCTCCCGTACCGAGACCGGCCGCATCTACCAGCGTCCGTTCGGCGGTCAGTCCAAGGACTACGGTAAAGGCGGTCAGGCTGCGCGTACCTGCGCTGCTTCCGACCGTACCGGTCACGCACTGCTGCACACCCTTTATCAGGGCAACCTGAAAGCCGGTACCACGTTCCTGAACGAGTACTACGCTGTCGATCTGGTGAAGAACGACGCAGGCGACTTCGTCGGTGTTATCGCCATTTGCATCGAAACCGGCGAAACCACCTACATCCGCGCGAAAGCCACCGTATTGGCGACCGGCGGTGCAGGCCGTATCTACGCTTCGACCACCAACGCCCTGATCAACACCGGTGACGGCGTCGGCATGGCTCTGCGTGCAGGCGTACCGGTACAAGACATCGAGATGTGGCAGTTCCACCCGACCGGCATCGCCGGCGCCGGTGTACTGGTGACCGAAGGTTGCCGTGGTGAAGGTGGTTACCTGATCAACAAGCACGGCGAGCGTTTCATGGAGCGTTATGCTCCGAACGCCAAGGACCTCGCCGGTCGTGACGTGGTTGCCCGCTCGATGGTCAAGGAAATCATCGCCGGCAACGGTTGCGGTCCGAATGGCGACCACGTAATGCTCAAGCTCGACCACCTGGGCGAGGAAGTGCTGCACAGCCGTCTGCCAGGTATCTGCGAACTGTCGAAGACGTTTGCTCACGTTGACCCGGTGGTCGCTCCGGTTCCGGTCGTTCCGACTTGCCACTATATGATGGGCGGCGTTGCCACCAACATTCACGGCCAGGCGATCACCCAGAACGCCGAAGGCGTCGACACCATCATTCCGGGCCTGTTCGCTGTAGGCGAAGTGGCTTGCGTATCGGTCCACGGTGCCAACCGTCTGGGCGGCAACTCGCTGCTCGACCTGGTGGTATTCGGTCGTGCCGCCGGCCTGCACCTGGAAAAGGCGCTGACCGACGGTATCGAGTACGACGACGCCACCGAAGCCAACATCAATGCCGCTCTGGCGCGTCTGTCGGCCCTGAACGGCCGTACCGATGGCGAAGACGTGGCAACTCTGCGTCGCGAGCTGCAAAGCTGCATGCAGAACTACTTCGGTGTATTCCGTACCGGCGAATACATGCAGAAGGGTATTGCTCAACTGGCCGAGCTGCGCAAGCGCATCGCCAACGTCAAGATCAACGATAAGTCGCAGGCGTTCAACACTGCGCGTATCGAAGCTCTGGAGCTGCAAAACCTGCTGGAAGTGGCTGAAGCTACCGCCATCGCCGCTGAAGTGCGTAAAGAGTCCCGCGGTGCTCACGCCCGTGAAGACTTCGAAGACCGTGACGACGAAAACTGGCTGTGCCACACCCTGTACTTCCCGGGTGAGAAACGCGTTGCCAAGCGTGCCGTGAACTTCTCGCCGAAGACTGTTCCGACTTTCGAACCTAAAGTCCGGACTTATTAAGGGTGACCGCCATGTTGCAAGTCAGTGTTTATCGCTACAACCCTGATGTGGACGCTGCGCCGTTCATGCAGGAATTCCAGGTCGATACCGGTGGTAAGGACCTGATGGTGCTGGACGTGCTCGCGCTGATCAAAGAGCAGGACGAGGGTTTCTCCTATCGTCGTTCCTGCCGTGAAGGCGTTTGCGGCTCCGATGGCATGAATATCAACGGCAAGAACGGCCTGGCGTGCATCACGCCGCTGTCTGCTGTTGTAAAAGGTAACAAGTTGATCGTTCGTCCTCTGCCAGGTTTGCCGGTTATCCGTGACCTGGTCGTCGATATGAGCATCTTCTACAAGCAATACGAGAAGGTTAAGCCATTCCTGCAGAACGACACGCCGGCTCCAGCCATCGAGCGTCTGCAGTCCCCTGAAGAGCGTGAAAAGCTGGACGGTCTGTACGAGTGCATCCTGTGCGCCTGCTGCTCGACCTCCTGCCCGTCCTTCTGGTGGAACCCGGACAAGTTCCTGGGTCCAGCTGCCCTGCTGCAAGCGTACCGCTTCCTGGCAGACAGCCGTGACACCAAGACCACCGAGCGTCTGGCTTCGCTGGATGACCCGTTCAGCGTATTCCGCTGCCGCGGGATCATGAACTGCGTCAACGTATGTCCGAAAGGCCTGAACCCGACTAAGGCCATCGGTCACATCCGTAACATGCTGCTCTCCAGCGGCGTGTGATTCAGCTGTTGTAAACGTAGTACCGCTGTACCCGTAGAGGCTACGGCGCAGGCTTCAACCGGCGCCGTAGTTTTAACCTGAGCAGCAGCCCAAAAGGCTGCGGCTCTTATTTTGAAGAAATGAGACAAGCAGGGGCATCCGGGCTGGTACCCGGACTATCAGTGTGATCCTAGTGGCTTGTTTTGGTCGCTGCATTCGGACTTCTGCAAGTTTGCTCGGTGTCGACACCGATGGTGTTCCCCTAACCGAGGGTGACCAAGCATGCAAGAAAGCGTGATGCAGCGCATGTGGAACAGCGCCTACCTTTCCGGTAGTAACGCTGCCTATGTGGAAGAGCTTTATGAGCTCTACCTGCACGACCCTAACGCTGTGCCAGAAGAGTGGCGCACCTACTTCCAGAAGTTGCCTGCCGACGGCAACTCTGCCACCGATGTTTCGCACTCCACAATTCGCGATCATTTCGTCTTGCTGGCAAAGAACCAGCGCCGCGCCCAACCGGTTTCCGCCGGCAGCGTGAGCAGTGAGCACGAGAAGAAGCAAGTTGAAGTGCTGCGATTGATCCAGGCCTACCGTATGCGTGGCCACCAGGCAGCCCAGCTTGACCCGCTGGGACTGTGGCAGCGTCCTGCACCTGCAGACCTGTCGATCAATCATTACGGCTTGACCAATGCCGATCTTGATACGACCTTCCGTGCCGGCGACCTGTTCATCGGCAAAGAGGAAGCGAGCCTACGCGAAATTCACGAAGCGTTGCAGCAGACATATTGCCGCACCATCGGCGCTGAATTCACGCATATCACCGATTCCGAGCAGCGCCAGTGGTTCCAGCAGCGTCTGGAAAGCGTGCGTGGCCGTCCGACGTACTCCGCCGACATCAAGAGTCACCTGCTCGAGCGCGTGACCGCCGGTGAAGGCCTGGAAAAATACCTGGGCACCAAATACCCGGGTACCAAGCGTTTCGGTCTGGAAGGCGGTGAAAGCCTGATCCCGATGCTCGATGAGTTGATCCAGCGTTCCGGTTCCTACGGCGCCAAGGAAATCGTCATCGGCATGGCCCACCGTGGCCGTCTGAACGTGCTGGTCAACACCTTCGGCAAGAACCCGCGCGAGCTGTTCGACGAGTTCGAAGGCAAGAAGAAGGTCGAGCTGGGTTCCGGTGACGTCAAGTACCACCAGGGCTTCTCGTCCAACGTGATGACCACCGGCGGTGAAGTTCACCTGGCCATGGCGTTCAACCCGTCCCACCTGGAAATCGTTTCCCCGGTGGTCGAGGGTTCGGTTCGCGCCCGTCAAGACCGTCGTAACGATCCTACCGGCGAGAAGGTTCTGCCGATCTCCATCCACGGTGACGCTGCTTTCGCAGGTCAGGGCGTGGTCATGGAAACCTTCCAGATGTCGCAGACCCGCGGTTTCAAAACCGGCGGTACCGTGCACATCGTGATCAACAACCAGGTTGGCTTCACCATCAGCAACCCGCTGGACTCGCGTTCCACCGAGTATGCGACCGACGTTGCGAAAATGATCCAGGCACCGATCCTCCATGTGAATGGTGATGATCCGGAAGCCGTATTGTTCGTGACCCAGCTGGCCATCGACTACCGCATGCAGTTCAAGCGTGACGTGGTGATCGACCTGGTCTGCTACCGTCGTCGCGGCCACAACGAGGCCGACGAGCCAAGCGGCACCCAGCCTCTGATGTACCAGCAGATCACCAAGCAGCGCACCACCCGTGAGCTGTATGCCGATCGTCTGACCCAGAGCGGTGTGCTGGACGCAGAGCGTGTTCAGGCGAAAGTCGACGAATACCGCAACGCGCTGGACAACGGCCTGCATGTTGTAAAAAGCCTGGTCAAGGAACCGAACAAAGAGTTGTTCGTGGACTGGCGTCCGTATCTGGGCCACGCCTGGACCGCGCGTCACGACACTCGCTTTGATCTGAAAACCTTGCAGGAGCTGTCCGCCAAGCTGCTGGAAGTTCCGGAAGGCCTCGTTGTTCAGCGTCAGGTTGCCAAGATCTACGAAGACCGTCAGAAGATGCAAGCCGGTGGCCTGCCGATCAACTGGGGTTTCGCCGAGACCATGGCCTACGCGACTTTGCTGTTCGAAGGTCACCCGATCCGCATGACCGGTCAGGACATCGGCCGCGGTACGTTCTCGCACCGCCACGCTGTTCTGCACAACCAGAAAGACGCCAGCACCTATGTACCGCTGAAGAACCTGTACGACGGTCAGCCGCGTTTCGAAATGTACGACTCGTACCTGTCTGAAGAAGCCGTACTGGCATTCGAATATGGTTACTCGACCACCACGCCGAACGCGCTGGTGATCTGGGAAGCCCAGTTCGGTGACTTTGCCAACGGTGCGCAGGTCGTGATCGACCAGTTCATCACCAGTGGCGAGCACAAGTGGGGCCGTCTGTGCGGTCTGACCATGTTGCTGCCGCACGGTTATGAAGGTCAGGGGCCGGAGCACTCCTCGGCTCGCCTGGAACGTTACCTGCAGCTGTGCGCCGAGCACAACATTCAGGTGTGCATGCCGACCACGCCGGCTCAGATCTACCACTTGCTGCGCCGTCAGGTGATTCGCCCGCTGCGCAAACCTCTGGTAGTCCTGACTCCGAAGTCGCTGCTGCGTCACAAACTGGCCATCTCGACCCTGGAAGACCTGGCCGAAGGTTCGTTCCAGACCGTTATCCCGGAAATCGATGCCCTGGACCCGAAAAAGGTCGAGCGCGTTGTTCTGTGTAGCGGCAAGGTCTACTACGACCTGCTGGAAAAACGCCGTGCCGAAGGCCGTGACGATATTGCCATCGTGCGTATCGAGCAGCTGTACCCATTCCCTGAGGACGACTTGAAGGAAGTCCTGGCTCCTTACACCAACGCCAAAAATGCCGTCTGGTGCCAGGAAGAGCCGATGAACCAGGGTGCGTGGTACTGCAGCCAGCACCACCTGCGTCGCAGCATCGCAAACCTCAACAAGTCTCTCGTACTCGAGTACGCGGGCCGTGAGGCTTCTGCTGCACCTGCATGTGGTTACGCATCGATGCACGCCGAGCAGCAGGAAAAACTGCTGCAAGACGCCTTTACTGTTTAACGCCTTCGCGCACCTGAAACCGAATTTAAGGAACCACAGACAATGGCTATCGAGATCAAAGCCCCCACCTTCCCGGAATCGGTTGCCGATGGCACCGTTGCCACCTGGCACAAGCAACCGGGCGATGCGGTCAAGCGCGACGAACTGATCGTCGACATCGAAACCGACAAAGTCGTTCTGGAAGTACTGGCTACCGCTGACGGCGTGCTGGGCGCTATCGTCAAGAACGAAGGCGACACCGTCCTGTCCGACGAAGTCCTGGGCTCCATTGTGGAAGGCGGCGCTGCTGCCGTCGCTCCAGCCGCTGCTGCTCCGGCCGCCGCACAAGCTGCCGCCCCAGCCGCTGAAGGCGAAGACGATCCTGTTGCTGCTCCTGCTGCGCGCAAGCTGGCTGAAGAAAACGGCATCAACATCGCTTCCGTTGCCGGCACCGGCAAAGGCGGTCGCGTGACCAAGGAAGACGTGGTTGCAGCTGTTGCCGCCAAGAAAGCCGCTCCGGCTGCCGCACCTGCCAAGGCTGCAGCTCCTTCGGCCGCTGCTCCTGTGTTCGCCGCTGGCGACCGCATCGAGAAGCGTGTTCCGATGACCCGCGTTCGTGCCACCGTGGCCAAGCGTCTGGTTGAAGCTCAATCGAACATGGCGATGCTGACCACGTTCAACGAAGTCGACATGACCGAAGTCATGGCACTGCGTTCGAAGTACAAGGACCTGTTCGAGAAGTCCCACAACGGCGTACGCCTGGGCTTCATGTCGTTCTTCGTGAAGGCTGCCACCGAAGCGCTGAAACGCTTCCCGGCGGTCAACGCCTCGATCGACGGCAACGACATCGTTTACCACGGTTATGCCGACATCGGTGTAGCGGTTTCCAGCGACCGTGGCCTGGTGGTTCCGGTTCTGCGTAACGCCGAGCACATGAGCCTGGCTGAAATCGAAGGCGGCATCGCCACCTTCGGCAAGAAAGCCCGCGACGGCAAACTGTCGATGGACGAAATGACCGGTGGTACTTTCACCATCACCAACGGTGGTACTTTCGGTTCGATGATGTCGACCCCGATCGTCAACCCGCCACAAGCAGCCATCCTGGGCATGCACAACATCATCCAGCGTCCCATGGCCATCAACGGTCAGGTCGTTATCCGTCCGATGATGTACCTGGCACTGTCCTACGATCACCGTCTGATCGATGGCAAAGAAGCTGTGACCTTCCTGGTGACCATCAAGAACCTGCTGGAAGATCCGGCTCGTCTGTTGCTGGATATTTAAAAAGCAGCGGCAAGCTGCAAGTGACAAGCCCTAGGCTCAACACGAGCGGGCTTCCAACTTGCGGCTTGCGGCTTGTAGCTTGTTGCTAAAAGAGGATTCTTTTACATGTCGCAGAAATTTGACGTAGTAGTGATCGGTGCCGGCCCTGGCGGCTACGTAGCAGCCATCAAGGCCGCACAACTCGGTCTGAGCACTGCCTGCATCGAGAAGTACACCGATGCTGAAGGCAAGCAAGCCCTGGGTGGCACCTGCCTGAACGTAGGCTGCATTCCTTCCAAGGCACTGCTGGACAGCTCCTGGAAATACAAGGAAGCGAAAGAAAGCTTCAATGTCCACGGTATCTCCACCGGCGAAGTCAAAATGGACGTCGCTGCGATGGTTGGCCGCAAGGCTGGCATCGTCAAGAACCTGACCGGCGGTGTTGCCACCCTGTTCAAGGCCAACGGCGTCACTTCGATCCAGGGGCACGGCAAACTGCTGGCTGGCAAGAAAGTCGAAGTCACCAAGCCTGACGGTTCGGTGGAAGTCATCGAAGCCGAGAACGTGATCCTGGCATCCGGCTCCCGTCCGATCGACATCCCGCCTGCTCCTGTCGACCAGAAAGTCATCGTTGACTCCACTGGCGCCCTGGAATTCCAGGCCGTGCCTAAGCGTCTGGGCGTGATCGGTGCTGGCGTCATCGGTCTGGAACTGGGTTCGGTATGGTCGCGTCTGGGTGCAGAAGTGACTGTCCTGGAAGCCCTGGACACCTTCCTGATGGCCGCGGACACCGCCGTCTCCAAGGAAGCGCTGAAAACCCTGACCAAACAGGGTCTGGACATCAAGCTGGGCGCTCGCGTGACCGGTTCCAAAGTGAACGGCGACGAAGTCGTGGTGAACTACACCGATGCCAACGGCGAACAGACCATCACTTTCGACAAGCTGATCGTTGCCGTTGGTCGCCGTCCAGTGACCACTGATCTGTTGGCTGCCGACAGCGGTGTGACCATCGACGAGCGTGGCTTCGTGTTTGTCGACGATCACTGCGCCACCACCGTACCGGGCGTCTACGCCATCGGTGACGTGGTTCGCGGCATGATGCTGGCGCACAAGGCGTCGGAAGAGGGCATCATGGTTGTCGAGCGCATCAAGGGTCACAAGGCCCAGATGAACTATGACCTGATCCCTTCGGTTATTTATACTCACCCGGAAATCGCGTGGGTCGGTAAAACCGAGCAGGCCTTGAAAGCTGAAGGCGTTGAAGTTAACGTCGGCACCTTCCCGTTCGCAGCCTCTGGCCGTGCCATGGCTGCCAACGACACCGGTGGTTTCGTCAAGGTCATCGCCGATGCCAAGACAGACCGCGTCCTGGGCGTCCACGTGATTGGCCCAAGCGCTGCGGAACTGGTTCAGCAGGGCGCGATCGGTATGGAATTCGGCACCAGCGCTGAAGACCTGGGCATGATGGTTTTCTCCCATCCGACCCTGTCTGAAGCCTTGCACGAAGCTGCTTTGGCAGTGAATGGCGGCGCCATCCACATCGCCAACCGCAAGAAGCGTTAAGACATAATAAGAAACCACGGCGGTTTGGCCCGTCGTGAGCCTTGCTTGCAAGACTCACCGCGGAATATCCGCTGGACGCAGTCTTGCATAGCCCAGCTATGCAAGCAGCAGTCACAGGTGGTGCGGCACTCGAATGAGTGCAGCACCGAATGCGCAGTACCTAACGAAGACGGTAATAAGCATGAATCTTCACGAGTATCAGGGTAAGCAGCTGTTCGCTGAGTACGGCCTGCCAGTATCCAAAGGCTACGCGGTAGACACCCCGGAAGAAGCAGCAGCAGCTTGCGACAAAATCGGCGGCAACGAGTGGGTTGTCAAAGCCCAGGTCCACGCCGGTGGTCGCGGTAAAGCGGGCGGCGTCAAGCTGGTTCGCAACAAAGAAGACGCCAAAGCCTTCGCACAGCAGTGGCTGGGCAAGCGTCTGGTGACTTACCAGACTGACGCCAATGGTCAGCCAGTCACCAAGATCCTGGTTGAATCGTGCACTGATATCGCTAAAGAGCTGTACCTGGGCGCTGTCGTTGACCGTTCGAGCCGTCGCATCGTGTTCATGGCTTCCACCGAAGGTGGCGTGGACATCGAGAAAATCGCTCACGACACTCCAGAAAAAATTCTGAAGGCCACTATCGATCCACTGGTTGGCGCTCAGCCATTCCAGGGTCGCGAGCTGGCATTCCAGCTGGGTCTGGAAGGCAAGCAAGTTGCCCAGTTCGCCAAGATCTTCGTGGGTCTGGCCAAACTGTTCCAGGATCACGATCTGGCCCTGCTGGAAGTGAACCCGCTGGTGATCAAGGCTGACGGCGATCTGCACTGCCTGGACGCCAAGATCAACATCGACGCCAACGCCATGTACCGTCAGCCAAAGCTGAAGACTTTCCACGATCCGTCCCAGGACGATCCGCGCGAAGCGCACGCTGCCAAGTTCGAACTGAACTACGTAGCGCTGGAAGGCAACATCGGTTGCATGGTCAACGGTGCCGGCCTGGCCATGGGTACCATGGACATCGTCAACCTGCACGGCGGCAAGCCAGCCAACTTCCTGGACGTGGGCGGCGGTGCTACCAAAGAACGCGTTACCGAAGCGTTCAAGATCATTCTGTCCGACACTAACGTCGCTGCAGTACTGGTCAACATCTTCGGCGGCATCGTTCGTTGCGACATGATTGCCGAAGGCATCATCGGTGCAGTGAAAGAAGTCGGCGTGAAAATCCCGGTAGTTGTTCGCCTTGAAGGCAACAACGCTGAGCTGGGCGCTAAAGTACTGGCAGAAAGCGGTTTGAACATCATCGCTGCTACCAGCCTGACCGACGCTGCTCAACAAGTTGTCAAAGCTGCGGAGGGCAAATAATGAGCGTCCTGATCAATAAAGACACCAAAGTTATCTGCCAGGGTATTACCGGTTCGCAAGGTAGTTTCCACACCCAGCAAGCCATCGAATACGGCACCAAGATGGTTGGTGGCGTAACTCCAGGCAAGGGCGGCACCGAGCACCTGGGTCTGCCAGTGTTCAACACTGTGAAAGACGCTGTAGCTGCCACTGGCGCTACTGCCAGCGTGATCTACGTTCCGGCTCCTTTCTGCAAGGACTCGATCCTGGAAGCTGCTTTCGGCGGCATCAAGCTGATCGTCTGCATCACCGAAGGCATTCCTACCCTGGACATGCTGGACGCCAAGGTTAAGTGCGACGAGCTGGGTGTTACCCTGATCGGCCCTAACTGCCCAGGCGTGATCACCCCAGGCGAATGCAAGATCGGCATCATGCCAGGTCACATTCACTTGCCAGGCAAGGTCGGTATCGTTTCCCGTTCCGGCACCCTGACCTACGAAGCCGTCAAGCAGACTACTGACGCCGGTTTCGGTCAGTCGACTTGCGTCGGCATCGGTGGCGACCCGATCCCGGGTTCGAACTTCATCGACATCCTGAAGCTGTTCCAGGAAGACCCGAAGACCGAAGCGATCGTGATGATCGGTGAGATCGGCGGTTCGGCTGAAGAAGAAGCGGCTGCCTACATCAAGGCAAACGTGACCAAGCCGGTTGTTTCCTACATCGCTGGTGTGACTGCTCCTCCGGGCAAGCGCATGGGCCATGCTGGCGCAATCATCTCTGGCGGCAAAGGCACTGCAGACGAGAAATTCGCTGCTCTGCAAGACGCAGGCGTTAAAACCGTGCGTTCGCTGGCAGACATCGGCAAGGCCCTGGCCGAGCTGACTGGCTGGGAAGTCAAGTAAGCCTCGCGCTTGGCTTGAACCCTGCTGACAAAGGCCACCTTCGGGTGGTCTTTGTCGTTTCTGGCATATGTGTTGGTTGTGCTGGCCTCTTCGCGGGCAAGCCCGCTCCCACAATGGATCTCAAGTATTCGCAAATTCTGTGGGAGCGGGCTTGCACGCGAAGGCGGACTTACAGGCACCCACCATTTACATGCATAAACGCGACACGAAAATGTCGTAGATCGGAATGTTCGCCCTCTAACAGTGCGTTTCTGGTCCAAATTCGTTAGTCTACGCGCCATTTTTGCGTCCGCTGCCCACAAGGCGGCAACGCGCTAAAAGGGTTGGTCTTATACGGACCGACAGCATTTCCCTCACCCATAGGGAAATCCCTCTCTAAATTCCGATTCAGTAGTGTGGTATTTCCTTAATGAAAGTGTTGAAAGGCCAGGACATCCTGGCGCTTGGTTTTATGACGTTTGCCCTGTTCGTCGGGGCTGGCAACATCATCTTCCCGCCTATCGTCGGTTTGCAGTCCGGGCCTAATGTCTGGATGGCGGCGCTGGGTTTCCTGGTCACCGCCGTTGGTTTGCCGGTGATCACCGTTGTGGCCCTGGCCAAGGTCGGTGGCGCCATGGATGCATTGAGCAGCCCGATTGGCAAGGTTGCCGCTGGTTTGTTGGCGGCGGCGTGCTATCTCGCTGTGGGTCCGCTGTTCGCGACACCGCGTACCGCGACTGTTTCGTTCGAAGTGGGCCTGGCGCCGCTGACCGGCGAGAGCCCATTGGCCCTGTTCCTCTACAGTTCGGTGTATTTCCTGCTGGTGTTCTTCATCTCGCTGTATCCGGGTCGTCTGCTGGATACCGTAGGGCGTTTCCTCGCTCCGTTGAAGATCATTGCCCTGGCCGTGCTGGGTATCGCTGCATTCGCATTGCCGGCCGGTGACATCGGGCAGGCAACCCCTGAATACGTGGCTGCGCCGTTTTCCCAGGGCTTCATCAACGGTTACCTGACCATGGATACCCTGGGTGCCCTGGTGTTCGGCATCGTCATCGTCAACGCCATCCGTTCCCGCGGCGTCGAGTCGCCTGCCTTGATCACCCGCTATGCGATCATCGCCGGCCTGATCGCCGGCGTGGGCCTGGCACTGGTGTATGTCAGCCTGTTCCGCCTCGGTTCGGGCAGCCATGAAGTGGCCGCAGGCGCGACCAATGGTGCGGCGGTATTGCACGCTTACGTGCAGCACACTTTCGGTTCGCTGGGCAGCGGTTTCCTTGCCGTGCTGATTTCGCTGGCGTGCCTGGTGACGGCGGTCGGCCTGACCTGTGCCTGCGCCGAGTACTTCAGCCGAGTGCTGCCGCTGTCCTACAAGACGCTGGTCATCATCCTGGCTGCATTTTCCCTGCTGGTGTCCAACCTGGGCCTGACCAAGCTGATCGCGTTCTCGATCCCGGTACTGACCGCGATCTATCCGCCGTGCATCGCCTTGGTCGCCCTGAGCTTCTGCAAGGACTTCTGGCATGAGCAGGGTCGCATCGTCGGTCCGGTGATGCTGGTGTCGTTCATCTTCGGTCTGATCGACGCCCTGAAGGGGGCCGGTCTGGCGGACTGGATGCCGACGCAACTGGCGCACCTGCCGCTGAGCGAACAGGGTCTGGCCTGGCTGGTGCCGTCGGTGATGACGCTGGTGGTTGCCGTGGTCTGCGATCGTATGTTGGGCAAGCGGGAAGAAGCGCTGGCTTAAAGCTTTCGACCTGCCATAAGCGGGTCGGACAAGCAGAAACAGAAATGCCCCGTATCAATTGATACGGGGCATTTTTTTGTGAGGGATGCGGTGCCTTTTCCGTTGAGCTAACGTCGAAGCACTGCAACACCCTTTGTGGGAGCGAGCCTGCTCGCGAAGGCGTCGCTTCATTCAGCGCAAAATGTTGATTGATCTACCGCTTTCGCGAGCAGGCTCGCTCCCACAAGGTTTCAGTGTTCCGCTAATACTTCACAAGGACCTGCATGTCGTTCATCCAAGCCAACCTGATCCACATTCTTGCCGCTATCTGGTTCGTCATCTGCTGGGGCGGGTACACCCGCTATGCCACCTGGAAAGGCCGTGACACTGCGTGCCTGGCCAGTGTGCTGCACCTGTATCGCGAGGACTGGATGCGCCGCATGCTGTTGCGCGACAACCGTATCGCCGATGCCAGCGTGATTGGCAACCTGGAGCGCAATGCTTCGTTCTTCGCCTCCAGTACATTGATTATCCTGGCCGGCATTCTCACGGTGCTGGGGGCTTCGGAACGGGCGGTATCGTTGCTGGCGGATATCCCGATGGTGCAACAGGCGTCCCAGGGCATGTCGGAAATCAAGTTGCTGTGCCTGGCGCTGGTGTTTGTCTATGCGTTCTTCACATTCAGTTGGTGCATGCGCCAGTACAACTTTGCGGCGATACTGGTGGGTTCGGCGCCAATGGTCGGCGAACGCCTGGTTTCGGAGCAAGAGCGCAAAGCGTTTGCTTCCCGCGCGGCTCGCGTGATCTCCATGGCCGCCAACCAGTTCAACTTCGGACTGCGTTCTTATTACTTCGGCATGAGCATGCTCGCCTGGTTCGTCAGTCCCTGGTTGTTCATGTTGATGAGTGCCGGCGTGGTGTTTGTGTTGTACCGCCGCGAGTTTCATTCCGACGTTCTCGACGTGATGGTCTATACCCCTACAGAGGCGCCATTGCCGGAGTCGATCAAAGAGGCTTCTTGATGAGTATTCCAGTCTGGCTGGTGGGGTTAATCTGTTCGCTCTTGCTGATGATCAGTCCGACTTTTCGAGTGTTTTTGATCTAACCAGTGTTTTTGAAGACAAAAAAACCCGCACTTGGCGGGTTTTCTTTTATCGCGCTAAAAACCGGATTAGTTCTTGGGCGCTTCCGGAGCGGCTGGAGCGGCCGGTGTGGCCGGAGCAGCTTCTTTTGCCGCTTCTGCGTTCGATTCAGCCTGATCTTTGGCGGCTTCGGCGTTTTCTTTTGCCGCGTCGTTCACTTTATCCTGAGCTTCGTTCATTTTTTGCTGGGCTTGCTCAGCATGTTGGTTAGCATCTTGAGCTTTGTCCTCGGATTTTTTATCGCAGGCAGCGAGACCGAGGGAAGCGGTCAACATCAAGGCAATAGCTAAAGTCTTACGCATGGGGTGTTTCTCCTGATGAAAAGCATCTACTGGCATTAAGAGCCCATGCATCAGGTTTAAGTTCCTTAATTCTTTCAGATATATAAGTTTGTACTAATGCGGAACTTTTGCCCGGACCACCACCGCACTGTACGGACTTGAACAAGAGCTTTTATCAAATGGCTGAAAACCCCGTTTTTGAGCGTGCGACGCGCTTTCTGTCGGCGCTGCGACATTGCCAGGTACTTGGACTAAGCGTTCACAGCGCCAACAACGAAGGGCTGACGATTGTGCTGCCGTACAGTCCGCAGATCGTCGGCAATCCCGAAACCGGCGTCATTCATGGCGGGGCGCTGACCTCGCTGATGGACACGGCCTGTGGCATGGCGACCCTCTGCGTACTCCCGGAGTTTGAAGTCTGCCCGACCCTCGACCTGCGCATCGACTACATGCACGCCGCCGAACCACATAAGGATGTCTATGGTTTTGCCCAGTGTTATCGGGTCACCACGGACGTGATTTTTGCGCGTGGCTTCGCTTACCAGGGCGACCCCGGGCAGCCCATTGCCCATGTGATGGGCACTTTCATGCGCATGGGCAAGGGCATCAAGGGCACCAAGGGCTTTGGTGGTGTGATTGCCGGAGGTGTGCAATGAGTGAATCGCTGAAGGAGCAATTGCAAAAGGCTCACGAGCAGGGCGATTACGCCGCGCTGCTGGATTTGATTCCCTATGCCCGGCTGATCGGCGTCGAATGTTCGCGGGTGGGAGATGAGTTGCTGTTCAAGCTGCCAGCGAACAAGGACAACATTGGTAACCCTTTGTTGCCGGCGATCCATGGCGGTGTGATTGCCGGTTTCATGGAGTTGGCCGCCGCGCTGCACCTGCTGGTGTTTACCGGCTCGCCCGGGGTGCCGAAGATAATCGACTTTTCCCTGGATTACCTGCGTGCCGGGCAGTTCCGCGATACCTGGGCCAGATGCCAGGTTTGGCGCCAGGGCCGCCGGGTCGCCAACGTGGCGATTACCGCCTGGCAAAGCACCGAAGCCGAACCCATTGCCACCGCTCGCGCCCATTTCAAACTCGAAGAGCCCTTGAAATCCTGAACTCAGCCCCAAACTCAGATGACAACCCGCCGCCGACCGCTCAAGGTCGTGGCCAATGCCATCTGATTGGAGTTTGAAGACCATGAGTGTGGAAACTCAAAAGGAAACCCTGGGCTTCCAGACCGAGGTGAAGCAACTGCTGCACCTCATGATCCATTCGCTGTATTCCAACAAGGAAATTTTCCTTCGCGAATTGATCTCGAACGCCTCTGACGCCGTCGACAAATTACGTTTCGAAGCCCTGGCCAAGCCAGAGCTGCTGGAAGGTGGCGCCGAACTGAAAATCCGCGTGAGCTTCGACAAGGACGCTAAAACCGTCACCCTCGAAGACAACGGTATCGGCATGAGCCGCGAAGACGCGATCACCCACCTGGGCACCATCGCCAAGTCCGGCACCGCCGATTTCATGAAACACCTGACCGGCGACCAGAAGAAAGACTCGCACCTGATCGGCCAGTTCGGTGTCGGTTTCTACTCCGCATTCATCGTCGCTGACAAAGTCGACGTGTACAGCCGTCGTGCCGGCGCCTCTGCAAGCGAAGGCGTGCACTGGTCGTCCAAGGGCGAAGGCGATTTCGAAGTTGCGACCATCGACAAGGCCGAGCGCGGCACCCGTATTGTCCTGCACCTGAAATCCGGTGAAGACGAGTTCGCCGATGGCTGGCGCCTGCGCAACATCATCAAGAAGTACTCCGACCACATCGCCTTGCCGATCGAACTGCCGAAAGAAGCGGCAGCCGCCGAAGGCGAAGAGAAGGCTGCCGTCGAATGGGAAACCGTCAACCGCGCCAGCGCTCTGTGGACCCGTCCGCGTACCGAGATCAAGGACGAGGAATACCAGGAGTTCTACAAGCACATCGCTCACGATTTCGAGAACCCGCTGAGCTGGAGCCACAACAAGGTCGAAGGCAAGCTGGAATACAGCTCGCTGCTGTACGTGCCGGCCCGGGCTCCATTCGATCTGTACCAGCGTGAAGCGCCCAAAGGCCTGAAGCTGTACGTGCAGCGTGTGTTCGTCATGGATCAGGCCGAGTCCTTCCTGCCGCTGTACCTGCGTTTCATCAAGGGCGTGGTCGACTCCAATGACCTGTCGCTGAACGTGTCGCGGGAAATCCTGCAGAAAGACCCGATCATCGATTCCATGAAGTCGGCGCTCACCAAGCGCGTTCTGGACATGCTGGAAAAACTGGCGAAGAACGAGCCTGAGCAATACAAGGGCTTCTGGAAAAACTTCGGCCAGGTCATGAAAGAAGGCCCGGCCGAAGATTTCGCCAACAAGGAAAAAATCGCCGGCCTGCTGCGTTTCGCATCGACCAACGGCGACGATGGCGAGCAAGTTGTCGGCCTGGCCGAGTACCTGGCGCGCGCCAAGGAAGGTCAGGACAAGATCTACTACCTGACCGGCGAAACCTACGCACAAGTCAAGAACAGCCCGCACCTGGAAGTCTTCCGCAAGAAAGGCATCGAAGTGCTTCTGTTGACCGATCGCATCGACGAGTGGCTGATGAGCTATCTCAGCGACTTCGACGGCAAGAGCTTTGTCGACGTGGCGCGCGGTGACCTGGACCTGGGCAACCTGGACTCGGAAGAGGACAAGAAAGCCGCGGAAGAAGTCGCCAAGGCCAAAGAAGGTCTGGTTGAGCGCCTGAAGACCGCCCTGGGCGAGTCTGTTGCGGAAGTTAGGGTGTCCCATCGCCTGACCGATTCGCCGGCAATCCTGGCCATCGGCGAGCAGGACCTGGGCTTGCAGATGCGCCAGATTCTGGAGGCCAGCGGTCAGAAGGTGCCGGACTCGAAGCCGATCTTCGAGTTCAACCCGGCTCACCCGCTGATCGAGAAGCTCGACAACGAGCAGAGCGACGAGCGCTTCGGCGACCTTTCGCACATCCTCTTCGATCAGGCGGCCCTGGCGGCCGGCGACAGCTTGAAAGACCCGGCAGCCTATGTGCGCCGTCTGAACAAGCTTTTGGTTGAGCTATCGGCTTAACTGCGTTGGAAGAAAACCCGCTTCGGCGGGTTTTTTCATTCTGGTGTTCAACAATCAGGAGTCAGACATGAGCCAAATCACTGTACGTTCCGTTGCTTATCAAATTGACGGCCAGGCATATGAAAGCCGTCTGGCCTTCGATGCCGGCCATAAAGGTCCGCGTCCGGGTTTGTTGATGGCACCGAACTGGATGGGTGTCGGCGCCGGTGCCGAGGAGATCGCCAAGTCCGTGGCAGCCAAAGGCTACGTAGTGCTGGTGGCGGACCTCTATGGCCAGGCGGTTCGCCCAACGAACAACGATGAGGCGGGGGCGGCGATGATGCCGCTGAAGAACGACCGGGCATTGCTGCGCAAGCGTATGCAGGTAGCGTTCGAACAGTTGCAAAAGCAGGGCGAAGCGGCGGTCGATACATCCAGGCTGGCGACCTACGGTTTCTGCTTCGGTGGTTGCTGCGCCCTGGAGTTTGCCCGTACCGGCGCGCCGGTGAAGGCCGCGGTGTCGTTCCACGGTACGCTGGACACGCCGAATCCGGCCGATGCGAAAAACATCAAGGGCAAGGTGCTGGTGCTGCACGGTGCGTCCGACCCACTGGTGCCGAAGGAGCAGTTGCCAGCGTTCGAGGATGAAATGAACGCGGCCGGTGTGGACTGGCAATTGCTGAGCTACGGCGGTGCGTTCCACTCGTTCACCGACCCGCACGCCAACGTGCCGGGGATGATGATGTACGACGCGAAGGTTGCCGCGCGGGCATTTACTTCGATGCATAACTTGCTGGATGAAGTGTTCAAGGGCTGATTGCATTCAGTCCTGTTACGGTCGGTGTCAGTACCGGCCTCTTCGCGAGCAGGCTCGCTCCCACAGTGGAGTGCATGTCCTTGTGGGAGCGAGCCTGCTCGCGAAGACGGTGTAACTGGCAGAAAAGATTCTAAGGCAGTTCGATTCGCTCAACTTCCCCCGGCACCGTCGGCCAATCCCCCTCTGCCCAGCGCCGGCGCGCTTCATCGATTGCCGCCGGATCGCTTGCGACAAAGTTCCAGTTGATCCGTCGTGGCCCGTCCAGCGCAGCGCCACCAAACAACACGGCGTGACTGTCGCTGTCAGCAGACAGGGTCATTTCTTCTCCGGCAGGCAGCACCACCAGCGAATGTGGCTCCAGTGGCTCGCCATCCAGTTGCACATCGCCGCTCAGCACATACAGCGCACGTTCTTCATGCTCGGTGGGGATGAGCAATGTCGTTGCCGTTTGCAGGTGCAATTCCGCGTACAACGTAGGGGACAGCACCGGCACTGGCGATTCCAGGCAAAAGCCTGACCCGGCGATCATGCGAATCGTCACCCCCAGATTTTCGCTAACCGGCAATGTGGCTGCCGGATGGTGGCTGTAGTGCCCAGGACCCTGTTCTTTGTCCTTGGGTGAAGCCAGCCAGATCTGCAGGCCGTGCATCGTGAAGCCGCTTTCTTTCAGAGCCTCGGGCGTGCGTTCGACATGGGCGATGGCGCTGCCGGCCGTCATCCAGCTGACATCGCCGGTATCGACAACCTGGTCGGAGCCGAGGCTGTCCTTGTGCTGGATTTTTCCCTGGAACAAGTAGGTGAGCGTGGACAGGCCAATATGCGGATGTTGGCGGATGTTCATGCCTTTGCCCGGCGGATAACGGGTTTCCAGCATGTGGTCGAAAAACACGAAGGGCCCGACGCTGCGGCACTTGGCGGAAGGCAATGGGCGGAGAATCGGCTGGCCTTCGACATCTTCGGTGCGGGGGCGGATCACGAGCGGAGTGTTCATGGTGCATTCCAGGCTGAGCGGGTAATGCGGTCGAGCATAACCCGCTTGCGCAGCCATTGCCGCTATTGGCTGAACGCGCCTTCGGACAAATGCGTTTCGATGCTGACTTCGGACGTGGTCATCAGCTTGTGGATCGGGCAACGATCGGCCACGCGGTGCAATTCATCGCGCTGGGCGTCGGTGAGCACGCCCTTGAGGGTCAGTTTGACGTGCAGCGCGTATTGGCCTTTCTGTTCCAGGCTGTTGTCGCGCTTGACCTCGACGCCTACTCCGGTCAGCGGGATGTCCTTCTTCCTGGCATACAGCTTCAGGGTCAGGGCTTTGCAGGCACCCAGCGCGGCATCGAAATAATCGTGCGGCTCCGGTGCCGAACCTTCTCCGCCAGCCGTGACGGGTACGTCGGCGAACAGTTCATGGTCATCGATTTGTACGCTGTGCCGGAAACCTTCGGCAGAGACAGTGTTGACAGTAACGGTCATGGCAAACCTCGCAAACAATAGGGTGTTGATTCGATCAAAAAGACCTTGAAGGTATAGAGCATGGTGCCGGATGTGCGTTCCGGTTTTCTTGTACGGATAGGGCTTTTTCGCTGAATCGTTAACGTAGCAGTAGTGGTGTTTTGATATCACTATTTCGTCTTACGCAAATTTTCAACAGTCCGATACCGTCTAAAGAACCAGCTGCCCGACGCAGTGCTTGTGGAAGGAACCAGGGGAATGAGTATCAGAAGTCTCAATATTGCGCCACGCGCGAGTCTCGGTTTTGGTCTGTTGGCGTTGATGGTTTTTGGCTTGGGGGCGTTCGCTCTGCTGCAAATGTCGAATATGCGGGCGCAGTCCGATCAGGTCGATGACAACTGGCTGCCCAGTGTGATGGCGGTCGGTGATATGAGTCAGGACATGTTGCGGCTGCGGGCGTTGACCATGCGTCTGCTGATCAATCGCGAGCCACAGGCGCAGGCGCAGAACGTCAGCAAAATCAATGAACTCAAAAGTGTTCTCGAAGAGGCCCAGCAACGCTATGACAAGTTGATCGTGCTGCCTGAAGAGCGTGAGTTGTTCGATCGCTTCAAGGCTGCCCAGGGCAAGTACCTGCAGTTTCAGAGCCAGGTGATGACCCAGGCTACCCAGGGACGGGTGGAAGAGGCGGCGGCGATTCTCAATGGCGAGATGAATCCGTTGGCCGACGAGATCACCGGCACCTTGAGGGACCTGGTCAAACTCAACAAGCACAACGCCAACCTGGCGACCGAAGCGGGACGTCTGGTGTTCAATCAGTCGCGGATCTGGGTCGGAGTGATGATCGGTGTGACGGCGCTGATCACCATTGGCTTGGCACTGCTGTTGACTCGCAGCATCGTGTTGCCGCTGTCGCAGTCGTTGGAAGTGGCCGAGGTGGTTGCAGGTGGCGATCTCACGGCAGCGATCAGCATTACCGGCAAGGATGAGCCTGCGCGGCTGCTGCACGCGCTCAAGAGCATGCAACAGAGTTTGCGGGAAACCATCCAGCGTATTTCCGATTCCTCCAGTCAATTGGCCTCGGCTTCGGAGGAGCTCAGTTGCGTCACGGAGGACGCCACTCGCGGCCTGCATCAGCAGAGTCTGGAGATCGAGCAGGCGGCCACGGCGGTCAACCAGATGACCGCTGCCGTGGAGGAAGTGGCGAGCAATGCCGCGGCCACGTCGCAAGCTTCGCGCGAGTCCGACCGCATTGCCCGGCATGGGCGCGAACAAGTGCACCAGACGGTGCTGTCGATCGAGTCGCTGGCTGAAGATGTCACCACCAATGTCACTCAGGTCGAAGACCTGGCGCAGAAGGTATATGGCATCACTACTGTGCTGGACGTGATTCGTGCGATTGCCGAGCAGACCAACTTGCTGGCCTTGAACGCAGCAATCGAAGCCGCACGAGCCGGGGAAGCCGGGCGCGGGTTTGCGGTGGTGGCTGATGAGGTGCGCGCCCTGGCCCATCGCACCCAGCAATCGACCCGGGAAATCGAGCAGATGATTACCGGTATCCAGCAGGGAACCGATCTGGCTGTCAGCTCGATGCAACAGAGCAACACCCGGGCGCGCTCGACGCTGGAAGCGGCGAAAGCGGCGGGCGCTGCCCTGGAAGATATCGCTTCGGCATTCACTGTGATCAATGAGCGCAATATCGTGATTGCCAGCGCCTCGGAGGAACAGGCGGCAGTGGCGCGGGAGGTGGATCGCAATTTGATGAACATCCGTGACCTGGCGCAACAGAGCTCGGCCGGGGCCAACCAGACCAGCGCGGCAAGTCAGGAGTTGTCGCGTTTGGCGGTAGACCTGAATACGCTGGTGGCGCGTTTTTCGGTCTGAATGACAGGCGAAAAAAAGCCCCGCGAGCGCGGGGCTTTTTGTATCGATCCGGATCAGCTGCCTTTGACCGTCTTGCCGTTGACCTTGCCGTCCAGGAGCATGATGTTGTACTCCTTGCCGTCGGTTTCGACCTGTTGCAGGCGGACCAGCAGGTAATCCCAGTCCTTGGCGAACCACATCACGGTGATGCGCTTGCTTTGCGTCGGGTCGCGTACGCGCTCGACCTTGACCGCATCGATCTGGCCGGCCTTGGTGTCGACTTTTTCCGAGCCAAGCACGCGGAAGTCATAGGTGTCGACTTCGCCGCCATCGACCACTTGATAGCTCATGGTCTTCTTGCCGGCGGCGACATCGTGTTGCAGCGCCAACTGGTAGGTGGATTTGTCGACCATGCCGCGGTTGAGGGGGAGCTTGACGGCGTCGCCGCGATCGGTGCCGGTGATCACCTTGTTGGTCCAGTCGAAGTCCAGATCGGCCTTCTTGGCTTTGCCCAGGCCACCACGTTCGAAGTGGTAGGACTGTGGCAGCAAGGTGTCCTTGTCGACGGTCAGGGTGCTTTCTTCAGACAGGCTGGCGATCATCATCGATGCCTTGAAGCTGAGCTTCCAGGCGCCGTTGGCTTCTTTGGTCAGGCTGCGTTCGGCTGTGCCGCTCATGGGCAGCTGTTTCCAGTCGGCGGTGTAGCTGGCGGAGAAGGGTTGAAGGTCTGCTGCCTGAGCGAAGGGCAAGGCCAGCAGAGCACAAGCGAAGAGCAGGGCGCGACGCATAAAATCTCCTAGTTTCGAATCAAGTGGCCGCTGGCCGCGAGTAACTGTCCATCCAGTAAAGCACCTTGCTCGCTGAGGGCCAGACGACCTTCGGCAAACCAGCGTACGGCCATCGGGTAGATCAGGTGTTCCTGAACATGGACCCGCTGCGCCAGACTCTGCGGCGAATCCTGTAACTCTACCGGTATTACAGCCTGTACGACCAGTGGTCCGCCATCGAGTTCCTCGGTAACGAAATGCACGGAGCAGCCGTGCTCGGCGTCGCCGGCCTCCAGCGCGCGCTGATGAGTTTGTAACCCTTTGTATTTGGGCAGCAGCGAGGGATGGATATTGAGCAGGCGACCCTGGTAGTGGCGTACGAAGCCAGCGCTGAGAATGCGCATGAATCCGGCCAGTACCACGAGTTTTGGGTTGAAGGCGTCGATCAGTTCGATCAGCGCGGCGTCGAAGGCCTCGCGACCTTCGAAAGCCTTGTGATCCAGGGTACGGGTGTCGATCCCCGCGTCCCTGGCGCGCTGCAGGCCGAAGGCGTCGGCGCGGTTGGAAATCACCGCAGCGATGCGGACCGGGTTGTCACCGGTCCGCGAGCTATCGATCAGGGCCTGCAAGTTACTGCCGGTGCCGGACAGCAGCACCACGACATCACAGGTCTTAGGCATCAGTGAGCCTTGAGGTTCTTCAGTTCAACCTGAGCCGCGCCTTCGGCAGCGGTGGCGATCTGGCCGATGACCCAAGGCTGCTCGCCGGCTTCACGCAGTACGTTCAGCGCGGTTTCAACGTGCTCTTGCGCCACGCAGATGACCATGCCCACGCCGCAGTTCAGCACGCGGTGCATTTCGTTCTCGTCAACGTTGCCTTTCTCTTGCAGCCAGTCGAACACTGCCGGGCGGTTCCAGCTGGCCACGTCAACCACGGCTTGCGCGCCTTTTGGCAGTACGCGCGGGATGTTGTCCAGCAGGCCGCCACCGGTGATGTGGGCCATGGCTTTGACTGCGCCGGTTTCCTTGATCAGCTTGAGCAGCGGCTTCACGTAGATGCGGGTCGGGGCCATCAGCAGATCGGTCAGCGGCTTGCCGTCGAGCTGGGTGTTTTCGATGTCGGCGCCGGAGACTTCGATGATCTTGCGGATCAGCGAGTAGCCGTTGGAGTGTGGGCCGGAAGACGGCAGGGCGAGCAGGGCATCGCCAGCAGCGACCTTGGAGCCGTCGATGATTTCGGACTTTTCCACGACGCCGACGCAGAAGCCGGCCAGGTCGTAGTCTTCGCCTTCGTACATGCCTGGCATTTCAGCGGTTTCGCCGCCGACCAGGGAGCAACCCGACAGTTCGCAGCCGGCGCCGATGCCGGTCACCACCTGGGCAGCGGTGTCGACGTTCAGTTTGCCGGTGGCGTAGTAGTCGAGGAAGAACAGCGGCTCGGCGCCGCACACCACCAGGTCGTTGACGCACATGGCAACCAGGTCGATGCCGATGCTGTCGTGCTTGTTCAGGTTCAGTGCCAGGCGCAGCTTGGTGCCGACGCCGTCAGTGCCGGAAACCAGCACAGGCTGCTTGTAGCCGGCCGGGATTTCGCAGAGGGCGCCGAAACCGCCCAGGCCGCCCATGACTTCCGGGCGCGCAGTGCGCTTGGCGACGCTCTTGATGCGTTCGACCAATGCTTCACCGGCGTCGATGTCTACACCGGCGTCCTTGTAGCTCAGGGAGGGTTGCTTGCTCATGATCCAGGCCTTTAGGGGGGGATTTCTGGGTAACGACCGAGTCCATCGGGACCGCCGAAACAGGCGAAGGCGAGGGCCATGCGCGAATTTCAGGGTACCCGGCTGTTGCCGGTCTGCGAAGGCGCGCGATTTTATCAGGCTTGAGCCGCAGCGGCCATCCTCAGGCCGACAGCAGGGCCATATCTGCTGAAAAAAAACCGTTCATGCGCGAGGTTGGTGGCATCCTGCATGGCTGTACAAGGTGTCGCGATTAACCGTCTATCGTTATGACAATGCGAAAACTTACCCGGGACGTGTGAATGTTTTGCGTCGGGCGATGGTCACAGCCTTGCTCGATCGTCTTCATGCGGTCTGTTCCAGCCGCTCTTGTCGTCAGGAATCCTCCATGCGTTTGTGTAAATTCTTGCTTGTGAGTTGTTTGTCCGTGGTCAGCCTGGTCAGTCATGGCGAAACCGTCAAAGGCCTCTATCAGGTACGCGAGCCGGTGAATGGCCAGTCACCCGAGGAGCGCGATCAGGCGACTCAGCGTGCGTTGGACACCTTGGTGTTGCGCCTGACCGGCGATCCCAAGGCCGCTCAAAGTCCGGGACTGGCAGCGATTCGCAAGGATCCGCAACAGATCATCAGCCAATACGGCTTTGATGCCGGGCCGCCGGAAGTCCTCAAAGTCGATTTTGATCCGGGCACCACCGAGCAGGCGTTGCGCCGCGCCGGCCTGGCCATGTGGGGGGCCAATCGCCCGTCGATCCTCGGTTGGTGGCTGAATGATTCCACCGAGGGTTCAAGCCTGGTAGGCGATGGCCAGGCCAGTGCGGTGCCGCTGCGGCGGGCTGCTCAGCACCGTGGCTTGCCATTGCGTTTGCCGCTGGCGGACCTGAACGAGCAGATTGTCGCGACCGCGCCGAATCTGGAAAGTGCGGATCCTACGCCGTTGCAGGCGGCGTCGGAGCGCTACAGTGCCGATGCCTTGCTCGCGGTACACGCCAAGGAAGAGGGCGGGCAGTGGCAAGCCAAGTGGCAATTGTGGCTGGGGGATAAAAAAGAGGCGGGCACCGTACAGGGTGCCGATCAGGCCGCCGTGGCCGATGCGGTGATGCTGGCGGTCAACGAGCGCCTGGCGCCGCGGTTCGTCGCCAAACCCGGTGCTTCGAGTGCGCAATTGCTGGAAGTGCAGGGTATGAATCTTGAGCACTATGCGTCCCTTGGACGCTTGCTTGAGCCATTTGACGGGCGCGTACAAAGTGTCGACGGCGATCGGATCGTCTATCGGGTCAATGGCAGCGCCGATCAACTGCGTGCACAACTGTCGCTGGCGAGATTGCAGGAAGAACCCGCCGGTCAGGCACCGGTTCCGGCTGCGCCGGTTCAACCCGTCGCCGCGGGTGCGGTACCGGTCCCGCCGCCAGCACCGATGCCGCAGCTGCGTTTTCGCTGGTAGTTTTTCTTTCTTTATATAGAAGAAGCAATGGAGTGGTTCATGGCCGATACGCGGCGTTGGTTCTGGCTCGGTGGGGTGGTCCTGCTTTGTGGGTTTGTCTGGTTGTTGCATCCGATCCTGACGCCGTTTCTGGTGGCCTTGCTGTTGGCTTACCTGTTCGACCCGCTGGTGGACCGGCTGGAGGCGGCGGGTTTGTCTCGTACCTGGGGTGTAGTGGCGGTGTTTGCGCTGTTTACCTTGATCTTTACCGCGCTGCTGTTGGTGTTGGTGCCGCTGCTCGCCAGACAGCTGTTTCGTTTGTATGAACTGGCTCCGCAGATGCTCGACTGGATGCAGCACACGGCGTTGCCCTGGGCGCAATCGAAGTTCGGCCTGTCGGATGGTTTCTGGAAGTTCGACAAGCTGAAGGCAGCCATCAGCGAGCACATGAGCCAGACCACCGATGTTGTCGGCGTGGTACTGAGTCATGCCACGGCCTCGGGGCTGGCGTTGATCGGCTGGCTGGCGAACCTGGTGTTGATTCCGGTGGTGAGCTTCTATTTGCTGCGCGATTGGGACCTGATGATGGCCAGGATCCGCGGTCTGCTGCCCCGTGAGCGCGAAGAACGCGCGGTTTTGCTGGCGGGTGAGTGCCATGAAGTGCTCGGGGCGTTCGTTCGCGGGCAGTTGCTGGTGATGGTGGCCTTGGGGGTGATCTATGCGGCAGGTCTGATGCTGGTCGGGCTGGAACTTGGCTTGTTGATTGGTCTGATTGCCGGTCTGGCGGCAATCGTGCCGTACATGGGGTTCATCATTGGCATTGGCGCGGCACTGATTGCGGGGCTGTTCCAGTTCGGCGGCGATCTTTACCCGATGCTCGGCATCGTCGCGGTGTTCATGGTCGGCCAGGCGCTGGAGGGTATGGTGCTGACGCCGTTGCTGGTCGGTGACCGGATTGGCCTGCACCCGGTGGCGGTGATCTTCTCGATTCTGGCCGGTGGTGAGCTGTTTGGCTTTACTGGCGTGCTATTGGCGTTGCCGGTCGCAGCGGTGATCATGGTGATGGTGCGGCATGTGCATGATTTATATAAGGATTCTGAAATCTACGGTGGGGTCGACGAGCCGGAGCGGTAAAGGGCCTGGCGGGTTGTCCGGGTTCGTACCGGGTCAGTCTGCCTGTATTGAACAACTGTCACACGCACCGCCAAAGAAACTGTCATAAATTCGGTGAGTTAACGCAAACCTTTGATTTTGCTTGTGGTCTGTCGCATTGTGCCGACCCGGCTCACGGGTATAAACTTCGCAAACTTTACACAGAGGCCACTAACCGTTCCTTTGGAACAGTTCAGTCAGCATGAAACCGATTCAGTTGCCCCTAGGTGTGCGTCTGCGTGACGACGCCACCTTTATCAACTACTACCCAGGCGCCAATGCCGCTGCACTCGGCTATGTCGAGCGGCTATGCGAAGCCGACGCCGGGTGGACCGAAAGCCTGATCTACCTCTGGGGCAAGGACGGGGTGGGGCGCACGCATCTGTTGCAGGCTGCCTGCCTGCGCTTCGAGCAACTGGGGGAGCCGGCGGTGTATCTGCCTCTGGCGGAGTTGCTGGATCGTGGTATCGAAATCCTCGACAACCTTGAGCAGTACGAACTGGTCTGTCTCGATGATCTGCAGGCGGTTGCCGGCAAGGCGGATTGGGAAGAGGCGCTGTTCCATCTGTTCAATCGCTTGCGCGACAGCGGCCGACGGTTGCTGATCGCCGCCTCGACATCCCCTCGAGAGTTGCCGGTGAAGCTGGCGGATCTGAAGTCGCGCCTGACCCTGGCCTTGATCTTCCAGATGCGTCCGCTGTCCGATGAGGACAAATTGCGCGCCCTGCAATTGCGCGCATCCCGTCGCGGGCTGCATCTGACCGATGAAGTCGGGCACTTCATCCTGACTCGCGGTACCCGCAGCATGAGTGCGCTTTTCGAGCTGCTCGAGCGTCTCGACCAGGCCTCCCTCCAGGCTCAGCGCAAGCTGACCATCCCGTTTTTGAAAGAAACCCTCGGCTGGTAAACCCGCTGAAACCGGGGCTTGCAGCGATTCCGGCATAATTCAGGCGCCAGAAAACCCGCTTTTCTGCAAGGTTGCAGGCCGCGTGCACGTTTAAAATGGGCTTAAGCGCTTAGATGTAAACGAGAAACCAATAAGTCACAAAAAGATTGATTGAATTTGCAAATGAGGTCGATAGCGGGCATAGTCTCGACTTCTTTACAACTTCAGCCACGGTCGTGCCCATGCTCAATCGCTTCGCACCCCTCGTGCCCCTCGCACTCGTCACCCTGCTGTTCGGTTGCGCTGCCCACACGCCAGTGGCCCAGCAAGCTCCGCAACCGCAGGTTCAAAACTCGGCTACTGCCCAGTCTTCCGCTCTCTTTCAGGAAGAACTGGCGACCGAAAAAGAACTCGCAGACTTCGCTGGCGGCAAGTCCTACCAGCTCCCGGTCCTGGCCGACAGCATCCTCGAACGTGGCATGTCCCTGATCGGTACCCGTTACCGTTTCGGCGGTACTTCCGAAGCCGGCTTCGATTGCAGTGGTTTCATCGGTTACCTGTTCCGCGAAGAGGCGGGCATGAACCTGCCACGCTCTACACGCGAAATGATCAACGTGGACGCTCCGCTGGTCTCGCGCAGCAAGCTTGAGCCGGGTGACCTGCTGTTCTTCGCAACCAATGGCCGTCGCGGCCGCGTCAGTCACGCCGGGATCTACCTGGGTGACAACCAGTTCATCCATTCCAGCAGCCGCCGCAGCGGTGGCGTGCGGATCGACAGCCTGGGCGACAGCTACTGGAGCAAGACCTTCATCGAAGCCAAGCGCGCCCTGGCAATGGCACCTAACGCGTCGCCAATCGTTACTGCTCGTAAATAAGCGCACATTTTATAAGGCAAACTTAAAGTCTTACTTGAAGTTTGCCGCGTAGTGGCTAGAATCCTGAAGTACAAATGATGGCAAACCGCCTGCGTCCCGCGCAGGCGGTTTTCTTTTCTGCATTCCCGGCAGAAAAAGCCGCTGCCAGATCAGGATGCTCTGCTTATGACGATGTCGGCCCGCCTCGCAATCATGTTCTTCGCAGCGCTGCTCAGTGCCTGCGCCAGCCGCACACCGCCTCCTGCGCAGGTAGTTCGCGCTCCCCTCGTATTCGGCTCCTCGCAAGCTTTTTCGCCCGAGGCGGAAGACGTGCTGTTTCGCGCGCTCGGCCTGGTGGGCACGCCCTATCGCTGGGGTGGCAATACACCGGATTCCGGATTTGATTGCAGCGGTTTGATCGCCTATGTATACCGCGATGTCGCTGGTATTTCCTTGCCGCGCACCACGCGCGAGATGATCTCCATGCAAGCGGCGAATGTGGGCAAGGAAGGCCTGCAAACCGGTGACCTGCTTTTCTTCGCCACCAATGGCGGGTCCCAGGTCAGTCATGCGGGTATCTACGTGGGCGAAGGGCGCTTCGTCCACGCCCCGGCCACCGGCGGCACCGTAAAGCTCGACAGTCTGTCCAAGACCTATTGGCAAAAAGCCTATCTGAGCGCCAAGCGTGTGCTGCAGCCTGAGCATCTGGCGCGCAACCCGTAACGTCCGGAGCTGCTGGTCATGACCGCTCGCACGCTTAATCTTGACGACGCCCTGTACCAATACCTGCTCGATGTTTCCCTGCGCGAGACGCCATTGCTCAAGCGATTGCGCGACGAGACCCAGGCGCTGCCGATGGCGCGTTGGCAGGTGGCGCCGGAGCAGGGGCAGTTTCTCGCCTTGCTGGTCAAGCTGACGGGTGCCAGGCGCCTGCTCGAAGTCGGCACTTTCACCGGTTACAGCGCCCTGTGCATGGCAGCGGCATTGCCCGCTGACGGTTCGTTGATCTGCTGCGATATCCCCGGCGACTACAACGCCATCGCGCTGCGCTACTGGCAGGAAGCGGGGCTGGCCGGGCGGATTGACCTGCGTCTGGCCCCGGCGCTGGAAACCCTCGCCGAGCTTGAGCGACAAGGACAGGGCGAGCAATACGACCTGGTGTTCATCGATGCCGACAAGGCCAATTACCCCGGTTATCTGGAGCACGCCCTGCGTTTGCTGCGGGTCGGTGGACTGGCGGTGTTCGACAACACCTTGTGGAGCGGCCGCGTGCTTGAGGCCAGTCCCGAGAGCGCGGACACCCGAGCGATCCAGGCACTCAACCGGGCCTTGAAAGATGATGCGCGGGTGGATCTGTCGTTGTTGCCGTTGGGTGATGGGCTCACACTCTGTCGCAAGCGTTGATGCTGAACCCTGTAGGAGCGAGCCAGCTCGCGATGAGGCCAGCACATCCAGCATCCATGTAGCCTGACACACCGCCATCGCGAGCAGGCTCGCTCCCACAGGTGATGTATTGCCGTTACCTGGCGGCCGACACCCGCCACACCTTGTTCCCCACATCATCGGCCACCAACAGATCGCCCTGCCGGTCGATCACCACGCCCACCGGCCGACCCATGGCTTGTTCCTTGTCATTGAGAAAGCCGCTGAGCACTTCAACCGGTTTCCCCGCGGGTTTGCCAGCGCTGAACGGCACGAAAATCACTTTGTAGCCACTGTGGGGCTTGCGGTTCCACGAGCCGTGCTGACCGATGAATACCCCTTGAGTGAACGGTGCCGGCAGCTTGCTGTTGTCGGCAAAGGCCAGGCCCAGTGAAGCGGTATGCGGGCCGACGGCGTAGTCCGGGGCGATAGCCTTGGCTACCAAATCCGGGTTTTGCGGCTCGACGCGAGTATCGACATGCTGGCCGTAATAGCTGAAGGGCCAGCCATAGAAGCCGCCGTCTTTCACCGAGGTGATGTAGTCCGGTACCAGATCACTGCCGATTTCATCCCGTTCATTGACCGCGGTCCACAGTGCGCCAGTGTGGGGTTCCCAGGCCATGCCATTGGGGTTGCGCAGGCCGGAGGCGAAGATCCGGTGCTGGCCGGTGGTGCGGTCCACTTCCCAGATCGCTGCGCGACCTTCTTCCTTGTCCATGCCGTTTTCGGCGACATTGCTGTTGGAGCCCACGGTGACGTACAGCTTGCGGCCGTCCTTGCTGGCGATGACGTTCTTGGTCCAGTGGTGGTTCAGCGGGCCACCCGGCAGGTCGATCACCTTGAGCGGTGGCGACTTGATCTGCGTATCGCCACTTTCATAGTGAAAGCGCAGCAGGCTGTCGGTGTCGGCCACATACAGGTCATTGCCGACCAGGGTCATGCCGAAGGGGGAGTTGAGGTTTTGCAGGAATACCGTGCGGGTTTCCGCGACGCCATCGTGGTCCTTGTCGCGCAGCAAGGTGATGCGGTTGGCGCTGGGCACCCTGGCTCCGGCGCGGCCCATGACTTTTTTCATCACCCAACCGCGAATGCCTTTACCGTCTTCGGGTTTGGGTGGTGCGTTGGTTTCCGCCACCAGCACGTCGCCATTGGGCAGCACATACAGCCAGCGCGGGTGGTCCAGGCCTTCGGCAAACGCGGCCACTCGAGTGCCCGTGGCAGCGACGGGTTTCGCACCCTGCGGCCAGCCGATGGCCGGGGCGATGTTCACGGTCGGGATCAGGGTTTTGTCGGGTTTCGGCAGTTGGGGCGACGGGCCGGTGCCGTCGGAGACTTGTAGTGTGGAGGTCTCGCCACAAGCGGCGAGCCCTCCGCAGAGGGCGATAACGAGAACGAGCGGAATGGTGCGCATGCAGATGTTCCCTATGAATGCCTTGTTCTAATCATAGAGAAGCGTTGTCGTGCGATGGTTCAACCCTTCAGCCGCGCGCCTCCTTGAACAGCACGGCAATCCCCGGGTGATAGTTGCCGGCTTCGTTGCGCAACTTGCGATAGGCATAGGGGAAATACCAGGCGACCGCGCAGGTGTGTTCCTTTTGCAGATCGTCGACCATGTCCTGGAGTTCTTCTGGTGTGGCTCCCTGCTGGGCTTTTTGCGGAGCGACGAACAGGCAGCCGAGTTTCAGGTCGCTGGCATGGCTCAGGCGCTTTGCATCGCTGGCGATGTCGAGCAGGGCCTGGGTCAGGTTGAGGCTGTTGACGCGTGGCCAGCGCTGGCTGGTCTGGAGGTAGGCGCGGGTCTCGGGCGAGGCGAGGAAAAGGTCGGCGCGGCTGTTGCGTTCGCCTTCCTCGGTCTGTTTGCGAGTGGGCGTCTGTTGCAGTGTGACCATATCGGCCATCCAGGCAGCGGCGGACAGCAAGCCGAGATTGGCTTTTTCGTCATGCCAGTACGGCGTGTCGCCATCGCCGCGGACGGCGTTATAGCGGTCGATGCATTCGAACCAGCGTTCGAGCACCGGACGCAGGAATTCCAGCTTTGGATTGCTGATGATCATGCCTTGCATGGGCTCACCCTTGTTATTGTGTTGTGGGTTATGGCTCTTTGATATCACTGCTGGGGGTATGACACAAGATTGACGTCAGTTTATTGGTTGATGGTAGTTATTCGGCCGCTGGCTTCCCGGCTTTAATTGACGCTCCACCCCCAACCCTCTAACCTTCGCGACTTGTTTCAGGTGCTCTGTGGCTTGGGTCGACAGAGTGAAACAGGGAAGCCGGTGAGCGAGTCCTTCTGTTGGTCGAAGGCCTGCAATTCCGGCGCTGCCCCCGCAACGGTAAATGAGTGAAAACTGTGTGTGATGCCACTGTGTCGATGCGATACGGGAAGGCGCACAGTCTGGCCTCGCGCCACTCATGAGCCCGGAGACCGGCCTGATTCATCCAGCGGCATCACGGTGGGCGATGCCAGGCTTGTTGCCTTCTATTGCTGTGCCTGCCCGCCGTTATTCCTGCCTCAACGGAGAGCTCCCCCATGACTGATACCCCCGATCGTGACGAACGCCACCTGGCGCGCATGCAGCGCAAGAAGGCGGTGATCGACGAACGCATCGCCAATTCCCCGAACGAGTGTGGGCTGTTGCTGGTACTGACCGGTAACGGCAAGGGCAAGAGCAGTTCAGCTTTCGGCATGCTCGCTCGCGCCATGGGGCACGGCATGCAGTGCGGCGTGGTGCAGTTCATCAAGGGTCGCAACAGCACGGGAGAGGAGTTGTTCTTCCGGCGCTTTCCCGAGCAGGTGCGCTTTCATGTGATGGGCGAAGGTTTTACCTGGGAAACCCAGGACCGCCAGCGCGACATCGCCGCCGCCGAAGCCGCCTGGGCGGTGTCGCAGCAACTGCTGCGCGATCCCTCCATCGGTCTGGTGGTGCTGGATGAGCTGAACATCGCCCTCAAGCACGGCTACCTCGATCTCGATCAGGTGCTCAGTGACTTGCAGTCCCGGCCACCGATGCAACATGTAGTGGTCACCGGTCGTGCCGCCAAGCCGGAAATGATCGAGATGGCCGACACCGTCACCGAAATGGGCATGATCAAACACGCCTTCCAGGCCGGCATCAAAGCGCAGAAGGGCGTCGAGCTGTGAGCCAGCCTCGGCATTGTCCGGCGGTACTGATTGCCGCGCCGGCCTCCGGCCAGGGCAAGACCACCGTTACCGCGGCGCTGGCCCGACTGCATCGCAATCAGGGACGCAAGGTTCGCGTGTTCAAGTGCGGCCCGGACTTTCTCGATCCGATGATCCTTGAGCGCGCCAGCGGTGCGCCGGTGTATCAACTGGACATGTGGATGGTCGGCGAGCAGGAGAGTCGCCGGTTGCTGTGGGAAGCCGCCGCTGAAGCCGACCTGATCCTGATCGAGGGCGTCATGGGGTTGTTCGACGGTACGCCGTCGAGCGCCGATCTGGCGCGGCATTTCGGTGTGCCGGTGTTGGGTGTGATCGATGGCACCGCCATGGCCCAGACCTTTGGCGCACTCGCCCTGGGGCTGGCGCGTTATCAGCCGGACTTGCCGTTCGCCGGGGTGCTGGCCAACCGAGTCGGCACGCTGCGTCATGCGCAATTGCTCGAAGGCAGCCTGACTGAAGGTTTGCGCTGGTACGGCGCGCTGTCCCGGGAAACCGGGATCGAGTTGCCGAGCCGGCACCTTGGCCTGGTGCAGGCTGGCGAGTTGAACGACCTCGATGTGCGCCTCGATGCAGCGGCCGATGCCCTGGCCAGCAGTTGCCAGGTCGCGTTGCCGCCGGCAGTCGAGTTCGCCGCCCCCGATGTCCTCGCTGCCGAGCCGCTGCTCGCCGGTGTGCGCATTGCCGTGGCCCGTGACGAAGCCTTTGCGTTCACCTACGGCGCGAGCCTGGATTTGCTGCGGGCAATGGGGGCCGAGTTGTCGTTCTTCTCGCCTATTCGCGACCGTGGGTTGCCGGAAGTGGACAGCCTGTATCTGCCGGGTGGTTACCCGGAGCTGCACCATGTTGCGCTGGCGCGAAACACGGCGATGCTCGATGCGATCCGCGCCCACCACCGGGCAGGCAAACCCGTGCTCGCCGAGTGTGGCGGCATGCTGTATCTGCTCGATTCCCTGACCGATGTCGAGGGCACGCGCGCCGAACTGGTCGGCTTGCTGGCCGGTGATGCGGTCATGCAAAAACGCCTGGCGGCGCTGGCGCTGCAGGCGGTGGAGCTGCCGGAAGGTTCGTTGCGCGGGCACACCTATCACCATTCGCTGACGACCACTGCACTGGAGCCGATTGCCCGAGGCCTGAGCCCGAATGGCGGGCGCGGAGCGGAGGCGGTTTACCGTGAAGGGCGGATGACTGCTTCGTATGTGCACTTTTATTTTCCGTCGAACCCCTCGGCGATCGCCGCGCTGTTTGCACCGGACCAAAACCCTGTGGGAGCGAGCCTGCTCGCGAAGCGGCCATGACGGACAACGCATTCTCCGAAGCCGAACGCGCAGCGGTCTATCGCGCCATCGCCGAACGCCGCGACATGCGCCACTTCAGCGGCGGCACGGTCGAACCCGAGTTGCTGCGGCGCCTGCTCGAGGCCGCACATCAGGCGCCCAGCGTCGGACTGATGCAGCCCTGGCGCTTCATCCGCATCAGCGATCGCGTCTTGCGCGGGCAAATCCAGGCCCTGGTGGAAGAGGAGCGCATCCGCACCGCCGAAGCCCTAGGCGAGCGCAGCGATGAGTTCATGAAGCTCAAGGTCGAAGGCATCAACGATTGCGCCGAGGTGCTGGTCGCCGCTCTGATGGACGATCGCGAGCAGCATATCTTCGGTCGTCGCACCTTGCCGGAAATGGACATGGCCTCACTGTCGTGTGCCATCCAGAACCTGTGGCTGGCCTGCCGTGCCGAAGGGCTGGGCATGGGCTGGGTGTCGTTGTTCGAGCCGCAGGCCCTGGCCGATCTGTTGAAATTGCCACCAGGCGCCAAACCGCTCGCGGTGCTGTGCCTGGGGCCTGTCAAAGCATTTTATCCGGCACCGATGCTGGTGCTCGAAGGCTGGGCGCAGGCGCGTGCGCTACATGAATTGCTGTACGAAAACTATTGGGGAGTGAGTCAATGAGTGTGGCGTTGTTGAGTGTCGCCGCGGTTGCGCTGGATGCGCTGCTGGGCGAACCCAAACGCTGGCATCCGCTGGTGGCGTTCGGCCGTTTTGCCGAGCGCATCGAGCAACGTTTCAATGGCGGCGGTCGCGGCTGGCGCAGCCATGGCGTCACCGCGTGGGTGATCGTCGTGTTGCCGCTGGTGCTGGTGGCCACGGCACTGTCCTGGGCGCCTTACGTCGGCTGGATCGTCGAGATTCTCGCGCTCTATTGCGCCCTCGGCCTGCGCAGCCTCGGTGAACATGTCACGCCTGTGGCCAAGGCCTTGCGTGGCGATGATCTTGATGAGGCACGCAAACGCGTGAGTTATCTGGTCAGTCGTAAAACCAGTGATCTGGATGAAACCGAAGTCGCCCGTGCCGCCACCGAATCGGTTCTGGAAAACGGCAGCGACGCGGTGTTCGCCGCGTTGTTCTGGTTTGCCGTGGCCGGTGCGCCGGGCGTGGTGCTCTATCGCCTGAGCAACACACTGGATGCGATGTGGGGCTATCGCAATGAGCGTTTCGAACGGTTTGGCTGGGCGGCGGCGAAGATCGACGACGTGCTCAATTATATTCCCGCGCGCCTGGTAGCACTGACTTACGCACTGTTGGGCAAAACCCGGCTGGCGCTGAAATGCTGGCGCAGCCAGGGCCCGACCTGGGACAGCCCGAACGCCGGCCCGGTAATGGCGGCGGGGGCGGGTGCCCTGGGGGTCGAGTTGGGCGGGGCGGCGATTTATCACGGCGAACTGCATCAGCGCCCGCAACTGGGCGAAGGCGTACCGGCGGATGCCGACGCCATTGAGCGGGGCTGGCAACTGGTCCAGCGCGGGGTATGGTTATGGCTGCTGATTCTCTGCATGGGGGCCGAATTTTATGCTTGAGCACGGTGGGCGATTGCGCAAGGCAGCGCTCGAATACGGCATGGATGAAGCCGACTGGCTGGACCTGTCGACGGGGCTCGCACCCTGGCCGTTCCCGGTGCCGGATATTCCACTGAGGGCCTGGGCCCGTTTGCCGGAAGCGGACGACGGTCTGGAGCAGGCGGCCTGTGATTACTACGGCACCTTGCAGGCATTGCCGGTGGCCGGTTCGCAAATGGCGATCCAGTTGCTGCCGCGATTGCGTCGGGCGGGCAAGGTGGGTGTGTTGTCGCCGTGTTATGCCGAGCACGCCGAAGCGTGGCGCCGCAACGGCTACATCGTGCGTGAAATCCTGGAGCACGAAGTCGACTTCTTTATCGACAGTCTCGACGTGCTGGTGGTGGTCAATCCGAATAACCCCACAGGCTTGAGCCTGACGCCCGCTCGCCTGCTCGACTGGCACGCGCGGCTGGCCCAGCGTGGCGGTTGGCTGGTGGTGGACGAAGCGTTCATGGATAACACGCCGCAACTGAGCCTGGCGCCGTTCGCCCATCAAGTCGGGTTGATCGTCTTGCGCTCCTTCGGCAAGTTTTTCGGCCTGGCCGGTGTGCGCCTGGGGTTTGTGCTGGCCGAGCGCAAGTTGCTCAGGTTGCTGGCCGAGCAGGTGGGGCCGTGGGCCGTGAGCGGGGCAACCCGGGTAGTGGGCCAGGCCTGCCTGCGCGATACGCAGGGGCAGGCACGGCAACGGCTACGCACTGAGGTGGCCAGCGCACGTTTGGCGTCGCTGTTGCAGCAACACGGGTTTGCGCCGCAGGGCGGTTGTGCGCTGTTCCAGTGGCTGATCACCGAGCGTGCCGAAGAACTGCATGAGTTCATGGCCCGGCGCGGCATTCTGCTGCGGTTGTTCACGCACAACAGCAGCCTGCGATTCGGTCTGCCCGGTGACGAAATCGCCTGGGAGCGACTGGCGCAGGCGTTCGAAGATTTCGCCAGGGAAAACCAATGACCACGCTGATGGTGCAGGGCACCACATCGGATGCCGGTAAAAGCACGCTGGTGACCGCGCTGTGCCGTTGGGCCATGCGTCAGGGCACAAGGGTGGTGCCGTTCAAGCCACAGAACATGGCGCTCAACAGCGCGGTGACCGCCGACGGTGGCGAGATCGGTCGCGCCCAGGCGGTACAGGCCCAGGCGGCGCACCTCGAACCGCACACCGACATGAATCCGGTGTTGCTCAAGCCCAACAGTGACACCGGTGCCCAGGTGATCATCCATGGCCGCGCGGTCACGACCATGAACGCCGTCGCCTATCACGACTACAAAACCATCGCCATGCAAGCAGTGCTGGCCTCCCATGAACGCCTGAGCACGGCCTATCCGCTGGTGATGGTCGAGGGCGCGGGTTCGCCGGCGGAAATCAATCTGCGCGCCGGTGACATCGCCAACATGGGGTTTGCCGAGGCGGTGGATTGCCCGGTGCTGCTGATCGCCGATATCAATCGCGGTGGGGTTTTCGCCCATTTGGTCGGTACGTTGGAGTTGCTGTCGCCAAGCGAACAGGCGCGGGTCAAAGGCTTCGTGATCAACCGTTTCCGGGGTGATATCGCGTTGCTGCAACCCGGTCTCGACTGGCTTGAAGAACGCACCGGCAAACCGGTGATCGGCGTGTTGCCGTACGTGATGGACCTGCACCTGGAGGCCGAGGATGGCATCGATCAACGCCAGACCGATAAAGCCGAACAGGTATTGAAAGTGCTGGTGCCGGTGCTGCCGCGCATCAGCAATCACACTGATTTCGATCCGCTGCGCCTGCATCCGCAAGTGGACCTGCAATTCATCGGCCCCGGCCAGGCGATCCCGCCTGCCGACCTGATCATTCTTCCCGGCTCGAAAAGCGTGCGCAGTGACCTCGCGTATCTGCGGGCCAATGGCTGGGAAACCGCTATCGCCCGGCATCTGCGTTACGGCGGGAAACTGCTGGGGATCTGTGGTGGCCTGCAGATGCTCGGTGAGCAAGTGCATGACCCGTTGGGCCTTGAAGGTGCACCGGGTTCCAGCGCCGGTTTCGGGCTGCTGGCGTTCCAGACGCTGCTCGAACAAGAGAAGCAGTTGCGCAATGTGCGTGGTCACCTGGCGTTGGAAGATGCGCCTGTTGCGGGTTATGAAATTCATGCTGGCGTGACCACCGGACCGGCCCTGGAACAGCCCGCTGTGCATCTGGATGATGGGCGCTGCGATGGTGCGCAAAGTGCGGACGGGCAGATTCTCGGCACCTACCTGCACGGGCTGTTCGAATCGCCGGCGGCGTGCAGTGCGCTGCTGCGCTGGGCCGGGTTGCAGGATGTACAGGCCGTGGATTACCACGCCTTGCGCGAGCGTGATATCGAACGGCTGGCGGATCTGGTGGAGAAGCATCTGGATACCGGGCTGTTGCGGCAGCTTTGCGGGATTTGAGGTGCCTGTTGTGGCCCGATCGCATTTCCATGTAGGAGCGAGCCTGCTCGCGATGACTTGAGTTGCATCACCGAAGATTTCAAGGAAACAACCATGCTCCAACTGATCCTCGGCGGCGCCCGCTCCGGCAAGAGTCGCCTGGCTGAAAAACTCGCCATCGACAGTGCGCTGGCCGTGACCTACATCGCCACCAGCCAGCCACTGGATGGGGAAATGAACGACCGGGTGGCCCACCACCGCGCCCGTCGCCCTGTTGAATGGGCATTGATCGAAGAACCGGTGGAACTGGCACGGGTGCTGCGCGAATCCGCCCGTGCCGATCGCTGCCTGCTGGTGGATTGCCTGACCCTGTGGCTGACCAATCTGCTGATGCTCGACGATGCCGATCGTGTGCAAGCCGAGCGAGATGCGCTGCTGGACTGCCTGGCGTCGCTGCCGGGTGAAATCATTTTTGTCAGCAACGAGACCGGAATGGGTGTCGTGCCGCTGGGCGAATTGACTCGCCGCTATGTCGATGCAGCCGGTTGGTTGCATCAAGCTCTGGCTGAGCGCTGTGAGCGTGTCGTCCTGACCGTCGCCGGCCTGCCCCTGACCCTGAAAGGAACTGCGTTATGACTCAATCCTGGTGGCTGAACCCGTGCAAGCCGGTCGATACCCAAGTGGTCGAACAAGCGCAGGCGCGGCAGCAGCAACTGACCAAACCGGCCGGTTCCCTCGGTCAGCTGGAGTCGGTGGCGGTGCAACTGGCGGGTTTGCAGGGGCAGGTCAAGCCGAGTCTGGAACAGGTGTGGATCGCGATTTTTGCCGGCGATCATGGTGTGGTCGCCGAGGGTGTGTCGGCGTTTCCCCAGGAAGTGACCGGGCAGATGCTGCACAACTTCGTCAGCGGTGGTGCCGCGATCAGCGTACTGGCGCGGCAACTGGGTGCTTCCCTTGAGGTGGTGGACCTTGGCACGGTGACACCGTCGTTGAATCTGCCGGGTGTGCGGCACCTGAACGTTGGTCCGGGCACGGCGAATTTTGTCCAGGGGCCGGCCATGTCCGAGGCCCAGGGGCAACGCGCCTTGCAGGCCGGTCGTGACAGCGTGCAGCGGGCAATGGCCAGCGGCGCGCAGTTGTTTATCGGTGGCGAAATGGGTATCGGCAATACCACCGCCGCCAGCGCCCTGGCGTGTGCGCTGCTCGATTGCCCGGTGGGTCATTTGACCGGGCCAGGCACCGGGCTCAACGCCGAAGGTGTCAGCCACAAAGCCCGGGTCATCGAGCGCGCCCTGGCTTTGCATGGCGCGCAGCGTGGCGATGCTCTGCAGACGTTGTTCAACCTTGGCGGTTTCGAGATCGCCGCGCTGGTCGGTGCCTATCTTGCCTGTGCCCAGGAGGGTGTCGCGGTGTTGGTGGACGGCTTCATTTGCAGCGTCGCGGCGTTGGTCGCGGTGCGCTTGAATCCCGAGTGCCGCCAGTGGCTGTTGTTCGGTCATCGTGGCGCCGAGCCGGGGCATCGTCATGTCCTGGAGACCCTGAATGCGCAGCCGCTGCTCGATCTCGGCCTGCGTCTGGGCGAAGGCAGTGGCGCGGCATTGGCCGTACCGTTGTTGCGCCTGGCGTGCGACCTGCACGGGCAGATGGCGACCTTCGCCGAAGCTGCCGTGGCGGATCGTCCGGAATGACCTTGCGCCTGGATCTGTTGCGTCACGGTGAAACCGAACTGGGCGGCGGCCTGCGCGGCAGTATCGATGATGCATTGACCGACACCGGCTGGGCGCAGATGCGCGCCGCCGTGGTTGGGCAAGGGCCATGGGACCGGCTGGTCAGTTCACCCTTGCAGCGATGTGCGCGGTTTGCCGAGGAGCTCGGAGCGCAATCGGGTGTGCCGGTGCAACTGGATAAAGACCTGCAAGAGTTGCATTTCGGCGCCTGGGAAGGGCAGAGCGCAGCGGCGTTGATGGAAACCGACGCACAGGCCCTGGGTTTGTTCTGGGCCGATCCTTACTCTTTCACGCCTCCTCAGGGGGAGCCGGTCGCAGATTTTTCGGCACGGGTGCTGGCCGCGCTGGAGCGGTTGCACGGGACCTGTGCCGGTGAGCGCATTCTGCTGATCAGCCACGGTGGCGTGATGCGTCTGTTGCTGGCGCAGGCCCGGGGACTGCCGCGTGAGCAATTGCTCAACGTCGAAGTCGGGCATGGCGCATTGTTTTCGCTGACGCTAGGGCCTGCGGGCGTGTTGAAGGAAGTGCTCTGATCATGCTGCCATTCTGGATCGCCCTGCAATTTCTCAGCAGCCTGCCGATTCGCTTGCCCGGCATGCCTGAGTCCCGGGAACTGGGGCAGTCACTGTTGTTTTATCCGTTGGTGGGCTTGCTGTTTGGCGTGATTCTGTGGGTAGTGAACTGGCTGCTTCTGGGCACGCCGACGTTGCTGCACGCGGCCTTGTTGCTGACTGTCTGGGTACTGCTCAGCGGCGGGTTGCACCTCGATGGCCTGGCCGACAGCGCCGATGCCTGGCTCGGCGGTTTTGGCGACCGAGAGCGCACACTGACCATCATGAAAGACCCGCGTAGCGGGCCGATCGCCGTGGTGACGCTGGTGCTGGTGTTGTTGCTTAAATTCACCGCGCTGCTGGCGTTGATAGAGCAACAGCACTCGCTTGCCTTGATCATCGTGCCGTTGATAGGTCGCAGCGCCTTGCTCGGGTTGTTCCTGACTACACCCTATGTGCGCACCGGGGGGCTGGGTCAGGCATTGGCCGATCATCTTCCGCGTGCGGCGGGCAGGCAGGTGTTGGCTGCCAGTGCGCTGGCTTGTCTGTTGATCGCCGGGTTGAGTGGTGTGCTGGCCGTGGTGCTGGCTGTTCTCGGATTTGCCTGGTTGCGGCAGGTGATGTTGCGGCGTCTGGGTGGCACTACGGGGGATACGGCGGGTGCGATGCTGGAGTTGCTGGAAGTTGCAGTGCTGGTAGGCTTGGCGCTGTTCTAACTGTTACTCCGGTTCTGTACTTGATTTAACCGACTCGCGGGTATATACACGCACCATGCTCGACTCCCAATGTTTATGCATCAACCTGCGTCGCGCCGCCCGTGGCGTCAGCAGGCATTACGACGGCGCCCTCGACGGCTTCGGGATCAACGTTGCGCAGTATTCCTTGCTGTGCAATCTGCAGCGCCTGGATCAACCGAGCATCTCGACCCTGGCCGAGGCCATGGGCCTGGATCGCAGTACCCTGGGGCGTAATTTGCGGGTGCTTGAGGGGGAAGGCCTGGTGACGCTGGTCGAGGGGGAGGACATGCGTAATCGCATTGTCCTGCTGACCGAGGCCGGAGCGCAGCGCCTGAAGGCTGCCTTGCCAGCCTGGGAGGTCGCGCAGCAACGTTTGGTCGATCGCCTGGGTGCCGAGAAACGCGAAATCTTATTGAAGCTGCTGGACGAACTGGCCTGACGCCGGTTTTTCCGATGATAAGCGGGTATATACCCGCTACCGGAGAACAACAATGACATCGATGTGGCGTACATGCGGCTGGGTTCTGTTGGGGAGTGCGTTGATCCTTGCGTTGTCTCTGGGGGTTCGACATGGCTTCGGGCTGTTTCTGGCGCCAATGAGCGCCGAGTTCGGCTGGGGTCGTGAAGTCTTTGCCTTCGCCATCGCCTTGCAGAACCTGATCTGGGGGCTCGCCCAGCCATTCACCGGTGCGCTGGCCGACCGCTTCGGCGCGGCGAAAGTGGTGCTGATCGGTGGCGTCCTGTACGCGGCCGGGCTGATGTGCATGGGGCTCTCCGACTCGGCGGCGACCCTGTCCCTGAGCGCCGGCCTGCTGATCGGCATCGGGCTGTCCGGTACCTCGTTCTCGGTGATCCTGGGGGTGGTCGGGCGCGCGGTGCCGCCGGAAAAACGCAGCATGGGCATGGGGATCGCCAGTGCCGCCGGTTCGTTCGGCCAGTTCGCGATGTTGCCCGGCACACTCGGTCTGATCGGATGGCTTGGCTGGTCCGCGGCGCTGTTGGCGCTGGGCTTGCTGGTGGCGTTGATCGTGCCGCTGGTGAGCCTGCTCAAGGACAAGCCACTGCCCGTCCTGGGCCACGAACAAACCCTTGGCGAAGCGTTGCGTGAAGCCTGCTCCCACTCCGGATTCTGGCTGCTGGCGTTCGGCTTTTTTGTGTGCGGGTTCCAGGTGGTGTTCATCGGGGTGCACCTGCCGGCCTATCTGGTGGACCAGCATCTCCCGGCGACGGTCGGCACCACGGTGCTGGCGCTGATCGGCCTGTTCAATATCTTCGGTACCTACACGGCAGGATGGCTCGGCGGGCGCATGTCCAAGCCGCGCTTGCTCACCGGTTTGTACGTGTTGCGGGCGGTGGTCATTGCACTTTTCCTGTGGGCGCCGGTGACCACGACCTCGGCCTACCTGTTCGGCATGGCCATGGGCTTTTTGTGGCTGTCGACGGTGCCGTTGACCAATGGTACCGTGGCGACCTTGTTCGGCGTGCGAAACCTGTCCATGCTCGGCGGGATTGTTTTCCTGTTTCACCAGCTCGGTTCGTTTCTGGGCGGCTGGCTGGGGGGCGTGGTGTACGACCGTACCGGCAGCTATGACTTGATCTGGCAGGTCGCGATTCTCTTGAGCCTGTTGGCCGCCGCCCTGAACTGGCCGGTGCGCGAGCGGCCGGTGGAGCGCCTGCAAACACAAATGAGTGCGACATGAACAGCCTTTGGCCACGCATTACCATTCTCGCCCTCTGCGCGTTGCTGCTCGCCGTGGTGTGGTGGGGCTGGCATCAGGGCGGGCTGGCGCTTTTGCAGTTGGGCATGAGCATTTGCTAGCCGCAGGCTTGCTAGCGTGCGGGGATGGCGAGTAACGTCGAATTTTGACGTTTGCTCAAGGAGGCTCGAGATGCTCAAGCGCTGGTGTGCTGTTCCCGCGTTGCTGATGGCGTTGTCCGGACTGACCTGGGCCGCTGATTGTCCTGAGGTACTGCAGGGCTCGCTGCCGAAGTTGCGGGCCAGGGAGTCCATCGACCTGTGTCAACGGTACGCCGGCAAACCGCTGGTGGTGGTCAACACCGCGAGCTTCTGCGGCTTCGCCCCGCAGTTCAAGGGCCTTGAGGCGCTCAATCAGCGCTACAAGGGGCAGGGGTTGGAAATACTGGGTGTGCCGTCCAACGACTTCAAGCAGGAGTCCAGGGATAGCGCCGAGACGGCGAAGGTCTGCTATGCCAACTACGGCGTGACCTTCACCATGACTGAACCGCAAAAGGTTCGTGGCGACGACGCGACGCATTTGTTCAAGATCCTCGCCAGTCAAAGCAGCGCGCCGAAGTGGAATTTCTACAAGTATGTGGTGGACCGCCAGGGCAAGGTGATCGCCAATTTTTCCAGCCTGACCAAGCCGGATGATCCCGAGTTCATCGCCGCGGTGGAAAAGGCCCTGGCTTCGACTCCCTGACAGCGCCCAATAAAAAGCCCCGCCTCCGTGAGGAGAGCGGGGCTTTTTTGATTCCGATGGCGAGCGGTTCAGGCTCACCGGGAATCATCAGAAGCGGTAGGTCGCGCCGAGACCGAAACCGTTCGCGTAGTTTTCATACTTGGCGTTGTAGGACTGGCCGCGGTCGTTGCTGTTGTCGACCTTGACCGACTCTTCGTGCAGGTACGAATACGCCAGGTCGATGGTCAGGTCGTCAGTCGGGCTCCAGCCGGCGCCCACGCTGAAGATCGTGCGATCGCCAGTCGGGATGCGTGGGGAGCGGTCTGTGTTGTTGGTCGGTGCCTGGTCAACGGACAGACCGGTACGCAGTACCCATTGTTTGTTCAACTGGTAGGACGCGCCGATGGCGTGAGCCCAGGTGTCGTGCCAGTTCTGTTCTTCGGTGATGGTGCCGAACTGGCCGTTCAGAACAGCCGGAACACCTTTGTTTTCAACGGTGATTTCTTTCAGGCGGCTCCAGCGGGTCCAGGTGCTGCCTGCGTAGAGAGTCCACTTGTCGTCGAGCTGGTGAGTGACCGAGAGGTCCACCGATTCAGGCGTGGTCACATCCAGCGAAGCATCGTACTTCTGGTTTGGGTTCTGGCCGATCAGGCCCAGCACGCCGTAGTTGACCTTGGTGTCGCCTTCGAGCTTGTACTTCACTTTCGAGTGATAGGTCATGCCGACGCGGGTGCTGTCGGTGGCTTGAACCAGCACGCCGATGTTGTAGCCCAGTGCGGTGTCGTCACCCGTGATCTTGACCTTGCCATCAGGCTGGGACTGGGTGATCGACAGGTTCGATTCCAGAGTGCCATCGATGCGGTTGATGGTCGGGCCGAAACCGATGGACACCTTGTCGTTGAAGGCGTAGCTGACAGTCGGTTGCAGTGTGACGATTTTCACTTCGCTCTTGCTGCCGAAGTAGCGGCCGGCAAAGTTGTTTTCGTAGTCGGTTACCAGGCCGAACGGCGCGTAGACACCGAAACCGAACGCCCACTGGTCATCGATTGGCTTGACGTAATAGCCCATCGGCACGCCCATGAAGGGGACCATGTCACCCTTGTTGGTGCCGCTGTTCGGACTAGAGCTGGCATCACTTATGTCGGTGTGTGCATCGATGAATGCAACACCGCCGGTCACTTGTTCGCGCTTGATTCGCGACATGCCGGCAGGGTTGCCAAAAACAGTGCTTGCATCATCGGCAGAGGAAGATCGCCCGGCAAAACCAGTGCCCATTCCACTGATGCTCTGTTCGTTGAGGGCAAAGCCACTTGCAAAAATCTGGGTGGATGCCATGGCAACGGCGAGACTGAGGGTGGTTTTGAGCATTACTTTTTTCATTATTAGAACTCCTGGTGATCACCGGGGCGAAAATTACCAACATTTTCGCCCCAGCGCCATAGGCTGTATGGCCTGAGTTAGAGCGGTTTTGTAGGACAATCAGACCAGATTCGCGACCTGTTGCGCGATGTTTGGATCCAGAAGTATCAGCAGGCTACCTGATTCAGAGGTGAAACACAGGTTTGCCAGGCGCAAGTGAAATCACGCAGACGTCCCTGGGGCTGAAAGGTCTGGCGCCAGATTCTGGCCATGCCCAACAAATCATCAGGGGCGGGGAGGGGGGTATTCTGTTCTTCCACCAGCAGCCAGGCGATGGCTGTGGCGTAACGCAGGTTGACGGTCAATTCGAGATGCGGGCCACTGAGAAACGCATGCTGGCTGGCCAGGCCGCGGACCAGGCTCGCACGCTCCGGATCAAGGGCCAGGTAATGGTCCCAAAGGGCCTGGTGGCGGGGCTCGGCGATGCGGTAGAGGCCGTGCCCACGGCGGTCGTGCAGGGCGGAACCAAGGGCTGACTGGCTGGCGGCAATGCCCAGCAGCAGGGATTCGGCAGTAGCGCTATGGCGTCCGAGGTAGATCAATGTCGGACGAATCACGTAGCGGCACAGTTCGCTGGCAGCGATACCCATATAACCCTCGAAACCTGAATTGGACGGCGATACCTGAAAGGGGGCTTGGCAGCTGTGAATCGACTCAGGTTCGCCGCAAGCGGGTCACGCCGCTTGAGTTGAAGTGTAGTGTCATATTCGCGCTGTAAAGGTCTGTTTTTAAAATATTTCCAGCGATCAGTTATAACTGTTATATCCGATCGTGCTTAGTCGTGATTCGAGGGAAGGGAAACATCGGGCAATAAAAAGCCCCGCTTTTCGGGCAGGGCTTTCGCTTTTTCAGCCTTTCCGACGTTTCAGGCAACCAGTGCCTGACGGGTACGCTCGATCACGGCCTGCAGCGGCTCGGCGCTGGAGTATTGATCGGGGTACAGGCGTTCGCTGTGGCGAGCGATGCCGTGTTCGTTGACCAGGGTGAAGCTGAAGCAGCCTTTGCGAGCGGCCATGATCAGGCAGTTCATTGGAGCAAAAGCGTTGGTTAGGGTGCGAATGGCATCCTGGGTCTGGATTTGAGTAGACATTATTGGGTGTTCCTACAAATGACACGGATAAGAACCGTGCAACGTTAAAACGTTCCAGTAACGTCGATCACCATTGATCGAACGAAGAACCCGACTGGAACAAAGCAGCCAGTTTGAAGCGCTGAAAAGTTGGCGCGCTTGGGCTGGCAGGTAGGTACTCAGGAGGGCAGGCAACACATCGAGGGCAAAGGTTCTGGGCCCGGGGTGAAGATCCTGATCAATTTGCAGGTTGGTTCGAGCAGAGTAAGCAGGCGGAGCAACACCCTTTGCTTTCGATTCAAAGGTTGTGTCGGCGCAGGATTTACCTGGAAACCATCGAGGTGGTCGATCCCGCTTGTTCGGTGGAGGCTTCCGTTGGGAAGGCTGACCGGGGGGATTGTTCGACCAGAATTGACTTTCAGCTTGGTACTAACGGCGCGGATACTAACGGATTGAACTGGCCAATGGAAGTGTGCTAGCGAAAAGAATTTCCCGGCAGGTGCCCGATCGGGCAGTTTTGCCCTTGGGGATGTACAAAAATTGCATTGCCCGGGTTTGATACACCCCTGTATCCAGGGAAAATCCGACCGCCGGTTATCGAAGTTTGTAGCCGGGCAGCCGTCTGGACGCCGGGTTTGCCAGGGCTTATCCCCAGGCATTCCAAAAAAAGCGCCGAAAAATTGCATCGATATAACCGTTGCAAAGGCACTTGTGCACATTAGTCGTGCGGTTTGTCACCCTGCTGTCATCTCATGTTCAAGCGCAGTGGCTGCCTGTAACCAAAATTTAAGTCAATGAAAAACATCGCTTTTTTTTACTGGTGAAAAAATCGTCAGTTTGACTGCGAGCCCCATTCCACAGGGCTTTGAGCGGCTTGAGGGGCGGTTGTCCACTGAGTTATCCACAGCTTCTGTGGATTGTCCCGAGCGCTTGCTCTAGGACGGGCGTGCCGGGATATTTTCAGCTTTACCTGTAAGAAAAAAAGAGTAAAGTTGCGCGCCTTCCGATCTGCCCCACAGTGCTTTATGAAGTTTCGCTCAGCCCCCGTTTCCTCTTCCTCCAAATCGCCTTCTGTTGCACCTGCCAAGCGCTTTTCCATGCGCGTGGCGGAGTGGCTGTTGGACAGTCCGCATCTGGGTGAAAACCGTAACGTCAAACACATCGCCGGACGCCTGCTCAAGCAACCGGCCCGTGAGGGCGTGGTGGCTGCACAAAGCCGCCTTGGCCAGTTGATGTGCCGCGAATGCGGGAATGCCCGGGACCGCCGAATTGGTCAGGACCTGCTGCGTCAGGCCGCCCGGGCCGGTGATCTGCGTGCTCAACTGGAGCTGGGGCTGGTCGAAGACTGAGCTGTCCAAGACCGGACGCCTTGGTTAACCTTCAGGCTTTATCCGAATGGCAGGAGTGGCTATGGCAATGGACTTGACCAGCGTGTTGCTGGGGCTGGCAGCGGCTGGGTTGCCGTTGCTGGTATTGGCCTGGCAACTTCAGCGTCGGGCCAGCACCACGCAGGCAGACGTTGCATTGCTGCAAGAGCGCCTGGCCACGGCGCAACTGGCGCAGGACGGACTGAATGCACAGCTCGAATCCAGTCGCGACGAAATCGCTGACCTGACCCAGGCCAACGCCGCGAAACAGGCCGATCTGGCTGCGCTGCGTCGGGAGGTCGAACTGCTGCAGATCGAGCGCGACGACGCCCGGGACGCCGCCCATGCCTGGAATATCGAACGCGCCGGCAAAGAAGCCGAATTGCGTCGCCTGGATGCCCAGGCCGCATCGCTCAATGCCGAATTGCGCGAGCAACAGGACAGCCATCAACAGCGCCTCAACGACCTGCAAGGTTCGCGGGACGAGCTGCGCGCGCAATTTGCCGAACTGGCGGGGAAAATTTTCGATGAGCGCGAGCAGCGTTTTGCCGAAACCAGTCAGCAACGCCTGGGGCAGTTGCTCGATCCACTCAAGGAACGCATCCAGTCCTTCGAAAAGCGAGTCGAGGAAAGCTATCAGAACGAGGCTCGCGAACGTTTCTCCCTGGCCAGGGAGCTGGAGCGCCTGCAACAGCTGAATTTGCGCTTGAGCGATGAAGCCACCAACCTGACCCGTGCCTTGAAGGGGCAGAAGACCCAGGGCAATTGGGGCGAACTGATTCTTGAGCGCGTGCTTGAGCATGCGGGGCTGGAGAAGGGCCGCGAGTACCAGACTCAGGTCAATCTCAAGGGGCCCGATGGCGAGCGCTTCCAGCCAGACGTGATCATTTATCTGCCGGGCGACAAGCAGGTGGTGGTCGACTCCAAGGTCAGCCTGACGGCTTATCAGCAGTACGTGGCGGCCGAGGACGAGGCCATTGGCCAGATCGCCATCAAACAGCACGTGCTGTCGTTGCGCAATCACGTCAAAGGCCTGGCGGGCAAGGATTACAAGCGTCTCGATGGCTTGCACAGCCTGGATTTCGTATTGCTTTTCGTACCGATCGAGGCGGCTTTTTCTGCCGCGTTGCAGGCTGAGCCGACGTTGTTCCAGGAGGCGTTCGACCGCAACATCGTGATCGTCAGCCCCACCACGTTGTTGGCGACCCTGCGCGTCATCGACAGCCTGTGGAAGCAGGAGCGCCAGAGCCAGAATGCCCGGGAAATCGCCGAGCGGGCCGGGTGGCTGTACGACAAGTTCGTGCTGTTCATCCAGGATCTGGACGAAGTCGGCAATCGCCTGCAGCAACTGGACAAGGCCTACAGCTCGGCACGCAACAAGCTGACAGAGGGTCGTGGCAACCTGGTCAGCCGCAGTGAGCAACTCAAGTTGCTGGGTGCGCGGGCGAGCAAGAGCCTGCCGGCGGACTTGCTGGAGCGGGCGATGACCGATGTCGATGGGTTGGTCGAGTTGCCGGAGTAACTGAAAAGCTTCGCGAGCAGGCTCGCTCCCACATGTATGTCACCACGACACCTGTGGGAGCGAGCCTGCTCGCGAAGGCGTCAGACCCATCACCACATCACCCAAACCCTACAACGGCAAATACCGGCTCAACAACGCCCGCAACGCCGCCGGTTTCACCGGTTTGGCCAAGTAGTCCAGTCCCGCGGCGTGTACCATGTCCACCGTCTCCGGCCGGCCATCGGCGCTGATCACCACCCCTGGAACCGGCTCGCCCATTTGCGTGCGCAACCAGGCCATCAAATCGGTGCCGGTCTCGCCATGATCGAGGTGGTAATCCACCAGCGCCAATTGCGGACGCACGCCTTCGCCCAGCAACGCGGCGCATTCCTCGCGATTGCGCGCGGTCCAGACCTGGCAACCCCAGCGGCTGAGCAGGCTGTTCATGCCGATCAGAATGCTGTCCTCGTTGTCGATACACAGCACCTGCGCGCCATTGAGCAATTTGCCATTGAGCTCGGCGACTTTGACCGGTGCAGAGGTCTGTGACCGGGCCAGCGGTACGCTGACGCTGAACACGCTGCCACGCCCCGGCCAGGAGCGTACGCGCAGGGTATGGCCGAGCACGCGACAAAGGCCGTCGGCAATGGCCAGGCCCAGGCCCAGGCCTTTTTCGGCTCGTGTCTGGTGGCTGTCGAGGCGCTTGAACTCTTCGAAAATCACCTGCTGTTTATCTTCCGGAATACCCGGCCCACGGTCCCAGACTTCCAGGCTCAATTGTTCCTTGTGTCGGCGAACCCCCAGCAGCACCGGCCCTTTGCCGTAGCGGAAAGCGTTGGTCAGGAAGTTCTGCAAAATCCGCCGCAGCAATTTGATGTCGCTGTCGACCCGCAGCGCGCTGCCGCGCACGCGGAACTCCAGGTTTTGTTCTCGCGCCAGCACCTTGAACTCGGTGCCGAGGGTGTCGAACAGCTCGTTGAGCGCGAACGGCTGGCGATTCGGGTTGATCTTGCCGTTTTCCAGGCGGGAAATGTCCAGCAGATCGCTGATCAAGTCTTCGGCCGAGCGCAGCGAGCTGTCCAGGTGCTCGACCAGTTTCTGCGCCTCGCCCGACAGACCCTCGTTCTGATGGGAGAGGGCGGCGGAGAACAGCCGCGCGGCATTCAGCGGCTGCATCAAGTCATGGCTGACGGCCGCGAGGAAACGGGTCTTGGACTGGTTGGCCGCTTCGGCGGTGCCCTTGGCTTCGGTCAGGGCGACGTTGAGTTGGGACAATTCGTGGGTCCGTTCGGTAACCCGTTGCTCCAGGCCTTCGTTGGCCTCCGTCAGCGCCTGCTCGGCTTCGCGGAACGCGGTGATGTCGGTGAAACTCATGACGAAGCCACCGCCGGGCATCGGGTTGCCGATCAGTTCGATCACCCGGCCATTGGGGAACAGTCGTTCGGACGTGTGCGCGCGGCCCTGGCGCATCCAGTGCAGGCGGCGCGCGACGTGAACTTCGGCTTCGCCGGGGCCGCACAGACCGCGCTCGGCATTGTGGCGAATGATATCGGCGATGGGCCGGCCGACTCTGATCAGGCCATCGGGGTAGTTGAACAGATCCAGGTAGCGACGGTTCCAGGCCACCAGTTTCAGCGACTGGTCGACCACGCTGATGCCCTGGGTGATGTTCTCGATGGCACCTTGCAGCAAGGCACGGTTGAACTGCAGCACTTCCGAGGCTTCGTCGGCAATGCGCACAACGTCCTCCAATTGCATCTCCCGGCCTTCAATGGCGGCTTTTACCACCGCGCGGGTCGAAGAGGCTCCGAGCACACCGGCCAGCAAGCGTTCGGTATGGGCGATCCATTCACTGTCGGCGTTCTGGTTCGGGTTGAAGCCTTTGCCCTGGCGATAGGCAAAACGGATGAAACTTTGACGGGCCCGTTCTTCGCCGACAAAGCGCGCCGCCAGTTGCAGCAGGTCGTCGATCTGCACCGCCAGCATCGAACGTGCGCTGGGACGGGCACTGATTTCCTGGCCGATGAAGCGGCCCGCCTGCCAATGCTCGGAAACCCGGGTGCGCGACAGCACCGAGACCCAGGCGAACAACGTGAAGTTGCCTGCCAAAGACAGCACCACGCCTTGGGTCAGCGGGGTGATTGGCAGGTTCAGTGGATTGCTGTGCAGCCAGGCCAGGCCCGGGAATGTGCTCAAGGACAGACCGAGGCTGAGGGCGGCAATCGGCAGGATCAAGGTGTAGAACCACAGGAAGGTGCCCGCGGCCAGGCCTGCGAAAACGCCACGGCGGTTGGCTTGTTTCCAGTACAGCGCCCCGAGCATGGCGGGGGCAAGCTGGGTCACGGCAGCGAAAGCGATCTGGCCAATGGTCGCCAGGCTGGCGGTCGAGCCCAGCAGGCGATAACTGACGTAGGCCAGCAGCAGGATGGCCACGATGCTGACGCGGCGCACCGACAACATCCACTGACGGAACACTTCGAACGGACGTTCTGCGTTGTTGCGACGCAGCAGCCAGGGCAGCAGCATGTCGTTGGACACCATGGTCGACAGTGCCACGCTGGCCACGATCACCATGCCGGTGGCCGCCGAAGCCCCGCCGATAAACGCCAGCAAGGCCAACGCCGGGTGTGCCTGGGCCAGGGGCAGGCTGATGACGAACGAGTCGGGCAACACCGAACTGGGCAACATCATCTGGCCGGCCAGGGCAATCGGCACGACAAACAATGCCGCGAGGGCGAGGTAGGTTGGGAAAACCCACTTGGCCAGGCGCAGATCCTGAGGGTCGATGTTCTCGACAACGGTCACGTGAAACTGTCGCGGCAGGCAAATGATCGCCATCATCGCCACACCGGTTTGCACCACCATCGATGGCCAGTTGATGGTTTCCTTCCAGTACTGTTCGAGCCGCGGCGCCAGCATGGCCTGGTCGAACAGGTCGTCGAAACCGTCGTACAGGCCGTAGGTCACGAAGGCGCCGACGGCGAGAAATGCGAACAGTTTGACCAGCGATTCGAAGGCAATCGCCAGCACCATGCCGCGGTGGTGCTCCGTGGCGTCTAGGTTGCGGGTACCGAAGACAATGGTGAACAACGCCAGCACCAGCGACACAATCAGCGCGGTGTCCTGGGCACGGGTGCCCATGGCATCGGCACCGGCGCCGATCAGCAGGTTCACGCCGAGCACGATGCCTTTGAGCTGCAGCGCGATATAGGGCAACACACCGACCAGGCAAATCAGCGCCACCACCACCGCCAATGACTGGGATTTGCCGTAACGTGCAGCGATGAAGTCGGCAATGGAGGTGATGTTCTCCTGTTTGCTGATCATCACCATTTTTTGCAGGACCCACGGTGCGCCGATCAGCAAGAGGATCGGCCCGAGGTAGATAGGCAGGAACGACCAGAGCTGTTCGGCGGCCTGGCCCACGGCACCGAAGAAGGTCCAACTGGTGCAATAGACCGCCAGCGACAGGCTGTACACCCAGGCCCGCACTCGCGGCGGCAAGGGCGCGCTGCGTCGGTCGCCATAGAAGGCGATGGCGAACATGATGGCCATATAGGCCAGGGCGACGGCGGCAATCAGCCCGGTGGACAGCGACATGGGGACTCCAGACAAAAGACACCCGGACCTCCCGCCCGGACAGACAGTCTCGCACGACCGCCAGCGTTAGTCAGTGTCGACCAAGGTCGTGGCGTGGCGGGGTGTCGCAGGGGGATTTTCAGTGTCTGGGCTGGCCCTTTCGCGAGCAGGCTCGCTCCCACACTTGCCCTGTGTTCGCTGCCCTCTGTGGGAGCGAGCCTGCTCGCGAAGGGGGCTTCACTGATTCAATGCAACTTCAATCAATCGGTGCAATTCCTCAACCTCAAGCGGCGCTTCGGCAAACAGGATGCGAAACACCGTCGGCGCGGCGATCAGATTGATCAGCCGATCGACACTGGGCCTGGGCTCATCCGGATAGCGATCCAGAATCGTCTGCAGTTGCCCGCCGATGATGGTCGCGCAATAACTCGGCTTCAGCGCCGCCTGTACATCGCACAGCATGTTGCGGCCGGGCTCGCTGCTCATCTCGTCCAGGTACTGTTCCGCCCAGGCCCGAATATCGCCGTGCAGGCTGCCGGTATTGATCGGCTCGTTGTCGGGTTGCATGCGGGCGAGGGCGACATCGGCCAGCAGTGCCGACACATCGCCCCAGCGGCGATAGATGGTCGACGGCGTGACGCCTGCGCGCGCGGCGATTTGCGGCACGGTCACGCTGGCGCGGTCCTGCTCCTCGAGGAGCTGGCGCACGGCCGCATGAATGGATTCCTGGACCCGCGCGCTGCGGCCGCCGGGGCGTAATGTGGGAGCTGTCATCCTGGGTTTCCTGTATCGCGCCGGGCCCTGTTGCAGGCACTCGGTTCTGAAAGCCATTTTTCGGACCTTAACACAAAGAATTTGCTTTAAGAGAAATCCAGTAGCACACTCCACAAAAGCAAAAAATTAGCTTTTGTGGAGTGTGTTCATGCCCGGTTCCCATTCAAATCGTGCCAGCCTGTGGTTTCTGGCGTTAACCCTGCTCAGTTTCCTCGCGGCCTCGACCGCGCCGACGCCGCTGTATCACTTGTATCAGGAGCAGATGCATTTTTCAGCGGCGATACTGACCCTGATTTTTGCCGTGTACGCCCTCAGTCTGTTGGCGGCGTTGCTGACGGTCGGATCGCTGTCGGATTACCTGGGGCGCAAGCCGGTGATTTTTACGTCGGTGGCGCTGAACGTCCTGGCGATGTTGCTGTTTATTCACGCCGACAGCGTTGCCTGGTTGATCAGTGCACGGGTGCTGCAAGGCTTTGCGACGGGCATGGCGACTGCGGTGTTGAGTGCAACGCTGCTCGACACCGACCGACAGCAAGGGCCGTTGGTCAACAGCGTTGCGCCGCTGCTCGGCATGGCTGCCGGCGCGTTGGGTTGCGGTGTGTTGGCCGAGTTTGCCCCGGCGCCATTGCATTTGACCTTCTGGGTGCTTCTGGTCCTGTTTGTGATGCAGGCCCTGTATGTCTGGCGATTGCCGGAAAGCGTCTCGCGCCAGGCCGGTGTGTGGACATCATTGCGACCGACCTTGCATGTGCCGGTTCAGGCGCGCGCCACCTTGTGGCGGGTGCTGCCACTCAACACGGCGACCTGGGCGCTTGGCGGCTTTTATGCATCGCTGGCACCTTCGCTGGTGCGCACGGCGACGGGCTCGACCTCGAACCTGATTGGCGGGGCGACCGTTGCTGCGTTGACGGTGACGGGCGCGTTGATGATTTTCACCTTGCGCAACCGGCCTGCCACCCAGGCGCTGCGGTTGGGTGGCAGTTTGCTGCCGATGGGACTCGTCCTGGTTCTACTGGGTGTGCATGGTGCCAGCCTGTCGCTGTTTTTCCTTGGCACCCTTGTCGCCGGTTGTGGTTTTGGTGCCGGTTTCCTTGGTGCCGTACGCAGTCTGGTGCCGTTGGCGTTGCCCCATGAGCGCGCGGGTTTGATGTCGGCGTATTACGTACTCAGTTACCTGGCGTTCTGCCTGCCATCGTTGCTGGCCGGGATCCTGACGCGGTCGTTTGGCCTGGTGACCACCACCGATGGCTATGGCGTGGTGCTGATTGTGCTGGCCCTTGGCGCGCTGGCCGGCTTGCTGCGTCAGCGTTCTGCCAATGCCTGTACGGCTGGCTCGTGAAGTGGGGTGGTGCGGGCCTGTCCGATCGTATATCTGTAAAATAGATAAGATATAGAGAAATTACCCGTTATATAGATATTCGATTCGGATCTAACATGGGCTCCACCTCACGAGAGGACAGGAGTTAGCCATGACATGCGCCAATAGCATCAAGCCCGGAATCAAACCTTTCACTCACTTGCAGCATCCTCGCGAGGTGATCCGCCAGTTCACCCCGAACTGGTTCGCGGCCACCATGGGTACCGGTGTGCTGGCGTTGGCGCTGGCGCAATTGCCGGTCGCCATGCCCGCCTTGCACGCCTTCGCCGAAGCCCTTTGGCTGTTCAACATCGCACTGTTTCTGCTGTTTACAGTGCTGTACGCGGCGCGTTGGCTGCTGTTTTTCGACGAGGCACGACGGATCTTCGGCCACTCCACGGTCTCGATGTTTTTCGGCACCATCCCGATGGGGCTGGCGACCATCATCAACGGCTTCCTGGTGTTCGGCCTGCCGCGTTGGGGTGAAGGAGTGATTCACCTCGCCGAAGTGTTGTGGTGGCTGGATGTGGCCATGTCGCTGGCCTGCGGCGTGCTGATTCCCTACATGATGTTCACTCGTCAGGAGCACAGCATCGACCAGATGACCGCCGTCTGGCTGTTGCCGGTGGTCGCGGCGGAAGTCGCAGCCGCCAGTGGTGGTTTGCTGGCACCGCATTTGGTCGACGCTCACTCGCAACTGGTGATGCTGGTGACCAGCTACGTGCTCTGGGCCTTTTCCCTGCCGGTGGCTTTCAGCATCCTGACCATTCTGTTGCTGCGCATGGCCCTGCATAAACTGCCTCACGAAAACATGGCCGCCTCAAGCTGGCTGGCCCTTGGCCCGATCGGCACCGGTGCCTTGGGCATGCTGGTGCTGGGCGGCGACGCACCGTTGATTTTCGCGGCGAACGGGTTGCCGGGTGTCGGTGAGATCGCTGCCGGGTTGGGCCTGGTGGCCGGCATCACTCTGTGGGGCTTCGGACTCTGGTGGATGCTGATGGCGCTGCTGATCACCGGGCGTTACCTGAGTGACGGCATTCCCTTCAATCTTGGCTGGTGGGGTTTCACCTTCCCGTTGGGTGTCTATTCGCTGGCGACGTTGAAACTGGCCAGTACCTTGAGCCTGACGTTTTTCGGTGTGTTTGGCTGCGTGCTGGTGGCGTTGTTGGCCGCGATGTGGCTGATCGTCGGCAAGCGCACGGTGCTGGGCGCCTGGCGTGGTGAGCTGTTTGTCTCGCCGTGCATTGCCGGATTGAAGAAATAACCGGCAAAGAATAGGTAATGTGTGGCCTGGATCGATTTTTGATACTCCAATAAAGGAATCCCGGCCACTCGTTACCTAATTCAGGGAAACATGGAAGATGAGTCACCCCTCACAGTTCAACTTGCTGCGCACCCGGCGCTTCCTGCCGTTCTTCATCACCCAGTCCCTCGGGGCGTTCAACGACAACGTGTTCAAGCAGTCGTTGATCCTCGCCATTCTGTACAAGCTGACCATCGAAGGTGACCGCTCGATCTGGGTCAACCTGTGTGCGCTGCTGTTCATCCTGCCGTTTTTCCTGTTCTCGGCCCTGGCCGGGCAATTCGGGGAAAAGTTCGCCAAGGATGCGTTGATCCGCCTGATCAAGCTGGGGGAAATCGCCATCATGGCGGTCGGTGCCGTCGGCTTCATGTTCGATCACCTGTCGTTGATGTTGGTGGCGCTGTTTGCCATGGGCACCCATTCGGCGCTGTTCGGTCCGGTGAAGTACTCGATCATGCCGCAGGCCCTGCATGAAGATGAACTGGTGGGTGGCAACGGCCTGGTGGAAATGGGCACTTTCCTGGCGATCCTCGCCGGCACCATTGGCGCCGGGATCATGATGTCTTCGGCGCATTACGCGCCGGTGGTGTCCACGGCAATCATCGGCATTGCCGTGCTTGGTTACCTGGCCAGCCGCAGCATTCCTCGCGCGGCGGCCGCCACGCCGCAAATGCGCCTGAACTGGAACATCTTCAGCCAGTCCTGGGCCACCTTGAAACTCGGCCTGGGGCAAACGCCGGCGGTGTCTCGCTCGATTGTCGGCAACTCATGGTTCTGGTTTGTCGGGGCGATTTATCTGACGCAGATCCCGGCCTATGCCAAGGAATGGATGCACGGTGATGAAACCGTGGTGACGCTGATTCTGACGGTGTTCTCGGTCGGCATCGCGATGGGTTCGATGCTTTGCGAAAAACTCTCCGGACGCAAAGTCGAAATCGGGCTGGTGCCGTTTGGTTCGTTCGGCCTGACCGTCTTCGGTCTGCTGCTGTGGTGGCATTCCGGCGGAATTCCGGACAGCGTCGCCGGCCATGGCTGGATTGAAATCCTCGGTTTCGGCCACACCTGGCTGGTGTTGCTCGACATCCTCGGCCTGGGCGTCTTCGGCGGCTTCTATATCGTGCCTCTGTACGCGCTGATCCAGTCGCGAACCGCGGAGAACGAACGGGCACGAGTGATTGCCGCCAACAACATCCTCAACGCGTTGTTCATGGTGATCTCGGCGATTGTCTCCATCGTCTTGCTGAGCGTGGCCAAGCTGTCGATCCCGCAACTGTTCCTGGTGGTCTCGTTGCTGAACATCGGCGTCAACGCCTACATCTTCAAGATCGTCCCCGAGTTCACCATGCGTTTCATGATCTGGCTGCTCAGCCATTCCATGTACCGCGTCGAGCACCGCAACCTCGATCTGATCCCCGATGAAGGCGCGGCGCTGCTGGTGTGCAACCACGTCTCGTTCGTCGACGCCTTGCTGATTGGCGGCGCGGTGCGCAGGCCGATTCGCTTTGTGATGTATTACAAGATCTACAACCTGCCGGTGCTGAACTTCATCTTCCGTACCGCAGGGACGATTCCGATTGCCGGGCGCCAGGAAGACATCCAGATCTACGAAAAGGCCTTCACGCGCATTGCGCGGTATCTGAAGGACGGGGAACTGGTGTGCATCTTCCCCGAGGGTAAATTGACCGCCGATGGCGAGATCAATGAGTTCAAGGGCGGCTTGACGCGGATTCTCGAAGAGACGCCGGTGCCGGTGATTCCGCTGGCCTTGCAGGGGTTGTGGGGGAGTTTCTTCAGTCGCGATCCGGGCAAGGGACTGTTTCATCGCCTGTGGTCGCGGGTGACCCTGGTGGCGGGGCCGGCAGTGGCGGTTGAGGCAGCGGAGCCTGCGAAGTTGCAGGTGTTGGTGGGGGAATTGCGCGGGGCCGTTAGATAGTCGGTGGCTGTGCTGGCCTCTTCGCGAGCAGGCTCGCTCCCACAATTGATCGCGTTCCAATGTGGGAGCGAGCCGGCTCCGGGCGGCGTTCCGACGATGGCGGTCTGAAAGTTAAGCGCTGACCTTCAGGCCAACGAGCCCGGAAATGATCAATGCCACACTGGCCAGCCGCACCAGCGCCATCGACTCACCAAACAGAATGATCCCTGCGATCACCGTGCCAACGGCGCCGACACCGGTCCAGATCGCATAGGCCGTACCCAACGGCAATTCCTTCATTGCAAGGCCGAGCAAGCCAAGGCTGATCGCCATGGCTGCAACGGTCAAAACAGTGGGGAGCGGGCGGGTGAAACCGTCGGTGTACTTGAGACCGACGGCCCAGCCCACTTCGAACAGGCCGGCGAAAAACAGAATGATCCAGGACATGAAGACCTCCATCGTCTGACGGGGTCGTCCCCTGATTAATGACTCGATCGAGCCGCGAGGTCGTCCTCGCGATGGGCAATATAGTGCCCAGCATTAACCCGGGGATCAAGTTTTCAGATCAAGATCGCGGATCAAGATCGCGGATCAGGATCGCAAGTCAGTCGCTGGCCTGTTGAGCGGCCATTTCCCGATCCTGTTGCTCACGAAGCACCACAAAGGCAAATGTGGGAGCGGGCTTGCTCGCACAGTGTGTGATCACAAGCCGTTAGATCCCCTGCGGCGTCTCTTCGCCACCCAATGCTTCAACCAGTGCCGGCAGGAAGTCGCCGAAGGTCAGCATCATCAGGGTGAAGCTGGCATCCAGTTGGCCCAGGGCCTCGTCACCGCCGTCCTGTTCCGCCTGGTCTTGCAGCAGGTCTTCGAACTTCAGGCGCTTGACCACCATCTTGTCGTCGAGGACGAACGACAGCTTGTCCTGCCAGGCCAGGGACAATTGAGTGACCACTTTGCCGGTACTCAGGTGCAGCTGGATTTCTTCGCTGGTCAGGTCCTGGCGCTTGCAACGCACAATGCCGCCGTCTTCGTGGGTGTCGCGCAGTTCGCACTCGTCCAGCACAAAGAAGTCGTCCGCGGCTTTCTGCGTGGTGACCCACTCGGTCATGGTCGCGGTCGGGGACATTTTAACGGTCAGTGGGCGTACCGGCAGGGTGCCGATCACTTCACGCAAGGTGGACAACAGGTCTTCGGCGCGTTTCGGGCTGGCCGAGTTGACCAGGATCAGGCCCTGTTTCGGCGCGATGGCGGCGAAGGTCGACGAGCGACGGATAAAGGCGCGGGGCAGGAAGGCCTGGATGATTTCATCCTTGATCTGATCGCGCTCCTTCTTGTAGACCTTGCGCATTTGCTCGGCTTCGATCTCTTCGACCTTTTCCTTGACCGCATCACGCACGACGCTGCCCGGCAGAATGCGTTCTTCCTTGCGAGCGGACACCAGCAGGAAGTCACCGCTGACGTGGACCAGTGGCGCATCTTCGCCTTTGCCGAACGGCGCGACGAAACCGTAGGTGGTCAACTCCTGGCTTGCACATGGGCGCGCCAGTTTGGTGGCCAGTGCAGTTTCCAACGCCTCGGCATCAACAGGCAGATCTTGGGTCAGGCGATAGATAAGCAGGTTTTTGAACCACATGGGGTGAGTCTCTCCTTTATACAAAGGGGGGCATTATTGTCTTCGCCGTGCCATAGGCCAACCTTTCTCTAAGCCTTTGGAAGGGCTCGGAAAATTATTTAAAAAAGTGCTTGCCAGAGGTTGGGTCGCTCCGTAGAATGCGCGCCACACCGAAGCGAAGGGTGATTAGCTCAGCTGGGAGAGCGTCTGCCTTACAAGCAGAATGTCGGCGGTTCGATCCCGTCATCACCCACCATTCGTTTTCAGTGTTACGCGCAGCGGTAGTTCAGTCGGTTAGAATACCGGCCTGTCACGCCGGGGGTCGCGGGTTCGAGTCCCGTCCGCTGCGCCATATTCGGTAACCTGGAACACTGAACGCCAGGTCACCACGGAAAAGCCCGCTGATGCGGGCTTTTTTCTGCCTCAAGTTTGACTGTTGTTCCTGTGGGTTGCGTCGTTTCACCGGTTTTTAGATTTTTTTGAAAAAAACTTCAAATAAATCAACACTTTATAAAAACCTGTGGCATAATGTGTCCCGCAACGAAGGTAAAGGGTGATTAGCTCAGCTGGGAGAGCGTCTGCCTTACAAGCAGAATGTCGGCGGTTCGATCCCGTCATCACCCACCACTTTCAACGCTACGCGCAGCGGTAGTTCAGTCGGTTAGAATACCGGCCTGTCACGCCGGGGGTCGCGGGTTCGAGTCCCGTCCGCTGCGCCATATTCGGTAATCTGGAACACTGAACGCCAGATCACCACAGAAAGCCCGCCCAGTGCGGGCTTTCTGCTGTCTGGCGCTTGGCCAGTGCTTGAAAGCGATCTCAGGATCGCTTTTTTTGTGCCTGCCAGATTATTGCTCGGCGTTACGGTCGTGCCGGTAGTCGCTGACAGCTTCGTAGACGGCCCTGCGCAACCGATTGATCCCGCCAATGGGGCGGTGCGCTTCGATGCCGAACCAGGGGTTGAACGACTGGTTGTCGCATTGCAGGTTCAGCGCCGGTGTATCGAAGTCCTGCGCTGGAACCTTGATTCGCGCCACTGTCTCGAAGGGTGCATCGCTTTCGCGCCACTCAATGCTGGTGTCTTCTATCGGCATGTACTTGTTGGCGTCCTGTCGCTGGATTTGCAGGACAAAACACGCGGGCACCCGATCGGTCGACAACTGCTGGTTCAGCGCAGTGCGCAGAAAGTTCGGCAACTTGCGATTTTGTTCCGGCAGGTCGTAGGCGGGGCAACTGTCCGGATCGGGGGCGACCCGGAATTTCGCATTGGCTGCACCGAATTTATAGGGTGAAACCGAAAAGTAGGTCGTCCGGGTCGGGCTTGGCGGGGCAGGGGATAGCGTCGCCAGGGCGATAAACAGGTGGCGAACTTGCCAGGCGCGTGGATCCCAGCCGGGGAAGAATGCCATCACCTTTTTGCCGTCGGCTTGAGCGGCGACGTTCTGACGGTACTCGGCGACATTACTGACAAAGAAGTTCGGGTGGCTGAACATCACAAAGTCCTGTTCGCCTCGCTCCAACTGATCGCCCAACAGTTGTTTACCCGGCACGTCGAACAATTTGATCGCCATGCCCCGGGCGTCGCGGATGCTGTCGAACTGCGGATAGGCATTGCCGTTGGACAGGCGCATCGTCGCTTGCCAGATCTTGCCTGGCTCGCTGAATACACCTTGGCGCAGTTCATCGGGCAGTTGCGGCAGCACCTGAACTTCGGCCTTCACACAGCCGTGGGCCTTGGCATGGGCATCGCGCAGGTAGCGGGTGTTTTCGCGGTGCTGATCGACGATGCGCACGGCGGTCTGGATGATGTCCTGGGTCATCGCAGCTTCTCCGTCGGGAATCAACTCCTGCGCCGAGACCGGTCCGCGCTGCTGCCAGGCAAACCAGGCCGTAGCCAATGCCCAGCCAAGCACGCCGAGCCCCAGTGACCACAGCAACAATTTGCCGAGGAAGGCGCCCAGTCGCAGCCAGAGTGTCATCAGCATGGGAGCATCCTTTTAAATGAGGCTGTAGTCATGGCAGTTGCTCTTCCAGCGGGCCGCCCAGTACTTTCAGGTATTCCAGCAGCGCCCAGCGCTCTTGTGGCTGCAACCAGCGACCAATCACGCCATTGCCGAGTTTGCCGGCACGGAATTCATGACCGCTGTTGTGGTTGCCAGTGATGCGCGTGTCGAACAAAAAGCCATTGGTAAAGGCTTCGGTGCGGTAGCCCAGGTGGCCCGGGTCATACTCGAAAGTGCCTTTGTAGAATGTGGTCGCACGTTCATCCTGAGGCGACAGCAACTGGTAAATGCTCGGTACCGAACCGTTGTGCAGAAACGGCGCTGTCGCCCATACCCCCGCCAATGGCCTGGCCTTGTATGAACGTAACTCGCGCACACCGATCGGCAGACCGAAACCGTCCATTTCCGGGCGCTCGGCAGGGGTGACCTGGGCGTCTTGATACGCACGGTCCTGGACATAGGCAGTGACATAGGCCAGCCCTTTGGCCACGGACATTTTGCTCAGGTCCAATGGTTCGGCAGGTTTGGGCTCGGCATCGAGTTTTTCCAGTTCTTCCTGCTTCCATTGCAGCGCTGTCAGGTCGAAGCGGTGGTCGGCGATGTTGTTGGCCGCGCCAGGGTCGGTGCCAACATAGTCCGTCGGGATCATTTTCAAATGCTGGACATACCGCCCCTCGCCCTGGGTGGTAGGCGGTACATGGCAGCCCGCACAGTTTTCCGCAAACAAGGCGCGACCCTTTGCCGCCAGAGTCTTGTCGACCGCGCCCAGCAGATCTTCCGGCCAGGCCGGAGGCGCGAGGCGTTGCAGGGTTTGTTCGATCAGGTGCAGGTCGCGCACACGGACGCTGGAGGGGTAACGGGCGTCACCCATCAACGGTTGGCCGTTGTTGTCGAAGAAATTCAGTGTGGCTCCGACGCCCAGCGCCTCGCCGATGTTACGCGCCATCGGTTGCTTCGCCGAGCCGTTCCACTGCACCCATTCGAACGTCCACATGTCCCATAACTGCGGATAGTCGACCGGGGCATTGGCCACTCGATAGTTGTCGGGGGAGATCGCGTCACCGAAGCTGGCGTTGGCGATGCGCCCGAAGGCATCTGTGCGTCCCGGGCCTTCCTCGGTCGGATAAAGCCCGCGATGGGTGTCGTTCCAGGCCACCTTGATGAAGGTATCAAGCGAGGATTTGAATTCTTTGCGCAACGCCTGGTGACGAGCGTCGTAGTCCTGGCCCAGCACGTTGCGTGCGAAACGTTCGAACTTCCACGGGTTGTAGTAGGTCGAGGCCAGGCTGGCCACCAGTGCTTGTCCGAAACTGCCCCCTCTGAGTGTAGGAACACTGGACGGCAAGACATGCTGTGCCGAGCCGCCGTCGATACGCACGGCTTGCCCCTTGAATCGCAGTTCGCCGGTGTGGCAGGCCGCGCAAGTGATGTCCAGAAATGTATCCGGGCTTCCCGCATTCTGATGGCGGGTAAAGCCGACCGGAAGGTTTCCGGGGTTGTTCACTGTCGCTTCCTGGCCAGGGTCCACCAGAAAGCCGAAGCGGGCGAGGTACTCGGGGGCGGCGAAGCGTTGCTGCGAGAAGGGCAGTTCGAGGGCGGTGAACCAGCTGTAACGCAAGCCTTTGACCTGAGTGCCCTGGGGAGTGAAATAGTAGGTTTCGCGGTCGGCCGCGCTCCATTGCTCCAGGTAATGCACCTGTTGTGCTGGCGACCAGACCGGCAATTTCGGGTTGGCGACATAGTAAAGCACTACGGCCATGACCAGTCCGAGCAGTACTGCCATGAGAGCCAACAAGCGAATAAAGAGGCGCAAGATAAACATCCTTGTCGAACGATCATGCCGTTATGCCCCAGTACCCGGGGTGCGGCAAGAGGCCATTACGCCAGATGTTGTAGGTACAGGAATCAGTCTGCGTCGGAACAAGATGAAAGAAGCTTCATCAGTCGAATTGTGAAATGCGTTTTAACGCCTGAACTTATCAGTTGTTTCCGGCTCTCATGCCGGTAGCCATTGGTCGTGGCGGCCTGATAAGCTCGCGGCTTTACTCGATTGCCCTTTAGGCGCATGAACAAGGAAATAGCATGAAACAGCATCGGTTGGCGGCGGCGGTTGCCCTGGTTAGCCTGGTACTCGCGGGTTGTGATTCGCAGACCAGCGTAGAGCTGAAAACTCCGGCGCAAAAAGCTTCCTACGGCATTGGCCTGAACATGGGCAAGAGCCTGGCTCAGGAAGGCATGGATGACCTGGATTCCAAAGCTGTAGCCCAGGGCATCGAAGACGCCGTCGGCAAGAAAGAGCAGAAGCTCAAGGACGAGGAGTTGGTTGAGGCGTTCGCCGCACTGCAAAAGCGTGCCGAAGAGCGCATGGCCAAGATGAGCGAAGAGTCGGCTGCTGCCGGCAAGAAGTTCCTCGAGGAAAACGGCAAGAAACCCGGCGTGACCACCACTGCTTCGGGCTTGCAGTACGAAGTCGTGCAGAAGGCCGATGGCCCTCAGCCAAAACCGTCTGACGTAGTGACCGTTCACTACACCGGCAAACTCACCAACGGCACTGTATTCGACAGCTCCGTCGAGCGCGGAAGCCCGATCGATCTGCCGGTCAGCGGCGTGATCCCGGGTTGGGTCGAAGGCCTGCAACTGATGCACGTTGGCGAGAAGTACAAGCTGTACATTCCTGCTGACCTGGCTTATGGCGCTCAAAGCCCGAGCCCGGCGATTCCGGCTAACTCGGTGCTGGTGTTCGATCTGGAACTGCTGGCCATCAAGGATCCGGCAAAAGAAGACGCTGCTGCCAAGTAATCAGCGCCTGTTTCGATAACAACGCCTCGCTTTTGCGGGGCGTTGTTGCATCTGGCGTTCGGCAGGGGTAAACAAAGCGAACAGACGCTCTGGGCCGGAGTCTTGGCCATGGTAGCCTCGGCGGTAGACGCTCAAGGCCGCCAAGTCAATGAAATTATGGGTTTTTTTTGATGAGTAAAAAACGCCCGATCTGAACGCAGACCTTGTAAAACGGGGCTTTTAGCGGAGTAAAACGGCTCTGTTCACAAGGTTATCCACAATTTGTGTGGATAACATTTCAACGGGAGGAATGATGAAAGCACCCTGGAGTTTCGCTCGTTTCCTGCCATTGGCCGGACGCCTGCTGGCACGCGGTCGATTGCCGACCCTGTTGTTCGCGGTCGCCAGCAAAGGCGCGAGCCAGGGCTATCGACTGGGCAAGATCAAGGACGATTTGAAGCTGTTGCAGGCACTCTGCCTGGCGTACTGGCGGGGTGAGTATCGTGCCATAAGCCCCAAGGCGCTGGTTTCTGTTGTCGCGGGCCTGATGTATTTCCTCAGTCCGGTGGATGCGCTCCCGGATTTCATTCCGGTTTTCGGCATGTTCGATGACATCGCGGTATTGGCGTGGTTGATGAAAGTGCTCGACGACGAACTCAATGCCTTCCGCATCTGGCGCAAACGGCAGGCACCGGAGAAGCTCGCGGTGGTCGAGCGTCTGCCTGCTACCCCCGAACAACTTCAACTTCAGGGTCCGAAAAAACACTGAGTCGATTTCAACCTGTTCGCAGATTGATGCCCCCCGCGACCTTGGCCGCTGTTAGGATTACACTTCTAAGGAAAAGTGCCGACTCGCAAAGTGTTGTTGTCCTACGGGGTAGTCATGGATATTCAGATAATTACACGCGAAGGCGAGCCCGAATACGCGGTTCTGCCATGGGCTCAGTATCAGGCGTTACTCAAAGCAGCAGGCATCAAGGAGCAAGCGTCACCGCAAGGCACGAAGCTTCAGGCGGCAACTCCAGACGCGATTCTTCCGGGTCTGGATCAACTACGCAGTTTGCGCGAGGGGAAGGGCATCGCCATCGAGGCGCTGGCCCGCACGGTAGGCATCAGCCCGTCATACCTGGCCATGATCGAAAGTGGCGAGCGTCTGCCCGACGCCGCGATTCGCCGCAGCCTGGCCTGGGAATTGACGGTGCCTGGGTGGAGGGATGAATCGTGAGCGTACGGATCAGTCGTCAACATTGGGACGGATTACTGGGCGAACTGGATCAGGCGCGACGCCAGCGCCACCTGTTGACGTATCGGGCCTTGCTGGAGCGTTTGCAACTGCCGACCCCGGCCATGCAGACCCTGACGGCGGCCCTTGAGCATCTGGCCGCACTGGATGCCAAGGCGGAGCAGCCATTGCGCAGTTCACTGGTGATCAGTCAGGGCGCCAGCCGTTTGCCGCGCACCGGATTCTTTGAGTGTGTCGAACGTCTGGGGCGCTTCTCCGGGCCCTCGGACGGCGTTGCCGCCGCGTCCTGGCACGCCTCGGAAGTGGTGCGGGTGTTCGAATACGAATACCCGGAATCGGCCGAGGCCTGAGTGTTCCTGCAACTCAAGGCGCGGGCCGGTTACTGGCTCGCGCGCCGGTTGTTCCACTGGTCGTGGTTTGTCCGTCAGCCTCGTGGCTGGCGCTGGCTTGAAGGCCAGTTCGCGCGCATGGCCAATCTGGGCAATGTCGGCGCCCAGAGCTTCTATGGGCACATCCTGACGTTTCGCGGCGTCGGCCTTGGTGCACGTGAGGAGGGCGTACGTTTGTTGCGCCTGGCAGCGTTGGCGGGCGATGGCAAGGCGGCGTATCAAGTGGGGGTGATCAGTTTGGCCGGGACAGCGAGCAAGGCCCCGGATCCGATTGAAGCGGCCCGATTCTGGGAGATCGCGGCGAAGGCCGGGCATCCGCTGGCGCCGATCAAGCTCAACGAGTTGAAGTCTGCCCCGGGGCCTCGCTGATTGGCGTGAAACCGAAAAGCTCCCTTATCGATGCCCGGAAACGAGCGCCTTTTCAACAGGCAACAGTGCCAGGCTATCAATCACATGCACGCTGTAACCCTGCACATTCTTCGCATGGTGCTTGGCCTGTGATGCCATTTCGGCCAACTGGCTCGCATCGAGTTGTCCACAGGCCTGTGGATGCAAATGCACCACGCCGATCGACAGCGACAACAACGCAAATTCCTGCCGTACGCCCTGGCGGTTCGGTGCGATGAAGCAGCCGGCCTCCAGGTGCTCGTTGCGGTAGAAGCGCCGGCACTGGCTCTGGAAGTCGTCGAGCAACTGGTTCAAACGTTTGCGCCAGTCTTCCGGGCCGAGCACCAGCAAAAAATCATCACCGCCAATGTGGCCGACAAAATCGCGGGATGGGTCGACGCGGTCATTCAGGCATTGCGCCAGGCACAGCAGGACTTCGTCGCCGCGACCATAGCCGTAGATGTCGTTGAAGGGTTTGAAACTATCGATGTCCACGTAGCAGATCACCGATTCCCGTTGCTGTTGCAGCAACCGCGTCAGGCATTGCTGGATCGGCACGTTACCCGGCAGCAAGGTGAGCGGGTTGGCGTAGCGGGCTTGCTGGATCTTCAGTTCGGTGATCAGTTTGAGTACGTCTATCACGCGGCCCAGCCCGAGATAGCCGCCATTGAGGGTGATGATGAAGTCTTCTTCGATGCGCTGGCGGGCGCGACTGGTGATCAGGCGGCTGACCTGTTGCAGCGATTGGCTCAGCTCGACGGCGAGGAAGTCATCGTTCATCAAGCGGCTGATGGGCTTGCGGGCGAACAGGTCGGTGGCAAAGGGCTTGAGCAGGACGTCGGAAAGCGAATGCCGATGGACAATGCCACAGGGCTGACCCTGTTCATCCAGGACCGCCAGTGAGTTCAGGTTGGCCTGGCGACGAAAGGCTTCAAGCACCGTGGCGGTCGGGGTGTCCCTGCTCACGGCAGGCTGCTCGTTGAGCAGGGCGCTGAGGTCGCTGCCGTCTTCGCTCAGTGCAACTGCTGTGCTGTCCTGTCGGGGCATCAACGCCCGGGCATCCCGTGGCGGGTGTTCCTGGGGGCGGCAGAGCAGATAGCCCTGCACCAGGTCCACACCCATTTCGGTCAGTACCGTGAGTTCCTCCGGCAGTTCGATGCCTTCGGCGATGACTTGCGCCCGCGAGGCCTTGGCGATTTGCAGGATCGAGCCGACGAACTCACGCTTTAGCGCATCCTGATGAATGCCATCAATGAAATGCCGGTCGATTTTCACGTAGTCCGGTCGTAGTTCCGACCACAAACGCAAACTCGAATAACCCGCCCCCAGATCATCCAGCGCGATCGAAAACCCCATTGCCCGATAGTGATGCAGCGCGGTTTGCAACAGCTGGAAATCATCCGTCGGCGTCTGTTCCGTAAGCTCGATGACCACCTGACTCGGCGCGATGCCGAAGTCCTGCAGCAAGCGCAGGGTGCGTCCCGGTTGATGCGCCGCTTCCAGCAGGGACTCCGGGGATACGTTGAGGAACAACAGGCCGGGCAGTTGTTGTTCGTTGAAGCGTCGGCAAGCGCTTTCGCGGCAGGCGATTTCCAGCTCGCTCAGGCGTCCGGCCTGGCGGGCGATGGCGAACAGGGCGACAGGGGAGTGCAGAGGGCTGTTGGAGGGGCCGCGACTGAGGGCTTCATAGCCGAGAATGCGCCGTTCCGAGAGGCTGATGATCGGCTGGAACAAACTGTGCAAACCACTTTGAGTCAGGATCGAGCTCAATGCGCTCAGCTGTTCGGTTGTGGTCATGGCGGTCTCTGGCGATAAAAAAGGACCGGGCGCGCCTTGGTAAAAAGGGCACGTCCGGTCCTTTATTTCACGACAGAATGATGACTGTTTGATGACGCTCCGGGGAGCGTCAGCATTAAATTGCCATCAGCTGCTTTTCAATACTCAGTGCTTGGCCACTGCCGTGTTGAGTTTCAGGTAGTCCAGCAGAATCCGCCCGGTTTCGCTCAGGTAGGCGTCATCTTCCGGCTTGGTCTTGTCGTCCTCGGCTGCGATGGCGTCCTCGTCTTCCTTCTTCAGCTCTTTGAGCGGTTCTTCGCCCTTGGCTTTGCGACGGATGTTTTCCATGGTCAGCTGTTTGGCTTCGATGTCGGCGTGCTGGGCGCGACGCTCGGCTTCATTGAGGCTGACGGTTTTTTCGGCCATCAGTTTCTGCGCCAGGGCCAGCTTGTCGCGGATGAACACGAATTCCGCATCCTTGGCCGTGCGCAGGTCATGCTCGGACTGGAGTTGCGAAATGTACGGCTTGAACGGGTCGACCGCAGGCTTGATCGCCGCCTTGATGGTGTCCCACGGCATGGCTTCCGGCAGGGCGCTTTCACCGATTTCCTTGGTGTCGATGATCGATGGGTAATCGATGTCCGGCAGGACGCCCTGATGCTGGGTGCTCTGTCCGGAAACCCGGTAGAACTTGGCCAGGGTCAGTTTCAGTTCGCCATGGTTGAGCGGCTGAATGGTCTGCACGGTGCCTTTGCCGAAGGTCTGGCCGCCAATGATCAGCGCGCGGTGGTAGTCCTGCATGGCGCCGGCAAAAATCTCCGAAGCCGAGGCGGACAGGCGGTTGACCAGCAACGCCATCGGGCCTTTGTAGAACGCGCCCGGGTTTTCATCTTCCAGCACGTCGACACGGCCATCGGCGTTACGCACGAGCACGGTCGGGCCTTTGTCGATGAACAGGCTGGTCAGCTCGGTGGCTTCCTGCAAGGAGCCGCCGCCGTTGTTGCGCAGGTCGATGACCACGCCGTCGACTTTTTCTTTCTGCAACTCGGTCAGCAGTTTCTTGACGTCGCGGGTGGTGCTCTTGTAATCCGGGTCGCCGGCACGGAAGGCCTTGAAGTCCAGATAGAACGCCGGGATTTCGATGACGCCGAGCTTGTAGTCCTTGCCGTCCTGCTTCAGGTTCAGGACCGATTTCTTCACGGCCTGGTCTTCAAGCTTCACCGCTTCACGGGTGATCGGCACGATCTTGGAGGTCTGGTCGTTCGGCGCATTGCTGGCCGGGATGACCTCCAGGCGCACCACGGTGCCTTTCGGTCCGCGAATCAGCTTGACCACTTCGTCCAGGCGCCAGCCCACCACATCGACCATCTCCTTGTTGCCTTGGGCAACGCCGATGATCTTGTCGGCCGGTGCAACCTGTTTGGTCTTGTCCGCCGGACCTGCCGGCACCAGGCGCACGACTTTCACCTGGTCGTTATCGCTCTGCAACACGGCACCGATGCCCTCGAGGGACAGGCTCATGTTGATGTCGAAATTCTCCGCGTTATCCGGCGACAGATAGTTGGTGTGCGGGTCGTAGGACATGGCGAAGGTATTGATGTACGCCTGGAAGATGTCTTCCGCGCGGGTCTGGTCCAGGCGCGCCAGCTGGTTCTTGTAGCGCTTGGTCAGGGTTTCCTGGATCTGCTTGGGATCCTTGCCGGCGATCTTCTGGCGCAGGACTTCGTCCTTGACGCGTTTGCGCCACAGGTCGTCGAGTTCTGCCGTGGTTTTGAGCCAAGGGGCGTCCTTGCGGTCGATCAGCAAGGTTTCCCGGGTGGTGAAGTCGATCTTGTCGACGCCTTTGTTCAGTTCGGCAAGGGCGAAGTCCAGACGCGCCTTCACGCGGTCCAGGTAGCGCTTGTAGATCGTGAACCCGGCGTTCAGGTCGCCGCTCTTGAGGAAATCGTCGAACTGCGTCTTCCACTTGTCGAATTCGGCAATGTCGCTGGCCATGAAGTAGCTGCGCGACGGATCCAGCAGCTTGAGGTAGCTGTCGTAGATGATCACCGAGCGTGCGTCATCGAGTGGCGGCTTGCTGTAGTGGTGGCGTTTGAGCAATTCCACGACGTTCAGACTGGCGATCACTTCGTCACGATCGGGTTGAAGCTTGTCCCAGCTATTGGCTGCGAAAGTATTGCTCGACATCGGCAGCAAGCCGATACCGATGAACAGGGCGAGGGCAGTGCTGGGGAACAGATGCTTCATGCTGATTCGACGCGGGGACAATTGATAACGCATATTAGGCCGTCTTTGAAGTCGCCGGATCTTTGAGAACCGGTCGCATAATGCAAAAAGCCCGGCGCTATAGCTTCGGGCTCAGTCCAGACTCACTATGGAGGCACTGTGAAAGCATTGCAAGGCGTTGACGGTCAAGTGGTGTGGGTTGATGAACCAAGTCCTGCATGCGATGTAGGACAAGTTCGTATACGAGTGGCGGCATCGGGCCTCAATCGCGCCGATTTGTTGCAGAAAGCAGGTCTTTATCCGCCACCGCCAGGGGCCAGCCAAGTGCTCGGTCTAGAGTGCTCGGGGGTGGTCAGCGAGGTCGGCGCCGGGTCCTCCTGGCAGGTTGGCGATCGGGTTTGTGCCTTGCTGGCCGGGGGCGGGATGGCTGAAGAGGTGGTTGTCGACGGGCGGCATGTGCTGCCGGTTCCCGACGGAGTGTCATTGGTCGAAGCGGCGGCATTGCCCGAAGTCTATGCAACAGTCTGGCTGAATTTGTTTCAACTGGCTGCGCTCAAGCCGGGTCAGAAAGTTCTGCTGCATGCCGGAGCGAGTGGAATCGGTTCAGCGGCCATTCAGTTGTGCAAGGCTTTCGGCAACCCGTGCTGGGTCAGTGTCGGTTCCGCCGAACGACTGGCGTACTGCGAATCGCTCGGCGCCCAGGGTGGCGTGGTGCGTGATGGCGATCTGGAGAGCCTGAGGGATCTGGGGCCTTTCGACGTGATTCTCGACCCGGTGGGCGGCAATTACGCGGCGTTGAACCTCAAGCTGCTGGCCCAGGATGGCCGTTGGGTGTTGATCGGCCTGATGGGCGGGCGAGAGGCCAGACTGGACCTGGCCCAGGTGCTGGCCAAGCGTGTGCAGTTGCTGGGGTCGACGTTGCGCAGCCGGGATGATCAGTTCAAGGCCGATCTGTTCAGTGACCTGAGCCAGCATGTGTGGCCGTTGTTTGCCGAGGGGCGCTTGAGTCCGCAGCTTGCCAGGGCATTCCCGATCAAGGAGGCCGAGGCGGCGTTTGCCGAATTGGCGAGCAATACCGTGGCGGGGAAGGTGGTGTTGGTGATTGACGAAAGCCTGAACTGACAATACGGAACCTGTAGGAGCGAGCATGCTCGCGATGGCGTCGGGTCAGTCAATACATTATTGAATGACACACCGCTATCGCGAGCATGCTCGCTCCTACAGGGGGCTTGGTTATGCCCAGTCGTGGATCGGCCACCCAGCCTTTTCAGCCTGCTCGCGCAGCACCGGATCCGGGTTCACCACGTGGGGATGATCCACTTTGAGCAACAGCGGCAGGTCATTGCGTGAGTCGGAATAGAAACTCGCGCCTTCGAGGTTTTCCTCCTCTGCATCCAGCCATTCCAGCAAGCGGGTGATCTTGCCTTCGCGGTAGGTCAGGGTGCCGACGGTATTGCCGGTGTAAGCACCATGGGCAACTTCCAGCTCGATGCCCAGAATCTCGTCGATGCCCAGACGCTCGGCAATCGGTCCGACCAGGTGCGTACCTGAAGCGGAGATCACCAGAATGCGGTCGCCGGCCTTGCGATGGGCGGCGATGGTTTTGGTGGCGTCGCTGAAGATGATCGGTTCGATGACCTCTTCCACCCAGGGTCCGACCAAGTGATCCACCTCCTCCGGTGTACGCCCGATCAACGGTTCGAGGCTGAAGGTCATATAGTCCTCCATCGCCAGGTGGCCGCGACCGTAGGCATCCATCAACTCCTTGTCACGGCGCAGGAAGGATTCGCTGTCGACCCAGCCGAGGCGGACCATTTGCTCGCTCCACAGTGAGGCGCAGTCGCCGTGGATCAGGGTTTCGTCCAGATCAAAAATTGCCAGGGCCATTAGTGGGGTTCTCTCTTGAGAACAGCTTCAAGCGGCAGGCTTCAAGCTGCAAGGTGGATAGAGGTAGTCAGCAGTTTACTTGCAGCTTACAGCTTGAAGCTTGCCGCTGCTGTCAAGCTACCTCACACAAGGCCGTCGGATCGATGGAAAGCGCCAGGCGCTGACCATCGGGGTGCAGATCGGAGGCCGAACGGTTGAGCACATCAACGACCAGCTCCACGCCCCGGGCTTCGATCCGGTAGCGAATGACGTTGCCCAGCAGGCTGTGGCTGCGTACCTGCGCGTCCAGTTCGCCGTTGAGGCTCAGCTCGATGGCTTCCGGGCGAATGGCGATGCGCTTGCTGATTGGCCGCTGCAGCAGCTTCGAGGCACTGTCGGCGTCCAGCAGGTTGTAGTTGCCGATAAAACCGGCGGCGAACACATCCACCGGTGCGGTATAGAGGGTTTCGGCGTCGCCGCTTTGTACGATTTTTCCCTGGTTCATCAGGAAAATCCGGTCAGACATGGTCAGGGCTTCTTCCTGGTCGTGTGTGACGAAAATCGTGGTCAGGCCCAGTTCGCGCTGGATCTGACGAATCTGTTCGCGCAGATGCTTGCGAATGCGCGCGTCCAGCGCAGACAGCGGTTCATCCAGCAGCAACAGCCGTGGTCGCGTTACCAGGGAGCGGGCGAGAGCGACGCGTTGGCATTGGCCGCCGGACAACTGATGTGGGTAACGGGCGGCGAAATCTTGCAGCTCCACCAGTTTCAGCACTTCGGCGACACGCTTGCGGCTGTCGTCGACGTTGACCTTCTGCATGCGCAAACCGAAGGCGACGTTCTGTTCCACGCTCATGTTGGGGAACAGGGCATAGCTTTGGAACACCATGCCGATGCCACGTTTCTGCGGGCTCAGGGGCACGATGTCCTGGCCGTCGAGCAGGATCTTGCCGCCATCCACCGAGGTCAGGCCGGCGATGCAGCGCAGCAGGGTGGATTTGCCGCAACCGGACGGCCCGAGCAGGGTGACGAACTCGCCTTTCTGGATTTCGCAATTGATGTCGCTGAACACCGTGGTGCCCGCATAGTCTTTTTTAAGGTGTTGGACGCTGACGAAGCTCATTGGCTTTTGTCCTTGTTCAAGATGTTGGCAGCCCAGGTCAGGACCAGCACAAAGAAGAAGTAGGAAATCACCAGTGCGCTGGTGAAATGACCGCTGCTGTTGCGCATGTTGTTGAGGTAGACCTGCAGGGTTTCGTAGCGCGTACCGACGAGGATATTGGCGAACACGAACTCACCGAACAGGAACGAAAACGACAGCAGCAGTGCCACCATCAGGCCCTTGCGCAGGTTCGGCAGTACCACCAGGAAGGCGGCTTGCCAGGTGCTGGCGCCGAGCAACTGGGCGGCGTCCATCAGGTCGCGCAGGTTGATCGCTTGCAGGTTGTTGGTGATCGCCCGGTACATGAACGGCAGCGCCACGGTGAAGTAGCAACCGATCAGGATCCACGGCGTCCCGACCATGGCGAACGGTCCGGAACCGTAGAGCTGCAACAGCCCCACCGAAGACACCACCGGCGGCACGGCGAAGGGCAGCAGGATCAGGATGTTCATCAGCGCGTCGAGTTTCGGGAAGTGGTAATGCACCACGAACAGCAGCGGCAGAATCAGTACCACGGAAAGAATCAACGAACCGACGCAGACCAGCAGCGATTGCCCGAACGCATTCAGGAAGCGCGGATCGCTCCACAGCTGGATGTACCACTTGAGGGTGAAGCCGCTGGGCAGGATGGTCGCCGACCAACTGCTGGCGATCGAATAGACCAGCGTGCCGGCCAGCGGCAGCAGCAGGATGGCAAACAGCAGGTACACCACGGCGCGATGGTAGACACCGGCGGGTCCCAGTTCAGCGCGAGACATGGTAGCTCCTCTTCAACAGCAACTGATGCACGATGGTCACCAGGGTCATCAAGGCCACGAGCACCACGGCCAGGGCGCTGGCCAGGTTCGGGTCCAGGGAAATGTCACCGGACACCATCGCCGCGATGCGGATCGGCAGCACGTTGAAGTTGCCGGTGGTCAGGGCGTACACCGTGGCGTAGGCACCGAGGGCGTTGGCCAGCAGGATCACGAAGGTGCCCAGCAATGCCGGCGTCAGCACGGGCAAACCGATGTGCCGCCAGAACTGCCAGCCGCCGGCGCCGAGTAGCGCGGCAGACTCGCGCCAGTCTTCGCGCAAGGCGTCGAAGGCCGGGTACAGCAGCAACACGCCGAGGGGAATCTGGAAGTAGGTATAGAGAATGATCAACCCGGTTTTCGAGTACAGGTTGAAATCCTGAATGATGCCGGCCTGCTTGAGCATGATGGTGAAGCTGCCGTTGAAGCCAAGCAGAATGATGAACGCGAAGGCCAGGGGTACGCCGGCGAAGTTGCTGGTCATGTTGGCGAAGGCGTTGACGAAGTTGCGCAGTTTCGAATCGACCTGGCGCAGGGAGTAGGCACCCAGTATGGCGATGATGATCCCGAACACGCTGGACCAGAAACTGATCTCGAGGCTGTACTGGATGGCCTGCAGGTAAAACTTCGAGCTGAAGATCTTGTTGAAGTTGGCCAGGCCCCAGCCGAACTCTTCCGATTCCAGGCTGTTGATCATCACCCACGTCAGCGGGGCAATTTCGAACACGATGAAAAACACTGCGAAGGGCACCAGGCAAAGCGCTGCGAGCCATTTACTGCGAGTCATGGCATTCACTTGAGCAACTCCCGGCAGACCGGTTTGTCGTGGGGCGCGCCCAGCAACTCGCAGACAGTGCCGCAGATGTCGGTCTGTTTCGGCGTGGCGTTGGCGTCGAAGCTGAATGCGTCACCGAGCACGAACAAAGGCACTTCGCGTTCTTCCGGCAGCAGGCCGTTGTGGGAGCGGTCGTTGTTCATGCCGTGGTCGGCGGTGACCAGCACCTGATAACCGGCATCCAGCCAGCCTTGCAGGTAGTCGGCCAGGATGATGTCGGCCGAGCGGGCGCTGTTGCGGTACTGCGGCGTGTCGAGGCCGTGCTTGTGCCCGGCATCGTCAATGTTCATCGGATGGATCAACAGGAAGTTCGGCCCGTGGCGCAGGCGCAGGCTTTCGGCGTCGGCGAACAGGTGCGAGTCCGGGTAGTGATCGTTCCAGTAGAAATGCCCGTGCTGGATCGGCAATTGCGGGTCATCGGTGTGACGGTCCCGGGCTGCCACGAAGGGCGAACGGTTGTACAGCTCGCTGACCCAGTGATAGGCCGCCGCCGCGGTCACGAGGCCGGCGTCGGTGGCGTAGTGATAGATGCTGCGCTGGTTGGACAGGCGCGAGACGTTGTTGTGGACGATGCCGCTGTCGATGGGCGCAACGCCGGTCAGGATGCATTCGTACAGTGGGCGGGACAGGGCTGGCAACTCGCACTCCAGTTTGTAGAGTGCGGCGCGTCCTGCACCGACGTAAGCCTGAAGGTGCCCCATGGCGTGGCGGGCAACCTCATGGTTGAGGCCGTCGAGCACGACAAGGATGACGTTGTGCTTCATAGGGGCAAAACTCCAGTTGAAATTCACTCGATCCACTTGTGGGAGCGGGCTTGCCCGCGATGGCGATCTGTTTTCAACGCAGATGTTGACTGACAGTCCCTCATCGCGGGCAAGCCCGCTCCCACAGGGATCCCTATGGGACCCGGAAGTGGGGGATTTACAGCATCACTTCATCTCGACAATGACTTCTTCGTTCCACTTCTGAGGAAGGGCCTTGGAGGTCTTTTCCCAAGCATCCGCGTCTTTGATCGGCGTCACTTTCTTGTACTGCTCGTTAGGCAGCAGCTTGGCCTGCACCTCGGCTGGCAGGGTCAGGTGCTCGGCACGGATCGGACGGGCGTTGCCCTTGGCCAGGTTGATCTGGCCGGCGTCGCTGAAGATGTATTCGCGGGTCAGCTTGGCGGCGTTCGGGTTTTTCGCGTACTTGTTGATGATGGTGGTATAGCCGGAAATCACCGAGCCATCGGACGGGATCAGCACCACGTAGTCATCCGGGTTGGCCATCTTGGCTTTGTAGCTCAGGCCGTTGAAGTCCCAGACCACGCCGACTTCGACTTCGCCCTTTTCCATGGTGGCAATCGTCGGGTTGGCCATCGACAGGCGACCTTGCTTGGCGATGTCGGCGAACAGCAGCAGGGCCGGCTGCAGGTTCTTCTCGTCGCCGCCGTTGGCCAGTGCCGCGGCCAATACGCCGTTGGCGGCCTGGGCCGCGGTGCTTACGTCGCCGATGGAGACCTTGTATTTGCCACCCTTGAGGTCTGCCCATTTGGTCGGGATTTCGGAACCGTGCAGCAACTTCTTGTTGACGATGAACGCGATGGTGCCGGTGTAGGCCAGCGCCCAGTTGCCGTCCTTGTCCTTGGCCCAGGCTGGAACCTGATCCCAGGTCGAAGGCTTGTAAGGCTGGACGACGCCTTGCTTGACCGCGATCGGGCCGAAAGCGGCACCGACGTCGCCGATGTCGGCGCTGGCGTTGTCTTTTTCAGCGGCGAACTTGGCGATCTCCTGGGCCGAGCTCATGTCGGTATCAATGTGTTTGAGGCCATAGGTCTTGGCCAGGTCTTCCCAGGTGCCTTTCCAGTTGGCCCAGTCATCAGGCATGCCGACGCTGTTGACGGCGCCTTCCGCTTTCGCAGCGGCTTCGAGGGTTTTCAGATCGGTGTCGGCCGCCATGGCGGCGGTGCACATTGCAATGGTCGAGCCTAACAGTGATGCCAGGAAAAACTGTTTCATTCCGAAGCTCCTTGGGTCGTGTTCAACGCTGCGATTGCGGTTTGTGTTGGTCTAGGTCAGCAATACCTGAGCCAATTTAAGGGGCCTGGATGACACTTTGATGTCGTTCGTCGCCCGGAATGACTATTTGTTCGGCGGTATCGCCAGTGGCCTGATAAGCGTAGACCATGGTCAAAGCCCCGGCAGGAAAGGGACTTGGCCGATGAATTGCAGGTTGTTGGGCGCCGCGAGTGGTGACCGTTGGGCAGCTTTGTCACACCTTGGTCATCTGCGCTGCCTACGCTTGCAGACTATTGAATGGGCCGGTTTGCGCTACGGATCTGCCCTGAATTGGTGCTGGTCTAGTCCAGATAGGAAACGTTGATGCGTGAAGAGGCAACAAAAGCGGTAACAGCCATTGGCCTGGTCCTTCAGGAGCAGATCGACCACGGACTGTTGACGCCTGGCAGCAAACTGCCGGCCGAGCGCAAGCTCAGTGAGTTGTTCGGCACCACGCGAATCACGTTGCGTGAAGCGTTGTTGCAATTGGAGTCCCAGGGGCAGATCTACCGCGAGGAACGTCGCGGCTGGTTCGTCTCGCCGCCACGCCTGGCCTACAACCTGATGCAGCGCAGCCATTTTCACGCGATGGTCAGCGCCCAGGGGCGGGTGCCGTCCACCGAGGTGATTTCGGCGCGATTGCAGCCGGCATCGGCGGCGGTCTGTGCCTGGCTGCAATTGCCGGCGCTGTCGAGTGTGATCCAGATCTGCCGCTCACGACGCATCGACGGGCGATTGGTGCTGTATGTGGAGCACTATCTGAACCCGCAATACTTTCCCGGGATACTCGATTTCGACTTGAATCAGTCGATCACCGAGCTGTATGCGCGGCATTACGACTTGCACTACGGGCGGGTGCGTTTCGAGATTGTGCCCACGGCGTTGTCGGTGGATGCGGCGGCGGCCTTGAAGGTGTCGGTGGGCAGCCCGGGCCTGCGGATTGCCCGGGTCAACTATGACCAGCATGAACGGTTGATCGACTGCGACCTGGAGTTCTGGCGGCATGATGCAATTCATGTCGGGGTGGAGGTGGTTTAGACGCAGCTTCAAGCTTCAAGCTTCAAGCGAGAAGCCATGACCGGTGGCATCACTCTGTCTGCGGTCCGCTACCTGCCGTGACGACTTGGATACTCATGCGCGGTGTCGCCAGATCCAGTCCGGCTTCATCCATGTGCCGCTTGAGTGACAGATTGAATGCTCGCGACACTTCCCACTGCTTGATGGGCGCAGTCTTGAACCGGGCGCGAAGGATTGCGTTGCCCGACTCGAAACTTTCCACCCCCTGGAACTCCAGCGGCGACCAGATATTGCGCCGTTGCAGCGGATCGGTGCGCATTTTCTGGGCGACTTCGCGCATCAGTTTGATGGCGTTGTCGATGTCCATGCTGGCGGGCACGGCGACCCGGAATATCGCGTAGCCGAACTCCCGGGAGTAGTTCTTGATGCTTTTGATTTCGCTGAACGGAATGGTGTGGACGATACCGTCGATATCCCGCAGGCGTACGGTGCGGATGGTCAGGCCCTCGACTGTACCGAGGTGGCCGCCGACATCCACGTAGTCGTCGATGGCCAGGGAATCCTCGATGATGATGAACAGCCCGGTAATCAGGTCGGCGACCAATGACTGCGCACCAAAACCGATGGCAAGGCCGATCACGCCGGCACCGGCCAGCAGTGGCGTGACGTTCATGCCCATGTTCGCCAGGGCGACAATCAGCGCGATGATGAAAATCGCGATGAACAGAACGTTGCGGATCAGCGGCATCATCGTCTGTGCGCGGGCATTGGCCAGGCCTTTGCGTGAACGGGTCAGGGCGTGATGCACGGCGGTGTCGCTGAGAATCCAGATCAGCCAGGCGAACAGCAGCGTGCCGGCGAGGCCGAACAGTTTGACGCTGACTTCGTGACCGTCGCCTTCGGTAAAGCGGATCAACGACATGCCCCAGACCCGCAGGCCAAGCTCAATGAAGGCCAGCCACACCAGCAGGTGGACGATGGTGTAGAAGAAGTTTTTCAGCCGTTCCGAATACACGGCGTAACGCCGGATACCGCGCTGGGGTTTGAGGGCGTGGCGGCGTACCAGGCCGTTGATGACCATGCACAACACCAGCAAAACGGTACAGATCAGCGACTGGCGCAGAGCGGTGCTGGTGTCGCCGGCAGAAATGAACGTCGCGAACAGGGAGATGGCCACCAGTACCAGCGCCGGTACGTACCAGAAGGTGCCGAGAATCGACAGGATGTCGTTGAGAGCGCGGCGGGTGAGGCGCTGGGACAGCGGTTGATTGCGGATCAGGTGGGCGATCGGCCGGCGGAAACGCAGGATGAACCGCCCCGTGGACAGCGCTGCCAGGACATTGGCGACGGTCGCGGCGGTATGGGCCAGATGGCTGCCGAGGCTGTCGACCAGTTGCGGATCGCTCAGCGCTTCGCCAAACGCGGCGAAGCTGCCGATCAGCCACAACGGCCGAAACGCCTGGTGACGCAGGATATACAAGGCGCGATGGCGGTGCGGACCGTCAAGCAGGGAAAAGGCAATCACGCAAATGGCCGAGAAGCAGGTGCCGACCACCAGTGCATAGGCCAGGACCATGGCCAGGCTTTTGCCCAGGGACGAGGGCAGGGCGTAACTCAGGTAGACCGTGATCACCAGGGCGATCAGCCATGGCCCGAGTTTGCGCAAGGCGAAGCGCAGCATATCCAGGGCCCGGGGATGTTGCGGCAGTTCTTCGGTCAGGCCGAAACGCATCCGCACGCGGTGGCTGATCCAGATCAGGGCGGCGGCCAGCAGGCTCCAGACCATCAGGATCATGGCAAAGGCGAACAGCATGGGCAGCCATTCATTGGCCGGCAAGGCAAGGGCCACCAGTTCTTCCCTGGCTTGATCGAACTCGCTGGACCAGCGCGTGAGGGGGCTGTCGTCGCCGGAAAACTTTTTCTCGAAACTGGCCAGGGTCCCGCCAATCAGACCGAGTACGCCTTCTTCGGTAATCGGCTGGGCCTGTCTGGTGGTATCGCGGAGCTTTTTCAGGTCGGCCAGCAGCTTGCTGCGTTGCTGATCGTTTTCCAGTTGCTTGATCACTTCGTCCAGGGATTGCCCGAGGGGTTCCTGTGCCTCGGGCTGCGCCTTGGCCTGGTTGAGCAGGCCTGGCAGGCCGGCCGCCTGGGCGGGCGCTACTGACAGCAGCGTCATCAGGCAGACAAGGACAATACACGGGAGGGCAAAAAGACGAACGAGCACTAGGCGGTCAACCTTACAAGGAGCGGATCGACCGAGTGTACGAGCCCGTCAAAATCAATGCGAGACAAGGGCGATGAATTATTCGTTGAGTTTGGCGAGGATCTTGATCACCACGGTCGCGAGAATGGTCAGCATGCCGATCCACATGGCGAACACCCCGGCATTTTTGTCGCGAAAGTTGAAGCCTATAGCCAGCAGGAGCATTCCGGCGAGAATCGGGATCAGCATGGCGTTAAAGGTAGACAGCGAAATCATGGAGACAGCCTTGTCGAGGAGATACTTGAAGTCTAGGCCGCTTTTTTGAGCGGAGTTGTCTGTATCTGTAGGAGCGAGCACGCTCGCGATGGACTAGAGAGCACCGCGGGGTGTCAGGCGTCCAGCGTCATCGTTCACGTCCATCGCGAGCTTGCTCGCTCCTACAGGGTTTTGTTACGGCAATTCGCGGCAGGCATAGAACGCGCTCAGTACCTTGACCAGGTGCGCCAGGTCATGGCTGCCGCACAGTTCGCGGATCGAGTGCATGGCGAACGTCGGCAGGCCGATGTCCACGGTGCGCACGCCCAGGTGGCTGGCGGTGATCGGGCCGATGGTCGAGCCACAGCCCATGTCGCTGCGCACCACGAAACTCTGCACCGGCACTTCTTCAGCCATGCACAGGTGTCGGAAGAACCCGGCGGTTTCGCTGTTGGTGGCGTAGCGCTGGTTGCTGTTGACCTTGATCACCGGGCCGGCGTTGAGTTTCGGGCCGTGGTTGGCATCGTGCTTGTCGGCGTAGTTCGGATGCACACCATGGGCGTTGTCCGCCGAAACCAGCAGGGATTTCTGAATGGTGCGTACGAATTCATCACCTTCGGGCAGCAGGCGACGCAAGGTTTGTTCAAGCATCGGGCCATCGGCACCACAGGCAGAGCAGGAGCCGACTTCTTCGTGGTCGTTGCAGACCAGTACGCAGGTTTCGTCGGTGTCGGCCGTCAGCAGTGCTTGCAGGCCGGCGTAGCACGACAGCAGGTTGTCCAGCCGCGCGCCGGCGATGAAGTCGCCATGCAGGCCAATGACCGCAGCGCTTTGGGTATCGTAGAAACTCAGCTCGTAATCGAGCACCACGTCAGCGTTCAGGCCATGCTCCAGAGCAAGCTGATTGGTGAGCACGGCACGGAAGTCCACGCGCTCGTCACCGGCAAATTGCGCGAGGATCGGCGGCAGTTCGGTCTGGGCGTTGATGGCCCAGCCCATGTTGGCTTCACGGTTGAGGTGAATCGCCAGGTTCGGAATGATCGCGACCGGAGCCTTGAAGTCGATCAACTGGCTTTCGACCTTGCCATCGCGACGGAAGGTTACGCGGCCGGCCAGGGACAGGTCACGGTCGAACCATGGCGCCAGCAGCGCGCCGCCGTAGACTTCGACACCCAGTTGCCAGAAACCCTGGCGTTGCAACTCCGGTTGCGGCTTGACCCGCAGGCACGGGCTGTCGGTGTGGGCGCCGACCAGGCGAATGCCGCCATGCAGCGGTGAGTGGCGGCCCATCTTGATCGCGACAATCGAAGAGTCGTTGCGGGTGATGTAGTAACGGCCGTTGGCTTCGGTATTCCACGGTTCGCGCTCGTCGAGGCGCTGATAACCCGCCGCTTCCAGGCGCTGAACGAGGCTGGCGGTGGCATGGAACGGGGTAGGGGAGGCCTTGAGGAAATCGATCAGGCCTTGGTTCAACTCTTCGCGCATAAAGTAGCTCCAGACAGCAATGGCGCCAGTTTAACGTATTGGCTTGTCAAATGGCGCCGCGCTGATGGTGGGGGCTGGTCACCCAAATTGAATCTGTAGGAGCGAGCATGCTCGCGATGGCGGAGTGTCAGCCAGCATCAATGTTGGATGCGCCGGCCTCATCGTCGGAACGCCGCCCGGAGCATGCTCGCTCCTGCAGGGTTCGCCTTCGCTCAGAACGGTGCCGGGCACTCGAAGCGCAGGCGTTCGCCGGTCTGGGGATGGGTGAACGTGAGCATGCTCGCGTGCAGGCACAGGCGCGGCCAGGCTGCCAGCGCCTGCTCGTGGGCGTAGAGCCCGTCGCCCAACAATGGATGGCCAATGGAGAGCATGTGCACGCGCAACTGGTGGGAACGGCCGGTGATCGGTGTCAGTTCAACGCGGCACCAGTCGCCGCAACGTTCGAGCACTCGCCAGAAGGTCAGCGCGTGCTTGCCGAATTCGTGATCGACCACGTGCCGTGGCTTGGTCGGCGGGTCGTAGCGCAAGGGCAGGTCGATGCTGCCGCTGTCCAGTTCCGGCTGACCCCAGCACAGGGCTGTGTAGGCCTTTTCGGTTTCGCGGTCGTGAAATTGCCGGGACAGCTCGCGATGGGTATCCGGATCCCGGGCCAGCAGGATGATGCCGGACGTCTCCCAGTCCAGCCGATGGACGATTCGCGCTTCCGGGTAGCCGTTTTCCTGCAGTCGGGTGATCAGGCAGTCCTTGTTGTCATCGGCCCGGCCAGGGACGGAGAGCAACAGGGTCGGTTTGTTCACCACCAGCACGGCGGCGTCCTGATGGATGATGTGGATGTTGGACAACGGCATTGAAACAGCCTCGTAACAAACGCCAACGGCGGCTGCAGGAGAGAGCATGCTCGCGATGGAGTATCAGCGAAATCTATGTCGCTGACACACCTTCGCGAGCAAGCTCGCCCCTACAACCGCCGTGGCTCCTGACGGATCGACTCAGCGATCAGGTAGGGTGATATTGAGTTCCAGAATCGAGCAACTGCCCTGGCTTTCCAGTGCGACATGCACGTCATCGGACCCGATATTGACGTACTTGCGGATCACCTCGACCAGTTCCTTCTGCAAGGCCGGCAGGTAGTCCGGGGTGCTGCGTTGGCCGCGTTCGTGCGCCACGATGATCTGTAGACGCTCTTTCGCTACCGACGCGGTGCTTTGCTTTTTGTTGGCACGAAAGAAGTCAAAAAGGTTCATTGCTTAGTTGCCTCCAAACAGGCGCTCGAAGAATCCCTTCTTCTGTACATCGAGGAATCGATGATCCACGGTCTTGCCCAGCAGGCGGTCAACGGTATCGCTGTAGGCCTGGCCGGCATCGCTCTGGTCGTCGAGAATCACCGGCACACCCTGGTTGGATGCCTTGAGCACCGCCTGGGATTCCGGGATCACGCCGAGCAGGGTCACCGAAAGAATTTCCTTGACGTCTTCTACGCCGAGCATTTCGCCTTTGCTCACACGCTCCGGGTGATAACGGGTAATCAGCAGGTGTTCCTTTATCGGATCTTCACCGCGTTCGGCACGACGGGACTTGCTGGCCAGCAGGCCGAGCATGCGGTCGGAGTCACGCACCGAGGAGACTTCCGGGTTGGTCACGACGACCGCTTCATCGGCGAAGTACATGGCCAGGTGGGCGCCTTTCTCGATGCCCGCCGGGGAGTCGCAGACCACGAACTCAAAGGTTTCCTTGAGCTCCATCAGGACTTTTTCCACGCCTTCGGTAGTCAGCGCGTCTTTGTCGCGGGTCTGGCTGGCGGCCAGCACGTAGAGGTTTTCCAGGCGCTTGTCCTTGATCAGGGCCTGTTGCAGGTTGGCTTCGCCGTTGACCACGTTGACGAAGTCATACACCACACGGCGCTCGCAACCCATGATCAGGTCGAGGTTACGCAAACCCACGTCGAAGTCGACGATAACTGTTTTGTGACCGCGCAGAGCGAGGCCGGTACCGATAGCGGCGCTGGTGGTGGTCTTACCCACACCACCCTTGCCGGATGTAACCACGAGAATCTTGGCCAAGGTGTTTCACCCCTAAGGAAAAAGGACCTTTCAGTCCCTGAAAAACATCTCCTGAAAAACTACTGCAGTCGGACAGCCTTGGCTGGAATCCGGTTTTGAGCGGCGTTTACCCCCGGTAAACACTGCTTTCGGCCTTTTTCCTACTTCGTTTGAGCCGTTTTCGCTACGTTTTAGAGATGCTTGGAAAATGCGGCAGTATCCGTTAAAGCCGAATGATGTTCAACACGTCGCCGGACAGGCTGACCTGCACGCCCGAACCCCATAGAGGGTCGCGGCGCAGATCTTCGGAAACCTTGTAATGCCCGGCGATGGAAATCAGTTCAGCGCTCATTTGCTGACAGAATATCCGCGCCTTGGTGTCGCCCTTGACGCCGGCCAACACACGACCACGCATCGGGCCGTATACATGGATGTTGCCATCGGCGAGAAGTTCCGCCCCCGGGCTGACCGAAGAGACCACCACCAGATCGCTGCCCTGGGCATAAATCTGCTGGCCACCGCGTACTGGCGAAGTGATGATTTTCGTCGGCTTGATGGTCGGCTCGGGCGGTTTTTCCGGTTTTTTCTTCGGTTCGCCTTCGGTCAGGTCCAGTGGACGCTCCCGGGCACCGGACGGTGGCAGCACCGGCAAGTCGACTGCGATGGCGGCGGCGATGTCTTCGATGCGGCTGGCACGGATCGCCAGGGTGCGTAGGCCATGCTGGCGGCACACGCGCATCAGACCGGGTAGATCGACCGCGCCTTCGTTGGCCGGGAGTTTGTCCAGGGCCAGTACCAGCGGCGCGTTGCTGAAGAAGTTGGGCGCCTGGGCGACCTTGGCGGCCAGTTGCCGATCAAGGCTTTCGAGGTCGTTACGGGCCAGTTCCAGCACCGTAATGGCCAGCATGCTGCCCTTCAACTGGAACACGGGATCTTGGTCTAGCGGTTCGGTTTGGCTCATGGTCGGCATACAACGACTTGTCACTAAAAGTGCCGAGACTTATAACGAGAACGCCCGCAGGCCGCAAGCCGGGTCGAACGATGTAGAATGCGCGGCCATTGTCATTCCGGAAGCATTAATGGACCGCCCGCGTTTTCGAAAAGCATTTCTATCTCCACGTTTCTGGCCGCTTTGGTGTGGCCTGGGGCTGTTGTGGCTGATCGTCCAGTTGCCGTATCCGGCCCTGCTGTGGATCGGTCGTGTCCTGGGCGCTTTGATGTATCGCGTGGCCGGCGACAGGCGGCGCATTGCCAAACGCAACCTGGAGCTGTGTTTTCCCGAAAAGACCGCCACTGAACGCAAACGCCTGCTCAAGGAGAATTTCGCCTCTACCGGCATCGCTTTTTTCGAGATGGCGATGAGTTGGTGGTGGTCGCGCAAACGTCTGGCGAATCTCGCTCATGTCGAAGGGCTGGAGCATTTGCAAAAGGCCCAGCGCGAGGGCAGGGGCGTGATCCTGATGGCGCTGCACTTCACGACACTGGAAATCGGTGCCGCGTTGCTCGGCCAGCAGCACACCATCGACGGCATGTACCGCGAGCACAAGAACCCGCTGTTCGACTACATCCAGCGCCAGGGCCGCGAGCGGCATAACCTCGACTCGCTGGCGGTGGAGCGCGAAGACGTGCGCGGCATGCTCAAGTTGCTGCGCTCGGGCCGGGCGATCTGGTACGCACCGGATCAGGACTACGGCGCCAAGCAAAGCATCTTCGTACCGCTGTTCGGCATCCAGGCCGCGACCGTCACCGCCACGAGCAAGTTTGCGCGGCTGGGCAAGGCGCTGGTGGTGCCGTTCACCCAGGAGCGTCTGGCGGATGGCAGCGGTTATCGCCTGGTGATCCATGCGCCGCTCGAGGGCTTCCCCGGCGAAACCGAAGAAGAAGACTGCATACGCATCAATCAGTGGATCGAAGGCGTTCTGCGCGAATATCCCGAGCAATACCTGTGGGCCCACCGTCGCTTCAAGAGCCGTCCGCCGGGCGAGCCCAAGCTGTACGCCAAGCGCCGTTGAATCCCGCTTCCCTGTAGGAGCGAGCAAGCTCGCGATGGTCGTTAAAACGCGGCGGGGGTGTCAGGTACCCCGCGTTATCGTTGTCCACCATCGCGAGCTTGCTCGCTCCTACAGGGGAACAAGTCGAAACAATGAAATCCCATCAAGCACCATGGAGAGTCGTGCATGAGTCCAGCTGAACCGGTTACAGGGTTGATTCTTTCCGGTGGCGGGGCTCGGGCGGCCTATCAGGTCGGGGTGCTGGCGGCGATTGCCGAGTTGCTGCCGCCGGGGGCGAGCAACCCGTTTCCGGTGATCGTCGGTACCTCGGCGGGCGCGATCAATGCCGTCAGCCTCGCCAGCGGAGCAATGGACTTTCATAACGCCATCGAACGCCTGACGGCGTTCTGGCAGGGCTTTCGCAGTCATATGGTGTTGCGCAGCGACTGGCCAGGGGTGATCCGCCAGGCCAGCCGCTTTGTCGGCCACAGTTTGCTCGGCATCGGCAGGCACATACCGGTGGCGCTGCTCAACAGCGCTCCGCTGCGACATTTGCTCAACCACAAACTGCATATGGGCGGCATCGCCGAAGCGATCGCACAGAAGCAATTGCATGCGGTGGCGGTCACGGCGTTCGGCTATGAGTCGGGTCAGGCTGTCACCTTCTATCAGGGCGGCGGCAGGATCGATGCCTGGTTGCGCCATCGACGCATCGGCGTTCCCACTCAACTGTCGGTCGAACACTTGCTCGCCAGTTCGGCGATTCCGCTGCTGTTCGCCCCGGTGAAAATCGGCGAAGAGTATTTCGGCGATGGCGCGGTTCGGCAGTCGGCGCCGATCAGCCCGGCGCTGCATCTGGGCGCCAGCCGGGTGCTGGTGGTGGGTGTCAGCGGCAACCCCCGCGGTTTCGACCCGCAACAACCCTTGCAGCGCAGCTACACCGGCCAGCAGCCGACCCTGGCGCAGATCGGCGGGCACATGCTCAACAGTACGTTCATTGACAGCCTGGAAAGTGACATCGAACTGTTGCAGCGCCTGAACCAGTTCAGTCACCTGATGCCCGACGGCACGCCCACCCGGGCATTGGGCGTGGCGCCGGTGGAGGTGCTGGTGATTTCACCGAGCCAGCCGATCGACGAAATTGCCGCGCGACATCGCCAGGAGCTGCCGCCTGCATTGCGCCTTTTTTTACGCGGACCGGGTGCGACCAAGACCAGCGGGGCCGGGGTGTTGAGTTACCTGCTGTTCGAGGCGGGGTATTGCAGTGAATTGATCGAACTGGGGCGGCGCGATGCGTTGGCCAAGCGTGGGGAGTTGTGCCGGTTTCTGGGGTTGATGTAGGAGCGAGCAAGCTCGCGATGGACGTTAACGATGACGCTGGGAGCCTGACCCCCCCGTGGCGTTTTCCAGCCCCTCGCGAGCTTGCTCGCTCCTACGTGATCAGAAGTGAACCTTGACCAGGAAGCTGGTCACACTCTGATCAGTCTTGAAGCCCTGGCTGTCTTCAATCCCGTACTTGTTTTTCCAGTAGTCATACTCAACACCAACGTACAACTGCTTGGCACCCAAATTCAGTGCCTTGCCCAGGTCGTATTTGACCTGAGGATTGAAGTGCAGGTTGGCGTGGTATTCGCCTTTGCTGTTGACGTCGTTGTCGACGACCCAGTCCATGAAACCGTCGATCAGTACATCCGAGCCACCCACCGGGATGGTGTAGGACCAGACCGGCGTGACCTGCCAGATGTTGTCGCCCGGGCGGTCGCCTTCGGTGTGACGGTTGTAGAAGTTCAACTGGAAGTAGTCGAAGCCCGGGATGGCCAGGTCGAAGCCAGGGCCGATCAGGTACGACTCGGTGTCGTCTTCACCGAATTCGTAGGTCATCGCCAGCAGCACGTCCTTGATCGGGCCCAGCTCGAACTTCTGGTCGAAGATCTTGTTGAACGACAGGCGCGGGCTGAGCTCGCCGTAGTGAGTGTTCTTGCCGGCGAAGGCGTCTTCCTTGCCGTTGTAGAAGATCTTGTCGATAAAGAAGAAGTTGTCGCCGTACTTCCAGCCATCGGCGTGTTCGAAGGTGACCGTCTGCTGAATGCGCGGGTTGACCTGGAAGTCCTTGCCATACAGATAAGTCAGGCTGTTGTTCTGCCATTGCAGCAGGTCGCCGGCCATGGCCTGCCCCCCCGCCAGCATCGATCCCGCCAGCATCAGGCTAGTGCACATACGTTTCATTCGGTTGCTCCCAAAAAGTAGGTGTTCCACGTGTTTTTTAAGGTCGGCGCTCTGGTGTGGCGCCTTTTTCTGTAGCTGTAAAAAAATCCATCCAATCGGTCAGCTTCAATGCCGTCGGCAAGGGCTGCGCCAAGGCTTTCGAAAAGCAAAAAAACTCCCGTTCGGCTGCTCGAGAGCAGTCGATTGAGAGGGGGGTGGGAATGCCTTGGTACCGTCCAGAGCCGGGATAAGTTGGCTTTCTGGTCAGGTTTTACATCCGGGCTTTTTTTTAAACCGGATTCGGGCGGCCGCGGAGAATACTGACTCCTCGGCCAGGTCTCAAGTGCTCCGCAACGGCGCACCGACGACAGGTTTGGGGCACGGTTGCGGGGCTGCATCAGAAATGCACCTTCACCAGCAGGCTGGTGGTGTTTTCATTGGTGTCGAATTTGTCGCTGTTTTCGATGCCGTATTTGTCTTTCCAGTAGCTGTACTCGACGCCGACGTACACCTGTTTCTCCCGCCAACCCAGGGCCTTGCCCAGGTCGTACTTGACCTGTGGGTTGAAGTGCAGGTTGGCGTGGTAGGTGCCATTGGAGTTCTGGTCGTTATCCACGACCCAATCCATGTAGCCGTCGATCAACAGGTTCGAGTTGCCCAGAGGCAGGGTGTAGGACCAGGCCGGCGTGATCTGCCAGACATCATCGCCAGGACGCGAGCCTTCGGTCTGGCGGTAGTAGAAGTTCAAGGTGAAAAAGTTGAAGCCCGGTACTGCGAGGTCAAAACCGGGGCCGATCAGGTAGGCCTCGGTGTCGTCTTCGCCGTTCTCGTAGGTCATCGCCAGCAGCACGTCCTTGATCGGGCCGAATTCGAAACGGCGGTCGAGGATCTTGCCGAGGGAAAGGCGTGGGCTGAACTCGCCGTAGTAGGCGTGAACGCCTTTGTTGCGGTCTTTTTCACCGTTGTAGTAAGTGCTGTCGATGAACATGAAATTGTCGCCGTACTTCCAGCGGTCGGCGTGTTCGAAGGTGATCGTCTGCTGGATATGCGGGTTGACCACGAAATCCTTGCCATACAGGTAACTGAGGCTGTTGGTCTGCCACAGCAGTAAATCGCCGGCCATGGCCTGACTCGCGGCCAACAGGCCACCACTCAACAGCAAGCTGGTTTGTCTCCGAATCATCTGTTGCTCCCTCTTGTTTTTATTTTTGCGAGGCGCAGGCAACCCCAAACCCTGTAGGAGCGAGCAGGCTCCGGGCGGCGCTCCGACGATGGTCGTCAACGATTACGCGTGTTATCTGGATACACGCGGTGTTCTCGGGTTCATCGCGAGCTTGCTCGCTCCTACAGGGGCGGCGCTTCTGTGTTAGTGGGCGTGACAGTCGTTGATGGTCGCGCGCTCGGCGCCGCCAAGGATGTTGAACAGCAGGTTCAGCGTCAGCGCGCTGAGGGTGGCCATGGCGATGCCGCTGTGGGTGATCGGACTCATCCACACGGGCAGGTGGGCGAAAAACTCAGGGCGCACCACCGGGATCAGACCCATGCCGATGCTCACCGCCACCAGTAACTGGTTGCGACGGTCACCGATATCGGCTTCCTGGAGAATCTTGATCCCGGTGGCGGCGACCATGCCGAACATCGCGATGGCCGCGCCGCCCAGAACCGCTGGCGGAATCGAGGCCACCAGGAACGCGGCCTTGGGCAGCAGGCTCAGGACGATCAGCAAACCGCCGGCAACGATGGTCACCGAGCGGCAGCGCACACCGGTCATTTGCACCAGGCCGATGTTCTGGGCGAAGGAGGAGTGGGTGAAGGTGTTGAAGAACCCGGCGAAGAACGAGGCGCCGGCATCGCACAGCAAGCCGCGACGCAGCATGCGTGGGCAGACTTCCTGGCCGGTGATCTTGCCCAGGGCGATGAACATCCCGGTGGACTCGACGAAAATGATCACCACCACCAGGCACATCGACAGGATCGGTGCGAGTTCGAACTTCGGCATGCCGAAGTGCAGCGGCGTGACGAACTGCAGCCATGGCGCCTGAGCCATGCCACTGAGGTCGACCATGCCTAGCAGGCCGCAGAGCACATAGCCCAGGCACATGCCGATCAGCACGGAAATATTGACCCAGAAACCGCGCATGAAACGGTGCACCAGCAAGATGGTGCCCAGTACCAGTGCGGCGATGGTCAGGTAGATCGGCGAACCGAATTGAGCGGCGCTCGCTCCGCCACCGGCCCAGTTCACGGCCACGGGGAACAGCGACAAACCGATCGAGGTGATGACCGTGCCGGTCACCAGTGGCGGGAAGAAGCGCACGACCCTGGACATGAACGGGGCGATGAGCATGCCGAAGAACCCGGCGGCGATGGTCGCGCCGAAGATCCCTTGCAGGCCGATACCGGGCATGCCGGCCATGGCGACCATGCTGCCGACGGCCGCGAAACTGGCGCCCATCATCACCGGCATGCGAATGCCCATGGGGCCGATGCCGAGGGACTGGACGATGGTGGCGATACCGGCGACCAGCAGGTCGGCGTTGATCAGGAAGGCTATTTCTTCACGACTCAGGCCAGCGGCCTGTCCGATGATCAGCGGCACCGCGATGGCGCCGCCATACATCAGCAGAACATGTTGCAAACCGACCAGGATCAGTTGCAAGAGGGGCAAACGCTGAATGGCGGGTGCGTCGGGGATGCGCGCTGCGGATAGCTCGGACATGCAACACCTCGGATCTTTTTTATTCTTGTGATTTACAACTGCAATGCTGCCGGCAGCTGTATTCGAATCAGGTGGGCCGTTTTGCGGCCATTCGCGAGCAGGCTCGCTCCCACAGGTTTTTGCATTGTCTGTGTGGGAGCGAGCCTGCTCGCGAAGCTTTTTACTTAGTTGGTCGGAGCTCCCTGCACGATCCAGGCACCGATCAGGTCACGTTCCTGCTGGGTCATCTGCGTGATGTTGCCCAGTGGCATGATCTGGCTGGTGACGGCTTGTGCCTGAATCCGCGGCGCGTTCTGGCGGATCTGCTCGGGGGTGTCGAACATCACACCGGCAGGGGCCGTACTGAACAGCGGGCTGGTCGGCTTGGCCGAATGGCAAACCGCGCAACGTTCCTGAATCACGCTGTGCACTTTGTCAAAGCCAGGGCCGGCGTTGGACGCTTGCGCCGGTGCGGTGGCCGGTGCTTCAACGGGCTTGGCTTCAGCCGGTTTCAAACCACCGCCCACTGCTGTTTCCGGCAGCGGCTGGTATTCGATCTTCGCCGGGGCCTTTGCCACTTCCGGGCTGTTCAGCGGCGCAGGGCCGGTGACGTAGGCCAGGCTGATCATCCCGACGGCTGCGACTGGAAGCGTCCAGGCAAACTTGTGGCTGTCGTGACGGGTGTTGAAGTAGTGACGCACCAACACCGCCAGTACCGCGATCCCGCCCAGGATCAACCAGTTGTACTGGCTGCCGTAGGTGCTCGGGAAGTGGTTGCTGATCATGATGAACAGCACTGGCAAGGTGAAGTAGTTGTTGTGACGCGAACGCAGCAGGCCTTTGGCCGGCAGCGCTGGATCCGGCGTGCGGTTCTCGGCGATGGCCGCCACCAGTGCGCGTTGCGCCGGCATGATGATGCGGAACACGTTGCCGACCATGATGGTGCCGATGAGGGCGCCGACATGCAGGTACGCACCACGTCCGCTGAACACCTTGCTGAAGCCATAGGCTGCGCCGATGATCAGGACGAACAGGATGAAACCCAGCAGGGCAGGGCGTTTGCCCAGGGCCGAATCGCAGAGGAAGGAGTAGACGAACCAGCCGATGAACAGCGAGCCCAGACCGATGGCCACGCCTTCAGGGCCGCTCAGGGTGCTGCCCGGAGCCAGCAGGTAGAGCGTCGGGTTGGAGTAGAACACCACGCACAGCAGCGCGATACCCGACATCCAGGTGAAGTAGGCTTCCCATTTGAACCAGTGCAGGTTGTCCGGCATGGTCGGTGGAGCCAGCTTGTATTTTTCCAGGTGGTAGATACCGCCACCGTGGATTGCCCACAAATCACCGGCCAGGCCGGTTCTCGGGTTGACCCGGTTGAGGTTGTTTTCCAGCCATACGAAGTAGAACGACGCACCGATCCAGGCCACGCCAGTAATCATGTGAACCCAGCGCACGCTCAGGTTCAGCCATTCCAACAGATGTGCTTCCACAGTCTTTACCTCTCGCCCGTCACTCTTGTTGTCGAGTGATCGGACCTTCTCTTATTGGTGGGGGGCGAGGATCAAACGCTCATCCTCTTTGAAAAAATGCTCATCGCAGTTATTGCCTGTGCCACTGCGATCAACCACCAGGAAGTCATCCCGCTTTTCGATCGTCAGCACCGGGTGGTGCCAGACGCCGCGATGGTAATTGATGCCCTGCCTGCCGTTGGTGACGAAGGCGCGGACCAAGCCTGATACAGGTTCATCGCCAAGTGGCGCGACCACGATCAGAAAGGGGTTGCCGAGCAGCGGAATGAAAGCCTGGCTGCCCAGCGGATGGCGCTCCAGCATGCTGACGGTCAGCGGCATGTCCTGCGCGTCGGCGCGGAAAATGCTGATGATCGCGTTGTCCTCTGGCGTTGCGGTTTCGACCACCGCCAGTTTGTGGAAGCGCATGGTCGAACCGTTATTGATCATGAAGTGATCGCTGCCGTCGGTTTCGATCACGTCACCGAAAGGGGCAAAGGCTTCTTTGGTCAGCGGTTCAATCGTCAGTGTGCGCATGCTGTTCTTCTTATCCGAATTCGTTGTTGTCTGATCTATTGCTTTCGCGAGCAGGCTCGCTCCCACATTTGCAATGCATATCCCTGTGGGAGCGAGCCTGCTCGCGAATGGCCTCAGCGCTTATTTGGCGACCTTGCCCAAAACGCGCAGGCGGCTCACACCACCATCCGGGAACACGTTCAGGCGGATGTGGGTGATCGGGCCCAGCGCCTTGATCTGCTCGGCGAAGGTGTGTTCGGCGTGCATTTCCAGCTTCTGGCTTGGCAGCAGTTCGCGCCAGAACAGCGACTGGGTTTCAATCTGGCTGTCGGTACCGCCTTTCACGAAGGCGCCCTGGATCGAGCAGTTGTCCGGGTAGTTGCCCTTGAAGTGCAGGGTGTCGACGATGACTTTCTCGACTTCACCGGCATGACCCAGCGCGACGATGACCCAGTCATTGCCCGGGGTACGACGACGCGCGGTTTCCCAGCCATCGCCCATGTTGATGCCACGGCCCGGGTTGAGGATGTTGCTCATGCGGCCGAAGTGTTCGTCGGAGCAGGCGAGGGCGCGGCCACCGTTGAGGGCGGCGGCCAGGTCGACTTGCTCGTTGTCGCCGATCGCCGACCAGTCACGGAACGGCACGCCGTACACGCGCAGGCGGGCCACACCACCATCCGGGTAGATATTGAAGCGCAGGTGGCTGAAGGCCTGGTCGTTGTTGATTTCGTGGTAGTGGTGGCTGTTGCCTTGCAGCTCGACGGCGGACAGCACTTCAACCCACTGGGTGCTTTCGTTCGGTTCGCCTTCGGCCAGGAAGCAGGCTTCCAGGGACGCCGATGGCGGGAAATTGCCGGTGAAGAATGAAGTGTCGATGTCGACGCCTTTGATCGAACCCGGTACGCCCAGTCGGATTACGGCGCTGTCGAAGCCTTCGAAGCGCTTGCGGCGCGATTCCCAACCGTCCATCCACTTGCCGTTGTCATCGAACACGCCCTCCTTCCATACGGCCGGGGTCGGTTGGAACAGACGGTTGGCGTCTGCGAACCAGTCATCGGTGACCGAGATGATTTTGGTGCCCAGGCGGGCGTCGGCCAGGTTGACGAACTTCTCGAAAGGTACGGCGTAAGCTTTCATTCTTCTTGTCTGCCTTTAAATAAGTGGCTTGGGATGCTTGCAGGGCCCTGGGTGTTTTCTGCGTTTGAAAACACTCGGGCCAGGCTTGCTATAGGGTCAGTAATCGGAACAGGGCAATCTTGTTGATCTCCGCCAGCGCGCACTTGAACTCGGTGTCGACCGGGTTGTGGATGCGCGTTTCGAACGCTGCGAGGATCTGATGCCGGTTGCTGCCTTTTACCGCCATGATGAAGGGAAACTTGAACTTGGCTTTATAGGCGTCGTTCAGCTCGGTGAAGCGCTGGAACTCTTCGGCCGTGCATTGGTGAATACCGGCGCCAGCCTGTTCATTGGTGCTGGCTTCGGTCAGTTGCCCCTGGACGGCGGCTTTGCCGGCCAGGTCCGGGTGAGCGTTGATCAGGGCAAGCTGGCTTGCGTGATCGGCGCTCAACAGGATGTCGCTCATGCGCTGGTGCAGGGTTTCGATCTGGTCGATCGAAGCGTCCTGGCCCAGGTCGAAGGCTTTCTCGGCCACCCATGGCGAATGTTCGTAGATGTCGGCGAAAGCGGCGACGAAGGCGTCGCGGCCCAGGCTCGAAGGTTTGACGGTTTGAAAGGTGCTCATTTGGCAGCCCCTGTGTACGGGTGGGTTTCTTGCCAGTGGCGCGCGATGTCGACGCGACGGCTGAACCACACCTGTTCATGACTTTTAGCGTATTCGATAAAGCGCTTGAGCGAAGCCAGACGCGCCGGACGGCCGATCAGGCGGCAGTGCAGGCCGATCGAGAGCATCTTCGGCGCTTCGGCGCCCTCGGCGTAGAGCACGTCGAACGCATCCTTGAGGTATTCGAAGAAGTCGTCGCCCTTGTTGAAACCCTGGACCTGGGTGAAGCGCATGTCGTTGGTGTCCAGGGTGTACGGGATCACCAGGTGCGGCTTGCCGGTCGGGTTGTTCGGTTCCCAGTAGGGCAGGTCGTCGTCGTAGGTGTCGCAGTCGTAGAGGAAACCGCCTTCTTCCATCACCAGGCGACGGGTGTTCGGGCCGGTGCGGCCGGTGTACCAACCCAGCGGACGCTCGCCAGTGATTTCGGTGAGGATGCGGATCGCTTCGAGCATGTGCTCGCGTTCCTGGGTTTCGTCCATGTACTGGTAGTCGATCCAGCGATAGCCGTGACTGCAGATCTCGTGGCCGGCATCGACCATGGCGCGGATCACGTCCGGGTGACGCTGGGCGGCCATGGCCACGGCGAAGATGGTCAGCGGAATGTCGAATTCCTTGAACAGCTTGAGGATCCGCCACACACCGGCACGGCTGCCATACTCGTAAAGGGACTCCATGCTCATGTTGCGCGCGCCTTGCAGCGGCTGGGCGGCAACCATTTCCGAGAGGAAGGCTTCGGACTCTTTGTCGCCGTGCAGGATGTTGCGCTCGCCACCTTCTTCGTAATTGAGTACGAACGACAGGGCAATGCGGGCATTGCCCGGCCAGTGTGGGTGCGGAGGGTTACTGCCGTAACCGACCAGGTCGCGTGGGTAGTCAGCGCTCACTGCAGGCTTCCTTCTTGTTCGATGATGACGATTGGTGTGACGCAGCTGAAGATTGGTTGGCAGGCTGGCGTCACAGCGATGGGGTGATTGTATACAACTTTATCTTCACTTTGTAAGCCTGAATTTTCGCATTTTTCACCGACCGTCATCTTTTACTGCTATTGGCGTGAGCCAGCAAGAAATCTGCCTGACTGCTCAGTGATTTGCTGAAGGGTTCATAGACTGGGCGGTTTGGCGGGAAATCGGCAGAAAATCGACAAATGGCGGGGCTGTGGTGAAATATGTCGTTTTTATTGTGTACAATTTTTTTGAAAAGTGTCTTAATCAGTCGCTCGCCGCAGCTTTTCGTGCTCCGAATCGGTGCGGTCTCCTTTTCAACTGACTTCGGGAGGCGCGAAGTCTGACTGCATCCACGCAGGCAGGCGCGCAGAATCAATGGGACGTTTGACTACACACGTTTTGGACGCAGCACACGGTTGCCCGGGCAGTTCGATCAAGGTCGAGTTGTACCGCGTTGAAGGTTCGCAGCTGGAATTGGTCGCCACTGCAATCACCAACAGCGATGGCCGTGTCGATGCACCGCTGCTGCAAGGCGATGACTATCGCACCGGGGTCTATCAGGTCCAGTTTCATGCCGGCGATTACTACCGCGCCCGCGGCGTGAAGTTGCCGGAGCCGGCTTTCCTGGATGTCGTGGTGCTGCGTTTCGGCATCTCCGCCGAGCAGGATCACTACCACGTGCCGTTGTTGATTTCGCCTTACAGCTACTCCACCTATCGCGGCAGCTGATCCCCCAGGCAGCTGCCGTACCCTGGAAGCGACTGCGCATATAGCTTCTTTGGTCTTTCGCCCGCTCACACTGCGGGCTTTTTTTCGTCTTGAGAAAATGGGTGTCTGCACTGACGCTATCGCGAGCCTGCTCGCTCCTACAGTGCTAGACGCAATCCTGTAGGAGCGAGCACGCTCGCGAAGCTTTTGGCCTTAGCGGCTCAACAGGGAGGCAGCACCCGCCCCACTGAACAACCCGGCACTCACACGGTTGAACCAGCTCTGCCCCTTGCCGCTACGCAGATAACGCGCCGCACCATGGGCACCGAGGCCGTAGGCCAATTTGCACAGCAGGTCGAGCACAGTCCAGGTCGCGATCATCACCAGCAACTGCGGCAGGAACGCTTGTTCGGCGTTCAAGAACTGCGGCAGGAAAGCGGCGAAGAACAGAATGTCTTTCGGGTTACTGGCGCCGAGCATGAACGCGCGGCCGAACAGCGCGCGAAAGCGTGGCACCGGCGCGGCCTGTGGCACTTCAGCGCCGTGGGACGGCTGGCGCGATTGCTGCCAGCTCTGCCAGGCGAGGTAGAACAGGTACAGCGCGCCGACGATTTTCAGCGCGCTGAACAGCTGTTCCGAAGCCAGTAGAAGGGCGCCCAGGCCCAGTGCCGAAGCACTGAGCAGGCAGATCGAAGCAATCACGCCACCCAGAAACGCCGGGTAAGAGCGGGCCAAACCGTAGTTCAAACTGTTGCTGATCATCAGCAACGACAGTGGCCCCGGGATCAGGATCACTACCAGTGCAGCGCCGCTGAACAGCAGCCAGGTTTCCAGACTCATCACTTTCCTCCATTTGCACAAAAGCCTCACCCGACGGGGTGAGGCTGTTTTGAAGCGAATCCCGCGTAAGGTTTACAAGAAGATGAACTTGGCGATGAAGATCGCGCAGAGCACCCACAGACTCACGGAAATTTCCTTGTACTTGCCGGTGCCGGCCTTCAGTGCCACGTAGGTGATGAAGCCCAGCGCGATGCCGTCGGCGACCGAGAAGGTCAATGGCATCATGATCGCGGTAACGATGGCCGGAATGCTGTCGGTCGCTTCGTCCCACTCGATGTGGGCCATGCCGCCCATCATCAGCATTGCCACATAAATCAATGCGCCAGCGGTGGCATAGGCGGGAATCATGCCGGCCAGTGGTGCGAAAAACATGGCGGCTATAAATAGCACACCAACGGTGACGGCGGTAAGACCAGTCCGACCACCAGCGGCCACGCCGGCAGCACTTTCCACATAGCTTGTCACGGGTGGAACACCCACCACCGCGCCGAATACGCTGGAAGCACTGTCGGCTTTCATCGCGCGGGAGAGGTTTTCGATCCTGCCGTCAGCGCCGACCAGGTTGGCGCGCTGGGCAACGCCCATCAGGGTGCCGGCGGTGTCGAACATGTGCACGAAGAGGAACGCCAGGACCACGCTGATCATGCTGACGTTGAACACGCCGGCGACATTCATGGCCATCCAGGTCGGAGCCAGGCTTGGCGGGGCCGACATGATCCCTTCGTAATGCACCAGGCCCAGGCCCCAACCGGCGAGGGTCACGGTGATGATGCTGATGAGGATTGCACCGAAGACCTTGTGGTAGCTGAGGATGGCGATCATCAGGAAACATACGGCGGCCAGCAGCGGGCCGGGTTCGCGCAGGGAGCCGAGCTTGATCAGCGTGGCCGGGCTATCGACGACGATACCCGCGGTTTTCAGGCCGATCAGCCCCAGGAACAGACCCACGCCAGCGCCCATGGCGAAGCGCAGGCTGACGGGAATGCTGTTGAGCAGCCACTCGCGGATTCGCGAGAAGGTCAGGATCATGAACAGCACACCGGAAACGAACACCGCACCGAGGGCGGTTTCCCAGTTGTAGCCCATGGTGCCGACCACGGTGTAGGTGAAGAAAGCGTTCAGTCCCATGCCCGGTGCCAGGCCGACCGGCCAGTTGGCGTACAGGCCCATCAAAAGGCAGCCGAGCGCAGCGGCGATGCAGGTGGCGACGAATGCGGCACCGTGATCGATCCCGGCGTCAGCCATGATGTTGGGGTTGACGAAAATGATGTAAGCCATGGTGATGAAGGTTGTCAGGCCGGCAATCAGCTCGGTCTTCACCGTGGTGCCATGCAAGCTGAGTTTGAACAGGCGTTCCAGCAAGCCACTACGTAGTGGCGGCGAGAGATCCAGCGTCGATGCTTCGGATTTGCGGCTTTCCACAGCGAGTACTCCTCAAGAGTTTTATTTTTATTTCCAGGGCCGGACCCATGAGGGTGGCAGCGGCCCTTTGAGGTGCTTGCGAATTTGTTGACCGCTTGGTCAGGAACTCGCACGAGATGGATTATGCTTTTGTATACAAAGAAAGCAAATAATGTTTTTGGTTTTGTCGACGAAAAGTTTGGCGATAGGGATATATCGACGGTTCCGACGCCTTCGCGAGCAGGCTCGCTCCCACATGAAAATGCAGTCAACTGTGGGAGCGAGCCTGCTCGCGAAGGGGGCTGATCAGCCAATGCACATTCATCAGGAAAACCCTCAATCAGCCTGCGAATGACTTTTCCCCAGCGCCAGATTCACCGCCAGCCAGCCATTCACCGCCGTCTCGCCAGCCTCGGCAAACACCCGCTCCAGCAATTTCACCTGCTCGCGCCGCAACGCTTGCTCAAAGCGAGCGCCTTCTGCAGTCAACGCCAGCAGGCGTTTACGCTTGTCGGTTTCGGACGCGACGCTGTCGACCAGATGCATCTCCAACAATTGTCGCAGCGGCATGTTCAGCGCCTGCTTGCTTACGCCGAGCAACGCCAGCAGTTCCTTGACGCTGAGGTTCGGATAGCGGGCGATGAAAAACACGATGCGCTGATGCACCCGGCTCAGGCCGCGACGTTCGAGCATTTCATCGGCCTTGGCGGTGAAGGCCTGGTAGCCGAAGAAAAACGCTTCCATGGCCTGTTGCTGGGATAGCGGGTTTTTAAGGTCAAGCATATTGACGTATCCATTCCGGGAGGCGTAATTTCGGTCAACAAGTTTGACTCATTTTTCCCATGCCTTGCTACCGGTGATCCCCATGGCTTTTTCCGAACGTGTCTCGCGCCTTAAAAGTTCTTTGATCCGTGAAATCCTTGCCGCGGCTCAGCGTCCACAGATGATGTCCTTTGCCGGTGGCTTGCCGGCCGAAGCCATGCTGCCGACGGTCGATTGGGCCCAGATGCCGGTATCCATGGGCCAATACGGCATGAGCGAAGGCGAGCCGGCGCTGCGTGAAACGTTGGCCGCCGAGGCACGGGCGTTGGGAGTGGCATGCGAGGCCAGCCAGGTGCTGGTGGTCAGCGGCTCCCAGCAAACCCTGGATCTGGCGGCCAAGCTGTACATCGACAAGGGCACCGAGATCCTGCTTGAGGCGCCGACTTATCTGGCGGCATTGCAGATTTTCCAGCTGTTCGGCGCCGACTGCCTGACCGTGCCGCTGGAGGCTGACGGTCCGAACCTGGCGCAGTTGCGCACTCGCCTGGAACAACACCGCCCAGCCTTCATCTACCTGATCCCGACGTTCCAGAATCCTTCGGCGGTGCGCTACAGCGAAGCCAAGCGCGACGCGGTGGCGGCGTTGCTCGATGAATTCGGCGTCACCCTGATCGAGGACGAGCCTTATCGCGAACTGACCTTCGATGGTGGCAGCGCCACACCCATTGTCAGTCGCTTGAAAAAAGCCAGTTGGATCTACACCGGTACTGTGTCGAAAACCCTGCTGCCGGGTTTGCGCGTTGGCTACCTGATCGCCAGCCCGGACCTGTTTCCCCATCTGTTGAAACTCAAACAGTCGGCGGATCTGCACACCAATCGAGTCGGTCAGTGGCAAGCGCTGCAATGGATCGGCAGTGAAAAATACCGACAACACCGCAGTCAATTGCGTGATTTTTACCGGGAGCGGCGGGATGCGTTCCAGGTGGCGCTGCAAACTCACTTTGCTGAACTGGCGGATTGGAACGAACCGCAGGGCGGGCTGTTTTTCTGGCTGAAGCTCAAGCGGCCAGTGGACACTCGAACCTTGCTCAACGCCGCATTGGCCAATGACGTGGCATTCATGCCGGGCGAGCCGTTCTTCCCTGAGCCGGACAAGCACCCGGGGTACTTGCGCTTGAACTTCAGCCACATCGACCCGGCGCGGCTGGATGAAGGGCTCAAGCGGTTGGCGGCGGTGGTGCGACAGGCGCAAGCGGCGCAGGCGGCCTGATAACAAATAAACCGGCGCAAGGGCCGGTTTACTTTTGTCTGAGATTTGCGTTGTGAGTGCCGGCCTCATCGCGAGCATGCTCGCTCCTACAGGGGAACGCATTCCAACTGTAGGAGCGAGCACGCTCGCGATAAGGCCATCAGCCCCAACGGAAGAACATCAGACCGTCGCAAACCGCTTGTCCAGATAATCAATGATCACCTTGGACTCATACATCCAGGTGGTCTGGCCATTTTCTTCGATGCGCAGGCACGGCACCTTGATCTTGCCGCCTTGCTCCAGCAGGGTCTGGCGATCCTGTTCGTTGTTTTTCGCATCGCGCAAGGCCACCGGCACATTCAGGCGGCGCAGGGTGCGACGGGTCTTCACGCAGAACGGGCAGGCGTGGAATTGATACAGGGTCAGGCCCTTGGCGGCGGAATCGATTTGAGCCTGAGCAGCGGCGGGGCGCTTCTTTTTGCTTGGGCGAGTGATGAAGTCAATGAAGATGATCAGTTGGCCAAGGCCGACACGAAGCGCTTTTACGAACACGTTGAAAGCCTCACGGTGCAAGGAAAGAAAGGCGCGCAGCTTACCTGATTTTTCACGGGCGAAAAAAAACCGGCGATGAATGCCGGTTTTCTTCCGAAAGCGAATTACTTGATGAGGCTGAGGAATTCGCTGCGGGTGGCTGCGTTCTCGCGGAACTCACCGAGCATCACCGAGGTGATCATCGACGAATTCTGCTTTTCCACACCGCGCATCATCATGCACATATGCTTGGCCTCGATCACCACTGCAACACCCAGGGCGCCGGTGACTTGCTGGACCGCATCGGCGATCTGGCGGCTGAGGTTTTCCTGGATCTGCAGGCGGCGCGCGTACATGTCGACGATCCGCGCCACCTTCGACAGGCCCAGGACCTTGCCGCTCGGGATGTAGGCAACATGCGCTTTGCCGATGAACGGCAGCAGGTGGTGTTCGCACAGCGAGTACAACTCGATGTCCTTGACCAGCACCATTTCGCTGTTGTCGGAGCTGAAGAGGGCACCGTTGGTGACCTCTTCCAGTGTCTGTTCATAGCCGCGGCAGAGGTACTGCATGGCTTTGGCGGCACGCTTGGGCGTGTCGAGCAGGCCCTCGCGGGAGACGTCCTCGCCCAGTTGGCCAAGGATCGCGGTGTAATTCTGTTCCAGGGACATGAAACTACCTGTGGGATTTTACGCAAAGGGCAAGGGTACGGTGGCTGACACGACGCTGCAAGCGTGGCGCGTCAGCTTTACTCGTCGCGACCTTCCATCATGGTGCGCTTGAGCATCACGTAAACCGCGCCGGCACCGCCATGTCTGGCCTGGCACGAGGTGAAGCCGAGTACCTGTGGATGCTGGCGCAGCCAGGTGTTGACGTGGCTTTTGATCATCGGCCGCTTGCCGTCGAGGCGAACAGCCTTGCCATGGGTGACGCGCACGCAGCGGATTTCGAATCTGGTCGCTTCGGCCAGGAACGCCCAGAGGGTTTCCCGGGCTTTTTCCACGCTCATGCCGTGCAGGTCGAGGCTGCCTTCGAACGGAATCTGTCCGATCTTGAGCTTGCGCATCTGGCTTTCCTGCACGCCGTCACGTGCCCACATCAGTTCGTCTTCAGGACCGACGTCGATGACGAACTGATCGGACAGGCCGTCGACGGTGGTGGCATCGGCGCGAACAGTGGCCGCCTGGCGCAGCTTGGCGATCTGCGCGCGGTCAGTCTTGGGTTTGCCGGTTTCGGCGCGATCGTGCTTGATCGGCTTGACGCCTTGGATCGCACTTTTGAACAGGGAAAAATCGTCGTCTTGCATGTCAGCCTCCGCGAAGGGCGGCCAGTTTACCCAACTCGAAGCGAATGGGGCGCGACAAAACGCACGGAGCCCGGTCTCGACCCTGGTCTCAGTCGTGTTTTTTCATCAGGTGCGGGGACATGGCCAGCTCCCGCGATTGCCGCGAGCGGCGCCGGCAACGACGCCACAGCCATACTCCGAGGTACAGCACGAACAGGCCGATCGCCAGAATCACTGCCGCACCGGCGCGGTTGCTGTTCAACTCGCCCAGGGCAGGTACATGGCCGAACAGCGCGGCGGCAGCGGCCATGGCGAGCAGCACGCCACTCATTGCCAGCAAGGCAGCGAATGCTGCGCCGATTCTAAAACGCCAGTTGCGTTGGCCTTTGGGCCGCAGGCGGCGAGCATCAAAACCATCGGATAACTTCATTCCGACCTTCCTCAATGGGTATCGGCCCTTCGACCGGGAGTTGACCGGGATGTTCCTGAGGCTAAGACAATTACGGGGAATGAGAGGTTTTTGCGGATGAGCGGCGCTCCAGGCCGCTCATTGAGTGTCGATCAGATCAGTTCGCGGGTCAGCGCGAGGGTGGCGAAGTTGTCGCCCATGATCGCCATCTCCGTCTGATGAACGTGTGCGGCACTGAGCACACCACCCTTGTAGGGCAGATCGCGGGTGGCGCAGGCGTCTTCCACCAGGGTGCAGCGGAAACCCAGGTTCTTGGCGGCGCGCACTGTGGTGCTGACGCTGGAGTGGCTCATGAAGCCGCAGACGATCAGGTCAAGGGCACCGAGGTCTTCCAGGCGTTTTGCCAGTTCGGTGCCGTGAAACGCGCTTGGCAACATTTTGCCGATGACGGTTTCATCGCTCTGCGCCTCCAGGCCTGGAATGAACTCTCCACCTACACCCTGGGGGTTGAACAACCCGCCGAGTGTACCGAGGTGGCGGACGTGCACGATCGGCCGGCCGGCGGCGCGGGCAGCGGCGAGCAATTGCTTGATGTTCGCGACAGCCTCATCCATGCCACTCAGGGCCAGGGGGCCGCTGAGGTATTCTTTTTGGGCATCGATGATGATCAGGGTCGCATGACTCAGTTTGGCTGGCGGATAACCGCGGCCGCTGAGTTGAAACATCGTTTGTGGAACGGACATTCTGGGGCTCCTTGGAGTGGGGCTTTTGCGGCATTGTCCTCTGGATGAGCGGTTCTGTGAATCGCTACGATCGTAGGTGGCGTCTTTGCTGGCCTGTAGCCTTGTCAATAGTCAGGTTTTGTTCAATAGCCTGGCGAAAAAACGGATAACTCCTACATTTGGCTCGGTGGTTTTCCCGCGTCGTCGTGACGCCGTTTGACTGGTAGAATCGCCCGTCGATTTTTCTGGAGTTTGCCGTCGTGATCACTTCCCGCCTTCGTACCCTGCGTGACCATATCCGTTGGGCCGTCAGCCGCTTTCATGGGGAGGATCTGTTTTTCGGCCATGGGACGGACAATGCCTGGGACGAAGCCCGTCAACTGGTGTTGGGTGCGTTGCACCTGCCGTGGGAAATTGCTGACAGCTACCTCGACTGCAATCTGGAAGAAGACGAACGGGTCCACTTGCAGCAACTGCTCAAGCGACGCATCGAAGAGCGCGTGCCGACCGCTTACCTGCTGGGCGAAGCCTGGTTCTGCGGCATGTCGTTCATTGTCGATGAACGTGTGCTGATCCCGCGCTCGCCGATTGGCGAGCTGATTGAAAACCGTTTTACCCCGTGGCTGGCCAACGAGCCGGCGCGGATCCTCGACCTGTGCACCGGCTCCGGTTGCATCGGTATCGCCTGCGCCTACGAGTTCCAGAACGCCGAAGTGGTGTTGGCCGATCTGTCGTTCGAAGCGCTGGAAGTGGCCAACCAGAATATCGAGCGTCACGGTGTCGAGGAGCGTGTCTACACGGTGCAGGGCGATGGTTTCGATGGTTTGCCGGGTCAGCGTTTCGATCTGATCGTGTCGAACCCGCCGTACGTCGACGCCGAAGATTTCGCCGACATGCCGGACGAGTACCAGCACGAACCGGAACTGGGCCTGGCCTGCGGTGATGACGGTTTGAATCTGGTGCGGCGCATGCTTGCCGAAGCGGCGGATCATCTGACCGAGAAGGGCTTGCTGATTGTCGAAGTGGGCAACAGCCAGGTACATGTCGAGGCGTTGTACCCGGAGGTCGACTTCGCCTGGCTGGACTTCGAGCGAGGCGGGCATGGCGTGTTCATGCTGAGCGCCGAGCAGTGCCGCGATCATCAGGCACTGTTCGCCTCCCGCATCTGACCTGTAGGAGCGAGCAAGCTCGCGATGGACTTGAGGGCGACGCGTTTGTTCAGTGAGCACGCGTTATCGTTAACGTCCATCGCGAGCTTGCTCGCTCCTACAGAGTACCGCGGCGCCAACATCCCAAGTATTCACCGGTGCGTGGCAATCCAGATCAGCAACCCCGCCTGAAACACCGCGAACGCCACCAGGCACGTAATGGTGAAGCGCAACCCGGCGTCTTCGCGTTTGTATTTGCTGACTTTCTCTTCATGGTTCTTGAGTTTGACTTCCTGCTCGGCCAGGTTCTGCTCGGCTTGCTGGAGCATTTGCGCAGCCTCGAGAATTTCCACGACCTGCAGTTTTTCGCTGTTCCAGTCGCCCAGGAGGTCGCCGACCTTGACCGGCTTGACGCTGCCTTTCAGATGCTGGGCATCGGCATACACCACGTCGAAACCGTGCACGCGCAAAAAATGATCGCGGCGCAGGCGGGTGTCTTCGTTCAGTGCATCCTTGTTGTTCAGGTCAAAGCCGTCGACGGTGTAGGTCGGCCAGCGCTTTTTTGCCCAGTTGATGCCCTGGGCCGCCAAATAGCGGCCAATGCCACGGTTGAGCGGTTCAATCTGCAAGCCGCTGTCGGGGCCGAAATGCACGCGCTTTTCGGCATGATCGACCCACACGTCCAGATGGTTCTGTTCCTTGCGTACGCGCTGGCCGGGCAGGGTGATGCTCATGCGCATCAGGCTGCGTGCCTTGTCGTTGCGTTCGGCATAGCCTAGTTCGACAAAGCGCAGCGGGCGCCCGCCTGTATTGCGATCAGTCTTCAGCGGCGCCAGGCGGAGCATTTTGTGGTGCTCGACGTGGACGTCCGCCCAAGGCAGCTCGACCGCTGGCGGTGTGTCTGTTTCAGCGGTGGTGTCGGGTGAAGTCTGGGTGTCAGTCATAACGGCGAGATCCTGTGCAAGCTCAGCGTGTTGCCAACCAATGTACTGGCGACAAAGGCTTATCGGCCGTTTTCTTCAGGACTGGAGCTTAACTGGCGCGAAGTCCGTCAATAAACCCGAGAATTCGCGTGCCCAGTTCCGCCGCCAGGGGCAATTGTGGATCTTTATAGGAAGCCAGCTGGCGCTTGACGTCGTTGGGCACGATGCGCATGACGTGGTTCATGCCCTCGATCAGTGCCAGTTCGGCGTCCGGCTTGGCTGCCTTGAGCAACCTTGCATCATTGACGCCGACCTGGATGTCGTTGCTGCCCTGGATGATCAATGCCGGCATTTTCAGCTTGGCGAACGCCGCGGCCGGGTCCTGACGGAACAGGGAAATCAGGTAAGGCTGCACGCTCGGGCGGAAAATCGCCTGCAAGGGTGGCGGCACATTATCGTCGGGCTTGCCAGCCTTGAGGCTGTCGAGCAATTCATTGCTGCGCAGCATCAGCGGCGGGGGCAGGCGATTGCCCAGTTGCTGGCGGATGACCTGATCGACCGGCCGGGCGCTACCCGAGACCGAAATCACCGCGTCGGCATCGATGCCCGGCGCCGCGAGGCTGGCGATCAAGGCACCTTCGCTGTGACCCAGCACAATCAGTTTGCCGAAACGCGGATCGGTCTTGAGCTTCTGGCCCCAGGCTTGCGCATCGGCCACATAGGCCTCTACTGTCAGGTTACGCTCGTCCGGGGTCGCGGCCAGGCTCGCGGCCACGCCACGCTTGTCGTAACGCACGCTGGCGATGTTGTGTTTGGCCAGCACCCAGGCCAGGCGCTTGAGGCTGTCATTGCGCCCGCCATCGGGATTGTTGCCGTCGCGATCCGTAGGGCCGGAGCCGGAAATGATCAGGACCACCGGCACCGGATTGTCGGATTTTGGCAATAACAACGAGCCGAAAAGCTCGCCAGTGCCGGTGTCCAGGGTCATCAGCCGTTGCAGGACAGTCGCCTGGGCGAAGCCGGAAATCAGGGTAAGGCTCAAGGCTAGAACTCGCAGCATCATCGCGCCATCATTCAGAAGATGCCGGTTGGACTCACAGGCACCCATAAGGTTCGAGGATGAACTACTTGGGTAGCCTGCGTATACTGGCGCGCATTACGTATTCAGGTTCGATTTCACGGAGCGCCCTGCATGTCCGGCAATACCTACGGCAAGCTGTTCACTGTCACCACCGCGGGCGAAAGCCATGGCCCGGCGTTGGTCGCCATTGTCGATGGCTGCCCACCGGGCCTGGAGATATCCCTGGAGGATCTGCAGCGTGACCTGGACCGCCGCAAGCCCGGCACCAGCCGCCACACCACCCAGCGCCAGGAAGCCGACGAAGTCGAAATCCTCTCCGGCGTGTTCGAAGGGCGTACCACGGGCTGCGCGATCGGCCTGTTGATCCGCAACACCGACCAGAAGTCCAAGGACTACTCGGCGATCAAGGATCTGTTCCGCCCGGCCCACGCCGACTACACCTACCACCACAAGTACGGCGAGCGCGACTACCGCGGCGGCGGTCGCAGCTCGGCTCGCGAAACCGCGATGCGCGTCGCGGCCGGTGCGATTGCGAAGAAATACCTGGCCAGCCAGGGCATCGTCATTCGCGGCTACATGAGCCAGTTGGGGCCGATTGAAATCCCGTTCAAGACCTGGGACTCGGTCGAGCAGAATGCCTTCTTCAGCCCGGACCCGGACAAAGTGCCGGAACTGGAAGCCTATATGGACCAGTTGCGCCGCGACCAGGATTCGGTCGGCGCGAAAATCACCGTGGTCGCCGAAGGCGTGATGCCGGGCCTGGGCGAGCCGATTTTCGACCGTCTCGACGCTGAACTGGCCCATGCACTGATGAGTATCAACGCGGTCAAGGGCGTGGAAATCGGCGCCGGTTTCGCCAGCGTCGCCCAGCGTGGCACCGAGCATCGCGATGAGATGACCCCGCAAGGCTTCCTCAGCAACAACGCCGGCGGCATTCTCGGCGGTATTTCCTCCGGTCAGCCCATCGTTGCGCACCTGGCGCTGAAGCCGACGTCGAGCATCACCACGCCGGGCCGCTCCATCGACATCCATGGCAACCCGGTGGAAGTGATCACCAAGGGCCGTCATGATCCGTGCGTCGGCATTCGCGCCACGCCGATTGCCGAAGCAATGATGGCCATTGTGCTGATGGATCACCTGCTGCGTCACCGCGGGCAGAATGCCGATGTGCGCGTGAGCACGCCGGTGCTGGGTCAGCTGTAAATGGCTGACTTTCCGGTCGCAGCCGTCTGATGGCGGCTGCGGCGCTCCCGTACTGGCGGCTTTCCAGTTTCTATCTGTTCTATTTCGCCTTGCTCGGTTCGACAGCGCCTTTTCTGGCGCTGTACTTCGATCACCTGGGTTTTAGTGCCGCGCGCATCGGAGAGCTGGTGGCGATCCCGATGCTGATGCGCTGTGTGGCGCCGAATATCTGGGGCTGGCTGGGTGATTACACCGGCCGAAGACTGGCCATCGTGCGCTTCGGCGCGGTGTGCACGCTGCTGACCTTTTCGCTGATTTTCGTCAGCAAGAGCTATGCCTGGCTGGCGATGGTCATGGCCTTGCACGCGTTCTTCTGGCATGCAGTATTGCCGCAGTTCGAAGTCATCACCCTGGCGCACTTGCAGGGCCAGACCTCGCGCTACAGCCAGATTCGCCTGTGGGGCTCGATCGGTTTCATCATCACCGTGGTCGCGCTGGGCCGGCTGTTCCAATGGCTGAGCCTCGATATCTACCCGTCAGCGTTGGTGCTGATCATGGCCGGTATCGTGCTCAGCAGTCTGTGGGTGCCCAATGCCCAGCCGGCACCGGGAAACCGGGTAGCGGGGGAGGGATTTCTCAAGCAGTTGCGCAACCCCGGCGTTTTGGCGTTTTACGCCTGTGTGGCGCTGATGCAAATGAGCCACGGGCCGTATTACACGTTTCTGACCTTGCACCTTGAGCGTCTGGGTTACAGCCGTGGTGTGATCGGCATGCTCTGGGCGGTCGGCGTGGTCGCTGAAGTCCTGATGTTTCTGGCCATGAGCAAGATCCTCGCGCGGTTTTCCCTGCGCCGGGTGCTGATGGCGAGTTTTCTGCTGGCGGCGCTGCGCTGGTTGCTGCTTGGGGCGTTGGCCGAATTCCTTTGGGTATTGCTGTTTGCCCAGGTGCTGCACGCGGCGACATTCGGCAGCTTTCACGCCGCCGCCATTTCATTCGTGCAACGTAGTTTCGGTGCGCGCCAGCAAGGCCAGGGCCAGGCGTTGTATGCCGCATTGGCCGGCACCGGCGGCGCGTTGGGCGCGTTGTATTCCGGCTACAGCTGGAATGCCCTCGGCGCGGCATGGACATTTAGTATTGCCAGTCTCGCAGCCGTCGCGGCTGCCGTTATCATTGCCACATGTATGCAAGAGGACAGGCCATGAGCCTTACCCGTGAACAACTCGCCCAGGAAATCATCGACGCCGGGCGTTTTCTCTATGGCCGCGGCTGGTCGCCGGCCACCAGCAGCAATTACTCGACCCGCCTGTCGCCAACCGAAGCTTTGCTGACCGTGTCCGGCAAGCACAAGGGGCAACTGGGCATGGACGATGTGCTGGCAACCGACCTGTCGGGCAACAGCCTGGAGCCGGGCAAGAAACCGTCCGCCGAAACCCTGTTGCACACCCAGCTTTACAGCTGGCGTCCCGAGATCGGCGCAGTGCTGCACACCCATTCGGTGAATGCCACCGTGCTGTCGCGCCTCACGCAGCAAGACTTCATCGAGTTCGAAGACTACGAACTGCAAAAAGCCTTCAGCGGTGTGACGACCCACGAATCCCGGGTGTGCGTGCCGATATTCGACAACGATCAGGACATTGCGCGCCTGGCCGCCAAGGTGCAGCCTTGGCTCGACGCCCATCCCGATTGCGTCGGTTATCTGATCCGCGGCCACGGCCTGTACACCTGGGGTACGCGCATGAGCGATGCCCTGCGGCAGATCGAGGCCTTCGAATTTTTGTTCGAGTGCGAGTTGAAGGTGCGCTCGCTCTCGAACCATAAAGCATGAACCGTTAAGGAGTTGCCCTGATGAGCAGCCTGTCCGTTTATCACGTCTCCAGCCCCGAGATTCCCAACAAGGTGCTGACCCATTTCGAAGACATCGCCTCGACCCTGGCCGAGCAGGGCGTGCGTTTCGACCGCTGGCAAGCGGCGGCGAAGATCCAGCCGGGTGCCAGTCAGGAAGAAGTGATTGCCGCCTACCAGGCGCAAATCGACAAGCTGATGACCGAACGCGGTTACATCACCGTCGACGTCATCAGCCTCAACAGCGATCACCCGCAAAAAGCCGAACTGCGCGCCAAGTTCCTCAATGAACACCGCCATGGCGAAGACGAAGTACGATTTTTCGTCGCCGGCCGTGGCTTGTTTACCCTGCACATCGATGATTACGTCTACGCGGTGCTCTGCGAGAAGAACGACCTGATCTCGGTGCCGGCCGGTACCAAACATTGGTTCGACATGGGCGAGCACCCGCATTTTGTCGCGATCCGTCTGTTCAATAATCCGGAAGGCTGGGTGGCCAATTTCACCGGCGAAGACATCGCCAGCCAATTCCCGCGTCTTGAGGACTGAATCGATGCCGATCAAAGCGATTCTCACCGACATCGAAGGCACCACCAGCGCGGTGAGTTTTGTGTTCGACGTGCTGTTTCCCTACGCGGCCAGGCATCTGCCGGACTTCGTTCGTGAGCATGCCGGGCGCGCAGACGTGGCTGCACAGCTGGACGCCGTGCGCCGGGACAGCAACGAGCCGGACGCCGATGTCGAGCGCGTTGTCGAGATCCTGCTGGGCTGGATTGCCGAAGATCGCAAGGCCACGCCATTGAAAGCGTTGCAGGGAATGGTCTGGGAACAGGGCTATGAGGCCGGGCAACTGAAAGGTCACGTCTTCCCCGACGCCGTCGATGCGCTAAAGCACTGGCACCAGAGCGGCTATCGACTGTTCGTATATTCCTCGGGCTCGATCCAGGCGCAGAAATTGATCTTCGGCTGCTCGGAAGCGGGGGATTTGACGTCTCTGTTCAGTGGCTACTTCGACACGACGTCGGGGCCAAAACGTGAAGCGCAGTCCTACGCCAACATCACGCAAGCGATCGATATCGAGGCGGGGCAGATTCTGTTTCTGTCAGACATTGTCGAAGAGCTGGATGCCGCGCGTGCAGCGGGGATGGCCACGTGTGGCCTGGCTCGTGAAGGTGGCGAACTGGCGGGACATGTCACCGTGGACAGCTTTGCGCGGATAAATCCTGCTGCCTTCTAAACACTACACAACCTGTAGGAGCGGGTGCCCGCTTGCGGCATGCTCGCGATTGCGATCTGTCATTCAACATTGATGTTGACTGACACTCCGCTATCGCGAGCATGCTCGCTCCTACAGTGTTTTCTTACAGCGAGTGATAGGTCGGCAAGGCAAACCGTTGCTGGCTTTGCAGCTGGGTAATCTGCGGCAACTCACTGGCTTGCTCGGCGAGATCGCGGCGAATGGCGCTGATGACCCACGTCAGTTGGTCGCCGTTGTGCAATTGCTGGTAGGAAATCGAGCGCTTGAATTCTCTGCCGTCGTCGCTGGACAAAGTCAGCAGGATCCCGCCGTCAGGACGGTCTTGGGTAGTGACCGTGAAACGGGAGAACAGGGACGAAAATTTTTCCTGGATGAGGCTCATGTCGTTCGGCTCCATGATGACTTGAATGGCAAGCATGGATAGACAGTTGCAGCCTTTGTGCCAGTATTTTCAGTTGTTAATTTATTATAAAAATCAACAAGTTAAGATTTGTGGTGGTTTTTGCTTTCGTGCAATTTGCATGAATGCTCATCGTGCATCCTGCATTTTGCAGGTACGTCGGCGACTCCATGGAACCAATTGGCGTGCACGGGATCACCTTCGCGCAACGCACGCGCGGATCAAGATCGCGGATCAAGATCGCAGATACAAAACATTTCAAAAACCGCGTGTACAGCTCAAGAACCGTTGACGTATTTTCGGGCTCAGTCATCGCCGCCCGACAATAAAAAGATCGAACGGGAGCATCATGAGCCGCACGCCGCACGACACGATTACCTGGGGCATGATGCTCCGCAAGCTGCCTTCCATTGCCAAAGCCATCCCTCGGGTGGTGAAGGGCATGAAGGTCGCCAACGTCAAGGATCCGACCCAAGCGTGTGGTCTGGGTTGGAGTTTCGAGCAAGCCACGTTACGTAACCCGGATGGCCCGGCGCTGTTGCAAGGCGACGTGGTACTCAGTTATTCCGAGGTCAACCAATGGGCCAACCGCATCGCCCATCACCTGATCGGCCAGGGCATCGGCAAGGGCGATGTGGTGGCGGTCTTCATCGAGAACCGCCCCGAACTGCTGGTGACGATTCTGGCGGTGGCCAAGGTCGGCGCGATCAGTGCGCTGCTCAATACCTCGCAGACCCGCGACACCCTGGTGCACAGCGTGAATCTGGTGGCGCCGGTGGCGATCATAGTCGGTGAGGAGTTGGTCCCGGCGTACCTGGCGGTTCGTGATCGGGTGGCGATCAAGACGGCGCGCACCTGGTTTGTCGCCGATCAGGATACTTCGCGCCATCCGGGGATCGCGCCTGAGGGTTTCATCAACTTGATGACCGTCAGCCTTGATGACGCCACTGACAACCCCGCCAGCAGCCAGCGGATTTTCTTCGATGACCCTTGTTTCTATATCTACACCTCGGGCACCACGGGGCTGCCCAAGGCAGGTGTGTTCAAGCATGGCCGCTGGATGCGCAGCTCTGTGAGCTTCGGCATGATCGCCCTGGACATGCGCCCGGACGATGTCGTCTATTGCACCTTGCCGCTTTACCACGCCACTGGCCTGTGCGTGTGCTGGGGTTCGGCCGTCAGTGGTGCCAGCGGGTTCGCCATTCGCCGCAAGTTCAGCGCCAGTCAGTTCTGGAACGACGCGCGCAAGTACCGGGCGACCACCATCGGTTATGTTGGCGAACTGTGCCGCTACCTGGTCGATCAACCGCCGAGCGCCGACGACAGCCGGCACGACGTGAAGAAGATGGTCGGCAACGGCCTGCGCCCCGGCGCCTGGAACGAGTTCAAGACCCGCTTCGCGGTGAATCACATCTGTGAACTGTACGCCGCCAGCGACGGCAATATCGGGTTCACCAACATTCTGAATTTCGACAACACCATCGGTTTTTCCCTGATGTCCTGGGAGCTGGTCGAGTACGACCACGACAGCGGCGCACCGATTCGTCAGGCCAACGGCCTGATGCGCAAGGTCGCCAAGGGCCAGCAGGGGTTGTTGCTGGCGAAAATCGACGACAAGGCACCGCTGGACGGCTACACCGATCCGCAGAAAACCGCCAGGGTCGTGCTCCACGATGTCTTCGAGAAAGGTGACCGCTACTTCAACACCGGCGACTTGCTACGCAACATCGGTTTCGGTCATGCGCAGTTTGTCGACCGCCTGGGCGATACCTACCGCTGGAAAGGCGAAAACGTCTCGACCACGGAGGTCGAAAACATCCTCTTGCAACACCCGCAAATTTCCGAGGCCGTGGCCTATGGCGTGGAAATCCGCAATACCAATGGCCGTGCCGGCATGGCGGCGATCACACCCGCCGAATCCCTGGCAACCCTGGACTTCAGTGAATTGCTGGCCTTCGCCCGTGAGCAAATGCCGGCCTATGCGGTGCCGTTGTTCCTGCGGGTGAAAGTGAAAATGGAAACCACCGGGACGTTCAAATATCAGAAGACCCGACTCAAGGACGAAGCTTTCGACCCGGGTAAGACCGGGGAGGACCCGATCTATGCCTGGCTGCCGGGGACCCAGACCTATGTGCAGGTCACGGAGCAGTTGTTGTCCGATATTCACGGCGGCAAGTACCGCTATTGAATCTGGCTATGGCGACCCATGAGAAAAAACAAGTGACAGTGCCGGGGCCGCTCGGGAAACTGTCGGCTTTTACGAATGACAGAAAAGGGAGTGCCCAATGTCAGACAAAAGCCGCCAGATGACCCCCGAAGAAGCCGCCGAATTTGCCGAACAGGTATTCAACAAGGCACGGGAGGGCGATGCGGCAATGATGGCCGCGCTGCTGACCAAGGGTTTGCCGCCGAACCTGCGTAACCACAAGGGCGATACCTTGCTGATGCTGGCCGCGTATCACGGGCATGTGGACACGGTGAAAGTCCTGCTCGAGCACAAGGCCGACCCGGAGATTCGCAACGACAACGGCCAGAGCCCGATTGCCGGCGCCGCCTTCAAGGGCGACCTGGCGGTGATCGAGGCCTTGGTCGACGGCGGCGCGCAAGTTGAAGGCTCGTCCTTCGATGGCCGTACGGCGCTGATGATGGCGGCGATGTTCAACCGCGTCGAAGTGGTCGATTACCTGATCGGCAAGGGCGCCGACCCGAAAGCCAAGGACGCCAATGGCCTCACCGCGCTGGACGCCGCCAGAACCATGGGCGCTGCCGATACCGTTGCGCAGTTGCAGAAACTCCTGGGTTGACGCTTTCCCCCGTGGCGAGGGGGCTTGCCCCCGTTGGGTCGCGAAGCGGCCCCATACCATTCAATCGGGGCACCTCAGAAAGACCGCATACGCCGACTTTACGACTGCTACGCAGCCGAGCGGGGGCAAGCCCCCTCGCCACAGGTCCGCATTTCACTCGGTAATGCGTTATCCTTCGCGCCCTCAAAACTTCCCTCGCTACAGGATCCGCCCCATGAAAGCCGCACTCGTCGAACTCATCAGCAAAATCAGCTCCGGGTGCATGGGCGAAGACGAGATCCTCAAGGTCGCGGACGAAGCGGCCCAGGCCTACGCCGATCCACAGGCTTTTCTGATCGCCAATACAGACATCAACTACGACGACACTTTCCCGATTCCGCTGGGGGAGTGGGTGGTAGTCGGTAGCCTGCCGGAAACGGTGCTGTTCCAGGCTGACACCTACATGGAACTGTTCGCACAGATCGTCGCCTCGTTCGGCCCGGGGGTGGAGTTCAATCTCAAGCCCAAGCAACTGGCCAGGACCGAAGCCCTGACCGCGCTCAATCGCATCCAGGTGCAGATGAGCAGCCTGAACAAGGAAAACGGCGGCTACACGCTGATGAACATCAGCCAGTTGCTCGATGACGAGTTGCAGGTGGTCCTGGTCTATGGCAATGACGTGCCGCGCGTCCTGGAGTTGTGCGCAGAAGTCGGCATCGCCGCCGCGCCATCCCTGGAAGCCCTGAAAGTGGCGATCCACGTCTGATAGCAAATACTGTCAAAAAGAAGGAGCCCTCGCGATGACAGTCTATCCTGTGAGGGCAAATCAAATTTAGGGAGCGTCACCATGGGTTCCACGTTCAACAGCCTGGTTGCCTTGATCATTTTTGTCCTGGACATCTGGGCCATCATCAACGTCTTCAAGAGCAGCGCCGGGACCGGGGCGAAAGTCCTCTGGGTGCTGCTGATCGCGCTGTTGCCAGTGCTGGGGCTGGTCATCTGGGCCATTGCCGGACCGCGCGGCAATGTCAAGTTCTGAACAAGCGACACTAAACCTGTGGGAGCGAGCTTGCTCCCGCATTCGACCTGTCATGTTCCTCGACGTAGAATGCGCGCCTTTCCCGGTCAATCGAGACTTTCGAATGACCATCATGGGCGGGTAACCGTCCGTTGCCACCCGCATTCATCGGAGCACTTCCCATGAGCAACATCCCGACCAGCGACTACCTGGAAACCCTCTACGAAGGCTACGGCCAGCGTTTTCGCATGGAAAAACTGCTGCACGAAGTGCGCACCGAACACCAGCACCTGGTGATCTTCGAAAACCCGCGCATGGGCCGGGTGATGGCGCTGGACGGCGTGATCCAGACCACCGAAGCCGACGAGTTCATCTATCACGAAATGCTCACCCACGTACCGATCCTCGCCCATGGCACCGCCAAGCGCGTGTTGATCATTGGCGGCGGCGACGGTGGCATGTTGCGTGAAGTGGCCAAGCACCGTAGCGTCGAACACATCACCATGGTCGAGATCGACGGCACCGTGGTCGACATGTGCAAGGAATTCCTGCCGAACCACTCCAAGGGCGCATTCGATGATCCACGCCTGAACCTGGTGATCGACGACGGCATGCGTTTCGTCGCCACCACCACTGAAAAATTCGACGTGATCATTTCCGACTCCACCGACCCTATCGGACCGGGCGAAGTGCTGTTCTCGGAAAACTTCTACCAGGCCTGCCACCGCTGCCTGAACGAAGGCGGTATCCTGGTGACCCAGAACGGCACGCCATTCATGCAGATCGAAGAAGTGAAGACTACAGCCGGTCGCCTGCGCAGCCTGTTCCCGGACTGGCACTTCTACCAGGCCGCCGTGCCGACCTACATCGGCGGCTCGATGACCTTCGCCTGGGGCGCGACCAATACCGCTTATCGCAAGTTGTCCCGCGAAACCCTGCAACAACGCTTCACGGGCAGCGGCATCGTCACCCGCTACTACAATCCGGAAATCCACATTGGCGCGTTCGCCTTGCCGCAATACGTATTGCAGGCAGTGAACAAGCCAGGCAACGACTGATACACCTGAACCTGTAGGAGCGAGCAAGCTCGCGATGAGGGAGTGTCAGGCAACATCTCGTAAACTGACCCACCGCAATCGCGAGCTTGCTCGCTCCTACAGGGTAAATTTCTTTTCATGCCAGCCCGCCGCAATCGGCATGAACGATCACTCAAGGCAAAAGTCCAGATAGATGTAAACCCATTTGCGGGTTTGATCGAGGAGGCTCTGATGCAGAAGTGGAAGATCACTTTCGTGGATGATCACGGCGAAGCAGTTGGCGAAATCTTCGAGTGCGAGGAGTGCCCGAACGACGAGCAGGCCGCCAAACTTATCCTCGCGCGGTACCTGCCGGTCGCTGCCGAGCTCGATCTCAATGATCTGGAAGGGCGAACCGACAATCCGACGGTCAAAAGCCTGAAGTCCCAGTACAGCATCCAGATCCTCAGTATTGCCCCGATCTGATCCCACCTCCTTGACATTCACTACCAGACCTTGGCAGAGGCTCTGTCTTGGGGCTACTCTGCAAGCGAGATCAGCGAATGGATCGCTAAGGTCTGGTCTTGTCAGCTACATGCTTGTTTCCCGCCGGCACATCGGTTGCCGTCGTCCGCGCTGTTCGGTGGCGGGTGAGGGAGTACGGAAAGTCTATCCATCGTTTTGAGGAGGACGTTTCATGAGCACAGCCTATCAAGAAGACATCAGCAGCAGCGTTCTGCGCCGCATGAAAGAAGGCGGTTTTGACTTTTCACGGTTTCATCCCATCGAGTTCTACGCCATTTTCCCGGACGAGGAGCGGGCGCGCAGGGCGGCAGGTCATTTCCATCGTGGCGAATCCCTGGATGCGCAAGTCAGTGTGCGCGACGACGGTGCCTGGGCGCTGGAATTGTGCAAAGTCATGTATGCAACCTACGACGACATCGGCAATTTCGAACAGGGTTTCGAAGCGGTCGTCGAGCCGCTTGGCGGCATCATCGAAGGCTGGGGTGTGAAACAGGAGGTACGAGGGCGACTCGCATAACCTTATGAACAGTGACAACCGGCAAAGACGGCTGACCTTCGGGTTGGCCGTTTTCGTTTCAGTACGTTCCAGAGTCACCGACGCCAGCACCGGTGATCCTGTGGGAGCGGGCAAGCCCGCTCCTAAAGGTACGAATTTGTTACGGCTTAACCTTGCGCCCGACCATATGCTGCAAATACCCCACCAGCATCCCCACATCTCCATCCGGCAGCACCTCGGCCGAAAATCCGGGCATCTTCGCTTGCGGCCACTGGCGCAAGCTCTGTGGGTCGCGGATATAGCGCTTGAGAAAGTCCGCGCCGAAATACTCGGTCGGGTTGTAGGGAATATTCAGGTCTGGCCCGAACTGCGCGTCCCCGGCGCCATTGAGTCGATGGCACGCCAGGCAGTTCTTCTGGAACAACGCAAAACCCTTGTTCACCGGATCATCCGCCTTCAAGGCCGGATCGGGCAGCAGGGCGGGAAAGCGCTCGGCCACGGGCGCCAGGCGCTTGATGCTCGCCACCTGGAACGGCCATTGTTCGGGGCTGATGTTGCCGGCCTGCGGGTTGGTCCAGACCAGATAGAACGGCCCGGCCCCTGGCTTGTCTTCGGATAGCGGTGGCCAGGGGGTGGCCGGGTCTTCGATCGCCAGCCACGCCCGTGCGCCCTGGGTATTGAGCAGCGGCGCGGCGGTCATTTCGGCGGCAAAGCCATCCAGGGCCACGGCTTGCAGATGGTCGTCAGGCTTGATACCGGTCAGCAGTGCGGACAGAGGCACGGCGCGGTAGCTCATGTCCCGTTTGTAGGAAACGTCGTCGCTGATGCGGATGGTTTGAACCTGAGGGTGCTTGAGCAATTCCTCGGTTTGCCAGGTGCGACTGTTCGCGCCCAGCTCCAGGTTCAGCTGTGCGGCATAAAGGGGCGAGCCGAACAGCAGGGCCCCGAGCAGAATGAGCATTTTCAAGTGATTGCCGTCCATGTCGTGGAAGTGCCGTCAAGGGTGGCACAGCCACGCTGGCCCGGGTAGCGGGCCAGTCACATTTTGATAGTGGCAATTGAAAAACTGTGACGCCGTAACTTTCAGACGCGACTAGCCGATTACCTTGGTCAGGTTCGGCAATATCAACAACAGCGTGGTGGCAAAAAGGATGAGCCCGGCTTGTCGTACTTTCGATTGTTTGAACATGGCTTGACCGCCTTTATTGTTATTTCCTGATGCCTGCCTGCATTTCTCCATGTGGCAGCGCGTTGCACTTCCTGTAGTGACGAGCGCCTCGGCAAAACCCGACGACAACTTCGTACACGTTCACCTTAGAGCCCGCGCTGCGCTTGGTTTAGATCCATTTCGTATGGTGTCGTTACGAATTGCTTTAAAAAAAGCATGAGGCCTATTGCCAGCTTCTTTGGCGCCCGTTGGCTAGACAGCTTGGTGTCCTGAAACGGTTGAACCGGTAGCTGACTACCGTCCGTCTGAGCGTGTGCGTCAACGTCTGTGAGCGCTGCGGTCATTGAATCAAACGCGGCTCGGGCCAAGAGTGGGCACTCGGATTTATCCACCTGCACTGCGGTTCGAGGATGTCATGACCCAAGCATTGATTTTCGACGCGTTACGCACACCCCGTGGCAAAGGCAAGGCCGATGGCGCCTTGCACAGTGTCAAGCCGGTGAACCTGGTTGCCGGTTTGCTGACCGCGCTGCAACAGCGCACGGCGCTGGATACCAGCCAGGTCGATGACGTGGTGCTCGGTTGCGTGACGCCAATTGGCGATCAGGGCTCTGATATCGCCAAGACCGCCGCTCAGGTGGCTGACTGGGATATCAGTGTGGCAGGCGTGCAGATCAACCGTTTCTGCGCTTCGGGGCTGGAGGCGGTCAACCTCGGCGCGATGAAGGTGCGCTCAGGCTTCGAAGACCTGGTGGTGGTCGGTGGCGTCGAGTCGATGTCCAGGGTGCCGATGGGCAGCGACGGCGGTGCCTGGGCGCTGGATCCGGCGACCAATCTGCACAGTCATTTCACACCGCAGGGTGTGGGCGCCGACCTGATCGCCACCCTTGAAGGCTTCAGCCGTCAGGACGTCGATGCCTACGCGCTGCATTCCCAGCAAAAGGCTGTGCGGGCGCGAGCCGACGGCTCGTTCGACAAGTCGCTGGTGCCGGTGCAGGACCAGAACGGCATCATCCTGCTCGATCACGATGAGTTCATTCGCGCCGAAACGACCCTGGAGGGCCTGGGCAAGCTCAAGCCGAGTTTCGAGATGATGGGGCAGATGGGCTTCGATGCCACCGCGCTGCGGGTCTACAGCCATGTGGAGCGGATCAATCATGTGCACACCCCCGGCAACAGCTCCGGGATTGTCGACGGCGCGGCGCTGATGCTCATCGGCTCCGAAACCAAGGGCCGGGCACTGGGCTTGCAGCCACGGGCGCGGATTGTCGCCACCGCGGTCACCAGCACCGATCCGACCATCATGCTCACCGGCCCTGCGCCGGCGACCCGCAAGGCGTTGGCCAAGGCCGGGCTGCGGGTCGAAGACATCGATCTGTTCGAGGTCAACGAGGCGTTTGCCTCCGTGGTGTTGAAATTCATCAAGGACATGGCCGTCGATCCTGACAAGGTCAATGTCAATGGCGGGTCCATCGCCATGGGCCATCCGCTGGGCGCCACTGGCTGCGCCATTCTTGGCACGCTGCTCGACGAACTGGAAGCCCGGCACCTGCGCTACGGCCTCGCGACCCTGTGTGTCGGCGGCGGCATGGGCATTGCCACCATCATCGAACGCCTCTGAGCCCGGACTTCAAGGAACCCAGATATGAGCGAAGCCATTCGTTACGAAAAAGGCCAGGACCAGATCGTTGTCCTGACCATCGACATGCCGGGCCAGAGCGCCAACACCATGAACGCGGTGTACCGCCAGGCCATGGCGGGCTGTGTTGCGCGCCTGGTGGCCGATAAAGACAACATCGCCGGGGTGGTCATCACCTCGGCCAAGAAAACCTTCTTTGCTGGCGGCGACCTCAATGAACTGATCAAGGTCGGCAAGCCTGAAGCCAAAGCCTTCTACGACATGGTGCTGACCCTCAAGGGGCAGTTGCGCACCCTGGAAACCCTCGGCAAACCCGTGGTCGCGGCGATCAACGGCGCGGCGCTCGGCGGTGGCTGGGAAATCTGCCTGGCCTGCCATCATCGCGTGGCACTGGATAATCCATCGGTGCAGCTCGGCCTGCCGGAAGTCACCCTTGGCCTGTTGCCGGGCGGTGGCGGCGTGGTGCGCATGGTGCGCATGCTCGGGATCGAGAAAGCCCTGCCGTATCTGCTCGAAGGCAAGAAAGTTCGCCCGCAACAGGCGTTGCAGGCGGGGTTGATCGACGAACTGGCAGCCGATGGCGAAGAATTGATAGCCAAGGCGAAGGCGTGGATTCTTGCCAATCCGGTAGCGGTTCAACGCTGGGATGTGAAGGGCTACCAGATTCCGGGCGGTACACCGTCAAACCCGAAAGTCGCGCAGATGCTGGCGATTGCGCCGTCGATCCTGCGCAGCAAAACCCAGGGCACTATGCCCGCGCCGGAGAAAATCCTCTGTGCGGCGGTCGAGGGCGCCCAGGTGGACTTCGATACGGCGCACCTGATCGAAACCCGCTACTTCACCGAGCTGACCACCGGCCAGGTCTCGAAGAACCTGATTGGCACCTTCTGGTTCCAGCTCAACGAAATCAATGCCGGTGGCTCGCGGCCTGAAGGGTTCGCGCCTTATGTCACCCGCAAGGTCGGCGTCCTCGGCGCTGGGATGATGGGCGCCGGTATCGCGTTTGTCAGCGCATCGGCCGGCATCGAGGTGGTGCTCAAGGACATCAACCTTGCCGCGGCGCAGAAGGGCAAGGCGCATTCGGCGGCGCTGCTGGACAAGAAAGTCGCTCGCGGACAAATGAGCATCGAGCAACGCGACACCGTGCTGGCACGCATTCAAACCAGTGAAAGCGATGCCGATCTCGCCGGTTGCGACCTGATCATCGAGGCCGTGTTCGAGGATCGTGAGTTGAAGGCCAAGGTCTCATTGGCCGCACAGAAAGTCGTCGGCGCGGACGCGGTGATCGCCTCCAACACCTCGACCTTGCCGATCAGCGGCCTGGCGTGCGCCGTGCCCGACCAGAGCAAGTTCATCGGCCTGCATTTCTTCAGCCCCGTGGAAAAAATGCCGCTGGTGGAAATCATCAAGGGCACCAACACCAGCGAAGAAACCCTGGCCCGCGGGTTCGATTTCGTCCTGCAAATCAAGAAAACTCCGATTGTGGTCAATGACAGCCGTGGTTTCTTCACCTCAAGGGTGTTCGGCACCTTTACCAATGAAGGCATCGCCATGCTGGGCGAAGGCGTGAACGCGGCAATGATCGAGACCGAGGCGCGCAAGGCCGGCATGCCTATAGGTCCGCTGGCGATCTCCGACGAAGTTTCCCTCAGCCTGATGAGCCATATCCGCCTGCAAACCGCCAAGGACCTGCAAGCAGAAGGCAAACCGCTGGCAGAGCATCCGGCATTCGCCGTGATCGATTTGCTGCTCAATGAATACAAGCGTCCGGGCAGGGCTGCCGGTGGTGGTTTCTACGAGTATCCGGCGGGTGGCCAGAAACACCTGTGGCCAGAGTTGAAGAAGCGTTTCGAGAAAGCCGAGGGGCAGATTTCGCCGAAGGATGTGCGTGATCGCTTGCTGTTCGTGCAGGCCATCGAAACCGTGCGCTGTGTGGAGGAGGGCGTGTTGGCCTCGACGGCGGATGCCAACATTGGCTCGATCTTCGGCATCGGTTTCGCCGCCTGGACCGGCGGTGCGCTGCAATTCATCAACCAGTACGGCGTGCGGGATTTTGTTGCCCGCGCCGAGTATCTGGCCAGGCAGTACGGCGAGCGGTTCGCGCCGCCTGCATTGCTGCTGGAGAAGGCAGCCAAAGGGGAGGCGTTCTGAGGGCACGATGACGCATTTCGGGGCTTGCCTTGTCACGGTGTTTCAAGGCAGGCTCTGGGGTGTGCATTATTCCCATCACGTGTCAGGTATTTTTTATGTCGTTACGCATCTGCATTCTGGAAACCGACCACCTGCGTCCGGAATTGGTTGACCAATATCAGGGCTACGGGCAGATGTTCAAACACCTGTTTTCGCAGCAGCCGATTGCCGCCGAGTTCACCGTCTACAACGTGGTGCAGGGTGAGTACCCAAGCGACGACCTGACGTTCGACGCCTACCTTGTTACGGGCAGCAAGGCCGACTCCTTCGGCACCGACCCGTGGATCGAAACCCTCAAGAAATATCTGCTGACCCGCTACGAGCGCGGCGACAAGCTGCTGGGCGTCTGTTTCGGTCACCAGTTGCTGGCGCTGCTGCTCGGTGGCAAGAGCGAGCGTGCAACCCAGGGATGGGGTGTCGGCACCCACAACTATAAACTGGCCGCCAAGGCTCCGTGGATGAACCCGGTGCGCGAGGAACTGACGCTGCTGATCAGTCACCAGGACCAGGTCACGTCGCTGCCGGAGAACGCCACGGTCATCGCATCCAGCGATTTCTGCCCCTATGCCGCCTACCACATCAATGATCAGGTGCTGTGTTTCCAGGGGCATCCGGAGTTCATCCACGACTACTCCCGCGCCCTTCTGGATATTCGTCAGGAAGCGCTGGGCCAGCAGGTTTACTCCAAAGGCATTGCGAGCCTGGAGCAGGAGCACCACGGCACCACGGTTGCCGAGTGGATGATGCGCTTTGTCGCGCACAAGCCAGCAGCTGTTTAAAACCTGTAGGAGCGAGCATGCTCCGGGCGGCGTTCCGACGATGGACGTGAACGATTACGCGCCAAACCTGACAGCCCACGGTGCTCTCAGGTTTTTCGCGAGCATGCCGCAAGCGGGCACCCGCTCCTACAGCCATCCCGACTTCTTGAAACTCGCCCACAACCCCAGGCAACCCACCGTAATAAATCCCAGCACCCCGAAATACCCATAGTGCCAGGTCAATTCCGGCATGTTCTGGAAGTTCATCCCGTAGATCCCCGCCACTGCCGTCGGGAAGGCCAGAATCGCCGCCCAGGCCGCAAATTTGCGTTGTACCACGCTCTGCCGTGAGGCCTCCAACAGCACCCCGATCTCAATCGTCTGGCTGGCAATATCCGCCAGGGTCGTCAGGTCTTCCATTTGTCGCGTTACATGGATCTGCACATCGCGAAAGTAAGGCCGCATGTTCTTGTCGATGAACGGGAATTTCAGCCTCTGCAATTCCTCCCCGATCTCGATCATCGGTGCCACATATCGACGCAAGCGCAAAACATCACGTCGCAGGCCATGTAGCCTCTGGATGTCGTAGTCATTCAACGAACCACATAACACATTGCCTTCCAGCTCATCGATTTCCGCGTGAATGGCTTCCCCCATCGGCTGATAGTTTTCAATGACGAAATCGAGAATGGCATAGAGTACGAAATCTTCCCCGTGCTCAAGCAACAGCGGACGCGCCTCACAGCGTTGTCGGACATGGGCGTAGGACGCGGAGTGACCGTTGCGCGCAGTAATGATGTAGCCATTACCGGCAAAGATATGCGTCTCGATGAACTTGAGTTTGTCGTCTTCCTTGATGGGCGAATAAGTCACGATGAACAGCGCATCACCGAAGGTTTCCAGCTTCGGTCGGCTGTGCTTTTCCAGGGCGTCTTCAATGGCCAGTTCGTGCAGGTTGAACTGGCGTTGCAGGTTGTAGAGCTCCTCGGCGTTCGGCTCTTCGAGGCCGATCCAGACGAAGTGCCCGGGCTTTGCCGCCCAGGCTGCGCCTTCGTCGAGGGTGATATTGGTGACTCTTTTACCGGCGCTATAAACCGCAGCAGCAACAACTCTACCCATGATGGTGGTTCACTTCTTATTGGCAGCTTTCAATTGGCAACAGATGTTATGGCAGTGTTGATCAGCTTAGCCTTGCAAGTGTTTGGGAGTCAGTTAAATCTGCCGAGTTCGCCGGTAAAGTCTCGCAGGCAAAAGAAAACCCGCGCTGGGCGGGTTTTCAGTTCAGGCGGCTTGCAGTTGCCGGTCCATCGAATCGATGCATTCACGCATCTGCTCGCGGCACTGGGCAATCAGCATGGGCATGTCGTCCAGACTCAATCCGGTGGTAGGAATCGCCGGCAACGAGCGAATCAGAATTTTCCCGCTGCGCCAGCGGTTCAATCGCATGTGTTTGACGTAACTGCTGACACACACCGGCACGATCGGCACCCCGGCGGCAATGGCCATCTGGAAGGCGCCTTTCTTGAAGGGCAGCAAGTCCTCACCGAGGTTGCGCGTGCCTTCCGGGAAGACCCAGATCGAGGTGTCTTTGTTTTGCAGGGTGTGAGTGGTGGTCAACATCGATTTGCGCGCCTTGTGTGCATTGCCGCGGTCAATCAGCACATTTCCGGCCAACCAGAATAACTGCCCGAACAATGGCACCCACTTCAGGCTTTTCTTGCCGATGCACACGGTACGACGGGGCACCACATTGCCAAACACAAACAGGTCGTAGTTGGACTGGTGATTGGCAATGATCACGCAGCTGTCGGGCTTATCCATCAACGGCCCGACATCGGCCTTCACCCGCAAACGCAAAATACACATGGCCGGCCAGGCGTAGAGGCGGGCGCACAGGCGGCTGTTGTCCGGGTTGAATGGCCGGCACAGGCCGAGAATCACCCCCAGCACACCCGCCACGATAAAGTGCAGGCCCATCAATGACATACGGAACAAATACAGCATTTACAGGCCCCACCGGGACAAAAGGTGGCGCAGTGTACGGATGTGCACTGTTTTCGGCAATTGCTGCCAGAGTAATGGGAGATAGCCGATGTTTGTGCTGATGTTTCCGACTAATTGGTCAGATGCTGTCTAGAGCGGCTACAGAGGTTTAGCGCAGGCATGTATGAAAAAGCCCGACGCGACGGTCGGGCTTTTCGTTACGGCAGATTCGGGCTTAAGCCAGATGTTCCTGGTCCTGGATGATCGCGTTGTCCAGGGCCTCCAGCAGCGCTTTGCGCACCTTCAACTTGGTGTTCTTGTGTGCGGTCATGTTGATCTTTTTCAACTGACGGGCCGCTGCCAGGGCCGCGCCTTGCAGTTCCTCGGGCGACACCACCGCATCAAGGAAACCGGCAGCCAGGGCGCCTTGTGGATTGAACATCTCACCGTTGACCACCGAACGCTGCAACGCCACTTTGTTCAGGCGATCACGTGCGATCTCGATGCCCGCGTGGTGCATGGTCATGCCGATCTGCACTTCGTTAAGACCAATGCTGAACGCGCCGTCTACGCCGATGCGATAGTCGGCCGACAACAGCAGGAACGCACCCTTGGCCACCGCATGCCCCGGGCACGCCACAATCACCGGGAAGGGGTGCGACAGCAGGCGACGCGCCAGGGTCGAGCCGGAAGTTACCAGCGCCACCGCTTCTTTAGGGCCGGATGTCATCACCTTCAGGTCATAACCGCCGGAGAGAATGCCCGGCTGGCCAGTGATGATCACCACCGCACGATCAGCCACGGCCTGATCCAGCGCAGCGTTGAACGCGGCAATCACGTCCGGGGAGATGGCATTGACCTTGCCATTGCTCAAGGTCAGGGTCGCGATACCGTCTTCGAGATGGTAGGAGATCAACTCACTCATGACGCTATTCCTTTCAATAAAGTTGGGCAGACGTTACCCACCGCCGCAAGCCAGGTAAAGCGCCGTGACTGACCCGCCAGTCACCCTTTGCCCGTCCTCCAGGCGTCACCCGCCACGCCTGCCGCGTGTTGCTCTCTATATAGAAGTGGGCGCGAAGCCGGAGATTGGCCGGTTTGCCATGGCTCGGAATGACCGCAAACGCTGAATCGCGTTAACCGCATGAAAATTCTGAAAAAAATGTTTGCCATCGGAAAAGCTTTCGACTACATTAGCGCGCCTCGACAGACAGAACATGTTTGAAGAGATACGGTGAAGTGTCCGAGTGGCTTAAGGAGCACGCCTGGAAAGTGTGTATACAGGAAACTGTATCGAGAGTTCGAATCTCTCCTTCACCGCCACATTCTGCAAACACAAACCCCTGATTTTCCTGGAGAAAGTCGGGGGTTTGTGGTTTTTGGCGTCTGAAAAAGGGCGATATGGGAACGATATGTGAATGGCGCCACAACTGCCGCGTGTGTGGGCTAGGGGGAATTGGCGTTTTTTCCCGCAGATCCTATCGTTTGAATGACGCGATCATTGGAAAAAACGGGGACTGCTGATGGATTACGCGATGATTGGGGCGACGTTCGAGAGCTTTAACGTTGTTCGGAAACTGCTTGGGGTCGTATATGCCGCGAAGGTTGATGCCGACGCCAAAGAAAAAATCAATGAGGCTTTGACGCGTCTCGGTGAAACCCAGGATGGTATGTTCCAGATTCGGGAAGAGCTGAATCGGCTGCAAAATGAAAGGGATGATCTACGAAAACAGCTGGATGCCGCAGATTATTGGTTGAAAAGATCGGCTCAGTATTCTCTTGCTGAGGCTCCGGGAGGGGCTTTTGTATATCAAAGTAGCGAGTCTCCGCACCATTATGCGTGTCCAAGCTGCTTCAATAAAAAGGAGATTCATCCACTCCAAGACAATCGAACGTTATCTGGAAAATTCCGATGCACCGGCTGCAAGGCAGAGTATCCGGTAAATCCTCAGGGTCGTATTTCTCCTGAGCCCGTTCGTTCGTTTTGGCCATAATAGGTTGGGCTAGATGTTCAGTGCATGCTGAAGCATCCCCAAAACATCCGGCCCACTCTCATTAATCCAAGTCCCATAATGCTGCCGGATCATATTCCCATTTGTATGCCCATCTGCTCCGCAATCCAGTCAATTGAAGCCACCCCCTTCGTCAGCAGCTGACTCGCATACATATGTCGGCACTACCCAGGCCCCCGATACCGCACCCCAACCGCATTTGAATGCGCTTTAAAGAACCGGTCCCGCACCAAAAAAACGCTCACATGCGGTAGCCCGCTTCTGCTGTTCAAAAAAACGAAATGCAGTGTGTGCTGGCGCACCGTCGTGTTATCCCGCTCAGTGACATCTACTGTATCCGCTTTCTTCTTCCCGTTAATAGCATCGATCTTGCGTAGCACGTCCCACGCCGGCCTCAGCGGCCGCACCTTCCGCGTCGAGCGCCGGGTTTTCGTCACCCGCTTGGCCCCGCGCACCTTCGATGGGTGAAAAATGGCCGTTCCTTTCTTCAGGTCAACATCCTCCCAAGTCAGTGCGATGGTTTCTGAAACCCGGGGCCCAGCCCGCGTCATGTCCGGCTCTTGCACAGGTTTTCCCAGATGGCATCGCCGTTATGGGCGTAGGTGTGCACCTCCTGTTGAGGGCAATTGTCCAGCCGCAGTACGGCAATGCAGTCGCTGGTGCGTATCGCACCCATTGCCTTGGCGTTTGGTTGGCTACTCACGGGCGAAGGCACAGTGTTTCATGGTGTGTCGACTGAAGGTTCAGCCCCTGCGACTGAAAACATGCAGAAAAGGGCCATGCTTAAGGTCTTCCGTTCCCTGGGAGAAGCGGGAATGCGAGAAATCCAAAGTGCCGCCGAAGAAAATAACGCCTGATGGACGTAGAGCAACGCCTCAAGGATCTGACCGAAGCCCTTGCCGATTCTAAAAGGCCAGCATAATCTGTATCCATTAAGAACGGATCAGTCAGATAGGGACGCCGATGATCCAATCGCCAAAGCCCGGAAAAAGGGTTAGCGAATTCGTCTACCTGCGGCTCCTCAAACTGGCATAGGGATATGATCCATGCTCAACGCATTACTTGCTGCTCCAACACCCCAACTACTTGTTTCGTCGAATGTGCTGGTATCGTCGTAAACGAGAGGTGGCAGTGTTAATTAAACTCAAAAAAGATGAGTGGTGAATTGATAGTTATTCTTCGCTTGCATGTATTTTTCATGTTTGCATAGATCTATTTTTATCGTGTGGAGGTTGGATGTCTAGCGTAAGAAGTTCTGCAATACATATTGGTGCGCTTAATATTGTTCTTCAGCCTCATACGCCAGAGAAGTATATTGAAATGCTTCAGAAAATGGCGCGTTATAAGTTTGATGCACTAGTGAGGGGGGATGATGCGCTGCTTTTGGGCTCTTGCCGGTACCTTGATCCAAGTAAGCCACTGTTAGGTGTTAGGGGCGACATTTATAAGTTTTTGAAACTGGATTCAACTGAGGCTTGGTTTAATACAGAGGTAATGGATGCAGCAACCGAGGATGAAATTGCTGAAATTAATATACCGGATAATTTGAAGCCGCACTTCAAGAGGTTTCAATATATTTTCATTCCACAGGGGCACAGATTTTATTTTATTAGTGCTAAGCCAAAGCACAGTCTTTCTCCTAGGCTCGTTAAGCGCTTCTTTGAATCAGTGTTTTTGAAAGAGGAGTTTGCAGGTTTTGGTACGTTGAATGTTACGATTCAGCCAGACCCCAGTGGTCTCAGTGAGCTATTGTCGTTGAAGCGGATCTCAATTTTGAAGATGGAAATTGACCGCCCTAATCCAGATGATCTGGAAGATATGGAAGAGGAAATTCTGAAGAGGCTGAATAAATTGAATGCGAGAACAGAGAAAATTGAATTCATGGAAGCAAGTAATGAAGGTTTGCGACCAGATGAGTATGTCAAGGCGCTAGCGGCGGTTGCCAATGATAATGGGTATGTCGCAGTTGAAGGTAAAGATAGTGATGGGTTGAAAAAATACCTGTCAACTAAAGATATGCCGTTGCACGAGACGGCGAAGTATAATCCAAATCTTACCTCTGAGTTTGATGCTCTCTATGATAAAGTGGTTCAGATTCATCGTGAGATTACTAGGTAGCTATGAATTTTTTAGGTAGGTTAAAAAAGGATTTCAAGGGTGTTCGTCGGATATGGACCCAGTATTGGTCTATGTATGGTGGCTGCTCAGCTCTGTTTAGCTCTACTTACTTTTATGTCGCACTGGTATTAACCGTTGTAAATTTCGGAGCTTGGTTTCATTCGGGGTGGTGGGACATAGTAATTGCGAGTGTCCCAACAATTCTTGGTTTTACTTTGGCTGGGCTCGCTGTTTTTTTAGGGATGGATTCGGGGTTTAGCCGATTCCTTGTTGATAGTGAAGAAGGAAAAATTTCACCCTTCATGGCACTTGTTTCCGCTTTTGCACATTTCATTATAACTCAGGCGGTCGCAGTGATTTTTGCGTTGACAGTGAAGTCGGCGTACTTTGATCTTGATGGGTTGCCTGAGCTTTATTATCAGGTTGTTTATGTACTAAATAGGATTGTGTGGTTTATAGGTTATTTTATTTATATGTATTCGATGGTTCAGGTTTTTAGTGCTGTTTTTGCAATATTTAGGGCGACATCATGGTTCGAAATGTACGCGAGTAGTGAAAAAAATAAGCAAAAATAAATATCATCAGTATTGTAATCGCTCCTGCTCTTCTTCGGCTGCCTGTTTCGCCGTTTTCTATATTGCACTTTTTCACAGCAACCGCCTTGCCTTGCAGTGACCCCCACCAGTCACCTCCTACTTTCTTACCGATCTTCTTGTCGCGCTAGTGCCTCAAACCCTTGAGATTTCCTCCTCTACCGTCAATGGCGTTCAGTTTCTTCGCGCTGTTCACGTCATGGAAGTAGGCATTGCGCCATTGCCGCCGTCGCCTTACGCATCTCTCGGAGTTTGCCTACAACGACAGGGAGAGTTACCGGATATTCTTGGAGCCGTCTCAACTAAAACCCGAATCTCACATTCGAAAACGCCATTTTCTTGTTACTGGAAAGGCGGCGATTTTGTAACGCGTGTTGGAGGGGTACCTCATGCATCAGCGATGTCATTCGCGGTTGCAAAATCCTGCGCGGTATCATGATATAATACCATGAACAATAAACAGTTCAGTACGCTCAAAGCCGTGTTCTCAAGGCCTGCCCCGGCCACGCTGGAGTGGGCTCGTATCGAGTCCTTGTTCGGCGCAGTGGGCGCCAGAACCATTGAAGGCAACGGGTCGCGAGTACGTTTTGAGCTCAATGGTGTGGTCGCCACCTTTCACCGACCCCACCCCGAAAAAGAAGCCAAGCCCTACCAGGTGCGTGACGCTCGGGCTTTCCTTGAACAAGCAGGAGTTACCCCGTGAACGTGATGAACTACAACGGCTACGCCGCCCGAATTGATTACAGTGATGAAGACGGCCTGTTTGTCGGCCACATTGCCGGTATCAAGGATGTCGTGGGGTTTCACGGCGAGTCAGTCCAGGAACTTCGTGCTGCGTTCGAGGAGGCTGTCACGGACTATCTGGAGACGTGTGCCAAGCTCGGACGTGCACCGCAGAAACCCTATTCGGGCAACCTCAGTCTGCGTTTAGCCCCCGCACTCCATGCAACGGTCGCGGTGAAAGCGCAGTTAGCTCACAAGAGTATCAATCAGTGGGTCGCTGACGTTCTTGATCGCGAGGCGCATGCCTGAGATTGGGTTTCTCGGGATTTCGTACAGAGCCAGACTATCGCCGCGAAACCCTTATAAACCGGGGCCCGATGTTCAAAAAAGCGCGATCAGGTATCCTCACTACGTCAGCTCAAGTCGCTCCAGCGCATAGTCCTTGCCTGCCAGGGTAAGTTCAAACGTGGTGGCGCCAAACGTACCTCGTGTCACGTTTTGCTTCACAAGACGTTTAACCTGGAGTTGCTTCAGGCCGTCTTCCACTTCCAGTTTGCTGAGTGAGACAAGTTTGCAAATTGAGTCCAGATTCGCAATTTTCCTGAAGTTTGCATGATAGGCCAAAGCCTCCATCAGCAGCGTTTGGTTATCGGTCAACTGCGGAAACTGAGGGTTGTTGTTTTTGTAAATTTTTCGCTCTATCTCATGTAACTCGCTATTGGCTCCGTCAGTGGTGCGGTAGTAGTAAGTCGCTACAAACAGCGTGCTGGTTAAAACCGCGATCATCATCAGCAGCAACCAGTTCTGCATGGGTGTTTCCAAAAGAAGCCAGCGCCACGCATGTAGCAGCCAGCCCTTGGTATCTGCCAATAATGTCTGATCGAAGTCAATGTCGAGCAGTTTTGTGGCGGCCCAAGCCACAAGGAGGCCTCCAGCCAGGAAGGCCACGGCTTTGAAAATGAACGGGGAATGCTTGCTTTCTGCTGCCATGCTGCGCGTCTCCAGTGCAGGAAACAGATCTTGTTAGCATAGCAGTGGAAAAGTGGAGCTCTGGCAAAGGCGCGGGTGAGGGTGCGGTACCTCACCGTCAATATCTGAACAGGAATAAACAGCAATGATCACAACTACAACCCACTCTATCGAAGGCCGGCAGATTACCGCCTACCTGGACATTGTCAGCGCCGAGTCCGTGCAGGGGATCAACGTTGTTCGCGACGTGTTTGCCGGGATGCGCGATTTCTTCGGCGGGCGCTCCCAGACCCTGGAGCGAGCGTTGAAGGAAGCACGAATTCAAGCCACCGATGAGATCAAGGAGCGGGCGCGGGCGCTTGCGGCGGATGCGGTGGTCGGGCTTGATTATGAGATCAGCATGCCAGCCGGCAAAGGCGGGATGGTCGTGGTGTTTGTGACCGGGACTGCAGTCAAGTTGAGGTGAAAGGTGAGAAGCCATTCGTCGGTCTCGGGAGGATTGGAGCGGCAGGTCCATTAGTGACCGACTAGTCTCAAACGCCTTGGCGATCGATATTCTTTCAGGCAAAGGGCTTGCCGGTGTCGATATCGCTTTTTTGAAAAGGGGGTGAAGAGATGGCTGATCCGTATTTCGAGGACGATGACGCAGAATTTCCGATCAACAACTCCGTGCGGTGTGGTCAGACCGAGTATGTGGCCAGTTTTGGCGAGGACCAGACCGAGGTCGACAAGATCAAGTCCAGAGCGTGCAGGGTACTCAAGGGCAAATTTTTACCCAAGGTGACTGCACCGGTCAGGCAGTAGGCGAGCGCAGGGAAACCCCGTCATTGAATGGGGTTTTTCATGTGTGAAGGGGTTTTATGACAAGTTTTTTTATGTGGTGATCGTTCACAAACTTTTCACAACACCCTCGGTAGTCTCGACTCATCCGTTAGAAAGCAACACCTGGCCCGTTTCCCCAGCGGGCTTTTTTTTGTCCGCGATAAAACCTTTTCCAAAAATGCTGTCCAACCGTCGCCAATTGCGAAGTTGTTCGTGCAAAAGCATTCAATCTCGCCCCTTTTTTGTGTCCCCCAATTTTTTGAGGTTTTTGTCATGCGTTTAACACTGCCCGCTCTGGTTCTGGGGCTTCTGGTTGCTCAAGGTGCAATGGCTGGTGACGGCACTGCCGCGCTGGGCGGTGGCCTGGGCGGCGCATTGGGTAATGTGGTCGGCCAGCAGATGGGCGGCAGCACTGGCGCAGCGATTGGTGCGGGCGTGGCTGGCGCGGCGGGCAGCGCAGTGGCCGCCAAAAAAGGTCATCGTACCAGTGCTGCCATTGGCGGCGGTGTCGGCGCAGCCAGTGGTTCGGTGATCGGTCACAGCCTGGGTGGCAAGTCCGGTGCCACCATCGGTGCAGGCCTGGGCGGTGCATTGGGCGGTGGCGTGGGCAGCAACCTGGCCAACGGTCACAAGCATCACTGATCCTGATCCTGATCTGAAAAGAGCCCGGCTTGATGCCGGGCTTTTTCGTATCTGAACGTTTTTCGCCGCAGCGGCTCAAATCCTCCATACCTTTCAAGAATGTGAGGCGTACCATGAACCCGGATACCAACGGCAAAAAAAACGCAAGCCAACGTACTCGACGCTTGATGTTGCCTGCGATTGTTTTTGGATTGCTGGTCTCGCAGGCGGCCCTGGCGGGAGGTAACGGAGATGCCGCGGTGGGCGGTGGTCTTGGCGGGGTGCTGGGCAACGTTGTCGGTGGCCAGGTGGGCGGCAGTACGGGGGCAGCAATTGGTGCGGGCGTCGGCGGAGCGGCCGGCGGTGCTATTGCCGCGCCCAAGCACAGTCGCACTGAGGCGGCGGTAGGCGGAGGTTTGGGCGCGGCGGGTGGTTCGGTGATCGGCAACAGTCTTGGCGGTTCGACCGGATCGGCCATCGGCGCAGGTCTTGGCGGTGCGGCGGGTGGTGCGGTCGGCAATGATCTGGGGAGCGGCAGTGGCCATTCCCATTCGGGTGGCGGTCATAAACATTCGAAAAAGCACCACAACAAGCATCACTAGTTAAGCGAGGCATACCATGACTGCGAAAACCGAAGGCAAGGACGAAAGAGGCGCGGGCGGACTGCCGTTTATCAACGATCCTGGCAATGAGGATCCGGGATCGCTGATGGATGATGCGACGGTGCCGCTTAACGATGCCGATGATGCGGGCGATGTGGGAAATATCGACCTCGAAGACGAGGAAGAGGACGAAGACTGATCCGAAAGTCTTCGACATTGATGAAACGCCCGGGTATCCGCTGCCATCACCCACTCTCTCCTCATCCGTCACCGGGTATCCAGGCTCGTTCGCCGGCGGAAACTCCCGCGTAACCGGCGCGAATCGGGATTTCATCGTTGCTCCGGGTCCGTTGCGCTCGCTATGCTGCTGAATCCTTTAATCCATCCGCAGGCGGGCCTCGGCTGCACCGCTATGGATGCCTCTTAAAACGGATCAGATGCGATGAATGCACCGCTGAAAGCATTCGGCCCGATCAAGGCCGTGATTTTCGATATGGATGGCTTGTTGCTGGATACGGAGGGTATCTACACCGAAGTCACGTCCATCATCGCCGCGCGTTACGGCCGAACGTTCGACTGGAGTATCAAGCAGAACATCATTGGCCGCGGTGCGAACGATCTGGCGTGCCATGTGGTTCAAGCGCTGGACTTGCCGATAACCGCCGAGGAGTTTCTGGTGATCCGCGAGCCGCTGATGCGCGAGCGCTTTCCTGCCGCGAAAGCGATGCCCGGCGCACAGGAGCTGGTACGGCATCTGAAGGCCAACAGCATTCCCATTGCCGTCGGCACCAGTTCTTCGAGCCAGTCGTTTGGCCAGAAAATCACCTTGCATCGCGACTGGTTCGCCTTGTTCGACTTCATCGTCACTGCCGATGACCCGGAGGTGGGCGCAGCCAAACCGGCACCGGATATTTTCCTGACGGCGGCGCGGCGCCTGGGCGTCGCCCCCGAGGATTGCCTGGTGTTCGAGGATTCGCCCTTTGGGGTCACCGCGGCGAAAGCGGCGGGGATGACAGCGATTGCAATTCCGGATGCGGCAATGGCCGACGCCAGGTACGCACACGCCGATGGCATTCTTCGTACGCTAACGGCGTTCGAACCGGACGCTTTTGGTTTGCCGGCGCTTGATTGGGCCTGGTCAAAGTGACGGGGTGACTCTGGCAAATGTGGGAGCGAGCAGGCTCGCTCCCACGGTTTTTGCATTTGGCTGACGCGTATCAGGCGCCAAAACCACCGTCGATGGTCAGGCTGGCCCCTGTGATGTAGCCGGCTTCAGGACTGACAAGGTAGGCAACGAAACTGGCGATTTCTTCGGCCTTGCCGTAACGGCCCACGGCCATCAACGGGATCAGGCTATCGGCAAAATCACCGTGGGCCGGGTTCATGTCGGTGTCGACCGGGCCTGGTTGCACGTTGTTGATGGTGATGCCTTGCGGGCCGAGATCACGAGCAAGGCCTTTGGTCAGGCCGACCAGGGCCGACTTGCTCATGGCATACGGGCCGCCACCGGCGAAGGGCATGCGGTCGGCGTTGGTGCTGCCGATGTTGATGATGCGTCCGCCTTCGGTCATGTATTTGGCGGCAGCCTGGGTGGCGATGAACACGCTGCGCACGTTGATGGCCAGGGTCTGGTCGAAGTCTTCGAGCTTGAACTCGGCCAGCGGTGCGACGGCCAGTACACCCGCATTGTTGACCAGGATGTCCAGGCGGCCGAAGGTCTCTACCGTGGCGGATACGGCGCCGCGGATGGCGTCGGCGTCGGCGCTGTCGGCCTTGATGGCCAGGGCCTTGCCGCCTTTGGCGGTGATGCTGTCTTGCAATTGTTCAGCCTTGGCCGTCGAACTGACGTAAGTGAAGGCAACGGTCGCGCCTTCAGCGGCCAGGCGCTTGACGATGGCTGCACCGATACCGCGGGAACCACCTTGAATCAATGCCACTTTGCCGCTGAGGTTCTGAGTAGTCATGTCGATCTCCAAGTCCCGAGGCGAGATGTCTCGGTTGATGGAGCCTAGTATCGATTCAGGATTACGTGCTGTGTAGACCATAATCGCGATAGTCTGTGTAAACCAAAAGTTTATAGTGGCGCCTATGGAAACCTTCAGCAGTATCGAATGCTTTGTGCGCAGCGCGGAAGTCGGCAGCTTCGCTGAAGCCGCGCGACGCTTGAGCCTGACACCGGCGGCGGTGGGCAAGAGCGTCGCCAAGCTTGAAGCGCGTTTGGGCGTCAGGCTGTTCCAGCGCAGTACTCGCAGCCTGACGCTGACAGAGGCCGGCCAGTTGTTTCTCGGCGAAGTCAGCGGCAGCCTGCACACGATCCAGAATGCCGTGGCCAATCTGGCCAGCGTCGGAGGGCAGCCTGCGGGTACCTTGAAAGTCAGCATGGGGACTGTATTCGGCTGCCTGTACATTGTGCCGATGCTCGGTGAGTTTCTGCGGCGATTTCCGGCGATCAACCCGGACTGGCACTTCGACAACCGCCAGGTTGATCTGATCGGGCAAGGTTTCGACGCGGCAATCGGCGGTGGCTTCGAATTGCCCCCGGGCGTGGTAGCGCGCCGGCTGAGCCCGGCGCATCGGGTGTTGGTGGCTTCGCAGGATTACCTGGAGGCCCATGCGTCAATCACCGGGCCGGAGGACCTCAAGCACCACGAGGGGATTCTGATTCGCTCGCCGCAAACCGGTCGGGTGCGCTCCTGGCAGTTGACCCATCGCAATCAGCAACACGCCGCGCTGACACTCAAGACGCGGATGACCATGAGCGATTCCGAGGCTGCCTGCGCCACGGCCGCGCAAGGACTGGGCATTGCGCTGGTGAGCATGCCGTTTGCTGCGGGTTATCTGGAAACGGGCAGGTTGCGGCGGGTGTTGCCGGACTGGTACATCGACGACGGCTACACCTCTATTTATTACGCCGAACACAAACTGCTGCCCGGCAAGACCCGGGCGTTCGTCGATTTCATCATTGAGCAGTTTGCCGCGCGGGGGTTGGGGCAGCGGTTTAGTGCGGTTTGAGCGTGACACAAGACCGAGGTGCCCTCTTCGCGAGCAAGCCCGCTCCCACATTTGATCTGTTGTGAATGCAAAAATTGAATTCACTGGAGATCCGGTGTGGGAGCGGGCTTGCTCGCGAAGGCGGCGCCTCGGTCAACAGTTGCGAACTCAGCGGGCAAAGCGCGCCGGCCAGCCAATGATGTTTTTCGGCCGCGGCGTCGCATAGGTCCGTACTTTCGAGGTCGACAGGCCCAGTCGCACCAGGGACTCGGCAATGGTCACCGCCGCCGTCACGCCATCCACCACCGGTACGCCAGTGCGTCGGCGGATCTGCTCGTCCAGCCCGGCCATGCCGCCACAGCCCAGGCAGATCACTTCGGCCTTGTCCTGGGTCACCGCCAGTTCGGCCTGATGCACGATGGCTTCCAGTGCACGCTGCGGTTCGTGCTCCAGTTCCAGCACGGCCAAACCGCTGGCCCGTACCGAGGCGCAACGGTCCCAGAGGCCGGAGAGCTTGAGGCGATCCTCGATCAACGGCACCGTGCGGTCGAGGGTGGTGACCACGGAATAGGCGTGACCCAGAAACATGGCCGTGCTGGCGGCGGCATCGGTGATGTCCACCACCGGCACGTTGAGCAGTTCCTGCAAGCCTTCACGGCCGTGCTCGCCGTATCCGGCCTGGATTACCGCGTCGAAAGGCTGGTCGTAGGACATCACCCGGTCCATGACCGCGATCGCCGCCAGGTAACTTTCAAAATTGCCCTCGATGGAATCGGCGCCAAAGTGCGGAGTGAGGCCGACGATTTCCGTGCCGGGCGATGCGACGGCCTGTGCCGAGCGGGCGATGGCCTGGGTAATGGATTCGGTGGTGTTGACGTTGACCACGAGAATGCGCATGGAAAGTCCTTATTGCAGAGGGTTCTGCGGCCCGACAACGGCAGGCCGCGACAGGATTAATGACTGACGTTGTCGACCGCTATGGCCTCGCCGCTGACATCGGCGTAGTGGGGTTGGCGTTTGGCCACGATCCGATAGAGCATCCCGGCGATGCTGGCACCAATCAGCCAGGAGAACGGCGATACGCTGTGGAAGCCTGGCACCAGGGCCAGGACGATGGCGATCAGGGCGGCGGGAATGAACGCCGCCACCGCGCGCAAATTGACGCCGCGGCTGTAGTAATACGCGCCGTTGGGGTCTTCGCTGTACAACTGCGGCACGTTGATCCGGCCTTTTCGGACCAGCCAGTAGTCGACCATGATCACGCCGTACAACGGGCCGAGCAGGGCGCCGAGGCCGGACAGGAAGTACACGATCACCAACGGGCTGTTGTAGAGGTTCCACGGCAGGATCAGCACAGCGATGGTCGCACTGATCAGCCCGGCGCGGCGGAAGGTCAGGTACTTCGGCGCCAGGTTGCTGAGTACGAACGCCGGGGCGACGAAGTTGGCCATGATGTTCACCGCCACGGTGACGATCAGGAACGCCAGGCAACCGAGCACCAGGAAGAACGTATTGGGGATCGAGGCGATGATTTCGGTCGGGCTTTCGATGATCCGACCATTGATCTGAAATTGCGCGCCGCACAGCAGGACGGTGATGCTGGCGAACACCAGAATATTCACCGGCAGACCCCAGAAATTTCCGATCTTGATGGTCTTGCGGCACGGCGAAGAGCGGGCGAAGTCGCAGAAGTTGAGGATCAACGTTCCGTAGATCGCCAGCCACAGTGCGCCACCGGCAAAGATGTTGCGCCACATCTCGCCACCCGTCAGCGGCTCACGGATCGACCAGGCAATGGTCGCGTCGGCCTGGGTGTACATCCACACGGCGAGGGCGGCGACGGTCAGCAGAATCACCGGGCCGGCAAACGCCTCGTAGCGCCGCACCATCTCCATGCCGTAGGCAAGGATCGCCAACTGCACGAACCAGATCGCGACGAAACACACCCAGCCCAGTGTCGACAGGCCAAGGATCGAGTTGTGGTCGTAATCGGCGAACCCGGGGTGGACCGCCGTCAACAGCACGCGAAACACCACCGAGGCCAGGTACGTCTGAATACCGAACCAGGCGATGGCGATAACGGCACGGATCAATGCGGGAATCTGCGCACCGTGAATGCCGAAACTTATCCGGCTAATGACCGGAAACGGCACCCCGGTTTTCTGGCCCATATAGCCAGAAAGATTCATGAAGAAATAAACCAGCGCCGCGCCGATCCCCAGGGACAGGAGAATCTGCCAGCCACCCAGGCCCAGGGCGTACAGGCCGATGGCGAACGAGTAGTTGGCAATGTTGTGAACGTCGTTGGTCCACAGGGCGAAGATGCTGTAGCGACCCCAGCGCCGGCCTTCGGACTTGGTTGGCGCCAGGTCCTGGTTGTGCAGTCGCGGGCTGAGCACCACGGGAGCGTGGTGCCCCTGATTGTCGGCGGTGTGGGTGGAATGGGAGGAGGGTAGATCCAGTGCGATGTTGTTATTGGAGAGACTAGTACGCATTCCGGCAGGCTCCTGATGCTCGACATCGCGATGACTGTGCATGAGCGTTGGCTCGACAAATCTTCGTCGCGGGCGGCGAATATCATTGGTTACGGGGCATCTGCAGCCTGTACGGGATAGGGCGCTTCAGGCTTGCGGATCTAAAGTGTGTGTATGTTTTGATGTGATTGTATACAAAACATGTATGCACTTAAGCCAGATCCATGCCAATCAGGCGTTCTATGAAAAGCGTTGCTCATTTCGTTTTGTTATGCCTTTTCGCCAACATGCTGAAAAACAAGCAATATAAATTGACCGACTGAACAGGTATTTATTTCAAGACGGGGATTCAGAAGAGGGTGGCGGCGCGAATCAGGCGCAGGAATGTAACTTTTGGGGGCTTGGAAACAAGAAGTGCACACATAAATGGCACCGATGGTGACATTCCTGTGTACACATTTATGAGGCAGGACACTGACCTGTAGGAGCGAGCATGCTCGCGATGGTGGGCCAGACACCTCGGGGCATCAGGCAGCCAGCGTTATCGTTGACGACCATCGCGAGCATGCTCGCTCCTACAGGGGTGTCATTTGGACTTGCTGATGATATTCCCCGCATGCAGCCCGCATTCCTTTTGCGTCGCTTCTTCCCACCACCAGCGACCTTCGCGCTCATGCTGGTTCGGCAGTACCGGGCGGGTGCAGGGTTCGCAGCCGATGCTGATGAAGCCGCGTTCATGCAGGCTGTTGTACGGCAGCTCGAGCATGCGGATGTAGCCCCAGATCTCTTCGCTGGTCATTTGCGCCAGCGGGTTGAACTTGTACAGGGTGCGTTCCGGGGTGGAGAACGCAGTGTCGATTTCCATCACCGCGACGGCGCTGCGAGTGCCGGGGCTCTGGTCCCGACGCTGGCCGGTGGCCCAGGCCTTTACGCTGGACAGCTTGCGGCGCAGCGGTTCGATCTTGCGGATGCCGCAGCATTCGCCATGGCCGTCCTTGTAGAAGCTGAACAGGCCCTTTTCCTTCACGAAGGGTTCAAGTTTGGTGTAGTCCGGCGATACCAGTTCGATGTCGATCTTGTAGTGCTCGCGCACCTGATCGATAAAACGGTAGGTCTCCGGGTGCAGGCGGCCGGTGTCGAGGCTGAACACCTTGACGTTCTTGTTCAGCTTCCAGGCCATGTCCACCAGCACCACATCCTCGGCGCCGCTGAAAGATATCCACAGGTCATCGCCGAACTCGGCAAACGCGAGTTTGAGGATGTCCTGGGCGGATTTGTTGGCATAGGTCGTGGCGAGTTCCACGACGTCGAACGTTGGGCTCATCAGGGCGGCTTCCTACAGGTCGGTGGCGCTTGGCGCTCTATATGGGGCCGATGGTAACAAAAAGCTGCACGGGCCGGGGCATCCTCTGCGTTGCGCAGGCAAGCCCGAGTCGCTAGAGTTCGGCAGTCTTTTTGCTCGCTCGACTCAATAATCAATACAAATGGGAGTGTCTTGTGGAAATTGCCTGTCTGGATCTTGAAGGAGTGCTGGTCCCGGAAATCTGGATCGCCTTCGCCGAAAAAACCGGGATCGAATCCCTCAGGGCCACCACCCGGGACATTCCCGATTACGACGTGCTGATGAAGCAGCGCCTGCGGATTCTCGACGAGCACGGGCTGAAGCTCTCCGACATCCAGGAAGTGATCGCCACGCTCAAGCCGCTGGACGGCGCCATCGAGTTCGTCGACTGGCTGCGCGAGCGCTTCCAGGTGGTGATCCTGTCGGACACGTTCTATGAGTTCTCCCAGCCGTTGATGCGTCAACTGGGCTTCCCGACGCTGCTCTGCCACCGCCTGATTACCGACGACACCGGACGAGTCACCGGCTATCAGCTGCGTCAGAAAGATCCCAAGCGTCAGTCGGTCCTGGCCTTCAAGAGCCTCTACTACCGGGTGATCGCGGCGGGGGATTCCTACAACGACACCACAATGCTGGGTGAGGCCGATGCCGGGATTCTGTTCCATGCACCGGACAACGTGATTGCAGAGTTCCCGCAATTCCCGGCGGTGCATACGTTTGAAGCGTTGAAGCAGGAGTTCATCAAGGCTTCGAACCGCACTTTGAGCCTGTAAATGCATTCCCTGTAGGAGCGAGCAAGCTCGCGATGGTCGCCAACAATGACGTTGGGCGCCTGACACCCAGCGGTGTTCTCGGGTTCATCGCGAGCATGCCGCAAGCGGGCACCCGCTCCTACAGGGGGGGCAGATCAAAGATCCTGCAGGGTCTCGAGAAGGATCTTCACCTTGGTGATCGACTCCTGATATTCGGCCTGCCACTCGGAATCCGCGACAATCCCGCCGCCGCCCCAGCAACAGACCTGGCCATCCTTGACCAGCAAGCTGCGAATCGCGATCGAGCTGTCCATCTCGCCGCGCACGTCCAGGTACAGCAAAGAACCGCAATACAGTCCGCGTCGGGTCGGCTCCAGTTCGTCGATGATCTGCATCGCCCGAATCTTTGGCGCGCCGGTAATCGAACCGCCGGGGAAACTGCCGGCAATCAGGTCCAGGGCGTCGCGGTCATCCGCCAGTTCGCCGGTGACGCTGCTCACCAGGTGATGCACGTTCGGATAGCTTTCCAGGCTGAACAATTCCGGCACCCGGACTGAACCTGTGCGGCAGGTCCGACCGAGGTCATTGCGCAGCAGGTCGACAATCATCAGGTTTTCCGCGCGGTCCTTGGGGCTGGCCAACAGTTCGGCGGCGTTCGCGGCGTCTTGTTCAGGCGTCAGGCCGCGAGGTCGAGTGCCCTTGATCGGGCGGGTTTCCACGTGGCGCTGGCTGACTCTGACGAAGCGCTCCGGCGACAGGCTGAGAACAGCGTTGCCGTCAGGCAGGCTCTGGAAGCCGGAAAAAGGCGTCGGGCACGCTGCGCGCAATGCGCAGTAAGCGGCCCACGAATCACCCTCGCAGAGCGCGCGAAACCGTTGGGCGAAGTTGACCTGATAGCAGTCACCGGCCTGAATGTATTGCTGGATGCGCTCGATGGCCTGTTGATACTCGTCGGCGCTCAAGTCGGCTGTCATCGGCGTTAGCAGTTTGAAGGGCGCGGCCACTTCCGGTGACGCTTGGCTGAACAGTTCGATCAGGCGCTGGCGTTCGCTGGCGGGCAGTGCCGGGTGGAACACCAGTTGGCTGGTCAGCGAAAGGTGGTCGCTGATCAATGCCCAGCCGTACAGGCCAAAACGTGCATCGGGCAATTGCAGGTCGTCCCGGGCCTGGCTCGGCAAGCGTTCCAGGTGCCGGCCGAAATCGTAACTCAAGTAGCCGATCAGCCCGCCGGCGAACGGCAACTCATAAGGTGCTGGCAGAGAGGCTTCACCCAGGCGTGTCAGGTTATCGCGCAGGCGTTGCAGGAAATCATCGCCGCTTTCGTCGGGCGATACCGTCAGTTGCTCCAGGGGCCAGGCGCTGAGCAGGTCATAGCGACCCCGGTCGGCACTGGGGCGGCCGCTGTCGAGCAGCACGGCACCGGGAGCATGGCGAATCGCCGCGAAGTAGTGGGCGGGGTTGGCGCGATAGGGCAGCGGGTGTACGGAACAGGTCGGCATGGGCGAGGGAGATCAGCCATCGAGGCGGGGTGGCGATTGTAGTCCCCTCGGAGATTTGCTCCTAGAGGGGATTGGCTGGTTGGTCACCTGTAGGAGCGAGCAAGCTCGCGATGAACTCGAGAACACCGCTGGGTGTCAGGCACCCATCGTCATCGTTGACGACCATCGCGAGCATGCTCGCTCCTACAGGACCGCAGGAATATGCCCAAACATCTCCTGTACAAACGCTATGCGCTCCTCGACGGTTTCGGTCGCGCCGCGCGCCTTCAGTTCTTCCAGGCGAGCCTCGACGGCATGGGTTCGCAGCGTCAGCCCGCAATCGTTGGCAATCTGAATGTTCAAGCCCGGACGGGCGTTGAGTTCAAGGATCAGCGGGCCTTTTTCCTGGTCCAGGACCATGTCGACACCAATGTAGCCCAGCCCGCACAACTCATGACAACCCGCGGCGAGTTTCATGAAACCGTCCCAGTAGGGCAGTTGCACGCCATCCACCGCGTTGGTGGTGTCCGGGTGTTTGTTGATGATGTTGTTCAGCCAGGTGCCGCGCAGGGTCAGGCCGGTGGCCAGGTCCACGCCGACACCGATGGCGCCCTGGTGCAGGTTGGCCTTGCCGTTGGACTGGCGCGTCGGCAAGCGCAACATGGCCATGACCGGGTAGCCCATCAAGACAATGATGCGAATATCCGGCACGCCTTCATAACTGATGCTCTTGAAGATCTGGTCCGGAATCACGCGGTATTCAATCAGCGCCCGGTCGCGGTGACCGCCCAGGGAGTACAGGCCGGTCAGGATGCTGGAAATCTGGTGTTCGATTTCTTCGTGGCTGATGATCTTGCCGGACACCGTGCGATACCGTCCCTCGAAACGGTCGGCAATCACCAGGATGCCGTCGCCACCGGCACCCTGGGCCGGTTTGATCACGAAATCGTTGCGTCCACCGACGATCTCCTCGAGATTGTCGATTTCCTTCTCGGTGGAAATCACGCCATACAGCTCGGGCACATGGATGCCGGCGGCGATGGCGCGCTCCTTGGTGAGGATCTTGTCATCGACGATCGGGTACAGGCTGCGTTTGTTGTACTTGAGCACGTAGTCTGCGTTGCGCCGATTGATCCCCATGATGCCCCGGGCTTCCAGGGCCTTCCAGGTCTTCCAGAAGCCGAACATCAGGCGTCAGCCTTCTTCAGGAAGGCCTTGAAGCGCACCAGTTCGGTCAGGCGATAGCCGCGATAACGGCCCATGGCCAGCATGAAGCCCACCAGGATCAGCAGGATTGCCGGGAAAGTGAACACGAAGTACACCAGCTCCGGAACGGTCATGATCAAGTGCGCCAGGGATGCGGCGAACAGCGTGCCGATGGCCACTTTCATGGCATGTCCGCCGCCACGTTCTTCCCAGGTGATCGACAGGCGTTCGATGGTCATGGTCAGGATCACCATCGGGAACAGCGCCACTGACAAGCCGCGTTCCAGGCCGAGTTTGTGGCTGAACAGGCTGATCGCCGCAATCAGCACCACCACGAACGTCAGTACCACCGACAGCCTCGGCAGCATTTGCAGCTTCAGGTGTTCGAGGTAGGACCGCAGCGACAGCCCCAGTGCCGTGATGATGGTAAACAGCATGATGCCGAAGCCGAGCTGGGTTTCGCGGAAGGCCAGGGCGATCAGCACCGGCGTGAAGGTACCCAGTGTCTGGATGCCGACCAGGTTGCGCAGGATCAGGATCACCAGCACGCCGATCGGGATCATCACCATGATCATGAAAGTCTGCTGGGTTTGCAGCGGCAGGCCGTACAACGAGTACTCGAGGAAGTTGGCGTCGGTGTTTTCGTCGGTCAGCTTGGCCAGACGAATGGCGTTCATCTCGCTGTTGTTCAGACTGAAGGTCACGTTGGCTTTCTTGCCGCCATCGACGGTGATCAGGTTTTCGTCGCCGGTCCACCACAGCAGGCGGTCGCTCGGCAGGCCCTGTTCGCCGGTTTCCGGGTTGAAGTACAGCCAGTCGGTGCCGTTGAAACTGCGTAGCCACAGTTCCGGCATTTGCGGCTGGTCGGCCACCAGGCGAATGGTGTGGACCTTTTCGATCGGCACGTGGGCGATGGACAGCAGCAACTCGACGATTTTCGCCTTGTGCGCGGTGGACGGATCACCGGCCAGCAACAGTTTCACGTTGTCGTCGTTGACGTTGCTGACACGCTTGATCGTTTCACCGACAAAGGTCTCGACGTCGGCCGAGTGCTGGCGAATGGGAGCGAGCAGCGCTTCGGCGGCGATTTTCTCCGGACCCTCGATGGCGACGCTGTCACGGAAGGTCGGGCCTTTGACCTTGGCTTTCTCGCCGGAGTAACGCTTGGTCAGTACCAGGCGGTAATACAGTGTCTGATTGCCCTTGGCCCGGCGCGCCGACCAGGTGACCTTGCGGTTGCCGTCGACCCGGTTCACGGCCACGCCGTAATTGTTGGAGATGAAGCTCTCGTTGAGGCTGACGAAGTCGCGGCTCAGTGGAGGCACGAACATCTGGATCTTGACCGGGTCCTTGGCATTGGCAACGAACTCGACCTTGGCGTCGATGTTCCACAAGTCGTCAGTGGCGTCTTCGGTCACCGGGATGCCCAGCACGAAGATCTGATAGGCCGTAACTGAAAGGCCCAGCACCACCAGGATGGCGATCAGCAATTTCAGATGAAGGGTAAGAGAGCGCATTTGAATTACTCGGCGGTATGAGCGTCGGTGGTGCAGGCGGGTTTGCCGGCAGCATATTTAAGGCTGGGGTCGACCAGTGCATCGAAGCGTTTGAGCGCTTCGGAGCCAATCAGCAGCGGATATTGGAAGGCGCTGCGATCGGTCAGGTTCACTTCGATGCTGCGCAGGGCCGAGCCCATGCAGATGTCCAGTTCGATCACCGGGCGGGCGGTGTACGTCTTGCCTTCCTCCGGGTCGTAGTCGCCGGCCCGGCGCTTGATCTTGCTGACACGGGCCAGAGGGCGTTCGATCGGGTGCGAATGGGCGGCGTCGATGGCCAGGTAAAAGCGCACCCATGACTCGCCGTTGCGTTTGAAGCGTTTGATATCCCGTGCACTCAGGGACGCGGTTTTCGCCCCCGTGTCGAGTTTGGCCGCCACTTCCAGGTCGATGCCATTGAGCGATGCGTACTCGTTCAAGCCATACACGGTCTTTTCTCCGGCCATTGCGAAGCCGGGCAGGCATAAGAAATAAAGAAGGGCAGGGAGGGGCTTGAGTCTCATAAATCCTGGTGCGCAGCGGTCCGACTTGATTCAAGGCCCTGGCATCGCTGCGCAAGCTCCCTCGTATGCCTATCAGGGTTTTATGACAGACAGTGCAGATGTGACAAACAAATGCGGGCGGCATTCTAGCACGGTGGTTTGATGGCGCCAGCGCTGGCCGGTGGCTATAAAGAGATGGGTTGCTTCGTTATGGTGCAACCGGTTATCAGAAGATTGTCGACAATATCTAATTATCCTTTGACTGATACGTCTGTATTCGTTAGTTTTTACGGCGCTGGCTTACAAGGTGTCGACAATATGCTGGATCAACTCGATCCCCCGGTTTCTACGCAAGACGATACGGAGACGCTTTCCGAGAACGTCTTCCGCCGCATTCAGGCGGCTATCGTCAAAGGCGAAATCGCCCCGGGCAGCAAAATCTCCGAACCGGAACTGGCGCGCACCTATGGCATCAGCCGAGGCCCGTTGCGCGAAGCCATCCACCGTCTGGAAGGTCAGCGCCTGCTGGTCCGCGTGCCGCACGTCGGCGCACGGGTGGTGTCGCTCAATCACGCCGAATTGATCGAGCTATATGAAATTCGCGAATCCCTGGAAGGGATGGCCTGTCGCCTGGCCGCCGAGCGCATGAGCCTCGAAGAAATCGACGAGCTGCGCCGGGTCCTGGAAACCCATGAGCGCGATGAGGCGTTCCAGGCCGGGAGAGGCTACTACCAGCAGGAAGGCGATTTCGACTTCCACTACCGAATCATCCAGGGCAGCGGCAACCGCACGCTGACCCAAATGCTCTGCGGCGAGCTGTATCAACTGGTGCGCATGTACCGCATCCAGTTTTCCACCACGCCCAATCGCCCGCACCAGGCGTTCGCCGAGCACCACCGAATTCTCGATGCCATCGCCGACCGTGACGGTGAACTGGCCGAGTTGTTGATGCGTCGTCACATCGGCGCCTCCAAACGCAACATCGCCCGTCTTTACCAGGACGGCGCTAACCCGACAGCCAAACGAGGTGAGTCATGAGTTTGAACAAGAGCACTCCAGGCCAGCGTTTCCGCGATGCGGTCGCCAGCGAGCATCCATTGCAAGTGGTCGGCGCGATCAACGCCAACCATGCGCTGCTGGCCAAACGCGCCGGTTTCAAGGCGATCTACCTGTCGGGTGGTGGGGTGGCTGCCGGCTCCCTGGGCGTGCCTGACCTGGGCATCACCGGTCTGGATGACGTGCTGACCGACGTGCGCCGTATCACCGACGTTTGCGACCTGCCATTGCTGGTGGACGTGGATACCGGTTTCGGTTCCTCGGCGTTCAACGTCGCTCGCACCGTCAAGTCGATGATCAAGTTCGGCGCGGCGGCGATTCACATCGAAGACCAGGTTGGCGCCAAGCGTTGCGGTCACCGCCCCAACAAGGAAATCGTGACCCAGCAGGAAATGGTCGACCGCATCAAGGCCGCAGTCGATGCGCGTACCGATGACAGCTTCGTGATCATGGCCCGTACCGATGCCCTGGCGGTGGAAGGCCTGGAGTCTGCCCTGGATCGCGCCGCCGCGTGCATCGAGGCCGGCGCCGACATGGTGTTCCCGGAAGCCATCACTGAACTCGAAATGTACAAACTGTTCGCCAACCGCGTGAAAGCGCCGATCCTGGCCAACATCACCGAATTCGGCGCAACCCCGCTGTACACCACCGAACAGTTGGCTGCAGCGGATGTATCGCTGGTGCTGTACCCGCTGTCGGCGTTCCGCGCGATGAACAAGGCTGCGGAAAACGTCTACACCGCGATCCGTCGCGATGGCACGCAGCAGAATGTCATCGACACCATGCAGACTCGCATGGAGCTTTACGATCGCATCGACTACCACACCTTCGAGCAGAAGCTCGATGCGTTGTTTGCTGCCAAGAAGTAATGAACCGGTCCTGTAGGAGCGAGCATGCTCGCGATGGACGTAAACGATAACGCAGGGCACCTGATACCCAGCGGTGTAGCGTCCACCATCGCGAGCATGCTCGCTCCTACAGAAGACCCGATAACGAATCTCTGACAAATTCAAGAATATTGGAGGCAGCAATGGCCGAAGCAAAAGTACTCAGTGGCGCCGGGCTCCGTGGCCAGGTAGCCGGGCAAACCGCCCTGTCCACCGTGGGCCAGGAAGGCGCAGGCCTGACCTATCGCGGCTACGACGTTCGTGAACTGGCGGCCGACGCACAGTTCGAAGAAGTCGCTTACCTGCTGCTGTACGGTGAGCTGCCGAGCAAGGCGCAACTGAGCGCCTACGTCGCCAAGCTGAGCAAGCTGCGTGACCTGCCGCAAGCGCTGAAAGAAGTGCTGGAACGCATCCCTGCCGACGCCCACCCGATGGACGTGATGCGCACTGGCTGCTCGTTCCTGGGCAACCTGGAGCCTGAGAACAACTTCTCCGAACAGCACGACAAGACCGATCGCCTGCTGGCCGCATTCCCGGCGATCATGACCTACTGGTATCGCTTCAGCCACGAAGGCAAGCGCATCGATTGCGTGAGCGACGAGCCGTCCATCGGTGGTCACTTCCTGCACCTGCTGCACGGCAAGAAGCCGAGCGAGCTGCACGTCAAGGTGATGAACGTTTCGCTGATCCTCTACGCGGAGCACGAGTTCAACGCCTCGACCTTCACCGCCCGTGTCTGTGCCTCGACCCTGTCCGATCTGTTCTCCTGCATCACTGCAGCCATTGGTTCGCTGCGCGGCCCACTGCACGGCGGCGCCAACGAAGCGGCGATGGAAATGATCGAGCGTTTCTCGTCGCCGGAAGACGCGATCAAGGGCACCCTCGGCATGCTCGAGCGCAAGGACAAGATCATGGGCTTCGGCCACGCGATCTACAAGGACAGCGATCCGCGCAACGAGGTGATCAAGGGCTGGTCGAAAAAGCTCGCCGACGAAGTGGGCGACAAGGTGTTGTTCCCGGTGTCCGAAGCCATCGACAAGACCATGTGGGAGCAGAAGAAGCTGTTCCCGAACGCCGACTTCTACCATGCCTCGGCGTACCACTTCATGGGCATTCCGACCAAGTTGTTCACACCGATCTTCGTCTGCTCGCGCCTGACCGGCTGGGCCGCCCACGTGTACGAACAACGTGCCAACAACCGCATCATCCGTCCAAGCGCCGAGTACACCGGCGTTGAACAGCGCAAGTTCGTGCCAATCGAACAACGCTGATCGAGGAGGGCTGTAGGAGCGAGCACGCTCGCGATGGACGTCAACGAATACGAGGGGAATCTGATACCCCGCGGTGTGGCGTCCACCATCGCGAGCATGCTCGCTCCTACAGGAGGTGAAAGCCGAGCCCGCCTTTTGTATTTACCGTGACCGAGTCCTGACGATGAACACACAATTCCGTAAATCGCTGCCTGGCAGCCACCTGGATTACTTCGATGTCCGCGCAGCGGTCGAGGCGATCCAGCCTGGCGCCTATGACACCCTGCCGTACACCTCTCGTGTGCTGGCGGAAAACCTTGTGCGTCGCTGCGACCCGGCCACGCTCACCGAATCCCTCAAGCAATTCATCGAACGCAAGCGCGACCTCGATTTCCCGTGGTTCCCGGCCCGCGTGGTGTGTCACGACATCCTTGGCCAGACCGCGCTGGTCGACCTCGCCGGCCTGCGTGACGCCATCGCCCAGCAAGGCGGCGACCCCGCGCAAGTCAACCCGGTGGTGCCGACGCAACTGATCGTAGACCACTCCCTGGCCGTCGAGCGTGGCGGCTTCGATCCACAGGCGTTCGAGAAGAACCGCGCCATCGAAGACCGTCGCAACGAAGACCGCTTCCACTTCATCAACTGGACCAAGAAGGCGTTCAAGAACGTCGACGTGATCCCGCCGGGCAACGGCATCATGCACCAGATCAACCTGGAGAAAATGTCTCCGGTGATCCAGGTGCGTGATGGCGTGGCTTTCCCCGACACTTGCGTCGGCACCGACAGCCACACCCCGCACGTCGATGCGCTGGGCGTGATCGCCATTGGTGTCGGTGGTCTCGAAGCCGAAAGCGTGATGCTCGGCCGCGCATCGTGGATGCGTCTGCCGGAAAGCGTTGGCGTCGAACTGACTGGCAAGCTGCAACCGGGCATCACCGCCACCGACATGGTGCTGGCACTGACCGAGTTCCTGCGCAAGCAAAAAGTGGTTGGCGCATGGCTGGAGTTCTTCGGCGAAGGCGCCTCCGCGCTGACCCTCGGCGACCGCGCAACCATTTCCAACATGGCCCCGGAATACGGCGCCACCGCGGCGATGTTCTACATCGACCAGCAGACCATCGACTACCTCAAGCTCACCGGCCGTGAAGACGAGCAGGTGCAGTTGGTCGAGAACTACGCCAAGCAGATCGGTTTGTGGGCTGACAGCCTCAAAGGCGCGCAATACGAGCGTGGCCTGACGTTTGACCTGTCCTCGGTCGTGCGCAACATGGCCGGCCCGAGCAACCCGCACGCCCGTGTTGCGGTTTCCGATCTGGCAGCCAAAGGCATCTCCGGCCAATGGGAAGATGTGCCAGGCCAGATGCCGGATGGCGCGGTAATCATTGCCGCCATCACCAGTTGCACCAACACCAGCAACCCGCGCAACGTAATCGCCGCCGGCCTGCTGGCGCGCAACGCCAACAAGCTCGGCCTGACCCGCAAGCCATGGGTCAAGTCGTCCCTGGCACCGGGCTCGAAAACCGTGGCGCTGTACCTCGATGAGGCGGGCCTGACCCAGGAGTTGGACCAGCTTGGCTTCGGTGTAGTCGCCTTCGCTTGCACCACCTGCAACGGCATGTCCGGCGCACTGGACCCGGTGATCCAGCAAGAGATCATCGACCGCGACCTGTACGCCACTGCCGTGCTGTCCGGCAACCGCAACTTCGACGGCCGGATTCACCCATACGCCAAGCAGGCGTTCCTTGCTTCGCCGCCACTGGTGGTCGCTTACGCCATCGCCGGCACCATCCGTTTCGACATCGAAAAAGATGTGCTGGGCGTGGTCGATGGCAAGGAAATCCGCCTGAAAGACATCTGGCCGAGCGACGAAGAAGTCGACGCCGTGGTCAAGGCTGCGGTGAAGCCGGAGCAGTTCCGTCAGGTCTACATTCCGATGTTCGCCATCCACGAAGACACCGGCCCGAAAGTCGCACCGCTGTACGAGTGGCGCGAGATGAGCACCTACATCCGCCGTCCGCCGTACTGGGAAGGTGCGTTGGCCGGGGCTCGTTCGCTCAAGGGCATGCGTCCGTTGGCGGTGCTGCCGGACAACATCACCACCGATCACCTGTCGCCCTCGAACGCGATCATGATGGACAGCGCCGCTGGCGAATACCTGGCGAAAATGGGCCTGCCGGAAGAGGACTTCAACTCTTACGCGACTCACCGTGGCGACCACCTGACCGCGCAGCGCGCAACGTTCGCCAACCCGAAACTGTTCAACGAAATGGTTCAGGAAAACGGCAAGGTCAAGCAGGGCTCACTGGCTCGCGTCGAGCCGGAAGGCAAGGTGATGCGCATGTGGGAAGCCATCGAGACCTACATGGATCGCAAGCAGTCGCTGATCATCATCGCCGGTGCCGACTACGGTCAGGGCTCGTCCCGCGACTGGGCAGCCAAAGGCGTGCGCCTGGCGGGTGTGGAGGCGATTGCCGCCGAAGGTTTCGAGCGCATTCACCGCACCAACCTGGTGGGCATGGGCGTGTTGCCGCTGGAGTTCAAGCCGGGCACCGATCGCCACACCCTGGCCATCGACGGTACCGAGGTCTATGACGTGATCGGCGATCGTACGCCGCGTGCCGAGCTGACACTGGTGATCCATCGCAAGAACGGCGAGCGCGTCGAGGTGCCGGTGACCTGCCGTCTCGACACCGCCGAAGAAGTGTCGATCTACGAGGCTGGCGGCGTGTTGCAACGCTTCGCCCAGGACTTCCTCGAAGAATCGGCGGTCGCCGTTTAACACAAGCAGTACAGACACGGGGCTTTCGAGTCCCGTGTCCGTTTTCAGGAGTAAGGAGCACCATGGCTCACGTACCTCAAATAAAGATTCCCGCGACCTACATGCGCGGCGGCACCAGCAAAGGCGTGTTCTTCAGCCTGAAGGACCTGCCGGAAGCGGCACAGGTTCCAGGTCCGGCCCGCGATGCCTTGTTGCTGCGCGTGATCGGCAGCCCCGATCCGTACGACAAGCAAATCGACGGCATGGGTGGCGCGACGTCCAGCACCAGCAAAACCGTGATCCTGTCGAAAAGCACCAGGGCCGATCACGACGTCGACTACCTGTTCGGTCAGGTCTCCATCGACAAGCCGTTCGTGGACTGGAGCGGCAACTGCGGCAACCTGACGGCGGCGGTCGGTTCGTTCGCCATCAGCAACGGTCTGGTGGATGCCAGCCGCATTCCGCAAAACGGCGTAGCCGTGGTCCGTGTATGGCAGGCCAACATCGGCAAGACCATCATTGCCCATGTGCCGATCACTGACGGCGAAGTGCAGGAAACCGGCGATTTCGAGCTCGATGGCGTGACCTTCCCGGCTGCTGAAGTGCAGGTCGAGTTCCTCGATCCGGCAGCGGAAGAAGAGGGCGGTGGCGGCTCGATGTTCCCGACCGGCAATCTGATCGATGACCTGGAAGTGCCAGGTGTCGGCACCTTCAAGGCGACCATGATCAACGCCGGTATCCCGACAATTTTTATCAATGCCGAAGACATCGGCTACAAGGGCACCGAGTTGCAAGGCGCGATCAACGGCGATCCGAAAGCGCTGCTGATGTTCGAAACCATCCGTGCTTACGGCGCCGTGCGCATGGGCCTGATTGCCAATGTCGACGAAGCGGCCAAGCGTCAGCACACGCCGAAAGTGGCGTTCGTGGCCAAGCCGGCGGACTACGTGTCGTCCAGCGGCAAAGCGGTGGCGGCCGGCGATGTCGACCTGCTGGTGCGTGCACTGTCCATGGGTAAATTGCACCACGCGATGATGGGTACCGCTGCGGTGGCCATCGGCACGGCGGCGGCAATTTCCGGCACTTTGGTGAACCTTGCGGCAGGCGGAATCGAACGCAATGCAGTGCGTTTCGGTCACCCGTCCGGCACCTTGCGCGTTGGCGCCGAGGCCAGTCAGGTCAACGGCGAATGGACGGTGAACAAAGCCATCATGAGCCGTAGTGCGCGGGTGTTGATGGAAGGGTTTGTGCGGGTGCCGGGGGATTCTTTCTAGGATCACCCAAATCCAGTGTGGGAGCGGGCTTGCTCGCGAAGGGGCCCGCTCAAACGCTGGATATCTACTTCAAGCGCCGCTCCACGCCTTTCTCCACGAGAATCTTCGCGGAAATTTCTTCCACGGAAAAATGCGTTGAGTTGATGTTCGGGATGTTTTCACGGCGGAACAGGTTCTCTACCTCGCGCACTTCGAACTCGCACTGGGCGTAGCTCGAATAGCGGCTGTTGGGCTTGCGCTCGTTGCGGATCGCGGTGAGGCGGTCCGGGTCGATGGTAAGGCCGAACAGCTTGTGCTGGTGGGCGCGCAGGGCGGACGGCAGTTGCAGGCGCTCCATGTCGTCTTCGGTCAGCGGGTAGTTGGCTGCGCGGATACCGAATTGCATCGCCATGTACAGGCACGTCGGCGTCTTACCACATCGCGACACGCCCACTAGTATCAGGTCGGCCTTGTCGTAATAGTGGGTGCGGGCGCCGTCGTCGTTGTCGAGGGCAAAGTTCACCGCCTCGATGCGCTCCATGTAATTGGAGTTGGTGCCGATGGAGTGGGATTTGCCCACGGTGTAGGAAGAATGCTCGGTCAGTTCCTGTTCAAGCGGTGCCAGGAACGTCGAGAAAATGTCGATCATGAAACCATTTGAGGTAGCGAGAATCTCACGAATGTCCTGATTGACGATGGTGTCGAAGATAATCGGACGGAAGCCGTCGGTTTCGGCGGCCTTGTTGATTTGTTGTACCATGGCCCGCGCTTTGTCCACGTTGTCGATGTACGGCCGCGTGACTTTGCTGAAGGTAATGTTTTCGAACTGCGCCAGAAGGCTTTGACCCAGGGTTTCGGCGGTGATGCCGGTACCATCGGAGATAAAGAAAGCAGATCGTTTCATTTGCACCTTGGGCCTTAAGCTAATGATGATTCTTGGATATGATAGGCGCGATTTGCTGGCCGCCGATGGCCCGCATTCTCACTTATTTTCCAGGTCCAGGCCATATAGCCGGCAAACGCTCCCTTTGGCAGCCGGTTTTTGAGCTTTTCCAACACAGTTAGTGGAGAGATCACCTTGGTAGAGTACGTAGTTTCCCTCGACAAGCTCGGCAAACACGATGTTGAGCACGTGGGGGGCAAGAACGCATCCCTGGGCGAGATGATCAGCAACCTTGCAGGTGCCGGTGTATCGGTGCCTGGTGGCTTCGCCACGACCGCTCAGGCTTATCGTGATTTCCTGGAACTGAGCGGCCTGAACCAGCAGATTCACGACGCCCTTGATGCCCTGGACGTCGACGACGTGAATGCCCTGGCCAAGACCGGTGCCCAGATCCGTCAATGGATCATGGAAGCCGAGTTCCCTGAACAACTGAACGCCGAAATCCGCGCCGCATTCGCCACCCTGTCCGCCGGCAATCCCGACGTGGCCGTGGCCGTGCGTTCTTCCGCCACCGCCGAAGACCTGCCAGACGCTTCTTTCGCCGGCCAGCAGGAAACCTTCCTGAACATCCGTGGTGTGGATAACGTCATCCGCGCCGCCAAAGAGGTGTTCGCTTCCCTTTTCAACGATCGCGCGATTTCCTACCGCGTGCATCAGGGCTTCGACCACAAGTTGGTTGCCCTGTCGGCCGGCGTACAGCGCATGGTCCGTTCCGAAACCGGCACCGCCGGCGTGATGTTCACCCTCGATACCGAATCGGGTTTCCGTGACGTGGTGTTCATCACCGGCGCCTACGGCCTGGGTGAAACCGTCGTGCAAGGTGCGGTGAACCCGGACGAATTCTATGTCCACAAAAACACCCTGAGTGCCGGTCGTCCGGCCATCCTGCGCCGCAACCTGGGCAGCAAGGCCATCAAGATGATCTACGGCGACGAGGCCAAGGCCGGTCGTTCGGTCAAGACCGTCGATGTGGACAAGGCCGATCGCGCGCGTTTCTGCCTGACCGACGCCGAAGTCAGCGAGCTGGCCAAGCAGGCGATGATCATCGAGAAACACTACCAGTGCCCGATGGACATCGAGTGGGCCAAGGACGGTGACGACGGCAAGCTGTACATCGTGCAGGCCCGTCCGGAAACGGTGAAGAGCCGCACCCAGGCCAACGTCATGGAACGTTACCTGCTGAAAGAAACCGGCACCGTGCTGGTGGAAGGCCGCGCCATCGGCCAGCGCATCGGCGCCGGCAAGGTCCGCATCATCAAGGACGTGTCCGAGATGGACAAGGTCCAGGTCGGCGACGTGCTGGTCTCCGACATGACCGACCCGGACTGGGAACCGGTCATGAAGCGCGCCAGCGCCATCGTCACCAACCGTGGCGGGCGTACCTGCCACGCGGCGATCATCGCCCGTGAGCTGGGCATTCCGGCCGTGGTCGGTTGCGGCAACGCCACCGAGCTGTTGAAAGAAGGCCAGGGCGTGACCGTTTCCTGCGCCGAAGGCGACACCGGCTACATCTTCGAAGGTGAACTGGGCTTCGACATCAAGAAGAACTCCGTGGACGCCATGCCGGAACTGCCGTTCAAGATCATGATGAACGTCGGCAACCCGGACCGCGCCTTCGACTTCGCACAGCTGCCGAACGCCGGTGTGGGCCTGGCCCGCCTGGAGTTCATCATTAACCGCATGATCGGCGTGCACCCTAAAGCGCTGCTGAACTACGACGGTCTGCCGCTGGACATCAAGGAAAGCGTCGACAAGCGTATCGCCGGTTACAACGATCCGGTCGGCTTCTATGTCGAAAAACTGGTCGAGGGCATCAGCACCCTGGCGGCGGCGTTCTATCCGAAGAAGGTCATCGTGCGTCTGTCGGACTTCAAGTCCAACGAATACGCCAACCTGATCGGCGGCAAGCTCTACGAGCCGGAAGAAGAGAACCCGATGCTGGGCTTCCGCGGTGCTTCGCGTTACATCAGCGAATCGTTCCGTGACTGCTTCGAACTCGAATGCCGCGCCCTCAAGCGCGTGCGCAACGAGATGGGCCTGACCAACGTGGAAATCATGGTGCCGTTCGTCCGTACCCTGGGCGAAGCGAGCCAGGTGGTGGATCTGCTGGCCAAGAATGGCTTGGCCCGCGGTGACAACGGCCTGCGCGTGATCATGATGTGCGAACTGCCGTCCAACGCCATCCTGGCGGAAGAGTTCCTCGAATACTTCGACGGCTTCTCCATCGGCTCCAACGACCTGACCCAGCTGACCCTGGGCCTGGACCGTGACTCCGGGATCATCGCGCACCTGTTCGACGAGCGTAACCCGGCGGTCAAGAAGCTGCTGGCCAACGCCATTGCCGCGTGCAACAAGGCCGGCAAGTACATCGGCATCTGCGGCCAGGGCCCTTCGGACCACCCGGACCTGGCCAAGTGGCTGATGGAACAGGGCATCGAAAGCGTTTCGTTGAACCCGGACTCCGTGCTGGAAACCTGGTTCTTCCTCGCTGAGGGTCAGGCTTAAGCTTGATTGCCATGTGAACGGGCCGTTCCCTGTGGGAGCGAGCCTGCGATACCGCGGGGCGCCAGGTGCTCCGCGGTGTACAAGATCCCTGTAGGAGCGAGCATGTCGAATCGTCGCACCGTCGCGATGGTCGTCAACGATAACGCGGGGCATCAGATGCCCCGTGGTGTTTGGGGTTCCATCGCGAGCATGCTCGCTCCTACAGTCATCAAGATCCAATCAGGGCGGGCTCCATTCGGATGCCGCCCTTTTTTGCGCAAGAGATTATGCAAAGCAGCAGCAACCTATTTCCTGTCGCCCTGATCTGCGCCGAACGTCGCGGTGATCTGAGCGAAGATGTGTATCGTTTGAAACCCGGCAACAGCCCCGACTTCACTGTCGAATTGGCTGTGACACGTCTCGGCATGGCCGATGAGCCGTCTTCCCGAGGCGTGCCGGTGATTCTGCTGCATGGCAGCTTTTCCAATCGGCGGTTCTGGTTTTCTCCCAAGGGCCAGGGGCTGGGCGCTTATCTGGCGCGCCTGGGATTCGACGTCTGGATTCCGGAAATGCGCGGTCATGGCTTGTCCCAGCGTAACCACGACTACCGCAAGAACCGTGTCGCCGACTATGCCCGCTACGACCTGCCGGCCATTGGCGCGTTCGTGCGCGAACAGAGCGGGCAGGTTCCGCACTGGATCGGTCATTCTCTGGGCGGCACCACACTGGCGGCGGCGCTGGGCGGCGAGTACATCGGTGAACCGGTGGTGGCCTCGGCGGCGTTTTTTGGCACCCAGGTCAGTCGAACCTACTGGCCATTGAAGATTCCGCCGGTGGAGTGGGGCGGTCGTTTCATTCTCAAGCGCTTCGCCCAGTTATCTGGTTCAAGGCTCAAGCGCGGACCGGAGGACGAGCCGATCGGCCTGGCCCTGGAAAGCATGCGCTGGTTCGGCCTGTTCGGACGCTTTGGCGACACCGATAAAAACTGGTGGGCCGGTCTGGCCGAGGTCAAGTTGCCGGTGCTCGCGGTGAGCGCGGCGGGTGATCATCAGGATCCTGCGTGGGCGTGCCGCAAACTGTTCGAACAGTTCGGTTCCGAGCACAAGCAGTTTATCAGCCTGGGTCGGGATGAAGGGTTCACCACCAATTTCGGTCACGTTGAAATGCTCGTCAGCAAACCTGCCCAGGCCGAAGTCTGGCCGCTGGTGGCCCGTTGGCTGGCGGATCAACAGGCACCACTGTTGGGCGATCAACGGGATTTGGCCGCGGCGGTTTGAGTCGGGTGCTCTAACAAGGGCATTTCGCTCTGATCAGCTTGCGGCTAAGATATGACGCATTGAGCTGTTCCGGTCACTTTGCGTGACCGAGTCATCACAGATGTTCGTGCTGTCTTCCTCTTTACAGGAGTTTCTCGATGATCCATTACCTCACGCCTGACCTGTGCGACGCCTATCCGGAACTGGTGCAGGTGCTGGAACCGATGTTCAGCAATTTCGGCGGCCGTGATTCCTTCGGTGGCGAAATCGTGACCATCAAGTGCTTCGAAGACAACTCGCTGGTCAAGGAACAAGTCGAACTCAAGGGCAATGGCAAGGTTCTGGTGGTTGATGGCGGTGGCTCCCTGCGTCGCGCGCTGCTGGGTGACATGCTCGCCGAAAAAGCATCCAGCAATGGCTGGGAAGGCCTGGTGATCTACGGTTGCATCCGTGACGTCGACGTCATCGCGCAAACCGACCTGGGGGTTCAGGCGCTGGCCAGCCACCCGATGAAAACCGACAAGCGCGGCATCGGCGATCTCAACGTTGCCGTGACCTTCGCGGGCGTGACCTTTCATCCGGGCCATTACATCTATGCGGACAACAACGGCGTGATCATTTCGCCAAGTCCGCTGAAAATGCCTGAATAAAGCGCTGGCCGACCAAAGGAGTGCGGATGTTCGAGGAAGAAAACGCGCAATGGGGGCTGGTGCATGCCCTGGTGCTTGACGGTAGAGGCGGTGCGCGTTCGATTGCCCGGACTGAACTTGACGACTTGCAACTGCAGGCCCATGAAAGCCTGTGGTTGCACTGGGATCGCAGTCATCCGCAAACCCAGACCTGGCTGCGCAAATCCAGCGGTCTGAGCGAATTCAGCTGTGACCTCTTGCTCGAAGAAAACACCCGTCCGCGACTTTTACAACTTTCAGACAGCGAACTGCTGCTGTTTCTGCGCGGGGTCAATCTGAACCCCGGTGCCGAACCGGAAGACATGGTGTCGGTGCGAATCTTCGGTTCCGCACAGCGTGTCATTTCCTTGCGTTTGCGTCCGTTGCGCGCCACTGAAGAGCTGCTGGTGCAACTGTCCGAAGGCAAGGGGCCGAAAACTGCCTCCGAACTCATCCTGTGCATGGCGCAGTACCTCACCAACAAGGTGCAGGATCTGGTCGGTTGTCTCTCGGAAGTGGTCGATGAGGAAGAAGAAAAGCTGGATGCCGACGAACGGTACACTCCCGAGCACGGATCGGTTTTGCAGATTCGTCGCCGGGCGGCGGCGTTGAAGCGCTTTCTTGCTCCGCAGCGGGATATTTTCGGGCAGTTGACGCGCATCAAGTTGCCCTGGTTCGTCGAGGACGATGGTGATTACTGGAACGAATTGAACAACAGCCTGACCCGTTATCTCGAAGAGCTGGAATTGACCCGGGAGCGGGTGGGGCTGGTCCTGGAAGCTGAAGACCGTCGCTTGAGCGTGCGCATGAATCGCACGATGTATCGCTTCGGCATCATCACCGGGATCTTTTTGCCGATGAGTTTTCTGACTGGGCTTTTGGGAATCAACGTCGGTGGAATTCCGTTCTCTGCCAGCCCTTATGGCTTTCTCATCGCCTGCCTGATGATGGTCTCGGTGGCGCTGGGGCAGTGGTGGTTGTTCCGACGTTTGCGCTGGGTCTGAGGGCAACCATGTGACCCGACCAAATCTGACCGCGTCTCCCACAGACATCACGAGAGGTGCGTATGCACGATCCGTTTGAACAGTCTTTACGCGACATGCTCAATGCCTCACCGTCCACCCGGGACGACGATGCGTGCCTGGGGCGTGTGCTGAAAACCGCCAACCGCCAGGTCGGCGCAGGTGATTTGTTCAGCCTGCTGGGGCGTTGGTTGCCCGCACTGATGATTGCCCTTAATAACGGATCGGCCCATGTCGCGCCGGTATCCCGTCTTCGTAAACCTGCTGCCCGCACTGCTGATAAGGCTGATTGAATATGGAACTTGATCTCTGGACTCAGAGCCTCGTCACTGCAATGACTGCGTTGTGGACCAAGGTTGCGAACTTCATTCCGAACCTGTTCGGCGCACTGGTTGTGTTGCTGTTGGGTTTTGTCGTGGCCAAACTGCTGGACACCTTGCTCTCCAAGTTACTCGCCAAATTGGGCCTTGACCGCTTGATGGGCGGCACCGGCCTGACCAAGCTGATGTCCCGTGCCGGACTGCAAGTTCCCATTTCGACCTTGATCGGCAAGATCGTCTATTGGTTCGTTCTGCTTATTTTCCTGGTTTCTGCAGCAGAGTCCCTTGGACTTGAGCGAGTTTCAGCTACGCTGGACATGCTTGCGCTGTATTTGCCGAAGGTGTTTGGCGCCGCGCTGGTGTTGCTGGTCGGTGTCTTGCTGGCGCAACTGGCCAACGGGCTGGTGCGCGGCGCGGCGGAAGGCGTAGGTCTGGACTATGCTTCAGGGCTTGGGCGAATTGCCCAGGGCCTGGTAATCATCATCAGTATTTCGGTGGCGATCAGTCAGTTGGAGGTCAAGACTGACCTGCTCAACCATGTGATCGTGATCGTGTTGATAACCGTTGGTCTGGCGGTAGCGCTGGCCATGGGGTTGGGAAGCCGGGAAATCGCCGGCCAGATTCTTGCGGGAATCTACGTGCGTGAGCTGTACCAGGTTGGGCAACAAGTGCGTGTTGGTGAGGTCGAAGGCCAGATCGAAGAGATCGGCACGGTTAAAACCACATTGCTGACCGATGAAGGTGAGCTAGTCTCTCTCTCCAATCGGATTCTCCTTGAGCAGCATGTGAGTAGCCGCTAACCCGGCAAACCCTGCTAATCTATGCCGCCGCAAAATGCCTGCTGACGCCGGCTGCGGCGGACATTGACCTGACTGTCGGCCCGACTTGTTTTGAATAAAGCCCAATCGCTATCCATGCGCTACGACCCCCGCGAGCTCTCTGATGAGGAGTTGGTCGCGCGCTCGCATACCGAGCTGTTTCACGTAACGCGCGCCTATGAAGAACTGATGCGGCGTTACCAGCGAACATTATTTAACGTGTGTGCACGGTATCTCGGGAACGATCGCGATGCAGACGATGTCTGTCAGGAGGTCATGTTGAAGGTGCTGTATGGCCTGAAGAACTTCGAGGGTAAGTCGAAGTTCAAGACATGGCTGTATAGCATCACGTACAACGAGTGCATCACACAGTATCGGAAGGAACGGCGAAAGCGTCGCTTGATGGACGCCTTGAGCCTTGACCCCCTCGAGGAAGCGTCCGAAGAAAAGACGCCGAAACCTGAGGAAAAGGGCGGGCTTGATCGCTGGCTGGTGTATGTGAACCCGATCGACCGGGAAATTCTGGTGCTACGTTTTGTCGCAGAGCTGGAGTTTCAGGAGATCGCAGACATCATGCACATGGGTTTGAGTGCAACAAAAATGCGGTACAAACGCGCTCTAGATAAATTGCGTGAGAAATTTGCAGGCATTGCTGAAACTTAGTTCAGCGCAAATATCTCTTACGTGCAGGCAAGTTCTGTTAGACTTGCCGCCGAGTTGTCCCCCGGTTTGCGGGACTGCTTCACAATCACCAGATGGGGATTTAACGGATGAAACTGAAAAACACCTTGGGCTTGGCCATTGGTACTCTTATTGCCGCTACTTCGTTCGGCGCACTGGCACAAGGCCAAGGCGCAGTTGAAGGCGAGCTCAACTACGGGAAGAAGTACAACGACAGCGTTAACAACGTTGAAGACGGCTACACTCCTGGCGCCTCCATCGGTTACTTCTTGACCGACGATGTATCGTTGAACTTGACCTACAACAATGACGACCACACCCGTTCGAACAACGGTACTGGCCATCAGAAAATCGAAGGCGACCAGTTCGGTCTGAACGCTCAGTACCACTTCAACAACGCTGGCGACGCTCTGCGTCCTTACGTTCAAGGTGGTGTCAAGCACGGCAGCATGACCAACGTAGCCGCTGACGGCCACACTGGTCGTGACCAGTCGACTTTCCTGACTGCTGGCGCTGGCCTGAAGTACTACTTCCTGGAAAACGTTTACGCTCGTGCTGGCGTAGAAGCTGACTACAAGCTGGACAACGGCCGTTGGGACTACATCCCGTCCGTAGGTCTGGGTGTTAACTTCGGTGGCGGCAACAAGCCTGCTGCTCCGGTTCCAGCTCCAGAAGTCTGCTCCGACAGCGACAACGACGGCGTTTGCGACAACGTTGACAAGTGCCCTGACACCCCGGCCAACGTAACTGTTGACGCTGATGGCTGCCCGGCTGTTGCTGAAGTCGTACGTGTTGAGCTGGACGTGAAGTTCGACTTCAACAAGGCGGATGTCAAGCCTAACAGCTACGCTGACATCAAAAACCTGGCTGACTTCATGAAGCAGTACCCATCCACCACCACTACTGTTGAAGGTCACACTGACAACGTCGGTCCTGACGCTTACAACCAGAAACTGTCCGAGCGTCGTGCAAACGCCGTTAAGCAAGTTCTGACCAACCAGTACGGTGTTGAATCGTCCCGCGTTCAGTCTGTTGGCTACGGCGAATCCCGCCCAGTTGCTGACAACAAAACTGAAGCTGGTCGCGCTGTTAACCGTCGCGTAGAAGCGCAGGTTGAAGCTCAAGCTAAGTAATTAGCTCACAGCTCTGAAAAGCCCGGCTCAGGCCGGGCTTTTCTTTGTCTGCGATTTGGTAAAACAGCCGATATCACGCTGACTGATCTGCCACCAGCACAGGCAATTCACTTTCCCACAGGGATTGAGTTGCACAGGCCGCCACTGCACCGATCACCAGTATGGCAGGGCTTTTCAGCTGGAATCTGAAGGCCGTTTCATCCATCGCGGTGAGCGTACTCAGACATTCCCGCTGCTGGGGCAAGGACGCGTTTTCAATCATGGCTACGGGTGTGTCTGCTGCCATGCCGCCAGCCAATAGTTGTTCACGGATTTCACTGAGCTTGGCCACGCCCATGTAAATCACCAGCGTCGTTCCGCCTTGGGCCAGCGCCTGCCAGTTCAGCTGGCTGTCGTCCTGGGTATGGGCGGTGACCAGCGTCACGCCGCGGGCCACACCGCGCAAGGTCAGCGGGATATCGCATTGTGTTGCCCCCGCCAATCCGGCAGTGATGCCGTTGACCAACTCGGCTTCGACCCCACGCTCACGCAACCACTGCGCCTCTTCGCCTCCACGGCCAAAAATGCACGGATCGCCACCCTTGAGCCGCGCCACACATTTACCCTGCCGGGCATAACGAAGCATCAGGCGGTGGATGAACGCTTGTGGGGTGGAACGGCAGCCACCGCGCTTGCCCACCGGTATGACACGCGCCCGGGGGCAATGCTCGAGCACCGCTACATTGACCAGGTCATCGATCAGCACCACATCGGCCTCGCGCAAGGCGCGTACCGCTTTCAGCGTGAGCAACTCCGGATCACCCGGGCCCGCACCGACCAGCCAGACTTTTGCACTCATAGTGTTTTCCTCACGAGAAGACGGTGACTGGCCGCGCCTTGGCGGTCAGCAGGCGTTTGATTTCCGGAACGCAGGACCCACATTGCGTGCCGCATCCCAGTTCTTGCTTGAGTCCCTGCAAGTCCAGGCCACGGCTGATGCCGGCGCAGATCGCGTTCTGGTCGACGTTCTTGCAATTGCACAGGATCTTGTTCGTGTTGACGGGCGCGTCGAGGTTACCCGGTGGTGCGCTCAGCGGCGCTAGCAGCCAGCGCCGCAGTTGCTGGTCGGCGCGGCCTTCGAGCCACAACCCCTGCAACCAGTGTTGGGCAAGGGTTTCACCGGCCAGTCGAATGGCCGTGATCCGGCCATTTTCGATCCGCACACGCTTGCCAATAGCCCGTCGAGGGTCGTCGTAAGCCAGCACCGGGCCGTCATTGAGCTCCAGGCATTTATCGATTTCGCTGAGCAACTGCGTCGAAGGCGCTGAAGTATTGGCTGCCCGTACAAGCAGGGCAGGGCGCTCACGGCCAACCAGGCTGAGGCTGACGTAGGAAAACGCCTCACAAAGCGGTCGTAGAGTCTCAAAATGCCGTTGAACATCGCCCTCGATGAGTGCGAACAGTTTCCAGGGCAAATCCACCGGATCCAGGCGAACGCCGCTGTGTTTGAGTTCGGGCTGTTTCGACAAAGGATCGAATGCGGACAATGTGAGGCTGTTCACCCCGCCCTTGAGAAAGCGGTCGCCCCAATGCATCGGCAAAAAGGCCTGGCCCGGGCGCACGCTGTCATCGCTGGCAACTGCGACGACGACTGCGCCGCGTCGGCTTTTCAGGCTGACCAGATCTCCTGGCTGCAGGCGATGGCGACGCAGTTCGTCCGGATGCAGGCTCACCTGCGCTTCGCTGACATGGCCGAACAGTTGTGCGGCGGTGCCGGTGCGGCTCATGCCGTGCCATTGATCGCGCAGACGTCCCGTGATCAGGGTCAGCGGGAAGCGTGCATCGCGTTGCTCTTTGGCGGCGCGATAGGGATCGGCGACGAACTGCGCGCGCCCATTGGCGGTGGCAAACACCCCGTCGACGTAAAGGCGTGCAGTGCCCTCTACGGCATCGGAAGGGAAGGGCCACTGCTGCGGACCGAGGCGATCGATCAATGCATGGCTGATACCGGACAGATCCAGGTCGCGACCCTGAGTCAGGTGTTTGTATTCGTCAAAGACCTGAGCGGGATGATCGAATTCAAACAGGCTGGTTTGGCCGGGACGCAGATGTTTTTCCAGGCGTTGTGCGAAATCCACGGTGATTGCCCAATCCGGCCGCGCCTCACCCGGTGCGACGATTGCCTGACGTACGTGGGAAATGCGCCGTTCGGAATTGGTCACGCAGCCTTCCTTTTCTCCCCAACTGGCGGCGGGCAGCAGAAGGTCGGCGAACTTCGCGGTTTCAGTGGTGTGAAAGGCTTCCTGCAGCACCACGAACCGGCAGGCCTGCAAAGCGGCGCGCACGGTTGTCTGGTCCGGCATGGATTGCGCGGGGTTGGTGCAGGCGATCCACAATGCCTTGATCTTGCCGCTGCGCACTTGCTCGAACAACTCGATTGCCGAGAGCCCGGGATTTTCCGGCAGTTGCTCGACGCCCCAGTAGGACGCTACTTCTGCACGGTGTTGCGCATTGGCGGCGTCGCGATGGCCGGGCAGCAGGTTGGACAGACTGCCGGTTTCCCGCCCGCCCATGGCATTTGGCTGACCGGTGAGGGAGAAAGGTCCGGAGCCGGGACGACCGATCTGTCCGGTGGCCAGGTGCAGATTGATCAGTGCACTGTTTTTCGCGCTGCCGGCGGTGGACTGGTTCAAGCCCATGCACCACAGCGACAGAAAGCTGGGTGAAGTGCCAACCCACTCGGCACATTGCCGCAATTGCTCGATGCTGATTCCGCAGAGTTGCGAAACCATTTGCGGCGTGTAGTCATGCACCAGGCCTTTCAGTTCGGCCAGGCCGTCGGTGTGGTCCCGGATGAAGTCACGATCAACCCAGCCTTCCCAAAGCAGCAGATGCAAAATCCCATGGAACAAGGCGACATCGGTGCCCGGCAAAATCGCCAGGTGCAGGTCAGCCAGATCGCAGGTGTCTGTACGACGCGGGTCAATGACGATGACTTTCATCTGTGGGCGACGGGATTTGGCTTCTTCCAGCCGCCGAAACAGTACCGGGTGGGCGTAGGCCATGTTGCTGCCGACGATCATCACGCAATCGCTCGATTCCAGGTCTTCGTAGCTGCAGGGCGGCGCGTCGGCACCCAGGCTGCGTTTGTAGCCCACCACCGCCGAGGACATGCACAGGCGAGAATTGCTGTCGATGTTATTGGTGCCCACCAGGGCACGCGCCAGCTTGTTGAAGGCGTAGTAGTCCTCGGTCAACAGTTGCCCGGAAATGTAGAACGCCACGCTGTCCGGGCCATGTTCGGCAATGGTCGCGGCAAACACGCTGGCAGCGTGATCGAGGGCGGTATCCCAGTCGGTGCGGGTGCGGGCCAGGTCTTTGCCGAGGCGCAGTTCGGGGTACAACGCCCGCGCCGTCACGTCGCCGGTCAGGTGCAGGGTCGAACCCTTGCTGCACAGTTTGCCGAAATTGGCCGGGTGGGTCGGATCGCCGCTGACGCCGAAGATGCGTGAACCGTCGTGCTCGATCAGCACTCCGCAACCGACCCCGCAGTAACAGCAGGTGGACGCAGTGATCTGGCGGTTCATCAGCCTGCATCCCGCAGGGCCAGCATCACCCGGCCGTTTTCCACCCGCGCGAGATGGTGATGGGCACAGCCGATGTCCGGGGCCAGGGCTTCGCCGCTTTGCAGGTCGATTTGCCAGTTGTGCAATGGGCAGGCCACCCGCTTGCCGTAGACCAGACCCTGGGACAACGGGCCGCCCTTGTGCGGGCAGCGGTCGTCGAGGGCGAACACTTCGTCGTCGCTGGTACGAAAAATCGCGATGTCTCCTTTAGGGCCGGCGATGATCCGCGAGCCCAGGGCGTTGATCTCTTCCAGTGCACAGATATCCAGCCAGTTCATGCCAGCACCTCCAGGTTTTTCACGGGGATGACGTCGAATTCTTTTTTCAGCTGGGGCTGTTCCAGGCGTTCCTTCCACGGGTCCTGTTCGAACGACAGGGAAAATTGCAGGCGGTCGTTGAGTGCCTTGCGACGCTGCGGGTCCTCGAGCACGGCTTTCTTGATGTGTTCCATGCCGACCCGCTGCAGGTAGTGCACGGTGCGTTCCAGATAAAAGGCTTCTTCGCGATAGAGCTGCAGGAATGCGCCGTTGTATTCGCGGACTTCTTCGGCGGTTTTCAGTTTGACGAAGAACTCCGCGACTTCGGTCTTGATCCCGCCGTTGCCACCGATGTACATCTCCCAGCCGGAGTCCACGCCGATGATTCCCACATCCTTGATGCCGGCTTCGGAGCAGTTGCGCGGGCAACCGGAGACAGCCAGTTTCACCTTGTGCGGTGACCACATGTTGAACAGGTCGTGTTCCAGTTCTATGCCCAACTGTGTGGAGTTCTGTGTGCCGAAGCGGCAGAACTCGCTGCCGACGCAGGTTTTCACCGTGCGGATGGATTTGCCGTAGGCGTGGCCGGACGGCATGTCCAGGTCTTTCCATACCCCCGGCAGGTCTTGTTTGCGGATGCCCAGCAAGTCGATGCGCTGGCCACCGGTGACCTTGACCATCGGCACGTTGTACTTGTCGGCAACGTCGGCAATGCGCCGCAGTTCCGACGGATTGGTCACGCCGCCCCACATCCGCGGGACTACCGAGTAGGTGCCGTCTTTCTGAATGTTGGCGTGAGCCCTTTCGTTGATCAGGCGCGATTGCGGATCATCCCGGGCTTCCCCTGGCCAGGTGGAAATCAGGTAGTAATTGAGCGCCGGCCGGCAGGTGGCGCAGCCGTTGGGGGTGCGCCAGTTCAGATAGCCCATGGTGCCGGCGATGGTCAGCAGGTGTTGCTCGCGGATGGCCTGGCGGATTTGCCCGTGATTGAGGTCGCTGCAACCGCAGATGGCTTTTTCGCTTTTCGGTTTGACGTCTGCCGCGCCGCCCACCGTGTTGATCAGGATCTGTTCGACGAGGCCGGAGCAGGAACCGCAGGAGCTGGCGGCCTTGGTGTGTTTCTTCACTTCATCGACACTGAACAGCCCGTGCTCCTGAATGGCCTTGACGATAGTGCCCTTGCACACGCCATTGCAGCCGCAGACTTCGGCCGTATCGGCCATGCTCATGGCCTTGTCCTGGCCTTGGTGTCCTACATCTCCGAGGGCGCCTTCGCCGAACATCAAGTGATCGCGGATCTCGCCGATGGCGTGATTCTCACGGATCTGCCGGAAATACCAGCCGCCATCTGCCGTATCGCCGTACAGACAGGCGCCGACCAGCACGTCGTCCTTGATCACCAGCTTCTTGTAGACCCCGCCAATCGGGTCGGAGAGGGTGATGGTCTCGGTGCCTTCGCCGCCCATGAAGTCGCCGGCGGAAAACAGGTCGATGCCGGTGACCTTCAGCTTGGTCGAAGTCACCGAGCCCTTGTAGGTGGCAAAACCCAGTTGGGCGAGATGGTTGGCGCAGACTTTGGCCTGTTCGAACAGCGGCGCTACCAAACCATAGGCGATGCCCCGGTGGCTGGCGCACTCGCCGATGGCATAGATCCGAGGGTCGTAGGTCTGCATGGTGTCGTTGACCAGAATCCCGCGGCTGCATGGAATGCCGGATTTTTCCGCCAGTTCGGTATTGGGGCGAATGCCGGCGGCCATCACTACCAGGTCGGCGGGGATGATGTCGCCGTTTTTGAATTGCACCGAACCGACCCGGCCGTTGCCCGCGTCGTGCAAGGCCTGGGTCTGCTCGCACAGACGAAAGTGCAGGCCGCGAGATTCCAGCGCGCTTTGCAGTAGCTGGCCGCTGGTCTTGTCCAATTGCCGTTCCAGCAACCACTCGCCGATATGCACCACGGTCACGTGCATGCCCCGCAGCATCAGGCCGTTGGCGGCCTCCAGACCGAGCAGGCCGCCACCGATCACTACGGCGTGCCGATGGGTTTTCGCGGTGTCGATCATGGCCTGGGTGTCGGCGATGTCGCGGTAGCCGATCACGCCATCAAGGGTGTTGCCGGGAATGGGCAGGATGAAAGGCGTCGAGCCGGTGGCGATGAGCAGGCGATCGTATTCGGCTTCGCTGCCGTCTTCGGCAATGACCCGGCGCTTGACCCGGTCGATCTCCACCACCTTGCGGTTGAGCAGCAGCTTGATGTTGTTTTCCTGGTACCAGTCCAGGTCGTTGAGCACGATCTCTTCGAAGGTCTGTTCGCCCGCCAGCACCGGCGACAACAGGATGCGGTTGTAGTTGGTGTGGGGTTCGGCACCGAAGACCGTAATGTCGTACAGCTCCGTGCTCAGTTTGAGCAGTTCTTCCAGGGTCCGGACCCCGGCCATGCCGTTGCCGATCATCACCAGTTTTAGTTTTTTCATCAGGTTCTCCTGGGAGCTCAGGTCTGCCTCATCAGGGTTCAGGCCATGCTCGACGAATTTTGCGCAAACAAAAAAAGGCGTCCCGCCAGTTGCCTGGCGAGGACACCTTTGTCCTGGTCCCGTTTTTCGGGAAGTGCGACCTTCGACGTTGAAGCCCGCGCTTTATGTCTGTTGCAAGAGGTAATGCAGCGGTTGTGCCAAGTCGCACAAACCCCCTTGTTTGTTGGTTTTTACCCTGTCAGCAAGGGCAGAGTCCTGAGGGAATGCACCGATTCAAAGCGCGTTGCCCGCTAATGGAGCGCAACCACCAGCAACACAAGGTTGAGCAGCAGCGATACCAGCGCCAGGGTCCGCCAGACTTTCAGCGGCTCGCGTTCCAGCAACGGCTTGGGGCGTACACTCAAACTGCGCCGTTCGCCCTGTTCGATCAGTAGCAGCCATTCTTCAGCCGTTTCGAAGCGTTGTTCGGGGGCTGCCGCCACCGCGCGCTCCAGGCTGTGGGCGATCCAGTCCGGCAGGTCGGGCCGGTAGCGGCTGGCGTTGACCGGTAGACCAAACCTGGGGCGCTGGAACGCTTCGATTTCGCCATAGGGATAGTGCCCGGTGAGGAGGAAATACAGGGTTACACCGACGGCGTACAAGTCCTGCCGTGGTGTCGGCATGTCGCCACGAAAGGCTTCGGGTGCGATGTAGCTGGGTGTACCCGGCAGTGCCCAGGGCAGGTCTTGCGAGAGGCCGGGGCAGTAGGCGAGGCCGAAGTCCAGCAGGCGCAACTCGCCATCGTCCCCCAGCAACAGGTTTTCCGGTTTGATGTCGCGATGCAGAATCTGCCGGCGATGCAACAGGCCGACCGCCCGCAGCAAGCGCTCGGCGATGTCTTGCCACTGGGGCAGCGGCAAGGGGCCGCCTTGTTCATGCTGTTGCGCCAGGGTAGTGCCCGGATATTCGCGCATCACGTAGTACAAATGCTGACGCTGACTGGCGGCATGGACTTCAGGGAAATGCCGACCGGCCACGCGTTTGAGAAACCATTCTTCCGACAGTAACGCTTGCCCGGCCTGGTGGTCGTCGTGCAGGCGCCCCGGCAGGGTTTTCAGCAACCAGGGTTGTTGCTGACTGTCGCGCACGCGATACAGCAGTGATTGCTGACTTTGCGCAACGATCCCTTCGACCTGCCAGCCTTCGAATGCCTGGCCGGGTTTCAGGGCGGGCGGTAGTGGCCATTGCTGCAAGTGAATCAGTGCATCGCCAATGCTCGCTTCACCCAGGGCGTCAACCCGTACCAGCAAGGCGCTGGCGTTGTCCTGACTGCCCGCCAGGTGCGCGGCATTGACCAGGGTTTGCGCGGCGCTGTGCAAGTCCGGTTGATCACGCAGGATCGCGGCAATGGCGGTATCGCCCAGGACCGCCCAAACGCCGTCGCTGAGCAGGACGAAGCATTCATCGGGGCGCAACTCTCCATCGAGAAAATCCAGCACCAGATGTTGATCGAGGCCCAGTGCCCGTTTCAGGACATGCTGCATGCCCGGTTGGTCCCAGACGTGATCTTCGCTGATTCGCTGCAGTCGATCGGCGTGCCAGCGATACACCCGACAATCGCCGACGTGGGCCAGGGTAAAGCGCCGGCCGCGCAGGACCAGCGCACTGAGGGTGGTCAGCAGCGGTTGTCCGCCGCCATTGGCCTGCAGCCAGCGGTTCTGCGCCAGCAGCAGACGATCGAGTGCCTGTGCCACGCCCCAGGTTTCCGGCGTGGCGTAGTAATCCAGCGCCAGGGCCTGCAACGTCGAGCGGGCAGCCAGGCCGCCATCGGCGCACTGGCTGACCCCGTCGGCGATGGCGAACAGGTAGCCTTTGCTCGCCGCCAGCGCCGGGCCTGGCGTGACCAGGCGCAGGGCATCCTGGTTTTCCTCGCGCGGACCGATGGCGCTGGCTTCGGCGAAACTCAGTTGCAGGCTCATCGAGGCGTCAGACCCGCGCAGCCGTCACGGCGGCCGAACCCCAGGTGGTTCTCCAGCGCCGTTTCACACCGTGCAGACCGAACCAGGCCAGTACGCCAAGGCTGGCGAACAACCACAGCGCCAGTTGATAGCTGCCGGTGCTTTGTTTGATCGCGCCCATGCCGGCTGCGAGGGCAAACCCGCCAATGCCGCCGGCCATGCCGATCAGGCCGGTCATCACGCCGATTTCACGGCGAAAACGCTGCGGCACCAACTGGAATACCGCACCATTGCCTGCACCCAGACCGAGCATAGTGCAGACGAAAAGTACGAGGGCGGCGTAGGAATTAGGTAGGTTGAAACCGACCGTGGTAATGCAGATCGCCGCGACGGTGTACATCGCCAGCAATGTTCGAATGCCGCCGAAACGGTCGGCCAGCGCACCGCCCAGGGGGCGCATCAGGCTGCCACCGAACACACAGGCGGCGGTGTAGTAGCCTGCAGTGACCGGGCTCAGGCCGTACTGGTCGTTGAAGTAGCCGGGCAGGGCGCTGGCCAGGCCGATGAAGCCGCCGAACGTCACGCTGTAGAAAAACATGAACCACCAGCTGTCACGATCGCCCAGGGCCTTGAAGTAGTCAGCCATGGATTTGGCTTTTGGCCGTTCGGGAGCGTTTTTGGCCAGACAGGCGAAGACGATCAGGGCCACGATCAGCGGAATCAGGGCAAACCCGAATACGTTGCTCCAGCCAAACGCCGCCGCCAACAGCGGGGCGATCAAGGCGGCGAACACCGTTCCCGAGTTCCCTGCGCCGGCGATGCCCATGGCCTTGCCTTGATGCTGCGGCGGATACCACTGCGAGGCCAGGGGCAGGGCGACGGCGAAAGAAGCGCCGGCCATGCCGAGGAACAGCCCCAGCAGCAATGCTTGCTCGTAGCTGTGGATACCGAGTTTCCAGGCGCCGAACAGGGCGCAGATCACGATGACCTGACCGATCAGGCCAGCGGTTTTGGGCGACAGCCGATCAGCCAGCATCCCCATGACGAAACGCAAGACCGCCCCGGCGAGAATCGGCGTGGCGACTACCAGGCCGCGTTGCTGCGTCGTCAGGTGCAGGTCGGCGGCGATCTGCACCGCCAGGGGGCCGAGCAGGTACCAGACCATGAAGCTCAGGTCGAAATAGAGGAAGGCCGCGAACAATGTGGGGGTATGGCCGGATTTCCAGAAGCTTGAATTCATCGCGCACCTCAGCTGTGAAGAGTCTCGGAAGGAGTCATGAGCTTGCAGGTGGGGCGCCGTTACGGCCGCACCACCGGCCCCGTGCTGTGGGGCCAAAACGAACAGACGCCGCTACCCTATTCGCCAGGGGCGAATGAGGTGAGCGACGTCTTTGTCGTAGGTGGGGCAACCGCCGTTGGTTACCTGTGGTGATTGCTTAGCGAGATTTGTGCCAACACTCAAAATCGAGTCGCCGCCATTCGCGAGCAGGCTCGCTCCCACAAGGGAATGGCGTCGAACACAAATCCAATGTGGGAGCGAGCCTGCTCGCGAAGGCGTCCAGGCAGACGCCACTGGGGTTTCAGCCGAGCAACTCACTCATGGCAATAATCTGCTCCGCCACTTGGATCAGTTTCTGCTGGCGGCTCATCGCCTGGCGGCGCATCAGGGTGTAGGCCTCTTCCTCATTGCAGTCCTTCATTTTCATCAGCAGCCCTTTGGCCAGTTCGATGCGCTTGCGCTCGGCCAATTGCTGGTCGCGGGCATGCAACTGGGCGCGCAAGGCCTGGTCGCTTTCGAAGCGCGCCATGGCCACGTCGAGAATCGGCTGCAGGCGTTGTGCGTGAATGCCTTCGACGATGTAGGCACTGACCCCCGACTTGATCGCCTGGCGCATCACATCGGGGTCGTGTTCGTCGGTAAACATCACGATCGGCCGTGGCTGGTCGCGAGTCACCAGCACCACTTGTTCCATGACATCGCGGCCCGGTGACTCGGTATCGATCAGAATCACATCCGGACGCACCGTTTCGACGCGTTCGGGCAAGTCGATGGTCAGGCCGGACTCATCGATCACTTCGAATCCGGCCTCGCTGAGGGCGGCCTTCAGGCGTCCGACTTTTTTAGCGGTGTCGTTGATCAGCAGGATACGCAGCATGTCCGTGGTCTCCTGTCAGCGGCTGGCGGATCGGTGCGAGCTGTCGCTCATGGCGTGCAGTTTGAAGCTGCGGGCATAACCGGCCGGGTCCGAGCCGTCCCAGATTTTGCCGTCGATCAACTGGCTGCTGCGCATGTCCTCGGCTGGCCAAGTGACCCCGACGGCACCGGCAGCCTCACGGTAGAGGTCCAGTTGCTGCACCTGACGGGCCACCGCGAAATAGTCAGGGTCCTCGCGCAACAGACCCCAGCGGCGGAACTGGGTCATGAACCACATGCCGTCGGACAGGTACGGCAGGTTGACCTCGCCATTCCCGTGCAAACGCAGCGCGTGAGGGTCTTGCCAGTTATGGCCAAGGCCGTCGACATACTCGCCCAGCAGGCGCGGTTCGATGCAGTCCAGTGGTGCGTCAAGGTACTGCTCGGCACTGAGCAATTGTGCAGTGCTGCGTCGATTCTCGGTGTTTTCTTCGATGAAGCGACTGGCCTCCAGAATCGCCATCACCAATGCCCGGGCGGTATTGGGGTATTGCTCGACGAACGCACGGGTGCAGCCGAGGACCTTTTCCGGATGGTCGGGCCAGAGGGTCTGGGTCGTGGCCAGGGTAAACCCCAGCTCCTGCCGCACGGCGCTGGCGGACCAGGGTTCGCCGACGCAGAACCCGTCGATACGTCCGGCTTGCAGGTGCGCGACCATTTGCGGTGGCGGCACCACCACGCTGTCGACGTCCCTTAGCGGGTGGATGCCCTGGGCGGCGAGCCAGTAATACAGCCACATGGCATGGGTGCCGGTTGGAAAAGTCTGAGCGAAGGTGAGTTTTGGGCGAGTTTGGTGCACGTGCCGATCCAATGCCTCAGGACTGGTCACCCCTCGTGCTTGCAAGCCGCGGGACAGGTTGATGCTCTGGCCGTTCTGATTCAGACCCATCAACACGGCCATGTCGGTCGCGGCCACGCCTCCGATACCCAGGTGAACCGCGTAAATCAGACCATAGAGGCTGTGGGCGGCATCCAGTTCGCCGCTGACCAGTTTGTCCCGCAGATTGGCCCAGGACTGTTGGCGCTTGAGGTTCAGGGTCAGGCCGTAGGGTTGGGCGAAGCCCTGGGTGGCGGCGACCACCACCGAGGCGCAGTCGCTCAAGGCCATGAAACCGAGATTGATTTCGGTCTTTTCCGGGGCATCGCTGCCATTGACCCAGGCCAGAGGGCCGGCTGACGGTTCGTTCATCGCGCATTCACCTTGCAAAGAAACGTCGTCCCCGGTCCGTGCATGCCGGCCAGGGACGACGCCATTGTCTGTGCACACATTCCGTCGTTGGCATGGTGCTGGTGCCTGGAGTGGTGCAAGGCATATGCCATCCCGGGTTCATCAGTTTTACATCAGGATTCGACGCGCGCGCTCTTTCATCCTGCCGACCCTTGATCGTCAGGCCGTATAGGAGGTTGGAGTGCACATCGAATCACTACCCGCCGCAGGTTTCCCTGATGCACGTTTCAGCGAACGGGTGCTGCATCTGCGCGTCAGCCAATCCCCCCTGCATCTGGCGTCGGTGCAGAGCGCGTCGGCCTGCTGCCTGCCGGTTGGCTGGGAAGGGCTGATTGCCATGAGCGAAGTATGTGAGGTGCGCGGCAGCGCGCAGGCTTCGCCAATTGCGCAAGCAGCACTGGTGAAACTGCAAGTGTTCATCGATCAGGGGAGCGCGCTGAACGATCAACGACTCAGCCAGGCACCCTGGGTGGCATTGCCGGTGGCGCAGCAAACCGTTCAGTGCGAGAGGGCGCTTGCGCGCTGGTACATCGAACAGGCCATGAGCGGTGGCATGGCTTATCAAGCCTTTGCCTGCGTGCTGCGTCATACCGAGAGTTACGGACTTGTGCGCTTTCTGCTGGAACAGGGCACTCACAGCGAAAAGCTGAGCACCCTGGCGCAGCGTTATGGCGTTTCCGTGTCGCATTTTCGTCGACTGTGCCAACAGGCGCTGGGCACGGCGGCCAAGCCTGTCTTGCGTGGCTGGCGCACCGCCCAGGCGCTGTTGAACATGAGTCTGCAGGACAGCTCCCTGACGGATGTGGCTCTGGAGTTCGGTTTTGCCTCTTCTTCGCATTTTTCCAGGGAAATCCGCGAGCTGGTGGGGTTCACGCCCAGCAGCCTGGCCGACATTACCTACCTTCCAGTCAAGTGAACCGATGAACCGCCGATCGTTGTCCTTATCACTTTTGCCAATCTGCTTGAACGCAGTGTTGTTGCTCGTCCCCTTTGCCGCGCAGGCCGATGTCTTCGATTTCGAGGCCCGTGAACAGAGTGCCCGGACTTTTTTCAGCGAGTTGTCCGGCTCTCTGGGCAAACCGGTCATTGTCAGTAAGGCTGCCGCGCTCAAGCGGATTTCCGGTACGTTCGATCTGCGCAAACCACAACAGACGTTTGAACGTATCAGTGCCCGGATGGGCTTGATCTGGTTCAGCGACGGCCAGGCGATTTATCTGTACGACGCCCCGGAAATGAAAAGCTCCTTGGTGTCGCTGCAGACCCAGACCGTGGCCAGGCTACAGGCGTTCCTCGAGCGTTCCGGATTGCACGATGCCCGCTATCCATTGCGCCACGACGGTCTGCGTACTTTCCATGTGTCTGGCCCGCCGATGTATGTCGATCTGGTGGTGCAAGCGGCCGGGATGCTGGATAACCAGCAATCGGAGCTGTTGCTGGGCAAACAGCAGATCGGTGTTATCCAGGTGCGCAACACCTTTGTCAGCGACCGCAGGTACGAGCTGCGCGATGACAAGGTGACCATTCCCGGACTGGCAACCGTGATCGAGGATTTGTTGCGAGGCGAGAAGCGCGAGATCGAGCCGTCGGTGGCGCACGCCTCTGCACAGGGATCGCAGGGATTGATGCCGGCGTTTCCGCTGGAAGGCCTGGCGACTCCTCCTGCGGACCGGGACCCGGCAGCACCGCGAATCATTGCACGGGACGTGGCCGCCGGAAACATTCGAGTGGTGGCCTATCCGGACACCAACAGCCTGTTGGTCAAGGGGTTGCCGGAGCAAGTGCGCTTTATCGAGAACCTGGTGAGCGCGCTGGACAGCCCGAAACGACACGTGGAACTGTCGTTGTGGATCATCGATTTGCACAAGGATGAACTCAACCAGTTGGGCATCAACTGGCAAGGTTCGTTGAAGTCGGGGCAATTCGCGGCATCGCTCAACGCCGGCTCGGCGACCACTCTCGATGGTGCCTCATTCGTGGCCCGGGTCATGGCGTTGGAGCATACCAACCGGGCGAACGTGGTGTCGCGGCCGGTCATCCTGACGCAAGAGAACGTCCCGGCGATCTTCGATAACAACCGCACGTTTTATGCCCCGCTGGTGGGGGAGCGCAGTGTCGATCTGCAGCACGTGACCTACGGCACGCTGGTCAGCGTATTGCCCCGTTTCGCCCAGGCGGACGAGGTTGAAATGTCGCTCAATATCGAGGACGGCAACGAAGTCGAAAGTCCTGATCAGGGGAAGCAGCCGGGCACGTTGCCGACGGTCGGCCGCACGCGGATCAGCACGGTGGCGCGGGTGCCCCAGGGCAAGAGCCTGTTGGTCGGCGGTTTCACCCGCGATGACAACAGCGAGCAAGTCGGACGGATACCGGTACTGGGTTCGATTCCGTGGATCGGGGGCCTGTTCAGCTATCGGCAGAACCGCTCGGCCAACACGGTGCGGGTGTTCCTGATTCAGCCCAAGGAAATTCTCGACGCACTGGAGCCGGCCACTGCCGAACCGGGTCAGCGTTTGTTGACTCCGGAGCAGCACGAACGTGTGCGCCGTTCCTATTTTCGGGCGGCAATCAAATGATCCTGCCACCGATTTCCACAGGTGGGCGTGCCGCGCAGGCTCGCTTGAATGCCGAGAAAGCCGCCGAGCATCCGCAGCCGCAGGCGGATGTCGACATCGATCTCGACGACAGCGGTATGGGCGCTGCTCAACGCTTTGTGCAGATCAGCGACGAAATGTCGGCGGTACTGGCGCAGTTCCGTGGTCGGCGGCATTTCGAACTCAAGTCCGAGAGCCTGACCGATAACTTCGAAAGGGTCCTGGACGACGACACCGTGCCCAAGGCGCAGCAGATACTCAAACTTGCGCGGCTGACGGATAAACCCGTCAATTGGCTGCTGCAAATGGCGCGACAGCTGTTCGCCGATGACAGCGACCTGGCCCTGGTCCTGCGAGAACTGTTGCGCCGCAAGAAGTTGGAGGCCGGCACTCGCCAGCGCCTTGAAATGCTGTTGCAGGCGGTGGTTGCCAACGCCTCTCCAAAACGGATGAATGCCGGAATCAACGCCGCCCTCAAAGCCAGAATGTTCGGAAAGACCATGGCGGTGCGCGCAGACCTGTTGCGCGAGACCTACCGCGATTTTCTCGAGTCCGACGAAAGCCCGGTGGGTTGCTATCAGGATTGGATTGCGCTGTACGGAGCGCCCCAACGCATGAATGTGCTGGCCTTCATCGAAGCGGCATTGCTGACCGACATCAGTGCCCAGGATCCCAGTTGCTCGCGCGCAGAGTTCGGGCAATTGCTGGCCAGGGTGAACGACCTCAAGCGCCTGCGTTCAGCCGATGACCTGTTCATCGGCAGCCTGCTCGGCGATGCACTCATCTGCCGGCACAACCCCGATGAACCCGACTGGCTGGTGTTCCTGTTCGGTGTGCTGACCTACCCCGATGATCTCGACCAGCTGTTGCTGGGCGTCTTGGGGGAGCGCGTGCTGTTGAGTGCACACCATGAGCGTTCGACGCTGCTGCAGACAGTGCGCCGGCTCAGCCTGCAATTACCGACGCCACTGTTTGCCGATGAACAGGCGCCGCTGCGGCTGGCAGAGCAATTCACGCGACTGGCTGACATCGCCTACACCCACGAATGTATCGAACAGCGACGTCTCGGCGGCTGCCCATGATTTTTTCCCGGAGCTGAAGCGCCATGCTCAATGTGTTTTTGCGCAACGTCAGCGCTCGCCCGGAGCTGCTGATCCTGTCGCTGATGGTGATGATCATCGCCATGCTGATCATTCCCCTGCCGACTGTACTGGTGGATTTTCTCATCGGCCTGAACATCGTGATCTCGCTGCTGGTGTTCATGGGCTCGTTCTACATCGAACGCATCCTCGGTTTCTCTACGTTCCCGGCCTTGCTGCTGTTGACCACGTTGTTTCGTCTGGCGCTGTCGATCAGCACCAGCCGGCTGATTCTCACCCAGGCCGATGCGGGGGAGATCATCGCCTCCTTCGGTGAGTTCGTGATCGGTGAAAGCCTGGTGGTGGGCTTCGTGATCTTTTCCATCGTCACCATTGTCCAGTTCATTGTGATCACCAAGGGCTCGGAGCGGGTGGCCGAAGTCGCGGCGCGCTTCTCGCTGGACGGCATGCCGGGCAAGCAGATGAGCATCGACGGTGACCTCAAGGCGGGCGCCATCACTGCCGAAGAGGCCAGGGAAAAACGCAGCGTGCTGGAGCGTGAAAGCCAGTTGTACGGCTCGTTCGACGGTGCGATGAAGTTCATCAAGGGCGATGCCATCGCCGGCATCATCATTATCTTCGTCAACTTCATCGGCGGCATGGCCATCGGGGTCGGGCAAATGGGCATGGACCTGTCCACGGCCCTGTCGACCTACACCCTGTTGACCATTGGCGATGGTCTGGTGGCACAGATTCCGGCGTTGCTGATCGCCATCGGCGCCGGTTTCATCGTCACCCGTGTCAACGGCGATGACAACAACCTGGGACGCAACATGCTCGCCCAGATGCTGGGTCATCCATTCGTGCTGGGCGTGACGGCGTTGCTGGCGGTGGGCGTGGGTCTGTTGCCCGGGTTTCCGCTGATGACGTTTTTGCCCATCGCCGCTGTCCTGGCGCTGGTGGTGTTCGTCCGTCAGCGCAAGGCTTCCCGGGGTGAAAGTAAACATGAAGAGCGCCCGACCTCTGCCCAGGGGGATGCCAGGCAGACCGGATCGGGTCTGCTCGAGGACATTGACAACATTGCCACCGAAACCGTCGCCTTGATGTTGCTGGTGCCCACCGCGCGGTTGGAAGCGCTGGGCAAGGCCCGCTGGGCCGCACGTTTTCGCAGCCAGTTTTTCGTCGACTACGGACTGCGCATTCCCGAACCGCAGCTGCGCGCCAGTGAGGTATTGCCGGCCCATCAAGTCGCGGTGCTGATCAACGAAGTACGCGCCGAGCAGTTCGATATCCATTTCGATCATTGGCGCCTGCTCGACTATTCGCCCGAGCTGGAACCACTGGGCTTTGCCTTGGTGCGCGGCAATGACAGCAACCGACTGGGCGGTGTCTGGATCAACGAGGCCGACAGGGAGCGGGTGCAACAGTTGGGGTATCACCTGCGTCCGGCCGACGAGGAGTGCTATCGCTGCCTGGTCACTCTGCTGGCGCGCAACATCCAGGAGTTTTTCGGCGTGCAGGAAACCAAGCAACTGCTCGACGAAATGGAAGCGCGCTACCCCGATCTGCTCAAGGAGGTGTATCGCCACGTCACGGTGCAGAAGATTGCCGAGGTGCTGCAGCGGTTGATCGGCGAGCGCATTTCCGTGCGCAACATGAAGCTCATTCTCGAATCCCTGGCCCATTGGGCGTCGCGGGAAAAGGACGTACTGGCACTGGTCGAGCACGTTCGCGGCGCGATGGCCCGCTATATCAGCAACAAGTTTGCCCAGGGCAATGACCTGCGCGTGGTGCTGTTGTCGCCGGAGTTCGAAGAGGTGGTACGCAAAGGCATTCGACAAACGTCGAGCGGCAGTTTCATCAACCTGGAACCGGCCGATTCGGAAGAAATGATGGACCGACTGACTGTCGGTCTGGACAGCGTGTACATCGCACACAAGGACATGGTGCTGCTGTGTTCGGTCGATGTGCGGCGCTACATCAAGAAGCTGATCGAGGGACGGTTTCGGGAGCTGGACGTGATGTCGTTCGGCGAAGTGTCCGAAACGGTCTCCGTCAATGTCCTCAAAACACTGTAAGGAAACCTGTAAATGATGCCAATGGATATCGCCGACCTGCTGCGCGAAGCACTGCGCCACAGTGGCTGCAAGGACAGCCAGATCGGACATTTTGACAGTCACAGCACGATTGAAATGCAGATGAAGGAGTTGCCCGATATCAACGTCGGTAACGTGGACGGAGATATATGGGTCTGGACCGCAGTCATTCAGATCGAGCCTGCGCAACTGGATCGCAACGCCGCTGCGTTGTTGCAGATTTTACTGCGGGGTTGCCCTTGGTCCCGCAGTGGGCAGTTGCATTTGTGTAAGGTAGAGGGACAGCTCGAACTACGGTTGATGTGCAACGAAGAAGCCCTCGGCGATGCCAGCCATTTCGCCCAGGCCCTGGATCATTTTGTAGTCGTAGTCGAAGAACTGTGCGGCACCCTGCGGCTATGAACCGACGGCTGGAACGGTCTGCCGCCCATCCTATGCGCCTGAACGGTCCCTTGATCGAAGCGGCACTGGGCAACGTGGTGATCGGCGAAATCTGTGAAGTGCGTCGGCATTGGCGTTTGCCTGATGTTGCGGCCAGGGCGCAGGTCATTGGCTTCAAGCCCGATGCTGTGCTGCTGAGTTTGCTCGGCGATGCGAAAGGCTTGTCCAGGGAGTCGATGCTTGTGCCTACGGGCTCGACACTGCAATTGACGTGCAGCGACGCTTTGCTCGGCAGCGTGGTCGATCCCCGGGGCGTCATCGTCGAACGCTTTGCCCCGTCAACGGCGGTTGCCCGACAGGACCGTCCCGTGGACGCCGACCCACCGTCATACCAGCAGCGACGCCCGGTGGAGGAACCATTGCGTACCGGCATTCGTGTCATCGATGGCCTGCTGACGTGTGGCGTCGGTCAGCGCATCGGCATTTTTGCCGCCGCCGGCTCAGGTAAGACCACCTTGATCAATATGCTGATCACGCACACCGACGCGGATGTGTTTGTCATTGGCCTGATTGGCGAACGCGGCCGTGAGGTGACGGAGTTCATCGAGCATTTGCGCCAGTCGGAAAAACGCACCCGTTGCGTGGTGGTGTACGCCACTGCGGATTTTTCATCGGTGGATCGCTGTAACTCGGCCCTCCAGGCCACCGCCATCGCCGAGTACTTTCGTGATCAGGGTCGGCGTGTGGTGTTGTTGCTGGACTCGTTGACGCGTTACGCCCGGGCACGGCGCGACCTGGCCCTGGCTGCCGGTGAAGCACCGGCGCGGCGGGGTTATCCGGCTTCGGTGTTCGATGCCTTGCCGCGCTTGCTGGAGCGACCGGGGGTGACCGCTTCCGGCAGCATTACTGCCTGGTACACGGTGCTGCTGGAAAGTGACGATGAGCCGGACCCGATCGCCGAGGAGATCCGTTCCATTCTTGACGGCCATGTGTACCTCAGCCGTGCGCTGGCGGCCAAAGGTCACTACCCGGCGATTGATGTCTTGCGCAGTGTCAGCCGCGTGGCGACGCAAGTCACTGCACCGGAGGTGCGGCAACTGGCGGCGGCGACCCGGGCAATGCTGGCGCGTCTTGAGCAATTACAGATTTTTCTCGATATGGGCGAGTACACCCGGGGGATGGACGCCGCCAACGACCACGCATTGCAACGCAGCGAAGCCCTCACCCAATGGCTGCGACAGTCCGTGGACGAAGTGTGTGAGCCGGACGAAGCCCTGAGCCAATTGCAGGGGCTGATGACATGAGCGCATTGCCTGATCAACGGCGCCTGTCGGCGTTCAGTCAGTTCCGTCGGCAACGCGGTGAACAGGCTGTGCTGCGTACACAACAGCAATTGCAGCCTCTGCTCAAGGAGCGGGCCGGTTTCGAGGGGCAGGAAGCCGCACTGCAAAGTCTCTTGGCCAGCCATCGCGCAAATGACTGCGTGCTGGATCACGGGCAGTTGTTGGCGGTGCTGCGACGGCAGGCTGTTATCCGTCGGCAGATTGATCTGTTGCGTGTCGAGCGTGAGCGCGTGGACCAACAATGCCGGCAGGTTGAGCAACTGCTTCAGGAGCAGCGCGAACAACTGCTTTTTCTGCAGCGCAAACACGACAGGTACGAGCGGTCTGTCCGGCAGCTGTTGCGTGAGCAACGACTTGAGCAGGTGCGCCGGGAAGAAAGAGAGGTAGAAGAGAGATGCGGAGTTCGGCGATGAAAGAGGTATCTGTTGTTTCACCTGCGCCGGTCCACGTCCTGGACACCGTCATCGAGGACTCCATGGAAGAGCTTCAGGACACCCTTGTGCCCGAGCAAGAGGAGGCGTTGCCACAAGGTGTACTGAAACTGATGGCGACACTGATCCTGCGTCATCGCCCCTTGAGCGAAACGGGGCGCACAGTGTCTGGACAATCGATGGCCATCGCCCAGGGAACGGATCTCGAGCGCGATGAGGTACGAACGACTGCCTCGATGGCGACGTCTTATCCACAAGCGAGTCCGTTGTTCGGCAAACCGAAAAAACCTTTGTTGCCGCAATCAATGGCATCGACTGCTGCTTCCATCGATCGGGTCACTGCGTCACCGCACTTGAACCCGCCTGTATCGAGCTCGGTCGAGCCGGCGTTGATCAAGCACTTTTCGAATTCCGTCGAAACACTGTCGGGTGAGTGTGCCGCCAGTTCCAGTGCGCCGCCGCTACCCACTTTCTACAGGCAATTGCCCGAAGCCTTGTCGAGTCATCAAACCCCGCGCCAGGTGCCCTGGGTTGCACGACTGTCCAGCCCTCCACCGGCAACGTTGCAACCGCCGCCAGCGCTCGACGCAAGACTTGAAACCCCGTCGGGCACGGACCGTAGTCTGCTGCAGGTGTCGTTCAACAAAGGCGCTGCCAGCGGACAAGTGACCATCAGCCGGGTGCCCGACGAGCCCACCCGAATGCTGCAACTCAGCCCGAGCAATACCCAGGTGTTCGAGCAGCTCAAGGTGCCTTTCGAGTGGGTTCGCGAGCCTGCCTGGCGACTGACAGACAGTGGTGGCGAGCAACAGCGCCAGGGTTCCCGTCAGTCGCCAGACGACGAGCAGGTTGAACATTCCGAGCACCCGGCATGAGCGCACTGAAGTTGCGCCAGGTCGACGCTCAAACACATGCCCATGGGCAAGCGGTTCAACGCTGGCGATGGGCAGGTGTCAGCGCAGGATTGGGGCGTCCGCCAAGGCAATCCGGTTATTTGCGCTTTTGCGCACAAGGCGACGGCGGGGGCTGGCAGGGGCTGATCGTCGCTCGCGATTGGTTGCATCACTCGATTCCACAATTGCGCTCGCTGCTGGCGGTCGAGTGTCCGCTGGCGAGTATCGCAGGGTTGTTTCGAGCGGTACCGGAGCCGCTGTCGATGGCGGTGGAAGAGCTGCGCTATCGGGTGCTGACGGACATCGTGTTGGTCGATCAGGCGCAACTGCCAAGCCATGACATGCCATGGCTTGACACGCCTGGGGGGCGAGTGTGGTTGACGCAGTTGCCAGCGACACGCATTGCATCCGAGGCCTTGGGTCCCGGTTCATGGCTCAGCGATTTACCGATGCGCCTGGAGCTGGTGCTGGGGGTCAGTCACCTGAGCCAAGGGAGCCGGGTACGACTCGGCGAAGGCGATCTCCTGCGAATCACTCGGCGGACTCAACACTGTCGGTTGGCGGATCGATGCCTCGGCGTTTTCACCTTTACAGAAGAGGGCTTGCACATGCAGTCGACCGTGGCCGATGCAAATCAACAGCACACACCGGATCCTGGGTCGGATGTCGATCCTGGTTCTCTACCGGTACGCCTTGAGTTCGTGCTCTGTACCCATGAAATCGACCTGGCCACGCTGTCGCACTTCATCGACGGGCAACTGATCCCGCTGGCTGACGACGCCGCACGGCACATCGAGATCCGCGCCAATGGCAAGCCGGTTGCCCGTGGGGAACTGGTGCAACTGGACGAACAGTTGGGGGTTGAATTGCTCGAGGTCTATCGGAACCCACGGGATGAATGACGTCTCGCTGATCGCGCTACTGGCATTCGCGTCCTTGCTGCCGTTTCTGGTAGCGGCAGGCACCTGCTACATCAAGTTTTCCATCGTCTTCGTCATCGTGCGCAACGCCCTGGGATTACAGCAAGTGCCGTCGAACATGGCCCTCAATGCGATTGCCCTGATGCTGGCGATTTTCGTGATGACGCCGGTGCTCAAGCAAGGTTATGGCTACTACAAGGAAGAACAGGTGGCTTTTACCGACATCGAGTCGGTGGTGAACTTTGCCGAGAACGGGTTGGGGGGGTACAAGCAATACCTGCGTCAATACACCGACCCGGAACTGGCGCTGTTCTTCGAGCGGGCGCAAGCGGTGCAGAGTGAGTCCGACATCGGTCTGCCCGCCGATGAAGAACTCGCGCCGTCGCTGTTTGCCCTGCTGCCGGCCTACGCATTGAGTGAAATCAAAAGCGCCTTCAAGATCGGTTTCTACCTGTACTTGCCGTTCGTCATCGTCGATCTGGTGATCTCCAGCATTCTGCTCGCGCTGGGCATGATGATGATGAGCCCGGTGATCATTTCGGTGCCGATCAAACTGGTGTTGTTTGTCGCATTGGACGGCTGGGCGCTGCTGTCCACCGGGCTGGTCAAGCAATACCTGACCTTGCTGGCGTAGGGGCGGCCAATGAACGATCTGGTCTATGCCGGCAATAAAACCCTGTACCTGATCCTGTTGATGGTGGCCTGGCCGATCATTGTCGCCACGGTGGTCGGCCTGGTGGTCGGGTTGATTCAGACCGTGACCCAACTGCAGGAGCAGACACTGCCGTTCGGTTTCAAGCTGTTGGCTGTCGCCGCGTGCCTGTTCCTGCTTTCGGGCTGGTATGGCGAAACCCTGCTCGATTTCAGCCGTGAAGTCATTCGTCTGGCGTTGGGTTAGCGCGATGGCGGTGACATTGTTTTTTGACCTGCACGCCTGGTTCGCTGCCGCCATTGTCGGCGTTGCACGCCTGGCGCCGGTTTTCTTCATGTTGCCGTTTCTCAACAGTGGCGTGCTCACGGGCGTGCCACGCCAGGCTGTCATCGTGCTGGTGGCGACGGGATTCTGGGCCTGTGTGGGTGTGCCATTGCCGGCGCTCGATGGGCTGGCGTTCTTTGGTCTGGTGTTGCGTGAGGCTGGCATCGGCGTGTTGCTTGGATGCCTGCTGTGCTGGCCGTTCTGGGTATTGCACGCCATGGGCAACCTGATCGACAACCAGCGCGGGGCAATGCTCAGCAGTACCGTGGACCCGGCCAACGGCGTCGATACGTCGGAGCTGGCAAATTTTCTCCAGTTGTTCGCCGCGGTGGTTTATCTCGAAGGCGGCGGCATGTTGCTGATGCTCGAAACCGTTGGCCACAGCTACCGTATTTGCGCGCCGGTCAATGGTTGCGAGATGCACCTGCCATCAGTCCTGAGCCTGCTCGATGCACTGGTGAGCAAGACGCTGGTGATCGCCGCACCGGTGGTGGCCACGCTGCTGGTCAGCGAAGCCTTGCTTGGCTTGCTCTCGCGGTACGCGCCGCAAATGAACGCATTCTCGGTGTCGCTGACGGTCAAGAGCCTGGTGGCGCTGGTGGTGTTGATGCTGTATTTCGGCGTGCACCTGCCGGATGAAGTACTGCACATGGGCATGCAATCCCATGGGCTGGAGCGCTATCTGGACAGCGACGGGGAGGCCGCCGATGTCGTCCAGCGCCTCGAAGACTGAGAAACCCACCGCCAAGCGACTGCGCGACGCATCACGCAAAGGGCAGACATTCAAGGCCAGGGATCTGGTGGTCACCTGCCTGACCCTCTGCGGCATCACCTTCATGGTGTTCAACAGCTCATTGCTCGAGGTCATGGAAGCCTATCGGCGCATCGTCGCCAGCGACTTCGACGCCGACCTGCAAAAGTACTCGGCGATGATGGTGGTGCTCGGAATCAAGGCTTTGCTGCCGTTGCTGCTGGTGTGCGTGTTGACCAGCGCATTGCCTGCGCTGTTGCAAAGCGGCTTTGCCCTGGCCAGCGAGGCCCTGAAGCTCAATTTCGGTGCGTTGAACCCGATCAATGGCTTCAAGAAACTGTTCAGCCTGCGCACGGTCAAGGACACGGTCAAAGCGCTGCTGTACCTGGGCAGCTTTGCCATGGCGCTGTGGATCGTCTGGGTCACGCAGCGGCAACTGTTGTTTGCCCAACTGTTCATCCAGGCGCCCGACCTGTTCGCCGTCTGGGGGCATTTGCTGCTGGTACTGGTGTTGGCGTTTCTGGCCTGTGTCCTGTTGATCGTCGTGCTCGATGCGCTCAGCGAGTACTGGCTGTTCATGAAGGATCAAATGATGGACAAGGATTCGGTCAAGCGAGAGCACAAGGAGCAGGACGGCAACCCGGAAATCAAGGGGCGCCGTCGTGACCTGCATCGGGAGCTGCTGTCAGAGCAGGTCAAGTCCGATGTGCGCAGCTCGCGGATGATCATCGCCAACCCCACCCACATTGCCATCGGTGTGTACTTCCGCCCGGAAATCACCGTGCTGCCATTCATCTCTCTGATGGAAACCAACCAACGCGCCCTCGCGGTACGAGCCTATGCCAGGGAAGTCGGCGTGCCGGTGATCAACGACATCGCCCTGGCCCGACGGATCTTCAAGACCCACCAGCGCTACAGCTTCCTTCAGGTGCAGGAAATCGAAGAAGTGCTGCGTTTGCTGATCTGGCTCGAACAGGTCGAGCAAGCCTGAGTTCTCCTTTTTTCTTTTTCTTCCGAACGTTGGCATGAGCGCAATTTGGCAGCGTGCCCGCCAGCGCTTTGGCCCAATGCAGTCGTCAGCAGCGCTGACGTTTTTCAGGAGTGTGGTCGATGAGTCGCGACAAACAACAAGATGAACAACTGGCCCTGGAAGTCGTGGATGCAGTGCTCGGTGGCGTGGCGTTGAAAGACGTACAAGGCATCAGTGACGAGCACATGAACAGCCTCTATGCCTTCGCTTTTCAGTTCTATGAACAGGGACGTCTGGACGATGCCGAAAAGTTCTTCCACTTCCTGTGCATCTACGACTTCAACAACAGCCATTACTGGATGGGATTGGCCGCCGTACATCAACTCAAGCAGAACCACCAGAAAGCGATCGACCTGTACGCGATCGCCTTCGCCCAAGGCAAGAACGACTACCGGCCCATGTTGCACAGCGGCCAGTGTCATCTGGCGCTGGGCAAGATCGGCAAGGCCAGATTGTGTTTCGAGTATGTGCTGGAACAGGACAGGCAAGACGATTTGCACAAGCAGGCTCAGGTGTATCTAGACACCTTGAGTCACATTGAAAAGGATTGTTCGGAGACAGAGCATGACTGAAATCAGAAGCACCCCAAGGCCGGTATTTTCGGGCTCGGCAGGTCGAAGCGAGGCCTTTGAGAAATATGGCGAGGCGGCCAGTCAGGTCGCCAGGACGGCCGATTACCGGAAGGCCGGCCAGGAAGCGTTGGCCCACATGATGTCGGTGAGCTACGAAGACCGACACGGTGCGGCCAACGCCATTTCGGGCCGGCCTGTGCTGCACGCTCCACCACCACGCGCGGACGGCAACAAGCAGGAAACCAATGGTGATCTGTTCACACTGTTGATGGCGATGATCAGTGAGCTGCTCGGCGAGGTCGACGTCAACAAACTGAAGAATCGCATGGCGATGCTGCAGAGCATGGCCGGTGCCAGGCAGCAAGGGCATGAAAAACTGGCGGCTGAATACGCTGAAGCCGTCGAGGCGCTGGAGGCTGCCGAGGGCAGGGTCGGGAGCAGCCAGGAACACCTCGATCGGTTGCAGGAACGGGTTCGGCATGTCCAGGGGCAGCTGGATGAGAGTGAAGCACGGTTGGAGGGGCTGGATCCTGAGTCACCTGAGTACGCGGATGAACTGGCGTTGCGCGACAAGCTCAAGGGTGAGCTGACGGGGCATACCCAAACACTGCAAAAGGCGACCGAAGCCCACCTGAAACTGATCGAGATCGCCAACGCTTGCGCCAGAACACTGGCGGTGGTGGCTGTGAAGGTGCAGGAAGCCGGGCTCGGCGGACCTTCGGTGAAGGAGTCCAACGAAAAGGCCCTGAACAGCAGCGCACTGGCACTGCTGAACCGCTTGAAGATCATCGAGTTGCTGGGTGATGCAGCGCAGAACAAGGAGGAGGTCAATCAAGAGCTGTTTCTGGAACTGCAAGCCAGGCTTCAGGAACACATGAAGCTTGAGTCGGAAAAGTACCTGGAAGAAGTCCGCAAGGCCGAGGCGTTGCAGAAGACCATGGGCTGCATCGGCAAAATCGTCGGTGCGATTTTGACCGTCGCGACCATCGCCGCCGGCGTGTTGACCGCCAACCCGGTGCTGATCGCGGTGGGTGTGATTGGCGCGGCGATCATGATTTCCGATGCCGCGGTCCAGTCGGCAACCGGTGTGTCGTTCATGGCCGAAGCCATGAAGCCGCTGACCACGGTCATGCAGGAAGCCATCAAGCTGTTCACCGAAATCTATACAAAATTGCTGGTGGCATTTGGCGTCGACCCGGAGACCGCCAGGGACATCGCGCAAATCGCCGGCATGATCCAGGGCATCGCCGCCACACTGGCTGCCGTTGCCTTGGTGGCCGTGGTCGGGGCACAGGTGATCGGGCCAATGGTCGGCGCCATCGCCTCGAAACTGTCTTCGATGATTGCCAATGCCGCACCCGCGGCCATGCAGGCGTTCAAACAGGCTGTTTCATCGGTCGGTAACTCGTTGACCCAGATGCTGACCCAGTTGCGCGGCTTCATCACCCATGGTGCCGATGCCGTGTCCCTGGCGCGTTACGGAGCCAATCTGCAGATTGCCCAGGCCGTCACCGAGTTCGGCAACGTGGCCGTGCAGGGTGGCTTGCAGGTCGCCAGCGGCCATCACCAGGCCCAGGCCGCCGAGCACCTGGCCGACGTGCGCGTACGCATGGCGATCAGCGAAGAAATCTCGGCTTACCTCACTCGACTGGTCGAAGACTACGGCCAGGCGATGCAGGTCCGTACACGACAAATCGAACAGGTCTTTGCCGACATGCAACGCAGTCACACCGTGAGCCTGCACATGGCCCGGCACGTTTGAACTCACTGATTGAAGGAAATTTGTCATGCCTACCATTCAAGCCACGATCAGGCCTGTGTCAACGCTATTGACTGACGATTCGGTCAAAGATGCCGGTCTGAGCGCGTTTTTCGCTCAGGAGCATCTTTCTGCTCAGGCAATCAATCAACTCGCGGAGAAGCAGGTACTGAAGAAGATTGACTTCACCGTCCCTACGGCTGCGCAACTCGAAAGCGCAATCGACGCCCACCAGCCCAGTGAAGCGGACTGGCAGGATTTCGCTTCGGCTTTGATGATGCTCCCGGATGAAGTGATCGACGATCTGATGTTCGATCCGGGCGCGTGGGAAAAGCATGCCAATGTATTGATCGCTGCAATTATTGCGTTGAACGTCGCCAGGGTCGTCAACGCTCAACTGCGTGGACATTTTGCTGTGATGGCTGCCGAGGCGGCCAAGGCCCAGGGCGCAGCCATTGTCGAGTCTGGCAATGCGGCTTTCTACAGTGCCGTTACCGCCGCCGCCGTGTCCGGTGTAATGGCCGGTGCCGCCTTCTTGAAAACGGCTCAAGGTCTGGGGCTCAAACATGCGGATATCAACCTGCATAAACGCAATGCCCTGGATGCCGGACAAATCAAGAGCGACCTCGAGCAGCAGCGTTCCCGCAATGAATGGGACCCGCAAGCCACCTGCAAGATAAAAACCTTCGATGATGTCGGCCGGTCGACCTCAGTCGATTTCAAATCCAAGGGTTCGACCTTGACCCCTCAGGAGCAGGCATGGTTCGACGGGGAAATCCTCAAGGCGCAGAAGGTGGGCCAAACTTCCGACTGGCTGAGCCAGATGGGCAGCAAGGGCATTGAGAAGAAACTGGAAATCGGTCGCTTGCTCAGCACCCTGTCGATGAACCTGGGTCAGGTTGTATCCAGTCTGGTTCGTATGACCGAGCACGCGGCGCGGGAGAAAGAAGTCCTGCAACAGAGTGCACAAAACACCCAGAAAAGCCTGAGTGACGAGGTCGGTCAGAAAGATTCGGCCGATGCTGCGCTCTTGCAAAAAATCATGGACATCGTGATGCAGCTTTTTCAATCGCGCCTTGAAGTCATTAGAAGCTTGTAAGTGAGGAAAGCATGAGAATCACAGAGCCCCCACTTCCGGTAAAGAGCGTCCCTGACGGTTCGTATGCCATTGTTGATACGCCGTTGCCTGCCGAAATGCCTGTCGAGGTCCACGCCGGGTTTTCCCTCGCGCAATTGCTCGAGCGTTCGGTAAAGACGCTGAATCGTCATCTTGAAAGCACGCTCAGGTGCCCCGCAGGCGTTCCAGGAGAGCTTCAAGGCTCGCCCGCGGAGGTTTTGGCGCAGAGTTTTTCGTCTGCCGAGTTTGTCGAGCAGATTCGGGCCAAACATATTCGATCGCTGATATGTACACATCAGATGCGGCAGAGTGGAACGGTGTTCACCCTGTGCGTCGATACGCTGCCAATGGAGCAACGTCAGCAACTCTACGATGAGAAAGATCGTATTCTCGATGGGCTGAGACACATGTCGATCCCGGTCGAGATCGCTGACGAGTTCGATCAGGAAATTAATTCTTCGAATGAGTTTTTTGACAAGCTGCACGAACTGATTGACCTGATCAAGAACGGTTACCTGGCCGGTTATGAACATATCATCGCGGCCTATTCGAACTTTTTTTCCGACTTCAATGCGGACATTACCGCGAAATTGAAAGACTGGATTGAAGGCGCCAAAGAGGGCAAGGAAGTCAAGTTGAATGCCGGCGCGCTTAGAGCCGCACTCACTGCCCTGATCGACAAGTACACTCATCCAGGCTCTGCATCCGTGCTGTTTCCCAAACCCGGAGAAGGAGGCACGAGCCGGGCGGAAGCGGAAAAGTGGCGAGAAGCGTTGGGGCTGCCCGCAAGTTGCCTCAAGCGAAATGCCGATGGCAGTTACTGCGTAGTCATAGACACCGGGCCGTTATGGAGTATGCGCGGCAGTCTTCCATCAAGCGGGTCGGTTACCTGGGATACCGCCAGATTCCAGGCTTGGCAAACCGGCTTCAATGCCCAGGAAGAGCGGATGAAGAACACATTGCAGTCCTTTACCCAGAAATATTCGAATGCCAACTCTTATCACGATAACTTCAACAAGACATTGTCTTCGCATCTGAATCAGTTCGCAGATATGTTGAAGGCCATGTTGATTTTTTGAGGCGAAGCTGCCGCCTGTCGGTAAAAGTGAAAAATATTCTTAATGCGGGCGTGGCACTGGCTTGTCCAGGCTGGAGTTGCGCCCGGATTTTTTGTTGGAGGGCGTAATGTCGGGTTTCATGAGTGATGATCTTGAACGTCAGGTTATACAGGTGGTGTCGGTTTATTTACGGGTTGATCGACAGACGATCAGGTCGGATTCACGGCTGGTGGAAGATTTGTGCGTTGATTCCGTGGGTGTCGTAGAGATTGTCATGTCCATCAATGAGGCGTTTGGCATCGATCTGGCGGATGTCGATGTGGCGCAGTGGCGAACGGTCGGTGACATTTGTCGTTTGGTGAGCGTGTGCAAATGCCGTTGAGCGTTTAAAAATGCTCTGTCATTTCGATTGCAATGCGTACGGGTCGATTCTGTGAGCATCGCTTTTTTTCTACGGGTCACAGATGGAGCTTGATCGTTAAAGAGAGCTTACTGCTCATGTCGTACTTTCCTACGCTATAGAGTTATCTATCCTACGGAATCATCCTACTCAAATTCCTATAGTCACGCGGCTTGTCGTCTCGAGCCTGATCTCCCGCAGGCTTGATTGCGCTTGAGTAACTTTCTATAGAGATATTTCAAAGTATGGACAGTGCAACTGATCAATCGCTGGTCAAGTCATTCGTTTTCGATCACTGGCTATTGCAAGGCGATGGAACGCTGATGCGAGACGGGGAGGGCGTCCACGTCCCACCCAAAGAGTTGAGCGTGCTGCGCCTGCTGCTGCGGTCGGCGGGCTCGGTCGTCAGCAAGGATTATTTGCTGGACCATGTGTGGCCCGAGATGGATGCCGCCGAAGAATCGTTGACCCGTTGCATTTACGCATTGCGCAAGCTGCTCAGGGAAAACAAGGACTTCATCGCGACCGTGTACGGCCAGGGCTATCGATTTGCCTGTGCGGTTGTCGAACTCGACACACCGGATCAGGCGAGGACTGTGGCGCCTTCGCTGGCTGTTCTGCCGTTGCGCAATCTGGGGGAGGCGGCAGCGCTGGACCTGCAGGATGTGATGATCCGTCAGTTGACCTTGGCGTTCGGCGAGGTATTGCACGTCATTCCTTCAGGTTTGATAGCCGCTTGTGCACAACCGGTCGATGTGCGGTCGCTGATCGGGCAGTTGTCCGCGGACTTCTGCTTGAGCGGGCGTTGCAGTGGCCCGAGCGATCAGCCGCAATGGTCGGTCGAGTTGATCCGTGGCCACGACCACGCTCTGCTGCATGGGCAGACACTGGATGCCCGTGATTCCGGGGCGGCGCTTGGGGCATTGACGTGTCTGGTTGCGCAGCGTGTTCCCGGCTTGCATCTGGTGGGTGATGCCTGCGCGTCATACCCGGCCGCGGTGGCGTACCTGCGTGGTTTGTGCTGCCTGCAGCAGCACACCCCGCAAAGTCTGCGCGATGCGCTGGTACAGTTTCGCCAGTGCCTGAAGCTCGATGCCGGGTACACACTGTCCTGGTGTGGTTTGGCGGATGCGTGGCTGGGGCAGGCAATGATCGGCCTGTGTTGTCAGGACCGGGTAATCGATGAGGCACAATCGGCGATTTCCAATGCCCTGGCCCTGGACCCTGGCAACATCCCTGCATTGACTCGCCTGGCGTTGCTCACCAGTCTGCGCGGCAGCGAACAGGCGGCCCAGGTGCTTTTCCACCGTTGTCTGCTGGCTGCCGATCAGGCTGACGTTCATTACTTTCATGCCTGGCATCACTGGTTCTGGCGGCGCAACGCGCAGGCTGCGCAAAGTATCGACAATGCTCTGCGGCATGATCCCGATTGCGTACGGGCGCAGGTCTTGCGTCTGCGCATAACGCTTGCCGCAAGTCCCGAGTCGGCCGTGCCGATGGCTCGTCGAGCCCTGCAACAAGGCACTTCGGGCAATTCGTTGCTGGCGATTCTATATCTCGCGGTGTTGGCTCATTCTGGCCAGCACGGGGCAGCCTGGGACGAACTCGAACAGGCCGGGCTCTGCGAAAGCGCAATCGGTGAACAGGGCCTGGCTGCCTGGAATGTGCTGTTCTGCGTCAATCCATTCAGTGCCCGCGACCTGTATGAGAACTGGCGCGCTCTGGTCAGGCTGCGATCCGTTGATGGTACCGCGTTGTCAGTTCGGTCCGGTTTGACAGGTGTTCCGGTGGTTGAGCCGCTCTGGAACTCCTTGCAACGAGCGCCTCATGTGCACTATCCGGCATCGACGCAGGATCATTCTGTTCGCGAGCGACCGACGCTGATCAGCGAGCAGCGTCTGGCATGACGCAGCGCAGAATCAAGTGGCTAAGGTCTGGCAGCGTTACCAGGCGTTTCCCTGGCTCGACAATGAGGGGGTCTTGAGACCAGGCGCAAGATTCTGATCCTGTGCAGGGCGCGATCGGCAGAATTCGATCATGAAGCCTGCGGCCGGACTTTCTACCATGCCCGTTCATTTCATAGCCCTGGAGCTTGAACGGTGACAGTCTTGCCGGCCCCCGACCCGCAACCTTGCGTTCTACGGATACTCAATGGTGCGCTGCAAGGTTGCGAATTCCCCCTCGGCGAAAGCACGACCCTGTTTGTGGTGGGGACTGTGGATCTGCTGGGAGAGGGAGTACTGACTGCCAGCGTCCCGGCGGATGCCATCTTCGTTCCCCTGGCGTCGGGAGGATGCAATTTTGAAGTATTGGCCGGTCAAGCCACGCCGCAAGGCCTGCCACTGCGGGTGCTCGATGAATCAATGGAAATACGCCACTGTGCTTTCCACACCCGAGTGCAGATCGGCGGCCTGCAAATCGCCTTGCGGCCTGACGACCAGCCCTGGGCACCTGAGCTTCTCGGGCTGCAACCTCGCGCTACCTGTGACGCCACCGCTGTCGTGTGGTGGCGTTCCCCTTGGTCTGGATGGGGCGCCAGCGGCCTCGCGCTGGCGGCCCTGGTCACTGCGGTCGCCTTCGGGGCGGTGCCTGGCTCTGCACCCGAAGCCGATGTTCGCGCGTTGATCACCGGCGCCAGTGACGAAGCCAGGGTGTTGAGCGCTCGTGACAATGCGATCTATGTGTTCGTGACTTCCGAACGCGATGCGGGCTGGAGTCGGCAAGTGCTGGTGCGCCACAACACGCTGAGCGGCAAGGTGCTGGTGATGGACCAGGAGCGTCGTCGGCTGGAGCAGTTGCTGGTTGACCTTGATCCACAACTGGCCTGGCACTCCATTGATCTGAAGGAACCCTCGGTACCGCGATTGTCGCTGAGTGCACAACGCAATCTGCTTACACCTCAAAAGCAGGCAAAACTGCTTGATGCACTGCTTCTGGCCGCGCCTTATGCCCAGGACATAACGGTGCACATGCAGGACGACAGCCTGCTTGTCGATCGGGCGCAAGAGGGTTTGCAGCGTCTGTCACTGGCTTTCAGCCGCATTGACCACGGGGACAGTGTCACGTTTGTCGTTGCAGGCAATTTGCAGGATTCCGAACTGGCGAACGCCCGCCGCTACATCGACAGCTTTTACCGACAGTGGGGTGATCGCTACGTGCACTTCACCGTCGAGCTCAAGGGCGACTTCCTCAAGGACAAGTCGTTCCAGACCGGCCCGCAGGGCTACATCAAGATGACCACGTCATCCTGGCATTTTCCTACACAACACTAAAAGGTGACTCATGGCCGACATTGCTATCCCCATCGACTTTGCCGATGACTTTCTCGGGCGTCAGGCCGAGGCATTCGAAAACGGTGCATCCAAACTCAAGGACGCATTGGACAAAGCGCTGGATGACTTGAAGAAAGATGCGTCGGATCCGGGCCTGCTGGCGGCGTATCAGGCCGCGTTCTCGTCCTACACAGTGTTTCGCAACGCTCAGACCAACACGATCAAGGGCTTCAAGGATATCGACATGGCGATTATCCAGGCAGCTCGCTGACGCTTCCTTTCCGACTGGCCATTGGTACGCGTCAATGGCCATTTTCATGAGTGCATTGCATGGCTATTCAAAACATTTCTCTGTCTGGCATCGGTCGGTCGGCCTTCACGGAGTTGCGCGGCCCCCACGAAGGCCCGGTCGTATCCCTTGAGTCCCGGTTGATCGAAGCGTTTGCCGGTTCCGCGGTCAATAGCGAGCAGGACGTTTCCGCCATCAATCAGATGCTGCAGCGGCCGGACATCACCAATCCCGAAGTACTGGCCCAGTTACAGGAGCTGACCGGGCAATACAACGTGGACATCAATTTGCTTAACGTACTGGTCCGCAAGGCGGTAGGCACTGCCGAAACCCTGCTGCGTGCCTCATGAAGCCAGGCGTTTTGCTGATGCTCTTGTGCCTGGTGCTGTCGGGGTGTCGCCAACCCAATCTGCTCGAAGGACTGGATCAGCAGCAGGCCAACGAAGTGCTTTCGGTGCTGCAGCGCAATAACATCGCTGCGGTGAAAGTCGACGCCGGCAAATCCGGCTATGCGGTGAAAATCGATCAGGTCGATTTCTCCGCGGCGGTCGATTTGCTCAACCTCTATTCCTTGCCTTCGCGGCCACGCCTGCAAGTGGCGCAGATGTTTCCTGCCGACTCGTTGGTGGCCTCGCCCCGGGCCGAAAAAGCCCGGCTTTATTCGGCGCTGGAGCAGCGCATCGAACAGTCGCTGGGGGTGCTCGAAGGTGTGGTGTCGGCGCGGGTGCATGTCAGTTACGACCTGGAGGCGGGCGAAGGCGGGCGCAATAAACCGCCTGTCCACCTCTCGGCAGTGGCGATCCATGAACTCGACGTCGATCCGCAATTGCTCATCACCGACATCAAGCGTTTTCTCAAGAACAGTTTTGCGGCGGTCGAGTACGAGAACATCTCGGTCGTGTTGTCGAAACGCTCCCCGACTCAACATGTCGCGCCGTCCGTGGCCGCCACACAAGGGCATTCGCACTGGATCTGGTGGTTGTCCGCGGTGAGCGGATTGTTGTTGGCCAGTGGCGCCGCCTGGGCTTACCGTCAATCAAGCGCAAGGCAGCGTAATGTCCCACGCTGAATGTTTATCGCAGATTCTCGCCGAGCCCCTGAGCTATCTGCATCCGCAGCGCCTGTCTTTGCCGGAGCAATTTGCCGGGCCTGAGGCACGAGGTCTGCTCAACCGAATACTGCTCGAGGGTCTTGAACAATCGCGGGCATCGCCTGTGGCGCCGCTGACGGCCGTGGCGCAGCAATGGGTTCGCCATTGGCGCCAGTTACCTTACATCGCAAGGCTGATGGGCGCTTATCGCTTGATGCCCGAGCTGGCGCGAGGCGCGACGTTGCTTCACCTGCCATTGCCTCTGCGGCGGTTCGCCGGTTGCAGCCTGGGTGCTCGATGCGCCCTGCCGATCGGGAGTTCGCCTGTTTCGATAGAGCAGGTCGAAGCGGCCGGCCTCAATGCGTTATGGAGTTGGTGCGAGCAGGTACCGCCAGTCTTGCTCGAACGCCTGCCCCTGCAATTTTCCGAACCGGTTGTTCGCCTGCACCGGCAGTGGCCGGTCTCGCCACCCGATACAGCACTTTTCTTTTTGGCGGTGCAACATGCTCGACGCTATCCGAACCCTGACTGACCTTCCCGCGACGAGCGATGTGCATCTGTCCCGCGAAGACATCGCCGCCGCACGCCGGCGTCGCGCGTTGCAGCAACAGGCTCAGCGTTGGGCCCGTGATTGCGTCGAGCAGGCTCGACGTGACGCCGAAGCGGTTCACGCCCATGCCTTTTCGCAAGGCTATGCCGACGGCATCTTGCGCGCTATCGAGCATCTGGCCAGCGGCTTGCTGGCGTCGCAGGCGTTGGGGCAGCAATTGCGCAGCAACCTCGCGCAGTCCGCTCGCGATTTGCTCGCAGACGCGCTGAAGCGTCCCGAATGGCTGGACGAAATGCTCGAGCGTTGGCTGACGGCACAACCGACCGGCACGGGCGCCGTGTTGCAAGTGCTGCTGCCAATGCATTGTCGACCGCAGGGCCATGCACTTCGCGAGCGCTTGAGCAGGCTCTGGTCCGGCGAACTGGTCCTCGACTATCACCCACAGGAGCGCTATGTGGCGCGGCTTGCGGATCAACTGCTGGAGTTCGATCTGGAAACCACGAGGCAACGCCTGGAGCCGCGCTTGCTGGCATGCGTGGCGAACCTGCCGGAGTCGGTTCGCGCTCTGGACCGGGCTTCCATGCAGGCACTCACGGAGCTGTATTCGAGCTTTGCTGAACGCTCGGCCGATTGCACTGAAACTGCCCCGACCGAGGATTGCCATGAAGATTGAAAGCGGTATGAGTCTGCGCACCGCTGAGTGCGGAGAGCGCGCAACGGTCGAATCGCTTGAGTCGCGTTTGCTTGCTGCCAGTCAGGAACACACTGGCAGCAAGCGCCCGGACCCCGAGTTCGAGCGTCTGTATCAACATCTGTTGACGATGGAAGGGCAAGGAAAGAATGCCATCCATGAATACCTCCGCTCGCTGCGGGGGGCGGATGGCGAATCACCTGCTTACCCCACTGCCAAGGCGTTGATGGCGGTCACCCTGCAGGTTCTGGTTCGATTGAAGGACGAGAAGCTGGAAGGTTCGCTGCTCTACAAGGAAGTCAGCGGTGTGAATTCCCTGGCGTTCAGCATGGATCTTTTCGTCAAGGACTTCATGCGGGATGTGTTCCAGCCGATGGGGGACGAGGCTTGGGAGACGCGTGAGTGGTGAGGCCAGGATTGCGTCCAGCCTGAATGGCTGGACGCATGTGATTGTTTACACCGTTGTAGTTTCCACAGGTTTGTTGCCCGCATGGGCGAATACGAAACCTGGGTACCCGACAAAAGCGACTAAAGCTACCATGCCGTTGACAGCATGATTGGTGACGGCGGGGGGCAGGCCCAGACTGGAAAAAAATGTTCCCGTGGATATCGCGGCGGCCATGATCGTTTGACCGAACGACGTTCGCATTGCCGCGGTGGTCAGTATCCCGTCGGCCACTTGTGAGGCGTTGGGATTATGCGTAGAGCCGAATTTGATCCGATAACCTTCAGGTGCTTTTTCACCTTGCAAGGCATGCATCAGTTCGCCACCCAATACTTGGTCAAGTATTTCAACCAGAGCATTGAAAGCCCCCCTCAATAAATCGTGCGGCAGAAAGGGCATCAGGGATTTGACGATCTCTTCGGCGACAGACCTGGCATATCCGGCACCTGAGTTGGGCGCAGTCGTGTCCATGGCTGTTCCGGCAAGGTATTGGAGCCCCCCGTAAAGTGCTCCCGTGGCCGCCACACCGCCGGCTGTGGGATGCGCGTTGTTAGTTGTATTGTTGAACAATTGAACGATGTCGCGGACATAGGTGTAGAAGGCCATTTGCGGGCCGGATGAGGCGAGCGCCGAAAGGGCCTGCGGTGCTGCCAGTGCCATGCCGACCGCGGTCATCGACAGTGTAAAGGTGGCGAGACGGGACAAACGGGTGTCGGCATTCGCCGTGCCGTTCCATTCGTCTCTGACGGCGCCGAGGATGTTCAGTGCCGGGCCGATCATCAGGGAGAGACCGCCTATGACATTTCGAGTCAATAAGCTGGCAGCGTTGGACTGCATGCCTTTTTCAATGGCGAACCCCAGCAATTGTCTGATCGTCGTGAGGGTGCCTACGATCAAACCGGTGTGAAGCGTGGAGATCGTCAGGTTGCTGGCCAGTCGTCCAAGGTCGCCTTCAAATTCGTTGCGTCCCAACTTGCCCAGAAGCTCACCCAGAGAGTCAACGATGATCTGGGCGCGTTGCACGGTCGTTAGGGTGACATCGTACAGCCCCGCATTTTTCAGCAGACTTATGAAGACTTCGCTTATTGATCCAGGTGGTGCATTTGCCTCCGCGCGGCTGACGTCACCCCCCAGCATATCGATGACAGTCTGTTGCAGCGCTGCGGATTCGACAGGCAGATCTTGGGACATCTCGTTTACTACGACTTGCAGATGCTGCTCGTAATTTATGAGTACGGGGCCTATCTCCTGCATTTCGATTGTTACGTGGCCTACCGGTAATTGTGCGCCCAGCTCGTTGGCGAACTCTCGAGACGATACCGATTGTTCGATGTCCACTATCGTGTGGTCCTTGCGCGGCACGTCAGGCCCGGAACACGACGGGGAGGAAGGGGGTAAAACGGGTTGGGATCCTATGAGAGGTGAATACATTTTGATTCCTGTCATGACGAAGGGGTGTACTGAAGTCGTCGGATCATTGGTCTCCTCAGCCGTTGCGACTACCAGAAAACGCTCCTGCTTTCTCGCGCATCCCCTCCACCCCGGCTATAATCCCCGCCACTTTTCGCCGCCCTGAGTCCAACCCGCCCATGTACACCCTGGCCCGTCAGCTGTTGTTCAAACTTTCCCCGGAAACCTCCCACGATCTGTCCCTGGACCTGATCGGCGCGGGTGGGCGTCTTGGGCTCAACGGCTTGCTGTGCAAGGCCCCGGCGAAGATGCCGGTGAATGTCATGGGGCTGGACTTCCCGAATCCGGTGGGACTGGCCGCTGGCCTGGACAAGAATGGCGCGGCCATCGACGGTTTCGCCCAACTGGGTTTCGGCTTTGTCGAAATCGGCACCATCACCCCGCGTCCGCAGCCGGGCAACCCGAAACCACGCCTGTTCCGTTTGCCGGAAGCCGAGGCGATCATCAATCGCATGGGCTTCAACAACCTCGGCGTCGATTACCTTCTGGCCCGCGTGGCGGCCGCCAAGTACAAGGGCGTGCTGGGCATCAACATCGGCAAGAACTTCGATACACCGGTCGAGCGCGCCGTGGATGACTACCTGATCTGCCTGGACAAGGTTTACGCCCACGCCAGCTATGTGACGGTCAACGTCAGCTCGCCGAACACGCCGGGCCTGCGCAGCCTGCAATTCGGAGATTCGCTCAAGCAGTTGCTGGCCGACCTGGCCGAGCGCCGCGCCGAGCTGGCCTTGCGTCATGGCAAGCATGTACCGCTGGCGATCAAGATCGCGCCGGACATGAGCGACGAAGAGACCGCACAGGTTGCGCAAGCGCTGATCGAAACCGGAATGGATGCGGTCATCGCCACCAACACCACCCTGAGCCGCGTAGGCGTCGAAGGCATGGAGCACGGTGACGAGGCCGGCGGCCTGTCCGGTGCTCCGGTTCGCGACAAGAGCACCCACACCGTGACTGTATTGGCATCGGAACTGGGCGGTCGCCTGCCGATCATCGCTGCCGGTGGCATTACCGAAGGCAAGCACGCGGCGGAGAAAATTGCCGCGGGCGCGAGCCTGGTGCAAATCTATTCTGGCTTCATCTACAAAGGCCCGGCGCTGATTCGTGAATCGGTAGACGCCATTGCAGCGCTACGCTGATCCCCCTGTAGGAGCGGGTGCCCGCTTGCGGCATGCTCGCGATGGCGGTGTGTCAGGCAGCATGGAAGTTGGGTGTGCCGGCCTCATCGCGAGCATGCTCGCTCCTACAGAGAATTGTCATGGGCCAATGAGCAGGCATAAAAAAGGGCTCCTTGAAGGAGCCCCTGGGCCGGAGCCCGCGGTCCGGATGGGACACGCATGGTTAATTCAGTACAAAATCAGATTGTCGTGTCGGAGTGTTGTGCCCTGTAATTAGCCGACGGCGTGAAGTTCGTTGAGTCTGTGGATTCCCGCAGTGCCGGTCATACCGTCCCAGTTGTCGCCGCGTCCTTCTCGCCAGCCGTTGATCCAGGCTTGACGTACCGACGGTAGAGTAAATGGGCAAAGCTCACGGGATTTACCACCAACGCCATATTGATATCCGCGCAAAAATGCTCTTTCCAACGGATCACGCTTAAGTCTTCTCATAGGGTGTAGCCCTCACTTGTTGACTGTATTTATCGCGTCGACCTCTATCAGAGGTCTGGCAGAAAAACTCTGCCGTTGGGGCTCGTTGCCGGCGTGACGAGCCAAGGTGTTGGCGTCATTGTGGCGCCAACCTGTATTGAGTTCTAACCAATGCGTCACATCGAGGGAATGATCGTTTTGTCATAAGGACGTAACTATTGATGTGCTAAGGCCATAAGTAACAGAGTGTTTTTAGCGTATTTATTGGCCAAACCCCGGTATGATCGGCCCTGCACTGAATGATGGGCTTAATCCCTTAGTGAGAATGGCTCCCGTTGGCGGGAAGCACTATTCGACGAAGGGTCGAGTTATGACATTTTATTGCATCAACTTTTTTATCTGTCCTTGCATCTAAGCTCATTTGACCCGGGCAGCAGGGGTGGAACGGCACACTTTCGTGCCACGCGGGCGCTCTTCGAGAAAAGCGCCTGATTGAAAACCGGACCGGCAATGCGTTGCCCGGTCGCTCAGCCAAAGGTTCTGGAATTCCCATGTCCGATCGTTTCGAACTCTTCCTCACTTGCCCAAAAGGCCTTGAAGGCCTGCTCATCGAGGAAGCCGTCGGGCTTGGCCTTGAGGAAGCGCGGGAACACACCTCTGCCGTGCGCGGCATGGCCACCATGGAAACCGCTTATCGCCTGTGCCTGTGGTCGCGCCTGGCCAACCGTGTGCTGCTGGTGCTCAAGCGCTTCCCGATGAAGAACGCCGAAGACCTGTACCACGGCGTGCTGGACATCGACTGGGAAGACCACATGCTCAATGACGGCACCCTGGCCGTCGAATTCAGTGGTCATGGCTCGGGTATCGACAACACTCACTTCGGTGCGCTGAAGGTCAAGGACGCCATCGTCGACAAACTGCGTACCCCGCAAGGCGCTCGTCCGTCCATCGACAAGCTCAACCCGGACCTGCGTATCCACCTGCGCCTGGACCGTGGCGAAGCCATTCTGTCCCTCGACCTGTCCGGTCACAGCCTGCACCAGCGCGGCTATCGCCTGCAGCAAGGTGCGGCACCGCTGAAGGAAAACCTCGCGGCCGCCATCCTGATCCGTTCCGGCTGGCCACGTATCGCGGCCGAAGGCGGCGCCCTGGCCGACCCGATGTGCGGCGTGGGTACTTTCCTCGTCGAAGCAGCGATGATCGCCGCCGATATCGCGCCGAACCTGCGTCGCGAGCAGTGGGGCTTCACCGCCTGGCTCGGGCATGTACCGGCGCTGTGGAAAAAACTCCATGAAGAAGCGTCCGAACGCGCCGCGGCCGGTCTGGCCAGGCCGCCACTGTGGATTCGCGGTTACGAAGCCGACCCGCGCCTGATTCAACCGGGCCGCAACAACGTCGAGCGTGCCGGGCTGAGCGAGTGGATCAAGATCTACCAGGGCGAGGTCGCGACCTTCGAGCCGCGTCCGGACCAGAACCAGAAAGGCCTGGTGATCTGCAACCCTCCGTACGGCGAGCGCCTGGGCGACGAGGCGAGCCTGCTCTATCTCTACCAGAACCTCGGCGAACGCCTGCGTCAGGCCTGCCTGAACTGGGAAGCGGCGGTGTTCACCGGCGCGCCGGACCTGGGCAAGCGCATGGGCATTCGCAGCCACAAGCAGTATTCGTTCTGGAACGGCGCCTTGCCGTGCAAGCTGCTGCTGATCAAGGTGCTGCCGGACCAGTTCGTCACCGGCGAGCGCCGTACCCCGGAGCAGCGCCAGGTCGAGCGTGAACAAGCCGCTTATGATCAGGCGCCAAACGAGCCTCAGGAACGCAAGTTCAACAAGAACGGCAACCCGATCAAGCCGGCACCGGCTCCGGTGATCGAGCAACCGCGCCTGAGCGAAGGCGGGCAGATGTTCGCCAACCGCCTGCAAAAGAACCTCAAGACCCTGGGCAAGTGGGTCAAGCGTGAAGGCGTCGACTGTTACCGCGTCTACGATGCCGACATGCCGGAATACTCCATGGCCATCGACCTGTATCACGATTGGGTCCATGTTCAGGAGTACGCTGCACCAAAATCCATCGACCCGGAAAAAGCCTCGGCCCGCATGTTCGATGCCCTGGCGGCGATTCCGCAGGCGTTGAACATCGACAAGAGTCGTGTGGTGGTCAAGCGACGCGAGCGTCAGAGCGGTACCAAGCAGTACGAGCGTCAGGCGGCGCAGGGCAAGTTCGTCGAGGTCAATGAAGGTGGCGTGAAGCTGCTGGTGAACCTCACCGACTATCTCGACACCGGCCTGTTCCTCGACCATCGGCCGATGCGCATGCGTATCCAGAAGGAGGCGGCCGGCAAACGCTTCCTCAATCTGTTCTGCTACACCGCGACGGCCAGTGTGCATGCGGCCAGGGGCGGTGCGCGCAGCACCACCAGTGTCGACCTGTCGAAAACCTATCTGGACTGGGCGCGGCGCAACCTGTCGCTGAACGGTTTTTCCGACAAGAACCGCCTGGAGCAGGGCGATGTAATGGCGTGGCTGGAAGCCAGTCGCGACGAGTACGACCTGATCTTCATCGACCCGCCGACGTTCTCCAACTCCAAGCGCATGGAAGGCGTGTTCGACGTGCAGCGCGATCAGGTGCAACTGATCGACCTGGCCATGGCGCGTCTGGCACCGGGGGGGGTGTTGTACTTCTCCAACAACTTCCGCAAGTTCGAACTGGAGGCCAACCTCGGCGAGCGCTATGCGGTCGAAGAAATCACCGCCCAGACCATCGATGCGGATTTTGCCCGCAACGCGAAGATTCATCGCGCCTGGAAAATCACGGCTCGTTGATACTTGGAATCCTGTAGGAGCGAGCACGCTCGCGATGGTGGACGCTACACCGCGGGGCATCAGGTTCCCCGCGTTGTCGTTAGCGACCATCGCGAGCGTGCTCGCTCCTACAGGGGTCGTTCAGTGCTGGTCAAATTAGTGGCGAATGGCTATAACTCAACCCATGGCCAATGGGCTTCTCCGCACCTGGCGTTTTGAGTTTGCGTTCTATGTCGTTGCGCGCCGTGCGCCCCAGGATCCTGGGCTTTATCAGCGAAGATGTTTCGGCCTGGCGGGTCGCACTGCTGGTATTGCTTGTCGGCGGGGTGCTCACGGGCTTGCTGGCGTGGTCGACGCTGAATCTGTTTCACCATCAATTGCGGCAACGTTTTCAATTGCTGGCCAATGAGCGTTACAGCCGTATCGAAGAGCGATTCGAAGATCAGGAGCAGCGCCTCGATGGGCTGCGCCGTTTTTTTGCCAATTCCGATTCGGTTTCCCGAGCGGAATTCGACGGCTACACCCAACCTTTGCTGCTGCGAACCCAGGCGTACTCCTATGCGCAACGGGTCACGCGTGACGAGCGGGCGGCGTTCGAGCGTCGCGCGCGTGACGAAGGCTTGAGCAGCTTTACCCTGAGAGAACTCAATGCCGATGGCCAATTGCAGCCGGCCGGCGAGCGAGATGAGTACGTCGCGGTGCTCTATAGCCAGACGCAAAGCAAACTCGGCTCTCCCCTGGGTTACGATTTGCTGGCCCAGCCGCTGCGGCGTGCCACGCTCGAGCGGGCCGATCAGCATGGCGGCATGGCGGTCTCCCAACCGATGCATCTGGTGAGTATCGAACCCGCCTACGCACGAGGTGTGTTGCTGGTCGCGCCGGTCACCAGGCGCAGCATTCAGGATCCCATGGGCACGAAGCCCTACGGTTATGTCATGGCGGTGATCAGCATGCGCCAGTTGCTGGCGGACGGGCTGCCGGAAGCGAGCCGTGACTATCTCTCGGTGCGTATCCTCGATTTGTCGACCGACGACCAGCACGAAGTGCTGTTCAAGTCGGCCAACCTGCCGGCCATCAGCGATTTGTCCGCCACACGCCTGTTGCGTATGGCCGACCATGACTATCAAGTCGATATCCAGCCCAGCGACGCGTTCGTGCAGGCCAACCATTCCTCCGTGACCAGCGTGGTGGTGTTGGGTGGATTGCTCAGCGTGATGCTCAGTGCCCTGCTGTACGTGCTGGTCAGTCAGCGGCAGCGCGCCTTGGGGCTGGTCGAGCAACGAACCCGGGAACTGCGCGATCGAGAGCAGGAACTGCGCGGCACCCATGGTCAGTTGCGTGGCGTGCTCAACGCCGCTACCCAGGTGGCGATCATCGCCACCGACTTGCGCGGCGTCATCAGCACCTTCAACGCCGGTGCCGAGCAGATGCTTGGCTATACCAGTGCCGAAGTGGTCGGCCATATGACCCTGGAGAACCTGCACCTGCCCCGGGAACTGGTCGCTCGCTCCGTGGAACTGAGTGAGCGCTTTGGCAAACCGGTGCCGACTTGCCAGGCGATGCTGGTCGAAGGCGGTGTCGAGGGCGGCTACGAGGCGCGGGAGTGGACGCTGGTGCGCGGCGATGGCAGCCATTTGATGGTCAACATGCTCGCCACACCGGTGCTCGACGAACAAGGCCTGTGGGTCGGGCACCTGGCGGTGTGCATCGACATCACCGAACGCAAGCGAGTCCACGAAGCGCTCGCGGCGCGGGATCTGCTGCTGAAGAAACTCAGCGCCCATGTGCCCGGTGGCATCTACCAGTTCAAGATGGAGTTCGACGGACGTTTCAGCGTGATTTACGCCAGCGACGGCATTCGCGAGATCTACGAGCTGGAGCCCGACGTGCTGCTGCTCAACGCCGAGTCGATCTTCACCCGGATTCATCCTCAGGACACCACCCGTGTCCGCGCCTCCATCCGTGCCTCGGCCGACACCCTCAGCCCCTGGCGCGAGGAGTACCGCGTGCAACTGCCGCAACGTGGTTTACGCTGGGTTCGCGGCGAAGCCACTCCGGAGGAACTGCCCGGTGGCGGTGTGCTGTGGCACGGCTACATCTCGGACATTTCCGATATGAAGCGGGTGGAAGAAGAGTTGCGCGCGTTATCGGTCACCGACTCGCTGACCGGCATCCACAACCGGCGTTATTTCCAGGAGCGCCTGACCATCGAAATGACCCGGGTGGAGCGAAGCAGTGGGGATTTATCGGTGATCATGCTCGATATCGACCACTTCAAGCGCATCAATGACCTGCATGGCCATGCCATCGGGGATCGGGTGTTGCAGGCGGTCTGCGAACGGATCGGTCACCGGCTGCGTCGCACCGATGTGTTCTGTCGCCTGGGTGGCGAGGAGTTCATGGTGCTGTGCCCGGATATCGCTGGCGAACAGGCCTACGTGTTGGCCCTGCAATTGTGGCAAGGCCTGCGCAGTTCACCCATTGAAGGTGTCGGTACGGTGACCGCCAGTTTCGGGATTGCCAGTTGGCGGGCCGGAGAGGGTGCCGATGCCCTGCTGCTGCGTGCGGATTCGGGGGTGTATGCGGCGAAACAGGCAGGAAGGGATCGGGTTGAGGAGGAGATGAATTAACTGGGCTGTCTACTGACCTCTGTAGGAGCGAGCCTGCTCGCGATGGCGTCAGTCCAGTCAAATTGATGGTGGCTGACACTCCGTTATCGCGAGCAGGCTCGCTCCTACAAGGGATCTACAGTGTTCTTCAGAGCCGGGTTACAACACCGAAGCCGTCTGCGGCACTTTCGGTTGGCGGTACAGGTCCAGCAGCACCTGATCCAGCACCGAAGAAGCACCGAACGGGGCCTTGTCGTTGAGAATCGCCACGACCGCCCAGGTATTACCGTTAACGTCGCGACTGAAACCGGCAATCGCCCGCACGGTGTTCAGGGTGCCGGTCTTGACGTGGGCCTCGCCGCGCATCGCGGTGGTCTTCAGGCGCTTGCGCATGGTGCCGTCGGTGCCGGCAATCGGCATCGAACTGATGTACTCGGCGGCATACGGGCTGCGCCATGCCGCTTCGAGCATCGAGGCCATTTCCCGGGCGCTTACGCGCTCGGAACGGGACAGGCCGGAACCGTTCTCCATTACCAGGTGCGGTGCGGTGATGCCCTTCTTCGCCAGCCACTGACGCACGACACGTTGGGCTGCCTTGGCGTCGTCACCATCGGCCTCGGTGCGGAAGCGTTGGCCGAGACTCAGGAACAACTGCTGGGCCATGGTGTTGTTACTGTACTTGTTGATGTCGCGGATGATTTCCGCCAGGTCCGGCGAGAACGCCCGGGCCAGAACCTTGGCGTCTTTGGGTGTTGGCGCCAGCACATCCCTGCCCTGGATGCTGCCACCCAGTTCCTTCCAGATCGCGCGGACGGCGCCAGCGGTGTAGGTCGCGTGGTCGAGCAGCGACAGGTAGGTCTGCGAGCTGCAGCCTTCACCCAGTTGACCGCCAACGGTAACGCTTACAGTGCCATCGGCCTGTGCCACCGGGTTGTAGCGCACACCACCGGTGCACTGTTTGGAGTTCAGGGCCTTGACCTGGTTGTCGATGCGGATGCTCGCAATCGGCGGTTCCACCGAGACCAGTACCTTGCCCGAGTCATTGCGCGCGACGAAGCGCAGGGCCTTGAGGTTGACCAGCAACGAGTCGGGTTTGACCAGGAACGGCTTGTTGTCGTCGTTGCCATCGTCATTGAACTCCGGCAATTGCGGTTGCACGAAGAAGGTTTTATCCAGCACCAGGTCGCCAGTGACCTGGGTGACCCCGTTGGCACGCAGGTCGCGCATCAACAGCCAGAGTTTTTCCATGTTCAGCTTCGGATCGCCGCCACCCTTGAGGTAGAGGTTGCCGTTGAGGATGCCGCCACTGAGGGTGCCGTCGGTGTAGAACTCGGTTTTCCACTGATGGTTCGGGCCGAGCATTTCCAGGGCCGCGTAGGTGGTGACCAGTTTCATGGTCGACGCCGGGTTGACCGACACGTCTGCGTTGAACACTGTCGGGATGCCGGGACCGGTGAGCGGGATCATCACCAGCGACAGGGCGTTGTCCTGCAACTTGCTGGCTTTCAAGGCTTTTTCAACGTTGGGCGACAACGCGGTATTGAGTGGAGCTGCGCAAACGGGGAGGGCCAGGGGTAGAAGAAAACCAGCCAACAGCAATGGACGCAAAGATTTGATCATCTGAAATAAAACCCTACAGCCGAGGGGAAAAAAACGAGGGCATGGAGATAAATTCCCTCAATGGTCATGAAAGTGTCGGCATTATGCCCCAAGGTGTCACGACTTGTGCCGTGCGCGTGCTGTCCGATCGGCTATTTTTTTACCGACGGTAGGTGTGGAGGCCCAGAGAGTCAGGCAATCGGCGGCTTAAACTGCTAAAGTGCCGCCCGTTATTACTCAAGAGGATTGTTCCAATGGCGACTAACCGTTCCCAGCGTCTGCGCAAAAAACTGTGCGTCGATGAATTTCAAGAGCTGGGTTTCGAACTGAACCTGGACTTCAAAGAAGACTTGTCCGAAGAAGCCATTGATGCGTTCCTCGATGCGTTCCTCAAAGAAGCCATGGAAGCCAACGGCCTTGGCTATGTTGGCGGCGACGACTACGGTCTGGTTTGCCTGCAGAAGCGTGGCTCGGTCAGCGCTGAACAGCGCGCTGCCGTTGAAGCCTGGCTCAAGGGTCGCACCGAGCTGACCAGCGTTGAAGTCAGCCCGCTGCTGGACGTCTGGTACCCGGAAAAGCCGATCAATCAGGCTTAAAAGCAGTTACAAGCCTCAAGCTGCAAGCGGCAAGTTAAATGCGCTTGCAGCTTGCAGCTTGCAGCTTGCAGCTTATAGCTGCTTTCTCCAATTCAAAATCACCAGCGTCACCACCCCCGCGACAATCCCCCAGAACGCCGAACCGATGGAAAACAGCGTCAGGCCCGATGCCGTGACCATGAAGGTGATCAGCGCCGCCTCACGCTCTTTCACTTCGCTCATGGCGATGCTCAAGCCGTTGATGATCGAGCCGAACAGCGCCAGCGCCGCGATCGACAGCACCAGTTCCTTGGGCAGCGCGGCAAACAATGCCGCGAGCGTCGCGCCGAACACCCCGGCGATCCCGTAGAAAACCCCGCACCAGACCGCTGCGGTGTAGCGCTTGTTGCGATCCTCGTGGGCGTGCGGTCCGGTGCAGATCGCCGCGCTGATCGCCGCCAGATTGATCCCGTGAGAACCGAAGGGTGCCAGCAGCAAACTGGCGATGCCGGTGGTGGTGATCAGCGGCGAGGCGGGCACCGTGTAACCGTCGGCACGCAGTACGGCGATACCGGGCATGTTTTGTGAGGTCATGGCGACGACAAACAGCGGGATGCCGATGCTGATGGTCGCGGCCAGGGAGAAGTGCGGGGTGGTCCAGACCGGCGTGGCCACTTCCAGGTGGAAGCCGCTGAAGTCCAGCAGCCCCATGAAGCCTGACAATGCGGTGCCAATCAGCAATGCCGCCAACACCGCATAGCGGGGCGACAGGCGCTTGACCATCAGATAAGTGACAAACATGCCCAGAACCAGGGCGGTGCGGTGTTGCGCGGCGACGAAAATCTCGCTGCCGATCTTGAACAGGATTCCTGCCAGCAGGGCGGCGGCCAGGGATGCCGGGATCTTTTTCACCAGTCGTTCGAAACTGCCGGTCAGCCCGCAAATCGTCACCAGCACCGCGCAGGTAATGTAGGCACCAATGGCCTCGCCGTAGCTCACACCCCCCAGGCTGGTGATCAGCAGTGCGGCGCCCGGGGTCGACCAGGCAATGGTGATCGGCGTGCGATAGCGCAAGGACAGGCCGATGGAACACACCGCCATGCCGATCGAGATGGCCCAGATCCACGAAGAAATCTGCCCGCTGCTCAGGCCCGCCGCTTGCCCGGCCTGAAACATCAGCACCAGGGAGCTGGTGTAGCCGGTCATCATGGCGATGAAGCCGGCGACGATGGCCGATGGCGAAGTGTCGGCCAAAGGGCGGATTTGCGTGTGGGTGGCGTCGTTCATGACGGGGGTGTTCCTTAACAGATGAAGATGTTCGCAGCGATGCAGAACCTTGTGGGAGCGGGCTTGCTCGCGAAGAGGGCGTGTCAGTCGACATTGATGTTGCTGACAGACTGCATTCGCGAGCAAGCCCGCTCCCACAGGAAGGCGGATTCTGCGAACAAGCCTAAACTCAAAGGTAACCAGACGTTGCGATACAGCCGAGGCAACATTCAGCCGTACAGTCGTGTTGCCACCATTCATTGTGTACAATCGGCATGTTTTTTACGCGATACTTGCCAGCGACCCACTGTGCCGTATTACAGTCACCGTCAATTCGCCGCAGTTCTTCCGACCCGAGTGCCCATGAACGAACAGTTGCAACCCCTAAAGAAACAGCCGCGAGCCGGTAAAGCCGGTCGCAGCGGTACCCAGGACGATATTGTCTACGCGCATATCTTCGAGGCCATCCTCGAGCAGCGTCTGGCGCCCGGCACCAAGTTGAGCGAAGAAGCGCTGGGGGAGATTTTCGGGGTCAGCCGCACCATCATTCGCCGTGCTTTGTCGCGCCTGGCCCATGAAAGCGTGGTGTTGCTGCGTCCGAATCGCGGTGCTGTGGTCGCCAGCCCGAGCGTCGAAGAAGCCCGCCAGGTGTTCATGGCCCGTCGACTGGTGGAGCGCGCGATCACCGAGCTGGCTGTTCAGCACGCGACCGCCGAGCAGATTGCCGAATTGCGCCAGATGGTCAACGACGAACGTGACAGTTTTTCCCGTGGCGACCGTGGTGCCGGCATCCGCCTGTCGGGCGAGTTCCACCTGAAACTGGCCGAAGCGGCGAAAAACGCGCCGTTGATCAGCTTCCAGCGCAGCCTGGTGTCCCAGACTTCGCTGATCATTGCCCAATACGAAAGCGGCAACCGCTCCCACTGCTCCTACGACGAACACACCCAATTGATCGACGCCATCGAGAAGCGCGACGGTGAGTTGGCGGTGAACCTGATGATGCATCACATGGATCACATCGACAGCAAGCTCAACCTCGACGAGGAGAGTGCGTCGGATGATCTGCATGCGGTGTTCTCGCATTTGTTGCAGACCAAGAAGCCAGGGCGTTCGCCGGCGAAGATCTGATCCGAAACCGCGTCGCGCCAATCGTGGGCAAGCCCGCTCCCACAGGGTCCGAGGTGAACTGAAAGTTTTGTAACCACCGAAGATCACTGTGGGAGCGGGCTTGCCCGCGATAGCAATTTGACAGGCAACAAAAATCCCCCGGGCTGAAAAGCTTCGGGGGATTTTTATTGCCCGGAAGAATTTAGCGCTGATGCACCAGATTCCCCGCCGCGTAGGTCTGCAGCACAGTCCGGTCATCCCCCAGTGTCATCAACACAAACAACGTCTCGGCAATGTTGTTGGCCTGCTGCAAGCGATAGCCCAGCAGCGGCGTAGCGTTGTAGTCCAGCACCAGGAAGTCTGCGTCGGTACCCGGTTGCAGGTTGCCGATCCTGTCTTCCAGGCGCAGTGCGCGGGCGCCGCCGAGGGTGGCCAGGTACAGCGACTTGAACGGGCTCAGGCGCGCACCTTGCAGCTGCATGACCTTGTAGGCTTCGTTGAGGGTTTGCAGCAGCGAGAAACTGGTGCCGCCGCCCACGTCGGTGCCGATGCCGACGTTGAGCTTGTGCTTCTCGGCCATCGGCAGGTTGAACAGGCCGCTGCCGAGGAAGAAGTTCGAGGTCGGGCAGAACGAGATGGCCGAGCCGGTTTCTGCCAGTCGCGCGCACTCGTCGTCACACAGGTGCACACCATGGGCGAACACCGAGCGCTCGCCGAGCAACTGGTAGTGATCGTAGACGTCCAGGTAGCCTTTGCGCTCGGGGAACAGTTCCTTGACCCACTCGATTTCCTTGAGGTTTTCGCTGATGTGGGTCTGCATGTACAGATCCGGGTATTCGGTCAGCAACTGGCCGGCCAGGGTCAGCTGCTCCGGGGTGCTGGTCGGTGCGAAGCGCGGGGTGACGGCGTAGTGCAGGCGACCCTTGCCGTGCCAGCGCTCGATCAGCGCCTTGCTTTCGACGTAGCTGGATTCGGCGGTGTCGGTCAGGTAGTCCGGGGCATTGCGGTCCATCATCACCTTGCCGGCGATCATCCGCAGGTCCAGTTGCTCGGCGGCTTCGAAGAACGAGTTCACCGATTGCGGGTGCACGCTGCCGAACACCAGCGCAGTGGTGGTGCCGTTGCGCAGCAGTTCCTTGATGAAAATGTCCGCGACTTCATCCGCGTGGGCCTTGTCGGCGAACTGGCTTTCGCACGGGAAGGTGTAGGTGTTGAGCCAGTCCAGCAATTGCTCGCCATAGGCGCCGACCATGCCGGTTTGCGGCAGGTGGATGTGGGTGTCGATGAAGCCGGGGGTGATCAGCGCGTCCTGGTAGTGGGTGATATCGATATCGGCCGGCAGGGTCGGCAGCAGTTCGCTGGCGTGGCCGAGGGCACTGATCTGGCCGTTATCCACAACCAGCAAGCCGTCTTCGAAATACTCGTAGGAGGCTTCGATACCCACTTCGGCAGGGTCGGCGATGCTGTGCAGGATGGCGGCGCGGTAGGCTTTGCGAGTCAAAGACATGAGAATTCTCAGTTGGAGGCTTGGCTGCGGCGTGACGCAGGCAGCAGTTTGGCAATCGATCCGGCGCTGGCGGTTTGCTGGCCGAAGTTGGCGTTGTAAGTGGCGATGATCTCGCCGGCGATGGAGATGGCGATTTCCACAGGCAACTTGCCTTTGACTTCGCCGATGCCCATCGGGCAGCGCATGCGTTGCACGACGCTGCTGTCGAAACCGCGGTCGCGCAGGCGGTGTTCGAACTTCACGCGTTTGGTCTTCGAGCCGATCAGGCCGAAATAGGCGAAGTCGTTGCGCTTGAGGATGGCGGCGGTCAGTTCGAGGTCGAGCTGATGGTTGTGGGTCATCACGATGCAATAGCTGCCGGCTGGCAAATCATCGATTTCATCCACAGGCTCTTCGGAAACGATTTTGCGCACGCCATGGGGAATCTGTTCGGGGAACTCCTCTTCCCGCGAATCGATCCAGCGCACCCGGCAGGGCAGGCTGGCCAGCAGCGGCACCAGGGCGCGGCCGACGTGACCGGCACCGAACACGGCGATCTGCGCTTGCACCTGACCCATCGGTTCGAACAGCAAGACGGTTGCACCACCGCAGCATTGGCCGAGGCTGGCACCGAGGCTGAAACGCTCCAGATGGGTGTCCTGCTTGCCGCTGGCCAGCATCTCGCGGGCAATCTGCATGGCCTTGTATTCCAGGTGCCCGCCACCGATGGTGTCGAAGGCCTGTCTGGCGCTGATGACCATCTTCGAACCGGCATTGCGCGGCGTAGAGCCGAGCTCTTCGATGATGGTGACCAGTACGCAGGGTTCACCACGGTTTTGCAGGTCGGCGAGGGCGTCGATCCAGTTGTACATAAACACCTCAACATCTCTGTTGTCTGTTCCGGCCTCTTCGCGAGCAGGCTCGCTCCCACATTTCGATCTCTGTCATTCGGGGATCCATTGTGGGAGCGGGCTTGCCCGCGATGGGGGCGCCTCGGTCTAGAGCGGAGCCAACTCGGTCTCCGCCTCGACAGCCTTCGCCGCCTTGAACTGGCGCATCTGCTCACAGCCCCACAACACCCGCTCCGGGGTCGCCGGTGCGTCGATTTTCGGTTGATGCTTGTAGTCGCCCAGGCTCGCCACGGCGTCCTTGATCGCACACCAGGAGGCGATGCCAAGCATGAACGGCGGCTCGCCCACGGCCTTGGAATGGAACACCGTGTCTTCCGGGTTCTTGCGGTTTTCCACCAGCTTCACCCGCAGGTCCAGCGGCATGTCCGCCACGGCCGGGATCTTGTAGCTGGCCGGGCCGTTGGTCATCAGCTTGCCCTTGTTGTTCCACACCAGCTCTTCCATGGTCAGCCAGCCCATGCCCTGGATGAAGCCGCCCTCGACCTGACCGATATCGATGGCCGGGTTCAGCGAGGCGCCGACGTCGTGGAGGATGTCGGTGCGCAGCATCTTGTATTCGCCGGTCAGGGTATCGACCAGCACTTCGCAGCACGCCGCGCCAAAGGCGTAGTAGTAGAACGGACGGCCGCGTGCCTGGCTGCGGTCGTAGTAGATTTTCGGGGTTTTGTAGAAGCCGGTGCTCGACAGCGACACCTGGGCGAAATAGGCCTGCTGGATCAGTGCTTCGAAGGTCAGGATGTGGTCGCGGACCCGTACATGGCCGTTGTGGAATTCCACGTCTTCTTCGCTGACCTTGTATTGGCGAGCGGCGAATTCCACCAGGCGTTTCTTGATGGTTTCGGCAGCATTCTGCGCGGCCTTGCCGTTCAGGTCGGCACCGCTGGACGCTGCGGTCGGCGAGGTGTTCGGTACTTTGTCGGTGTTGGTCGCGGTGATCTGCACGCGATTCATTTCCACCTGGAACACTTCGGCCACTACCTGCGCGACCTTGGTGTTCAGGCCCTGGCCCATTTCGGTGCCGCCGTGGTTCAGGTGGATGCTGCCGTCGGTGTAGACGTGCACCAGGGCGCCGGCCTGGTTGAGGAAGCTGGCGGTGAAGGAAATACCGAATTTAACCGGGGTCAGCGCCAGGCCCTTTTTCAGGATCGGGCTGTTGGCGTTGTAGCGACGGATCGCTTCGCGACGCTCTGCGTACTGGCTGCTTTCTTCCAGCTCGGCGGTCATCTCTTCGAGCATGTTGTGCTCGACCGTCTGGTAGTAGTGGGTAACGTTGCGCTCGGTCTTGCCGTAGTAGTTGGCCTTGCGCACGGCCAAAGGGTCCAGGGCCAGATGGCGGGCGATGGCGTCCATCACTTCTTCGATGGCGACCATGCCTTGCGGGCCGCCGAAACCACGGTAGGCGGTGTTCGACGCGGTGTTGGTCTTGCAGCGGTGACCGTTGACGGTCGCGTCGCCCAGGTAGTACGAGTTGTCCGAGTGGAACATCGCCCGGTCGACGATCGATGCCGACAGGTCAGGGGAGCAACCGCAGTTGCCGGCCAGTTCCAGGTTGATGCCGTGCAGGCGCCCGGTGCTGTCGAAGCCCACGTCGTACTCGACATAGAACGGGTGACGCTTGCCAGTCATCAGCATGTCTTCGACGCGCGGCAGGCGCATCTTGGTGGGCTGGCCGGTCAGGTGCGCGATCACCGCGCACAGGCACGCCGGGCTGGCCGCCTGGGTTTCCTTGCCGCCGAAACCGCCGCCCATGCGACGCATGTCGACGACGATCTTGTTCATCGACACGTCCAGCACTTCGGCCACCAGTTTCTGCACTTCGGTGGGGTTCTGCGTGGAGCAATAGACGATCATGCCGCCGTCTTCGGTCGGCATCACCGAAGAGATCTGGGTTTCCAGGTAGAAGTGTTCCTGGCCACCGATGTGCAGGGTGCCCTGTATACGGTGCTCGGCGGTGGCCAGTGCCGTGGCCGAATCGCCGCGTTTATGGGTATGGCTGTCGAGTACGAAGTGGCGTTTGCGCAGGGCTTCGACGACATCCAGCACGGGCTCGAGGTCTTCGTATTCGATGATCGCGGCCATGGCGGCCTTGCGCGCGGTTTCCAGGTCTTTCGCGGCAACGGCGACCACCGGTTGACCGACGAATTGCACCGTGTCGATGGCCAGCAGCGGATCGCCGGGCATCAGTGGGCCGATGTCCTTCAAGCCCGGCACGTCTTCGTGGGTGATGGCGATGCGCACGCCTTCGAAGGCGTAGCAGGGCGAAGTGTCGATGCTGATGATCCGGGCGTGGGCGCGGTCCGACATGCGTGCATAAACGTGCAACTGGTTCGGAAACTCCAGGCGATCATCGATGTACTGTGCTTCACCGGCCACATGCTTGGCGGCGCTGTCGTGCTTGACGCTGCGGCCGACACCGGTGGTCAGGTCCCTGGCGAACAGTTCAGCCAATTCGGCTTGGGTCTTCTCTACGGCGTGATGATTAGACATAAGCGGTCACCCGGGTCTCGATGTGCGGTGTTTGCAATTCGATGAAGTATTTGCGCAGCAGGTTCTGCGCACTGAGCAGGCGGTATTCCTTGCTGGCACGGAAGTCCGAGAGCGGCGTGAAGTCTTCGCCCAGGGCCGCGCAGGCGCGTTCTATGGTGGCGTTGTTGAAGGGCGCGCCGAGCAATGCGGCTTCGCAGGCTGTGGCGCGTTTCGGGATGGCCGCCATGCCGCCGAAGGCGACGCGGGCTTGCGCGACGACGCCGTTTTCCAGGCGAATGTTGAAGGCGGCGCAGACTGCCGAGATATCGTCGTCCAGGCGTTTGGAGACCTTGTAGGCACGGAACAGTTTTTCGGCGCTGGCGCGCGGCACGATGATCTTTTCGATGAACTCGCTTTCCTGGCGCGCAGTAACGCGGTAATCGATGAAGTAGTCTTCCAGGGCCATGGTGCGGCGGGTTTCGCCCTTGCACAGGACGATTTGCGCGCCCAGGGCGATCAGCAAGGGTGGCGAGTCACCGATTGGCGAAGCGTTGCCAATGTTGCCGCCCAGGGTGCCCTGGTTGCGGATCTGCAAGGACGCGAAGCGGTGCAGCAGTTCACCGAAGTCCGGGTACTCGGCGTTCAAGGCCTCGTAGCAATCGGAAAGGGCCGTGGCGGCGCCGATTTCCAGGCGATCGTCAAAACGCTCGATGCGTTTCATCTCGGCAACGTTACCTACATAGATCATCACCGGCAGGGTGCGGTGGAACTGCGTGACTTCCAGTGCCAGGTCAGTACCGCCGGCCAGCAGGCGGGCCTGTGGATAAGCGTCGTAGAGGTCGGCCAGGTCGGCCACGGTCAGCGGCACCAGGCAGCGCTTGTCGCCACTGTTGAGTTCGCCGATATCGGTCGGGGCAATGGCTTTCAGGCGCGCGATGGTGTCGGCCTCGCGGGCGTCGAACTGATCCGGCTGCTTGCCGCAGCAGGATTGCTCGGCCGCTTCCAGGATGGGCCGGTAGCCGGTGCAACGGCAGAGGTTGCCGGCCAGTGCTTCGTGGGCCTTGGCATGATCCGGTGCGTCACTGTTCTTTTGCAGGGCAAACAGCGACATCACAAAACCGGGGGTGCAGAAGCCGCATTGTGAACCGTGGCATTCGACCATGGCTTTCTGCACGCTGTGCAGTTCGCCTTTGTGCTTGAGGTCTTCAACGCTGATCAATTGCTTGCCGTGCAGGGACGACACGAAGGTCAGGCACGAGTTGAGGCTGCGATAGCGAATGTGTTCGCGGCCGCCATCATCGGTCTGCAATTCGCCGACCACCACGGTGCAGGCACCGCAGTCACCGCTGGCGCAGCCTTCTTTGGTGCCGGGTTTGCCCACATGGTCGCGCAGATAATTGAGCACGGTCAGGTTCGGGTCCAGGGCGTGCTCGCTACGGAGTTCCTGGTTTAGTAAAAACTGGATCACGGAAGGCCTCGCAGACTCATTATTGTTGTTAACCGATAGGACCGAATTTAGCAGGTCTGACTTTTCGGTCAATGATTTTCTGACTTAAAGGTCAGGAAAATGCATTTTGTCGATCAACCACCTGTTCGTTAATTATTGTCGCTGGTTCGTCAGCCTGCCTTTTTGCCTGGATTTGCTTGATTCGTGCCAAAAACCTCCGGGCGGGCACTCCGCCCTGATGCAGCAATTGCGCTACACTGCGCCGCTTGTACAGATCGAAGAGTTTGAAGGACAACCATGACGTTCAAGGCGCCGGACAGCCTCGCCGAGCAGATCGCTCACCACCTCGCCGAACGCATCATTCGCGGCGAAATGAAGCCCGGGGAGCGCATCCAGGAACAGAAGGTCACGCTGGCCCTCAACGTCAGTCGTGGTTCTGTCCGCGAGGCTTTGCTGATCCTCGAGCGTCGGCACCTGATCGCGATCCTGCCGCGCCGTGGCGCTCACGTTACCGAACTCACGCCGCACAAGGTGCAGAGCCTGTGCACGCTGATGAGCGAGCTCTATATCCTGCTCGGTAACTCGGTGGCCAGCGGCTGGAAAACCCAGGCCGACATGGCGCCGTTCGTGCAGATCCAGCAACGTCTGACGGCCAGCTACGAGCGTCAGGACATCCGCACTTTCGTCGACGACAGCTTCAATGTGATGCGCGCCGCGTACCCGTTCGCCAACAACCCGTACCTGCAGGAGACCGTCGAGAACCTGCAGCCGGCCATGAGCCGTGCGTATTTCCTCGCGCTGGACCTGCGCAAAGCGTCGATGAGCGAGTTCCTCGAGCTGTTCGAGCGCTTGCTCGCTGCCGTGCTGGCCCGTGATTTTGCACAGATTCGCCTGGTGCTGACGGCTTATGCCCAGCGTAGCTGCGATCTGGTGATATCCGCTCTGACGGACGCCTGATCTTGCGGCTCAAGTGCATCAAGCTGGCGGGGTTCAAGTCCTTCGTCGACCCGACCACGGTGAACTTCCCCAGTAACATGGCGGCGGTTGTCGGGCCCAATGGCTGTGGCAAATCGAACATCATCGACGCCGTACGCTGGGTGATGGGCGAGAGTTCGGCGAAGAACCTCCGTGGCGAGTCGATGACCGACGTCATCTTCAACGGCTCGACCAGCCGCAAGCCGGTGAGCCAGGCGAGCATCGAACTGGTGTTCGACAACTCCGACGGCACCTTGCTCGGCGAGTACGCGGCCTATGCGGAAATCTCCATTCGCCGCAAAGTGACCCGCGACAGCCAGACCACCTATTACCTCAACGGCACCAAATGCCGGCGCCGCGACATCACCGATATCTTTCTCGGCACCGGCCTCGGTCCGCGCAGTTACTCGATCATCGAGCAGGGGATGATCTCCAAGCTGATCGAGTCCAAGCCCGAAGACCTGCGCAACTTCATCGAAGAGGCCGCAGGGATCTCCAAGTACAAGGAGCGCCGGCGCGAGACGGAAAACCGTATTCGCCGCACCCATGAAAACCTTGAGCGCCTGACCGACCTGCGCGAAGAGCTTGAGCGTCAGCTCGAACGCTTGCACCGCCAGGCCGAGGCCGCCCGGAAGTACCAGGAGTTCAAGGCCGAGGAGCGCCAGCTCAAGGCCCAGCTGTCGGCCCTGCGCTGGCAGGCGCTGAACGATCAGGTCGGTCAGCGTGAAGCGATCATCGGCAACCAGGAGGTTTCTTTCGAAGCCCTGGTGGCCGAGCAACGCAATGCCGACGCGAGCATCGAGCGCCTGCGTGACGGGCATCACGATCTGTCGGAACGCTTCAATCTGGTGCAAGGGCGCTTCTATTCGGTCGGCGGCGACATTGCCCGGGTCGAACAGAGCATCCAGCATGGCCAGCAGCGCTTGCGCCAGTTGCAGGATGATCTGAAAGAGGCCGAGCGCGCGCGCCTGGAAACCGAATCGCACCTGGGCCACGACCGCACATTGCTGCTGACCCTGGGCGAAGAGTTGGACATGCTCACCCCGGAGCAGGAAGTCACCAGCGCCGCAGCCGAAGAGGCCGCCGCCGCGCTGGAAGAGTCCGAAACCACCATGCATGGCTGGCAAGAGCAGTGGGATGCGTTCAACCTCACCGCCGCCGAACCGCGCCGCCAGGCCGAAGTGCAGCAATCGCGGATCCAGCAGCTGGAGACCAGTCTGGAGCGCCTGGGCGATCGCCAGAAGCGTCTTGGCGAAGAACGCGCCTTGCTCTCGGCGGACCCGGAAGACGCGGCAATCATGGAACTCAGCGAGCAGCTCGCGGAATCCGAAGCGACCCTTGAGGATTTGCAGACCAGTGAAGAAGCCCAGGTCGAAAAACTCGAGCAACTGCGCCAGCAGCTACAACAGACGCTGACGGCGCAACAGCAGGCCCAGGGCGATTTGCAGCGCCTCAACGGTCGGCTGGCTTCGCTCGAAGCCTTGCAGCAAGCCGCGCTCGATCCGGGCACGGGCACCGCCGAATGGCTGCGCGAACAGAATCTCGCCAGTCGCCCGCGCCTGGCCGAAGGCCTGAAAGTCGAGGCCGGCTGGGAACTGGCGGTGGAAACCGTGCTCGGCGCCGACCTGCAAGCGGTGTTGGTGGATGATTTCAACGGTTTCGATCTGTCGGGTTTTGCCCAGGGCGACCTGCGTTTGCTCAGCCCGGCCAACGATGGCGTACGGGTGCCGGGCAGCCTGCTGGACAAGGTCGAGGCGCAGATCGATCTGTCGCCATGGCTGGGGCAGGTCAAGCCGGTGGACAGTCTCGAGCAGGCCTTGGCCTTGCGCAGTCAATTGGCTGCCGGGCAGAGCCTGATCAGCCGTGACGGTTACTGGGTCGGCCGGCACTTCTTGCGTGTACGCCGGGCCAGTGAAGCCGAAAGCGGCGTGCTCGCCCGGGGCCAGGAAATCCAGCAACTGGGCCTTGAGCGCGAAGAGCGCGAAGCCACCGTCGAAACCCTGGAAACCCAGCTGCAAAATCTCAGGGCGCAGCAGCGTCAGCAGGAAAACGGTCGCGAACATCTGCGCCGTTTGCTGCAGGACGAAGCCCGCCAGCAAGGTGAACTGAAAGCGCAACTCTCCGCCGGCAAAGCCAAGGCCGAGCAATTGAACTTGCGCCGCACCCGTCTCGACGAAGAGCTCACCGAACTGGACGAACAGCGGGCGCTGGAGCACGAAAACATCGGTGAAGCGCGTCTGCGATTGCAGGAAGCCCTCGACAGCATGGCCCAGGACACCGAGCAGCGTGAATTGCTGTTGGCGCAACGCGACAGCTTGCGTGAGCGTCTGGATCGGGTACGTCAGGAAGCGCGACAGCACAAGGATCACGCCCACCAGTTGGCGGTGCGTCTGGGCTCGCTCAGGGCGCAGCACGATTCCACGCGCCAGGCCCTGGAGCGTCTGGAGATGCAGTCCGAGCGCCTGACTGAAAAGCGCGAACAGTTGAGCCTCAATCTGGAAGAGGGCGAAGCGCCACTGGAAGAGCTGCGTCTGAAACTCGAAGAGCTGCTCGACAAGCGCATGACCGTCGATGAGGAACTCAAGACCGCACAGATCGCCCTCGAAGATGCCGACCGCGAATTGCGCGAGGCCGAGAAGCGCCGCAGCCAGGCCGAGCAGCAATCCCAGTTGATTCGCAGCCAGCTCGAAACCCAGCGCATGGAATGGCAAGCCCTGACCGTGCGCCGCAAGACCTTGCAGGACCAGTTGCTGGAAGACGGCTACGATCTCCATGGCGTGCTCGCGACCTTGACTGCCGAAGCCAGCGAGAAGGATGCCGAGGAGGAGCTCGAGCGCATCGCTGCGAGGATTCAGCGCCTCGGTGCGATCAACCTGGCGGCCATCGATGAGTACCAGCAACAATCGGAGCGTAAACGTTATCTGGATGCGCAGAACGACGACCTGGTCGAAGCACTCGAAACCCTCGAAAACGTGATTCGCAAGATCGACAAGGAAACCCGTAACCGTTTCAAGGATACCTTTGATCAGATCAACGGCGGTTTACAGGCGCTTTTCCCAAAAGTTTTCGGTGGAGGGCGCGCGTATTTGGAACTGACGGGCGAAGATCTACTCGATACAGGGGTAACGATCATGGCGCAGCCGCCAGGAAAGAAGAACAGCACCATCCATTTGCTCTCCGGTGGCGAAAAAGCGCTGACCGCACTGGCTCTGGTTTTTGCGATCTTCAAGTTGAATCCGGCGCCGTTCTGCATGCTCGATGAAGTTGACGCGCCACTGGATGACGCTAACGTTGGACGCTACGCGCGGTTGGTAAAAGAAATGTCACAGACAGTGCAGTTCATCTATATCACCCACAACAAGATCGCCATGGAAATGGCCGAGCAACTGATGGGTGTGACGATGCACGAACCCGGTTGTTCACGTCTGGTGGCGGTGGACGTGGAGGAGGCGATGGCGATGGTGGACGCCTAGCGGCGAGCTACAAGCTGCAAGTAAGGCAGCTTGAAGCTTGAAGCTTGAAGCTTGAAGCTTGAAGCTGCGCAGCCCTGTAAAGTTGCCTTTGGTCGTGCTAGTTTAATGTCAATTTTTCGTATACGTGGGCAAAACGCCTGTCAGAACATAGAGTTGGCGCCACGTTTTAAAGCGGTTTGCAGGTTGTAAACCCCTTATTTTTCAGCATTTTTTATAGAGGCACGGGATTACATGGAAATCGGTCTGCGCGAGTGGCTGATCGTCATCGGCATTATTGTCATTGCCGGTATTCTTTTTGATGGCTGGCGCCGGATGCGCGGCGGCAAGGGCAAATTGAAGTTCCGTCTTGACCGAAGTCTGTCCAACCTGCCGGACGAGGACAGCAGCGCCGAGTTGCTGGGCCCGTCGCGAGTGCTGGACACACAAAAAGAACCGCAACTGGACGAGCAGGATCTGCCGTCGGTGAGCATGCCTGCCCGTGAACCTCGCGAGTCGGGTTCCAAACGCGGCAAGCGTGGCCATAGCGAGCCTTCCCAGGGCGACATGAACCTCAGCCTGGATCTGGACGGCGGGCCAAGCTTGAGCAGTCGCGACGACGACTTCCCGGCTGACGGCAAGTCCTCGCCATCGCTCGGCGACAAAGATCAGCCGCAAGCTGAAGAAGTGCTGGTGATCAGTGTGATTTGCCGCGACGCTGCCGGGTTCAAGGGCCCGGCGCTGTTGCAGAACATTCTCGAAAGCGGCCTGCGTTTCGGCGAGATGGATATTTTCCACCGCCACGAAAGCATGGCGGGCAACGGTGAAGTGCTGTTCTCCATGGCCAACGCCGTCAAGCCAGGCGTATTCGACCTGGACGACATCGACCACTTCAGCACGCCGGCGGTGAGCTTCTTCCTGGGGCTGCCAGGCCCTCGCCATCCGAAGCAGGCCTTCGACGTGATGGTGGCAGCGGCGCGTAAATTGTCCCAGGAGCTCAACGGCGAACTGAAGGACGACCAGCGCAGCGTGCTGACCGCCCAGACGATCGAGCACTACCGTCAGCGCATCGTCGAATTCGAACGCCGCGCATTGACCCAGAAACGTTGATTGAAATGGCTGGAGCGGGCTCTTGTGGCGAGGGGGCTTGCCCCCGTTGGGCTGCAAAGCGGCCCCAAAACCATCCCCCTCGTTGTGTCAGCTTCAGCGCGATTGCAGGATTTACGGCGGCTTCGCCACCGAACGGGGGCAAGCCCCCTCGCCACAAATGCAGCCCCTTGCCGGGCCGAAATATGAAAATTGAGCAGCCTCGGCTGCTCTTTTGCTTTATGAGAGAACACCCATGACCGCCGCCAAGAACCGTATTTTAGAGCTGCGCGCTGAGCTGGATCAGCACAACTATCGCTACCACGTGCTGGACGAGCCGAGCATTCCGGACGCCGAATACGACCGCTTGTTCAATGAGCTCAAGGCGCTGGAAGCGGCCAACCCAGAGCTGATCACCAGCGACTCGCCGACCCAGCGAGTGGGAAGCGCGGCGCTGTCGGCGTTTACCCAGGTGCGTCACGAAGTGCCGATGCTCAGCCTCGGCAACGCCTTCGAAGAAACCGACATGCGCGAGTTCGACCGCCGGGTGACCGAAGGCCTGGATTTGCCGGCGGGCGACCTGTTCGGTGGCGGCGCAATCGTTGAATACAGCTGTGAACCCAAGCTCGATGGCCTGGCCGTCAGCCTGCTGTATCAGGATGGCGTCCTGGTGCGCGGCGCTACCCGCGGTGATGGCACGACCGGCGAAGACATCAGCGTCAACGTGCGCACCGTGCGCAACATCCCGCTCAAGTTGCACGGCACTGGGTGGCCGGCGACCCTGGAAGTGCGCGGCGAAGTGTTCATGTCCAAGGCCGGCTTCGAGCGGCTCAATGCCACACAGCTGGAGGTCGGCGGCAAGACCTTCGCCAACCCGCGCAACGCCGCAGCCGGCAGTTTGCGCCAGCTGGATTCGAAGATCACCGCCAACCGTCCACTGGAATTCTGCTGCTACGGCATCGGCCAGGTGTCTGCGGAGATTGCCGATTCGCACATCGGCAACCTGCAGCAACTCAAGGCCTGGGGCATGCCGATCAGTCATGAGCTGAAACGGGCGCAGGGCATCGCCGAGTGCCTGGATTACTACCGCGACATCGGTGAGCGGCGCAACGCGCTGCCGTATGAAATCGATGGCGTGGTGTTCAAGGTCAACAGCATTGCCTCCCAGCGCGAACTGGGCTTCCGCGCCCGTGAGCCGCGTTGGGCCATCGCTCACAAGTTCCCGGCGATGGAAGAGCTCACCGAGCTGCTCGATGTGGAATTCCAGGTCGGCCGTACCGGGGCGGTGACGCCGGTGGCGCGCTTGAAGCCGGTCAAGGTCGCGGGTGTCACAGTGGCCAATGCCACGCTGCACAACATGGATGAAGTGGCGCGTCTGGGGCTGATGATCGGCGACACCGTGATCATTCGCCGTGCCGGTGACGTGATTCCGCAAGTGGTGCAAGTGGTCATGGAGCGTCGTCCGGAAAACGCCCGGCCGGTGCAGATTCCCGAGCAGTGCCCGGTATGCGGCTCCCATGTCGAGCGCACGCAACTGATCAAGCGCAGCAAAGGCCGCGAGACGGTCAGTGAAGGGGCGGTGTATCGCTGCGTCGGGCGTCTGGCCTGCGGCGCGCAACTCAAGCAGGCCATCATTCACTTCGTTTCCCGTCGCGCCATGGACATCGAGGGCCTGGGTGAGAAGAGTGTCGAGCAACTGGTCGACGAAGGCCTGGTGAGCTCGCCGGCCGATCTGTACGCCCTGACGTTCGAGCAGATCGTCGACCTGGAAGGCTTTGCCGAGCTGTCGAGCAAAAATCTGCTCGGCGCCATCGAAGACAGCAAGAAACCGGGCCTGGCGCGATTCATCTACGCCCTCGGGATTCCCGATGTCGGCGAGGAGACGGCCAAGGTGCTGGCGCGCTCCCTGGGTTCGCTGGAGCGGGTGCAGCAGGCCTTGCCGCAGGTGCTGACGTACTTGCCGGATGTCGGCCTGGAAGTCGCGTTCGAGATCCACAGCTTCTTCGAGGATGCCCATAACCGGCAGGTGATCGCTGATTTGCTCAAGCATGGTTTGCAGATTCAGGATCAGGGCGAGTTGGGCGCCGAGTTTTCGGCGAGCACCACGCTGGGTGGTTTCCTCGACAAGCTGCATATTCCATTGGTCGGTCCGGGGGGCGCGCAGAAACTGGCGGACAAATTCGGCTCGCTGCAGGCGGTAATTGGCGCGGACTGGCTCGATATGCGCCAGGCGCTACCGGAGAAACAGGCCAATTCGGTGCGCGAGTTCTTTGCGGTCGAGGCCAATCGCCAATTGGCCGAAGCGGCCGAAAAACAATTGGCCGATTTCGGCATGCACTGGCAGAGCGAGAAGAAAGTCGTCGAAGGCCTGCCGCTGGCAGGGCAGACCTGGGTGCTCACCGGTTCGCTGGAGCTGATGAGCCGTGATGTAGCCAAGGACAAACTGGAAAGCCTTGGCGCCAAGGTCGCGGGTTCGGTGTCGGCCAAGACCCATTGCGTGGTGGCGGGGCCGGGTGCGGGGTCGAAGTTGACCAAGGCCAATGATTTGGGGTTGAAAGTGCTGGATGAAGAGGCGTTTGTCGGCTTCCTGAAAGATCATGGCATTTCCGTCTGATGCCATGACCTGTGGTGAGGTCGCTTGTTCCCGCTTCCTCGCCACAGAGGGTTGTACGCGGCTTGTGTGCGGCACAGCCTGTATTGCCGCTGGCAGTGACCATCCGGCACGAGGAAGGCAGGGCGGGCGAGGCGCTCCAAGTACATTGGCAAGTGCTTGAGCCCCCTCATGTTTTTTATCCCAACCAACGGTTGTAACTTCGCCTCAGATAGGTACAATGGCGCGGCTCGCCGACAGGTGAGTGTCGTTATGGTGACCCTATCGGTCCCCCCGCAACGATCAGCCGTGAACCCGGTCAGGCCTGGAAGGGAGCAGCCGCAGCGGTGACATTGTGTGCCGGGGTGTGGCTGGTAGGGTTACCACCTTAACGCCACGCGAGTGTTCTCTCGCGTTATTTTCTGAAATGACTTCTTGTCAGCTGCCAGGGTTTTGCCCAAGGCGGTTTTTTGTCGTTTCCGATTTGTCGGCAGCAGGCTCGCCCCCGATATACAGCCGGACGATCTCGTCGATTTCCCCGGACATCTTCATTCGGGCAAGGGTGCTCAGAATGCGCTGTACCGGTACTTGCGGGTCGTTGCGCACGTAGCAGCCGATATTCTGTTCCTGCAACACCGCCACGCTGTGCAGCTGTTGCGCCGGTAGCAGGCGTTGATTGAACCAGTCCAGGCTCCATTGATTGCTGACGGCATAACGGTTGCGCCCGGCGAGCAGTTTTTCCAGGACCAGTTCCTGGTTGCGCGCATCGTCACGAAGCAATTGATCGGTTTCGAACAGCGGTTGCAGGGTTGGGTAGCTATAGCCCAGTACGGTGCCGATGGTCTGATTCGACAAATCCGCCGGATTGACGACGGCGGGCTCCGCACGCCTGGCGATCAGCAGGTCGGGCTGGATAAAAAGCGGGATGCTCCAGAGGACGTCGCCGATCTGGTGGGGCAGCCACGATTGCGCGGCATAACAGCGGACATCGACTTCGCCGTGTTCCATGGCATTTTGCACCCGTGCGCGGGGCAGCACATGGAATTCGGCTGGTAGGCCGACCTGGGTCGCGAGGCTGAGCATCACGTCATACAGGATGCCCTGGGTCGGCTTGCCCTGTTCCAGTTGCACCATGGGCATGGTCCAGCTGTCGGTAATCGCGAAGCGCAAAGGCGCTTCAGCGGCTACGCCATCCAGGTTGATCAACAGCAATGCCCCCAAGGCCAACCGCATAAACACTCCGTTAAAAGCCCTCCGATATGCAGCTTAGCCAGAATACACGAGCGCACCGGATGCAATTTGTGCCTTGCTCCGCTAGCATTAGCCGCTTCTGCTTCCTTCGCTGCGACGGTTTTCGATGAGTTATCAGGTTCTTGCACGTAAATGGCGTCCGCGCTCGTTCCGCGAAATGGTCGGCCAGACCCATGTGCTCAAGGCTCTGATCAATGCCTTGGACAGCCAGCGGCTGCACCACGCGTACCTGTTCACCGGTACTCGCGGGGTCGGCAAGACCACCATCGCGCGGATCATCGCCAAGTGCCTCAACTGCGAAACAGGCATCACTTCTTCGCCCTGTGGCGAGTGCTCGGTGTGCCGTGAAATCGACGAAGGCCGCTTTGTCGACCTGATCGAGATCGACGCCGCGAGCCGCACCAAGGTCGAAGACACTCGCGAACTGCTCGACAACGTGCAGTACGCCCCGAGCCGCGGGCGCTTCAAGGTCTACCTGATCGACGAAGTGCACATGCTCTCCAGCCATTCCTTCAACGCGCTGCTCAAAACCCTCGAAGAGCCGCCACCCTACGTCAAGTTCATCCTGGCCACCACCGATCCGCAGAAACTTCCTGCAACGATCCTGTCGCGGTGTTTGCAGTTCTCCCTGAAGAACATGACGCCGGAGCGCGTGGTCGAGCACTTGACCCATGTATTGGGTGTCGAGAACGTCCCGTTCGAAGACGATGCGCTGTGGTTGCTGGGGCGTGCCGCCGACGGGTCGATGCGTGACGCCATGAGCCTGACTGACCAGGCGATTGCCTTCGGTGAGGGCAAGGTCATGGCCGCCGATGTGCGGGCAATGCTCGGGACCCTCGATCACGGGCAGGTCTACGACGTCCTGCATGCATTGCTCGAAGGCGATGCCAAGGCGCTGCTCGAAGCCGTCCGCCGCCTGGCCGAACAAGGTCCGGACTGGAACGGCGTGCTATCGGAAATTCTCAATGTGCTGCACCGCGTCGCCATCGCCCAGGCCTTGCCGGAAGGTGTCGATAACGGCCATGGCGACCGTGATCGCGTGCTGGCGCTGGCCCAGGCCTTGCCGGCCGAAGACGTGCAGTTCTACTACCAGATGGGCCTGATCGGCCGCCGCGACCTGCCGCTGGCGCCGGATCCCCGGGGCGGTTTTGAAATGGTGTTGCTGCGGATGCTGGCGTTCCGGCCCGCAGACACCGCGGATGCCCCAAGGCAGCCGCTAAAGCCAGTGGGGATCAGCCAGGCCACAGTTGATTCCGCAAACTCAGTGGCTGCCGCGTCGGTTGTTGCGCCGGTAGTCGCCGTCGCTGTTGCGCCCGTGGCGGCTGAGCCAGTGGCGACTCCAGTGCCTGTACCTGAGCCGGTTGCGCCGGTCGATGAGCCAGAACCTGCGCCTGTGGTCGAAGCGGTGGTGGTCGAAGAGGTTATCGACCTGCCGTGGAATGATCCGGTCGAGCCAGCGCCCGTTCAGCAACCGGCGGTGGCGCCGGTGCTGGAAACCGCCAGCGAACAACCCGAATTACCGCCGATGCCGTTGCCGACGCCGGACAGCGCGGTGCCGGACGCACCGGAATGGGCCGCCGCGCCGATCCCGGAACCTTCGGTGGCCGAGGTCGATGCGGCGACGCCGGGCATGGACCTGGATGACGAGCCGCCGCTGGACGAGGATTACATCGAACCTGACATGGATTCGGCCTACAGTTACCTCGACGAACTGGCCAGCGAGCATGCCGCCGACCCGGCTCCCGAACCCGAGCCGGAACCTGCGGCAATGCCGGCCACCGGTCTGGCCCTGCAATGGCTGGAACTGTTCCCGCAATTGCCGATTTCCGGCATGACCGGCAGCATCGCCGCCAACTGCACGCTGATCGCGGTGGATGGTGACAATTGGCTTATGCATCTGGACCCGGCCCACAGTGCCTTGTTCAACGCCACTCAGCAGCGTCGCCTCAACGATGCGCTGAACCAGTATCACCAGCGCACGCTGACCCTGAGCATCGAGCTGATCAAGCCCGAGCAGGAAACCCCGGCGCAGGCGGCTGCACGCCGGCGCGCCAACCGCCAGCGGGAAGCGGAGGAATCGATCCACGGCGATCCGTTCATCCAGCAAATGATGCAACAGTTCGGTGCGGTGGTCCGTAACGATACTATTGAACCTGTCGACACCCTGGTCACTCAGGGCTAATAACTGAAGGCGCCCGGCCGCTCGGGCCGGGCGCTGTTTTGATCCAAGTACTTTTGAGGTGATTACCATGATGAAAGGTGGCATGGCCGGCCTGATGAAGCAGGCGCAGCAGATGCAGGAAAAAATGGCCAAGATGCAGGAAGAACTGGCCAACGCCGAAGTCACCGGTAAAGCCGGTGGCGATATGGTCACCGTGGTGATGACCGGTCGTCATGACGTCAAGAGCGTGACCATCGACCCAAGCCTGGTTGAAGGCATGAGCGAAGACGACAAGGAAATGCTCGAAGCGGTCATCGCGTCCGCGGTCAACGATGCCGTGCGCAAGATCGAAGCCAACAGCCAGGACAAAATGGGCAGCATGACCGCCGGCATGCAACTGCCGCCGGGCATGAAACTGCCATTCTGATTCGCCTTCAGGCGGCAGATGAGCTACAAAAATGCCAGGCATCGCGCCTGGCATTTTTGTTTCTGGCTGCGGGATGCGGATTGCATTCCAAATGTGGGAGCGAGCCTGCTCGCGAAGGGTTCACCCCCAGCGCAACTGAATAAACATCGAACGCCATAGCGTCACAAAGGTCTGCTCCCTATATCACCGAACCCCATCGATCAAAGGAGACGCTGCCATGTCCGACCCCATGACCCTCAATCAACGCATTGTCCTGGCTTCTCGCCCGGTAGGCGCGCCAACGCCGGAAAATTTCCGCATGGAACGGGTGGCGCTGCCGGATCTGGTCGACGGTCAGGTGCTGCTCAAGACCGTTTTCCTGTCGCTGGATCCCTACATGCGCGGGCGCATGAGTGATGCTCCGTCCTACGCCGCGCCGGTGGAGATCGGTGAAGTCATGACCGGAGGCGCGGTCAGTCGTGTCGAGCGATCGCTTAATCCGAAGTTTCAGGAAGGTGATCTGGTGGTCGGTGCCACTGGTTGGCAAAGCCACAGCATCAATGACGGGCGCAGTATCATTCCGGTGCCCAAAGGCCTGCCCAGTCCTTCGTTGGCCCTTGGTGTGCTGGGGATGCCCGGTATGACCGCGTACATGGGCCTGATGGACATCGGCCAGCCCGAGGCCGGCGAAACCCTGGTGGTGGCGGCCGCGTCCGGCGCGGTGGGCTCTGTGGTCGGCCAGGTGGCGAAGATCAAGGGGCTGCGCGTGGTCGGCGTGGCCGGTGGCGCGGAAAAATGCCGTTATGTGGTCGACGAACTGGGCTTCGACGCCTGTATCGATCACAAGAGCCCGGACTTTGCTGACGAACTGGCGCAGGCCTGTCCCAAAGGCATCGACATTTATTATGAAAACGTCGGCGGCAAGGTGTTCGACACCGTGGTGCCGTTGCTCAATCCGAAGGCACGGATTCCACTCTGCGGCCTGATCGCCTCATATAACGCCCATGAAGCGCCGAGTGGGCCGGATCGCCTGCCATTGTTGCAGCGCACCCTGTTGACCAAGCGAGTGCGCATCCAGGGTTTCATCGTGTTTGACGACTATGGCGATCGCCAGCCGGAGTTTCTCAGTGCCATGGCGCCCTGGGTACGCGATGGCAAGGTGAAGTTTCGTGAAGATGTAGTCGACGGCCTGGAGCAGGCCCCTGATGCGTTCATCGGCCTGCTGGAGGGACGCAACTTCGGCAAGTTGGTGGTGCGGGTATCCCGAGACTGAGTAATCGACGCTGCAATTTGACGCTAAACCGAGGCGCGGGTATAAACCGCGTCTCGTTGTTTTGTCGGACTTTCCCACCATGAGCTTCAGCCCTTTGATTCGCCAACTGATCGACGCCCTGCGCATTTTGCCCGGCGTGGGTCAGAAAACCGCCCAGCGCATGGCGTTGCAGTTGCTCGAGCGTGACCGCAGCGGCGGCTCGCGACTGGCGCTGGCCTTGAGCCAGGCCATGGAGGGGGTCGGTCACTGCCGTTTGTGCCGTACGCTGACGGAAGATGATCTGTGCCCGCAATGCGCCGATACCCGTCGCGACGACACCTTGCTCTGCGTGGTGGAAGGCCCGATGGATGTCTATGCGGTGGAGCAGACCGGTTTCCGCGGGCGCTATTTCGTGCTCAAGGGCCATTTGTCGCCGCTCGACGGCCTGGGGCCGGAAGCCATTGGCATTCCGCAATTGATGGCGCGCATCGAAGAGGCCGGCACGTTCAGCGAAGTCATCCTGGCCACCAACCCGACCGTGGAAGGCGAAGCCACGGCGCATTACATCGCTCAATTGCTCGCCAGCAAAGGCCTGATCGCCTCGCGCATCGCCCATGGCGTGCCGCTGGGTGGTGAACTGGAACTGGTGGATGGCGGGACGCTGGCGCATTCGTTTGCCGGGCGTAAGCCGATTACCCTGTAGGAGCGAGCAGGCTTGCGATAAAGGCGCCTCGGTCCACCGACGTACACAATCCTGTTGAAAACCAAGCAAGCGCTCGGTTAACTTCACTGACCCTCTTCAGTGGAGCTCGCCGATGTCTGCCTTTCAGGAATACTTCGACCCCGACCACCAGTTGGTCCGCGACAGCGTCAGACGTTTCGTCGAGCGCGAGATTCTTCCTGATATCGAGCAGTGGGAAGAAGCCGAAAGTTTTCCTCGCGAGCTTTACCTCAAGGCCGGTGCGGCGGGGATTCTCGGCATCGGTTATCCGCAGGCTTACGGAGGCAGCCATGAGGGGGATCTGTTCGCCAAGGTTGCCGCCAGTGAGGAGTTGATGCGCTGCGGCTCAGGCGGGTTGGTTGCCGGCCTGGGTTCGCTGGATATCGGCTTGCCGCCCATTCTCAAGTGGGCTCGCCCCGAAGTGCGTGATCGTGTTCTGCCGCAGGTTCTGTCGGGAGAGAAGATCAGCGCCCTGGCCATCACCGAGCCTGGCGGCGGCTCCGACGTCGCCAACCTGCAAACCCGTGCCGTGCGCGATGGCGATTTCTATCGGGTCAGTGGCAGCAAGACCTTCATCACCAGTGGCGTACGCGCGGATTTTTATACCGTTGCGGTGCGTACGGGCGAGCCCGGTTTCGCCGGCATCAGCCTGTTACTGATCGAGAAGGGCACGCCCGGTTTCACCGTAGGTCGGCAGTTGAAGAAAATGGGCTGGTGGGCGTCAGATACCGCTGAACTGTTCTTCGATGATTGCCGGGTGCCCATGGAAAACCTCATCGGCGCCGAGAACATGGGTTTCGCCTGCATCATGGGTAATTTCCAGAGCGAACGCCTGGCCTTGGCGTTGATGGCCAACATGACCGCACAGCTTGCGCTGGAGGAGAGCCTGAAGTGGGCGCGCCAACGCGAAGCCTTCGGCAAACCGATCGGCAGGTTTCAGGTGATCAAGCACCGCCTCGCCGAAATGGCAACCGCGCTGGAAGTGTCCCGGGAGTTCACCTACCGCCAGGCTGCGAAAATGGCGGCGGGGCAGAGTGTGATCAAGGAAATTTCCATGGCCAAGAATTTTGCGACGGATACGGCGGACCGGATCGTGACCGATGCGGTGCAGATACTCGGAGGTCTGGGTTACATGCGTGAAAGCTTGGTGGAGCGGCTGTACCGCGATAACCGGATCCTGTCGATTGGCGGCGGGACGCGGGAAGTGATGAACGAGATCATCAGCAAGCAGATGGGGCTCTGAGTTTGGCGGTGCAGCGGCTGACGCTTTCGCGAGCAGGCTCGCTCCCACAATGGATTGCATTCTTCCTGACAGAACGCGGTCGAATGTGGGAGCGAGCCTGCTCGCGAATGGCGCCGCTTACTTGTCGGTCAGGGCAAACTGCGTCAGGCAGAACGTAGGAATGCCCATGTCCTCCAGGCGCTGCGAGCCCCCCAGTTCCGGCAGGTCGATGATCGCCGCCGCTTCGTGAACCCGGGCGCCCATGCGGCGGATCAGGTTGGCGGCGGCAATCAGGGTGCCGCCGGTCGCGATCAGGTCATCGAACATCACCACCGAATCCCCCTCGCACAGGCTGTCGGCGTGCACTTCCAGGAAGGCTTCGCCGTACTCGGTCGCATAGCCCTCGGCCAGTACATCGGCTGGCAACTTGCCTTGCTTGCGGAACAGCACCAGCGGCTTGTTCAACTGATAGGCCAATACCGAACCTATCAGGAAGCCACGGGCGTCCATCGCACCGATGTGGGTGAAGTCAGCCTCGACGTAACGGTGAGCGAAGCTGTCCATCACCAGGCGCAGGGCTGTGGGCGACTGGAACAGCGGGGTGATGTCGCGAAAGATCACACCCGGTTTCGGGAAGTCGATGACCGGGCGGATGAGGGATTTGATGTCGAAGGAGTCGAAGGCCATCGTCGTGGTGTCCTGGCAGGGCTGCAAACGACGCAGTATAACGGCGGCTGAACCGTTTCGCTCAGCCGCAACGATTTGTATCAGCTTTCCAGCGAGCCACCCGCCAGGGCACAGAGTTGGATCGGGTCGATAATCCGGATTTCCTTGCCTTCTGCCGCGATCAGTTCGTTTTGCTGGAAGCGCGTGAAGACGCGGGACACGGTCTCCACCGCCAGGCCCAGGTAGTTGCCGATCTCGTTGCGTGACATGCTCAGGCGGAACTGATTGGCGGAAAAACCCCGGGCGCGGAAACGTGCCGAGAGGTTGACCAGAAAGGTCGCGATGCGTTCGTCGGCGGTCTTCTTCGACAACAGCAGCATCATCTGCTGGTCGTCACGGATTTCGCGGCTCATCACGCGCATCAACTGACGGCGCAACTGCGGCAGTTGCAGGGCCAGTTCGTCGAGGCGTTCAAAGGGGATTTCACACACCGAAGTGGTTTCCAGGGCTTGCGCCGACACTGGGTGCTTTTCGGTGTCCATGCCCGACAGCCCGACCAGTTCGCTCGGCAGGTGGAAGCCGGTGAGCTGTTCTTCGCCAATGTCGCTCAGGCTGAAGGTCTTGAGGGCACCGGAACGGACTGCGTAAACAGAATCGAAGGTATCGCCCTGGCGAAACAGAAATTCGCCTTTTTTCAGCGGTCGACCGCGTTTGACGATTTCGTCCAGTGCGTCCATGTCTTCCAGATTGAGCGAAAGTGGCAGGCAAAGAGGGGCCAGGCTGCAGTCCTTGCAATGGGCTTGATTATGAGCGCGCAGTTTTACTGGCTCGGACATTTCTTCAATCCTTGTGGGAATTCACACATAAGACGTAAGGGTAACTCACCAAAGGATATCGGAGCCAGTCCGGGGCGCTTGCTTGCACAATTAGATTACCCGTGAAAAGCGCTGGCGACTGTGTTGCTCCAGGTACGCGTCGAACACCATGCACACCGAGCGCGCCAACAGCCGCCCGGCGGGCAGGATAGTGATCCTGTCGCGATCGAGTTCGATCAGCCCGTCTTTGGCCATGTCCTGCAGTTGGGGCCAGAGTTTGGCGAAGTAGCCCTGGAAATCGATGTTGAAGGCCTGTTCGATATCAGCGAACTCAAGGCTGAAATGGCAGATCAGTTGCTGGATGACCGCCCGCCGCAGCCGGTCATCGGCGTTGCACAGCAGGCCGCGGCTGGTGGCCGGTTGCATTGAGGCGAGGACGTTCTGGTATTCGCTCAGGTCGCTGCTGTTCTGGCAGTACAGGTCGCCGATCTGGCTGATCGCCGAGACGCCGAGCCCGATCAAGTCGCAATGACCATGGGTGGTGTAGCCCTGGAAATTGCGTTGCAGGGTCGATTCTTCCTGGGCAATCGCCAGTTCATCGTCAGGCAGGGCGAAGTGGTCCATGCCGATGTAGCGATAACCGGCGCTGATCAGTTGCTCGATGGTGCGCTGCAGCATTTCCAGCTTCTGCGCGGGCGTCGGCAGTTCATTGCCGTCGATGCGCCGTTGCGGCATGAAGCGCTCCGGCAGGTGGGCATAGTTGAACACCGATAACCGGTCCGGTTGCAGACGGATGACCTCATCGACCGTGCGGGCAAAGTTCTCCGGCGTCTGTCTCGGCAGGCCGTAAATCAGGTCGATATTGATCGAACGAAACTGCAAAGTGCGGGCGGCGTCGATGACCGCGCGGGTTTCTTCCAGGCTTTGCAGGCGATTGACCGCGCGCTGTACTGTCGGGTCGAGGTCTTGCAGGCCGATGCTGACCCGGTTGAAACCCAATTCGCGCAGCAGGCCCATGGTCGACCAGTCGGCCTCGCGCGGGTCGATCTCGATGCCGTAGTCGCCGGAATCGTCGTCCAGCAAATTGAAGTGTTTGCGCAAGTGCGCCATCACCTGGCGCAGTTCATCGTGGCTGAGAAAGGTCGGCGTGCCGCCACCGAAGTGCAATTGCTCGACTTTCTGCGCGGGATCGAGGTGGCAGGCGATCAACTGGATTTCCTGCTCCAGGCGCTGCAAATAGGGTTGCGCCCGGCCGCGATCCTTGGTGATGACCTTGTTGCAGGCGCAGTAGTAGCAAATGTTCGCGCAGAACGGCACATGCAGGTACAGCGACAACGGGCGTTGGGCCTTGCGGCTGTCGCGCAGGGCATGAAACAGGTCGAAGGTGCCGACCTGGCTGTGGAATTGCACCGCGGTCGGGTACGAGGTGTAGCGGGGTCCCGCCAGGTCATAACGGCGGATCAGATCGGTGTCCCAACGAATGGCGTCGAGCATCATGCGGGCATTCCCCCGGATTGGCTGGCAGTGTCAGCCACTTTATGCGAAGGAAGGGCATAACATCTTGATTTGCATCAAGGCTCAGGAGCAACGGTGGCGCCGCTCAGGGGAGTCGCTGTGTACATAAAACCTGTAGGAGCGAGCACGCTCGCGATGGGCGCGCCGCCGGCCTAATGCCCCATGAGCCAATGCTGATGCGGCCCCGGCAAGGTCCAGAGACCAAACAACATCACCAGCATCCCGCCCGCCATCCGCACGCTGCGCTTGCGTAACAGTGCGGTGATGCGTTCGGCGGCGAGGCCGGTCGCCAGCAGCACCGGCCAGGTGCCGAGCCCGAAGGCGAGCATCAACAATGCGCTGTCCAGCGCGTTGCCCTGGCTGGCCGACCATAACAAGGTGCTGTAGACCAGGCCGCACGGCAGCCAGCCCCAAAGCGCACCCAGCAACAACGCACGTGGCACGCTCGACACCGGTAGCAAGCGGTTGGCGGCTGGCTGGATGTGCCGCCACAAGCCGCGACCGAGGCTTTCGATACGGGTCAGGCCACTCCACCACCCGGCCAGGTACAGGCCCATGGCAATCAGCAGCAAGCCGGCGAGGATGCGCAGGAACATCGCTGCCGGACTGCTGGCCACGGCCCACCCGGCCAGGCCGATCAACAGTCCGGCGCAGGCATAACTCAGAATCCGTCCCAGGTTGTAGGCCAGCAGCAGGCGAAAGCGGCGGCTGCGTTGTTCCTTGGGAATTGCCAGGGTCAGCGCGCCTATCAGGCCGCCGCACATGCCCAGGCAATGACCGCCGCCGAGCAAACCGAGGATCACCGCCGACAGTAGCAGTGGCGCCAGGTCAAGCATGGGGCGGGGCCTTGTCTTGCGGCTTGGTCGGTTGGCCGCTGGCCTCATCGACGGCGGCGGTGTGGTTCGGGTCCTGGTCGTCGAACAGGATGCTGTGGGCCGGGCCGTCGAGGTCGTCGTACTGCCCGCTGTCGACCGCCCAGAAGAAGATATAGACGGCGATGGCCACGATCAGCAGCGCAGCGGGAATCATCACGTAAAGAGCTGGCATCTGGACTCCATGCCCGCGCGGCTCAGGCCGGCAGAGGGCGGGTTTCTGGCGTGGCGCAGAGGGCGGGCGCGCTCGGCATGCGAGTCAGGCGCAGCGCGTTCAACACCACGGTCAACGAACTGATCGACATGCCCACCGCGGCCCAGACCGGAGTGATCCAGCCGAGGGCGGCGAAGGGCAACATGAGGCCATTGTACAGCCCGGCCCACAACAGGTTCTCGATAATGACCCGACGGGTGCGCCGCGCCAGGCTGAAGGCTTGCACCAGCGCGTCGAGGCGGTTGGACAGCAGCACGGCATCGGCACTCGTCTTCGCCAGGTCGGTGGCCGAGCCCATGGCGACACTGATGTCCGCAGCCGCCAGCACCGGCACGTCATTGACCCCGTCACCCAGCATCAACACCTTGCGACCTTCTTTGTGCAGTTGTTGCAGGACCTGCAGTTTATCGTCCGGACGCAATCCGCCCCGTGCTTGATCGATACCCAGCTGCGCCGCCACGCTGGCGACCATCGGTGAGCTGTCGCCAGACAACAGCAGCGTGCGCCAGCCACGTGCCTTGCACGCGGCCAATAGCGCAGGCGCATCGGCACGCAAGCGATCATCGAGGACAAACCAGGCCAGCGCGCCCTGGCTGTCGCCGAGCAGCAGCCATTGGCCGGCTTCTTCGGGCATCGACGGCACCCCGACGCCACTGAGCTCGCAAACGAATCCCGGTTGGCCGATGCGCACGCGTCGCCCGTCAACCAGCCCCTCCAGGCCAAGACCAGGGGTGCCATGGACTTCTTCGGCAGCCATCGGCGCGCGTCCGAACGCTCGGGCGATAGGGTGTTCGGAGCGATTTTCCAGGGCGGCGGCGAGACTCAGGCATTGATCACTGTCGAGCGTGCCGAGCGGGCGGATCGAGCGCAGCGCCAGGCGTCCTTCGGTGAGGGTGCCGGTCTTGTCGAAAATCACCGTGTCGATCTGGTTCAGGCCTTCCAGCACATGGCCGCGGGTCAGCAGCAGGCCGAGTTTGTGCAAGGTGCCGGTGGCAGCGGTGAGGGCGGTCGGCGTCGCCAGTGACAGGGCGCACGGGCAGGTCGCCACGAGCATCGCCAACACAATCCAGAAGGCTCGCGAGGCATCCAGTTGCCACCACAGCAGACCAATCGCAACGGCAGCGATCAGCGACAACAGCAGGAACCATTGCGCGGCGCGGTCGGCGATTTCCGCCAGGCGCGGCTTTTCGGCCTGGGCGCGATCGAGCAGGCGCACGATGGCCGAGAGGCGCGTGTCCTGGCCCAGGGCCTGAACCTCGACGGTCAGCGCGCCTTCGACGTTCAGGGTGCCGGCAGTGACCGCATCGCCGAGCGTGCGCGGTTGTGGCAGGTATTCGCCGGTCAGCAGCGACTCGTCGACACTCGACTGACCGTCGAGGATCTTGCCGTCCGCCGGGAGAACAGCGCCCGGATGAACCAGCACCCGGTCGCCGACGAGCAGCTCGCTGAGCAGGATGCGTTCGCTCTGGCCGTCATCCATCAATCGCAGGCACGAGGCGGGCAACAGATTCACCAGCTGCGCGGTGGCGGCAGCCGTGCGTTCCCGGGCGCGTCGCTCCAGATAGCGCCCGGCGAGCAGGAACAGGGCAAACATGCCGACGGCATCGAAATACAGTTCGCCGGCCCCGGTGATCGACGTCCAGATCCCGGCAATGTAGGCGCTACCGATGGCCAGCGACACGGAAACGTCCATGGTCAGGTGGCGGGTACGCAGATCGCGCATGGCGCCTTTGAAAAACGGCGCGCAGCTGTAGAACACAATCGGGGTGGTGAGGAACAGGGCGACCCAGCGCAGGATGGCGTGCAGTTCAGGGCTGAGGTCGATGTTGAATTCCGGCCAGGTGGCCATGGTCGCCATCATCGCCTGGAACCACAGCAGCCCGGCCACGCCGAGCTGGCGCAGGGCCAGGCGGTTTTCGCTGGCCAGTTGTTCGCTGGCGCGGTCGGCCTGATACGGGTGTGCGGCGTAACCGATCTGGCGCAGTTCACTGAGGATCTGGCTTAGCGGCAATTGCGCATCGCTCCAGCGTACGTGCAGGCGATGGTTGGACAGGTTCAGGCGTGCTTCGGCCACCGCCGGCAGGGTGCGCAGGTGTTTTTCGATCAGCCAGCCACAGGCGGCGCAACTGATGCCTTCCATCAACAGCGTGGTTTCGGCGAGTTCGCCATCGTGGCGAACAAAGGGCTGCTGGACATCGGCGCGGTCGTACAGCGCCAGCTCGTCCACCAGTTGCACCGGCAGCGCTTCGGGGTTGGCCGAGGCCTCGCTGCGGTGTTGGTAATAGCTCTGCAGGCCGCCGGCGACGATGGCCTCGGCCACGGCCTGGCAACCCGGACAGCAGAACTCGCGGGACTCCCCGAGCACGACGGCGGTGAAGCGGCTGCCGGTCGGGACGGGCAGGGCGCAGTGGTAGCAGGGGAGTGGGGTGGTCATGAGGTGGAGTCTACATCGTCCGGGAGGGCGTCATCGCGAGCAGGCTCGCTCCCACAGTTGATCGGTGTCGAGCACAGGATTCGGGTACACAGGAGATCCACTGTGGGAGCGAGCCCGCTCGCGAATGCGCGGAGCGCAGCCTTTACTTTTTCAGGTCTTCGGCACCTTGCAGCGGTTCGTCGCCCAGCAACAGATCTTTATCGTGGCTGACCTGTTCCTCTTCGAACATGCGCCAGATGTGCTCGTCCTGAGTGCCAAGCAATTCGACAAAACGCCGGCCTTCGACCTTGTCGCCCAACTGGCCGATGTAGCGGCCCTGTTCGGTTTCGCTGCGGCTCAGGGTGATCTTGCGATCCTTCTCTGGCTGGGTTGGCGAGATCAGGTTCAGTTCCAGGGTCCTGGGTTGGCTGTCGCCGCTCAGGCGCAGGTCAACCTCGCCGGTCATGCCATCGAGATGAACGCTGGCGCGCATTTTCAGGGTCTGGGCCAGCAGCTCACGGTCCAGGGAACGGTTGATGCCTTTGCCGGCCTCGTAGTAGTTGTCGTTGACCAGGTTGTCCGGGTTCTTCACCGCGATGGCCACCATGGACAAGGACAGGGTCACCGAGCAAGCCAGGATCCCGATGATGATCCAGGGCCAGAGGTGCTTGTACCAGGGGCTTGCGGCAGTTGCTGCGGGCATGTTCAGTTCTCTCAACGATTTTGTGGGCCGATGAACCGGCTCTTGGCTTCAACGTGGACGCTGTCGTCATCGGCATCCTTGAGGATGAATTTCACCTCGTTGGTGCTCGACGGCAGTTTTTCCGGTGCGACGGACAGCTCGGCGGGCTGGCTGACGATCTCGCCGGCCGCGACCTTGATCTCGCGCCGGCCCTGCAATCTGAGATCCGGCAAGCCAGAGGCTTCGAGCAGGTAGGTATGGTCGCGCTGGTCCTTGTTCATGATTTTCAGGCTGTAGACGTTTTCGATCCGGCCTTCGGCGTTCTCGCGGTACAGCACGCGGTCCTTGCTGACATCGAACCCCACCAGCGAACGCATGAAGAATGCGGTCACCAGCAAGCTGATCATCGCCAGCAGCACCACGGCATAGCCGATCAGGCGCGGACGCAGTTTATGGGTTTTCTGCCCCGACAGGTTGTGCTCGGTGGTGTAGCTGATCAGCCCGCGCGGGTATTCCATCTTGTCCATGATGGCGTCGCAGGCATCGATGCAGGCGGCGCAACCGATGCATTCGATTTGCAGTCCGTCGCGGATATCGATACCGGTCGGGCAGACCTGGACGCACATGGTGCAGTCGATGCAGTCACCCAGGCCCTGGGCCTTGTAGTCGACACCTTTCTTGCGCGGGCCACGGCCTTCGCCACGGCGCGGGTCGTAGGAAACGATCAGGGTGTCCTTGTCGAACATCACGCTCTGGAAGCGTGCATACGGGCACATGTAGATGCACACCTGTTCGCGCAACCAGCCGGCGTTGCCGTAAGTGGCGAGGGTGAAGAACCCGACCCAGAAGTACGACCAGCCATCCGCCTGGCCGGTGAAGAAGTCGAACACCAGTTCGCGGATCGGCGAGAAGTAGCCGACGAAGGTCATGCCGGTGACGAAGCCGATCAACAGCCACAGGGTGTGCTTGCTGAGCTTGCGCAGGAACTTGTTGGCGCTCATTGGCGCCTTGTCGAGCTTGATGCGTTGGTTACGGTCCCCTTCGGTGACTTTTTCGCACCACATGAAGATCCAGGTCCAGACGCTTTGCGGGCAGGTATAGCCGCACCAGACCCGACCGGCATAGACCGTGATGAAGAACAGGCCGAACGCGGCGATGATCAACATGCCGGACAGCAGAATGAAGTCCTGGGGCCAGAAGGTGGCGCCGAAAATGAAGAACTTGCGCTCCGGAAGGTTCCACCAGACGGCCTGATGGCCACCCCAGTTCAGCCACACCGTGCCGAAATACAGCAGGAACAACACGGCACCGCCAGTCATCCGCAGGTTGCGAAACAGGCCGGTGAAGGCGCGGGTGTAGATTTTTTCCCTGGAGGCGTAGAGGTCGACGCTGTTGTTCGCGTTCTTGCTGGGTGGAGTGATGTCGTGTACCGGAATCTGGTTGCTCATCATTGCGTCCCACGGCAGTGGAAAAGTGCCTCGGTCAGTACGTGCCGACCGCGGTCAAAAAGGGGTGTTGCAGTGGCTCAATGATACGCCTGTCGCTCTGGCTCAAGGGTGCGACCTTTGGTCACGTTGGTGGAAATCAAATGACCGTGTAATGACCTGTATCAATTGACTTGTAAATTATGGCCGGTTTTGGGAAGGGAGGGTTCAATCACCCTCCATTCCGTGTTGTTGCTCACCATTCACAGACCCTGTAGGAGCGAGCACGCTCGCGATGATCGTCAACGATAACGCTGGCTGTCTGATGCCCCGCGGTGGCTGGGCATCCATCGTCGGAACGCCGCCCGGAGCTTGCTCGCTCCTACAGGGGGCACGCGTGTGGAGGCATAAAAAAAATCCGATGCCAGGGAACTGGCATCGGATTTTTTGTGAAGCGCGACCTGGTTTCAAATGCTCAAGGTGTCTGCCTTACTGGGCATCTTCCGCCGCTGCCTTCTCGCCATGCGACAGGCTGTAGACGTAAGCGGCCAGCAGGTGAACCTTGTCGTTACCCTGCATCTGCTCTTGCGCAGGCATCTGGCCCTGACGGCCGTAACGGATGGTCTGCTGCAGTTGAGCGAAGCTCGAACCGTAGATGAACGCGGCAGGGTGGGTCAGGTTGGGTGCACCCATTGCCGGGGTGCCTTTGCCTTCCGGACCATGGCAAGCCACGCAGTTGGCGGCGAACAACTTCTGGCCGTTGGCCGGATCAGCCTTGGTGCCTTCCGGCAGCTTGCGGCCATCGAGGTTGGTCAGGACAAACGCGGCTACGTCGGCCACGCCTTGCTCGCCGATCACTTCAGCCCAGGCAGGCATCACGGCATGACGACCGCCCATGATGGTGGTCTTGATGGTTTCCGGCTCGCCGCCCCAGCGCCAGTCGGCGTCGGTCAGGTTAGGGAAGCCATAGGCGCCCTTGGCGTCGGAACCGTGGCAAACCGAGCAGTTGGAGGCGAACAGGCGGCCACCCATCTTCAGTGCTTGCGGGTCCTTGGCCACTTCTTCGATTGGCATGGCGGCGAACTTGGCGAAGATCGGACCGAACTTGGCGTCCGACCTGGCCATTTCCTTTTCCCACTCGTGAACGCCGGTCCAGCCGGTCTGGCCGTTGGCGAACGGGGTCTGCTTCTCGTTGTCGAGGTAGCCGTAACCCGGCAGCAGGCCTTTCCAGTTGCCCAGGCCCGGATACAGCGCCAGGTAGCCCAGTGCGAAGATGATGGTGCCCACGAACAGCATGAACCACCATTTCGGCAGCGGGTTGTCGTACTCCTCGATCCCGTCGAAGGAATGCCCGACCGTCTCGTCTGTCTGCTCTGCGCGCTGGCCCTTGCGGGTCGACAGCAGCAGCCAGGTCAGGGAAAAGATCGTACCGAGACTGAGGACTGTGACGTACAGACTCCAGAATGTAGTCATTCTTTGTTACTCCTAGAAGCTTGCTCGACGTGCTTGATGGCTTCGGGATCATCCGCGAAAGGCAGCAAGGTCGCGTCTTCAAACTCCGACTTGCGCTTGGGACTGAACACCCACAGTGCCAGTCCGATGAAGGCCACCATCACGACAACGGTGCCCAGGCCACGAATCATCCCGATATCCATCCAGATCACCGTTTGCTTTTGATGATGGTGCCCAGGCCTTGCAGATAGGCCACCAGCGCGTCCATTTCGGTTTTGCCCTTCACGGCATCCCTGGCACCGGCGATGTCTTCGTCGGTGTAAGGGACGCCGAGCGTGCGCAAGACTTCCATTTTCTTCGCGGTGTCCTTGCCGTCGAGCTTGTTTTCCACGAGGAACGGGTAGGCCGGCATTTTCGACTCGGGCACGACGTTGCGCGGGTTGTACAAATGCGCACGCTGCCAGTCATCGGAGTAACGACCGCCGACACGGGCCAGGTCCGGACCGGTACGCTTGGAACCCCACAGGAACGGGTGGTCCCAGACGCTTTCACCGGCGACCGAGTAGTGGCCGTAGCGTTCGGTTTCGGCACGGAACGGACGGATCATCTGCGAGTGGCAGCCGACACAACCGTTGGCGATGTAAACGTCCCGGCCTTCCAGTTCAAGGGCGGTGCGAGGCTTCATGCCCTCGACCGGCTTGTTGGTGACATCCTGGAAAAACAGCGGAACGATCTGGGTCAGGCCGCCGACGCTGACGGCGATGACCATGAAGAAGGCCAGCAGGCCAATATTCTTCTCGACTGCTTCATGCTTCATCAGTGAGCTCCAACTACGGCAATCTTGGCGGCGGCTTCGGCTTCAGCCGGGTTCGAGGCGCGTACGGTACGGTAGACGTTGTAGGCCATGAACAGCATGCCGGTGGCGAAGAACGCACCGCCCAGGGCGCGAACGATGAAGCCCGGGTGGCTGGCCTGCAGCGCTTCGACGAACGAGTAGGTGAGGGTGCCGTCGTCGTTGATTGCACGCCACATCAGGCCTTGGGTGATGCCGTTGACCCACATCGAAGCGATGTACAGAACGGTACCGATGGTCGCGAGCCAGAAGTGGGCGTTGATCAGGCCGGTGCTGTGCATCTGCGCACGACCGAACAGTTTCGGGATCATGTGGTAGATGGCGCCGATCGAGATCATCGCCACCCAGCCCAGAGCGCCGGCGTGTACGTGGCCGATGGTCCAGTCGGTGTAGTGCGACAGCGAGTTCACGGTCTTGATGGCCATCATCGGGCCTTCGAAGGTCGACATGCCGTAGAACGCCAGCGACACCACGAGGAAGCGCAGGATCGGGTCGGTGCGCAGCTTATGCCAGGCGCCCGACAGGGTCATCATGCCGTTGATCATGCCGCCCCAGCTCGGAGCCAGCAGGATGATCGACATCGCCATGCCCAGCGATTGAGCCCAGTCCGGCAGCGCGGTGTAGTGCAGGTGGTGCGGGCCGGCCCAGATGTACAGGGTGATCAGTGCCCAGAAGTGCACGATCGACAGGCGATAGGAGTAGATCGGACGCTCGGCCTGTTTCGGCACGAAGTAGTACATCATCCCCAGGAAGCCGGTGGTCAGGAAGAAGCCCACGGCGTTGTGGCCGTACCACCACTGGATCATCGCGTCCGTCGCACCCGAGTAGGCCGAGTAGGACTTGAACAGGCTGACCGGCAGCGACATGTGGTTGACGATGTGCAGCATCGCGGTCACGACGATGAACGCGCCGTAGAACCAGTTACCCACATAGATGTGCTTGGTCTTGCGCTTGACGATGGTGCCGAAGAACACCAGACCGTAGGTGACCCAGACAATGGCCAGCAGGATGGCCAGGGGCCATTCCAGTTCCGCGTATTCCTTGGTGGTGGTGAAACCCATCGGCAAGGTAATGATCGCGCCGACGATCACCGCTTGCCATCCCCAGAAGGTGAAGGCGGCGAGGCTGTCGGAAATCAGTCGCGTTTGGCAGGTTCGCTGCACGACGTAATAAGAAGTGGCAAACAGTGCACATCCACCGAAGGCGAAAATCACCAGGTTGGTGTGCAACGGGCGCAGGCGTCCAAAGCTCGTCCATGGCAGACCGAAGTTCAACTCCGGCCAGACCAGTTGCGAGGCGATGAAGACACCGAGCCCCATGCCAAGGATCCCCCAGACCACCGTCATGATGGCGAACTGGCGGACTACCTTATAGTTATAAGCAGTCGGACTGATTGCTGTGCTCATTCTAAGGTTCCACGGTTTGGGTGTTTTATTAGGATTAAAAATCGGCCGCAAGTATGGAGAAAGCAAGGGGTCATTGCAACGCGCCATGACCTGGGTCAATGCTTTCAAATGCTGATTCTGCGGCCTTTCCATGCGCCGCGTAGGGACAAAATTGCCCGTGGGCAAAATGTCCCGGCGAACTCGAAAGGCGAGGGGTTCAGGTCACATGTAACGAGGTGTGTTGAAACGCAACGATCGGGTGACCAATGGCAAATGGCGCGACAGCCGGTATTACCGGCCTTTGCGGCCTGTCATCGGGCGGAATCGTCGAACACCTCGCTTCAGGTCGGCCTGGAACCGGTGCTTGCCGGTCCGCATCGGAGCAAGCTTAGACCTGAATACGGGGAACCGAAAGGAACAGCCAGAGAGGGTGCGACAAAAAGAAGCAGCTGCCAGCCGCAAGCTACAAGCTCCAAGTTAGAGCCCGTGCTTGCGGCTTCTGCTGTTGCTTTTACTTGCCGCTTGTAGCTTGAAGCTTGCCGCTCAACTGCTCATCACTTTTCGAAAGGCTGAGCACGTAAGCCGCGAGCAGTTGCACCTTGTCATTGCCGAGCAGTTCGTTCTGCGCCGGCATATGGCCCTGGCGACCATGGCGAATCGTTTGTTCAAGCTGCGTCAGGCTGGTGCCGTAAATGAAACCGGCCGGGTGCGTCAGGTTCGGCGCGCCCATGGCTTCAGTGCCCTGGCCGTTCGCCCCGTGACAGGCGACGCAGGTGGTACTGAATGCCTGCTGTCCGGCCTGCACGTCGGCTTTGCTGTCGGCAGGCAACGGCAGGCCGGCCAGTTCATGGCGCACATAAGCGGCGACGTTCTTCACACCGGCTTCGCCCAGGACTTCGCCCCAGGCCGGCATCATCGCCATCCGGCCACCCATGATGGTGGTCTTGATCGTTTCGGCCGTGCCGCCCCAGCGCCAGTCGCTGTCGGTCAGGTTGGGGAAGCCGAATGCGCCCTTGGCGTCCGAGCCGTGGCACACCGAGCAGTTGGAGGCAAACAGGCGGCCGCCCATTTTCAGTGCCTGCGGGTCCTTGGCCACTTCTTCCACGGGCATGGCGGCGAATTTGGCGAAGATCGGTCCGAATTTGGCATCGGCCTTGTTCATCTCCTTTTCCCATTCATGCACACCGGTCCAGCCATTCTCGTAACCAGGCAGGATGCCTTTCCAGTTACCCAGGCCCGGATAAAGGATCAGGTAGCCGACGGCAAACACCAGCGTGCCGGCGAATAGCATGAACCACCATTGTGGCAACGGGTTGTCGTACTCCTCGATGCCGTCGAAGCTGTGGCCCATGGTCTGGTCGACACTGCCCTTGGTTTCACCCTTGCGGGTGCCGATCAGCAGCCAGGTCAGGCCGATCAGGCTGCCGATGGTCAGTACGCAGATCCACGTACTCCAGAAGGTGGTCATGGCCGGGTACTCCTTGTGGCAGATTCTTCGGTGATGTCGGGTTGTGGCTCGTCGGCGAACGGCAACAGGCTCGCTTCGGCGAATTGCGGATTGCGCTTGCCGTTGAACGCCCACAGGGTCAGGCCGACGAAGGCGATGAAGACAACGACGGTGCCCAGGCCGCGGATCATTCCAGTGCTCATCTCAACAACCATGGCTCACCTCTTGCTCTTGATGGCAGTGCCGAGCACTTGCAGGTAGGCGACCAGTGCGTCCATCTCGCTCTTGCCTTTGAGCGAGGCCACGGCGCCGGTGATGTCGTCGTCGGTGTACGGCACGCCGAGGGTGCGCATGGCGCGCAGCTTGGTTTCGGTGTGGCTGCTGTCGAGCTGATTGGCCACCAGCCACGGATAGGCCGGCATCTTCGACTCCGGCACGACGTTGCGCGGGTTGTACAAGTGCGCACGGTGCCAGTCATCGGAGTAGCGCGCGCCGACCCGGGCGAGGTCCGGCCCGGTGCGTTTCGACCCCCACAGGAACGGGTGATCCCAGACGCTTTCGCCAGCCACCGAGTAGTGGCCGTAACGTTCGGTTTCGGCACGGAACGGGCGGATCATCTGCGAGTGACAGCCGACGCAGCCTTCGCGGATGTAAATGTCGCGACCTTCCAGTTGCAGCGCGGTGTAGGGCTTCATGCCTTCCACCGGTTTGTTGGTCACGTCCTGGAAGAACAGCGGGACGATCTGGGTCAGGCCGCCGATGCTCACGGCCAGGACCATCAGCAGCAGCAACAGGCCGACGTTTTTCTCGATAGTTTCGTGTTTCATGGCGGACTCCTCAGGCCATCTGCGCGGCAGCGGCGATTTCGGCAGGCTGCGAGGCCCGCACGGTGCGCCAGGTGTTGTAGGCCATCAGGAACATGCCGCTGAGGAAGATCGCACCGCCTACCAGCCGCACGACGAAGCCAGGGTGGCTGGCCACCAGGGTTTCGACGAAGGAGTAAGTCAGCGTGCCGTCCTCGTTCACCGCACGCCACATCAGGCCCTGGGCAATGCCGTTGACCCACATCGAAGCGATGTACAGAACCGTGCCGATGGTGGCGAGCCAGAAGTGCGCGTTGATCAGGCCGATGCTGTGCATCTGCTCGCGTCCGAAGACTTTCGGGATCATGTGGTACAGCGCACCGATGGAAATCATCGCCACCCAGCCGAGCGCGCCGGCGTGTACGTGGCCGATGGTCCAGTCGGTGTAGTGGGAGAGGGCGTTGACCGTCTTGATCGCCATCATCGGCCCTTCGAAGGTCGACATGCCGTAGAACGCCAGCGACACCACGAGGAAGCGCAGGATCGGGTCGCTGCGCAACTTATGCCAGGCGCCCGACAGGGTCATCATGCCGTTGATCATCCCGCCCCAGCTCGGCGCCAGCAGGATCAGCGACATCACCATGCCCAGCGACTGCGCCCAGTCCGGCAGCGCGGTGTAGTGCAGGTGGTGCGGGCCGGCCCAGATGTACAAGGTGATCAGCGCCCAGAAGTGCACGATCGACAGGCGATAGGAGTACACGGGGCGCTCGGCCTGTTTCGGCACGAAGTAATACATCATCCCGAGGAAACCGGCGGTGAGGAAAAAGCCTACGGCGTTATGCCCGTACCACCATTGCACCATCGCATCGGTGGCGCCGGAGTACAGCGAGTAGGACTTGGTGAGGCTGACCGGCAACTCCATGTTGTTGACGATGTGCAGGATCGCCACGGTGATGATGAACCCGCCGAAGAACCAGTTACCGACATAGATGTGCCTGGTCTTGCGCTGCATGATCGTGCCGAAGAACACGATGGCGTAGGCGACCCAGACGATGGTGATCAGGATGTCGATCGGCCATTCCAGCTCGGCATACTCCTTGGAGCTGGTGTAGCCCAGCGGCAGGCTGATGGCCGCCAGGAGAATCACAAGCTGCCAGCCCCAGAAGCAGAACGCGGCGATTTTCGGCGCAAACAGCTGCGTCTGGCAGGTGCGTTGCACGGAATAGAACGAACTGGCGAACAACGCGCAGCCGCCAAAGGCGAAGATCACCGCGTTGGTGTGCAGCGGGCGCAAGCGACCGAAGCTGGTCCACGGCAAATTGAAGTTGAGTTCGGGCCAGACCAATTGGGCCGCGAGAAAAACCCCGAGCCCCATGCCGACGATGCCCCACACCACCGTCATAATGGCGAATTGGCGGACCACCTTGTAGTTGTAGGCGGTACTGATAGAAGTGTTCATGGTTCCCCATCCACGGTTCAGCCGAAGAAGTGAGCGCGCAGCGCAAGGCAACGCACCCTTCGGCCGGAGTTATAGGCAGACTGAAAGCGAGGCAAGCATGGACAAAGAGCACAAGGCCAGTATTGACGGGGATCAATGGGCGCAGTGCGTGCGGGATCATGGATGGTTGTGGAATGCCGCCGCTGGCAAGGCTTCGGTGACGCTGATCCTCGCCCATGGCGCCGGCGCACCGATGGACAGCGACTGGATGAGCGACATGGCTGCACGCCTTGCTGCACAGGGCGTGAACGTATTGCGCTTCGAGTTTGCGTACATGGCGCAACGGCGCATCGACGGCGGTAAACGCCCGCCAAACCCGGCGCCGAAACTGCTGGAATGCTGGCGTGAGGTGTACAGCCAGGTGCGACGCCATGTCACTGGGGCTTTGGCCATTGGCGGCAAGTCCATGGGTGGGCGCATGGCCAGTCTGCTGGCCGATGAACTGGGAGCGGATGCGCTGGTGTGCCTGGGGTATCCGTTCCATGCGGTGGGCAAGCCGGAAAAGCCACGGGTCGAACATCTGGCGGGGCTGAAAACCCGGACCTTGATCGTGCAGGGTGAGCGCGATGCGCTGGGCAATCGTGAGACGGTGGAGGGGTATGCGCTATCGCCGAGCATTGAGTTGTTGTGGCTGACGGCGGGGGATCATGACTTGAAGCCATTGAAGGCTTCCGGGTTTACCCATGAGCAGCATTTGGTGGCTGCGGCGGGGAGGGTTGCTGCGTTTCTCCAGTGAGGTTTGTAGTGCCAGTGAGGGCCTCTTCGCGAGCAGGCTCGCTCCCACAGGAGTTTGTGTGCCGCCCGGGTCCACTGTGGGAGCGAGCCTGCTCGCGAATACGATCTGCCAGGCAACATCACAAATCAGCGGTTGAACCGCTCCACCAACGAATACTGGGTGTTCGCTGTCTTGGTCAGTTCTTCGCTGAGCAACGCCGAGTTCTGCGCCTGCTCCGAAGTCTGGTCCGCCAGCTCCGAGATATTGCTGATGTTGCGGCTGATTTCTTCAGCCACGGCACTTTGCTCTTCGGTCGCGGCAGCGATCTGGGTGGTCATGTCGGTGATGTTGGCCACCGCCTCGCTGATCCCCACCAGAGCCTGGTCCGCTTCCAGTACCCGCGCCACGCCTTCTTCAGCCTGACGATGGCCGGCTTCCATGGTCTGCACGGCGGTGCCGGCGGTTTGCTGGAGCTTGGCGATCAGCGCATGAATCTGTCCGGTGGACTCGCTGGTGCGTTGCGCCAGTTGACGGACTTCGTCGGCCACCACCGCAAAACCGCGACCCATCTCGCCGGCACGGGCGGCTTCGATGGCGGCGTTCAGGGCCAGCAGGTTGGTCTGGTCGGCGATGCCTTTGATCACGTCGACCACGCCACCGATTTCGTTGCTGTCCTTGGCCAGTTGCGTCACGGTCACGCCGGTTTCACCCACCACCACTGACAAGCGCTGGATGGCTTCGCGGGTTTCCCCGGCAATGTCACGACCACGACCGGTCAGGCGATTGGCTTCCTGGGTGGCGTCGGCGGTGCGTTGTACGTGGCTGGCGACTTCCTGGGTAGTCGCGGCCATCTGGTTGACCGCGGTGGCCACTTGCTCGGTCTCGACCCGTTGACGCTCCAGGCCACTGGAGCTGTTGTGCGCCAGGGCATCGGATTGCCTGGCCTGATCGGTCAGGTGTTCGGCCGTGTCCTGCAGGCGCGTCAGGCAGGTTTTCAGGCGTGCTTCCTGACTGAGGATGGACATCTCCAGTCGTGCCTGATCGCCGCGACTGTCGGTGTACATCTGAGCGATCAACGGATCGGACGTAGTCTGCTCGGCCAGGCGCAGCAAACGCTTGAGGCCACGCTGTTGCCAGCGAAGGCCCATCAGGCCCAGTGGCACCGAAAGACCGGCCGCCAGGGCAAAACCCCACTGGGAGTTCAGTGATGCACCGATCATGAAGCTCAATTGGCTGACCAGAATGAACGGCAGCCAGTCCTGCAGGACCGGCAACCATTTATCCGAGGAGGGAATGGCTGACTTGCCCTGGTTGATGCGTTGGTAGAGCGCTTCGGCGCGGCGGATCTGTTCGGCGGTGGGCTTGACCCGCACCGACTCGTAACCGATCACCTGATTGCCTTCGAAGATCGGTGTCACATAGGCGTTCACCCAGTAGTGATCACCGCTCTTGCAGCGATTCTTGACAATGCCCATCCATGGCAAGCCTTGTTTCAGCGTGGCCCACATGTGTGCGAACACCGCCGCCGGGACGTCGGGGTGACGAACCAGGTTGTGCGGTGCGCGGATCAGTTCCTCTCGGGAATATCCGCTGATGTCGACGAAGTCGTCGTTACAGTAGGTGATCATGCCCTTGGCATCGGTGGTGGAAATCAACCGTTGCTGAGCCGGGAACGTCCGCTCGCGCTGTGTGATGGGTTGGTTGTTACGCATGGCTGTTTCATTCCGCAAGGCTTTGACAGGGTTTCGGCAAGCCTGGCGAAATATTGAAATTATTTTTCAACAATGAGTAGCGTGTCGCAAAATGACTGGGGCGTCAGGGTTTTACCTATGCACAGATTTGCTTCTGTAGGAGCGAGCATGCTCGCGATGACGGCGGTACCGCCAACATCTACATCGCCTGACACACCGCCATCGCGAGCATGCTCGCTCCTACAGGGGCGGTTCATCCCGCAATCAACTGCCTTAGCACGTAATGCAGAATCCCTCCGGCCTTGAAGTACTCCACTTCGTTCAGGGTATCGATGCGGCACAGCACCTCGATCTTCTCGCGGCTGCCGTCTTCGCGAGTGATGACCAGCGTCAGGTTCATCCGTGGCGTCAGCTCGACGCCGGTCAAGCCGAGGATGTCCAGGGTTTCACTGCCATTGAGGTTCAGGCTCTTGCGGTTCTGATCCAGCTTGAACTGCAACGGCAGCACGCCCATGCCCACCAGGTTGGAGCGGTGAATCCGTTCGAAACTTTCGGCAATGACCGCTTTGACCCCCAGCAGGTTGGTGCCTTTGGCCGCCCAGTCGCGGCTCGATCCGGTGCCGTACTCCTGACCGGCGATCACCACCAGCGGCGTGCCCGAAGCCTGATAGCGCATGGCGGCGTCGTAGATCGACATCTTCTCCCCGGTGGGAATGTAGCGGGTGTTGCCGCCTTCTTCGCCGCCGAGCATTTCGTTGCGTATGCGGATGTTGGCGAAGGTGCCGCGCATCATCACTTCATGGTTGCCCCGTCGCGAACCGTAGGAGTTGAAGTCCCGCGGCTCCACGCCTTTGTCGCGCAGGTATTGTCCGGCCGGGCTGTCGGCCTTGATGTTACCGGCCGGGGAGATGTGGTCGGTGGTCACCGAGTCGCCGAGCAGCGCGAGAATGTTCGCTGCACAGACATCCTTGACCACTGGCGGCGGACCGCCGATGTCGTCGAAGAACGGTGGGTGCTGGATGTAGGTCGAGTCGTCCTGCCATTCATAGGTCGCCGCCTGCGGGACCTTGATCGCCTGCCATTGCTCGTCACCGGCGAACACTTCGGCGTATTCCTTGTGGAACATGGCGGTATTGACCTGGTTGACCGCCTCGGCAATTTCCTTGCTGCCTGGCCAGATGTCCCGCAGGTAAACCGGTTTGCCATCCTTGTCTTCGCCCAGTGGCTCGCGGCTGAGATCGGTGCGCACCGTGCCCGCCAGTGCGTAAGCCACCACCAGCGGCGGTGAGGCCAGCCAGTTGGACTTGACCAGCGGATGCACCCGACCTTCGAAGTTGCGATTGCCCGAGAGCACCGATGCCACGGTGAGATCGGATTGCTGGACGGCTTTTTCGATGGGCTCCGGCAGCGGCCCGGAGTTGCCGATGCAGGTGGTGCAGCCATAGCCGACCAGGGCAAATCCCAATTCGTCGAGGTAATGGGCCAGGCCGGCCGCCTTATAGTAGTCGGTGACCACTTTCGAGCCGGGGGCCAGCGAGCTCTTCACCCAGGGTTTGCGTTTCAGGCCTTTTTCCACGGCTTTCTTCGCCACCAGCCCGGCCGCCATCATCACGCTCGGGTTGGAGGTGTTGGTGCAGGAGGTGATGGCGGCGATGACCACCGCGCCGTTTTTCAGGCGATAGGTCTGGCCTTCGTGTTGGTAATCCGCTTCGCCGGCCAGATCGGCGTTGCCGACGGCGACGCCGCCACCGCCTTCACTTTCCAGGCGGCCTTCTTCCTTGCTGGTGGGTTTGAATTGCAGGTCAAGGAAGTCACTGAACGCTTGCGCGACGTTCGGCAGCGAAACCCGGTCCTGTGGACGTTTCGGTCCCGCGAGGCTGGCTTCGACACTGCCCATGTCCAGCGCCAGGCTGTCGGTGAACGCCGGTTCCTGGCCGGGCAGGCGCCACAGGCCCTGGACCTTGCTGTAGGTCTCGACCAGTTGCACCGTTTCGAGGGGGCGGCCTGACAGGCGCAAGTACTCCAGGGTGACGTCGTCCACCGGGAAGAAACCGCAGGTGGCGCCGTATTCCGGGGCCATGTTGGCGATGGTCGCGCGGTCGGCCAGTGGCAGGTCGGCGAGGCCATCGCCGTAGAACTCGACGAATTTGCCTACCACGCCCTTCTTGCGCAGCATCTGGGTCACGGTCAGCACCAGGTCGGTGGCGGTGATGCCTTCCTTGAGCTTGCCGGTGAGTTTGAAGCCGATGACCTCCGGAATCAGCATCGACACAGGTTGCCCGAGCATCGCCGCTTCCGCCTCGATTCCGCCGACGCCCCAGCCGAGCACGCCGAGACCGTTGATCATGGTGGTGTGCGAGTCGGTGCCCACCAGCGTGTCCGGGAAGGCATAGGTGCGACCGTCCTCATCCTTGGTCCACACCGTGCGACCGAGGTATTCCAGATTTACCTGGTGACAGATCCCGGTTCCCGGCGGCACCACGCTGAAGTTGTCGAAGGCGTTCTGGCCCCAGCGCAGGAACGCATAACGCTCGCCATTGCGCTGCATTTCAATGTCGACGTTCTGCTCGAAAGCGTTGCTGCTGGCAAATTTGTCGACCATCACCGAGTGGTCGATCACCAGGTCTACCGGCGACAGCGGGTTGATCCGCTGCGGATTGCCGCCGGCCCTGGCCATCGCCGCACGCATGGCGGCCAGGTCGACTACGGCGGGGACACCGGTAAAGTCTTGCATCAGCACTCGCGCCGGGCGGTACTGGATTTCGCGGTCGGAGCGACGCTCCTTGAGCCACGCGGCCAGTGCCCTCAGGTCGGCGCCGGTGACGGTTTTTTCGTCTTCCCAGCGCAACAGGTTTTCCAGCAGGACTTTCAATGACATCGGCAACTTGTCCAGCTCGCCCAGGCTTCTGGCGGCTTCGGGCAGGCTGAAGTAGTGGTAGGTCTTGTTGCCGACTTGCAGGGTCTTGAGTGTTTTCAGGCTATCAAGGGACGGCATTACGATCACTCCTTTGAGTCCGCACGGCTACGGACTGGGGGAACGGACAGAGCCTTAAACCTAGCCCTGTTTTAAGTAGCTGGCTAATAACTGGACTCTATGGACAGACCCCAGGTTCCGAAGTCAGCTATCATGCGCCGGTTTTCGTGACAGGCTTTGCTTCAACGCAAGCCTGGGCATCGCGCAGTGGCCGAAATTCCTCGCCATTGCCCAGGAGTAAGAATGAACACCCTATTCATGCATTGCCGGCCGGGCTTCGAAGGCGAAGTCTGTTCCGAGATTTCCGACCTTGCCGCTCGGCTGAACGTGGCCGGATATGCCAAGGCCAAGGCGGCAACTGCCTGCGCCGAATTTGTCTGTACCGAAGAAGACGGCGCCGAGCGCCTGATGCACGGACAGCGTTTCGCCGAGCTGATCTTTCCGCGCCAGTGGGCCCGGGGGATTTTCATCGATCTGCCGGAAACCGACCGCATCAGCGTGATCCTCGATCATATGGCGGACTTTCCGCCGTGCGGCAGCCTGTGGCTGGAAATGGTCGACACCAACGACGGCAAGGAACTGTCGAACTTCTGCAAGAAATTCGAAGTGCACCTGCGCAAGGCGCTGATGGCCGCCGGCAAACTGCTGGAAGATGCGCACAAGCCGCGACTGTTGCTGACCTTCAAGAGCGGTCGCGAAGTGTTCATGGGCCTGGCTGAGCCGAACAACTCGGCCATGTGGCCGATGGGCATTCCCCGTTTGAAATTCCCCCGCGAGGCGCCGAGCCGCTCGACCCTCAAACTGGAAGAGGCCTGGCACCACTTCATTCCGCGCGACCAGTGGGATGAGCGCCTGCACAGTGACATGACCGGCGTTGACCTCGGGGCTGCTCCCGGTGGCTGGACCTGGCAACTGGTCAATCGCGGCATGTTGGTGACCGCCATCGACAACGGCCCGATGGCCGAAAGCCTGATGGACACCGGCCTGGTGCAACACTTGATGGCCGACGGTTTCACCTTCAAGCCCAAGCAACCGGTGGACTGGATGGTCTGCGACATCGTCGAGAAACCGGCGCGCAATGCCGCGATGCTGGAAGAGTGGATCGGCGACGGTCATTGCCGCGAGGCAGTGGTCAACCTCAAACTGCCGATGAAGCAACGTTATGCCGAGGTGAAGCGTTTGCTCGAGCGTATTGCCGAGGGATTCAAGGCGCGGGGCATCAAGGTCGAGATCGGCTGCAAGCAGCTGTACCACGACCGTGAGGAAGTGACCTGCCATTTGCGTCGGCTGGACGTGAAGAAGCCCAAGTCCCGCTGATTGACGCGACCCCTTGTGGGAGCGAGCCTGCTCGCGAAAGCGTCCGGTCAGTCAATATCCCTGTTGAATGGCACGCCGCATTCGCGAGCAGGCTCGCTCCCACAGGTGCCACAGATGACGTTACACCCGGCAATGCGCGACAATGCCGGCCAGTTTCAGGAGTGAATCATGAGTGAAATGCTTGATACGCCGGTAGACGGCACCCTCGACGCCACCGGCCTCAACTGCCCCGAGCCGGTGATGATGCTGCACCAGCACATCCGTGACCTGGTGCCCGGCGGCCTGCTCAAGGTGATTGCCACCGACCCGTCGACCCGTCGCGACATTCCCAAGTTCTGTGTGTTTCTCGACCACGAACTGGTGGCACAGCACGAAGAGAAAGGCACCTACCTGTACTGGATCCGCAAGAAGCCTGTTTAACCAATACCTCTGTAGGAGCGAGCATGCTCGCGATGGACGTTAACGATGCCGCTGACTGCCTGATACTCCGCGGCGCTCTGTCGTCCATCGCGAGCTTGCTCGCTCCTACAGGGTTGCGGCGTTCAACCCTGGCTGTTACGAATCCGCCGGCGCGCACTGAGCGTCAGGCGGATCGACAGCATCAGCGCCGCACAGCTCAAGCCGGCAATCAGCCCTTCCCACAGCCCGCTCGGGCCGCTGGCCGGAGCGAACCAGTCGGTCAGTCCCAGCGCGTAGCCGACCGGCAGGCCAATGCCCCAATAGGCGAACAAGGTCAGGATCATCGTCACCCGGGTGTCCTGGTAGCCACGCAACGCGCCTGCGCAGATCACCTGGATGGCGTCGGAAAACTGATACAGCGCGGCATACACAATCAGCATCGACGCAATCTGGATCACATTGTGGTCAGGCGTGTAGATCGAGGCGATCGGTTCGCGCAACAGAAGGATCAGGCTCGCTGAAAACGCCGCGAACACCAGTGCCGCGCCGAGGCCGACCTTCGCCGCGAAGCGCGCCTGCCAGGGATTGCCGGCCCCCAGGGCCTGGCCGACCCGCACAGTCACGGCCATGCCCAGCGAGTAAGGAATCATGAACAGCAACGAGCTGATGTTCAGGGCGATTTGATGCCCTGCCACCACGGTAGACCCGAGACTGCCGATCAACAGGGCGATGACCGCAAAGATGCTGGACTCGGCGAAGACGGCGATACCGATCGGCAGGCCAATGCTGACCAGGCGCTTGATCACGGCCCATTCAGGCCGGTCGAAGCGCACCAGTACGCGGGTGCGGGCATAGAAGGGGGCCCAGCACGTCCAGCCGGCCATGCTCAACGCCATGAACCACATCACGATGCCGCTGGCCCAGCCGCAACCGACGCCACCCAGGGCTGGTGCGCCGAAATGGCCGTAGATCAACGCATAGTTCAGCGGGATATTCAGCAGCAGACCGCACAAGCCAATGACCATGCTCGGACGGGTACGCCCCATGCCATCGCTGTAGCAGCGCAGTACGTAATAGAACGCCATGCCGGGAAATCCGAAAGCGATCCCGTGCAGGTAACCCATGCTCGGCTCGATCAATTGCGGATCGACTTTCATCCAGTGCAGGATCGGCTCGGCGCCGAGCAGCAGGCCACTGCCGATCAAGCCGACACACAGTGCGAGCCACAGTGCCTGGCGTACCAGCGGTCCGATCTGGTCAAACTGCCCGGCGCCAAAGCGTTGCGCGACCTTGGGTGTGGTAGCCAGCAGGACGCCGGATATCAACAGGTAGATCGGAATCCAGATCGAATTGCCCAGGGCTACCGAGGCCAGGTCCCGAGGGCTGACGCGCCCGGCCATCACTGCATCGACGAAGCCCATGGCCGTGGTGGCCAGTTGCGCGATCATGATGGGCAGGGCCAGTCCGAGCAGGCCCTTGAGTTCCAGGCGTACGGGTGTTGTCCGCGCAGGCGCAATGGCGGCGGTATTTTCGATTACAGGATTCAATGGCGAAACGTCCAAAAGGTTTTGAAGCACAGGCGCGCATTCTACGCGTTGACGCGCCAGTCAGGAAAAGACCCGTGTTACCGATTTGTAAGCAACCCTCTGTCTGTAGGAGCGAGCAAGCTCCGGGCGGCGTTCCGACGATGGACGCAAGGATGTCATGTTCATTCAGGCATCCCGCGTCATCGTTGACGACCATCGTCGGAACGCCGCCCGGAGCATGCTCGCTCCTACACAGAAATGAATTCTGCGCCTAAACTGCCGGTCCGCCAAAGGAGCCCGCCATGTTGATTGTTGCCGACGAAAATATTCCCCTGCTCGATGCCTTCTTTGAAGGCTTCGGTGAAATCCGCCGGGTGCCGGGGCGCGCCATTGACCGTGCGATGGTCGAGCAGGCCGAGGTGCTGTTGGTGCGCTCGGTGACCAACGTCAATCGCGCGCTGCTTGAAGGCAGCAAAGTGCGTTTTGTCGGTACTTGCACCATCGGCACCGATCATCTGGACCTGGATTACTTTCAACAAGCCGGTATCACCTGGTCCAGCGCTCCGGGCTGCAATGCCCGCGGCGTGGTCGACTATGTGCTCGGCAGCTTGCTGACCCTGGCCGAAATCGAGGGTGTCGACCTGGCCCGGCGTACCTACGGCGTGGTCGGTGCCGGCGAAGTGGGCGGGCGGCTGGTCAAGGTCCTGCAAGGCCTGGGCTGGAAGGTGCTGGTGTGCGATCCGCCACGGCAGGCCGCTGAAGGGGGAGACTACGTCAGCCTTGAGCAGATCGTCGAAGCGTGCGATGTCATCAGCCTGCATACGCCGTTGACCAGGCAGGGCCAACAAGCGACCTGGCATTTGTTCGATGAAAAACGTCTGAATCAACTCAAGCCCGGTACCTGGCTGATCAATGCCAGTCGTGGGCCGGTGGTCAACAATGCCGCCCTGCGCGATGTATTGTTGGTGCGCGAAGACCTGCAAGCGGTGCTCGATGTCTGGGAAGGCGAGCCTGAGGTCGACTTGGCGCTGGCCGAGCTGTGCGTGCTGGCAACGCCGCACATTGCCGGTTACAGCCTCGATGGCAAGCAGCGCGGAACCGCGCAGATTTATGACGCGTATTGCGACTTCCTCGGGCAACCGCCCCGTGTCAGCCTGAACGATTTGCTGCCGGCGCCCTGGCTGTCGCACGTGACCCTCAATGCGCAAAGCGACCCGGCCTGGGCGTTGGCGATGCTGTGCCGTGGCGTGTATGACCCGCGTCGTGACGATGCGGATTTCCGTCGCAGCCTGGTCGGCAGTGTCAGCGAGCAGCGAGCGGCATTCGACAGGCTGCGCAAGCAGTATCCGTCGCGCCGGGAGATCGACGGATTGCAGGTGCGGATCGAGGGTCATTCGCCGGAGTTGCACAGGATTGTGGCGGCGTTGGGGGCGACGGCAATCTGATCGAGCGTGGCGGCCCCTTCGCGAGCAGGCTCGCTCCCACAGGGGTCAATACTGGATGCAAATGTTGTGGCCCGGATTCTTTGTGGGAGCGAGCCTGCTCGCGAAGGGCGTGCCACGGTCCCGGATTGGATACGCAGACATAAAAAACCCGGCCAACAATGGGCCGGGTCATGAAGACGGTGGCTATATCACTTTTGTTCGGCAGGCTTGACCAAGCGCTTTTCCAGTTCTTTGCAAGCTTTCTGGATCATCTCTTCAGTGATCGGTACTTCGCGACCCTGCTCGTCAATAATCGAGCAACCCAGAGACTGGTCTGGATGCGTGCGGATCACTTGAATCTTGTCGTCGCTGCTGTATTGCAAGGACATGGCCTGTCTCCTCATCAGGTTGTGTGGTTACTGTAGAACCTCCAGGTGACCGGGCTGTGACAACTCCCTGCGATCTTTCCGGGGGGGACAGAACCAGTCCAGCAGAAATGCCTTCTCGTGGCTACCCGAACTTTAGACCAATAGCGTCTAGCCTCTAGTGTGGGTGGACATAATTAACCTGACTCATTGTGATTTGCAGCGAGCCACCCCATTGAGCGGCATAGGCTGACCCTGATGATTGCTTTGTCCTGGATGAATGCGATGTTCTCTGCCCGTCACCGCCGCGCTGTTCGCCTGGCCATTCGTTTCATTGCGCCGTATCGCTGGCAGGCCTTTGGCGCGTTGCTGGCGTTGATCGTCACCGCAGGCATCACCCTGTCCATGGGGCAGGGTATCCGTCTGCTGGTGGACGAGGGGTTCATGACCCAGTCACCGCATCTGCTCAATCAATCCATCGCTCTGTTCATGCTGTTGGTGCTGGGGTTGGCAATCGGTACGTTTGCGCGGTTCTACCTGGTGTCGTGGATTGGCGAGCGCTGCGTGGCGGATATCCGGCGCCAGGTGTTCAATCATCTGATTTACCTGCATCCGGGGTTCTACGAAGACAACCGCAGTTCCGAAATCCAGTCCCGCCTGACCGCCGATACTACGTTGCTGCAATCGGTCATCGGGTCATCGCTGTCGTTGTTCCTGCGCAATCTGTTGATGGTGATAGGCGGGATTGTCCTGTTGTTCATCACCAACCCCAAGCTCACCAGCATCGTGGTGGTGGCCTTGCCCCTGGTGATCGCACCCATCCTGATCTTCGGGCGCCGGGTGCGTAATCTCTCACGCCTGAGTCAGGATCGGATTGCCGATATCGGCAGCTACGTGTCGGAAACCCTGGGACAGATCAAGACCGTGCAGGCCTACAACCATCAGGCTCAGGATGAGCGCCGGTTTGCCGTGACGGTGGAGGAGGCGTTCAACACCGCGCGCAAACGCATCTTCCAGCGGGCCTGGCTGATTACCCTGGTGATCGTGCTGGTCCTGGGTGCGGTCGGGGTGATGCTCTGGGTTGGCGGCATGGACGTCATCGCCGGGCGAATTTCCGCGGGCGAGTTGGCGGCGTTCGTGTTCTACAGCCTGATCGTCGGCAGTGCGTTCGGCACGTTGAGCGAGGTGATTGGCGAGCTGCAGCGGGCAGCCGGCGCAGCCGAGCGGATTGCCGAATTACTGCGTTCGGAAAACATCATCCTGCCGCCGGTGACAGGCAGGGTGACACTGCCGGACCGGGTCGACGGCCATCTGCAGCTGCAAAATGTGCGTTTTTCCTACCCGTCGCGGCCGGACAGCTATGCCGTCGACGGCTTGAGCCTGACGGTCAATGCCGGTGAGACGCTGGCGCTGGTCGGGCCATCAGGGGCCGGCAAATCGACGGTGTATGACTTGCTGCTGCGTTTTTACGACCCGGCCGAGGGGCACATACTGCTCGACGGCGTGTCGTTGACTCAGCTTGATCCGCTGGATCTGCGCCGCTGCTTCGCCCTGGTGTCGCAAACCCCGGCGCTGTTTTTCGGCAGCATTGAAGAAAACCTCCGCTACGGCAATCCGAAGGCGACCCTGGCCGAGGTACAGGAAGCGGCAAGAATCGCTTACGCCCATGACTTCATCGAGGCCATGCCCAACGGTTACCAGACGCATCTGGGGGATGGCGGTCTCGGCTTGTCCGGTGGCCAGCGCCAACGCCTGGCCATCGCCCGGGCGTTGCTGGTGGATGCCCCGATCCTGCTCCTCGACGAAGCTACCAGTGCGCTCGACGCCCAGAGTGAACACCTGATCCAGCAGGCGCTGCCAAGCCTGATGAAAAACCGTACCACCCTGGTCATCGCCCATCGCCTGGCCACGGTGAAAAACGCCGACCGGATCGCGGTGATGGACCAGGGGAAGCTAGTGGCGGTGGGCACCCATCAGGAACTGATTGCCAGCAATGCGTTGTATGCGCGGTTGGCGGCATTGCAGTTCAGCGATGGATTGATCAACGCCGGGGAACTCTTGTAGGAGCGAGCAGGCTCGCGATGGACATTAGAGCGCCGCTGGGTGTCAGGCATCCCGCGTCATCGTTGACGACCATCGCGAGCATGCTCGCTCCTACACAGTAATCATTGATCGTCGAAGAACCGCTCATGCCAATCCACGATCGGTTGTGGCGAATTGAGCTTTTCACCGTAGATCACTGAGTACGACAACACGTTTTGCACGTATTGGCGGGTTTCGTCGAACGGAATGCTTTCCACCCACACGTCGAAACTCAGGTGGTCGGCACCGCGCAGCCATTGGCGGACGCGACCGGGGCCGGCGTTGTAGGCGGCGGAGGCGAGGACGCGGTTGCCGTTGAACTGGCTGTGCACCTGGCTCAGGTAGGCGGCACCGAGCTGGATGTTCTTGTCCGGATCCAGCAATTGCTGTGGCGAGCTATAGGGAATGCTGAACTTGCGTGCGGTTTCCTTGGCGGTGGCCGGCATCAGTTGCATCAGGCCCGAAGCGCCGACCCCGGAGCGGGCGTCGTCCATGAATGCGCTTTCCTGGCGGGTGATGGCGAACGCCCAGCTCGGGTGCAAGCCGCGATTCTTCGCCTCACGCACCAGAGTATTGCGGTGAGCCATCGGGAAGCGGATGTCCAGATCGTCCCAGTACTGCGCCTGGCTGATGGTGCGGATCGCCGGGAAGTACCATTTCAGGTCGTAGGCCAGTTTGGCCTGGGCGACCATTTCGTCGCGACTGAAGTGACGGCTGACGTAGTACCACTCACGCCGGCCATCGATGATCTGCCCGCGGGCGTGCAGCTCCAGGGCGCGGCGCACGCCAGGCGTGTTGCGCACCTTGTTGATGGTGGCCTGGCTGAGTACCAGCGGCTTGTTGAGCAAAGAGTAGGGCGACTGTGAGCGATCGGCGGCGAGGAAACCGTAGAAGTCGCGTTCGCGGGCCAGGTTTTTATAGAGCGTCTGCGCTTCCGGGTTCTGCGGTTGCGCCAGTTCCAGGCTACGGGCCTGCCAGTAGCGCCAGCGGTTGGTGGTGGCCAGGTCCTGGGGCAGGCGGCGGGTCAACTGATAGGCATCATCCCAGCGCGCCAGGCGCAGAAGCAGGCGCAGGCGCCATTCGGAAACGGTGTTGTCGCGCAGCTCCGGGTCGTATTTGGTCATGACGTCCAGCGCGCGGCTGTCGAAACGTCGTGCGAGGGTCAGGCCGATTTCCCGGGCGATCGCCACTTTCTCATCCCGGGAGAAATGCATGCTGTTGGCGTAACCGTCGAGCAGGGCCATGGCCTTGTCCGGGTCCTGGCGGGCCAGGCGGCGCAGGCCGAGGCTGACCACGTCGGCCATGGCCTCGTCGGCCGGGGTGAAGCGTGACGGCTGGTTGAGCAGTTCCGGTTTCTGTGCCACGTCCACCAGCAAGCGGCCACGAGGGGCGAGGGTGGTCATGCTGTTGACCAGGCTGTTGGCCAGCGGGTAGTTGCGCGCCTGGGCGGCGAGTTTGGCGCGCTGCCAGCGTTTTTGCTCGGTCAACTGGCCATCGGCGGCCCACATGCCGAACAGGGCGTCGCAGGCGTCGGGTTGGGACTTGCCGGTCAGCCAGAGCTTTTCGGCGTTGGCGTAACCTTCGGATTTGAGGTTGTGGCTGATCTGGTACTGCGCATTCAGGCAATCCAGTTCGGTAAAGTTCATCTTCGGGTCGTAATATCTGACGAAGGTCGCCCAGTCGCCCCGATCCGCCAACCAGCGCAACCAGCGCAGTTTCATCCAGTTGGCCTGGGGCAGGTCGCCGTGTTCGGCGAGGAATTTCTCGATTTCGGCGTTGCTCGCGGATTTCAGGCGTGCGGTCAGTTCGTCATAAGCCAGGTAGGGTTCCAGCGGATAATCGGCAAGGGCCTGGCTGTAACGGAAGTACGGGCCGCTATCGCCTTTGGCCAGTGCGCGTTTGGCTTCATCGTAATACTGGCGTTGGGTGGACAGGTCCACCGCCTGGGCGGATTGAACGGCAGCGGCAGACAGTAAAAAAGCAGACAAAAGATTGAAAAGGCGACTGCGCATGAGACATCCGTGCAGAGAAATCATGACAAGTGCGGGCCACGGCCCGCACTGAATTGTCTGTAGCTTAGCCTTTTGCCAGCAGCCGGCGAAAGCTTTGCGGATCTTCCCGCATCAGTTCGCAACATTTGTCGTTCAGAGTGCTGAGACAGTGAAATTGCCGGCCTCCTGAAGCCTCAAGTCGGGTAGAATGCGCGCCCGGTTTTTGGAGAAGCTCATGACCCTGCTCAAATTCAGCGATGTGTCCCTTGCTTTCGGCGCCATGCCGTTGTTGGACAAGGTGTCCTGGCAGATCGCCCGTGGAGAGCGGGTGTGCATCATCGGCCGCAACGGCACTGGCAAGTCCAGCATGATGAAGCTCGTCAAGGGCGACCAGAAGCCCGATGACGGCTCCGTTTGGCGCGCACCCGGGCTCAAGATCGGCGAATTGCCGCAAGAATTGCCGGTGGCCGACGAGCGGACAGTTTTCGACGTAGTGGCCGAAGGCCTGGACGGCGTTGGTGCGTTGCTCGCCGAATATCACCACCTGAGCCAGAACATCGTCACTGACGCCGATCTGGAAAAGCTGATGCATGTCCAGCACGACCTCGAAGCCCGCGATGGCTGGCGCCTGCAGACCTTGGTCGACAGCACCCTGAGCCGCCTGCAACTGCCGGCCGACAAGACCCTGGCCGAGTTGTCCGGCGGCTGGCGTCGTCGTGTCCTGCTGGCCCAGGCTCTGGTGTCCGAGCCGGACCTGTTGCTGCTCGACGAACCGACCAACCACCTGGACATCGGTGCTATCGCCTGGCTCGAAGAAGCGCTGAAGGATTTCCAGGGCGCCGTGCTGTTCATCACGCACGACCGTTCTTTCCTGCAGAACCTGGCCACCCGCATCCTTGAACTTGATCGCGGCGGCCTGATCGACTGGAACGGCGACTACGCCAGCTTCCTCGTCCACAAGGAAGCCGTGCTGGCAGCCGAAGAAACCGCCAACGCACTGTTCGACAAGCGCCTGGCCCAGGAAGAAGTGTGGATTCGCCAGGGCATCAAGGCCCGTCGCACCCGTAACGAAGGCCGCGTACGTGCGCTCAAAGCCTTGCGTGTCGAACGCAGCGAACGCCGTGAGCGTACCGGCAAGGCCAATATTCAGCTGGAAACCGCCGAAAAGTCCGGCAAGCAGGTGATGGTGCTCGAGGACGTGAGTTTCGCTCACCCGGGCGGGCCGTTCCTGATCAAGGACTTCTCCATGGTGTTGCAGCGCGGCGACCGTATCGGTCTGCTCGGCGCCAACGGTACGGGCAAGACCACGTTGTTGAAGCTGATGCTCGGCGGTCTGCAACCGACCAGCGGCAAGGTGGAAGAGGGCACGAAGATCGACGTTGCCTACTTCGATCAGTTGCGCCACCAGCTGGATCTGGAAAAAACCGTGATCGACAACGTGGCCGAAGGTCGCGACTTCATCGAAATCGACGGCCAGAGTCGTCATGTGCTGAGCTACCTCGGCGACTTCCTGTTCAGCCCGCAGCGTGCCCGCACGCCGGTCAAGGCGCTGTCCGGTGGTGAGCGTGCCCGTCTGTTGCTGGCCAGGCTGTTCAGCAAGCCGGCGAACCTGCTGGTGCTCGATGAGCCGACCAACGACCTTGACGTTGAAACCCTCGAGCTGCTCGAAGAGGTCCTACTGACCTTCAGCGGCACCGTACTGATGGTCAGCCACGACCGGGCATTCCTCGACAACGTGGTCACCAGTACCCTGGTTTTCGAAGGTGAAGGCAAGGTTCGCGAATACGTCGGCGGTTACCAGGACTGGCTGCGTCAGGGCGGCTCGCCGCGTCTGCTGGGCGTGACCGAGAGCAAGTCCGGCAAGGCCGACCTGAACTCCGCGATCGTCAAGGCCGAGCCGGCACCGGTCGCGCCAGTCGTCGAAGCGCCGGCGGCGAAGAAGAAGCTCAGCTACAAGTTGCAGCGTGAGCTGGAAGCGTTGCCAGGGCAGATCGACGACATGGAGCAGCAGATCGCTGCTGTTGAAGCGCAGATGGCGGATGCCGGTTTCTACCTGCGTCCTGCTGCCGAAACCACTGCGGTGATCGCCCAGCTGTCGCAGTTGCAGGCTGAGCTCGACGTGATGGTCGAGCGTTGGGCCGAGCTGGATGCCTGATTGATCTGGCAATAAAAAGCCCGGCGCTCAGTGATGAGCGCCGGGCTTTTTCACGTTTGAATGCGTGGCCTGGACCTGTAGGAGCGAGCAGGCTCGCGATGGTCGTCAACGATGACGCTGGATGCCTGACACCCCGCGGTGCCCTGTTGTCCATCGCGAGCGTGCCGCAAGCGGGCACCCGCTCCTACAGGGGTAGCGTTTAGCTTTTGTTTTGCAGGCGCACCGCCAGCACATCACAAGGCGCGCCATGCAGCACGTCATTGGCGGTGGAACCCAGCAGCAGTGCCAGGCCATGCCGGCCATGGCTGCCCACCACGATCAGGTCGCAGGTTTGCTCCTTGGCCAGGTGGTGGATTTCCTGGCGTGGCTGGCCGTAGGTCAGGTGGCAGTTGGCGCCTTCGAGTTCGGCGTATTTGTGCTTGAGGCGCTCCAGGCGCTCCTTGGCCTGATCGAACTGCTGCTGTTGCAGTTGTGACAGGTCCATCGGCACGTCACCGCCGAAGGCCATCGCCATCGGTTCGACAATGTGCACCAGTGACAATTTCGCGCCGTTGCTCACCGACAGTTCGCGAGCGCGGTGGATGACAGGGTCGCACTCTTCGGTCAGATCTACAGCGACCAGAATATGGTTGTAGGGCATGAGGTGCTCCTCCTGAGGGTTGCAATATTGGTAAGTATGGCTGGTTTCAAGCGCATTGGTTCCAAAGTGACACAATGGGCTCATCAAGAATCGGGAGTACAGATATGACGGTCTGGATAGTGGTGTCAATCCTGCTGGTGGTACTCAGCCCGCTGGCATGGTTGCGCCCGTCACGTGCCCAGAGTGGGCGCATCGCCCTGCGGATGGAGGCCCGGCGCATTGGCCTGGCCATGCAACTGGCACCCCAGGAGTGGCCGCACTGGCTGAGCCAGGAGCCGCCTAACCCTTGCGCCCAGTACCATCGCCCGCGGCGTGGCAATCAGGCGGCGTGCTGGAGTTACTGGCAAAAATCACCGGGTATCTGGGTGAACCAATGGCAGGAACTCTGTGAAGATCGGGTGCTGCTCAATCATTTCGAAAAATTGCCGGGCAATGTCTACAAGGTTGAGGCTGACAAGCAAATGATCGCCTTGTATTGGGGCGAAAAGGGCGAGGCCGACGTGCTCCAACAAATCGATGTCACCCTCAAGGCGCTCGCCTGATCCCCGTTCCCTGTAGGAGCGGGTGCCCGCTTGCGGCATGCTCGCGATGGACGCAAGAACACCGCTGGGTGTCAGGCGTCCCGCGTCATCGTTGACGACCATCGCGAGCATGCTCGCTCCTACAGGTTGAGCAAATAAAAAGCCCGACAACATCATCGGGCGGGATGGCCAGGCAGGCCGGTAATTCGATTTTGTGTCCTCTCACACCTGGCGCTCGCCAGCAGCGTTCAAATTTCCCCTGAGGTTTCGCCAGCGTAGCTTGTCAAACAAAGGCTGCAGCGAATTAGGGCGACTTTTCTAATGATTGATCCTATGAATGTCACTGCATGCAAACGCATGTTTCAGGTCGTTGTCCTACAGAAATGACCGCAAAGTCGCGTTTCACCCCGCATTTTGGGCGATTGACAATTGTCGGAAATTCCGTGAAGGTGACGTACCCAAATCAAACGGGCGTATGAATTGAGCGTTTGTATTTCAGACCGCTCCTACAGAATCCCGACTATCGCGTTGGCGGGTGTGCCGGGTGGATAGGCGTAGCATTGACGATCAACGTCCCTGCCAAGCCATCGCCTGCGTCCGACGTGTACTGTTCAGCTTCCATATCGTGGAGATCAGTTGATGATTTACGAAGGTAAAGCCATCACGGTTAAGGCTCTTGAAAGTGGCATCGTCGAACTGAAGTTCGACCTCAAGGGTGAGTCCGTCAACAAGTTCAACCGTCTAACCCTGAACGAACTGCGTCAGGCCGTAGACACCATCAAGGCAGATGCTTCGATCAAGGGCGTGATCGTCAGCAGTGGCAAGGACGTATTCATCGTCGGCGCCGACATCACCGAATTTGTCGACAACTTCAAGCTGCCGGATGCCGAGCTGGTTGCTGGCAATCTCGAAGCCAACAGGATTTTCAGCGATTTCGAAGACCTCAATGTCCCGACCGTAGCCGCGATCAACGGCATCGCATTGGGTGGCGGTCTGGAAATGTGCCTGGCTGCGGACTACCGCGTCATGTCCACCAATGCCAAGATCGGCCTGCCGGAAGTCAAGCTGGGCATCTACCCGGGCTTCGGCGGTACAGTGCGCCTGCCGCGCCTGATCGGTACCGACAATGCCATCGAGTGGATCGCCGCGGGCAAGGAAAACCGTCCTGAAGACGCGCTGAAAGTCGGCGCTGTCGACGCAGTGGTTGCTCCAGAGAAGTTGCAAGAGGCCGCGCTGGAACTGATCAAGCGCGCCATTTCCGGTGAGTTCGACTACAAGGCCAAGCGCCAGCCGAAGCTGGAAAAGCTGAAGCTGAACGCTATCGAACAAATGATGGCTTTCGAAACCGCCAAAGGTTTCGTGGCAGGCCAGGCTGGCCCGAACTACCCGGCGCCGGTCGAAGCGATCAAGACCATCCAGAAAGCTGCGAACTTCGGTCGCGACAAGGCGCTGGAAATCGAAGCGGCCGGTTTCGTCAAGTTGGCCAAGACCTCTGCCGCGCAGAGCCTGGTCGGCCTGTTCCTGAACGATCAGGAACTGAAGAAAAAGGCCAAGGCCTACGATGAAATCGCCAAGGACGTGAAGCAGGCCGCCGTACTGGGCGCCGGCATCATGGGTGGCGGTATCGCCTACCAGTCGGCTTCCAAAGGCACGCCGATCCTGATGAAGGACATCAACGAGCACGGTATCGAGCAGGGGCTGGCCGAAGCCGCCAAACTGCTGGTTGGCCGCGTCGATAAAGGCCGCATGACCGCCGCGAAAATGGCTGAAGTGCTCAACGGCATTCGTCCGACCCTGTCGTACGGTGATTTCGGTCACGTGGACCTGGTGGTTGAAGCCGTAGTCGAGAACCCGAAGGTCAAGCAGGCCGTACTCGCCGAAGTCGAAGCCCAGGTCAAAGAGGGCACTATCCTCGCCTCCAACACCTCGACCATTTCCATCACCTTGCTGGCCAAGGCCCTCAAGCATCCGGAAAACTTCGTCGGCATGCACTTCTTCAACCCGGTGCACATGATGCCGCTGGTGGAAGTGATCCGAGGCGAGAAGTCCAGCGAGCTGGCGGTAGCCACCACCGTTGCCTACGCCAAGAAAATGGGCAAGAACCCGATCGTCGTCAACGACTGCCCGGGCTTCCTGGTCAACCGCGTGCTGTTCCCGTACTTCGGCGGTTTCGCCAAGCTGGTCAGCGCCGGTGTGGACTTCGTCCGTATCGACAAGGTCATGGAGAAATTCGGCTGGCCGATGGGCCCGGCGTACCTGATGGACGTGGTTGGTATCGACACCGGTCACCATGGTCGTGACGTGATGGCCGAGGGCTTCCCGGACCGCATGAAGGACGACCGTCGTTCGGCCGTCGACGTGCTCTACGAAGCCAAGCGCCTGGGCCAGAAGAACGGCAAGGGTTTCTACGCCTACGAGGCCGACAAGAAGGGCAAGCAGAAGAAAGTCGCCGATCCTTCGGTGCTGGAAGTGCTCAAGCCGATCGTTTACGAGCAGCGCGAAGTCACCGACGAGGACATCATCAACTGGATGATGATCCCGCTGTGCCTGGAGACCGTGCGTTGCCTGGAAGACGGCATCGTCGAAACCGCTGCCGAAGCCGACATGGGTCTGGTCTACGGTATTGGTTTCCCTCCATTCCGCGGCGGCGCACTGCGCTACATCGATTCGATCGGTGTGGCAGCGTTCGTTGCCCTGGCTGACCAGTACGCTGATTTGGGCGCGCTGTACCACCCGACCGCGAAGCTGCGCGAAATGGCCAAAAATGGCCAGAGCTTCTTCGGTTAAGCGCCCCCAACCAGAGTGAGAGTGAACTTATGAGCTTGAATCCTAGAGACGTCGTGATTGTCGACTTCGGTCGTACTCCGATGGGCCGCTCCAAGGGCGGCATGCACCGCAACACCCGCGCTGAAGACATGTCGGCGCACCTGATCAGCAAACTGCTGGAACGCAACGTCAAGGTCGACCCGAACGAAGTCGAAGACGTGATCTGGGGCTGTGTGAACCAGACCCTAGAGCAGGGCTGGAACATCGCGCGCATGGCGTCGCTGATGACCCAGATCCCGCACACGTCGGCCGGCCAGACTGTCAGCCGTCTCTGCGGTTCGTCCATGAGCGCCCTGCACACCGCTGCGCAAGCAATCATGACCGGCAACGGTGACGTTTTCGTCGTTGGTGGCGTCGAGCATATGGGTCACGTGAGCATGATGCACGGTGTCGATCCGAACCCGCACATGTCGCTGTACGCGGCGAAAGCCTCGGGCATGATGGGCCTGACCGCGGAAATGCTGGGCAAAATGCACGGCATCACCCGCGAACAACAGGACGCTTTCGGCCTGCGCTCCCACCAACTCGCCCACAAGGCGACCGTGGAAGGCAAGTTCAAAGACGAAATCATCCCGATGCAGGGCTACGACGAGAACGGTTTCCTGAAAACCTTCGACTACGACGAAACCATTCGTCCGGAAACCACCCTGGAAAGCCTGGCGGCACTCAAGCCAGCGTTCAATCCAAAGGGCGGCACCGTGACAGCCGGTACCTCGTCGCAGATCACCGACGGTGCTTCGTGCATGATCGTGATGTCGGCGCAACGCGCACAGGACCTGGGTATCCAGCCTATGGCGGTGATTCGCTCGATGGCAGTGGCAGGTGTGGATCCGGCAATCATGGGCTATGGTCCAGTACCGGCCACACAAAAAGCACTGAAGCGCGCGGGTCTGGGTATCTCCGACATCGACTTCTTCGAGCTCAACGAAGCTTTCGCCGCACAGGCCCTGCCAGTGCTGAAAGATCTGAAAGTGCTCGACAAGATGAACGAGAAGGTTAACCTGCACGGTGGCGCGATCGCCCTGGGTCACCCGTTCGGTTGCTCCGGTGCACGTATCTCCGGCACTTTGCTCAATGTGATGAAGCAAAATGGCGGCACCTTCGGGGTGGCCACCATGTGCATTGGTCTCGGCCAAGGCATCTCCACCGTCTTCGAACGCGTTTAAGCGTCTCGTCGATGGAAGCCGGGGCCAAGTGCCCCGGTTTTTGTTTTTCCGGATTTATTTTCTTTTTTGTTTTAAAAAATTTGAGCGAGGGCCAAAGCATGCCGATACAACCTGGGCTCTACCAACATTACAAAGGTCCGCAGTACCGCGTATTCAGTGTCGCGCGGCATTCGGAAACCGAAGAAGAAGTGGTCTTCTATCAAGCCCTGTATGGCGATTACGGCTTTTGGGTGCGTCCCTTGAGCATGTTCCTGGAGTCCGTCGAGGTTGACGGCGAACAGGTGCCACGCTTTGCTTTGGTGCAGGCCGAAGAGAGTCTTTTCAAGAAGCCATAAGCTGAGTCCGCGCAATACCCTGCGCTTGACCTCACCTTGTTGCCACTATATATAGCGGTGCCGCGTCAGGCGCCAATCGCCTTTCACTTCTCGAATTCAGGAATTTTCCGATCCATGGGCAAATCGCTGGTCATTGTGGAATCCCCGGCTAAGGCCAAGACCATCAACAAGTATTTGGGCAACGAATACGTGGTGAAGTCGAGTATCGGCCATATCCGAGACCTGCCCACCAGCGGTTCGGCGAGCGCCAGCAAAGAGCCAGCCGCCAAGCGCGGCAAGGCTGCTGCGGGTGAAGCGCCGGCACTGTCGCCGAAAGAAAAAGCGCGCAAGCAACTGGTCGCGCGCATGGGGGTCGATCCGGATCATGGCTGGAAAGCCAAGTACGAGATCCTCCCGGGCAAGGAAAAAGTCATCGAAGAGCTGCGCCGGCTCGCCAAGGATGCTGACACCATCTATCTCGCAACCGACTTGGACCGCGAGGGGGAAGCCATTGCCTGGCACCTGCGCGAAGCCATCGGTGGCGACGACAGCCGCTACAAGCGCGTGGTGTTCAACGAAATCACCAAGAAGGCGATTCAGGAAGCTTTCTCCCAGCCGGGCGAGCTGGACATCGACCGCGTCAATGCCCAACAGGCGCGCCGCTTCCTCGACCGCGTCGTGGGCTACATGGTTTCACCGCTGTTGTGGGCGAAGATCGCTCGCGGTTTGTCCGCCGGTCGCGTGCAATCGGTTGCCGTGAAGCTGGTGGTTGAGCGCGAACGTGAAATCCGCGCATTCATCCCGGAAGAGTACTGGGAAGTGCACGCCGACCTCGGCACCGCAAAAGGCGCGGCCGTGCGTTTCGACGTCGCTCGTGAAAAAGGCGAAGCCTTCAAGCCGCTCAACGAAGCCCAGGCCATGGCCGCGCTGGAAAAGCTCAAGGCTTCCAGCTACAGCATCGTCAAGCGCGAAGACAAACCGACCAGCAGCAAGCCGTCGGCACCGTTCATCACCTCCACCCTGCAGCAGGCTGCGAGCAACCGCCTGGGCTTCGGTGTGAAGAAAACCATGATGATGGCCCAGCGTCTGTACGAAGCCGGCTACATCACTTACATGCGTACCGACTCGACCAACCTCTCGGTCGATGCCGTAGCGATGGCACGCACTTATATTGAAAGCGAGTTCGGCAAGAAGTACCTGCCGGAAACGCCGAACGTCTACAGCAGCAAGGAAGGCGCACAAGAGGCCCACGAAGCGATTCGTCCGTCCGATGCCAATACCGAGCCAAGCAAGCTGTCGGGCATGGAGCGTGACGCTGAGCGCCTCTACGAGCTGATCTGGCGCCAGTTCCTGGCTTGCCAGATGCTGCCGGCGCAATACCTGTCGACGACCGTCACTGTGGGCGCTGGTGACTTCGAGCTGCGCGCCAAGGGCCGCATCCTGAAGTTCGACGGTTATACCCGTGTCATGCCGCAAATCGCCAAGCCAGGCGACGACGATGTGCTGCCGGACATGGCCCAGGGCGACGCGATGAAGCTGATCAAGCTTGATCCGACCCAGCACTTCACCAAGCCGCCGGCGCGTTACTCGGAAGCCAGCCTGGTAAAAGAAATGGAAAAACGCGGCATCGGTCGTCCTTCGACCTACGCAGCGATCATTTCGACCATCCAGGACCGCGGCTACGTGGCGCTGCACAACCGTCGTTTCTATTCGGAAAAGATGGGTGACATTGTCACCGAGCGTCTGGCGGAAAGCTTTTCCAACCTGATGGACTACGGCTTCACCGCCGGCATGGAAGAGCATCTCGATGATGTGGCCCAGGGCGAGCGCGACTGGAAAAACGTGCTCGATGAGTTCTACGGCGACTTCAAGAACAAACTCGAAGTAGCCGAAAGCCCGGAAAGCGGCATGCGTGCCAACCAGCCGGTGATGACCGACATTCCGTGCACCACCTGCGGTCGTCCAATGCAGATCCGTACGGCGTCGACCGGCGTGTTCCTCGGTTGCTCGGGCTACAGTCTGCCGCCGAAAGAGCGCTGCAAGGCCACCGTCAACCTGGTGCCGGGCGATGAAATCGCCGCGGATGACGAGGGTGAATCGGAATCGCTGGTACTGCGCGGCAAGCATCGCTGCCCGATCTGCAGCACGGCGATGGATGCCTACCTGCTCGATGAGAAGCGCAAGTTGCATATCTGCGGGAACAACCCCGATTGTGATGGCTACGAAATCGAAGAGGGCACTTATCGCATCAAGGGCTATGAAGGTCCGAGCCTGGAGTGCGACAAGTGTGGCAGCGAGATGCAACTCAAGACGGGTCGTTTTGGCAAGTTCTTCGGTTGCACCAATGCCACCTGCAAGAACACTCGCAAGCTGCTCAAGAGCGGTGACGCAGCACCGCCGAAGATGGATCCGGTGAAGATGCCTGAGCTGAAATGCGAAAAGGTCAACGACACCTACATCCTGCGCGATGGTGCCTCCGGCCTGTTCCTGGCGGCCAGCCAGTTTCCGAAGAACCGCGAGACCCGTGCTCCGCTGGTGATGGAAATCATCCCGCACAAGGATGAGATCGATCCGAAGTATCACTTCCTCTGCGAAGCGCCGAAGAAAGATCCCGATGGCCTCCCGGCTGTGATTCGTTACAGTCGCAAGACCAAGGAGCAGTACGTGCAGACCGAAGTCGATGGTAAGCCGACTGGCTGGAAAGCGTTCTACGACGGCGGCAAGTGGGTGGTCGAAGACAAGCGCCCCGGCGCGAAGCCTTAACTGTAACGAAAAGGCCGCATGCAACCATGCGGCCTTTTTTGTGTTTGCGATTAACTGACCTGTAGGAGCGAGTTTACTCGCGATGGTCGTGAGAGCGCCGCTGGAAACCAGGTATCCCGCGTAATCGTTAACGACCATCGTCGGAGCGCCGCCCGGAGTAAACTCGCTCCTACAGGGGGTGGCTGGGCTTGCGACCGGATCGGCTCATCCACGACACTGTCCAACCTGCATGAAGCAATCATTTCGTTGTGGAGGCTGCCGTTATGGCCCACGAACTTTATACCCGTACCAATCAGAAGATTTACTTCGCCGGCTTGTCGCTGGAAGCCCTGGCCCGTACTGAAGAGGGGCGGGCGATGAATTCGCTGGCGCTGATCCAGGCCGGACGCGAATCCGCGCTGTTTCACTTGTATGGTGCGTTGTTGGGCTTGTGTCATGAAATCGCTGGCTTCTATCGCCTGCCTCAGGCCAATGCGCCCCGTGCAGAGTTGTTGCTGACGCGCGAAGTGCTGGAAACCATCGCCATTCCGGAAATGGCTGAGCTGATCGAACTGGCCAGTAACCCGGAAACCTGGCTGGCCAAGCTATTGGCCGCTCATGCTGCGCTGTTTCAGCCGCCTCGCGCGCCGCACAAGCCGAAAGGGGACGTGACCCAGCCGCTGATTCAGGCTGTCAATCTGGATGAAGAAGAGGCGCCGGAGGAACTGAGCCTGGAGGAGCTGGAGAGCTGGCGTCAGAACCTGAAAGCGCTGGCGATCCGGTTTCGTGAAGGGTTGAACGAGTGCTGATACAAGCGATTGGGTCATGACATCTGGTCAAGATCCCAAGCGAAACCCGAACGATGCCTATATAATCCCCCGCCTTTCGTGGAGAACAGTCCTTTATGCCAACGTCCTTTCTAGAAATTGTCGAGTTACCAGACGGCCGTATCGAGCTGCGCAGGGCCGAGGACGAGGGTTCTCTGGTTACTTTGGATTTCTCCGAGGACGCCAAAGCGTTCCTGCAAGGGCAGCACGTGGAAGTCGCCAAGGCAATGTTGAGTGTTGGTGTTCAGATGGCGGGACGCCTGGTCGAAGGCGAATTCGACAAGGAAGAGGGGACGCGGGTTCTTCATTGATCCCCGTTCGTCGTTTTCGCTACACATCGGCTTCTCTGCCCTTGGAGAAGCCTCGCGGGGTGAAGCTCGCGCCCTGTCTGTCAGTTAGCCCAAGCGAATATTCAGGCTCTGAGCGTCCCCGGTCCGGGCGGCGCTGATCAGTTGTTGTCGCGATTGGGGGCTCAGCAGATTGATCCAGCTGACTACAGTGTGGCTGCGGCCCAGGCGCAGGGCTTCGCAGGTCAGTTGCTGGGCACTCTGGGTGCCTCTCGGCTGCAGCAGCAGAATGCGTTCGCGGTTGAGGCCGGCATCTCGCAACCAGGCTTGGGTCAGGCTGGCGGGCGGTGCGATCAGTGTCAGCCAGCGTGCGTCCTGGTCCTGGCTCAATTCCCTGAGGATCGGCGCCAGAAGGTTCAGGCAGTTCCCGGCTGCACCACGCAGTGACAGCTCGCTGAAAACGTCGGGTTCGGCGCTCCAGGGAGACTCGACCACGTCTTTCAGAATCGGCGCCAATGGCTGAGCCATGAACGCTTCGAACAACGGCAGTTGGGTTTGCTGTGGTGATGTCTGCGGGAACTGCATGGTGCCTCCTTTAGCGGCGAATGACGCCGACACTCAAGCCTTCGATCACCAGTTCCTGGTCTTGAAGGTTCACTTCAATAGGGGCGAACTCGGGGTTCTCGGCGATCAGCCAGACTTTGCTGCCATCACGCTTGAAGCGCTTGACGGTCACTTCGTCGCCGATTCGCGCCACCACGATCTGGCCGTTGCGGGCCTCGCGGGTGGTGTGGACCGCCAGCAAGTCGCCGTCGAAAATGCCGATATCCTTCATGCTCATCCCGTGGACGCGCAGCAGGTAGTCGGCGCGCGGATGGAAGAATGCCGGGTTGATGTTGCAGGACTCTTCGATGTGCTGCTGAGCAAGAATCGGGGCGCCGGCTGCGACCCGGCCAATGATCGGCAGGGTGGAGTCGTCGGCCTTGGCTTCGAGGCCCGGGATGCGAATGCCACGGGAGGCGCCCGGCGTCATCTCGATTGCACCCTTGCGTGCCAGGGCCTTGAGGTGTTCTTCGGCGGCGTTGGGCGACTTGAATCCCAGCTCCTGAGCGATTTCCGCACGGGTCGGCGGGTAGCCGTTGTCTTCCAGGCAGCGTTTGATGAAGGCCAGAATCTCGGCTTGGCGTGGCGTCAGTTTTAGCATGTTGATCGCTCTGTTTTTTTATACAGTGACTGGGATTATATACAGTGAGGCGGTCTTGGCAATGCTCCATTTTTCGAAGGCCGCCGGACGGTCATTCAGTCAGTGGATTGAAGCTTCGCCGTTGTGTGGTTAAATGTCTGACCGACCATTCCCGAAACGAACTGCCAGACTTGACAAGGCACAGGTTGAAACGTATGTTTCAAACAAGTGTTTGTCAGGCGGAGTAGCCATGGCCCAGTCGGAAACCGTTGAACGCATTCTTGATGCAGCCGAGCAGTTGTTCGCGGAAAAAGGTTTCGCCGAAACCTCATTGCGCCTGATCACCAGCAAGGCCGGTGTCAATCTGGCGGCGGTGAACTATCACTTCGGTTCGAAGAAGGCGTTGATCCAGGCGGTTTTCTCCCGGTTCCTCGGACCGTTCTGCCTCAGTCTCGATAAAGAGCTGGAGCGGCGTCAGGCCAAGCCTGAAATCAGGCCGACGCTCGAAGAGCTGTTGGAGATCCTCGTCGAGCAGGCCCTGGTGGTGCAGCCGCGCAGTGGCAACGACCTGTCTATCTTCATGCGTTTGCTGGGACTGGCGTTCAGTCAGAGCCAGGGGCACCTGCGTCGTTATCTGGAAGACATGTACGGCAAGGTATTCCGCCGCTACATGATGCTGGTCAACGAAGCGGCACCACGCATTCCTCCCATCGAGCTGTTCTGGCGCGTGCACTTCATGCTCGGTGCCGCGGCGTTCAGCATGTCCGGTATCAAGGCCTTGCGTGCAATTGCGGAAACCGACTTCGGCGTGAACACCTCGATCGAGCAGGTCATGCGCCTGATGGTGCCGTTCCTGGCTGCCGGCATGCGCGCCGAGTCCGGTGTGACTGATCCGGCCATGGCCACGGCTCAGTTGCGTCCACGCAGCAAATCGACGCCGGTTGCCGCCAAGGTTTAACCACGCACAGGTGGGCGCGGCAGCCGACATCCGCTAAGCTAGCCGCCCATGCCGACTCTCGTTCTGAACCCGTTCCCCATCGAACTCGCCAATCTGCCGGGCCATGCCCTTGGCGGCGAATTCGTGTGGGTCGGGTTTTCTGTTATCAAGGAATTCTTATGACTGCTGGCTTGCAAGGCTCGTTGATGGTGGACGTCGCCGGTACCTGGCTGACGGCTGAAGATCGCCAATTGTTGCGCCAGCCCGAAGTGGGCGGCTTGATCATCTTTGCTCGCAATATCGAGCATCCTCGGCAGGTGCGCGAGCTGAGTGCAGCCATTCGCGCCATCCGTCCCGATTTGTTGCTGGCTGTGGATCAGGAGGGCGGTCGCGTGCAGCGCCTGCGCCAGGGCTTCGTGCGCTTGCCCGCCATGCGCGCCATTGCCGACAACCCGAATGCCGAGTACCTGGCCGAACAGTGCGGCTGGATCATGGCGACCGAAGTACTGGCCGTTGGCCTGGACCTGAGCTTCGCCCCGGTGCTCGATCTCGATTACCAGCGCAGCGCCGTGGTGGGTACCCGTTCGTTCGAGGGTGATCCGGAGCGTGCCGCCCTGTTGGCCGGTGCATTCATTCGCGGGATGAACAGCGCGGGCATGGCGGCGACCGGAAAGCATTTCCCCGGCCACGGCTGGGCTGAAGCGGATTCTCATGTGGCGATCCCGAATGATGAGCGCACTCTCGATGAGATCCGCGCCAACGACCTGGTGCCGTTCGCCAAACTGAGCAAGCAACTGGCTGCGGTCATGCCGGCCCACGTTATTTATCCACAAGTCGATTCCCAGCCCGCTGGCTTCTCCCGTCGCTGGTTGCAGGACATCCTGCGCGGCGAGTTGCAGTTCGATGGCGTGATTTTCAGCGACGACCTGTCCATGGCGGGCGCTCATGTGGTCGGCGATGCCGCCAGCCGAATCGAGGCAGCGTTGACTGCCGGTTGCGATATGGGGCTGGTGTGCAACGACCGTGCGGCCGCCGAGCTTGCCCTGAGCGCTGCCCAGCGTCTGAAGGTCAAGCCATCCGGGCGCATTGCGCGGATGCGCGGCCAGTCGTTCGCCAGCACCGAATACCGTCAGGACCCACGCTGGCTGGCCGCTGTCGGCGCGCTCAAAGAAGCTCAATTGATTGATTAAGGACTGTTCGTTATGACGGTTTATGCGATTATCGGCGGCACTGGCCTGACTCAGCTCGAAGGCCTGAGCATTCGCCAGTCACTGGCAGTGGACACACCTTATGGTGCCCCTTCGGCCGAAGTGCAGATCGGTGAATACGCTGGCAAGGAAGTGCTGTTCCTCGCACGTCACGGTCATCCGCACCGTTTCCCGCCGCATCAGGTGAATTACCGCGCCAACCTCTGGGCGCTGAAACAGGCGGGCGCCGAGGCGATTCTGGCGGTGAATGCCGTGGGCGGTATTCATTCTGCGATGGGCACCGGGTATTTCTGTGTGCCACATCAACTGATCGACTACACCAGCGGTCGCCAGCACACCTATTTCGCCGACGACCTGGAGCAGGTCACCCACATCGATTTCAGCTATCCGTACAGCGAACCGCTGCGCCAGCAGCTTATTGCGGCATTGGCGGCCGAAGGCGTCGGTTACAGCACGCACGGTGTGTACGCCTGCACCCAGGGGCCGCGCCTGGAAACCGTTGCTGAAATCGCGCGCCTGGAGCGTGACGGCTGCGACATCGTCGGCATGACCGGTATGCCGGAAGCCGCACTGGCCCGCGAACTGGAGCTGGATTACGCCTGCCTGGCGCTTGTGGTGAACCCTGCGGCGGGCAAGTCGACGGCGGTAATCACCATGGCCGAGATCGAGCAGGCATTGCATGACGGCATGGGCAAGGTGAAGTCGACATTGGCGCGGGTGCTCAAGGGCTGAGTCAGGCCTGGCACCGAGTCGCTTTCTTCGCGGGCAAGTCGGATCGCCGCACCGCCGCTCCCACAGGTTCGGTGTCGTTTGCAGGAATTGTGCTCGACGCGGTCACTGTGGGAGCGGGCTTGCTCGCGAAGAGGCCGGTTCAGACACCGAAAGTCTCAGCGTTTTTCGAGGTTGTCGGGCAGTGGCGCAAACAGCGCCTCGATATCATCGCTCTGCAGTTTCCAGTCCCCGGCCTTGCGCCCGTCCAGAACACCGGCCGCGAGGTCGGATTTTTCCTTTTGCAGGTGCTGAATCTTTTCTTCCACCGTGCCGCGCGCAATCAATTTATAGACGAACACCGGCTTCTCCTGGCCGATGCGATACGCCCGGTCGGTCGCCTGGTTTTCCGTCGCCGGGTTCCACCACGGGTCGTAATGAATCACCGTGTCCGCTTCGGTCAGGTTCAAGCCAACGCCGCCGGCCTTCAGGCTGATCAGAAATATCTGACGCTTGCCGCTCTGGAATTCCTTCACCGGCGTGCGGCGATCACGGGTCTGGCCGGTCAGCAGGGCATAGGCCACACCGCGTTTGTTCAATTCGTCTTCGATCAGCGACAGCATTGAGGTGAACTGCGAGAACAGCAGGATCCGCCGACCTTCTTCAAACAACTCTTCGAGCATTTCCATCAGGCTGTCGAGCTTGCCGGATGTGCTGCCACGGCTCGGCAGGGTTGCCTCGTTGACCAGGCGCAAATCGCAGCAGACCTGGCGCAGCTTGAGCAGCGCTTCCAGAATGATGATCTGGCTGCGGGCCACGCCTTTGCGGGTGATTTCGTCGCGCACTTTCTTGTCCATGGCCAGGCGCATGGTTTCGTACACATCGCGCTGGGCTTCGTTGAGTTCGACCCAGTGGATGATCTCGGTTTTCGGTGGCAGTTCGGTGGCCACCTGTTCCTTGGTGCGACGCAGCAGGAAAGGTTTGATCCGGCCATTGAGGTGCTGGAGCCTGACCTCGCTGGTGCGCTTTTCAATCGGCACGCGGTAATCGCGATTGAAGCTTTTGACGTCGCCGAGCCAGCCGGGCAGGAGGAAGTGAAACAGCGACCACAACTCGCCGAGATGGTTTTCCAGCGGCGTGCCGCTCAGGCACAGGCGCTGACGGGCATTGAGTTCGCGGGCGGCCTGTGCAGCCTTGCTGCCTGGGTTCTTGATGTACTGCGCTTCATCCAGCACCAGTATGTGCAAAGGCTGCGCCGCCAGGCGTTCGACATCCTTTGGCAGCAGGGCGTAGGTGGTCAGGATCAGATCGTAATCAGCCAGCTTGTCGAAGTGTTTTTTGCGACTGGCACCGTAGAGCGCCAGCACTTTGAGCTGCGGTGTAAAGTGCGCCGCTTCGTCGAGCCAGTTGGGGATCAGGCTGGTCGGCATCACGACCATGCACGGTCGATCGAGACGGCCGGCGTTTTTCTCGCTCAGAACGTGAGCCAGTGTCTGCAAGGTTTTGCCCAGGCCCATGTCGTCCGCGAGAATTCCACCCACTTCCAGTTGCCGCAGCGATTGCATCCAGCTCAAGCCTTCGAGCTGATAGGGCCGCAGCGTCGCATTCAGGCCCTCCGGGGCGGTGGCCGTGTGGTCCTTGATGTCGCGCAGGCGCTGGGCAAAGGTGCGGATCTGTTCTCCGCCCTCCCAGAGCAGTGGCATGTCTTCCAGCGGGTTCAGGCGCGTGGCATCGGCCTTGCTCAGGCGCAGCGTGGTTTCGCCGGGCTCCTGCAGGTAGAACTCACCAAGGGTTGCCAGCACTGGCTTCAAGCGGCCGAAGGGCAGGGCGACCTGCAGCGGGCCGTGTCCGGAGTTCGGGCGACTGGGGATGTTGACCAGGATCAGTTCGTCATCTCGTCGCCGGGCGAGGCGCTCCGGGTTGAGGATTTCCGTATGGGAGCGCATCAGGTTGAGCAGGATCGGCAACAGGCTCAGGCGTTCGCCGTTGACGATGATTCCCAGTTCCAGGTCGAACCAGTCGCGCTCGGGGACCTGTTCGACCGTGGCGTACCAGTCGTCCACGGCGGTCAGGTCGAAACCGAAGTCCTCGTCGATCTGCAATTCCCAACCCTGGGTGCGCAGCTTTGGCAGTTCATTGAGGGTAAAGGTCAACCAGGCGCTGTCATTGACCATCTCGAACAGTTCGCCGGCACTTTCCGGCAGGGCCTTGCTTTGCCGGGTGGCGACCTTGAAGCCAAGGATTCGTAACTGCTCCCGGTAGGATTGTTCCACTTCCGGATGGCGTTTTATTCGCAGTGTCTGGGCTTCCTGGCGTATCAGGATGTCGGCGTTTTTCTGTCCGGAAACGTACTCGTCCAGGTAACTGAAAGACAGCGCCGCTCGATGCTGGATATAGCGCTGCATTCGGCCGTTGCGCGGCTCGAATGCACTGAACTCGATGCTGGCCAGCCACAGGCGCGGGACGGGCTGCACATTGTCCACCAACACTTGCGGCGGGGCTTTCGGGCTGCGGTTTTCCAGGACGGCCTGGAGTTTTTCCAGGAGTTCGGCGTCCTTGGCTGCAGCGGGGTAGTCGAGGGTTTCCTGCACTTGCAGGAGTACCGCCGCGCAATGTTTGCAGTTGCTATGGACTGGGCACGAACACGTGGCGTCGACCATCAGCAGCGTGCCTTTGGCTGACTCGCGCAAGCGAATGGTCTGACGGTAAAGGTTACCGCCAGAGCCTTCACATGCGGCGACTATGGTTGCATCGCCGGCTTCGACGATCCTGACCCGATTCTCCAGCGCGTAGCGGCGGCCACGCTCCAGGCTCTGTTCCTTGAATCGGCTGACCCATGACGGTGCCAGGGGTTTGCTCAGGGTCGCGGACATGGGGAATCAGTCCGGAATTTCTTCGGGGACTGGCCGAGGTGCTGGGGTGGAGAGCGAGGTGATCTTGATCAGCAGGCCGAGGTGGCCGGCATCGAGGAAATTCAACTGCCCGTTTTTGGTGTGGCTGTCTGTCTTGAGGCGTTCGCTGGCGGTGACCAGGCCATCTTCATTGATCTGGTTGACCCAGAAATCGGCCTCGACGTCGGTGAAGCGCCCCTGCTTGATGCTCAACGTGCCCTCGATCGGGAATTGGCCGAATTGTTCCTTGCCGTCGCTGATCGCGACCTTGTGGGCCTCCTCGCCAAGGTTCTGTTGCCAGGCCTTGTGCAGCAGCACCGTGTAGTCGGCGCTGCTGGTGAGTTTTTGCACCTCGCCGTTCAAGCTCGGCGTACGCAGGCTGTCGGGGCTGACGGGGTGGGCGCCAGCTGCCCAGTCTTCCGGAGCGGCGCGGCTGACAATCGCCGGCACTGCGTTTTGACGGACCAGAATCATTTCGACCTGATACAGGTCGTCGGCAAATGCCGTGGAGGTCACCAGGGCTGGCATCAACAGGGTCAGCAAGGTCAGGGAGCGAAACAGGCGCATGCGGCGTCCTTCAAGCAGTTTTCGGAACGAGGCGCTCGAACAGCGCCTCTACAGTATTAAAGCGCTCTTCCGGGCGCTCCATCGGAACCATGAACTTGAACATCGTGGCGCCTTCGAACTTGTAGCGTTTTGGCTGGCTCTGGATCAGTTTGATCAGGGTCAGCGGGTCGACCGGCGTCTGGGCGGCGAACTCGACGCGACCTCCTTGCGGGCCGCCATCGACCTTCTTGATGCCCAGTTGCTCGGCCTGCAGTTTCAGCGCGGTGATGCGGATCAGGTTCTTGGTCGGTTCCGGCAACAGGCCGAAACGATCGATCATCTCCACCTGCAAGTCCTTGAGGCCGTCCTCATCGGTGGCCGAGGCTATGCGCTTGTAGAGAATCAGGCGGGCGTGGACATCCGGCAGATAGTCCTCGGGGATCAACGCCGGTACGCGCAAGTTGACTTCCGGACCACCGCCGAGCGGTTGATCGAGGTTCGGTTGCTCGCCCTTGCGGATCGACTTCACCGCGCGCTCGAGCATTTCCATGTACAGCGTGAAGCCGACGGCCTGGATCTGCCCGCTCTGGCCATCGCCAAGCAGTTCGCCGGCGCCACGGATTTCCAGGTCGTTGGTGGCGAGTACGAAACCCGCGCCGAGGTCCTGGGTGTTGGCGATCGCTTCCAGGCGCTTTTCGGCATCCGGGGTGATTTGCTGGCGCGGTGGCGTCAACAGGTACGCGTAGGCCTGGTGGTGGCTGCGTCCGACCCGGCCGCGCAACTGGTGCAACTGCGCCAGGCCGAACTTGTCGGCGCGCTCGATGATGATGGTGTTGGCGCTCGGCACGTCGATGCCGGTCTCGATGATGGTCGAGGCGATCAGCACGTTGAAGCGCTTGTGGTAGAAGTCGCTCATCACCTGTTCGAGTTCGCGTTCGCGCATCTGCCCGTGACCGATGCCGATCCGTGCTTCCGGTACCAGCTCGGCGAGATCGGCGGCGCATTTCTCGATGGTCTTCACATCGTTGTGCAGGTAATAGACCTGGCCGCCGCGGAGCAATTCACGCAGCAGGGCCTCTTTGACCGTGCTCTTGTTCTGCTCCATGACGAAGGTGCGCACCGACAGGCGGCGGGCCGGCGGCGTGGCGATGATCGACAGGTCGCGCATGCCCGACACCGCCATGTTCAGCGTGCGCGGAATCGGCGTGGCGGTCAGGGTGAGGATGTCGACCTCGCTGCGCAGCGCCTTGAGCTGTTCCTTCTGGCGCACACCGAAGCGGTGTTCTTCGTCGATGATCACCAGCCCGAGGTTTTTGATCTTCACATCGTCCTGCAGCAGCTTGTGCGTGCCGATGACGATGTCGATCTTGCCTTCGGCCAGGTCCGCGACCGCCGCATTCACTTCCTTGGCCGATTTGAAGCGGCTCATCACTTCCACGGTCACCGGCCAGTCGGCGAAGCGGTCGCGGAAGCTGTTGTAGTGCTGCTGGGCAAGCAGGGTGGTCGGTACCAGAATCGCCACCTGGCGACCGCCGTGGACGGCAATGAATGCGGCGCGCATCGCCACTTCGGTCTTGCCGAAGCCGACGTCGCCGCACACCAGGCGGTCCATCGGCTTGGGCGCGAGCATGTCTTCGCGCACCGCTTCGATGGTGACTTGCTGGTCGGGCGTTTCTTCGAACGGGAAACCGGCGCTGAAGGTGGCGTAGTCGGCTTTCGGATCGGCGAAGGCGTAGCCTTCGCGGGCAGCGCGACGGGCATAAATGTCGAGCAGCTCGGCGGCCACGTCACGCACCTGTTCCGCGGCCTTGCGCTTGGCTTTCTGCCAGGTCTCGGAGCCCAGGCGATGCAGCGGGGCCAGGGCATCATCGCTGCCGGTGTAGCGGGCGATCAGGTGCAGGTTGGCCACCGGCACATAAAGCTTGGCGCCTTCGGCGTATTCCAGGGCGAGGAACTCGGCGGTCTGGCTGTCGATTTCCAGGGTTGCCAGGCCGAGATAGCGGCCGACGCCGTGGTCGATGTGCACCACCGGCGCACCTTCGCGCAGCTCGGTGAGGTTCTTGATGACGGCATCGTTGTTGGCATCGGCACGCTTTTCGCGGCGCCGACGCTGCATCACACGCTGGCCGAACAACGGGCTTTCGGCGACGAGGGCCAGGGCCGGGTCGTCGAGCTGCAAGCCCTCATCGAGCGGGGCGATGGTGATCGCCAGACGCTCCTTGCCAGCGACAAAGTCCGGCCAGCTGTCGACGGTTTTCGGTCGCAGCTTCAGGCGTTCCAGCAGTTCCAGCAGTACTTCGCGGCGACCTGCCGATTCGGCGGTAAACAGCACGCGACCGGGAAACTGGTCGAGGAATTGCGCCAGTGCCGCCATGGGCTCAGTGGCCTTGGCTTCGATGGCCAGGTTCGGTAGCTCCTGCGCGGGGAAGCGCTCGCGGCCGACGCCAGGTTCCACGTCCTGCTGGCTGGCGACCACCCGTGGCCAGCTTTTGAGGCGGGCAAAGCAATCTTCTACCGGCAGGAACAATTCGTCTGGCGGTAACAAGGGGCGGGACGGGTCGACGCGACGCTCTTCGTAGCGATTGCGCACATCGTTCCAGAAGTTTTCCGCCGCCTGCTCGATGCCCGGCAGGGAAAACACTTGCGTGTCCTGAGGCAGGTAATCGAACAGCGTCGAGGTTTCTTCGAAGAACAGCGGCAGGTAGTACTCGATGCCGGCCGGCGTAATGCCGCTGCTCAAGTCCTGGAAGATCGGGCAGCGACGGAAATCGACGTCAAAACGCTCGCGGAAGCGCGCCTTGAAACGGGTGACCGCTTCTTTCTGTAGCGGAAACTCCTTGGCCGGCAACAGTTTGACCGAGTCGACTTTGTCGATGGAACGCTGGTTCTCGGGGTCGAAGGTGCGCAGGGTCTCGATTTCGTCGTCGAACAGATCGATGCGATACGGCAGTTTGCTGCCCATCGGGAACAGGTCGATCAGCGAGCCGCGAACGGTGAACTCACCGTGTTCATACACCGTATCGACGTAGCGATAGCCCGTGGCTTCAAGCCGGGTGCGCATTTGCTCGACGTCGAGCTTCTGGCCGATATCCAGCACCAGGCTGCTGCCGAGCAGGAATTTGGTCGGCGCGAGGCGGTGCAGGGCAGTGGTGATCGGCACCACCAGCACGCCATGGCTCAATTCCGGCAGCCGATACAGGCTGGCGATGCGCTGGGAAATGATGTCCTGGTGCGGTGAGAACAGGTCGTAGGGCAGGGTTTCCCAGTCGGGAAAGTGCAGGACGGGCAAATCCGGGGCGAAGAAACCCAGCTCCTGTTCCAGCCGTTCGGCACTTTGGCTGTCGGCGGTCAGCAGCAGGGTAAAGCGCTTGGCAGCGCTGGCAGCCTCGGCGATGGCCAGGCTCAGGGCGGCACCGGGCAGGTTGCCCCAGTGCTGTTTACCTGCCGCGGCAGGGAGAAGCGGTAGACGCAGAACGGGCACGGAAGGTTGAGCTCCAGGCTTTGCGACAAAGTCGGTAATTGTAGCGGTCTACGATGCCGCCTGTCAGTTGCTGGCTGCGTCTAAAGCGCTGCTTTGGCGAAATGTAGTGGTAAAGACAAAATTCGGCGGTTTTTTGCCGAGAATTGCTGAATATGTAGTGGCAAAAACAACGAGTGTTACGGAGGGTTACGGATAAGCAGGCGTGACCTCCAAAAAATTGACTACGCTGCAAGCCCCGGTTTTATTGGGCTGGCGCGAGGCGCAATTTTTTTGAACGACGAGTTGTTACGTAAAGCACGACGGGCGCGCATTGCTACCGCTGTCACTCGGCGGCATAATGTAGCCCCTTTTTTCTGCCCCTACATGTGGAAGGTTCCCGTGACTCAGAAGCCCGACCAGTGTCTTGGTGAATGGATCGACCGTGAAGCACTCGCAGAAGCGATGATTCCGCTTATCGGTCAGCTTTACCGCAATAACAATGTGGTGAGCTCGATCTATGGCCGCAGCCTGATCAATCGTTCAGTCATTGCGATTCTCAAAGCTCACCGCTTTGCTCGTCACCGTCAGTCCGACGAAAGCGAGCTGTCCGTCCACGAAACATTCCCGCTGATCAAGGCGATGAGCGAGCTCAAGCTCGGCGCCGCTTCGGTGGACCTGGGCAAGCTGGCGGCCAAATTCAAGGCCGAAGGCAATGGCCGTACTGCCGAGCAGTTCGTCCGTGAAGAACTGGCCGACGTGGTTGGCCAGCAGAACGCTGCCGCTCGCAAAGGCACCGACGTTGTCCTGTACGGCTTCGGTCGTATCGGCCGTCTGCTGGCGCGCATCCTGATCGAGAAAACCGGTGGTGGCGACGGCCTGCGCCTGCGCGCCATCGTTGTCCGCAAGGGCGCCGAGAACGACCTGGTCAAGCGTGCCAGCCTGCTGCGTCGCGACTCGGTCCATGGTCCGTTCGACGGCACCATCACCATTGATGAGGCCAACAACACCATCACCGCCAACGGCAACCTGATCCAGGTTATCTACGCCAAGAGCCCGGCCGAAGTCGACTACACCCAGTACGGCATCGAAAACGCTCTGATCGTCGACAACACCGGTGTGTGGCGTGACGCCGACGGCCTGGGCCAGCACCTGGCCTGCCCGGGCGCTGCCCGCGTGATCCTCACCGCACCTGGCAAGGGCGCGCTGAAGAACATCGTGCACGGCATCAACCATGGCGATATCAGCGCTGACGACAAGATCATCTCGGCGGCTTCCTGCACCACCAACGCCATCGTGCCGGTGCTCAAGGCAGTCAACGACAAGTACGGCATCGTCAACGGCCACGTCGAAACCGTTCACTCGTTCACCAACGACCAGAACCTGATCGACAACTTCCACAAGGGCAGCCGTCGTGGCCGCGCCGCGCCGCTGAACATGGTCATCACCGAGACCGGTGCCGCCACCGCAGCCGCCAAGGCACTGCCAGTGCTCAAGGGCAAGCTGACCGGCAACGCGATTCGCGTTCCTACGCCGAACGTGTCGATGGCTATCCTGAACCTGAACCTGGAAAAGGCCACCACTCGCGACGAAATCAACGAGTACCTGCGCCAGATGGCCATGCACTCGGACCTGCACAAGCAGATCGACTACGTCAGCTCCCAGGAAGTGGTTTCCACCGACTTCGTCGGCTCGCGCCACGCAGGCGTAGTGGACGCTGAAGCGACCATCACCCAGGATAACCGCGTTGTTCTGTACGTTTGGTACGACAACGAGTTCGGTTACAGCTGCCAGGTGGTTCGTGTGATGGAAGACATGGCCGGTGTAAACCCGCCAGCATTCCCGCGCTAAGCCTTTAGCTGCACGTGAAGCGCCTCGACTTTGGTCGGGGCGTTTTTGTTTGTGCCGGTCACCTTTGACCTGTAGGAGCAGCCGGTCGACGCTCGAATGCTCGCGATGGAAGACCAGGCACCGCGGGGTATCAGGCAGCCAGCGTTATCGTTGACGACCATCGCGAGCATGCTCGCTCCTACAGGGGTGGCGCATAATGGCGTGCCATGTCGTTGTGTCAGGGGCATGGTCGGGAGGTGCTGTATTTGTTGATCAGGTGGCGGAGCATTTTCTTTGTGCTGTTCGGCATGTTGGCGGCCTGCGGCAACGGCGACTCCCTGGAAACCTTGGGCGGCCCGACCATGGGTAGCACCTGGTCGATCAAGTATGTGCGCCATGCCGGGCTGCCGGCGCCGGAGGAGGTCCGCATCCAGGTCGAGCAAATTCTCGCTGACATTGACCGGCAAATGTCGACCTACCGCAGCGACTCGGACATCGAGCGCTTCAATGCATTGCCGGCCAATCGCTGTCAGGCAATGCCGGCGTCAGTCCTCGAGCTGGTCCGTGTGGGCGAGAAACTGTCGGTGCAAAGCGACGGTTCCTACGATCTGACGGTGGAGCCGTTGCTGAACCTCTGGGGATTCGGTCCGCAGGCCCGTGAGGAAAAAGTCCCAGCCGCCGAAGCCCTCGCTGAAGTTCGCCAGCGCGTCGGTTACCAGCACTTGCGTACCGAGGGCGACCAGTTGTGCAAGGACGCCGCCGTCGAGGTTGATTTCAACAGCATCGCCGCCGGTTACGCGGTGGACACGATTGCCGCAAGGCTCGAGGCGATGGGGATCCATGACTACCTCGCCGAAGCCACGGGTGAGCTCAAGGCGTCCGGCAAGAAAGCGGATGGCTCGCCTTGGCGCATTGCCCTGGAAGAGCCTCGGGATGACCGGCAGGTGGCCGAGCGCGTCATTGTTGTCGACGGCTACGGCCTGTCCACTTCCGGCGACTACCGGAATTACTTCGTGCAGGGCGGTCGGCGTTTTTCCCACACCTTCGATGCTCGCATCGGTGCGCCAGTGTCACATGACCTGGCGTCGGTCACGGTGATTCATCCTTCCGCATTGATGGCCGATGGCTTATCGACGCTGTTGCTGATTCTCGGTCCGGAGCGTGGTTGGGACTACGCAGAAAAACACGATATCGGTGCGTTTTTTGTGATTCGTGCCGATACAGGTTTCGTTACGCGCAGCAGTCACGCTTTTGAACGCCTCAGTGGCAAAAAAACCGAGTGATTGTGGCGATTCGAGCATTGAAAACTGGCGTTGTAGTGCAGGCAAAAGTAGCCTACGACGCGACCAAGGGTTAATGTGCGCGGCGTTGACGCTTCTATAGACTGTGTCCGGGTTCTGCACTGGCCCCAAATTGTTCCTTCATGCCACGCATTGGCGTGATTTAGCCGCAGGTGCCGAGGGTGCCGCGGCCTGTTCTGAGGAGTACGCATGGCTGTCTACAACTACGACGTGGTGGTGTTGGGTTCCGGCCCGGCGGGGGAAGGCGCGGCAATGAACGCCGCCAAGGCAGGGCGCAAGGTCGCGATGGTCGATAGCCGTCGCCAGGTCGGCGGCAACTGCACTCACTTGGGCACCATCCCGTCCAAGGCACTGCGTCACTCGGTGCGGCAGATCATGCAGTTCAACACCAACCCGATGTTCCGGGCCATCGGTGAACCGCGCTGGTTCTCGTTTCCGGACGTGTTGAAAAGCGCCGAGAAAGTCATCTCCAAGCAAGTCGCTTCGCGCACTGGCTACTACGCCCGTAACCGCGTCGACGTGTTTTTCGGCACCGGCAGTTTCGCCGACGAGCAAACCATCGAAGTGGTCTGCGCCAACGGCGTGGTCGAGAAGCTGGTGGCCAAGCACATCATCATTGCCACCGGTTCGCGTCCTTATCGCCCGGCGGACATCGATTTCCACCACCCGCGTATCTACGATAGCGACACCATCCTCAGCCTCGGCCACACTCCGCGCAAACTCATTGTTTATGGCGCCGGCGTGATCGGTTGCGAATACGCCTCGATCTTCAGTGGTCTGGGTGTATTGGTCGAGCTGGTGGACAACCGTGGCCAGCTGTTGAGCTTCCTCGACTCGGAAATTTCCCAGGCCCTGAGTTATCACTTCAGCAACAACAACATCACGGTTCGCCACAACGAAGACTACGACCGCGTCGAAGGCGTGGACAACGGTGTGATCCTGCACCTCAAGTCCGGCAAGAAGATCAAGGCCGACGCCTTGCTCTGGTGCAACGGTCGTACCGGCAACACCGATCAGCTGGGTCTGGAAAACATCGGCGTGAAGGTCAACAGCCGTGGCCAGATCGAAGTCGACGAGGCGTACCGCACCTGCGTGCCGAACATCTACGGCGCCGGTGACGTGATCGGCTGGCCAAGCCTGGCCAGTGCCGCCCACGACCAGGGCCGCTCGGCCGCTGGCAGCATCGTCGAGAACGGTAGCTGGCGTTTCGTCAATGACGTACCGACCGGCATCTACACCATTCCGGAGATCAGCTCGATCGGCAAGAACGAGCAGGAACTGACCCAGGCCAAGGTGCCTTACGAAGTAGGCAAGGCCTTCTTCAAGGGCATGGCGCGTGCGCAGATCGCCGGCGAGCCGCAAGGCATGCTGAAGATCCTGTTCCACCGTGAAACCCTGGAAGTGCTGGGCGTCCACTGCTTCGGTTATCAGGCGTCGGAGATCGTACACATCGGTCAGGCGATCATGAACCAGCCGGGCGAACTCAACACCCTGAAGTACTTCGTCAACACTACGTTCAACTACCCGACCATGGCCGAAGCCTACCGGGTAGCGGCGTACGACGGCCTCAACCGGCTTTTTTGAGCGGCTCCGGCCGGTGGCCTGAGCCGGCCGGGGAGACCGATTTCAGCAATTCTCGAGCGTGGCGGTGGCCAAACCGGGAAAGTCTGTAATCAGGCTGTCAACGCCGAAGTCGGCGAGTCTGCGCATCAGTGCAGGCTCGTTGACGGTCCACACCGACACATGCAGCCCCTGACGCTGCGCCCTTTGCAGGCGTTCCGGCGTGCACAGGGTCCAGTTCAGCGCCAGAATCTCACAGCCATAGCTGGCCGCGACCTTCAATGGGTCGAGCCAGGCGTATTCGGCCACCAACCCGCGGGATACGTCCGGCACCAGCTCCAGCGCCGCCTTGAGCACTTCACGGGAACTCGAAGTGATCGTCACCTTGTCCATCAGGCCATGACGCTGGACCATTTCGCGAATCGCCAGCACGGTGGTCGCGGCACGCGTCCGTGATGCGCTTTTGACTTCCAGCTGCCAGTGATCGAAGTCGCATTTCTCGAACAGTTCTTCCAGTGTCGGAATCGGGCAAGGCTTGATCCAGCCCGGGCCACCCTTGCGTGCGTCATAGGTCACAAGCTCGGCGGCGGTATGTTCGACGACCTTGCCGCGACGGTCGGTGGTGCGCTTGAGGGTCGGGTCGTGGATGACCATCAGCTCGCCGTCCATGGACAGGTGCAGGTCCAGTTCGCAACGGCGTACGCCGTGCTTGAGGCATTCCTGAAAGCTGGTCAGGGTGTTTTCCGGTGCTTCGCCCTTGGCGCCGCGATGGCCGTAGATGAGGGTCACGGTTCTTCCTTAAATTAATTGCCTGAGTCGAGTTGTTCGCGGGCCAGGCGTCGTTCCTGGGCCTGCTTTTGCAAGATGTGGCGGGCCAGCAGTTGGCGCTGGGCATCGGTCAGGTGTTCGAACTCGGTACCCACGTCATAGCCTTCGCCCTTGTGGTCGCAATGGGTGACGCGAGCCCGCAGCAGCAAGCCCAGGGCTTGCGGCATCAGCACCAGTTTGACCGACAGGCGTGCGCCGGTGGCGATGGGCGAGGGGTGCTGGAAGTCGATACCGCCTTCGGAGATGATCACCGGCTGCGGTTCACCGATCTGCCCGAGTACGGTAATGGCGATCACCTGGCTCAACAAGTCGATGCGTTTGTTCTGGGATTTGAGGAACGCCGCGATGTTCCGGTCGCGTTCGCTGATCTGGCGCAACAGGTGTTGCGACTCGAATTCACTCAGGTGAAGTTCGCTGAGCAGGTTGAAGAGTGGGGAAGCATCCTGCAACACTTCCTGGCCTGTGGCTTCGGTAGCGGACAGGGGCCGAATTTCCAGTGCGATCGTATCCTCGATACGGTAGTATTCGCGGCGATCTTCTTCATCTAATGTCGACATGGCGAACCCATGGTAGCGGCGGTGGTCTGAGTGTAAAGCTGGTTATCGACCCCCGCCACAAGGACGTTCCTTTTCCCTCCGAACAAGCCCCGACATGTTCAGACCTCTCTTCGTATTTATCGGCACGCGTTACACCCGTGCAAAGCGTCGCAATCATTTTGTGTCATTCATTTCCCTGACTTCGATGATCGGGCTCGCCCTTGGCGTGGTCGTGATGATCGTGGTGCTGTCGGTGATGAACGGCTTCGATCATGAGATGCGCACCCGCGTGCTGGGCATGGTGCCCCACGCGACCATCGAGTCCGGCGAGCCGATCAGCGATTGGCAAAGCCTGGCCGCGAAGGTCAGGCAGAATCCGCAGGTGACGGCCGTGGCGCCGTTTACGCAAATGCAGGGGCTGCTGACCAATAACGGCAAGGTCTCGAAAGTCCTGCTCAATGCCATCGACCCGGCGCAAGAACGCCAGGTGTCGATCATCGATCACTTCATGACCCAGGGAAAACTCGACGACCTGGTGCCGGGTGAGTTCGGTATCGTCATCGGCGACAAGGCCGCGGCCAAGCTCGGTGCCGCGATCGGCGACAAGCTGACCTTCGTCGCGCCGGAAGTCACCGTGACCCCGGCCGGGATGTTCCCGCGCATGAAGCGTTTTACCGTGGTCGGCATCTTCCATGTCGGCGCCGGCGAACTCGATGGCTATCTCGGCGTCACCACACTGCAGGATCTGGCTCGGCTGCACCGCTGGAAGCCGGACCAGGTGCAGGGCCTGCGCCTGAAATTCGACGACCTGTTCCAGGCACCACGCACCGCGTGGAGCATCGCCCGTGATCTCGGTGAAGACCGCTTCTACGCCCGCGACTGGACCCGCACCCATGGCAACCTGTACCAGGCGATCCGCATGGAAAAAGCCATGATCGGCCTGTTGCTGCTGCTGATCGTTGCCGTCGCGGCATTCAACATCATTTCAACGCTGGTGATGGTGGTGAACGACAAGAAGGGCGATATCGCGATCCTGCGCACACTGGGCGCGACGCCGGGCACGATCATGCGTACGTTCATGGTGCAAGGCACCGTCATTGGCGTAGTCGGTACCGCGATCGGTGCCGTGGTCGGCATCTTCGCCGCGCTGAATGTCAGCGCCGCGATCTCGGCCCTCGAAGGCCTGATCGGGCACAAGTTCCTCAACGCCGATGTGTATTTCATCGATTACCTGCCGTCGCAGGTGCAGAGCCAGGACGTGGTGATGGTCTGTTCCGCGGCGTTGGTCCTGAGTTTCCTCGCCACCCTGTATCCAGCCTGGCGTGCCGCGCGCACCCAGCCTGCGGAGGCGCTACGTTATGAGTGAGTCGGGCATGAGTGATAAAGCAATCTTGAGCTGCCGCAGCCTGGGCAAGTCCTACGAGGAAGGCCCGGAGTCGGTGGAAGTGTTGGCCGGTCTGCAACTGGAGTTGCACCCGGGAGAGCGAGTGGCGATCGTCGGCAAGTCGGGTTCGGGCAAAAGTACCTTGCTCAACTTGTTGGGTGGTCTCGATACGCCGACCAAGGGCAGCGTCTGGCTCGACGGTGAAGAGTTGTCGGCGCTGAGCGAAAAAAAGCGCGGCCTGCTGCGTAATCGCGCCCTCGGCTTCGTGTATCAGTTTCACCACCTGCTGCCGGAGTTCACCGCCCTGGAAAACGTCTGCATGCCACTGCTGATTGGCAAGACCGCGATCCCGCAAGCGCGCCAGCGTGCCACGGCGTTGCTGGAGCGGGTAGGGCTGGGCCATCGCCTGGAGCACAAGCCCGCCGAATTGTCCGGTGGTGAGCGTCAGCGCGTGGCCATCGCCCGCGCCCTGGTGAACAATCCAGGCCTGGTGATGCTCGACGAACCGACCGGCAACCTCGATTCCCATACTGCCCAGGGCATTCAGGACCTGATGCTGGAGCTCAGCACCTCGATGCGCACGGCGTTCCTGGTGGTGACCCACGACTTGAACCTGGCCCGCCAGATGGATCGCGTCTTGCACCTGCAGGAAGGTTGCCTCACGCCCATCTGATTGGCTGAAACCCGATGTCTGAAAGGCGTCGGGTCTTTTATTTTTATACGGTGCCCCAGCGAATGTTCAGACCGTTATCGATCTTTATCGGCACGCGCTATACCCGCGCCAAGCGCCGCAATCGCTTTGTCTCCTTCATCTCGATGACCTCGATGATCGGCCTCGCCCTGGGCGTGCTGGCGATGATCGTGGTGCTGTCGGTGATGAACGGCTTCCAGCGCGAAATGAGCTCGCGCATCCTCGGCATGGTGCCGCACGCCACCATCGTCGGCGTCAACCCGATCGATGACTGGAAACCGGTGGCAGCGGCGGCGATGAAAAACCCGCAAGTGACGGCAGCGGTGCCGTTCACCGAGATGGAAGGCATGCTGTCCTACAAGGGCACGATGCAGCCCATTCAGGTCAGCGGTATCGACCCGGCGCTGGAAGGCCAGGTGTCGATTGTCGCCAAGCACATTGTCCAGGGCAGTCTGGAAGCCCTGAAACCGGGCGAATTCGGCGTGGTGATCGGCGAGATCACGGCGCGCCGCTTCCGCTTGAATGTCGGCGACAAGATCACCCTGATCGTGCCGGAAGTCAGCAATGCACCGGGCGGCATTACCCCGCGCATGCAACGACTGAATGTGGTCGGGGTGTTCAAGGTCGGTGCCGAGCTGGATGGCACGATGGCGCTGATCCACATGGCCGATGCCGCGCAGATGCAGCACTGGGAGCCGAATCAGGTGCAGAGCGTGCGCCTGGCGGTGAGGGATCTGTACGCCGCGCCGCAAGTGTCGAGCGACATCGCCACGGGATTGGGCGCCGCCTACAAGGCTGATGACTGGACCCACACCCAGGGCAGTCTGTTCAGCGCCATGAAGATGGAAAAAACCATGATTGGCCTGCTATTGCTGATGATTGTCGCGGTGGCGGCGTTCAACATCATCGCGACCCTGATCATGGTGGTGAACGACAAGGGCGCGGACATCGCGATCCTGCGTACCATCGGCGCCACGCCACGGCAGATCATGGCGATCTTCGTGGTGCAGGGCACGGTGATCGGTATCGTCGGCACCTTGATTGGCGGTGTACTGGGCGTGATTGCCGCGCTGAACGTCAGCCAGATCGTGGGCTGGATCGAGCGGGTCAGCGGGCAGCACATCTTCAGCTCCGATGTGTATTTCGTCAGTAACCTGCCGTCCGAACTGCAAGGCGCGGATGTGGCGCTGATCTGCACGGCGGGCTTTGTCATGAGCTTCCTGGCCACGGTTTACCCGGCATGGCGGGCGGCGAAGATCGAGCCGGCTACCGCGCTGCGCTATTCGTGATCTGATATACCGCTTTCGCGAGCAGGCTCGCTCCCACAAGAGCTCGGAGTCAACTGTGGGAGCGAGCCTGCTCGCGAAGGGGGCGAAACTGCCAGCCTCAATCCCCCCTTGGCAACTCGATCACAAACCGCGTCCACCCATTCGCAGATTCACAACGAATCTGCCCGCCATGGGCGCGGATGATCGACTGGGTGATCGCCAACCCCAATCCCGCATGTTCACTGCTGCCTTCGCGGCGTGCCGGGTCAGCCCGGTAAAATCGGTCAAACAGGCGCGGCAGCAGTTGCGGATCAATGCCATCACCCGAGTTTTCCACCCGCAGGCTCAGGCAATCGGGTTGCTCCTCGATCCTGACCTGCACTGTGCCCTTGACCGGGGTGAAGCGCAGCGCGTTGTCCAGCAGGTTCGACAACGCCCGCCGCAACATGCTGCGATCACCCTCTATGCGACCCAGGCCTTCACGGCTGAGTGTGACCTGGGCGTCTTCCGCCAGGGGTGCAAAAAACTCCAGCAGCAGATCCGTTTCCTGTCCCAGTTCCAATGGCTCGCGCTTGGGGATCAGCAGGCCATGGTCAGCCTTGGCCAGGTAGAGCATGTCATTGACCAGTTGCGCCATCCATTGCAGCTCCTCGAGATTGCTGTGCAGCGCCTCGCGATAGTCCTCGATCGGGCGGGGACGGGTGAGGGTGACTTGCGTGTGGGTCAGCAGGTTCGACAGTGGCGTACGCAGTTCATGGGCAATGTCGGCGGAGAACGCAGACAGGCGCTGGAACGAGTCGTCGAGGCGTCCGAGCATGGCGTTGAAGTTGTGGGCCATTTCCGCCAGTTCCGGTGGCATGTTTTCTTCAGGCAACCGCGAGTTCAGCGATTGCGCGGAAACACCGCTGGCCATCGCGCTGATACGCCGTAACGGACGCAAGCCGCTGCGTGCCGCCCAGGCGCCCAGCAGCGCGGTGGCCAAGGCTGACAGGCCGACGGTCAGCCAGATCAAATGCTGCATGCGTTGCAGAAAATGCTGGTGGTGGGTGATGTCCAGCAGCAGGGTCAGTTGCGGTGACTCGGGTTTGTCGGTGAACAGCGGCGCATTCAGTACGCGGTAATCCGTGCCTTCATGGCTCACCGTCGACAATCCGGGCTGGCGCGGCAATGCCGGTGGAATGTTGGTCGAGCTGTCATACCAGCGCTGGCCGTCGCTGCCGGTGATGCGCAGGGACAGGTCAGCCTGCCGGCTCAGTTCCTCCGCCAGCCTCACCTCGCTGTCACTCGACCGATAGTCGTGCAGGGCGCGGCGCAAGCCAATCAACTTGCCGTCCAGCAGTTGCTGGTCGAGTTCAATGAAGTGCGCCTCGCTGGCGCGGCTGAACAGCACGCCTGCGAACAACGACACCACGGCGGTGCAGGCGGCGAACAACAGCGCCAGGCGGTTGCTCAAGGACATTCGGCGCATCAGGCGGGGCGCTCTTCAAGGACGTAACCCATGCCGCGTACGGTGTGAATCAGCTTGTTGGGGAATTCATCGTCGATCTTCAGGCGCAGGCGGCGGATCGCCACCTCGATGACATTGGTGTCGCTGTCGAAATTCATGTCCCAGACCTGGGACGCAATCAGTGACTTGGGCAGGACTTCGCCCTGGCGGCGCAGGAGCATTTCCAGCAGGGCGAATTCCTTGGCGGTCAGGTCGATACGCTGGCCGCTGCGTTCGACCCGGCGACGAATCAGGTCCAGGCGCAAATCGGCCAGTTGCAGGCTGGTCTCCTGAGGTGTGGCGCTGCCGCGACGCAACAGACTGCGGACCCGGGCCAGCAATTCGGAGAAGGCAAATGGCTTGACCAGATAATCGTCGGCGCCCAGTTCGAGGCCGTGAACCCTGTCCTCCACGGCGTCACGGGCGGTCAGGAAAAGTACCGGCGTGTCGAGGCCGGCGCTACGCACCGCTTGCAGAATCTGCCAGCCGTCACGACCTGGCAGCATCACATCAAGAATCAGCAGGGCATACTCGCCGCTGAGGGCCAATTGCTGGCCGGTGTTGCCGTCGGTCACCAGTTCCGTGTTGAACCCGGCCTCGGCCAGGCCCTGGCGCAGGTAATGGCCGGTTTTCGGTTGGTCTTCGACGATCAGCAGTTTCATGGGCGACTCTTGGCAAAGGGTACGAACGCTTTATACCGTGGGCAGCGTTCATGCAGGTCAACCTGACAAAGTTGTAATCTGGCTGTCAGGTTACGGGCAGTGCCAGCAGTTTAGAGTCTTGCACATGCTTAGCCTTGTCTTGTTGGAGTACGACGATGTTTTTACGCAAATCCGTGGCACAAATCCTGTGTTTGCTGGCACTGAGTTCACCCGCGTGGGCGGACACCGGGCATACCTACGATTTTGGCCAGCCGGCCCCGGCGTCCCAGGCGACCCGTAGCGTCGAGGTGGTCATGGGGGACATGTCCTTCACGCCGAAGGCCATCGATATCAAGGCCGGGGAAACCGTGCGCTTCGTGCTGGTCAACAAAGGCCAGTTGTTGCATGAATTCAACCTGGGGGATGCGGCGATGCACGCCAAACACCAGCAGGAAATGTTGCAGATGCAACAGAGCGGCATGCTGACGCCCACCGGCATGAAGGCCATGGATCACGGCAATATGGCCGGCATGGATCACAGCAAGATGGACCACGGCATGAAGCATGACGACCCCAACAGCGTGCTGGTGGAGCCGGGCAAGACCGCCGAGCTGACCTGGACCTTCAGCAAGGCCACCAACCTGGAGTTTGCCTGCAACATCCCCGGCCATTATCAGGCCGGCATGGTCGGCAAACTGACTGTCAGTCAGTAAGCACTCAAAGGCGGGAGCAAAGGCTGATAGAATCTGCTGATTCTTCAGTCAGGTTTCCGCCATGCATCCCGCAGCCGAACACTCGCCGCTGGGCAAGTCCAGCGAATACATCGCCACCTACACGCCGTCCCTGCTGTTCCCGATCCCGCGCACCGCGAAATGGGCGGAACTGGGCCTGACGGCGCAAACCCTGCCGTACAAAGGCGTGGACTTCTGGAACTGCTTCGAACTGTCCTGGCTGCTGCCGTCGGGCAAGCCCGTGGTGGCGATCGGTGAGTTCAGCATTCCGGCGGATTCCCCGAACATCATCGAATCGAAGTCGTTCAAGCTGTACCTCAATTCCTTGAACCAGACGCCGTTTGCCGACACCGCGAGCCTTGAAGCGACGCTGGCCAGGGACTTGTCGGCGGCTGCCGGCAAGCCGGTGGGCGTGCGCATCCGCAGCCTCAAGGAAGTTGAAAGCGAAGGCGTCGTGGCCTTGCCGGGCGTGTGTATCGATGAGCTGGATATCAGCGTCAGCAACTACGAGCACCCGCGGCCGGAACTGCTGCGTTGCGATGATTCGCGCATTGTCGAGGAGAGCGTGCACAGCCATTTGCTCAAGTCCAACTGTCCGGTCACCAGCCAGCCGGACTGGGGCAGCGTGGTGGTGGAGTACCGTGGTGCGGCGCTGGATCACGCGAGCCTGCTCGAGTACATCGTCAGCTTCCGTCAGCATTCGGATTTCCATGAGCAATGTGTGGAGCGGATCTTCCTCGACCTGCAGCGGTTGCTCAAGCCCGAGAAACTGACAGTGTATGCGCGCTATGTGCGGCGTGGCGGGCTGGATATCAACCCGTATCGCAGCACCGAAGAGGTGCAACTGCCGAACCACCGTCTGGTCCGTCAATGAAGATCTAATGTGGGGGCGGCGGTGCGGCGATCCGACTTGCTCGCGAAGACGGCTTCACATTCAACGATGATGTTGACTGACCCACCGCTTTCGCGAGCAAGCCCGCTCCCACAGGGGATTTGTATTGCCAAGCGTAGAAATGAAAAAGCCCTGCTGGCGAAAGCAGGGCTTTTTTGCATCGGGAGGGTTCAGATCCCCATGTTGGCCAAGGCCTGACCAATGTTGCGCAGGGTGCCAGCAAGGGTAGGGTGTTCGAGTTCGAAGCGCTCAACGGCCAGGTTCACACCATCGGCGAGGCTGGCGTCCTGGGTTTTGGTTTCAAGCTCAAGCTTCAATTCAATCTGCTGCATGAGCTCATGCAGTTCGGCGCGCTCTGCTTCAGACAATGGAGGATTCTGTTCCAGTTGCTCGCGCAGGGCATTGAGTTGGTCTTGCAGTTCGCGGGCAGGCATGGCGTTCTTCCTTTTATCGATAGGCACTGGCATGGACCAAGGCGATGCGCCAACGGTCGATGGCTGACCTTTAGATTAATCCACTCGCGCGCAACGTGCATGATCTCGATCAGGGCTTTTCGCCCTTGAGCCGACGCAAGCTGATGTCGGCCAGGCAGGTGTCGAGTTCACCGAGGTGATCGATCACCGAGTGTACGCCCAGGCCGAACAGTTGCATCGTGGCCCTGGCGCGTTTGCTGTCGCGCTCCTGCTGGGTCAACATTTGCCATTGCCGGGGCGTCAAGCCGCACAGCGAGCCGCAGGACGCCAGGCCGATGGTCCACAACCCGGCATTGAGTCCCGCTTGCAGCAGGCGGGGCTCACCGCTCACCAGTACACAACCGTCGAGTCGTTCGACGTTCAGGGTCATCAAGGCTTGCCAGCAGGCATTCGGGGCGGGCCATGGATTATTTGTTGCTGGATGTTGCGATGATCTGATCCATTCCGGCAACGCAGCGGCCAGGGATAGGCTGAGGGCAGGGGGTAGTTCATCGAGCCAGGCACAGGGGATTTGCTGGCGCTGCAAGCTGCGCAGGCTATCCAGTGCGCCGGGCGTGGGCTCGGCGTGTTCGGCCAGGTGGCTGCCGTGCCGGTGCGTGTATGCGCCGAAATCCACCAGGCAGCCACTGAGGCCGAACAGGACGGCAGTCGGGGTGGGTGCGGTTTGGGGCAAGGCTTCGGCGAGCGGCATATGGACGTCCCTGAAATAGCCTGAAGGCTAGCGGGCAACGGTGACAGTTGAGTGACACGGATGTGAATGGCTCACAATTGGCACGATTCCTGTGGCGCGGTTTCAGGGCAAAGTGCCTTAAATGGCGTTTACGTCTTATACTTGCCCACTTGATGCCCGGGCCAGGCGCCCGAGCCGGTACAAACCAGGGAGTTTTTTTTCTATGCGCTGGAGCAAACATCTAGCCAGGATTTGTGTATGCGCCAGCGTGACGCTGGTCCCGTTCGTTGCCCAGGCAGCCTCGGAAGATGATCCTTGGGAAAGCGTCAACCGCCCGATCTACAAGTTCAACGATGTGATCGACACCTACGCGCTGAAGCCCTTGGCCCAGGGCTACCAGTACGTAGCGCCGCAGTTTGTCGAGGACGGCGTGCATAACTTCTTCCAGAACATCGGTGATGTGCGCAACCTGGCCAACGATATCCTGCAGGCCAAGCCTCGCGCCGCGGGCGTCGATACCGCACGCATCATTTTCAACACCACCTTCGGCCTGCTGGGCTTGATCGATGTCGGCACCAAAATGGGCCTGCAGCGCAATGACGAAGACTTCGGCCAGACGCTCGGTTACTGGGGGGTCGGCAGCGGCCCGTACGTGATGCTGCCACTGCTGGGGCCAAGCACCTTGCGTGACGCGCCTTCCAAGTACGTCGACAGCTATACCGGCCCTTATCGTTACGTAAACGACGTGCCTGTGCGCAACTCGTTCTACGCCCTGGACATCATCGATACCCGTGCCAATCTGCTGTCGAGCGAGAAGCTGATCACGGGCGACAAGTACACCTTCATCCGTAATGCGTACTTGCAGAACCGTGAATTCAAGGTGAAAGACGGTCAGGTTGAAGACGATTTTTGACGTCGACCGGTAAATTGAAAAAGGCGGCCCTCAAGGCCGCCTTTTTTGTCTGCGAAGTCCCGCATATGGATGAAATCGCGTTTTTCGCTATTGTCCCGACCGGTTTGACTCATGGCTTCAACCTTCCATTGGGTTACGGATCTGTCTGTTCTTATAACTCTCTGTGATTTGACAAATAAAGACCTCGAGCGACCATCGGCGTGAGCTTGAAACGCCCCGCGGATGGGAGTACCGTCTGCGCCTTAGAAGGGCACCTCTGGTGTACATGTGTGTAGGGCAAATGCCCGAAAGCGGTGCGACAGAGAGGCTAGAAAGCGAATCCAGTAGACAGTGCCGGGTCAAGTTCCCCGCCTGCTACGCCAACCTAATTCTGGCGCCGTTTGCCCACATGCCAAAAACCAGTGCCACGCTGCTGATAATCGATGATGACGAAGTAGTGCGCGCGAGCCTCGCCGCCTATTTGGAAGACAGTGGTTTCAGCGTCTTGCAGGCCAGCAATGGTCAGCAGGGTCTTCAGGTATTCGAGCAAGACAAGCCCGACTTGGTCATCTGCGATCTGCGCATGCCGCAGATGGGCGGACTCGAACTCATCCGCCAGGTGACCGACCTGGCGCCGCAAACGCCGGTGATCGTGGTGTCGGGTGCGGGCGTGATGAACGACGCGGTCGAAGCCCTGCGCCTGGGCGCGGCGGACTACCTGATCAAGCCTCTCGAAGATCTGGCTGTGCTCGAGCACTCCGTGCGCCGGGCCCTGGATCGTGCGCGCCTGTTGCTGGAGAACCAGCGCTACCGCGAGAAGCTGGAAAAGGCCAACCGCGAACTCGAGGCCAGCCTGAACCTGCTCCAGGAAGACCAGAACGCCGGTCGCCAGGTGCAGATGAACATGCTGCCGGTCAGCCCCTGGACCATCGACGAATTCAAATTCGCTCACCAGATCATCCCGTCGCTGTACCTGTCGGGTGATTTCGTCGACTACTTTCGCGTCGACGAGCGCCGGGTAGCGTTCTACCTGGCGGACGTTTCCGGTCATGGCGCCTCTTCAGCCTTCGTCACCGTGCTGTTGAAGTTCATGACCACGCGCTTGCTGTTCGAATCCAAGCGCAGCGGCACCTTGCCGGAGTTCAAGCCTTCAGAGGTTCTTGGTCATATCAACCGGGGCCTGATCAGTTGTAAGCTGGGTAAACACGTCACAATGGTCGGTGGAGTCATCGACGAGGAGACCGGTTTGTTGACCTATAGCATCGGCGGTCATTTGCCGTTGCCAGTGTTGTACACGCCAGACAGTGTTCGTTATCTGCAAGGGCGTGGTCTGCCGGTGGGCCTCTTCAACGAAGCCACCTACGAAGACCACGTGCTGGAACTGCCGCCGACGTTCAGCCTGACGCTGATGTCTGATGGCATTCTGGATCTTTTGCCAGAACCCACACTCAAAGAAAAAGAAGCGGCGTTGCCCCAACGGGTCAAGGCGGCGGGCGGCACCCTGGATGGGTTGCGGCAGGTTTTTGGATTGGCCACGCTAGGGGAGATGCCGGATGATATCGCCCTGTTGGTGCTGAGCAGGAATCTTTGATGAGTACCGGTAGAATCCAGTTCGCCGAGCAGGATGGCACCTTCGTCCTGAAGTTCGTCGGTGAAGTTCGCCTGACCCTGTGTTCGGCGTTGGATGCGACTATTGAGCGGATCTTCAATGCGTTGAATTTCAACGCGATCGTGATCGATCTGACCGAAACCCGCAGCATCGACAGCACCACACTTGGCCTGCTGGCCAAGCTGTCGATCCTGTCGCGGCAGAAAGTCGGCCTGCTGCCGACCGTCGTCACCACCCACGAAGACATCACGCGACTGCTGCAGTCCATGGGCTTCGAGCAGGTCTTCAACATCGTCGACAAGCCGGTGCCGTGCCCGGAATGCCTGGACGACCTGCCAGACCAGGATCAGTCAGAAGAAGTGGTGCGGATCAAAGTGCTCGAAGCGCACAAGATCCTCATGGGCTTGAACGATACCAATCGTGAAGCCTTCCATGACCTGGTAAATGCCCTCGAGCGCCACTGATCCTGTAGGAGCGAGCATGCTCGCGATGGTGGTAAACGATTACGCGGGCTGCCTGGATGCCCGCGGCGTCGGGGCTTCCATCGCGAGCATGCTCGCTCCTACAGGGGCAACCCAAAGCAGCTCACAAAAAAGGGCGAACCCACCAGGGTTCGCCCTTTTTGCATTACACCCGCTCAGATCACAGCTTGGCCTGCAACAACGCCTCAAGCTTCTCCTGATCCCGCGCGAACTGACGAATGCCTTCAGCCAGTTTCTCGGTCGCCATCGCGTCTTCGTTGGACAACCAGCGGAACTGCGATTCGTTGAGGCTCAGGCGCGCTTCACCGGCATGGCCGGGCGAGAGTTTGCGCTCCAGCTTGCCGCTATCCGCTGCCAGTTTGTCGATCAGGTCCGGGCTGATGGTCAGGCGGTCGCAGCCGGCCAGTTGCTCGATCTGGCCCAGATTGCGGAAGCTCGCGCCCATGACCACGGTCTTGTAGTCATTGGCCTTGTAGTAGTTGTAGATGCGCGTTACCGACTGCACACCCGGATCATCCGCGCCGGTGTAGTCGTTGCCATTGGCTTTCTTGTACCAGTCGTAGATACGGCCCACGAACGGCGAAATCAGGAACACCCCGGCGTCTGCGCAGGCGGCTGCCTGGGCAAAGGAAAACAGCAGGGTCAGGTTGGTCTGGATGCCTTCCTTTTCCAGGATCTCGGCGGCGCGGATGCCTTCCCAGGTGGAGGCGATCTTGATCAGCACGCGATCACGGCCGATACCGGCCTTGTCGTACAGTTCGATCAGGCGATGCGCACGCTTGAGCATGGCATCGGTGTCGAACGACAGGCGTGCATCCACTTCGGTGGAAATGCGGCCCGGGATCACTTTGAGAATCTCTTGCCCCACCGCCACGCCAAAACGGTCGCTGGCCAGACCCACATCGCCCTTGCAGTCATGGACGCTGGCGTTCAGCAGCTCGGCGTACGCCGGAATGGCCGCAGCCTTGAGCAGCAGGGAAGGGTTGGTGGTGGCGTCCACCGGTTTAACGCGAGCGATAGCTTCGAAGTCGCCAGTATCGGCAACCACGGTGGTCATTTGTTTGAGTTGTTCCAGCTTGGAAGTCATGGGCGTGCTCTGTCCTATGGGTCTGATGACATTACCCGAGCGCTGACAGCCACTCAAGGGTGTGTGGGTGCAGGTAGCGCTTTAGCGGCAACATCCTGAATACGGTATGACAAATTTGATGCCGGGCGGGCGCACAGGTTCAACCCATTGGGCGGTTGACTCTATAACGTATTAAGCCGGACCATTCGGGGGAAGTGTATTGGAATCAAATCTGTGTTTCGCCCAGTACTAAGGAATAACCGTCATGCTGCCTGCCGCGTTGGTTGTAGCCGGCTGGCTGTGGTGTACTGCACCGTCATTAAGAAATGCTCAAAGTTGCGCGTCACGACGTTAAATTCAGTCTAAAACCATGGGATTAATTGTCCGGTTGGAAGAAGCCGTGGTTGATAGGATCAAGTTGCCTGCGTGACACTTTATATGCATATAAAATGAGTGGCGTGTGATGACTATCATTGAAAAAAATACAACAATCAATGTTCTTCAGACCGTTCGGGCTCCTGTTGGAGAGGTATTGAGCGAGTTGCCTGCGGCGCTGGCCAGGGCCAACATGATGCTGGGCTTTGACTCGACAGGGAGTCCGGCCATGTTGATACCCACTACCGATGCGGGTGTTCAGTTGGCAGTCGATTTGAAGAACTCTACCGAGCTTGATAAGGGCGCCGCTTTGGTGGGGTTCAGATCCCGCAATCTTGAGAAAAAACTAAGCGATGTTCTTGATGTCCGTGACTTTGGTGCTACCGGTGTTGGCGATAACACCGTTGCCATTAACTCAGTTATTGCTTACGCCATGGCCAATGGCATCAAGTGGATTCGTCTCGCCGACAATACAACCTATACAGTTGGTACGTTGGTAGGCGCATCAAATGTTAATTTTATCGGTAATAAATCAAGGCTCTCGAACGGTTACTTTCGGGTTTATGACGTGGATGCCTTCGGTAGACTGACCCTGCCGTCGTCCATTACATCATTCTGGCCGCACGCAGTTTATATGAATGCGGATGGATCCGGGTCTACCGATTATAATGCGCGTACGATAAAACCCCACGGTAAACGCTATTACGTTCGGCACACAGGGGGCGCGTCCAGTAATGACGGATTGACCTTTGCAACCGGGCTGAACAGCATACAGGCGGCATTGGCAAAGCCGGATGTGGTGGAGATCGTCCTCCAGCCTGGCGATTATCCCCTTATCGATAATGCATTTGGTGAGGTCCTTCTTCCGAGAAATATTTCCATCACCGTGCTTGGCGGCGGCGCCGCGAATATCTATGGCTGCTTGTTCAACCTTGCCTGGGCACCGGATACCACCTACCCATGGGTATATTCCACGTCGGTCAGTAACACGGCCAACGGGCGTTTTGCCTGGGATTCCAAGTATAAAGATCGAAATGGCGACTTCATGCAATATCAGGTGCTGTCCAGCGCAGCTGCTGTTGCGGAAACACCTGGTTCAGCCTGCTTTCAGGACGGAAAGGTGTATTTGAAGACTGTTGATGGTCGTATTCCTGATGTGGACATCCGTATTTTTCAAGACTCAACATTTCGTGTGACCGGGCCTTATATTTTTTATACCGAGGGCTTGAATTTTGTAGGAGTACAGAATGTCCTCACGCGAGCTGCGGCCGAAAACATGACCCCGCTTTGGGTCGCTGTGGATTGTTCGTTTGGTTATTGTGAAAATTACGGTGTGTCCGGAGGAGGCAGTTTTCGATCGGAAGGTGGAAATACAATATTCCTGCGTTGCACCGCATATAAATCCAGGTTCGATGGTTTCAATTATCATCAATGGAATGCGATATTGCAGAACTGCGGCTGGCATGTGGAAATTGATTGTGTCGGTCGAGACAACGGTGCAACAGGGGAGGGGAATAACCAAGGCTCGTCCCTCCACGATGGCGGCAAGATTTTACGCATAAACGGCCATTACGCGCGCAACGAAGGTCCGAATCTGGAAGACGTGAATGTAAATACCGTGTCTTACAATGTCGGTTGTTTATTGGAAGACTCATTGAAAATCGCTGTGCCCCGTCATATACAGTCGGCACAAGGTGCAACGATATATTGTGTGGGTGTAAAAATGCGTGGTCGTGCTGATTTTGACGCGGTTACGGCCGAAGGCTCAAAGATTATTCATTACAAATGCGCTTTCACTCGATTGGCTGGTCGAGCATTCGATCACGAGCAGTTCAATCCGGTATGTGTTTAAACCATGAGTCAGGCAGAGTCGTGTTTGCCCGGATGAGGTGTGTAGTCAAGGATTGATTGCACTGTCAGCATTATTGAATGAAAGAGTTTTTGCTCTTGCCTGATAAAATCCAGTCTTTTAAAAAAAATTACTGTCCCGACGATCGTTCATGCAAATGGCCGGCGTCACAAGCGCTGGCCTATTTGCTACAACCGCGACTTCGTCTTGGTCGCAAGGTCAGGAACACAACATTGACAAACAGCAGCCTCTGATTCCGGGGGATTATGCCTGCACACAACTCGCCAAGGATCTCGTGATAGCAGATGGGGGAATCAATCTGGATTGGGCGATAAATTCATTGGAGCAAGCAATCCAGTGTGAGTCTGATGTCCGCAAGTCCAAATATGTTGGAGTGCTTCAGTTTGAACGGCTAATTGAAAAAAAGACAGCCTGTGCCAGAACTGGCTGGAATTGGAGTCACGCAATTCAGGCCGCTATAGATTTATCGGAAGCCAAAGGTCTGATCTGTGTCATGCCACCCGGTGTACTCCGGATTACCCAGCCGTTGCAGATGGGGAGCAATTCCAAACTGTTTATTCCCCCCGAAACCATCCTGCTGAAAGACTTTAACAGTCTGGATACATTCGCGGGTACCATAAAAAACAAACGCGACGCTGAAGGAGTTTCTAATGTGCTCGTTTTTGGTGGTGGCACAATAAAATCCAGCTCCGGAAGAATAGGGAAGCACATCGTTTTTTTTAACAGTAACTTTGTGTCGATTGCTAATGTAAAAATACGCAGTACATACTCGGATTGGACGACAAAATTTCAGAATTGTAACTACGTCCTGATTTACGGTAATGATACAGATGTCGAAAATACAGAGGTGCTGACCGATGGGTGGCATTTCAAAGGGGGTTCAAAAAACATTGTGGTTGCCAATAATCGCGTGCGCACTGGTGATGACTGTATAGCATTTACGCAGGAAGTGCAGGGCGTCGATGAATCTGGGGATATTGAACGTGTCACGGTGGTCAACAATACTCTCGATTCCGCTCAGTCGAGCCTGATCAAATTGCATGTCCGAGCAGGAATAAGCACCGCAATACGCCGTATCAGCATCAATAATGTGGACGGTAAGGTCGGCCGAATCAATGAAGGCGGCTTCGCGCTTTATTTATCTGATGAAGGGTTTACCCAGAAAATATCGGATATAAAGGTCTCAAATCTAATAGCGCGTTGCGAGGAAAATGGTGACTATTGCGCAAGGGTGATTGGTTGCAGGGACGTAAAAATCGAAAATTTTGAAGCACGAGATGCGCTTCGGGGAGTATTGATAGAGGATTCATATCGAATCTGCCTGGATCATCTCCAGATCCGTAACCTTCGTGGACAAGGTGTCGATGTGTCATCCGGTATCACGCTTCAGAACACAGACAGGTTCTGGATAACCAACCCCGTCGTTTCAAGAACCCGTCAGCATGGTATTCAATTAGGTTCGCCGGGCAAGCCGGCACACCATGGCGTCGTCGTTGGCGGGGTTCTATCCGAATGTCTATCTACCGGACTCAGACTGGCGAATGCCGCCGAAGTAAGTGTCGAAGGTGTGAAATGTTTGGGGAACAGAAACGGAATCGTAGAGGATCGCGGATCCCGTAAAAACCTCATCCTGCGCAATAGGCTCAGTGGTAACTCCGCTGTTCAACTATCGCTTCTGGGAAACGACACAGTGGATGAAGAAAACGAGGTCAATTGATTTGCTCCAGCAATTCCGCGGTTTTCGTCTTCATCAGCGAGATGTCGCCACGACTTTCAACGGTCAACAAAATTTCACTGGTGCTATCGAGAAGGTCGATCCGGAAGCGCCATTCTGTGAAGGTCATGCTTAATCCGCCTTTTTCCTCAACGTCCAGCGCCTCATGGATGTACAGAGAACGGAGATGCTCAAGTACGGCAAACGTATTGCGAACAGTACATCGGATGTTTCCGGACGAAGGAAAGAGACCGATGCGTTCTACCAGCCACTTGGATTGGGGTGAGGAACATTGAGGTTCATATGACCGCAACCAGGCCATCAATCCACTGCCGCCGTCCGCGAACTTTTGTCCAAGCCCAATGTTTCCCGGTGCAATGGAGTCCAACGACTGGCTGGCGAAGTCGATCGATGATCTGGAAGCTTTCATAATGTTCCTTGTAAGTATAAGGCCGAGTCGAAATGCGGCTCCAAGAGCCTGGAATCTCAGTTACAGGCCTTTCTTATACAAATTCTCATAGCAGAAATTGGTCGCTTCTATATAACCTTCCGCTCCGCCGCAATCGAAACGCTTACCCTTGAATTTGTAGGCGAGTACACAGCCGTTTTGTGCCTGTTTCATGAGCGCATCGGTGATCTGGATTTCTCCACCCTTGCCAGGCTCTGTGTCGGCAATCAGGTCAAAGATGTCGGCTGTAAGGATGTAGCGGCCAATGATCGCCAGGTTGGACGGTGCGTCTTCCGGTTTTGGTTTCTCGACCATGCTGTTGACCCGATAGATGTCATCACGGATCTGCTCGCCGGCAATAATTCCGTATTTATGGGTCTGGTCGAGGGGGACCTCCTGTATTGCAACGATGGAGCAACGGAACTGCTTGTAAAGCGCGATCATCTGCGCCAGAACACCGTCACCTTCCAGGTTCAGGCACAGGTCGTCAGCCAATACCACCGCAAAGGGTTCGTCACCAATCAAAGGCTGCCCTGACAGAATGGCGTGCCCCAAGCCCTTCATCTCCACCTGGCGTGTGTAAGAGAACGTGCATGTCTCCATCAATTCTCGAGTGCCAGAGAGAAATTTTTCCTTATCGCTACCGCGAATCTGATGCTCCAGTTCGTAGCTGATATCAAAGTGGTCTTCCAGCGCCCGCTTGCCTCGTCCTGTAACGATCGCCATGTGCTGCAACCCTGCAGCTCTCGCTTCCTCCACGCCGTATTGAATCAAAGGCTTATTCACGACCGGCAGCATTTCCTTGGGCATGGCCTTTGTAGCGGGTAGAAAGCGAGTGCCGTAACCGGCTGCTGGAAATAGGCATTTACGGATCATGTAAGGTCTCTGTTAAAAAATGAGGGGCTGTTAATAATGTTAGATTTGTGTATTAAACTAACAATTTGGACTGTCAGTTTGCATGCCAATTAGATAGCACGTTGTATGAAGGAAAAGCACGCGAGAATTATAAAATGTTAAGTTTGGTCTGAGTTTGTTCTTGATTGTTATTTATTGTCCATGATCACCGGTGGACGTTATTGGTATATTGTGGCAATAACTGTGCTCCATGAATTAAATGGTTGATGTCTTCGATGATTCGCAGTTAAGATTTTAGCTTGTGGTTAATTCACTCGAGTTTAGTGATTGTTTTTAATGGGGGGTGGATCGAATTCATACCGCCCCCGGGCTGTAAGTTGTTGCTTCGACGCCTTCCATTTAAAACAACGTGCTCAACTGTTACGGATCCAGGGAGGTTGCCGTGTTCAAAAAAATTCTGATGGTCTGTATCGGCAACATCTGCCGCAGCCCCACAGCAGAAATCCTGATGCGCAGCGCGTTAGTCCGGACAGACATTGAGGTTAGGTCCGCGGGATTAGGCGCGTTGGTTGACAGTTCTATCGAGCCGACCGCCCAAAAGCTGCTCGCAGAGCGTGGATATGCACCGATCGAGCACAAGGGCAGGCAGCTGACTTCTGAAGCAGTGAGTTGGGCTGAGCTTATTCTAGTGATGGAGAATCGGCATAAATCCGGCGTTCTGAACCGCGCACCCGAAGCGCTAGGCAAGGTTTTCCTGCTGGGTAAGTGGCAGGGGGACCGTGAAATCAGCGATCCCTATGGTCAAGGCGAGCCCGCTTTCAAACACGCCTATGCGTTGATCGAAGAAGCGGTAAATGCTTGGGCACAGCACCTTGTCCGCTGATGACCATTTTTCTCAAATAGTAACAAGGCAAAGAAACTCACTTATGCAGCAACCGCCAGTTCTCAATGTCCAGCAAGGCAGTAGTAATGAGATTGATCTTCTCGCTTTAGTCGGGACTCTCATCGATCACAAACTATTAATTGCCGTGGTGGCAGGTGCCTTTATGGTGGCGGGTGCGGCGTATGCTGTGCTGTCCGCGCCAGTGTATCGAGCCAATGCGCTCGTTCAAGTGGAAGCAAAAAAGAATGACATGCTCGGTTTTTCCAATATAAGTACTATGTTGGGGCAAGAGTCGCCTTCTGTTACCGAGATTGAATTGATCAAGTCCCGCTCTGTACTGGGCAAGGCGATTGACAATTTGAACCTGGATGTCGAAGTTGAACCCAATTACTTCCCTGTAATCGGCGAGTTTATATCACGTCGATTCGAGCCTGATCAGCCGCAAGACGTTGCTGCCCCGTGGTACGGCTTCAGCAGTTTCACCTGGGGTGGGGAAGAGCTGGGTATTTCCGAGCTCCAGGTTCCGAATGCGTTGTTGGGCGAACCGATGACGCTGATTGCGGGTGAGAATGGCGCCTACAGTATGCTGGACGAGGATGGCAACACTCTTGCACGCAGTACGGTTGGCGAAGACTTCGACCAGGACGGTTTCAAAGTACGCGTTAAAACCTTGAGAGCTAATCCGGGGGCAAAGTTTACGGTTACCCGACAACCGCGGATGGCCACGATCATCGAGTATCAAAAGGCTCTTGATGTATTCGAGAGAGGCAAGGATTCGGGCATTCTTTCCCTGGCTCTGGAGGATGTCGATGCCGATAGATCCATTCGCACACTCAATGAAATCATAAAGTTGTATGTGCGGCAGAATATCGACCGCACGTCTGCGGAAGCGGCTGCCAGCCTGGATTTCCTGAAAGAGCAATTGCCGCAAGTCAAAAGAGATCTGGAAAAAGCTGAGAAAGCCCTCAATGAATACCAGATTCATAGCAAGTCGATTGATATCAGTTTGGAAACCAAAGCCATTCTGGATCAGATAGTTGCGCTGGATTCCAGCATTTCGACGCTAAAACTGCAACGAGCCGAGATGGACCGCAAGTTTACCGGGCAGCACCCGGCCTATCGCGCTTTGATGACGCAACTTGCAGAGCTCACATCCAAGCAAAGCTCCTTGGTCAAGAAAGTAGAAGGACTGCCAGCCACTCAGAAGGAACTATTCAGTCTGACTCGTGATGTTCAGGTGGGTAACGAAATCTATACACAGTTGTTGAACAAGTCCCAGGAACTCGATGTGATGCGCGCCGGGACGGTGGGCAATGTACATCTGATCGATGAAGCGGATGTCGACGAAAGTAAACCGGTAAAACCGCAAAAAGCGCTAATTGTACTGATGATGACATTGCTGGGTGGTTACTTTGCCATTGCAATGGTTTTGGTTCGCAAAGCATTGAATCGCGGGCTGGAAACCCCAGAAGCGATTGAACAGCTTGGGTTGCCCGTCTATGCGTCTATCCCGTACAGCACGTTGCAGAAATCCGAAGACGATAAGCGAGCGCGTGGCCGTGCGAACTCAGTGCATCTACTGGCTTTGGATCACCCTACGGATCTTGCGATTGAAGCCGTGCGCAGCCTTCGTACCAGCCTGCATTTTGCAACGCTGGAAGCGAAGAACAATCGTTTGATGATTTCCGGTCCCAGTCCGGCGGTGGGTAAGACTTTTGTATCGGTAAATCTCGCAGCCGTTATCGCTCAGGCGGGGCGTCGGGTATTGCTGGTCGACGTAGACATGCGCAAAGGCTATCTCCACAAAATGCTTGGAACAAGTTCGGAGAACGGTCTGTCTGACGTACTGTCCAGACAATGCTCTCTGGACAAGGCGATTCATCAAACCGCAATAAATGGATTTGACTTCATTTCCCGAGGACGGATTCCACCAAACCCATCCGAGCTCCTGATGAAAGCTAATTTTTCGGAGTTATTGGACGAGGTGAGTGGCAGTTACGACCTGGTGATATTGGATACTCCACCCTTACTTGCTGTAACGGATGCCGCAATTGTGGGTCGGCTGTCAGGAACAAATCTCATTGTTACTCGATTCGGTCTGAACCCCGCGCGGGAAATAGAACTCACGATGCGCCGTTTTGCACAAAACGGTATTGAATTAAAGGGCGCGATATTCAACGGCGTGGAAAAACGCGCATCCGCGTATGGGTACGGTGATTACGGATATTACCACTACGAATACAAGTCCGATAACGCCTGATTCATTTCACTGCTGCAACTGAATCACAAGTTTTCCTGGTAAATAATGTAAATATCCAGGAGGCCAATTAATCATCGTTCCCAGGGTGCTTGCGGTAAATTCTGGGGCGGTAGCGTACCTATATTTTAATTTCGTTGTTCGAAGTTCTTTGGTTTGAATGAGTTTCTACTCCGCATCGAACAGTAAGAATGCCGGCAATAAGGATGAAATGATGAAATACCTAGTGACGGGTGCAGCAGGGTTTATCGGAAGTTCGTTAGCCCATAAGTTATGTGCCATAGGGCATGACGTGATTGGTATCGACAACATCAATTCTTATTACGATCCAGCGCTCAAATTTTCGCGACTCGAGACTTTGAAGCCGTTGCGAAATTTCACATTTTTCAAAATGGATCTTTCCGACAACAATGCAATCGCACAAATCTTTCATGCACACAGATTCGATCGGGTGATCCATCTCGGCGCCCAGGCAGGTGTCAGGTACTCCATCGATAATCCGCACGCGTACCTGGATTCCAACGTCAACGGACATCTCAATATCCTTGAGGGTTGCAGAAATAACGGTGTCGAGCATCTGGTGTACGCGTCGAGCAGTTCTGTGTATGGCACGAGTAATACAACGCCGTATCAAACATCTTCTGCGGTAGACCACCCGATCTCTTTGTATGCGGCTACAAAAAGGTCCAACGAGCTGATGGCTCATACATATTCACACCTTTTTAGTATTCCAGTGACAGGCCTGCGGTTTTTTACCGTATATGGTCCCTGGGGCCGCCCCGACATGGCGCCGTTCAAGTTCACCAAGTCAATCATGGACGGGAAGGAAATTGAAGTTTATAACAACGGCAATCTATCCCGTGACTTCACTTATATCGATGATATCGTCGAATCCATACTGCGGATCCAGGATGTCGTGCCGGTGAAAGATAAATTTGATATGTCAGGTCCGGACATAAGCAGTGCTCCGTACAGAATTTATAACATTGGCAACGGAGCGCCCGTGTCCTTGACCAGGTTTATCGAGGCCATCGAAAGCGCCACCAATATAAAAGCGATCAAAAAATTTCTACCCATGCAGCCTGGTGATGTTTTTACCACCCATGCGGATACAAGTGAGTTGGTCAAGGCCATCGATTATCAACCTGTAGTATCCATAGAAGAGGGTATGAGTCGATTTGTGAGTTGGTACTCCGATTATTACGGGAAGCAGTAAATGTTTGCGTTAATAAAAAGCGATATTCGTGTTGTGTATGGAAACGCGGGCATCAAGTCTGTGTTGAAGTCACTTTTGAATCCGAGCATCCATGCCTCTTTGCTCGTGAGACTTGCCGCTTCCAAAAACAAGTTGGTGCATATCTTGAGCAGGAACTTGCTAATTGCCAAGCATGCAATCGATGTTGGCTATGGAGCATCAATAGAAGAGGGGCTATATCTTCCCCATCCAGTGTCAATAGTTTTTGGTTCGGGGAGTGTGATTGGGAAGAATTTAACCATCTATCAGGGATGCACCATCGGTAACAAAAGAGGGTATCCCACGCTCCAGGACGGCGTGACGATTTTTCCTAATTCTGTAGTGGTTGGAGACATCACGATTGGTGCAAACGCAGTGATAGGAGCAAACAGCTTTGTGGATAAAAGCCTACCACCCCAGACAAAATACCGCGGTTAGACGAGCAGTATTTCTCACGTGCTCCGCTTTTAATCTCGTTTCAGTGTATTTGGTCATTTATCTAGCCGGAAAGCTGACCCATAGTCAGCATGTAACCGAACAGGGCGTTGTATTAGTGACCTTTCTGTTGACCGGCATTCAGGTAGGCCAAACTGTGGGCGTGCAGGTGTATATATCGAAAACGGCGAGCCCTGCGTTTATTTTGATTGTTTGCCTGGGGTTATTGACTGCTGCCAGCCAATTTCGAATCGGCAGCATGTTCGAAAATTTTATATTGACCGGTATAGGCGCGATATGTGGGTATTTTCTCTCGTATAAAGTCGCTTTCAATTTGACGAGTCAGGACAAGTGGAAGTTTCAGGCGTTAACATCGATTCGCTACATAACCATAGGTGCCTGCGTTTTGATCCTGATATTGACCCGTACCTTATCAGTGCCGGCGCTGATCGCGACCGTAGTGATGATAACCGGGCTATTGTCGATCATGAATAATTCGAGAGAGCGCGCTGTCTTGCCAGCATCCAAGAATATCTATATGGGTCTGGTTACCATTTTTTCCGGAATTGCATTGTCACTGGTTTATCGAAACGATATTAACATCGTGCGTGACCTGTATTCGGGGACGGTAGACTTCGAGCTGGTTCATAACCTGCTCATAGCGTTCAGTGTAGTTGCAGCAGCGGCTGGTTTCATAGTAACCAATTTTGTATATACGAGATTCAATGATGGTGATGGAGCCCTGGGCCTGTTCAACGTTAAAACCTTTTCTTTTGCGTACGGACTGCTATTGTTGGGGTTTTTCGTTGCCATGCCGTTGTTTTCATTTTACGTAAAGATCCTGGCGTCCACTCTGATCGCAATCACATGTCCGGTGTTTTCTGCGTTTTTACACCTTAAGTCAAAATCCAATATTGTATATGTAATAGGAGCAGGCTCGCTGGTATTTGCCATGTTCGTACTGCGACCTTGGCTTGGCATGTCGCCGATCAATGCGTTCCTGATCTACAATATGATTACTTTGTCATGCTTGTATTGTGTAAGTGTTTTCTGCATGGCAGGTAGCAAGCAATGATGTTTGTTGTTCTGTTCGTGATCTCAATTTTTGTTGTGTACATAACGTACGCCGCAAAGAAGTCGATTACCTATCTATGGTTTTCGGTGTTTCTTGTTCTTTCCTATTTGGTGGACGGTTATTTTACCGACGATTATCAGTATCTTTTTTTCTCTGCGACCTACCCGCAAATACCATCGGACTCGGTATCGAATACCAGTGTGGCGGTCTTTTGTGTGTTGACTTTGATGGTTTATAGTTTTCTAACGATGTTTTTCAGCCGAAAAACCCACATATTAAGTTCCAGCTTTGAGATCAGGATCACCAGGAAGTTTATCGCGGTTTGTTTTCTTTACACTGTCTTTTTGTGTGGGCTGATCATTGTCAGTATGCAGAAGTATTCGCTTGCTTCGTTACTGAGTAACAGGCAAAGCTTTTTTGAAGATAATTTGCTTGCTGGCATCGCCCTATACACCGCGCCGGCGCTTTCAGTTCTATCGTTCGTAGGCGCGATGTGGACAAAGTCACTTCTCCTTCGATTGTTTTTCATCGTGGTGTTGTTACTGACGTTCTGTGCAAGCCTTGTTTCCGGCAGTCGATCGACCTTGGTCTTGAACTGCATATTGCCTTGCATCTTTTATCTGGTGATACGCAACGCCCAGCGAAAACAGCAAAAGAAGCTAAGCAAGAAGACCATTATTAGATTGATGTTGGCATGTTTTCTTCTGTTTAGCCTTTCTACACTTTATCGAGACTTAACGAGGGGCGAACAGGAAGAGCTCAATGTTTTTGTTTCACCGGACTTCGTGACCTTTGACTCCAGTTCTTTGATTATGCAACAGAGTATCGGTCCGGCTCAGACTTACTTGGCCGCGTTCACGTTCTTGATTCCTCGCTCGATATGGAGTGAAAAGCCTATCTCCGGTAATCGATACTTTACCCAAGAGTTTTTCTACGAGCGGCTGGTCGACAGCGGTGCCGAGATTACAGCGTCTTTGATTGGCGAGGCATATATTAACTTTCGCTGGCTCGGCGTGATAAGTGCCGGGGGGCTGTTGTTTTGTCTAAGTCAGCTCATTGAGAAGCTGTTCAGAACAGGTGGTATCTATTCTGTGCTCGGTCTGATTTTCCTGTTCAGAGGCACCAACATCATACGGGGAGATCTTTTGAACACGCTGGTTCCGCTGTTTTTCTCGTTTTTTATATTTTACGTAGCCTCGGTGCAAATCGTGCTTTCAAGAAAGACCCCAGGTGTGAGGTATGCCAGATGAGTGGAGGAAAACAGGCAGAAATTCTTTTTTGTCTCAGGCGCGATGCTCCGGAGAAACCAGGCGGTGACTCCGGGAAGGTATACAAGTATAAGCGCCACCTTGAGGCCAAGGGCTTTCTTGTCACTGTGGTGACCGATCCTCGTGAATTGGATATCAGGAAGACGAAGCCAGACGTCATGCACATGTTCAATATGCAGACACCGTACGAAAATTACAGGTATCTGAACTGGGCCCTGAGCAAGAAGATACCGTTTTGCTTTTCACCGATTCATCATGAAAAAAAGTACATGGAGCAGTATTTTCGCGGCGGTTTCTTTGGGAAGTTTTTGGGTTACGACGCTTACTTGATGCTTACGTCCTTTGCGAAAGAGTTCATCAAGTTCAAGAGTTTACGTAACGTTTTGGCTTACGGAAGCACTCCCTTGGGGATCAACAAAAAACTGGTGGAGCGTTCGTCGAGAATTTTTCCGTTGTCAGAGAGTGAACTTGTGAACATCAGGGGCGATGTAACCGACAGGTTGCCGTCTTCCAAGGTGAAGGTCATTCCTAATGCATTGACGTTTGGCAATGGGGGCGGCACGAACCCTGCGCCCCGCGACATAGATGTCATGGTGGTAGGTCGTATTGAACCCAGAAAAAACATACTGAAAATCGCTGAAACCTTCAAAGGTACACAGTACCGGGTCGTGTTCGCTGGGAAAGAAAACTCCAATCACAAGAAGTACTGTGAGAAATTCAAAGAGATCATCAAGGCTAGTTCCAATCTCGAGTATCTCGGTGAATTGAACCAGGATCAGCTTTGCTACCACTATAAAAGGTCGAAGATTAACCTTTCAAACTCTTGGTTCGAGGTCGTTTCTCAAGTGGATCTGGAAGCTACTTCCCTGGGATGCAAACCTATAGTTTCAGCAGCGTCAGCGCTGTTCGACTACTTTTCTTCGCCACCGCTGAGGCTGGAACCTGACTGCAGTCAAGCGGATATTCTGGAGTGCGTTGAAAACGCCCTGAAGGACGATTATCAACCTCGGTTGAAAAACGCCTTTTCCAATGATTGGGAAGGCGTCACCAATATCCTGATAAACGAATACAACGCGCTACTTGGTCGCAAGGAAGCCCAGGCATGAAAATACATGTTTCCATTGTGGATTTCTTCAAGGCGCCGAGACTGATAGAAAGCCTGAAGGCGCTGGAGCAGCAAAGTCTTTTTAACTGTTGCCAGGTCACCGTTTTCGATAATAGTGTCGATGACGATAACTTCAACCGGCTGAATGAATGTATCAGGGGGAAAAGTAACATCACGTTGCTCAGGTCGTCGCATAACAGGGGTTATACCAAAGCGACGAATTTATCGATGGACTTTTCTGCGGATTTCATGGTTCTGCTTAATCCAGACCTGATCCTTTCTTCAGTCGATTGTATAAGGGAGTCTGTGGAGATACTCCAGAAAGAAAAGAATATCGGTATCGTTGGTATCAAGCAGCTTGACGACCGCGGCAATGTAGAGCTCATAGCCAGAACTTACCCGAGTCTTGCCAGCCAGTTTGCTCGACGCGCTCCGCAAATGTTTTCCAGGTTATTCCGTGGTGCCCGAGACAGTTACGAATGTACGGAAGTGAATGGCAAGACCTCAGGACTTCATATTGTCGACTGGGTGCAAAGTTCATATTGGGTGGTGAAGGGCGATGTCTGGCGGGAGCTGAACGGTGTTTGCGAACACTTTTTCCTGTTTATGTGTGAGCCGGAGTTTTCCCGACGAGCAAAACAAATTGGCTATCTGACCGCTATCAATTGTAACTCTCATGCTCTTTCGGATGGGATTCGTGCAAGCGCCGGGGGTATTAAAGCGGTATTCAAGTCGAAGGCGTTCAGGCATCACATAGTTGATATGACAATTTACTATCTAATGAATTTGACTACTACCAAAAGGACTAACTCATGAAATTAACAGTTTTTGGAACTGGCTATGTCGGTTTGGTTCAGGCAACTGTTCTTGCGGATGCCGGGCATACGGTTTGCTGTGTTGACAAGGACGAAAGCAAAGTCGCCAAACTCATTGATGGTATTATTCCAATTTATGAGCCGGGTCTTTCCGCCTTGGTAAAAAAGAACTACGAGGCAGGGCGCCTGATCTTCACCACCGATCCCGCTGAAGGGGTTGATTTTGCAGAAATTCAGTTCATTGCGGTAGGCACTCCTCCTGGTGAAGATGGCAGCGCCGATCTCCAATATGTTCTGGCAGTAGCGGAAACTATTGCCAGTCACATGCGTGACAAGAAAGTTGTTATTAATAAATCAACTGTTCCTGTTGGCACCGCCGATAAAGTCAAACAGCGGATTTCCGAGGTCCTGAGCGCTAAAGAGTGCGCATTCGATTTTCATGTCGTTTCCAATCCAGAGTTCTTGAAGGAAGGCTCTGCTGTCAGCGATTGTCAAAAGCCGGATCGGATTATCATTGGCACGGATAGCGAATACGTTATTGATATGATGCGCGAGCTATATGAGCCATTCAGCCGCAATCATGAAAAAATTATCGTCATGGACGTTCGCAGCGCAGAGTTGACGAAATACACCGCCAATTGCCTGCTCGCCACGAAAATCTCCTTCATGAACGAAATCGCCAATCTCGCTGAGCTTTTAGGGGCCGATATCGAGTCGGTTCGTAAAGGTATTGGTGCGGATCCGCGAATAGGCTACCAGTTCATTTATCCGGGTTGCGGCTACGGTGGTTCGTGCTTCCCCAAGGACGTGAAAGCACTGGAGCATACGGCACAACAGTTGGATTTTGTCCCGCACATTCTGAATGCGGTTGAAAAGGTTAATACAAGACAGAAGAAAAAGCTGTTCGAGCAAGTTCAGTATCATTATGAGAATGATTTGCGCGGGAAGACATTTGCGCTTTGGGGACTGGCGTTCAAGCCCAATACCGATGATATGCGGGAAGCGTCAAGCCTGGAACTCATGAACCTGTTGTGGGGAGCTGGAGCCAGCGTACAAGCCTATGATCCGAAGGCGATGGAAGAGGCGCAACACCTTTATCCTGCACATCCAAACTTGCGTTTGATGGGGACTAAAGAGGCTGCGCTACAGGGGGCAGACTGCTTGATCATTGTAACGGAGTGGCAGGATTTCAAAGCTCCTGACTTTGATTTCATCAAAAAGTCCCTGAAAGATCCGGTGATTTTCGATGGGCGAAATATATTTGATCCTGCCAGGCTGACCAAGCAAGGTTTCCATTACTACGGCATTGGACGGGGTCTCTCGGTCCGGCCGGTTATATAGGCTTTGCTCGAGTCAGGCCGCAATGACTTGAACATATCTCTATAGTTCATCAGGATGTGAGTCCATGAAACAACGTATCTTAGTGACCGGTGGCGCCGGGTTCATCGGTTCCGCGGTCATACGGCATTTGCTGCAGCACGGCGACTGCGCAGTTGGAAATATTGACAAGTTGACCTATGCAGGCAATACAGAATCATTGTCGTCTGTCAGCCATTTACCTGCCTACAGTTTCTTTCAGGTAGATATATGTGACAGAGCGGATGTCGAGAAGGCTTTCGACCAGTTCCAGCCTGACGCTGTCATGCACCTCGCTGCGGAATCGCATGTCGATCGCTCGATTGATGGTCCTTGCGCGTTTATTCAAACCAATATCGTCGGCACCTTCACCTTATTGGAGGTCGCCAAAGCTTATTGGCTGAAGCTTGACCTCGAGCGTCAGAAACATTTCCGTTTTCATCATATATCCACAGATGAGGTTTATGGTGATCTGGAGGGAACCGAGGACCTCTTTACCGAAGAGACACCCTACGCTCCAAGCTCCCCCTACTCAGCCTCCAAGGCTGCATCCGATCATTTGGTCAGGGCGTGGCATAGAACTTACGGTCTGCCAGTAGTTGTAACAAACTGCTCTAATAATTATGGTCCATATCACTTTCCCGAAAAACTGATTCCCCACGTCATCCTGAATGCCTTACATGGCAAACCCCTGCCAGTTTATGGCGACGGGAAACAGGTGCGGGATTGGTTGTACGTCGAGGATCATGCCCGAGCTTTAGTCGAAGTGGTCACTCGTGGTGCTGTGGGCGAAACCTACAATATCGGTGGACATAACGAAAAGACCAACCTCGAAGTGGTTCAGACGATTTGTGAGTTGTTGGACGAGTTGGTTCCACCGAAGTCCACTCGCGAGAATGAACACTTGGCGTCTTACAAAGAGCTCATTACCTTTGTCAAGGACAGGTCCGGTCATGACCGTCGCTATGCCATCGACGCCAGCAAGATTAAAAAACACTTGGCATGGGTGCCGGAAGAAAGCTTTGAAAGCGGAATCCGCAAGACGGTGATGTGGTACCTGGAGAATCGCCAATGGTGGGAACACGTATTAAGTGGAGACTATCGCCTTGGTCGGCTGGGTGTGTCTTCAGATGTGGTCGAACGCTGAGTCTGGTATCAAGGAGCTTTAAATGAAAGGTATTGTTCTTGCAGGTGGATCCGGTACTCGCTTGCACCCGATAACCCGTGGTGTATCAAAGCAGTTGTTGCCCGTCTACGACAAGCCAATGATTTATTATCCTTTATCAGTCTTGATGTTGGCTGGTATACGCGAAGTGCTGATTATTTCCACGCCAGAAGACCTGCCCAATTTCCAGAACCTTTTGGGCGACGGGTCTTCTTTTGGAATTGAACTTCAGTACGCTGAGCAGCCTGCTCCAGACGGTTTGGCTCAAGCGTTCATCATTGGCGAAGAATTTATCGGTGACAGTAATGTCGCGTTGGTTCTCGGCGATAATATTTTCTATGGGCATGGCTTCAGCGCCAACTTACTGGAGGCCGCCAATCGCCAATCCGGTGCGACGGTGTTCGGCTATCACGTAGCTGATCCTGAGCGTTTTGGCGTAGTGGAGTTTGATGATCATGGCAAAGCCATTTCCATCGAAGAAAAGCCCAGGCAGCCTAAATCCAATTACGCGGTGACCGGCCTTTATTTCTACGATAACGATGTGGTCCAGATCGCAAAGCGGGTGAAGCCTTCCCATCGTGGCGAACTGGAAATTACCGACATCAACAATGCCTATCTTCAACGCGGTGATTTGCACGTCAGCGTACTGGGTCGCGGCTTCGCCTGGCTTGACACCGGAACCCATGATTCGCTGATGGAGGCCGGGCATTTCGTACAGACGATAGAAGCGCGTCAGGGGTTGAAAGTAGCTTGCCTGGAAGAAGTCGCTTTTAACCAGGGCTGGCTAAGTGCGGCGGAACTGGATAAACAGGCGACTGCTCTTCACAAGACGGGGTACGGTCAGTACCTCGCCGGCCTGCTGTCGACGAGGCACTCCAAATGAAGGTCATCCAGACTCGATTACCCGGGGTGCTTGTCATTGAGCCTAAAGTGTTTGGCGATGAGCGGGGTTTTTTCGTGGAGTGCTATCAGGAGCCACGCTACCGCGACATCGGAATTGAGTTGCCGTTTGTGCAGGATAATCACTCGCGGTCGCAGTATGGCGTATTGCGCGGCTTGCATTTCCAGCGTAACCGGCCTCAGGGGAAACTTGTTCGCGTTACCCGTGGGGCTGTCTACGACGTAGCGGTCGATATCGATCCTGCGTCTGCAACTTGTGGCGAGTTTGTCGGTGTGGAACTCACCGCGGATAATCATCTCCAGTTGTGGATTCCACCTGGTTATGCTCACGGCTTCTGTGTATTGAGCGATGTTGCGGACTTTCAGTACAAGTGCACCGATCTGTACTTTCCGGACGAGGAAGGCGGCCTGATATGGAATGATCCCGATGTGAACATTCCCTGGCCTGTGAAAACACCAAGACTCTCGAACAAAGATATGACCAACCCAAGCTTGCGCAGCCTGTTGGGCGGGGAGTGAATATGCGTGTTCTTGTCACCGGTGCCCAGGGTCAGGTCGGCTACGAACTGCTGCAGCGCGTACCTGCAGGTTTCACTGTGTTTGGTTATGGTTCGAAAGAGCTTGATATCAGTAATGCCGATCAAGTTCAGGCGGTGTTCGACGAGGTCAAGCCTGAGCTGGTCATTAATGCCGCAGCCTATACAGCAGTGGATAAGGCGGAGTCGGATGTCGAGCGTGCGTACGCGGTTAACTCGGGCGGGGTCGGACTCCTCGCAGTCACCGCGGAAAAACTCGGCATTCCGCTGCTGCATATCTCAACCGACTATGTGTTCAGCGGTGAGGGTGATAGCCCTTACACCCCTGATGATGCTACGGGTCCGACCGGCGTCTACGGTTTGAGCAAACTGGCCGGCGAGAATCAATTGGTGCAGCACTGCTCACGCCATATCGTTCTTCGAACCAGCTGGGTGTTCGGTGCGCACGGCAACAACTTCGTCAAAACCATGCTGCGCCTGGGCAGCGATCGGGACAGTTTGTCTGTGGTGGCTGACCAGCGTGGCGGGCCCACTTCCGCAAGCAGTATCGCCGACACGTTATGGGCATTGACGGTGATCTTCCGGCGCGAAGGGATGCTGGAGTGGGGGGTGTATCACTTCAGTGGCGAGCCTGCCTGTACCTGGTACGACTTTGCCAGGGAGATTTTCACCCAGGCGGTCAGCACCGGCTTGTTGGAAAAATCACCTGTTTTGAACGCAATACCCACCGCGGAATATCCGACTCCCGCCAGACGGCCAATGTGGTCGGTACTGGATTGTGCAAAGTTGACGGACACTCACGGAGTGGCATCCAGGAACTGGGTGCAAGAACTCCGGTTGGTTCTTCAGCAGTTGAGTGAACGTCCAGCGGTTTAATGGCAGAAAACCCTCCATATAAGTCCGACCATTAATAACAATTGTTGCAGGCGTTCCGTCGTTTCATCTGGAAACCAGAGAGTTAAACAGGCCGCGAACCCACTGAGTTTATTAGAAAATCTGCATATGTTAAAAAACTGTAGTGCGGGGGCTATGGGCCGGGCATCTGGTCTAGTGCCGCGCAATCGGTGGCATAGATGTTTTGTCAGTGACATGATCTGCATAAGGTAGACGGGGAACAGATATGACCATCTGACGTTTGTTTTGTCGATGGTCTCTTGTTCAATCGTTGTTGGTACCTCGTACCAAACACTGTATATCGAGAAGGAAACTGATATGAAAAAACTGTTAGCTATCACGCTATTGGGTGTTTTAAGTACGTCCGCAATGGCGGCAGAGGAACCGCTCACGCTGAGTACTCCATTGGTCGGCAGCGTTACCGTCGGTCAGAGTCTGTTAGTTGGTGCTGCCGTTGTCGCGGGTGTGGTTGCCGCGTCCAATAGTGGCGGAAGTTCTAACGGCGGTACTACCGGCACCACGGGTACTACCGGTACCTCGGGTACTACCGGTACCAGATAATATTGCTGGTAGTGTTCGGACAAGGTCACAAAGGGCTACCTGGGTGACCTTGTTTTTTTGGATGTGCCCTCAACGTGTGTAATGCCAATATGATCCGTAATTTTTCTGTTGCCGTACTGGCAAGTTTTACTTTGCAAGGCTGCATGTTTTCTCCTGGTCAACATATGGATACCAGTGAAATCGTTCGTGATGGTACTTCCGAAAGCAGCCGCGTTGAATTGATTCCGATCACACCTAAATTGATCGCAATGAACAGCGTGTCTCAAGTGACCCAGGCCATTCCGTCAGAACTATTGCGTTACTCTCCAGGCAGTTATCGGATTGGTGCAAATGACTTGTTGTTTATCACGGTCTGGGACCATCCTGAATTGACAGCACCCTCCGGGCCACAGCAGCAGATTGATGCAAACGGGCGTCTTGTCCGTCCGGACGGTAATCTCTTTTATCCCTATGTCGGCAATATCCCGGCAGCAGGAAAGACGATCGAAGAACTGCGGGCCTATATTGCCGAGCGTTTGACTCAATTTGTCGACAGTCCGCAAGTCGACGTCAGTGTGTTGCGCTTTGCCAGCCAGAAGATCGTCATTACCGGTGCAGTCATCAGGGCAGGGCAGCAACCCCTCACTACTACACCCTTGAGTGTTGTCGAGGCCGTTGGCGCCGCTGGTATCGACCCTCGGAACGCCGACCTTTCAAGCCTGACACTTACCCGAGACGGTCGCCAATACAAGCTGGACCTCGACGAACTCAATCGGGTGAGCGACTCGCAGTTGCCCAATGTTTACCTGAAGTCCGGCGATCAGTTGTATCTCGCCTACAACGATCGCAAGCGGATCTATGTCATGGGTGAAGTTGTCCAGCCCCGCGCATTGAGCTTCAAGACCAAAACCATGAACTTGTCCGATGTACTCGGCACTGTGGGAGGCTTGAACCAGACGACCTCTAACGGTAACGCGGTTTATGTCATCCGGGGTGTTGAAAACCTCGACAAGGAGCCGGCGAAGGTCTTCCAGTTGGAGGCCAACTCGCCAACTGCCATGGCTCTGGCGACCCGATTTGACGTGCAAGCGCAAGACGTGGTCTACGTCGGGCCTGCCAATGTCACACGCTGGAATCGCTTCATCAGCCAGTTGGTTCCTTCTGCTTCCATCCTCGGCATAGGCGCAGCTGCAAAAAATGACCTGAGCGAAGCCGACAGCAGATAAGGGCAAAGTCTCCCGTGAATATTTTGCGTAGCAGCGCCTGTGTGGCGATGGCTCTCATGCTGTGTGGGTGTAACCCGCTGATGAAGGCCTCTTTCGATACTCTTAAAGCGTCTACTGCGGGACCCGACTCGCTGGAGTTGACTCAGGCCCAGTTGGACGCAGTCCCGTTTCCCCAGATCAAAGTCACCACGTCCAGCAGCGAGGGCGTCATGGCCATGATCCGCCAACGGGGCGACCTGCAATTCTGGGTGGCCTCCGGCAAGCAGGTGCTGTTGATGCGCGATGGCTTGATCGTGCGCAGCGTGGGCCTGGGCATCAACCTCGACGGTACGCGCTGGGAAGGCGAGTCGCCGTTCAAGCGCGGGCTGCATCGGCTGCCCGACGGCTATGGCAGTACTCGCTCGATCGATATCTATGACGGCTACCGCGTCGGCATCGCCGTGAACAGTCGCTTTACCAGGGCGGGCATCGAGAACGTCACCGTCATGGACAAGACGTTTGCCTTGCTCCGTGTCGATGAACGCATCGATGCGCCTGAAATCGATTTCCATGCAGTCAATCGTTACTGGGTCAGGCCACAGGATGGTTTTGTCATTCAGAGCGAACAGCATTTGACGCCGCAAATTTCCCTGAAGGTCATTGTGTTGCGTTCTGGGCAGGGAGCCATGAATTGAAGCGTTTGAACATAGTGTTTGCCGGTTTGTTGTTGGCCGGCTCGGGTTTCAGTCAGGCTGACGTTACCGTCAGTGGTGACGTTCGCACGCCTGGGCAATTCAAGATCCAGCCTGGAGCGCGTCTGCTGGATGTGATCACCGCTGCGCGACCCGACGCACAAAGTTACTGGCTGGCTGCTGCATGGTTGCGCAAGCCGTTGCTGGAAGAACAACGCCGCTTGAAGGTCGGCATTTTGTTCGATCTGAAAGTCCTGCAGCGTGGCGCCTTGCTGTTTGATAGGCCGGCGCGGGCTGCATTGGCTGAACAACTGTATGAAGCGGTCAGCCGCTTGCCTGTGACCGGGCGGCAAATTGCAGTGCTGGATCCGGTGGCGGTAGAGGTCGGATTCGCGCTAAACGGTCGTCTTGATGATGGCGACAGACTTGTTTACCCATTGCGCCCCGATACCGTGGAGGTGCTGGGTGCCGTGGCGCAACCTTGCCGGCTGCCTTATCGGGCCATGCAAGAAGCCCGTGACTATGTGCACGCTTGCCAGCCTTCGCCCGAGGCCGAGAAGGACTATTTGTGGGTCATCCAGCCCGACGGTCAGACCCGACGGGTCGGTATCGCCATGTGGAACCGTGAAGAGGGACATTGGCCTGCCGCTGGCAGCAAGATCCTGGTGCCAATCAAAAACGATGATCTTGACCCACCCACGCCCGAACTCAATCAGCAATTGGCCGAATTTCTCGCCACTCAACCAGTGGCTGAGGTGGCGCCTTGAAGTTACGATTTGCAGCTGTCCTGTTATTGCCTATTGGACTTGCTCATGCAGAGCCGCGGTTTACTCAGAACGACTTTGGTGGGGTGGGCTTGTTACAAACGCCCACCGCACGCATGGCGCCTGTCGGTGAACTGAGCGTCAATGCCAGCCGAACCAGCCCCTATAGCCGATACAGTCTGTCCCTGCAGCCGTTTGAGTGGCTGGAAGGCTCGTTTCGATACACTGCGATCACCAACCGCCCCTATGGTCCTGAGTCGCTCAGTGGCGACCAAAGCTACAAAGACAAAGCGGTCGACGCCAAAGTTCGTCTGTGGGAGGAAAGCCATTGGCTTCCGCAAGTGGCCCTGGGTTTCCAGGACATCGGTGGTACCGGGTTGTTTTCCAGCGAGTACGTCGTTGCCAACAAGCGCTACGGCAACCTGGACTTCAGTGCGGGTGTTGCCTGGGGTTACATGGGAAGTCGAGGCGATTTCAATAACCCGCTGGGGTGGATCGATGATCGTTTTGATACGCGTCCGCCGAGTGAGGGGACAGGCGACTTCAACTCGAACGCTTATTTCAGGGGGAGGCCTTCGTTTTTTGGTGGTATCGCTTTTCAAACGGCGTGGGCACCTCTGAGCTTGAAAGTTGAATACGAAGGCAATGACTACAAAAGCGAACCCTTCGATAACTCCATCAAGCAAGACTCGCCCATCAACATTGGTGCGGTTTTCAAGCTGAGTGAATCGGTCGACCTCAGTGCTGGTTGGGAGCGCGGCAATACCGCCATGTTCGGTATCACGCTGCACACCAACTTTGTCACTCGCCAGGCGCCGGTAAAGACCTACGATCCGCCAGCCGAGCCTCTTCCGGTCCGGCCGCCGGTAACGTCCCCGGATCAGGTCAATTGGGCCAGTGTGTCCCAGCGCCTGGACAACAACGCCGGGTATAAAGTGGAGCGGATCAGCCAGCGCGGTTCGGAATTGCTGGTGTATGGCGAGCAGTCCCGTTACTTCTATTCGGCAAAAGCCGTGGGCCGCGCCAGCCGGATTCTGGACAACAGCGTCAACGATGACATCGATTGGTTCACTCTGGTGAACAAGCGATACGACATGCCCCTGGAAGAAACCAGTGTGCCCCGCGAAACCTTTCGCGAGGTGGTCAGAAACGAACAACCGCTGCAAGACCTGCATCGAGCCACCGAGGTCAACGCCGCTGTTCCGCACGCAGAGACCACGTTGTATACCCAGGTGCCTGATCCTTTCTCTTATGGCCTGGGTCTCGGGTACAAGCAGAACATCGGTGGACCGGATGGCTTGCTCTATCAGGTCACTGCTGACGCGGACGCTGAATATCGCTTCACGCGCAATACCTGGTGGAGCGGTCTGCTGAGCGTCAACTTGTTTAATAACTTCGACAAGTTTACCTACGACGCGCCGAGCGGATTGCCGCGGGTACGCACCGACCTTCGTGAATACATGACGACCTCGGACGTCACCTTGCCAACATTCCAGGTCAACCACGCCAAGCAATTGGATAATGACGTGTATGGCATGGTTTACGGGGGCTATCTGGAGTCGATGTTTGCCGGTGTGGGTGGTGAAGTGCTTTTTCGTCCCGCTGGCCAGCGTTGGTCTGTGGGGGCTGATCTGAACTTTGTTCGCCAACGTGACTTTGACCAGGGTTTTGGCTTGCGTGATTACTCGACGGTCACTGGTCACATCACCGGTTACACCGATTTGCCTTTTGAAGCGCAGGCGGCGGTCAGCGTAGGTCGTTACCTGGCCCGCGACTGGGGCGCCACGATCGACCTGTCACGGGAGTTCAACAACGGCGTGCGGTTCGGTGGCTGGGTTACCTTGACCTCGGCAACCAAGGAAGAATACGGCGAAGGCAGTTTCGACAAGGGGATCTATATATCTATCCCGTTCGACGAGTTGATGAGCATGTCGACGATGCGTCGCGCCAATGTCGTTTGGGCGCCTTTGACCCGGGACGGTGGAGCGCGGTTGAATCGCAGTTACTCGTTACATGCGATGACCGATAGCCGCGACAGTGACTTGTTCTATCGTAACTTTGAGAAGATCAAGGAGTGATGACTCGCGATCTGCCGGGCTGGTCGGCACTGCAGATCGCTTTTCGTCTGTCAGCGCAAGCAGTTGAAAGATTGGTGACGCTCGATAACGGCACTTTGAAGTGCTGCTCGCGTTGCAAGAAGTTCTTCGGTAGCACAACTCTTTCGTCGCCATCCGTCGTTGGAAATAGTCCTTCCAGCTGTGCAAGCATTCCTTCATTGATCCACACCACGTCACCATGCTCAGGGGATGGATGATGAAGGATGTTGTTGTCTGCAATGCACCGGTCGTGCTGCGAAACCGACCGTCCTGAACACACTGATATTCCCCGGCGCAACAGGTTCTCCGGAGCATGTTCATTCCGTGTGGCTTTACAGTGAATCAAATGTCAGGCGGATAGGGTGTATTGTTCTTTCGCCATCATCGGAGTCTTCCGCGCATAGCCGGTAAGGCGCACACGCATGAAAGCCAAAAAGGGGACTGACGTCCCCTGATTTGGTTGGCTGGCGCAAACGATGATCTGGCGTTTCGCCTTAATAGATGTCTTTCGACAACAGTGTGAAAGGGGTCTTCAGCAGGATTTTCACATCCAGCCATAACGACCAGTTGTTGATGTACTTGAGATCGATCTCGACGCGTTTCTGCATTTTATCGATGGTGTCGGTCTCGCCGCGGCAGCCGTTGATTTGAGCGAGCCCGGTGATACCCGGCTTGATTCGGTGGCGAGCCATGTAGGCGAGAATCTTGCCCGAGTAATAGTTGTTGTGCGCAACGGCGTGCGGACGTGGGCCGACCAGGGCCATATGTCCTTGCAAGACATTGAACAACTGCGGCAACTCATCAAGAGAGGTGCGACGGATAAAGCGCCCCACCGGTGTGATGCGTGAGTCGTTACGTCGGGCCTGCTTCACTTCGTGATCATCATGTACGCGCATCGAACGGAACTTCCAGACCTGGATGACCTTGCCGTTCCAGCCATGCCGATCCTGCTTGAAGAATATCGGACCGGGCGATGTAAGTTTCACCGCCAGGCCAATGATCAGCAGGAACGGGCTCAAAAGCACGATAGCCATCAACGCCACGGTTTTATCGAGCAAGCTCTTGCTCAATGCGGCAGTGGGCTTGCTCGTCAGGGGGCTCTCGTTCAAATGGATCGCCGGCAGGCCGTCGACATCGCTGACCGAGTGATTGAGCAGGGTCAGACTGTTCAGGTCCGGCACCCAGACAACGTCTACGTTGGCATCCAGCAAATCAACATACATGGCTTCGATTTGTGCCGCCTCACTCAAGGCCAATGTGATGTACAAGCGTCGGATATCATGGGTTTTGATCAGTTCCAGCAGTTCTTCTTGCGGACCCACGACCGGCGGCAAACCTGGCGTCAGCAGGGGAGAGGAACCGGTGCTGACTAGGCCGACCAAGGGGAAGTGCTCGATTGAACCAAGTTTGTTTGCCAAACCCTGTGCCAGTTCGCCCGTGCCTACGATCAGTGTTCTGCGCTCTATTTGAAGAGAGCGTTGGTAATACTTCGAAAAACCATGCAGTGGTACGTAGAGCAATGCCTGTCCAATGTATCCGCACACTGCCCATTCCAAAATGATCTGACGGGAAAACAGCTCATTGGCTTTACACAGGAACGCGAGAACTGCCAGCGCTGCCAGTGTCATTGCCCAGCCCATCAATAACCTGACCAACCCCTCCAGATAGTTATCTTTCTTTGCATAAGCGCCACACCATGTATATGCGGGCACCGATGCGAGCACCGTAAGGGTTGCGCAAATGCGATAATAGAACTCCACAGTCCCAGTCTGGTAATAAACCAATATAAGTAACAGAGCGACAACGAAGCCCTGTCCCATTATCCACTGTCCCCAGAAGGTCAATCCTTTGAGGGTGGTATTTCGATTGATACGAAGATGGTTATCCATGCGATATCCTCAAAATACATCCATATTCAGTCGACAAGGCAGTAACCGAAATTGCTTTGGAAAATTTTATTGTTGTTACAAGTTCGCGGTGCGATGACAAACTGAAGCGCCAAGGGCGGCACTGTCGACAGTAAGTAGAGTAAGTTATCGAGGAGGGCGTTGTCTGACGACTTCTAACGGATGGAGAGTGATATCAGGTCGTGGTAATGGATATGCAAGGCACGTTATAAATAGTCGGCCAGGCATTCTGATCGAAGGAACTTTACAGAGGCGAGGGGAGGCATAGCTGGCGCAGGCAGGTGTGCGTTTTTTTTGTTGTTGTGCACTACCAGTTTGCCGGTTTACAGTTTCAGATCAACTGTAACCACGAACGATTTTTTGTATAAGACAGTACCCACGATTCCTGACTGCACGAAAAAGACGTTCGCCATGACTGGCGCTCTTGAACTTTTCCTGTAGTCGACTCAGGCACATTTCGAGACCTCGATAATGTTCGGGCTCTCTTCCGATGCTGCGGATAAGATCGGCTTTGCTGACCACTCGGTCATCGTGATGCAGCATCTTTTTCAGCAGTGTGGCTTCCAGGCTGGTCAGGACAATCTCAACGTCATCCTTGATCAGCGCTCCTTCGCCGTTGCTCAAATGCCAGGTTTCAGGAAGAGCAGACGGAGACTCGACGCATTTCGGAGCGTCATCCCGAATGCCTTCCCGGGGCACACCCGATTTCGAATCAATACCAGGGAATGGAGTGCTGGCCTGGGGCTTTTGCCATACGGCCTTGATCGTCGAAAGAATGCGCTGTGCATCATGGTGGATAACCGACGGGATCGTTCTTTCCGCGTGCGGGAAAACAAATTCCATGAGTTTTGGCGAAGAGGACGGCGGTGAAGCATCAGCTAAAAACATCTGTGTCGGTGACGGACCGAACGAGCTATACCGCTTGCTTGCGAGTAATTCTTCCAGTTCCACTTGTAGTGCGGGGCTATGGGTTACTACAACAAGGTATTTTCTAGGGAGGTTTGTACTGCTATCCATGGCTCTCTCCTGAATTGCACGCCTGGTGAATGTTTAAAGGTTTTCGGCAGGGGAGTAATAGCTCCCTTGAAAGTAATCAAAGGGCAACGCGCGCGCCAGTACATGGCTGGCTGCGTGATCGACTCTGTCCGCTATAAAGGCGACTTTGGTGTCATGAGCCTGCATGGTCATGCGCTCATGCAGTCGATCGAATAGTTCTGGATTGCCGGTGAGTTTGAGGCTCAAGTCCAGGGTCGAAAGAGAAATTCGAAAGTAATCAAACAGGTTCAGGGTTGTAAAAATTTCGATACTTTCGTAGTTGATGTTGAAGCCGTCATGGGCGACCTCGATCCCATGATCTTTCAGTTGATACAGGTTGTGGAGGATTTTCTTTTTATTGGTGAAGTCGATCGCCGGCAGTGGCAGGTCATTCAGTGTAATTACCAATGTCTGACCGAGAGTACGCAGGATTTCGCTGCATTCGAGCAACTCTTTCGCCAACGCATTATCAATGAGAGCGGACTGCTCGATACACACAAAGCTGCGATCGAGCCAAGTGGCCTTACCGGGGGTCTTGAGGTCTTTCAGCGCAAAGGCATTCAGGCGGGTTTGCATCAGCGCTTCTTTGTAGGTGACCGTCGACTGGCCTGCCGCGGATGCGTAGGGTGCAAATGTATGGTCGCGACTGGTCCTGATCTCACTGCCAAACGGGTAGTCGTTGCGTGTAAGAATCAACTGTCGGGACAAATGGGTATTCGCGCAGTCAAGGCGAGACGCGCATGTAATTGCATTCATGATGCATCAACTCCCTTGCGCATGGAAATCAGCTGGCAGAGATCAAACCCCTGATTAATCGATATCCATATCCGCGAATGCTCTGAATCGCGTTGGTGCCATACAAGCCTTTGATCTTGCCGCGAAGACGGCTGATCGATTTCTCCAGGGCCCTTGGGTCATAAAAATTGATGTTGAGACCCATGACCCTGGCGATTTCATCGTGGCTTAATATCAGGCTTCTCGTTTGAGAAAAAGCTTCAAGAATTTTCATTTCCGCGAATGAGACGTCAAGCTTTTTGCCATTTCCAATGAGGCACATGCGAGTGGGGTCTAAAAGCAGCGTGTCGTTATTCAGCCATTCCGGGCTGGTGAAAATCACGGAAAGGGTCTCGGCGCTTTCCTTTGGGTCGTTGGTGAACTTCACGCAGTAATCTGCCCCGGCAAGATAGCACTTCATCTTGTTGAAGGTGCCGGAGCCCGTTACGACTGCAAAGATAGTCGAGACCGTGTTATTGGCGCGCAGAGCTTCTATCAGGGTAATGCTTTCAACAAAGGCCTGGGGGCTATCAATAATAATAAAAACCGCACGGTACAACTCCGGATGCACTGCCCTTTTGAATGGGTTGTTGTAGCTCGTTGCATCGACGGATATACCATCCCCCACCTGGCTGGCGACTAACGTCCTGAATTCCTCAGCTACAATGTGAGTGCGGCCAATGGTGAGAATCCCTTTCTGTTCCCTCGCTTGGCTTTGAGTTGAAGTCGTTTTATTCCCTGTAAGCATCATGCTTTGACTCGACTGGGTGCTGGCGATTGGGATGTTAAAGCACGGATTACTATTTGTGTCTGACAATTGGTAACATTTTGCACAAATTGTACTGCCCGAGACGTTTTTTTAACATCGCAGATAAATCCGACGTGATCATTTGCTGTTCAGAGCAATCTGAGTGCAGTTTCTACGTGAACTCACTGGTTAAGTAAAGATGGCATATTGCCTTCTTTTTGTCTTTCGAATCGATTTCTCAGGGGTGTTAGCTGTACAGGGGGTCGATATATGTATAGCTTTTCGAGATTTTGTAACGGTATTTTTTCTTGTTGCAGCCATTTCGTTATGGGCGGCACGAGTACCGATCGAGTCGGTATGGTGGGTGTTAAGTAACAAATAAATTTGCACATGTTAATTTTGCTATTAGACGTTTGATAACAACAGGTTTCAATACTTCTTCCGGTACGTTCTACTCTCCCGTTCGCCAGTGCCGGCAAGAAAACTCAATTAAGTTGCGGCCCGGCGATTCTTTATCTCGGATGAGCCTTGTTCGATAGTGGGCAAGTGTTAGAGCGGTCACAGACCCTTGATGCGACTAACGCGAGGGTCTAACGGGGGGGATCGATGGATCTGTGGACGACGGTAAGTGTGTTGTTGTTAGGGGTTGTTGAAGGGCTGACAGAGTTTTTGCCCATATCCAGTACCGGGCACCAGATTATCGTGGCGGATTTGCTCGACTTTGGTGGCGAGCGAGCGATGGCGTTCAACATTATTATTCAACTGGGTGCCATCCTTGCGGTCGCCTGGGAGTTCCGACGCAAAATCCTCGAAATCGCCAGTGGTCTAACCACTCAACGCAATGCTCGACAGTTCACCGTGAACCTGTTGATTGGCTTCTTGCCAGCCGTCGTCCTTGGCGTATTGTTCGCCGATAAAATTCACGAGTACCTGTTCAATCCGGTCACCGTGGCGGTGGCATTGGTAGTGGGTGGCGTCATCATGTTGTGGGCCGAGCGGCGGGATCATGTGGTGTACGTCGATCATGTCGACGATATGCGCTGGACAGATGCCCTTAAAGTCGGTTTTGCGCAATGCCTGGCGATGATACCCGGCACGTCACGCTCTGGATCTACCATTATCGGTGGCTTGTTGTTTGGTCTGTCTCGAAAGGCGGCGACCGAGTTTTCGTTCTTCCTGGCCATGCCGACGATGGTCGGCGCCGCTGTTTATTCCGGCTACAAGTATCGAGACCTTTTCAAGGCAGGCGACTTCCCCGTATTCGCCCTGGGCTTCGTGACAGCGTTCGTGTTTGCCATGATCGCCGTCCGCGGTTTGCTCAGGTTCATCGCCCACCATAGTTATGCCGCGTTCGCCTGGTACCGGATTGCATTCGGTGTGCTGATACTGGCGACTTGGGTATTTGGCTGGGTCAATTGGACTGCCGCAGCGGCCTGAACAAGGTACCAGGCTGCAGCGCCGGCAGCCTGGTGAAGAATATTGCTCAACGACCCTCAAGCAGTTGCGCCGCCTGGTCCAGCAAGGCCAGCGGCTCCCTGGTCTTGTGGATATCCACCGACAATAACTGCCGAAACTTGCGCGCCCCCGGGAACCCGGTGCCAAGCCCCAGCACGTGTCGCGTGATATGGTGCATTGAACCACCAGCGTCGATATGCGCCGCAATGTAAGGCCGCAACCGTGCCAGTGCCTCGGCGCGACTGATCACCGGGGCCTTGCTGCCAAACAGCTGTTGATCCACCTCGGCCATCAGATAAGGATTGTGATACGCCTCGCGGCCCAACATCACGCCGTCGAAGGTTTGCAAATGCTCATGGCAAGCCTCCAGCGTCTTGATCCCACCGTTGAGAATGATCTCCAGCTCGGGAAAATCCGCCTTCAATCGCGCCGCCACGTCATAACGCAGGGGCGGAATGTCGCGGTTCTCCTTCGGCGACAACCCCTCCAGAATCGCAATCCGCGCATGCACGGTAAAACTGGTGCACCCGGCATCCCGCACTGTACCGACGAAATCACACAGCTGCTCGTAACTGTCCCGGCCATTGATCCCGATACGGTGCTTGACCGTCACCGGAATCGACACCGCGTCGCGCATCGCCTTCACACAATCGGCCACCAACTGCGGATGCCCCATCAGGCACGCGCCGATCATATTGTTCTGCACCCGATCGCTCGGGCAGCCGACATTCAGGTTCACCTCGTCGTAACCATGCCCCTGCGCCATGCGCGCACACGCCGCCAGGTCCAGCGGAACACTGCCGCCAAGCTGCAACGCCAGCGGATGCTCGGCCTCGTCATGCCGCAGGAAACGCTCGTGATCACCATTGAGCAAGGCACCGGTGGTGACCATTTCGGTGTAGAGCAGGGCGTTCTTCGACAGAAGGCGCAGGAAGAAGCGACAGTGGCGGTCGGTCCAATCCATCATCGGCGCGACGGAAAAACGGCGGGAGAGCGGGGCGGGTGTGGCGTTGGCTGCGGACATTGGGAATCTGGAATCGGTGAGGCTGGGAGGTGGGGGAGTTTATCAGGATTGGGAG
>NZ_NEHO01000001.1:0-156939 GCF_002113375.1 Pseudomonas sp. R37(2017) | reverse complement strand
TTGGGAGGGTGGGGCTCGGGAGTCCGAGTATGAGCAGTCAGTCCTGTTTAAATCGCCACGAAAATGTCAGAGATATCCCGCAACTCACGTCCCCATCGCCCACATTGCACTCCCTCAACCACCCGGATAGCCTTTTTTGCGTCGCTGCAAATTCAGCGACAAGGGTGTGGAAGCCCTTCACAAGATCTAGGCGCACAGGCGCCACCTGAATTTAGGCAGGCGCTTTTTTCATGTCTGCTGTTAAATTATGGCGGCTGTGCGCGGGGCACTTTCGGGTGCGCCGGGTTCCTAGATCCCCGGTCTTCCACACCTGCGCACAGCTGCCACCCCATCATGTGGAAGTGATGCTGGCAGTTCCTTCATTCAATTCTAGGAACGACAACCATGAAAAAAATCACGCCAGATCCTCCGGTTGCTTCAACCGCTTGCGATCCTCTTGATCTTGACCAGCTTTCCCAAGCCAGTCATCGCATTGTCAGCAAACGCCTGCGCGACCCCAACCACCCTGACCCCATCTGCCACGTCTTTACCATCCTTCCCGACGTCGATATCGAAACCTTGCTATGCCACGCCTGCGAAACCCTCGCGTCGCTGAACGTCCTGACAACCGACCTGGCCTGCAAGCTCGAAGGCTCGCCACGCAGTCTGGCGCTGTCGATACAACAGTTGGCGGTGGTGGGGGAGTTATTGGTGAATCGGGCGCTGGATAACGTTGATCCGCCCGGTGGGGGTGTGAAGGTCAATTGAGGAAGGAGGTTGGTAGGAGATTCTGGGTTCCATGGTTTTAGCTAGCGTTCTCGAGGGCGGAATCTGAATTCGTGTCTTCACCAGGGCTCGATTTGACTGGCGCAGGCGACATCACCGATGTAGTGCACAAAGCGCGGCGAGCCTGCCGCCTGTCTCCCCGTATCACCAATCAACCGGCCACTCATCCGACGGACGAGCTAGCGTTTTGATGGCGCGCAGATATTCTCAGACTCACAAGTCTCCCGGTCTCGCCTCGTCATCTTGCAGAAGGACTGTGTCATGCCAAATTTTGGTGAAACGCTGATTAACACCACGACTGCAGGCAATCAGGAGGATCCGAATATCTATGGGTTGATCGACGGTGGTTTTGTCATCGCCTGGCAGGGCAATGGTCTTGGCGAGACCACTGGAGTATTTACCCAGCGCTATAACGCCAGCGGTGCCAAGGTGGGGGGTGAGACGCTGGTCAACACCACGCTTGCGGGCGAGCAGTTTCAGCCTTCGGTGGTCGGGCTGCTCAACGGCGGCTACGTTGTGACCTGGTCCGGCCTCAATACCGGGGGGCAGCAATGCATTTTTACTCAGCAGTACAACGCCAACGGCACCAGGCTTGGTGGCGAAACTGTTGTCAATACAACCCTGGCGGGCTTGCGCGATTCCCCTGAAATAACTGCCCTGGCCGACGGTGGTTATGTGGTGGCATGGGGGGCCGAGGAAGCCAGTGGCAACTTCGGGTCTTTTCTGCAGCGCTTCAATGCCAGCGGGGTCAAGGTCGGTGGGGAAGTTCACGTCAACACCACTACCCTGGGGGCACAGGATTTTCCGCAGATTTTTGGTGTTCCCGACGGTGGTTACCTGGCGGTGTGGGAAGGGAATGGCCCGGGTGATGACTATGGCATCGTCACCCAGCGCTTTAACTCTGCTGGCGTCAAGGTGGGTTCGGAAACCCTGGTCAATACACCGTCAGTGGATACCCAGACCGAGCATATGGTCGCGGTGCAGGCCAACGGCAATTACCTGGTCGTCTGGGAGTCTTACCCTGAAACCATCAACGGCCCGGGCCAGATAGACGTATTTGCCCAGCTCTATAACTCCGCCGGCACCAAGGTGGGTGTGCAGACCCGGGTCAACACGACGATCGCCGGTGATCAGTCGGAGCCTCATGTCTCGGCGTTGTTCGATGGTGGCTACCTGGTCACCTGGGTGGGTAACGGTCCTGGCGATGCTTCTGGTGTGTTCACCCAGCGGCTTAATGCCAGTGGCGCTCCGGTCGGTGCTGAAACCCGTATCAATACGACGGTAGTGGGCGACCAGGTCATCACGCGGGTGACCACCCTGGCTGATGGTGGTTATGTGGTTGTCTGGGAATCCATCGGCCAGGACGGGGCAGGTTCAGGCACTTACTTCCAGCGGTTCGATGCAAGCGGCAATAAACTCACCGGCCTGACGGGCGATGCCGCGGCCAATGTGCTGACCTGGGCGGGTGTCGGAAGCGTCGTCATCGATGCCGGCGCGGGTGACGACTCCCTCACGGGCGGCAGCGCAAACGACCATCTCAATGGCGATGCCGGCAACGACACCCTCAATGGTGGTGCCGGCGCAGACAGGATGATTGGCGGCGACGGCTCTGACACCTACTTCGTCGATAACCAGTTCGATGTCGTCAGCGAAACCAATGCCGTTGCCGCTACCGGTGGCATCGATACGGTCAACAGTACCCTGGCGACCCACGTCCTTGGCGCCAACGTGGAAAACCTGCGCTTGCTGGCAACGACGGCGGCCAACGGTACCGGCAATGCCTTGAACAACACGATCTTTGCCGGGGCCGGCAACAATATCCTCAATGGCGGCGACGGTATCGATACCGCGTCCTATGCCTTTGCCGCCAGTGCAGTGGTGGCCAGTCTGGCTGTCACCACCGCCCAGGCTACGGGCGGCTCAGGCAGCGATACGCTGCTGGCTTTTGAAAACCTGACCGGCAGTAACTTCAACGACACCCTGACTGGCAATACCGCCGCCAATACCCTCAGTGGGGGTGCGGGCAATGATGTCCTCAATGGCGGTGCCGGTAATGACACCCTCGATGGGGGTGCCGGCAATGACACCATGGTGGGGAGCGACGGTTCGGACATCTACATCGTCAATAGCGTCAGCGATGTGGTCAGTGAAACCAATGCGGTCGTCGCCACCGGCGGTACGGATGCGGTCTACAGCTCCCTGGGTGGTTACATCCTGGGCGCCAATGTGGAAAACCTGCGCCTGTTGGCAACCACGGCCGCCAACGGTACCGGCAATGCCTTGAACAACACACTGTTTGCCGGCGCCGGCAACAACATCCTCAATGGCGGCGACGGTATCGACACCGCGTCCTATGCCTTTGCCGCCAGTGCAGTGGTGGCCAGCCTGGCTGTCACCACCGCCCAGGCCACGGGCGGCTCGGGCAGCGATACGCTGCTGGGCTTCGAAAGCCTGGCCGGTAGTAACTTCAACGACACCCTGACCGGCAATGCCGCCGCCAACACCCTCAGTGGGGGTGCGGGCAATGATGCCCTCAATGGCGGTGCCGGCAATGACACCCTCGATGGTGGTGCCGGTGTAGACACCATGGTGGGGGGTGACGGTTCGGACATCTACGTTGTCGATAACGTCGGTGATGTGGTCAGTGAAACCAGTGCGGTCGTCGCCACCGGCGGCACGGATTCGGTCTACAGCTCCCTGGCCGGTTATACGCTGGGCGCCAACGTGGAGAACCTGCGGCTGCTGGCAACCACGGCCGCCAACGGCACCGGCAATACCTTGAACAACACGCTGTTTGCCGGGGCCGGCAACAACATCCTCAATGGCGGCGACGGCGTCGATACCGCGTCCTATGCCTTTGCCACGAGTGCGGTGGCGGCCAGTCTGGCTGTGACCACCGTCCAGGTCACGGGCGGCTCGGGCAGCGATACGCTGCTGGGTTTCGAAAGCCTGGCCGGTAGTAACTTCAACGACACCCTGACCGGCAACGTTGCCGCCAACACCCTCAGTGGGGGCGCGGGCAATGATGTCCTCAATGGCGGTGCCGGTAACGACCTGCTGATAGGCGGGGTGGGTGTTGACCAGCTCAATGGCGGTGTCGGAGCCGATCGTTTCGACTTCGATGCCTTGAGCGAAATGGGCCTGGGTACATTGCGCGATGTGATCGGGGATTTCAAAACCGCCGAGGGCGACAAAATCGACCTGTCGACCCTGGACGCGAACGTGGCCACCGCCGTCAATGAAGCTTTCAGTTTTATCGGGGCGAGTGCCTTCAGCAGTAATGCGACCGGGCAGGTGCGCTTCGCTGGCGGCATCCTGTTCGGCAGCACCGATGCCGACACGGCGGCGGAGTTCGAGATTTCCCTGGTCGGTGTTACGACACTCGTCAGCGCAGACATTGTTGCCTGATTGTCCTCGCCGCAGCTCTGTGGAAGGGGCGGATATCACCGGGCGCACAGCGTTCCTGAACCAACGCTGTCGCCCCGCAAAACTTCATGATGTCCGGCACGGGCGAGGCATAGGATGGCAACTGAATGTCATGTCCTCCTCACCTCAATCCACAGGAATAAAAAGATGATCGCAAACCTGATCAAGGTCTCGTTGATAGCGGGTGCCATGCTGTTGAGCGCCTGTTCGAGTGTGAGTTCTCCCCGCGATTATCCGGTCGACTCCGTGCAGCCGTCCGGCTTTGGCCCAGGGCCTGCCAACAGCAACGCCAACAGGATGAGTTTCCATGGCAGCGCGTTGGGCAACAGCTTTGGCGAGTACAGTTCCGGTTTGTTGCACGACGACTGATACGCGGTCGGCAATGAAGAAGGGCGCTCCTGTGGGAGCGCCCTTTTCACCGGCATGAATAATCACGCCCCCTGAAGATGACTCATTCCACTTCCGGGCTCAACGTCCCCAACCACGCCACCAATCCCACAATCAATACCGCCGCGAGCATTTCCACCACCACACTGCGCCGAAGTGCACGGGCCGCCACCTGATGTTGACCTTCTCCCAGCGACCGCTCCAGCAATGGCCCAAGATGAAAGCGGTTCAACGCTGCCAGTACGAGCATCCCGGCAAACAGCAGCATTTTGATCGCCAGCAGTATTCCGTAGTGGCTGAGCAGAACGTCATCCAGCCGCGGTCCGACGATGAACAGGTAGTTCACCACCCCAGTCACAGTGATGATCACTACGATCAGCGCACCGACAAGTTCGAATCGTTTAACGGCACGTGCCAGCAAGCGAATGTGCGCTTCGGATCGCAGCACGCGGTTTTGCGCCATCAATCCAAACGCAAGCAACGCGCCGAGCCAGGCACCCGCCATCAGCAGGTGCAGGATGTCCGCCGTGAAGTGCCAGTAACGGCGGCTGCCTTCGTCCATGGCACCATGCCCGCTCCAGGCCAGGCTGGCGAGGGCGATGCCGCCAGCCGTGGCGGCGATCACCAGGCTGATGCCGGGGGCGCGTGGGTTTGACATCGCCGCCAATCCTGCGAGCGCCAGCGCAATCATTCGCACGGCCCAGGCCATCCCGACATCTGTCTCGAACAACATCATCTCGAGGTGAGGGCGCAGTTCGGTAACCTCCGGTTCGCCACTCATGGCGCGGACCATCAGGACCATGCCGGCGATGGACAGCAGCGCACCGAGGCCGACAGTTCCCGTCAGCAATCGGCGAAAGGGCAACACCCTCCCGGATATCCGTTCCTGTCCTTTAAGGCTGTAAAGCCCGAACAGCGCCATGCCAAACAACAGCATCAAATCGATATACAACACAAATCGCAGCACGACGTTGGCCGAGTCGCTCATCGATCATTTCACTTTGAATGTGACGTTGCCGGTGATCGGGTGGGTGTCCGACGACACCGCGCGCCATTCGACCTTGTAGGTGCCGGCGGTCAAGGGCGCTGCAGGCGTGATGAACATGGTCTTCGGATCACTGCCGCCGCTGACTTTGGCCTTGACCGGCATCGGGGCGTGGGCCATGCCGGGCATTTCGGTCATCAGCAGTTTTGCCCCGGAAAATTGGGTGACGAGGTTTTCGGAAAAGTGCAGTTCGATCCTGGCGGGTGTCAGATCTTCCATGCCTTCTGCCGGAGCGGAGGACAGTAATTTGGGATGGGCTTGAGCGAGGCTGCTCATGAGCAGGCCGCTGAGCAATACGATGACGGCAGCGGTGGGTTGGATGAGGCGCATGCAAGGTCCTTTACCGCTTGAAGCGGTTGTTGTTGGTTTTTGGGGGGGAAGTCTGTTCAGAACCACAGCCGGACACCGAGCACCAGGCGTGCTTCGCTGTGGTCCTCGCCTTCGTCGTTGGCGTAGTCGGCGGTGTTGCCGTAGGTGCGGTTCCAGCTCACGCCGAGGTAGGGCGCGAATTCCCGGCGGATTTCATAGCGCAGGCGCAGGCCGGCTTCGGTGTTGGACAGCCCCGCACCGATGCCTCGTTGCGGGTCGTTTTTGCCGTAGGCGTTGAGTTCGACGGTCGGCTGCAGGATCAGCCGATTGGTCAGCAGGATGTCGTAGTCGCCTTCCAGCCGCACGGCGCTCTGTCCGCCTTCGCCGATGAAGGCGGTGGCTTCGGCTTCGAAGTTGTACAGGGCCATGCCTTGCACGCCGAAGGCGGCCCAGGTTTGCGGGGCGCCGGGTTTGAAGTCCTGGCGCACGCCGCTGACGACATCCCACCATGGGGAAATGGCGTGGCCCCACAGGGCCTGGATTTCCGCGTCTTCGGTCACGCCGTTGCTGCGTTCGCCTTCGGAGCGCAGCCACAGGCGATCAATGTCACCGCCGATCCAGCCGGACAAATCCCAGGCCAGGGTGCTGCCGTCATCGGCGTCTTGCCATTCCAGTTTGTCGGCGAGGAAAAAGCTGTTGAGCGTGCTGTCATGTACACGGTGACCGGCGGGATCGACATACACCGCAGCGCGATCGGCATCGGTCAGCACCGGGGTCGGCGTACGGCTTTCGCCAGGCGCGGCGGGCTGCATCTGGCCTTCGTCCATGCTTTGCATCTGGCCGTGGTCCATCTGGCTGTGATCCATGCCCTGCATGTCATCGCTGGCGGCCATCGCCGTAGAAGTCACGAGTGCGAAAAAAAACGGGGTGAATCGAGTCATGGGGTGCACCTCATTCTTCCACGCGAACTTCACGGAACATGCCCATTTCCATGTGGTACAGGAGATGGCAGTGATAGGCCCAGCGGCCGAGCGCATCGGCAGTGACCCGATAGCTGCGCCGGGAACCGGGTGGCATGTCGATGGTGTGCTTGCGCACCATGAACTGGCCGTTCTCGTCTTCGAGGTCGCTCCACAGACCATGCAAGTGGATGGGGTGCATCATCATCGTGTCGTTGACCAGCACGATCCGCAGCCGCTCGCCGTACGTGAGGCGCAGCGGTTCTGCATCGGAGAACTTCACACCGTTGAATGACCAGGCGAATTTTTCCATGTGTCCGGTCAGGTGCAGTTCGAGGGTGCGGCCAGGTTCGCGGCCGTCCGGGTCTTCGAAAGTGCTGCGCAGGTCGGAGTAGCTGAGCACGCGGCGCCCGTTGTTGCGCAGGCCCATGCCGGGGTCGTCGAGTTTCGGTGAGGTGGACATCGCTTGCATGTCCACCAGAGGGTTGTCGGTTTCCGAGGCGGGGTGGGCCTGCATGCCGGGCATGTCGCCCATGGCCATGTTGCTGTGATCCATGCCCGCCATGTTGCCGTGGTCCATGCCGCCCATGCCCATGTCATCCATGGTCACCAGGGGGCGCGGGTCCAGTGGCGGCAGCGGCGCTACCAGCCCGGCCTTCACCGCGAGGGTGCCGCGCGCGTAGCCGGTGCGATCCATCGCTTGGGCGAACAAGGTGTAGGCCGCTTCGGTCGGTTCGACGATAACGTCGAAGGTTTCCGCCACGGCGATGCGAAACTCGTCGACGCTCACCGGTTTGACGTGGAGGCCATCGGCGGCGACCACGGTCATTTTCAGGCCGGGGATGCGCACGTCGAAGTAAGTCATGGCCGAGCCGTTGATGAAGCGCAGCCGCAGCTTTTCCCCCGGGCGGAACACCCCGGTCCAGTTCATGTCCGGCGCCTGGCCGTTCAACAGGTAGGTGTAAGTGGCGCCGCCGACGTCCGCCAGGTCGGTGGGATTCATCTTCATCTCGGCCCACATCGTGCGATCGGCGACGGTCGGCCCCCAGCCTTTTTCGCTGACGTCGTGGATGAAGTCGCCCACGGTACGCTTGTTGAAGTTGTAGTAATCGGACTGTTTTTTCAGCGTCTTCATCAGGCCGACCGGGTCTTCGTCGGTCCAGTCGCTGAGCATCACCACGTAGTCGCGGTCGTACTGGAACGGCTCCGGATCTTTGGCGTCGATCACTAGCGGGCCATAGACGCCGGATTGCTCCTGAAACCCCGAATGGCTGTGATACCAGTAGGTGCCGTTTTGCTTCAGGGTGAACTGGTAGACGTACATGCCGCCCGGTTCGATGCCCTTGAAACTCAGGCCCGGCACGCCGTCCATGTTGGCAGGCAGCAAGATGCCGTGCCAGTGGATGGAGGTGCTGTCCTTGAGTCTGTTGCGTACCCGCAGCGTCACCGTATCGCCTTCGCGCCAGCGCAGCAGTGGGCCGGGAATGCCGCCGTTGATGGTCATCGCGGTGCGTGGGCTGCCGGTGAAGTTGACCGCAGATTCGCCGATGAACAAGTCGAAATCTTTACCGGCCAACACCTGTGGTTCGCCAGGGCTGGTGATCGCCCAGACCGGTGTGCGCCATAACCCGAGGCCGCCGAAGAGCCCGCCGATGGCCAGCCCTTTGACGAAGGTGCGTCTTGAAGTGTGGGAGTGCATGCCGTCTGTTCCGCCGTCAGCCTGTTGAACTTGTCGACGAGGCTAGAGGGCGGTGCCTTTCAGCAAGCTGAGGCGGGGATTACAGTTTTGACAGGTGGGGGCGTTGCCTAGCGGCGTGAAACGGACTTTTCCCTTGAGGCCACGGTGTCGCCGCCGCAGTTGATGTAGGAGGACGACTTCAACCAGCGCTGGTCCGGGTAGTAGGAAAACAGCAACTGCCCGTCCTTCATCGAATCGATCAACCGATGGGCAATCGCCGGTCTGACGGCCGGGCAACCCAGGCTGCGGCCGATCCGGCCATTGGCGCGGGCCAGTACCGGGCTGACATAGGGCGCGCCGTGAATGACGATGGCACGGTCATAGGCGTTGTCGTTGAAGCCGGGCTCCAGGCCTTCCATGCGCAAGGAGTAACCGTTCTGGCCGCGGTAGCTCTCTTGTGTGCGGAACAGGCCGAGGCTGGTGGCGTGGCTTTCATTCTGGTTGGAGAACAGCGTGGCCATGTTTTCGCCGCTGTTGCGGCCATGGGCGACCAGTTCGTGAAACAGCAACTTGCGTCGTTTAAGGTCGAAAACCCACAGGCGTTGTTCGGTCGAGGGCAGGGAATAATCGATCACCGCCAGTCTTTGGGCTGGGGCGATACCTTGGGCTCGGCTGCATTGGGTTGCGCGAACGGCCAGGGCAATCACGTTGGCGTCGGCGTCCGGTGCGGCTTTGATCAGGGCGTTTTCAAGCGAATCGGCGTAGGCTGACGGTACTGCAAGGCACGTCAGTAAGATGGCAAATAAAAGGCCAGAGCGGTTTAGCGCCATAGTCGGGTCTCATCATGATAATTTCGAGTCTAGCCAGCAGTGAGCGGAAAGCCAGGCGTTTGAAACGGGGGATTAAGGATTATCCATGGTGCATTTAACAAGGTCATTCGTCATAAGCCGCATATTTTTTATGGGCTTTCTGATCAGCGGTGCAGCGCTTGGGCAAACGTCGCCGATCGAGCCGGTATCTGCGGCAAGCAGCACTATCGATGCCGCAGCGCCCGACGATGCGGTCGGCCAGGCGATTCAGGCAGCGCTGGAACCGCTGCGCTCGGCCTTTCCGCCGTTGCTCACAGCCAGGCGCCATCAGCGGGTGGATGTCAGCCGGGTGGTGCTGGATTTCTATATGCATCGCAACTATCGCGCCGCGTGGACAGACGATCGTGATGTGGCCCAGTTGCTCAAGAGCCTCGAAGACACCCGGATCGACGGGCTGAACCCGGCGGATTTTCGCATCTCCGAACTGGCCCAGGCCCATCAGTCGCTGGTAGCCGGCATGCCTTCCACGGCGCAGCGGGCGATGTTCGACATGGCGGCGACCCGCACGTTCATCACCGCACTGCTGCAGTTGCGGCGGGGCAAGGTCGATCCGGCGCGCCTGGACATTCACTGGAATTTCGAGCCTGCCGGCGGCGGTGCCCGCGAGGACATGAACACCCTGTTCGCCGCCCTTTATGATCATGATGTGGCGCGTGCTTTCGCCGATGCGCCTCCTCAAGAAGCGATATATCGCAATTTGCGTGAGGGCCTGGCCCGATTGCGCCAGATCCGTGATACGGGCGGCTGGCCGCAAGTCACGGCGGGGCAATCGCTCAAGCCCGGCATGGATGGGGTGGCGGTCGCACAATTGCGTGCGCGTCTGGTGGCGGGCGGTTACCTGGACCCGCACCTGTCGAAAAAGACCGGTTATGACGACAAGGTCATTGCCGCGGTGAAGAAGTATCAGACCGAGCAATACCTGGGGGCCGATGGCGTGGCCGGGGCGGCGACGCTGGCGGCGTTGAACGTGCCTGTCGAGGCGCGGATCGATCAGGTGCGGGTCAACATGGAGCGCGCCCGCTGGCTGTTGTACAAGCTCCAGGGCACGTTCGTGATCGTCGATATCGCCGGGTACAAGGTGGCGATGTACCGCGACGGTCTGCCGATCTGGCATTCGCGGGTGCAGGTCGGTAAGCCGGTGCGCAGCACGCCGGTGTTCCAGGCCGAAATCACTTACATCACGTTCAACCCGACCTGGACCGTGCCCCCGACCATCCTCAAGCAGGACGTGATTCCAAAAGTCCAGAACGATCCGGGTTACCTGGCGGCCAACCGGATTCGCGTGCTGGACCGCGAAGGCAATGTGCTTGATCCGTCGAGCGTTGACTGGAGCAATCCGCGGGGCATTCACCTGCGTCAGGATGCCGGGCCCGACAGTTCGCTGGGGCAGGTGGTGATCCGCTTCCCCAACGACTATGCGATTTACTTGCATGACACGCCGCACCGCGAGCTGTTTGCGAAAACGGTTCGGGCCACCAGTTCAGGCTGCATCCGCGTGGAAAACCCGCTGCAACTGGTCGAGTTGTTGTTCAACGACCCGGTGCGCTGGAACAGTGCCGGTATTCAAAAGCAGTTGGCCAATGGCAGGACCGAGAACGTCCCGCTGCCGGTGAAAGTGCCGGTGCTGTTGGCCTATTGGACCGTGGACCTGAGCAATGATGGGCGGGTGACGTTCAAGCCTGATATTTACGATTACGATGCCAAGGTGCTGCAGGGCTTGAGCCTGCCTGCCAAGTTGCCTGCGCTGGACTTGCGTGGGGCTGAGGAGCCGCTGGTGGTGACGGGGCGGAACCATCCGCAATGACTAAACCCGGACACTGTAGGAGCGAGCCTGCTCGCGATGACGGAGGCACATTCAGGAGTGAATCGACCGACAGTCCGCTATCGCGAGCAGGCCGCAAGCGGGCACCCGCTCCTACAGGGTTTACGGCATTCAGCTAATCCACTAAAGCGCCAATCCTTGCTGCACCACGACAAGCAGATCGCTTTCCGTCAGCGCCACCGCATCCAGCTGCGTGGTGGCCTGCTCGATCGTTTGTAGCCACCAGTGTGTCTCGCCGTGTTCGTCCACGGTACGCAACAGGGCGAGTTCGTTGCCTGTTGTGTGGATCTCGATCCGTCCCTCTCCATCCGCCGTGAAGCGTGCAATCGGGTCAAAGGTCAGGCTGCGTTCGTTGCCAGTGATCACCAACTGGTCGATGGCGTAATCGTAAGCGTCGCCATCGGGGCAACTCTCGAACACGTGAGTGGGATTGCGCCGCAGGACCAGGCCCGCTTCGGTCAAGGGCAGCAGCCAGGTCTCTATCCGTCGATACAGTTCGTAGACCTGGCCGGGCCAACCATCGATCGCCTGATCCGCGCCGGTCAGCTGTGTCTTTTTCAATTTTGCGGCGAGCTCGTCTGCCTTGCTCATGTCGATTCCCTGTATGGAGGTCAGTCTAATCGTAGCTCGTTGGCGAGCAGGCAGCCCTGCCCTGGATCATGTTTTCAGCACAGGCAGGGTGCCAATGGCCGGTGGTCTGGCTTTCGGGGCAGTCGGCATTGATCGTCTAGAGTTCCGTTAGCTCTGTCGAATCCCGACAGGCTCCACTACGCAAGGACGATCACCAATATGTTGCTACCTCATGCGTTGACAGCCGTTTCTTTGGCCGTCGCAGCCGCCGCCATTTTCCCGCTGGCCAGCCAGGCGCAATCGAAAATCACCGCCGAAGAAGCTCATGCGATCGGTGTGGACGCCTACATTTATTTTTACCCGCTGCTGAGCATGGACGTCACCCGCAAGCAATTCACCAACATCGAGCCGGGCAAGGAGTTCGGCAAAGGCCCGATGAACATGTTTGTGAGTGTGCCGCAGTACCCGCCAGCCGATTTCAAAGGGGTGGTGCGCTCCAATTTCGACACCTTGTATTCGATTGCCTGGCTGGACTTGACCAAGGAACCGCTGGTGGTCGCCGCGCCGGATACCGACGGGCGTTTCTACCTGCTGCCGATGCTTGATATGTGGAGTGACGTGTTCGCTTCGCCGGGCTGGCGCACCACGGGCACCGAGGCCGGGCAATTCCTGGTGACGCCGCCGGGGTGGACTGGCACGGTGCCCGCCGGGATGAGTCATCTGCCGGCGCCAACCCCGTTTGTCTGGGTCATCGGTCGTACCAAGACGGACGGTGCGGCGGATTACCCGGCGGTTCACAGGATCCAGGCCGGCTATACGGTGACGCCGTTGTCACGGTTGGGCAAGGAGCCTCAAGCCGTCACCGTGAAAGTCGACCCGGCGGTGGACATGAAAACGCCACCGAAAGTTCAGGTCGACACGATGTCAGCCGCCAACTATTTCGCCTACGCGGCTGAACTGTTGAAGGTGAACCCGCCGCACAGCACCGATCAGCCAATGCTGGCGCAGCTCAAGCGGATCGGAATCGAAGCCGGCAAGTCGTTCAACATGGACGCGCTGGACCCGCAAATCAAAGCAGCGCTGCAGACAGTGCCTGAGGACGCTCAAGCCTTGATGGCCTGGAAAGTGCCGACCCTGGCGCGAGTGGTCAACGGTTGGTCGATGAACACCGACACCATGGGGGTCTACGGCAACTACTACCTCAAGCGTGCCATCGTTACGCAGGTGGGGCTCGGAGCCAACCTGCCCGAAGACGCGATCTACCCGCTGAACATCGGCGACAGCAATGGGAAGCCGCTCGACGGTGCGAACAAGTACGTGCTGCATTTCAACAAGGGCGAGACGCCGCCGGTGAACGCCTTCTGGTCAATCACCTTGTATGACCCGGAAGGTTTCCAGGTCGGCAACTCACTCAATCGTTTTGCGGTCAGTAGCTGGATGCCGTTCAAGACCAACGCCGATGGCTCGCTGGACCTCTATTTCCAGAACGAAAGCCCCGGCAAGGATCTGGAGGCCAACTGGCTGCCAGCGCCCAAAGGCCCATTCAACCTGACCATGCGTTTGTACGGCCCGAAAGCCGAGGCGCTGAATGGCAAATGGAACCCGCCGGCAATCAAGCCGATGTAGGTTTCAGGCGACAAAAAGCAGCCAATGGCCGCATGTCACGGGTTGCTTTTGCCTGTCCAGCTCCCCGTCCCGCCGCCGGCGCCCCCGGTTCCACCTCCGGGGGCGCCGGTGCCTCCGCCCGCGCCGCTGCCCGGACCATTGACGCCGGTGCTGCCGATTGAAGAGCCGGTGCCGTGACTGCCGCTGTTGGTGCCCGAGGGTGCGCTGGGCCCGTAGTTGCCTGACGGCTGGGTTGAGCTGCGGGTGGCGCCGGGTGCCGTACCGGTCGTTCCAGGGCCATCGCCGGATGCCGCCAGGATGCCCAGGGGTACCATCGATAACAGTCCCGCCAATAGCAGCGAAGTCATTCTGATGTTCATCATGGTCGTCTCCGGGGGTGAGTCGTTACCTGATGTTGGAGTGAAGGGCCAGCACCTCGCAGGCGTAGCAGGTACCTGGCCTTGGTGTTGACGAAGGTTTTCCGCCAGCCTGTCGCGATCCAGCTGCTGCCGATTTCGAGTTTGCGATTGATCCAGCCAATTTTCCAGAAGCGCGTCGACGCATGGGCGATTGGCGAAATCAATTGTCGGCAGTGGCGGTACATCCCTTATACATAGCGGCCATCGGCGGAGTGATCCGCAGCGACCGTGCAAAAGGATTGAGCGATGAGCGAGCCACGCCTGACTGACCGTGCTTTGTACCTGCGCCGCCTGGGCTTCGATGCACCTCCGGCACCTACCCTGGAAACCTTGCGCCAACTGCAGTTGCGCCATACCGGCGTTTTCCCGTTTGAAAACCTCACCACGCTATCTGGCGAGCCGGTGCTGATCGACTTGCCGTCCATCGAGCAGAAAGTCTTGCAGGGCGGTCGTGGCGGTTATTGCTACGAACTCAACAACCTGTTTCTGGCCTTGCTTCAAGACCTGGGTTTCGACGCTCGCGCCATCAGCGGCCGGGTGGTGATGGGGCAGCCGGAGGGCGCCTGGACTGCCCGTACCCATCGCCTGAGCCTGGTCAACCTCGGCGACGTGCGCTACATCACCGACGTCGGTTTCGGTGGCATGGTGCCGACCGCGCCACTGCTGCTCGACTACCGCGCCGAACAACTCACCCCCCACGAGTCGTATCGCATCGACCTGCACGTCGACGGCTTTACCCTGCGCGCCAACGTTGCGGGCGAGTGGCGAGCGATGTACATCTTCGACCTGCAGCGCCAGGAGGATATCGATTTTGCCGTCGGTAACTGGTACGTCTCGACCTACCCAGAGTCATCTTTCGTCAAGCAGTTGATGGTGGCGCGCACCGGGGAGGGTTGGCGCCGTACGCTGAACAATGGCAGCTTCGCGATCCACCGGATTGGCCATGACAGCGAGCGGCGTGAGGTGACGCAGGTGCAGGAATTGATTGCTTTGCTGGAGCGCGAGTTTGGCATCCGCGTACCGCAACGGGCGCAGTTGGCGCGGACGCTGGAACGATTGATCACAGCGCCGCAGTAGCGGGCTGATCGTCGACACCCGATTGTTCGGCCCTTTGTGTTTCAGGGCCGAACACCCGGCTCCATCACCCGTTGGATTTCGCGCAAGGCCTCTGCCAGTTTCTGCTCCAGGCCCTTGAGTTCGGCAGGGGTGGGGGGGTGTTTGAGTTTTGCGGTCTTGCCTTCGTTGAGCAGAGCCCGGCGCAACGTATTGTTGATCGCCGTCTGGTAGCCGTACCCCTCGTTTTCTGCCAGGGCCCGGGCGGCCTCGATGACCGCGTCATCGAGCATGATGGTGATGCGGGTCTTGCCTTTGGCGGGCGCCACGGCCCCGCGCTCGGCGCTGCTGAAGTCGTATTCGTCTTTCATCGGTCATGCCTCCAGATACTGACGGCGCTCGCTTTTGGTGGCGATGCGCGCGGAAATGATTCGAACGAAATTCGGATCGCGCCAGGTGTACGCGACGACCAGCAACCGGCCTCTGGCATCCAGCCCCATGGTGATCCAGCGTTGTTCATCATGGTGGTTGTCCTCGATGGTCAGCGCTCGTTCGTCATGGAGCACCGGCTCGGTCTCTGCGAGGCTGATGCCTTGGTGCTTGAGTTTGTTGGCTGCGTTCTTTGCCTTGTGGAACTGAATTTCGAATGGCTTCATTATGCATACTTTATATGTATGTGAAAGTGGCGAGCCATACCGATGGTCGCCAGGAATTCGAAAGACTAGTCAGCACCGGGAGTTGGGCAGCGAGGGATGTATTTCAAGGTTTATTGGGGGCTGCGCTTGTGGGTGGCGGGGGGAAATGGACGCGCATCCATTTTGTGACTGACAAGTTGTATACAACTCTATGGACATTTGTCCTGACTATTGCATACAGTGTGCGCATAACAAAAACCAGGGAACCCCCTACCATGAAAACGCCCCATGTTTCACACCAACGGCCCGAGGACGAAAACCTAGGGATCGGCGCGAATATGGCTTATGGCCTGCAACATGTTCTGACCATGTATGGCGGTATCGTCGCGGTGCCATTGATCATCGGCCAGGCGGCCGGGCTATCGCCGGCGGACATCGGATTGTTGATTGCTGCTTCATTGTTTGCGGGGGGGCTGGCAACGCTGCTGCAAACCCTGGGTTTACCGTTTTTTGGTTGTCAATTGCCGCTGGTACAGGGTGTGTCCTTCTCCGGCGTCGCGACCATGGTGGCGATTGTCAGCAGTGGCGGGGAGGGCGGGTTTCAATCGGTGCTGGGCGCGGTGATAGCGGCGTCCCTGATCGGACTGCTGATAACCCCGGTGTTCTCGCGTATTACCAAGTTCTTTCCACCGCTGGTGACCGGCATCGTGATTACCACCATCGGCCTGACGCTGATGCCGGTAGCCGCGCGCTGGGCCATGGGTGGTAACAGTCACGCGCCGGATTTCGGCAGCATGGCGAACATCGGTCTGGCGGCGGTGACGCTGGTGCTGGTGCTGCTGCTGAGCAAAATCGGCAGTGCGACCATCTCCCGCCTGTCGATTCTGCTGGCCATGGTCGTCGGCACGGTGATCGCGTTGTTCCTCGGCATGGCCGACTTCTCGTCCGTGACCCAGGGCCCGATGTTCGGCTTCCCGACACCCTTCCACTTTGGCATGCCGACTTTCCACTTCGCAGCGATCCTGTCGATGTGCATCGTGGTGATGGTGACGCTGGTGGAAACCTCGGCCGACATTCTGGCTGTGGGTGAAATCATCGGCACCAAGGTTGATTCCAAGCGCCTGGGCAACGGTCTGCGTGCCGACATGCTGTCGAGCATGTTCGCGCCGATCTTCGGTTCCTTCACCCAAAGTGCCTTCGCCCAAAACGTCGGGCTGGTGGCGGTTACCGGCATCAAGAGCCGCTACGTGGTGGCCACTGGCGGCCTGTTCCTGGTACTCCTCGGCCTGCTGCCATTCATGGGCCGGGTCATCGCCGCAGTGCCGACCTCGGTACTGGGTGGCGCCGGCATCGTACTATTCGGCACGGTCGCAGCCAGTGGCATTCGTACGCTTTCCAAGGTCGACTACCGCAACAACGTCAATCTGATCATCGTCGCCACCTCCATTGGCTTCGGCATGATCCCGATCGCGGCACCCAACTTCTACGACCACTTCCCGAGCTGGTTCGCGACCATTTTCCATTCGGGCATCAGCTCGTCGGCGATCATGGCTATCGTGCTCAACCTGACCTTCAACCATCTCACCGCCGGTAACTCCGATCAGCAATCGGTGTTTGCGGCGGGTACCGAGCGGGTACTGCGTTATCAGGATCTGGCGGCGTTGCGTGAAGGGGACTATTTCAGCGACGGTAAACTGCACGATTGCGATGGCAAGGAGATTCCGGTGATCGAGTCGGAACATGGCGTGGCAGAGCCACGGGCGGTGCACGCAAAAAGCAGTGAGCATGTCTGACGCTCACGGCGACTGAAAAGGGCCGATCTGTCGAATAGACAGGTCGGCCTTTTGCTTTCAGGAGACGGCTTTTCAATCGGCCACAAAAAAGCCCCTGAGTCTTTCGATTCAGGGGCTTTTCGATGTTGCTGTCTGGCTCCACGACCTGGACTCGAACCAGGGACCCAGTGATTAACAGTCACTTGCTCTACCAACTGAGCTATCGCGGAATGGCGCGTATCTTACTGATTAAAAAGGGGAAGTCAAGCGTTGACGTGCAATTTTTCAAGATGATGGTTCAGCCGCCAAACGTCAGGGTGCCCATCGACAGCTTGGCATACAGCGCGGTGGCTCCCAGTTGCACCAGCCACAAGGCCAATCCACCGAGAAACACCCCGACCGCCACTTGCATCACCAGGCTGCTGTTTCCGCGCTTTGCCGGGGTACGGCGAATGTAATCATCCAGATCGTCCAGATCATCGCGGTCGGCGCGCAGGTCATCGTTTTTCATGTTGGTTCTCACAGGAATTCCAAGGTGTACACAAACCTGTGTGGAGTTTAGAGGGCAGAGCCACTGCCTGGAGAATTATCTGCAACAAATAAAAAAACGGGAAGCCATTGGCTTCCCGTTTTCTCATCTCAAGGTGAAATCAGATGACCTGAACAATGGCATCCGTCACAACCTTGATGTTGCTCTGGTTCAGCGCGGCCACGCAGATGCGGCCGGTGTCCAGGGCGTAGATGCCGAACTCGTTGCGCAGGCGGTGAACCTGCTCAACGCTCAGGCCGGAGTAGGAGAACATGCCGCATTGACGACCGACGAAGCTGAAGTCGTGCTGAGGCGCTTTCTGGGCCAGCAGGTCGACCATCTGGGTACGCATGCCACGAATGCGCAGGCGCATTTCGGCCAGTTCGGCTTCCCACTGGGCGCGCAGTTCCGGGCTGTTCAGCACCGCGGCGACGACGCTGGCACCGTGGGTCGGCGGGTTGGAGTAGTTGGTACGGATCACGCGTTTGACTTGCGACAGCACGCGCGCGCTTTCTTCTTTCGACTCGCTGACGATCGACAGGGCACCTACGCGCTCGCCATACAGCGAGAACGATTTGGAGAACGAGCTGGAGGCGAAGAAGGTCAGGCCCGACTCGGCGAACAGGCGCACGGCAGCGGCGTCTTCGTCGATGCCATCGCCAAAGCCCTGGTAGGCCATGTCAAGGAACGGCACGTGGCCTTTGGCTTTGACGACTTCCAGGACGTTTTTCCAGTCCGCCGGGCTCAGGTCCACGCCGGTCGGGTTGTGGCAGCAGGCGTGCAGCACAATGATCGAGCCGTTCGGCAGCGCGTTCAGGTCTTCCAGCATGCCGGTACGATTCACGTCGTGGGTCGCGGCATCGTAGTAGCGGTAGTTCTGCACCGGGAAACCGGCGGTTTCGAACAGGGCGCGGTGGTTTTCCCAGCTTGGGTCGCTGATTGCCACAACGGCGTTCGGCAGCAGTTGCTTGAGGAAGTCGGCACCGATTTTCAGAGCGCCGGTACCGCCAACGGCCTGAGTGGTGACGACGCGGCCGGCGGCGAGCAGTGGCGAATCATTGCCGAACAGCAGCTTTTGCACGGCCTGGTCGTAGGCGGCGATACCGTCGATAGGCAGGTAGCCACGGGAAACGTGTTGAGCGGCACGAATCGTTTCGGCTTCGACAACGGCGCGCAGGAGTGGAATTCGCCCCTCCTCGTTGCAGTAAACACCGACTCCCAGGTTGACTTTGTTGGTGCGGGTATCGGCGTTGAATGCTTCGTTGAGGCCCAGGATTGGATCGCGTGGTGCCATTTCGACAGCGGAGAACAGGCTCATTATTGCGGCGGCTCTGAATGGAGAGTGGAGGGACGTGTCGCGCTCCAGCCGGATGCACTAGAGCGGTGCACAAACGGGGAGCTAGTATAGAGGCCATCCGCGATCAATGGCGACAGGCGATTCGGCTTTTAGGGTAAGTTTTTCCGAATATTTTTCGACCGTTAGTCGATTGACGTCGTCAAAAGCTTTAGGGGTTGTAGGACGTTTGCCTTGAAAGCGCTGGCAATCGGCTCCACATTGAGCACAATCCAGTTTTTTCTTCGGGCGACATCGGTCGTTTGCGGTCTTTCTCGTTCGTGCGTGATCCAGAGGTTTTTCATGTCTGAATTCCAGCTAGTCACCCGTTTCGAGCCCGCCGGCGATCAGCCGGAAGCCATCCGCCTGATGGTCGAGGGCATCGAGGGCGGGCTGGCGCACCAGACGCTGCTCGGTGTGACCGGCTCGGGCAAGACGTTCAGCATCGCCAACGTGATCGCCCAGGTGCAGCGCCCAACCCTGGTGCTGGCGCCGAACAAGACCCTGGCGGCGCAGCTATACGGAGAGTTCAAGGCGTTCTTCCCGAACAACGCGGTGGAATATTTCGTTTCCTACTACGACTACTACCAGCCCGAAGCCTACGTACCGTCCTCGGACACCTTCATCGAGAAAGACGCCTCGATCAACGACCATATCGAACAGATGCGATTGTCCGCGACCAAGGCATTACTTGAGCGCAAGGACGCGATCATCGTCACCACAGTGTCCTGCATCTACGGCCTGGGCAGTCCGGAAACCTATTTGAAGATGGTCTTGCACGTGGATCGCGGCGACCGGCTCGATCAGCGTGAATTGCTGCGACGCCTGGCCGACCTGCAATACACCCGCAACGATGTGGATTTTGCCCGCGCGACCTTCCGCGTGCGCGGCGATGTGATTGATATCCACCCGGCGGAATCCGATTTTGAAGCGATCCGCATCGAGCTTTTCGACGATGAAGTGGAAAGTCTGTCGGCATTCGATCCGCTGACCGGCGAGGTCATCCGCAAATTGCCGCGCTTCACCTTCTACCCGAAAAGCCATTACGTGACGCCACGGGAAACCCTGATGGAGGCGGTCGAAGGCATCAAGGTCGAATTGCAGGAGCGCCTGGAATACCTGCGCTCCAACAACAAGCTGGTGGAGGCCCAGCGCCTGGAACAGCGCACTCGTTTCGACCTGGAGATGATCCTTGAGCTGGGCTACTGCAACGGTATCGAAAACTACTCGCGCTATCTGTCCGGTCGCGAAGCCGGCGCACCGCCGCCAACGCTGTATGACTATCTGCCGCCGGATGCCTTGCTGGTGATCGATGAATCACACGTCAGCGTGCCGCAGGTTGGCGCCATGTACAAAGGCGACCGCTCGCGTAAAGAGACCTTGGTCGAGTACGGTTTCCGTTTGCCGTCGGCCCTGGACAACCGGCCGATGCGTTTCGATGAGTGGGAAAGCATCAGCCCGCAGACGATTTTCGTCTCGGCGACCCCCGGCAACTACGAAGCCGAACACGCCGGGCGCGTGGTCGAGCAGGTGGTGAGGCCGACCGGACTGGTGGATCCGCAAGTGGAAATCCGTCCGGCCTTGACCCAGGTCGATGATTTGCTCTCGGAAATCACCAAGCGCGTCGCCGCCGAGGAGCGGGTGCTGGTCACTACGCTGACCAAGCGCATGGCCGAGGATCTGACCGATTACCTGGCCGACCACGGCGTGCGCGTGCGCTACCTGCACTCGGACATCGACACCGTGGAGCGGGTGGAGATCATCCGCGACCTGCGCCTCGGTACCTTCGACGTGTTGGTGGGCATCAACCTGTTGCGTGAAGGCCTGGACATGCCGGAAGTCTCGCTGGTAGCGATCCTCGATGCCGACAAGGAAGGCTTCCTGCGTTCAGAGCGTTCGCTGATCCAGACCATCGGCCGGGCGGCGCGTAACCTCAATGGCCGGGCGATTCTGTATGCCGACCGCATCACCGGTTCCATGGAGCGCGCGATCGGTGAAACCGAGCGTCGTCGTGACAAGCAAATCGCCTTCAACCTGGCCAACGGCATCACGCCAAAAGGCGTGTTCAAGGACGTTGCCGACATCATGGAAGGCGCCACCGTGCCCGGTTCGCGCAGCAAGAAGCGCAAAGGCATGGCCAAGGCCGCCGAGGAAAGCGCCAGGTACGAGGCCGAATTGCGCTCACCGAGCGAGATCAGCAAGCGGATTCGTGGGCTGGAAGAGAAGATGTACCAGCTCGCTCGCGATCTGGAGTTCGAAGCGGCGGCGCAGTTGCGCGACGAGATTGCCAAGTTGCGCGAGCGCCTGCTGACGGTTTGATCTTTAGCGCCTGAACTGGCCTCATCGCGAGCAGGCCAGTCAGGGCGCAGTAAATATCAACTAGTGCGCCTCGCCAGCCTTCAACCCCTCCGGCAACTTCCGGGTCAGCAACACCGCTACCATGCTGATCCCCAGCGCAATCCCGACAAAATGAAACGCATCGTTATAGGCCATGATCGACGCCTGTTGATGGGCGATCTCGCTGAGTTTGCCCAGTGCCGCCGTTTCACTGCCCAGTCGATCGGCCAGCGAGGCGATGCGTTCAGCCACCTGCGGATTGTTCGGCACGATGGATTCGCGCAGGTAGTCAAAGTAAACCTTGGTCCGTTCATCCAGCAGCGTGGCGAGCAGGGCGATGCCTATGGCGCCGCCGAGGTTGCGCAGGATATTGAACAGGCTCGATGCCGAGCCCGCATCCTGAGGCAGGATATAGGCGGTAGCGATCAGCGAGATGGTGACCATGATCAGCGGCTGTCCCAGGGCGCGGATGATCTGGATCTGGTTGAACTGCGGCCCGGCAAAGTCCGGGTTCAGTACCCCAGAGGAGAAACTCGCCAGGCCGAACAGTCCAAAGCCCAGGGTGCACAGCCATTTCGGCGAGATGACCTTCATCAGCTTGGGCACCAGAGGAATCAGAAACAGCTGCGGCACGCCCATCCACATGATCACTTCGCCAATCTGCAAGGCGTTGTAGTTCTGGATCTGCGCCAGGTACAGCGGCAACAGATAGATCGAGCCGTACAACCCGACTCCCATCCCGACGCTGGAAATACTGGATAAACCGAAGTTGCGGTTGCCTAAGATGCCGAGGTTGATCAACGGATTGGGTTTGGAAAATTGCACGATCACAAAGGTGATCAGGCTGACCAGCGCGATGCTGCCCAGGGTCACTATCAGGTTCGATTCCAGCCAGTCCTTGCGGTGGCCTTCCTCCAGGAATACCTGCAGGCAGCCGAGCCCGACGCCGAGGGTGAGAATGCCGGCGTAGTCGGTGCTTTTGAGCAATTCCCAGTGCGCTGCTTTCTTCTCCAGGCCGTACATCAGGCCGGCGATCATGATCAGCCCGGGCGGGATGTTGATGTAGAAGATGTATTCCCAGCCCCAGTTTTCCGTCAGCCAGCCGCCGAGTGTCGGGCCGATGGAGGGGGCGAAGGTGGCGGTCATGGCAAACATGGCCATGCCCTTGGCGCGGTGGTGTTCCGGCAGTTTGATCAGGGTCAGGGTAAAGGCCAGCGGAATCAGCGCGCCACCGGTAAACCCTTGCAGGGCGCGGAACACGATCATGCTCTCCAGGCTCCAGGCCATGGAGCAGAGCAGGGACGCGACGAGGAATCCGAGGGATACCCATACGGCCAGGCGTCGTGCCGAAAGCAACTGCACCAGCCAGGCAGTCAGGGGGATCATGATGATTTCCGCCACCAGGTACGAGGTGGAAATCCACGAGCCTTCTTCCAGGGTGGCCGACAGCGCGCCCTGGATATCCTTGAGCGAGGAGTTGGTGATCTGGATGTCGAGCACCGCCATGAAGGCGCCGAGCATCACGCTCATCACCGCGATCCAGTCCCGCCGGGTCGGTTCGCCGACCGGGCGGATCAGTTGATCACCGGCCATCGTCGGCGGCGTCTTGGCTGCTCAATTTAGTGGTGACATCTTCAGGGGCGTCCTTGATGTTCACTTTGGCGGTCACCGACATGCCCGGGCGGATCCTGCCGCGCAGCGGGTTGTCGGCGGCGAAGGTCAGCTTTACCGGAATCCGCTGCACGACCTTGGTGAAGTTGCCGGTGGCGTTGTCCGGCGGCAACAGGCTGAACTGTGCGCCCGAGGCAGCGAACAGGCTGTCGACCCAGGCTTCGATGGGGGTGTCGCCGTAAGCGTCGAAGATCAGCTCGGCTTTCTGCCCGGGCTTCATGTGGCCGATCTGGGTCTCCTTGAAGTTGGCCTGAATCCAGATGTCTTCATCGGGCACGATCGACATCAGGTAGGCGCCGGCTTGCACGTATTGGCCTTCGCGGGCTGCACGCTGGCCGATCAGGCCGCTGATGGGGGCGTGGATTTCGCTGCGGGTCAGGTTCAGTTCGGCCTGGGCGAGGTCGGTTCTGGCATTGGCGATCTGCGCATCCAGGCGCTTTACTTCGGCGGTCAGCGCGTTGACTTGCTGGCGCTGGCCCTGGGCATCCGCCTGGGCCTTGGCCAATTGCGAACGGGCAATGTGGTTGTCGGCGGAGAGGGTGGTCACCCGCTCTTCCGAGACATAACCAGGCTTGCGCAAGGTCTCGGCGCGGTTCAAATCAATCTGCGAGCGGTCCAGGCTGGCCAGGCTGGACGCGACTTGCGCTTCGCTGGCGGCAATCAGGCTGGCCTGCTGGGTCAGTTTGCTCTGGGCTTGCAGCCGTTCGGCCTCGCGGGTGGCGAGGGTGGCGTTGGCGCGGTCGACAGCGAGGCGAAAGTCGTCGCCTTCGAGTTTGATCAGCAACTGACCTTTCTCGACATGCTGGTTGTCCTGCACCAGCACCTGATCGATGCGTGCGCCCAATTGGCTCGACACGCGGGTGATCTCGCCCTGGACATAAGCGTTGTCAGTGCTTTCATAAAACCGCCCCTTGAAGAACCAATGGGCAAACAGACCCCCGGCAATCAGCAGGACGATCAACAGGAAAATGGACAGGCGACGCTTGAGTTGGGCAGGCATGGGGCAAACTGTAGTCGAGAAATTGCAAGGGAAGTTATCAGCAGGCAAATCTGGCATACAGCCGATAAACGGTAAATGCCATCGGCTGATATTCGCCCATTCACCCCCTCATACGGGCGTTCCAGACGCAACCTTGGCTTAAATGCCCTGCTCACTGGAGCGGGGCGGGTGTCGCCTGTTACCATTCCGCTCTTGTTTGATGTTCTGTTTGAACTTCGCTTTTCATTCTTTTCGAGACATGCCATGACCACCGTCCGCACTCGCATCGCGCCATCGCCTACCGGGGATCCCCACGTAGGTACCGCCTACATCGCCTTGTTCAACTACTGCTTTGCCAAGCAGCACGGCGGTGAGTTCATCCTGCGGATCGAAGACACCGATCAACTGCGTTCGACCCGCGAGTCCGAACAGCAGATCTTCGATGCGCTGCGCTGGCTGGGGATCGACTGGAGCGAAGGCCCGGACGTCGGCGGTCCGCACGGTCCATACCGTCAAAGCGAGCGCGGTGACATTTACCAGAAGTACTGCCAGCAACTGGTCGACATGGGGCATGCCTTCCCGTGCTTCTGCACCGCCGAAGAGCTGGACCAGATGCGCGCCGAACAGATGGCCCGTGGCGAAACCCCACGCTACGACGGTCGCGCGTTGCTGCTGTCCAAGGAAGAGGTCGCGCGGCGCCTGGCCGCTGGCGAACCCCACGTGATCCGCATGAAGGTGCCGAGCGAAGGTGTCTGCGTGGTGCCGGACATGCTGCGTGGCGATGTCGAGATCCCGTGGGACCGCATGGACATGCAAGTCCTGATGAAGACCGACGGCCTGCCGACGTACTTCCTGGCCAACGTGGTCGACGATCACCTGATGGGCATCACCCACGTATTGCGCGGCGAAGAGTGGCTGCCATCGGCACCGAAGCTGATCCTGCTTTACGAGTACTTTGGCTGGGAACAACCGGAGCTGTGCTACATGCCGCTGCTGCGCAACCCGGACAAGAGCAAGCTGTCCAAGCGCAAGAACCCGACCTCGGTGACGTTCTACGAGCGCATGGGCTTCATGCCTGAAGCGATGCTCAACTACCTGGGCCGCATGGGCTGGTCGATGCCGGACGAGCGCGAGAAGTTCTCGTTGCAGGAAATGGTCGAGAATTTCGATCTCAAGCGCGTGTCCCTCGGCGGGCCGATCTTCGACATCGAAAAACTGTCGTGGCTCAATGGCCAGTGGCTGCGTGACCTTCCGGTGGAAGAGTTCGCTGCACGGGTGCAGAAGTGGGCGTTCAATTCCGAATACATGATGAAGATCGCCCCACACGTACAGGGCCGGGTCGAAACCTTCAGCCAGGTCGCACCGCTGGCCGGGTTCTTCTTTGCCGGTGGCGTGAACCCCGATGCCAGGCTGTTCGAGTCGAAGAAACTCTCGGGCGATCAGGTTCGTCAGCTGATGCAGTTGATCCTGTGGAAGCTCGAAAGCCTGCGTCAGTGGGAGAAGGACAGCATTACCGCGACCATCCAGGCGGTGGTCGAGTCCATGGAGTTGAAGCTGCGTGACGCCATGCCGCTGATGTTCGCGGCGATCACGGGGCAGGCAAGTTCTGTGTCGGTACTCGATGCAATGGAAATCCTCGGGCCGGACCTGACCCGTTTCCGTCTGCGCCAGGCGATCGACCTGCTGGGCGGTGTGTCGAAGAAAGAAAACAAAGAGTGGGAAAAGCTGTTGGGCGCTATTGCCTGACACGCTTGATGAAGGGCTGATGGCCATTGTGCGTGCCCGGCGTTGGGCGCGCCGTGGTCCTCAGGCCCCGATTTTCCGGGGAGAGGGCGGTAAGTGATTGTTATGTCGGCAAAAAATTTTAAATTTTTTGAAAAATAAGTTTGACAGGCTTTCGATACGCCCTTAAGATTCGCCCCGTCCTCAGCGATGAAGCCAACGGCAACATCAACGATGAGGGGCTATAGCTCAGCTGGGAGAGCGCTTGCATGGCATGCAAGAGGTCGACGGTTCGATCCCGTCTAGCTCCACCAATTTACACTTCAAGGTCTGGCCACACCGGCCTTGAAGCGATCAACACTCAGCGTTGATCAGATGTACAGAAGGGTTTGCGTCCCCTTCGTCTAGTGGCCTAGGACACCGCCCTTTCACGGCGGTAACAGGGGTTCGAGTCCCCTAGGGGACGCCAGTTTTACAGAAGCGATGTTGCAAGATGTCGCTCCGCCGAGAGGCGAAAAATCCGGGGCTATAGCTCAGCTGGGAGAGCGCCTGCATGGCATGCAGGAGGTCAGCGGTTCGATCCCGCTTAGCTCCACCAATTTACAGTTCAAGGTCTGGCCACACCGGCCTTGAATCGATCAGCTCTCAGCACTGATCAGTTGTATAGAAGGGTTTGTGTCCCCTTCGTCTAGTGGCCTAGGACACCGCCCTTTCACGGCGGTAACAGGGGTTCGAGTCCCCTAGGGGACGCCACGATTACCCGCTCTGCGGGATTTTATAAGGGTCATTCATTTATTGAATGGCCCTTTTGTTTGTCTGGCGTTTGGCCAGATTCCTCCATTTCCAAAAAAACTGTTCTTCAGACCAGCGGTCACGGCCATGACTTGCTAAAATTTATTATGAGAATAATATTTCAATCGTAATATTCGGAGGCAACGATGAACGACAAAAAAGCTCAGACCCGCGAACGCATCCTCAAGGCTGCCAGTGCCGCGCTGATTCAGCGCGGCCCGGCCGAGCCAAGTGTGGGCGAAGTGATGGGGGCGGCGGGCCTGACCGTTGGTGGCTTCTACGCGCACTTCGAAAGCAAGGACGCGATGATGCTCGAGGCGTTCAAGCAATTGCTCGGTCATCGGCGCGACCTGATTGCCGATATGGACGCGCAATTGACCGGCGAGGAGCGTCGCGCGTTGGTGGCGGCGTTTTACCTGTCGCGCAAGCACCGTGATTCCTCCGAATCGGCGTGTCCGATCCCGGCTTCGGTCGGCGAGTTGGGGCGGCTGCCGGACGCGTTTCGTGTCGCGCTGAATGAGCATGTGGAAATCATGGTCGCGCAGTTGGCGTCCAGTCCTGAGGAAACCGATAAAGCCCTGGCCGATCTGGCCTTGATGGTGGGTGGGCTGGCTCTGGCGCGGGCGCTGGGGTCGGGAGAATTGTCCGATCGATTACTGCGCGCCGCCAAATCGGCAGTGCGTTGACCTGAAGGCTGCGGCCTGAGGAGAATGCGATGAGCGCGTTAAAGTGGGTTCGCGGCGTTAATGGCACCTTGGGCTGGGTTGCCCCGCAACTGGTCGCCAGCAAAATGCGATCGGCCTTCATGACACCGCGGGATCTGCCGCCCCGTGACTGGGAGCTGCCGCTGTTGGCGAAGTCCGAGCGGATCACCTTGCGTTTCGGTCTCTCGGCGTTGCGTTGGGGCCAGGGCCCGGCAGTGTTGCTGATGCACGGTTGGGAAGGGCGGCCAACGCAGTTTGCCAGCCTGATCACGGCATTGGTCGATGCCGGTTACTCCGTGGTCGCCCTGGACGGTCCGGCTCACGGTCGCTCGCCGGGCAGCGAGGCGAATGTGGTGCTCTTTGCCCGTGCCATGCTTGAAGCCGCTGCCGAATTGCCGCCACTGCAAGCGGTCATCGGCCACTCCATGGGAGGTGCCAGCGCCATGCTTGCCGTGCAGTTGGGCCTGCGCACGGAAACGCTGGTCAGTATCGCTGCACCGGCGCGGATACTGGGCGTGTTGCGCGGCTTCGCCCGCTATGTCGGGCTGCCCCCCAAGGCCCGTTCGGCGTTTATTCGTCAGGTCGAGAGAGACGTCGGCATGCGCGCCTCGACGCTGGATGTCGCTCACTATCAGCTCGATATGCCGGGCCTGGTTGTCCACGCCGAAGATGACAACATGGTATCGGTCAAAGAGTCGCAGCTGATCCACGAAGCCTGGTTCGACAGTCGTTTGCTGCGCCTGCAAGAAGGCGGGCATCAGCGGGTACTGGCTGACCCCAGAGTGATTGATGGCGTGTTATCACTGCTGGCCGGTCGCCGACTGCAATCGCGCCAATCGGCCTGAGCTTCCGTTACACTGCCCCGGTCGAATCGATATGACCGGGAGTGGGGCATGGGCTGGGATCGGGAAACGCCATTCATCATTGATCTGCAAGTGGACGCCGAGGACATTGACGGGTTGGGGCACGCGAACAACGCGGTCTACGTGACCTGGCTCGAGCGCTGTGCCTGGCGCCACTCCCAACGCCTTGGCCTGGATCTGGTCGAATATCGGCGGCTGGACCGGGCAATGGCGGTGGTGCGCCACGAGATCGATTACCTGGCAGCGGCCTACGAAGGCGATGAGTTGCAGCTGGCGACTTGGATCGTCGATTGGGATCAGCGTCTGAGAATGACCCGACACTTCCAACTGATTCGCCCCAGCGACAATGCAACATTGCTGCGCGCACAAACCACGTTCGTCTGCATCGAGCTGTCTTCCGGCAAACCCAGGCGCATGCCGGCCGAGTTCATCGAGGGTTATGGTTCGGCGTTGCAAGTTCCGGCATGACACGACCCTGTGGCGAGTCTTTCACTCGATAATCCAGTAAACTGCCGCACGTTTTTCCTCGAGTGTGTTTTTCATGCAAATTGCTTTGGCGCCCATGGAGGGGTTGGTCGACGACATCCTGCGCGATGTGCTGACCCGCGTGGGTGGTATTGACTGGTGCGTGACCGAGTTCATTCGGGTCAACGACCAGTTGCTGACACCTGCCTATTTCCACAAGTTCGGCCCGGAGTTGCTCAACGGCGCCCGGACGGCCTCCGGCGTGCCGCTGCGTGTGCAACTGCTCGGTTCCGATCCAGTGTGCCTGGCGGAAAATGCCGCGCTGGCCTGCGAGCTGGGTTCCGAGGTGATCGACCTGAACTTCGGCTGCCCGGCCAAGACCGTCAACAAATCCCGTGGTGGCGCGGTCCTGCTCAAGGAGCCCGAGCTGCTCAACCGGATCGTCGAGCACGTCCGCCGTGCCGTCCCCGCGCACATTCCGGTCACCGCCAAGATGCGCCTGGGCTTCGACAGCCCGGACGGTTCGCTGGTGTGTGCCACGGCCCTGGCCGAAGGCGGAGCGGAACATATCGTGGTGCACGCCCGGACCAAGGTCGACGGCTACAAGCCCCCGGCGCACTGGGAGTGGATCCCACGGGTGCAGGACGTGGTCAAGGTGCCGGTGTTCGCCAATGGTGATATCTGGAGTGTCGAAGACTGGCGTCGTTGCCGCGAGATCAGTGGCGTGGATGACATCATGCTTGGCCGTGGTCTGGTTTCGCGCCCCGATCTGGCGAAGCAGATCGCCGCTGCCCGGGCCGGTGAAGAGGTCGTGGAAATGACCTGGAGCGAGCTACTGCCACTGATCCAGGATTTCTGGTTGCAGGCCAAGGCGCAGATGACGCCACGCCAGTCGCCGGGTCGCCTGAAGCAATGGTTGGCGATGCTGACCCGCAATTATTCCGAGGCGGTAGAGCTCTTCACCGTCCTGCGTCGTGAGACCGAACTGGATAATGTCTCGCGTTTGCTGGGGCTGCCGGTGGCGGAAGCGGCCTGAAGCTTTTGTAAAAAAGCAGAAAACAATCTCTTGAAATGCAATCAGCTGTCCCTATCTAAGGGGTACGCGATGCCGAATTCGGGTCGCGGAGACAAAAAACCTTGCTGATTGTTTTCAGGAGATTTGAACTATGAGTACTGCATTTTCCCTGGCCCCACTGTTCCGTTCCTCTGTAGGTTTCGACCGTTTCAACGACCTGTTCGAAACCGCCCTGCGCAATGAGCCAGGCAGCACCTACCCACCTTATAACGTGGAAAAACACGGTGACGATCAATACCGCATCGTCGTAGCGGCCGCCGGTTTCCAGGAAGATGACCTGGAACTGCAAGTCGAGAAGGGTGTGCTGACCATCAGTGGTGGCAAACGTGATGCCAACGAAGGCGTGACCTTCCTGCACCAGGGCATTGCCCAGCGTGCATTCAAGCTGTCCTTCCGCCTGGCCGATCACATCGAGATCAAGGCTGCCGGCCTGAGCAACGGTCTGTTGAGCATCGACCTGCTGCGGGTGATTCCGGAAGAGGCGAAAGCCAAGCGCATCCCGATCAATGGGGCGCAGAAACCGGCTTTGCAACACTGAGTCATGGCCAGGGGTCGGACTGAGTGAGCGTTACCCAGTTGACTGACATCAAAAGACCCCGACTTGTCGGGGTCTTTTTTTGACTCAAGTCCAGCCGTAGCGCACTAGATGAAAGAAGATCGGCGCCGCAAAACACACCGAGTCCAGTCGGTCGAGCATGCCGCCATGGCCTTCAATCATGTGTCCCCAATCCTTCACGCCGCGATCACGCTTGATCGCCGACATCACGATGCCACCGGCGAACCCCAGCAAGTTGATCAGCAAGGCGATGAGCAGTGATTGCCAGGCAGTGAACGGCGTGATCCACCACAAAGCGCAGCCGATCAGCGAGGCCAGCAGAATGCCGCCGACAAAGCCTTCCACAGTTTTGGAAGGCGACAGCTTTGGTGCGATCTTGCGTTTGCCGAACAGCTTGCCGCACACGTACTGCAGCACATCCGACATTTGCACCACGATCACCAGATAGGCGATCAACAGCAGGTTTCGACCTTCATAACCGGCAATGTCCAGGGTCAGCAGGGCGGGCACGTGAGACACGCAGAACACGGCGATCATCAGGCCCCACTGGACCTTCGAGGCGCGCTCGAGGAAGTGCGTGCTATCGCCGCCCAGGGACGCCAGGATCGGTAGCAGCAAAAACACGTAGACCGGGATGAAGATCGAAAACAACCCGTACCAATCGTAGTAAATCAACAGGTACTGCAGCGGCAGCGCCAGGTAGAAGGCCGCCACCAGTGCCGGATAGTCGCTGCGTCGGGTCGGCATGAGGGTCATGAATTCGCGCAGGGCATAGAACGACACGGTGTAGAACAACAGGATCACTGCAGTGGTACCGAGCCAGAAGGCAGCCCCGATTACCAGTACCATCACCCACCAGGCGTTGATCCGGGTGTTGAGGTTGTCGATCACCGGGTTAGATACGCCCTGGGTGCGTCGTTTGAGTAGGGAACCGATCAGCGAGGCCAGAAGCAGAAACGCGCCAATACCGGCAAACAACATCAATGTTTGTCTGTCCATGTCAGGCATGCTCCTCAGCCAGGCTCAGCAGCGCTTCGCGACTGCGCTCGAGAAACTGCGCCTTGCTTTCTTCTGCGTCCAGTTTCAGCGCGGTACCAAAGCTGATGGTGCACAACAGCGGTAGCGGCAGCACACGCCCCTTGGGCATGACGCGGTTGAGGTTGGCGATCCACACCGGGATCAATTGCGCCTGGGGGTACTTTTTCGCCAGGTGATACAGCCCGCTTTTGAACGGCAGCAGGCCGTCTTCTGGATTGCGCGTGCCCTCCGGGAAGATGATCAGCGAATCGCCGTTTGCCAGGGCATCGAGCATCGGCTGTAACGGGTTGACGGCAGTATCCTTGTGCTCACGGTCTATGAGCACACCATTGAATACGCGGTTGATGATGTACCGGCGCAGGGGTCTTTTGAGCCAGTAATCGGCCCCGGCGACGGGGCGAGTGATGCGACGCAAGCTCGGTGGTAGTGAGGCCCATAGCAGCACGAAATCGCCATGGCTGCTGTGGTTGGCGAAATAGATGCGCTGTACCGCTTGCGGTGCGCAACCTAGCCACAGGCTGCGCGTGCCGGTGAGGAGGCGTGCGGCAGAGATGATGAGGGTGGCAACCACGGGCTCCAGCATGAGAACTCCTTATCCCGCAACGGCCAACCAGGGGCCGGCAATGATGAACACCAGGGTCAACAGGACTTGCGCCGCCACCAGCAATGCCTGGCGACGCAACAGCATGAGGGCGCCAGCGACGCGTTGGCTCCAGGGGCGGCCGGCGCGCTCGGCGGGCAGCAGGTGAAGCGCAGTCAGGGTCTGGTCCAGAGCCTGGGTGCGCTCGCCAAGATCTGCTGGGCTCTGGGCAAGGCGTTGGAACAGATCGGCATCGAAAGCGACCCGCAGTGCCCAGTACTTCTGCCAAAGGCCGAGCAGCAGTAGTCCGCTGCTGCAAACCAGAGGCCAACTACCTGGAGTAGCCACCACGTATTGGCTCAGACCGAGCAAGGCGCCCAGCAAGGTGAAGCCGTTGGAGAGTCGATCCAGCGAGCCACCACAACGCAACAGGCTGGCTGCTGCCTGCAACTGCATATCAATAGACACGGCTGTCCTCCCTGCTGGGCGATAGTTGTTCCAGTACCTGGCGATGACGGGCACCGAGGACAATCCCTGGACGTGCACGCTGGATCAGCGTAACGGCTTCCTCGATACTGGCGGCCCGCCCGGTCTGCAGCAGCCAGGCAGCCAGCGCAGTGGCACTGCGCGAATAACCCAGGGCGCAGCAGACCAGCAACGGCCCTTGCTGGCGCAGGCTTTCGATGGCCAGTGCTGCTTCTTCGCATTGCGCGGAGTCTGGTGCCGTAAGGTCCAGGACGGGCAATGAGCGGTAGGCGACGGAACCTGGGATGAACGAGAGTTCGGCACACAGGTCGAACACTGCAGTAAAGGCGCTGTCCTTGAGTTCCTGGCGAGTCGGTATGCGCCCGAGCCAGACGTTGTCGAGTACTAGATCGGGATCTGGATCCTTGCGGGTCCACAGGCGCGAGTTGACCCAGGCGGCGACCAGATAGGGGGCCAGTAGCCAGCGGGCGGCGGCTGACAGGCGTCCATTGGTGTGCTTCTGAAAGCCTCCTGCGTCCAGCACGGCGTAATTGAGTGCCACCAGCAGCAGCGCCAGCGCCGGCCAGAGCAGCCAGAGCCAGGCTCCCCCCAAGGAAAAAGCCGGGACGGTGAAAGCCGCAGCCCCCAGCAGGTAATACAACGCCAGGTTCCAGCGTTTCCCCCGGGGTGCAAGACGCGCGGTTTGCAGGAGAGAGGGACCCTCCAGCGGCCATAGCCAGACACACAGCCAGCCGAGCATCGCGCCGGTGGGCAGATCGATGAAGTGGTGCTGGTAAGTGGTCAGTACCGAGATCCCGATCAGGGCGAACCAGCCATGCATCACCGTGCGCCAGATGCCCTGCAAGTGCCGCTGATAGCAGGCCCAGAGGATCACCAGCAAGGCGATGTGCAGCGAAGGCGCCTGATTGAACGGCTTGTCAAAGCTGGCGAGGACATCGAACAACCAGCCAAAAACGCCATCCAGTTCCGGTCGGGCGAAAGTGAAGCGCAGCGGCCATATCAGAAAACAACTGACGGCAATCACCTGCGCGGTCAACAGGCGCAAGGCATGGCGTTTCAATTCCTCGCGGCTGCGGGGTAGCAGCAGGGACAAGCCGTACAACAGGTCGATGGACCAGTAAGGGACAATGGTCCAGGCCCAGAATGGCATGTGGTTTTCCCAATCGAACACCAGGCTGCCGACATCGTCGCGTTGGTCTGTGACCCAAGTGGCGAAACCATAGGTGCTGAAGAACAGCGGCGCCAGCAGCAATAGCCAGAGCACTGCCGGTTTGAGCAAGCCAGGCTCGCGTGCCGCCGTTGCAGTGTGCTGCATCACGACACCCGTTGCGCGAGGGCCACGCTGAAGATGCCCCACTCATCGACGCGCAGATCGATCCTGCGAAAGCCGGCGGCCTCCACCAATTGGTCCATTTCCGCCTGGGTGCGGCGGCGCATGACCCAGGCCTGGCCTTCACGGTGGCTGGTCAGGGCGCGGGCTATCAGCTCCAGCTGCGGGTGCCAGGGTTGACCGGTATAGACCAGATAGCCGCCGGGTTCCACAGCGTCGGCCAGGCCGGAGAGGGATGCGCTGACCATTTGGTTGTCAGCGAACAACTCGTACAGACCTGAAACCACCGCCAGCGTCGGCCTGGGCTCCAGTGCAGCCAGGTCGGTGCGGTCGAAAGCATCGCCTTTGACGAATCGTGCGATCCCTTCCAGACCTTTTTCGCGGATCAGCGCACTGCCGTCGCGCACATTGATGTCGCTGTAGTCGCGCAACAGAATCGACTCGGGCAGCGGGCTGACACCCTGCAAGGCTTCGAGAATGTAGCGCCCGTGTCCGGCGGCGATGTCGACGATGCGCACCTCGCTTCCCCGGTCGCGTAGTTGCTGCATGGTCAGGCGCAGCAACTCTTCTACATGTAGTTTGCGTTGGCGAATGCCGCGCCAGCCGATGGAGTTCAGGTAGTTGCGATCAATCAGGCGGCCGACCGCGGACGTACCTGTGGGCGTGTTGCGGTAGACATAGTCCAGGGTACTGCCGGAGTCGAACCCGGTGTCGAACCCCAGCTTGATCCCCGACGACAACTGACTGCCCAGGCGCATGCTGGCGCGGGTCATGCGCCAGTACAGATCGCGCAGGGAGTTGTGCGGCAGCGGTGCGGCCAATGATTCGGATTCGGCGCAGGTCAGGCCCAGGCGATCGGCGGCCAGCAGGGAAGGGCGGGCATTCGGTTGGGCGAAGTTCTGCAGGATGAAGCGGCGTGCGCTGGCGACGGCGGGTCCGCGATGCTTTTCACCCAGGGTGTCGTGGAAGAACCCCGGCAGCACATGTTTTTCCTTGTGCAGGCTGCCCAGGCGATCGAAGAACTGTTCCTGGGGATGGCGATGCACGACGAAATCGGCACCGGAGATCAGCAACTGAACGGGTAACTGAATCGCCTGCGCATCGGCCACGACCCGTTCGGCGGCTTCATAGAGACCGAGCAGGACATTCACGGAAATGGCTTTGGTGATCAGCGGATCATTGTCGTAGCTGGCGACGCGTTGCGGGTCGTGACTGAGGAACTGCGCCTTGACGTAGCTGTTGACGAAAAAGTTGCCGCGCCACTTGCGCATCAGCGCCAGCCCCTGGCGGGCGAAGGGCACATAGAGCTTGACCTTGAACGCTGGCGACGCCAGCACCAGCGAGCGTATGCGTGGTGCGTAATCGTGGGCCCAGGTGGCGACTATCACCGCGCCGACGCTCTGGGCAATCACTGCGAGATTTTCCTCGTCTATCTGGTAAGTCGTTTTAATGTGCTCGCAGAAGGTCTGCACGTCGCGCACGCTGGAAGCAAAGCTCGGGCTGTCGCCGCGAGTGCCCGGCGAGAGGCCATGGCCCCGAGCATCCCAGGCAAAGAAGTCGTAGCCGGGCAAGTCCAGTTCATCCACGAGGTGGGCAATGCGCCCCGAGTGTTCATGGCCGCGATGAAACAACAGCACGGCCTTGCGCGGTTCGTCCGGCGCAAGGATGCCAGGCCAGTGTCGATAAAACAGTTCCACGCCATCATGGGTGGTGAATGTCTGTTGGCGAGCTTCGCGCATTGCCAATTCCTTAGGCTGAAGAGCCGTCTTGTTGTACTTCCTTGAGGCCCTGGCGGACCCGGTTTACCAGGGTGCAGAGCAACAGCACTGCGATGATCGCGAACACCCCATTGATCCAGAAAGCGTTGATCCAGCCCATGGCGATGCCGGCGGCCACGACCCCCAGCACGAAAGCCCGGTCACTCTTGCCCATGGGCCCGTCGTAGCGCCGCGAAGCGCCGATCATCGGCCCCAGCACGCCGCTGTACTCGCTGAATAAAGCAAGCAGTGTCACCAGCAGTACCAGCCCCAGGCTGACATCCGGTACCAGGGCGAAAGGCAGGATCAGCGCACAGTCGGCGGCGATATCCCAAAGCTCATTGAGGTAGGCTCCCAGGCGCGACTGTTGGCCGAATTCCCTCGCCAGCATGCCGTCGATGGCGTTGAGCGCCATGCGCACGATCATCCAGACGGGAACCAGTACAAACACCCAGGGGTGATGCACGAACCCGGCGATCACCGCGCCCGCCAGCACCGAGCCAATGCCCGCCAGCACTGTGATCTGGTTGGCGGTGGTGCCGTTGTCGAACAAGCGTCGGACCAGAGGGCGCAGGAGGTTTTGGAAGGCAGGTTTGATCTGGTAGATGCTGGGCACGTTGATGGGGTCTCGGCCAGTGGCAGTGAGGGAACGGTGATTGAGTGTAGATGGCATCTTGCGAGACAGGAGTGAGGCTGGGCAGCCGCTCGAACAGTGCGGCAGGGTCATTGCACGTGCGTCTGTCGTCATGGCGCAAGATCAAGGGTTCGTCCATGGCGTGGCCAGTCGCACTTGCACAGGTCACCGTCCAGAGCGGAGTTACGCTCCTCCAACAGACCCATCAGACGCGGGCCGTCGCAGACAATCGTCCAGGTGCTGGCGCATTTCGGGCAATCGACCTCATCGCCTTCGCGGGTCATGGCCTGGCCATTGGTCGTGCTGCAGTCCCAGCCCGTACGCACGGTGCCGCCAGCAGTGGTGTTGGCTCCGACGGTGATGTGATGGCGCCTCATGCCTGATCTGTCCTTGTGTGATCTGCAGGGACGAGCACGCTAGGTGAGGCGATAAGGGAGATAAATCAGACGTTTCTTTATCCGGTGTAGGTTTGCTCTGTCATCAAGTCACCTGATGATTGGCGAGTGAAAATGATCCCCCCCACCGGCTATTTGAGCAATAACTGAAACGCCTCAACCGGCAACGGCTGACTGTGCAAATACCCCTGGTAGAAGTGGCAGTCCAAGCCCTGCAAGAACTCCAGTTGCTCTGCTGTTTCCACCCCTTCGGCAATCACCTTCAAGTCCAGGCTGTGGGCCATGGCGACGATGGCGCGGATGATTTCGGCGTCGTTCGGGTCGCTGGTGGCGTCGCGGATGAATGACTGGTCGATTTTCAGGGTGTCGACCGGCAAACGCTTGAGGTGGGTCAGGGAGGAATAGCCGGTGCCGAAGTCGTCCATGGCGAAGCTCACGCCGAGTTTTTTCAGGCGGCGCATTTTGTTGATGGTGTCTTCCAGGTTATGGATCACGATGCCTTCGGTGATTTCCAGTTTCAGCAACGTGCAGGGCAGCCCGTGGGTGGCGAGGCTGTTTTCGACCCGTTCGACGAAATCGTTCTGGCGGAACTGGCGCGGGCTGATGTTCACGCACAGGCTGAATTTGTATGGATTGACCAGGCCGTCGTCGATCAATTGCCTGAAGGCCTGGCAGGCTTCGTCGAGGATCCAGGTGCCGACTTCCAGAATCAGTCCGCTGTCTTCCAGTACCTTGATGAACTCGGCGGGTGACTGCGCACCGAGGTCTGGGTGATTCCATCGCACCAGGGCTTCGGCACCGACGATGCGGTCACCCCGGGCGTCGACCTGAGGTTGGTAATGCACGCGAAATTCACCCCGGGAAAGCGCAAGGCGCAAGTCGGTTTCCATGCGCAGGCGTTCGCTCGCGGCCTTCTGCATGGTCTTTTGGTACATCTGTGCGGTATTGCGGCCCGAGTCCTTGGCGCGATAGAGCGCGATGTCGGCGCGCTTGAGCAGGTCGGTCGGGGTCGAGCCGTGATCGGGAATCAGTGCGATACCGATACTTGGCGTCACCTGCAGGCGCTGGCCGTCGAGGAACATCGGTTCGGACAGCAGTTCGCGGATGGTGTCGGCCAATTCGCGAACCTGATCGCTGACCTCGCTGCGCGAACCTTCGAGGCCGCTGAGCAGCACCACGAATTCGTCACCGCCCAGGCGCGCGACGGTGTCCTCCATGCGTACGCTGGCCTCCAGGCGCGCTGTGATGATTTTCAGCACGGTATCGCCCACCGGGTGCCCGAGGGAGTCGTTGATGTGCTTGAAATGGTCGAGGTCGAGGAACATCAGTGCGCCGCGCAGGTTATGCCGCTTGAGCAGGGCGATTTGCTGGCTCAGGCGATCCATCAGCAGGGCGCGGTTGGGCAGATTGGTCAGTGGGTCGTGGTAGGCCAGGTGGCGAATCTGCGCTTCGGCGTTTTTCAGCAGGCTGACATCTCGCGCGGTCAGCAGCAGGCAGGCGGTTTCGTTGAGGGTGATCGGCTCCACCGACACTTCGACGGTGAGCAGTTCGCCGCGCTTGTTGCGCCCGAGCATTTCCAGGTGATGAACCCGCCCCTTGATCTGCAATTCCGCCAGCAGCGCCGAGCGTTGTTTTTCTTCGGCCCAGATCCCGACCTGGTACACCGTGCGGCCTACCACTTCCTCTGCGCGGTAACCGGTCAGACGGCAGAAACCATCGTTGACCTCCAGATAGCGTCCGGTGTCGCGCTCGGTGATGGTGATGGCGTCGGGGCTGGAGTGGAAGGCCTTGGCGAATTTCTCTTCACTGGCCTTGAGCGCCGCTTCCGAGCGCTGTTGCTGGGTGATGTCGCGCAGCGTGGTGACGATGCAGGACTGGTCGCCGACGCTGATCTGGCGGCTGGAAATCACGCAGGTCAGAACCTGTCCGTCCTTGTGGCGGACGAGAATGGCCACGTTGTTCAGGCCTTGTTCGCGGATCACTTGTTCGATCCGTCGCAGGCTTTTCGCCGAGGCGTCCCACAGGCCGATTTCGTCGGCGCTGCGGCCAATCACATCGGCGGTACTCCAGCCGAAGATCTGGGTGAAGCTGGAGTTGATTTCAATGAACTGGCCAGAGTCCTGGCGGGTGACGCAGATCGGATCGGGACTGACCTGAAACAGCGTGGCGAATTTTTCTTCGGAGGCAACCAATCGTTGTTCGCGCTCCACCTGGTCGGTGATGTCCAGCAAGGTGCCGGCCATGCGCACCGGCACACCGTTGTCATCGCGGTAGAGACGGGCACGGCTTTCCAGGTAGCGCGAACTGCCGTCGGGCAATTGCACGCGATAGGTCAATTGGTAGTTGCCGGCCGGGCCTTCACGCAGGCTGCGGTACGCGTCGCGCATGGTGTCGCGTTCTTCGTCGGGCACGCCTTCGAAGAATTCGTCGAAGGATTCGTGAAAGGGTTTGGCGTCCAGGCCGTGCAGTTGGGCGGCCCGTGCCGATCCGTAGAGCATGCCGCTGGGAATGTGCCAGTCCCAGGTGCCGAGTTGCGCCGAGTCCAGGGCCAGGTCGAGGCGTTCCTGGCTGTCCTTGAGGGCCTGTTCGGCGATTTTGCGTTCGGTGGTGTCAAGGAAGGTACTCAGCAGATAGGGCTGGCCTTCGAGCTCGACCTTTTGCGCACTGAGGATGCCATCGTGGATCTGGCCGTTGCTGGCACGAAATTGCACTTCCATGCTGACCAGGTCGCCTTTGGCTTTGGTGGCCTTGATCAGTTCGGCCCGTTGTTCGGGGTGCACCCACAGCCCCAGTTCCAGGGTGGTGCGACCAATGGCGTTTTGCACCGGCCAGCCGAACAGGCTTTCGAAATACTGGTTGGCTTCGGAGATCAGGCCGTCTTCCTGGCGGGTCAGCAGGACCATGTTCGGGCACAGGTGAAACAGGGTGGCGAAGCGTTTTTCGGAACTGCTCAGTGCTTGTTCACGCTGGCGCTGGTGGGTAATTTCACGGATCACACCGATCATCCGTGGCCTGCCGTGCTTGTCCGGCAACAGGCTGCCGCTGATCTCCAGCCAGTGCAGGCTGCCATCGGGCCAGCGAATGCGGTGGTGCATCATTTGTTCCAGCGGCGCGCCAGCGATGACCGCGTGGAACGCGCGAATGGTTTTCGCGCGATCTTCCGGAGGCAACAGGTCGATGTATTCCAGGTCCGCTGGCAACGGTTTGTGGGGGTCGAAGCCGAACAGCGCCTGCGTACCCCGCGACCAGCTGATCTGCCCGCGCTCGATGTCCCAATACCAGGCACCCAGGCGCGCGCCGTTGAGCGCGGCCAACAATTGCGAGGCACTCTCCCAGCTCTGTTCGGAGTGTTGCGGGTCAAGTGCCTGTATGCGCGGCATGGGTGGAATACGATCAACAGATTTGGGCATTGGCAAGCCTTAGGCTGAATGGGCGTTTTGCACAGGAGTTCGCGGCTCTATAGGAGTAGCACAAGTCAGCCTTGAGTCCCTGGCGAATCGAGTTGAGCGTCCAGCAGGGCCATGAAGGCCCGGGCAGCATTCGACAGCGTCCTTTCCGTGTGCAGGATATAGCCTAGCTGGCGAGTGAGCTGTATGCCCGGCAAAGGTATGCGCGCCACCTGATCGTCGAGCATGGTGCGCGGCAAAACACTCCAGGCCAGGCCGATCGAGACCATCATCTTGATGGTTTCCAGGTAGTTGGTGCTCATGGCGATGTTGGGGGTGAGGCCCTGGGCCTCGAACAGCCGCTGCACAATATGGTGGGTAAAGGTATTGCCGCCGGGGAATACCGCCGGGTGTCGGGCAATGTCCGCCAGGCTGACCTTGCCGTTGTTGAGCAGTGAGTGCTCCGGGGCGACCACGAAATCCAGCGGGTCGTCCCACACCGGGGTGGCCTTGACCAGCGCATGGGGCTCCGGCGCCAGGGTGATGACCGCCAGTTCGGCGCGGCCATGGAGAATTTCCTCGTAGGCCACTTCCGAATCGAGGAACTGAATATCCAGCGCCACTTGTGGGTAGCGTCGGGTGAATTCCCTCAACAAGGGGGGCAAACGATGCAGGCCGATGTGGTGACTGGTGGCCAGGGTCAGACGGCCGGTCACTTCGCCGGTGAGGTTGGTCAGGGCGCGGCGCGTATCATCGAGGACATTCAGAATCTGGTAGGCCCGCGGCAGCAGGGCGCGCCCGGCCTCGGTCAGGCCCACTTCACGACCCAGGCGATCGAACAGTCGCACCTTCAATTGCTGCTCCAGCCCGGCGATGCGCTTGCTGATGGCTGGCTGGGTCAGGTGCAGCCGTTCCCCGGCGCCGGAGAAGCTTCCGGTCTCGGCGATGGCAATAAATGCATTGAGGTTGGCCAGGTCCATGGTTGCATTCCAGTTAGTTATTCAAAGCATAAAAAATATGAATTTGAGTTATTTAATGTAACCCCATAGGATCAGCCTCACAAGCCAAAGGGTTATTGAGTCACTCAAGACCCAGGGCATAGAAACAAGCTGATGAGGAAACCGTCTGATGGCCGGCAAAACGCTCTACGACAAGCTCTGGGATTCGCATTTGGTCAAGCAGCGCGACGATGGCTCTGCGCTGATCTACATCGATCGTCACATCATTCACGAAGTGACCTCGCCGCAAGCCTTCGAAGGCCTGCGTCTGGCCGGGCGCAAGCCATGGCGTATCGATGCCAACATCGCGACCCCGGACCACAACGTACCGACCACGCCGGAACGCAAGGGTGGCATCGATGCCATCGTCGACCAGGTTTCGCGTCTGCAAGTGCAAACCCTCGATGACAACTGTGACGAATACGGCATCGTCGAATTCAAGATGAACGACGTTCGCCAGGGCATCGTCCACGTCATCGGCCCGGAGCAGGGCGCCACCTTGCCGGGCATGACCGTGGTCTGCGGCGATTCCCACACCTCGACCCATGGCGCATTCGGCGCATTGGCTCACGGTATCGGCACCTCCGAGGTCGAGCATGTGCTCGCTACCCAGTGCCTGGTCGCCAAAAAGATGAAAAACATGTTGGTGCGCGTCGAGGGCCAATTGCCGTTCGGCGTGACCGCCAAGGACATCGTGCTCGCCGTGATCGGCAAGATCGGTACCGCCGGCGGTAACGGCCACGCCATCGAGTTTGCCGGCAGCGCGATTCGCGAGCTGTCCGTCGAAGGCCGCATGACCATCTGCAACATGTCCATCGAAGCCGGCGCTCGCGTAGGCCTGGTGGCGGCGGACGAAAAAACCGTGGAATACGTCAAGGGCCGTCCGTTCGCTCCGAAAGGCGCGGAATGGGACCTGGCTGTCGAAGCCTGGAAAGACCTGGTTTCTGACGCTGATGCCGTGTTTGATACCGTGGTCGAGCTCGATGCCGCGCAAATCAAGCCGCAAGTCAGCTGGGGCACCTCGCCGGAAATGGTCCTGGCGGTCGATCAGAACGTGCCGGATCCTGCGCAGGAAATGGACCTGGTCAAGCGCGACTCCATCGTTCGTGCCTTGAAGTACATGGGGTTGACCGCCAATCAGGCGATTACCGACATTCAGCTTGACCGCGTGTTCATCGGTTCCTGCACCAACTCGCGGATCGAAGACCTGCGTGCCGCAGCCGTGATCGCCAAGGGCCGCAAAGTAGCCTCGACCATCAAACAGGCGATCGTGGTGCCGGGTTCGGGTCTGGTGAAGGCGCAGGCCGAATCTGAAGGCCTGGACAAGATTTTCCTCGAGGCCGGTTTCGAATGGCGGGAGCCAGGTTGCTCGATGTGTCTGGCGATGAACCCGGACCGTTTGGAGTCCGGCGAGCATTGCGCGTCGACCTCCAACCGTAACTTCGAAGGCCGTCAGGGCGCCGGTGGTCGTACCCACCTCGTCAGCCCGGCCATGGCCGCCGCCGCCGCTGTGAACGGTCGTTTCGTCGACGTCCGTGAATTGATTTAAAGGAGCGCAGCATGAAAGCTTTCACCCAGCACACTGGTCTTGTCGCGCCTTTGGATCGTGCCAACGTCGACACTGACCAGATCATCCCCAAGCAGTTCTTGAAATCGATCAAGCGCACCGGTTTCGGTCCGAACCTGTTCGATGAATGGCGCTACCTGGATGTGGGGCAGCCTTATCAGGACAACTCCAAGCGTCCGCTGAACAAGGACTTCGTGCTCAACGCCGAACGTTACCAGGGCGCCAGCGTATTGCTGGCCCGCGAGAACTTCGGTTGCGGTTCCAGTCGCGAGCACGCGCCGTGGGCGCTGGAAGAGTACGGTTTCCGCAGCATCATCGCGCCGAGCTATGCCGACATCTTCTTCAACAACAGCTTCAAGAACGGCTTGCTGCCGATCATCTTGAGCGATGAAGAAGTCGATGAGCTGTTCAAGCAGGTCGAGGCCGATCCGGGTTATCAGTTGCAGATCGATCTGCAAGCCCAGACCGTCACCCGTCCTGACGGCAAGGTGTTGAGCTTTGAAATCGATGCCTTCCGCAAGCATTGCCTGCTCAATGGCCTGGATGATATCGGCCTGACCTTGCAGGATGGCGATGCGATCGCGGCGTTTGAAGCCAGGCACCGCGCGAGCCAGCCGTGGTTGTTTCGCGACGCTTGAATGATCCGAGATTGATGTAGTCAGGGCCGGCCTCTTCGCGGGCAAGCCCGCTCCCACATTGGATTTGTGGCGTATACAAAACCCCTGTGGGAGCGGGCTTGCTCGCGAAGACGGCAGCTCGGACGACACACGGCTAAACCCAATAAGGAAGTCCCCATGACCACCAGCACCGCCCAGCACACCCAGGTAGTCCAGAAGCAATTCGGTGAACAGGCCGCGGCCTATCTGAGCAGCGCCGTACACGCTCAAGGCACTGAATTCGCGCTGCTCCAGGCTGAGCTGGCGGGGCAGGGCGGTGCCCGGGTCCTGGACCTTGGTTGCGGCGCCGGTCACGTGAGTTTTCATGTGGCGCCGCTGGTCAAGGAAGTGGTGGCCTATGACCTGTCGCAGCAGATGCTCGATGTCGTAACCGCTGCGGCTGTCGATCGTGGCCTGAGCAACGTCACCACGGTCAACGGCGCCGCCGAGCGCCTGCCGTTCGCCGATGGCGAGTTCGATTTCGTCTTCAGCCGTTATTCGGCGCATCATTGGAGCGATCTGGGTGTGGCGTTGCGGGAAGTGCGCCGGGTGTTGAAGCCCGGTGGTGTCGCGGCGTTCATCGATGTGTTGTCGCCGGGCAGCCCGCTGTTCGACACTTACCTGCAAAGTGTCGAAGTGCTGCGCGACACCAGCCATGTGCGCGATTATTCCGCTGGCGAGTGGTTGCGCCAGGTCAGCGAGGCGGGGTTGCACACGCGCAGCACCATCCGTCAGCGCCTGCGGTTGGAGTACAGCAGTTGGGTCGAGCGCATGCGCACGCCAGAAGTGATGCGCGCCGCGATCCGCGCTTTGCAGCAGTCCATGGGCAACGAAGTACGCGAATATTTTGAGATTGAGGCCGATGGTTCGTTCAGTACCGATGTACTGGTGCTGATGGCTGAGCGATAAGGGTTTCAAGAAAGACTTTTTCCGGGCGCGCCCACGGGCGCACCGACTGATGACATGAGGAAAGCATGAGCAAGCAGATTCTGATTCTCCCAGGTGACGGTATTGGCCCGGAAATCATGGCCGAAGCGGTCAAGGTACTGGAATTGGCCAGCGACAAGTTCGCCCTGGGCTTCGAGCTGAGCCACGACGTAATCGGTGGCGCCGCCATCGACAAGCACGGCGTACCGCTGGCTGACGAGACCCTGGAGCGTGCCCGCGCGGCCGATGCCGTATTGCTGGGGGCCGTTGGCGGTCCGAAATGGGATGCCATCGAGCGTGACATTCGCCCTGAGCGCGGCCTGCTGAAAATCCGTGCACAACTGGGCTTGTTCGGCAATCTGCGTCCGGCGATCCTGTATCCGCAGCTGGCCGAGGCTTCCAGCCTGAAAGCGGAAATCGTTTCCGGCCTGGATATCCTCATCGTTCGCGAGCTGACTGGCGGCATCTACTTCGGCGCGCCACGCGGCACCCGTACCTTGGAAAACGGCGAGCGTCAGTCCTACGACACGCTGCCCTACAGCGAAAGCGAAATCCGCCGTATTGCCCGTGTCGGTTTCGACATGGCCATGGTCCGCGGCAAGAAGCTGTGCTCGGTGGACAAGGCCAACGTACTGGCCTCCAGCCAGTTGTGGCGTGAAATCGTCGAGGAAGTGGCCAAGGATTACCCGCAAGTCGAACTGAGCCACATGTACGTCGACAACGCCGCCATGCAGTTGGTGCGCGCACCGAAGCAGTTCGACGTGATCGTCACCGACAACATGTTCGGCGACATCCTGTCCGACCAGGCCTCGATGCTCACCGGTTCCATCGGCATGTTGCCGTCGGCGTCCCTGGACACCAACAATAAAGGCATGTACGAGCCGTGCCACGGTTCGGCGCCGGACATCGCGGGCAAGGGCATTGCCAACCCGCTGGCGACCATTTTGTCGGTGTCGATGATGTTGCGTTACAGCTTCAACCAGCAGGCTGCGGCCGATGCCATCGAGAAAGCCGTCAGCCTGGTGCTGGATCAGGGCTTGCGTACCGGTGACATCTGGTCGGCCGGTTGCACTAAAGTCGGTACGCAGGAAATGGGCGACGCAGTAGTCGCCGCGCTGCGGAATCTGTAATCTCTCGGGCCCGCTGCCAAATTCAAGACAAGGCAGCGGCCCACATTTCAAGAAGGTGTAGTTGCGATGAAACGTGTAGGTCTGATCGGTTGGCGCGGTATGGTCGGTTCCGTGCTCATGCAGCGGATGCTGGAAGAGCAGGATTTTGATCTCATCGAGCCGGTGTTTTTCACCACTTCCAATGTCGGTGGCCAAGGCCCGTCCGTGGGCAAGGACATTGCTCCGCTCAAGGACGCTTACAGCATTGAAGAGCTGAAAACCCTCGACGTGATTCTGACCTGCCAGGGTGGCGACTACACCAGCGAAGTCTTCCCCAAACTGCGCGAAGCCGGCTGGCAGGGTTACTGGATCGACGCCGCTTCCAGCCTGCGCATGCAGGATGACGCGGTGATCGTTCTGGATCCGGTGAACCGCAAGGTCATCGACCAGCAACTGGACGCCGGTACCAAGAACTACATCGGCGGCAACTGCACCGTCAGCCTGATGCTGATGGGCCTGGGTGGCCTGTTCGAAGCTGGCCTGGTGGAGTGGATGAGCGCCATGACTTATCAGGCGGCCTCCGGTGCCGGCGCGCAGAACATGCGTGAACTGATCAAGCAAATGGGCGCGACCCACGCTTCTGTCGCCGATCAACTGGCCGATCCGGCCAGCGCGATCCTCGACATCGACCGTCGTGTTGCCGAAGCCATGCGCAGCGACGCGTACCCGACCGAAAACTTCGGCGTACCGCTGGCCGGCAGCCTGATCCCGTGGATCGACAAGGAACTGCCGAACGGCCAGAGCCGCGAAGAGTGGAAGGCCCAGGCCGAGACCAACAAGATCCTCGGTCGCTTCAAGAGCCCGATCCCGGTCGACGGTATCTGCGTGCGCATCGGCGCCATGCGGTGCCACAGCCAGGCACTGACCATCAAGCTGAACAAAGACGTACCGATCGCCGATATCGAAGGGCTGATCAGCCAGCACAACCCTTGGGTCAAGCTGGTGCCAAACAACCGTGAGACCAGCATTCAGGAACTGAGCCCGAACAAGGTCACCGGCACCCTGAACATCCCGGTTGGCCGTCTGCGCAAGCTGAACATGGGTTCGCAGTTTGTCGGCGCGTTTACCGTCGGCGACCAGTTGCTGTGGGGCGCGGCAGAGCCGCTGCGTCGCATGCTGCGGATCCTGCTCGAGCGTTGATCGATTGAAGCAATGAAAGAACCCGCGCCTTGAAAGAGGTGCGGGTTTTTTTATGGAAAAAATGTTGTCAGGCCCGACGCCTTCGCGAGCAGGCTCGCTCCCACATTGATCGCATTTCCTTGTGGGAGCGAGCCTGCTCGCGAAGGGGCCATTACTTGCGCCACAAGGCCCGGCAGAATTGCCTGCATGCCACCCACCCGGTAAAGTGCCGCTCCCGCCGTTTCGCCAGAGGTCAAACCATGAGCCAGTCCATTGATATTGCCGTGATCGGCGCCACCGGTACTGTCGGCGAAACGCTCGTGCAGATTCTCGAAGAGCGCGATTTCCCGATCGGCGCTCTGCACCTGCTGGCCAGCAGTGAATCCGCTGGCAGTTCGGTGCTGTTTCGTGGCAAGAACGTGCGAGTGCGGGAAGTCGATGAGTTCGACTTCAGCAAAGTGCAATTAGCTTTTTTTGCCGCCGGCCCGGCGGTTTCCTTGAGTTTTGCTTCCCGCGCGACAGATGCCGGTTGCTCGGTGATCGATCTTTCCGGTGCCTTGCCGGCGGAAAAGGCGCCGCAGGTCGTGCCCGAGGCCAACGCCCAAGTGCTGGCAGGCTTGAAAAAGCCCTTTCTGGTCAGCAGTCCAAGCCCGTCGGCCACCACGCTGGCGGTGGTCCTCGCACCATTGCTGGGCTTGCTCGATCTGCAGCGCATCAGCCTGACGGCGAACCTGGCGGTGTCCACCCTGGGCCGTGAAGCCGTGACCGAGTTGGCGCGACAGACTGCTGAACTGCTCAACATGCGTCCGTTGGAGCCGAAATTCTTTGATCGGCAGATGACCTTCAACCTGCTGGCGGAAGTCGGCAAACCGGACGAACAAGGTCACACGCTGCTGGAAAAACGCCTGGTGCGTGAATTGCGCCAGGTCATGGCGCTGCCTTCATTGAAGATTTCCGTCACGTGCATTCAAGCCCCGGTGTTTTTTGGCGATAGCTATAGCGTGACCCTGCAGGCCGCGAGTGAAATCGACCTGGCGAAAATCAATGCGGCGCTGGAGGACGCACCCGGCATCGAGTTGGTAGAGGCTGGCGATTACCCGACGCCGGTGGGCGATGCTGTAGGGCAGGATGTGGTCTACATCGGTCGGGTTCGCCATGGGATCGACGACCTGTCGGAACTTAATTTGTGGCTGACGTCAGATAACGTACGCAAAGGCACTGCGCTCAACGCTGTGCAGCTGGCCGAGTTGTTGATAAAAGACCTGCTGTAAAAGATACTTCGCAACAATTTGTCGAATGATTCCGGGCGAGCCTATGCTTGCCGGAGTGCTGAAGGCGAGCCACTCTGCGGGGCTTTCCGGGCATTAATGAATAGACCGCGCGCGACGACCCTCGCCGTTGTGCGCAATGCCTTGCGGCAGCGGTTATCAATACCTTCTCGCTGGCCGAGGAATGTTCAAACTAAGGATGAGCTAATGGTTCAAGTTCGCAAACTGGTGTTAGCAATAGCGGCCGCCTCGGCGCTGTCCTCCGGTATGGCGCATGCCCTCGGGCTCGGGGAGTTGACCCTGAAATCGACGCTCAACCAGCCTCTGGTGGCAGAAATCGAGCTGCTCGATGTCAAGGATCTCACGGCTGCCGAAGTGGTGCCGAGCCTGGCTTCGCCGGAAGATTTCGCCAAGGCCGGTGTCGACCGCCAGGCGTTTCTCAATGACTTGACCTTCACCCCGGTGCTGAACGCCAGCGGTAAAAGCATCCTGCGCGTGACTTCCAGCAAGCCACTCTCTGAGCCCATGGTGAAGTTCCTGGTTCAGGTCATGTGGCCCAATGGTCGTTTGCTGCGTGACTACAGTGTGCTGCTCGATCCATCGAAATTCTCAACGCAAACCGCCGAGGCGGCTGCGCAGCCCGCACCGACTTCAACGGTTGCCGCGCCGGTGACCGGTGCGACCAAGCCGTCCCAGTACACCACCACGCCGCGCGATACCCTGTGGGAAATCGCCGCGAAGGCGCGTAATGGCGGTTCGATCCAGCAAACCATGCTGGCCATCCAGGCGCTGAACCCGGACGCCTTCATTGACGGCAACATCAACCGCCTGAAAACCGGCCAGGTGTTGCGTCTGCCGGATCAGGTGCAAAGCACCGGCCTGTCGCAGCCCAAGGCCATTGCCGAAGTAGCCGCGCAGAACAAGGCCTGGCGTCAGGGTCGCCGTTATGTGGCGAAACCAGGGGCAGGGCAGCAACAGCTTGATGCCACCAATCGCGCTCGTACCGAGGGTGCTCCGGCGCAAGCGTCCAGTGACAAGCTGAGCCTGGTTTCTGCCGAGTCTGGCAAGAACCGTGGCAAAGGAGCTGCCGGCGATGCCAAGGCCCTGAGCAACAAGTTGGCGGTAACCCAGGAGAGCCTCGATGCCAGTCGTCGTGATAACGCCGAGCTGAAAAGTCGCGTAGCCGATCTGCAAAGCCAGATGGACAAGCTGCAACGCCTGATCGAGCTGAAGAACAACCAGCTGGCCAAGTTGCAGGCCGAGGGCGCCAATGCTGCGCCAGCTGCCGCGACGGCTCCGGCGATGTCGGCCGAGCTGACACCCAATCCGGCAACGCCTGCTCCGACAGAAGCGGCACCGGTTGCCCCTGCGCCAGCGCCCGAGGCTACTCCGGCGCCGGCCGAGAAGCCTCTCGAAGCGACCCCCACGGCATCCGACGATCAGAAATTCAATGAGTTGCTGACCAATCCGGTGCTGTTGGGGCTGATGGGCGGCGGTGTGGTGGTGCTGTTGCTCCTGCTGCTGTTGCTGGCGCGTCGTCGCAAGGCCCAGCAAGAAGCCGAGAAGCATCTGCGCATGGCCCGTGCCCTGGCTGAAGAGCCGCCGTTCTCGGCCGATCTCGATCTGCCGGAAAGCAGCTTCGAAGGCCTGGAAGTGCCACCGCCGAGCGTGAAGCTGGCAACTGCACCGACGCCAGCTCCCGCACCCGCGCCGGTGGTTGCTCCGGTGGTGATGACCACGCCGATTGCCGCGCCATTGGTGGCGCCGGCTGCCGAGCGTTCCGACGACGTGCTGGGCCAGGCTCAGTCGCACATCAATGCCGGTCGTTTGAACCAGGCCGCCGCGTTGCTGGAGGACGGTGTCAAGCAAGAGCCTCAGCGCAGCGACTTGCGCCTGAAACTGATGGAAGTCTACGGCCAGCAAGGCGACCGCGATGCCTTTGTCGGCCAGGAGCGTAAGCTGGTGGCCAATGGCGACAACTACGCCCAGGTTGAAAAACTCAAAAGTCGTTTCCCGGCCATGGCGCTGGTGGCTGCCGGCGGCATTGCCGCGGCCGCCGTTGCTGCCGAGCTGGACGCGCAATACGTCAAGGATCTGCTGCTTGACGAGCCGCAAGTGCCGGAGCCAGCTTCCGCGCCGCTGGAGGACGATCTCGACAGCGCCTTCGACCTGAGCCTGGATGATCTGGACTCGATTACGCCGGTGGCGCCTGCACCTGCGCCGGAGCCTGAAGTGACCGCGCTGGCGGATCTGGACGAGTTCCCGCTGGACGACGATCTGAGTTTCGGCTCGGTGTTGCAGCAACAGACTGAAATCAAGGAAAGCCTCGACGATCTGTCGGACTTCGATCTGGACCTGGATCTCGGTGCGGAGCCGTCACCGGCGATGCTGGCTGAAGACGATTTCCTGCTGGATCTGGATGAGGGCGTGAAGGATTTTCCTGCCGCCCAACCCCCAGTCGTTCCCGAGATCGCTCTGGATGATCTGGAGCTGCCGGCCGATTTCGATCTGTCGCTGGCCGACGAAATGCAAGTGCCGGATGTGCCGGACGCGTTCGCGGCGGAGCTGGAGGACGTCCACGCCGAGCTGGAGAGCCTGTCCAGCAGTCTCGGCGAGCCGACGTTTACCGAGGCTGATGCCGCACTCGATGGCGACGATGACTTCGACTTCCTCTCGGGTACCGACGAAGCGGCCACCAAGCTCGACCTGGCTCAGGCCTATATCGACATGGGCGACAGCGATGGCGCCCGCGACATCCTCAATGAGGTCGTGAGCGAAGGCAATGCCGAGCAGAAGAGCGAAGCCAGGGAGATGCTTTCGCGCCTGGCTTGAGTGATCGGTATGTTGTGAACAGAACGGCAGTCCATTGAGGCTGCCGTTTTTGTTTGGTCGATGAGTCGATGTCGCCTGTCGTGGCTTCGCAGGCTTTTTGAGCGCCACAGAACCCTGTGGGAGCGGGCTTGCCCGCGATGAGGGCGGAACAGTCAAAGGAGATCTCTCTGGCATCCCCGCCCGGCGGCCTTATAATGCCCGCCTTTGGTACACAGCAGGCTGTCCTTCCTTGGCAAATATAGATAACCCGGCCGCCGAAATGGCAGCCGACGGCTTTTTCCGGATCGCGCTGGGCGTCGAATACAAAGGCTCGCGCTACCGCGGCTGGCAGCGCCAGGCGTCCGGGGTCCTCACCGTGCAGGAAACCCTCGAAAACGCCTTGTCCAAAGTCGCTGACTCACCCGTTTCGCTGATGTGCGCCGGGCGTACCGACGCCGGGGTGCATGCCTGCGGGCAGGTGGTGCATTTCGATACCCAGGTCGAGCGTTCGATGAAGGCCTGGACCATGGGCGCCAACATCAACTTGCCCCACGACGTCAGCGTCAGCTGGGCCAAGGTCATGCCGGCGCATTTCCACGCGCGGTTCAAGGCCATTGCCCGGCGTTATCGCTACGTGATCTACAACGATCAGATCCGCCCGGCGCACCTGAACGAAGAGGTGACCTGGAACCACCGCCCGCTGGACGTCGAACGCATGGCCGAGGCCGCCCAGTACCTGCTCGGTATCCATGATTTCAGCGCATTCCGCGCTGGCCAGTGCCAGGCCAAGTCGCCAATCAAGGAGTTGCATCACCTGCGCGTCACCCGCCACGGCAAGATGATCGTGCTGGATATTCGCGCCAACGCCTTTCTGCATCACATGGTGCGCAACATTGCCGGCGTGCTGATGACCATCGGCGCCGGCGAGCGTCCGGTGGAGTGGATGAAAGAGGTGCTTGAGAGCCGGATTCGCCGGACCGGTGGCGTGACGGCGCATCCATTCGGTCTGTATCTGGTGCAGGTCGAGTACCGTGACGAGTTCGAATTGCCCGAGCGTTACATCGGTCCACACTTCCTGACCGGCTTCTCGGAACTTGGCGGCTGACGCCCTCGAATGCTTTTGTTACCATCCGGGACTTTCCCGGATTTGTCTTGGAGTTGTATCGACATGTCAGCCGTTCGCAGCAAGATCTGTGGGATTACCCGCATAGAGGATGCGTTGGCAGCCGTCGAGGCCGGGGCCGATGCCATCGGATTGGTGTTCTACGCCAAAAGCCCTCGTGCGGTGACGTTCCAGCAGGCGCGCTCGATTATCCAGGCGCTGCCGCCGTTCGTGACAACCGTGGGCCTGTTCGTCAATGCCAGCCGTTGCGAGCTGGGTGAACTGCTCGATGCGGTGCCCCTGGACTTGCTGCAGTTTCACGGTGATGAAAGCGCGGCGGATTGTGAGGGTTGGCACCGCCCGTACATCAAGGCCCTGCGGGTCAAGGCGGGCGATGACATCGCCGCGGCCTGTGATGCCTATGCAAGTGCCAGCGGAATCTTGCTCGATACCTATGTCGAAGGCGTTCCTGGAGGAACCGGCGAGGCATTTGACTGGTCACTGATACCGCCGAACTTGAGCAAACCGATCATTCTCGCCGGAGGTCTGACGCCGGATAACGTCGCCGAAGCGGTTGCACGCGTTCGGCCATATGCGGTGGATGTCAGTGGCGGGGTAGAGGCGAGCAAGGGCATCAAGGATCACGCAAAGATTCAGGCATTTATCAAAGCGGTACGCGGTAGCACCTGTTGATGTGACGGCTGGCAGACTGCCGCCGTCCACTGCACTGTACAAAGCGGATGCACTGCATGCAGCAGGCAGATCCGAGGGTTTGTGGTTGCACGCAGGTCATGTTTCGCGCTGACCGTGGCAGTCCATCGACCGTCGCCGCACACATGAATTTAGCGCTAGGGCATACACGGGGCTGCGAACCAGAGCGTTCGAGCCGCCGGTACTGGAGAAAGAAAGCATGAGCAACTGGTTAGTAGACAAACTGATCCCTTCGATCATGCGTTCCGAGGTCAAGAAGAGCTCGGTGCCTGAAGGTCTTTGGCACAAATGCCCTTCTTGCGAGGCTGTGCTGTATCGTCCGGAGTTGGAAAAGACCCTGGACGTTTGCCCCAAGTGCAATCATCACATGCGCATCGGCGCTCGCGCCCGTATCGACATCTTCCTCGACGTTGAAGGCCGTACCGAGCTGGGTGCTGACCTGGAGCCGGTCGACCGCCTGAAGTTCCGCGACGGCAAGAAGTACAAGGACCGCCTGACCGCTGCGCAAAAGCAGACCGGTGAAAAGGACGCGCTGGTTTCCATGAGCGGTACTTTGCTGGGTATGCCGATTGTGGTTTCGGCGTTCGAGTTTTCCTTCATGGGCGGTTCGATGGGCGCCATCGTCGGTGAGCGCTTCGTTCGTGCCGCCAACTACGCCCTGGAAAAACGTTGCCCGATGGTCTGCTTCTCCGCCTCCGGTGGTGCGCGGATGCAGGAAGCGCTGATCTCCCTGATGCAGATGGCCAAGACCTCCGCGGTGCTGGCGCGCCTGCGCGAAGAGGGCATCCCGTTCATCTCCGTGCTGACCGACCCGGTCTACGGTGGCGTTTCCGCCAGTCTGGCGATGCTGGGCGACGTGATTGTCGGCGAGCCGAAGGCGTTGATCGGTTTTGCCGGTCCGCGTGTGATCGAGCAGACCGTGCGCGAAAAACTGCCGGAAGGCTTCCAGCGCAGCGAGTTCCTGCTGGAGCACGGTGCCATCGACATGATCATCGACCGTCAGGAACTGCGTCCGCGTCTGGGCAACCTGCTGGCGCAAATGATGGGCTTGCCGACGCCGAAGTTCGTGGCTGCCCCTGTCGAGCCGATCGTGGTTCCACCGGTACCTGCCAGCGTATGACCCAGCGTACCCTCGGCGAATGGCTCGCCTACCTTGAGCAGTTGCACCCTTCAGCCATCGACATGGGGCTGGAGCGGTCGCAGCAGGTAGCGTCCCGCATGGGGCTGGGCAAGCCGGCGCCACGGGTGATTACGGTCACCGGGACCAACGGCAAGGGTTCCACCTGTGCGTTCGTGGCGTCCTTGCTGCGCGCCCAGGGCTTGAAGGTCGGGGTTTACAACTCCCCGCACCTGCTGCGCTACAACGAGCGTGTAACGGTCAATGGTGTCGAAGCCTCGGATGCCGAACTGTGCGAGGCCTTTGCTGCGGTAGAGGCCGGGCGCGGTGAAACTTCCCTGACTTACTTCGAAATGGGCACCCTGGCGGCGTTCTGGCTGTTCCAGCGCTCCGGGCTCGATGCGGTGGTGCTGGAAGTCGGTCTGGGCGGTCGCCTGGATACGGTCAATGTAGTGGACGCCGACATGGCGTTGGTCACCAGTATCGGCGTCGATCATGCGGACTACCTCGGTAATACCCGAGAGTCCGTGGCTTTCGAGAAGGCCGGTATTTTCCGTCGGGGCGCTCCGGCGCTCTGCGGTGATCTGAATCCTCCGCAACCCCTGCTGGACAAGGCGCGCGAGCTCAACTGCCCGTTTTTCCTGCGTGGGCGTGATTTCGATCTCGGCATCACCGATCACAACTGGCAGTGGCGCGGTGTCGATTCGCAAGGGCGTGCAGTCGAGTTGCGCGATCTGCCGCTGCTTGATCTGCCGATGGAAAACGCTGCGCTGGCGTTGCAGGCTTACTTGCTGCTCGGCCTGCCTTGGGTGGATGCGCAGATTGTCGAAGCGCTGCGGGCAACGAAGGTGGTCGGTCGCCTGGATCGCCGCGAGTTCGAGTGGCAAGGCAAGCGTTTGAATTTATTGCTGGATGTGGGGCATAACCCGCATGCGGCGGAGTATCTGGCCCGTCGTCTGGCCAGTCGTCCACCGGTCGTCAAGCGTCTGGCGGTGTTCGGGCTGCTGGCGGACAAGGACCTGGGCGGTGTCGTCGGCGAATTGAATGCCAGTGTCCAGCATTGGGCTGTCGCGCCGCTGGATTCGCCTCGGGCGCGTCCGGTTGCGGACCTGCACGGTGCGTTGCAAGGGCTGGGCGCTTCGGTCACGTCCTACGAAAGTGTGGCGGCTGCCCTGGAAGGGCAGTGCGCTCAGGCTACGAGCGACGACGAAATCCTGTTGTTCGGATCATTTTATTGTGTCGCCGAGGCCCTTGAATGGCTGGATCGGCGCTCCACGGAGGACGCGGCAAATGGCATTGCTGGATAAGGCATACAAGCAGCGCATGGTTGGCGCTCTGGTGTTGGTCGCGCTGGCGGTGATTTTTCTGCCGATGCTGTTTTCCCGCCAGGACGAGCAGCGGCAGGTGACGGTCGAAGCGCCGGCGGCTCCGCAAGCGCCGGCGATGCCTCAGGTGCAGGTCGAGCCCGTGGCGGTGCCCGAGCCGCAAGCCTTGCCTCAGGAGCCTGTGCCGAGCGATGACGAAATCGCCCAGCAGGAATCGACGACGCCAGTTGTGCCGGTGGCTCCTGCGCCTGCCGCCAAGCCGGTTACACCGCCACCTGCGCCTGCGCCTGCGCCTGCGCCAGCGCCGGTTCCGGCTCTGGCCGCCAAGCCTGCGACCGCGCCTGCGCAGCCTATCGCGGCGGCACCTGGCAAGCCGGACACCACGCAAAGCCGTGTCGACGCCAATGGCCTGTCTGTCAGTTGGTCGGTGCAACTGGCCAGCCTGTCGAGCCGTGAAAGCGCGGAAAAACTTCAGAAAACCCTGCGCAGCCAGGGTTACAACGCCTACATCCGTACCGCCGACGGCAAAAACCGGGTGTTTGTCGGGCCGCTGATCGAGCGTGCCGAAGCCGACCGGCTGCGTGACTTGTTGAACCGCCAGCAGAACCTCAAGGGATTTGTCGTACGCTTTCAACCGGAGCGCGGCTAAAACTATCGCCCCGATATGAAATGCACTGACAATCGCAGCTTACCGACAAGCATGGGCTCTGCTAAAATGCGCCGCCTTATCCGTCTGTAGGCTGCACTGTGCCATTTACCTGGGTTGACTGGGCGATCGTAGCTATCATCGCCATCTCCGCATTGATCAGTCTGAGCCGCGGCTTCGTCAAAGAAGCGCTGTCGCTGCTGACCTGGATCATCGCAGGAGTCGTTGCCTGGATGTTCGGTGGTTCACTGTCCGAGTACCTCGGCGGGTACATTCAAACGCCATCAGCCCGTATAATCACAGGCTGTGCCATCATGTTTGTCGCCACTTTAATCGTAGGCGCAATGATCAATTATCTTATCGGCGAACTGGTTCGCGTCACCGGGCTCTCCGGGACCGACCGATTCCTCGGCATGGCCTTCGGCGCCGCGCGTGGCGGGTTGCTGGTGGTTATCGCCGTCGGGCTGTTGAGCCTGGGGCCGGTACAGCAGGACGGGTGGTGGAAAGAGTCACAGCTCGTGCCAAGATTTCTATTGGTCGCCGATTGGTCCAAAAACCTGATTCTCGGGTGGAGCAGTCAGTGGCTTGCCAGCGGAATCAGCGTACCCGCTGATATTCCGTTCAAGGAGCAACTCTTGCCGACGGCCAAAACGCCTCAGTGAGTAGTGCTCAGTTCAGATCCATTAAGTAGGGGTTGCGTCGCATGTGTGGCATCGTCGGTATCGTCGGTAAGTCGAACGTCAATCAGGCGCTGTATGACGCGCTAACCGTCCTCCAGCACCGCGGCCAGGACGCTGCCGGTATTGTGACCAGCCATGATGGCCGGTTATTCCTGCGCAAGGACAACGGCCTGGTGCGTGACGTGTTCCAGCAGCGTCACATGCAGCGCCTGGTCGGTCACATGGGCATTGGCCATGTGCGTTATCCGACCGCGGGCAGCTCGACTTCGGCCGAAGCTCAACCGTTTTACGTCAACTCGCCTTACGGCATCACCCTGGCGCACAACGGTAACCTGACCAACGTTGAACAACTGGCCAAGGAGATTTACGAATCCGACCTGCGCCACGTCAACACCAGTTCCGACTCGGAAGTGCTGCTCAACGTGTTCGCCCACGAACTGGCCCAGCGTGGCAAGTTGCAGCCGACCGAAGAAGACGTGTTCGCCGCCGTCACCGACGTGCACAACCGTTGTGTCGGTGGTTATGCCGTCGTAGCGATGATCACCGGCTACGGCATCGTCGGCTTCCGCGACCCGCACGGCATCCGCCCGATCGTTTTCGGTCAGCGTCACACCGACGAAGGCGTCGAGTACATGATCGCCTCGGAAAGCGTTTCCCTGGACGTGCTTGGCTTCACCCTGATTCGCGACCTGGCGCCGGGCGAGGCGGTCTACATCACTGAAGAGGGCAAGCTGTACACCCGTCAGTGCGCGACCAACCCGTCCCTGACCCCGTGCATCTTCGAACACGTCTACCTGGCGCGTCCGGATTCGATCATCGACGGCGTGTCGGTCTACAAGGCGCGTCTGCGCATGGGCGAAAAACTGGCCGAGAAGATCCAGCGCGAGCGTCCGGATCACGACATCGACGTGGTCATCCCGATCCCGGACACCAGCCGTACCGCCGCGCTGGAGCTGGCGAACCACCTGGGCGTGAAGTTCCGCGAAGGCTTTGTGAAGAACCGCTACATCGGCCGGACCTTCATCATGCCGGGCCAGGCTGCGCGGAAAAAATCCGTACGCCAGAAGCTCAACGCCATCGAGCTGGAATTCCGCGGCAAGAACGTGATGCTGGTGGACGACTCCATCGTTCGCGGTACCACTTGCAAGCAGATCATCCAGATGGCCCGCGAAGCCGGCGCCAAGAACGTTTACTTCTGCTCCGCGGCGCCAGCGGTGCGCTACCCGAACGTCTACGGCATCGACATGCCGAGCGCTCACGAGCTGATCGCCCACAACCGTTCGACCCAGGACGTGGCGGACCTGATCGGTGCCGACTGGCTGGTCTATCAGGACCTGCCTGACTTGATCGAAGCGGTCGGCGGCGGCAAGATCAAGATCGACAAGTTCGATTGTGCGGTGTTCGATGGCCAGTATGTGACCGGCGACGTCGACGAGGCTTACCTGAACAAGATCGAGCAGGCACGCAACGATGCCTCCAAGGTCAAGACGCAGGCAGTCAGTGCGATCATCGATCTGTACAACAACTGAGTTTCCACCGGCCCTGAGGGGCCGGTTTTGTATCCGGCTTTTTATTTACGAGAATAGGGAAAGGAGTGACAGCATGAGTCAGGATTGGGATGCCGGTCGGTTGGACAGCGACCTCGAAGGCGTAGCGTTCGATACCCTGGCCGTACGTGCCGGTCAGCACCGTACGCCGGAAGGCGAACACGGTGATCCGATGTTCTTCACTTCCAGCTATGTATTCCGCACTGCCGCCGACGCCGCCGCGCGTTTTGCCGGGGAAGTGCCGGGCAACGTCTACTCGCGCTACACCAACCCGACCGTACGCGCCTTCGAAGAGCGCATCGCCGCGCTGGAAAGCGCCGAGCAGGCCGTGGCCACGGCCACTGGCATGGCGGCCATCATGGCGGTGGTGATGAGCCTGTGCAGCGCCGGCGATCACGTATTGGTGTCGCGTAGCGTGTTCGGTTCGACCATCAGCCTGTTCGAGAAGTACTTCAAGCGTTTCGGCATCGAAGTCGATTACGTGGCCCTGGCGGATTTGTCCGGCTGGGACGCGGCGATCAAGGCCAACACCAAACTGCTCTTCGTCGAGTCGCCGTCCAACCCGCTGGCCGAGTTGGTCGACATCGCCGAACTGGCGAAAATCGCTCACGCCAAGGGCGCGATGCTGGTGGTCGACAACTGCTTCTGCACCCCGGCATTGCAGCAGCCACTGAAAATGGGTGCGGACATCGTCGTGCACTCGGCCACCAAGTTCATCGACGGCCAGGGTCGTTGCATGGGGGGCGTGGTCGCCGGTCGCAGCGAGCAGATGAAAGAGGTGGTGGGCTTCCTGCGTACCGCAGGGCCGACCCTGAGCCCGTTCAACGCCTGGATTTTCCTCAAGGGCCTGGAAACCCTGAACCTGCGGATGAGGGCGCATTGCGCCAACGCCCAGCAACTGGCCGAATGGCTGGAGCAGCAGGAGGGCATCGAGAAAGTCCATTACGCCGGCCTCAAGAGCCATCCGCAGCACGAATTGGCGCTGCGCCAGCAGAAGGGCTTCGGTGCGGTCGTCAGTTTTGAGGTGAAGGGTGGTAAAGAGGGCGCCTGGCGCTTTATCGATGCCACGCGCCTGATTTCGATCACCGCCAACCTGGGCGACAGCAAAACCACCATCACGCATCCGAGCACTACGTCCCATGGCCGCTTGGCACCGCAAGAGCGTGAAGCAGCGGGCATTCGTGACAGTTTGATCCGCATTGCGGTCGGTCTGGAAGACGTGGTGGACCTGCAAGCCGATCTGGCGCGCGGTCTGGCTGCGTTGTGATCGAGTTGTCGGTGCCGGCTAGCGGCTCAAATGGCCGAGTAGCATTGGTGACCGGTGCTGCGCGCGGTATCGGCCTGGGGATCTCGGCCTGGTTGATCAGCGAGGGCTGGCAGGTCGTGCTGACGGATCTGGACCGGGAGCGCGGTTCGAAAGTGGCGAAGGTGCTGGGCGACAGCGCCTGGTTCATCGCCATGGATGTCTCGAATGAGGGCCAGGTCGCGCTGGGCGTGGCCGAGGTGCTCGGTCAGTTCGGGCGCCTGGATGCGCTGGTCTGCAATGCCGCAGTGGCCGATCCGCACAACATCACGCTGGAAAGCCTGGATCTGGCGCACTGGAATCGGGTGTTGGCGGTGAACCTCAGCGGGCCGATGTTGTTGGCCAAGCACTGTGCGCCGTACTTGCGTGCTCACAACGGTGCCATCGTCAATCTGGCTTCGACCCGCGCCGGGCAGTCCGAACCCGACTCCGAGGCCTATGCGGCGAGCAAGGGTGGCTTGTTGGCCCTGACTCATGCATTGGCCATCAGCCTTGGTCCGGAGATCCGGGTCAACGCCGTCAGTCCTGGCTGGATTGATGCGCGCGACCCTTCGGTGCGGCGTGCCGAGCCTTTGACCGAGGCCGATCATGCCCAGCATCCGACGGGCAGGGTGGGGACGGTCGAGGATGTGGCGGCGATGGTGGCCTGGCTGCTGTCGAGGAATGCCGGATTTGTCACCGGCCAGGAATTCGTGGTCGATGGCGGCATGACCAAGAAGATGATTTATGAGCAGTGAAAGGCAGCTTCGAGCTGCAAGCTGCAAGTTAAAGCGTGACGGTGGTGTGCCTTGCGGGATGTGTAACCGCTTTTACTTGCAGCTTGAAGCTTGCCGCTAAAAGCTGTTTTTGAAAAAAACTTCAATCCTGCTATTGACTTAGGTTCTCTACCTGCGTAAATTTCGCGGCCTCGGAGATGCAAACGGGTGATTAGCTCAGCTGGGAGAGCGTCTGCCTTACAAGCAGAATGTCGGCGGTTCGATCCCGTCATCACCCACCACTCCCGAGATACTTGCGAAAGCAAGAGGTAGGCTGAAATGCCTCCACCGACGCGCAGCGGTAGTTCAGTCGGTTAGAATACCGGCCTGTCACGCCGGGGGTCGCGGGTTCGAGTCCCGTCCGCTGCGCCATATTTTCCGAGTCAGGCTTGTCCTGGTTCGAGATTGAAAAGCTACTGAGTTTTCAATCAGACGAGTTACCTGAGCATCTGCTCAAAGCGATACGCAGCGGTAGTTCAGTCGGTTAGAATACCGGCCTGTCACGCCGGGGGTCGCGGGTTCGAGTCCCGTCCGCTGCGCCATATCCGCCTCAAGGCCAACTGAACGCCTTGGAGCTACGAAGAAGCCACAGGTTACTTCGAGTCGATAGCAAAGACCCTGGTCGAAAGGCCGGGGTTTTTTGTTTCTGGAATTCAGGTTTTATTCATCTCGCCTTTTCCTGGCGGACCTTCCTGCAAGCCTCGTGCAGGAGTGGTCGGTCGGGCACTTTAGCGACGCCGTCGCCTCCCCTCCAGCCTCACGCTACCGAGATTCATGGCTACGCTTGATGTACTGCGTCGAATAGTCGCGTTTTTTTGATTTTCTGGTCAGTTTTTAGTTTTCCGTCAGGCCATAAGCCTATAAACTTAACCTTTCGGTCAGCTTTGAACTGTCAACAATGGCCCTTTGTATCGTCGAAAAGGGCTTCAGCAAGACTCGAGATTCCCAGTACATAACCAGAAGGGTGGACCCCATGACCGCCCAGAGGATGATCCATGTCCAACCGTGATATATCCCGGCGCTCGTTCCTTCAGGGCGGGCTGGTAGCGGGCGTGAGCGTGACGCTCACGCCATTGAGCAGCCAGGCGCTGGCTGCCTTGATGGAGAACAGCGTGACCGTGCCGTCCGAGCAGTGGCTCGGCAACAATGGCAAGGCGCGCGCCCGTAACGATGCCTTGTCCAAGGTCTGCGGCAGCAAGGTCTTTGCCCGCGACATTCGTGCCAAGGACATGCCGGGCTGGCCGCAGCAACAAGGCCACGCCATGCTGCTGAAAACCATCAAGGCCGACCGCATTTATGACGGGTATGACCTGTCGTGGCTCGGTGCCGATCTGCAACCGGATCGCATCGTTACCGCCGAAGACCTGGTCAAGGACGGCATCGTGTTCCCGGAAGAGCACGCGCCTGACCCGCTGCTGCCGGCCGGCAAGGTGCCGATGTTCATCGGTCACCCGGTGGCGATCCTGATCTGGAATGACTTCGAACGTTTCCGCAAGGCCAAGGCCCAGCTCAAATTCAATGATAAGGCGATCCGCTACGGCGCCCAGGTGCCGTTCTATGAAGGCGATCCGTACGGCAGCTTCCGCTACGTGCGCGTGGGCGGCGCGACTTCGGCTGACGAAGACGAATTCGCCAGCCTCAAGGATTCGATCCTGTTCCCGATGCTGCGCAACCGTCGTCCGGTGTGGAATGCGCAACCGAACCTGCACGGCAACCTGACCGAGCGTGGGCTGTTCTACGCCGATCGCATGAAGCAGCAGATCGATACGCCGCCGGACAACTGGCTGGTGTTCGATGAGCGCTACAAGACCCCGTCGATCGAACCGGCCGCCCTGGAACCGGACAACGGCAACGGCTGGTACGACCCGGCCACCAAGACCCTGCATTTTGTCGTTGCCACCCAGTGTCCGCTGGAAGCCGCGACCGAAACCGCGAAAATGATCGCACCTTCGCGTTTCGGCCTGGCCAACCTGAACATGCACCCGGGCTATACCGTCGGTTACGGCTCCAAAGACCACAACATTTTCGTCTACTACGCTGCGCTGGCGGCGCTGTACGGCGCCGGCGTGCCGGTACGCCTGGCCAACGACCGCTATGAGCAGTTCCAGAGCGGCATCAAGCGTCACCCGTTCGACATTCGCTACCAATTGGCAGTGGACAAGAACGACCACAGCTTCAAGATCTTCCGCGCTGAAATGAGCGTCGACGGTGGCGGGCGAATCAACTACAGCCCGTCGGTGGCTGCGGTGGGCGCCACGGCCGCGCAATCGATCTACTACATGCCGCAGAACGACCTGCAGGTCACGGCTTACCATTCCCGCGCGGTAGAAGCCGGGTCGATGCGTGGCTACGGCACCCTGCAGAGCATGGCGTCGACCGAAATGATGGTCGACGAAATCGCTGATCGCCTCGGTGTCGATGCCATTGAGCTGCGCCGTAAAAACGCACTGCGCTCGGGCATGAAGAACACCCAGGGCGCAATCCCGGCCGGTGCCTTGCGCCTGCACGAGATTCTCGACAAGGCGGCGGCCCACGACACCTGGAAAAACCGCGACGCGATCAAGAAGCAGCGCGAAGCTGCCGATCCGGACAACTGGTACGGGGTGGGTTTCGCCATTTGCCAGAAAGACTTCGGTACCGGTTCCGAAGCGCCGATGGCCAGCATCGAGTTCACGGCCGAAGGCCGCATCAGCCTGCGCCACATCGGTATCGAAATCGGCACCGGCATGTCCACCTCCCAGGCCATGGTCGTGGCTGATTTCCTCGGCATCCCGGCGCACGAAGTGAAGACCGGCGAAACCGAATGGAAGGAGTTGCAACTGATCAGTGGCGGCAACCCGTACATCATGAGCCAGGCCGAGCAGGACAACTTCCTGCGCAATCCGCGCTGGGTCGGCAAGGTGGCCTCGGCTTCGTCGGCCACCAACTCGGCGTACTACTTCAGCCACGCCACCCGTGAAGCGGCGCGTGTGCTGTTCAACCACGGCCTGTGGCCGGCGGCCATGGAGATCTGGCGACAAGGCCCTTACGGCGGCCAGGCCAACCCTTACGTGGTGCGCCGCGAAGATGCCCATTGGGTCGACGGCAAGCTCACGGCCAACGGCATGGAGCCACTGCCATTCGCCATGCTGGCCAAGCGCGTTCATGAGCGTGGTCTGGTGAGCGGTGCCACCGTGCACGGGTTCAACCGCTGGAGCTGGGCCGAGGCCGAGTTCAGCATCGACGGCGTGCGTGAGCGTCTGCCGCTCGATGGCCTGGCGGTCAAGTACGGCGACGGTGCCCCGAGTGCGAAGAAGGCGCAAATGAAGAGCGCCGGTTTCCATTTGCTGGATCGGCAGAACATCGCCTACCCGGCAACCCAGCTGAACAACGCGGCGGTGACGTACTACAGCCCGGTCGCGACGCTGGTGGAAGTGAAGGTCAACAAGGGTTCGGCGGAAGTGTCGGTGCTCAATCATCACTCGTGGGTCGAGTGCGGTCGGGTGCTGGTGGAAGAATTGGTCAAGGGCCAGATCGAAGGCGGCATTGCCATGGGCATCGGTCATGCGTTGATGGAAGAGATGCCACTGTACGAAGGTGGTCCGGGGGAGGGTGACTGGAACTTCAACCGTTACCGCCTGCCAATGGCGCGTCACGTTGCGGTGTGGAAACAGACGGCGGACATCCTGCCGCCACTGTCGCCAAGCGACCCGTCCAAGGGCATCGCCGAAGTGGTGATGATCCCGGTGGTCGGCGCCATCGGTAACGCCGTGGCCCATGCCATCGGTAAACGTGTCCGCGACCTGCCTATCACTTCTGCACGCATCAAGGAGGCCCTCAATGGCTAACCGTCCGCTTCAACTGACCCTCAACGGTCAATCCGTCGGCCCGGTGGACATCCCTGATGACCTGCCGATGATCGACTACCTGCACGAGTACAAGAACCTCACCGGTTCGCGCCTGGGCTGCGGCCAGGGCATCTGCCACGCTTGCGTGGTGATCGTCGACAACCCCGACGGCACCAGCGAGGAAGTGCGTACCTGCATCACCGGCGCGCACTATTTCGAAGGCAAGAAAGTGCGGACCATCGAAGGCCATGCCACCCGCGACGAGCAGGGCAAGGTCACCGAGCTGAACCCGATCCAGCAGCGTTTCGTCGATGAGTTCGCTTTTCAGTGCAGTTACTGCGCACCGGGTTTCGTCAACGCCGCGACCGTACTGGTGGAAAAGCTGCAGCGTCAGCCGATCGTCCAAAGCCAGCTGGAAAAAGTCATCGAGGACAGCCTTGGTCATCACATCTGCCGTTGCACCGGATACGTGCGTTACTACAGCGCCACGCGCAACGTGCTGACCGATCTCGGCCTGGTCAAGGAGGGTTAAGCATGAAGTTTCTACTTGGCCGCCTGGCATTGGCGGTTGGTCTGGCTGCGCCTGTGGTGGCGGCTTACGCGGATGATGCGCAGGTCAAGCAAGGCGAATACCTCGCCCGCGCCGCCGACTGCATGGCCTGCCACACCGCACCGGGCGGCGCGCCCTATGCGGGCGGCCTGCCGATCGTGTCGCCGTTCGGCACGATCTATGGCACCAACATTACCCCGAGCAAAGAGCACGGCATCGGCCTGTACAGCGATGACGAATTCTTCGCCGCGCTGACCGAAGGCAAGCGCCGTGATGGCGCGAACCTGTATCCGGCGATGCCCTACACCTCGTATCACCTGATGCCGCGAGCAGATTCCGACGCGATTCATGCCTACCTGAAAACCGTCGAGCCCATCGAGCGTGCGGCACCGGTCACCAGCCTGAGTTTCCCGTTCAACGTGCGTCCGGGCCTGATGGCCTGGAACATGATGTACGGCAAGGACGTGAAGCTGGAACCTGCCGAGGGCAGGAGCGAGGCCTGGAAACGCGGCCAGTACATGGTCGACGTGCTCGGTCACTGTGGCGAATGCCATACACCACGTGGCCTGCCGGGTGCGATGCAGCAGGACAAACGCATGACTGGCGGCATTCTCAATGGCTATCTGGCACCGAGCCTGCTGGCCACTGACCTGGCGGCCCGTGGCTGGAATCATCAGGACCTGAGCTCGTTCCTCAAGCACGGCATGAGCGCCCAGGGCACGATGTTCAACGAGATGTTCCCGGTGTTCCACAACAGCACCCAGGGCCTCAGCGATCCGGATCTGGCGGCGATGGCGACTTTCCTGCTCGGCGATCAGCCGCCCGTGGCGAAAGTGCTCACTGAAGTGCCGTTGGACAAACTGAGCCCGAGTGCCCAGCGCGGCCGTCAGGAATATTTGAATGTCTGCGCCGGTTGCCACGCTCCAGATGGCGAAGGCAAGCCGCACATTGCCGTGGCCATGCGTGGCAACACCACGCTGCGTCTGGAAGATCCACGCAACCTGGTACGGGTCATCGACGACGGGATTGGTGAGCAGAAGTTCTCCGGGTTCGAGCACATGCAGCCGATGCCAGGGTTCGCCAGCAAGTTGAGCGACGAGCAGCTCACGGATCTGCTGAACTACCTGCGTCAGGGCTGGGGCGGTCAGCCGAAGGATCTGGCTGTGAACGACGTGCAGAAGTTGCGGGCCGATGCGCCGCCGCTCGAGCACAAGGCCCACTGATATGCAGCATCTGGATCTGCAAGTGGTGCGCCGGGCGCTGGAGTGGTCGACGGCCGGCCAGCGTATCTGGCTGTGTACGGTGCTGGCCACTTACGGCTCGGCGCCGCGCGCACCGGGTTCGCTGCTGGCGGTGAATACGCAGGGGCACTGGATTGGCTCGCTGTCCGGTGGCTGTGTCGAGGAAGACTTTCTCGAGCGAGTCGCCGAAGGCGCGTTTCTGGACCCGGTCAACGTTGTTCGTTACGGCGAAGGCGACGATCCGCGCTCGCGCGTCAGCCTGCCATGCGGCGGGGTGCTCGACGTGCTGGTCGAGAAGCTGGATGCCGACTGTGACGTGCAGGCGCATCTTCGGGAGCTGGAGTCGGCCCTGTTGGGCCGGCGTCGGTTGATCCGCGAAGTCGATCTGCAGAGTGGTGCGCGCAGCCTGTTCGACGATCGTGAGCAGGGTGTGCGTATCGAGCGTGAAATCGACCGGGTGCGTGTGCGCGTCGGCGCGGCCCAGCGTTTGCTGCTGGCCGGGTACTCCAGTGTCGCTCAGGCCTGTGCGGAGTTTGCCGTGGGCCTGGGCTTCGAGGTGATTCTATGTGACCCGCGGGACGACGTGCTGGAAGGCGTCGTGCTGGAAAACGTAGAGATTCGTCGCCAGCTGCCGTCGGTGTTCATCGCCGAGGGTGGTTGTCACAGCGATACGGCGGTGGTGGCGTTGACCCACGATCCACGTATCGATGACCTGGCGATGATGGAGGCTGTTCGCACCGATGCGTTCTATATCGGCGTGATGGGCTCCATGCAGACCTCGCAAAAGCGTTTCGAGCGCTTGCGGCGCATTGGTGGCCTGGGGGACGTCGAGTTGGGGCGGATTCACGCGCCGATCGGGCTGAACCTGGGCAGCAAGACGCCGGCGGAAATCGCTCTGGCGGTACTGGCCGATATCCTGCGGATTCGCAGCGGTATCGCGCGGGACCGCCTGTAGTCCAACATCAGCGGGCCTCCAGCAAACATTGTGGGAGCGAGCTTGCTCCCACAATGAAATGCAGTGCCCTCAGTACCCGAACCTGTCGCGCAATCCGTAATACCAGGCGCCCAGCGCCGCGAACGGCGTACGCAGCATTTGTCCGCCGGGGAACGGGTAGTGGGGCAGGTCGGCAAAGGCGTCAAAACGCTCGGCCTGGCCGCGCAATGCTTCGGCCAGCACCTTGCCCGCCAGGTGCGTGTAGGTCACGCCATGGCCGCTGCAGCCCTGGGAATAGTAGATGTTGTCGCCCAGGCGCCCGACCTGGGGCAAGCGCGACAGCGTCAGCAGGAAGTTCCCGGTCCAGGCGTAATCGATCTTCACGTTCTTGAGCTGCGGGAATGCCTTGAGCATCTTCGGTCGAATGATCGCCTCGATGTTCGCCGGATCCCGCGCACCGTACACCACGCCACCACCGAAGATCAGACGCTTGTCGCCGCTGAGGCGGTAGTAGTCGAGCAGGTAGTTACAGTCTTCGACGCAGTAGTCCTGAGGCAGCAGGGACCTGGCCAATTCTTCGCCCAGTGGCTCGGTGGTAATCACTTGAGTGCCGCAAGGCATCGATTTGGCGGCCAGCTCCGGCACCAGATTGCCCAGGTAAGCGTTGCCGGCGACGATGACGAACTTGGCCCTGACCTTGCCTTGTGGTGTGTGCACGACCGGATTGGTACCGCGTTCGATGCGTATGGCCGGTGACTGCTCATGGATCGTCCCGCCCAGGGATTCGACCGCCGCTGCTTCACCCAGCGCCAGGTTGAGCGGATGGATGTGGCCACCACTCATGTCGAGCATGCCGCCGACGTATTGATCGCAGGCAACGACATCGCGGATGCGGCGTTGATCCATCAACTCGAGCCGGGTATGACCGAAACGCTCCCACAGGCGCTTCTGTGACTCCAGGTGACCCATCTGCTTGGCGGTCATGGCAGCGAATACGCCACCGTCCTTCAGATCGCACTGGATGTTGTACCTGGCGACCCGCTCACGAATGATCCGGCCACCTTCAAAGGCCATCTGTCCCAGCAACTGGGCTTGTTTGGGGCCAACGCTGCGCTCGATGACATCGATGTCGCGGCTATAGCTGTTAACGATCTGGCCGCCATTGCGTCCCGACGCTCCGAAACCCACCCTGGCGGCTTCGAGCACCGTGACCTTGAAACCGTTCTCCAGCAGAAACAGGGCAGAGGACAACCCCGTATAACCGGCGCCAATCACACAGACATCGGTCTCGACATCATCCTGCAACGCCGGGCGCGGAGGAACCGCATTGGCCGATGCGGCGTAGTAGGACTCTGGGTAGGGAGTGTTAGCCATTCGGCAGCCTCTGTTTAATATATTTTACGAATGCGTTGATCCTACCCGAGTTGAAAATCGCCCGCCAGCCACCCGGAAAATCTTCTTTGCACCGGCAAAATTAAATATTTTGCATATTCATAGGGTTAGCGCGAAAAAAGGTGTTGACACCCCTCCGGAATTCCGTAGAATGCCGCCTCACAGCAGGCACGTAGCTCAGTTGGTTAGAGCACCACCTTGACATGGTGGGGGTCGTTGGTTCGAGTCCAATCGCGCCTACCAAACAAAATCCGCTCTGCTGGGCGGTCTGAAAGGGCTCACCGAAAGGTGGGCCCTTTTTTGTTGTCTGGATTTCATGCAGAACGTTCACAAAATATTGGGTTCGTTCATGAGTTTGACCGGAGCGTCGTTGGCTGCTTCGTGGAAACGCTGAACTGCGGGCATAGGAAATCCTCGTCCGCCGTACACCGGCAGGCTCTGTGCTTTAATTTGGAGAATTAATTAGTGGGGTGGAACTATGCATAGGGCGACACGAAATCCGTTGTTCCTCATTGGGATTCCGTTGGCCTTATTAGGGGTTAGTGCTGGTATAGCCAACCTGCTTGATGGTGAAATGGTTAGTTTCTCGGCGTTAGGCCTTTTAATTCAAGGTCTTGCTTTTATGTTGGCAGGCTGGCTGCAGAGGGGGAGGTGAGCTTCGCGGCCGTCACTTCATCCCCTTGTAGCAGTACACGTAAGCGAACCAGGCGAGGGTGATCATGGTGTCACCTCGCGTCGCGCCGACCAGCAAACCGGGCCATCGTCGGTGTCGTGGATCGCCAGGCAGAACCAGCCTTCGCCGTCTGGCTTGTCCGGATCCCAGTAGCTGCAGTCAGGGTAGTGGGGTGGTGATGACGTTGCCAAAAACTGTCCGAGAGTTCGTCGTGGCAACGATCAGCACCACAATCTCCAGTATCTGCGGCGGTGCATTCCTCGTGCGCTGGTCGGGGATTGGCGGCTGGGCAGTTGAGCGCATTGTGGTGCTGCGCCGCGCCGCATGACCACGCGGCGTGGCTCGCTGCCGAGGTTGCAATCATAGAGCGCTACCTGCTGCCTGGCTGATAGCCGCTTGCCCAAAACGATCAGCGGTCAGACTTTCCGGTCGTTATAAACTGGCCGGAAAGTCCGTGAATCATTTTATTGTGCGCTGGAAAATGCGTAAAAGCAGTCGCTGCTGGAGCTCTAGTTTTGATCGGTCTTTGAATGTTCGTTAGTGACAAGGTCTACAAGTAGTTTTTTTGCCAGGTATTCAGACGCTATTGGCGTCAGGTGTCCATAGTCCCAGCTTGTGATGCCTGCTTTAATGTCATCTCCCAGGTAGGTCATGCAGCCATCTTTGTTGCAGAGTGCGTTTATTATATCGGCATAAATTGCTCCCGAGTTGGCCAGGCTTTTTTTCAGCTCGGTGTTTTGATCCATAACTACCATGTTTAGCCCTAAAAAAGTGCGCCTTGGCGTGTTAATCCACAGCGTTTTCATGATCGTTTTAGGAAGTTCAACTGTCCAGTGTGGTGTAGGCCCTGTAAAAATAACGCGCTTGACTCCAGCATCTTTCAATGCCAGGAAAATACGGTGAAGATTCGCCGCGTCGTGGTTTTCATTTTGGCCAACAATTACTACGTCTGGAATGACTTGCTTTATTTGCTTCAGAGCAAACCAGTTCGACTGCGTACAGAAATCTGTGGTTGAAGGGTTCTTGACGTCGGGAGACGCCACGCATCCTGAACTGGCGACTTGTAGGATATCCCAGTTTTCAGGCAGTTCTTTTCTTAATCCTGAGTAAAGTTGTTGAGCGTGAGAGTCCCCCCAAATAAATAGTGTCTTGCCTTTTGGGAGTTGCTTTGTGTAGCAACTGCTGTTTATTTCAGTGACTGGTACATTTGTTGAGTTCCCTTTGACGTACTGGGCTGTGTCCTGAAAATTGCACTCGCCACGATAATTCTTGAATAGTTCAAGTTTTGCGAAGTATTTTCGCTCTGGTAAAGAGTTTTCAAAATACTCCGCGAATTCCTCTCTGTCATTTAAGCGAGATTTGAAGCCGTCATTCACATATGTAGCGTATCCAGTCATCCCGAAAAATAACATGAGAGCGGTGAGTGCAATTGTTTTTGTTTTTTTGTAAGCGCTAAGGCGCAATGGGCGCTCGACAAACTTATATGTGAGCCAAGACAGGAGTACGGAAGTCACAACAGCTAGGCTCAATGTTGTTGGTGAGGCTGTGCTCCCCTCCAGGATATGAGCGAATGATAGAAGAGGCCAATGCCAAAGATACAATGGGAAACTGATAAGTCCGAACCAGACGAATATTCGATTGGATAGTACTGTTCTGTTGAACCATGCATGTGGACCTCCCGCGATAATGAGAGATGCGCCCACAGTTGGCAATAGTGCCCACCAGCCTGGAAACTGGTTGTTCCTGGTGGTTAGAGAAAACGCCACTGCAAGGCATGTAAATCCAAGAAATGATTGGGTGTTTCGAATAACTGGGCCACCGACCCCTCTCCATTTCGGGAATGTCTGGCTTTTATACATGGTCACATAGGCAAGATATGATCCAATTAGAAGCTCCCAAAATCTGGTTTGCGGTGAGTAGAAAGTACCAACGGGATCTGGCTGCACGCTCATTAAGTTTAAGGCGAACGATGTGCCGCCAATCAAGATGAGTAGTATCAGGGTGTTCAGTCTTATTTTAAATGCGGCCCAGAGTATCAATGGCCAAAGCAGATAAAATTGCTCTTCAATACCCAAGGACCATAAATGCAGGAGCGGTTTTGTGTCTGCGCTATTGTCGAAGTAACCAGATTCTGCACGTAGCACGAAATTTGATATGAAAACAGAGCCTCCGGCAATGTGTTTTCCAAGTTGCATATATTCATCAGCAAGGAGAGCGAACCAGCCGAATGCCCAAGTGGCGGCAAGCATGAGCAAGAGCGCGGGAAAAATCCGACTTACCCGACGGCTGTAGAATTCCACGAAACTGAAACTGTTTCTCTCGAGGCTTCCGAAAATGATGCTGGAAATCAGGAAGCCGGAAATAACGAAAAAGACATCGACACCAACGAACCCACCCGGAATCAGGGATGGAAACGCATGGAACGCGACGACAGACAGGACTGCGATCGCGCGCAACCCGTCAATATCCGGCCGATATTTAGGGTGACTCAGGTGCTTATCGACCGTTGATTGCGGCGATTCAGATAAGGAGGTCATTGGTTTTCGTAGATCCGTTTTAATTGAACGCCATACTTGAGCGCCGAGCATCATACCAGCACCACAAACCCTTCCCGCCATCGAGCGGTTTTTCGCTTGGAGAAAAGTCATGGCAGTTACCGAAAAAGCCGCGACATCCTCGCCCGAACCATCGGGGACGAGGCGCGCGGCGAAGAGATACTCGGACAGATCGCTGTTGCCTGGACCATTCGTAACCGAGTGTTCGATAGAAAGGCCAAGTCCTGGTGGGGAGACTGCTAATGCCAGCAAATCCGCACAACCCTCCATGACGCGCATCGCCATGGAGGCGTCATCATCACCGCGAGCGTCAGTTTGATGAACTCTTCATTCCCGTCGAGGTTTCCAGGATGGCGTGCACATTTTCGGCGACCTCGTTGCTGCCATGCCGCTCGATCCAGTTCGTGAGTTCAGCGATGGCGGCCTCAAGAAACGGCACCCAATGCCGATCAACCGATCGTCATTCATCGGGTTAAAACCAATACAGGAGAGCAATGGTATACAACCAGCCGATGCAGAGGGTGATAGTCAGGTAGACAATCACGAGCATCAGGGAGTGACTCCACATGATACTGACCTCCCATAACCACGGTTCGAGGCGCTTCGGGGGCGTCTGGCAAACCGAATCAACACGGGTCGATCCGCACACTACAGCATCCGGGTTGCTCTTGAAGTGGCGGGCACTTCACCGTTCCAAACGAACAGAACACACAGCAGTCGCCGGGGTTCGGGCGTAGCAGGGTTTTGCAATTGCCACACTCGTAGAAAAACTGGCAGGCGTCCGTGGGCATGGCTTCCTGCTTGGCGAAACCGCAATGTGGGCAGGTCAACACGGACTCGAGGATGATGGTGCTCATGGCTGCCTCATTTGTGCACAGTGGAGGGATAACCCGCATTCATCGTCGCCTTGGCCAATGCCTCAGGACCCGCCGATCTGTTGAACCATCGTTTTCTCCATTGAATCGATCTAACCTAGAGTCACTCTACACTCCGTACCCGGGTACAGAATCAAGGGGCGTTTGATGGCGACAGGGCTGAGTATCGGCAAGTTGGCGCAAGCTGCCGGGGTGAATATCGAGACTATTCGCTATTACCAGCGACGCGGCTTGCTGGATGAGCCGCCAAAGCCGCTCAGCGGTTATCGGTGCTATCTACCGGAGCAAGTCAAACGGTTGCGCTTCATCAAGAGAGCGCAGGCGCTGGGGTTCACGCTGGATGAGGTGGGCGCGCTGCTGACACTGGATGCGGCCTGTACTTGTCGCGAGACTCGAGCGCTGGCCGTGCGCAAACTGGCCCTGATCGAGCAAAAGATGGCCGACCTTGCTGCAATTCGGCAGGTGCTGGGCGGTCTGGTGCAGGAGTGTGATGCAAGCGGCGGCGGGGCCGCTTGCCCTATCATCGATGCGCTGGACAGGGAGTGATGCCTGGTTGCAGGGCGTCATGCACAGGCGTCAGGCCCCAACTTCAAGCATGAATGCGATGGTTGGCGCCTGCGCCGAGGGAGGTGTCAGGCTATCCATGCTTGAGTTGTGCTACACCCGCTATGAGACCGTAGGCTCCTCACCGCGTAGCGTGCCCGCCGTGCTGGCGACCACAAGCGCCACGGTACAAGCCGCCAACGCGAATGCCGTGAACACCCCCATCACATGCATGCATGGCATGACATGATTCCAGGCTCGAGCGACCCCCAGGAAAGCGGCAAACAGCCAGCCACTCATGGAGAACGCCCCCAGGAGTGCGAGGCGACCGCGGTCGGAGCCCGGCAACAAGACGAAAGGGGCTTTTTGCAACAATGGGAAGCCGACGCGATGCAGCAGACCGCCGTTCAGAGTCAGCAGTGCGACAACCGCCGCCTTGGCCCAGAGTTTCTGGTTGAGCAAGTAGGCGGCGCCCTCGAGGAGATACCCCTGAAGTACCAACAATAGGCCGCTGCCCCAAAGGGCCAGTAACGCGAGGGTGGCAATTTTCCTGGTTTCTTCCAGATACTCTTGTTTCGCCTGATCCAGCGCTTTCTTGCGCCAGCTCCAAAGTTTGTGATCGGCCAGCAATACCCTGCCCAGGGCGATACAGGTGGCGAGCAGATGAACATACACGAGGAGCATTTTCAGCATTATTGTTATGACCTTTTTGGTATGGACAATGCGCTCCCTGCGTCCTTGAATTTGAATATCAATGATATTGATTAGCACTTGTAACAGCAAGTTTCAAAATCATCGAGTCCAAGAAGCGACGATTCTTCAGCGGAAGTCAGGCCAGCAGTGGCTGCCAGGTCAATCGTTCAGATCGTCGCCTGCCTCAGTAGAAGTCAGAGGGCAAAGGTCGCCGCAAGGCCATGGTGCCCGTCCTGTGCGCCAGCGATCAGGTGCAGTGGAATACTCTGTTGTGCATCGATGGACGGTACTTCGAAGCTTCCTACAATATGGAGGTGTCGTTCGCTCAGTTCGGTCGACTCTGCTGCCTTCTCCTTAGCCATTCGCGCGTGATTCATTGCGATTTCATTGAGCGTTGACACGTTACATCTCCCGGTGACTGACCAAGCGTATCGCTGGAGTCCTTAAGCATTGATTGAATGGCTGCCGCGTCAGGACTTTGTCGTTCCGACGTCAGGCGCGATATCTGCAATCCTCAAGCCACGGATGCGCTTGGATTCCTCGTGATGTTTCGCAGGCGACGAATGGTGGACAACGGTGAATGATGGTCCGGATTCTTTGCCATTCAGGCGTAAACTAATTGGGCTGCCTCATTGAAAGGAGCCGCCTATGAACGTCGATCAAATCTGCAAGCAGGCACCTGTGGACAAGGTTGTCTGGGATCAATACTTCTGTGCTGCATTGATTGCCGAAAGCAATCTGACAGCCCCGGTTGTGGGTGGTGCTACGCACGAAGACAGGCAGAACCTGTTGATCGAGAGGGCCAGGGTCCTGGCCGACAAGATGATGGAAAACCGGAAGTAACCAGAGCCCAGCCATCGCGCTGGGCTCTTCGCATGCGGGGTTGTGCTCCGATGCGGGTTATGTGCGTGTTGCAGATCAAGCGATCAGCTCTACCTTGCCACTCGCCAGGCGATAGATACCTCCCACAATTTTCAGCTTGCCCTTGCTCTGCGCATCGGTCAGCAAGGGCGAGGCCTGTTTCAGGCTGTTGACAGAGTTTTTGACGTTCTGCGCGGTAGCGTTTTCCATCAGGTTCCCGGTTTGCTTCAGCACTGTTTCGACAGCTGACTTGAGTGCGTCGGTCAGTTTCGGGATATGGCCGGGGAAAATCGTCTGATCCTTGACGGCCTTGATACTGGCCTCGATGGCGCCGCAGCTCTCATGGCCGAGTACGAGAATCAACGGTGCGCCAAGCACGGCAACCCCGTATTCAAGACTGGCCAGGCCTTCCGGGGTCACGAAGTTGCCCGCGACGCGGATGGAGAAAAGATCGCCTCGCGCGGTATCAAACGCATATTCCGGGGCGATCCGCGAGTCAGAGCAGCTCAGTACTGCCACGAAAGGATTTTGACCGGACACCAGGGCCTCTCGCTCAGCCTTGAAGTCGTGAGTCGTGGAAGTGCCGTTTACGTATCGCTCATTGCCTTCCATCAGTCTTTTCAGTGCCATATCGGGACTGATTACATTTTGTGGTTTGGGTGGGGCTGTCGCTTTTTCGGCTGCCTGGATGATCTTGCCGGGCAGTGTGCCGGTCAGCAGCAGGGCGCCTGCGCTCAATCCGGCAAATTGAAGAAAACGACGACGGCCTGTTGTGTTTGAAGCAGAGCTTGAATCACATGATTTACACATGATTTTGTTTACTCAGTTCAATGGGGTGAGAGTGAGTTGCGGTTGGGGCTGGCGTTGCCACGGACACTCAAAACCAGCGCAATGGAGTCTAGTCGGTCTGTCATATTGTGTACCGGACATTGTCCGCAGGCGCCGTGCAAGCGGCCGCTTCATGGGCTACTACTGACTGGCTCACAGACATTCGACTAGGCAGGGGTTACTCGATGCTCACTCACTGGTTTCTGGCGGCGGTTCATCTTCTGGCATTGGCCTTGGGGTTTTGGGCGGTGCTGGTTCGAGGTACGGCTTTTCGGCGTCTAGCCGATGGGGCCGCAGCAGTGCGCAGTGTTTTGCTGGCGGACAATATCTGGGGTATTTCAGCTGTCGTTTTGCTGATCAGCGGGGGGATGCGTGCCTTTGGCGGGTACGAGAAGGGCTCCGACTATTACCTGCATCAGCCGCTGTTCCATTTGAAGATGACGCTGTTCGTCCTGATCCTGCTGCTGGAGATTGCGCCAATGGTGACGCTGATCAAATGGCGAATGGCGCTTGCCCGCAAAGTGCCTGTCGATACCGGCCGTGCGATATTGTTTGCACGGATCAGTCATGTCGAGGCGCTGCTGGTGCTGTTGATTGTGGTGGCGGCGACAGGCATGGCGCGTGGCGTGATGTTTGATTGATCACGCAGCGAGCGCATCCTTCCTTGGGATAAACACGAAAAGTCTGACAGCCAGGGCGAACCCCTTGACGCTTGCAGGGGAGAGGCGATGCTGAATCTTTAGCCAGCCGTGGTTCCAGACTGAACGGGCTGGCTACTGACTGCGGCAGGATTCAGGATTGTGGCTTTTCCGGAGCGGTCAGGCCGGCCTGAATACGCTGATAAATTTCCTCGCGATGCACTGCAACGTCCTTCGGGGCGTTGATGCCGATCCTGACTTGCTGGCCGCTTACGCCCAGGATGGTGATCGTAATGTCATCACCGATGTTTATGCTTTCACCGACTTTGCGGGTGAGTATCAGCATGGTCTTCTCCTTGATTGCTATGTGGGGCACCTGATTCGGACAGTGCAGAGGTCGGTGGTATGTATAGATTAGTGCGAAGTCTCAGAGTTTGGGTGCCTCTTTCTGACGCGCAGAGGTGGCATTAATTCCCAAGGCGTAACTATACAGAGGCCGCAACCATGATTCTCGTTGTTTTGAGCCCATTTTACGGCACTCGTGAAGTAATCATGGATGTTAAAATCCCCGCTTTAAGCATTCAGAGGGAAACGCCGTGCGCAAACTGGTCTTGGTATTCGCGATATTGGCACTGGCGGGATGTGGTGAGGGCAACAGTGTGGATGCTCCGAAGCCTAAACCGGCCATGGCCGCCGTGCCCGCGCCGGTGTCCGGCCCGCAATGGGATCTTGAAGTGCGAGGTGAAACCCCTCAGGCGGTCAGCGATTTGAGTGGCTGGCTGATCGAGCACAGTTTCATGTCAAGTATCGTCAAGGAAAATGGCAATACGCGAATCCTGATGGGGCCGTTCAATTCGAAGGCCGAGGCCGAAGCCAAACAGGATGAAGTCCGTGCGGCGCTCACTCGCTCCAAGAAACAGAACATCGAACTGCTGGTGCTTGAGCGTCCGGTCGCGCAATAACGTTCGGTAGTGTTGAAGAAACAAAAAGGCCCCGGGGGTTCAGCCACGGGGCCTTTGTCGTTTCAGGTGTTCCGTTCTGGATTCAGCCGCAGGCCTTCATGTCTACCGGCCCGACGAACTCGTTGCCGCGCCCCATGACGCACCCCACGCTCTGGTTGCGTTGGCGTTCCCAGGCCTGGACCGGATAGGTTTTGTCCCAGGCTTCGTAGAGTTGCCGATCCTGTTTCGACAGGCGCAAGCCATACTGCTTGCTCATGTAGAAGTAGGTCCGGGCGATCATGCCGCGAATGGAAGGGCGGGGCATGACTTTCTTGGCCTTGAAGTCGATCTGGGTGAGGCACGACCCATACTGTCCCGATTGTTCGGGCAGCCAACCGAAACTGAAGTTGCTGCGATCGCCATTGACCTCCCCAATGCTGGGCACCAGGTTGTGCAAGTCAGCTTCGGCCTTCTGGTAAACCGGATCGTAGCGGGTGCAGTTCTTGCGACCGCCCTCCTGCCAGCACTGGCGTTGATGGCCGATCTGCCAGGCCGGAACGATATGTTCCCACTCGATGCGGGACGCGCGTTTGGCATTTTTACGTGGCACATAACCGCAGGCGGCCAGGTCCACCCGATTGCCAGTGTACTTGCAGCCACAGTAAAACTCGGTGGATTGAGGGGCGTAGAGCTTCCATGCGACCTTTTTGGCTTCAGTGAAGGTGCGAGGAGCATCGGCTTGCGCGCCCATGACAAAAAACAGAAACAACAGAGCAAACCAGCGGGCACTCATCGACTCAATCTTCCTTCGGCACAACCCAGAAAATCTGCACGCCGCCATCGTCGCGATAGGCGAGGGTGACGTTGTCGTTCTCGTCGATTTCTTCCAGCAAGCGTTCCCATTCATCCGCCGGCTCGTCGGGAAGGCGGAAAATCAGTGCTGCCCTGGCCTTTTGCGCGGTGGGGGAGTTGATGATTTTCTGAACGCGCAGGCCCATGCGTACATAGGTGTCGGGAGAGGCAGAGGTGGTGTCCATGGAATTATCCTTATTAAGCTGTACGTGCATACAGTATTTAACTGTGGGCAATTTCGCAACTGCTTAAAATTCAGAAGAATCCTCTGACAGCGGTTTACTGCATTTGGCATCAGGCGAAGGAAGTTTTTTTGTCGGTTCGAGCGGCGCCACTCGTCAGGGCTGGCGAATGGCGCACGGGGTGCCCGACCGGATCGGTCGGGCGAGGGCGAATCAGTATTCCCAGAACATCCGCTGCAGCTCTTTGCTGTCATTGGTTTTGGTCAGTGCGACCATCGCCAGGATGCGCGCCTTTTGCGGGTTCAGATCGTGGGCCACGACCCAGTCGTATTTATCGTCAGGCTGTTCGGCGTTGCGCAATACAAAGCCACCAGCGTTGACATGGGAGGAGCGAATGATCTGCACGCCATCCTTGCGCAGGGCTTGCAGGGCAGGGACTACCCGCGACGATACCGAGCCATTGCCGGTACCGGCGTGGATGATGGCTTTGGCGCCTGATTGAGCGAGGGCCTTGTAGGCGGTATCGCTGACGTTGCCGTAGGAGTAGGCGATCTCGACGTCAGGCAGGCTCTTGATGGTCTTGATGTCGAATTCGGAATCCATGGTGTGGCGCTTGGCTGGCAAACGGAACCAGTAGGATTTGCCTTCTACCACCATGCCCAGCGGACCCCAGGCGCTTTTGAACGCTTCGGTCTTGATGTTGATCATTTTGCTGACGTCGCGACCCGACTGGATTTCATCGTTCATGGTCACCAGTACGCCTTTGCCCCGCGCATCTTTGCTGCTGGCCACGGCCACCGCGTTGTACAGGTTGAGCATGCCATCGGCGGACATCGCGGTGCCCGGGCGCATGGAGCCCACAACGATGATCGGCTTGTCGGTTTTTTCCACCAGGTTCAGGAAGTAGGCGGTTTCTTCCAGGGTGTCGGTGCCGTGGGTGATCACGATGCCATCGACGTCTTTGCTGTCGGCCAGTTCGGCTACGCGGCGGCCCAATTGCAGCAGGTTTTCGTTGGTGATGCTTTCGGAGGCGATTTGCATGACCTGTTCGCCGCGAACGTTAGCCAGTTGGCTCAGTTCCGGAACGCCTGCGATCAGCTTTTCAACACCGACTTTCGCCGCTTGATAGGTCGCGCTGTTGGCGGCGCTGGCGCCTGCGCCGGCAATGGTGCCACCGGTGGCGAGGATCACCACGTTGGCCAGTTTCTGTTGGGTTTCGGCTTCTTTGGCCTGAAGGGCAGTGGGTAGAAGCAACAGCAGGGCCAAGGCGCCCGGAACAAAGGTCTTGAATGCAGATGTCATTATTTTTCTCTTCTAATTGTGAAACGGTGCAGATGCAGGTTCATCTGGATACGCTCCGGGCGAATCCGAGCGCCGGAGGTGCGAGGAGAAGAGCAGGATCTGTACCAGTAGCACTCTGAATCGGAAATGGCACCTAACAATATGATTTGTAAAGGTATTTTAGGTCGTGTCCGGAGGCGGGGCCGGGGTTGGGCGTCCGGTTTGCCGAACATGTTTGTCTTTTGCGTTCGGCTCTCCGAAACGGATGGCGGTCCTGTTTAAGGTTTCAACGCGTCAAATCGTCGTTGACGACTAAAGAAAAACGCTCGTCGGTCGATGCTCCTTCAAGGGATCTTTTTCTGCAGGAGTTCACATGTCGTTATCGATTGGCTTTCCGAATGCCGCGGGCATCACCATCGGGGGTAAGTCTGCGGCGACCATTCGCGCTTTGGGCGATGGGGCAGAGGATGGGGCAGCCAGGGCGCTGGGTGTAAAGGAAGGCGACGGCAACCAGGTTAAAACCGGCCCGGTAGGCTTGGGAGAGAGTGCCGGCGCACAGGCCGATTCGCAAGCGAGCGATAACACCAGTGTGGCGGTGAAGATCTTGCTCAAGCGCCTGAAGGAACTGCAACAGCAGCTGCGTGAGCAACAGCAGCAACTGGCGCAGGCCCAGGCCGCGTCCTACCCGACTCCGGAAGCCAAGACCGCCGCGGTATCAGCGATTCAGGGGCAGGTTGCCGAAACCAACGGTGCCATCCTGCAAGTGAGCGCGAGTCTGATCAAAGAGCTGACCAAGGGTTCTGGCACGGGATCGGTGGTCAACACCACGGCATGAAATCAATGCCGTCTTTCGCTGAACACCTCTGAAGGCACGGTTTCAGGTCGTTGACAAATACCGGCAGGATTCGCATAGTTTGGTTCACGCAAACGTTTGCGCGACCCGCGTTGATGGCACTCCATCGCTGTGGGTCGTGAAGCTTACGCCAGCGCAAGCGTTGCTCACAATAATCATAAGATCGGAGTGAACCCATGAAGCTGCCATTCGCCGGACGTCTTCTCGCTGCCGCTGTGCTGGCTGCCGTATCCACCGCATTGCCTGTCTCTTCGGCCTTCGCTGAAACCCCTGGAAAACCGAAAGTCGCCCTGGTCATGAAATCCCTGGCCAACGAGTTCTTCCTGACCATGGAGGACGGCGCCAAGGCCTATCAGAAAGATCACTCCGACGAATTCGAGCTGATTTCCAACGGCATCAAGGATGAAACCGACACCGCCGGCCAGACGCGGATCGTCGAGCAGATGATCCTGGCCAAGGTCAATGCGCTGGTGATTGCACCGGCAGACTCCAAGGCCATGGTGCCGGTGATCAAGAAGGCCATCGATGCCGGTATCACCGTGATCAACATCGACAACCAGCTGGATCCCGCCGTCGTCAAAAGCAAAAACATCAATGTTCCGTTCGTAGGCCCGGACAACCGCAAGGGCGCGCGGCTGGTGGGTGACTACCTGGCCAAACAACTGAAGGCCGGTGATGAAGTCGGCATCATCGAAGGCGTGTCCACCACCACCAATGCCCAGCAGCGCACCGCAGGTTTCAAGGAGGCGATGGAGGCGGCGCAGGTCAAGGTCGTGTCCCTGCAATCCGGTGACTGGGAGATCGACAAGGGTAACAAGGTTGCCGCGTCGATTCTCAGTGAATACCCGCAAACCAAGGCCCTGTTGGCCGGCAACGACAGCATGGCGGTCGGTGCGGTGTCTGCGGTGCGTGCCGCAGGCAAGGCTGGCAAGGTGCAAGTGGTCGGCTACGACAACATCAACGCCATCCAGCCAATGCTCAAGGATGGTCGCGTGTTGGCCACGGCGGATCAGTTTGCCGCCAGGCAAGCGGTGTTCGGCATCGAGACGGCATTGAAGGTTCTCAAGGGCGAGAAGGTCGACGGCGGCGCCAATGGCGTGATCGAAACGCCGGTAGAGTTGGTCACCAAAGAGCAGGTCAAACAGTAACCTACTGGCGACGCAACGGTGCTCGTCCAGCCGGACGGGCGCATGGAGAGTTTTTATGTCAGCTCGCGCTGCGAACGCGGTCCTCTCGGTCAGCGGTATCGGCAAGACCTACGCCCAGCCGGTATTGACCGGCATCGATCTGACGCTCATGCGCGGTGAAGTGCTGGCGTTGACCGGTGAGAACGGTGCAGGCAAAAGCACGCTTTCGAAAATCATTGGCGGGCTGGTCGCGCCGACCACCGGCCAGATGCAGTTTCAGGGGCAGGACTATTGCCCGGGCAGTCGAGCTCAGGCTGAAGGCCTCGGTATCCGCATGGTCATGCAGGAGCTCAATCTGCTGCCGACGCTGTCGGTGGCGGAAAACCTGTTTCTTCACAACCTGCCCGGCCGTGTCGGCTGGATCAATCGCAAACAGTTGCGCAAGGCGGCCATCGAGGCCATGGCTCAAGTCGGGCTCGACGCCATTGATCCGGACACCCTGGTTGGCGAACTGGGAATCGGCCACCAGCAAATGGTGGAAATCGCCCGCAATCTGATTGGCGATTGTCACGTTCTGATTCTCGATGAACCGACGGCGATGCTCACTGCCCGCGAAGTTGAAATGCTGTTCGAGCAAATCACCCGCCTGCAGGCGCGCGGCGTATCGATCATCTACATCTCCCATCGCCTCGAAGAGCTGGCGCGGGTCGCACAACGCATTGCCGTGTTGCGCGATGGCGATCTGGTCTGTGTCGAGCCGATGGCCAACTACAACAGCGAGCAGTTGGTCACCTTGATGGTCGGGCGCGAGCTCGGCGAACACATCGATATGGGCGCGCGCAAGATTGGCGCTCCGGTATTGACGGTCAAGGGGCTGAGCCGTGCCGACAAGGTCCGTGATGTGTCGTTCGAAGTCCGTGCCGGAGAGATTTTCGGGATTTCCGGTTTGATTGGCGCGGGGCGCACCGAGTTGCTGCGTCTGATCTTCGGTGCGGATGTCGCCGACAGCGGCACGATTGCCCTGGGCACGCCGGCGCAGATCGTTGGCATCCGTTCGCCGGTCGACGCGGTGGGTCACGGCATCGCGCTGATCACTGAGGATCGCAAGGGTGAGGGCCTTTTGTTGACGCAGTCGATCGGCGCCAATATCGCCTTGGGCAACATGCCCGGCATCTCCAGCGCTGGCGTTGTCGACAACGCTGGGGAGAGCGCCCTGGCCCGGCGTCAGATCGATGCCATGCGCATCCGCAGCTCCGGGCCGGCACAACGGGTGTCCGAGCTGTCCGGTGGCAACCAGCAGAAAGTCGTCATTGGTCGCTGGCTGGAGCGCGATTGCTCGGTGCTGCTGTTCGATGAGCCGACCCGCGGCATCGACGTCGGCGCCAAGTTCGATATCTACAACCTGCTCGGTGAGTTGACCCGCCAGGGCAAGGCGCTGGTGGTGGTCTCCAGCGACTTGCGCGAGCTGATGCTGATCTGTGACCGGATCGGTGTGCTCTCGGCGGGACGCCTGATCGATACCTTCGAACGCGACAGCTGGACCCAGGATGAGTTGCTCGCCGCTGCTTTTGCCGGCTACCAAAAACGTGATGCGCAGCTCTTTGAAGCCGCGCCCGGGGATCTTTCATGAAAACCGCTTCCTCCGCCGGAAAACACAGTGGCAACTTCTACGGCCTGGGCACTTACCCGGGCCTGGCGGGTGCCTTGCTGGCAATGATCGTGCTGTTCTCGGTGCTGAGCAGTCACTTCCTGTCGTACGACACATTCAGCACCCTGGCCAATCAGATTCCGGATCTGATGGTGCTGGCGGTCGGCATGACCTTTGTGTTGATCATCGGCGGCATCGACCTGTCGGTAGGCTCGGTGCTGGCCCTGGCGGCCTCGACCGTCAGTGTGGCAATACTCGGCTGGGGCTGGAGCGTTCTGCCCGCGGCGTTGCTGGGGATGGCTGTCGCGGCGTTCGCAGGCACCATCACCGGTTCGATCACGGTGGCATGGCGGATACCGTCGTTCATCGTGTCCCTGGGCGTGTTGGAAATGGCTCGCGGGGTGGCTTACCAGATGACCGGTTCGCGTACGGCCTACATCGGCGATGCGTTCGCCTGGTTGTCCAATCCGATCGCCTTCGGCATTTCGCCGTCGTTCATCATCGCCTTGCTGATCATTTTCATCGCCCAGGCCGTGTTGACTCGCACGGTGTTCGGTCGTTACCTGATCGGTATCGGCACCAACGAGGAGGCTGTGCGGCTGGCGGGGATCAATCCGAAGCCCTATAAAATCCTGGTCTTCAGCCTGATGGGATTGCTGGCCGGTATTGCCGCGCTGTTCCAGATTTCTCGCCTGGAAGCCGCCGACCCGAATGCAGGCTCCGGTCTTGAGTTGCAGGTGATCGCGGCCGTGGTGATCGGTGGGACCAGCCTGATGGGCGGGCGTGGTTCGGTGATCAGCACGTTTTTTGGTGTCCTGATCATTTCCGTGCTGGCCGCGGGACTGGCGCAGATCGGGGCAACCGAACCGACCAAACGCATCATTACCGGCGCCGTGATTGTGGTGGCGGTGGTGCTGGACACTTATCGCAGTCAACGCGCAAGCCGGCGGACCTGAGTCATGGCGACTATCAAAGATGTGGCAGCCCTTGCCGGCATTTCCTACACCACGGTATCCCATGTGGTGAACAAGACCCGTCCGGTCAGTGAAGAGGTCCGGATCAAGGTCGAAGCGGCGATCAAAGACCTCGATTACGTCCCCAGTGCGGTGGCCCGCTCGCTCAAGGCCAGGACCACGGCGACCATCGGCCTGTTGGTGCCCAATAGCCTCAACCCGTATTTCGCCGAGCTGGCCCGGGGTATCGAGGATTACTGCGAGCGAAACGGTTACTGCGTCATTCTGTGCAACTCCGACGACAATCCGGACAAGCAGCGCAGTTACCTGCGTGTGCTGCTGGAAAAACGCATCGATGGCCTGATTGTCGCCTCGGCCGGCGGTGACAGCAGTCTGGCTCAAGGCCTGAAGGGCGTCCGCACGCCCATGGTGATCGTCGACCGTGGACTGGAGGGAGTCGATGCGGACATGGTGCGCATCGACCATGAATACGGCGCGTATCTGGCGACCCGACACCTGCTGGAGCTGGGTCACCGGGACATCGCCACGATCAGCGGGCCACAAAACACCAGTGTGGCGCAGATGCGTCTGGCGGGTTATTGCCGGGCCCTGAAAGAGGCGGGCATCGAGGTCTCTTCCGGGCGCGTGCTGGCCAGCGATTTCACCAGCACCGGCGGTTACAGCGCTGCCGCGACTTTGCTCGAAAGCCATCCGCCTACCGCCATTTTTGCCGCCAACGACATGATCGGCATCGGCGTGCTGCGGGCCGCCGCCGAGCGCAATATTCGCGTACCGAGCGAGTTGTCGGTGATCGGCTTCGACGATATCCAGATGAGTCGCTATGTCTATCCGTCGTTGACCACGGTCGGGCAATCGATCTTGCAGCTCGGTGAAATGGCCGCCGAAGTGCTTTTGCGACGGATCGCCAGGCCAGAACTGGTGACCGATCAGCGCATCGTGACGCCGAGTATCGTCATTCGTGAATCGACGGCGCCGCTGGCCGGCGTATTTACCCGGTACCGTTGAAATCAGAGCGCCGCTAAACCAACAGTGCGTCGGAACAGAATCGATGAGTAGCAATCTATGTCAGCAAAAGTAGTGGTGATTGGCAGTTTGAACATGGATCTGGTGACCCGGGCGCCACGCTTGCCCAAGGCTGGCGAAACGCTGATCGGCCACTCGTTTTCCACCGTCTGCGGCGGCAAGGGCGCCAATCAGGCCGTGGCTGCGGCACGGCTGGGAGCGCAGGTGTCGATGATCGGCTGCGTAGGTGGCGACGCTTATGGTGAGGCATTGCGTGGGGCACTTTTGGCCGAGCAAATCGATTGTCAGGCGGTCAGCATCGTTGAGGGTTCCAGCGGCGTTGCGTTGATTGTGGTCGACGACAACAGTCAGAACACGATCGTGATCGTCCCCGGTGCCAACGGTGAGTTGACTGCTGCAGCCATCGACCGTTTTGACTCGGTGATACAGGCGGCGGACGTGCTCATCTGTCAGCTGGAAGTACCTGATGCCTCCGTTGGCCATGCGCTCAAGCGCGGTCGCGAATTGGGCAAGACGGTCATCCTCAACCCGGCACCGGTCAGCCGTCCCTTGCCAGCGGACTGGTACGCGTCCATCGATTACCTGATTCCCAACGAGAGCGAAGCGGCGGCCCTGAGCGGAGTGTCCGTGGACTCCCTGGGATCCGCGCAAGCCGCGGCGACCGCTCTGATTGCCTTGGGCGCCGGCAAGGTGATCATCACCCTCGGCGCGCAAGGTTCGCTGTTTGCCGATGGCCAGCGCTTCGAACATTTTCCCGCGCCCGTCGTGAAGGCTGTCGATACCACGGCGGCCGGCGATACGTTCGTTGGCGGTTTCGCTGCGGCGTTGGCCGCGGGTCAGGATGAAGCGCAGGCAATCCGCTTTGGTCAGGTGGCTGCGGCGCTGTCTGTCACCCGAGCGGGTGCGCAACCGTCGATTCCCGCCTTGAGCGATGTGCAGGCGTTTAAAACCCCATGAAAAAGACACCGCTGCTCAACATTGCCTTGTCGCGGCTGATTGCCTCATTGGGGCATGGCGACATGGTCGTCATCGGGGACGCCGGTTTGCCGGTTCCTCCGGGCGTTGAATTGATCGACCTGGCCTTGACCCAAGGTATTCCGGACTTTGTCAGCACCTTGAAGGTGTTGCTCAGTGAGATGCAGGTCGAAAGCCATGTGCTGGCTCAGGAAGTCTTCGATAAAAAGCCGTCGACCCTGGTCGCGCTGGATGAGCTGAATGGCAAGGGTGCTCTGGGCCGACGTGAAGTGCTCACCCATGAACAATTCAAGGTCCTGAGCCGACAAGCCAGAGCGATTGTTCGTACAGGCGAGTGCCAGCCGTATTGCAACATTGTGCTGGTCGCTGGCGTAACGTTTTAACTCGCTGTCCGCGTTTTGATGTCCCATGCACAGTAACTGTACCCACTGCACCGGAGCCTGCTGCTTTTGTCCCTGATTACTGCAACGAACGCCCAGGCGACACAAAAAATCGACCTGATCATCGACACCGATCCGGGGGCTGACGACGTTGTTGCCTTGTTGTTCGCCCTGGCATCGCCGGACGAACTGAATGTCCTGGCATTGACCACTGTTGCGGGCAACGTTCGCCTGGACAAGACCTCACGCAATGCGCGACTGGCCCGGGAGTGGGCGGGGCGCGAGGAGGTGCCGGTCTATGCGGGGGCGCCTGGGCCTCTGGTGCGAGCGCCCATCTACGCCGAGGATATTCATGGCATGGAAGGGCTCTCGGGCATTGCCGTGCATGAGCCAGCTCAAGGCCTGGCCGAGGGCAGTGCGGTCACTTACCTGATCGATACCCTGAAAGCGGCCAGGCCCCACAGCATTACTATCGCCATGCTTGGCCCGCAGACCAACCTGGCTCTGGCGCTGATCCAGGAGCCGGGTATCGTCCAGGGCATCAAGGAAGTGGTGGTCATGGGTGGCGCGCACTTCAACGGCGGCAACATCACGCCGGTGGCCGAGTTCAACCTGTTCGCTGACCCGAATGCCGCCGAAGTGGTACTCAGGAGTGGCGTGAAGCTGACCTATCTGCCGCTGGATGTGACCCACAAGATCCTTACCAGCGAAGCGCGCCTGAAACAAATTGCCGCGCTGAACAACAACGCCAGCCGGCTGGTGGGCGACATTCTCAATGAATACATCAAAGGCGACATGGAACACTACGGTATCCCGGGTGGCCCGGTGCATGACGCCACGGTTGTAGCTTATCTGCTCAAGCCGCAATTGTTCAGCGGTCGCTCGGTCAACGTGGTGATCGATAGCCGCGAAGGGCCGACCCTTGGACAAACCATCGTTGACTGGCATGACGGCTTGAAAGCGCCAAAGAATGCCTTCTGGGTTGAGAGCGGTGATGCCCAGGGCTTCTTCGATCTGCTGACCGAGCGCCTGGCTCGCCTGAAGTAAGCGTCGTGCCCTGCAGGGTTCACTCCCGCCCGCTGACGGCTCAGGCCTTCTGGTCCGACAGGTGTTTCTCGAAAATCTGCTCGATGAACAACTGGGCGGCTTCGGTTCCAATATCCCTGACCAACAGGTCGATACCGATGATGGCAAGCTCTTCCGTGCTGCTTGGACTGTAAGAGCTGTGGCCGTCCTGCCACTTGGCCTTGATGTCGGCGTCGATGCTTACGGTGGTCATGATGGCGCTCGTGAAGTCGAAGAAGTCTGAGTATCGAGTTAACCATTTTGCATGGCTTTTGACACGTCGGCTTAGGCAGCATGGGAGGGCTATGCGACACTTGGTCTCTGACAACTTTTCAAGGAATGCGCCGTGCCGATCGATTTGAACTCTCCAGATGGCCTGACGCTCGAAGCTGTGCGTCAGTTGCTGGCTGGCGCCAGTGACGATGAGCACACCCAGTTGCGGGTTACCAAGGGAGGTATTGCCTACATTTCCTCGGGTGTCGTCGGCGGCACCGATATCGAGGGACTGTTGTTTCGACTCGAAACCTGGGCCAAGGGGTCCGGTTATGTCGGGCGAGTAGCGGCCAGCGATGAAGTCTGGGTGATGCAAATCTTCAATGCCTTGAAGGATAACTGGCCCAATCCACCTTACGATTACATCGACGTCTATTGAGCGTCGTTCATATTCAGTCACGATTCAGTGGTTAAGGGGAGGGCGGAGCTCAGGCAAAATCGCGGCTCGTCCGGAATGCGGGCAGGGCGCTGGCGCTGCCTGTGAAACCAAACGCGAGTCTGGTTGTCGCACGATCTCGGCTTAATCATTGAAATAAGGAGGCTTCATGCCTTGGAAGCTCGCGTCATTGGGTGCTTTGCTGGCCGTTGCCACGCTGGCAGGTTGCAGCACTACCTCTACGGAGTCGGCAACCGCTGATGTTGCGACGACTGACACGGGTTACAGTCGCTGTGAGGCGAAAGCTGCCGAGTTCACTATCGGCAAACAGGCATCGCCGCAGTTGCTTGAGCAGGCCCGTACCCGCGCAGGGGCGCAAAGCGCACGGTTCCTGCTGCCAACCGATAGGCTGACGCTGGAATACCGTTCCGATCGCCTGAACCTGAACACTGATGCCGGGCGGGTGGTGACCCGCGTGAACTGCGGCTGATCGTTCGCTTTTGTTTCAGCGATAAAAAACCCCGTCACATGGACGGGGTTTTTTTAGTGCGCCTGGAAATTACTCTGGGCGAACTTGAGCAGCTTGCATACCCTTTTGGCCTTTCTCAGCCACGAAGGAAACAGTCTGGCCTTCTTTCAGGCTTTTGAAACCGTCGCTTTCGATAGCTTTGAAGTGTACGAACAGGTCGTCACCGCCACCTTGAGGAGTGATGAAGCCGAAGCCTTTTTCATCGTTGAACCATTTAACGGTGCCGGTTTGGCGATTAGACATGGTGTATCTCCAAGAAACATATATTTTCAGTAGTACTGTGCTGCTCAGGCCAACTGGGCACACCCGGGTATCATAGTCGAAATGTTCGGTTTGGGACCCCCCCGGGCGAGCAGTTTGCTCTGCTATCGCACGCTTTTCGTTGTCGAGAATGGCTGAAGGCCCCGGTTTAAGGGGGTTTGCGCCGGAAAAGGGGCGATTAAAAAAAGCCATAAAAGCTGCATAAATTATGTGGTTCAGCGGTTTTTGGGCTGTCTTTGGCCTTCGAAACCTTCAAAACCTCTTCTTGAGCGCGTTACTTCTTGGCTTTGCACGCGGAGATTTCGGTCAGTGCGCGCTGCGCCAATTCCTGTGGTGGCGGTGTTTTCGAGTCCATCAGTTGCGCGATCTCTTTCGTGGTGAATTTCTTCTCCAGCACGTCGGCGCCGCATGCGCAGTGTTTCTTGGCTTCGGCCGGATTAATGCTTTGGCTCGCAGCTTTTGTGCAATCGCCCATGTATTGCTCTTTCACGCCTGCTGGCCAGGCGGCGTGGGCGCTCAGTGGCAGCAGCAGGGCCAGCGGGGCAGCGATGGCAAAAAGACGGATCAGGCGCATGACAGGAACTCCTTGGGGTCGATATCTGTGGCGATTCTCTGTCAATTTGAGGCGGCCCGTACATCGCAAGTTCACTCTGCGCCATAAAAGTGAGGATTTTTTCACCGTCTGATTGCGTGCGGGCCGATAACCGTTCATCTGTGCTAGCATGCCCCGCTCGGGCGTTTGCAGGCTCCGACGGACCTTCAGTCCCGGTAGCGGCAGATGCGCGATTAACCCTGATTTGAATCCCAGTCACTCTGGTTCGGTTTTCCGGTTGGCCGCAAGGCTCCTGCCGCTGTAAGGCAGGCGTTCGTCATTGAATGGCCTGGATCGGATCTTGTACTGGCTCATCCCAACCCACGTGACCTTTGGTAGGGGTCACCACTAGGAGAGGAGGCGCCATGCCAACTATTACTCTTCCCGACGGCAGTCAACGTTCATTCGATCACCCGGTTTCCGTAGCCGAGGTCGCCGCATCCATCGGTGCAGGCCTGGCCAAGGCCACCGTTGCCGGCAAGGTCAATGGCAAGCTGGTCGACGCCAGCGACATCATCGACAGCGACGCGTCGCTGCAAATCATCACGCCAAAGGATGAAGAGGGGCTGGAGATCATTCGCCACTCTTGCGCCCACCTGGTTGGCCACGCGGTCAAGCAGCTGTACCCGACCGCCAGGATGGTCATCGGTCCGGTCATCGACGAAGGTTTCTACTACGATATCGCCTACGAGCGTCCTTTTACCCCGGACGACATGGCGGCCATCGAGCAGCGCATGCAGCAGCTGATCGAGAAAGATTACGACGTGATCAAGAAAGTCACTCCGCGCGCCGAAGTGATCGAAGTGTTCAAGGCCCGTGGCGAAGACTACAAGTTGCGCCTGGTCGAAGACATGCCGAACGAGCAGGCCATGGGCCTGTACTATCACGAAGAATACGTCGACATGTGCCGTGGCCCGCACGTGCCGAACACGCGTTTCCTGAAATCCTTCAAGCTGACCAAGCTTTCCGGCGCCTACTGGCGCGGTGATGCCAAGAACGAGCAATTGCAGCGCGTCTACGGCACCGCATGGGCGGACAAGAAGCAACTGGCTGCCTATATCCAGCGCATCGAGGAAGCCGAAAAGCGCGATCACCGCAAGATCGGCAAGCGCCTGGGCCTGTTCCACACCCAGGAAGAAGCGCCGGGCATGGTGTTCTGGCACCCGAACGGTTGGACCCTGTACCAGGTGCTCGAGCAGTACATGCGCAAGGTGCAGCGCGAAAACGGCTATCTCGAGATCAAGACGCCTCAGGTCGTTGATCGCAGTCTTTGGGAAAAGTCCGGCCACTGGGCCAACTACGCCGACAACATGTTCACCACCGAGTCGGAAAGCCGCGACTATGCCATCAAGCCGATGAACTGCCCTTGCCACGTGCAAGTGTTCAACCAGGGCTTGAAGAGCTACCGTGAGCTGCCGATGCGCCTGGCCGAATTCGGTGCCTGCCACCGTAACGAGCCATCGGGTGCATTGCACGGCATCATGCGCGTGCGTGCGTTCACTCAGGACGATGCCCACATCTTCTGCACCGAAGAGCAGATGCAGGCCGAGTCCGCCGCATTCATCAAGCTGACCATGGATGTCTACGCCGACTTCGGCTTCAAGGACATCGAAATGAAGCTGTCCACTCGTCCGGAAAAGCGCGTTGGTTCCGACGAGCTGTGGGATCGCGCTGAAGCCGCATTGGCCGCAGCCCTTGATAGCGCGGGCCTGCCGTACGATCTGCAGCCGGGCGAAGGCGCGTTCTACGGTCCGAAGATCGAGTTCTCGCTGAAAGATTGTCTCGGTCGAGTCTGGCAATGTGGTACCTTGCAGCTCGATTTCAACCTGCCTGTCCGTCTGGGTGCCGAGTTCGTCTCCGAGGATAACAGCCGCAAGCATCCGGTGATGTTGCACCGGGCGATTCTGGGTTCGTTCGAGCGTTTCGTCGGAATTCTGATCGAGCACTATGAGGGTGCATTCCCTGCCTGGCTGGCGCCGACTCAGGCTGTGGTGATGAATATCACTGATAAACAGGCAGATTTTGTCACTCAGGTGGAAAAAACTCTCAACGAAAGCGGGTTTCGTGCCAAGTCTGACTTGAGAAATGAAAAGATCGGCTTTAAAATCCGCGAGCATACTTTGCTCAAGGTTCCATTCCTCTTGGTTATTGGGGATAAGGAAGTCGAGACGCAGACTGTCGCTGTGCGCACTCGTGAAGGTGCTGACCTGGGCTCGATGCCCGTCGCCCAGTTCTCCGAGTTCCTCGCGCAAGCGGTTTCCCGGCGTGGTCGCCAAGATTCGGAGTAATTATTATTAAGCGTGATATGAGACAAGATAAACGAACTGCACCGAAAGCCCCGATCAACGAGAATATCTCGGCACGCGAGGTTCGGTTAATTGGCGCTGACGGCGAGCAGATTGGCATCGTCTCGATTGATGAAGCGCTTCGTATTGCTGAAGAAGCCAAGCTTGATCTGGTAGAAATTTCCGCTGACGCAGTCCCGCCTGTTTGCCGGGTGATGGACTACGGCAAATCGATCTTCGAAAAGAAGAAGCAGATTGCTGCGGCGAAGAAGAACCAGAAGCAGATTCAGGTAAAAGAAATCAAGTTTCGTCCAGGGACGGAGGAAGGGGATTACCAGGTAAAACTACGCAACCTGGTACGTTTCCTGAGTGACGGGGACAGGGCCAAGGTATCCTTGCGATTCCGCGGCCGTGAGATGGCCCACCAGGAGCTGGGGATGGAACTCCTCAAGCGAGTTGAAGTTGACTTGCAAGAGTACGGTTCGGTCGAACAGCATCCGAAGATGGAAGGACGCCAGCTGATCATGGTCATCGCCCCGAAAAAGAAGAAGTAATCAACAGGGCACGGCAGGCCTTCTGATTATGTTTATCAATTGAATGCGGAGTATCCGAACATGCCAAAGATGAAAACCAAAAGTGGTGCTGCCAAGCGGTTTCTGAAAACTGCTAACGGCATCAAGCACAAACACGCTTTCAAGAGCCACATCCTGACCAAAATGTCGACCAAGCGTAAGCGTCAACTGCGTGGTAGCAGCCTGCTGCACCCGTCCGACGTGGCAAAAGTCGAGCGCATGCTGCGCCTTCGTTAATTTTAGTCAAGAATAGAGGAAGTAACTCATGGCTCGTGTAAAGCGTGGCGTCATTGCCCGTAAGCGTCACAAAAAAATTCTGAAACTTGCTAAAGGCTACTACGGCGCACGCTCCCGCGTATTCCGTGTTGCCAAGCAAGCGGTAATCAAGGCTGGCCAATACGCCTACCGTGACCGTCGTCAGAAAAAACGTCAGTTCCGCGCTCTGTGGATCGCTCGTATCAACGCTGGTGCTCGTATCAACGGTCTGTCCTACAGCCGTTTCATCGCCGGCCTGAAAAAAGCGTCCATCGAGATCGACCGTAAGGTTCTGGCTGATCTGGCAGTGAACGAAAAAGCGGCGTTTGCTGCGATTGTCGAGAAAGCTAAAGCCACCTTGGCTTAAGTACCCCCGACAGTCACCCGGCCTCGCATCTGTGGGGTCAGGTGTTAAACGTCATAAATAGGGGAAGAGCCTTCAAGCTCTTCCCCTATTTTGTATCTGGAGTCTGTACATGGAAAACCTGGATGCGCTCGTCTCGCAAGCTCTAGAGGCTGTGCAAAGCGCGGAAGATATCAATGCCCTGGAGCAAATCCGGGTTCACTACCTTGGCAAGAAGGGTGAATTGACTCAGGTGATGAAGACCCTGGGGAATTTGCCGGCAGAAGAGCGTCCGCAGGTCGGTGCGCTGATCAACGTTGCCAAGGAGCGTGTCACAGAGGTCCTTAATGCGCGCAAGGCATTGTTTGAAGAAGCCGATCTGGCTGCCAAACTCTCCGCCGAGTCCATTGACGTGACCCTGCCTGGCCGTGGTCAGACCTCCGGTGGTCTGCATCCGGTCACCCGCACTCTGGAACGCGTGGAACAGTTCTTCACCCGTATTGGCTACGGCATCGCCGAAGGCCCTGAGGTCGAAGACGATTATCACAACTTCGAAGCCCTCAACATCCCAGGCCATCACCCGGCCCGGTCGATGCATGACACCTTCTATTTCAATGCGAACATGCTGTTGCGTACCCATACCTCGCCGGTACAGGTCCGCACCATGGAGTCGAAGCAGCCGCCGATCCGCATCGTCTGCCCGGGCCGGGTATACCGCAGCGACTCCGATATCACCCACTCGCCGATGTTCCACCAGGTCGAAGGCCTGCTGGTCGATCGCGACATCAATTTCGCCGACCTCAAGGGCACCATCGAAGAGTTCCTGCGGGTGTTTTTCGAAAAAGAACTGGCCGTGCGTTTCCGTCCTTCGTACTTCCCGTTCACCGAGCCATCCGCTGAAGTCGACATGGAATGCGTGATGTGCAGCGGTAAAGGTTGCCGCGTCTGCAAGCAGACCGGCTGGCTGGAAGTGATGGGCTGCGGCATGGTTCACCCGAACGTGCTGCGCATGTCCGGTATCGATCCGGAAGAGTTCTCGGGCTTTGCCTTCGGCATGGGCGTTGAGCGTCTGGCCATGCTGCGTTACGGCGTGAACGACTTGCGTCTGTTCTTCGACAACGACTTGCGGTTCCTCGCGCAATTTCGCTAGTCGTAACGAATTCTTAGGAGAGCAGGATGAAATTCAGTGAACAATGGCTGCGTGGCTGGGTTAGCCCGCAGGTAAGTCGCGACGAGCTGGTTGCTCGTCTGTCGATGGCCGGTCTTGAGGTCGATAGCGTTACGCCGGCCGCCGGTGTTTTCAGTGGCGTGGTAGTGGGCGAGGTTCTGAGCACCGAACAGCACCCGGACGCCGACAAACTGCGCGTATGCCAGGTCAGCAACGGCTCGGAAACCTTCCAGGTGGTTTGCGGTGCGCCAAACGTGCGCCCGGGCCTGAAGATTCCTTTCGCCATGATCGGCGCCGAACTGCCGGGCGACTTCAAGATCAAGAAGGCCAAACTGCGTGGCGTTGAGTCCAACGGCATGCTGTGCTCGCAATCCGAGCTTCAGGTGGGTGAAGGTAATGACGGTTTGATGGAGCTGCCGGCCGACGCGCCGGTGGGCGAAGACTTCCGCGTTTATCTGGACCTGGAAGATGCCAGCATCGAGGTCGACCTGACCCCGAACCGTGGCGACTGCCTGTCCCTCGCTGGTCTGGCCCGTGAAGTCGGCGCGCTCTACGCCACTCCGGTGGTTCGCCCGGTGGTGGCGTCGGTGCCTGCCGCGCATGACGAAGTGCGCTCGGTAGAAGTTCTGGCGCCAAACGCGTGCCCGCGCTACCTGGGTCGTGTGATTCGTAACGTCGACCTGTCCAAGCCAACGCCGCTGTGGATGGTAGAGCGTCTGCGTCGCGCGGATGTGCGCAGCATTGACGCTGCCGTCGACATCACCAACTACGTGATGCTGGAGCTGGGTCAGCCGCTGCACGCCTTCGATCTCGCCGAAATCAACGGCGGCATCCGTGTGCGCATGGCCGAAGAGGGCGAGAAGCTGGTGCTGCTCGACGGTCAGGAAGTCAGCCTGCGTAGCGATACGCTGGTGATTGCCGACCATTCCCGCGCACTGGCAATTGCCGGCGTCATGGGTGGCGAGCACAGCGGTGTTTCCTCGACCACACGTGATGTGTTCCTGGAAAGTGCCTTCTTCGACCAGATCGCCGTAGCAGGCAAGGCCCGCTCCTATGGCCTGCACACCGATGCATCGCATCGCTATGAGCGTGGCGTGGACTGGCAACTGGCGCGCGAAGCCATGGAGCGCGCGACTGGCTTGCTGCTGGACATCACCGGTGGTGAAGCGGGTCCGATCATCGAGACCGTCAGCGAACAGCACCTGCCGAAAATTGCCCCGGTCACCCTGCGTGCCCAGCGCATTACCCAGATGCTGGGTATGGAAATGGATTCGGCTGAAGTGGAGCGTTTGCTCAGCGCTTTGGGCCTGACCATTACCGCTGACGGGGCAGGGCAGTGGCGTGTAGACGTGCCAAGCCATCGTTTCGATATCAGCCTGGAAGTCGACCTGATCGAAGAACTGGCACGCCTGTACGGCTACAACCGTTTGCCGGTTCGTTATCCGCAAGCGCGTCTGGCGCCGCAAGCCAAGGCAGAGGCACGCAGCGAGCTGCCTGAGCTGCGCCGTCTGCTGGTTGCCCGTGGCTTCCAGGAAGCCATCACCTACAGCTTCATCGATCCGAAACAGTTCGAGTTGTTCAATCCGGGTGTGGAGCCATTGCTGCTGGCCAATCCGATTTCCAACGACATGGCCGCCATGCGTTCGTCCTTGTGGCCAGGTCTGGTCAAGGCGCTTCAGCACAACCTGAACCGCCAGCAAGATCGCGTGCGTCTGTTCGAAAGTGGCCTGCGTTTTGTTGGTCAGCTCGAAGGCCTGAAGCAAGAGCCGATGCTGGCCGGTGTGGTTTGCGGCAGCCGTCTGCCGGAAGGTTGGGCGCAGGGCCGCGATACTGTCGACTTCTTCGACGTCAAGGCAGATGTGGAGGCGGTGCTGGGCTTTGCCGGTGCGCTGGATGCGTTCACTTTTGTGCCAGGCAAACACCCGGCGTTGCACCCAGGTCAAACCGCGCGCATCGAGCGTGATGGTCGTCTGGTTGGATTCATTGGCGCGATCCATCCGGAATTGTCGAAAACCCTCGGTCTCGACCGTCCGGTCTTTGTCTTCGAACTGGTGCTGGCGGAAGTCGCGTCGGGCAAAATGCCGGAATTCCACGAGTTATCGCGCTTTCCTGAAGTGCGTCGTGACCTTGCACTGATTGCGCACAAAGACGTTGCAGCCACGGCTGTACTGGATGTAATCCGTGAAAATGCAGGCGAATGGCTGACAGACCTCAGGCTATTTGACGTGTATCAGGGTAAAGGCATTGATCCTGATAGAAAAAGCCTCGCAGTCGGCTTGACCTGGCAGCATCCATCGCGCACTCTTAATGACGATGAGGTGAATACCGCAACGCAAAACATCCTCACCTCGCTCGAACAAAGGTTGAACGCCACGTTAAGGAAGTGACGTATGGGGGCTCTGACGAAAGCTGAGATGGCGGAACGTCTGTATGAAGAGCTGGGCCTGAATAAGCGGGAGGCCAAGGAATTGGTCGAACTGTTTTTTGAAGAAATCAGGCACGCGCTCGAAGACAACGAACAAGTCAAATTGTCCGGTTTCGGCAATTTCGACCTTCGGGACAAACGCCAGCGGCCTGGCCGCAATCCGAAAACGGGGGAAGAAATCCCGATCACGGCTCGCCGTGTGGTCACCTTTCGTCCAGGGCAGAAGTTGAAGGCCCGAGTTGAGGCTTATGCTGGAACCAAGTCATAACGACGAGCTCCCCGTCATCCCGGGCAAACGCTACTTCACCATTGGTGAAGTCAGCGAGCTGTGTGCGGTAAAACCGCACGTGCTGCGCTACTGGGAGCAGGAGTTTCCTCAGCTCAACCCTGTCAAACGCCGCGGAAACCGCCGGTATTATCAGCGCCAGGACGTGCTGATGATCCGGCAGATCCGCGCGCTTCTTTATGATCAGGGGTTCACCATCGGCGGAGCGCGCCTGCGTTTGTCCGGTGATGAAGCCAAAGACGACACCACCCAATACAAACAAATGATCCGCCAGATGATCGCCGAGCTCGAAGATGTACTGATGGTGCTCAAGAAATAAATTCCTGCTTTTAAATACTTCCAGTTTTCAAAAGCTTGCGATATATTCTTGAGCGTTCCTCGAGATGAGGAACAGGTTACACGCCTAGTCGGGGCGTAGCGCAGTCCGGTAGCGCACTAGCATGGGGTGCTAGGGGTCGAGTGTTCGAATCACTCCGTCCCGACCATATTTTTCAATGACTTAGGCCAATGTTCACAGCATTGGCCTTTTTCATGTGCGTGACTTTTGCGTGACTCCTCGATTTTTCACGCTTGTTTCCTCTTCAAGATCGTCAGGACCGGTCCACGCGAATCGGTGGCTGATACCATGTTCGCAGCCTCAATCAGATGCCCCAGCTCAGCGCCCGAGTAGTGACTGGTGATGCTGCCGTTCTTGTGATCCAGAAGCGCCTTGCGGTCCTCCTCGGCTACCTGAGCTCTGCGCCGATTTTGTGGCGGCCGGGCCTGATGAATCCTCGGTGCACGCACCGTTGGACAATACTTGTTGCTCCACGCCGAACGCCTGGTAGATGTTCAGGAGGACCGTCGAGCCATCCGCGTCCAGCGCCAGGCCGTTGAGGGCGCCCATGCGCTGGAGTTCATGGGGGGCGTCGAGTTGTCGCCGTGCTTTGCTCAAGCGGGCATTGACCACGCCCTGTGCTGCCTGCAACTCCGACGCCTGACCAAAGGCACGAATGCCCTGAATTTCGGCGGCCTTGATGGTGAAGCGCTGCGGCAGGTGCATGGTGTTGAACGGAATCAACTGCCGCTTGCTGGCACCGGTCACCAGACCCGAAGTACCCCGTTCACCCGTCGGTACCAGGGCCAGGGTGTCGCCGTCCTTTTCGATTTGCACCGTCAGAGTGGTGATGCCCTCTTCCTGAAACAGGCCCAGGCTGCTGATGCGACCCGGCAGGTACTCCTGGTCGTTGATCGCCGCCGTCAGCGAAGACACGGAAAGGGTTTTGACCAGACTCATATGTTGACCGGTGTTAGATCCGGAGATCCCGGTATAGCGATGGAGGCCTTACAGAACAAGGCCTGCGATGACCTTCAAGAAACAACCATAGGAGAGGATTCAAACGCATGAAAAAGACTCTTCGCCCTGAGTTCTCCCGCCAGCCAATCCCGATGGCCGTCTGCAATGAGTGCCGGGGTTCGGCCACCATGAATGGGCTCTACGGCCCTCGGCCTTGCATGAAACGCAGTGTCTCCGGCTGGGTGTCGATCGACACTGGGGAAGCGTTACCGCTTGAAGACCTGGTCTTTCAAGTGAGCCTGAAACTACAGCAGGTCCAGCAGCAGATCGAAGCATTGAAAAGTGTGCCGACAGTGTCTGGCCGGGCTGCACAGTACCAACATAACAACCGTCGCGGTGCAGGCGGAACCAACTTCACAGGGGATTGAACACATGAACACTCGCAAGCCGGCAGACCGAGCTTTGGACGATACTGAATATCTGTTGGAGCAGTGGGGATGGTGGCGTGTGGATGGGATGGGTGTTCCCGGGCATGTATCTCCGACGCTTGCACTTATGCGACTGTTCACACCACAAGCCACTGCAACCAGAGGCTATTGCATTACCGATGACTGGGCGCTTGCCATCGATGAGGCTGTGGCTAGGCTTTTACATCGTGATCAGCAAATGAGGGAAATTATTTGGTTGTACTACGGTGCCAAGTGGCCAATGGTGCGTGTGGGCAAGTATTACGGGATCAGTGAGGGCAAAACGAGGGAGCTGGCTAGGGCAGGGGTTGCCTGGATTGATCGTGCTATTGACGGCATCAGACAGGCCGCCTGATGCAACATCGGGAAACAGCTGAAGTGGCGACGGCGCTAAAAAAAATACACTACTCTTTCCCGTCTTTTTCGTATCGCGACACCACTAGACCGTTTGGTCATCCACTGGCAGATAAATTTGAGCAGATGACCTTATGAAAGACTCCACTCGTTATGCCGACTATTTGCACGTGATTGGCGCGGGTCGCCGCGAGATACCTATGCGTGAACTGGTATCAGCCCCAGTTCGCAATGCCGATGGCTGCTGGCAGGCTGCTCCTCATCGAACTGCGAAATTGCGGTGGGGCGAGATTGCCGCCATCCTCAAACCCTACCTCAAAGTCCGACTAATGGAGCAGGTTCGCGCCGTGGTGCCATTGGCACTGTATCTGGCGCTTTTCCAGATCATTATCCTGCGTCAGCTAGTAGACGATTCACTGCTGGTGGCTGGTGGCTTGTTCGCTGTGATCGTCGGTTTGATGCTGTTTATGGAAGGGCTGAAACTTGGCCTAATGCCTTTCGGCGGTATCATCGGCAGCAACCTTCCACGCAAGTCATCCTTGCCCGTTGTTCTGCTGATTACTTTGCTGTTAGGAATCGGGGTGACTTTCGCTGAACCGGCTATTGGTGCACTACGTGCCGCCGGGCAGAACGTCTCTGCGGAGCGCGCGCCGTACCTCTGGGCGATCCTCAACCAATGGACCAGCGAACTGGTTTTGGTTGTGGGGGCTAGTGTCGGTCTGGCCGCTGTTACAGGCACGCTCCGATTCATTTACGGCTGGAGCCTGAAGCCGTTTATCTATTTTTCGCTGGTGCCGGTTTTGTTGTTGACGGTTTATATGGCTAGCGATCCTGAACTTGCCAAGGTTATCGGTCTGGCATGGGACGCAGGCGCGGTCACCACCGGGCCAGTCACTGTGCCTCTGGTGTTAGCGTTGGGTATTGGCATTGCGGCTGCTGCGGGCAAAGGCGGCTCAGGGCTATCCGGATTCGGTATTGTCACATTGGCCTCATTGTTTCCTGTCATAGGGGTAATGCTGTTGGCCCTCTTTGTGGCTGCTATCTCCACGCCAGCGGAAATCATCGCCGCTGCCCACACCGCGAATAGCATCGGACTTCAGGCTTCAAATTGGTACACGATTAGCCCAGGACTTGAGATAGTTTCGGGGCTACGAGCCATTGTGCCTTTGGTTATTTTTCTACTGATCGTATTGAAGCTACTACTGCGTCAAAGCTTGCCACGGCGGAATGAGATCTTTCTCGGCATCGCCCTGACTGTTGTTGGAATGTGTGTGTTCAATCTCGGGCTAACTTACGGCCTATCAAAGCTAGGAGGGAGTGCAGGGACACTTATCCCGACGGCCTTCATGCAGATTCCGGGCATTGACAATTCCCCACTCTATTTATATGAGGTCGGACTGATACTCGCCTTGGGCTTCGCGTGGGTACTTGGGTACGGTGCGACTGTCGCTGAACCCGCGCTGAATGCCCTAGGCGTCACCGCAGAGAGCCTTACCAACGGCTTTATCCGCAAACGGAGTCTGATACGTGCGGTATCGATAGGCGTAGCGAGCGGTATCGCCGTGGGTGTGGCCAAGCTGGTGTTCGACCTTCCACTGGTATGGCTGGTTGTGCCGCCCTATCTATTTGCTGCGTTGCTGACATTTTTTTCGAGCGAAGAGTTTGTCAATGTGGCTTGGGATAGCGCGGGTGTCACTACAGGGCCAATCACCGTACCGCTCGTTCTGGCCATGGGGCTGGGACTGGGCAATGCAACCAATGCCGTTGAGGGTTTCGGAATTCTTTGTATGGCATCTGTTGGCCCGGTCATCAGTGTCATGCTCCTCGGACAGTGGGCCCGTGTCCAAGCGTGGAGGTCGACAAAACTCACCACTGAGCAGCCTACGAATCAAATATTGGGTACAGGAGAAGTGAGATGAAAGCTCAAGGAATTACTTACCTTACCGACGTTGCATTGATTACGTGCATTGTCGCCGTCGGGCGCGGAGATCTGGTGATCCGTGCGGCTCAGGGCATGGGGGCGCCAGGCGCCATTGTCCACCACGCCCAAGGATTTGGTCCCCGTGAGCGTCTCGGCCTGCTCAGCATTGCCATTGATGCGGAGAAAGAAGTGGTTAGCCTGCTAGTAGCTGCCGATTACCAGGACGCGGTACTCGAGGCTATCTATCGCGCGGCCGAATTGGATGTTCCCGGCGCCGGCATGATTTATGCGACCCCTGTGGAAAAGGTGGCTACCTACATTCCGCGCGAAATACTCGAACAAGGAAAAACTTCGTGAGCGGGGCGGTAATGGTTGTACCGGGTGGAGCTGCAAAACTCATCAGTTGTGTATTGCCCGATAATGGGATGGACCGCCACCTACTGCAATTGTTGCGTGATACTTATGGAATTACGCGGATGGACAGCGTTAGCTGTCGCAGTGTACCCGTGCTACAGGCCGCCAAAGCACACCGCAATGAGGTACCAGAGGCGTCTCTCTCCAGGATGGTAAGCGTGGTGGTGGATGTAGCCGAGTCCGAGGCGGTGTTCGACTTCATCTGTACTCATGCAGGGCTAACTGAACCGGGCAGCGGTACGGTGTATATGGTTGCGCTGACTTTCGCGTCACCTCTGGTGATGCCAGTGGACGTGCCTCAAGAGCTTGATGCCAGGAGGGAAAATATTTAGTAGGAATATTGCCTGTCACCGGCCTGGTCGAATTATCGGTTTGCACCGGCATTGAGTTGGTCTGTTTGCCGTACGGATTGACAGAGTTCCTGAGTCCTCTAAGCCTTCAAGTATTGAGTGCCAAAGAGCCCATTAAAATCAGCGGACATTTCGGAAACAGTTTTTACGTATGCAAAAATTAAAAGTTTTTCCGCGCGGAATAGATCTGTTTTTATAGCAGTGTGAATTGCTATGAACACAGCGTGACGCCTTTTGAAGCCCGGCTATGATGTCGGGCTTTTTATGCCTGCTGTCCCGAAAACTCCGGATCTGCGCTGATTTCGTGCATCTTGGAATAGACCGAATTTTAAGCCTCGCCCTCGTGCGGGGCTTTTTAGTTTTTTGCCCTGCCACACCCATCCAGGGGGCCATGCGTAAGCATTTATTGCCGTCGGCTGGCGAGTCGGGCGCGAAACTGTGCAGGTGTCACCGCGTGGATCGTCCTGAAGCTGACAGTCAGATGGCTCTGGCTGCTGAAGCCGCACTCCTGAGCGATATGCGCGATAGGCATTTCCGAGAGGGTCAGTAGTTTCCGGGCTTGTTCCAGGCGGGTAGCCAGCACATAACGGTGCACCGGCATGCCCACGGCTTCCTGAAACAGGCGCCGGAAATGCGCCGAGCTGACACCGGCGCAACTGGCAAGGGCATCCACTGACAGATCGCCCGCCAGATTCCGATGGATCTGGTTCAGCACCGCCTGCAGGCGTGAAAAGTGTGCGTAGCGTGGGCTGATGCTGACGCTGCAAGGCGTGGTCAGCAGTCGATAGCTCTGCTCCAGCATCAACGCCGCCAGCCGTGCCATATAGCCTTGGTCAGCGCCCAGGCCTTTATAAAGTTCGCTCACCAATTGTTGCGCTGCGGCGCCTGTCAGTTGATCGCTGAACGATAGCGGCTGCCCACGCGATTCGACCAAAAGTTCCAGGTTGGCGGTGATGTCGTTACCGCCCTCGAGAAAGTAAAAGACCACGAAATCCACCGGGCCCGTGTAGTGCCAATGCGTGGAAACCCCTCGTGGCACCAGTATCGACTGAGTCGGCAAATTCTGGCTGCGCGGCTGGCTCTGCTGGCCCTCATGCACCGTACCGCCACCAAACTGATTGAGCAGCGCCATGCAGTCGAGCCCGGAAACCACGCGCTCGCCGGTCTGGTACATGTAGCGCTCGACGAACAGAGGGATCTCGCCGTGGATATGCCCTTCGAGAATGGGCGTCTGGCCCAGCTGCTTCCGTACGGAAAGCCAGTTCGGACGTGACAAGCTCGGCACTCCTCAATGAGCGGATTTTGATAAATATAGCGGCATTTGCTGAAAGGCACCACCGCGCTCCAGGGGCAAGATGGCAACCGTAAAAACAAGAGCGCGAGGTGCCGAAGATCATGCAACTGAAAACCCGATTGACTCTGCCAAGCGTGGGCCTGACCGGCTTCGAGACTCCGCTCGCTGAGGAGGAAGCAGCCATCCAGGCTTCGGTTCATCGATTTGCCCGCGAGGTACTGCGACCCCTGGGCGCCGAGCTGGACAAGATGAGCGCCGACAAGGTGGTCGCGTCCGGTTCCCCTTACTACGAGGTTTTCGCCGAGTACGCCAAGCTGGGTTTGAGTCCCGAGCTGTTGGGCGAGCTGCCGCCGGAAATGGCCGTGCGCCTGGAGTCCCTGATCGGCGAGGAACTGGGCTGGGGTGACGCCGGGCTGGGCGTGTCCCTCGGTGCGGCTGGCTTTCCGCTGCAGATGGCGGTGGCGGCCCAGAATCAGGAACTGGTGGAGCTGTGCGCCGACAAGATCGGCTGCTGGGTGATCACCCAGCCGGACAAAGGCAGTGATGTGCAGGTGTTCGACATGGCCCGCGAGTGGGTCCCCGGCCAGCCCGGCAACAAGGGCAACCTGTGGGGGCGCTTGTGCGGTGACGACATAGTGATCAACGGCCAGTGTTCCGCATGGGTGTCGAACGGCGCGGTGGCCCAGGTGGCCCTCTGCTACATAAGCGCCGACTATGGCGACGGTTTCTTCGCGGCGGATGGCCGCCCCCACGGCATGGCGGTGATAGTGCCCCTTGACCTGCCGGGTGTGACACGCGGCAGCCCGCTGGACAAGATTGGTCAGCGCGCCCTGCCGCAGGGCGAGATCTACTTCGATAACGTGCGCGTGCCCAGGCGCTATGCGGTGGCATTGCGCGACGAGTACTACGGCAACATGGCTTCGGCCTGGTCTTTTGCCGGGACCCACATGTCCCAGGTGTTCACCGGGCTGGCGCGCGCCGCCTTCGAGATGGCGCTGCAGTACTGCCATGAGCGCAAGCAGGGTGGCCGTTTGCTGATCGACCATCAAATGACCCGCTATCGACTCGGCGACATGCTGCGTCGGGTCGAGCTGGCACGCGCCACGGCCCGCCGCTCGCTGGCCTTCGCGCGCCTTTCCCCAAGCAGCCATCCCTACGCAACCGCTTCGGCCAAGGTGACCGTCACCGAAGAGGCGATGCGTGTGGCCGACGAAGCGCTGCAACTGTTCGGCGGGGCCGGCACTTCGCGTGAATACCCCATCGAAAAGCTGTTCCGGGATGCCCGCGCCGCGCTGATCGAAGATGGCGAGAACCGGGTACTCACCATGCGCCTGGGGTTGCTGGCTCAGCAGCTATATGCCGAAGGCTGGGCGCAGAACTGAATTCCTTGATCCAACAAAAATTATGAGGACATGCAATGGCCAAGTATCCAGTAGTTGTCTACGGCGCCAGTGGTTACACCGGTATGCTGATCATGGACTGGTTGATCGACCAGAACATTCCCTTCACGGCCGTGGCCCGCAGCGCCGCCCGCGTCAAGGAAATGATGGCGCAGAGAGTGGTGCGCCTGGAGTCGGCCACCTGCGAGATCATCGAGTGCGAGCACAATGTGGAGGCTCTGACCAGGGCCTTCACTGGCGCCAAGGTGGTATGCAACACCGTAGGGCCTTTCGTCAACTTCGGCCTGGTGGGCGTCGAAGCCGCGCTCAAGGCCGGCTGCCACCACATCGATACCACCGGTGAGCAGAGCTATATCCGCGCCGTTCGCGACCGGTTTGGCGAGCTGTATCGTCAGGCCGGTCTGTTGGTGTCGCCGTCCCTGTCCTACATGTACAGCTTCGCGGAAATAGCCGCCGAGCTGGCCCTGGAACACCCGGGTATCGATGCGCTGGAAACCAGCACCCTGTGCCGCGGTCCGCGTGAGGGCGCTGCCGGAGTGACTGTGGGCTCCACCGCGTCCATCTTCGAGATGCTGCGTGTCCAGCAATGCTACCTGTGGGACGGCAAGTTAAAGGAGCATGCGGCCAACGCTTCGTTCCAGGTCACCTCGCCGCACTTCATGCAGCCGGTCTTCGCCCTGCCGTGGGGCGGCACTTCGTTGCCGGTCTATTTCGAGAACGACTCCCGCGTGCGCAGCTGCATCTCCTGCGTCGGCTTCTACGACAACGACGTGATGCAGAAGGTGCATCAGCTGGGATACAAGTGGGAGCAGGAGTACAAGAACCTGACCGGCGAGCAGCAGGATGCGGTGATCAAGCAGGTCGTCGACTCCACAACGCCGAGCATGCCTGCGCGCGAACGTACCACCCAGGTGCGAATGGTCGATACCGCCATCGGCCGGGGCCAGCTTTCCGCCGTGCGCGCCGAGGTATTCGGCACAACCGCCTATATCGCGACCGGTGCGCTGCAGGCCGCCGGCGTCATCAAGCTGCTCGACGGCGAAACCAACAAGGTGGGCTTCGCCTCCGGCTCCAAAGCCTTTGGCCACCGCTACCTGCTGGGCTTCCTGGAAGAGCGCGGCCTGGCCCGCGCCACAATGACCCAGCTGTAACCATCTGTCAGGCGCACGGCTCCTTGCGACGGGGCCGTGCCCATTGCGAGGAGCCCCATGGCTATCATCGACTTCTTTGACCGCGGCTGGCGCGGTAATCCGCAGGGCAGCGCCTATATACAGGACGACCGCCACTACAGCTTCGAGGAGGTGGGAGAGCTTTCCTGCCGTATCGCCAATGCCCTGTTGGCGGAAGGGCTGCCCAAAGAAACCAGGGGCGCTGTCTGGGCAGGCAACGACGTCACCGCCTGGACATGCACCCTGGGGTTGTGGCGCGCCAACATGTGCTGGATTCCGGTGGGCGCGCGCAACTCGGTGGATGAGAACCACCATGTGCTGGATAGCTTCGGCTGCGAGGTACTGTTCTTCCAGCAAGCCTTCGCCGACACCATCGCCGGACTGCAACCACGCCTGCCGGAAATCAAGCGTTGGATCTGCGTAGACGGCGAGGCTCCGATGGTAATCGGCAGCATCCCGCTGCAACACTGGGTGGTGCATCAGTCGACTGACAGACCCGTGGTGCAGGTGAATCTGGACGACGTGATCATGCTGTCCGCCACCGGCGGTACCACGGGTGCGCCCAAAGGGGTGATGAACACCCACCGCAGCGCGCAAACCTTCTGCGCACACTTCATGATGCGCTGCAGCTATGGTGGCAACGAGCGCCCCGTCAACCTGGCGGCGGCGCCCATGACCCACACCGCCGGGCTGCTGTCACTGCCCTGCACTGCGCTGGAGGGCACTGTGGTCGTGGTGACCAAGCCCGATCCGGCGCTGCTGCTCAGTGCCATTGCCAAGTACCGGGTCACGGAATTCTTCCTGCCCCCCACGGTGATCTATCGCCTGCTCGACATTCCGGGTCTGAAGGAGAAGGCGGATTTCTCCTCCCTCAGGTACTTCATGTACGGCGCCGCGCCCATGTCGGTGGACAAGCTCAAGCTGGCTATAGAGACCTTCGGCCCGGTGATGATGGGCGGTTATGGCCAGACGGAAGCCCCTGCCTCCATAGCCTTCCTGCGCCCGGATGAGCACTTCGACAGCGCTGGCAATATCGCCTCGGACGAGCGCCTGTCCTCGGTAGGGCGTCCCAATCCGTTGATCCGCTGCGAGGTCATGAGCGACGACGGCACGATCTTGCCTCAGGGCGCGACCGGCGAAATCTGCGTGCACGGTGACCTGGTGATGAAGGGCTATTACCAGGCACCGGACAAGACCGCCGAGACCATCGTCGACGGCTGGCTACACACCGGCGATATCGGCCATCTCGACGCCGAAGGCTACCTGCACATCACTGATCGCAAGAAGGACATGATCATCTCCGGCGGATTCAACGTCTACCCAAGCGAAGTGGAACAGGTGCTGTGGAGCCATCCGGCGATACAGGACTGTGCGGTGATCGGGGTGCCCGACGCGCAGTGGGGCGAGGCGGTGAAGGCCATGGTGGAGCTCAACGCCGGCCAGGAGGTCGAAGCCGAAGAGCTGATCGCACTGTGCAAGGAAAGACTCGGTTCGCTAAAGGCACCCAAGAGCGTCGACTTTGTTGCGGTTCTGCCGCGCAGCCCGGCGGGCAAGGTGCTGAAGAAGGAACTGCGCGCGCAGTTCTGGGCCAGCCAAGAGCGCAGGATCTAGAGCCATGAGTGATATCTATATCGCAGGTATTGCCATGACGGTGTTCGGCCGGCATCTGGAACGCAGCCTCGAGGACCTGGCCGGTGAAGCCCTGCATGGCGCCTTGAGGGATGCCCGCTGCAGCGCCGCAGATGTAGGCGTGGCCTATTATTCGGGCATGACCAACGGTCTGTTGCAGGGCCAGATCGCCATTCCCGGCCAGGTCGTTTTCAGCAAGATCGGCATCCACAGCATTCCGATCTTCAATGTGGAAAATGCTTGCGCCTCCGGCAGCTCGGCGGTGCATCTGGCGGTGCAGAGCCTCAAGGCCGGCGCCACGGATGTGGCGCTGGCATTGGGCGCCGAGAAGATGAACATCAGCGACAAGGCCAAAGCCTTCGCTGTGTTCGAAGGCGGCTGGGATGTGTCGCGGGCGGAGGAAAACTACCGAACCCTGGTGAGGATGGGAGAGGGTGTGGAGATTCCCGAGGGCTCTGAGTCGGATCGGCCCTACAGCAAATTCATGGCCATCTACGCTGCCATGTGTCTTTTCCATATGCGCACATTCGGTACCACTCAACGGCAGATCGCCGCGGTGTCCGCCAAGAATCATGGGCACTCGGTGCACAATCCCTATTCGCAGTTTCGCAAGCCTTACTCCATCGACGAAATCCTTGCGGCGCCTCCTGTCACCTATCCCATCACCTTGCCGATGTGTGCGCCCCTTACCGACGGTGCAGCGGCTGCGATCCTCTGCACCGAGGACGGGCTGAAGCGGATTGGTGCAGACAGGAAGCGCTGCATCCGCATCGCCGCCAGTGTGATCCAGAGTTTCAGCCATCGGCCGCTGGAAAGGCCGGAGTTGCATCTGGGCCGGCGTGCCGCCGATCTGGCCTACGATATGGCCGGCCTGGGGCCGCAGGACATGCATGTGGCCGAAGTGCACGACGCCTCTGCCATGGGCGAGATCATTCAGGCGGAAAACCTGGGCCTGGCCCCGTTGGGCGGGGGTGGGCCGGCCGCGGAACGCGGTGATTTCACGCTCGGCGGACGCATCCCTATCAATACCTCAGGCGGTCTGGAGTCCAAGGGGCACCCATTGGGTGCCACGGGTATAGGCCAGTTGTACGAACTGGTGACGCAATTGCGCGGCGAGGCGGGCGAGCGCCAGGTGGTGGGCGCGCGCCATGCTATTCAGGAAAACGGTGGCGGTCTGCAGGGCGTAGAAGAAGCCGCGTTGGCCGTCCACATTCTGAGCAAATAGAGAACGAAAAGAAGATGAACAAGCTCCTGAAAATCGGCTGTCTGGCCATCTACCTGCTGGCACTCGCGGGCCTCTTCATTGCGCTGCCCTTCGGCGCCGAAATACCTTTGCGCTATGTGGCTGCCATTCTGCTCGCGGCCCATCTGCTGGAGACGTTTTTCATGTTCCGCCATGTGCGCCGCTACCCGGGGCCGTTGGCGATCAGCTTGTTGCTGACGCTGCTGTTTGGCTTCCTGCACTGGTGGCCGCTGCGCCAGCAATGAGTTGTGGCCTGTGGTCGGGCGTGTATGCCCCGATGCACGGAAACCTGAATCGGCTCTGGAGAAATGAGCATGTTTGAGAACAAAGTCGTGGTAATCACCGGAGCTGGCTCTGGCATTGGCCGAGCGCTGGCCGTGCAGTTCTCCGAGGCAGGCGCCCATCTCGCACTATCGGACATCAACGAGTCGGGTTTGCAGGGCACTCTGAAGCAGCTCGCGCCAGGCGTCGAAGCACGCACCTACCGGGTGGACGCGTCTGTTCGGGCCGAGGTATTCGCCCATGCCGAAGAGGTGCTGCGCGACTTCGGAGCGGTCCATTACCTGATCAACAATGCCGGTGCCACTCTGGTTGGCTCCGTGGCCAATACCGACATCGACGAATACGAATGGCAGCTGAACATTAATCTCTACGGTGTGCTGTATGGCACCAAGGCGTTCCTGCCGAGCATGCTGCGACAAGCCGAAGGCTGCATCGTCAACATTTCCAGCATCTTCGGTCTGTTCGCCTATCCCTGCCAGAGTGCCTACAACATGTCGAAATTTGCGGTGCGCGGCCTCACCGAGTGCCTTTGGCAGGAACTGAGGGGGACGGGTGTTCGTGCGGTGTGCGTACACCCAGGTGGCATCAAGACCAACATCGAGCGCGCAGGTCGGCGCGTGAAACTGGCCGGGGACATGGAAGGGGTATTTGCCGGCAAGGCCGAGAAATTGCTGGTGACCCCTCCGCAAGCGTGCGCGGCCGACATCATTGACGGATTGCGCAAGCGGAAGAAGCGAATCCTGACCGGGCATCTGTCGCGCACGACCTACTGGCTGGTGAGGCTATTGCCCAACGCCTACCCGAGCATTCTGCGCTGGCTTGGCTAATCTGCACAGATTCAAGGCGTGCGGGTATGCGCCATGGGAGTCAGTGCTCGATTGCTGACTCGGAGGGAAATACCTGTTTGAAGGGGGTGTCGACTACTACACCCCTCGTTATAGGGGGCGCGCGGCATGGCTGGATCACCGTAGGTTGTCGTGCTGCCGCAGGGCGAGGCATAGCCTGCACCAGCGTCAGCCAGTACCTCTTACAAGAACAATGGAGCGAAGCCGTGCCGGGTTCGATGCAGGACTACCCCCTGGTTTTTTCCTCTGTGCTCGAACCTGCGCTCAGGTCCGATCTGGTGACGATGTCATAAATGTAAACCGAGACGGATGCGGTGCTTCCTGGCTGGCAAGCAACCGGTATATGGAACGATACTGGGAGGCACGAGTTTTTTTTCCTGCTGGAGGCGATGTAAGTGGAGAAAATGGAGCCTGAGCTGGTACTCAAGACCACGCCACCGAGGAGCCAGAAGACCGCCTTTCGCCGTGAGCGCCTCAGTCTTGAGGTGGACGAACTGTCCTCCCGCATGGCTATCTCGGTGCATGCTCCGGCCGGTTTCGGTAAGACCTGGTTATTGGCTCAATGGCGCCGTGAGCTCCTTTCACGCGGCGCCGTTGTTGCATGGCTGACGCTGGATGGTCGCGACGACAGCATCCGTTTCGTCCAGGGGTTGGCCGCGGCCATGCTGGTGGCCAGCGGCCGTCAGGCGTTCGCCAGGTCGGCCAACCAGGCCATGAACCGCCGCGATGCCCTCGGTGATCTGACGGAATGGCTCGCGGAGGTGGCCGACCTGGGCGGCGAGGTAGCGCTGATGCTCGACGAGGTCGACGCTCTATCGGACGCCGCCGTCCGCGTGGCCTTGACCTACCTGCTGCACAACGCGCCGGCCAATCTGCGGGTGCTGATGGCCTCCCGCCGCCGCCTCAATCTGCAGGCCGCCGAGCTGCAGGCCCGCGGAGCGTTTCTCGGGCTTGGCCTGGAGGCCATGCGCTTTCGCGTCGAGGAAACGGTTGCAGTGCTCGCCGGTCGTTTCGGCGATAGTCTCGACATCGACCTGAGGGTGGCACTGCACGAGCTCACCGAAGGCTGGCCGCTGGGACTGCAACTGGCAGTGGCGGCCATGGAGCGAAGCGCCGCTCCCGAACGCGCCATCGACGAGCTCAAGGCTTGTACCGGCGATATACAACGCTACTTCGTCGACAGCCTGGTGGAGAAGCTGCAGCCGGACCAGGTCGATTTCCTTGTTTGCATCGCTCTGCCGGAGAACTTGCATCCCGAGCTGTGCGTGGCACTGAGCGCCGATCCACGGGCCGGGGAACTGATGGCCGAGCTGTGCGCCAGTACGCCAATCTTCGCCGAAGGCCAGGGCAGCGAATGGGTGCGTATCCATCCGCTGGCCCGTGAGTTCCTTCAACAGCGTGTGGCCCTGCTGCCGCAGTCACGGCGTAGCGAATTGCACAGGCGCGCTGCGGTCTGGCTGGAGTCTCACGGCTTCTTCGAGGAGGCTGCACGGCACTACCTGAGTGCTGGCCTGCCGACCCAAGCCTATAACATGATCGAGCAGTGCCTGTATGAGGTCATGCTGCGCGGCCAATTCAGCCGAGTCATCGAGTGGAAAAGTGAGCTGCCTGCCGTAGAGGTAGAGTCGCGGCCACGTATGTGCCTGGCGGTAGCCTGGGCACTGGCGATGAGCGACAACCCTGAGCAGGCCCGGTATCTGATCGCCAAGTTGCAATTCGATCCGGCGATCGATGAGGAGGCAAGTTGCGAGGCCGCCGCTATCGCTTCCGCAGCGGCCTATTTTGCCGACCGTCCAGATGAGTCCCAGGCCATTATCGGACGCTGGATTGAATCTCCCCCCAAGACCTCGGTCAAGGCGCTGGCGCTCTTGGCCAACCAACAATCACGTCTCGCGTTGTTTCGTGGTCAGCCGGAAGTGGCGCGCCGCGTCTGCCGCAGGGCCCCACAGTACCGCTGGGCGGAGGGCCTGGATGCCATCCGCGGCTTCTCCGAGTGGGTGATCGGCGCCAGCTACCTTTGGGAAGGACGCATGGTGCCGGCTGCGGAGAGCCTGCGCAGCACTTTGATGCAGGCTGAGCAGGACATTGGTCGACGCAGCACGGTGGCTACTTTCCTGGCAAGCTCGCTCGCTGCGGTTTTGCTGGAATGCAACGAGCTTGATGAAGCGGCCACCACATTGGCGAACCGTTTGGACGTGATCGAGCGACTGGCCAGCCCCGATGCAATCGTTTTCGGTTTCGTCACGGCAGCCCGGCTGGCGGGACTCACTGGGCAGGCGCATCGTAGTCACGACCTGCTCGAGGCTCTATACGCGCTGGGTGATGAGCGTGGTGTACCGAGATTCCACCTCATGTCGCTCGGGGAGCAGATCCGCCAGCACGCGCTGCAAGGTCGGGTGGATACATGTCAGGTGCTCTGGCGCCAGCTGGAAGAGCGGATTCCGCCGTGCTTCCAGGACCCCGATAGCCTGCTGGCACCGGAGCTGCGCCTTTGCGTTTGCGTGGCTCGTGCCTATGTGCTGTTGGTGCAACGCGGCTGGCCCGAATTGTTGTCCGCCGCCAACGAACTGCACGAACACGCCAGCCGGTTGCGGCGTGGTCGGGAGGTGGTACAGGCCTTGTTGTTCAAGGCATTGGCGCTTCACGAGTCGGGGCGCGATGGTCAGGCCCATTTGCATGAAGCGCATAGCCTGGCGATGGAGTACGGTATGCGCCGCGTACTGCTGGACACCCTCCCGCAGTCGGCTCGCTGGGCACCAGCGCAGAGCGAGTCCGTGGAACTCCTGTCCCGCCTCCCTGCCGCGGAGCATGTTGTCCGGACTCAGGCTGCCAAGGTGTCACCAAGCCGCCTCCTTACACCCAAGGAGCAGGAGGTGCTGCAGTTGCTGGCTCGCAACTTGTCCAACAAGCAGATCGCGCTCGCTCTCAATGTCGGTGAGGAGACGGTCAAATGGCACCTGAAGAATCTCTTCGGCAAGTTCCAGGCCGGCACGCGCCGGCATGTGGTGGATCGTGCCTACATGCTCGGTATCATCGAGGTCGAGCGCTAGTCCTGGCAGTCAGCTTGCACATGCTCAATAGGACTTTTAGCCATTATCTCGATTTCAATGTGCTTGATGGACGCTCTCCGAAGACTCTGCGGTAGTCCATCGCAAAATTACCAAGATTGCAGAATCCACACTGGAGTGCGATTTCCGCCACGGTTGTTCCGGGGGAAGCACGCAAGAGCATCTGGCGAGCGTGGCGAAGACGTACCTGCTTCAAGAAACTCATTGGCGAGTAGCCGCGGCTTTTCTTGAAAGAGTAGAACAAGTTGCGCACGCCGACATTAGTCAGCAGGGCCAATTGCTCTATTGCGATGGGCTGATCCCAATGCGCCTCGATATATTCCTCTACAAGCCGGACCGTCTGTGGGGCCAAGTCTCGCTGGGCGTTCAGCGCATGGCTGAAATTGTGGCTGCTTGTCTTGAGGAGCATGACAATGAGCGCTTGTTCAAGCTCGCTCAGAGCCATCAGGGGAAGATCGGTTTCGCGCGTCTCGGCCTCATCAATGAGGAAGCATAACAACCTCCACCATTGTCGGCCGGCCGGAGTCTCGAGGTTGAGGGCCGGATCGAAGATGATATCTCCTTTGACTTCGGCGCCAATCAGACCGGTAAGTTTGCGCTCCACTGCGCCGACATCGAGCAAGAGTGCAATCTCTTCAAAGTTTGGGCCTGTGTGCAGCGCGGTTCGTTCGCCCGGTGATGCGATCAAGCCTTGTCTCCCTTCAAGGCTGACAGTCTTGCCGCGCGTTTCCCCCCAGCCTGCTCCGGAAATGGCAATGGGTACTGCGAAATAAGTTGAGGCGTCAGCATAGTAAGTCTGATCTACAGCCGTTCTAAAGCTTACATACGAGATACCAATGTCGTTGAGTTGACAATGATTGCCTCGGGCCTGGAAGTTTTTGTGGTCGCAGGGGACTGAAAAATGTAGCTCACCATAAAATGCTTGGGCCGCAGCCGTCATCTCTTCGACATCGTTGGTCCGAATGACACTGTATCGATCAAGTGGTTTCTTGTCTGTTCGAGTATCCATCGGTCATCCCTGCAATTGTGCAATGCACTATTTCACAATTTGGGTGAGGTTTGCATTTTGCTGGTAGACGGAGCCTTACGGGACGAAGAATATCCTCTGTAAATCGTGAGTGACGAGCGGAGTCTCATTTCCCGTACGATCCTTCCGACCTTCGAGCTTAATGACGAGGGTGTTTTTCCGACAGTCCTTTTGAGCAGGGTCATCGAGATTCGATTTGCTTGTTTGCGTACCGGATAACCAAATCGGTGTGCGTGTTTGCAGTAAACAAGTTGTTTATCTAACCTCCTGTTGGGATTGCGAACATTGCAATGCAATACATGGCGGTGCTCAAGGGGCTGCACTGTAGCGTCCGCGCTTTAATATGCGATTTTTTCATCAAATGGGACTGTTGTTTCACCGGCGATTCCGTACTTTTCATATTTATATGAATAGGACTTAAGCAATGAAAACCAAGTGACCAGGACACCACCATCGCTACCGATGCGGCCTTCATGGATGGCGGCAGCAAGTTGGTGGTCGAGGTCGTGCGCAAGGATGCTGGTACCGAGCTGGAAAACTCCTCCCGGGCGATGCAGAACGCACAGGGAATTTAAGAGCGATTATCGGAGAGGCTCTGAAAAACGAGGCCGCCTCCAGTATCAAATTCAGGAACCTGCCATTCAATGGGAACACAGTGATGAATACCTGCCCTAAAAACAAAACCGGGATCACCTACTGCGTGCGCGTCGCCAGCGCAATGGGGATGTCCTTCGCACTCACCTGCTCGGCGGTGGAGCAGGCTGCAATTCCGCCGTCCCTGGTAACGCCGGACCGCATCGAAACCAGCTTCGGCTCACTCAAGTTCCGCGATGGCGTACCTGACGCTGAAGCGACCGCAAAGCTCTACGAGGAACACGATTTCAGCCTGGCCTATCGCGCGTTCATGGACAACATGCGCGGCGTCAGCATCCTGTCGTTGCGCAAGGGGATGGCGAGCCTGGGCGTCAAGGACAACGAGGTCCTCATCTTCTCCGAACTGATGGACTCCAAGTCGCTGTTTCTTACCGCCAACGCCGATACGGTCTATGTCATGGGCTCTATCGACCTGACGAAGGGCCCGGTGGTGCTCGAAGCGCCGCCCGGGTTGCTGGGGGTGGTGCAGGACGCCTGGTTCCGCTGGGTCATCGACATGGGCGCGCCGGGTCCGGACCGGGGGCAGGGCGGCAAGTACCTGATCGTTCCACCGGACTACAAGGGGACCCTGCCGCAGGGTGGTTTCTTCGTTGCCCATGCCCGTACCAATCACGTCCTCTGGTTCGGTCGCTCCTTCCTGAAGGACCATAGCGATCCCAAGCCGGTCGCCGATACGATCCGCACATTCACCAGGATCTATCCCTACGAGCCTGGCGGCGTCGGCACCTCGCTGGCCGAGTTCCTGGCCGGCAAGGCGCCGCTCGGACGTGCCACGCCGGTGGCGCCGACCGTTTTCCACGAGGGCAGCGGCAAGGCGATAAACACGGTGCCGCCGAGCGACTGGAGCTACTTCGAATTGCTCAACCAGATCGTGCAGGAAGAACCCGCAACCTCGCTAGACCCGGAGCTGATGGGGCCGATTGCCGCCCTCGGCATCGTCAAGGGCAAACCCTTTGCGCCTGATGAGCGTATGAAGGGGATCATGACCCGAGCGCTTGCGGTGGGTAATGCTACGGCGCGAACGCTGTTCGTGAGCCCACGGGATCCGAGCTGGTTCTACTACCCGAAATCCTCTTGGTTCAACTTCCTGTTCGAGACCGGCTACGAGTTCGAGACGCCGATTCCGATGGTGACGCAAGAAGGCGTCAAACCCTTCCCGGACACCGGTTATCGCACGATGGATGCCCGCACCAACTTCTTCTACGGCATTACCGGCATCACGCCGGCCATGGCCATGCGGCTGCCGGGCGTTGGCTCGCAGTACCTGCTGGCGACCATGGATGGCGAGAAACAGCATTTTGACGGCGCCAAAACCTACAAGGTGACCTTGCCCAAGGGAATTCCCGAGGCGAATTTCTGGTCGCTGACCGCCTACGACAATATGACGCGCTCAATGCTCGATACGCCGCAGCGTTTCCCGCGCGCCGGCAGCCAGAGCTATCCGTCGCCCGCCGCCGAAGCCGGCGCCGATGGTTCCACCACGGTTTACTTCTCGCCGGAGCAGCCGAACGGCGTGGCGCGTGGCAACTGGATCCAGACCATGCCAGGCAAGGGCTGGTTCGTCATTCTGCGTCTCTACAGCCCGCTTGAGCCGTTCTTCAGCAAGAAGTGGCGGCCAAGTGAAATCGAGTTGGTCAAATAGTCTTTCGCTCTGCAACACCATCGGCAATCCCCCGCCAGCACTGGCGGCGGGATTGCCTGTTGTCCCTGGAGTTCCACCTTGCGAGCCCAGGGAGGTTTCAACCATGCCAATCCTCTTTCTTCGCTGACGTCTTCGCGTCGGTGGCCGCAGTCTTCATGCCGGGGATTTTCGAAGTCGCCGACTGACACCCCCCGCCCACAGCGTCCTGCCTGAAGACTTCCTCAAGCCCCCCGGTCCGATTCCAACCCATACCCCCCTGCCAATGGGGGTTAAAGCACCTCGACGAATCAATAGTCTGGCCCCAACAAGAGCGCTGTAGCGCAACGCAGGTGGGGAGCAAAGATTATGTCTGGAAAGGTGCTGGTCGCTGGCGCGGGGATGGTGCCGTTTCAGCCGCTGGGTTGCAGCGCCAGTCACGCAACGATGGCGGGGCAGTCCATACGTGCGGCGCTGGCCGATGCGCGAATCGACTATGACCTGGTCGACCAGGTCTTTACCTCCTGCGTCCACGGTGGAGCTGGCATCGCCGAGCATGCGCTATCGCAGATGGGGTATTCGGGGCTACCGGTATTCAGTCTCGCCGATGCTTGCGTGGCGGCCAGCAGCGCTTTTCAACTGGCACACAACAGCTTGCAGTGCGGCCAGGCCGAGTGTGTGCTGGTGGTGGGCGTGGAGTGCACTCCGCCACGCATTGGCGAACGCGAGTTTTTCGGCTTTCACGATGATCCGCCGGCGCCCGCTCAACTCGATAGCGTCAATGGGTTCATCTCCCAACGACAGCAACCGATGCAGCTATTCGCTGCACAGAACAGCTGGCTGTCGAAGCAGCAGGGCATTTATGCAAGCAGCTTCGAACACGTACTCGAGCGGGCTCGAACCCAGGCCTGGCTCAACCCCTATGCCGTGCTGAATCGCGCACCGGATCGCGATGGCAGGTTCGCGCCTTATCTGTGTCCGCCGGCCTGCGGTGCCGCGGCCATCTTGATCTGCACCCCGGCTTTCGCCTTGCGTTTCGGCGCGCGTGCTGACGTCCGCGTGCTGGCCAGTGCCAGGGGCAGTGACAGCAGTTCGGAGCAAGAGTCGGACTGCGTACTGGACGTGCTTGGGCGAGCAACCACCCGGCGGGTGGCGCAGCAGGCGTATCAGCAGGCAGGGATCGGCGCCGAGGACATCGACGTCGCCGAACTCCACGACCAGAGCGTCGGCGACTTCATGGTCAACAGTGCCGCGCTGGGCTTTTGCCGGGAGGACGAAATCCACCGGTTTGTACAACTCAACGGCCCCTTGAAAGGGCAGATGAACGCAGTCAACCCGTCCGGTGGCCTGCTTGGGCGCGGAAACGCCCCGGGTGCCACTGGACTGGCGCAACTGGTCGAGCTTGTCTGGCAACTGCGAAACCTGGCCGAAGGCAGACAAATCGTCGGCGCCCGCACGGCGCTTCAGCATAGCACCGCCCTGGGCAGGGAGGTGTCGGTGACCCTTCTGCAGCGCACCTGAGAGGAGACTCATTACGCCGTGATTCAACCCATGACTTTTCGTAAACCATAGAGCAGGTGGCAAGCTGGATGAACAAAAATAATAAGATCTGCCATGCAAACCTTCGCAAAGGGTTGTTGGCTTCCGCCATTCTCTCCGGCCTGGGCACCGCGCCCGTGGGGGCTGTGGAGATCAACACTGGAAATGAAGACCTTGTTGTTCGTTTCGACAATACGCTGAAGTTCAATTACGCCCAGCGTGTGGAGGCCGCCAACAGTAAGTTGGCCCACTCATGGAACAACAACGACGGTAACCGCAACTTTTCCTCCGGTAGCGCAGTAGCCCAGCGGCTGGACGTGTTATCCGAACTGGACGTGGTCTACAAGGACAAAGCTGGTTTGCGCGTCAGCGCCAACTCCTGGTATGACCACGCTTACGATGATCTGGGCAGCGACAACGCTTCAACCAACCAGATCAATGATGGCCGGCCGGATTCCCGTCATCAGAGCGGCTACGTCGATCGCTACTACAACGGTCCGTCCTCGGAAATTCTCGATGCCTTCGTGTTCGGCAGCACTGAAATCGGCGACGAATCGCTGCTCAGCGGCAAGGCCGGCAGGCACACGGTCTACTGGGGGGAAACCATCCTGGCTTTTGCCCACGGTAATAGCTATGGCCAGTCCGGTCTGGATATATCCAAGGCACTGGCGGTACCGGGTACCGAAGCCAAGGAACTGTTCATTCCGCGCAATCAATTGTCCACCAGTTTCACCCTCAATCCGGAACTGACGGTCGCCGCGCAATATTTCCTGGATTGGGATGCGGCGCGCCTGCCGGAGTCGGGTACTTACCTGGGCTTTAACGACGGCATCCAGAATGGTGGCCACAACCTTTCGTTGATAGCAGGGCAAAATCCGTTTTTCGGCACACCCGGTCCCTTGGGTGCCAACCAGTTCCTGCGTCTGTCCAACGGCCATACGTTTACCCCGGACAATCACGGTGACTTTGGCCTGATGGCCAAGTGGAGTCCGGAGTGGCTGGAGGGCACCCTGGGTGTCTACTACCGCAAAACCTCCGACATTCTGCCAAACCTGGTGTTGCAGCCAACGGCGGTAGGTCCTGCCCAACTGATTTCCGGCAACGTCGGCAGCTACAACCAGTTCTATGTCGATGACATCGATGTCTACGGTCTCAGCCTGTCGAAAAGCATCGAGGGTGTCAGCGTCGGTCTCGACCTGAACTACCGCCACAACATGCCGCTGGCCAGCGTACCGGCAACAGTCAATCCAGTGGCCGGTGCTGCCGGTTTGCCAGGTTTCATCAGCAGTTTCGACGGCGACAACGGCGTGGCGCGCGGAAACACCGTGCATGCGGTGCTCAACGGTTTGACCACCTTCGGCGCCACTCCCGTCTGGGACAGCTCGACCTTGCTGGTTGAACTCGCCTACAGCCGCTGGCTTGACGTCACCGAGAACAAGCAGCTGTTCAAGGGCGAAGACTGGTATCGCGGTGTCGACAAGGTCACCAGGGACAACTACGTCCTGGGCGTTAACTTCAACCCTACGTGGTATCAGGTGACGCCCGGCATCGATCTGTATTTGCCGCTCAACTACAACGTCGGTCTGTCGGGCAATTCGGCAGTGCAACTGGGCGGTAACAAGGATTCCGGCAGCTACTCGGTGGGCGTTGGCATGGACGTGCACAACCAGTACCGGTTCGACCTCAAGTACGTCGACAACTTCGGCCCCTTCGACACTTGCGATTCGGCGGGCAGCGCCAGGGCGCAAGGCGATGGCGCCGCGCCAGGGGCCAACGGCCAATACAACTGCGCGCTGGGGCAGACCACGGCATTCGGCGGCACGCAACCTCAACTCAAGGATCGGGGCATGGTCACGTTCACCTTCAAAACGACCATTTGATCGAAATCTTTGCTAGAACGCAGGAGTCACAGCATGAAGTTCATCAACAGCCTATTGTTCACCGCCCTGAGCATTGCCTTCGCCGGTTCGACCCACGCGGCGGTATCGGCGGACCAAGCGGCAAGGTTGGGCAGCAGCCTGACCGGCGTCGGAGCCGAAACGGCCGGCAATGCCGACAACACTATTCCCGCCTACACTGGTGGCCTGACCACGGCGCCGACCAGCTTTCAGCCGGGCAGTTCGTTTCGCCCCGACCCCTTCGAGGCCGACAAGCCGCGAGCGGTGATCGATGGCAAAAGCCTCGGGCAGTACGCTGGCCAATTGACCGCCACCACCCAGGAGTTGCTCAAGCGCTACCCCGGGTTCAGGGTCGATCTGTATCCCACCCATCGCAGCGTCGCGCTACCGCAACGGCTGCTGGACAACACCGCGAAAAATGCCGTGGGCGCGAAAACCCTGGAAGGTGGCCTGGCCCTGGAAAATGCCTTGCCGGGCGTACCGTTCCCGATTCCGCAAGACGGCTATGAAGCCATGTGGAACCATCTGCTGCGGTATCAGGGTTACGCCACCCACATCAAGTATGACTCGTGGAACGTCGACGGCTCCGGCAGAGCGATTCTGGCCACGTCCGGCAACGCCTGGCTCGAATACCCGCTCTATGACCCCAAGCGTACCGATGCGGCGAAAGAGACGGATCTGTTCTTCAAGACCAAGCTCTATTATCAGGCCCCAGCCCGTCGCGCCGGCGAAGCGATCCTGGTGCAGGACGCGGTCAACCCGCTGAAAATGGAGCGTCGCGGCTGGCAATACCTGCCGGGCCAGCGTCGGGTGAAACTGGCTCCGGACATCGCCTACGACACACCAAACCCCGGCACGGCCGGTGCCTCGACCTACGACGATGCCTGGGTGTTCAACGGCGCGATGGATCGTTACGACTTCAAGCTGGTGGGCAAGAAGGAAATGATCGTTCCCTACAACACCTACAAGCTCAACTATCACAAGGACGCCGCCGCGATCACCACGCCGCACTTCGTCAATCCGGACCTGATGCGCTGGGAGCTTCACCGGGTGTGGGTAGTCGAGGCCACGCTGAAACCGGGCAAGCGCCACATCTACAGCAAGCGCACCTTCTATCTCGACGAAGACAGCTGGATTGCCCTGGCGTCCGACGAATACGACGCCAGCGGCAAGCTGTACCGCGGTTCCTTCGCGCATCTGGCCTACAGCTATGACGTGCAGGCGCCGAACTCCGACAACCACATGATTTATGACCTGGTCTCCGGTAGCTACAACATCACCGGCATCTATGGCCCCTATGGCGGCGTCAAGTACATCGACCCGCTCTCGAAAGCGCAATGGGCACCTGAGTCACTGGCTGGCACTGGCATTCGCTAACGCCATAAATGCAGGTTTTTTGTCGCCGGCAGTGGGCTCGTCACTGCCCGGCGGCTTTTTTGGCCGAGTAAACGTCATGAATGCATTTAGATGGATAACGCTCGCTGCGCTGGTCGTGGCGGTTGCCGTGCCATTCACCAGGCCCGTGGTCGCTGCGGAGTTTGTCGATCCGCTGTCAAGTCCGGCGATTGCAAGCGAAAAAGCCTTTCACGGGATATTCACCGGGTTGGCCCATGCGGGTAATCGCTTGATCGCGGTCGGTCAGCGCGGTCACATTTTTCTTTCCGATGATGCTGGCGCGCACTGGATTCAAGCGCAGGTACCGGTCAGTTCCGATCTGGTCGCCGTGCATTTCCCGAGCCCCTCCCAAGGCTGGGCTGTGGGGCACGACGGCGTCGTGTTGCACAGCGCCGACCAGGGGCAAACCTGGACCCGCCAACTCGATGGCCGGCAAATCGGGCAGATCGTGCTCGAACACTATAAGCGGCAATCGGCGCCGAATGAGGCGTTGCTGGCCGATGCCCAGCGGTTGATCGACGAGGGCGCGGATAAACCCTTTCTGGACGTGTGGTTCATCGATGACAAAACCGGCTACGTCGTCGGTGCATTCAACCTGATTTTCCGCACCGACGATGGCGGGCAGACCTGGGTGCCGATGATGGACCGCACAGACAATCCGGGCGGGCTGAATCTGTACGGGATGCGAGCCATCGGCGATGACCTGTTCATCGTCGGCGAGCAGGGTCTGGTTCTGAGACTGGACCCGCTGACGCAACGCTTCGTCAATGTGCCGACGCCTTACGGCGGCAGTTACTTCGGCGTCACGGGCAAGCGGGGCGTTGTCCTGGTGTATGGCCTGCGGGGCAATGTCTATCGCAGCGTCGATCACGGCGCGAGCTGGGACAAGGTCGAGTTGGGGCTGGCCTCGAGCATCACTGCCAGTTCTGTTACGGCAGATGGCCGAATCGTGCTGGTCAGCCAGGCCGGGCATGTGTTGATCAGCAGCGATGACGGCGCAAGTTTCACGCAAAAGCCACAAGACCGCCTGGGGCCGGCCGCAGCGGTGCAGAGCGTCGGTTCGAGTTCTGTGGTGATCGCGGGCGCGCAGGGTTTGCGCCAGTTGCCTGTGCAATGAGCCCACTTCCCACAATAACAAGAGACGAGCCACGTCATGGGTAATTACAACTCCGATACGATGCCGGTCATTCGCGAGCTCAAGGGCTTCGATGCACGTTCCGGCAACTTCCTCGAGCGGCTGATCTTCAATCACCGTTTGCTGGTGGTCCTCACCTGCGTAATCGTCACTGTGTTTCTGAGCTATGTCGCCGCCACCCGGCTCACGCTCAACGCCAGCTTCGAGAAGATGATCCCGCAGAGCCAGCCGTACATCAAAAACTACCTGGAGAACCGTCAGTTACTGCGCGGGTTGGGCAATACGGTGCGGGTGGTGGTGGAAAACACCGAGGGCGATATCTACGCCCCGGCTTACCTGGAAGTGCTCAAGCAGGTCAACGACACATTGTTCCTGACCAGCGGGGTGGATCGCGCCTGGGTCAAGTCACTGTGGACGCCGTCGGTGCGCTGGACAGAGGTCACGGAGGATGGCTTTCGCGGCGGCCCGGTGATGCCGGACTCCTACGACGGTTCAGCCAGTGGCGTCGAGCAGTTGCGCTTGAACATCGCCCGCTCCGGGATCATCGGCAGCCTGGTCGGCAACAACTTCAAGTCGAGCATGATCGTGGTGCCGCTTCTGGAAAAGGACCCGGTCACCGGTGCCGCTATCGACTATCACCAGTTCTCTCGCACCCTGGAAGAACAGTTGCGCGGCAAGTTCGAATTTGCCGGTAAGGCAACGCCTGGGTTCGGCGAGGAGGGCAAGGGCCCGATCAAGATCCGCGTCATCGGTTTCGCCAAACTGGTGGGCGACCTGATCGATGGCCTGATGCTGATCATGATGTATTTCGGTGCGGCCGCGTTGATTGCCACCGCCATCATTTATGCCTTCACCCGTTGCGTGCGCAGCACCGCGCTGGTGATCTCGTGTTCGGTGGTTGCAGTGGTCTGGCAACTCGGGCTGATCACCTTGTTCGGCTACGCACTCGATCCGTTTTCGATCCTGGTGCCGTTTCTGGTGTTCGCCATTGGCGTTTCCCACGGCGCACAGAAAATGAACGGAATCATGCAGGACGTCGGTCGCGGCACTCATCAGTTGATCGCCGCGCGTTATACCTTCCGCCGCTTGTTTCTCGCCGGTCTCACCGCGTTGTTGGCCGATGCGGTTGGCTTTGCGGTGCTGATGCTGATCGACATCCCAGTGATCCAGGACCTTGCCGTCACGGCGAGCATCGGCGTAGCGGTATTGATCTTTACCAACCTGGTGCTGCTGCCGGTGCTGCTGTCTTATTGGGGTGTCAGTCCGAAAGCGGCGGCGCGCAGCTTGCGTCAGGAAAGCAAGGAGTTGAAGGGCAAAGGGTTGGGCACTGTGTGGAGTCTGCTCGACCGATTCACCGAGCGGCGCTGGGCGACGATGGCAGTAGTGGTCGCAGGGCTGTTGGCCGTTGGCGGTTTCATGGTCAGCACTCACCTGAAGATTGGCGACCTCGATCCCGGAGCACCCGAGTTGCGTGCCGATTCGCGTTATAACCGAGACAACAGCTACATCACAGCGAACTATTCGCTGTCGAGCGATCAGTTCGCCGTCATGGTTAAAACCGCCAGCGAAGGCTGCCTGAAATACGAAACCCTGGTGGAAGCGGACCGACTCGGCTGGCTGCTGCAACAGCAACCGGGTGTGCAGACCACTGTGTCGCTGGTCAACGCCGTGCGGCAGATCACGGCAGGTTCCTTCGAGGGGAACCCGAAAATGCTGACCATCGCCCGCAACCAGAACGTCCTCAATTACGGCGCGCAACAAGCCTCGGTGAATAACCCGGAACTGTTCGACAGCGATTGCTCGATGATGCCGGTGATCGCTTATCTCTCCGACCACAGGGCCCAAACCCTCGATCAAGTGGTGAAAGTGGCCGATCGGTTTGCCCGCGAACACAGCAATGATGATCGTAAATTCATGCTCGCCGCCGGCAGCGCCGGCATCGAGGCGGCGACCAACATTGTCGTGCGCGACGCCAACCGCACCATGCTGTTCTACGTATACGCCGCGGTGATCGTATTGTGTTTCATCACCTTCCGCAGTTGGCGCGCGGTGGTGGTGGCCGTGGTGCCGCTGATGCTGACCTCGATCCTCTGCGAGGCGTTGATGGTCTGGCTGGGCATGGGCGTCAAAGTGGCGACCTTGCCGGTGATTGCCCTGGGCGTTGGCATCGGCATCGACTACGCGCTGTATCTGCTCAGCGTGCAACTGGCGCAACAACGTGCAGGCCTGTCGCTGGCCGAAGCCTATAAAAACTCAGTCGCGTTCACCGGCAAAGTGGTGGCGTTGGTGGGCATTACCCTGGCGGCAGGCGTGATCACCTGGGCCTGGTCGCCGATCAAATTCCAGGCTGACATGGGCATTCTGCTGACCTTCATGTTCGTCTGGAACATGATCGGTGCCCTGGTGTTGATCCCTGCGTTGTCGCACTTCCTGCTCCGTCGCAACCCTTGAAACTGGAAACCCACATGGCCATTCCCGATCTCAAAAACAAGAAAGTCATGATCACCGGTGCCGCCTCGGGCATCGGTCGTGCGGCGGCGTTCGCATTCGCTCGCCGTGGTGCGCACGTCATTGCCACGGACGTTGATTCGCAGGCATTGAAACAGCTTCAGGCCGACATCGTAGCGCTCGGCGCTGTTTGCATGATCCATCAGGTGGATGTTTCGAATCACGACGAGATGCAGTCGCTCGCCGAGCATCCGTACATGAAGCAGAAGCCGATCGATGTGTTGATCAACAACGCCGGCATCGGTTACCTGGGGTCGTTTCTTCAAAGCGACCTGGCGCACTGGCGGCGGGTCATGGACATCAACCTTATGGGGGTGGTGCATGGTTGTCATCACTTCATCCCGCAAATGATCCAGGCAGGTGGGGTGCGGCATGTGCTGAATGTGGCGTCGGTGGCGGGTATCTATCCGTCGCCGGGCATGGGCGCCTACGCAGCCTCCAAACAGGCGGTGTTCGGTTTCAGTGAAGTGCTGAAGATGGAACTGGCCGACTCCAATGTCCACATCACCACGGTCTGCCCCGGCATCATCAATACCGCCATCACTCGGTCCCCTGGCAACATTTCGCCTTCCATCAGTGGCGAGAAGATCGAGCGGCTGCAGGCTTACTACAAGGCCAGCGGATGTGAACCGGAACGGGTCGCCGAGGCGATGGTCCGTGCTGTGCAGAAAGGCCAGGACCTTGTGCTGGTCGGGCCGTTTGCCAAACTGGTTTTCCACCTCAAGCGCCTGTCTTTGAGGCTGATGCGTCATGTGATCCTGCGTGACGCCCGGAAGATCGGCTACCTGTGATTTTCCTGGCCAGCCAGTACTACGGCGGTGAGGGTGGTCAGCTGCGCGAACAGTTTGGCCACTTCAGGTTTCAGAGTTGAAAGGCTACTTATCCAGCGGCACGATCAACGGGCCGGCGAAAGCCTGCATGATCAACGCCGCGGGTTGCTTGTGGCTCACCAATTGAGCCATGGCGTTCATGTAGGGCGTCAGGTGGCGGAAGTATTTCTTGTAGCTGGGGCACAAGTAATTGAGGCCCGGTTCGCCATTCGCGGCATTCATGAAGCGGTTCTTCGGGCATTCGCCATGGCAGGCAAAACGGTAGTCGCACTCCTGGCAATACGTCGGCAACGTCTCTTCCTTTGCTGCGCCAAAGGCTTGTTGCGCAGGGGAGGCCAGTAGCACGGCGGGGTCATCGGTCTTCAGGTTGCCCAGCAGGTAATCGGGATACATGTAGTGATCGCAGGAGTAGACGTTGCCGTCGTGCTCCACGATCGCCGCTTTGCCACAGCGAGGACTGAACAGGCACACCGAAGCCGGTAGCTGACACCATGAAGCCAGTGCCCATTCGAAGTTCATGACATGAACCTCGCCAACATCCTGGCGCACCCACTCATCAAAAATCGTGATAAGAAAATCGCCATAGGCCTCGGGGTCGACCGTGTGCTCCGTCACCCTTGCGGGTTCTGGTACCGCGTGCAAGCGCAGCTCGGGCGGGGTCGCGAAATGCAGGCCCTGAGTGATTTGCGAGGTGCTCGGCTGGCGCTCCACCACCGGATTGAACTGGATATGCCGAACGCCTTCCGCCTTGAGGGCACGATAGATTTCCAGCGGGTAGCGGGCGACCTCGCGGGCCACGGTGACCAGCACATTGAACTCGACATTGTGCTGTTTGAGCAACGCGAGGCCGCGCATGACCTCGTCGAAACTCGATCGCCCGCGTTTGTCGGGGCGGTACAGGTCGTGGACGAAACGCGGACCGTCAAGGCTGATCCCGACCATGAACCCTGCCTGGGCCAGAAACGCGCACCAGTCATCGTTGAGCAGCGTGCCGTTGGTCTGCAGCGTGTTGCGAATCACCTTGGTTCCGGCGAACTGACGTTGATAGGCGATCGCACGCTGGAAGAAATCCAGGCCCAGCAACGTCGGCTCGCCGCCTTGCCAGGTAAATTCAACTTCGGGAGTTGTCTGGGCTTCGATGTAGCGTTGCACATAGGCGCGCAACACCTCGTCGGACATGCTGAAGCGTTCGCGGGGCGGATAGAGCTGTTCTTTTTCCAGGTAGAAACAGTAGCTGCAATCCAGGTTACAGATCGGCCCGACTGGCTTGGCCATGAGATGCAGGCCCTGGGGCGGGGTGTCGTGGGTAGGCATGGTGACTGGCCGTGTTCGCACCGCTTGGCGGGACGCTGCGGTGTCAGCATCCAAGGCTAGCGATTGGAACAGGATCGGCCGCCCCCCATGGTTGGGGGGCGGACCGTTGGCCACTTCAGGGCAAATACATCACATGAACATCATTGACCTTGCCATTGAAGTGAAACGGGGCGCGGTCGAAGTAGTCGAGGGTCACCGGCGAGCCCTCGTCGACGGCAACGTCGAAGGTTTCGCTGGCAGTGAAGGTCAGTGGCGGAGTAAACGGCGTCGTACCGCTGGCAATTTCCTTGCCGTTCAGGCGCATGGCCAGGTTGGCCGGCGCGCCGGCTTTGGCGGAAGACATGACGGTCAACATTTCAATGCTGACTTTACCGGCGGGAATCCGCTCGGCCGACTTCAACCTGATCCGAGCGATGGCCAGGGCGTTGTACTCGTAGACAAGGAAGCCGTCATCCATGTACAGGCTGACGCCACCACCAATACCGCCCAAGGCATACAACACGCCCGAGGCATTGGCCGGTATGTCGGCATCCACCACGACGCTGTTGTTCCGGTTGCGCAGGTTGGGTGCAGGGAATTCCGGGAAGCGCTGCACGCGGTCATTGAAGTGCCACTCGCGCCGGTGGGTGGAAACCCGCGCATCAGGGTTGAGGAAGGGGTAAAGGCCCGCGCCAATCGGGTAGACGTGGTTGGCCGCGGCCTGCACATCGAATTCCGCCTTCAGTTCAGCGAGTTTTTCCGGGTTGGCAGCGGCGACGTCTTTGGACTGGGAGTAGTCATCCTGCAGATTGAACAGCGACCACTGATCCTTGCTAGAGTCCCAGCCAGTGAACTGGGCGAACCCTTGCACCCACGGCTTGCGCGGACCGAACACCGAAGCCATCCAGCCGTCCTTGTACACGCCACGGCTGCCCAGCACTTCGAAGTATTGGGTCGGCTTTTTCGATTTCACCTCGGCGTCATTGAAGGTGTAGCGCATGCTGACGCCGTCGAGCGGGTCCTGGGCGATGCCATTGACCGCTTTGGGCGGGGTGATCGAGAGCACGTCATAGACGGTGGGAGCGATGTCGTTGACATGATGGAACTGCCCGCGAACCCGGGCGTCCGCCTTGATCTGCTTTGGCCAGGAAACCGCGAGCGGCGTGCGCGTCCCACCAAAGTAGCCAGCCACCAGCTTGGTGCCGACAAAAGGACCCGAACCTGCCCAGGCCCAGGCGGCGTTGTACATGTTTTCAAGCTTCGGGCCACCCAGCGCGGACAGGCCACCGTACATGTCATTCAGGACTTTCAACTGCTGTTCCTTTGGCACCGGAATGCCGTTCTGCGCCAGCAATTCGTTAATCGTGCCTTCCATACCTTCGGCGGAAGCGCCGTTGTCGCTCAATACATAGAAAATCAGGGTGTTGTCGCGTTTGCCTGAACGTTCGAGTTCGTCGAGGATCTTGCCGGCCTGAGTGTCCGCGTGTTCCAGGAACCCTGCATACACCTCCATCAAGCGTGCCTGATACTGCCGTTGCTCAGCCGACAGGCTATCCCAGGCCGGCAATTCTGCGGGGCGTGGAGTGAGGACAGCATTCTGCGGGATAAAGCCAAGGGCCTTCTGGCGAGCGAAGGTCTGCTCGCGGTAGACGTCCCAACCGGCGTCGAACTTGCCTTTGTATTTGTCCGCCCACTGCGCGTTGACCTGGTGCGGGCCGTGCACGGCACCTGGCGTCCAATACATGAAAAACGGCTTGTCCGGAGAATAGGTCTGATGCTCCTGCAACCAGTTCACGGCCTGGTTGGCCAGGTCTTCGCTGAGGTGATATTTCCCGTCCCGTGGAGGTTCGATCGGCGTGTTGTTGCGGTACAGACGCGGTTCGTACTGCGACGTTTCCCCGGCCAGGAAACCGTAGAAGTGTTCGAAACCGTAGGCCGTCGGCCAAGTGTCGAAAGGCCCGGCGGCCGTGGTGTCCATCGGCGGGGTGTTGTGCCATTTGCCGAAAGCGGCGGTGCTGTAGCCATATTGTTTGAGTACCTCGGCCATCGTCGCCGAGCTTTTGGGGATCTTGCCGGTGTAGCCGTCCCAATCGGTGGCCAACTCAGCGATCACGCCGTTGCCGACGCGGTGGTGATTGCGCCCGGTCAGCAGTGCGGCACGGGTGGCGGAGCTGATCGCGGCGGTATGGAAGGCGTTGTAGCGCACGCCGCTGTCGGCCACGCGCGTCAGGGTCGGCGTATGGATCGCGCCACCGACTGTATCGGACTGCGCAAAGCCCGCATCGTCGAGCATGATCACCAGGATGTTCGGTGCGTCGGCAGGCAGGTGGGATTGCGGTTTACGTTTCTGGTGCTTTGATGCTTGCAGCGTCGGTTGCGCATCACTGGCCGATGGCGTGGGCGGGAAAGGCAGTGTGTCCTGCGCGCAGGCGCCCGATGTCGCCAGCAGCGCACAGAGTTTCAAGGCAAAAGGCCCGGCGGGATGTAGCTTCTGGGACATGGATGTCTCCGAGGTTTGCGTGTTGCAACGGCATAGCCGCCCGGTGGGGAACCGGGCGGTTGAGGGCGGTGCGGGATCGGTCAGACCGCGAAACTGGTGATGTCCCTGGGCTCGACATCATTGGCTTCGCAGAACGCCAGATAGCGCTGGACGCCGGATTTCCAGTTTTCGATGGCGACCAGGTTGTCATCCTCGTCGAAATACAGCAGGTCGCCCTGGGTGATGTTCAGGGTGATGATTTCGTCGCCGTATTCAGGCAGTGCAACCGGGGTATGGCTGGAGCCGGCGGTTTCGAACACCACGCCGCCCTGCCTGGAAATCCAGTCGTGTTCCAGGTACTTCCAGCCGCCCTTGATGGTGTAGACGATCACCGTGCCGGAATGATGGTGTTTGGGCAGAACGGTGCCGGCCGGTGCCTTGAGCAGGGTGATGGTCTCGCCGCGAATCGGATCGCACTTGAGGTATTTGATAAAGACTTCATCGCTGTAAGGCGCGAACGGAACCCACGGCAGGTCTTCATCGTTGATCGCGGCGGTATCAATGTTTTCAAAAAACATGTTTGTTGTTCTCTCATTGTCGGCGGGTGGATTGACGCGGTGTACAAAGCGACATCCTGAAGAGGACCCCAAACCATTACCCCCCCATCGGCGAGGGGGAGTGCCTTGATCCTGGCGATGCTCACGGAACCATCAGGTGTTGACGCCAATGCCGAATTGACCCACGCGCTGATGCAAGACTGACCCACCTCCAAATCAGCACAAATCCGGTAAAGGCAATGGTTCGCGAGGAACAAACCGGGTCAATGACATGTCGGCAACTGGGCCAAAATCATCAGCGCCAACAGGAGCGCCACCGGGTTGATTCTTCTAGCCTGGCTTGTGCAGGTCCGGCGGTATGGGGCTGATCTTTCTTACGCAAACCTGATCGCGCCAAATGTCTCGGGGGCGTGGAAATTGAGTTCTGGTACTGGTCGCCAGGAAGCCCAATGGGGGTGCGAGCTTTCATCCGCGCACTTGAACAGGTTGCAACGCCAGGTCTGTCCGCAAAGCTCCCCCAGAGGCCCAACATAGGCTTCCAGCAAGGAGAAGGGCAGGAAGAACTGCAGGCACCAGACGATGGGGTCTTTCAGCTCAGGGTCTACCCTTGGCGGCAGCGTCGTGAAAATGGCCACTTGCCGACCTTGCTCGGGGGTGAGCTTGACGAACTCCTTGAAGCCGCCCGGCACCCGCTGCGCATCGGTAATGTAGTAGCTGAGCAAGGTGCCGTTCCCACTCATTTCCAGGTTCAGGTAGCCGCTGTTTTCAGGTTGTCCGGCTTTGGGCTGGAAATAGACTTCGACACAGCTGTCTTTGCACACCAGGTCCTGGAACTGCGTATGGGTGCAGCGCACGTAGCGGTCATGAACCCGAAAGATGCCGTGAATTCCAGCATCGTCGTATAGCATTTTTGCCTCGGTCACCGGGTGGTGGTCACTGCTTTCCGGGCGGAACTGGTTGACAGGAATCGACTCGGCGTGTCGCCACATCGTCGCAGACCAATCCGCCCCTGCTGTAGCGACTTCGGTCAGGCGGTTAACTCGATATTCCATCAATGGATTCCTCTGGTCTGATGTCACTGCGGGTCAGTCGGATTGCATTCGAGGAGCCCCAGTCGGGCATCCTCGATGCATAGGCGATCAGGCCCCCAGAATCACGTACACCTTGCGCACTGGAGTCAGGTTTTCCCAGGTGCCCTTGAAACCCGCGGCCACTACGAATGAACTGCCAGGGCCGAATTCCCGACTGGCACCTTCCGAATCGGTCAGTCGCACACGGCCTTCCAGGAGGTGACAGAGCTCGTCGTAATCACAGTTGCAGAGTTCCTTGTGCGGCCCGGCTTCCCAGATGCCGGCCGTGAAGTTTTTCTGCGGATTAGTGAAATGGCGCCAGGTTTGACTCCGATAGGGTGCTTCGACGATGGCTGGATCGGTAATGTCGCGAACCAGTGCTTCTACAGGGCTGGAGGCGAAGTCAGTGACATGGGCGGGGATTTTGGGCATGGGTTTTCTCTTTTTTGTTGGATGGCCAAATTGATCAGGAGTCGAAACCTACGCCGAAGGCGTCCATGGTTCGCAGAAGCAAATTGCGCTTGCCGGTCCTGTCCTCTCGCTCCAGACCGCGTTGGGCGAGGTTCACGGCGAGGTACCGGAAGGGCTCGGGAGGAAAACGTACAGGCGCGCGGCTGAGCATTTTCAAGGCGGTGCGCTCTGTCTTCTGGTCGGCCAGCAGATCGAGCATGGTGGCGGCGGCGAAGCGGCTGGCCGATACCCCCTGACCCGTGAAACCCAGCGCGTAGGCGATGCGTCCGTCCGCGTCGCTGCCGGTGAACAGCGTGGTGCGGGCGGAAGAGTCGATAATGCCGCCCCAGGCGTGGCTGAACGCAATGTCCCCCAGCTGCGGGAAGGCTTGAAGGAACTGTTCGGCCAGCCGGACGAAGGTTTCCGGGCGATGGGTCAGGCCTTCGTCCAGTTTTCCCGCGAAAGGATAGATCGCGTCGTATCCGCCCCAGAGAATGCGGTTGTCCCTGGTCTTGCGCCAGTAATGGAACTGGTTGCCCGAATCGGCGATGCCGTAGCGTCCTTCCCAACCGATGCTCTTGAGCTGCTCTGAACTCAGTGGCTGCGTGGTCAGGGCGTAGTCGTAGATCGGAATGACCTTGGACTTAAGGCCAGGTAGCAGCGATGTGAAAATATTGGTCGCCAAGGCCAGCCTGTCCGTGTGGATGACACCGTAGGCGGTTTCGAGCGTGAGACCGTCCGTGTGCCGGACAAGATTCGAAACCGGCGAATGCTCGTACAGCTCGACGCCTTGCTCCAGGCATGTCCGGCGCAGTTCTCGCGCCATCTTCGCCGGGTTGAGCAGCGCGTAGTTGGACTCGAACAGGCCTGCGGTATACCCGGGCGAGTCGAGGTATGCCTTGAGCGCATCGCCCTCAAGGTACTGGCAATCGATGCCGAAGCGCTCGTACTTGCGCCGCTGGGCCTGGAGGCCTTCAATCTGCCAGGGGGTCGTCGCGACTGTGAGCTTGCCTTCCCGTTCAAACTCTGCGTCCAGACCCAAATGCTCGATATCCCGTCGCATATCGTCGAGGTTCTGCCGCCCCAGGCGGATGAGCGCCTCGGCTTCCGTCGGCCAGCGCTTGAGGGCATTGGACACGCCGTGGGAAATGCTCGGCGCGCAGAAGCCGCCATTGCGGCCACTGGCCGCGCCACCGCACTCCCGGGCTTCGATCAGCACAATGCGTTTGTCCGGGTGGCGCTGGCGTGCCAGCAAGGCTGTCCATAAGCCGGTGAACCCACCACCGACAATGGCGAGATCGCAACGCACTTCGCCAACCTGTCGGGTGAAGTCTGGAGGAGGGCCTTCGGCATCCAGCCAATAGGGCAGGGGAATGGCGTGTTTGAGGCTGTCGAGTGCGTTTTGGGTCATACCAGTGGCTTCTTGTTTTTGTTGGCGCGGCTATGGAATCGGTAGCCGGAGGATGGCGCGTGCAGCCACCTCGGTACCGCGTGAAGACTGCATGGTGGAACTGGCCTGCTGCAGGCGCTGGTGCATGGCCTTGTCGCCCAGCAACTGTTCAATGGCGCCTGGCAGGGCGGCAATGGGGTCGGCGAAGCGAGGCAGGTAGCGGCCGACACCGGTTTCTTCGGCGCGGCGGGCGTTGTCGTGGCCATCCCAGCAATAGGGGATGACGATCGACGGCAAGCTGAAGTAGAGGGCTTCGCAGAAGCTGTTGTTGCCGCCGTGATGAATGAACAACTGACATTCGCGAAGTACCGCCGGTTGCGGGAACCAACTGTCCAGATAGACGTTGTCCGGTACGGACTCGTATTGGTCGCGATACGCGCCGACATTGATCAGGAATCGGTAGGGCAGACCAGCAGCCATGTCGACCAGTCGCTTCATCATGGCGACGTCCGCGGCACCGAGACTGCCGAAACTGATATAGACCAGTGGCGCGTCGTTGTGTCGGGGGAAACCCGGTACCACGTAGGGCGCTTCGCGACGCACGCAACCGTCGAGGTAGACGAAGCGCTGCGGGTCGAGCGGTTCCTGTCGTGCATAGCGCACCGGTGACGGCGACAGCAGCAGGTTGAGCCAGGGCGACTCTTCGAGAAACTGACCGGGAGCGCAGGGTTCGAGCCCGTGACCTTCGAGGTAGCGAGACAGCCGCGCATGGGCCGGGGCGACGGCCTTGACGTAGTGCTCCCGGAACGTCTCGCAGGCCTGCCTGTCGCTGGCACTGACGCCAGACAGGTAAGGCGGTACTGCCGCGTCAGGCAGTTCGGTTTCGGCACAGGAAATGACCCGGACCCATGGGCAGCCGGCGTTGGCAATGGCGGGGAACATCACCACGTTGTCGAGCACGATCGCGTCTGGCTTGAGACGGGCGAGCAATTGCTGCAATGGCTTCTCGGCTTCGATGACGGAATCGATGATCGCTTCCCAGGCCGGGACGACATACAGGTCGATCTGTTCCAGTGGCGTCTGGTCGAAGTAGGGGACGCTACGCTCGATAAAGTCTTCCCAGTAGCGCTGGTGCTCCTTGGCCGACCGGGGGCTGCTGATCGGCAGCAAGTACTCGGTAAAGCCGTACTCGGCGAACAAGCCCTGGAAATATTCGTGACAGATGAATACCGGGCGAGCGCCCTGCTCGCGCAGCGCCTGGGCAATGCCGATGCAGTTCAGCGCAGCGCCGAAACTGGCTTCGGGGAACAGGGCGATGATTCTTTCTTTGGACATGTTCGCGTTTCTTCCATGGTCGGGGAGCAGGGGCTCCAGCCGGCTCGTATTTGGTGAGTGTACATTTTTTTCAAAAAAAACATATTACTTCAGTGGTCGATCTGTACAGGTGTGCAAAAAAAGACCGGCGTGACAGGGCAGGCGAGCAAGCCATGCCCGCCGCTGCCCTGCCTGTCTGGGGGTATTGCAAGGCCTATTGGCGCTGGTTGAAACCCAGGGGAATGCCGCGATTGGCGGTCTGTGGTCGTTGCGCGACAGAGAGGCGCAGGTGCAGGCGTAGCAGGTCGGCGGCAATCTCGAACTGGCCGCGTTCGATGTGTTCGATGATGCGCAAGTGCTCGCGCAGCGCCTCCTGCAGGCGATGCACGCTGACCATCGGCAGCAGGTTGGGCAGGCGCCGCAGGCAGTGGTGGTGCAGCAGTGCATCGCCGATGAAGCGGTTGCTGCAACCGGTGGCGATCAGCTCATGGAGGCTGATGTCCAGCTCGCGAAACTGTTCGATGTCGAAGTCCTCGATGGCGGTCCGAAGTAGCTGCTCGGTGCCGTCTCGCAGCAGCGACAGGCGTGCGCGGTCGACTTCGAAGCCCGGCGTCAGTAGCGCTTCGGGCTCCAGTGTCATGCGGTACCGCAGGCTTTCCTCCAGTGCCGAGAGGTTGTCCAGGAGGGGGCGGAACTGCCAGGACTGGCCGGGTCCACGCTCCACCACCTGGTCCTCGCCAAGCTGGGTCAGGACTTTCTGGGCGGAGGAACGACCCACCTCATAGCGCCGCATGATCTCGCTGATGCTGATGCTGTTGCCCAGTCGTCCGGCCATGCGGTCGCGCAATACCGAAGTGGCCAGCTCTTGTTCTTCTGCCTGCGGCAGTGCCGGTCCCAGGGCCTGGCTCGCCGGGTCTGCCAGCAAGGCGTAGCCGCGACCGGCCTGATGGTCGGCGAGGCCTTGCTCGACCATGACGTCGAGGGCGGCACGGATCAGTGTGCGCGAGACCTGGAAGGTGCGTGCGAGCTGTTGTTCCGACAGGGCGTCGCCGATCCCCATGCCGTTTTCCTGAGCAAGCTCGATGACTCGCCTGGCCAGCTCCAGGTGGTTGGTGCGGGGTTTTTTCTCTTTGGTCTTGCTCAATGCGGGGCCTCTGGCTCGGGGTGCGCCGGTGCGCGACGCCTCTTATGCCACAGCGTCGCACCGCCAACAACATTCGAAAAATATTGACACAAACTTCCTTGTGGTATTTTATCGCAAAAAAAGACATGCAGCCTTGGCTCGGTCTTTTGCAACCTTCGAAACAAAAACAAGCAATCGAGAGGTGCATTCCCCCATGAACAGAAGCAGAGCGCTGCTGTATGCAAGTCTTGCCCTGACCTCCGCCCTGGCCGCTCCCCTGGTCCAGGCGAAGGATATGGTGATCTCCATCTGGGACGGTTACATGGCCCCGGATACGCTGGAGAAGTTCCAGAAAGCCACCGGCATCGAGGTGGACAAGTCGTTGCATGCCACCAACGAAGAGATCATGGGCAAGCTCATGGCCACCGGCGGTGAAGGTTACGACGTGGTGTTCGTGTCCTCTCAGTTCGCCGAGATTCTGCAGAAGCAGGGACTGCTCGCCGACATGGACCCGGTCAAGGTTCCCAACTTGAAGAACCTCTATCCAGAGGCGCAAAACCTCGCCTTCGACCCAGGCAACCATTTCGCCGCCCCCTACACCTGGGGCACCACCGGCATCTGCTACCGCGCCGATAAATTGAGCCAGGCGCCGTCCAGCTGGAACGAGCTGCTCAATCCCGGTGACGCGACCAAGGGCAAGCTGACCCTGCTGGCCACGGATCGGTGGTTGCTCGGCGCCGGCTTCCTCGCCAACGGCTGGAGCGTGAACGAGAGCGATCCTGCGCATATTTCCAAGGTGCGGGACGAGTTGATCCAGAGCAAGAAGCGCATCCTTTCCTTCGACGACACCACCTTCTATTCCAAGCTCGTATCGGGCGAGACGCTGATGGCTCACGCCTGGGATGGCTGGTGCAACTACGGCACCCGGGCTGACGCGAACATCAAGTTCGTGGTGCCCAAGGAGGGCTCCGACCTCTGGGTGGACACCATGGTCGTGATGAAAGGCTCGAAGCATCTCGATGCCGCCTACCAGTTCGTCAACTTCATGCTGGCCAAGGAAAACCACGCCTGGATCGCCGAGAACATTCTCTACAAGGTGCCTAACAAGGCGGCCATGGAGGGACTGCCCAAGGACCTGCTGGCCAAGTATCCCAACCTCACCATCTCACCGGCCGACCTGATCAAGCAGCAGCAGTTGCGAGACGTTGGTGGCTCCACGCAGAAGGCTTACACCCGCGCCGTGACCGAAATCATGGCCGCGCAGTAAGGCGCCGATCTGGAGCGGCCCAGGTCGCTCCGCTACTCCGACATCGCTAGATACCACCCCATTGGCTTGGGGTTGGGGGAGCTACACATGAGTATTTTGCACGCTGACAGACGTCTTTCGGCATGGCTGCTGCTGCCTGCCTTGGGATGGCTTGTTCTGTTTCTGCTGCTGCCTTGCTTGCTGGTGCTGGTCTACAGCTTCTTCGAGCGCGGCGCCTATGGCGGTATCGAATACGTATTCACTTGGGAAAACTACCTGCGAGCACTCGATCCGCTGTACCTGGAAGTCGTTCTGCGCTCGGCGAAGATCGCCGGTCTCGCCACCTTCTTCGCGGTATTGATCGGCTACGGCGCGGCCTATGCCATCGCGCGTGCGCCACAACGACGTCAGGCGATCTACCTGTTTCTGGTGATGCTGCCGTTCTGGAGCAACTACCTGATTCGCACCTATGCCTGGATCGTCCTGCTCAATCGTCAGGGGGTGATTGCGGGTCTGCTGGAGCCCCTGGGACTGTATGGAGACTTCCTCAACATCCTCTACACCGAAAATGCCGTAGTACTGGGGTTGATCTACAACTACAGCCCATTCGTGATCCTGGCGATCTACTCGTCGCTCTCGCGAATCAACCGAGAACTGTGGGAAGCCTCCAGCGACTTGGGCGCCTCCGGCTGGACCACCTTCCGGCGCATCATTCTGCCGATGAGCGTTCCCGGCATCGCGGCCGGCGCGGTCTTCGTCTTCGTCCTCAGCATCGGCAACTTCGTCACGGCCGATCTGCTGGGTGGCAAGCAGGTACTGATGGTCGGCAACCTGATCTACTCGCAGTTCTTTACCGCTCGCGATTGGCCCTTCGGTTCGGCGCTGGCCTTTTTCCTGATCGGTACGATGCTGCTGCTCCTGTTCATCCAGGCCATGCTGGCGCGTCGCGCACAGGGGGTGCGCCATGCGTAATGCATCCGGTGTTCTGCTGGGCAGCCACCTGTGGCTGGTGTACGCCTTCCTTTATGTGCCGATCCTGGTGCTGATCGCTCTGTCCTTCAACGCGAACGGTCTGCCTACCGCGTGGGGTGGTGTCTCGTTCAAGTGGTACGGCGCGCTGCTGGCCAACTCGGCCATCCAGCACGCAGCGCTGAACACCCTGATCGTAGCGGTGGTTTCCACAGTGATTTCCTGCGTTCTGGGGACCCTGCTTGCACTGGGTGTCGAATTGCGTGCCCACGCCAGCGGCAACCCGGGGCGCAGTGCGGGCCTGACGGACACGTTGCTGATGGCGCCAATGATCATTCCGGACATCGTCCTGGCCGTCGCCCTGTTGTCGTTCTTCAACCTGCTGAAGATGAGCCTTGGCCTGCACTCGGTCATTCTCAGTCACGTGGTGTTCAACATCGCCTTCGCCTGTGCGGTGGTGCGCACTCGCCTCAAGCACTTCGACTACTCGATCCTCGAGGCCTCCATTGACCTCGGTGCGAGCTGGCCGACAACCCTGCGCCGGGTGCTGCTTCCGGCGATCTTTCCCGGCGTACTGGCTGGCGGGCTGCTGGCGTTCACCCTGTCGGTGGACGAATTCATCATCGCCTTCTTCAACTCCGGGGCAGGCAGCGGCTCGATCACTTTGCCCATGCAGATCTACTCGATGATCCGCTTCGGTATCACCCCTGAGATCAACGCGTTGGCGACCCTGGTGTTGCTGGTCAGCTTCACCGCGCTGTTCGCTTCCCAGCGGCTTAACAAGGTGCAAAACAAGAATGAACAATAACAACGCTCCGCTACTGACCCTGGATAAGGTCAGCAAAAGCTATGGCCATGGTCAGGCCGTCAACAACGTGTCTCTTGCGATCCGTGAGAACGAGTTCTTTGCGCTGCTCGGCCCCTCCGGAAGCGGCAAGAGCACGCTCCTGAGAATGCTTGCCGGTTTCGAGACGCCAACCTCGGGCAGTATCTTCCTGGACGGCCGGGACATCTCGCCGATCCCGCCCAACCGCCGGCCGCTGAACCTGATGTTTCAGTCCTATGCGCTGTTCCCCACCATGAACGTGCGCGACAACATCGCCTACGGCCTGGAGATGGAGCGCCTGCCGAAGGATGAGATCGCTCAGCGCGTAGACGCCATGCTGGCGACTGCGCAGCTGCAGGAGTTCGCATCGCGTCGTCCGGACCAGCTGTCCGGTGGGCAGCGTCAGCGAGTAGCTCTGGCTCGCGCGCTGATCAAGCGTCCACGGGTGCTGCTGCTCGACGAACCGCTCGGCGCGCTGGACAAGAAGCTGCGCGAGAAGATGCAGCTGGAACTCAAGCGCCTGCAGAACGAGATAGGCATCACCTTCATCGTCGTCACCCACGACCAGGAAGAGGCGCTGGTCATGGCCGACCGCATGGCCGTGCTCAAGGACGGCCAGGTCAGCCAATGCGGCACACCGACAGAACTCTACGAGAACCCGCGCAATCGTTTCGTTGCGGATTTCATCGGGGTGAGCAATCTGATCGAAGGCACACGCCTGCCCGGCAACCTGATCGAAGCCGGTGGCCAGACCCTGCGCATCGAGCCGACCCCCGAGGAGGTGAGCGGCCAGATAGCGCTGGCGCTGCGTCCGGAGCGCCTCCAGGTGCTGGGGCCGACCACCCGCACCTGCGACAACGAAGTCAACGGCCAGGTGGTCGAGGTCGCCTACCACGGCCTGGACACCAACCTGCACGTAAGCACACCGGTTTCCGGAAAACCCCTGATTGTCCGTGTGTCGAGCTCGGAGCACGAGTTTTCCTCCTTCATGACGGGCATGCCCATACGTCTGGGCTGGAACAGCCAGCATGCCCGTGTCCTGTCTCGCTAAGTCATAACAATAAAAGTTGGAGTTCAGATCATGAGTGAACGAAAGGTCATCGCATTCTTCCCCGAGGCCGCCTACGGCCCGGCGCTCAATTCGGTGGGCATTGCCCAGGCCTGTGAGGCGCTGGGGCACAAGGCTGTGTTCCTGACCGATCCGGGCATGACCGGGGTGTATTCGGCTTACGGCTTCGAGGAGCACTACGTGAACATGTCCGAGCCGATGCCGACGGAGGAAATGGCGCGCTACTGGACCGACTTCGTCAACGGCCACATCCCCAATTTCCGCAAGGACCCGATCGACCAGATCGACAACTACGTCAAGGAATGTTGGGCAGCCGTCGTCGAGACCAGTAAATGGGCGCAGAAGGAACTGCCGGCGATTCTCGACAGGATCAAGCCGGACCTGATCTGTGTCGACAACATCATCCTCTTCCCGGCGATAAAGCAGTACGGCAAGCCTTGGGTACGAATCATCTCCTGCTCGGAGAACGAGGTGGAGGATTCGGACATTCCACCCTACCTCTCAGGCATGAGCATCGACGACAAGGAAGGCCATGCACGCTTCCGTGCCCGCTTCGAGGAAGTGATCAAGCCGATTCACGACGACTTCAATGCATTCCTCGCCACTTGTGGTGAAGAGCCTTATCCCCTTGGCACTTTTTTCGAAGAGTCGCCCTGCATGAACCTGCTGCTGTATCCGGATCCGGTGAAGTTCGAGCGTCGCCACCCGCTGCCTGCCGATCGCTTCCACTACCTGCAGGGCTGCGTGCGCCAGGACAAACCCTACGAGATCCCGCAGTTCCGCGCCAACAACGATAAGCCGCTGCTCTACGTCAGCTTCGGCAGTCTGGGGGCAGGGGACGTGGAGCTGCTCCAGCGCCTCATCGCGACCATTGGCACGTTGCCCTATCGCGCACTGTTCAACGTCGGCGAGCACGTGGCGCGTTACACCGATCTGCCGGACAACGTGATCGTTTCCAACTGGTACCCGCAGCCCTCGGTGATCGCCCAGGTCGACGCCGTGATCCACCACGGCGGGAACAACAGCTTCACCGAATGCCTGTACTTCGGCAAACCGGCGATTGTCATGCCTTACGTCTGGGACGGCCATGACAACGCCATGCGTGCCCAGGAAAGCGGCCATGGGTTCAGCCTGCATCGCTACGACTGGGACGCCGCCGAGCTGGGAGAAAAACTCGCGCTCTGTGTCGGCGACAAGGCGCTGGCCGAGCGCCTGAAAAACACCAGCGCCTACATGCGTTCGCGCAATGGCCAACAAGACGCCGCGCACATTCTCGATGGAGTTCTGAAAAATGTCTGATGCCTGCCTCGATTCCAGTGCACCGCGAATCTACGGTGCCCGTGGTTACAGTGATCTGGTCGATTGGGGCACCCAGTCCGACCCGGTCAAGGGACTGTCCCACTCCAGTGGTCGCCTCCTCTTCAAAGGCCCGAACAACAGCCCGGAAACCGGACTGTGGGTCTGCACCCCCGGTACCTGGCGGCTGTCGATCCCTCGGGACGAGATGTGCCATTTCCTCGCCGGTCGCGCGATCTATCGCAGCGATGACGGCGAGGTGATCCATGTCGGTCCCGACACCCTGGTGCTGTTCCCCGCCGGCTGGACTGGCGAGTGCGAGGTCCAGGAAGTTCTGCGCAACGTATACATGCTGGTCTGATCCGGCGTTCTGCGCCGCGCCCAATGGCGCGGCCTCATCCGAAAAAGCGAGTGTTCGACTATGAAAACCCCCGTCATCCACAAACCTCTGCACGTCACCGAGCTGGCGGACTGGGGCGTGATCCCGACCATGATCGAAGGCCAGTCCCGAGTCAGTGGTGTGGTCATGCACAAGGGGCCGGAAGGCCGTTCCGAGTGCGGTATCTGGCACTGCACGCCGGGTCAGTGGCATTGCCACGTCACCAGCGATGAGTTCTGCCATTTCCTCGAGGGGCGCTGCACCTATGTCCACGAGTCGGGCGAGGTGATCGAGATCACTCCCGACACGGCTGCCTTCTTCCCCAAGGACTGGAAAGGCGTGTGCACCGTCCACGAGACGGTGAAAAAGGTCTACATGATTCGGTGATGCCATGAGCCAAGCCCTGAAACAACCAGTGCAGCAGGACGCACGCGACGCCGAGCGGCGGGCCTTCATGGCTCGCCACTCGAGGTCCGACGCGCACCTGCAGGCCCTGCCTGCGGATGCCTCGGCGAGACGCTACTTCCGCCTGACGGATGCCGGGATGCTGTTGATGGATTCGCCGCCGGCAGGCGAACCGCTGACGCCTTACCTGCGAGTGTCCAAATTGCTGCGTCACCTCGGCCTGTCGGCACCTACCGTACTGGCATCCGACGAGGCGGCGGGGTTCGCCCTGATCGAGGACTTCGGCCAGGGCACCTATACCCGTCTGCTGGCCGCCGGCAATGCCGAAGCGCCGCTCTACGAACTGGCAGTGGATTGCCTGGCCGAGTTGCATCGCGCACCCGCCGGATATGGTGCGTTGTTGCCGGCCTACGACTCTGTGCGTCTGGCAGAGGAATTCGCTCTGTTCATCGACTGGTATGCCCCGTTGTTGCTCAACGAGGCTCCGGCGCCGGCGTTGCGCGAGGGCTATCTGACGCTCTTCGCCAGCCTCTGCGAGGCGGTGGCCGGGCGTCGCGAAGCCGTGGTGCTGCGGGATTTCCACGTCGACAACCTCATGCTGCTCGAAGACCGGGACGGCGTGGCCGCCTGCGGCCTGCTCGATTTCCAGGACGCCCTGCACGGTGCTGCCGCGTACGACCTGATGTCGCTGCTGGAGGACGCCCGCCGCGACGTCCCGCAGGCGCTGCAGGACGCACTGCTGCAACGCTACCTGGCGCACCGCCCGGAGCTGGATGTGCAGGCATTCATGGCTGACTACGCGGTCCTCGCGGCCCAGCGTCACGCCAAGGTGCTCGGCATCTTCGTGCGCCTGGCCCAGCGCGACGGCAAGCTCGGCTACCTCGATCACCTGCCGCGCGTACAGCGCCTCTTCCAGGAGGCGCTGGAGCGGCCGGCGCTTCATCCACTGCGTGATTTCCTCGATCGCCACTTGGCGACCTGGCGCGACGGCTTGCCTGCCGCTGCCCTGGACGCCTTGCGCGAACGAATCCTCTGAATCTCAAGGAGTTGCCATGACTACGTTTAATTGCGATACCCCTCAGCGTTTCATCAACCCTGACTATCAGGCACCGGTGACCCGTCGCGTGCGCGACAACATCGACCCCGCTTCGCTGCAGCGGGTCGGCACCATCGCCCTGTGCGAACGCGAAGACGTGGAGGCCGCCATCGACGCCGCCAACGCGGCGCACCAGGCCTGGCGCACAGTCGATGCCAAGACCCGCTCCGCGCTGCTGCATCGCCTGGCCGACTCCATCGAGCAGGACGAAGCCTGCAAGCGCGAGGTAGCCCGGCTGGTGACCCTGGAAATGGGCAAGCCGTTCCCCGAGGCCATGGGCGAACTGGGCAACTGCGCGCCGGTCTTCCGCTACTTCGCCGAAATGGCCCGGGACGATGCCGGCAAGATCGCCGGTACAACCCAGCTCGGCTCCTTCCAGCACATGCGCTACGACCCCTATGGCGTCAGCGTGCACATCCTGCCGTTCAACTTTCCGATCCTGCTGATCTGCTGGACCGTGGCGGCCTCGCTGGCAGCGGGCAATGCCTGCATCGTCAAGCCGGCCGAAGGTACCACTCTGAGTACCCTGAAGTTCATGGAGCACTTCCGCGTGCTGCCGGCCGGCCTGGTCTCCTGCGTGCCGGGCGACGCCCAGACCGCCCAACTGCTGGTGCAGTCGGAGCGTACTCATGCGGTCGCCTTCACCGGTAGCACGGTCGCCGGCCAGGCGGTCGCCAGGGCCTGTGCCGAACGCATGAAGCCAGCGATCATCGAGGCCGGTGGCAGCGATCCGATGATCATCAGCGCCCATGCACCTGTGGACATCGCCGCCGCCGGTTCGGTGACCGCCGCGTTCCACCTGGCCGGGCAGATCTGCACCTCGGCCGAACGCTTCTACGTGGTCGAGGATATCCACGACGAGTTCGTCGCCCGCTTCGCCGAGCGCACGCGCCAGTTGCGTATCGGCCACGGCCTGGAGCGCAGCGAGATCGGTCCGCTGGTCAGCGAGGCGGCGCGCAACAAGGTCATCCGTCTGGTGGACGATGCCGTGGCCAAGGGCGCGACCGTTGTCTGCGGCGGGCGCGTCCCGCCGCAGCAGACGGTCGGCTGGTTCTACGAACCGACCATCCTCACCGGCGTCACCGCCGACATGGATATCTGCCACGAGGAGGTGTTCGGTCCGGTGGCGGCCATTCGCAAGGTCAAGGACTTCGAGGAGGCGCTGCAATTGGCCAACGACTCGCCGTTCGGCCTTGGCGCCTGCGTGTTCTCCACTGACCTGGCCGAAGTCATGGAGGCCTCCGAGCGACTGGAAGCGGGCATGGTCTGGGTCAACAACCCGCTGATCGACAACGACGCGTTGCCTTTCGGCGGTTCGAAGATGTCCGGCGTTGGTCGCGAACTGGGCCGCCAGGGGCTGGATGCCTTTCGCCGCACGAAGATGGTGATCATCGACCACAAGCCGCAGCTGCATGACTGGTGGTACCCGTACAGCGACGACGTGTTCTACCGCGCCTGAGGCGTACGCGATAACGGCCGGTTCAGTGCCTCCTCGGTGAGGCGCTGAACCGGCCGATGCAACGACAACCACATGGATCGCCATCTGGCGCGACGGCTTGCACGTCGTCGCCCGGGTGGCCCTGCGCGAACGAAACCGCCTACTCCCGGGGAGATGAGATGACCACTTTCTATTGCAATACCGCCCTGCGCTTCATCGACGACACGCCGCAGCTTGTAGATCGGCGGACTAACTACAACGACGACATGCTCTGCAGCGTTTGAGGAATTTGGGTATGAACCAGCAGGAAAATTTCCCCACGCTTGCGGTGATCCTCGCAGCGGGGCAGGGCACTCGCATGCGTTCGTCTTTGCCCAAGGTGATGCACCAGGTCGGCAACCGGCCGTTGCTCGGCCACGTGCTCGCCGCAGCGGACGCCGCTGGTGCGGACGCGCTGGCCGTGGTCGTCGGGCCGGACACGCCAGAGGTGGGCGAGTACGTCCGAGGGCTGGCGCCGCACGCCCGGACATTCGTGCAGCGTGAGCGCCTGGGTACCGCACATGCGGTGCTGGCTGCACGGCCTGCGCTGCAAACCCACGAGCAGGGCTGCGTGCTGGTGCTGTTTGGTGATTCGCCTTTGATTGGCGCAGAAACGCTGGCGCGCTTGCGGCAAACCCTGATCGAAGGCGCAGCCGTGGCGGTCGCCGGCTTCTTGAGCGAACAGCCAGACCCGTACGGTCGGCTGCTGGTGGAAGACGGCCACCTGCGGGCAATCCGTGAGGCCAAGGACGCCACGCCAGAGGAACGGGCGATCAAGTTGTGCAACGGCGGTGTGATGGGCTTTCGCGCGGACCACTGCCTCTGGTTGCTCGAGCGGATCGGCAACACCAATGCCCAAGGGGAGTACTACCTCACCGATGCGGTGGAGCAGGCCAACGCTGCCGGGCTTTCAGTGGTGGCGGTTGAAGTCGCTGAGGAAGAAATCCTTGGCGTCAACGACCGTGAGCAATTGCACGCAGCCGAGCAGATTTTTCAGCGTCGTCGACGCCGTCGGGCCATGCAGGAAGGGGTGACCCTTACCGCAGCGGAGACGGTGTATTTCAGTGCCGATACCCAGCTCGATGCCGACGTCAGGGTGGAGCCCTGTGTCGTATTCGGCCCCGGAGTTCAAGTTGGACGCGGCGCGCGCATCAATGCATTCAGCCATCTGGAGCATGTTCATATCGAGCCGGCTGGAATAGCCTGAGAGGAGACGCAAGTTGGATATCTATCAACACTTGTACATCGATGGACAATGGACCCGGCCGGCCAGGAGCGGCAGCTTTACCACCCTTGATCCAAGCGACGAAAGCGTGCTCGCCCAGGTCCCGGCGGCGACCGCCGAGGACATCGACCTGGCGGTGCGCGCTGCGCGTCGCGCTTTCGATGAGGGGCCTTGGCCGCGTCTTGCCGGAAGTCAGCGCGCAGAGGTGCTGCGTGCCATCGCCGAGGGGATTCGCCGGCGCCTGCCGCAACTCGCGGAACTGGAGGTGCGTGACAATGGCAAGCCACTGCCGGAAGCGCAGTGGGATCTGGCCGATGCCGCCAACTGCTTCGACTTTTACGCTGACTTGGCACAGGCCGCGGACCAGGAGTCGCAGCAGCCCATCGAGTTGGCCGACGAGCGCTTCAGCTCGTGGGTCGAACGCGAGCCGGTAGGCGTGGTGGGGGCGATCATCCCGTGGAACTTCCCGCTGCTGATGGCAGCCTGGAAGGTGGCGCCTGCACTGGCGGCCGGCTGCACCATTGTGCTCAAACCCTCGGAACTGACCCCGCTGACCGCGCTGGAGCTGGCGTCCATCATCCATGAAGCGGGGTTGCCGGACGGAGTGTTCAACCTGGTGACCGGCCTCGGTCCCGATGCCGGGGCTCCAATGGCCGAGCACCCGCTGGTGGACAAGCTGGCCTTCACCGGCAGCGTGCCGACCGGACGACGGATCATGCAGGCCGCCTCCCGTGACATCAAGAACATCAGCCTGGAGCTGGGTGGCAAGTCACCCTTCATTGTCTTCGCCGACGCAGACCTCGAGGCGGCAGTGGAATGGATCATGTTCGGCATCTTCTGGAACCAGGGCCAAGTCTGCTCGGCCACATCTCGCGTGTTGGTGGAGCGTTCGCTCTATCCCGCACTGCTCGAACGGCTGGTCGAGGAAGCGAGCAGGATCCGTATCGGTCACGGACTGGAGGAGGGCGTGCTGCTGGGCCCACTGGTCAGTCGTGGTCAACTGGACAAGGTTCTGACTGCCATCGAATCGGGTCGCAACAGCGGCGCTCGTTTGCTCTACGGCGGCGACCGCCCCGGGCACCTGAGCGCTGGCTACTACCTCACGCCGACGATCTTCGCGGATGTGCCGACCGACAGCGACATCTGGCGCGAGGAAATCTTCGGGCCTGTCGTCTGTCTGCGCGCGTTCGACGACGAAGCTGAAGCTCTGCGCCTGGCGAATGACTCGCCGTTCGGCCTGGCCGCAGCGGTGATGTCCCGCAATCTGGAGCGGGCCGAGCGAGTAGCCAGGCGTCTGCGTGCCGGAATTGTCTGGATCAACTGCTCACAACCGACGTTCACCGAAGCGCCTTGGGGAGGTTACAAGCAGAGCGGAATCGGTCGCGAGTTGGGTCAGTGGGGTTTCGACAGTTATCGTGAGGTGAAGCAGCTGACGCGCTACGACAGCGAGCTGCCCTGGGGGTGGTACATCAAGTGAGCGACCTGCCGGGGCGCCGAGGCGAAGGCGCTCGACGAAGCTGCCAGTGACGGTTCTTGTTAAGAAATTTCGACCGAATGCGCAAAGTTCTGAGGGTTCACGCGCCGCTTCTGAAGGTGCGGAAAATCGATGTGCCAGCCGGATCTCGACCAGGTCTTCTGGTCGATTCGCAGTTCCATGGCTCATCCGCTGGTTCATCGGCTGTTGGGCATTGCTACAAGCCTTGATTGACCGCGTTGCTCAACGCTTATGCCTCGAATGGCTGCCCACGCAGCAGCGCCATGTCGCGACTGGGTGCAGTGCCGAACAGCCGACCGTATTCGCGGCTGAACTGCGAGGGACTTTCGTACCCGACGGCAAACGCCGCCCGAGAGACATCAAGATGCTCGATCAACATCAGTCGACGCGCCTCGTTCAGGCGCAACCACTTCTGGTACTGCAGCGGACTCATGGCGGTGAGCTGGCGGAAATGGTGGTGAAAAGTAGGGGCGCTCATCTGCACCCGCGCCGCCAGCTCGTCGATGCGCAACACAGCGGCGTAGTTGACTTTGAGCCAGTCGATCGCCTTTGCGATGCGATAGCCTTGCCCATCGACGGCTGTGATCTGCCGTAGCCGCGCACCTTGGTCGCTGTCAAGCAGCCGGTAATGAATTTCGCGCAGGATCAGCGGTGCGAGTACCGGAATCGCTTCAGGTTCGTCGAGCAATGCCAGCAGGCGATCGAGCGCGCCCTCCAACGCCGGCGACATGTTCCCGATACCCGCGCCGGTACCCACGGCTCGATTGCGCGTCGCCGGCAGCCCGCCCATGGCGATCACTTCGGCGAGCATGCCGACATCCAGCTTCAGTACCAGTCCGACACAGGGCTGTTCGGGGCTGGCGACGAGCACTTCGGAGTTGGCCGGCAGATCCAGTGACGTCACCAGAAACCGTGAGCGGTCGTAGCTGTGGCCTTCGCCACCGATCCACAGCCGTTTCTCACCGCGTCCCACCAGAATCAGGCTCGGTTCGACCATGCACACGGAAGGTGGCGCTGGCCGGTCCCGGCGAAACAGTGACAAACCGGGTATCGGCGTGGCGAAGTCACCGGGCATGTTCACGCGTGGGTCAATGTTCAATGCCAGGGGCGATTCCTGGCACAGCTGGGTAGGGATCATGGCAGCTCACTCCTGTTGATCGGACTCTAGCCTGCTGTCGACGCGTTTCCTATTCATCACCCTGCATCTCCACAGGATCAGGCAAGCATTCAAGCGGATCGCACTAGGGGCTGAAGCAAATTGACCGGGACAATATGTCGAACTGTTACAGGAGAGCCTCTATGCAAGTCTTCGCCTATGGCGCCCATGCGGCCGACAAACCACTTGAACCCCTGCGCATTACTCGCCGCGAACCCGGCCCGGAAGATGTACAGATCCAGATCGCTTATTGCGGTATCTGTCATTCGGATCTGCACCAGGTTCGCGCCGAATGGGAAGGCACACAATTTCCCTGTGTGCCCGGCCACGAAATCGTTGGCCGCGTTGCAGCCACAGGCTCGAAGGTCACCGATTTTTCACCCGGTGATCTGGTCGGTGTCGGTTGCATCGTCGACAGCTGCAAGCATTGCGAGGAATGCGACGCAGGGCTGGAAAACTATTGCGATGGCATGATCGGTACCTACAACTTTCCGACTCCGGATGCACCCGGCTGGACGCTCGGTGGCTATTCGCAATCGATCGTGGTGAATCAGCGCTACGCACTGCGTATTCGCCACTGCGAGACGCAGTTGGCTGCCGTTGCGCCACTGTTGTGTGCAGGTATCACGACCTGGTCGCCATTGCGCCATTGGAACGCAGGCCCCGGCAAGAAAGTAGGCGTAGTCGGCATCGGTGGCTTGGGTCACATGGGTATTAAACTTGCCCATGCGTTGGGCGCGCATGTCGTGGCGTTCACCACGTCCGAGTCAAAGCGCGAGGCCGCCAGGGCGCTGGGCGCCAATGAAGTGGTTGTCTCCAGCGATGCCCGGCAAATGGCCGCGCACCTGAAGAGTTTCGACCTGATCATCAACACCGTCGCCGCCCCCCACGATCTGGACGCATTCCTGGTCCTGCTTAAACGCGACGGTGCCATGACGCTGGTTGGCGCTCCGGCCTCGCCGCACTCATCGCCCAACGTGTTCAACCTGATCATGAAGCGGCGCACACTCGCCGGCTCAATGATTGGCGGTATTGCGCAAACACAGGAGATGCTCGATTTCTGTGCCGAGCATGGCATCGTTTCGGACATCGAGCTGATACACGCAGAGCACATCAACGAGGCCTACGAGCGGATGCTCAAGGGTGACGTCAAATACCGTTTCGTGATCGACAACGCGACCCTCGCTGAATGAAGAACGGCGCGTCCGGGCAATCGCCCTGACGTGTGCTGGCTTCAGTTGTTCGCGCGGACCGAAGCGAACGAAAAATGCCTCGTTCCCCTGCACGCAACGTCAACATGCTTCTCGCAACACAGGTAGTTTTCATGACATCTCGCTCTACAGAAAAACGCGGCTGGAGCGCCGTGCTGGCTATGTCGCTGGCCGCATTCGCCCTGGTCGCATCGGAATTCATGCCCGTCAGCCTGCTAACGCCCATTGCCGCAGAGCTGCACATTACCGAAGGCCAGGCAGGTCAGGGCATTTCGGTGTCAGGTGCATTTGCCTTGGTCACAAGCCTGGTCATTGCAGCGATCGCCGTTCGCGTCGAACGCAAGAAGCTGCTGCTGTGTCTGACCTTGCTGATGATCATCTCCGGTACGGTCGTCGCGTTTGCGCCAGGCTATCCCTCTTTCATGGTCGGGCGTGCCTTGATCGGAATAGCGATCGGTGGTTTCTGGTCATTGTCAGCGGCGACCGCAATGCGTCTGGTGCCGGCTGATCAGGTGTCCCGGGCATTGGCCATCGTCAACGGCGGAAACGCACTCGCTACAGTGATAGCAGCTCCGGCAGGCAGTTTTCTTGGCTCGTTGATCGGATGGCGGGGCGCGTTTTTCTGTGTCGTGCCGGTGGCAACGGTTGCCGCGGTGTGGCTGCTGATCAGCCTTCCGTCTTTCAAGGCCGAGCGCAACGTGGGTAGCGGCAACGCCCTGCGGCTGATAAAGCAGTTGCCAGTCGCATTGGGGTTGGTCGCCGTCAGCGTATTTTTCATGGGGCAGTTCATGCTGTTTACTTACCTGCGCCCCTTTCTCGAGGTCGTCACCGGCGTCAGCGTTTCAATGTTGTCGTTCATGCTGCTCGGTCTGGGCGTGGCAGGTTTCATCGGGACTTTTCTGATCGAGAGATTTATCGGGAATGACCTGTACCGCACGTTGACAGTGATACCTCTGACAATGGCTGTCATAGCGCTGGCTCTGATAGCCTTCGGCGCGTCGCCGTTACTGACCGCAGTGTTGCTCGGACTATGGGGGCTGGTGGCTACTGCTGCTCCCGTCGGATGGTGGACATGGCTGGCTCGAACGCTCCCTGATGATGCCGAGGCCGGTGGAGGTTTGCTCGTGGCCATTGTCCAGCTGGCTATTGCAGGAGGAGCAATCATCGGCGGCCTGGCGTTTGATTCGAGCGGGTATAAAGCCACATTCGAGCTCAGCGCAACTGTGTTGGTCGCCGCGTCTGTCCTGGCTTGGCTGGCGGGTCGCAGTGCCACGGACGTACAACTTGTCGAGTCGAACGCGACAGCCTGAGATCACTGCACGACCGACATCGACGGACTATCGATTGCCGTGCGCTACCAGGCATGATCATTCATCCGCACGCTTGCAAACGTCGATTCGTTTCGCGCCTGATCCAGTGCGGTCAGCGGCATGGTCGTGAGCTGTGGCGTGGTCGCGGGCACCGCCCGCTTGCGACTCATTTCAGAGCCTGCGCGTTCGTCGCTCGGTGGAACACCGAAGTGTTCGCGATAGCATTTGGAAAAGTGGGGTGTGGACACAAAACCGCAGATCGATGCCAGCTCGATGAGCGACAAGGAGGTTTGTTTGAGCAATTGCCGCGCCCGGATAAGGCGAAGCCTGAGGTAGTAACGGGACGGCGTACAGTTCAGGTATTTCTGGAACAGTCTCTCCAGCTGTCGACGTGAAAGGTCAACGTATTCTGCAAGGTTATCGAGGTCGATCGGCTCTTCGAGGTTGGCCTCCATCAACGCAACGACTTCCTGCAGTTTGGGCTGATGCGTGCCCAGCACGTGCTTGAGTGGTACGCGCTGTTGGTCCTGTTCATTGCGGATGCGCTCGTAGACAAACATCTCCGAAATGGCGGAGGACAATTCCTGGCCATGATCGCGACCGATCAGGTGCAACATCATGTCCATGGGCGCCGTTCCGCCGGAGCTTGTGAACCGGTTCCGGTCGAGGGTGAACAGGCTCGCGCTGACGCTGAGTCGCGGAAAAGCTTCCTGCATGGCGGCCAGGCATTCCCAATGCACGCTGCACTCATAGCCGTCCAGCAGGCCTGCCCTGGCCAGTGCCCAGCTACCGGTGCATATGCCTCCCAGCCGTCGAGATTGACGTGCCAGGGCCTTGAGCCAGGCAATGTGTTCGCCAGTGACCACGTTCTGGATGCCTACGCCGCCGCACACGATGACAGTGTCCGCCACCCATGGATTGCTCCATGAAGCATCCGGGGTGATCGGCACACCGTCGCTGGCCCACACGGGCTCGCCACCCGGGCTGAAGGTATGCCAGCGGTACAACTCTCGTCCTGATAACTGATTGGCCATGCGTAAAGGCTCTACCGCCGAGGCGAGGGAAATCAGCGTGAATTTATCCAGCAGTAGAAAGCCAACCGATTGGGTCGTTGTACCCTTGGCCATGGTGGAACCTGATGCCATCGTGGTCATGTTCTTACTGACTTCGCCGCTGCAGAATGTGCAGGCTGACGGGACGTGACCAGGCCGATAAATGATATTGCCAGCGCCAGGCCGATGGTCGTGCTCACTTCAGTACGGTGTTGCGGGGAAACCATCATGACCGCCAGCGCCGCGCAAATGAACGCGATCACCAGCCACGTGAGCCATGGGAACAGCCACATGCGAAAGGTCAGCTCGACGTTTTTCCGACGCAACATCCGGCGCATGCGCAACTGCGACACCGCAATGGCCAGGTACACCAGCAAGGCAATCGCGCCGGAACTGGCCAGCAGGAACTCGAACAAACCGGAGGGCATGAAGTAGCTCCACACGGTGATCGCAGCACCCAACACGGAACTGGCGATAACCGCCGCCCGTGGCACGCCTTCAGAGGACGTCGCCTTGAGCGCTTTGGGTGCATCGCCACGGCGCCCCAATGAATACAGCATGCGTGAGGCGATGTAGATCGAGGAATTCATGCAACTCGCCACGGCGATCAGTACCACCACGTCCACCATGAACTTGGCGTGGGGAATGTTCATGATTTCCAGGGCTCGCTGGTAGGAGCCTACCGAGGCCAACAGCGGATCGTTCCAGGGCACTACGGAGATGACCACGAAAATCGACAGCAGGTAGAACACTCCGATGCGCCAGATCACCGAGCGCGTAGCCTTGGCAATGTTCTGTGACGGGTTGTCGGATTCGGCGGCTGCGATGGTCACCGCCTCCGTGCCGATGAAGCTGAACATGATGGTGATGAAGGCGCCCACCACCGCCGACAGGCCGTTGGGCGCGAACCCGCCGTGCTCGGCCATCAGGCTGCTCAAACCGCTGACTTCCCGGTCGGGGATCCAGCCCATCAACACCGCGAAGCCCACGGCGATGAAACCAATGATCGCCACGACCTTGGCCATGGCGAACCAGAACTCGAACTCGCCGTACTTGGACACACTGAACAGGTTGGTCACCACCAGCGCAATGATCGACACCAGTGCGAACAGCCAGGCATCGATCTGGGGAAACCATTGGTTGAGCACATGCCCGGCGGCCAGCGCCTCAATGGGAATCACCAGTACCCAGAACCACCAGTAGAGCCAACCGATGGTGAAGCCGGCCCAACGGCCGATCGCCTGGTCGGCATAGGTGGAGAACGAACCGGTGTCCGGGTTGGCCACTGCCATCTCACCCAGCATGCGCATGACCAGGACCACCAGTAGGCCCGAGAACAGATAGGCCAGCAGGACGGCTGGGCCTGCGGCTGCAATGGCATGCCCCGAACCCACGAACAAACCGGCACCGATAATCCCGGCGATAGACAACATGGTGACGTGACGAGGCTTGAAGCCCTGCGCCAATTGGCCACTCGAATCATTGGAGCTCGGGCTAATCATTGTTTTTTTTCTCTGCTGATCGACTTTTAAGCGTACTGACGGGGGCGCGATCATCACTGTCGCCTTACCTGAAAGCGACCCCCTTCAAACGCTGCTGTTCTTATCAAACCCATCATCGGGACAGGTCTATCTCGATGAAAAGACGCGCCACCTTACCCGGCTTGTCCGACGACTCAGTTACCTGATCACGCCACATCTATATCTGATATCGACACGTGAAAACTTTTCGTTCACGGTAAAAACCAGTTGGTCATCAAGTGGCCAAAAGCAATTATTTTGTTTTGTCGGGAGATCTGCCATGGCGGCAGAAGTGAGAAGGGCAGGGGCGTATTCGGTGAGCGATGCCGGGTTGGGGGACGGAAGCTTCCCAGACAACCGACCCCCCATTGTTCCCGTATTACGCCCAATCATCGGCTGCCTTTCACCGGCGGGCTGTATGTCGATGAATGGTTTACGCTGAAAGGCAGGCAACGTGAGCGTGCAAACGATCTCTCAAGGAAGGATCAAAATGAAGCTGATGTTGGTGGTGCTTTTCGTTGGGCTGTTGGCTTGGAAGTTTTCCCCTGAACTTCAGTCTTGGGCTGAGGCTCAATTATCGACTTCCCATGCAACCTCCACGGTCGCGATCGCGCCGAAAGCTGTTTCGGTCCGAGTCAAATGTGATGGACGCAAATATTGCTCGCAGATGACCTCGTGCGCAGAGGCCAAGAACTTCCTGCAAAATTGCCCGGGAATGAAAATGGATGGAGACAACGACGGGATACCCTGCGAGACGCAGTGGTGCCAGTGACTGTTCGCCGCTCCTCGCGCAGGCTGAAAGTTGGGATATGACATCAGATGAGGGGCGTCGGGCGAGTTGATCGGGTGAACTGCGGTTCAGGGGATTATCTCGCCCGCTCCATTGACAATCGCGCCTACCAAATTTATCGGGATTTACGCTCCTTGCAGGGACGCGTGCACTCACCATTGGTCGCTTCATCCGAACGGTGGAGGTGCCGATCCGTCTACAGCTTTAGTCAACAATTGTTGTTTGGCATCCCGGCATGGGGCCGGTTCAGGTGATCAGTCATGAGCGACAGTTTGATCCCCTTGGAAGTTCAGGCGCCTGGGTACTTGCGTTTGCGGGTGAGACCCCGGACCCACTCCGAAAGAAGGCCCGATTGAACAAGAAACTGGCCTGCACTGTTTGGATCGAGCCTTCACCTCCCTCGCAATAGGTAAGGTGACCAAGAGGTTCGATCAGGCACACACCCAGGGTGACCTTGATGAGTACAACAACCGATGAAATGGCAATCGTGATGATCGGCGACGAAGTGCTGCGGCTGCTCACGCTTCCCGATGATCAACTCCATGAGCAAGCCTTCGAAGGTCTGCGCCTTATTGCCGATCTGGCGCGCTGGCGTGAGATGGCCTATGGAAAGGAACTGCTCAAGCCTTCCTCTTCCTGCTCGGTCCAATAGCTGAAGGTGAGTCGCACCGCGATGCATTGGTAAAGTTCGATCATGTCGGTGGCATCGGCTGCGTACTCATCTGTTCGGTGGCCTCGTAGTCGTGGAATTCTTCGGACTACGATGTCCTCTCGCAATCCCAAATCTCGTAGTGCCTGACCCATTCTCGGGCCTGCGCACTGTCTGCGTAACTGCTCGCCATGGCCGCCTCCAGGTGGCGCGGGGGGGCGATCCGACAAAACTCGGCCGCACTTTTCCATTCCGCTGGTTGCGGTTGGATGCGCAAGGGGGCATTCAGAGTTCGGGGCCCCATTTTGCGGAGAACGATCTAGAGTTGTTGATTGTTCAATATCCTATTCCAGCCAATCATGGGAGGCCCCATGGAGATGGTCGAAGCTCGGCGAGGACTGCTTTGGCATGGCATGTTCTTAGTGTTTCTAGGCCTCTGCACAGGCTTGATAGAGCAACAATTCAGCAATCCGCGATTAGGGCTTGCAGCTCACCTTGAGGGGGTAATGAATGGAATTCTGCTCCTGGCATTTGGCGCAGCCTGGGTAGAGATACACCTCGCCCCTCGCACAAAGGCCGTTGCGTATTGGACGGCGCTTTACGGCGCCTATTCAAACTGGGCGTTCACGGTATTGGCGGCCATTCTCGGTACGATGTCCGTGTCGCCTATTGCAAGTGGCGGGCGCATGGGGGAACCGTGGCAGGAGAATCTTGTTACGGCAGGGTTTGCGAGCGTTGGGGTCGCCATCATTATCGCTGTCGTTCTCATGCTTTGGGGATTGCGTAAAAAGGCGCCCGTTCAGTGAATGGGCTTCAGCCAGGTGGCCGCCGGCAACAGGACCAAATCATCGAGGAGCCCCAGGACAGGGATGAAGTCCGGAATCAGGTCGATGGGGCTCAACGCGTAGGACACCACCAGGATGCACAACCATTTCACCGGCCAAGGGGTTCGCGGATTGCGGCAGCAGAACCACAGGGTCATGGTCTGTTGCTTGATGGACCTGGCCCACTTTTTCAATCGTTGAAGCATGCCAGTGCTCATGGCTGATTTGGCGGACCGGACGCCCGCCATAGACTGCTGATCAATTCGTGTTCTTTAGCGCATCAGATGCACGGCCAAGCCAATGAGTGCGCAGGCTATCAGTACCTGAATAACGCCCCTCTTGAAGCGGAACAAGGCAATTGCCGCCGCAATGGCGATCAGCGCCGAGGGCCAATCGAGGTTGCCGCTGAAGCCTTTGGGCCATAGCACGTGATAACCGAAGAAACACGCCAGATTGAGGATCACGCCAACCACTGCCGCTGTAATGGCCGTTAGCGGCGCAGTGAATTTGAGTTCGTTGTGGGTTGACTCCACCAGCGGGCCACCCGCGAGGATGAACAGGAATGAGGGCAGAAAAGTGAACCAGGTCACCAGGGTGGCAGCCACGGCTCCTGCCAGAAACATTTGATCGGCCCCGAATATTTGCGAGATATAGGCCCCGACAAAGCCGACGAAGGCCACCACCATGATCAGCGGCCCCGGTGTGGTTTCGCCCAGAGCCAGTCCGTCGATCATCTGTGTCGGGGTTAGCCAGCCATAGTGACCGACCGCGCCCTGGTAAACATATGGGAGCACCGCATAGGCCCCGCCAAACGTCAACAGCGCTGCCTTGGTAAAGAACCAGCCCATCTGGGTCAAAGTGCCTTCCCAACCAAAGAGTGCGGTCAGAATACCCATTGGCAATGCCCAAAGTGCAGCACCAATGATCGCGAGCGACGCCAATTTCAACCAGCTGAACCGTGCATGCTCCGGAGACGGAGTGTCATCATCGATCAAGGCCGGGCCGTAGGATTTTTTGGCGGCGCCATGGCCCCCCGCTCTGAATTTTTCGGGGGCCAGGCGTCCACCGACATAACCGATCAGCGCGGCTCCCAGAACGATCAACGGGAACGGAACATTGAACGCGAAGATGGCGGTGAATGATGCTGCCGCTATCGCCCATAGCCAATTGTTCTTCAAAGCCCGGGAGCCGATTCGATGGGCCGCCTGTACCACGATGGCCGTCACGGCGGGCTTGATGCCATAGAAGAGTCCAGCCACCACAGGCACTTCGCCGAAGGCGATGTACATCCACGACAAAGCGATCAGGATGAACAAGGAGGGCAGCACAAACAGCACGCCTGCGATTATTCCGCCCCAGGTTCGATGCATCAGCCAGCCGATGTAGGTTGCCAACTGTTGAGCCTCGGGCCCAGGCAGCAACATGCAGTAGTTGAGGGCGTGCAAGAATCTGCGCTCGGATATCCAGCGCCGCCGCTCCACCAGTTCCTGGTGCATGATCGCGATCTGTCCCGCTGGCCCGCCGAAGCTGATGAAGCCCAGCTTCAGCCAGAACCGGAAAGCCTCACGCAAACTGATCGGCTTTGGCTTCGACAGGTTTTCTTCAGTCGCTGCTGCCAAAACCTTACTCATTAGGTTGTTCCTCTTTCACAAATCCGGCGAGCAACCCGTCAAAAATGGCGCTCGCAGCAGCCAGCAAATGGTCGTCGTGGCTAATGGTTTCGCGCAGGCCAGCCAGCAACCGTTCGATCCCGGCAGCCTCCACCGGCTGAATGCCCCCGATATCGAGGTAGTGCACCAGGGCCGCGATACGGTTCAGGCCGGGCTCTTCAAGCTCGAAACTGGCTTGCAGGGTTTCGAAGGTCACACGGTTGCCGACATGACTGAAGGTCGCTCCATCGAAATCGAAACCCAAGGCATCTGCTGGACAGTCTGTTGGGCTGTCGAGCCAGAGAATCCGGGCTTGTGGGTCGATGAAGCGACGAATCAACCAGGCACACGCAAGACGATCTACCCATGGACGCTTGCGAGTCGCCCAAACACGTCCTTGATAGTCACCACGATTGAGTGCCGTTATGAGCAAGTCGCGGCTATGGGGTTCATCCGCAGACAACGCTCTGCTGACTGCGGTCTCAAGCTCTTGCAAGGCGGAGTGGATCTGCTGCTTCGACTTGCCCGGGAAGTAATCGATGTTGGAAAGCTGATCGTAGGTTTTGCGCAGCTTGCGTATCTGTTTGGTGGTGGCCAACGCGTTTTCAGGATTGAGTTGCCCGCGACATTCCTCGATCTCTGCGCGTAGCTTGCTGTAGTCATCGCTACGGTCGAACAACGAGACAAATCGCTCGCCATGCGGATCGACCACCGGCAGTGTGTAAGCAGTGCCATTGATAGAAAGGATATCCCGTTCCACAGATTCCAAGGCTTCGCGACAGACATCGGTGTCAGGCAGCAAATAGGCACCATCGCGCAAAACCGCCGCACCTGATGCCTTCAAGGCACGCCAGGCTCGCATGCGTTCGGTGGCATTGGCAGTGGGTAAGCCGAGAATCAGCGCAAGCCAGTTTTTCATGTAGAGTAAGATGCTTAATATGTAGTAATCGCAACACTACTATTGTGCCGGGTATTTGCAAAGCCGCCACTCGGAACGAGGGCTAGGCAGGGATGCCGGCAGAGCGCCGAAGGAAGTGTGCAGGGCTTTCTCGCGTACCTGTCAGCTTTCATGGGCAGTCGGTCGCAGTGAGACAAGGGAAAAGAATTTTTCGGAGGGAGTTGACCGAGTATTTTAATGCTGTACTATTCGCCTCCCGCTAACGAGCAGTTCGAAGTTGCTCTTGGTTTAAGTGATTGATTTTACTGAAAAATCATTAACTTTTAGGGTTGCAAATTGAAAAAGTGCGCTGTAAGATGCGCGCCTCGGTTGAGACGAAAGATCTTAACCAACCGCTCTTTAACAACTGAATCAAGCAATTCGTGTGGGTGCTTGTGGAGTCAGACTGCTAGTCAACAGATTATCAGCATCACAAGTTACTC